>PBWH01000024.1 GCA_002727195.1 Gemmatimonadota bacterium
TAGGTCGAAGGCCACCCGGCCGGTGTAGGGGGGAGACCAGGTGCGCCGCCAAAGTGGATTCCCACGACGAGCTGCATTCGCGCTGCTGCCTCGAAGATCGGATCATAGCGAAGGTTGCCGTATGGCGCGTCTCCACGGACGGGCAGCATCACCTGAACAAAGCCCGGGTGGTCGCCGACGCGTTCGATTTCGGCAGCCGCACGTTGCGGGTTCTGATTCGCAACGACGATAGACGCGCGAAATCGTTCGTCCCGATTCAGCCAATGCTCGATCTGACAATCATTCACTGCCGACGCCAAATCAGCCGCCAGGTCCTGGTTGTGAACGCTTCCAGCCCTGAATCCACACGTCAGAATGGCCACATCAGCGCCACCATCGTCGAACACGTGACGCGTCAGGATGTCAATGTCCGATCCGGCTGGACCACCTTCCGGCTTTGATCCTTCAACCGCGCTGACGGGCGTCGCGGCGGGGTAGTCGTTGGCCCCCGGTCCAACGAACGCTGACTCAGCAAGGTAGACGTGCCAGTGCTCATCCAGGTAGGGGAGCAGGGCTTTCAGGTTTGAGAGCTCGTTGTGGACGTCGGTGTCGATCATATCAATGCAAAACTCCGAGTGACAAATGACCAGAGGTAGTCTGAGATCTGGTCGGGCTTCCCCTCCTCATACTGGTGGCCTGTCGGACCGTAGACTTGGCGAAAGTGGGAGCGTGGTCGAGGGGTGGTCTTCCTTTTGATTAACGAACTCTAATCGAAGTGCTCGTCCTCCGGGTCAAACGCTGGCATCACGATGTTTAGGATCTTCATCGCCTCGTTGCCGACCACTGCCCGGTGACGAACTCCCGGTGGGATAAAGATGGATATCCCCGGATGCACGGGCTGAAGCTCTCCGTCGAGTTCCATCTGGCCTCGGCCTTCGAGGAAGTAGTAGACCTCGGTGTGTGTCTTGTGGTAGTGCGTTTCGGCGTCGGCGCTGATGGTGACGGTGTGCAGGCTGCACTGACCG
Organism: Gemmatimonadota bacterium; assembly: GCA_002727195.1. Classification (GTDB taxonomy): domain Bacteria; phylum Latescibacterota; class UBA2968; order UBA2968; family UBA2968; genus UBA2968. The sequence goes on from PBWH01000024.1 coordinate 1,005, forward strand.
CCGTCAGCAAAGGCACGTTGGGCGCTTCCGCACGGGCAGGGTACACCCGGGATATCGGCGAAGTCGACGATTTCCGCGAGAGTCGTGTGGGCCACGGGTCACCTCCTGTCAGATGTTGGACGGTGTGGCTGAATAAAAGAAGTCAACAGCGGGCGTCAAGGGCAAGGAGAACGAATCGGCGAACCGTGTGCTAACCGTGACACGCCCGAGGTGTGGCGCCGGCTGATCGGCGCGTTTCCCTAGTCGGTAGGTGCGCGGGAGGTCGTGGAAGTCGAACACCGCGTCAGCCAGCTCTGTCCTCGGGACTGATCTGGCCGCGAGATGACGTAGCCCTGTCACGTCGCTTGCTGCGAGATCGACGATTCGGTCAGCGACTTCGGCGGCTGCCACGGCTGAGCGAGCTTCGTCCTCGATGATCGTGATGGGCAAGCCCTTCCCGTATCGATACTTGATCCAGTCCAGGTGACCGACCCGTCCGCTGACTGATGGTCCGATGGACAGTGGGACACGGACGACGAGGGCATCCCGGATGTCGAGAACGATCTGCTCCGCTATCAGCCGTGTTTCGGCGTAGTACGAGATGGGACGCGGCGCACTGTCTTCGTCATACTCGCCATCGTCACCGAAGACATGATCTGAGGACAGGTAGATGAATCGGGAAGCGGGATTCCTGGCCTGTAGGATCCTCTCGAGGTTGACGATGTTCTTCTGATAGGCCCAGTCGCGCTGCTCCTCACACCGCTCCACATCACAGACCGCGTGGGCATACACGATTGCGCCCGTGAAGTTTCGCAACAGTTCGGCCATCCCCGTCGCATCTTCCAGTTCGATGTATGGCCAACCGTGGCGACGCGCATCTCGCTGGTTTGTACTGTGGATCGGCTGCACGTGCTGCGGATACAATCGGGTGAGCGCGTAACCGTGAATGGCCGTCGGGCCGAGGAGGAGGATGGGTTTGTCTGTCAGCAAAAGGATGTGCGTGTGGGCAGATATATATGCGGTCGGCTGATGTATTGGTAGCAAAACGCAGAGCGGTAAGCGCAATGCGAAGGCGGGTTTTGGTTTCGCTATGCGCTTGGCGTTTGGCGTTGCAGCCTTCTTTCGTAACCTGTAATGACGTAAAGCATACGAGACCCCAGCCTTCTTGGGATGAACGTCACCAACGCTTTGTAGATCCAGCCCAGCTTTCTCCAGGACTCTCGCAGAGGCTCAGTGCTCGATCTCAACCACGCGCTTCGTGTGCCGTTCGACCATCGACCAGCCGACTTTGTTGGGGCGGTTGAACGGCGCGATGTAGGCCACTGTCTGATTGACATCCTCGTGTGCGTCGAAGAAGACGTAACGCGTCACTTCCGAGTCGGACGTGTAGCCGTAGATCTCTGCCGCGTCCTCGAGGCTCAGTTCCCACAGCACAATCCGACCCGTCCGGATCGTCTCCGGATGTGTACGCTGCTCGTCCATTCAGCCACCGAGATCGGGTTGGGAAGTTTAACCAGGATGAGACATCAGTCGGGCGCCTTTTCTCGCTTTGGTTGCCTGGGTGAATCTCCCAGAAGCTTCGGCCAGCCCTGCTACCGACACCCCAATGCCCCTCTGTGATCTCGGCGTCCTCTGCGGTGAAAAGCTTTTGACTCTCTTTCACCCGATCAGATCAAGGAACAGGCGCCTGGTCGTTGAAGATCTGCGTACGCCACATCAGTCGTCGCTCTGTCTCCGGGAACGGCTCGCGACGGTGCATCGTCGGCCGGTTGTCCCAGACAACTAGATCCCCGACCTGCCAATCGTGCGTGTAGTGGAATACCGGGCGGGACTGATGCGCGTAGAGTTTGGACAGCAATGTCTCACTGTCAGACAGGTCCCACCCGACCACGTNCTGAGTGAGGTGTGGGCNGACATAGAGTGACTTTCGGCCCGTGTCCGGATGTGTGATTACCACAGGATGGTCGACGATCTCAGGCGGATTCTGCGCCTCGACGTAGTGTCGGTGCACGGCCCTGAGTCCCGCCAGCGATCCTTTCTCTTCCTCNGAGAGTCCGTCGTAGGCTGCCCGGCAGTCACACCACGTCGTCTCNCCGCCGCTCGATGGCAACTCAACCGCATACAGCATCGACAGTGTGCCGGGCTTNGGCATATACGAAAGATCGGAGTGGAAGGTGAGTTCGGCGTTACCCAGTGCTCCGATTTCTAAGCCGTCCTGCTCGACGTTCGAAATGATGAAAATTTCGTCAACGTCCCGTGGCGGTTGCTCGCGTACGTGCTCAACAGCGATACCGAAGTAGTTGGTGAAGTCGACGAGTTGACGCTGTGTTGGATTCTGATTGCGGAAGAAGACGACGCAGTGATCGAGGATCGCCTGGTAGATGGCGCCAACGGTGCTCTGATCAAGTGGAACGGATATGTCAACGTCCTGTATCTCGGCCCCGAGGGTTTGTTGTGTGGGGATAACGTCCAAAGTCAGCGTCTCCGAATGAGTACGAAGGAGGCTAGGAAGGCCACCCAGCCGAGAGCCATCCCAACGCCCAGACCNNAGTGGGGCTGCACGAGGCGCGCGACGATCAGCATCGGCGTGATCGTCAACATAAGGATCGGGACGGGACGGGCTAGGGTCCACAAGGTCTTACGCGTTTCATACGCTGCGACCACGGACACGAGCGGAAAAAACCCCGCGAATCCCTGCAGCCCGTTCTTGATGAACACGAGCAGTGCCGACACCGCCAGCAGGGCTGGCAGTTTCAGCTTGAGCGGGAGGGTGGTTCGGTATGGGGTCTCGTCAACGTTGGCAAGCAGACGGTTCAGGAGCAGACCAAGGGCGACGATGATGCCGCACGAGATCCAGAAGACCCGGTCGTTCGTCGGCACGAGGTCCGAAACCAGCCACCCCGTTCCGGCATAGAAGCAGACGCCGATCAGGATGGTAGGGAGGATCGGCATGTTCATCCGCGCGTGGAGGATCCTGCAGACCTGCGTATACGCGAACAGCAGGATCATCGAGACGAAATTGCTTCCGTCTATGGGACGTCCCACGGAGAGGATGACCACNGTGAANGGGAACGGCAGCGTGAGGAACAGACGNTTGAGCTTCGGCGATTCCGCATAGGCCATCGCGAGCGACTGTANGGTGACGACGACGATGAGCAGTGCGTCCCACGATGTCAGATCGGTGAATGTGAACAAGCGCTAGATGCTCGTCGAGTAGGCGTCCTGATCCGACTCACGACGACGTTGTCCCCAGACCATCAGTCCCGGGCGGCCGTGTGATTGACCCGCGGTCTGCGCGTTGTCGGGATCACGGTATCCGACGCGTACCATCCGGCGCATTCGGTCGCTCTGGTTGATCCGGGATCCGTGGATCGTGTGGATACAGAAGACGACGACATCACCCCGTTTGGCCGGAAGCGGAACAGTGTCCTCTAGGTCCCAGTCGTCCGTGGGCAGGTGGGGCGTGCAGCCGGTACCATCCGGATTCTGGGTTACGTGCTCGAGCGCGCCGTTCTTGTGGGACCCGTCGAGGAAACGGATGCAGCCGTTGTGATCGTCCGTGTCGTCCAGGTGGACGAGGCAGTCGACATACCGCCCATCCACGTGTTTGTAGAAGGCCCAGTCCTGGTGCATCGGAAACGGATGTCCCGTCTCTGGCGGCTTAGCGTGCAGGGTCGTATGATGGAGTTCGACGTTGGGGCCGATCAGGTCGGCGATCGCACCCGTCAGGCCTGGATGGGTGACCGCGTCGCACCAGGCTTTGGAATAGCGGTGCAGGTCGTGGAGGGCGATCAGCTTGGATTTCTGCTCGGTCTCCTCGTCCATGTAGACGTGACGCCACGGCCCGCTCCATCCCTGCCTATTGCTCGCCCAGGTTTCGATCTGCCAGTCCAGTTCGTCGGCCATCCGGCTGATTTCGTTCCCATTATACACTTCAGGGATATGCAGATAGCCGTGTTCGTGGTAGAACCCGANCTCATCTTCCGACANNANGTTCAGTTCCTGATCGACAGCCCCCGCCATTCCGTCCCCTTCCAAGGTTTGCCTGTTGTATTTCTCTAAATCTTCTTTCTTCACATCTTCAGGTTACGGGGCTAATTTACCGCATCCTGAGACGGAACTCCAAACTTCTNGTTCTCTCGCCGCCAGATCCCCTATGCCCCACCTNGCTGNCGCCCGCTCGGGTTTCCAGCAGGTGATCGACCGGGTCTCGGATGACGTCGCGTCTCTGCTGTTTCTGGATCGCATTTCAATCTGGGAAGAGCGCGGTCTCCCTGACGACTGGGAAGGTATTCAGTCGTTCAACCACTAGCCTTGGGACAAGCGAACCCGTCGAGGAAACCAAATTGCCAATAGAGTTGCTACAAATTCGACAGGTTTGGGAGTGTTTGGGCAACCCGTTTAATTGGGTTTTCTCGCTTTTCAAGCCTGGGTGAAATGGGAAGCGTCTCGATATAGATAACCTCTCGATCTGCACGTCCTATGCCCCCTCCGTGTCCTCAGCGGTTAAATGCTTTTGACTTTGGTTGCGGCGATGCCGGGCTGTGGCCTCTGTGGCGAAGGGTTTTCTTATTGCCTGCAGGTACGCCAGCCAGGGAATGCGGGCGCTGGTTGTGGTCAGGGCGCCCCTTTGGCCTAAGAATACGGAGGAAGGCAACGACCACCACATTCGACAGGCACATCTTGAGCATCATCGCAGATTTTCTGAGTCAGATCGACCTCTACTTCAGATCCTGGATACTCGGCCATATGTCCCAGATCACCACGGCGATGACCGGGTCGCTTCTCGTGATCTTCGGCGACGACGTGATCCGGATCGTCAAGAATCAGGTTCGCCACCGCCAATTCATCGTTCGCACGATCGGTTTTGTCCTCCTGTGCGTATTCGGTTTCGGGATGTTGGCCGTGTTCATCGCGCCAGGCCTGGCCAACCTGCTCAGATACCTGGGTGATCGCTACGTGGTGCTCGTCGTGGTGGGGGCGTTCGTGTGGATCGGNATGATGGCCGAGCGTCGCAAATANANNTANATGNGGAGAGGTCGTGTCTGAACGAAGGTCTGAAGCNGGTAAGGAAATCGAACGAAGATACCGATATCGGACGTTGATCCTGAGGCGAAAGGTGAAACTTTCCAGGAAGGCGGCGACTAGGATGGTCGGGCCTGATTGTGCCTACCATCTCTACCGNAATCACGCCGGGTCGAACACGGACGAAGAGCCGGGTTGACCCGGCGTTTCTTGTTTGCTTGGATTCGCGCTACCTGCGTTACACGCTTAGCCTTGCCTCAAAGAGCACCTGTCCGCCTCAGCCCCGCCCGCGGTCTCTCACTCAACTCCGCCAGCAGACTTGCTTTGAACTCCCCGTCGCCGGTTCTAGTTTCTTTTCCATAGCGGGAACTTCGTGAAACATCGTTCGGTCTAATGCCGGACGATCGCTCGTGTCGTAAGGAGATCTTGCCGACGGACAGGCAGGAGGGGCCTGACGATTGGCTAGGCGAGGCTGGCGCAGGAGTGGATCTGGACCTCGATTCGGGCCGATCTCGTGGGGGACCCTAAACGGATTGCCGGGAACCAGCGCGAAATCGCGGAGCCTGGCAGGCGATCTTGCCCGAACCCTCTGGGGGGTGCTTGCCACGGCCAGTACCGCCACAGCCGGGCGAATTCCTGCCTCGTAAACGGCAGAGAAATTTGAGTTGGAAGGGGAACCTATGCGGGGGGAGGTGGTCTAAGTCTCCGATGGCAGGGTGTTCGGTTGGAACGGAACACCGAGATCTACCTGTTTGGGTGGAGATTGTGAAGAATGGTGGGATTCGAAAGGAAAGTTTTTGGCGCGGCCTAAGATGCTAGCGAGAGTTGGAATTGGATCCATGAGGCGTCAACGCCGTTAGTATCCGATGCGCCTGAGCGAGCACCTCAGGTCCTTCAGCGCATAGTCGAAATAGTTCGGTGAGAACGCCCCGACCGTCTTCCGTCGAGGTGATTTCAGCCAAATCCCGCGCCAGGTCTGCCGAGATAGGCACACCGGGGGCGATTTCGACCTCACCGGTCGGGTTGTCAATGCCGATCAATAAACCGACTTCCGGGATGGGCAGCGCGTTGTGAATGCGTCGTAGTGTGCGCAACTCCAGGTTACTGGAGTTTTCCCACTTCTGTATCTGCTGATGAGCAACGGGCGGATCCAGCCTGGACCCCAGTTCTGCCTGGGTCCAGCCCTTCTTCCTCCTCTCTCTTCTTATCCATTTCCCCGGCTCCATACCTCACAAAATAGGCCGTGCTGACCGAGACGAAAGGCCTTTCTGACCTTTCGGCCGAAGTATTTCCCCTAATTTTTTCTATAAGTTGGGTCCGGGCGATTTCTCTAGGAAAATCGGCGGGTAAGCGAAGTCCGACAGGAACTATTCGACCTTACGTGGGTTGAAGTGGGGTCTGAGTCTCTGCCAGCAGGGGGGCTGTCACCTGAATCACTGTGAGGGAAAGGTCTATGCGGCGTTTGTTCTTGTTTTGTTTCCTCAGTTTTGGTGTTCTCTTACTCACTTCACACTCGGCTGAGGCTCGTTCATCGCGCATCAACCAGATCCCGAATGGAAGTATCTTCGGGTGCGAGACCTGTCACACGTCGTCCAGCGGCGGGCCTCGGAATGCGTTTGGTTCGGCCCTGCCGCTCAACGGGTTCGGCCGCACGGCGACGGCCAACTGGACGGTCGCGTTCGCCATGGCGGATTCGGATGGTGACGGTCATACGAATGGCACCGAGCTCGGAGACCCCGACGGGGACGGTACTCCGGCTGCCGGCGCTCAGGTAACGAACCCGGGTGACGCACAGAGCTTTCCCCAGGTCGTCAATCGTGCGCCCGTTCTCGCAGCAATCGACGCCAAGGCCGTACTCGAGGGAGAGACGCTTTCTTTCGAGGTGACCGGGTCCGATGAAGACGGTGACACACTGACGTATACGGCGACGGGACTGCCTTCTGGTGCGACCTTCGAGGATGCTACATTTACGTGGGTGCCCGGGTTCGACGTCGGGGACGCCATCCAGCAAGTGACCTTTACCGTCACCGATGGTTCGGAGCAGGCGGCCCTCGCGGTCGAGATCACAGTGTCCGACGTCAATAGATCCGCGGCCTTCACGTCGATCGATCCCGATCGGGACCGGGTGATCGGGATGGAGGGCACAGACGTGACCTTTACGGTGGACGGGGCCGATCCCGATGGTGACGGCGTGACCTACGCGTGGACGGTAAACGATGTCGCGGAGGCCGAGATGTCTGGAACGCTCGTCCTAACAGTCCCTAAGGGATCTCAGGACGAGACAGTGTCGGTGACGGTGACGAGCGCCGACGGCTCTTCAGACACCAGATCCTGGACCATATCGAAGATGCTGGTCGGGGATTTCGACGGGAGCGGCGATGTTGGATTCTCGGACTTCCTAATCTTTGTTGATCAGTTCGGGAAGACGAGCGGTGACGCGGACTTCAATCCTGCGATGGATCTGGATAACGACAATATGGTCTGGTTCAATGACTTTCTGGTTTTTGCTGCGTTTTTCGGGTTGACCTACTGACGGTCAGCCCTGTCGACAAGAGCCCCGGTTCCCACGCGGAACCGGGGCTCTTTCGTATCTGCACACAAACGACACTGTTACAGTCTGTTACAGACGCCGGACAAAGGCCCTACAGACGCGGTCGCTCCGATCCTCTATCTTTGGCACAAAATCAGATGCCAGGAGTGATCGATATGTCGACCACAGCGACTCTATCCAAGAATCTCGAGACCGCATCAGACCTGCCGGATGCCGAATTGTGCCGGATGGCGAACGATGGACAGGCGGACGCCGCCTTTGCGGCGATGTATGAGCGATATCGCGACCGGATCATGCGGCTCGCATCGGCTTTTGCGCGGGACGAGGACGACGCTCAGGACATTACGCAACAGGTGTTCATCCGCGCGCACCGTTCGATCCATCGCTTCCGCGGTCACGCCCAGCTGTATACGTGGCTCTACCGGATTACCGTAAACTGCTGCAAGGACTGGATCAAGCAGGCCAGCCAGGCGCGATGCGAACATAGAGATCCGAGTTGGTGGTCTGAACGCGATCTCGGAGAATCGTTGTTCACGGAAGCGAACCGAGCGGAGGCCGGCGTCGAGCGCCGTGAGGCGGGTGAGGCCCTTCAGCAAGCGTTGACCGCACTTTCACCCGAGTTCCGGTCGACCCTCGTCCTGCGGGAGATTGACGGGTTATCTTATCGGGAGGTGGGGCAGACGCTGGGCTGCAGCGAAGGAACGGTCAAGTCCAGGATCTGCCGCGCCCGCAGACAGCTCAGGCGAGAGCTGACGCGGCTGGGCTACGCGTCCTGATCCGATTGCTTGCCAACCGGAGGTGACCCTACCTTCAGAGGGTCACCATCGACGCGCACAACCGGACGGAGGCAAACCCGACGTGGACGGACCGAACACCATTCTCCTGGTCGAGGACGACCTTGAGCTCGCAGAACTGACGAAGGAACGCCTTGAGCGCGAGGGGTTCCGCGTGCTGCACGAAGAGAACGGACAGATCGCAGCCGAGACGATTACCCGTGAGCAGCCCGATATCGTGGTGCTGGATATCATGCTCCCGGGGATGGACGGGTTTGATGTCTGCCGAGCCGTTCGCCCTGGCTATACAGGGCCGATCTTGATCCTGACGGCCCGGGATGACGATCTCGACGAGATCCTCGGGCTGGAACTCGGCGCGGACGACTTCGTCACGAAGCCGGTGAAACCGCGGTTGTTGCTCGCCCGGGTGCGCGCGTTGTTGAGACGCTCGAAGTCAAGCCCGTCTCCTCTGCGGGCTGAGAAGATGGTCGTCGGCGAATTGACCGTCGATGGCACCCGACGGGAAGCCGAGATCGCGGGCGCACAGATCGAGCTGACGACGACGGAGTTCGACCTGCTCTCCTACCTGACGTCCCGAGCCGGCGAGGTCGTCAGCCGCCAAGATATCTACCAGACCCTCTTCCAATATGACTACGACGGCTTGGACCGTAGCGTCGATGTCTATATCTCCCGGCTTCGCCAGAAACTGGGAGATAACCCGGAAGCCCCCCACTACATCAAGACCGTCCGAGGCGTAGGCTACCTGATGGCCGGGGAGAAGCGTTGAACCGCCTTTTCCTCAGGGTTTACGTGGGCATCGCAGTGGCCCTGACTCTCGGCACGCTCGGTACCCTATACATCTTGAGCATCGGCCTGGATACGGCGCGACGCAGGAGCCTCGACGAGCGGCTGATCGACTCGGCCGAATTCATCAAGGCTAGAATCCAGGCGGACAACCTGTTCCACGACGAGGAAGAGCTTTGGCGTCTCTCCCGGGCGGCCCGCCTTGTCTTCGAGATCAAGGATCCCTCCGACCTCCCCGTGGAGATCGTCGAGCGCCTCAGGGGTGATGTTGCGTTCGTGGCACGTGAGGAGGATCAGCCGCCACAGGTCTATGCTCTGTTCCTCGACGGGCAGGTGTTCGTCGGCCGGCTGGGTCGTGGCGACCGTCTGGGATTCGACGGACCGAGGTTGGGCGGTTTCGACCGGTTCCGCGGTGGCGGGAGAGAGGGGCGCGGGGGACGACCCGAGCGGCGTTCCTGGTTCAGGTTCGAACGTCCGCCTCCACCGGGAGGGCCAAGTGGGGAATGGGGCGAGGTTCGCAACCTCTTTCTCCTGAGCGTGATCGGGATCCCGATCCTCCTGGTGGGACCGGCCATATACTTCCTGATCAGACCGTTGGATCGGCGAATTAACGCACTGACGAGCGTCGCCGAGCGTTTCGGTGAGGGGGATCTGGATTGTCGGGCATCTTTAGAGCAGGCTGACGCCTTTGGAGAACTCGCATCCACGTTTAACCGGATGGCGGACCAGATTCAGAGCCTGATCGATGGACAGAACAACTTGCTCCGGGCAGTGTCTCACGAACTGCGAACGCCGATGGCCCGGCTTTACTTCATTCTGGACGATGCTGAGGCGGCTACGACAGCGGAGGAGAAGGACGAGCAGCTCACGAGGATTCAGAATACGTTGTCAGAGGTGAACGACCTTGTCGAGGAACTGCTGACCTACGTCCGAATGGAGCATCTGGAAGAGGCGGCCGAGCTGGAGAGCGTCCCACTAATGCCGGTTCTGAGCGAGATGCTCGAGGTTGTCAAAGACCTTAGAGAGGATGTGGCCGTCCACGTGGACTGTGAGGTGCCAACGGTCACGGCCATCCCGCGGCTCCTGAAGCGTGCGATCCTGAATCTATCCACGAATGCCGCACGTCACGCTCGATCGCAGGTCTGGTTGAGTGCGTGGGGCGGACCCGAGGGCGTTCACATTTCAGTTGAAGACGATGGTCCCGGGGTGCCGGAAGACCTGAGGGATCGCGTCCTGGAGCCGTTTATCCGGGCCGATGAGAGCCGAAGCAGCCGGATTGGCGGTGTGGGCCTCGGCCTGGCCATCGTTTCCCGGGTCGTTTCTGTTCACGAAGGGACTCTGGAGGTCGGAGACAGCCCCCATGGCGGTGCGCGATTCGTCCTGACCTTCCCCGATCGTTCCTGCTGACCGGTCAGAGCCGAGTCGCCTCTCGATCTACCGGTTCATCCATTCCCGCAGAATCCCCTAATGATAATCATTCTTTCAACGGCACACCAAACACCTTAATAGTTCCCAACAAGTAACCTTTTGGTATGGAAAATTCCTTGACATTAGATCGCGGATTCTACAATATTGACGGTCTCATGCACCGCATAAGTATTCATTTCAGGGGTTGTGTTTGGATGTGTTAAACACAATTTTTTAGTTGTATTCAATGACTATTGAGTTTGAATAATTTCTTTTAGTGGCTATTAAACAAGCACTTAGAGTGAAAGGGGGATCGGGCCTATCGTCAGAGCGATATTGCGTTTTCAACTGTGAGGGAAGCCCGTTCTTTCACGGAAACAGCAACACCCGCGTCTGATTCGCTCAAATCAGTCGCACATCGAAGGAGGGTTCGATTGAGGTCATTCAAGATACTGTGTCTTGCTTTGCTGGTTTGTGCCGCAGGCGTTACGACGTCTGACGCTCAGGATCTGCAGGGCAGGTGGGGTGTCGGTG
>PBWH01000025.1 GCA_002727195.1 Gemmatimonadota bacterium
CTGTCCTTATCCGCACCCAAGTTCACCTGCTCCTTCCCTTCGGCGTCAACCACATTCAACTCTGTGACCGTCAACTCTCCGGGGCCGCTAAACTGCTCCCACACCCGGCTACCTGCTGAGGCCAAAACAAGCAAGGCAAGGACGTTAATCATCACCTTGTGAAAGCGTAGACGCTTCTCCATAGTCGTTTGACGGTCCTCGACATCTGCCATAATTCCCTCACGTCTTTGAGTTTTGACCTCTGAAGGTCTGCTGCTTGCGCTGCTGCATTAGGAATATAGTTTTGGGTGTCAGGAACGCTAATGCAAGAGATGCTTGATGGGCTGTTTGGACGAGAGATTGATGCGAGTCGCCTATCTTGGCTTGAGGAAGTGATGGGAAATTACAGAAGAATGAAAATGGTGTTACTATGCCTTGTTGTTGTGAGCATTTCCACGCTTTTCGGTCATAAACAAATCATATGCATCACGGATATACATAGAAATAGCCTCCAAATCTGGGAGTCTGATGACCCCCTGCTTAGAGGCGAAACCTGCTTTGTCGTCAAACACGACCGACGACACTAACTGTCATAAAAACNAAAACTTAGAAATGTGGTCGGGGCGATAGGATTTGAACCTACGACCCCCTGCTCCCAAAGCAGGTGCTCTACCGGGCTGAGCCACGCCCCGACCTCTAGATCCAAGTGGCTTTAAAGTCTCAAAATCGTCTATTGACGGCAAGGGCAAAAAAGAAGAGAAAGACGCGCGAGAGAAGCGCCCCAGAAAAGCGCGTAGGGGGCCGGCCGTCGCAAAGGCTATGACCCGGCAAGCAACCGCCTGCCCGACGCGCTCTTTCTTGCCCCCCAGCGCCTTTCCTAAACNAACACGAATCCTCAATCTGACGAGCCCTCCCACAAACCTTGCGACCCTGCCAAATTCCGCGTATCGTTGCCGTCCGCATCCTAACATTGGGAACCGATGGCACGGAAGACAATCCTGATCGTCGATGACGAGCCCGAGGTGCTCGACGCCGTCTCGACGCTGGTCCGTCACGAGGGGTATGACGTGATGCTCGCGGAGACTGGCGAGCAGGCGTTGAGTATCTTGGCGCGGCGCACGTTTGACTTGATCAAGACCGACCTGATGATACCGGAGATTTCGGGCTGGCAGCTGCTGGAGGCAGCGAAACAGCAGTATCCGGACATCAAGGTCGTGGTGTTAACCGGGTATATCGACGAGCAAGGCGAATCAATCCTACTCTACCGGAACGCCGACGGTTTCTTGGTCAAGCTGATTGATGTGCCCAAGATGAAATCGCTNCTGCAGAACTTGCTTTCGGGAGACGACATCATCGGCGCCACCACGGTCGAGGGCGTGCTGAGTCAGAACGGTTTCGCCGTCCAGGCATTCCGATCACCGCAACGTGCCCTGCAGTGCGCCCTCAAGAATCCGCCGCATCTGTTCCTCGTCGATATCGAGATGCCGGATATGTCGGGATTCGAATTCTACATGGAAGTCCGTCGCACCGAAGCATTGAACTCCCTTCCCGTGATCTTCCTGACCGGTCACTCGAGACGCGACCTCGTCGTGCAGGCCCTCGACCTGGGCGTCCAGGGGTTCGTCCTCAAGCCCTTCGATCCTGACGACGTGGTCACCAAAGTCCAGAGATCGATCGTCGGATCCCACCTGTCCGATGTCTGACCAGACTCTAACCGGGTCAAGCGCCCCACCGGACGAAGCCCTGCTCGGCCGTATCCGTGAAAGCCTGCGGGTAGACGGCTATGCCTATCTCGGTCCGATGTTGTCCGAAAACGAGGTCTCCGTGCTCCGAGACGCCATGAAACGCAAGTGGCACGACGAGGCGATCCGCGAAGACGAAGCAGGCGACCACATCCGCCGGAACAGCATGATGCGGATGTTCGAGTATGACCGGTCGTTCCGCGATCTGATCGTGCACGAACCCTTCCCGACCATTGCCGAAGCGATTCTGGGTGACGACTGCCATCTCATGTCGCAGAACGCGCTCTACAACGAACCGGGCGTGGGAGGCGGATGGCATCTGGACGACGTCTGCCAGTATCCCTTACCCGATGACACGGACGGTCACGATGCCGACTGCCCGCCTCCCTGCACGGTCCTCCAGATCTTCACACCACTCACTGACGTGGACACCGAAGATCGGGCGCCAACCCAGGTCGTACCCGGAAGCCACCTGGCCGGTCGCAAGCCTCCCTCAGGTGAGGACAATCCGACATTTCGCGATCGAGGGCCTGTCTCTATCTTGGCCAAAGCGGGCGACGCCTACTGCTTCAACAACCAGGTCTGGCATCGCGGTCCGGTGAACACGACCGACGAACCGCGTCTGCTTGCGGGCGCCACTTACAGTCGAAGGATCCTCGCCCAACGTTTCTACCCCTTCATCGACTATCAGATGCCAGAGCACGTTTGGGACGGGGCTGGCCCACGGCTTCAGCGATTCTTAGGCAGACACGAGAAGGGCGCTTACGGATAAACTCTAAAACAGTTCCAAGTTTCAGGTTCCAAGATCCAGGGAGAACCAGATTCCTTNGAGCTTGTTTCCTGGAACGGCGCATAGAGAGATCATACTTGAGTAACCCTGTACTGATTATAGACGGCCATTTAGATATGGCCTTCAACGCGCTGTATAAGCGGCGCGATCTGACGCAGCCGGTTCAGGTTCTGCGAGAGCGGGAGGATCCGATCCGGGGAACCGTGTCGCAGCACGCGGATTCGCTGGAGCGGCGTACCGGGCCCTGGCCGCACAAGCCGGCAACGGTTACCGTCTCGTTGCCAGAGATGCGAAAAGGNCGTGTCGGGATCATGCTGACGACGGTCATGGCGCGGGTGCAGGCGCCGACGACGGCGACGCATAACTCGGTTCGTACGCAGGCAGTCGCTCATGCGCGGGGGCGGTCACATCTTCACTACTATGAAGCGTTGGAGCGTGAGGGTGAGATCTTCTGGATCAAGACGGCGGACGATCTCGACAAGTCGGTGGCGATGTGGGCAGATCCCAAGGACGACACGCCGGTCGGGCTGATCCTGACGATGGAGAGTGCGGATCCGATTCTCGGGCCGGACAATGTCTCGTTTTGGGCTGGAGCCGGACTGAAGTCCGTCTCTCTGACGCACTTTGGGGCGAACACGTATGGACACGGTACTGGGACCGTTGGCGGGTTGTATCCGCCCGCCTACCCGCTGATGGATGCGCTCGCAGAGACTGATATCGCGATCGACCTGAGTCACGCGTCCGACCTGGCCTTCTGGCAGATACTCGACCACTGGAAGGGACCCGTTCACGCCAGTCACTGCAACTGCCGCGCGCTCACACCAGGCCAACGTCATCTCACGGACGACATGATCAAGGCGATCACGGACCGTGGCGGTGTGATTGGGATGGTGTTCGCCGAGCAGATGCTGAGCCCGTTCTGGAACTGGGACGACCCGTCGACGCACTACGCGAACTCGACGCGGCCGATGAAGGCGGCGATCGCTCATATCGATCATATCTGCGAGCTGACGGGTAACACCGATCACGTGGCGTTCGGGACAGACCTTGACGGAGGCTTTGGGCGGGAGTTGTCCCCTATCGATTACAACACGATCGATGATCTCCAGACGTTCGTAGACAACCTGCGTGATCACGGGTATGGGGAAGAGGATATTGAGAAGATCGCGCACGAGAATTTGATTCGGTTCTTCAAGACAGCTTGGGAAGGCTAGGGAACCACAGAGGACGCAGAGGGGATCAAGATGAAGGTCCCGGCGAGGTCGGGGCTTGGAGATGCCTCAAATTACAACCTTGGGTTCCTCTGCGTCTTCTGCGTCCTCTGCGGTTCCACCCTTTATGGCAAACAGACTGGTTATAGACAGCCACCTGGACCTGGGGTTTTCTGCTATCCAGGTGAACCGGGATCTGACGCAGCCGGCGTTGACGGTGCGGATTCACGACTCGGAACCGGTAACTCGGAGCTTTGGGAGCTGCACGACCACGTTCCCGGAACTGCGGAAGGGGCACGTCGGGATCGTGTTCGGGACGGTGATGTCCAGGACGGATGCGAACGACGAGTGGACCAAGACGGGGATGTATGTCCAGTCTCAGTGCCACGGTGTCGGGATGGGGCATTACGCGTTCTACGAGGCGATGGAGCAGGAAGGCGAGATCCGATTTATCCGTTCGGCAGAGGATCTGGATGCGTCGATCGAGGCGTGGAAGGATCCGGCCCCGAACGAACCGATCGGGCTGATGCTCGCGATGGAGAGCGCCGACGCGATCATGGATCCGGATCAGGTGCCGGAGTGGTATGAGCGCGGTCTGCGGATGGTCAGCATCCAGCACTACGGGGTCAGCTCGTATGCGCACGGGACGGGGACTGAGGGTGGGCTGCTACCGCGCGCCAAACCGTTGCTCGACGCGCTCAAGGATGCCGGCATCATCGTCGACATGACGCACACGACGGATCAGGGCTTCTGGGAGACACTCGAGGCGTACGACGGCCCCGTATGCTCGTCTCACCACAACTGTCGCGCGCTCACGCCGGGACAACGTCAGCTGACTGATGACATGATCAAGGCGATCGCCGAACGCGGCGGCGTCATCGGCGCAGCCTTCGACGCGTGGATGCTCGATCCGAACTGGCAGCGGGAGGTTCCCTGCTACGAGCAACGAACGGAAGCCACCCTTAAGACGGTTGTCGATCATATCGACCATATCAGTCAGCTGCTCGGGAACTGTGATCACTCGGGTATCGGGACAGACCTGGATGGTGGGTTCGGGCAGGAGCAGTCGCCGAACGATCTGAACACGATCGCGGATTTACAGCGGCTGCCGGATATACTCGAGAATCGCGGGTACTCGGAAGGTGATATCGAGAAAGTCTTGAACGGGAATTGGATTCGCTTACTGAAGTCCTGTTGGTAGTCATTCCCGCGGAAGCGGGAATCTACGCTTGTATATCGTCACTCTACGTAGGTTTTCTATTTATGGATCCCCGCTTTCGCAGGGATGACGGCTTATGCGACCTAACATCATTCTGATAACGACCGACCAACAGCGCGGCGACTGCCTTGGCTGCGACGGACATCCTGTAATCGAGACGCCGTATCTGGATGAGCTGGCGGAAGATGGGGCTCGGTTTCCGCACGCGTATACGTCGGTGCCCTCGTGCACGCCGGCTCGTGCCGGGATTCTGACAGGGATGGATCAGTGGAACCACGGACGCCTGACGATGACCGGGACGGATCCGCTGGAGTATCCGGCGACGTTGCCGGGTGAACTGGCGAAAGCGGGCTACCATACGCAGGCGGTCGGCAAGATGCACTTCGCGCCTCAGCGTCGGCTCTACGGGTTCCATAACATGGTGCTCGACGAGAGTGGACGCCGTGAGGGTGACTTCATCAGCGACTACCACGAGTGGTTCGACGAAAACAAGGAAGGGCCCTACGGGTATCGCGATCACAGTGTGGACTGGAACAGCTGGATGGCGCGTCCGACGCATCTGCCCGAACATCTGCACCCTTCGTGGTGGACGGCCTCCGAGGGCATCAAGTTCTTGAAGCACCGTGATCCGACGAAGCCGTTCTTCATGTGGCTGTCGTTCGCACGACCTCACTCACCGTATGACGCGCCGCAGACGTACTTCGACATGTATAATGGGAATCCCGACATCCCTCGAGCGGCAGTCGGAGACTGGTGTGACCGCTGGGACAAGAAGGTGGCAGATACGAATGCACCCTTCTCCCACCGGACAGACGCTGAGACACACCGCGCACGGGCCGGCTATTACGGCAACATCACCTTCATCGACCACCAGATCGGGCGTGTCCTCTACGAACTCAAGCGCTATTCGCGTGAAGTCTGGCACAACACGATGGTGATCTTCACGTCCGATCACGGCGATATGATGGGCGACCACCATCACTGGCGGAAGACGTATGCCTACGAAGGCTCGGCGCGCGTTCCTTTCGTGATGCGCTTCCCGTCGGCCTGGGACATCGATNGTGAGCAGGTGCTGGATCAGCCGATCGAATTGCGTGACATCATGCCGACCTGTCTGGATGCAGCGGNCGTCGATATTCCCGACAACGTTGATGGTAAGAGTCTGCTGACAATCGCACGGGATCCGAACGCCGAGTGGCGTGACTTCGTCCAGGGCGAGCATACCACCTGTTACGACGCCGAATACGGCATGCAGTATGTGACGGATGGTCGTGAGAAATACGTCTGGTATCACCACACGGGTGAAGAGATGTTCTTCGACCTGGAAGAGGATCCGCTCGAGTGTCGTGAGCTGTCGAAAAGCGAGAGTCACGCCGATCGCGTCAACCTGTGGCGTAAACGGTTGGCGGAGATCAACGAGAACCGGGGGGATCCCCGAGGGCAGAGTGGGGAGCTTGTGGTGCAGACGAATGGGGCGTTGCGGCTTTCGCCGAAGTATGATGAGTGGAAGGAGCGGGCGCTGGAGGTGATGGAGTAAACCGTTGGCATGCTGAGCCCTTCGACTCCGCTCAGGGTGACCTGCCCCAACTTATAGGTGCAATATGGCAGCGAAGAAGAACTACTGGCTCGTGAAGAACGAACCGAAGGAATGCTCGTTCGACGAGCTCAAGGATCGGCCCAAGTCGACGGGATACTGGACGGGGGTGCGGAACTACCAGGCGCGTAACTTCATTCGCGATGGCATGCAGAAGGGTGATCTCGCGTTTTACTATCACTCGAACTGTGNGGAGCCCGGCATCGCGGGGGTCGTCGAGATCACTAAAGCNGGGTATCCGGACCCGAATCAGTTCGACAAGAAGCACCGGTATTACGACGAGAAGTCGAAGGAAGAGGATCCGCGCTGGTTCTCGTTCGACGTGAAGTGGAAGAAGAAGGCCAAGAACTTCGTTCACCTTGCAGACCTGAAGGCGAACAAGAAGCTGGAGGAGATGAAGGTCGTACAGCNGGGTCAGCGGTTGTCTATTCAGCCGGTGACGAAGAAGGAATGGGATGAGGTTTGTAAGATGGGAGGCCTGTAGAGGAAAGGAAGAGACGTTCCAAAGAGACGAAATGCGTTCCAAGTTCCAGGTTTCAAGCTCAAGGCAGATGTTTTTCCTTGGAACCTGGAACGCCTCTTGGTGTTTTGGAACGCCTTTGNTCGAGAAACCCAATGCCAACAATCATAGAGACATACGAAGAGGCCTTCTGCAAAGATCGCGCTCTGGCCGANCAGGCTCGTGACGTCTTCCCTGACGGAGTGACCCACGACAACCGGCACGCCGACCCGTTTCCTGTGTATGTGAGTTATGCAGACGGAACGAAAAAATATGGGCTGGATGGGCGGGAGTTTATCGACTACTGGTGCGGTCACGGGGCGCTGTTGCTGAGCCATAATCCGCCGGAGGTGGTGGAGGCGGTGACGGCGCAGATCTCGAAGGGTACGCACTACGGGGCGTCGCACGAGTTGGAGATCGAGTGGGGGCGGTGGGTACAGAAGCTGATCCCGTCGGCGGAGCGGGTTAGGTTTGTGAATTCGGGAACCGAAGCGACGCTGATGGCGATCCGGCTGGCGCGGATGTTTACGGGCAAAAACAACATCGTGAAGTTCGCCGGTCACTTCCACGGCTGGCACGATTCGGTTATTCCGGCTGCTCGCCCGCCGCTGGACACGCCGGTTCCGGGGATTCCTCAAGCGGTCGTGGACAACACGATTGTCCTTCCGCCGAACGATATCGACGCCGTTCGCGAACATCTCGCGTCGGATCCGGACGTGGCCATCCTGTTGATCGAGCCGACCGGAGGCGGGTGGGGTGCAATCCCGTGTCCGCCTCAGTTCCTGGCCGATCTGAGGCAGGTGACGGAGGAGCACGGAGTCATCCTGCTCTTTGACGAAGTCATCACGGGATTCCGGGTCTCACCGGGCGGCGCACAGGCACACTACGGCATCACGCCGGACATTACGACAATGGCCAAAATCCTAGCCGGCGGGCTTCCCGGCGGGGCGTGTGCGGGGCGGGCAGACATCATGGACCTGCTCTCGATCCGCGAGACCGATCCGGAGAAGAAGATGCCGCATCCGGGGACGTTCAACGCGAATCCCCTGTCGGCTTCAGCCGGTATCGCGACGCTGAAGATCGCGTCGACAGGTGAGCCCCAGGCGCACGCAAACGAAACAGCTGCGAAGTTGCGTCACGGTCTGGCGAAGATCATCGACGATCGTGGGCTGGGCTGGGGTGTCTATGGCGAGTTCTCGTCCTTCCGGGTGGTGATCGACCACGGGATCCCGGGGATCAAGGCGCTCGAGTTCGATCCCCTCGCACACGACATCAACAAGCTGAAGTCGCCCTCTCGACCAGATGTGTCGAAGGGACTTCGGATGGGCATGCTGTTGAACAGCGTGGATTTCCCGGGAACGCCGATTACGATGGCGGGCCATTCGGATGAGGATGTGCAGAAGACGCTGGGGGCGTTTGAGACGACGTTGGGGTGGTTGGAGAGGGATGGGTTGATATAGGGCGGGGAGCGGAGGGGAGAGAGCGGAGAGCAATCCTGCAACAGATTCAAATGGCAACGCCCTCGTGTTTGGCACGAGGGCGTTTTTGTCTATACGAAGAGCTCGCCGGCGGTCTGCCCTCCGTAGTCTTGGTGGAGGAGGGGGACGGCTCCTACGAGGCGCCTTGTGGCGAACCCTCACCTGAATGTAACGGTTCGCATCCTATGCGGCCCCACGAATGATGGGTGTATTCTCAGGTGGCTCCGATTCCCTGTTGCCTTGCCACCCAGGATACTCGCCGTTGCATCCATGTAGTGAGTGGCGAGTGCACGCCTGGCCGTGTCTGTGGTGTTCGGGAGTGATCGGTGTGGCGTTGAGCCGTGGTGAAACATCATCTGCCCGGCCTTCAACTCGACGGGTATGACAGAGGCCTCATCCGGTTCGCGCATCACATATCCTGCAGACTCGATCCCCTCGTGATCCCACAGACGGTCGTGCGCCCTGGGGATAACCCACATACAACCGTTTTCCGTGGTCACATCTTCGAAGGCCATCCAACAGGACACAACAGCATTGCGCTTGCTGACCCTGAAGTAGTAATCGTCCTGATGCCAGCCGATTTCGCCCCCTGTGTTCGCAGGCTTGTGGAGCCCCTGGCACAGTACAAGGCGAAGGTTAGGCCCGATCAGATCTGTCACACTATCCAGAATCCTCGGATCGCGGATGAGCTGGTCGAAGACCGGATGGGCCAGATGAGCACACCGGATCTGATAGACTTCCGTATCGGTGCCGTCCTCGAGCTTTCCCTTCCGGATATTCTTCAGCCGAGATTCGCCGCGCAGACGGTCCAGGCAGTCGTCGTAGCCCTGACCGTAGGCCTCGACCTCCTCAGGGCTGAAGACGTCGTCGAACACGAGGTATCCCTCGCGTTGGAATGTGGCGGTTTGGTCAGGGGTCAGCATTTGATTCTGAAATCGGGTTGGTCCAGGCCGTACTCGGACGAATTAAGGGCAATCGGAGATTGCCGTCTACGTGCCCTCAACCTGACCGTCCCTTACGGGTATCTCCACAGGCAATTCCAGCCTGTCTCCCCATTCCTTCCACGAGCCGATGTAGTTGCGGACGTTTTCGTAGCCGATCAGCCGCAACGCCAGGTAGCTGTGAGAGGAACGGTATCCGCCCTGTCAGTAGCAGGCGACGGTCTGCTCGGGCATCACGCCGGCACGTTCATACATCGTGCGCAGTTCGTCCCCCAATTTGTAGCAGCCATTCTCGTCCAGGTTGTTGACATACTCGATATGGACGGCGCCCGGAATCGCGCCGCCCCTGGCCGACCGTACGGTCTCACCATAGTGTTCGCCCTCGCTTCGGGTATCGAGCGGTATGAAATCGCTCTGATCCAACGCATCCCGGATCTCTTCTAAGCCAATGTTGAGCGGCGGTCTCGGGTTACTCGTAAACGTGGCGGCTTCTGCCTCTTCCGTCACCTGAGTCACCTCGTAACCGGCGGCCAGCCAGGCACCAAAGCCCCCGTCGAGCACGTGCACATCTTCGTGACCGTGATACTCGCACACCCAGAAACCACGAGCGGCGCGCATGCCGGAGTTGTTCTCGTAAAACACCACCGTATGGTCAGAGCCGACGCCTCGACTGCCCAGGAAGTAGGCATACATATTCATGAACGACACGAACGGCTCCGCCCGCGTATCCGCCAGGCTGATCCCGTAGACGTCGATGTGGATCGCCCCGGGAATATGGCCTTCCACGTACTCGTGCACGGGTCGCGTGTCCACGATTCGCACGTTGGGATCTCCCAGGCGATCATTCAGTTGATCGACCGTCCACAGGAGATCCCCATTCACGTATCCTCGATCGCTCATTGAGCGTCCTCCTTTCGAACCATCCTCTCGAGATCCTCGTCGGGATTCGGATAGAACAGAAACGTTGCGTAGCCGTAGGCAAGCAGCTCACCGATCATCGACCGGACACCGCTGCTCTTGGTCCACCAGCGCTCCGGGTCGTAGACGATCGGATCGACGGCCAATATACCGACGTCCGCGACACCGTCGAGTGCGGCGGCGTACAACATCCACGAACGTCTGGCGTGTGGCCCCTCGGACACGACATCCATTGTTTGGGGTCCACGTCCAAGTACCCGCTTGCGAAGCGTGAGTCCTGAATGGTACGTCCGATCCTTCGCGACTTCAGGCCTCGGAACCGCGACAACAGTAGTCAGCCCTGCAGACGCCAACTGGTGCGCCCCCACCTCAGCGATCGTATTGAACTGTGGGTAGAGCTCGCTGAAGAATGTGCCCTCGGCGATCGGGCCGCCGGTCACGAACACCGAATCATAGGCTCCCGAGCGAGCGATCTCGGCACACGTCGCAAGCTGCCTCTTCGACATCCAGCCTTCGACGACCAGGATGCCTCTACCGAGCGGTCTGTTCGTATTCAAGAACGGATAGATCGTCACGAGCACGAACACCGCGATCACGACGGGAATCCCTACGATGACCGACCAGCCCTGCCATGTCGGCACGACCACTTCTCGCCGGACGAATAGTCGTCCTCTAAGCATCGACCGAAGGGTGTCTCTTGTGCCAGTCTGTGGCGGACTCGTAGGCGAACCCCGCCGCCAGCAAACCAGACTCGTCGTGCAGATGACCCACAAACGTCATGCTCACGGGCTGCTCCTCGAGGAACCCGCACTTCAGCGTCAACGCGGGATGGCCGGTCAGGTTGGCGCCAGAGAGATTCCGTGAACCATTCCCTGGCGACAGGATGACATCGAACGGTACGAGCGAGGCTTCCCAGGCGTCAATCAAGGGACGCCGGCTGCGGAGGGCCCTCAGATACTCGACAGCCGGAATCGCTCGCGCGGCGATGAACGATGCCGGCCAGTTACTTTTGTCGGTCTCAACCAGATCGGATATCGCTTTGTCATCTGCAAGCAGGGAATCAAAGGATGCGGATGCTTCGGCGCTCAAGAGGATCTCGATCGCCGATGCTGGGAGATCGGGCGCTGTCCACTCCCCAATCTCAGCCCCGAGATCGACGAGTGTCTCCCGCACCTGTTCGTGCACCTTCTTCAGCGGCTCTTCTTCGATCCCGTCGTATGAGTCGACGGCCATGCCGATCCGCACGCCTTCGAGCTCGGAAGAAGGCGGCCAGGCGAACGGCGCATCCACGCTGGATGGATCTCGTGAATCTTCCCCACGGATCGCGTCGAACACCGCCGCGCAATCCTCGACGGATCGGCACATCGGTCCGAGCTTGTCCATCGTCCACGACAAGGCCATTGCCCCGTACCGGCTGACCCGGCCGTAGGTCGGTCGAAGCCCGGTCACGCCACACTGGTTGCTCGGAGACGTGATCGAGCCCTGCGTCTCAGAACCGATGCTGAACCCGACCAATCCTGCAGCCGTCGCCGCGCCGGGACCGGCGGATGACCCGCTCGAATCCTGTTCCAGGTTCCAGGGATTGCGCGTCGATCCGCCAAACCAATTGGGTCCACTGGCGAGCGCTCCCAATGACAGCTTACCGACCAGGACAGCTCCGGCGGCCTCAAGCTTCTCCACAACCGTCGCATCGATGTCAATCTCCTGATCCTTGAACGGACTCGCGCCCCAGGTGGTCCGGTAGCCTCGCGTAGCCAGCAGATCCTTCGCCCCCCAGGGGACTCCGTCCAACGGCCCCAAACGTGCATCTCGCATCTGCCGATCCTCCGCCGCACTCGCCTGTTGCAGGGCGAGATCTTCGGTGAGGGTCACCAGCGCCTTAAGCTTCGGGCCGTAATTGGAGAGTCGATCGAGGTAAAGACGGGCCAGTTCGACCGGAGAGACCTCTCGGGCAGCGATCAACCGGGAGTGCTCAGCCGCTGAAAGAAACGCGAGTCCATCGGGCTCGGCAGGGCGGTCGACTGCTTGCTCTGACAACCAGAAGGAGGAGGAACCCTCAGGCGGGTCGACCGGACGGAAGAAGGTGGTGGGCTCCGCGCCGAAGTCGAGTGGGGTATCACGCAGTTGCGTGAACTTCTTCCGGTTCGTCTTCAGGCGATCCAGAACCTTCTCGCGCTGCGCTTTCGGAAGCGAAAGCCCGACCAGCCGTTCGAATGCGGCGAAGTCCGCTTCCCAATCAGGTTCTGATTCCGCCATCGTGGATCCTTCCGAATACGTAGAACGTCAGCCGAGCTGTTGTGCCTGCCCCAACTGAGATGCGGCCAAAGCGGCGTCCGCCAGAGCCAATGCCTGCCGACCATCACGCGCGGTCACGGCGGGTTCTGACTTCCCGCTCACGACGTCGACGAAGTGATCGAGCTCCGCGCGATAGGCTTCGGCATACCGTTCGAGGAAAAAGTAGGGTGGCTTTTCGCGATGCACACGATCGCCATCCCACACCTCGACTGTGTTCGTCTGCACGTTATCCGCCTTCGCCATCCCCTTACTGCCAAAGACCTCCATCCGCTGGTCGTAGCCGTAGACGGCGCGACGGCTGTTGTCGATCTGGCATAGCTTCCCGGATGCCGTCTTCATCGTGACGACGGCAGTGTCGATGTCACCCGCATTCCCGATTGCGGGATCGACGAGACAGCTCGCGGATGCGAACACCTCTACAGGATCCTCCCCCAGCAGCCAGCGCGCGAGGTCAAAGTCGTGGATCATCATGTCACGGAACAGGCCGCCGGACACGTTGATGTATTCGATCGGCGGGGGGCCCGGATCGCGACTCGTGATCTTCACGATCTCCAGGTCGCCGATCTTTCCGTTCGCGATCGCGTCGTGCACGGCCTTGAAGTTCGGGTCGTATCGTCGGTTGAACCCGACGAGCAGCGGCGTGTCCGCCGCTTCGATCTCGTCCACCCTCTCGTCGACCCGCCCGAGATCCAGGTCGAGTGGTTTCTCGCAGAAGACGGCTTTGCCAGCCTTGATGCCTTCAAGGATCAGGTCGAGGTGGGTGTCCGTTGAGGAGGCGATCATAATGCCATGAACATCGGGATCGGACAGGGCCGCTTCGACGGATGTGGTTGATTGGGCGCCGTTGGCGTCAGCCAATCCCTTTGCGGACTGTTCGAAGACGTCAACGACCCATTTGAGGTGGGTCTTGGTGTTAGCAGCGATGTTGATGGCGTGGACGGCGCCGATTCTTCCAGCGCCGAAAAGGGCAATGTTGGTCATTTGCTAGGAGTAGGATACGCGGGGTCACTTCGAGCGTAGTCGAGAAGTCCCCCGTTAGGTTTCTATATAGGCGAGTTCTCGACTCCGCTCGAACTGACGCCGTCTATCGTTGGCTGCTACTTTGGGCTGCTGTTTCTTCGGGCAAGATGCTCCAGATACATCTCCATCTGTAAGCCATACTTCCAATCGTGATAGGCCTTGCTACTCGCATTCGGCTCGACCACTTCGCCTGCCTTACACATCTCCCCCATGCCGGACTCAATCGAGTCGAATGCGCCGCCGGCTACTGCGCCAAGGATGGCGGCACCTAGAAGTACGGCTTCGGGTTCTTTAGGGAGTTCGATGGGGCGCTGAGCGGCATCAGCGTGGGTCTGGATCCAAAGCGGGTTCTTGGTGCCACCGCCGCATGCTTTGATCGTCCTGATCGCGTAGCCCTTTTCCTCCAGCGCGTCGATGATGTGGCGCGTGCCGTAGGCGATGGCCTGGATGGTGGCGTAGTAGAGGCGGGCGAGGGTGTCGTAGGACGTGTCGAGCGTCAGGCCGTAGACAATCCCGCGGGCATTCGGGTCGGCGTTCGGGGAGCGGTTACCGTGGTGATACGGGAGGATGTGGATGCGTTCCGTATACTCGGGGCCGACGCCTTCGCTGGCGATGAAGCTGTTTAGCTCGGCGTGGACGGTGTTCATGTCTTTGCCGTCGAGCACGTGTGAGAGGGACTCGCCGTCCTTACGGCCGCCGTAGCGTTCGATGGTGTGGTCGAGCAGGGCGCCGGTCGCGCTCTGGCCTCCTTCGTTCAGCCACTTGCCGGGAATCATCGCGCCGTAGTAAGGGCCCCAGACACCGTTCACGAACCGGGATTCAGGGGCGACGGCCATGTGACACGAGGACGTGCCGCCGATCAGGGCGAGAGACGACTCGTCGACCGCGACGCCAATGCCGCCAGCGTGTGCGTCGATGATGCCGACGCCGACCGTCGTGTTCGTCGACAGCCCGAGATGGTCGGCGGCTTCTGCTGTGAGCGTACCGGCGTTCTCCCCCATCGGAGCGATCTCATTCGTCACGCGCCCGCCTTCGAACAAATCGCCGATCCCGACGGCGTCGAAGAACACCTGGTCCCACTTCGACTCGTGGCCGAGGTAGGTCCATTTGCAGACGTTCGTGCACAGGCTCCGCAGATCCTGTCCTGTCGACTGGTAGACCATGAAGTCGGCGAGATCAAAGAACTTGGCCGTGCGCGACCACGTCTCGGGCAGGTTCTCTTTCAGCCAGAGCAGCTTCGGGGGCTCCTGTTCAGGCGACATAATACCGCCGACATACTGGAGGACATCGAACCCGCCGCCGTTGATCCGGTTGACCTGGTCGATCGCTCGATGATCTCGCCAAACGATTATGTTCCAGTCGTCGTCACCGCTCTCGGAGACGGTCACGGGACTGCCCTGTCCGTCCAGGGCCACGAGCGAACAGGTCGCGTCGTAGCTGAGCCCAATCACATCGCTGCCGGATCGCCCCGATTCTGAAAGCGCCTGACGGACGACTTTGCCCGTCTGCTCCCAGATGTCGCTCGACGACTGTTCGTAGAAGTCTTCCTTCGGGTGGTTCTCTTTGATCGGCTCGGTCACGCTGGCCAGCATCTTGCCGTCGAGCGTGAACACACCCGCACGGACACTGCCGGTTCCGACGTCGACTCCGATTGCGACTTGATTGCTCATTCGTCTATTTCCGTATGTCGCTGGCTCTGCCTGCGAGGAGATAACACCTATGCGGCCCCTCCCCCCAACCTTCGGTTGGGGGTGGACCAACTCCTTGTGTTGCCCTCGACGCTATGTCTTACCTAGACTCTTGCGCTGCGCCTTCTAGCCCTCACCTGCACGTGCAAGCACGAGCTGTCCTCTCCCGCTAGCGGGAGAGGATTCTTCCTTATTCCTCTCCCCTAGCCTTGGGCTAGGGGTGGACCATTTCCTTGCACCAACAGTGCCCGCTACTTCACGCCTAACAGGTCATCGATCTCCCGCTGATACGCATACACCTCACCCGCGCAAACCTCATCCATCGTCACAGCCCGACCGGCGATCGCCGACTCGCACAGCGCGTGAGATGCGGCCACATCCCGCAGGCCTTCCTCCCCATCGATCTCCAGGTCACGACCGTCAAGAATGGCCTCTGACAGTTCGTGGTACTCGAGGGCAATCAGCTTCCAGTCGACGGCCTTGTCGCCCACAGACACCTTCGTCGGAAAGAAGTGATCAGCGAGCGGCTCGATCTCGAAGTCGGGGAAGCGGGTCAGGAGTTCAGCCTGCTCGACGACGGTGCCATCCATCTCGACCAGCTTGATCTGTGATCCTCGATTCCCGAACCCCTCGATCAATCCCTCTATTCCCCAGATCATTTGCCGCCCAAAACTGACGGGGCCCGCGAGCTGCATCATGAAGTTCAGGGCAATTCCACTCTCCATACGAAACAGAGCGGACGCTGAATCCTCAGCTGTCGCGGGGACGGTCTCAGCCATCGCCTTGTGCCGATCCTGGTAGAAGCCGTATTGCGAACCCTCTTCGGGTGTTTTCTCGCGTTCGGTTTCGATCAGACGCGCGTCAGCGTAGATCTCCCGTACTTCGCCCAACTGATAGCGGATCAGATCCGTGTAGTGCACCCCCATGTCCAGGAGCGGTCCGGCTCTTTCCTTCAGGTGACGCCACGGGGTGATGAAGATGCGCTTTCCGGCGCGTATGGAATGGAGAACGGCCCCGTAAACATCCCCGATCGCTCCCTGCTCAATCATGTGCCTGGCCAGCCGCGCGGACGGATCGCGTCGATAATTCTCGGCGACCGAGATCAGTTTCCCGTTACGCTCAGCCGCGTCCATCATCATCCGACACGTCTTGATCGTCATGCCGAACGGCTTTTCGACCATCACGTGCAGCCCCAGATCGAGCGCCTGACAGACCACATCGTGGTGGAACGACGGATCGGTGACCACGTCGACGGCATCGAGGTCGGGAATAGCCTTCGCCATCTCCTCGAGGTCGGTGTAAACGGGTGGACGAAATCCCATCATCCGTTCGACCTCGCCCGCCGCCCGTTCACCGTTCTCGCGATTGATGTCACACAGCGCGGCGAGTTCGACACGACAGAACGGGGTGTCCGTCAGTTCTTTTAGGCCATAGAGGTGGCGCGTGCCCATGCCGCCACAGCCAACGAGAGCAATTTTGATCTGGGTCATTCCACCTGCCAGACGTCACTGCGCAGAGCGCAGCGACGAGAAGTTCACATCATATCATCGGCCGGGCTGAGCCTGGCACACGGGTGGGCTCCTGCCCACACTAAACTTGCTCCACGCCTCTCGTCGCCGTGCTCGGCATGGTGACGGAGTCTCAGCTCGGTTATTGATCGAGCTCGATCTTAGTAACCCACCCTGATGCCGCGTCGCAATACACCCACGTGTCATCCGTCAGCTTGGACAGCCCGTGTGGTTCCGGATGCGGGTCGGGTACTTCGATGCGGTCCATCTCTTCGCTCGTGTCGACGTCGAGCTTGATGATCAAGCGGCGGCCCGTGTGCGTGACCCAGAGGCCGTCCTCGACGCGGATCATCCCGTGACCGCGTTCGTAAGGGAGCTCCACCGTCTTCAGGATGGACCAATCGGCGATTTTGACCTGGTGGGCCTTCTGCGCCTTCAGCTCCTGGATCCAGAGGGTGCCCGGTTCGAACGAGTCGTACTCGATCCCGTGGGTCCCGCTTTCGCCGGGGATGTTCTCGCGGCGCTTCGTCTTCCCGGTTTTCGGATCGACACCGAGGACGTCTCCGTGGGGGGCATCCGTCGACCGCTCTGTCCGCCAACGGCCGCCGGGACCATTGGCAGCGAACCACAGCAGGCCCTCCCCGTAGGTCAAGCCGCTCGTGTTGGACGACTCGGACGGGATTTCCTTGATCAGCTTTGTGACGCCGTAGGTATCGTCAACTTCACTGATGTCCATCAGGGCACATCGATCGGTGACCTGATCGGCGATCCAGAGACCGTCGTCGGTCAGTTGGATGCCATTGGGGACGCCGTATTGGGCGCGGAAGAAATTGGTGATTTTGACGTTCATGGGTTACTCTTCGTCATCCTGAGGAACGAAAGGGTATGGACCGGTGGATCGCCTGGAAACGGTCCCGTAAGGTTACGTTGAACTAGCACCGGGCGTTTCTGAGAGCGGAACTGTTGGACAACAGCGGCGCCCTGTTTCCTCTATCTCTGGGTACCAGGGGGCTACCGCCCCTGGCTAACTATCGGTCGCCCCTTCGGGGCTAGCCTGCTTCTCCTTTGGCGGTTCTTGGCGTCCCCTGCCTACGCAGGGACAAGCCTTGGCGGTTTGCCTTGATTCACCCAGGTGCCATAGAGGAGCATCTCAGCTACTCGATATCGATTACGCAAAGCTGCGCGGTTCCTGTCGCGTCGCTCGCATACATGATCTGCTTCCCGTCCTGACGCCACACGGGATGCAAGTGTGTGCCTACGTGCGAATGGTCGATCACTCGAATCTGGACCAGGTGTTCCACGCGGCCGGAGGCGACGTCGACCAGGTTGAGCGATCCGTAGCCTTCTTTCGCCAGCACGTGGTCGACGACAATCTTGCTGCCTTCCGGTGAGAAGGACGGGTGTCCGAAACCGCCGATCCTGTCCGTGGCCAGACGGTTTTCACCAGTCTCGACACTCGTCAGGACCAGGCTGTTGCCAGGGCGATCCTCGAACTTGCTGTTGGTCAGGATCTCGGTGCCGTTCGGGTGCCACAGAGGGTGGTTGCCAAACTCGCCTACTCGCTTCAGCCCCGTGCCGTCAGCGTTCACGACGTAGATATCCTTGACGCGCGGCAACTCGACATACTTGTCGGCGAACCGGATCTCGTTCGTGAACACGAACATCATCCGGCTGCCGTCGGGTGACCACTTGCTGTGTTTGATGTAAAGGTGCCAGTCCGCGATCTCGTCTTTGCGCGGGTGGATCTGGCGACAGTCCTCGACGGACGCGAGCATCTTGAACTCACCCGAATCCAGATCCTGGGCATAGATCCCGCACTCCGCCCGCTTCTCGATCACCTCGTGATCGGGCAGGCGACCGATGGAGGAATGGAATGCATTGTGGTTCGCCGCGGGGCTGACCATGCGGAGATCACCTTCGTGCTTGGCCGCCTCACCCGTGTCCGGGTTGATCCAGGCGATGAGACTCGTCCCGT
Organism: Gemmatimonadota bacterium; assembly: GCA_002727195.1. Classification (GTDB taxonomy): domain Bacteria; phylum Latescibacterota; class UBA2968; order UBA2968; family UBA2968; genus UBA2968. The sequence goes on from PBWH01000025.1 coordinate 18,858, forward strand.
TGTCGCGGTCCTGGTAGCAGATCCGGTCTCCATCAGGCGTCCATTGAGCGTGTGCACCGTCGTTCGCCGACACGGATCGTGTATCTGACAGCTTCCTCGGGTTCCCGCCGTCGACGTCCATGACCCAGATTTCGCCTTCGTGTGCACCCGCCTCCAGACGCGTGTAGGCGATCCGGTTGTCCGCCTTCGACCACGGCGGAATGTCGTAGTAGCTGTGAACGGATCGCTTCTCGCCGTTCGTCAGCTGCGTCACCTGTCGTCCCGTGACGCGATCCTCGAACTGAATCATCTCGCTCAAACCGAATACTCCTTCCACTCATTCGTGCCGGTTGGGCCCTTCGTGAACCACGCGCGTTTACCGGGCGGATCGAGCACGACACCGGCAATCGTCTGTCCGCATGCCTCGCCATCCTTCACCTCGTTGTGCCGACAGATCCCGATCGGGGCGTTGACCCGATCCGAAAGCGTGTCCTGAAGGGTCTCAGGTGTCCGGTTGTCGGCCGCCTTGAGCAGTCGGGTGGCCCTTCCCCATCTCAAAATGCTCTGTCCGCGGGCATCCCACTGCCTGCGCTCGAACGGCTTCAAACGATCCGTCAGGTAGTGATTGGCGTGGGCCATCGGTCCGTCGAACGGACAGATCACTTCGTAGTCGGTGGCCGTCGTCTCGAGGTCGTAGATCTCACCGTTCGTGTCGCAAAGGACATAGTTCATGCCAGACGCTCGCCGCTGCGCGACCACACGGTCGATCGCATCCCCGATGCGGACCGATGACAGGATGCGGCGAATGATGAACGGGTAGATGACTCCGGCTCCGGCGTCTGACGGCACGAGGTTGTTGATCACGACCCCGATGCCTTCAGCGTTCACGCCGGCACATCCCAGCATACCCGCCGAGGTGTAGAACACGGCGTCCGGACCTTCATCGGAGGAGACCTTGATCACCACGGCTGCTTCGGCAAACAGCGACGCCAGGTCGTAGTTCTGGGCGATCAGTGCCCCTTCGCCGGTCACCGAGCCCGGCACCATCAGCGATGTGCAACCGGACAGGACAAAGCAGTCCGTGTAATAGTCGTGGAGCTCGAGGAAGGCGTTCAGCGCGAGCAGATCGTCGACTGGCACATCGGCCGCTTTCGCGATCCCTTCGAGTTCGGCGAACAGTTCAGGTGCGTAGGTTCGCGTTGGCTCTCGGTAAGTCCCGCTGATCTGGAGCGCACGCTGTTTGGTCACAGGCGCGACCTCGTGCGTGATGCTGGTCTGCTCCAGATCATCGAAGAACGCGGGAACGAGCTCACGGATCAGGCGACCAAAGGTCTCCCCGTGGGCTTGTCCCCGCGCTTCGGGTGTTCCGGTGACTTCGAGGTAGGGTAGGTCGGGCATGTTGCCAGATTACACTGGTTCAAAACCTTAACCGCAGAGACGCAGAGACCGCAGAGAAAAACAGGGCTCGAAGGTCCTGCTGGCACGAAACGTCGTCTTACCTACTGTGGTTCGTTGAGACCCGCACGGTCGCAGACACTCAACCGATTGATCCAAGGCTGGTCGGGCACTGCTGTTCAGGCCCTCACCTGGTTCCGCCTGTTGGCGAAACCGTCCCCGGCCCAAGACTTATCGGGGCGGGCTCTCTCCCACTTGTGGGAGAGAGCCCGACTCTGCGCAAATCCCGAAGCCAGGAGGCCGGCGCTAGCATCTAAATCTTCACATCTTCTGTCGACACATCCCCTATTTCTTGCCTTCCTGAAGTTGCTTGGCGCGTTCGGCGGAACCGATGTGGACAGCGTCGTAGGCTTCCTGGGACGACTTGAATGGGCCGTGACCCTTGATGCCGTGCCAGTCGATGTTCGTGTACATCGGGTTCGTGTTGCCGGTGGCCTTCTCGCGCTTGGCGATCCAGTCTTCCATCTGCTGGCGGAGCGCAGCGACCACGCCTTTCTCTTTGTTCGCCAGGTTCTTCGTCTCACCTGGGTCTTCGATCAGGTTGTAGAGTTCGACCTCCGGCTTGAAGTGGAAGTCGGGCTCGAGTGACACGATCAGCTTCCACTCGGGTGTACGCCAGCCGTGCTTCCGCATCCAGGTGGCCTCGGTGATATACATCCCGCTTTCGTGCGAGGCTCGTTGTCCCTTGATCATCGGGAGCAGGCTGCGGCCGTCGAACTTGATCCCGGATTTCACGCCGAGTAACTGGGTGATCGTCGGGACCAGGTCCTTGTGCTGGTTGAAGCCAGGCACACGCTTCCCTGCCGGGAGGACGCCGGGCAGACGCATCATCAGCGGCACGTGGAGCGTGCACTCGTAAAGTCCGTGATGATCGAAGTAGCAGTCGTGCTCGTCGAGCGTCTCGCCGTGGTCGCCATTCAGCACGACCAGGGTGTCGTCCGCAAGACCCAGGGCATTAAGCTTTTCGAAGAGCACCTGGATGCAGGCATCCATGTAGGCGATCTCACCGTCATACTGGGCGTTCACGAATTCGGTATCCGTGATCCCGTGCGGCATCCAGCTGAGATGGAAGTCGCGGAATGGCTTGAATTTCTTGACGGGATCCATCGACTTGTTGCCCTTGGCGCACGGATCGCCGCCGTAGAACATCGTATCATACGGGGCTGGCGGGAGATAGGGCGCGTGCGGATCCATATGCCGGAGGAAAAGGAAGAAGGGCTTCTTGCTCTTCGACAGACGCTCGAGCTCCGGGATCGTCACGTCGTTCAAGAGTTCGGCCTTCCGCAGGGGACGCTGATCCCACGACCCCCACGCCGGATAGTTCAGATACTTGTCGAAGCCTCTCGAACTGGGGTTGCCCGTGAACCCAACGCAGGTGGTGTTATACCCCTCCTTCTTGAGGATCTCGGGCAAGGTCTTCACCTTCTTTGTCAGCCCGCCCTGGTGCCTGAGCGCGACCACTTCCGTCGAGAAGCAGTCCATCCCCGTCAGCATCGAAGCGTAGGCCGACGTCGTCGGGATGTGCGCGCTGTAGGTCTGCTCGAACAGCACGCTGTCCTTGGCGAATTTGTCGATATTCGGGGTTGTCAGCCGATCGTAGCCGTAACAGCTCATGTGATCCGCCCACAGACTGTCGATCCCGAGTAGAACCAGATTCCGCTTCCGCTTTGCCATTTACACTCCCGCTGTATATTGAAGAATGAAGATTGAAGACCAAGGGCTAGCAGGGCTGCCTACCAGTCTTCGGTCACCTGTCCCCCGAAGCCTTCTCGTAGGGAATCGATCACCTCAACAATCGATTAGAACATGCCAGGTATTCCACATCCACCGAAAATCGGCAAGAACGTTCAGCGGCTCCGGAAGCGCGTCGGCTACAACCTCGACGATCTGTCCAGACGCTGCGGTGTGTCCAAAGGGATGCTGTCGCAGATCGAGGGCGACAGGACCAACCCGACGCTGGCAACAATCTGGAAAATTGCGCACGGCCTGGGTGTAGCGCTCGAGGAACTGTTCGACACGCCCGGCGTGACGCTCTTTGAACCGGTTCACGCCGATCAAGTCACGATCGTCCAGAGCGAAAACGGCGACGGCACTTTCCGAATTATCAGCCCGCTCTCCGTCCGCGAGGTCGAAACCTACTTCATGGAAATTCGAGAAGGCGGCGAAGTGATTTCACCCCCTCACACTGAAGGCACGATCGAGATCCTGTATGTCAACCAGGGGTCGTGTGAGGTGCTGTCAGGCAATCACAAGACCACGATCGACAAGGGCGATTCGATCACCTACCAAGCTGACGTCAACCACGGGTTCCGAAACACAGGCAAGTCCGACCTGCAGGGTTTTCTCACGGTTCGGCCTGGGGATGTGGCTGCGCCTGTAACCCAGGGGTAGTGTAGCTGATGTGACTACGACCGTACCTCGATACACCCATCACCGCGAAGTGATGATGGGCACTCGGGATAAACGGTGTGTCATGTAGCCCACAACAGACCTACAGATTCCGTGTTTTCCGTGTCTTCCGTGGTTCCTCGACGGTTTACGAAATTGCCTTGAATCCCTCGCTGTATTGCTTCAGGACGCCTTCGGCGTCGTGATCGCTGCCCGGCTTGTGAATCACCTCCACTGAGAAGTATTCCTCGAAGCCTGCATCCGTCAGCAGTTTGAGCGGCGTGCCGTGATCCAGATCGCCCTCACCCAGACCGACCGTCTCCAGCTTGAAGCCGTTGTCCTCATACCGACCGTCGTGGGCGTGGATGTGTTTGGTCAGTGAACCGATCATCCCCATCGACTCTTCCGGACGCTCTCCGACCCGCTGGGTATGCATGAAGTCCCAAAGCACTGCCATGTTCGGGTGATTGACCGTTTCCACGACCCAGCGAACGTGCGCGGAGTTCCGCCACTCATCGTGGGTTTCCAGCAGAACCGTCACATTCCGCTCAGCGGCGTGGTCGACGACGCGCTTGTAGGCGTCGGCCGTGCGTGTCACGATTCCCTTCAACTCTCCACCGCCAGCCTGGCCGCCAAAGGTCCGTACATAGGGAGCACCCAGGTCACCGGCAAGGTCGATGGCCTTGTTCGTCTCGTCGACATACCCGTCCAGCTCGGACGGATCTGCGGCCGCGAACCTCGCACCCGTGGCGATGCAGCTGAACGCCAGCCCAGCACCCTCCATCTTCGCTCGGGCGGCATCGCGATCGGCCGCGGGGGTGTCCAGCTCGAGTCCGGCGGCGTGTCCCCATCCCGCTCTCGGCTCTAGGCCCACGTAATCGTGTTTCTGCATTCCCTCAATGATCTGATCGAGCGTCCAATCGGGCGTCACGCTCGTCATCGTAGACAGTTTGACCATTTCCCACTCCTAATGTGAAGGCATTGTTGTTCGAGCGCCCTAAGTAACTCGCATCCTCCAGGCAGAGCAAGGAGATATGCCCCGGTCGCGATTGACCCGCTGTTTCCCGAATGATACCTTCCGGCCTCTTCAGACGTCACCTTCGTAACCAGGAGAACCGCGGTGGAAACTCTTCCGACCATACTCAAAATGACCCCCTACTTCCGGCCCGTCGTCTGGGGTGGGAATCGCCTCGCCTCCGCCTATGGCAAGCAGCTCCCATCGGATGATATCGGCGAGTCCTTCGAGGTCTCCGCTGTTCCCGAAATGGAGAGCGTCGTCGCGTCAGGACCGCTGGCCCGCAAGAACGTCCAGGACCTGACGACTGACTACGGCCCGGCGTTTCTGGGTGAGACGGTCTACGAGCGGTACGACGGCGAGTTTCCGCTGCTGATCAAGCTGCTCGACGCCAACGACGACCTGTCGATCCAGGTGCATCCGGATGACACGTATGCGCGGGCGAATCAGCTTGGCAACTTCGGGAAGATGGAAGCGTGGTATGTCCTGCGATCGGAAGAGGGGCGCGTCGCGTCAGGGATGAAGCCCGGCGTGGACAAGCAAGCGCTTGTGGAGGCGATCGATGCGGGTACGGTCGAGGATGTGGTCGAATTTCACTCCGTGTCAGCAGGCGATATCGTCTACCTGAGGCCGGGGTCGGTTCACGCGCTATGCAAGGGAGTGATGGTCTACGAGGTCCAGCAGTCGAGCAGCATCACCTTCCGGCTCTACGACTACAAACGACCGGATGCCCACGAAAATCTTCGTGAGCTTCACATCGATCAGTCGCTCGACGTGATCAACTTCGGTGAACCGGCCGTCGTACCTGCGCCAACAAGCAACACAGTAGCCGTGACCTCGGAGCACTTCGTGCTGGAACAATTACGTGGGGACGCACCGAGTGAGATGCAGAATGAGGCCTCGTTCTCGTGTGTCACTGTCGTGGAAGGGGCCGTTTCTCTTGCATCCGAATCACAGAGCGAAGATCTGGCGCTCGGAGAGTCGGCAGTCGTCCCTGTCGGCCGATCCTACTCGGTCAATCCGGACGGACAGAGCACGGTCCTAATCTCCTCCGTCCCTGCCTGATCGCTTGCTGCGGCGCCCAGTTCGGGCGACCGCACGCCTCGCCCGTAATCGACCTTCCGCGGGTCCTTTCCGTCGGATAGCATTACGTAGATCCTGTAGATGAACCCCAGCCGATCCGTCGACTCCGTCTGGCTTTCGTACGCAATGAAGTGGCCATCCGGAGACCACGACGGAAACCGCAACGCCCTGCGCTCATTTGACAGGGACGTCAGCCGGGCGACGTTCGAGCCATCCGCACTCATCTTGTAGATCTATACTGGCCGAATGGGTCCGTCGCCCGATCGCCACGATGCAGCGTCGAGTTAAATGCGATCTGTCTGCCGTCCGGTGACCGTGTTGGTGCCCCGACAGAAACGTTTGACAGGACCAGGACCCGAGTGGCGTTGGACCCTTCTGCGTTAATCACCCGGATCCCGTCACTGGCCTGGACCTCATAGGCGATCTTTGAGCCGTCTGGTGACCAGACGGCTCAAACTCGTTCTCGATGGTCTCTGTGAGACGGCGACGATCGGAGCCATCGGTCGACGCCGTGTAGATGTCGAAAAATCCGCCGTCCTCTGAAGCGGCATAGGCAATCTTCGACCCGTCCGGCGACCACGAAGGCATCCGCCCGGAGATCTGCAGATCACGATTCCCCACCCCGTCCTGCCCCACCCGATACAGACTGAACCTGGACGTCCCACCGTAATTCATCGCATACACGATCGAGGTAGCGTCCGGAGACCACGCCAGGTCTACGAATTCCGGTAGCCCTCCGCCAATTTGAACTCGAGTTCAATTGTACCATGCCCCTAACGACAGGAGGCGCCCCCGATCCCTCGGAGACGCCTCCTAAAGCGCTTCTCAAATGACCACGAGTTAATCTCTGGTCTATTTGCCTTTTTCATTTTCCAATCTGGCTTGCTAAACAGCTCCGTTCGTCTGCTCACCGTTCACGATCCGCCAGATCCCGCACGGATTGTCATCCCTCAGCTCGTCGGGCAACCCGACCTGCGGGAAATCCTGGAAGCACACGAGTCGCGTAAACCGGAAGATCGCCGCCGTACCCACCGACGTCGACCGCCCGTCCGATGTGGCGGGATACGGCCCACCGTGGTGCATCGAGTGACAGACCTCGACGCCCGTCGGGAAGCCGTTGAAGATGATACGCCCCACCTTCCGCTCGAGGATCTCGACCAGATCCAGATGCTCCTCAAGATCCTTTTCCGTCCCGTGAATCGTCGCGGTCAGGTGACCTTCCAACTGGTTGGCCGCCCGGATCAGCTCGTTCTTCGCCTTGCACTTCACAACCAGCGTCGTCGGACCGAACACCTCTTCACTCAACTCGGGATTCGAGGCAAACGCATCGATGTCCGTCGTCCAGACGTGTGCACCGGCCTGTGTGGCCACCGCATCGACAGCCGTCGACGACTTCGCGACCAACGCCACGCCGTCCGTCTTATCGAACGTCTCCAGACCAGCCTCGTAAGCGTCACGGATACCGGGGTTCAACATCGTGGCTGGAGCGGCCTCCCCAAAGGCTGACTCCGCGGCGCCGATAAACTTGTCCATCGAGTCGCCTTCCAGACCGAGGACCAGGCCCGGGTTCGTGCAGAACTGACCGACGCCGAGTGTCACCGATCCGCACAGCCCCTGGGCGAACGCCTCGCCCCGCTCCTCGAGAGCGCCGGGCAGGATGAACACGGGGTTCAGGCTGCCCATCTCCGCGTAAACGGGAATGGGCTCCGGCCGTGCCGCGGCCAGATCGAACAGCGCGCGACCACCCTTCAGCGATCCCGTAAAGCCAACGGCCTTCGTAATCGGATGCTGGACGAGCGCCGTCCCGACGTCGCGGCCATCACCGTGGATCATCGAGAACGTTCCTTCGGGCATGCCGCAGGCCTTGACCGCGGCCTGGATCGCGCGACCGACGAGCTCCGCCGTCCCTGCGTGCGAACGATGCGCCTTCACGACAACCGGGCATCCCGCCGCCAGAGCCGAAGCCGTGTCGCCACCGGCCGCCGAGAACGCGAGCGGGAAGTTGCTTGCCCCGAACACCACCACAGGACCCAGCGGCATCAGCATCAGGCGCGCATCGGGCTTCGGGAGCGGCTCACGATCGGGAATGGCGGTGTCGATTCGAGCATCCACCCACGACCCTTCACGAGCCAGGCTCGCGAACAGGCGGAGCTGACCGCACGTACGACCGCGCTCACCGGTCAGCCTCGGGATACCGAGGCCCGTTTCGGCGTCGCACCGTTCGAGCAGGGGATCACCGATCGCCTCAATCTCGTCGGCGATCTTCTCCAGGAACACGGCGCGCTCCTCACCGGACTTCCTCCGGAACACCGGAAACGCCTCACCGGCGAGCTGCATCGCGCGATCCACTTCCTCGGACGACGCGCCGACAAATTCGGGCTCGATCTCGGCACCCAGCGTCGGATTGTATGATTTGAACGACTTGTCTCCGGCGCCTGCCTCGGACAGTCCTACCAGATTCTTTCCCTGCGGTTCCATAGACAATCGTTTCTCCTTGGTTGCGCCGTCACTACCTGTGAGGCGATCTGCACTGACTAGGTAGGTGTTGGATGTTTTGTGATTCAAGACCGGGGCTGCGTAAAGCCTCTGGCTTCCCCGGCATCCCCTCTGCGTTCTCTACAATACTGACGTTTAAGATGGAGAATTGCGTTTGCACTTTGGCCGAGAGACGCACCTAAGCTACTGCGATTCAATTCCTTGCTGCTTTCAGTTTGGAGGCCGAGGGTCATCCGTTCCTGGAGGTGTGCCCCTGTCGCGGCGCACGCGCTTCCTAAGCGACGTCAACCCGGGCTACTACCGCCTCGCCCTGCCGGGCTCCCAACCTTCCCTCGCCTTCTCTGCGGTCAAAGCTTTTGACTTTGGCTCACGATCACATCGCTGAGGCGACCTTCAGATACCGGCGTATAAGGGTTGTTTTGAGGTCAGGAAATTACACGCGCACCGGATTCCCCACAAACCGTATATTTGCCGGGAACCCAAAACTGGAGCTGCGAATGCGTCCTGCACTGTTCACTCTTGTCCTGCTGACCACAAACCCGCTCTTCGCGCTAAAACCGACGGATACGACGGTCCCGCAGATCTTCGATGCCATCATCGAGAAGTCGGCCACTCGATCGACGGAATTCACGTTCGAGCAGTCCACACAGATGATGGGGATGACGCTTACGGGCTCGGGCAAAGGTACCTACAACCTCCCCAGATCCCGCACGGACCTCACCTTCCAGACCCCGCTCGGAAACCTGGCAGTCCGGACGATCTCTGACGGAAAGACCCTCTGGCAGATCGAGGAAACCCCTCTCGGCAAGCTAGCGACCCGACACGATATCGGATCGCTAGCTCACGAATCCGGCCCAGTCGACCCCTTCATGGCCTTCGCCGGCATGAACACGAAGGAGTTCCTCGACGCCATCCTCAAGACGTTCGACGCAAAAGTGCTCGGTATAGACGAATCCACTGCGCCCGCCGTTTACGTGATGCGACTCGCCCCCAGACACAACGCCGAAGTCCCCACGATGGAGTTCCGTATCGGCGTCGAGGATGCCTTTCCGCGCCAGATGAGCATCTTTTCGCCCGACGGTCAGCCAATCACCGAGATGACGGTCACCGAGCTCGAGTTCGGCATCACGGCTGACGATGCGACCTTCACCTACACACCGTCACCTGACGAGGAAGTCGTCGATGCCTCCGGTCCGCGACCCAGACGGCCGGCATCGGAACTGGAAGGGATGCAGGCGCCCGACTTCACCCTGCAGACGCTGGACGGTCGTGAGGTCACCCTGAGTTCCTTCCGGGGCCAGCACGTCCTGATCGATTTCTGGGCGAGTTGGTGCCCGCCCTGCAAGAAAGCCCTCCCGCATATCCAGGCCCTCTCCGAAGGCACGCCGGGACTCATTGTCCTCACCGTCAACGCAGAGCCCGCCTCCGCCGCACGGACCTTCATCGAGCGGAACGGCTTCTCGTTTCACACGCTCGTCGATGCGGATCGATCGGTCAGCACCAACTACCAGGTCACCGCAATCCCCACCACCTTCATCATAGCCCCCGATGGCACGATCGCCCGCCACATGATCGGCTATCACAACGAGGCCCAGTTGCGCCGCGCGCTCACAGAAAGCGGACTGTTGCTGTAGCATCACCAAGCAGAGCCTGGTGACGTCAAGAGCCTGGCTACTTACCTTTCTTTATTTGCTTCGCCCACGAATCTCTGAGCGTAATCGTCCGGTTCACGATCCGTTTCTCAGAGGTCGAATCCCAATCCACACAGAAGTATCCGAGCCGCTCGAACTGGAACCCGAACCCGGGCTCCTTATCCGCGATCTCCGGCTCGACGTAGGCCGTCACGACTTCCAGTGAATCCGGGTTGATAACCGACGACGGGTCACGGCCATCCGCTTCTGGAAACGGCTCGGAGAACAGGCGATCATACAGCCGTGCTTCTATCTCCACCGCGTGCTTGGCCGATACCCAGTGAATCGTTCCCCGGACCTTCCGCAGGTCCGGCGTACTCCCGCCTCGGCTTTCCGGATCCCACGAGCACCGCAGCTCGACGACCTCGCCCGCATCGTCCTTGATCACTTCATCGCACGTGATGTAGCACGCGTAGCGGAGCCGAACTTCCCTTCCCGGTGCCAGCCGGTTGAACTTGCGCGGCGGGTCTTCCATAAAGTCGTCACGCTCGACCCAGATCTCTCTCGAGAACGGGATCTGGCGCTTGCCGGCGCTCTCATCCTCCGGGTTGTTCACCCCCTCGAACGTCTCCTCCCCGTCCTCGGGGTAGTTCGTAATCACCACCTTTAGCGGCTTCAGCACCCCCAGGATCCGCGGTGCGCGCTTGTTCAGGTCCTCACGCAACAGGGCTTCGAGCAGCTCGATCTCCGCCGTAGTCTGTCGCTTGGTCACGCCGACGTGGTCGACAAACCGGCGGATCGCTTCGGGCGTGTATCCCCGGCGTCGCATCCCGCGCACCGTGCACATTCTCGGATCGTCCCAGCCCGACACCACACCGGCCTCGATCATCTTGAGCGATTCCCGCTTGCTCGTCACGCAGTAGGTCACGTTGATCCGTGCGAATTCGTACTGCTTCGACGGGAAGATCCCCAGCTGCTCGATATACCAGTCATAAAGGGGACGGTGATTGATGTACTCCTCCGAGCACAGCGAGTGCGTGACCCCTTCGATCGAGTCGCTCTGGCCGTGGGCGAAATCGTACATAGGGTAAATCTTCCATCGGCTACCCGTCCGGTGATGGGGTGTCTTGAGGATCCGATACATCACTGGGTCGCGCAGATTGATGTTCGGCGACGTCATGTCGATCATCGCCCGAAGCGTCTTCTCACCTTCCTCGAACTCGCCCGCCTGCATCTGTTCGAACAGCGCGAGATTCTCCTCCACGGTGCGGTCTCGATACGGACTGTTCTTCCCAGGTTCGGTCAGCGTACCGCGGTATTCACGCGTCTCGTCCGGCGACAGATCGCACACATACGCCTTCCCGGACTGGATGAGTTTGATCGCGTATTCGTAGAGCGTCCCGAAGTAGTCGGACGCGAAATAGAGTCGATCTCCCCAGTCGAACCCGAGCCACTGGATATCCTCCTTGATCGCATCCACATACTCGGTCTCTTCTTTGGTTGGGTTGGTATCGTCGAACCGCAGATTGCAGATCCCGCCATACTCCTCCGCCAGCTGAAAATCGAGGGCAAACGCCATAGCGTGACCGATGTGAAGGTAGCCGTTCGGCTCCGGTGGGAAGCGTGTGACGACCTTGCCGTCATTCTTCCCGGAACGAACATCCTCCGCAACGATCTCACGAATGAAATCGAGGGGTTTCTTGTCGGATTCAGGCATTTCGTCGTGCCCCATGACCCTTGTCCCGTCTGGTGTCTGACCGTCCCGGAGAACAGTCGGTAATGCCAACTTTGACTGATAGATTCAAGCGTTGAATATAACCCATTCTAAAATTGTAGAAAAGCCGGGCACTCGTCCGAAAAAATTGATTCCACATACGCTTAGCGTTCTTTTTGCGATTGCCTAATTACATAGCGATCGATCAGAAGGCGATTAGGATTCGACGTATCGCACAGATGCGTCTCAACCGGAAGACGACCTCGTGAACAAACCGATCATCGACCTCACGGGCGCCAAGATTCTGACCGTGGACTATGTCCCTGCGAACCTCGATGTTCTCAGTCAATCCCTCAAGTTGGACGGATACAACGTCCTCGTGGCCACCAACGGGGAAGCCGCCATCCAGGTGGCAAAACAGACGTCTCCCGACCTGATCCTCCTGGAAGTTTTGATGCCCGGCATCGACGGATTCGAGACGTGTCGACGCCTCAAGGCGGACCCTGAGCCCGCGGGATCGCCCGTCATCTTCCTGACGGCACGAAACGAGCTGGAAGGTCTCCAGGCCGGCGGCGTCGACTACATCGCCAAGCCGTTCCAGCAGGAGTCTGCAGAGCCTGGGGGATGTCCTGGAACAGTAGGGCTACCAGATCAACGTGGCGCAGGATGGTCAGCAGGCACTCGACATCGCGGCAAAGGTCAAGCCTGACCTTATCCTGCTGGACGTCAGGATGCTGCAAATGAACAGCTTCGCCGATTGCATGACGAACCTCCCCCTCCTCCTACAGGAGAGGGACTCTTTTGGGCCTGCCGTTTCGCCCGCAAGACGGGTGAGGTCTCCCCCTAGGATCTTAGGCCTACTACCCAGTAACTATCTCCTATCACCCGTTTCCTGTTTCCTGTTTCCTGTTTCCTGTTTCCTGTTTCCTGTTTCCTGTTTCCTGTTTCCTGTTTCCTGTTTCCTGTTTCCTGTTTCCT
>PBWH01000026.1 GCA_002727195.1 Gemmatimonadota bacterium
CGACCCTGTCCTTTGCACTCTCAACGAAGGATCTAAGTGTCCAAGAAAAACTTTGAACAAGCCATAATTTCTCGGCAGTTCTTTTCCCCAACAGGCTACTTACAGACACCTCTTTTCCAGACACCATAAGTGTGGCTGGAATCCCATGGGTCCATTGATCCAAAGTAAAAATCCATCTCCGGAGAAACGACTTGCCCGTTCTGATTCTGCTTTTCGCCTGGATATACACCCCAGTTGCCGGGCTCGACACACCCGCTGCGGTGGACTCACTACTCAAAATAGCGGCGGACTCCACGAAACCGTTCGACACCCGACTCGACGCCGTTCGCGAAGCGACCCGGATCGACGATACGGGTCGATCGGACGCTGCGAAGGTCCTCCTTTTGATTGCACACCCCTCCCCTGAAAACCTTGTGATCGCCCAGACAGCTGCGAAGCGAGCGATTAACAAGGACAGGAAGAACGCAGACTACATCGGACTGATGGCGAGGCTGATGTGGCGAATCGGTCGGCGTGGGACCGCACTGGAGTATGCCGAACGGGCTGTTAAGGCAAACAGCACGAACCCGATCGGCCACTACTGGGAAGGGCGATATCACTTCTGGGAAACGATGAAGTATCTCTGGATGCAGCGGGTCGAGTATAACCAGGACAGCCGAGGGTTCGAGCGACCCCATACGATCGACCTCGGACCGTGGGGAGAAAAGGCTAGAGAGAAGGCCGAGTCGTCTTTCACCCACGTCTTGCAGTGCGCCCCCGATCACGAGGCTGCGCGCAGGTATCTTGGCCTCATCTACTACCAGACCCGGCGAGCGGCCGAACTCCGAGAGCTGTACAAGTCCATGCTCCGGTCGCGCCCGGAGGATCCACTCCCTTATTTCACCGTGGGCCTCTCATACCACCTCGAGCGCGACTATGAGCGCGCCTACCAAGCCTACAACAAGGGGCTGCATCGGATGTCAACAGACGAGCAGCGGTTTATGCTCGCCGTCTTCACGGACCACAGCGCGGATCCCAAGTTGACCATCCCGGATATGCAGACCCTTCAGCGATTCTGGGCGGGCAAGAACCCGCTCTTTCTGTCCCCAGTCAACGAGCGGATGCTGGAACAGTGTCGTCGGGTAGCCTACGCCAACGTGCGATACGGCGAACAGGAGAAAGGGATCGATGGCTGGTCGACAGATCGGGGCCAGGCCTACATCCGGTTCGGTGATCCGCTCGGTCTCCAGTCTCGTCCCGCTGAGGTCGACACTCATCTTGATGACCCGATGTTTAGGCAGCGATGGCACAACTTCGACGCAAACCTGTTCGGGACGTTCAGCGACCGGTATGAATTCGGCAAGGAGCTCTGGCGATACGAGAACTTAGTCCTTGTGTTCGACAACACGGACACACGCGATGCGTGGAAATTCCGGATCGCCGCGCTCGACGGGGCAATCATTGGCCTCGAAGATCTTGTCGAAAGAGTACCAGAACGCTTCGTCGATCCGTTCGGGGATCGACGATTCGAGATCAGTTACCAATGGGCCCAGTTCAGAGACACCGGCGGAAAATCCCGCATTGAGCTGTACTATGCTATTCCGGCTAATAAGGTAGAAACCCAGACAGCAAAGGGCCTGGGAACGGTAGACTTCGAGAAGGGGTTGTTCGTGTTCAACTCCGTCTGGGACACTCTGGACGTCAAGCGATTACCAGTAAAGCAGCTGGCCTGGATCAAGGACAGACAGTTCCGGGACGGATACCTGCTTGCCAGTGAGGTATTGCGTCTGGCCCCGGGTAAGTATAACCTTGCCGGCGAGATCCTGGATCGGAAGACCGAGCACGTCGGAGGATTCAGGTCGAGGATTCCTGTCCGTTCCTTCTCGAAAAGTGAGCTGGAGATCAGCAGCATCCTACTCGCAAGGCGAGTCATGGAGAAGCCTGACCGACCCTTCGGGCGCGGACGCTACGTTATCCTCCCCAACCCTGTCCGTGAAACGGAGAGAAATAGGAAGGCCTACTTCTACTTCGAGGTGTACAACCTGGCTAGTGACGATTTCGGTCGTACCAACTACTCAGTCACTTACCAGACCAAGCCCATCGCGACAGATCCTCTGGGGAACGAAGACGAGTGGATCACGGCGGTCACTTCGGAGGTCGCGGGGGATCATCCCTGGGAGCCCGTGTATCTGGCACTCGATGTGACGAACGCGCAGCCAGGCCTCCGGGACTTCCGCGTCATCATCGAGGACAAGCTCTCAGGGCAGACTGCTTCAGAGTCGACTCAGTACCGCATCCGCTGGTAGGGTTCACCAACCGTAACACAAAAACGGGAAGCTCTTCCGAGCTTCCCGTCTGCCACCCTCCCTTTATGCTCCAACATTAGAACCTTCGCATCAAGCTCACAATCTTACCGGCAATCCTGAGCTCCTGGTTCGGCTCCACTAGAATGGGCGCGTAGTCGTCATTCTCCGCCACGAGCTGAACACCGTTTCCATCCACGTAATAGCGTTTTACCGTGGCCTCTCCATCAACGATGGCAACGATGATCTCGCCCTGATTTGCCGTCGTCTGATGGCGGGCGAGCACATAGTCTCCGTCGAGGATACCGACGTTTACCATACTGTCTCCCTCCACCTGAAGCGCGAACACATCACCTGCCGGAGCAAAGCTACTGTCCACGGAAAGGGTCTCATCGACATTCTCGATGGCCAGAATCGGCTCACCGGCCGCCACTCGACCAATCAGGGGAACCTCCCTGATGTCTGCGGAGCTGGCGTTGCTTACGGAACGCTCAACCTGCTCTGTCAACTCGATACCGCGAGACAGCATGGGCCGACGACGGATATGGCCTTTCTTCTCCAGGGCGGCCAGCGTTGTCCGTACCCCGTTCGTTGAAGCGATTTCGAACTGATCCATGATCTCGCGGATCGTCGGTGGATACCCCTTCTCACGAATCGTGGTGGCAATGAAGTCGTAGATTTCCTGCTGACGCTCAGTCAATTCTCTGGACATAGGCTCCTCACGCCTGTTTGTCATCCTCACACTCAATACCTGCACCTTCGAATATAGTGCACATGTGTTCATATGTCAACATCCAAGCACCACTTGGGCGCTTTTCTTGACACCGAATCACGTCACCTTTACCTTCACAAGGTGTTGAATTTTCTTGAACTACGATCGATGGGTTCCATGTGAAACGACTCAGATTTGACAGCTGGTCAACATTCCAGTGGCACGGAATCGGGCTGGACATCCCGGAAGAATGGAATCCCGGGAAGATTGTCGGGGACCCGAAATCGGGGAACGTTCGCCTGGACGATACCGAGATCATTCGGATCGAACTGGAGTGGAAATCGGCTGATGGCGATTCCCGTGTAGACCAGATCGTCGATCGGTACGTGGAGGGGCTCGCCAAAACGGCACAGAAAGAGAAGCGATCCCTCAAGGTGGAACGTGGAAGCGATCGATTCGACCTGTCCGGTCTACCCTTCGAGGGGATGACCTACTTCTCGTGGCGATCGGCCTTCGACGTCCATACACTCGCGTGCTACAGCGACGTATCTGATCGATTGCTGTTCGTCAGGATCATGGTCAAGCCCGACGAAGACGGGACGGAGCTGATACAACGCGTTTTTACCTCCCTGACTGACACACCTGCGGAGGCTGAGCATACGTGGTCGCTCTTCGGACTGCGGGTAACTTCTCCCCCCGGATATGTGCTTGAGGAATATGACCTGAAATCAGGCCACATCAGGCTCCAGTTCGGCCAGGGGAAATCGATCCTCCAGGTCGATCGTTTGAGCCTGGCCAATGCCCTGCTCCGTGAAACGACCTTGAGCGACTGGTTCACGAGCTTCTTCACCAAGGATCTACGATATATCAACTACGATGTCGAAACATCTACCGAATTGGGCGATGACGGGATCCTGATCAAGGGAGAACCCAAAGGACATGCGCAGAGCCTGCTTCAGCCCCTTCCCTTTTGGGATGCCCGACCGCGTCGATACTATACCGCACGGTCCTGGCTGGACGAACAGGAGAATCGGATCGTCGCCGTCCAGACCTTCTGGAAGAGTGAGTCTGAGGCACCGGACATCGATACCGTTGCCCGGTCCGCCGATAGTGTAAGGGAAAGTGAGCCAGCCGACTGAGTGTGCTGGACATTACCCTGCACGCACACCGGGATACAGAAGCCATTACGCAAGACTTCATCCGTGATGGCTTCGCTTGTGTAGACGACGCGCTGACGTCGGACCAGTTGTCTTACGGCCAGGAAAGTGCCCGACGTATCGTGGCAGACCAGACGTCGGCAATAGAACTGGAGGATGCGAACCGGGGCTACGCCCGCTACTCCTTCGACTCCCAGATCTAACACCACGAATGGCGCCAACTGATCGACCTGCCACAATTCTGCCTATCCAGGAGAAGATCTGGGGCACCACAGAGTTTCAATGCAGTGGCGGCGGCGACTACTCGTTGCCAGGCGCAAAGATCCAGAAGCTCCACGCGGACACCTGGGATCCTCTGAACGACCCGCTCGCGGATGTCACCATCTCCGACTTGCTCGCCCCATTCATCGTGGTGAACTTCTTGACCACGAACTTCACGGCGGAGAATGGTCGAACACGGTATATAAGGGGAACCCAACGGTCGCGACACCCGATCCCATCGTTAGAGGAGGAGTCCGAGTGGAGGCAGAAGTCGATCCTCTGCACACCGGCGGGTGCATCCGTCATACGCGATGCACAGTGTTGGCACGGTGGAACTGAGAACCGTTCCGGTCTGGCTCGGATGATCAGCGCAGTCTACACCACGTCTTGGTTTAGACTCCCGCGAAACGCTGGATCACTCCCCCTGGAAACCTACCAGACGATATCAGGGCGAGCCCAGGATCTCTGTCGCTCGCTCGTCGCGATACCAAGCTAGGATATGCTGAAACGACAGCCCAAAATCGGCCGAGAGGCCATGCTGAAATCCAAGCCGGCGCGGAACGACGCGTTGACCTGGGAGAAGAATGAGAACGACGAGATCGTGATCAAGATCGAGCGGCGAACTGACTGGAAGGCACGTATCCTGTCCAAGGTCTTCTGGATTCCCGAAAGCCGGACCCTGATGCTCGACCAGATCGGGGCGCAGGTATGGGAGATGTGCGACGGCAAAACCACCGTCGAGGCGATGATTCGGAAGCTGAGCAAGGCACATAAGCTCAACCTGAAAGAGGCTGAGGTCTCGCTCCTGACCTACCTGAAGAACCTGGGTAAGAAACACCTGATCGGGTTTCTCGTCGAAAAGGAAGACCTGCCAAAGCGCAGGACAAAGAGGAATGCCAGCGGGAAAGCGTGGGGACAGTAGCCCCTCCTCGCCGTCCCTGCCCGAGCGGGGGAACGGGAGAAAACACGAAGACGAAAACAAAGAGCGGCTCCATATGGCAATGGAACCGCTCTTCTTGTGTACCGTTACACCTAAGTCTATTTGGCCAGAATCTGAGCGACCTCTGATGCAGGCAAATGAAACGAGTTCGAGGCAGCTGTCAGGTCGGCCAGCGGCGTGAAGTAGACGCCGAAGATGACCGTGCCAGCCAGCAGAACGATCAGGGTCGCGTTGGCGAATGTGGGAACCATCACCGGACCTGCATCCGGGTCGGGATCGTCAAGATACATCGTGCGGACGATACGCCAATAGTAATACAGGGAAACTGCGCTGTTTAGCACGCCGACGACAGCCAGCCACCAAAGCCCACCTTCTACAACTGACGCGAACAGGTAGACCTTCCCGATAAAGCCAGCGGTTGGCGGCAAACCGGTCAGGGACGCCAGGAACACCGTCATTGCGGCCGACAGGAACGGTGCACGCCACCCCATTCCCCGATACTCGGAGATTTCCTCGCTGCCCGTCTGCTCAGCGATCAGGATGATCACCAGGAATGCGCCGAGGTTCATAAACAGGTAGACGGCCGTGTAGAACATGATCGCCTGTAGCCCTGCGGGCGACAGCATCACCACACCCATCATCATGTAGCCGGCGTGGGCGATACTCGAATACGCCAGCAACCGCTTCAGATTGTTTTGCCAGATCGCCGTCAAGTTGCCAAGTGTCATCGTCGCTGCTGCGATCACCGCCAGCAGCTCGGGCCATTGCCCGCCCAGAACCTCCCCCGCCATTCCATCGAACGATGACAGCCCCAGATAGAAGAACCGGGCGATCATCGCAAATCCGACGGCCTTGGGGGCCACGGAGAGGAATGCAGTCACAGGAGTCGGCGCACCGTGATAGACATCGGGGCACCAGAAATGGAACGGAACCGATGCGACCTTATAGCCGAATCCAGCCATCGCGAGCGTCGCGGCGATGAAGAGCGTCGTGTGCGGAACCTCACCCGAAGCCAGCCTCGCGCCAATCTCGTGAACGTCGAGGGTTCCGGTCAGGCCGTAGAGCAGGCTGAACCCGTAGAGCATGATCCCCGACGAGACCCCACCATAAACCACATACTTGAGCGAGGCTTCATTCGACCGTCTCACGTGTTTCTGGTAGCCGACGAGGATGAACGACGGGATCGATACGAGCTCGAGCGCCAGATACATCATCAGCAAGTTCGTGGCCGAGGCCATCAGGAATCCACCCAGACCGACGCACAGGAAGACGGCGTAGAACTCAGCGAACTTGTGGTCGATATCGCTCGATTGCAGCCCGAACGCGACAACGACAAGGGCCGTCACGACCACGAGCAGCTTAAAGAACAGGCTGAACGGATCGAGCGACAGCATGCCCACAAACAGCGACTGTGGCGGCTGGTCATACAACTGCACGATCGAAACCAGAGCCGCGACGAGCGTCACCACGGTCAGCCCGGTCATCAACGACTTCTTGTCGCCGGAAACGATCAGGTCGACCGTCACGATAACGAGGATCCCGAGCGTGAGGACGATCTCGGGCATCGCCAGGTTCAGGCTATTCAGGTTGGCCGCGATGGCCTGTTGGATCAGATCAGTCACGTAAGGCTTTCTAGAAACCGGCTGCCATGGCGCCCGAGGCCGTCAACGTCTCGGACAGCTGGCTAAGCGAGGCCGAAATCAGGTCCAGAACAGGAGCGGGGTAAATACCGAGCAGGATCACGATCACGGCCAACGGGGCGAGCATCGCGACCTCACGAGAGTTCACCTCGACCAGATCCTTGTTCCGCTCGTTGAACGATCCCATAAAGAGACGCTGGAAAGCCCACAGCATGTATCCAGCGCCAAGCAGCACACCGAGTGTACCGATGATAGTCAGCGTCCGGTGAACCGGGAAAGCGCCAAGGAAGCAGAGCGCCTCGCTGATAAACCCGGACATCCCCGGCAAACCGAGCGCGGCAAAGTAAGCGACCATCGTAATACTGCCATAGACCGGCATGTGCGTCCACAGACCGCCAAAGCCGAGCTGCCCGCGGAGTTCCGGATCCTTGTAGTCATTCGGAAATACGATGTAGCGGTGATGCGCCTGATCGTAGATCACTCCCACGAGAAGGAAGAGCATCGCTGTGATCGTTCCGTGGTTGAACATCTGGAACACGGCTCCGTTGATCCCGTGGACCGTGAAGGCCGACATACCGAGGATAACGTATCCCATATGGCTGATACTGGAGTATGCCACGAGCTTCTTCAGATCGTTCTGAGCGAGCGCACAAAGCGCGCCGTAGATGATGTTCACAACGCCGATCACCGCCAGAAATGTGCTGAAGTAGTGCGTCGCATCCGGCAGCATCGGGTAGTTGAATCGCAGAATCCCGTAGGTCCCCATCTTCAGGAGCACACCAGCCAGGATCACGGAGATCGCCGTAGGCGCCTCAACGTGTGCATCCGGCAGCCACGTGTGGAACGGGAACAGTGGCACCTTGATCGCGAACCCGATAAACATCGCAACCCAGAGCATCAGGGCAGCCGACTTGCCGAAGATCACACCGGTCTTGAGCCACTCGGAGTGATTCCCCTGGTCCATCATGTGGAGCATGTTGAACGTGTTCTCGCCGGTAACTGGATCCGTCGTATTGAAGTACATCGCCAGCATCGCGAGCAGAAGCAGGACTGAACCGGCCAGCGTATACAGGAAGAACTTGATCGCCGCGTATTCCTTCCGCGGCCCCCCCCAGATACCGACCAGGAAATACATCGGCAGAAGCATCACTTCCCAGAACACGTAGAACAGGAAGAAGTCGAGCGAGACGAACACACCCTGCATACCGGTCTCGAGCAGCAGGAACAGTGCGTAATATCCCTTCACGCCCTTCTCGATGTTCCACGCCGCAGGGACACAGATCGCGCTGATCAGTGCCGTCAGGAGGACCATCGACACGCTGAGCCCGTCGATACCGATGTGATACTCGATGTTGAACGACGCGATCCACGGCAGCTGCACGACGAACTGCATCGCCGGGTTCTGCTCGTCGTATGCCCCATAGAGCCACGCAGCCAGCGCAAGACAGACCAGCGTCGTCACCATCGCCAGCCAACGGATGGTGTTCTTCTGGTTGCCGGGCACAAACAGAATGATCGTGGCCCCGAGCACCGGGACAAACGTGAGTAATGTCAGAATCCACTGGTCCATCAGCTGAGATCCCCCCTGGTCATACGATCATCCTCGCGACCATCAACACAACGATTCCTGCCAGCGCCAGCACGACGTAGGTCTGCAGGCGGCCCGTCTGGGCACGCCGCAACTGACCACCAGCTTCGATGATCGTGTCGGCCACGAGATTGACGAGCCCGTCCACGACCTTGTTGTCGAATAAACCGTGCAACCAGGCGAGGGCTCGTGTGAAGTAAGCAGACAGATTGACGATGCCATCGACGATCCAGGTATCGAACCAGGCGAGGATCAGCCGAAGGGACATGGTCCCCCTCAGGAAGCTGGCCTCATACATCTCGTCGAAATACCACTTATTGTGGAGTGCACGGAAGAGCCAGGACCGTTCCATCAGCCCTGCTTCGTACTCCATCATCTCTTTCTGTTTACCGAAGTAGCGCTTGAAGGCGACGAACGTTCCCGTACAGGCCAGGATGATCGACAAAGCCATCGCCGGATAGTGTGCCTTGTGGGCAGGGTCATCGTGACCACCGGCCGCCGCATAGGCTTCGCCATAAGCCCCCTCAACCGGGCTCAGCGCGTGATGCTGGACCGTCACCTGCTCCGGCTCCTGGACGAGATCGTAGAACCAGCCCGTTCCGACCGGGCTAGGGCTGTAGAAGAACCACAGGCTGAGAGAAGACAGCACGATGAGCGGAATCGTCATCGCCTTCGGGTTCTCGTGGGCGTGACTGACACGCTCGTCGGCGTGGTCGCCGTAGAACGTTACGAATACGAGCCGGAACATATAGTATGCCGTCAGCAGGGCGGCACTGAAGCCCATGATCGGGATCAGGATGTGCTTGGGGTCGTAGAACCAGCCAAATCCAAGGGCGCCGGCAAGGATCGCGTCCTTGCTCAGGAACCCTGAGGTCAGCGGGAAACCGGCCAGCGCCATCGTTCCCAGCAGGAATGTCCAGAAGGTGATGGGCATCTTGTCCTTCAGCCCACCCATATTCCGCATATCCTGTGGATCTACATCGTGGTCGTGGTGGTAGGCGTGATGCATCGCGTGGATCACACTACCCGAACCGAGAAACAGACAAGCCTTGAAAGCTGCGTGCGTCACGAGGTGGAAGAAGCCTGCTACGTAAGCGCCAACCCCCAAGCCCATGATCATATAGCCAAGCTGGCTGATCGTGGAGTAGGCGAGCACACGTTTAATGTCGTATTGAGCTACGGCAATGGTCGATCCCAATATTGCTGTGATCGCGCCGATGTAGGCGATCACCACCATCGCGTCCGGTGTCAGGATCGGGAACATCCGCGTAACCATGTAGACACCGGCGGCAACCATCGTTGCGGCGTGGATCAGGGCGGACACGGGCGTCGGACCTTCCATAGCGTCCGGCAGCCAGATATGCAGCGGGAACTGCGCCGACTTACCAATCGCACCGCAGAAGAGACAGAGCCCGGCGGCGGTCAGCAGCCAGCCTTCGACCTTGCCCTCCGCGATCCCCGCGTAGACGCTGTCGTAATCGAATGCCCCGACCTTCCAGAACAGGATCATGATCCCGACGAAGAATCCGAGGTCACCGATGCGGTTCACGAGGAACGCTTTCTTCGACGCGTTACCCGGCGCCTCGTTCTCGAACCAGAACCCGATCAGCAGATACGAGCTCAGACCGACCAACTCCCAGAAGACATACAGCAGCAGGAAGTTGTCGACCAGCACCAGGCCAAGCATTGAGAAGGAGAAGATGCCGAGGAAGCCGAAGAAACGGCTGTACTTCGCGTCCCCGTGCATATACTCCGTCGAATACAGGTGCACGAGTAAACTGACCGTCGTCACCACCATCAACATGATCGCAGTGATGTTGTCGATCAGCAGACCGACCATGATCTGATGCGAGGTCAGGTCAAGCCACGTGAACTGCCCGAAGGTGATGGACCAGTTCGGGTCGTATGAGCCGAAAGCCTGGAGGAAGATGCGCAGGGACAGCAGGAAGGCGATCCCGATGCAGGTCAGTGGGACCCAGTCGCCTCCCCGGGGAAGCCGTCGTCCGAAGAAGGCCTGGATCACGAAGCCAAGCAGCGGCAGGATCGGTATCAGTAGAATCAGTGCCAACGGAACTCCCGGTTAGCCGCTCAGGCTGTCCATCCGGTCCACCGTAACCGTCTGGTGATTCCGGTAAATGTTGAGAACGATCGCGAGGGCCACGGCTGCTTCAGCAGCAGCGAGGATAATCACAAACAGGGCGAACACCTGGCCGTTCAGGCCGATGTCCGAGAACTTCGAGAACGCGACGAGATTGATATTCCCGGCGTTCAGGATCAACTCGACGCCCATCAACACGCTGACCGCGTTCCTGCGCGTGGAAACCGCCAGGATTCCGAGAGAGAACAGAAGTGCGGAGATGATCAGGTAATGTTCGAGACCGATCGTCATGCTTCGCCCTCGTCTTCACCCTCTCCCCCACTCGCCAGCATCGATGCGCCGATCAGCGCGGCCAGTAGAAGAATCGCCGCCACCTCGAACGGAAGCAGATAGGTCGTCATCAACGCGCTGCCGATTTCGGCGGTCGAGCTTGCCGGATCATCTTTGGTCACGGCGTTCCACGGGGTCTTCAGCATCACACCGGCCAGGAGGGCGAACCCGATCCCAACAATGATCACGCTACGCTTGAAGTTCACGCGCTCTGCCAGGATACGCATGTCGTAGATCCGGTTTGTCAGCATCACGCCGAACAGCAACAGAACCAGGATGCCACCCACATACACCATGACCTGTGCACCGGCCACAAAGTCGGCGCCAAGGAAGACGTAGAGTCCCGCCGTGCCGAAGAAGGTGAACAGCAGCGCGAAGACCGCGTGAATGAGTCGGTTGGCGAACACCACCACCACGCCGGAACCGACCGTTATCAGAGCCATCAACGCGAATGCAATCGTAGAGAGATCCATATCAGTCGGCCGAAGCCGCCTCTTTTGCTTCCTCGTCGGGCGTATCCTCCGCATCTGGAACGTCATCCGACTCAGGGGCTGGCTCACTCTTCTGATCATACTCCCAGGGCTTCGCGTACTTGTAGAGCAGGTCGGTCCGGTCGTAAACCGATGACTCGTAGTTGGGCGTCATTACCAGACACTCGGTCGGGCACGGATACGTGCACAGACCACAGTAACAGCAAAGGGACATGTCGATGTCGAAACGCAGCACCTTCAGACGCTTCTTCGTGCCCTTCGAGGTAAGCCCGAGGTCGTCATCGGTCTTCTCCGTCTCGATGTAGATACAGTCCACCGGGCACGCACGCGCGCATTGATCACATCCGATACAGTCGTCTATGTCGTTGAAGAGCTGATTCCGCGCCCGCTCGGGCATTTCCCAACGCTCTTCCGGATACTGCAGCGTGATCGCAGGCGTGAACAGGTGTTTGAGCGTGATGTTCATGCCTACCCAGATCGACGACAACGACTGATAGATGTTCGCGAAATATCGGCTCATAACTCGATCTCCGAAGATCCCCGACCGCCTAAGCGATCGCCTTCTGCTGACGGCCTTCGATCAGGCCGCGAGCAGCTGAACGGAGGTAGAACGCAAAGATAACAACCGTGATCAGACCGCCCCCGCCGGTGCCCAGTGCCCGCAGCCATCCCGGGGCGGAGAAGTCCCAGACGACGGATCCGATGATGCAGATGAATGCGCCCGGCGTCAGCACCTTCCATCCGACGAACATCAACTGATCGACGCGAAGACGGGGCAACGTCCAACGAATCCACATCTGAACGAACACGAGCCAGAACATCTTGAGGAACATCCAGAATGGACCGCCCGGCAGAGTGCCGCCCCACGGGGCCTGCCATCCACCGAGGAATACGGCCGCGGCGACGAAGCTGACGCCGGCCATCGCCGCATACTCGGCGATAAAGAAGAAGGAGAAACGCATCCCGCTGTATTCGGTATGGTAACCGGCCACAAGCTCGGATTCGGCTTCTGGAATGTCGAACGGCGTACGGTTGACTTCGGCAAGTGTAGAAGTAAAGAACAGGAAGAACGCCAGAAACGTGAAAGGATTCCTGAATACAAACCAGTTCGCGATGCCACCCGATTGGGCGACGATCAGATCCTGAAGGTTCAGCGATCCCACCAGGGGGACCACGGCGAGCAGGACGAGTGCGACAGGGATCTCGTAAGAGACGACCTGAGCAGCGGACCGCATCGCGCCGAGAAGCGCCCACTTGTTGTTCGAGGACCAACCGGCCATCAGGATCCCGATCACCCCGATGGACGAGATCGCCAGAACGTAGAAAAGCCCGATGTTGAGGTTGCTCACCACCAGACTTTCCGAAAACGGAATCGCGATGTAAACGGCAAAAGCGCCGGCAAACACCAGCAGAGGCGCGAACTTGAACAGCTTGCTGTCCGCGGCTTCCGGAACAATGTCTTCTTTCAGAAGGAGCTTGATACCGTCGGCCAACGTCTGCGACCAGCCGTGCCAGCCACCGACACGCATCGGCCCGAGCCGGTCCTGCATATGGCCGGAAACCTTGCGCTCGAGCCAGACCAGGACCATGCCGAGCACCGCAATAACCGTCAGCAGGACGACGGCGGAAATCAGCCCGAGAATCAGCGAGAGATAGCTGGGGTCGAAACCGGCCAGGAAAGGCACGGTGGCGACGAGGTCGATCGCAATCTTCTGCATTACCGGTCCACCTCTCCAAGAACGATGTCGATACTACCGATCACAGCGATGATGTCTGCCACATAATGCCCACGACACAGGTCGTTCATAGCTGCGATCGCCGTGAAGCAAGGCGACTTCACCTTCACACGATATGGAACGTTGGAGCCATCGCTGATCACGTAGATCCCCATCTCGCCCCGCGGGGTCTCGGACCGGAAGTAGCACTCCACGTCCTTCGGCGGGCGAACGTTCCTCGGAACGGCCTTGTGCACGTCGCCTTCGGGAATCTGATCCAGAGCCTGGCGGATGATCTTGGCGCTCTCCGCCATCTCGCGGATACGGACCATATACCGGTCCCAACAATCGCCGAGCTGGCCCATTTCACCCGACCCGATCGGGATGTCGAACTCGAACCGGTCGTAGATCGAATACGGATCGTCGCGCCGGAGATCCCACCGATAACCGGAACCTCTGAGGTTCGGCCCCGTCAGGTTGTAGCTGAAAGCGGCCTCCAGCGGCAGGACGCCGACGTTGGCCGTTCGCTCGATGAAGATCTTGTTGTGAGACAGGAGATCGTTGTACTCGATCATCTTGTCTTCGAACTTATCCAAGAAAGCCCGGCATTTCTCGGTGAATCCGGGAGGCAGATCGTGTGATACGCCGCCTACCCATATATAATTGTAAAGCATCCGGGCGCCGCAGGTCATCTCGAACAGGTCGAAAATGTCCTCGCGCTCACGGAAGGCGAACAGAAACGGCGTAAACGCGCCGATATCCATCCCATAGGTCCCGAATGAGACAAGGTGGCTCGCGATCCGGTTGAGCTCGCACATGATCACGCGCACATACTCGACACGCTCCGGCAGTTCCACCTCAAGCAGCTTCTCGACCGCCAGGCAGAACGCCAGGTTGTTATTCATCGCGGCCAGATAGTCCATCCGGTCCGTAAACGGAACAACCTGCGGATAGCTCAGGCTCTCGGCGTGCTTCTCGAAGCAGCGGTGCAGATACCCGATATGGGGTCGCACGTTGTCGACGATTTCGCCATCGGTCTTGAGTTCCAGACGGAGCACACCGTGCGTACTCGGGTGCTGGGGTCCCATGTTCAGGGTCATCAGCTCCGACTCAAGACTGTCATCCTCGAGCGGCCCGATATCCGGTACACCGGGATAGTCCACCGTAACGGTGGCCGCTTCGGGTACAGCGCCTTCCGGCCTGTCCGTGGTATCCGCCATCAGACCTCGACCTTCATCCCTCGGTAATACTCCTGGACCTGGTAGTCCTTGCGGAGCGGCCACCCCTCCCAATCGTCCGGGCAGAGGATCCTGCGCAGATCGCTGTGTCCCTCGAATACGATTCCATACATATCGTAAGCTTCACGCTCGTGCCAGTTGGCTACACGCCATACCGCCTCGACCGTCGGCACCTTCGGCTCGTCTCGCCCGACCTCGACCTTTAGCGTGATCTTATGCTTATGGGCGTAAGAGCCAAGATTGTAGACGACTGTCAGGTGATCGTCGTAATCAACTCCGCCCAAACACATTAGCGACTCGAAGTGAAGGTCGGGATCTGTCCGCATGTGGTGACAGACATCCGCGATGGCTTCCGGCTTCACTCGAATCCAATCGTCGACGTTTTCGGTCAAATCGATGATCTGATCGCCGAACTTGCCCTGGAGATTTTCGAAGATTTCCTGAGAGGTCATCGCTGATTTACCCAACCTTGGCGATTGTCTGGTGGCGGATCTTCTCCTGCAACTTCATCACACCCTCGAGAAGGGCTTCAGGCCGCGGCGGACAACCGGGGACGTAAACGTCTACAGGGATCACCCGATCAACCCCCTTCAACACGTGATAACCGTGCTGCCAGTAGGGTCCACCGGACGTCGCACAGCAACCCATCGCGATCACATAGCGAGGCTCGGCCATCTGGTCGTAGAGCTTCTTCACACGCGTGGCCATCTTCAGCGTCACCGTGCCGGCCACGATCATCAGGTCGGACTGCCGTGGCGTTGCGCGCGGAATCATGCCGAATCGATCCCAGTCATACCGGGACGCTCCCGTCGCCATCATCTCAATCGCGCAGCACGCCAGCCCGAACGTCATCGGCCACAGGGCGGACAGGCGAGCCCAGTTGATGAAGTAATCCAGGGACGTAATTATGACGTTATCGTTGAACCGGCCGTCTATGGCACCCATATCAGTAGCTCACGTTCTCGCTGATCACGGGATCAGGCGGCTGTTTGGGAAAGGGGGCGGGCAACCACGTCGCGGAACTGATCGACCTTNGGCTGGACCCACTCGAGCGTGCCCTTCTTCCAGGCAAAGGCTAGCCCCAGGAGCAGAATCACCACGAAGACCATCATGGCGCCAAAGCCATACCAGCCGAACTCTTGGGCGACAACCGCCCAGGGGTAAAGCAAAACGACCTCGACATCGAAGATGATGAAGTCGAGGGCGACGACGTAGAAGCGGACGTTAAACTGAATCCAGGAGCCGCCTACCGGTTCTTCTCCGCACTCGTAAGTGCTGAGCTTCTCCGGGCTCGGATTATTCGGGCGGAAGAGGCTGCCCAGAGTGAGGTTGAAGACAACAAAGAACGTCCCGATCCCCATAAAGATCAGGACGTTTGCGTAATCCAGGAGCATAGGCGAAAAACCGAGAGTAAACTCTTTATTTACAGGTATTTGATGGGGGACGTTCTGGAGGAATTTTTCTCGTTTAGCGAGAGTAAGATAGGTAATAAAATTTGACCCGTCAAGGGAAAAGCCCCCTCGGAAAACCTACATAAACCCAGCTTTTTGCGTGGGTTTACGCCTATCAGGATCCCTCCCCCAAAACGCAAGCAGGTCAAAATCGAATCCAATCCATACAAAAAAATAAAACTTAATCTTGATAGTTTTATATGGTTTGAGTATGTTTTGCCCTGATTCGGGTCAACGTGGGCCCGGCTAACAACCAGTTGCGTGATTGAAGAGGGTTCTGAATGAGCGCAGAAACGGAACAGCTCGAACAGCTAGCCAATCAAGATTATAAGTACGGCTTCGTTACCGACATCGAGCAGGAGTCCGCTCCTCCCGGGCTGAACGAGGATACCATCCGTTTCATCTCGGCCAAGAAGGAAGAGCCGGAGTGGCTGCTCGATTGGCGTTTGAAGGCCTACAAGAACTGGCAGAAAATGGTCGATCCTGTCCGCGTCAAGCCGAGCGAACAGTGGGTTATGGCCGACTATCCGGAGATCGACTACCAGGACATCATTTATTACGCCGCCCCCAAGCANAAGGATGGCCCCAAGAGCCTGGACGAAGTCGATCCGGAGCTGCTCGAGACCTACGAGAAGCTCGGAATCCCCTTGGAAGAGCAGAAAATGCTCTCCGGTGTCGCGGTCGATGCGGTGTTTGACAGTGTTTCCGTCACAACCACCTATCGGGAGAAGCTGTCTGAGCTTGGCATCATCTTCTGTTCCTTTTCCGAGGCCGTAAAGGATCACCCCGACCTGGTTCGACAGTATCTGGGCTCGGTCGTACCTGCGAACGACAACTACTACGCCGCCCTCAACTCCGCCGTATTCAGCGATGGCTCCTTCGTTTACATCCCCAAGGGCGTCCGATGCCCAATGGAGCTGTCGACCTACTTCCGGATCAACGCCCAGAACACNGGCCAGTTCGAGCGCACGCTCATCGTGGCCGACGAGGGCAGCTATGTCAGCTATCTGGAAGGCTGCACAGCCCCGATGCGCGACGAAAACCAGCTGCACGCGGCGGTTGTCGAACTCGTCTGTCTCGATGACGCACGGATCAAATACTCTACCGTGCAGAACTGGTATCCCGGAGACAAAGAGGGTAAGGGTGGCATCTACAACTTTGTCACCAAGCGGGGCGCGTGCCGGGGCAAAAACTCGAAGATCTCCTGGACTCAGGTCGAAACCGGGTCAGCCGTCACCTGGAAGTATCCCAGCTGTCTGCTTCAGGGGGATAACTCGGTCGGCGAATTCTACTCCGTGGCGGTGACCAACAACCGTCAGCAGGCGGATACCGGCACCAAGATGATCCACATCGGGAAGAACACGCGGAGTATCATCGTCTCGAAGGGTATCTCGGCCGGTAAAGGGCAGAACACATATCGCGGGGCCGTCTCGGTCCTGAAGGGCGCGACCAGCGCACGCAACTTCACCCAGTGCGACAGCATGCTGATCGGCGATCAGTGTGGCGCCCACACCTTCCCTTATATAGATGTTAGAAACACGAACTCGCAGGTCGAACACGAGGCCTCGACTTCGAAGATCGGTGAAGACCAGATCTTTTACTGCAATCAACGAGGGATCAGCACTGAGGATGCGGTATCGCTAATAGTGAACGGATTCTGCAAGGAAGTCCTGGCGGAACTGCCGATGGAGTTCGCGGTGGAAGCGCAGAAGCTGCTCGGTATCAGCCTTGAAGGTTCGGTTGGGTAANCTCTGAAACCACAGATAACACCGAAGACACGGACAACTCCCCCTCCCTACCGCGGAGCGGAGAACAAGAAACGGATTGAAGAGAAATGCTAGAGATCAAGAATCTGCACGCGAGTGTTGAGGACACCGAAATTCTCAAGGGGATCGACTTGACCGTCAAGGCCGGTGAAATCCACGCCATCATGGGGCCGAACGGGTCCGGCAAGAGCACGCTGGCCCAGGTCCTTTCTGGAAACGAAGCCTATGACGTCACTGACGGTCAGGTCCTGTATGAAGGGACGAATCTCCTGGATCTGGACCCCGATGAGCGGGCGAAGGAAGGCATTTTCATGGCTTTCCANTATCCCGTCGAGATTCCGGGCGTGAACAGTACCTACTTCCTGCGGACAGCGCTGAACGAGATCCGTAAGCATCGAGGGGAAGAGGAAATGGACGGCGTCGACTTCCTCTCGCTGGCTCGCGAGAAGATGGCGCTTGTCGAGATGGACGCAGACTTTCTGAGCCGCCCCGTCAACGAAGGCTTCAGCGGTGGCGAGAAGAAGCGCCACGAGGTCTTCCAGATGGCCGTGCTCGAACCCAAACTCGCCATCCTGGATGAAACCGACTCGGGCCTCGACATCGATGCTCTGCGCATCGTTGCCGATGGGGTGAATGCGTTGCATACGCCGGACAAGGCAGCGATTGTCGTGACTCACTACCAGCGGCTACTCGACTACATCGTACCGGATGTCGTTCACGTGATCATGAACGGACGTATCGTCCTGACCGGTGACAAGGATCTGGCTCTCCGGCTCGAGGAAGAGGGCTATGACAAGATTCGCGAGGAAGTGAACAGCAAGGAGGCGGTGTCCGCATAGCACTATGAGTGACACAAGAACCTACATCGATGCTTTCAAAGCTTTCGAGTCTTCGCTGAACGGGCAGACTTCGACGCCGCTCCACCAGATCAGGCGACGCGCGATCGAGTCGTTCGAGGGGAACGGCTTTCCGACCTCTAAAGACGAGGCGTGGAAGTCGATCAACCTGTCCTCGCTCACGGGTGAGTTCAAGACGGCGGAATCCGCTCCCCTCCCTGCTTCGGCGCTTTCGGATCTCGGGTACAACCTGGACACCACGCTTGTCTTCGTGAACGGCCAATTCGACGAGGCTGCATCCCGAGTGAGCGATCAACCGGACGGTCTGACCGTATCCTCATTCGCCAAAGAGATCGCTTCTGGTAATAGCCTTCTGGATGACCACGTCTCCGAGGTCGCTCCCTTCGACACGCACGCCTTCACTGCGCTGAATACTGCGTTCCTTACGGATGGGGCCTTGGTCCACGCAGCCCGGGGCGTCGTATCAGAATCGCCAATTCACGTCGTCTACGTTTCAACCGCCGATACAGGTGAGGTCGCCTACCCGCGCAGCCTGTTTATTGCGGAAGAAAACAGCCAGGTGACAATCGTCGAAACGTTCCTCGGCCTGTCGGATGGCCCCTACCTGACGAATCACGTCTCCGAACTGATCGCTGGGGACAACGCGATACTCGACCACTACAAGGTCGGGCTTGAGGGACCGGACGCGCTCCACGTCTCCAACCAGCAGTCGAGGCAGGGCCGAGCCAGTAATTTACGGTCCCACTCGATCTCGATCGGTGGCCAGTTCGTCCGGAACAACGTCAGCTCGGCTCTGGATGGGGAAGCCTGTGAGTCGACCATTAACGGTCTCTACGTCCTGAACGGCTCTCAACACTGCGACAACTACACCCTGCTCGAACACTGCAAGCCAAACTGTCCAAGTCACGAGCTATACAAGGGCATCCTCGGCGACGAGGCACGGGCCATCTTCCGTGGGAAGATCCACGTCCACCAGATCGCCCAGAAGACGGATGCGTATCAGCAGAACCAGAACATCCTCCTGTCTGACGACGCACGCGTGAATACCAAGCCGCAACTCGAAATCTATGCGGATGACGTCAAGTGCTCACACGGCGCAACGATCGGGCAGATCGATGAGGACGCGCTCTTCTACCTGGGTGCTCGCGGGATTAACCGAGAGACCGCTCATCGGATGCTGCTCGAGGCGTTCGCAAACGACTTGCTCTCTCGAATCAAGATCGAGTCCCTGAAAGACGGGCTGACCGATCGCATTCTGACAAAGATCGCCAGCAACGGATAACTCTATGAGCACGCCAGTCTCGACAACTCCGGACACGGTCTCGCAGCAGTCGGACCCAGCCCCCTCTCCATTCGACGTAGAGGCGTTGCGTGCGGACTTCCCGATCCTGAACCAGAAGGTGCCGGCACGGTCGCTCGTCTACCTCGACAACTCAGCGACGACCCAGAAGCCGCAACCGGTGATCGACTACCTGAATCGCTACTATGCGATGCAGAATTCGAACATCCACCGAGGCGTTTATCAGCTCAGCGAGATTGCCACAGAAGCGTATGAGGGCGCCCGACACAAGGTTCAGCGATTCCTGAACGCACCCGATCCGCGGGAGATAGTATTCACGAGAGGCACGACGGAGAGCATTAACCTCGTGTCAGAAACGTTCGGGAAGATGCACGTCAACGAGGGCGACGAGATCGTCGTGACCGAACTGGAACACCACAGCAACATCGTTCCTTGGTATCTGCTCGCGCGGGAGAGAAGCGCAAAGCTCCAGCACGCCCCGATCGATGAAACGGGCCAGATCGACCTGCAGGGGTTCCAGGCCCTGCTGAACCACCGAACAAAGATCGTCGCCGTCGCACACGTTTCGAATGCCCTGGGGACGGTCGTGCCCGTCAAGGAGATTTGTCGACTCGCTCACGATCGTGGGATACCCGTGGTCGTAGACGGCGCCCAGTCCGCCCCTCACCTGCCGGTTGACGTGCAGGATCTGGACTGTGATTTCTTTGCCTTCTCCGGACACAAACTCTTCGGGCCCACCGGCATAGGGGCGCTCTACGGGAGGTTCGATCTGCTCCGGGAGATGCCCCCCTATCAGGGTGGCGGAAGCATGATCCAGAAGGTGACGTTCGACGAGATTACGTTCGCCGACCCGCCGACAAGGTTCGAAGCCGGAACTCCTGACATCGCCGGCGCGATCGGGTTAGGCGTGGCCATCGACTACCTGGAAGGGACCGACATGGAAGGCGCGTTCGCACACGAACACGACCTGATGCACTACACAACCGAGCGCCTGGCCGAGATTCCGGGTCTGCGCATCATCGGAACGGCTCAGGACAAGGTCGGAGTGATCTCGTTCCACATGGATGACATCCATCCGCACGATGTCGGCACGATCCTCGATCAGGACAGGATCGCAATCCGGACGGGTCACCATTGCGCTCAACCAACGATGGAATACTTCGGAATTCCGGCTACGGCAAGAGTNTCTTTTGCGTTCTANAACACGCGTGAAGACGTCGATCGCCTGATCGCAGGCCTGCACAAGGCGATCGAACTGTTCGCTTGATGCACACGCGAGAGCTCTACCAGCAGGTCATCCTGGATCACAACCGGAGCCCGCGGAACTTCAGAGCCATCGAGGGTGCTTCGGGACACGCGGAAGGAAACAACCCGCTGTGCGGGGACACGGTTACAGTGGACCTGACGATGGATGGTGAAACCATCGTCGACGTCGCTTTTCAGGGTGCGGGATGTGCCATCTCGACGGCGTCAGCTTCGCTCATGACCGAGTTAGTCAAAGGGACGTCGAAAGACGAGGCGCTGTCGCTGTTCGATCGATTCAGAGATCTCGTGACCGGGACGGCCGATGCCCAGGTATCCGAGAAACTATCGATGTTCGCGAGCGTGAAAGATTATCCGACACGTGTCAAATGTGCGACCCTTGCCTGGCAGACGCTGAAGGCCGCACTGGAAGGGTCTCAAGAAACCATCACCACGGAATAAGACATGTTCAAGAAACTCTTCAGCCGATTCACCTCTGATGACGCCGCTGCTCCTGAAGTAACGGAGGGGCATGAACAGATCACCGGCCAGACAGATGAGGCCGGCAGTCTCGACAACACGGATATGCCGACGGCCCCTCCTGTGACAGAAGAAGCACCAGCGACAGAGAGCCCTGCGGCTGAGACCTCAGACGAGAGTCTCACCTACATCGAATCCTCAGGACCGCCGGCCGATCAGCCGCCGGTAGACAAAGAAGACCTGAAGAACCGTGTCACCGACATGATGCGGACCATCTTCGACCCTGAGATCCCCGTGAACATCTACGACATCGGTCTCATCTACAAGATCGAGCCAGATGACGACGGCATCGTCGACCTGACGATGACGTTGACGACGCCAAACTGTCCCGCAGCCGGCATCTTGCCTGGGGAAGTCGAGAACAAGGCGAAAAGCGTCGATGGCGTTCGTGAAGTCAGGTTCGAGTTGACCTTCGACCCGCCCTGGAATCCGGATATGATGTCCGAAGGTGCGAAGCTCGAGTTGGGAATGATGTAGCCGGAACGACCTATGAAACTGAGCACACAGGAAGAATACGGCCTACGTTGTCTGATACAGATCGGCCGCCACGAGCAGATCGAGCGCGGGAGCGTCTCGATTTCCGAGATCAGCCAGCTGGAAGGCCTCTCGATCGCCAACGCGGGTAAGTTTGTGCGAGCGCTACGCCTGGGCGGATTCGTCGATAGCGAACGGGGTCACGCCGGTGGTTACCGACTCGCGCGCCCCGCGGACCAGATCGTGATCGGCGACGTGATTGCTGCGCTGGGTGGTCGACTCTTCGACGACGAGTTCTGCGAGGAGCACGCCGGGAAAGCCGGCTCCTGTAAACATTCGGTGGACTGTTCGATTCGGTCGCTCTGGTTCAACGTGCAAAAAACCGTCGACCAACTGCTGAATCGGATTACATTGAAAGACATGCTGGCTGATGAGCCGCAGGTGGCGGCCAACATCGGCGCCAAATCGGTCGAACTGTTGCAAGTCGGCTCCGCCCTGTAGCGGAGTCACTGATTCCCATCTCGAGGGAATGAATTGAGGAGGATGTAAATGATTACGGTAACCGACGCTGCCCGTGAAGAGATCATCAAACTGATGGAAAAACAGGAGCAGCCGGTAAAAGGTGTTCGCATCAAGGCAGAGGCCCTGTCGCCCCTGCAGGCGAACTTTCGACTCCGCTTTGTGGCTGACGACCAAGAAGAAGCGACGGACGTCATCACCGAGTTCGAAGGGTTCAACATTTACGTCGACCCGGAAAGTGTCTCGTATGTCCAGGAAGTGACGGTGGACTTCGTGGAGAGTCTCGCCGGTCGCGGGTTCAAGATTGAGAACGCGAACAAAGTCCCCGCCCACCTGAAAGGCACGGTCGCGGAGAAAGTACAGGCGATCATCGACGAGAAAATCAATCCCCAGATCGCGTCACACGGTGGGCACCTGTCACTGCTCGACGTCAAGGAGAACACCGCTTACGTACAGTTCGGCGGTGGGTGCCAGGGATGTGGCATGGCGGACGTCACGCTGAAGCAGGGCGTGGAGGTATTGATCAAGGAAGCCTGTCCCGACATCGAGGAAATCCTCGATGTCACGGACCATGCGGACGGGAAGAATCCCTACTTCCAGGGAGCGCACTAGACGCANCGCCTCCGAAGCCGATCAAAATGCAAGGAGGCCTGC
Organism: Gemmatimonadota bacterium; assembly: GCA_002727195.1. Classification (GTDB taxonomy): domain Bacteria; phylum Latescibacterota; class UBA2968; order UBA2968; family UBA2968; genus UBA2968. Next base: position 23,256 of record PBWH01000026.1, read on the forward strand.
TTCTCCATGAAACAGGCCTCTTTGCATTTCACATCTATCCACGCACCTAATCTATCTCGGCACCTAGGCGTCGATCGACGCTCCCTTCGCTTCGCCATCCCCGTCCCCCTTCTTGTCTCGCTTCTCTTTGTAGTCCTTGATTTTCTTGATCACATCGGGAGCGAATTTGAGAAGACTTCCGATCGACACATCAGACTCCTGCATCGGAATCAGCTGAGCCTTCCCGTCGCTAATCACGATGAACCCCACCGGTTCGACGGATCCCCCACCGGCCGTACCGCCGCCGCCTTCAGCCTTTGCTCCTCCACCACCACCAGCACCAAAACCGAAAGAGATCTTGGATACGGGGACGATCACAGTTTCACCGACGGCGATCGGTTTCCCGACAACGGTTTCCGTCTGTGCGAGTTCTTTGAACTCCTGCAGGATGGTCTTGATCATGTTTTCTACAGACATATTTGCTCCGATCAGGCAGGCTGAGTCTTTGGCTTCCGAAATGCCATCAGTCGCTGCTGAAGATACCAAACACCGAACCGCCAACCAATCGCCACTGCGACCCAGAGGACCACCAGCAGCAGGTACCCTAGCCAGAACGCGATCTCGACGGTAAACCGTCCCCGGAATCCGGACAGACCAAAGTCGGGATCGACGTTCAGTTTGATTCGTTTGTGTGTTGCTCCGTTGGCGGCGTAAAGAACGCCGGTTGTACGTCCCGTGGCATCCGGTGATCCGGCGCCGAATCGGCCTTCCGCTTCAAGCCTGCAAAGCCAGAAAGATCGGAGGATCCGCCCAAGAAGGTTCAGAGCCGGCCCCTCCACGATCCCATAGTATGCCAGCACTTCATCCAGCCGCTCACGTAGGCTCTTCACAGCCTTCGGTTCCTGATCCTCCTCGGCCAACGCCTCTTCTGGCTTTTCGTCCTCCTCCTTCTGTTCCTTCTCGCCCAGCGTCCTCCGAATCACACCAATGGAGGCAATGTTGAGTCGCCAGAAAAGCGACCCGTCATAGACAACCTGGGCACTAAGCAGGCCACAGAGGATGTGAACACATCCCCTGGCCTCCGTGTACTCATCTTCGAGGCGACCAGCGACTCCGATCCGAATCGGGACGGCCAGCGGCAGGAGGGCAAGGATGACAAGAACGGCAACGCTTTCGATCACGCAGACTCCATCGGTATGGGGATACAATAAGGTCATCTGCTCGCGGGGGTCAACCGGTTCAAACCTTTGTAAAGACTTGACATGCCGACAGGTGCTGCTCTATTTGACCATGATGGGAAGTGTGGTGATTCAACTGGGAGCGATATCGATATGAGTGGACCGATTGACCAGATCAAAGCGTGGCAAGACGAGGAAAAGTTGTCTCCAGAGGCTGCGGAGCATCTCGAGAAGTGGCTGTCTGACGAGGTTTACGCAGCTTTCGAGGCGGATATCGTGTCACTCATTTCGGATGAAAATCTCGATGAACTCGAGGATGCGTTCCGCACTCAGATAGCCTTTGGTACTGGAGGGATTCGCGGAAAAATGGGCGCCGGCCCAAACCGGATCAACCTCCGTACGATCGGCGAAGCCGCCCAGGGCCTTGCGCAATACGTACTGGAGTCCGGACCGGAAGCAGCGGCCAAAGGAATCGCCATCGCCAATGACACACGCAACAACTCCGACGTCTTCGCCAGAGAAGTCGCCACGATCGCTGCCGGTAACGGTGTCAAAGCTTACCTGTTCAAGAGCCCACGCGCCACACCCGAGTTGTCATATGCCGTGCGCGCCCTTGGCGCTACGGCAGGNGTAGTGATCAGCGCCAGCCACAACCCGCCTCGTGACAACGGGTTCAAAGCCTATTGGTCGGACGGCGGACAGGTCGTGCCCCCACACGACTCGGCAATCATCGACCAGGTAAACGCGATCGCGACGATCAAGCGCGCCGATATTGACGAGGCGCGGTCCAGAGGACTCATCGAACCGATGCCCGAGTCAATGGACGAAAACTACCTACGGGATACCTCCATTCGTCTCTCGAACAACCGGAATATCAGCATTGTGTTTACCCCTCTCCACGGGGTTGGTGCAACCTCCATTGTCCCGGCCCTCGAGAATCTAGGCTTCCACCAGATTACGGTGATCGACAAACAGAACGACTTCGACGGGAACTTCCCAACGGTTGCCGGTGGTGTTGCAAACCCCGAAGATCCCGGGGCCATGACGATGGCGATCCAGCGCGCGGCCGAAATCAATGCAGACCTGGTGATGGCCAGTGATCCGGACGCCGACAGATTGGGATGCGCTGTTACACTGCCAGATCGTGGCTGGGATGCCCCTCCGGCCGACCTCGCGCTCAACGGGAATCAAATCGGTGTCCTCCTGATTCACCATCTCCTGTCGAAAGGAAACAGAACCGACGGTGTCTTCGCCAAAACGATCGTAACCACTGATCTCTCNGCTGATATCGCCCGCGCTTCCGGGCTGGACGTCGTGGACAACCTCCTCGTGGGCTTCAAATACATCGCGCAGGTCATCGCGGATCAGGGCAACCCTGCCCGGTTCGTGTTCGGGACCGAAGAGAGCCACGGATATCTCGCGACTCACACGGTGCGCGACAAAGATGCGGCCTCGGCCGCGATGATCCTCGCCGATCTTGCCGCGACACTCAAAGCGAAGGGGTCGTCGATCCGCGCGTATCTGGATGACATCTACGCCGAACACGGATACTACCGGGAGATCCAGAAGTCGATCACGCGTGAAGGCGCGACGGGAAACGGCGACATCCAGCAGATCATGAGTTTTTTGCGCGAATCGCCGCCCACCGAGATCGCGGGCAGACCACTTGCTCGGGTTATTGACCGTCAGGCCGGGACCTCTACGGACCCGCACTCGGGCGCAGTTGAGCCGATCGATGGCGATAAGGGCAATGTCCTTGCCTTCACATTCACCGACGCGGGCAACACCCGGGTCACAGCCAGGCCTTCCGGGACTGAGCCCAAAATCAAATACTACGTGTCCGCAGCATCGAAGGACCTGAAACTGGACGGGACGACTCTGGCCGAAACCAAAACGAACGTCGACAAAGCGGCCCAAGACATCCTCGACGGGATGGTCACCGTTGCAGAATCGGCTCTAAACGGGTAAGCGGACGTGGCTGAAGAACAGTTAACAGGGATCGACCGCAACCTGACGACCTACGGGGACCCGACCTTCAGTCGGTTCATTCGTCGTGCATTCCTCGCCTCCCAGGGATTCGATGAAGAGGACCTGGGTCGGCCGGTCGTTGGCATCGCCGACACATCGAGCGACTACAACACCTGTCACGGCAACATGCCCCAGATGGTCGCCGCCGTTAAGCGGGGCGTGCTCGAAGCTGGTGGGTTACCACTCGTCTTCCCCACCATATCGCTCAACGAGATCCTCTTCCACCCAACGACCATGTTCTACCGAAACCTGTTAGCGATGGACACGGAAGAGATGATCCGCGCGCAACCGATGGACAGTGTGGTCCTGCTTGGTGGATGCGACAAGACCGTCCCGGCTCAACTGATGGCAGCCGCCTCTGCGGATGTGCCCGCCGTCTTCTGTGTCACCGGCGCAATGCGGACCGGTGACTGGCGCGGTAATCGAGTCGGTGCGTGTACCGACTGCCGACGCTACTACACCAGTTACCGGGGCGGCGAGATCTCCGAGCCTGAACTGGCGGAGGTTCAGCAGGTCCTGTGCTCGACACCCGGAACGTGCATGGTCATGGGATCCGCCTCCACCATTGCCTGTATCACTGAAACGCTCGGTCTCATGCTCCCCGGTGGCGCCTCCCCGACCTCGGGTAGCGGTGACCGACTCCGTAACGCGGTCGCATCTGGACGCGCTGCGGTAAAACTCGCCAGAGATCCAGTTCGCCCATCCGAAATCCTCACGAAGCCCGCGTTTGAAAACGCACTAAAGGTGCTGGTCGCCCTTGGGGGCTCTACTAATACGATCGTACACCTGATGGCCATCGCTCGACGCGCCGGGATCGACCTCACCATGGACGACCTCCAGAGCGCGTCAGACAAGATCCCGCTTCTTGTCGACTGCAAACCATCTGGATCTGTATACATGGAGGACTTCCACAAGAGCGGCGGCCTCCCTACGCTGATGAAAGCGCTAGAGACCGTAGTCGATCCTGACCCGATTAACATCGAACGTCGATCCGTTCGGGACCGGCTCGAGGATGTCGATCCGCCAGGCGATTGGCAGAACGTCATCCGCACGCTGGAGGCTCCTCTCGGGAACACAGGGTCGCTGACGACGCTCCGCGGATCACTCGCCCCGGATGGCGCAATCATCAAAACATCAGCGGCAAGCCCTGAGCTATTCGAACACGAAGGTCCGGCAGTAGTGTTCGATTCACCCGAGGATGCAGCCAACCGCCTGGACGACCCGGCTACCGATATCACACCCGACTCTGTGATGGTCCTTAGGAACGCCGGCCCAATCGCCGCTGGCATGCCAGAGGCCGGATCCTTGCCAATTCCGAAGCGGCTCGCACAAAAGGGAGTCAAAGACATGGTCCGTGTATCCGACGCAAGAATGAGCGGGACCGCCTATGGCGCTGTCGTCCTCCACTGCGCTCCCGAAGCCGCTGCGGGCGGTCCCCTCGCGCTCGTTGAAGACGGAGACCGCATCCGACTTTCCGTCACAGAGCGTCGCATTGATCTTCTGGTCGACGAGCAAGAGCTCGAAGCACGTCGATCACGCTTCACAGCACCTTCTCTACCGAAACGCGGCTGGGCCAAGCTCTATGCGAAGCATGTTTTGCAAGCGGACAAGGGTGCCGACCTCGACTTCCTTTAGGTGTCAGCTATGAATCTGCAAGCTCGGGACCTCATGACGCAGCCGGTCGCGTAGAACGGCGCCCCGATGATCGTGAACAGGAGGCCGATGTCATAATCGATCGCCTGAAAGTACCGTTCGGCGTCTGCGAGCAGGCCTGACGCGATCCCCTTGCCTCGATGGTCAGGATGGGTCAGCATACTACCGAGGCCACCAGCAGTGATCGTCTGCCCCCGCACCGACAGTTTGCGGTCCCACACCCTCAGATGACCGACGACCTTTCCATCGACGACAGCGATACGCGTCTGCCCCAGCCTGTAGGTCGGATCCTCGCGACGTAGCTGCGGTATCGGTCGAGAGAATCGGGTTCATCGGGACGAAACACGAGTTGCTGGAGCTGGACACACGCTTCGAGTTCGTTGTCCGTTGCCGCGCGATATTCGGCCACTAGAAGATTGAGGCCAGCCAGCCGCCGTCCACGGGGAGAGCCGCTCCCGTGATCCACTCCGCGTCATCGGAAGCTAGGAACACGCACGCACGACCGATGTCTTTGGGCAGCCCCAGACGAGGTAGAGGGGTCCTCTCCCGGCACACGTCGATGATCTCCTGCGTGTTGTAATCCTGCATCGGCGTTTCGATGTATCCAGGACAGACCGCGTTGACGGTGATACCGTGTTTTGCGACCTCAACGGCCGTATCGTGCGTCAGGTTTACTACGCCTGCCTTTGCCGGAGCGTAAGCAGGTCCACCTCCACCAGCGAATGCCTGCACAGATGCGATGTTGATGATTCGGCCTGTCTTTGACTTCATCAGGTGGGGCACGGCGAATCGTGTTCCGAGATACACGCCCCGCAGATTGACCCCGATCACCCGGTCCCACTCCTCGACGCTCAAGTCCTGACTGCCACCAGGGATGTGGATTCCTGCGTTACTTACGAGGATGTCGACTCCCCCATGGGTCTCAACGGTCGTATCGACGAGACGCCGCATCGCGTCCTCTGATGAAGTATCCGCCTCGACGTACATGCTCTTTGCCCCGAGGATCGTGCATTCCTCAGCGGTCGGCGTCGTCACATCCGTGTCGTGCCACTTGCCCTGTTTGGGTGTCTCCTGAACATCAGCGACCACCACGTTAGCGCCCTCACGGGCCAGCTCGATAGCGATGCCACGTCCAATTCCGGAACTGGCACCAGTGACAATGGCGGTTCTGTCTCTGAGTATCATTCGGATTTCTCCTATCAGCCCACACGCCCTGGAGGGGCTCATCCCTCTTTAGGATATCAGGCGCAGGCACTATGGCTCGAACGCGCGATTGATCTCCGCGACCAGGTCCTCTATGTGATACCGTTCGGCTGTCTCGAGATCCTTTGCCTGCGCTTGTTCCAGTGATGCTTTGAGCGCGTTCAGTTCGCCACGCGCTAGGGCTCGCATCACGCCGCGACTCGGCTTATCTCCCTGCAGCTTCTGTCCTAAAACCTCCACGTAGTCTCGTTGAAGTGCCCGTCTGTGGGCATCAATCNCTACGGTTTCGGATTCCAGTTCACCGAAGAGGCCCGCCCGAAGATCGCTCGCCATCTGGTGCAAAGTGTAGGCCGAGCTGTCCATGGTCTCGAGGTCGATCATCCGATTCGCTCGCTCATCACTGAGGAGATTCCTGAGAATCCGGGACTGACCGCGCATCACAAGACTTACGTTCCCTGACGCCTGAATCTTCGTCAGGATTTCCGGCTTCAACAGTTGGGTGGGTGTCTGAAATGCGTGCTTCAGGAGGAAGGACATTGCCTCCACACCACGCGCTCGCGGCAATGGCTGATACACCGGACCTGACTGACCAACGTGTTTGGTCACTTGCTCCACGCCGCCGATCACGTTAGCCACGTGCATGAGTTCCCGATCACGCTGCCCGATCAAACGCCCATACAGTTCCTTCAGGTGGCCATAGTCCTTTCCCTCCCAGGCCGTCGCCGGGATCAGCATGTCCACGGTCCGNTCGATGTTCAGCAACCCGTTCCGTGTCGCAGCCACCGGGTCGCTTCCGAGGTCCTCAGTCTGAGCCGTCGGATCGAACCTGGACCGGCCTCCGAATCGCAGCGTGTGGTCGTAATCCTGTCGCTTCACGATCTCGTTCAAGGCTTTAAGCTCATCGTCCGGCGTCTTTGCCCCGGGGATCTGCTTATATCCCCACTCGATCGAGAACCTGTCGTAGGACCCGATCTTCGGGATCAACCGTGCCCTATCCCCTGGCTGGGCAACGTAGTTGAAGCGTCCGTAGTCCATGATGCTCGCCTCGTTCCCGTTTCTGGCTGTGAACCGGGCATTCCTGAGCTGCTCGACTGTGTATGAGGAGCTCGCCTTCATGTTGTGTGGAAGCCCGAGTGAATGCCCCACCTCATGGGCGGACACATATCGTAGCAGTTCACCCATAAGATCATCGGGAAGNGGCAGCTTCTTGGCACGATCATCGAGCGGCGCAACTTGCACGAAATACCAGTCACGGAGCAGATTCATCACGTTGTGATAGAACTTAATGTCAGCGTCCAGGATCTCACCGGTGCGTGGGTCGTGGACGTGAGGCCCGAAAGCATTCTCGACTCGGCTGGGCACCCACGAGATCGAGGCGACGCGTGCGTCTTCGGTACTCCAATCCGGATCCNCCTCCACGGAAGGGGCCATCTTCGCGATGATGGCTTTCTTGAACCCGGCCTGCTCGAATGCTACCTGCCAGTCCTCGATCCCCTGGGCGATATACTTCTTCCACTTCTCAGGCACGCTCCGATCGACATAGAACACGATCGGTTTCACGGGCTCCGAGAGCTTCTTCCTGGGGTCTTTCTTGACCAGACGCCATCGTGTGATGAAGGAGCGGCGCTCCGCGCGATGGACATCGATGCCATAGTCGGTCTGTGAAACCGAGAAGAAACCGACCCGGGAGTCCTTCAGCCGGGGCATCAGGGGTTGAGCCGGCAGGTGAACCATGCTGTGATGGACGACGACGGAAACGGTCCCCAATCGACGGCTACCTACCTTGTCGGCTTCGTAGGTCAGGATCGCCCGTGTCTCAATGTTCTTTGGGAAGGCGCGCACTCGCTCGATGAACGAGCGCTTCTTGTCGAGNTTCTTCCCNTTGATCACGCTCTTGGGAGAGAACTCTGGTNTGTCCGAGGTGAAGAACCCAGTCACATCGATGACCAGCGAACTGTCTTCCCCAAACGTCTCAATATCGAATGCCGCGAGGATCGGTGGAAACGTCGCTGCGGAAACTGCGTGATAAACCGCCAGGCTGGGGTCTGCCACGCTCTCATACTGAATCCGACGCAACAGAATGCGATCAGCACGGCGTTCCCAACGAACGACCTGATTGTTGACGGCCTGCCCACCGAAACCCTTCCCGGTCTGGTTCTCAGCGATCTGCGTAACCCAAAGGAACAGCCGTCCGAGTTCTCGCTGAGGAATCTCGTAATACAGCTTCTCTTTTACTAGATGAGTACCGAAGACACCAGCCCGAGTTTCTGCCTTGTCCGTCACCACCTCATCGTAAGCCTTGAACTTCGGCTTCTCTTTCTTTTCGGTCTTGACCTTCGCCGAGTCGACTTTCGTAGTGTCGACAACGACTGTTCCCTCCTGGGCAGTCGAATAGCCGATCAGGACAACCGCACAGACAGATGCTCCTAGTGCTCGCCGAATGCCTGAGGTCATTGGCATAGGGGCCTCGCTAAACCGTAATGTCGCGCGCCGAATCGAGGAGCGATTGCAGTGATGGGCCGAGCATACGGATGCGGTCAGCCTCTGGTATAAAATCACAGTGGGAACGGAAGGCCTCGAGCGAGTGTTGGTGTGTCATATACCGTCGCACCACGGGATAGTCTGACCCCCAGCACATACGATCCGGGCCGAACGCTTCGTATAGCCCGCGGATCACGTCGTGAGTCTGGTGATAGGGATAGTCCCACTTGCGTTCGTTCATGGCGTAGGCAAAGCCGGACATCTTGATGTATACGTTAGGGACCGTGGCAGACGTACAGATGGTCTTCAGCCGCTCCTCGTCCCCCACACTGGCGCCAGCCATGTGATGACAGAGGAAGGGCACCATGGGAAACCGCTCGGCCAGTTTCCTGACCACAGGCTGGAGACGGGCACCGATAGCCAGGCTGGCAATCAGCTTCATCTCCTGTGCTGTCTCGAAGAACGCCGTCCCCTCTTTCCCGAGATACCAGCTCCCGTCGTCGTCGCCCTTCACGTAATGCGTGAATCCCTTCATGGGATAGGCCTCGGCCGCCCACCNTAGTCTATCCGCTGCGCCGGGCGCCTGGTAGGTTTCCCACCAGCTGCAGTCGACATCGGCGAACATGTCCAGCCGATCGGGGAAGCGTTTCACACACCCGGCACCGTAGTCGTTGTTATCCGGGTTGTGGTCGATTCGCGCGCAGACGAGGACGGCGCGATCGACACCGTTCTGGTCCATTTCGAACAGGAGCTGCTCGACCTGACCACGACTGCGGTCGTCAGGTACGGGCGGGTCATATGGCCAGCGTGGCCAGGCGTGGCAATGGGAGTCTACAACCATGGTTTCTCCGTAATCGTGGCCATCCCTGGCCACGTTCCTTTCTAATGTGCGAAGTGTTCAAGGGCATATGGGGTTGCGCAAAAAAAGAAAAGGGCAGGAAAATCTCGAGGATCGCCCTGCCCAATCAAGCTTCGCTATCCGTTCGGATCAAGCGTTCAGCACGGTGGCAATACTGTCACACAGATAGTCGATGTTCTCGTCGCGAATTCCGGCCACGTTGATCCGCCCGCCGGTCTTCACGACATAGATCGAATACTCCTCTCGGAGTTTGTCCACTTGTTCAGGCGTCAAGCCAGAGAAGGAGAACATGCCGCGCTGCCTGGCGATGAACGAGAAGTCCCTTTTGACGCCCTTGGTCTTGAGAGCATCCACGAGCTTCCGACGCACGCCGTTGATCCGATCACGCATCTCCTTGACCTCGGCATCCCATCCGGCTCTCAGTTCGAGATCGTTCAGCACGGTCGCGACAATCGATGACCCGTGTGCCGGGGGGTTGGAGTAGTTCGTCCGAATCATGATCAAGACGTGGCTCTTTGCCACCGCAGCCGCATCCTTGTCCGACGTCACAAGCGTCAGTGCGCCAATCCGTTCGCAATACAGACCGAAGTTCTTAGAGAACGAATTGGCCACGAACATCTCGCATCCGGTCGCCGCAAGTGTGTGTAGCCCCTTCCCGTCAGCGTCCAGGCCATCTCCCAGACCCTGATATGCAAAGTCGACCAGCGGAATGAACTTACGACTCTGAACGACGTCCGCAATCTCCTCCCACTGTTCGGGAGTCGGGTCCATTCCGGTCGGATTGTGGCAACAGCCGTGCAGAAGGACGACGTCGCCCTCTGGAACCTGGTTGAGTGCCTCGATCAACGCTCCGAAATCGAGCACATTCGCTTCGGAATCGTAGTATGGGTAAGTCTTGATTGGGACACCGGCCGCGTCGAAGACCTTTGGGTGGTTCGCCCAGGTCGGGTCGCTCAGCCAGAGAGTGGCATCCGGAAAGAGTTTGGATATGAAATCACCCGCGACCCGTAATGCACCCGTACCGCCGGGCGTCTGCACGGTCACCGTTCTTTCGGACAAAAGAATCTCGTGATCGGCTCCGAACAGCAATTGTTGAACGGCGGCACCATAGCCCGGATCACCATCGATCGTCAAGTAGTTCTTGGTGTCCTCGACCTGAAGAATGCGCTCTTCAGCCGTCTTGACCGACTTGAACACCGGCGTGTTGCCATCGTCGTCTTTGTAGACACCCACACCCAGGTTGATCTTGTTCGGATTGGGGTCCGCGTTGAAGGCAGTGGTAAGACCGAGAATCGGATCTGGCGGGGCCTGCTCAAGGGTTTCGAACATCGTGGAACGTCCCGTGAAATGCGGTGAACGGTTCGGTTTTGCTTTATGGCGGGAAGATATAGGTGGGCGATTTTGCGAGCAAGAAAGAAGGACGGAAAGCGGACCGAGGGAGGCTTCAGCGATCTCGGCGGGTTGACGGCATGGTCTGGTGGATTACCTGACGCAGGCCTCTATGAAGGGCAGCAGGCTGCACTTGTGGTCGGGGCGAAGGAGGTTATCAAGAAGCTCGACAGCGTTCGATTCCCCTCCTTCTCTCCGCGCGACATGCCTGCGTAAGCTCGGTAGATTTCGTCAGACGGGTAGATCAGCGCGAGAAGACTGATCACCTGACGCAAATTGGCCTCCTGCGCTTCCGCGTCATCCGGTACACCACCGGCGACCTCGGCCATCAGGGCTCGCTCGACGGTCTCCGCATCGATTTCGTAATCCGGATAATCCGTATGCGGCCAGCACTGCGGTTCGCTCGGTATCCCAGATCGATCCCCACGCATTCGGGACCGTCTAGCGCTGAGCCAGGTCCTATCATCTGTGAACAACAGGAGACACCACCCCCTTCTGAGATCGAGAGGGCGACTAGCCTGGGTGTGTTGTTCATGAGGTTCTCGTGAAGACGTTTGCGCACTGACGGCATGATAGTGTGCGATGGCTCATGATGCGAAATGGAACATTGTAGCGAGCGATAGTAATCAGATACACCCTGCTGTTTGCATTCCATCTCTTCTTCTACAGATCCTTGCCAACAACGTGCCAAAGCCCCGGGAACGCCACAAGGCTCTTATATTACAAAATCTCAAGAGCGCGCACGTAACATCGGAGTTCGGGCGCGTTATCCATTGAGATACAGAAAGAAGCTGCTCCTTGTATAATCCGATACACATACACGAAACAGGGGCCTACCCGCTAAGGGATGCGCCCCTTTCTGTAAAATGATGACTAAAGCCGCTCAGAACCCGACTTCGACCTCCCCTACGACAACAGCCCCAATCTCAGGCCCTGTCACAAACTCGCGATGTTTGTTGTTGAACACGTTGCGTACCGTCACTCGAAAGCCGAGCCCGTTCGATGCACGATATCCAGCCCCCGCGTTGAAGATTGTGTAGGCCGGCACCGTGCCGTTATGACTCCCGCTTCTGAATTCATGCTCGCTCACGTGTTTCACCTCGACATCCAGCCGAGTCCATGTGGTTACTAGGTCTGTCGCCGTCAAACCAAAGTTCAGGATAGCTTCGGGTGAGTTGAACGGTTGGCTGAGCCCATTCCCATTCTCAAGCTCTCCAGCGTCAATCGCGGACAGGTTTCCGCGCAGCGTTACACGCTCCGTAGCCAGGAACTGGAAGCCCAACTCGATCCCGAACACGTCCTGCCCGCCAAAGTTCGTGAAACTGATCGTCTCCTCCTGCAGCGGCATCCCCCCAGGTCCGATCACACTGATCCCGTTCTGGATATCGCTTACAGGGATCGTGTCGCTGATAAAGTTCTTGTAACGGCTCCAGTGTCCAGTGATGTCGATGAACGCCCGTTCGCCCACCGTTCCCTTCAAGCCAAACTCGAATGTGTCATTTTCATCGGGCTTCAATGCCGGGAGCCCGTTTGCGAATCTATCCGGAAGCGGCGCGCCGAACAGCGATGCGAACCTGAACCCCTCCGTATTCCCCCGGATGGTCACACCTTGCTGCACGGGAAGCAACACCTTCTGCTGCGTCAGCGTCGGGCTCTTGAAGGCCCGGTTGTAGGTGACACGAAGCGCCAGATCTGCTGTCGGCTTCACGATGAGAGCTGCTTTCGGGCTGAACTGCCGATCGAACAGCTCGTGATCGTCGAGTCGCCCCGAGACCGCCAGCTTTACCTGGTAGGTCACGTCTGCCTCGGCCTGGACGTATCCGCCAAACAACGTCGCCGAAGCCTCTCCCCCTTCGAGCACGGACCCGGTTGACGTATCAGACCGATAGTTACTCCCTACGCTCACCCGGAGTCGAGACGTCAATGGATGGGTGTATCTCCCCTCGACTTCCCAGAAGCTCCAGTCCGACGAGTTCCTGGCTTGTTCCTCTGCTTGAGCCCGCGGTAGGCCGGACAGCTCATATAGGGCTCGAGTGTCGAGTGCAAAGGAGTCTCCCGAGTCATCGCCGACGTGGTAAACGTTGACGTAGAACCGATCGTCCTGGTAAGTCAGCTGCTGGTGATGGTGGATGTATCCCTTAGTCTGCGAACGGCCGACAGGATTGATGAAGAACTGGTCGACCCGGGTCGCGCCCGCAGCCAGCCGGAGTTCGGCATCCTCCCTTGGATAGTAGTGAAGGCTCGCGCCACCAGTGGCCGTTTCGGACGTGAAGTCCGGATCATCCGTCACCGAGAACAGACTGTCCGGCGTGTAGTAGGTCGCCACCTCCTCCCAGCTGTTGCCGCGGGCGTAGTCACCCGAGATCTTCCATCCCCATGGACCAGAAGTACCCGCGTGGCGTGCCCGCCCTCGGAAGATGCTGCGATTCCCGACAGAAAGCCCGACGGTCGACCCGGACGACACACGCGGATCACGCGATCGCAGAGACACAACCCCTGCCACCGCATCAGGTCCATAGAGGGCTGACCCCGGCCCGACAATCACTTCAGCCTCCTGAAGATCGTCTCTCGGCATCACAGGGTTGAGGAGCGGATTCCCTGCCCCCGTTCGCGTCACGCGACCGTCCGAAAGCAGCAGAACACGCCTGTTGAACGCCGAGTTATACCCTCGGGCATTGTAACGCTCGTCGAATAGCCCGACCTGCTGGTAATCGATCCCCTTCACGCCCTGCAGATGGCTGATATAGCTGAAGCCTGCCGCGTTGTTCCTGATCTCTTCGGCGGTCACCTTGGAGATCGTCGCCGAAGCGTCTAAAAGGCGCTCACGGTGCCGACTGGCAGAGACCACGAGTTCGTCACCGACGAGATCGGCCATTCTCAACTCGACGTCGACATAGGCCTTTGCATCAGCTGAAACCGTCACGGTCGACGTGGAGGTCTTGTAGCCGATGAAGGTAACCGTCAGCGTGTAGACGCCATCAGCCGGGGTCTCAATGGCGAAATGCCCGCCATCATTCGTAGCGGCTCCCCCCACTCTCCTGTCAACCTGCACGACCTCGACATTGGCCCCGTAGATTGGTTCACCCGTCGTGAAGTCGACGATTCGTCCTTTGATCTTGCCACCCTCTGCAAACACAGTCGAGCTGAGGACAACCACACTGAACAGCACAGACCGCAAACGATGCATCAACAGACTCCTCCAGGATTCAGGAATACGAAAAAAGGCTCGCCGGTCTTCACGACGCGCCTCGAAAAATATCTAAATGATGACTCCCCGTCTAGACTTCAGCCTAATCCGAAGCCACCTTTTTGCTTAGGATGTCTTCTACTCTGACCATCAGTATCGGCAGGTTCTGATGATGCGTCTTCAGGGTCGTCAGCGCCTCCGTGCCGCTGATCTCCGGCATCTGGATTTCCATCAGAACTAGATCGGACTCTTGGTCAGCTAGGGCGGCATAGCAGGCTCGTGCACAGTCAACGACCTGCACATCATAGCCTGCCGCATCGAGCCGGTCGCCCAACACTCCGGCGATACCATCGAGCGTGTTGTCCACATACCCATTAATGGCCGTCATCGGCGTTCAGAGCTCGTCCGACACGTTCGAGAAGAAGTCCGTTTTCATCTGGTCGACGACCAGCAGCCGCTCGTTCGCTTCTTCCAGCGCTCGATCACACAAAATGATCCGCCTCGTTTGCCAGAGGATGATCCCGAAGAGGACAATCGTCGTAATCAGCAGCCAGGGGCTCTTCCAGAGGGGAGTCTGGATGATAAACGTGTGAGACAGGTAGACTGCATCGAGATTCAAGTCACCATCACGAACGGCTTCGGACGGTCCAGCCGCATTCGTTCGGATACGGCCCTACTGTCGCGGGGCGAGGCAAGGGAAGGAGGTCGGGCACCGGAATGGAAATCCGACGCGGTCCGTTCCGTGAATGGAAAGGGGGACCGTGGTCTTCCACGATCCCCCGATGCACTGATGATGATGCCTGTACTAAGGCTTCTTGATCCCTTCGAGCGTGATGGCCTGCTGCTGGACCTCCACGATCGCCTTGCTGGCCGTATACCCCAGTTCAAAAGGAATCGCGGTTTCGGTGCCGTCTTCCACATCCTTGGTCAGCCGCTCGAAAAAGGGCGCCTTCTGACCGCGAAGATCGACTACCTCCGTTTCCTTGTCCGAACGCGTCACGATCAACTTCGCCTTGTAGTCCGGCGCGTCACCGATGTCCAAGTTCTTCCGGTGCTCGATGTAGGCTTCCGTCGTGATCAGCTGCTGCTTGATGTCGCCCCAACTCGGGAGGCCTGCCGGCGTAAACCAGTCGACGCGAAGGTAGCCGGTCGCCCCCTTGGATCCGCCAAAGCTGGCATCTCCGAAGTCCTGGAATTCGGGCCTCTCGGGATGATACAGGTTGCCGACCCTGGAGAACTGTGGAATGGGCGTCTGGTCCATCCAGTAGCAGAACTGGGCCATCTGGTGAGACGCAATATCGTTCAGGATGCCTCCATACTGCCGCCCATTGAACATCCAGTCCGGCCGCGAATCGATTCTCAATGAATGTGGTCCCAGCCCCATGAAGTGCACGGGCTCGCCCAGGTTACCCTTCCGCAACTCCTCACGCACCCACTCCACTTCCGCACTCAGCACCATCTCGCCGAAAAACGCGAACCACTTCTTCCCCGTCGCTTCGACCGCCGCCTTGATCACCTCCAGGTCTTTGAGCGTCGTCACACAGGGCTTGTCGACAAAGAAGTGCTTCCCTGCTTCCAGCGCCCGAACGGCAAGCGGCCCTCGATCGGCGTTGATCGAGGCAGAGGCAATCAGCTCCGAATCGTCCTCCAGCACCTGCGCCTCGCTCTCTGCCACAGTCACATCGGTGAACTTGGTCGTGAATGCCTCGAGCAGATCCGGCTCAGCCGCGTAAACGTGCTTGATGCTCCAATCGCCCGTTTTGAGAAGGCCTTGGACCTGACCATTTATATGGCCGTGGTTCAATCCGATCACTGAAAAGGTATGGCTCATACCATCCTCGCCGTTTGATGCTATATTCACTCGACCCGAAGATCGATCCATCGACGCTCAATAATGGAACACGCGGGACATTCAATGTCAACATCCACCAGTGAGATCCCAGTTGGTCATGTGACAGATGCCGCCTCGATTCGTGCACTCGAAACCGCCTACCGGGAGATCCACGGCCCAGAGGTCTCCGTCACGGCAGGGACGTGGTCGAACGAGGCGATTCAGCCACCGCCTTCAGGCAAGACCGCGTATCGCTTTGTGGTCTCGTCGGAGAAGGCGCACCTAAGTTTGGAACCAGGGGACAGGGTACGTGGAGGTATTGGGGCGGCTTACGAGGACGTGGATCCGCATCCCGCACGGATCTCTCCCGGAGCCGAGGAAGTCTGGGCGGGTGACGCACTCATTTCGAACGAGAAACTGGGCTCCCTCGACCTGTCAGGATCGGGCGTCTACTTCGAAGTGATAACCGTGTCGACAGACTATCCAGCTCCCAAGCTCTCCTTGCTCAGAAATCTGTCAGACCACCCGGGCGGATGCGCTCCATATTATGAGGCGTTTCGGCGGGAGACAATTCCGCCCGCCCCCACTACTTCAGGAGACCCGGTAGGTTCGAATCGCGTGAACGAGCATACGCTGGACATGCGAATCGATCGGCAACCGCCCCCGACCCGGCATCACCACGGTACCGTGACCGGCGCGGATGGCCGCGTTTACAACCACACGGAGACAGCTGTCGTTCTGCCCCGCTCCGTTTATGGTCGCCCACACGTTGGCAATGGCGGTGCTGGCCACGCGGTCATATACAGGGATCCGCTGAACAAGGGTTCGGGCGATTCGTTTACCGTGCCGCTGACCCCGGGATCGATCGTCGTTACGCCGTCGACGACGGAGCGGCTCTACGGTCACTGTTTCGAGAACGCTTTTGCCATGCTCGTGGCGATTCCCGGTTTTGTGGTGCCGTATGAACTGATCCAGGAGTAGATCATCGACAAAGCCATCGCTACGAGGAACGACCCCGCTGGGGTCGCGTGTTACGACACGCGGCTGGCCAAACGAGTGCAGCGATTAAGCCTACACCGGGCCAATGCGGCTTATCGCGGAAGCCCGAGCAGTGTGCGGTCTGAACGCGAACGAATGACCATCTCGGTTAGTACAATGCGGTGGAAGAGTCGGCAAACCAGCGCCGTGGGGTTACAAGAACGCGATCAGTAGGTTCAATGAGGCGCCACAAAATACCCTGCTCCTATCTATTCTTGGGGCAGCCTGCGGCAACCCCAGGCTGTATGATGCAACCCCTTTGGGGCTTGTGACCCCTTCTACCCGTCTACGACGGCTCGTGTTGAAGAAGCGGCTGCCGACAAGGTTTCCGGTGTATGCGGTGCAACATATCCCATGATCCACACGCGTCATAGCCGACCTCTCGACACGTTTCCATCACCGGGCCGAACTCGACTACACCATCGCTCGGCCGTGTCATTGCCCGTCGACCTCTTTCGTATCCTTGAAGTGTAGCCTCGCTATATCATCGCCAAGCGCACGTATGAAGTGCTAGGGTAACCTGAATACGTTACGTTGGCGGTATCCAGGTAGATCCCCATTGCGGGATTCCCGACCGCCTCGTCAAACGCTGTGCACTCCAGCGACGTCATCAGGTTAAAGGACAGCCGTGGGCACGTTTCCGCCCCCACCTTCACGCCCGCATCGGCTGCAACCTGATCGATCCGCTTGAAGCCAGAGACGATACGGTTCAGGGCAGCCGACACGTCATTATCAGCGCTATGTCGGCCGGTAACCACCAGAAAGGCATCCGTCCCGAACAGGTTGGCCGCCGCAATTTGGCACGCAGCAATCTCGATCGCCCGTTCCTGAACAAAATCCTCCGGGCCACAGATCGGGTTGTCCCACACCATCGTTAATGCGACCGACGACACATAAAATCCAGCAGTCTCAATGCCCTCTCTCAGAGCTTTGATCTCGTCGTCTGTCGTCCCCATATGGAAATCGTCTGTCCCGATCCACATTTAGACACCATCAAACCCGGCGTCCTTCGCCATCTGACATCTTTCGGCCCACGACACGTCCTGTGGGGTCATTCTGTTTCCTGTTGCTGTTTTCATGAGGGACTCCATCGGTTTCGTAATGAGGACTACAAGAAAGGCAGGGAACCACAGATGGACCCAGATAGACCCATCTCGCGGCGCTCCAAATGTTCGTGGAAATCGTCTAGACTACGAGCCTTCGGATGCCAACTCTTAGTGCACCGAACTTTAGGATGAGGCCAATGCGAATTCTGGATGCGCGCAGGTAGTTGATCTGTTGGGCGGAATGGATCTCGGTGATCTCTCTCGTCACCTTGAGTTCGACGATGATTGTGTTGTCCACAACGATTTCCGCTGAATAGTCGCCAACAACGATACCGTCATAGCTCACAGTCAGGCTCTTCTACTGCTCACAAGGGAGTCTCGCCATCTTGAGTCCTTGAACCAGCGCACGCTCGCACACCTTCTCGAGGAACCCAACTCCTAGGTAATTGCTTACTCTAAAAGTACACCCAAGTATTGTCTCCGAAAGTCCGCCATTCGCCTCCGGGTCCATCGGATAGATGCAAGGTCTGTCATTTATGTTCATCTATGTTCATCTGTGGTTCCATCGATTCTGTTTCTCACTTTTAGGCGAATATACTCGTAGAATCCGCCTGAGACCCAACGAGATCTTTGCCAGGATCATCAGAATCATTACCTTTGGCGCGAAACGCTTATCAAAGGTGAATGAATGATCCGATTTGTCAGAATCCTCTTCGTTGTTGTTGCCTGCACCGGAACCGTCTGGGCTCAGGAAGTCCCCTCACCCGAATCCCACCTTGGTTTCCAGGTCGGAACCGACTACAAGCTGGCCGATTGGCGATCAATCGTGGCCTACTACGAGAAGTTGGGCGCAGCTTCCGACCGAATCGAAGTGCAGAATCTCGGAGAATCGACTGAAGGACGCCCGTTCATCATGGCCCAGATCTCATCACCTGAGAATTTGGCGCAAAAGGAGTCGATTCAGGCTGCGCAGAAGCGGCTGGCAGACCCGCGGGGACTGTCTGAAACGGACGCACGGCAGATGGCGTCTGACGGTGTCGCGGTGGTCCTGATCGGGTGTAACATCCACGCCGTCGAGATCGCGTCGTCACAGATGTCGATGGAACTGGCATACGATCTGGTCACGTCAGAAGATCCCAAGATTCAGTTGGTGCGTGACCGTGTGCTCCTGCTCCTCGTCCCCTCGCTCAACCCGGACGGGATCGACATCGTGGGCGATTGGTATCGCGAAACGCTCGGCACGCCCTGGGAGGGCACTCGCCCACCGTGGCTCTACCACAAGTACACGGGCCACGACAACAACCGGGACTGGTTCATGCTGACGCAGGACGAGACCCGGATCATGACCCGGGTTCACTACGAGCAGTGGTTTCCTCAGATCATATATGATGTCCACCAGATGGGAAATCTCGGTGCCCGCTTCTTCGTACCACCTTTCTACGACCCACTGAATCCCAATGTCCCTCCGCTCCTTCAGCGTCAGATTATGCTCGTTGGCGCACACATGGCCCACGACCTTCAGGCTGCGGGAAAAACTGGCGTTATCACCTCCGCGGTTTACGACATGTGGTGGCACGGTGGATATCGGACGGTCCCGTATCGTCACAACCTCGTAGGCATTCTGAGTGAAGCCGCGAGCGTACGGATCGCTACCCCGATCTTCCAGGCGGAGAAAGAACTCACCGGACATCGTCGCGGACTCCCCAAATACTGGCTGCAGGCTAACTTCCCCGAGCCCTGGCCGGGCGGATGGTGGCGCCTGCGCGACATCGTCGAGTATCAGAAGATCGCGTCGAACTCCCTTCTCAAGCTGGCCGCGACGCACAAGGAAGACTGGATCTACAATCACTACAAGCTCGGCATCGATGCGGTCGAGCGCGGTGAGTCAGAGCCACCCTTTGCCTTCCTCGTGCCCCCTAACCAGCACGACCCGATCGCGACCTACGAGATGCTCCGTATCCTGTCTGAGGGTGGTGTCGAACTGCACCGGGCGGAGAAGTCTCTTCAGGCGGATGGGGTCACCTATTCGGCCGGGACAACCGTCATCCTGATGTCGCAGCCATTCCGCGCTCACGCCAAGGACCTCCTGGAACGCCAACGTTATCCTGACCGGCGTGTCGGCGGGGGCGATGGACCTCCCGAAAGGCCCTATGACGTGACCGGGTGGACGCTCCCTCTGCAGATGGGTGTTCGCACCGTCGAGGTCGTCGCGCCGTTCAAGGCCAATCTCAGCGTGATCGAGCCTAAGCTGCCATCCCACTCCGTCGGCTCGACAAACGCTGGCTACTTCCTTGAGAACCGGACCAACCACGATGTGATTGCGCTCAACCGCATTCTGGCAAAGGGACACAACGCATACTGGACGGATAAACCGGTCCGAGCATCAGGTCGATCGGTCGACCAGGGTGCCATCTGGATCCCGTCGAGGGACGGAGTACAGGGCACCCTGACCGAGCTTGCGTCGACTCACGGGATCGAAGCGATCACCGGGCGCAAACCGGACCGTGGCTACCGGCTCAAGAAGCCTCGGCTGGGTATTTATCAGCCGTGGACCGCGGGTATCCGTGGTGGCTCCAAGGCTGCTATGGACGAAGGGTGGACGCGGTGGGTTCTCGAACGCTATGAGTTCGACTACCGAACAATACACGATGCCGAGTTGCGGGCCGGGAACCTCGAGGAGCGGCACGACGTAATCATCCTTCCGAGCGGATCCTCCAGGAGCCTAATGAAGGGGAACCCTCCGGGAACTGTGCCTCCTCAATATGTCGGAGGTATCGGTGAACAGGGCGCGGACAATCTGCTCGCGTTCGTCCGGAGCGGCGGCACACTGATCTGCATGGGAGACGCGAGTGAGCTGCCTATCGAGCGATTCGACCTCCCTGTGATGTCCAATCTGGACAACCGTGACGGTGGAGATCCCTTTTATGCCCCTGGATCGATCCTTCAGGTCAATCTGGACCCCACCCACCCACTTGGATTCGGGCGCAAATCTCCGCAACCGATCTACTTTGCCCAGACACCGGTCTTCGACGTAAACGGCAGCGCTGTCTCCGTTGCGGACTTTCCCCAGTTCAATCCGCTTATGAGTGGCTGGATCTTTGGCGACGAGAAGATTCGGGGAAAGTCGGCGCTAGTCGACGCACCGCTGGGCGATGGGCGGGTGATCCTCTTCGGGTTCCGGCCACAGCACCGGGCACAACCACATACGACGTTCAAAATTCTGTTCAACGCGATTTACTACGGGGTAGCGATCCCCAATGCATCCGTCAGATAGGTCACCAACGTTATGAGTCACCTCTCGATCGATACCGTCGTCACGCCACCAGAATGGGCGATGCTGGAACGCCTGCTGATTGACGCTCAGGTTGAGGCCATTGCCGAGTTTCAGACGAAGTATTTCGATAGCCGCGGTTACCTGCTCTGCATCCCTCGCTGGGGTGGGAACGATGGGCCGGATGATGCCGCGGAGAACATGCTGAACTGGACGGTCCTGTATGCGCTCGGCGCGGACCGGGCCGTGCTCGACCGCTACCGGGTCTGCTGGGAGGGACATCTTCAGCAGTATACCGAGGCGAAGACGGTCGAAGTCGAGATGGCACGAGACGGGATGTACTACAAAGAGTTTCCCGTGATGTTCGACTGGTATCACCACGGTGAATGGCTGTCGTCCTTCATCCTCGAGGGGCTCGCCGATCCTGGCGACCGGATCTACAACGAGCGACTGCGGCGTTTTGCCGGACTGTACATGAACGAGGATCCACAGGCAAAGAACTACGATCCTGAGCACAAGATCATCCGGAGCCTGTTCAACGGCAGCCGCGGCCCCCTGCTCCGGAAGGCGACTGCACTGGATTGGGCGGGTGACCCGGTCGAGATCGAGGGTCGCTTCCGCCCCGGTCATGGCGAGGGGACGTTTGCCCAGATGCTGGACCACTTCAAAGACTACAACGATGTGGTGGGCGATCACCCTCTAAACCTGGGAGCCACGACACTGGGCTTCAATGCGTATGCCCTGACCGGTGAGAGCAAGTATCGCGATTGGATGCTCGAATACACCGATGCGTGGGTCGAGCGCACCAAAGCCAACAATGACCTCATCCCGTCCAACATCGGTCTCGATGGCACGATCGGCGGAGAGGCAGATGGCAAATGGTATGGCGGCTGTTATGGCTGGGGATTCTCGGTGATCAACCCGGCGAACGGCGAGTGGTCGCATCGGCCTGCCTGTCTCAGCCGTACACACTACAGCTTCGCAAACGCCCTCCTGATGACCGGTGATTTCAGCTATCTGGAGCTGTGGCGGAAGACGATCGACATCATCAACAGCAACGCGAAAGAGATCGACGGCCAGACCCAGTACCCACGAGGCTATGGTGACGACGGCTGGTATGAGTACAAACCCGAGCCCTTCTCCACGGGTGCCTTCGAGACCTACTACTGGTCACAGGATCCTGCTGACCGTGAGCGCGCCGGATCGAACCCGTGGCAGAACTACTTGGACGGTAAGGACGATTCCTACGCGGTCAAGGCACTCCACTGCGACCTAAGCCGTCTCCAGACCAAGCGCGCCATGCTCGCCAACGATCTGTCCACACCGGACTGCCGGATGTCCGATGACATGAATCGCATCAACCCCGCCACGACCGATGCCCTGATCCGTCTGATGCTTGGTGGACTCCCGACAGGAAGGGACGGTTATCCGCTGCACTGTCGCGTGCGCTATTTCGCCCCGGACCGGCAGAGATCGGGCCTACCCGAAGACGTGGCAGCACTCGTCACCTCGATGGATGCCGATTCCACGACCATCGAGCTCGTTAACCTTAATCAGGTCACGGCTCGACAGGTGATCGTCCAGGGCGGCGCCTATGGCGAGCACCAGATCACATCTGCCAGCACGGGTGGAGAAACCGCGTCCATCGACGACCGGTTCTTCAGTGTCGATCTGGCCCCGGCGTCCGGATGCGAAATCAAGATCGGCATGAAACGATACGCCAACAGCCCCACCTTGGCGTTTCCCTGGTCATAGTGTCCGACGATCGCTGGCACACTGTTAAACTGGAAGGCCATTCGGTTCAGCTCCTGAACCTTGATCATCCAAGCGTCCGCGAGCCTGTGATCGGCGATATTGACGTAGGCATCGACGTCTACGACGACAGCCGATGGAAGGCGACCAAGCAATTCGGTCGCCTTTTGTATGATCAGCCTGAATGGGTCGCAGGGAAGTCCGTTCTGGTTGTCGGCGCCGGTGTCGGGCTGGAGACCGTTGTCGTCGGATCCTTGTGTGAACGGCTGTATATCAACGATCTGTCTCCCGTATCGCTGCGCCTGTGTCTCGAGCAGCTGGATAGGATCCACATTGCACGCGATGGGGTTCTCGAAGGTCGATACGAGGAAGTCACACTTCCAAACATCGACCTAGTCGTAGGGTGCTTTGTGGTCTACGAGCGAGAGGCCAGATCGGCGATGGAGGCCCTACTGGCAAAGACGGACGTGCCTGTGTTGCTCGTAAACGAGAAGTTGGACGCGTTCCAGGGATTGATGGGAGAGACGGATCGGGAGGTAGAGCGGATGGGGATGGAAGATGGCCCAACGGTGGTGGTGTTGAGATCACTGCGGGACTGAGGCTCTCACTGGATCCGCCAGAGGCGGATCGCTTAATGGCATACAACACGGCGCCGAGGTCGCTGGCCACCTCTTCGTTCGAGAAACGCAGCACCCTGTACCCCTGCTCACGCAACCACACCTCTCTTAGCTTATCCTTCTCTCTCACTTGATCATCAAAATGGACTGCCCCGTCTATTTCAACGACTAGGCGGCAGATCGTACAATACGAAATCGGCAATGACGTGCCTGATCGGACGCTGTCTCCGAAACTTGAACCCATCGAGCCGTCTGTTTCGCAAACAACCCCAGAGACATCGTTCTGCCGGCGTCTCCTCCCTCCGAAGCTCCCTGGCTCTCCTTCGGAGTTTCTGGCCACTTCGGATCACGAGTATTTCTCCCATTCGCTCGGGTGCAAGAAGGCTTCACCTCATCCATACAATGGGAGAGGGACGGCCAACGCGCGTTGGCCAGAGTGAGGGCCCGCTCCACCGAACCGAGCCACCTTCTCCAATCCTACTCACCACGCCTAACCAGCCGGCTCGACATCCACAACCCACACACCAGCGCCACCGCCGTCAGAACAAACACCCCATCGTGCGTGATCAGCCCGACAAGCACGCCTCCGGCCGCCGGAAACAGCGACACCACCCCCAGCATCGTACTTGTGATACCGATATAGGTCGGCCGCCGATCCTCCGGCGCGATATCCAGCAGATAGCTCTTGAACCCCACGAAACTGCCCGTCACCGTCGATCCTACCGCAAAGAACACAGGCAGAAACGCGACCAGAACCTCATTATCGGAAGCGCCGCGAAGCCAGTCTGGGGCAAGCACGGTGAGCACGAGTGCGTAAAGGGGCGTTACTACCTGGACGGCCAGGGTCCCCTGAATAATCCTTCGATTACCGAATCGAGCGGATACCCACCCCCAAAGGATGTTCGACAAGGCCGCCCCGATCGTTTGCGTCATCAGGAAGATACCAGCCGTGCTGACATCCACTTCGAAGCGTTCGCGGGCGACGACGATGTAGAACGGAAGCGCCAGGCCACTTGTCGCTGCCAACATCTGTGTGAAGAACGTCCTCCGGTAGTTTGCGTCTGATCGCAGGATACGCGGAACCTCGCCCATCATCATCCAGGCCGACCGACGTGTCTCGGATACGGGGCCCGGGCGTTCGCGTAATAGACCGAAGACGAGATACCCCACTGTCATCAGCAAGACCCCACAGGCGAAAATGACGACGAAGTTGCTCGGGAAGGGATAGGATTCAGGCGAGGCAAGGATGTATCGGATCACAAGGCCAGCGATCACGCTCATCACGCCGTAGCCCGTGAAGAAGCGAACGGCGTAGAAGGTGCCCCAATGGGTTCGTGGGATCGTCTTTCCCACGAGATCCGAGAACGGGAGTCCCGCGACGCCCCCGAACAGGTGCGAACACCCATACATCGTGATGAAGAGCGCCAACACGGTCGCCGGGTGACTGGCCCCATAGAAATACAGGATTGGGAGGAACGATCCCAGCGTCACCATTCGTCCCGTATTCGCCCATAAATAGACTGGTAGACGCTTCGGCCTGCGCTCGACATACCCGGCGATAAACAGCTGGGGCAGATGCCATCCGGCGCGATGGAGCGAACTGGCCAGCCCGACGAAGAAGTCGGACTGGGTGAACTGCTTGACAAAGAGGGGCAGGACGGTCGTCGGGTCCATGAACGAGACGCCAAACATGAAAACGGCACCCTGAATGTTCCCGATAATAAAGTTGAATCGGTGGTCGCGATCTTCAGGCAGGAACGGCAAAATAAGCCTCGGAGCAACTCTCGGACGGGACACAGCTGAAGGCGCGTAGTATATTCCCCACGAATACACGAAGCAAGCCAGGACCCAATAGGAGGATGAGATGGAAATCTCACTCGCAGGATGGAGCATCAATCGCAGATTCCGGTCGGAAGACGACCCCCTTGCTCTGCTCGACTTCCCGAAAGTCGCTTCTGAAGAATTCGGCATCAACCTGATCGAACTGAACAGCCCCTTCTTCGTCTACGATGACTCGGACGATCAGGCGACCAGCAGCATCTCCGATCAGTATATCAGCGACCTCAAGCAACGTGCTGACGACCAGGGCGTCGGATGCCTGAACATCGCCGTGGACGGACACGGTGACATGGCGGCCGTCGACGAGAATGAACGCCAGCAGGCCGTCGAAAACCACAAGAAGTGGATCGACATCTGCGTCGCCCTTGGATGTAACGCCTTCCGCACAAACAGTGGCGGCCGGAGTGAGGGCGAGGATGAGGCCAAGATCGAGCAGTGCACGAAGAGCTTTGGCGAATTGTCCGAACTGAGCGGACAGGCCGGCGTGCGCCTGATGATGGAGAACCACGGCGGGATCTCGTATGACCCGGACGTGATGGTCCGCATTATGGACGCGATCGGGAGCGACTACTGTTGCATCCTCGCCGACTTCCTCAACTGGCCCGCCGAGAGCGACAAACTCGAGAACCTGCGAAAGGTGGCCGCTTACTCCTGGGCCATTCACGGCAAGTTCCTCACCTTCGACGAAGAGGGTGAGTCACCAGAGATCGACTGTGCGGCAGCAGTTCAGATCCTGAAAGACGCGGGCTACTCGAATCCGTGGGGAATCGAGTATGAGGGGACGACCGACGATCACGAGGGCGTGCTGAAAAGCAAGGCTCTGCTCGAGAAACACCTCGCCTGAGGTCGACTTGGCTAAGAAACAAATCTACCTCGCGAGCCCTTACGGGTTCTCCGCACAGCAGAAAGCCAGCCTCCTTCCCGCCTTCGTGGAGAGGTTGACAGCGTTGGGTGCGGAAGTCTGGGAACCGTTCGAGCGGAACAATCAGATCGATTTCAGCGAGGAAGGATGGGCCTATCGCGTCGGACAAGCCGACCTGCAGGACGTCGTCGAGTCCGACGCGATCTTCGCCATCGTCAACGGAACCCCTCCCGACGAAGGTGTGATGGTCGAACTGGGTGCGGCCATCGCACTGGGCAAGCCAACCTTCCTGTTCCGCGACGATTTCCGGCGATGCACGGACAGCGAGCGCTATCCACTGAACCTTATGTTGTTTACGGGTCTTCCTGAAACAGGTTGGGAAGACTCATACTACACGAGCCTGGACGAGATCTCCTTCCCGAACAAAGCCCTCGCTAGATGGCTGGCGGATGAGGCGTAACCGAGGGTCTTCACGGCCCGCGGTTCGTTCCAGCACATCCTCCGTTGTCTACCTGAACGTTCCAGTGGCATAGCCACCCGGATAGGAACGTAAACAGAAAGGGCGTCCCGGAAGGACGCCCCAACGGTACCACCCAATCCCTTTCCCCCGACCTACCCCCCCGCCAGACCCCGTGCCTCCGCCATCATCTCTCGCCGCGCGCCCTCATCCGCCCACCGAGCCTGCGCAGACTCCGACAGCGTATCGATCGGATCGAAGTAATAGAACAACTCCCCCGGCCGAACCGACGGACTAGAGAACACGGCAATCCCGTTCTCCTCGTCATACACTTCGTACGAGTGCCCGTCCCGCTTGCCACCACCACCCAACGTATCCACGACGAAGGTAGGTGTATTGTATCCCGCCGTCACCCCGCGCAGACACTTCTCGATATCCAGCCCCTCCCGAAGTGTTGTCCGCAGATCCTCGACGCCTGCCACGAGATCGTGGAAGAACACGTAGTAGGGCTGAATGTTCATGTAGCTCAGCCGCTTGACGAGAAGCTTCATGATACCGCTGTCATCGTTCACCCCTCGCTGCAAGACAGCCTGATTCCGGACGGTGACGCCTCTCTGATGCAGAAGATTCATCGCGTCGAATGATGTGCCGGTGATTTCATTCGGGTGGTTGAAGTGCGTGTGAAGCACGACCTCCTTGCCCATCTCACGCCCCCGGTTGACAACCCCGATCAGGACTTCCCGCCACGCCTCATCCGTCAGAATCTTCTGGGGCATCACAGCTGGCCCTTTGCTCGCGAATCTCATCCGCCGGACGTGGTCGATCTTCAGCAGTGACTCACCGATATACTGGACGTGCTCAGGGCGCAGGTTGTAAGTATCGCCACCGCTGATCACGATGTCCTCGAGCTCCGGTGTAACGCGGATATATTGCAGCGCCTGGTCCCACCGCTCACGGTTCACGCTAAGATGAACCTTCTCGACCTCATCCGTATCCAGACCGACCGCATAGCTTCGGGTACAGAACCGGCAGTAGACGGGACACGTATCGAGCGTCAGGAAGAGCGCGCGATCCGCATAACGGTGCGTCAACCCGGGCACTGCGGCGTCTGCCTGCTCGTGGAGCGAGTCGAGATGGAGTTCAGGATGATCGGGAAGGATGGAAGATCCGATCGGGAGGAATTGCCGCCGGATCGGATCGACATCGGGCTGATCCCAGTCGATCAGGGAAACGAGGTAAGGCGAAATGCGGACGCTCATCGGTGCGTGCTGCAGACCGTCCGCCAGATCCTGAAGAAAATGCTGGCTGACACGATCCCCGAGGACCGCCATCAGCTTGCCAACGGATGTGACCGAGTTCCGCATCTGAAACGTGTGAGAGTGGAACGTTTCCGCATCCACATCGGCGTAACCAGGGAGGGCTCGCCAGTAATCGTCACGCCTGAATGATCGGTGATCCTCCGGGGCCTCGGTACACGGAGGCTCAGCTGTAACGCTGGAGCCCTGTAAACTCATGCAACCTCCTCTTTCGCTTCTCTCGTCAACAATTGCTGATCCAGATGGAACAGGGTGCATTCGAGCACATCCCGGTCGACATGGTAGTACGCAAAACCGCCCCGTCTCTGGCACCGGATCAAGCCGGCCGAGCGAAGCACTCTCAAGTGATGAGACGTGTTCGGCTGGGATACGCCAAGCTGGTCAGCGAGGTCGCACACGCACATCTCGCACGGCGCTTCACCGCAGGGCAGCATTTTCATGAGGCGCAGTCGAACGGGATCCGACAGGGCCTGTAGCCGATCAGCCAGGCTTTCCACGTCATTCAAGGCAGTCACCATATCGATACATTTAAATACGTCGATTCAAATATGCGCCTATTCGAACTTCTGTCAATGGCGGCGCATACCCTGAAAGCCGTGAATCGCCTTGTTCGGCCTTGTAGGCGCCGTTACCTTTGGATCTCGGTGTCGGTTTTTCACTATTCCCCAGGCAAATGATGATTCATCGCGGATTTCTCATTCTCTTCATTTTCGTCGGCGCTGTCCTCGCGTTCACCGGGGCGAAAATTGGTGCCCACGTCATCACGGATTGGTGGTGGTTCGAGAGCCTCGGATACGCCTCGGCATACAAGACGATGGCGTTCGCTCGGTTCGGTTCCTTCTTGGGGTTCGGGCTCGTCTATTTGGTCATCGGGACCGCCAACATAGCTGTTGCGAGACACTATGGGCAACGCACACGTGAGATGCCTCTCGAAGTGATCGTGGGAGACTTTGCACCTGCCGGTCTCGTGAAGTTCCAGCGGGAGCGCGTCGGCTGGGCATTCGCCCTGCTCGGGGCCGCCTGCGTCATGGGTATCGCGGGAACCCCTGCCTGGACGAGCATTCTCCGGTTCACGAATCCAACACAGTTTGGTGCGACCGACCCGATCTTCCACAACGAGGTCGGGTGGTATGTCTTCCGGTTCCCTTTCTACAACTTCTCATATTACTGGCTGATCGGATCGATCGGCGTGACCGCCCTCCTGGTCCTGATCTCCTATTACCGGGATCGGTCGATCCGCCACGAAGAGGAACAGTGGCATACGACCCCACACGCGCGCGCCCACTTCTCCGCCCTTGGCGCAGGTTTGGCGGTGGTGCTCGCCTACGGTTACTGGCTCAAGGTCTACGAAGTGCTTTATTCGTTCAGGAAGCCCGCCTTCTTCGGGGCCGGCTACACGGACCTCACAGTCCAGGTCTGGGCATTTCGCCTGATGATCCTGCTCTCGCTCGGTCTCGCTGGTCTCCTGATCTATAACCTGCGCTACCAGGGCTGGCGATACCCGAGAAACGGCGCGCTCGCTTACATCGGGTCGATCGCCCTGTTCAGCTGGATTGTCCCCATGGCGTTCGAGACGCTCGTGGTCCGACCAAACGAACTGACGATCGAGACGCCATACATCCAGCATTCCATCGACGCGACCCGTGAGGCCTACGGTCTGAATCACGTTGAAGAGAAGGACTTTCCTGCGGTCACGACGTTAACCGCCGCTGCAATCGGCCGAAACCAGGCGACGCTGGCGAGTATCCCGTTGTGGGACCGTCGCCCGTTGATGGACACGTACAGCCAGTTGCAGGAGATCCGTTCGTACTACGAGTTCTCGGGGGTCGACGTGGACCGATATCCGGTCAACGGGCAGCTCAGACAGGTTATGCTCGCGGCTAGGGAATTCTCGCACGCGCAACTGGCGCTACAGAGCGAAACGTGGGTCAACCGTCACCTGGTCTACACTCACGGCTATGGCGTCGTCATGAGCCCCGCAAACGAAGCCGGTCCGGACGGACTCCCGACCTTCTTCGTCAAGGACATACCCCCTGAATCCAGCGTCGGTATCGAGGTCGACCGCCCCGAGGTCTACTACGGCGAGGAGATGCGGGACTACGTGATCGTCAAAACACTGACCCCAGAGTTCAGCTACCCCAAGGGAGACGAGAACGTCTATACCGACTACGCAGGTTCCGGCGGCGTCCCCCTCGACTCGTTCCTGAGCCGTCTGCTGTTCGCCCTCCGGTTTACGGACCCCTTCATCATCATCACGGACAACCTGACCGAACAGAGTCGCATCCTGTTCGACCGTCACATTGGCACGCGGTTCAACGAGGTCGATCCCAGACGCTTCGCCAAGATCGCACCGTTCTTGAAGTATGACAGCGACCCCTATCTCGTCGTCGTGGATGGTCGGCTGAAGTGGATACAGGACGCGTACACGATCACGAACATGTATCCCTACTCGGAGCCGTATGGTCGGCCCTATGTCCGGGAGCTGAACTACATCCGTAACTCGGTAAAGGCTGTGATGGACGCCTACGACGGCTCCGTCGACCTGTATGTCTGGGATGACACGGACCCGATCGTGCAGACCTATCGGGAGATCTTCCCCGGGCTGTTCAAGGACAAGGAAGCGATGCCGGCCTCGCTCCAGCGCCACGTCCGATACCCCACGGACCTTTTCACCACTCAGTCCAGCATGTACAGCACCTACCACATGACTTCTCCGCAAGTGTTCTACAATCGGGAAGATGTCTGGGAGCCGGCGGAAGAGGTTTACGGTGTTTCGGAACGGACGCTCGAGGTCAGACCCTACTACCTAGTCACGCGATTGCCCGACTCGTCCTCGGAAGAGTTCATCCTGATGCAGCCGACGACCCCTCGCGGCAGGGCGAACATGATCGCCTGGCTAATCGCACGGAGTGACGGCGATGACTACGGAAGGCTCGTCGCCTACAAGATGCCGAAAGAGACGTTGATCTACGGCCCCATGCTCGTCGAGCGCCGTATCGACCAGGACACCGACGTGTCTAGGGAGATCACCCTCTGGAGCCAGCGCGGGTCGGATGTGATCCGGGGTAACCTCCTAGTGATCCCGATCGAGGATTCGTTCATCTATGTCGAACCGCTGTATCTGCGGGCGACCCAGGCGGGTATGCCCGAGCTTAAACGGGTCCTTGTTGTCAAGGGAGAGCGGGTCGTGATGGCGGAGAATCTGGCACTGGCCCTCGAGGAAGCCTTCGCGGACCTACCTGAGTCAATCGCAACAGAGCCCGAAACCGTCCAGTCCGCTCCCGCGATCGAAGACCTCGCTCGTCGAGCGATGCAAGAGTATGAGCGATCCCAGGAGTTTCTGAAAGCTGGAGACTTCTCAGGCTACGGCCAAGCGGTCGATCATCTTGGCCAGACCCTAAAACAGATGAACAGAAAATCCGGTGGCCGATAGCTCCTCACACTGGGCGGGCCTCCTGACGGAGCAGCGCAACCCCAGATCGACTAACCTGGACGCGATGTCGACGCTGGATGCGGTCCGTCTCGTGAACGAGGAGGATCGATCGGCGGTCGAAGCCGTTGCCTCACAGTCCGCCTCGATTGCTGCGGCCGTCGACCTGGCGGTCGACCGAATGGCCCGTGGAGGCCGTCTGTTCTATGTGGGAGCGGGAACCAGCGGCCGTCTTGGCGTACTCGATGCGTCTGAATGCCCACCGACCTTCGGGACGGACCCTGAGCGCGTTCAGGGCATCATCGCCGGTGGGCTAGAGGCGCTGATTCGATCCCAGGAAGGCGCGGAGGATAATCGCGACCGCGGTGCAGAAGAAACCCGCGAGAGACAGGTCGACGCCAACGACGTTGTCGTGGGGATCGCGGCGAGCGGAGTCACCCCCTACGTCCACGGGGCTTTGGAAGCTGCCCGAAGCCTGGGAGCGGGAACAATCTTCTTTACTTGTAACCCAGCATCGACGGAGCAAGTCGAGGTGGACGTCGCCATCGCGACCGCTGTCGGGCCCGAAGTAGTCACCGGATCGACACGCCTGAAAGCGGGCACGGCCACCAAGCTGGTACTGAACACCATATCGACACTCACGATGGTCAAGCTCGGAAAGGTCTACGAGAACCTGATGGTCGACGTGCAACCGATGAGTGCCAAACTGCACGATCGTGCACGTCGAATCCTCGGAGCGCTCACCGGGCTATCCGAAACAGAAGCCGCGACCGTGATCGAGGCTGCCGGTAACGACCTCAAAACCGCCATCGTACAAACAAAACGGGCCGTCTCCGTGGAGACGGCCCGCGATCTGCTCAAGAAGCACAACGGTGTGGTTCGATCAGCTCTCGAAGATCAGGACTTGTTGTAGAATGATTTGACCAGGTGATCGAGATGCTCCTTCGGTTCCCTGGCTGCCTCGAGTGTGATCCTGAACGACGGTTCACCCAACAACTTCAGACCGTGACCATAGTCCAAAAACCGTTTCTGGAAAAGATCATCAACCGAAACGCCTTCCGCCTTCGCCGCTTCGGACAGGTAATCTAACGCGTCATTATCGAAGGTCAGCGTAATCCCGTAGGCCTCCTCGAACGACCGCTGGAACCCGTGCACCTGACGGTCTCCCATAACGCGGTTCAGTCCGGCGGCCGGATCCTCCACGATCGCCTTGTCGACGGTCAGCGACTTCACTTCGCTGGACGGTAACGCCTTCTCGAACTTCAGCAGCACCCGTTCCGCCACGCTGACCAGACTCCTGGCACCGGTCTGCTCCTCGGCCGCCATCTCGGCCATACGCCGGAGCGCGTCGTCCTCGAACTCCAGATCTATCCCGTATGCCTTGAAATCTCGCTTCTTCCCGACCGTGACGGAGCAGTTCGGATTCTGAAGAATCGTGTGCAGATCATCCACGAGGAGTGGGTCGAGCACGGCCGTCACCGGCAGACGCCCGACAAATTCGGACTCGAACCCGAACTCGATCAGATCCTCTGACCTTAGCATCCGCAGGTAGGTCGTACGCTCTTCGGTCTTGGTGTCTCCATCGGTCTTGAACCCGACCCGTGTCTTGTTCAGCCGCCGCTTGACGACGCCTTCCAGCCCCGTGAACGCGCCGCTCACGATAAACAGGATGTTGCGCGTGCTGATCTTCTTTTTCTCCATCTTGCCGCTGCGCTGGAACTGCATCATCGATTCCATCTGGGATGCCAGGTCGTGCGGCGCCTTCAGGTCGACTTCTGTTTCCTCCATCAGCTTCAGCAGGTTTCGCTGCACCCCGGTCCGGGACACATCCGGGCCTTTAGACTGTCCCGTGGACGACGCAATCTTGTCGATCTCGTCGATATAGATGATCCCGTACTGGGCCTTGTCGATACTGCCATCCGCTTCACGGACCAGTTCCCGGACGAGATCCTCGACGTCCCCGCCGACATACCCGGTTTCGCTGAACTTGGTCGCATCCCCCTTTACGAACGGGACACCGATTCGGTCGGCGATCAGCTTGATCAGGTAGGTCTTCCCCACCCCGGTCGGCCCA
Organism: Gemmatimonadota bacterium; assembly: GCA_002727195.1. GTDB lineage: Bacteria > Latescibacterota > UBA2968 > UBA2968 > UBA2968 > UBA2968. The sequence goes on from PBWH01000026.1 coordinate 56,746, forward strand.
ATCAGCATGATGTTGTTCTTGATGTTGCCGATGAACCCGTTCTTGAAGTCCGGGTCCTCGCGATCCAACTTCATCCGGTTGTAGTGAGTGCAGATCTTGGTCGCCAGGATCGCCTTGGCCTCAGACTGCTTCACCACGTATTCGGTCAGGTAGGACTCGAGCTCTTCTGGCTTCAGATCGAACTCGATCTCCTCTTCGACCGGAGAGTCGTCGGTCGGCGGCCCCATAGCCGTGCCTTCCGGCTGCGAATCCGGGAACACTACCTGGGCGCCATACTTGTTTTCTATGAATTCCTTGAGATCTTTCTGAATCTCGGCCGGGTTGACCGGCTGTTGCTCGGACATCAAGAGCTCCCATTTTACAAGTGCGTTTTTGGCCACTTATAGTACTTTAGGTTACCGAGGTCGGAACAATATCCGATCGTTTGACGCTTGTCAAGGCAGCCCGTTTCAAAAGAATCGAAGACGGAGATACTAATGGAGACCAGTCAACTTCGCGAGATAATCCGCCGGATACCGATCCTGCAGGGCTTCACGGATGAGCAGATCGAAGGGGTATTATCCGCGTGTTCGGAGCAGGAGTGGCAGAAAGACAAGACGGTCTTTCAGGAAGGCGACAAACCGGTCGGGATCTACATCCTGACCAAGGGACTGCTCCAGGTCCAGACGCCAACCGGCGGCGAGATCGCTACGATCGGTGAGATGGGTGTCGTTGGCGAAATGGGGGTCCTGACCGGACAACCTCGGGCAGCCAGCGTCCTCGCCCTGCGTGACTCTTCGACCCTGTTTATCGGCAAGCAGGAACTCTTCGCCCTGATGGATCAGGACAAGGACATGGGATACAAGATCTACCAGAACGTCACGCACATCCTTGCTGACCGTTTGCGCGACAACAACATCCTGCTCGAACAGCGGTATCTCGTCCTGGACGACCTAGTTGGCGGAGGTCGCGGCGGGGCGTGAACCTCAGCCACCTGACGCTACGTCGCCTGGTCCTCGACCTGGAACACCTGGTCGGAGCGCGCATACAGGAAGCTTCCCTCCTCAACCCGAACGCCCTTGTGCTCGACATCTCTCGATCGGCCGGCGGCACCGTCACGCGTCTGCTGATCTCGGGGTCCCGTACGCAGGGGCGTATCTGTGTCACCGCTGAGTCTTTTCCGTCCCCTCCTGACCGTCCCCCCTGGGTCGCTCGATACCTCCAGAAAGCTGTGATCCGCTCGCTCGACCTACAGCCGGACGATCGTGTCCTCACGCTCGACCTGGATAAGCAGGATCGCGTCGGAAGTCGCTATCCCTCCCGTCTCGTGATCGAAATGTTAGGCAGAGACAGCAACGCGGCCCTCGTCGACACCTCAGGCAAGATCCAGGGCGTCCTTCGCGCGCAATCAAACGAGCGTCGCCGGCTGCACCCTGGGGCCACTTTCGAACCCGTAAGTCCCCAAGATCGCGTGCTCCCTCGGGATCTGGATCCTCGAGCGTTCCAGCACGCCTTCTCACTTGCGGAGGAGCCGGCCGAGGCGCTCCTCAAGACATGCGCAGGAATGGACCGCCTGTTGGCCGCGGAAATCGTCCACCGTGCGGATCAGGAACGCTCGGACTTGCTCAAGACGGCCCAGCACCTCTACGATAACCCTCCTTTCACCGGGCCCGCCGGCTGTGTCTGTTCTCCCTCGGGACTCCGGACCTCGATCGTTCCGTTCCAGCCTACCAACCTGCCCCCCGAGCGATTCGAAGAGGCAACCAGCGTCAGCGAGGCCATCGAGACGGTTTTCGCGGACAGCCTGAAGGGACAGGAGAAGGAAGGCAAGCGCAAAGGACTGCGGAAACAACTTATGCGGTCCGTCAAGTCTGCCCGAACCAAGCGGGCCCGGATCGGTGGGGACTTGGAGAAGGCTCGTAAGGCCGGCGATCTGGAGCGCAAGGGCAGCCTCATCCTGGCGAGTCCGCAGGCCATTCCTCAGGGCGCCTCATCGGTCGAGATACCCGATCTGTTCAGCGATGACGAAAAACCCGTTCGGATCGAGTTGGACAGCCGACAAACAGCCACGGAAAACGGGCAGGCCTACCTGAGGTGGGCGGCCAAGGCGCGAAAGTCCGTACCTGTTCTGGAGAGGCGCCTGCAGCAGACCGAGAGAGACGTGGCCAAACTGGAAGGGCTGGTCGAGGAACTCAATCGCGCGACAGATGAGGCCCAGATCGAGGCACTACGCGCGCAACTCATCGAAGCCGGAGTCATCCGGCCCCAGCTGCAGAAGAAAAGACAGGGAACAAAGGACCCATCGGGTCTTCATCCAAGACGATACCGGACTTCGGACGGTTGGGAGGTATGGGTAGGACGAAACGACTCCGAGAACGACCGGATCACCAAGACCGCCCCAAGGAACGCCCTCTGGTTCCACGCGCACGGATGTCCCGGGTCACACGTGGTCCTGAGGCCGTGGGATCAGCGGGAACCATCCCCGGAAGCCCTTCACGATGCGGCCAGCCTCGCCGCCTACTGGAGCAAGGCCCGCGGTTCGAAAACCGTGCCCGTGAACTATACGGAAGCGCGATACGTGCAGAAACCCAAGGGAGCCCCGCCCGGTCTCGTCACGATCCGAAACGAGAAAACGATTTTCGTCAGCCCCAGAGAAATCGCCAAGTGGGAGGAGTCCACCTAGCGGAGCCACTCCACCCGGATCGTCTTCGGGGTCTGCACCGCCGGATTATTATCCAGGATATCGCGGAGGTCGAACCGAACTGCCAGTTGCCGGGTCACCCAGACCCGGATCCCCGTGTTCAGGTAGCCTCGTCCGCGCCCCACGGCACTTCCCCTGTCGTCGTTGAAGGCGAAGTGATACTCACCCACGATCGCCACCCGCCTGCCAATCTCCCAATCCGAGCCAACAAAACCCGTCAGGGTATCGTCTCCGTCTCCATCTTCGAGACTCCGGTTCAGGCCGAAATGAACGCCGCTCTCCCCCATCGTGTGGCGATAGTTACGACTGAACACCACATACACTCCGAGCGACTTAGTCATGTACCGTTCGAGCGTCCCATCGTAGGGACCATAGCCCTGCGTGCGGAAACCAATCGTGAACGCCGGCCTAGAAAACGTCTCTCCAAGCAACCGCAACTTGACAGATAGACCCGGATCGGGATTCCAGTCGGTATCACCTTCACCGACGAGTTGATACCCACCGAAGGATGCTCCCACAAAAAACCGATTCCAGAAGCCAAACCCATATCCTACGATCAGGCCTCGGCCGCTCGACCCGGTGACTTCGAGTATCTGTGCATGATGTTCAGGAATCCCTGCGGTTGGCGCCTCAACCAGCCAACGGGGCTCTGCCGCCTCAGTTGAGCCCACTGCGCTGAGCGCCAGCCACGCAGCGAGGATGAATCGCCTACTCATTGGCTTCCAGGTTTCCCCAATCGACGTCGAACCTTCGTGTCGTTTCTCCCTTATGCTCGATTCGAATCGACGTGTGATTCGGGGGAAGCAGGTCCCCTGCCATGTCCGCCCACTCCACGAGACAGATCCCATCGCCATAGAAATAATCGTCGCTGCCCAGGTCGAGGAGGTCTTCTTCGCCGGCCAGCCGATACAGATCGAAGTGGTAGACCGGGAGGCTCGAACCATCCGGTCGTCGACCGGCGTACTCATTGATAAGGATAAAGGTCGGACTGGTTACGGGGCCGGCAATACCAAGCGACGCGCAGACCGATTGCACGAGACAGGTCTTCCCGCTCCCCAGATCCCCGATCAGGCCCACCACAGTTCCCGATGTGAGCCGTTCAGCAAGCTGTTGGCCGAAGGCCTGGGTCTCTTCGGGCGATTCGGTGATAAACGACGTCTCGGTCATCGAACGGATTTACTTGCCTTCCATCACGGCGACGGGCAGGATCATCTCTTCGAGCGAGATGCCACCGTGCTGAAAACTGTTCGCGTACTGCCGTTGATACTCGTTGAAGCGGTTCGGATACACGAAATAGAAATCCTCTTTCGCGAAGATGAAGTTCGTCCCCACCCCGATGGTCGGTAGCCCGAAATGATCCGGATCCTTCAGGTGGACGGACGACTTCGGGTCGCTCCCGAGGCTCTTCCCGAACTTATATCGTAGGTTCGTCGACGTATCACGATCCCCGTACGCCACGGTCGCGTGAGCCCCCAGTACACAGCCGTGATCCGTCGTCAACACGACGACCGAATCCGTCTGTGCCAGCTTGCGCAGCATCTCCAACAGCGAGGAGTGCGCGAACCACGAACGGGTCAGCGACCGGAAGGCGGACTCGTCCGGCGCCATCTCCTTGAGGATCTCCGACTCCGATCGACCGTGGGTCAACATGTCGAGGAAATTGTAGACCACGGACATCAGTGGGAAGGCGCGATACGAGTGCACCTTCTTCACCATGTGGTTCCCCTCAGCGATATCCAGGACCTTCACATACCGGGTATCCATCCGCAGCGTCGGGTCGATCTCTGCCAGCTGACGGTCGAGCAACTGATGCTCGTGCCGGTTCCGGCTTCCTTCGTCGTCACGGGCAGACTTCCATTCGTCCGGGTAGAGCTTGGCGACATCGCAGGGAAACAGGCCGCTGAAGATGCCGTTCCGCGAGTAGGGAGTCGCCGTGGGCAGGATCGAGTAGTGATACTGCTGCTGGATGTTGAAGTGTTCGGACAACAGCGGCTGAATCGCCATCCAGTGGTCGAGCCGCATACAGTCGACCACGACAAAGAATACCTGTCTTCCCTCGAGCAGAGGGGGGGCCACAAACTCGTTCACGATATCCACCGACAACAGTGGCGAGTCTTCCTCGTCCTGGATCCAACGCTCGTAGTGCTGCTCGACAAACTTCCCGAACTCACGGTTGCACGACCGACGCAGATCGCCGTGCGTGCGCATCAAGCCGGGATCGTGGAACTGGTCCAACTGCAGGTCCCATTCCGAACACCGAACGTGGATGTCGATCCAGTCCTGCCACGACGTCGCCGTCGACACCTGCTCCTGCAGACGGTTGGACGCGACGACATAATCCTGCCCCATCCGGTCCTTCATCAACTGCCGGGCATCCAGCAGTTTCTTGCACGCCAGCAGGATCTGGCTAGGGTTGACCGGCTTGGTCAGGTAGTCGTCGATCCGGTGGCCGAGCGCCTGTTCCATCACACGCTCTTCCTCGTTCTTCGTAATCATGATCACGGGAATGTGCGGATTGATGTCTTTGATGGCCTGAAGCGTTGTCAGCCCGTCCTTCCCCGGCATCATCTCGTCCAGCAGGACGACATCCGGCGCCTGCTTCTTGACCGCGGCGATCGCGTCGTCCCCGTTCGTCACGGGAGCGACATCATACCCGCGCCCTTTGAGGAAAATGATGTGGGAGCGTAAGAGTTCGATCTCATCATCTGCCCACAGAATCTGTTTTTGGTCTGTTTCTTCGGTCGTGGTTCCCATAGCTACTCCATAACACCGAGCACCCGATCAACCCAAGTAGCGTCGGCTATGTCCGAAGCGTATCGAGGGGCCGCCCAGAGGATTTGTTTTTTTGTCAGTTTCTACTGTGGCAGTTTCCATGTCTATTCTACCCCCTTGCGGGGGATCTACCGGATCGGCAATGAGATCAGGAAGGTCGTGCCCCGGTTCGGCGCACTGTGAGCGACCTCGATCTTGCCCTTGTGATATTCTTCGATAATTCGCTTTACAAATGATAATCCGAGACCCCACCCACGTTTCTTGGTGCTGTATCCAGGCAGGAAGACCTGCTTGACCGCGTTCGGGGCAATCCCCTTCCCGTTGTCCTCGACGAGGACGTCCACCCATTCCCCTTCTTCCCGGACCTTTGTCGACACGTGGATCTGGCCGGCAGGCCGTCCCTCCAACGCATCGGCGGCATTCTTGAACAAATTCTCGAATGCCCAGCCCAGTAACTCGCGGTTCATCGGAACCGGAGGCATCGCTCCCGGAGCATACTCCAGGCTGACCTCGCTCGGCAGCCGGTTCCGCAGGTAGTTCGCGGTCTCGGAGATCACCTCGCCCAGGCGACCGACCCGGAGCTCCGGTGTCGACCCGATCTGGCTGAAGCGTGAGGCGATCTTGGTCAGCCGGCTCGTGTCGTGTTCCATCTCCAGAACAATCTGCGTCAGCCGCTCTTCCTGCTCCTCCGGTCGAGAGTCCCCGACCATATCGATCTCACCCTTGAGGAGTTCATTCCACCCGGCCAGCGAGGAAAGAGGCGTACCGAGCTGGTGAGCGGTCTCCCGCGCCATACCGACCCAGATCGACCGTTGCTCGCTGTTCTTGATGTGCCGGAACCCGCCATACCCGATCCCGACGAAAAGGCCTGTCGCCAGAAGCGCCACAACCGGGAGCCACGACAACCGGTCCAGGAGAGTCGAGTCCCCATAGTGGAGGACCAGATCGCCGATATAGGGCATCTCCATCGGCAACGGCGGATTCGCCAGGTCCAGCGTCCTCACGACGTCGCGGACCTGCTGGATTGCTTCCGGCGAACGGAGTTCAGGAGCGATCCCGATGTTCTTCCAGACCTGAGGCGTCCCGTCACCATCCGTAATGACAACCGGGAAATCACTCTGCTGGATCGTCCGAAAAATAATCTGGATATCACTGTCCGACTCGGCCACCACGACCGTGTCGAGCATCGCGAGCTTGTAAGAGAAGGCGTATAACTCGATCATGTGCCGGGCCATCTGGCGGGCCGGCTGAACCACGAAAATCTGCGTATAGACCATGAACGCCAGAATCAGGATCGACGCGGACAGAAAGAAGTACGCGCCGAATCTTTGGCTGTTTGAAATGACCACACGCCGGATATGGCCCCAGGTTCGTGACCACCCGGACGCCTCGAACGTATCGCGCGGGGTGCTGGCCCCGAGCCGTTCCGTTATCGCCACGGATTGTCCCGTCTGTCGTGAGTCCGCCATCGGTCTGTATACCCCGAAGGCGCGGAAAAGTTGCGTTGTCGTATCATGCAGTCGTCTCTTTGCTCAGAGCGTCCGCCAGATCCTTCTCGGCCGCCGAAGTGATAAGTACAACCGCCCCGATCGCTACTGCGAACCAGAGCGTGCACACTCTGATCACGAATGTCGCCGCCACCGCATCCGCGAGGGGAAGTCCTTCAAGTGTCAGCAGACCGGTCATGCTGCCCTCGGTCGTTCCGATTCCGCCGGGCAGGAGGGTCAATGCCCCGAAGATCGTAGCAAAGGCGTATATAAATGCAGCCGATGCGACGTCAACCGTCGCCCCGAATCCAAGCAGTATGTAGTAAAGCCCCAGGCACTCGGCCAGCCAAGCAGCGACGCCGATCGCAAGCCCCTGAATCAGCATCCCAGGCGCGAGCAGCAACCGAGCGTTCTGGTATGCATCCCGGGCGGGCTCGACCAGGCGGTGCAGGAGAGGAAGTCCGTCCAGCAGACGTAGAATGGCGGGTATTGCACCCGGGACAAAAATGACCAGAAAGATGCTGACCGTACCCGCGCCGGCCAGCGCGAGCGTCCACGCCCCTTCCTTGTGCGAATAGATCCCGAACATACTGAGCAAGAGCAGCGACACGAAATCGGTCAGTCGTTCCGCGAATACCGCCGACACGCCCAACCCGATGGGTGCACCCGAGGACTTCCGTACCAGATACGCCTTGAGGAGTTCGCCAGCCTTGCCGGGCGTTACAGACAGCGCAAGACCTGAAAGGAAGATCCTTAGGCTGTCTCGAAGCTGGACCGGCGCGCCGAGCCGCCGCAGATAGAGGTGCCACCGCCAGAACCGCACGATATAGTTGAAGGCAGCCAGAATGAGCGCCGCCGCCCCTGCCTGCCAGGCGAACCGTTTGAACGCGTCGATCAGAAGCCCCGAGTCGAGATAGACACTGAACCCCAGGAAAACGGCCGCTCCCAGGCCGATCGACACATACAGCTTTCGCAACACCGACCTCAACTCACATCCCCCTCGACCATGCGCCCCTTCCTGTTGATTCAACACAACCTGATCGTCCGGCATCTGAACATAGACGGGTCATCTTTGGATATTACGAATTGTCGTAACGCCAGACGATGAAATTCCCACGTTGCTCGAACACACTGATTTCGAGCCAAAATCGGGACCTTTGCCTATATTTCCTCTGTTTTGCGACCTTTAACACCGAACGCGGTAGCCTCTCGTGAATGCGCTTGATATCGTTTTGATCATCCTGCTGGCCTGGTCAACTTATAAGGGTTGGCGTACCGGCCTGCTCCAGGCTCTCCTGAGTCTCGCCGGCCTTGTGCTCGCCTATGTCCTCGCGCTGGCCTACGGACAGGCCATTGGGCAGAGTTTACTCGGCGACGACAGCACCCTATACGGGATCCTGGGAATCATCCTCGTATTCTTCGGGACCATCCTGGTCGTACATTTCGCTGCCCGTTTTGCTAAAGCCTTCCTGCACGCAACCCCGCTGGGCACCTTCGACGCGGCAGGAGGCGGCGTGCTGGGTCTGGCCCAAGGGGTACTCGCCTTCGGCCTGCTGATCGTGCTAGCTTACAGCTACCCCCTTCACAGCAAGATCCCAGAACAGATCGAAGGTTCCGTCATCGCAGGTCCCGTGCAGTCCGGGGCACTAACACTCGTGGACGGGATCAAGGCCATCCTGCCCGACGTAAAGGCCGCGCTCGAGAAGCTCGACATCCGCAGCTCAGACAATCCCCCGCCCGTTGTGGAAACGCTCCAGACTGGAGCGGACGAAGTCCGGCAGAAGCTGGAGGGTGTTGTCGAAGAATCCAGGAAGCGCTTGAAAGAAGTGACTCCGTGAACCTGAGCGACGCCACACTCCAGACCCTCGAATTCGACAAGCTTCGTGAGGGCATCGCGCTCCGAGCAGGTTCGACGATGGGGCGTGAGGAGATCGCCTCGCTCAGACCGTCTGACGACCACGACGTCATCCAGGGACGTCTCCAGCCGGTGGTCGAAACGGTTAACCTCATCACCTTCGACGATCCTGTCTCCCTGAGCCGCGTCCCGGACTGCCGCCCATCGCTGGAAGCCTGCCGAACGCCAGGGGCAGTTCTGACCGTAACCGAACTGCTCCAGATCGGCGACGTTCTTTACGGGGCGCGTAGGCTCCATGCCTACGTTACCAAGCGTCGGGAAAAGTATCCGGGCCTCTATGCAATCATCGTCGGGCTTACCCCGAATCCTGAGCTCGAGGAAGCACTTTCGAATGCCCTCGACCCCGGCACGGAGGACGTTCGAGATTCCGCAAGCCCCGAGCTACGTCACCTGAGACGGCAGATCGAGCAGGTTCGGGGCAGCATCCGGCAAAAAGTTGAGTCGCTCGCGAACAGCTTGGCAGACAGCGTCGTCCAGGATCGGCTGGTCACGCTGCGGAATGGACGGCACGTCATTCCCGTTCGCGAAAATCAGAAGGGATCGGTTCTGGGCATCGTTCACGACCAGTCCTCTAGCGGCCAGACCCTCTTCATCGAACCGATGGTATCAGTCGAAATGGGTAATCGGCTGCGCCAACTCGAGCACGCCGAGAAGCAGGAAGTCGAACGGATCCTGCGTATGCTGACGAAGTGCGTCGCGCAAGCACACGATGACATCCTCGCGAACCTCTCGACGCTCGCGAAGTTCGACGCCATCTACGCCAAGGCTATCTATTGTCGAGACCTGGAATGCACGGAACCGGTCTTCAACGACCGCGGCGCCTTCAAGCTCCGAGGCGCCCGTCACCCGCTGCTGGCCAGCCGTATGCGATCCGAGGAACGGCAGGATGACCTAGTTCCGCTCGAATTATCCATCGGGNCAGAAGACTACTGGACGCTGATTCTGACGGGTCCCAACGCGGGTGGAAAGACGGTCGCGCTGAAGACGGTGGGGCTGCTCACCCTGATGGCTCAGAGCGGCCTGCCGATCCCGGCCAGGGAGAATTCGGAATTTCCAATCCTATCTGGGGTATTCGCCGATATCGGCGACAAACAATCGATCGAGAACGACCTGAGTACCTTCTCCTCACACGCCGCCAATCTCGGTCGAATCTGTGAGCAAGCGGATGAACGCTCGCTCGTGCTCCTCGACGAGATCGGGTCCAGCACCGACCCGGATCAAGGATCGGCGCTTGCCATGTCGATGCTCGGTGTCCTGACGAATCGCGGAACGAGAACGATTGCCACCACCCACCACGGTGCACTCAAGGCTTTCGCTCACAGCACCGACGGAATCGAAAACGGCTCCATGGCCTTCGACGCGGATACACTGCAGCCCACCTTCCGTCTCCGGCTGAAAGTTCCGGGGAGCAGCTACGCGTTCGAGATTGCTCGTCGATTCGGGATCCCCGGTGACATTGTCGACACGGCGGCCGAAATCGCCGGATCGGAAATCGGTCGGGTCGAATTGCTGATCCAGGATCTAGACGAGACCTACCGAAACTACAAAGACCAGCTCGAAGCGATCGAAACGGAGCGCGTGGAGACGGAGGCGCAGAAGCAGATCTTCCGGAAACGCCTGGCCGACATCGAGGAGCGGGAACGTAACCTGAGGCAAACCGCCGAAGCCGAGGCGAAACAGATCCTCGAGGGGGCGAACAAGCTCATCGAGAACACCGTCGAGGATATCCGGAAAAGCCAGGCAGACAAGGGCTCGGTCCGCTCCGCCCACAAGTCGATCGCNGAGGAAAAAGCACGGNTGCAAAAATCCCTGAACGCACAACCCGTGCCAGCGATGCCTGATGTATCACCGGGTGATCGTGTCTTTATCGGCGGGCTCGGCAAGGAAGGGATGGTCATCAACGGACCGGGCAACTCGGGTCGAATGATGGTCGAGGTCGGTGCACTCCGGGTTGAGGTCTCCCCTGGAGAGGTCGAGATACGGAAAGGTGTCGAGACCGCTATCCCGAAGCATCCCCCCAAAGTCGCGGTGGATCGAGACGACGCGATATCGCTCGAAGTCGACCTGCGAGGCTTGATGTATGATGAAGCCTCGGAGGTCGTCGACAAGTATCTCGACGACCTCAGCATTGCCGGCCTGGAACGCGCGACAATCATACACGGGAAGGGTACCGGCGCGCTCCGCCAGAAGATCGGCGAGTTCCTCCGTCAGCACCCGCTCGTCAAAGACCAGAGACTCGGCACACCCGGAGAGGGAGGCGCCGGGGTGACCGTGGTTCAACTCGAGGTATACAAATAGATCGACCGTGCTGATAGACGAACTGTCATCTTCCGCCTACTGCAACTCGACGACGGCCTACTCCCGGTACAGGACGCGTGTCGTCGATATCGGCGGCGTCCCCCTCGGCGGTGACAACCCGATCCGTGTTCAGTCGATGACCACCACGGACACGATGGACACCGAGGCGACCGTCCAGCAATCCATCCGGATTATCGAGGCCGGCTGTGAGTATGTGCGCATCACGGCACCCAGCCAGAACGAGGCGCGAAACCTCGAGAACATCAAGAACGAGCTGCGCAAACGCGGTTACGACACCCCTCTCGTCGCCGACATCCACTTTACGCCCAATGCCGCCGAGGTTGCTGCCCGGATCGTCGAGAAGGTCAGGGTCAACCCCGGGAATTACGCCGACCGAAAGAAGTTCGCGGTCTTCGAGTATACGGACGAAGAGTATGCACAGGAGCTCGAGCGAATCCGTCAGAAGTTCCTTCCCCTAGTCGAGACCTGTCAGGAGCACGGGACGGCCATGCGGATCGGCACGAACCACGGCTCCCTGTCCGACCGCATCATGAACCGGTTTGGCGACACGCCGTTGGGCATGGTCGAGTCCGCACTCGAATTTGCCCGCATTTGCCGGGAAGTCGACTACCACGACATCGTCTTCTCAATGAAGGCCAGCAACCCGCAGGTCGTGATCCAGGCCTATCGGCTTCTCGTGAACCGGATGCAGGCGGAAGCGATGGACTATCCGCTTCACCTTGGCGTCACCGAGGCCGGCGACGGTGATGACGGACGGATCAAGTCGGCCGTCGGTATCGGCGCGCTTCTGGAGGATGGGCTTGGCGACACCATCCGTGTGTCGCTCACCGAGGAACCCGAAGCGGAAGTCCCTGTCTGCATCAGCCTGGTCAACCGATACCAACACCGAGAGGGCCACCGGCCGATCCCCGAATCCGAGAACTGGCCGATCGATCCCTTCGCCCACAACCGCCGTCGAACCACTGCCGTCGAGCGCATCGGTGGGGATCAGGTTCCGGCCGTCATCCTCCCCTGCCCCACTGACGGAATCGATGCTCCAAGGCCGCTGACACAACTCGGATACGCGTATGATCCTCAGCTGGACAAGTGGAACATCGGTGACCAGGCGACGGATTTTATCCACACCGGAGGACATGACGTCGCCTTCGAAACGCCGGGCACCCTGGGTCGTGTTCTGAACGGAGATTCCTGGACACCAGGGCACGGCCAGACCTTCCCTCTGTTCAGTCTGGACGCCTACCTGTCAGCAGAACACACATCCGACTCGCTGAACTTCGTGGAACTACAGCTAGCCGAGATCCTGAGGGCCGATCTCGATCGGGTCGCCAACGACTCAACGGTCGTGCTCGTCCTGTCGACGGACAACACGCATGCGATGGCTGAACTCAGACGTGCGGTCGTCGATCTCGTAGATAGAAACATAGATCGTCCAGTGGTGTTCAAACGTCACTATGACCAGGCCTCGCTGGACGAAGTCATGCTCTTCTCCGCCACCGACCTCGGAGGCTTGATCAACGAAGGGTTTGGGGACGGCATCTGGCTGGAGGCCCCCTCCGTTTCCCCTGATACGCTGACACGCATCGCCTTCGGCATCTTGCAGGCCACCCGCACGCGCATCTCCAAGACGGAATATATCTCCTGCCCTTCCTGTGGCCGGACCCTGTTCGATCTACAGGAAACCACCGCGTTGATACGTGGACGTACGAGCCATCTCAAGGGCGTCAAAATCGGCATCATGGGCTNCATCGTGAATGGTCCAGGTGAGATGGCGGATGCCGACTACGGCTACGTCGGCTCAGGCCCGGGCAAGATCACCCTCTATCGCGGCCAGGAAGTCGTCAAACCGAACATCCCGACCGAGGACGCCATCGACGAGCTGATTGACCTGATCCGTGGCGACGGCAACTGGATCGAGCCCGAGTAGAAGGCAGTGAGAAGCCAGAGAGAGGCCAGAGTTCAGGGACGCCCGACCTGGGGGCAGGTGAGAGGCCTGAACTCTGAAACCTGGCTTCTCCCCTCAAAACACGAGCAAAGAAACACCGTTGCGCTAAAACGCGACAACTGCAACCAATATGCAGTTGTCGCCCCCCGCCCTGAACGTTACTTTCTAGTGTAGATTCTCTCCCCCAAAGATCGAGTCTGTACCCCCAAGTTCCCTTCTGTGCTTCCCTGCTCCCCGGGGGATAGGTTTCATGCCTCGTATCCCTGAAGAAGCGATCGATCGCATCCGCGACTCGGTCAACATTGTCGACGTCGTCGCCGAATACGTGCAGCTCACCGCCCGTGGGCGGAACCACGTCGGGCTGTGTCCGTTCCACGACGACCACGACCCCTCGTTCAACGTTTCCCAGGAAAAACAGATTTACAAGTGCTTCGTCTGCGGCGCGGGTGGTAACGTCTATACCTTTGTGCGCGAGATTGAGGGGATCAGCTTTGTCGAAGCGGTCCGTAAGGTAGCCGATCTGGGAGGTATGCCGCTGCCGGAGCCAGACCGTCGCATGCAGGCCAAGGAGCAGGCCTTTGACCCGCTGTATCAGTCGATGGACCTAGCGAGGAAGTACTTCAACCACCTGCTGACGCACAAACCCGAGGGCAAGGTTGCGCTCGACTACCTCAAAGGACGTGGGGTCGATGACGCGACCATAGAGCAGTTTTCACTCGGCTATGCGCCAAACGCGTGGGATCGCTACCTGCGTGCCGCGACCCAGCGGGGCTTCAACCCGCAGATTCTCGAGAAGGCCGGGATGGTCCTCGCCCGGAACAACGGAAACGGTTACTATGACCGGTTCCGCCATCGCGTCCTGTTCCCGATCCGCGCCCATACCGGCCGTGTGGTGGCCTTCAGTGCCCGGGCGCTTGCGTCCGATGAGCAGGCGAAATACATCAACTCGCCGGAGTCGCCGATCTACCACAAAAGCGCAATCCTCCACGGCCTCTATGAGGGCCGGGACGCGCTCCGAAAAGCCAAGCGGGCGCTGATCGTCGAGGGGCAGATGGACCATCTGTCCCTGTTCCAGTTCGGGATCGAGAACGTCGTGGCCACATCGGGTACGGCTCTCACCATCCAGCAGGCCAAACTCCTCAAGCGATACGTCGAGCACGCGGTCCTGATCTTCGACGGGGATCGGGCGGGCATGTCTGCCGCCGTCCGAGGGATCGCGCCGCTCATCGAGTCCGGCGTCGATGTTCGGGTCGTGTCCCTGCCTGAAGGTCTGGACCCCGATACGTTCATGCGCGAGCACGGAAAGGACGCCCTGCTGGCTACTGTCGAGGACAGCGTCCCGCTCGTCGACTTTCTCGTCACGTGGGTCGGCACGCTGGAGGACCTGACCACGGCCGACGGAAGGGCCCGAGCCACGCACCACATCGCCGATCTGATCGCACGGGTCGCGGATGCCACCCTGAGACAGTTTCTGATCCGCGATGCCGCTGACCGGATCGGGATCGAAGAGGCCGTGGTCATTCAGTCCGTTCAAGACGCTCAAGAATCGCCACGGCCGCAACGACGCGAGCAGCCCCGCGAGACGACCGTCAACACCGCCCTGGAACAGTTCGACCCGAGGCCACGGCAGGAGCGTGAGCTCCTCATCCAGATGATGTCCGACAATGAAACGGCGGACATCGTACTCTCACAGATCCAACCCGAAGACTTCTCGAACAGCGTTTACCGGCAGGTTGCCCAGATTGTCGCGAACCAACGGAAGAACGGTTGGGGTAGTTCGGTCGCCCACATTGTGGACTGTTTGACGGACGAGGGGCTCGCCCGGATAGTGAGCTCGCTCTCCCTGGAGACCGGGATCAGCAATCCAGACCAGGTCGAAATGCCGGTCGAAGACTACATCACGGCATTCCACCTGCGACGCATCGATCGGCAGATCGCAGATCTCAACCACCAGATGCGCAGCGCTCCGGCAGAGGAACAGATCGCCCTGATGCAGACGCACAAACAGCTGACCATCGACCGCAAGGCGATCAAGGAGGGCGCATCCTATTCCGGAAACTCTGAGCTGACCTCCATCGGAGACGCCGCGGGACAGATCGTCGATTCGGGCCNATCCTAGCCCTACCAGCACAAGCCAGAACCAATAAAGGCTGTCATCCCCAGGCCAGATCCTTTACATTGCCAACCTTTCAGGGCCCATAGCTCAGTTGGTTAGAGCATCCGACTCATAATCGGCAGGTCCCAGGTTCGAGTCCTGGTGGGCCCACCATCGTGTAACTGCAAAGGGCCTCTCCGAAAGGAGAGGCCCTTTGCAGTTACACGATCTAGCCTGTCTGTCCGCCACCCTGATCCGCTTGCAGGGCGGCCGAATCATCTATCGACTCGCCACTGGTATCCGTCCTGTCTGCGGATTGGGCACATCCTCCGTTGTGGAGGTCATCTGGTTCCCCGATGACCTCNACAACTGGCAGGCAAGACCAGTCATCTAGCTCATTCCTTTTGCGCAAAGAAAAAGGCGAGGCGCTGACGNGCCCCGCCCTCCTGAACTCTGGCCTTTGCCTAGATGTGTATCGCCTCTTTCTCCACAGCTAACGCTGCCTCCTTCATCGCCTCGGGAAGCGTCGGATGCGCGTGTATCGTCCGGGCGATGTCTTCTGCACTGCTCGAGAACTCCATGGCGATGACCGCCTCGCCCAGCATCTCTGCGGCTCGTCCACCCAGAATGTGAACGCCGAGCACGCGGTCGGTCTCCGGGTGCGCGATAATCTTGACCATACCCTCGATATCCTCGAGACTGTGCGCCCGTCCGTTCGCCGCAAACGGAAACTTTCCGATCTTGACATCCCCGTGGGCCTCGCGAGCCGCCGCCTCGGTCAAACCGACCGAAGCCAGCTCCGGATGCGTATACACGACCCCCGGAACAGTGCCATAGTTGACGTGCCCCGCCCTACCCGCGATCAGTTCCACCACCGCCACACCCTCTTCTTCCGCCTTATGGGCAAGCATGGGGCCGGCGATGACATCACCGATCGCGTAAACACCGGGCACTTTCGTCTCATACCGATCGTTTACGGCCACTCTGCGCCTGTCATCCAGCTCGACACCGGCCTCTTCCGCTCCGAGCCCGTCGGTATGNGGACGTCGTCCCACCGCCACGAGCAACCGATCGCAGACCTCCTCAAGTGCCTCCCCACCAGCTTCCAGGTTCACGTGCACACGACCGTCTTTTACCTCAGCGCCCGTCGCTTTCGCAGCCAGCTCAAAGGACAGGCCCTGCTTCTGCAGTGACTTCTGGAGTTGACCGGACATCTCCTTGTCCATCCCCGCGCAGATCTGATCCAGCAACTCAACGACGAGCACCTCCGTGCCCAAGCGCGTCCACACCGACCCCAGTTCGAGACCGATCGCGCCGGCGCCGATCACGATCATCCGCTCCGGAACAGAATCGAACGTCAGCGCTTCAGTCGAACTGACGACGTGTTCGCCATCAAACGGCAGGAACGGCAGTTCCACCGGCGATGATCCGGTCGCAATAACGATGTGTTTAGCGGAGTAGGTTCCTTCGCCCTTGCCATCGCTGACAACCACCTTCCCATCGCCCGCCAGCTTCCCAAGCCCATCCAGGTACGTCACCTTGTTCTTACGGAACAGCCCCCGGATTCCACCCGTCATCTTCACCACAATTCCGTCTTTCCGCTTCATCATCGCAGGCAGATCCAGCACCACATCGCCCGTCTGGATCCCGTGGGTGGCAAACGTGCTGTGCGCCTGGTGGTAAAGCTGGCTCGACTCCAGGAGCGCCTTACTAGGAATACAGCCGACGTTCAGGCACGTCCCTCCCAACCCGGACTTCTCGACGCAGGCCATCTTCATCCCGAGTTGAGCCCCCCTAATGGCGGCCACATACCCACCAGGCCCCGCACCTATCACGATGACGTCAAAGCTGTCGTCTGCCATATCCTCTACCTTGAAACCTGCCTCCTGAAACCTGGAACCGTCGTTATGCCTCCAGCATCATCCGCGTCGGATCCTCGAGCAACTCCTTCATCCGGACGAGGAACGTTACCGAATCGTGTCCATCCACAAGACGGTGATCATAGGTCAGGGCGAGATACATCACCGGTCGGATAAGGACCTCCCCGTTCACCGCCATCGGACGCTCTTTGATCGCGTGCATGCCGAGAATACCCGTCTGAGGCGGATTCAGGATCGGAGTCGACAGCATGGAGCCGAACACGCCTCCATTCGTGATCGAAAATGTTCCACCACTCAGATCGTTGATCCCAAGTTTCCCGTCCCGCGCCGCAAACGCAATACGCTTGATTTCCGACTCAATCTCCGCGAACGACATCTGGTCTGCATTCTTGAGGACCGGGACCACCAGACCCCGTTCTGTGCTGACAGCGATCCCCATGTGCACGGAGTCGTGGTAGACGACGTCATCGCCCTCAAGGCTCGCGTTGACCACCTCATATTCCTGGAGCGAGAGAACGCCAGCTCTCACGAAGAACGACATCAGTCCAAGGGAGATCCCGTGCTTCTCCGCAAAAGACTCCTTGTAGAGCTTCCGGAGCTCGAAGATCGCCGTCATATCGACTTCGTTGAACGTGGTAAGCATCGCCGCCGTCTGCTGAGCGGACACCAGCGTTTCAGCGATCCGCTTTCGGATCCGCGTCATCGGCTCACGGCGAACGCCTCCCTCACTCGACTTTACCACAGGGCAAGGACTAACCGGCGTAACCGTCTCTGCTGCTGCCGGTTTCGNCCCACTCTTAGACATGTGGGCGAGAACATCTTCCTTCGTGAGGCGACCGTCCTTCCCGGTCCCCTTGATCGCAGAAGGATCAAGATTGTTCTCCTCCACCAGGCGCCTGACAGCAGGGCTGAGACCGTCTGAGTCCTTTGAATCGTCTACCGGCTCCTCTTCCGCCTCTTGCTCTTGCTCATCTGGCGCAGAGCCCGCTGACGGCGTTCCATCCGGGTCGATCTCAGCCACGGTCTCTCCGACCTGGATCGTATCCCCGTCCCGTTTGAGTCGCTTGAGTAGGCCGGCTGCCGGCGCAGGAAGCTCGGCATCCGCCTTGTCTGTCTCGATCAGGCATACGGGCTCGTCGAGTTGCACGAAGTCACCATCCTGCTTGAGCCATTCAACCAGAATGGCCTCTGTGACAGATTCACCCAGTTCAGGAATGTCGACGTTGACGGGCATAGTCTCTCCTAGAGGCTCAGCGCCTGATTGACGAAAGTGGATAGCTCTTCCAGGTGAATCTGCGTAACACCGGTAGCCGTGCTGGCCGAGGGTTGACGTCCAGCGTATTGGACAGGGATCCGATCTTCCAGGATCTTCCGCAGTTTCGGCTCCGTGAAGTCCCAGCTACCCATGTTGACCGGCTCTTCCTGCACCCAGAACACCTCAACCGCCTTAGGGTATTTTTCAATCGCGGCCTTGACATCATCCCACGGGAACGGGTTCAACTGCTCAATCCGAATAATGGCCACGCCCTTCTCGTCGCGATTGATACGCTCCGCCTGCAGGTCGAAATAGACCTTCCCCGAGCAGAACAGGAGGCGCTTCACTTGCTTCGGGTCGCTCACCTCCGGATCGTCAAGCACAGGCTGGAACTGCCCATCCGTCAGGTCGGGGAGCGCGCTCACCGAATCTTTGTGACGCAGGAGGCTCTTTGGCATGGCAAGAATCAGAGGCTTTCGGAAGGACCGCTTCATCTGGCGACGCAGCAGGTGGAAGTACTGGGCCGGCAAAGTCGGCACACCGACCTGCATATTGTTTTGGGAACAAAGCGCCAGATAGCGCTCGATCCGGGCACTCGAGTGCTCGGGTCCCTGCCCCTCGTATCCATGCGGTAGAAGCATCACAAGACCGCACATCCGCTGCCACTTCTGCTCCGCCGACGAGATAAACTGATCGATGATGGGCTGGGCCATGTTTGAGAAATCGCCAAACTGGGCCTCCCACAGGGTCAGTCGCCAGGGATCCGCCGAACTGATCCCGTATTCGAACCCGAGCACGGCAAGTTCGCTCAGCATGGAGTTCAAGAGAGTGAACTCGCCCTGATCCTCCGAAAGATGGGCAAGTGGCCAGTATTGTCGGCCATTCTCGTTGTCGTGCCAGACCCCGTGTCGGTGGCTGAAGGTGCCCCGCTGACAGTCCTGTCCGGACAGCCGGACGGACACGCCCTCTAGCAGCAGACTGCCGAACCCGAGCATCTCGGCGCATCCCCAGTCCATCGGCGTATCGCCAAGCACCATGTCTCGCCTGGCCGCGACCAGGCGCTCCAGCTTCCGATACAACTTGAAGTCCTCAGGTGGGGTCGTGGCCTTCTCTGCGATCTGGACCAGCGTATCCCGATCGACGCGTGTATCGGCCGACCAGTCGTCCCCCGCCCGCTCGAGACCATCCCAGACACCGCCTAGTGCCTTCATACTCTCTTCGGGAGGCTGCTCGTGCGCCTGCTCCAAGGCGTCGTCGAGCCCCTTCCGAACCTCCGCCCGAATCTCGTCCATCTCAGCCTGGCTCAGCACCCCGTGATCGAGCAGATCCTTCTCGTATAGTCGATCGACCATCGGGTGTCCTGCGATCTCCTTGTAACGGAGGGGCTGAGTGAAGGCCGGGTCGTCTCCCTCGTTGTGACCGTGCCGCCGGTAGCACCACAAATCGATGATCACGTCGGCTTTGAAGGCCTGGCGGAAGGCCATCGCCATCCGGNCCGCGTGGACAACGGCTTCAGGATCGTCCCCGTTGACGTGGATGATCGGCGCATGGATNATTTTGGCGACATCCGACGGGTAGGACGTGAATCGCGTCTGCCTTGGCGTGGCTGTGAATCCGATCTGGTTGTTCACGATCACGTGGATCGTTCCGCCCGTGTCGTAACCATTGAGCTGGCACAGACACAGGGTCTCCATGATGATTCCCTGCCCCGTGAANGAGGCGTCGCCGTGGATCAGGACCGGAACGACCTGACTTCGCTGGACATCNTCCTTCGTCTCCTGCTTGGCGAACACGAGCCCCTCGACGACTGGGTTCACCAACTCGAGATGGCTGGGGTTCGGGCTGAGGGAGATGTGGATCTTGTGGCCGTCCGGGGTCGTATGATCGTTCGAGTAGCCAAGGTGGTATTTCACATCCCCGGAGCCGTAGATGCCCTGATCCGGTATAGTTCCCTCGAACTCGCTGAAGATCTGCCGATAAGGCTTCTGCATCGTGTGGGCGAGGACGTTGAGTCGCCCGCGGTGTGCCATCCCCAGGACCATTTCATCCACCTCTAGCGCGGCACCCGTATCGGCGAGCTCCGCCAAGAGCGGTATTAAGGTTTCGCTCCCCTCGAGACTGAAGCGTTTGTGGCCTAAGAATTTAGTGTGAAGGAAGTTCTCAAATGACTGAGCTGCAACGATTTGCCGAAATACATTCGCTGACTGTTCTTTGGTGAACTTCGGACGATTGAGCGTGGGCTCCATCTGCTGAAGGAGCCAATCCTGCTGGCTCTTATAAGGGATTTCGTAGAACTCGACCCCAATGCTCCTGCAGTAGGTCGCCTTCAACCCGTCCAGCAGTCCCTTAAGAGTGCCGTCGGTCTCCCCCTGAAAACCGCAGGCTCCGACGACCGAATCCAGATCGGACTCATCGAATCCGTATTCGCCGATGTCGAGTAACGGATGCGGTGGACGCTCGTAGCTGATCGGGGCCAGGCCAGCGACCAGATGCCCCATGCGGCGGTAGGCGGTAACGAGAGAGGCAGCTGCACCAACAGATTCAGCAGAATCCTTCTTTGTGGCGGGCAGACCAGAACGCCGGAGTCCGAGCTCGAAGCCCTGGAAGAACGTGCGCCAGTCTTCGGACACACTCTCCGGATCCGATTGATACTTCTGAGACTGCTCTTCTATATAGGCGACGTTGCCGATATTCGAATAGTCCGGCACAGACATTGGGCGCGCTCCAGGGGTCAACCATCACCGATTCAGCCGGCTGCGAAATTACGTTTGGCCTANCGTAATGTCAAGGTTATCAAAGGAATATGACGATTTCCAGCCGCGCTAAATCCACGGGTACGCGACACCCTTCGGACCCGCGTCTCAACGGCTTTTTTGTTGACAGCCCAAAGACCATTAGATACCTTAAATGTTCTTGAAATAAATCTGAACCTGGGTTCATACCACAGTACGGACGAAATGCGCGCTTCCAACTCCATCTTCTCCCAGATGACCTTCCCGAGCAACTCTATTGCCTCGGTACAGGGTGAAGTACGCGTAGCCCCTCTTGCCTCTGTAAGTCTGAGCGTACTCTTAGCTTCGCTCATTACGAGCCTTCTGGCCATTATCCTGGCCCTATTCTAGGCTCAATTCCGTCGACCCCACATCGAAGTCGCGAAGAATTGAGCCTCTGGACAACCCAAAGGTCGCTCTTGTGGTGTACGCCTCTTAAGGAACGACGAACATGTTGAAACGACACACGATATCAGCCCTGGTCGAGAACCACTTCGGTGTTCTCTGCAGAATCTCCGGTCTCTTCTCTAGCCGCGGGTTCAACATCGACAGCCTTTCTGTCGGTGAGACCGAGGACCCGAACATCTCACGCATGACCATCGTCGTGAAAGGCGATGATCGCGTGCTGGAACAGGTGGTCAAGCAACTCAACCGCCTGATCGATGTGATCAAGGTCATCGACATCACCCACGGCACCTTTATCGAGCGGGAACTCGCCCTGATCAAGGTCCAGTCGGAAACGGCCACCCGGTCGGAGATCATCCAGATCACGGAGGTCTTCCGGGCGAGTATCGTGGATGTCAGCACCCATTCCATGACGATCGAAGCGACCGGCAAGGTCGATAAAATCAACGCGATGATCGCAATGCTGTCTCAATACGGAATCACCGAAATGGCGAGGACAGGCAATGTGGCTCTCCTCCGGGACTCACAACCCAAGCCTGACAACGCCGAGTAGGGCCACTTAGGGAGGAACGACACGATGGAGATGTACTACGACAAGGACGCGGATCTTAGCCTGCTGGAAGGAAAGACGGTGGCCGTGATCGGATACGGAAGCCAGGGGCACGCCCACGCCCTCAACCTGCACGACAGCGGCGTGAAGGTCGTCGTCGGGCTCCGGGAGGGCAGCGCATCGCGCAAGGAAGCCTCAGACGAAGGCCTCGAGGTCACGTCGGTCGAGGATGCCGCCGCACAGGGCGACGTCATTATGATCCTCGTTCCCGACGAGCACCAGCGTGTTGTGTTCAACGAACAAATCAAGCCGGGTCTGAAGGCGGGCAACGCGCTGGCTTTTGCCCACGGATTCAACATCCACTACGGCCAGGTCGTCCCCCCCGCTGACGTCGACGTCTTTATGATCGCGCCGAAGGGCCCCGGTCATCTCGTCCGTCGCGTCTTCTCACAGGGCGGCGGTGTCCCCTGCCTGATCGCGGTCTACCAGGATGCGACCGGCAAGGCCAAGGACATCGGTCTCGCCTACGGTAAGGGCGTCGGTGGCGGCCGCGCCGGCATCATCGAAACCACCTTCCGCGAAGAGACCGAGACAGACCTCTTCGGTGAGCAGTCTGTGCTCTGCGGCGGCCTGACCGAGCTAATCCGCGCCGGATTCGACACACTCGTCGATGCAGGCTACCAGCCAGAGATCGCCTATTTCGAGTGCCTGCACGAGGTCAAGCTGATCGTCGACCTGATCTATGAAGGCGGTATCGCCAACATGCGGTCCTCGATCTCCGATACCGCCGAATATGGCGACCTGACGCGTGGACGCCGAATCATCACGGACGAAACACGCGAAGAGATGAAGCGGATCCTGTCCGACATCCAAACCGGCCAGTTCCCGCGTGAATGGCTGGTGGAGAACCAGGTGGGACGCCCCCTCTACAACGCTCGCAAGCGCCAGGATGCCGAACATCGCATCGAAGTCGTCGGCGACAGGCTCCGCGGCATGATGTCGTGGCTGGGCGAAGACAGCTAGAGGGACCGTTCAAAGACTGAAAGGAGGTGATGTAGAGTGGATCTTGATCTTGGGGACCTTGAACTCCGAGCCGAAGACGACCTAGAATCTGAACTGAAACAGCAGATGGAATGCGTTGCCGGAGAGATCCATCTGCATAACCCCGACTCCGGCGAACAAGGAGTAGTGTGATGTCAAAGGAATCCGACGTAGATCGCGTATTCATTTTCGACACCACGTTGAGGGATGCCGAGCAGACACCCGGTTGTTCCCTCACCCCTCGTGAAAAGATGGAAGTCGCCCAGCAACTGGCGCGACTGAACGTCGACATCATCGAAGCCGGTTTCCCGGTCTCATCGAACGAAGACTTCGAGGCGGTTCGTCGGATCGCCATGGAAGTCGAGGGCCCTCACATCTGTGGGCTGGCTCGCGCCGTCAACCTGGACATCGACCGGGCGGGCGAAGCCCTGAAGGACGCCCCGAAAACAAGGCTCCACACGTTTATCGGCACTTCGCCTCAGCACATCGCCATGATGCGCAAGGCGAAGGGCAACGACGACGTGCTCAAGATGGCCGTCGACGCCGTCGAGCGTGCGCGCAGCCATTGTGACGACGTCGAGTTCTCTCCAATGGACGCGGCGCGTACGGAACGCCGGTTCCTGTATGACGTCGTGGAAGCCACGATCGCCGCTGGCGCCTCCACGATCAACATCCCTGACACCGTCGGATACGCGATCCCCGAGGAATTCGGGCAGTTGATCGCCGACCTCATGGCTAACGTTCCGAATGTGGATGACGCCATCATCAGCGTGCACTGTCACGACGACCTGGGGATGGCCGTCACCAACACCCTCTCCGCGATCAAATACGGCGCAAGACAGGCCGAGTGCACAATCAACGGTCTGGGCGAACGAGCCGGAAACGCGTCTCTGGAGGAGATCGTCATGGCGATCCGAACCCGTGGCGACTACTTCGGCGTGAAGACCGGGATCGAGCCCAAGGAGATCACCCACACGAGCCGATTGGTATCGCGGCTGATGAACGTTGCCGTGCCGCCTAACAAGGCAATCGTGGGCGCCAACGCATTTGCCCACAGTTCCGGCATCCACCAGGATGGCGTCCTGAAGAACCGGGACACGTTCGAAATCATGGCGCCGGAGGATGTGGGCCTGGAGCAGACGCAAATTGTGCTGACCGCAAGGTCGGGGAGGCACGCGCTGAAACACCGGCTGGAGATTCTGAGCTACGACCTGAACGAAGAGGACCTGAACAAGGCTTATGAGCGGTTTATCACCGTCGCCGACAAGAAGAAGGAAGTCTTCGACGAGGATCTGGTCGCGATCGTCAGCGACGAACTGACCGACATCCCTGAGAAGTTCAGCCTGGACTATCTCCACACCGTCAGCGGTACGGGCACGGTTCCCTCGGCCACGATTCGCCTCAAGATCGAGGGCGAAAATTCGCAGGAGTCAGCTTGGGGTGATGGCCCGGTTGACGCCTCCTACAGGGCCATCAAGAAGGCGGCAAAGACCGAGGCACGCGTCGAGCAGTATGCGATCCGGGCCATCACGAGTGGGGCGGAGGCCCTCGGCGAGGTGACCGTCCGTCTGAGTGACGAGGGCCACGTCGCGACAGGTCGGGCGGTATCGACCGACGTGATCGAAGCCAGCGTAAAGGCCTATCTCGACGGTCTGAACCGTCTGGCGGTGCAGGCTGGGATCGAGAAGCAGAGAGCGGAAGCGGTATAGCCCCTCACCAACAGGAGAGAGAATAGATGGGTCAAAGCTTGTTTCAGAAGGTCTGGGATGCCCACTCGGTGCGTAGGCTGCCGTCGGGTCAGACCCAGCTCTTCATCGGCCTCCACCTGATCCACGAGGTCACGAGCCCGCAGGCCTTCCAGATGATGCGGGAACTGGACCTGAAGGTCGCCTATCCGGACCGGACCTTCGCCACCGTGGACCATATAGTACCGACCGACGTGCGCACACGCCCTTTCGCGGACGAGATGGCCGAGCAGATGATGGAAGCGATCGAAGAGAATACCAAGGAATTCGACATCCCGCTCTTCGACATCAACAACCAGAGCCAGGGGATCGTCCACGTGATCGGGCCGGAACTGGGGCTTACCCAGCCCGGCATGACCGTCGCCTGTGGTGACAGCCATACGTCGACACACGGCGCCTTCGGTGCGATCGCATTCGGGATCGGCACGTCGCAAGTTCGCGACGTACTCGCCACGCAGTGTCTGGCGATGGACCCGCTCAAGGTCCGCCAGGTCAACGTCAGCGGGGATCTGGGCAAGGGCGTCTACGCGAAGGATATCATCCTCAACATCATCCGTCGACTTGGCGTCAAAGGCGGCGTAGGATACGCCTACGAGTTCGCCGGAGATGCGATCGAGCACCTCTCGATGGAAGAGCGGATGACGATCTGTAATATGTCGATCGAGGGTGGCGCGCGCGCCGGCTACATCAACCCGGATGAGACCACTTACGAGTACCTCAAGGGCCGCAAGCACGTCACTTCTGGGGACGGATACGGTCGCGCGGTCGACTGGTGGAAGTCGATGGCCTCCGATGACGACGCCCACTACGACGATATCTACGAGCTCGATGGTGCCTCTCTCGAGCCCACAGTAACCTGGGGGATCACGCCGGGTCAGGCGCTCTACGTGACCGAGAATGTCCCCAAGCTCACGGATCTGGCGGACGACGACCGCGACATCGCCGGTGAGGCCTACGACTACATGGGTCTCCATCCGGGTCAGCCGATCACCGGTACGCCGATCGACGTCGCCTTCATCGGCTCCTGCACGAACAGCCGGATCTCGGATCTTCGCGAAGCAGCAAAGATCGTGAAGGGCCACAAGGTGTCGAGCAAGGTCAAGCCCCTCGTCGTGCCCGGGTCGCAGGAAGTACTCAAGATGGCCGAGGCGGAGGGCCTTCACGAAGTCTTCGAGGAGGCCGGTTTCGAGTGGCGTGGTGCCGGATGCTCGATGTGTCTGGCGATGAACCCGGACAAGCTGCAGGGCCGTCAAGTCTGCGCTTCGTCCAGCAACCGCAACTTCAAGGGCCGCCAGGGCAGTCCGGAAGGTCGCACCCTCCTGATGAGCCCCGCAATGGTGGCCGCTGCGGCGATCGCCGGCGAAGTCGTCGACGTTCGCACCATGATGTAGGAGAAAGACATGCCCGCTTCATCCGTAATGACCGTAGAAGGAACCGGCATCGCCGTCCGCGGAAACGACATCGACACGGACCGGATCATACCGGCGCGGTTCCTCCGCATGATCACGTTCGAGGGTCTCGGCGAGTATGCGTTCGAGGATGACCGGAAGTCCAACCCGGATCACCCGTTCAACAAGGAAAAGTTTCAGGGGGCATCGATCCTCCTCGCCAACGGGAACTTCGGTTGCGGCTCCTCGCGCGAGCACGCTCCGCAAGCCCTCAACCGGTGGGGTATCCAGGCGATCCTGAGCGAATCGTTTGCAGAGATCTTCCAGGGCAACTGCATCGCCATGGGGATCCCCTGCGTGACGGCGTCACCCGCTGACGTATCCAGGTTCCAGGAGCACGTCGAGGCCAATCCGACCGAGTCCATGACGCTCGACCTGACCAGGAAGACGCTGACCTCGAGTGACCTCACGATCGAAGTGACCTTGCCCGAGGGAAATCGGAAGTCGTTGCTGGAGGGCGCCTGGGACGCGACCGGGATGCTTCTCGAGGGCGCGGACGCTACGAAGGAGACCGCGGACGCCCTCCCCTACGTGAGCGGCTTCAAGGCCTAGAGAGAGGAATCGCACTGCCACACTGAGCGGAGTCGAAGTGTCGGTGCCAATAGATAGGATCTCGACTCCATCAGGGAGGGAAACCCTTGTCGCACAAGATCGCAGTCATCCCCGGAGACGGCACCGGCCCCGAGGTCGTCGTCGAGTCGCTCAAGTGCCTCGAGGCCGCAGCGGCGAAGTTCGGCTTCACATACGAGACCACCCAGTTCGACTTTGGCGGTGAGCGCTACAAGCGGACCGGCGAGACGCTCCCCGACGGTGCCGTTGATGAGCTACGTCAGTTCAAGGCCATCATGCTGGGCGCCATCGGCCATCCGGACGTCAAGCCCGGGATCCTCGAGAAAGGGATCCTCCTTCGCGCCCGTTTCGAGCTCGACCAGTATATCAACCTGCGTCCCGTCAAGCTCTATCCAAACGTTGACTGCCCGCTCAAGGACAAAGGGCCGGAAGACATCGATTTCGTGGTCGTCCGTGAGAACACGGAAGGGCTCTACGCAGGCGCGGGCGGTTACCTGAAGCAGGGAACGCCCGACGAGATCGCCGTCCAGGAGTCGGTGAACACACGCAAAGGTGTGGAGCGCTGCCTCCGGTATGCCTTCGAGCTGACTCGGAAGCGCGACCAGGAAAAGACGCTCACACTCTGCGGAAAGACGAACGTCCTGACCTATGCCTTCGACCTCTGGGAGCGGGTATTCCACGAGATCGGTGATGCCGAATATCCGGACATCAAGCGCGATTACGCCCACGTCGATGCGACCGTCATGTGGATGGTCAAGAATCCCGAGTGGTTCGACGTGATAGTCACGGACAACATGTTCGGGGACATCATAACAGACCTCGGCGCGATGGTTCAGGGCGGTATGGGTGTCGCCGCCGGCGGCAACATCAACCCTGAGGGCGTGTCGATGTTCGAGCCCATCGGTGGCTCGGCCCCCAAGTACACGGGGCAGGGCGTGATCAATCCGATCGCCAGCATCGCGGCGCTTCAGATGATGCTGGAGACCCTCGGTGAGGATGAGGCGGCGGCCAAAGTCGGCGAGGCGATTGTCGAAGTCGTTGGAACCAAGCTCGAGAGCATGTCGGCCGGGCGGATGGGTTATTCGACGTCCGAGGTCGGAGATCTGGTCGCGGAAGCGATCGCATCATAGCCTCAACCGTTCCCAGGGTCTCCCTGGGAACGGTTGAGGCTGCCCATATCGCAGCAAGAAACGCTTGTCCGTTCCCCGGCGAAGCCCGGGAACGAGGGAGGGATAAATGGCAGAAGTCACGATCTACCACAATCCGCACTGAAGCAAATCGCTTGGCGCAATGGACATCCTGCGTGAGCGTAACGTCGAGTTCGACGTCATTGAGTATATCAAGACACCGCCGAGCGAATCCGAGCTCAGAGGCTTTCTGAGCCTCCTCGAGAATGACCCGAAGGAGATGTTCCACCCCGGGTCTTTCGAGAAGCTGGGGCGGAACCTGAACGACTTCAGCACCCTGGATGACGTCGTGGGGCTCCTGCTCGAGCACCCCGAAGCCATGAACCGGCCCGTATGCATCCGGAACGGGAAAGCCGTCATCGCGCGGCCGGCCGAGCTTGTAGAGCAAATCCTGGACTGACACAGCCATGGACTTGATGCAGCACACAGTCGTAAGATCTGACAAAGCGAGGTGGGATCATCCGGGCAGACCTGTTTGCCCGGACGACATTCAGGGGTAGACCCTCCCATCTGTCCTTGGAATCCCAACCATCGCTAAGGAGCATACCCATGTCGAACGTTGTTCAGATCTACGACACCACTCTGCGAGACGGCTCACAGGCCGAAGACATCGCCTTCTCCCTGGAGGACAAACTGCTGATCGCCCAGCGGCTCGATGATTTCGGTGTGGACTATATCGAAGGCGGCTGGCCGAACCCGACCAACCCCAAGGACCTCGAGTTCTTCCGTCGGGCGAAAGACCTGACCTTCAAGAACGCGCGGATCACCTCCTTCGGCAGCACGCGGCGTGCACGGAACAAGCCGGAGGACGACTCGACACTCAACACACTCCTAGAGTCCGAAACGGAAACCGTCACGATCTTCGGCAAGTCCTGGACCCTCCACGTCACCGATGTATTGAGGATCGACCTGGACGATAACGTCCGGATGATCGAGGATTCGGTCGCCTACCTCCGGTCACGGGACCGAGAAGTGATCTACGACGCCGAGCACTTCTTCGATGGCTACAAGGCGGATCGAGACTACGTGATCCGCACGCTCAAGGCAGCGGAGGCCGGGGGCGCAGCGTGCGTCGTCCTATGCGATACGAACGGCGGAACCCTGCCGCTCGAACTCGTCGACATCCTCGACGACGTGAAAAATGAGATCGACTGCCCCTTCGGCATCCACCCGCACAACGATGCCGGAGTCGGCGTCGCCAATGCAGTCGTATCCGTCCAGCAGGGCGCGATCCAGGTGCAGGGCACGTTTAACGGCTACGGAGAACGCTGCGGGAACGCGAATCTCTGCACGATCATCCCGAACATCGAACTCAAGCTGAACAAACGGCTCAAGTCTGGCGAGAACCTCGGCCAACTGATGGACTTCTCGCGGTTTATCAGCGAGGTCGCCAACGTCTATCACGACCACCGCCAGCCATACGTCGGAGAGAGCGCCTTCGCGCACAAAGGCGGTGTCCATGTCGACGCCATGAGCAAGGCGCCCACGTCGTACGAGCACATCGAGCCGGACCGGGTCGGGAACCAGAGCCGCTTCCTGCTATCCGAGCAATCAGGGACAGCGACCATCGCCGCAAAACTCGATCACCTTCTCCCGGACGTCGACAAGCGAGATCCCCGCGTCGTGTCTCTCCTAGATGAAGTCAAACAGCGCGAGCACGATGGCTACATCTACGAGGGTGCGGAAGCCTCCTTCGACATCCTAGCCCGCAAGGCCCTTTATGGATTCGATGATCCCTTCAAGCTGATCGGGTTCCGGACCATCAACCGAAAATGCGCCGAGGGCACAGCTGAAGTGGAAGCCATCGTGAAGCTTGATGTGAAAGGCGAGCTGTGCCACACAGTCGCCGAAGGAGACGGTCCGGTCAACGCTCTCGACGGTGCCCTCAGACTCGCCCTTGAGAGCGAGTATCCCGCTCTCAAGTCCGTCCGGCTCGAGGACTACAAAGTCCGTGTTCTCGGCAGCAGCGACGGCACGGCAGCGAAAGTCCGCGTCCTGATCGAGTCCTCCGACCGACACAGAGTCTGGAGCACGATCGGCGTGTCAGAGAACATCATCGATGCGAGCTGGATCGCCCTTGTGGACAGTCTCAC
Source organism: Gemmatimonadota bacterium (assembly GCA_002727195.1). Taxonomy (GTDB): domain Bacteria; phylum Latescibacterota; class UBA2968; order UBA2968; family UBA2968; genus UBA2968. The sequence goes on from PBWH01000026.1 coordinate 86,901, forward strand.
CTATAAACTCCTGATCGACGGTGTCATCGGCGGCGAGAAGGAAACGACTGACGACACCTCCGAAAAAGCGATCGCCTGAACCATGAGCATGAGAGTGTTATCCCGCAGGCTCGAACGCCTGCCTCCATACGTGTTCCACGAAGTGAACGCGCTCAAAATGAAGCTGCGCCGTGACGGGGTGGATATCATCGACCTCGGCATGGGGAATCCGGACCAGCCGACACCTGACCACATCATCGACAAGATGGTGGAGGTGGCACACGACCCGAAAGCGCACGGCTACTCCCCTTCCGCCGGACTGCCGGCTCTGAAGCGCGCGATCTGCCGACACTATGACCGGCGATTCGGCGTCAGTCTGGCCCCGGAATCGGAGTCGATCGTCACCATCGGTTCCAAGGAAGGGATCGCTCACATCCTGCTGGCCCTCCTGGACCCGGGTGATCAGGCGATCGTACCGAACCCGGCCTATCCCCTGCACCTCTACGGGGTGGCGATCGCGAATGGGAATGTCGTCAGCCTGCCCCTCCGGGAGGAGAAGAACTTCGTCCCGGACATGGAGATGTTAACGCGGGAACTGTGGCCGAAGCCGAAGGTCATGATCTTCAACTTCCCGCACAACCCGACGACGGCCACGGTCGACATCAGCTTCTTTGAAGAGATCGTCGACTTCGCCAAACGGCAGAACATCATCGTGATCCACGACATGGCATACTCGGACATCGCCTTCGACGGGTTCGAAGTCCCAAGCATGCTCCAGGTCAAAGGAGCCAAAGATGTCGGCGTGGAGTTCTACACGATGTCCAAGTCGTATAACATGGCTGGTGCCCGCGTTGGATTCTGTCTCGGCAATCCTAAGATCATCCACGCGTTATCCGTCATCAAGAACTACTATGACTATGGCGTGTATACGCCGATCCAGGTCTCAGCGATCGCCGCACTCGATGGACCACAGGACTGCGTGCGCGTGGCTCGCAAGCGGTATCAGCATCGTCGGGATACTCTGGTTGAAGGGTTGACACGAATCGGCTGGAACGTCCCGACGCCAAAGGCCTCGATGTTTCTCTGGGCGCCGATTCCCGACCAGTATCAACACATGGGATCGATGGCTTTCTCGATGAAGCTGATGAAAGAGGCCGAGGTCGCCGTTTCACCCGGGGTCGGGTTCGGCGACAACGGCGAAGGATATGTAAGAATCTCTCTCGTAGAGAACGATCACCGCATCCGGCAGGCAATCCGGAACATCAAGCGCGCCTTATTCTAGAGAGACAACAGTGGATCTTCACGACGACCAGCTTCTCCCCCCCGTCGGATACACGGCGTCTGGCCTGGCCTGTGGCATATACCCCGACGGGCGGAAGGACATCGCCCTGATCGCATCGGATCGACCAGCTTCGGCTGCGGGTATGTTCACGACCAACCGTGTCCAGGCCGCTCCCGTACACCTCAATCGCGAGCACCTGATCGACGGCAAGGCACAGGCGATCCTGATCAACAGTGGGAACGCGAACGCGTGCACGGGCGAGAAAGGCATGGCCAATGCTCGGCACGAAGCCGCCCTCATCGCCGATCGCCTGTCGCTCACCCCTGAAGATGTGCTGGTCAACTCGACGGGCGTCATCGGTGTTCAACTTCCGATGGACAAAGTCGAAACCGGCATCGCGGGCGTGCTGGACACGCTTGGATCAGGGTGGGATGACGCCGCAGAGGCGATCATGACCACCGACACTGTCCCCAAAAAGGCGAGCGCCACCCTCACCATCGGCGGCAAAACCGTCACCCTTGCGGGGATAGCAAAGGGATCGGGGATGATCGCGCCGAACATGGCGACCATGCTGTGTTACGTCGTCACTGACGCAGCCATCGCCGCGGAAGACCTGCGGGGCGCTCTGTCGCAGACCTCTCAACGCTCCTTCAATTGTGTCACTGTCGATGGCGACATGAGCACGAACGACACGATCATCCTGATGGCCAACGGCGGCTCTGAAACCGGCCAAATCTCCGACGACAACCTCTCCGATTTTACAGACGCCCTCGAGCAGTTGCTCATCAACTTTGCTCGCAAGGTCGCCCGTGACGGTGAAGGAGCGACGAAGCTGATCACGATTACGGTCAACGGCGCTAAGAGCGAAGCGGACGGTCGCACCGTCGGTCTCTCCGTCGCCAATTCTAGCCTGGTGAAAACGGCTGTTTTCGGTCGTGATCCCAACTGGGGCCGAATCCTCTGCGCCATGGGATATGCGGGAATCGACTTCGACCCCGACCGGGCGACGGTATCGATGGCCGGTATCCCGATCTACGCGGACGGTGCCGGACTCGAGTTCGATCACGACGCGGCCGTGGAAGCGCTTGGGGCAGAAGAGATCCCGATCGACATCAACCTCGCCGAGGGCGATGCTCAGATCGTGATTTACACCTGCGACCTCACCTACGACTACGTTCGGATCAACGCCGAATACACCACCTGATGTCCTCCCCCTTCTCCGATCGAGTCCTTCAAATGGAGGCCTCCGTCACGGTTGCGACCACCGCGAAAGCCGCCGAGCTCCGACGGCAGGGCGAGGATGTGATCGCCATGAGCGCGGGTGAACCGGATGTCGACACCCCAGAGAACATCAAGCGAGCCGGCGTCGCGGCGATCGAAGCCGGGCACACCAAATACACGAGCCCCGCTTCAGGTCTGATCGAGCTGAAGGAAGCCATCTGCAGAAAACTGGACCGGGATAACGGCCTGAGCTACGAGCCAGGCCAGATCGTGATTACGTGCGGGGCCAAGCAAGTGATCTTCGACGCGATCGCCGCTCTGATCAACCCCGGAGACGAAGCGATCCTTCCGGCCCCCCTCTACGTCAGTTACGCGGACCAGGTCAAATTGATGGGCGGTGTACCCGTCATTATCCAGACCGACCCGGCCGATCGTTTCTGCCTGAACGTGGACCAGCTAGAGGCAGCGATTACGGAGCGGTCCAAGTTGATCATCTTCAACAGCCCGTCGAACCCGACCGGTGAGATCTACCCGGCGGAACGGTGGCAGTCGATTGCTGACGTCCTGGCCGAAACCGGCATCCACGTGATCACGGACGAGATCTACGAGAAGTTCATCTACGACGGTGAGCACGCCTCGATCGCCACGAAAAATGAGCGTCTTCTCGAGCGGACCCTCGTGGTGAACGGTTTCTCCAAGGCCTATGCGATGACCGGCTGGCGTGTCGGATACGGCGCCGGTCCGTCCGAATGGATGTCGCATATCGCCAAGATCCAGAGTCAGGAGACAACCAACACTTGCACGATCTCACAACACGCCGCGATCGAAGCGCTGGAAGGCCCACAGGACAGCATCACGGGGATGCGAGCGCTCTTCCAGGCGCGTAGGGACCTGATCGCCTCTCGTTTGGACGCGCTTCCCGGCGTGTCGTGCCCCGCTCCGGCAGGCGCATTCTACGTCTTTCCTGACGTGAGAGAGTTGATTTCCGACACGAAAATCGAGGATGATGTGTACCTCTGCGGTTATCTTCTCGATGAAGCGAAAATTGCTGCAGTACCGGGAGCAGGCTTCGGTACTCCCGGATACGTAAGATTCTCCTACACCCTAGCTGACGATCGACTCGAGGAAGCGATTCGCCGAGTCGAAGACGCGATCGGTAAACTGAGGTAGGCCATGAACACGAACAGCAGGATATATCTCGAGTTCGAGAAACCGCTCGAAAAGATCGAGAAGAAAATCGAGGAGATGCAGGCACACGCCGAGTCCGAGAACCTCGATATGTCGGCGGAGATCGCATCACTCAAGGAGCGAGCGACGAACCTCGAGAAGGACCTGTATGAGAACCTCACAAGGTGGCAGAAGGTTCAGGTCGCACGGCACCCGCAACGCCCTTACACGATGGACTACATCGACATGATGCTGACCGATTTCGTCGAGCTTCACGGCGACCGCCAATATCGCGACGATCCGGCTATCGTCGGTGGCATGGGGCGAATCGACGGTCGGCCCATCGTGCTGATCGGTCAGCAGAAGGGCCGAAACACCAAGGAGAACCTGCATCGTAACTTCGGGATGCCCTATCCCGAGGGATACCGGAAGGCGCTCCGCCTGATGAAGATGGCCGAGAAGTTCTCTCGCCCTGTCGTCTGCCTTGTGGATACGCCGGGCGCGTTCCCTGGACTCGGGTCCGAGGAGCGGAACGTTTCGGAGGCAATCGGACGCAATCTGTTCGAAATGGCGAAGCTTGCGATCCCGATTATCATCGTCGTGATCGGAGAGGGCGCGAGCGGCGGGGCACTCGGGATCGGGGTTGGTGACCGGATCCTGATGCTCGAAAACGCCTGGTATTCTGTGATCAACCCAGATTCCTGCTCTCTCATCCTCTGGCGCAACCGCGACAAGAAGGAGGAGGCCGCCGACGCCATGAAGATCGCGGCCCAAGACCTGACCGAATACGGCATCGTCGACAGGGTGGTCCCGGAGCCGCTCGGTGGCGCCCACAAGGACCCGATCCTGACCGCGAACAACCTGAAGCGGGCGATTGTCGAGACGCTGGACGAGCTGGCTGCAAAACCGGTGGAGACCCTATCACCGGACCGGATCGACAAGTTCTGCAAGATGGGTGTTTGGGACGAGTAGGCGATTCGCGGGCCAGCAAACCCTGGGCCACCGTCAGTGTTCGTACCCCGCCCCGGGCACCTGATCCTTGCCCCTTCCGACGCTAAACCCTTGTCGCGTCAGACTCTGCATTCCTCACAAAAATGTGGCAAAACGGGCAGTGCTGAAAAACACCCTAACCGCCTTTTTTTGCCCTTTAAAAAAAAATGCGGGAGGGATGCTCTTATGTTTCAAGAGCTTAGTGAAAAAGCCCGTAAATTAGAGGAAAATTCCGGCAAAATACGCTTGACGACCCCATTCCTCCCGTTTATATTCCTAACCAGCTTGAACGACGTTTGTTGTTGTATCTCTTTTATCTACAATGAGATACAAGGTATTTCTGCGTAAACCGGCCTGTACCACGGCTGGCAGAGGCGTTTCGGGAGGCTTGAGGACTGACCCTGCATCGATGAGCTTGAAATCGATGCTCGAATCACCCTCAACGGCACACTTCAGACCGAATACTCGGTTGCCTCCATAGTGGTCCAAATCGACCACCTCCCCCGAAGAAACCCGGCGCGCGGTCATCCTCTTCAGTTGCACTCTTTTTGAAATCGTTTGAAAGACGGTCTGACCATGACGACGGCAGTGCGTCTAGGCGCGGCCAGACCGGATGGAATTGGGCGGAGTTGAGGTGGCTCGACGACGTGCCCGGTGGTAGTGACACTCTGTTCGGATTAACTCAGCGATATTGGGGGAGATAGCGCTGGGAGACATCTGAATCACGCAGACGTGAAACTCCCATAGATGCATCCCGGGCGCATCGATAGAGTCGCTTCCTCCGCCCTCTTTTTTGAGGGGCCGATAACAGTTTATGGTCGGCCCTTTCTGTTTCCAGGTGTCTCCCGACCCTGATCCCCGTCCCATTGACCCTGCAGGTCGGACAGCTATTCAGGTCCGTCCGATCCCCCTTGTCCCCTCTGCCGGTGTCGCACCAGAACCCTGGTGATGGGTTCTTGAACTTGTTCGCTAACCTGCACGAGATCGCGACCATTTCCGGTTTCGCCCCTTGCAGGAAACGATGACTCGATGAGGTCTTGGACCCATGGTGAGCCGATTTGAGCAGATCCACATCCAACAGCTCCCCTCACGCGACGAGCGCTCCATCTGTTCCGTGCTCTATATCGCCCGTCAATAGGAGTGAATAACCTGCGTAGTCAACCCGCAGGACAACCGAACCGTTGTTCAACCCTTCGGGCGCGGGGACATCCCGATTCACGAACGACGCTCGTGGGTGCAATATGGTCACCCGTACGTCCCCGAACCCCGTCATCACCTCTCCCGCTTCCACCACGTGTCGGGTGATTCCACGCGCCGCGATCAGCCTCAGGATCCGACCTCCTGTGCGCGAGGCGTAGTGCTGACTGGATTCGACATAGTACCCAACCTCTATCCGGTCCAGTATCGTCATCAGTTCCGCGTGTGGGTAGCGACGCGATCAAGGGCACCGTCGACAGTTGTGCCGCCAGCGAGACGGCGATGGGCGAAGCACCCGATCTGGATCACCATTCGTTTCGACCCAGCGCTAGCCACGCCGTCAGAGGACGATGCAGGAGCAGAATCCCCCGGTCGCCGCTAAGGACAGCTGGAAACCGAGCTGGCTGACATCCAGAGGTCTGACGACGAGCAGGACCACTCCCGCCACACCAACCGCATTGAGTTCGTTCACCCGTAGGCGCAGCTCCCAAGCCCAGACCACAATCGACGCGACAAAGGCCGCCCGGACCACCGAGGTGAGAAGACCTGTCACGATCTCCTACGCCTACACAGCGAGCGTCGTGATCACGCTGGACACATCCATCCCTCCGCCTGTCGCACGGGCAACCAGAAAGGCGCCCGCCGCCACCAGGCCGACGTGAAGGCCAGAAACAGCCAGAACGTAGCTCACCCCAGATCGGCTGAACGTGCGTAGGACCTCGTCATCGATGCCGCTCTTGTCACCGAGAAGCCCCCCCTCCAGAAGCGCCGAAGGTACACCGGTCAGGTTCTGTCGGATCGCAGCCCGCACGTGCGACCGAACCGGATGGACGCACCTGTTCATCAGCCAGTCGTCCTCGGACAGGTGCGTAAGGTCACAAATCACAAACGGATCGCACACTGGCAGTGAGGAAGAGCTCCTTTGATCGTAAGTAGGTGCAGTATTCGAACCCACCTATATTGCACGCCCGCGGTGGTTTGCGTATGCGAGCACTGAATGCGGACGCGATCGCCCGGCCGCACCATCGGCGTGAAGAAGGCACAGGTCACCTGCATTTCCCCACATACAGTGAACACAGGATACGAGCGGATCACCACAGTCGCTTCAATCCCGAACAGGCTGTTCTCTCCGATGAGATCGAGAAGGGTGACGACATACCCTTCCACCGTGACAACCTCGGAACGCACCGGAAATGCACTCAGATGATTCCTGGGAAGTGCAAGCGTCTGAACCGATGCGTGGACAAAGCCTACCCATGCCACAAGAAAGAGAAGCAACGGCGTGGACAGACGGGTGGTCCGGACACATACCCCGCCGACCCTAGGGACCGACAGTACCGCCAGCCCGGCATCCAGGGGAACACTTAAGTTCACCCCTACCCAGAAAGATAGCCCAAATGCCAGGAACAGAACCCAACCAAGATGACGCACTCAGTAGCCTCCGCTACTAGCTCTTTTAGGAAGCCTCTCTGCAACAAGCTGGCTGCTCCGGATTCCCTGCCATTCAGGCAATACGGCCTGCTGCGTTGGAAAAGTTCAGCAACCGATGCCGGTAACTGTACTGAGACGTTTCAAACCTGAGTTTCCGGAGGAAAGCTTTGACACCCACCAGGTGGGGTGGTATATTTTCGCGACCAAAAACCGACCTAATCCTTGCTTTTTTATATGGTTACGCGTTCTTTTTCAACCCATGACAACTCACACCAGCCGCATTTCGATCGGTCGATTCCTCCCGATGGATTCGCCGCTCCACGCCCTCGACGCGCGGACAAAAGTCCTCTGTTCTGTCGGCCTAGTCGCGTCATTGTTCTGGGCACCGGCATCGACAGCGTGGGGATTCGCACTCGGCTCGCTCGCCCCAGTGGTAGTTGGGGCCCGTATCCCGTTCAGCTACTTACTCGGGAACCTCCGCCCGCTCGCACCGATCGTGATCCTGACAGTCGTGCTCAACGGGATCTACACACCGGGCACCGGAGTCCATCCGAGCCTCCCGCTCACAGCCGAAGGCCTGGTCCGGGGTGGTGAACTCGGCCTGCGTCTCGTTGTCATCGTCACGGTGACCGCGCTTCTGAGTCTGACCACCTCACCCCTAGACCTGGCGGACGGAATCCAATCCATGCTCTCCCCCCTTTCTCGATTGCGGATTCCCGTACACGAGCTGGCTTTGACGACGACCATCGCCCTGCGCCTGATCCCCCTGCTTTCAGACGAAGCCTTGCGCATTCGAACCGCTCAGCTCGCACGTGGCGCCTCCTCACAGGGTGGTCTGACGCGAAAGCTGAAAGATCTGAGCGCGATCCTGATCCCTCTCTTCATCGCCGCCTTCGGCCGCTCCGAGCGGTTGGCCGAAGCAATGGCGGTTCGAGGCTATTCGGGTGCCGAGGGTCGCACCAGATACCGGATGTCCCGTCTCGGCCCCAAGGATCTCGCTGCGGTCGTGACGACCACCATCATCCTATGGCTCGCCTTTACGATGGCGCGGGGCTAAATGTGGCACTATCGGCTCAACATTGAGTATGACGGGACGGACTTTAAGGGATGGCAGGTCCAGCCGGACCAGCGGACCGTACAAGGAGAACTGGAAGCGCGCCTCCACCAGTTATTCAGCACCGCCATTCGGACAACGGCGGCAGGCAGAACGGACACCGGCGTACACGCGCTTGGCCAGGTCGTGAACTTTTCGGTTGATCGAGAATCGAAACCGGAAGAGCTGAAGAAATCGCTGAACGGCACGCTCCCCCCCGACGTGGTTGTCCACGCCGCATCCGAGGTCGACGCGGAATTCAACGCACGTTTCTCGGCCACGGGGCGAACGTATCGATATGACATTGAGTATGGGCATCGTGCTGTTGGACGCGCTTACGCCTGGGTGCGCCAGAACCCTCTCATGCTGGACGACATGCGACACGCTGCGACGCACATCACCGGCGAGCACGACTTTACCTCCTTCTGCGTCGCGGCTCACGAACGGGAATCCCGGGTCTGTGATATCCGGAAGTGTGACTGGTCCACGACCGGTGAAGGGATCCGGCTGACGATCTCCGCCAACCGGTTCGTTCGATCGATGGTGAGGAGTCTGGTGGGCACCTTCGTCGATGTCGGACGGGGGTTTATCGAAGCGGACACGGTTCGAGACATCTTGAGTAAGCAGGATCGGTCGGCCGCGGGGACGACGGCTCCCCCCCACGGATTGTTTCTCGTTCAGGTTGATTACGGGGACATCGAGCAGCGGAATGCCGAAACGGTTACATAGATCGGCTGCCCTGGCGACACTAATTGTGACACTGACGCTGGGTGCAACCGCTGCGAACGACGAGATCAAAGCATCTCGTCGCACCGGGATCGTTCGAGCGGTGGACCGGGTCGCACCGACCGTCGTCAGCATCAACACGTTTCACTACAAGGAATACCCGAAGTATCGCGACCCATTCTTCGACTACTTCTTCGAGAGTCCGTCGATGGTTCGCGAGCGGGTCCCGGGCATCGGGTCCGGTTTTGTTATCCGTGAAGACGGGTATGTTCTCACGAACAGCCACGTTGTGGAGAACGCGCGAGAAATCAGCGTCACGTTCCCGGACGGCAAGAAGTTCGATATAACTGATGTGGCGAACGATGTCCTAGTGAACCGGGAGAAGGACCTAGCCGTCCTTCGGATCGACATCGATGGCCTGGAAGTTCCGGAGTTCGGCGACTCGGACAGCATTATCATCGGGGAGTGGGCGATCGCCATCGGCAATCCGTTCGGGCTCACAATACAGGATCCCAACCCGACGGTGACGGTCGGTGTGATCAGCGCGGGCGGGCGTGACTTCAGGCCCCTGGAGGACGGACGCACGTACCGGGGCATGATCCAGACCGACGCCTCGATCAACCCGGGAAACAGCGGTGGCCCCCTCGTCAACAGCGTCGGACAGGTCATCGGCATCAACGCGTTTATCTTCGAGCAGTCCAAGGGCTCTCAGGGCATTGGCTTCGCGATCCCGATCAACAATGCGATCGAGGTCGCCGATCAGTTGATCGACGGCGGCAGCCCCGAGTTCTGGACAGGTGTCGTCATCCAGAACCTGAATCGGCGAAAAGCCCGGGCACTCGGACTGGCGACCACCTCGGGTGCCCTGATCCTCACCGTGAACGAGGCAAGCCCGAGCCAGAAGGCCGGCCTGACCCCGGGAGACGTGATCGTCCAGGTCAACGGGTTCACCGTTCGGAGCGCCGACGAGGTCGTAGAGGCCTTCCGCGAGGGGCGTGTCGGCGCTGCATATGACCTGATGGTACTTCGGGGCCGGACCCTGTTCAGGACCCGTCTCGTCCTTGAGCGTGACCCGCAGAGTTAGGAGCAAAAACCCGTTGATTGCACGAGAGGCATACCCATTCCTACTGATCACAGGCGTTCCGTGCTTGATCCTGCTGGTTCTCGGCCGGTCCGACGGGTCGATGTGGCTCCAGGGCCTCGGTGCCTTACTGTTTGTGTTAACAGCGTTTATTGCCTTCTTTTTCAGAGATCCGGATCGGATAACGCCCGCCGGAGAGAACTTGTGTGTATCTTCAGGTGACGGTAAAGTGGTCGCCATCGAAGAAGTAGAAGATGAATGGGTAGGCAGGGCGTTACAGGTTTCGGTTTTCCTGTCCGTTTTCAACGTGCACGTCAACCGAATCCCTTGTTCCGGAAAGGTCAAATCCGTGGACTACTGTCCTGGCAAGTTTCGACTGGCCTTTCTGGACAAGGCGTCCGAAGATAATGAGCACACCGTCGTCCGCATCGACGGAGCGGGCTATCGAATGGCGGTCAAACAGATCGCCGGATTCGTCGCTCGCAGAATCGTTTGCCGGCTCGAGCCCCAGCAATCGGTCACCGCGGGAGAAAGATACGGATTGATCCGTTTCGGGTCTCGCACGGACCATATCCTACCGGCAGGGAGTGACGTCAAGGTCAGCCTCGGGGATCGGGTCAAGGCTGGAGAGACGATCATCGGAGTCATAGACAATGAGAAAATCGTTCATTCCTAATCTGTTCACCGTAAGCAACCTGGCGTGCGGTTTCCTGTCGATCCACTACGCGGCCACCGGTCGTCTGGTCCCGGCTGCCTGGTTGATCGTCATTGCAGGGTTCCTGGACGCCTTCGACGGAAAGCTCGCGCGCCTGATCGATTCGGAAGCAGACTCGGGTGAGTTCGGCCTCCAGTTCGACTCGCTGGCCGATGTGTGTTCCTTCGGGGTCGCACCGGCCGTCCTGATGCTCCACTACTTCGACCCGATAATCGGTCCATCCTGGGGTCCCGTGACGACAGCGTTCATCTTCCTCCTCAGCGGCGCTTTCCGGCTGGCCCGGTTCAACGTCAAGAACGATGACCGCGAAGAGCAGGAAGTGAAGCCCGACTTCGTCGGCCTCCCGATTCCGGTCGCCGCCGCCACGTTGTGTTCCTTCGTGATCTTCTCACAGCGTGTGTGGGATAGCACCCCGGAACCGCTGGTCGGCCTGACGCTCTGCGTCCTGCTCGCCTTCCTGATGATCAGTCCGTTCGACTACCCTGCCTTCCCTCGTTTCACGTTTGAAACCGCTAGGGACCGTTTCCGGATTGCCCTGTCACTGGGTGCCATGATACTCGTCTTCTTGTTCACTGAAGCCGCCTTCTTCCCCGTAACGATGGCCTTCTGTCTGTCGGGCGCCCTCCGTTGGCTAAAACATCACATCGTCGGCCGGGAGGCCGTCGACCTGAGCTAACACCGGGGAATTACAAGTATGGGTAAACGTAGCGTTGGATTTCTGATTGTCGCGATCTTCGTCGGTATGCTCGCCGGAAACATCATCGGAGAGGGGCTCAGCCTCATCTTCGACAACCTTGGACTCCAGAACAACGTCGTACAGAAAGTCCTCGTGGAACCGCTCCACGAGTATGAGTTTTTCCCGATGCGTCTCAACCTGGTAATCCTGACGCTGACGTTCGGGTTTTCTATCAAATTCAACGTGCTCAGCCTTATCGCAATCGGATCAGCCTGGTATTACGTGAAGTACTCTTACTAGGCAGTTCCGCCGAGAGGCAATCACATTGAATCAAGGCACGCGAGGCTGTCCCCTCGCTGGAGGCTTCCATGTTTCAGGGCATCGGTACCTGGGAAATACTGCTCATCTTTCTCGTCGCACTCCTGCTGTTCGGTGCCAAGCGGATCCCCGAGATCGCGAAAGGCCTTGGCAAAGGGATCACGGAGTTCAAACGCGCCGTCAAGGACGTGAAGGACGAGATCGAGACGAACGTGGACGACGCGCCCCCCTCCCCCCCACCCCCCCCGGCGAACACGGCTCCCCAGAGCCAAGAGCCGGAGAAGAAAGTCGAATCATAAACAGTTCACGGGAGTGGTTCATTGGCAGTTGAGGGCGACCTGAACGAGCGTCCGGCGCACGAACTGATCGACGCCCTGAAGTCGGGTGAGGTCAGCGCGCGGGAGTTGACGGATTCTGTGCTGGCGGCAATTGAGCGTCAGCAGGAACAAATCAACGCATACATCACGATCGACGCGGACGGCGCGCGCGAACAAGCAGATGCCGTCGACCGTCGCATCGCCGCAGGCGAGTCACTAGGACCTCTGGCCGGCATCCCCGTCGGTCTGAAGGACCTGATCTGTACCGAGGGCATCAAGACCACCTGCGCCTCGCACATCCTGAACAACTTCATCCCTCCATACGACGCGACCGTCACACAGCGACTGAAGGCGGCTGGCGCCGTCATCGTCGGCAAGCTCAACATGGACGAGTTTGCCATGGGATCGTCCAACGAGAACACAATCGCCGGTCCCGTTCGCAACCCACACGATTCGGAACGTGTCGCAGGCGGATCGAGCGGCGGCTCTGCAGCTGCCGTCGCATCCGGACAAGCAACGCTCACGCTGGGATCAGACACAGGCGGATCGATCCGTCAGCCGGCGTCGTTCTGCGGTGTCGTTGGCTTGAAACCTACCTATGGACGGGTTTCCCGGTATGGGCTCGTAGCCTACGCCTCCTCACTCGACCAGATCGGCCCTCTGGGGCGCAATGTGAGGGACACTTCCCTCATTTTTGACGTAATCGCCGGACACGACGCGCACGACTCCACCTCTGCCGACGTGCCCTCCCCCAACAGCGCAGCCCAGTTGGAACAGGGCGTCGAAGGACTCACCGTCGGGATTCCGAACGAGTTCTTCTCCGAGGGACTGGACAGCGAGGTCGAAACCGCCGTCCGAAAGGGCATCGCCCACCTCGAGTCACGAGGCGCAAAGATCGTCGACGTCAGCCTGCCGGTGGCCGGCCATCCGGAGTACGCAATCGCCGCATACTACATCATCGCCACGGCGGAGGCTTCGTCGAACCTGTCCCGATACGACGGCGTGAAATATGGCCACCGAGCGGATACGGACGACCTGATCGAGTTGTATGAACAGACGCGAAGCGAGGGATTTGGTGATGAGGTCAAACGCCGGATCATGCTCGGGACCTACGCGTTAAGTGCGGGCTACTACGACGCCTACTACCTCAAGGCCCAGCGGGTCCGGACGCTCATCAAAGCGGACTTCGAGCGCACGTTCAAAAGCTGTGACATCCTGGCGACGCCCGTCGCTCCCACCACGGCGTTCAAGATCGGTGAGAAGGTCGAAGATCCACTCCAGATGTATCTGTCCGATATCTACACGGTCTCGGTGAACCTGGCCGGGATTCCGAGCATATCCGTCCCGTGCGGAAAGTCCGAGGCAGGCCTGCCGATCGGACTCCAGCTGCTCGCGCCCCCTTTCGAAGAAGATCGACTTTTCCGCTCCGCCCGTGTCGTCGAACAGGAGCTTACCTGATGACCTGGGAAACCGTCATTGGCCTGGAAGTCCACGCCCAACTGGCAACGCGCACCAAGATCTTCAGCGGCGCGCTCGTCGAGTTCGGAGCCGACCCCAACACCAACGTCACCCCGCTCTGCCTCGGATTGCCAGGCACACTTCCTGTCCTCAACAAACAGGTCGTCGAGCTGTCGATGCGGATGTCATTGGCGGTGGGCTGCCAGATCCAGCCGCGCAGTCGCTTCCTGCGGAAGAACTACTTCTACCCCGACCTCCCGAAGGGATACCAGATTTCCCAGTTCCAGTCTCAAGAGGAAATGCCGCTCGCAACCGGGGGCGAGATCGAGGTTCCGACAGCCGACGGAGGTACGAGATTCGTCAGGCTCGTACGGATCCACATGGAGGAGGATGCGGGGAAGAGCATCCACGACGAAGATTTCGTCCCGGTGGGTGAGTCGATGGTCGACTACAACCGAACCGGCGTCCCTTTGATCGAAATCGTGTCCGAACCGGATATGCGGGCTCCCGCAGAAGCCGCAGCCTATGTGACCCGGCTTCGCGAGATCCTCATTTACACAGGTGCCAGCCTGGGAGACATGGAGAAAGGCCACGTTCGGATCGACGCCAACGTTTCGATTCGCCCAGAGGGATCATCCGAGCTCGGTACCAAGGTAGAGCTCAAGAACATGAACTCGATTCGGAACTGTCAGCGCGCGCTCGAGATCGAGGTGGACCGCCAGATCGAGACCCTCGAAGCGGGTGGCGAGATCCGACAGGAAACCATGCTCTTCGACCCTGTTCGGGAAGATGTGCGACCGATGCGCAGCAAGGAAGAGTCGGACGACTACCGATACTTCCCGGACCCCGACCTCGTCCCCATTCTCGTTGACCAGGAATGGATCGACCGCGTGGCCGAACAGGTCCCCGAACTCCCGGCCGCCAAACGAGAACGGTTTGCAGCAGAATATGGGTTCGACGATGGCATTGTCGAGGTCCTGATCGCAGACCGTTCTACCGCCGACTACTTCGAACGGGTCGTGGGTGCCGGAGCCGATGCTCGTCAGGCCGCCAACTGGGTCCAGGGCGACGTCCTCCGTCTCGTCAACGAAACCGGAGCAGCCGTCGACGACCTCAAGGTCACCTCGGATAGTCTCGCCGCCTTGATCAAGCTGGTGGCCAACGACACCATCAGCGGCAGCATCGCCAGAAAGGTCTTCCAAGAAATGGCATACACGGGAGATGATCCGAGCGCTGTCGTAGACCGGCTCGGACTCGCCCAGATCAGCGATGAGGGCGAACTCGAATCGACGGTCGACCAGGTACTCGCAGACCACTTGGATGAAGTCGAGAAGTTCAAGGGAGGAAACAAGAAGCTGATGGGTTTCTTCATGGGGCAGGTCATGAAAGCGACCAAAGGCCAGGCCAACCCCAAACTCGCGACCCAGCTGATTCAGAAAAAATTGAGTTGCCCCCGCCGTGCCCGATCACGACCAGACATGGTATGATCGATTCTTCCGGCACGAGTATCTCGTCTTCGACGAGCACCCCCAGACCGCTCTCGAAGTCGAATTTATCCTGCAGGTGCTGTCCCCCTCAGAGCGCAGCACGATCCTCGATCTCTGCTGTGGCTATGGACGTCACACCCATCCGCTGGCGAATGCAGGTCGACTTGTCGGCCTGGACCGCTCGGACGTCATGCTCGGACGTGCGGCGGAAACCTCGTCGTCCGCCTCGTTCTGCCGTGGAGACATGAGACACTTACCGTTTCCGGCCGAGCACTTCGACGCCGTGTTGTCGCTGTTCTCCTCATTCGGCTACTTCAACGGTGAGGACGAGAACTATCGCGTCCTCCAGGGGATTGTCTCCACTCTTAAGCCGGGCGGTCACTTCCTGATCGAAACCGTCAACCGGGAGTTCGTTGTCCGTCACTCCTCCGCGCACCAGGTCTACCGACCGGACGGGATGACCCTGATCGAAGAGCGATCATTCGATCCCATCTCCAGCCGTACGCACGTCAATGTCACCGTCTTCGCGGATGGAAGAGAGACGCAGTTGCACCATTCGATCCGGATCTACGCGTTCACGGAACTAGAGATGCTGCTCGAATCCGTCGGTCTTCGCGTCTTATCCGTATGGGGCGATTTCCGAGGTAGCGATTACACGTGTGACAGCGAGCATACCATCGTTCTCACCCAACGCGCATGACCGATGTCATTGTCTACCTCAAGGCGCCGGTCGCCGGTAAGGTGAAGACGCGGCTCCAGTCCCGCTACACGCCCGAACAGGCTGCCGATCTCTACCGGGCATTCATCCGTGACACCTTCGCTACCACCCAAAAGATCGATGCCGATCGTTTCTCTGCCCATTACGACGGCCAAGGTGATGTCGTCGACGACCTGGTCCCTAATGGTTGGAATGTTGTCGCACAGGCCCAGGGGGATCTGGGGTCACGTATGCTCCACTCTCTGCGTCACGCGATCGGTTCGGGTGCAAGCCGTGTGATCCTGATCGGAACGGACATCCCTTCTCTGCCTGCCGCTCATCTGTCTGCCGCGCTCTCTCGGCTCGAGCAGGCGGACGTCGTGCTCGGCCCCACATCAGACGGCGGATTCTACCTGATCGGGACGCGCGTAGAGCTCCCTGATATCCTGGGTGAGGTCGAGTGGTCATCGCCCCACACCTTCGAACAGACAGCAGGTGCTATACAGACGGCCCGTCACACTCTTAGCCTGATTCCGCCGTGGTCCGATATCGACACCCCCACCGACCTGGACTTGATCCTTCAGGATCACAAAGCGCCGCTTACGCACACGCGAGCGGCAGTCGAGGCGATTGCAGGGTGACCGATTGATCAAACCACGCACGCCGACTATCTTGCCCTCACCACCGAGGAGACACGTTTTATGCTAACACGAAAACTAATTCGCGCCGCCCAGGTCCTGCTGGTCTTGCTCTCGGCTGCAGACGCTTCCGCCGCGAAGTATCAGTTCACCTTCGTGACCCACGGTGGCCCAGGGAATCCATTCTGGAACGTCGTTATCCGAGGAATGAATGACGCCGGCAAGCGATACGACTGCGACGTCCAATGGCTGAGCAACCCGACCTTCTCGATCGAGGACATGCCGAACTTCCTAGAGGATGCCATCGCGAAAGGCGTGGACGGCCTCGGGATCACTTGTCCGGACCCAGAGGCGGTTCGTGAGAGTGTCGAGCGCGCCAGTGCGGCCGGTATTCCTCTGATCATCCTGAACACTGCCGACCCCAACGCCGGCGGCAGTGATGCCCTTCCGACGATGTTCTACATTGGCGCGAACGAGTATCTCGGAGGCCAATCCAATGCCCAAGCGTTGCTCCTAGAGGCCGGCAAACAGGGCACGCGGATCACACGCGCCGTCTGCCCGATCCAGGAGATCGGGCACAGCGGTCTCGAAGCTCGGATGGCCGGGTTCAAGAGTATCCTCGAGCCAGCCGGAATCACGGTCGATGGATTGACCATCTCGAACAACGTCGAGCAGTCTGCCGGCCTCCTCAGAGACTACTTCATCAGCCACCCGACCACGAACGCGATCGCCACGCTCGGTCCCCTTCCCGCCGACGCCTTCTACCTGTATATGGACGAGTCTGGTCGACCTGCCGGCGAGATCCTTCACACCACCCACGACACGAGCCCAGCCATCTTCGAGCGCATCAAGGACGGTTACACAGCGCAGGCCGTCGACCAGCAGCCTTACCTGCAGGGCTACCTGACCGTCTCGTTTCTCTTCCTCAACCGAGAATTCGGGCTGTCTCTCGCCGAAGACGTGCTGACCGGGCCCTTCGCCATCAACAAACAGAACGTCGACCGGATCTCCGCACTCGTGAACCAGGGCGTGCGTTGAGCCCGTGGACGCCGTCGGCCAAACGCTGCGGCGTCGGTTCGCAGAGACCCCAACCTCCGGCGCCGCTGTCGGATTTATGGCCGTCTTCGCCTGCTTCGCTCTGTCGGCTCCTGACACCTTCCTCTCCCACGGCTCCTTTTCCTCCATCCTGAGCAGCCAGGCTGTCGCTGGAATCGCCGCGATCGGGATTACGCTGCTCATGATCTCCGGAGAGTTCGACCTTTCAGTCGGATCCATCCTCGGCGTGTCGTCGCTCGTCTTCCTGTCCTCAGCAGTCAGCGGCGTTCACATCCTGCTCGCTGCCATTCTCGGGATCGCCTCTGGCTGTCTTCTCGGCCTGATCAACGGCGTCCTCCTCGTCACCACTCGGATCCCCTCGTTCATCGTCACCCTTGGCACGATGCTCGTGTTCCGCGCCATATCACTGACAGCGGTGTCCGGTGGGCGGATGGTGCGCTACACCGACTACTCCCGTCAGGATCCCATCGTCACCATCCCCTCTTTCGCGATCTGTTTGGCAGCGGCCCTACTCACACTGGTCATCCTGTGGACGGCGATGCCGACTCTGAGGAAAGGTCTTCGAGGCTCGCGATTACCATTCGTCGTAGCCCTAGGCGCCTCCACGATCGGGATCATCATACTCTTCAAGACTCTGGCAGTCTACGGCCTGGCTCCGCTCGACCCTGCTGAAATCAACGTCTTCAAAGTGCTGAACGGCCGCATCCACACCGAGGCCCAAGCGAACTACCGCACCGGGATCCTCTGGTGGCTCGGGCTGACCGGGCTGTTCGCCTTTGTCCTCCTGCGGACGTCCTTCGGTAACGCGACGTTCGCCACCGGGGGAAATGCTGAGGCAGCGCGCGTGCAGGGCATCCGGATAGACCGAGTCCGTATCCTCAACTTCGTGATCTCAGGCGGTTTGGCCGCTGTGGCCGGCATCATCCAGGTCGCACGACTCAAGAGCGTCGATCCGCTCCGAGGAGAAGGGCTGGAGCTCGAGATCATCGCGTCGGTGGTGATCGGCGGAACGCTGCTGACCGGTGGCTTCGGCAGCGTCGTCGGGTCGGCGATCGGAACGGCGCTGACGGGCATGCTGCGGACAGGTCTGGTCCTCATCAGCGTCCCCTCAAACGCCTTCCGGGGCGCCATGGGCGCGATCATGATCGTCGCCGTCATCATCAACACCTATGTCCGGAGGGATCGCTCGTGAGCGCCCTCGTTGAAATGCGGTCGATCAGCAAGCGGTTCGGTCACATCACCGCACTGACGGAGATCGATCTCGATCTCTACAAGGGCGAAGTACTTGCGCTGCTGGGAGACAACGGCGCTGGAAAGTCAACGCTGATCAAAGTGTTGACCGGTGTGTACGCACCCTCGTCCGGAGAGATCCACTTCGAGGGTCGGTCCGTCTCGTTGACCTCGCCCTCGGTCGCCAGAGACCTAGGGATTGAGACCGTCTACCAGGATCTCGCCCTGATTCCCCGGATGAGTATCGCCCGAAACTTCTACCTGGGCAGAGAACTGACCAAGCAAGTGGGGCCGTTCCGCGTTCTCGACCGCCATGCGATGAACCGGGGTGCCACCGAGGCTCTTCGCGAGATTGGAATCGACATCCGCGACACGGATGAACCTGTGGGTTCGCTTTCCGGGGGTGAACGACAGTCGATCGCGATCGGACGCGCCGTCCATTTCGGCTCACAGGTGTTGATCCTGGATGAACCCACTTCTGCCCTCTCGATCGGCGAGACGCGAAAGGTCCTGGGTTACATCGCCTCAGCCCGAGAACGCGGGATGTCGGTCATCTTTATCACACACAACCTGCAACACGTGTTCGAAGTCGCCGATCGTCTCGCCGTCCTTACGAACGGAACCAAGGTCGGTGATTTCCAGCGTGACGAAGTGACCGAGGCTCAGGTCGCCGAAATGATCACGTCCTAATGCCCGGACTGCCAAATTGAAAAACCTCGACTTCTCTGTCTCCCGTCGCTACCTCGCGCTGGTCGGCCCCGTGGCCATCTCCTCCCAACTGGACAACCTGGTCGGCTTTGCAGAGATTTTCATGGTTCGTTCTCTCGGATCCGCCGCGATCTCGGCCGTCGGAATCTCTCGTCAGTTTGTGATGGTCGTCGGGATCACGATGGTCGCTGTTACCACTGGAACCATGACGATGGTTGCCCAGGCAATCGGTGCCAAAGACCACCAGAGCGCGAGCACCACGACCAAACAGTCGATCACCCTCGTCTTCGCGGTCAGTGCACTGATTAGCCTCATCGGTTATCTCGGTTCCTCGACTGCCATGCGGCTGATGAGCCTTCCGTACGAAGTCATAGTTCTGGGCCTTCCCTACCTGAAGTGGTTCTTCATCAGCCTCCCCCTTATGGGTGTGCACTACACGATCACGACCTGCTTGCACGCTTCAGAAGACGCTCGATCGCCGCTGTATATCGCAGTCCTTTCGAACGTCGTTCGGCTGATCGCGGGCTACGGTTTCATCTTCGGGGTCTGGTCGCTTCCGGAACTCGGGGTGAAGGGTGCTGCTGTGGGCGGGCTCGTTGGGTCCGGACTCGGGATGGGCGTCAGCATTCTGGCGCTCTATTCCGGGCGATGTGGCCTGACCCTCTCGCCTGAAGGGTCATACCTCCCGGAATGGGATCGTGCCCGACGTATCCTGCGGATAGGCATTCCTTCGGCCATCCAGGGGCTGTTCCGAAACGGATCCAACCTCGTTTTCATCAAACTCGTCGCCCTGACCGCCAAATCGACGACCGCGCTCGCTGCCTTCGCCATCGGAAACCAGATGGAGCGCGTTTTGCGACGCACATCGCTCGCCTTCGGAACGGCAACCACTTCTCTGGTCGGTCACAGCCTGGGTGCACGTGAGGTCGATCAGGCCGAAAAACGTGCGTGGACCACCCTCACCCTTTCAGTGACCGGGATGATTGCTCTGGGGATCCCGATCGCCCTCCTGGGTGATTATTACATGTCGATCTTCTCATCGGATCCGGCCGTCCTCGTCGTCGGCATCGTCTACCTCTGGGCCATCGCAGCTGCAGAACCGTTCCTGTGTGGCGCGATCGTTGGAGACGGTGCCCTCAGAGCGGCCGGTGATACCATGCCGCCGCTTTACTACACTCTGATCGCGCAATGGCTCGTCCGTCTGCCGGCCGCGTACATCCTCGCCTTCCCGCTCGGGTATGGCGTCAATGGGATCTGGATCGCTCTTGTCATTTTCAGTGCTGCTCAAGCGATCCTGACGATCCGGAAGCTTGCCAGGGGCGACTGGAAGTCACGGCGGATCTAAACGGCCAGACATCCGATTAATAATCAACGACACCAACCAAGTATATAAATAAATGTACCTTACGAGAAAAAGGCCGGCATCCCATCTGGAGGCCGGTCCACTCTACATTCGCGAGGACGTAGATCGTCACACGTCTGACGCTCGATCGTAACCCATCGGAGAATTTCTGCCAGGAACCCTTCAATGTTACGGGCGTTGGAAGAGCACGTGATACATCTGCCGGTCGTCGCTCCCCGGACGCCATGGGCCCCAGGTTCTCGCATAAACCCCGCTGTCGATCGGCAGGAGATCCCCCGGTCTCCTCCCTCAGGTGCCGTCAGGTCTCCACAGACCTCACGGCAGTTTCGAGATCGAGAACGAAGGCTCGCCACCATTCCCTCCCGGTGGCGAGCCTTTTACGTTCCTCCTGCTTCAACTATGTCCTCGCGTAGCGATTCTTCCGCCTGTCCAGACCCCGTCATTCCCGCCAGTAGCGTTCGATCTTGTCCCCCGACTCCGCGACCGGCCAGTATGACTCGGGCGCATCTTCCCACGGCGGGACGCTGAGTCCGTCTCGTTCATACTCGATCTTCCCCGCCCTCAACGTCATCACACAATCGAGAATGCCGTCCACGTCCAGACGTGTGTATCCGCAATCCTGGAACGAATATTCTCCGCGTTTGTACTCAAGGACGGCCACATCCGCTTCGGCGCCGACGGCCAGACTGCCCAACTCCGAACGGTGGATGGCCTGCGCCGGCGTGACCGTCGACCGGTAAATCACCTCATCGAGCGGCATCCCCATCCCCAGACATTTGGACATCGTATCCAGCATGCTGATCACCGGCCCACGGATGTTCCCCATGTGCAGATCCGTACTGATCGAGTCTGGTACGAATCCCTGAGCAATCGCCTGGGCCCCGTTCCGATACCAGAAGCTGGCGGCTCCGTGGCCCAAGTCGAACCAGATCCCCCGATCCCTGGCCTCCTGCATGTAGGGTTCGACATTGCCGTCTTCGTCGATCACCGGGAACTGGCGGGCGAACACGTGGGTATGGATGTCACCGGGTCGCAGCTTCTTCAGGATCAGGTCGGGATACGATCGTTCGGGCGGCCGGGGCCAGAAGTCCACCATCACTGGCATGCCACAGACGTCACCTGCCTCAACGGCCTTCTCCACCGACTCCCAAGGCGGATGATTGTCATCGAAGGGCTTGCTCGTCCAGTAGTGGGCGGTCTTGATGCCTACCACGACGTCCTGGTGCTCTTTCGCGGAGCCTCCGGCGGCGTCCACGTCGAAATTGTTGATCGTCTGCTCCGGTGTTCCCATACCCGGCTTTGAAATGTTGACATACGCCAGAATCCGGGTCGTCGCCTTCTCGATCACCGACTCCCGGAAGTGCGCGATTTCGTCGGCCCCGGCGGTCCCCGTGTCCACACAGGTCGTCACCCCGGAATTGAGGAAGTGCGCGTCGGCGTTCAGGCTGGCCACGAAGAGACCGGGCCCGTCATTCAGCCGTCCCGTGTAAGCGTGGACGTGGATGTCGATTAGCCCGGGCGTGACGATAAATTCAGCGACGTCGACCACATGAGAGGCCTGGTCCCGGTCAATGAAAACCTTCACCTCGGCGATCTTCCCATCCCGGATTCCTACGTCCGCTACCTGATCCAGATTGTTCTTGGGGTCGATGACTCGCCCGCCCTTGAGAACCAGGTCGAAGGGTATGCTGCCCATGTGGTTTCCTTTGATCTTAAGACGTGAGTGACTGACCCGTCAGTTATCTGACGGTTTCGAATCGTACACAAGGAAAAGTTGCCGCGATACCTTGCAATCCTACCACCCCGACGGCATGGTTAACACATGAACCCCAACAGGAGGAACTATGCCTAAAGTCGTGTTTTTTACGCAGCTGGACCCGGAACTGCACCCGTTGCTCACCCAGCATGCTCCTGGTGGCTACGAGGTCGTCGTTTCCCGAACCGACACCGATCCTGACGAGAAAGCCACAATTCTTTCCGAAGCAGACGCCCTGATCCTGTTCCCCAGTCGCATCGAGGACGACGTCCTGAGATCAACGGAGAAGCTCAAGCACATCCAGCTCGTCAGCGCAGGGTTTGAGCACATGAACCTGCCGCTCATCAAGGACCTCGGCATCACGATCTCGAACAACGGCGGCGCCAACGCGATCGACGTCGCAGAAAAGACGATCGCCCTGATTATGGGAATCTACCGCCGTCTGATCGAGCTGGATTACGACGTCAGGAACGACCGCTGGTATGCAATGGAAACGGGCAAATGTACGTATACGATTTGGAACAAGACGGTCGGCCTAATCGGGCTCGGTAACATCGGTCGGCGGGTGGCGCGCCTGCTCAAGCCGTTCGATTGCCGACTCGTCTACGCGGACGCCTTCTCCGCGCCCGCCGAGGTTGAGAGCGAGTTGGGCATCACCAGTGTATCGCTGGACGAACTGCTGGAGCAATCCGACATCGTTTCCCTCCATGTTCCGCTGAATGACGATACCCATCGCATGATCGGATCCGAGCAGTTGGCGAAGATGAAATCTAACGCCGTCATCATCAACACCTGTCGTGGTGGCGTGGTCGACGAGGCCGCACTCGTGGAGGCATTGAGAACGGAACAGATCGCCTTCGCGGGGCTGGACGTGTTGGAACAGGAGCCACCTGATCCTCAGAACCCCCTCTTTGGCCTAAAAAACGCGCTTCTCACGCCCCATGCGGCCGGCATCACCCGGGACACTTGGGATCGTCGCGGCAGTTTTGTGTTCGGGAATATCGAACGCGCGCTGTCCGGGGAGCAGCCACAGGCACAGATCGNATAGCTTTGGAGACCGAACCCCTCCAGACGACGGCCCTGCTGATGGGCCTGCTTGGCAGCCTGGCCATCTTCCTCTATGAGATGGAACAGATGACGGACGCCCTGAAGGTCACGCTGGCCTCGGACCAAGCGCACCAGCGCGAGGCGTGACAGCCCACCATCGGTGAAATTGCGGAATAGAGAAACGCTAGCGATATTCTGGCGGTCAGCGCAGTCTATTTTGTTGTANGAGGAGCCTTATGCCAGCAGGTGTGGCAACAAGTAGTCGGCCGGTTGAGCGAGTAGAAATCGACTCACAGGATCGCCTCAAAACTGTGCCCGAAATCATCGATTGCGACGTCCACCACCAGACGCAGAAGGTGGACGACCTGTACCCCTATCTGCCACGACAGTATGTTGAGCAGATACAGGATTTCGGGGCCATGATGCCCTCGGTGGGTTACACCAACATGCCGGGCAAGGGCTCCCGTCACGATCTCTGGGCGGAAACAGATGGGGACGTGAATCCAGGAGCACTGGTGGACGTCCTCCGGGAGAAGCACCTCGACCGGTACGATATCGACATCGGCGTGCTGACGGGCGGTCCATACACGGCGGCCGTTCACGCCAACCCGGACTACGCCGCCGCCTACTGTCGTGCCTTCAATGACTGGACAGTCGAACACTGGATCGGCGNCGACGATCGCCTGCGGGGATCGATTCATATCGCCCCCCAGGACCCTGCCCTCGCGGTCGAGGAGATCGAACGGCTGGGCCCCGACTCGAGGTTCGTCCAGGTCATGATGCCAGCGGGCGCACGAATGCCCTTCGGGAACCGGCACTACCACAAGATCTACGAGGCTTGCGAGCGTCACGGCCTTCCCGTCGGATGCCACTTCGGAGGCGAAGGTGCGGGCATCTCCGCTCCGCCCACAGCGGCTGGTTACCCGACCTACTACCTGGAGATGCGAATGGCCCGCCCGCAGATTGCCCAGGCGCACGTGGCCAGCCTGATCTGCGAAGGCGTATTTGAGAAGTATCCCACCTTCAAGTTCCTGTTCGTCGAGGTCGACACCTTCTGGCTGTCAGGCCTCTTGTGGCACATGGACAACGACTGGAAGGCGCTCCGCGACTACACGCCGTGGGTGAAGCGTCTGCCCAGCGAGTATGCCCGATCGAACCTGAGACTTGGCACGCAGCCCTGGCCCAACCTGCCCACCGAACAGGATCTGGAGACATACCTGCGCTGGAATTACGCCGAGGATATCTTTGTCTTCGCGAGCGATTACCCGCATTGGGACTGGGACGAACCGTCTACCCTTCTGCACGGGTGCGAGCCTGATCTTCGGGCGAGAATTTTTGGTGGCAACGCCCGCGAGATGTATGGCCTCTAAGACGCATACAAACGGGCGACACGTCGTCGCCAGGCGCGCGGATCTGACCGATGGACACCGGAAGGTCGTTTGGATCGATGGACGCGAGATCGGCGTGTTCAACGTCGCCGGAACCTACTATGCGGTCCGAAACATCTGCCCTCATCGTACGGGACCGCTCTGTCTCGGACGCCAGCGTCCGCTCGTGGCCTGGCAAGGGTCGGAGATAGTCTACGAACGCGAGAATGAGATCCTAAAATGTCCGTGGCATCAGTACGAGTTCGACCTGAAGACCGGGGAGTGTATCGTCGACCCGTCGATGCGGGTCCGAACCTACCGCGTGGAGCAGGAGGGCGACGAAGTCGTGGTCTACGCGTGACGCAGGCAGTAACGCGCCTCATTGTCCTTGCAAGCCTCCTGTCGGCTCCCACCACCGCGCAACACGACGCTCACAACGCTCACGGGAACCCGCCCCCGNAGGTCTTTGAGTCTGAAGACCGTGCCGAGTGGCAACGTCCTGAGTGGGTGATCAACCAGCTCGGGCTCGTACCAACCGAAGTCGTGACGGACACCGGCGCCGGATCGAGATATTTCTCGCGGCGAATTGCCAGACGGCTAACTGGAGGCGGGCGCGTCATTGCCGTCGACATCGACCCCACCNTGCTGACCTTCCTGGCAGACCGCGCGAAAGAAGCGGGCATTCCCAACATCGATACGAGCCTCGTCGGTCCGTCAGATCCCGGACTGGATCCGAGCTCCGTCGACGTGGTCTTCCTCACGAATACGCTGCATCATATCGCTGACAGGCCGGCATACTACAGGCACATGCTGAAGGCGTTTTGCAAGGACACTGCGTGATTGCGGGAGTATAGACTTTGACTGACCAAACAGGTCCGATCCACGTAGTCGGTGCGGTCTTCAGANATGGAGGCAGATATATGGTCGCTAAGCGAGCGACTGGTCANCTTGCCGGGAAGTGGGAGTTTCCCGGTGGTAAGGTCGAGAACGGCGAGTGCCCCCAAGCATCCCTAAGAAGGGAATTAGCTGAGGAAATGGGAATCGAGGCCACCATCGGTGCCTTCGTCGCATCCACAGAGCACCGCTACGAAGATGTGACGATCGATTTAGCGTGCTACCTGGTCGATGATTTTGTCGGTGAGATACAGCCGCAGGACCACTCAGAGATCAAGTGGGTCACACCTGATGAACTAATGGATGTGGATCTGGCACCAGCAGATGTTCCGATCGCAAAAGCCTTACTCGACTCAGGACAGTGAGATATGGCGTTCGACACCAAGCTATCTCAAGGCGACACAGTGAATAACGATCGGCTTCGTTCGATATTCCGCTGCAGTACCCAGGNCGGCATGCGGCGCAGCCATGACACGAACACCCTTGTTATCGTCTCGGACCACATCCGATCCACCTACCAGGACAGATGGTATGGTGACGTTCTACACTACACGGGGATGGGACTTCGTGGAGACCAGAAGTTACAGGGCAACCAGAACAAGACACTCTTAGAATCCCGCACGAACGACGTAAGCGTGTTCTTGTTCGAGGTGTTCACTGAGGGGACCTACACGTTCCAGGGCCAGGTCGTTACTGCGGCAGAACCATACAAGGAGCAGCAGCCAGATGCTGATGGGAATGACCGGCAGGTTTGGATGTTTCCTGTACGTCTTGTTGCTGGCGGTCAAGGGATGGAGATTGATGCTATCACACTCTCAGACCTGGAGACAAAGAGGTCCCGGCAGGCCAGACGGAAGAGCGACGAGGAGATAAGCCGACAAACGAACAATGCACCCAGGAAGGCGGGACAGAGGAAAACTTCATCTAATCAGTACCAGCGGAGTGAGGNCGTNTCCGAGTTACGCTAAGCGAAGGGCAAGCGGCCACTGCGATCTGTGTGGTCAGCCANCACCGTTTACCGATCGCGACGGCAAACCGTTTCTGGAATCACATCATATCGTCTGGCTCTCCCGAGACGGCGACGACTCGATCACCAACACGGTTGCTCTCTGCCCAAACTGCCACAGGAAGATGCATGCTCTTGATCCAGACGAGGACAAGGACCGTCTGCTAAAGATGGCTTTGCGCGTGATCTGACCCTAACTGCAGCAGCCCTACACGAGACGGTCAATCGGATAGATCAGACTTCTTCGAAGAATGGTCGGGGTCGTAGACGAAGCAATTGGAGGACATTGTCATATCTGCAGACGCGCAATTGTCCGCCCTTGAATGCGGTCCACTCTACAGATTCAGCGATTGGGCGAGTTCTGTGGTCCCACCAGGTGCAGGTGTGTACACGGTATGGGACGACTAGGGCCAGTTCATCTACGTCGGGATGTCTGGCCGTGGACTTACGCGGGACGATGTGATTGCGATGAAGGAGAGCGGCGAGCGCAGAGGGCTGGTCCAGCGGCTTGGCAGCCACGCTTCGGGTAGGCGCAGCAGCGACCAGTTCTGCGTCTATGTTGCTGACCGGCTGGTGCTTCCAGAGTTGACCGAAGAGGACATCCGGCGAATCGCCAAGGGCGAGAAAGCGCTGTTCGACAACCTGATAAAGGATTACATCGCAGTGCACCTGTTGTACCGTTTCGTCGTCACCGAGGATGGGCAGACAGCTTCAGGCATCGAGGCTGAGGTCAAAACCGGAGTGCTCAGCGCGGGTAAGCCTTTGCTGAATCCAGGTTGATACAGTGGCCAGGGTCTGCCAGTCGTTAGACGCATATGTTGCTTCGGGCGGTGGAGCTGCCCTACGAACAATAGCATCCCAACAGACAGGTGCACTCGTCCGGGTCCAGGTAGAATCGAGTACCGCCGAAACGCTTTGAGGAAATCTCTACAAGTAGCTTGGGGAGGTGCGAAAGTTGGAAGCACTGCTTGGAATCCTTGTGATCTTTCTTATGGGTGCTGTTGCTATGGGGTTGGTGGTGACCTGGGGCGACTACAAGACACGGAAGGAATACCTGCCAAGGATAGTCCACATCCTCGTCGCCGATCTCGGAGTGCCAGAGGGCAAGGTCAAGCCCCGCACGAAATTGGCTGAACTGGGGATCGACCAAGACCGGCTGTTGACTTGCCTTGCAAAGGAAGTCTGAGAGGAAACTTACCCGTATTGGCATTATGTCAACATTCCCATACAGTCAGACCGGATCACGGACGATCAGATCACGGAATTCTCTGAAATATTGACGCGTGATGACCGCTACCCAATGTTGATTCGCAGCGCGAGCAGCAACCGTGTGGGCGGGATGCTCCTGCTGGCTCGCGTGCTCGAACAGAACCAAGACCTCGCAGCTTCTCTGTAAGAAGCACGCCGGCGGGGCTCAAGTCCGACCTCGAGACCAGATTGCTCGGGCGCGTCAAAAAATGACGGAATAAGGGGGATCGTGTGGAAAACGTAGTGATTGTGGGAACGGGATGCGCCGGGTATACGGCCGCCCTCTATACCTCGCGTGCTGGACTGAAGCCACTTGTGTTCGAAGGTGACCTACCCAACGGCCAGCTGGGTACAACGACGCTAGTGGAGAACTATCCCGGGTTTCCGGAAGGTGTGGATGGACCCGTCCTGATGATGAACATGCGAGGTCAGGCCGAGCGGTTCGGCACCCGCTATGAGTTCGGTCTTGTTACCGACATCGACGTCAACAACGGGTCTCCCTTCACACTGACGATCGACAACGACCGAACGGTCGAATCGAAGACCGTGATCCTCGCATCGGGAGCAAGCCCTCGTTATCTCGGGCTGGAATCAGAGGCCGCTCTACTCGGTCACGGTCTCAGCTCGTGCGCGACCTGTGATGGAGCCTTCTTTCGTGACCAGGAACTGGTCGTGGTGGGTGGCGGCGATACGGCGCTGGAGGATTCATTGTTCCTCACAAGGTTCGCGTCGAAAGTCAACGTCGTGCATCGGCGTGACGAGCTGCGGGCGTCAAAGGTCATGCAGGAGCGGGCCTTCGAGAACGACAAGATCGAGTTCATCTGGGATACCGTCGTTACGGAGATACACGATCCGGCCCGAAACACGGTCACCGGCGTGACCCTGAAGAATGTAAAGACAGACGAAGCGCGTGAGTTCGCGTGCGGTGGTGTCTTCATCGCCATCGGTCACGTCCCGAACACCAAGTTCCTCGAAGGAAAAATCGACCTTGACGAGAACGGATACATCAAGGTCCAGTCACCTACGACGAATACGAGCGTCGACGGCATCTTCGCCTGCGGGGACTGTGTCGACCACATTTATAGACAAGCCATTTCTGCCGCGGGCACGGGATGCGCATCGGCGATCGACGCGGAGCGATGGCTGGCGAAGAGCGAGTAAGGTCATCCTGAGCGCCAGCGAAGGATCCCTTCGAATGTGGCACGATCCAATTTGATATGACACCAATGAGTTCGTCGGCGTCACGCTCTACCTGAGTGAACAGAAGCCCAGAGGCGGTGGGTTCACGATTTGGCCCGGAACACACCTTCAGGCGGCCGAATGCTTCAAGGATCACTCGATGCTAAAACCCAGAGGCGGGAACGTCAGAGACGTGTTCGACATGCCGGACCCCCTGGAGACCACGGGTCCTCCGGGCACGGTTTGCTTCTGGCACAGGAGTCTAGCTCATTCGGCCAGCAAGAATTGCCTGGGCACCATCCGCCTCTGCATGATCACGAGACTGTCCCGCAAAGACCAGGACGACATCCTCTTCGAATGGCCAGACGATCCCTGGGCCTACTGGCCTGCCTTGAAATCATAACCCACAAGAGCCGGGAACATGAACCTCACATTCAGCACGACCGTCTGCCCCCAAGCCCTCCTCCCAGAAGCCACCGAATTCGCCCGCAAAGCCGGTTTCAACCGAATCGAGTTGTTCCGCACGTGGACCGAGAGCTCCCCCGTCCATCCCGATTGGTCCGTCCCGATGGTACGGGACCAGCTCGACGAGGCCGGTCTAATTCTGACCGGGCTGAACATCCGGAACATCACGGGACGTAAAGCGGACTCGGACGAACGCAACCTGAACTACAACTTGCGCCAGGTCACCTGGGACTTGCATCTCGCACGCGCCCTTCGACTGCAGGTGGCAAACACGAAGGGAGGCAAACGTACAGACGAGGCACTGGAAGACCTCATCGAAGGTGTGAACGGGATTCTCGAACGTGTTGAAGACATTTCGCTGAACCTGGGGAATCACCACGGAAACCGACTGCAGACCCTGGAAGACTTCCAGGCTGTGCTCCCGAACTTGGATGAACGCGCCAGAGTTCTTATCGACACCGGTCACCTGCTCACTTCAGGTGAGGACGTGATGGCCTTTGCCGAAGGCATCGCCGACCGGGTCGGGCTTGTGCACCTTCGCGACCAGAAGGGCGAGACACCGGTTGCGTTCGGCGAAGGCGACCTCCCGATCAAGGAGCTCCTGGACCTGCTCAAGGGCGCGGGCTATGACGGAGAGCTGGTGATCGAGATGGAGAAGGTCGACTGGGCGGATCCGCTCGCGGCTACTATACAGGCACGCGAACACGTGAAAAATCTGCTTTGACTACCGTGGGGCCGGCTAGGTTGTATACGACCTACACTTCGACTCTCGCTCAGTGTGAAGGTGCCTATTCGTCACCTAAGCCAGAGCACACCATGCACAGTTCTGGCTAGGCTTTTTGGCACTTGGGAAACACATCCTGGCCGAGATCGTCGAAGTCTCGGCAGAGATTCTCAACGACCCTGGTCACTTAGAGCGCCGTCTTGTCGAAGCTGCCAAGACCTCCGGCGCCACTGTCGTCGAATCCTCCTTCAACCCCTTTGTCCCCCACGGCGTCACGGGATTCGTCATCATCCAGGAGAGCCACCTCGCGGTTCACACCTGGCCGGAGCACGGCTACGCGGCCCTGGACGTCTTCACCTGCAGCCCTTCGATCTCCCCCGCCGACATCGCTCGATCCTTCGCAGATGCGGTTGATGGGCACGTTTCCGATCTTCGTGAGATCGACCGGGGCACCGATTACGCTTTCTCCTCCACTTCATCTGCAGGTTCTGGTGCCGCCAGCCGAAGCATCTGGTTTACGGACCGCCAGGACAACATTGCGCTCTCGCTCAAACACGCCGGCGTGTTGTTCTCGGAGACGTCAGCCTACCAGAAGGTCGAGGTCCTCTACAGCGTCGGATACGGCAGGATCCTCCTGCTGAACGACAGCGTCGCATTCACCGAGCGGGACGAGTTCGTCTATCACGAACTGATCACACACATACCTGCTACTCACCATCCGAATCCCAAACGCATTCTCGTCGTTGGGGGTGGTGATGGCGGCGCCTGCCGGGAGTTCCTCAAGCACGGCAGCATTGAGGCCATCAGCGTCGTCGAACTCGACCCGACGGTCACGGAAGCCGCCCGCGATCACTTCTCAAACATGTCTGCAAGCCTGGACGATCCCCGAGTCACGCTTGTCCACGGGGACGGTGACGCCTACCTCTCTTCGACATCAGATACGTTCGATGTCATCGCGATCGACTGCCTTGACAGCGCGGGCGACGCATTCAGCGAGACATTCCTGGAAACCGCGAAATCTGCTCTGGCACCGGGCGGACTCCTCGTGAGCCAGATCTGGCCCCCAACGCTTCCAGACGATCGGTATGTCTCGGATCTCGGTCGCTATCGGGCTGTCTTCGAAGAGGTACGCCCCTACCTGGGACACTTACCCACATATAGCTCCGGAACCGTCAGTTTCGTTCTCTGCGGGGACGACATCGGCTCTCCCGCAGAACTACCGGCACCTTCATCGCTTCGATACGTAAACCAGAACATCCTCGAAGCCGTATTCTCGATCCCTACTTTCGCCCAGAACCGAGAGGACTAGCTATGCCCATCCGCGTCGGCCTGATCGGCACGATCGGACACATCCGATACGTCCTCGACGGCATCCCTGAACTCGATGACGTCGAACTGACTGCAGCCGCCAAAGGCATTCCCGAAGACAGCCTGAAATCCGTCCGAAAGCACCACGCCTTCTCCGACGCAACCACGTTCTACGAAGACTGGCGAGAGATGTTGGACAAGGAATCTCTCGATATCGTTTCCGTCTGCCGTCCGTACCCCCTGAATGCGGAAGCCTCGATCACCGCCCTTGAGCAGAACATCCACGTCGTGAGTGAGAAACCCGTCGCCACGTCCCTGAACAGTCTCGCTCAGATCGAGGAGGCTATGGCTAATAGTGACGCGCGGATGACGGCGATGTTCGGGATGAGATACGTCCCCGCCTTCCATGCCGCCCGGAAAACCGTGTCCGAAGGACTGATCGGCACGCCGGTGCTGGCGACGGGACAGAAGAGCTACAAGTTCGGGACCCGACCCGATTTCTTCCGTGAGCGCGCGACATATGGCGGTTCCATGCTGTGGGTGGCCATTCACGCGGTCGACTTCATCCGTTACGTGGCCGGCGTCGAGTACACACAGGTCGCCGCCTTACACAGCAACGCGATCAAAACGGACTACCCCGGCTGTGAAGACAACGGCGGAATCCTGTTCAAGCTGTCTAACGGGGGTACGGCGATGGTGAATCTCGACTACCTGAGGCCGTCGACCGCTCCGACACACGGAGACGACCGACTCCGGATCGTGGGGTCTGACGGTGTGGTGGAAGTAACAGACTGCGGTGAGCGCGCAACACTGATCCGGGAAGGCTCGGATCCGGAGGATCTTCCTCTCGACGCCCCCCGCAACCTGTTGGTGGATCTGGTGGATGAGCTGCGTGGCGACGGATCGCATATCATCGAGCCGTACGAGGCGACCTATGTGACCCGCATCTGTCTGCTGGCTCGGGAGGCCGCGGACCGGAACGAAATTTTGCCCATCCCGGCGCCCAACCCCGGCTGAGAGCAAAGGGCGGTGAGCGGAGGGCAAGGCAGCCTGCTCTCAGCCCTCTGCCCTCCACTCTCTGCCCCAAACCCTAACGGGCATCTCTACTTCCTGGCGACAATCTCTATCGGATACTCCGACAGAACCTCCACCCCATCCTCCGTGATATGGAACGTATTCTCGAGGCGGATGCCGTGGTTCAGGTCGTCGCTGTAGGCACCGGGCTCGCAGGAGAAGACGTTTCCGACCTCGAAGATGCCTTCCCGGTCACGGTTCAGGTCGGGCATCTCGTGCGGGCGGATCCCGACGGCGTGCCCAGCGTGATGGATCAGCCCCACATCCTCGAACCCGGGCAACTCGCGGATTCGGGAGTCAATCATCGCGAACAACTCCGTCCCCTTCCCTCCCGGCTTCACCACATACGGGACATCCTCGAGGATGCCCTTGATGTGCTGGAAGACCTGAACCTGGAGGTCGGTTGGACTGCCGTCGACAGACCACGTCCGGCACAGATCCGACCAGTATCCGTGGTAAGCCGTGTGCGCGTCGATGATGTAGAGCTGGCCGGCATCGATCGTTTTGTCCCGCGCCCATCCACCCAGTTCCGCGCACTGATAGTCTCCGCCGTGGAAGATGTTCTCACCCACCGCATCCCGCGCGGCGCGCTGACCCGCTGACAGCACGTCCAGTTCGTTCACCCCGGGGGCAATCGCTTTCTGTGCGGCCGTATACGCCGCCAGGCCGTCTTTCGCCGCCGTTCGGAGCAGGTCGATCTCGTCCGGGTCCTTCTTCTTCTGCATATCCGCGATCATCGCTTCCAACGAAACCCACTCCGTCGGCGCGATGGTTCGGTCGAGCGTGTCAGCCAACAGCTTCGGCATCGCTTCTTCCTGCCAGCCGAGACGTGGCGCGTGCTTCACCCCATCCAGCTTCTTCGCCACCGCCTCGTTCAGCAGCGCCATCAGGTCTGGACTCATCGTGTAGAGCACGTTTGGCGGGTAGGTGACCCGCTCGTCTACGACCGCCTCGCCCTCGTCGGTGTGGGCGGCAAGCCAGGTGGGTCCCCCTGTTTCGAGGTAGAGCATCGCAGGGAACGGAAAGTTCGGGTAGTCGCACAGCAGAAGGCCGGTCAGGTAGTAGATTTCGCGCCGATCCGTGATCACCGCCGCATCGATCCCCATCTGTTCCAACTGTGACCGAAAGCGGTCCTGTCTCGCTCGACTACCCTCTTGTGTCAGCATGATTACACTCCTGGACGTTGACTCGACTGCGAATCGGGCTTACCAATAGCCCCCGTCGGAAAGGCGCAGGAAGATTGGGCCGACCGGCTACCAAGTCAAGCATCTGGCAGAACGAACAGAGGGTTTACTTGAGCAAATCGACAGTACGGGTCGCGATTGTCGGCATGGGGATTGGCAAGCCGAACGGGAGGGCGATATCCGAAAAACCACACGGTGAGGTGGCCGCGCTCTGCGACCTAGACACAGGCCGGATGAACACCTTCGCGGCCGAACTCGCGAACGATCCGAAGCACTACACCGACTACAAGAAGCTCTGCGAAGACCCGGACATCGATGCCATCTTCGTCGGCACGCCGAATCAGCTGCACGTCCCGATCGCCCTCGAAGCCGTCCGTAACGACAAGCACGTCATGGTCACCAAGCCGCTCGCCGATTCGGAGCGGGCAGCGAAGAAACTCGTGGACGCCGCCGAGTCATCTGGGGTCGTAAACATGATGTCACTGTCAACCCGGTTCGGCCCCGCTTGTCGGTATCTGGGTGCCCTGTCACAGGAGGGTTATTTCGGCGACCTGTACTACGCTCGATCGCGCAGCATAAGACGACGTGGCATCCCTGCCTGGAATCTGGGGTTCATCAAGAAAGGCGGCGGGCCTTCCGGGATATGGGCGTCCACGCGCTCGATGCGGTCTGGTGGCTCCTGGGGATGCCCACACCGGTAACCGTCACCGGCGTATCCGGCGCGAAATTCGGCCCACGCGGTGAGGGATACGGCGGTGAATGGCGCGGACGGAAAGCGCCCAAACGTGTATACTCCCAGTATGAGGCTGACGACTACGCAGGCGGGTTCATCCGGTTCGAGAACGGGACGGGCCTGCAGATCGAGAGCTTCTGGGCTTCGCATCAGCGCCCCGAGTTCCAGATGGAATTTTTCGGCACGGAGGCAGGCGCGCAACTCAGTCCGCTGACCCTTTACCGCACGGATCACAACAACGAACAGGACGTCTCGGTCGAACTCCCCCGGGGTGGCAAGGAGAGCTGGGACAACATCGCGGCCCACTTCATCGACTGCATTCGCCTCGGTAAGACGTGCGAGGCGCCACTGCGTCAGGGTCTGACCGTTCAGCAGATGATGGAAGCGCTCCTCAAGAGTGCGGAAACCGGGAAAGAAGTCAGGATCCGATAGCAAGAGGCAAGGCCATGGCAGATCGACAGACCATTCGTGTGACCGTTGGGAATCAGGATGCCGATATCAGGGGATCGGACCACCGGGCCCTCCAGTCGGCCGTCGACTATGTGGCGTCATTAGGCGGTGGCACGGTCGATATCAGTGCCGGACGGTTCGTCATGAACGACTCCCTCCACCTGCGGTCTCACGTCAACATCGTGGGCGCGGGAGAATTGACTATCCTCGCCAAGCCAGCGGCCGCTCAGAGCATGCTAGCCCTGGACGGCGACTTCGGTGAAGAACAGATCACCCTGGAAGATGCCTCGGGATTTTCCGTCGGTCAGGGCGTAAGCGTCACCGACGACCGATCAGGCGGTTTCCACACGGTGGTCGGCACACTCCTCTGGCAGGACGGTGACACCTTTGGCGTCAGCAAGCCCATGGGCGGCGACTACATGGTCAACAACAACGCCCGTGCGGCCACCACGTATCCAGTCGTCAGCGGCTACCATATCGAGGGTGTGTCGATCGACGGCCTGACGATCGAAGGCAACAAACAAGAGAACCCGTACCTGACGGGATGTCGAGGGGCTGGCATCTTCCTGTATCGCGGTCACGGCACCCGAATCCTCAACTGCCGCGTGTATGACTACACCGGAGACGGCATCAGCTTCCAGCAGAGCAACCACGTCTCCGTCGAAGCCTGCCATTGCCGTGGCAACACGCACCTGGGGCTGCACCCGGGCAGCGGTAGCGGTTCACCCACGATCCGGTACTGTACGTCCGAAGAAAACGGGCGGATCGGCCTCTTCCTCTGTTGGCGCGTAAAATATGGCACCTTCGAGAACAACAAACTTCTGAACAACGGAAAAACGGGCATCTCGATCGGGCACAAGGATACGGACAATACCTTCAAGGCCAACACCGCCAGCAGGAATGGTCGCGAAGGGATCCTGTTCCGGAACGAGTCCGAACCGATGGCCGGACACCGCAACGTCTTTGACGGAAACACGATCACGGACAACGGGAACAAAGATGAGGGGTATGGGGTCCGCGTGTTGGGAGAGACCAATGAACTCGGATTTACGAACAACCGGATCGCCAACGTGGACACGGCGAACCAGCGATACGGCTTCTACGTCGGAGAGAAGGCCGGGCCTCTGGCGCTAGTCAACAACGAGATGAGCGGTCACCTGGAATCCGACATCTACTACGAGAATCAGGCACTTGATCCTGCGGATTGACACCCGATCGCTCCTAACGGTCGTCGCCGCACTGATAGCTCTGTCTGTCAGCACCGCATCCGCCGACAGCTCGGTCTACCTGAGGGAGGCGAACGACATTCTGGACAAGTGGATCGCCAGGAAGGATGTGGCCACCAGTCTGATCGCGGATACGGATGGCAAGTGGACGATACGCTCGACGGCGTCACGGCTCTATCCGGCCCTCATCCTTACTGCCCGACTGACCAACCAAGACCTGTATACCGGGCTCCTTCGCGAGACGCTGGTAGACGAGAGGCGCCTGACTTCGAGGCTCTCTGTCTTCCCTGACGACTACCACCTGAAGAACCAGGGGTTCGATCGGTCGTCCCGCAACCCACAAGAGATCCTGATCAATGCCGCGACCTATGCGGCTGGTCTGGCGAACATCGCCGCACAGGTCGGGCCCAGCCCCTGGACAGACCGTCTCAAGGGAATCGTCGATGCCGCCTTTCTGCGAGCAGATGTACAGACGGATTATGCGGAGGGCGCCTTGCCCTCGGACGACCTGCGCGTCAACGGTCGACTCCTGAAGGTCCTGCCTCTCCTGGCCGAGCTGTATGACGACGAGGGATACCTCTACTATGCCCGCCGCCTCGGGGATGCCTATTGCGTCAGCATCCTGCCGAAGAACGGTGGTCTTCCTGCTGAACGGTGGAACTTCCAGGACGACAAATCACGGGCACCCTCTCTGATCCTCGAGGATGCCGGAGTGTCGTTTATCGAAGGGATGGTGGGTCTGTATGCAGTGGAGGCGCGGGATTCTACTGCACGTGCGGATATCTACCGTCCGACACTATCCGTCATGTTCGACGTGCTCTTTGACCACGGCTTGAAGCAGAACAGGAGGTTCTACCGACGCCTGCAACCCGATGGAAAGGGCGGTTACTCGATCGACCGGAAACGTGAGAGCGCCCACACGGCACGCGTGTTCCTCGCCGCACACCACTATGGCATCCTCAGTGGAAATGCGACCTATTCGGATCGTGCGATTCGAGCTCTGTCGGAGTTCTCGCCTGAATCGGCATGGACGGCTCTGCCGGCAATGATTGAATTCTCTGGAAGCTCGAAAGACGCAGCCAGCTGGGTGGAGTCGGTCAATCTCGCGAAAAAGGATCGGAATGAAGATGCAGGTGAGCGGCTCGTCGGCCTTCTGGCGATGGCTCACCGATCCGCAGGCGGTGCAAGGATCTCACCATGGCGACAGGACGTCAGCTTGACCGGCTCACAATCGGCCATGGGACTCACACTGACGGTCAGCGCCACGACACCGTGGGTGGGAAAGCTGGTGTTTCCGCGACAGCTCCATCAGGCTCTGTTCGTTGGGCTCGGGTTTCCGAACGGCTCGCGAATAGATCCGGACGTTGCACACCGTGTGGAAAACCGAACACTTGGCGCGACAGCCGTATGGTCCGGATCGCTACTGGTCGGGGGACTTTCCGCCGATATTCGCCAAGACCTGTCCATCTCCGTCTTACCCATACCCTCGGCCCCGACGGCACCCTAGCGACCTAAGCTGTTGATTTCCTGGACATTGCGACCTACCTGATGTACATAAAAAGCGGCGTAACCCCAGCTCAAAGGAGGTTACGCCACGAAAGAGGCCTTACTGTGTCACCCTCTTCCACGCTCATGGACCGATTGGGTTCCGTCGGGGTCACTTTTTTCTTTTTGCCCTCGACCTCGTCGATGGCAGAGCGCCAGCGATCGTCGTTCGGATCGGTTAGGTCGCACGCCCGGATCGACACCTCGACCTCACCAGATGCAGAACACACCCCGATCCTGTTTTCCAGGTCAGAATCCGCCGACTTATCGAGCCTGATCAGGTTTATGAATCCACGCCCCGCCGGGTGTTCAAGCAGCTTGGTTCCCTAATTTCCCCGGGCACCGATAGACAGCCACGCTGTTTATCTCAGTCGCATCTCTTCCATCATTCCGAAGCGATCATAGACTATCGAAATGCGGGATAGATCGGCATGGGTTCGACGTCGCTCCATCTCGTATCGATCTGTTCTCCCAGCGTGCCGCACGCGTCAGCGATCGCCGGATATCCGTGGGCGCCCGCTGTCCGCTCGAAGATCCGCACCCGCAGAAGGTTACGCTGGCGAAGTGTTGAAATGCCCCATCGACGGTCTGACTCGAACACATCCGAACACGTGTTGCTTGCGAAACCGACCACCGACGCCGCCACCAGACCGTCATGGAAATGTCGGTCTTCCGCCGCTTCAGGGATCCCTTCGGCCAGCCGTGACCAGTAGATCCCAACCAGAAGATCCGGCAAATCATCAGGCAAGCGGTTCACGCACCAACACGAGGGGACGTGAATCCAGGGGAATGCACCGTCGATCAAGGCATGTCGAATCTCGGCCCATTCGAAATCGAGCAGCCACACCTGAGCATCAAAAACAAGACAGTTGTCTGGACAGGAGTCACCAAGGTGTAGACGAGGAACGGGCCAGGGTTGGCGAGCGTCTCGTAACATTTCTCTAGCTCGGACTCCAGGGCGGCAGACTCGATCCCCTCTGCCTTCAGGAAATCGCTAAACTTCTGACCCTTTGTGCAATTTTCTGGATTTCTCGCGATCCCAGGGACTGCCTGATCACATCGTAGCGGTCCGTCTTTCCTGCCGTTGCTGCGTGGAGCAGGAGCCCATAGCTGGGCCCTTTATTATTGTTCGGATCGTAGACCTGGTCCCCATAGGATCCAGCCTGCTTGACCACCACCTTCTCCTGTGCCTCCAGGTTCCCCCGGTGATCTCCACGCGATGGACAAAGGAGCGGGCGCTCCCCCCAGGGAGTCGGCATCTCCAAGAGCGATCGCATCACCCCGCTTACGTTTGACGATCTCCTCGGCAATCTCTCGCCAACCCTGATCTTCTTGGTCCGAAACGGACACCTCTTTGGCTGTTACCTTGACAGGAACTGTAGACAGACACACCCGGGGATTTCGGTGACGGCTCCCGTCGGGGTGAGTGCCCCCGTTTCTCCGTCGATCCGGAAGCTGGTAGTCTTGCCACTGTCCTGACCCGCAGAGAGCAGGAATGACCCCGTCGGGTCGATCGCGAAGTTTCTCGGAACCGCCTCCACATCCGTCCTACCGGAAAACATGATCGCTCCCGTCTCGTCGTCTATCAGGTAGCAGGCGATCGTATTATGTCCCCGGTTGGACCCATACACGAACCTCCCATCCACGTGCACGTGAATGTCCGCAGTCGAGAAGCCCTGCTCGACCTCGCCCGGAAGGGTGGACATCGTGTTCAGCTCGGTCAACGCCCCGCTGGATGCGTCGTAGCCCAGCGCGGACACCGTGCACCCTATCTCGTTGATCAGGTAGGCGTGCTTCCCGTTCGGGTGGAAGTCGAAATGACGCGGCCCGGCCCCGGGCTTCGTATCAAGATCGCTGACTAGACTGAGCGTACCTGCCTCGATGTCCATCTCGTAAACCAAAACCTTGTCCATCCCCAGATCTGCTACGTAGGCGAACCGGTTCTGCGGGTCAATGTTCACCGAATGAGCGTGCGGACCCGTCTGGCGGGGCAAGATGCTGGACCCTTCGTGCTGAATCACCTGGCTCGCTTCGTCGAGGCTCCCGTCGGCCTGCAGCGGATACGTCGCAACCGTTCCGGAGGTGTAGTTCACGACGATCAGGATCTTCCCGGTTGCGTCACACATGAGATGGCAGGGAGCGGCGCCGTGTGAGGACTGCCGGTTCAGTTCCGTCAGACTCCCGTCGTCTCCGATGGCGTAGGCGGTCACCTGCCCCGGGTCTCCCTCATTCGTCACATACAGCGACTGGCCGTTCGGATGGATCGTCACAAACGAAGGGCTGTCGGATTCAGCCGGGTCCCCGATCGGGTCCAGCCCACCGTCATCGTCCCGGAAGCGGAAGCCATACGTACCCTTCCCTCCCTTGTTCTTGTAGGTGCCGGCATAAACAAGAGTCTCAGCCATGGTGCTTCTCCAGTTGAGGCGTTAAAGAATGTCGTTTCCGAGATGCATGCGGTCGTTGAAGGACGTCAGGGACCAAGCCCAGTGCCCAGCGAGCGGGACGGTCCGAATGGGACAGAGGCCACCATATCCGAGTGACATCTTCTCATAGATCCAGGGAAACAGGGTTAACCCCACCAGATGGCAAAGAATCGTAACGATGGTGCCGATGTGCGAAACCATCAGAATATGTGCCGGGCCGTCGGGTTCGGAATACAGGCGGTTGTCACACATGTCCGCAACGGGTCGTGTGTTGAACGTCTCGGCCAGCAGCCCGTCCACACCGGACTCTACGCGACTGAACAACGCCCGGT
This sequence comes from Gemmatimonadota bacterium, assembly GCA_002727195.1. Lineage (GTDB taxonomy): Bacteria > Latescibacterota > UBA2968 > UBA2968 > UBA2968 > UBA2968. The sequence continues at coordinate 127,692 of PBWH01000026.1, forward strand.
AATTTCCCTCCCCATCCGGCCCTCTCCACCAACCTTCCAACGGTCTTGCCCGGTAGCGTCGGAAGAAAGATTCGATCTCCGACCACGACGTGCCGGTCATCGGTGGCCGATCGAGCTCACGGGTCCAGTCGAGGACTTTGGGCTCCTGGCCCAGTCTCTCGGCAACAGGAGCAACTGTCTCACAAGCTCTGGCAAGAGGGCTCACATAGAAACGCGTCACGCGATGCTCGGCATAGGCCTGCCCGAGTCGTTCCGCGTGGGCTTGCCCGAGTTCAGACAGTGAAGGGTCGGCGACGCCGACACCATAGGGCGCCCAATCCGGCTCCGCGAGCTGGACGAGATCGAGTATAAGCACCGTTCGCTCATCCTTTGACCAGCCATCGTTCGTCGAAAAATCCTGCGTCGACCACGCCTGCGTCCGGCCGGTCCAACGCCGGGACAATTACATCCAGGATCGCCCAGTCCGGAAGCTTCGGTGTCTGAGTCGAGTTACTCAGGCTTCCATTGGGCGCAAACGTAAACCCACTGTTGATGACGACGTAGCGGGAAGGATTCAGCGGGTTCGGGTAGATCAAGACCGGGACGTGCTGATCGGCGCTGAACGCGGCCTTACCGATACGCATGTCGCTCGTATCCCAGCTGAACGGCAGTCGGTCAACGATGTCGGTCAGCACAGCATTGCTCGCCGGATCACCCCACACAACGAGATGATGGGAATGGATATCGTCGTCGGTCACATCCTGGTCTGACTTGACGAGCGCATCTCCCCTGAACTGCGTCTTCCACTGGTAGAGCGCGTCGCCCAGTTCATCGTCGATCCAGGTCGAGATCTGGCTACCCATCATCGGCTTGCCTGTTGGCCGGACCATCAGAAACCGTCCCATGAAGGCATCATCGATCGGGCCCTGCAGGCCGTGGAGCTTACGAAGCCCCGAAGGGCGCCCTACCCGCCACACGCCCTCAGCCAACTGGAGATGCAGACTCCACGCCTCGTCAGTTCGGACAACGGGTCCGGAAATGAATGTGCCATCAATGGTCACACCTGGTGCGGTTCCTGGCGTGAAGGGACAATCATGTTCCCCAAACTCGATTGACAGGGCAGAGGCGTTGGTGGTGGCCAGTTCGAGTGTTTGGTCACTTATGTCCGCCTTGACATCAGCTCGTTCCCAATGCTCGATCAATCCCGTCACGCGTAGCCAATTCGACCGATCATATTTCAACGTGTAGGTCGTGAAGTGAACGGACGCAGGGGCACGGACGAGACCTCGATCGACCAGCGGCATCAAGCGACGTTCGATCTCGTCCTTCGACGCATCGTCATAGGCATGGCCCATTCCTTTTCCGATGATGTGTGGAATCTCCACGCCCTCAGCCGCCGCGTGCTCAATCATGATGTCGGCCGCCTGCATCTGCTTGTCGATCTCGCCGCTGTAAGCGATCGTCGGGCACTGGTTCAGGTTCCCGGCATACTTGGTCGCATCATACATGCCCCACAGCTTCTGCTCCCACCACGGCGGCTGAACCTCCTTCTCGGCCACGTTCTGATAGATGGCGGTCTCGGCGAACCCCGCGCCCGGCGTCGCAGCCACCCAGCGATCGGGATAGTGCGTCGATAGGTGCCACGTCGCTGCGCCCCCCATCGAGAAGCCCCGCATCAGGACACGGTCGTCATCTATCGCATACTGTGCTTTCGCGTGACCAAGCGCTTCGAAGGTGTCCACCTCGCCCGCAAACTTCATCGCATTGCAGTAGCGACCATAGGTATGCAGGACAAAGGTATCTTCGGGCGTGAATCGCCCAGGCTCGTTCAGCCGTTCGACCAGAAAGCGCAACTCGCTCAACTTCGCGTTCCGACCGTGATGCCAGATGTCGAGTCTGCGGACACGATCAGGATCAGTGCCATAGGTGTCAGGGACGACCAATCCATAGGGCTGGATCGAATCATCCAGGCTCGACCGGTATCCACGGACAACGAGACCCGATGCCTCCGTCCAGGGGGAACGATCGTCGGCCAGTGACCTTGCCCGCTCGATCCCCTGCGCTATCAAGTCTGCACCCTTTGCGACATCTTCCTCATCGTAGAAGATGTCTTGATCGAGCGCGTAGCGAGCGGCATTGTAGAAGATGATGATATCCGCTATCAGTTGGTGGTCACGAAGCCCGTCTATGAGCCCACCTAGTTCTTCGACTGATGCTTCGAGAGACGCGCGTTCGTCAGCAGACACCTCAATTCCTTTTTCCGGTGCGATTCGGTTCGGCATCAAACAGCCTCCAATATTCCTTCAGCCTGCTGGTCGAGCGGCACACCCAGCCCCGGCCCCGTCGGCACAGTCAGGCTATCAACAGTCAGCTCCAAGGCGTCTCCTTTCAGCCACCCCGCAAGCAATTACCTGCCATTCAGTGCGAGGGGTTTGTCGATCCCGCCACAGCTGTAGAGATGCAGGGCGACGGCCAGCGACAGATCCGGATCGGTCAGTCCGGACCCCAGAACCATCATTCCTTCATCCCGAAGCCGACGGATGATCTGCCACGACGGGTAGATCCCTGCGTTACGGCACCAGCTTCATTGCGATCCCGTCAAGCACGTCCAGGGCGATGAATTCCTCCACCTCGTCAATGGACGGAATACCTTCATCCATCAGCATAGGCAGAGCACCGTTTCGCTTCAAGGCCTGGTATCCACGGATCGCGCTCTGGGGAAGGGGTCCAGGACATCCACACCGGCATCAGCAAGCTTGGGCATCACCTCGAGTGCGGTGTCGATGTCGTACCCGGTGTTCGCATCGGCCCATAGAAACGCATCGGGGGCGATAATTGACCGAACCATCTTCGCCAGTTCCAGGTCTTACTCGGCCGTCTGAGAGGCGAGGCCCACGGAGTCGTGGAACTGATGAGGCGTGGCGATGATGGTTGCGTCGAGATCTGTAACGGATAGCATCGCCTCGCAGTCGGTCCAGACGTCACCGCCGGATTCGAAGGCGATCTCTTTCGTAGCATCCTCGTTGAGGTCGACGATGGCGATGACTTCGCCGTGGTCGGATGTGGCAACCTCTTTGGCGAGTCCTCAGCCTCGTCCGTTGAGGCCGACGACTGCGAATTTAAGTTTGACCATGGGATTACCGTTTGTGTTGGGGCACCTAACTGGCGCCGAGAGTGACGAGCGACTGTACAGCTCTCGAATCGCGGCGCGTCTTGACCCGACGGGTTGTTTTCCAGGGGCTGTCGCCCCTGGCTATCGAACGACGCCCCTTTGGGGCTTCAAAGCCCGGTGTTCGCTACAGATAGTCGAGGGGTTTGCCTTTTCCGTTTCGGCCGCCGCCGTGGAGGCCGGCGTCGTCGGGGGTGGGCCAGCGCATCGAGTATTGCTGTCCGACTTCACGTTTGTAGCCGGAGTTCCAGTAGTTGCTGGCAGCCATCCAGTCGAGCACGCGGATCAGGAGCTGCTGTTTGATCTCCACGTGTCCGGAATTGTCCCAGAGGTTGTGGAGCTCGTTGGGATCGGACTCGAGATCGTAGAGTTCTCCGGCTTCCTGCCCAATGTAGTAGACCAGCTTGTGAGTCTGGGTCCTGAACATGATCTGGTAGTTGTCCTCACAGCACACGTAGTCTCGTGGGGTGACATCGTCACCCGTGAGGTATCCACCGATCGAGCGACCTTCCATATACGTCGGCACGTCCAGTCCGGCAGCTTCCAGGATGGTGGGCCCCAGGTCCATGAGTGACACGAGATCAGAGACGGTCGCCGGCTTCCCGACGGTCTGCTGGGTCCGGACAATCAGCGGGATGTGCACGATCGGGTCGTACATCAGCCACTTGTAGGCCAGCTTGTGGTCGCCGAGCAGCTCGCCGTGGTCGGAGCAGAAGATCACGATACTGTTGTCCAGGTACCCCCTCGCTTCCAGTGCGTCCATCACGCGTCCGACCTGCTCATCTACGGTCGTGATGTTCGCGTAATAGTGCCGGCGCATCCGGGCGATGTCGTCCTCGTCCGCGCTCGCGATGTCGATCTGCGACTCGTGAGCCGTGTTCGCGTAGAAGTGCTGGTGTGCAAGGTGTTGAGGCGGTTTCTCGTCCAGCTCCCCTTCTCGGATTATGCGAGACGGCACCTCGCGATCGTCGTACATCTCCAGGTGTCTGGGCAGCGGGTCCCAGGGCTCGTGCGGTCCGGTGAACCCGACCTCAAGGAACAGCGGCTTCTGGCTCTGGTTGGTCTCGATCCAGCGAACGGCCGAGTTTCCGATGAACACGTCGCTGTGATACTGTTCCTCCTCGTGCCAGACAACACCCTGGTACTTCTGGAGCCAATCCGGGTCGGTCTGGTTGCGATCGTTTGGCCGGGTCACACCGTGGAGTGTCATGTACTTGCCCCAGTCGTCGTCGGCATTCCCTGATGCGTGTGTCTTGTTCGTCGGGTTCTCGACCACGATCCGATCGTGGAAGCCGCCGGGGATATCCCGAGGGGTGAAGTGCATCTTACCGATGTTCGCGCAGTGGTAGCCCGCGTCAGCCAGGTCCTGCACCCAACACCTGTGATTTTGCCAGTTCTGGAAGCTGTAAACACCAGTGTTGTGCGGATACATCCCGGTGAAGATTGCGGCGCGTGAGGCCACGCAGGTTGCACCCGGGCAATACGACTGGGTGAACGAGATCCCGTTCTGGGCCAGCTTGTCGATGTTAGGGGTAATCACGTGGTCGTAACCCCACCCACCCACGGTGTCGAAGCGTTGCTGGTCGGTAATAATGAGTATGATGTTCGGTTGTTTCATGGTCCCGTAGCCACCGTCACACTGAGCCTCTAGACTCCGCTCGAGACAGGCTCACGTCGAAGTGTACCCCCGGGAATGCGGGGGGTCGGTCCTAAAGCAACTTGGTCGCCATTCAACTCGCGCTAAGGATGACCAAGTTGAGCGTATCCCCTACCAGATTCCCAGATCACTCGTTCCAAACCGCCGGATCCAGTCCCAGCTCTCTTGCCTCCACGCCGATCTGGTCCCAGGTGGTGTCGTCGACCTTGATGCCTTCTGCCTCCACGCGGACGGCGTTGCGATATTCTGGCTCACCGGGGATCAGGATTTCTTCGAAGCCTGGGGCGACGCGGCTGGACTTCACGTGCGAGATCAGTGATTCGAATTCGTCGTAGTATTCGTTCAGGTCGGCGAAGTGTTCGATGTTGTAGACGTTCAGGAGTACGCCGTTGCTGATCATCGTCCGGGAGCCGTTGGCGCATCCCAGGCCACTCAGCAGGCCGCCCAGAACTTCGACCATCAGACTGAGCCCCGTTCCTTTGTGCGCAACCACACCGCCCAACGGGAGGATTGCGCCAGGTGGATCCCCTTTGAAGTCGTTCGGGTCGTTCGAAGGATTGCCATCGTGATCGATGATCCAGCCGTCCGGGATCTTGTCTCCCTTGTTCAAGGCGACGCGGATCTTGCCCTCGGCCACGACCGATGTGGTCATGTCGACCATCAGGGGCTCGTGATCCCTTCTGGGGGCGCCGAAGGCCAGGGGATTCGTACTCAGCTTGCCGTCCAGCCCGCCGAACGGGGCGATCTGGTAGCCGAGATTACCCGCATTCACGAACACCTGTCCTACGAAGCCCTGCTTGGCTGCCATCAACGGGTATGCGCCAACCCTCCCCACGTGGCTCGTGTTCCTCAGCGCCACTGTCGCCACGCCATACTGCTTCGCCTTCTCGATCGCCAACTCAGTCGCGAAGGTGGCTCCGACCTGTCCCATCGCTCCACCGGCGTCTACCAACGCCGCCGCCGGATGGTCTCGGACGATCTCCGGTTTCGCACTCGGGCTGAACCGTCCTTCACGGATAGCTCGCAGATACTCGTAGAATCGGATCGCGCCGTGGGAATCGTGTCCGAACAGGTTGGACTCTACGAGATGGTCAACGACAGCGTGCGTGTCGACCTCAGAGCAGCCGGCGGCACCAAACAGGTCGTAGCCGATTTCCCTCAGGCGTTTGGGTGTAAACCTTGGCACAACATCCCTTTCGTTTGTGTGAAGGGCCCAATAAATGCGATCTCGGGGAGCGGTCAAGCGATGGATATGCCACAACAGGTGAGTTCGGTTTGCTTTTCGGGCGTGGCGACGCATCATGTGAACAATCGAATGGGAGGCACCGTGCGGGGAGTTGGACACTGAGATCGAGGCAGGCACTGAAGCAGGCCTATAAACCGTGACCACTGAACTGAAACAGCGGTCCGATCGGTATCGCAAGCAAGAACATTGGGAGACAGTATGGATTGGGAATTCGAACGCGTCGCGGGCCCCTTCGACTTCACCGAAGGCCCCGTGTGGATGGGAGACCACCTTCTGTTCACGGACATCCCGAACAGCTGCATCATGCGCTACGACCCCAACACGGGAGCGTGCGACGAGTTCCGTACCGGAACCAACCGAGCAAACGGGCTGACCCTCGGGAACGACGGCCAGCTCTATGCTTGCGAAGGTGGCGCCAGCAGCCTGGGTGATCACGACGCAGACGCACAGGACGGTCGAAGGATCACTCTTTATGTGGACGGTCAGGATGCAAAAGTGTTGGCCGATCAGTTCGAGGGCAGCCGGCTCAACAGTCCCAATGACATCGTGGTCGATGCGTCGGGGCGGATCTGGTTCACCGATCCGAGATACGGGGCCCGAGACGACATGGAATTGGATCACGAGTCGGTCTTCAGACTCGATCCGGATGGCAAGGGCGGGTACGGCATCGTGCGCGTAACTTTCGATACCACGCGACCCAATGGCTTGCTCGTCTCGTCTGACGGTCGATCGCTTTACGTCGCCCAGAGCGATCCGGGTCCCGACGTGAAACGTGAACTCAGGCGCTATCCGATCCAAGACGACGGATCTGTCGGGGAGTACGAGATACCCCACAACTTCTATCCGCACCGTGGAATCGACGGGATGCGGTTCGATGAGGACGGGAACATCGTGGCCTCCGCCGGCTGGACCCAAAGCGGTCCCGGACCGATGATCTACGTCCTCTCGCCCGAGGGACGCGTTCTGGACACGAACCCGATCGAGATCAACCCGACCAACTGCTGTTTCGGGGACGAAGATCTGCAGACCCTTTATGTCACGGCGTCGGATGGGAGTCTCTTCCGCGCACGTACAGACCGGAAGGGCATGGTTGTCGGGCAGGTTTAGTTTAATCGTGTAGCGAAGAGCAGAGTCAGAAGCCTTTACAGCAGAGAACGTTGAGAACGCAGAGAGAACAAGGGTGCAGGGGCCCTTGCAGGTTCCAAACGTATCTGCACCTAATCAGGTCTGAGGAAACCCTTCAAGGCCCGCACAAATACGTCCATCCCAGATAGTGGACGCACCTACCCCCCATCACCTGGAGTCACAATGTCTGACGTTGAACTGCTAGAAGAACTGAAGAAGATCGATACACCGACGGTCACTAATGTCGTGGCGACGTACCCTGGGAACGAGCTCTGTCTGAGTCTCTACAACCCTTGGTCACAGAACTGGTATACGGACAACCGGCTCTCGTGCTGGTATCCCGAGCTCGGTCCGATGGCCGGTTACGCTGTGACGTGTACCTACAGCGTCCCCGATCCAACATATAATGAGCTCACGTTGATGGACGTGCTGGAGGCGATGGACAAGCTGCGTAAGCCGTCCATCTTCTGCTTCGAGCAGCGGTTCCCGCCTGAACTGGCGGACAAGGTCGGTCTCTCGGGTGGCAACATGACGTCGTCGATGCGTGCGTGTGGCGCGATCGGGGCCATCTCGAACGGTCCTTCCCGCGACATCCACGAGATCCGCCCGATGGACTTCCAGTATCTCACACGCGGCATCTGCGCCGGTCACGGCCCCCAGGCCATTCAGGGCGTCCAGATCCCGGTCAACATCTCGGGCATGGACGTTGCCCCGGGCGAAATCATCCACATGGATGAGAACGGGGCCGTCAAATTCCCCGCCGACCGTCTGGAGGAAGTCGTCGCCAACGCTAAAACGCTGCTCGAAAAAGAGGACGACCGGGTCGGCCGGATCCTTAAGGCAAAGGGCCTCGAGGAGGTCAAAGCCATCATGGCAGGTCACGAGTATGTGAAGAAGGCATAGACCACAGGGGCGCAATCAAAGAAAGAAGGGCGAGTCCGTCATGACTCGCCCAATTACGCCAATCGCACATCCCAGCGACGCTCAGATCTTCTCAATCGTGTCCTCCACCCGGACCGTCGCTTCCTCGATGACTTTCACGTATACACCCCTCAACCGGAGATCTTCACGACCTTCCGCGTTGATATAGTCGAGACCCTCCGAACCATAGCGCTGTCTGAACTTGGCGCATCCCGTGTGTGGAACGTCGGTGACTTCCACGACCGCATCTCCAACGCGGACACGCTGGCCTACCGGCAAGTTTTTCGCGCTCACATCCAGGTCCACGATCAGCTGATCACCGGCTAGAGCCCACTTGTCGCGCCCCCCCGACACACACTCGAGCACCTTCACGTTCATCATCGTGATCTGTGTCCGCGGATCAGGCGATCCGTCCGGCAATTTCATCCTGGTCGTCGCCCGCCAACGATCTCCCTTCACGCCATCGGCCTGGGTCAACTCTGCTTCTTGCAGCTCTTCGCGTTCTTCGGTGACGGGCCGAATAAAGATGGCCTCGACCGTGCCTCCGACTTTGGTGAATCCGGCATCCACGAGGCCCGCCAACTGTTCCGATACCGTCGTCACATCAGCCATATCCGCAACCTCTCAAATCAGCGTCACGCTACTTCCAGCGTGAACGCAAATAAAATTGTGTTCCTCGTGTTGAAAGATGACCTCGAAACCGTGCTGCTCCAACTTGGATCTGAGCCGCGCTGTTTTTCGGTAGCACCGCTTCGGAATATAGGTCAGGTCATTCGCCACGAAGGTGTCCGCGCAAGGGACCGTCTCCTCACGACGGGACGGAAAGTTCTCGATCGGCTCACAGTAGTGGTCGGTCTTTGTGTCGTAGAGACAGTCGCCTTCATACAGGTCCTAAACGGTTCCATTCCGGTCGTCTACGACTTTCTTGTACGGCAAGCGCCTGGACGATTCGTACACAGACGATGTAATCAGGAAGTACCCGTCCGGCTTCAGCCTGGCGCGAACACTGTACACGATGCGGCTTCGCTCGTGGTCGAATACCACGTGAGTAGAACAGTACGTGTCGACAATCAGGTCGAATGCGTCGCCTGCGTGGGGGATCTGGGTTGCATCGACCTTCTCGAACGTCACGGACAGCCCTTCAGCCTCGGCGATTCGCCTGGATTGGTCGATGGCCTCCGAAATGACTTCCCAACCGGTCGTCGCAAACCCGTGACGAGCCAGGTAGAGCGCTCCTGGACCAACAGCGGTCCCGAGCTCCAAAGCGCTAGGATTCGACGTGAGGCAGAGACGAGGAATGACAAGGTCCAAGAACTCTCGGGTATCGAATCGGGCAGGTCGGCTCCGCCGTATATGCGGGTGGCCCAGGAATCATAGCCTTCTTCCGCCACGATGCGGTCCAGGCAACCTCCACCTGGGTGGAGGCTACGCTGATGGAGAGCCTGATTCCGTTCTACAGCACATCGATGGACAACACCACTTCCCAACGGGTCTCGGAAAAGGTAGGGCTCGTCCAGTTCGCGACCGAGCTACGGGTAAGGTAACCGAACACAGCAGCTCCCAGGTTCGACAGCTACGTGATCGAGAAAAAACCAGGAGCACACATAAAGCGCGGCTGTATCGTGACTAGTATCACGGGTCGAATCTCCCGACTGACCTACTTTACAGGTATGCATTCCACCGGGAGGATACTACCGTGATCAATGTCACTGTCGTCGAACAGGATCGATGGACACGTCGGGCCCTGAGCCGTCTCCTTGCCCAAGCGAACATTGCCGTTACCACCCACGAGCGCTGGCCGTCCGCACACGACGGGAGCGAAACAGATGTGATCGTCGCGGGGGCCAGAACCATCGGTGATCATCTCACCCGGACACAACACGCGCACCCAAACGGGCCTGCAGCGCACCCGTGGTTCTGATCGTGGACAACGAGGCGCAGCAGATGATGTTGTCCAACTGGCGGATCGTCCCCAAGGCGATCGGACAAGCGGCCGGCATAGCCTGAGTCCGGAAATCCACACCCAATCTCCAGACCCCCGATCGTGTCTCACAACCGCTGAGAAGCCGTCCTCCCGGAAACCGTGTAGCCGGGCGTCTGGGGTGAGAAGACGCAAGCCCGGCCTCTGTCTTCTTACCCGTGGAAGCTACGGCTAGGCAGGCAGAAATTCCTCGAACCACGCGAGCGTCCGCCTCGCACAATCCACCCGGTTCTCTTTGTTCCGAAACCCGTGCCCTTCCCCAGCGTAAACCACCAATCCGGAGGTGACACCCCGGTGCTCCAGAGCGCGGTGGACTACCTTACTCTGCGATAACGGACAGATCGGATCCTGATCGCCGTGCATCAGCAGGAGCGGACAGTCGATCTCGTGGAGTATGGAAAAGACATCGGCCCGGGGCGCGACCATATCCATCGGCCACGCCACGGGAGCGATATACTCGTTCTCGTAGGTAAAGTCTCCGGTATCGAGTGTCATCCAGCGATTGTCGATAAACCCATACAGCGCGACTCCTGTCTCGAATCGGTCCGTCACGGCGACGGCTCGGATCGTCATGTAGCCGCCATAGGATCCACCGGTGATCCCGACTCGATCGGGATCCGCCACGCCCATCTCAACCAGTCGGTCGACACCCGTGACGATGTCGTCAAGATCCTTCTCTCCTTGACACCCGATGTTGGCTCTCAGGAAGTCGTCGCCAAACCCGAGGCTCCCTCGGAACGCCGGCTCGAACACTCGGTAACCCGCCCGAATCAGGTATCGCAGCCGGATCGCCCCGCTGCGAACCGCCTCGACATCCCCCGCCGGACCCCCGTGCGCCTTGACGATCAGCGGCGCACCGTCTCGCAATCCATTGGCTTCGTATATCACCCCCCTGATCGATAGCCCGTCAGCCGCCGCCCATTGGACGACCCGGGTCTTCAGATCCGAGAATGTCTGGTACGCCGACAGGTCGATGTCCGTCTTTCCCACCCGCAGGTATGGAAAACGATCGCAGTCCCCTACCGCGACATAAGCTGGCCCACTCGTCCCCCTCACGACTTCGTGATCAGCCCCGCCCAGTTTGGCCTCGGTCGACCCATCCAGTTTGACGGCCTCTGTCTCACGATCAACACCCTCGATGTAGGTGATCCACAGGGTGGATTCATCGATCCAGCCGAAATCTTCTACGTTTCGGCCGTGTCTCGTCAGCCGCGTCGGTTCGGTCTCACCCCACGGATGCCACCAAACATCCGTATGCGTGGTGATCGGCCGATCCTGCTCGAAGTTAGCCTGGTAAACGGCACCAGACCCATCAGGGGCCATCCGAATAAACCAGGCCTTGCCCGCCCCCTCGGTCAGATCGGTGATCTCGCCAGTCGAGAGGTCACACGCTTTGAACTCGCCGCGCATCGCCTCCTCGGGGACGATATTCAGGGACGTGCGCCAGGCACAGCGCGAACCGTCGGCAGACAGACTGATGTGGGAAGCCCCTTCGGGAATCTCACAAACCGTCCGCCACCCGGTCGAGGGTGCGTAGGTCTGGAGGGAATCGGTGTAGGGCGGAGGCGGATACAGCTCGGGGCCATCGTGACGGTCCCCCTTGACGATCGCGGCCAGACGAATCCCGTCGTCACACCACGCGACGTCAACTGTCGACGTATCCTCCGGTACCGTCACGACATCCTGAGCGGTCCCCTCACGATCGACCAGCTTGATGGTTCGCTCCACTTGCACCAGCATTCTTTCGCCCACCGACCAAGCCTGCTCCAAGTCACCCAGGCCGGGGACGGGCGTTTGGGTTCCGTCCTCAGAAAGCAGGTAGACACAGGTACTGGCGTCCTTCTCACACTTGCCGTAGACGCAGACGATTGTCCCATCGGTAAGCGCGATCAACTGACAGATGCCGATCGGATCATTCTCGGGGTCGATGTCCCGTTCCCGCTCTTCTGCGACGGTCAGGTTCGTTTTCAGAGCTCGAATCACGTTCACATCTCCTTTCGGGCCGTATGATAGACGCGCCGCGCACACGGCGCAACGCATCCGCCCGCTTCGGCGGCCGTTACCTTGACGATACCGGTCGCAGGGCGTAACATTCGCCCTTGCTCACTGAAACCTTCTACGAGGATCATCTTGTCGACCAATCTGCTGTTTATCACCACCGACCAGCAACGGTGGGACAGCCTGCCCTGTTACGGGCTCGACTTCATGCAGACGCCGCACCTGGACCGTCTCGCGCGTGAAGGGACCGTCTTCGACAACTGCATCGTTCCATCCCCGGTCTGTGTACCCTGTCGCGCGGCGATCATGAGCGGTCAGTATCCTGCGACCACCGGTGTATTGGGCAACGGGGACTGGTTGCAATCGGACACCCCGGTGTGGCCGGAAGTCATCGGACGAACCCGCAAAACCGCCGCCATCGGCAAAATGCACTTCAATCCGTGGGACTCTCTCCAGGGATTCGACGAGCGCATCATGGCCGAGGACAAGCGGCACATTTACCTCCCGGATCATCACGTACAGTTCCTGGCAGGTCATGGGATGGAGCGGCCACATCCGACGACGCTTCCCGGCTACTACGAGACCCTCGGTGCATCGGTCACGCCACGTGATCGCAAGTTCCACGTCGACGGGTATGTTGGCGATCAGGCGGTAGCATGGCTGGAGAAGAACGGATCCGAACCGTTCGCCGCGTGGGTCAGTTTCCCTGGACCGCACGACCCGTATGATCCGCCGGAAGACATGGCCGAGATGTATGCGGACGCGCCGATTCCGGAACCTGTCGGTTCGCCTGAAGAGCTTGCCCGTAAACCGCCCGCACAGCGTTCGCGAGGCTCCGGCAGCCTGAGCAACTCGATGTTCCGGCTCGATCTTTCGCGGGCGACCACCGAACATTACATGAAGTGGCGCCAGCACTACTATGCGAATATTTCACTGATCGACGAGGGCATCGGCAAGATGCTCAAAGCCCTGGAGGACATCGGCGCTCTCGACAACACCTTGATCATCTTTACGAGCGACCACGGGGACGCGCTCGGCGATCACGGCCTCCCGTTCAAAGGTTTCTTCTACGACTGTATGTCACGCGTGCCGCTGATCATTCGTGGCCCGGGTGTCACGGCAGGACAGCGGGCCTCGTCGCTCATCAGCACCATCGACCTGGTCCCTCTCTTCTACAGAACGTGCGATACCGATGCTCCCGCGACGCTACAGGGCGAAGATGTGACCCCCGCCCTAACCGACGGTACGCACTCGATTCGGGATCACGTGTTCAGCGAGATCGGTGGGCGGATGATGGTCCGAACACAAACGCACAAGTATGCCCACTACTCAGACGCATCCGCCGAGCTTTACGATTTTGTGGACGACCCCGACGAGATCACCAACCGGGCTGGTGATGCTGGTTACGCGGCGGTCGAAGGCGAGCTCAAATCGAAACTGATCGAACACACGATGGCGTGTCAGGCCAACCGGAAGCACGCCGTGTCGGCCCCGCAGTACTGGTTGAGGAACGAACTGGAAGCAGATTACAAGCAGCAGGTGGAAACAGGCGGTGACTCGAGCTACCGTCCACCCCACCGGTAACCGGAAGGACAGAGATGAAGATCACGGATGTAAAGACCACCCACTTCACAGTCATCACACGCACGGAGCGCGACACCGACGGACACGGCCATCCCGGGCCGGAGCGCGAGAACACAGCTACGATGCTGCAGATCGACACCGACGAAGGGGTCAGCGGCTACTGGTTCGGGGCCAACGCCTCGGTCATGGAGACCGTCATCAAGCCCGCCATAGTCGGCAAAGACCCCTTTATGCGTGAAGAGATCTGGCACGACCTGAACGAACGGCAGCGCCTGAACATGGGTGTCATGTCAGACAAAGTGCTCTGCTCGGTCGACCTGGCCCTGTGGGATCTCGCCGGACGCGCCCTGGACATCCCGTGCTACAAGATGATCGGTGGCTACCGGGACAAAGTGCCCGCATACGCCAGCACCATGTGCGGTGACGACCTCGAAAACGGTTTAGCCACCCCCGAGGACTACGCCCGATTCGCCGAGTGGGCCATGAAGCGCGGTTACCCGGCTTTCAAACTTCACACGTGGCAGCCCCCGTACGAAGGGGCCCCAAGCGTCAAGAACGACCTAGGAGCGTGTGCGGCTGTGCGGGATGTAGTTGGTCCAGACGTGCCCTGCATGCTCGATCCTTATCACTACTACGATCGAGAAGCCGCCCTCGCACTGGCCAGGGGATTGGAGGAGCTGGACTACTACTGGATGGAAGAGCCAATGGATGAACACAGCATGTCATCCTACATCTGGCTGACCGAGAACACCTCTCTGGCCATCTGCGGACCTGAGACGTGCGAAGGTAAGATGTATGTACGGGCGGAATGGATCAAAGCCGGTGCGTGTGACATCAGCCGGTGTGGGGTTGGCGATGTCGGCGGTCTGACGCCCCTGCTCAAGACGATCCACCTGTGCGAATCCTACAACATGCGATGCGAGATCCACGGAGGTGGGTTCGGCAATCTGACTGCCTTGTGTGCGATGAAGAACGGCGAGTTCTACGAGCGTGGCCTGCTCCACCCGTTCCTCGACCACGACCGGCCGGCCGAGTATCTGCACGAAGTGGCCGACCCGATGGACGAACAGGGATTCGTGCACATCTCACAGTTGCCTGGGCTGGGGATGAACATCAACTTCGACTACATCGAGAAGAACAAAGTCTGATCTTGAAACACAAAAAGCACGAAGACACGGAGGTGAACCGGGCCGGGGTCGATCAATCGCACCCCGGCTCAGTTCGTCCCACCAGCCCTTGGATGACGACATCGGTTCTGAGCCCCTGCCATCCCTTCTCGGGTATCAACTTGTGACGGATGAATGCACCCAACATAACGCGAACGCCTGGAACGGAATCGCCGAGATCAATTACAAGCGCACGCAGCCAGCAAGCTACTTTTCCGAAGGGAACCTCAGGCTGAACCCGTTGCTGGTCGAGACGGCGGGAGACCTAACCGGCAAGGCCCTCATCCAGTTTCAGTGCTCGACGGGTGAAGAGACAATCTCGTGGGCCATCCTCGGGGAGACGGCTACAGGGCTCGACATCAGCGACATCCAGGTCGGGCTGGCGAGAGAAAAGGCCAAAGAAGCCGGCGTCGATGCGACCTTCGTTCACGGCGATGTCATGGTATTGCCAGACGAGATCGCAAACGGTCGACTCGCATCCCTCGATTTTCGTCTGGATCGCCGTTCTCGGCGGCGTTTACCTGAGTAAGCTCGGCATCCGTTCGCTACGCCATTCCCACGTCCCGGTATCCCGTCGATCGGAGCCTTACGCCCGAGGACTGCTGACCAGCCTGACGAATCCCAGGGCCTTTCTCTTCTTCATCGCCCTGTTCACGACGATTTCCCCACCGAGCTACCGCCGGCCGTAGGCTGGACCGCGGTCGCCGTGGTCACCCTCAACTCCTCCTCTTTTCACGCGCTGCTCGCCCTGTTCTTCTCAACGGCCCCCCAGGAGGCCTATCATAGGGCCGGACCGTGGATCGACCGAGGGGCCGGCGTTCTCTTCCTGACCATCGGTCTCTGGATCGTCTACACCTCTTTGAGCTGACATGGCACGACTCACGACACGCAGGAACCGGATTCTGCTGGGATGCGACCCTATTGACATGTGGGGCATCCGTACCGCCAGCGGCACGATGGATCAGGCGCAGACGGACCACCTAATCGACCAGCTCGACGCCTACCCGTCTCACGGCGTGAACGCACTCGCCGTCTACTACGCGGGATGCAGCGGCGGCTACTACGACCCGTTTTCACCGGACGGAGAGACGATCGACGAAGGCCATGCCGATCGGATGCGCCAGATTGCGTCAGCCTGTGAGGAACGGGATATGGTACTCGTTGCAGGGATCTTCTATCAGCGAGCTCCCCTGGGTCTGCAAGATCGCGGCGCAATGGAGGCAGCCGTTCGATCGGTCACGGATTCGCTGCGAGGCTGCCCGAACGTCATCATCAACATTGCCAACGAGCAGAACTCGAAGAACTGGCAGAGACACGCCCACATCATCGATATGCGTGAGCCCGAAGCCATCACCGCGCTCTGCGGGATCGTACGCGAAACCGATCCGGACCGAATCGTGGGCTGTGGTGGGTATGATCACGAGAAGAACATCCAGATCGGGCTCTCGGACACCGTCGACATGCTTCTGTTCGACACCTGTAACGATGAGCGCTCCGCGAAGCTTCACGATCGGTTCGTGGCTACCGGCATCGAAAAGCCTTTGGTGAACGTGGAACTGTTCGATGCCTGGACTAAAACCGAGACCGCGGGAGTTTACCCGGAGAAGATGAAGGCGTCTTTCCGGCGCGAGGTGGAGGCCGCGGTGGCACTTACCGGCCTCTCGGTCTTCTTTCACTCGAATTCGTGGTGTCAGGATGACGGGAACCGTTATGATCTAGCCGGACAGGGCGCCCCATCAGATCCCGGCATCCGGTGGTATTTCGAGCACGTCGCCAAGGCAAAGGGCATATGAAAATTGAAGCAACGGTACCGCTGACGGAGACGCCCGAGTGGGCGGCTCTTCAGCACAAACTGATCGCAGAAATGGAACGGGCCATCCATCCGTTTCTGGAGAAGTACACCCATCCCGATGGTCGACTGATCTGGAAAGAGGGCGTCCATCAGAGCCGGGATGGCGCGGACGATTTCTACGAGAGCTTCTACAACTGGCCCTTGCTCTATCTCCTGGGAGGCGGCGACGAACTCCTCGAACTCGGGAAACGCCAGTGGGACGCCACGACACGCCTGATGGAAGAGATCGGTCACGTCGACAAAGAGTACGAGATCGGCTATGACCAATTTCACCAGAGCGAGAGCTACATCTACTTCTACCTTCTCTGTATGGCCGACCCGGGCGATCACAAGCACCTTGAACGGGCACGCCGGTTCGCGGGGTTCTACATGAACGAGGATCCCGACGCGCCGAACTTCGACCCCGAACACAACATCATTCGTTGCTGCCACAACGGAAGCCACGGGCCACGCTGGTTCGAGAAGGCAACGCCCTATCGGTATTCTCCGGGAATGGCCGTATACGGGATCCCGTTCCACGATCTCGAGGGCATCGATACGATAGAGGATCTGAAAGATCCGGATAAGGCTGACCGCATGGGCCAGGCCATGCACGATCGGATGGCCCAGGGGGACGTCGCCACGAACCTGCACGTGTGCTCGCTCATCACAAACGCCTATCTGATGACGGGTGAGACCAAGTATGCGGACTGGTTGACCCGGTATGTCGACGGGTGGATCAAGCGCGCGGATGCGAACGGTGGCCTGCTGCCGGACAACGTCGGACTGGACGGGCTCGTGGGTCAGTATACGGATGGCAAATGGTATGGGAGCAGGTATGGATGGACCTGGCCACACGGCTTCTACAACATCGCGATGGCGTCCATTCTGGCGGGCATCCAGTGCTTCCTACTGACGAAGGAGCCCAAGTATCTCGACCTCCCTCGTACCCAGATCAGGACCGTCATGGATCTCGGCAAGATGGACGACCTGGAAACGTTAAGGTCCCAGATGAGCCTGGAACAACACTGGATCGCGCAGTTCGAGGCCCTCGAAGGTGAAGAGACGTGGGTCGTCCCTTATCGGTATGGAGACAACGGCTGGTTCGACTGGCAACCGATGGCTCCGATGTATCCAGCTGCTCTGTGGAATGCATGCGGGGACGTGCAGGACTGGGAGACCATCCTCGCGATTCGCGAGAAAGAGGGATACGACTGGCGAAAGGTCATCTCGTTCCACGGGAAGGACGATGCCGGACACGAGCAACCCTGGATTGCGTATCTTCAGGGTGACAACCCGGACTATCCCGTGCGCGGTCTCCAGGCGAGCCTCGAGCAGGTCTACCGCCGGTGCGAACAGATCCGTCAAGACGAGACCGACCCGCGCGACAACCACATCCACTGGTGGCAGCAACTCAACCCCGTCACGACCGAGGTGTTGATTCAGCTGACCATGGGCGCGCCACAGTTTCTCTACAACGGGGGTCTGCTTATGGCCCCGCTCAGGTATTTCGATGCCGAGCGTAAACGCCCCGGGCTGCCCAGCGACACGGCTGCCCTGGTCAGTCGTGTGACGGGAGATGAGGTCGACGTGGAGCTGGTGAACACCAGTACGTGGGAAGCAAAGCGGATCATCGTGCAATCAGGGACGCTGGCGGAACACCGGTTCACGCGCATCGCGTATGATCGGATGGTCAGCGAGTACCCGTCAGGCGTCGGGACCTACGCGGCTCCGAACCTGGAGACTGAAGAAGAAACGGCAGCGCCGGATGCGACCTCATTCGAGGTCGCGCTTCCGCCGGGGACCCGTGTACGGCTGAAAATCAGGATCGAGCGGTGTGTGAACGATCCGACGTATCGATTTCCGTGGGGGTGATCGGGTGGTCAGATCTGGGGATTCTGGTATGATTCGGGGCGTGGGTACGACAAAAACCAAGGACGGTTACGACCGTCCCTCGATACGTGCTCGAGGAAGTCGAGCCCTACTCGGGATGTGCGGCGTACACAGCGCACTCAGGTGGTCGGTTTGTTAGATACACTGGAATTCGATAACCGATTTACTAGAGAGCTGCCGGCTGATCCGGAATCGGAGAACTTTCGCCGTCAGGTCATGGGGGCATGCTATTCGCGCGTGCTGCCGACGCCGGTGGCCAGGCCGGAGCTGGTCGTTCACTCGCGAGAGATGGCGGAAGAGTTGGGGATCCCCGAGTCGGACGTCTCGTCGCAGGCGTTCGCTGAGGTGTTTGGCGGGAACCGGATTGCGGACGGGATGGATCCGTTCGCGATGTGTTATGGTGGGCACCAGTTCGGGAACTGGGCGGCTCAGCTCGGTGACGGACGCGCCATCAATCTGGGTGAGATCGTCAACGCGGAAGGCCATCGGTTGGTGCTGCAGCTGAAGGGTGCGGGGCCTACCCCCTATTCACGCACAGCTGACGGGTTGGCGGTTCTGCGGTCCTCGGTGCGCGAGTTCCTGTGCAGTGAGGCGATGCACCACCTGGGCGTCCCCACGACCCGGGCCCTGAGCCTCGTGCTGACAGGCGAGCAGGTCGTCCGTGACATGTTCTACGACGGGAACCCGAAAGAGGAACCGGGCTCCGTCGTCTGCCGCGTCTCCCCTTCCTTCATCCGCTTCGGCAACTTCCAGATCTTCACGTCGCGGGAGGACTTCGACGTGCTCCGCCAGCTGGTCGACTACACGATCGAGACGGACTTTCCACATCTAGGCGCCCCGAGCAAGGATACCTATCTCGCGTGGTATGACGAGATCTGTCGGCGGACTGCCGACATGATCGCTCACTGGATGAGGGTCGGGTTCGTCCATGGGGTGATGAACACGGACAACATGTCGATCCTGGGTCTGACTATCGACTACGGGCCGTATGGCTGGCTCGAGAACTTTGATCCCGACTGGACGCCGAACACGACGGACGCGGGCGGGAAGCGATACCGGTTCGGACATCAGTCCCAGATCGCCCACTGGAACCTCGTTCAGCTCGGTCAGGCCATCTACCCACTGATCGAAGAGGTAGAACCGCTGCAGGAGGTCGTGAACGCTTATCCCAGGCACTTCGAGGCGGCGTGGCAGACGATGATGGCCGGGAAGCTCGGCCTGGGCTCCTATGTACGGAAGACGGATGACGAGCTAGTGTCCGACCTCCACACAATCCTGCAGTCGGCCGAGACGGACATGACGATCTTCTACCGCAACCTGGCCCGTGTCGAGCTGTCGGAGATCACCTGCGACGGTCCGATTCCCGAGCTACTCCGGGAGGCATACTATGTCGAGGACCAGATCACGCCCGACCTCGCCTCTCGCGTGAACCTATGGTTGCGACGCTACGCGGACCGGGTGTCGTCGGAAGGGAACGAAGCCCGCGTCGAGCTGATGCACCGAACAAACCCGAAGTATGTTCTCCGAAACTACCTGGCTCAGTTGGCGATCGACAAGGCAGAGGAAGGTGACCATACGATGATCAGCGAGTTGCTCGAAGTCCTGCGTCGTCCGTACGATGATCAGGCGGCGATGGAGAGCTATGCAGAGAGACGCCCGGACTGGGCGAGACACAGGCCGGGCTGTTCGATGTTGTCTTGTAGTTCGTAGGTAAGGCACCTTCACGTTGGAAGTCGAAGCGTGTGGCGAATCCATATCCGGCCCTCACCTGATCTCGCCTACAGCGCGATAGTCCTCTCCCACTTCGCAGGAGAGGAGAGAACCAACCCATCGCGAAGCCCTGGCAACGGCAGATTACTACACATTCTCTATCCCAACCCCTCTGGCAATTCTCATTCAGTCGACTGTAAATCCTCCAGCATCTGTATGGACGTATCCGTGATCCGTCTGCCGGATTCTTTAGCCAGCCGACACGTATAGACTGAGCGGTGCACCTCATAGCCTTGCTGATCGAATGCGTGTTCCGGACCGACATAGCCGCAGTAGCCGTTGGACAGTTCGGCGACCAGCGTGACGTCGAAGGGTGATCGATCTTTGATCTCGATCCCGAATTCGACGAACAGCTCGGCCGGATTGGTCACGATCGCGACGTCACCGAAGGAGATCCCCATGATCTCGACGGGACAGGTGGTGTCGCCCCTTGTCTTCACCGCTTCTTCTTCGGGATCATAGCGTCTTCTCTGTCGTTCCTGGATCTCCGGTGTGTCTCCTCGGCTACCGTCCCGGCAGTATGTCGACTCTCCGTGCGGGCGATCCGGATAGTCTTCGACCAGGGATCGAATCGTTACCATCTGGACCGGGATCGGCGATGTCGATTCCAGCGCGACTTCCACCCCACTTTTCACTGCTTCCCCGATCATCACCGCAAGGTCGTCTCCACGTGACGGACCCTCTGCCGGGCCTGCCCAGATGACGTCGGCGCAGGGAGCCTCGATGAACGGCGTCACGAGCTGAGCACCGTATCGCGCCCTCAACGCATCGCCGATTCGGCCACCGATATCTCCGTGATATGTCCCGCTGACACAGTTGTTGTGGCAGGCGTAGTTGGTGACAATAGCGGTCGGGTATCCGTCAGGCTCAGTGAATGCGAGGATCGGCAGGACAGGGTCCGTCGGCCCGGCCGGCGGGAACGAGGCGTCGGCATTGTTTGCGCTGGACATAACCACCAGTCCGTTCGGACGAATCAGACGGCGGTTCTTCTCATACCTGGGTGCTGACAGGTTAGCGGCTTTGACGAAGCTTGCGCGCAGGTCTCCACGCGCGTTAGCGAGCGCCTCGACGGCACCGCTGACCAAGACATCGACATACAGCGGATCCGGAAGCGCGCCGGACAGGAAGGATGGACAGCTGGCGGGGGCAGCGTGGGTATGCGTCGCTGCAAGCAGGATGTTCGAACCGGGGATACCGGTTGCACGTTCGCAGGCATCCCGGATCGTCAGCAGCAGCGGTCGATCGACAAAGGCGGAGTCGACAGAGATGATCGCGCCTTTGGTCTCACCGTCTTCAAAGGCAACCGCCTGACAGGTGAGCGGACTCGCGTCCTCGTCGAACCGAACTGGCTCGCCGTTGTAGTTCGGCAGCTCGTAGCGCGGGGTAATGTCGACGCATGCCGCCCCGGCGAGGAAGCGCTCACAGGGCATCTCTGGCCTCGCGATCAGCCAGTGACCCCACGCCCTCAATCACCTTCTTGATGGCCGCCCCCGCACCCCACATCTCGCGTTCGCCAACCGGTGGATGGACTTTCAACTCCAGGTGCCCTTTCTCCATGAACGCTTCACCGACGGGACACTTGCCTGGGCCATAGAGTCCCCGGGCTACGCTCGGCTTGTTCTCTTCTAGCAGATACGGCCACGCCTGCTGTTCTGCGAACACGGGCAGCAGGTTGAGTGGCTTGTAGAAACCGGATCGCAGTGGTACACCTTCCGCCTGTACTGCATCGGAGAAGGTCTTTCGGTCGAT
Source organism: Gemmatimonadota bacterium (assembly GCA_002727195.1). GTDB lineage: Bacteria > Latescibacterota > UBA2968 > UBA2968 > UBA2968 > UBA2968. The sequence continues at coordinate 149,761 of PBWH01000026.1, forward strand.
CCCCAGTTCATCCGGCTCATACGCCAGGATCAGGTTGTAATAGACCGGCTCAATGTGATCGGGAATCCCCACGGGCACCGGCCGTACGCCGGGCAGGTCGGCTACGTCGGCCAGCAGGCAGTCGGCATTGTCGCGTCGCTGACGGTTCTCGTCGTCGACGCGCGTCATACGCTTGAGTGCCAGCGCACCGTGCATCTCGCCCATCCTCAGGTTGGGTCCGAGAACACCAGTGTCGGTCCCACCACCCAGGTTCACGAATGCCCTCGCCCGCTCGACAACCTCGGGATGTTTGCTGACCACGACGCCGCCCTCGCCGACGGACAGGATCTTTTTATGCTGGATGCTGAACGCGCCTACGTCGCCCAGGATCCCCGTTCGGATCCCTCGGTAGCTCGCCCCGTGAGCGTGGGAGCAATCCTCTACGATTGAGATCCCGTGTCGATCAGCCACTTCGCAGATGGCGTCCATGTTCGCTGGCACCCCGTCGGCGTGAACGACCATCACCGCCTTGGTGCGGTCTGTAATCGCAGCTTCGAAAGCACCCGGGTCAAGGTTGGACTCTCCAGGGGTGATATCCGCGAACACGGGGATGGCCCCCGCCACCAGAACAGAGGTCCCAGAGGCATAGTATGTGTAGACAGGAACGATGACCTCGTCCCCGGGCCCCACACCGACGGCCTCCAACGCAACGTGAATGGCCGACGAACCCGAATTGCAGGTCACTGCACCTGTGGCGCCACACCAGGATGCGAACGCTTCTTCGAAGGCCGGGTTGTAGGTCCCCCCGGCTGCCCCACACAGGTGACCGGACCGCAACGCGTCAAGCACGACCCCGGCCTCCTCCTCTGTCGAGTAGGCGGGCCACTCCGGAAAGGGTGTGTCTCGAACGGGTGTCCCGCCCAGTAGAGCAAGATCAGACATGTGATGTTCCTGGAATGCGTCAGATCTAGTGGCTGTAAACCATCAGACGATGCGACGCGATGAAGGATATGCGCCCAATTGACGACGCGTGGAACGAGCTCCCACAGCCCGGACATTGACACAAATTATTTATTTATACTGGTTTATTAAACACCCAACACCAATGGCACCGAACATGCAGTTCGAGGCCGGGTGTAAGAAGGCAACACAACGGGAAGTACACAAATGGGTATTCGATTCAGAGACGATCACCTTACCTGTAACGCCTGCAGCGCGGCGCTCACGCCCCTGAATCGACCTGAGATTCCGGACCGCGAGGTAAGTGTGGCGCTCCTGGAGCACCATCCGACCTGGGACGTCGAGACGCCGGCCAGTGAGAAGTGCGTAGTTCAAGCGCCGAAGCAGGATACGCAGTCCTGTATCCTCCAACGGCTCAGGCATCGACTTCGCGGTCAGGAAGCCGCTCCCGAGCGCGATGCGGTCTCTTTCTTTGTACGCCTCGTTTGCTCGTTTTGACTTTGCTGAGTCTGCGTGCCCCATTATTATGTGAGTCGCTTCCCAAGTCGTGTAAAATCAGCAGGTCGCAGGGTGCGACCGCAGGAATCGGTATCAAGGAGTGTAAGGATGAGTAAAGTCAGAATCGGGATCGTCGGTGTCGGGAACATGGGCTCCGGTCACAGTCGCTACCTGACCGCGGGTGAAGTCCCCAACGGTGAACTCGTCGCCGTGGCCGACACCAACCCCGACCGCATCGATTGGGCGAAGGACACCCTGGGCGAGACCGTCCAGTGCTTCGAAACCGCCGAGGACATGTTCAACTCGGGTTCCATCGATGCGGCCATCATCGCGACCCCCCACTACGATCACCCGCCGCTCGCCATCCGAGCGATGGAGCTCGGACTGCACGTCCTGATCGAAAAGCCGGCCGGTGTGTACACGAAGCAGGTCCGCGAGATGAACGAGGCGGCCGAGAAATCGGATCGCGTGTTCGGTCTGATGTTCAACCAGCGGACCCTGAGCGCGCACCAGAAGATGCGTGACCTCGTTCAGTCGGGAGATCTGGGCGAGATCCAGCGAACGAACTACATCATCACGACCTGGTTCCGCTCACAGAGCTACTACGACTCGGGAGGCTGGCGCGCGACATGGGCCGGTGAGGGTGGGGGCGTGCTCATGAATCAGTGCCCTCACAACCTCGACCTCTGGCAATGGATCTGCGGAAAGCCCAACCGGGTTCGGGCCTTTATCGGTTTCGGAAAGTATCACAACATCGAGGTCGACGACTCGGTCACCGCCTACGTCGAATACGAGAACGGCGGGACGGGTGTGTTCATTACCACGACCGGTGAAGCACCGGGTACCAACCGCCTAGAGGTGGTCGGTGACAACGGTAAGATCGTGCTCGAGGGCGGGAACATCACATTCTGGCGCTCCCGTGAGTCGGTCAGCCAGTTCTGTAAGGAGTACAAGGGTGGCTTCGGAAGCCCCGAGGTCTGGAAGTGCGACATCCCGGCAGGCAAGGGCGGCGAAGGGCACAAAGGCATCACCAAGAACTGGTGCGATGCGATCCAGAGCGGAAGCGACCTGCTTGCTCCGGGGACCGAGGGGATCCACGGGCTTGAGATCGCCAACGCCATGCTGTTGTCAGCCTGGACGGACGACTGGGTGGACATTCCGGTCGACGACGACCTGTATCACAAGAAACTCCAGGAGCAGATCGACGCCTCGACCGTTCAGAAGGAAGAGGGCGGCACGGTGTTGAGCGTCGCAGGCACACACTAATCCTGAGCTGAACCAGGCAAACTGAAAGGGGTTCCCACGTACGAAACGTGTGGAACCCCTTTTCGTTCCCTGCGTTCCGAGAGTAGTGGTCAGCCCAGATCCGGAAGCTCAGTCGCTGGATCGGTCAGGGCGGCTTCGATTTGCGTCCTGGACAGCCCTTTCGCGCCGGACAAGTTTGCGCCGGTCAGGTCGGCCAACATGATGTTCGCTGATGTGAAATCGGCATCGTGGAGGGAACAACCGCTGAAATCGGTGTAACGACAATTCGCAGAACTGAACGTCGATCCGGACAGATCCGAGCCACTCAGGTTCGCCTTCAGGAAATTGATGCCCGAGAAGTCCCGGTTCGTGAGCGACACGCCGGTGAGTACCGGACGGATCCGGGGATTCTCGGTCCGCCACTCATTCCAGAACTCGGTGCCGCGATTCAGGTATTCGAGGTGTTTGGCAACAGCCATTCCAAGACGCTCAGTGTGAAGGTTTTCCCCCTTTAACCGCCAAGGACGCCAAGAAACGCCAAGGGAAAACCAACCATATAAACACTACCACTCGTGAAGACCTACTCTGCCGCAAGGAGGCTCTATGAAGCCAATTCACATCTTCCTCGCTACGGTCGTCGTCGCCTCGTTTGTCCTGCCGGTGACGGCTGAGGGGGGCGACACCCGATCCGTCGAAGTTACCGGGATCGGCGTTGTCTCGCAAAGGCCAGACGTGGCCAAGGTCGCGTTTTCTGTCGAGACGCAAGGCAAAGACGTCGAGAAAGCCACCAAGTTCAACGCATCACGCACCGCCAGGCTGATCGACGGCATCAAGAAACTCGGACTCGACACCCTCGATATCCAGACCCGTCACTACCGGGTCACGCCCAGGTATCCTGACCGTCAGCGATCGGACCGGGATCTGCAGCCCATGGGGTATACGGTGCACAACACGATCAACGTCACCATCCACGACCTGCGTAAGGTCGGCGCCCTGATGGACCGGGCCACCGCATCCGGGGCAGACCGAGTGAATCACATCCGTTTTGAGCATTCCGACCCGACTCAGGCCCGTTCACGGGCGTTGGAGCGTGCAGTCGAGAATGCGCGAGCCGAAGCCTCCATCCTGGTGGGCAAGGCTGGTGCTATGCTGGGGCCGGTGCTCCAGATGCGAACAGGCGGGCCTCACTACGCCCCCAAAGTCGAGCGGATGATGGCATCCGCCGCCCGGGCGGATACGCCGATCGAACCGGGCCTGCTGGAGACCCGGGCACAGGTTACAATCCGGTTTAGCATCGAATAAATAGAATATAAAATATTGTTTTAAATAAACTTAACGCCAAACCATCACATCCGTCTCAACCGGCCATTTCATCCCGGGCGTGTTGAAAGATCAGGGGGGTGCCCCTACCTTTGCACGCCCAATCGAGCTCGTGTCGGGCAGGTTCTGGCAAGGAAAGTGTGGAGAAAGTGCTGATTATCGATGACTACGCGAACCGCAGGTGATCGAAGCCAGGGGAGCACCAGCGCGGATGACATACGAGCAGGCAAAGAAGGGGATGCCGATCCTCGACGTGGGGGACTACGAGGATGTCGCTGCCGCTGCTCAGAAGGGCCAGCAGTCAGGTCTTGGGCCAGGCCTGGTCCAAGAGAGTCGCAGACGACGAGCTAGGGACGATCGACAGCGGAGAAGGCAGCGCAAATAAATCCGATTTAAGACACCCAAAAAGGCCTGGGACAATGATGATGTATGTGCCTAGGCCTTTCTGTGTCTGTATGAGCCTCTCAGGGGCCTTGTAGGTCACTTGGGCTGGATTACGTGGAGCGGTCCAGATTTTACCCGCCGATCGTGCTCTTGGACCCAGGCGTCGACCTTGTCGAACATAGCTTGAGTGAGAAGACCACCATCAGTCTGAAGTTTCAACGAAAGCGCATCACGTACACAACTAAGTTGGCTTATCGTCGCAAGGTTAAGAGTCCAGGACATCACCATTCTCCTTATAGCGATGGGATCGGCCAATTCTTCTGGTCGGGGTCGGAGTCCACTTCTTGTACTTCTCATCGTCCACTACCAGGGGCACACAGACCAGCCAATCCATGTTCAGGTGACCGGCCTGAATCGCCTGGCGGATCGTCTTGTGATCTACGCCTTTCTCCACGATGGCTGTGATGAACGCGATACGTGGTTCCGGCTTGTCTGCAAAATAATACATCTTACTTCGTGCCCCACCGTTTGTGTGCAGACTTCTGTCGAGCGCAGTCGGGCGTCCAGGCCTCGTAGGTCGAGTCAACAATGACGGCTTTTATCCTGCCAAACTCTTCAGCGTTGAGATTACCGTATTTGATTGCCTGTGCGGCTCGTCTAGCTAGAAGCTTTCGAGTCGACCTGGCACAAGGTGGCCAAAGCGCCTGACGGCAGAAAAGGTGTCGACTCGTTCGCGAGCAAACGGCCCGATCTCGTCATAACAGACATCGAAATGCCCGAACTCGATGACCACTCGGTCATCAGCAAGATAGGAGAGCTACAGGCAGACGCCAAAATCGTCATGGTCACCGGTACGGGTCTTCACCATCTGCCGGTGGCACACAAACTCGGCGCCGACCGCATATTCGAAAAGCCGCTTCGGCCCAGAGATCCAATCGTCGCCGTCGAAGAGCTGATCTCCTGACCGAAGTCCTCCGGATCACCCAGGCTGCCCCTGTCGTGGAGGGTCATGTGCCTCAAATTCTGGTGATCGAAGACGATGAGGAAGTACGTTCACCGATAACGGAGTTTCTGGTCTGTGAAGGGTACGAAGTCCACGAAGCCGAGAACCGCATCGAGGGCACGACTGTCTTTGAAGAGAAAGACATCGACATCGTGATTACTGACATCACGATGCCGAGTCAGCACGGGGTCGAAACGATCCGAGCGCTCAAGGAGCGTCATCCGGACCTTCGGGCGATCGCGATCACCGGGTACCACGGGAGTTACAACCGCTTGCCCGCCGCCGAATTAGTGGGCACGCGGCAGACGCTCGTCAAGCTCTTCACCAAAGAAGAACTGCTCGAAGCCGTCAATTCGGTCTTCGACGAGTAGCCTACCTCTGACGGATGTCGACGGACCCGGCCTCTTCTTCCGTCGCCACCTCAATGCCCGTCACGTCGCGATCGAACGTCAGCCTCACCACCAGCACTTCATTCGGCCGGTCGTTCGCCGGCAATCCTTTCAGCCTCAGATAGGTATCCGCTACACGTGATGCGTGGGCACCAGGTCGACCGCGGTCTCGATCGCCTCTCCGGTGTTCAGAAGCACGGCCACCCTGACTCTGTCAAGTTCTGGACGACTTCCATAGCAGTGGACGGGCTTCAGGCACAACGTGCAAGAACCCGAGGATAACTACGCAGGACTCTTTACGCATCCCTCGCTCATCCGCTCTCCCAGCAACCCGACGCAGGTCCGCGCGTTTTCCACGGCCAGGTCGTTATACTCCCGGCTCCAGACCACCGCCGCGTCGGCCACCTTCTTCCCCAGTTCCACCTGACCGTGCACGCGATCGGCGACCTCCTCTTCCGTATACGGCTTGCGGCGACCGTATCGGATATACCCGAGCTCGGTCGTCGCGTAGGCTTTGAGCGGGAAGGCATCGATCGACGTGGGTTGTTCGATGTTGGACACACCAATCCCGTCGTCCCGAAGCGCCTGGAAGACGGGCAAGGCGTGCCAGGACAGGTGACGGAACTCTACGTGAACGGACTGCCGCTCGCTGATCGGGAGCGCGGCCAGATGACGCAGGTAGGTCAGCACCTTCTCGTCGTAGCCCTGCTCCTCATCCAGCTGGATCAGCAGCGTGAACAGTCGACCCTGTTTGATCAACGGCCGCGCCGCTTCCAGGTGCCGGGCCATAGCGGACCGGCCCACGGCAGGGTCCCAAATAACTGGGTTGGACGTCGCCCGGTTGACGAGAACGGCGAACCGGGCGCGTGGATGTGCCGATGCGGCGTCGACCAGCTCCTGGAGCGCCGTCTCCCGGTAGAAGGAGTCGATGAACTCGACGAACGGCAGGTCTGACTCGCCGGGCACGGACACGCCGACGAAGTATCGCGGCAGCTGCCTCGGCGGTTTTTCGATTTGAATCAATGGTGCCCCCGAGAACGGGAGAGGGCGATCAGGCAGGTTGGAACGAGGGGTGCTCAAGCATAGTCAGGCTGTTCGGTGGAAACAAGGAAGGGATACCGATTTCAGGTCAATTTTGAAACCATTGCTTCTCCTCCATCTTCCTCGAGCATCGTTACCATCCGTGAAACCTATCTGCGGATGCCCCTCATACTCCTCTGTACCGTGGTGTTCTAGGCCTCAAGATCGATCAACTCGGAATACGCCGAGATACTTGGCCAGCTCTTTTCGTAGCACGTGAACGGCTTCTTCTTTAACCATACCCACTTCCGATCGCTACAATCGACAACGTGCGATGGCGCAATTCCCCTGTTCAGATTCGCACGTGCATGGTGATCGGAAATCAGCCGATATTCGCTGACTCCAGGATGATGCAAACGGGATACTGAAGGGCCGTCCCCCTCTGGCTTTCGACCAGCCAACTCCAGGAGGATCCCCACGCCACAGCGCATACTGATCCTGATTCTCCTCGGATGGTCCTTGTCCGCCTATCGCGGCCTGCCTTCACAACCGTGGGCGGAAAACGACTAAGATCACATCCTCAAAGCGCGGCGGGTTCTCGAATCCTCCGCAACGCTTCTCTCCCCCGATTCGAAGAAACCGTCCCGGGTGGTCCCCTCTACGTCCTGGCGATGTATGGGCAATTTGGTGCAAATACCGTCGCGCTTCACACCGCGAACATCCTCCTCCGCCTGCTGAACGTCTGGCTCTGCTATCTCCTCGCCCGAAGGATCTTTCAGAGTGAATCCGCACGGCTCGTCGCGGCCTTCCTGCTCGCGATCAATACAGTTGGCTACGAGGCCGTCTACTAGATCGCCGCCAGCGCGACGTTGATGGGGGCGGCGTTTGCCCAGACTGCCGTAATCCTCACGCTCCGATCCAGACGACCCGACGTCGTCTTCGCCAGTTGCGCCTTCCTGGCGTGCTGCATGTCCTACGAGTCCCACATCGCGATCGTTGTGCCCATCTGGTATGCCTGGTATGCGCACAGAGACCGGGTCGCCCTGGCCATCCCGATCGCGTGCACCGTGTTGGGACTCGTGCTCATCCTAGCAAACATCACCCTTTTCGGCACGGGCGCTACGAAGCCGGACAAACATCAGATCGAGCTGGGACTGCACGTTGTCCCACAGACCTGTATGTTCGTGGGCCGGCTCATCCTGACCAGTTACGTGTCGCCGGTAGGCAGGTCAGAAGCCCCCCCTACGACCTGGGGGAATCCTACTACACCGCCTACACCTATGCCGGCGTGTTCATCCTGATCGGTTTGGCCTATCTCGCTCGTCGGTCTCCGTCGGTCCTGCTGCTAACCCTCTGGATCGTGGCTGCCGCGGTCCAGTCCTCTCTCTCCGCCCGACCCCGTTTCTTCACGCGCTACTGGTATTTGCCATCGATTGCCTCGAGTACCCTGACTGCTGCCGAACTCCTCTATCTTTACAACCGTTTATCCAGCCTGCGCTTTGCACGAGCGGCCGCCTTTGTGTTCGGCGCGATCCTCCTGATCGCCGCCCACGCGAGGTGCCGGGCCTTCGAGTGGCGATACCTCCTGAACACGGCCCGCTACCATCAATACAGTGTGAATGATCCCGCGACGGCCATCCCGCTCTACCATCGCGTCGAATCGGACTACGGCGTGCAGACAGGTTTACTGTATGCCAGCATCGGGAACGCATACGGACTGACCGGAGATTTCGACACGGCGTTTCAGTTCCTGGGCCAGGTGGGACGCGTCGACCCTGCCTACGCGCTCTCGACCGTCGAGGACCTGGACCTCGCCACGCAGGACATTCTCGCACTCGTCCTGCTGGGTCCGCTCCTGGAAAATGACACCTGGAGAGCCCGGGCAGCCGAGATCGCCGCCCCGATCGAATACCGACGAGGCAACTTTTCGAAAGCGCTCTCACATTACACCGCATCGTTGGGCGCCGGGGACAGCGCGCGTGCGTTCCACGGACGGGGTAAGGTGCACTTCGAGCTCGGAAACCACGCAAAGGCCCTCGCAGACCTGGATCAATCCCTCGCGATCGATCCCACCGCACCGGACGTGCACAAGCTGAGAGGTCGTGCCCTTGCCGGTATCGGACGATTCGGTAAGGCCGTCGCAGCGTTCGAGGCTGCCGCGAACATCGCACCTTCGGATTGGGGCGCGCATCACCAGCTGGGTGTCGCCCTCTTGAAGACAGGCCAGACCGCGCAGGCACTCACCCCGCTCCGAGAGGCGGTCCGGCTGGCACCCGAGGAAACCGGACCTCTGATGGATGCGGCGATCGCGAGCACTAAGCTGGGTTACGCCCAAGAGGCACGCCGTCTGTTCCAACATGTCCTGACGCGTGCTCCCGATCATCCCCAGTCAGCCACGATCCAACAGTGGCTGGGGTCAAACGCGCAGCCATAGGGATTCACAGGATTTTCGACGCGTACTGAAACGCGAAAGGGGCGGCCCATAACTGAGCCGCCCCTTCTCTGCATCGATCAAGTATATCCTACAGAAGGTGATCCAGGATCATATTCGTGGACTCGACGATGCGCTGATCACGGGACCGCAGATCCGGCTCGAAAGCCTTGCTCGTGAGGTGCTGCAGTCCCTGGATGTAGCGGACGGCGATCTCACCGGCCTGCTCGTCCGTAAACTGCTGAGAGTCTTTGTCCGTCACCATACCACGGGCGAACTCCTTCGAGAACGACACCGGCTTCCCGTCCCGGGTCAGCGGCGACCCATCATCATCCATCCGCCAGAAACGGCTCGAGTCCATCGTATACAACTCGTCGGCGGCCACAATCCGTCCGTCCGTGTTGACGCCGTGCTCGGTCTTGGTGTCGACGAGGATCATCCCCCGCTCTGCCAGATACTGCGAGACCATGCCGAAGGCCATCATCGACGCATTCCGGATCTGGTTATACTGGGCCTGCGTGCAGACAACGTTATCGAACAGATACTTCGGGTCGATCGTGCGATCCACCTTGGCCTTCGTGCTCGGCGTATCCATCAGATACGGAAGGACCCCGTTCGCCGAAAGCGCCCCGACGTCGATCTGGTGCCCCGCGTAATCGAGTGTCGTTTCGCCTGCTTCCTGCGCCTTGAGCCAGGCCTGGTAGAGCGAGGTCGACGTACTGCTCTCGGCGTTATACATCCGGAGCACGTTCTCGACCATCAGCAGGTTCAGGTTCTCCGACGGGATTACCGTCGAACTGGGCTGGAGGCCGGGCACCTTGAACTGGGAGCTCCCCAGGACGTGCTCGACCAGCTGAAGCATGTGGTCGTGGTTGTTCGCCAGGACCTGGTCCTTGAACGGGATCGCGCCCCGATTGACGTCGTGGGTCGAAATGCGGTTGTTCCGGAACATCAGCCGGATCGGCTTGCCGCCGCTGGACTTCAGGTCGTCCCCGAACACGGAGTCCGACACCTTCCCCTCGAGGACGGTGCAGCCGTTCAGGCGCGGAATATCGCCATCGGCAATAATCTGCTTGACCGGACGGCCTTCATTGACGCGGGCGCCGCTCTCGGCCACCAAGTCTCGAATCTGGTTTTCGCTCAGCATGGTTCGGGCATGATCTCCTGTTCGGGTGAAGGCCTCTGGGGGAGCCTCAGGAGTATACGGTATATGAGTAGAGGCGGTGTCGCGGGGAGTCCGTAAAGATTCGGCCGTCTACTTCAGGGGTGTACAATAGCCCCTGTGCCGGCCGATTTCCTGACGATTAGAATACAGGGAGGGTGGGCTCTCTGCAAGCAAATCCGAATACTAGGGATTGGGCAGATAGGTTACCGACCTAACCCGATTCATCGGCCACTTCGGCCTCCTCGTCCGCCGCGAAGAACGCGTCGGACTGCGGGGTCCTTCGTGGGCTTCGGGCGTCTGAGAGGCAGCCGCCCTCCGGTAAACAAGTTGGGAAAACCACTCTTACAGCCAGATACAGAGCCCATCTACGTCGGCGATCTAGCTTGCGAGAGTCAGAAACTATTGTATAAATATATTGATATGTATTTATACATTAACAGCGGAAATCTGGGAGGATGAATGCTGGAACCCCTTTACGAACCCTATCGCATCAAGAATCTCAATCTGCCGAACCGGTTTGCGATGGCGCCCATTACGCGGATGGGGTCGCCTGGTGGTGTACCCAACGACACGGCTGCTGAATACTATCACCGTCGCGCAGTTGGTGGGATTGAGCTGATCATTACGGAAGGCACGCTTCCGGAGCATCCCCTCGCAGCGCACGACCCGGACATTCCCAGACTTGCGCCAGAGGCCGTGGACTGATGGCGGAAGGTGCTCGACCGGGTCGCTGAGACGCCGGCGAAGACGTTTGTGCAGATCTGGCACCAAGGGCCGAAAGCAAAACCCGGGATCGCGGCCTTTCCTCACGAGGAAGATGGTAAGCGTGTCGTCCAGGAGGCGACTGCCGCGGACCGTCAGGAGCTGTTCGATGCCTTTCACCGGGCTGCTACGCTCGCGCAGGAGACCGGGTTCGATGGGATCGAGTTGCACGGTGCGCACGGGTATCTGCTCGACAGTTTCATGCGGTCGGGGAACGCAGATTTTGTCTACGATCTCGTCCGAGCCATTCGCGGATCCATCGGAGAGGCGTATCCGATCGCCATTCGGTTCTCACAATGGGGCGTTGGCGATTGCAAGGCTCAGCAGAGTTTGCGTCACCCGACGAGCTCTTCGAGGTTCTGCTGTCGCTCAAGGAAGCCGGTATCGATGTCTTCCACGCCAGCACCCGACGCTTCTGGCTTCCGGAGTTCGAGGGGTCCGATCTCAACCTGGCGGGATGGACGCGGGAGATTACGGAGTCGCCCACGATCACGGTTGGCAACATCGGGTTGGTCACAGAGGAGTTTTACGGAGACGGGCAGGAGGGTCAGGGCGAGCTGATGCGGCGGTTCGATCGCGGTGAATTCGATATGGTCGCGGTGGGTAGGCCTCTGCTGAGTGAGCCCGCGTGGGTGAACAAGGTTCGAGATGGTCTGCAGGATGAGATCGCGCCGTTTACGTACGCATCGAAGGATTGGTATCCGTAGCAGGGGTGTTATACTGCTGAGCCTGCTCTGAGGTCGCCGTCTATCTGATGGTATACGACCGTCCCTCGATACACCCTCCGCCGCAAGAGCTGCGGCTCCGGGCACTCGGGATGAGCGGTACAGACAAGAGAGATTGTCATGAGAATCACGGATGTCGAACTCATCCAGGCCGTGCACTGGCCCTTTGTCCGCATTCACACGGACGAAGGGATCAGAGGTATCGGTGAGGCGAGCCTCCAGCAGAAGGAGATTGCCGTTCGCGCCGAAGTGCAGGCCTATCGCGACTTCCTGATCGGACAGGATCCCACGCAGATCGAGCACATCTTTAATGCGCTACACCGACGGACCGTATGGTCAGGCGGGCCCGTCACGATGACGGCCATCAGCGGGATCGAACAGGCGCTTTGGGACATCAAGGGTAAGGTCGCAGGCCTACCTGTTTACGAGTTGCTTGGCGGGAAGGTGCGGGAGAAGGTAAAGGGCTACGCGAACGGGTGGTTCGGCGGCGCGCGGTCGCCTGAAGAGCTCGCAGCCAACGCGGCGGCGGTCGTCGCCGAAGGGTTCGACACGATCAAGTGGTATCCCTTCGGGCACGTGGCCCAGTTGATCACGCAGGAAGAAGAGGAGAGCGCGATCAGGCACATGCAGTTGATACGTGAGGCAGTCGGTCCGGACGTGAACATCGCCGTCGACGTCCGCAATCGGCTGAACACCTGGAGCGCGATCCGGATGGCGGAGAAGCTCAAGCCGTACGAGGTCTACTGGTATGAGGAGCCGCTCCTCTGGGACAACGTCTCAGCGTTGGCCGAGGTGAGCCGCGCCGTGGACATCCCAATCGCGGTCGGCGAGCGGCTCTACACACGCTGGGAGTTTCGCGAAGTCCTCGAGCAGAACGTGGTCCGCTTTATCCAACCCGACATCTGTCACGCGGGCGGGATCTTCGAGCTGCGCAAGATCGCAGCGATGGCGGAGGTCTACTACGTGATGGTCGCCCCTCACAACTCGAACGGACCGATCTCTACGGTCGCTTCCATCCACTTGGACGCGTGCACGCCGAACGCGCCGATCCAGGAACTCATCCACCGCAACCTGCCGGTCTACAACGAACTCCTCACCGAGCCGCTCGTTGTCGAAGACGGCTATGTCCACCTGCCTACTGGTCCGGGATGGGGTGTCGATATCGTCGAGGATGCGGAGGAGCTGTATCCGCCACAAAACCTTGCGGCCATCGAAGGCAACGCGCGATACTACCCCGAGTGAGTCGAGGTCCGGGGCCCTCTCTCCATTCCTCTACTGAGCAGGTCCCCAGGATACCCGATAGGGTTCGAGCTTGTCCCAATCGAACGAGACGCCGACACCGGGCTCATCAGGCGCAACCGCTCGATAGTTCTCGACCACCAGAGGACGGGTCGTGTAGGCGTCGATCGGGAAGCTGTGGACCTCCAGCCAGCCCGCGTTCGACTGGGCCGACACCAGGCTGACGTGCAGCTCCTGCATCCCGTGTGAGCAGACCGGCACGTCGTACTCCAGTGAACGCTCCGCCACCGCCAGCCAACCTGTGATGCCCCCACAATTGGAGGCGTCGGGCTGGATATACGAGAGCTTGGCCTGCTCGAAGGCGTATCCGAATTCGTGGATCGTGTGGAGGTTCTCTCCCATCGCGAGCGGCATGCCGCTCGCGTCGGCGATGCGTGCGTATCCCAGGTAATCGTCCGGGATGGTCGGTTCTTCGAACCAGGTGATGTCATACGGCTGGAAGCGTCGGGCGGCTTCAATCGACTTCTCCACACTCATCGCGTAATTAGCATCGACCATGAACGTGATGTCGGGACCGATCAGATCCCTTACCGCAGCGATCCGCTCGATGTCTTCATCGAGATTGTCCCGGCCGATCTTGATCTTCACCGCGTTATACCCGCCCGCCAGGTAGCCCCGTATGTTCTCGAGAAGCCTTTCCGTCGAGAAGGCCAGATCGATTCCCCCACAGTACGCGTGGCACGACTGATCCGCTCCCCCTGCCATCTTCCAAAGCGGCTGCCCCTCGCGTCGGCATCGGAGATCCCATAGCGCGATGTCGACGGCCGAAATCGCGAAGGATGCGATCCCCCCGCGACCGACATAGTGAATGTGCCATTCCATCTGGTCGTAGCGCCCTTCGACGTCAGCCCCATCTTCCCCGATCAGGACAGGAATCAGGTCGTGCTCGACCAACGCGTGGACTGCTCGCCCCCCTCGGCCACCGGTGTAGGTGTACCCTGTCCCGGAAGTGCCATCATCGAGGGTAACGGTGGCAGTGATCAGGTCGAAATGCGTGTGTGCCCCGTGTTTGGCATCCGTCAAAGTCTCCGCAAGCGGTACGGCGTACAAACGTGTTTCGATGCGCTCAATCTTGCTCATACCATTCCTATCTCAGACCGTGTGTTCAGGTCGTCAGCGCCAGAGCCTGGTCCATCACGGACTGATCGATCTCTCGCTCCAGCAGTTCAATGTTCGATTTCACGTGGGCCAGGTTCTTCGACCCCAGCAGTACCGAGGTTACACCGCTGCTCTGATACAGGAAGTTCAAGGCCATCGCCATCAACTGTTCGCCGTCGCCGTCTGCCAGCTCCAGCAAGGCCGTCACCTTCTCGCGAGCACCGTCGTCCAGTTCGTCCATGTGGTCGAGCACTTTGGGGGTCAGCCGTCCTCGTCCCACACCGCCCTTGATCACCACACCGACACCCAACTCTTCACACCGTGCAATCAGGCCTTCATCGCGCCGGTTCATCAGGCTGTAATCGATCTGCATGGCGTCGAACACGCCCAGGTCGACGCACTGTTCAGCGATGTTGCCACCGCACGAGGCCCCCAGAAGGCGAACCTTTCCAGCTTCCTTTGCCTCCTGCATGGCTCGTACGGTTTCGCCGTCGTCTACGACCTTCTGAGCGTCAGGGCCGAAATGGATCTGCATCAGGTCGATCTGTTCTGTGTGCAACAGCTCCAGACTGCTATCGATCGATCCCGCGACAGCTTCGTAGCTGAAATCGTAGTAGGTCTTGGATTCCCGACTGTGCTCCCCACACTTCGAGGCCAGGAAATACTCCGCACGACGACCGCCAATCCCCTTCCCGATCCGGGCTTCGCTTAGATGATACGCGCTGGCCGTGTCGATCATGTTGATGCCGGTATCCAGCACACCGTTTAGGACTGTGATCGCCTCGTCTTCCTCAGGTCGTGTCTTGTCTCCCAACCCCCAGTCCCGTCCGATCTCCAACGCGCCGAAACCCATAAACGTGACAGACGCATCGGTTTTCCCGAGGGACCGCTTCTCCAAACCTTTCATGCTGCTCCTTTCATCGACGCCGATGGCGCCTGTTTCGACATCCGTCTTCAGTTCGCACAAGTCGTGTGTGTCTTGATGTAGTCCGGATCGATGATCACGCCGAGTCCGGATCCTTTGGGCGCTCGAATCGTCCCCCCAACGCTTTCGAAAGGCCCGCCTTTGCTTTCGACGGGAATGATCGTGCCGTTCGGATCCTTGGTCGAGAACATCTTGAATTCGTGGTATTCGGCTGCCGCGGGACAGACCGACACCATGTGCAGCATGTAGAGGAAGCCGAGACCGCCACCGCTGATGTGCGGGGAGATCTGGAGCCCTGCGGCTTCTACCATCCGCGCGACCTTCATCGTCCTGACCATCCCGCCAAAGTAGAAGATATCGGGCTGGAGAAACTGGAAGACCTCGTTGCCGACGAGGTAGCGGAATCCGTGCATGCCGAACTCCTCCTCCCCGCCCGCCATGGGAATGTTCATCGCCTGCTCGACGATCTTCTGCTCTTCATACCAGTCCCAGGGCACAGGCTCTTCATACCAGTAGAAGTTGTGCTCCTCCAGGATCTTCCCGATCCGGATCGCCTCGTCGACCGAGTACGACCCGTTCCCGTCGATCATCAGCACGTAGTCATCACCGAACTTCTCTCGCGCCATGCGGATCAGCTTCTCCGTCCGGCCCGGCGCATTGTCGATGTCAGACGCCAGGTTGTCTCCCCTGCCCGCCCGAAGCTTGATCGCCTTCGCCTGCGTCTCGATGCGCGACTCGTCCATCATGCCCAGAGAAATTTCCGGCTCCAGGTTTCTGAGCTGCGGCAACAGGTGGCCCAGGTAGATGTCGACCTCAGGATTCAGCAGGTCGCCGATCACGAGTCCAGCGGGTTTCTCTGCAATGTTCCCGAGCATATCCAGGATGGCGAACTCCAGCGTCGCCAGCTGGACGCAGAACGGCACGCCCTGCTTTTTGACCTGGCTTTCAGCCACCTCGTGCAGAAGCGCGTCGAGATCACGCGCATCTTTCCCGGTGAAGAATGGGATCAGCGCGTTCACAAAGACGGGATAACTCTCGAGGGAGATGAACGGGTGACCGATCGAGACACCCTCAGCCCCGTCCGTCGACCGAACCCGGCAGATGAAACTCTTCCGGTCCCTGAGCAGTTCGACCGATTCAATCACCACAGGATCGGGGAACAGATCACGCTTGAGGACGGGTTGTTCCAGGACCCGATCGAGGATTTCGTATTGTTCAGGATTCATGAGCTCCCTTTCCGCCTTTGGACCCGAAACGTAAAACCATCAGCACGAAGGCACGAAAACGCGAAGAAAAACAGAAAAAACGGATACTTTCGCTTCGGAAGATGGCCAGCTATCATTCGAAACTGGCTGACGACCCAACAAAGAGTAAAGCAAAACGAGGAGTATACATAAATGAGTGCTGTGTCTGCAGATGTCATTGCCCAATTGGCCCCGACCGGAGTGCTCCGGGCCGGGATCAACATGAACAACTTTCTGCTCGTCGTCGACAAGACTGACGCCGGCGACCCGATCGGGCCCTCTCCTAACGTCGCGGCCGCGATCGCCGATGCCCTTGGGGTTCCGCTCAAGCTGGTTCCGTTCGACACGCCGAGTTCGATCTCCGCAGCGGCAGGAGAGGACGAATGGGACATCGGCAACATCGGCGCGGAGCCTCAGCGAGCTGAGGTCATGGATTTCACTGCCGCCTACGCCGAGATCCAGGCAACGTATCTCGTGCCGGCTGACTCAGCGATTCAGTCTGTCGACGAAGTCGATCAGCCAGGTAACCGGATCTCGGTTTCCAAAGGCAGCGCGTATGGTCTGTGGCTGGAGAACAACGTCCAGCAGGCCGAGCTGCACGCTGTCGAAGGTGGAGCCGCGTTCAAGCTGTTCGTCGACGAGAAACTGGACGCCTATGCCGGTCTGCGACCGGGCCTCCACTCGCAGGCAGAGCAGCTCCCCGGATCACAGATCTTGGACGGTCAGTTCACCGCGGTGCAGCAAGCAGTCGGGATCAACAAGGGTAACGACGCGGCCTTTGCCTGGATCAAGACCTTTGTCGAAGACCTCAAGGCTAACGGGACGATCGCGGGCTTTATCGAACAGTTCGGCGTCCAGGGGAAGCTGTCTGTCGCGCCTCCAGCTTAGGGCTACGTTATTTGGAGGGTACGTCGTAACGCCCTCCGAGATGCGGCGAGTGATTGGTACGATGGATTGAACATGGACGAAAACAGGATCGACGATTTCGTTTCGACGATACATGGGACGTGCAGCAGCCACGTTGTTTCCACCGACAGCGGGAGCTTCGTGATTGACTGCGGGCAATTCGGCCCTGAAGAGATATCGAAGCGAGCGGAAAAGACGAACTGGGAGCGCCTGTTCCTGACGCATTTCCATCGGGATCAATGCGAGGCCGCCAGCGACTGGGTCGATCGTGGCATCCCGGTTTCGATTCCATTCTCCGAGAAGCGCTTCTTCGAGGAAGGAGATGTGCTCCGGTCGTCGTACGATACCTACGACAACTACACGGCCTACTTTCAGACCCGGGGCGCCTCCAAGGACATCGCCGGAGACCCGGTCACGGATTACGACTCACTCTCCTGCGCAGGCCTCGACGTCCAAGCAATCCCGCTCCCTGGGCATACGTTCGGATCTGTCGGGTACTGCTTCGAGTTGAAGGGCGTTCGCTATCTGGCTTGCGGAGACCTGATGGCCTCAGCCAGCAAGCTCCACGAATATTACTCCAGCCAGTGGAGCTACATGAGTTTCCAGGGCCACGTGAATCTTCTGGAAAGCCTGGAGGCGGTCAAGAATCTGCGTGTCGATTGGATTCTCCCCGGCCACGGTGCCCCGTTCCGGGCGGAGGATGCCGACCTCAACGACCTGTCCACCAAACTGGCCGAACTCTACGAACTGTTCTACGCGTCGCCCTACAAGCCGTTCGTACCGGTGTTCAATCGTCTGTCGGAACACGTCTACGAAGTCCGGAATTCTGCCGCGAACACCTACATCATTCGAGACGACGACGGGCACGGTGTGTTCATTGACTGCGGATACGTCGGAAACGCGCCGATCACGTCGAATCCACATCGGTTCATCGATCACCTGACACCCTACCTGCAGGCCGAGACGGGCGTTTCAGATGTCGAGTGGTTTCTGCCGTCGCACTACCACGACGACCACCTGGCAGGGCTGCCGACGCTGCAGATCAAGTATGGGACGAAGGTCGCATCCTCGCCGGAGGTGAAAGATATCCTGGAGCATCCGGAGCGATTCGAGATGCCGTGTCTGGTTCCGCACCGCACGACCGTGGATCGCGTGATCGAACGGGACGAGACATTCCACTGGCGCGGGATCGACTTCCGAATGGAACAGTTCCCGGGACAGACGTGGTATCACCACCTGATCACGTTCGACGTCGACGGAAAGCGCTACCTATCGATCGGGGACAACATCTCGGGGCTTGGTTTCAGGGAGAATAGAGACTTCATCCACTCGTTCATCCCCAAGAACCGAACACCGGTGTCGAGCTACCGGGACATGCCCCGGCAGATCAAGGAACGTCAGCCGGATGTGATTCTGACAGGGCACGGATGCGGCGTGACTGTCGATCCGGAGCAGGTCGATCGGTGGCAGGTCTGGATGGACCGATGGACGGAGCTCTGGACAGAAACGCTCGACCAGCCGCACCCAAACCTGGGGATGGATCCGCATTGGGTCGAATTCTATCCATTTAAGGTGAGAGCGAAGCCAGGTGCTGGCGTCACGTTCGAGATACGTGTCCGGAACCACGAGGACGAGCGACGCACCGGCGTCATCGTGCTCAGCGCGACCGGCGGAGCGACCGTCGATCCGGAGCGGATCGACCTGGACATCGACGCCGGTGATACGACCTCCTATTCGCTGCAGATACAGACACCTGATGCCGTTTCAACACACAGCTGGACGGTACTGGCTGACGTGACGTGGAATGGTAGTCACCTGGGCCGAGTCGCGGAAGGCATCGTCTACTGGTAGCCGTTCAGCCGGGCACACTGTCCATGAAAATCGAATCGATCCGCATCCACATCCTGAAGAGCGACCCCGTCGAGCCCGAGTGGCATCCGTATCGCACCATGCAGGAATATCCTGGCTCCACGAAGGTCCGATTCGGTCACAAGCCCTACGAGGGCGAGGG
The DNA here is from genome assembly GCA_002727195.1 of Gemmatimonadota bacterium. Classification (GTDB taxonomy): domain Bacteria; phylum Latescibacterota; class UBA2968; order UBA2968; family UBA2968; genus UBA2968. The sequence goes on from PBWH01000026.1 coordinate 169,125, forward strand.
CATCAAGCTCCCTGCCAGACCCGCCTACATCAGCCTCCTTCGAATCGCGACCGATACCAACCTCGAAACGTGCGGCGTCCTGGGATCGGGATGGGGCCGGGAAGACGTGGAGTGGCAAGCACACACGTTCAAGCTTCAATGGTCGCCCGAACTCGTCGGTGCTGACGCGCTCAACCGTGAGTATATCTGGCACAAGCTGTGGATGGCGCGCCGCTACTTCCACACCTACGCCGCCACGGGTCCCATTCTCCTGATCGACCATCTGCTATGGGATCTGGCCGGTCTCCACGCGAACCTTCCCGTGCACAAATTGCTGGGTGGCTTCCGGGATCGCGTGCCGGCCTACCTGACGGAGCATAGCGTCACGCACGAAGAGGCACTCGACATCGCCCAATGGGCGATCGATCAGGGATACAAGGGGTTCAAGGATCACTCGATGCTCGGCGTAGAGGAGAATGTAGCGCTCGCGCGAGATCTTCGTGACCTGGTCGGCGATGACATCGTCCTGATGCACGACCCGGTTCAGCAATACACCCTCGAGGACGCCATCAAAGTCGGTCGTGAACTGGAGAAACTCGACTACCTGTGGATCGAAGAACCGCTCCAGGAGTATGACATCAACGATCTCAAACGGCTTTCGGACGCGCTCGATCTCCCGGTCCTGGCGCTCGAATCGATCACGGGCAACCCATATCTGGCCGTGCCGTATCTGACCGCTGGCGCGATCGACATGGTCCGCCAGTCCGCGATGGGGATCACCGGTCAGATGAAGCTGGCGAACCTGGCCGAGATGTTCGGGATCACCTGCCACGGCGGAAGCCCGCACGTGGTTGCAGCCGTACGGAATGACGACTGGTGGGAGCATCATGCACGGGAAGCGCGGAGTCGGGGCTGGAATGAACCGAACCGGTCTCTCGTCAAGGCCGCATCCGGCCTGATCCGCGACACGACGGAGGTCCGGGACGGCTACATGTATGTGCCGCAAACGCCTGGGCTGGGACGGATCATCGACTGGGAACGGATCGAAGCGCAAACGATCGCGACCATCTGAATGAACGACCTCCTTCCTGACGAATACCAACACGTCTCAATCCCGGAACCACAATGACAGACGACTACACCTGGAGATGCGTCAGCTCAGAGGTGGCCTGGTCGCCTCGTGACGGTGCGCAACTCGTCTCGTTCGACGACAGACTCTTCCTGCTTGGCGGATGGAACCAGTATGCGGGCGACCGGGACGATCTTGCCGGTGCGGGTGTCGGCACCTTCGAGTCGGAAGTGTGTTCGGAGGTGTGGTGTTCGGACGACGATGGCGCCAGCTGGTCTCTGGCGACGACGGCTCCGTGGAGCGGTCGACACATGCACGGAGCGGTCGTGCACGATGACCACATCTGGATCGTCGGTTCCGAGAACGGCACACCCGACGATGTATGGAAATCGAAGGACGGTGTTGATTGGGAGCTGGTCGCGTCCACCGTTCCGTGGGAGGATCGCGGCAACCAGATAGTCACGGTCTTCGACGGGTCGATCTGGATCATGGGTGGCCAGGCCGGTGCTGCCGCGCAGACCAACTTCATTGCTGATCTGAAAGCCAGCAAGCCCTTCCCTCCGGATCCTCCCCCGCTTCGTGATGTCTGGCGGACAGACGACGGTGTGAACTGGGAACAGGTCACCGACAGTGCACCGTGGGCACCACGGGGCATGATCACGGGCACAAATGGTGGTGTGGCCGTCCACGATGGTCGGATGTGGATCCTCGGGGGTGGCTACGTGGGCTCGGGTGGCACTACGCTGAGTTCGCTTCGATACGATCTCGAAGCGCAACCGCGGCTGAAGGCCCGTCTCTACCACAATGATGTGTGGTCATCAGCCAACGGTCACGACTGGACCCGTCACCTGGTGGAAGGAGAGGCGCCGTGGGCGGCCCGCTCATACCACGACACGGCATCCTGGGACGACAAACTCTGGGTGCTCGGCGGACATCGCGGCATCGCCGACCTCCCGGAGGAAGTCGCAACCGAGGGTAACCGGAACGACGTCTGGTATTCGGCGGATGGCGAACACTGGGAGGAGCTACCGGGCACCCCGTGGAGCGCGCGTCACGCCTGCGGCGTTCAAGTCCACAAGGGCTCGCTTTACGTCGCCGCAGGGAGCCGGGTGACGATTTCAGCGGAGCAGACCGAGCTGAGCAAGCGTGACTTCAAGCACAGGGCCGAGTCCAGGTGGCTGCCAGGAGACGTGTGGCGGCTGGATCACGTAGGACCTTGATGGTCCAGTGGCCTGTCGCAGGCTAAGAACCTTCAATGCACAGGACGCAGAGGGCAAGATCCCTTGGCAGATCCACCCCACGAGGACTCGCTAGTCCCCAGTTTAGGGATCAGACAATTTGCCCTGTGGGCTCGTGCAGGAGCTTTGTTTGACGTCAACCATTCGAGGCAGACTGATCATCGTGTGCGGACAGCCCGCATCCGGGAAGACGACCGACAGGCGTAACCTTGCGACAGAGAACGGAGCTGTGCGCTATTGTCCCGATGAATTGTTGGCTGATCTTGGCGCCAACCTGTGGGGCGAACAGCTTCGAGAGAAGGTCGAAGCGCTCCAGTGGAAGCAGACGAAAGAGCTCCTTGCCGTGGGGGTGACCACGATCATCGAATTGGGTACGTAGGGCCGGTCGGTACGGGATGCGCTCAGGCTTGGCCCAGATATGGTTGGAGCTAGCGCCGAGTTTCACTATCTGCGGGGATCGGTGGACACGTTGTTCGATCGGATTGACAGGCGCCGAGCTGAAAATCCACCGATTACGCGCGAGCAGCGATGCAGTGGGCTGATGTGTTCCAGGAGCCAGCTCATTAGTAGATGAACCTGTTCGGCTACTCAACACTTGTCGAACAGGGGTGACCGCGACCCATTCGCCCCCCTAGAGATTCTTCGCTAGCACTCAGAATGACTGAGACCAAGGCAATTGTTCACCCGGGTGCACAATTGGGGCCAGACGATGGAAATCCAGCATCTCGTGGAGGCTGCGACGATCGCTTTCCGCGCCTGCCGCCAGCCGTTGGAGGGTCACTCTGTCGTACGGAAGCGACTAGGCCGTTGCGAAGACCTCTTCCTCGACCTGGCACAGGTGATCGAGCATCGCGCGCACCCGGGGCAACTCTGATTCCGCGACATCCTCGACGAACGGGATCACCGGACCACCGGCCAGACCGGAGACGTCCATTGCAGCGTGGAGTCCAGAGGCACTGTAGCGAGCGCCATTCTCTGCTCGGAAGTCCTCGAACGGAACCATCTCCTTCCGAATACGCTCGGCACCATCGACATCCCCGATATTGAACGATCGCAACAGCTCAAGACTCAACCGGGGTACGAAGTTCGCCATCCCCGAACTGAATCCGACGGCCCCGGCCTGTAGGTAGTCGATACTCGGGTCCTCAGCCATCCCGCACGCCATCGCAGCGGCCTCCCCTGCCCGATCGTTGATCTCCACGAACAGATCCAGATCGTCTACGCTGTATTTGAGTCCCACTACGCCGTCCCTTTGGCAGAGATCGACCACCACTTCAGCAGGCATGATATCCGCACGACGTTGGTAGAGGATCACGGGAAGCTGAACGTCATCGACGATCGACCGGATCCCCTCGAGCACACCCGCCGTCGAAGCGGGACCGACGATGGGCATGATCATCACGCCTGACGCGCTCAGAGTCCGCGCGATGCGACCCATCTCGATGGAGCGTCCGTACCCTGGTCCAATCCCGGGAACGACGAACGCATCGTCACCGGCCGCATCGATAAACGTGCCCACGACTGCCTCATACGCTTCGAGCGTGGCGTCGTAGACGAGCCCCGTCCCGCACTCGGGCATTATGAAGTTGACGCCGCTGTCGATCAGGTGTCGCACGTTGCCCCGGATCCCCTCGTGGTTGATCGAGCGGTCTGGATTCCGTGGTGTGATCGCGACTACGAGAACATCGGCACAGTCGCTGCTGGTGATCTGTTTCATACGAGTATCTCTACCTTGCGCATCTGGAAGCGCGCGATTTGATTGCCTCTGGTGACATCACAACGTATATGACCGTAAGACAAGCTGAGAAAATCAACCCGAAATTGTGCACATCTTTGTCTGAACGAGATCACTACGGGAACGCCTGGCGGGTCACCGGGAACGGCCGATTGGAGGTCGATACCCCAGATGGAGAGACCGTGGTCGCGTGGGACCGGCCGGATGCCGTGGTTCAAAGCCTTGCGACAGATGAACACGGGTTCGTCTGGCTGATCGCGGGTGGGGAGGTCTACTTCTGCAACCCAAGGGCCATCGCCGACAGCGAACCACCCGACCAGTCAGAGAACGAACCGGGATCACCTGGTGTCTTCACTGTAGTGGATCGAGATCAGCTACCGGGTACCCCGACAGAACTCCAATGCAGCGAAGCTGGGCTGATGCTCGTGCACTGCGCCAATAACGGGCCTGAAGCCGTGGTCGAGGTGGGCGTGACGGGGCGAGATATCGGCGGCCCCTTCACCAGCGGACACACGACTGAGGTGAGGGTCTCGCTCGACATCACACCTGGCAACCCCGACTGGGAGGTTCTGTCCGCCCGGTTACCTTGCGGCACACACGACAACTTCTGCACCACGGCCGACGGACGTGTCTTCCTGGCCGGTGGCGCCACGCACTATCGGGGGTATCCCGCTGTTAATCACGTGTACGACACCCTCCTCGCCTGCGAGCCGGGAAGGGACAACGAGTGGTCGGTTGTGGGCCGTTTGCCTGGTGGGTGCATCTACCCCGGCCTCGCGTCCCTTGACGGTCTTGTCTACGTCCTCGGTGGTGGCGGGGGGGCCCTGAGCGACACCTGCTGGACCTTCGACGCCACGAGCACGTCCGAGACTGCCTCTGACCTCCAATCCATCCCGTCTCTTCCCTCCCCTCGCTTCGGGAGCGTTGCGTGCGCTGCGGGCGGACGGATCTGGGTCGTCGGCGGAACAGGCGGCGGCGAAAAACGGGGTCCCTTGAGGGAACTGATAAGCTTCGCTCCCGGCGAATCCGAGTGGCGAGTTGAACCTCCAGCCCCCATCGACCTTCCTGTCGCAACGCTTGCCGGTTGCGAGCTGAACGAGGTCATCTATCTATTGGGAGGGGCGCCGGCCCGGTTCCTCGCGTTCAACACCGAGACAGGCACGTGGGACGCGTCCCTCCCCAATCACCCATTGGGCTCACAGGCGTCAGCGATGACGGCACACAACGGTGAAGTCTGGGTCTGTGGTGGCGGCGTCACCATCGGTGACGACGTCAATCCCGAGCGTCGCGGTGACCAGCGCGTGTATTCCAGGAAGTCCCACTCGTTCGCCGTGTCAGACAATCGGTGGACGGAGCGAGCAGACATGCCGTGTGAACAGAACTGGGGAGCGGCCTGCTCGCTGAACGGACGGCTCCTTCTGATCGCGGGTGCCCATCGAAGTCAGTCGGCGGGTGCCTATGTTTTCGACAATCGCGTGCTGGCATTGCGGCAGTAGCCAGCGTGTTCCGAGACAAGGCCTTGAGACGCCTCCCGACATCACTCATCCTCTGCCTGTCGACGGCTGTCCACACGCAGTCTGCTCAGGGACTGATCAACGAGGAGGGTGAGACCAACACCGGATTCGGGAACACCTTCGCAGGGAACGTGAACACGATCTTCGGCGGCGTCGGGTCCGGCGACGGCCACGCGAAAGATGAAGGCTACGCGCTGGTCTACGAGACCCACGACGGACACTGGCACTTGATGGATGGGCTGTTAGACGAAGACGGTACAGCGGGTGACCGATTTGGATGGCGTGTCGCAATGGTAGGATCCACTGCTCTTGTTGTCCCTTTACAACGGCACGACGATGAAATGACGCGCCACCAGATTACTCAGTCCAGGCTGCCAAGGACGCCCGCGCCTTCGCGATCGGGGCCATCCTGGCCTTTGGGCGAGATAAGGACGGCTGGGGCCGCCGCCAGATTATTCAGCCAGTAGAACGATGGAACCGGGGAGAATTCGGCTACTCGATTGCCGTATCGGGATAGAACCTTCTCTTAGGAAGCCCAATGTCTTCCCAACAGAACCAGCACTCCGGACCGGCCTATATCTTCACGCGCACAGCAGGCACGTGGCCCCAGGATCAGGTCCTCCTCCTTGGTGATGGTGCCCCGGCCGAGTATGGTTTCCCACACAGACGGCTTTCGGCTGGGCGGTCGACCTGGACGGTGACCTGGCCGTTATCGGGACGCCATACGGGGGTGGCCTCACCGGAGAATTCGCCAACCTTCAAGGTTCGGCCTATGTTTTTGAGAAAGACCCTGAAACCGGTCTCTTCCAACAGGCCCACCTGCTTAGTTACGAGGATCCCGTTCTCAGCGAGAAGTTCGGCAACACCATCGCCATTTCCGGTGACTGGATTCTCGTCGGGTCCGAAAGCGGTGTGCGAAAGGGCAATCCGGCATACCTCAGAGGGTTCCAACGGGACGAAACCGGCATCTGGTTGATGCGTCAGATTCTGGAGGCTTCAGACAGCCAGCAGCACGACGGTTTCGGGTAGAAAATCGAAATGGCAGACCATTGCGCACTCATCTCTACCCATCTGAAGGAGGGTGGTCCAGAAGATCCGGCCAGCACCAAGGGCGCGCGGTCCCGGGATATCGGTGCCATTCACGTTTTTGACATCAACGACTAACCGAAGAGAGAAGGAACGGCTCTATGAATGCGGTACTGCCCCCTCTTACAACTGAGGATATCGAACAGTTTGTCCAGAACGGATTCGTGATCAAGCGAAAGGTCCTGAACCCGGCGCTCTGCGCGGCCGCAAGAGATCGGCTCTGGGCGGGAAACACGTCGATCCAGCTGCGTCGGGACGACCCCAGCACCTGGATCGGGCCCCTTCCCGAGTCGGATCAGGTCAGCACCCCTGATGGCCTGAACGATCGCACGGGTAATTGCGGCTGGAGGCTTCGTGAGCTCTCTGGCGACGAGGATCTGATTGATCTACTGCCCCGCCGCGTTTTCCCGTGGTTCGAACAGCTACTTGGGGAGGGCGAAGTCGTAGAGCCAGTCCCGACCTCGACCGCTTCCGATCCGGATCCAAGAGGCACACGGCTTCGCGGCTGGCCGGTATGGGGTGGTAAGGAGTTGCGGGGCGCCTACTGTGTTCTACCGCAAGAGCGCCCCGACGATGCCCCATCACTTGCTGACTCAGCTCGTGCTGGCGCCCACATCGACCCGGAACCGATGCAGGTAGTCGTGAGCGGCTACATCGAAGATGTCCCTCAAGGTGGGGGAGGCATCGCGCTGTTCCCCGGAAGCCATCGCATGCTCTACGAGGCGGAACCGAGCTCGGCGGACATAGCACATTATTCCGTCCTACACCCGCCCCATCCCGAGAGCGGCGCCGCGGCATTCGTCCTCCCCCGCCCCGCCAGCCTCAAGGAAGCGCTCGAAAGCATCGAGCCCGTCGAATTCCACGGTGAAGAGGGAGACGTCGTGCTCTGGCACGGTCGGATGTTCCACTCGGCCACGCCGAACTACAGCAATCCCCCACAGATCCGTCAGATGGTCCTGTATGACGCCTACAAGAAGTCCGTCTACGCGAGAGCCTATGAAGGTCGGTATGTGAAGGGGCCGAAACCGTCTCCGCCTCCGAACGTGCAAAAGAATTTCGGGCTGGAGACCAGTCCGGCTGCTCCCTCGCCTCAGCCACGTGCTGAGGGTCCGGGGTTATGGGCTGACTGGAGTGAGGTGGTTCGGGAGACAGCGGCGGCCCTCGAGGGTTGAGGTAGAAAACCCACCAGCACGACGACGCGAAGAACGCCGGGGCGCGCATCACAAGGTCTGCGTGTCGGGTCAAGTGTCGTTCAAAAACGGAACGCAATGAACACGATTGAAGTCCTTATCCTCCACGGCTCGCCCGGATCGGGAAAAACGACGCAGGGCGGCGCAGTCGCAGAACAGCTGCGTCAGGCAAACCGACCGCACGCCGTGATCGACCTCGACGATATCGGGATCATTCACCCGCCTCAAGGTCGCGGGTTCTCCCACCAGAACCTGAAGTCCATCTGGCCGAACTACACGGTCATTCCCGATCTAAAGGTCATCATCCCGACGGTGATCGCCGATGCCGATGACTATCGTTCCCTGACAGGCGCGATGACCGCCGCGAAAATCATGATCTGCGAACTGACGGCTCCCGTTGACGTCCTGAAGGAACGCGTGACAGTGAGAGAGCCGAACGAATACTGGCAGGACCGGCTGCAGAACTGGGTGGACGTGTATCAGCAGCGCGATGAGAGCCAGAGCTTTGGCGACTTCAGTGTCTCGACAGACGGCCGATCCATCGAAGACACAGCAAAAGAAATCGTGGCGAAGGCAGGTTGGACACTCGCATAAGGACTGAGCGATGCCGAGCGAGAATCCCGGACCAGAGAACAACTACGTCCGCGCTATCATTTTCAATATCGACGTAACCCGTCAACTGGCAGCCCATGCTCTCAGGCGACGGTCTGGACATACACACTCCGGATGCGTGGTCCAGGGACGGAGATACCGTAATGTGAGATACACCGAAAGGTGGCGGGGGCGGTTACCTCCCTACGGCCAGCGCTGACTGGTCCGACTTCGAGTTCACGGCAGGGGTAGCCCTGATAGCCGGCGGCTACCTGGACATCCAGTTCAGGTGGGACATGGAGAACCATCGGGGATACACCTTCCAGTTCACACCAGGACAGCCCGTCTGCTATATCACCAGAGTTCAGGGAGACGACTGGCAGAAGCTAAGCACCGTAAACCTGGCGCTTGAGCGAGGCACCGAATACGACGTCATGGTCGCCGCTAGGGGCCAATCCCTAACCAGTTACGTAGGCGACAATCTGCTGAGCCAGGTCGCAGACGACACGTTCAGCCGTGAGTCCATTCTTTTCACGCTGTGGAAGCGCAATGTTGCTCGGTATCGGAATCCCTGCATCCGTCCCTGCACCTGAAAAGGAGGCCGGCAAACTCACCCAGGAATTGAAACAGAAAAGGCGACTCACATCGTGGATCGCCTCGAATTCTTTCAATAGGTGCAGAACCGCTAAAAGACGAACTTCGGAAGATGGTCGTCTCCGTGGAGCATACTGTCTCGACGGATCTCCTCTCCCCTGTTCCGGATCTCCTCCACACTCTGGACACCGACAAGCCGCATGGCCCGGTCCAGATCCTCGTGCAAGATCTCGAACGCGCGTCTCAAGCCTTTGGGTCCTCCCGCGCCGATTCCTGCCGCCGTCACCCGTCCGATCCCGACCGCCTTCAACCCGTATGACAGGGCGATCAGGATATCGGTGCCATTACGGATGCCCCCGTCCATCATGAAGTCGAGCTGCGTGTCGCCGACCAGCGGCATCTCCTGCGCGACCATGTGGAGCACGGGCGGCACGCGATCCTGCTGACGGCCTCCGTGATTCGACCAGATCACACCTGACGCTCCCAGCTCTTCGGCCTTCCGCGCATCGTATGCGCAGTGGACGCCTTTGATGATCAGCGGTCGATCGCCCCAGGCTTCCTTGATCCACTTGAGATCGTCCCACGTAACGGCGGACGCGGCCAGCTGCGTCCCGATGTCCGTATAGGGCATCGGTTTGCCATCCTCGTCGATGATGTTCACGAACTCCATGAGGCCGCCGTCGCGGTAATAGTCGAACAGCCAGGACATCCGCGTCAGCATCTGGGGCGCCAGTGCCAGCTTCCGGAATGCCTTGGCAATCGAGCCGAACAGACCCAGCCCCTGGTAGGAGCCCATCGACTGCATCGGCTTCATCTTCGCGTGAAGGATCCGCAGACCGGACACACCCGTATCCATCGTCAGCGCAAGGGCGCTGAATCCCGCGTTCTTAGCACGCTCAATAGCCCGCCATGCCGTATCGCGACCGCCGCAGAGATAGAGCTGGAACCAGACGTTCCCCTTCGAGGCTGCCGCGACCTCCTCGAGACGCGTTCCGGAAAGGGTCGACTGGGTCATGACAGTCCCGAATTCGCCCGCCACCTGGGAGGCGACAGCATCCCCCTTCGGATAGAGCGACCTGAGACTGCCGACGGGCGTGATGAACCACGGTATGTTCAGATCGTGACCAACAACGGACGTACTCATGTCGAGATCGTCGAACTTGATCGCCCCGTAGGCGGTGGTCATCGACTGCTGGAAAGCACGTACGTTCCCGCGTAGCGTGGTCTCGGAATCGGCCCCACCCCGGAAGTATTCCGACACGATCGGCGGCACACGCCGGCGCATCAGACGCCAGAGGTCGGCCGTGGTCATGGCGTCTGCGATTTCTCGGTCTCGTTTACTCATCTGATCTGCACTCTGACGTTTACATTCCCGGTCTTTGACTTATTCTTCGCCCCTGCTCTAGAACCGTAGAATTAACGTACTTCGCGCGTTTCGAAGCAAGGAATTCTCCCTCTCGTCGTCAAGCCGAGGAGTGACTGGCCCTGCTGCTACAGATGGATAAGGAACCAACCATGCCCGAACACGACACAGGTGACCGATGACCGAACATTCTCCTGATCCTTGCGGATGACCTTGGCTAGGGAGACGGCGGCTGCTATGGACACCCTCTCAACCAGACCCCACACATCGATGCCCTTGCCAACGAGAGGCTCAAGTTGACCGATTTTCACTCCAACGACCCCGCCTGAAGTCAGACACGGGCATCCCTGCTAACAGGCCAATATCCGCAACGTACGGGAATCGAGTCAGCGCTGGGCGAGAACGAACCGGGTCTCCGAGCCAGTGAGCGAACCATCGCGTCCTGTCTCCGGGACGCCGGCTATTCAACAGGGATCATTGGGAAATGACATCTCGGTATGTCGCTCGAGGAGGAACCGAACCGACACGGCTTCGACCATTTCGCCGGGCATCGACACGGGGCACTCGACTACGTGTCCCACGTGACCCGGTATGGAAACATCGATTGGTCGCACAACGAGACAGCACACAACGAGGAGGGCTACTGCACGGACCTGATCACCGATCACGCTGTGCAGTGTATCCAGGATCAGCAGGCAAATCCGTTCTTCCTGTTCGTCTCCCACTCCAAGATCTACTTCCCCTGGATGGCCCCTGACGATCCCGCTAACGGGAAGCCAGGCGTTCGTTACGAAGACCTGAGCAAACTGGGGCCTCATCCCCCTGAGAAAGTGGGCGCCATCGTCCGACAGATGGTCGAGTCGCTGGATGACAGCGTCGGTCGCATCGTCGATATACTCCACGACCTCGACCTCGAGCGTGACACCCTGGTCCTCTTCACGTCAGACAACGGCGGGATCCGTAAATACGCCGGTGTATTAAACGAGATCTCCGACAACGGTCCCTTCCGCGATGGCAAGGGATCGGTCTACGAGGGTGGACACCGCGTCCCTGCGATCGCTTACTGGCCCGGTACGATTGCGCCCGGCCAGGTATCTGAGGAAACAGCCACGACGATGGACCTCTCCACCACCTTCCTTGCCCTCGCCGAAACCACCCCGCCGGCCGCCCCCTCCCTCGACGGGATCGACCCTAGTCCTACCCTCCTGAAGAACGCACCACTCCCGAACCGCGAAACTCTTCTGGCGACTCCCCAAGCGGAAGGCCGTAAGGACGGGCCCCAGGAAGCTGTGCGAAGACGCTTCTGGTCGGTATCTCTACAACTTGGATGACGATCCTGGCGAATCGAAGGGCCTCGCTGATATTTACCCGGGACAGACAGACAAACTCCAGGAAATCTTGTCTCAATGGGAGCAGGACGTCGACGAAAACGACCGTGGCGCTCGACGACCAGCGGGAATGTTGTAGCTACCCGAGTCACACATCTGCATTGAGCGCTTCGGCTCCGGTCATTATATTATTCACCATCCGACCTGCCCGGGTGGTCGCGGGCACCGATGTTAAGCCGGCACGTCGAGAGAACTCAATCATCTCATCGAGGGACTACCGGCATGGCTCGCAAGGACCTCCCGACTTAAGGATTCACGTAGCTCGCCCCCGCAATGCTTTTCGCCTTTCTCGTTCCTCAGCCTATTAGCGCCAACATACTCGGCGACATCCAGTACGCGATCGTCGATGCCGCGAAGTCCTTGAAAACGCTCAGGATCGTCGACGAAGGCCACATCCAGGTTGTTGATTCGGTCACGCGCGACGGCGATTGTGCATGGGACGTGGTGATCAACGACTCCTGGTTGATCGATGGTGGACGATTCGCCAAAACCGCGTCCTATGGACGGGTAAACCAAGCACACAGCTGACACCGTCGAATACCTGTTCGCAGGAAAGTATACGAATGAGACGACCACACAACCTGCTCAGTCTGTATGACGAGATCCGATCGATCGCTCAGACGGGGCTGCACTATGCCCAGGACAAGTACGACCGGGAGCGATACGCCCGTCTTCTGGAGATTGCGGTCGGTGAATACGCCGGGGTCAGCGGGATGTCCAAGGATGATGTCGCAGAAAGACTCGAGCGTGATATCGGCCCGATCACCCCCAAAGTGGGCGCGGGGGCGGCCATCTTCGATAATGAAGGCCGGATCCTTCTGATCAAACGACACGACACAAAGTGCTGGGCGATCCCCGCGGGTGCGGGAGAGGTCTCAGAGAACGCCCACGAGTGCGCTGTGCGTGAAACGCTTGAAGAGACCGGCCTGGTCTGCGAAGCGCGGGGCGTCATCGATGTCTTCTTCACACCGGCGGGTGTGCTGGGGCGCCCCTACGCGATGTGGGTTCCCTTCATCCATTGCGTCGTGACCGGCGGACAATTGCAGACGACCGACGAGGCACTGGAGGTCGGCTACTTCCACCCGGACGAGATCCCGTCCGATCAGTATCACGCCGACACTGAACCCAGAATCCGGCTCGCTGTGTCGTATTGGAGGCGTCTGAATGAGCAGACCTCTCAGGAGGAGAGTGACGGCAACTGGACCTGAGAGCTTGGCCGAGGCTTCCAGCTAAAGTGCGTCCCACAGGGCCACACAGGCGCTCTTCGCATTTCACCACTTGCCCACGGCCCACAAATTGGGCGATACTTCACAGACTTCCGCACGCAACACCTGGAACGAACCCCAGCGAGCCAATGCACCCCAGACAGCTTCAATTCATCCGGATTTGCCTCCTCTTCCTTCTTCCTGCCTGCGCCGGCCAATCCCCTCGGATCTACCAATTCGACAACATGGAGACCTTTCCCGTCGGCTACCAGGAGCTTTGGGCGCTCGCAGAAGAGGTCGCGAAGTCCGAGAAATGGCGGATTGAGGATTCCGAAAAGACTGATTCCCGTGCCTATCTGACGACGGAGTGGATACCGTACAACCAGAAGGGTGGCGATTACGGAAGCGTCGGTATCTCGCTGGGGCAGTCCAATAAACCGCTCAACGAGAAGACCCAGGAGGTCACGATCAGCATTCGCGTCGTCGCAGAGTCCGAACAAATGTCACGCGTCAAGGTGACCTGTCTGTTCCGGATTCAGACGTCCCAGGGCCTCAGCGGGAACGAACAGACGATGTTCGGGACCTCGAAAGGGATCGTCGAAACCCACATCCTGAACATCATCCGGAGTCGCCTCGCAGCCTCCCCTTGATTCACCCGTCCGTCCAGTCTCCTTAACGGATTCCCATATGCCCCAAAGAACACTTGCCCCGTCGTGCAGGACAGCTTTCCCTGATACAGGTCTCCACCAAAAGAGGATGCAAGGCGACCTTCACTCAAAGAGCATAGATTGATGGCAAGACGAGACAACAACGTGCGATTGGTCTACTCGACAGGCGAGGGCCGCGTCCAACAACCGGAAAGACCCTCGAGCCAGGCACCGCCCCGGGACGGCGTAATCCGCGTGAGCCGTGAGACCAAGGGACGCAAGGGAAAGGGAATGACGATCATCACGGGCGTCCCCCTCTCCGGTAATGATCTGAAGGATCTTACCAAGCAACTGAAGCAGAAGTGCGGGACTGGCGGCACCGTCAAGGGCGATGTGATCGAGATACAGGGCAACCACCGGGACAAGCTGATCGACGAACTCGCCTCTCGCGGCTGGACTGTCAAACGAGCAGGCGGCTGATGCGATTGATAGCCCCGTTGCCCGACCCCTTCCTTCTTCCAAACGGTGGCCGTGTGTCCAACGGAGACGATTGGCGTGCACATCGGCCTAAGCTTCTGGACCTGCTTCTAAACACCCAGTACGGGACCATCCCGCCGCCTCCGGACGTCCTCGACTTCGTGATCGGACAGACACACGACACGGACCAAGGCCACCGTCGTCGGACGGATTGCCTCACGATGACACCAAATCAGGATCGTCCGGGAACACGGATCGATCTTCAGGTCACCGTCACCTTCCCGTCGGACGAGGTTGTTGTCCGCCGGAAGGAGCGGTTGTCGAGTTTCGGCCAGAACGGGCTTCCCGCGATCCTCTGCGTGGGCGGAAAGACCCACGACGCGTTCCTGAACAGCGGTTACGTGGTCGTGAACTACCCGAATGATACGCTCGAGCCCACGGAGACGGGAAAGCCAATTTTCGGTCCTGCCCGAGAGGCCTACTGGAAGCTCTTCCGGGATCAGCACAGCTGGGGGTCTATCGCCGTGTGGGCCTGGGGTGCACTGTGCGTACTAGATTATCTCGTCCGCGTATCTGAAGTGGATCGCCATCAGGTATCGATCACCGGTCATTCCAGGAACGGGAAGACGGCGCTCCTTGCCGGAGCCCTAGATGAACGGTTCGCAGTCGTCAACCCGGCTGGATCCGGCTGCGCCGGGGCGGGCTCTTATCTCGCGCTTGGCGAGGACTGCGAGGACCTGGCCGCTCTGACCTGCCGCGATCGCTGGTGGGCCTGGACGCACCCTGAATTCGAGAAGTGGGCGGGACGAGAGGCAGACCTCCCCTTCGACCAGCACTTCCTGATGGCGGCGATCGCGCCCCGGCCCCTGCTGCGGACAGAAGGAACGGACGACACGTGGGCAAACCCGGAGGGCACGTCGGCCACCTACCTGGCGACACAACCGGTCTACGACCTGCTCGGCGTCCCGAAACGGAACACGATCGCGTACCGGGACGGTGGACACGACCACACGGCAGAGGACGCCCAAGCCCTGGTCGACCTCTGCGACGAAACCTTCTTCGGCGTCCCTCGGTCTCGTGACTTCGGAAAGACGCTTCCCCTGTCAGAAGCAAGCAGCCTCTTCACTTGGAGCACCCCGTGAGCGACCAGACCACTCAAATATATAGTGAAGCCGGCGAATGCCAGACCCGTCTCTGAAGCTGTATCCATCACGGACCAACGAACATCCGGCCCGCACCCTCCTTCACATCCACGGCAGGGTCCTGATCGGTGCTTCGCGATCGACCTCCTCCGGGCCAATCAAAAGATACACTTCGCAAGGATTCACGGTCTTCTCGATCGACTACCGACTGGCCCCCGAAACCAAGCTTCCTGAGATCATCGAAGACTTTCAGGATGCGCTCGAGTGGGTTCGGACAGAGGGCACCAAAATCGGGAATACGGATCCGAATCGACTGGCGGTCACGGGTGGGTTGGCCAGCGGACGCCTCACCTTGATGACAGGAACCTTCGAGACCCCGCCAAAGGCACTCGTCTCCTTCTATGATAACGGTGATCTCGTCGAAAAGTGGTAATCCGAACCCGACCCGTTCTACTGCAAGCAGCCGATGGTCACCGAGGAGGACACACGACGCCATTTCAGCGGCCCACTGGTGTCGAATGCCTCCGAGTGAGAGGATCGTGGACCGTTCTACCTGTACTATCGGCAGCAGGGGATCTAGCCGATCGAGGTCGGAGGCGTGGATCCGAAGGATGATCCTGATTTCTTCGTCCCCTACAGCCCGGACCAGAATGTGTCGCCGACCTATCCGCCGACCCTTCTGCTGCACGGGACGAACGACACCGACGTCCCCTACGACCTTCCCTTGCGTATGGCCGCTGCGCTCGAGGCGGGAGGCATCGAGCACGAGTTGATCACAATCACCAAGGGTGGTCACGGCTTCGACGGTGACGCGGGCGACGCGGACCCGGATCAAATCGATGCCGCCCGGGAACGAGTGTACACATTCCTGGACGAGCACATCTAGCCGTGCACGTCTACCTGGGCATTAAATACCATGAGGATGGCGCGAACCGTTTCCGAATCGAGACGACTTGTGGTGTACTCGAAGAGATCGGCCACAACGTCACGTGCGTATTCCGTGACCAGGAGTCGTGGGGAGCGCGGATATTCCCGCCGACCGAACTGATGACCCGCACCTTCGAAATGATCGATAATAGTGAGCGCGTCCTGATCGACCTGACCGAGAAGGGCGTCGGCCTCGGAATCGAAGCGAGCTACACACGTGCAAAAGACAAACGGGTTCTTACGATCGCCCAGGCCGGATCTGGCATATCCGCTGGGCTTCCCGGTATCTCCACGGCCGTGGTCCCCTACGCCGACAGCGCAGACCTTGGCGCAAAGATCACCCCTACTTGCAAGCATGACCACCGATTACGAGATTCGCCGCGTAGGCACCGAGGACATCACTGTGTTCATCGAATTCCGCGGCCGTATTTTCAAAGAAGTCGGCCTCGATCAGCTCGATGACTCTGACGCTGTATCCGAGCAGTATTTCGCCACCGCGATCCCGCCGGAAACCTTCGTGGGCTTCCTGGCCGTGTCGGATGATCAAACCGTCGGTCCAGCCTGGTTAAGCTTCTAAGAGATGCCGCCCAAACCGATGGAGCCCAATGGTCGGTTCGGCTACATCTCCAGCATGTTTGTAGTTCCCGAGCATAGAGGGCACGGACTCGCCGGTCGCCTGATGGCCGCCCTTATCGACAAGGCCAAGAATCTCGGCATCAACTTGTTGTCCCTGCAAGCGTCCGAGGCAGGAAGGCCTATATACGAGAAGATCGGGTTCAGCACCTGGGCCGAAATGGGTACCAACGTGCCAACGGTGCTAAAGAGGCTCCCCAATCCATAGACCAGGTACACGCCAATGAATGTCAGGTTCTTCTGGGAGGTCGGAGACGACTTCACTCTTGCCCACCGCGGCAATCCATACGGTCCGCTCCTCGCAATCGCAATGGCAAAGTTGGGAATCCAGTATCAGCCCGGGAGCTATGACTTTACGCGCAAGTGGCTGGATGAAACACGCGAGTCGAGTGACGTCCTCCACATCAACTGGCTGCACCACTTCTACAAGGCCGATCACCTCTCGACATCGATACGGAATCTCAAACGATTCACGAACAACCTGACCTACGCGCAATCACTCGGATACCGGATCGTGTGGACACTCCACAACCTGTATCCGCACGAACGGCCATTCCCTGAAATCGACCACGATGCCCAGGCAACGATGTGCCAGGTCGCGGATGAAGTTGTTGCACACTGCCAGTATGCGGCCGACCGGTGTGCGGAGCTGTTCTACCGAACCGAGCGATTGACGGTCGTCCCCCACGGCAACTACATCAACGCATACCCGAATGAGCTCTCCAAGGCGGATGCCCGAACAGCACTCGGCATTCCCCAGGATGCTCGCGTATTTGTGTTCAGTGGAAACGCTCGGCCCTACAAGGGGATCGATCGGCTCGTCGAGACGTTCAGGAAGATCGCTCAGCCGGACGAGCATCTTCTGCTGATGATGCGCCACTCCCGGTTCAACCCGCAATACGCACTCGACTATGTTGAGCTGGCACAAGGAACGCCGAACATCACCGCCGTCTCCTCAGACTTCTTCGAACGGGAAGATTTCCAGTCCTATCTGTGCGCCGGGGACGTCGCCGTGCTCCCCTTCGTGGACGTACTAACCTCCGGATCGTCCATCCTCGCGCTATCGTTCGGCCTCCCTGTCGTCCTCCCCCGTCTCGGCTGCTTACCCGAGGTCGTTGGCGATAATGAAGGCTTCCTGTTCGACCCGCACAATCCCGCCGGGCTCGACCAGGCACTCCAGGCAGCGAGACAAGCTGACCTGACAGCGATGTCAGACGCAGCGATACGCCGGGCACGCGAGCTCGACTGGGATTCGATTGCCCAAACCATCGCCCCTCTGTACAGGTCGGGAGAGCAACCATGATCCGCGCCGTCTTCTTCGACCTGGACGGGACACTAGCGGATTCCAATGACACCTGGAACACGGGTCTGCAGGCATCCTTCAATCTGTTCGAAGGCGAGACGAACTCGCGAAAGTGTGGAAGAAAACGAATCAGGGACTGCTTAAGCAGGTCAACGCGGGGACCCTGGCCATGCGGGAGGCGATACAGACGCGCTATCTGGACGTCCTTGGGCGAATGGCGATTGACGACGAAGCCTTCGCGGAGTCACTGAACAACCGCCTATCAGAGACCCGCCTTGCGACGATTAGCCCCACGCTGACGGTTACCTGCGGGAACTCGGGAAGCGATATCACCTAGGGATCATCACCAACGGATCTGACGCCGATTACGCCGATAGACAGCCTGCGGTGATCGCTCACGTAGACGTGCAACATCTAGTGGACGCGATCTGGATCTCAGATGTCGTCGGTCACCGGAAGCCATCGGTCGAGATCTTCACGCCGGCCCTGACGACAGCCGAGGTAAGGTTCCCATTCACCGTGTTTGGTGGATTCTGGATGGAGAGCCTGGCGGACGGACCCTACAAGCCTCACCTTCCCTATCCGGTGGCGTATCGTGTCGTCGGAATCGGCGAGGTGGAACTGACCGGTTTGCCAACCAATCCACCTGGAGGGTAAGAGGTACTGAAAGTGGGTTGCTTGCCCTCGATGAGGCCTGCGCGTTGTTAGAGGTAAGGGATCCGAGCCTGGTTGAGCTGTATCGTCTGGCCGCTCTCGTGCGTGAGCAGACCGACCAGGCCAGCTAAGCCTCCATACGGTGATCCTTCAACAGAGCTTTCACATTCTCTGCCCTCTCTCCGGGAACCCAGAGTTCCATCGGGCCGGCGATCTGGTTGAACTCGATCCCGATACGACCCGGCTGGATCAGATCCTGAAGGGTCTCCCCCTCGACCACATAAGTAATCCTCTCCGCGTCGAGCATCGACTTTGCCAGACCCAGCAGAAGTACCTCTCCCGTACTCAGAATGCATTGCCAATCTGCTTCTAATTCAGACATAGTTTCCTCGATTCATTTGCAAAGCGGCCTTCAATAGAATCCATACTCTCAGTACCTACGTCCGGTCAACGAAGGTGGGGTGAGGAAATTGTGGGATCCACAGAAGGTTCACTCGGCCCGACGCTACTGCCATTCCTGATTTCCCAATGACAAGCAAGCACCCCCACCTTAACTTTCGCCCTCGAACCAAAGCCAGAAGAAACGCGGAAACGAGAAATGGAAACGAGCATTCGTACCATACAAGTCGGCATGGGGCCACTGGGCTGCCTGATGACCCCCGTATTCGGAAACAAGGCATCGATCGACGTCGTCGCCGCCGTTGACGTGAACCCGGATATCGTTGGTAAGTCACTCGGGGACCTGACAACTGCAGACTCTGATGTAACGGTCTCCGATCTGGATACCGCCCTCGCACAGAGCCCTGACGTCGCGGTCGTCACCACCGTCTCGGAGGTCGACCGCCTCTGGCCACAGATTCAGCCGCTCGTGGCGGCCGGAGTGAACGTGGTCTCGACGTGCGAAGAGCTCTCCTACCCCTGGACGACCCAGCCAGATCTCTCTCGCGAGATCAATGCCGTCGCTCGGGAAGCTGGCGTTTCTGTCCTTGGGACCGGAATCAACCCGGGCTACCTGATGGACTTCCTGCCGACCGTCGCCACCGCGGTCGTCAACCACGTCGATCGTGTACTGATCGAACGGATCCAGGACGCCACCACCCGACGACTCCCCTTCTGCCAGAAAATCGGCGCCGGCCTCACCCCACAGGCTTTCCAGGAACTTGTCACGTCCGGAAAGATCCGCCACGTCGGCCTGACGGAATCCATGCATCTCTTGGCCGCCAAGCTCGGATGGTCACTCGACCGGACAGAGGATGTCGTCGAACCGGTCATTGCGGACATCCCGGTGCACGGAGAGGGCTGGACCGTGAAATCGGGTCAGGCCGCGGGCGTGAACCAGACGGGTCGTGGATATGTCGATGGCGAAGAAATCATTACGTTGGTCTTCCGCGCAGCCGTCGGCCAACCGAACCCCAGGGACACCGTCACGCTCTCGGGAGACCCGGACTACACCGTTAATGTGCCCGGCGGCACCCACGGCGACACCGCCACCTGTGCGATCATTGCCAACGCGATACCTGCAATACAGGCCGCTCCGGCGGGTCTACGCACGATGGCGGACATGCCCCCGATCTCCTGCTGCCTCTGATGGCGCTGACTGCAACCAAAAGTGACATAGCTCGTATCCTTGGGTCGAGCCACCACGACCCTTTTGAAATACTGGGCACGCACCCGATCTGGGAATACGGGGCTAACCACGTCGTGGTTCGCTGCTTCCGACCAGAAGCCGAATCAATCGAGGTCGTCGATCACGACACGCTCAAAGTCGTGGCTCCGCTCGAACGTCGTCACCCTGAGGGGTTCTATGAAAGCGTGATCCCCGATTATGACGTGACGTTCACCTACCTGCTCCGGATCACCAACCACGGCCAGCACACCTACACCCTTCCCGATCAGTATAGCTTCGGTCCCGTAATCAAGGACTTCGACCTGCATCTCGGGTCGGAATGATCGTACCAGAACCTGTCCGACCGAATGGGCGCGAACTGCATCGAACACGGCGGGATGCGAGGCACGCTGTTCTCGGTCTGGGCGCCAGCCGCGGATCGCCTGAGTGTCGTCGGGGACTTCAACTGGTGGGATGGACCTGTACACCCCATGCGTGCACGGGGATCATCAGGCATCTGGTAGCTGTTCATCCCGGACATCAACGAAGGTCATTTGTATAAATACGAGATCAGGACAGGCAAGCAGGTCCAGGTCAAGACGGACCCTTATGCCAAGCGCATGGAGCTTCGCCCGCAGACCGCCTCGATTGTCCACACCCTGCGTAACGACGGGTGGACCGATCAGGACTGAATCGCACGACGGCCCGAATCCCACAGTGTCGCGGAACCTGTTTCGATCTACGAAGTCCATCCGGGATCGTGGCGCCGTGTGCCAGAAGAGGACCGCCCCCTGAGCTATCTGGAACTGGCGGACCAGTTGGTTCCTTACGTGCACGACCTCGGGTATACGCACATCGAGCTAATGCCGATCCTCGAGCACCCGATCGACCAGTCCTAGGGATGTCAGGTCCTCGGCTACTACGCACCGACCAGCCACTACGGGACACCGGACGAGTTCCAGCATTTTGTCAATATCTGCCACGAGAACGGCATCGGGGTGATCCTAGACTGGGTCCCCGCTCACTTCCCTCGCGATTCAGAAGGACTGGCGCGTTTCGACGGAACAGCCCTCTACGAGCACGAGGATCCCCGGCAAGGCGCACACCCCGATTGGTGCACCCTGATCTTCAACTACGGACGCACCGAGGTCCGCAACTTCCTGATCAACAACGCGCTCTACTGGATCGACAAGTATCACATCGATGGACTGCGTGTTGATGCTGTCACATCGATGCTCTACCTAGACTACTCGCGGGAAGAGGGTGAGTGGGTGCCGAACCGGTTCGGAGGACGGGAGAGCCTGGAAGCCGTCTCCTTCGTGCAGGAGCTCAACCACAAGGTCTACGAGCGGTTCCCCGGCGTGCTGATGGCCGCGGAAGAGTCGACCGCGTGGCCCGGCGTATCACGCCTCACCTACCTCGGCGGTCTCGGGTTCGGCTTCAAGTGGAACATGGGCTGGATGCACGACACGCTGGGTTACATGTCGCACGAGCCCGTGCACCGGAAGTACCACCACGACAATCTGACCTTCGGACTCGTCTACGCCTTCCACGAAAACTTTATCATCGCCATCTCACACGACGAGTTCGTCCACGGCAAGGGCTCGTTGATCAACAAGATGCCCGACGACGCATGGCAGAAGTTCGCCAACCTGCGCGCCTATTTCGGCTACATGTTCGTGCATCCGGGCAAGAAGCTGCTGTTTATGGGGTGCGAGTTCGGTCAATGGAAGGAATGGGACGCCGAATCGAGCCTCGACTGGCACCTGACCGAACAACGGGACCACAAAGGACTCCTGGCCCTGATTCGCGATCTGAACGCGCTCTACCGGCAGGAGCCCGCGCTCTACGAGCTCGACGCGGAAGCGGAGGGATTCGACTGGATCGACTTCAGCGATCACGACCAATCGGTCGTCGCGTTCCAAAGATCCGGCCGCACCCTGGGCGAAGAGATCCTGTTCGTGAGCAACTTCACACCCGTTCTCCGCGAGGGCTATCGCCTCGGTGTCCCGACACCGGGGCGGTATGTCGAGCGCCTAAACACGGATGCGGATCTGTATGCCAGGGGCAACCAGGGCAATCAGGGTGAGGTGCATACGTCAGCCGTAGAGTCACACGATCGCCCGAACAGCATCGAGATATCACTTCCTCCCCTCGCGACGGTCGTGTTCAAGCACCAGCCGTGATCCACGGATCCTTCCAGGCTACAAGTCGCCTCATTGCCTTGACGACCACAGTCATAACGGTGATGCTTGTGAACCGCTCGCGCGTGCCCGCCTGTGGCTTCGCATCTCAGCTCGTCGGCCAGCGATGTCTTCCCTCCGTGTCCTCTGTGGTTTCCTGGTTTTCTTGCCTCAGGATCCGTACCCAAACGACTCTAACCGGGGCTCTGAAACAATCCTCCGTCCTCATTCACCTCATCGAGGTCATTAGCGTCCTCGTATCCACTCGGCCACGGCCGTAACCGCGCTCCCGTTCTCCTCATCCCAGGGGATGATCATGTCAGCCATCGTTCGTCCCGGTTCGCTGTAGCGCGACACGTTGGGAATGACATCCCTCCGATACCACGTCGTCGCACCTTCCAATGACGTCTTGCCAGACGATGTGTCGCGGAGCAGTCGGCGCACCACCCGCTCGTGGACGTTGGCGTCGATGAACAGGCTGAGGTCAGAAAGCTCGACGACACGCCGGTCCGCGAACAGAAGGTGGCCTTCCACTATGACGACATCAGACGGTCCAATGCCCTCCGGCTCGCCACCCCTGGCCTTGCAACGGGTGCCCTCGACCGGAACGGTGACGGTGCCGCCCTGCTTGAGGATCCCAAGGTGATCGACCAGGTCGTCCCACAGGACGGCCATCGGGTGGTTGCTCGTCACGGCAGCTTTACGCTCGGGCTCCGGCACATCGTGAAAGTCGCGGAAGTATCGGTCCTGTACCACCAGCACCGGGTCCAGATCCCCGATGGCCTTGCAAAGGGCCCGGGAAAAGGTAGACTTCCCTGATGCCGTGGCGCCAGATACGGCAACCAGCGCGCTCACGGCGCTCCCCCAAACGCCTGGGAGGCATCAACTACGGCCATTGACATCCCTAATAGTCCTTTTCACGGTTTCTCGTGTTCAACGTCTCGGTCCTTGCGTGGGTCCGTTATGGCGGCTCGGGTTGCCGCACACACGTCTATCTTCCAGCAATTCGGGTTCCATCAGGTCAAGCAGGCTGACAGGATCGCGGATACGATCGCGGAAACCGGCTTCGACGCGTTAGAGTTGCACCACGCAGCGCTCGCCGGTGACGACTATAAGAACAGGCTGGAACACGCCCAGCGCAATTCCGGCCAGGCCCTGATCGGCGTCTCGCACAGCCTGCCCCTTTGGAATCAGGGGGTATGAGCGCGTCATGGACATCCTCGACAATCACGCGGAGCGACTGTCCGACATCGACGAAAACCTGACCTGCAACCTTTCCTGCTCCGGAAAGGCCAGCACAAAGCGGAATCCCTCGCAGAATGAACAATTGGTCCAGATCCTTTGAGAGCTATCCAGCCTGTTCGACCCCCTTGATCTCGTCCTCTCCTACCAGAATGTGGGCGAATCCCTCACCGAACAGCTTGAGGAAGACCTCCTCTCGCTCAGCCCCAACCTCCACACCCTCCACGCTGGCGACGTCGACCCGATCGCCTTCATCGACGAGCATGGCAATCGCATCGCCTCGATCCATCTCCGGGACTACAACGATGACGGCACTTGCACCGTCGCGCTGGTCGAGGATGAACTCCCGTACGAATCCCTCAAGTCCACCCTCTACCGAAATCGACTTCCTGGGCGATCTGATCGTTGAACTCATCCTGCCGCCCGGCACCCCGCCGGACCGTCCCCTGTTGGACATCCTCAAAGCTTCCCGCGACACCCTCTCCAACCGCCTATCCATCTGACGGATTCACATCCGTGGCGTTTCTGCCACGCTTTCAGTTCGGCTTCTGTTGTCACTGCCTCACATCTGTGGTATTTTTTCACACATGCGCCACACTTGGACTATACGACAACCAGAATCCTAAAACCCAAAACATCAACTACTTACACAAAACCGCTCCTGCCGCCAATGGATAAGGCGCGAGGCATAAGAATTGCGCCCCCTTCTGACGACCGTTTCTCTGCCACCATTGGAACACGCCATGAAGCTCTTTAGATACGCTCTCCTCCTCTTGCTAGTCGGGCACGCAGACCCGCTGTTCGCCGTCGGGGGCGATGGGTTCCCGATAGAACAGATCGAGATACGCGGAAACGACCGCACGCAAGCGGACTTGATCCTGCGTGCGATGACCTTCCGACAGGGCGATGCGCTTTCCTCCGAGCAAATCGACGCCAGCAAGGAAGCCCTCTACGGGACCCGGCTCTTCACGACAGTCCACATCGCCTCGAAACCAGGCAGCCAGAAGGGCCACGCCATCGTCGTCGTCTACGTCGAGGAGAAGCGTTTCGGTGACCTGGGGGTCAGCGGTGAGTATACGGAGCTCGACGGATTCGGCGTGTCGGCTGACGCTTACCACGTCAATCTGAGCGGTGAGGGCAAGATCGTCGGAGCCTCCTACAGTGCCGGTGAGCGGTTCAAACACTGGCAATTCGCCTACGCTGAACCCTGGCTGACATCTGCCAACCTGCTCTTCAGGATCAGTGTCAGCGGATCGTCTGCCGATCGCGATCTCTTCCGCGCAAAACAGGATGCCCAGCGGGGACGATACGATCTGGAACGGATCGGCGGAACGATCGCCCTCGGCAAGGGATTGGGCGCGACAAATCGACTCCTAGTCAAATACAGGTTCGAACAGGTGCAGGTCGGTGACTTCACCCGTCCCACGATTCAGACCGATCGGGGTGAGTTCGCCGACGAGGTACAGTTCGCAGTCGGCCGTGAGTCGCTCGGATTCGTTGGTCTCGACTTCCACTCCAAACCGTCGACCGATCCGTGGGGCAGCGTGGACGGCCTTGACTACCGGATCGACGTCGATCTGTCGGCAAAATACCTGGGCTCGTCCGATACCTTCTCCAAAATCGAGGGTCAGCTGTTCCGTCACATCAACACCCGTGGCAGGCAGATACTCACCCTCGGCGCAAGGGGAGGCATTATCCTCGGCTCCGAGCCCTTCTACGAGCGGTTCTTCCTCGATGGGGACCGCCAGCTCCGCGGTTTCGAGCGACGCGAGATCGGTCCGGAGGGCGGCGAGGAGTTCCTTGCCGGAGAGATCCTCTACTCCATCCCATTCCACAGAGTCGGCAGAGCCTACGGATTCGTCGAGGGAGCGACCGTTCGTCGAGACTTCGTAACCGGGGTACGAGCCGATCAGGGGGCGACAGTTGGCGTCGGCATCCTGCTCTTCAACAGAATTGACATCAGCTTCGGCANCGGCACGGGAACCCTGATCGTCAAATCTCACCGCTTCGGCGGCATCAACGTTGGGCTGTAACGCTTGACTTCGACACCCAGGAGATGCCGTTGATCCACGCCTGGACCATAGTCGAGCGCGTCACACGCCGTTGGGGGTGGCTTGCCCTGGCCTGCATGCTCAGCCGTGCCCTGCCGGCAAGTGGCGAACCGACCTATGCGACGCCCACGCTCTACCTCTCCGGTGACACCCTGCTGGTGGATCTGAGAGTCGACTCCCTGTTCTCGCGGAGGACGTCGGAGGCCATCGCATCGGGTATGACCACATCGATTGCCTACGAGTTCGAGGTCGCCCCCATCGGCCCGGGACGCACGATCCAAAAAAACCTCTCGATGAGACTCGATCACGACATCTGGGAAGGGAGATACGAGATTTTCCTTCGCGGAAGTACTTCGGACTCCCTCGTCACGACCGACCTGGCNGAGGCGAACCGTTACTGCTCCACCTTCAACCGGACCCCCATCGGCACGATCCCCGAGGTCTCGACACCGTTTGTGTTTCGGATACGATCGACCGTCAACCCGATCTCGCCAGAGCAAGAAGTCAAAACCCGACGTTGGCTCAACCTGCTCGAACGGGGCAGCGTTCTCGAGTTGTTCTTCTCGTTCGAGCCGAAGGGTGACCGGCAGGACTGGGTCGACCTGGCTCGATTCAGCAAAGACGACCTACCTATCGAAGTCGTCGATCCCGAGCCCCAAGCCGAAAGTGACGAACCGTGAAACGCCTTGCCCTCAGAGCGAGAATCATCATCGCACTCGTCATCCTGGCCCTCGGCGCGACGGTGGCCGTCGGCCTGGTGACCGCCAACTTCCTGAGGCAGACACCTCAGGTCAGCACGGCGCCCGAGATGCAGCAGGCGCTCACGTCGGCGCTGGGTCTCGCCACGCGGGACTACGAGAGTCGGAAGGACCGCCTGTCTGAGATCGAATCCCGTCTTGCTGAGGACAATGCGCTTGCGGCACGCGTGAGCCACGGCGACCAGGCCGCGATCCAGTCGTTGCTCGGTCCCAACACCACCCTGGCCGTCGCCATTGAATCGATCGGCTCAGGGGCACCGCTCACGAAGCCGGGTGTTGAACGGATCTCGGGCGACCAGAACCGACTCGAGCTGCGTGTTCCGACACGCGTTGAAGGCACCCCCGTCCAAATCGTCGTCGTCGACGAGTTGGCTGAGTTGCTCAAGATCGAAGACGCCCTACAAACCTACCAGCATCTCCAGATCATCATCGCTGACCTCCGGGAAGGGCTCGTCTGGAACTACGTCCTGATCGTCGTGGTGATGTTGATTCTCGCGGGCCTGATCGGCGTCCGAATCGGAATCGGGATTACCAGCCCGCTCAGCTCGCTGATTCAGGGAACGCGAGAGTTGGCGCGAGACAACCTTAACTACAGGATTCCGCCGGGCCCTGCAGACGAAATTGGCCTGCTGATCGATTCGTTCAACCGGATGGCCGGAGACCTTGAAGAAAACAGGCGGAAGCGGGTGGAAGCGGAGAAGGTCGCCGCCTGGCGGGAGATCGCCCGCCGTCTGGCTCACGAAATCAAGAACCCGCTGNCCCCGATCCAGCTGACCGTTCAGCAGATGCGAGACAAATACGCCGGGAAAGACGAAGACTACCAGAAGCTCCTCGACAACTGCACCGAAATCGTGACCGAAGAAGTGGAGAGTCTACGCGGACTCGTCCAGGAATTCGCCGACTTCGCGCGCATGCCGCAACTCGCGCTGACGACCCAGAATTTGAACAACGTCATCACCGACACGATCAAGCTGTATTCGGAGCGCAGGATCGAGCTCGATCTGGAATCCGACCTGCCTGACCTCCGTCTCGACCTGGAGGGCATGCGTCGCGTTTTGATCAACCTCGTAGAGAATGCGATCGATGCCGCCGGGGAGCAGGGCAACATCGTGATTCAGACACTCCGCCACAACGGCCGGGTCCGACTGTCCATAATAGACGAGGGGCCGGGGGTCGACCAGGTGGACCGTGAACGAATCTTCGAACCCTACATCTCGGACAAACAGGACGGTACCGGCCTGGGGTTGGCTATGGTGAGGAGCATCATCCAGGAGCACGGTGGCTCGATCACCGTGTCAGACAACCCGGCAGGCGGCGCCCGTTTTGACATCAAACTCCCGATATCAGAGGCTTAGGCCAGAGGAGAACCTGTTATGAGAGCCAACTCGATTCTCGTCGTTGACGACGAACGCAACATCCGGCGGTCGCTGGAAATGATCCTGGACGGTGAGGGATACCGGGTCACGTGTGCCTCCTCCGGAGAGAAAGCCATCGACCTGCTGAAGGAGAACGATTACCAGGCGACACTGCTGGACATCTTCATGCCCGGTATCAACGGGATCGACGCCNTACAACAGATGAAGGAGACCCACCCCGACCTCGCCGTGATCGTTATCTCGGGGCACGGGACTGTCCAGGATGCTGTAAGGGCCACTCGCTTCGGCGCCTACGACTTCCTGGAAAAGCCGCTGTCACGGGAGAAGGTGCTGCTCTCCGTCACCCACGCAATCGAAGCCGCCGACCTCACGCAAGAGAACCGCACGCTCAAACGAAGGATCGAAAGCAGCTACGAGATGGTCGGGGAAAGCGATGCCCTTGACGCGATCCAGGAGCAGATACAGCGGGTCGCGCCATCCAACGGACGTGTCCTCATTCTGGGTGAAAGCGGTACCGGCAAAGAACTGGTCGCCCGAGCCGTTCACAGAAACAGCAAACGCTCATCCGGACCGTTCATCAAGGTCAACTGTGCCGCGATTCCCGAGGAATTGATCGAAAACGAGTTGTTCGGGAGTGACAAGGGCGCCTTTACTGGAGCGGTCAAGACTCGCGATGGGAAGTTCCTACAGGCCGACGGTGGGACCTTGTTCCTCGACGAGATCGGCGACATGAGCCTGAGTGTTCAGGCCAAAGTGCTGCGCGCACTCGAGCAGGGCGAATTCGAAAGGGTCGGCGGGTCGGAGACCATTAAGGTCGACGTTCGCGTTCTGGCTGCTACGAACAAGGACCTGGAGTCTCAGGTATCGAAAGGTGAGTTCCGTGAAGACCTCTTTTTCCGGCTCAACGTCGTCCCCATCACGGCCCCTCCCCTGCGTGACCGTGGCGACGACGTCCCCCTCCTAGTCACCCACTTCCTAAAGCTCTACGCGGAATCTAACGACTTCCGGCCAAAAGCTGTCTCCCCCGGGGCCATGGGGATCCTGAAGAGTTACACGTGGCCCGGAAACATTCGNGAACTCAAGAACCTCGTCGAGCGTCTGTCCATTATGGTGCAGGGCGACACGATTGAACTCGGTGATCTGCCGCCCCTGGAAGGGCTGGATATCCTTCCCAAATCCGACTCGTCCGGAACGGCCAATTTGCCTAAAATTTCGTCGGGCCTGACCCTGCGCGAGGTCCGCGAGCACGCGGAGCATGGTTACATCACCCAGGCTCTCGAGGCCTGCAAGGGGAACGTCACGCAAGCCGCCAAAACCCTGGGCATTGAGCGAACCAACCTGCATAAGAAGATCAAGTACTACGAACTAGAACGTTGACGGGAGACACGAAACTGAGCCAATTTTGGACCATCATCGCCGCCTGCTGGATCGCGGGCGCGTCAGGTATCGCCGAGGCACAGTTCCAGGCAGGGTCGCTGAAGCTCTCGCGTGAGGCCATCCTGCGGTATAACCGAGTGGAGGGACTGTTCGCCGGATACTCGGTTGAAGCGTCGCCATACTCGGCGCGCCATCTGACCCTGAGTCTGAGAGGGGGCTATGGGATCCACAACCTGCAGGCCAGATGGGATGTGAGTCTCAAGGTGGATAAGCCGAAGTTGTCCGCGAACCTCGGTCTCTTCGACCGTACGGTTTCACCGAACCAGTCGATCGTCAGAACGGCCGAAAACACGGTGTTCGCCTTGCTCTTCAAGGGAGACTATCTGGATTACTTCCGGGCTCGAAACGGGTTCGAAGTCGACTTCAGGCTGAAGTCGAGCCGCACCCTGAGCCTGGTGTCCTATCTCTCAGCCTTCCAGTATCGCAGCATGCCCGTCGACGTAAACTGGACCGTTTTTCGAAACAGCGACACCTTCCGGCCGAACCCAGGCGTACGGGAGGGAGATGCNGGCATCTTCAAGCTGGGCGTCGTCTACNACAACAAGCGCAAGAGTCCGATCTTCCGGAACGCCTGGTTTGCCAGCTTGCTGTATGAACGCGGTTTCCGGGAATTCCCCTACAACGGGTTCGCCGCCTCTTTCAAGCGGCATCAGAAGACCATCTTCGGTCGCCAGGCCTTTGTCCTGCGCGGTTTTGTAGGCGCGCGTGAGAGCGTGGACGAACAGCACCTCTATGACCTTGGCGGAATTGGCACCCTCCGTGGCTACCGGATCAAGGAATACACCGGCAACCGGGCCCTTCTCTTCAGTGTGGACTACCTGTTCCGGGGCGACCTGATCGGAAAACTCAACAGCCGTCTGGGACAGATCGTCGAGGTGATCGCCTTTGCCGACGCCGGCTGGACAGCTCGATTTCCGAAGAATGCCAACCTCTTTGATGGGTTCGACGCGCTCCGTTTGGACGACATAAAAACGAACGTTGGCGCCGCTCTTTCCCTCTACCGCCAACTGATCCGATTCAATGTCTCCCGTCGGCTCGATGGTGACATCGATGACTGGACCTTCTCGGCCCGGTTCCGCAGAGAATTCTAGATCTCGACGGCGAGACTCCTCCCGCTCTCACCTGATTGACGTGCCGCCTCGAGCACCTGCATCACTCGCAGCGCGTGTTGCGGCGGAATTATCAGGTCCACGCCGTTTCGGATGTGCTCAGCGATGTTCACGTGGAGGTTGTGCCGCTCCACAGCCTTCGTCCGCCTGATCTCGTATTCCTCGCCATAGATCACCACATCCCCGTCCCCGCCTCGCTCGCCCACCAGCGTCGCCTCAATCCCGAGCACGACCCACTTGTAGGGCAAGGTGTAGAAAGACAAATCGGCCTTGGCCGCTCGCGCTCGGACGCCATTGTCGAAAACCATGGTGATGTCGAAAAGATCGTCCGCGTCTCCCCACTTCACGTGACGAACATCGGCGAAGACCTCGACGATCTTCTGCCCTGACATGAGGTCGATGACCTGCTCGACCCAGTGCGGACCAAAGTCCAGGAGCGTCCCTCCTCCGTCTGCTGCCGTGATGCGCCAGGCCTGATTGTAATCCTGAACACCATAGCCAACCGCAGGACGAGCCCCGAGGGTCCTGTTTTCGATCGAGACGATATCCCCGATGAGCCCTTCCTGCACCGCGGACTTCACCCGTCGGTAGTCCATGTCGTAGTGCCGGTTGTGATTGACGCATAGGGAGACGTTGTTCTCCCTCGCCGACGCCACCATCTCTTCCGCCTGCGGCCCCCTCAGCGCCATTGGCTTCTCCACGAGCACGTGCTTACCGGCCGCCGTCGCCTTCAACGTGTCAGCATAGTGAGCCGACGAGTGCGTCGTCACGAGCACGAGCTCGACATCCGACCCGAGCAGCACGTCGAGCTGGTCCGTCGCCTGCATCCCTTCCGCCTTGGCCGCCTCCCGACGTGACTCAGTGATATCACAGACCATCTGCACGTCGTAGTGGCCGCATTCCCGCATAGCGTTGAGATGGTTCGCCGCCACGCGTCCGAACCCGATGATCCCAGTCTTGATCGGTGTCATACCTTTTCCTTTCGCCCTCGTTCTCAGACTCAGCCAGGGAACGAAAAAGAGCCACCCGAATGTCGAGTGGCTCCTCCTCAATCATAATTCTCTGTGATTAATACTTGTAATGCTCGGGTTTGTAAGGTCCACCGACCTTCACCCCAATATACTCGGCCTGGTCCTCCGAGAGTGTCGTCAGTTTGACACCGAGCTTCTTCAGATGCAGACGTGCGACCTCTTCATCCAGATGCTTCGGAAGTCGGTATACATCGATCTCCCGGTCGTTCTTCCACAAGTCGATCTGGGCCAAAACCTGGTTCGTAAATGAGTTGGACATCACGAAC
This sequence comes from Gemmatimonadota bacterium, assembly GCA_002727195.1. Taxonomy (GTDB): domain Bacteria; phylum Latescibacterota; class UBA2968; order UBA2968; family UBA2968; genus UBA2968. Next base: position 200,919 of record PBWH01000026.1, read on the forward strand.
GATGGGTGACCCGTCGCGCAGCCGAGGTTAACGAGCCGGCCTTCGGCCAGGATGAAGATTGAGCGACCATCGGGGAATGTATACTTGTCCACCTGCGGNTTGACCTCCTCCTTCTCAATACCCGGACAAGACTCGAGCGCAGACATCTGAATCTCGTTGTCGAAGTGGCCGATGTTACACACGATCGCCTGGTCGAGCATCTTCTCCATGTGCTCGATTCGGATGATGTCCTTGTTGCCCGTCGTGGTCACGAAGATATTGGCCTCATCGAGACACTCTTCGACGGGTTTCACCTCGTAACCCTCCATGGCCGCTTGTAGCGCGCAGATCGGGTCCACCTCAGTCACGATCACGCGAGCACCGAAACCGCTCATCGACTGGGCGCATCCCTTGCCAACATCTCCGTATCCGCAGACACACACGACCTTCCCGGCCACCATCACGTCCGTGGCTCGCTTGATCCCGTCCGCCAGACTCTCCCGACACCCATACAGGTTGTCGAACTTGGACTTAGTCACGGAGTCGTTCACGTTGATAGCCGGGAACAGCAATTCGCCCTGTTCCTGCATATGATATAGACGGTGGACGCCCGTCGTCGTCTCTTCAGACACACCACGGATTTCCTTTACCACGCTGTGCCAGAACTTCGGGTCCCGACCCAACTGACGCTTTAGAACCGCGTTGATGATCGCCAGTTCCCGGTTATCGGTCGGCTCGTCCAAAATCGACGCATCATCTTCAGCCTGGTAGCCACGATGGATCAGCAGCGTCGCATCACCACCGTCATCGACGATGATCTGCGGACCCTGACCGTTCGGGAAGCTGAGTGCCTGAAGCGTGCACTCCCAGTATTCCTCAAGCGTCTCACCTTTCCAAGCGAACACCGGCGTTCCACCTTCCGCGATCGCCGCGGCGGCGTGATCCTGCGTCGAAAAGATGTTGCACGACGCCCAGCGCACATCCGCGCCCAGTTCCTTGAGCGTTTCGATCAACACCGCCGTCTGCACGGTCATGTGCAGGGAACCCGTCAGACGCGCGCTTTTGAACACGTTCTGTCCGGCGTACTGCTCACGAATCGACATCAGCCCCGGCATTTCCTGCTCGGCGACCGTCAGCTCACGCCGACCGAACGCGGTCTCCGCGTCATCNGCGATCTTGAAATTCAGCCCCGAATAGTCCGGCAGCTGAATATCATCGACTGAAATATTGGCCATGCTCGTCCCCTTTCCTATCCCAGCTTCGCCGCCGCACGCTTGAGCGCATTGGCCTTGTCTGTCTTTTCCCAGGTGAACCCGTCGCCCTTACGACCGAAGTGGCCGTATGCGGCCGTCGGCAGGTAGACAGGGCGCAGCAGGCGCAGCTTCTTGATGATGCCAGTCGGGGTCAGGTCGAAATTCTCGTAAATCANGTCGACGAGGTGCTGCTCCTCCAGCTTACCCGTCCCAAACGTATCGACGCCGATGGACACCGGTTCGGGCACGCCGATCGCGTAAGCCAGCTGGATCTCACATCGGGCCGCGAGCCTAGCCGCGACGACGTTCTTGGCCACCCATCGGGCCGCGTAGTGTGCCGAGCGATCGACTTTGCTCGGATCCTTGCCGGAGAAGGCGCCGCCACCGTGCCGCCCCATCCCACCGTAGGTATCCACGATGATCTTTCGTCCCGTCAGTCCGGTATCGCCGTGAGGACCGCCAACCACGAACCGGCCCGTCGGGTTGACGTGGTAGATCGTATCCTTGTCCAGGAAACGTGCCGGGATCACCTTTTTCGCGACCTGCTTGATCACATCGTTCGTGATTCGAGAGTGCGACACCTTCTCGTCGTGCTGGGTCGAAATGACCACCGTGTGCACACGAACCGGGCGATCCTTCTCGTCATATTCGACCGTGACCTGCGACTTGCTGTCCGGACGGAGATACGGGATCTGCTTGCTCTTCCTAAGCTGAGCCAACTTGTGGACCAGCTTGTGCGACATCATGATCGGCAAAGGCATCAACTCGGGCGTCTCTCGGCAGGCATAGCCGAACATCATACCCTGATCCCCGGCACCCTGATCCGCGTGAAGGCCTTCACCGGTGGTGACGCCCTGCGAGATATCGGGTGACTGCTGATGCAGTGCGATCAGGACACCACACGACTGGTAGTCGAACCCGTAGTCGGAGTCCGTGTATCCGATCTGTTTGATCGTGTCACGAGCCAGTTCGGAGACATCGACACGCGCTTTGCTCGTGACCTCGCCAGAGACGACCACCTGTCCGGTCGTCACCAGCGTTTCACAAGCGACTCTGGATCGAGGGTCCTGAGCCAGCATGGCGTCGAGAACGGCATCGGATATCTGATCGCTGATCTTGTCCGGATGCCCCTCTGAAACGGACTCCGAAGTAAAAAGCCTCCCCATGGGATCTCCTTTTGGGTTTGCGGTGCAGGCTGCCTCTAGTAGAGCCTGACTTCCGACGAATCGCCGACGTTCAGTTGGCGAGCGCCGGTTTCGACAACGGCATTGTCTCCGATCAACGACTGGTTCAGGTAGCACCCTTTGACCTGTGCACCTTCACCAATGATCGAATCTTTGATTACGGAGTCGGCGATCTGAGCGTGCTCACCGACGGAAACGTGGGGACCGACGACCGAATTCTCGACGGTCGCGGAGTCTGCGACATAAACAGGGGGTATAAGAATGACGCCGTCGCGACGACCAGGGGGAGCAGGCAGACGGCCCAGCAGGTATCGATTGGTCTCCAGCAGAGACTCCGTGACACCACAATCGAACCAGTTGTCCACGGGGAACGCGTGNAGATGGGCACCCGCCTCCACCATCATCTCGAAGGCGTCGGTGATCTGGAACTCGCCGCGAGTCCGTTTGCCCTCGCTGATCAACCGCTCGAGACATGAAAACAGCAGCGAGCTGTCCCGGATTAGGTTGACCCCCACCAGCGCCTGATTCGACACGAAATGTTCGGGCTTTTCGACGACTTCGACAATACGGTCGCCGACGATTTTTGCGACGCCGAACCGACGCGGGTCATCGACCTCACGGACCCCGATGGCCCCATCTACGTCCATTTTTCCGATCGGCGCCAGATCACACTCGAACACCGTGTCGCCAAACACGATCAGGGCCGGCGGTCCCTCGGCGTGCTCACGAGCGAGGTTGACCGCGTGTCCAATACCCTCCGGCTTATCCTGACGGACCTCGATCACCTCGCAGTNGGGGTATCGCTCCCGGACGAAGGTGACAATCTGGTCCCCACGATACCCGACCACCAGGGCGATCTTGCGGATACCGAGACCGACGATCTCGTCAATGATGTGTGCAAGGATGGGCTTCCCCCCAACCGAGAGGAGGGGTTTGGGGACGGTATGCGTGTGGGGTTTCAGCCGACTCCCAACACCCGCGGCCGGGATGATCGCGCAACCTTCGGTCAGAGGCGTCACGTCGCCGACTCCTGCAGACTAGTCGACACGAGCGACCTCCTCACCCAGCAGATCCGTCAGCCTGGCCTTGATTGCTTCCTTGGAGGGCTCCGTCAGTGCCTCACTCGCGATAGACTGCGCTTCCTCTGACGTAACCGAACGGATCGCCTTCTTCACGCTCAACAGCGAGGGCGAGGCCATGCTGAGCCCATCCACACCCAGACCGTGGAGCAGCACGGCAGACTGGGGGTCGCCCGCCATCTCACCGCACACCGTGACAGAAAGTTCGTGGGTCTGTGCCGCCTCGACAACCATCTTGATCAGGCGGACTACGCCAGGATGGAAGGAGTCGAACAGATAAGCCACCTTGTCGTTGCCGCGATCGACGGCAACCGAATACTGAATCAAATCGTTGGTCCCGATGCTGAAGAAGTCGACGTGAGGCGCCAGCTGGTCAGCTATCACCGCAGCTGCAGGGACCTCGATCATCGCGCCGACCGGGCAGGAGTCGTTATACGCGATGCTCTGCTCAGTCAGTTCCGTCTTCGCTTCCTCGAGCACGGCGAGGGCATCGTGCAACTCTTCGATCTGCGAGATCATCGGGAACATGATTCGGATATCCCCTTTGACACTCGCTCGGAGAATCGCCTTGAGTTGTGCTTTGAAGTAATCTCGGTTCGCCAGGGAAACCCGGATGGCTCTCCACCCGAGGAACGGGTTCATCTCTCGACCGCCGTGGTGGATATATGGCAACTTGTCGGCACCGAGGTCGAGCGTTCGGATGACCACGGGACGGCCTTGGGACTCTTCGGCAACCTGCTCGTAGACGGCTGCCTGCTCGTCTTCCGACGGTGTGTGGAGGGATGCAAGATACAGATACTCGGTCCTGAACAGACCGATGCCGGCCGCGCCGTTCGCGAGTCCCGCGGACAGCTCGGCCGGAAGCTCAATGTTGATCATCATCGATACGGGAGAGCCGTCCTGCGTTTCGGCGGGCAGGTCGACGATGGAAGACAGATCTTCCCGACTTTCCCGGAGACGTGATGCTTCATCACGATACTGGGAGAGGGTCTCTTCATCAGGGTTAATGATGATNCGACCGCGGGTTCCGTCGACGATGGCCGTATCGCCAGCCTCGAACGAATCCACGACCGACTTGACTCCGACCACAGCCGGGACCTCGAGCCCCCGAGCGATGATCGCCGTATGCGACGTCCGACCGCCCTGCTCGGTGCAGATCGCCAGGACGTGCCGCGATCGGATATGTACCATATCCGCCACCTGAACGTCCTCAGACACGATGATCGAGTCATAGGTCAGGTGGTCGAGAAAGGACTCGTCACGCTGGCACAGCTTCGCCATCACACGACGCTCGACTTCCTGGATATCTGCCTTCCGAGAACGGAAGTAGCTGTCCTGGATCGCGTCGAACTGCCGCTCGACCTCCCGCACGGTTACCCTGTAGGCATACTCGGCGTGGTAGCGATACGTGCGGATCCGGTCGATCGTCGGTTTGACGAGCGAGTCGTCACCGACCATCAGCAGATGGGCGTCGAAGATCTGGGCGTGATCCTGACCAAGCTTCTCCTCGACCTGGAGCCGCACCGCTTCCAGGTCTTGGCTGACCTCGGCCACGGCAGCCTCGAACCGGGCGACCTCGGATTCGACTCGCTCGGCGTCGATCTGTCCGTAGTCGATCCATAAGTCCCCTGGATCGTGGATATAGATCGGCCCGATCGCGATCCCCGGTGACGCAGAGATGCCTCGAAGCTCCTTCATGTCTCGGGCCGGTCCCGCGTGTTCGCCGTTCTGCTTGCTCACGTCCCCTCGATGTCCAACTCGCTCTCGATCATGCCGGCGAGTTCTTTTGCTGCATCGGACTCATCGCTCCCATTAGCGCGTACGATAATCTCGGCGCCAGTCTCCGCGGCCAGCATCATGACGCCCATGATACTCTTACCATTCACTTCCAAGCTATCCTTCTCGAACGTGACCTCCGCGTCGAACTTGGACGACGCTTTGACCAGATACGCGGCCGGACGGGCGTGGATACCGAGTCTGTTCTTAACTGTGGCCCGGATTTCAACCAAATCGGCGTGTGGCTTCCCAGAGGAGAGATGACGGAACTTCTTGAGTAATCGTCGCTTAGGTGTGTTTTCTGCGGAGCGCTAATTTACAGGCTGGCCCGAAATGTGTCAAGGATCGGGGAGCAAGGACCGGGCAGCCTCTCTGTCCACAAAACCATCGGAACCACCAAAATAACAGCAACTTAAAGAGGCAATCACAGTCCCCCACGNGACGCATCGGCCCCAGTCGTCGCCATTCAGCATGCCGAAAATGACCCCCGCCCTGAACCCATCTCCCGCCCCCGTCGTGTCCACGACGTCGGTGTGTACCGCATCTTGACGCCACGAGCCCGTCCCGGTGAATGCCTCCGCTCCCTCCTTGCCACGCGTGATGATCGCGATCTCCGCTCCGGCGTCGATCAGGCCTCGCGCGACCGACGCCGCGTCGCTCACCCCGTGACGACGGAGAAACCCAGCTGAGTTGATGGTCACGGTGGAGAGCGTCGCCAGTTGATGATCGGGCTCTGCTTCGATCGTAACAACCGGGAGACCTCGGTCACGGGCGGATTGCGCGACCTCCAAGGCCCTGTCCAAGAACGGGTCGACCGTAACGAGGTTGATTCCCGCCCATAAATCTTCGCACACGGGATCGCCAGTGAGCGCGCCAAATGCCCCGAAGATCGTACGATGCCCGTCACCGTCACTCACGATATAGGCGTGGCCCGTCTCACCCGTTACGCGTAATCGATGATCCAGTTCGACTTCGTGGAGGCGCTCGAGAACAACCTGTCCATAGGCGTCCTCCCCGATCGGGTTCCCCATCAGGATCGTCTCGAGCCCCAGCTGCTTGAGCCTGACAGCCGTGTTCGCGGCTTCCCCACCGGTGGACACGGCTTCTCGTGATACCCGGGCATGTCCGTCCGCTTCCGGGTAGCGATTGACTTGCAGCAGAATGTCGACGCCAACGACGCCGTAGCACAATACGCTCAACGGACTCCCCCAACGAAAAAGACCGCCTCGGCAAGACGCCGGGCGGTCACGTCCTCCACTGCCTCTCGAACTTACGCTGTCGTATGAATCGCTTCCGCAAAAGACCGGATCAGCGCAGGATCGTCGTTCTCTTCGAGCACGCTGCCGACAACAACAAAGGACGCTCCGGCCTCAGCGCGATCAGCCGCATCTTCAGGCGTGCGAATCCCACCACCGGCGATGACCGGGATGTTAATATACGACGACACAGCCTTCACCATATCCACAGGAACCATCGCCCCCGCCCCGCTTCCCGCATCCAGATACACGCAAGACATTCCGAGATACTCGGCCGCGAGCGCGTGCGCCATCGCGATATCCGGCTTGGCCCTCGGGAGCGGCTTGGTGTTGCTCACATACTCAACCGTCGTCTGGGTCCTGGACTCCACCAGGATATATCCCGTAGCGATCGGCTCGAGTCCCATGGCCTTGATTGTCGGCGCGGCCTTGGCGTGTTGCCCGATCAGGAGCTCCGGGTTCCGACCACTGATCATCGACAGGAACAGGATCGCGTCGGCGGCAGACGAGATCTGATTCGTGTCGCCCGGGAAGATTACGAGCGGAATCTCGGGCGCCACACGCTTCACTTCCCGGATCATCGACTCAAAGTTGGTCGAGATCAGGAAGCTCCCCCCGAACAGGATCGCGTCAGCGCCGTTCTCCACGCACGCTTCGGTCGTTCGGGCCAGATCCGCCTTGTCGATTCGGTCCGGATCCAGCAGAACCCACAACGCGGATCCGTGCTGATCCCTAGAGGCCAACAGTCGGTCGAACGTCGTCATCCCTACCCTTCCACCATGCCATTCACGATCTCCGGCACGTGCGAAAGCGCGTCCGGAATCCGGTCCGGNTCCTTACCACCGGCTTGCGCCAGGTGGGGCTTCCCACCGCCTCCACCGTCCACGAACTTGGCGACGTCACGCACAATGTTCCCCGCGTGCACACCACGCGTAATCAGGTCATCGGTCACCACCACGATCAGCGAGGCTTTGCCGCTGAGGGAAGCGCCGATCACCCCCACACCCTGATGCTTGAGACCGTCGCGCAGCTTGTCCGCCGTACTGCGGAAGGTGTCCATGTCCGCCGCTTCGACCACTCCTGTGGCGATGCGGATGTCACCCAGCATCTTTGCCGACGAGATCAGGTCGTCGACGGCAGAACCCGCCGACTCCTGCCGCACCGAGGACAGCTCGCGCTCGAGTTCCTTGTTCCGTTCGAGAAGTTGCTCGACCCGGTCTGCCAGCCGATCGCGGTCGGCGCCCAGGATGTCGGTCAACGAAGACACAAGATNTGTCTCGGACCGGAAAAACTGCTCCGCGCCACGACCGCTGACCGCCTCGACACGTCGGACACCGGCCGCCGTGCCTGTTTCGGAAGTGAATCGCATCAGCCCGGTCTGACCGGTGGCGTCCAGATGTGTTCCCCCACAAAGCTCGAGGCTATACTCACTGATCCGGACCGTCCGCACCGTGTCTCCATACTTCTCGGAGAATAGCATCATCGCGCCCATCTCTTTCGCTCGATCCAGACTCGCGTAGGCGATCTCGACCGCCATGTTCTCTCGGATCTTCTCATTCACAGCCGCTTCGATCCGGGTCAACGACTCAGCCGACACGGGCTCCACGTGCGTAAAATCGAAGCGCATCCGGTCGGGCCCGACATACGAACCCGCCTGGTGGACGTGCGTACCCAGTTCGTCGCGCAACGCGGCGTGGACGAGATGCGTCAGCGTGTGGTTCCGCGACGTATCCAGCCGACGTGACTGGTCGACCGTCGCCTCGACGTCCACCCCCTTCAGATCATCCAGGTTCCCGGATTCGATCTGCCCCTCGTGAACGATCGATTCGCCATTCTTGTAGGTTTTGTCGACCCGGAACGTCATCCCGTTCGCGACGATGCGTCCCTGATCGCCCACCTGACCGCCGGATTCGGCATAGAACGGCGTCGACTCGAGGAACAGGGACTGTTTGCCGTCGTGCTCGAGCACAGCCACCACCTTCGACTGGGTGGACAGAACGTCGTAACCAACGAACTCCGAATGGTGTTCGGGCAGGAAGCCCTCTTCCAGAGCCTGCTGCGCCCCACCGGCCATCCGGGTCGCCTCCCTGGACCGGTTTTTCTGTTCGTCCATCGCCGCCTCGAACCCGGCGGTATCGACGGTGATCCCCTTCTCCGAGGCCATCAACTCTGTCAGATCGATCGGGAAGCCATACGTGTCATACAACTGGAAGGCATCCTGACCGCTAATGTGACCGGGTGCAGACACGGACTCGAAGATCTCGATCCCTCGGTCCAGNGTCTTGTTGAAGCCTTCTTCCTCCGCTCGGATNACNCGCTCGATATGGTCCTGTTTCGCTNTGAGCTCNGGAAAGGACTGCCCCATCACCTCCGTCACCGTCGAGACGAGCTTGTAGATGAACGGCTCGGTCACGTCCAGCGTTCGACCGTAGCGCGCCGCTCGTCTCAGAATCCGCCGGAGCACATATCCCCGGCCTTCATTCGACGGAAGCGCCCCGTCCGCAATGCTGAACGACAGCGAGCGGATGTGGTCGCTGATCACCTGGATCGCGACACGATTGTCCGGAGTGAGCGGCTGACGGGTGATCTCGCTGACTGCCGCGATCAGCGGCAGGAACAGGTCGGTCTCGTAGTTCGAATTTGCGCCCTGCAGAATGCTGCAGATCCGCTCGAATCCCATGCCCGTGTCGACGTGCTTGTCCGGAAGCGGGTGCAGAGCACCCGATTCGTCGCGGTTATACTGGATAAAGACGAGATTCCAGACTTCCAGGTAGTCCGGACCGTCCAGATCAGGATGCTCATCCTGGCTCGACGGATCCTCTCCCACGTAGTAGTGGATTTCGGAGCACGGACCGCACGGGCCCGTCTCACCCATCTCCCAGTAGTTGTCCTTCTTGCTGAGCCGCAAAACACGCCCCGGCGCGATATCCGTCACCTCATACCACAGGGCCTCCGCCTCGGTATCTGCTTCGAGGCCATCCGCCTCGTCTCCCTCAAACACCGTCGCCCAGAGCCGCTCCTTAGGCAGCTTCCAGACCTCAGTCAGCAGCTCCCACGCCCACTCGATCGCTTCCTGCTTGTAGTAGTCGCCAAACGACCAGTTGCCGAGCATCTCGAAGAAGGTATGGTGCGCCGGACTGTGACCAACCTCTTCCAGGTCGTTATGCTTACCGGACACACGGATACACTTCTGGGTATCTGCCACCCGCGTGTAGTCACGGCGGCCTGTCCCCAAGAAAACATCCTTGAACTGATTCATCCCTGCATTCGTGAACAGCAACGTGGGATCGTCCTGGGGCGCCACGGGGGAACTGGGCACGATCGTATGCGCCTTGCCCTCGAAGAACTCGAGGAAATCGCGACGGATCTGATCAGAAGAGATGAAACGTTGTGTGGCAGGTTGATCCATAGTTAGAGATGCCCTCACTCGATTCTGACGATTGAGACCCCCATCGGGCGATGCGGATCGGCAACCGAACGTGAGGGCCTATCCCTCGTCCCAATCTTCAACACCGTTTTCGATACAGTCCCACGCGCGTGCAGTCACGGAGCGTGCGACATCAGGCGCAAAACCACGACGTGCCAGGAAGGCATACATCCGGTTCATGGCCTTGTTTCGATCGAGTTGAAGATAACGAGAACGGCGAGCGGATAAAAGACGAAAGGCAACTGCCTCGAGGTCCACGGCGTCGAACTTTTCCGCCAGAACATCCTCGATCAGAGGTGCCTCGACGCCTCGGCGGACAAGATCCCGACGAAGCACAAGCTGACCAGCGGGGCGCAACCGGAGCCTCTCCTCGATAAATCGCGAGGCGAAGTCCCGGTCGTCCACCACCCGCAGCCGCTCGAGGGTGTTGATCGTCTCGTCGATTACACGCCCCGAAAATCCACGCTTCGTGAGCTTCTCCTGAATCTCCTTCCGCGTGTAGGCGCGGCGTCCCAGGAGCTGGAACGCCGCTTTCTTTGCCCTATCTACATCCGGGTCCAGCTCGAATAGATCGCTGTCCACGGTCATCCGGCCTAGACCGCCGCTTCCTCGATGATCTCGACGACGTCGTCATCCGATCCTTCGTCTTTAGGGGCGGACTCGGCGGCCTCTTCGAGACCTGATTCTGCGAGCGTTGGCAGACCGACGGCCATACGGATCTCGTCCTCAATCTGCCGGGCCGTCTGGGGGTTTTCCTTGAAGTAGCGTTTGACGTTCTCCCGGCCCTGCCCCAATCGGGTATCTCCGTGTGAGAACCACGTCCCGCTCTTCTGCACGATCCCCTGAACCTCGGCCAGATCCAGAACTCCACCTTCACGCGAGAAGCCCTCGCCGAACATCAGGTCCATCTCCGCTTCCTTGAACGGAGCCGATACTTTGTTCTTAACGATCCTGACCTTGACGCGGTTTCCGATCACGTTCTGGCCATCCTTGATCGCACCGATCCGACGAATTTCCATCCGCACGGACGAGTAGAACTTGAGCGCGTTACCACCTGACGTCGTCTCGGGATTCCCGAACATCACACCGATCTTCATCCGAATCTGGTTGACGAAAATGACACAGGTATTCGACCGGTTGATCGAACCGGTCAGCTTCCGCAGCGCTTGGGACATCAGGCGGGCCTGTAGACCGACGTGGGTATCGCCCATCTCACCTTCGAGCTCCGCCCGAGGGACCAGCGCGGCGACAGAGTCGACGACTATCACGTCGAAAGCCCCGCTCCGAACCAGTGTGTCCGTAATCTCCAGCGCCTCTTCCCCGTTATCCGGCTGTGAGATCAGAAGATTCTCCAGATCCACTCCGATGCGCTCCGCCAGCTCCGGGTTGAGCGCGTGCTCAGCATCAACAAAGGCCGCCACACCACCGCGCTTGAGCGCCTCTGCGATCACGTGCAGCGTCAGCGTCGTCTTACCCGATCCCTCNTTCCCGTAGATCTCGACGATCCGCCCTTTGGGAAGGCCGCCGGCTCCGAGTGCGACGTCGAGCGCAAGCGCCCCCGTCGGGATCACCTCAACGGGAACGGAATTCCCGTCCTCACCGGCAAGACGCATGATCGAACCCTTGCCGAACTGCTTTTCGATCTGACTGATCGCTGAATCAACGGACTTCTGTCGGTCGTTTTCCGCTCGTTTCACCATTGGTTAAGTCTCCGTCTCAATTGGCCCTCAGGATAACCGGTGCAGCCCTCAGGTCGTGTCTGCACCGACGTGCGTGACAGGAGTCAATATAGTGCACGCATGTATACCAGTCAAGGATGGACATCGAATTATCTGGTTTTCCCTAGATCTGCGCTGTGTAGCGTCGAATACTGCGCCCCATCCGGCCGGAGATCGCTCCGAACAAGACTTACCTGCTCGCAGACGAACGCACACTCAGGAACCGCGATATCGTCGCGTATTGTCGTTCCCGAACGAGACCTGCCCAGCGTCAGATGTGGCCTGAACGCCCTTTGCTCACGCTTGAAACCGACCGACGAAAGGGCNTGATCGATCCCGCAGTGCAGGTCGATCAACGGCTGCACGACACCATCCAACCCAACCCAGATCACCTTCGCCCGTCGCCGGTCCGGAAATGCCCCGACGCTTCCTAACGACAGAGAGACCGGGCCATGTNCCGAGGCGACCTCGTGGATCACGCCGAAAATTTTATCGATCTTCAACGTTTGAAGGTCGCCCAGGAACTTCAGGGTCAGGTGCAGATTGCCTGGACGCGTCCATTGAACGTCCTGCNGTCGCCCCAAAAGATCATTGGCCGTCGAAGCAAGCAATTCAACCACGTAATCGGGTAGGTCCAGCGCGACAAAGCTCCGAACCGTAGACATCACATCAATTGTGGGAGAGAATCACCGAACCAGTAGAGGCCGGCCCGCAGGATCAGGTTCACGTAGATCCCGGCGAAGATGTCATCCATCACGACACCCCAGCCACCGGGCAACCGTTCAGCCTGACTCGCGGGAGCGGGCTTCAGGATATCAAGCGCCCGGAAACCGAAGAATCCCGCGATACCTAGGAGGAGAGATTGAGGGAGGAAAGCAACAGAGACGAAGAAACCGGCGACCTCGTCGATCACGACAGGGCCGGGATCGTGTCCCCACTCTGTTTCACCCTTCTCCGATGCCCAGACGGCGACCAGAAACAGGGCNACAAGCACTGCGCACCAGACCGGAACAGTCAACGGCGGCAGGAGGAGATAAATCACCAGCGCGACGGCAGAGCCACAAGTGCCCGGTGCGAACAAGGAGNATCCGGCGAAACCGGCAGTGGCGACAACGCGCTCGATAAACGTCACGCGTTAGCTGGCCTCACGACGACGGTTAGAAACCAGGTAATGCACACCGGAAATGACCGCGAGCAGGGTGACGGCCGCAACCAGACCATTCAACAGCAGATGAGACCAGTCTCCGGTCAGCTCGATCGGGCTGGANGTCAGCTTCGCCTGGATGACGCGAATGTTCATGAACACGAGAATCCCGAACACCAGCACCAGCTGAAGCATCGTCTTCCACTTGGCCAGACTCGACGTCACCACCTCACGGCCGCTCCGGATCGCCCAGACCCTGAACCCGGTGATCGACAGGTCGCGGATCAACATCGCCGCCACGAGCCAAGCTTCGACCATCCCCAAAACGGCGAACGAAATTAGCGCCGATGAAACGAGAAGCTTGTCGGCCAATGGATCCATGAACCGACCAAACGCCGTGCTGGTCCCGTCCCGTCGTGCGATCTTTCCATCGTAAAAGTCGGTCAACGAGGCGATCGTAAANACGATCAGCGCTAGAATCTTGTTATACCAGGTCTGGGAGAAAATCAGAAAGAGGAAGACCGGCGTCAGCAGGACCCGAAGGATGGTCAGGACATTGGGAAGCGTCAGAAGCCGACCGGACTCCGTGGGCATCGCCTCCGGATTGGGCTGTATCGTGTTCGCTCTCTCCAAAACGCGACTCGCTCGTCGAAACGTCTACAGCTCTCGTCGGCCTTCGAGCGCGCGGGACAACGTCACCTGATCAGCCAATGACAGGTCACTCCCCACGGGTAGGCCTCTTGCGATCTGCGTGATTTGCACCCCAGAGCTGCTCAGTACCTGACTCAGAAACTGTGCCGTGGCATCGCCCTCGACCGTCGGCTCATTGGCCAGGATGATTTCTCGAATCTCGCCGCCAGTGACCCGGGTCTCGAGCTCCGCAATTTTCAGGTCTTCCGGCCCGATCCCGTCGAGAGGGGAAAGCCGCCCACCGAGTACGTGGTAGACGCCACGATAACTGTTGGTCCGCTCTACAGCAATCAGATTAGCCACGGCATCGACCACCATGATGATGGAGGTGTCGCGCCGAGCGTCCGTACAGATCGAGCAGGGATCCTCAACGGCCAGGTTGAAGCAGGTCAAACACTCTTTGACGTTCGTCTTGATCTCGACCAGAAGATCCGCGAGCTGCCGCACCTCATCGGTCGACCACGTNAGCACATCNAGCGCGATCCGCCGGGCAGACTTCGGTCCGATCCCGGGAAACCGCCCCAGTCCCTTCGCCAACCTGTCAATCGGATCATCCATAGGCCATTGAAGATTGAAGATGGGAAATTGAGAATCGACGAGCCAAGGCCTTCCAATCCTCAATTCTCGATCCTCAATCCTACATCCCCAGCCCCTGCATCATCCCGGGNGGAATCATGCCCGCCGTCGCCTTCTGCATCTCTTTCTCGGCGAGATCCTGTGCGGCCTGCCGGGCGTTCTGGATCGCCGCCAGCACGAGATCCTCTAGCATATCTACATCTTCTGGGTCGACGACCTCGGGATTGATCTTGATCGCCGTGATCTCTTGATGCCCGTTCGCCGTGGCGACCACCATCCCGCCTCCGGCGTCCCCTTCCACACTCTTCGAAGCCAGCTCTTCCTGCACTTTGGCCATTTTGGCCTGAAGCTTCTGAGCCTGCTTCATCATTCCGCCCATACCCTTAGCCATACGATCTTATCCTCCGCACGAACACACACCGTTCATCCCGGAAGCTGGAGGTAGTCCAGCCTGTATCGAGCGACGGTCATCACATTCGTTTGCTTGCTTACAACACCTTTGACTTCCCCTGGAATTTGGTAGCTGGGGCTTGGAACCCAGGTAGCCTACTTCTTCATAATCTCACCATTAAAGATGCGCATCGCCATCTGAACGCGCTCATCTTCCTCCACCTTCTGCTCCTTCACGAGGTCCTGTGGGAGATCATCATAATCGACCTCGCATACAATCTTCAAGTCTGCGCCCAGCTGCGAGCGGAAAGCGCCTTCCACCGCATCGCTGTTCCGTCGAACCTGGTTGGCGTGAAANTCNCGGTGCCGCTTGAACATCACGAGCAANTGATTGTCATCCAGGCTCTTTGGCGTCCCCTCCGCCAGGAACGTCCCGAGCGAAACCTTCTGCTCTTTAACGGCACTAAGGATGTCATCCCAGCGATTCTGAATCGTGGTTAGTTCGACTGTACCCGCCGGCGCAGGTTCATCGTCTCCCGGATCCGTNTCCTCCCCGNGATCGGGACCNAGAGCCGGNTCCCGCTTGGNGAGCCTGGCNGAGGCTGCGGTCGCTCGAACATTCTTCCTNGNCGCTGGTGNCGCGGAGCCNCCNTCGCGATCTGATGNCCGGGGCAACGATGGGCGCCCTCCACCTGATGCCTGCGCCNGCCCCAACCGATCGATGACCGTCTGCAGGTCAGCCGTNGACGCCGCCTTCATCAACTTCATGACGGTCAACTCGAGCCAGAACCTCGGGTCCCCTACCCGGCCGATATTCAGTTCCAGATCAGCGACCGTATTCAGCATCCTAAGCAGGTTTTGCTCTTCAAACGTTGCAGCCGCCTGTTTGTACCGCTCCAGATCGACCTCGGGCAAATCGGCCCCGATGACCTCGCCCTGGACGCGGGCGACCAACAGGTGGCGGAAGTGCTCGACGAGTCCCTCCACGAACTCGCCTAGGTCGCCACCTTCCTGGATCAGACCATCGACGATCTGAAGCCCCAAGCTTCCATCGTCAGAGGCGATCGCATCGGTCAGCCCGAAGTAGAGATCGCGTGGAACGATACCCAGCAGGCCGCGCACATCGTCGGCCGTGATCCCCTTGTCCGTGAACGAGATTACCTGATCCATCAGACTCAGGGCATCGCGCATCGCCCCGCCGGCTTTCCGACCGATCAGGAACAAAGCTTCCTCATCCGCCTTGATCTTCCGCTGTTTGACGATCTTCTCGAGCTCGTTGACAATCTCGCTCGGCGGAATCCGCCGAAAGTTGTAGCGCTGGCATCGCGACAGAATTGTGTCGGGCACCTTATTCAGTTCGGTGGTCGCGAACACGAAAATGACGTGAGGCGGCGGCTCCTCGAGGGTCTTCAGCAGCGCGTTGAACGCCGCGATCGAAAGCATATGGACTTCGTCGATGATGTAGACCTTNCGCTTCCCCTTCGAAGCGGAATACCCCACCTCTTCCCGAAGCTGTCTGACGTCGTCGACCGAGTTGGTCGACGCACCATCGATCTCGCGTACGTCGAGACTGCGCCCTTCTTTGATCGCCACACAGGACGTGCACTTCCCGCACGGTGTCGGCGTCGGCCCTTCTTCGCAGTTGAGCGCTTTGGCCAGCAAGCGCGCNGTCGTCGTCTTCCCGGTTCCCCTNGGGCCCGAGAACAGATACGCCTGAGCGACGCGCTNCGTCCGGATCGCGTTCTGAATCGTCGTGACGATATGATCCTGCGCGACAACCTCGTCGAACACTTCCGGTCGACGTTCCCGCGCCATCACCTGATAGGACATGAAATATCGAGGATTGATGATTTAAGATTGATGATTGAAAACCTGGATCGGTCCACAGCCACGTGCCATGAATCTAGAACAAACCAGCCTGCGAATCGAGGGGAAGGCCTCAGAAATCAGTCGAGACTCGCAGTTGATTTTCGGGGGAAGTATAGCGAGGAATTCGGTTTGATGATAGAGGATCGGCCCGTGCCTATTTCATCCAAACTGCCTCGCCGAAGCATTCAGCGAAGGAGTAGGTGTCGACGTCGTCGGAACCGTATCGAGGGACAATGGTCAATTATCGATAAATATGGGTCGTGCACCTTGCCTCGAGACAGACTTCAGGTCCACACAGCCAACGCTTGCTCCTGCCAGGTGACCCTGCGGCACACGGGCCTGATCGCTTACCGCTGCTACCTTCCGGTCCTGACGGGGTTCAGCAAGGATCCGTTGCGCAGGACCTGACCATCATCACCGCTCACTGGCAGCATAGAGTCTGAAGCGATATCTCTCAGCTAAGGAATTCAACCCCGCTATAGCGGATTGCGNGTTACANGGCACCGCTACCGCCCCGTCTAGCACGACCCTAAAACCAANCGAGNATTGAGNATTNAGAATCGAAAATTGAAAGGCAATACGCTGCCTTTCGATCCTCNATCTTCAATTCTCAACCCTCAATCCAAAATGGTGGAGCGGAAGGGAGTCGAACCCTCGACCTCTAGAGTGCGATTCTAGCGCTCTCCCAACTGAGCTACCGCCCCATATGCGTTGTTGACTCGTAGGCCAACCGTATCATCCCGAGTAGGCGCGGCGTATCGAGGGACCAACCTACTCGATTTTACTCAACTCTATAGACGACAGGCACACACCTTTGAGCACCGTAACGTCCCCGTGGACCTTCCCGAGCGGGTTAACCGCGCTCGCTGGCCGAATCTCGTCTGCGTTGCTCGCCGGTGTCTGCCCGTAGAAGATGCAGAATGCTTTGCCCGGCGGCCAGTAGGCCAGATCGCCCAACTCGACGACCTCGACCCCATTCTCCGGCTGTGCCGAAACAGGGATCGAGAAGTAAACCTCGTCTCCCCAGGTATTATACCCGGACTCGATCGGCAACGCATCCCAGACCATGTCGGCCGTCTTCGAGTCGTTCAACTCCGCCTCTAGCGTCACTTCGCCGACCTTGATCTGAATCTCTCTAGGCATCGAAAATTGAGGATTGAGGATTGAAAAGCCGCCCCTCAATCCTCAATCTTAGATCATCAATATAAAGTGGCGGAGAGAGGGGGATTCGAACCCCCGGTGACCTTGCAGCCACACTTGATTTCCAATCAAGCCGGTTCAACCACTCCCGCATCTCTCCGGGCAATTCAGAAGCCAGGGGGCAGGAAAAGAAGTTCTGCTGTTCCTGAACTCTGGCTCCTCCCTCGCCTTTCCTGGCTTTCCCTTTTCTACTGGCGGAGAGGGTGGGATTCGAACCCACGGTACCCAAAGGGCACACTGGTTTTCGAGACCAGCCTATTCAACCGCTCTAGCACCTCTCCGAGCGTTCGATACCGGCCGGAGGAGATCGCTCAACTCGACGGCCGATCCTGACGCTTAGCTCTGAAAAACCCTGTGAGGAGTCGGCCGCAATCGGCCTCCATAATGCCGGCCAACAACTCGACCCGGTGGTTCAGTCGACAATCGTCAACGACGTTTCGCATCGAACCGCACGCACCTGCTTTCGGATCGGTCGCACCGAAAACGAGTCGGTCGATCCGGGCCAACACGATACCGCCGGCGCACATCGCGCAAGGCTCGAGGGTCACATACAGTGTGCAGTCCTCGAGCCACCAGGCATCCAAGTTCCTGGACGCGGCACGAATCGCCACCATCTCGGCGTGAGCCGTTGCATCCTGTGTCGTACGGGTCAGGTTATGCCCGACGCCGACGACCTCCTCACCTCGCAGAATCACGGCCCCGACCGGCACTTCATCCAGTGCCGCGGCCTTTTCCGCCTCGTGCAGAGCGAGCCGCATGGCGCGCTCGTCGCGTTCTTGAGACCATTCACTCATATTGGCGGAAGTAGACGTAAATCAGGGCCTTACGAGACGATCGAATATAGCAGTTTGCCCATACAGGGTCAACAAAAAGGGCTGATTTCAGGGCTTTACAGGCGGGATTTCGAGCGAAGCGAGCAACTGATCGAGTTCGGAGACCGACCGAATCCGGATGAACCGGATATGGTACCAATGGGGATCTGCCATCGTGCCCATCAGGCGTCTTCGA
>PBWH01000027.1 GCA_002727195.1 Gemmatimonadota bacterium
CACGACAACACCTTCCCACACGGCCTTCCCCGAGAGAAACCCGACATCCCACTCAGTCGGGCGATGGGGCGTCTATGCGGCGACTATCCCGCGCCCATTTACTGGTGGAACCAGCTCTATTCGCAATTCCGATACACACCACTCGAGGGACTCGAATACAACTATGGTGACGGAACCCTGTCGCGACGTGATCCGGGCAAGGTCGTCAAGGCGAACGGCAAGTACTACGGTTGGTATACGCGACGAATTACGGACGCGCCGCCCCGAGGCGCGGAAGGGGGAACAGACGTAATCCCGTCGACGGACTGGGATCTTTCAGAGATCTGGTATGCGACCAGCACGTACGGATTCAAGTGGGAAGAGCAGGGCTGTGCGGTCGCCCGTCCGGAGAAGCTGAAGCCTGGGTGGTAGTCCGTATCGACACCGGACATCTTGTTCTGGGAGGGGAAATAATACCTATACTACCAGGTGTTTCTGGCGATGTCCGGGAAGCAGGACGATGGTTTCCCGGTGGCCGTGTCNTGGGCGGATTCGCCGGACGGTCCGTGGACGCCGACGCGCGAACTCGTGATCCCGAACGGCCCCGAAGGGACGTGGGACCAGTAATCGATTCACGATCCGTACCCGCTCGTCTACAAGGGGCGGATCTATCTATACTACAAGTCGGAGATGAACGACAAGCCGGAACCGGTTCGGGGGATGGGTTGGGCGATCGCAGACAACCCACTTGGCCCCTTCAAGAAGCGTCCGCTGAACCCCGTTTTGAATTCCGGTCACCAGACCGGTCTGTTCCCGTTCAAGGAAGGGATCGCAGCGCTCGTGATTCGTCATGGCAACGAGTACAACACGATTCAGTTCGCGCCTGACGGGATCAACTTCGAGGTTGCGTCGAGTGTCAGCCTGATGCCCATCGCGCCGGGGCCATATGTGGCTGACGCGTTCACTGACACGAGTGATGGACGCGGAATCACGTGGGGATTGTGTCACTTCACGAGTGACGGGGAACGGGACAAACGACACAGCATCGTGGGGCGATTCGATTGTCACCTGAGCCAGGATGATCACGGCCCGCGGTTCCGGGAGACCGAGCACTTCTGGCCGCCTGACGTCTACTTTCGGAGCGGGATCAGCGAGGCGACCATCCAGCAGCGGAAGGACATGGCGAAGGAAAATCTCCAGCGAGACGATGGGTAGGCCTTGGCATGGTCGTTCACCTGATCGACGGAACCTACGAGTTGTTCCGGCACTTCTACGGCCTGCAGCGCAGTCCGACCAAGCCTCCCCCTCTTGGGGCCGTGCGTGGTGTATTGAGCACAGTGATCAAGATGATCGAGGACGGAGCCACGCATATTGGTGTGGCGACGGATCACGTGATCGAGTCGTTCCGGAATGATCTGTGGCCCGGATACAAAACCNGCTACGGAATCGATCCGGAATTATGGACGCAGTTCGAGCCCCTGGAGGAAGCCCTAGAAGCGTTGGGGGTCGTCGTCTGGCCGATGGTCGAGTTCGAGGCTGATGATGCGCTCTGTGCCGCCGCACATCTGGCAGATGAAGATGAACGCGTACAGAAAGTGTGCATCTGGACACCCGATAAGGATCTGGCGCAGTGCGTTCGCGATGACCGAGTCGTACAGATCGATCGTCGACGGGAAATCATCCGTGACATCAGCGGGGTGCAGTCGAAGTGGGATGTGGACCCGGAACAGATCCCGGACTATCTGGCCCTGGTCGGCGATTCGGCCGATGGGTTCCCGGGGATCAAGGGCATCGGACCGAAGACGGCGTCGCGATTGCTGGCGGAATATGGCGCGATCGATGCGTTCCCGGCCGAGGTCATGAGCGAAGAGGCAAAGGAGCAGGCGCTGCTGTTCAAGGTGCTGGCGACGCTTCGATCCGATGTCGAAGTCTTTGACGATGTGGACGACCTGAAGTGGGATGGTCCACAAGAGCAGTTTGGCGAGTGGGCGGAACAGCTGGGCATTCGAAAAATCCCGCTACCTGCGCACACGGTGTGAACAAGGGAGAGACTCCAGGAATGGATCAGCTGATCGAGGCATTGGCCAAGGAGCTCAAGAAACCGCGTGAAGTNACGGATCGATTGTNCGATCACGTGTGGGGAACCTACGAGATCGATCGTGACGATGTAGGCGCGTTCCTTGAAGAACNGCTGGACGAGCTCGAAGACTATGAGCACGAACTGATCCTGNCGCCNTTGTTCACGCCGAAGCTGGAAGACCAGGCTCTNTTCGCCGAGTTACTGGGGCCGGATCCCGTTCAGAAGGAGATGTGGCCCGATGTTGTCGGGAAACTGGAAATGCGACCGGTTACGGCCCAGGTCGTNACNCACGAGGGAACCACCCACGCAATCGTCCTNCGGGAGGTCGTGCTGGAGCGGTATGTCAGTCTGCTGCGTCTGGAAGCGGATGTGGATGCGTCCATCTGGACGGGCATTCAGGCGGAGCCGTTCGCGTCGGAGGGCTCGATTTTCAAGGCGGTCGTGCGGCGTGCGACCTGGGAGCGGGAAGGGCGTATCGAAATCCTGCGGGCATATCTGGGCGCAGAAAGTCAAGCCGATCTATACGAGCCCGGAGACGGACTGCGGTTTTTGGGGTTGGTGGAGGACTACAAGCCGCGAAACCTCGGTTACCTGGCCGAACGGGTTCCGCAGTGGGAGGACGCGCTCCGCAAGGATCTCGAAGAGGGTGATCGGGCAAAGCCCTTCTTCCACGAGCAGATCAAGGAGAACCACGGGTTCGACCGGGATCAGCGTCAACTCGATGAGACGCAGATCCAGGAGAAGCAGGATCACCTGGCGTTTCTTGGCCGTTTGCTGAAGGTATTGCCCGCCGGGTGATCCCTCAGCGAAGGTGTTTCTGAATCTCCTTCTCCACCACCTTGTGGTCGACGCTTCCCTGCCACTGCGCGACGATCTGCCTGTCCTGATCGATCAGAAACAACGTGGGAATGGCCTTGATGCCGAACGTGTGCCAGGCGGGCGTCCCGGCCGCATCCGAGAAGACGGGATAGGACACACCCACTTTGTCCACGAATTTCCTGATCGTCTTGACCTGATACTTCCCTTCATCGATCGAGATTCCCATCATGCCGACACCTTTGTAGGCTGTCTGGATCGATACAATGGGCGCGTCCGTTCCGCCAACGGCCTCGAGGAAGAGGCCCATCAGTTCAGGATCCTCGCCATCCATTAACATTAGCGTGCCATTTGCCGGTCCCGTCGTTGACGTTTCACGGGGCACTTTTGTGCTGTTCGGCTTCAGGAGGGGCAAGACCACTCTTTTGAGGAGCGGCAAGACAACCCGCTCTATGGTGGGGCGGGGGTAACAAATGCGGAACCGGGTGCCGAAGCTCTCGCACGTGAGGCCAAAGTCCGCCTGGACGACCGGATCGTGCGAGGCGACCCCCTGAAGATGGATACCGGGTCCGTTCGAGTCCCGATCCATGTCGCTGATCACAATCGCAGAATCTGGTTTCTTGGCCTCCTTGAAATAGTGTGCTGCATCGAGATCACCAGAGATTCCATTGCTTCTGAATGGTGCGAGCCGGGCGCGCGACGCAATGCCGAGGAGAGGTCGAACAGAACGGGTGAATTGGTAGAGACAGGCCACCCGACAGGGTTCATGCCTGTCCGGTAGACAAAGGTGGGGTCTGAACTAGGTGATGCGCAGAACGCATCGAAGGTGGTGCAGTGGATGGACAGGTAACGTACTGCCACTTTCGCCTCGAGCTGTTTCGAGTAAACCTTGCTGAGGGAGTCGGCGCAGGCCCTATGAATCAGATCCAGCGTGTTCAGGTGCTCGTCCAACGCCGCGTATAGCTTTTCAGACGAGATTCTTGTCATCATTGTGACCGGCTCCTGACTGATTCCCTGCCTAAGGAATCGATCTCCGCGTGGTTTCGGGTCAGAACATCTGTGAAGAGAATGCCTGTGGTTTTACTTTGCGACCTCAAGGGCTTGTTGTTGCCGTCCGGTAATTAGCGTGGAGAGGAGGCTTCGCAAGGGATGCGTGACCCTTCCGGTTAGATCGGCCCGGGATTTTCGGCGAGGAGAAGATTGGTGGACCTGCGGATACAACCAGATCGCGTGTTCTACGACGGCAACATTTTGACGATGGCGGAGGATGATTCCACCGCGGAAGCGGTCGCGGTGCTGCAGGGGAAAGTCGTAGCCGTCGGTGCCAACCAGGACGTGAAGGGGTTGGCAGGTGATGCGACAGAGATCGTCAATCTGGCAGGGCGGACAATGTTGCCGGGATTCTATGACACGCACGGTCACTTCCCGGCCGCAGGCCTGGCCGCGGTATCCGCTACGAACTGTAACTGCCCGCCGATGGGGCCGGTGGAAACGATCGAGGATATCGTTACCGACCTGCGGAAAAGGGCGGCCGATACACCCGCGGGTGAGTGGGTATCGGGCAGGGGGTACGATGACACGCTTCTCGCCGAGGGGCGACATCCCACTCGACAGGACCTTGACCGAGTGTCCATCGAGCACCCAATCTGCATCGTCCATACGTCCGGCCACTTTTCGGCCGCAAACTCTCTGGCGCTGGAACTGGCTGGGCTGAACTCGGATTCGACGAATCCCGTGGGCGGGGTTATCCGCAAGGATCTGTCCACAGGTGAACCCGACGGAGTCCTCGAGGAGACAGCGATGCGTCCGGTCCGGAACCTGATTCCCGGCCTGACCGAGGAGGAATGGTCCGACGGTCTACGGATCGTGGTCGACGAGTATCTCCAGGTGGGCGTCACCACAGCGGTAATTGCGGGGTGCGACCGGACGGCCATCCGACGGTTGAGCCAGGCGATCGATCAGGGAGCGCTACCGATTCGTGTCGTGTGTATGACGGGCAAGGGGAATCCGGAGCAGCCTTCGATTCTCGAACAGAGCGGATTACGGTCGGGTTTCGGGTCCGACGCGCTTCGTTTGGGTGCAGTGAAGATGTTTCAGGATGGGTCGATCCAGGGATACACCGGCTATCTGAGCCAGCCGTATCATACGCCCTTCGCGGGAGATGCCGATTACCGCGGCTATCCGATGCGGGACCGGGAGGATCTCCTCACGATGGTGGACGAGGCGCACCGTGCGGGGAAGCAGATTGCCATACACGGGAACGGAGACGCCGCCATCGATGACATCCTGTTCGCTTTCGAAGAAGCCCAGCGCAAGACGCCACGCTCGGACTGTCGGCATCGCATCGAGCACTGTCAGACTGCCAGAGAAGATCAGCTCGACAAGATCGTGGCTCTCGGGGTGACACCGTCGTTCTTCGTTCAGCACACCTTCTTCTGGGGAGATCGCCACGAGGCCATCTTCCTCGGCCCTGAGCGTGCACACCGCATCAGCCCGCTCAAGTCGGCTTCCGACCGGGGTATCCGGTATACGATCCACAACGATTCACCTGTGACACCTACCAACCCGCTGTTTTGCGTGTGGTCGGCTGTGAATCGTCTGTCGCGAAGCGGGAAATGTATGGGTGAGGCTCAGAGAGTGGATGTACACCAAGCTTTGCGTTCGATCACGATCGACGCCGCCTGGCAGAATTTCGAGGAAGAGGAGAAGGGATCTATCGAGGTCGGAAAGCTGGCGGACTTCGTGGTTCTGGGGGCCGACCCGCTGGAGGTCGATCCACTCGAGATCAAGGACATCCCCGTTCTCGAAACGATCACGAGCGGTGAAACGATCTATCGAGCGTAGGGGAGGAGCATCGTCCGGTTATTCCACTAGAGGTACGCCCTCTGCATCTCTGGCGTGGGGCGAACTGTTCTTTCCATCCAGGATCTCTGCTGCCGTCCAGCCCATCTGACCGTGCCGAACTGCACCGTATCGAACGCGACCCTCATCCGCGAAGGGTCGGATGTCGTCGAAGTCCAACCAGAGACGGAGCAGGACGCGCTTGCGAGACTCCTCATCCTGTTCCGCAAAGCCGTCTCGTCCGTGGAAGGTGGTGTAGTTGTTCCAGAAGGCGATGTCGCCCTCTTTGAGGTCGAAGGCATAGGCGTTGGCGACCGATACTTCATCGATGTAGGCGAAGATCTCGTCATCGCGCTCGGTCAGCGGCTCATCGGCCTGTTTGTGTCCGCCACGGATCCAGCCGGCGTGGAAGCGGCACGACACGACTCCGTTCGCTTCGCTCCAGGCCGGTACCCGAAACTCGGAGTGCGGTTTCTCGTCTCCTTCGGGGCCCTTTCGGTTCCAGTAGTAGCCCAACTCGAGCGTCTCGAGATACTCCGGGTGGTTAGCGCGGATTTCGTTGTAGACCGTCATCGAACTGGCGACCAGACTCTTCGGGCTGTCCGGTGCCTGCTTAACGCAGAACAGTCCGACCACATCCGAGAGATCGACGTGCAGCTTCGAGGGACGCGGCTTGCCCAGCATACGGGCCCCATCTTTGGGCGCCAGTTCGCCGTCGGTGATGTAATGGATCAGGCCGGTTTCGACGTTTTGGGTTACGCCCGTTCCAAGGTGTGTCCCCAACCCCCAATAGATCCGTTCGAGGTCAGGATAGTCGTGGTCCGTGGGCATACCGCTGAGCATGGCCAATCCTCGACCGTCCTGGATTTCTGCTATCAGACCGCCAAGCACGTCGGCCATCGAGGGAAGCGGGAAGTCCTCCCGTGTGATCGCGCCGAAGGGCATGTCGCGCACCCCATCGAGGGCACGCTCGAGGTCGGTGACCATGTCGTCGGTCAGGCTGAAGGACCAGGATCGATCGGTCTCCATGTCTTCCGGACGCCAGGCGCTTCTATCCGTTACGGCGTTCATTCCTAGCTTCCTTCCAAGATCTCAGTCGATTCCCAACGCTTTGTAGCCCTGCTCGCTCGATAGCTCTACCGTGAACCTCAGTCGCCCACCCGAGACGGGTACGTTATCGTATACGGCGTGGCAGCTTCTACACGCGGTGGCTCGGATTCCCGTATCGCACATCACACAAGCCCACTCACCATCGGGGGACCGTTCGCATCGGAGGCACTCGACCTTATCGACCAGCTTCGGATTCGCCTCCCGGAACCTGGCTACTTCACCCGAGATGACCATCGATCCCATAATAACCCGACACCGGGACTACTGCAAGACCCACAGATCGGCATCACGCCCTTCACCAGTTGCTTCGGCGCCTGATCTTGACCGACGAGACCGCAGTCAGCGCAGACCTGGGTCCTGTTCGGATCACAATCCTGTTCATTCGATCGTTCGTAGAAGTCCAGGATCTCTGACTGTTCGGTGTCCGGGAGTTCGCTGAACCGGTCCATTCGGCCACCGCATTCGGCGCATACGTCCCTCGCGGAGCGTCCTACCCATCCGGCGACGGCCATCAGCCCGAACAAGAGTACCACGAGCAGGGCCAGTTCGATCATGACAGCGGTCTCCGCGTCTAGTCTGCAGTCCCGAAGTGTTCGTCACGCAGGCGTTCGACTTCTTCGGGCGGCACCGGCTTGGAGAGGCCGATGTGGATGGCCAGGAACCACATCACGAAGATGCCGAAGGCCAGGAACAGGAGTTGCCAGACCCACAGCGACGGCAGTCCGAAGGGACCCCACGTGGACGGTACGTTCGGGTCGGAGAACAGCGTGTTGCCGATGACGGCGAACGGCCCGAAGCCGACGAGGAACCAGATCAGAGTGAGGGCCCACGCGAGCGGGACCTGCTTCTGACGGTCGGGGTCGATGCCGGAGACGGCCTGGAGGAAGTCGTGTCGCTTCTTCTTGTGCTCACGCTCCTCGTCGGTTTGTGATCCACCCAACGAGACGGCGAGCGTCACGATCAGGTTGAACAGGATACCCCAGCCGGCGCTGTGGACCGTGAGGGGGTAACGACCCCAGGGCAGGGCGCCGAATTCGAAGCCGAGGAAGTCAGGGATAAACGCATTCAGGATGTCAGGGATGACGCCGACTGGACGGTCGGTCAACGTGACGGCGACGAGACCGGCGACCAGGCCCCAGACCACACCTTTGCGGGAGAACTGCGGGAAAAAGCAGATGCCCATTAAGGCAGGCCACATCTGGAAGCCGTATGCGACGGCGAGACCGCCGAGCATCACGATCGCGCCCGTGAACTGAGCGGCGACGAAGAGGGCGGCGAGGGCGACGACGAATACGAAGATGCGACCGCACAACTTTTGCGTTTCGTCGGACGCGCCCGGTCGGATGTAGCTCTTGTAGATGTCACGGGTGACCATTCCGCTGAAGGTCGACATGTAAGCGGCTCCCGTACTCTGCATGGCTGCGAGCGCACAGACGGCCAGGAGTCCGAGGAGCCAGGGAGCGGAGTCCTCGAGCAGGTTGATCAACTGGGGGACGAGGTTCTTGTCCGTGACGTCTTCCAGGATGCCCATCGACTCGAGGATGTTGCCGCCGAGGCCCTGAATGATTGTGACCGTGAACAGGATGACGCCGATGACGAGTGAGGAGGCCCAGACCTGCTGGAGGCGGAACGGCTCGGATGTCTTGTTCGCGAATGCCCACATCGAGAAGGCTGGCGAGGACTGGATTCCCATCAGGGCGAACATGTAAGTCATGCACATGATGCCCGTCCACGAGCTGCCGACGGCGTCCGTGTTCGCGGAGACAGTCTGGATCGCTCCGGGGAGGGCGACCAGGCTGGAGTGACCGTCAGGGGTGATCTTGGTGCCCGATGCGAGGCTGGTCTCGACCATCTTGCCGATCCCCTCCGTAAACGCCGTCCAGCCGCCCACGTAGGAGAGGGCGATGCCGCCCAGAATGACGATCCCGACGGCAAGCAGGATACATTGCGCACAGTCCACGTAGGCAACGGATCGGAGGCCGCCTGACGCTACATATATCATGACCACGGCGGAGAGGGCGAACATGCCGACCTCGATGCCGACCAGGCCGTCGGTGAGGACGTGGAAGAGATCACCTGAAGCGCGGAGCTGCACGCCGAGATACGGGACGCTGAAGAGGAAGGCGACCAGCACGGTGAGCAGACGCATCGCGTTGCCGCCGTAGTAATCCGTGTACATCTCGCCTGGGGTGATGTGACCAAAGGCCTTTCCGATGATCCACTGGCGGCGGAGGAACAAGACGCCCGTGAACGGGATGGTCAGGGCGTAGAAGGATGCGAAGGCGTAGGGCAGGCCCTCCTGAAGAATCAGGCCCGGATGCCCCACGAAGGTCCAGCCACTGAAGCTGGTGGCCGTGGCGGCCAAAACGAAGACCCAGATACCGATGCTGCGACCGGCGACGAAGTAATCCGCTGAGGTCTTGGAGCTGATCGCGCCCTTGATTCCCCAGAACAGACAGTAGGCCCAGTACAGGCCGACGAACCCGAACAGCCAGAAAAGCTTTGCGTCCAAGACAACCCCTCCGGTGTAGTGGAACTTGTGTAAGTAAACTTCAGGGGATCATAAGAGGCGTTTGGGATAAAAGCAAAAGCGAGTTCAGAGTGATGAGTAGTGAGTGTAGAGTTTTGAGGGTGGCTCGTAGAGAGTGAAGAAGCGTGTATGGGCTTTGTCAGCCGTCAATGTCCTCTCCCATCAGAAGGGAGAGGAGAACTGCCAGAGGAGTTTACCAGAGAGACATGGAGTTCTCGAATAGGGTTGTGAGTTCGGAGGATTCGGCGGGGATGGGGGAGAGTTTGGTGACTCGGTGCTGGGGGAGAGTTCCCTCGACCAAGGCGGGGATGTCGTCGGATGTGAAGCCGAGGGGGTAGAGGCCGTTGGGCATCTCGAGTTTCTTCATGATGTTGACGATCTGTTGCGAGAGGATCGTTCCGGCGTCTTCGTCGCTCGCGTCGGATATGTCGGCGCCCATGATTTCGGCGGCTCTCAGGTGGCGGGCCGGGTTAGCAGAGGCTGTGAAGGCGAATACGGCCGGGGCGTGCAGGGCGACGGACAGGCCGTGGGGGATGATGGGGTGGTCTGAGACCATGCCGTCGGGAATGTAGTCGCGGACCATGCCTGACACGGGATAGGACATGCCGTGACAGAGATGGACGCCGGCGCTGCCGAAACCCATGCCGGCCATGCTCGAGGCGAGCATCATCTGGCTGCGGGCTTCGTCATCGTCGGGGTTCTGGACGGCGCGGACCAGGTAGGCTGAGACCATCCGGATGGCTTCAAGCGCCCAGACGTCACTGATAGGGTTACTGCCCTGGTATGCCGGACGGAGCACCGGGCGCTCGGGGCGAGGACGTTGATCGTATGGGATAGCGGTATACGACTCGAGCGCGTGGCAGAGGACGTCTAGTCCAGCGGCAGCGGCAACCACGGGAGGCATGGTGCGTGTGTTGTCCGGGTCGACGATGGCGAGGGTGGGTTTCAGCCTGCGGTGAGCAATGCCCGTCTTCGCGTGCATCTCGGTCAGGTCACAGATGGCGACGCCAGTCGTCTCGCTGCCGGTGCCCGCCGTCGTCGGGATGGCGATCAGAGTCTGGACGGGCCCGGGGCACGGCTTGCCCTGTCCGATCGGGGCATTGATGTAGGCGAGGAAGTCATCGGGGTGGCTGTAGTAGAGGTTGGCCGCCTTGGTGGTGTCCATGACCGATCCGCCGCCGACCGCGACGAAGGCGTCCGGCTTGACCTCTTTGGCCGCAACGATTGCTTCCTTGAACGACAGGTCTGTCGGCTCGACCCTCACCTCATCGAAGACGACCGTCTCGATGCCGGCTTTCTTGATCGCTTCGAGTGTGTTCTGGACAGGGGCCAGGTCCCGGATGTTCGTGTCCGTCAGGATCATCGTGCGCTTGATGCCCAGATCGTCGAGATCCATCCCAACCTCATGCGTCGAACCTGTTCCGAAGCGGAGGTTGGAGGTGCCCATTTCGAAGATGGTGTCTTTGTCCATTTTTGGCCTTCAGTGAAAAACGAGAGTCAAGGTCTTTCAACGCAGTCGCCATCGCCAAGGCTATGGCGGCCCAGGGAGGACGCAGAGAGCGCAGAGGAAAACTGTATACCTGGCTCTGTGCAGTACTCGAAGATAGGTGCCGTGGAGGAAAAAGCCAGCAGCCCAGTGTCGATCTATGGTCGGCCGGAGAGAGTCACCGCGCAAGCTCGACCCCAGCCTGGGGATGGGGGTGTATCCGCAGCTTCTACATCTCAGTCCGCCTGGATCGCTTATGAAACGGCTGACGCGATTGATCGGCGCTGGTTTAGGTATAGCGCCAAGAGAGCGGCGGCGGCGATGGCGTTGCTCACGAGATTGGGGTAGATGAGTGCGGCACCAAGGACCAGGTAAAGGAGGCGCACCGGGGTCGTCAGCAGGGCGCGGTGGAAGCCCTCCGAAGCGGCGGCGAAGGCGACGAGACCGAGCGTGGCGAAAATGGCGGGCTGGAGGCCGGCGAGCAAGCCGTCCTGGAACAGGAGACCGGTATAGCAGAATAGCAACGGGATCAGATACAATCCCTTCGCGATTTTCCAGGAGGCGAAGCCGGTTCTGATCGGGTCACTGCCGGCGATTCCGGCCGCGGAATACGCCGCCAGACAGACCGGGGGCGTGACGTTCGCATCCTGCGAGTACCAGAAGATCAGGAGGTGAGCGGCGATCAGGCTGACACCCAGCCCTGTCAGGGCTGGGGCCGCGAGGACGGCCAGTACGATGTAGGATGCCGTGACAGGTAAGCCCATACCGAGGATCAGGGACGCGGCGGCGATCAGGATGACGGCAATCAGGACGCTGCTACCGGCGAACGAGCCGATTAGCAGCGAGAACTTGATCCCGATCCCGACGAGCAGGACGACACCGACGATGATGCCCGCGCACAGCAGGATGATGCCGGTGGAGAGCACGTTTCGGGTGCCTAGCGCGAGCGCGTCGAGGATGTCGGACGGTGACATGCGCGTCGACGGGCGGAGCCAGCTGGCGAGGACGATGCTGACGGTTCCGGCAGCTGCGGCATACGTCGGCGTAAAGCCAGCCAGGAGGAGGCCGATCAGGACGGCGAGGGGGATCGTGAAGTGCCAGCCTTCTCTCAATACTTCGCCGAGGCTTGGGACCTCGGACGGGTCCACAGTAGCGATCCCATCTCGTCGGGCCCTGAAATGAACGAAGAAGATGACGCTCAGAAAATACATGAGCGCAGGCAGGAAGGAGACCGCGACGATCGTGAGATACGGGATCTGTGTCCACTGACTCATGATAAACGCGCCGGCGCCCATGATCGGGGGCATCAGTTGGCCGCCCGTGGACGCTGCGGCCTCTACTGCGGCGGCAAAGGTCGGTTTGAATCCCGTCCGCTTCATCATTGGGATCGTTAGGGAACCCGACCCCACCGTGTTAGCGACGGCGCTGCCCGATATCGATCCCAAAAGACCACTGGCGCAGACCGCCATCTTTGCCGGGCCGCCCACCGTCCTGCCCAGGAGCGCGAGGGCGATGCGAAGGATGAAGTCTCCCGCGCCTGACCCGATCAGGAAGGCGCCGAACAGTACGAAGAGCGCGACAAAGGTCGATGACACGGTGGCGATGGTGCCGAACATCCCGTCAGGGGCGAAATACATGCGGTAGAGGATTCGCTCGAATGACACGCCGGGGAATCGCCACATGCCGACGACGAACCGTCCCCACACGGTTGCGTAGGTCAGGAAGAGGAGGGCGAGCGTTGGGATGAACCACCCCGTGGTGCGACGCGTGATCTCGAGCAGGAGGACGAGGGCGAGGGCGGCGACGATCAGGTCGCGAAGCAGCGGCACCTGGTTGCGGGCGTGCAGATCGGCCTCGAACAGGATCAGGTAGACCGTGGCGAAGGCAGACAGGAGCGCCAACCCGTAGTCCAGTCCGAGCGATCCCCATCGGCCCTTGGCCGGGGGATACAGCAGGTAAGCGATGAACAGGAGCAGCCCGTAATGGATCGCGTTGCGTTGGAGTTCGGGGAGAACCCCGAAGGTATTTGCCCACAGATGGAAGAGAGATACGAGGACGCACGACCAGAAGACGATACGGTCGTGGGGTGAGGTCAGGGCACGATGGGCAACGCTGACTTCACCTTCGGATCCGGTTTCCTCGGGAGGGCTGGGTTCAGACATGCGATCTGCTCTGTAGGATCAGCAGACGGGGAGGACGGCGTGTTCCCGTCTTCAGTTGGCGACGAGATGGTCGGGGACGTCGATCCCGCGTTCACGGTAGTAGCGAAGCGCTCCCGGATGGAGTGGAACGACGAGCCCCTCGATAGCCTTGTCCAGGTGCATCGCTTTCGTCGCGCTGTGGATGTTCTGCAGGTAGGGCAGGTTTTCGTAGATCGTCTTTGTGATCCGATAGACAACCTCCTCGGAGAGGTCCGAACGGCAGGACAGGAAGTTGGGCTGTGCGATTGTCTCTACGGCGTCGGATTGGCCGGGATACGTTTCGGAGGCGATGACGTAGCGGGACCAGACGGGATAGGCCGTCCGGACAGCGGCGAGTTGCTCATCCGTGAAGGTCAGGAGCGCGACGTCGGATCCCATCTGGGCGTAGGCCTGGGTCGCAGCCGCGACGGGCGGTCCCGCCGGGACCGTGGCACCTGAGATCCGGCCGTCCATCATTGCCTGGACCGAGGGGGCGTACCCTAGGAACTCCGGCTGGATGTCGGTGTCCGGTGAAATGGAGAGCGCTTCGAGGATCGTGCGCGTCGATCCTTCGGTTCCACTTCCTCTCTTACCGATCGAGAACCGTTCGCCGAGACTTTTCAGGTCGGCGACCGTACCTGTCTTGACCGCGCTCGACCGGATCAGGAAGTGCTCGACGTTCTGCCAGAGCATCGTGATCGATCTGATGTCTGTGACCGGGGTGTCGTATCGCCCGGTCCCCGAGTAGGCCATCGCCCCGAACAAGCCCTGGAGGATCGCCAGCTTGGTTTCGTTGTTGATCATCATCTGGATGTTCTCGCCGGATCCGGCCG
Organism: Gemmatimonadota bacterium; assembly: GCA_002727195.1. Lineage (GTDB taxonomy): Bacteria > Latescibacterota > UBA2968 > UBA2968 > UBA2968 > UBA2968. The sequence goes on from PBWH01000027.1 coordinate 13,856, forward strand.
AGTTGATTGCAGATGCGTGGATGTCCGGTTGCAGCTTTTCGGTCAGGAGTGTGCCGATACCGACTCCGACCGGGTAATAGGTTCCACCAGGCGTCGCGGTGGCGATGATCAAGCTTTCGGATTGGCCACCGTCGTCGCAGCCCAACGAGACGAAGACGAGGAGCAGGCAGAGCATCATTGTTTTTCGCATAGGGCACTAGGTAACGAAACATGTGGGTTTGCCGTCAAGCGAAAGGTTTGATATCCCCTGCACTCCGTTGATCGCCGGATTCTTGACACTCCCGTGGGCCAACTCTATACTTTCCACGTAACCGAAGGCATTTCATAGGTTTGCGACGATGAATATCCGCAGGGCAGCGGTCGGAGCCCTCTACATATCGGCTTTGGGGCTACTGCTTCTGGCCATCACGGGCTGCGCGCAACGTGAAGCCTATCAACTCCTCGACAAGGCTCACCGTCTCGAAGGCGCGGGCAACGTCGAGCTTGCGCTAGAGGCTTATCTTCAGGCGGTGGAGGCGACTCCCGGGGACGCACACCTGCAACGTGCGCTGGGGCGCGCCTATCTTCGTCGGCAGGAGTTGGTCCGAGCGCGAGGTGCGCTCCAGGAGGCCATCCGGCTCGAACCGGCCTACCTGGATGCCTATCAAGACTTGATTGCGGTCGCGCTCGCCCAGGACGACGTCGAAGGCGCGCTGGCCTGGCTGGAAATGGCGGCGCAATCGATGCCGAAATACGCACCGCTTTATGAGCGGCTCGTGGCGTTCTACCTCGGGAACGAGCGGTATAACGACGCCGAGGATCTGCTGGATCAACTTGCGGAGCGCTTTCCCGACGCGGCCTGGGTGCCGTTCATGCGTGGCAGCCTGTTCAGGGGAATCGATCAGTACGAGGCCGCCCTTCAGGCGTATGAAGAAGCTGTTCAGCTGGATGAGGCGTTGCCGGATCTCTGGGCGGAGATCGGGAACGTCCATTTCGACCTCGACAACTTTGGTGAGGCCGAGGCGGCCTTCACGCGGGCAATCGAGCAGGATCCGCGCGACCATCGCAGCATGAACAACCTCGCATGGACCTATGCGGTGCAGGGCCTCAACCTCGATCGCGGGATCGAGCTGTCCCGGGCTTCTCTCGAACTCCAGGAACAGCCCAGCTACATGGACACCCTCGCGGAGTTATACTATAAACAAGGTGACCGGAGGCGGGCGCTGATCTGGATTCGTCGCGCCATCCGGGTGGGGACGGATTCGGAAGAACTGCACGACCATCTCCAGAAGCAGCTGGATCGGTTCCAACGCGCCTACGGGCGGACTTGAGGCAAGATGGCCGAAGAGGAAGCTGAAAATCAAAAAGAAGAGCAGGAGCTTCCAAAGCAGGATGCGAAGGGACCGTATCGCTATCTGCTCCTGATCATCATCATTATGCTGGTGGAGACCGCCGGTGCGTATGTGGCGCTGGACTGGGCGATCCCGGCTCCGGAGGTGGTGGAAGAGGAACAGGTCCTCGAGGATGTCGAGGAGGACGTCTTTGTCCCGCCGATCTTCTATGGTGACATGGCGGAGATGGTGTTCTCCCCGCTGGACACGCGGGGGGGCAAGCTGGTAAGTTTGACGATGGTGCTTGAGGTGGACCGGCTGGTCGTGCTCGATGAGATGGCTCTGAAGCACTCCATTCTGTGGGATCTGGCTCTGAGGACGCTGGAAGGCCAGTCCGTAGAGGACCTCAGAGAGCCCGACAAGGAGTCGATTCGCGAATCTGTCAAGAACGCGATCAACGAGGAACTAAGGAACGGCGCTGTGACAGGCGTCTACTTTACCGAGTTCATCATGCAATGAGCGCCGAAGTCGAAACACCCCTTGTCGAGGATCCGGAATGGACGCCGCTGTTCGAGGTCGAGGATGAGGCGGAGGAACTGGCGTCCATGCTCGGGCGGCAGCCCGTGTTCGACAACCTGACGAACCGGGAGCTTCGCCGCATCGAGCGGATCGTTCACCGCCGCCGCTTCTCGACGGGTGAGGCTGTGATTCAGGCCTGGGTACCCCGGTCCGGTTTGTTCGTGGTCGAGAGTGGTACGGTGAACGTGGTCCGTCAACTTCCCTCGGGTGAGAACGTCACGGTTGGGAGTCTGGGAGAAGGTGAACTGCTAGGTGAGTTCGCGATCCTGGACGACTCACCGCGCTCGACATCGATCGTCGCGGCTGAACCCAGTAATATGATCGGGTTCTTTCGGCCCGACCTGATGGATCTGATCGAGACCGATCCGACGCTGGGGTTCAAGGTTCTTCACCGGGTGTCCCAGATTATGGCGGGTCGACTGAACGAGGTGATCGAAAGCCTGCGAAAGGTGCGGACGGCACTGGCGTGATCCACGCGGGCTTCGGCCGACTTCCAAGCGGTTACGAGGAATCTCAGGGCTTCGGTGACGGTCGGAGCCCTTTGTCGTGTACGGCCCGGCTTGCTCGCATTTTTCCGGGCCGGTATATTGACTCGTCATACTAAAGCACTGAAAACATTAGGAAAATGAGGAGGTTGACGTGGCGGTGACGACGATCGAACGGGTACACGCAAGAGAGATTCTCGATTCGAGGGGAAACCCGACGGTCGAGGTGGATGTGGTCCTCTCGTCCGGTGTTTCCGGGCGTGCGGCGGTGCCTTCCGGCGCGTCCACGGGTGTCCACGAAGCCGTCGAGATGCGCGACGGGGACGCGAAGCGATACCTGGGTAAAGGTGTCAGCAAGGCTGTTCGGAACACGAACAACCAGCTGGCGAAGGCCGTCATCGGGCTGGATCCGTCAGACCAGATCGCCGTCGATTCGGCGATGCGCGACGCGGACGGCACGCCCAACAAGGGCAAGTTCGGCGCGAACGGGATCCTGGGGGTCTCTCTCGCGACGGCAAAGGCAGCCGCCAACGCGTTCGGAATGCCTTTGTATCGGTACATCGGTGGTGCGTCCGCCTGTCAGCTTCCCGTCCCGATGATGAACATCCTGAACGGCGGCGCCCACGCCGACAGCAGCGTGGACCTGCAGGAGTTCATGGTGATGCCGGTGTCGGCCAAGACGTTCAAGCAGGGCCTTCAGGCGGGCGCCGAGATCTTCCACGCGCTGCGGGGCGTCCTTCACAAGGCGGGTTACAGCACAGGCGTCGGTGACGAGGGCGGCTTCGCCCCGAGCCTCGGGTCGAACGAGGAGGCGCTCGAGGTGATCGCCGAGGCGATCAAGCTCGCCGGATACAAGCTGGGCAAGGACATCCTGCTGGCACTTGATCCCGCGTCGAGCGAATTCTACTCGGGCGGTAAGTATGTGTTCAAGAAGTCGGACGGGTCCAAGCGCAGCTCCGCTCAGATGGCCGACTTCTGGAAGGACTGGACGACGCGCTATCCGATCGTGTCGATCGAAGATGGTCTCGACGAGGACGACTGGAAGGGCTGGGAAAAGCTGACGGCCGAAATCGGCGATCGCGTCCAGCTGGTGGGTGACGATCTGTTCGTGACGAACACGGAACGGCTCAAGCGAGGGATCGATACGAAAGTCGGTAACTCAATTCTCGTGAAGGTCAACCAGATCGGTACGCTGACGGAAACGCTGGAAGCGATCGAGACGGCCAAGCGCGCCGGATACACGGCGGTCATCTCGCACCGTTCGGGTGAGACGGAGGATACGACGATCGCGGACATCGCGGTGGGGACGAACGCCGGACAGATCAAGACCGGGTCGGCTTCCCGCTCGGACCGGATCGCAAAGTACAATCAGCTGCTCCGGATCGAAGAGGAGCTGGGTGATTCGGCTGTGTATCCAGGACTCGACACGTTCTACAACATTGCGCGTCCGAAAACAGCTGCTCCAAAGCGGGCGAAGAAGGCCAGGCGCTAAGGGTTGCGCGACCCGCTCCTCCAGATTCGTCCTGACGTGGAACCGGTCCTGCCGACTGAATCGAAGGCCGCGCTGGACAAGATCTACAAGGACGTGCCGGCTGTGACCTGCGCGTGCGACAAGCTGGGTCAGTGCTGCGAGCTGACAAAGGAGGAGGCCGCGGACGACTGGGCGACGATGTATCCGCTTTACTCGGTGGAGTATCTGAACATCGTCGACTACGTCCAGGAACACTTAAGTGAGGCTGACCAGGAGCGGCTGCTCTCGTTCGACGAAGAGCGGCCGCTTCGCTGCCCTTTCCTCACGGGGGAAGGCGGATGCTCGATCCATCCGGTGCGTCCACTGGCCTGCAGGACCTACGGGATCCTGAGCCAGGAAGAGGTGACGGAGACCAAGGAACGTCTGGAAGGCGAGATCCCCTCCCTCTGGCTGCGACACTTTGCGAAGAACGAGTCGTGCACGGTCTGCCCGGATACCGAGATCGATGAGCCTGAAAAGGTCGAGGCGCACGCCGAACGGATGGCGTCGTTCTCCTACGACCGAGAGCTCCTTGAGATGTCTCAGACGTTCGACGGGCTGGCCGACGAGAAGCGTGATCTGCTGATCAAAGCGACGGGGAAGTATCGGGTGGCCAGGTGGTCCTGGGGCGGGTTCAACACGCTCTGGCGAAAGCCTGTCACATGGCTGAAGTCGAACCTGGTGGGGTATATGGATCGGGCGACGTTGGCGGAGTAAACTCGTAGGAGCCGTCTCCGACGGCGAGCTCTTCTCTGTGGAGAGTTGTCAGCCACCTTCGCTGAAGCTTCGCGTCTGGGTGGCTCTGCTGACGGTCTGATGGCTGCCTGGCGCAGTTCCCTCAACGCTGGCTTCTTCCTGGCTTCTCTCTGAACTCTTTGGTGACCAAGCGTGAGACGACTCTATCTAAGCGAAACGCAAGCCGGCGACATCGTGGCGGAACCGGTCGTCAATGATCGGGGGATGGTGATCCTGCCGAAAGGGGTCGAGCTGACGGCGGCCGTGATCGGGCGTCTCCAGAAGATGAACGTGACGGAGGTGGCGGTCGAGGGGGAGGATCCGAACGCGCCGCCGCCGAAGTCTTTGGACGAGCAGCTGGAAGAGCTGGATTTCCGGTTCGCGGGGCAAGAGGGAGATCGCTTGATGATGGAGATCAAGTCGATCGCGCGTGAGCATCTGGTGGCTAGGAAGGAAGCCGAGGATGAATAGCGGCGATGTCCGCCGGCTGGTCGAACGGATCCAGTCGCTGCCGACGCTGCCGGGCAGTATCACCCGGATCACGAAGCTGCTGGACAACCCGGACACGACGGCGAACGAGGTCGGCAAGGAGATCGAGGCCGATCAGGTGCTGTCGGCGAAGGTGTTGAAGCTGGTGAACTCCGGGTTCTACGGTTTCAGTCAGCCGATCAGTACGATTCCGCACGCGATGGTGCTGCTGGGGTTCGAGGTCGTGAAGACGCTGGTGCTGTCGACGACGGTGTTGGATATGATGTCACGCTCGATGGCCGGGCTGTGGCAGCATTCGCTCGCATGTGCGAGAACGTGCGGGATTATCGCGCGGCATATCGACATGGATGATCCCGAAGAGACGAGTGTGATCGGGCTGCTCCACGATCTCGGGAAGGTGGTGCTTGAGGAGCATCTGGCCGAAGAGTTCAGCGAGATCGCACGGATCATCGCCGAGGAAGAAACGCTGTTCTACGAAGCGGAGGAACGGGTGTTCGGGGTGACGCACGCGAACGTTGGGGGATGGCTGCTTGGCAAGTGGCAGCTGCCTTCGAACCTCGTAGAGCCGATCACGTATCATCACAATTTTCATCCCGCCCGCACACACGCAGCTCGCACTGCCGTTGTCCATATCGCTGATATTCTGGTGCGTGCCGAAGGCTACGGGTCGGGCGGCGATCGGCGGATTCCGACCCTGTCACCCGAGTCTTTGAAGACACTCGATCTGACGATGGAAGATGTTCGTGACGTGATGGAGGCCATGCAGGATGAGATCCGAGACGTGGTCCGGTGACCCGATGGACCCAAATGAACTGATTCATCTGCCTACCGCCTACCTCGTTCTTGACGAGCACATGAAGCCCCTTTCCGGCAGCCGGAAGGGGTTTTCCGTATTCGGTGTCCGGATACGTCGGGACGGGATTACGGATGCTGTCCTCAGAAGTCTTGCGGACACGATTGTGACGACCGATTTCGCCGAGTCGTTTACGCTTGCCGTGGCTGACCTCGCCCGCCCGGGTGTGGAGAGTCAGTTTCAGTGGGAGCGCGGCGATCGGATGTTCGAGGTCAGGATTTGCCAGCTGAACCGGGAGGCATCGGCGAGGTATGGGCTGGTGTTCGAGGACGTGACGCGTCAGGTCCAGTTCGAGGAGACTCGTGAGACGGCGCGCCGCTACCTGGAGGACATCCTGAGCAACGTGTATCTCGGGGTGGTGGTGCTGAACGACGAGATGCGCGTAACAAACGTGAACCGGGGGCAGGAAGCGTTCTGGCGTCGGCTGGGCGTCGGGGTGAGTTGGGTGGAAGCGATCGGGAGTCCGATCGCCGATCTGGTGCCGACGGATGTGGAAGAGGCGTGGGCCGAGATCACGCGGGTGGTCGTCGAAGAAGGAAAGACATATGAGGAGCCGCGACGGCGGTATGCGACCTCTGACGGCGATCTGATTCTGTCGGTGGCGATCACACCGTTACGGGATCAGGAGGGGAAGGTGGTCGGCGCGATCCAGGTGTCGGAGGACGTGACCGATCGTGTTCGGCTGGAGGAAGAGCTGCACGAGGCGGAGATGGTAGCCGGGCGGCTGGAGGCGGTGAAGGAGACGGCGATCACCGTGAACCACGAGATCAACAACCCGCTGACGACGATCCTGGCGATCGCACAGATGTTGTTGATGTCCGGTCAGGAACTGGAGCCGAAAACCCGCGAACGGCTGGAGACGGTGGAGCGGGAGGTGAAGCGGATCGCGGAGGTGGCGCAGCGATTGCAGAATATAGAAGAGTTGAACCGGGACGATTATATCGCCGACGGCCCGAAGATGATCGACCTGGGGTTGGGGGGGGGCAATGCGGGGTAACGTTGGCGGCGGCCCCCGGTCGCCGTGGGGTGTTGTGTGGGTTTACGTATCTCGTCCTACCAGTCCGGAAACGTCTCCATATACGGCCAATCCTTTGGCCGATCGACATACTCCGTTCGAACCGGATTGTATCTGATGTAGTTGATATGCGACCAGCAGCTCTGGTCATCTTTGATCCGCGTGTCGTGATACTCCCTTCGCCAGAAGCGGCCTGTTCTCTCCTTCGATCTGTTTATGTTCCTCGATGTCCACGTGAAGAACGAGGACATGACTTGAGACAGCGGTTGGACATACCTCAGCGAAAACTGCAGATGAATGTGGTCGGGCATCAGGACATAGCCGTGGACTCGAATCCGGCGGTTCTCTGACATCCAGCGTAGGGTGTCTATCACGACGTTGCACTCATCCTTGTTCTGAAGCGAGAATCTTGGGTCTTGGATGAGGGGGTTGGATTTGCGACCTGCGACCGATTTGGTGATGAAGTAACAACGGCCGGGGATGGAGATCCGGCCGGCGCGGGGTCTGCCTTTGGGTAGGTGTGGGTTTGAAAGGAGCTTTCTATCTGTGCCCATGGAGTAAAACCCGTGTGTAAGAAAACAGTGGGATACGGTGGGTTTCACTTGTTGTATGCAAAGGGTGTGCCGCGAGCGACTAGGGTCGCTTACTGGGGTGTGTAGATGTAGGCCGCGCGACTGGAAGCCGCGCGATCACGGGTCGAGGGTCACTACTTTGGTGCTATCCCTTTAGTTCTAAGATGATGTTGCGCCAGGGAGACGGGCCGGTGTTGATGGCTTCGTGGACATCGTCCTGGCCGCCGAGGTCACGCCAGCGGACGTCGCCGTCTTTCATGGGGCGGGGATCGCCTTTGGTGCCGTCGGCGTCGACGGCCTGGAGTTCGCCGTCGCCGATGACGACGTAGAGGTAGTCGTTCTCGTGGCGGTGTTTGCCTGTGCTTTCACCCGGGGCGAGACGGAGGTCCCACACGCGAACCCGGTCGTTCTCGTAGAGCAGTTTGCTGCCGATCTGATCGCTGACGTCGCTCATCCTATCCTCCCTAAGTGTCGGTTCTGATCAGGCTGAAGAGGTCGGCCTTCCGACCCAGCACAGAGATGTCCTTGATCTGCTCGTCCACCTTCAGGCGCGATGCACCCTTCAGGCCTGCCCGCATCGCTCGCCATTCGCTCGTGAGGATGACTGCACGTCCCCACGGGGCGAGCACGCGCTCAATCTCCATCAAAGACTGCTTGTAGTATCCCGTGACCTCCTGGCCGGCAGAGATCTGTCGACCCCAGGGCGGGTTGGTGATGACACGGGTCACCGATCCCTCGTCCAACGGAAGTCGGGTAGCGTCCCAGGTACGGATCTCCCAGGGTTTGTGCTTGTTGCCGAAGTTGCTCCGAACGGCGGATACCGCCTCCTCCCGGATGTCACCCCCGTAGAGCATCTGGTGCGGTCCGTGCAGCGCGCGCTCGACCAGGAGGGTCCCGGCGCCACAACTCGGGTCGAGGACGATGTCCTCGTGAGTGGGCTTGGAGAGGAGAACGGCCGCTGCGGCTATGGTGGGGCGGAGAGAGCCGGGCAGGTTGGCCACCTTGTATTCTCGGTGACGCATCGATCGATCCGTCAGTCTGAGGCCGATCAGAGCCGTCTTGTCGATGACTTGAATCCAGAACTCGATCTGGCTGTCGTCGTCGACGCGGCGCCACTTACGGTAGCGCGAGCCGATGGCCTGGGCGGCCGCCGCCTCCAGCCGCTCGCGACGGTAGCTGCGCCAGGGGGCATCCTCGGCCTGTACGATCACACGGTAGGTCGGTCGCCCGGGACGGGATTTGGGGGTCAGCGTTCGGCGACACGAAATGGCCGGTTCGATCGGGCCGGCGGTGATGATGTCCTGAATGCGTTCAGCATCGGCGCGGTGGCCGGTCAACTCCGTCTCACCTATCTCGTAGAACACGTCTTCGGTGGTTCGCAGGCCGCCTAAGCGGTCGGATCGCTCGTGGGCGAAGCGAAGGATGTCGTAATAGCGGACGGATCCGGTCTCCAGCCCCTCTCCGGGGATGTTGGCCTGGCTGTGAAGCTCACGGGCAGTGAGCGGTCCGATGCCCTTGAAAGATGTGGTGTAGAAGGGATGCGATGCCATCAGGTACTCTCGAGGATGAGCCGCGTGTCAAGGGCGGACACGTGGTCGCGGATGTCGTCATCCGGTGATATGAAGGGGATGATACCGAGGCTGGGTAGGCTGGATCGTTCGGTGATGATGCGCGCGCTCTCGATTTCTGACGGATCACCTGTCGACGGGGTGACATGATTGTAGATCACACCAAGGATGGACAGTGAACGGGCTCGCGCGGCCTCGATCGTGAGCAGCGTGTGGTTGATCGTGCCCAGTGCCGCACGAGCAACGATGATCAAGGGTAGGTCGAGACGCATTGCTAGGTCGGCAATCGTTTGTGAATCGTTGACCGGGACGAGCAATCCGCCCGCACCTTCGACGATCATCCACGCGTGACGATCCCGTAGTCTCTCGTATGGCGAGACCAGACCTTCGACGTCAACGGTCACGCCTTCACGCTCGGCAGCCAGGTTCGGGGACAGCGGCTCGGACAGCGAGACCGGGTTGACCTCATCAAGGGTGTCCGAGATCGAAGCGGCTTCGAGCAGGGCGACGGCATCTTCCCGTCCGCCGGCTGATATCGGTTTCATCACCCCGACATCAAGACCCTCACCCTTCAAGGCGTACGTCAGGAGGACAGCGGCCTGCGTCTTCCCGACTTCCGTGTCCGTTCCCGTGACGAAGCAGCCGGCCATCAGGCCGCTCCCACGACCTGATCGATGGCGTCGAAGGTCACATCGAGCGCCTCATCGATCTGTTCGGTCGAGATGACGAGCGGTGGCATCAACACGATCGTGTTGCCAAGGGGGCGCATCAGGACGCCACGTTCACGTGCGATGTCGCAGATCTGGACGCCGATTCTGCTTTTCCAGTCGTAGGGTCGCCGGGAGGCCTTGTTGGCGACGAGTTCGATCGCGGCAATCAAACCAAGTTGCCGAACGTCGCCCACGTACGGGTGGTCAGCAAGCTCCTTCAGCCTGGCAGCCGTGTGGTCGATTCGGGACTGGACCTCGTCGAGCAGGTTCGATTCGAACATCAGGTCAATGGAGGCGAGGGCGGCGGCACAGCCGATCGGGTTGCCGGTGAACGTATGGCCGTGAAAGAACGTCTTCTGCTCTTCGTAGTCGCCGAGGAATGCTTCGTAGACCGGGGAAGAGGCGAGCGTGGCAGCAACCGGCAGGTATCCTCCGGTCATCCCCTTGCCGAGGCATAGCAGATCTGGCGACACGTCCTCGTGGTCGCAGGCGAACATCCGACCCGTGCGCCCGAACCCTGTGGCGACCTCATCGACGATCAGCAAGACCTCGTGGTCGCGGCACAACTCTGCCGCCTTCGCGAGGTAGCCCGGTGGATGGACGAGCATGCCGCCTGCCGCCTGAACGAGCGGCTCTACGACGAAGGCCGCGATCGTGTCACCGTGTCGTTCGAGGGTCTCTTCGAGCGCCTGGGTGCATCCCTGATTGCACTCGATCGCTTCCGAGCAGAACGAACAGCGATAGGGGTGCGGTGCGGGCACGGCCAGCGTCTCGAACAGTAACGGCCCATATGCCTTGTGGAAAAGGTCGATGCCGCCGACACTGACGGTTCCGACCGTATCGCCGTGGTAGCTGGAGGCGATGTGGAGGAACTTCGTCTTCTGAGGGCGTGGATCCTCCCGCTGCTGCCAGTACTGGTAAGCGATCTTGATCGCCACCTCGACGGCGGTCGCCCCACTGTCCGAGTAGAAGACGTGGTTGAGGCCTTCCGGAGTGATGTTGACCAATTTGCTGGCTAGCTCGATAGACGGAACGTTCCCCAGCCCCAGGAGCGTACTGTGGCCGATCTGGTCAAGTTGCTCGTGGATGGCCTCGTCGATGGCTGGTACACGGTGGCCGTGTACGTTGCACCAGACGGACGAGAAGGCGTCCAGATACCGATTACCGTCGGTGTCGTACAGGTATACGCCCTCCCCGCGTTCGATGATGATCGGGTTCGAAGAGACGTAGTCCTGCATCTGGGTAAACGGATGCCAGACGTGACTGCGGTCGATGTCGCTGAGGTATTGTGTACGAGAAGGCATTTGCTTGGCCCGTTCGGTGGATAGGCTGAGAAGTGAATGTATGGGCTCGCTCCTTGAGATCCAAGCTTCAGGGAACAGGTTCCAGGCTTAATCCGCTATGTGGCCCGAACGGAACCAGAGGCTAGGCAGGAAGACACGAGGGCACGCGGCAAACCGGGATCGCCCAGCGTCCTTGTTGATGGAGATATCGGCAGGTATCTTGCGCGGCCCTTTTGACGAAACTGAAGCAGAGGATGCGTTGTGAACAAAGTGGCGTTGTGTGTGACGTGCCTGGTAGACCAGGTGCTGCCGGAGATCGGGGTGGCGACGGTGAAGCTGCTCAGACGGGCGGGATATGAGGTCGACTTTCCCGTCGAGCAGACGTGTTGTGGGCAGCCGTTCTTCAACAGCGGCTTCAGACAGCAGGCCACCGACCTGGCGAAGCGGTCGATCGAGATTTTCGAACCCTACGACGTGGTGGTACTGCCCAGTGGGTCGTGTGCGTCGATGGTGATCAAGGAGTATGTCCATCTGTTCGAGGACGAAGCTTGGAGACAGCGGTCCGCATCGCTGGGAGAGAAGACGAAAGAGTTGAGTCAGCTTCTGGACGAGTCGGATTGGGAACCGACCTCATCCTGTGAACCGATGACCGTGACGTATCACGACTCCTGCCACGCCAACCGGATGCTGGGGATCGGTGGTGGCCCCCGCCAGATGCTTGAGTCGACGGGATGTCGGCTCGTCGAGATGGCCGAGTCGGATCGGTGCTGCGGGTTTGGCGGGCTGTTCTCGATCAAGATGCCCGAGGTGTCGAACGCGATGACGACTGAGAAACTCAGGCAGGCTCTCGAGACAGACGTGGACGCGCTGGTCACCGTCGATCCAGGGTGCCTGATGCAGATGCGGAGTGTACGAGAGGGAGAAGGTCCGGAGATCCGCCACTTTGCCGAACTGCTCGAGGAGCGGACAAGATGAGCGCGCACGTCGGTGAGTTCAGAACAGATGCTGCGCGAGCGATCGACGACGATGCCCTGCAGCAGGCGATCGACACGGCGACGGGGAATTTCTGGCGGGGCAGGCAGGGTGCGCTCGAGGAGCTACCCGATGCGGACGCGCTTCGGGATCATTTCAAAGAGATTCGCCATCGCACCCTAGGTCGGCTCAGGGACCATCTCGAAATGTTCGAGGCGAACGCTGTCGACGCGGGCGCACACGTTCACTGGGCAAGGGATGCAGAAGAAGCGCGACGGATCATCGTCGACATCGGGAAGCGGCACGGGGTGACGCTGGCGACGAAGGGGAAGTCGATGGCGTCAGAGGAGATCCATCTCGGCGAGGCGCTGGAGGAAGCGGGGATCGAGCCCGTGGAGACCGACCTGGGCGAATGGATCATTCAGCTGGCCAAGGAGCCGCCGTTTCACATCATCGCGCCCGCGATCCACAAGCCGCGATCCGAGATCGTCGCGTTGCTGAGAGAAGCATCGGGTGGCGAGCTGCAGAGTGAAGAGATTCCCGAGCTTGTGGCGACGGCACGACGGATCTTGCGTCAGCGGTTCCTCGACGCAGGGATGGGGATCACCGGTGGGAACATCCTTGTCAGTGAGACCGGGAGTCTGGTGCTGGTCACAAACGAGGGGAACGGACGTCTGTGTTCGTCGGCCCCCCCCGTACACGTCGCGCTGGTCGGGATCGAGAAGGTCGCGCCCACATGGGATGACGCGGCCGTTTGGTTACAGCTGTTGGCCCGAAGCTCGACGGGCCAGCCGTTGTCGGTCTACACGACCGTCGTCTCCGGTCCCAGGAAACCTCAGGACGAGGATGGCCCCGAGGAAGTCCATGTCGTTCTGCTCGACAACGGACGGAGTAGCCTGCTCGGGACGAAATACGAAGAGATCCTCCAGTGTATTCGGTGCGGTGCGTGTCTGAACATCTGTCCCGTCTACGGCGAGGTCGGCGGACACACGTATCGGAGTCCCTACAGCGGGCCCGTCGGTGCCGTGGTCACGCCCCTGCTGATGGGGATCGAAGACTACGATGCGCTCCCATATGCCAGTTCGCTGTGCGGGGCGTGCAAGGACGTTTGCCCGTCCAGGATCGATCTGCCTCGGATGTTGGTCGAACTCAGGGGCGATTCGGTGGCGGACGGTCTGATTCCGGCGGCGGCCAGGAAGCTAGAGGAAGGAGCTGCGTGGGTTCTCGGTGACTCAAAACGGATGGAGACGATGACGCAGGTGCTCAGACTGTTGCAGAAGCCGTTCGCCCGTGAAGGGAGGATGGCCGTCCCCGAGTTTGCGAACCCGACCCAGGGACGGGACTTGCCCGCGCTTGCCAACCGGTCGTTCCGGGAACTGTGGCAGTCCGGCGACCTGGAGGACTCGGAATGAGCAGTCGCGAAGCCATTCTTGCCAACCTGGGGTATGCCCACCGTCACGATAGACCTGTCGAGCCCTGGAAAACGCGACGCCGCTTCGAGGATCCCGTCGGGAGGTTCGAAGTATCGCTGGCAGGACTGAAAGGTGAGGTGCGACGTGCGGAAAGTCTCGACGGGGCGTGGGACGTGCTGGGGATCGTTCTGGACGAGCTCAAAGCGGACCGGTGCGTCGCCAATCAGGAACCACCTATCGTCGGGTACGATCTGGTCACTCGATATCCCGAATGTGACTGGCACCTCGTGGGACAGAGTGAGGGTGACCTCAGGGCAGCGTGTGCTGCAGCCGATGTCGGTTTGAGCGGTGTGTCGGCCGCCCTGGTGGAGACGGGCAGCCTGATCGTCGAGAGTGGAGAAGGGCAGAGCCGCCTGGCGACGCTTCTGCCGACCGTTCACATCGTGATGGTCCCCGAGTCGAAGTTGACGACAGACCTCCACACGTGGTCGGCTGAACGGGAGGAAGGGATCGCGACGAATGTGACCGTGATCAGTGGTCCGAGCAAGACGGCGGATATCGAGTTCACGCTGACGCTGGGCGCACACGGGCCAAAGCGGGTGATTGCGATTCTGTATGCGGACTGATGTGTATTAGAGAGGGAATGACAAGGGCGACTCCTGTTGGGAGTCGTCCTTTCTTGTGTGCCGGTGGATGAGGCGTGGTTAGGGTGTCTGTGCTCGAGATAAGACTGGAGGGGATATTGCGCAGCCGTGAAGGCTGTGGTTACGCGGATTTCTTCGCGCCCATCTGTTCGAGGACGGACTTCGACATTTTGCAGACCATTGTGTACGCGGGGTCGAACATGTTGCCCATGTCGTATTCGACGGCTTCGCCCATCAGGACGTGCGCCTCGCGGGTGGTGAGGCCGTAGTCCTCTTCCAGGTAACGGATCATCTCGGTCGATGCGTGTTCGACGCACTGGTCGAGCGGGCGGGCGTTGCCGGCGGCCATGATGTGGGTATCGCTTTCGGCACGTGGCCAGTGGATCGTCCTCCTTGAAAGCACTTCGACCGTGAAGGTGACGTCGAAGGAGATCTCGATGCCCGTTCCGACGATCTCACCGTCGCCTTGGAGGGCGTGGCCGTCGCCGACGTGGAAGAGAGCCCCGTCTACGTAGACCGGCAGATACATCGTGACTCCTTGAACGAACCCGTTGTAGTCCATGTTCCCGCCGTTGCTGGCAGACGTGGCGGTCGAGATGGCCTGACCCCGTGGTGGCGCCACGCCGAAGCAGCCCGAGTGCGGGTTCAGGGGAAGGGTGAGGTTGGCGAGGAGCCCGTCAACGGGCTTCCCGTCACCGAGCGTGGTCTGCCCACGGTCGGTGCACACCTCGGCCGGGCTGGCGGTGTGGTTGTCGAAGTCGATCGACCAGATCACCCGGAGCGTGTCGTCGTCGAACTTCGGGACGTATCCGGGATCGAGCACGTTCGGGGCGATGCGAGCCGACGTGTGGCCCCACGCGCGATTCGGCATCAGGTGATCCCACCGAACGGCCAGGGTATCGCCCGGCTTTGCGCCCTCCACATAGAACGGGCCCGTTTGCGGGTTACCGCCTTCGGTCGCCTGGTTGCCATCCTTGTCCTTCCCGCCGGCATCGACGGTCGTGGTGGATACGGAGTCCTCACTCTTGATGGACAGGACGGGCTCGTGTGTGCCGAGGGTGTTGTGATAGTGGTTGGGTGTGAAGTCGTGGTGCATCTATTCCTCCCTTTGTCTGCAGCAAGTCTACTTAAACAATGGAACCGCAGAGGACGCAGAGGGAAATCCGCGATGTCGTCCGGGACCTGCGGATACAAACAGGCTATGTGGCGATCAGGGCAATCGACTCTTCGGTGGTCCAGTAAATCTGCCACGACTTCCCGCGGTCTTCGCTGACGTATAGATCGCTGTCGATGGCGGACCAGGCGCGACCGTCTTGTGAGAAGGCGACCTGGAAGGTGTCGATGTTTTCGGTGTGTGACTCCAGATAGCCTGTTGTGACGTGGGTCCAGTTGCGACCGCGGTCGTCAGAGCGATACAGCTGGCCGTCGACGTTGTTGTGTGGACCACGGCTCACAGAAGCCAGCAGACAGTCCGGGTCACCGGGGTGGACGGCGATGGCGCGGCCATAGCTGTAGGGGAGCCCTTCAGGACGGTGTTCCCACGAGTCGCCACGGTTTTCCGACACATAAACCGCGTCAGCCGTGTTCGCGTAGATCGTGTCTGGGGATGCGGCGTGTGTGGCGACCTGGTGCACGTCGTCGTGAAGGTCAGGGGTTACGGGTTCCCACGAATCGCCGCCATCTGCCGAACGCATGATGCTCCCGACGTGGATGTCGGCGTAGACCCAGCCATCGGGCGTGTGGGCGAAGCTTCGGACTGCGGCGGGGCCACCCCAGGGCGTGTAGAAGCCGTCGCGGGCATCGAGTTCGTCGAACGATGTCAGCCGACTGACGTCGTCTTCGGTCAGGCGATCGATGTGCGGGCCCTCTGTGCCAATCAGGACGGACCCGTTGGCCAGGATGTCGACCGCTTCCACAAGCGCTGGATCTGTCAACTCGAATGTCCGCTCGCCAGCATCGTCCAGGATGGTCAGGCCGTCCCCGGATACGATGGCGGCGGTCAACCCGGCCGTGGAGATGGCACGGATACCGCCATTTTCGTAGACCTGATCAAATGTGTCGGACGCGAGCCGGTAGACATTGTGTTTTGTCGCGATCAGCATGCTCTGTTCCCGGTTGAGTGAGTGCTCAATATGGAAAGGACGTCCACAAAAAGACACCAAAAGACGTCAGGGGGTATCGACGGTGGCGTCGACCGGTCAAGTTGGGTAGTTTGTTGCGATCTGATGCGGGCAGGGGTCGAAACCTGGTTGCGCCGGGGCGATGCGGGTCCAGCTGTCGCCACCTGTCCGGATCCTGAACACACATCGAACCAAATAGCGAATGAATCTCCACTTTCTCGGCGGTGCGGACGAGGTCGGTGCCTCGTGTACGCTGATCGAAATCGAGGGGCAGCGGATCCTGGTCGACGCGGGGATCCGGATGGGTGCCCAGCAGGGATCCCATCTACCGAATTTTTCCGTCCTCGATGATGTCGGCAAGCCTGACGACGTCCTGATCACGCACGCCCATACCGACCACACGGGGGCGCTCCCCGTCCTCGCCAGCGCGCTCGGCCCTAGCGCTCGCCTTTTGTGCACGCCCGCAACCAAAGCCATCACGCGGGTTCTGCTCTCGGACGCTCTCAAAATCATGAGCATCAAGGAGGAGAGCGAGGGCGAACTACCGCTGTATCCACCGGAAGCTACGGGTGGGGTACTGGCGAAGATGCAGGACGTACCCTGGCTGACAACGGTGCCGATCTGTGACGGGAAACTGCGCGCGTGCTGGATCCCGTCCGGCCACATCCTGGGCGCGGCGTCGATCTACATCGAGGGACAACGCGAGAGCCTGTTGATGTCCGGTGATTTGTCGGTCGCCAATCAGCGGACCATCCCCGGGATGACGATCCCGCATTGCAGGCCGGACGTGGTGGTACTTGAGTCGACCTATGGGAACCGTCAGCACGCGGATCGCGACCAACAGGAACGGGCGCTGGCCGACAAGGTCGCCCAGGTGATCGAACGAGGTGGTAAGGTGCTGATTCCCGCGTTTGCCGTCGGGCGATCACAGGAAGTGCTGCTCATCCTCGCGAAAGCGATGCGGGACAAGATCATCCCGTCATTCCCCGTGTTCGCCGACGGGATGGTTCGTTCCGTGAATGCGGTCTACGCAGGGTTTGGCGAGGAGCTGGCGAACCCGGTTCGCAGGCGGATCACGAAGGGAGAAGATCCTTTCTACAATGATTGGGTGGGGGCGGTGTCAGTGCCGGCGGATCGCGAACGCGTACTGGCCGGACCGCCTTGCTGTATCGTAGCGAGTTCCGGGATGCTGGTCGGCGGCGCGTCCAGCTACTACGCTGAACGTCTCGTGTCTGAGCCGAACAACCTGATCGCCATCACAGGGTACCAGGATGAGGAGTCACCGGGACGGGCTTTGCTCGACCTGACCCGGACCACGGCCGAAGACCGGACGCTGATGCTCAATGGTCAAGCTCGACCCGTTTCGTGCGCCGTTGAATCGTACTCGCTGTCCGCACACGCCGATGCCGGCGAACTGACTGCACTGGTCCGGAGGCTCAATCCGAGAACGGTCTGCCTGGTGCACGGCGAGCCCGAAGCCCGCGTTGCTCTGGCTGAGTCCCTTGACACGTTCCTCCCCGACGGCGCGCAGATGCCAGACAACGGATCCTGCTTCTTTTTCACCGCGGGCGATCAGCGTCGCACGAAGGGATACGGCCGATCGATTCCGAGAGGTGGCATCGGCGGTGGGAGTGATCCCACGGAAGAGAGCCTGAAGACTATTCGAGACTACCTGGTCGAGACCGGTGCGAGGGGGGCGTTGCGCATTCAGGAAATTTCTGAGGTCTGGTTCGGGAGTGAGGGGGCCGATGTCGAACGGGTCGAACAGTTTCGAACGTTGTTGCGATCCGGTCAGCGTGCGTTCCGTCCGGATTTCCGTCGCCCCTTCCTGTTCCATCTCAGCAGCAAGGATGACGCACCGGTCGACGTGAAAATGGAGATGAACGCGGCTCGCGATCGCATCGTGACGACGCTTCCGTTTGAAGCCGGGCTGATCAAGTGCAGCGCTCACGTCGGTGATGGCGTGTATGAGTTGGCTGTTCATTTCCCGGATGTCGTCCGCGATCGGTTCTGCGATCTGCTTGCCGAACTCGAGACCGAGATCGGGTGGACCCTCAAGATTCGGGACACGCCTCACCAGGGACGGCTGTTCGAAGAGGCGTTACACTGCTTGCCCGAGCAGGCCACGGCGCAGAAGTCTCCGGCGCTCCGTCTGGAGCGGAAGGAGGTCTTGCTGCATGTCCGCGTGCCGGATTCACTTCGCGCGGAGTGGGAGACGCTGGCCAAGACTGCGATCGATGCCTACCGTGAATGCACCGGGTTCACGTTGATCCTGGCAGACGATTCCGGCCCGAAGCGATCGCTGGAGTGCAAGGCGCCTTCCGATGCCCTGGAGATCAATCGCGCCTACCGGGTCGTCAAAGCAGCGTTCGAGGAGGAGGACCACGCCCCCTACCGTGTCGGCCTCAAGTCTGACCACGAGGGGGCCTTCATCGAGGTAACCTTCATCAGCCCATCGGTGGGTGAATGGTATCGATCGAAGCTCGATGCGCTGACTGACGAGACCGGGTGGCCGATCCGTGTTCGGCAATCCGCTAACCAGGAGCATATCGCTTTGGAAGCGAGCCGAATCACGCCGGATGCGTGCGGTGTGCGGGGTACGCCCAAGTTCTATCCTGGTGAATGGCGCGTCGTCGTTCCCGTAAACAAGCTGCCGAGGGCAGTCGATCGGGAGGCTTTGACCAAGGCCTTCGAGATGGCCACCGGGTGCGCGATCGACTGGACCGTTCCCAACGTCACTTGAAATCGAGGCTTTTGTGTCCGACGACCATCCGTCCTATCTGAAGCCCTCACAGGCAATCATCGACCTGGTCGATGCCCCGCCGACACCCTCTCTGAGTCTCGACCCCAAACGAACGTGTCTGGTGATGATGCACCGGCCCAGCCTGCCTCCGATCGAAGAGGTCGGGAAGGAAGAGGTGCGTCTGGCCGGTTTGAGGATCGACCCGGACACCAACGGGCCCAGCCGAACGTCATACTACACCGGCTTCACGATTCGGGACCTGCACGATCAGACTGATCGGGATGTAACCGGGATCCCGGACAGCGCTCGACTTGGGACGGTCCGATTCTCTCCTTCGGGAAAACGCTTCGCATTCACTGTCCGGCAGGGTGCAGGATCGATTCCGTATGTAGCTGATCTGGAGACGGCGACAGCCAGACCGGTGATCGACCGCGAACTGAACGGCGTGTTCGCGAACGCGCTGCTGTGGATGCCGGACAGCGAATCGCTGCTGTGCCGATTCGTGGTCGAGGATCGTGGGCCGAAGCCGTCGGCTTCCGATTCGGTGCCGGTTCCCATCATTCAGGAGAACCTTGAAGGTGTGGCTCCGTCGCGTACCTACCAGGATTTGCTCGCCGGTCCGGAAGACGAACTGGCGTTCGACTACTTCGGCACGTCGCAGACGACGATAGTCGGGGTGGACGGCAGCGTCCGGGAGGTTGGAGCGCCAGGCGTTCACTTACGATCCGCTCCATCGCCCGATGGACGGTACATACTCGTCGAAACCCTTCATCGTCCATATTCCTACCTCGTTCCCTACTACCGGTTTCCTGAGCGGATCGCGATCTACGACACCAGTGGCGCGCTCGTGAAGGATGTGGCTGACCTTTCTCTCGCAGAATCGGTCCCGATCGCTTTCGACGCGGTGCCCGAAGGTCCCAGGCACTTTGAATGGCGTGCAGACGTGGATGCGGAGTTGACGTGGGTCGAGGCACTGGACGGCGGGGATCCGGCGCAAGAGGTAGACGTCCGGGATCGGGCCTTCGCACTGAAGGCACCGTTTGAGGGAGAGCCGCGTGTCCTGGCCGACTTCGAGCTGCGGCAATTGGGCATCTGGTGGGGACGAGGTGATCTCGCGCTGTCCCGCGAGCGATGGTGGAAGAATCGACGGCTTCGGATCTGGAGGCACCGCCCTGACGAGACCTCGGATCCTGAGCTCGTGATCGATCGCTCGTTCGAAGACCGGTATGGCGATCCCGGGACGCCGCTACAAGAGTGGACGGAACAGGGCACCCGGGTCCTGATGACGGACGGCAACTCATTGTATATGGTCGGGGATGGCGCATCGCCGGAAGGGGACAAGCCGTTTCTCGACGTCTATGACCTCAAGACAGGCGAATCGGAGCGTCTGTCCGAGTCCGAGCCGCCCGTGTTCGAGCGGGCGATCCAGGTGATCGATCACGAGGGACCCACGATTCTGATCAGCCGGGAACGGGTCGACGAGCCCACCAACTTCTACCTGCGGAACATTGCATCCGATTCGGTCCAGACGGTGACGGACTACCCGCATCCCTATCCCCAGCTCCGGGATGGCGGGAAGGAGCTGATCAAATACGACCGCGACGACGGGGTGCAGTTGACGGCAACGCTCCACACGCCACCCGGTTACGATCCGGAGAAAGATGGTCCGATCCCGACTGTGCTGTGGGCCTACCCGCGAGAGTTCAAGAGTGCCGACGCGGCTGGCCAGGTGAAGGACTCACCCCATCGATTTGTCCGTTTGAGCACGCACTCACCGCTCTACCTGCTCGCGGAAGGCTACGCCGTGCTGGATGGGCCGACGATGCCGATCATAGGTGAGGGCGATGAGGAGGCGAACGATACGTATGTGGAGCAACTCCTGGCGAGCGCCAAGGCGGCTGTAGACGAGGTGGTTCGTCGCGGGATCGGTGAGCAGGGCCGAATCGGCGTGGGGGGCCATTCGTATGGCGCGTTTATGACCGCGAATCTGCTCGCGCACACCGATCTGTTCGCTGCGGGTGTCGCCAGAAGTGGCGCATACAACCGTACGCTGACACCGTTCGGGTTCCAGGCAGAGGAGCGAACGATCTGGCAGGCGCCGGATGTCTACGCGGCGATGTCACCGTTTATGCACGCGGACCGGATCAAGACACCGCTCCTTCTGATGCACGGAGAGGCGGACAATAATTCGGGTACGTTCCCGATGCAGAGCGAGCGTTTCTACAGCGCGCTCAAGGGGCACGGGGCGACGACACGGCTGGTGATGTTGCCGCACGAGAGTCACGGATATCGCGCAAGGGAGACGATCCTGCATATGCTGTATGAGATGACGGAGTGGTTCGGGACGTATTTGAAAGGAAACCACGGAACACACGGATAACACGGAATGGTATCTCCAGGGGGCTGCGGTGAGGATTGGCTGTATATATGCCTCGATGTGGGGGTGTGGATCGAGGAGGCGAAGGGAGCGCGATTCATTCCAGATCACAGCGATATTCTGTAGATTTGTGCGACCGGATGTGGGACTGGATGGTGTCTAATCCTGTAGGTATCTCGTAGACTAAAATTTTTATTTCTTGACAATGGAATATTTATGGCGTAAAATTGCTCTATTGGTGGAATTATTCGGCCAGTGCATGGAATATATTCAAAAATTTTCCCCGCGGGTAGAAAATTAGGTGCCAGGTAGTCGATCGTGTACGGCAGAGAAAAACGACATCAGGCTATTCTCGAAGTGATCGAGGCGAAGTCGATCGGCCGTCAGGCGGATCTCTCCGCCGCGCTGCAGGAACTTGGTGTTCACACGACGCAATCGACGCTTTCTAAGGATATTCGCGAGCTCGGCATCGTTAAAGTTCCGGCTCCCGGCGGATCCCGATATCAGCCCGCCCGTGCGCCTCGGGAAACAGCACTGTCACGCAGTCTGTTGGAGCGTGAGCTGTCCGACTTTGTGACTGGAACGGATGCGGCGGGGCACACGATGGTGGTCAACACGATCACCGGGCACGCGCAGGCGGTATGCGAGTCGATTGATCAGGCAGGATGGGAAGAAGTGGTGGGGACGATCGCGGGAGAGAATACGATATTCGTGCTGTGTCGGACGGAAGAAGCCGTGTCTGAGCTTCGGGATCGGGTCGATGCGTTGAGATAGGTAAGTCAAAATGCAAAACGCAAAAATCAAAGTGGCGCTGTTTGGGGATACTGGGATGGTGGGGCAGGAGATCGAGCGGATCCTCGAGCATCACGATGGCGTGGAGATCGGGTATCGGCAGAATTCGTCCAGACAGGAGGGGGAACTGTCCGAGTGTGCAGTGGCGTTCCTGGCCACGAAGGATCCCGAGTCGATGGCGTTCGCGCCGGATCTCGTGAAGCAGGGGATTCGGGTTATCGATATGAGTGGGGCGTTCCGGCTGACGAAGGAGCTGTTCGAGTCCGGATACGGGATGGACCACACCGCGCCTGAGCTTCTGAAGGAAGCGGTCTACGGAATGCCGGCGATCCTTGCGGACGAGATTGCATCGGCCAATGTGGTCGGAAATCCTGGATGCTATCCGACGAGCGTGATTCTCCCACTGAAGCCGCTGGAGGGACTCATTCAGGGCGAGGCGACCGTGGTGTCGACATCAGGGATTTCGGGCGCTCGGAGAGAGGTCGGTAGCGATCCCAATGAAATCACCTATAGTTTCGGTCGCAAACACAAACACGTCCCTGAGATGGAGCTCTACTCGGGATTCCGAGTGAACTTTACGCCGATCGTGCTGCACACCGTATTCGTTGGGATCAACTCGAACATCCGGGTCGAGCTGTCGGACGAACAGAAGGCGCTGTCGGATGAAGCGGCTGTCGCGAAGATGGAGGAAGCGATTTCGTCGGCCTACGTGGGGGACGATCTGGTAGATGTGGTGTCCGATGATAGTGACAAGCAGTGGGGAACGGCCGACGTGGTCGGAACGCACGCGCTGTTGATCAAGGTGCGGGTCGACGAGGGACACGCCTACATCAACGCCCTGGAAGACAATCTGGGGAAGGGCGCGGCGAGTCAGGGGGTCGAGTGCATGAATTTGATGCTGGGCTTTGGCCGACTGCAAGGGATCGGCGCGGTATATCGAACGGATGTGCGCCCGGCAGAGGGTCATGAGGAAGCGTATTGCTGACGGATTCGTACAGGTGAAGGATGCTGCTCTCGGATCGCTTCAGTGTCTGAGGGCTTTTTCAGTGTCAAATGTCAATTGTCAAAGGTGAAAAGGGGGCGGCTGCGTCCGAGTCAGTGTTGGTAACGGTTCGTGCCATCGAGGAGCGGAGTTTGAATGCGTGGTCCGCTTTGTGGCGTGTGTTCCTGGATGGATGTATGGATCCTTGGACTGTCCGAAGGATATACACGTTGTGCGAACTCGGTGAACCCGATCTACGACGGAATTCGGACTGTCGAGGACCGGATTCCGCTGTGTGAGGAGACCTGCGCGAATCACGGTCTGGCGACAACGTTCAAGATCACGCCGATGGCTGTCGAGATGGGACTGGATCGGGCGCTCGAGGGGCTGAGTTACACAAACAAGGCGACAACGCGGGTGCAAGTTCTTACCTTGGGGGCTGCCCAAGTCGAGGCGGATCAGGCCGCCGAGGTCCTGGATCAGGTCAGCGACGATTGGATGACGGATTACCAGCGGCTGAAGCAGATGGATGCTTGGGAAACGGCAAAGAACCGGACCATTCTGGACAGAATCGAACTGCCGACGCGATTTGTTTCGATCCTGGAGTCCGGAGATCGTGTAGCGGCGGGTATCGCGGTCATCGAGTCGGGATGTTTTGGATCGTGAGCGATCCGGAACGGCGGCACCAAGGACTCGGAAGNCGCCTGACTGTTGCCCTGTGCCAGGCCNGTCTCGAGGCAGGGNCGGAAACGGCTTACCTGCAGGCTGAAGTGGACAACGAGCCGGCCATCAACTTGTATGCGTCGCTCGGGTTCAGGGATGTGTATCAGTACTGGTATCGACAACAAGCTTGATGAGGCTTTAGGGCTTGGGTCCCTCGATACACCCTCCTTCGCAGAAGCTTCGAAGGGCACTCGGGGTGAACGGTGATGGCCTACTATTTCGCTGATCACCAAATGTGAGGAGCTATATGGCCGGTTTTAACGGACTCGGAATGAATATGGGCAACCTCAGTCGCCTGTCGAATGCGGTGACGAGGTCGATCAGTCCCGAGAATTTTACCGGTGAAAAAGGGAAGGGCGNGATGGCGACCGAGGGCACGGGAGCCAGGGCCGCCCGGGATCTTGGTCAGGGATGGAAGATCTCGCCGTCTGTGCGGATCCAGCCGGGTGAGACGTTCGAGATCGCCGACATCCAGGGGCAGGGAGCGATCCAGCAGATCTGGATGACGCCTACCGGTCACTGGCGGTTCAACATCCTGCGGATCTATTGGGATGACAGCGAGGTGCCTTCCGTCGAATGTCCAGTGGGCGACTTCTTCGCCTGCGGATGGCAGCGGTATGCGCAGGTGTCGTCGCTAGCCGTGTGCGTGAACCCCGGGAGCGCGTTCAACTGCTACTGGGAGATGCCGTTCAGGAAGCGATGCCGGATCACGATGTCGAATATCGCAGAAGATCCGATGACCCTGTACTACCAGGTCAATTACACGCTAACGGATGTGCCCGAAGACTGCGCCTACTTCCACGCGCAGTTCCGCCGGACGAATCCACTGCCCCACAAAGACGTCTACACGATCATCGATNGTGTGGAGGGGAAAGGTCACTACGTCGGGACGTATATGGCCTGGCAGGTGAACAACACCCAGTGGTGGGGCGAGGGCGAGATCAAATTCTATATGGACGGCGATACGGATTTCGCCACGATCGTGGGGACGGGGACCGAGGACTACTTCTGCGGGTCATACAACTTCGATCTGACTTTCGTTCAGGGCGTTGACCGAGAAGGCTATACCGAGTTCACAACGCCCTATGCCGGTCTGCCCCAGGTAATCCGGCCGGACGGTCTCTACGATTCTCAGCAACGATTCGGGATGTATCGCTGGCATATCCCAGACCCGATCCGGTTCGAGGAAGACCTTAAGGTTACGATTCAGGCACTTGGCTGGCGGACGCGTACGAGCGAAGGCCGCCGGTATTTGCCGATGCAGGATGATATCGCGTCGGTGGCGTTCTGGTATCAGACGCTGCCTGCCGCGCCGTTTCCGGAGTTGCCGGATAAGGATTACCTGGAAGTCATATAGAAGCAAAAAAGGCGCAGGGAAAGGCGCGTGGGGCTTGGGGCAATCAAACACAGCCCATCCCCCTTGCCCCCGGCCCCCTCTCCCTTGCGAGCAGGGCGGTGAGGAAGGGACATGGAACACATCATAGAAAAAGCAGCCACACTGGTCGAAGCGTTTCCGTATATCCGGTCGTTTCGCGACAAGATCGTGGTGGTGAAGTATGGCGGGAGCACACAACCGGATGAAGGTGGGTCGGAAACCGTGCTGGCCGATCTCGTGTTTATGGAGACGGTCGGGATGCGGCCCGTAGTCATTCACGGTGGTGGCAAGGAGATCAGCCGACGGCTCNAGGAAGAGGGTGTCGAGTCGAAGTGGGTGAACGGGCTGCGCGTGACCGACGAAGAGACGATGCGTGTGGTCGAGGAGACGCTGTTCGGGATCGTGAACAGACGGATCGTTGAAGGAATCGAGCAGCTCGGCGGAAGCGCTCGCGGGATGAGCGCCAAAGACGCGGAGATTATGCAAGTGAAGCAGCACTTCGCGGAGATGGAGGACAATGGGGAGACGAAGCAGATCGATATCGGCTTTGTCGGCGATGTGACACACATCGACCCCGAACCCATCCGCCGTGCGTGTGAAGCGGAGACAATCCCCGTGATCACACCGATCGGTCTTGGCGAAGACGGTCAGAGCTACAACGTGAACGCCGATACAGCGGCAGGCGAGATCGCCCGTGCGATCCAGGCGGAGAAGCTGGTCTTTCTGACCGACGTGAACGGGATCTATCGGGATCCGTCAGACGCGTCAACCCGTATCTCAACGATGCACGTGAACGATATCGAAGGTCTGATCGAAGACGAGACGATCGGCGGCGGGATGATTCCGAAGGTGCACGCCGGCGAGCGCAGCGTAAAAGGCGGTGTGACGAAGACGCACATTATCGACGGGCGTATTCCTCACTCGCAGCTGCTGGAGATTTTTACGAGAGAAGGCATAGGGACAGAAATCGTTCAATAGACAGTCGAAGGTCTTACGGTTGACCTGCGACTTTCAAACCTGTGACTTTCGACCCCTGACAGAAGAGGCTACGGATGACGACACAGGAAGTAATNGATCTAGAGCAGAAGTACATTCTGCAGACGTACGGGCGGCCGAACTTTGTCCTGGAGAAGGGCGAGGGGATGCACCTGTTCGATACGGATGGGAACAAGTATCTCGACTTTGTGAGCGGGTTGTCGGTGAACGCGCTCGGATATGGCAACAAGCTGATCAGTGACACGGCGGCAGCGCAGATGGAGCAGCTGATCCACGTGTCGAACCTGTATCACACGATTCCGGCGCCGCAGTTGGCCCAGCTTCTGTGTGAGAATTCGTTCGCCGACCGCGTGTTCTTCTGCAACAGCGGAACCGAGTCGTGGGAAGCGGCGATGAAGTTCGCCCGCAAATATGCTTACAAGCAGAACCCGGACAATCCGAAGTCGAAGTTAGTGGCGATGAACCAGTCGTTCCACGGGCGGACCTACGGGTCGATCTCGTCGACGGGACAGCCGAAGTATCACCAGGGGTTCGGGCCGATGCTGCCCGGGATCTCGTTCGCCGATCTGAACGACCTGGAGTCAGTCGAGAAGCTGGTCGATTCTGAGACGGCAGCCGTACTCGTGGAGCCGTTGCAGGCAGAAGGTGGGATTCATCCGTCGGATGTCGAGTTCCTCCAGGGCCTGCGGTCGATGTGTGACGAGATGGGGATGCTGCTCGTGTTCGACGAGATTCAGTGCGGTCTTTCTCGGACGGGTACGCTGTGGTGTTACGAACAGTATGGTGTGACACCGGACATTATGACGCTGGCCAAGCCGCTTGCAGGTGGATTCCCGATCGGCGCGACGCTGATGACCCAGAAGGTGGCCGACGCGGTGGATCCGGGTGATCACGCGGCGACGTTCGGTGCTCATCCCGTCTCGTGCGCGATCGCCGTCGAGGTGTTCAAGACGCTGTCCGATCCTGCGTTTATCGCTCAGGTGAAGGAAAACGGGGAGTATCTGGTCTCCGAGCTCGAGAAGGTTCAGGCGAAGCACAGTGATAAAATGAAGGGTGTCAGGGGGCGCGGGCTGATTGTCGGTGCGGTGTTGACGAGTGATACGGCAGCTGATGTAATGAATGCGATCCGGGAATCAAGCAACGTGATCGTGTGCGTGGCTGGGCCTGATGTGGTACGGTTCCTGCCGCCCCTGGTCGTGGAGAAGTCGCATATCGATGAGGCGGTTGGGGCGTTCGAGAAGGTATTGGCGGGGTAGGGTTTTCGTTCCGAGGCTGAGCCTGGGAACGGGGGGAGCAAACTATGACAGTGAACGACATTAAAGGGAAGACGATCGGGCTGGCATCTTCCGGCGGGCTGGACAGCTGTACGATCGCGCGGTGGCTGGTCGAGCAGGACGTCAAGGTGCTGAGCATTTCTGCCGATATCGGTCAGCCGGACGAGAAGAATATCGACGATATCAAGACGCGGATGCTCGCCGCTGGCGCGTATGACGCGATTCTCGTCGATCTGAAGGAAGAGCTGGCAGAAGTGGCGGTGACGATGCTGACCGCCAGCGCTCGGTACGAAGGGGGATACTGGAACACAACCGGTATAGCCCGGTATGTGACGACGCGCGGTCTGCTCGAGGAGATGAAGAAGCACGATATCGACGTGCTCGCCCACGGCGCCACGGGACGCGGGAACGATCAGGTGCGTTTCCATNTGGCCGCGGCGATGCTGGATCCGAAGGTGAGCGTGTACGCCCCCTGGCGAGACGATGCGTGTCTTGAGCAGTTTGGCGGTCGCAAGGAAATGATCGCCTACTGTCAGGCGCGCGAGATTCCGATCACGGCGACGCAGGACAAGCCTTATTCGACGGACGCGAACCTGCTGGGTCTGACACACGAGGCGGGCAAGCTCGAGTATCTCGACGTAGCAGCTGATGAGATCGATCCGGGGATGGGTGTGTTCCCGAAGGATGCGCCAGACAAGGATGAGCTGTTCACGGTCCGGATCGAGAAGGGGAGACCGGTCGAGATAAACGGTCAGAGCGTGGATGCGCTGCAGGCGCTGCTGACGGCGAACGAGATCGGCGGCCGGAATGGCGTCGGGATCGGTATCCATACGGTGGAGAACCGATTCGTGGGGATCAAGTCTCGCGGCGTGTATGAGAGCCCGGGCCTCAGCCTGCTTGGCGAGTGCTACGAGCTGCTTCTTCAGCAAATCCTCGATCGACGCGCGCGTAAGCTCTATGACAGCTTGTCCTGCGCGTTGTCCGAGCAGATCTACCAGGGCTACTACTACGATCTGGCCTCGCAGATGATGCGCGGCTCACTCCAACCAGTGGCGGATCTGTTGACGGGCACCGTCAGCGTCAAGCTCTACAAGGGCAACGTGACCTTCGCCTTGTCCAAGGGTGTCACTCACTCGCTGTATTCGGAGGAGACGGCCTCGATGGAGGCGATCGGCGATTTCGACCATCGCGACTCGGAAGGCTTTCTCCAGGTGCTGGGCGTGGGGTCGAGAGCGAACCATACGGCGGGGCAGATCGAGATGTCGCTCTTGAAGGGACTTATTTGAGGGAGAAGCCAGGGTTCAGAGGAAAAGCCAGAGTTCAGGAAACCCGTTCGGCTTTCTCGTGGGGCGTCATTCAGACCTCGCAGACGGGTTCTTGGCCTTTCTCTGGCTTATGCCTGAACTCTGAACACTCACAAGCTCGTACGCCTACCATTCACGGTTAACCTGCAAACGAATGCCTAATCAACCCGACAAGCCCTGGGGCGGCCGGTTCGACGGCTCGACGGACGAGCTGATGGAAAGGTTCAATGCGTCTATCTCGTTCGACCGGAAGCTGTATAGGGCGGATATCGAAGGAAGTCGTGCGCAGACGCGAGCGCTGCATCAGGCGAGGATCCTGACGGATGCAGAACGGGATCAGGTGCTGGATGGGCTGGACCAGGTGGAGGGGGAGATCGAGCGGGATGAGCTCCCTCTGACCGATGATCTCGAAGATATCCATATGGCCGTCGAGAAGCGGCTGACCGAGATCGTCGGGCCCGCCGGCGGGAAGATCCACACGGGGCGGAGCCGGAACGATCAGGTAGCGCTCGACGAGCGACTTTACCTGAGAGATGCGGTGAAGGCGTCGATCGATCNGCTCGACCGGCTTCAGAGTGTGCTCTTGAAGTCGGCGAACGACCATATCGATGCCGTTCTGCCCGGGTATACCCACCTGCAGCAGGCACAGCCCGTTCTGTTCTCGCACTACACGATGTCGCTGTTCTGGATGCTGGAGCGTGATCGCGGCCGGTTCGAGGACTGTGGGAAGCGGGCGGACACGATGCCGCTCGGTTCCGGAGCGCTCGCAGGCAGCGGCTTCCCAGTTGACCGTGACTTCCTTGCAGACGAATTGGGTTTTGGCGCCGTTACCCCGAACAGCATCGACGCTGTGAGCGATCGGGACAGCCTGATTGAGTATATCTCGGCTGGTGCGATTCTGATGGCCCACCTAAGCCGGTTCTGTGAGGATTTGATCATCTGGTCCTCGTCGGAGTTCGCGTTCGTTGAACTGGCCGATGCGTTCAGTACAGGCTCCAGTATGATGCCCCAGAAGAAGAATCCCGATTCATTGGAGTTGGTACGGGGTAAGACGGGGCGGGTCTACGGAAACCTCGTCAGCCTGCTGACGGTGATGAAGGGGATCCCGCTGACCTATTCGAAGGATATACAGGAGGACAAGGAACCCCTGTTCGATACAGTCGAAACGTTGATGATGACGCTAGACGTGTTCGCCGGTGTCTGGGAATCGATGACCTTCAATGCTGATCGCGCGGCGGCTGCACTGGACGGGCAGATCCTGGCGACTGACCTCGCCGATTACCTGACGCGAAAAGGGGTTCCGTTCCGCGAGTGTCACCACATCGTGGGCGGGCTCGTCAGGCAGGCGATCGGTGAAGGGGTCCGGTTGGAGGCGCTGTCTATGGAGACCCTGAAGACGGCCTCCGACGCCTTCGATACTGATGTCCAGGACGTGCTGAGTCCGGCGGCGAGCACGAACGCGCGGGATGTCGATGGTGGGACGTCTCGCCGATCCGTACTTGCTCAGATCGAGCGTGGCCGTGAACTGCTGACGGGTAGAGGGGTGCCATCGGATTGCTGAGCGCTTTTCGAGAGAAGGACGTCAGACGGTGTTACGACCTGCTGCAACACGACCCCGACCAGGGGCTCACGCAACTCAAGGCTGAGTACGCCGGCCAGGTTATCGGTGTCGGGCTGTTCGACAATGAAGAGGACTTCGTCGCCGAGTGTTTGCGATACAACACGCTAGGCGAGCTCTATGTTGGCGTTAACCCAAGGTCTTTGGAGCTCCTCGACCAGTTCGCCGGCCTGCAGAACCGCATCCGCAGCGTGTTTGCCGATGTGACATCGAGCGATGACGTTGCTTCCATCACGGGAGTGGTGGTGCCGGACACAACCCCTCTTAGCGATCACGCGAAGAGTTTCGCATCCGATGCGACCGTGATGCATGATCGCGAACGTTACTTCGCCCTGGGAACCCCGATCGATGTGGGGGCCTCGGATCGCGTTCGGGCCTGGTTTTCTCGAATCCCGTGGGCATACGAGGTCGGGCAGCATGTTCGTGTGACCGGAACCTCGCTGTCGGGTGGGGGACTCCTGAATCGACGTGTGTCCTACCGACGCTACCGGCCGTATCGGCTGTCGGAGATTTCCGACGCTCTGCTGGTGGCAACCGACGGGTGATCTGTTCCGATCCGCGGGAAGCGGTGAATCACTTCCTGAACGCTATCTCGGGTCCCACTCCGCCACGATTCGTGGCCGTCGGGGGGCCGACCGCCGTTGGAAAATCGACGCTGTCGCGGCAGTTCCACGAGGGTGCACGTTCGACCGGCGTTTCGGCGTTTGTTCTCGAGGGAGACCGGTTTCTGGTCCCCCAGATCGAGCGTCCCCATCCCGCGGTCTTTCCGGATGATATCTATGAGGTCGAGCGACTCAGGTCGGCTGTCCGCGCGATCGCGAATGGGGAGACCTTTGAGGCGCCGTTTTACGAGCGGGATGGCCGCCACACGGGGCGACTGAGGATTCGCTCTAAGGAGGATGCCGACGAGATTCTCGAAATTTGCCGGGCTCGTGCGTGTTCGGCAGAGAACGAATTGTCGATCGAGATTGGTGAGGTTGTCGAACGCGTGAAGCCGACCGAGGGGGTGTGGATTCTGGACTCCGAACTCTCCTTGCTCTACGACGATTTCATCCCCCACTACGACTTGAGCTACGGGATCCGGGCGTCTCGGGAGATCCGGAAGTCTCACTTTCTCGAGGCCGTCCGGAAAGGTGAGCGATACCCGTTTCTGACCGAGACGGAGGCGAATGCCAAGATCGAAGGTTTCTGGCAGGCCGATGATGCTCTGATCGAGCCTACCGTGTCGCGGGCGGAGGTCGTGATCGAACTCCAACAATCGTGAAACTGACCTGCACCGCAGGCGTCAGCTATAGAGTCGAGGTATACGTGTGAGCCACAGACCTAACACAGGTGATGCTATGTCCAGGTGGATTCGCGTTACAGCTGGGTGTACCGCGGTTTTGATGTTGTGGGCGACGCTCTTCAGCGCAGGCACGGTCTATGCGAACGACGACGAGGATCTCAGCAAGACGGTCCGGANGATCGTGGGCCGTGATCAGAACGGTTGGGCCGTTGTCGATATCAAGACCGTATCGGGTAAAGTGATCGAGTTGAGCCCNGTCGTGGGGCGGGGGATCGACCTCG
Organism: Gemmatimonadota bacterium; assembly: GCA_002727195.1. Classification (GTDB taxonomy): domain Bacteria; phylum Latescibacterota; class UBA2968; order UBA2968; family UBA2968; genus UBA2968. The sequence continues at coordinate 45,863 of PBWH01000027.1, forward strand.
ATGAGGGGATCAAGTTTTCGATGTTCCAGGGTCCGAGCGAGTTCAACCGCCGCGCCCCGATTCCCGTACTCGGAACGTCTGTTCCCGGGTTTGATGAGGCCGTGTTTTTGCAGCGTGACAACGGCAAGTATGGCGTGCGTATCGAATTTACGCAGGCGAAAAAGACGCAGTATCGGACGATCCCGCTGAAAGAGAACGACATCAAGCGAATTCGGGAGTATGTGGAGAACTTCGACGCCATCCAGCGTGGTGATTACAAGGTCCACCGGACCAAGACACAGATCGAGGACGATGCCGCCTACCCGAAGCTGACGGATGAAGCTGTGTCNTACGAGATGCGGGTTCCCCGGTTTGTTCTGGCGAGCCGGTTGGACGGGTCGTTGACGCTCAAGGACGGGAAGAAGCTCGAAGGGGAACTCGTGCCGGTTTATGACGAGGGCTCAATTCTGATCGAAACGGACTTCATCACCCAGCGGGTTCCCGTCGACACCATCGAGCGAATCCGGACATCGGGAGACAAAAGTTCCAGCGGGGTGAAGGGGGCTGTGGGAACCGCCGTTGGGAGCGCCGTGTCTGGCGCCCTCACGGGTGCGCTGGCTGCCTGGCAGTCGAACGCCGATGTCAAGGAGTGGACGATCTTCGGGGCCGTGTTCTTCGGCGCGGCAGGTTTCCTGACGGGGCTGGCAAGGGGCGTCGGTTCCGGACGGAGTTCCGAGGATATCGAGCTGGGGCCGCTCGGCAAGATCGGACAATAGAGTCTCGGCCTTGCGAGTCTCGACCGCATTCAAGAACCGCCTGTTCCGTACCGGAGCAGGCGGTTCTTTCTTTATTCGTGTATTTCTCGGCTGGGTCCTGTTGCCTCCCGCTGTGGGCGCGGACAGCCTGCTGTGTACGGCTGAGGACGGCAGGCTGGGGGCTGTGCAGACTCTTGTCGATTCCCGGACCGTCTGGGAACAGGACAATCACGGCAGGAACGCCCTCTGGTATGCCTGCTCCAAGGGGTATCTGGAGGTCGCCCGTCTGCTGAGCGAAGCCGGCTGCCCTCTTGAAGAGCCGGACAGGTATGGGGTAACGCCGCTTGTGGTGTCGGTGCGTCGAGGCTACACACCGATCGTTCGGGCGCTGCTGGATGCCGGTGTATCCCCGAACGTCGAGCCCGGTGCGCCGTTTATCCCCCTGAACGTGGCTCTCGTCGAGGATCGGGTCGATGTGGTCTTTGCGTTGCTGGCGGCCGTGGCTGATCCTCTAATCGAGCGCGTGTCCGGCGATCCTGCCACAGATCTTGTCCGCGGGGCGATGCTCAGGTCTCGCCTGCGAGGGATAGCGGCGACCTCTTTCCTGTTTCTCGGGTCGGATGAACCGGCTTACCTGCAGCTCGCTCTCAGGGACACCATCTCAGGGACGACGCTGGACCTACGGGATTCGTCAGGCGCCCTCGTGGTTCACGCGCGGAACCCGGGCCCCATCGTCCCGCCGGCCGTGAAGTTGAGCTGGGATCTGAAAGGGGGCGACGGTCGTACGATCGAGCCGGGGACATACCGTGTTTAGCTGCTGAAGGACGACGGCACGAGGCAGACGTCGACCAGCCGTGACATACCATACGACCAGGTATCCTTGCACGAGTCTGCTGCCTACGGCATAGCACGTCTCGTCCGCGCGCATCTCCGGAGTGGCAGCCTGCTCGATGCGAAGGACCCTGCTGGCAGAACCGCTTTGATGTTGTCCGCGGCTTTCGGGAACGAAGAGACGGTCCGTGCGCTTGTGGACGGTGGGGCTGATGCCCTCGCGACGGATCCAGAGGGCCGCACGGCGCTAGACTACGCTGAGAAATACGCGCCGAGCCAGCCTCTGGCGGTTCTGCTCGGGCCTCTGATCAAGGNCGCCCAGATCGACTGCTGAACTAGGTTTTAGGTGCCTGAGGTACTATCTTATACNCCTATGGAATACCTCTCTTTCAATGGCGTGTCGCCGACTGTACACGAGAGCGCGTTTGTCGCTCGTGGCGCGGTGCTGATCGGAGACGTCACGGTCGGTGAGCAGTCGAGTGTCTGGTTCAATGCCGTCCTGCGTGGGGACAACGAGCCGATTACGATCGGCGCACAATCCAACGTTCAGGATGGCTGCGTCCTTCACACCGATCCGGGTTTCCCGACCGTTTTGGGGAATCGGGTGACGACGGGACATAACGTCGTACTGCACGGCTGTCGGGTGGACGATACCGCGACGATCGGGATGGCGGCGACCGTGCTGAACGGTGCGGTCGTCGGCGAGGGCGCGATGGTCGCGGCCAATGCGCTGGTGCTCGAAGGGTTCGAGATCCCGCCCGGAACGCTGGCAGCCGGTGTCCCGGCGAAAGTGCGCAGAGATCTGACTGAAGCCGATATCGATCGGTTCAGGCAGAATGCTGAGGGGTATGTGGAGCGGAGTCGTCTGTATCTAAAGGGGGCGGGGTGATCTCTTTCTTGCGTTCGATCGACCGGGTCAGCTGGTTCAACCGGAACTCGGCGATCTATCTCCTGCTGGTCGTGCCGCTGTACTTCAACTTCAAGGCCTACGACACGACCCAATGGGAGAAGTTCCTTGTCGCGCATTTGATCGTTATCCGGATGGTGGCTGGTTGGTTGTATACGGTGGCCCAGGATCGGGAGACGGGTGGACGGACACTGCTCGACCTTCCGATCGTCCTCTATCTGTGTCTGGTCGCGTTCTCGTGGATGAGCGCGATCAACCCGCTCAGGAGCGGGATGGAGGTCATCCGTGTCCTCCTGGCCGCTGCGATTTTCTTCTCGGTCTCCAGAACTTACACGGAAGGATCCCGCGTCGTCTGGCTACGGGCCGTCTCCCTGTCCCTCGGGCTGGTGTCGTTCGCGGGTGTGTGCCAGTATAGCGGGATCGGGTTTCTCGACTGGCGTTCAGCCGGTCTTCCCAGTTCGACTTTCTTCTACCGGAACTACGCCGCGATGTTCGTGGCGATCGTCCTACCGGTTTCTTTCTGCGCCATCGCTCTTGCCCTGAACGATACTGAGCGCATCCTCCACGGTATTGCGGGAACTCTGGGTACGATTTTCCTTATTTATACGCGAACCCGTGGTGCGTGGCTGGGCGTTCTGATCGGTGTGATCGGCGTCGCGCTCGTTCTGTATCTGATACGAGAAGAGTCGGACGCGTGGATAGCCTGGTCTGAGGCCATCCAGCGTGGCCGTCGGGTGCTGTCGGTGTGTGGTCTGGTGGTGTTGTGCGCCATACTCCTACCTCCCAGCGACGTGGACGAACTGGAGACGCTCCCGATGGCCAAATCGTCGGCAGCCACGGCGTTTGTCTCAATCTTGGCGGGTGAGGGCAGCGGACGTTCGACCGCCTGGCTCCAGTCTCTCCAGATGATCGCCGATCATCCGTTCGGCGGGGTGGGGATCGGCAACTGGGATGCGGAGTATCTCCGGTATGCGGGAGAGGCGAATCGGCAGGACGGCGGGCTCTTTGGCCGTCCTCACAACGACTACGTCTGGACGGTGACGGAGCTAGGTATCCCCGGTTTGGCCCTCTATGTCTGGATCATCGTGGGTGGCCTGTGGCTCGTCTGGCAACAGCTGCTCAGGGGTGGGGATCGTGAGTGCATCATCCTGATGACAGCCCTGGGGGCAGGGATCATCGCGATATCGGTGCACGCGTTTTTCAGCTTTCCCCGTGAACGGATGGCGGCCACCGTGATCCCGTATCTGTTTCTGGGATGGATCGCTGCACTCGGGCCGAGGGCCGACACGGTGCGTCTTCCGATCCTGCGCCGAAGCTGGAAGCCCGCGCTCATCCTGGCTCTTGCCTGTGTCACCCTCGGACCGACCCTTCGTGTGACTTGGGCTTATCGGGCATACTTCTGGGCAGACGCCTACCGGACGTTCGATCGGTTCGAGGACGCCCTCGTGGCGATAGACGGAGCGGTCGATTTCGGTGTGGTCGATTACCGATTCTACGAGCTGAAAGCACTGATCCATATGAAGCTGGGAGACCCGCGTGGGGCTCTTGCGGCGAGTGAGGCGACGCTCGATTACCATCCGCACAACCCCTGGAACTTCCACAAAGTCGGTCTCTTCAGGCTCCAGTTGGGGGATGTCGCAGGCGCGAAGGATGCGTTTACGCGGGCGCTCAGCCTCGGCCCTGGCCTCGGTATTGTTCGTCGTGATCTCGGTCAGACCTACGAGCGGCTCGGTATGGCCGACAGTGCGATGGTGGCCTATGAAGCCGCGTTGCCCCGTATCCCGCGCGACGCGCTTTTGCGGACACGGATGGCCGGGCTCCTCGCCCGACAGGAAGATTTCGAGTCTGCGCAGGAGCACATCGCGGTCGCGGCAGACCGTCTTCGGTTGACGACCGTCCACGCTGATGTCGCCGTGGTCGGGGATGTCGCGATGCAGGCGAGAGCGTACGATGCAGCCGTAAAGGCTTACGGCCGGGCCCACACGGTGGCTGCAGACAACGGGACCTACGCGCGGAAGTTGGCGGAGGCATACCTGGCGGCCGGTCAGCCGGATCAGGCACGTGCTGTTTACCTCAAGCTGCTGGATCTCATTCCCGAGGCTGAGCAGGAATTGATTCGAGGCCGGATCGAGATGCTGGATGTCGAGCAGGATGGATGACCGAATACGGTCCGGGCTGGCGAAGGGCATTCACGAGTTCAATGAGGAAGCCTTTTTCGAAGCGCACGATACGCTCGAAGATGTATGGATGGATGCGCGCGGAGATGTTCGTCTGTTCCTGCAGGGTCTGATCCAGCTGTGTATCGGCTACTATCACATGAGTTGTGATAACTTCAGGGGGGCCGATCATCTGCTGGGACGAGGTATCGAGAAGCTGGAAACCTACCCCGCGGCCGCCTACGGCGTCGATCTAAAGGCGTTGCTGGCCGAGGCCTCGAAGACGCACGATGCCGTTCGTCAGAGCCGAAACGGGCTCTCTGTGGCGTTCTGGCCGATCCCCAAGATCTCGACGATAGACCCCGTTGATTTTGGGTCAGAAGCACGGTAAGTTTTCCTGCTGGGAAAACAGGAAATCGCTTGAAGAAACTGACCACGATGCTGCTGTGCTGCCTCGCGGTGCAGGCGTGTGGAGAGGGTTCGCCGACGGGCGTCGATGAACCGCCCACGCTGGTCGTGACGGAGTACGTGACGCTCCAGGAGTTCGATGGGTATATCGCCGACGTTCAGGGGACGATTCCAAACGTGAACCTGATGATCGGCGAGTTCGGTTCGATCGCGGGCGAGTTCGCGGCCGGATTCATTCCCGTCTACTGGATCGGCGAGTATACGAAGAACCTGCTCCGGCGTGTTGACGACATCCAGGGGCGGGCGAGGGAGATCCGACCGGCACATCCCGAATTGCTGAAGCTTCATCTCGAAGAGTATGAGGCGTCGCTGGAGGACTTCCACGCCGGTTTCACGCTGTTCGTCCAGGGGATCGAACAGCCGGGGTCCGTGACGACCGAACAGGTGAACGACAAGATCGTCGAAGGCAACGTCCACCTGATCCGCCTGCAGATCCTGCTCGGGGACCTGGGCGGCCGACCGATCGATTTCTTCGCCCCGCAGGGAGGCGGCGGAAACGGTCCGCCCAACGGTGAATTCGATGGGTTCGGATTCTAGCTTCGCAAGAGTGAATCAAGAACTGGCCGCAGTCGATTATCGAATGCGGCTTTTTTATGCCTATGCGTTGGCAGTCTTGTCGGGCGAGTGCTGATAAAATGCTCCCGACATCTTGACGTCATGCCCTGCTCATTCCGATTCTACGGGAACCGGAACCTCCCCCGTGAATCCGTATTGTAGAAGGAGGATCGGAATGAGTTACGCCTACCCGATCGTCGGTGGTAAAGACAACGACGAGCAGTCTCTCTTCTTCATGCTCAACGCACTGCTTCAGGCCCGCATCGATGTGGGTGACGAGACGACGGACGATGAAGACGTCAATGTCTACCTGGCATCGCTGCTTCACTCTCTGCTGGAGGGCGCTCACCGGGAGCGGGAACTGGTCTCCGAGTATGATGAGGAAATCAGCCGCATGGCGGATGTCGGCGATCTGAGGACAAGGTTTCAGGTTTACAAGGCGAACGCGGATTACGCCCTGGTCGCCTGCTCACTGTTCGACCGCAAGTGGGTCAACCGAAGACGCGGTCGGCGCAGTCTCGCCCCTCGCGAAGATCACCTAGAGTCGAGGGGGCGCCTCTACTACAATGTCGCGTCTTCTCTGTCGCAGAAGCTGAAATACGGGACGTCCGCGGTGATCGAGGTGCTGGGGAAGTTGTCAGGTCGGTTCGATACGTATACCCAGGTGCTGTCGCGGGTAGGTTCCTCGCACCTCCCACCTGTTCGCGAGGCTGTCGCTTGGCGCGGCCTATCACCTGGAACGGGATGCGCAAGCAGGAGCGAAGCCCGCACTGATCCGGTGTGGACGCGATCAATTTCTGGACGCGTATGGAGAGTGCGCGTCCAATACGTCGGTGCAGGCGAAGCGGAAGGTCAATCGTCTCGGTGAAGCGCTGGCGAATCTGGATCCCGATTTTGCGTGAGAAGGGGTTTAGGATCGAGGATTGAGGATGGGTGATTGAGGATTGAAAGGCGAGGCCAGTGGCTTCGCCTTTCTCTTTTGTGGTTAGGATACAGATCATCGCAGGGAACGCTGCGCGTTGACCTGAATCCCGGGTGGTCCACTGGACTACAGCAGCTTCTTTCGCTTAGCCAGGTAATTGGAGAGCGCGACGTTGAAGGGCGTCTGCGTGTCGAGTCGGACGTAGTCGACGTAGGCCTCACGACACTGTTGTTGGAGTTTCTCGTGTCGGGCGTTGACCTCAGCGCGATACTCCGTCGCGATCTGCCAGGGCTCGGTGGCGACGCGAGTGCCGGTCTCGAGGTCGACGAAGACGGTTTCCCGATCGAAAGCCAGGTCGTACTCGCGTGGGTCCAGCAGGTGGAAGACGATGACCTCGTGGTTGCGGTGGCGAAAATGCTTGAGGCCGTCGATCACACGGTCCGTGTCGTCCAGCAGGTCGGAGAGGACGATGATCAGGGCGCGACGACGGATCTGTTCGGCTAGGCTGTGAAACGTGTCGGCCAGGTCGGTGTCGCTGCCGTCCGGTGTGGTGTCCTCGATTGACCGGAGGAGCGTGTGCAGGTGGCTGCCGACCGATCGTGGGGGCAGGAGCGACCGGAGCTGGCTGTCGAAGGTCACGAGTCCGACCGCGTCGCGCTGACGGAGCATCAAGTGGCCAAGCGCCGCCGACATGAGGGTTGCATACCGGTGTTTTGTGACCTCGGCGGAGCCGTAGGCCATCGAGGCGCTGCTGTCGAGGACGAGGTAGGCCTTCAGGTTGGTCTCTTCCTCGAACTGTTTGACGAACAGCCGATCCGTTCTGCCCCAGACTTTCCAGTCCAGGTTCCGGATGGGATCTCCGGGGATATACTGGCGATACTCGGAGAACTCGACCGAGAACCCGTGGTAGGGACTCTGGTGGAGTCCCGTGATGAACCCTTCGACGACGAGCCGGGCGATCAGGTCCAACCGATCCAGCTGTGAGACGACGGCCGGGTCGAGGTAGTCTGTGACACGTCTGCTGTTCATCCGATCAGTCGGGCGATCAGGTCTGTCGGCGCGATGCCCTGCGCCTCGGCGTTGAAGTTGGTGACGACTCGATGACGCAGGACGGGGACGGCGACGGCTTTGACGTCCTCGATGGTCGCCGCGTATCGGCCTTCCAGAATAGCGCGCGCCTTGGCACCGATGATGAGGCATTGCGAGGCGCGCGGCCCGGCACCCCAGCTGACGAACTCGCCAATCCCATCGGTATCAGCGGTCCCGTTCGGTCGGGTTCTGCGGACGAGCTGGACCGCGTAGTCGACGACATCATCCGCGACGGGAACCTTCCGGACAAGCGCCTGGAGCGCGGTGACCTGTGAACCGTTCAGGACCGTGGACACATCGGTCTCCGCCGCACCGGTCGTCGCCTTGACGATCGCCCGCTCTTCTTCTTCGGTCGGATAGTCGATCCAGATGTTGAACATGAACCGGTCGAGCTGTGCTTCCGGGAGCGGGTAGGTTCCCTCCTGTTCGATCGGGTTCTGCGTGGCCAGCACGAAGAACGGTTCCTCCAGACGGAGTGTTTCACCGCCGGCCGTGACTTCGTGCTCCTGCATCGCCTGGAGCAGGGCCGCCTGGGTCTTCGGAGGGGTTCGGTTGACCTCGTCGGCGAGGATGATGTTGGCAAAAAGCGGTCCCTTGACAAAGCGGAACTGCTTGTGGCCCGTGGACTGGTCCTCTTCGATGATTTCCGTTCCCGTGATGTCCGATGGCATCAGGTCCGGCGTGAACTGGATCCGGTTGAACTTGAGGTCGAGGACCCGTGCGAGTGTCGAGATCAGGAGTGTCTTGGCCAGACCGGGGACACCGACGAGGAGAGCGTGCCCGCCGCACAGGAGCGCGATCAGCAGCTGATCGACGACGTCCTTCTGTCCGATGATCACCTTTCCGATCTGGTCGGTGATGTCGCCGTACGCCTCCCGGAGTCGATCGACGGCTTTGAGGTCTTCGGATTCTGCTTCAGGCATTGCGCCTCCGTATCAGGTTTTCCGTTTCTGTTTCTTTGCGGCCGGGAACAGGATGTTGTTCAGGATCAGTCGGTATCCCGGCGAGTTCTTATGCAGAGCCAGCTGGGTCGGCGGATCGCCGACGAGATGGCGGTAGTCCTCCGGGTCATGACCGGCATAGAACGTGAATGTCCCCCGGCCGACGTTCCCGTGAATGTACTTCACCGCGTCCGTTCCCGTGACCTCTCCCAGGATGGTTACCGAGGGTTTGATCTGAGACCTTCTGAAGGCCGTGGTCTGGCCGAGGAAGCCGCGGACGATGGGCACGTGATTCTGAGTGAGCATCGTGGGGACGGGATCGTACTTCGCCGAGAACTCGAACAGTGTAAAGGCATCGGCGTCCGGCCCCTTGAGGCCCCGCTCATCCTTCGGGGCCAGGTCGATCGAGGAGTATTCATACTCCATCGGGTCTGTGACAAGTTCGAAGTTCTCGAAGGCGAAGGTGTTGCCGAATCGCAGCTTGTCCTGAACCCCCGAACCGGTGGGGTCTCCGTCATAGACCGTGTCGACGATGTCCTGGCCCCAGGCGGCGAGGGCGATGTCGAATGTGTCCGTGGCCGAGCACATCGCGAACAGGAACCCGCCGTCTCGGACGTAGTCGGCGAAGGCCTGAACTACCGCGCCTTTCTGGGTCGATACCTTGGTGAATCCGAGTCCTCTCGCCATCTGCTCGTATGATCGCTGCTGCTGACGATACCAGAGTTCGCGGCCGTGGCTCCGGTAGAACTTGCCATACTGCCCGGTGAAGTCTTCGTGGTGCAGGTGGACCCAGTCGTATTCGGTAAGCTTGCCCGTGAGGACGTCCTTGTCCCACAGCGTGGCATACGGGATTTCGGCATACGTCAGGGCGAGAGTGACGGCATCGTCCCAGGGTTGCTTGTTCGGCGGTGTGTAGACCGCGATTTTCGGCGCCTTCTCGAGTTTGACGCGATCGGCGTTGGTGTCCTCTATCTCCCCGTAGATGGCGCCCACCCGGGCGTTAGAGACGGTGGAGAAACGGATGTTCCGAAGCCTAGCTTCCCGGAGCAGGAAGTCGGAGGCTTCGGCGAGGAAGGCACCGCCGCGATAGTTCAGGAGCCACTCCACATCGTAGCCACGCTCGAGGACGGTATACGCCAGCCCATAGGCTTTGAGGTGGTCGCTCTGCTCGAGATCCATCGGGATCAGGATCTTCTGCGCCTGGACGGGTGCGGCGTAGACGACCAGAGCTGTCAGGAGCTTGAAGAAGCGACCGGTCATCCCGCTTCCCCCGGTCGGGGTGCGGCGCGGAGTTCGGTCAGACGATCCCGCGATCGGTCCGCTTCCAGCGTGGCGGGGTGATCGACCAGGATGTCTTCGTAGATGGTAATAGCTTCATCGGTCCTTTTGAGTCGTTCCAAACAGTACGCCCGCCAGAACGCGGCCCACGAGGCGAGCCCAGGGTCGGATGGCCCCGACTCCCGTAAGGATTCTTCTGCCCGCGACCACGACTCCGTCCGCAGGAACCGATCGATACCACGCCGATACAGGATGTCGGCCAGCGTGTTCGCGGCGGATGCGGCGGCCAGATAAGCGTTGGCTGCTCGGAGCGTGTCGCCCCGGGTCTCCATCCGCAAACCGTCCGCAAAGGCGTCGAGCGCTGCCTGGTCGTCGGGCAGTCCGGTCTCGATGATATCGGACAGCTCGATCGCATCATTGTATACCCGTGTCGACAGCGTTCCGTTCAGGATAGATGCCAGAGCTTTTTGGGCGTCGCCATACTGCTTCTGGGTGACATACAGTCGCGCCAGCAGGTAGTTCGAAACAGCAGCCGGCTCCTTGCCGCGATGCTCGGTGACGTTCAGTCGATACGCGCGTTCCGCCTCCTCAGCGCGCCCGGCGCGTTGATGGAGGTCCCCGATCAGGTCGATCGCGCCCGTTCGCCATTCGGACCGCCGACCTCCGTCGACAAGCCCACAGAGCAGGGCAAGGCTCGCATCGACGCGACCCATTCGCCGCAGGAGTTCGCCTGCACGGTAGACCGACTCGTCGAGAATGGTGTCGCTTCCTCCGGATTTCAGGGACTGTCGGTAGGCTTCGAGCGCCTCCTCAGAGCGTCCCATCCGGTCGAGTGAGCGAGCGATCCCGACGGCGGCCTGACCCTGGATGGTCCTGTTTTTGGTTCGTTCGATCAGAGCGCTGAAGGCACGTTGTGCCTGATTCGGGCGATCCTGGGCCAGGGTTTCCCGCCCCAGCCTGAGCAGACTGCCCTCGATCCGGGCACCGGGCGGGAGGAGCAGGATGGCGTCGAGCGCCTCGCCGGTCGTACCGGAAGCGATGGCGAAGGTGACGAACAGGCGGGTGATCCGGCTGTCCCGGTGCGCGGCCTTGACGCCTCCGAGCAGGTGGTCGAAAAGCGGCGTGGGTTCAGGCGCGACCGCTGCGATCGACCGGATGTGCGATTCGACCAGCGCCACATACTGAGGCTTCTGACGGGCCAGCCGGCTGTACTCGCGGACAGACTCGAGATACCGTTCCGCGCGCTCATAGATCTGGGCGAGCTCCCTGGAAAATGCGTCCTTGTCCTCCAGAACCTGTCTTCCACGGAGGTAGACGGCTTCAGCCTTTTGGTCCTGGTTGCGGCGCTCGTATCGCTGACCGGCAGACAGGTAGGTACCTTGGCTCGGGTTTACTTCGAGCATCCGCTGGACCTGCCGGTCAGCTTCCGCCTGGTCGCCGGCGGCGAAGTAGACATCGCGCAGCCGGCTCAGCGCAGTCACGTCGCCCGGGGCGAGCTTAAGGCGGACCTCCAGGAGTTGGACGGCCTCATCGAACCGGCCGGTTTTCTGGTATGCCGTCGCAAGACGGTAGAGGACGCTGGTGTTCCGCCTGCTGCGGGCGAGGAGCCGCTCGTAGAGGGAAATGGCCATCTTGATTTGACCATCGTTCTCGAGCTGGATGGCCTGGCGAAGCAGCTGCCGGTTGTCCTGGGCCGAGACGGTCGTCGCGAGTAGAGTGGCGACGCAGCATACCAGCAGAAGGCGCATTACGGCGCGGTCTCCTTGCTGGCGGCGTCCTCGATCAGACGGTCGAAGTAGCCACGAATCAGCGACTCGTAGTCGTCCGGGTATCCCTGGCGAAGCGCCTGTCGCTGGAGCGAACGGAGCGGGTTGTCCCGTTCTCCCAGGCTGGACGGGAGCGTTCCGGGTCCTCGGTAGGCGACGTCTACCCCTGCACGAGCTTCCCGATTGTTGCTGTACCCTCTCTGCCGAATGGATCGTTGGGCATCGAGCATCCGCGAAAGGACGCGCCGCTGACGCTCCACGGTCGGCTGATCGAGCTGGTTGCGAGAAAGCCGTTCTACGATGTCGTCCATGTCCTTGCTGATACGACCCAGGTCACCGAGGGCCTGACCCTCCTGGGCGCCGAACTTGTCACGCAGCTCCTGCAGCATCTGCTGGATTGCCCGCTGTTCGGCCGAGAGCTGCGGAAGTCCACCGCCGGATTGCCCACCCGGTCTGGGTTGCCCCATCATCCCCTCTGTCTCCGCGTTCAGGTCGCTCTGACGGTCCGAGGCATTCGCAAGCTGCTGGAGCATCTCGTCCATCCCAGTCGACGAGCCAGCGGCCTTGACGGCGGCCATGGCTTCACGAATCGCCATCGCGGCCCCGTTGAGGCCCGCCATCGCTTCCCACGCGTCCTGACCTGCCTGGTCGCCCTGACCCCTTTGCAGGTGGCCGAGGGAGCTCTGCATCTGCTGGATCGCGTTCTTCAGTCCCGTTCCTGCTTCCGGCGGCACCAGGAATGTCTTCTGAGTGGCATAGAGTACGCGCTGGGCAAGCCGGGCGGCGGCGTTCAGATCTCTCGTCTGCGACTGTCCAATCTGCTCATCAGTCTTGTTTCGGGCCATCGTGTCAGAGGCCGCCCGCTCCTGCGAGCGAGACAGCTCCAGTGCGTCGCGGAAGATTCCACCCAGGTAGCTGAGGAGTTTGTCTTTCTGTATTTGCCGGTGCGCGTCTCGGATGCGCTCGAGGTCGTCCGCCATCCGGGCCAGGTCGTCGAACAGTGTCTTCGTGCCTGTTTGCGCACGCTCACGCTGACCGGCCTTCAGGTCCCGGGCCGATTGATCCGACCGTTCGGTGATCCGATGCCGGTCGAACTGGTTGACCAGGTCGCCGAGTGCCTGCCGGGCCTGGTCGACCTCCTCCGCGGCCTTCTTCAGTGTTTCCTGAAGGTGGTCAGCTTCTCGCGACTGTGACGACTGCCGCTCGGCCAGCGACTCGGGCGCGGTGTCCGAATCGAGGGACTGGTAAATCTCTTCCTGGTCGGTCGCCAGGTCCCGCATCCGTGCGGCCAGCGCGTCGAGCATTTGCTCGTTCCGGACACGCTCGAGGAGGGCGATGGTCCGGTCGAGGCTCGACTGGAAGGCCTCCTGCTCCTCGGTCAGCCGTTCGATGGCCTCACGGATCATCTCCGGGTCGACGTTGTCGACGGCGCTTTGCAGGTCGCGCGTGATCGCCTCGAGTTTGGGCGAGTTGAGCTGCTCCATCAGTTGGCGAATCTGATCTATCTTCTCCGCTGTTTCGGATGTCAGAAGGCCGCTCTGCTCCAGACGTTGACGGGTTTCCTCCAGGGCCTGGACGCTTTCGTCGATCTGCTGACGAAGGGCTTCCTGCTGCTGAAGGGCGTCGCGGATCTCGGCCCGGTCCTCCCAGGACGCCTTCTCGTTCTTCAGGATCTCTCGAGCGACGTTCTCCATCCGTTCCTGGATGTCCCGGCTCTGTTCCACCACGTCCCCGAGCTGCTCGACCGTTTCTTCCTGAGCGTGCCGGGCCGCTTCCTGAATCTCCTGAAGGGACGGAAAGCGCACGACATACTCGGGTGTCTCACCGATCCCTGGCCCTGTCAGCCGGTTGATGTCTAAGGCGCGGAGCCGGTAGTGGACCTCGTCGCCAGGCAGAAGATCGCGGCTCGAAAGGTCCCAACCATAGGCCTGCGTAAGTTCGCGGTTACCCGGTGTGTCGAGGGGAACTGTCACTGACATCGTGTCGAGATCGTTGACCCGGAACACGATGTCCACGCGGTCGACACCGAAGTCGTCGGTCGCCTCNAANANCAGGGGGACCTGCATGCGCTCACCCAGCTCGCTGTCCGTGCCGGGCCNAAGNGCGACGATTGTCGGTGGTTCGTCTTCGAGAGGGAGGACGCGATAANTCACCGGTTCGGCGTTGCGNATGCCGACGGTATCCGTAAGCCCGATCGTGAACCGGTCCAGACGATCGACCGTGAACGTGACCTCAGCCGAGTCCGCGTGCGTTCGGGCGGCGACCTTCCCTCCCTGTTCAAAATATAACCGGGCGTCCGACAACGGTCGGGAGGCACGAATCCCGAGCGTGACCCGCGTGCCGGTCAGCGCCGCGATGTCGCCACCCTCATGGTCGGTGCGATCAGGCAGTCCCGTATAAGTGGGGTAGGTGTATCGTGCGGACACGTCGAGAACGACCGGTCTGGAGCGGGCGAGCACGTGGTAGTCCTGGGAGACGGCGTCGTGTATGCGCCATCGGTAGGAGAAGGAGTTTCGGACGGTTCTCGTGAGATGGGTGGCGGCGTTGCCGCGTACGGGGATGTCGGTCGACGTCCAGTCGGTTTCGTCCGCTTCGCGGATCAGGAAGTGCGCGTTCAGCGGGACGACGCCGGCGATGTCGACATCGATCGTCAAGGAGTCCCCCGAGATCAGGATCGTGTCACCCGGGGCAACGTGGATGTGCGTCTCTTGGGGCCGGGCATACCGGCCGGTCGGGTCTGCGAGCCTGCTCAGCGCGTCCACACCGTGACCGGGTAGCAACTGGGTCGCCAGCAGTGCGAGGACGATCGAGAGCCCGAGTCGCCTGCCCCCGGTTTTTGCCGAGGTGGTGTCGACCAGCGTAATCAGGTCGACTGGGTCGGTCTGGTGGGCGGCCTGGAGGATGGCCGCGTCGATCAGGTCCGGCGACACGCCGGGCTGGTCCTTAGAGTGCCACAACTGGACGGCATTCGTCAGGTGCTGACCCAGGTCCGGATGTACAGCCTCCATTCGGCGCGAGATATCGAGCAGGTCCATCGGTCGCCACAGGGGCAGACAGATCCCGTAGCCGATGACGACCGCGACCAGGAGGGCGACACCGCCGAGCAGACTCGACTTGATCGTGGGGGACAGGTAGGCTGCACTTTCGATCGCGGTCAGGATGATACAGACGAGTAAGAGGGCCGCGATAAGCGAGGCGGCGGTGGCCAGGATATGCAGACGCGTATCCCGGGCCCGGACCTGACGGAGGCGGTCGAGCAGGTGTTCACGAGTGCTTACTGGGCNGGTCGTGTGGTGTCCGGTGGCCATCAGTGTGTGAGCGCCCAGTGGATGATGTTGGTCCCGAACCGAAGGGCGGCTTCTCGCTTCTCCGGTGGATTCCCGTGGACGTCGGGGTCATCCCACCCGTCTCCGATGTCGCTCTCATACAGGTAGATCACGACCAGCCGTCCTTCGTGAAACAGCCCGAAGGCCTGGGGNCGCTTCCCGTCGTNTTNGTGGATCTTCGGGAGCGCGTCGAACNCGAACGGTCGCTTGAAGAGACCGTACGAGGGGGGGAGTTCGACGAGTGTCTTGTCCGGAAAGACCCGTCCGATTTCTCGTCTGAAGGCGGTGTCGAGGCCGTAGTCGTCGTTNGCGATCAGGAACCCCCCNTTCTCGAGGTAGCGACGGAGCCTGCGGATTTCGGCGTCGGAGAACCGGATGTTTCCGTGCCCGGTCAGGTAAGTGATCGGGTAGGAGAAAAAGGCCTCGTCGAGGACCTCCACCCGGGCCTCCTTGTCCGCCGTGCGGATCGGCGTGTGCTCTCGGATGTAGGCCAGCAGGTTGGGAATTTCGGTCGGACCGTTATACCAGTCGCCGCCGCCCTGATACTTGATCCGGGCCACGGTCAGGAGGTCCGCACGATCCTCTTGCTGCGCGAAAGAGGCTGTGCTCGCCGACAGACACAGGACTGACAGGAATACGACGAAACTGGGGGACACGACTCAGGGCGTCTTGTTCAGGATACGTTGGAGCAGGAGCAGTGGAATCGGTTTGGTAGAAGATGGACGTTCGGAGACCGTCGCAGGTTTCGTTGACGTGTCCTCCGTTTCCGGTGTATCGGGAGATTCGATCGGGATGATCTCGGCTTCTGGATCGAAGGTGTATGTGCAGTCGAAGTCGACGTCGGCCAGGTCCCTGTCGTCGAGCGGGAACGCGGAGCAAGACCCCGGTCGATTCTCGTATATGCTGCAGTGGCTGGAACCATCCTCCTGGGTCAGGAGAAACGGGCAGCGGAACAGGATCTCGCAGCAGTTTCCACAGTGATTGCACTCACCCCGGCGTGCTTGCAACTGGGCATCCACGTAGGTCGGCCGGAAGCGACTGAGCGCGTATCGCCGGACTTTGCCACGAAAAAGTCGAATCTGTTTAAGCACACAAACACCTTTCTTCAGCCTCGGGCGCCGTTCGATATGCTGTGTGGACGCAGGTAGTGTCGAAGACTGCTCCACTCCCCGGGCTCGATGAAGTTCCATCCGCTCAGGATGATCGGGTAGGCCAGGAGGATCAGGCCCTTCGCAAACGTTCCTTGCAGGGTCGGGTCGTCAATGTTGAGAGAAAACGACACCAGCACCGCCGCGAAAGCCGCCTTGCCGATTCGGCCGAATTCAAACGGAACGGGGTAGAATCTGCGGGTATTCACGTATAAGAGCAAGACCATCACGCCGTTTGCCGCCACGGTGCTCCAGGCAGCGGCCACATACCCGTAAACGGGTATGAACATCAGGTTGATGCCCAGGTTGACGATCGCACCGGCTACGACGACCAGCGGAAGGACCCGGCTTCGTCCCTCGGCGAACACGCCGGCGGTCAGGATCACGTAGAATCCGTGCAGGAAATGGCTCATCGTCACGATCGGGACGATGTGCGCGCCGGGCAGGTATGTGTCCGCATTCGCCCCAGCGATTAGGCTTACGAGTTCCCGGTTGAAGGCGATGAACATCAGGATCGCGAAGCTGGCGGCGCCAACGTAGTAGGTCGTCACCCGTGCGCAGACGTGAAGGGCTTGCTCCGGGTCGTCTACCGAAAGAAGGCCGGGGGCCCAGGCGGATCGGAAGGCCCTCACTACGACGAGCATCGGCAGGGCCACCTTGAAGGTGATGCTGTAGACCCCCAGTGGCTGGAGGCCGAGAAAGTGCTCGATCAACAGTCGGTCGGACAGGCTGATGACCAGGAGCGACACGGCCGACGGGACGAAGGGGACGCCAAAGGTCAGGAGTTCCCGCAGCAGGCTCGTGTTGAACGTCAGTCGCAGGAAGGGGAGGGCGACAGGAACCATCGCGAGCAGGGCGAAGGACGAGCTGACCACGTTCCCGGTAAATACAGCCCGAACGCCCCAGCCTTCGACGGCGATTAGATACGCGATCAGCGAGATCTGCAGTGTATGCTGGAACAGGCGGGTGACGGCAAATCGGGTCGACCGCTGCTGGGCACGGCACAGCGAAAACACCGGCTCGCTGATGGTGTCGAGCAGCACGATGGTGGCGAGCATCCGGACGATGTCCGCGTCCTCGGGCCCGCCCAGTATCCGCCTGGCGATCTGTTCGGCGAAGAGGTAGATCGTGCCCGAGACGATGGAGGCCACGACGAGCAGCAGCCAGAAGGCGGAGCTGAACCGTTGTCGACGNCGATCGGGATCCGTGTCCGCGGACCCGGACAGATACTTGATAAGCGCCTGGTTCAGCCCGAGCGAATAGAAGACGGCGCAGAACCCGACGATGGCGAACCCGATGGCGATCTGGCCGTTCTCGACATCGGTCAGGAGACGCGCGTAGATCGGCAGGAGGACCACGGCGACCGCTCGGCCGACGATATCGCCCAGGCCGTACGTGAGTGTGTGCCGGAACAGGTTTAGAATCGGGTGGCGCATGGGCTAGAGCATCGAAACGGGGTCGATGTCGACGTCCACGGTGACGGCCCCTCGCGTTCCGCGGCCTCCGAAACGGTCGAGACCTGCACGGATCGTCTGGTTGAGGACCCGGTGAGAGGACGACCGGAGGATGACGTGCCACCGGTAGCGTCCCTGAAGACGTGACAACGGAGCCTGAACAGGCCCCAGCACATCGACCCCTACGATCCCTGTTGACCGGAGAATGTCGGCGCAGTGGCCGGCTTTCTGTGCGACGTCGCTTTCGTGCGGTCCCTTGAACAGGAACAGGGCGATCCGCGTGAACGGCGGGAACCCGGTCTCGTGCCGTGAGGGATCCTCAGACGCCGCGAAGGCATCGAAGTCGTGCTCCTGCGCGAACCGGACGGCGTCCTCTTCGGGCTTGTAGGTCTGGATGACGACTTCACCCCGTCGCTCTCCGCGACCGGCTCGCCCACTCACCTGCGTCAGGAGTTGAAAGGTGCGCTCGGACGCGCGAAAGTCGGGCAGGTTCAAGCCCGTGTCGGCGGAGATGACGCCGACGAGCGTGACGTTGGGATAGTCCAGTCCCTTGGCGACCATCTGCGTTCCCAGGAGGATGTCCGCTTCACCACGGCCGAAAGACTCCAGGATGCGGGCGTGCGAGCCCTTCTTGGCGGTCGCGTCGACGTCCATCCGAAGGACACGCGCATCCGGGATCTGTCGAGCAATGACGTCCTCGATTTTCTGCGTACCCGTTCCGAGTGTCTTGAGCTTGCAGTTCCCACAGGATGGACAGGAGGGGGGCATGGACGTGTTGTGGCCGCAGTAATGGCAGATCAATGGGCCGCCGGTCGGGCCGCCGTGCATGGTGAGGCTGACGTGACAGGACGGGCACTGAAGCGCCTGGCCACAATCGCCGCACTGGATATAAGGGGCATATCCCCGTCGGTTCTGGAGCAGGATCGTCTGCTCGCCCAGCGACAGGCGGTCGAGGATACGCTTGTGGAGGATGGTCGAGAAGAGACCGCTTTCGCCGCGCATGTCGACGATGGTGACCTCGGGCATCGGCCTGTCATCAACCCGCTGTGTCAGCTTGATCAGGTTGAACTTCTCCACTTCCGCATTCCGATAGGACTCCAGGGAGGGGGTGGCTGACCCCAGTATCACGGGCACGTTTTCCGTTTGTCCCCTGACGACGGCGACATCCCGTGCGTTGTAGCGAGGGGCCGGGTTGTCCTGCTTGTAAGAGCCGTCGTGTTCTTCATCGACGACGATCAGGCCCAAGTCCGGGATGGGTGCGAAGACCGCTGATCTCGCCCCGACGACGATCTGCCTGCGTCCCTCCCGAAGGTCACGCCAGGCGTCATAGCGTTCGCCCTCGTTCAAGCCGCTGTGCAGGACGGCCACCCGGTCACCAAAGCGCTCGCGGAAACGTCCGACCGTCTGCGGGGTCAGTGATATCTCGGGGATCAAGACGATGGCGCCGCGCCCTTCCTTCAGAGCTCGTTCCACCGCTTCTATATAGATGAGTGTTTTTCCACTGCCCGTGACCCCGCTGATCAGGTGGGTCCTGTATTGCTTCGCATCGACATCGGGAAGGATCTGGTCCAGGGCCTCCCTCTGTTCAGGCGTCGGTTCAACCTCCTCGGCAGGAGCGCGTGTTTCATCCGCGTACGGATCCCGACGGGTCTCCCGCTCCGAGACCTTGAGAAGGTTTCGGTCGATCAGTCGCCTGACGATGGCGCTGTCGATGCCCTGGTCCGTGAGCGCCCGCGATGGGAGACCGCCACCGGCGCCGTGGAGGAGCGCCAGGCATTCTGCCTGCTTGGGGGCGCGTTTCTGAATGGTCGGGAGTTCGGTCTCCAGCCAGCGAGGATCGTCAGGGACGAGTTCGATGAACCGCTCCTTCTTGACGGAGGTTCGGGGCTGGGCCATATGCTGTTCCGCCCGCAGCACCCCGGACCGACACAGGCCGTGAATGATGGAACGGATCTTGGGACCGATTCTCCGCTCTAGTTGCTTCACGGACAGCGGGCCGTTGGCCTCGATACATCCGACGATCTCTCGTTCTCTATCGTTCAGCCCGGTCGTGTCGGCGGTGTCATCGGCCAGCACGATCTTCTGCCCGCTCTGTGTGTGGATACCTGCCGGTAGCGCGGCACCGAGGACCTCTGCGAGCGTGCAAAGGTAGTACCCGGCAATCCACTCGCAGGTTTTGAGCAGTCCCTCGGGTAACGCCGGGTAGGGGTCGAGCCGCATCCCGATCGCGCGAACGTTCTCTATGTTTGTTTGATCGTTCAGCTCGACGACGACACCCGTCGCCCATCTGGGTCCGAGCGGGACGAGGACGCGACTGCCGCGTTCGATCGCTTTGGAGGGACCTTCGGGCACGAGGAGGTCGTTCGGTACCCGGTAGGTCATGGCACTGTCGATGCGCGTGCCAAGAGGAATGATGTCGGCGAAAGCTTTCAAGGGGATGCCGGAGAACCTACTTTGTCTGGCAGTTCGATCTCTTCTACCCAGATGCTAAATCGGGAGATGTAGAGACGAACTTGTCGACCCTCGACTCCCACGGCGGGCAGAGTTTCATCCTGGAACTGGAGTCTGATGTCGGAGCCCTTCTGGATCTCGATCGAGAACCGGTCGCGTGCTTCCCAGGCGATCCGACGTCCCGCGTCGACGAGACCGTTGAAGACTGGCTCGCCGTCGGAGGTCACCGTGACTTCGGTCGGGACCAGACCGACCGCGGAAAGCGTGAGCCGCTTATCGGAGGCGGAGAGGTCCTGCCGCAAGCTGAGGGAATAGGCGGAGACGACGCGTTCGTTCTCGTCGATCGTCTCTTCCTCCGATTCGACATCCAGTTCGGTCGACTCGGTCGGGTGCACCTCGACAATGGGAGGAGTGTCGGGAGCAGGTGTCGACTCAAGGGGAGTCGAGGGTGAATCTGAGGGCTGACTTTCAGGATCGGGTTCGGGAGGTGCTTGCGTCGGGGCAGGATCACCGGCGGTCGACTCAGCCTGGTCTTCAGGTTCCTGAGTCATTTCAGGCTGAAGGGCTGGAGGCGAGGCCTCGGTCGGGGGCGTTGTGACGACTTGAGGGGGCGGCGTTTCGAGTGATTGCTGAGGCACAGGCTCGGTACGTACACGCGAAACCAGGTGATCCTGGGGGCGCGGGGGCGCGGAGGCCGTGTCCTTGTCGGACTGTGACACGACCAGGACCGTTACGACCGAGATTGCGACGGCGGCACCCGCCCCGATGACCCAGCCAGGCAAGCCGTCCCCACGATCGCGCTGGTGGGACGTCTCGGTCGCTGCCGTCTCTTTCCACTGGAGCTGTTCGAATCGACGGACAATCTCGTCTCCGTCGAGCTTAACCTCCTGCGCGTATTTCTTGAGGAAGAGTTTGACGTAAGCGTCGGGAAGGACCTCGAAGTTGCCCGCCTCCAGCGCTTCCAGGAATCCGGCGTTGATCCGGGTCCGCTGGAACAGGTCCTCGAAGGTGAGGCCGAGCGCTTCCCGTTTTGCTTTTAGTTCTGAGATCAGTTCATCCATAGCGTCTGTTATTCGCCGAGGGCGAGGAGGTCGGGTGAGGTCGTCCCGTCCCGGTAGTCGTCCGCGTGTCCGTCGGTGATCTCGTTCAGGAGTGCCCAGAAACGCACGATCGGGAATCCGACGACGTTGTAGAAGCAGCCCCGAATCCCTTCCGTGAACAGGGCGGCCTGCCCCTGGATCCCATAGGCGCCTGCTTTGTCATAAGGTTCGCTCGTCGCCAGGTATCGGTCGATGTCATCGTCGCTCAGGTCTCGAAAAGTGACGTCCGTCGTCTCGACAGCGGACGCAACAAGCTCCTCTTCCGTCCAAATCAGATGGACGGCCGTCATGACCTGGTGTGTTCTTCCGGACAGCATCCGGAGGGTCGCGCGGGCATCGTCCGGGTCCTCCGGCTTCCCCAGGATCCGGTCGTCGGTGACCACCACCGTGTCCGCGCCGATCCCGATCCGGTCAGGGTGCCCGGCACCGACGTGCACCGCTTTCATCGACGCCAGTTCGGCGACGGTCTTTTCCGGCGACCACTCGGGGTCGGTCGTTTCGTCGAGGTCGCTCGGGACGACCTCGAACCGCACGCCGATCATTCGGAGCAGATCCGCCCTTCTTGGGGAGGCGGAAGCCAGGATCAGTGATTGCCTCATGCTGTGGGCGATTCCAGGATCAAGGTCACCGGACCGTCATTGTGGATCTCGACCTGCATATCTGCCCCAAACTCGCCCGTCTGAACATCAATGCCTTGTTCCCGCACTGCCTCGACGAAAGCCTCATACAGAGGGATCGCCTCTTCCGGCCTGGCAGCATCTGTGTAGCTGGGGCGTCGCCCTTTTCGCGCATCCCCGTAGAGCGTAAACTGCGACACGATCAAGGCCTCGCCGCCCGTGTCGAGCAGCGACCGGTTCATTTTGCCCTCGTCGTCGTTGAAGATCCGCAGATCGACCGTCTTCCGGACGAGATAGTTCAGATCTTCCGGTGTATCACCCACAGCGATCCCGAGCAGGATGACGAGCCCGGGGCCAATCGAGCGCGCCGACGCCCCGTTCACGGACACACCCGCTTTCGAGACGCGCTGCAGGAGCGTTCTCAACCCTCTGACTCCGTCTGCATGTTCGCCGTAACTCTCAGTTATTCAGTCAACTATGCCGAAATGGACCACTGAAATGTAATCCAATCCATGGGGCAGTGCAAGGAAGGGGGCGGGGAGGGAGGATCGGCACGCAAACGAGGGAGTCGGTGATGGGCAGGGGCTGGGTGAAGCCAGATAGAAGCCAGAGTTCAGGGACAGGGCACTCGGATCCAAGCCGCTAGCGCCAGGAGTTCTATCGTAGAACGAGGCATTGGATCAGGATAAGATGACTACTGGTCGAAGCCTTCAATAAGGAGCAGCGTCCTAGTTGTTGTCACAGACTCCCTGAGTTCCTTCCAAGGTCTGTACTCCTCGGAAGACAGAAAGGTGTCCAGCGCCTCCCGGGTTGGCCATTTCAGAATCACGACTCTGCTCGGGTTCCAATCGCCGGCCAGGACTTCGATCTTCCCATCCCTGGTCAGGTATTCGCCTCCTGCCGCCTCGACCATCGGTTTCGCCACTGTCTTGTAGCGTTCGTACGTCTCCGCATCGTGGATCTCGTTGTCCAGAATCAGGTAGATTGGCACGTGTTCTCCACTATTAGTCTGCCAGGATCAGTCGTCATCCGGTTCTCTCGACTGAGAGTCGACCGATGACATCGGGATACGATTCGCTGCTCAGCCTGTAGTTGTTTCTCGTAGGCATAGTTTCCGATCAATCCAATAAGTGGCTGACGCCCTTGCCAGATGCACCGACCGACCCGTTTCGCAATTCGTGAAGCGGAATAGAAGCGCCGATTGCAGTCAAGCATCTCGTCGATCAACCGATCCTGAGACAGGCTGCCGTGGTGTGTGATGGGAAATGTCAGCGTGTAATACTGGCAATCGTCAGGAAAACGGTCAACGGCAACTCGACCTTCGGATTCCATTTGATCCCATAGACGCGTTCCCAGTCGATAGGCGCGCCCGCTGTGAGGGCGTCACTTGAAGGGTGTCTCTAGAGCGCCTACCAGGGTCTTTCTGACACGCATCCAGAAGATCAGGTTTTCGCCGAATCTTCAGGGTATGGTCCCAGCACAGGAATCACTGGGCACTACTCAATGGAACTGCTGACATCAGTAAGTTACCCGCCAGGCGAGTCGGTCTCACATCGGAATATCAACCGGCGGATGGTCTTCGGTGTGGGAGTTCGATCATCTCAACCTTCTGTTTCCTCGAAACGTCTAGCGACTCGCCGGGCGAAGGACACGAACAGGATCAAAAGGACGAGCGAAAG
This sequence comes from Gemmatimonadota bacterium, assembly GCA_002727195.1. Classification (GTDB taxonomy): domain Bacteria; phylum Latescibacterota; class UBA2968; order UBA2968; family UBA2968; genus UBA2968. The sequence continues at coordinate 69,285 of PBWH01000027.1, forward strand.
CAACAGTTCCCAGGGTGGACGCTCTCGGTCGAGCAGGGCGCGCCAATCCTGCAGCTGACTTCCGACATAGGTTGCGAGGATCGTTCTAGGCAGCAGGCCGATGTAAGAGAATAGCCAGATCCGGATGGATGTGAGCGGCAGTTGGGAACATACGAGGTTGGTCAGGGCGAAAGGCATTTGAGGCGACAGGCGTAGCAGCGCAATGGCGGTGGGCAGGAAGGTGCCAGCTGCGTGGATCAGCCGCTGGTAGGTATCCCACCAGTCCTTCTTACGGTGCAGCAACACATCGAAAAAGTTGGTGCTGAACAGCCGTCCCAGCCCCAGTCCCAGGGCTGTGGCCCAGGCCAAACCGAGAATGGTCGTGATATAGGGCCAGGGGCCTGGTAACAGATAGCCGCACACCGCGCAAAGGAAGAAGGACGGCAGCAGAGCCAGGCCGACTGCGCTCCCCCCGACCAGGACCAGGCCCAACGCAAGCAGCGGATGCGCGACTCCGTTAATGAGATCACTGCAGGCGGGTGCAGTCAGTCCGACGATGGCCATACCCACGAGCGGCCCACCCATCGCGATCAGGGCAATGGCCAACGCAGCGAAGGGGTGGGGTGTGCTATGCTGTGCAGACATGAACCTCAGTGGTGCGGTGTATTCGGGATCGGACGTCAATGCTCGAGCTGATCCAGTTGTCGAACATACCAACACGTATTATCAATGGGATGTGATCATTCCCAGACGTCGTTTTCTGCGGTTAGAGAGCCGCCTTCGGTTCCCGTATTGACCACGCCTCGTAGCTAAACGAAGAGGACGTGGCACTCACTGTCAGCTCTGGGTTTATGATCCGTCCTTTTCGGGACGACGAACATCTCTCCCCGCGAAACGTCTACTTCTCCGTCCCTCAGTTCGATCTTCAGCTCGCCTTCCCAGATGAAGACTTCAGTGGTGTCTTCGTTATCGTGCCGGACGAAGTCGCCTTTGACCTTGACCTGTTTGAGTTGGTAGTCGTTCAGCTCGGCAATCACCTTCGGAGACCATAGGTCCTCGAATTGTGACGGTTTCTCTTTGAAATTGACCGCCTTGTATGCCATTGCGACTCCTCTATTCGGCTCAAAACCTACTATAAACCGTATACTCCACCACGCCGCGCAGACACTCCGATATCCGGGATATCCCTGATGTTGAACTTGAACGCGAAGCCCCGATTGAACCCGTTTGGCACGATCGATACACGGGTCTCGAAACAATGCAGCTTCCGGTAGAGCGAGATCGTCTGATTGGTGACGTCCGGATCCACCAAGTTGACGTTGATGGCGTAGTCGACGCGTGACACGAGCCAGTTCGGGTTGAACCCAAAGTCTGCCTTGATCCACGAGGTTCGGATCGTGCGCGTGCTTTGCCGCCGAACGTCGAAATGATGCCCGATGCTGAATCGCCACGGAGAACGACCGGTTGTCGATTCGCGATACAGGTCTCGCTCGAACCCATAATCTGAAGCGGCTCGGAGCGGGTCTGCGGGGTTGGGGGCTGGACCTCGAGCGGATAGATCCGATTCCCCTCTTGCCACGCTGAAGCGTAGGTTCGACGTAACAGTCAGGGTTCGCATGCGCGGAAGCCACGGTTTCCATGTTCCCTGTGCATCGTAGAGCTCGTGGCGGGTGTTCAGCCGAATGTCCAGCCGTCGATCCGGCTTGATGGACACCGTCGACCTCAACGGGCGCCAGCGCTGTGGGTTCCCGGCGAAGTCCAATCCCGTCGAGACGTTCGCACTTGCGAAGGTGAACCGGTTCTGCTTCCCGTCTTCGTTCTCCGTCTTGACTTCGAAGGTGTTGGAGACAGATAGGTCGAGCGTGCGTCGGGCGTCGCCCGCCTGCCGGTCGCCGCCCAAGCCGAACGTACCACCATCCACGGAGGCATTTTGACTGTAGCGGAATCCCGCACGGGGCTGGAATCGGTGACGGATGCCGCGAAGTCGTCCCGCCTCCATCAGGAAGATTCCGTAGAGGGTGGTTCCCGCATTGACGCTGGCACTGTATGTCTCTGTCCGCGTCGGCCGATCCTGGTTGTTGCGGGACAGCCGTTGCGAGGTGGTCAAGGTCGGTGTCAGTTCGAGCCATCCCATCGGGCGATGCTGGCTGTTCACTGTGAGCCGGCCGCCCAGCCTCAGGTTGTCTGTCTCGAGCGAGTCTTCCGGTTGCTCGGTAAAGGCGTTGTCGACGTCCGCGGAGAAGCTGTAGTAGACGGCGCGATACCAGGGCTGATTCGTATTCGTGCCAAAGCTGCGGGTTCCAGACCGGTCACCGAATATGCGTCTGCGGCTTTGCCGGAACGAGACCCGTGGGAAGCCCTGGAAGGAGTTTTTCCGTGTTTCGAGATCGCGTATGTAGGTGAGTCCCAGGTCGACGCTGCGCCCCGCGTCACGCCAGGCCTTGTCATACGATAGGGTCGACCGAAGCTGCTGGTTCAGGTAATTGTACAGATTGTCCGTGTTGCGGGTATCGAAGGTGCGACTGCTCGTGAAGTTTCCCGTGGCACGAACACTCGAAGACGATGAGAGGCGCTGCCAGTGGTTGAAAGACAGTCGCCAGTTTCGGGTGGAGATGCCGGTCGAGGTGTTGAAGTTCTCGAACTGAAGGTCAGCCGCCCCGCGAACCTTGTTACGAACGTGGTAGGCAAGGTCTCCGTCGAGCAGGAAGCCGCCCTGCTCTCGGAGTGTGGCGGCGAGCGTGGTGTCCCAGTAGTCGTTCGGGGCGTAGTAGTAGCCGATGTTACTGACCGAGAACCCGTCGCGATCGTTCGAACCGATGCTCGGTTTGAGGACACCCGATCGGCGGCTCTGTTGGAGAGGGAACACGTAGAAAGGAAGCCACATCACCGGTACCGGACCGAGCTCGAAGGTGACGTTGCGAGCGATCGCTTTGTCGTCCTCGACTATTTTCAGTCGACCGACTTGGAAACGGTAATGCTCGTGGTCTTCGTCGCAGGTGCTGATCGCGAGATCCTTCAGGAAGATCCGTTTTGTACTGTCCAGCAACGCGTGGGCACCCCGGATGTGATACTTGTTCTGGCTAGTGGCTCGTCCCTCCCAGACCCGGCCTCGCCCGGTGGTGAGGTCGTAGATCATCTTCTCGCCCGAGAACTCCTCACTTCCCCGCGTGAAGTATGGGATGCCGACCCGATCATCGCCTTCTCCTAGTGGCTCGGCCGTGATTCGGTTGGCCTCCCGATCGAAAACGACTCGCCCTGCTTTGATCTCGACGTCGTCGTATCTCAGGACGACATTCCCAGTCAGGATAATGAGGCCTTCGAACAGTCGGTCTGTGACATGGTCGGACGAGAAGTCGAGCACATCTGGTGGGAGATCCCCCGGTGCGCCAACGGGTTTGGATGTGTTGCTGTCGGCCAATTGTGAGAGCGGATGTCCGGGCATCAGGCCGAACAGACAGGTCGCCATCAGAATGGCCCGTACATGGGGTAGTTGGTGTAACATCTAATTAATAATATGTTTACGTACGTTCCGGTTTGGGTTCGATCAACCTTCTTCATTCCTTACGGATGATTCAGACGGTGGTTTGGTTCCACCGGAGGCTACTCCTTTGAGCATCGAAGGTCTCGACATCCCCCTGTTCAAGGGGCTTGATACATCAGAACGCCAACTGGTGTTCGATCTGGTGTTNGATCTCGCAACCAAGATCGAATACGAATACGACGATCATCCGCGAGGGTGATCAGGGCCGTGGGCTGTTCCTCCTGTCCAGCGGCACCGTGGCGATCGCGAAGCAGACGATCGAGGGAGACCTGGAAACACTGGCTATCCTCGAGCCCGGGGAGTGTTTCGGCGAGATGGCACTGGTCGACCACAAGCCACGCTCTGCGATCGTGACGGCAGTCTGTCCTGCCGAGGCCCACGTGCTCGAGTAGACCGTTCTGGAGAAGTTCTTCGCGGAACAGCCAGCCATCCACCGGATTATCCTGCGGAATCACGTCGATTCAGAGCGCATACGACAGTATTATCGAGATCGGCCGCTCGTTCGAGATTCTGAAGCACGGTCGCGTGACCGACCGGCTCGGCCTGATTCAGGCGGCTGCGGAGGAGGACGACGTCCTCGGCCGATCGCTGTTCGATGTCGTTCCTCGTTTGGGTGAGGGTGTCGGCCAGCAGCTGAACCATATCTGCGAGGTCGGCGACCGGGCCACGATGAGCCTGGAATACGAGGACGACAACGGGGAGATCGGGTTCTACGAGGTGACCGTCGCCCTCGCGGGAGAAGACGAGGATCCGGTGATGGCCGCGCTGGGCGTCCGGGACGTGACGGAATCCAAAGCCCTCGAAACCCGCCTGATACAGACAGAGAAGCTCGCGATGACGGGCCAGATGGCGGCCGAAATCGGGCACGAGCTCAGAAACTACCTGACCGTCCTGATCGGGCAAGTCGACCTGTTCGGGGTAAACCCGGGCGTGACCGCCAACGAGCGGGCGACCCGCAGCATNGGCATTATGGGAGAGCAGCTCGAGCGGATCGAGAAATTCGCGACCGGGCTGATAGAGATGGGCGTGCTCAAGCTGGCCAAGGAGCCCTTTGACATCAACCTGCTGATCGAAAAGCTCACTGATTTCGTTCGTGGTCAGAAGCGCTTCCGTCGCGTCGAGTTCGAGGCGACGCTGGATCCTAAACTGCCGACAATGGAGGCGGATCAGGGACAGATCCACNAGGTGCTGATGAATCTCTATGCGAACGCCGCAGACGCGATGGACGCGGGGATCATCAAGACCCGAACGTTCACCGAACGCGAAGGCGCCCAGATCGTCGTCGAAGTCAAAGACACCGGCCCCGGTATTCCTGAAGAGCGGCTCGAAAAGATCTTCGAATCAGGGTATACGACCAAGGATACGGGTCACGGATTCGGTCACGCGGTCGCCGCCGAATCGTCGAGAACCATCTAGGCGAGATCGAGGTGAAGAGCGTGATCGACCAAGGGACGACCTTCCGTCTCGCCTTAAATATCTAGCCTGATCTACCCATTTCTGCACGACGAAACCCGGACCTGGCGGTTCGGGTTTTTTCTTTGTCCTAGAGGCAGGAAAATCCTTCCCGAGAACGCTGTATTCCCTTCCGAAATCCACCGTCCGGCACGATGCTCGATTCTTTTCTAATTCATTTGAAAACATCGGTTTATGGGATGTTTCCGAGGGTGGCATAGGCCTTGCAAAAGAAGAGGCCGGCCGGCATCCACTTTCCCACGAACCCACGAGTTCGCGCAAGCGAACTCGTCAGAAACACGAAGCGTTTCCCTAAGTTAGGCGTTTTCAATGGTTTGGACCACTTCGATCCTTGCAATCTCTGTTTCAGCCGCATTTGCGTTCCTGGTCTGGATCAGCGAGGCCATTCTCGATCGCCTGAATAAGCTCCGAACGAATCGCTAAAGGTATTTCTAAACCTGTCGATNACACTAAGTTGAAGGTTGAAGGCCCAGAGAATTGATTACCGGAAACTGGAGAAATCAGCGATGAGCGCTAAAGATCGAGAACTTGCCGAGCTCTACTGGCACCTCCAGAAGAAAGTGCATACGGAGCCGAAGATTCGGACTTATCTGCACCAGCTGACGAAGATTATGAAGCAGCGGCGGATCCGACCGAATATGTTGAATCAGATCGGTCTCGACCTGGCCGCACAGAACCGCATCTGACTTCTGATCCCAGACGGATATTGAATAGTCCGGGCTCATGGAGCCCGGGCTTTTTGCTTTTTACAGGGATTCTTGCCAATGGCTGAACCCAATGGTAGGTTTTCTGCGTCAATACAGGACCTGATGTGCGAAAGTGGCGGAACTGGTAGACGCGCCAGATTTAGGATCTGGTGGTCGAGAGGCCGTGTGGGTTCGAGTCCCATCTTTCGCACCATATACGTATGAAAGGCTCGCGATTCCTCTCGCGAGCCTTTCCTCATGGCGCGAATCCGGTTCTTAGAACGAAATCGCCGCAGCCACCATCGGGTTCTTCCGGCTCGGCAGGATGCCCAACCGTAACCTCCGCGGAATCCGCCGCTCCCACTTTTCTCCTCGCTTGGCCGTTCCCGCGACCGCNCCGATGACCAGCCTAGCGCCCCCCACGAACGCACCCATCAGGAACGATGCCTGGCCGTCCGTGAAGAGGGACTGGCTCGCGTCCTGAGTCGGTCCTAATGCCGCGCCCAGCGCCGTCCCCATCAGGAATCCGAGACCCGCCCCTCAGCGATTTTCCGTATCGAGCCTGTTCTCACGTCGAGGCGTCTAATCGAGGAAATCGGGATGGGCAGGATGGCGCCGTATCGTCCATCTGTCCGGACATTGATGGTGTGCCATCAACGACGGTCACAAATCCCGTGATCCTGGAGGGCCCACGTCGCTCGCTCGACGAGATCGGGTAGGCCTTGAGCGCAGGACTGGTCACTTTCACGCGCACGCCTACCCTGACGAGCGCGCGCTCATCAACGGGCGCATCCTGGCTCACTGCCAGCAGAAGCAGCAGCGCTACAATGGGTGTCTTCATCGACGATCCTCCCGTGTTCGAGTTTGGTCGTCACGAACGCCACGGGAGGACAAGGCAAGGGCTATGCCACTCAGGTGGGAGGTAGTGTCGGTCGGAGAGGCGTACTGTGGAAGGTTGAAAACCTGAGGCTGACTGCACGATCCGTTACAGAGTCAGCAGAGGGTTCAAGTGGTTGTGTTGCTAAAGAGGCAAGCGGGCTGGGCGGTGCGTTCACACGCGAAGAGGAATTTGGTCAGGCACCCTCTTCGGTTACTTCTTCGGGTGGCGCTCCCTGATCGGCAATCAGCCCGCGCAGGTGATTCAGCTCTTCATTCGACTCACGAATCCGCTGGGCCAGGGTCGCGATCACGTTCCGTGATATGATGACTTCCATATCCCTGTTCTTCCGCATCACGCCCTCGAACTGATACTTCCCGAGCACGAACAGTGTTGCGTCGGATTCTGCCACTACGGTCGCGGAACGGGGCTCGTCGGTGAACAGGCCCATCTCACCGACGGGGGCCACAGGCGAGATCTTGGCGATCTGCGTGTCATCGGCCGTNCGCACGGATAGCTCACCGCTCAGCAGGATATACATCTTTTCGCTTCGGTCGCCGAAGCGGCACAGCGCTTCACCTGCTTTCAGCGCTCGACGTTCACATACCTTGAGCAGAGCGACCGCCTGCGTTGGCTGAAGGCCTGAGAACAGAGGAACTAGCTTTACGGCATCAACGAATTGCGAAACGTCACTGTTCATGGGTCTATCCAGTAGTGGGTGATCCGTTTCTTCATCTAAGACATCTTACCACGAAAGACACCTAAAATACGAAAATTCACAACTACGCGTTTCCCCAGTCCCGGCCCTGTGAGGCATCCCGAGATTTGCAATTCCCTTTGGGGTGTCTTTCCTTTCGTGNTTTTCGTGGTTGTCCTTGGGTTTGCTTCTACAATATTCGTATCATGTTGAGCTTTCAACAGGATAAACAGTGATCCAGAACACGGAGCAATAGATAGATGGATTTGATTCCCTTCCTTTCGGCGGAGCAGGTCCGCCACATTCAGAAGACATACGGAACACCGGTATACGTGTACGACCAGGCCACCCTCGAGGCGCAGGCCGATCAGGTGCTGTCGTTCCCGAACGCNTTCGGTCTGATCGCCCGGTATGCGATGAAGGCCTGCCCGTCAGCGGCCGTCCTGAAGGTGTTGACCGACCGGGGTCTGCACATCGACGCGAGCAGCGGCTACGAAGCGACCCGAGCGATGCAGGCGGGGGTGCCGGCAGACCGGATTCAGATCACCACCCAACAGGTCCCCGACAATCTTGGCGATCTGATCGACCAGGGCAGTCTGTTCAATGCCTGTTCACTCAATCAGATCGAAGCGATCGGCGCGGCCCGACCCGGAATCGAGATCGCCCTTCGCATCAATCCGGGGCTGGGATCGGGTCACAGCAATCGGACCAATGTCGGTGGGCCCGCGGCGAGCTTTGGCATCTGGCACGAATACCTGCCTGACGCACTCTCGATCGCGAAGAAGTACGAACTAGGTGTTCGACGGATGCACACACACATCGGATCCGGATCGGACCCCGAGGTCTGGGAACGTGTGGCGTTGATGTCGCTGGAGATTTGCTCGAAGATCGACGGCGCCAACTCGTTGAGTCTTGGTGGTGGATACAAGGTCGGCCGGATGAAAGGGGAGGTCTCGACGGACGTACAGAAGATCGGTCTTCACATCGTCGAGGCGTTCCGGGCCCACGCGCAGAAGCATGGTCAAGAACTCGAGCTTGAAGTCGAGCCAGGGACGTACCTGGTGGCCAACTCCTGTGCGCTCGTATCAACGGCGATGGATGTCGTGGATACCGGGGACGAAGGCTATCATTTCATCAAAGTCGATACCGGGATGACCGAACTGCTGCGACCGAGTCTGTATGGCGCGCAGCATCCGATCGAAGCCGTACCGGTGGTGGATGAGGAGCGTCCGGACCGCGAATACATCGTCGCAGGACACTGCTGCGAGAGCGGGGATGTGTTGACGCCGGCACCGGACGACCCCGAAGGACTCCAGACGCGTTTCCTGACGGAGACACGTATCGGGGATGCCGTCTTGATCGGGGGATCGGGCGCCTATTGCTCGGGGATGTCAGCGAAGAATTACAACTCNTTCCCTGAAGCAGCGGAAATNATGTTGATGAACGACGGTTCGTTCGAGTTGATCCGGAAACGACAAACGCTGGAGCAGGTACTGCAGAACGAAGTGGTGCCCGAAGCTCTGAAGTAGTACCGAAAAACAACCGCCCCTCGACAAATTTAGGGANAACTCCGACGCAGAGGTCGCTGACCGTGACGGGGTTGCAGTGGTTAGGCTCGAGCCATTACTCCTCTTAACTCATTGCCATATACAACCAGGAAAGGACCCCATGCCCTTCTTGAAACCCCTCGATGACTTCAAGTCCGGCGACATGCCGGAGCGCAAATTTGGGTTCTGGCAGATGGCGGGACCGGGAGCGATCCTGGTCGGATTGTCGATCGGGGCCGGTGAGATCATCATCTGGCCACGCCTTGTCGCTGAATTCGGGGCTGAAATGGTGTGGGCCGCCGTCCTGGGCGTGTTTATGCAGATGTGGATCAACCTGGAAGTCGGGCGGTGGACGGTCGCGACTGGGGAAACCGTGTTNACCGGGTTTGCCCGGATCTGGAGAGGCTTCGCGCCGATCTTCATCCTACTGACCGTGTTCTCGTGGATTGCGCCGGGCTGGGGACGGGCGAGCGGGCTGGCGCTGAAGGCCCTCCTCGTCGGGCCAGAGGGTTACGGATCGGATACCTTCTGGACGATCATCACCTTCGCCGGGTGTGCACTGCTGCTGTTCGGGCCGAAAGTGATGTACGGGTCTGTCGAGAAGTCGGTCGAGCTACTCGTACTCATCGTGACCGTGGGGTTGGTCTTCGTGGCCTTCGCGGTGGGGACGGCGGATACGTGGGGCAGCTTGTTCAAGGGCGCCATCAACTTCGGCTACAAGCATCCCGACGTGTCGGTGAAACAGATGTTCATCGCGATCGTGTTCGCGGGGGCGGGAGGAACAGCCAACCTGTTCTATACCTTCTACCTGCGTGACAAGCACATCGGAATGGGAGGTCATCTCCCGGCGATGGAAAACCCGTTGCGTGGTCGCACGGAGACGATTCCGACAACAGGGTTCCGTTACGAAGACAACGAGGAGAACGCGTCCCGGTTCAAAGAGTGGTGGGACTACATCAAGAAGGATCAGATGTTGTTCTTCTGGGCGCTGAATACGGTGACGATGATGCTCTTTATCTTCGGCTCATTGGCTGTGCTGCATCCCAGAGGAATCGTGCCAGCCAGTGGGACCTTGATTTGGGACGAGGCTCAGATCCTGGGTGAGGTGTGGGGATCGGCGGGTCGTGTGATCTTCCTGCTTGTGGGGCTCGCGACGCTGTTTGGAACGCAGCTCGCCCTGATCGATGGGGTATCCCGTTCAATCGCTGATATTGTGTCGACCAACTTCGGAGGGGCACGCAGCCAGAGTTGGTGGTATGTCCTCGTTGCGGCGGTCTGGATGGTGGCCGGATGCGTGATCACCTACGTGATGGAAGCGCAGGGCGTCACTGAGCTCGGGTTCCTGTTCAACGCGGCCTACATCGGCGGATTCGCGATGGCGATCTACGTGCCTCTACTGTTGATCGCGAACCACAAGTATCTACCGCTGTCAGCCAAACCTGGGACGGTGTGCACGATTATGATGGTGATCGCGAGCGCCGTTTACATCACGTTCGCGGTCTCGTGCTTAATCTGGGAGTTTACGGGATAGACGTCTGGCAGGGGGCAGGGAGCCTCGGAGACCACTCACCGCCCAGGCCTGGAGACACTTGTCTTCAGGCCTTTCTATTTACAGTCAGCACTACCAATCGAACGGATCGTTAATCAGCGACGGAAGGAACCGCCCACCTGAGCCCCTCTTGAGCGGGAGCGCGCCTTCGGATTGGGAGCCGGTGAGCGGGGAGACGTTTCCCCTGCCCTGGCTGGTTAGGGCTACCCCGATGTCTGTGCTCCTGCACAGACAGGTATGTCGCTTTCGGGTTCTCGTCGCCGTGCTTCTGCACGGTGACGTTCAACCACCGCAACCCTTACGGGGTTGATACCGAATACCTGGGGTTTGGCCGGAGGCCCAACCTAAAGGCTGTCATACGCAACCCCGTCGGGGGTGCCCTTTTGTTCGGCTTAGGTCAACGAGAGGACACCGCCCATTCCCGTCTGAGGCGGTACTGGCCAATGGCTGCCCCGCTGACCCGTCAGGCCNCGGTTCGGGGTCGGTTCGTATTCCTGATCCGGTAGGCCGACCCACTCGCCATCTTTGACCCACTCTTCATCTCCACCGTAGAGCTCTTGGGCTAACAGCTCTCTAAGCCGCTGTTCCACCCTGGCGTGACTGGACTGGCCGATAAGGTCGTTCATCTCGTTCGGGTCTTCGTCGAGGTCGAAGAGCTGGGCGCGGTTTCCTACCGGGTAGTAAATCAGCTTGTGACGACCGTCGTGAACCATACGGGTAGCGGTCGCTCCGTTTCCGCATTCTCCGTACAAGTGTGGCCTCGGTCCTTCGCTGACCATCGAAATGCCTTCGACGGTATCCGGGATCGATACGCCGGCCAGGTCGAGAAGGGTGGGCATGATGTCCTGCCAGCCGACGAGCCGGTTGTCGATCCGGTGGTGGCCGACGCGGTCGTCGTCTGCGGCGCCGACAAGGAACATCGGGACGCGCGCACTGTCCTCGTAGTAGAGTCGCTTGGCCCACTGCTGATGGTTGCCCAGCATATCACCGTGGTCAGAGGTGAACATAATGATCGTGTTGTCGAGCAGCCGTTCCTCTCGCAGGGTTCCGATCACGATGCGAAGCTGGTGGTCGATGTGCGTGCACATCGCGTAGAAGGCCTGCCGTGCGGATCGGATCTGCTGTTCGGTGAAGTCCTGCCAGGAGGATTCACGCGTCCGGAGTGCGTATGGCAGTGACTGGAGATCCTGCGCCCACTTGCCGACGTATGGGGTCGGTGGCTCGATGTCCCGATACATGTCGAGATAGCAGCCGAGCGGGGTGAGCGGCGGATGGGGATGGCAATAGGAGAGGTAGTAGAAGCCGGGCTTTGTCGGATCCCGTCTCTGGATCAGCCTGGCCATCTGCTGGGTCGTCCAGTTCGTGACGTGACAGTGTTCTGGGAGGTGCCACGGGCGGTTCAGGTAGTCGTTATTGTTCATCCCTCCCGCGAACATCTTGCCGGCGTGTCCCTGATCTGCAAGGTAGAGCTCATAATCGTCGACAGCATCGAACTGGGCACGACCTTCTTCGTGTAGGATCACCTCGTCGAAGCCGATTCGATCGCGCTGGGGGTAGACGTGCAGCTTGCCAGCGGCGAAAGCCTGGTAGTCGTTGTCGCGGAATGTCTGTGCGAGCGTCGGGATGTCGGTCGGCATCCGCATCGTTTCGGCGAAGTGTCGGTCGCCGTGAGTACGGCACGTAGTGCCTGTCATCAAGGTTCGGCGGGCGGGTATGCATACGGGACACTCACTGTAGGCACGCGGGAAGCGGCAGCCGTTCTTGGCCAGCTGATCGAGCGTTGGGGTCTGGATTGCTGGGTGGCCGGCGATACCAAAGAGCGAGCCGGGCCAGTGGTCGGTGCAGATGAGTAGGACATTAGGGCTTGTATCAGGCAATGGTTCCTCCGGGGGCTAACTGCTCAATGCAAAATGGAAAAGTCAAAATGCAAATCTCACAGCTAATACCTTATGCCAGCGTTGGGCGTTGGGTGCGATATGGCGGTTCGAGGACCGCGCGCTGGCCGGGGGTGAACTCGTCGAGTTGGTTTTCGACGCCTTCGGGGACGTAGCGTTTGGCGTAGGTCAGGGGGCCCGGGCTGTACTTGTAGAGGATCGAGCGGCGTTCGTGAGAGGCGGTCCACGGGGCGGTGCCGTGCATCAGGGCTTCGGTGAAGATGATGGCGGATCCGGCCGGGGCGACGACCTGGTGGACGACGCCGATGTTTTTTTCGAGGCGCTGGATCCCTGGAGGTGCGGGGTAGTTTGCTTTGTGGCTGCCAGGGATGCACATGAATCCGCCGTCGCCGGGACTGACGTCTGTGAGTGCCCAGGAGACGACAGTCAGACCGCAGCGCATCCGACCGTTGTGGAACTGGTAGAAGTGGGTCAGGTCGTCGGCTGTTCCGCCGCCGTGGAGAACGTGGCCTTCTGAGCCTGCGTCGGTGATGATGCCGTAGAGATGGTCCAGACGGAGACCGTCGCGCAGAACCTCGAGCAGATGGGGGAGGATGCTCGAGTGGTCGAGCAGCGCGCGGAACGGCTCGCACCAGGGCTTCGGCCACGTCAGCATACCGCGCAGGTCGCCACGACCGTGTTTGCCGACGAGCGCGGGTGAGCCTTTGGCCAGCGTCTGCTCCTGTGAACGGACCTTGATGCGGTCTCGGTTCTCGTCGATCGCCTCGTTCAAGGTCTTCAACTCGTCGGCAGACAGGGCGTCCTCGACGACGAGGTAGCCATTCAGGTCGAAGAAATATTTCTCGTACTCGTCCAAAACGGTTTCCTTCGTTGCGTATTACGGGCAAGATATTACACTGACGGTCGTCAATATGGATGATCCACCGCTGATTGTCACGTTACCCGGAAACAGGAGGCAGGAGCATCGAGCGCGCTAGCAGATTCGCAGCCGATCTGACGCAGAGTTCCGTGCGCTTCGGTATTTGGCTTTTCCTGTTCGCTCTGGTCGTGCGCCTCGTGTACGTCTGGCAGGGATACGATGTCCCGCCACAGGATACACGAGATTACGACGATATTGCGATGAACCTGCTGGCCGGTGAGGGGTTCGTGGCACGGGAGAACTGGTATGGGTATGACGTGCGGTCGTGGCGCGCTCCGTTCTATCCGTTCTTCCTGGCCGGCGTTTACGGTCTGTTTGGCGACAGCCACGAGGCGGTCCGCGTTATCCAGTGCCTGATCGGAGCCGGAACGGTGGCCCTGCTGTTCCTGATCGGTAAGCGTCTGACGGCGAGCGGTTGGGCTGTGGGTGTCGCGGGCGCGGTCTACGGCCCGCTCGTGGCGATCAGCAATGAGGTGATGACCGAGACCTGGTTCACCTTCTGGTTTACGGCGGCGGTCTATGCTCTGTTGGAATCGGAAGCGAGGCGATGCAGCAAGTGGGGGGGGCTGGGAGGTGGGTTGATCGGGCTGGCGGCGTTGACGCGACCTGTAGGCCTGCTTCTTCTGCCCGCTTACGTCCTCTACGCGTGGCCGCGGTCCGCTTCCGGCTGGAGACCTGTCGCGATCGTAGCTGGGGCAGCAATTGTTACGGTGATGCCGTGGATCACCCGCAACTACGTCGTGCACGACGCATTCCCCATATTTTCGACGCACGGCGGGTTCATCCTTCTGCGCAGCAACAGGGAAACACCAGACTGGCGACGTGCCGATGGATGGCAAATCCCGAAGGAAACTTTTGAGAATGAGCCTTCGGAAATCGAGCGAGATCGTGCCTGGTTTCAGCAGGGGAAGGCGGCCATTCTGGATCACCCGGGTCGATACCTACGGTGGTGCGCTGAGAAGCTCCTGCGGTTCTGGTATGTCTTTCGACCCAGCTACAATTTCTGGTTCGTGCTTGTGTTGCCTTTCTTCGTAGCCGGTCTCATTCGCCACGGCTGGGAGAAGCCAATCCGTTTGCCGACGCTGGCCATTGTCGTATCGGTAGCGGTGTTTGTTCTCATTCTATATGGCTCTCCTCGTTTCAGACTGCCGCTCGAGGGCCTGTTCCTCGTCTATGCCGTCGCGTGGTGCTCGGCTTACGTCGAGCGGGTGGGGCTCACACGGGCGGGATCCATCCTGACTGGATATNCAGTCCTCAATCTCGTCATCAAGATGAACGAGGAAGCGATCCGGGCGTGCGTGCTGTCTGTTCTTCGAGGTGTCGACCTGAAATGAAAGGGAAATGCGTGTTCAACGACCGTATCGTCAGTGCCTATCCCTACGTGATCACGAAGTATGGCTATCAGTCTNCGGCGAAGGACACGCGGACATATCTGGAGGAGATGAAGGCGCTTGGGTTCCAATCGGTGGAACTGGAGGGAATCCGGGAATAACATTTGGGCGAGATGTATGACTTGAGGCACGAGGTCGCCGCGTGGAAATCGGAGCTCGACNTGCGGATCCCCATCTTCTGCATCGTGCTGCCAGGTCTCAGCTCTCCGGTCGAGTCTGAGCGACGGGAGAATCTCGCGCTGTTCGAGCGTGGGTGTGAGGTCGCCGAGACGCTCGGAGCAAAGGGCGTCCTCGACAATGCGCCGCTGCCGCCCTACCGGTTTTCGGATGATATCCCCATCGTACGTCATTACGACGAAGATGTCCTCCGCGCCGCGGCTGTGCCTGACAATCTTGAGTGAGGGACTTACTGGGAGGCACTCGTCGACACCTACAGACAGGCGTGCGACATCGCCGCGTCCCGAAACTTGACCTACCAGATGCATCCCGCCCTTGGCGTTCTGTCATCCACCACTGATGCATTCCTCTACTTTTACGGGGCTGTCGGGCGCGAGAACCTGCGATTCAACCTGGATACGGCGAACCAGTTCATGCTCCAGGACAACCTGGCGTTCTCGCTGATCCGACTGAAGGGGCTCGTGGACTGCATCCACATTTCGGACAACCCTGGAGATCGTGTGGAGCATCTAGAACCGGGGAAGGGGGCGATCAACTGGGAGGTGTTCTTCGAGACCGTCGACCGCATCGGATATGANGGNAATTTNGGTNTGGATGTTGGGGGGCACGAGTCACNTGTGGATGATCTGGATACAGNCTANCAGAACGCCNGCCAATGGCTGGNGGACCGGGTCAGTTAGGCGCGTCTACNTTGGAGGCGGCTTCGCCTCTGATACAGGCTCCACCCGAAAACAAGCATTGCGGCGATCCCCCAAAGGATCTTCCTAAGCGGGGAGAGTCTTGCCTCAAGCGTGATCTCGTGCTCGCCCGCGGTTAGTGGGATTGTCATGAATCTTCCTGGACGATCAGGGACTGCTGCAGCCTGGTGAGCGCGCGCTGCTGCACTTCCTGGATCACGACCGCCAGGACCGTCGTCGCGAATATCGCGATTGCGAAGTGTCTCCAGTTTCCTTCCCCACCAAACATGGCTGCAACGAGGATCCACGACCCAACGGTCAGGGAGACCGACATGGCGAATCCCTTTGTGCAGAGGAACGTGGATCCGGCGCCGAGCAGTAGCATCATGAAGTTCGTCGTCTGGATCGGGTCCGGCTCGAGCGCAGAATGGACCGCCGTGTTCAGAAGCACGATCCCGATGAGGAGCGTGAGGACGGGGTAGGTAGACCGGTAGGTAATCCGGCTCGTGTCCGCTCGGAGGTATACGACCAGACACACGAGGGAAGAGATCAGCCTCAGTAGCTGGAGGATGGCGCGGGTGGTTCCGCTGAGGATCAACTCACAGGATGGCGTAAATGATGTAGAGCAGGCCGGGGGCGAGCACTGCGGGACGTATCACCCGGTAGGTCGCCACGCGGATCGCCTACTCGATCTGTCGGGCGTCTTCCTGATCAAGTGTGGTCAGCCATACCGTTCCAGTTTTTGGCGGAACGACTGTGCCTCGACGACCTCGGGGTTGACGGCGCCCTCCGGGATCCGGCCGTTCGCCAGCTCCAGCACCTGTCGACACGTTTGCCTGCCGATGTCCCGGAATAGTTCGTTGGTCCACGCAATCGCGTGAGGGGAGAGAATGACGTTGTCCAAATCCTCCATCGGGTGTCTCTCGACTACTGGTTCGTTTTCGTGACAGTCGAGCCCTGCACCGGCAATCCGGTTGTGGCGAAGCGCGTCGATCAGGGCCTGTTCGTTAACGATACCTCCACGAGCCGTGTTGATCAGGTAGGCGGTAGACTTCATCTGACCGAGTTCCTCCGCACCTATCAAGTTTTTGGTCTCCTCGTTCAGCGGACAATTCACCGACACGAAGTCCGACTGCGTCATCAGCTCTTCCAGTGAGACTAGGCGGACGCCCGCCTTAGTGGCTCGTTCGGGCGAGACATACGGATCGAATGCGATTACCTCGGCCATGCCGAAGCTGTCCACCATACGCGCCAGCCGTGCGCCGATTCCACCCAACCCGACGATGCCCAGGGTTCGGTCGCGAAGCTCGCTTCCCATGTATCCGGAGCGCTCGTCCCATCGGCCTTCACGCGTGATCCGGTCCTTGATGGTCAGGTTGTGCGACAGGGCCAGCATGAAGGTAACGGTCGACTCGGCCACCGAGTAGTCGACCGCTCCCGTTGTGATGGTCAGGAGGACACCGGCGCTCGTGCACGCGTCGACGTCCACGGAGTCGTAGCCTACGCCGAATCTGGCGATCAACCCCAACCGGTCGGCTTGCGCCAGAGACTGGTCTGATATGCGTGGCGAAAGACAGATCAACGCGTCAATTCCGTTCAGGCTCGATGCCTCCACCTCGGTCGAGAACGTTTCAAGGAAGGCGTAGTCGATACCGGAGGCTGATTCGAGCAGATCGAGGCCGACGTCCTCGTAGACCAGTTTTCCATCGGCCTGGAAGTCAGCGGTGTGTCTGACGATGAAGGGGGCGCTCACTTTGTCTCCCATCGGGAAGGGTTGATGCCGTCTGCCCGGTTCCTCATGCCTTCCGGCTTGTTGCCGTGGCCGAAGTCCCAGACGCGTGTGTTCCGGCTGCTGAAGAAGCGACGTACCTGATCCGGGAGTGACGCCAGCTGATCGTCGGTCCACTCGTCGACGTCTGAGACAGGGCCGGCCCATTTCGGTCTGTAGGCGATTGCGAGCATCTCCCGGGCGTGGTCTCCTGTGTTAGGCTGATTGCCGTGGAACACGCGATGGTTCAGGAAGACAGCGGAACCGGCCGTCGCGGATACGGTCACTTCCTCGGGATGAGATTTGAATCGCTGATACGGATTCGCGTCGGCGTGCATCGACAGGTGGGACCGAGGGACGACCCTGAATGGCGAAACCTCGGGGGTTAGGTCATCGAGGTAATAGAGTACGCGAATCATGACCGGTACGCTGCCCTCGTAACCGAAGATGCGAGAGCCATACGGCTGACCATCCGTGTGCAGACTGATGCCGGGATGCCCCGGTTCGGAGCGCGCATAGGAATAGTGCGAAAAGACGATATCGTCGCCGAGTATCGACTCAAGTATATCGACAGTCGGCGGATGTGCGACCAGATCGGTCAAGGCGCCGCCTTCCCATTGTACGTTGCCGTAGGTTCGCTGGTGGACGCTGTAATCGATCGGTTTGGCGTCCAGCTTCGACGTTTCTGCCTTCAGCTTAGTGATGTGGTCGGCCGGAAGGAGTGCGGGGACGACGAAGTAGCCCTCGACCTCGATCTGACGGAGGCGGTCCGCGTGGGTCAGTGACGACCAGTCTGTGGTGTCGAGTTTCATGCGTGTTCACCGTGTAACGTCACCGTGCGAAGCACGGCGACCGGATACAAGCCCTCACCTGGATTTCGCCAGAGCGAAATCCTGTCCTCTCCTTCCTTTGCCAAGGCTACGGCGGGGCAAAGGAGAGGATTCTTGGTTGTGTCGACCTAATCAGCTACTTCGACGATGACTTCGATCTCGACGGTAATGCGGCCGGGAAGGGCGCCGAGCCCGACGGCGGATCGGGCGTGTTTGCCTTCTTCACCGAAGACTTCCACGAACAGATCGGAGCATCCGTTGATGACTTTAGGGTGGTCGGGGAACTCTGGGGCCGTGTTGACCATACCGAGCACCTTGACGATGCGGTTGACCTTGTCGAGCGAACCGAGTTCTTCCTTCATTACCGAGATCAGGACGAGGCCGACGGTTCGCGCGTGCTTGTAGGCTTCCTCGAGCGGGACTTCGGTGCCGACTTTGCCGACGGCATCAGGGCCGGGACCTTTGCCAGAGAGGTAGAGCAGGTTACCCGTTCGGACAGCGTGGACGTAGTTTCCGCCGGGGGGCGGGATGGGGGGGAGTTCGATGCCGAGATCTTTGATTTTGGCTTCTGCTGACATGGGGTCTCCTCTGAACGATGCGCTGGTGGCGCCTCAAGCGTGTTCACCTCGGGCCTCAGGCCCGGGGCGAGGGTAGTTTCGCGGTACTTCATTTTAGAAGGGGAGCGGCTTTCCTTCGGATGAGGTGCGGGTGGCGTAGAGGTCGCGCAGGCGATTTGTAACGGGGCCCGGTTTGCCGGCGCCGATTTCTCTTCCATCGACCTCGAGGACGGGAGAGAGTTCGCCCATTGTGCCCGTGGTGAAGACTTCGTCTGCCGAATGGACCTCGGACAGCGATACGTTGCGCTCGATCACCTCGATTCCGTTGTCTCTAGCGGTCTCGATGACAATGCCCCTCGTGATTCCTGGCAGGCAGGAGTCGGTGTGCGGTGTGAGGACGCGACCCTTCTTGATGATAAACAGGTTGGTCGCGTTGGTTTCAGACACGTAGCCGTGGATGTCGAGCATGATAGCGTCGTCCACGCTGGCGATGTTCGCTTCGATCTTGGCCAGGATGTTGTTGATCAGATTGTTGTGGTGGATTTTCGAGTCGATGCACTGGGGGGGGTTGCGGCGGATCGAGGATGTGATCAGGCGAATGCCGGATGTTGCATAGACCGGTTGCTTCCACTCCGCGAGCACGATCAGGCACGGGCCGTAGGCGTTGAAATACGGGCTCATGCCAGACGATGTTTTCATACCGCGCGTCAGCGTCAACCGAATGTGGCAGTTGTCTCGCATGCCATTCGCTTCCAGTGTCTCAAAAATCGCAAACTCGATGGCTTCTCGAGACGGGACCTCCGCGAAAGCCATCGCTTTGGCAGAGTCGAACATGCGGTCGAGATGGGCGTCCAGCTGGAAAATCTTACCATCGTAGATGCGCAGGCCTTCCCAGACGGCATCGCCACCCTGTACTGAACTGTCAAAGACCGAGACCTTGGCCTCTGAGCGAGGGACGAGTTGTCCACCGACGTGAACGAGAATGTCTTCGTTGCGTGGATCCGGGAGTATAACGGTCATGGGTGCGTCTTGATCGCTTTCTGATATAGTCTGTCGTAGTGTGGGCGGCAAGCCTCGAGCAGAGGTTCAAGGCGTTCCGGAAACGGTTCGGTCTTCGGCGCGTAGGGTGAGAAGCCTGTCGATCGATGCACGTTGTGATACCAGTGCTCGGCCCAGACACCATCTTCCGACCGGGGTCCGGCCTCCCATTGCAGCATTTGCTTTGTATAGCTGATCCCAATGGATTCACATAGCTGTCGCAGAACGGATCCGGGATCCAGCAGTGTCTCCTTTGCATCCAGGACGGGCGGGGACTGGCCCAGCGCACACAACTGATGATACAGCTCAGCTTGGCGCGTTAGGCCTGTGTCACGCAGGGTCGGGTGAGGCAGCTGATTCACCAGCGATGGTAGCATCTGACGGGGGTCCCGAATGAGCAGCACGTTGACCGTCGACGCCAGGAACGACAGGTCGAGATCGACGAGATGGTGGGCCATCTGTTTGGTGAACAAGATCACCCGATCGCAAGGGCCCAGTATGACGTCCCGAGCGACGGCATCGCCGTCCGGATCCATAGATGCCAGGACCGACTCCCGCCCAGGGTGGTCGGCTCCCGACACCCGGAGATAGTGGGCATACAGAGGTTCGTCAATGACGCGTGTGTCTGCACGTTGGGCGAAGGCGTACATCAGTGCCGTCGAGACGTTCCGCGGGCCCGACCAGAGACAGATACGGGTCGTGTCGCTCACGCGTTTCGGTCCGCGTCCAGCTCTCGCATAATGGCGTGGTGACTCTTCCCCTGGGCGGACAGCTCAGCAAACTTCTCTTCGTCGATCCCTTTCCGGTTCAGGAAGCCACGGATGTCGTATCGCCCCTCCACCTCAAGAGGGAGCATTCCCTCCTCAAGCATCTTGTCGAGCGGATAGGCCTTTTCTTCGAGCGGGAAGGTGACACGGCTGTGGCGTCTGGCCGATTCGTATATGGCCATCATAATCTCGACTGTGACCCTGGCCTGCCTGCCCGATCCGCGATGTTCCGAGCCCCCTTCCATCCAGGTGATCAGTTCCTTCACCTGAGCCGCGTTGGTTTCTCCGCCGATGGCTCTCTGCCCTTCGCTCAGGTTGAGATCCACGTCCTGCCAGCCGTTGCTCGATGCGTTGAACAGTCGGAGTTCGGTCTCCTTAACGTCGAGCATCCCTTCCGTCCCCTGAATCTGGTAGTAGCCGGCGCCTGCCCCGTCCGGTTCGAGGTCGGACTCGATCAGCAACTGCGTACCCGAGTCGAAGTGCACGAGGCCGAAGCAGGCATCCTCGATGGCGGTGTCCCGTTCATAGCGATCCGTCTTTCGCTCGACGCCGCCCATAACCCATTCGGGCATCGGGTCTCCAAGGGCGAATCGGGTTCCGTCGATCGAATGGGTGCCCCAGTTGGCTAGTCCCTCTCTCACACGGTTCTTGGCGAAGATGGGCTGGCCGATCGCGCCTTCCTCGATCAGGGTCCGTGCGCGACCCCATCCTGGCGTGAACCTGCGCTGGTGACTGATCACGAGCTTTGTACCGCTTTTCTCGCACGCATCCACCATGTTGTCCGCAGCACCCTTTCCGATGGCCATCGGCTTCTCACAGATCACACCCCCGACACCGGCCTCCGAGGCTGCGATGGTCATCGCTGGATGCAGGAGGTGCCAGACACAGACGCTGACGATGTCAGGTGACTCGTTTTCGAGCATCTCCTCGATCGTCGCATACCCCTTCGGGATGTCGTACTGACCGATGTAGGTCTGTCGCGCCTGCTCGTATGGGTCGACGACGGCGATGACGTCGACGTTGTCCAGAAGGTTGTATCCATCCATGTGGGCGTGACCGATGCCGCCGCAGCCCACGATCGCAGCTTTGTAAACCTTGCTCATGTGTTTCCTCTTGGGTCTCTCTTCTGTCTGAATCCGTTAGGGCATCAAGATAAGTCCTCTTAGAGGGGTGAAGCCAGCCTCCTCCGCCGAGGCTTCGGAGGCCAGGGAGCCGGGGCTATGGTTCCTTCTTGAACTCTGACCGCTGGCTTTTTCTCGCCGTATCCACATCCTCCAGAGCAGTGCTGGTATCAGAACCGGTCACAATGCGCTGGGACAGGAGGTCTCGCGGATGGTGGAGGGACGTCAGCCCGCCGGATCGTATTCTGTGTTCTGGGATGCGGCCGGGTTCTCGAGCGGCACGTACTACGTCCGTCTCGAGATAAACGGTTTGGCCTTGAACCACAAGATGATGCTTGTAAAGTAGCAAACGACGCCTCAGGCAGGCACGGACGGAGGGACCTCACCGCACGGTGGGTTCCCTTTCTTTCTTTTTTTGGGGTAAGGCTGGTAGCCAACCTCCTTCGCGTTGCGCGCTAGGGAGATCAGGAGACCGCCAAGGAAACCCAGCCAGGTTGACGATCAGCCCCTCAGGAAGTCTGTCAGCACTTCCACGACGTAACCAGGTTGCTCCTGCTGTACCCAATGTCCGGCCTCGGGAATCAGGTGGGAACCGCGGAAGTCGCTACACGCCCTCGATTGCATGGCCTCGTAGCTTCCCGGCTTCTGATAAGTGCCCCAGTCGTGTTTGCCAGCGATGTATGCACTTGGGACATCAATGGTACGCCCCGTGAACGTTCTCAGGTCCCGTGCAGACTCTCCTCCCGTGCTGCACCGATACCATTGCAGTCCACCCTGAAAGCCTGTGCGCGCGAACGTTTCTGAGTAGACGTTCAACGACGCGTCAGGCAGCCAGCGACAAGCGTCGACCACATCCTTCGAGGGCATCTCCGGGGAAACCGTCTGGGGCATGGTTTGGTCCTTCTCCATCACATAATAGGTGGGCAGCCTCGCGATCTCTTTAGCTGTCGAGCTCTCCAGCGGATAGGGTTGATTCGCCTCCCAGTCGGAGCTCTTGTGGTGGTAGTAGGCGCGGAGGAAGTCGTGGACCCCTTGCTCGCAGTCGAGCATGTCGCGCTCTGCTTCAGGAGTTGTGTAATACCACTGGTAGTGTTTCCGAGGTGGCGAGAGTTCCGCGAGATCCTCGTGGATGTCGGTTGTCGGGGCCTGAGCCGAGAGAGGCGGAGAGCCGCCAAAGGGACTGCTCATCATCACAACGGACCGGAAGATGTCGGGACGGATCAGGGCGCACCACGCCGCGACCGGTGACCCGAAATCGTGACCGACGACATCCGCCTTTTCGTGTCCTGTCGCGTGCACCACGCCGATCGCGTCCCGGACCAGATTGATCAAGGCAAATGGTCGCAGGTCGGTGTCATAGTCAGAGGACCAACCGGTTGTGTGGCCGTAGCCCCGCTGATCGGGAGCGACCACGTGATAGCCGAGTTCTGCGATGGGAAGCAGGATGTGTCGCCAGCTGTAGGCGAGTTCGGGAAATCCGTGAAGCAAGAGGACACAGGGTCGGTTGGGGGCGCCGGCTTCCAGGAGGTGGACGTTCAGTCCATTCCCGTTGTCGACGTGTCGTGAACGGATCCCGTCCACAAGGGTGTCCTGCCCGTATGCGACGTCCGGGTTCGGCACTAGGAGACCTTCAGGTGCCGAACCGGACAGACGAGCCGGTCGAAACCGTCGATGTGACATTCGACCACATCGCCGTCCTGGATGTGAGCGGCGCTGCGTGTACCCGTGGACAGGACGTGACCCGGGAGATGTGTCACGACCTTCATATGCAACCCAACGAGGTAGTCGGGCGGATACGTCACGTTCCGGACTTGGTTTGTCGCCTGGACTTCACCGTTTACGACGGTCGACACTTTCAAGGTCACCACGTCGTCGATCTCGTCAGGTGTAACGGGTTCCGGGCCGA
Organism: Gemmatimonadota bacterium; assembly: GCA_002727195.1. Classification (GTDB taxonomy): domain Bacteria; phylum Latescibacterota; class UBA2968; order UBA2968; family UBA2968; genus UBA2968. Next base: position 92,680 of record PBWH01000027.1, read on the forward strand.
CACGAAGAAGGTGTCGAAGCTCTTGCACAGGGTCAGATAGTGTTGGTTCCGCCGATGGATGTCCTCCGCGGTTACGTCGATGATGGTCATGAACCCGGCGACGGCGTCCTGCCAGGAAGATCGATACACGTCCTTGCAGGACCGTTCGAAAACTATGCCCAACTTGGCTTCACCTGTCTTTCGCTCGGACATTTGCGGAATCTGAATGGTGTCGCCCAGACCGATCACCGTCGTTGACGGCTCGATAAAGCTTCCGGGCAGACCTTCAGGGACATTCTCATCCAGGTCTCCCGCACGATCGGCGTAGTTGAGTCCGATCCACCAAATCCTAGGCGGGTCTGGGTAGAGCGGTTCGATTGTGGCTTCGCCGAGAGGAATACCTTTTGGTCCATCGAGCGTCGCGCGGTTCGCGCCTTGCTAGGCGGTCAGCCCATCGAAACGGTCGTCATCCAGAATCGACTTGAGGGTCGTGGGTAAATCTGTTCTCCCCGATGCGTTGATCTCGGAAAGAAGGACATACCGGTCGTCGTGTCTTACGGCGGATTTCGTGCCCTGAGGTATGTTCAGAGTTGCGATTCTCACGTCAATCTTCCAGGTCGATGGTGTATGTGAATCGATGCTCTCCCGTCGAGGGTGCCTGTATCCTCCAGTTCCCACCCGGACCGATCACGCCTGAAGGACAGGAACACGGCTTGTCGACGGGATGCGCGCTATCTGCCACCACGGTCCACACACGAGCCTTCTGCGTGCGCATCCTCAGGTTGGTCTCGTGGAAGCGCCAGACGACGTCGCCGGCCCAGTCGCTGCCGTCTCGATCGCGTTCAGGATTCTGGATTCGTTCGCCGTGACGTCTTTGGTGACGGCCATCTGGTATCCGGATACGGTGAAGTTCAAAGGAGTTTTCTCGTGTTGGCTAGAATGTGTTCCTGGCGTAGTCTATTTACTTGGTGGAGCTGCGGCTATCAAGCAAGCCCTCACCCATCTTGCGGCCGTCAAATCTTACCCTCAAGAATCCCTCTCCTGCTGGCACGAGAGGGGAAGCCCGTCTCTTATGTACGGATCATCTGAAACCGAGGAATCCGCTAGTATGCTAACCGCTATACAACCCACAGGCCTGATGGTCGACCTGCTTACGGCTCCTGAAACAACGACGTTGACCAATCCGAATCCAACGTTCTCGTGGATCGTGAACGATACCGAGCCGAACGCGTTTCAGGAGGCGTTTCAGATTCTCGTCTCCAGTTCCGCTGAACGGCTGGCTAATGACGAGGGTGACGTATGGGACTCTGGCGAGCCGGATCCTGGGGCTGTCTGGAAGTCTGAACAGGGTTCGACGAACGTGCCCTATGACGGACCAGAGCTTGCGAGCGACACCCAATACCACTGGAAGGTAAGGACCTGGAATGGGGTCGGCAATGTGAGTCCCTGGTCGGCGTCCTCCTCATTCAGGACTGGAACCCTGAGTGATACGTATGGAACGGATTCGCTTCCGCTGGCCGTGACCCGAGTCGATCCGGTGACGGTCGTGCGCACGGACAGCGATCGGTGGTTTATCGATTTTGATCGTGCGGCTTTCGGGACGGTCGAGCTGGATCTGGACTCATCCACGTCTGGGACGATCGAGGTTGTGCTCGGCGAGGTCCCGGAAGGACGATACGGGATCAACGCGAATCCGGGCGGGAGTAGACGGTATCAGAAGATTTCCGTCGAGATCGAGGCTGGGAAGAAGACGTATCTCGTGACCATTCCGAGCGACCCGAGGAATACGGGTGACTTTGCGATCCTGATGCCGGAGGATGTGTTCGAGGTGTATCCGTTCCGGTATTGCGAGGTGATCGGGTATGAGGGTGACCTGACCGGCGACCAGATCCGGCAGCTCGTGGTGCACTATCCGTTCGACGATTCAGCCGCATCCTTTACGTCGTCGAGCAAGGTGCTCAACGATGTATGGGATCTGTGTCACTACACGATGAAGGCGACCAGCTTTACGGGCTACTACATCGACGGAGACCGGGAGCGGATCCCGTATGAGGCGGACGCGTATATCAACCAGCTCGGCCATTATTGCTGCGATCGCGAATATGCGATGGGTCGACAGACGCATGAGTATCTTATCACTACGCCGACGTGGCCGACCGAATGGATCCTGGATTCGGTGCTGATCGCCTGGAACGACTACGTATACACGGGGAACAAGGCGTCGATCGACCACTACTATGAGGACCTGAAGGCGAAATCGCTGATGGCGATCGGTCGAGAGGACGGGCTGATAACGCTCGATTTGATGACGGACGAGGTACTCGAGGCGATTCACTTTGCCGGTAAGTCCGCCGCTCAGTTCAAGAGCGGGATCCGGGATATCGTGGACTGGCCGCAGGTTGAACGAGACGGCCACGACATGCTGCCGGTGAACGCGGTCGTGAACGCCTTCCACTATCGGGCGGTAACCCTGATGGCTCAGATCGCAGAAGCGCTCAAGCATACGAAGGACGTGTATGCGTTCCGTGAGCGGGCGAAGCTGATCCGACGTACGTTCGTCGACCAGATGATCGACCCTGTTACGGGTCTCGTTCTGGATGGGGAGGGAAGTGCCCACAGTTCGCTGCACGCTAACATGACCTCACTCGTGTTCGGTCTCGTTCCGGAGGAGAACCGGGAGGCCGTGGTCGCATTCCTGAAGTCGAAAGGCATGGCCTGCAGCGTGTATGCATCCCAGTTCCTGATGGAGGCTCTGTATGCCGGCGGGGAGGACGATTACGCGTTGTCGCTGTTGACGTCGCTGGCGGAGCGATCGTGGGCGCACATGGTATACGACGTGCGAACCACGATCGCGCTGGAGGCGTGGGACGACCGCTTCAAGCCGAACCAGGATTGGAACCACGCCTGGGGAGCCGCGCCGGCCAGCATCATCCCCCGGCACCTGATGGGGGTGCGTCCTCTCAAACCCGGTTTCGAGGAGATCCTCATCCAGCCGCAGCCAGGAAGCCTGGAATGGGCGGAGTTGACGACACCGACGATCCGCGGTCCTGTGACAGTGCGCTTCAATCACGTGCCGCTCCAGACATTCCATCTGGAGATCGAGGCGCCCGCCAATACGACGTCGACGGTAACGCTTCCGGCGATGGGGTCGGACGACCCGGTTGTGGTGGTGGATGGGAAACGCATCCTAGGACGGATTGATGGGGAAGCCGTGACGCTGACCGGGATCGGGTCGGGTCTGCACGTGTTCGATCGGGCCGTGTAGGTTCGTTCCCTGACTTAATTTTACGTTCCCAGGCAGGAGCCAGGGAACGAGATAGGGTGGATTCTGGGCGGTGTGCGCCCCGATATAGAGAGAAGGGGAAACACACACATGCACATCGCCTGAGGACGAATGAAGCCACTGTCCATACGGTCTGCCTTGGCCGGGGCCGTCCTGTTCGCGCTAGCCGTGACGGTATGCTACGAGACCGATCGGCTGCCGCCGGCGCCATCATCAGACGTCTACGCTCCACTACCCAAGCAGTCCCTTCCCGCGGGTTTGAGGGGTCGGGCCGAGCTGGCCATACGGGAAGCTGTCACTCAGACGTCAGGTCGAAGCCTCGGTGGGGGATACACTCACGATCGAGACGACGATCGATCCGAGGGGCGACCTCGTAACAGGGGTGGTGGTGCTGCTTTCCTTGGACGATCGCGTTCTCGAGCCCATCATCCCTGACACCCAGGCGTTCCGGCCTCGTCTGTTCGAACCGGGAACCTTCTTCTCGAACGCCACTGTTTTCAACAACGATCTGCTGTATGACGAGCCAGGAGATCCGTTTGCAAACACCCTTCCCTTCTACCAGTTCCGTTACTTCGAGAATGCGCAGCCCTCGCCGCTCGCGGAGGTCATCCTCGGGACGGATCTCGGTGTTCTGGCGCGATTCAGGGTTCTCGTCATCTCCGACCGCGCGACCGAGATCGTGGTTGACGAGGTGTCGAAATCCGGGTGGAATCCGGGTATTTCGTGGTGGAGAAGCCGGGTGTGAACCTGGCGTATCGGCGTATCGAGACGTTTCGGATTACGCCGGTCAAGACACCTGACCGACGTTTGGAAGCGACTGAAGACGGCACGACCGAGATCGTCGTCCAGTTCCTGCGGGACGGCCTCCCTGTTTCCGAGGTGGAGGTCGACTTCGCCCGACTCGTCGTTGGAATCGGCGTCTCTTACCGGGACGGATCGTCGGCAGATGGTGGGGATGGTGTGGCGGTTATCACCGTCGATGAGCCCGGCTACTACGCTGTACGAACGCGATCGGCAGGAGACTGCGTGATCGGGGAATGGGGCAGCATTCCCCGATCAATCGCGGCCAGCGACACCATCTCCGATTCAGGCTGCCTTAAGCTAGAAGAGCGACAGCTGCTTTCTCGGTACCCTGAAGTGCCCCGTGCTAAGCGGCGGCAGTTTCTGCGTCAACTCCGCCTTCCGCTTCCTGATTTCGAACATCCGCTCGATCTGGTCAGCATACTCGCCGGCACCCCTCATCCGTAACCCGTATTTCCCATCATAGAGCTCGCCGTCCCGCGTGTCCCGAACGCGATTCAACACCCGATCCTTCCGGTTCGGATAGTGTGCCTCCAGCCAGTCAGCGAACAGCTCCTTCACGCCGTGCGGTAGCCGGAGCGTGATGTAGCCCGCGCTACGTGCCCCCGCATCGGCAGAGGCCTGCAGGATGTCCGAGATCTCGTGGTCGTTGAGGCCGGGGATCACGGGGCCGATCACGACGCCCGTCCTGACGCCGGCACGACTGAGCGCTTCGATCGCCTTTATCCGTCTGCGAGGACTGGATGCGCGCGGCTCCAGCTTGTTGGCCAGTGCTGGGTCCAGGCTGGTGACTGACATGTGTACGGCAGCCACGTCCGGGGAGGACATCGTCTGAAGGATATCGATGTCCCGTGTGACGAGCTCGTTCTTGGTGACGATGCCAACGGGATTCCGGAACTCCGCGAACACCTCGAGGCACCGGCGGGTGAGTTTCAGATGACGCTCGATCGGCTGATAGCAGTCGGTGACACCGCTCATCATGACGTCCTGAGGCTTCCACGACCGCGAGCTGAAGGTCTTCTCCAGAAGCTCGGGTGCGTTCTCCTTGACGAACAGTTTGGACTCGAAGTCCAAACCTGCCGACAACCCCAGATACTCGTGAGTGGGACGCGCGTAGCAGTAGGCGCAGCCGTGTTCGCACCCGCGATATGGGTTGACGGACGCGTCGAAATTGAGGTCCGGACTGTCGTTCCACGCGATGATCGACCGAGTGCTGTCGCGGAACAGTTCGGTTTCCTGTACGGGAAGGTCGTCGTCAGTCTGTTCGATCTCGAGATCCATCGATTCGAACCGACCGACAGGGTTCGTTGGAGCGCCACGACCCCTGCGAGGTCTCAGGGTGGTCTGAGCGAGCGGGTCGGGGTCATACAGATCATCCATCGTTCGCCTAGTGGGAGAGAGAACGAGTTTGGATTGGGGCAGGGGTATTGGACAGTCGAATATGGTCAGGCTGGGGGGAGGGGACCAGGGCGAGTGCGAAAATGCAAAATGCAAAAGGAACTTCGTAGGAGCCGCCGGTGGCGGCGATCAACCCGTGGCAGCGAGGCAGGAACTTGTACTGGACCCTAGTATCCGATTGCGATTCCGGAACAGCGTGGATCTGAGGCGCCGCGCAGGACGCCGGTTTCGTCGCGGAGGATGAGCTGGACACGGCTGCCGGAGTTGGGGCCGAGGCTGGTGATTTGGTGACCCTTGGAGGTCAGGCCGTCGATGGTGTATTGCGAGAAGGTGTCTTCGAGGCGGAGTTCCAGCGGGTTGTCGATGTCGGCGGGGTCCGTGCCGGGCCAGCTGACCCAGTTGGGGGCGCTGAGGGCGGCCTCGGGCGGCATGTCAAAGTCGATCAGGTTGGTGATCGTCTGGACGTTCCATTGGGGCTGGCGGTCGCCTCCCGGTGTGCCTCCGACGCCGAGGAGCTTGCCGTCCCTGGCGAGGAGGTAGCAGTTCAGCGTGTGCATGGTTTTCTTGCCGGGCGCGAGGACGTTGGGGTGATCCGCCTGGAGTGAGAACCCGCGGCCGGATCGGTTGTTCAGGATGATCCCGGTTTCGCCTGCGACCACGCCGCAGCCGAAGCCGGCGGACAGGCTGTGAATGAACGAAATCGCGTTGCCCTGTCCGTCGACGACGACAAACGAGCTCGTGTCTCCGTGATTCAACTCGCCAGCTAGGGGGTCGTGGTTGGCGCGATTCGGGTCTATCGATTGTGTTCGGCGAGCGGCGTAAGCCTTTGACAGCAGCGTGTCGAGTGGGACATCGACGAAAGCTGGATCTCCCACGTAGGCGAGGCGGTCGGCGAAGGCCAGTTTCTTGGTCTCGACGAGGGTGTGAAGGGCATCTGTCGTGCCAAACGCCATTCCGGAGAGGTCGAACTGTTCCAGGAGATTGAGCCACTCGAGAACGATCAAGCCCTGAGAGGGAGGTGCGGTGGCGAAGACGTCGACGCCCCGGTAGTTGACTGTGGGCGGATCGTAGATGTCGGTGGTATGAGCCGCGAATTCCTCGAGGGCGAAGGGTCCATCGTCGGCTTCCGACGCCCGTACGAGTTCCCTGGCGATCGGCCCGTTGTAGAAAGCATTTACACCGCCGTCAACAAAGGTCCGGATGCTTTGAGCCAGTCGGGGTCGACGCCACGTCGAGCCCAGCGACGGCGCGGCGCCATCAGGCAGGTAGTCCGTGCGAGAGGACTCGAACTGTGACAGTTTGCCTGATGCGCCGGAGATGGCGTCCGAAATGCCACGCCCTACAACGGTTCCGCGTTCTGCGTACTCGAGGCCGCGAGCGAACACCTCACCTAGGGGGAGCGTGCCAAAGGTGTCGGCAAGCGTCGCGTAGGCGTGTGCGGCGCCCGGAACGGTCGCGGCGTGCCATCCCGTCAACGGCATCTTCGTCAGTCCCTGATCCACGTAGTATGCCCTGTCGACGCGAGACCCGACCACACCGCTTCCATTGATCGCCGCAATCCGGTCGTCCTTAGCATCGTAGAGGACGGCGAAAACGTCTCCACCAAGTCCACAGCTGCCCGGAAGGGTCGTCCATTCCACTGCCGCCACAGCCAGCGCGGCGTCGAAGGCGTTTCCTCCCACCTGCAGGATTTCGATCCCGGCGAGGGCTGCACGTCGGGATGCACTGGCGACCATGCCCCCGTTCGCGTATGTGGCGTGTGCGTTCACGTCGATCTCAGTCCAGTGTGGCCAGCAGTTCGGATTCCTGGTAGCGTATCGCCGTGCAACGCGCGGTCTCACCGGTTTCCGAATCGTTGGCTTCGTAGTAGAGCGTTACGAGTGTGCTGTCGGAGAGCCGGGCGGTGGAGGGATAGCCGATGTCCGTGCCGGGCAGGTCCGTAGCGAATCGGATGATCGTGTCGGACCAGGTGTGACCTCGGTCGCGGCTGATTCGGGCGTCTAGGCCGTAGGCGGGATGTCGTCGACCGTAGATCAGCAGGACCGAGCCATCAGAGAGCAGGGTCAAGTCGGGGGGATGCTCCTTACCATCGGTGACGCGCACGGGTTGGGACCAGGAATGTCCTCGGTCAGTTGAACGGAGCGTGTAAATGGCCTGCTCGTCGCGGTTCTCAGATCTGGCGGCGAAGAGCCAATCGTTGTCCGCGATCATCAAGAGGTCGGCCTCGTTCAGCCCGACAGCGACGGTCATCGGGTCTGCCCACGTGTTACCTCCGTCATTCGATCGCAGGAGGTAGGTCGGGCAGGTCGCCGGCGCAACGCTCGGCGTGCTGTGGTCGGCACCAAGGGGGTGTGAGACCCCGTAGACCGGCATGTAGAGGGTACCCTCACTGTCTCTACGGATTTTCCCGAAGGGCGACGTCCCGTTCAGCGGAAGCCAGTTGAGCTTGAGGTCTTCACTCCAGGTTATGCCGCCGTCCGATGAGCGCACGACCCTCGTATCGGTCGGGCCTTTCTGTGGCGTCCACTCGCCATCTTCGTCATAGCTGCCCTGCCAGTGGTAGCCGAGAATAGCGACACCCTCCGCATTGAACCCGAGCGCCGGGTTACGGTCGTCCCGCTCGCTGTCTGCGATCGTTACCGGGTCGGTCCAGGTGACGCCGCCGTCCGCGGACCTGACGCAGTCCAGGCGTCCACCCAACCCCATGTGAGGGGCGCCACCACGGAGGATGGCCAGCAACTCGTCTCCCTCCGTAGCGGCGACCACCGGAAAGTATCCCTGTCCGGCTGCGACTGTGTGGACGGTCGTACCGTCCAGATGCCTGATATCGAGAACACTCACGTTTCGTCTCCTACCCAGGTGTCGGTCCCAGCCCCCGAGTCCCTAAGCTAAGGAATTCCAGATGTATGGACCAGATGCGAAGCAGCATTGAGGGAGGCCTGTGGAACGAACGCGTTACGGATTGGGGAGCAACGTCCGGTGGCTATTGTCGGACGAATTCGATCGCTTTCAGGCCGACGGAGGCATCGCACAGCTTACGCGCACCGGCCGTCCCGACCATCGCCCACGATGCGCCATAGTCGAGGATCGGTGCGGTCCCGTCTTTCCATCCAATGATGGCCAGGCTGCTCAGCGGATTCATTTTCGTATCGGCGGGGAAGCCCAGCCATCGCAGCGATTGACCAAGGGCTACCCCGTTCAGCTGGTTGAGTGTGCGAGCAGCGATCACGATCGTCGCCGAAGCGGGGGCTTCCCGGATCAATGTCTCGAGCCTGGCACCCGTATCCTCTTCTTGGTTCGACTTGAAAGTCAGGACGTCGACCTGTCCGGTCGTATCCGTGACACCGACCAGAAGCCCTCGGTGTCCTGTGAACAGTTTTCCTCCAATTCTCAGTACCGCCCGGCCCCCGCCTTCCGTGAAGAAACCGCCGCTGATGACCTCGATTGGGATCTCTCCGGGTCCGGCCGTCGTGCCGATGTGGTGTGGGAAACCAACAGCCCGATCCACTTCGAACTCGACCAGATTAATCGCATCGGATTTCAGCTGGCCGGGAAGAATCCGCCTGGAGATATGGTTCGTACCTCGCCTGAGCGTGAAGTTGCCGAACTCCGAGCCATTCAGTCTGGTCACGAGGCGTGTGGGCGCTTCGCCCTCTAGCACCACTTCCGCGTTGAGTTCGAACGTCCCTGCCTTCACCGCGGGAATCGTGAGCACCGACCGCTTCCGGGTCATCCAGGCCACGATTTCTTCTTTGTGCTCTTTTCGATTCGACCATCCCAGGGCCAGATGGAATTCAGCCATCCGGTCAGCGGTCCGGAAGGAAAGGTCTTCAACCGGTGTGAAATCTTTCGGATACCTGAACAATGCGGATGTGTCGTCGCGGTATACCTCAACCATTCCGTAAGAATCCTGCAGCACCTGAGCAATTCGCTTCTGTGTGGGCTCCTTGAACTGGGTCAGATCGACGACCGCGTATCGGATGCCCAGCAGGTTGACGAGGTAGCCGCCATCTGTCTCGGTGGGGATGCTCGACAAATGCTGCGACATCTTGAGGAAGCGCAGGGCATCATGTCGCCAGTAGTAAGGAGGCAGGTCGGGGTCTGTCCTGCCCAGGGTCGCGACGAGTTCCTTGCGCTCCGTTCTGGGCTGCCAGAAAGGAGGACGACTGGGGAACAGTGGGATCCTCGCGAGAAGCCCGGGCTTCCTGTCACGCGCCACGACCTCGACCCAGCCCGGCTCGTCGATCCGGGACATACCTGGCGGCATCACATACTCCAGCATCGTGACGGCAACCAGCACAGTCGCCACGTGCGTGCCCTTGAGGATCCGGTCCGATTTCAGGATCCGTTGGAGACCGATGGCCCCCCATACCGACAGGCCGATGACGGCGATGATGTAGATCCGTGACGGAGCGCGAGCGCCTTCGAAGACGGGCAGGTGCTGCAACAGCAACCCCGGGAGCGGAATTTTCCACTCGAGCGGTCCATAGGCCTCGACCCCGTTGACTTGGAGGTATCCACCGAGGGTCAGGATCAGGAAACTGGCAGAGAGGGCCGCGAACATCAGCCCGTGGCGGGAGAGGGCGCGTCTCCCGAACCACACGCACAGGATAATGAGTGGCCAGCCGATGTAGATGGCGTGCTCGATGCCGTCGACCTTGTCGACGTTTGTGAATGCATCCAGGAGACCGCGAATCGGGTGTGAAACCCATTGTCGTTGACTCGGAAGGAATGGGCTGAGCAGGTCGGCCTTGTGCTTCTCGTGGTTGGCCGTCACTATCGCGTAGTCCGACTGCGTCGCGGAGTGGAGCGCGGGAACGATGAGCGGAGCCGCGAAGGCAAAGGCCAGAACCCCGGCCAAGGCCACGTTCCGGAGGTGTGTCAGCCTGCTCGCGTCGGTGATCAGCCGGTAGGTTGTGATGAAACCGACCATCAGGAGCGAGTAGGCAAAGTAGTAGTAGTCGGTATACGCCGTAAGCCCGAGCCAGATGCCCGCCCAGACGAGGTTCCGGCGTTCCGGCTTGTCGAACAGGCGAATCAGAGAGAGCGCCACGAGCGGGAGCGTCTCCGTGGACATCAGCTGGATGTGCCCCTGGAGGTGTTGGAACTTGTATGGGCAGAAGCCGTAGACGAACCCGCAGAATAGCGCGGCCGGAACCGATCGGGTGACGTAGTAGCCGAGGAAGAAGGCCGCCAGGCCCGACAGGGCGAAGGACAGGATGATGACTGTGTTGTTCGCGGCGACGATGTCCATCCAGAAGAGTGGAATAGTCATCACTCCGTGGAGGAACATCGCCGGCTGCATGGTCATCTCCATTCCGAGTGGGTAGTAGACCCAGTCCGAATGGAGCACGCTCTCGTCCGGGCTGAAGAGCGCATAGCGAATCCACCACGGATACCACGACTGGAGGGCGGCGTCCGAGGTGAGGTCCAGCGTCGGATGTTTGTCCGGAAGGTGCGTCGACAGGTTGAGCGCGAGCGGAAAGGTGTAAGCGATCGACAGGGCCAGATACAGGCCGAAGACGAGACCGATCTGCCGGCGTGTCAGTCCAGAGCGGGTGAGGCCGGCGAGCCAGCTTTGCAGGGTGGTTGGCAAGCGAGTCGTCTTGTCTAGGTGTGTTTGGCGACCCCGAGGCCTGACACCACCTTGCGAATCGCTTCCATGTTATATCCGGCACTCAGCTCGCGGAGCTGGGCAGCCAGGCCCTGGCGCTCGCCCAACTCCTCGAGCGCGTCCACGTAGCGTCGAAGGTCCGTGATGCGTAACTCGTCAACGGCCGCCATCAGGGACTCGTGCAGGTCTGCCGGGATGGTCAGGTACGTCCAGGATCGTTCGACGTCACCTGCTTCCCCGTCCCATCCAACGAAGTCCATGTCGAGGTCCAGCAACTCGGTTGTGGTCGAGACGACGCCCCGCATACTGACGGGTTTGTCTATGAACCCGTCGAATCCCATCTCCAGGAACGCGCGTCTTTGATGTTCAAACGCAGAGGCCGTGACCGCGACAATCTTGTAACGGTCGGCCCCGTGTTGTTCATGTATGCGTTCAAGTGCCTCGGTGCCGGACATCTCCGGCATCCGGATATCCATGAAGATAATGTCGTGGTCGGGGTGGACCGCTTCGCCCGCCCGCCGGCCATTATCGGCGGTATCGACAGTGACGGCGATGCGTCCCAGCATCCGGGTGAGAAGATCGCGGTTGGTTTCGACGTCATCGACGATGAACGTCTGGACGGTCTGGCCGTCCGTCAACCGTGCGTCAGGCCAGCGCTCGGCCTCGGGTTTGGCTTCGACGGCCTCTGAGCTGGAAGGGAGCTCGACGGAGAACGTAAACTCGGAGCCGGTTTGCTCGGTCGAACTGACCTGGATGTTGCCCACCATCATCTCGACTTGCTGCTTGGCAATCACGAGCCCCAATCAGTTTGGTCCAGTAGAGCGTGTGTGATTGATGGGTGATGATCAGGATGACGGTGATGATGGGCTCGATCCAGATCAGCCATCGATATCGTCGGTCCCAGTGGCCGGCGTAGGTGACTGGGAACTCCAGCCAGAATGGCGCAACGCCCACGATGATCACGTTGGTGACGACGATCCAAAACCGTTTCTCCTCGGCGGGGACGAGCACCTCAATCCCGTAGCAGAGCGCTTAGAACATCACCGAACACTGAGCACGCAAGAATGCCTTGAGGCCAATGGATGTCGTGCTGCGTCTGACATACAGGGCGACGGCCAGGCTCGGTTCGGAAGCGGGGAAATAGGGGCGACGTATGCCATTATAATGGCTTCAGGTTGGGTCGAGCAGGATGCCCCCTAGATGACCCCTAAATGTAAGGGTCGAGTGTATTTCTTCAAAGCGACAGGCTCTCTACCTAGGTGCTGGAAATACAGCGTGTTACTGGCGGAAGAGCCAGCAATGCTCCCTAGGGGGCCTCGGTGACCGTGGACGGCGAGCACATTGTCCGGTAGCTTTGGCAGCAAGCGGGGGACCGAAGACCATCTACAGGGAGGTAAGCGCAACGAGAAACCGACCATCGATATCGCCGAGAAGGGCCCGTTCCTGATAAAGGGACCGGTGCGGTATACCGACAAGGATGGAAATGAGATCGAGACGGACAGGGAAGTGGTGGCTCTGTGTCGCTGCGGCGCCTCGGAAAACAAGCTCTTCTGCGATGGTGCCCACAGTGATATCGGGTTCACTGGCGATAAGGAACGAACGGAGACTTATCCGACACGGGAGTATGCCGGCGACGAACTGACGGTGGTCGATAACATCGGAATCTGCTGCCACTGGGGCGCTTGCGTGAACGGTGCCCCCGACGTCTTCTTCAAATGGGACGGGGATGAGGGTATTTTCTGTTCCGGACGGGGCCGATCGGGAGAAGGTGATCAGGGTCGTCCGAGCTTGCCCTTCCGGATCGCTCGTCTACAAGCTGGACGAGAAGCTGCAGGGCGAGTTTTTCAGCGAGCCCGAAGTGTTCGTGTCTTAAGATGGGCCCCTTCACGTCCGGGGCGGTATCGAACTCAGCGGAGACGATCAGCCGGGCACGAATAGCCACTACACGTTGTGTCGATGCGGGGTGTGGAAGAACAAGCCGTTCTGCGACGGGGCGCATAAGGATGCCGGTTTCAAGGGGTGAAAAAGGATAGGGGCCAGCTGACAGAAAAGCAGAGCAGGCGTGGGAACCACCCGCCTTCGCCGGCGCTTCGGCCGAAACCAGAGTCAAGAGCATTTAACCGCCGAGGACGCTGAGGACACGGAGGGGAGAGACGAACTTGTAGCGGCTACCCTTCTTGTCAGAGCTCGAAATCTGCCGGGACTCCGAAGCGAGAAAACCCATCGTGCCTGCAAGGTCCTCCTGGCTCCTATGTTGTTGACAAAGGCAGCAGCTCAGGTGTCGGCAACTGAACGCTCAAAGGGTTCGAGGGTATCATTCGAGGATCCCGGCCCGAAATTTTGACGGGCGGGGCGGTCTTATCTACCTTATTGCCTTCGAGTAACGAATCTCACTCAGGGAATTGCGCGTGTCCATCCTCGAGAACATCGACAGCCCGGCCGATCTGAAGGGGCTGGATCTGGAGCAACTCCAGCAGGTTGCTGACGAACTGCGGGCGTACATCATCGACGTGGTGACGTCGATCGGCGGGCATTTCGGTTCAAGCTTGGGGGCCAACGAATTGACGGTTGCCCTGCACGCCGTGTTCAACACGCCTGACGACCGGATCGTGTGGGACGTGGGGCACCAGACGTATGGACACAAGGTGCTGACAGGGCGTCGCGAAGCGCTGAAGAAGATCCGGCACGCCGACGGCATCAGCGGGTTTCCGAAGCGTCCCGAAAGCCCGTATGACACGTTCGGGGTCGGACACGCGGGCACGTCCATCTCGGCCGCCCTCGGTTTCGCGGTGCAGCGGGACCTGCTGGGTGAGAAGCGGAAGGTCATCGCCGTGATCGGGGACGGCGCACTGACGAGCGGGATCGCGCTGGAGGGCCTGAACAACGCGGGTGCTTCCGAGAAAGACATGATCGCCGTCCTGAATGACAACCGGATGTCGATTTCGCCGAACGTGGGCGGTCTGTCACACTACCTCACCCGGATTATCTCCGATCCGACATACAATCGAATCCGTCAGCGGATCACGGACGACCCCCTATACAAGACGGTGAAGGAAGGTGTTTGGAACCTGACCGGGACCGTGCCCGTGATCGGTGAAAATCTGCAGCGGGCGATGGGTGGATTCGAAGAAGGACTGAAGGCCATGCTCGTCCCGGGTGTGGTGTTCGAGGAGATGGGCTTCCGCTATTTTGGTCCGATCGACGGCCACGATCTTCCGGGGCTTGTTCAGACCCTGGGAAATCTGAAGGACCTCCCCGGGCCCACTCTCCTGCATATCCACACGATCAAGGGCAAGGGCGCGATCTCGGAGGAGGAGGAGGATCCGTATAGCGCGAGCTCGACAAAGTACCACTCGCTGAGTCCGCCCAAACCCAAGTCCAGCAAGCCCGTGCTTCCACGTTACCAGGATGTGTTCGGTCCGGCTCTTCTCGAGATCGCAGAGAGTGACAGCCGAGTCACGGCGATCACTGCGGCGATGATCGAAGGAACGGGTCTCATCGGTTTTTCGGAGGCCCTGCCCGAGCGAACCTTCGACGTGGGGATAGCGGAGCAACACGCCGTCACCTTCGGAGCCGGGATGGCCCTCGAGGGTGGTCGGCCTGTCGTCGCGATCTACTCGACCTTCCTGCAAAGAGCCTACGATCAGATCATTCACGATGTCGCGATCCAATCGATCCCCGTCACCTTCTGTCTTGATCGCGCTGGACTGGTGGGGGAAGATGGACCGACCCATCACGGGACGCTCGATCTGTCGTTCCTGATGTGTGTGCCGAACATGGTCGTGGCGGCACCGAAGGACGGGGACGAGCTGAGAGACCTGCTGTATACGGCGGTTCAGCAGGAAGAGAAACCGTTCGCGATCCGGTATCCGCGGGACAGCGTACCCCGCGCTGTGACGGAGGGCCGTGCACCGGAGACCATCCCGATCGGTTCGTGGGAGACGCTCGAGACCGGGACCGATGTGGCGATCCTGGCGACCGGGACGATGGTGGAAGCGGCTCGTGTCGCCTCCGAGACGATGCGGGAATCCGGCTGTCAGCCGACGCTCGTGAACGCCCGGTTCGTGAAGCCGATGGATCTGCCCGTTCTGGAAGACCTGACGCAGCGGTTCGATCTTCTCGTAACGATCGAGGAGAACGCGATCGAGGGTGGTTTTGGTGCTGCCGTCGCTAAGCACCTCGCGGATAGACAGCGGCCAGGTCAGGGGGTGATCAACCTGGGTATCCCGGATCGTTTCGTCGAGCACGGCCCACGCAAGGCCTTGTTGGAAGAAGTGGGGCTCTCACCGGATGGGATTGCGCGATCGGTTCTCCGGCTGTTGGACCAAGCTTCGGTGACCTGACCGAATCCATTTCAGCCGCAGGTCGGTTTCCTCATGGCAACCGAAAACCAGGAGGGCGCCATGGTAAAGCAGCGGAAGTCTGGGAAGCAGGGTCTCCCCAAGCAGAGGGGTCGGAAGAACGAGATCGTCATTCCCAAACCGGTTTCAGATCATCGTTTTCCCCAGATGCAGAAGATATCGGCCCGAGGGGCGAACCGTCCGAGCGGCCACAGCCTAAAAAAGAAGTAGGGCAACAGCACAGAACACCAGAGCTAAAGAGGGCGACATCACGCGATGGCGCCTTTTCTCGTGTACCTTCGCAGAAGGCCTTCGGTTTGGGGTTACGTACTGGCAGAGACCACAGGATCGACGTTACACACACAAGCGGCACCGACCGGGAGGTGTCCCATGGCCAAATGACACATACACAAGGAGACCCCTAGATCGTATCTCGTGCAGTCCGTGGAGTCTGCGTATGTTGATGGCTGGATTGAGCGGATTCGAGGGTCGATCTTGTAACCGATTTTGAGGGACGTTAGGGTAGTAGAGATATATGGCAATGCTGAATCATCTGACCGGGGACCAGCTGTCGGAATTCGACGACACAGGTTTCCTGGTGTTCGAGGGGCTGTTCGACGATGACCTGAACCAGCGACTGAAGGACGACGTCGATTTGATGATGGATGATCGGGCACGGGGCGAGAAGAAGATGGTAATGAGCTACGATGAGTTGGGGGCGCTGACGTCAGAGCCAGTTGTCGTGGACCGTGTGGCCGATCTGGTGGGGGGACGCAAGTTCACGCACTATCACATCCACGCGCGATGGCGTGGCGAGGGGGAACGCGGTGTGGCGTGGCATCACGACTATGTGCAGATCCCTCAGACGAATCGCTCTCACCTGATGGTCCACGTGTTCATGTATCTGGATGGGTTGAACGGCGAGGTAGGCGACCTGCTCGTGATGCCTGGTACACACAAGAAGGTGATGAACGGGGACGCGTTCCGTCAGTTCGAGTATGACGACCTGCCCGGATCGCTAAGCATCGACGATCTCGCTCCCGGATCGATTATTATCGTCCACTCGAGCGTCCAGCACACTAGGCGACCGAAGCCAGGAGGAAGGAGCTTCCGGCGCTACTTTATCGACACGTCATACTGTCAGGATGGTGTGCGGTGGTCGTCCTACCCGAATGTCGAGGCGATCAACGAGGTCGCGCTGGAGAAAGGCTTCGACCGGAATGGGAAGTACGCGTTTCTGTATGACACGTCGCAGCTCTATGATCGGTTGGCGGAGCGGGAGCGGTTGAACGCGGTGAATGAGGGGAGACCGGTGCTGAAATTGGCAAAAGGTAGCCCTGTGTGACACGATGGATGGCTGACCTTGAGAGGCACCGGACTTGGATCCTCGTGGTGGGTGGCCTGCTCTTCGCCACGGTCTGCATCCGGTCAGCCTGGATGTCGGACGACGCATACATTACGCTGAGGACAATCGACAATTTCGTCAACGGCCACGGTCTGCGCTGGAATATTGCCGAACGTGTTCAGACCTACACGCATCCACTCTGGCTTATCCTCCTCACGCCGATTTACGCGCTCACCCGTGAAGCTTTTGTCACGACTCTTGTAGTCTCGCACGTTCTGTCCATCCTGTCAGTTGTCTCCCTTCCGGTCCTGTTCAGACTGCGTGCCGCTCAGGTGCTGTTCGTCCTGGTCGCGCTCAGCGGGTCCAAGTTCTACGTCGATTATTCGACGTCCGGTCTTGAGAATCCGCTGACGCACGTCATATTCGTGTTCTATGCCTGGCTCTTTTCCCGATTCATCGGCCTAGAGGAGAAAAAGGTCTTTCAGGGGCTGTGTCTGTTGGCAGGCCTTGCCATCCTCAACCGTATGGACGCCTCGCTCCTGATCCTTCCGAGTCTGGGGTTCGCGGCGGTGCGGATCGGTGGACGCCACGTGGTCCGATCGGGCCTCCCGGCATTCGCGCCTCTGATCCTGTGGTTCGTGTTCTCCCTTGTCTATTACGGCTTCCCATTCCCGAATACGGCCTACGCCAAGTTGGGTAGCGGGATCCCCAGGATGGACCTGCTGAGCCAAGGAATCTCTTATCTCGGCAGCTGCTGGATGCACGACTGGCTTTCGTGTGTACTTATAATGGGCGCCTTCGTTGTGGCTGCAGTTCGTCGGGAGCCTGTTGGCCTGACACTGGCGGCTGGGATGATCCTTCACCTCGCCTACGTGGTCTGGATCGGAGGCGGTTTCATGGTCGGGCGTTTTCTCACCGGGTCGCTCGTATTCGCTGTGATCGTCCTGGCGAGGCTCCGCATGAATCTGTCCACGTGGTTGGCCGTGGCGGCGGCCGCCCTCGTGGTCAGCAGCCTTCATCACCTGTCGCCGTTTCGTGTTGGAGAA
Organism: Gemmatimonadota bacterium; assembly: GCA_002727195.1. Lineage (GTDB taxonomy): Bacteria > Latescibacterota > UBA2968 > UBA2968 > UBA2968 > UBA2968. The sequence continues at coordinate 110,486 of PBWH01000027.1, forward strand.
AGCTTTGGTCACACCGTCTACTCTCGGTCCGGCGTTCTGGACGAGAGGGGGATGTACTACCGACGGTATGGGCTGCTTCCGGCCATCGAGAGGGGCCACGCACCCGTGTTTCCACCCCGGATCACCTTTGCGGCGAAAAGGGAGCCAGTGGTCAAGGGGTCGATCGGGGTCATCGGCTATGCCTGGGGGCCTCAAGAACACATCATCGATCCGATGGGGCTCGGAGATCCTCTTCTGAGCCGGCTGCCAAACCACGATTTGGGATCACGGATCGGTCACTTTCGACGCGCCGTGCCAGTTGGGTACGTGGAAACAATCGCAACTGGTGAGAATCGGATCCGGAACCCCGATGTCGCCAGATATTACGAGGGGATTGTCTCCATTACCCGTGGGGACATTTGGAGCGGGGCCCGATGGGGCGACATCCTGGCCCATAATCTGGGGCAGCGGGACTATCTGCTGGTCGGCCTCCGGGACGCTCAGGAGCGGAGCTACCAGAGTCGGAGTGCCGCAGCGAGAGGTGACACGGCATCGGCCATGGACCTGCTTGGGGCCGCCCGCGTCAAAGATCCGGAGAACGCCGAGGTTGCGCGGGATCTGGCGTCGTTGTTACGTGCCAGGGGCCGGACGCGTGAGGCTGCTCCCATAATCGCGCAGGCTTGCAGCCTTCGGCTCGAAAGGGACGACTATTTCACTGAGTTGTCGGCCATCGCCTTCGCTCTCATCCAGGACGGACACACGGCGGAAGCGATCGAGCTGTATCGGTCGGGCATCCGGCTAAACTCGGACTATGTCGCGGGTCTGCTCAACTTGGGTTTCTGGCACCTCCAGCAGGGCGACGTGGAAGGGGCGGATCGCTATCTTGCCCGAGCATTGGCCGGGAGTCCGACTTCCGCCGAAGCCATTCTGGCGGGACTGACCCGACAGAACAAGGACCCCAGAGATCTGCCCGGACTCCAATCGGTTATACCGTTTTCCAGTGAATCCCCTGCAGAATGGGTACTGCTCTACCGGTTGCTCACCAGGATCGGGTTACGTGCCGAGCGATGGTCGGCCATCCAGGTCGCCTTTGGAATCCACGGTCTCGATGACGACGTCCTCGGGATGATTCGAGAGGAGTTTCACCAGCTGATTAGCGAAGGTGACAGTGAAGCTGCGGGTACGTTCCTGACGCCACTCCTGGAGATCGACTCGTCTCACGGGTTGCTTTACTACTACGCAGGAATCCTCCACGAGGCGCTTGGGCAGTTCGACCGAGCAGTCCTGGCCCACCGTCACTCTGTCCATCTGGAGCCGGATCAGGTGCTTGGCAGGGAGGCGTTGGAAAGGGCAGTGGAAAGGCTGCGTGCCAGGAAGCCGTAGTGTTCAGTACTCAACTGCCCGATCGAGCGTCTTGAGGGTCAGATCTCTGCCCTCGGATGGTCCTACGATCATTCCTCTCCATCGTAGTACGTCTGATCCGTCCGCGTCCAGAAGACACGATCCTCATCCGGCTGTCCCTTCCACACCTTCCTTGCAATCAACTGCTTGTCGCTGTCCGGGTAGTAGCACGCGTCGAACGGCGGGTCATCGGAGACGACGAGATAGACCACATCCTCGTCTGTGTCGTTGCTGATCTGGTGTGCCATGCCAGGTGGACACATAATCGCGTCACCGGTCTTGGCTGTGTGGTGTTCGTCGTCCATCCGTATGGTGGCCGTTCCCGACACGATGTAATACATCTCCCAGAGGGCGGCGTGTGAGTGGTGAGGGAAGTTCTTTTTTCCGGGAGGCAGGGTGACGGCGTCGAGGTCGAAGGGGCCGCCTGTTTCGGGGATGGTGAAAAGGGCTTTGCGGGAGAATCCGAATCGGCCTTTCGGGGACTCGCGGGTGTTGGTCTCTTTGTCAGATTGGCGTGCGATCATTTGGGTGCTCCTGAGTTTGGCGTTCGGCATCGATAGTGATCTCAATCCAGCCAGATCCAGCCTCTCGTGTACTTTGACTGTTGTTATTCGGTAGAAGATTTGAATCGCGACCGGGAAGAACGGACCAGCTTGGAACATACTGGAGCTGGAATTTATCCCATTGGCTAATCCGCGAAACAGTCCCAAGCGCCCACAAAGACACTGCCTTGGGGTGAACTACAGTTCCTGGATTGCTTTCCGTATCAGCCCCGCGGGAGTGTGATGCCATCATTCCGAGGCCGAAAGCCAAAGACAGAAATACGATTACCCGAGATCTCACGTATTACCTCTCAGATGAAAACGTCCGATGTGTGCTTTTAAAATAAGCGCCATTTGAAACTTTATAATATCCAGCGAATCTGTAATTGCAATAGCCCATGAACTGCTAAAACCCGGTAATTAATAGATAGTGGCGGGACGCCTTGATGCGATTATTAATTTTGGGTCCAGGATTAATAAGCAAAGTTAGTAACCAAGGTGGAATCACGATACTTGGGTAACCTGGGCCTTAAAGGGGGCGCGCACTGCAGACGCCTATTCTGGCAACCTGTGAAGGCGCAAGCTAAACCCTTCTACATTCTGGACATGGTAACGACTGAGGTGAAAAACGATGCAAGACACGCGTGACTCAACGACAGGCGTCGGTAAAATCGAAGCAGGGCAGATTGATCTTTCTGGAAAAGTCGCGCTGGTTACCGGTGGTGGGCGCGGTATCGGAGCTACGCTCTCGCTGGTGCTTGCTCAGGCTGGGGCAAACATTGCCATCAACTACAGCACTGGCCACGAAGAAGCCAATAGAATACGAAAGAACATCGAGGCCGCAGGTGGGCGCGCCACGACCATTTGCGCGGATGTCGGCGATACCACTCAGTGTGCCGCGCTCGTCCGTCAAGCGAATGAGGCTTTCGGTCAGGTGGATATTTTGGTGAGTAATGCCGGAATCGGCCAACCTCACAAAATCGTCGATACACCCGACGAGGAATGGGAACGGGTGATGAACGTCAATGCACGTGCCACATTCGCACTTGCCCGAGAACTGTTACCGGGGATGGTCGATCGGAAGTTCGGACGAATTGTGGCAATCTCGTCGAACATCGCCGTTTATGGGCGCGGTGGTGGGTCCTTTGCCACCTACGCCGCTTCCAAGGCCGCCTTGATTGCTCTGACAAAAGGGATAGCTCATGAAGGTGCTCCCTTTGTCACTGCCAATGCCATCTGTCCGGGGCCCACCGACAGAGAATTAGCCGAAGATAGATCCACGGCAGTATCGATTCAGGAAGACGAGCCAATGGACTGGCTGGGAATTCCGATGCTCATCAGTCGTAAGGGAATAGCCGAAGATATTGCCCACGCAGCGGCCTATTTCGCATCACCCGCCGCAGAATATGTCACGGGTCAAACGCTGCACGTCAGCGGCGGGTTGTTCATGCCGTAGTCCCCGAAGGGGAATCCATGCCAGGACTTAGTCAGTCAGATTTGGATTCGTACCGACACCAGGGTTGCCTGGTGCTTAGGGAGGGGCTTCAGCAGGAAGATCTGCTCCTGCTACGTGGGTTGATTTCTACACTCATCGAAGAACATGCTCAGAAACTCTATCGTGCGGGAAAGATGTCTTCCTTGCATGAAACTGAGTCCTTTGAACGCCGTCTGGCCGTGATCAATGAGGAAGTGAAGTTCAGGAGCCGCTTGGAGGATCTAACACGAAGACTCGATTCCCCAGAGCTATTCAACTTCGTACGGCACCCGGCAATCCTGGGCAGCATCTCGTCCCTCCTGGGACCAGAGGTCGCCTGGACGGGCAGTTTCGTCACCAGGCCGAAACTGCCCCAGAATGCGTCTGCCATTTTTCCTTGGCATCAGGACAGTCAATATTATGGAGAACCGACTCAGCACTTGCACGTGGTAAGTGTGTGGATCCCTCTAGTCGATGTGGACGAAAACAATGGTTGCCTCTACGTATTGCCGGGGAGCCACAGGTGGGGTCTTCTGGAGGGGAACCGCGGTGCGGATAATTTGATGATTACCACCGAGGAGGTGGATAAGCGTGGCAAACCAACTGCCTTGCCGATGAGTCAGGGTGACATCCTTTTCTTCTCAAACCTTATTTTTCATTCCAGCAAGCCCAACACCACCGACAAAGTAAGGTGGAGTGTCGACCTGCGGTATGTTGCACCATCCCTGGCCGCAGCTCTGACAGAACAGCAGAAGCAAGGCTACGATACCCTGAGTACCCACTACGGTGTTGCACCAATTACAGTGAGAAGTCGCCGGCCGGAGAACGTCGCGGATTTGGCACAACTGCAGGCATTCGCTTCCCGATATTCTGCGCAGAAAGCATCCCTCAGAAAGGGCGTCGACCTCAAATCGGGTCAGGCTCGATGAAAGGACCTGTGGTCAAGCAAGGATAGTCTGTCTCTTGATGAAACAGAGGTCTGAGACACAGCCGTTCACGAGGTGCTGCTGGGAGTTGTGGGGCGGGTTTGACTTACTGGGTCCTGGACGTGAACGGTACGTGGCTAGAATGTTCCTTAATGTACTCTTGCCAAACACATTGGAATTGAGACGTTCGCAGGAGCGTATCGATCCCATTTGCAGTAAAATCGAATCAATTTGTCGCTGGCTCATCTAATGACCCTGTCTGGGGTGAACTGGTGTGTTGACTCACCGGATTGGCCCCGGAATCCCATTCGCAGAAAGCGAGGAAGGATGAAGACGTATCGAGTAGCTATCTTAGGGTGTAGATCGCGGGGAACATCTGCCGCCCGAGTCTACCAAGCCCACCCTCGGACCAATGTCGTTGGTCTGTGCGATTTGCTCGAAGATCGGTCGAAAAGCCTGGGGGATGAACTCGGCGTTGCCGGCCGATTCACTGATCTGGACGAGATGATCCGTCAGACGCAGCCGGACATCGTCGCCATTCCGACCGCACCGTATCTGCACGCACCCCTGGCTCTGCGTGTGCTGGAGCACGGGGTCCACATCGAAGTCGAAAAACCGATGGGAATGGACCTGCTCGAAACTGATTCAGTGATGGAGAAAGCTGAGGAGAAGGGCGTTCAGGTCGCGGTGCACCATCAGTGGCGTTTGCACGCCTGGGCTCAGGCGATCAGCAAGTATTACGAGTCAGGCAAGATCGGCGAACTGCGCTATATCTACGCCAGTGGTAAGGGCTACTATGGCGGTTTTGGCCTAATGGAGATCGGGACGCACCTGCTAAACAGCATGATCAAGTTTGGCGGCCATTGTCAAAGCGTCACGGCACATGCTACCAGGCGTGGCCGTCCGATCACTCCGAAGGACGTTTTGCCTGCTCCTCGTGGAAACGGAACGATTGCAGGGGATAACGTTACGGCATCTTTACAGTTTCCTAATGGGGTTACTGGTACCCTTCTTCAGCATCACCTCGAATCGAACGATGTCAATGCCCACGTGATCGAGCTCTACGGCACGGAAGGACGATTGCTGTGGCATACACAGGGTGCCTGGCATCTGCCGAATCCACACATGGTGCCTGAGAATAATCTGGATCGATGGGAGAAACTTACACCTCTCTATCCTGAGAGTTTCGAAGAAGCAGCAAAAAAGATCCCCGACGGCAGTACCACAGAAGGGGACTACTGGTTCGTAGAAGAGTATGTCCGGGCGCTGGATGAACGTCGACCGCACGAGTGCAGCGGGCACGAAGGCCGTCACGTGGTGGAAATCATCATGGGCATCTTCGAATCAGCCGCTTATGGCACCCGCGTCGATCTCCCACAATCTGATCGTGAACATCCACTATTACGTTGGAGGAAGGAAACGGGCTTGGGACCACCCGATCCGATGCCGATGATCGACAAAGAGTGGCTTGAAGAAGAAAACAGAGGGGCGGGATAGCAGAAAAGGATAAACCAAGGTGCGCTCGGGTCAGACCAGGAATAATCGAAGATTGCTGCCACTTTCGTGAGTAACTTGATCATGCAGGGCGTGGATGTCCGTACAGCGCAGGAACTGGCTGGGCATCGCGATATCACAACAACAATGAAGTACGCACACCTAGCGCCGGGCCATCTCGAAAACAGCGTTGAACAGCTTGTTTGGGAGAGAGAGCAGCGCAGCTCTGTGGCGAGCTAGGTTGCGTATGGAATCAGATCAGGCTACCAGGAGCCGGTGATGGCAGAAGCGAGTGGACGGAAGTCGTGGGTGTTTCAGGCTAACCCTAGGATGTACGAAGTCAGGAGGGCTCTTGAAGACGGTGTTCGTGAATTCACTTGGGCTGTAAAGCAGTTTCGAGATGAGATTCACAGCGGAGACCGCGTCTTCCTGTGGGAATCTGGTACCTCTGGGGGGCTTTGGGCTGAAGGTGCGCTGACCTCTTCACCTGAACATATGGAGGATCTACCTCACGAGGCTGGATACTACGTAGGCGATAATCGACGTGGACTTGAGCTGCGTGTCAGGCTAACGCTCTCTGTTGTGCGGAATGACCCTCTAGGTAGGCAGGCGATAGTCGAGGAGGCGTTGCTCCGAGATATGCACCTGATGCGGATGTCGCAAGGTACAAACGTTCGTCTTTCCGACTCTGAGGCAGACCTCTTGTCTCGATTGGTGCGTCCTGAAGCTAGCTTTAGGGCCACTATGGAGCTCTATCAGTCCGAGAATGTGGTCTTCCAAAGTATAGAACGAGGGGCTCACTACCGCGTGATGAGTGTAGATGAGGCGGGCTGCCAAGTCGAGAGACTCTCGGCGAACGAGCCAGCAAGGGTGATGTTCGATCTCTATAGTGTTAAGGCTGGTGAGCTGCCTCTCGAGGGAACACCCCCAACTGAATTCCATTCGACTAGCGCCGTTCGTGCATCAATGCTTCAAGGCCCAGATTTGGGATTGTCGGATAACAGAAGTCTTATTCTTCCCACTCGTTCGACAATCGGCAGACTGGAGAACCTCTGTGGTCATCTGCGTGGGCTGAACGTGGACGTATCCGAAGGGGGCCCACGTCTCTACAAGCCTGCTATGCTTGCTGCCGCAGTCGAGCTGGTGGAAGAGGGAAAGATAGTCCAGAATCAGCTGCACTTTGAGGAGCTACTACCACGGTTCCTATCTCGCCTGAAAGAGCTGGGAGTAGATGCCGGCGCCCAACAGGGCGCGCTGGCCTACTACCATCTCTCTGGCGATCTTTTCTGGCTTCTTGCATACAAAGATGGTAGCGAGCTCGTAGATCCACACGGTGGTGTAAGCATTCGATCCATTCAGGAGAGAATCAACTACGCTCTGTTAAAGCCTGCTTTCTTTGAGCTGTTGTTGAGGCAGACCCACCGGAGTCGAGCTCAGCGCGAGATCAGTCGACGTTGGTGGCCTGACCGCAGAACGCATTCTAACAGACCGAAGCGCTACTGGTGGGTCAACCAGGGCAAAACATTTCGTGAGGAACGAGAGGGTAGCCTCATATGGGCTCCCAAGGCGAACGAGGGAGGGCAAACGTGGGGTTTCTGGACCAACGTGAGTGCAGTCTCACCGGGAGATGTTGTCCTCAGCTACAGTCGAGGATTCTTGCGCGCTGTATCATTGGCAGAAAGTGCGGGATTCACAGCTCAAAAGCCAACCTCTATACGCTCTACTGAGTGGGAGCCTGAGGGTTGGCAAGTCGATCTTGCGTACCACGATCTCGACAATCCCGTGCCCCTATCCGAAGTAACTGACCTAACCACCTTGAGGTCAGTGGAGGGTGGGCCCCTAGATTCAAACGGATCAGTTAAGCAAGGCTATCTGTTTGCACTGAGCACTGAGGCAGCGATGGATGTGCTTAGCTGTATAAATCCGTCCGACATCCCTACTTGGCTAACTCTTCGAGAGGAGCACCCACAATTGCCTGTACCGGATTCACTGCCTGCAGACACTAAGTTTTGGACCATAGGTCTCGGAGAAGGGGGTAGGCTCTGGGGGCAGTGCAAANNGGAGCGTATTGCNGCCATCGGGNGGGACTTTCTCGGAGATATGGGTCTCCTTGAACAACTGGAAGACTTTGAACGCGCAGTGGACGAGCATTACGCGGATGGCTTGCGACACGTAAACAACGCACGTGCTTGCTTCGACTTCACACATACGGTAAGCGAAGGGGACATTCTGATAGTGAAGAAGGGCAGGTCGGAAATCCTTGCTCTCGGTATCGTTCGGTCTGGCTATTCGCTAGACGCCACTAGAGCCGAGTACAAGAGTATTAGGCGAGTTNAGTGGGTCAGGGAGGGACCGTGGACGTTGCCAAGTGGCATCAAGATGGCGGTCAAGACTCTAACCGACGTAACGGACTACAGGGTGTTGGTCGAGTTCGTGACGCCACTGCTATTGGACGAAGTGTCACGAGCAGGCGAAGGAATAGGTCTCGATCCCTATGATTTGGATGATGCTCTCGAAGACCTGTTCTGCTCCAAGGAAGACCTCCAACGAATGGTCGATACCCTTGCAAGGAAGAAGAACATCATACTCCAAGGGCCACCGGGAGTCGGCAAGACTTTTGCGTCTCGTAGGCTAGCGTATGCTCTGATCGGATTCAAAGCAGAGGAGCAGGTAGAAATGGTACAGTTCCATCAATCCTACTCCTACGAGGACTTCGTGCAAGGATGGCGTCCGACTCGAGAAGGCGGCTTCAGCTTAAGGTACGGCGTCTTCTACGAGTTCTGTAATGCCGCCCGAGAGAACAGTGCGGCAAGTTATGTCTTCATCATCGATGAAGTGAATAGGGGCAACCTTAGTAAGATCTTTGGTGAATTATTGATGTTGCTGGAGGCTGACAAGCGGGGGGATGGATTCTCTATACCGCTGACATATTCAGACTCTGGCGAGAGGTTCTCGGTTCCTGAGAACGTGCACGTGATAGGGCTGATGAACACAGCAGACCGGTCACTCGCGCTCGTTGACTACGCGCTAAGGCGAAGGTTCACGTTCTTTGACCTGAGGCCCCAGGTTGGTTCGTCTCGATTCAGAGAGTTCTTGAGTGGCTTGGTCGAAGAGGACGTAGCGGATTACCTCATCAACCGAATCTGCTCGCTTAACGAGCGTATCCGCGACGATACCGTCAATCTTGGGCAAGGCTATGAAATTGGGCATAGCTTTTTCTGTCCGCAGGATACTGAAGAAGAGCTCGATATGGATTGGTACAGATCAGTTGTTGAATTCGAGATTGCTCCCCTGCTTCGCGAATACTGGTTCGATGACCTTGACCGAGCGGAAGAAGAAATCGCCGCGTTAGTGGAATGAACCGAATACCTATCAGAAACCTCTACTACCTGCTCTGCTATGCGTGGGACGTCCTGCAGGAAAGCGATCTGCTAGACCTCGAGGATGAGGACATAGACGCAGGTAGGGACCTGTTGGCTAGGATACTCGAGGCCGGTACTTCGTATTTGCTGAGGCGTGGCCTAGATCGCAGTTACGTGCTAGTCGAAGAGGACACGAGATCACCAAAGGGTAAGCCCAACATCTCCGTGACCGCAAAGCGCAGTCTTCTGGTCCAGGGGCGAGTCAATTGTCAGTATGATGAATTCTCGCAAGATGTCCTACAGAACAGGCTACTGAAAACTACGATAGGTAAAGTCATACGCTGTCGGGAGATAGACGAAGACATCCGCAAGCGTCTTGTTCGAGTATATAGAAGGCTGGGTGGAATCAAAGAGGTTGAGGTCAGTTCTAAGCTTTTTGATTCCATTGTGTACCATCGCAACAATCGGTTCTACCGCTTCGCGCTCAACGTCTGCCGACTCATACACGAGGAATCGCTGGTAGGTGAGGATAAAGGGGCTTCGCGGTTCAGGGACTTCGTTAGGGATGAGCACGCAATGCGACGCCTGTTTGAGAAATTCGTGTTCAACTTCTTTCGGAGAGAACAGTCAGAGTTCACGGTCTCGAGTGAGCGGATGCGATGGGAAGGAGTGTCTGGCGCATCTGAGGATGTAGCTCTGCTGCCTCATATGAGGACTGACATAAGCCTTGAGTCGCCGACGCGCAAGATTGTCATTGACACCAAGTTCTATTCTCAGACGCTTCAGGAGTATAGAGGCAAGACGTCCGTCAGGTCTGCAAACCTCTATCAGATCTACTCGTACCTGCAGAATCTCGGATACCGATCGGGCCAGAACCAGACGCTAGAGGGGGTGCTTTTGTACCCGACCGTATCGGAGAGCTTGTCGCTTGACTATGAGATACAGGGTCACAGACTCAGGATAGTGACACTAGGGCTAGAAGATGACTGGCGTGAGATCCGTGGCCAGTTGCTTCAGCTTATCACCTAGCTATCGCGTCCCGGTGTCTGGGTTCGTTGCTCTCAGAAATACCATCTTCACGCATATTGCTCCCTCAAGCCTGTCTCTACGCGTGCGAAGGTCACTTTTGCCTTCTGCTACTTGCGTTCCCCCTGTCTCTTGGTAGTTTCAATGAGGGGAGGCAGAATCTTTGTCTCTTGTGATCGAGGCAAAGAACCAAAACCAGGAGTCACTACATAAGAAGGACGGTGGGCAGCACCTGACTAGCCTTGAATGGTACGGTAGAAACTATCAAGCGAGAGAAGCCGAGGTGATTCCGGTGGTCGCAGCATCGGTGACAGTGGCAGACGAGGGAACCGAATACCCGGAGACCGCAAGGGTGCTTACTCCGGATAAGATTGTTGAGGTCCTCGACAACCTGAAGCAGCTATACTTGGCATTGGCAAACGAGGAGCCACTGATGCAGAGGCCTAAGCTAGGTGAGCTCATCCAGACCTTTGGTCTGTTATCCAGCACCTTCGTGAGTAGATACACTGTTCGGGTACAAAGAACCTAAGGCGGTAGCAGATCTGTAGCTTGGTTCATTGGGCAATGAAAAGGGCTTACGTCGATGATGACGTAAGCCCTTGTTTTTTATTGGTGCCGAAGGGGAGACTCGAACTCCCACGGGCCGAAGCCCACTGCGCCCTGAACGCAGCGCGTCTACCAATTCCACCACTTCGGCACGTATGAGATCCAGGGAATTGGCGTAGCCCGATTCGGTGGAAAATTTACCTTTTCGTCATTTTTCTGTCAAGAAAGCCGAAGAACCGAGCGGTCACTCGATACGGTCTGGTTTCGCCAGCCCTACTCTGGATGAACGGGCCACCACAGTCATTCCACTGACAGCGCGGCAAAGAGAGCCTTGATGTAGCCGATGGCGTAGCCCTGCGCCGTTAGACCGCCTTCGTCGCCTTCCAAGCGGGGGTGGTGATCAGGATTGACGCAGCCGGTGAAGCCGACGTTTCGGAGTTCGCGCAAAATTTTGTACATGTTCATGTCACCGTCGTCGAGGAGGGTCTCCTCGAATCCGCCGGCGGTGGCGAGGCTGCCGCGCACGTTCCGGAAGTGGACCATGAAGATTTTGCCCTTCCGGCCGTAGTTGTTTATCTCGTCCATCACGATGGCCGACCCACCTGATTCCGCGCGGGTTCCGCAACAGTAGAGGTAGCCGACGTTTCGGCTGGGATAGGCGTCGGTGATCCGGTGGAATCCGATGCCGCCAAACGGGGTATCCTGGTTGGGTGTATCAGACGGGTGTACGCTCAACTTGATCCCGGTCTCGTCCGCGATCGGGACGAGTTGGTCGAAGACGGTTCGGAACCGTCCCCACCAGGCGTCCAGCTCTTCCTGGCTCGGATACTCCGGGGTAGGACGGGCGAGGGTTTCGGCACGCGCCTCGAGCCCTCCTCGCTGACTGGCTCGCCATCTCGCCATCATCTGGGGGAAGGTGTCACCAGAGAAACGCTGTCGGGCGATCGGGCATCCAGCTTCGGCGAACACTTTGAGCGCGTTACAGGTGTTCTCGATGTCCTGCTCGTTCCCCTTACCGTCCATGAACTCCTGGCTGACATCGGGCAGCGTGACGCGGTTGATGTCGAGGCCGTAGGACTGGATTTTCTTGCGAGCCTGGATCACCGCGTCGAGGTCAGGGTAGCCCTGCTCCTTGACGCCCTTGAACCAGGCGCCGGAACCGAAGTCGATGTATTCGGCGCCGAGCTGCGTGACTTGCTTGAGGTAGCGGTCGGAGAGGGTGGCGTCGTTCCAGACAGAGACATGCATAGTGAGAAGCCCGAGTTAAGGGTTGGCAACGCTCACGCGTTGCTTGTGAGTTCGCTAGCACGAACTCCGTTAGAAGTCAGCGAGGGCGGCTGTCGCCAAAGGCGTAAGCGGTTGTCGTCGATATCTTCGGCGAGGAGTTCGGGATCCTCTTCCTCTTCTTCAGGGGATTCGTCGATTTCTTCGAGGAAGCCGATGTTGAAGTTTGTCAGGGTGTCGACTGTGAAGGGTTTGACGATGGCGCGGGCGGCGTCCATCCGCTTGGCTTCGGGGAGTTCGGCGAGGGTGTGGGTGGACGTGGCAATGACACGGAGGCCGGAGTAGAGCTCGCGCATTTGGGCGAGCGATTCGACGCCGCTCTGTCCGGGTATCATGATGTCCGTGATCACCAGGTCGACAGCGGTCGATTCGAGGACCGCGATGCTTTCTTTCCCCGTGCTGGCTTCGACGACTTCGTGACCGGACTGTTCGCGGATCCGGCGAGTCGCAATCCGTGCGTCACGCTCGTCATCTACAACCATGATCCTTCCACTGCGCGCTCCTCAGCTTGAGGTCCCGTTCAGGTGCCGCTCTTTGAACAACTCCCATCCGCGCTGGCAGGCAGCTTCTTCATCCTTCGGATGGTTGATCTTGTAGGTGAATCGGCGGCGTTTCTCGCCGTTGCCGTGAGCGTATATCTTCACGAACCAGAAATTACCATCGTATTCGGCCTCCAACGTGAATGCCTGACCGTTCTCGACCACTCTCAGCACGTGTTCCACATCCCTCCATTCCCGCACCAATTTATGTCTGAACAGACCCCGGGCAACGAAAATCGGGTCCTGTGTTGCGCCAACCTCGTGTTCACGATAGGTTTGCGACCGTGTCGTATTCAGGAGGAGGTCGCGTGTTCGATGTCGTAAAGCTGTTAGGGAATGTCTTTCATCCGCAGGCCGGTGAACGGTTGGTGGTGGTCGCGGACCATCCGCACGGGACGATTCCGGATGATCCATTGTGGGAGGAGCGACGTCAGATGGCGTCGGAATGGCGGGAGGCTTTGGCGGCCAATGGGGACGCCTGGGGAATCGATGTCGGTCCCCTTGTGACCTATCCGGCAGTGGGTGCGCACAACGGAAACCTGCCACTGGATGCGGGAGATCCCGTTCCACTTGGGCGCGCACTGGCAGACGCATCGATCTGCGTGGCGTTGAGCGAGTTCTCACCGACTGCGCCGATGGTGGACTGGTCTAAGAACCACCCCGACTTCAGGTGTGCGACACTTCCCGGTGTGGCGAGGCGGACGGAGTCGACGGCCCTGGCAGCCGACTACGCAGAGGTCGCACGACGTTGTCAGATCCTGAAGGACCGGCTGGATGCCGCACACTCGGCGGACGTGCGATTCTCGACGGGTCACGAGTGGCACGTCGACCTGCGGTATCGTCCCGCCTTGATGGACGACGGCCAGTTGCCTCGGGACAAGGAGGGGCGCGTGATAAATCTGCCCAGCGGCGAGAGCTTCCTGGTGCCCTACGAAGGAGAGCGTGAAGGGGAAGCCAGCCGCACGGAAGGGGAGATTCCGGTCTTGGATGGTGACCGAGCACATATATATAGCGTGAGCGAGAATCGGATCGTCGGGGTTGGCGGTGATGGCGCCGACACGATGAACGCCTACTTCGCCGAGGATCCGGCGAGAGCGAACATCGCTGAGTTTGCCTTTGGCTGTAACCCGGATGCGGTGGTCTGGGGGAACGTGCTGGAAGACGAAAAAGCGGGATTCCACTGGGCCTACGGGCGCAGCGAGCACCTAGATGGGACCGTCGGGCCCGGCGCGTTCAAAGGGCCCGAGACGATCGTTCATCAGGATATCGTCTACGCCAGAGAGTGCCCGATCCAGGTCGCGTCTGTAGTCCTGTCTGGAGACGCGGGCGATGTGGAGGTGATCCGCGAGGGGGAGTATACGCTGTTCTGAGCTGCTGAACTGGAGGGAACGTGTCGACAGATGAGATGACAGAACGGATCACGGCGCTGTTGCAGGAGGGTATCCGCGGGACGATCGAGAACCGGGATGCGGACGCATTCGAACGCGCGGCTCGCGAGGCCTACAAGGTCCGAACCGGCGGAGGTGCGCTGACGGAGGATGACGCGATCATTAATCACGTGTTCCCGTCTGATGTTCGGCAGACCGTGGCGCTGGGGCTTCACCTGGTAGACAGCGACAAGGAGAAGGCGTCGGTGATTCTGAAGGGGGCGCTAGAAGCCGTGCTGATGCGGTTGTCAGCGGTGCCACCGGGGGACTGGCAGGAAGGTGGTTCAGACGAGCAGGGCAAAGGCAAAAAGCGAGGTTGGTGGCCCTTCGGGAAGGACCGCTAAAGGGGATGTCGGATCTACGTTTTCTGGCGACTGGTCGGGCTCCTATGCAATACGACGTGAGGAGTCACGTGGATCCTCGCTTTCTGCGAAGTGGTGGATCCTGTCCGTAACACGGACATAGCGTTTACGAATTACGAAGGTGCTGTCAGTCCGGACCCCGAGAAGGCTCTGGGGAATACGTCCGTTCCTGACACACTTGAGGCCCTCCGATGAATGGGGTTCAACCTGCTGTCGCTTGCCAACAACCATGCCGGTGAGGGTGGAAGGGATGGGTTCACCTATACCCGTGAACTGGCGACTCGGATGGGATTCGCGGCGACCGGTACCGGGGCGACCCTGATAGACGCGGCTTATTTGGAGGTCGGTCACACAACGATCGGGTTGGTGGCGTTGGATACGGCCAACGCGCAGACGAGGGAGTGGATCGCCGGGGAGGAATGCTCTCCTGAACCCGCTTCGTGGCGAGGAGGATGGAGAAGACTTCACCTTGCTCGTGAACGATGTCGATCGAGCGATTCGCGCCGTCGAGATCGCGGTGGCAAGCGCCGACCAGGTGTTTGTTTCTGTCCACGAACATCTATGGGCGGAGGATTGGGGCACGACGCTTGACTGGAAGCGGAGCTTTGCGCGTCAGGTCATTGCGAGGGGAGCGACGGCCGCGCTGTTTCACGGGGTCCCACAGCCCTGTGCGATCGAGGTTGTGGACGGCAATCCCGTCTTCCTGAGCCTGGCGAATTTTATCTTTCATTCCCGCTGGCCGAATCACTGGACGATGCCCACGGTCTGGGAAGGTGTGATCATCACTGGATCACTTGGTCTCGAGGGTTTGTCCGACCTCTGTCTGCACCCTATCGTCCTGTGCGATGAAGAGGGTTGTGACAACGTTCCCAACGAGCAGCGGATCTATCCGCACCTGGCTTCGGGCTCCCGGGGGATCGGATGCTCGAGCGGATCGCGAGGGAGTGGGCGGCTATCGGCGGGCAGGTCCAAGTCGTCGAAGGAAAGGGTTACGTCGGCCTAGGCTGACTGAGCTGGCCAGGCAAAAGGAAAGGCGGAGCGATCATTTCGATCGGCTCCGCCTTTTTCATTGTCGTATCGCCTGAAACTACTTCCTGAGTTCGGCGAGTTCCTTCCGGCACTTCTTAATCTGCTTCTCGAGGGCCTTTTTCTTGCGCGCTTTGGTGTTGATCCCTCGGCCAGCGACACCATTGGCCTGCAGAGCCGCCTTGGCCTGACCGCGAACCTTGCGCACTTCCGTGTCGGACTCAGCTGCTCTCTTCCGCAGACTCTCTAGGCTGGCAACCGTGAAGAACTTTGCTGCCACCACTCCGACCAGAGCGAATACGGAGACGACCGCGAATACCATTTCAAGACTCCTAATTCAGCTAATTTGTTGATAACGAAGCCCTTATAAGATGTTGTAATCATATTAGCGTGTCAAGTTTTCCCACGAATGTGTCACATTTTGATCCCACCCGCAGGCATAACACATTACGTGGGCCAAACCAGTCTGAGCCAGATTCTTTGCGTTTTTATCCTGAAAGCCCCGTCTGATTTATCTCAGGTACTGTCAACGGTTGCTGAAACGTGCAGGATCCGGCAATTCACCCCAAACCCCTTATACCCTGTGGATGAGCTCTGAAGACCGTACTGAAGTCGGCGAGACTATCTGGCACGAACACGCCAATACGCTGCGCGGATTCCTAGGCAAGCGGTTGCCGTCAGATGCTGTTTGAGGATTTGCTTCAAGGAGTATTCCTGAAGATCCACGTGAACATGCCGTCGCTCAAGGATGCTGATCTGATCAACGGCTGGATCTATATGATCGCGCGGAATGTGATCGTCGATCACTATCGCGCCTTGTCATGGGTCCCAAATGACGCAGATCTGGAGGAGCTCTACGCCGAAGATGCGGAGGAAGCACGCGAGGAGCTACAAGCCTGCGCGCGCCTCATCCTGCTCCGGCCCCACCACCGCAGGATGCGTCCACGGCGTCTCCTCTTGCCTAACAGCTCCGAGGCAGTTAGCAGCTGACACACCAGCGGGTGGGGTTCGAACACGCCGAGTTCTGAACACAGACACGGCCCCTCCTCGGTAATGGCCACCTCATAGGCCAGAAGACGGCCTGGCAGGGTGTCGCTACGGTATTCGAGTTTCGACTCCCAAAGGTGAAAGTGGGCGGAATCGGGCACAGCGCGAGCTGGACCAAGGGACGAGGCGAAGCCTCGAGCTGAATCACCATCAAAACCTCCCGACGTGATGGATGTGTGTGAGTCGGATTCCACACGTCCAGAGAGGCAATTCAGATGCCATAGGTGAATGCGTCAATTATTGTTTTTAAGGGAGTAAAATTTAAAGATTTGCGCTAGTTGTATCGGTTTGATAGACCGAATCGTCCTATGTGGACAGGACGTTACAGGGCCTGGCGGGGATCCGTCAGGCAGTGGTCGAAGACCGCCAGTGAGGCAGATCACCGTGTGTTCGGGCGCGCGACAAGCGCGCAAAACCATAAGGACATTGCGATAAAATGGTTTTTATTTTTAGATGTGTTAATGTTTGTGGTGGCACACAATGTGCGTTGGATAGGGCTGTCCACGCAACCAGTGTTCCTATTTCGCCGGGAGGACAAGATGATCACACTGATTTCATCCCTGATGCTGGCAGCTCTCGCCCTGCAGGTGTTCTGCTTTATGCGATTGAGCGATCGCAACGCACAGGACCCCGTTCGCGTCCGGCCGACCCCTTCCGCCAAGGCGGAAGAGGAGAAGAAGACGAAGCTCGGCCGACCAATCTGGATCGTACATATCAACGCATAAACCCGTCCAGAGGGGGACGAGTGAAGGGACGCGCACGCCGGGGGGCCGTCCCCTCTTTTGTGTGTATCAGGGGGTGTCGGCCTTACGGGCCGAAATCGGAAGCGCAACGGTGAGCAGGATGAGCCCGACCGCCGCCCAAACCATCGCGGTCTCCAGAGGTTCGGCGATCGCCTCGGACACGAAGGTCCTCGAGAGAGCGACCAAGACTGCACCAAACGCAAGTCTGCCCAGAAGGCTCTGGAGAGACAGGTAAGTCGCGCGACGCCCTTCGGCGATCAGGGGGACGATCTCCGCGTTGAGTGGAGCCATCATCAGGCCACGGGGAACGCTTCGCAGAAGGACGACAAACGCTATCACGGGGGAAGGGTTGAGCGCCATTGCAGCGATGATCGATGTCTGGATGACGGCCGCCAGCAGGAGCCCGAAAGATGACCCCAGGCGATCTCGCAGTCGAATCGTGTAATTCGCAGCGATCCCTGCGACGACCATCGTCAAGGCGGTGTGGATCCCCGCACCCAGGGGTGCCTGAAGCGACATATGGCTGGCTGTCACGAGATCGGCCAGGAAAGGCTGATAGAACTCGTGCGGAATATGGTTTACGACGGTTATAAAGATGTAGAAGGCGAGGAGCCACGCGAGTCGCGGGTGGCGGGCGTGCTGGAGACACGAGGACAATTGACGCCAGACAGACTCGGCCGACTTGTCTCCTGCGGGGATGTCGACGAAGTGGAAGCTGATGACAGCGGCGATCGCCGAACTCAGGATCGTGAACGCGTAAGCGAGTCGTAGATCGACGATGGCCACAGCGCCTCCGACCAGCGCGGATGACGCCTGGGAAAGGAAGAGGGCGCGTGAAGCTCGACCTTCTCGAGCCGGGTATTCGTCCGCACGATCGAGCGCACGCACGACAGAATAGTGGTAGGCTGTATCGGACCCCGAGCTGAGGCTCATCCCGAGAGCGAGCAGGATCTGGCCAAGTGCAAGCGTCACGAAGTGACCCGAACTGACAAAGGCCGTGCACGCCACCATCTGGGCGACCGAACTCCCGATCAGCACGCGCCGCGGACCTATCCGATCCGCAAGGTATCCCGTCGGTACTTCGAGACAGACGACACCGATATAGTAGATAGACTCCAGCAGCAGGACGTCGGACAGGGACAGCAGGCTGTTGAAGTAGAGGAAGAAGACCGGTGCCCAATAGCTGGCCTTGAGGAAGAACAGATATGCCGGGTATCGACGAGTCGCCCGTTCGAGCCCGTCTATTTTCGGCTCATCGGTCAACGTATAAACCGCTTGAGCGTGACTTTCAGGTCGTCGAGTGCTTCCTGACCGCGCCCCTCATCCACGGCCTCGAGGATACAGTGCTCCATATGGTCCTCTAGGATCAGCCGACCGGCTTGGTCGAGCGCGGCTCTGGCTGCGGCGACCTGGATCAGGACCTCACTGCAGTCGCGACCGGATTCCACCATCGCCCGCAGGCTCTTGACCTGGCCTTCGATCCGGGCAAGTCGGTTGACGATGGATTTGTTGATGTTTGTGTGCGCCATCCCTATACCCCCATGGGGTATAGGGATGGTAGCACATCTCTCTGCCGGTGTCAATCGGAAGGCGTCCGTATCACTCCCCGATTACAGTTATTCGGTGTATATTGGGGCCTCACTCAACCGGGAGAAGCATGATGTTCAGAAGGCTCGTACCCCTCATTTTTGCAACTGTCCTGGTATCCTGTGAACAGGCCCCCCAGGCGATACAGCCAGGGCCGAACGTGCAACGCGAAACGCAGCGGGCGCTGATCACGGCCAAGCCGGGAGACACGGTCCGGTTCGCTGCAGGGGTGTTCGAGTTCTCAAAGACGCTATCCCTTGATGTGGAAAATGTGACGGTTTCCGGTGTAGGACCCGACAAGACCATCATGAAATTCAGGGATCAGGTGACGGGCACCGGTGGAGAGGGATTGCTGGTGACGAAGGGTGGCTTTACGCTCCAGGACCTGGCAATAGAGGACTCACAGGGGGACGCGGTCAAGGTGACTGGTGTCGATGGAGTCACATTCCGGAATGTCCGTGTGGAGTGGACGAGAGGACCCAATCCGGAGAACGGTGCATACGGTCTCTACCCGGTTGAGAGCAGGAACGTGCTGATCGAGGGGTGCACGGCCATCGGCGCGTCCGACGCCGGGATTTACGTTGGTCAGTCCGAGAACATCATCGTACGCAACAATGTGGCCAAGATGAACGTGACCGGGATCGAGGTTGAGAATTCGATTGGCGCCGACGTCTACGGGAATCTGTCAACCGACAACACGGGTGGCGTGCTCGTGTTCAAGCTGCCGAACCTGCCCAAGAAGGAGAGCCGGCAGTGCCGGGTTTTCGACAACAGGATCATCGCGAATAACCGGGAGAACTTCGCCAAGCCCGGGACGCTCGTGTCCGGTCTCCCGCCTGGTGGTGGGCTGATCCTGATGGCGACGGACGAGGTCGAAGTGTTCGGGAACGAGATCGCGGATAACGACACAGCCAACCTGACGATCATCGGGTTCAGATCGACCAGGCGGAAGGTCAAGGACAAGGATTTCGATCCCTATTGTGAGGCGATCCACATTCACGACAACACGTTCAGCGGGGGCGGGACGAACCCGGTGGGCGATCTGGGGAAGGCCATCAAAGCAATCTTCGGTAAGAACGGTCCCGATATCGTGTATGACGGCTCCTTCGATCCGAAAAAGGTCGTCGATGGTTGGTTGCCCGATGAATATGGCATCTCGATCCGCAACAACGGGGATGCGAGTTTTGTGAACCTGGATCTTGCGGCGATGATGGCCGGGGAGAAGCCGAATGTCGTGATGGATCTCGCCGACTACCAGGCGCACTTCGACCCGCTTCCAGAGATCCGGATCGAGGGTGTTCGCTGATGCGGAAACTGGTGTTCTGCGTACTCGGTTTCGTCGCTGTCTCATGTGGCCGGACCGATTACTTGGCCGATCCCCCGAATCGCCTGTCCACATATCGTTTGTTCGAAGGGTACGGTGCGACTCAGGTTCCGGTCCGGGGTGTGGTCCCATACGACGTCAATTCGGAGTTGTTTTCAGACTATTCTGAGAAGCGCAGGTTTATCAGGCTCCCGGGCAAACAGCCCGCTGCGTACGATCCGGAACAGACGTTCGACATGCCCGTGGGGACGATCATCGCGAAGACATTCTCCTACCCGAGAGACATGCGTGACCCGTCCCTGGGCGAGCGACTGATCGAGACACGGCTGCTTATTCACGGTCCTGAAGGCTGGGGGGGGCTGACCTATGTCTGGGATTTCAAGCAGACCGACGCATTCCTGGAGGTCGCCGGTCACAGCGTCGTGGCCAGCTGGCTCGACCAGAGCGGGAATGTGATGGTCAATGACTACCACATCCCGAACACCAACCAGTGTAAGCAGTGCCACACGCTGGACGGCAGGATGACCCCGATCGGGATCCGGGCCCGTCACCTGAACCGTTCGTTCCCGTATCCCGAGGGTGAAGAGAATCAGATTGCACACTGGACCCGGAAGGGGCTTCTCGATGGCGCACCGTCATCCGAGCAGGCACCTCGCCTTGCCGACTATGATGACGAGACCTCAGGGTCGCTCGACGAACGAGCCCGGGCCTGGCTCGAGATGAATTGCGCCCACTGCCATACCGAAGGTGCCCCTGCGTGGAATACGGGTTTGGATTTGATGGCCAGCGTAACGGATTCGTCTCTTTTCGGGGTCTACAAATCACCGACCGCGGCCGGCCGGGGAACCGGAGGGCACCGGTATGACATCGTCCCTGGAAACCCGGACGCCTCGATTATCCTGTATCGGATTACGTCGCTGGAACCGGATGTCGCGATGCCCGAGCTCGGACGCACGCTCGTTCACGAGGAGGGTGTCAACCTCGTGTATCGATGGATCAAGCGGATGTAGAAGAAGGATGAAGCCAGGGAACAGCCAGGAAGAGGCCAGAGTTCAGGCAGAAGCCAAGGAAACTAACCTTCTTTAGACGTGCACGCAGGCTCCCCCATCTTGTGCTAGCGGGAGAGGGGGGAGCTTGGTTTCTCGCCCGCAAGATGGGTGAGGTCCGAGCCTGGTGCCGCTCGAAGCTCTATGTCATACCTCGCAGAAACAACAGTCGACCAAGCCACACTCTCGTGCTGGGTGGATCAGTTCAACACCCAGGGCTTTCTGTTTCTTAAGAACGTGCTGCCACCCGAATGGTGCGACGAGCTTCGGGCAGACCTGGAGCGGGCGCTGGACGAGCGACAGGATCAGTTGAACCAGAACCGGAACGGGTATCACCTGATCCCGCGGATGTTCGAGACGAGCGACGCGAACCTCCGGCTGTTCGACCTCGAGCCGATCGTGAGTTTTGCCGAAGCGCTAGTCGCAGAGAACTGTCACGTGATCCACAACAACTCGTTCCGTACCTACCCGGGAGGCGGGCTGTCCGCGTGGCACCAGGATGACGCGCCGCATTTTGTCGTCACCGAAGGGGAGTCGCCGCAGAACGTGATGCTTCCTGTCCTGTTCTTCACGGCGAACTATTACCTTACGGACGTGACCGACGTCGCGCACGGGGGCACGGAGGTGATCCCCGGGTCACACCTCTTTGGCGCGTCGCCCCCCCGTGACGTGAAAGGGACGGAGTGGGAGGACCGTGTGCGATACAACCTCGGCGCTGCCGGGAGTGTGGTCATGTTCAACAATCAGGTCTGGCATCGCGGCGGTCCGAACGAGAGCGACAGGACGCGCTATATCACGCAGGTGACGTATGCCAGACGTGTGGTCGGTCACAAGTATTATCCCTTCATGAACTACCAGATGCCCGACCACGTCTTCGAAGGGACGGACGAGCGACGGAGACGCCTCCTCGGCTTCTTGCCGCACGGTGCTTACGGCTAGCGCAGATTCCTGAAAAGATAGAAGGGTGTGATGGTTCCATATAACGGGACCGTTGACAGCGTCTGTGTATGCGTACGCGAATAATTTACCTACCGGTAAATAAAACAGTCAAGAGGGGTGGACGGATGAGGATTCTCGCGGTTGTGAGCCTGTGGATGCTCGCCACGGTCGAGCCGACGGCGGGACGAACGCTGACGTTGGAGTTGGCGATCGAACTGGCGCTGGCGAACAATGACGATATGCGGCTGGCGGATCAGGACCGGCTGCGAGCACGGGAAGAGCTTCGAGAAGGATGGTCGAAAGCGCTTCCCGATATTCGTGTTACGAGCAACTACGATCGCAACTGGGTGCTCCCAACCTTTGTGTTCGACACGCCGGACGGTCAGCAGTCGTTCACGATCGGAACACCTAACAACCTGACGAGCATCGTGTGGCTCCAGCAGCCGATCTGGACGAGCGGTCGAGTCGGGGCCGCCATCAAAGCAGCACGCGCCTTCCGAGATTTCACCTCAGAGAGTTACGAGCTGTCCAGGCAAACTGTCGCCTCGCAGGCAGAGGTGGCGTACTACGATGTCTTGCTTGCGGAGTCCCTAGTGGATGTGATTGGGCAGGCGCTTGGGCTGGCGATTGCGAATCTCGATCAGGTCCAGTCCTTGAGGCGAGCGGGGCGCGTCGCCGACTATGATCTGTTTCGAGCAGAGGTCCAGGTGTCAGAACTGCGTCCAGACTCGATTCAGGCCGCGAAGAACCTGGAGATCGCACGAATGGCGCTGAGGGATGTGCTGGGCATCGACCAGGAAGAGTCTGTCGAACTGGATGGAACATTCAGGACGACGTCCGTTCTTCCGACCGAAGACCTGAACGCCATGACGACGAAAGGCATTCAGGCTAGACCCGAGTTACAGCAGGCGATCTTCGAGGTGAGTATCCGGGAGGCGGCGGTCATGGCGCAGAAATCCGAGTTGAGGCCTTATCTCGATTTCGTCGCGTCCGCTCAGCTAGCGTTACAGAGCAACGACCTCAGCTTCTCGAGTGACGATGCACAGGAGAGCTGGGTGACCGGCGTCGCGCTGAGTATTCCGCTGTTCGACGGGTTTCGAAATCGCGCACTCGTGAATAAAGCGCGTGTCGATCGGCGAAAGGCGGAGATCCGGGTGGATCAGCTGGCCCGGCAGGTGCGACTCGAGATCCGCCAGGCGTGGTTCGACGCGAAAGAGGCTTCGGAACGGTTGGTGGCACAACGCCAGGTGGTGAGCCTGGCCGAGAAGGGTGAGGGGATCGCCCGATCGCGATACGGAAACGGGTTCGGGACACAGCTCGAGCTTCTTGATGCGCAACTGGTTCTGACCAGAAGCCGCAGCGGGTTCGTGCAGGCTCAACGGGATCGGGCGGTGTCGCTTGTGATGTTGGAACGGGCCGTGGGATTGAGGATCGAGGATTGAGGATGGATGACCGAGGATTGAATGGCACGACCGGTGTGCGCCCCTTTGAGCATAGAGGTAAGATGAGAAGCATCAAGTCTATGGCGGTGGCAGGACTGATGATCGGTTTGGCAGGGTGTGGGGGAGAGCAGGATGCGGTAGAGGCGACGCCAACGCGTGAGGCGATCAAGGCGACGAATGTAGCCGTTATGATGGTGCGATCCGACTCGCTGACGGAGGTGGGTCGCTACCCGGCTTCGGTCGAGGCGTGGCGGGATGTACAGCTCAGCTTCCTGGAATCGGGGCCGGTGCGTCGGATCCTCGTGGACCTCGGAGACACGGTCAAGAAGGGTCAGTTGCTGGCAACCCTGTATACGAGTCTGTTGGATGCAGCCCAGATCGAAGCGGAAGCGGGGGCGAAGTTCCACCGCTACAATCACGAGCGGTCGAAGCAGCTATTCGAGGATGGGACGATTTCCGAGCGCGATCTCTTCCAGTCCGAATACGACCTGAAACGTGCGGAGTCGAACCTGGCCACGATTCGCCAGCGACTCGAGAACAGTACGCTGCTCGCACCCTTCGACGGGATGGTGGCTGCCCGGATGATCGAGGTCGGCCATCTGACCGGGCCGAGTCAGCAGGCCATTCAGGTCGTCCAGTGGGATCGCGTGAAGATGCGCGCGTGGGTGTCCGAGTCCGATATTTCAGACTTCGATCTCGGTCGTCAGGTCGATGTGCTGTTGGACGCGCTCTCGGGGCGTGTCTTTCAGGGTGTCGTCGGTCGGATCGGTCCGGCAGCCGACCTGAAACGGCGGGTGTTCCCGGTTGAGATCCATATCGACAACTCCGTTGGCGAGATTCGTCCCGGTATGTTGGGGAAGCTGGTGGTGCGCAGAAAGACGCACGAGGATGTGGTCGTGATTCCACGCGAGGCGGTGGTCGAGCGAGAGATGGGGCCGGTCACCTTTGTCGTGAATAGCGACGTGGCAAGTGTCCGAAAGCTGAGCCTGGGGGCTTCCCAAGGGAACCGCGTGATCGCGCTGGCCGGTCTGACACCGGGCGACCAGGTGGTGGTTTCGGGCGGACGGGATCTCATCGATGGCGAACGAGTCACCGTGAGGGAGACGAGGCAATGAAGATCACGGAATACGCGATCTCGAAACGGGTCACGGTCTACGTCCTGGTGGTGCTGATGGTCCTCGCAGGGACGTCGACGTATATGGCGTTGCCGAGGGAGGCGTCGCCCGATATCGAGATTCCGTTCATCATCGTGAAGACGGCCTACATCGGAGCGTCGCCGGAGGATGTCGAGAACCTAGTGACGCGAAAGATCGAGAAGAAGCTGCAGGGGCTCGAGAATGTGAAGGATATGTACTCGACGTCCGCCGAGGGGATTTCGACGATTCAGATCGCGTTCATCGCCGGAATCGACATCGATGATGTGCTGCAGAAGGTGAAGGACAAGGTCGACCTGGCGAAGCAGGTTCTGCCCGGTGATGCGGAGGATCCGATCGTGTCGGAAGTGAACTTCTCGAACATTCCGATTATGATCGTAAATATGTCGGGAGACTACGGGCTGGTGCGGCTCAAAGAGGTTGCCGAGGATCTGTCGGACGAAATCGAGGTGGTCCCCGGTGTTCTCGAAGTTCGGTTGGCCGGAGGTCTGAAACGGGAGGTGAAGGTGGATGTCGATCCGGACCGGCTGGCCGTCTACGAGATGTCTCTGCAGGACGTGGTCGACGCGATCCAGCGGGAGAACGTGACGTTGCCGGGTGGCAGCATGGACATCGGGAGTTATCGATACTCCGTTCGTGTTCCCGGTGAAGTGCAGGAGGTGTCCGAGATCGCCGGCCTCGTGATCAAAGCCGCGAATGGTCGTCCTGTCTACATCCGAGACATCGCCGAAGTGACCTACGGGTTCGCCGAACCCGTCAGCTATGCCCGCCTGAACGCCCAACCGTGCGTGAGCCTCTCCGTGATCAAGCGGAGCGGCGAGAACCTGATCGAGATCTCCGATTCCGTAAAGGAACTGCTCACCGAGCTGCAGCCCATGTTCCCGCCAGGCACGATGGTGTCCGTGCAGGGCGACCAGTCCGAAGACATTCGGATGATGGTGAAGGATCTCGAGAACAACATAATGTCCGGTCTCATCCTAGTGGTCGCCGTTCTTTTCTTCTTCATGGGATTCCGAAACGCCGTGTTTGCGGGGGTGGCGATTCCGCTTTCGATGCTGATCAGCTTTGTCGTGATCGACGCCATGGGCATGACGTTGAACATGGTCGTGCTGTTCAGCCTGATCCTGGCGCTGGGCATGCTCGTCGACAACGCAATCGTGATCGTCGAGAACATCTACCGACACGTGCAGAACGGGAAGAGCCGTGCCGACGGCGCGTATGTGGGCACGAGCGAGGTGGCCATTCCCGTGATCGCTTCGACTTTGACGACGCTGTGCGCCTTTGCCCCGATGATCTTCTGGCCGGGCATCATGGGCGAATTCATGAAGTATCTCCCGATCACGCTGATCGTGGCGCTTTCGTCATCGCTGGTGGTCGGGCTGATCATGAATCCGACGTTCTGCGCCTCCTTTATGCGGGTCGATCCCGTGACGGGCGACGATTCTCGGCTGAATCGCGTACTCGACCGGTACCAGGTCGTGCTGGATCAGGCACTCGACCGGCCCGGTCGCACCATCCTGCTGGCGTGTTCGACGCTGGTCGGGGTGATCGTCATCTATGGCGTGCTCGGGCACGGCGTGGAGTTCTTTCCGGATGTGGATCCACGGAAGGCGTATGTCGACGTGCGGGTGCCCTCCGGTACGCGGCTCGAGACCTCCAACCGACTGGTCGATCAGATCGAAGGCGTTCTGGGCGAGATGTCAGACGTGGATACCTACGTGGCCACTGTCGGCTCATCGGCGGATGCGGAAGACTTCTCGTCGACCGGTGGGTCGCCGCACAAGAGCCGCGTCACGCTCGATCTTCTGGATGAGAAGCTTCGAGACCGAACCGGCTTTGCCGTGATCGACGAACTGCGGAGCAAGCTGACGGATATCACGGGGGCCGAAGTCGAGATAACGAAGGAACGGGTGGGTCCCCCGACGAGACCGCCCATCAACGTCGAACTGGTGGGCGAGGACTTTGACGTGCTGGGGGACCTTGCATCTCAGGTGAAGCGGATAGTGGCCAAGGTGCCGAGGATCGTCGAACTTAAGGATGACTATGACAAAGGGCGCCCGGAGGTCCGTGTGATCGTCGACCGTGAAGCGGCCGCGCTGGCTGACCTGAACACCTCGTTGATCGCGACGACTGTCCGTACGGCCATCTACGGGAACGAAGCGTCAGAGTATCGCGTTGGGGAAGACGACTTCGATATCCGGGTGCGGTTAAAGGAAGAGGCGCGACAGCGGATCTCGGATCTCGAAAACCTGATGATTGAGAAAGACGGGATTCTTGTACCCCTTGGCACTGTCGCCCGGATCGAGACCGGTGGAGGGCTCGGTAGTATCAAACGCAAGGATATGAAGCGTGTTGTGGCCGTTTCGGGCAAAGTAGTCGGTCGGACGACGGATGATGCCCTCCGTGAGGTGCAGAGTATACTGGCCGATTTCGAGATGCCGATCGGATACCGCATCCAGTATACGGGCGAGAATGAGGACCAGCAGGAGTCGGCGGAGTTTCTGTCGCGCGCCTTCGTGGTGGCCGTGTTCATGATCGCACTCGTGCTGATCACCCAGTTTAACTCGGTTGCCCTTCCCTTTGTAGTGCTGACGTCGGTGATCCTGTCTCTGATCGGCGTGCTGATCGGCCTGCTCCTTACGGCCACGCCGTTCGGGATCATGATGACAGGGATCGGTGTGATCAGTCTTACGGGCATCGTCGTGAACAACGCGATCGTCATGATCGACTATATCCTTCGTCTGAGGCGGGAGGGGATGAGCGATCGGGATGCGATCGTGGTGGCCGCTCGGACCCGGTTCCGCCCGGTGATCATGACGGCTATCACGACGATTCTGGGGTTGATTCCGCTCGCGACGGGCGTCAGTTTCGATTTTTTCACGCTGACGCTCGAGGTGGGGGGACGCAGCAGCGAGTGGTGGGGTCCGATGGCCAAGGCGGTGGTGTTCGGGCTAGGTTTCGCGACGGTTCTGACCCTCGTCGTGGTCCCGGTGATGGTCAAGCTGATTTGGTCGATTACAGACTGGCAGGGCGGTAACCAAACGCCGAAACCTCAATTGAACGTGGCTACGGATTGAACATGAAGACGATCAATGTGGGCATCATCGGGGCGGGATACCGCGGCGTGAATACGCTGGCGGAGCGGATTGTGGACGTCAGCGAGGAAACGGGCCTGCGGGTCACTCGACTCTGCGACACCCGATCGGATCGGTTGGAAGAATGCCAGGCGTATCTCAGTCACCTGTTTTCGGAACGCGGGATCGATACGGACATTTGCACGACAGAGGACGCGGATGCCCTGATTTGTGATGATGCGGTGGATCTAGTGATGGTGACGACGCCCCAGTGCGCGCATCTCGGCCCGGCGGTCACGGCGCTCGAGTCCGGCAAACGGGTCTACTGCGACAAACCGATCGCCCATACACTCGACGATGCGATTGCGATCCTCGAAGCGGAGCGCCGGACGGAGAACCCGATGATTCTGGGGTTTACACGTCGGTACGAGGCTCCATGGCGGAAGGCCTACGAGCTCGTTCAGGATGGCACGATCGGCGATCTGCACATGATGCAGGTCCGCGACATCATTCCCTTTCACACCTACTTCCACCGGTGGCACCGGAGACGGGCATGGTCGGGTGATGCGATCAACGACAAGTCGTCGCACCACATGGACGTGTTCAACTGGTTTGCCGGCTGTCCAGCCGAACAGATCAGTGGGGTCGGTGGTCGACGGGTGTTCGTGGAGAAGGCGGACGCACCCGAGCGATGCCTCGAATGTCATCTGGAGTGTCCCTGGCGTGTGAACCCAACCCGTGGACTGGTGAAGAGTCAGGAGGAGCTGTCTCTGACGGGTGATTCGTGGATGAACGCCACGGAAGAGTATGATCGGGTAGATAACTGTGTTTACCTGCCGGGAGCCGATATCCTGGACCACGCGTCTTTCCAGATTCGGTATGAAAGCGGGTTAATCGCTTCGCTCTGGGTCAGCTTCTTCGGGCCCAAGGCTGACGATCAGGAGACATTCGAGCTGATCGGGACGAAGGGACGGATCATCCTGACACGGCATACGGGGATCCTGGGCATCGTCACGGACTATGGCGCCTCTCATGAGGTGATCGACTGTAAAAAGGATAATTTCGGGTCCTCGCACTTTGGCGCGGACCTTGAACTCGTTCGAGAACTCAAGACCTTCTACGACGGCTCACCGCCTCTGGTGTCGGCCTCCAACGGTTTGGAAGCGGCGCGGCTGATCGAGGCCGGTCTGCGCTCGATCGACAACGGCGGCGAATTGATCAAGATGAGCGACATACCAACGGTCCAATAAGAGATTGGCGTTGCTCTGAACCAGTGCAGCAGGCGACAACGTTCGGTGTCTTCGAGCAGGGCTGGACGAAGTCCAGGCCGTATCGAGGCTGGTCCCGTACTTGATGTGGGAAGCCGGATCTAGCTGGTTACGCCGCTCGATACAAGACCTGCTCGCACACACGGCACACCGAGACTCAATAGAGGAAGAACCTATGGCAGACGACAGACCAAACATTCTCCTGATCATGACCGACCAGCAGCGCGGCGACTGTCTTGGGGTTGACGGACATCCCTTGTTGCAGACGCCCTACCTAGATCACCTGGCTGCATCGGGCGTCCGGTTTTCGAACGGTTACTCGGCCTGCCCGGTATGCACGCCTGCGCGCCGCACAGTGTTGACCGGTCGGAAACCAAGCCGTCATGGCGTTCTGGTCAACCACAAGGCGCCGCTGCCGTGGCCGACGCTGGCAAGAGAGCTCAACGATGCGGGATATCAGACGCATCTAGTGGGGAAGTCCCACTGGGGTCCGTCACCTAATGAGGTTGGGTTCGATTCATACACGAAGGCCGGCGGTCCAAGACATCCGGGACCCGGTGAGGACAACGAGTATCAGGCGTTCCTGCGCGAGAATGGGGTCACGTCACCCCGGGCGTCCGATGCCCACGGGTGTTACGGGAACGGATACCCCTCGCGACCGTGGCACCTTGAGGAGCGACTGCACTTCTCGAACTGGATCGCCGATCGGACGATCGACCTGATCGACAACCGCGATCCCGATCGCCCCTTCTTCATCTGGGCGAACTTCATCCATCCGCATCAGCCCCTGACACCTCCGCAGTTCTACTACGACAAGTATATGGCGATGGATCTTCCCGAACCTGTCGTCGGCGACTGGTCCCGTGTGTTCGACGAACCCGTGAGGGGACTCGAGCCTGAGCCCTGGAGAATCAGTGTGGAGCCGGCGGTGATGAAGCAGATCCGGGCGGCCTACTACGGGTGCATCGAGCATATCGATCACCAGATCGCACGGATGACCTGGCACGGGATGCTTCCGGAAAACACCGTCATCGCGTTCGTATCAGACCACGGAGAGATGCTAGGTGATCACCAGTGGTTTCGGAAACGCAATCCCCTTGAGCCTTCGGCCCGTGTGCCTTACCTGTTCAAGTTCCCGAAGAGCACGTATGTTCCTCAGGAGCAGGTAATCGACAAACCCGTCGAGTTGATGGACCTGATGCCGACATTCCTAGATGTCGCGGGCCTTCCCATTCCCGAGACGGTGGATGGTTCGAGCCTGCTGCCCCTTGTGCGCGATGCCGACAGCGACTGGCGAGGGTTCGTCCACGGCGAATGCTGCAACCTGCCGTCGGCGAACAGCGGCATGCAATATGTGACGGACGGGAAACGCAAGTTCGCCTGGCTCCCGGGCAGGGGCGAGCAGTTGTTCTTCGATCTGGAGCAGGATCCCAACGAACTCAACAACCTGATTGATGACAATAGTCGGGCTCGGGAGATCGCCGTATGGCGTGGCCACCTGATCGCCCAGCTGGTGGACCGACCGGAGGGGTTCACGGACGGGTCGGGCCTGAAAAAACTGGATGGGCCGACGACCCCTGTTCTTCAGGACGTGATTACAGAAGCCGAAGAAATCGAGGCTGCGGAGTAAGGGAATTGGGCACGAAACGCACAAAAAGCAGGATCCCTTAACGTGTCTGTAGAACCAAAAAAGGTCCGCCGAGGTAAGGGGCGACCGACCGACCTAGCCGAGGGTGAGCTACGTTCGCGCATCACCAGTGAGGCCGCCCGGATTTTCGCCGACATGGGGTATTCGGGGGCGTCCATCCAGGACATCGTCGACGCGGCTGGAACGACCAAGCCGATGGTCTACTACTACTTCCAGAACAAGGAAGGACTGTACCGGGAAATTTTTCGGACCTACCACGAGTGGGTGACGGAGAAGCAGGGCGAGATCGCGGAGGACAAGACGTTGTCGACTCAGGAAAAGCTGGTTCGGCTGGTGGATACCCACTTCGAGGCTGTACGGGTGTCACCCAACCGGGCGCGCTTCATGTTCGCCGCCCATTTCGGGCCCCGAAGCGAGATGCCCGCTGTCAAAGACGAAGACCACGAAGATGTGTTCTTCGGTACGATCGTGGCCCTTGCTGCGGAGGGGGTCGAACGGGGTGATCTGGAGGGCGATCCGTTCCTGATCGCCCAGGCATTGTTGGGTCAGATTATGATTCACCTGACGTTCCACATATCCGGGCCTCGCCCGATTCCACTGACCGATGGTGCGGCCGAACGCGTGGTGGATCAGCTACTGAGTGGGGTGGGGAGCTAGTGATGACGAGAACTTACATCGGGACGTATACAAAGACAGAAGCGAACGTCGAAGGAAAAGCGGAAGGCATTTACATCGCCGATTTCGACGCCGATAGCGGTGCACTGCGTCTGGGCGGTGAGCCGACGTCTGCGGTCAATCCTTCATACCTGGCTGTAAATCCGATTCTCAAGAGCCAAGGTTACGATGTGCCGCCGCCGTATCTCGCCACCTCGCTGGGCAAGCGCGATGGGGGGCAGCAAGATTTGTTGACTCTGGACATCTCAACGTGCCCCGGATCAACGTTGTGGATGCGGCGAATGCCTATAAAGCGAAGGACGTGAAGACACCGATCGTGATAGTGTCTGGTTGGGTGGATGAGATGAAGGCCAAACTGATCGATGCCGGGATTCGGCATTTCGTGTCCAAGCCGTTTATGGCCGAAGGGTTGCTCGATGCGGTGAGGGATGCCTTGGGCGAGTGTGACTGATAGCTGTTGAGATAAGCTTAGACTAGGGCCTGTGGAGACATGCACGGGCCGTTTTGTTTAGTCGGCGCCAGGTGGACAAGGTTCCGCCTGGTAGATTGGGCCTTTGAGCATTCGAAGCCCGTATCAGCACCATACGACGTGACCTTCCACCCAATCGATCTCGGCGGGCGCTGAGAGACTAGCGATACGGGTAGCGTTCCTTGGGCGGATGCTTGGCCATCCGAGCCTCATCCAGATCCGATCCCAGGCCGGGTCGGGTGGGGAGCAGCAGGTGACCCTCATCGATCGTGAATGGGTCGGTCATGATGTCATCCCGCCACGGCGCATCGTCCACGTCGAACTCCTGAATGTAGAAGTTCGGAACCGTCGCGCAAACGTTCGCCGATACGAGCGTGTTGATCGGGCTGTGGCAGTTGTGCGGGGCGAACAGGATGTCGTAAGCGTGCGCGTAGTCCGCGAGCTTCTTACCCATCGTGATCCCGTTCCAGGCTAGGTCGGGCATGACGATGTCCGACGCGTGCTGTTCCAGGAAGGGCTTGTACTGATGGGCTCCGAACAGGCTCTCACCGTGACAGATGGTCGTCGCTGTCGATTCTCGGATCAGCTTCAGGGCGTCGGGGTCGAGGGTTTCCGTTTCCAGCCACATCAGGTCGTAGGGTTCCAACGTGCGGGCCAGCTTGATCACGCCGCCGAGTTTGAAGCGAAAGGCGACGTCGAGGGCGATCCCGATGTCCGGGCCAAGTGACTCCCGGAAGGTGCGAATAATCGCTTCGGCGCGTCGGAGTACGGAAGGAGGTGCGTCACCGGCGTTCGACTGAAAACGCCACTGGCTGTCCGAGGCGTTGTCCAGATCTTCGAGATCGATCAGATTCGTCTTGATCGCTGTATACCCTCGGTCCAGAACTTCCTCGGAAAGTTTTTCCAGGTCTTTCGTCGTGCGAACGGGAGCGACTCCGAATTCCTCGGCGTGCCGGGCGCGCATTGATCCGCAGTGCGACCAGTACAGGCGTAACCGATCGCGCATCTTGCCGCCGAGAAGCTGCCAGACCGGCGCGTTCAGTACTTTCCCCCGAATGTCCCACAGGGCTGAGTCGATGCCCGACATCGCCTTCCACGCGATGCCTCCCGTATGCCGACAGTTGGATGCTGCAAGGTCCCACCAGATGGATTCCGCATCCATCGGGTCGCGTCCGACCACCCATTCAGACATGAGCTCGATCATCGAGGCGATCGGCTTCGCGGCTCCCCAGTCGGTACAATCGCCCCATCCCACCGTTCCCGGGTCACTCGTTTCGATCTTCACGAAGGTCCACGGCCTGAAGATACCGTCGACGAAGTAGGTTTTGATCGATGTGATTTTCATACTTGTCTGAGCCTACGTGTAGGGGTCGGTTATATGCATTTGACGAGACCGTAGGCTTCCCTTCTCCTGCACAGTGGGAGAGGGAGCCCGACTCAGCCTGGTCAACCGTAAAAGGCTCATTCCTCAATCCAACTCGTCACGTCCCGGTTCACCTGCGTCGCCGCGTGGATGACATCCTCCACCACCGGTCGTCCGTTTGTGTCGTCTCGTAGACATCGTTCATTGAAGTGCCTCGCTTTCGTTGGCGATGATCTTTCTGGCCTCTTCTAGATGCGGGCTGTCCGGCGCGAGACTGGCCAGTTCGTCAAGCAGCGCTTCCGTGGACTGTCCTTCGGCGTGGGTAACCAGAATGCGCATCAGTAGCCTGGTGGACCTGGAACCATCAACCGGCCAGGACTCGAGGTGGGACGTGGCCCTTTCCGGGTAACCGTTCCTTATGAACAGGCGGATCAGCTGTTCACGGTAGAGGGCGTTGTCGGGGTAGACCGAGACCAATCCACGGTAGATGTCCTGAGCAGGCAAGGTGAAACCCTGCGAGATGTGGCGGAAGGCAACCGTAAGGGCGTCCTCCTTCGAGATCAACCTGATCGCCTTGATTTCGTTGTTCAGGGCCAGATTGTCGATACCGCTTTTCGAGAACTCCAGACGGTCTGAGAAGTGCCTGAGTCGCTCGTAAACACGGGCAAGCATCAGGTAGGCCTGTGCTGCCCGGACGGTTTCGTCTCTGGACTCTCGGTATTCTGCCTCTCGACGATAGATTTTTCGTCTATGGAGATCGGCGAAGAAGGAGTCGGTGAAGAATGCATCATACTGGTAGCGGTTGTTGGGTCGAACAACGTATACGAGTTCCGCCTCGGAGCCGGCTTTGACGATGTGGACGACCTCGCCGGGGATGACCCGGTGTTCGTCAAATCGCGTGCTTCCGATGTAGAAATCCGGATCCGATCGGTAGTCCAGGAGGATGATTCCCTCCGGCATCTGCATTTCCGTGCCGACAAACCGGCTTGAGACCCGGATTGGTCGGTCGAACTCGTCGAGGCAGTTTTCGGCGATCCAGCGAACTGCCTCCTTCTGCCCGTGTCGCCAGTAGTCCGTTTCATACCGATGCCACGCGGTGTCGATGGTGCCGGCGATAATATGGTTGAAGTAAGAGGATTGGTATGGGTGGAGTCTGATCATCTCGCCAAGCACGAGACCACCGAAGGCCACACCCACCACCGCCGACGAAATCTTCCAATATCGCTCTCGTCTGCCGCAGAGCACGGCGAGGGCCGTTCCCCCCAGGACCGAGAGCGGTGGAACGGTGAATAGGAAGTGTCGCATGCCATCATACAGATGGGGCTTCATCACATAGGCATAGGCGATGGGGAAGACGCCCGCAAGCGCCAGAATGCCATACTGGAGCGCGGTGATGCTACGCCAGCGTCTCCAGGCGCCGATCGAGATTAAGGCAATCGCGGCCAATAGACCCAGATAGACGAACTCAGGCAGTGTGATGCTGACCCAGCGGGGGATATAGACCCGGGGTGTCAGCGGGCTGCCTACATATGTTCCGTCGAAGAATGACCAGTGCGTATCGGGGAAGTCCGAGAATTTCGTGAGCGCCTCGTAGGGGGTCTGGAGGGGCATGACCGATGCCCGCGGCCAGAATGCATACATCACGGTGAGCGAAACAACGACGGTGGTCGCGATCCGGATACCCAAGGCAGGCCAGTCGATCGGTTCTCGTCGCTCGACGAGTATCAGGGCGAGAAGGAGGAAGAGACCTGCATACATGTACACGACAAGGCCACCCACGCGGATGGCCAGGGTGAGACCGATCGCGAGACCCGTCAGGATGGATAATCGTCTCGAGATACGAGGGAAGATATCCAAACATCGCAGTAAATAGTAGACACTCCATAGGTAGAAGACGGCAAACGGAATGTCTTTTGGATTGTTGAAGCTGTGGCCGTAGTATCGCGGTGTGAGGGCGAGCGCGATAGCCGCGAGCATCCCGCCCCGAACTCCGCCCAGTAGATAGCCGATACGGTAGGCCGCTACGATACCCAGCAGACCAACTAGGCCGTTGCAGAGGTGCTTCGTGTCCAGAGGGTTGTAGGGTGAGATGAACGAGGCCAGGTGGGCGACTATATCGAAAAAGGCACCATAGTAGTAGACTCGATACATTTCTAGGACGCGATCATCGCGTCCCAGATACCAATCCATAAGCGCTTCACCGTGCAGGAGGTGGAGCGGCTCGTCGTTGGTGATCCCATAATCGGTGAAGGTGGTGAATACCACGACGGCATAGCCGGCTGCGAGAACGAGAAACGCACGGTGGGTTCCCCAGATGAAGCGGATTTGGTCCTTGATCAGCATCGAGAGTGGTAGGATAGCCGGCCCTTACGAATATCGGTTGCGGGAAAGCGGTTTTCGTGTTTCGATCTTGTCGAGTCCGTTATCAACAATGGTCATCCGGTCGATCCGAGGCAACTGTTCAGTCACGGCGGCTGGCGTTACTAACTGAGATACACGTGATACCAGACATCGATGTTTACCGCTTCGATCTGAACGGGTTCGTGGTCCTGAAGGGCGCTTTGAATCGTGCCGAAGTCGAGGATCTGAATACAGTTCTTGATACCTTTCCGCCTGTCGAACCCGGAGAATGGTATGGGAACGTCCACGGGCACACCTACGGTGACGAGACGTCGGGCCTGAATCTGCAGCAGATATACGAGGCCGGTGAGCCGTTCGAGCGGCTGATCGATCATCCATCGTGGATCGAACACGTGAAGTTCTTCGTCGGCGGCGAGAAGACGTTCGACTACCACCACGGCCCGCTCTTTATCGACGAAAACTTCGTTAATTTCCGTGAGGTTGGCGAAGCGATTGGAATTCACTCCGGTGGTTTCCCGCCGATCCACCGGAATCAGTTCCGGTATCACGGGGGGCGTTTCATGTGCGGTCAGGTCAACGTGCTGATGGCGCTTACTAACATCGGTCTCGGGGACGGGGGCACGATGCTGATACCGGCCAGTCACAAGTCGAACTTCCAGCATCCGGGATACGATCAGGCGCGCATGGGGCCAGGCCGGTCGGTCGATATGGTCGAGGATGCGATCGAGGTTCATATGAACGCGGGAGATGTGCTTGTATTCGTGGACGCGCTCTGCCACGGCTCCGCCAAGCGTGTGAACGAGGGAACACGCCGTATCTGTGTGTATCGCTATGGCCCCTCGTGGGGGAACTCCCGCCACGGCTACCAACCGTCCGAGGAACTGCTGGACAGGCTGACACCGGAACGAAGGCAGATGATACAACCACAGAAGCTGATCCCAAGGCCAGTGTCGCCTTGAGGACCACACAGAAGGGATAGAGCATGAAGATCACGGGGCTCAAGTCGTTCATGGCGAAGGAAGGAAGCCGGTCTCGCGTGCTGTGCAAGGTAGAGACCGACGAAGGGATCTACGGATGGGGCGAGTGTTATAGCCCCGGTCCCGATCTGGCGGTGATTCCAACGCTGGATTACATCTTCGAGCTGATCAAGGGCATCGATCCGCGCCGGATCGAGTTCATCATGATGAAGCTCTTCCAGCAGATGCGCTTCCCGCCGGGGGCGGTCGGTCTGTCGGCGATGTCCGGTCTAGACCACGCCCTGTGGGACATCAGCGGTAAGGCGGCGGGTGTCCCGGTGTATCAGTTGCTGGGCGGCGCAGCGCGGGATAAGGTTCAGGTCTACCGTTCGATCGGAGGTAAGGACGCGAAGGAGGCGGCCGAGGTCGCGCACAAGCTTCACGACGACTACGGCTTCACGGCCTTCAAGACGAGTCCGTTCCGTGTGTCTCCGGACGAGCATCGGTGGGGGATCGTGTGCAAGAAGGCGGCCGAGTACTTCGAGGGGCTGCGTAAGCACTGTCCGGAAGAGTGGGAGTTCGCCTTCGACCCGCACGCGAAGATCTTCGAGCCCATTAAGGCGCTCCAGTTGGCGAACGCGCTTGCCCCGTATGACCCGTTCTTCTATGAGGAACCCCTCCGGCCGGAGAACAGCGATGCGTGGGGAAGACTGCGTTCACAGATGCAGGTTCCGCTCGCGACGGGTGAATGTCTCTACACCCGGTTCGAGTTCCTGGATCTGCTGTCAAAGCAGGGCGCCGACATCATACAGCCCGATATCTGCGTCTGCGGAGGCCTTCTCGAGATGCGCAAGATCGCCGCGATCGCCGAGGCGCACTACGTTTCGGTCGCCCCGCACAACCCGATGGGGCCGCTCGCGACGGCCGTGAACCTGCACTTCAGCGCGGCCACGCCCAACTTCAAGATCCTCGAGTATCATCTGCCGGACGACAAGGGCGGCGGTGACTGGCTCGACGAAGCCTATTGGCCGACGGACGGATACCTGCAGTTACGACCCGATCGCCCGGGGCTGGGTGTGGAGGTGAACGAAGAGGTGGTTCAGACTGAATATGTCCTCTGGGAACGAAAGAGTCCTGTCCGCCCCGACGGATCGACTGGGTACATCTAGACGAACACTGCATCACCGTGCATAGCACGGTGATGCAGTGTTCGTCGGCTTGCGTGGCAACGTCGCCTCGTGTCGAACTGGTCTAGCAGCGTTTGCACGGCGTGTCTAAGAAATGCTGCTCCTCCGTGTTTTCCGTGTCTTCCGTCTCGATTACGCCTTCGAGACCGAGTGGTTCGACCGCCAGTTGGGTGAGATGATCACGCGCCTCGAGTCCATCGGTGAACTTGACAATACGAGCATCGTGGTGACTTCTGACAACGGGATGCCGTTTCCCCAGGTGAAGGGGCAGATGTATGATGACGACTTCCATCTCCCGCTCGCAGTCCGCTGGGGGGCGAGGGACGCCGGGGCGGGTGGTCCAGGACTTCATCAGCTGGATCGACTTCGCGCCGACTTTCGTCGAGGCTGCAGAGTTGGATACACACCCTCAGCACTCGGGGAGGAGTTTCGTGGACATTCTGGCGAGCGATCAGGATGGCTGGAGTGACGTCCGGCGGGATCACGTGTTCACGGGGAAGGAGCGGCACGATGTTGGACGGGAGGGCGACCTCGGCTATCCGGTCCGCTGTATCCGTACTGGTGACTATCTATATGTTCGGAACTATGAACCCGATCGCTGGCCGGCCGGAAACCCGGAAACCGGATACACGAACGTGGCGAAGACCGTTACTTCGACCTGTTCTTCGGGAAACGACCGGCAGAAGAGCTGTTCGATATGCGAGAGGACCACGCCTGTATGCATAACCTCGCGGACGATCCGGAACACGCCGAGGTGAAGCGGCCGCTCTCCGAACAGCTGAACACGGCCCTCGAAGACCATGGCGATCCGCGTGCGCTCGGGAATGGTGAGATCTTCGATACCTACGAATATGTGGGCAATGCCTCCCATTCCTGGAGGGAGTATGCCGAGGGCGCGTGGGAACAGCAGGGATACTAGATCGACCCGAGGCCCATGTCCACATCCACACCATCCATTGCCATAGCCGGTGCTTGGGGATACATCGGACGGAAGTTCATCGACGCCGGCCGTATCCTGGGCTATCAGGTGTATGTATACGACCCGGGCCCCAGGCCTGACGATGTCGACCACGAGCACGTGACCCTCGTCGAAGACGAGGACGCGTTCCTGGCACTCGAGGTCGACCTCTACCACCTTGCCCTCCATCCCGAACACCGGGACCACGCCCTCCAGAGACTTGTCGAGCGGTCCAGGAGTGAGCCCATTCGGATCCTCAACGAGAAGCCGATGGCGGCTCCGGAATCCCCGCAAACCTGTCACGATCTGCTCAACACCCTCTCGGGATCGGACGTGGTCGTTCTGTTCGATTTCCCCGAGTTGTTCGACCCGATTACGCGGCGAATCCTGACGTATCTCGAGCAATTCGACGAGGTGCAGTTGACCGAGGTCCGGACCCAGCGTTCTAAGGATCGCGAAGATCCGACGAACCCCCGGAACGAGAAGAAGATGGTGCCGATCCAGTATCAGGAAACGGTACACTGCCTTGCGTTCGTCTTGAACCTGATGGGTCGGCTCAGCGGTTCCGTCGAGTCAGCACTCAGTTCTGGTGTGGTGATGCACGCGTCCTCGGACCCGTATGACGCGCCGAACCCCGAGGCCTATGCCTACGTCGTCGACGGGCGATGCGACTACGACTTCCTGGTTGGCGATACGGCTGTGATCGGCCATACCGATTTCAAGCGGAACGCGCCGTGGCGTAAGGCGCGGATTATTCGCGGAACCGGAGACGGGAAACCGTTCGAGATCCAGGTGGACTATCTCGAGGGTGCGAAATATCTGATTCTGGATGGTGAGGATCAGGCGGTCGAGCCGTGGAGCAGCTCCTATACGGCGGTCCTGGATGGGTTCAGGGAACTCGTGACGGGGGTGCCGGCGGCCGAGCTGTCGAGAGGGGTGTATCCCAACGCTACGTTTGCCAACTATACCTACCAGCTGTCGAGCGTGCTCTGGCGAGCAAGCCGGGACGGGGTTGAAATTCGCATTCAGGATGCCGCATCGCTCGCCGCGTTCGATGCGAAGTTCGCGGAGGAGATTCCGCGCTTCGCGACCTACGGCTGATCAGCCCTTCTGCTTATTCCCATACAACTGAGATCCCTTGTCCTCGCAGCGATAGCCGGGAGGCGCTAACACGGCCTGCTGAGCCTCCGTGAGCTCATCGTAGAACGGTGGAGGTGTGTAGGTTCCCATACCGCCTTCCGTGACAGGGCCTGACTGGTATCGCATCAGGATGCTACGACGCTGATGGCTGGCGGTCCAGGGCAGCGCGCCGTGCATCAGGCATTCAACGAACAGGACCGCGTCGCCTGCCTTGGCCGGGATCTGGGCGATCCGGTCTTTGTGTTCGTGGTGGAGACGAATCTCGTCCGGGCACGGGAAGTTCGCCTTGTGACTCCCAGGTAGACAGGCGAATCCGCCATCCTCCGGCCCGACATCCGTCAGCTGGACGGCGATGTTGGTCATCCCGCAGAACATCCGACCGTTCCGATACAGGAATCCTCTCGATCGGTCGTGCGGTTCGGCGCCCTCGTGAAACCAGAATCCTTCCGCGCCCTGGTCCATCAGCAGACCGCTCATCGCCTCGAGCCTGAAGCCTGGTCCCAGCAGTTCTTCCAGGTAGGGGGCGAACACGGGGAGGGCGATCATCTGTCGGAAGATCTCGCAGTGCGGCTTGTCCCAGGTGAGCATGCCTCCTAGGTCGCCACGTCCCGTCGTGCCCTTCAAAGTCGAGGATGTGCGGGCCAGGTCGTTGGGCCGGATGCTGACACGATCTGAGTGCGCGTCGACTGCCGCGTTGGCCGACCTGAGCTGGTCGGGTGAAAGGGCGTTCTCTATCACGAGATACCCGTGGACGTCGAAGCAGTATTTCTCTGCGTCGGTCATCGGTGACTAGTGGTGATGGCCACCGGGTCCGTGAACGTGCCCGTGCTGAATCTCTTCCGCTTCGGCTTCGCGAACACTCTCTATGCTGACCGAGAAGTGCAGGCGCTCTCCGGCCAGCTCATGGTTTCCGTCGACAGTGATCTTGTCGTCTTCGATCGCGACGACCCGGATGGGTATGGGGCCGTCCTCGGTCTCTGCCTGGAAGCGCATCCCGACCTGGATGTCGTCGATGCCTTCGAAGTCTCTCCGGGCGATCGACTGCTGCAGGGCGTCATCGCGAACCCCGTAACCATCCTCCGGCTCGACCGTCACGTGGAATGCGTCGCCTACCGCTTTACCGGCCATCGCCTTCTCCAGTCCTTCGATGATGTTCCCGAACCCGTAGAGGAAGACCATCGGGTCTTGGCCTTTGGATGTGTCGAGGGTATCCCCGGCGTAGTTTTTGAGCGTGTAGTGCATGCCGACGACCATGCCGTCCTGAATGTTCATAGAGGTCCTTTCATTTGTATCATGTATGGCTACAATTGAAGGACGCATCGAGATAAGGTCAAGCCGTCGTTGTATCGATGAAACGCATGGTATATACTTCAGTATATACTTTTACTCGGAGGTCTGATGGAAACTGCGAAGGTGTTCACAAATGGGAGGAGCCAGGCCATTCGGCTCCCCAAAAGCTGCCGATTCGAAGGCAAAGAGGTTTACATCAAGAAGCTGATGGGGGCAGTCGTCCTGGTTCCGAAAGCCGATTCCTGGAAATCGTTGGTCGATAGCCTCGATCAGTTCAGTCCTGACTTCATGGAAGAGCGCGCTGAACCGGGTCGACAAAAGAGGATGGAAATGTGATTCAGTATCTGCTGGACACGGATATCTGCATCTATCTGATCAAGGAAAGGCCCGGGAAGGTGATCCGCAGACTACGCCAGGAGTCGCCAACAGATGTAGGTGTTTCTTCCATCACGCTGAGCGAGCTGGAATTGGGTGTCCATCGGAGCGCTCGGCCCGAACA
Organism: Gemmatimonadota bacterium; assembly: GCA_002727195.1. GTDB lineage: Bacteria > Latescibacterota > UBA2968 > UBA2968 > UBA2968 > UBA2968. The sequence continues at coordinate 152,044 of PBWH01000027.1, forward strand.
GAACCGCACGGCTCTCTTCCAGTTTCTAGCGCCACTCTCGATTCTTCCCTACGACGATCTTGCTGCCGCTTGCTATGGCGAATTGAGATCCCACCTGGAGTCTAGTGGAACGCCCATCGGATCGATGGATACACTCATCGCCGCCCACGCGTTGTCGCTCGAATGCAAGCTGGTGACGAATAACGTCAGAGAATTCAGCAGAGCTACCGAACTCGCCATCGAGAACTGGGCTTGATCACTCTGCCGGAAACAAAGTACCGAAAACATCATCCAGACGATTCCGCCAGCTCGCCCATCCTGTAGCGTCGTTGACCATACCGCCCACGTAGTCGTAGCCTGCAGAAGTGAGCGCCTTCTCCAAGCGCTTGGTGGCCAGACGTGCGTCGTTGCCCTCTGCCGGACTGCGGGCATCGTAGCGTCCCCAATCTAGGTAGATACGGTAGGGTGGCCGTGTAGCCGCCTTCGGGATGACGACAGTCTGTTCAGCGTCGTTTGTCTGGTCCCAGTTGGTCGACTGGATGGGGCGATCTCGGAGAACAGGTCGGGGCCCTCAAAGCTTGCGTAGGTGGCCATGAAGCCGCCTCGCCCGGTTCCGTAGTTGGCCCGCCCCTCCCGGCTCTTGATGGTCCTCAATTCACGGGCGATGAAGGGAATGAGCTCATCGGCGAAGGTCTTCACATACACGTCTCGGCGTGCGGTTCCAACCAGGGCGTTGTAACCGCCGGCAGCGAAGGAGGGGACGACGACGGAGATTGACGGGGTGACCTGGCCTTGTTCGACGAGGTAGTCCATCGACACGTCGAGCTTGCCGGTGGTGAAAGGTCTACGGGCATCGTTCAGCTAGATCACGGGGTAGCGTGTCTCTGGCGAGGTATGGTATCCCGGTGGCATATATACCTGGACCTTGTGGCTGTCTCCCCTGGCGTCGACGAAATCAGTCGGGATAACCCGTCCTTTCTTGCCCTGCGCCCCCAAGATGATCCGAGGGAGTCCAGGGTGGCATCCCGAACCAAAACGCTTTCCGGAAGGACAGTGAGTTGATTTCGTGCGGATTCCTCGGATCGACGACGTTGTTCTGCACGTCGACGTTGAAGTGGTATGTGATGCGGGCGTCCGGCTCGAATCGCGAAGAGTAGTAGAACAGGTCGGTGCCTTCGACGCGATGCATCAGTCGGTTGATCCGGCGACCGGTGTGGTCACCTGTTATGCTTACCTCATCGGCATCGCCTGTATATATGAAGTGGGCGAGGCTGTCCCCTCCGATCACCGGGAACCGTTCGCTGTCCGACAGAAATCTCTCGATCAGCTGCTGTTTCTTCTGTGTCTTCGCGACACGGTCTACAAACTCAGCAAACGCTGACCCTGGGATGTGTCCCTGGCTTGCGTCTGCCTGCATCGACCCGGTCGCCCCCGTCACAGGCGATCTCCGACACGCTGCGGATGTAGAAGAGACCGTTCGCGAATGCGGGAGGAGGCCGGACGATGTCGTCTAAGACCTGGAGCGAAGCGACTTCCTGATACCCCTCTCTCAATAGGGCGGAAACGACCAGCGTGCCTTCCTTGGTGACCGTGACCAGACGGTCATCGATGACCATGGCGAGTCCATCCCCGGGTTCGCGTGAACGCCAGATCCGCTCACCAGAAGCGGCATCCAGTGCGTTGATGATGCGGCCACGGTAGCCAAAAAGGGTCCCATCGTTATGGATCGGCACCATGTAGGTCCCGCCAATGTTCCTCGTGCGCCATACATCGGTGGCCAGGTAGCCGCCGGCCTCATCCCTCTTGATCTCGACGAGGACCCCGCCTCTTCCAGAGTTCTTGACGAACAGTTTGCCTTCTTCGATCTCGACCGGATGGCTGCTCGTCGACGAAGCGGAGTTCGCCCCTCCGTGGACGAAGGACCAGCGTTCTTGTCCCGTGGCCGGGTCCAGGCCGATCAGATTCTGGTTTCCGTGGAAAACGAGATGCCGTTCCCCGGCGATCGTGAAGATGCCCGGTGACTGGTAGTCGAATTCGTCGGTACCGGCAGACCAGACCTACTCACCGGTTTCCAACGCGTACGCCGAGATCGCGTCACCTTCCGAGCCTCCGGATTGTAGGATGATCCGCCCGTCGATCAGGCGTGGTGATGTCGTGTATCCCCGGAAGGGGGCACGCCCGCCTTGATGGTCAACGAGATCACGTGACCATTTCATGCTTCCCTGGGGAGCAGTTTGCTAGGTGGCGTCAGGGTGAAGACGCCCCGTTTGTGATCAAGGGGGTGGAGAGCGGGCCGTTTTGCGATCCCCTGTGTCCGAGGTATGCCGGTCCCAGGATGTGTCGCCACTTGCTTGCTCTGTCTGTTGGGTCGAGGGCGATCAGGTAGTCGTTTGTGCCGTCCGAATACATCGTCACAAGGAGATCTTGGGTGACAGAGACGGAGGAGTATCTCTTACCAAGCGGATGTTTTTAGACGGTCGCGAGGGAAATGTCCTCATCTGCCAGGACGCCCTGGCCTTCGACTTTGAAGTTTGCGTTTTCCCCGCCCCAGTCGGGCCACTCGGCTCCGCTCAGCGGATTTGACAACAGGAGCACGAGGCCGGTGATCAGGGACTTCGACATCAAGAGTCATCTCCATGACTAATAGTAGACAAGGAACAGCGCTTCGAGACTCTCGAGCTGGTTGGTGTCCAGGGACATCAGGATCATACTGACAAAGGTGTCGAGTCGAATGATCGCGTTGGGCGCGGCGTCGGAACGGACGGCAACACGGATCCGCTCGGCGAGCTCCTTGTTTACCGTGTGTACGTCAAGGTAGATGTTCGGTAAGCTCTCGAGCTGCCAGTCGGGTTTCTCCCCACGCTGCGCCTTGAAGTATTGTGCGACGAGATACAAAGCGATCGCCCGGAAGGTGGTTTCCTCCGACGACGCCATCGAGAGGTGGAAACGGCCCATCGGTCGCAGCCGGTCCACGATGGGGCACCCGCTGGTGACCATATATACGCCGAGCAGAGAGCTGATGGCTTCCGACACGGTGGTGTGCTTGACGTAGCTTCGCTCATCGGTGCTGATCCGAACATTGACCTCCTCGAAGGAAATGGCGTGCGCGAAGAAGTCGACCAGCTCGACGATGTTGACGGCGATCGGACAGTGGGGATGTGTTTCGGGTGAGAGTGGGCAGTTTTCGGACTGCTGGCACTCGAGTTTGGTCCAGTCCGGAAGCGGATCAACGGGGTCCTGGCGGAGCGAGAGATCCTCTCCAGCGAGGCTGAGCCTGTAGGTCTTCAGTCCTTCGTCGATCAGGAAGGTGTATTCGAATACGAACGGTCGTTTTTCTGGAAAGAAACCCTCTCGATAAGGATGATTTCGTCGTCTCGCACGCTAGCGTGACGAGGCGTCCTTGGAAAATTTAGCAGCTCGGAAAGGGGCTGGAATGTCCGCTCTGGCCATCATTCAGGGCGTGCGGGGGCTGGAAAGGGGTGTTAGTTTGGGGCAACCCTTTGGGTTGCTTGCGAGTTCGCTTCGCGAACTCTCGTATTCTCCAACACCCACGATGGGCAAACTCGAGACGTTGGGGGGCTCAGGGCGGGTGAGGGCGTGTAGACGAGGACAGGAGACCATGGAACGACCGAATATCATCTATATCGTGGCGCATGATCTAGGCCGAATGCTCGGATGCTATGGGCGTGGCTTCGAGTCGCCCAATCTCGACCGGTTTGCTCGGGACGGAGCGCGGTTCAACAAGACTTTTTGTACGACCACGGCGTGTAGTCCCTCCAGGGGATGTGCCTGGACCGGTCAGTATGCTCACAATAACGGGTTGATGGGGCTCGTCAACCGAGGGTGGAGTCTTCCAGTCGAGCGGCGGACGATCGTCGACCTGATGAAGGACGCGGGTTACCATACGACGCTGGTGGGGTTGGATCACGTGAGGAAGTTCCGTGAGGATCATCGGTTCGACGAGTATCTGCCCGGGGACCCGCGGACAGCCGTGGCCGTAGACAACGCGGTCGAATGGTTGCGCGGCAGGGAGGATGATCACAGTCCCTTCTACTTGAATATGGGGACGATCGAGGTTCACGGGTCCCAATGGGGAACCTTCTTCGCTAACCGGGAGGAGGGGGGCGCAAACCCACCGCTGGACCGGTATGGCTGGAAGGATGTGGAGCGTACGCCTGTTCCGCCCACGTTCAAGGATGCGCCCCAAGTCAGAGAGGAGATGGCGAACTACCAGGAGTGTATCCGGTATCTCGACTACCATCTCGGCCGGTTCTTCAACGTCATCGATCGGCTCGGTTTCCGTGAGAACACGATCATCATGTTCAACACGGATCACGGCATGGAAGGGCTACGCGGTAAGGGAACCCTATACGAGCTCGGAATGGAGATCACCTGCATGATGCGAGGTCCGGGGATCAAGGCAGGCACTCAGGTGAACCATATGGTCCAGAACATCGATTACGTACCGAGTTTTCTGGACGCGATCGGCGCGCCCATCCCGGACGACATCGATGGACAATCCTTTTGGCCGCTTCTGTCCGGCGAGTCGTATACGCCGAAGGAGCGGATCTATGCCGAGCGAAACTGGCACGGCCCGAGAAACGATCCGATGCGATCCGTACGGACCGAGAAGTACCATCTGATTAAGAATTTTGATACGAGCCTGACGACCGCGTATACGCCGGAGACCGTTCCTGAAGTGAAGGAAACCTTCGCGTCCTACCCGTCCAGCCTGTTCCCGAAAGGAACGGATCCCCGTCCGGAAATCGAACTCTTCGACCTCGAGAAGGATCCACACGACTGGAACAATGTGGCCGAGGATCCAGCGCTGGCTGACGTCCGTGAGGACCTGCTGGCATCTCTCGAGAAGTGGATGCAGGACACGAACGATCCGCTGCTGGATGGCGAGATCCCCAACGAGCTGAACGGGTGGCCGGACAGCCCGACCCATCCGCTCCTGGGAGCAGGGTGGCAGGGGAGCTAGGGTGCGTCAGACGGGACGGGAGTATTGGGCGGAGCTCGTTGCGCTGGAATTCGAGCAACGGAATCAGGAAGGATGCGATGTCGAATCTGTTCGGCAGGAGGTAATGCTGTACGATCAACTCGAGGAAGCCGAACTCCGGGATCTATATGAGCAGTTGCTCAGAATCGAGATACGGCCGGACTTCGGCTACAGTGAGCCGTCGGACTGGGAAGGGATTCAGGCCGCCGCGGCTCCCGGCGGGCTGGAGACGATGGACACGGATCTCGTGGATGGGGATCTGTATGACCGGCTGCACGGAGGGTGGCTTGGCAGGTGTGTGGCGTGTCTGCTCGGCAAGCCCAGTGAGAGCCTGCCGAAGGACCAGATCGAACACTGGCTCCTGGAGGCCGACGCGTATCCGCTCGACAACTACTTTCCCCGGGTCGCTCTCGACGACCAGAGTCCCGACTGGCTTCGCGAACGGTTCGACCTGATTGATGGCTGGTCGCCCGGCAGACGACATCACGAGGATTGGCGTCCCGATACGCTTAGAGGTGCTATCACGCAGATGGTTCGCGATGACGACCTGGACTATCCCGTGATGCGGCTGGACGTGTTGGATACGATCGGTCTCGACGCGACATCGATGGATCTGGCGGAATCGCTTAACTACCAGCTCCCGTATCGGCGGATCTGGAGCGCCGAACGGTCGGCTTACCGGAATGTTGTGAACGGGATCCATCCGCCCGATTCCGCATCTGTCCAGAATCCCCATCGGGAAGCGATCGGGGCGATGACTCGTGCCGACCTGTGGGGGTATGTCTACCCGGGGCAGCCACAACACGCCGTAGAACGCGCATACCAGGATGCGGCCTGGTCGCACACAAAGAACGGCATCTACGGAGAGTTGTTTGCCGCAGCTGCCATCAGCGCGGCCTTCGCGACATCGGATCCTGCCGAGATCGTGTTGATCGGCCTGCGTGCCGTTCCCACGACGAGCCGTCTGTATGAGGCCATCGATCGTACGGTGGCGTGGTCCCGGGAATACGCCACCTGGGGTGAGTCCTGGTTGCAGATAGACTCGGCCTATGGCCACTACGACTGGGCGCATACGATCCCGAATGTGTGCTGGATCGTCCTGGGACTTCTGTATGGCGGTGGGGATTTCACGAAAAGCGTCGGGATTACTGTGATGTGCGGTATGGCAACGGACTCGACGGCTGCGACGGTGGGGTCGATTCTGGGCGTGATGCACGAAACGGACGGCATCCCCGAACATCTCAGGTCACCTTTGAACGATCGGCTGGCGAGCTATGTGGTCAGGAGCGGCAGTGTCCGCATCTCCGATCTGGCGAGGCGTACGCTCGACGTGATCAGGAAAGAAGGGACAAGCCCGTGACCGATCTGTCGCATCGTGGTGGACTCTCAGAGCCGATCCGACCAGATGGTTCTCTCTTCGAGCGGATTGGTGGGCGGGAGGTCGTCGACTGGATTGTTGATGGACTCTACGACCGGATCGAGCTCGAGCCGTCCAAACGGCACATGTTTGTGGGCAATCTTGCCGATGAACGCGCGAAAGTCGAGATGACACCGCTGTTTCACGCAGCCTACGGTGGACATGTCGACGTGGTCGCGTTCCTGTTGGATAGGGGAGCCAAACCCGGACCCAATAGCGGTCCGATGGTCCGACACGCAGCCAATCGCGGCTCTTCCGAGTTCTCGGGTCTGCTGATCGCACACGGTGCGGATGCGAGCCGCGTCGGACCGGGTCCGTGGGTGTTGTCCAAAGAAGTCGCCGATCTGCTGATGGAAAACGGTGCCGACGTCAACTATCCCGCGGGCGAATGGATCTGGCGAACGTGTACGGGGAACAACAGTCAACGGGACAACCCGGACCTGGTGGACGCTCTGGTCGATCGAGGTGCTGATCTATCCACATGGCTGAGAGGGGGGACGGCCTTGCACTTTGCGGTGAAGGCCGGATTCCTGGGTCCGGCTGAGGTACTCCTTGATCGGGGTGCGGACCCCAATGCGCCCAGCGACGACAAAGAGACCGCACTATTCTAAGCATTCAAGCCGGGGAAGCGCGTGGACGTTGCGGCGATGTGTAGGGTGCTGATCGAGGGCGGAACCGACCCGAGTATCCCCGACCGAAAGGGTCGAACCCCGATTGAAGCGGCGGAGCGACTCCGGCGAGATGACAAGGCAAGCATCCTCGAAGTACTGACCCAATCGTATGGGCCGCCTCTGGTGGCGAGCTCTCAAGAGGGAACTAGACATGACAGAACACGAAGACCGCGTATCATCGATCCACGTGACCGCGATCAAAGCCATCCCCGTCGGCCTGAAGGGCTACGTCAAGGTCGAGACGAACATGGGCGTCACCGGGTGGGGCGAGATCAACAACATGGAGACGAACGTCGCCTGTGCTCTGGCTGAATCGCTCGGGCAGCTGGTGGTGGGCGAGAACCCCACACGGACCGAACACCTCTGGCAGCGGATGTTCCGAGCCCACCGCAACCTGCGGAACGGCGGGTTGATGATGCATACGATCTCCGGGATCGACATGGCGTTATGGGATATTTCCGGAAAGCTGCACGGCGTTCCCGTCTATCGTCTCTTGGGCGGCCCCTGTCGAGACAAGATCTGGATGTATCCAGGACCAAAGGCGATCAAGATTGGCCCGGGCGGAGCGCAGTACTTCGCAGGGACACCTGCCGAAGTAGAGGGTCTCGTGCAGAAGGTCAAAGACGCTCGTGAAAAGGTGGGACCCGATGGCGCCGTCATGTTCGACGCGCACAGCTGCATGCCGCCTCCACTGCTGAAGCAGTTTGCCGGCTACCTGAAGCCCGATGACCTGCTGTTCCTGGAAGAGGCCTGGGTCCCGGGCAACATCGACGCGATGCGTAAGGTTCGCGAGTCGGTGCCGGTCCCCCTGGCGACCGGTGAACGTGATCGCACGATCTGGGAAGTGCGCGAGATTCTCGAGGCCCAGGTGATCGACATCCTTCAGCCCGATTGCGGACACGGCGGTGGTATCTCACAGATGCGGAAGGTGGCCGCCCTGGCCGAGGCCCATTACGTTCCGATTGCCCCGCACTGTACGATGTCGTATCTGGGCACATCGGCGAGTCTCCACGTCGCCGCGTCTGTCCCGATGTTCCTGATCCACGAGGGCTACAAGAAGCGCCTTCCGGACGACGTGGCCATCAAGCAGTGGGAGATGGACGAGGACGGATACGTATCATTGCCCGAAGGCCCAGGCTTGGGCGTCGAGGTGAACGAGGCGCGAGCAATCGAGTTCGGCCAGACGACGGACCAGCAGTTCAAGTGGCCAAACGCTCGCCTCAGAGACGGTGCAGTCTCGGACTACTAGAACATCCTTTGATTGGCTCATTCGTAGGACCGGATAAAATTGTAGGACCGGCCTCTGGCCGGAAGCCGTCTCAAGAGGGCTAGGCATAGCATCGACCTGAATAAGAAATCAGGGAACAAGGAGCAACATTGGAAGCAACGATCGAGTGGGTAGTACAGGAGCACGAGGACCGCGTAACCGCGCTATTCGAGTATCTGGATCTCCGAAGTGATGGGCTGACAGACATAGCGGGTGCATGGCAGTCGGGCGAAAAAGTGATGGCTTGCCGGCAACTCCTTGTACACTTCGCGCAGTCCCCGAACGTTAAAAGATGGGGCCGCGAGACAGTCGAAGCAGGAGAGGACACGACGGCAGCCGCCGAAGCGATCCTCCGCGACGAGTACACCTTCCAGAACGTGACGGGCTCGCCCGAACGCAAGGCCGATGGATCGCTCAATTGGACCTATTGCGGTCCGAATGATGACGCCGAGTGGGCCTACTTCCTGAACCGCCACGGGCACATTCGCCAGCTTCTCGGTGCATACCGCAAGACAGGGAACGCCCGCTATATCGATCGTGCCGACTCAGATATTCGCGAGTGGGTCACCGTGAATCCCTATGGCTGGGAACGTACGGGCGATCCAAGATGGCGCGGTCTGGAAACGATGTCGCGGATCAATGTTTGGACACATCTCTTCTACGGCTACCTGGAGGACGCTCACATCCAGGATGGCACGCGGATCCTCCTGCTGTCCAGCATCCCCGAGCACGCGCATTATACCCAGCACTACCACAACCCCGGTGGCAACTGGTTGGCCATGCAGATGCGATCACTCTCGCTCGCCGGGCTCGCTTTCCCCGAGTTTAGAGACAGCGAAGCGTGGGTGGCCTACAGTTACCACGCGTTGCTTCCGCAGATGGAGCGACAGATCTATCCCGACGGGGCACAGAAAGAACTGGCGAGCCACTACCACGGGGCTACGCTCTATGCCTTCCAGGCGTTTGCCGACCTGTATGAGACCGCAGGCCAGCGGCTGTCGGATTCGTGGTATGAGGGCCTCGAGCAGATGTGGAGCTACTGGGCTTACTCGATCCGGCCCAACGGACACGGGGTCCTCAACAACGATTCGAACCTCGACTTCAACAGGCCCAAACTCCTGCGCGTGTATGAGGCGTATGACAGGCCCGACTGGGCATACATCGTGACGAACGGTGGCAAAGGGTTGGCGCCACAGGCCTTGCCCTCCAGGATCTTTCCCTGGGCGGGTCAGCTGATCTCCCGGAGTGGCTGGGACGCTGATGCGCACTGGAGCGTGTTCGATGTCGGACCGTGGGGGATTGGCCATCAGCACCAGGACAAGCTTCATCTCTCCGTATCCGCCTTCGGGCAGGACTTCCTCGTCGACGCAGGACGGCTCTATTACAAGCGTGACGTGTGGCGCGACTGGATTCGGGGCACACGAGCCCACAATACGCTGATCATCGACGGATGTGAACAGAACGGAGACGCGAAAGAGGTCGATGCTCCGCTCGACGAGGGGACGTATGTCATCGGGAAAGCCTTCGACTTTGCGCGGTCATCCTTTACCGCCGGCTATGTCGACCTGGAAGGAGAAGCAGTACATCATCGTGCTGTGATGTACGTGAGGGGCCTTGCGTGGATTGTGGTCGATCGCGTTCGAAGCGACCGTGAACGAGACATCGACGCGCTGTGGCACTGGCATCCTGAGGTAGACGTAACAGTCGATGACGGAGACGCGGTCGGGACACACGGATCGGGCGCTGTTTCCGTAATCCCTGTTGGCGGATGGGATGGGACGGTCGACACCGTCAAAGGGCAGGAGCCACCGAACATCCAGGGCTGGTATAGCCGAGAGTATAACCAGAAGGCCCCGGCGACGTGCGCGATCTACAGTCGGAAGGTCACGGACGAGGCGATCGTCTGGCTGATCGTGCCATCAAACGAGAAGGCTGCGACCGAAGCGACATTGGAGGACGACGGAGACACCGTAACACTTCGAGCCACCATATCCAGTCAAGAGATCGAATCGGTCATTCCGACTCAAGATGGCCAGCCGGTCCTGACTCTGAACTAGACGAACTTCAATCTTTATATCATCAACCTCAACATCTTCACATTTCTGGAGTTTCTATGCTGATTCAAGACCAAATCGGATGGGATGACCTGGACAGCGACTGGCTGAGCTTCTTCAAGGCCATCAGCGTCGACACGATCCACCTCGAGTGCCGCCGCGCGGTCGCACAGTCCGGGCTGGATATCGGCGAGACCAAGAAGCTTGAGAATATGTTTTCGGAGGCTCGCGAGAAGGTCGAGAAGGCCGGGATGAAACTGAACAACGTGTTCTTCTCGGCGCCGAAAGAGATTCCTTTGGGTGATCCGTCGGCAGATGAAAAGACGGAGCAATGGTGCGGTCTTCTCGAGGCGCTCGGGAATGCCGGGATACCGGCCCTGGGGTGGAATTTCAAGCCGATGGGGAACTTCAGGACAGAGTCGGCGACCGGGCGCGGTGGCGTCAAGTACAGCACATTTGACTACGACACTCACATGCGGGAACGCACGAACGTCTATGCTCCGGAGATCTCCGAGGCCGACATGTGGGGGCGGATGGAGACGTTCCTTAAAGCGGTCATCCCCGCTGCCGAGAAAGCGGGCGTGAAGATGGCGCTGCATCCCGACGATCCGCCGATTCCTGAGCCGCTCGGTGGGGTCTGGCAGATCTGTTCCTCGAAGGATCAGTTCCGCCGCGTCTTCGATTCCGTTCCCAGCGACAGCAATCGGATGCTGTTCTGTCAGGGATGCATGACGGAGCTGTTAGGGCAGGAGGTTTACGGCTTCATCGAGGAGATGGCATCGAAGAACAAGATCCAGTGGGTCCACTTCCGGAACGTGAAGGGTCAGCTCCCTTACTTCGAGGAGGTGTTCCCTGATAACGGTGACATCGACATGAAGCGCGCCATGGAAATTTACCGGGACAACGGGTTCAACGGTCCGTTCATGATGGATCACACACCGAAGTTCGCTGGTGAGAACGGACCCCTGTCGCAGAAGCTCGGGAAGGCTTACTGCATCGGGTATATCCGGCGGCTGATCCAGGACGTCTACGGATAAAGGACACCGGAAAACCTTTAAACGCAGAGGACGCTGAGAAAGGCCGAGGAGGGTTGAGAGCCCGGTAGGGCGCGGCGCCAGTAGCCCGGGGTGGAGGCGAAACGCAGCGGAGACGGAACCCCGGGTTGACGTGTCCTAGGAAGTGCAAGCGCCGCGATATGGATACACCTCCTGGAACGGATGACCCTCGGGCGCCCAAACAGCAAGCAGCAAGGCATTGAATCGCAGTAGCTTAGGTGCGTCCCTCGACCTAAGTGCATACAGAACGCTGCATCTTGAACGGCAGCACTGCAGAGAACGCAGAGAAGTGCAGCGGGCTACGACCGAGGCTCGAGCCATTAAGGAAACGAGTGCACGCGCCCAACGCGACAAAGGCGCCGCAGAATGTGAGAGGATTCCCAAGCGCGTGACGCCCGGGCACCGAAACGTGGGCGTATGAGGCGAGCATCACAGCGGCTACCACCAGTGGACGCCGTGGCCTGTACCGGGGAAGAACAGAAGGTCGATCACACTGGAGAACGCGACTCCCGAGGCGTAACCCGCTACAAGACCGACAAAGAACGGAATGCCCCGATGAAAGGTGTGCATGCCACCGACCCGGAGCAGGATGGTCTTGATCAGGAGCGCGACGACGAAGGTGCTGAACTGGTGGGGAATCAGTGGGATCGCCAGTCCGACCGGGTTGAGTCTGAACCAGGATACCTTGTATCTCAGGCCCATCAGGGCAGCCATCACCGTCCCACCGACGGCCAGGATGGTCATCCGGTGAACGTCGAACGCCCAGGGGTTGCCCAGGCGGAATACGACGCGCTGGTAGGATCGACGAGCGTAGTAGCTATACGTGTATGAGCTGAAGTTGTAGGCGCCGTGACCGTAACCGAGCCAGATGGTGTACACCATCGAAAGGAGGTAAGCCAGGAGCAGTGCGGCGAGTATCCCGACCAGGAGACGGCGGGGATCGAGGCTGCCTCGGATCTTCTGAACCATCGTCAGATGAGACATGACCATCCCGCTGCTGTAGCCCTCCAGGTTCTTGGTTATAGACAGCAGCAGGATCGAGGCCGGCGTCATAGATGATGTGCCGAAGGCTGCGACGGCGAAGCCCTCTGCCCCGAGGGGGCTGCCGAGGTATGGCAGACCCAGTTCGGCGATCATCTTGGACACTCCGACGTAGGTGATCAGGACGGCGATCACGATCACGAAAGCGACACTCGGCTGGAAGCCCGCTGCAACGAGCCAGCAGACGCTGAAGGTGATGCCGATCAGGATCAGGAGGATCGATGTCCGAGACGACAGGAGATCCTGGGCCCCGCGAGGGCGATTATGTCTAGCCTCAGAGACGGCGTCGCGAAGCCGGTCACGGGCGTTCCACATCGACCAGGCGACGTAGACCATGAAGGCGCCGGCGGTCTGCCAGCTGATCAGAGGACTCGAGGCGCCCGGATGCGATGCGCCGCCACCGACGGGAACGACATAACCGATCCGGGCCGCGATGATGATCTCGATGTGTTTGATGATGAAGAAAACGATGGTGCTGACCAGTATTTCGACACTCGCAAAGTAGGAGAGACCGAGGGTCAGCAGATTGAGCTGAGATGTGTAGACGTTGATCCCGTTCTTGACCAGCTTGACCCATCCGTGCCTCAGGTCGATGTCCGGGAGATACTCGTTGAAGAAGGTCAGGACGTTCCACCCCAGGATTCCGAAAGAGATGGCGAAGCCGACCCAGAAAAGGGAAATCTTGCCCGAGGACGCTTTCATCAACTCTTTTCGATCTCCGACCAGGATCTGGATCGGAATCATCATCGGGTAGGTCAGCTTCTCGTTTTCGACCCACTGCTTGCGCAGGATGGAGGAAAGGCCGAGGGAGACGGCAACGAACGCGAGCCCCAGTGAGGCCCAACCGAACAGGGGCCGAATCCAGATGTCCCACGGTATTCGACGGCCGTCCGGCGACCCTTCGTGGAACCATCGTATCCCTTCCGCGTTTGTCGGGACGACCCAGTTCTGCAGGTAAGGATGGAACTGGTCCCACTGGTTCTCGGGGGTAGCGAAGTAGATCGGCATGGCCCAGGACCCGAGCAGGTAACTCATCAGGCCGTCACCCGGGACATAGCTGGCGGCCAGCATCATCGACATGACGAGGATCATGCTGTTTCGGCTGAGGATGCGAGGCCAGACAGACCGAGCGGCGGCAAGCACCAGGAAGATCGCGAAGACCGAGACGGGCAGGTTGTGATTCAGGTTCAACCGTGACGAACGGTTGATATACTGATTGTAGATAATCCAGACGGCGAGGATACCGACCAGGGCCAACCCGACCAGAAGGGTTGGTGCGACGGACCCCTTGTTGTCGTGAGATGATGCCAAATCTGCTCCTTTTGGGCAGGGAATATACAGAAAACCGAACCCGGATCGGGTTCGAAAGGGAGACGAAATGGCGGAACGCATCAGTAGGGCAGTGGAGTTGCTGGCGCAGGACACGGCGATCTACTACACGGGCGCGCATACCGGTCACGTGCTGACGTTCGAGCAGGGGAAAGAAGACGCCGGAACCTGGGCGGACTACATCAACGTGGGCATGGAGCACGGCTGCTTCGATATGACCGGGCTGGCCAACTACATGAAGGGCCTGGTCGCCGGCGGTCCGACACGAAGTGGTCACCGTACTCCGACGGTGATCGTCGAGGTGCCGGTCGACGGATCCTCGGAGGACGTGATCCGGGCCAATGCGTGGCAGTTTCGGCAGATCCTGGCCCGGGGTGTCCACGGTCTCCTGCTGTGTATGGTCTCCTCGGCGGATGCCGTGCGCGCGTTTGTGGAGGAATGCCGTTACCCGATCAATCCACAGGGTGTCAGTCACGGTCTCTTCAAGGGGCGCCGAGGGGTCGGGTCGGAGTCGGAAGCGACCGAAATCTGGGGATGTAATCGAGAGGAATACCTGACAAAGGCCGATCCGTATCCACTCAATCCCGAGGGCGAACTGCTGCTCGGCCTTAAGATCGAGAGCGTTGAAGGCGTGACCGTGACTGAGCAGTGTCTGAAAGTGCCGGGCATCGGCTTCGCGGAAATGGGCCCTGGCGATCTCAGTATGTCGCTTGGATACAAGACGAGGCCTGCCGAACTCCCACAGGAAATGGTCGAAGCCCGCGAGCGTGTCAAGAATGCCTGCCTCGACAACGGCGTCGCCTTCCTGTCCGGCTGTACGCCCGACACGATCAAGGAACGGATCGAAGAGGGCGTCCGAATCGCCAGCGGCGGACGTGAAGATACCGCCAAGATCGGTCGCGAGTACCAGGGCCGAACCATGCCCGCTTAGGATAGCTCCTTCCTGGGATTGACCACCTCGTAGGACCGGCCTCTGGCAGGGAGCTTCTATTACCTGCCGACCTCTGGTTGGCCCATCACATAAGGCTCATCTCGTCGCCGTGCTTAGTACGGTGATGGAGTCTCTACCTATGAAATTCGCTCCGCTGAACCTGGATAAAGACGAACTCGAAGACTACACCCGTGAGTGGACTGGGGAACGATTCCCCGATGGACGCCCGAAAGTCTCTGATGACCTGCTCGAACGGATGAGAGACGTCACGATCACCGAGGCCTGGGGGATTCTACGGGGACAGGGCTACCAGTGGCAGTACGAAGACGGCTTCGTCTGTACGCATCCTGGCGAAACGCTCGTCGGTCGTGCTTTGACCGCGATGTATATGCCCCGTCGACCACAGATGCGCACGATTATGGAAGAGAAGGGGGAGGCCGAAGGCTGTATCGGCGACCAGATCTCGTGGCCGATCGACATGCTGACCACGGGCGATGTGTATGTGGCCGACGTCTATGGCAAGATTGACCAGGGCGCCGTGATCGGTGACAACCTGGCGGTCTCTATCCACGCGAAATCAGGCAATGGCGTGGTGCACGACGCGGCCGTTCGGGATATCGACGGGATCAAGGAACTGCCCGGATTCGCTAGCTTTGTACGCGGGTATCATCCATCATTCGCGTCACCGACGATCATGCTGGTCGGCGTGAATTGCCCGACGCGGATTGGAAAGGTGACCGTCATGCCCGGTGACGTCGTGCTCGGTAAAGAGGACGGGGTCGTGTTTATCCCGCCGCATCTTGCTGAGCAGGTTGTCCAGACGTCGGAACTGGTGCGCCTGCGAGACCAGTTCGGAAAGCTGCGGATCCGCGAGGGCGTCTACACATCCGGCGAGATTGACCGCAAATGGGAAGACCACATCGAGAAAGACTTCTCGCAGTGGTTGGAAGATCACATGGACGAGCTACCCGTTCCCAAGGAAGCGATCCAGGAGTTGTTGAAGAAGCGGACGTGGTAGCCAAATCAGTGACAAGTGACAAATGACAAGTGACCAAAGGATTTCGATTGCTCACCGCGCCTTTCTGGCGCCCCCTGCGCCTCTCCTGAAGCGAATCACGCTTGCCTTGCCGGCGCTTTCCCTAATAGCCCTGATCACCCAAACGAGCGTCTCCTCTATGTCGAAAGAAGAACGATTCAGCGAGTTGCAGTCCTTGAACTGGACAGAAGTTTACCACGACCCCTGCACTGGAAACTGGGAAGGTGGCTGGTTCCTCGACGGACTCAGAGCGAGTGTCGACAACACGCCAGGCGGGATGGTGCTGTCCGCTGGTCCAATCGCCAGAGATCACGCCTCGCATTGCGTCCTGTGGACGAAGCAATCGTTCGAGGGAAATCTGAAAATCGAGTTCGACTACTGGCGGATCGATACGATCCAGCAGTTCGTGAACATCATCTACATCCAGGCGACAGGGATCGAAAAAGGTCCGTTTACGAAGGACATCGCGGAGTGGTCCGAGCTGCGGGAGATCCCGTACATGCGGTCCTACTTCATGAATATGAAGGCGCTTCATATCAGCTTCGCCGCCTTCGGGGCCGATCCGTCAGAAGAGGATTATGTTCGCCTTCGGCGGTATCCGCGTGGCGAGGATCAAAAGTTCACGGAGATCGCCGTGATGCCGGACAACTTAAACACCGGGCTGTTCAAGCCGGGCATCAAACATCGATTCACCATCATCAAGAAGGGCGACGAAGTACTCTTCCGTGTCGCGACGGATGAAAAGACCCTTGTTTTCGCGTGGAACACCTCGGATTACGACCCGATCACCGAAGGACGGATCGGCTTGCGGCACATGTGGACTCGCTGTTCCCGTTATGCCGACTTCAAAGTATCCAAACTGAGCGAGTAACGAGATGGCGAGATTCGAAATCATGAAGGGGCTTTTCGGTCTGTTACCGACTCCCTATCGGGAGGACCTCGAGGTCCATACGGAGGATCTGAAGTCGGTCGCGAACTTCTGTTGCGAGTCGGGGCAACACGGGATCGTCTGGCCGGTGATGGTGGGCGAGTTCTGGTATCTCGGGGAAGAGGAGCGAATCCGGAATCTGGATGCGGTGCTCGAAGCGATCGATGGGCGTCTACCGCTGATGTTCGGCTGCTCGGGCGTGTCGATCTCGCAGACGCTGACGTTTGCTCGGGCAGCGAACAAGGCCGGAGCCGACACAGTCATTGCCATGCCGCCCGTAGGCGCGACGGCAGAGATGGCCATGGAGATGCATCGTCGCATGGCAGACGCCTTTGATGGTCCCCTGGTCGTGCAGAATGCGGGCGGACAGTATACGCCGCTGACGGGCGATCAGATCGAGCAATTGCTGGATGAGGTCCCGCAGATCGAGTATGTGAAAGAGGAACGCCCGCCAGGGCCGAAGCACATCAGCGAAGTGGTCGGGCGGGTTGGGGATCGGGTAAAGGCGATCTTCGGTGGTGCGGGCGGCAAGAACCTACCCGATGAGCTTCGTCGGGGGGCGAACGGCTGTATGCCCGCCTGCGAACTCGCGGATGTGCTAACGAAGGTGGTCGAACGGTGGTGGGATGGGGACGAAGATAGCGCCCGTGATCTGCATCGGCGTGTGTTGCCGCTGATCAACCTCGAGAGCCACCCGTTTATGCGCTACATCCTGAAGCGCAGAGGTGTGTTCTCCAACACGATCGAAAGAGCGCCCAATAAACAGCCGGCGATCGATGACGAGCTGAAGCGAGAGATCACGATTCTGCTCAAAGCGATCGAAGGGGACATCGATTCGTTTCCATTCGGGCCCGAATAGGATTGATGATGTGAAGAGAGAAGATGTGAAGATGGGCAAACCCAATCTTCTTCCTCCACATCTCCACATCAAAAAAGTGCCCCGGTTTAGCCATATGAGAGGTCTCTACGGCCTCTTGCCTACCCCCTACCACAGGGACCTCGAGATCCATACAGACGAGCTTGGTGCGCTTGCCAACTTCTGTTGCGAATCGGGCCAGCACGGGATCGTCTGGCCGGTCATGGTCGGCGAATTCTACTTTCTCGGAGAAAAAGAGCGGATTCGGCACTTCGATGTGGTGATGGAGGAAGTGAGCGGGAGGCTACCTGTGATGTTGGGCTGCTCAGGCGTGTCTGTGTCGCAGGTGCTCACCTTTGCAACGGCGGCCCAGAGAGCCAATGCAGATGGTGTGATCGCCTTACCCCCGGTGGGCGCCTCGCCTGAAATGGCGATGGACACGCACCGCAGGATCGCGGACGTCTTCGAAGGTCCACTCGTCGTTCAGAACGCCGGTGGTCAACATACGTCGCTGACTGGCGACCAGATCGCAGCGCTCCTTGACGAAGTTCCCAGCATCGAATATGTGAAAGAAGAGCGGCCTCCGGGACGGAAGTTCATCTCAGAGGTGCACGCCGCTGTAGGGGATCGGGTCAAGACGATCTTCGGAGGAGCGGGAGGCAAGTTTCTGTTCGATGAGTTTCGGCGTGGTGCTTCGGGCAGTATGCCGTCGTGTGGCATGGGAGACGTGCTCTCGAAGGTGGTTGAGCTCTGGTGGGCGGGAGACGAGGCAGAGGCCCGGGACCTGCATACCAGGCTCTTGCCCCTGATCAATCTGGCGAGCCAGCCTTTTATGAAGTACATCCTAAAGCGTCGAGGCGTGATTTCGAGTGAGGTCCAGCGCGCCCCGAAGCGGCAGCCCCCTGTCGATGATGAGCTGAAGAAGGAGATTACGATCCTGCTCGAGGCGATCGAGGAGGATGTGACCGCGTATCCGTTTGGTCCGGAGTAGGGATTGATGATGTGAAGAAAGAAGATGTGGAGATGTAAAAGCCTTTCAATCTTCACATCTTCTTTATCAACACATCATATGCATACCGCCAGTCTTCGACGTGGTTGAGCAGGCGGCCGTTGGTGATCGATCGGTCGCAGCCCGTCAGGTCGTGAATGCCTGAAAGCTTTGGGTCCGGATGCTTGCGCGTGAGCATCCGTTGCCTGAATTCCTCCACGCCCTCACGGTCCACTTCACCGATCTGCTCGGTGACCCAGGCCTGGAATGCCAGGTAGCTCGGCAGACTCTCCGTGAGGTAGGCGAGCGTGTTGTCCCGGCCGAGTCCCAACGCGTCGAGTACCCGCTGATCCAGTCCACTGCCGCACGCCGGGTAATCCTCGTTCAGCAAGCCCTTCGCGTCCAGAAGCACCTTGTGCCAGGTCCGCGCTAACTGGACCACTTTGAGCGGTCCGACATCGAGGCTGCTGATCAGGGGCGGGATGCCCTGTGGTATGTCACCTGACGCGTAGTCCCGGTCGCGGAAGAGCGACCAGTCCTGGAGCGTGTTCAGCAACAGGGCACCCACCTCAGTGTGCGTCTCCGGATCGTAGCCAATATCGCCGTAGGTTTCCGTGATCTTGTGGGGGCGACTGTGGACACGTCGCTGGAGCATCAGGTTGAACCGTTCGATCCTCGCTTTGCTGAATGCCCCGTTCTTCCGGTCTACCACCCACTGCTCAAACGTCACATAGTCCGGCAATTCGTCGTCCAGGTAGGCGTAGGTCTCGTCGACGGCCAATTCAAGGGCGTCGAGACACCAGGCGTCCAGTCCACCGCAGTTGTCCGGGTAGGTTTCGTCCAGGAGTCCGACCTGGCGGGTGATGGCCTTCCACCACGTGCGGGGGAGTTGACTGATGCCCAGTGGGCCCTGGCAGATGGACCCGATGAGAGGAATCATAGGGAACCGAAGGCGAGTAGAGAGTGACGAGTAGTGAGTTTTGAGGGCAGAGGTTAGGTGCTGGTGACCGTAAACGCCTCTGAGCCGAGGGACACTGTTGCGGTGCCCTCAGCGTAGGCCACCGCGGCGTCCGGTGGATTCGTGCCTGTGTAGGGGAGGAGCAGGACGGCGTAGTGCCAGGGCAGGTCGGTGTCGATGGTCAGAGACAGCATCGGGGTGGGCTCGATCTTGTTGTAGCTGGCGGAATACCAGCCGGCTCTTGGATTCTCCTCACCCTTCAGAACCCGTATCTCGTTCCAAGCGCCGGTCGTCACCAGGAGGAGATTCGCGTCGTCGTGGCAGGTGGTTGTGCGGTCCCCTTCTAGCTGGATGTCGCCCGGGGCGAACTGGAAACGGCTTTCGAGGTTGTGAGATCCGTCGCCGGTGACTGTGTCGAACAGGACCCAGAAGCGGTTGTCGACGAATACAATCTCTCGACGATGGGTCACGTCGATCTCGTTGCTGGGGCCGTAACCGAGATCGTACTGGGCGGAGGCTCGGACCTCTTCGCTGGATTCGGAGAAGGTGAGCGATCCCGGTGCGCTGGCGATCCAGGTATCAGAATGGGCTCGACTGTTCTGGTCTTTGCCGTCCACCCGGATGGTCGAGTGGGCTTCCGTACTCTTCAGATAGGGGAGAAACGATACTTCTGACACATCGTATAGGTGACGGCCCGGGTCGACGATCAGGTCTCGGCCGTATGCGTGGAGCCAGAACCCGAGTTTGTCTTCGTGCTGGTGGCTGCGGCCGAACGGCCCCCCGTCGAAGGCGAGATACAGGTCGCCTTCCGAGGCCCGCTGTCGCAGGAAGCCGACACCGGCGTAAGGATAGGCTTCTGGACCCAGTGAATCGGGTTCGGGGAGGTAGTCGCGCATCCCCAGGCGGTCGAGGCGGTCTGCGACGTTCGGTACGGAATCGGGATCGCTGTCGTTGAACGCCACGTGTGCCGTACGGCCTGGCGTAACGGTCTGTTCCTGATATCGGAGCATTCTGCGGAGCGTGTTCAGCGTCCGCTGCTTGAGCGACAGGCCGAGCGATGCACAGCTCTCCGCACAGGTCAGGATGTTGTTTACCACCACGCTGTGATAGTGCGGGGTCAGCTCGTCCTGGACGCCGTCAGGCAGGATCTGTTCCTCGACCTGGTTGCCGAGCGTTTCGATGTAATAGCTCGTGAAGCGATCCTGGTCCCTGAGCACAGGCAGGGCGGCCATCGAGGCGAGCGCGCCCTGACAGCCGATCGTCGGCCAGTTGCCGGCGTGCCCGTTGGTGACGACCTCGAGATAGCCGAGCTGTTCGTGGATCGACTTGAGGACCCGGAGTAGTTCGACGGGCTTGACGATATCGGTCGGGATCAGGCGGGTAATACAGCGTGCCCAGGCGCCGCAGTGGATCGTGTTGTTCAGGTAGGAGCCGAAGACGTAGGGCGTGGCGATGAAGCAGCGTTCGATCTCACACTTCGCGATCCAATCCAGGATCAGGTCGATCGCTTTGCGTCCGTATCTGGCATCGCCTGTTTGCAGGCAGGCGTTCGTAAGGGGAGACAGAAATGAGAAGCGATTGAGGTCCATGCCCCAGTGACGCGTACCGGGGTTCTCATCCCAGTCGAAGTCGTCTGGAAGCGTGTGTTCCTCCCCGTAGAACGTGAAGCGATTCTGGAGGACCTTATCCGCCTCGGTGACATCGGTTGGAGAGGGATCACTTGCCTGTTCGAGGGGGCGGCGGCAGGCAGCTAGGACCGTCTGGCCAATGCGTTCGGCATCACCGTAGGAGGCCGCGTTAGACAGGCCGGGAACGCGATCCGGGTCGATGAGGGTCGCCGCTTTCTTAATGAAGGATTCGTCATCCTGCCCACGATCCTCGAAGGACCCGAAAATCTCGAGGATTTCCGGCCGTGTTTTCTTTCTGAGGACATCGAGGTCGGCACGGCTGTGTCGTTTCCGTTCGGACATGGATGCGCTCAGGCTGCGTCGGCTTTGGGGAAAGGCCCGGGCGGTTCGTGCTGGATCGATTCGTCGACCGGGTAGGGCTCAGGAGGGAAGTCGGTGCACAGTTGACCATCCTTCAGGCACCACCTGTAGTTCGGCCAATTCCGATTTCGCTTCGCGATCAGTTCCGGTGTGGTGTATACTCCGGCGATACCGATCCGGCTCTGATCGCTCGTGTTCGGTGGGCTGTAGTGCCAGAGGCTGCTGTGCCAGGCGACGATATCCCCTGGTTCGAGTTCGATGTGTTCGGCCGGCTGCTCGGCAAGTCTCTCCGTGACCAGATCGCGTGGCAGCTCGCCGTGGATGCTGTCCTCATACAAGACGTGAGTGACGATCTCGCCTTTGTGAGATCCCGGAATGAACTGCAGACAACCATTGGCCTTCGTCGCGGGATCGAGCGCCATCCACCAGTTGAAAGGTTCGGTCTCGCCGTCTCGCCACAACCCATTGTCCTGGTGCCAAGGTGTAGCGCTTCCGGTCTTTGCCGGTTTGACGAACACACTGTTGAATTTCAGGACGACATTATTCCCCAGGAAATGCCTGGCCATCGTGATAATGGCTTCGCTGCAGTGAGCCGTGTGCCAGATCAGAGGCGAGGTGATGCAGTAGTTACCCAGCTTACGGAAGCGTGCTGCTCTTTCCTCAGGCGAATTCCCCATTGGGTCCATGGGATCGGCATCCGGTCGCCCGTCGGGCTCGGGAAGCAGCACCTGATTCTTGATGATGCCCCGCAGCTCCGTCGCCTGTTCACGGGAAAGGACGCCTCTGGCGATGTAGTATCCGTGCGTGTCCAAATTGGACTGCTGTTCGGGCGTCGGCTTCCAGTGTTCCATCGTTCTGATTCGCGCTTGGTTTTGAGTTGAGTTGGCCTAATTTTGGGGTGTAGAACGCCTGTATTTGTTGGTAATTTTATTACTGATTTCGAATTCGGAGGTATGGTCGTGTACGACATTCCTAAAGTCAAGCTGGGCAACTCAGACATCGAGATCACTCGCTTCATGAGCGGTGGTAATCCGCTGTGTGGAAACGCGCATTTCACCAAAGAAATGGGGAACGATATGCGCGAGTACTTCACGGCGGAGCAGGTCGTGCAGTATCTCCAAGATGTTCAGGCACACGGGATCAATACGCTCCAGGCAAGAGGAGACTTCCATCGCGTTCTGCATTGGCGTGAGTTGTTCATTCGGGAAGGCGGGCAGCTGCATTTCATTGCCCAGACGGCATCAGAGATGCACGACATTTTCTCGAATATCCGTGTGATCGCCGCAGCCGGTGCTGAAGCGATCTACCATCACGGATCGAGGACCGACAACCTGTGGCTGGACGGTCGAATCGATGAGGTGGAGGATTACCTGAAGTGTATGCGCGACACGGGTGTGCAGGTCGGGATCGCATCACACATTCCCGAGGTGATGGAATACGTGGAAGACAAGGGCTGGGATGTCGACTTCTACATGACCTGCTTCTACAACCTGAACAAATCGAAGCGTGAGAGCGCGCTCGTCGACCCGTTCAATGCCGGGGCGATGGAAGAGTTTCACGAGGACGATCCACCGAAGATGATCCGGTTCATCAACCAGACGGACAAACAGTGTCTGGCCTTCAAGTTTCTCGCGGCGAGCCGGCGGTGCAAGACCCAGGAAGATGTAAGGGAGGCGTTCGAGTATGTGTTTGCGAACATCAAGCCGGGCGATGCCACGATCGCGGGGATGTTCCCTAAGTATGTCGACCAGATTCGCCTGAACGTGGAGCACACGCTGGCGGCGATCGCGAAGGTGGAGGAGGAGGGGCGGGCCGTGGCGGCGGATGATTAGCGCGTTACCCTGAGCGGAGTCGAAGGGCGACACCGTGCACGAGCGCGAACCGTGCTTCGATTCCGCTCAGCATG
>PBWH01000006.1 GCA_002727195.1 Gemmatimonadota bacterium
TGAAAGCGGCACTCGAGGCCACACTCTCGCCGATTGTCTGTGTTGGAGAGACCCAGGAGGAGCGGGAATCGGGTGTCACAGACTCCGTCGTGAGGACTCAGGTTACCGGTAGTCTGGACGGCCTGTCGTCTGAAGAGGTCGACAAGCTCGTGATCGCCTATGAGCCGGTTTGGGCGATCGGGACCGGACTCACGGCGACGCCGGAGCAGGCTGATGAGGTGCACGCACTGATTCGGTCGGTCCTAGCCGATGCACACGGACAGGAGACGGCGGATTCAGTCCGCATTCAGTATGGCGGATCCGTCAAGCCGGACAACGCGTCCGTCCTGTTTTCACAGCCCAACATCGATGGTGGTCTGATCGGAGGGGCCTCTCTCGAGGCCGTCTCTTTCGCCGCGGTCGTCAAGGGCGCACTTGGATAGCCAAACAAGAGTCTAACTATGTATTACGTTCTGTTGATCATACACATTCTCGTCTGCGCCGTGATGATCGTCAGTATCCTGATGCAGGCAGGTAAAGGTGGTGGCCTTGCCGGTGGCGCCTTCGGTGGGGGACCGATGGGTGGAGGCGGCAGTCAGTTGTTTGGTGGGGGCGGAGCAGCTTCCTTCCTGACCAAGGTGACGTCCTACTCCGGTCTTGCCTTCTTCCTGACGTGTATCGGGATGTGGTTCACGGCCCGGAGCGCGGACCCCGTCGCCGAGACGGCGGCCGAGCGGATGCTTCGTGAACAACAGGCGCCAATCCCGCTGACCGCACCGGCACCGGAAACGCAGCCCGCGACGATTCCGGGTGTGGAGACGGCTCCGGTGACCTCGACAACCGACTCCGTGAAGTAAGTCAGCGTCGGGATCCGAATTTCCCGCTCGGGCGGGAAATCGCACAAACGAATAATGCCCAAGTGGTGGAATTGGTAGACACGCTACGTTGAGGGCGTAGTGGTCGCAAGGCCGTGCTGGTTCGAGTCCAGTCTTGGGCACCAAAAAAGACAGTATGTAAAGGGGTTTGCGTCGATTGAGGCGTAAGCCCCTTTTTTTGTTTTGGAGGCAAAACGCACCAAAATGACTACGCCGTAGGCAGAATGTAGACACTTTGGGGATGACCTGCCCCCCTGGATTGTTCCCATTCCTAGAGTTAGGATATGGGACAGAAAGGGGGCCATATGGCCAGGAAGCGTTACACGGCAGTGCTCACGTCCGACCACATAGCGCATTAGGCTGCCGCCCACCTGCACCAGTGGTCATCAAATCGCCAATCGCAGCCGCATCCTAACTTTGGATGTGGACACATAGATGGGGGCAGGTCAGTGGAGCTTTGAGGGTCGTGATGTGAATGTCATTGTTAAGGGCTGGTGAACGGATAACAGTGTTATCCAAATGGCTCATATGTTCTTCCTCAGCCCCTATTCATCCTTTTTCTGGTTCTACTGAAATAGATTGATGCACCAATACTTACCACTACCGCAATGGGAACCGCCCATGGATGTGTGGGTGGATTTTGGGTAAAGCCCCTTAAACCGTCCTTCAGATGAGCAATCTCCCCGCGAATCAAATCGCGAGTTGGGACGTCTTTGGGGACATCTCCTTCGCCGAAATCATTAGCGATGAAATGGATCAGTTCGTGCACAGCTGGGTCATAATATAGACTGTTTTTGTCTATCCTTGGATCTTCAGCCAGGCCGCCCATGAATGTAATGGCGGCGTCAAAAAACATATGTCCCGTTTCTTCGGTATTCGGAGCATCCACGGCCATTTCCTGCATGAACTGCATATAAAGATCTTGGACCCTGTGAGCCTTTTCTTTGAGATCCTGGGGCAATATGTCAATACGCTCCCGTAGCCCCTGGTCGATGGCCTTCATTTCTGCAGGGCTCGGCGGCGTATCGTCAGCCGATTTCTCGTGACCAGCGGAAACTGCCGGCGTGGAAATGCTGAATATGATGCCACACAACATTACGGCAACCATCCTCATCCTTTTCACGACAGGCATTAACGTATGCTCCTAAAGGGAGTGGACCTCAAGATCGGCTAAGTCGCCTGGCAACTCACATCACGTATATGCACTCCGGTCCGCCAGTAGTAAAAAACCATCAGCGGGATGCTTAGCGCCACATCTTGCCAAAGAGCGCCCTCCGCGAAATTGATGCCTAAAGAGAGAGAGAGTGCCCCAAGAAAAAAAAACCAAAACCCAAACAACACCGACCAACGAACACCTACAACCCATCCGATTGCCAAAAACCGCTGTAGAAAATGCTGTCCCTCCCCCCCGCCATTCATCCTATAGAGGTGCAGGGTTCCAAGAAAAGCCCCCAGACACGAGACACCCACCCAAACAAAATCCAACAACAACTCGGGCTTTTTACCTTCAACAAAACAAGAAGCCAAAATGGACAGCTGGATGAAAACTGCTAACACCAACACATAAGGCAAACTCTCCCTGTCCGATAGAGGCTGATCTACCAGCTGACTTTTCAATTTTTTTATTTTCCAGAAATACATACTTCCCCTCACTCTGTTAAGAATGACCAGTAACCTTCAGCTGGAGGGTTGTGATAATTCATTACCCGTTTGGGGGGCGAATATAGGCGGGAACGCTTGGTTTGCAACGGAGGTAGGAGCACAAAACAAAAGGGTTTCAACGCAGAAAATGTCACCAATTCGGGAAATTTCCCGAATTGAGANCATTCTAAGTTCTTTAGAGTCGCGTAAATGGCACAATAAAGACAAATTTGAGCAAGCCGCTTCTCTGTGGTCGCGATTCTAGCCAGGCTTAAACGCCTTCCAGCTACTTATCAGACACACCGCCTAATCGTAGCAGTTCCACCATAGACAGGTCCTTTAGAATGGATGGAACGATTCGTCAGGTCTNTGACGNTCAANAGAAGAAGACACCAGAACACATAACGTAAGTGGGAAGGCCGATGTTCAATCGAATTTTAATTCTTGCACTACTCGTCATGCTTGCGACACCTGTCGCGGCAGAGCCTGAGGTCGATGCGCGAGTCGTGGCCGTGCTTCACGTAGATGGTCACGCATTCAAGGATCTGAACAAGAACGGTAAGCTCGATGTCTACGAGGACTGGCGGCAGCCGGTNGATCGACGCGTAAGGGATCTTCGGTCAAAGATGACTCTGACCGAGAAGGCCGGGATGCTGNTGATCAATACGCTGAACGCCGATCTCGGTGGACGTCTCTCCGAACCGGCTCCACGGTATGTGGAAGATGAGAAGATGACTCGTTTCGTCTTCCGAAACACGGTCACGGGCAGCCCGTCGGAATCGATAACCGGGAGGTTCAGACGTGTCCAGGTGACACCCTACGAGGCTGCGCAGTTTACCAACAGTGTACAGGAACTGGCAGAGGGCACACGACTCGGGATTCCGGTGATCTTCAAGTCGAACGCTCGAAACCACTTCACCCACAACGCGCTCGCGGGCATCAACGTGGCGGCCGGGTCGTTCTCGTCCTGGCCGAAGGAAGCCGGGCTGGCGGCGACACGGGATATGGATCTGATCGCAGACTTCGCGGAGACGATGCGGCGTGAGTGGACGTCGATCGGACTGCGAGCGATGTATGGCTACATGGCCGATCTGGCGACGGAGCCACGATGGTATCGAATACACGAGACCTTTACCGAAGACGCCGATCTGGCTGCAGACATCATGACGGCACTGGTCACCAACCTGCAGGGCAAGGAGCTCGGCCCCGGATCCGTTGCCCTGACAATGAAGCACTTCCCGGGTGGCGGACCGCAAGAGCGCGGCGGCGACCCGCACTACGACTTTGGGAAGCGGCAGGTCTATCCGGCAAAGATGTTCGAGTATCACTACAAACCGTTTGTGGCAGCCATCGACGCCGGTGTGTCGTCGATCATGCCGTACTACGGAATCCCTGTGGATCAGAAGTACATGCCGAACGATGTGGGTATGGCTTTCTCGGAGGGGATCGTGACTCAGCTACTGCGGAAGGAACTTGGCTTTATAGGCAACGTGAACTCGGACACGGGGATCATTACGCGCACCTTCTGGGGTATGGAGGACAAGACGGTGGAGGAGCGTATTGTGAAGGCGATCGAAGCCGGGACGGACGTGCTGTCCGGGTTCGACAACAACGCGCAGATCCTCCAGCTGGTTACATCCGGACAGATCTCGGAGAAGCGGCTCGACATCTCAGTCGAGCGTCTGCTGACCGAGCAGTTCCAGCTGGGTCTGTTCGAGAATCCGTATGTGGATCCCGATCGGGCCGGCTACCTGCTGGGTAACCGGTCGTTCCAGC
Source organism: Gemmatimonadota bacterium (assembly GCA_002727195.1). Classification (GTDB taxonomy): domain Bacteria; phylum Latescibacterota; class UBA2968; order UBA2968; family UBA2968; genus UBA2968. Next base: position 4,272 of record PBWH01000006.1, read on the forward strand.
GGAAAGCGGACGTCGCCCAGCGCAAGTCGATCGTGCTTCTCCAGAACAGCAATGTGCTTCCGATGAAGACGCCGCCCGCGATTCCGCCCTCTTCGTTCTTTAACCCCGCGCCACCGAGGAAGATCGAGGACAGAGAGAGGGTTCGGCTCTACACCATGGGCATGAACGCTGAAGTCGTGGGTGACACCCGGTGGCACAAGTATGATGTCGTTTCCGGTGACTACGACACCTCCAAAGCAGAGGTCCGACCCGTTGTGCCGGAGAACACCGACTACGCCATCATCCGGGTGAAGGTGTCGAACGATGGAAGACGAAGGGACCTGTTCTTCGGTGGGCCTAATCCCGACGAGCTGGATATCCTCTCGTTCTCCGATATGGCCAAAGCCAAGTCTTGGAGGATCAACCCGCCTCTGAGCGATATCCAGGCCGTGATGAAGGAAGCGGGAGCCGAAAAGACGATTCTCGCGATCTACCTCCGGCAACCCTACGTGGTTGATAAGGAGAGCGGTCTTCTCGATGCGGGAGCTATCGTGGCGACCTTCGGCGTCAGCGATGCAGCCGTGATGGATGTGCTGACGGGTAAGCATGCGCCATCGGGCAAGCTGCCCTTCGCGCTCGCGAACAATGCGAAAGCCATCACAACGCAGGACTCGGATGCGCCCGGCTATGACAAGGTCGATACGCTGTTCCCCTTTGGTCACGGTCTCGGATACTAGGGCGCCAGGTGAACGACAGCAACCAGACTTCCGGGATCGGTTTCGGTGAGTTCGTCGCGCTGATGGCGATGGTCTCGTCACTGGCAGCCCTTTCCACCGACGCCATGCTCCCTGCCCTCTCTGTGATTGCCGAAGACCTGGGTATCCAGCGCAGGAATGATGCTCAGCTGGTGATCTCTATCCTCTTTCTCGGGATGGCGACCGGGCAAGTGATCTTCGGGCCGCTTTCCGACAGCAGTGGACGAAAGCCTGCCGTCTACGCCGGATATGTCTTCTTCGTTGCAGGCTGCTTGCTCTCGCTGTTTTCTGACAACCTCACAACGATGCTGGTAGGGCGGTTTCTACAGGGCTTCGGCATTGCCGGACCACGTAGCGTGAGCATGGCCTTGATTCGCGATCTCTACGAAGGTCGCGAGATGGCGCGCATCATGTCCTTCATCATGACGGTCTTCATTCTAGTGCCCATTGTGGCGCCGGCTCTTGGGCAAGGCATTCTCCTGGTCGCGGAGTGGCGGGCGATCTTTGGTTCATTCCTGGTGCTCGCGGTCACGTCCGTGGTCTGGTTCGGAGTTCGTCAGCCTGAGACGCTGCCTCGGGCACGTAGGCAGTCCTACTCATTCGTCCGCGTCTACTCCGCGGGGCGTGAAGTCCTGGCAACCCGGTCTTCCCTTGGATTCACGGTAGCGGCCGGGCTCGCATCCGGCGGCTTCATCGGCTACCTCAACTCATCGCAGCAGATCTTCCAGGACGCATACCAGGTTGGCGACCGATTCGCTCTTTACTTCGCCATCCTCGCATCATCACTGGGCATGGCCTCATTCGCCAACGGCAAGATGGTCGTGAGGTATGGCATGCGGTCCCTGTCAACATGGGCACTGAGGACGCTTGCCGTGCTCTCTGCCGTGTTCCTGGCTGTCGCCTTCCTGCAGGGGGGACTCCCTGCCTTCTGGTCGTTCATCGTCTACATGATGCTCGCGTTCTTCTGCGTCGGCGTGCTGTTCGGCAACCTGAATTCACTTGCGATGGAACCATTGGGTCATATCGCCGGGGTAGGCGCTGCCGTCGTCGCATCCCTCTCGCTCGCGACATCAGCGATACTCGGCGCCTGGATCGGACAGAGTTACAACGGAACCATACTGCCGCTTGTCGGTGGGTTTGGTGGCTTGAGTCTGCTGGCTCTGGCCGCTGTCAGCTGGGCGTCTGGCGGCGAACAGGTCCACAACTCTCGTGCCTAGCATTCTCGCACTGTAGTCGGCTGTAAGGCGGCGGCAGATTAAACCCAGGTCGCCATCGCCAGTGTCGATAAAGTCATTTGTCCCTCTCAATTAAGCTGCGTCAGACATCTCTCGTCCAAACGTCCCATCAAGCATCTCTTGCATTAGCATTCCTGACACCCAAAACTATATTCCTAATGCAGTAGCGCAAGCAGCAGGCCTTCAGAGGTCAAAACTCAAAGACGTGAGGGATTGAATGGAAATCGAGGACCGTCTAACGACTATGGAGAAGCGTCTGCGTTACCACCAAGTAGTGGCGGGCATATTGGCCTTTTGTCTGATACTGGCTGTGGCTACACACTTGGATGCGCAGCCACGTCAACGCGGGAGTAATCAGGCCGGTTCTCAACAGATAGATTCTCGGCGTTTGAACCAGATTCTTACAAAGATTGAGAAACGCTTAACTGCACTGGAGAAACAGAGAGTCTCCCACCAACCGGCGGCTCCGGCAATGCATCAGCCCGGTCCATCCTTTGGCCAGGCAAGTCTCGAGGCACGCGTAGCGGAACTGGAGCAAAAAGTCTCTCAACAACTGGCAGCTCCGGCAACCAATCAGGCTTCTTCATCTCCGGACCTGACAACGATAGAGGCCCGTCTAACAGTACTGGAGAACCTGGCAGGCTCACCACAGCAGGCGGGTCTGGTAGTAAAGCCGGGTGCTCCATCACTAGGTTGGATACTTGAACGTATAACAGAACAGACGAACAAAATAGATGCACGTTTAACGAGACTGTATGACAGTATAGATGCACGTTTAACATTTCTGAATGACAACATAAATGCACATACAACAGCGGAAAAATTCGCTGCCGACCTAGAAACGTATTCCCAGCACAACATCTTACCGAGTCTCAAAACAAAAGTCCTACTTGTGGTAAACGACGCTGGACAGACTCTCGTAAAGGTGGGACAGGGACAATCAGATTCCGGTGGCGCTGTGAGTCTCTATAGGGAGGGCATCTCGCTGGCAGGCATTGGCACTGGCATATACGGTGGTTCTGTGAATCTGGTAAACAGCGCCGGCGTGAATATGGTAAGCATTATGGGGAATCAATCTGGTGGAGGCTCGGTGACTGTTCGCGGGCCTGATGGGGGACGCGGGGCGCTTAGTGTAGGCGCTAATTTATCTGGTTCACTCGAACTTTACAGTCCCGAGGAGCAAGGGGGTATTTGGGCACTCATAGATGGAGGTGCTGGCAATATTATTGTGTGGGGTCCTAACGGGAATCATAATCTACATACTTGGTAGGATGGAATGGAAATCGAAGACCGTCTACGAAATTGACCTGCCCCCCTAGATTGTTCCCAGTCCTGGAGTTAGGATATGGGACAGAAAGGGGGCCATATGGCCAGGAAGCGTTACACGGCAGTATAGTCACGTCCGACCACACAGTACGCTCAACTACCTCCCACCTGCACCAGTGGTCATCAAATCGCCAATCACAGTCGCATCCTAACTTTGGATGTGGACACATAGATGGGGGCAGGTCAATTGTTTACAGACTACCAACCACGCTGCCGGATTGAATGGCGGAGACGATTGTTAATCAGACGATGACTACTTCGACGCTCACCTTGGTGTTGGCTTTTCTCTATAACGCAGGGATTTGAAGGCCCTGTGAATGATGCCTAACGAAAACCAAATCTGGAGGCGGACGATGAGCATCGTGCTGTTGAGCGTGCTCTGTATGCTTGCTTCGCTGAGTATACCACCTGTCCCGGCGTCAGCTCATAGTGGTCGCACTGATGGATACGGCGGCCACTATAATCGCAAGGAAGGTACATACCATCCACACGGCGCCTATACTCCACAGCCTTTCCGTCGTGACCGTGACCGAGCAAACGACGCGAGTCGCGCAAACCAAGAGTGGCGTCAAATAATTCAAGAATACAAAGAGCGTGAAAAAGAGAGCCTTATTCCTGAGGACTTTGCGCGCGACTCGCATCACGTGAGATCCGCGATCTTCTGGATTGTTTCAACATTGAGTGGTTTAGCACTCTATCATCTCGCTTCCCGTGCCGGCCGGGTTAGTCTCAATCATCTCAGGGACAAATATTCTGAATCAATAATTTCAACAGTACGCAATGCAATTCCAGCGTTAAAAAAGGTAATTCCATACGTAGCTATCTTCTTAGTTTGTTCTGCAACAGGGATGCTTATAAAACGCATTGTTTCTCCGTTTTATGGTGATTCTTCGAGCAAGGCCGAGAATTACATATCGTATCAGGATGACGAAAGATCCTTTGCCTACGTCACACCTCTTAGAGGTGTGAATTTGAGATCGCAGCCTGCGATTTCCGCACCAAGGCAGACTGGGTTACCCAGAGGGACTCGGCTAGAATTGAGGGGCGCCAAAGGTGAATGGCTACAGGTGGTGTCCCAGTCAGGAGAGAATGGTTGGGTCCATGCAAATTATGTAAGCGTCACCCGTCCACTTCAGCAAGAGCGAAGACCTTAAACGGCGATAGCGTGGGATGATATAGTGGATGGAGATGTGCCTCTAACCATAAAGGCGAAAAGCGGACCAGATTTTTTCGTAATCTTGCGAACGCATTAAACAAAAAAGATTCTAGCCACTGCATTCATCAGGTCTGGGGAAACCCTATCAATGAAATTATCCGACGGATTGATCGAAGTCGTTTACACTGCAGGCAAGAATTGGTACGGAGAACAGTTGTTTGGACCGAAAACTCTATATGGTATGGCGAACCAACCATTAGAACTGTCTCGTAAAGAAAGAAATAGTAGGAAGAGGGTAATAGGAAACAGAGGACTTAGGAAGCGACCAAGCAGAATTAGGGGCCACACCATAGAAGTGGGGCGATTGGGGGATTTTTCAAGGCAGATGCAGAAGGAAACATTTCACGCGAACTTATTGCCAGATATAATGGTACCTTGAACTTGATTTTGATGCGCACCGATACTGTTACTCAGCTTTGAGCTTATCACGCTGTGAACTTTTCTGTTCACCACCACACCTGAAAGCCCCCTCCACGTCCCACGCACGCGTAACACGCTGATTCTCTCCAACTTCGCACCAGTTTCGCGCCTACCACACATATAAAAACGGGGAGCCAGCCGATTACTCGGCCAACTCCCCACGGTATCAGAAAGGGTGAAGCGGGAGGGATAGCAACCTCGCCCTATCAACGAACCGTCACCGTAAGGATACCAATACCGCAACACCTCCAAAGACCATTGCTGGAACTTTCGTAATTTCCCCATCACTTCCTCAATCCAAGATATTCGATTCGCATCAATCTCCCGTCCAAACAGCGCATCAAGCACCTCTTGCATTAGATTTCTTGAAGCACAAAACTGTATACCTAATGCCTGAGCGCAAGCGTCGTAATACCTTGAGAGGTTAAAAGTCAAAGAGCGGCGTTTTCGCTCACTTGACCCCCTCCATCTATTATCCAAAGCCTTGAGTAAGCAAACAGCCAAAGCATTTATGCCGGAGTCATCAGGCAGAGAAGCAATCACAATCAGATCGATTGTGCTCGGCATTCTCACCATTGCAGGCATGACGTTCTACATCACCCATTTCGGGTGGAATCTGATCAAGAACTACATGCCTGTGTCCGCGCTTATTCCCTTCGTGGTGTGGCTCGGGATCAACTCGGTGCTGCGTGTGCTGGCACCTCGGTCGGCCCTGACGAAGACCGAGATGCTGACCGTGTTCTTCATGGTCTGGCTTGTCGGAAACCTGCCCACGACAGGATGGGCCGGATACCTCCTTGGTGACATTTCAGCTCCTGCACAGTTGTCGTCCCCGGAAAACCGGGTTGGTGAAGTCATTGGACCTCTCCTGCCCGATTGGCTATTTCTGGCGCCAAACCCGGTGGTGGTTGGCGGCGTCTGGGTTGGGCTTCCCGATGACGTATCCATCCCTTGGCAGCCCTGGGTCCGGCCAGTTTTCTGGTGGTCGGTAGGCAGCATGTCGATCGTTCTAGCAGGCTTCTTCGGGAGCGTTCTCTTATTTAAACAGTGGAATGAGATCGAGCGGCTCACATTCCCTATGTCCGCATTCCCGACGGATATGCTCGCAGAAGAACCGGGTCGTCGGTTTCCGGCTGTCTTCTACACCCCTGTATTCTGGATCGGCTTCGTCTTCGCCGCCGGAATCCTGTGCTGGAACGTCGCAGGTTACTTCGTCCACACGATCCCCCACATACGTCTGTTCGACCATTGGCGATCCATGGCAGTCCCGTTAGGCCGCGACTTCCCCGACTACTACCTTCGAATCCAGCCCGTGATCATGGGACTCTCATACTTATGTCCCCTGGATTTGCTCTTCAGCTTCTGGTTTTACAACGTGGTCAACATCATCAAGGAAGGCATCATCAACCGGACGGGGTTCTCAGTAGGGTTGCAGGGACAGCAAGCCGGATCGATAGAGATCCTGATGTTGGAGTCACACGGCGCCCTGGTCCTGCTCGTCGGGTGGTCGCTCTGGATCTCACGGGCCCACCTGAAGGACACGCTCAACAGAGCGCTGAGCACGAACCGAAGTCAGGATGACGGTGTTCCCATTGGCTATCGAACCGCGTGGCTCGGATTGGCCGCCAGCGTGCTTTTCCTTGGAGGCTGGTGCGTGTCAGCTGGCATGGATCTGTGGGCGACCTGCGTCCAACTCGCTCTCATTTTCGTCGCCCTCTTTGGCGTCGCCAAGTATGCGGCCGCTACAGGATTCACTTTTCTTTCACCCGGAGGGAACGCAGGTCTCGGAGCTGACAAAGGCGCTACAGTCATGAGGTTGTTGGGAGGAACCGCGAATCTGTCACCGGGAACTCTGACCACCATGTGGATGGTCAACCGGAACGCGCTCGCCGGCATGCCAATCCGGCTGACGGGCACCATGTCCATTCCCCACTACTTCAAGATGCTCGGTAATCACCTTCGGCGGCACCCCTTGATTTGGGGCGCGATTCCCGTCGCCTACATCGCGGGATGCCTCTTCACGGTCAGTGACTCAATGTATCGCAGCTACGCAGACGGTGGAATGAACGGCCCTCTGTACGACGGCGATTGGAGTCACCTCGTTCAACTTGTACCCTTCGTCGAGGGCACCAGGCTGCAGTACGCGGACCCGGGGAAGTGGGCCGTGTGGGGCGCGGGCATGGTTCAGGCCTTCGTGCTCATCCACATCCGTAACCGGTGGAGCTGGTGGCCGTTCCATCCCGCAGCGATCGCCTTCCCCACACGCCGATACGGATTCAGCCTGCTTGTCGTGTGGATTAGCAAATTGCTCGTCATGCGCTTAGGAGGGGTCCGCCTCTACCGTCGATCGTTGCCGCTATGGTACGGATTCATCGTAGGCTATCTCTTCGGTGTAGCCCTTTCCACCGTTGTTGACTTCATATGGTTCCCCGACCTGGGGCACTGGGTCCACGGATGGTAGCCCGAAGCCGAGCACGCCTTTTGTGGACGGTACTGGCTTATTCCCGAGACCGTTCAAGAGTAGGGGAGTTGCTAGACTCATACACCCGCCGATCAGGGTCCGGTGGCCAAACCGATTACTGGATCAGACCAGATTGAATGGAAATCGAAGACCGTCTATCGGACCTGGAATAAAGCCTACGATATCACAAGGTGATGATTAACGGCTTTGCCCTGGGGGGAGCCTAGGATGGCATACAGAAAGTGGCAGTTGCAGATTGACAATGGTGAACCCCGCTGGGGAGATCCCATGAGCTATTACGCCGCACGAGATGCTTGGAATTCAGTAATTCTGGATGACGTAGTGCTACAAGTGGGAGAAGAGATGCAACGATGGCAGTGTGGACCGTGCCTCGTTTATCCAGATGACCACAAACCTGCGACTGACCTTTCGCACCTGCATCGGGTCACAGATGGTGTTTCCGCACTGGATGTCTACAGAGTGTGCTTCGCCGATGTCGAGTCATTCCTGGATACCGAAGATTGCGTTCGGATTCTGGTCAACCTCGATACTTCTGCCCAAGGTCCGGCAGCCACGGAAGAGTTTCTCTTGAATCATCTGGGTCCTGCGTTGATCAATGCTCTTGAGGATAGGGATCAGGTCCTAGTGGAATTCCACGACATCTGGCCGTTGGGGCCTCGTGATTGGCCGGTCCGAAAGCGCCTGGAGTGGGTAGGCGACTATCAGGGATTTGGATCGGTATTCAATGACAAGACAAAGGTATTTTGCGTTGCACTTGTCTGACGCCCAGAGGATGGACTGGGTCCTTTAAGGGGTGGTGAGTTAAACTCGCCTTGGTGGTTGTTCCGCTGCTGTCCCTATTAGGAGCTGACCTGATCAATCGTTCCAAGAGGTGGGTATGGCTAAGGTGAGGATGAACAAGTATCAACGGCAGGCGCTCAAGGGGAAAGAAGAGCGTGTCACGGGTGAAGAAATCTGGCGACTCGTGCGCCTCGCGGACAGCCCGAATGTCGATGACCGTCTCGAAGCGGCGGATAATCTGTGTCCCTGTCACGTTCGCCGACGGATCGACGAGGTCTGGAATGCGCTCTACCGACTGTTGGAGGATGAGGACGCGCGTGTGCGTCGCGCAGCCTTTCACACGCTGTTCGATGGTGGCAATCTGGATGACCCGGCTCTGGACGAAATTTTCAGGCGTATGCTGACGACGGAGACGCACCAGAAGCTGCGTGTGCAGCTTGAGGAACAGGTGAATAAGCGCGAGAAAGCGGCCGCAGAGCGCACCGAGATTTCACAGATGGCAATAATGGCTGTGGGTGACTACCCGAAACAAGGGAAGTGTGACTTCTGCGGTTCCGACAGGGCGGTCCGGGATGACTATGATACGCACATCCCGAATGGGGACGGGGCGCGCCCCGCCCTTGTTTGTGAGTCCTGCGTCAGCTGATCGAAAGTAAAAATCGCTCAGGGTGACGGCGGGGCAACGACCTACTCAAAGTCTGGGACACTTAGCGTATGCGACTAAAGCCTTGGGAGGATTTGAATGGCCGAGATAATATCTGATCGCGTGAAGTCTGCGCGGGAGAAGGCGGGAGTTAAGGCTGAATGATGGAAAATCGACCCAAACAGCGGCTATTCCAAGACGACGAGGATTCAGACACAGACCAGGAGCTTCTTTATACCATCTCTGATGAAGATTCCTGGTTACGACGTCATTACTTGGAATTTTTGAACTCAGCCTACAAGGTTCCCGACCGGGAAATTGAAAGTCCACTGTGGCATGATGTTGTCTGGGCAATAGTTATAATTTTGATCTGCTCTGCTGGGACANCTTTTTTAGTCGGATTCATCTTATTAGGGTTAAGCTCAGAGGGGNNAAGGATTAGAACGGAAACCGTTAACTGGATTCTGAAATTGGCAGCNATGTCGGGTGCAGTCTTTGGCGTGGGATTCTNCTTCTTTNNGAAGTACANGTATGAATCATCGAAATCCGAAGCAGAAGACAAGGATGAAGAGTGAGCACATATCACGCCCCCATAGGCCCCTCCTCCGATACCTAAATTCGGTGCAGAGCTCAGTCTTTCCGAAATGCGATAGTTTCATCCAATCACTACCTAAGAGGTAGGTCGCATTGCCATACACTGGACATTCGAGTATGACTCTTGGTTTGCCGTCGAACCTAAAGACGACATAGCCTCGGAACTCATTTTGACCAATGTAAATTTCACTTGGCCCTAATCGATCAATCTGCTCAAGGCGCTGAGGGATGATTATCTGAAACCCTGACTCTTGGAGGCGTTTGTAGTGATCTAGGACTTGCCCGAGGTTATACTTCTGATCAGGATCAAGGAATTTCCAAGTGAGTCTAGTGAGCTTCCTCTTGGGATGCTCTCGTTTCAGATGCGAGGCGAGAGCGGATGAGCTTAGACGTACACCACAATCGTCACATGTAACGACCGGTTCATATACTCGAAAGCTTGTTCCGAAGTCACTTCTCAGAGCAGCTTTTTCGACCTTCTTAATCATCATTGAGCGCAAGCGTTCACTCTTAGTATCACTGTCAGGCTGTGTCGTCTTGTTCNTGCTGCGTGCCTGCGAGCACCGTTGCGCCGTTACTGGGTTCCGAGCGTCCCTTGGGGGCACATATCAGGACAATGTCCATTAGGGGTATTGCGATGACGAATTCAAGGAAGCTGATGATTGCTGCAGTGATGGTTGTGCTTGGAAATGCGCTTGTTCTCGCGCAACCTCAAGCACTCCATAAGCCGGCGGCCACAGCTGATTTCAATTTGGACGGACAGGTCGAGTTTTCAGATTTTCTCTTGTTCGCTGGAGTGTATGGTCAGCCAGGAACGGGAAATAACGGTAAGTTTGATCTAGACAACAGCGGAATGATTGACTTCGCAGATTTTCTGGAGTTTGCCGCGGCCTATGGACAGCAAGCTAGGTCTACGTATGTCGATTCGTATGAATTGAAGGACGATGCATATGGCACGCAGGTCTCTGTGATCGTCGATGATGCATCTCGGACCATCGTTACCAACAGCCTGCCCAATCACACGACCGGCGTGTTTCCAAACGATGGGAACCCGAACTCCATTAGCGCTCAATCGCTCAGGTATGAATTTCCTATCGCGCCGACCTTTACTGGTAACTCGACATCTGCACGTGAACCGGGTGTCGCCGTAAATGGCGTCCCATATGAACCCGGAACAGCCGAATCGGTATCCTGCAGGACTGGTGAGTTCTTCCGTATCGAAGCTCTACAGGAAGTCTACAACTTAGGCTTCGATGTCAACAACGCACACGTTCAGCCCACAGGTAAGTATCATTACCACGGTGTACCGAAGCTGCTTGTCGAAGCCTATGCTTCCGATGATGACTTGACGCACGTGGGTTTCGCTGCCGACGGATATCTCATCTACTATTCTAGATCTGGTGCTTACCAGCCCAGCTACCTCTTGTCAAAAACCTTAAGAACTGGCGAGAACTGTGTCGCCTCAGGTCCTAACCCAAGAATCTTCAATCTTGCAGGAACATTGCCGGACGGGACCTATACGTCGGATTGGCAATATAAAGAGGGGATAGGTGATCTAGATCAGTGCAACGGAACAAGCATAGACGGTCAATACGTCTATATCATCACTGATGGATACCCCTATATCCCTCGCTGTCTCAATGGCGAGTTCACACATATCTCAGAAGGTGGTCGACCTCCCCCCCGTGGTCCACGTCGTCGCGGCAGGCCGTGACGGATTTCGAACGTTAACCTCTACTCCCCAATGGCGGTGGCCAATTCTGTAAGGTTGGTCCTTCCGGTTACGAATTGGATCTGGGCCTTGATGCAGACTTAGGACTCGTGTCGTCGCCNATTTGACCTGCCCCCCTGGATTGTTCCCATTCCTGGAGTTAGGATATGGGACAGAAAGGGGGGGCATAAACTGAGCGTCCAATTGTTGCTTACGCATTCCAAAGAAGAGGCGGAAGTTAGGCCGTCAATCATCCCAATCAGGAGGCAGTGATGAAATTCTTGGTGAAGTGGAGCATTAATGAAGAGCAGTGGTTGCCCGTACTTAAGGTGTTTTCGAGCATGACCCCGGAGCAGCGCGCAGATACCGGTGACAGCGTAAAGCTGATCGGGCGGTGGCACGAAACGGCTTCAAAAACCGGCGTCGCTATCATGGAGACGACGGACTTGGCTGCCCTCGATCGNTATCTGAACCAGTGGAATCCGCTCATGAAAGTCGAAGTTGCGCCTGTGCTCGACGATGAGGAAACTGCCGCACTGGCGAAGGGCGTCCTCGCAGACCACAACCACTGAGCCATAGAGGAGTTGATCTCCTGATAGCTTCGTGCGCTTTCTTATTCTGGACATCCTCCAACTCGGCACCTATAAAAGCTCTTTTGTAGGTTCTGTAGGTTGTTTTTGGAAGGATTGGATTCTGAGGGCGCAGAATTTGGATAGCGTTCTATCAGCCAACAGGCAGATGAGCAACGACTGGGTTGAATGACGGGGATCTCTGATGCAGTTTCTCAGCTCGTTCGTGACCTTGGACTGGAGGCTGAACTCGCCGTTAGTCAATCTCTCCAGCCCTAATGACCCAAGCCTATGTAGTTCTGGACCTGGGATCAAAATAGTAGCCATATGCCAGGTAGCGTAGGTATCCCTTTCTGCCCAAGGAGAACGCAATGGGTGAGATCACCGTCGACCGACCTCAAATACCAGACGATATGGATCGGGACGATCGGGGGTTTTGGCAGCCTACAGGTGGCGCGAAGGACCCGAACCCGGTCTTCGCGTGGCCTCCCCGACCAGTCGAAGTCCTGAAGTGGGCGTGGGGATACATTTTCCCGTGGAACCTGATCTACATGGCAATTGCCACGGCGACGTGGCTCTACTGGCAGCCGGCTCTATCTCGTTGTGTCGAGTTTCGTGCGGACTGGATTCTGGAGATGTTCATTCGCAACGAGATCACGTTGATCGTCATTGTCAGTGCTTGGCATCTGCGGCTCTGGTCGGTTAAAGGTCAGGGCACACGCTACAAGTACACATCAGACTGGATGGCCGAAGGCAACCGAAAGTTTCTCTGGGGAAATCAGCTCTGGGACAACGTCTTCTGGAGTTGTGTGAGCGGCGGTATCATTTGGACAGGTTACGAGGCGCTCATGATGTGGGCATACGCCAACGAGATGCTCCCGTGGGTCGATCCACGGGAGCATCCCGTCTACTTTGTACTGCTCCTCGCAGGAATCCAGCTCTGGCGACTCTTCCACTTCTATTGGGCACACCGGATCACGCACTNTGCGATCCTCTACAAGTCTGCTCACTACCTGCACCACAAGAACATCAACATCGGACCGTGGTCGGGGCTGTCCATGCACCCGATCGAGCACCTGATCTATTTCAGCTGTATCCTGATTCATTGGATTGTGCCGTCTCATCCGATTCATGTATTGATGAACTCCCAGCACGCGGCGTTCACGCCCGCTCAGGGACACGTTGGATTCGAAAAGCTTACGCTCTCCGGAGATCGCGGTGTCGGGGCGGCGTCCTTCTTCCACCAATTGCACCACCGCTACTTCGAGTGCAACTATGGTGAACCGGACATGCCCTTTGACAAGTGGTTCGGAACGCATCACGACGGATCAGAGGATGCGCATCAAGCGATGCGGGAAAAACGAAAGGCCGCGCACAACATTACGAGCGACAAGGACTGACAAGGTTTCCATAACGTCTTCCATCGCTCAAGTGAGTGGGACACGTAACATCCACGTGTGTGTCCCCCATACGTTTGGGCTACGTTAACCTATGTATTAGGTCACTAGCCTTAACAATGACACGAGACAACAGATCACACTTCGATAGGCCCCCACCTCCGATACCTAAATTCGGTGCCCTGAGAAATCGCGGCAATTTCATACCTCTCACACATATAAAAACGGGGAGCCAGCCGATTACTCAGCCAACTCCCCGTGGTATCATCCTGGTGGTGGTGAAGCGGGAGCGTAGCAACCTCACCCCACCAATTAACCTTTATAGGGGATAAAACGATGAAGGTGGTCATCACCGGTGCGTGCGGTTTTATCGGGCGCCAGCTCATCGCCGAGCTAGAAACGCGCGGGCACCAGCTGCGCCTGCCCGATATGACGCGGCCGGAAGAGGCCACGGTGTTTCGCGGCCAAACGCGCGAGCACATACCGCTGCAGACGGACTGGCCCTTCGTGCAGGCCGAGATCACCGACGAGGCGGCTATGGTGGCCGCCTGCGACGGCATGGACGCGGCGGTCCACCTGGCCGGTGAGCCGCGCGGACTGGCGGAAATTGCTGTGGCCACCTTTGAGAGCAACGCGCTGGGCACCTTCGTGGCCATCGACTCGGCTAAGCGCAGCGGCGTCGGGCGCTACAAGCGGATGAAGCGGGTGAACTCTGATGGGCCGACGGTGTTCGAGGCGCTTCCCGGCATCGAGGCGGTGGATGTCGGGAGATTCCAGGCGCTGCGGGACTCGGGGCACATCGTGATCGATACGAGAGGCATAGAGGCGTATGGGGATGGTCACATCGCTGACGTCTTCGGTATCGGGGTTGGCCAACACATGTCGACCTGGGCCTCANGGGTGGTGCCCTATGACACCCTGATTCTGCTGGTTGTCTCGGACGAAGCCAGCGCCGAAACAGCAGTTCGTGCCCTCATTTGCGTGGGACTCGACGAGGTCACGGGGTTCCTCGCAGGCGGAATCGAAGCCTGGACAGAAGCGGGGTATCCCTTGAGGCGCATACCAGCCTTGGATCCGGGGGAACTGAACAGTCGGCTCTCGGAAGGGACCCCGTTCAGAGTTCTGGATGTGAGGAACGATGACGAATGGTCGGAGGGACATCTGCCAGCGGCGTTGAACATCCCGGATGGAGAGTTGACCAACCGTGTCTCCGAGGTAGCGGGGGAGGATGAGATCGCCTGTATGTGCGGGAGTGGATACCGATCGACGGTCGCAGCCAGTGTGTTGGAGCGAGCGGGACGGGAGCGTGTCTTCAACGTTCGTGGCGGTATGGCTGCATGGCACGCAGCCGGGCTGCCGGTGGAGCTGGAGTCCGCGCAGACAACGCCAGGCATCGCCTAGGTGGGGCAAGTGTTCGTCTTGAGTCTGGGGTTTGGCGTGATCGTTGGGTTCTCGCTCGGTCTGACCGGAGGGGGTGGATCCATTTTTGCGGTACCGCTCCCGAGTCACCAATCGGGATCTCCATCAGAGATGTGGTTTGGGATGTAGTACTACCCGACCGCCCCTTTTGCCCGCAGCACTTCCCCCGTCCGCTCTTGTCCTTCCCGTTCCGCCACCTCCAGCGGCGTTCCCGGATTCCGCTTGTCGTTCACGTCGGCACCCGCCTCGATCAGCAGGGCGATGATCTTCGGCGACGCATCTGTCGAGGCCGCCACGTGAATCGCCCGTCCGCCGAACGTGTAGGAGTCGGATGACATTTCGACCGACGCACCCAGTGACAGCAGGTGTTTGACCGCAGCCTCGGCGGCGCCTTGAATCGCTCGATGGAGCGGCGTCATGCCGAAAACGTCCGTCGCGTCGATCTCGTCTGCCGTACCTCCGTTGATCAAGTCGATTCGATTCAAGAAAGCCGCCCCGTGCAGGTCGACTTCCGCACCCGCCTCTTCCAGCAGCCTCCCGATCTCGGGCCACTTTCCTGATTCCGCCACCTGAAGGGCAGTCTCCGTCACGGTTACGAGCCCGTCACCCATCCGCTCGATCAGCCGCTCGCGCGTCACATTCGGGTCGGCGCCTTGGGAGAGGGCTTCGGCGACCTCGTCAGCCAAACCTAGCTCGATCAGGTCGAACAACGACGGCTCGGCGCCCCGCTCTCGAAGCAGTTTGGCGATATCGGTCTCGGCCTGCCGTACCGCAGCCTGGAAGCCGCTCACAAGCGTTTCGGCCGAAGCCGTCTCGGCAAGCTCGGCTGCCCGGTCCGCCAGCCCGAGCTTCACCGCGGCTCGAAGGTCCGTCTTCGCTGCCGCTTCGAGCAGGAGATCTNAGAGATCGGGACTCGGACTGTATCGCGCCCACTCGTAAGAGCAACCGCCGTGCATCTCGTCACGAATCGACGGATCGGCTCCGCGCGAGAGCAGATGTTTAACCATTGTACGATCCCCGCGAATCACCGCTTGGTGAAGCGCCGTCGCGTAATAGGGCATCCCGTTGATGTTCGCTCCCCTTTCGACGAGGACGTCCACAGCCTCCAGCCGCCCGTTGTGCGCCGCGTAGACCAGCGCCTCGTCCAGAATCTCTTGAGGGTCATCGGTCGGCGACCACGGCGGGTACTCCGTGTGATGCCGGTAGAACCCACGGCCCAGTCCAGCTTCAGGGGATAGCGTCCCGTCCTCGGCAACGAGCTTGTGGATCAGATCGATCCGGCCGAGACCGGCCGCCACCCGAAGATTGGCGGGCTCCATGCTATGTACCGCCAGTAGGTCCGCCATCTCGTCGTCGCCGTGGAACAGCGCATGGACGAGCGGTGTTCCGCCGCTGCCACACGCTTCAGCTGTTAGGTCCGCCCCCGCATCAAGCAGAGCCCCGACCGATTGGTGGCACCCGCAGCCAGCCGCACTGTGAAGCGCTCGCCACCCTTCTCCGCTCGTCGCCTCAATCTCAGCTCCCGCGTCGATCAGCATCGTGACGATTTCGCCTTGGTCTCCTATTGCAGCCGCAGAGAGTAGCGTGCCGCCATCCGGCTCCGAGCGACGATTCACGAGCGACGGGTCGGCCGCGAGCAGCCGTTCNAGTGCTTCGCGATCGCCCCCTCGCGCCGCCGTCTGAGTATCCGTCAGCGGATCGCCCGATGAAGACTCGACAGTCCGCCTGAGTTGACCCCAGTTCTCGAACCCGTACTCCACGGCGAGCACGTGCTGGATGTCCTGGAGCGAGCAGGCAGCTTCGATCACCTCGGCGTCGGACTTCCCGTCTAGGCGCGGCAATGACTCACGTACGCGCGCAGTCGCCTCGGGCGATCGAGCTCGATACGCCTTGAANAGATCCTTGGCCTGCTTGCGAAGCTGACCGAAGCTAGCTTGTGGAGGAAGCTGTTTCTGAGACATGGAACCCTCTTTCCGAGTACGCCCATCGTCCGCCTGGACAGACAATACATAGAGTAGGATAATTATCCATCCCATCGTAATCGTAGCCACCCCAGGATTTGAATGGCCGAGACGATATCTGAACGCGTGAAGTTTGTGCGGAAGAAGGCGGGACTGACGCCATCGGCATACTCACTTAGCCGATCTTGAGGGCCCCCTTTAGCTATTCTTCATCTGAGTCATCGTCTAATGACGGGCCTGCCATCCATAATTAGCGAGTTTACTTCAAAGGCTCGTGGAAGTAGTAGCAGAGAGCGTCGGNGCCGACGACGAAGAAGACTTGATAGCGGTTGCCATCGCGTTCGTCGATGCGCCAGTTGCCGATCTCAACGCCGTTGGATTCGAACTCGTCCTTGAGCGCCTGGATGTTGGTGACCTGGATGGCGGCGCCGTCCTGGCTGGCATCTCCGCCGGTGATTGCGAAGCCGATCTGGGTGCCGTCTCGTTCCATGATGACGGTGGGAGGATTGTCGCGGCGCTCGGTTTCGGTCAGTCCGAAGTGGGTGCTGTAGTACACAGAGGCCGTGTCAAGGTCGGTGACAGGCAAGGCTAGGATGTCGTTCTGGTAAGGGCTGGCGGAGTGGAATGTGGGCTTGTCTGACACGTTGTATACCCTCGATAATGTTTGGTACATGGTGTTATATCACTAGCCCTTAAAAAGGACAATCGCATCACGACCCAATAGGCCCCCACCTCCGATACCTAAATTCGGTGTCCTGAGAAATCCCGGCAATTTCGTACCTGAAACAACCTCTCACATATAAANACGGGGAGCCAGCGGAGACGACCACTTTTTTGACCTTTGGCAGGCAGTAGGAGAACCAATCAGATGAAAAAGCTGACAACATTTGCTTTAATCGGTTTGTTGTGTGGGTGTGCAAAAAANCCATCCTTGATCAACCAAAAGTTGCTACAGGCCCAACGNCTAAATGTCTTAGAGCAACAAATAATTTACCCGACTCAACAACCAGCCGAAGTTTCAAGTGTGATTAACGTGCTTCAGCCCGGCGAAGAAACGGGCTGGCACAAACACATGGTGCCACTCCACGCCTATGTGATGGAGGGTACCACTACAATGGAATTGGAGATAAACGGTGGCACCCAAACACGTACTTTTTCAAAAGGAGATGCATGGGTAGGTGCTGCTGACGTATGGCACAATGCATCTAACAAGACCGATCAGCCCGTTGCTGTTTTTGTAGTATTTATGGGAGCCAATGGTTTAGAAAATACCATAAGACGCTAAAGGAATGTTGGCCTACTGATCCTCTTACTCGAGGGTGTTATGGCTAATCCCGCCGCCAACACCTTGCTACACTAACCAACGTCCCGCCCCCTGCCGCTTGGATGCGACGGGGGCTTTTTTCTTGTGCGGCCGCACTGACCTGCCCCTCTGGATTGTTCCCATTCCTGGAGTGAGGATATGGTGCAGAAAGGGGGCCATATGGCCAGGAAGCGTTACACGGCAGTAAATCACGACCGACCACACAATACGCTCAACTACCTCCCACCTGCACCAGTGGTCATCAAATCGCCATTCGCAGTCGCATCCTAACTTTGGATGTGGACACATAAATGGGGNCAGGTCACTTGTGTCCGATACTGAATAACACTCAAACCTTGTAGTGCTGGCCGAACGCGATGACGTGCCCGTCCGGATCACGTAGCGCGAACTCCTTCATGTCATAGTCTTCCTGAATGCAAGGCTCGTAATCGATGACGGCCCCATTATCCTTGAATGTTTGGAAGAGTCCTTCAGCGTCGCTTATCCAGATGTAGGCGTCCCAGTACCCACTCTGGTCTCGACTGGTTCTTATCTCGGCATCTGCGTCTGCCTGCTTGAGCATGAAGATGAAACCGTCGCGTGATGGCATCGCGAAGGTTGGCGGATCTCCCCAAAGCTTCGGTCTGTTGAAGCCCAACACCAAATGATAGTAGTCCAGAGATTTGGCCAAGTTGCGGACCATAAAGTAAGGGGCTGTTCCCGTGAATTGCTTCGCTCCGGATTCTGAATCCATTGCTCCTCCTGATTTGAGTTTGCCGATCGACTGCTGTCTTTTGAAGTAATGGAAAACGGGTTCTAGTCCGGGGGCAGGGGGGGTGCTCAGGCCTCGGGCTATGACGGCCTGCTCACCCCCGAAGTATTGAGTCGTCTAAGAAGTCGAGCCCATCCAGCTAGTAATCGTAAGGAACGATGAGTCTCAGGATCTGTCGACCGTGTTCGGCGGAGTGGTTGATGCCGACGGAGTGCAGCAGACGCGGGTGCCAGAAGAGGACGTCGCCTGCTCTGCCGGAGAATTCCAACGGGGTGATGTCGTTTAGGGCGGTGTCCAGGGTCTTCGCGTATTCTGCTGTGGCACTTTCAGAGCCGATTAATCCACTTTGTACCGTGTCCGAAAAGGGATGCAGAAGTAGATGCGATCCTGGCCAGACCGTGAAACCACCGCAGCGTTGGGGAATTTCGTCCACAAACACCATCGCGACCATCTGGCCCGCGGTGTAGTCCGTGGGCGGGAACAGGCTGCCGCCGGTGCCCGGCTGCTTTGGGAATTGAGCGTAAACACTACGAGCACGTTTCGCCAGTTATACGGGCTCGCCGATGAACAAGGCCATCTGCTCTCCCATACGGGGATGGGTGGCTATCTTGTCGAGGAAAAACGGTTCGGTACCGATTCCATCACCTGACCTCATCTTCCAACTGCCTCCCTGGATCTGTTAGCGTATGGTGGATATCCAACACCACGTAAGTGAACTTTTACAATACAGGTAATGCAACTAATCATCATGCCCCAAGGCTAGTAAATTTTACGCATTTACCACCATAACCAGGCATCACGACCCGATAGGACCTTACTCCCGATACCTAAATTCGGTGCCCTGAGAAATCGCGGCAATTTCCTACTTGCAACAACCTTCCACACATACAAAAACGGAGAGTCAACCGGTTGCGCGTCAGCCAACTCGCGTGGTACCATCTTGGTGGTGGTGAGGCTAGATGGAAATGCAGATCAAGATCCAATAGGTTCCACCTCTGATCTCTAAATTCGTTACCCAGATAGATCTCGGCAGGATGTGATGCTGAAGATTCAGGAAGAGGTGATGAAGGTTTTTTCGGATTTCATAGAGCTAACCCAGGCGAAGTAGACTCGGAGGAGTGACGGATGTCGTTTGTGCCAGTCGGCTATGTCGAGATTCCGGTGACCGACCTAGCAGCCGCAAAGACGTTCTATGGTCAACTGTTCGGATGGAAGTTCGAGGACTTTCACTCAGAATACACCGGATTCTTCCACGGGGAAGGCCATGGGGGTTTTCAGAGGGTAGAGACCGTCACACGTGGGGGCGCGTTGGTCGTGCTCGAAGCGACAGACTTTGAGGGGATGAAGGATCGGGTTAGGGAGACCGGTGCGGAGATCACGAAGGAAGAGATGTTGTTTCCAGGAGGCCGACGGTTCCAGTTTCTTGACCCCAGCGGGAATGAACTGGCGGTTTGGGTAGAAGAACAAGGCCAAGGGGATAGGGTGTAGGTTTCGTCGCTGAGGTCGATGGTGAGCCAAGCGGACAACGGCTAGAATCCTAGTTTTGAAGGATTACCATGAAGTTCAGGCTTCAGAGATATATAATTTTCTGTGAGGATATGGCGTCGATGGTGCAGTTCTACAGAGACGCATTGGGACTCACGCTATCCCTGCAAAGCGGAATGCCGGTCACAGACTGGGCGGAGTTCGGTGAGATGGGGTTCAAGCTCGCACTTCACAAGGCAGGCAGCCCGGGAAGTAAAGGTCGGAACAGGAACAAGATGGTTTTCGAGGTCGAGGATATAGAAGCTGGCAGAACCCATCTTGTCGCACACGGCGCTCGTATGGGGAAGATCCAGAATATTCGGGTCAGTGATATCTGCGACGGGAAAGACCCCGAGGGAAACATGATTCAGATCACCGCAGATCGACCTTAGTCCCCCCCGATTCCCAATGATACCCAAAGCAGCTTTTCCTGTGGTCGGAGTTATGAATCCTCTCTCCTCAACTTTTAGATACAAGACTCATCAGCCTGAGCGTGTTTAGAACGGAGAATTTTTATGGGAAAATTGTTTCTATATACCGTGGCAGTCTCTCTTTTATTTCCATTGCCCTCTTGGCCGATCGATCTGAAGGACAAGGATATCCAGAGAGAGTCTGAAGGGTCGTGGGCTAAAGAAGCACGGATATGGAGAAATGTTATCAATGGAAATTCCGACTACGATCCAAGAATGAGAAAAATAGACCAGTCGATTAAACCTGAATCATTATCAAGTGCTGACTGGCGCATACGTTCTTTGATTACGAGATATGATGGGGTTAATCACTACAAATCAGAGGAAAATTTCGAGTTCATCTTAAACGCAATTGCAGAAGGAACCTATCCTGGATACCCAGCGGTGGATGTTTTAACCCGAGCTTGGCAGATAGACCTAAATCGTCGTAATCGAGTAAAAGAATGGATTTTTGCTTTGGATCAATGGACCCATGGGATTCCAGCCACACTTATGGTGTCTGGAAAAGAGGTGTCTGTAAGTAGCCTATTGGGGAAAAGAACTGCCGAGAAATTATGGCTTGTTCAAAGTTTTTCTTGGACACTTAGATCCTTCGTTGAGAGTGCAAAGGACAGGGTCGAGTCATTGACCGCTGAAGTGTTTGTGCGATCCCTATATCTAGCTGCGCTTGGCAGAGAGCCGTCACCAGATGATTTGTTATATAGAATAGAAGAGCTCGGAAGCGGGAAGGATCGGGCCTCGCTTATCGCTGAAGTATATAGTTCGGAAGAAGCTGATGCCCGCCGGCTAGCGGAAATCGATGTACATTCTATTCGAACCATGAAAAAATAAAATCTAGTGTGTGACAAATTCTATGCGGCAGGTCTTTGGTGAGGGCACTGGGTACGGGCTGACGGGTCGAGATTCTTGCGAAAGTGTCGGTGTGCGTGTGAGAGGCATTAACAGATGGCATGTCTCCGACTTGCCGTGCGAAGGCATCCAATGGGATCAGCCTCTTTCTCGACACGCTCTATTATGGCGATGCTCGAAGTTCAATCAGGACAGGACAGAACAATTGGGCTCTACATTTGGTTGATTTGGAATACGTTCCCCTCTGGATCGATACCGTCGCATCCCCACGGGTTTACTTCGAGCATATGTGCGCCGCAGGAGATCAGGTGGTCCCGGCTCCGATTAATATCGTCTGTGCTGAAGCAGAGCTTGATCGGTGTGTTCTCTCGAGCCTTTGGGGGTCTACCTATCGTGATGTTCTTGCCAATTGATGGTGGAACCACCTGGAGCCCCAGTGCTGCGACTTTGGATTCGAGAACGACCCACCCATTCTGAGCCGAGCTGGAATCTGGCCACAGACCGAAACCCTCCGTATAAAATTTCATCATTAGATCCAAATTTTTGACAAACAGAATCGCTCGGTGAAGCCCAAGTACCATGTCATTCCTCCTTATGTGGTTGGTACAAATTGGGTCATAAACGAAATGAGGGCCTACGCAATGACCGCTGAAAATCAAACAATAGGGAGCCCAGATGGTTTCGCCAAAAAGACGGCAATCCACGAGGGAGGAGCCTGTCAAGATTGGCTGGTAGTGGTGCCACGCACGATTGAAGAAATCTACTGAAGCTGAGCAGTGAATACGGAGGAATAAAAGTGACCATCACAGTGGGCAACATGACACCATTGTTTCAGGTTTACGATGTGCGAAAATCAGTCGCCTTCTACAGCAAAACCCTGGGTTTTGAAGTCACAGAAACATACGAACCCGATGGACATCTCTACTGGACGAAATTGACACACGGTGATGTCACTTTAATGCTCAACGCCGCCTGGGAAGACGACGAACGCCCCGACAAATTAGATGAAGACCGTATTCGGGCACACGGCGACACGGAGCTGTATTTCCAATGCGATGATGTGGACTCGCTATACGACAACCTCAAATGTGCGGGAGCCAACATTGGCTCGCCCCAAGAACAGCACGGTAGACGCGAGATCGTATTGTATGACCCTGACGGCTATAAACTCGCCTTTTACACAACCTAAGCCCCTAGCAGATGCACCACAGGCAGGACGATCAACGGGACCTTGAACTTTTGAGGCGCTTCTCTCTGCTTCCGCGACCCCGGGCAAAGTGGTCGCCAACATCAACTCAGACAGGAACCATCATCGCATACGAGCTGGCCTCCTACCGTCTGCCGAGTCCAGTCGGGTCGTGTGTTCTCCCCAAACCGTTTGAATACGGCTTCTATAGCCTTCAGATTCAAGGAGCTCCCCTCTCTGGGTAAAGCGAATTTGAACCACAAGAAACGCTGTCGTCTGAATACTCTTGAGATATGAAGATTGGTTTGCGTAATGACCCCTGATAAGCAAACAATAGCGATTCCTGATGGCTTCGCCAAAAATACGGCAATCCGTGAAGGAGACGCCGGTCAAGATTGGCTGGACGCGTTGCCACGCACAATCGAAGAGGTCTGTCGGCGCTGGAGGCTTGTTATCAACGGCACTGTTATGCACGGCTATACAGGTCTGGCCATTCCTGTTCAGCGAGGCAAGGAAAGTTGCATTCTGAAGGTATACTGGAAAAACAGGGATACAGAATGTGCGCACACAGCCTTGAAGGTATGGAATGGCCGTGGAGCCGTTAAGCTATTAGATGAGGAACCGTCACTGGGTGTCGTATTGTTGGAACGGCTTAATCCTGTGCGCTCGCTCAACCGGGTAGGGATCGGTGAGGCTGTCATTGTTGCGGGAAAGTTGTTGCGTCGTCTAGCAATCCCGGCCCCTGAACATATCCGATCGTTAACCGTACTGGCCCCCGAAATGATTCAATGTATGCGGAAGAGATGGGCGGAATATGGCCAACCCTTTCCACGTTGTTTACTGGACCGGGTATGTGAGGAAACGGCGGAACTTGGGCTTGTGAGCGGTAAGCTCATGACCGACTACGACCTCCACTATCTCGATGTGCTGACAGGTCAACGCGAGCCCTGGTTGATGATCGACCCGAAGGCCATTTCCGGTGACCCGGAATTCAGTCTTGCTCAGCTGTTGTGGACTCGGCTGGAAGACATGGAGACCAACCGAGGATTCGAATACTATTTCCACTCTCTTGTCGAATCTGCAGAACTGAACCGTGAAATGGCACGCACCTGGGTGGTTATCCGATGTGCACACTATTGGCTGTGGGGACTGANTGTCGGGCTTACCCACGACCCAGCCAGATGCGACATAATTATCAAGCAACTTGGTTGATCTTAACTTCTCTCGCCNTACCAGTTGATAGAAGCCAGTGGAGTAGCTGGCAGAACACCGAAAGGAGATGGCCATGGCCAAGCGCCGCCTTCCTCTCGATCCCAGTCTCGAGCAGCTCAGGAACCAAGCCAAAGCTCTGTTGGACAGCTATGTCTCGGGCGATCCTGACGTAGCCCAAGACTTCGCGTCTTTTCATCCTCGCGGCGTGACCGCCGAAGAAGCGAAGTTGTCGGACGCTCAACTCGTGCTGGCGCGAACCTACGCGTTCCCCAGTTGGCCCCGCTTGAGGCTCGGTGTGGAGCTGTCCCACGCGTTATCGGCTGGCGACCTGGACAAGATCCGGCGCATCGTGATGGAGCACCCGGATGTGATGGCCGAGCAGGTGCGCGGTGAGGATTCTTCGTGGGGCCCGCCGCTGTCGTTCGCGGCCAATCTGGGGGACCTGGCCGTGATCGATTTGCTGCTCGACCTGGGAGCCGAGGACGTGCAGTTCGCATTCGACCGGGCGGTCCTTCAGGGGAAGATTGACGTCGCCCGAGGTCTGGCGGAACACGGAGGAAAGCCGGAACCGGGAATGGTGATGCTGCCGTGTGAGACGCTGAACGCGGATGGGCTGTCTTTTCTTGTGGAGGAGCTAGGAGCCGACCTCTCGAATTCGGATGGCGATTCGACGGAGCCGTTGCGGATGATCCTCGAGACCTACAGCAGGAATCCGGACGGTAAACATCGTTGCCTGGACCTCGTGGAAAGCCAGGGGACGGCTCTTCCAGACACGCCCGTGATGGCCCTCCATCGTGGTCGTGTTGATCTCCTTGAGGCGCATCTCGAACGGGACTCCGAACTGCTGGCACGTCGTTTCCCATATAATGCCATCTATCCGTACTCGCGTGAAGAGGGCTCAGGGCTGCACGGTACGCCCCTTGAAGGCACGGCGCTTCTCCACATGGCAGTGGACTTCGACGAGCAGGAAATCTTTGACTGGCTTCTGGAGAAGGGAGCGGATCCAAACGTCCGGGCAGAAATCGACCCCGACGGGTTCGGCGGTCACACACCGCTTTTCAACTCGGTGGTGTCGCAGGCTTTTCTGTGCGGGCGGCAGAAGGACGCCGGCATGGCGAGGACGCTGCTGGAGAGGGGGGCCGACCCGAACGCCACTGCGTCGATTCGGAAGGCGCTTCGGTTTACCGAAGATGAGGGACCACACGANTACAGGGAAGTGACCCCCGTTATATACGGAGAGCAGTTCCACTTGCAGCGATGGGTGAATCAGCACGCGATGGAGGTGATTCAGGAGTTGGAGGTGAGAGATCCTTGAAGAGCAAGGTCTTTGAGGAGCGCGTTCGGCAGTTAACGCAGCCGAAATCGATGGCGACGGACCATTATGTGTACGGAGTTGAGCCGCTCGATGGGTACGACGCCTGGGCGCTATTCTGCGCGAGTGCGGCCGGTGACATTGTTCGGGTGAAGACGCTGCTCGATCAGGATCCACGGCTCGTTAACGCGCAGCACTGGTATCAGTTTCCGATTCATATGGCGGTCCGGGAAGGCCATCCGGAAGTCGTGCAGTTTCTGTTGGAGCAAGGAGCGAACCCAGGGCAGTCTCGATTTTTGTATAACTCATGGGACAAAATGCTGGACGTTGCGGAGGAACGAGGTCATCGAGCGGTAAAGAAGCTACTTGAAGCGGCGATGACTGAGCGCTTCAAGTACCATCCGGACTTCAAAGACTTACGAGAGGCGATCAAAAGCCGCAACGCGGATCTTGTCGCGTCAATCGTGTCGAGGGAACCCCATCTGGTTCTTGCCTCAGATGCGTTGGGAAACGGAGCGATACATTGGGCGGTCCTCACTCGTCAGCTTGCTTTGATTGATCTTTTCTTGGACTTAGGCGCCTGCATCGATGCGTGTCGGGCGGACGGTCAGACTCCACTCCTGCTTTCCATCAATGGATCCTACGGATANCGGTGGAGACGTGACTTGTCCAATGATGCGATCAGGAATCCCTGGATCGTGACTGGATACCTGCTGGCGAAGGATGCGACGTATGATTTCTGCACGGCGTGCGCGTTGGGTGATGTCGAACACATCCAAACGGTTCTGAAAGAGGACTGCTCGATCGCCAATCAACTGAACCGACACAACCAGAGTCCCTTGTTCTACGCTGCGAAGCATGGGCGGCTGTCGGTCGTCAAAATGCTCCTTGCAGCCGGGGCGGATCCGAATCAGCCGGAGGATCTGGCACCCCAGGGGCACGCCCTGTTTGCCGCATCCGAAAGGAATCATCTCGAGATCGCGAAGCTGTTGCTGGAGGCGGGTACAGACCCGAATCAACACTCAGATTCCAGCGGCTCCTGCATCACAATCGTCGAGGCGAAACATCCCGAATCGTGCGGNGCCATGCAGGACCTCCTTCGTGAGCACGGTGCGTATATGCCGGTCTGGAATATGACAGCCAAGGAGATCAAGGAGGGCTTGCAAACCCGGAAGAGAGAACTGATCGCCCAGACGAAATCAGACGGTCCGGCTGGAAGCGAGCTGGTATTTACACACGAGGTACTCGGCCACGAGGATCCGGAAATTTTCGATCTTTTCATTGAGATTTTTGGCGATAGACTGAAAGACATTGCTCCGTCGAGTATATACGGCGGGAATGTGCCGCCTCCTGAGCAGACGCAGAAGCTGATCGATCACGGCCTGGATGTAAATCGGCCGAACTGGATCGGNAAGACGTTCCTGCACAGTTGCGCACGGACAGGGAAGGTCGAGACGGCGAGGGTCCTAATCGAGAATGGCGCGGAGGTCGATGCTGTAGAGCTGGAGCACGGTGGGACTCCGTTGGCGGAGGCGGTCAGGCACGATCAGTACGAGATGGTCGCGTTCTTGATCGAGAAGGGCGCCGATCCGGATGCACCCGAAGATTCTGTTTGGGGAACAGCACGTGCTGTCGCGGAACGAAACGGTCGGTTGGAGATGCTTGATGAATCTCGGGGTCCCTAGGAGAATCAGGGTATTGTCTTTCGCTCGTGTCCGTCTTTGTTGGTATGTCAATTCAATGAAATGTCCTGTGGCTATTCAGCTTTCCGCCCTGTATAGCTCTCTTGCATAACCGTGACCTTGAAGGCAAAAGGCATCGATGCTGGGACTCTACACCTTGACTTCCTTCTTTTGGATTTCAGTAAGCTTGTTTTGGTGCTTCGGTAGATCATCATCATTGAAGAAACTGTGCTCGGTGTAGCCTGGGTGACGACGCGGATACGACGGCAGCTGTGTGGGACGATGCGCTACTAATCGGGCTGGCGTGGTTGAACGAGCCCCATCAGCGCGTGCGGAGACGCACTTCTGGCCAGCCCACAGCTATAAAGAGCCGGGAGGTCCCGGGGCCGACGGGAACGGTGGTGAGCAGAATTCATCGGGCTTGCGCGACGCTGAGGGACGAGATGCAACCGATGCGAGGAGAATCCGATGGCAAGTAAAGGCGATCTGGCAGCACGATTCCAGATGGAGATCAATCTGCTCGAGTCGCTGAAAACAGAGGCCGATGCGGCGAACGGTATTCAGAAGGTGAAGCACAGCGCCGAACCGATGGTCAGGCTTCGTCAGATGCTCGAAACGCATCCCCCTCGTTTGATCGACCTGCTTCAAATATCCCATTCGGATGAGCATATCCTGCATTTGGCGTGCGTCGCCCGACAAGCCTTGCACGTTACGATGCCTGTGATGGCTTCCTGCTGCTTGGCGAAGGATGAGGTTCTCCGCGATCGTAGCACCAAGATGGCGGAATTTTATGTTGCGAATCCGGGGGCTGGAAACTGCGGCTTCCGAGGTTTGAGTCTGTTTATTGATACGGTGATCGTTTCTCCGGCAGAATCGGTAACGAAGGCCCAGCTATTTCTGAGGTTGATTCAGGCGATTCGCCGATCCGACAGAGAGGTCAACGGTCACCGGTTGATCGGAGAACTCACTATCAACACGTTCTTCTTCTCGTGCCGGGGAATCGATTTCGATNGGGGCATGAGCGAGGCGTGGGAAGAGAACGCGCGCTACAAGCAGAAGGTGCTGGCGCTGGCCGATCGGTCCTGTCTTCTGGCCGATGCCATCTACACGGACGCGTGAATGACAGAAGACCCGTTGAGTCAGCTTCAGGACACGGCTGTTATTCTTGCATAGGTAGAAAGGTCTAGCAATCCTTGATGTGTCGGTAGCAGGGGCGACTCACATCATTAGATTGGTCAACCACAATGAACACCATACTAGCAAAAGCATTTGCGATCCTCGTCGTTCTGTTTTTCCTCCGTGCTGAGACGGGCGCGACGGAGAAACCGAACATCGTCTTCATCCTCGCCGACGACGTGGGAATCGGCGACATCAAGGTTTTCCATCGGCCGTCCAAGGTCACCACGCCGAACATCGACCGCCTTGCGTCCCAAGGGATGCGGTTCACGCAGGCCTACGCCCCCGGCGCCGTATGTTCCCCTTCACGATACGCACTGCTCACGGGAGCCTACCCGTGTCGCGGCCCTCTGCGGGACAAGCCGGCGAGATACCATACGCCGCTCACCATTAGCCCTGACCAGGTCAGTTGGCCGAAGTTCATCAAGCAGCAGGGGTATCGCACGGCGCACATCGGGAAATGGCATCTTGGCTTTGGGCACGAGACGATCGCGAACTGGGCAGGGGAGATCAAACCGGGGGCGAACGACATCGGGTTCGACTACCACCTCGGCCTGCCGACGAATCACAACGACGGCTGGAAGACCTACGTCGAGAATCACCGGCTTCTGTGGCTGAAGGACAGTGTGGACGAACTACCCGGAAAGCCGACCCACGAACAGTTGACCCAGATCCGCTACGATGACGAGGTCGATTCGACGCTCACTGGGAAGGCGATTGAGTTCATGCGAGAGAATCGGGACAACCCGTTTATGATCTACCTCGCGCTCGTGGCGACGCATACTCACATCACACCGGCCGTGCAGTTCCGCGGGACGAGCGAGATCGGGCAACTCGGCGATTACATAAACGAGCTCGACCATCACGTGGGGGAGATCTCGGACGCGCTCGACGAACTGGGGCTTGCGGACAACACCATTCTGGTCTTCTCAAGCGACAACGGCGGGCAGCGGAATGACGTCCGCAACGCAGGGAAGGTTCTGAACCTGAGAGACCCCTCACAGGATGTTCAGGAGAAGGCCAAGAGAGCGAAGACCGATGCGAGGGAGAAATACGGCCACCGTACAAACGGTGATCTGCGCGGCTACAAGGGCAGCAACTACGAGGGCGGCTTCCGCGTGCCGTTCATCGTCCNCTGGCCTGGAAAAATACCCGCGGGTACCGAGTCGGATCAGATGATTACTCTCGCGGATATGTATGCGACGACCGCCGGCTTTCTGGGTCAGGAGGTTCCGGACGCATCAGCTGGTGACTCATTCGACCTTAGCCCGGTTATGCTGGGTAAGGACGTGCCGAACCCGATTCGGACGACGGCGATCCTGCAGACGGGACACGGACTGCTGTCCTTCAGGGAAGGGGATTGGAAGCTGTGTTTCTCTGAGCGACCAGAATGGACAGGGGAGAAGGTCCAGTTTAAAGAAGCGCCCTACGAGCTCTACAATCTGGCAAACGATCCGTTCGAGCAGAAAGATCTGGCGGAGAAGATGCCGGACCGTGTTGCGGAGATGGAAAGTGATCTGATGGTGCTGCTTGTGCGAGGTCGTACGCACTAGGAACATCGCCCAGACAAGTGATAAGGGGGTGCGACGCGGTGGGTCGCACCTCCTTGTTGTTTGTTGGCTGACAGCTGGCCGTGGTCCGTCTCACCTAATGACCGAAGATGCTGACCAACCTTCGGATCCCCTCGACGCTTTCGGCTCCCCCGAAGCTGGCCGATCGACTTGGTGATGATNGACATAGGCTGTCGTTCTGCTATGAGGCTAGACCTTGCGGTTGCGGTTTCAACTGCGCGCATTAGTTCATGACTGTATGGTGGTCGCTCCCAGTCTGATCCCCAGAAAGCCTGACGCCCTTGCCCAGAAGGGCGGCTATCCGGGAACCGATGACGAAGGCAGAGTTTTGCAGCGTCAGGTGGATCGCGGCAAGATGACCCAGGACTCCATCGCTGCCGCCCGATACCCGAAAGCCCATCTACGATGCAGCGGCAAGGTCGGCGTCGTCGGCTTCTGTTTCGGTGGCGGCCGCCGCCACGATTCCAGACGTGATCGACGCCGTAGTCCCATTCTGCGGTCGCCAGGTCCCAGCCGATCTCGTTCCGAACATCGACGTCCCGTTCCTGCTCCAATACGCGGAGAACGACAAGCGGGTTAACGCCAGCTGGCCCGACTGACTTACGCCTGCTACCGCTTCTCTTGGTGGCCGGTCGATCCCATCGGCTCCGTCTTCATCGCCTAGGTGCTCAAGATCCTGATCATGAAAGTCGGCGGCATCACCGCCTACAGACGCTGGCAACCCTTCTTCATCGGCCTCATCGTCGGTAACGCCTTCGGCATCGCTATCGCCATCATCGTCGACGCCGTTTGGTAGCCCGACGCTGGCCACAACCTCTACTTCGGCGATTGGAACACAACCTAACGGCAAAAACCGCCAAGGGCGCCAAGACCACCAAGTAAATCACGTTTCAGCCCCGGAACGGGGCGAGTCACGAATCGACACGCATCGACGCCGCAATATTGCATCCCAATAGCACGCTCAATGCCGTCGGCGGTCGCCACTGAATCTCGATCACGCTCGCCTTAGACTTTCGACTTTTTGACCTTCGACTTTAGACCCGTGACCCGCGGACCCGCGACTCTCGACTTTTGCTCAAGACCTCATCCAAACAAGCGGCGTAACCTCTTCCCGCCGCTTGAACGTCCTGTAGAAATGAGCCAAATCCCCAAACCCACAGGTATACGCTGCGCCGGCAACGGTATATCCCCCTGACGCCAATAGCTCCTTCACCCGATCGATCCTCTGCGCGGTCAGGTAGTCAACAAAGGTCATTCCCGTCGCCGCCTTGAAAGACTTCGTAAACTGTCGCCGTGAAACACCGACCCATGCCGCACCCTGATCGACTGTCCACGGTTCGAAGGACGTACGCCCAATCTCGTCGATAAAGCTGTCCATCCTGCTCTGCTCATCCTCGAACGACTCTACGGAGCGTGCCAGCCGAACGAGGAGGCCGACCGTCTCCGCCTTCAGGAGCGCGCGACTACCGATGTCACCCCGTTCCTGCTCGGCCAACGCACGACGCCATAACGGAAGCAGGGATGACGCAAACGGGAGGGCTGTCCACGCACGAATCTCGTCTCCCATCTGTTCCCGAATCACCGACCAGTCCGCCAGGCCTGCACCCATCTGGTCCGAGAAACAGAGGAGGAACAGGGTCGATGCAGCGACGTCTTCGATCTGGTGTTGAACGTCTTGGGGGACAAAGACCAGTCCGCCCTCCGACGATCGAGTCGTCTGTCCTTCGCTACGCACGTCGACCGAACCACGACCAACGAGAATCAGTTTGTGGAACGGGTCCACCCGGGGCGCCATCCGGAAAGCTGGACCGTGAATACTCTCGAGGACAGTGATTCCGTCGTTGGGTATCCTGACATCGATCGGCTGTACATGTCCCTGCATATGCCCGATTCTCCATTGTTCTTGTGCCCGATATGCAATTCGATTCTGCCCTTTAAAATGTATCATATTGGGTAATGAAACTCTATTGATCAACCAACTTGAGTACCTATGACCCGATATATCCTGAGAGTCGAGTGTCCCGACGCGACGGGCCTCATCTTCAAAATCACGAAGGTCATTTTCGACCACGGACTGAACATCTTGTCCAACGGAGAGTTTGTGTACGCGAAACGGTCGCGGTTCTTCCTGAGGGCGGAACTGGAAGGTCAGTGCGACACGGAAGTCATTTCCGAACAGCTGCGCGACACGCTCCCTGAAGCCGCGTCCGTGACGATCGGCGTATCCCGGACGAAGGACGTCGTCCTTCTGGTGACCCGAGAATCTCACTGCCTAGGTG
This sequence comes from Gemmatimonadota bacterium, assembly GCA_002727195.1. Taxonomy (GTDB): domain Bacteria; phylum Latescibacterota; class UBA2968; order UBA2968; family UBA2968; genus UBA2968. Next base: position 36,095 of record PBWH01000006.1, read on the forward strand.
ACCTGCTCCTGAGACACTCTGCTGGAGAGTTCAGCGGGCACATCCACGCGGTCGTCAGCAACAGGCCCGATCTCGGAGATCTGGTCGAGCGGTTCGACGTGCCGTTCCACTGTATCCCGCACGAAGGGGTGGACCGTGACGAGCACGAGTCTCGCGTGTTGGAGACGCTCGATCCCTATCCGGTCGATTACCTGGTGCTGGCGAAGTACATGAGGATTCTCAGCGCTGACTTCGTGGGCCAGTTTCTTGGGCGAATGGTCAATATTCACCACTCATTCCTTCCGGCGTTCGTTGGGGAGAACCCCTACGGGCAGGCGTTCCAGCGAGGCGTCAAGATCATCGGGGCAACCGCACACTTTGTTACGGACGATCTGGATGAGGGTCCTATCATCGCGCAGAATGTGATTCCTGTCGACCACACCCATTCCGCCGCGGATATGGCTCAGGCCGGTCGGGACGTCGAGAAGTCTGTCCTCGCGCGGGCCCTCAAGCTTGTGCTCGAGGAGCGCGTCTTCATCAGCGGCAACCGCACTATCATCTTCGACTGATCCACCGAATGGAGAATCCCATGTCACAATCCCTCGAACAGAAGCTTCAGTCCTGGAAGAATCCCGTGGAGATGATGCGGAACGCGCCGACCGGCGCGTATATCTTCCCGATTGCGCCCGAGTTCAGTAACTGGGCGGACGAGCAGGAGGCGTGGTTCAAGTCCGCCGTGTTGTTCGATCTCTCGAAGCACATGACGGACATCTACTTTGAAGGTCCCGACCTGATGCGGTTGCTGAGCGACTTGGCGGTCAACACGTTCAGCAACTTCGGCCCGAACAAGGCGAAGCAGATCGTGTGCTGCAACGAGGAAGGCTACGTGATCGGCGATGCGATCCTGTTCGGGTTGGCCAAGAACAAAGTCAACATCAGCGGACGACCTTCGGTACCGAACTGGGTTGCCTACCACGCGGAGACTGGCGACTACGACGTGACCGTGACGCGAGATATTCGGTCGGTTGAACAGGGCGGTCGACGCAAGACGTTCCGCTACCAGATTCAGGGACCGAACGCCATGGATATCATTGAAACGGCGGCGGACGGACCGGTTCCGAAGATCAAGTTCTTCAACATCGGACAGTTCAGGATTGCCGGTAAGGATGTCAACGGGCTCGGCCACGGAATGGCGAGGGCCAAAGGACTCGAGATTTTCGGGGCGTCCGAAGACGGTGAAGCGGTGCGAGATGCGCTGACCGAGGTAGGGAAGGNGCACGGGCTGCGCGAGGTAGGTGCCCGAGCGTATTCGACGGTGTCACCGGAGTCGGGCTGGATTCCGTCCCCGTTCCCCGCCCTCTATACCGATTCGATGAAGGCCTACCGGGAGTGGCTGTCGGCCGACGGATTCGAAGGCAGCCTGTCGCTCGGCGGCAGCTTCTATTCCGACAACGTCGAGGACTACTACCAGACGCCTTGGGATCTCGGATACGGCATGCACGTGAAGTTCGATCACGACTTCATAGGCCGGGAAGCCCTCGAAAAAATCGCGGACGGCCCGCATAGAGAGAAAGTCTGGCTGGTCTGGAACGACGAGGACGTACAGCGGATTTTCGCCGGGATGCTGGGCGACGGCGAACGCTACAAGTACATGGAGACACCCGGATCCCAGTACTCTGCCTGCCCGTTCGATGACGTTCTGCTGAACGGTGAAACGATCGGTCTGTCGACCTACAATTGCTACACATCGAACGTCAAACACTGGTTCTCACTCGCCATGGTTAACCAGGCCCACGCCGTCGACGGGACCGAGGTTACTGTCGTGTGGGGCGAACGCGACGGCGGCTCCGACAAACCGGTCGTCGAACGTCACGTCCAGACAGAAGTACGCGCCTTAATCCGAACCGAGCGCCCCGTAGAGGGGTAGTCCAAGGTCAGGAGCCTGAAAACACGGGACCTGGAACGTGATGATCTACCAGATCGAAAAACTCATCAAAGAGAAGCTGTTCGACTGTAAGTCGTGCGGCCAGTGCGTCCTGTCCCATACGGCCATGATCTGCCCGATGAACTGTCCGAAGGGTCTGCGCAACGGTCCGTGTGGCGGGACGCTCGAGGGGAGATGCGAGGTCTTGCCGGATCGTGACTGCGTGTGGATGCAGATCGATCAGAAACGAGAGATCGCTCCCGATACGCTCCACCTTGCGCCGAAGAAAGAGCTCTTCAACACGGCGAGTTACGTCAATCTTGTCAAGGGGAGCGATCGCAGGACCCGCCTGCCTCAACCCGTTGTTGATGCGAGCCATATNGCAGCGAGTTCAGAGCTGGCGCGTAAGATGTATGACCAGGAGTTTGTTGTGACGCTGGAGATTCCGTCGCCGCGGACGGCGGACGGACTGAAACGGGTCGAGCGGATCATGCGGCGCGTCGCGGACAAGGTGGATGCCGTCAACACGACGACCAATGCCGGCGGGGTGCCGTCACTTCACTCGACCGAGACCGCGAAGGTGGTACTCGCGCACGGCGTCGAGCCGGTGATCCAGTTCTGCGGTCGCGACCACGAGGAGCCTGAACTGCTCGAAGAGCTCGAGGCCGCGATGGAGATTGGGTATCGGAACTTTTTGCTGCTGACCGGAGACTGGCTGCCGGACGTCGATCGCGGCGTCGATCAGCAGACGTGGTTCCCGATGGACAGTCTGCAGATGATTCACGCCGTGAACGGGAAGCTCGAAGACTACCGCGATCGGCTGGGGATCGTGCCGTTCATCGGTTGCGCATCCAACCCGTTTTCGACGCCGACCACGGTGAGCGTCCAGCGACTGCACAACAAGCGTCACGCCGGCGCCCGGTTTAGTCAGACACAAGCGATTACCAACCCTGCCGCGTTCTCCGACTGGTATGCGTTGCTCCGGAAGGGGAGGGAGGACGAACCGAAGCTCGCGATCCCGTCCATCCCGCTCGTCGGCAGCCAACGCGCCTTCGAGGTGCTGTGCCGACTCCCCGGCGTCTTCGTCGATGCCTCCCTCCACCGGGTGATGGAGATGGAGGACTTCCAACGCCCGTCCCTCGAGTGGGCGTTCAAGGTCGCGGAAGATGTGATGGAACACGGCGCCGCCGGCGTCCACGTCATGAACTTCGGCATGCCGGCGGAACTGATCGACGAATTTCTGACCGAGATGAGAGACCGAAACGTCCGAGCCAGAAGCCGATCAGAATATTCCTGGACCTAGCCAGCAGGTTCAGCCATAAAGAAAAAGACCGCGAGCCATAACCCGCGACCTTGATCCTGCTATTCTGTGTTTCCCCTAGGGCTGAAAGGCTATCCTGCCCCTGCCGTCAGCTCTCAGCCCTCTATCCCTGGCGCCTCTTCTTCCACTCCTCAAATTCCGCCGTCGTCTTCTCATCGGCCGGATACGTCCCGACAATGCTCGCCCCGCCTATGATCCGCTCCGTGATGAAGTCCTCTTTCAACTCCATCTCCGCGGCCTCATCCGCCACCTCCGCAGCCAGATGGCGAGGAATGACAACCACGCCCTCGTCGTCGCCCACTATGATGTCACCCGGATACACGGCCACACCGCCGCACGCGATCGGCTCCTGCAGACCGATGGGGCTGTGGATCGTCTTGTTCGTCCGGGCATTCATCGAGCGAGCGTAAGCCGGAATGTCGAGGCCGGCGATCGTCGGACTGTCCCGGTAGGCTCCGTCTGTAACGATACCGGCCGACCCTTTGACCTGAATACGAGTGGCCAGAATCGATCCCATCGTACCCGCGCTGTCATCGCCACGGGCGTCGATCACGAAGACCTCNCCTTCGCCGATAGCCTCGATGCCGATCCGCTGCAGGTCTACGAGGTTGTCCACGGGACCGCGGTCGATGTCCTCCCGGGACGGGATGTATCGCATCGTGTATGCGGATCCCACCATTCTTGTGCCGGACTGGAGGGGTGACACGCCGTACATGAATGTGTTCCTGAGGTCGTGCTTTCCGAGCACCGACGTGAGCGTGGCGGTACTGGGGGTTTTGAGTTTGTCGAGTGTCTCTTGTGAGACAGGGATCTGTTCGGCCATCAAACACTCCTTAGTGGGCCCGTGGATTGACTTGGCTTATACGGTGCAGCTAGATGGGGGACAGCGCAACTGACTGGTCAGCCCGTGTTCTGTATGCCCTGGGCGATTCCGTTGACCGTCGATACGAGCTGGCGAAGACGGTCGTCGTCCGGCCGATCATCTTTGCGCCAGTCGCGTAGGAGACGTACCTGTAGGAGGCTGAGCGGATCGATATACGGGTTGCGAAGGTCGATCGCTCGGCGAAGTACTTCATCTTCCTCCAGCAGGTAGGTGCTCCCCTTGAGGCTGAGGAGCGTGTCGATGCTAAGCTGGTACTCTTCCCGGATCCTGCTGTATATCGGGTGATCGCTGTCGCCGGTGAGTTCGGCGTAGTACCGGGCGATGTCCAGGTCCGCGGCGGCAAGATCGCTTTCGATATCGCCAAGCAGCGTGCTCAGATACGGCCACTCGAGGATGGCGCCTTCAACGGCCTGGCGTCCGTGCCGGTCCACGGCTGCGACCAGGCCGCTACCTAGCCCATACCAGCCCGTCAACTGGTGCCGACTCTGGGTCCAGGCGAAGACCCACGGGATTGCCCGCAGATCCTCGATGCCTCTCTGTTTCCGGCGTGAGGACGGCCGGGAACCGATCTGCATTCGCTCGATGACATCGATCGGGGTCGCCGTTCGGAAGTAGCTCAGGAAATCCGGTGTTTCGTAGACGAGTGAGCGATAGGCTTTTCGGCTTTCCTCTGCGAGGGTGTTGGCGACCGGCTCCCACAGGGGGTTGACCTCGATCTTCAGGAGACCGGCGGAGGCCAGCGCCATCGGTGCGAACATGCGCTCGCAGGTGCGCTCGGCAATGTCACGGACGCCATATCGCTGGTTGATCATCTCGCCCTGTTCTGTCATCCGGAACCGGCCGATCGCGTAAGCGGTCGGTGAGGCTTCGATGGCTCGGTCGACACGTCCGCCACCTCGACTGACAGTGCCGCCTCTCCCGTGGAACAGTGTCAGCTCGATTCCGTNCCGTTCCGCGATTTCCGTCAGCTGCGACTGCACCTGATGGAGCGCCCACCTGGCAGCCGCGATGCCGCCGTCCTTGCCGCTGTCGGAATAGCCGATCATGACCACCTGTCTGTTATCGCGAGCCTCGAGATGCGCGCGATAGGTCTCGTCAGACAGCAGGCTGTCGAGAATCTCGGGTGCGGCGCGCAGATCCTCGACCGTTTCGAACAAGGGCGTCACATCGAGCGGGATCCGACCGTTGCTGTCGATGCCCGCACACTTCGCGAGCGCGAGCACGCTCATGACATCGTCCATGCCCTGGGTCATACTGGTAATGTAGATTCCGATCGTCCGGTTGCCGATCTCGGTTCGAGCCCGCTGGATAGCCTGGAACACGGACAGCGTGCCGGCGGTGTGTTCGTCCTCTGGCGATGGGCTACGCGGAGGACCTGCCAGGATCTCGATCAGGCGTTGCGAGCGCTCCTGGCTTGTCCGCTCCTCCCACCTGTGATCTTCCAGGAGAGACCCGATCGCTTTGCGATGCATCTGGCTGTCCTGGCGCAGGTCCAGGGCAGCCAGATGGAACTCGAAGGTCTGCACCCGAGAGATCATGCGTTCGACCAGGAACTGGCCGGCGTGTTGACCCTTGTTCTCCTCGAGACTTCGCGCGATCGACCGAAGGTCGTCGATCAACTCCTCGTGACCCGCATAGCCGGACGCGTGTCCGTGAAGGGTCGCTTCAAGCCGGGCCTGAATCAGCCTGATCAGCCGACGATATGGCATGTTCCGATGCCGGATAGGGAACCGGTCGACGGTATCGGGGAAGGTGTGTTCGTAGCCCTCGATCCTGACGGTGAGTTCATCGCTCACCGAGCTGTGCGGCCCGGACTGCGTCAGTTGCTGGTACAGCCCTTCGAGTTCTTCCCGGTAGAGATGGAAGATCGCGGCCCGATGCATCCGGACGGTATCCAGGATGGTGTCAGCCGTGACGTTGGGGTTGCCGTCCATGTCGCCGCCGACCCACGAGCCGAACCGGATCAGACTGGGCAGAATCAGGTCGGTCGACCCAGACCCGTAGACCTGCCGGGCGGCGTCTTCGAGTGCTTCGTAGAATGGCGGGACGATCCGGTAGAGGATTTCTGTCAGGTAGAAGAGCACGTGTTCGGACTCGTCGCCGACCGTACGGCTGGTGTCAGGATGCTCCTCAGTCTGCCAGAGGGTCGTGACTTCCCCGCGAATTCGCTCGAGCAGACGTCGCGTCTCCTGGGGTGACAGGGATGGGTCAAGCCGCTCGACCATCATGCGAGCGACGCGAAGATGCTTGCGCATGATACTGCGACGCGTCGATTCGGTCGGGTGGGCTGTAAAGATCGGTTCGATCGAGAGTCGGTTCAGGAGGGTCTGGAAATCGTCGAGTCCGATGCCGGCCGAGGCGAGTCGCTTGATCGCTTCTTCGATCCCGCCGGGCTGGGGGGCATCACTGGATTGGTGATAATCGCGACGCCGACGGATGCGGTGCACACGTTCAGCGAGGTTGACGATCTGGAAGAAGACGGAATAGGCGCGGATAAATGAGGATGTGTCCTCAATACGCGACAGAGCATCCGACAACTCGCCTTCACCTTCAGGGTCGCCCTGACGGCGTCGGATGGCGGCGCGTCGCGCGGANTCGACCTGCGTGAGGACGGCCTCGCTGGCCTGCTCTTCGACGACTTCGCCGACCAGCTTGCCCAGCACGCCGACATCGTCACGAAGACCGGCATCTTTCAGGGGGAAATGGATGTGTCGGAGGCTCATCGGTGCCCTTCTGGTTGCTATGGAAGGGGGAAGTATACCAAAAAGGCCTCGTTCTCGCTGACGCAACCCGGCATACACAGAGAGGCGACCATCGTTAGACGGAAGCCCCTCGCGTGCCTCAGATGTTGGTCTCCCTCCGCAGGGGCCCGAACCCGAGCACTGATCTTCCGTTTGAGCGATCGACGCATGCTGTCATCGGGCCGGTAGAACGTCGGTTCATCAAACGCCGTATACCCCGGGAAGACGTAATCGATATGCGCCTTGTGAAGCTGGACGTTCTTGTTCGCCCTGAACCAGGCGTCCGATGCGCCCGGCTACGAAGAAGCGGACACACTGTTCCCGGTCGGTCACGGTCTGAGCTATCCCACCAGGTGACCCGCATCTGGCTCCTCACGCTGACCAGGGCCTGCCGAGACTGCTCGGATGTGCCTGACAAGGTCCCCTTCTCACCGAAAACCCTTGCGTCCAACAGGGTCTTTGGTGACGTTATAGCCTGTAGCAGAGCACGTTATCTCCCTGCGGGTGTGGTCGGTCTGTCCAACCCGTTTTCTTTTTTATGTGCAGGAGGGCAGTCTTGGCAGAGGTCAAAGCAACGAACGTCGTGTGGCATGAGGGCCACGTCGGCCGCGAGAAGCGAGAGGGCTTGCTGAACCAGAAGGGCGTGATGATCTGGTTGACGGGGCTCCCCAGCTCCGGAAAGAGCACGATTGCATTCACGGCTGAGCACATTCTTGTCGAGCAGGGGCGTCTCGCCTATGTGCTGGACGGAGACAACATCCGTCACGGATTGAGCAAAAATCTCGGATTCTCGGCCGAAGATCGCGCGGAGAACATCCGTCGCATCGGTGAAGTCGGGAAACTGTTCACCGATGCCGGCGTGATCACGTTCACGAGTTTTGTCAGTCCCTACAAGGAAGATCGGGAGGCAGTCCGCGAGCTGATGGCGGACGGGGACTTCGCGGAGATTTTCATCGATACGCCCGTCGAGCTGTGCGAGGAGCGCGATCCGAAGGGTCTGTATGCGAAGGCGCGAACCGGCGAGATTCCGAACTTCACGGGGGTTTCCGATCCTTATGTAGCGCCCGAGAATCCTGAGCTGGTCATCAAGACCTCGGAGTGCACGCCTGAAGAGGCCGCGGGCCAGATTATTGCGCTGCTGGAGAAGATGGGTAAGCTCAGCTGACCCGAGTTACCAAACGAACGAAGGCCCGGGTCGCTATAGCGCGATTTGGGCTTTTGTGTTGCAGTGTAGGCACGTGCAAAAACAGTGTCTTACGGACACTTCGTGAGGCGGTAGGGAGACCAGGCCTCTGCCTGGCCTCTTTTGACCTGATTCCGATTAGATGTGTGGCCTGCAGATGCCGATATATGGTATATATTGTGTCAGAAGCCGTATCCAGACGATACGCACGCGCGAAATTGAGGTAGGGCGTGGCTGAAGAACATGATGGCGAAGAACTATCCGCCGGTACAAAAGTCGCGATTCTGATGATCTCCCTTGGTTAGAAGACCACCGCTAAGGTGATGAAATACCTGACCGACATAGAGATCAAGCGGATCGCCCAGAACATCGCCGCGCTCGAGGTCGTCACTACCGAGCAGGAGGACGAGGTCCTCGAAGAGTTCGAGCAGATGCTGATTGCGGGGCAGTATGTCTCGCAGGGTGGGATTGATTTCGCCCGTGGCGCGCTCGAAAAAGCGATGGGACCGCGGAAGGNTCAGGCCCTCCTTATCCAAGCCGTCTAGTCTAAACCTGAACCAAACGGTAGTGCCGTGTTCTACTTGCTGATCTGCGCTTTTGCCGGTGTCCTTGGTGTGAAGTACTACACGTCAATGGGCATGCGAAAATTGGAGCACCGCCTCCGCGGCGTGCAGCAGGACCTAGACAAGGTGAAGGGACTGAAGAAGGAGAAGGAGGACGAGCAGAAGGAGATGGCTGATGAGGAGGATCTGTGCGAGGAACGGATCCGAAGCATGAAGGATATCATCAACGATCTCGAGTATCGGCTGACGACCTCCAAGGCAGAAGAGACGGAAGTGATCTAGATCGAGGATTCGGGATCTAGAATTGAAGATTTGAAGGCGTCAGGTCCAGGGACCGCGTCGCCTGNCCCCCGCCAGCAATGCCTGCTTGATCTGTACGGCCCCCCGCAGTTCGTCACACTCTGGCTTTATCAGGGACTCGCCCCGAGAAACCCGCAGGATCATGTCCTGAAGGCGCAAAATATCCGCCTCCAGTTGTCCTCTCAGATGTTGTCTCGTCGTCATCGTGTACCATGCAAACTGGGAGGGAACGGATCCATTGACCCGACGNTACAGAAGGTTAGGGACAAGAAGCGCGAAAACCAAGGACTCCGTTTGACCTCGATTGGTGACAGATGAGCTTATATAGGGACTATCGGCCGCAGAACTTCAGAATCCTGCTCGTCACGATGTTAATCGCACTGAGCACGATCTACTGCGGCAAGATTCCGGATCAGCCCCTGATGACCGGGCCTGTCGCCGAGGTGGATTCTTTTGGCTTCTCGATCGTGGTGGATTCAAGCCTCGTCGATGCCGGATGGACGATCCGAGAGTTCGCCTACTCACCGGCCCGTTTCCAGCAATATCGCAGCGTGCGTTTTCCGATCGTCTTCGAGATGTTTATCGACCGACCGTCCTTTAACGGCCACGGCTTCCAGCCACTCCACATTTCAGGAGAACGAGTCGAGCGGGGTAGTTACGCGACGCGCGTCGTCATCCGCGTGTTNCAACGTCCTGCGGAGACCCAGACNNTCGAGGCCGTTATCGATACAGTGCGGAATCTCAACCAGACGGTGACTGACGTCGTCCTGAACGGGCAGGTCGGTCGCGAGCTCAGCACACGGCTGGGGAATCCGAACGATCCGTCGATCTATGCTTGGTCCCACACCGAGGAGATGGTGCCCCGGATGGTGTTCGAAGGTGGGTCGTTTCTCTACTTCGTGAACACGTTCGAAAGCCGCGGAAACAACCCTGACACCACCCAGGTAGCAGGGGTCCTCAGTTCCTTCCGAATCACGCCCTGAGCCCTCTCTCAGTTCGTTATACCGGNAACACAACGATAGAGGGCTGGCAGAGAGTGTCGCCCCGAAATGCATTATTTAACAAGAGTGTATGTCTCAGCGTTCTGGTATGGGCTTTGTAATGTCATGCAGAGCCAAATACCCAGAACGGAGGTGGACATGGTTTTGTCGGGGGAGGCCACGGCAGCCAGGCGGCTGCAGGCGGAATTGCCCAAACTGTTTTGCTCGGGGATGGCCATTGACGTGTCGTTCCTGATAGGGCAGATGAGTCTCTGGTTCGTGTTGCCAAGCGTGGTCCTGTCTTATGCGGGCGTGATCGGCATGAGCGTCGTCGGGCGAGCCAGGATGTTAGGTCAGGCGCCTCGCTTGTTTTATATGTAGGTGTCACTACCGTTTTGTCACGAAAGCGCCTGCATGAAGACCCGACTCACCTTCATCCTTCTGATCGCCCTTGCCCACACACCGGTCCACGCCCAATCCAAAGGGGTCGGAGTCGGCCCGATTCTGGGCGAACCCACGGGACTCAGTACCAAGGTCTGGATCAGCGAGCACAACGCCCTGACGGGGCACTGGTTCTTCTGGAACGATGGATCACCCCAGATCCAGCCCGATTACCTGATTCATCGGGATCTCACGGAAGAGATCGACCAGGACCTGTGTGGGTGCATCTACCTGAATTACGTGATCGGCGGACGGGTCCGAGACGATACCTCGGACAACCGGCTTTCGGCACGTGTCTCACTCGGGACGACTTACGCGAGTGGGAAGTCCTCGCTCGACGTGTTTATCGAGATCGTGCCGATGCTGGACTTCGCACCGGAGACGGCATTCGATCTGAACGCGGCAGTGGGCGTCCGATTCTACTTCAATCCGCCGGGTGAGTGACGGCGTCTCTTAGCTACGCTCCGTAGACAGTTCCATTTCCAGCTGTTGCTGAAGAACACCGATGTTGTAGAGGGCATTCTGAACCGCCTGGGTGTTGTAGTGGTTGTTCCAGGCGATCGCGACCGAGCTGACCTTCAGGCCGAGTTCCAGCTGCGCCATCGCACGCTCCCGCACCTGCTCGTCTGAATAGAGGTAGTCGTATCTAGTATTCCGAGCGGCCGTCCGTTCCTGCGACGTCTTCTGCTCACCTTCCGGATACCAGTTCTGCTCGTTCCGCCCGCTGTATCTGACGTATCCCTTGTCCGTCGTGGCGTAAGCCTTGAGCGGGAAAGCGTGACGGATCGGCGGAATCTCCGTGTTACAGATACCGATCCCGCTGTCCTTGAGCGCCTGAATCGGGTGCATCTCGTGCCACGAGATGTGCCTGAACTCCACGTGTACGTCCAGACGCTCGCTGACGGCCTCCGAACAGACGGCGAGCAGATACTCGAGCCGCTTGTGGCTGCGGACGACCCGGTCCTCGAGCTGCAACAGGAAGCTGAAGAACCGGCCCGTATCGACGAGAGGGCTGACCGCGGTGACATGGTCGCGGACCAACTGCCTTCCCAATTCGATGTCCCAGGTCTTCGTGTGTGAAATCGATCGGTGCATTTTGACCGCATACTGCATCGACGGTTTGCTGCGCNGCTCGATGTCGAGGAAGTTGCCGATCATCGGCTCGCGGTAGAAGGTGTTGTTGATCTCGACGAACGAGAAGTACTTCTGATAGAATCGGAGCCGGTCGTGATCCTCGCGTTGTGATTCCGTCAGCTCGGGCATCTGGCGACGGGTTGCCTTCGGCGGATTAAAGCGCCCGATCCAGTCGTCGAAATGGTAGCCCGAGGTACCGACGTGGTAGCCCGTAGACGAGATGTCCGGAGGCGTGGGAAAGGGTTCCCATTTTCCTGGTGCTGGCTCGACGGATGGAAGGAGCAGCTGTTGCATTCTCAAGTGTTCAGAGTTAGGGAAGAGCTGTGGGAGTGGGAAGGGGTGGTCTCTCGCTCTCCTGCTCAGTTTCTAAATGGTGGTTCCGATGTCTGGTGTCCCGTGTCGCGCTCGAGTGCACGTTCGATGTGGTTTGAGGCTTCCACGTCTCTCTCGCGCGTGGTCCTTATTAGTTTGGCCATCTTCTTGCGAACGACCGGGTCCTCGAAGGCTTTTCGCCCCTCTGGCCCTCGCCGTGTCCGCCTACACACCCCCAGACTTTCCACATCAGGTCGTGTTCGTCTGCCCAAAAAGAGGCCGCGGCGAGCAGATCGGCTACCATTTTCAGTTGTTTGCCGGCAGCTTCGGCCAGAAAACGTGACCCATACCAGCGGCATTCCGCTACCGTGCCGACGGTGTCGCTGTGTGCGTGGAAGGGATCGTCTTCGGCATCCGCCGTCTCCAATGGATCCGCCTCGACCTGGCTTGCCCACGCTTCGTATGCGGCGTGACCGTTGTGACGGTCCTTCCAGGTGTTCGGTGTTCGGCTGACTTCCAGTCCCCAGGTCAGTGTGTCGGTTAGGACATTGTTGGCGTCCAGGTGATCCCATTTGTCACCCTGGAGCAGAAGGTCATACGTGTCATCGAACCGGTTTCGCTTGCGGAAGTAGCCGCACGACTCGAACTCGATTCCCGTTGCCCCATTCTGGAAGAAACTCCACCCGATGAGGACATCGCCATCTTCGGTGTATCCCGTGATGATCGAGGGCTCCGGTGGGCCGACGACGCCGTGAGAGATGACCGGTACACCTCGGTCGATGCTGTCTATGGTCGCGGCACGTATGTTGTCTTCGTTCTCCCGGAACGCTTTGTCGCAGAGCACCTTGCGATCAGAATCCGACACNGTCAAAGCCGTGGGCGAATGACGCGGCAGCATCGCTCGACATGGAATAGGTCGCCGAGTTGTCGCTGTGCCACCCCGGCTTCCAGTTGAAGAAGAACGCAGCCCCGTGTATGCGTAGTCGTATGGCTCTCCCAGATATGTCGTATACGCGCGCAATACGGCCGGCCAGGTGATATCCTCCGGACCGGATGAGTCGTCTTCCTGTTCTCTGGCATCGTGCCAGAACCCGATTCTGGGGACGCCCTCTAGGACGTTTCGTGTAGCCATCGTATCCTCGCTATTGTGTTTCGAGTTCCCGCCGAACGATGTAGCGTCGTTCGGGATGGGTGTAGCCGCCATCTGGCTCTCGGGATTCAATCAGCCGTCGAACGTTCGGGCCGTGACGGCCCGAACGCATGTCCTCCCACGCCCCGAGATCCGCTTCGACTCCCACTTCCACCTCAAACCCCGCGGAAAGATAGGTCTGGAGCGGGAGGGCCTGACCCCACGTCGCGTATCCCTAATGTTGCTCCAGGCCAAGGCCTGAATGCTCCGGTGTGGCCCCCGGGACACATCGATGACCTTGTTGATGAGCGTCACATCCAGACTGTCGTTCGACCATTTCTGCGGGTGCTGATCGTCACGCCAAGCACCGAAACGTGGTTTGGTCAAGAGCTTGGGGAAGAACCGGATCGACCCCGCGAGCGCATCCCCGTCGTATGCGGCTAGGGCGAAGTGCTCGACGTTTTCGCTCAGGGAGGCGGAAATTGCCTTCCTGTGTTTGAGCCAATCCACGTCGGCAGGATCATCCGACGGAATGTCTTCCTGCAGGTTGTAGACCGGGTTGACGTGATCCGGATAGGGTCCGGGACTCCGCAGGTCAGGGCTATCCCACGTGCCCAGAAGAGGAGACGTCGGACCGATTCACTCGAATAGGTACGATCGGTTGTTCAACGTGGCGGTGTTTGCTCTCTCTTCCATGGATGTGGTTGAGAGGGGAAGGTCGATGTTGGACTACCGCTCGTAACCGTAGCCTTCTTCCGGGAGGTCGAGGTGATCGATCAACGCCTTCTGCGTCGCGTTCGACGTTGCGGCCGGTTCCGGTTTCGGGACGAAGTTGGCTGCGGGAACGACCGAATCGAACCCGAGTGTGTTCCGCACCTTTGTCATCGCGTGATCGATCGAGCGCTGTCGCTTCTCGTGCGCCGACTCGAACAGGTCCATCTGGCGCGTATCCTGACGGTGTTTCCGGACCTGCAGACGGATCGACTTGATGGCGACGCGTCGCTGATACAACTCCCGGAACAGCCTGAGCGCTGTGTCGGTTAGATTTTCACGATTGTTCGTGGGCGACACGAATGAGGCTGTTTTCTGGGTGCGTCGATTGTCCGTATAGGTCAGGATGAACGTCATCCGGGAGGCCCACGCCGATGACGAGATCATCTCGTGCGACAGCTTGTCCGCCGTGTACCGTACGTGCTGTCGTAACGTCTTCTCGTCGTTGATGTCCCGGTCCAGGACCGTCTCCGCTTCGATGATCTCCTTTTTCTCGACTCGTTTCTCAGCGTCCACACCGACAGAGAGGCTGTAGAGCCGCTCACCTTCGCCACCCAGTCGCGCGACCAGGGCGTCTTTTCCGAGGTCCTGGAGCTGGCCGATCCGTTTGATCCCATACTGCCTGATCCGTTCCTTTGCGCCGTGCGATACACCGGGCAGCAGATTCGCGCTGATCGAGGCGAGTGTCTCCGGCTCCGATCCTGGTGTGCAGATCCGGGTATCTGATGGACGCGCGAGCCGTGCGAGCATCGCTGAGATCAGACGGGATGACGCGATACCGATCGCAACGTCTCTCAGCCCGATTTTGTTGACGATGTCCTCCCGAATCCGGTCTGCGATCGACCCGACATCCGCTTCGAGCGCAACGGGACCCTTCTTCGAAGAGCTTCGGAGGGCAGGTGTACCGGACAGGTCGAGCAGACAGCGGCCATACTCGGTCACGTTGAACACGGGCGTGTAGTGCTCGGCGATCCAGTCCAACTCTTCNCGCGCCGTCTCCTCGATCAGGTCTTCACGCGTCACGACCTCCACCTTACGATGCTTGCGCAAAACCATCTGGACGGTCTGCCCACGACGGATCCCGAGTTGCTGTGCACGATACGAACACGCCCAGACAGCACACTTGTGGCTGTCCGTATTCTGCTGGACGACGACAAACGGATGGTCGCGCAGCGTTGGGTCGTAAGCCGAGAGGGCCTGGGCCGAGAAGTGGTCGTGATCGAGGGTGATAAACAAGAGAAAAGCCAGAATGTCGGCGTACAGTAGCCGCGGACTTCACGTCCGCGTTGGGTGGAGAATATCAGTCCGCGAATGATTGTGTGACGGCGGTAAGAGGACGGCGTCTCCCGGTTCGAGTGCGGCTTTCAACCGNCGAAAATGGTCGGCTCTTTGTGGCGGCATATCGTCGAGGCGGTCATACGGCGTCACGTTGTCGATAGCTTCGGGCATCCGGACAGTCTCGACAGTGAACCCGAGGGCCTGACCGAGGAAGTCGAGGCGGATGTCGTCGCCTCCTTCCATCCACCAGGCGCGCCAATCCTCGCTGTCGTCGTAGACCGGGGAGAACGCGACACCAGACAACCCAGCAACTGTTGCGTAGTCGGCGTTCCGATCCCACGACTGAAGGATGCCCGTGATACAGGCGACGAGGGAGTTGTGCCTGCCGTGATGGGCGTAGATGGTGAGCGTGTGTGTATCTCCGTGTACGGTACCGGTGAGGCAGATGTAGATCAGGAGTAGGTGTCTCATGTTCCGACGCCTGACGTCCCCAGGCGGAGCCTGGGGACGAGAGATGTATAAGATGGTTACTCGTCCCTGTGCTTCGCACGGGGACGGTACTATGCTGCCACAATATCCGAATACGTCTCGAAACCGCTGAACGACTTCTCGAGCCGCTTCGACGCAAGCTGCAGGTCGACCATGTTCGGGGACCACGAGACGGCTTTGATCATGTCCGCCTCTACCGTGAACGTGCCCCATTCCTCTGAAACGATACCCCACATTTCGAACGGGCCCGGTTCGGCCATAACGTCGGCAAACCGGTCGTAGACGTCGGGCCAGAGGATGACGTCGACGACTTCGGTCTTGTCCTCGAGCGTGATGAACAGCATCGGTTGTCCGCTGTGCTCGATGTGGTGTACGCGGCGCGTGACCGGCCAGCCGAACACTTTGACGCGTTGATCTTTGTGCTCGGGAATCCGGCCTGCGGGGACGGCGTTTTTGGCGGCGGGGTGCATGTCCAGAATCTCTAGGATATTGCCGGAGAGCATGTAGCCCAGCAGGTAGAGCTCGTTGAGACAGCGTTCGGCCAGTGTGTAATTTTCCAGGCCGGGATGCTCGTTCATCAATGAGGCGTTTCCCTGCGATCCGAGTTCCTTCGCGTGCTGGGTCCCGAACAGGGTCGGCTCGCTTGGGCGCAGCCGCCCGTAGATACCGTCGAGCTGGTAGAGCATCTCGGGCTGGGTCAGACCGTATCCGTCGAAGGCGCCGACGAGGACGAGTTTNTCGATCTCTTTGCGGCCCATGTCGACGCGCTCGATGAAGTCGACGAGGTTCAGGAAGTCGCCTTTAGTGCGTCGTTCGTGGAGCAGGTTGTCCAGGCCCTTCTGCGTCAGGTTGCGCACGTGCATCAGGCCGGGGCGGATCCAAGCATGTTTGCCCCAGTACTTGTCGCGCGAGGCGTTGATGTCTATCGGCAGGATCGTGATGCCCCAGCGACGCGCCTCGTTGAGGTATACCTCCTTGGTGTAGAAGCCGTGCTCGTTACTGATGACCGACGCGATGAACTGGGCGGGATAGTAGGCCTTGAGATACGTGCACTGGAACGAGAGTTGCGCGTAGCTCGCGCTGTGCGATTTGCAGAAGCTGAACCCGGTGAACGAGCCGACCCGGGACCAGAGATCGACTGCCTGTTCGCGCGACAGCCCGCTGTGGTCCATACAGCCCTGCATGAACTCCTCGGCCGTCCGTCGGATGATCTCCTCGCCCTGCTCGCCTTCGTGCATGCTGTTCATCATTTTTCGGATCTTGTCCGCCTTCTTGAAGCTGAGCCCGGCCACCTGATGACAGATCTTGGTGACGTCCTCTTGGAAGGCGCAGACGTCGTGCGATTCGTTCAGGATCGGCTCGAGCGAGGGGTGCAGGTAGTCCCAGTCGACGATCCCGGCCTTCATCTTGCGATGGCGCTCGATGAACGTCGCGGTATACGAGGCGCCGGCGGGTCGGACGAGGCTCGACGTGATGGTGAGTTCCTCGAACGATTCGACCTGGGATTTTTTGTTCAGCCGGGTTTGGGCGGGGCTCTCGATGTAGAAGATGCCCTTGGTGCGCCCCTTCCGGACGATGTCGAGGACGCGCTCGTCTTCGTAGCACTTTTCGAGATCCCAGACTTCGGGATCGGGATAGTTCTGCTCCTCGACTTGGGCGAGCGTGTCGCGGAGGACCGAGAGCGAGCCGTTTCCGAGGAGGTCGAACTTGATGAGACCGAGGTCGTCGATCCCGTTGTGCATGTCGATCTGCGTAATCAGCCGGTTCTTCTCGCCGCCCGAATACTCGCAGGCGACGTGCCGGAAGATCGGGTCGTTCGTGATGAGCAGACCGCCCGGATGCTGGCCGAGGAAGCGCGGCTTTCCCTTGATGGTCGACGCGATTTGCATGATTCGCTCGAGTTCGTCATCGTGGACGCGTCGGGTCTTGGTCTTGAGGTTTTTCTGGATTTCCGAGATCTCTTCCTCGGTGTAACCGATGACCTTGGCCGTCTCGCGGAAGGCGGCTCGTCCGCGAAAATGATTGGTCGTGCAGGTGAGGGCGACCCGCTCGCGCCCCCATCGGTCGACGACGTGCTGAAGGACCTCGTCACGTTCGTCCCAGCCGAAGTCGAGGTCGGCATCGGGTGGGGAGGCACGGTCCTCATTCAGGAAGCGCTGGAAGTAGAGGTCGTACTTGATCGGGTCGAGGTCGCTGGCACCGATGTTGTAGAATGTGATCGAGTTGGCGGCGCTGCCCCGGAGGATCGTGCAATCCTTGGGGCGTCGATAGGCCTGCTTCAAGCGGTTGTTGGCCCAGTCCCGGACCTGCATGACCATCAGGAAATACGAGGAATACCCGAGCTTCCGGATGACATCGAGNTCTATGTCCTGGATNTCTTTGGCGCGGTCGTATTCGGGNAGACCGGCGTAGTTGTCGAACAGGCCGTTTTCGGCGACCTCCTTGAGATACGTGTCGGGGGTGTGGCCTTCCGGCACTTCGATCTTCGGGAGAATCCACTTTCCCAGGTCGAGTTCGATCCGGCACTGGTCGGCGATGCGCTCGGAGTTCAGCACCGTTTCCGGATGCGTCGGGAAGAGCCGTTCGATCTGGTCGGCCGGCCGGAAGAAGGCGTTCCGTGACGCATACTCGTGAGGCTTGAGCCGTGAGAGTGTCGAGACCTGGCCGATGGCTGTCAGCGTTTTGTGCGTGTCGTGGTCGTCGGGGTGGAGAAAGTAGCTGTTGTTGGTGGCGATGAGCGGGATACCCAGTGATTTTGCCTGCGTGACGAGCGTGTGGCTGCGTTGCCGTGTGATCGCGCTGTTGTTGACGAGCTCGCCATACAGATTGTCCCGATTCGGCGTCCGGGCGAGCATCGCAAGCAGATCCGGGAACGCCGTGAAGATAACGAGGTCGGGCCACGGCTTGCTGAAGACGCGCTCGAGCGAGAAGGACGGGTCGACGTGACGCTGGGTGGTGATCTCGCAGAGGTCGCCGTAGCCGGTCGCGTTTTTGGCGAGCAATACAACGTGGGGGCGAGGCGAATCCGGGCCGGGATCGACCGGGTCCGTGAGCTCGACACCGAGGATCGGGTTGATGCACGCATCCAGGCAGGCCTGGTAGAACAGGATCAGCCCGCTGACCCGGTCAGTATCCGTCAGCGCGACCGAATGGAGGCCGTATGCCTTTGCGCGTGAGACGATCTCCTGAGGCGTGCAGACGCCTGCGTGGAAAGAGAACGTCGAATGACAGTGCAGGGGAATCACTGGTTTGGCTGCCTCGCAGGCTCCACCGCACGGGGCGTGGACTCAGCGCAGGCTCGTTCAGAGAGGGTGGGAGGGTGTTGTTATTGCCGGGTACCGCAGGGGACGGAGGCCGGCATCTGTGTTCCTGTACTGCGCATTGCGAAGGTGAACAAATGTATACCATTCATTGGGAGGGATGTCAAGCGAGGATTCGCCTGGATTTAAGAAAAGAGTCGATCGGCCTGATGGGTGGTTACCGGGTGGCCAGCTAGTTCCGGATGGAGGGTGCCTGCGGATGCTCCGGATGCAATTCGAGCAGGGACTCGAACAGNTGGCGAGCTCGCTGAAGATTTCCGGGCGATCGATGCGCAACCCCCGCGTTGAGCAGCACTCTGGCCTCGCGTGGCGCCAGTTCGACAGCTCGATCGAGAGTGGACGCGGCACCGGGACGATCGCCTGCCTGAAAGCGTAACGTGCCGAGCGCGAAATGGCCCTCCGGTGCCAGACGGACCCAGGCGGACAGGGCCTCCGCAGCGCGTTCGTAGTATCCCCGAGCCGAGAGCATCTCACCCTTTGTCCGAAGGAGACCGGGCTGATCCGGATCTTCCGCCAGAGATTGGTCGAAGTGACGCAGCGCGCGATCCAGTAGATTGCTTCGTAGGCGACGGTGTTGACCGTGAACAGCCCGGCAGCGAGCAGCCCGGTTGAGTCGCTGCCTGTCAGGCGGTGGGCGATCCGATAGCAGAGCTAGGCGTTCTGCAGGTGGAGGAGGATGTTTCCGATGTGGTATGCGACGACGCTCTCGCCAAACAGCACGTAGACGATGAGGAAGTAGATGTGATGAACGACCCGGCTGGGTTCCTTGGAGTCAGCGGAGAACAGCGGCCAGGGGTTTTCCAGGACGAGCTGGGCTTTGACGATGTGGTCGTAGTCGTCATACGACCAGACGTGCGTAGGCAGGCCCCTAGGTAACCAGACACCACGCCAGTATCGCGGCGAGGACCACTTTGTGCGGAACGCCGAGGTGAGTGAATCGTCGTATCATCGTCTGTTTAGGGAGCTACGGATTGACATGGAGTCGTATGTACACTAGAAAAGGGGATGCGGTCAAGAGTACCAACCACGCATCTGCGTATTCATGTATTGAAAGAGGCTTCGTGAACGTTTCTTCCAGATCTCAGTCCAGTTGGTCCATTCTTCTGGTCGGTGTGTTGATACTGGTTTGTTGCGGCGCTTACGCCGGTTCGGGCGCTTTACCCCCCGAATCTCCGCGTGTGTCTGTGAGCTCCCTGTCCGCCCAAGCCGTCGCCGCCGCATTACATATCTTGGCGGCCCTCGTTGTGGGACGGTCGTTGGTCTACATCGGAGTCTCCTCAGCTGCCGGGTTCTGCGCCGCCATCCTCTACGTTTCCGGCATCGGGCATCGGGATGTGATCTTCGGGGCGTACTACCTGTATCCGCTTGTTGTGATCGCAGGATGTGGGGTGATCGTATCGTTTCTGATCTGGCTCTCCGGGCGTCGTTGTGCCCTTTTCACGGCGATCGCTTTGCAGATCAGCGTGTCGATGCTGCACCCCTCGGGTGTCGTGTTCGGGCCGATTGCGGCCTTAGTCGGGTTCTACCGAGGATACGCGTTCCCTCAGGTCTTGCGGGCTACGGTCATTGTGTTGGTCGGGGGCGTGGTGTCGGTCGGCGTATTTGGGCTTCCTCAGCCAGATCCAGGACACCTGCTGGATCTGACGAATGTCCCACAGGATTGGATGACCCTTGTGGGGCAGACCTGGATGAATGCCCATCTTCTGATCCACCCACAGGTCGAAGGCCTTTTCGCCACGCTGGTCGGGATCACGACGCTGTGCCTGGGTGTTCTGGCGTTGCTTCGGGATGGAACGTGGCGATTTGTCGGACTGGGTGCGATCTGGACAGTTGTCGCGAGTTTCCCGTTTGCGATGCCTGGGGCGGATCCGCCCGAGTCGAGGTATCTGTATCTGGCGGCCGTCGGGCCGGCTCTGGTCGTCGGGGGGCTGCTCGACCGGGTCTCAGCCAGGTTCGGAGTGGCCTTGAGGGACATCGCCCTCGTGCTCCTCGTTGTCGTCAATCTCGCCCAAATCAAAACAGCCCTGGGTCTCGAGCATCTGAGACACGGACGGACACAATTGCTGGATGGAGAATCGGATCTTGCTGCCCGTCACTACGGGACTGCACATCAGTATGCAGGCAGCCGTCTCAAACTGGATGACTATGTGCGTCTGACCAAGGTGCACTTCATCGTTGGGGAGAGCCCCAATGAGATCCTCGCGGAGGTGCGTGCACACAGAGACGACCCGGACTGGGTCTACGCGGCGCTCGAAGGGATCAGCAAGCTCGCGCTCGACGATGCGGATTCACACGCGATCGGTCAATCTCTGCTGAACAAGGCGTTGGAGAAGTCTTCCAGGTCTGACGAAATACGGGGTATCGCAGCTGGAGGGCTGCGCAACCTTGGGGTCGTTCGCTACAAGCGCGACGAGTATCTGAAAGCAGCTGAAGCGTTTACCTACAGTCGGCAACTCGAAGCGGGGTTGGAGACTGACGTCTGGAAAGCGAGGGCGTTCTGGAAGGCTGGTAGACCCCAGCTGGCTCGTGATNCGATTCTGGACATGCTGGACGACCGCTACGACTCGCCGGATGGTCCATTGGAAGCAGCGGCGCTGCTGAACGAGTTCATCAGGGAGAGCACGTCCGACCCCGGACTCTGGCGCCTGCTGGCGACATCGTATGTGAAGCGGAAGCGTTACGTCCACGCGCTGACGGCGACGTTTACGGCGATCAGTCTGGAGGGTGAAGATCGCCCCGACGATTACGGATTCGTTCGGGCGCTTCTGGTAGGACTGTTGGAGAAAGAGGGGCCCCAATGGGCGGGGGTCGATCTTTACAAGGCGGTGCAGCGGTCGGCGCTGCCGAAGGATCGGATTTCTCGGGTCCGTACGCTTGTGACCGATCCGCTGATGTTGGAGATGTTCGACAAGGCCCTGAAGCGGCAGTGAGGCGGCTACACGAACTGGTCGTTCGAGTCGTCGCGGACGATCGTGACCTGGCCGGCTTCCTCGAGCTGGCGAACGGTCTGGACAATCCAGAGTTGCACCTCTTCGACGTCGCTCATCCGGACCGGTCCCGAGAAGTTCATCTCTTCCTTCATCATCGTTCCCACACGCTCGGAAACGTTTCCGAAGATCCTATCCTTCATCTCGTTGTTGGCGCCCTTCAGGGCGGTGGTGAGATCCTTCGAGTCGACTTCGCGCAGGATCAGCTGAATCTCGCAATTCGGCAGGTTGGAGATGTTGTCGAACACGAACATCTGGTTGCGGACGTCCTCGGCGAGGTCGGGATCTTGGGCGTCCAGCCTTTCGAGCCCGGCCTTCTCTGTAGAACGTCTCGTAAGGTTGAGGATCTCGGTGACCGCCTTGGGGCCACCGATCTCGGTCACCTGACCGGAGAGGATGGTTTCCAGCCCCTGAGCCAGGCTTTCCTCGAGTTCGCGCAGCCCCTGAGGCGAGATGCTCTCCATCGTGGCGATGCGGNAGGACCCATCGGCCTGGACCTCCTCTGACAGACCGTTGATGACGCCCGCCGACTGTTGTGCCGCGAGTTGAGACAGAATCAGGGCGATGGTCTGAGGATGCTCCTTGCTGATAAAGGGTATGATCTGGTTGGGGTCGACATTCCAGAGCATTTAGAAACCGGACGTCGTGGTGGCGGATACCCGGTCGAGTAGTGCCTGGGCCTTGCGCGGTCTCATCGCCTTCTCGAGTGCGCCTCGAGCGAACTAGATGATCAGGCTCTCCCACTTCCAGGCAGCTGCAGACTAACCGATTTGGGATAAGTCCTAAAGCAAATCCCCAGCGCGGCGATACAAAGGGTGACGTGCTTCACTTTTTTCTTGGGGAGGGTGCTGACCAGGATGGTGGCCCCTACTAATCGAAGAAGGTCTCCGAGCAATGCTCGGGGGCCTTTCTTTTTAGTCGAACGTCAGTCGTTGGCGGCCGACGATCTGGTTCACCCGTCTCGGTGGGTCGGATACGACAGTGACCGCGAGGAGAATGTCGAGGGGCCNTCGGTCCGTCATGTCTTCGGTGGCGGTGATTGTGAGCGTCATGACGTGACCCGTCCTGGGAAGCCGGGCGATCCCAAACCGTGTGGAGCTGAAGTAGAGGGTTGGGTTGGGAATCCCGTCGGTGAGCTCGTAATCCTGCCAGTCTTTTGCCGAGGTGATGGCCAGGGAAATGGGGCGGGCCGCGCTGCGGTCGACAGAGAAGGCATACTCGTAGATCCGCTGGCCGGCCGCGTATGGGGCGAAGACCTGGATGTCGAAGGATTCGCCCTGTTTCAGGAGCCGTGCCGGTCCCGATCCATCGTAGACTGCCGGAGACTCGACGTTGGTGTCGAGGACCAGGAGTCCGGGGGATCGGAAGACCTGGGTCTGAGGAAGATGCCGCTGTGCGGGCAGGATACCGGCCGAGGCCAGGAGTATGGTCAGGAGGAACGTCATGGTTGGGGGATCGACGTCGGGGTTCCCAATCTTTAGTCCCTGCGATCCAGATCGTGTCTGCGAACCGCTGGATATTTGTTTAATCCGCGGATATCTAGACCGTAGTGAAGCGGATGTAAGTAGATGCGTTACAATGAGTTGCTCATAGAAGCCTTACATCTTCAGCTCCTTCGGGGATGGGCAGCGTATCCGGATGGTGTGGTTCAGTCGCAGCGCCCCACGCTTCGATGACGCGAAGGTCTTTGTTCATCCGTCTCGAGGTGTCGAGGACGTGTGCGGGGTCCCACCCCGTATGCAACAGCTCCGAGAGCTCCCGACGCAGCAGATCGTGGTCCGGGGCCTGACCGAGGTCGTTCAGTTCACCGGGGTCATGTTCCAGGTCGAACAGGGCCGGTGGAGTCGTATTGGCATACTCGTAGTATTTCCACCGTCCCGTTCTGAGCATCCGTGAGGGGATCCCTTCCTGACCGAGATGCTCACTGAACGTTTCGTCTCTCGTCATGGGTGAATCACCCGTCATGGTTCCCCACAGCGACNGCCCGTCGACATNGTGGAGCGGGTTGGCCCCGGCGACCTCCGTGAAGGTCGGNCCGATGTCCATGAGGTTGCAGATGACGTCGCTCGATGTGCCCGGGTCGATCACACCTGGCATCCTGGCCACTAGCGGTACGCCCACGGATCCCTCGTAGTAGTTGCTCTTCCACCAGCAGCCGTGCTCTCCCGCCATTTCACCGTGGTCGCTACAGTAAATGACAAGCGTATTCTCAGCGAGGCCTGTCTGGTCGAGTGCGTCGAGAACGCGCCCCGAAAGCATATCGAAATATTCGCAAAGGCCGAAATAGGCCGCCCTGGCCACGCGGATTCGCTCTTCGTCCAGAGGCGGATACAGCCCACGTAACTCTTTGAACTTTCGGATGGCCGCCGGTTCTCGTGCGCGCTCCTCGGCGGTCGGCTGAGGGACGTCGACGCGGTCGTAGTAATAGTCGAACAGGTCGTCGGGTGCGGCGAACGGACAGTGGGGGAGGACGAACCCGGCGACGGCGGCGAACGGCCGGTCATCGCTCGAGGCAGCCTTCTCCTCCAGGTAAGTACAGGCCGCGCCGGTAACCATCTCGTCGAAAGCCTGATACGTAGTGTGTCCCTTACCTGCGACCTCCACGGCTCGTCTCGACTGTCCTGACGTGCCGGCGAGCTTGTCCAGGTGGATACCCCCTAACCTGGGTGCGCCCGGATGATGGGCACTGTATTCACCGATGGGACGTTTCTCGAACCCGTGTCGATGATCGGTACCGACGAAATGCATCCGACCGATGAGTGCGGTCTCATAGCCGGCGATTCCCAGCGAGTGAGCCCACGTGGGGATGTCTGATCGCAGCACGTGGTTGTTGTTCCAGACGTGATTAGCGGAGGGGCGGCGTGAGGTCATGAACGACATACGGCTGGGTACGCAGACCGGCGAAGCACAGTAGGCGTTGTCGAATCGCATTCCGGATGCTGCGAGCCGATCCAGGTTGGGCGTCCTGACCAGNTCGTCGCCGTAACAGCCGAGGTGATATTTGCTGTGCTGGTCCGTCATCAGGAGGAGGATGTTCGGCTGTGTCGACACGGTTGGGATCCTCAGTTCGTATGGTTAATGGCCAGGACAGGGCGTGACTCGATTTCCTGACGCTTGAGTCTGATCCAGAGTCTGCAACCCGCAGGGTTGCAGACTCTCAAGCAATGCGCAGCGTTGCCCCCCACTTGATCGGAGAAAAGGAGGTCGGGCTCAGCATCTTCGAGATGACTTCGGATACGATCGGTCCATCTGCTTCTGTCTCTGCTTTCGCCTTGATCCAGTCCGGGTCCGCGCGGAACGCATCCCAAGCAGCTCCCACGGCTTCCTCTGATTCATATTCGCAGACATAAACCAGTTCGTTGACATCCTTCTTGGTCCAGAACCCAACGATTTTAATGTTGTGGCGCTCGAAGATACCGAAGGTGGTGTCCTCGGAAGCGCGCGAGAATGTTCGGCATCTTGCCGTCAGGGATTCTGTAGGAACGGAGTTCGTTTATCACTGCATGCCTCCTGGGTTGTTGCCCGAATTCTGGCTTTTCCTGGGATTTTCCTCCCACGGGAATCCCCCTGCCGTTCTATACACCCGATACCCGTGCGCCGGACGCGAACGTCTCCTCGTTCGGCGCACGCCAATCATCCAGTAGTGAGAGGTTATCCTCAAGTTTTGCTCTTCCGTTCGGCGCCATCAGAGCGACCGCGGCCGACGGATTCGCGAGTTCGTAGCGATACCACTCTGAGGCGGTGGGTATACCATATTTCGGAGGATCTTCCGGGGTTGACTTCATCTGGGCGCCCCAGCGCAGGTACGTGTAGACCACAACTGGAAGACTGATNGGGTCCGTGACCGGAAAGACATCCTGATCGGCGCCTCGATGCGCTGTGTTATATCGGAGCATCAAGGCATCGAGGGGGCGGCCTGCATCGAAACCGTCGCCCTGCTCTGCTGTTGCTGGAGCGAGCGCACCGGCCGCGATGGAGGTTGCCGTAGACCGTTGGTGGCTCGTCAGGCCGATCATTCGGATGCGACCGTTCGACTTCGCCTCTGACAGGCTCTCATAAGCGCTACCTGGTGAGGGGATGTCGATCCATTCGAAAGGTGACTCGACGTAGTAAAGCGTGACCAGATCGATCCGATCCGTCTGGAGTTCGGACAGAGCTTCATCGAACTCGCGACGAGCCCCGTCTGCCGTTGCGCTCTGGATTTTCCAGGCGATCACCACGCGATCGCGGTCTCTTTAACCATTTCAGAAATCGCACAGNTCCTGCCGTCNGAGTATCCACACCAGTTCAGGGAGTTCTCCCCGCGATCTACCGCGTGGTGCACATCCTCAGGATCGAGATGGGTGTTTCCCCTTGTGGCCAGCCCAAGCCACCACCCTGTGGGCAGATCGAACCCGAGGTCGAAGGATCGCTCCATGGCCGCTCTCTCAGCGAGGTTGGCGNCGTGTATCGATCAACCGCTGCGCGTGCCGGTTGTCGAAAGCGTCGTCGAACCGCTTGAGCAGGTCTTTACGCGGTTCGCGTTCCGGAGGAAACAGGGCGAGTTCGGTGCAGAGCCGCACCATATTGACCACATCCCTTGCTGACACATACTCCGGGGCTGGTCTGGGCTTGCCCTGATTGTGATAGTTCCCGAGCGGGATCGCCAACGCGCCAACCGGCAGGTTGTGGACCGCGTAGAGGGTGGCCTCGCAGGCCCCGCCTGACATGAGCTGGCGCTGGAACTGGAACGACTGATCTCGTTCGGCGACGGCCCTGGCGAGCTGGTGGATGCCGAAGTCGAGACGCGCGTCGAAGACGCTGATGATGTCGCCAACCCGGATCACGGGCCCCTGTCCCATGATGGCACCCGGAAGCTCCTTGCTGGCTTCCAGCACGATGATAGGGATGGTTTTTCCAACCGCTTTCGATCGCACCAGACCGGTCGCACCTGCGAGCCCTACTTCTTCAGCTCTGGTGAAGACAGCCCGGAAGTCGGCGTTTGCCTTCTTCCGGTTCAGCTGGTCCAGTGCCGCGAGGAGAGCGGCGCAGTTGATCAGGTTGTCCGCGGCCTTTGTGTAGATGAGATCACCCCTGAATTCACACGGGACGAGGTCGAAGTGTCCGTAGGCAGGTGTGTTCTCGGGAATCGGTCTGGCAGACCTGATCTCGAAGTCGGAGCCCTCGAGTGTCGACTCTACCCGGCCGGTGATGGTTTCCTTGCCCGCGCGGATGACCACTTTGCTGTCAGGGAAATGGATAGGGTCGCGACCGCCATTCCAACGCGCTCGCACCGTTCGGTCCGATGCAGAGACGACCTCGAAGCCCGGGTGGTCCATGTGTGCGGTGATGGCGACCGGACGGGATCGACCCCGTTTGTAACGCACGATCAGGTTACCGTATCGATCCTCTCGAACAGTGAGTCTGCGCCGCTCGGCGAATCGCTTGATGAACGTGGCGACTTCGTGCTCGTAGTAGGGAGCCGTGGGAATTGACAGGACGTTCGTGACGAGTTTCTCGAGTCGCTTGTTCATCTAGAAGAACCGTTTGGTGTCTGCCCAGCGGGAGATCGTGACCTTTTGCCGGGTGAAGAAGGACACACCTTCAGATCCCTGAACGTGCAGGTCGCCGAAGAAGGAGTTGTTCCAGCCTGAGAACGGGAAGAACGCCATCGGTGCCGGTACGCCGACATTGATGCCGACCATGCCTGCGTTTACCTCGTGCTTGAACTTACGAGCCGCGCCACCGTTCGAGGTAAAGAGGACGGCGGCATTCCCGAAACCGCTTCCATTTAGGCGGGCGATCGCCCCGTCCAGGTCGGATGCGTGCATCACGGACAGGACCGGGCCGAACAGTTCGTCCCGCACGATCGACATCTGGGGCTCAACCTTGTCAAAGACCGTTGGCCCTAGAAAGAACCCTTCCGGCGTTTCGGCCACCGCCACGTCTCTTCCGTCCACGATCAAATCGGCTCCGTCGGAGAGACCTGATTCGATCGATCGATGGAGATGCTCGAGGTGTTGCTGGCTGACTACGGGGCCCATCTGAGCGCCCGGATCACGATCGGTGGCCCCGACCTTGAGGGATCGGGCCGCTTCTGCGAGTGGCTCGAGGAACCGGTCACCCGCTTCCTGCGCGCAGACCAGGACGCTACCAGCCATGCAACGCTCTCCTGCGCATCCGTAGGCTGAACCCATCACCGCGTCGACGGTGCTGTCGAGATCGGCGTTGGGTAGGACGACCATGTAGTTCTTCGCCCCACCGGCGGATTGTACGCGTTTCCCGTTCCGGGTTGCCGTTTCATAGATATATCGAGCGACGGGGGTGGATCCGACGAACGACACCGTCTTCACGTGCTCGTGCGTTAGCATGGTGTCGACGGCTTCTTTGCCACCGTGGACGAGGTTGTAGACGCCCTTGGGGACGCCGGCTTCCTCGAGCAGTTCGCTCATGCGGATCACGCTGAGCGGAACCTTCTCGGATGGCTTCAGGACGAAGGTGTTCCCGCAGACGAGCGCCACAGGCAGGGTCCACAGCGGCACCATAATCGGGAAGTTGAACGGCGCGATCGCGACCGACACGCCGAGTGGCTGCCTCACACTTTCGCAATCAATGTTTCGGGCGATGTTCTCGAGTGAGTCGCCGAGGAGCAGAGATGGTGCGCCGCACGCGAACTCGACGACCTCGATTCCACGACGAACGGACCCCCGTGACTCCTCGAGCGTCTTGCCGTGCTCGCGGGTGACGATCTGAGATAACTCTTCGAAATTCTGCTCGAGCAGCTCCTTGAAGCGGAACATGAGGCGTGCCCGTTCTACCGGGGGGGTGTCCGCCCAGTCAGGGAACGCGGCGTGTGCAGCCTCGATCGCGTTGCTGATCTCATCCGATCCGCACATGGGCGTCGCGGCGATCTGGATTCCCTCGGATGGGTTGTAGACGGGAGACGTCTCGGATGCCGACGAGGACACCCACTCTCCGTTGACGAACAGTTTACAGGTCTCGATTGTCATAGCCTTTCCTAGTTCCCAACCAACGTTTCCCAGTCCTCAACGGTATCTGGTCGTTGTCCGATCGAAGGTGGAGCGAGAACACGCTTCTGTTGATCGGTGAGATCGCCGAACTCGTCTTCCGAGTAGAAGTTGTCGGACCAGGTCGAGTGGCCGGGGCTGAATTTGTAGAGAAGCGCTCGACGTTCGTGGTCCGCGGCCCAAGGAATCGTTCCGTGAACGAGCGCCTCGGTAAAAATGAGCGCATCGCCCGCCTCGACCGCCGGCTGACGAACATAGTGCGCCCTCCGTTCCCACTCGCGGACATCGCTCGGGATGTTCTTGACGAAGTTGCTCTTGTGCGATCCCGGGATGCAGCCGAATCCGCCGTCTCCCTCCGCCGCGTGGGTCAGGAAGTAAGTACAGACGGTCAGCCCGTTCCGCATGACGCCGTCACGATATTTGTACCAGTGATCCATCGCTCGGCCGGTGACGTGGCCGTCTCCCCCGTGCAGGCGCCCTCGGTTCGCCCCCTTCTTCATGAAAATGCAGTAGTCGTGATCGGCCCGGAACTTAGGTCCCAGCAATTCCAGCAGATAAGGGACGACCTTGGGGTGGTCGAACAGGTTCACGCAGGCGGGATCCCACTTGGAGACGCGACTCGTTCGCTTGAACTGGGACTCGTTATAGGGCTGGCCAAACTCGCGATCAGCGATGGTGTTCAGGTTTTCGACCTCTTCGGGGGTGAGGGCGTTCTTGATGACGATGTAGCCGTCAAGATCGAAGATGAATTTTTCTTCTGGTCTCATGCAGCTTTTCCTTTGAGTTCGGTTACTCTGTGCGAGCTATGGCAACGCATAGATAAAAAGAAGACCACGAAAGACACGAAAAGCACGAAAGGTCTTGGTCGTCAGGTCAGTGCTGTCGAAAGGCCGGTTTTTCGCCTGGTACCGGGGAGTTGTCAAAGGCGCCCCTGCTCAACACGGCCTCGACGCCGCCGAACGATTCAATTTTGGCTGCTTGATCTTCCTTGGCCCGCCGGTCCTGTTCCGCCGGGTCGCAGATCTCAGCCAGACGGTGTTCGAAGTCCGCAACGATATCAGGGCTCGAATCGGCGATGTTGTTCAACTCCTGTGGATCGGCTTCCATATCGAACAGTTGAGCAGGCTCGTGGGCATAGTGTATGTACTTGTGTTGGCGGTCGCGAAGCATATACGAAGCGTGTCTCGACCCGACAGCGTGATACTCGCTGAACACCGTACGGTCGCGATCATCATCGTTCGCGATCGACCAGATCGAGTCTCCCGGCAGGTCGGCGTCTGCTTCCGAGAGGGAAGCGCCCACACACGTGACGGCGGAGGGGAACGTGTCGATCAGCGATACAGGTGTCTGACTGACTTTACCAGCAGGGATGTCCGGGCCAGCAGCGATGAACGGCACCCCAGCCGACTCCTCGAACATGCTGAACTTGCCCCACACGCCTCTCGCGCCCTGATGCTCGCCGTGGTCTGACGTGTAGATCACACGGGTCGAATCCGTTAGCCCGAGTCGGTCGAGCTCATCGAGCACACGGCCAATTTGTTTATCGAGGTGGGAACACGCCCCGAGATAGGCGGCGATCATGTTCTTGATCTCGTCCTCGCTGAATTGAGGATCGAAGTCGAAAAACTTGCGCATGTAGTCCAACGCGGGATGCTGCGGCCAATCGGATTCGTTCCACTGCGGCTGGAATGCGAGATCCTGTGCGATATACTGGTCATACCATTTCTGCGGACAGATATACGGTGGGTGCGGACAGACGAACGAAAGGAAGAGTGCCCAGGGCTTGTCATCATTCTTGTGCTCGTTCAGCCAGGCGACCCCGTTGTCCCCGTTCCGGATATCGTATTGCAGGTAAGTAGAGTCACCCGGTCCCGCGTCGGTGATGCCGCTCCGTTTCTTCCGGGTCGGTGCACGATCGTCTCGGATACATCCCAGGATATCCCCGACGCCCTCAACCACGTGGAGCGGATCTATTTCGTTCGAGAAGCCGTGATCATCCTCGGCCTTGCTGAAGTGCAGTTTGCCGATCGAATCGACGTGATGGCCCTGTTCGCGCAGGCGATGGTGCCAGCTGTCAACCTTGCCGTCATAGGGGTGACCGTTGTCCCAGTAGCGGACCTGGTGGACATATCGGCCGGTGGCCAGGCTGGCCCGAACGGGTACGCAGATCGGGCAGTTCGTGTAAGCATTGTCGAAACGGGTCCCGCGTGCCTCGAGGCGGTCCAGGTTGGGTGTTTCGACGACTGGATGGCCGTAGCACCCGAGTGCGCGTTTGTTGTGCTGGTCGGAGATGATGTAGAGGATGTTTGCTGGCTGCAATGTGGTCCTGCTCCGTTGGTTTAGCTTCGTGGTGAATCGACGATCATTCTGTCGAGAACGTTTCGGGTGATGCGCTGGACGGGCTCGGATACGCCGAAAGGTCCGGATCGCCCTGTCCGGGCTGGGGTGTGGCCCGGCGGCTGAGACAACCCCTCTGACCACCAGATCGTGCCGGCGTTGAAAACCCAGTTCCCCTTCTTGCACGGGAAAACAACGGCTGAATGGTTTTGGTCAGGGCTGGTGTAATGGCTCCGCGGATACAATGCCAACGCAGCCACAACTTCGAGCCCCTCGATGTCCGCTGGCGTGCCGTGATACTCCCAGCTGATCAGGCCTGGGATCCGGTCTCCTGCCGACAATCCGGTGCCCTCGTAGACCCAGTGATCCGGTTTCGTGATCACCCAGTCGCCCCCCGCGCTCCCGTAGGATTTCGTCCCCACGAGGAGATTTTCATCGTCGAAGCGTTCCTTGCGTGCGAACGATCGACACGGCGCCCCATCGACCTCGCTGTCGTAAAACTGGATCTCGTGGTAGACGGCGTTCCCAGACAAGAAGGCGAGACTCAGTCCTGACTCGCGTCCCCGCAGAACTGCTTCATACACGTCACGTGACCAGTACTCGTCGTGGGCAACCGACAGGAAGGCCTTTGCGCGATCGAGCACACCCGGATCAAGATGGAGATCCAGATTCGAGCAGTAGGCGACATCGTATCCTTTCTACTTGAGCCAGAAGGCTAGTTGATGTTCCCACAGAAGGAATTCACCGGACCCCACGGACAGAGGGGCGTCAACGACCTGCAGTATTTCGTGTAGGGCCGGTTGAAGCTGACTCTGACGTTCTTTCCCGAATACTAGACCGGGCAACTCCCGTCGTCATAGATCGAATCGCTCGCCGGCCACTTGTTGTATGCCTGCCACGTCAGATCGCTCGGGTTCCGGGACTTGACCACAAAGACCACATAGCTCTGTGGGCCGAAGTCTTCCGTCCTGGTCAGCTTGGCGAGATAGACGCCGCTGGTCCAGTCTTCGGGAACCTGAAAGGTCGTTGTTTTCCCCCAGGCGCACTCCCTCAGTCGTTCGATCGACACGTTCGGGACGGGCTGTGTCGCCACCTCGAATGGCCCGATCGATCCGACGTGTCGTCCCCCTGAACCGTCATAGTAGCCCAGACGGTAGATGTCGATCGCGACCTGGCCCTCGGGATCCAGGCTGAGGTAGCGGTCGAGCGATTCACCCGGGTAGCAGCTTGTCTTGGAGGCATAGCCTTCAACCGCCGATGACCGCAGATTCCTGACAAGAGGAGATGCCGCCAACGACAGGACTGAATCGAAACGGGTCTACTGCAGCTGCCACGTTCGCGTTCTCGGTCGGCGGTTTTCTTCGATAGTGTCGGTGGTCGACATGGGTGCCCTTCGAGAGGCGGTAACTTATCTTGAGCAATTCAGAAAATCCAGCAGAATCAAGAGTAAAGCTAGGAAGAAACCAGGGCTCAAATTTCAGGAAGGCGATTCGCTTTGTGTCAGCAGAGAGACGATTTTCTGGGTCTCCTGAACTCCGGCTTCTTTCTGAACTCTGGCTTTTCTCTCGCAATGGAGGATAGATGACTCAGCGTAAAGAACGACTCTTCGGGATCACCGTACTGGCAGACTTTGTCCTGAACGAGGGCATTGAAGGGATCCTCGATAACATCACCGGACGAGCCGGCGCGAACGCGATCGCGGTGAANCCGATTGTGACTGCGGAGGCAGAGGAGGGGCAGGGAAGCTGGCAGCCGCCGGCGGATGCAGGGAGCAGTCCACGACTCTTTGATCGGCCGCTGTGGGGGAAGCGGGAGCTGTGGGTGCGGTCAGGGCCGAGCTACCACCCGAACGAGGGACTCTACGCGGGGTCGACATACAAGCCGAAGAAGCCGAACGATCTGACGGACGAGTATGGTCACCTGGTGGGCGATTTCATCGACGCCGCGTTGGCACGTGACATCAAAGTCTATCTGCAAATTCCGAGCATCACGCCGTCTGGCATGCGTAATGAGGATCGACCCCGCCTCCCGAATGGCGCGATCCCTGACCGAATGGCAGATACGGGAAGCCTGGCCAGCCCCGCCAACCGGGCCTATGTCTCCGCCTTCGTCCACGACCTGCTCGAGACCTACCCGAACGTGACGGGGTTCCGCCCCGACTGGCCGGAATACCCCTGCTATTTCCTTCAGGAGGCCTTCCAGGATTTTGGCGATCACGTATGGGAATGGGCGGGGAAGAACGGGTTCGACTTCGATGCAATCCATAACTCGGTCGGCCAGTTCTACGACTACCTGCACGGGAGCCTGACCAACGCGGATCTCGAAGAGTTCGCCGAGGCCGATCGAGGTCGGTGGGCACAGATCCGGCTGTTACGCCGATTCCCGGAAGTTTTCGAGTGGCTCAAGCTGAAGCAGGCGCTGTCACTCGATCTCCTGACGTTCTGGCGGCAGACGATCACGGACGCTTCGGGACCGGAGAAGGAGCTTTCAGCGAACGCGTTCATGCCNCCCCTGACGCTCTGGACAGGGTTGGATTTGGCGGGCGCTGCAGGTATTTGTGATGCCGTCTCGCCCAAGCTCTACACGATGCACTGGTCGGCGATGGTCGAGTTTTGGGGACGTGTCCTGCTGGATCACAACAAGGGGCTGGATGAGGGGCTGGTTGTCCGGTCGCTGGTCAACCTGTTCGATCTGGATGACAGTGCGACAGCGACGCGGCTCGAGGACTACGGTTACCCGTTGCCCGACGAACCGCATCCGATCCCTAATCGGCCTCAGGAACGGCGTATCCAACAAGCCATCNCCGAGGTGCGTGGGCAGGCGGATACTACATTCCTCATGCATGGCTATGGCCCGATGGACGATTTCGCGCGTCGCTTCAGGCTGGTCGCAGAGAGCGAGGCAGACGGCGTCTGGATCAACCGCTACGGCTACCTGAGCGACGAAAAGCTAAGTACTGTGGGAGACATCTGGCGAGACGCGAACAGGCAGGTCTAACCAACAAGGACACCTGGAACGCACGGGGATCCACACCTGAGATTGAGTTGAGACGGATTCTCTCCTCTCCCATTCCGTGGGAGAGGACGGCTTCGCCCGGGGGCGAAGCCCGGTGAGGGCCTAATGGGCGGCGCTGAGCCTGGATCCTATGAACTCGTTATACTTCGGCCACCACTGGTTCTCGTCCTCCGACAGAAGGAACCGCCATGATTCTCTGCTGCTGATCCGTAAGCCCTTCATACGCCTCCGGTTCGTAGTAGCTGTTCGCCCACGACGAATGGCCCGGTGCGTATTTGTAGAGATAGGCCCGTCGCTGATGATCGGCCGTCCACTGCGTCGTCCCGTGGACCAGTGCTTCCGTGAAGATCAGGACGTCGCCCGCGTCGACCACCGGCTGGCGAACGTAGTGGGCGTCACGCTCGAACTCACGGACGTGCTTTGGGATGCTGCGCAGGAAATTGGTTTTGTGCGTGCCCGGAATGCAGCAGAATCCACCATCCCCGGGGCCGGCGGGCGCGCCGAAGAAGGTGACGACCGTCAGGCCTGTGCGAATCACGCCATCGTGATACTTGTACCAGTGGTCACCCTCAGTGCCATTGTCGCCTCCGTGTAGTCGACCCCGAGACTGTCCCTTCTCCATGAAGATCGTATAGTCATGGTCGATGCGGACGGTTGGCCCGATGACCTCGAGCAAATAGGGGAGCACTTTCGGGTGATCGAGCATGTCCCGGAACAGCGGTCCCCATGTGGACGGTCGACCGATGTCCTTACCCTCGTCCTTCGCCTTCTGCTTCTGGTCGGTGATCTCGTTGATCGTCTCGACCTCTGTTTCCGTCAGCACATCCTTGATGACGATGTATCCNTCGAGATCGAAGACGAATTTTTCTTCTTCGGTCATGCCTTTTCTCCTAAGCGCGTACTGCGCCATCCGGTTTCCTGACGCGCACTTATTTATTATGAAGAGTCTCGAAAGAGCCGTTCTCGAGAGCACCGTGATCTTTACGTCCAATACGAGCGGAAGGTCGTAGGGGATGTCCTTCTTCGCAAGCAGCTTGACGACCGCGATGAGATCCGAATACGAGACGTGCCACGGTGTGAAGAGGAGCGTTCCGCGATGAGGGCCGGAAGATCCCTGAGTCGCGTCCAGGTGAAGGGTGCGGAAGTCGGGCAGCACCTGGTCTTCAGGGACGGGAAACAGGTGGCGCGCTTCGGTTCGCGCTGTCGGGACGTCTAAGTGGTCTGAGAAGACAGCTCCCGTATCGAGGAAGGCCAACTTGAAGGCGTTTGCTTCGAGTCCGGCCGCTTCGGGGAGGAAGACCTAGAACTCGATTGAATCGCCGGCCGTCGGTCGAGGGTTCGCGCCCAGTCGGTTTTAACGAGGCGGGGTTTCGACGTTGGAGTCGATGTAGATCTGGAATTCTTTGGTGGTCGGCGTGGCACCGGCGAGGTCCTGGGAAGTGGCTGGGCTTGCAGGGACCAAGCTGAGTATCAGGATCGCAATCTAGGCCCTAACCGGGATCGACGATAAACCGCCGATCCGTCCACTCCCATTGTATGGGATAGGTGAGAGGCCATGGTGCTCAACCATTGGTTATTTCGCGTAGCGGTTGATGATGTGGATGCGGGACTCGTTAGTGGCCGCGTCGATGAACTTGGTGAGCAGCGAGACCTTGTTGTCTTCGTCCAGAAAGGCCCAGAATCGATCTGCTGTCTCCACGAGATCATTGTTCAAAGCGACGGTGTAGGGCTCGCCCTCGAAGGATGGGACCGGGTCGCCGTCGTCGAGGTAGGTGGTGATGCAGTGGCCGTAGCCCGGGATCGCTGTCTCGTAGGTGAAGTATTGACGTACTGTGTGGTCTGCGCTGCCCAGAACGGTCTTCAGAATGCCCAACTTGTAGGCGAAGTCGGCGTTCGTGTCTGTCGTGGACAGACCCGAGATACGTGGCGTATTGATCGGCGGGTCAGGCTCCCAGGTTCGCGTGTTCTGGGCATCCTCGAAGGTGTGTCCATTTGTGAGATGATCTTCGATCGTGTCCGTCTGGTCACCGTTCGTCACGATGTGGCAGCTACCCACGACCCGAATCGGGTGATACGAGATGAGATCGAGGTTATCGACCGTGGACTCGTCAAAGACCCACGTCCTCACCGAATCGTCATCCTGCACGAAGATTCGGTTTCGGCTTCCCTCGCTTCGTCCCATGATCCAGTAGACCTGAACGAGGTTGGCCCTGTCGGGGGTCATCCCGATGACGATCCCCCTGCCGGGATAGCGGGAGGTCTCGATTCGGTCAGACTGGTCTTCGAAGACTGGCATGGTGTTCCTTCCTTGCAATTGCGTTCAGCCGTATCGACGTTTGGCCTGGTGGTAACATTCTGAGGTGTGAATTCCGTCACGATGAGGGCGCTCCGTGGAAGTTTGTGGACGAGCGGTGAAAGATCATGCCTGGCCGTAACTGCTGAACGTAATGGATGGTGTGGGGGCCACCGATACCGCGTTTCCTCGGTTCGGACGTTATGGATGTGGACGACAGATATNTCGCNATTCCATCGTTCCATCCGGCTGACGCAATCCTAGATGCTCGAACTGTCGAGCAGGTGGTCATCGACATCCCAGCAGAGACCAACACCTGCATTGGCAAAGATACGGGTCGGAGCGGTCTTGAGCCAATCGATGCCTGCCGGGTCCAGACGCTCGCCGAGTTTGGGCTCACAGACGATCTGGATGCCGTATTAAGCCTGCAGCCTGGACAGACGCCCTAGATCATCCGTGACCCGGGTGAGGTCCAGCGTCCCCGTGGCCATCACGAACGGGAAGTGGACAAGCAGGTAAGACGTCCCGGCGGATCGACACCAGGCTAGCTCGTTTTCGATCTGAAGCCAGGCCTTTTCGATCGGCACGTCCACTTGTCCCAGAAGGTCATATTTGGACCCACCCCTGACGGGCGGAAAGTGGATGCCGACGGTCTTGCCGCGGATGCGCGAGTCTCGGACGAACTGGTCGGCGATATCTCGGTCCTCGAACATGCCGACCTCGATGTGGTCGACATCGGGTCTGAACAATTCGGCGGGGCGATCGGTCTGTGAGAACACAGCGCTGGCGGAGAGTCCGATGTTCACCTGAAACCCAAGGTTAGGACTGGAGTCATATGGCGCGAGATGCCATCACCGTAAGTCCACACGAACGCACGTGCAAACTGTGAAACGTTACCACGTCAGCGATATCGAAGGGATCAACGTCTTTCATCCTAGGAAGACGAACCGCGAGGATGCGCCCAAGGCCAGTACCGTCTGGGCAGTGGAGGAGCGTCTGCTCCACAACTTTTTGTTCCCTTGAGACTGTCCTCGCGTCACCTTCTACTTCGGGCCGAACACGACACCTGAAGACGTGAGTGACCTGATGCGGAGCACTTGGGCGGACTACGTAACAGCGATCGAGTCAGCATGGTTCGAGCGTATGCGGCAGGAAACTCTCTATCTCTACCACATGCCGGTTGAGACGTTCTGGCTCCTCGACGATCCGGGGCCACAGCACTACGTTTCACGAGAGGCCATTGTCCTTACAGACGTCACGGTGGTCGACGATCTTCTAGGGGCTCTGGTGGAGAAAGGCGGGGAGCCCAGAGTCACACCAAGTTTATGGCCGCTGAGAGATCGCGTGGTCAACTCGACGACCCAGTTCAGTTCCTACCGGATGCGAAACGCTCATCCGCCGCCGGAGTAGCCTGATGCTTCATCCCTTCGAACTATCACGTCGATTCAAACACCAGATGCTGAGGGATGGCCCTCACGAACCGGACTGTCCGCGCACCATATCGGATCTCGTCGACGGAATCGTTACCATCGACCCTGATAACCGTCCCGAGTCTCCGTCGACGTCCCGCAACAATGTTCACTTTTTCGGGTGCGAAGAGACCGTAAGCGGCGAGGACGTCGACCGGACGATCGCATTGTATAGCGATGCGGGGATCGAGCGGTTCTTCTTCTGGCTGAGCCCGAACGATCAATCGGAACAGATCGAGACCTTGCTTGTCGAACGCGGTGCGTCGAAGTGGAGGGGGACGGGATATCCCACGCTTCTCAGGAAGGCCGAGCGATTGGCGGATCATCCGACGGACCTCGTTGTGAGTCAGGTATCTGCTGGGGAGGTCACCAGCTTTCGGGAAGACATTTCAAGGATCTACGCTGACCCGCGGTTTCGTCCGATGTTCGTCGAGACTTGTGGCGCTCCTGATCAGCATCACTTCCTTGGGTTTGACGGTGACCGACCCGTCTCTGCCGGTATCCTGANGGTGTACGATGATCTGGGAACCCTCGGGTGGATGGCGACAGCTGAAGCGGCGCGTGGACGCGGCGGTCAAAGCGCCCTGATCGTAGCGCGAGTGAATCTTGCGGTAAAGCTGGGGTGTGAATGGGTGTCGGGGTCGACGCTGTATGTGCTGGAGAGTTCGCTCAGGAATATGCAGCGGAAAGGGTTCCAGATCGTCTACGATCGGCTCGTCTACGGATTCGGGACAAAGGGCCGGATTCCTAGTCTCTGAGGAGTGACGTGTAGGACTGAGGCGGCTCGAATATCCCTCCGCTCGCGGCGTAGTAGGTCTCGTCGAGACGGAACGCGCCGTCGACCGGTCTCAGCCACGACCCATCCGGGATGGGATATTCTGAAAGCATCCGATCCCAGGTGCCGTAGTTCTCAGGCCCGTTCGACTCCATCAGGCCACCCACCAGCCCCGGGAAAGCGGGCAGACGAGCGGCGATGTTCTTGTTCCACTCGACCAGGATCGGCACGCAGCCGTTGTCGGCCACGAAGCACTCCATTCCAAGCTCATTTCCCGCTCGAACCATCTCGAATGCCAGCGACATGGTTTTGCCGGCCGGTTTGATGGCCAGCGCACCATATCCCTGTTCCGCCCGGCGACGCACATCCTCGATCGTATGGACGCTCTCGTCCGCGGCGAATCGCGCAGGCAGGCCGGATATGTCGATTCTTTCAGGGTCGTCGAATGGTTCCTCCACCAGGATCACGCGTTCCAGCGCGCCAATGGTGTCCGCGTGATCGAGCAGGTCACGCATCCCATCCCTGTTCGTGTATCTCCCGTTCGCGTCGAGATAGTAGAGGACGTGGCCAGTATCCGTCATCGATGTCGTATGGGATTTTGCGATGTCGTGGATGCGGCTCAGCCAGTCCTTGTCCTTCTCGACCATCTCAGACTGGTCGCCGGGCTGACCGGTCTTGATCTTCAGGACATAAGCGCCGGCATCGAGGATCGACTCCAGTTCGTCCATCGGGAGCGTATAGCCGACGGCGGGTACTGTCGCTACTGCTTCCTGTCGGTGCAGAAGCTGGTCTTCAGCCCAGGGCGGGATGATCCCATCGAACGTGTCGATCCCGTTTCGTTTCGCAAACAGCAGCCAGGCCGCATTGTCCAGCGCTACCAGAGCAATCAACACGAAAGTCCGTTTCAGTGACTCGTTCTGGGTGACCCCCCGGCCAAAGGCAAAAGCCTTGGGTAGTATGTCTCCCAGCATGGTGGGGGGATCCTCATATGTGTTTCCCCGGATTAGTCCAAGGGCGAACTCGAGGATTGAGGCCTGGAGGATGTTTCCACCGACTTCTGTTTGAGCGGCGAAGACATCGGGGTCCGACCACAGTACGGCCAGACCCCCGATCCCAACGGCCTCGTTGCCCTGCTCGTCTCTCAGCCGAACAATCAGGTTCCACTTCTCGTGGAATGCCGCTCCCTTGAAGGCAAAGGGTCGCGCAAACGGTTCTCTTTGTATTTCAAGCTGTGTATCTGTGATTTTCACCAGCCAAACTCCTGCAGGGTCTTGGCATACCTATCCGGTTCACGTATGTTGAGTTGGCAACCACTATGTTCCGGAAAGATATGACTTATACGATTGGCATTGCGGGCGGCACGGGAGCCGGGAAGACGAGATTGGCACGTGCGCTTCTCAAGCGTTTCGATCACGCGGTCCTGCTTGCACACGACGCGTATTATCGGGACCTGACCGGTCTGTCGGAGAAGGAGCGAGCGGGTGTCAACTTCGATGCGCCCGAATCACTCGACACAGAACTCCTGGCTGAGCATCTCGATCGGCTCGGTGCAGGGAAGCCTGTGGCCGTCCCCGTGTATGACTTCTCGACGCACACAAGGACGACCGAAACGAGAACTGCATTTCCTGCCCCGGTGGTGATCGTAGAAGGGATCCTGCTGCTGGAGAGCGAGGCCATCTGCGAACGCCTGAAACTGAAGGTATTCGTCGAGGCTGACGCAGACGAACGGGTCCTCCGGCGGATCCAGCGTGACGTCGACGAGCGCGGCCGATCCGTGGCCTCCGTGATGGAGCAGTATCTGGCGACCGTGAAGCCCATGCACGACCGGTATGTCGAGCCCTGTCGTGCGAAGGCCGACCTGGTGGTCAACGGGCGAAGAGATACCTCTCGTGCTGTGGACGTGATCGTCGCACACGTCCAGGCGTCAGGCCGCTCTTCTTGAGGATGGCTTAACTACGCCGTCGTGTCCACCTCACGGATGTCCGCGACACGCTTCTCCTTGTCCGGATACCCAACGTTCTTGTCGATCTCGTTCTGGATCGACTCACCCGCCATGTAGCGTTTCAGATTCTCGCAGAAGAACCCGACCGTACGGTGGTGCCGCTTCGGCGATCCGCCCGCTGCGTGCGGGGTCAGGATGCAGTTTTTGAGCCCCCAGAGCTCGCTGTCCGCGCTCAAGGGCTCAACCTCCGTTACGTCCAGGCCTGCCCCGGCGATCTTTTTCGCCTTGAGGCCTTCGATCATCGCGGCCTCATCGACAATCCGTCCACGTGCAGTGTTGATGACGTAGGCAGTCTCCTTCATGATGTCGAGGCAGTGGGCGTTGATGAGCTTGTCCGTCTCGTCCGTGTGCGGGCAGGCCAGGAAAACGACGTCCGCCTGCTTGACTGCCTCGTCGAACCGATTCATCGGCCAGATGTTCTCGACATAATCCGGCTTTTCACCGCCCTGCACGTCCAATGCGATGATCCGAGCTTGGAATGCCGCCGCCTGCTCCGCGAACTTACGACCGATACCTCCGAACCCGACGATTACGATCGTTGAGGCATAGATATCGGTCAGGGTCGTCCGCTGCCACGTGTTCTCGAGCTTGTTGTAGAAGGACTCGTTGATGCCTCGCATCAGCGCCATCATCAGGGCGAACCCGTGCTCCGCCACCTGGATCGCGTGCACACCGCTGGCATTGCTGACGATAATGTCACTGTCCTTGAGCTCCAGCGGGATCCGGTTGGCGTCCATCCCGGCGCTCGTCGTCTGGATCCACTTCAGGTTCTTGGCGCCCTTCACGATGTCCGCCGTATAGTTGCCGAAAATGATTTCGGCGTCCTCGCACTCGGCTGCCGCACCCTCTCGGCTCGTCATCACCACCGTCGCGTCCGGGGCCGTCCGCTTGACTTTCTTGAACAGTTCGTCTTCAACCTCAGGGTTCAGAACGATCTTCATATCAGGCTCCTGTTGCATCACCAATCGATGACGGAGTTATCGTCCGGATCGTATGCCTCACGATTCGTCCAGTCGTGGTCGATCATGGCTTCCATTTTGTCGTCGTCCAACTCAATCCCCAAACCAGGGGCGGTGGGCAGATCGACGTATCCGTCCTTGAACTGAAACGGTTCCTTCAGGTAATCCTCACCGAAGCTGGTGTGCTCCTGGGCAAGGAAGTTCGGTATCGAGGCGTCGAGCTGGATGCAGGCCGCGAGCGAGATGGGGCCGAGTGGACAGTGGGGGGCGACTGCTGCGTAGTAGCTCTCCGCCATGCCTGCGATGAGTCGGGTCTCGAAGATACCACCCGCGTGAGACAGATCCGGCTGAAGGATGGTCGCTGCGCGTTTCTCGAGGACGTCGCGGAATTCCCACTTCGTGAAGATCCGTTCGCCGGTGGCGATTGGCAGGTGCGTTTTGCGGGCCAGCTCGGCCATGCCCTCCACGTCCTGACACTGAATCGGTTCCTCTACGAACATCGGTTGGTAGGGTTCGAGAGCCTTGATCAGGATGGCGGCGGTTTGCGGGCTGACCGCGCCGTGGAAGTCGATGGCGATGTCGAAGTCCCGACCGCCGGCATCTCGCATGGCGGCAAAGGTCTCGACCACGTTGTCCACGAAGGCTGGGGTTTCGACGATCCGGGCGGCCCTTCCACCCCGAGGTCCCGTTTTGATCGCCTTGAATCCCTGCTCGATTCGTTCCTTTACTGCCTCGGCCGCTGACTCGGGTGAATCGCCACTCGTTCCCTTGTACATCTTGATCCGATCGCGTGTCGGTCCCCCGAGCATTTCGTAGATCGGCATGCCGGCAGCCTTACCCGCCAGATCCCACAGGGCGTGTTCAACACCCGAAAGGGCACTCGTCAGGAGCGGACCACCCCTGTAGAAAGCGTGCCGATACATCGCCTGCCAATGGTGGACGACACGTCGCGGATCCTTCCCGACCAGGTAGGGCTCGAGTTCGGCGACGGCTTGCTTGCACGTCAGGGCGCGACCTTCGAGGATCGGTTCTCCCAAACCGACAAGGCCTTCGTCGGTGTGCATCTTGAGGAAGAGGTAGCGAGGTTTGACGAGGAAAGTTTCGAGTTTCGTGATCGTCATGTTTCTGTGATCTGCTCCTGGTATCAATTCTTTTGAGGAGAGTTCAGTGTGAAGCCAGAGTTCAGGTAGAATCGGACCCCTGGTTTTCCCGAACTCTAGCTTCTCCCTGAACTCTTGCTCCTTACTAGACTCTATGATGCCTCACACCCTTACCCGCCTCCAACCCGGCCTCCCAGCGTTCGCACCACTCCACGTAGCTGTCCTGGACGGAATCGGGATCTGCCTTGCTCTGGAGGATGAACTCAGGATGGACCGGGCGCCCCGTAGGCGTACCCGTTTTCTGGAAACGGAGATCCATCGACCATCGCACGTAGTCCGATCGATTGGTGTGGCCGCGGTGAGGGGTGTAAGCGCTCATGAAGAGGAGGTCCCCTCGGCTCATGACACAGTCGACGGGCTTGGCATCGGGCATGAGATGTGGCTTGATCATCGTGCCGCCTTCAGCCTGGTGTTCGAGAAGGTTGGTTTGTCCTGGAATGACTTCCAGGCAGCCGCTGTTTTCATCGACGTCGACCATCGGAATCCATACGGTTAGGATTTCGGAGACGTCCGCTTCTTCCTTGGTCACGCCCTGATCCTGATGCCACGGGACCTGCATGGGCTGACTGTCGCCGGTGACCGGAACATACGGGCGGATATGCTGGATCGGACTGAGCATGATCTCGGGGCCGATAATGCTCTCTACCGGTGCGAGCAGGTTGGGGGTGAAGAAGAACTCGAACACGGCGGGGAGCTTGGCGTGCATGATGTCCAGCCCCCAAGACAGTTCCCGTCGCAGGTCCTTGTCGTCCACTTTGATCTGGTCGTGAATACGCGCAAATCGCGTGGCAAAAGGCTCATACTCGTACAGGTCCTCGATCAGGCCGCGAGCCTTGAAGTCGCGAATGCGTTCATCGATGACCTCGCTGTAAGCCGCTTCGAGTGGGGCGAAATCTTCACCAGACAGGGCACCCCTTACGATGAAGTATCCGTCGTTGTAGTACTGGTCGATCTGTTGTTGCGTCAGTGGAACTGGCACGATTCTCCTCCTGGTGATTGGTGCGGCGCCTACAATAACACGGCCCTGTTGGAGCGGCAATAGAAAGGGCGACCGGTCGCCGGTCGCCCTGTAAGGTTCGTCTATTTGTGTCAGCCTATTCGATCGACAGTACGGGGAGCATTCGGCTTTCCCCGCTGTCATCGACCACTCGGAATCCCTGGAACACGCCTCTCCATTGACGTTTGCTACCGACGTCATCGGGTGTCAGTTCACGATGACGAACAGCTGCGACGAAGTCCTGCCCCAAAGCACCCCTGACGATGTAGAGATCCCGGCGCCCATCTCGGTTGAAGGGCTCCTCGCTATTGATTCTTCCGTCCCACCTCCCAAGCGATCCGCTGAACGGTCCCAGATCCGGCTCGGGCTGTGCCATCTCGCTGTAGATTTCTGCGAGGTCGACCTCCTGCGGCGCCTCGATCTCCGGAAGCGGCGGCGGGGACGTCGTGTCGCCGTCGGCAGTTGCCGTTGCCAGATTACCCTCCAGGTCGATGATGATGATCAGATAGGCCCGGATCGGGTTGAGCGCATAGGCCTGCCGGTACTTCTCCAACGCCTCGGCGTCCTTGCCCTGATCGCGCAGGGCCTGACCCTCTTCGGCGAGTTTGCGGGCCTGATCAGGATTCGGCTCAGGATCGGCTGAGGGTTGGT
Source organism: Gemmatimonadota bacterium (assembly GCA_002727195.1). GTDB lineage: Bacteria > Latescibacterota > UBA2968 > UBA2968 > UBA2968 > UBA2968. The sequence continues at coordinate 80,495 of PBWH01000006.1, forward strand.
CAGGTGGCTGCTGAGCGGGTTGCTCCGGCTTGTTGGCCTCATCATCTGATTCAGCAGTGGCCGTGGCGGTCGCGATGGCGGACACGTGGATCGAGACTGGTTTGGACGGCGAGTCCGAAGACGAAGAGGGGGGCGTCTGGCCTGCCACCACCACGGGAGGAACAGGGTCTGACGTCCTCGGGTTGCGGCTGATCTGCTCCACAGCCTTGGCGAGCGCTTCGATCACCTCGGCATCCCGTTCAGAACGCTGTGCCTTTTGCATGGCGGGGATCGACTTCGGGCTCCGATGCTCACCCAATGCCTTGGCCAGATTCATCTTCTGTCGCTTCGAGAGTTCGTCCACCGGGGACGTGCAGTGTCTGGCCAGCGCTGGTCCGAAGTCAGGGTTCAGCTGGCTGATCGCCTCGATGGCGCGCTCCTGGACCTCCGGGTTGGGGTTGCCCAGTGCGATTATGAGCGCTGGCACAGACGTCAGTCCTCCGAATTCACCCAGGACCTCGACCAGGATGATCTGGGCAGCCTTCGACAGGTCCAGACCCTCAAGCGCATCACCAAAGGCGGACGAAGAGGACGGCCCGATTTCAATCAGGATCGCTTTGACAACGCGGGGGCTGAGCGGTGACCCTTTCTCGATCAGGGCCTCGATCAGGGCGGGGACCGAGCGGCTGCCGGCCCTGATCAACTGTGTTTTGGCGCCCCGTTCGCCCCGTTTGAGCGCGTTGACCAGGTCCTGTGGGGTCTGACGGCGTTGTTGTCTTCTCTGCTGGGTCTGTTTCTGCTGGATCGGATCCTTTTCATCTACTCCGGTCAGGAAGACGAAGGCCGCGCCGCCGACGAGGGCGAGGGTAAGGACGGCCGGAAGGAGACGTTGAAGGGTCAAGCCCCGTTTGGAAGGGGGGCCAGGATCAGGCTTTGATTCTGCTTCGGGTTCGGGTTGTTCGGACTCGTCGACCTCCTTCTTCCGTGGATAAAATTCCTCGATCTCACGCAATCGCACCCAGGAGTCCATGCCCTCACGCCAGACGAGCGTGCCCCCGTCGATGCTCCGCCGCGTAAGTAGGTAGCGTAAGTCGTGCGCCGACATGGGTCCCTGGCGTTCCTGCCCGATCAGGATAAACCACTGGTTCTCGGCCATAGGAAATCCCACAGAACTATTGGGTGCAACTGTTTGGATTACAGAAGGTTACTACTGAAGTATAGGATTGGTGCCGAGGAAAGACAAAGCACCAGGGGGCTATTGGAGGCCCAGGACTCGGCCGTAGATTTCAGTCGCGCGCATGCGGACCGTCAGGTCGCGGTCGTTCATGGCGGCTGCCAGGTAGGGGAGGCCCGCCTTCTCACGGACCAGCCCGAGCGACTTGACGATTTCGAGCCGGATGCTCGAGTTCCCCTCATTGACGAGGGCCTCACCCAGCATGCTCGCAACCTGGCGCTCCTTCTTGCCGATCTCGCCGAGTGCGTCTGCCGAGGCGCGACGAACGCCGAGGTCTGCGTCGTTCATCAATGCTTCCTGAAGGGGCTGCGTGCTGAACTGGGTCCCGATCTTCCGAAGCATGTGGACGGCTTTGAGCTTCACGCCCAGATTGCGATCGTTCCGGAGAGCTTCCTGGATGAACGGCACGGCGAATACCGTCCCCGCCCATCGGAGCGCTTCGACCGTGTTGATCCGGACCGTCACATCCTTGTCGGTGAGCGCCAGACCGAGGGTTTCGAGAGCTTGCCGGCCCCCGATATCACCCAGCCCCTTCGCTGCCATCGACCGAACGGCCGCCGAACGTTCGAGGTCGTCATCGATGGAGCGACGGAGGACGAGCGCGGCCATAGGACCGCCAACGAGAGCGAGTGCCTGGACCGTCTTGAGTCGGACGATCTCGTCACGTGCGGACAACTGGTTGTGGAGCACCTGCAGCTTCTGAGGAATACGCCCATTGTCGACAACCTCGGTATACTTCCGTACTGTTTTCTCGTTGAGGACGTCGAGCTGGGTCGGGTCCTGGGCCGTCAGTGGAGACGTCAGGAGCGTGATCAGCAGCAGGATCGGGAAGGTTCTCATGGTCAACTCAGGATCATTCGGTCTACGGATTTGACGTTTGCACAACGATCGTCGATGCCCGGAATAAGGAGACGGACCGGCCCGCCATACCGAGCGGGCAGCGGCTGGCCATCGAGCCAGAAGACAAACCACCCCTTCTTCCTGGCGATCTCGAGGTCGACGTCCGCGCTGAAGTCATCGCCGGACTTGAAGGTCGCTCTGGTCTCGTCGCCTGATACCGCGACGGTCGACAGCAGCGTGCCAACTCCGATGGCCTCTCCTGATCGATCGGGGACGTGCTGACGGATGTCAGGCAGCCGATCCGGAAGGTCCAGCAGGTCTTGCAGCGTGAAGGTCGTCGCTTTTCCCCGCGCTTCTACTGTTAAGATCGGCAGATTGTCCGCTGCACTCGACTCGTTCGATGCAGCCACCACGCGGTCTTCGATCAGGTCCACAAGTCGTCGGTCGAAGGTCAGGTGGGGCGCCAGGCGAACGTCGACTTCCGGCTGCGCGGTTGTAGCTTCGCGTACGGCCGACTCGAGCAGGTCCCGCTCGGTTTCATTCAGTTCAAGGCAGTATGGGAAGATGACCGTGCGGTCGACGATGGGTAGGAATGAGACAGCAGCGGGAATCGATGTCAGCGGATCGGACCAATCTACGGCGACCACCGAATCGAAGTGATCGGACAGTGCTCGCGAAGCCAGTGACAGGTTCGCATCGGAGTCGTGCCCAATGATGATGACAGCAGTTTTCACCGGTAGCATCCGTCCTTCAAGAAGGATGGCGCTCGATCTGGAAGGCGATGCGCCATTTCAAGGAGTTTCCGGACCTCATTCAGGCAGTGCTCCTGATCTGGTCTCTCCTGATCCTGTGGGCGGGGATACGGTTCTGCGACGTATCGTCCAGACCTTTCGTCGTAAGCCCGATCCGCCGCCTCAGAAATCCCGTTCGGCATAGCCTAGAGCCATGACTTCGAGCGCGTTCATCAGGTAGACGTCCCGAACCTCCGGTTCCAGGGCCTCCACCATCTGCTTGGCCAGCTCCGGTACCTCGACTCCCAGCTTTTCTGTCATATCCGCTTTATCGAGCAGGGTTCCGTGGTTCCTCTTGTAGGACTCCAACGCCGCGCGGTATATCGCCATTGCCAGCCGTCGCGGATCCCCATCCAGCTGTATGTCAGCCATCGTTTCCTGTTCTCCTAATTATCCATCACCTCTCCGACGAAGCTTCAACGAAGGAGGATCGATCCTCAAGTATCGACCTAGACTGCCATGGCCGCCTTGATCGCTTCGTGACTCTGGTAATTCAGTAGCTCGAAGTCGTTGTAAACGAAGTCATCGATGGAGGTTTGTCCACGATCAGCGATTCGGAGCTCGGGGAGCGGCAACGGCTCGCGCTCGAGTTGCGCCTGTACGGCGTCGACGTGGTTCAGGTAGATGTGGCAGTCCCCGAGCGTGTGGATGAACTCGTGAGGTTCCAGATCCGTGATCTTCGCGACCATGCACAGCAGAGTCGCGTAGGACGCGATGTTGAGCGGTACCCCGAGGAACATGTCGCAGGAGCGCTGATACATCTGGAGCGACAGCCGCCCATCGGCGACGTAGAACTGGAAGAAGTTGTGACAGGGCGGAAGGGCGACCTCCTCTGAACCCGTCTCTGCTGCGTTCCATGCGTCGACGAGGATGCGCCGTGATCCGGGATTGTGCCTGATCAATTCGATAGCTTCCTGAAGCTGGTCGACCGTCTTCCCGTTCGCCCCCTGGTATGACCGCCACTGAACCCCGTAGATCCGTCCCATGTCGCCATCGTGGTCGAGGAGTTCGTTCCGCTCGACGAAATCCGCGTAGTTGCCGTCCCAGAGCTTGTTGTATTTATAGATAGCCTTGAGGTCATTGATGTTGCCCGATCCCGACACGAACCAGAGCAACTCGGACAGCATCGATTTCCACACGAGCTTCTTGGTGGTGACCGCCGGAAACCCGTCGCTCAGGTCGTAACGAGCCTGCATGCCAAACGTGGAGATGGTCCCGACGCCGGTGCGGTCGGACTTTTCGACACCGTGATAGAGGACGTGCTGGAGCTGGTCGAGGTAAGTACGCATAGGACTCCGTGCAGCGAGACGTTTACAAAAGGAGGGAGACGGTTTGGGGCTATGATAACGTAGAACAGGAGCGACGCGAGTGCAAGGGCACTTGAAAGGCAATGTCGAACACCGAAGTTCGAATATCGAAGGATCCTTCGGCGTTCAGGATTCGGTTTCCGCTCTATCCGGCGGGGGCTACGGACAGCAGGGTCAGCTCGCCGGGGGACTCCACGTCGACGACCTTGCCAATCAGGTCGTAACCGTTGGCGTCGACGATGTCGACATCGGCGAACAGTCCTCGCCCGCCTTGCCCGTAGATCAGGACTTCCCCGTCGATTTCGGGGGCGTCCATCCGGGTTCGCCCGATCCAGTCGTAGTCGGGATCATCCGACGGCCGATCGATCAGAACCCGCATCGTTTGCCCGATCATGGCCTCCGTAATCTCCGTCGTGATCGCTTCCTGCATCTCCATGACCCGGTTGATCCGTTCGACCTTCACATCCTCTTCGACGTCATCGATCAACAGGCCTGCTGCCGTGTTCTCTTCGTGCGAATACGAGAAGGCGACCAGGCGGTTGAACCGCATCTCTTCGAGGAAGGCCAGCATCTCTTCGAATCGATCCTCAGTTTCGCCCGGATAGCCCACGATGACAGACGAGCGGATGGTCAGGTTAGGGACCGCATCACGTAGCCTGTAGACCAGCTTACGCGTACCGGCCTGTGTTGTTCCCCGGTTCATCGATTTCAGGATGGGGTCCGAGGCGTGCTGGAGTGGCATGTCCACGTAGGCGCACAGTTTGGGCTCGTTGGCCAGCAGATCGACCAGCTCGTCTCGCCATCCCGTCGGGTAGGTGTAGAGGAGGCGGATCCAGTCTAGACCGTCGATGGCGATCAGTTCTCGCAAGAGGTCAGGAAGCCGGGGCGATCCGTATAGGTCGGCGCCATACCGCATCGTGTCCTGGGCGATCAGGGCGAGTTCGCGGCAACCGTGTTTGACAAGATGGCCTGCCTCCCTGACCAGTTCCTCGATAGCGACACTGATATTGCCGCCACGGATGCCAGGAATCGCACAGAATGAGCAGGTACGATCGCACCCGTCGGAGATCCGGAGGTAAGCCCAGTGGGCGGGCGTGAGCAGGTGACGGTCGTCCAGGCCCTTTAGCGGATCCTCACGTCGGTTGCCGAGTAAGCGATCGCAATGAGATACGATGTCTTTCTCGTCCTTCAGGCCCAGAATCAGGTCGGCTTCGGTCAGGTCATCCTGCAGCTCGGTCTGGTATCGTTCGGCCAGACAGCCGGTGACGATCAAACCTTTACAGTTCGCGTGCACCTTGAGGTCGGCGGCCTCAAGAACGGTGGAGATAGACTCTTCCTTGGCGGGCTGGATGAATCCGCAGGTATTGACGACCACGACATCGGCTTCCGTCGCGTCTTCGCTGACGCGATAGCCGTTGCGTTCGAGGAGACGGTGCATCCGCTCGGAGTCGACCGTGTTTTTCGGGCATCCGAGGGTTATGAGAGAGACAGTATCCATCGCTAGAAAGAATCGGACGCTGTGCAAACGGTGTCAAGGCGGCGCGATCCAATACCTTCGCCGTTGCGTCCCGATTTACGATCCAATACCTTCCTTGGGTCAGGATTCGACGTGACTGGTGATAGTGCAGTCACCGAGGGCCAAGTGGTGTACTACAATGGAGCGTCGAGTCTGGTTTTGCCGATCACCTGGGCGCCGAATGATTCGGTCCAGGTGTTTTTCTTTGGGTAGGCCTTTGGAATACGGACAGAGCAAGCGGTTTCTCGACGCCCTGTATGATTGGGAGGCAGGGCGCCCCTCACCCGGCCCTGTCGATTACAATATGCCCCGGATGCGGCATCTACTGGAGGCGCTCGGGAACCCGGAACGGTGCTTCCGGTCCGTCATCGTCGGGGGCACGAACGGTAAAGGCACGACAGCCAGCTTCCTGGCCCACCTCCTGACCACGGCAGGCCATCGGGTCGGGCTCTACACCTCACCGCATTTGCACTCGATCCGTGAACGGGTTCAGGTCAACGGGCAGATCGCCGAGAAGGAGCACTGGGCAGAAGGGGTCACACAGCTTCAGCACGCCTCCTTCGGTTTCGAGGACGCCGGCTATGGTTTGTTCACCAAGTTCGAGGCCATTACGGCGCTAGCAGCGCTCGAGTTCAAGCGTGAAGGCGTAGAGATCGGCGTGTTCGAGGTCGGGCTGGGCGGGCGATACGATGCGACGAATGCTTGGGACTCAGCGTGCGCCATCCTGACGTCGGTTCAACTCGATCACACGGAAGTGCTGGGGGATACCCTCGAGGCGATCGCCTACGACAAGCTTCACATCACGCGACCTGGCGCACCTCTGTTCACGCCGGTTGACCATCCAGAGACCGTCAGCGATACGGTGAAGGCTTTTTGCACTGACCGGGATGTGCCCGTCGTTCTCGTTGACCCACATCGGGCTGGATCGGGCTGGGTTGGGCGCGCGCAGTCGCTCGCCGTCGCCGCCGCCGAACACATGGTCGGAGGGTTCGACACGGTCGTCGGTGAGGCGCTGACGACCTTCAGCTGGCCGGGCCGGTTCGAGGTTGGCGCGGAGGATCCACTCGTGATCCTGGACGGCGCGCACAACCCGGATGCCGCTCGAGCGTTGACGACCCAACTCACCGAACGACACCCGAAGTGGCGTGTGGTTCTCGGAATGACGACGGGACACGATGCCGAGGGTGTGATCTATGCCCTTTCGGCACTGGCAGAGGAGGTTGTGCTCACAGCATCAGATCACCCCCGGGCAGTCGACCCGGAATCCCTCAGGGAGCTCGTTGATCGTGGGGTTTCGACCCGTGTTCTGCCGCCTGGCCGAGAGGCGCTGAAGTCTGAGCTGCGATCCGGGCAGCTACCGATCTGCGTGACCGGCTCTCTCCATACGGTGGCGGATGCGAGAGAGGCCCTGGGGCTCGTCAAGGAGGGGGAAGGCATATCAGAGGACGTTCTGCTCGAGAGTCTCAAATGTTTGGAAGCAGCCGTGGAGCGTCTGGGACTGACAATGCACCCGGCTTCCGAAGATGGGAACGTCGTCCGGGTGGATGGCCCGCAGGGCTCGCTGTACTTCTTGAGGAACAAACATCCTTTCAACGACTACGTGTCCGCGCGTCTGGCGGAGGACAAGGCTTATCAATACGAGCTGTTTCGGAACGCCGATCTGCGGGTGCCGTATACGATGAAGCTGTTCAACCCATACGCGGACGAGCGATTCAACCGGTATCGGGAGCATGCCTCCGTGGATCAGCTGATCGACGAGATCGAGACAAGGATGAGCTATCCGCTGGTGGTCAAGCGGAACCAGGGCTCCTTCGCGCAGGGCGTCTACCTGGAGCACGATCGGGAAGGTTTGAGCGAGCGTCTGGACCTGCTGTTCCGGCACAGCGGTTACCTGAACAACATCCTGATCTGCCAGTCGTTTGTCGCGGGACGGGAGTACCGGGGCGTCGCGACCGGAGGAGAAGTCCTGTTGGTTTACGAGAAACAGGGCCCCCTGACCGTGGAGTCAGGAGGCGACCTGAACCCGTTGCATCGCCCGGGAGGGAAGGCCGTGAAGGTGGATGATCCTGAGCTGCTCAAGTCATTTGCGACGGTTGCCGAATGTATATCAGAGGCCCTTCCGCTCGGCTTCTACGCGATCGACGCAATCGCGGGAGTGGACGGCCTGTCCGTGCTGGAAGTGAACCCGAATCCGGTCTGCTATTTCTACAACGAGAGTAACGGCCGGTCCACGTTCGTCTCGATCTATGAACGCTTGCTGAAATCGCACCTGCTCGGTGCCTCGCGCTCGAGAGGGATGAAGTTGGAGATGGACGAGGATTGATTTCCTCCGACCTTTGTCGGGTTCGATTCTGCAACCTATATTCCCTAAGGCTGTTACTGACCCGGGGATGGCGTCTGTGCGCGAGATCGCGACCGGGCGAGCCGTGTCGGTGGCACTTTCAACCAGGAGATCGATATGAGAAGGTCGCTGTTGGGTGCTCTGGCGCTGCTGATTCTGGCAGGCGCCGGCCAGACCAGCGCCCAGAACCAGTTCGTGATTTTCAAAGCGAAGACGCCGTTCGATGCGGGTAAGGTCGCGCCGGATTCGGCTCGACTAAATGACTTCTACGTTCGGATCGGAACGGATCGAGGGATTCAGCTAGGGATGACGATGAACGTCTACCGGGACAAGGAACTTACCTCCGAGATCGGGTCCTTCAAGTTCAAGACAACCCAGTTTATCGGGCGTGTCCGCGTCTATGACGCTCAGCCAGAGTTCACGATCGCCCGCACGGTGGAACTGGCGACGCACGGGGATCCTCACCTGGATCGTGTCGCGGTGATGGTCGGCGACTACGTGCAGCCGGTGTTCGTTGTGGCGTCGGAGAACCTGTTCGACAAGGGAAGCAGTACGCTCCGCCCAGAGGCCATTCGAGAACTGGATCGCGCCGTGACCTTTATCAGCCGGTTTCGCCCGATCAAGGTGCGGATCGAGGGGCACACGGACAGTGACGGGCCGGAGGACGTGAATATGCAGATTTCAGAAGCGCGGGCGCAGAGCGTGAAGGCCTATCTCGTCAGCCAGGACAGCATCGACGAGAACGTGCTGGTTCCGGTTGGCTACGGCGAGAGCAAGCCGATCGCGTCGAACGACACGCCTGAAGGTCAAAAAAAGAACCGGCGTTTCGAGATCGTGATCGAACAGTAGGGCGATCCTTTGGTTCCCTGGGTCGCGACCCTGGGAACGAGTTTGTAATAGGGCCGTGAACGGGCATTATCAGCCTGTCACGGTCCTTTTTGTTGCCTAAATAAAGGTCGGGCTGAATCTATCGGTCACGATAAGGTGGAGATATACCGAAGATCCACCTTGGCCACCCCGCAAGTGATGACCCCACGATCGACCTTTCCAGTTTCTCCAATATGTTCCCGTCGCTTGCGTCGTTCTTCGACCAGGACACGCTGGATGTCCTCGCGCCTCGTCCGCCGCAGCCACCCGCTGAGCCGAACGAGCCGGAGTCTGAACAGGATTCCGTAGAGCTTTCCGATCCCGCGCGTCGACGATCGCGTTCACGTTGCCCGGGGTGTCCTTCGATGCGCCCTCGGAGGGACCGCCGCTCGCTGTGGCCGAGAACGGCACCTACGTGTCGACGCAGACGTCCCAGCGAATGACGATGTCGCTCGGGTTCGAGCTCAACCTCAGTATCCAGCGCGAGGTGACGGTTGCCCCATCCGGCCGGTGGCTACGCAGAGTCGGGATCGCTCCAGACTGAACTGATCTACAGCCGGAGCCGGGAGATCTCGTTGAACCTGCCCGCCTCACGGGCTGAGCAGTTCGACCAGACGGCGACACGTGTCTCGAGGTCGTTCCAGCTCAGAATCAGCATGGACTTCTCGTCCCTCGGTCTGTTCACCCAGCAGTCTAACTCGATCTCATCGCTCGATGACGATCTGTTCGGGCAATATCTCGACGATACAGGGGGGCTGGCCGATCGGCCCTCGGATGCGCTCCAGTCCTTCTTCGACGATGTGGATCGGATCCTCGCAGACTCGGAAGCACACGTCGTCGAATCGTTGGGCGCGTTCTTCGACCAGGTCGCGGAGTAGTTCGGTGTGAATGCGGACGAGATGGCCGCATTGGAAGATATGGTCATCTCGGAAGTGACGAGCTTCTTCGACGAGATCGATCAGTTTCTGAACGAGTCTCGGTCCTTTATGTCGGGGTCAGTGTCAGCTGAGACCGCTGAGGTAGCAGCACCCGACCCGGAGCAAACAGAAGAGGATCCCGAAGCACTCCTCGCCTAGTCATTCACATCAGGAGGTTGGATGGTGACACTGGGCAATGTGTTGACCCGCCATCCCAACGAGCGAGCGACCCACCCCGTTGATACCTCGAACGCTTCCGAAAGACCCAGAACCCGACGTATCCGTTCTACGAGCTGGGGCGCATCTTACGACCGTATCGTTAGTCCCCCCAAGCTTAAGGCGCGGACACCCGGGCCTGTTCCACCTTCGACACCAAACGCATCCTTCGATGCTGCCGCATCCTCGGAGTCGTCGGCACGGCAACGTGCCCTCCACGCACCGAGGCCGACCCTGTTCACAGCGTATCGACTAAAGACCCACATCCGGATCGGCATGTCGGTCTCATTCTTCACCTGAGTACACAGAAACGGGGTAGAATCTCAGATTCAACCCCGTTTTCGTTTTCGTCTGGCCTGGCGTCAGATCTTGACTTCGACCACCCGGTGCGATCGATGGTTGTATCTCAGTGCGGTGAGCTGTCGGCTGAGCGTATTCGTACACTTGATCGTCACCCGATTCTTTCCCGCCTTGATCCACGACGACTGGCCGACCCAAGCATATGGTGACCAGAGCCTCGCCCCCAGCGAGTGTCCGTTGATCAGGATTTCAACGATGTCTTCGGTGTCCTTGAACAGCTTGTCGAACTCGATCGTGAAGTGCTTGCTGTCCGGCTTCTTGATCGCGAGTTCGTGTGTGTAGGAGACGGTGCCGGCGTAGTATGGAAGCCGGTTCGCATCCAGATCGCCCACCGGACCGCGACCGGACAACGCTCCGATCCGGGTGCCGTCGGTCTTCCACTTCCGTACGCTGAACTTCCCGAACAGGTAGAACGCATCAATCAACCCGTCGTCGAGGCTCTCGACCTCGACCCGTACAGCGATCGTGTTTTTCCCCTTCGTGACTCGCCGTCCGAGGGCACACGTGATGTTGCTCTGGTCGTACCGGAAGGTCGGGCGGAAGGAATTGTTCGGGAGTTTCGTGCCGTTCAGGAAGATCTGATAGTTCCCCTGGATGGCGCCCCGGTCCTTGACGAGGGCGAGCTTGTTCGGGGTCACGTCTGCCTGGAAACTCGTGCGGTACCAGACGACGATCGGCAGGCTGACACTCGGGCCGGGGTCGGCACCGTTGAAGTCGAGCGGAAGGCTGGTCGGTGTGGCATCCTTGAGCTGTTCGCTAAACGGCTTCGCGCCAACGGTGACCCAACGGCTGTCGGCGTAACCGGTGGTGTGCCATCCCAGGTTCTGCCCCTTCCGCTGAAGGTCGACCTGCATGCGGAAACGGTCGATTCTGAGCGCGTTGTCGTCCTCAAGATCGACGCGCCAGTTCCCCTTGACCGGAACCTCGATTGCAGGCAGTTCCGGCTCAGGCTCGTCCACTTCCGCTCCGACAACCAACAGTCGAGACTGATAGGCCTCAAACCGCAGGGGAACCATCCCGTATTCGCTTTCGGTCTCGACGTCCAGCTGGGTCCGTTCTCCAGTTTCGACATCCCACAACTGGACAGAGGGCTTCTTCTTGCCCTGGGCCCGTAGACCGATCTTCGCGTCGAAGGCAAGGCCCGTGGCATTGACGAGGAAGAAGATGTCCTGGCCCCCGTCGCGACGGTGGTGGCTGAGGATGGCGGACGTCGCACGCTGTTCGGTCTGGATGATAATCTGGCGGGGCTGGAGCTGGACGAGCAGGTCCGCCAGCGCCCTCGCGCCGCCGTTCTGAACCACTGATCCACCCGTGCGAACCAGGTGCAGGTTACCCCGGTTAACCAGGTGAACACCCAGTTCGTGTCCGAGGTAGTCCTTGATCATCCGTCCGGCTTCCATGTCCGAGATCCGGGACACGCCGTCGACGATCGACGCCCCCTCTTCGATATCCTCTATCGGGAGGAGGCTGACCGACACGACCACGCCGTCCTCGTTCAGGAAGTTCCGGGTCGCCTCGAAGGCCTCGCGTTCCAGGTTGGTAATCGGCGGGAGGACTAGGGCATCGTAACGCACGCCCCCAACGACCAACTGGTTCTTCTTGATGTCTGCGCTGGCCAGAGTCACAGGATCGATGATGTCGAACTGGATACGGCTCTTCTGGAGCGTTTCCAGCAGGGTGGCCCAGTCTGCCCGGAGTCTTTCGGCGAGCTTCTCTTCCTCTGGATCCGACCCGACGTATTCCCATTGCCGTTCCGGGTGCCCCAGGTGGGCCATGAACGACGTGACCGGATCGAGGACCGCGACCGTAGCGTGTCGCTCGCCCTGGCCGAGGACATATGAGAGACGGGTCACATACTCGGAGACCTGGTCGAAGTGTTTCCACGCCGGTGCCTGGTGGAACAGTGAGGGCGAGACGTCGTGCTTGCGAGATCCGGCGATCGTGTATGCGAACCCCTGGAGGTTGTAGGTGCCGCAGCCTTGAGCGGCAAGACGGTCGACCGCGTGCTTGACGTCCTGCGTGTTGAGTGACCAGCCGTCACCATCGAATGCATCTGCGAAGACGCCTTCGCGTCCGCTCTGACGGGACGCAGACACGTGGAAGACAGGGTTCAGCCGGGGATCCGATTCTGCGAACCGAGGTTCGCCCGTCTGCTGCTCTGCCTTTCGCGTGTTGGCCCGAATTCCGTGGTAGTGGTTGGGATCCAGAGACGACGTGCGATATCGCATGACGTCGGTCCGGAACTGGAGGTCGTGATCGGCGGCCCATTCCGCGCAGGTCTGGTGGTAGGACCGGTCGAGGAGGTCTCCGAGTGTCCGGAAATAGTCGTAGCGGATCCGCGAGGTGTTTGGCCCGAATCCGGTGATCAGGGCCGGAAGCTGGCTGATCAGGTCGTAACCGTGGATAGCCAGGAAAGCGTCCGGGAGGATCTGGGACCACGGCAGGTATCCCTGGGATGCGGCGGGCTGGGTCGTATGGATGCCCTGAACGGTCTTCCCGATGTGCTTCTTCAGCGTGTTCACATAAGGTTCGAACGTAGACCGGATGTAGTTGAGGACGGCATCCCGGCTATACGGATCGAAGTGCCACGTGTTCTGTCCCTGGCCAAGGATGTCTTGACGCAGAAAGACAATGACCCGCCACCGTCCAGCGGGCGCCTTCCAAAACAGGCGGTGAATCGGCTCAGTGGTTTGGAAGGTCCGGTGACGGTAGGCTGCGCGGTCTTTGTCGAGTTCTCCGTGCTCGTCGCGACAGTGATCGGTCCCGATGTATGCCGAGATGTCCTCTGCGTCTTCCCAAAGGCTGCGGTCTCGCTTGAGCGGTACGGCGATGGTTCTCAGGATGTCGGCCCAAGGTAGCGGCATGTCCACCTGCTGACCGCCCTGAACCGTGGTTTCGCTGTAGGAAAGGTATTGCGCGCGAAACCGGGGTTCGGAGAGGGCGACGCGACCGCCCGTACGGCCCCCGGGATGGGGGAAGTCGTCGTGGATCCAGACCTTAAGGCCCTCGCCGGATGCGACGTCCACAGCGTGAGCAACCCGATCATACCACGTCTGGGAGAGATAGGGGATTTGCAGACCGGGGCGCGCGGAGATGACGAACCCACCCAGCCCTTTTTCCTTCATCTCGCGGATCTGGCGGGCGATGTCTGTCTCTTCGATCGCGCCGTTCCAATACCAGAAGGGTGTTGGCCGACACGTTTCCGGCGGCGTGCTGAAGGTTTTAGGATCCATCTACTGTGCTTCTTCTCTCGTGTCCTGAATGTCGATACGAAAAAATTCTTGCGACAGCGTGTCGCGAGCGGCGAACAAGAACCAGGTCCCGAGCAGACACAGGAGGAGGGCATACAGGTATGTCTTCATCTGCCTATGACGTCTGCTTGTCGCGGCCCTGCTTCTCCGAGCGGGGGCTGTCTCGACCTCGGGTCTGGTCTGTCGGAGTCGTTCTACTCCGGGTCCAGGAAGTACCTGAGCTGGTTTCGGAGAGGCTGGCTCAGGGCTAACAATGGCCGCTTCCTCGACGGAGTGCGAGACCCGCTTCGCCACCATCTCGGACAGGATTTCCTGCACGACGACGAAGAGATCCTCCTCCGAGAAGGGCTTCCGGACGAACCCGTTTGCCCCTTGCGGCCGAGTTGTTCCAGTTTGCTGGGATCGATTTCCGAGGAGACGATCACCACGGGGAGCGACTTGTCGAGGTCCCGAATAAACTCAAGGATCGCTTCCCCCTGGATGGTCGGCAGATACAGGTCGAGGAGGACCATTTCCGGTCTGTTCTCCTGGACCTTAGCAATCGCCTCCGTCCATCGGGTCGCCTGGCGAATATCGTAGCCCAGATCACCCAGGGTTGCATTTGCGCCCTGACTCCGTCTGATTCGTCGTCGACGACAAGTATGGTGCGATCCTGGTCCACGTCTGTCCTCAGGTTGCGTCCGTCAGGCGGTGGCGCAACTCTGTCATAGGTAGGTCGCTGCGCATCGTCCGTTGACGAACCAGGTGAGGTTGACCTCTACCTCTCGACAAACCGAGCACGGCCGTTCGAGCTTTGGCCGAGGTGTGGCCACCGTTGCAGTCGATTGTCCGGACTCACAGGAATAGAAACGGTAAGTGTCTATTTTTTAAATGATTACGATCTTAGAACTAATGGTCGTGGCTTCACGTTCCTCGCAGGCACCGCACGAGCCCACCTAAAATATTTAATAACAGTAGGTTGTGGTGGTATTTTCAGGGGTGGATCAGGAAGGGGTGGGCAAAGTTGACAACCTACTCATGCCGAGCGGCAATTAAGTACCAACAAAATTCAAAGTCAAGGTAAATGAAAAAAAAGTAGCAGCTTACGTCGGTTTTGCCCCCGCATAAGCAGGCCAGATTGGGCGACAGAAGTTCCGTGTGTTATAATAGGAGCCTTATGAGTCAGACAATCGCAGCCGTCGTGCTCGCTGCCGGGCTTTCGAGACGGATGGGGCGACCCAAACAACTCCTCCCTTTCGGTGAAGACACGGTCCTCCAGACTGTGGTAAAGATGCTACAGTCCGTCCCAGTGGAACGAGTTGTGGTCGTTCTGGGATACAAAGCGGTGGCCGTCCGGGAGTCTCTGCCTGAGGGTGTCGAGTACGTCGTCAATGCCAACTACACGGAGGGGATGTTTACGAGCGTGCTGGCAGGGCTCGGTGCCATCGAGAAGGACGCGGATGGGATGCTTATGTTGCTGGGGGATCAACCCCAGATCACTGCTGAGGTTACCCGGGCGGTCATGGACCGATTTCATAGAACCGAGAAGGGCATCGTGATTCCGGAGGTGGAGGGGCGTCGCGGGCATCCAGTGGCCATCGACATCAACCGGTACGGGGATCGCATCCGGGGACTGGACGGGGCCGAGGGCCTCAAGCCGGTTGTCAGGGGTTATCCCGATGACACGGATGTGGTATGTTGGGACGACGCTTCGATTTTGCGGGATATGGATACGCCGGAAGACTACGAGAGAGAGATCCGGTTGAGAGAGAACGAATCGAGAGGATCACATGGCTGAACGGCTGAACTACCGATCGCTGACCGAGTTCGTCGAGGACCTGGATGCGGCAGGCGAGCTGATACGGATCGCTGAGCCCGTGGACCCGGTGCTGGAAGTGACCGAGATCGCCGATCGGGTGATGAAGCAACCTGATGGCGGCAAGGCGCTTCTGTTCACGAATGTCAAAGGCAGTGATATGCCGCTGGCGATCAACCTGATGGGTTCGAGGAAGCGGATGAGCATGGCGCTCGGGGTGGATCACCTGAATGATATCGGGGATCGGCTGTCCGGCATGCTGAAGCTTGAGGTTCCCAACTCGTTGATGGGTAGGCTTGCAATGCTTCCGATGCTGAAGGAGGTGGCCGGCTTTCCGCCTCGGACCGTTCGATCCGGACCCTGTCAGGAAGTCGTGCTGCAGGGCGACGATATCGATCTGTCCAAGCTGCCGATCATCACCTGCTGGCCTGATGATGGCGGACCGTATATCACGCTACCGTTGGTGATCACGAAGGATCCGGAGTCCGGCATCCGGAATGTAGGAATGTATCGGATGCAGTCTATGGACCGGAACACGACGGCCATGCACTGGCAGCGGCACAAGACGGGCGCCAGACACTTCGAACTGGCGAAACGGAAAGGGGAGCGTCTCGAAGTGGCTGTTGCGCTCGGCGGAGATCCCGCGACGATCTTCAGCGCAACGGCACCGCTTCCTCCCGCGATCGACGAGTTCATCTTTACGGGTTTCCTCCGGCGACGGCCGATGGAGCTGGTTAAAGGCGTGACCGTGGATCTGGAAGTGCCGGCCGAAGCCGACTTCGTTCTGGAGGGCTACGTCGACCCGAGCGAGGATCTGATTCTCGAGGGTCCCTTCGGAGATCACACGGGATTCTACTCGCTGGCGGATATGTATCCCTCTTTCCACGTCACTGCCATGACGATGCGTCGCGAGCCGATCTACCCGACGACGATCGTCGGGAAGCCCCCGATGGAAGACTTCTACATGGGGCACGCGACGGAGCGGATTTTCCTGCCTCTTACGAAGCTGATTCTACCGGAGGTCGTGGACTATCACATGCCCGCCGAGGGGATTTTCCATAACCTCGTGTTCGTGTCGATCGACAAGGAATACCCTGGGCACGCGTTCAAGGTGATGAACGGGCTGTGGGGACTCGGACAAATGATGTTGGCCAAGGTGATCGTGATCGTCGACAAGGACGTGAACGTTCAGGATCCCAGGGAGGCTTGGTGGGTGGCGCTCAACAACATCGA
This sequence comes from Gemmatimonadota bacterium, assembly GCA_002727195.1. GTDB lineage: Bacteria > Latescibacterota > UBA2968 > UBA2968 > UBA2968 > UBA2968. Next base: position 97,142 of record PBWH01000006.1, read on the forward strand.
CCCGGAACGGGATGTACGATTCACACCGGGGCCGGTGGACGTCCTGGACCACGCGAGCCGTGCGTTCACTTTCGGAACCAAGATGGGCATCGACGCGACCACCAAATGGCCCGAAGAAGGGTTCGACCGGGAATGGCCGGACAAGATCGAGATGAGCGATGAGGTGAAGCAGCGCGTGGACGAGATGTGGGCACGACTCGGAATAGACGAGGCGGGTTAGCTGCCGCGAAGGCAGAAGCCAGAGGACAGTCTCCAGTAGTCAGTGATCATAAAAAGTGCTGCTATGTCGAACACGGCGAAAAGTTTTCGCGACCTCATCGTTTAACAGAAGGCGTTCGAACTACAGCAGGACCTCTTCGAACTGTCCAAAGGCTTTCCGGCTGAGGAGCGCTACTCGCTCACAGATTAGATTCGTCGGGCTTCCCGGTCAATCGGTAGCAACGTGGCCGAGGCTTGGCTCAACCGTCGTTATCCGGCGCACTTCGACAGAAAGCTGTCAGATTCGGATGCTGAACAGGCAGAGACACAACACTGGATTGATACAGGGGCGAGCTGCGGATATCTCAAACCAGAAACGAGGTATGAATTGATCGAACGCTGGTTCGAGATCGGTCGAATGTTAGGTGCGATGATCAGCAAGCCCGAGACTTGGTGTACGAAGTAACGATCGAAACTACTGAAGACTGACGACTGTCTCCTGTTAACTCTCACAGACGGATGAAGATTACCGAATGCCCACGCTCTCTAGGGAAGTAGAGTCCTCACTCAAAGCAGGAAAAGTCATCCCCGCCCATCCTCTCGCACTGGACGCGAGCCGACAGCTGGATGAGCGACGTCAACGTGCCCTTTCGCGCTACTATATCGATGCCGGCGCGGGAGGCCTGGCCGTCGGGGTGCATACGACTCAGTTCGAAATCCGCGAGCCGGATCACGCGCTCTACGAACCGGTGCTGCGTCTTGCCCAGGATGTGATGTCACGCAATGCCTCGAGCGACTTCATCAAGGTCGCGGGAATCAGCGGGAACACCGAGCAGGCGACGCGTGAAGCGACGTTGGCTCGAGACATCGGGTATGACATCGGGCTCGTCAGCTTGGCCGCGCTGAAGGATGCGGATGACGATGCCCTGATCGCGCACTGTCGGGCATTAGCTGATGTCATCCCCGTGATGGGGTTTTACCTGCAACCTGCTGTGGGCGGGCGGATCCTGCCGTATTCCTTCTGGCGTCAGTTCGTGGAGATCGAGGGTGTCGTCGCGATCAAGATGGCGCCGTTCAACCGGTATCAGACGCTGGACGTACTGAGAGGTGTGGCCGCGTCAGGCAGGGCCGACCAGATTTCGCTATACACAGGTAACGACGACAACATCATCGTCGATCTGTTGAGTCGCTTCCGATTCGGGGAAGTCGAACTGGAAATCGTGGGGGGCCTCCTGGGCCACTGGTCGGCCTGGACGCAGCCGGCGGTCCGACAGTTGGAACAATGCCAGGCCATCAAGGCCGCGGGGGCCGACATTCCCGAAGCGCAGTTGACGTTGGCGGCAGAAGTGACCGACAGCAATGCGGCCTTCTTCGATGTGGCGAACGCGTTCGCCGGCTGTATTGCTGGTATGCACGAGGTACTGAGGCGGCAAGGCCTCCTCGAGGGAACGTGGTGTCTGAACCCGGAAGAGGGGCTCTCTCCTGGCCAAAAGGAAGAGATCGACCGGGTCTACGCCGCCTACCCGCATCTGAACGATGATGCGTTTGTGGGGGAGAATGTGGAGCGGTGGCTGGCGGATTGACCGGTCACATCGTGGATACGCAAGTGAGGGATGGCGACACGCTGCGCAATCCCTTTTGCGTATATACCGATTCCTCTGATTTCGCTTCCAGGTTGTGTCCGTTGCGCCGTAACGCCTCAGAATGATGTCCCAGTGGACAGAGGTATATGCCTCGGCCAGGTGGCGGTGTGGATCAGACCGTCGTAGGCCGCTGATTGTATAGCGTGCACTTCATAAAAGGAGGTCTCGTGTATAGACAGATCGATAAAAGGGTCGGGCTGTTCGGGAACGTGTTTACGAAGCCGGAGGAGCGACGGAAAGGGGAAGCTAACGCGCTGATGGAGAACTTTCGACAGCGCGGCGGGAAGGCCCTGTATCTGGGGACTGGCTACGTTCGCTTCCCTACCATCTCTACGCGAAGAACGGCTTTGTCTGGCTGACGCCTCACGATGGGACGATGGCCTACTTCAGCGATTCCGAGGATGCTTTCTACGAGGACTAACTCGACGGAGAGAGTCTGGCCGAGCGACTCGGCTGGCCGCACTGGCCCCCTTCGAACTCCTGTTTGCGGGACACTTCAGCACGATGGAGGGGCCGATGATCCCGCTGCAAAGGCAGGAAGGGGTTCTGCGTGATGCGAGCTTCGAATCCGGTGCGCTGTCTCCGCAGCGAGTCGCGACAGATGAGGAAAAGTCTGAGTTCTTGGACGTGAGGGAATGGGAATGTCGCTAAGCATTCACGGATTCAGCACGTCGTTGAGGATGTTCACGAGCTGGTCGAATGACGCGCCGCCGTCGATGATCTTGTAGAGGATCGAGCCCTCGGTGACGAGCAGGTCCGTAGGCCGTTTGATCTCGGTCTGGTTGGCGCCGAACATCACCGTGTTGGGGCACCCGGGCCGTTAGCCTGATTTATCTCAGTCTGTTGCCAGGTCAGCGCACCGTCGAGAAACACCAGCAGGTAGAAGGTGTTTCGAGCGTTCCCCAAAACCACCTGGCCATCACTGCTGAGGGCAAACTCGGTCAGGAGCAGAGAACGCAAGCTGTCGGCGAATGAGGACCACGTCGTACACCCGTCCTTGCTGGTCAGGAACCCTCCATTCTTCCCCAGGGCAGACAGATTGGCCCCAAACGTGAGAACACGATCGAGTCGACCTTCGAGGTGCAGGTATCCGTTCGTCGAATCGTCTACGGCGGTAACGGCTCTCGTCCAGGTCTGCCGACCGATACAATCCTCCGGCGAAGAATTCGCCCTGAAGTTCCTGGAACGAGGCTGTCCCTCCTTCAACCCCGATAACAACCGCAGGATCATCACAGGTGAGGATTTCCACGCTGGTGACGCGGAACTGGTCAGCCCGCAGTTCTTCAGCGTCCAGGTCTCTCCCCCGTCATCACTTTGATAAACCCCGCCGGTCGAGGTCGGATAGTCGCCTGTCACGGGGCTAGGTGAATCCCGGGTCGCCGCAAACACGACGGCCGGGTTCGACGGGTCTTAGGCGATGTCCCAGATCTCGGGATAGTTTTCACCACTGTGGCGCAAGCCGCTTCGGTGGCGTGTCCAGGTTACCCCGTCATCGAGGCTGCGCACGAAGCCGTTCCGTTCGGTACCGAGCAGGATCGTGGCTGACGTTTCCGGGTGGACCGTGAGGGACCGGAACGGGTTGTTTCGATCACCGTCCCCGGGCGCATCAGGCCCGTGTACGATCTCGAATCCGTTGCCGACGTCGTTGCCCACGTCGGGAGAGGTATTCCCGAAGTCGTCGACGAAGATCAGGAAGTTAGAAAAGTCGATGGCCCCGTCGCTGTTCAGGTTATCAGCGGGGTTGAAGGCGGAGTCTGCCGCGGGGTGATTGAATGTCGCTGACAGGAGAAGGAAGTCGCAGAAGCCGACCTGCCCATCGCTGTCTATATCCGAGTGGATGGAGCCCGATCCGAACAGCAGACCCGGAAGGGTCACGGTCAGCAGAAATGCGCAGACGGTTGGAGAGAACCACCTAGTCTGCTGCTTTCTCCTGGTCTCGGTGGATCTGCCACGATCTTGAGAGATCCTGGCTCTTGACCATGCGTGCATACAGTCCGTCCGCAGCCATCAGGGCATCGTGAGAAGCGGATTCGGATATGGCGCCGGCTTCGAGAACGATGATGCGGTCAGCGGTCCGAACGGTGGACAGGCGGTGGGCGATCACGACCGTCGTCCGGTTCCGAGTGAGGTTCTGGATCGCTTCTTGTATCAGGGATTCGGTCTCCGCGTCGACAGACGAGGTTGCTTCGTCGAGCAGGAGGATGGGCGCATCCTTCAGGATGGCGCGCGCGATCGAGAGACGTTGCTTCTGCCCACCAGACAGGCGAACGCCCCGTTCACCGATGACAGCGTCATACCCGTCGGGAAGACCGGCGATAAACTCGTCGGCATTCGCAGCTCTGGCAGCCTCGATCAATTCCGCCTCCGTCGCCTCGGGGCGGCCAAACAGGATGTTGTCTCCCACGGTTCCATGGAAGAGAAAGACATCCTGGAGCACGCTGGCGACGTTGCGTCTGAGAAAGTCCAGGCGGAGGTCGCGGACGTCGTGTCCGCCGATGCGAATAGTACCGGACTGTACGTCGTAGAAGCGTGGGATCAGGCTGGAGATCGTCGTTTTGCCCGCTCCTGTCGGACCGACCAATGCGACCACCTGATCCGGCTCGACCGTAAAGGAGATGTCAGTCAGGACCGGTGTCTCGGGAGCGTAAGCGAAGTGGACACGGTCGAAATCGATCCGCCACTCGACATCATCTGGTGCGATGGCGTCCGGTTTGTCCTCGATCTCCGGCTCGATCGCGAGGAGTTGGTACACGCGAGCGGTACTGGCCGCCGCCTTCTGGAGGACATCGTTGATCGACGCCAGTTGGAGGAAAGGCTGGTAGATGTGTCCCAGGTAGACTATGAAGACGAACAGATCAGCGACCGAGATGCGGTTCTCGAACGCCATCTCTCCACCGGACCAGATGACCAGGACAATTCCTAGGCCGCCCGTGGCTTCGATGATTCCCGCGGGCAGGAGGCTGATGTTATTGGCTTTGAGCAGTGAGTCGCGGTAGGCCGCGCTGCGTCTGGTGACGAGGGCCGATCGATTCGACTCCTGGACGAACGACTTGATGACGGGGATCCCGGACAGGTTGTCCTGGACCAGGGCGACCAGTTCTGCCAGCCTCTCGCGGGCGCTTCGCCACATCGCCCGGACCTTGGACACGAACCTGTAGACCAGGAACGCCGCGATCGGGATGGGCAGGAGCGTAACGATCGCGAGCTCAGGGTTCAGCGAAAACAGGACGACGATCATCGAGACGGGAATGATCGCTGCGAGGGCTGTTTCCGGAATCCCGTGGGCGACAAAGTCTTCGACGGACTCGATGTCGTTGATGGATCGGGACATGAGCGAACCGGTTCGCTGGTCTGAGAAGAATCGGTGAGGCAGGCGCTGCAGGTGCCGATAGACGCGAACCATCAGGTCGTGGAGGACGTTGTAGGCCGTCTGGTGAGAGAACCACCCGTAGCCGTAACGGGTGGCGCCACGGACTAGGTAAACGGCAAAGAGCGCGATGCTCACGGTAAGGAGTTCGCCCGTGGATCCTGCTCCTTCGGTCAGCCACTGGATCAGCTTCCGGATCAGGAGTGGCGGGATAAGGTTGGCGCCCGCGAAGAGTAGGCCGCATCCAACGGAACAGGCCATAAAGAGGCGGCGACCTTCGAGAAGCTGCAGGATTTGCTTGGCGAATGACAACGTTCGGCTCCTAGGTATCGTGATCGATTGCAGGCAAACAGTAGTCCCCGTTTTACGCGGCTGTCAACCGGTTTAGGGCGCCTACTTATTATGGTTGTGCAAGGTGCGAATAGCCTCTATATTATAAAGGCTGTTTTATATAAATACCTGTTTTTAAAGGAATTATATGCGAAGCGGTGAGGTTTTCGGGAGTTTCAGGGTGCCAAAATGTATATTAAGAAAAAACAACGGGTTATAACTGGTGGCCGTGTTTGTGATGACCTACTACGGTATCGAGTTCTGCCCGTTCCTCAACCAGATAGACCTTTACGAGTTGGTTGTGGAGATGTCGGTGGGGTTGGGACTCGCACACGCCGGAAAGCTGGTCCTGACCCGGTCTCGTGTCGATGCGGACGAGATTGACCTTGTTCGTCCCTGATGGTTCCTGCGTACCTAATTGACCACATGGGTGGCCGGTAGGGGCAGCATCGCGCTATGGAATGCGGCGATGTAAGAGTTCCCGCTGGAGAGTGGGCTGCAGGTGATCCTGGGCACCCTGACGCTGGGTATCTTCAGCGCGAATGCGATCGCCCTCGACTCGGAGTATGAGACGATCCAGCGGCTTGCTGCCGCTTCCCGATTCTCGTCAGGCCGACACCAATCGGTTCCTTTCGATCACGACGAAGTTCATGGGCTTTGTCGGCTCGTCCATCGCCTTGATGATCGTTCTGCTCATAATGCGGCGTCGGTTGCGTGAAACTCGCAGGACGGCGTGGTCGACAAGTTTATCGGCGATGCCGCCATGGCTGTTTACGGTCTAGACCGGTCTTCCAATCCCTGTGAGAGCGCTCTGCAAACGGCGCTGGGCATTCGAGATGGTCTGGTGACGCTGAACGAGGAACTCGTGGGACGTGGGTTGACCCCATTGAGGAACGGGATAGGGATTCACTACGGGAGTGTCGTGTCCGGGAACATCGGGTCGGAAGAGCGGCTCGAATACACCGTGATCGGAGACGCCGTAAACATAGCGGCCCGGTTGGAGAACGCGACCAAAGAACTACCGTCGCCGATCGCGATATCGGTCGATAGATACAATCTGCTGGAAGAAGACTCGCGGAACCAGCTGTCTGCCCTGGAGAAAGTGTCCTTGAAGGAGAAGTCGATGCCCCGCCCGGTCTACGGGATACCGGAGACGGCGTGAGCGGAAGGGTTTTGCTGACAGGTGCGGCGGGGTTCGTCGGGCGGATGCTGCTCGAGCATTGGGGCGATCGATTCGATCTGCGTCTCGCCGATGTGCGAGACGCAGAACCATCCGCGCACGAATTCGTCAGGTGCGACTGTGCGGACTTTGAGGCGATGAAGTCGGCGTGCAACGGGATCGAGACCGTTGTCCACCTGGCAGCTGACCCGAGCCCTCGAGCGGAGTTCTATGACTCTCTCCTGAGCCGGAACGTGATCGCTACCTACAACGCTTTTCAGGCCGCGCACGAGGCTGGGTGCAAGCGGATCGTGTTCGCAAGCAGTATCAACGCCATACTGGGGCACGACGACATCACGCCAGTCCCGTGGGAAGCACCGATCTACCCGATCAACGTTTACGGTGCGACCAAATGCTGGGGTGAGGCCTTGGGGCGTGTGTATTCCCACACTCACAGTTTATCTTGCATCATGGTCAGGCTCGGGAGCCCTCGTTTCGAGCAGGATGGGGACTGGGACAAGGAACGGCCCAGCATGGGGATCAGCCGCCGCGATACGGCTCAGCTGTTCGCCCGCTGCATCGAGGTTGGGGACATCGACTACGCCGTCGTGCATGGCGTGTCGAATCACGAGCATTCCTGGCTCGATCTGGAGATTAATCGCAAGATTCTGGGATACGAGCCTGAAGACGGCACGGCGTTCCCGAAGGGATGAGTGGCGAGAGTAGAAGGACCGAATGAAGATCACTGATATCAAGACGGCCGAAGCGAGCGGACACGGCTACTCGACGTTTGTGAAGATCCAGACCGACGAGGGGCTTGAAGGGATTGGGGAGTGTATCCACGGTGGCGATGGTTGCAGCCGGCTGATCGAGAACATGGCCGGGATCATCAAGGGGGAGAACCCGCTCGAAATCGACCGCCTGTATGAGATGATCCGCAGGCGATACCTGTTCAACGGTGGCATCGCCGGGAACGCGGTCACCGCACTGACAGGGATCGAGATCGCGCTTCAGGATCTTGCAGGCAAAGCGATGGGTGTGCCCGCCTACCAGCTGCTCGGGGGGAAGTTTCGTGACAGGATTCGGCTTTACTGCGACTGCCACGCAGGTGAGGACGATTCGCCTGAGTCGTATGCCGTTCGGGCGAAGGAAATCGTGGCGATGGGGTTCAACGCGATCAAGTTCGATATCGATGACGCGAAGAGTCCCTACAAGCTCGACACCTACAACTGGTCGATCACCCCGGGCGAACTGGGCCAGATGGTCGATCGTGTGGCCGCCGTGCGAGAGGCTATCGGGCCGCAGGTCGATCTGGCGATCGACATGCACGGTCGCTACGACATCTTCGCCGCCATTCGTGTCGCTCAGGCGCTCGAGCCTTTTAACCTGCTGTGGCTCGAAGAGCCGATTCCGCCGGAGAACATCGATGCGATGCGAGAAGTCAAGCGATCGACGAAGACCCCGATCTGCGCGGGCGAGAACCTGTATATGCGTGGAGGCTTCCGCGATCTGATCGAGAAGCAGGCCGTGGACGTGATCATGCCGGATCTGCCGAAGTGCTGCGGCCTGTCCGAGGGACGGAAGATCGCGAACCACGCCGAGATGTATCACATCCCGTTCGCTCCGCACAACGTGTGTGGACCGCTCGGAACGGTTGCGTCAGCGCACTGCTGCGCGTCGATCCCGAACTTTCTGGTGCTCGAGTGGCACTGGGTGGACCGACCCCACTGGCACGAACTGGTGGTCGCCGATCCGCCGCTGATTCAGGATGGCTACCTCATCCTGCCGGATGGCCCCGGGCTCGGTGTGACGCTCAACGAAGAGGCGTTGAAGCAGTACGCCCGTGATGATCGACCGTTTTTCTAGGATGCGATGTGTCTGACGTGACTTCGTTCGAACGGATCGAGACAGAAGCTCAACTGATCGATCAGATGACGACGCCGACCCCCGATGTGGAGGTGGCTGTGCGGGATCTGGACGGAGACATCCTGATTCTGGGGGTCGCCGGAAAGATGGGCCCGACGCTCGGCGAGTTGCTCGTTCGGGCCGGCGCAAAACGTGTGATCGGTGTGTCACGGTTCTCGGACCCCGCGTCTCGACAGGACCTGGAAGATCGCGGGATCGAGACGATTAAGGCGGACCTGCTGGATGAAGCCGCTCTGCCTGATCTACCCGACGCCCCTTATGTCTACCAGATGGCCGGGCACAAGTTCGGGTCGACGGGTAACGAGCCGCTGACGTGGGCGATGAACACGCTCCTGCCGGCGCAGGTGGTGTCGCGCTATCGAGATTCGAAGATCGTGTATGTCTCATCCGGGAACGTCTACAAGTTCGCGTCGACCGATGGCAGAGGCGCGACGGAAACAGACGAGGTCGAGCCGATCGGTGAGTATGCCCAATCCCGGCTCGGTGGTGAGCGGGTTGCCGCACACATGGCGGATCGTCTGGGGACTGACCTGGCGATCATCCGCCTGTTCTACGCGACTGAGTTGAGATACGGGATCGTTCTTGATGTCGGGCAGAAGGTCGCGGCAGAAGAGCCGGTCGACCTGACGATGGGATACGTCAACCAGATCTGGCAGGGCGATGCCAACGGGTATCTGTGCCGGTCGTTCCCGTTCTGCTCGTCGCCTACGAAGACATTAAATATGACGGGGCGGGAGGTCCTGTCGGTTCGATCCATCGCAGAGGCTATCGGAGACAAGCTGGGTATAGAGCCCACGTTTATGGGAGAGGAAGCGCCGACGGCACTCCTCGGCGATGCGAGCGGAATGCTCGACACGCTGGGAGAACCCCACATCGGGATCGATCAGATCACGACCTGGGTCGCCGGTTGGCTGGAGGCCGGGGGGCGGACGTTGGGAAAGCCGACCAAGTTCGAGTCCAGGACGGGGAAGTTCTAACACAAAGGAACGCATGAAATACGCCGAACTGGTGCTGAAGCCGGAGATTCAGACTGCGCTGCACGAGATGGGGTATGAGGACCTGACGCCCATTCAGGAGGAGGCGATCCCTCACATCCTGGAGAACAAGGACCTCATCGGACTGGCCGAGACGGGGTCCGGGAAGACCGGCGCGTGCGCGGTTCCCCTCGTGGAGATGGTCGATCCGGCCATACGCGAGATTCAGGCGCTGATCCTGGTGCCCACGCGTGAATTGGCCCAGCAATACGTGTCGGAGATCGCAGATGTGTCCAAACACTCCGACGTCGCGCCGTTCGCGATGTTCGGCGGGTTCGACATGGACATCCAGCGGGCGAAGCTGAAGGACGGGGTACATATCCTAGTCGCCACGCCCGGACGGTTGATCGACTACATCTGGAACAACCCGCTGCCACTCGACAACGTGCGGACGGTGGTGCTCGACGAAGCCGACGAGATGATGAAGATGGGCTTCATCGAGAACGTGGATTTCATCTTCTCGTGCATCATGCAGGAGGTGCAAACGCTCCTGTTCTCAGCGACGATGCCGAAGGCCGTCGCTCGTCTGGCCAAGATGTATCAGACTGACCCGGTTCGCCTGGAACTGAACAAGGACCAGGTGGCGCCACAGTCGCTGATGCACTGCTTCCGAGTGGTCAAGCACGGGAACCAGGAGGACGAGCTCTACGACTACCTTCGGTCGAACGAGATCGGTCAGGGGCTCGTTTTCTGCAACTCCCGATCGCGGAGTTCGCAGCTGTTCCGGCAGCTCAGGTCGACCCAGCCGTCGGTGGAGATCATTCACGGTGGACTGGATCAGCCGCAGCGGAGCGCGGTGTTCCGGAAGTTCAAGAGCAAGGAGATCGACCTGCTGGTCGCGACGGATGTCGCGGCGCGCGGGTTGGATTTCAACAAGGTCACCCACGTGATCAACTATGACTTCCCGATGTCTGACGAGGCGTATACGCATCGTACCGGGCGAGCGGGACGGATGGGTCGCGAGGGTGTCGCCGTCACGTTTGTAACGAATCGAGACCTGGGCGCGCTGGGGCGGTTGATCCGCGCGAACGGGATTGAACCGGTTTGGCTCGGGGAGGAGCCTGAGTTGCATTCCTCGCGCCCATCTGGACCCCGGAGACGCCGGCGAGGCGGACGTGGGCCGGGGAGATCGTCCAGAAGGAGATCACGTCCAAAGAAGTAAACTCGTCAACCACGGAAGCACAGCGTCTGGACGGGCGTCCCAAGCGGGTCTGCTCGGTTTCTCGCCCGGTGACGGAACGACGTCCGCGACGCGTATCGAGAGGAGAGAGTACCGTGGCCACAGAAAAGGCAAAGATCAAGGAGTCGAAACTCGTCGACGACATCAAGGAGGTGACGCTGACCAGCGATCAGTACTCCGTGACAGTCGTACCGCAGCTCGGGGCCAAGATAACATCGATCTTGAACCGGAAGACGAAGCGTGAGTTTCTGTCGAGAACGAACGTCGACTATCGCCCGCGTGTCTATGGCGACGCGTTCGAGAACTACGAGCGTGATGGCGCGGACGAGTGTTTCCCGACAGTGGGTGGTTGCCCCTACCCTAACTATCCCTGGCAGGGGACCGACATACCCGATCACGGGGAGCTCTGGTGTCTGCCCTGGCAGCACGAGATCACCAAGGACAAGCTGCGTACGTGGGTCCGGGGGATCCGGTTGCCCTACCTGTTCGAACGGACGATCAGCTTCGAGACGCTCGCCCGTCACGAGAAACAATATATCCGGCTCAGCTACTCGGTGACGAACGAGAGCCCCTATGATATGCCCTTCCTGTATGCCTTCCACCCGCTCTTCAAGGCTGAGACCAAGTCAAAGCTGATGCTCCCGCCGGGCGCCGACGTCGTGACCTGGTCGAGCTCGGAAGATCGGCTGGGTAAGCCGATGACCAAGCACACGTGGCCCGAGGTGACCGACTTTACGCTCGACAAGAGCTATGATCGTAGCGTGATCCGATCGAGCCGGACGAAGGAGTCGGAGAAGCTGTTTACGACGCCGCTCGATCAGGGTCGGTGCGCGCTCGTCTACCCGAAGGATGAGTTCATCGGTTTCCTGTTCCCGGCCAAGCGCTTCCCGCACCTCGGTCTGTGGGTGAACGAAGGGGAGTGGCATAACCTCCATCAGGTGGCCGTGGAGCCGTCGACGTCACAAGTCGATCGACTTGACGTAGCCGTCGGCCTGGATGCGTGTGGTACGGTCCCCGCCCACGGGACGACCGAATGGGATCTGAGCATCCTGATCGGCAAGGGAGAAGAAGAACTGACCTCCGTTCTGGGCGAGTTCTAGCCGGCGTATACGGTGACGCGTGCGATCCTGACATTCGTCCTGGCATGCTGTTTTGGTCCCGCATCGGCGCTGGACCGGGTGGTGCTGGTGTCTCCGCATTCGGACGAGATCCAGAACGAGTTCCAGGCGGCGTTCGCATCCCACTACGAAGCGCAGACGGGTCGCACCGTTACGCTTGAGTGGCTCGATGTGGGCGGCGGAACGAGCTCGATCCTCCGGTATATCAAAGGCGAGTTCGCACGCCAGCCCGAGGGCATCCAGATCGACCTGTTCTTCGGAGGCGGTCTGGATCCCTATACGGAACTTGCCGACGCGGGTATCTTGCAGCCCTTTCGGTTGCCCGACCGGGTCCTCAACAGGGTTGCGCCGACGATCGGTGGGATCCCCGTTTACGACCCCGAGTATCGCTGGTATGGGGCGACGCTCGCCGGGTTCGGGATTGTCTACAACAAGCGGGTGATCGAGACACTCGGTTTCCGCATACCGAAATCGTGGGAAGAACTGGGTGACCCGAGGTATGCGACGTGGGTCGGCTCAGGTGATCCACGGTTCAGCGGCAGCGTCCACATGGCTTACGAGCTGATCCTTCAGGCCTACGGGTGGGAACGAGGCTGGGAAGTGATCACGACCATGGGAGCGAACGTCCGTAACTTCAGCAGCAGCGGAAGTCAGGCTCCGAAGGACGTTGCCGTCGGAGAAGTGGCGTTTGGGCTGGCCATCGACTTCTACGCCTGGGCCCAAGTGGCAGAGGTCGGTGAACAGTTCGTCGGATTCACGATGCCCGACAACATGACGATCGTGAACCCCGATGGTCTCGGGATCCTGAAGGGGGCTCCGAACCTCGCTGTGGCCAGAGCTTTTGTGACGTTCGTGATGTCCGAGGCCGGGCAGAAGCTCTGGTTCCTCAAGAAGGGGGCTGAAGGGGGCCCCGTTCAGCGACAGCTGAACCGGTTCACGGTCGTGCCTGAGCTGTATGAAACGCATCGTCAGTATGCGGCCGTCACCCTCAACCCGTTCAAGTGGCGGTCGGACCTGGTCTACGATTCCGCCAGGGCGTCAGCGCGTTGGAGTGTGCTGAACGACATGATCGGTGCTTTCGTGATCGACTCTCACGACCGGTTGCGCCACGCGTGGAAAGAGGCTCAGAAGGACGGGCTGACGAAAGAGGAAATCCGGCAGCTGTCCTTCATGCCGTTGTCCGAGCGTGCGGCGCTCGAGTTGGGCGCCGTCTGGCGGAATGACCAAGGATTACGGGTCCGGAAGCTCGGAGAGTGGACCGAGTTTGCTCGCGAAAAGTATGGTGAACCGGATGACACGCTCGCCACGATATTCGATTGGCTGACGTTCGCGTTTCCGGCCGGGATCGCCCTGGGGACGGTTTGGATGCTGCGGAAGACGCGCGGCGCATAGTGTGGAGAGCGTATGATTCGGATCTTTTCGTATTCGCGGGAATCCAACCGCATGGAGACACCCTCGATCGCAGAGCTGCCGAGGCATCTGAACGATCGTGGACGCACCATCTGGGTCGATCTCGCAAACCCGACCGACGAAGAGACGGGTGTGCTCGGGGGAATCTTCGGTTTCCATATCCTGACGGTCGAAGACTGTATCGACGATGCCTGGCTACCGAAGGAAGACCAGTATGACGGGTATACCTACGCGGTCTTCCACGCGGCTGCCCCGGATCGACAGGATCGATTGGTGGATCAGAAGCTGGACATCTTCGTCGGTACCAACTTTCTGGTGACGCACCACGCGGGTGAGATCAAGGGCATCTTCGACACCCGTGGGGTGGTGGCCAAGAACCCGGGTTCTCTGCTGCGGTCGTCCGACTGGTTGCTCCACGGCGTCCTGAACACGGTGATCGACTACTGCAAACCGGCCGTAGAAGGGCTGGAGGCGAGAGTAGATCGCGTGGCGGAGGCCGTCGGCGACGCTTCGCTCGATCTCGGCGAGACCGTCGATCTGCACCGGGATCTGACGACCTTCCGTTCGATCACCGAGCATCAGCGGCAAGCGCTCGAGCGCTTCGCCTACAGCGAGTCTTCGTTCGTGTCTGAGGAGAACCGTGACTATTTCCGGGACGTACACGATCACAACCGGCATCTGCATCACCGAATGGTGCAGGCGATCGAACGGCTGACGTGGGCAATCGATTCTACACGGGCGGCCGATACGCGGCGAACTCAGAGCGCGGTCCGGTGGGGTGTGGCCGTGGTGACAGGCCTCCTTCTCCCCCTGCTCGGGCTGACCGCGCTGGATCTCGATGTCGTCGACGTTTCTGGACGCGTCGGGCAGGTCGCGATTGGTATCACCCTCGTGTATGCTGCGGCAGTGCTCGCTATTTTAAAACAAAAACGCTGGTTCTGACAGTTATGCTATGGTGAGCGTCACTCTCGATCAGGTCACAAAGCGATTCGACCGCGTGGTTGCCGTTGATCGCGTGAGTCTCGAGATCTCCGAAGGAGAGTTTTTTTTCCTGCTCGGGCCGTCCGGTTGCGGGAAGACGACCTTGCTGAGGATGATCGCGGGGTTTTACGAGCCGGAGGGAGGACGCGTGCTGTTCGGGGACCGGGATGTGACCAACGTGCCCCCAAACGAGCGGAACACGGGGATGGTGTTTCAGAACTACGCGCTCTGGCCGCACATGTCGGTGCAGAAGAACGTAGAGTATGGTCTGTCGATGCGGAGCGTGAACCGAGAGGAAATGGACAAGCGAGTGTACCGGGCGCTGGAAATGGTTCAGATGACGCCGTATGCGGACCGTTCGCCGAATCAGCTGTCCGGCGGGCAACAGCAGCGCGTCGCGCTGGCACGAGCGCTGGTGATCGAACCTGATGTGATCCTGATGGACGAGCCGCTGTCGAACCTGGATGCGCGATTGCGGCTGGAGATGCGTCAGCAGATTCTGGATCTGCAGCGCGAGATCGGGAAGACGATGATCTACGTGACGCACGACCAGAAGGAGGCCCTTGCCATGTCTCACCGGATGGCAGTCATGAACAGCGGCCACGTGGTGCAGGTCGGTACGGCACGCGAGTTGTATCAGAACCCGCAGTCCCAATTCCTCGCGGACTTCATCGGGGAGATCAACCTGATCGCGGGGACCGTTTCGGCTGTCGGTGAGGAAACGTCCGTGGACACGAAGCTGGGTGTGATCAATGGACGCCCTGCACGAGACGGGTTGCAGAAGGGTGACAAGGTGTTCTGCGCCGTGCGGCCGGAAGGGCTGTCCTTCGTGGAGGGAGAGCCTCCTCCCGGTGACAACACCGTAACGGGGGATGTCCGCAACGTGGTGTATCTGGGTGAGGTCGAGCAGTATGTGATCGACCTGGCGGACGAGACGCCCCTGAGGGTGGTCGAGTACGACCCCGTAAACCCGAAGGCGAAGCGAGGCGATACGGTCCGGCTCCAGTTCAGCCCATCCAAGGTGGTTATCCTGTCCGACGAGGGAGACGTGCGTGCTGAGACGGTATGACCTGACGCCGGGCACGGCCGTCTTCCTGGCTGCTCTGGCTGCGTTCTTCGGCGCCTTCCTGCTCTATCCTCTGTGGTATGCGATTGTGGGTGCGTTCTACGTTGACGGGCGCTTCACGTTCGAGTTTATCGAATTTATGCTGACGAGCCCCGTCTATGGGGAAGCCATCATGAACAGCTTCCGCCTCGCTATGGTGACGACCGTGGCGACCACGCTACTCAGCTTGCCGCTCGCTTTCCTGCTCGTTCACTACAACTTCAAAGGCAAAGGGTTCCTCCAGGGGGTGATCCTGGTTCCAATGGTCCTCCCCCCGTTTGTGGGGGCGATCGGGATGAAGCAGATGTTCGCCCGGTTCGGGTCGATCAACCTGCTGTTGATGCGGATGGGGGTGATCGATCAACCGATCGATTTCTTTGGTGGGGGTGGGTTCCTCGGGGTGGTCATTCTCGAAGTGCTTCACCTCTACCCGATCATGTATCTGAACGTGGCGGCGGCGTTGTCGAACATCGATCCGAGCCTCGACGAAGCGGCGCGGAACGTCGGGAGCAGCGGCTTCAAGTTGTTCAGGACGATCACGTTCCCGCTGATGCTTCCGGGGTATTTCGCCGGTGCGATTATCGTGTTTATCTGGGCGTTCACGGATCTCGGGACCCCGCTCGTGTTCAACTTTCGGCAGGTGATCGCCGTCGAGATCTTCAACTCGATCGCCGACATCAACGAAAACCCGGTCGCCTATGCTCTTGTGGTCCTGGTGATCGTGATGACGATCTTCTTCTTCTACTTGGCCAAGCAGTTGATGGGCGGACAGAAGGTGGAGATGGTGTCTCGTGGGCACGTGGCAGGTGCGCGGAAGCAGGCGTCCCCGGGTATGACGGTCGCGATCTGGGCGATCATGCTGTCCGTCACGGGTATCGCACTTCTGCCGCATCTGAGCATCGTGTTGACGTCGTTCGCCGATCGATGGTTCATGACCGTCCTGCCCGAGTCGATGACGGTATCGCACTACACGATGGTGTTCGACCACCCAATATCGTCGACCAGCATCAAGATCAGCCTGATCCTCAGCGTGTTCAGCACGCTTCTGGATATCGTGGTCGGCGTCGCGATCGCTTACCTGCTGGTTCGAACGAACATTCCGTTCAAGGGCGTGCTTGACGGGCTCGCCATGCTCCCCCTGGCTCTTCCGGGGCTCGTATTGGCTTTCGGCTACCTCTCCGGATACTCGGGTACCTTCCTCGACGCGCGTCACTTCCCGATGCCGCTACTGGTCATCGCCTATGGCGTCCGTAGACTTCCGTATATGGTTCGGTCGGCGTATGCGGGTTTCCAGCAAACAAGCGTGGCACTCGAAGAGGCGGCTCAGAACATGGGGGCGTCCAAGTTCCGGTCGGTCTGGGAGATAACTTTCCCTCTGATCCTGGCTAATCTTGTGGCCGGGGGAGTGTTGTGCTTCTCGTTCGCGATGCTCGAGGTGAGCGACAGCCTGATCCTGGCGATGAAGAGTGAGTATTACCCTATCACCCGCGCGATCTACGCGCTCCTCGGACGGATCTCAGATGGCGCCTACATTGCTAGCGCGATGGGTGTACTTGGGATGCTACTCTTGATGGCCAGCCTCTTCTTGGCCGGGCGATTCCTGGGTCGGCGAATGGGCGAGTTGTTCAGGGCCTGACGGTGCTGAGCGTCGTCCTAACTCTGTGCGCGATCGTCGCGCTGATCTGGTGGCTGACCGGCTCATCTATTCATTCGGATGTTTCGATCGATCCAGGTCTGCAGGCGCACGTGGCTCGAGAAGCGCTGGACCGAGTGCGTGGCGGCGACCTGGCCACTTCCGGATCGGCGGAAGTCGGGACGATTCTTCAGGAAATGCTCGTCGGCGTGGGGATAACTGCCGCGGAGGCCCGGCAGATGGTTTCGGGCCTCGGGTTCGTCGCGCCGCCGGTTCAGGATGTGGAACCCGAAGCTTCTGGCGCTCTGACGGTCTTCTCGATGAAAGACGAATACGCCAGCGCGGCGCTCGAACGTGCGCTTTTGGTCGGTATCCAGTTGGCGCGGATGGATGATGACTACGCCGGCGTTTCCGACGAGGCGCAGAGGTTCGACTCTCTCCTGGAGAAGGCGGACGAGGTGGAGGTGGAGCTGTTCGGTGACGATCGCAGGGCGCGGATGCATTTCTATTCCCGTGCCGCCCTGGTGCTTCAGGACCGGATCCAGTCGGAACCCGACGCCGAGCGGCGTCAGGTGATGGGGGACGTGCTTAGGGAGTTCGACAAGGCGTTGTCCCTACTGCAGGAAGAGATGCACGAAGCGATGGCGGCGCTCCCCGAAGATCAGGAGGCCCTAGCCTGGGGAAGTAGCGAAGATCGGCGCAGATACTATTTCAAGATGGGCGTGACGAACAGCCTGCGGCGGTCCGGTCATCTGTCCAGTCTCGGGTCGCTCTACCGCTTCCGAGGCGTGAATTACGATGTCGAAGAGGCCTACCAGCTTGCGAGCGAGGAGGAGCCATTGTTGACCCGGGCGGCAAGCCTCGAGCTGTCATCGCTGGTGGCGCTTCGCCCACCCGATGTCCGACGGTTGACGAGCGAACGACCGCGCGGTCAGCTGACGCAAACAGAGAATTGAGCGCAATAGATGGATCAAGATAAAGTCTCCGTATTACTGGCTGTGCCGGCCGACGACCTGGAAACGTCGTCTGTCCGGGAAACGATGCAGAGCATCGCCTCCCAGAGCTATCCGGCCTCTCTCATGGAGACTCTACTGGTCCAATATATGCCGAACATCCCGGGTGGACGCACGGCAGCGTTGAACGCGGCACGAGACCAGGCGAAGGGCGAGTTTCTCGTCCACACAGAGCAGGGCGTGACGTGGGACCCGAGCAAGATCGAGAAACAGGTGCTCCGGTTGCGGGAAGGTGGTGAAGGGGCAGGTGTCGGGTCCGCGCACCGGGTGTCTGTCCGCGATGCGACCGGTCGTATGAAGCAGACGAATTTCGACCTGATTCACCGTGTCGGGCTCCGTGTCTCGTCTCTCCTGCTTGCTCCGTGGAAGCCCGGCGCGTTGCTGATCCGGTCGGATACGATGGCGGACCTGGGGGCGTACCGTCATATCGATCAAGCGGTGTGGGAATACGACATCCGGCTGGCGTCCAAAGGGTTGTCGGTCGAATTGCTCGATGAAGACCTGGCGGTGTGGAACGTGGATATGGATCCTGCCGGGAGTCTGGTTCGCGAGCTCGTGCCTTCTGGGATGCGCGAGTCTTTCCTGAAGCGGTTGCTCGACCAGACGGCTCCCGGCGATCTGGTCGCCGAGGGGGGCAACGAGTTTCCCGCTCTCCTGCTGGCGGGACTGCACCTGTTCAACGACGACCTAGAGACGAGCCACACAATCAGCCAGTCCTTTGGGAGGGAGAGTGTGGCGGCGAACTTCTGGCACGGCGTTATCCATCGCCGGGAGCCCGATTTCGGGAACGCACGTGGATGGTTCGAGCGCGCCCGGTCGTGGGAAGGCCTTCTGCAGATTCGCGACGCCGTTCAGGAAGTGCTGGAACGGGTTCTCTTGAGGCCGGAGTATGGCCAGACACGGGACCTGGCCTTTTCCCTCAAGCAGCACCTGGACAGTGAAGGGATCTGGGACTCGGAGTACTTCGTTGATATGTGCGAGCGATTCTCTGAGGCTGGTGTCCCGGACGAGATGGAGGAGACGCTCTTGAGAGCGGTTCAAGAAGCGGAGATGGTCGCGGCGCTCGAGTGGACCTATCGGTGCGCAGTGAACTGATCGCGCGGCCTCTGCGCCATAGTCTTCAGCCGGTCGGCTTTTCGGAGTCGGTCGGCTTTGCTTTTTTCGGCTGGGATAGCCTCCTGGTCTGCTTCAACAGTGCGGGAACCAGGATGGCAGCGATTATGGCATCGGGGACGATGTAGGTCGCATTGTAGGCCATGGAATAGGCCCAGGTGCTCGTACCCTCCGGTGCGTAAGCGCCAAAGAACACGATGCCCGAGGTGACGTGTGAGAGGTAGCGCAGGAACGCACCCAGGATGATGCCCGGAATTTGCATAGGGAGTAGGGCCGACAGGCCGAGCAAACCGAATGCGAGAGGGTAATCTAGGATCACCTGGATGGGATGGTAGATGTGGGCATCGAGGAGCAACTGGAGGAGGCCGCAGAGGATGCCTGCCTGGACACCCGGTCGCCATCCCCGCCAGAACGCTACGTAGAGGATGGGTATGGATTCTAGCGTGATGGATCCGCCGTATGGGAGTCGCGGCAGCGGGAGCGCTTTGCAGACGAGGCCGAGGACGATCGCGAGGGCGGCTCCTGTCCCGATTGCGGTGAGGTCGTGCAGCCGACACTGCATCAGTCGCCGAGGCCGGCTTCCTGGCGTAGCCGTTGCTGCCTCATCGCGCGCTGAGCCTCCTGGTCCTTCTTCTGGTAGATCAGGTTGATGGTCTGGAAGAACTGACGGAAGGGGCCGATCTCCTGCTGCTGGTGTTCTTTCCGGATTTTCCGGATCGACATCCGGCCGTTCGCGGTGTTGATGTCACCCCACTGACTGATGTGCAGGCTATCGTGCACGCCGCGCCCGGTCTGCCACCAGCCGAGGACTTCCTCGGTCGAGTCTCTCAGTTCCCAGATCGAAGGGGTGTCCAGGTGCACGATGTAAGACTCGATCATACTCCAAGCGTAGTCCCCATCTTCCGGATCTACTTCGATCTTGAGCCTGTCGAGATCCGACTCCCGATCGGGGTCGGTGTCCTGGAGCGTTCTGTTCAGGATTTTCTCGCTTCTTCTGCGATACAGCCTGCCTGATTTGTTCCAAGCTCGAGCGGGCCGACCAACTGAGCGCCTCCAATTCCATCGCTACCTCGCCATACAGACGCTTGAGCCGACGCAAGATGAAATCTTCGGCCTCATCACGCTCTTCGTTCGAGAGAATGAGGAGTAAGTCTTGGGTTTTTTGCATTGCTGGCTGACTCCGCCCGGGGTATCTTAGTGGCCGTTTTCCTGCCCCCTGAACCACGTGTAATTATAGGAAAAAACGGCAAATATGCAATGTCCCAACGGATGAACGGAGCGGCAGAGTTTGGCTGATTCTGCAGAACAGGGAGAGGCCCAAAAGACGATCATCGTGGCTCAGAAGGAGCCGCAGGATCAGCGTTTCGTGACGGCCCTTCTACCACCGTGGGTGAGTTCGAAGTGGTGGGCGCCACGTCGGCGTCGGGGGTGACCCGGGGTCTTCTCAACTCACCAGATATGATCCTGGTGGATCCTCACTTACCCAGAAATTTCATGCGCGCCGTCGAACTGATGCGTCGCATGCCGAAGCTGAACCACGTGGCGATCGCCGCTTTGATCGGTGACTTCAAGGTCGCCCATCGGTGTGTGGGCAAGGGGTTCAATTCAAGCTGTCCAACTCCGCCTTCTTCGGGTTCAGCCGCGAGATCAGGTCGATCCGGGATGCCGTATCGCTGCTCGGGAACGAGACCGTAAAGAACGCAGTGTTGAGCATTTCGGTTTTCGAGGCGACGAAAGATCAGAAAGAGAGCGCCGGGCTTGACAAGAAAGAGTTCTGGCGATACTCGACGGCGGTCGGGTCGGATGCTCGCTTTGTCGCCAAAAAGATGCGGATCCAGTGGGAAGAGGCGTTTACGGCCGGTATCCTCCACGATATCGGGAAGATCATCCTCGGTGGTCTTTACTCGGAGTTCTACGAGCCAGTCTTGAAGTCAGTCGAAGAGAAACAGCTGTCGCTGTTCGAGGCCAACAGACGTCGCTCCAACTCGATTACGCAGGTCTGATCGAACCGATCGCGTATCACCACGCTCCGAAGTCGGCCGATCTCGATCCCGAGATTGCGAACCTCGTACAAATCGGCGATGCCTAAGTTTGGAATCTGGGGTTCGGATCCGGAGGAGATCCGTTTACGCCGGTGATCGACAGCTTTTCGATGGAGCACCTGGCTGTCGAAGGGGACGACCTGTTGAAATGGGAAGAGGAGATGACGACGACGATCGAGAACGACGTGTCGTTCCTGGCCGCCATCTCATAAAAAAGGAAGGCCGCATCCATTGGATGCGGCCTTTGCCTGTCAGCCCTCCGGGTGCGACTTCGCCCAGATCGGCTTGATCTTTTCGATGACTTCCTCGTCCGTCTTGCAGGACGCTACGATTTCCGTGAATGCTTCCGCGCTGATGCCCAGTTCCTCCAGGAACCTTTTGTCAGCCCCTCACGGATAGACGTAATCATCGATCGTCCCGCGGAGCGAGGCTCGCGCTTTGTCGGTGATTCTCGGTAGCCACGGGACGCCGCCCATCATTAGGGGCCGACTGCGTGGCCGAAACTCCAATGCGGAGCTCAGATTGTCCATCACGAAACTCCTTTCGTCGTCCTTGGCGACAGTTCTCTCACGACCGCTCACCGATCACGGTCTCAATTTAGGGGATTCAGCAGGGGTGTCAAGGAAGCGGCGTTTTAGGTCGTGAGCCCACGGAGATGGTTCGCCACCAACGTGTGGAACGAATGGAAACACCACTGGGCTGCGTGGGCGCTCTCGGGAGGTGAACGCGGCGTCGAACCGTCGGAAAACGTTAAAGCTCTCCAGACTCTAGTCCGAGTTACTCGTGACGACCGACCTAGCCAAGCTGACCGAATTGTGGACGCAGGTAATTCGGTCGCACGCGGAGAACCTCTGGGTGATCCCGACGACCGAGCGCCCGATTGCGATCGGTACTTTCGAATAGGATGGGGAACGTGCTGGAGCGAGCCATCGCCTCGTTTGTGACGATGACGCCCGGCAACCTGAACCCCGAGACTTTCTTCTTCAGGAGCAAATGACAAGATCTCTTCTACAGATCGGAACGCTGGCCACCTGGCTGCTGTGGGCCCCACCGTACACACAGGCGCAGACATATAGTGAAGCCCCCGAGCTCCGTACTTTGGTCGAGAAGGGTGAGCTTCCACCGGTGGAGGAACGGCTTCCCGACGAGCCTCTGGTCGTAGAGCCATACGAGGAGATCGGTCAGTATGGGGGATCGTGGCTCCGTATGATGAAGGGGACGAGCGATTTCCACGCCTACGGTCGGTGCGTCTACGATCAGATGCTCCGCTGGGCACCAAACCCAGGCGACGGGATCGTGCCTGGGCTGGCAAAGGAGTGGACGTTCTCCGATGGGGGAAAGACGCTGACGGTGACGCTCAGAAAAGGTCTCCGCTGGTCTGACGGTCATCCTTTCACGACCGATGACATCGTTTTTTGGTGGGAGAAGATCGCGCAGGATCCGAACCTGACGCCGGGAATTCCTAAGGAGTGGACTCCAGGCGGCGTTCCGATGAAGCTTATTCAGGTGGATGACGTGACCGTCCGCTTGGAGTTCGCGAAGCCCTATCCTATGGCAGAGCAGTATCTGGCGTTCAAGGGGAACCAGTGGCCGCTGGTGTTCGAACGCGCTGGATTCTTCGCACCCAAACACTATCTCGAACAGTATCTGCCGTCCGACGAAGGCGATCTGCCCGATCTGTCGATGGCGAGCTACACGACGTTCGAGGAGAAGGCGAACGACTTCAACCCTGAACGCCCTGTGATCTCGGCGTGGAAGGTGTCCGAGTGGGAGCCGGGTGATCACCTAGCGGCGGAACGTAACCCCTACTACTGGAAGGTCGATCCGGCCGGCCAGCAGTTGCCCTACCTGGACAGGATCGAAGTCGAAATCTTTCTAAACCAAGAGATGCTGAATTTTCGGGCGGTGAGCGGTGTGCTCCAGATGCAGACGCGCCACTTCAGCGTCCAGGACGTGGATCTGCTGAGGGAATTCGCCGACAAGCGGGGGTATCGCATCCTCCAGTACGAGGGCACGGGCCGGGACGGTGTGATGCTCAACCTGCAGTATCCCGGGAATGAGGTTCTGAAGCAGCTTTTCCTAGACAAGCGGTTCCGGATCGCGCTGTCTCTGGCGATCAATCGCGACATGATCACTAAGCTCTGTTTCAGGGGACTGACCAACCCCGGGAAGGTAGGGCTCTTCGAGACTTCACCCGACTATGTCCACGTCCCCGATCTGCCCGACCACTATTCATACAAACCCGACCGTTCGATCGTCCTTCTCGACGAGATTGGCTTGACTGCCCGCGACTCGGAGGGGTATCGCCTGGGTCCCGACGGCCAGACGATCAGCCTGATCATCGAGACCAGTTCCTCACTCCGGGCGGAGATGGACATGCTCGAGATCATCCGGTCGAATTGGGAGGCCGTGGGGATCAAGACGACTGTGAAGCCGGAGGAGCGCACGCTCTACTTCCAGCGTGTCACGAAGAACGGCGAGCACATGATCGGGAAGTGGGGCCACGAGAGCACCTTTCCGATGGTCAGTTCGCACCGGTGGTTCGGAACCAACCTGTGGGACGAGTGGGCGCACCACTGGGCCCAGTGGCACCTGAGCGATGGTGAACGCGGGATCGAACCGCCTGACCACGTTAGGCGGTTGCAGAGCATCGAGGAAGAACTGCGGGTGGTGATCGATCCCGATCGCCGGAAATTACTCTGGACAGAAGTGATCCGATCGCACGCTGAGAACGTTTGGATTATTCCGACAACGGAGCGGGGCACGTCGATCGGTGTGATCGCAAACAACTTCAGGAACGTCCCCGAGCGCGCCGTCGCGTCGTGGATCACGATGACACCTGGAAACCTGAATCCTGAGACATTCTTCATCAAGAAGCCCGTCGAGCCGGAGGCTACAGATGGGACGGAGGAGTAACGACTCATGCTGACGTATGTGGCCAGACGGCTGCTGCGCATGATCCCGACGCTGATAGCAATTTCTATCATGGTGTTCGTGATCATCCAGCTGCCACCGGGTGATTTTTTCGACTCGCTCCAGGCGCAGCTCGCGGAGAGCGATTCGCAGGCGGATCAGGAAGCCTTCGAGGCCCTCCGTCGGCAGTATCACCTCGATTTGCCCCTCTGGCAGCAGTATTTGTACTGGGTCGGCGGATGCCTGCAGGGTGACTTCGGGTATTCGTTCGAGTGGCGGCGACCGGTGTCCGAGCTGATCCTCGAGCGCTTGGGGCTGACGTTCCTGATGGCGTCGGGCGCCCTCGTGTTCATGTGGTTTGTGGCGCTCCCGATCGGGATCTACTCGGCGCGTAATCGATACTCGATCGGCGACTTCTTCCTCACCTTTCTCGCGTTTATCGGGCTCTGTGTGCCCGGCTTTATCATCGCGCTAGTCGCGATGTATATGTCGGTGTTCTGGTTCGGAGGGAGTGCGGGAGGACTGTTCTCACCCGAGTTCAAATATGCCGATTGGTCGCTCGATCGCGTGTTCGATCTACTGGGACATCTCTGGGTCCCCGTGGTCGTGATTGGGGCCGCCGGTACGGCCTCGCTGACCCGGATCATGCGCACGAGCATGCTGGACGTGCTGGACGAGCAGTATATCACGACCGCCCGCGCCAAAGGGCTGGCCGAGCGTTGGGTAATCTACAAATACGCCGTACGGGTCGCGATCAACCCGATGATCAGTATCCTGGGATTGCAGATGCCGCAGCTTGTGTCGGGATCGATCATCGTGGCGATCGTGCTCGGGCTCCCGACGACCGGGCCGCTGTTCTATCGCGCGCTCGAGACGCAGGATATGTATCTCGCGGGCACGTTCCTGATGTTGCTCGCCATCCTGCTGCTCTTGGGTAACCTGATGGCTGACATTCTGCTCGCCTGGGCTGACCCCCGTATACGCTTGGAGTAGGAGCCGCCTTTGGCGGCGAGCTGTTAGACCCGGCAAATGAGAAGCAGGTATCAGAGGATACTCACGTTTTCCCTTTTACGTCTTACATCTCACGTTTTACGACTGACTCTATATGGCCATAGCCGCAACAACTGACGACCTGGCTGAAGACGGACCGACTGACAACTCCGAGCAGATCTATACGGCCGGGCAATGGCAGCTCGCGTGGCGCAAGTTCAAGCAGAACAAGCTCGCGCTCTACTCGGGTGGCCTTCTGGCCGTGTTGTATCTGTGCACGCTTCTGAGCGGGTTCATCGCTCCCTATGAACGAGATCACCGGTTCCCCGGGCGAGACTTCGTCCCTCCGCAGATGCCGAGTTTTCTCTCGGAGGATGGTATTCATCTAAGACCATTCGTATACGGGCTGAAGACGGAATACGAGGTGGGGTCGGGCCGGAAGATCTACCTGCATGACACCACACAGCGGCATCCGATCCGGTTCTTCGTGTCCGGGGACCTTCATAACTTCATTGGATTCGATACGACGCTGCATCTCTTCGGCACAGATGGCGGGGAAGGGGTCTTCCTGTTCGGAACGGATCGGCAGGGGAGAGATCTGTTTTCGCGCGTGTTCTATGGGGCGCGTGTATCGCTGACGATCGGGCTGGTCGGTGTGTTGGTGAGCATCATTCTGGGCAGCGTGCTGGGCGTCGTGAGCGGCTATTTCGGTGGGATCGTTGACGAGCTACTCCAGCGCTTGATCGAGATCCTTCGCGCCTTCCCGCAGATACCCCTTTGGATGGCGCTGTCCGCGGCGATTCCACCGGATATCGACCAGCTAAAGACCTATTTCATGATCACGCTGATCCTGTCGTTCCTCGGCTGGACGTCGCTCGCCCGGCAGATTCGTGGTCGGGTCCTTTCGCTCCGGAACGAGGAATTTGTGCTGAGCGCGCGTTTGATGGGGGCGAGCCACTCACGGATGATCTTCCGCCACCTGATTCCGGCCGTCCTGGGACATATCATCGTGATCGGCACGATCGCGATCCCCCAGATGATTCTGGCCGAGAGCTCGCTCTCGTTCCTCAACCTCGGAATTCGACCGCCCATGACGAGCTGGGGCGTCCTGCTCCAGGACGGGCGGAGTCTGACAACGCTGTATTACTACCAGTGGCTGCTGATCCCGTCGATGTTCATCATCGTCGCGGTCCTTTGCTTCAACTTCCTGGGTGACGGGTTGCGCGACGCCGTCGACCCGTATTCCAAGCCAAAATAGCACTACACCGATCCTCGATCTGCATCCTCGAGCGGGTATAGCGTCACGTTTACCCAAGCTTGAGGTATGTCTGTGATCGAATGGCCCTTCGCAGCAGAATGGCCCTCTGTCCAGGGTGGCGGGTCCGTCGATGGTACTCCGCCAACCTGGTGTGATGTTCTGGGGGGCATCGCCGACCAATTGGAGCGCCCCCCGTGGGATGTCAATCTCATGCGGGTGATGGCCATCAACGGCTGGTCCGTATCCGTCTTGGTTCGTGCCGGCAAGAAGGACACGGTCTTCAAGGCCAACTGATGTCCCTTGTTCCAATCCCATACACAGATCCTGCGTCGGCTCAAGTCCTGTGCGCCAGACGCGACCCACATCATCCTCGGGGATCGCGTCGACGAACGCGGTTCTTGGGTGCTGATCGATTACATCCAGGGGCCGACGTGTTGGTGAGACCACCCGATACGAGATGCTACTGAGGGTGGCCTACACGATGGCGAGGATTCAGACTTCTTTTGCCGAGCTCCCTGCGGTACAGCTGTTTTCGATGTCAGACGAAGAGCGTTAGACGAATTCCATATCCCCGGAGGCTATGTCCATCCGAGACGCGTACCTCAACGCGATTCCGTGGAAGATACTTCAGGAGTGGCTACGCGCGTGGGATGTGCGGCTTGAAGATGGGTGCGATCGAGAGTGCGTATAAAAGCGAGTGCTTGAAGCGTACGCTCAACTATTAAACCGACGCGGGCGGGAATATCACGTTACTTCTGGTGAATATGGTCAGCCGGTGGGATAAGGAAGATGACTAGCCCTGGTCAGACGATGGCTCGTAACGTGACAGATGGGAGTCGCCGTATCTGCGACTACGCTTCAGGACGAGGTCCTCGGCGGATGGCGGTAAGTCGGTTCTCTTGTCGTGCTGGACGAAGAGGCGTCCATTGTCGCTCAGCAAGCCACGACGGGCGACGTCCTGCAGGGAGGCTTTAGCGACGAGGATCCCGTCGAGTGTGACGGCGTCATATGGGGGGTCGATGTAGATCAGGTCAAAGCGATCACCACTGTCGCCCAGGTGGGCGAGGAGTTGCTCCCAGTCGAACCCCGTCAGCGTGATCTGATCCCTGAGATCCCACTCGTCGATCAAACCGCGGATGAAGGCGACGCGTTTTCGATCTCTGTCGTTCATCCATGCAGTGGTTCCCCGGCTCACCGCTTCCAGCCCGATCTGTCCCGATCCGGTGAAGATATCGAGCATCCTCAGGCTGGTCAGATCTGGGCCCAGACTCCCGAACAGGGCTTCCTTCACAAAGTCGGTGGTTACGCGGGCATTCCCGAACAGTTTGTTGTTGAACGGGATGCGTCTGCCTGCCAGGGTGCCCGAGATAATGCGCATGACTGCGTATACCTACAAGGAAACCGGTCGGTGCCTTTGCTACACCGACCGGTTTGATGATCTGGAAGTCTACGACCGTCTCTGGATACGCCCTACGCCGCATATCGCGGCTCCAGGCACTCCTTCCTGCCAAGGCCAAGGCTACGGCTAGACAGGCGGGATGACGGTGTCCATTCGTCCCCGATATCCAGGTCAGTTCCCGTAGCGGAATTTCACCTCGCGTGAGACCTCCTGGCCCGTGACCTGATCCATGATCCGAATTTCCAAGGCGTTGACACCAGGCTTTGCCTTCTCCAGGTCGATTTCGACGTATTCCGCCTCGACCTCGATGTTCGACCCTGTGTGCTCGGTCTCGATCGAGAAGGCCGGCTTCCGGTTCCTAAACAGTGCCTTGAACCCAGACGAGACGGCGCCAAAGACACCGACC
The DNA here is from genome assembly GCA_002727195.1 of Gemmatimonadota bacterium. Taxonomy (GTDB): domain Bacteria; phylum Latescibacterota; class UBA2968; order UBA2968; family UBA2968; genus UBA2968. The sequence goes on from PBWH01000006.1 coordinate 125,360, forward strand.
GACGGGAGTGAACTTGATCGGACATTATACTGCGTCTTGTAGCTGGTCTGACCGAAGTCGTTCTTTACGAGGTTATAGATTTCGAAGTAGGCGTAGACTTTCTGGCGCTCACCGTAGGTCCGCGTCGGCATCGGGATGATCCAGATGTCGCCCTTCTGGAACTTGGGCTGACCCTCCTGCTGGAACCCTGAGCCGAGCTGAATGTCGCTCATCCTGAGCTGATCGGGAGCATAGTCGTTGACCTCGAGAGACTGCTTGTAGAGTCCTGTGCGTCCTGAGACCATGTCCTTGACCTGGATCTGAAGCTCATACTTGCCAGGCGGAACTTCGGTCGTCAGAATCTCCGGGACAAAGGAGCCACGGGTGTCGCCGAAGTCGGCGGCGAGCCCAGCGTAGATGAACTCCTCGGCGCTCCGATAGACCGTGGTGTGATCCTCGTCAGCTAGGGCGAGCGCGCACTTCACGTGAATGAGTGCAGAATCGGCAGTCGCCTCCATCTCGACCTGCTCGGGAGGGATACCGTAGTAGACCTCGAGCTTGGTCTGGCCCGGACCGTTGAGGGAACGGAAGTCGGCAAGGTCGTAGTAGAAGTTGAGCGCTGGGCCGAACGCACCGGGACGGTAGTAGTCCGGGCTCTCACTCGTCGCACGCTGGACGATGACCTCCGGTGCGTGTTCGGTCATCCGGGAGATGTATCGCAGAGACTCGGCATCCTCGAACTGGCCATCTGGCAACGGTGCGTAGGCGTAGACGCCGTTGCTCATCTCGTCGGTGAACGTGATCTCGATACCGCCGGAGATCTGCGTGTAAGTCCAGGTCTCCCACGGGACCGTTTCATGCTCGTTGTCGATCGTGACGGGCGCGTGTCCGCCGAACTGAAGACGGATACGGTGGTTGTAGAATTCGCGCTCCGAGTTCTCATCATCATACTGCGCGAACGGGTCGCGGTCGAAGCGTGCCCCACGCTGGGCCGTGAAGACCGCGCCGTCGTCGTCGAAGTCCGACTCGCCACCCTCACCACCGTCGACGGCCGGGCTGGTCTCTCCGGCTTCCAGCTGTGCTGGTGTGGCCTGCTGCTGAGGATCGAAGATCCGCCGGGTACGAATGGGGAACACGGGACCTGTGAAGGTCAGGAACGCGGCCTGAGGGCCGTAGATGTCGATTGCCATCTTGGTGCGGACGGCCTCGACCTCGGGGGTCTGGATGAAGTTTCTTTGGTTGGATCGTGACCGGAAGTCAGGCTCACCGTAGCGGATGTAAACTGCGCCGCGCTTGTCCCACGGATACTCGTTCTCGGAGAAGTAGGTGCGGGCGTACCAGACGCGGCGGTAGTGTTCGATGATCCGCTCGTTGATGTTTGTCAGAATGTCAGGATCACGCCGCGACCAGAACTGCTCCAGATACGCCTGACGTTCCATGCCGGGCGCGGTTGCATGGAACGCTGCCAATTCTCTGTCGGAAGCCACGTTCGTGATGTCCGTGTAGAGCTGGCGCTCACGTCCGTCGAGGTTCTGCAAGAAACGCTCGAAATTTTCCAGGGCGAGTTCGAACCGCTCCTTGAAGAAGTGACCCTGAGCAGCGAGCGGAATCAACTTGGTTTCCTCCGGATGGGCCTCCGAGTAGGGACGGATATACTCGTTGATCTTATCGAAGTCTTTGGCCTGAACGCAGGCGAGCCCGAAGTAGAAAAGCCCGTCAGGGTTGTCCGGCTCAAGCTCAATATACCTCATGAAGTACCCGACTGCCTTTTCGTGCTCTTCCTGGAATCGTTCGTAGGCTTCACCGAGCAGCCGGTAGGCCGGGCCGTAATTCGGATCGAGCTTGGTGGCGCGCTTGGCCTCCGCCACGGCACGCCGGAAGTTGTAATACGCGCTCATTCCCTTGGCGGGGCTCTCCGCGTATACGAGACCGAGCCCGACGTAGGCCTCGACCATCTCCTTGTCGAGTTCCTTCGCCCGCACGAATGACTCCTGGGCGAGATCCCACTCCTGCTTCTTGAGGTAGACGTGGCCGATCCGAGTGAAGAGGACGGGATCGTCCGGGAAGCGGTTGACGAGCACGGCAAAGGTCTCGAGGGCCTCGTTCATCTGGCCAGAGTCGAGCTGGCGGTCACCAAGAGCCAGCAAGGTGTTGCGATACTCTCTGTCGGCACTCGAGAGTTGATCCTTCGCGTCTTCGGAAAAGACACCTTGCGGGACCAACAGCGTTGTGATCAGCAGCGTCAGGAGCACGAGGGGCTTACGTGCGGCGTTCATTCCTACTCCTCCGCACCCCGATCGAGGGACTTCAGCCGGGCTACGAGCGGTTTCGTGTACTTGAATTCGAGGGTTCGTTGGATCGGACAAAAATATCCCGATCTGCTATATATGTCAATGATTTACGTCGATATCACGGGGGATGAGACACTTCATCCCCTAGGTGGGGACGCCCCGGAACAGGTGGGGTTCCCGGAATCGGACCGGCTTGACGATCCGGAGCAGACGCGCCTATAGTCGGGCAGAAAGGAGACCTATTTTGCGTCTAGCCCTCGCGGTCATTCCACTTGTCCTCTCATCCAGCCTCAACGCGCAGTTTATCCCCAATGGTGTCTCGTTCTCCGGTCTGGTCGGTACGGTTACCGTAGACCGAGATCAGTGGCAACGTCTGAACGTCCGACCCCGGATCAACGTGGGGTCGATACGGGCGGCGTTCGATCTCGAGCTCTTTATGGACGAAGGGGGGCGTATCCGGGATCGAGGCTGGGATTTTTCGTCTCGGCGTGCTGGACTGCAAAGTATCTTGCGTAAGATCCACTTCCTCCAGTATGGTATGCTGGAAGACCCGAATCGACCCGTCTACTTCCGGATCGGGGCCCTGGATGCCCTCACCCTGGGGAACGGGTTGGTTGTGCGAGACTACCGGAACACGTTCGGATCGCCGGGCAACAAACGGAGTGGTGTGGATGTGCAGATTCAGGGGTTTATCTGGCGCGACCTGAACCTGAGGGCGTTTACTAGCGACCTGATCGACCTTCTGGATCGAGGTACACCCGTTGTTGGGGGACGCGTGTCCACCAAGTTTGTAGGGAATGTCGAGGTCGGTGGGACGCTGGTGGTCGACCTGGATCAGCACGCGGCATTACCCGACTCCCTGAGGCCGACGGATGCGAACCCATACGCTTTATATGGGGCGGACGTGACGTTGCCCGTGTATCAGGCCTCGGGCAAGCGGCTGGCCCTGTATGCCGGGTTCGCGCGGAATGCGGCCACAAACCCGATGGGCTTCGGTCTGCACGGTCCAGGGATCTCGTTCCTGTCCGGCCGGCTCTCCGCTCGTGTGGAAGGTCGGTATACTGATGGCCGCTTCGAGCCGGATCACTTCGACGCGTTCTACGACCAGACGCGCGCGTTTGTCGGCCAGAACGGCCGGATCGTCACTCGGGAAGACGGGGTGCGGGATGTGGCACTGAGGGGCATCTTCGCGCGGCTTGCCTACGAGCGTGTTCGGTCGCTTTCGTTCCACGCATCGTATCAACACCTACGCGGAAACGACCTGAGCGACCGGATGTTCTGGGCCGACGTCTCTCTATTTCCTGAGTTGCTGAAGGCGATCCAATGGGTGACAACCTCGGAGTTCTACCTCGAGAAGCGGTCTCGCGCTTCATCAATGGTGGACTTCCTCGAGGCGGACCAGGACACGCGNTTCGGTTACCGGATCGGGCTNCAGCCGGCCCNGAAGGTCCAGGTGATCTGGGAGGTNGAGTTNACNTACGAACCTGACGAGGCCGGCGGGTTTAAGCGTCGACGGACCTTCAANCTCCAGACGGGATTCGCCCTGTAAACAAAAACGCCCACAGNTCNGAGTCTNTNGGCGTTCGTCTATCTGTCTGGTCGGCTGGCGTCAGGTCGCGACTTCCTCGGCAAACAGGGGAAGGGTGGAGGAGAACGTGCTTCTCTCTCCCCGACACTCTCGACCCAGATGCGTCCACCGTGGGCTTCCACGGCCATCTTGCAGAAGGTCAGCCTGAGTCCCGTGCCCGTCCTCTGACGGATCTCAATCTTCCCGAATTGTTCGGAGATTGTTTCTAGATAGTCTGCAGGGATTCCGTGCCCGGTATCCTGCACATCGATGCGGGCTTCCCCACCCTCCAGCGTCGCCTTCAGCGTGATGATGCCCCAAGACCGGTATGCTTGACCGCGTTTAGCAGCAGGTTGGATACGACACGGTAGATCAGGTTACGGTCCATCGAAATCGACTGCACGTCCGGCTGAATCTCCAGTTTAACTTCCTTGTCTTCCGCCTTGGNGGGCGCCTCGACCTCTGGACGCGCGGCGCTGGCGAGATCCCCGAGGGCCACCGGCTTACGGATCAAGTTGAGCTTCTCGTCTTCCAGCTTCGAGATATCCAGCAGATCCTGGATCGTGTTGTAGAGCAGGTCGGAACTGCGCTAGGCGGCGTCCAGACATGCCCGTGTGTCGGTGAGTTCATCCATCCCCACGATGACGATGGGGACGAACTGGGTCGCTTCGTCCTACTTCATCTTCTGGCAGACCTCATAGCCATCCATCCGGGGCATCATCACATCCTGGAGGACGATGTCGGGCGGTCCTTCCTGCTCAACCTTCCCGAGCGCCTCGACGCCGTCGTAGGCGGTGATGACGTCGCATCCTTCCGGGACCAGGTATGCTTCTAGGAGCTCTGCGTTTTTTGGGTGGTCGTCGACCATNAGGACGCACGCGGAGCGATCTTCCATAGTTCTACTCGTTGCCGGCCGTTCCATTGAGGAACGACTCGATTGTCTTGGGAATGGCTCTTGTGTCGATGGGTTTGTTGATGTAGCCGTCGCAGCCGGCTTCGCGGACTTTCGCTTCGTCTCCGCGCACGGCGTGTGCGGTCAACGCGATGATCGGGATGTAGTCGAGCCCAAGCTTTTCCTTAATGATACCTGTTACGGTTAGTCCGTCCNTTCCCGGGAGTTGGATGTCCATCAGGATCAGATCCGGAGCTGTCTCCTAGACGATGTGGAGCGCTTCAACGCCGGTGATGGCCGTGCTCATATCCGTTCGCCTCGAGAATGTCAGAAATCAACTCGAGGTTCAGCGGATTGTCATCGACGATCAGGATTTCTTTGCCGGCCAAACAATCCCCAAAAAGGCTGGTAATACGCCGCTTTTGAGGCACTTACGAGGGCGTACGATATGTGTTCCCAGTGGGGATGTCAGGGGGGGGGGGCTGTTCCACCCGCCCACCCGCGCAGGTCTGACGCCCCTGAATCGTTGCCCACCTCGGCGAAGTAGTCAGCCAGGTTCAAAAGGACCCTCCGATACCTGGACTCGTTCGGGGCGATCCGGATCGCTTCGGCCGCTGCTCGATAGCCTTCCTGGGGATGACCGAGCCGAGACGCAGCGACCGCGAGTCCGACCCAGAGTTCGTGGATGTCGCGATTCAGATTGATTGCCTTATGATATGCCTCCAGGGCCTTCTGATGTTCGCCCTCATTCAGGTAGATGGCTCCCAGCAGTCGGTACGGGCGCACGAAGTGTTGGCTCATCTGGACCGCCTTCTCATACCAGACCTTCGACCTGGCGCGGTCGGACTCGTAGACGGCATCACCAAGCTGGATAAACGCCCGGGACGCAACCTGCCGGATATACTTGTTCTCGGCCGTGAGCGGCTTTTCCAGGAGGGAGAGGCGAATGTAATCCGCGCCTCGTTCCGGGATGCCACACAAGGTCAGCCCGACGAAGTCCCAATTCGAGATTTCAAGTGCCTTGAAGCTGTCCTGAGACTCCTGAGCAGATCCCATCCTGTAGATCGACTCGACACGGCAGAGCCGAGGCAGCCGAGAATTCGGGTAGGTCCGAATCGCTTGCTCGAAAGTGGCCAGTGATCGTGCGTAGTCGCCCACCTGGTATTGACGCACGCCTTCGAGGATCATCCGGTCGGGATTCGATTCCGAGGCGATAGTGCGATCTCTCCAGGCTTTCCACAACGATTCGAACTGGGCCGATCGACGGTAGATCTCGATGGTCGGCCGGTCGAACGCTTGGATCGTCGGGTCGGTGTCGACGCGGTCGAACGTGATCCCGAAAGCCGCTGCCGGACGGTGGAATCTGGCCACGCGCTCGTATCCCAGGCTGCCATCGGTCATTCCGCCGTAGAACTCAGCGGCAGTCGGGAACTCGGCTCGACCGGCCAGGTAAGGGATCATCCGATTCTGTCGAATCAGGATNATATAGTCCACGAAGCCGACGGTTTCGTGGAGTATGTCGATGATGTTGGATGGCAGGACGTGGTTCTGAGTGCGGAAGAAGAGGCTACCGGGGTCCCGCTTTTTGGGACGGTCACCGAGCATCCAGTAGGTGGGGTATCCGCCCGTTTCACCTATCACGGGCGTGGCCGGTGGGATATTCGCATCAATCCACCTCACCGCATCAAACCGGATGTTTCCCTGCCGGTAGACACTGGCGACGGCCCATCCGTGGGCCAATGTCGGGACTGCAACGAGAATGGCGGTCCCGATAGCGACCGGACGATAGTACCGCTCGGCCAACTGGGTCCACCTGACCCAACCGTAGGCGGCCAGGCAGGTCAACATCGAGAGCATCGGCGTCGTGTACCGNGTCGGCTTTGTGAACAGACCGCCGGTCAGAGCGAAGTATATGANGATCCANACGGCTAGGAGGGAAAGCGCCCGGTTTGGCCGATAAATGAGGGCGGCGATTCCGGCCAGGGCGGTGACCGCGCCGAGCGTTCCGAGTGACTGGGGGAAAAGATCCGTGATGTAGAACCAGTAGGGGGTCGTCGTGAGGTCATAGAGATTCCATACCCTCAGGAGTTTCCCTGTCGCGACGCTGACGCTTGCGGCGAAGTCACGCTGATCGGTCATCGAGAACAAGGCGGCTGGATCCGTGACCAACGTCGGGTAGGCGAGGATCACGACACCGCACGCAAGTGCCACAGAGAGCGAAATGTTGATCGAGATCAGCGACCGGAGTCGCGGCTTCGCCTGATCCATGACGTCGGAAAGGCTCCGATCGCCGGGCAGCCAGAGATGCGCGATCAGGAAAGGTGCGACCAGCAGGCCGGCCAGCAGACGGTAGCCTCCGGCCGTGCCCCACGCCAGGCCGAGGGCAAGGTATCGCCAACGCAGGGATGAGGGGGTCAGCAGGATCAGGTAAAGCGTGAGCGTCACCCAGAAGGCCAGACTCACGTCGACGGTGTAGAAGTGGGACTGCTGGATGTGACCCGGGCTGAACGACAGGAGGAAGGCGGCTCCGAGGCCGACACGCATGCCTCTCGCCCGGCAGCCGATCAGGTATGCCAGGAGGACGGTGAGGGTTCCCAGGCTTGCGGAGATCGCCCTCGCCGTCAGAAAGCTCAGTCGATAGGACCGCTCGTCATCGAAGTCGAAGGGAGTGAAGTCGAGTAGCCACCCCGATACGTGTCCGGTGGCATACACCAGGTAGACCGGGATTAGGCCATAGGCCGACTTTACACCGGAGATGTCCTCGGCTAACAGGACCGTGTTGTCGAGGATGGTGCCTTCGTCAGGATGGAATCGATGGAAGCGACCGGTCTCCGGATCGACACTCCAGTCCAGACCCGTGAACCGCAGCAGGGCGGCGGAGGCGAGGATCAGGAGGAGCGCGATTCGGGTCGGGCGCATCAGGATGGGCCGAAGTAGGCGAGGTGTATCCGGAGGAGTTCCAGGGGCGCCTTCATGAAGTCAGTGGGCTTCATCTTGGTTCCCGCCACATCCTTCCATTCCTGGAGGGGGACTTCGGCCAGACGGTCCGGGATCGGCCGACCTGCCAGGGAGAGTCGCACGAGCAGTTCCACGTCGAAGACCCACTTCGTGTGGAACGGCGTTTTGAAGGCTTCAACGACGTCGGGTGTGTTGCGAAAGAGCTTGGCCCCGCACTGCGTGTCATACATCTCGATCCCGAATAGGATCGAGACGGCGGTGGCGAAGGCTCTTCCGGAGTAGTGACGAAAGGGATTCCGTATGATCTGTCGACCTACCAGTTTGATACGCGCCCCCGTGACGACATCGATATGGTTGTGACGGATCAGCGAATCGAGAAGTGCTGGCAGTTCGGCGAGCGGCGTCGACAGGTCCGCGTCCCAGTAACCGCTTACCTGGTAGTCGCGTTCGCCACACCAGAGCATACCCCGGCGAACGGCTTCTGCCTTCCCCCCGTTGGGATCGAGATTCAACGTATGAATGCGATCCGACTTCTCCGCGAGGGCGTCGATCACGCCTGCGGTGTCGTCGGTAGAGCCGTCGTTGACGAAGAGGATCGACAGGTCGTCGTGGTTACCGACCCAATCCAGAAAGGCTGAACCGTCCAGCCGCTGCTTCTCGTTGTAGCACGGTACGACCAGGATCGTAGAAATTCCGAGGCTCAATCGTCAGTCCGCCGTGTGGCTAAAAGCCCTCGAGACGGGTGAGGTCAGCGGTCCCGTCCGGCAGGGCAGCAATGTGTTGGAGGAGGCTGAGTCGAGCATCCTTGAGCTTCTGATCCTCCGCCATCACCAGAACGTCTTCGAAGAATCGGTTGATGGGGGCCTCAAGATCGGTCAGGATTTGGAGCAGAAGATCAACCGGCCGACCGCCAGAATCCACGACCCCACGGGCAGTCTCGTAGGCTTCAAGAAGCGCCTGGGTCGACGGATCATCGTCATCCTTCGCGGTCAACGGCATCGGATCAAGTTCACGTACGATTCGCTTGCAACGGGAGTAGGCGTTGAAGGTTTCCTGCCATCCGTCCCTACCGACCGCATCGTTCAGGCCAACGACTGTTTCCTTGATCGGGGCCGGGTCGTCTCCACCGCTTTCGATGGCAGCGGAAACCACGTCCGGACGAAGGCCTTCATCCCTGAGTTGGATCTCCAGCCGTCGGAGAATGAAGTCAAAGGCCTCGTCGATCTTTTCCGCATCGGCTTCGATGGGGAGCAGATCGGCGGCCTTGTTCAGTCCGTCCCTGAGTGAGAACGACTGGTTCCGGCTGATCAGGCAGGTCAACAGNCCGATGGCGTCGCGACGGAGCCCGTAGGGGTCTGCGGTCGATCTCGGTCGGATTCCCGCACAAAACAGCCCGGCGAGGCTGTCCAGGCGGTCGGCGACCGATATGGCGAATCCCGCTCCCGTTTCAGGGGCCCCGTCTCCAGGATACCGCGGACGATAGTGGTCTTCGATCGCGGAGCCGACGTCCTCGGACTCGCCGCCTGCCTGCGCGTAGTATCGGCCGATGGTTCCCTGGAGCGAGGTCATCTCCACGACCATGCTGGTGGCGAGGTCCGCTTTGCACAGCCTAGCTGCTCGTCCTGCCGTGTCTTTCTCCTGGGCGGACAGCCCCAGCGGATCGGCGACCGACATCAGCAGCTTCTCGATCCGTGTGGATTTGTCGAGAACTGACCCAAGGTCTTCCTGGAACGTTAGCGTGTGCAGCTTCGCGAGGAAGTCCTCGAGCTTATGCTCGGTGTCCGACTTGTAGAAGAAAGTGGCGTCCGCATACCGCGCTCGAATCACGCCCTCGTTCCCCCGGATGACCGTCTCCTCGGAGGAGGGTTTGCCGTTGGACACCGTGATGAAATAGGGAAGCAGTTTCCCGTCACCATCCAGGATCGGGAAGTATCGTTGGTGCTTCTTCATCACCGTGATCAGGACTTCGGGAGGGAGCTCGAGATGACGTTCTTCGAACGTGCCACGGAGCGCGTGCGGGGACTCCACCAGGTCGGTGACCTCGTCCAGCAGCCCCTGATCCTCTGGGATCGATCCGCCCACTTCCTTGGCCAGTCGGTTCACCTGCTCCACAATCTGATTCTGACGCGTGTCCCGATCCACGACGATGTCGAGGCTCGTGAGCGTGGTTAGGTAGGTGTCCGCCGAGGCGACCTCCGTTTCAGGGGAGTGGTTGGGTCGAATGCCTCGGGTTGTCCGTCCACTTTCTGTCCGTGCATAAGAGAACGGGATCACTTGATCACCATACAGCGCGACGATCCAGCGTAGCGGTCTCGCGTAGCCGATGCCGCCGGAGTCCCAGCGCATCGTCTTCGGGAAGCTCAGAGATGCGACCAGGTCGGGGAGAGCACCCGAAAGGAACTCGATCGCGCCGTTGCCGATTTCCTTCTTGTGCACGTAAACATACTCGACGCCCTTCTCATCTTCCCGTCGCTCGACGTCGTCGGGAGAAACGCCCTGTCCACGGCAGAAGCCCTCGAGTGCCTTTGTGGGCGCTCCGTCATCGTCGAAGGCGGCACGCGCGGCCGGTCCCCTGACAGACTTCTCTTCATCGGGCTGTCGACCCTGGAGGCCGCTGACGTGTGCAAACAGCCTGCGCGGCGTACCACTCACGACGATGTCGCCGTGGTCGAGACGCGCGTCGGACAGCGTCTTTGTGATTCCGGTTTTCAACTGCTGGATCGCGGAGGGCACGTCGTCCGCCGGCAGTTCCTCACTGCCGAGTTCGAGCACGAAGTCGGCCACGTCGGCTGTCGTCTCCGGTACATTCTTGGGCGCCTTCGTNTCGTCTCGCTCGATCGTGATTGATTTGGGATCCACGTCCTGCTGCTTCAGAAAGCCTTCGGCAACTTCTCGAGCCAGGTCGCGCATTTCGGCGAAGTAGCGTGCCCGCTCGGTGACGCCGATGGCGCCCCGGGTGTCGAGCAGGTTGAAGGTGTGGGAACACTTGAGGACATAGTCGTGGGCAGGCACGATCAGGTCTCGGTCGAGTGCAGACTTGGCCTCTGCCGCATACAGCGCGTACATCTCGTGCATGCGTTTCACGTTCGCGTGGTTGAAGGCGTATTGGCAGTAGTCGACTTCCTGCATCTGGAGGATATCGCCATAGGTGACGTCGTCGTTCCACTGGAGCTTCCAGACCTCGTCGACATCTTGGAGATACATGGCGATTCGCTCAAGCCCGTAGGTGATCTCGACTGCGACCGGATCCAGAGCCATCCCGCCGGCCTGCTGGAANTAGGTGAACTGCGTGATCTCCATCCCGTCGAGCCACACTTCCCAGCCCAATCCCCACGCGCCGAGGGCCGGGGACTCCCAGTTGTCCTCGACGAACCGGATGTCGTGCTCTTTGCGGTCGAGGCCCAGCGCTTCGAGGCTGTTCAGGTATCGCTCCTGNGGGTTCCCCGGGTCCGGTTTCAGGATTACCTGATACTGCGTGTGCATCTGCATCCGGTTGGGGTTTTCGCCGAACCGACCGTCATCGGGACGAAAGCTCGGCTCCACGTATGCCACGTTCCAGGGTTTCGGCCCGAGGACTCGAAGCACCGTCGCTGGGTTCATCGTACCCGCTCCGACTTTCTCGCTATATGGTTGCCAGACGATGCAGCCCTGGTCAGCCCAAAAGCGTTCGAGTCGAAGGATCAGTTCCTGAAACGTCAGTGTTGCGCTCACAGATGTGTCCCCTGGTGACTTCCTAACTGCCGAGATCGGACAGGTGTGGAACGGGTGATGGGTGTACGACGGCCTTGCGCCGGCCCTGGATTCGGTCGATNTCCTGCTCGACGGACCGGACCTCGGAACGGGAATCGTGCGCGGCGACAGTCATCGTGATGTCGTAGCTGGACCGACCCTTGAGNCGGACGACACGNCCTTGCTGTCGCTCGAAGCGCTTGACGTTNGGGTAGTTGGTCGCTGGCTCCAATCCGGTGACGTAGCCGTTCTCGCGAGCTGCTGTGTTCTTCCAGACGGTGAATGCAGGGAGCTCATTNAGGTTGAAGCGGATCGAACTACCGCGATTGCCAGCCCTGTTCCGGAGGAGCACGCAGGTGTCCCCGTTTGACCGGGCGGCCAGTTCATACCAGTAGCACTGCTCGATGTAGCCCGATGTCGGCTTGAGATATCGGTCGAATGTGTCGATGTATTCCTGAGCACGCGCATCACGAGGGGCGACCGCCCTGTATGGGGCGACGATTTGGGCGCCCTCCTCCAGGATCGGTTCGCCATAGTTGCAATGGTAGAGCATCTGGAGTTCGGCCGGGGTCCGGTTGAGGTTGGTCACTCGGTCGTGGATTGTGAGCGCGTTCGAGCCGATCGAGGTGCTGATCGTCGTGTTGAGTTGGAGCGCGGGACCGAACATCATCGACTCGTCTACTTGGCCCGAGACGCTCAGAATGCCATCATCGCTGATCGATACCGAAACTCGACGGGCGGGGATGTTCGCGATCTTCCCGTGAAGGGCCAGGAAGACGCGGGCCTCGTTTCCGTTGTTATCGATTACGACATCGTCGCCGGGAGCTCCGTTGCTGTCCAGCCCGCATCGCACGATCCACTCGTTGAATCCTTTGAGCCAGCCGAGACCTCCACGGTCGTTNAGGTCGACCAGTGCTGGATGGACGGGATCCTTCACGGGTGAATCCCACCCGAGTGTGGTCTCGCCGTGCCAGCCACGCCAGATTCCCATGCCCCGTGTGGGGAGGATGGCGAAGCTCAGCGCACCGTTATCGACTTCAATCACGTCCACCCCATCCTGTTGACCGCCTTGTAGGACATACTTCACGATCCGCCACGGTCCGTCGCCGGCCGCAGGGAGCGTCGTGTGATCGACCTGGAATGTGGACAGCCGGATGCCGGTCGACGTGTCAGTGAGCGTTTGTTCGAAGTTGGTGGACACGGGTGCCCTCCGAAAGGCTGATAGCCTATAAAAAACAGCGGGTTAGGATCAATCCGAGANAGGCAGAATATACCCCAGCGCCATTTGGGTGTCAACGGAATGCTCCCTCTGACCGTTGACACCCGGTAGATCCACCTCTATCCTTTGTCTTTGAAAAAACAACGGGTTGGGATGGGAATCCCCGTGGATGAGGACATGAAAATCGACCTACGGAATCCGAGTTACTACACAAACCGAGAGCTTTCCTGGCTCGCGTTCAACGAACGCGTCCTGAACGAAGCCCGTAATCCGGACAATCCGCTTCTCGAGCGGGTGAAGTTCCTNGCGATTGTGGCCAACAATCTCGACGAATTTTTTGAGATCCGGGTCAGTGGCCTGCTGCAGCAACTGGAAGCCGGCATCGCCGAGACGGGTCCCGANGGCATGCTTCCCGACGAGCAGCTCGCGGCTGTGAACGAGGCCACTCAGCGAATGGTCCAGGAGCAGTACAACTGCTGGAACGAGGAACTGCTCCCCGCGCTGAAGGAAGCGGATATACACATACGGAGTGCAGAGAGCCTCAGTAACTTCGAGCTCGCCTTCGTCAAAGATTACTGCCACCGAGAACTGCATCCAGTGGTGACACCGCTGACGGTGAATCCGGCCCATCCGTTTCCACGCGTCGTGAACAAAGCGTTGTGTATCGCCGTCCTCCTCAAGGANCAGCACGGCGAGACGCTCTTCGGCATGGTTCAGGTTCCCCGACTCNTNCCACGCTTGATCCGTTTGCCTCGCGAGGAGGAAGGGCGGCGGCTGGATTTCGTGTTCCTGGCCGATCTCGTCCGGATGCACATGCCCGAATTGTTCCGCGGGTTCGACATCCTGTCGACCGTGTCGTTCAGGCTGACGCGAAACAGTGATCTCTACCTNGACGAGGAGGAGGCGGACGACCTCCTGACGGCGATCGAAGACGAGCTGATGAATCGACGAAAGGGAGACACGGTCCGGCTGGAGATCGATGCGGATGCGCCGCTGGAAATTGTCCAACGGCTGATGGCGCTCAACGGGCTTTCTCCCGAACAAGTCTACCGGGCGAGAGGTCCCGTCAACCTGAACCGGTTGATGATGCTGTCCTCCGCTTGCCCGCGTCCGGAGCTCAAGTATCCTCCGTTCCAGCCGACCGAGATCAGTATTGGTGAGGAACCGGAGACGGTGTTCAGCGAGATCCGACAGAGGGACATCCTGCTTCACCATCCGTATGACTCGTTCAACCCAGTCGTTCACTTCGTTTCGTCTGCAGCCAAGGATCCGAACGTGCTGGCGATCAAGCAGACACTCTACCGGACGAGTGAACGATCAGCGATCATCGCTGCGCTGATCCAGGCCGCCGAGGCGGGCAAGGAAGTGACGGTTGTGGTGGAGCTGAAGGCGCGGTTTGACGAGGCGTCGAACATCAAGTGGGCGCGTAGGCTACAGGATGCCGGCGTGGTGGTTGTCTACGGTGTGGTGGGGATGAAGACGCACTGCAAGCTGTCGCTGGTGATCCGACGAGAGAACGACGGCATCCGTCGTTACGCCCATTTCGGTACTGGAAACTACAATTCGTCTACGGCCCGTCTGTATACCGACCTTGGGGTGCTGACCTGTCGAGAGGATCTCACGGGAGAGGCCGCCGAGGTGTTCAACCTGCTGACGACGCAGTCCTCCGAGCCCGAAGTGAAGCGGCTGTTGGTGGCGCCCTTCAACATGCTCGACCAGGTGCTCGAGAAGATCAAACGGGAGTCCGAACACGCCGAAGCTGGCCGTCCCGCCCGGATCGTCGCCAAGATGAACTCTCTCCAGGATGATCGGGTCATTCGTGCGCTCTATGCCGCGTCGCAAAGTGGCGTGGAGATCGACCTCGTGATTCGCGGCATCTGTTGTCTGAGACCCGGTATCCCCGGGGTTTCAGATCGGATTCGGGTGACGAGCATCGTGGGTCGCTTTCTGGAGCATTCCAGGATCATNTCCTTCGAGAATGGGGGGATGCCCGANGTGTATATCGGCAGCGCGGACTGGATGCCGCGGAATCTTCGAAGACGGGTCGAGGTCCTAGCGCCGGTGGAGGATCCGATCCTCGCGGAACGGATCAGGGCGCAGGTCTTGAGCTGTTGTCTTGCGGATACGCGTAAGTCCTGGAGACTGCTCCCTGACGGGTCACATCAGCCGCCGGACGACGGGACGCTTTCTTCCCAGGAGGCGATGATGGAGCAGGCGAGAGGGGAGGAAGTCGAGATTCCGAACGCCTTCCAGCGAGTCACCAGGCGAATGCAGGGATAGCAGTCGTTGCGATAAATGCAAAGAGGGGGCAATCCGCCTATGGATCGTCCTCTCTTTGTGTTTGTTGTTGGTGCGGGTCTACTCGCCGCAGGGGTTGCAGGGATTCTTCGCGCAGGGATTACAAGCGTTTTTTCCGCACGGATTGCAGGCATTTCCACAGGGATTACACGGATTGTCACCCATCGTTTTCCCGGACGAGGCAAGGGCCTCGATGACGAGCGTGACCTTGACTTCGTCGCCCAGAACGCCCGCGGCATCCGTCCAGCTGTTAACGCCGAAGTCCGAGCGAGTAACCACCAGCTCAGCCTGGAATCCGGCGACAGCAGCCTTCGTCATCGGGTGGATACCGACACCCAGCACTTCNACGGGCAGGACGACCTTCTTCGTCACGCCGTGCATGGTCAAGTCTCCGGTGATCATCAGCACATCACCTTTCTTCTCTGCATTCGAGCTTACGAACGTCATGTTCGGATACATCTCGGCGTTGAAGAAGTCCGCACTTCTCAGGTGGCCGTCTCGCCTTTCGTTCTCCGTGTCGATACTCGCGATCGAAATCGTGGCGTTGACCGACGAATTCTCGGGGTTCTCTGCGTCGTAGACGATGTTGCCGCTGAAGTCGTTGAACCTTCCAGTCGTGCGGCTCACGATGTGCCGAACAGAGAAGCCGACAGACGAGTGAGCGACGTCGATCGAGAACATCTGGGGCGCGGCGATTCCTTCGCTGGGGTGAGCCAGGAGGNACAGGACAACGGCGGTCAGCAGTCGGGTGATACGACTCATACGGGTTCTCTCCTTCTTTCCGCTGCGTGCGCTGATCGTTCGAAGCGCTTCTTCACGCCTTGACCAGTTTGCGACAGCTGTGGGTGTTTCAGGTGATCTCTTTGTGCTCCTCGCCAACCAGGGCAAGGGGGTAACGGGAGCGTCTCTATTGCCACATCGACCTTCCTGCCGAAGGCGGGGCCGACTGCCAGCATACTGAATGTCGATTGCCAGGACAGGTGCTCCAGGGCAATCGGGATGAGTCGGATCGAACCGAGTGTCAGCAGGAATCCGACGCAGGCCTGAAGGGTCAGAACGGTACCGACATACTCCGGATCCGCGAGTTCGATTACGCTCGCTGGGAACTGGGTTGAGTCCACGACGACCATGAACCCCCACAGTGTGCAGAACGCGATCAGGATCCAGGGGGCGACCCCCAAGAGCGGTCCCGCGATCAGACAGCACGTTCCGCTGATCACCAGGGACGCGATCGTGATCCGACCTAGTCGATCCGCCAGAATCCCTGAGATCACGCTTCTCCGCCACCCGCCGCGATAACGGCAAAGGCGGCGAGCGACGCCAAACGTTCAGTCNATTCCATCCCCGAGTGGGTGAAGCTCTGAAGCAGAAACACTGGGACACACGTCCAGACGGCGTAGAGCTCCCGTGTGTGACCAAGGTATCCGAAATTCGCCAGACGGAAACCTGTCGGTGAACGCGCGGCCGGCGTATCTCCAGTCGAACCGAGCTCCCCGGGCAAGATGCGGGCCATCCTTGACGAACAGCAGGCAGATAAGGGCTGTGAGGGCTGAGTAAGCTGATGCCGTCCACACGACAGCTTGCCAACCTGGTGAGCCGACGATCCGGAGGAGGTGAGGCTCCGCCGAGCCAGCCGATGGTGCACCCACGAGCACGCCGATGGCCATTCAGCGCCCCTCACGGAACCAGGACGCCATGATCTTCATGCCGGGCTGATAGACACCCGCCAACGCGGCGTCCGTCAGGAATCGTAACACCAGAGCCGACTCGATTCCCGTCGCCCAGGCTGTGATCGCGGCTTTCGCAGCCGCATCAATGAGAGCGCTTACCGCAAAGAGCGATCGGGCGGAGACGACATCGGGGAGGTTGGTCAGCGCGCTGAACAACGTGCCGAAGACGAATCCGATCTGCACGGACTTCGTCACCCAGGCGTGGTCGCCGCTGGATAGCTCCCAGATCGTCGAGAGATCATTCACGACCGCTGAGTCGGAGAACCAGAGCGCCATTCCCAGCAGTTCAGCGATGGAGAGAGCGGCGAGTACTCGCCATTTCAAGGTCATTGCCTCAGGTCACGTTGGAAGGGTTGTAACCTCTGTGCCAAGTGCGGGGATCGCCGCTATACGCTGAGATCTTGTTGTGGCCGGGGCCGATCACAGTCAGAAGCCCGTTCACACCGGTCTCTGGCATCTATCGATTGCATGAGAAGGAGATTGTTAGCCGCTCCATAACACGTCAGGTAGTTGGTGTGGGGACTGGAGGCACGCCTATTCGCGCGCTTCCAGGATCGTCTGCAGAATGTCGGGGCAGTCCGTGGTCATTCCGTCAACACCGAGGTCAAGTAGCCGGGTCATTTCCTCGCCCTGATCCCGCCCGAGACCCCAGGCCCGGACGCGAAGGCCTGCCTCGTGGGCGACGTCGACGAGTTCCTGGGTCGTGTCCGAGCAACGTGGTCCGATGGTGTCCGCTCCCAGTGCCAGTACCCGATCCACACGCTCCCGAGCAGAGGCATCATCCGTCTTCAACAGGGCGGTGGTCGGCATGTCGGGGGCCAACTGTCGGACGACCGTCAGCTTGTCGAGGTCAAAGCTCGAAATGACGACTTGATTAGTCGCTCCCTCGTTCTCCACCATCTCGAGGACTGGACGGATTCCGTCGTTTCCTGCGAATTTGAGCTCTGTGACCAAAGTAGGCTCACCGTCCAATTCGGTCAGAACCTCCTGGTAGGTCGGGACTTTAAGGCCCTCAAACTCCGGACCAACCCACGATCCGGCATCCAACTCCTTGATTTCACTATGGTTGAGGTCCGATACGTTTCCCGATCCGTTGGTGGTCCGGTCGACGCTTCCGTCGTGCATGACGATCAGATGTCCGTCAAAACTCAGCTGCAGGTCGAGTTCGAGCTGCGTGACGCCGAGCGCGAGGGCTTTTCGGAATGAGAGAAGGGTGTTCTCCGGGTATGCGGCTGAGAATCCGCGGTGCGCGATGTTCATTCAGTCTCCAGGTAAGGTGGGTGGTGAACTGAGGCGGCAACATACGAAATCCGCTAAAGCCTGGAAAGGTTGTGCCGATCTCTAGGGATAGAGAGGACCCTCAAAGGCTCTCGCAAACGTGAATGATCAATGGACTCCCTCACATCCATAAGCCTCCACGCGGAGGCACTGATCGCCCGATTTCGGGCGTATCGCTCGACGAAGCGGACGGGTGCCGAAGGGGCTCGGGCAGACACCAGCCAGTCTACTTCTGACAGCGTTGAAATCTAGGTCGCTTCATCGTCACCGGCCGTCAACGGTGTGCTGAACGACTCGGTGGTCGAGCAAATCAACAAGGCGATCCAGGAAGCCGGGATCGATCTGTGGGTCGATACAGAGGGTTCATTCGAAGTGTCACGCGACGGATCGCAGACTATGCGAGCGGGTATCTGGATGCCTACTCCCAGTCACGGCTCGATCAGCCGATCGAGTCTCGCATCAACGGGTTCATGTCTCTGATCCGGGGTGCGATCGAAGAGGGCTTCACCCACGCTCGGGACTTTCTCTCGGGCATCACGATTCTGAGCGATAAGTTGGCCGACACGATCGACAAGACGTATCAGCTGACACAGGGCTACCTGACCGAGTTCAGATACGCCCTATTGCGCAGCGCAGAGATGGAACCGTCACCTGAGACCCAGGAAACAGGAGTCGAACTGTGACACTCGATGCAGTTTCACTTTAGTCGTCGGTTGCGGTGGACCTGATTCACAGCGAGCTTGGGGCATCCCGGCAGGCGCAGACCGGGTTGGCCCTGAAGTTGGCCAAGGTCTCGCTTACCACGAACACGCAGAGCACGGCGGCCCTGAATGGGGCCGGCAGTCTGGTGGACTCGGTCGCCTGAATCCGGTAGACAGACGAACATCGTTGAGCGGGACGATCCAATATGGGTCGTCCCGTTTCGCGTTTTCCTCCTCACGACGACCCGGGCCGTTGACTTATATTGGGTTCATGCGCTCCGATCAATCCTACTTCTTCTGCGGCATCGGTGGCAGCGGCATGAGCGGGATCGCCCAGATCCTCGTGGCTCGTGGCGCCCGTGTGCTCGGTTCTGACCGCAGCCACGACGAGGGTAAGCACGCTGACCTGTTCGCCAACCTCGCCCGGCAGGGCATCAAACTCGTTCCCCAGGATGGTTCGCGGGTCGACAAGAGCGTCGACGCACTGATCGTATCATCCGCGGTGGAGCTGTCGATCCCTGATGTCGGGTCGGCGCAGGCTGCGGGGGTTCCGATTATGAAACGGGCCGAACTGCTTGCGGGATTGTTCAACGGTGGAGACGGTGTCGCGGTCGGCGGTACCAGCGGCAAGTCAACCGTGACGGGAATGATCGGCCACATCCTCCACGCTGTGGGGAAAGACCCGACCGTCGTGTCCGGCGGGCGGATGCGAAACTTCGATGAGCCGCCGCTCCTGGGCAACGCGATTAATGGGTCAGGGCCGATCGTGATCGAGGCTGACGAAAGCGATGGTACGATCGAGCTCTACACCCCAAGGATCAGCGTCCTCACGAACATCTCGTTCGATCACATGCCCATGGATGAGCTGAAGCGGCTCTTTCGAGATTTCTGTGAACGGTCCGAGGAGCCGCCGGTGATGAACGCCGACTGCGAGGTATCGATGGAGATCGCGCAGGCCATGGAGATGCACACGTTCGGGTTCGCGGATCAGGTGGATATCCGGGCCACCGATTGCGAGGCGACAACCGAGGGCATGCGGTTCACGGTCGATGGTGTCCCAGCGAGAATCCCGTTGCCCGGCCTTCACAACGTGGCCAACACGCTTGCCGCGATGACGGCTTGTCTCGCATTGGGTGTTCCGGTCGCGGCAGCGGTTGAAGCCATGACGACGTTCAAGGGGACCGCGCGAAGACTTGAAGTGCTCGGCACCGAAAAGGGGGTCACCGTGATCGACGACTTCGCCCACAACCCGGACAAGATCCGGGCGGCGCTTGCCGCGTTGAAGGCGTTCGACGGTCCGATCCACGTGATGTTTCAGCCGCACGGGTTTGGCCCGACACGGATGCTGAAAGAAGGTATTGTTGCGTCTCTGACCGAGGGGCTGGGAACGAACGACCACGTCTGGATGCCGGAGATCTATTATGCAGGTGGAACGGCGGATCGGTCGATCTCGTCTCGGGATCTGATCGACGAGGTCGGGGCGAAGGGGATTCCGGCTACCTTCATAGCGGATCGGGAGGCGTTGGGGGCTCAGATTTCTGAAGACGTGAAGGCCGGAGATCGCGTCGTTGTCATGGGAGCCAGGGATGACTCTCTCACCACCTTTGGGCGACAGATTCTGACTCGTGTTGCGGAGCGCCCGAGGTGATCTGGAGAAAGCTTGAGTCGGGCGATGTGGTGGGCGTCGTGGCGCCGGCAAGTTTCGTCACGTCCGAGCGGATCCGTAACGGTGTGACGTGGCTGGAGTCTCTGGGGTATACCGTGCGGTTAGGCGAGACTGTCGGCGAGCAGGATCGTTTTCTCGGGGGGGCGGATGCCGACCGGGCAAGTGACCTGGGAGCGATGTTCTCCGATGACGAGGTGCGCGCGATTTTCACCGCACGCGGTGGGTATGGCTCTTCCCGGATTCTCGATGCGGTCGACTACACGAACATCAGGGATCATCCGAAGCCGTTCGTCGGGTTCAGTGACACGACAGCCTTTCAGTTGGGTCTATACGCCCGGACCGGGGTCCCGAGTCTGTCAGGTTTTGTCTTGGCGACCGATGCCGCTGAAGGTCCACCCTCTTCGGATATGGCCAGCGATGTATTCGGTGCGCTCGAGGGGGTGTTCCCCGACATCGACGGACTCGAAGGTGAGGATATGGAAGGGACGTTGGTCGGTGGGTGCCTGACGCTGATCACGCATCTGATCGGCACACGGTATCTGCCGGATCTGGCGGGGTGTCTTCTGTTTCTCGAGGATGTCGGGGAGGCGCCGTATCGGATCGATCGTCTGTTGACCCAACTGCTCCTGTCGAATGTCCTCAAGGCTGCAGCCGGCGTGGTCGTGGGGGCGTTCCACAAGTGTGATGGTGATGGCGAGGACGGAACTGTCGGGGATGTGATCGACGACTTCCGTGGACGGTGCCCTTGTCCGGTGATCACCGGCTTGCCATACGGTCACGGACCGAGCCGACGCGTCATGCCGATCGGGGTGCACGCGCAGGTCCTCAACGGGACGATAACGTTTAGAGGAAGGGGCGTGGATGGGGAGGTATAGGCGCGCGAGCCTGCTCGCTATTGCTGTGTTGTCCGTGTCGTGCGCAACGCTCAGCCAGATCAACCTGCTGTCGACGGCGGACGAAGCCGAACTCAGAGGGCAGGGCTAGGCTGCGTCGGAAGCAGGCAGATACAAGGTAAACGTGCTTCTTTCGTCGAGAACGCTCTCAACTGTGGTTGTTCCCCCGTGCAGACGTGCAAGACTCTTCGTCCGAGCGAGTCCCAGCCCCGCTCCTTCATACGGTCTTGCCAGCGGGGCGTCCGCCTAGGTGAATAGCTCGAAGATGCCCTCGTATTAGTCCTCGGGAATCCCGATCGCGGTGTCTGCGACGCGTATCGACAGCCATCCCTCTGCCGTCCGCGCATCGACCTCGATTTCTTCCGGCAGTTGCTCGAGCCCTTCTCTACCGAGCACGACACGACCCCCTTCGTTGTTGAATTTGATCGCGTTGTCCAGGAGCAGTGATAGGGCACGTGCACAGGTCTTACGGTCCACCACCACATCCGTCGCATCCCCATTTTTCTGCACCAGCGTAATGCCGTCATCGGCAGCCACAGGCAGAGCACAATCGATCGCTGTCTGGTGGATGCCTTCGATGTTACCCGGATCAGGTTTGACCTGTACGTCGCCGGATTTCAGCGTGGAGAAACTGAGGATTTTCTCGAAAAGATCGAGCAGGCGCGTGGCCCAGGTCTGGATGTTCTCGATGTAGCGCTGCTGCTTGCCGGTGAGGTTCCCGAGGGTGTCCTGAAGGATCTGGGCAAAGCCCGTGATGTGCTCGAGAGGCGTCCTATCCTCGTGAGACATCCCGTTGATGAACTCCGCCTTGATCCGGTTCGCCTCGGAAAGCCGCCGGAGCAGGTCGGGGTTCTCCATGATGAGCCGTCGACGTCCGTCCGCCTTTTCGAGCGTCTGGAGGAGCCGGTCCTGATCGACGGGTTTGGTGAGGTAGTCGTAGACCCCGATCCGCATCGCGTCCAACGCGCTCTTCATGTCGCCGTAGCCCGTCAGGATGATGATCTCGCTATCGGGAGCAACCTTTGTGGCCTGCTCGGCGAACTCGACACCGCTGATACCGGGTATCTTGAGGTCGACGACCATCGGATCGGCCAGTCGTTGCTCAAGGGATCTCAAGCCCTCTTCACCGGCTGCGACGACCGAAACGTCGCAGCCGGCCGTAAGAAGCGAGTCCCCGAGAACAGATCGAATAATGGTCCTCGTCGACGACGAGGAGAACACGTGTGGGAATGCCTCAGTCAGGCTGGATGCGAGCGAGAGTGTCGAAGAAGGTCGGGAACGTCTTGTTGACGCACTCGGGGTCGCGGATGACGACGCCAGGTGCGCGGAGACCGATCAGCGCGAGGCTCATCGCCATGCGATGGTCGTCGTACGTGTCGACTTCTGCGGGAATGATCGTGTCCGCCGGCTGGATCTCGATGCCGTCCGCCCAGGTCCGGAGGGAAATGCCAAGCTTGGTCAGTTCGGTTTCCATCGCGGCGATACGGTCGGTCTCGTGCAGCCTCAAGACGGCGACGTTTCGGATCGTTACCGGGCCATCCGCGAAGGGCGCCAGCGCGCAGAGCGTCGGCATGGTGTCGGGCATGTCGTTCAAGTCAATATCAATCCGGCTCAGCTGTTCGGGACCGGTGACTTCGATGCCTCCGTCGACATCGGCTATTCCGCACCCCATCTTCTCGAGCACTTCGACGAACCTCACATCGCCCTGGGCGGACTCTCGCGTCAAGTGCTGAACACGAACCTTGCCACCGGTGAGCGCCGCTGCCCCGAAGAAGTAGGTTGCGTTCGTGGCGTCGGGCTCAATGTGGTAGGGCTGAGCGCGATACCTTAGGCCGGCTTGGACCGAAAAGGTATTATAGCTGTCGTTGCGCGTGTCCACGCCGAAGTGACGCATGATGTCAGCCGTCATGTCCAGATACGGTTTGGAAACCAGGTCGCCGACGACACGGACCTCGACATCTTCACGTGCGTAGGGCACAGAGAGCAGCAGGGCTGTGAAGTACTGACTGCTGCGGTCTCCTGGGACGAATGTCCGGCCTCCCCGGATCCCATTCGCCTTGATCCGAATCGGCGGGCACCCGTTGCCGGCCTGACTTTTTGCGTCGACCCCCAGCGCCTCCAACCCGTCCAGCAGGTCTTGAATCGGGCGCTCACGCATCCGTTTCGAACCGTCGATCACGTATTCGCCTTTCCCGAGGCTGACAAAGGCGGTCAGGAACCTTGCCGTGGTTCCCGAGTTCCCGACGAACAGCTCGGCTGATGACGCGGGAATCTTACCGCCACAGCCCTGGACGGTGAACCGGGCATTGGCCTGGTCCTCAACGACGTCGATGCCCAACCGTCTGAGCGATTTGGCCATGTAATTTGTGTCGTCGCTGAAGAGCGCGCCTTCGACCACCGTCTCGCCATCGGCGAGTGCAGCAATCAGGAGGGCGCGATTCGTGTAGCTCTTGGACCCGGGGATCTCGACTTCGGCGTCCACAGGGTGCTGAAAAGGCTGTAGTTCGAGAGTTTCCATGCGGACAGAAGGTAACAGAAAGGAGGGGTAGACGGTAGGGATTTGGGTGGGAGAGGCGAACCGCAGAATGTCGAATCACGAATCCCGAACATCGAAGGAACCCCATCTTTTCAAAATTCGAGATTCGGTGTTTGAAATTCTACATTCATCTTCATAAAAAAAGGCCCCCCGGTTTCGGTCACCTGCCAAACGACAAGTTCCTACCGCCAGAGGGGGCTTGACCAATCGGTACCACTCAGAGTCGTGGGATAATAGAACAAGTGCCGTGCCAAACAGAGCGGATTCACGAATAATCCCCAGTATACAGGCCTAGTTGCCTATGTATGGGCCTTTCAGGCCGGTCTGCGCGGAAGGAATTGCCCGAAACGCCCGGAATGTTTGTGCATTTCTTCCGCACGCACGTTGACAGCAGTCGACCGGTCTGACTACATTTAGGCTTGACCTATGCCCGGGTCTTGTGCTCCCCCTGGAATCTCCAAAATCAACAATAGTCTCTCCCGTTGAGTTCTCAACTTTTGGGGCACGTGTGTCTTCTTCGAACTTCGTTCATCTGCACAGCCATACCGAATACAGCCTGCTGGACGGGGCTAGCAAGATCGGCGCGATCGCCAATGTCGTAGCGGAATGGCAGATGCCTGCCGTCGCGATGACCGATCACGGGAACATGTTCGGCGCGATTGACTTTTACCGGGCCATGAAGGATGTAGGCGTCAACCCGATCCTCGGGTGCGAGACCTACTGCTCGGTCGAGAGCCGGTTCAGCCGCAAGCCTGCACGGGGCATCCAGAGCGGGTCCAACCATCTGGTCCTGCTGGTCAAGAACGAGGTTGGCTACAAGAATCTGATCAAGCTGGTATCATCGGGCTACCTGGAAGGATTCTATTACGCTCCGCGGATCGACAAAGAACTGCTCCGTGAGCACAGCGAGGGATTGGTCTGCCTGTCGGCGTGCGTCAGCGGTGAGATTCCGCACCTGATCGAGCGGGAAGGTATCCCGGAAGCTATGAAGGCTGTCGAGGAGTATCTCGACATCTTCGGGGACGATTTCTACCTGGAGATCCAGCGTCACGGCATCGACAAAGAGGCGAAGATCAACGAAGGGCTGATCAAGTTGCACAAGGAGATGGGCGTTCCGCTCGTCGCGACCAACGACTCTCATTTCCTCCAGAAGGACGATCACGAAGCTCACGCCGCCCTGGTGGCGATCCAGACGGGTAAGACCCTTGATGATCCGAACCGGATGTGCTATCCGACGGGGGTCTACTTCAGGTCGGCGGACGAGATGTATGAACTGTTTCATGACTTTCCGAATGCCTGCGAACGGACACTCGAGATCGCGGAGAAATGCAACTTCGAGATGTCGTTCGACGAGTCTCACGCCCCGGACTTCCCACTGCCCAGCGGGTTCGACGATCCGCTCACCTTCCTCGAGCATCGGGCCCGCGAGACGTTGGAAGGTCGGATCGGGGATATCACACCAGAGTATGAGCAACGGCTGAAGTTCGAGCTCGACGTCATTCAGCAGACCGGCTATCCCGGCTATTTCCTTATCCTGGACGATCTGGTTCAGTTCTGCAAAGAGGAGGGGATTCGGGCCGGTGGTCGCGGATCCGCGGTGAGCAGCCTGGTCGGGTATGCGCTCGGGATCACGACGGTTGATCCGATCGAGTATGGTCTGGTGTTCGAGCGATTCCTGAACCCGGAACGTATCTCGCCACCCGATATTGATTACGACATCGCCGACAAAGATCGAGAGCGTGTGATCGACTATGTGGTCGACAAATACGGTCGCGACAATGTTTGCCAGATCGTGACGTTCGGGACGATGGGGGCGAAGGCCGTAATCCGGGATGTCGGCCGGGTGATGAACATGCCCTTCGGCGACGTGGACAAGATCGCGAAGCTCGTGCCGGCCGAGCTCAAGATGACGATCGACAAGGCGATCGATCAGTCGCCCGAACTGAAGGAGATGTCCGAGGACGGTCAGGAGGGTGAGAAACTTCTGAAAATCGCTCGACAGCTCGAGGGGATGGCCCGGCATTGCTCGATCCACGCCGCTGCCGTGGTGATCGCGCCGAAGCCGTTGACGGAACTGATGCCCCTATACAAGGCGCCGAAGGGCGGCGAAGTGATGACCCAGTATAACTGGCATCACGTCGAGGACCTGGGCTTCCTGAAGATGGACTTCCTGGGGCTGCGTAACCTGAGTGTGATCGACGATGCCGTGGGCATGCTCAAGGTGAACTACGACCTGGATCTGGAGGTGGATAACCTTCCGCTAGACGATACGGAAACGTATGAGTTGTTTGGGCGAGGAGACACCACGGGTGTGTTCCAGTTCGAGAGCGCCGGGATGAAGAGCTACCTGACGCAGCTCCTGCCCGACAAGATCGGCGACATTATCGCGATGAACGCACTGTATCGGCCGGGCCCGATGCAGTATATCCCGAACTATATCGCGCGGAAGAACGGGAAAGAGGAGGTCGTCTATTACGACGAGAAGATGCGGCCTGCTTTGGAGGAAACCTACGGGATCATCACTTACCAGGAGCAGGTCCAACGGCTTTGTCGAGATCTCGCCGGCTTTACGCTCGGTAAGGCGGACGGGATCCGGAAGGCGATGGGTAAGAAGCTGGCCGAGGTGATGGAGCAGTATAAGGCCGAGTTCCTGGACGGATGCGTCGCTAACGGGGTCGAGAAGTCGGCCGGTGAACGGATCTGGGCGGATATCGAGGTCTTCTCGGGATACGGATTCAACAAAGCACACAGCTCTGGATACTCGATGGTCGCTTACCAGTGTGCCTACCTGAAAGCGCACTATCCGGCCGAGTTCATGGCGGCGAACCTGAACAGCGAAATCGGGGACATCGACCGTCTCGTGGTGCTGATTGACGAGTGTCGCAAGATGGACATCGAGGTGCTGGGCCCGGGCGTGAATGAAAGCGGTGTTCGGTTCCGCGCGTTGCCGAAAGACAAAGTTGAATCAGGCGCGGTACGGATGGGCATGACGGCGGTTCGGAACGTTGGTCAGGGGGCGGTAGAAGGTATCGTTGTAGCTCGTGAGGACGGGGGCGCGTTCGAGTCATTGTTCGACCTCTGCGAGCGTGTCGACCTGAGAGCCGTCAACCGGCGCGCGCTCGAAGCGTTGATCTGTGCCGGTGCGATGGATGACCTCGAGGGGAACCGCGCCCAACAGATGGCCATCCTGGATCGCGCGCTCGAGATGGCACAAAGCGCGCAGAAGGACAAGATCAGGGGACAGTTCTCCCTGTTTGGTGGCGAGGGCATGGAGGAGCAGGCGGCGCTGGTGGCGAATACGGATCTGCCCGACCTTGAGCCGTGGGACGAGAAGGAACTGCTGGCGAAAGAGAAGGAGGTCCTGGGCTTCTACATGTCGGGTCATCCACTGGAGCGCTACCGTGAGGACCTTGCCAACATTGGCATCCGGTCGAGTCAGGACCTGGAGGGGCTACCCGATGGGGCCGAGATCAAGCTGGGGGGTATGATCAACGAAGTGAAATTGCACACAGACCGGAACGGCAGGCAAATGGCCTTCGGATCTGTCGAAGATTTGCGGGGGAGTGTCGATCTGGTCGTGTTCCCGGACGCATTTGAGCGGATCAAGGACCAGTTAGCCATGGACGCCTTGGTGATGCTTCACGGACGGTTATCGGACCGGAACGGTCGGATTTCGGTCCAGGTCGAGCAGTTGATGCCGCTGGATGAGGCGCGCGTAGAGATGGCGGATGCCGTGAACGTGCTGCTGGCCGGCACCAACCTGATGGAGGATCGACTGACGTCTCTGAAGGACATCGCCGACCGGCATACGGGCGGGTGTAGCCTCTTTATTCACGTCCAGATCGACGATGGAAATCGGGCCATCATACGCTCCCGTGATCTGAAGGTGTCGCCGACCGAGGAGTTCCTGAGCGAGGTGAACGACGTGACGGGTGCCCGGACCTGGATCTCTTCCGATAACGCGCGGCATCGAGCGCCATCTCTTCCTCCTGGTCCCAGAAAACGGTGGGCGGCTGCAGCTGCGAACTAGCCGACTGGCCACAACAACGCCATCGAATGAGGCCCCGCTGTAGACGCAGCTGGGCCTCTTTTGTGTACACCTTGACATATCTAGCAGTTCTATGCACTGCGTGCATAGAACTGCTAGATATATTCGTTTTTCTCATCCGATCAACGTGCCGGATGGCACCCGGTCTGATAGGGCCAGAGATAGCGATTGAACAGACTGGACATACATAGCCGGGTAGTGGTTTCGCAGCGTGATGGTCATTGGTGCTCTGAGCACGGCGCCGGTGGCTGCCTGCCCCTGTCCCGAGACTCCTGACCCGTCTGGGATTCTGGAACATTCTACGGTAGTTTTCGTCGGACGCGTGCTTGACATTCGTGAAGACGATGAGGATGGCCGTCCTACGAGCAGGGACGCCAGAATAGTCGATTTCAGGATTGACCAGGCGTGGCAAGGCGTCGAAAGAATCAGGATATAGGTCACCACGAGAGATTCCGCAGCACGCGGGTAACCGTTCATGACCCGTGCAGTGTATCTGGTGTATGCAGTGGGCGATCTGAGACAACTCAGGGTTTCTCTGTGCAGAGGATGATAGAAGTCAAAGTCAAGGATTGGGAGTTCCTCGGGAAACCAGCGGTTCTACCGGAAGACGAGGGCTGGCCACCCTTCAATCTCACAGCCGACCATCCGTATTTGTCCTCCTTCGCTGGTCTACTGGTTCTGGTGATTGGCGTTTTGCTCTGGCGTGGTCGCCACGTTCGATGAGTCTCGTCGTCCGTGCTCGTGTATGATATGTGTGGCCAGCGAATGTGCACCGGCAGTCGTCAGAAACCAGAGAAAGGGGATTTTGTGGAGATCAACAAAGATCTGATTGCCGCGTCTTCGACGCCGATCGTCCTGGCGATCCTGTCGGAAGGGGACAGCTATGGGTATGCGATCCTGAAGCGAGTTTAGGAACTGTCAGGCGGCCAAATGAAGTGGACAGACGGAATGCTGTATCCGGTGCTGCATCGCCTCGAACGGCTTAGATACATCCAGGAGAGATGGGAAGTCGCTGACACGGGTCGCAAGCGGAAGTACTACAAGATCACGAAACAGGGTCGAGAACAACTGTCGGAGCAGTCCAGGCAATGGCAGGCCTTGGACGCGACGTTGAGGGGGATCTGGCGTGCGATCGATCTCTCGGTCAAGACACCCATCGCACAGGGAGCGTGATCCTATGACTGGATCCAATCGGTCTCTCGAAGCCCTAATCGACCGGTGGCGGGACTATCTGCGTAGACGGCAAGCGATACAGCCCGTAGACGTGGCGGAACTGGAAGATCATCTGCGCGAGCAGGTGACATCCCTGAACGAGGCCGGACTGGCGGAAGACNAAGCCTTCCTGNTGGCTGTTAAGCGGATNGGGAGTCTCGATGACCTGTCNCGGGAGTTTTCCGCCCGTGAANACTCGGACCGGCTGTGNAAGGNGCTAGTGATNGTCNNGGATGCTTCGGAGGAGTNGGGGGGGCGAATCAANACGGGAGGCGACCGTCGTGCTTCTCCTGGCGTTTACGGCCGGTCTGGCCGTGAAGGTGCCGCTTCTCTTCGGTTACTACATGAAGCAGCACGACGTCTTCTACGTGCGTAACGCTTCGCTCTTTGTGTTCCCCTTGCTGGCGGTCTACTTCGGGTGGAAGAGACAGGTCGATCGAACCACCCTACAGAGCGTGATCGAGAATATGGCGCCCGTTCTGCCCCGGCTCTTCACGTCTCTGTTCGCGGTCCTCAGTATCACGTTCCTCGTGACGATGCTGTGGACGGGGAGAGTCGTCGACATCGAACGAAATCTGTTGATGGCGTTCGATCTGCTTCTGGCTGTAGTGCTGGGTCTTCTGCTCTACTCGATCTCGGCTCGCGACCCTCGTGAGCCTGCTGGTGTGTTCGACTACCTGCAGGTTGCTCTGGTTGTCAGCGCGCTCCTGGTGCACACCGTCGCACTCTAGGCGATCGCCTGTCGAATTTCGGAGTTTAGTTTCGGCCCGAATTGGGTGGCCGCGCTGGGTGAGAACGTGATTCTGTTGGTGAACCTCGTATGGTCCACAGTCATGTATGTGGGCTTCATCAAGGGGAGCAGGCCGTTCGCCGATCTCGAGCGATGGCAGACGAGGTATGTTCCTGTTTATGCTGCGTGAGTGGGTGTGGTGGTGGTGCTGTTTCTGCCGCTGTTCGGCTACCTNTAGGATGCAGTCAAGGGAAGGCCGGGCAGAAGCCCGGGTTCAGGAGGGCGCCTTGGGCTCTCTCTCCTACGAAGTGGGAGAGNGAGAGCTTCAGACCATTTGCAGAGAATAAAGCAGGCTCCGCCATCGTGCGATGGGGAGCCTCTTCTCTGTCTATCTGGTCGGGTTGTTTGCTTGCTCAGGAAGCCTACGATCGTCCCTCGATATACCCTTCGCCGCGTCAGGATGCGGCTCCGAGCACTCGGGATGAACGGTGTTTATAGGCTACCATACTACACGAACTTTCGAGACAGAACCCTAGTAGTATTCGTGGCGGCGGGCGTGGAGGTTCAGGAGGAAGCCGATGAGGACGCAGCTCATGATCAGCCAAGAGCCGCCGTAGCTCAGGAAGGGGAGCGGCAGACCTGTTACGGGCATCACACCGATCGTCATGCCAATGTTCACGAAGATGTGGAACACCAGGATGGATGTGAGTCCGATGGCGACGAGGCTGGAGAATCGGCTTTTCACGATGGTCGCGATTTGGAGTGCTCGCCAGACCATGAAGAGGAAGAGCATCAGGATGGTGACCGCTCCGACGAATCCGAACTCCTCACCGACTACGGAGAAGACAAAGTCTGTGTGCTGTTCAGGCAGGAAGGCTAGCTTGGTCTGTGTGCCTTCCAAGTATCCCTTCCCGCGGAGTCCCCCCGATCCAATGGCGACCTTGGACTGAATGACCTGGTAGCCGCTACCAAGGCGATCGGTGTCGGGGTTCAGGAAGGTGAGGATCCTGCTCTTCTGGTAGTCGTGCAGCTTGTTGTCCCAGATGTATGGGGCGCCGACGGAGACGATGAGATTCACGGCTCCGAGGACTGCGATCGTGGCCAGTCTCG
Organism: Gemmatimonadota bacterium; assembly: GCA_002727195.1. GTDB lineage: Bacteria > Latescibacterota > UBA2968 > UBA2968 > UBA2968 > UBA2968. Next base: position 156,197 of record PBWH01000006.1, read on the forward strand.
GGCGGACGTAGAAGATTACGACGGCCATTACCAAGTAGAGCAATCCGAGCGACCACGGGTGAAACGCGCTGATCAGGCTGAGTCCGGGTGAGATGATGAAGAAGATGCTGACCGGTTTGAGGCCCGCCCAGTAGAGCATGGGGAAGACTACTGCGCCGAACACCAGCGCGGTCCCGAGGTCGGGCTGCTTGAAGACCAGCAAGCCCGGGACGAGGACAATCAGGAGTGGGGGGAGGAATGTCCGGACTTTGTCGAAATCGATGTTCCGAGCGGACAGGTAGCGGGCCAAAGCCAGGACCACAGCGATCTTGGCGAACTCGGACGGCTGAATGTGCATTGGGCCAAGGTTCAGCCAGCGGCGATCCCCGAACTCGAGTACGACGACGAGCATGACCATGGCCAGCCCGTAGATGATGTATGCGAAGGCGTAGAAAAGCTTCAGTGGGATNACCATGGTGACGACCATCCCGATGATGGCGAGGANCGCCCAGACGATCTGCTTCTGGTAGGNGGATCCGGCCGTCCCGAGGTCCCAGTTGAACGTCGCACTGTAGATCATCGTGATCCCCAGCGGGATGGCCAGCAGGACGGACGAGAGCAGNGCGAGATCGAGGTCACGCCTGACGTAGCGNGACANGTTCATCAGTTGGCCTCCGGGTCGGAGAGGGGCTGCTGGGGCGCATCGAGCGCCGTGGCGACCGGCGCGTTCAGAACCTTGTCCTCAGCCTGGATTTCGAAGTATTTCTCGAAGACTTTTCTGACCATCGGCGCTGCGACCGTGCCGCCGGCACCCCCATTTTCGATGATGCAGGTGACAGCGATCTTCGGTTCCCGGGCAGGGGCAAAGCCGATAAACCACGCGTGGTCTTCTCCGTGCGGGTTCTGGGCGGTACCCGTCTTACCCGCGACGTCTACACCCGAGACTCTGGCGTACTTACCCGTTCCGTAGTGCACCACGTCGACCAGCATGTCGCGCATCGTGTCCAGGACCTCTTCCGGCACGCGGACCGACTCCTGTGGGTAGGCCAGCCCCCCGTTGCCAAGGATGTGCGGCGTGACGAGCTGTCCGCTGGCCAGCGCGGCATTGTATCGGGCGATCTGCATCGGTGTAACGAGGGTTTCGCCCTGACCGATGGCCAGGTTGAGCATGTTACCGTCGAAGTACTTACCTTTGTGCTTGATGTAGTATTCCCGGTCGGGCAGCAGTCCGCGTGACTCTCCGTCACCGCCGTCCGCGATGTCGATGCCCGTCGGCGCGCCGATCCCGAAGAGTCGTGCGTAGCGGTTCCAGTTGGCGATCCCGACCTCCAGGCCGAGATGGTAGAAGAAGGTGTCGCACGATCTCCTGAGTGCCCCGCGCAGGTCGAGTTCTCCGCAGCCGAATTCCACGTGACACCGGAAGACCCGATCACCAAACGCCATCTCGCCCTCGCATGGGGGGAACTTGATTTCACCCGGCTGCAGAATGCCCATGTCGATGGCTGCGATGCCGATGATCATCTTGAAGACCGATGCCGGCGCGTATTCACCCTGGATCGATCGGTTGAGCAAGGGGTTCCTCGATCCACTCTTCAGGAGTTCCCATTCCTTCGGGTCGCGGATGGCGCGGGGATGGAAGTCGGGCTTGCTCACGACGGCCAGCAGCTCACCCGATTCGGGGTCGATCGCGATCAGGCTGCCGGACAGGGAGTCTGTGAACACCGCCTCCGCGGCGTCCTGCAGTCTCGCGTCGATCGTGAGATACACGTCGGTCCCCGGCTGAGGGGGTTGGGTCTTGTCTGGGAAGCTGCCGACCTCGCGGCCGTGGGCGTTGACTTCGATATACTTCATTCCATCCTGCCCTCGCAGCATGGTTTCGCACAAGCGTTCGACCCCACGCTTACCGATCTGATCGTCGTAGCTGTATCCGCGTGGAGACAGGCGCGGATACTCGTCCGGATCGATCAATCCGACGTATCCAAGAAGATGTGCGGCCAGAGTCCCGTCGCCGCTATACNCCGGGTAGCCCCGGCGAGACTCGACCTGGATCTCCACACCCGTCAGGTCATATCGCTCTTCTTCCACCACCGATACGGCACCGAACTCGACGTCTCTCTTCAGCTTGACCGACTCGTAGTAATGTCGCTTACGCTTGGAGAGTCTCCGGCGGACTGTCTGCTCCGACAGGTCGACGATTTCGCCAAGTCGCCGGATCCCGGCATCACGGGCTGGGTCGGCGAGTCCCTGGAGGAAGCGGGGCGGGATAACGGATATGGTGTAGGAAGGACGGTTGTCGACAAGGATCACGCCTTGCCGGTCACGAATGAGCCCACGGCTCGCCTCGAGCGGGACGGGCTGCATCGTGTTCTGCTCGGACTGAATACGGTATCGCTCCCAGTCCCCGATCTGGAGTGAGTACAGACGGGCTCCCAGGATCCCGAACATGGTGAGGACGAAAGCGAGCAGGCAGCGGGCGCGACGCTCCCGCGTGCCGTTATTCATGAAGTCTTCGAACATCCAGATGGATTCCCCCCTGGAATCGAATCGATACCAGGAAAACGCACAGCATCCCGATCACGACAGTGTAGACCGCCGTGCCGATGCCGTAGCGGAAAAGGGATGTAAACATTTTGGCCGGGTTCGCGGCCGATGACAGCCCGAAATACAGGATGTCGTGAACCAAGCTTGCGATCAGGAGCGCCAGCGCCTGGACCCGCAGGTCCTCGGCGACGATGCTTGCGCGGCTGTATCCAACGGCGAAACCTACGACGGAGTTGGCTAGGGCGTTCACGCCCATGAACTCCGGGTTGTAAACGTCCAGCAGGAAACCCGACACGAAGCCGAACACGGTCGCCTCGAGCTGGCCGCTCCGGATCCCGATGTAAACGACGATGATCAGGACCACGTCNGGCCGGATCCCGGCGATCGCGATTCCGTGTGTCCAGGACGTCTGGATCAGGAGCGCAAGCGCAATCAGCAGTGCGTGGTGAACGATTCTCATGTACGACGCTTGCCGGCTACTCGACGGCGGCCGAAGATTTCCGGACCAGGAGGCGATCGCCTGCCTTGATCTGAGAGGCATTTTGGATTTCGTTCAGCCGCTTCAATTCTCGAATACTCGTGTTGTATCTACGGGCGATCTCCCAAAGGGTGTCGCCACGGTGGACCCGATGGTGGGTAGCTGCCTCGACGAGGGGGGCTGAACTGCGATCGGCCGATCGTCCGGGTGTACGCCAGATGGTGAGCTCATCGCCCGGATGGATGTGTCCCGTCGCTCGCAGCACGTTCCACGCGCAGATCTGATCAGGCGTGACGCCTTCGCTGCGTGCGATATCCCAGAGCGTGTCGCCACGTTTGACCCGATAGACTATCTTGTCGCCAGATCCGGATGTACGCGTGGTGCTACTTGAGGTCGCGAGCGCTCTCGAGTGCTTGGACTGCCTCGGCGTCACGGGGATCTTCAGCTTCTGTCCTGCGCGCAGCCTCCTCGGATTCCGGATTCCGTTCGCATCCATGACGGCCGACGAGCGGACGCCAAAGGTCAGAGCGATGTTCGAGATCGTGTCACCCGACCGGACACGATAGTCGATGATCTGCACCTTCTTGTCTTCCGGCACCTTCGCGTATTGCGCGAGGAAGCGATCCGACGACCCGTGTGGTACGCGCAACCCGTATGTCTTGTGGACCGGCATGGGCGGGGAGTATCCAACCCGTAACTCCGGGTTGAGGGCCCTCATTGTCTCGTAGGTGGTTCCCGCACAGCGGGCTCCGAGTCTGAGGTCGACCGGGTGGTTGACCTGTACGATGTCGAAGGCCAGCGGGTCATCATACTCGAGTAGTTCGACACCGAAGAAGGAGGGATCGCGCGCCATCAGAAGGACGGCCATGAACTTGGGCAGGTGGTGGCGTGACTCCTTCGGCAGGCTGTCCATCTCCCAGAAATTCTGCGTACCGTCGGCGCGCATCGACCGTTGGAGTCGGCCCTGGCCACAGTTATAGCCGGTGATGACGAGTTGCCAGTCGCCAAAGAGGTTGTAGAGATGTCGCAGGTGTCTCGCTGCCGCCCGTGTCGCTTTCTCGGGATCCCGCCGCTCATCGACCCAGGTGTCTCGACGCAATCCATAGAGTCGGCCCGTATGGCTGACGAACTGCCACATGCCAACTGCTCGTGCGCGGGAATAGGCTTTTGTGTTGAAGCCGCTCTCGATCATGGACAGGAATATCAGGTCTTCGGGGAGGTTCTCCTCCCGAAGGGTCTGCTGGATCAGCGGACCATAGGTGCCCATCCGGCGCATCCAGGTGCGGAAGATCCTCTGATTGTTCTTCTGGAAGAAAGCGATCTTCTCCAGGACGCGTTCGTTTACGTCGATCCGAACCGGAGAGGTCCCTGCGAGGACTTTGGTATACAGGTTTCGATACCGGTTGTTGACCTCCTGCGCGGTTCTGTAGTGACGGGGAAGGACGTCGATCAGGCGGGCGAGTGGATGTTCAGGCTTGATTGGATCAGGGCCGGCAAGCGCATCGTAGTACAGATCGATGGCTGCGCTCGTCAGGTCTATTGCCTCTGCGTGGGACAGAACGGCAACGGAGTCATCGGCAGACGGCGCTCGGTAACTCGCAATCAGGATGTTCGTCGCGATCGCGAGACTGTCCTGTGCGCGAGACATCTGGCCGATGTCGATAGCCGCGAAGGCGGCGTGTAGAAGGGTCTGCACACGTCGCACGGCGGAGGGAGCGCTCACATCGGATTTGGCGGGAGCCTCTCCAACGACCGGGGGGACCACCGGTGGGGGCGCATCGGGCGCTCTTCCTTTTCCGATGACGGCGCATCCCGACAGCATCGTAAGCAAGACGATTCCGGTCCTTCCGATAGAACTCAGGTTTGATCTGTCTACCAACCGACGTGCCTCCACAATCGTTTAACGTCCGCTTTCCCGGATTTCTGTCTGAACGGGGAACGGCGTGTCGTAGCCGCGCTTTCTAGCAGCCTGGACGAACTTGTCGGCTTCTTCCTTTGTGGCGAAGTCGCCGACATGAACTTTGAAATAGGGAGGTTCGAACGTGACGTAGACGTCTTCCCGTTCCAGTGTCGTTTGAGCTGTCTTGGCCGCCTTCTCCGCCGCTCCTCGGTTGGATGCCGAGAAGACCTGGACGCGATATCCCGTTCGGGTCGGGGTGCGATACGGCGATGGGGCTGTTTCGATAGTCGAGCGAACGATGAATGCTTCAGTGTAGCCCTTGGATTTCGTGTCCCTTCGGAGCGTTTCCGCCTCGCTGGCAGTACGGCAATTCCCTACGTGCAGTTTGTAGAGGCGGGTTCGTTCGTCGTAGTTCACGTACACACGTTGCTTGAGCAGGTGCTCGGACCGGGATTTGATTGTCTGCGCCCGGACACGATCCAACACGGCCGCGATCTGGATCCGGTAACCACGTGAGGCGGTCCCTTGGGTGGGGCGTCTCGTGACGATCGGGTCGGGGGTCGAGAACACGCTGCTGCTCGAGACGGGCTGAAGCAGGAAGTCGTCGTCGTCCAGGGTTTGTGGATCGAACTCTTCTCGCACGGAGCCGGGCGTCGATCCGAGGGCTGCGGCTGTCGCCTGGGAGATCTGAGAGACGCCACCGCCGCAGCCGGAGAGCAGGAATAGAATCAGGATATGAGCGGACATGGTGGACTTTCGGGTTCGCTCGTGAGTCCGGGGGATTTTCATCGGAACCATATTGTAAGGCTTGGGGGCAGGGGTGTCAATGGCCTAGTTTTTCACATGTTCGTGATTATTCTAGGGTTATGTCCGTACCGGGATCCAATTTGGGCGGACTGGACTGGGTCAACTCATGATCCAGCAAGCCTATATTTTATAGTACGTTATACTCAGATTGAGGAAGGTGATTCGGGCAGGAGCTACGTTGTGGCGATAACTGTTTGCTGCAGAAGTGCTTAGGTGTCAGGCAAACCAGCCCTTGAAGGTCTCGTCGTAGGGCGGTCGGGCGACCCCCTTTTCTGTTATGATGGCTGTCACGAGACGGTTCGGTGTGACGTCGAAGGCGGGATTGTAAACGTTCACGTCCGTGGGGGCCGTCGGTTTGCCCATCCCGGCCGTGATCTCGACAGGGTCACGCTCCTCGATCGGTATCATCGAGCCTTCNGACAGCGCCATATCGATCGTCGACAGCGGGGCGGCGACATAGAAAGGCACGTCGTGTTCACGCGCCAGGATCGCCAGGCCGTAGGTCCCGATCTTGTTAGCGACGTCTCCGTTGGCAGCGATTCGGTCCGCGCCTACGATGACGCTGCAGATCGAGCGATCCCGGAGGACAGATGCAGCCATGTTGTCGCAGATGACGGTCACGTCGACGCCACTCTGCTGGAGCTCCCAGGCGGTCAACCGCGAGCCCTGCAGGAGTGGGCGTGTTTCATCGGCATAAACGGCAACGTGCTTGCCGTCCTCGACGGCTGCGTAGACGACCGCTAGCGCCGTTCCATAATCGGCTGTGGCCAATCCACCCGCGTTGCAGTGGGTGAGAACCGTCGCTTCTGCCTCCAGNAACTCGGCCCCGTTCTTCCCGATCCTCCGGCAGGTCTCTTTGTCCTCCTCGAAGATGCGATTTGCTTCTTCGAGAAGGGTCGATCGGATCTGATCAGGAGCCTGGTCAGCAATGCCATCCAGGACTTTCCCCATCCGATCCAGCGCCCAAAACAGGTTAACGGCGGTTGGGCGTGTTCCGGCGAGCACGTCGATCGACGAACGAATGTGCCCAACGAGATCCGCACCGGATGCGATCGCTTCCTGCGCGGCCACAACCACGCCAAAGCCGGCGGCGACCCCGATCGCGGGAGCCCCCCGAACGCGCAGCATCTTGATCGCCTCGGCAACCGTTGCGACGTCACGACATTCGATGTGCTTGAGTTCTTTAGGAAGAAGCGTCTGATCGATCATGCGAAGATGATCGGTTTCCCAGGAAAGCGTGGGGACGGGCACTGCTAAGGAGCCTCCGCGACGGGCGTGTCTTCGATTTCGTGGACGGGTGCGTCACCCCAGAGGCGCTCGAGCCCGTAGAATTTCCGCTCGTCGGGCTGCATGATGTGAACGACGACGTCGACGAAGTCGATCAGGATCCAAGTCCTCTGGTCGTAGCCTTCGATGTTCAGCGGGCGCTGGCCATCGGCTTTGCCTCGTTCGACGAGGGCATCCGCGATCGCCCGGACTTGGATGTCCGAGTTCCCCGTACAGATGATGAAGTAGTCTGCGAATTCAGCGATCCCCCCCCTGAGGTCCAGGAGCACGACCTCCTCCGCCTTCATCTCCAGCAGCGGCTGGGTAAACGTGTCCAGGATCTGGGGATTTATTGCTTCGGTCTGACTCATAGATTCGATACACGTGCAGTAATGGTGCGTGGAGGCACCTGCTGGTCCAGCCCGATCCTTCCGAAATCTTTCCCGATTATCACCGTTACCGATTCGATCCGGAACTGGTCCGGTACGATCTGCTGGATTTGATTGCTGATCCCGAGCGCCTCTGCCACTTTTACCGCTTCACTCGGCTTGCCCAGTCGGTCAATCACGATCGACTCAGGATAGTCGAAGCGATCCGCGTTGTCCAGCGTCATCACGTCGAAACCCGCATCGCGGAGCCTGTTTCCGACCGTACGGGCCATCCCGTCGACCCCGCATCCGTTCAGTACCTCGACCTTGATGTCGCGTGAAGCCGAGAACCTCGCACGTGGCGCTTGTTCCGGTTCCGGATTTCTCGAGAATAACGCGTAAGCTGCGATGACCGTGATCAGAGGAACAACGAGCCAGAAACGCCCCATGCGGCGAACATCCTTTCAGGCAGTTTAGCTAAGTTGAACGTTTCACCTTAGGTAATATGGCTCGCCCCGGACAACTACAAATGGGAACGGGCGAAGCGATCGCTCGATCCGCCTGCCGGGTATGATCCGTTTGTTTCGGTCAGTAGCCTCGCCGCATCCAGTAAGGGTCGTAGCCGTAGCCGTCAGTTGAATTGCTGAAACTGAACTGGATTTTCAGGTTTGGCTTTGGCTGATACAGGACGCCGATGTTGGGTACGATGACACGCGCTCCGCTCGAACCGAACGCGTCGCTGCTCAGCTTGCGATTCTGAACGCCGANCGTNGCCTGAATNGTGAGCGGCTCAGAGACCTTGTAGGTCATNGTGTTCANGTAATACTGGCTGAAGCGGTTTGAACCGGNGCCGAAACTGATCCCAACCGTCTGCTGCATGTCGAACTTTTGCGAGGCGAACAGGGACTTGATGCCTTTGGCGGACGGCTTGAGCGGGTTGTTGATGGTGGTCCCGCCGCTGAAGCCGACGGCTGTGTCGGCGTGGAGGCCGGTCGACAGGCCGATGGCCAACATTATTGTGATTGCTCTTAGCATAATCTGATCCTATGCGTCGTTTATCACTCGATCGTGGCTGGAAGCCGCTCCTACGAGTGAGAGCAGGAAGCCGCGTTACGGACGGGCGTTACGTAAGGAAGAATAGCGGGATCTGGGGGGAGGGTCAATATCCCGTCCCGTATGCTTGAGACGACTGCGTTGTTCAGGGGTTCCCGCTAGGCGTGCTTGTCCATAAGGTGCATGAAGCGGTCGAAGAGATACTCGGCATCGTGAGGGCCTGCGGATGCTTCCGGGTGATACTGGACGCAGAAGACAGGCAGCTCTTTGTGCTGCAGCCCTTCGACGGTGTTGTCGTTCAGGTTGATGTGTGACAACTCGACGGTATCGGTGTCGATGCTGTCGGCCGATACGGCGAAGCCGTGGTTCTGACTGACGTGATCTCGACCTTCCCGGTCCTCGTTTCCTGGACGGGCTGGTTCGCTCCGCGATGGCCGAACTTCAGCTTGTAGGTCGATGCGCCCAGGGCGAGTCCCGTCAACTGGTGACCCAGGCAGATCCCGAAAGTCGGTTTCCCGGTGGCGATGATCTGGCGGATGTTCTCGACGGCGTAGTGCACGGGTTCCGGATCTCCGGGACCGTTCGACAGGAAGATGCCGTCGGGATCGGTTTCGAGGAGCTGGTCCGCCGGTGTGTCTGCCGGGAAGACCGTGACATCGCACCCGCGGCTGATCAGGTAGCGCAGGATGTTTTGCTTCACGCCGAAATCATACGCGGCGACGCGATACTTGGATTTGCCTTTCGGAGACTCTTGGTTCGCAGCGATGTCGTATAGGTTCTCGCTCCAGGGGTAGGGCTCGCTGCACGTGACGCGCGAGACGAGGTCTTGACCGACCAGCCCGGTGAATGCTTCCGCCTTTTCGGTCAGTTCGTCCGGGTCGGCGGGAACGGTCGTGATGACGCCCTTCATCGCGCCCTCGAGACGGATGTGACGGGTCAGCGCTCTCGTGTCGATCCCTTCGATGCCCAGGATGTCCCGCTCTTTGAGGAAGTCCCCGAGTGACTGGGCCGAGCGGTAATTGCTGGGCGTATCGCAGTGCTCTTTGACGACGAATCCTTCGGCCTGCGGTTTGGCGGACTCGAAGTCGTTCGGGTTGACGCCATAGTTGCCGATCAGGGGGTAGGTCATCGTGACGATCTGACCGTTGTAGGACGGGTCGGTCAGGATCTCCTGGTAGCCCGTGATGCTGGTGTTGAACACGACCTCACCCGTTCGCTCTCCTTCTGCCCCGAAGGAGTATCCGTCAAAACAGGTACCGTCTTCGAGTACCAGCCGTGCAGGTGTCCGTTCAGTCATGTCGTCACGTTCTGTTTGTGTGTGATCCGGCCTCCCATCACGGTGAGGTCGGGACGTCCCGTGAACGTCCACCCGTGGAAGGGGGTATTCCGGGATTTAGATTTGAATTGTGTGGCGTCGACCTGCCAGGTGGCGGAGGGGTCGATCACCGTAATATCGGCAGGGCCTCCGACCTCGAGCTTTCCTCCTTCGAGGCCATACAGGTCGGCCGGGATGTTTGTCATTTTTGCCACGGCATCCTCGAGCGTCAGTATACCGGTTTCAACCAGCGCTGAGATGACACTGCCCAAGGCGGTTTCCAAACCCAGAATCCCGTTGGGCGCTTCGGGGAAAGCTCTCAGCTTCTCTTCTCTTGTGTGCGGCGCGTGGTCTGTGGCGATGATGTCGATCGTGCCATCTGCCAGTCCCTCGAGAACGGCCTCGCGGTCGTCAGCGGTCCGTAGCGGGGGACTCATTTTGCCAGCGGTCCCGAATACGGGGACGTCCTCGTCGGTCAGGATGAAATGGTGGGGGCAGGCCTCACAGGTGATGGACAAGCCCTCTGCCTTCGCCTTCCGAACCAGTTCGATCCCTCGACGCACACTGATGTGCAGGATGTGCAGCTTTCCTCCTACCTCACGGACGAGGTCGATGTCCCGTTCGATCATCGCGGCCTCACCCTCGGCGCCCATCCCCTTGTAGCCAAGGGCGGCTGAGACTGAACCCTCGTGCATCACCCCGTCTCGCGTGTAGCGGAAGTCTTCCACATGGGGACAGACTGCGGTTCCTGAGCGTTCGGACCGGGCGAGCAGTTCGCGCATGATGTCCGCGGACTCGATGGGGAGGCCGTCATCAGAGAAGCCAACGACGCCTGCTTCGAGGAGCGCGTCGGTGTCGGTGATCTCGCGACCCGACATCCCCTTCGTTCCGCACGCAACGACATAGACGCGCGCGTCGGCCGATGCCGCTTTGGTCTGAATGTCCTGAACGACAGCTGGTGAATCGATCACGGGATCGGTGTTGGGTAGACAGACGACGCTCGTGAATCCGCCCGCCGCGGCTGCTTCGCATCCTGTCTCGATGGTTTCCTTTGCGGGAAATCCGGGGTCGCGCAGGTGGACGTGAACGTCGATAAGGCCCGGCACGATGAACTTGCCCGAGACGTCGAGTGTCAGTTCAGCCGGTTCATCGATCACATCCTTTATCGAGACGATTTTCCCATTCGAAACCAGTACGTCACCGGACATACGGGTCCCACTGGCGGGATCGAGAATGCGTCCATTTTTGAGTAGAAATGCGTCTGGCGTGGTGCCGAACAAACAGGATCCTAGCGGGGGAGGATGCGTCCGCGAAAAGCGAACAGACGGGTGGGCCGACGGGCTCTGTGTCGGGGAGTAAACTTACCGGCGATAGCCCAATCTGTCAAGGTTTTCAGGCGGTTGCATCCCCTTCTGCGAGCAGGAGGTTCGCGAGCTGATCGGAGGTTCTGACGGAGGGCGGAATCGCCCATCCGAGGTCCCTCAGATCTGCCATTAGCTGTATGCCTGTGGGAATCGGCAGACCCAGTCGGGAGAGCGCTTCCAGATCAGAGAATTCGTCCGACGTGAGGGATGCGGCGATACGGCCTTTTTCGAGGCAAATGATCCCGTCGCTCAGGCTGACGGCTCGTGAAAGGTCGTGTGTGACCATCAGAACAGTCGTTCCGGACCGGTTGAGCTCGGTCAACAATTGGTCCAATTCGGCTGCCGCTCCAGGATCCAGGCCTGCTGTCGGCTCGTCGAGAACGAGGACGGAGGGGTTGGTGGCCAGTACTCCTGCCAGTGCCACACGTCGACGTTCGCCTCCGCTCAACGAGAACGGACTGCGATCGGCGAATCGATCGGGCGGCAGGTCTACAGCAGCCAAAGCACGATCGATGCAGGTGTCTATGTCGGTCATCCCCAGGTTGCGCGGTCCGTAGGCGACGTCGTCTCTTACGGTCTCTGCGAACAGCTGGCTTTCGGGAAACTGAAAGACAAGGCCAACGCGTCGTCTTAGCTGGTCGTGTGTCTTGCGGTCAGCGGTGTCCATATCCTCGACTGTCAGGCGACCGCGGGAGGGTGTGAGGAGCCCGTTCAGGTGAAGGACGAGGGTGGTTTTTCCCGATCCGCCCTGACCGACAATCGAGAGGAACTGGCCTTCCGATACGGTGAGGTCGACCTCCTCAAGGGCTTGGTGCTCGTTGGGCAACCCGCTGTCATAGGCGTAGGAGAGACCACTCACCTGGATGATCGGCCCTCCTAACCTGCGCGTTTCTTTAAGCACCGGGAGCGACGGTTCCGTCGTGCCCCGAAGGCGATCGATAAGTTCATCACGGGCAATCGGTACGGGATCAGGCAGGGCGCAGGCTCGTCCCAGACGGCCGACGGTGGTGGTCGGGGTTGGTGCGTCCTGTCGTCTGACGGCGAGCAGATCGGATGGGGGGCCATCAAACACGACGCTTCCGGATTCGAGAAAGAGCAAACGGTCGGCATCGAGCGCGTCATCGGGGTCGTGGCTGACGACGATCGGTGTAATCCCGTCCTTGTGGATGTTTCGGAGGAGCGAGGAGAGCTCGTCACGATAGGCCGGGTCCAGCATGGAGAAGGGCTCGTCGAACAGAATGAAGTCGGGCTTCATCACGACGATGGAGGTGACGGCGAGGCGCTGACGTTCGCCTCCGGAGAGGCTGTGAGGGTCGGCCTTCCGATAACGCGTGAGGTCGAAGCGTTCCATCGCCCGCTCAACGCGCTCGACCATTTCGCCCCTGGGTAGGCCGATGTTCTCAAGGCCGAAGGCGATCTCGGACTCCACCGTGGGTGAAACGATCTGGTCATTCGGGTTCTGGAACACGAGCCCGATGCGGTCCTGGTGTTCCGCCAGGTCGATCGTGCCTGCAGTGGGGGGCAGCAGGCCGACGATGCATTTCAGCAACGTCGACTTTCCCGACCCGTTCGGGCCGAGGATGGCCACGCGCTCACCCGACCGCAGGTCGAGGTTGATGCCCTGTAGCGTCGGGGTATCGGGCTGGTAGGCGGAGGAGAGGCCGCGAATCGTGATCACGGTAGGTTGTTCACCCGGAAATACGGAAAACCCGGAGAAGGCGTTGCCGTCCCCGGGGTCGTCCGTGTGCGATGGTCTTTGTCTCAGGCGTCGGCAGCGATCGGTTCCTCTGCGGCGACCTGGGCGAAGGCCTCAAAGTCGGGCAGGTTTCCGTTCTCGCTGGCCGCGAGCGCTCGGGGTTCGACGGTCATTTCGAGGTCTTCGCGGCCTTCGAGTTGGTCGAGATAGGCGACGGAGGCTTCGACTTCACCGAGGTCCAGGGTGTTCTTGATCCACAGGACGCGCGCGTTGGGCACCCCGATCAGGCCGATCGATTCGAGCGCGATGTCCATGACCTCCTGGTCCGTCTCATAGTGGAGCGGGACGGCACCGGCGGATACGTGCTGACCGGTGATCACGTTCGTGTAAGTGGCGTGGTAGTCGATCTTGTTGACGAGTCGGGTCGTCGTGAATTCAGCCAGCCCGATGCCCGTGGCGTTCCCGTGTGTCTTTTTCGTCAGGTCCCGAACGAAGATGCGAAGGACGCGCGGTGTCTCTCCCTCCATTGCGCGGCGATCGTTCCGCTTACGGCCGATGACGTTCGTGTCCATCCCTGCACCACTGATGTCCTTGCCCATTTCATCGACGATCAGGAGGTCGACATCCTCGAACGGCAGTTTGGGACACCAGTTCTTCGCTTTGACCTGGAGTTGCTTCTCGATTTCTTCGAAGTCCGGCGCGTCGATGGCGTGGACTTCGGCGGTCTCGTCATAGCCGTTTTCGAGGGTGGCGACGCCGATGGCGATCGGGATCTCCTCGCGGACGACGCGGCCGACGAGTCGCACGATCTTGTCGAAGGAGTGGTGGATGATGGCCCGGTGGTAGACGGACGCGCCCTTATGTTTCCCGAGTCCGATTAGCATCATCTTCATCAGACCCGACTCGATCTCGCCGGCGAATCCGGTGTGCGGCTTGACCCGGTTGACGACGACGACGTGGTCCGCCTCGGACGCGTTCTTGTCGAAGTAGATGGGCATGCCGAAGTCGGAGGTCCCGATCTGGATAACCTCCATGGAGGACCTGATCGGACAGCCCATCGTTTCCTCGTCAATGCCATATCCTTTGAGTACGCCCGCCTGACCCTCTGCCGTGCCGCCGCCGTGACTGCCCATGGCAGGAACGATGAATGGCTCAGCCCCGATCTCCTTCATTTCGTCGACCGTCGCCTTGACGATCGTGTCGATGTTGGCGATCCCTCGGCTTCCGGCCGCGACGGCCACCGACTGTTCTGGCTTGATCTTGTCGGCCGGGTTCAGCTTCTGAATCTCGGCGCGGACCGATCCGTAGACGTCATCGAGCGTCGGGGCGTCGAAATGCTGTTTGAGGCGAAACATCCGTGGGTATTCCATAGTGTGCTCCAGATAGGGCCTTATGGGCTAGAACGATTCTTCGTAGAGAGCGACGACATCGTCCAGCGTCGTCTTTCGCGGGTTCAGTTGAATGTTGATGCTCTTCATCGCGTCTTCCGCCATCACGGGAATCCCGTCGGCTTCCGCGCCGGCTTCACTCAAGGTCTCGGGGATGCCGAGTTCCTCGTTGAGCGCTTCGACCGCGTCGACGGAGGCGTCGGCCGCTTCCGTCTCGGACAGGTCGGCGACATCTTCGCCCAACGCGGCCGCGATCTCGGCGAACCGACCGGGGCAGGCGATGAGGTTGAAGTCCATGATGCGCGGCAAGAGCACAGCGTTCGCAACGCCATGGGCTACACCGTAGTGACCGCTGACGGGGTGGGACATCGCGTGCACGTTGCCCAGAAGGGTCTGAGAGAACGCGACCCCGGCCAGTGTGCTGGCGACCAGCATTTTCTCGGTGGCATCGTGGTTGTGGTCGCTGGATGCCGCCTGTCGGATGTTCTCGGAGATCATCCGAATAGCCTGCAAGGCTGAAGCGTCGGCCAGTGCATTCGATGTGTTGGCAACGTAGGACTCAATCGCGTGGGTCAGCGCGTCCATCCCGGTGGCGGCACCCACTGGAAGCGGGAGTTGGACCGCCAGGTCCGAGTCGAGCAAACCCACATCGGGGATAATTTCGTCGCCCCGTACGGCGGCCTTGAAGTTCTGTTCATCCGTGATGACGGCGAACGGAGTGACCTCGCTTCCCGTTCCGTAAGTCGTGGGAATCGCGATCGTGAACGGCATCCGTTCCTTCACGTTGCCCGAGCCGAAGTAGCTGGCGATCTCGCCCCCGTTGGTCGCGAGCACGCCGGCACACTTGGCGGTGTCGATGGAGCTTCCCCCTCCGACAATGACGATCGAGTCGCACCTTCCGCTACGATAGGCCCCCACACATTCGTCCACGACTTTGATCGGTGGGTTCGGCATGACGCCATCATACGTCGCATACGGGATGCCCGCATCATCCAGGTGGTTCGTCACCAACTCAACGACGCCGGCGGCAACCAGACCCTTGTCCGTGACGATCAAGGGGGTTGAGCAATTTCGTGTGTTCAGAAGGTCGAGAATCTGTGCACGAGATCCGCGTCCGACGACGAGCCTCGTAGGGGAGAAGAAGGTGTATGCGTCCTGGTATGGCAAAGAGGTCTCCGAGTTGAGCTAATTCGTTGCGCGGCCTAATGATACACACTTTGGAAGGGGGGCACAATTGGTGCGTCGATGAGCTGAATGGAAGGAGGGCCGCATTACAGGAAGGCCATACACAGGAACCTTCTCTTGCTAGCCGGAGGAGGACGGTCGGCGAAGCGGAGCGGAGCTGATCAGGGTGAGGGCTTGGTTCGCCTGCCGGTCAGCCTATGGCCTGCTGTGAGACATTCAACATTAGGCTCGAGGCCAAGCCCTTGCCTGTCGTGCGACCAACCCCGTCGCCCGGCTGTCCTCTCCCCCCTTCGCCATGGCTACGGCGGGGCAGGTCCGCTCGCAGGAGAGGGTCCAGTCTTACGTCATCCCGTCCCGTTCTGGGTGCCGTTTGTTCGAGTAGCGACTCCTGCGTCGTGTATCGAGAACCTGCATAGCTATAGTAGACGACCGACTTCTCGCATCAGGTGCGAGACAAGTCTCGATACCCCTCGACTTCGCTCGGGGCAAGCTCTACGGACTCCGTCCAGGCCTACTCGAAGACACGGTGGCTACAGATACGCGACCGCTTCAGAGAGCTGGACGATGGCGGGCTCGTGGTCGATCTTTGGCTGGCCGTGGGTCAGGTAAAGGCATCGCACACCGGCTGCACCGCAGGCCTGGACGTCCAACCGGCTGTCACCGATTCCCAAAGCTTGATCCGCAGGGCAGTCCAGTTGGTCGAGAGCGAGTTTGATGAGGTCCGGAGCGGGCTTGAGCTCCCCGTCATCACGGCAGAGGGCGACGTCGAAGCGCAAACTGTGCTGCGTCAAGACGTTCTGCATCGCTGCGCAGTGATTGTTCGTTACCACGGCTGTTCGCATACCACGTGAACAGACTTCAGCGAACAGCTCGTGGAAGCCCTCGTTGAGGTCGACGCCTTCCGTTGCTCGCAGTTCGGTTTCGAGCAGGATCTCCGTGGCGCGCTGCTGTTCAGATCCGGTGAGAGACCGAATGTGTTCCATGATGGAAGATTCAGGAGGCGCCTTGATGGCGTCCCGAAGCTTCAGCCAGTCGATCACCGGCTGCGTGATTGTGCCATCCATGTCGAAGATGACGGCCTGAAGGGATTCGGACATCAGGACTCGTCGAAGATGCGGGCGATTTCGTCACGCGCGAAGGTCGGGAGGTCGGACCAGTCGGTACCGCGTCCGACTCGGAGGCCGAAGGAAGGGATTTCGACGCGGGCGATAATCTCAGAATTGATACCAGCTGTTTCGAGGGCGGTCCGGACACGGTTGACATCGTCTTCCGATAGCCCGATCAACAGCGCGCCGGAAGAGATCAGGCCCAGGGGGTCGACAGACAGGGCTTGACAGAGGGTGCGCGTTTCTTCAGATGTGAACAGGGCATCCTCGTAGACCGCCAGTCCAACGTTCGAGGCGGTGGCGAGTTCTCGGAGGGCCGTCGCGACGCCTCCTTCGGTTGGATCGTGCATCGCATGGGGGAGACAGACCTCACAGGCGATCCGAGCTTCTGGCAGCACGCTGATACCCGGATCTCTGAGGAATGCGGCCGCTCGCTGGACCGTTTCTCTGGAGATGCCGTAGCTGTCCAGTTCGTTGCCGAGTTCGCGGGCGAGGATCGACGTCCCTTCGATGCCCAGCCCCTTGGTCAGCAGGATCCGATCGCCAACCTTTAGGCCGTCAGAAGTGACGAGCGCGTCTCGGGTCACCTCACCGAGCATCTGTCCGGAGATGATGGTGCGATCGATACCGCCGGTGATCTCGGTATGGCCACCACAGATACTGACACCGATCACTTCGGCCGCCTCGTGGATCGACTCGAAGATCGACGTGATCGTGGGGACATCTGTTCCTGGCGGGATCAGAACCGTCGGGAGATACCACTTCGGCGTCGCGCCCATCGTAGCGACGTCGTTCGCGCTGACGTGGATCGCGTAGTATCCGATCTCGTCTGAGGCGAACGTAATCGGGTCGGTCTTGGCGACCAGGAGGCTGTCCCCGAAGTCGATCACGGCGGCATCTTCACCGACCCGCGGACCGACGAGGGTACGGGGGTCATTCGAACCCGTGTACTTGTCGAGGAGTTCGTCGAGGAGGCCTGGGGGGAGTTTGCCTGTGGGTAGGGTGTTCATGTTTGTGACGGCAGAGTCGAAGTCAGAAGACTACCACGAAAGGCACGAAAAACAGGAAAGGACCTTCCGGACAACCAACTCGAGGTGTCACCGAGCTCGACCGTATCCCCGGCGACCGCGGGGTTCCGGTTTTCGAGCCAGACCAACTCGCCAGCACTCCCTTTTCGTGCATTTCGTGGTCTTCTTTTGTTTCTGGTTTTCAATCTTCCAGGAAGACAGTCTGCCGATCAGCAGACGAGAACGAGATGATCGCCCGGATCGGCTCCCATCCCTTGTTGATCGCGTGGTGTACGACGCCCTCGGGAACGATGATCGAGTCGCCAGGGCCGAGTTCGTAGGATTCATCGCCGTAGGTGTGTGTACACGTGCCCGAGAGGACGTAGAGAATTTCTTCGCAGTTCGGGTGGTAGTGCGGGGGATTCTGTCCACCCGGGTTGATGAAGACCTCGCCAAAGGTCTGTTCGGCGCCTTCGTTGATGACGCTGTTGTGGAGCCATCGAATCGCGCCCCAGGGAAAACTGTCGGCTGGCGTGTCCGTGGCAAGCGTGACTGGGTCTGGCATGGTTACCTCATATGATAGGTTGATCATTGGCCCTGATAGCAAAGCCTTTCACCGCGAGGACGCAGAGCACGAAGAGAAAACCAGGGTCAAGATAGTCGATGCCGAACGATATCTAGCCATCGTGGCAAATAGGCAACTCGCCGAAGAGGCCACGAGGTCCAGCATCGGGACGGAGATCTCTCGGTGGTTCTGAATTGAAAGACACAAGGCCTTGTTCAGGGCAAGCTACAGGCAACGATGACGGCGTGTCAAACGATTCGCGGGACCCGCGGCCCCGGTTGGTGGCCACTCGCTGGCTCCCTATATTGGCGGGTCACCAGGACTGGAGGAGGCGATGAAGAAGATCGAAGCCTATATCAAACCATTCAAACTGGACGAGATAAAGGACGCGCTTACATCGGTCGGCCTGAGCGGCGTGTCGATCGGCGAGTAACGTGGATTCGGGTGATAGCGCGGCCACACGGAGTTCTATCGCGGGAGCGAGTATCAGGTCGACGTTCTGCCCAAGCTGAAGATCGAGCTGATCTTTCCCGACGAGCTGGCCGAGCAGGCCATCGAAGCGATCCCGACGACGGCGCATACGGGCGACGTGGGGGACGGGAAGATCTTCCTGTCGACGATCGACGACGCGATCCGAATTCGCACGGGCGAAGCCGGCGACGGCGCGCTCTCGTAGACATTGGACCGCATCGACGACATTCCCGCACAGGCCTTTGCGCTAGACCTGCTGGATACACACGATCCCGCTCAGCTCGAGGCGATGGGGATCAGGGAGACCGACCGGGCGATCGTGACGATCGAACGGTTCACGGTCAGTGATGGCCCGTGTGACCTGCCGACTAAGCTCTTCCGTGAGATCGGAGCTTCGGCGGACCCTGATCTGGCCGTGGGGAACTTCGACCGGATGTCCGGGGCAGCCGTCAGCCGAACGGCAAGACCCATCGTATTCACCGTGACGGACGAATCCCCGAGGACAATCCGTTTGTCCATACAGATGGAGCCCTTGCATCCATCTACAGCTACGGGCATCGGAACCTGCAGGGCATGGCGGTCCATCCGGCAGATGGTAGCGTGTGGAATACGGAGCACGGACCGATGGGGGGCGACGAGTTGAACCTGATCACGTCGTCCATCAACTACGGATGGCCCTCGATCACGTATGGCCGGAATTACAACGGCTCCCTGGTCTCTGGACTGGACGAGAAAGGGATGCCCAGCCGATTCTGTTCTGGCGCCCATCGATCGCGTTCTGTGGGCTGGACTTTTACAGCGGCGACCTGTTCCCCTGGTGGACGAACTGGCTTCTGGCCGGCGCGCTCGTCTTCGAAGAACTTCGTCTCCTGGCGATCGAGGACAACCGGATGATCCACCAGGAAATCATCCTGAATAATGCCGGTCGTGTAAGACACGTGACTACCGGACCGGATGGCGCTATCTATGTGGTGCTGAATAACCCCGAGACGGTCATTCGTCTGACGCCTATGGATACGGGCTTCAAAGAAAAGATGAACCACAAAGGCACTAAGACATAAAAAAGACCTTGGGGGAAGTGTCACCCAACGTTGAGGTGAGAATGAATATTGGAGGCATCCTCCGGACTTGTTGTCCTGACGCGGGTTCCCTTAGTGTTTTTCTGCCTTCGTGGTTAAGGGTTTGATGTCAATCGAAAGGGATATACCAAATGGATCCATCTGATGTCATGGTCGTCGGAAACACCTCGGACGATCCGTTCGCGATCGATGTCGCGTTCGCGATGGGGCAAAACGAGGATATCGCGGACCTGATCAGTTTGAAGCGGTTCGCGAATTCGGAGTTTTGTCCACGCTTTATCTCCGATGAGCAGGATTTCTCCGAGATCGGGAGCCAGCTGACTGGCAAGGCGGTCGTGATTATCAGTACGTCGAGTCGTGTCGTGAGCCGGCAGGAGCTGGCGATGCGAAACACGTT
This sequence comes from Gemmatimonadota bacterium, assembly GCA_002727195.1. GTDB lineage: Bacteria > Latescibacterota > UBA2968 > UBA2968 > UBA2968 > UBA2968. Next base: position 176,162 of record PBWH01000006.1, read on the forward strand.
GATCGCACGGGCGGCCAAGGAGAACGGGGCGGCGCAGGTCGTTCTCGTCGAGCCGGATCTGTACTACAGCGCACAGGATCGGGGACCGCGACCCGATCTGGGTGATGTTCCTTTCGACAGGGATCAGGCGGATCTGAAGAAGTTCGACGGGCAACCGTTTACGGTGAAACTATACGCGGAGACGCTGAAGCTCGCGGGTGTCGATCGGGTGGTTACGGTGCACAACCACTCCTTCGCTGTGCAGTCGATGTTCTCGGAGGTGTTCGACGGGCAGTATCACGACCTTCAGCCTTTCGACATCTACGCGGACTACCTGCTGAATTCGAACATCGTCGAGTTCCATGACGACGGCAGCGGTCTCGCGTTGTGCGCACCGGACAAGGGGGCGCGTGACTTCACCCTCGAGATGCTGAAACGGATCGGTCTCCCGAATGCGAAGTGTCTGTTGCTGGACAAGGAGCGGACGGGCGAGCGCGATGTAGAGATTTCGCTCTACAAGGGGAGCAATGTCGGGTTCGAGGACATCGAGGGGCACGACATCGTGCTGTTCGATGATATGGTGAGGACGGGGTCGACGCTCGTGCAGACGTGTCGCCACTTGCGAAAGGCGAATCCCGGTCGGCTCGTGTTTGCCGTGACGCACTTCTACGCGAGTGACGAAGGGCGCCACAAGATGGCGGACTCGGCGATCGACGAGATCCTGACGCTGAACACGATGCCGACGATCCTGAACCGCGATGAGCAGGGGCGGCTGAGACGCAAGCTCGTGGTGCTGAAGATCGAGCGTTGGCTGGCGCGCAACCTGACCGACATCCTGGGGTTGCCTGAGGAAACGGCACCGGACCTCTATCATATAGATATGAGTTCCAAGAATGCCCGGTTTACTAGGAAGATTTCGTCGAATGACCAGTTGCTCGATTTGAAGGCTGAGCGGCAGGCAGGATAGGGAAACTCGAAAGCGCCAACCCCCATCGCGCTGCGCGCTACGGCGGGTCCAGAGTCCGTCAAAGAAACGCTAAGGAAAAGCGACTCAACCCCAGGAGCGTAGCGGCCATCCTGAAGGAATCAAGAAACCACCAAAGACAGTCATCGACGGTGTCCTCTCAGCAGTCCGGGACGCCGTTGCTGTGTACGCCGCATATGCGCCATCGACCGGGCCACACAGAAAGCGCCTGCGCAGGCACTTTTAACCTTTTGGCTCTTCAGCCTGTGCCTTTATCTGTTGGCCTCATCCAAGACGACCTTGCGGAAGCTCAGGTCGTGGCCCCCTCTCCCTCGACCAGCGTCGCGCTCGCGACCGCGCCCTGATCGCGATGAGGGTCGTGCATCGTGATCCCCATATTGCACAGATGAAAGCGCGTATCGCCCCTGCTCAGGTCACCCGCGAAGTGCAAGTGTCCGGAGAAGACGTGTGGGATGCGGCCCTCGACGTGATAGTCGAATAGGTCCGGAGCTCCGCGCTGCAAGTATTTGACCATACTCCGTTTGGCGTCGACGGACAGGATATACTCACGCGTCTCGGGGGTATCTACCGGCACGTGGGTAAACAGAAGATTCGTCTGATCACCCTTCAATTTTTCCCTCAGCCAGCCGTCACTTCCATCAACTAGGTCGCTCAGCGCACTGTCGAGGAGGACCAGCCGGCAATCTCCAATGTCCACCGTGCGAGTACTCAAGTCCGTACCCCGCCAGAAAGACAGACGCTCGCGAGACGCGCTTGTACCGTAGTCTGTCTGATCGAACCCGCCCGTCAGCGCTGCGATGTCGTAGTTGCCTGGTGTCATCTGCCACGGATGACGTAGCTCCGAGACCAGGTCGAGTCCAAAGGTGAGATTCTCCGGACTGAACCAGTCGACGAGATCACCTAACAGAATCGTCATATCCGGCGACTCGTCGTTCACCTTTGCCAACAGGCTCTGAAACGACCGCCACCTCGACTTGAAGAACGCCCGTCGCTCGCGGACCCCCTGTAGGGATCCGAGTCCGCGATCAAATGGGCATCCCCAATCACTGCGATTTTCAAGCTTCGTTCCCCAAAAAGTTGTTCTTCGGTTCCTGCCTACCTGACTATCTGCTTATATGACTTCCCTGAACTGCTTCCTAATCCCACGCACCACCGGACTCGGCGACAACGGCGTCGTCAACGCAGCCCTCATACTCCCACTCAACCGCTCACCCCCCATCATCCACCTCATCCCCAACAACACGTGGAAAACGAGATGATGCCCATCGAGCGTGAAAGCCGCCACAGCGGGTGTCGACCAGGATGCTGCAGACGAATATCGGTGAGCGATCCAGGTGTCTACCAGAGAACGCGGTCGTCCGCCGGGCCGACTGGCGCCAAGGCTGGTCAGATACTGAATTGCTCTGCGTTCCGGCCAATCATACCCCAGCTTCGACCACTCGAGGAAATGGGGTGATCTCGCGTCATCAATCACGATGTTCCGGGCGTTGTAGTCGGTCGGCCCTGGATAGACGGGTTGCTTGGCCAGAGACGAAATCAGGCGACGAAGCTGATCCATCACGCGATCGACCTCGGCGTTGGGTGCGACAAGAAATTTCAGCGCGTCGATGTCTATTGCGTCGGGCAGTCCAGTGAATCTATCTCGAACACTGTCAGCGTCACAGCCTGGCGCGAACATCTCATCCGTCAACTGATCCTGTTGGATCAGGACCTCCTGAATCCGCGCAAACGCATCCACCGCCGCGACGGCCATGCGTGAACTCTCAGCGATTGGACGGGTCTGCACAACATCGTCCAGCGTTTCGGAACCTACATCTGAGAGAATGACCACGCCCAGGTCGCCAATCGTGGCGAGGAGGTTTGGGACGGGACACGCTTCTCGTAGGAGGAGATCGGACGCGGCCTGTTCGACCGACAGGAGATGATATGACTGACCTGCGGTCAGTGGGGCGAACAGGTGGCGTTTCGCGATGACCGTTTCACCGGTCGACAGGGCGATCCGTCTGACATTTGGATGGAATCCGCCCGGGGTGGATATCGGGAGGATCCTTACGACGCTTGGATGGTTCGGCAGAAGACCGGGAAGGTCGTGGGCGAGTCTGGCTTCGTAGGCGGTTGGGGAGAGGTCACTCGACGAGGTGGCAGCGGACATAGTGACCCTCGCTGATCAGACGCAGCTCCGGCTCCTCGTGAACGCAGCGGTCCTCGGTCAGCGGGCACCGGCCGCTGAACTTGCAGCCAACAGGCGACTCAGCCGGATCCGGGACATCGCCCTGCAGGATCTCGTGGCTACGTTCGACGCGCGGATCGGGAATCGGGATCGCGGAGAGCAGCGCCTTCGAATAGGAATGCTGTGGGTTGGCGAACAACTCGTGGCTTTCCGCCAGTTCCATAATCTGTCCGAGGAACATCACGGCGATCCGATCGCACGTTCGCTCGAGGATGCCGAGGTCGTGCGCGACGACGAGGTAGGTCAGGCCGTATTCTTCCTGGAGGTCCATCAGCAGGTTGAGGACCTGTGCGCGGACCGAGACGTCGAGGGCGGATACGGGCTCGTCCAGCATCATCAGCTTCGGTCTGAGGGCTAGGGCTCGCGCGATGCCGATGCGCTGTCGCTGTCCACCACTGAAGGCGTGTGGATATCGGTTGAGGTGCGCGGGGTTGAGGCCGACGCGTTCCATCAGGCTGGCGACGCGCTCGCTTAGCTCCCGTCCCTTGGCGATCCTGTGAATGACCAGGGGCTCGGCGACGATGTCGCGGACCGTCATGCGGGGATCCAGCGACCCATAGGGATCCTGGAACACATACTGGATCTCGCTCCGATAGTTAATCAGGTCCTCGGACTTGATGGCGAAAAAATCGATCTCCTTCTCACCGTCGTGGTAGAGGACAGAGCCGTCCGTCGGGTCGTGGGCGCGGATGATCGTGCGAAGCGCAGTCGTCTTGCCGCACCCGCTTTCACCGGCCAGGGCAAGTGTCTCGCCCCTCTCCACGTCGAGGTCGATTCCGTCCACAGACTTGACGTGACCCACAACCTTGCGGAAGAAGCCCGCCTGGATCGGGAAGTACTTCTTGAGGTTTCGAACTTTCAGAATGAGATCGGGCATATCAGTGATAACTCACAATGTGTGTCTCTTTGAGCTGCATTCCCCAGGCGCCGAACGCTTGCTGCGGGGAAGATACGTTTGCTGACAGCGGCGCCGCACCTTCCTTTGTACCAATTACCAGGGGCTCCTGCCCTTGGCTAACGATCGATCGCCCCTGCCGGGGCTGAAAGCGCTTTTTTCTTGGCGTCCTTGGCGGTTTCGTCAGGTTTACCAACCATCTGCCGGATCTCAGTAGATGCGCAGAGTGACTCTACTCGGATGAACTGCCGTTGGCGAGGTAGCAGCGGGCGCGTTGATTGTCGCCGGTGTCGTTGAAGGGGACGCGGCTGGGTTGATCGCAGGTGCCCGCCTTGTAAAGGTCACAGCGGGGGCCGAAGGCGCAGCCGGAGGGCAGGTCGCGTGGGTCGGGGACGCTGCCGCGGATGGCTGGGAGGCGCTCTTTGTGGCCTTCGCCAGGGACGGGGACCGACTTGAGAAGGCCCTGGCTGTATGGATGAGTTGGGCGCTCGAAGATGTCGTAGACACTGCCTTCCTCGACGATCTCGCCCATATACATCACGCAGACGCGGGAGCACGTGCCCGCCACGATCCCCAGATCGTGGGTGATCAGGAGGACGGCCAGGTCGAACTCGTCCTGCAGCTCGTTCAGCAGGTCGAGGATCTGGGCCTGGATGGTCACGTCCAGCGCGGTGGTCGGTTCGTCTGCGATCAGGAGTGAGGGCCGACACGACAAGGCCATCGCGATCATGACACGCTGCCGCTGGCCGCCGGACAGCTGGTGCGGATACTCGGTGGCCCGCCGTAAAGGATCCGGAATGCCGACGCGATCGAGCATCACGATGGCTTCCTTCAACGCCTTTTCCCGTGACACTTCCCGATGCAGCCAGATCGACTCGGCGACCTGATGACCGACCGTGAAGACCGGGGATAGGGCGCGCATCGGCTCCTGGAAGACCATTGCGATCTCGTTGCCGCGAAGGTCCTGGAGGACGGGACTGCCGTGATCGAGCGCGGCGATGTCGACGGTTTCGCCGGAGCGACGGTTGAACCGGATCGAGCCGGAGATTTTGGCAGGTGGTTCGGCGAGCAGCCGCATCGTGCTCATCGCGGTCACGCTCTTTCCCGAACCGCTTTCACCGACCAGTCCGACCGTTTCGCCGGGCTCCACGTGCAGGTCTGCGCCGAATACGGCCGGAACGACACCGTCGATGGTCGAAAATTCGACCTGAAGGTTGTCTATCTCGAGTAATGGCATCAGGTATGGCAGATGAGAATTGGCATTTACGATTCTCGTTAGGGCTATCAAAAGGTTGTGTCTGAACTCTGGTTTTACCCTGGCTTCTTACTGGTTACTTATGCGTCGTGGAAACGCCGGCTTTGCGCTTGATGAATTCGGGGGCCTCGGCCAGGGTTGTGCCGAGGATGCCGAAGGAACGCCAGAAGGCCTTCCAGCCTGCTTTGTGCACGACGGCACCGTCTTCGCCGACTTCCGGGAAGCCGCTTTCGTCGGGCGTCAGATGCTCCCAGTTACGGAACAGCCGCCCCCACTTGCTGGCGAGGACTTCCTTCATCTTCTGCTTCGCCTTCATCGGATACCAGAACGAGTCGTGGTACAGGACGCTGGCGAGGTAGGCCCAGGGCGCGAGGATGGTTTTCAGCGACCACTCGATCGGCGCCTTGAGGGGGCCCCAGTAGATCTTGTGCTGCATCTTCGAAGCGAAGGTCATCTTCTTGAACGGCCCGACGAACCCCCAGTCGTCCTGGAGTGCGTCCGGGTCTCCGACGATCTCGACGTCCTCCAGGTTCCCGCAGCCCAAGTCACGCTCGTGCGCCAGCTTGATGAACTTGATCGACAGTGGATCGAAGCCCATCAGCTTTGCGGCGACGGCGTCGATGGCCACCTGATCGGAACTCGCGAGGATGACGTTCTTGGCGTAGGGGATCATGCATCTCGGTCCCGGTCCATCACCCGAGAATGTTCCGTCCATCACGGCGAACACGCCAGAGTGGATCTTCTTCTGGATCATCAGCAGGTCGACGAGCGTCTCGTGGATGACGGGATGCGTCCAGTGACGTCGTTCGTTGAGCAGCCCGCCAAAGGCGTTCTTCATTGCCCCCGTCGTCGTCGTGAAGACGTGCGTCTTCACGGTGGGGAGATGGATTATGTTTTCGCCGATGAACCGCTGGGGGATCGAGAATCCGTCCTTGTAGACCTCGTTCAGGCAGAGGAAGTCGTCGCAGAGGTCGCTCACCGCGTCACGGATATGAACCCACTCCTCGCCTTCGTAGAGGTGCACATTCCGCAGACCGTGGTCTTCGACGACGTTGAGTTGTTTGTTCTCGCGTTCACCGAGGTGTGCGTCGATCACCACCGTTCGGTTGTGACAGGCGTGGATCAGGTCCTTGTCATACCCGTCCTTCTGCATCGCCCGGATGACGCCATCGAGCTGCCAAGGCGTGGTCGAGCTTCCGGGGAAGAAGAAGTGCCAGGAGATGTTGACCTTGAGGGCAGTGTCGACGGACCGGTCTAACGAGCCTTGATAGTCGGCAAGGTTCAGCAGCCGGTGATAATCGTCGAAAATCGACTCCGGCATGGTACGCAGGATGGCAACTTTGCTCATCAGACGGCAACTCCCTCGGAAGTCCCGAAGTAGAGAATGGCGACGAGTGTGGCGAGCCACAGGACGCCGTTTACGATCAGTGGTATGTCGCTCATCAGGGTGGAGGCGGTGTCGCCCCCTTCGCCCTTCTTGTAGACGACGTAGAGATATCGAAGCATGCCGTAGACGACGAACGGCACGGTCAGGTTCAGGTGTTCTGTCCCAAGTTTTTCCGCGACTTCCGGTGACATCGTGTAGAGCGCGTAGGCCAGGATCGAGCCAGCCGTGACGATCGAGATCGCCTGGTCCAGGAAGCGAAGGTCGTAGTCATCAAGGATCTTCCGATGTTCGCCCGCTCCGTCTTCGAGTAGGGCGATTTCCTGCCGGCGTTTCACGAATCCTAGAAAGAGCGCCAGGAGCATCGTACAGAGGATGAACCAGGACGAGATCGACACGTCGATCGCGTAAGCGCCCCCGGCCGCGCGGAGCAGGAATCCGGACGCGATGATCATCACGTCCAGGATGACCACGTGCTTCAGGACGCTCGAGTAGGCCAGGTGCAGCACCCAGTAGACGGCCGAGACGACGCCGAAGCGTGTGTCGATGCCGAATGCCGTATACAGCGCTGAGGCGACCAGGACGACGGCCGCCGCGATGGCAACGCTGACGGGTAGTCTACCCGACGCGATCGCGCGAAGGCGTTTCTTCGGGTGTTTTAGGTCGTTCTCCCGGTCGAATATGTCGTTGATCAGGTAGACGGCCCCAGACAGTGCGACAAACACGATCGCTGCGGTGACGGCCGTGAGGACGTAGTCCAGGTCGAACAGGTGCCGGGAAAACACGAGCGCGGCGAGGACAAAGCCGTTCTTGATCCACTGCTTGGGTCGAAGCGCGCTCAGCAGGACCAGAATCAACGAGCATCTCCGGGAGTCAGGTCCGGTCGGGATGACACGGAAGCCGACAAGATAACTGCTAAGTCTCTTGCTAGCAAAGAATTAGGAGCGTTCGACAGGCTTGGATACGCCGAGGCTGATGCAGGACTCGAATCGGATCGATCCGTTCATTCCCGAGCAGATGCCCTTGAAGGTGACAAGGTCGCCTGGCTGAAGGGAAGCGGCACGTCGTTCAGTCGGCGCGAACTGCACGTGGATGAGGATCGGCGTCAGCGTTTCCCTGCCGGTGACCGTCACGGTTGACCCCTTGCCGAGTTTTTCGACGACGATGGCGGCGTTTACCTGGACGACCTTTCCCTTCAGCATCCAGTCGCCCTGCCGCTTGTTCCCGTAGAGCTTGATGATCCCGTCGGCGTCCCGCGTCCGGTCGGGTCTCACGCTCCGCAGGTCACGGTCCGAGCACATTGTGAAAAGGAGACTCACCAAGATCAATGCTGGGGGAAACCGTCTCATACTAGCCTCCTGTATCTGATTGCCGGGATGAGTCGAATGGCACACCAAAATATCGGCCCGTTCGGGATCGTCAGCTATCGTTTTCTCGTACACAGCGGGGGCCGCGACGTTTTCGGCCGCGGCCCCGACTATGATCCTGGTTGGCGATGTTAGATCGTCAGCCCGAAATAGATCCTGAAGTTGTCGACTTCCATCATCTGGCCCGGGTTATTTCGATCTGGGATCGTCGTCTCCGTCGGGAATGCGATCTGGAAGAACCCATACATCGGGATCTGGTAGTTCGAGAACATCTGCATCCGCAACTCGACGCCCCAGTCCGTCAGGAACGGCTTGGTGCTCCAGTCGACATCGGTGAGCTTGGCTGCATTGCCCGTGGCTCCGGTCTCGACAAACAAGCTGCCATAGAGCTTGTCGAACATGAACGGGGCCAGTTCTTTCCCACCGCGGTTGAAGATCGGGAAGGTGAAGTTCAGACGCCCGAACACGACCTTTCCTCCAGACAGGGAGAAGTAAGGGTAGCCTCGAAGCGTTCCAATACCTCCCAGGTAGTAGCGCAGCGGGTAGTAGAACGCGCCCTCAAACGTCCCTCCGTCCTGAACGGCTTCCTTGATGACCTTGTCCTTGTATCCCACGAAGCCTTGGAAGGACAGCGTCGTTCTTCGAGGGAAGTCGACAAACTCGTTCCACGAGAACACATACTCGTTGATCCCGAGCTTCTTGTTGTCGGCCCTGAACAGAGTGGGAGAAACCTCGGCCATCGTCGGATCAGGGATGGAGTCCTGGTTAAGATCAGCTGTGATGGAGAGTGAATCCGTGACCGTCGCGTTGATTCGACTGTAACTGAACGATACGACGCGTCCTCCCGTGGGGTTCAGGAACTGGTCGAAGGTTGGCTTCAGGCTGAAGTAGCTCCAGTTGGCCGTCAGTTCGTGGCTCTTGAAGAACCGCAGATCCTGGTAGAAGAAGTCATCTAGGACGATATCCGATGACGGGTTCTCGACGCCGATATCGGCGGTGATTTCATTGAAGGCTCCCGCATCGGTCGTCTGGAAGAAGCGGGTGCTGTCGATCAAGGTCTGAACGCCGCTCAAACTCTCCTTGTAGTGCCGGTAGTTATACCAGAGACCTATCCGCTGGCTTCGACCGATCCCGAACTGGGTGCCGATAAGGAAGTCCGAGAAGACGTCCTTGAACTCGTCCTCCTCAGTCAGCGTCCGGTTGTCGAAGATCGTCACGTTCGGGACCAACACCGTCTGTGAGTCGATGGTGACCTGGATCGTCTGTGGTCCGATGGTGTCGACGACGGTCACGAGTGTTCCTAAGTCGACGAGGCTGTTGATCGTCGACCGGCTTCCGCCGATCACCAGACTTGGGGTCAGCGCGCCTTCCTCGTTCTGGATGGAGGCGAGACTGGTTTGGTAGAACGCGGCGAACTCCGAGTTGAGGTCGACGCCACGCCGGAAGTTCTTACCGACGGTCGCCCAGGCCGTCAGGGCATCGTTTCCGAGGATCTGCCCCCAGGATGCCTGTGCGCCCGCGCTGATCTGGTCGAGTCCAAAGCGATTCCCGATGAATGTCGGTCCCAGGATCGCGAACGGAACGAACCCGAAGGAATGGATCTGAGATCCCACGACGCCAGACGTGTACAGATCACTCAGCTCCGGGCCATCATACAGCGAGCGGTAGTTGCGGACTAGGTTTTCCGGTGCCGAGGCGGCAACGCCGTTCGCGACAGGAATCTCGTAGATGCTGTAGTTGGCCGCGTGGAAGCCTGCATACGTGAGCGTCGATCCGTCAGGCGATATGGTCGGAACGAAGGCACCGCCGACCACGTTCGTGATTTGCCGCTCCTCTCCCGTTTCGAGGTCACGGGTGTAGATGTTGAAAACGCCGGTCCGGTCCGACGAATACACGATTCCTGATCCGTCAGGGAGCCAGATCGCATCTCGTTCGTCCGCCGGGGTGGCGACGATGGCCGTGAATTCGGCGTCGTTCGCGTAAGCAACCGAGTCCGGATACACTTCTTCCAGTTTCTCTTCCTCGTCGCTTTCCTCGTCTTCTACCGAATCCGTGTCGTGACCGTGGTCGGCGTCACCGTCGGTTTCGTGGGACGCGCGGAGATTGCTCAGGGCTGAGGCCTGAAGTCCTTCATTTTTCTCTGCCCCCTCGGCCTCTTCTTCCTCGACATCCTCGTCTTCATCTTCTTCTTCGGAGGCGGCCTCACGATCCTGTTTCGCCTTCTTCATCATGTAGCGTTCCCGCTTCGTCGGCTCGGGCGTCGCGTGTGCGCTGATGGTGGCGATGTCTCGATCCTCACCGTCGAAGATCGTGAAGAGAAGCTTACTGCCGTCCGGGGACCACTTGGGACCGTAGATCAAGGTCCCGTTGTTGTGCGAGGTGAGGAAGCGTTTGTCGGTCCCGTCCGGGCGGATGAGGCCCAGCGTGTTGGTGCCGTCCTTGTTGCCGACGAAGGCTATCCACTCACCGTCGGGTGAGAGTACGGGATCGCGTCCTCTCAGGTTTGCGGTCAGACGCGTCTCGGACTTGCTGGAGATGTCATATTGGAAGAGATCCCAACGTCCGGCCTGTGACTTCACGTAGAAGAGTTGCTTGCTGTCGTGAGACCAGGAGATCCGGCTGCTGAGATATTTCGAGTACTTACTGTTGCCTCCGTGCCGTTTAATCTTCCTCGTTGCGGTGTCCAGGAGGGTCAGTTCGGTCAGCGCGTAGTCCGCCCCGTGATCGCTGATGAAGGCGACGGTCGAGCCATCGGGTGAGATCGACGGATGGAAATCGAAGGCGCCGCCGTCGAAGACCAGGACGCCCTCCCGTTCCCCCGAGGCTTTTACATCGCGCTGCACGGCTTTGTATTTATCGTGGAGATGGGCCTTCCAGTCATCGTAGAGTTTGTTGGCCGAGACCCCCAGCGTCTGCTTGATGGCCGACTTGAAGCTGACGATCGGTCGTTTGTCTGCAAACTCGCGGACGGTGTTCTCGCCGTAGGTCTGCCCGACGTAGTTGAGAAGTCCGAATCCCTGATTGTAGACCATCTCCCAGTGATGGCCGTCCTTGTAGAAGATGTTCATCGCATCGAGCGACAGGAGGTCGTCTTCGAGCGTGGCCATCCGGAGCAGCATATCGCGATGCGTGTCCCAGGTCTCGTCTCCCTGGAGCGTGGCTTCATACTGGGCGACACCCTCCGAATACCAGGAGGGCATGACCGCGTTGTATAGCGGGAGGGAGAAGTTGTAGTCCGGGTTGTCGTTGGAAGCGCTGGTACTGAGGAACCCGAGCCGGAACGGCCAGGATTTGTGGGCCGCCTTATGGGTAATGACGTGCGCAAGCTCGTGGGTGAAGACGTTGTCGACCCAGTCGGCCGTGCCGCGTTCCGTGATGTCGAACGGGCTCGCCCAGAACTGGATGTAGTTGTATTGGGGGATGGCGAAGGCATTCCCCTGGGTGTCAGACCCGTCGAGCACCAGGACGTGGATCGGCTTGTATCGTTCCATGAAGCCCGGATAGAACCGAACCAGGGCTTCCAGCTTCTCGTCCGCGATCTCGGCGATGCGACGGGCGGTGTTGGGCGCCCCGATGTTGTAGATAAAGAAGTGCTGCGTTCGGATCGCGCGGATTCCGCCGCCTCGCAGCCCGAGGAGCGACGGGAAGAACTGCTCCTGGTTGTTCAGGTATCGTTGCTGGAGCGTGGGGCGATTCATGGGGACCTTGGACAGGTCCGTAGGTACGAACGAGGGTCCGGAACTGATCGGTCCGATCTGGGCGCCGGCCGGGCCCATGATGCCGATCGTCAGGGCGAGCCCGATCAGGATTCGCCACCCCGGCGCTCGAAGATTGGACAGTCGCTTCACAGTGTTTCTCCCTTGTGTCTGATGGAGTCGGCCGGCTTACCGGTCATACGGGTGTATGCCCACTTTGGATGGCCCGGGCAACGTCTATTCTTTTTGCCCGGTCCTGAGGAGGCAGGCAACGTTGTGACCGTCCTCGATCCGCAGCAGATCGGGGACGATTCGCGTGCAGGCGTCTTCCCGTTCCGGACATCTCGGGTGGAACGGACATCCTTTCGGAATGTTGGTGGGACTCGGTACGTCTCCCGTCAGGATCGTTCGACGTCTTTCCCGGCTAGGCTGCGGGATCGGGACGGCGGACATCAGCGCCTGAGTATACGGATGCTGTGGTGATGAATAGAGCTGATCGCTCGTGGTGATCTCGACGATCTTGCCGAGATACATCACGGCCACACGATCGGAGATGTGCTTCACGACGCTGAGGTCGTGCGCGACGAACAGATAGGTCAGCGACAGTCGGCTCTGCAGCTCCTGCAGCAGGTTCACGATCTGCGCCTGGATCGACACGTCGAGAGCCGAGACTGGCTCGTCGGCGACGATGAAGTCAGGTTCCACCGCCAGCGCCCGGGCGATACCGATACGTTGACGCTGGCCGCCGCTGAATTCGTGCGGGTAGCGTAACGCATACTCGGGTCGTAGGCCGACCGTTTCGAGGAGTTCCTGGATCCGCGTCTCTCGGGCGGCGCCCTCGGCGAGACGATGAATCTTGAGTGCTTCGCCCAGCATGCCCCCCACGGTCATCCGTGGGTTGAGCGAGCTGTATGGATCCTGGAAAATGATCTGCATTCGACGGCGCAGGGCACGCATGTCTGCCACCTTCAAGCCCAGAACGTCGTGCCCGTCAAAGGCGACCTCGCCGTCCGTCGGTTCCAGCAGTCTCAGGATTGATCGACCGGTCGTCGTCTTTCCACAACCGGACTCTCCGACCAGCCCTAGTGTCTCGCCGCGCTCGATGTCGAACGTCACGCCGTCCACGGCGCGCACGTATCCCTTTACGCGAGAAAAAACACCCCCGGTGATCGGGAAGTGTTTCTTCAGATTGTGGACGCGCAGCATAGGTTCAGGCAACTCAAGTCCTTATTTGTCAAAGACTAAACATACGGTAAACGCCAGAATGGGACAATTCTGGCGGCTAGATCGACGGGGCCTCAACGGCCTCCGGATACCCTTCGGCGAACCAACAGGCGACTCGGTGTCCCGATTCGTCATCGTGGACCCCCTCGATCGCGTGCAGCAGAGCCGGCTCCCGGTCGTGGCAGACCGATTCCGCTCGGTCACAACGGGGGGCGAACCGGCATCCCTCAGGGAATCGCGTCGCATCCGGCACCGTCCCCGGGATCACCGACAGCGTGTCGACTTCCTCGTTCAGTTTTGGTATCGAGTCCAGCAGGCCGATCGTATACGGGTGTTTGGGGTCGGAGAAGATGCGTTCCACCGGTGCCGATTCGACGATCTTACCCGCATACATCACGGCCACTCTATCAGCGACTTCGGCGATGACGCCGAGATCGTGCGTGATCATCAGGACGGCCATGCCCAGTTCGTCCTGTAACCGCTCGAGCAACTCCAAGATCTGGGCCTGAATCGTAACGTCCAGTGCTGTAGTGGGCTCGTCTGCGATCAGCACGTCCGGATTGCAGCTCAGCGCCATCGCGATCATAACCCGCTGGCGCATCCCGCCGGACAACTGGTGTGGGTAGTCGTTCGCACGCTGTTCGGGGTCGGGAATGCCCACGAGCCGCAGCATTTCGACCGTCTTCTCACGCGCAGCGTCGGCGTCCAGCCCCTGGTGGAGCACGACGGCCTCGTCGATCTGGAAGCCGCACGTGAAGACCGGGTTGAGGCTCGTCATTGGCTCTTGGAAGATCATCGCGATGTCGTTGCCACGCACGTCCCGGACGTCGTCCTCCGACATCTGGACGATGTCCTTGCCACGAAACAGGATCCGTCCGCCGGCGATACGACCCGGAGGATCGGGGATCAGCCGCATCACGGACAGGGAAGTGACACTCTTACCACAGCCCGATTCTCCGACGAGCCCGAGGGTCTCTCCACGGTCGATTGTGAAGGAAACACCGTCGACCGCTCTGGCCTCTCCGGCGTCCGTCGTGAAGTAAGTCTTTAAATTTTCAATGGTTAGTAGTTTTTCGGCCATGAATGCACGTCCGTTCGGGCATCAGTGGGGTTGAACGTAGGACAGAGGAAGACGTTCCATCGATCACACGCTGTCAGAACAGCGGCAGCGAGAGATGCAGCCAGTCCTCGAGGAGGAAGGTGAGCTGCCCGATCAGTAGGGACAGCCGCGCCATGACCGTGTAGCCGAAGGAGGCGCCGAAGGCGACCATCAGGAACCAGATCCCCACGCGGGAGACCCCGCCGACCGCGCCGGTATGCGGAATAGAGAAGGAGAAGTAGACGAGCACGGAGACGACCCCGATCAAGACGAACAGGGCAGTAAAGTCGAAGCCCGTCGCCGGGAATACGGCGGTGACGGTCGGTTCGACCTGCTGGATCAGGTAGGCCGATATCCGTCTCGGGATCAGGAGTCCGGCGCCAAGCCCCACGATCAGGCCGAAGGCCAGGCGGCTCAGCCATACGGCTTTGCCGACGAGGCGACTCAGCAGCAGGATGCCCAGGAGGGTCGGCAGGATGATCGACCAGACAGGCTCCGGTGAGTCGGATTGTCCCGTGAGGGGGTTGATGATGTCCTTGAGGATGTTCTGGAACCAGACCTGGGTGAGCTCGTAGGCCGCGACGACACCGACGTAGGCGTGCTCGGCGAGCTTGATGACGAGATTATCCTTGTAGAGGAAGCTGTAAAGCGCGAGCGACACCCCGGCTGCGACGATCAGGCCGAACCCATCCCAGTCCGGCGAGATGGTCCCGCTTAACATCAGGGCGGCATTGACGACCCCGAAGGCCGCCACCAGCACGATCAGGATGATCTGGTCGCGGCTCACTTGCCCTGCCTCCTCGAGAAGTAGGCGAGGTTGGCGCACAGGATGAACGCGATAATGACGATGTGGCCGACCGACTGCGGGCGCATGCCGCTGGTCGCCTGAGCTTCGCGACCGATCAGGTGCTCGTATTCAGCCGCTCCGGCCAGCCCGCCCAAGAGACCTGTCAGCTGCCCGGACTGGAGGAAGGGGAAGCAGTCGGGGGCCATGACGGCGGTCACGCCAGCGGCCAGCTTGAAGCCATAACGTTCTTCGCCAAACTGGATCCACTCTTCGACGCCAGGGTAGCCGGCGGAGAGATTAATCACATAAGGCAGGTCGGCAAGAGAGTTGATCTCACGGGTCGCTCGCATGTCGGTTAGACTGTTATCGTGGACGTCCCGGTCGAAGGCGCGCCTCAGGTCCTGCCCCATGTTCAGGATGACTGCTTCGTTCCCCGCCTTGTACCCGAGGAACACGTAGTCCTCGCCATACTTNTTNCCNTAGTCGACGGCCACTTTCTCGAGCGTGGTCTGGGTCAGCCCCTGGCCTTCCGGGACCAAGGTCACGGCAATGACGCTCAAGTCCTGCCGAAAACAGTGATGCAGGATGGCTTCCGCCATCGGGCCGAGCTCGGTGTAGGTCGACGGGCCGAAATCGAATGAGATCAGGATACTGGACCCTGATGGGATGGCCTCGACGCTGTTGTAGACCGCTCGAACGTTTGGCGTGGCCCTGACAGGCAGCTTGAAGTCGATCAGCAGGGCCATCGTGACGCTGACGAACACGATGAGGTAGACGATCCGGCGGTCGAGATTGAGGAAACGTTCCATCACTGTTTCTCCTCACCCAGCCAGGATCGCTCGATCCCGAAGATGATCCGGAGTGCCGTTGCGATCGCGCCTAGGCTGACACCAATCAGGATGCCTCGCCGGGCGGCCATGTTGGGGGTGTCCATCAGCCACTGCGATAATATGGGGAGATACTCGCTGATGGCGGCACCGATCGGGACGCGGCCGAGCATCACGCAAATGGCGGCGACCAGGAGGATGGCCGCTTCAGTGCTGCGGGCCCTGAAGGTCCGATATGCCGCAGATGCGATGAAGAAGGCCAGCAGCGAGAACATGGTCGCTCCCGCGGAGACGAAGATGTTGTCGTAGATCCAGACAAGACCGCCCGACTTCAGGTCCTGCGGCGCAAAAGGTCCCGCACCAGCGTTGTAAAGGCCGAAGAGCAGGGTTATGACAAAGGCGACGATGGTGACGGCGCTGTAGGCCCACCCTTGGACGGCCCGCGTCACCTTGACCCAATGCATGTGCAGCAGGCTGTGGATACCGAGGATCATGGCGAAAGCGAAGACGATCCTGAACCAGATCGCTGATCGTGTTTCGAATTCGGCCCACACCGGGATATAGAAGGTCAGGATCCCGAGCAGACCGGCGATCATCGCGATGGCGAGCGGGAGAGTCCGTTGGAAGAATCGCATCAGGCGAGGCCCGATCCGATGAAGTCATACCCGATTGCAGAAGCGAGAACGCCGATGAGGATCAGCGCGACCAGCGCGGCCTTGGCGACGTCCTGCGCTTTGATGCTGCCGAGGAGTCGCGGGTCGCGTGACAGGTAGGCGCTGGCGGCGTAGAGCTCCTCGCCCATGAGCGTGTAGTCGCAGGTGGTGATGAAGAACGGCAGCTGGGTGTAGGCGTCGCTGCCCGCGATTTGGATGGCGCCTGTTCGGGAGCCCGTTTCGGCGAGNAGGAGCGACTCCGCGTAGAAGTAGCCCATCATGATGTTCGCCGCCGGCTCGTCCCGCATCATCCGGCCCTCGAGCGCGGCGGCATAGCTGAACTGGTCCGCCGCGGCCAAGAAGATGGCATCTTCGTTGTAGNCATCCGGACGCCCGACCTCGATGCAGGCCTCTCGTACCACCTCNTGGCTGACGGACATAGTCAGGGGATNGCGGTTGGCGACTTCCAGNTTNGTGCCGAATTCAGCAGCCTTACGGGCGACCTGTCCGAGCACGTTGACCGCCGCGATCGTTGATGCGCTGTTGATCTCGTGGAGCCCGTGAACGAACAGGACCGACTTGCCCATTTCCGTCGCGCGGCCAAGCGCTTCGTCCAGCGCGTCGAGACCGGCGAGGCGGCGAATCTGTAGGTCGCGTCGCCGGGCCGTGGCGATCAGGATGAACAGAAGTGCGGAGAACCCGACGGTGATCGCGAAGTTCGCCGTGTGGTCGGTGTTGAAGTAGTTGGGCTGAGCCGCCCCCGGGACGGCACCACCGATCGACATCGATCCGCCCGACGTGGCCGTGACTTTGAAGTACCACGTAACGCCGTTTTCGATGGGGATCGTCTGCCCCCCGGGACCTGACAGTTCCGTGACCTTGATCGTCTGTGGTGTGCCGGTGTTTGTCGCCTGAACTTCTTGCAGAAGCTCGAAAGGGCCGCTCGTCGTGTTTGCGTAGGAGACCCTGAACCAGGTATCTGGCGATGAGGTGGTGGGGAGGGTCAGGGTGATGCTGTTGCCCGCATCGTTCGGCGTGTCGGCGGCCGTCAACGAGGCATTAGCCTGGGATAAGGCCTGGGCCGGCAGAAAAAGGAGACCGATCAGGAGTAGCGGGCGAATGAGTGGCATCAGGATTCGATCAGTTCGATGTTCGCGCGTGGTAACGTGACTTCCTCGTCGTCGAACCGGACCCGTGCGACGCGCATGCTTGCACCGGATTCGACGGTTTCGAGTTCTGTGGGCAGAGAAACGATCGAGCCGACCGACCCGAAGTATGGCGACCGGATTCCGCGAACGGCCGCGCCTGGGACGAGCCCGGGNGTTTGCTGGCCTGACTCGGTTNCTTCCGTGCCCGGTACGATGATCTCGGGACGCAGCACGCCGGCGCGGATCTGAGTGGCTCCGGATACTGAGGCCACCCGATCCTCGAGCGACTTCAGCAGGGCCAGGGTTCGGTCGGCCATCTGGATCTCCCCGAACCCCTCCGTAATGACCAAGGATAAACCGATGTCTTCCTGTCCCGTGATGGCGACACCCAGGTCGTGTCCGAGGATTTCTCTAAGATCGCTGTCGCGAATGCATCCCCCCACGATGGCGGCAACCCCGGCGTCCTGTGCGCGTCGGAACCCCTCGATCGTGATGCGCCGACCGCAGATCGCGATCGATCCCGGCTCANCCTGGAATGAATGCTTCAGGTCGGCTGAAGGGTCGTCGGACACCATGCTCAGAGGACCNGAATACTCGCCCCCGAGTCCAAAAATCCCCTGAATATAGGCCCCCTCAGTTTCGAGGTCCACACCGTGACCCGGGACCACATCAACGACGCGACCATCTATGTAGGCGGTCAGTTCGACGGGGTTGGGGGGCTTCCGCATCAGTACCTGACCGGTGACGGAGGAAATGCTCTCGATGGTCCCGGTGATCGGTGCAGCGACCGTCGTTTTGAACCACTTGATTAGAGATCGCGATTCAGCGATCGGCTCATCTTGCTCGATCGAATCGCCCTCCTGCTTGAGCATCAGCTCAGGCAACTCCTCCGGCGTACAGCCCAGCCGATTCACGAGGTTGAGCGTGGTGATGTTGCCCGGTAGGTCCGCTCTGGCAACCACCTGTTCGCGGGTGACCTTGTCGCCCACGTCTACGAGCACGTCCCCTTCCAGCGGTAAACGTCGCTTTTTACGGACAGTCGTGTGGGAAGTAACCCGTAGGCCGGGGGTGTAGGCTTGAGGCATAGACCAGTTTCAGGTTTCAGGCTCCAGGTTCTAGGGTGGAGCCCTTGGAACCTGGAGCCTGAAACCTGGATCCTTTCTTTTTTACCCGATTTTCATTTTCGGGTCGAGCGCGTCGCGGAGACCGTCGCCAAGCAGGTTATACATCGTGACGGTCAGGAAGATGGCCATGCCTGGGACGACGACGAGCCACCAGGCTGCGGAGTTGCTTCGGGCGCCAGCAAGGATCGAGCCCCAAGTGATGGNTTCAGCCGGGATGCCGATGCCGAGGAAGCTGAGTCCGCCCTCGGTCAGGATCGCGCCGGCGACGCCGAATGCGACGGGGACGAGGATCGGGGCGATGGCATTGGGGAGGATGTGGAAAAACATGATCCGGGGCGTCGAGTATCCGAGGCTGTTCGCTGCGGACACGTAGTCGTAGCTGCGGACCTGGAGGAACTGCGAGCGCGTCAGCCTTGCGATCCCGACCCATCCTGTGAAGCCCAGGATGACCATGACCCAGAAGATGCTGGGGGGGACGACAGCCGCGACCGTCAGGATCAGTATCAACGTGGGGATCGACGACCAGAGTTCGAAGAGCCTCGACAGCGCCATGTCGATCCAACCCCCGAAGTAGCCCGCGAGCGCGCCGAGGGTCACACCGATGATGAGAGATATGCTTACAGACACGAGGCCGATCGTCAGCGCGTAGCGTGTCCCGTGGATCAATCCCGACAGTACATCACGTCCCAAGCGATCCGTTCCGAGCCAATGTTCGTCACCGGGGGGCTGATACTTGCGCGTCAGCTGAATTTCGCCCGGGGCGTACGGGATCGGGGGCAGGACCATCGCATCCGCCCGCAGCCGCTTCAGGTTGCGGCGCCGCTTCAGTTCTTTGGGGAAGTCGCCCAGGTTCAGGTAGACCAGATACTGTGTGAAAGCAGGATAGTAGGTCTTGCCGCGATACTCGAGGTATAGCGGTTTGTTCCCAGCAATCAAGTCCGCGAAGACCGCTATAAAGGCCAGGAAGACGATCGCATATAACCCCGAGACGGATGGCCGGTTCTTCTTGAACTGCCGCCAGACAACCTGGGAATAGGACGGACTCGGCGAGAGCTGGTCTTCCGCGCTGTAAGCTTCCGATGCGACGGCCATCAGCTCCTCCTCTCGAATGAAATCCGGGGATCGACCAATTTCAGCATCAAGTCAGCGATGAGGATGCCAGTCAGGGACAGAAATGAGCTGATCGTGAAGATGGCCATGATGGTTGGGAAATCGCGGCTTACGACCGACTGAACGGCGAGGAATCCCATCCCTGGAAGGGTGAAGATCGTCTCGATGAACACCGAGCCGGTGAATAGAGCGGGCAGGAGAGCAGCCATAAGGGTGACGATCGGGATCAAAGAGTTCCGGAGTACGTGGCGCATGACCACAAAGTATTCACCAAGTCCCTTTGCGCGTGCCGTTCTGACGTAATCCAGTCTCAGGTTCTCGAGCATACTGGTGCGCATGAAGCGACTGATGACGGCAAAGCTGGAGTATGTCGTCGCAAGAATGGGCATGGCCATGTGGTATGCGTGATCCAGGAAACGATCTAGCCACGACCATTTCGGGTCCGGGTTGAAGGATTCGATCCCGGACGCGGGGAACCAGTAGAGGAACTCCTTGTTGCAGAGAAAGATGATCAGGAGCATGCCGACCCAGAACGTCGGAAGCGACCACATCAGGTAGGTGACGGTGGTCAGGGATCGGTCGGTTGCAGTGTTTTGACGGACGGAGAGCAGGATCCCGAGCGGAATCCCGATGACGTAGGCGATCGTGAGGCCGACGAGCGAAAGCTCGAGGGTGACCGGCAGTCGGTCCCGGATGTGGTCAATGACGGGACGCTGATCCATCAAGGACTTTCCCAGATTAAGCGTCACCAGGTTGAAGCTGCTGCCCTCGTAGAGGAGGATGCCGGTTCCCGTGTACTGATAGTTCTGTTCGACCTTGATCGTCTTGCCTGCCCAGAACGAAGCGCTGGTGAGGGCTTCCTGACGGGACGGGTCCAGTTGACTCCGCTCGAGCAGGAAGCGCTTGCGGTCCTCGCCTTCGAGGACTGCGAGCGTCCGTCGATCATCGGGGCTGAGTTTGCCGATCAGCCGGTCGGTGAGATGGGCGTCCTGTTCGAACGGGGTAAGCGGATCATAGCTGACCACAAGGTTGGACAGCCAGATCAGGTATTGCACGAAGAGCGGCTTATCAAGGCCGAGCTGGCGCCGCAGCTCGGCCTTGGTCTCCTCGATGTTCTTCTGCTTATCCGTCGACATACCATCACCCGATGCTGCCCCGGCGACCAGAAGGTCGACGGGATCTCCGGGCGCGACGTGAAGGATCAGGAACGAAATCAAAGTGATCCCCAGCATGGTGGGGATCAGCAGCAGCAACCGCTGTATGGTGTATTGAATCAACCGTAGCTCCTACGGATACAGTCGGTCGGCTTTCTCGACCCACCAGGAGTTGGGCTCGACCCCGGTCGGGTACCAATTGGCATCACGGAATCGTCTGCTGTAAGCAGTGGCCCCACGCTGATTCCACAGGAAGGTATAAGGCTGATCCTCATTCAGGATCTGCTGGAAGCGTTGATACATTTCGGCACGCTTGTCCTGGTCAAACTCTTCGCGATACCGCTCCAGAATGCCGTCGACCTCAACGTTCCGGAAGCCGATGAAGTTGAAGCCTCCGCCTTCGATCTGTGAGGAATGCCAGACCGTGTATGCGTCCGGCGGGAAGGCTACACCGCCCCCGCCCGACCAGCCCAGGGTGATCGCGTCAAAATTCTTCTGCTTGGTCACACGCTCGAGGAATACGCCCCAATCAAGCTCGGTCACGCGGCACTCGATCCCGATGTCCTGCGCTTCATTCTGAAACACCAGGGCGATGTCTTTCCGCAGTTGGTTCCCGCTGTTGACCAGGAATTCCATTTCGAACTTTGTCCGTTCACCATCGATCTCCTTGTCGAGGATGCCGTCGTCGTCCGAGTCGGTCCATCCGGCTTCATCCAGCAGATCCAGGGCAAGGTCTGGGTCATACTCGTATACCTTTAGGTTCTTGTTGTACTCGGGCCTGAAAGGGTTAATCGGGCCATCCACCGGTTCGCCGAGGCCAAACAACAGGTTGTCGATCATCTCACGTCGGTTCAGAAGGTGACTCATAGCCCGTCGGACCTTACTGTCACCGAAGATTTTGTGATCGTTGTTCCAGCCGATAAAGATGTAACCGGAGCCGAACCGTATGCCCTTGAGATACTTGTTGAGGAACTCGGGCTCCCAACTCTTTTCTTTGAATTCGAGCGCCTGCAGCCTGTGGACATCGAGGTTCCCGTTGGTCAACTCGATAAACGCGGCGTCCATGTTATTGATCGTTTTGTAAACGTGTTTGTCGACGTAGCCAGGACCTTTGGGTAGATCGATGCCCTTACCCCAGTAGTTTGGGCTCCGGGTCAGGACGACTTTCTGCTGGGTCACGATATCCGTTTCGGGGTCAGCCAGAATGAATCCGCCAGAGCCCATGATCTTGCGGTTGTATCCGCTGTTGAAGTGCTCCCCGAACTGCTTCACACGGTCGGCGTGTGGGCCGTCTTTCCATGACCCATCGATCAGGGACTCGATTGGAACGGGCCCCATGAAGTCGTCTGGGTCGTAGAAGTGCTTGGGGATGATGTTGAGATACATTCCGACGGTGATGTCGTTCTTGAAATAGGGTTTACCGAGCTTGAAGGTGACCTGATAGTCGCCCTCGGTGGTCACCGCAACGACATCCTCGAAGTAGGAGCGCATGTTCGGTGCCAGCACTTCCGGATTCATGATCGCCTTCAGCGAGAAGACAACATCTGCCACGGTCAGCGGGGTACCGTCAGAGAAGGTCACGTTCTCTCTGAGTTCGAACGTGTAGCTGAGTTTGTCTTCGGAGATCGTCGGGTAGTCTTTGGCCGCCATGCCCTTCTTGGTGTAGGGTGGCTCCCCGATTGGTTCCAGGAGCGATTGACAGACCTTGTCGACAATGGCCTGGGCACCCCGGCTTCGTGAAGTGAAGGGATTGAGGTTATCGGGGTCCGACAGTTGATGTTCGATCAGCCAATCGCCGGGCTCCGGAGTCCCTCCTCGGGTGTCGATTGGCGAGATTTTCTCTGTCCCATCGATAACGACGACATCTTTCGTGGTCGCCAGAATCTTTTTCACCTTCTCGAATGCGTCCTGTGCGAACACCGTTCCGCTCAGGCACACACAGGCGATAGTCAGAATCGTGCGTGTCTTAGCCACAAATCTCTCCCGTTGCTGTATGAGAAATATTCGATAAGCATATCAATCTCATGACTCTGTGGGTACACCGGTTTCGCTGTAGAGGTGGCAATGGCAACTGTGCGCCCCGCCTAGCCGGGACAAGCCCGGATAGGCATCCTCACAATGCGGCAGTAGTTCGAGGCAGCGAGGATGGAAGTGACAGCCCGATGGCGGGTCGATCGGCGAGGGGACATCGCCAGGCAGCTCGATCTTCTGTATGCCTGTGTCAGGGTCGATCTGAGGCACGGCGGACAGAAGGGCTTTCGTGTAAGGATGTTTGGGATCCTCGAACACCTCGGCCCGGGTGCCTCGCTCCACGACCTTGCCCAGATACATCACGGCGACCTCGGCCGCGAGATACTCCACGACGGAGATATCGTGCGTGATCAACAGGTAGGTTAGCCTCAATTCGGCCTGGAGTTCCTCGAGCAGGTTGATGATCTGAGCCTGGACGGAGACGTCGAGGGCGCTGGTCGGCTCGTCGTAAACAATGAACGCCGGGTTGACGGCGAGCGCTCGCGCGATCCCGATCCGTTGACGCTGGCCACCTGAAAATTCGTGCGGATAACGGTTGATCATATCCGGTGACAGACCGACCCGGGACAGGAGGTCTCCTAAGCGGCCCCGTCTGTCCTGCCTGTTCTCACCGATCCCGTGAACTTCCATTCCCTCTGACTGGATCTCTCCCGCCATCATCTCGGGGTTCAGCGAGCCGAACGGGTCCTGGAACACGATTTGGAGCTTGCTGCGGTAAGCCTTCAGTTCCTGCCGTGACAGGGAAGCCCGGTCGACGCCGTCGAAGGTGACGCTGCCGCCCGCAACCAGCGCGGTGAGTGCGATGACTCCGAAGATACGTACTGTCATTCCGTCTCCGTCCGGGATGTTGGCTAAGATACCGGATAAACGTCCAGGGCTGAAGTCCAGGCCGTCGCGCGTTCCCGCTGAGCGTCCCTGCTTTCGAACGTCAACGGTCTGCCGCGGCCGTCCAGGATCAGTCCCACCTGTCCGCCTTGCAGTTGCTTCTCAACTGGGGTCCCTACCCCGTCGCCCAGATCAAAACCGCGCGCAGGCGCCAGAGTGGCATCGATCGGCCCGTCCGTCGAAATTTTGGCCAGCCCTCCCACAGCTAGACTTCCCGTGTGGCGGCCGTCCTGGGCACGAATGTCATATTCGAGACACACCGACCCCGGGTCGCCCGATCCGACCGGAGCAACGCACGTGGCCAGATCGATCAGGCAGTCACGGTCGAACACGTCTGTCGCCGCTTGCTCGTTGATCGTCGACAATACCCCGAGGTGCGGCATCATGAAGATGCTATCGACGGCCAGCTGGGTGATCCCTTCTGGTTGAAACGCGTCCACGAGCATCGCAACCGTCTGGGCCCGATTCGGGGCGTGCGAGAGGACGCCGCCACTCGCGATGATCAGGTCGAGCGCCATCAGCGACACCAGGCTCTCCCCGGTGGCAGACTGCTCGAACACGTCAGAGAGATCACGCTCGGACTGTAAACCTTTAAGTCCGACCGCGAGTTGCTTGTGCTGACCGAGCGCCAGTCGCAGCGCTTCGCGAGCCAGGGCCTGCTCGATCTGCAGCTCCTCGAGTGTCTGGGGGATCGTTGTCGGCCGGATCATCTTGTTCTTGATCCGGTCACGGAGGTCCGATTCCTCGACATCGAACGGGAGCCACCTGAGTATCGATTCCAAGCCCACCTCAGCTAGCACGTTCGACACGCTGTATGACATGCCTAGGTTGGCGCTGACACTCCGGTTGAAGGTCTCGCCGAATACGCTGAAGACATCCGTGGTTGCGCCACCGATGTCCACGCCAAGGACGTTTATGTCGCGAGTCGTTGCGACGCTCTGGATCATCTTGCCCACTGCGCCCGGTGTGGGGACGATCGGGGCGTTAGCCATCTCGATCAGGTCCGGGTATCCCGGGGCCTGGGCCATCACGTGTTCGAGGAACAGGTCGTGGATCGCGTTCCTGGCTGGGCCCAGGTTCTCTTCCTCCAGAGAGGGACGGATGTTCTCCGAGACCGTCAGTGCTGAACGGTCCCCCAAAGCGTTCGAAACTTCGTCGACAGCGTCACGGTTTCCCGCGTAGACGACAGGGAGTTTGAAGCCCGAGCCGAAGCGCGGTTTGGGGTCGGCGGCGGCGATGAACTCTGCCAGCTCGACGACGTGACTGATCGTGCCCCCGTCGGTACCGCCGGAAAGCAGAACCATGTCCGGTCGAAGGTTCCGGATGCGCTCGACTTTCTCGTGCGGCAGACGCCCGTCGTTCGACGCCAGGACGTCAGTGACGATCGCACCCGCGCCGAGGGCGGCTCGTTGGGCGCTTTCCCCAGTCATGGCTGCCACAACACCGGCGACCATCATCTGGAGGCCGCCTCCCGCGCTGCTGGTGGAGATGTAGGCGTCGACCCCTGTCTGTCCGTCGGCCGGAGACAGGATTGTGCCGTTCTCCTGGATTTTTCGCCCCGACAGTTCTTCGACCTCTTCGATCGCGTTGAGGACCCCGCGGGTGACGTCTTCGATCGGCGCCTCAACAGTTGTCGGGGCTTCGCCCCGGTAGGTCTGACGGTAGACGCCGTCGACCCGTTCGATCAGGATTGCCTTGGTCGTCGTACTCCCGCAGTCTGTGGCAATGACCACGTTCAGATCAGGCATTCCGTTCGGCCTCTTCGATCGCGTCCAGAAACAGGTCGATGCTGTTTCGATCTTCCAACAACTTTGCCAATCGGTCGTAGTCCCGCCCCGGGACAGCGATGTGAGCGAAAGGCTTCAAGAACATGAAAAACTGGCTCCCCAGGAAGGTATACGGTCTGCTGGCTTCCAGGGCTGAGATGGCCGGGGCCGTTAGGCGTCGGCTCACTACGAATTCGGCGATCCGGCGGATCAACGTGTGATCTTCCGGGGTCAGGGAGTCGCGGGGGGACTCCAGCGCGAACGCGTGGCGGATTCGGGCGCGCCATCCCCTGTGTTTGGGGTCAGCCAAGATAGTGAGGACGTCCAGGTTTTACAACGCGTTATCGGCGGATAAGTTCGGTCGGTATAAGGAGAAACCTACACGATTCGCCGTTGCGAGAGCGTCGCGGATTGGTCGAGATGGTTCCACTCCGGAGTTGCGTATTTTTCTTCGATCAACCGATCTACACCGGCCGATTCTTCGACGGTCAGTGGACTGTCGACAATGTCTACTCCGAGACTGTCGACAAAGCCCTGGCGGATTCCGAGGGCGACCTGATCGAACGACAAGGTGTGCCCCGACTCCGACAGTGAGTTGGTGTGGGCGTCCAGCTGTTCGCGGTAGGCAGTTTGGAGACGAGCGCGTCCTTCGGGTATCAGATCCACGACCTGCTTGTGTTCCGGCCCCATCAGGATCGATCCGTGTTGGAGAACGATCCGCCCCATCCTGCGCTGCGCGCTGCCGACGAGCTTTCGTCCTGAAAGCGTGATCTCGTATTGTGATGTGCTCGAGAAGCAGGGCGAGGTGACGTCCTTGCCGCGTGGAGACGGGACGGGGGACCGACCGGGCTCGAGCTGGGCTTCGACGCCGATGCTCTGGAGTCCGGTGACCAGGCAGGTGCTGATCGCTTTGTAAACGTCTGAGATGTTTCCGCCCACAGACGGGTGGTCGTCGGGGCAGATGACGCTGTAGGTCAGTTCGTTCCAGTGTAGAACGGCCCGGCCACCCGTTAGCCGGCGGACGATTTCGATGCCTCGTTCGTCAGCCCTGGCTAGGTCGACTTCCTTGCCGATCCGCTGGGCGTATCCGAACGAGACGGCTGGCGGGTCCCAACCGTAAACCCTTACAGTAGCGGGGAACTCGCCGGACTCGACCGACCGAACCAGCCGTTCATCCACGGCCATATTGAAAAAGGCGTTTCCGAACGAGGTGTTCAGGAAACGCCAGGATCCGGTCGTCTGTGACGACGGGCTACTCGACACCGAGTTTCTCCAGGGCCTCACGGGCCGCCATCTGCTGTGCTTCCTTCTTGGACCGCCCCTGACCCAACCCGACCCGGTCACCGGCGACCAGCACTTCGACTGTAAAGGTCTTGCGGTGGTCGGGGCCGTCCTCGGCATGAACGAGGTATCGCGGGTGACCGCGGCCTTCGCTCTGGGTGTGCTCGAGCAAGGCGCTCTTGAAGTTCAGGTAAGTGCCGTTTGAGGTGATTTCTTCCTGAGCGGCCAGGAGGTGAAGCGTGGTGAAGGCGCGGGCCGGTTCCAGCCCACCATCGAGGTAGATGGCGCCCAGGATGGCTTCGAAGGCGTCGCCCAGGATCGAGGCCCGGTTACGTCCGCCGGCGAGATCCTCTTCCCGGCTCAAATACAGCGCATCCCCAATCCCAATCTCGCGGGCTTTCTCGGCCAGCACCGCCTTGCTGACGAGCAGGGACTTGATCTGGGTCAACTCGCCCTCACGCTTATCGGTGTGGCGCTTGAATAGGTCTCCGGTGACCACCAGGTCAAGAACGGCATCACCGAGGAACTCGAGACGCTCGTTCGAGGTGATGCCTTCTTCTTCGTTTGCGTAGACGTAGGATCGGTGGCGGAGAGCCAGGTCGAGGAGATCGACGTTTTGGAAGCGATACTGCAGCCGGTCCTGCAGGCCGGCCAGGCGGGATTGAGGTTTCCTCCCGACGATTCGGGAGATGCGTTGCAGGATGGTAATGGCTTCCCCCTAGTTGCTCTCGCTGTACTTGCGGATGATCAGAACGGCGTTGTGTCCGCCGAACCCAAAGGAGTTGTTGACCGCCACGTTGACCGTGGCCTCACGCGCTTCGTTGGGGACATAGTCCAAGTCGCACTTGGGGTCCGGGTTCTCGTAGTTGATGGTCGGAGGGATGATGTCCTTGTAGACGGCCAGGATACAGGCGATCGATTCGATCGCGCCCGACGCGCCGAGGAGGTGGCCGGTCATGGACTTCGTGGAACTGACCGCGACATTTTTGGCGTGGTCACCCAGGACGCTCCGGATGGCGGCCGACTCGTTCTTGTCGCCGACCGGGGTCGAGGTACCGTGGGCGTTGACATAGTCGATGTCGTTTGACTCGATGCCGCCCTGCTTCATCGCACGTCTCAGGGCGCGAGCCCCACCTTCGCCACCAGGGGCCATGTCGGTGATGTGATGGGCGTCGCCCGTGTAGCCGGCGCCAACCACTTCCCCGTAGATCCGGGCGCCCCTGGCCTTGGCGTGTTCCAGTTCCTCTAGGATCAGCGTGCCGGAGCCTTCACCGAGGACGAAACCGTCTCGTTCGGCATCGAACGGGCGACTCGCGCGCTCGGGTTCATCGTTCCGGGTCGATAGTGCGTGCAGGGCGGCGAACCCGCCGAGCGACATCGGGGTGATCGCCGCTTCCGCGCCCCCCGTGATCATCACGTCCGCCTCGTCGTCCCAGATCTCGCGAGCCGCGTTACCGATCGCGTGAGAACCCGATGCGCAGGCGGTTACCGTCGTGTAGTTCGGTCCTTTGGCGCCGAACCGGATGGACGCCTGACCGGAGGTCATGTCGGCGATCATCATCGGAATGAAGAACGGGCTGATCTTTCGCGGGCCACCCTTCATCAGCGCGGTGTGCTGTGTCTCGAAGGTCGAGATTCCACCGATCCCCGATCCATAGACCACACCGAGCCGCTCGGGATCGACAACACCTTCCTGATCGATACCCGCATCGGCGACCGCCATGAAAGCCGTCGCGATCGTGTATTGCGTGAAGAGATCGGCCCGACGGACGAACTTACGGTCCATGCCATAGAGCTCAGGGTCGAAGTCTTTGACCTCGGCGCCGATCTGAACACGAAAGTCCGATGTGTCGAACCGCTCGATCCGCCCGATCCCGGTCCGTCCGTTGATGAGCGAATGCCAATATGTTTCGGTCGTGGACCCGTTGGGGGCCAGCGTCCCGATTCCCGTGATGACGACGCGACGATCTCTGTTCACGTCCGCACCTGCCTGTCTATTCGCTCAGCCGCTTGTTGAGATATTCGATTGCATTACCGACGGTTTCCAGCTTCTCAGCGTCATCGTCGGGAATCTCGATGTCGAACTCTTCCTCGAACGCCATAACCAGCTCGACCGTGTCGAGTGAGTCCGCACCCAGGTCGTCGATGAAGTGCGCTTCGGGTGCGACATTGTCCGCGTCGACGCCGAGTTGATCTACAATCAGGTCGATTACCTTCTGCTGGTTGTCATCTGCCATACCATCCTCCTGCGGTTATGATAGGTCTTCTTTTCTTTACATGACCATGCCGCCATCCACCACGAGCGCTTGTCCCGTGATGTAGGCCGCATCGTCTGAAGCCAGGAACGCGACGGCTCCAGCGATATCGTTTGTTGATCCGAGTCGCCCCAGGGGGATGAGGTCGATCAGTGCTTCCTTGGCCTGCTCGGGCATGGCTTCCGTCATGTCGGTCGGGATGAAGCCCGGACAGACCGCGTTTACGGTGATGCCTCTGCCGGCGAGTTCCTTGGCCAGCGATTTTGTCAGACCCAGCAGGCCTGCCTTGGATGCGCTGTAATTGGCCTGACCGGCGTTGCCCATCAAACCCACAACGGAGGAGAGGTTGATGATCCGCCCGGCGCGGGCCTTCATCATCGTGCGCGATACGGCTTTGGTGCAGAGGAAGGCGCCCTTCAGGTTGACGTCGAGGACAGCATCCCAGTCCTCCTCCTTCATCCGCATGATCAGCCCGTCTTTGTTGATCCCCGCGTTGTTGACGAGGATATCGACGGTGGGAAAGGAGTCCAGGACTGTCCTGACGAGTGCGTTTACCGCTTCCGTATTCGAGACGTCGCCCTTGACAGCCACTGCCTCACGGCCCTTGGCCCGGATCTCTTCAGCCACTGCTTCGGCGGATTCGAGCGAACGGCTGGCGCAGACGGCGACATCCGCTCCCTCATCCGCTAGTCTGTGGGCGATCGCTTTGCCGATGCCGCGATTTCCGCCGGTAACGATCGCTTTCTTGCCTTCCAACCGCATCAGTATCCGATCTTCTCGAAGTCTTCGATCGTGCCGGCCGTTTCCACGCTGAGATTCCGGTCGATTCGTCTGACCAGGCCCTTAAGTGTGCTTCCCGGGCCGACTTCGTAGGCGCTGCTGATCCCCTTTGAGGCGATCGTGGTGACGGTCTCCGTCCAGCGTACCGGCGAGACGACCTGTTCGACGAGCAGTCGCTTGAGCTCATCGGGGTCCTCCGTCGGCTCGGCCGTCACGTTGGGAACGACAGGGACGCGGGGCGCTGAAAACGTAATGCCATTGAGCGCCGCTGCTAATGCTTCGACGGCGGGCTTCATGAGGTCCGAGTGAAATGCCCCACTGACCGGCAGTTTGAGCGCTCGCTTGGCGCCCTTCTCTTTAGCGAGTTCAATGGCACGCTTGACGCCGTGATCTTCTCCCGAAATCACAAGTTGCCCCGGACAGTTATAGTTTGCTGCGCGGACCGATCCGGCCGATGAAGCCTCTTCGCACACAGACTCGACGTCCGCATCGTCCAGGCCGATGACGGCTGCCATGCTCCCGGGGCGCGTCTTTCCGGCGGCGGACATCGCTTGGGCACGGACGCTGACCAAACGCAGTCCGTCTTCCAGTTCGATCACGCCCGCGGCAACCAGGGCGGCGAGTTCACCGACGCTGTGACCGGCCACGATGGCCGACTCGATCCCGGCCTCCTTCAGCATGTGAAGGGCCGCAACACTGTGGGTGAACACGGCGGGCTGTGTGATGGCCGTTTGGCGGAGCGATTCTTCCGGTCCGCAGAAGCAGAACGACTTGATCCGAATGTCGAGCATTCTGTCGGCGAGGTCAAAGACGTTGACGGCCGCAGGGGAAGCGTCATACA
The DNA here is from genome assembly GCA_002727195.1 of Gemmatimonadota bacterium. Lineage (GTDB taxonomy): Bacteria > Latescibacterota > UBA2968 > UBA2968 > UBA2968 > UBA2968. The sequence goes on from PBWH01000006.1 coordinate 206,917, forward strand.
GATCCTTCCCCATGCCCACATACTGGGATGCCTGACCAGGGAAGAGGAATGTAATCGACATGAGTCCGTATCTCAGTATGCCCACTTCACGAGGGCGCTGCCCCAGGCGTATCCGCCGCCTGCGGTGGCCATCACGATGTAGTCGCCTCGCTCGATCCGCTTGGTTTCAACTGCTTCCCAAAGGGCGATCGGGACGGTCGCGTCGGTCGTGTTACCGAATTTATCGATGTTGATGAGGATCTTTTCTTCGGGGAGCTTCATCCGGCGTGCTGCTGCCATGATGATACGACGGTTCGCCTGGTGGGGGACGAGAAGCTTGATGTCGTCAGCGGTCAGACCGTTCCGTTCGATGATCCGCCCGGAGACGTCGGCCATGTTCGTGCTGGCGAACTTCATGACGGCGCGGCCGTTCTGTTTTACGTAGTGCATCCGCTGGTCGACTGTCTCGTGACTGGCAGGATGCAGGCTTCCGCCGCCAGGTTGGCACAGGTGCTCACCTCCGGAGCCATCGACGTGGAAGATGAAGTCCTGGATGCAGTGATCGTCTTCGGTCGGTTCGAGAAGGACGCCGCCTGCCCCGTCACCGAACAGGATGCAGGTGTTCCGGTCGGTGTAGTCGATGAAGGCGCTCATTTTGTCGCCGCCGATGACGAGCACTTTCTTGTGTGTACCGGCCTGGATGAACTGAGCGCCGACCGTCACGGCATAGACGAACCCGGCACAGGCTGCGGAGAGGTCGAATCCCCAGGCGTTCTCAGCCCCGATGTTGTTCTGGACGAGGCACGCCGTCGCAGGGAAGACCATGTCCGGCGTGATGGTGGCGACGAGGATAAGGTCGATCTCGCTGGCGGAGATCCCGCGCTGTTCCAGGATCTGTTCCGCCACCTTGGTACATAGGTGAGCGGTAGCGAGGTTCGGGTCCTTGAGGATGCGACGCTCTTTGATTCCGACGTGCGACACGATCCACTCATCGTTCGTGTCGACCAGCTTCTCGAGATCGTCGTTGGTGAGCCGGTCCTCAGGAACGTAGTGCGCTACGCTCGTGATCGCGGCTCTCAAGGGATTTGGCATTCCAGCATTTCCCATCTGTGTGACGTGCAGGTCAGAATATAGGAAACTCTAAGCTAGATGCCTTCGCCTTCGATGACTTCGCGACCGTTGTAGTAGCCGCAGTTTCCGCATACGCGGTGGGGGATCCGTGTCGAGCCGCAGTTCGGGCACGCGGTCGTGTTGACGGCCTTGAGCTTCCAGTGCGTCCGGCGCTTGCCGGTACGCGAGTTTGAGCTTCTACGCTTTGGATGTGCCACGTCTTTTCTCCTCGTTACTGACTTCTGCTGCAATCCTTCGACGGGCGACCCGACCGGGTTGCCCGTATGCTTCGATTATTCGCCCAGTTTAACCTGCTTGAGGGCCGCCCACCTTGGATCGGTTTCGTTGGCGCCGCTGGCCGCCTTCTCGATCTCTTCGACCTGGGCCAGGTTCGGACACGTCCCCGACTCGTAGGCCTCACAGACGGGGTTGATCGGGATCTCTAGCAGGATGTAGTCTCTGACTTCCTTCCCCAGATCGAGTTCGTCCGATTCCTCGTCCAGCCAGATCAGCGTTTCGTCTTCGTCACCTTCCATGCCGCGCGGTTTGCCGGTCTGGAAAACGAAGGAGAACTCCGCCTCGTAAGGACGCTCGATCTGTTCGCTGCATCGGGCACAGTCGGCACGAATCGTGAATGTCGACTTCCCGACGGCCGACAGCGCCTCGCTCAGCTTATGCAGGGTGACCGACGTGCTGATCTCGCCCGTGAATACAGCCTCGTCACCCTGGATGTCCAGGTCTGCGGGATCCTGCTCGAAGGCGAACTTCGATTCACCCTCCTCGAGCTCCCGTAGGTCGATCTTCATCGCGTTTTCGGCAGCGGGCTCTTCCATAGCGCTCTAACCGAAGTAGTGAGCGATCTCTACCTGTGCGTTTTCGTGCGAGTCGGACCCGTGAACGGCGTTATTCTGGATGTTCGAACCGTGGGCGTGCCGGATCGTTCCTTCAGCCGCCTCTTCCGGGTTCGTCGCGCCGATGACCTCGCGGAGCTTGGTGACGGCATCCTCACGCTCCAGAGCCATCGGAACACAAGGACCGGACGTCATGAAGTCGACCAGGTCGTTGTAGAAGGGGCGTTCCTTGTGTACCTCGTAGAACTTACCCGCCTGTTTGCGCGTCTGCCGAAGCATCCTCAGTTCAACGACTTTGAAGCCTTGCTCCTCGACTCTCCGGATGATGTCTCCGACGACGTTTTTCTCGACGGCATCCGGCTTCACGATCATCAATGTTCTTTCCATCATCCCTCTCCTGCACCCACAAAAAAAGGGCCCCTAACAAAAAAGGCCACTTTAAACCTATCCCACTGAAGTTGAAGAACATAGAAGGGGGATCATGTTTTGTCAACCGAAACCTCCGAGAGATCGCTGGGCCCCCGAATTCGGGGAAAATTGGGTTGACACCCCATGACACAGGGACTTTTATTTGTTCGCTCTTTCTACGGCCTATTTGACCTCCCCTGTCGGGCTTACGACGACTCCTTCTGGTCGTTCACTGATGCCCCAATCTATGCAAAGCATTCCAGAATACCTGAAAGACAAGGTTCTGTTTGTGACCGGCGCCACCGGCTTCGTCGGCAAGGCTGTCGTGGTCCAAGCACTTCGCCACGTGCCAGACATCAAGCGGATCTATGTCCCTGCCCGGGAACGCAAGCTTAAGAGCGGTGGGACCCAGTCCGCCGAGGTCCGCCTGAATCAGGTGATCGCCTCCAGCGCCTTCGACGTGCTCCGGAAGGAGTGGGGAGACGCGTTCGAGGCACGCGTGCACGAGAAACTCAGCGTTGTCGCCTGGAAGGGGCTCGAGTATGACGACCTGGGCATAGAGGACGAGACGTGGGCCCAGCTGCAGTCCGAGGTCGACGTGGTTATCAGCAGCGCGGCGACGGTCGTGTTCGACGAACCTGTGGACATGGCGCTCCGTCAGAACGCGATAGGGCTGCAGCGGGTGCTCGATTTCTCGAAGGGCTGCAAGAATGCCTGCTTCGTCTACGTGTCGACCGCGTATGTGAACGGACAGATGACCGGGAAGATTCCCGAGGCGCTGCTCCCGCCCGATACGTCGATCGCCCAACAGTTGGGGAACGGCGCGGCGCCCAGGTATGACCTGGATGAGCAGATCGCCGAGATCGAGGCATTCGCCGAGCGTGTGCGGGATGAGGCGGAGACACCCGCCCAGTCGGCCGTGTTCAAAGAGCAGTTGGTGCGGCAGAACCGGGGGAAGCGGGTCACGGAGCATCGGCTCGACCACCAGCTGGATGCGCTCAAGGAACGCTGGATACAGGGCCGGCTCGTTCGAGAAGGTCTCCGGCGGGGTCGCCATCACGGTTGGAACGACGCCTACACGATGACAAAGGCGATGGGAGAACAGCTCCTGCAGAGAGAACGAGGCGACCTTCCGGTGGCCATCGTTCGACCGTCGATCATCGAATCCAGCTTGCAGGATCCCGAGCCCGGTTGGCTAGAGGGCCTGAAAGTTGCCGATCCCCTGATCGCTCACTTCAGCAAGGGGCGACTGTCCGACTTTCCCGGTGATCCCCAGGCGGTCATGGACGTGATTCCCGTCGATATTGTGGCCAACGCGATCCTGTCCGTCGTGCCGCGGATTCGCGAGACCGACCAGATCGAGGTGTATCACGTCGGAACGGGTGCGCGGAATCCAATCCGGTTTGGCGAGATTTTCGACTACGTCTACGACTACTACCGCGCGAATCCGGTGCTGGACAGGGACGGAAACCCGATTCACGTCTCGCGCTGGCGATTCCCGACCGTCGAGCGGTTCGAACGCTGGTGTTGGTTCCGATACAAGCTCCCGATGGCCATGCTCCGCTGGATGCTGGACCGGCTGCCTGAATCGAATCGCACCAACCGACTGATGCGAACGATCACGCGGGGGGAGGCCACGCTGGAACGCGTGCTCGCCCTGTGTGAGATCTACGCACCCTATACGTTCCTAGACTGCCGTTTCGAGACGCAGAATCTCGACCGGATCTACAACGAGATGCATCCTGAAGACCGGCAGCGGTTCAACACCGACGTGAGCCGAATCGATTGGCAATCCTACGTCCAGGACACGCATATCCCCGGTCTTCACCGCCACGTCCTGAAGTCGGAGCTCACCGCTGACAACCGCAACGGCGGGTAAGGTTGTCGTTATGGCGCGTCCTCAATCCGATACGCCCCTCCACCAACAGCTGCTCGACGATCCTGTCGCCCTCGACGCTGCTTATGACAAAGCGGCTCAGGAGTTCATCGAGGTTGGCCGGCTGGAAGGCCATTACGACGGGTGGGATGAGTCTGACCTCGCCTGGCCTGGAACGTCGCCCGGTCCCTATACCGAGGAGACGTTATCCCAACGTCTCAAGCTGGTGCGCAGGATCGAAGGCGGGATCCCGTCGCGTCGGGCCGAACGTCTGACGGAAGCTTATCAGGAGTTCCGCGACCTGGAGAGCGGATACCACGAAGCCTGCCGGACCTATCTTCAGGTGAAGAGATGGTTTGTCGAATCGGGAGCCGGCACGGCCGAAGATGTTCTGTCCCTCTATCAGGAACTGTATCTGAAGGTGATCGCGTCCGGCCAGCTCTTTTCTCCGGATACCGGCGAGGAAGCGCTCGGGCGTGCGCAGGTGACGCACGTACCGCTCTCGCACGCACGGGCGGTGGCTGAGGCCCTCGCCGATGTCGCCGTCAGCGATGATCCGCGATGGGACCTGCCCGTTCGCTACGGGTCGGAGACCATCGCACACGAGACGACGCTCAAGGATGCGCTGCAGTTCGTGGCTCAGCGAACACTCGCCTACATCGCGGCGGGCGGGCTGCTGGCGACGCGATACAATACCTACACGAACTTCGCCTGGTTCGGGTGCTCGCTCTGGCGGGTGTTGCTTGAAGTCGATCTCGTGTGCCATCACCTGGAGGCGAAGGGCAAGGCCAGGGTGGTGGTGAAACGGATCCGGTCGGCGTTCCCGCTGTCCAAGGCGCGGATGATCGAATTCGTTCAGGCCCACCGCGAAGATCCCTCGAAGCTCCGACCCGAGCACTACTGGTATGGCTCACCCTACAGTTACCTGACGCGCGATATGATCGACGAAGCACGTCGCGCGATCGATTTGGTCAACCGGTTGATCCGCGCCTACCTGCCAGACCGAGAGGCCATCCACCAGCCGGAGATTCTGTCTCCGGATGTATCAGGGCCATTTACGGAGTACGATCACGTCGGCGTCTACAGCGATCCGCCTGCGAAGCCGTCCAGAACGCGACGGCTGATATCGTGGGGTAAACGATCGTGGACACTCGGGCGTATGAAGAAGAAGCTCGACAAGTCTTCACTCGAAGGAGATGCGCTTTACAAGGAGGCGTGGAGCGCATCACAGACGTGGGGATCAGCTTCGGTCGACGTGCTCGGGGTGGATGTGGACGTCAAGATCGACCCTGAATTCGGTGCGACAGCCGACGCGCTCGGGCTGGGTTCGGATCCGTCCCTGAAGACGCTGTTCCTCCCGACGCACCAGGCCTTGCTCGACCACCCCGTGATGTTTCACGTGTTGCGGCAGCCTGAGGTACTCGAGGCGATGCGTTGGGATGAACCCCAGCCGTGTGTCATCTTGGCGAGGACTGGCTTGGCCAGACACGGGGTCCGGATCGGCTCCTGGTCGTTTACGATGTTCGGGATGACATCCGAGCGATTCGACGACCTGCAGGAACAGGTGGATGGATTCGTGATGCTCGACCGGGGGGAGTCGGCGAGCCATACGACGACGGCCCTGGCAAAGGCGCTTGAGAGTCGTCCAGGGATTATCTATCCGATGGGGACCACCGCCGCTTTCCCGATGCAGAACTTCCCGCTTCAGAACGCGTTGTTCTCGCATCTGCCCCAGGATATTGTGATTATCCCCGTCGCATTCCGTGGGATCCATTCCATATGGCCCAAGTGCCCGAAGGGGAACCTCGCCATCCGGCCCGGTAAGGTGGAAGCTTACTTTGCTCCGCCGATGCTGGGTGAAACGACGCTGATGCCCCGCCGAAGATCGTTGCGTGTGCAGTCCGAGGCCGCGTCGCTCTTCCAGGCGGTCCATATTTCAACCCTGTACTATCCGAACAGCGGCGAATCCAAGCCGCCTCAACCGTAAGGAGCGCCGAGTGAAACCCGACCCCTTCTACGATCCACGCGACGGCGAACGCTTCGTCCACAAGTGGGGGTATGCCGACACGCGATTCGAGTTCGACGGTCCGAAATCCGTCCGCGTGACGGGAGATCGGTATCAGATTTCGGGCTTCCGCATGCCGTATCTGATTCCGTTTGTGGAGGACATCATCAAGCTCGAAATCTCGGAATCGGATCTGATCGAGGAACGGGTCGACTATGAAGTTCCAGAGCCGAACGCGAACGAAAAATTCGAGAAGGGGCTCGGGAAAGCTCTGAACGACGACCAGGTCGCCGCTGACCCGACGGCGAGGCTTTCTCACAGTCACGGTCAGTTGAGTGTTGACGAGATTTATCGGTTGCTGACGGGCGGATCTTTCGATCGGCTGGTCGATCTCGTGGCATTCCCCGAGAGCGAGGAGGATGTACGGCGTATCGTCCAGCTGGCCGGCGAGCACGGGGTCTGCCTGATCCCGTTCGGTGGCGGGACGAACGTCAGCGGCGCGCTCGCAGTTCCGAAAGACGAGACGCGGACGATCTGTTCCGTCGATATGCGACGGATGAACCGGATCATCTGGGTGGACAAAGAGAACAACCTGGCCTGCATCGAAGCGGGTATTCAGGGGAAGGAAATGGAGGCCCGGCTAGAAGAGCAGGGGCTGACGTCCGGACACGATCCTGACAGCATCGAGTTTTCAACGCTCGGGGGCTGGATCTCGACCAACGCGAGCGGGATGAAGAAGAACCGATACGGGAACATCGAAGACATCGTTCTCGAGGCGACGGTCGTGACCGCGAACGGGGAGATCGAGACGAAGTCCATTACGCCCCGGAATTCGACGGGTGTTCAGCCGCGTTCTCTGCTGTTCGGGAGTGAGGGGAACTTCGGAATCATAACGAACGCGGTGATGAAAGTGCACCCGACGCCCGAAGCAAGGGACTACGGGTCGCTGGTGTTCAAGTCCTTCGAAGATGGCGTCTGCTACTTGCGGGCCCTGCGCGAAACAGGTACGATGCCGGCCAGCATTAGGCTCGTGAACAACACTGAGTTCAGGATGGGGCAGGCGCTCAAGCCGGAACACAGCTTTTGGGGAGGCGTAATGTCGTCCGTCCAGAAGTCGGCGCTCGGGGCCAAAGGGTTCGACCTTGAGAAAATGGCGGCTTGTACGTTCCTGATCGAAGGGACACGCGAAGAGGTCGCCCACACGCGGAAGAACGTCTTCCGGATCGCCAAACGATTTGGAGCGATGAGCGGGGGAGCGTCGAATGGTCGTCGCGGCTACGCGCTTACGTTCGGGATCGCTTACATCCGTGATTTTGTGAGTCAGCTTGGGATCATGGGAGAGACGTTCGAGACGTCTGTGCCTTGGTCGAAGATCCACGATGTGACGGGCGCTGTGACCGAAGAGCTGGATCGACAGATTGAAAAGCTGGGTGTCCGTGGGCGACCCTACTTCACGTATCGGGTCACACAGACTTATCACACTGGCGTCTGCATCTACTTCACGCTCGCATTCAGCGGGAAAGGTCTCGACGATCCCGCGGCCACCTATCACGAGATCGAATCTCATCTGCGTCAGGCCATCCTCGACAACGGAGGATCGCTCTCGCACCATCACGGGATCGGCAAGCTGCGAGCCAGGTTTATGGACCAGGTCCAGAGCGACACGAGCACTCGGATTCTGCAGGACACGAAGGGGTCCATCGATCCTGACAACGTGTTCGGGGCGCGTAACGGCGTACTCTCAGACAACGTACCAGGTGCGAAACCCGACTCCGGATGAGTTTCGAGAACAAATCGGTGGTCGTTACGGGAGCGTCATCCGGGCTGGGCGCAGTGCTCGCGGAGTCGTTCGCTGCCCGAGGTGCGAGTCTGACGCTGTTCGCCCGACGCCAGCCGGACCTGGAGGCGGTCGCTGAGCGATGCAGGGCTGCGGGTGGGAAAGCGATCGTCTTTGCCGGAAGCGTTTCGGAGCTCGACGACTGTCGGAAACTGGCCGGCGCCGCAGAAGCCGAGTACGGCGGGATCGACGTGCTGGTGGCCAATGCCGGCGTGAGTATGTGGGCACGGTTCGACGAGACCGAGGATACGCAGCTGTTCCGTGACCTGATCGATGTCAATTATATGGGAGCCGTCAACTGTGTTCACGCCTGCCTGCCGGCAATCAAGGCGCGGAAGGGCGTGATCACGGCTGTCGGGTCGATCCAGGGCAAGATTCCAGTGCCACTTCACACGGGATATGTGGCGTCCAAGCACGCGCTTCAGGGATTCCTAGATACGCTCCGTGGTGAACTCGATGGCACGGGGGTCGACGTCGTCACCGCGTTGCCTCACTGGTTGCGGGGCACTCGGCTGCGTTCGAATGCATTCGCAAAGGATGGCGAGCGCGTGGGCGAGGGCCGGCGCGGCCACAGCAAGGAGTCCGTCTCACTCGAGGCCTGCAGCGAAGCAATTCTACGTGCGATCGAGCGGCGAGATCGCGAAGTTGTGATTCCCTGGAAACTCAGGCTCCTGCCCTGGCTGAAGCTGATTGCGCCCCGGATGCTCGATCGAATCGTGAGCGGTGAGATGAAGCGTCAGGGCTGAGCGCTCGCGAAATCTGAAGCTGGTGGACGGGGTCTGTCGTTGACGGACCCTGTTTTCATTTATGGCAGACATCTCAATCATAGCGAACCCCAGGTCCGGACGAGGAAAGTCGCCCAAGAACGCGGAGCGGCTGTTGCGTACACTGAAGGGACTGGGCACGGAGGCCGAGCTGGTTGTACCCGGATCCGTGGGAGAAAGTCGCGAGGTCGCTCAACGAGCCGTCGAGGCCGGGAGGAAGTTCCTTGTTGTTGCAGGAGGGGACGGGACGGTCCGAGATCTTCTGGGCCTCCTGTCCGGATCCGAGACGTCGCTGGCGATCTTGCCGTCGGGGCGGGGGAACGATCTGTCCCGGGCGCTCCGGGCGACCAAGTTGGTCGATAGGCTTGCCCGTCGGTTGAAGAGTGGTCAAACACACCGAATGGACCTGGGTGAGGCCAACGGCCAACTGTTCGCGACGGTCGCTACAGGGGGGCTGGATGCGGAAGTCGGTCGGCTGACATCGGGCGGATCTTCGATCGGGGGATCGGGCGGATACGTGCTCCAGGCACTCAAGAGCATCTCTTCGTTCAACGGCTATGAGATGGCACTCGAAGCGGATGCGCGTGAGGTGTTCGCGGGATCGGTCACGCTCGCGGCCTGCGCGAACACACCCACCTATGGTGGCGGATTGCGGGTGGCGCCAGGCGCGGACATCTCGGATGGAAGATTGGATCTGATCGTCGTAGAGCGGGTGCCCAGACCCAGGGCGTTCGCGCTCCTCCCATCGCTGGCGTTCGGTCAGCATCTATCCACGGATGGCGTAAGGTCGTTTTCCGCGCAGGACATCCGCATCGAGACAGCTGGATCCGTCCCCTTGCTCGTTGACGGCGAGCCCGTTGACTCGAACCGCCTCCATGTAGCGATCCAACCCTCCGCCCTCAGCGTACTGGCATAGAAGCCAAACTGTTCGAAACCGGACGGACCTGTCGTCTGTCCGAACTGTTGTCTGGTGGGACGGTTGCGCTTGATTCCCGATCGGCGCATCTTTCCGCGCAGCTCAGACTGTGGTACAGACTTTGCCTGTAGCCAAGTCGTCTAGATAAGCCGCTGAGGCCCTTACTCAGCGATGACGCACAGTTGACTGCCTGTCTGGGGGTGCCGTGATCGAGTTCAAGGGCGTGTCCAAGTGGTATTCCAACCGATTCGTGAAGACGTTCGTTCTTCGTGACCTCGACCTGAAGATCGAACAGGGCGAGTTCGTGTCGATTATGGGACCTTCAGGTTTGGGTAAATCCACGGCCATACACATCATGGGGATGCTCGACTCTCCGTCGCGTGGCGGATACCGCTTCGAGGACCAGCCCGTTCACAATTTGAGAGAACGTCAGCGGACCGAACTTCATCGCGAGACGATCGGATTCGTATTCCAGAGCTACCATCTGATCGATGAGCTCTCCGTGTAAGAGAACATCAAGACACCACTGATCTACAAGAAGGTCAAAGGGAAGGAACGGAAACAAAAGGTCGAGGCCGTGATGGAACGGTTCGGTCTGACCGAGCGGCGGGATCTGTTTCCCAGCCAGCTGTCCGGGGGCATCAGCAGCTTGTCGGGGTGGCTCGCGCCGTCGTGATCGATCCCAAGCTGATCCTGGCCGACGAACCGACAGGAAATCTAAATTCCGAGCAGGGGACCGATGTGATGAGCCTGCTCAAGACATTGAACGAAGAAGGCACCACGATCGTTCAGGTCACGCATTCCGAGACCAACGCGCGATACGCGGGCCGTATTCTCCACCTGCTGGATGGGGAGATCGAGAAGGAAGAGAAGGTGGAGTAGGACAATGTGGTAGAGTGCTGATGAGGGGCAGAGCTGAGAGTCTGCAGCCCCTTTTCTGTATACAAGACGAGCTCACCCGAAAGTCGTTGGAACCACAGATGAACACGAATGAAAGAGCCCTGAAGGGGCTCCGAAAGACAGCCCGGGGTTGCCGTCTTTCCGCCTTAGCCTTGGCGAAGACGGAAGGCTTCCCCGGGTAATAGAGACGCCAGGCACCGAGGCGGCGCAATACTCAGACGGATCGCTCCACTGATCATCTACGACGCAATCGCACGAAGTGTCAACAGGGACTCTTGTCTTGCAACTCTTGCGAGAGGCCCCGCAAAAACCGCAGAGGCAAACATGCCCATCCAGAAATTCACAATCTCACGAGACGATGCCGTCTACGAGTGCTTCCCCTATATCTGTCTGACGACTTCGGGACGAATCCTGCTCGTATACCGCGAAAGCAACGGTCACGTGGCCAGCGAGTATTGCCGCGTCGTCCTCAGGCATAGCGATGATGCAGGACACAGCTGGTCAGAACGTCGCGTGCTGGTGGATGAAGACCGATCGACAGGCGTTCTGAGGGCGTGGAATTGCCCGAAGATTCAGCAGCTGGAAGACGGTCGGATCCTGTTGCTCTGCGATGTATACGACTTCCCACCAGGAGAGTGGGGTGTAGAGGCCAACGCGGAGATCGTGCTCCTGTTCAGCGACGACGACGGGGTAACCTGGAGCGAGCCGCAGTCGACCAGCGCGCGCGGCATCTGTCCCGATCAGGTTACGGAGATGCCTGACGGACGCTGGCTCCTCCCGATCAACATTCGCGTGGGTAACGCCAATCAGCTGACACAGATGCTGTATGTCAGCCAGGATCAGGGGGCGACGTGGGACGCGGGAAACCCGATGAATACCGATCCGGACCGGGAACTGGATGAAGCCAGCATCGTGCGGATGCCGGGAGGCGAGCTCGTGTCCTATGAGCGCGAGGATCGGGGTCGTCCACTTCAGAAGCTGATCTCGAAAGATGGCGGCCTGACGTGGGAGGGTCCGTATGACACACTGAATCCTGCGGCAATAGGGATGCCGGTGGCGGGATTGACCCAGGACGGGCAGGTCTTGGTCACGGCTCGTTTCGGGTTACGATCGAGATGGCGTGTCGATGAGAGCGACGAGACGCTATCGGCCCGTCTGGCCAAACGGACGATCGTGATCCCGAAGGTCGACGTCGGCGAGGCCAACAGGCGGTTCGTCCAGAACGTCGGGAGCGGTCCACATATCCTCGAGACGGATGATGAGATCGTGATTGCAGCCGGAGGAACGTCTGTTCACACCTATGCGTTCCTCGAACCGATCGAGAGCGCGCTAAGTCCCGACCTGGGCAGCCAGAAGGGTCTGCTTCTTCCGCTCGACGTAGACGCGAGTCCCTTTGCCGACAGCGGGTACAGCTCCTGGGTAGAGGTCGAGCGTGGAAAGTTTCTGTGCGTGAACTACATCAACGACGACGCCCCTATGGCGCAGATCCGAGGGTATCGATTCGGCCTCGAGGATTTCTGATTGCCCCTGTTGGAGCAGCGAACCTCGCGCCACTCGCAGTTCCCTCCAAACTCAACACTCACTACGCGTCACTCTGAACTCGCCTTTGTTTGAGGGTGTCCCACGCTCAAGTTCAGAATCAGGACTGGCGAAACGCACCAGGTCTTATTACACTTTGGTCAGTGCATCGTCAGGGTGCCCCCGTCCGCGGCAAGGGAAAATTCCCACCTGGCTGGCGCTACGTGCCATGGCTGATCAATCTATTTCCTTCTTTCGGCCCTGACTATCGCGGACACGGGGCGACCTAACGAAAGGAGGACTCCGTGTCCGACCTTCCTGTACGACCCAGCCTCAGCAGTCTCCGCAAACAAGCAAAGTCCCTTCTGAGCAGCTATCGCGACGGTGTCGACGATGCGATGGCGGCTGTTCAAGAGCATCATCCCAAACCTGACGGGTTCTCTTCGCTGCGGGATGCCCAACTCGTCGTAGCCCGACAGTATGGCTACCCCAGTTGGGCGGAGCTGTGCGACGCTGCAGAAGCGGCACTGGATGCGGCGCGATCGATCGACGAGCGTGCAGACCTGTTCGCCGACCTGGCGTGCCTGTGCTATTCCCCAAACGACAACATCAGTCGTCGCGAGCGCGCCGCCAGGCTGGTGGAAGAAACACCCGACCTCACGCAGCATCACGTATACGCGGCGGCCGCTGCAGCGGACCTTCCCGCACTCACAAGTCACATCGAATCCGATCCGGAATGTGTGAACCGGGTCGGCGGAATCCGATCGTGGCCTCCTCTTATGTATCTCGCCTACAGTCGTGTCTCCGTCAACGGCAGTGACCCTTTGACTGCGATGCAGGCGCTGATCGACGCGGGCGCCGACCCCACGTTCCACATAGACGGTACGAAACCTGCCGAACAGTCGACTCTGGGCGGGTGGTATTGGACTGCGCTGACGGGGGTGATCGGAGAAGGGGAGAACGGGACCGTGCAGCAGTCCCCGCATCCGCAGGCGAAGGAACTCGCCACCATGCTGCTCGACGCCGGGGCAAGCCCCAACGATGGTCAGGGGCTCTACAACAGCATCTTTACGCCCGGCAATGAGTGGCTGGAGCTGCTGATTTCACGAGGGCTGTCTGCGGACGACCGTGTGATCCCCGAGGATCCTGAAGCGGAGAAGACACTCGACTACCAGCTTGCCCGTGCTGCCAAGGTCGGTCTCGTGGACCGTGCGAAATTCCTGCTCGAGAACGGGGCGGACCCACGGGGCGCTGACCGGACGTATACCGGCAAATCGTATGTGGAGATCGCGGTCGACAACGGCTTCGGTGAGATTCTCGACTTGCTCGTTGATCACGGTGCAGAGCGTCCCGAATTGTCTGACGCAGACCGCTACCGAATCGCTGTTGTCGGCGGTGATGAGGTAGAAGCAAGACGGTTACTCGAGGGGGATCCCTCGCTGAGCGATCAGCCTGGCATGTTGATCCAGTCCGCCCATCAAGGTGAGATCGACCGGGTTCGGCTGATTCTCGACCTGGGATGCGATGTGAATGCCCGCAACCCCAACGGGAGGGCGGCCTTGCACGAAGCTGCGTGGAAAGGCGACCTGGAGATGATGCAGTTGCTGCTGGATCGTGGAGCGGAATGCGAGATTCGGTCGAACGATCACGACGCGACACCGATCGGGTTTGCCAATCACGCAGGACGACTCGAGGCGCGCGACTATCTGATCGAGCGAACGCGAGACGCCTACGACCTGGCTCGGTTCGGGAACACCTCCCGGCTTCTCGAGATTCTCGAGGAAGACGGGTCGAGGGCGAAGGTTGCGCTATCCAACGGGATGACGGCGCTACACGTCGTGCCGGAAACAGAGGATGCGGAAGCTGTGATCGACAAGCTGATCGCCAGTGGCGCGGACATCGACAAGAAGAATGATGACGGTAAGACACCGTTGGCTTCGGCAGAAGCCAGTGATCGATCTCGAGTCGCCGAGTTACTCAGGGCCAGAGGCGCCACTGTGTAACCGTCTGGACAGGCGGGAACGACAAGGGCCAGATCGCCGTCGGAACGGATGGCGGTCTGGCCCTGTGCGTTTCAGGAATCGAATGCTAGAAGGACTTACCGAAGTGTGAGGCGAATATCAGGAAGTCTGAGAAGTTGATGGCGTGGTCGGTGTTGTAGTCGTAGGTGGGGTTGTATCCGAGGCGGCCGGCCACAGTGCTGAAGTGCTCGGCGAAACGGAGGAAGTCGTTGAAATCGACATCCCCATCTCGATCCGAGTCTGTTGCTTGCGGTGTTCCTGCCTGGAGCGTGCTCGGCGAGAAGGAAAGCGCATAGTCCTCCCCGGTGCCCGACGTGCTTGTAACGGCAACAGCCTGAAGGCCTGATGTATACAGAGAGGCAGTGGTCTGGCTGCCAGGATCGGCGGCGATCGAGATCTGTCCGGTCTCGTCGGGATCACTCAGCATCAACGTCGCGACGACCGTATTGTCCCCGAGACTCTCGAGTGTCACGTCATACTTCCCGGGCTGATCTAGCTGCAGATAATCCGATCCCCAGAGCCTTGCTTTTCGCACGATCCGTTTCGATGTGCTGACCGTATCCCGATCAACCTGTCCCAGCGTGATCCGGTCGTACCCGAATTTCCCATCGGCGTCGAACCAGGTTGCCGCAGACCAGTCGAAGAACAGCTCGTCGTATCTGACATCTCCAATCGTTTCCAGGATCGCGTTAACGCCATCGATGCCGTTCGTGTCGTTCGCGACCAGGGCGCTGAGTCCCGACTCGCCGAATCGCTGCGCGAAGTAGGCGAAGAACAGGAACGTCTGGTCGAAGTCGAAGGGCAGGTCTTCCCAGATGGTCAGGCTGTTGTTCGGTGCAATCAGGAAGGTCTCGCCCGCAGTTTCCGTCGTGTCTTTGTAGCCGCAGGCGAGCTCGGCATACTCTGCGCAGCCTTCGTCGACCCACTTGTCCTCGTCAGGATCGCCCGCCCAGTGGATCATGTGCTGGAACTCGTGCGCCAGCGTAGCTTTCGCGAGGTCATCACCGATTTCGAGCGGGTTGACGTCGATGTAGACGATCTCGCGCATCGCCTGACCCGTCTGGTTGTTCGTGTCGAAGTAGCCGATCACCGTGGTCCCGGTGAACGGTGAGTCGAGCACGTCGAGAAGGACGATCAGGATTCGTGGATCACCGTCGACATCGGGTGGGGCGCCGAACAGCTCGGTCGTGATGTCGTAGATGCCCCGATTCGGGTCGCGAGCCGTCGCGTTATCGAAGGCGTTGCCGAGTGCCTCCAGGCGTGACTGGTCGACTCGTGGTCCATCCCAGATCACATCCTCGACGAAGACATACGCGTGGTCGCCGACGTAGCGACAGGTTGTGGTTGTTGTGTAGAGGCCGCCGCCGATCAGTTGGAAGCTGTAGGCAGGGACCGTCAGGTTGTCGCCCACACGGAAGGGACCCCTAACCTGCTTGGTCAGCGGCTGAGAAGACTGGGTGGCGCGTGGAATGAGGTGGGTGCCGGAGATGGGGCGTTGGCCGTGAAGCGGGGTGGCAAAGAGAACGAAGAAGAGCAAGGCCAGACCGGATCGCGTGCCATAGCCGGTCGTCCTTTGATACGACCTGCTCATCTGCCGCGCGTTGGATAGTCCGGATTTATTCATGCTACGAGGTTACTCAGGATGACCGGTGGGTGCTAGAACGAAGTGCGCAGACTGGCGTGCAGGCCTGAACCGGGGGCTGGTACAACGTTCAAGGTCACGGGGCGGGGGAGCGTTTTCCGTGCGATGTGGGAGGCATTGATGGCACTGGCGAAACGGTTGAAGACCAGGCCGCCTACGAACAACATGCCCTTCTGACGTGCTGAGTTGGCTTTCCGTCTGAGGACACGAAATTGGCTGCGGGATTCGTCGGCGTCCCATTCCCACGTGTTCGCGGGGGTCTCGTCCAGGAGGTCCGCATTCTCTCCACCCACAAAGCGTTCGTGGGTGTTGCGTGCGTAGATGCTCTGATAGGCCTGCACTTCTTCCAGAAACGTGTCTGACTTGCCGTCCGTACTCAGACCAGCGTGAGTGGCCGCGTAGGAACGGACGTTGTCTTTACGGGAGGATTCCAGATGCTCGAACAGAATCAGACCGGACCACAGGCTGGCTTCCGTGAAGAGGAAGAATCGGCCGGACCTGGATCCTCCGGCATAGAGCTCACCGAGCCCAGGAACCAGAATGGACAGGAAGGCAGCGGCCTTCGGGTTTCTCTGTTCGGTCTGGGCTGACACTGTCAGCGGACAAAGGCTCATCGCAAGGATGATGGTAAGGAGCTTATTCTTCATCTGCGTGTGCTTAGAACCTTGCTGAAAGAACTGCGGTTAAGCCTTCGCGGCCGCTGGGTGACACTGGTGAAAGACCGACCCAGACCCTGTTCTCCGCGCCCCACTTCTGCTTGGTATACGCCGACGCGTGTATCGCGCTGATCACGTGGTTGACGACCGTCAGCCCGATCACGACGGACGCCCGCTTGAGTTGCTTGTTACTGTCGTTGCGCATCGTTTCGTATTGCTGCTGGATCGACGAAGAAACCTGCTGGTTGTTGACGTCGAGCTGCTGATTCGCCACATCGCTCCAGCCGTAGATGAACTGCGCGTATTTGCCGATCAGCTCGTAATACTGTTGGATGTCTTCCTGCTTGGTCGGAAGTGTCTCCGTCTCGATGTAGCGCGAACCCGTGGAGGCATTGAAGGCCTGCCACTCCCGATACCTCGCCTCGTTCCAGTTCTGGTCGGCGAACTGTCGGAACTCTGTTCGTAGGTCGGCCCCATTGCTGCGCCAGTTCGCCCACGCTAACCACGTGAGCGCTTCTACACCGAGAAACCCGGCCGCACGATACTTCGCGCCCGAGTAATACTCACCCCATCCTGGAACGAGCAGCGACATGAAGAAGGCTTTCTTCGGTGACTTCTCTGCAGTTTGGCCGTG
Source organism: Gemmatimonadota bacterium (assembly GCA_002727195.1). Taxonomy (GTDB): domain Bacteria; phylum Latescibacterota; class UBA2968; order UBA2968; family UBA2968; genus UBA2968. The sequence goes on from PBWH01000006.1 coordinate 224,034, forward strand.
GGCTGCAGTGGCCATCAGGACTGCAAGCGCAATCGAGGTCAGCGTGTGTGAGAGACGCGTTCGGGTCACGGTGTGGCTCCTACGGTCGGGAAGAATCCGAACAACATGGTGAAGTAGAGTTTCAGACCGCTTTTCTCGAGGGATTCACCAACCTCGGTCAGCGGAACGTTGTCGAACCCGTACGCGATATCGAAGCTGAGTCGCGCAGGATAATCGTAGAACAGATTCGCATCGTAGCGGAACTGAATGCCGGCGTCCTTCTTCCAGCCTCGCTCGAGCAGGTCGTCGTCAGGGGTGCCGTCCCACGCCCTGCCCATTCCTCCGTAGAGTGACGCATAGAATTGGTTCGAGTAGAGCGGGCCGGTTTGCTTGTTGATCCCTCTCCATAACGGGAGGCTCCATGCCCCCCGGATCATCGCCGCACGACTGCCTTCGAGACTGAAGAAGGTGTAGCCCTTCATCAGGGGCAGGCCGCCCAGACGGAAGTCGAAATAGCCGTCAGCACCTTCGTCATTGACGCCATCACTCATCCAGCCACCGAACAGCCTGAGTCCGATAGCCGTCTCACCCGGCCCCTTCAGATACTCGTTCCAGTCGAGCGAGACCTCGTTATAGAAGAAGTTCTGGAACTGCTCGATGACGATCGTCGTGTTCGGCTCGAAGCCTTTGAGAAAGAAATCAAAGTGGCGGTTGTATCGGAAGAAAATATCCCGTCCGCCGGTCGGGCTGATGTCGGAACGGATGGCCGGCGGTGTGGTGTTGTAGTGGTAGGAGAACGCCAGGTTGATCCCGTTCAGGAACGTGGCGCCTACCACCCCGCGGTTCTGTCCATTGAACCGAGATTGGTCGACGGAGTTCCCGAAACGATTGTAGTCGGCGTGGAAGTCGATCGTGCTGCCCGTGCCCAGCTGTCGGCGCATTCCCAACGAGGCACCGTTCAGCGAAAAGTTCCGGCTGAAGACGCGTCCGTCACGGTCCCGGTCGAAGATGTCTTCCTCGACGTGATGCGTCACGCGGAATGCGTTCAGGTAGATCGTCGGCTTCCACCCCTTGTACTCATATGAAGCGAACAGCTCGAGGTCGCGGTCGTGTGAGAGCAAGCCCTGAACCCACATGGTCTGCTTGCCGAGTGCCTCGGACGAGAAGAGATAGAAGCCGCCCTTGAGCTTACCGACGTCGAGCGCGATCCGGGGTGATATCGAGAAGCCCATGAAAGCTGTTTCATACGCCTTCGTATCCATCGCGGGAGGTGCTTCGGCCGCAAGAGGCGCAGCGCGATCGGTGGAGAATGTGCCGGCAGGCATCTGCTCCCAGACCCCCTGGCCGTCGATCGTTCGGATCTCGTATCCTGTTGCGCCATAGTGCGAGAAGGCAATTTGGCCGTCGGAAGCCCTCACATCCGGAGAGAGCGCGCCGCCCAATACCCGCGTGATACGGTGAACGATCCCGCTCTCGAGATCGAGGTGAAAGAGATCGAAGATGCCGTCCTGGTCTGACGCGAAGACGAGACCCTTGCCGTCCGGCGTCCATCGCGGATCTCGATCGGTCGCGAAAGAGGAGACGAGATAGCTCCAGTCTTCGCCGTCTGCGGGCATCACGCCAATGCTCCGGTCACCGTCGGGCGTAAAGATGGAGAACGCGATCCGGCTGCCGTCCGGAGACCAGTCCGGCGTGTGGATCTGTGTGCCGTCGTCGAATTGGGTGAGCGACCTTGACGCGCCGGTCTCGATGTCGAGTACGGCGAGGTTGTTCGTGCCGCCCCGGTTGTGAACGTAAACGAGGCTGGATTCATCAGGGCTGTATCCCGGATGTGCCGCTCGCCCGTCCTGTGTCAGCCGTTCGAATCGGGATGGCATCGCCGCGCTCAGACCCACTTTCGCCTTCGCCGTCTGCCACGCAGTCAGCCCGGACGAATCGGAAATCGTGGCTGCGTAGAGGTCCCAGTATCGCGAGCCCTGTTTGTTCGGCTGGCTGCGGTTCGTGTAGACGAGCCGGTCACCCGAGCTGTGCCAGTCAAAGGCCGTTCTGGCGCCGCCGATCGCCTTCTTGGAACTGTCCTCCAGCGTGTAGACCATCAGGGCCGTTCGGCCGTAGTCTGAGCCTGCATTCGTAAGGAACGCGATTCGGTCGCCCTCTGGTGACCATCGCGGGTGCAGGTTCATGTAACCGTCGTCGAAGACGAGGTCGCCCTCGACCATACGGTCCGTTCTCGCCGCTTTCTGTAGTTCGTATCGCTCACGGAGCGCAGACTTCCAGTCGTCGTAGAGCGCCTGTCCATCCTTACCCAGTACGGATTCGAGGGCGCCGTTGAAGTCGTAGCGCCACCCGGGCTTCATGGCTCGGAAGAGATCCCTGAGTGACTGCTCCCCGTACTCGTTCACGATGTGCAGTGTCAACCCGTACCCGTGGTCGTAGACGTTCTCGAACCCAAGACCCGTCTTGGCACCGAAGACGCCCATCTCGTCGTAGGTGAGCATGCTGTCGTTGAGCAGCGCCTGTCGCAGGATCATATCTCGGTGGCTGTCCCACACGTCGTACTGGGCACCAGCTGCCATATACTGAGCCGTGCCTTCCGTGAACCAGGGCGGCGCGATCTCCGACGGATAGATCACCGAGGCGATCGCGTTCGGGAATCCGGTCGTTACATCTTCACGCCGGTTCTCCGCCTGATACAGGAACGTCTGCAGATACAGGCCTTGCATACGACCGGACATCTTCCGGCCGGTTTGCGTGTTGACGAGATGTGTGAACTCGTGGGTGAGAATGTTCCGTACCCAATCCGTCTTTGCGCCGCGCAGGTCGAAGTCGTGCGTGATACCCGTCGCCCAGAAGTCGATCGTGTTGGTCGTCGGGTAGAAGGCGCTCCGGTTCATGTCGTCGACATCACGACATAGGATGCGCGGCTTGCCGGCCGGCTCGAACGCATATAGAGACGTAATCGGACCGTAGACCTCCTCAGAGATGTTCGCGACGCGCTGTGCGAACGCATCGAGTCCGGTGTGATACGTGATCGTGAAGTGCTCGGTCTCGATGTCGAACCATTCCAGTTCCGGGTGGTTCGTCTCGCTGAAGAACTGAGCGTTTACGGGCCCGGTTAGTAGGGCCAAGAAGGCGGCCACAGCCACGTGTCGGAGGAGCGTTCGCATCAGCGTATGATCGCCGTCTTGATGAACTGAGTCTGACTACGGCTGCCGTTGGTCGCCTCGAGACGGCAGATGTAGATCCCGCTGCCGTAGTCGGACGTGTCCCAGCGGATTTCGTTGTCTGTGTCCGCGTCGGTACGAGTCGCAGCGATGCGATCGACGATCCGGCCCACGGCGTCCAGGACGATCAGTTCGACGTCCGCTTCCTCTGACAGGTAAAACCGGACGAACGCTTCCTGGCCCCGTATCGGGTTCGGGTAGCAGTAGGACTTCGAAGCAGGCAGGAGTTCAGTCGTTTCCGGGGGAGGCGTGATCGCTCCGACGGACCGGCTTTTGTTCCCGTTGCTCGCGTCGCTACCCGACTCACCCCAGTAGACGGTGTTGCCCGTGAGCGATGGGTCGAGTCGGTCCAGGTGCCAGAGATGGGCAGAACCGGATTCGGTAAACGCGACCAGTTCGAGCAGGCCATCCCCATCCAGGTCGCTGATCAACGGTGAGGTCGATACGGCGCCGGCTGCGAGGATCGGGAAACCGGGTAGAGCCGTTCCAGATGCATTCAGCGCGTAGATCGCGCCCGTTCCGGTGGCGATGATCAGGTCGGTCGTGCCGTCACCATCGAAGTCGCCCGTTACCGGGGGGGCCTGGATGAGGCCGACGTTGTCTTTCAACGGAAGAGGAATCGGTGTGTCCGACTGAGGGATGCCGTTGTATCGAACGACCCAGACCCTACCGTCTCCTCCGAACAGAATCTCGTGGCGACCGTCTCCATCCAGGTCTGTCAGGATGTGAGATGAACCGGCGCCTCCGTTGACGGGACGGCTGACTGTGGGGTCCTGGTCTTGTCCGAAGATGGATACCGATCCGTCTCGGGAGAGCGCGATGGCTTCGTCTCCGCCGGATTCGTCCAGGTTGCGCACCAGGATCGCGCCGACGGGTTCATCTACTGCCCCCAGGTTGGAGACAGTACCGGTCACGTCGATACTGGAGATCTGACCGGAGGCATCCAGGGCGATCAGTTCATTGCCGCCGTTCCCGTCCACATCGCCGAAGCTAAGGCCGACGATTGCGCTCAAACCGATGCGAGCTTCGCCAGACGGTCCGCCAAACACACCCCAGCGTACCGATCCATCCGCGTGTCCCCAGACGTCAGTCGACCCGATCTCCGGAAAGGGCGCGATCAGTGGCATCGTCGAGGGTGCTGCGATATCGGCAGGCGCCGACCGTCCATCGGACCACATCGCGGCTGAAATCCCATCGGTAAACAGGATGTCTAAGCCCGGAGATCCGTCAACCGGACCAAGGGCCGGTGTGCGGGTGGCTTCGTAGCCCGCCAGAGGCCGCTCGCTTCCCGTGAGTGTCCAGGCCGAACCTTCAGCGTTCAGAATCGTCATCACGCCTTCGATCGAGCCAGCCTTGGGTGCGATGCCAGTCAGAGCATTCGTCTGACGCCTCGGCCAGTCGTCCTGTTGCTGTGTGAACCGTATGGCGATGTCCATGACCTCGCCTGGCGCGCTCAGCACTTCAATCTCGATGCCAGAGGCATAGCCCAGGTTGTTCGCAGTGCTGGGGGTCGTGTCGGGACCAATCCGTGTCAAGTTGCCGACGTAGTACGGATCTAGAGGCCCACCGGAAATATCCGAGAAGGAGATGATCCCGCTCGTGATGACCCGGCTCGCAGACGTGTTGCCGATGTCTTCCAGGCCGTCCGCCTCTTCTAGGGCAATGCCCTTTCGGTATAACCCGACAAGCCCGTCGAAGTGCGTCCTGAAATCGATGTTGCTGTTCACCGCTTTACCATCGACACTCCCGCGAACAACCGCATCGTCGACGTGCCAGATCAGGATTCCTGATCCGGGGATAAACGCGTCGTAGTCGTCGTTGGACGTCCAGACGCCCGAAGTCCCGTTCGAGAACGTGATCGTGGGGCGCCGGCCCTCTATGGCCAGGCGGGACATTCTGTTTTCGATCAGGAAGTACTCGTCCGCCGTGATAGGGACGCGGACGGCACGTGGTGCAGTCGACGCCGAGTGAGATGAGGCGACGGAAAGGGTCGTGTCCTGACGCACCTCGACCGGCTCGAGCCAGCCCAGCCGGGCGCGTGACCACGCGGTCAACAGGGAAGGGATGTATCCGACGAGCAGGGTGTCAGACGGATCACCGGACAGATTGCTCAAGCCCAGCCGCGCGGAGGAACCGAAGGCGATGTTCCCCGTGTCCATGAGACTCCAGTCGCCGATTGCGGGGAGTCCGTCCTCGGGATTGTCCAGTCGCGGTAAGCCCAGCTGATTCGCATAGAAGCGGGCAAGGATCCCGTTCAATCCTGCGCGACCGTCCCGGCCACCTGCCTCGGGTACCAGCATGCCGCTTTCGATCGAACGCCCACCTCCGTCGACAACGATCGGTCCTTGTATATACGTGTTGAGGTCATCCAGGTCGATGAAGGCAGAGGTGATGTCGTTCAGCTCGTTGCTGGACTCGCCCCCGAGACCGGCGTGGATAACGATGACGTCCGTGTAGTCGGGAAAATCGAGCGCGGCCCCCTCCTGAGCGTCGGCGGCGAGGATTCCGTCACGGAAGAGTTCGACGATCCGCTGATTGATCTCTTGGCGCGTTCGCCCGTTGCCATACTCGATCAGCGGTTTCTCGAGGACGTAGCTGTCGTTCTCCCCGGCCGGGAGGACGTCGTATTCGATCTGGAGACGCCCGCCCGACACCGTCCCGAAATAATGGGCAAGCGCCTGCATATGGGCCTGGAAGTAGGAGCGATTGTGCGGGGGCGTGTCGAACGGGAAGCGGAAGTCGGCAGAAGCCTCTTCGAACGTACGAAGGTCGAAGGTACCGTCGCCACTGGTGGTCTCGTCGTCAGGCGACTCCTGCGGGAACGAGACACGGAGCGCGAGCACACGGCGCACCTCGACGGTCTGGGCGAGAGGGTTGCCCGATCCGATCAGGAGTGCCGCGGTGGCAATGAAAAAGCGTCCGAGCCACGCACCTCGGCGTGGGCCCGGACGCCTGATCTGATGTTCGCCTTGGTTCACTTCTCAGGATTGATCAGAATGTGAATCCGCCCGAGAACCGGAAGACGTTCCGAACCGCCGTTCCTCCGTTCGCGAAGTAAGCCAGGTCGAAGTTCGCCCAGTCATACTTGAGGCCGAACCCGAAGGTCGGCGACTTACGGTTGCCGTCGTGATCGAACGTGTAGCCGGCGCGGACCGCGAAGGACGTCACCTCGGAGAGTCTGTATTTCCACTCACCACCGGCGTGATAGTCCATGTCCTTCAGCTCTTCGCTCACGGTGCCATCACTCCAACCGGAGATGAACGATCCGAACCCTTCATCCGGGAGTGGTTTGTAAACGTCGGCGGCGATCAGGAAGGAGTAGTTCTCACGGTTCAGGAACTGCCACCCGAACCCGATGGTGAACGTCTGAGGGAGCGGGTCCGCCTGGTCGGCATCGATAAAGGTCATGTTCGGACCGACGTTCCGGAGGGACCAGCCGAGCGAGAAGGTACCGGGCTTCCAGAGGAAGCCGACATCCGCTCCGAAGCTGGTTCCCGTGCCGCTGCCCTGCTCGGCGCCGGCGCCGGATCCCGCGAGGTTTTGATGGATCAGTTTGGTGGTGATTCCGAGCGAGAGCGATTTGGTGATGTATGCGCCGTAGGACACGCCGAACGCCACGCCGAAACTCGTGAACGTGCCCAGATCCTGCCCCTGTTCGTCCGTCCTGAACTGGGTCCCGAGTGAGGTGTAGATCATGCTGATGCCGAAGTTGCCGACGCCGCCGAAGGGCTGTGTGTAAGCCCCGAAGGAGGTGAAGATGTCGTTGGCGAGCGATGGGACCGGCCGATACATCGTCGTGCTCAGCGAGCGCAACTCGTCGTTGGCGAGGGCGGCCGGGTTGAAGAACGTCGCATCGGCGTCGTCCACGATGGCAACGTAGGCGTCACCCATCCCACCGGCGCGCGCGCTGGGCGAGAACAGCAGGAAGTTCGCCGCTGCACGACTTTCGGGGGTCGCTTCGGCTATGCCGGTTGAAAGGACAGCGAGGCACGCGGCTGTCAGCAAGCTCTTGATTTGCCAGCTCTTACGAGAGGTTGGCATGGTCGGATTCCTCCTTGCAGCACCACTTGAGATGCCTGTGTGAAGGGCAATCGGGGAGGGAGATTCACACGCGAGAAAAACGCGTGTGAGAAAGCGATGTTCCGGGAATTCTTTTTGACCGCAGAGATCACGTGAGGCACTGCGGTGGAATACCACGATGCTCTCATCACCGGCGGGAAAAGCGACCCAGCACTCCCAAAGGTTCCTGGCCCTGGTTTGACCCAGACGACCGCCCATTTCGTTGCTCGGGCGTAGTGCTAGGAGCGGTCAAAGCACAACGCCCTGAATTAAGGAAATTCCAGGGAAAAAGCCAAAACCTTTAGCGAGTTGCGATAGGCGCTCTCCTGGTGGAGGAATTCGACAGTTGTTCGGTTTGAGGCGCTTTTCCTATATTCGGAAAGGTTGCGCACAAGGGATGTGACGCAAATTACGCGCCCGTAATATAGTAAGGATCGACCGATGATCAGTAAGGATTTTCTCGATATCCTGGCCTGCCCGGAGGACAAAACGCCCGTAGAACTGGCGGATCAAGCCCTGGTTGACGAACTTAACCGACGGATTGAGGCCGGCGAACTCAAGAACCGGGGTGGAGAGACCGTGGAGACCAAGATGGATGCCGGCCTGGTCCGGGAGGATGGTGCGTATCTCTACCGGATCGAAGACGACATCCCGATCATGTTGATCGATGAAGCGATCGCCCTCGAAGGGATCGCCCCCTCTAGTTAACTATCGTCTCGGGCGGCGTTTACGCCAGTTATGTTTCTGTGACGCACGACGCCCAGCCTCAAGGCTGACGCGCACGGCCGACGTCGGTTCCCTCGATTTCTAGCCGCCGCGCCGGATGTTCCGGTGGGGCGGCTTTCTGTTCACAGGTGAGCGTGGGATCAAGGATACCCATCATCCTGCTCGTGGTCCTCTGTGCCTGCGAGGCCAGGACTGAGCCGAAGAAACGTGAGGCCATCAGTCCGGCCGACCGGGGCAGTGTGTCCTGGCTCGATTCGGAAGATTCCTCCACCTGGACGGAATCCGACCGGCCCTTTCTGCTGTTTCTCCACGCCGAGCGATCGCCCTGGTCCCGGCTGATGATCCAGGATGTCTTCACCGATCAGGAGGTCGCGCGGGAGATCGGGCGGATCACTCGGCCCGTTTGGATTGACGCCGATCTCAGGCCTGATCTGGTGGACCGATTCGGGCTGGGATCGATACCCGGGCTGGGAGTGCTGACCCGCGATCTCACCTGGATCACAGGTTCTGGCTTCATGGGGCGGGAGGATGTCGTCGACTTGCTTCGCCGGATCCGGATTCTGCATGACATTCCAGAACGGCGAACCGACCTGGAGCGAGCGCGCGCCAGGCTCTTGCGACGTCGACCTATTCCGTCTGGGGCGTGGGCCAGGACTGCCACTCGCTCGGACATTCTGAGTCGCCTGTCCGGAGCCGTCGATGCGGCCGACCATCCGTCGATCGAGGCCAGACTGTGGTCGGTGGAGAGAGGGGCATCAGACGGAGGGGCTTGGGCGGAAGCTATTCGGAAAGGGATGGATGCTGCTGACGGCCCGATCGTCGATGGTGGCCTGGATGACCTGGCGGCAGAGCGGGATCCGACGGTGTCCCTGGCGAGGAATGCCGGCATCCTGTATGGCCTTGCCGGCATAGCCGCTAACAGACAATCTGAGGAACTGGCGAGCGTTGCCGCGCAACTCTATTTGAGGGTGACCGAGCGACTGTACGACGAGGCGTCCGGGCTGTTCCTGGCAGGAGACGTTTCGACTGCAGACTCCAGCGGGACCGCATATAAGGTGGACTTACGGACACCCACTGCGGAGAACGCGCTGATGGTCTCTGCAATCTGCCTGCTTGAGACGGTTCGACCAATCGAAGATTCTCGAGTGGTCGGGCTGGGCGTGCTAGATCGGTTGATTGCCATCAGGCTTGTCGATGATACTGTTGTGAGAGTGGACTCGATCCGTTCCGCACCTCAGATTGCCGATGCCGCTCACCTCGCCCGTGCCTGTATTGACGCGGCCGCGGCCTTCGGGGACGATCGGTATCGTCAGACCGCGCGAAGCATCATCGATCGTGCGACTGAGTCACTTGTTCGGACTGAAGCAGGGGTAAACCCGTGGGAAGGGTTCCACCCGATCGGAGCAGATAATCTCTATGGTTCTGGCGTTGGTGTGATGGGACAGGTTCTGTTGAGACTGAGAGTTGACGACAGTGACGAAAGCACTGAGGCACTTGTGGACCAGGTATGTCGCGAGGCGGTCGCCCGTGAGCCGGAACGACTGGCCAGGCTCGGCGCCGTTGGCAGGTCGCTCGACAGTTTTGGGAGGGAATAAGCGTGTCATCTGAAGCCGAACAGCGTCCTACACTGATTGTCGGAGCCTCTGGAAGTCTCGGGACACGTCTCACGACCCTCCTCCCTGGAGCGGTTGGTAGCTCTCGCTCGGGATCACCGCACGAGAAAATGGACATCACCGATCCAGAGCAGGTATCGGGAGTGATCGGACGGCTCGAACCGGCATGCGTGATCAATACGGCGGCGATGACGAGCGTAGATGGATGTGAGCGCGATCCCGACGCGGCGACGCGTATCCACGTGGACGGGACGGCGAACCTGGTGTCGGCGTGCGAGTCGGCCGGAAGTCGCCTGATCCACCTGTCCACCAACTACGTGTTCGACGGGGCGGAAGGGCCGTATGCCGAGGAGGACTCGACCCATCCGCTGAGCGTCTACGGGCGGACGAAGCTGGAGAGCGAGGGGATTGTTCATCAGGGAAGCTGCGCGGGCCTCGTGTTGAGAACCGCCGTCTTCTATGGACCGGAGGGCGAGCGGCCGAACTTCGTGACGTGGGCCATTGGCGAACTGGCTCAGAACAAGGAGATCCGGGTGGTCACGGATGAGTGGGCCAACCCGACCTTCGTGCCCGATCTGGCAGAGGCCATCCATCAACTGACGGCGGAGGGGACGGAGGGCGTCCTCCATTTAGCCGGACCTGATTACTTCACGCGGTACGAGATGGTTATGACTTGCTGCGACGTGCTCCGGCTCGATCGAGCGCTCGTCCACCCGATCCAGTCCGCCGATCTGGGTCAGGATGCGGCCAGACCGCCCCGCGCCGGGCTGAAAACGGATGCCATCCGGGCGATCGTCGGAGAGGTCTTCCGCCCCTTTGCTGAGAATCTCCAGCGGCTCGCCACGGACATCGGTGATGTGCGGACCTGGGCGACAAACCGTCGCTGAACGGCCTCCCTGGGCGAGCGGTCGTCCATGGCCTCTTTTCGCCTAAGCTACCTCAAAAGCAATACTTACGGACGCTTAATCTCTCGACACCCTCCCGTGTGTCCGCTAAGTTAGCTCGTCATTTTCGAATCCCCTTGATCCTTTCTGGCGGGTTTCTAATGCCCCAATCCTCATACCGACATTGTGCGCAGATTGTCGTCACTCTCCTCTTTTGGACGGCACCGAGCGATGGAAGGGAACCCCGGGTCACCTCCTACCAGCAGGCAGAGGCCTTCGCTGAGGTCGGAGACATTGTACGTCATCATTATTACGAAGATACGGACGCCGTCGAGTTGTTCCACGGTGCCATCGAAGGATACTTGTCGAAGCTGGATCCGCATTCGACGTATATCACCCCGGAGCAGCTTCGAAAGACCCAGGAGCGACTTGAAGGGGCGTTCGAAGGGATCGGGATCTACTTCGACCTGATCGACAACTTCCTGACAGTGCTGTCGCCGATCGATGGTTCACCCGCTCACTCCGTCGGTATGTTGCCAGGCGACCGGATCGTCAGAATCGATGGCAAGTCGGCCGTTGGCATTAAGTCTCCCGACGTTGAGGATCGGCTGAAAGGGCCGAAGGGGAGCACCGTCCGCGTGTCGGTCCAGCGTCAGGGCTTCCAAAAGCTGCTCGAGTTTGATATCGTTCGCGACCGGATCAACGTGCCTAGTGTGCCCTATGCTTTTGTCGTGGCGGACAATGTTGGATATGCGAAGGTGAACCGATTTTCAGGCAGAACGACGGATGAGATCCGCGATGCTGTCGGACGTCTGATCGGAGACGGGATCGAGAAACTGATTCTGGATCTGCGCGGGAACGGCGGTGGCTTCCTCGAACAGGCGGTATCGGTGTCTGACCTGTTTCTGGAACCTGATCGGCTCGTTGTCTACACGGAAGGTCGGCGGAGAGGTTCACGGGAGGATCATTACTCGACCCACGATCCCGTGATTCCCGCGTCGATGCCCGTGATCTGTCTGGTCAACAGCAGCAGCGCGAGCGCCGCTGAAATCGTGGCCGGTGCCCTGCAGGACTATGACCGGGGCTTGATCGTGGGCCACACGACATTCGGCAAAGGGTTGGTGCAGAAGCAGTATCGGCTGAAGAACGGTGGGGCGCTGTTGTTGACGGTCGCGAAGTATATGACCCCGAGCGGGAGACCGATCCAGCGTCCCTTCGATCAGGATCGTCACTCCTACCTGGAAGCGGGTCACGACGACTACGATCCGAATGTCGATCCTGATAGCACGACGGCGAAGCCCATCTATTACACGGAGATCCTGCATCGTGAGGTGTACGGGAGCGGGGGGATTTCCCCGGACGTGGTGGTCTCGGCGGATTCGCTCTCATCCTTCGAGCGGACGCTGGCCCGAAGCAACGTGTTCCTCGAGTTTGCCACTCGCCAGGCAACTGAGTTCACGTCGGACTTCGACTCGTTCGATGACTACTTCGGGAGATATCGACCCGGTCGTCGTGAGGTCAACGCCTTCAAGAAGTATCTGAAGTCGTTGCCTGAGGACCGACTTGGGGTGGAGGTTTCGGACCGTGCGGTCCGGGAGAGCGGCGATTTTATCAAGGAGCGGGTGCGACAACAGTTTGCGCAAATGCGCTGGGGGACTTATGCTGCGGGGCGTGTACTAATCGATCAGGACCCCGTGGTGACCAATGCGGCCGATCTGTTCGAGCGGGCGATCGCCCTTCTGGACAGCCGTGCCTACCACAGCGAGCGTCGTTCCCGGTCGGGTTCCGGCACGTTTGATAAGGTAAGATAGCGAAGGTGATCGAGGTTTTTGGAGGATTTGATGGCAGACAATGCGTCCGTTCAGAATGCGATTGAAGAACAGGTAAATCTCCCGCTGTCCAAAGCGGTCGAGATTAGCTTCAACAGCGTGAAGATTCGCTTTGGGCGATCGCTTATCACGGTCAGTGGTATCGTGCTGGCGATCGCTTTTCTAATGTCGATTTGGGTCAACACCGAGATCATCGACGGGCTGAAGGCCGCCAATGACTCGAAGATCGACCTGATTCTGCAGCAGAAGGGGATCGACACGGATCCTGACAGCGCGGCCGCGATGCAGGAGAAGTCGAAGAACAACTGGCTCGTGGTGCTGTCCCTCCTCGTCTGCCTCGTGGGAATTACGAACGCGATGTTGATGTCGGTTACCGAGCGCTTCCGCGAGATCGGCACGATGAAGTGCATGGGGGCGCTCGACGGGTTCATCATTAAGCTATTCCTGTTGGAGTCATCGTTCATGGGAACGGCAGGGACGATCCTGGGCGTGTTCGTAGGATTGCTGCTGTCCGTTGGGCTGTCTTCGCTCACGTATGGGTCGGTGATGTTCTCACACGTGCCCTGGGCGAGTGTGGCTGAGAGCGGCTTGCACTCGACGGTGATCGGGGCGACGCTTTCGGTGATGGGTGGGATTGTGCCCGCCTACCGAGCGGCCAAGATGGAGCCGGTAGACGCGATGCGTCTCGAGGTTTAGGCTTTACAAATCGATTCCCGCTCGTGCGGGGTTGACCGAAAAACGCTAGAAGAGGTCGAACGATATGGCGGTTGTACGCACACAGAGGGTGAAGAAGGTCTACGAGATGGGCGACTTGAAGCTCGAGGCCTTGAAGGGCGTCGATCTGGAAGTCGAGCAGGGCGAGTATCTCTCGATCATGGGCCCGTCTGGTTCAGGGAAGAGCACGCTCTTCAACATGATCGGTGGACTGGACAAACCTTCTGACGGGAAGGTCTATATCGACGACGTCGACGTGGCCCAGTTGGATGCCTATGAGTTGGCGTGGCTGCGGTGCCGGAAGATTGGTTACATCTTCCAGTCGTTCAACCTGATCCCGGTGATGACGGCGCTCGAGAACGTGACACTCCCGATGGTGTTCGCCGGCCTCACGAGTGACGAGGCACGCGACAAGGGCGTCGACCTGCTGACGAAGGTGGGGTTGGGTGAGCGTATCTCCCACAAGCCGTACGAGCTCTCCGGCGGTCAGCAGCAGCGTGTGGCCGTGGCGAGAGCCTTCGCGAACGACCCAGCGATCATCCTGGCCGACGAGCCGACCGGTAATCTCGACCTGAACACGGGAACCGAGATCATAGAGTTGCTTCGTCTGATGAACAAGGAATCGGGGGTGACCGTGATTTCGGCGACGCACGATCACAAGATGCTGAGCGTATCAGACCGGGTCGTGTGGGTGCGTGACGGGATCGTCGACCGCATCATCAACCGTGAAGATCTCAAGATCGAGGTCGGCACGATCGACGGGCACGCGGAATAACGGGTTGACTCTGGTTCTCCGATTGGATACTGTTGACTCGTTGAACAACACCAATTGACTGTGACAGAGATATCATGATGCACGCAGGCAACAGCTATTACCGGCAGTTCGGTTTTCGTCGCTTCGGCTATTATTGGCCCGGAGTCCAGGAGACGCGCCTGCCCGCCTGATCGTGTGATCAACTGAGAGTAGGATCCATAGGCCGTGGGCAGTCGCCCGCGGCCTTTTTTGTTGCCTGAAATCGCTGAAAAATAGCATATTAGAGGCTTTTCTGGCATCGCTGAACCGCCCGATTTCGACTATGACTTACCCATCCATCGACAAAGTCCGAGAACTGGCCGATCAGGCCCATCTGGTGCCGATTTCGCGGAAGATCCTCGCGGATACGGAAACGCCGCTTAGTGCCTACATGAAGGTGCGGTCAACGGGCGGACACACCTTTCTGTTCGAAAGTGTCGAGGGCGGCGAGAAGATTGGACGCTACTCGTTCCTGGGTGTCGATCCGTTCCTGGTGTTCCGGAGTCGTGGGCAGGGGATCACGCTGACGGATCTGCGTTCAGGAGAGACGACGTCGTATGTCGCGAACCCGATCGACGAACTGCGTCGCCTGATCGACGAGCACCGGTCGGTGCACGTGTCCGGTCTGCCCAGGTTTACGGGAGGCGCTGTCGGACACGTCGGCTACGATGCGATCCGTCTGGTCGAGGATATTCCAGATACCACAGAGGATGATCTCGATCTCGACGATATCGTCCTGATGTTCTTCGACACACTGCTGGCCTTCGACAACATCCAGCACGTGATCCACCTGATCTCGAACGTCCACACGGGCACGGATGACCTGCAGGCAGGATACGATGCGGCGGTCGCCAAGATCGACGCGTTGGAGGCAGCCCTGGCCGAGCCGCTGACGGCTCCGGTGACGAAGGGCTCGGGGGAATGCGTGATTCGTTCGAACACCGAGCGAGAAGCGTATCTGGAAAAGGTCGAGAAGTGTCGCGAGTACATCGTAGCCGGCGACATCTTCCAGGTGGTGCTGTCGCAGCGCTTCGAAACGGATGTAACCGTCGGGTCGATAGACATCTACCGGATGCTCCGGATGGTGAACCCGTCACCGTACAACTTTCACATCGAGCTCGGTGACGCACAGCTCGTGGGGTCTTCGCCTGAATTGCTCGTGCGCGTGGAAGACGGCGTGATGCAGGTCAGGCCGATCGCGGGCACCCGCTGGAGAGGCGAGTCTGAGGAGGAAGACCAACGGCTCGCGGACGACCTGCTGAGCGACGAGAAAGAGCGGGCTGAGCACATCATGCTCGTCGACCTCGGGCGCAACGACGTGGGGCGCGTGTCGAAGTTCGACACCGTTCGCGTGACCGAGCAGATGATCATCGAGCGCTACTCACACGTGATGCACATCGTGTCGAACGTGCGTGGCGAGTTGAGGGACGACGTCGACGCGCTGGATGCGCTGTTCGCGGGCTACCCGGCTGGCACCGTATCTGGAGCGCCCAAGATTCGGGCGATGGAGATCATCGACGAGCTGGAACCGACGCGACGCGGTCCGTATGCCGGATCCGTCGGTTACATCGACTTCTCCGGCAACATGGACACGTGTATCGCGATCCGGACGATGATCCTCAAGGGCGGCAAGGCGTATGTCCAGGCCGGTGGCGGCATCGTCTACGATTCTAAGCCGGACTACGAGTATCGTGAGACGGTGAACAAGGCAAAGGCGCTGTTTCGGGCCGTCGAACTGGCGGAACAGGGTGATCCGAACCTGACGGCGAGCGACCGATGATTCTCGTGATCGACAACTACGACTCGTTCACCTACAACCTCGTCCAGTATCTCGGGGAGCTGGGGTCCGAACTCGATGTGCGTCGTAACGACAAGGTGACGCTGGACGAGGTCGCGGACATCGCCCCGGAAAAGATCGTGGTGTCGCCTGGCCCCTGTACGCCGAATGAAGCGGGTATCTCCGTCAGCCTGATCGAGCGGTTCGCCGGGGAGATTCCGATCCTGGGCGTCTGTCTCGGGCATCAGTCGATCGGTCAGGCCTTTGGGGGCAAGGTGATCGGTGCGCCGGAGATCATGCACGGGAAGGTGTCCAAGGTACACCACGACGGGCGGACCATTTTCAATGGGCTGCCGCAGGACTTTATCGCGACACGCTATCACTCCCTGATCGTAGAGCGGTCCTCGCTACCCGATAGCCTCGAAATCTCCGCTGAGACGGATGACGGGCTGATTATGGGACTTCGTCACCGCGAACACGATGTCGAGGGCGTTCAGTTTCACCCGGAGTCGATCCTGACCGGTGAAGGCAAACCGCTGCTCAAGAACTTCGTGGATCAATAGGAGATCCGAACCATGACGATACAAGAAGCGATCGCTGGGCTGGTCGAAGGCAACGACCTGAAGCGCAAGGAGATGGTGTCCGTGATGAGCGCCATCATGTCAGGCGAGACGACGGACGCACAGATCGGGGCTTTTCTGACCGGGCTTCGGATCAAGGGTGAGACGGTCGACGAGATCCGCGGCGCCGCTGAGGTGATGCGTGAGAAGGCGGAGAAGGTCAAGACGTCACACTCGGTGATTGTGGATACGTGCGGCACGGGAGGGGATCACTCCAGCACATTCAACATCTCGACCACGGCCGCGTTTGTCGCGGCGGGATCCGGGTTGTGTGTGGCCAAACACGGGAACCGATCGATTACGAGCAAGAGCGGCAGCGCGGACGTGCTGGCGGCGCTCGGTGTGAATACAGAAGCGACGCCGGACAAGGTCGGCGAGTGCCTCGACGAGGTCGGGATCGGGTTCATGTTCGCCGTGACCTTTCACGGTGCGATGAAGCACGCGATCGGGCCGCGTCGAGAGCTGGCACCGACCCGCACGGTTTTCAACGCCCTTGGGCCGCTTACGAACCCTGCCGGAGCGACTCGCCAGGTGATCGGCGTCTACAGCGCCGACATGACCGAGACGTTCGCGAACGTGCTGGGCGGGCTGGGCGCCGAACACGCGTTCGTCGTTCACGGTTCTGATGGGATGGATGAGGCGACGCTGACTGGTCCGACACGCGTGAGCGAACTGCAGGCTGAGTCCGTGTCGACCTACGACATCAAGCCTGAGGATTTTGGTTTGGAAACGGCTACTGCCGAGGACCTCGCCGGCGGTGAGCCAGATGAGAACGCGAGCATCACGCGAGCCATTCTGGACGGTGAAACGGGACCGAAGCGGGACATCGTTCTGCTCAATTCTTCATTTGCCCTTGTCGCAGGCGGAACGGCGGAGACGCTCGAAGAGGGGATCGAGGTGGCGGCCAAGACGATCGATTCTGGAGCGGCGAAAGAGAAGCTCGAACGGCTGGTGGAGGTGAGCAACAGCTAGCGATGTCGATTCTGGACGAAATCGTCGAGTACAAGCGCGCTTTCGTGGAAGAGCGAAAGGCGTCTGTGTCGATGGATCAGGTGATCGAGCAGGCGAATACCGCTCCACGTCCGCGGTCGCTGTTCGATCGTCTGTCCGACGCTGACGGCGTGGCCATCATCGCCGAGATCAAGAAGGCGTCTCCCTCGAAGGGGCTGATCCGCGAAGATTTCGATCCAGTCGCGATCGGGTCGATTTACGAGGCTAACGGCGCTTCCGCGATTTCGGTGCTGACGGATGAGAAGTACTTCCAGGGCGCTGACAGTTACCTGACCTCGGTTCATCACGAGGTCGACCTGCCGCTGCTGAGGAAGGACTTCACGGTTGACCCATATCAGGTATACGAGGCCCGAGCGATTGGGGCCTCTGCCGTTCTGCTAATCGTCAGCGCGCTCACCCCGGATGAACTGGCTTCGTTCCTCGATCTGACTCGTGAATTGGACGTCGATGCCCTCGTCGAGGTACATACCATCGAGGAGGCGAAGATCGCGTTGGACGCTGGGGCCGCACTGATAGGCATCAACAATCGCGACCTGAAGACGTTCGCCACCGATCTCGCCGTGACAGAGGGCGTCATCCCAACGCTGCCGGCAGACGCCCTGATCGTGAGCGAAAGTGGACTTCACACACGCGCGGACGTGGAGCGTGTTCGGGATGCCGGCGCGGACGCCATCCTGGTGGGCGAGAGCCTGATGCGGGAAGACGATATCGGCGCGAAGCTGTGTGAGTTGGCCGGAGGTGAATCGTGAAGACGAAGATCACGCTGTCAGACGACGAGATCCCGCGTCAGTGGTACAACATCGCTGCGGACCAGCCGACCCCGATGGATCCCCCTTTGCATCCGGGGACGGGGCAGCCCGTCGGTTCCGAGGACCTGGCGCCGATCTTTCCGATGAGTTTGATCGAGCAGGAAGTCAGCCAGGAGCGCGTCATCCTGTTTAACTGGTCGGGACACGGCCTGATGGACCTGGTTGGATACGACAAGTACTTCCAGGGCGAGCTGACAGACTATGCACTGCCCGATGAGGATTTGGAGAAGTTCGCCGCTTCGATGGCTGAGTTTCCGACACCGGGGAGTGTGGCATCGTGACACGGGTCAAGATCTGCGGCCTCACCAATGCCGAAGACGCACACGTTGCGGCTGAAGCTTGGGCGGATGCGCTCGGGTTCATCTTCTACCCGAAGAGCAAGCGCTTTGTGACGCCCGAACAGGTCAAGTCGATCGTCGCAGATCTTCCGCCGTTCGTGACGCCCGTCGGTGTGTTCGTGAACGAACCTCGCGATCGCATCTGTCAGATCGCAGATGACATCGGTCTGCGAGCCTTGCAGTTGCACGGTGATGAGACACCGGAGGACTGCCTCGGGTACGATCGACCGGTCATTCGGGCGTTACGGGTTGGGACGGGTTTCAGCGAGGCGGACATCGAGCCCTATGCATCGGCGGGGGTGGAGTCGTTCCTGCTCGACAAAGACAAGGAAGGGTTCTACGGCGGGACGGGTGAGACGTTCGACTGGGGAATGGCCGTGATGGCCAGATCGTACGGTCGCATCATCCTGTCCGGCGGCCTGACGCCGTTCAATGTCGAAGAGAGCATCCAGGTCGTACAGCCCTATGCCGTCGATACGGGCAGTGGTGTCGAAAAGGAAGCGGGTAAGAAGGATCACGACAAAGTCCGTGCGTTCATCCAGCACGCGATGAGCGTCGGTGTGGAGAACTGACGTGGATATACTCGAAGAACTGGCCTACCGCGAATGCGTCTTCCAGCAGACGGAAGGTGTGGGAGACCGTCTCGCCAAGGGACCGGCCAACATCTACCTGGGGGTCGATCCAACGGCCCCGAGCATGACGATCGGAAACCTGATTCCGGTGATCATGCTCCGTCGCCTGCAGATGGCTGGCCATCATCCGATCGCGCTCGTCGGTGGAGGCACCGGCTTGATCGGCGACCCCAGTGGGAAGGACCAGGAGCGGAAGCTGAATCCGGCGGCGGTCGTTGCCGAAAACACATCGAAGATGCGTGATGAGCTTTCACGAATGCTCGATTTCGAAGCGGCCTCGAACCCTGCGTCACTCGTGAGTAACCTGGATTGGCTGGGCGAGATCAAGATGATCGAGTTCCTGCGAGATGTCGGGAAGCACTTCTCGATCAGTTACATGCTGGCGAAAGAATCGGTGTCGTCCCGGATGGAAACGGGGATCTCTTACACCGAGTTCAGCTACATGATCTTCCAGGCGTATGACTTCCTAGAGCTGTATCGTCGCTACTACTGCGAGGTTCAGATCGGTGGCAGCGATCAGTGGGGGAACATTACGGCAGGGATCGAGTTGATTCGCCGTGAGCTTGGCGAGTCGGCCTATGGGTTCACGAACGCGCTGCTGGAGCGATCGGACGGCAAGAAATTCGGGAAGTCCGAAGAGGGCGCGATCTTCCTGAATCCCGAATTGACGAGCCCGTATCAGTTCTACCAATGGTTTATCAACGTACCCGATGCGGACGTCGTGAAGTTCCTGAAAATCTTCACGTTCCTCGAACCGGACGCGATCGACGAGCTCGCCAAAGGTGTTGAGAGCGCACCGGAGATGCGAGAGGCGCAGCGCGTCCTGGCAGAGGAAGTGACTGCCTTCGTTCACAGTGAAGAGGCGGCAAAGCGTGCGATCCACATTTCGGAAGCCCTCTTCTATGGCAACCTGAGCGAGCTGTCCGAGCAGGAAGTGGAGGAAGGGTTCAGTGACGTGCCATCGCATACGCTGTCCGGTCAGTCGGAGATAGGGCTGATCGACACGCTCGTCGAGGCAGGCGTGTCGTCGTCGAAGCGTCAGGCACGCGAGGATATCAAGGCTGGTGCGGTTTCGGTCAATGGCGAACGCCAGACCGATCTGGGGCTGAGCCTGACCGCGCAGGACACGCTGGCGGGCAAGTTCGTCGTGATCCGCAGGGGCAAGCACAAGTACTTCCTGATTCGATGGGAGCGCTAGGTCGCGCGATCGTCGTCGCGGTCCTGCTCGCGTTGTGCGCGGGTGAGGGACACGCATGGACCAAAGGACGCCGGAGCCAAACGTTCGAAATTGGGCGCGTTTCGGGTCTCGTTCTCGACGGTCACCTGGACGATTGGGGGCAGGCCTTCAGGGCCGGTCCATTTGCTTCGGCAGAGGGCGGGGTTACGGATCCAACGGACCTTGATGTCACCGCTTCTATCGGATGGGCCGCAAACAGCCTCTGGTTTGGTGTCACCGTTCGGGATGACAACGCGGGGCCAGGTATCCGGTCCTCGTTGGAAGGCGACGCGATCACCATCAGGGTTTCTGACCGGTCGGACGAGACGCGGTTTCTGATCGTATCGGTCACACCCCCTGCCAGGGATGTGTTGCCCTCGCGTATCGAGGTCGATCCGAGAGGGTCGATCCAGCCGAGTGTCGATGCGGTGGTCCTGGAGACACAAGAAGGGTATACGGCAGAAATCCAGATCGACCTGAGTGCGTTTGGAGACGGAGCCGTTGGGCTCGAACTCGGCACTCAGGTGCAGATCCGAGACCGGGATCGGCGTGGGTCGGATGACGTCGTGTGGTTTCCGTGGGCCGACCTGTCGGTCAACATGGCGCACACCCTGCGATTGGCGGAGCACGCCAGCAGGCCCGTTCGCGGATTCGCTTTCGGGTCCTACCCGGCACTGCTGAGCACGCGGGTCGAAGTCGTCGCTGACTCGTCCCTTGCGGGGAAGACCATACGATTCGCAGATGGGGATGAGATCCTCTCCACCGGACGGTTGGAAGTGCGAGGGGGACGGGCCGTCGCAACACTGGATGCGGAGATGCCGCCGCTGGGACGGCCATATCGCAATCCCGCGGTGATCATCGAAGGCGAACGGCCGATCGGGGTGACGATACCCGATGCCGACGAGCGTCGGGCGTGGCAGTTCGGATGGCATCGCCTTCGGTTCATGCCTTACGCGTTCACGGGGTCTACGTTTCCGAAGGCGGTCTTCGAAGCCCCCCTGATGGCGCGGGACATGATCGGCCCGTATACGATCGAGACTGAGTACTACGATCGGAACTACGAGCGCGTCACCGAGGCCACTGAAGATGGCCGATACGGTGCGGTGGTCTCGATCAAAGCCGGTGACCGCACCTACAGGCGGTTTCGGACGCTCTACAAGTACTCGGGCTTTATCCCCTGGTGGGAGCGGGAGGTCGACGCGATGATCGACCTGCCGGAAGAGTTCGGGATCGACACAGCAGTGCTGGATGGAAAACGTGCGGTCGTCGCCGATCGGCTGAAGCTGATGTTCTGGTCGGGCCTATCACGCGACCAACGAATCGGTTCGTTCCTGGCAGGTCTGAGAGAGGCCGTTCCCGGCGAAGGGGATGAGGGGTTCTACGACGCGATCTGGGAACGCGATCGGCAGTGGTGGGTCGGGCTCAAGCGTAAGGTCTACGGTCAAACCCCGGTCGAGCCGATCAATGCCCCGACGGGCGTGTTCAAGGGACGTGCCCCGGAGCTCGTTTTCGGATCCGAGGAAGAGGCTGGCTTTCGTCCCGGGGTGGCAGCAGCGATTGACAGCTTATGTGACGCCTGGTGGGAACGATCCGGAGAACCGATGGTCGTCTGCGTCGCACGGGCAGGAAAGATCGCTCACCTGAAGGCCTACGGTCACCGGAACGAAAGACCGGTGACTCTGTCGACCCGAGCGCCGATCGCCTCGATGACGAAGCTGCTGGCGGGCGTCCAGATGGCGATCGCCATCGATCAGCGCAGAGTCGACCCGGATGCGTCGATCGCAACATACCTGCCGGCATTCGAAGGTGTCAGCGGGGCGGATGGGCTGTCCGTTCGGTCACTGCTTACGCATACGAGTGGCCTCGAGGGCCACTGGGGAGACGAAGAGCACGACTTCGAGGAACAGATCGCCGGATACGTGCCGCAGATGGAAGTGGGCCGGACGTATAAGTATGGGGGAACAGGATACGCAATCGCGGGGAAGGTGTTGGAGGCCGTCAGCGGCGAAGCCCTGCCCATCTACCTGAAGCGACATCTGCTCGAACCACTCGGCTGTGTGGATACACGCGTCTCCGGCACGCATCAGGATGGTCAGAGTACGGCTCTGGATCTCGCGCGAATCGGGCAGCTGCTCCTGAACGGGGGGGCCTACGGTGATTTCAGGTTCTTCGAATACGAAGCCCTTCAGGAACTGTTGCCAGCGCCCCTGAGCAAGCATCTGCCCGGCACCTATCGCATGCAGGGGTTGGGCACCCGGATGTTCAGCGACGAAGGCCTGAGCGAACACACTTACGGACATGGGTCTTCGTCGTCGACGATCTTTCGCGTCGATCCCGAGAACGATCTGGTTGTGACGGTCGCCCGTTGGCGGCCCGGAGCAGATTATGAACACTACAAGCGTCGACTGTTCGACACGATCGGCTCGTATTTTCCCCCAAAGACCGAGACCGACACAAGCCTGAAAGGCAATTGAGCATGGCAACACTCGTCAGCCCAGATCTCCCCGATGCCCGAGGCCGCTATGGCCCGTATGGGGGACGCTATGTACCGGAAACCCTGATGGCGCTTCTCGATGATCTCGAGGAAGCGTATCGGGAAGCGAAGGAGGACCCGGAGTTCCAGGCCGAACTCGACTGGTATCTGAAGGAGTTCATCGGACGGCCGACGTCGCTTTACTATGCGGAACGGCTGACTGAGCATCTGGGCGGGGCGAAGATCTACCTGAAGCGCGAAGACCTGGCGCATACGGGCGCGCACAAGATCAACAACTCGATGGGGCAGATCCTGCTCGCCCGCCGGATGGGCAAACAGCGAATCATCGCCGAGACTGGCGCTGGACAGCACGGCGTAGCGACGGCGACCGTCGCAGCGATGTTCGGGCTCGAGTGCGAGATTTACATGGGAACGGAGGACATGGCGCGGCAGGCGCTGAATGTCTTCCGGATGCGACTACTGGGCGCTAAGGTCACCGGCGTCGACTCAGGCAGCAAGACGCTCAAGGACGCGATCAACGAAGCGATCCGCGATTGGGTCACGAACGTAGACTCGACGTTCTACATTTTCGGTTCTGTCCTGGGGCCGCATCCCTATCCGATGATCGTGCGCGACTTCCAGCGGGTGATCGGGGTGGAGGCAAGAGAACAGATTCTCGAGGCCGAGTGCAAACTTCCGGATTGCCTGATCGCTTGTGTCGGTGGCGGTAGCAACTCGATCGGGTTGTTCCATCGCTTTCTCGAAGACGAGGACGTCAGGATGATCGGGGTGGAGGCCGGTGGTCACGGGATCGAATCCGGTGAACACGCCGCTCGTTTCCAGGGCGGAAAGCTGGGTGTCCTTCACGGCGCTCAGATCTATCTGCTGCAGGATGAGGACGGTCAGATAGCCCTTACGCATTCGGTTTCGGCGGGACTGGATTACTCAGGTGTTGGGCCCGAGCACTGCTATCTGCGTGACAATGACCGGATCGACTACGCTTACGCTACGGACGACGAAGCGCTCGAGGCGTTCCAGTTGTTGAGCCGCCTCGAAGGGATCATTCCCGCACTCGAGAGTTCGCACGCGATCGCAGAGGTGTGCAAGCTGGCCCCGACGATGGCGAAGGATCAGGTTATTGTCGTGAATCTTTCCGGGCGAGGGGATAAGGATGTGCAGCAGGCTGCACGGATGATCGAAGGGATCGAAGATTCGGTATGAGTGCCATCACAGAGACATTCGAACGACTCAAAGCAGACGGCCAGACCGGATTCATCCCGTTTGTCACGGCGGGTGATCCGGATCTCGAGACGACGCGGGAGCTCGTCGTCGAACTCGCCAACCGAGGGAGCGACGTGATCGAACTCGGGATCCCGTTTTCTGATCCTCTCGCGGACGGCCCGACAAATCAGGCTTCGGCTCAGCGGGCACTCGAAGCGGGGACCACGCTGGAGGGCGTCTTTCAGTGCGTCGAGGGAATTCGGAAGGAGACGGACGTCCCCCTTATTTACATGACCTATTACAATCCGGTCCATCAGTACGGGTTGGAGGCCTTCGTTAAAAGATGCGCTGCGGTCGGCGTCAATGGGGCCCTTGTGACTGATCTTCCTCCCGAGGAGGCGGACAACTATTGCCAACTGATGGTTGAAGCCGGGCTGGATACGGTCTTCCTGCTCGCGCCGACATCGCGTGACTCGCGAATCCGGATGGTGACCGACGCGGCGACGGGCTTCGTCTACTATGTTTCCCGGGCAGGCGTGACCGGCGAACAACAAGCCCTTGCCGATTCGCTTGTTTCGATGGTCGAACGGATCAAGGGCTTCACGGAGAAGCCACTTGCCGTCGGGTTCGGGATCTCGTCTCCCGAGCAGGCTGCAGAGGTTGGTGAACACGCGGATGCGGTGGTGGTTGGAAGTGCTATTGTGCGCCGGATCGCAGAGAAAGGAGGCGATTCCGATCTGGTACCTCAGATCGGGGACTTTGTCGCCTCCCTGATGGAACCGTTGAAGACGAAAGCTGTCAGTTGACCCAATGATGCCCGATGAGTCGGGTGCAGGGGATCGTTATGGATCTTGAGCATTGGCGTGGTCAGATTGACCATCTCAATCGTCGCCTTGTCGAACTGCTGAACGAACGCGCTCGCTGTGCGATCGAAGTCGGCAAGATCAAGCGTGCGGAGGGTAAGCCGCTCTACGCTCCTGAACGCGAGACCGCCGTGTTGAATCAACTGAAGGAGCTGAATCAGGGGCCGTTTAGCGATGATGCGGTCCAACGGATTTTCAGGCAGATTATCGACGAGACGCTCCGCCTCGAGCAGGATCACGCCGAGGAAGAAGAGCGCTAGTCGAGATAAAGAGTGGTTAAGGACCGTCCCTCGGTACACCCATCGCCTCCCGGGTCGATGGGCACTCGGGATGAACGGTGTATATACTTTCTGAACGTCCGGGGAAACCCCGGAACTCAATACTGTTAGAGGAATAAGAATGTCATTTGAACTTATCGGGGAGATTCCGCTTCCTGAAACGATTCGAGAGATGCACCCGGTCACCCCGGAGATGCAAAAAATCAAGGCACGACGCGACGCAGAGATTCGGGACATCTTCCTGCGTAAGTCGAACAAGATGTTGCTGATCATCGGGCCCTGTTCGGCTCACAATGAAGATGCGGTGTGCGAGTATGTGAGCCGGTTGGCGAAGCTTCAGGATGAGGTGACTGACAAGCTCGTCCTGTGTCAGCGTGTCTACACCAACAAGCCGCGGACGACAGGAGAGGGTTACAAGGGCATGGCCCATCAGCCGGATCCCGAGAAGGACCCGGATCTGGTTGAGGGGATCGTGGCGATCCGCAAGATGCACATCAGGGCGTTCTGCGAATCCGGATTGACTGCCGCTGATGAGATGCTTTATCCGGGCAATTTTCCGTATCTCGAAGATGTACTGAGCTATGTGGCTGTTGGGGCCCGGTCTGTCGAGAATCAGGAACACCGGCTGACCATTAGCGGGCTGGATGTGCCGGCGGGGATGAAGAACCCGACGGGCGGAGACATCAGCGTGATGCTGAACGCCATCCGGGCCGCGCAGATCCCGCACGAGTTCACGTATAACCGGTGGATTGCCCGGACGGAGGGGAACCCGCTGGCGCACGCGATTCTCAGGGGCTACGTGGACGCATCGGGGAGGAGCTTCCCGAACTATCACTACGAGGATCTGGCCTTTATCTCCGAGCAGTACATGAGCCGGGGACTGGAGAATCCGATCCTGATCGTGGACACGAATCACAACAACTCGAACAAGCAATTCGCTGAACAGCCGCGAATCGGTCTCGAGGTGATGAGAAGCCGTCAGAGCTCGAACGAAATTAGAGACATCGTTCGCGGGATGATGGTCGAGAGCTATCTCGTTGAGGGGAGTCAGGGCGTTGAAGACGGGGTGTTCGGTAAGTCGATCACCGATCCGTGTCTGGGCTGGGTCGACTCTGAGCGGTTTGTGAAGGATCTGGCGGAGCGCGTCTAAACCGGGTAGTTCGGATGTCTGATCCCGACTTTACAAACGATACGATTGCGATCGCCGGTGTCGGCCTGATCGGGGGATCCCTCGGGCTGGCGTTCAAGCGAGCGGGGATCGGAAAACGCATCATCGGGATCAGTCGGG
The DNA here is from genome assembly GCA_002727195.1 of Gemmatimonadota bacterium. Lineage (GTDB taxonomy): Bacteria > Latescibacterota > UBA2968 > UBA2968 > UBA2968 > UBA2968. The sequence continues at coordinate 250,381 of PBWH01000006.1, forward strand.
CGAAGACGATCGATCGAGCTATCGCCAGCGGCGCTGTCGACGACGGCGTTCCTTACGAGTCGCTATCGTCGGCTTCCGCCCAGGCGGACGTGCTGTTTCTGTGTACACCGATCTTGAGAATCCTCGAGATGCTGCCGGAGACACTCGAGCACTCGAAGGCGGGCTGTATCGTCACCGACGTCGGGAGTACGAAGGCCGCGGTCGTGGCAGCGGCTACCGATACCGGGCGGACGGATGTGACCTTTATCGGTGGGCACCCGATGGCGGGGTCGGAGTGGAAGGGAGTTGATGCTGCCGACCCGTTTCTGTTCCAGAACGCTATATACGTGCTGACACCGCCCGAAGGTTGCGATCGTGAGCCTGTCGACCGGCTGGGTGCGATGGTCACGCGGGTCGGGGCACACGTCATAGAGATGGCTCCTGATACGCACGACCGGATGGCGGCTGCGATCAGTCACGTCCCGCAGATTATGGCCACCGCACTCGTCGGGTTGGTCGGACAGATGAACGAGAAGGATGGCCTTGCCCTCAAGATGGCGGCGGGCGGATTCCGTGATATGACTCGGATCGCCTCCAGCCCGTATGCGATGTGGCGAGACATCTGTCAGACGAACGCGGTACCGATTCGCGAAACCATCGATGCGTATGTTGCAGCCCTGAACGTTGTGAAGGACCGGATAGAGGATCCGTCGCTCGAGCAGTCGTTCTCGTACGCAAACGACGTGAGAGATCGGATCCCAAAGGATTCGAAGGGGTTTCTGAACCCGCTGTCGGAATTGATGCTAGTTGTAGAGGATAAACCGGGTGTGATTGCCGAAGTGGCGACGGCTTTGGCGAACGCGGATATCAACATCCGAGACATTGAAGTTCTGAAGGTTCGTGAGGGTGAAGGCGGTTCGATTCGGCTCGGATTGAGTTCTGACGAAGACAGGCAGAAGGGCAGCCGAATCGTGACCGACCTTGGATATACCGTTCTATCGAGGTAGTGAGATCGTATGGCTGAAGTGGTAGAGGAACGGGAAGAGGCCGTCGAGCCTGTCCAGCGGGTTCGAAAGCTGGAGGGCTCGGTCGACGTTCCGGGTAGTGAACCGGTGTCCGTTCAGGCGTTGGCGCTTGCCGCGAAGGTATCGGGGGAGTCTACGATCGCCCGTTGTGCCACGACACCCGGTGTCAGACGGTTCGCAGAGCAGTTGGGCCAGCTGGGTGTGTCGGTGACCTTCGATGGCGAGACGGTCACCGTGACCGGCGGCGACCTGCAACAGCCGGAGGGGGAGATCGCGGCTGAATCTGTCGAATCCTACGCTGCGTTCGCCGGTTTGGGGATCGGTCGGTCAGCGGTCCTGACCGGGGAAGAGGTGTTCAAAGCCGATGCTGGCCGGATCCTGGATGTGCTGAACGGGTTCGACGCGGTCGTCCGTCACGCCGAGGATACTCCGTTTCCAGCTGACCTCGGGAAGGTGTTCCCCAAGCCGGGTACCTATCAGCTCGGTCAGCCTGACTCCAACGTGAAGACTGCGCTCTTTCTTGGCGCGCTGGAGCAGGAAGGGACGTTCGAGCTTCAGCAAGGCCTGTCCGGAGAGGATGATCTCGAAGTCCTGTTTCGTCGAGCGAAGGGTAAGCTGGAGAAGGGGCGGATCGAGGATGCGGATGGGTATCAGATCGTGTATGAGGGCCCTCAGACCTTGGAGGGAAGGGACCATGAGCTTCCGGGTGATGCGACGGGGACGTTGTTCATCCTGGCCGCAGCGGCCTGTCGTCCCAAGTCAGAGGTTGAGGTGCTCCATGCCGGGAGCGATTGGCGAACACGGCGACTGATCGATCTGCTCCGCCGATTGGACCTCAAGATCCAGATCGAGAAGACGCGAACGGGATCAGGATTCAGCACGCGGACCCTGAAGGTGTCATCCAGCGACCTACGTCGCATCAAGATCGCGGACGAGTATGCCGAACTGTTCATGGACGAAGCTCCGACATTTGCGGTCGTCGGAGCCTGTGCGATCGGTGAGACGGTCATTCGGGATATTGCGCCGCTTCGGGAGGGGGATCGGGATGTGATCGCCCTGACCGTCGAGGGGCTTCGCCGGATGGGTGTCAGGGTGGGCGAAATGCCGGACGGTCTGGTTATCCAGGGGGTGAATGCCCTGCAGGGCTCTGAGGTCGACGCTGGAGGAGATCCTCGCGTCGGCATTGCTTTCACGATCGCTGGGATGGCCGCGGAAGGTGAAACGCGTGTCCTGAATCCGGGTCCAATTGAGGAAACCTATCCTGGCGTTCTGTCCAGGATCGAATCTGTAGCCGTAGCCGGGAGATCATAATGAGAGTGCTATTCAAGCTGACGCTGATGCTGATGCTCTGCGTCCTGGGCGGAGTCGCCTTTATTCGATATGCCTACGGGTGCTCGTGGCGTGAGAGTTTCGACATTGCCGATCAGTTTTTGGAAGATGTGTTGGGCTAGTTGGTGTATCCGTAGACGACAAGTAGAGACGAAAAGCGCAGGAAAAAGGCGCGTGGGGCTTGGGGCAACCAGATCTGCCACAACTGCCTGAGCGACATTGATCGGATGTCCGCTCCCCTCTACCGCAAGGGGGAAAGGACGGTTGCGCTGAAGCAGCATGGAGGCGGAACCCGGTGAGGGCCGAGACCCGGAAGTGATTAGCTTCCTTTGACACGGGCCATCGACACGCAGGCGGAGAGAACAGGAATCCATTGAATATCAAGGCGTCAAGCCAGGTGCTGGGGGTGATCGGGGATCCGATTGCGCACAGTTTTTCGCCTGACATGCATAACGCGGCGATCGACGCCCTGGGTGTCGATTTTTGCTATGTGGCGTTTCACGTCTCACCCGACAGGGTGGGGGAAGCGGTGAACGGGCTTCGTGGGCTTGAAATTCTTGGCCTCAACGTGACGATTCCGCACAAGCTTGCCGTGATGGAGCACGTCGACCGGATTAGTGAGGAGGCGCTCGCAGTCGGCGCGGTGAACACGATCCACAACGAAGACGGCAACCTCACTGGACATAATACCGACGTCTACGGGGTGGTCAAGGCGATCGAGCGGGTCGTCGGGGTGACCACGTTTCCTGAAAACTGTGTGGTTCTGGGAGCCGGTGGGGCGGCACGTGCGGTTACCTATGCGCTCGGCTCGCGCGACGAGGTCAAGCAGGTGACGGTCATGAACCGTACTGTCGAACGTGCGGAATCGCTTGCGGCGGATATGGAGAAGATCACAGGGAAGCGTATTGTGCCGGAAGCTCTCGATGCCCCGACCGAGGCGCGCGTGTTTGGCGATGCGAGACTGGTCGTGAATACGACTTCTGTCGGTATGCATCCAAAGACCGACGCGAGCCCGCTGCTGGATCCGGCTCACGTCCGGCCGGATCTCATCCTATATGACACTGTATTCAACCCGCTCGAGACGCAGATGATGCGTGAATTCAAGGCCCAGGGAGCACCGGCGTTCGGCGGCCTGGACATGCTGGTCTTCCAGGGCGCCCGGTCATTCGAAATCTGGACGGGAATCGAACCGCCTACAGACGTGATGAAGCAGGCCGTCGTCGGTCGGTTCGCCTGATGTCGGCGGGAGCGGGGCCCATGGACGAGCGCGTACTGACAGATCCACGACGGAAACGTCAGTTCGTCCGCGGCATGTTCGACGGGATCGCGGGGACCTACGATCTGTTGAATCACCTGCTCAGTGCGGGGATCGACGTGATCTGGCGGAAGCGAACGGTCGATCTCCTGCGCCCCGAACCGGGTTGGCACGTGCTTGATCTGGCGACGGGAACCGGAGACCTCGGGTTCGAGACCGCGAAGCGTGATCCGGGCATCGTGGTCACGGGGGCGGACGTTTCCGTCGGGATGCTACGTCACGGGGTCGACAAGGAGCGTGGACGTCCTGAATGTCTCGACTTTCTGGCCGGAGACGCTGAGCAACTTCCGTTTCCCGATGCATCCTTCGATGGGGTAACGATCGGTTTTGGCATCCGGAATTTTGCCGAGATCGATCGCGGGCTCTTTGAGATCAACCGCGTGATGCGTCCTGGAGGACGTCTGGCTGTGCTCGAGTTCTCCAAGCCGTCCACGCCGCTGATACGGGGCATCTACTTCTTGTACTTCAAGCGTATTCTCCCCTTGGTCGGGAAGCTCGTCTCCCGCGACCCGAAAGCCTATACCTATCTGTATGAGTCCGTGATGCTGTTCCCGGAGGGGGAGACCTTCTGTCAGCACTTGAGCGAGGCCGGTTTCGAGTCAGTGGAACAGGTAGGGCTCTCGTTCGGAATCGCGTCCATCTATACCTGCAGCAAGCTTTAGGAGTCAGCTCTTGTCGAACCCGTTTGTCGATGCCATCAGCGAGCAAGTGTCCAAAGCGACCGGATTAGAGTCCGGTCAGGTCGCGGACCTGCTCGAAATACCGCCCAATCCGGATATGGGTGACTATGCCCTCCCGTGCTTCACGCTTGCCAAGACGATGCGGAAAGCGCCTAACCTGATCGCTGAAGAGTTGAGTGATCAGGTGGAGGTGGGGGGCACGATAACCGAAGTGAAGCCGGCCGGCCCGTACCTCAACTTCTTCGTGTCGAAGTCGGACCTGGTAACAGGAACGATGGCGCGAGTGCTGGCTGAGGGGGAACAATACGGTCGGTCGAAGGTCGGTGAGGGTAAGACGATCGTTGTCGACTTCTCTTCGCCGAACATCGCTAAGCCGTTTACGATCGGCCATCTCCGAACGACGGCCATCGGGAACAGCTTGGTAAGGATTCACGAAGCGCTCGGCTGGAAAGTCGTCGGGGTCAATTACCTGGGCGATTGGGGTGCCCCTCACGGGATGAACATCGCTGCCTACAAGGCCTGGGGGGATGAGGACAAGGTCCGGCAGAACCCTCCATACGAACTCTTCAACCTGTATGTGAAGTTCAATGCCGAGGTCGAATCGGACCCGTCACTGACAGAATCGGCGCAAGCGTGGACCCGGAATCTGGAAGCCGGTGATGAGGAAGCCCTCACACTCTGGAAGTGGTTCCGCGAAGAAACGATCGAAGATTTCAAGCGCGTCTACCGTCGTATGGGGGTCGAGTTCTCCGACTACAGCGGAGAGAGCCTGTATCACGAACCCTCAACCCGGCTGGTCGAGAAGCTGACGGAGGATGGGCTGGCAGTCGAAAGTGAGGGCGCGCTGGTCGTGAAGTTCGATGACGACATGACTCCGGCGGTTCTTCAGACCAGCCACGGGACTATTGTCTACCTGGGCCGAGACCTGTGCGCAGCCGCCGATCGAAAGGCGCGCTACGATTTCGACAAGATGCTCTACGTGGTGGGGGCGGAACAGACGCTGCACTTCAAACAGCTGTTCCGGACTCTCAAGATGATGGGGCACGACTGGGCGGATAACTGTGCGCACGTGCCGTTCGGGTTGATCAACTTCAAGGGGATGAAGATGTCGACCCGGAAAGGGAACGTCATCTTTCTCGAAGAGGTGCTGGACCGAGCCGTCGAGCTAACGCATGAGATAATCGAAGAGAAGAACCCGGATCTGTCGAACAAGGATCAGGTGGCCAAGGATGTGGGGATCGGCGCGATCATTTACGCCGACCTGGATTCGCGGCGAACGCGAGACGTCGTGTTCGAGTGGGAAGAGATTCTCAACTTTACCGGAGAGACGGGACCTTACATCCAGTACACTCACGCGCGTTATTGCAGCGTGCTTCGGAAGTTCGAGCAAACGATTCCGCCTGAAGACGTCGATCTGAGCTTGCTGTCTGAACCCGAGGCGGTCGCTGTCGTAAAGTGCCTTGATGACTATCCGAAGAAGATCGAGCAGTCAGCGGAGAACCACGAGCCCTCACAGATCGCGACCTATCTGATCGATCTGTGCACGGAAGCGAACCGGTTCTACACGGCTTGCCGGGTCGTTTCGGAAGACGAAGCCCTGACGCGTGCTCGAGTGACACTCGTCTATGCGATCAAGACCGTGTTGAAGAGTGGTTTGGGCCTGCTCGGGATGAAGGCGCCGGAGGAGATGTGAGAGAAGTCAAAAGTAAAAAACCAAAAATCAGAATTGAGAAGCGGTCGGCATGACGGGGGAGAAGCGCATACTGCACTGTGACACGTGCGGGAAAGAGACGGAGCATCTGCACCGGGATGTGCTGGATACGGATTACAATGCGATCCTCAAGCCAGCGATGTGGAACTGCGAGTCGTGCTACCGGAACAAGCGAGCCCTGCGTGCGCTCGGCGGTCGTCCGAAGTCGATCCTCGGTGGGAAGCCGCTGTTCGTGACGGGGTTCATGGCGACAGGGAAGAGCAAGATCAGTCCGATCTTGGCTGCACTTACGGACCGTGACTATCTCGACACGGACGAGATGATTGTGGAGAAGGTGGGCAAGTCGATCCCGGAAATATTCGAGGCTGACGGCGAGGAAGCTTTCCGTGATCTGGAGTATCAGTGTGTGTCAGAGGCGGCCGATCGACAACGTACCATCGTGTCTCTGGGTGGAGGGGCAGTCACATTCGAGCGGAACTGGCAGGTAGTGGAAAAGGCTGGTGTCAGTCTTTGCATACAAGCCAGTGTCGATACCATTTTCACCCGAGTCGCCTGTAAACGTGACGAGCGACCGCTGCTCGCCGGGCTTTCGGATGATGAATGTCGCGCAAAGATCGCCTCGATGCTCGAGGACCGCGGAGACTGCTACAATCGGTCCAACGTGTTCGTGACGTCGGATGAGGTCAAGAGTCCCGAGGATACCGCCGTGGAGGCGTTCCATCTACTGAAGCAGCTCGCTCAATGAAGACGGTACCTGTCAACCTCGGTTCACGAAGCTACGATATCCACGTCGGTCACGGGATCCTGGACCGAATCGGGACGACGTATGTGGATTTGGGTCTGGGGGCCAAGGCTGCGATCGTCACGAATCCGACCGTTGCTGCTCTGTATCTCAATCCGGTCCAGCGTAGCCTCGAAGCTGCAGGCATCGACACGTCCGTAGTGACCGTCCCCGATGGCGAGGAATACAAGACGCTCGAAACCGTGGCGACCATCCAGGGCGAGCTGATCCAAGCAGGCCTGGATCGGACGTCGTGTGTGGTGACGCTGGGGGGCGGCGTGATCGGTGATATGGCCGGATTCTGCGCGGCGACCTACATGCGGGGTATCGACTTCGTGCAGATTCCGACAACCCTGGAAGCACAGGTCGACGCGAGTGTGGGCGGAAAGACGGCCGTCGACCACGCTCAGGGCAAGAACATGGTCGGCGCCTTCCATCAGCCGAAACTCGTACTGATCGATACGGAAACCCTGATGTCTCTACCCAAGCGGGATGTGCGATCGGGGTTGGCGGAAGTGATCAAGCACGGTCTGATCCGGGATCAGGAGTTGACCGATTTTCTCTGCGATCGAATGGAGCAGGTGGCCGAACTCGAGATCGAGGCGGAGGATCTGGACTGGCTGATCGCGAAGAACTGTGAGATCAAGGCCGGGGTCGTCGAGGCGGACGAGACGGAGAAGGGGCTGCGCGAGATCCTTAACTATGGTCACACGATCGGTCACGCGATCGAGTCTGCCTCAGGATTCCGGCTCAGGCACGGGGAGGCCATCGCGCTGGGGATGATGGCAGAGGCGAAGATTGCCGTGGATAAGGGTGTGTGCGGAACGGATACCATGGACCTTCAGAACCAGCTGATCAGCCGGACTGGTGGCCTGGGTGGGTGGGACGATAGGGTTCAGGACAATCAGGTGATCGAACTGATGGCCTCAGACAAGAAGGCGAGGGAAGGGGTCATCCGGTTCGTCCTCCTCGGAGGTGTCGGACAGACCGTTCACAGCGATGATGTCAGCGCGGACGAAATTGCCACCAGTCTTCAGTACGTGAGGGAAACGGCTTCCTAGCGTGTAGTACGGATCGGAGCCAGCCACGGCTCCGGCTTGTCGCCCAGCACATCTTCCACGTAGCTCCGAAGGACTTCAGCCACACTCCACGCCTGCGCGAAACACCCTCTGGCGTGATGCGGTGCCTCACCGTCGAATATCTCCGAGATCTGTCCTAAGCCGGCTTCGTGAAGATGCGCCTGAAAGGGTTCCAGAATCCCCGCGGCAGCTTCACGGGCCGAGTCCGACTCTCTTTGCGCTGATACGTAAGCGGTGATGAACGGGCCAATGAGCCATCCCCAGACCGTTCCCTGGTGGTAAGCACTGTCACGGCTATGTTGGTCCCCGCCATACGTGCCTCTGTATTCAGGGTGAGATGGGGACAGGCTCCGTAAGCCCCTGGGGGTGAGCAGTTCGTGCTCTACGACCGCAAGCGCCTGCTTGCGCCGGGCCTCGGACACAAGGTTGCCTGAAACGCTGATAGCCAGCACCTGGTTTGGCCGGATCGCTCCGTCATTCCCCTCGTGTCCAACAAGATCGTAGAGGCAACCGGTTTCCTCGTTCCTGTACGTCGCCTCAAAGAGCCCCTCGACGCCGTCTGCACGCGATCCTGCGAGAGACTCGAAGTCGGTTTCACGAAACCTAGTAGCCAGGCCCTGAGCGACCCGAAGCGCGTGGTGGTAGAGGGCATTTATCTCCACCGGCTTGCCGTGACGGGGCGTGACCACCCAGTCACCAACCTTCGCATCCATCCACGTGAGCTGGACGTTTCCTTAACCAGCCGTAATCAGCCCATCCGAGTCTGCACGAATGCCGTAGCGCGTTCCGTCGTGATAGTGCGTGAGGATGGATTTGATCGTCGGCCAGAGTTCGTCCCGGATGCCGTCAAAGTCTCCGGTGTAGTCCAGGTAGCGGTTGACCGCGTGGACATACCAGAGAGAGGCATCGACATTGTTGTAATCGGCCGTCTCACCGTGATCGGGGAAGCGATTCGGGATCATGCCCTGATCACTGGCGCGCGCAAAGGCCTTGAGCATGCCCGCCGCCTGATCGAATCGTCCGGTCACGAGGCTAATCCTTGGTAACGCGATAAACGTGTCCCGACCCCAGTCGCTGAACCAGGGGTAGCCAGCAATGATCGTACTAAGATCATCAACCCTTCGGATGACAAAGGTATCCGCAGCGTCGGCCAGGGAAGCGGCGAAGGGATCGTCCACGACGAGTGAAGCCAACAGACCCTTCCGGCGATCCAGTTCGGACGCACGCAACGCATCTATTTCATCGATCGATATCGGATCGCCAACGGATGCGATCAGCGCGACCGGCTTATCAGCCTGTAGTTCGAACGTGAGACTGCCGGGTGAGAACAGATCCTCGACCGCATCGAGTCCCCGGTATCGTTCGACTGCGTAGTCGAAGTCGTAATACCAGAATCCGTCACCAATGAACTGACCACCGGGATGTGAGATGTGCAATGGGGGTTGTCCCTCGTAAGGGACGTAGCGCAACGCGTTCTGGCCGATTTCGGGACTGGAGTTGATGGCGCCATTCTGACGCGCAGTGTGGTGATAGTCCCGGTAGGCGATCAGAGGGCGGACCTCAAGCGCGACGTCGCGGTCAGACTCATAGGTGACGGCGGTGGCGTTGTGCCCGTAGGGCATAAACACACTTTTACGGATCTGGGCGGACACTATCTTTTGACCGAACGTGGGAAACGGTGCGTCCTGAACGTACTCGAGATGGCGGTAGCCCTGTGGATGGACCGCACTTACGTAGCGATTGCAGCCGAGTTCGTATTATCGGTCCGTACACCGGATCGTTTCCTGGTAGCTGGACAGAGCAACCATCCGACCGACGGGTGGATCGAGCGCGGCGATGAGCAAGCCGTGGTACCGTCGCGTGTTCATGCCGACGATGGTCGACGACCGCGAACCCACCGATTCCGTTTGTCTCCAGCCACTCTCGTGACGTGGCCTGACCCAGATCGCGGCAATATTCTTTGCTGATGAACATCGTTCTCACCCCTGTTGGTGCATCGACTACCCCGGATACTTGCAACGTTAGGAAAGGAAGATCCTGTGGACAATGCCGCCCAACCCAACGTCCTCATCATTCACACCGACCAGCAGAGCCTGTGGACATTGAGCTGCTACGGCTGTGAGGTCATCGATACCCCGAACATCGACCGGATCGGCCGGGAGGGTGCTCGGCTGTCGCAGTTCTTCGTGAACAGTGCGGTATGTACACCCTCACGGGGGACGTTTCTGACCGGTCGGTATCCTCACGCCCACGGGGCCTACCGGAACAACCTGCCTCTCGACCGTGACGAGATCACCTTTGCGGAAGTCTTCCGACGCAACGGATACGACACAGGTTACGCCGGTAAATGGCATCTGGACGGGATGGCACGACCCGGGTGGGTACACGCGGAGCGTTCAATGGGCTTCGAATATGCGCGGTTCATGTTCAACCGGGGACATTGGAAGAAGATCGCCGATACCGATATGGACGACTGTGAGCCGACGATCTTTCCCTACCGGGAGTTCGGCGACGAAACGACCTACCCGACCGATTGGCTGACTGACAAGACAATCTCTTTCATTCGAAAAGAGCGGGACAAGCCATTCTGCTTCATGGTTAGCATCCCCGACCCGCACACTCCCTTCCAGCCAAGAGGGCCATACGACACGATGCTGGAGCCGTTAGCCATGGTCGTCCCCGAGTCCTATGGCGACTCATCGGCCTTTGAGGGGTTCGCCGACGCGCAATCACGTAAACCTGATCAAGACAGGCTGCGACAGTTCAAGGCGTGGTATTACGGCGCCGTAAAGCTGATCGATGACAACGTAGGCCGATTGTTCGCCTGCCTGGAAGGGGAAGGGATCCTGGACGACACCATCATCGTGTTCACCACCGATCACGGGGAGTATATGGGCGAGCACGGGCTTATGGGGAAGAACATGATCTACGAGACCGCACACCGGGTGCCGTTCCTGGTCCGCTGGCCCGGCCGGATCGCGGCAGGCACAGACGTGAACCGTGTCATCGCCAGTGTGGACTTCCAGCAAACGCTGCTCGGTCTGGTAGGGTTGGAGCCTTGCGGGCGTGAGCAGGGGAGGGATGGATCCGGATTACTGCGGGGCGAGTCCGTGACCTGGGAGGACGAGGCGTTCGTGCATCACCCCTCGCACCAATGGGCAGGTGTCTATACCCCTGAGCATCTGTATGCCGTTCACTCGAGTGGCTACGGGATGCTATTCGATCGGGAACGCGACCCGGACCAACGAGAGAATCTGTTTGGCGGTGACGGGGGGGAACTCATTCGTGAAATGAGCGAGCGGGTCGGCGCGCACTTCCAGGGCTGTGACGGGCCGGCGGCGGAATGGTTCTCGGCCTAGGAGCGCTTGGGGACGTAGAGGTCTGTGGCCGTGCCTTCGAAGACTTCCGAAGCGATGCCGACCGACTCTGAGAGCGTCGGGTGAGGGTGGATCGTTTCGGCGATGTCCGACACGACCGCAGCCATCTCCACTGCCAGGGTGGCTTCGGCGATCAGTTCTCCGGCGCCCGGGCCGACAATGCCCACGCCCAGAACCCGGTTGGTGACGGGTTCGACGATGACCTTGGTCAGGCCGTCTGAGCGACCCAGCGTCATCGCGCGACCAGAAGCCGCCCACGGGAACTTGGCGATTTCCACGTTCTTCTTCTGTTCGGTTGCCTGCGTTTCGGTCAACCCCACCCAGGCAACTTCCGGGTTTGTGAACACCACGGCGGGCACGATCTTGTCGAAGGCAGATGGCTCACCCGCGACCACCTCCGCCGCCACCTTGCCCTGATGGGCGGCCGTATGGGCCAACCCGCCGCCGACAACATCGCCGATTGCGAGGATGTGGGCGTCTCCCGTGCGCTGCTGGTGGTCGACGTTGACAAAGCCTCGCTCATCAAGTACGGCTTTCGTGTTCTCGAGGCCGAGGGTTTCGCTGTTCGGCTGGCGGCCGATCGACACCAGAATTTTCTCGAATGCGGTCTCGGTCAGGTTGTCCGAGCCATCCATCGTGACCGTGATCTCATCGATAGCGGCTTCGACCTTACGGACCGCGGTTTTGAGCTGGATGCTCTCGAAGATCCCCGACAATCTCTTCTGCAGAGGCGCGACGAGGTCACGGTCCGCTCCGGGAAGGAGGCCGTCCGTCATCTCCACGACGGACACCCTGCTTCCCAGTTCCGCGTAGACGAGGCCCAGCTCGAGCCCGATGTATCCGCCTCCCACCACGAGCATCGTTTCTGGCACATCCTCTAGTTCCAACGCCGTCGTCGAGTTCAGGACGCGGTCCGATCCGATCTCGAATAGCGGGATTGAGGCAGGTCGCGAGCCGGTCGCCACGATCGCGTGGTCGAACTCGACGCTGTCGAACGTGCCGCTTCCCGTGATGTTGACACGCTGTGAGCTGCCGAACGACGCACGACCGCTGATGTGCGTCACCTTGCGGCGTCGGGCCAACCCGTCTAGGCCCCCAGTCAGCTTGTCGACGACGCCATCTTTGAACCCGCGGATGGCGTCGAGATCGATTTTGGGATCGCCATAGTTCAGCCCGAATTCCTTTGCTTCGCGCGTTTCGGAGATGACCGCAGCGACGTGCAGGAGGGCTTTTGACGGGATGCATCCACGTAGCAGGCAGGTTCCGCCGAGGCGCTTGTCATCGTCGACGATGGTGACGTTCAGGCCAAGGTCGGCCGCGCGGAATGCTGCTGCGTATCCTCCCGGACCTCCGCCGATGACCAGAAGCTGTGTACGATGTGTAGGCATGTGTAACCGGTCCCTGCCGGTTATCCTCCGAGTAGCATGTGCTCAGGGTTCTCAATCGATTCGACGAGTTTGTTGATGAACCGGACACCGTCTGCTCCGTCGACGACGCGGTGATCGTAGGACAGGCAGAGCGGCATCATCAGCCGCGGTTCGATCCGGCCGTCCAGCACGACCGCCTCTTCTCGGCCGCGTCCGATCCCGAGGATGGCGACTTCCGGGTGGTTGACGATCGGCGTAAAGGCGCCGCCGCCTAGGCTGCCCAGGTTGGTGACGGAGAACGTCCCACCCTGCAGCTCATCGGGCGATACCTTGTTGGTCCGGGTCCGTTCGCCCAGATCGCCCAGATCGATGGCCAGCTCATAGATGTCCTTCCGCTCGACATCCTTGATCACGGGAACCAACAGGCCACGTTCCGCGTCCACCGCAATGCCGAGGTTGATGTACTGCTTCAGGATGATCTCGCTCGCGGCGACGTCCAGGCTTGCGTTGAACTGAGGGAAAGCTTTGAGGGCGGTGACGATAGCCTTGAGGACCAGGACGGTCGGCGTCAGCTTGGCACCGCGGGACTCGGCGGCCGCCTTGTTCCGCTGCCGGAAGGCCTCGAGAGCGGTCGCGTCGGCCGACCCGAACTGCGTCACGTGGGGAATCTGGGTCCAGGCTGTCGACAGGTTCTGCGAGATCACCTGCCGGATCTTCGGCATCTTCTGACGCTCGATCGGTCCCCACTTGCTGAAGTCAGGCAGTTCAGGTATCGGTTGGGACGCGGCCTGGGTGATGACACCACCGGAGAGCGCACCTCGCACGTGCTCCTGGACGTCGTCTTTGCTGATCCGCCCTCCGGGGCCCGATCCCAAGACCTGTTGGAGGTCGACACCGAGTTCACGCGCGAATCGACGTGTCGCGGGAGCCGCTGGGGTGGGCCCGTCACCTGAAGGAGGCGGGGACGCGGCGGCAACTGGAGCCGGCGACGGTGCGGGGGCTGGTGGCTCCGGTTCTGCCTGAGCTTCAGCTTCCTCCACGGGGGCCTCTGCCTCCTGAGAAGGTGCGTCCTGACGCTCCGCCTCGGCTGCCGGCGGCTCCTCGGCCGTCGTCTCTGGCTTCAGCGATGCGGCCCCGTTTTCTTCGATCGTGAGCAGAACCGTTCCGGGAGGTATCGAGTCCCCTTCGCTCACGTTCACCGAGGCGATCGTTCCGGCGAACTCCGACGGGACTTCGATCAGCGCCTTGTCGGTTTCTAGTTCGATGATGCCCTGATCGACAGACACGGTATCGCCAACGCTGACTAGGACGGAGACTACGTCTCCCGTCTCAACGCCTTCGCCGAGATCCGGCAGTTTGAATTCTTTGGCCACGTTGATCCTCCCTCGACCGGCGGCTACTCCGCTGGCTTGAACTCTTTCTGAATGACCGGACCGGCCGACACGGGGTTGGCTTTCTCGACGTCGATGCCCAGTTCGTCGATGGCCTTCTGAACCGTTTCGCGCTTCACCTTGCCCTGTTTGGACAGGGCATACAGCGTTGCGACCGTGATCGACTCGGCGTCGACTTCAAAGTGGCGACGGAGCGCCTGACGTGAGTCGGATCGGCCAAACCCGTCGGTGCCCAGCGAAAACAGGTCGTCGGGTACCCACGGCCGGATCATGTCGGGCATGATCTTCATGTAGTCCGACGCCGCGATCACAGGACCCTCCGTCTTGTCGAGAACCTCCGTGATATAAGGCTTCTTCGCTCGCTTCGTCGGGTTGAGCATGTTCCACCGTTCGCAGTCCAGTGCGTTTCGGCGCAATTCCTTGTAACTGGTGACGCTCCAGACGTCGCCCGATACGTTGTACCGATTGGCCAGAATCTCCTGTGCGCGCAGGACCTGCTTCAGGATGGCGGCGCTCCCGAAGAGCTGCACCTTGTGGGCGCTCTTCTTCCGGTCGCCCGGCTTGAGCTTGTAGATGCCGCGAATGATGCCCTCCTCCGCGCCCTCCGGCATCGCAGGCATTTCGTAGTTCTCGTTCCCGAGCGTCAGGTAGTAGAAGCAGTCCTCTTGCTCCTGATACATCCGCCGGATCCCATCCTGGATAATGACGGCGATCTCGTAGGCATATGCGGGGTCGTAGCAGAGGATCGACGGGACGGTGCTGGCAAGGACGTGACTGTGCCCGTCCTGGTGCTGAAGGCCTTCGCCGTTGAGCGTGGTCCGGCCAGCCGTTCCTCCTAGGAGGAAGCCTTTGCATCGCGTGTCAGCTGCGGCCCAGATCAGGTCGCCGATCCTCTGGAAGCCGAACATCGAGTAGTAGATGAAGAAGGGAATCGTATTGACGCCGTGGGCAGAGTAGGCCGTGCCTGCCGCTAGGAAGGAGGACATGGCCCCCGCTTCGTTGATGCCTTCCTCGAGGAGCTGTCCGTCTTTCGCCTCACGATAATAGGCGATGTTTCCGGCATCGACCGGCTCATAGTTCTGGCCGACGTGGGAGTAGATCCCAATCTGTCGGAAGAAGGGATCCATACCGAAGGTGCGCGCTTCGTCCGGGATGATCGGGACGAGCAGCTTGCCGATCTCCTTGTCGCGGACGAGCCGGCCGAACATGCGGGCAAACGCCATCGTGGTGGAGAGTTCACGGCCATCGGAGCCTTTGAGGAGCTCTTCGAATTCGTTCAGGGGCGGAGCGTTCAGGGGGTCCGCAAGGATCTGTCGATGGGGGACGTAGCCTCCCAGGCTCTCGCGGCGCTCGCGGAGGTAGATCGACTCCGGGCTGTCGCTGGGCGGTCTGTAGAAGGGGACGCTCGCCTGCAACTGTTCATCGGTGATCGGGATGTCGAAGCGATTCCTGAAGTGACGGAGCTCTGCCTCGTTGAGTTCGTGCTGCTGATGGGTGGTGTTCCGGCCCTCTCCCGCTTCACCAAGCCCATATCCCTTGATGGTCTTGGCGAGAATGACAGTGGGCTGTCCGGTGTGCTCGACGGCTGCCTTGTAGGCTGCATACACCTTCTCGGGATCGTGACCACCGCGCCGAATTCTGCGAAGATCGTCGTCGGCCAGGTGCTCCACGAGCTTGAGTAGACGAGGGTCGGTGCCGAAGAAGTCGTTCCGGATATAAGCACCCGACTCGACGGAGTATTTCTGATATTTGCCGTCGACCGTCTCGTTCATCCGCTCGACGAGCAGGCCGTCCTTATCCTGGGCGAGGAGGGGGTCCCAGTCGCCGCCCCAGATGACCTTGAGCACGTTCCAGCCGGCACCACGGAACGTGCGCTCCAGTTCCTGGATGATCTTGCCGTTACCGCGGACCGGACCGTCCAGCCGCTGCAGGTTACAGTTTATGACAAAGATCAGGTTGTCTAGCTGTTCACGGGCGGCTAGCGTGATGGCGCCCAGCGATTCGGGCTCGTCCGTCTCGCCATCCCCCATAAACACCCAGACGTGGGAGTCGTTGGTTTCCTTCAGACCGCGATCTTCCAGGTATCGGTTGAAGCGAGCCTGGTAGATCCCGCTGATCGGGGCGAGTCCCATCGAGACCGAGGGATATTCCCAGAAGTTGGGCTGCAACCAGGGATGCGGGTACGAGGACAGGCCGCCGGGGCGCTGAAGCTCCTGACGGTAGTTGGCGAGGTGTTCGGCGTCGAGTCGGCCCTCCATGAAGGCTCGGGCATACATGCCGGGGGCCGCGTGGCCCTGGAAGTAGACCTGATCGCCCCCGCCGCCGTTTTTGCCCTTGAGAAAGTGGTTCTGGGCGACCTCGAAGAGGGTCGCCGACGAGCCGAAGGTCGAGATGTGACCGCCGAGACTCGGGTCGAGGTGGTTGGCGCGCACGACCATGGCCATCGCGTTCCATCGCACGATACTCTTGATTCGCCGCTCAATCTCACGGTCGCCGGGATAGGCGGGCTGCTTGTCGAGGGGAATCGTGTTGATGTACGGGGTGTTCGCGCTGAACGGGATCTCGACATTGGTGCGAAGCGCGTGATCCTCGAGCCGGTCGAGCAGGTAGCGGACCCTCTCTGGACCGCTCCTCAGGAGGGCATACTCGAGCGATTCGAGCCACTCCTGCGTTTCCTGAGGGTCGATGTCGAGTGGCTGACTTTTCGGTGTTCCGTCAGACATTTAGGCTGTCCTGTTCCTGCCGGTGATTCCGA
This sequence comes from Gemmatimonadota bacterium, assembly GCA_002727195.1. Taxonomy (GTDB): domain Bacteria; phylum Latescibacterota; class UBA2968; order UBA2968; family UBA2968; genus UBA2968. The sequence goes on from PBWH01000006.1 coordinate 267,170, forward strand.
CCGGTGATTCCTGGTTTGGAGCCGCTCAGAGACGGCATTACAGACCGAAGAAGTTACTTGCCTGTGGGGAAAAAGTCAAATCTAGCCTGATTCTTTCCGGCTCTAAGTATAAGTGAAACTGAAGGATTGGACAGGGGGGCACCAACGCAAAACGGCCCCCGAAGTTTCCTTCGGAGGCCGTTCGATGCGCGTTTCTGGGGGTGAAAAACTAGATGATTCCAGCCATTTCTTGGAGCATCCGCCAGTTCTCGAGTCGGTCCGCCTGAGCGGCTAGGAGTGCCTCGGAAGGCTGCCCATCGGCATCGAAGTGCTTGGCGAAACGCCCTTCAGTCCTGGCGAACGAGACGAAGTCCACAGTCTCGCCGGTCTTACGGATCTTGTACCAGTCGTCGTTGACGGCCGGGTTGCCGCGGAGGCTCAGCCGCTCCTTGATCCGTTCACCTTCCCGTGGATCGTAGATGAAGATCGGGAAGGCCCGCGACTCCATCGCCAGCTTGGCCTGGTGCGCGGCCAGGTGATCGCCCACGCCGTGCTCTGGCTGACAGGTCGTAAAGACTGTGATAACCGACGGTCCCGGGAATTCATTAGCCGCCATGACAGCTTTGTAGAAGTGGTTCGGTAGCGTCGTAATGGTCTGAGCCACAAACACGTCTGGGTGCATCATACAGATCTGGCCAAGTTCCTTACGGCGTTCGGTCTTGCCCGGCACCGCAGACCCATGATAAGACATCTTGGTAGCCTGCCCCATGTAGGTCGACGTAGAGGCCTGGCCGCCTGTATTCGAATAAACCTGGGTGTCGAGGACGAGGACGTTGATGTCCATGCCGGACATCAGCATCCGCGAGAGCGCCTGGAACCCGATGTCGAGCATGGCGCCGTCACCACCGAGCACCCAGAGCTTCTTGTCCTGCCAGCCCGACTGGTCCCAACGTGCTCGAACGCCCATGGCGTCGGTCGGCCCGTTCTCGAACAGAGAGTTGGTCCAGGGAATCGTATACGGGTTGTAGGGATAGGTCGATGTATACACGGTGTTACAGCCGGTGGAGGCAACCATCCCAACGTTGTCTTCACCGTAGGTGAAGCCTGTCGCTGCGAGCATCATTCGGATCGCCGTGGCCTCACCGCATCCCATGCAGGATCCCGCTCCGCCAACATACAGGTTGGAGCGGTAGGTCAGCATCATGTCCTGAACCGACTTCTCGATCAGGTAGTCTTTCGGGGATTCGGGCAGATCTTCGTAGAAGCCCCATCCGTCCCGGTAGTCCTGAAGGTTCTCCTCCGTCTTCCCGATCATCTTCAGAGCTTCCTTGTCGCCGCAGACCTCGACGCACTCGGCGCAGCCCTTACACTTGGTCGGGTCGATGAAGATCCCGAAGTAGGCGCCGTCCTTGCCCTTTTTTTCGAAGTTCTTGAAGTACTTGGCGGTCTCGACGAACTGATCGCGGAGGAATTGCTGCTTCTCCGGATCCGTCTCCTTGGCCAGCCGTGCCTCCAGATCTTCCTTCGTCGTGATCTTCCCGAGGATTGCCGTGTCAGGACACTCTGTCACACAGTCCATGCACCCGACGCAATTATCGCCGATAAACTCCGGAATCTCTGGAGCGATATAACTGAAATCGCGGTAGATGCCTGACCCTGGAGCGCACAGGCTTCGGGCGACGCTGATGTCTGCGGACAGTCCCTTCTCAGCCGTACCGTTGTTGTATGCCTCGACGATCCGGCCGTTGAAATCTTCAATGTCGAGCAGCTGGTCCATCTGTGGTGTGGTCGATACCATTTGAATCTCCAATCAGGTTCATGTAGTCGGTTAGCAGCCGACGGATACGGCTCCGGCCGCCTGTCCGTCCGTCTCCTGGCCGATGGTGCTCTCGATCAAGTCGCGAGAGATCTCGAAGACTTCGTCGAAACCGCGACGAATCGCCTTGAGATTCGACTCGACCACATCCTCGCCCTTCCGGCCCCAGTATTTCCGGACCGCTTCTTCCACCTTGACGAACAACTCGTCGTCAGACAGGTCCAGGTCACTCTGGAACGGGGTGTGACGCAGGAAAATTCCAAGCAGGACGATGCCCTGGAAGCGCTGTTCTAGGTCCGGTGTCGGCGCTTCTTCACGAGCGATCCGGACGGCGTTCAACGCCAGGGGCTTGATGTTGTTCTCCCTGATCGTCTTCTTCGCCCATCCAGGCACGTGGTCCCAGACACTCGCGGCATCCGCCTGATTGCTCTGGATGAAGATCATACCGCCGTCTGAAACGCCCGCGAGCGGATTTCCGGTGTTGAACGCGTTGACATCGTTCAATGGCACGAAGTCGACACGCTCCAGCTCGGAGTGCGTCCGAATGTGCTCGTTCGCAGCGGTGAGGTAGTATGTGGTTGGCAGGCCCTTCTTTTCCGACCCGTACTTGGGGTAGGCCTGAACCTGCAGGCCGAGGTTGGCGAGCAGGGTGGCGATCACCTTGTTCGTCGTCACCGACCCGTATCCACCGACCGAATGGCCGCGCATCGCGAACTCGCCCGGTGTGCGTTCCTCCGGATCCTCCTCACGATCGATCGCCAGTGGGTGGTCGATCCCGAGGGCGAACAGCTTCTTGCCATCGCTCGCCATGTTTTTGACGGTCGCGATGAAGTCTCCGGCACGGACGTCACGACTTCCGAGACCTGCGATGCCCGAATAGATCGTCGGGATCGAGGAGATTTCAGGATATCCTTCCGCACTCGTGGCTGCGTCGGCGAACGCCGATTTGACCTCCATCGTGAGCGGGTTCGACTGGCCGAGCGGGTTGTCCATTCGCTCGATGACGGCGATCGCCTGGGCATCCTTGAGCGCGCCAACCAGTTCGGCGCCGGGGAAGGGGCGGAACGAGGTCACGTGCAGGACACCCGCCTTGATCCCTTCATTCTTTCGCAGGTGGTCGACGGCGACCATCGCGGTCTCCATCATGCTGCCCATTCCGACGAGCACGAACTCGGCATCGTCTGTCTGGTAGCCATCGATCATACCGTAGTGACGGCCCGTGAGTTTCTCGAACTCGATCATGGCCTCGACCAGAATGTCCGGTACGGCATCGTAGAAGTACCGCTGGGCGACCTTGCCCTTCATGTAGCTGTCCTGGTTCTGAACGACGCCGCTCATCACCGGGTTCGCTGTGTCCATCAGGTTGATGATCTTGTCCTCGGCCTTGCCGACGTAGAGCTTCATCATTTCCGGCTCGATCGCCATGACGTTCTGGACGGTGTGCGTCGTGAGGAAGCCATCCTGGATACACATAAACGGCGTCTTGGAGTCTTCGGCCGCGCGACGCGAGATCAGCGCGAGATCCATGACTTCCTGCGTGTTTCGGGCGAAGAGCATACCCCAGCCGACGTCTGCAACGGCCATAACGTCGTCATGACCGGCGTGCACGTTCAGCGACTGCGACGTGAGCGCCCGGGCGCCGATGTGGAAGACGGCCGGAAGACGCTTACCGGAGATCGTGTAGAGCACTTCCTTCATCAGGACCAGTCCCTGACCGGACGTGAAGTTGGTGACCCGACCTCCCGCGACCGCGAATCCCTCGGCGGAGGAGGCCGAACTGTGCTCGGATTCGGGCTCCAGGAAGATCAGCGTGTCTCCCCACAGGTTTTTCGCGCCATTGGCGACGTGCGAACTGTATTTCTCACCCAGGATCGACGAAGAGGTAATTGGGTATGCGCAGGCGGCCTGGCTGATGTTTTTCTCTACCCAGATCGCTGCGTCGCCGCCGTCACCCACGTCGGGGATCCCGGGAAACGGTAGACTGGCAGGCTGTTCCTCAAAAACACGAGCCTCTACTGCTTGCGCCATTTTGTTCCCTTTCGATTCATGTAGGACATTAGTCTTCCTAAAGCTTTACGTGGGGTATGAATTAGTTGTATTGGCTGGGGATATAAGACCCTGTGAAGTATAGGGCAAGCCTCCCCCACACGCAAGCCAAGGTTGGCTCCTCTCGGGATCAGTCAAGATGCCAGATCCGCCAGCTGATCAGTCTCCTGGGAAGCCTGAATCGGGTTTTCCAGGTCCCCGATGCCGGCGAATTTCATCCTGACCACGTCACCATCGAGGAGCCCTGCTCCCAGGTCCGCATCAGAGAAGACGATCGGTGTGCCCCAGTAGAAGACCTGGAGTTGGAAGGGCTGAAGCGGGATCCTGCTGAACAGTGACCGTTCAAGATGGAGCAGGCCGTCCGGTGCGTTCAGGTGCTTCTCGCCGGTCATGCCGGTCTTGGAGGCCACTGACTGGCCTCCCCGAACGACATCGCAGCTTACCTCGACCTCGGACCGGTCGAACACGTCGTCCGTGACCAGGATCGGTCCCAGGCTGGCGCAACCGCCGCTCCAGTTCTTAGCCTGTGGCAGGTTGAGCGGGTTCTGTGCCTCGATCCCGTTGTCGGTGTAGTCGTTTCCTCCGGTGAACCCCAGTCTCTCGACCTGGCCGTTCTCGCGAAGGCCGTAGACGCTGACCAGTTCTGTTTCAGGGACGAGACGCAGCGTGCTTGCCGGCCGGGCGATGGGTCCTCCGTGAGCAGACATGCTGCCCGTGTCCGACTTGGCAAACAGTTCGGGGATCCCTCCACCTGCCGTTTCCCGATACTTTTGGTCATAGACGTTGACGGACACACCGGTAGACTGCTTCGCCTCGATTTCGCGCAGTTTGGCGCTGTCCTCGTGGGTCACCCCCGCCAGCCAGATCCGCAGTAGGTGGCCGGCCCCGACAGGTGGCGTTACCGGTGATCTCAAGTGGGGCGAAGTCGGGTCATCCACGTTGGTGAGCAGGTTGCCGAGTGGGCGTGCGTCGCCCTGACTTGCAAGGTTCTGGCACGAATCGACGAGGCCATCTCGGGTGCCACCCAGGCGATAATAGATGTCATAGAGCGATGTGGGCGCCTGCGCGGAAGCGGTCAGGTCGATGAGGGTGTCATTGTTGATGATGCCGAGGCGATCGCGAATCGGGAGAGACGGATCGGTGAATTGGACGAGTTTCAAGTGTGTTCCTTTCTCTGAAGGTTCTTGAGACTGCTAGGATAACGCCGGTCCGGGAGATGGTCAAAGGATTGAGAATTGAGGATTGAAGAATGGTGTGATGGAGAAGCGAATCAGGATTGACCTTGCGTCCGGCACAGACGGCGGGGATATTGATCCCTTCGCAATCTGAGAAAGGTGGTGACATGGACCCTTTGGAAACGACAGACCCGGACGCCGCGCTGAAGCACATTCGGGTGAACAGAGAATCGTTTCGAGCGCTCCGTCGGATCGTTCTGGGGCCCGAACGGGCTACGGTCTTCGACATCAACAACGACGCGTTCCAGATCGATGGAATCGGATGGAAGACGGAGGGGGTCAGCCGGTTTCTGCAGGGGTTGGGGGCTTCGTTCGATCCGACCCAGGTAGATGTTCCCCCGATCAGCGGAGACTCGAAAGAGTTCAAGGTGGTGAAGAGTGACCCCTGGGGTCACGATCGAATACTCTAGGTGACCAAGATGCGACTGATGACGTGCAACATCCGGACTTCGACTGGCGATGACGGGGAGGATCACTGGGAACGCCGGAAGGAGATGTGTGTCTCGATTATTCTAGGTCGTGAGCCCGACCTGGTCGGCTTACAAGAAACCGGTGAGGATCAGGCCACATACATGAAGGCGGCCATGACCGGGTTCTCCTCCTTCGGCCTTCCGGATGAACCGGGCAGCAAGCACGCTGTGGACACGATGTTCTACCGGTCAGATCGGTTCGACCTGGTAGCCGCGGGCGGCTACTGGTTGTCGGAGACCCCTCACGTGCCAGGCAGTTCGTCCTGGGACAGCCGCTGCGTCCGGCTCGCGAACTGGGTTCGCCTGATTGACAAACCTTCGAGACAGGAGTTCCGGTTTGTGAACACGCACCTCGATCACGTGAGTCAACCGGCGGTGGAAGGGCAGGCGAGGACGATCAATGAAGATGCGGCGGCCTATGACTCGGACTATCCCCAGTTCCTGACAGGTGACATGAACGCGAACGTCGATCACCCCGGGATCCAGTCTTTCCTCGAGGCTGGTTGGGTTGATACCTACGAGGCGGTCTATGAGGATTACAACCCCTATGACACGTTCCACCGATTCCGTGGGGAGCAATACGATCACGGCGGGGGGAAGATCGACTGGGTCTTCAGCAGGGGACGGGTGACGGTCACGGGTGCGGAGGTCGTGAAGGATTCCGAAGGTGGGCGGTTCCCGAGCGATCACTACTTCGTGAGTGCCGATTGCGAGGTGGGCGCGTGTTGATGGCGGGCGAAGTCCCGGGGATAGGGCGCCGGCTGTCAGGTTTAGTGATCGACTTCATCATGCTGGAACTGGCGATGTGGCCGCTCGGTCTCGCCATCCGCGAATTGACGCCCTCCGCTGCCGTGCTCCGGTTGCTCCAGTTCGTGATCGCGGTCTTCTACTCGTCCGTGTTCCTGGCTGAACGCGGGCAGACGCCCGGCAAGATCATGGCATCGCTCCGCGTGCTGAGCACCGATGGCGGACCCTTGAATCAGCGGCAAGCCGTGGTGCGGTCCGTGATCAAGTGGGCGTGCGTGTTCGGACCGCTGGTTTTGATGGCACTCGCGATCGGGCCGCTGCCGACGAACGTGCAACAGATCGGGACGGAGGTACCGCTTATCGAGCCCGAGATGGATCCGCTGATGGGGGTCTACGGGTTCGTGATCGCGGGACTGTGGCTAGCGCTGCTGGTGATTACGCGGAGACACCGTGACCATCAGGCGCCGCACGACCGGGTCGCGGGAGCGATGGTGATCAAGGTGCAATGAACAGAAGAAGCGAGTGGTCAGGAAAAGGCCAGGATGAAGCCAGGGAAGTTCCTGGGTTTTTTCTTCCTGGGTTCCTGAATCCTGCTTGACGCGTCGTTACGGAATCACGCTAAACACCGTGCTGCGCGAGGTCTCCTGTCCCGTGTCCAAGTCGGTGACACGCATCCTTAGCTCGTATCGGCCGACTTTCGCTTCTGCGAGGTCGAGTTCGAAGTAGTCCGCTTCCATTTCCTCCTCGCCTGTCTGCTCGAACTCGAACCCGATCTTCTCACCCTCCTTCCGCCTCAGCTTCGCAAGAAACGGAATCTTGATCTTGCCCTCCGACGTCCTGGTCTCGACCTCGTAGGCGATCTTGTAGCGGGTCTGGCCGAACTCGTTGCGCATCAGGTTGTAGATCTCGTAATAGACGAACAGCGGTTCACCCTGGTGGAAGGACCGGGTCGGTGCCGGTTGGATATCCCAGCCGTTTCGGACGAACTTGGACGGCCGTTCGGGGTTCGTTTCCTGAATGTTCTGGGCGATTTGCAGGTCGCTCAGGGCGAGGTCTGGGCTGCTGAAGTCCGCCAGTTCGAGCCCCTGTCCGTAGACCTGTACTCGGTTGGTGTTGCGGCGGGTCGCCTGGACTCGGAGCTCGTATTCACCTGGTCGTACCGGCAGGTTGACGCGCTCGACAGCCAGCAGGCCCTGATCCCGGCTCATCGAGTTGATCCCGATCCCCAGATTTTCGACGAATCGGATGACTTCACGGGATCCCATCAGCAATACGACGCGCCTCTCGACAACCACCGTCGTGTCGGGGTCTTCGGGAAGGGCCACGTTGTCGATTGGCAGGGCGATGTTGACTTGGAGGTCCGTCTGCCCGTTCTCGCCACGGTAGGCGAGCGCTTCGAAGTAGAAGTGGAGCGGGTCGAGCTGTGTTAGGTCGTATCGTTCCGGTTGCTCCGATGCGACGCGGGCCACGAGGGAGGCTGGTGAGAATTCGGTGATCCGGCTGAGGAAAGAGAGCGCCGATCCCTGGGTGAGTTCGAGACGGGTCATGTCGTCTTCGCTGAGTGTCGGGATCGGCGCGAAATCGTAGTTGTTGCTCAGGAACTCGTCCGTAAACGAGATCTCGAGCCCGCCACCTACATCCGTGTAGACCCACGATTCCCAGGGGACCGTGGACCAGTCGGAGCTCGCGGTGATGGGCTTGAAGCCCTGCAGGCCGAGCAGCTCCCCGTCGTCGACAGACGGGTTCGACAACACGAGGCCGGCGTCAGACTGGTGACGGATCGGGAAGACGGGGCCGACGAAGGAGTGGTCCACGGATTCACTCCCATACAGCCGCGCAGCCATCATGTCCTGCACCTGCTGTACTGCGGGCGGGGTGATCGCGTTCAGGCTCTTGGATGTGGAGATCCAATCCGGTTCGCCGTATCGGATGTAGACTTCTCCTCTACGATCCCACGGGTAGCGTTTGACGCCGTAAACTTCCCGGGCGTGCCAGACTCTTCGGTAGTGTTCGGCCCGCCGCATCGAGCCGCCCGAGGTTTTGAACGGATCGCGTCGCATCCAGAACTGCTCGAGGAAGGCGTCGCGCGCCGTTGGCGGAACGGTGCGATACGCCTGGACCTCCCGCTTGAGCCCGACGAACGTGATGTCTTCGTAGAGCTCGGTTTCTTCCTCTTCGAGTGTGGCGGTGTAGTCCTGGAACGCCTGCATGGCGCCCTCGTGTTCACCCTTGTGGATGAGCGACACGGCGAGGAGGGGGAGCGACCGGGCATCCTTGAGTCGCGACGTAACCTGGAAGAGATCCTCCCATTGCCCCTGAGCGTGGAGGTGGCGTGCGAAGGCATACGCGGTTTCTTCGTCCTTCGGATTGAGGTCGAGATAGCGTTTGAAGTAAATCAGCGAAGCCTTCGTGTTGCCGCCTTCGACATACGTCTCTGCCAGGATTCGATACGGCGCAGCGAGTCTGGGATCAAGTTTGATCGCCCGGTCGGCTGCACGACGAGCATCACGCCGCTTGTCGCTTCTATGGTAGGCCAAGGCCAACTGTGCGAGTGCGTCAGCGTAGGTCGAGTCGACCGTTAGGGCAGCCTCGAAGTGTGGGATCGATTCCTTTGGCTTGTCTTCCAGTTCCAGCAGGACTCGCCCCAGTCCGAAGTGTGCGCCAGCCAACGTGGAGTCGAGGCCAGTGGCGCGCTCAAGCGCCATTCTGGCGCCATCCCCGTTCTCCAATCTGAGGTAGAGCGCACCCAGCAGCGCGTGGGCCGTGGCGTTGTCCGGATTGGCCTCCGCCAGCCTGGCGATCTGCTCCGCCGCCTGCTCATAAGCACCAGGACCTCGTCCGGCTGCTGCGGTGAAGATGGAGTCGGCTACTGTGGCAGCGTCCTGCGCTGATGTGGCCGTAGTCGCTACGAGCCAGCACGTCAGTATTCGGATGAGCAAATTGGTCTCCTGTGGTGTCTACCCGGGTATCCTAACCGTGACGGTCAAGCATAACCGCCAGTTCCCGTTTTCTCACGTAATGGGGTCCAGTCTGGACAACTAAACTGTTATGGAGACCGGTGGCAACCGAATCGGGCGACTCATGCCGCTAAACCCCTGTGTTTCAAGGTGTTTTTGCTTGACTTGCCTAAATCGAAAACTTAATTTCAGCCGAAGTCCAGTAAGTTTACTGTAAACAGCGATTTCCGTCGGTTTTTGGTGGCTGGAGGCGTAACGTGACGCTGATGGAAATTCTGGCCGGAAAGTCCGTCATCGTGGGCTTGAAAGGTCAGGATAAACGATCCATCCTGGAGGAGTTGGTTGACGTTCTCGAAGTGGGAGACAAGATCACCGACCGGGAGAAAGTGCTCGACGCTGTCTTGCAGCGTGAAGAGATCATGAGCACCGGGGTTGGCTACGGTATCGCTATACCGCACGGAAAGTCTGAATACGTCAAGGAGTTGGGCGGCGTTCTCGGGATCAAGGGAGAGGGTGTCGAGTTCGATTCACTCGACGGCCAGCCGACGTTCATCTTCTTTCTCCTCGTGTCTCCGATGGATGTGTCCGGACCACACATCAAGGCACTCGCCAGGATCTCGCGGCTTCTGAAGGGGGAGGAATTCCGGCAGCAACTGATCGCGTGTCCCGACAATGAGACGGCGATCCGGATCCTTGAGGAGGAAGAGAGTAAACACTAGCCCTGTTTGCCCGGTCGTAATGTGTGTCGAGTCTGCTCAGTCGTTGAGCAGGCTTTTTTCTTGTTTGCACGTCTGCTAGGGGAACCGATTTTCGTTCACCGCGTCGGATGGTCGCGTGTGGTCACGAAATCATTCCTGTTCGATTCATCCCGGAGGCCCTGGGTTGTTCGGCATCAGCTTCGCAAATCCAGCCGTCCTGCACGGACTGTGGGCGGCGACACTCCCGACCCTGATCCACCTCCTCAACCGGAGGCGAACGGTGACGGTGTCGTTCAGCAACGTGGCCCTGCTCCAGACGCTCCAGCAGGATCGGATGCGCCGTGTCCGAATCAAGCAATGGGTGTTGCTTGCCGTCCGGACGTTGCTGATCGCCCTGCTGGTGATGGCGTTTGCCCGGCCGACGATCCGTGACGCGTCGTTCGAGCGAGGACACGGTGAGACCGCGGCGGTCGTGCTCGTGGACCGCTCGCTGAGCATGCGGCAGACGACGGAGGCTCGGTCGCTGATGGATCACGCGAAGGACCGTGCAATTTCCGCGCTCGAGCAACTCGACGGGCGGGACGAGGTGGTGCTCGTTGCTTTCGACACCCAGATTGATGGCTTTGTCGCATCGCCGGTCGACCGACTCCGCCTGTCTGTTCCCGGGCTTGAAGCGACGTATCTGTCGACCGATCCCGTGCCGGCTCTGGACGGCGCACGACGGTGGTTGCGGGAGAGCAAGGCATTGAACCGGGAGCTGTATGTGGTTTCCGATTTCGCGAGAAGCGGCTGGAAGGAGGTGGAGGCCTACGACGGGTTCGATGGGTCTACCGTCTTTCTCCTTAAGGTGCCTGATGCGGCGACGACGAACGTGGCGGTCCGCTCGATTCGGCCTTCTGGCGCATTGCTCTCTGTGGGCGAGCCGACCCAGCTCGTGGCGGAGGTGGAGAATCTGGGGGCGGAGCGCGTGACGAGTCTTCCTGTCCAGGTGTTTGTGGAGGACCAGCGGATCGGTCAGCGTGTCATTCAACTGGATCCGGGCGAGCGCAGACGGGTCACCTTTCGGTATACCCCCGATCGGGGCGGCGCAAGGGCAATACGGGTCGAGATACCTGACGACGATTTTGCCGAGGACAATGCGCGATCGACGGTAATCCATATTCCGGTAGCGATTCGGGTGGTGGTGGTCGGCGATGACCAGGACCGATACTACGTGGAGGAAGGATTGGCCTCCGGGAGTGGCGTACAGGTCACCTCGATCCAGGCCTCCGAGCTGGGCGGTCTGAACGAAGCCGAGGTGGATGTGCTCGTGCTGTGCAGCTTACGGACTCTCGGGCGTGGCACACTCAACGCCATACGGCGAGTGGTGAGCCGAGGGGCCGGGCTCTTGCTGCTGATGGGAGACGGTCTCGATGTCCGCCTGTATAATGAGCGGGTTCTACCGGCGCTCTGTCCGGCCCAGGTCACAGGGATCGAGGGGAGCCGTGGGCGAACACGTTTCACGTCCCTGGATGCCGACCACGATGGCCATCCCGTCCTGGACGATCTGCTGGGAGCGGATCTGACCGGACCGCGATTCTACCTGAACTACGCGGTGTCGGCGATGTCGCCTTCCCGGGTCGTGGCGGTCTACAAGAACGGGATGCCGGCGCTTCTCGAGCATCGGCTGGAACGGGGCCGCGCTTTGCTCCTGACGTCCCATACCGATCTTGAATGGTCGGACCAGGCTGTCACGGGATTCTTTGCGCCGTTCGTGCACCGTGCGGTCCGTTACCTGGCGACAGGCGGGTATGGACGCGACGATGTTACCGTGGGTCAGCGTGTGACGCGACCAGTTCAAGGCGGGAGAGATCGTGATGCCGTGGTGCAGTCCCCCATCGGGCCGTCGGAGACCGTGTGGGCTCAACAGTTGGGCGATCGGCTTCACTGGGTGATCGAGCGGGCACATATGCCGGGCATCTGGCAGATCTACTCGGGCGAGCGGGTAAGCGACCGATTCGCGGCCCAGATCGACCCAAGGGAGAGCGACTCCGATCCAATAGACGACGAGATACTGAAGGGGCTTTTCCCGGGGAGCGACGTCGTGTTTGTGGAGGCAGACGCCGATCTCTCCGCTGTGGTCGCGGGGTATCGTCACGGTGCGGAGTTGTGGCGATACGTCCTGGCCGCCGCGCTGATCTTTCTCGCTATCGAGTTGTCCCTGATGTCGGGAGAAACACGCGAACGAGATCCGGGGAGTGGGCGGAATGCATCGTAAAAGATTTTTTTACAGGTACATGTGGACCTCTTTTTCGGCTAACCTTGACTTGACCTGTCGCCACTCCTATTTTTGCATCGCCTACCTGTAGGTACCCCTTTTCTTCATGCAGCATTGACGAATTCCCCATCTTTGGCACGTTGGAGGTTACAGACCTCCCGTAAACAAGCGCATTTTGATGATGCCCCGACTACGTCTCTGACCGTCGGTGGGGCGAATAAGGAAACTCGATGGCAAAGAATCTGATCATTGTCGAGTCACCGGCAAAGGCCCGGACGATCGGAAATTTCGTGGGCAAAGACTTCAAAGTCGTCGCCTCCATGGGTCACATCCGTGACCTTCCCTCGAAGGAGCTAGGTTTCGATCCAGAGGGGGACTACGAGCCGAACTACGAGGTTCCGAGCGATAAGAAGAAAGTGATCCGTGAACTAAAGAAGGAGATCGGGAAGGACACGACGGTCTACCTCGCGACAGACGAAGACCGCGAGGGCGAGTCGATCTCCTGGCATCTGATCTCGGCGCTCAAGCTGAAGAATCAGACGATTCACCGGATCGTGTTCCACGAGATCACGAAGCGCGCGATCGAAGAGGCGCTGTCCAACCCACGCGAGGTGGATCAATCGCTGGTGGACGCGCAGCAGGCGCGTCGCATCCTGGATCGTGCCGTCGGCTACAAGCTATCGCCGTTGCTGTGGCGGAAGATAAAGGGGGGACTGTCTGCCGGGCGCGTCCAGAGCGTGGCGGTTCGGATCCTGGTCGATCGTGAGCGCGAGATCCGAGCTTTCAACCCGGAAGAGTTCTGGAAGATCAAGGCGGACTTCAGCGATCCCCGGTTCCAGGCGGACCTGACCCGAATCGACGGCAAGAACCAGAAAGTGCCCGATGAGGCGGCGGCGAAGGCGATCGACGAGAGTGCGAAGGCGTCGACATTCGACGTCAGGGAAGTGGTGGAGCGCGAAGGCGTTCGGAAGCCGGTCGCACCGTTTATCACGTCGACCCTCCAGCAGGAGGCGTCTCGCAAGCTCTCCTTCTCGGTCGCGCAGACCATGCGTATCGCCCAGCAGCTCTACGAAGGGAACTTCGAAATCCCGGGGTACGAAGGCGGGCTGATCACGTATATGCGTACCGACTCGGTCAACCTGTCGGACGAGGCGCTGACACAAACCAACCAGGTGATCAAGCAGGAATACGGCGACGAGTATGCGGTCAAGTCGCCGCGCAAATTCAAGACGAGGACAAAGGGCGCGCAGGAAGCGCACGAGGCGATCCGCCCGGCCAACCTCTCGATGAAGCCCAGCGACGTGAAGGATCACCTGCCCCCACAGCAGTTCAAGTTGTATGACCTGGTGTGGAAAAGGACGCTCGCTACACAGATGGAAGAAGCGAAGATCCTCCACACGACTCTGAAGATCGAGGCAGGGAAGGATCGTGAGTTGCTGTTCGAGACCAAGGGGCAGCGGATCCTGTTCGCGGGTTTCCTGAAAGCCTACACGGAAGGGTCGGACGATCCCGATGCCGCCCTGGACGATCAGGATGTGATCCTGCCGAAGGTCGAGGTCGGCCAGCAGCTGCCGTTGGAGACGCTCCACCTGGATCAGAACTTCACGAAGCCGCCGCCCCGGTATACGGAGGCATCGCTGGTTAAGAAGCTGGAGTCCGAGGGGATCGGGCGTCCGTCGACGTATGCGCCGACGATCTCGACGATCCAGGATCGCGGATATGTCGAGCGGACCAACGATCGCAAGCTGAAGCCGACGGCGACGGGTGAGGTAGTGAACGACTTTCTCGTGAAGCACTTCCCCGACATCGTGGACCTCGGGTTCACGACGAAGATCGAGGACGACTTCGACGAGATCGCTGAAGGGGCGCTGAGTTGGAAGGAAATGATGCGTTCCTTCTACCCGCCGTTTGTCGGCGTGGTGAAGGACAAGGAAGAGAACGTTGACCCGAGCGAGGCCCGGATGGTGGCGGATCTCGGTAAGGATCCGAAGACCGGTCGGCCGATTAGTGTCCGACTGGGCAAGTTCGGACCCATGATTCAGATCGGGACGCGGGAGGACGAGGAAAAGCCGCTGTTCGCGTCGATTCCCGCCGACAAGAATATCTACGAAGTCTCCCTCGACGAGGCGTTGGGATACTTCATGTATCCGCGCACTTTGACCGAGGAAGGGGCCGAGGACGAGATCCAGATCAACCACGGCCGCTACGGCTACTACGTGCGCATCGGTCGTGAGTTCTATTCGCTCAACGGTGCCGACCCCGCGACGATCACGCTCGACGAAGCCAAGGCCATCATCAAGGATGGCCGCGAGAACAAGACGAAGAATGTGATCAAGGAGTTCGGGGAGATCCAGATCCTGAACGGCCGGTATGGGCCCTACATCAAGAAGGGCAAGGACAACTACCGGATCCCCAAGGGAACGGATCCTGCGACGCTTGATCAAGCTGCCTGCGAGCAGATTATGGAAGAGAACGGCCCGACGCGCCGTCGTGGTCGTCGAGGGGCTTCCGCTTCCTGACGAGGTCTGGGTGAACGCCGAGATTGCCGACTTTATCGACCACCTGTCGAAGGAACGGCGTCTGTCCGAGCATACGTGCCTGGCGTATCGCACCGATCTGGAGCAGTTCGAGACGTTCTGTCAGGAGCGTGACCGGGACCTGTTCGAGGTGGACAAGGCTGACGTGCGGGCTTTCCTCGGTAGTCTGCATACTCAGGGGTTCAGCCGGACGTCGATCGCTCGAAAGCTGTCCTCCCTGCGCACCTTTCTGTCCTGCCTGTGTGTCGACGGGCGCCTGCCCAAGAATGCTGCACTCCAGGTTTCGCCACCAAAACCGGAAAAGCGTCTGCCCGAGCATCTCGATGTCGATGAGGTGCGTCGAACGATGGAAGCGCCTGACGAGAAGTCCTTCGTGGGCGTCCGGGATCGCGCAATCCTCGAGCTTTTCTACAGTTCAGGTCTCAGACTCCGAGAACTGGCGGGCTTGCGGCACGACCGCGTGGACGTGGCAGCGGGGACGGTTCGCGTGACGGGGAAGGGGGCCAAGGATCGGATCGTCCCTGTGGGACGGTCGGCTAAGGCCGCCCTGGATGCTTACCTGTTATGTCGCAACCGACTGCAGCTCGATCGCACGGATGGTTCTCTGTTCGTGACACGACAGGGCAAGCCCCTGAGCCCTAGTGGAGTTCAGAGCCGGGTGACGAAGTATCTCGGCGAGGCGACGGGGCGGAAGATGGGGCCGCACGCCCTGAGGCATTCGTTCGCCACCCACCTGCTGGATGAGGGGGCCGATCTCAACGCGGTGAAGGAGATGCTGGGGCACGCGAGTCTCTCGACCACCCAGATCTACACGCACGTGAGTGTGGAACGTCTGAAGGAAGCGTATCGAAAGGCGCATCCGCGTGCGTGATCGAGCCAAGATAGGGAACGTCTGGAGAAGCGCGGCCTATGCCGCGCTCCTTTTGTGTAAGGGATGCGCAAGCCAGGCCCCACCCTCGGGTGGCCCTCCGGACAAGATGCCGCCGAGGGTGCTGTCTACGATCCCTGCGAGTGACTCGGTCCGAGTCGGCACCGACACGGTGATTGAAGTCGAGTTCAACGAGTCGATGGATCGCCGGTCCGTTGAGCGATCGATCTTTATCGCCCCTCGGCAAGGCGGGGGCCTCTCACTAAAGTGGAAGGGACGTCGGTTGCAGATCCGTCAGTCCGAGCCTTTGATGCCCGATCGCACCTATCGCGTGACGATCGGTGCGGAGTCGAAGGATGAGTATCGGAACCGGATGATAGGGTCCTACGATTTCGTGTTCTCGACCGGGGAGACCGTACACCGCGGGGCGATATCCGGGCGTGTTCGCGAAGGGAAGGGGCGAACCGTCTACGTGGGGGCCTTCGACCTGGAAATTGAGTCAGATCCGCATCCTTCTGACTTAGCACCGTATGTGACCCTGATCGGTGATACGGGATCCTACTCCTTTCCTGGCCTGGCGCCTTCTACCTACCGCGTGTTTGCGTTCGAGGATGCGGATGATGATCAAGTCTACGACTCGGGTGTCGAGCGTTTGGCCGTGCCGCCGGAGGATGTGACACTCGATTCGGCGTGGGTTCTGCCTGACCTGGTTCTCGCAAATCGGGACACAGTTTCCCCCAGGCCGGTTACGGCTCGCGCCATCGACGCCAGACGGATCCGGCTGAAGTTTGACGAGGCGATCGGGTCAGCGCCCGATGTGTCGATAAGCGATGGCCTGGTGGTCGAGACGACACACGTGGATGGGGCGGATTCGAGCGTCGTCTATGCGGTGACGTCTCCCCAGGCTGAAGGGAACACCTATCGGATCGAGGTCACGGCTGTCGAAGACGCGCATGGGAACGAGGCTGCAGCGGATACGGTTCTGACGGTCAAAGGCGACGGGCGCGTCGACACGCGAGGTCCATCCGTCGTTCGAACCCGACCCCGGGATGGCGCGACGGTTGTCTCTGCGACACCCATTGTGCTTACCTTTGACGAAGCCATGCATCCGGATGCCGCTCCTGCTTGGGTGGCCACAGACAGCACAGTTGCGCCCCCTGGATCCTGGCAGTGGACCCGGCCGAACGAGCTTCAGTTCGCGCCGGATGAATTGCCAGTTGGCGAACTGTCGCTTCGGCTGGAATCACGAACGATTGTAGATCGGGCAGGGAACGCTCTGAAGCCAGTCGTGGATCTGATGCTCGAGGTCGTGGAGGAGCGCGATCTGGGAACGGTCTTCGGGACGACTGAACCGTCGTCGGATACGGTCGTCATGTCCCTCTATCCCGGGGCGGGTGGGGACGTGCTTGAGACCGTGGTGGCTGCAGGAGATACGATGTTCACTGTGGAGCGGTTGCTGCCGGGGCCCTATCGGGTAACCGGATTCGTCGATCTGGACAGGGATGGCGCTTGGTTTCCTGGTCGTGCTCGGCCATTCCGGCCGTCGGAACCGGTGCTGGGGCGCGTCGATACTGTAGATGCGCGGGCCCGCTGGGAAACGGGTATCGAGGAACCATTCAAGATCCCGACCACTGTCCGCCGATAGATAGAGGAGAGACAGATGAACCTGCTGGAAGATCGTGTCCTCGTCCGGAATACGACCATCGCGGTCGTGATGTTGACCTGTATCTGTGGTTTGCTCGGCTACCGATTCACGACCAAGACCTCACTCGAGCGCGAGCGCGTACGGGCACGTACGACGTTGGAGACGATCCATCAACTCCAGCTGGCGTATCATCACGAATACGGAACCTATCTTTCGTCCGATCGTGGAAACACGAGTGACGTCCTTCGCTGGGACGACATGCCGGGCAAATTCCAATACGTGGTGCTGGACCACGGCGACACGTATGTCGCGATTGCCGAGGCCGACTTCGACGGGGATGGCGACTACGAGGTCTGGCGCGTGGATCCACGGCACCCGGATCCTGTGCTTGTCCAGAGCGACTGAAGCCTGAATGCTAAGCCGCCTCCCCATCCTCCTGTTTTTTCTCACCCTTCTTTGCCTTCCGTTCACGGGACAGGCCTTTGTCCCCCAGATCGAGTTCAATGAGCAGGGACGTATCGTCACGGTTTCCTGGCCGACCAGCGAAGCGCGGAACGGCCTCCACTATTTCGTGAACACGAACAGCTTTCCCTTCAATAGCCGTGACATCGACCGCATCGTGGCCAACAGTTTCAGGGCCTGGGATGAAGTCGATGCAGCCGACCTGTCGTTCGCACTCGGCGGGGTCGGGAACTTCCGGAAGTCGAGCACCGACCGGAACAACGTGATCACCTATGATCCATCGGGTGTTCAGATCGGTGCACCGGCAGGGTCCGGGGTCATCGCGATCACGACGATCAACTGGGACGAGCAAGGGCGTGTGACCGACGCGGACATCACGTTCAACGGGCGGGACTTCAATTTCTCGGTCACGGAAGCCTTTCCCGGACCCGGGCCTGTGGATCTTCAGGATGTGATGACCCATGAGATCGGGCACCTGATCGGGCTGGATCACACGCCGTTGGTGGGACCCACACGGATTCGCCCGACGATGAATCCGTTTGCGTCGCAGGAGGACCCGGGTGTGGCCCGCACGTTGGAGCCAGACGACGCAGCGGGTGCGACGCTTCTGTATCCCGGGAGCAGGGCAAACCAGCTCGGGTCGATCACGGGTCAGGTGACGGACCGGAACGGGAACCCGTCGTTTGGGGTTCACGTCGTCGCTTATGACGCGGTGACGGGAGATTTCGTGGTCAGCGCCTTGAGCGGGGCTGCGGGCGATCGTAAAGGTCGGGATGGCGACGGCCGATACGAGATCACCGGATTGCCGCCCGGGGCTTATCGCGTGGGCATTCACCCGATCCAGGGAGCTGTCAGCGAGAACAATATCGGAGGGATTTTTTCCCGTCTTCGTACCGGATTCGCGGATGAGTACTACAACAATGTGGACAGGCTCGATATTGCGCAGACGGTGAGCGTCGAATCGGGTCGGATCACTGGGCCCATCGATTTTGTCCTCGGGTTGACGGTGCCAGGGTTTCCCCAGTTGACGAACCTGCAGCTGCCCGTGAGCACTCCCGATACCCAGGGGCCATACCCGGTCAGGTTGTCGATTTCGGACGAAGGTTCCGTTGTGTCGGCTGTCTTGCGGTACCGTGTCAGTGGTTCCGGGTTTGTGGACGTTGCACTCCGGAACGAGGCAGGGAATGCTTATTCGGGGGAGATTCCAGGCGTCCCTGCCGGCGCTCGCGTCGAATACCAGATCATTGCGAGGGATGATGAAGGAAACGAGACGGTCTTCCCACCGGATGCCGCCAATCTCTTGACGTTCGACGTGATCGCGCTGACGGGCGAACCCGTTGTGTATGTCGTTCAGAGCGGGTCTAACGTGCTGTCCGTGCTCGACTCTGGGAATGGACGTGAGGTGGCGAGGCTCGAGACAGGCGATACACCTCACGATGCCGTGACCACACCGGATCAGGAGACGATCTTCATCGCCAATACCGGGTTCGGGAACCAAACATCAAGGACGGTGACCGCGATCTCGACCTCTACCCACGAGGCTGTTGCCACGATCAATGTTGGTTTCGGACCGCTTGACCTCGTGATGAGTCGATCCGGAGACCTGGTCTACGTCACCAACTCGGATGCACGGAGTCTCTCGATCATCGACGTAGACGAGTTGCGTGAAACCAAACGTGTCAACCTGAGCGGGTTGATCGATGGACCGTTCGGGATCGCCCTGTCGCCCGATGGCTCAACGGTATACGTGACGGATATCGGCGCGGATCAAGTGTTTGTGGTCGACCCCGTGGCCGGCACCGTGACCGCCCGGATCGACGTGCTGCCGTCCCCACGGTCGCTTGTCGTCTCACCCGACGGAAGCACGCTGTATGTGTCTGGGTTCGACGGCGGTATCGGGATCGTGGATCTGAACCGTCAGCGTGAAGTGGAACGGATCACGACCCCGTCCGGTGTGTTCCGAGTCAAACTTTCCCCCGATGGCCGCACGCTCTACGCGACTGACCAGGATGGTGGGAACTTGCTCGTCATCGACACGGTGAATCGGCGGCTGGAGCGAACGGTTAAGGTGCTGCCGACCGGCGCCAACTCCCGCGGACTCACCGTGTCCGAAAACGGCAGTCGTGTATACGTGACGAACGCGAGTTCCAATGACCTGGTCGTCTTCGACACGAAATCCTTTACTGTCATCGATACCTACAAGTTGGGGGAGGCTCCCCGAGCCATCCTTATCCGTAGCCGGTCATTCCAACCGACAATCTCCCAGTCGACGATTTCGCTTTCCGACTTCGACACGGATGGGGTGGTGGGGTTCACCGACTTCCTGCTGTTTGCACAGGCGTTCGGGATCACATCGGGTGAATCAGGCTTCGACGCACGTTTCGATCTCGATGGAAATGGCTCGGTCGACTTCCCTGATTTCCTGCTTTTTGCGCAAGCCTTCGGACAGATGGTCCTGAATTGAGTTCTTCTTTTAGGGCAATCTGTGGGGAAAACCACAATTTTCTGCGCTTGTTTTGTGAGTGTAATTTACTGTATTTAAATCGGTTAGGTTCAATTCTGGCCTCGGGGCCGAAATTGACATCGTAGCAGGATGACACTATCCCTATAGCTCAGTCGATCTCAACCCGTGCTTTTAGGTGAATCCTCGCGTGTTCTGGGGCATCCTGACATTGAGCTTTCTCGCGCTTCTCGTGATCGTGAAGATGCTGACCGTGTTCGAAACCCGGTCCCAGGATCTGCAATATCGGAACAACCCCAAGCGGATTCAGGAGCTTACTGAGGAGTTGTAAACGTCTCGGCGGAAGTATCTGATCGCAGTGAAGGCAGAAGGGATCTCGAAGCACAAGCTTAGCCAGCTCAAGACGCCTTGGGCCGGCCTCAAGCAGAATCTGGAGCAGATTCAGATCACGTCGGGGCAGCAGGACCAGCGGAAGGAGAAGGAGCTCGAGTGGCGCAAGCGAAAGGCGAGAAGTCGGTCGAGTCCTGAGCTGTCAGACCACTTACTCGTAAGCCTCTTTCCTCGTGGGAAAGGGGCTTTTTGGTGTAAGGCACTCCCGGACGTTATATTCTTGGCCGGCAGTTTCTAATCGGTTTACAGGAGGCATCTGATGGCATTCGGAAGTGGCGATTTCGTTTATGAGGTGCAGGATAACTGGTGGACACTCCCGGACGGATGGTCGTTCGGCTGGGTCCCAGCTGTCGCTGTGGACTCTAAGGATCGTGTTCACGTGTACTCCAGGAGTGAGCACCCGATGGTCGTCTTCGACATCGACGGCAACTTCGTGACCTCTTGGGGCGAGGACATCCTGAAAGATGCACACGGGATCTACATCGACGGGGAGGACAACGTCTACTGCGTCGAGCGAGAGACCCACTGCATGCGAAAATTCACGAATGACGGTGAGTTGCTAATGACCCTGGGCACCCCCGATCAGCCGGGAGCTGAGGGCGAACCGTTCAACCTGCCGACCGACCTCGCCTTCGATGCTTCGGGCGACATGTATCTGACCGATGGCTACGGGAATGCCCGGGTCCACAAATACACTGCTGATGGAGAACACATCAAGTCGTGGGGTGAGCCGGGTACCGCTCCTGGCCAGTTCGACCTGCCCCACTGTGTACGGGTCGACAAGCACGATCGGCTGCTGGTAGCCGATCGATCGAACAATCGGATCCAGTTCTTCGATACCGACGGGAATTACCTCCACGAGTGGGATGGCCTCCACCAACCGGACACGATCTATATCGATGACGAGATTGTGTATATCGCCGAGCTCGAGCAGCGGGTGAGCATCTGGACGTTGGAGGGGACGAAGTTGACCGAGTGGGGCGGCGGTGTTGAGAGCGAGAAACCTGGCGAGTTCGTGAAGTGTCCGCACGGGATCTGGCTGGACAGTAAGGGGGATCTGTACGTCACCGAAGTACAGGCCGATGCGCGACTCCAGAAATTCGTGAGGCAGTAGGAAGCCAGTCAGTCGTGAGTGGTCAGTAGTCAGGTAGGCAAGCGCACAACCTTGGTGAAGCGTGGCATAATGGATACGCATCTAGAACAATCTAGAGACATCCCCGTCGTAGACGAGACGGATGTAGTCGTCTGTGGTGGAGGGCCGGCTGGTGTTGCGGCGGCGATCGCTTGTGTGCGGCAGGGGGTCAGGACACGTTTGATCGAGCTACACGGGTGTCTGGGTGGGGTGTGGACGACCGGGGCGCTCAGCTGGATCATCGATTCGGGTAACAAACCCGGTCTGATGGCAGAGATTACGGCTCGTCTCAATCAGCGCGATGCCCGCAGGCTGCGGCAGGAGGGTGGGAAGAACTACGCCTACGACGTCGAAGAGATGAAGCTGCTTCTGGACGAGATGTGTCTGGAGGCGGACGTTGAGGTGCGAACACATACGCGCGTCGTGGCGGCTGCCCGGGACACCGGGAATCGACTGTCGTTGGTGATCACCGAGTCGAAAGCCGGTCGTGAAGCCTGGCACGCAAAGGTCTTCATCGATGCGACCGGCGACGGGGATCTGGGTGCGCTCGCGGGATGCGGGTTCGACATGGGACATCCCGAGACGGGAGCCGTACAGCCGATGAGCTTGATGGCGCTGGTGTCCGGTATCCGTTTCGACGAAGTCGAGTCGTATGTGGGCGGGTCGATGGCTGAACCCAAACAGCGGCTTGGCGCGCTGATGACCGAGATCGGCGTAGCGCCCTCTTACGGTAACCCGACCCTGTTCCGTATCCGAGACGATCTGTTCGCGCTGATGTCGAACCACCAGTATGGGGTGACGTGCGACGATGCTTACGAGATCACCGCCGCGACGATCCGGGGCCGCAGAGAAGTCCACACTCAGGTCGAGGCACTACGGAAGCTCGGCGGCATCTGGTCGCAGATGCGCGTGGTATCGACGGGGGCGCAGATCGGTGTTCGTGAGGGACGACGTATACACGGACGATACGAGGTGACGGGGCAGGATCTTCTGGAGGGCGCACGGTTCGAGGATGCCGTGTGCCGGGTGACCATGGGGATCGACGTGCATTCGACGGATCCGTCGAAGACGAAGATCGTCGAAGCGAAGCCGCACCGGTCAAGGCCCTACGATATTCCGCTCCGTGCGTTGATCGCGAAGGATGTGGATGGTTTGCTGATGGCGGGGCGGTGTATCAGCGGTGACTTCATCGCTCATTCGAGCTATCGCGTGACGGGGAACGCCGTGGCTATGGGGCAGGCCGCTGGTATATGCGCTGCACGTGCGGTACTGAGTGATTTGCCCCCTCATGAGGTGGCGTGGGGCGACGTGAAGACGCCACTGGATACGCTTAACCAGTTCGAGGTGACGGTCTAGCGTGACGATCCGTGCGATGACCGACTCGGACTGCTCGGCTGTGGCCGAGCTGATCCACGTGTCGACTAACGACTACTATACGTCACACGGGATGGGGGCGATCTTCGGCGGCGAACCCGAGGCGACCACCCGTCTGTTCTGCGAAGTCTATGAAGACCTGGATCCGGGCTGTTGTCTGGTCGTGGAACACCCGGATACCGGACGGCTAATGGGGTCCTGTTTCTACCACCCGAGAGAGACGCACGTTTCACTCGGGATCATGAATGTCCATCCCAGCTATTTCGGTCAGGGGTTGGCCCGCAGGCTGCTGAACGAGATCACATCGAAGGCGGATGGAGCGGGGAAGCCGACGAGGCTGGTTTCGAGTGCGCTGAACCTGGATTCCTTCTCTCTCTATTCGCGCGCCGGCTTTGTGCCGCACACGACCTTCCAGGACATACTGGTGAACGTGCCCGAAGAGGGGCTGGATGTGCCCTCTGGGGATGGCGTTCGCGATGCGACGCTTGACGATCTGGCAGCAATCGTAGATTTGGAGGCGCAGGTCGCGGGAATCCACAGGGAACGGGACTGGGCCTACTTCATCGAGAATGTGCGTGGGATATGGCACGTTTCGGTCGCGATTGGAGCATCAGGTAACGTCGATGGGGTGCTGGCCTCTGTAGGTCATCCGGGCAGCAGAATCATGGGACCCGGCGTGATGCGGAACGAGGAAACGGCGATCGACCTGTCCGTAGCGGAACTTGATCACCACCGTGGACAGACGGTGCTCCTCCTGGTGCCCGCACTAGCGAGAGACCTGCTCGGAGCCGTATACGCCTGGGGAGGTCGGAACTGCGAGATTCACTTCGCACAGTGTCGCGGCGAATACGCTCCATTTCAGGGTGTGGTGATGCCGACGTTTATGCCGGAAACGGGATAGGATGATCGACCGACTCTTGACATACGGGAGGATGATCAAGTTCTCCCACAGCATCTTCGCTCTACCCTTTGCCTTGAGCGGCGTCGTACTGGCTTCGGTCGAGGCGGAAATTCGGCCAGAGACTGTGGGGTGGGTGATTGTGGCGATGGTGGGGGCACGGAGTGCGGCAATGGGCTTCAATCGGTGGGCGGATCGGAAGATGGATGCGGAGAATCCGAGGACGTCGAACCGAGAGCTCCCAACGGGACAGATCTCGTCCGCGGCGGTCCTCCTTTTTATTGCCGTCTCTTCAGGCGTGTTGGTGTACGCCTCCTACAGGCTGAATCCGCTTTGCTTCGCCCTTTCGCCTGTTGCGCTCGGGATCGTCTTCTTCTACTCACTCACCAAACGATTCACGTGGGCGACACAGGCGTTCCTCGGATTGGCGCTATCCGTTGCGCCGATCGGGGCGTGGATAGCGGTGACCGGAAGTCTGGCTCTGGAGATCCTGTCACTTGGGGGCGCCGTACTCCTGTGGGTCGCAGGCTTCGATATCATCTACGCGACACAGGATGTGGATTTTGACCGTCAGTTCGGGGCGTGTTCAATTCCCCAACGGTTCGGGATCGCGAAGGCTCTGTGGATTGCGCAGGGGCTGCACGTGTGCGCCTTTGTCGCGATGCTGGTGGTCGGGCAGGTTTTTTCGCTCGGGTGGCTCTATCACCTCGGTGTCTTCGGGATTGGCGGGCTCCTTGTCTATGAACATCGTCTCGTAAAGCCGGACGACCTGTCCAAGGCTGGGATCGCTTTCCTGAATCTCAACGCGATGATCAGCGTGGCCTACTTCGCTGTGACCGCGATCGACGTTCTGGTGCTCTGATGTCGAACCGAATCACATTGGCCGTCACAGGTGCGAGCGGCGTCATCTATGCGCTGAGAACGATCAGGGGGCTCCTGATCGCCGGCGTTCAGGTCGATCTTGTCGTATCCGAGACAGGATGGATGCTATTACGGGATGAAGGGGGCTATGAGGGAAAACGCGTGGAGATCGCTGACTACCTGGAGGGCGAATATGGTGGAGATGGATCGGTACGGCTCCATCAGGCGAGCGATTTCGCGGCGCCCATCGCGAGTGGGTCGGTCGCTTCGCGTGGAATGGTGGTTGTCCCATGTGCGATGAAGTATCTGTCGGGGATTGCCCTAGGTGCTTCGAGCAACCTGATTGAACGTGCCGCCGACGTCACCCTGAAGGAGCGGAGGCCACTGGTCATCGTGCCGAGAGAGACGCCGATGAACCTGATCCACCTGAGGAATCAGGTGACAGTGGCTGAGGCGGGTGCAACCGTACTGCCCGCGAATCCGGCGTTCTATCAGAAGCCTGAGACGTTCGAGGATCTGGCTGACTTTGTCGCGGGACGGATCCTGAGCATCTTCGGCCTGGAACACTCGCTGTATCCGAGCTGGAAGGGGGAATAGTGACACATCCCTTCCCTCCCCTTGATCGGCAGCGGGGGAGAGCGGTAGAAAGCCAAGACCTTGAAGACTAAAGGCCCGTATCTCGTTTGAGATACGGGCCCTTTCTATAGCCTGAATATGAGTCAGGAGGTGCGGCGGCCGAAGGCGCGGGCGAACTCCAGGAAGTCGTTGAAGCCGGTCTCACCGTCACCGTTCAGGTCGAAGCGGGTGTCGCCTCGTTGGAAGCCGTCGGCAAACTGAAGGAAGTCCTGGAAGTCGACGATTCCGTCCTGGTTGAAATCGGAGGCCGCCGTGTGAATTGGGCGGATGACCGGGACCTGGTCCGAGGCCACCGGCAGGATACTCTGCGTGGCAGCATCGGGGACCTCGAACCACTGACTCAATACTGATCCGTATACCTGACGGAAGTCATAGGCGTGGAAGAAGTCGCCGCGATCGTCAAGCGTTCGGAAGTCGGGGTCCGGACCGACAATGCCTGGAGCGAGTTGGGATCCGAACAGGAACACCGGAGCCGACGTCCCGTGATCGGTTCCCGCACTGCCGTTTTCTGCGACGCGACGGCCGAATTCAGAAATCGTCATGCCGAGGACTCGTTCCTGAAGCCCGAGTGCGGTGACATCCTGCTGGAAGGCGTGAATCGCACCGTCTAGGTCGGCCATCAGACTTTCGTGTCGGGTCAGCTGATTCGAGTGCGTGTCGTAACCCCGTTGTGAGACGAGGTAAACACGAGACTTCATACCGCCCGCGATCAGGCGCGCCACGAGCGCGAGCTGACCGGCAAGCGTCGTATCCGGATACTCGACGAGGTTCTTTCCTCTGTCGCTCGCGTTCCGGAGTTCGCCCGAATACTGGATGGACTCGCGGTTTACCTGCCGGATGAAGTCGAGTTCGAATCCAGCTGGTGTCGGGATGGCGTTGTCGTCGATGATCTGGTTCCCGAGGTTCACGAGCGACGAGAACTCACGCGGATTCCTGAGCGCGATCCCCATCCCGCCACTCTTTCCTATCAGGGAAAGCGAAAGAACGGGACCAATGTCGATCGCCAGCGGATGATCAGTGAGCGTGTTCGGGAAGTCCGGGTTGACGGCGTCGAGATACCGACCTAGCCATCCGGTGGTCAGGAACTCGTTCGAATCGCTACCCGTCATCCAGATGTCGGTCGAACGGAAGTGCGATCGATCCGGGTTCGGGTAACCGACGCCCTGAATCGTCAGGAAACGTCCTTCGTCGTGGAGCTGTTTGAAGCCCGTGAGCGACGGGTGGAATCCCCGCTCGTCGTCCAGCTTGTTGATCCTGGCGTCGTTGGCGGGAATCCCAAGCGTTGGACGGTTGAAGTAGTAGTCGTCGTTCCGGTAAGGTATAATCGTGTTCAGCCCATCGTTGCCGCCGTCCATCCGGACAATCACGAGCACCCGGTCCGTATCGGACATGGCGGTCGCGCCTATGGGGCCGACGGTCGTCTCCTGGCTGTATGCCCTCGCCAAGTAGCCGCCCAGGGCGATCGTGGCTCCGGCGGCCTTACCACTTCGTTTCAGGAATTTTCGTCTAGAAATCATAGGCATCTACCCGAGCTGATACTCGGGCAACTCCAGGATGAGTTTGAGCAGATTGGCCATCCGGAACTTCGCACCCGTCGCATCCGGATTCCAGTCGTAGACTTCCGCACCTTCGAGCAGAACGGTCAGGAACATCTCCTCACGTTCGGCATCGACGGGGAACGACGTCATACAGCGCCCCATTGAATGTACCAACTCGGTAGCATCCCACGGGTTGGGGAAGGTCTTGATATAGGCCTTGTGGTCCATCGGGTTCATCGTGTAGTAGTTTCGTCCGACGAAGTGCGACTTGCCGTCGACGAGCTTGTCCGTGTGCAGGTGTCGCTTGGGCAACGTATTCGTGCTGATCCAGGATCGGTATCCCTGCCAGCCGGCGACGTTCGGCGGGTCGAGGAGCTTCTGCCCGAGGTCCTCGGCCTGGTCTACCAAGAACTCGGCGGTCAGGTTGTCGCCTTCGCCAACACGCAGCCCCAGCGAGCGAGCGGTTCCCGCCGTCAGGTCGATCGGGCTCTTGATCTTTGACCCGATCGTACTGTCATCGAAGAAATGTGCGCTCAGGAGGAGCGTTTCCAGCACTGGTTTGAGCTCGTAATCGTTCTCCCGCAAGATCTGTGCTAGTTGATCGACGATATGCTCGTCAGGGTAGTGGTAGACGAACTCCTGGTAGAGCTTACGACAGATGAATCTGGCCGTGACGGGTTGGTCGAAGATGATGCGCGTGACGCTCAGGTCGTTCCAGTTGCCCGTCTCGCCGAGGATCGTCTTCTGTCCCTTGTCGTGCCGGCTGTCGTTGAGCCGGGATCGGCGGCCATCCACGACCCAGCCGGTCAGGGCACGTGATGCCTCGCCGACATCCTGCTCGGTGTAGTTCCCGACCCCCATCGTGAAAAGTTCCATCAGCTCGCGCGCGTAGTTCTCGTTCGGGTTTCCCACGCGGTTCAACCGGCCATCCAGGTAGTAGAGCATGGCCGGATCCGTGTTCATCGCGAGAACGAGGGTCTTGAAGTTACCGAACGCGCTCTGCCGGAACCTCGTGTTCTGCTTGAACATCAGTTGGGGACGCTTGACGTCGACGGCCTGGGTTGCGAAGTGATCGTGCCAGAAGAGGGTCATCTTCTCGGTGAGAGACAGGCCCTGATTGGCGATCAAGGTCATCCACCATTGACGCGTCTGGTCCAGTTGCTCGCGCTGAATCCTGCGCTGATCACGATCCGGTCGGACGAAGGGATCCTCATTAACCCACGTGTCCGGAGGATCAGGCAGGCGCTGGTCTGTCAGGAGCTGCTCGACCACGTCCTCGGGTCGGCTCCGAATCGCCTCATTGATCTCCGTCGGGGTAGGGCCGAAGACTGTCCTTCTAAGAAGGTGTCCTGCCCGGACGTCATCCCACGGCTTAGCTTCATTGGGGACGTAGCGTTCGAGTCCCGCCGTGGTTCTGGCGAGTTTTAGCGCCGGCTGTATCTGGCGTTCATTCATGCATCATCATCTATCTTTGGGTAACCAGGGATATCTGGGGGTTATGCCGGCAACGACCGTGCCGAAGCAAAAAATAGGCAGAATGGTTCTTCGGAACAACGTTTTCGGGGTTATGATGCAACGATCCGTTACAAGATCGGCCCAAAACGTGGCAGGCTAACGATGTCCTGTTTTCAACAGAGCGAGGAGCTCTTGTTGGTGTTTCAGGTTGGTTTCTGCGGCTCGAACGACGGTAGCCTGGACTTCGATGAGCGACTTTTCTACAGCCTCAGCCTGCTTGCGCGTCATCCCGAGTTGCTCGTTCTGGCCGATCTTGATGACGAGGCTGTCCCTGAGCGTCTGTAAACGCTGTTTCTCTCGATTGAGATCTGCCGTCGCGCGCTCAACCCGGGCCTCCTGAGCCGTCACCGACGGCTCCTTGGCGCAAGCCGTCAGGAGGATGAAAACGGTAAGGACAATGGCCTTCATGTGGGATCCTCCTGGGATTCGAGCAGGGCCTGGTTCGTAAGAGCGGTATGGTCTTCGGGGTCTAAATCGAGGATGCGCGTGTAGTAACCCAGCGCGGCTGCATCATCCTTTCGGATTCGGGCGAGGGTCGCCAGACCGTGCAGCAAGGGAACACCCTCGGCTCGTTGAGCTTCGACCTTGTGCAGATACGCCTCGATATCCAGGATGTAGTCCGGATACCTGATCTCGTGTTTCGATGGGAACGCCATCTGGACCAATCCGCCGCGAGCGGCTTTGTACTCTGACAGATCAGGCTCGGGCATTCCGATGGACATGGCTTCCAGGAGCCCGTCCACGGCGCCATCCAGGTCGCCGTATTCGAACAGAGTCGATGCCCGGTTGTATGCGATCGCGGCGTGGTCGGGTACCAGGTCGCGCTGCAGGTCGTATACCTCTAGCTCCTTCTGCCGGTCGTCGGGTTTCGGCAGGCTCGATCGCCTGCTGCTTCAGCGCTTCGATCCGCGCATACAGCTGGCTGAGGACTTCCTCCTCCGCCAGGTCCTCCATGGGCAGGCGACGGCGGGGACGTTCGACGGGGGGATCCTCGTCGAGTCGAGCGGTGAAGCGCTGCTAGATCCACCAGCCAGCGATGATGATCATCGCGACGGCGTATCCGAATATCTTCGGGCTGTTCACGATGTGAGCCACATCCGTTAGCTAAAGGAAGGATCGGGTCAGCGTCAAGTGAGCGCGTTATCGGCGTTTTGGGGAGCACCGTACGCTGCTCTGACACCGCGTACGGGCTATCGGAAGCGAGAAGGAGTGGAACCCTGGTGGGCGGGAGGAGGCCTAGTCGGCGACGAAGTGGCCGTAGAGTGCCTGGACTCCTGGTGAGAGGGCGGTATAGGCCTCACGGGAGATCGGTGTGGATTCGTAATTCTTCCCACCGGTCTCAAGTACCATGGCAGTGTGTTCCGGACGACCGATCATCGTGGGGTTGAGGTTGAGCCACCAGGGCGCGTACCGGACGATCAAGGCCACGCGTGGTTCATTGCTCAGGTTAGGGGCTACGGCGTGCCAGAGTCGGCTGTCGTAGAACAGGACCGATCCGGCCGGGCCCGAGGCGTTCGCTTCGGTCGGGTAGGGGGCCTCGTGGTCGAAGTCCTGAAGGTCGCCCTTTGACGGGTTGTCCGTCGTGTTATGGCTTCCGGGTATAATGAAGGTAGCGCCGTTCTCGGCCGAAAAGTCGGTCAGCATCCAGATGGAGGACAGGTGGAACATGCAGTCCGGATACGGCGCCTTGACGTTCGAGGCGTTGGTCTGGTTGTAGGGCCAGTCCGCGTGCCAGTATCCGCGCTCGTTACCAGGGCAGTTGACGACCGCATCCGTACATGAGATTCGCACGTATGGACCAAAGAACGTCTCGGCCACATCCATGATGCGCCGGTCCGCCAGGTAAGGGGCAAAGCACTGAGTGTAGTTGATGACCTGCTTCAGGACGCCTACGCCTTTAGCGCCGATCCGGTGGCCCTTCGCACGGGTCGCTTCCTGGCGGGCACGAGACTCGGCATCATGTTCCGCTTGAAGTCGGACGACCTCCTTCCTGATGGCCGAAACTTCGTTGGCAGGGATGATGTTCTCGAACACGGCATACCCGCTCATGCGTATTTGCCGAACCACTTGTGATGTTTCCATCTAGATTACTCCCAAACACCAATGGATGAGGTCGGATCGATATGGAATTGCTTAAAGCTGTGCTGATTTCCGTGTTGGCATCGACTTCGTCGAGTGGCCAGATGGATTCCGTCATGACCGTCAAGGGCTGGGTGTCGACGCGCCAGCTGGGGACATTCCTGTCGCACGAACACCTGATATCGCCGTTCGGCGCGACTGATTCGCAGACAGTCGTCTAAGAACGGTGTTCCCGTATCTGTCAAAAGTCAAGTCACTGGGGCTCAAGACGCTGGCCGATTGTACGGCTGCCTATTTTGGCCACGATCCACTGCTACTCAAGATGCTCTCGGACTCGACTGGTGTTCACCTCATCACGAATACGGGAATCAGGGATCGGAGAGCTGAAGAAGCAGGTGAAAGATCTGGAAGAGAAGGAACAGAAGCTCTCCGCAACGGTTCGGTTGAAGAAGAAGATGGAAGCGGCGAAGTCTCGGACGACCTTCAAGGTGGGCATGGGGTAGAAAAGCGAAAGACGAGTACCGAGTAGTGAGTGTTGAGTTTTGGAGTAAAGGCAAAAGAACTACTCGGACGCCCACCTCAAAACTCACTACTCTGCACTCGGAACTCGCTTTTACCTTTAAGCCCATCCATGGACACCGTGGCCACTGCCGGGAAACCAGATCAGGTCCACGATAAAGGCGACTAGGGTGCCGGCCGTCCTGCCCAGGATCAGGCCGAGGAACAGCGGATACAGCCTCCGATACAGTTGCACCCCTCCCACACGCATCACCAGCGATTTGATTCCCCATACGACGAAGAGTGAGGTGACCTGCAGACGGATGTTAGTGGTGCTGATCGCGTATCCGATCGGGTGGAGCGTCCAGGAGCTCATCCGGTAGCGAATTACGGTCAGCGCGATCATGATGGCCGCTCCCATGAGGAAGACCATCAGATGCGGAAGAGACGGGAGATGCGGGTTCTTGATCGTCTGAACCATTCCGCCGATCCTGCGGGGCGCGTAGCGTGTGAAGGGGAACTCGGAAAAATTGAAGGCACCGATCGCGTACCCGTTCCCGAGTACGATCACGATGTTGACAGTGAGGGCCACGACCAGTCCCAACAGGAGCGCCCAGAACAAGGTTCGCTTCCCACCGCGTATCCGGTCCGCCGCCTTTGCACTCTGGGAGAGCGCCGGCATGAACAGCATCCAGGGAATGGTGGTCGCGGTGGAAGCGGCGACCACTGTACGGGCTGAGAGTGTCGTGGTCCCGACCATCTGGTATCCAACCTCCAGAGGCGATGTGGGCTGGCTCAGGTAGAGCGTACCCGATTCACAGACAAACCGGGCGAGCGCGATATACAACACGATGGCTGTCGGGATGATGAAGGCGATCAGAGTCGGGGGCACACCAGCTTTGGCCATCCATAGCGCGATGAATACAACCCCCGTCACCAGACAGATCACCGCCGTCCTGTAAGACAGCATTTCGTCCGAGTCGTCGACTTCCGGCGACCGCCCAGCCGCCTTACTGAATACTGTCGCGAGGTGTCGTCTCGCGGTCCATAGCCCCCAGACGACGAAGGCGAACAGAGCGCCCAGGCTCTGCCATTTGACGACTGGATCGCCCCAGTTTCTACCTGGGACATCCTTCCCGCCCAGCTGCATCCCCGTCCGGCGCAGGAACACGACCTGGGCGATAAAGAACAGGTGGAACGCCCAGATCGAGAACAGGATCTCCGATTTCACGAAGTAGCCGAACCCGATCGTATACGGGTTGATGTGGGTGATGATCCACGGACAAATCCGGCACGCGTAGAATCGGCCGCCTAGCGGACTGAGGCTGATGCGTGGCCATTGTGTGTCGAAGAAGCCGACGATGTTCCAGGCGATGATGCCGAACGAGAAGCTGAATCCGATCCAGAACAGCCGGCCCGTCAGCAGTTCAGGCCATTTCGGTGTGCCTGAGGCGCCCTCGGAATCGTCGACCAGGTCTAGGATGCGGGTGATCAGCGGATAGTCGAGCCGCTCGTAGTCCACCCACTGCTTGCGGAGGATCACCACGATCGCCGCGCAGACCACGAATCCGGCGACGATCAGGGTCAGCCACCAGAACGTGGGCATGACCCAGACCTGCCAGGGAATGGGAACGCCCTGGGGCAACCCCTCGTAAAGCCAGGTCGTTTCGCCGTGATCGTTCCGGGGGAAGAGCCAGGTGGACAGGTTTGGCTGGATGTAGTCGATCCAGCCGTTCTCGGGGGTGGCGAGGTAGTAGGGCGCGGCCATCAGGCCGAGCCAGGTTCCGGTCAGGCCTCGCGCGGGAATCATTGCCGCGACTAGGCCCATCGGGAGGATGGTCAGCAGTTCAGAAGGGGAAAGGCCAGCGCGGCCCATACTGCGGTAAGTGAAATTCGCCGCCGCGATCAGCATGAAGACGCCGAGGAAAGCGACAGGGAGGTGCGTGATGTTGACGTCGGACGTCGATGCGCCCGTTCGGGCGTAGCTGACCCATCCGCTCGTGAGCGCGGCTGCAGCCACGCCCAGAGATACGCCTCTCAGCGTGATGGTCGAGTGGGATTCAGGGGCGGATTGTGCCAGGGGAATCGACATCCGGTCTCCGGGATTCTGTCAGCCTGAGGCGAGCCAGGCTTCCGTCTTCTCGCGCTCCCTGTCCCCCCAGCCCGGCAGGATCTCGGCCATTGCCTCTTCGTAGGCCGGTTCACCTGTCTCCTCACGCCATGCCACATAGCTCGCGCGGTCGTAGGCCTTTACCTTCGCGTCCACGGCCTCATAGTCGACCAGCACACGCAGGGCCGTATCCATTTCGGCGGCAAGATCGGGTTGCTCGTTCGCCAGATTGTGAATCTCGTCAGGATCCTTGTCCAGGTCGAACAGCTGGGGCTCGTAGCCTGTATATCCGATGTATTTGTGTGCGCCACGCCGGATCATGAACTCACCCGTGTTGGCGAAGTTGCCATGATACTGGCTCAGTACCGCATCTGGTCTGTCGGCTGAGCCGCCCTGCAACTCGGGCATCAGCGATACACCGGCGAGGTCGTCTGGATGGGGAAGACCTGCCATATCCATGAAGGTGGGGTAGAGGTCGACCAGCGAGACGACCTCGTCCACTGAGCGGTCCGACACGACATCTGGTCCGGATACCATCAAGGGAACCCGCACCGATGCTTCATACATCGCGTTCTTGAGTTGCTGGCGATGTTCCATGTTCATCTCTCCGTGGTCGCTCGAGAAGACGATGTAAGTATTGTCGGCGAGCCCTAGGCGGTCATACGTGGCCACGAGTTCGCCGAGCATCTCGTCCACTTCGGAGACCATCGCGAAATAGGTGCGTCGAATCGCACGAATCTCGTCGTCCGTGAACGGTCCGAGGCAGCCCTTGGTCGCGCTCATGTATTTCATCACGGGATGCAGGTCTGCCTCGTAAGGCGGCACGTCGACTATGCTCTCGTCGATCCGGTCGAGGTAGTAGCGTGAGGACACAAAGGCAGGATGAGGACAGCCCATGCTGCAATGCAGGATGAAGGGCTTCTCGTCAGCTGACCGCGCTTCGAGGAAGGAGATGCTGTTCGCGACTTTCTACCAGTCCCGTCTGTGGACCTCCCGTTCCTGCGTTTCGATCTGACGCAGACCTTTGAGCGGGCTGCCGGTCCGGCTGAGCGTGATGTTCGCTGCACGATTCCACGAAGTAACCCGATTCCCCAGTGAATGACTGCCGGAGACGTAGTCCGTCTTTCCGTAGGCCTGGTGGATGTATCCGGCGCTTTCGAGGTCCGAGACATACGTGCGATCGCCAGGCTCGATGCCCTTGTAGTTGTTCCAGGCCTCGATGACGTGGTTGTGCTTGCCGCTCCAACGGCTGGCGCGGGACGGACAGCATTGCGGCGAGTTACAGTAGGCGTTTCTGAACAGGACACCCCTTTCGGCGAGGTCGTCCATGTTGGGCGTATATGCGGCCCGATGATCCATGCAGCCCATGATCCGGCCGTCCATACTGTCGCATTCTATGAAGAGAATATTCATTGGGATTGATCTTCCTCCGCTGAAGCTTCGGAGGACAGGTGATGGAGGATTGAGAATCGTTAGCTCACGATATACTGCTGCAACTTCTCTTCGTCCATTTCTATGCCGAGACCCGGGCGATCGGGGAGTTCCAGGTAGCTGCCGTTACGAGTCAGCGTTTCCTTCAGGATCATCTCGCTCTTGCGCTCGAACGGGATGTCGAAGTGTTCCATGATCACGAAGTTCAGAATGCCGGCGGACAGTTGCAGCTGGGCGGCTGAGGAGTATACGTTTCCGGCTCCAACAGCGGGAGACAGGGGAACGTCGAAGGTTTCGGCGAGATGGGCAATCCGTTGGCCTCCAGTGAGGCCGCAGCGAGCAAGATCGGGGAGGAGCATGTCGGCGGCGTGGGCCTCGAGGACGGCTCGGAACTGGTAGCTGTTGTAGTACTCCTGGCCGATGCACACCGGCAGGTCGAGTGCCTGCGCGACTTCCGCGTGTCGGCTCAGTTCCTCGCTGGGGACCGGAGACTCCAGCCAGAAGACTTTGCGCTTCTGGAGCTCACGTCCGAGGGCGATCGCGCCAGGTTGGTCGTAGTGCCAGGTGAGATCTACGAGGATGTCGACGTCAGGGCCGACTGCCTCCCTGGTCAGGTCGACATACTCGAGCGCCCTCTCCATCGGTCTGTATAGGTGGTACTTCACCGCGTCATATCCGCGGGCGACTGAGGCAGCTGCGGCTTTGGCGCCATCCTCAGGCGTTCGCCCACCGACGTTGTTGTATATGCGGACCTTGTTGCGATACGGCCCGCCCAGCAGCTCGTAGCAGGGGATGTCGAGGATGCGTCCTGATAGATCCCACAACGCGTTGTTGATCCCTGCGATGGCCGCAGCCATGTAACCGGATCGGTATCCGCGTCCTCGCATGGCGTTGTATGTGCGATCCCAGTGCTTTGCTCGAGCGAGCGGGTTCTCACCGATGAGCATCGGAGCGAGCAGGTTCTGGACGACCGCGTGAGTTGCCTCGGGAGCGACGAGTGATTGGCCCTCTCCCCAACCGACGTGGCCTGATTCGGTCGTCACCTTCACGAACAGCGCTTCCGAGTGGTTGGCCGCCGCTACGTCCCCGAAGGGCGGATCCGTGTGGTAGGCAAGGGGGCGACCCGGGCTGTTGTAGATCGATTCGGAGACCTCGGTTCCGGTCCTGGGGAGTTTGACGACGAGCGACTCGATCGATTCGATTTTCATGCGGCCTCCGTTGGATGATTCTTGGTCCAGTGGGCTGTGCGATCTGCTTTCGACTTAGGTACTGCTCGACGTTTTACTTGAGCTTCTCCACGAGCGTACTCCCAATATCGCTCATCCTCGACGCGTTCGCACCCAGGTCGGAGTGTCCCATCCTGGCTGCCGAACGATAGTGGATCACACTTTCTCCTTCAGGGAGGTAGAACTCGCCGTCGTCGATGAAGCTGAAGACGCGTGAGCGGAATTCGACGTGTATATAGTCGTCCGTTGTCTGAATCACTTCGGTGCGGGGCCACGTTTTAAGAATTCCGAGTAGGGTAGCGTGGGCGGCACCTCGATCGCCGGAGTGAGGGAACGGTTCCAGGCCTTCGAGTGAACTGGCGCAGTTGGGCTTGTCGGGACAGGGAAGTAGCTTGCTGCCCGCGACGCCGAGGCGATCGGGCCGCGGAGCTCGGTGGGCGATCATCCTGACGCCGATGATGAATGCGATCAGAGCGGCGATGAGCGCAATCGTGATCTTGCCGATCAATCGGACCTCCGGGTAAGCGTGAGGACGATGAGTATGGCGGTGGACAAGATCGCACCGATTCCGGCGGCGATCCAGGCATTCGGTGTACTGCGGGCGAACATCAGGAATCCGCTTGATACGAAGAGGGCGATCCGATGGGAGACGGAGAGGGCTTGCGTGAACCGACCCGTTACGGCCGCTGCGAGTGGGACGATGCCTGCCGCTGTCAGTGCGATGGTCGCGAGTACGTCTGTCGCCGCCGGTGATCCACCCTCACTCGACAGGAGCAGGAGTTCGGGATTCAGCACGAAGCAGTAGGGCAGGGCGAATCCGACGAGGGCGAATCTGAAGGCAGCCAGCCCCGATGTCATAATCCCGGATTCAGCGATTGAGCTCGCAGTGTATGCGGCCAACGCGACGGGCGGAGTGACCATCGACATCATGCCGAAGTAGAAGATGAAGAGGTGGGCGGCCAGCGGGACGAGGCCGAGCTCGTCTAGGATCGGACCGACGAGCGTGGCCATCAGCAGGTAGCAGACAGCGGAGGGGAGCCCCATACCCAGGATGATCGTTGACACCATCAGAAGGATGAGCCCAAGCGCGAGATTACTCTGAGCGAGCGGGACAATGACGCCGGGCAGTCGTGCACCAACTCCTGTAAGGGTAACGACGCCGATGATCACGCCGACGCAGGCGGCTGCTGCGATGAGCGGGACGCCAGCGGCCGATGCGCGTGAGGCGATCACCAGGAAGTCACGCGCTCGAAGCCGAGTCGACGGATGGAAAGCGCTCTGGATGACGACGAAGAGTAGGCTGAGACTTACGGCCCGGAACGGGGTGAAGCCGATGATCAAGAACAGGATCAGTGTCGCGAATGCGGTCGCGAACAGGAAGCCGGCTGGACGAGAAAGCGCGACATCTGCCCGCTCGGCATCCTCCGCCTGCGTATCTGTGTCCTGAAGGTGTACGATCAGCAGAAGGGATGCGTAGTAAAGGACGGCCGGGATCACGGCGGACGTGATGATCTGCAGATACGTGACCGGAGGGTCGACGATCTCGAGCATCATGTAAGCACCCGTGCCCATGATCGGCGGAACCAGGGCGCCTCCTGAGCTAGCGGCGGCTTCGATCCCTGCAGCGTGCTCCCGTTTGAACCCGGCTGACCGCATCAGCGGAATCGTGAACGTGCCTGTGGTCGCGGTATTGGCGACGGCGCTTCCCGACAGGCTGCCCATCAGGCCGCTGCTGATGACTGCAACTTTGGCGGGGGCTGCCTTCCGCCTTCGGAACAGGTTGGTGGCAAACCCGATGATGAAGTCTGTGGCCCCTGTCTTCTCGAGCACCGCACCGAACAGGACGAACAGGAAGACGTAGGTGAGTATCACGCGCATCGCGATCCCGAACACACCCTGTGAGTGGAGGACGGTCTGGCTGACGATGCGGTCCCATCCGTAGCCGCGGTGCGGGAAGAGCCAGTCCGGCGCATACGGTCCCCAGGCGGCATAGGCGATGAAGAGGATGGCGAGGATCGGGAGCGTGTTCCCGATCGTGCGGCGAGTAGCCTCCAGCACGATCAGCAGGATGATCAATCCGAAGATGTAGTCGATCGAAGCTTCCTGACCAGCCCGCTCACCCAGCGATCGGCCATCGATCCAGGTCTCGCTGAAGACGGGTTGGTTCTGGATGAGGATGAAAGCGAAAGTGAGGACGATACCGAAGGCGATCAGGCTGTTCAGTTTACGATGGCCGTCTGCTCGCAGGAAGACGAGTGCGAGGCCAAGAGCCCCAAATACGGCCTGCTGAGACTGCGGACTGAGGGACGGGTAGTTGACCTCGGAGAGGACGAAGAGAGAAAGCAGAACGGACACGGTTGTGATGACCATGTCTGTCGGGCTTGTGCGTTCAGCTGTCATTCAGTTTTGGTCGTCGCTCAGTTCCCCGTCCAGATGCCGATCTCTTTATAGTAGCGGACGGCTCCTGGATGAAAGGGCGTTCCCGTGTCGCGAATGATGTTCTTCGGGTTGATCGCCCGGCCGGCCGGATGCTTCTTTACGACTTCGGCCCTCTGTTCATAGAGGATTTTCGTGAACTGATAGACCGTCTTCTCGTCCAGGCTGGCGCGGGTGATGAGATGCATGTTGCCGACGTTCATGCCGGCGAAGGTCTCAGCCTGACCGCGGTAGGTGTCCGCGGGAATGGTGGCGGGTGAGAAGAACGGGTAGTCGGTGAACAGTTGCTGTTTCGGCCCATCCTCGAAGGGGATGAAGTGAATGCCCTGTGACGCGCCGGCCTGCGTGATCGAGGCTGTCGGTACCGCGCCGCCGAGAAACGCCGCTGCCGCGGATCTGTCTGCGAGCATGTCGACGGCGCCGGCCTGGGTGTTGTGCAGCGGGCTGAAGTCGTCGTAGGTCAAGCCGTGAGCCTGGAGAATCGGCTTGAGGAAGTAGTCGAATCCTGCGCCCGAAGGGCCGACGACGACGCGCTTCCCTTTGAGGTCGGACAGGGTGGAGACACCCGAGGACCTGGGCGTGATAAACAGGGCGACATTCGGTGCGAGTGTCATCACGGCCTTGATGCCCTGCTCGCCGTCCCAGTTGCCCTGTCCCCGTACGGCAAAGTAGGAGATGGCGGCGTTCGCCAGGGCGAAATCCAGTTCGTCCTTGGACAGGCGTCGTATGTTCTCCTGCGTGCCCTTGGTCGCTTCGGACGAAACCTGCCAACCCGTTTCCTCCGATTTCTCGTCGACCACTTGGGCGATCGCACCACCGACGACGAAGAACGTCCCGCCGGGCGGTGCCGTGCCCACGCTCAGGAAGGTCGGTCTGCTCTCACCGCCTCCCGAGCACGACTGTAGAACGATTCCAAACAGTGCAACCACACCCAACCACAACACACTCCGCATCCGTTTCATCCTACTCTCCTGTTGAAAGTCTGCCAGGACATTCAATGAACACGCATCGCTTCGGGATCGCAACCTTCGTATGAGGATACACAAATACCCCCGGCCGTTCAGGACGGGGGTATTTGTGTATCCTCGGTGGTCCAGGGCCTACCTTGAGTTTACCTCGGATTCACTGAGATGGAGGTGCCGCTTCAGGACCTTCCGGGCGTGAAAGCTCTTCAGGTGTCTCAGCCAGTTGGGGCGGGGCGTCCGAGCCGGATCGGTCAGAATGTTGACCGTGTCTCCCCACTTCAGCGAGGTATCGCGGGCGACATGTTTCCCGTTCACGATGGCGCCTGCGCACTTGAATCCGAGGTCGGTGTGCACGGCGAAAGCGAAGTCGTGTACGGTAGCGCCTTCAGGGAGAATGATCGGCTCGTCCTTCGGCGTGAACGCGGCGATCTCCCGTACGAAGAGGATGCGCTTCAGGTCCTCCAGCAGGTGATGGGAGGGCGTGTCGTGGTCGTGCCAGTCGGACAACTCCTCCAGCCATCGGCGACGACGTTCATCCGAACGGGGATCCCCTTTGAGCGCGGCGACTCCGAGTTCGCCGACCCTGTGCATCGCCGGGGTCTGTATGTGGATCTCGTATCGATTGCCCCCATCGAGGACGGTCGTGTGCAGGGCCCGGTAGCGGTTCCGCTTTGGCAGCGCGATGAAGTCCTTGATGCTCTCCATCACAGGGGCGAACTGCCCGTGGATCATGCCGAGGCCCCGGTAGCAGGCGTCCCGGTTGCTGACGATGACTTCGATGGCGTGGCGGTCGTGGATGTTGGCGAGCGGTACGTTGAGTCGCTCGATCTTCCGAAACATGCTCCACATGCTCTTCGGCTGGATCCGGGTCCTCACCCGAATGCCCGCCGCGTGGAGGAGCTGGTTGACCTTGTCCACGAACAGGTGGTAGTGCGGTGAGGGGCCGGTCGCCAGCCGCTGCGTGAGCTCGGCGTGAACCTCCGGCTCGATACAACTGAGACTCTGGTTCTCGAGCTCACGCTGGGTGCGTCGCATCCCGAGCAGGTGAGCGATCGGGATGTAGACGTCGGCCGTTTCCTGTGCGATCCGGCGACGTCGGGAAGGGTCGTCGATCCCGTCGATGCTGCGCATGTTGTGCACGCGATCTGCCAGCTTCAGGATCAGGACCCGTGGGTCATCCTGCGCGGCGGCGAACAGCTTCTGAAGCGTCGCATTCCGGCGAGCTGCGCGGTTCTTGGCCTGAACGCCCTCCGCCTTGGTCACGCCACGGACGAGTCTGGCCACGGCCGGGCCGAAGGTCGGATCGATGTCTTCGAAGTCCAGGGCCGAGTCCTCGACGGCGTCGTGCAGAAGGGCGGCCGTCATCATCTCGGCATCGCGCGAGAATCCGAGTTCACTCGCGAGCAATACGGCCACTGCAATCGGATGGATGATGAAGGGCTGGCCTGCATCCCGCCGCTGCCCCTCGTGACTGGCGAAGGCGATATGATACGCCTGTCCGACGATCGGGTGGGACTCAGGAGGGACACGCGCGAGCAGCTTACGCAGCGGATCCTTGATTTCCTGCACGTCGTTCAATCTGCTGCCTCAGAGGCCTGCGCGATCGATTCTGTCTCGGCGAACCACTGTCGGATCGTCTGTGTCATCTCTTCGCGGGAGGTGAACGTTCTGGCCGGAGCCGGAAGGGACTCCAGGAACGCCTTGCCATACTTGGTGGAGGTGACCCGGTTATCCATGACGATCACGACACCTCGATCCGTCGCATTGCGGATCAGCCGCCCAAAGCCCTGACGGAACTTGAGGATCGCCTCGGGTACCGAATAATGTATGAAGGGATCCTTGCCCTGCTTCTGGAGCTCCTCCATCTGAGCCTCCACCAGCGGGTCGGTCGGTACGGCGAAAGGCAATCGAACGATGCCCAGGATCTCGAGCGCGTCTCCCGGCAGGTCCACGCCTTCCCAGAAACTGTCCGTACCCAGCAGCACCGAAGAACGGTTCTCCTTGAACCGCTCGGTGATATGCTGGCGCGAGCCGTCCTTGCCCTGGCCCAGCAACAGCGTGTCCCGTGAGGAGAGATCCAGCTTCAAGGCGCCATACGTCTTGTTCAACATACTATACGACGTATACAGGATGAGTGTCCCGCGATTGACGTCCACGGCGAGCTCACGAACCACCCCGTCGACCGCGTCCTGGAACCGATCGTCCTTGGGGGAGGGCATGAATCCGGCCGTGCAGACCAGCGCCTGTCTGTCGTAGTCGAAGGGTGACCCCAGGCAGAGACTCGTGACCCGGTCCTCGTCCGCGCCTTCGAGCCCCATCCGTCTGAGGAAGTAGATCAGGCGTCCCCGTATGCCCAGGGTGGCGGAGGTGAAGACGATTGTGTGCATCCGGCTGTAGAGCGCCTCGTCCAGTTGCTCGGCGACCCGGAGGGGGGCCGAGAACAGCCTCGTGTCCGAGCTTTCCTCGCGGCCGGGGAGTTCCATCCAGTAAACCCAGCCTTCGTAGTCAGGATCAGTCAGGTCCCCGATGTCGTCCAGCAACTCTGAGCAGTCCGTGATCCGCGCATCGAGCTCGTTCTTGATGTCGTCCTGGTTCGGGAAGGCATCGTCTTTCAGGTCCTTCATCCAGTTCGACAGCTTGTGCAGTTCGAGGCCCGCTTTCTGGGTCGCGTCGGAGAACTCGCCGAGCGACTCCATCACGTTGGCGAAGGGGTCGTCGTCCGCCTTGTATCGGAGCTTTTCCGTGTATCGTGCGCGACTGTTCCCGCTTTGCTCCCGCGCGCTTTGCGTGAGGTCCTGGAAGAAGGCCTGGGCGTTCATCCACAGGTCCTCGATCGCCGCTTCTGCGCCTCCAATCCCGACCTCGAACCCCTTGACCTCCGCATCCTTGAGTTCGCCGAGGTTCATCCAGTGTTTGAGCGCGGGCAGCGTACCCGTGTTGGTCAGTCCCGGACTGCGCAGGGTGTCACACAGGTTCTTGACGCGCCAGATGTTGAGCTCACGCCCCAGGTAACTCGATGCGACCCGCTCGACGTTGTGGGCCTCGTCGACGATCAGGTGATCGTATTCGCCGAGGATGCCGTTCTCCGTCGAAAGGTCGGAGAATAGGAGCGAATGGTTGACCACGACGACGTGGGCCTTGAGGGCACGACGACGAACGTTATTCGCGTAGCAGCGTCCGTTGGTTTTGCATTTTTGCGAACGGCAGAATCCGCTGTCGCTGCAGACCTTCGCCCACAAGCTTCCGGCCCGAGCGGGATCGAACCCGCCGTGTTCGGCAATGTCTCCCGACCTGGTCTGTGTCGACCAGACCACGAGCGGCAGGGCGGCGATCCGTTCATCGATCGAGAGGGCTGCGTCCAGGTTCGCCATCGCCGACGACCAGCGGTTGAGGCAGATGTAGTTTCCGCGCCCCTTCAGCAGCTCGAACCGGAACGTCTCATCCAAAGTTTGCGCCATCTGGGGCAGGTCCTTGGCGAACAGCTGTTCCTGCAGGTTCTTCGTGTTGGTCGAGACGACGACACGGGCCTGGTTCTGAGCGGCATACAGGATAGCGGGAGCGAGGTAGCCCAGTGATTTGCCGACGCCCGTTCCTGCTTCTACTGCAAGGATCTGGCCCTTGTTGAAGGCGTCGCCTACAGCGCGGGCCATCTCGACCTGCTGCTCACGATGCTCGTAGGCCGAGTTCCGCTGAGCGATCTTGCCGTCCGGCGCGAATATCCCCTCCACCTCATTCAGGTCGATCTCTTTGTAGGTCGGTTCAGGAGCGGAGACGCCATCGTCCTTCTCACGCTTGAACAGGTCCTCGCCAGCAGGCGCGACGAGCGACGAGCTCATCGGCGCATCCTGGCTGGCCGCTTCGTTACCGATCGCGACGAGGACGGGGAGCAGGTCCGATCCCGTACCGGTAAGCAACCGAAGCATCTGCTGTTTGGTGGTGAGGGGAAGGGCCCGAAGCTTCTGAACGAGGCCGAGAAAGATGCCGGCCAGCTCTTCAGCTTCCCGCAACGATTTGTCTTCTGAGGATGACTCGACTTCGAAGTAGGCGGCGAGGGTGTCCGGGCGATGATCGGCGACTTCGGGGAGCAGGGCTCTTGCCAGGTCCCGGAGCCCGACCATGTTGTCGTCGACCGGGATCGTGGACTGCGCGCCGAGAAAGCGCGCCTCGAAACTGCCCGCGTAGGCGACGATCGGCAGGACGCCGATGAACGACCGGAGCTGGCCGGCGGCGTTGCCCCATCTCGGAGCGTCGGACAGGTCTGATTTGGATACGCCGATCAGACGGGAGATCTCTTCGGGCACGTCACCGACCGGACGCACGTAGGTGTGCAGTCGCTCCTCGATTTGCCCATCGACCACTCGGACGGCGCCGATTTCGAGGATTTCGCTCGTGCGAAGGTTGAGGCCGGTCGTCTCGATGTCGAGCGTGACGAATGTATCCAGGATGCTCAAGCTGTGCGCTCGTCTGGTGGCTTCGTTGACAAGGAATGGGCGGGCTTCTATCATAGCCCACCTGAGCGGGGGGTGATCAAATAATACGCACCGCTCCTGGGCTTTTCAAGCCGACCCCAGCCAGTATCGTCCTGTTTTTGACCACTTTATGCTATCCGAGGATCATTGATGAAAGCCTGCGCCTACACCGACCTGGAAACGGTTGAGATTCTGGAACTCCCGCAGCCGGAACGCGCTGACGACGAGGTGCTGATCAAGGTGTCTCGAGCGGGCATTTGTGGAACTGATCTCCACATCTTCATGGGTCACATGGATCAGCGAGTGACGAAGCCGATCGTGATGGGGCACGAGATGTGCGGAGAGATCG
Organism: Gemmatimonadota bacterium; assembly: GCA_002727195.1. GTDB lineage: Bacteria > Latescibacterota > UBA2968 > UBA2968 > UBA2968 > UBA2968. The sequence continues at coordinate 311,255 of PBWH01000006.1, forward strand.
TGGATGCGCCCGATGGCGCAGATTTCGGGGTGGGTGATCGCGTTGTCGTCGAGCCGACCGTCTTCTGCGGACGGTGCGCGGCTTGCCAACGCGGGAATGCGCACATCTGTCAGAACCTGAACTTCCTCGGGATCGACAGTCCCGGCGCCTTTCAGGCCTACTGGAACGTGCCTCTCGACCGGCTACATCGGATTCCGCCGGAGCTCAACGACGATGCGGCCGCGATGATCGAGCCGCTGGCTGTCGCCGTACACGATGTGCGCCGCGCCCAGGTCGAACTGGGTGACCAGGCGGTCGTGATCGGTGGTGGGCCGATCGGGTTGCTCGTGGCCCACGCTGCCCGTCTGGATGGCGCCGAAGTCGTGATCTCCGAGGTGAATCCGTTCCGGCTCAATGTCGCTGAGTCGTGCGGCTTCAAGACGGTCGACCCGACGAGGGACGACCTGGTTGGCTACGTGGACGACTGGACGAACGGTGCGGGATGCGATCTCGTGTTCGAGGTCAGCGGCTCCGCCCCCGGCGCGAAAGTGATGACAGAGCTCCTTCGCGTACGAGGTAAGATTGCTCTGGTCGGTGTCCACGCATCGCCACCTGAAGTGGACCTGCACCGCTTCTTCTGGCGCGAACTCGAGCTGATCGGCTGCCGCGTCTACGAATCCGTCGACTTCGAACGCGCGATCCGAATCGCCGCGGCCGGCGAAATCGACCTCGAAGCGCTGATCAGCAAAGTCGTCCCCTATGAAGAAGCGTATTGGGGGTTCGAGCAGATGAGAGACGGTGGGGATATCGTCAAGGTGTTGATCGACTGCCAATCGTAGGGACAAGAGCGTTCCAAAAAGGCGGAAAGCGTTCCAGGTTCCAGGCTAAACCTGATTCTCTTGGAACCTGGAACGCCTTTGCATCTTTGGATTGCCTTTCCAATAGAATAACGGAGATGCAGTGACCGATAGACCGAACATCCTAGTCCTCCTATGTGATCAGCTACGCCGTCAAGCCCTGGGCTGTTACGGCGACGCTGACGCCCGTACGCCCAATCTGGACGCGTTCGCGCAACGGGGGGTGCGATTCGCGAATGCCTGCTCGACGTATCCGATCTGTGTGCCCTTTAGATTCACGTTGATGACCGGGGAGTACGCTCACTCACGCACGATCCCCGGGATCGAGTGGTCGATGTCGCCGGCCGAGCGGACCATGGCGGACGAGTTCAACGAGGCTGGATACGACACCGTCTACATCGGGAAGTGGCATCTTGATGGCGGGCACGGACGCCTGGGGTCGGCGGTGCAGGTCAATCGAACGCGTGTTCCCCGTACGCGACAGGGGAGGTGGCAGAAGTGGTACGGGTTCGAGCTGCGGAACGGGCCGTTCGATACCTGCTATTTCGAGGACGATGATCCCAATCCTGTCGTCATCGACGGTTACCAGACGGATGGGCTGTTCGATTTAGGAATGAGTCACCTGAAGGCGCGCTCCAGCGAGGACCCTTTCTGTATGGTGATTTCCGTGGAGCCGCCGCATCCACCGTGGGAAGCGCCAGAGGATCTGACGGAGGAGTGGTTGGGGCGAGAGCTAACCTTGCCGCCGAATTATGAAGGTGACTTTCTCAGGGAACGGCAGATTTACTACGCAATGGTGGAGAATCTGGATCAGAACGTCGGCAAGATGATGCAGTTTCTCGACGACGAAGGATTGGCCGAGAACACGGTCGTTGTGTTTCTGTCCGATCACGGGGAACTGAGCGGCGCCCACGGCCTTCGGTCCAAGCAGTATCCGTATGAGGAATCTGTCGGCATTCCCTTGATGGTGATCGACCCGCGGCATCCGGAACGCGCGGGAAGTGTGGTCGACGACCCGACCAGCACGGAAGATCTTTTTCCCACCATTCTGGGACTGGCCGGGCTGACGGCGAAGAACCCGATGCACGGAGCGGATCTGGCACCCCTCGTCAGCGGGAGTGCTGACAAACTGGATCGGGATGGCGTGTTGCTCGAGTTCGTGGCTGAGTTGCGGCAGAATCAGCCGTTCTACGAGGAGAATTGGAGAGCAATCCGGACGCGGCGATATAAATACACCGTCTCAGGGGACAATATGGGCGGGAAGCCGTGGCAGTTCTTTGACCTCGTCGAAGATCCCTACGAGATGAACAATCTGGTCGAGGATCCAGAGCACGAGGCTGAGGTGACGCGGCATCACCGGATGCTCGTGGATTGGATGAAGGAGACGGATGATCACTTCATCCTGCTGCCGGCGTTCGATTGTGAAGGGGTGAACTGTTGGGACGGCATCTCCAGCCAGTAGCCATAAACGAGATGAAAGCGGCAACCTGGTCACGCTGAGCGCGAGTCGAAGCGCGGCCAGGTTGCATACGACCGACACTTCGACTCGCGCTCAGTGTGACGGTGTATTCGAGTTTGCATCACGGGGAAAGTGACAATGGGAATACTTGATGATTTCAAGCTGGATGGGAAGACGGCGCTGGTTACGGGGGCGAGTCAGGGACTTGGGCGAGGGATGGCTGAGGGGCTTGCGGAGGCCGGGGCGGATGTGATTGTCGTCTCGAGATCCGCGGAGAGACTCGAGGGCGTCAGAGATACGGTTCGTGGGTTGGGGAGGACGTGTGAGGCGATTCCCGCGGACATCGGGGATACGTCGCAGATTCCGGGGATGATCGAGTCAGCGATAGCTGTTACGGGTCGGATCGACATCCTGGTGAACAACGCGGGGACGGGATTCCGTGCCCCGCCGGAGGACTTCCCGGAAGAGGAATGGCGGCGGGTGATGGACCTGAACATCAACGCCGTGTGGCATTGCAGCCAGCAGGCCGGCAAGATCATGATCGCGCAGGGAGATGGTGGGAAGATCGTCAATACGGCGTCGCTCCTGAGTTTCCAGGGCGGTATTCTCGTTCCGCCTTATGCGGCCAGCAAGGGAGCCGTGATGCAGTTGACGAAATCGCTCGCGAATGACTGGGCGAAGTATGACATCCAGGTCAATGCGATCGCTCCTGGGTACTTCGATACGGATCTGACTCAGGCGATCCAGGATGATGAGGTTCGCTCGCGGCAGATCATCGAGCGCATACCGGCTGATCGGTGGGGAAAGCCGGCCGACCTCAAGGGCGCTGTCGTCTACTTGGCATCTGCTGCGTCGGATTACGTAACCGGGCATATCCTGACGGTCGATGGCGGGTGGATGAGCAGGTAGGTCCCCCCTGCGACCCTTCCTGCGGAGGGCTGAGAGCAGGGAGCATAGGGCAACATGAGCATGGTTGGCAGGCTCACCCTCTCCTACGAAGTGGGAGAGGGATTCTTGCGGGCTTGTTGGTTCGCCCGCAAGACGGGTTAGGGCCTGGGTCGAAGCACGCATAGATTCTGGCCCTCACCGGGTTGTGTCTTTGACCCAACCGTCCTCTCCCGCACGCGGGAGAGGGGAACTTCACTTCTCAAGTCGATACCCATATCCACAATTTGCAATGGCTAATACCCTATGAGTCACGACGAAACTTTCAAAGCCTTCCAGAACCCACCGACTGAATTTGGAATCATTCCGTTCTGGTTCTGGAACGACGACCTCCAAGAGGCGGAACTGATCCGACAGCTACACGTATTCCACGATGCAGGTTTCGGTGGGGTGATGCCGCACGCACGGGTGGGTCTGTCCCATCGTGTTGGTTACCTAACGGATGAATTCTTCCGGCTAATGAAGGTGGTTGTGGATGAGGCGGCTCGTCTTGGGATGAAGGTGATCCTGTATGATGAGGGGTCGTATCCATCCGGCTCCGCGAACGGGGCGGTGGTCGCCGAGAATCCAGAGTATGCCTGCCGTGCGCTGCTGATGCGGGAGCTCGACGTCGTCGGGCCGCACGACGGGTTCTGGCGACCGAATACGGGGCGGGCGATGATGGATCGTCACGTATGCACGGTTGTTGGGCAGGTGGATGACGACGGATCGGTCAACCCGGAAACGCTCGAGGTCCTGGAGCCGCATGATCACGACGTGATCCAGGTCCGTGTCCCTGCTGGACCCTGGAAAGTCATGAGTATCTGGGACGTCGCAGGTGGAGGGACGATTCGCGGCGTTTTCGAAGAGTCTGAAGACGGGCACGCCACCGCGCCTGCTGCTGGCGATATCCTGAACCCGGATGCCGTCGATTGCTTCATTCGTTTGACCCACGATCGATACTACGAGGTGCTGAAGGAGCATTTCGGCGAAACTGTGATTGCCATGTTCACGGATGAGCCAAACACACGTGGTCGTGGAAGTCGTCGGCGTGGGGCTCGATTCTCGTTCACGCCGGGATTTGTGGAGTGGCTGGAGCAGGAGTGGGGGGAGGATCCCCGTCCGTGGCTGCCCGCACTGTATGCGGATTACGGCGAGGATACGGAGGTGTTCAGGGAGCGATACGAGGCGGCCGTGCAGAAGCGTCTGCAGGAGGTCTTCTACAAAGGGCAATCAGACTGGTGTGCCGATCACGGGATCGATCTGACGGGACATCCCAAGGATAGTAACGACATGACGTCGCTTCGTTTGTTTCAACTGCCCGGTCAGGATATGGTCTGGCGGTATGTCGAGCCGAACAAGCCGACGGCGCTCGAGGGTAAACACAGCATCGCTGCCAAGGGTGCCACGAGCGGCGCAAGGCTGAGCAATCGCAGACGGATCCTGACCGAGGTCTGCGGCGCCTACGGCTGGAACCTGACCCTGGACGAGCTCAAGTGGCTGTTCGACTGGCATATCGTGCGAGGCAACAACCTCCTAAACCCCCACGCCGTGTTCTACACCATCCGCGAACGACGGGCCTGGGAGAGCGAGCCCGATCTCGCCATCCACAACGTCTGGTGGCCCCACTTCACAGACATCGCCGTCTATTCGCGAAGACTTTCCTGGTTGCTGACAGACGGTGAGCACGTCTGCGACGTCGCCATCCTCGGTGATGGAAACCATCTGCCGTGGCAAGCGGCCAAGCAGCTCTACCAGAACCAGGTGGACTTTCTTTATCTGGACGATCAGGCCGTCGCTGAGGCAGAGGTTGCGGACGGAAGGCTCGAGGTCGGCTCTCAGCGATACGGCGTCGTGATCCTCGAGGAGGTAGAGGATCTCCACGAAGGCGCCCAACGTGTACTGGACCGGTTTTCCGATGCCGGTGGTACGGTCATCGAATTCGATCCGGATACACCTGTGATCTGGCAGGTTCGACACCATACCGACGCGGACGTCATGATTCAGCCGGCCAATCCGGACCTGCGGTTCATCCACTACCGAAAGCTCGGACTGGACCTGTATCTGTTCGTGAATGAAGGTGAAGAGACGATTCGGGGAACGGTCGATCTGAGCGTGACCGGTCGTGTTGAGCTCTGGGATGCGCTGTCGGGTAATCGCGTGGATGGGGCCGTTGCCTCGGGTGAGCGAGGCGCTCAGCTCGATCTGGAACTCGGGCGCCGCGAGAGTATCGTCGTGGTCGTCGATCCTGGCCGGGCGATCGAGGTGTCCGATCCGCGACCGGTATCGGATGAGCAGGTGCAGGAGATTGACGTCACCTGGTCGGTTGCGGACGAATCGGGTCGCAAGGTGGAAGGGCTAGATTTGCTCGACTGGTCACACGTGCAGGGGCTCGAGTTGTTCTCCGGGACGTTGGTCTATCGTGCGGAAGTGGATGTGGCCCAAACGGAGGGCCGCCAGTTGGACCTGGGCAACGTTGGCGATATCGCAGAGCTATACGTGGACGGTGAGCGAGTGGGCGTCAGGATGTGGTCGCCCTACGTCTTCGACCTGACTCATCTGGATGCCGGCGTTCACCAGTTCGAGGTCCGCGTGACGAACTCGATGGCGAACGAGTATGAAGGCGCACAAAGACCCTCGGGTATGATGGGGCCTGTTCGCATCATTTCAGCGAAGACAGACGGCTGATGCCCCTGGGGAAGACCCTCGTGCGTGCAGTTCAATTTCCCTTTCTTGGCGCCGACGGGTATCAGGGATGCTCAGATTCCTGAGAATACGGCGCCCAAGTTCTTGTAGCGCGCGTGTACCCGGGGTGGCGCCTCCGCTCCGGCGTCGGCTTACCCCGGGCTATCATCTGGAGCCCCTTCAGGGCTCCACCAACCTGCTTCGTTTGGTGCTCTTGGTGTCCTTGGTGGTACATTGCTTCCTGGTTCTGAAGGCCACCGTGTGAATCTCTCAGACTTCGATTATCACCTTCCCGAATCATTGATCGCGCAGCATCCGTCTGACCGTAGGGACGGTTCTCGTCTCATGGTCGTCGATCGTGCAGCGGGAACCGTTTCACATCATCAGTTCACCGAGTTCGTGGAGTTTGTCTCGGCCGGGGACTGCCTGGTCGTAAACGAGACCAAAGTCTTTCCCGCACGGCTCCAGGGACATAAACCGGATACCGGGGGACGCGCAGAGCTTCTTCTGATCCGACCTGATTCCGATGGGCGCTGGATCGCGATGGCCCGACCAGGGCGACGACTGCGTGAAGGCGCGCGAATCGCGTTCGAGGGCGACGACACGATTGCCACCATCGAGGGCATCCTGGAGGACGGAACACGCGCTGTTCGGTTCGAAGGTGATGTGGCACGACTGATCGAACGGGTCGGTGATATACCGCTACCCCCGTATATCGATCGAGAGGCCACGGATGCGGATGTGGAGCGTTACCAGACAGTGTATGCGCGAACACCGGGTGCAGTTGCTGCTCCGACGGCTGGTCTGCACTTCACGCCCGAACTCCTGGCTTCATTGGACGGGCAGGGCGTGAATCGGGCGAATGTGCTGCTGCACGTTGGCCCTGGCACCTTCAAGCCCGTCGAAGTCGAGAACGTGTCTGATCACAAGATGGACGCCGAATACTATGAGGTATCGGACAATGCTGCGCGGGTGGTCAGCGAAACAAAGAGCCGTGTGGGGAACGTCGTCGCTGTCGGGACAACTAGTGTTCGAGTCCTCGAATCTCAATCGAACGAAGCAGGGGAGCTCTCTGTAGGGACCGGGTGGACGGACATCTTTATCTATCCCGGGTATCAGTTCAGTTTGGTCGACGCTCTGCTGACAAACTTCCACCTGCCCAAGTCGACACTGTTGATGCTGATATCGGCCCTGGCAGGAAGGGAGTTGATCGCGCAAGCCTACGACGAGGCTGTCCGTGAGGAGTATCGGTTCTATAGTTATGGGGATGCGATGCTGATTCAGTGACCAATGACCAGTGGCCAACGACAAATGACCAGAGAGATGGGCGCCGCGTCGGGATTCGAGGACTGATGGCGACGGTGGCGATTATACTGGCGGCGGGAGCCGGGAAGCGGATGGGGGCGGATCAGCCGAAGCAGTTTCTCGACCTGGGCGGTCGGTCGCTCATTCTGTATGCCCTCGATGCGTTCGAAGCGTGTTCGGCGGTGGACCGGATCGTTCTCGTCACCTCTCCGGACATGATTGACGAAGTCAGAACCCTGGCGTCCGTATGCGAGAAGGTGCAGGATGTTGTCGCCGGTGGGGCAGAGCGCCAGGATTCCGTTGCGGAAGGGATCAAGGCTGCGGGTGATGTGGAGATCATCACCGTACATGATGGGGCGCGGCCGATGGTTCGGGCAGAGGAGATCGCGGATGTGATAGAGGCTGCGCGTGCGAACGGGGCGGCCGTGATCGGTCAGCCGGCTTCTGATACGATCAAGCGAGGTCGTGACGGCCAGGTGATCGAGACGCTGGATCGGTCCGAGGTATGGGCGGTGCAGACGCCGCAAGCTTTCAAAGCAGACGTGATCCGGGAAGCGCACGAAGCAGCAGCGCGAGATGGGTTCTACGGGACCGACGATACCGCGCTTGTCGAGCGGATCGGGAAGCCTGTCACGCTTGTCGAAGGATCGCGCGACAACATCAAGGTCACGCATCCGGGTGATCTCGAGCGGGCTGAAGACATACTGAATCGACGGATGGAGGGCGGCGTGCAGCGAATCGGGATGGGATACGATGTCCATCATCTGGCTGAAGGGCGGAAGCTGATCCTGGGAGGGGTCGAGGTGCCCTTCGAGCGCGGGCTGGATGGACACTCGGACGCGGACGTGCTGTCGCACGTCGTGATCGATGCCCTGTTGGGTGCGGCTTCGCTCGGTGATATCGGCCGGCTCTTTCCGGATACTGACGCTGCCTACAAGGACATCTCGAGTCTGGTCTTGCTGGAGAGAACGGCAGAAGCCCTGCGCGAAGCGAACGTGACGGTCGGGAATGTCGACGCAACGGTGATGGCTCAGCGACCGAAGTTGGCGCCGCATATCGGGCAGATGGAGGCAAATATCGCCGAGGCGCTCGGGATCGATGTGTCGCAGGTGTCGGTCAAGGCGACGACGACGGAGAAGCTGGGGTTTGTGGGAGAGGAGAAGGGGATGGCGGCGCAGGCGATCGCACTCGTAAGTCAAAGTGCAAAAGGCAAAATGGAAAATGAAAACCGGGGTGGGGCGGAGTAGATGGAATCGTTTGCGGAGCTCTGGGATTGTTTCCTGGCGAATCTGAACGAGCAGCCGCCGGGATGGATCTACTTTTTCCTGTTCCTGGGGGCTTTCTTGGAGAACATCGTTCCTCCCATCCCTGGGGATACACTGATCGTGTTCGGGGCATACCTGGCGGGGATCGGAATCATCAGTGTCTGGCCGGTCTACTTGGCGATGTGGGTCGGGAGCGCGGTCGGATGCCTCCTCGTCTACGGGATTGCCTATATAAAAGGAAGGGACTTCTTCCTCAGGCTCGAGGCGCGATACTTCAAGGAATCGAAGATCGAGGTCGCCGAGGAGTGGTTCGAGAAGTATGGCATCCGGATCGTGATCTTCAACCGGTTCCTGCCAACGGTGCGCGCTTTCGTTGGCATCGTGGCCGGAATCATCAGGATGAACCCGATACGGATGACGTTGTATGTGGCGATCGGGACCATGCTCTGGAATACACTGCTGGTCTACTTCGGCATCATGGTCGGGGAGAACTGGCAGCTCGTAATCGAGGTACTGCAGACGTACAATCAGGTGGTGATCAGTCTCGCTGTGATCGGGGGTGTGATCTACTACGTGTTGAAGCGGCGTAAGGAACGAGCGGGAGAACGGGCTTCTGCCGATGGCTCTGGACCCGCAGGCGAGGAGAGCCAGCCTCCGCCAAAGGCTTCGGCTCGGCAGGCTGGGGGAGCAGGAGAAGAGACCGGGACTTAGTGGCCAGGCATATTTAGTCCCGCCCGACCGCTCCCAGGGTCAGAATGGTTGGGGATGATGAGGTAGCAGAATGGGAAAGAAGATCAAACTCGGGGTTCTGTTCGGCGGGCGGTCTGCCGAGCACGAGGTGTCGATCCAGTCAGCGCGGAACATTGTCGAGGCGCTGGACAAGGACAAGTACGAGGTCGTTCTGATCGGGATCGACCACGCGGGTCAGTGGTATCTGAATGACGCTTCGCGATTCCTGCTCGATTCGTCGAACGCCCTGCCCGCGTTCGAGGTGCAGAATGAGGATACGGTTGCACTCGTTCCACGCGGCGGCTCGCGTGACCTCGTGCGGACGTCGGATAACGCGGACCTCGGGTCGGTGGACGTCGTGTTCCCTGTGCTTCACGGGCCGTATGGCGAGGATGGTGCGGTTCAGGGGATGTTGAAGCTGTTCGATGTCCAGTTTGTGGGCGGGGATGTGCTCGGCTCAGCTGTCGGGATGGACAAGGACGTGATGAAGCGGCTGCTCCGGGATGCGGGCATCGCGATCGGAGACTACCGAACCGTCCTGAGGCACAAGCGCGGTGAGGTGTCGTTCGAGCAGGTCAAAGAAGAACTGGGGCTACCCGTGTTCGTGAAACCGGCGAATCTGGGATCCTCAGTTGGCATAAGCAAGGCTGAGACTGAGGAGGCGTATGAGGCCGCCCTGGACGAGGCGTTCAACTACGATACCAAGGTGGTGGTCGAGGCCTTCATCGAGGGACGCGAGATCGAGGTGGCTGTTCTCGGGAACGAAGAGCCGATTGCATCTGTGCCGGGAGAGGTCACCCCTCACCACGACTTCTACTCCTACGAAGCGAAGTATATCGACGAGAAAGGGGCAGGTCTCAAGATCCCCGCGAATCTGACGGAGGAGCAGGTCCGTCAGGTGCGGGATTTGGCGATCGAGTCATTCCTGGTGTTGTGTTGCGAAGGGATGGGTCGGGTCGACTTCTTCCTGACCCCTGAAGGCATATTCGTGATGAACGAGATAAATACGATCCCGGGGTTCACCCGAATCAGCATGTATCCAAAGCTGTTCGAGGCCAGCGGGATCTCGTATGCTGAACTGATCGACCGACTCGTCAAGCTGGCGATCGCAAGGCACGAGCGACAACAGGGGCTGAAAACGAGACGATAAAACACAGTGCAAAATGCCGGCCTTCACCAAAGGCTTCGGTTGGCAGGCAAATGACAAACGAAGAAAGGGGAGTTGCCGGGAGGTGACCCCCTTTCGGTGTACGGAAAACCTGTCAAATTCGGGGAATACTGACACAAATGTTGCCACCTCTGACACGGCTTGAAATATTCACCAGAGCGTGATGCGGCTGTAACGTTCTGTTTCTAGGCTCATTTGTTAAAACCAGGGGGTATAAGGACGGCTTGGAGATTTTTTCGGAACCTATTGGCGTCGTGTTCAGTCTACCTTCACGAGGACAGAGCAATGGCCAAGGTTCTGATTGTCGATGATGATGTGGTCCTACGGGACTTTCTGAAGCCGTCTCTCCCCAGAGACGGCTATGATGTGTGCGCAACGGGGACCCGATCACACTACAGACGTGCCAGCCATGATGCCGTGCTTGCCGACATCGAGCGGCCTTTCACCCTGGAGAAGCTTCAGCGCCGTCTCAAGATGATGGGGTTGACGCAGGCCGCCTAGGCGGAATACTGACGTATGAGATCGATCTACAAGACGTTGATGGTCGTGTTCAGCATCGTGGCCTGCGTGGGCGCCGTTCTGGGCTGGGCACTGTCCGGACACAGGCAGTCGGCGTATCAGCTCCAAGGGAACTACGAGCAGCACGGATAAGGATCGTACAGGATCCTGGTCGTCACGGGCGCATCCCTCGGGGGACTGCGCCCTTTTGTGTGCCTATACTCCATTGTGGAACTGACCGAGGAACATCGACGGTTGCTGCAGTGGATGGTCGACCTCGAGGATCGCGGGTCGGAGTGGCCGGACCTGAATCGAATCTCCAGAGGCAGCGGGATCGTCTCAGGGAAGTGTGAGGTTTTGCTCGGTGAACTGATCGAAGGAGATCTCGTGGCTGATCATGATCACGTGGACTCGGTTGTCAGGTACGCGATCACGCGGGAGGGTCGGGTTCGCCTGTTTGCGGATCCCTGAGGGGCAATTGGGTTGCTCGTGACTCACCCGTTTGGTAATTTCCTCACCGTTGGATCTTGAATGGAACCACTCTAGCTCAGCTGGTAGAGCTGTTGATTTGTAATCAGGGTGTTTGATGCTGAGTTTGTAAAAGATTGTGGTTTATAGAATTGGGGGCGGGTCCCATCTCGGGGTCCGCCCTTGTGCTATTGGTTAGGGTCCCTCCTTCCAGGGTGCAATCAGCGCCCGAACGCATAGACCAGACCTATTAACGGGATGCCGGGAAAAATTGTTTCATTTATCGTATTGACCAGTGATAGGTCAACACTGAAACGGTCACCAAGAAGTCGAATGCCCAGTGATATAATCAGGGGGGCATTGGGAACCTTCCAATTCTCCGTGATGAGCGAGGCGCGCCTATTGATCAACCATTCTCCGCCAATCACCAGCACGGGCTTGCCCTCAATTTTTCGGTTCGCAAACCCCCATCCAAGACCCACGGTGATTGTCCTTTCGGGCGGGCCAAGAGTACCCACGGCGTAAGTGATTCCAATGGTGCCGTTCACCTCATCGCTGCCAGGAAATCCCCCGACGAATGCTCCCGCAGCTAGATCTACGTTCTCGGTTGGGGAGAAACCAATCTTAGGAGTCACGAAGAACATCTGGTCACTAAAGTCGAGCCCGGGAAGGATTGAGAAACCACCTCCTAGTGTAGCTAAATCAGATAGACCGACAGCAAAGGAAGGAAAGAAGAGTAAATGGTTGGCGATGTATCCACTTCCATGCGTCAGCATCCGAGCAGTAGGAGAAAAAAAAAGCCGGGTCGCATTGGGGTTAGAGCCTGAAATGGAAGGGGATTCAGTCTGATTCAAGGAATCCGCTTTGCCGGGCATCGGTAAAAGAATTGTAAGGAACAGTCCTATAACAGCCACCTTCTTGAGGGTTTCCATACTTCGTCTCCTGGTTCTGGAGTAGTGCCATGAAGTTCAGGCTTCAGAGATATATTATTGGATATAAGGACATGGCGTCGATGGTGACGTTCTACAGAGACGCACTGGGACTCAAAATATCCTTGCAAGACGGGATGCCGGCTACAGACTGGGCGGAGTTTGGTGGGATGGAGTTCAAGCTCGCACTTTACAAGGTAGGTAGCCCGGGAAGTAAGGGACGAGCGTGCGGCAGTGTCACAGACTCCCGGTCGCCATACATTCAATCTGGCCAATGGTCAGCTGTTGATGATAGGCTCCTGAACTCAGGGCACCTTTGCAGGCTGTATCGCCGATCTGCGTTCCTACAGCGGGTATCTACCAGAAGAGCGCGTGAAGGAAATATCTTCAACTAAAACGTCAACGAATTGACGTGATAAGCTTCCATATTCAGTTACCGTAATCGGGATGCAGATGGGTTTCTTTAACTTTAGGAAATTTTCAAAAAGCAAGTCTCAAAGAACCATTAATTTTTTTCGTGCCGGAGAGTCCTCACTCCAGCATCGCTGTGCCAATTTTTTATGCAATGGCTCATTTCGTGAAGGTCGGGTGGCGCTGTTTGCTTATACCTGACTGGCAATTGAGTTGCTCGCGATTCACCCGTTTGGTAATTTCCTCACCGTTGGATCTTGAATGGAGCCACTCTAGCTCAGCTGGTAGAGCAACTGATTTGTAATCAATAGGGTGGTGGTCAGTGCTGTGAAATATTGTAATTGTGAATCTTAAGGCGAGTTCGGATCACCGGACTCGCCTTTTGACATATTGATTCAATCTATCTGCAGGTTATGTGCAGTTATCCTCCTTCTGTTTCATTCCACGGCCCCCGCCCGTTACCACTGCGATTTTGCGGTCAAGTTCCATTCCGCATACTGTGTCTATGCCATCTATACCGGTGAGAGCCCAGGTCTCCTTGGAAGCAAGGAATTACATCTCGTTCACCGATTAATCTGAGCGACTACGGCTGGTCAGGAACCGATTGAGCGCATCGGCGAAGGCCTGTGTGTCCGGAGTGGAGAACGGTGGGGGGCCGCCAGTTACGAGTCCCACATCTCTGAGGTTCGCCATGAGGTCTCTGGTGGCCAGCCTTTCCTTGATCGTATCAGTCGTGTGCAACGTTCCCCGGGGATCCAAAGCGACGGCACCCTTCTGGACGACACGATCTGCGAGTGGTATATCCGCCGTGATGATCAGATCTTCGGATGCGGCAAGCTCAACGATCATGTCGTCTGCCTGGTCCGGGCCTTCTGGAGCGATGACGCTGGACAGGAGTTCGGATGGTGGAAGTCGCACAAGCCGGTTGGCAACAAAGGTGACGGGAATCTCGAGACGCTTTGAGGCTCGGATAAGGATGTCTCGAGCGGGTCGAGGGAAAGCGTCTGCATCAACGAGGATCTTCATACAGAGGGGTCCTTGAAGCTTCCTGCTATGGTCGTACCTTGTCGGACCAACTGGGTTCACCTATCTTGTCGCGCCTACGTATTATAAACGCGCTATGCCTAAGGCCTGATAGATTGTCAGATATGCGATTACGCGGGAGGGGCGGGTTCGCCTGTTCGCGGATCCCTGAGGGGCAATTGAGTTGCTCGCGACTCACCCGTTTGGTAATTTCCTCACCGTTGGACCTGAATGGAGCCACCCTAGCTCAGCTGGTAGAGCAATTGATTTGTAATCAATAGGTCGGGGGTTCGAGTCCCCTGGGTGGCTCCAGTTATTGAGAATTGATTCTCCTTCGCCGAGGTTTCAAAGGACGAGTGGACGAGGGCGCGTGACGGCTTTGGCTGTTGGGCGCCTATTCTGTTTGCAGACATCAGACCACTCCGCACTATAGCTCGGGGGTGTCAAACAGTGGACAGAACGTCGGACAGAACGTCATTTGTGTGTAACTCTGTTTACATTCAGGTCATCGCAAAGACCCCATCGTCTGCGCGAATTCACCGAATCGGATCTGGTATGGGAATTGCAATCTTTGGGAACCGGATCAGTATCGGTTTACACAAGCCGGGGCAAGACCTTGAGAAGTCTGTTCGCCGTATTGGCTACTATGGCAGTGGCCTGCACGAATCCGTCCAGGTTGAATCCCGTCGATCCGTAGGTAGGTCCCAGTATCGAGATCACCGAGACCGCTTTGGTGGGGGATTCGCTTCTGATACGGTGGCGCTACGTGAGCGAGGAGCCGACCTGCCCCCTGGATTGTTCCCATTCCCAGATTATATGATATGAGACAGAAAGGTTCACGGTTAAGGTCGCAATGATCTGGATCAGAGATTGTGTGAATCGCGTTCTACTCCCGGTTGAGATATCTCTCTCTGATTCATGCTAAGATCGTGCTGATGGCGATTCCTGGCGTAAATACACGTGTCTTGGGCCATACTTGAGAACGAATCCTGACAAGTGACACTCTGGTCTCTCGTTGATGTGAGAGGCCTTGATGCAATGATGAGAGGAGAGCGCAGCTTGAGCGAGCGACCTGTTGTGACCGTGCTGGTGCCCCTGGAGGACGACCTGCTCGACCAGATTCGAGTGGAATGTGATGTTCGGCAGCTCGACTACACGACGCCCAGAGATGAACTGCGGGCGTCGCTAGGTGACGTGGATGGTGTGCTGGTATCCCCGAGGATTCCGGCCGACAAGGCTTTCTTCGATGCGGCAACCAGTCTCCGCGTCCTTTCTTCACACAGCGTCGGTTACGATCCGTTCGACATCCCGGAAGCGACAGCCCACGGGGTGGTCGTGTGTAACACGCCGGGCGTCCTTACAGCGGCGGTCGCCAACGTCACGATGGCTCTGATCTTCAACCTGACGTTGCGTCTGTTCGACAACGAGCGATTCGTGCGCAACGGCGGATGGGCTCGTCGGGAGCAGGCCCCGCCACTTGGTCACGACGTGCAGGGAAAGACACTGGGCGTCGTCGGGTTCGGCCGGATCGGGCAGGAGGTGACCCGGCGTATGCAGGCGCTGGGGATGAAGACACTCTGGTATGACGTGTTCGACACCCCGCACCCTGATGCCCCCGAGTCGAGCTACTGCCCGCTGGACGATCTCCTGGCCGAATCCGACTTCGTGAGCTTGCACACGAACCTGGATGCGTCGTCATGCCATCTGATCGGCGAGGCGGAGTTGGCGAAGATGAAGCCAACGGCGTATCTGATTAACACGGCCCGGGGTGGCCTGGTCGATCAGAAGGCGTTGACCTTCGCCCTTCAGAACGACGTGATCGCTGGAGCAGGTCTTGACGTGCTGGAGCGTGAACCGCCTGAAGAGGACGACCCCGTCTACACACTGCAAAACGTGATCTGCTTTCCGCATATCGGGACAGCAACTGAAGAGACGCGGCGGATGATGCGGGAGCTGGCGGTGGAGAATCTGCTAGCCGTCCTGCGAGGGGACAGGCCGCCAGCCTGCGTGAATCCCGAGGTACTCGACACTTAAGGGGTGCTGACGCTCTGACTTGGCTTCGGAAGGGTCACTACGCCACTCATCGGGTGTTCTTTAACCGTGAGCAAGATGCCATAGATGCAGGATATCGGCCCTGAGCGCGGTGTATGCCTGAAGCATACAGGGAATGGAAGATCCGGTCTAGCGTCTAGCTGTTTGCTGACGTCCTGGTTCTGCATTGCCCATCCTGGTAATCCGGCTATATTCGGGCCCTGAATTCACACGCATGGAGGTCTGATGTATCCCAATCCGCTGAAAACCAAACTCAAGAACGGCGAGACCGTCCTGGGGACCTCGCTGCCGGCTCCCACAGCCGTCGCAGCCAGCATGGTGCTGGGGACCGGTCCTGACTTTCTCTGGATCGATCTGGAGCACCAGCCGTTCGACACCGAGTCCATCGGATCGATTCCGATCTTCGCCCGGCAGCAGGGTGTTGCCCCGATGATTCGGGTGGCCTGGAATGACCCCGCCCGGATCAAGAAAGCCTACGATGCGGGAGCTGTCGCCGTGATGGTTCCTCAGGTGGAGGACGCCGACCAGGCCCGATTCGCCGTCCAGTGCGCCAAGTATCCCCCAGAAGGCAACCGGGGGCTGTCGCCGAACTGGGCGGTGGTGGCCGGCCTGGATCGGGATCACGTCATGCGGACGGCGAACGAGGAGACCGTCCTAGTCGTGCAGATCGAAAGTCAGGAGGCGTTCAACAATCTCGACGAGATCGTGAAGGTGCCAGGGATTGATGTTCTGTTCTTCGGTCCGCTCGACATGACGGCCTCGGTAGGGAAGATTACGGATACGGGATGCGAGGAAGTACAATCGCTGATGCGAGCCTTCCCGGAGCGGCTGGATGGGACAGGAATCGTACCGGCGACCACGCTCGTCGACCCGGATGAGATCGAAGAGAAACTAGATTGGGGATACCGGTTCATGAACGTCGGCAATGCGCTGGCATACGGTTGCCAGGTTCTGAAGGGGAGCCTGGAGCGGCTACGGTCCCGGTAGATGCATGGGAGGAGCACGGTTTGCGCGATGCTGTTAAATTTGCCGTCGTGGGGTTGGGCGGGTATGGAAAGTCTCATCTCGAGTCTGCGGCGGAGATTCAGGCCGATGGGCAGGGGGTGCTGGACGCGGTCGTCTGTATCGATCCGGCGAACCACACTGAGAAGCTTGCCGAATATAGGGGACAGGGTGTGCGCATCTTCGACACACTCGAAGACCTGATCGCGGCAGGCGGAGTGGACGTCATCACGCTGCCGATCGGGATTCACGATCACGTCCGGCTGAGCGCGCGGTGCATGGACGCGGGGTATCACGTCCTCGTGGAGAAGCCCTTATGCGGCGCCGTTCAGGATGCGGAACACCTGATCGACGTCAGAGACCGGACGGGAAAGACGATCCTGATCGGATACCAGCATCTCTACAGCCAGACGATCATCGAACTGAAGAAGCGCGTGCTCGACGGCCGTCTGGGCAAGGTCAAGATGGCGAGGCTGAAGGCGAGTTGGCCGAGAGGCGACCATTACTACTCGCGCAACCCCTGGGCCGGCACCCGCCAGCGAGACGGCATCTGGACGTTGGACAGCCCGATCAACAATGCACTCGCTCACTACCTGACGAACATTTTCCACCTGTGCAGCGATACGGATGGAGATCCGTGTGGGATCACATCCGTGCAGGCCGAACTGTATCGCGCGTGGGAGATCGAGAACTTGGATACGGCCTGTCTGCGTGTGGAGATGGCCACGGGATCGACCGCCGTGATCGCCATGTCGCACGTCGCGAGCTACGCCCCAGATGGCAGTCAGTTCGGTCCGATCATGGATATGGACTGCGAGAACGGGACGGTCAACTGGGAGACCGGGTTGGCCCAGATCTCATACACGAACGGAGAATCCGAAACGATCGACGACGGTGATTCCCGAATGCGGACGGGCCCGTGGCGGAACATGGTCAGCGCGCTTCGTGAGGGCGAGCCCGTCCTGGCCTCCCTGGAGATGGGCCGATCGCAAACGATTGCTATCAACGGCGCTCACGAGAGCTGTCCCGGGGTCCACGATTTCCCGGCCGAGGAGGTTGAGACCGTGATGAAGGGCGAGCATAAGTTCTTGGAAGTGAAGGGACTATTCGACCTTCTAAACAGGAGTGCGGATGAAGGGAAGCTCTTCAGTGAACTCGGTGTGGGCTGGGCGAAGGGGAGTAAGCCGTATTCGATGGAAGGGTACGAGCGCTTCCCGGCGGGAGGCTGATAGTGAAGACCGAGAATCGGTCTTAAATTCTCGATCCTAGATCCTCAATCTTTCAGACCGCTTCAATCTGCTTCAGCTCTTGATCCGGATCTGACGCGCAGGACAGCACGTCCATCCGTCAGGTCTTGGCGCAGACGCCGCAGCCGATGCCGACGAGGCAATTGCGCGAGCACTCGTGACAGCCGATGTACTTGTCGTTCGAGACGATGTGGTAGCGGTTTCGGTCAGCCCGAGATCGCGTCGAGCCAGCCTTCGATCGTGAACTCGGGCTTACCCAGCTCGTTCGGCGTCAGGCAGGCGAGCTCGGTCGGTTTGATCGGGCGAAGCCCTAAGTCGGGCAGTGTTGCGCCTCGTTGGTGAAGTTCTACGTCGTAGAGGCGTTCCAACACGATCCCGTGCTGGTCGCACCAGGTGCCTGCGTTGAGCGTTGGGAGTTCGGTGATTGCATGAGTCGCTACGTTCGGCGTCCCGAAATGCCGGCTGATCCACTCGAGAGCATCTACATATCCGTGATACGGTCGGTGCCCTCCACCGGCTTCGAACCAGCTGTCGATTCGGCCCTGACCAAACGCCTCTCTTACCTGCTCAACGTTTTCTCGCGTATCCCTCCACACGTAGCCGGTCTCGTTGTCGTCGATGATGGGATCCGTGTCGCCGTTCATCACGCGGATGGCAGCGTGCGGTGCTGCGAGCTTCAGGAATGTCTGCCAATCACACCGCTCTCGTAGACGAATGTTGGGAATACGCGTGCAGAACTTACCGTGCGCCGTGAGGTGGTCACTGTAGCCCCATCCGCAGACGAGCCCCAGCTTCAATCGCTCGTCCAGCGCCAGCATCCACGTCGCTTTCGCCCCGCCCAATGAGTTTCCCGCTACTCCTATGCGATCGACGTCGATGTCCGATCTCGTGTGCAGAAAGTCGATGCCACGCATCGTGTCGAACACGAGCTTCCCCATGATCAGCCGCCCTGCGTGATCGGCACAGTTGTGCACAGGCTCGGGATCGTGTGCGCGCGTACCGAGCTTCCCATCGATGTGCCGCTCTTCCTCACCGATTGGATCCAGCACCAGGCATGCGACACCCAGTTTGGCGTAAGTCTGGCCGATGTAGGTTAGGGACCATTGGCTCTTACTGCCGCCGTGACCGCAGGTGATGACCATGGCGGGCATCTTTCCGGATGGAGACTCGGGGCGATACAGCACAGAAGGAACGCGGGATCCGGGTTCGGCTGTCCAGATCCACTTTTCGATCACGACGTCGTCGCGCTGGAACTGGCCGCGGGATTCAGGAGCGAGTCCACAGCGATCTGTTGGGATGCCGAGGAGAGCGGTGAGGTCGGTACGTAAGGACATAGTCAATGCAAGATGAGAGAAGCCAAAAACGACCGCACACAGATAGGAATGAGAGGGTTGTCCTGAACTCTTACCTGTTGAACGTGATCAGCCACCGTAACAGCAACGCCGTCGTTAGTGCTGAGGATGAGGGCGACCACGATCGAGATCTACTGGCCCCTGAGCGTGTCGAAGTGGACGATCACGCCGATGCCTGCCGGCACGAACAGGAGGAACATCCCGAGGACTGGGCCCGGGATGGGAAGCGAGAGTGTGTGGACGCCGACTTCCCCGATTAGTTGGAAGATCAGGAAAGCGGTTATACCGTTGAGGAAGGACATGGGATAGAAGATTAATGATAGAGGATTTAAAGGCAGGGTTACCCCTGCAGTTCGATCCCCAGCTTGGTGCCCCAGTCGCAAATCTGTTTCCAGGTTTCGTCTTCGACGAAGATGCCGTCATCGGTTCGCTGGCGCTTCACCTTTGCTTCGATTTCGCCAGGGAGAAGGATCTCGCTGAAGCCTTTTGCAGGCGGGGATGACTTTACGTGCGCGATGAAGCTGTCGGATTCGCGGTAGAAGTCGTCGATCGGGAGGAACTGGGCGACGTCGAGGACGATCAAGAGGATGCCGTTGCTGAGACGCTGGTCCTTACCGATGGTGCCCGTTCCGCTGAGTACGCCGGCGAGCAGTTCGATCGCGACGTTCAACCCATAGCCCTTGTGGCCTGCCGTCATCCCGCCGAGCGGAAGGATACTGCCTGGTGGATCCCCATAGAGCTTGTTAGGATCTTTGGTCGGTTTGCCGTCCGAGTCGAGGAGCCAGCCGTCAGGGGTCTCTTCGCCCCGATTCCGCTGGACACGC
Organism: Gemmatimonadota bacterium; assembly: GCA_002727195.1. Taxonomy (GTDB): domain Bacteria; phylum Latescibacterota; class UBA2968; order UBA2968; family UBA2968; genus UBA2968. The sequence goes on from PBWH01000006.1 coordinate 331,432, forward strand.
ACCTTGCCCTCCGCAACGACCGTCGTGGTCATGTCCATGACGATCGGTGTCCCCGATGAATGCGGGATGCCGAAGGCGATCGGGTCGGTGACGAGGCGGGGCTCGGTTCCACCCCAGGGTGCCATTCGGTAGCCCGGTGTCCCGACAGCGTTCACGAACATCAGCCCGACCATGCCCTGTTTGGCGATGTGGTCGACGTAGCTGCCCAGGCGGCCGATGTGATTGGCTCCCCGGACCGCGACAGCCGCCAGGCCGCTTGCCTTTGCTTTCTTGAGCGCGATGTCCACGCCCCGGCTCATCGTGACCTGCCCGAATCCCCAGTTTCCATCAAGGATGGCCATGATCGGGTTTTCCTGAACCGTGTCGACCGTCGCGTCGGGGGCCACGTCACCCTTGTCGACCGAGTCGAGATACTGGGGGATGCGGATCACCCCGTGGGAATCGTGGCCCGTCGCATTGGCTTCCGCGAGGAGTTCAGCAACGAGACGCGCGTTCTCGGCAGGCGTCCCGGCAGCCTCGAGGATCTGAGCGGCCGCGTCGATGATCTGTTGTTCGGTGAAGGTGGGCATCAAGTCTCCGTTTGTGTTCAGAATTTGATTGGTTTTCCGATCCAGCCTGGTGGAGCGGGCACGCCGAGCAGGGCTGCGACGGTGGGTGCGACATCCGTGATGTGCACGTCTCCCTCGATCTTTGTCGCAGAGTCGGTGCCAATCCTGGAAAGGATGAGCGGGATGGTCATGTCCTCGTCGGACTCGGTTCCGTGCGTCTTTTCGTGTCCCCCGTGATCGGCCATCACAACAGCCACAGCATTCTCCTGCATCGCTGCCACGACGCGTCCAATGCAGCTGTCTGCGGTGGAAATGGCGGACAGGTATTCATCGGTCATCCATCCGTGGACGTGTCCCGTCTCGTCGGTGCAGCCGAAGTAGACGAACGCGAAGTTGGGTTTCGCTTCAGCGAGATGTCGATGTGCGGCGTCGGCAATCTCCCGATCGCCTTTTCCCGACAGATCCTGGGCTGATGCAGAGAAGTAGATATTATCTAGGCTACCCGGACGCGATAGGTCGCGTAGTTCTTCCCAGTTGAAGAACGCCGCTGTTCGCTTGCCGGCCGCGTGGATGGCGTCGGTCAGGCCTGGAATCGGCCGAACCTGGGGCATCCAGGTGTTGGTCGTGATGCCGTGGCGATCCGGGCCGACGCTGTGGAACAGCGACATGTGGCAGGGAAGGGTGACGGACGGCATCACGGTTCGTGCGCGCATCGTGGAGGAGCCCGTCGCGATCAGTCGATCGAGGATGGGCGTATCGGCCTGCTGAAGGCCGTCCGGACGCATCCCGTCGACAAGGAAGAGGATCACCTGATCGGTCAAAGGCTGGTCTCCTGTCTGGGGGTGAGGCCCTCCTCTCCCACTTGTGGGAGAGGAGAGACGATGTACGTCGACATTTCGGTATGTTGTGTCACTGCTTCAGACCAGGTGTGAATAGCGCCATATCGTCCTTCAGGGATCGGGCAGGTACGATACCGAGCTTATCCAGATCGGCACGGTAGACCTTGACTCCCTCTTCAGGGCCGACATTGCCGTCGGCGACTTCGCGGAGGGTGGCGACGAATGAGCGAGGGTGTTCCGCGCCCTTGATCCGGCGTCCGAAGAGCGCGACGCGGGCGCCGTGTTTCTTGGCGTCGTGGATCAGCTTGTATGCATCGTAGGTCGTGCTGGTTACGCCACCCAGGATGCCGACGACGACGGACGGGTCGTAGGCACAGAGGGCTTCCATCGAGTCCGGCCCGTTGTAGGCGATCTTCAGGAATTCGGGTCTGGATGCGCGCGGAATCCCCGCCAGCATCCGTGCGATGTTGTCGATCACGAAGTTGCCGATCTGGTCGTCTGGCACGCCGCAGTCGGCTACGTTCGGGTTGAACACTTCGAGGAAGTAGCGGAAGTCGTTCTGCGCTGCTTCGACGCGGAACTCTTTGAACTGCTCCAGGCTGAACCAGTCGGAATCGAGGTCGTTGTTGAAGGTGACCGAGTATAGACCCAGGTTTAAGTCCGGCTGCTGATCGGCTTCCGGGGTTAACGTCCCGAATTTCGCTTCTTCGATCGTCGTGCTGGCGAACGGTCGGGATGCGTGTTGCTGGTAACTTCCCCCTCGAGCGGCCCACAGATCTGTCGTGTCGTTCGCCCGAATGGCGGGCGTGACGGGGGAGTTGTCGAAGAGTCGTCGCTCACGTGCCAGAATGTCCATGCTCGAAACCGAAGTCAGGAGAATGTCGATCTTGGCTTGATCAACCAGGTCTTCGAGGCCGTCGCAGAAGGTCTGGATGGATGTGCCGGTAGGTAAGGTGGCGACGCCCCAGGACATGTCCGGGTCCGCCGCGTAGGCGATAATGAATTCGTCGTTGTCCGGGTTGTTCCGGATGTTGTCCAGACGTTGGTCGAGCGATTTTTGCATATGAGTTTCTCTAGTTGTCGCCGGCCGCCCTTCGACTCCGCTCAGGGTGACCGGCGATGGCGTTACATCTTGTAGACGCGAGCCGCAGTGTCGTGGAATAACGCGGCTAGGTCTGACGGCGGCAAGTGAGATGTCCAGTTGTAGAACTGACCGTAGAGGGTGGGGATGTCAATGCCCTGGATACGTTCGACGCGGTAGTTGCTGGCGAACATGCAGCGGTTGACGCCAAAGCGATCAATGGTCTCGAGGACCAGGTCGCGGATCTTGGCTTCCTTGTCGGGATCCTTGTGATAGCCATTTCGGCCGAAGAAGAGCATCGATAGTTTAACGTTGGTGTGTGAGACGTCCGCCAACGCCTGCATCCCTTCACGCCACATCTCCTCATACGAATCATTCTCGCCGTCGTGGAAGGTCCCGAGGTGGTCCAGAATGACGGGCGTGTCCGGATAGTTCGAGAAGGTCTTCGCGGCGTCCAGCAGTTGGTGCGGGTTGCACTGGAGGTCGAAGGAGAGGCCGCTCTCGCCGAGATAAGCTATGCCCTCCTGGAAGACGGGATCCGTGAGGAAACGATCGTGTTCGACCTGGGGCCACGTGAGATCGGGTTTCTCGTCGTGATGGTTCAGGATCATGCGTACGCCGCGCAGCCGTCCACCGGCCGCCTCTGCGTGCTGGCTCAACATCGTTGCAGTCTCCCCCGTGTCCCTGGCCAGGTGGACGAAAGCGACGATTCCGATCAGGTGGCCGGTATCGTTCATCTGGTCACAGACAAAACGGGTTTCCCCGACCGTATCGATCGCGAATCCGCCCGGCGTCTGACCGACGACCGTTTCGACGTGTAAGCTTGAGACGATATGAAGCGGATCGGGCAAACTGGCCATGTCCTCGAGATAGTCCGAAGCGAGGTAGACTGGGAGCGGATGCTGCGCATTATCGCCGAGATTCGGGTTTGGGCGCTCGTTTACGTTCCAGAGATGGAAATGCGGATCACAGACGGGTATGGACATGGTGGTCTTTCGCTTACGGGTGGTATGGGCCCCAGCTATTCGGAGCAGGAGCGTTGAAACACATCGTCTCGTCACGGGTCGGATGTTTGATCTCCATCTGCCTCGCGTGCAGCGCGATCGCGTCGTCGGCGAAGGGCACGTTGGATCCGTAGCGGCGGTCGCCCAGAATCGGATGCTCGCGATGGCTGAACTGGACGCGGATCTGATGGTGGCGCCCCGTCTCCAGGTCGATTTCGACAATGCTGACGTCGGAGGCGCTCTTTAGGCGTCGGTAGGTGAGTCTTGCTCTCTTTCCTGCGGGGGGCTCGACGACGTGCGAGGAATACTCGCGGCGTTCGAGCTGGTCCGTCCAGTCTCCTGCTTCCGGCACCTGTCCGTAGACACAGGCCCAGTAGGTCTTCTTCGCCCTGCTCTCCCGGATCTCTTCGGAGAGACGCGAAGCCGCCTTTGATGTCCTCGCGAATACGACCACACCCGATGCGGGTCGATCCAGACGATGGACCGGCCCGAGAAACACGTTGCCAGGTTTCTGATAGCGGTCCCTGAGCCAGCCCTTGCCCTCATCGAGCAATGTGATTCGCCCCGTCTGATCGCCCTGCACCAACTGGCCGGACTGCTTGTTAATCACCAGCAGGTGATTGTCCTCATACAGGATGTTCAGATTGTCCCCGGTCATGGCGTGCCATGATAAGGTTTGATTTCACGGGGCCGCAACCGGGCCGAGATCTATTCCCGGTTGACGCCCGACTCGGCTGTGGGGTAATTGAGTCGCCAACCCGAATCCCCCAACACGAAAGTTCAGACCTTGGGGAATGCGTCCAGTTCGATGCTTCCGAATCCCCCCTCGTTGATGCCGGACAGGCGATGGAACGCATTCTGAGAGAGCCTCCCGATTTGGCGGTTCTCGACTTCAGGCCTCGCGGCCTGACCGGGCTGGACATCGTCGAACGGGTTCGGAAGTCAGCGAACACAAGCCATCTGCCCATCCTGATGATTACGTCGAGCCCGACGACCGAAGTCGTTCAGAAAGCGGTCCAGCTCAACGTCAACGGGTTTGTTGCCAAGCCGTTTGACCTTAAGTCTTTTGGGGACAGGGCGATACAGATTTTCAGACAGAGTCCCCCATAGTTCCGTTCAGGCCCCGGGTGGGACTTGTCGGTCCCTCAATCCGGACGCATCTTTAAGGGACGCCAATCCCATTGATCTACGGGGAAGAATCAACCGAGGAGGCACCTTTGCTGGCTACCATCGTCATTCTTGTGATCGTTTGCGCATCACTCGCCGTGCTCAACGTGTATCAGTCTCTAGCCGTGCGAGGCGCGCAGCGATTGGCTGAAGTGCTGTATATCATGAGTCGGAATGTGGCCGAGCGGGCCCAGGGCGTGAAACGACACCAGAACGATATCGAGATCGTCGAGGGACAGTTGCAGGATGTTGTGACCGCGTCTCGTAGTCTGCTCGTCGCGCTTGGCCGGGCCGAAGAGTCGCTCGACCCGGACCCGACTTACACGATCTTCAACGGTTCACAGGAAATGTCGAAGGAGAGCCTGCTCAGGCTCGCCGACCGTCTGCTCTTCTCGGTCAAGGAGGAGAACCCACAAGCCGAACGTGACGAGATCGTCTCCAAGACGATGGAGCGTTTCCTGATGAAGGTTCCCAGCCTAGACGAGATCAAGGCTCAGAAGATCATTCACGTGGTGGCGAATGATGATGGGATCGATGAGCCGGGGAGTTCGAGTGTGTTCAAGGCGAAGATGAATTAGGGGCCTCGAAAACCGAACCACGAAAAGCACGAAAGACACGAAAGGGGAGTTCGAGGTGGGATCGGAGTTGGTCCACCCGAAGAGTCTCTCGTAAACAAGGCCTGCGTGGTGTGAAGCCACGTGGTTACGGTGCATCTACACCGCATATCCCATGGATCCATCCTCCCGCATCGGCGGTTGTCCCTCCCGTAGCGGCTTGAATGCCTGTCCTTCCAGATAGTCGTCATCCAGTTCCACACCCAGACCAACCCCTTCAGGCGTCGGGAAGTAGCCGCCGTCGCGTTTGGCCTCAACCTTGTAAACGGCGTGCTTATCCGTCTCGTCCTCCAGCGTGTACTCCTGGGTGATGACGTTCGGAATCGAGACGTCTAGGTGGATCGAGGCCATCGTGATCAGGGGGCCGAGGAAGTTGTGGGTGATCACGGCGCAGTGATAGGATTCGGCGATGGCGGCGATCTTTTTGCAGTGGGTGAGACCGCCGGCGAGACCGACGTCCGGGCGGACATATTGTGGTCCGCCGTGCTGCAGGAGTTCGCGGAATTCCCAGATGGTGTTGAGGCGTTCGCCGTTTCCAATGGGGACGCTCGTGCGCTGGGCGATCGAGGCCTGGCCCTCGATGCTATCGATCTGGATGGGGTCCTCCAGGAACAGGAGGTTGTAGGGGACGAGCGCTTCGGCGAGCGCGATAGAGGTCATGGGGGTGAGCTTGCGATGCACTTCGACGATCAGGTCGACGTCCTCACCACCGGCTTCACGAGCCGCCTCGCACATTCGCTTCGAGTGGTTGACCAGTTTCTCCTGGGTCCAGTCCGCATAGCCGAACGTGAGTGGGTCGAACTTGACGGCCGTGAAGCCCTGCGCGCGAGCCTCGGTGACGTTCTCGGCCAGACTTTCGGGTGTGTCTCCTCCGATCAGCAGGTGGAGCCGGACCTTGTTCCGACATCTGCCGCCGAGCAGATCCCAGACGGGCGCCCCGTAGTGCTTGCCCTTGAGATCCCACAACGCGATGTCTATCGCGCTGATCGCTCCGATGACTGTGTTTCCGCGGAAAGGCAGCATCCGATACAGATACTGCCAGTGGTGTTCGATCCGCAGGGGATCCTGGCCGATCAGGTAGGTCTCGAAGTCTTCTACGACTGTCTGCACCGCCCTTGGGTAGCCCCAGCACGCCGTCTGGCCGACGCCGCTGATGCCGATGTCGGTCGTGATGCGAACGACGTAGGCGCTCCCGATCAGGTGGGATTCGATTTTTTCGATTCTCATTTCGTATTTCCCGGTTTGTGGTCCGACACTATGGATATGTGCAAATGCCTCGCCAATCAACCATCGATCGAGGCCATTTGGGCTGCAATACGGCACAAATTGCTCCACTTTGGCAGCAGGAGGCGAAACAACCGATGAACTGCGATAATCACGTCCTGGAGGTCCTGAAGAAGGTAAACTTTTTCGAGGGGCTGTCTCCCCAGCCAGGTGAATAACGTCCTCGACATCTGTCACGCAAAGGCGATTTCCGAAGGCGGATCGCTGTGCAACATTGGGGAACCCAGCAACAGGATGTTCGTCGTGTAGAAGGGGACTCTTTCGATCGGGGCGGCGAGGGCTCGGAACTGATTATGGAGGAGGCAATCACGACGATCGGTGAGACCGGTGCGTTGACCGGCGAACCGCGATTGGTTTCCGTCAAGGCTCTGACCGACTGCAACGTCATGGACAATGAAAGGAGTCTCGCTGGTGGAGTTGCTCAGGTCCGACTCTGCGTTGGCGAGCAGGGTCTACAGAAACGTGATGATGAATCTGCGCCAAAAGCTGGTGACGGTTAACCTGAAGATCGATGAGCTGATGAACGGCAGCAGCGGGGAGTAGCTTCGATAGGACACCGAGTACCTTGAGTCGGTCGGGCATTGCTCGGGCGATTTTGCTAGGTTGGGTTGGTGATTGAGGTAGAGCGACACAACACTGCCGCGCACCTGGAAGGTGCGCGTGACGGGAGAGGCATGACCACACTGGAAGCACTTAGCGAACTTGGGGTTTCCGAGGATACACTTAGCGAGGATGAGAAGGCGTATCTCGACAAGAACGGATACCTGCCTCTCGAGGGGCTTCTAAGCGAAGCCGAGGCAGATGGTCTACGACAACGGTTCGATGAATTGGTCGAGGTGGAAGGTGAGGACGCCGGAAAGGAAGTGCATCAGGAAGCGGGAACCTATCGTCTGTCGAACCTGATCGACAAGGACGAACGGTTCTGGATCTGTATTTCGCACCCGAAAGTTCTGGCGGCCATGCATCACGTCTTGGGTGATGCGTTCAAACTCTCGTCCCTGAACGGTCGAGCGGCGCTTCCCGGGCAGGGCCTACAGGGTTTGCACGCCGATTGGAAGGGTCGGATCGAGCCCGGGGATTACTACGTCTGCAATTCGATCTGGCTGCTGAGTGACTTCACCAAGAGGAACGGTGCCACACGGGTGGTGCCCGGGTCGCACGACAGTGGGATGAACCCGCGTGAAGATCTCGAGGATCCGTCTGCCGATCATCCGGACCAGGTTCTGCTGACGGCGAAGAAGGGAACGGTGGTTATCTTCAACTCGCACACCTGGCACGGTGGGACGCTCAACCAGACGGATCACCCGCGATACGGGCTGCACGGCTACTACACTAGACGTGATCAGAAACAGCAGATGGACCAGAAGGTGTCGCTGTCAGCGGAGACTGTCGGCCGTTTGAGTGACGCGCAGCGCGTCATCCTCGACGTATAGCCAGGATCAGGCTTCGGATGAGGCCAGAAGCTTCGCCCGCTCCTTCACCATCCGTTCCACCACGCGCTTGACAGCCTCCTGGCCGAATTCAGCTGAAGCGTCACGTGGGTCCTCCCCCCTACGCCCATCGGACGGAAGGAGCGATTCTCGGGCAGGCGGCAGATATTCGAGAGCCTCGGTTCGAGCGCCATCAGCAGTGACGTTTCCCATTTGCCCTCGTGATCGCTGCTGTAACCGAGGTTGCCGACGAGTTCGCTCTCTTTGGCCTTGAATACTGGGATACCGGTACGACGATTGAAGATGCCGGCGGCGAAGCTGGCGCAATTCGCGAGAGGTTAGTGCCCACAGCAGATGAAGATGGCCTTGAAGCCGAGGTTTTTTATCTGATCCATGACATTCGAGAGGAGCTGACAGGACTGCATGACTAAATGGAAATGGGCGTCTTCCCGCGCGTTCGACGCGCTGACCGCAGGTGCCGTTCACGTCTGGCTCGTTGAACTGAGCGGGGGTGAGTTGGATCGGGATGGGTGCTGGCCGCTGCTGTCGGACCGGGAGCAGTGCCGTGCGGAGCGGTATACCCACGAGGACGCGCGTGCAGAGTATGTGGTGAGTCGTGCGATGCTGCGGGTACTGTTGGCCGGTTATGTTGGCGTGGAGCCGCTCGATCTGTCTTTCCGTGTTGCGCCTGGCGGGAAGCCATTTCTGAACGAGATCAAGGGGCGGCCGGCTCCGCAGTTCAACATGACGCACTCGCACGGAGTTGGGCTGTATGCGTTTGCGATCGACCAGGAAGTCGGGGTCGATGTGGAATACGTGTATCGGCGAACCGACCACGAAGGTGTGGCCCGGCGGTTTTTTACGGAGCGAGAGTCGACGCGGATTCTGGGTCGAGATCCGTCACTGAGGAAAGATGCGTTCGCTCGTGCGTGGACGTGTAAGGAAGCGTGTTTGAAATGGACGGGGATGGGACTGAAAGGCGGGCTGAAGGCGCACGAGATTCTGTTCGATGCAGAATGGCAGAATCCAGAGGCGGTGGGAGAAGGAGATCAGCCCACGTTAGCGCTGGTTGAGCCCGGGGAAGGGTGGGTGGGAGCGGCGGCGATGGGTGTGAGGGCTGACGTGAAGGGGTGGGTTTGGGAGGGGAAAGGCAATGACGAGTGATGAATGTCGAGTGTTGAATGTTGAGGTGGGGGGGGTGAATCGTGGGTGATCGGACGCGTGGCATGCTTCTGGCATCCTTCGGGATTCTGGCCCTCAGCCCGGACTGTTTGCTGATAAGGCTTATCACGGTGGACACGTGGACGCTTGTGTTCTGGCGTGGCGCGTTTATTGCGTTGGGGCTTTCGGTGGGGTTGGTGGCGATTCACGGGTGTCGGATCGTGGAGCAGTTTCGGGTGATGGGACGAGCGGGGATCGCGGCATCGCTCATCATGGGGGTCGGGACGCTGGTGTTCGTGATGGCGATTCGGACGACGTCGGTCGCGAACACGCTGATCATCACGGGAAACAGTCCGCTTATCGCGGCATTGTTCAGCTGGGTGTGGCTGAAGGAACGGGTGGAGCTGCGAACGTGGTTGGCGATCGCGGCAGCATCGGTGGCGGTCTACATCACCGTGTCGGATAACGTCGCGAGTGGGAACTGGCTCGGAGATCTGTATGCGGGATGTGGGGCCGTGTTCGTGGCGCTACACGTGGTGGTGGCGCGTTCTGTGAAGCATGTCAGCCTGGTGCCCAGCGTGGCCGGAGGAGGCGTGATCGTCGCCCTGCTGGTGTTGCCCTATGCCGAGCCATCGGCAGTTGATCAGCGTGACGTGCTGCTGTTGGTTCTGCTCGGAGCAATTGTGTTACCCGTGGCGTTCAGTCTGCTCACGCTCGCACCGCGATACATCACGGCGCCGGAGGTGAGTCTGATCAAGCTGACAGAGATGGTGCTGGGGCCGACGTGGGTGTGGCTGGGCCTGGGCGAGAATCCGGGACGAGAGGCGATGATTGGGGGCGGGATTCTGCTCGTGACTCTGGTGGTGCACACGGCCCTTGGGAGGAAAGCGTAAGGGCGAGTATCAAGTGAGGCGTCCAGCGTGTTGTGTTCTGAAGAAACGGCGGATAGGTGAAAGCCAGCGTCTACCTACCGGATGCGAGCAAGCTGTCCACTTCCTTGAGGTTGCGGGCGGAGTCGAAAGGTTTGGCGACGATACGCTCGACCCCAAGCTCGAGGAGTTGTTGCGTTAAGTCGAGCGAAACGCATCCGCTTATGACAATTGTGGGGATGTGGCGGTTGCGTCGCTGGAGAATGCGCAGAAGCTCGACGCCTGACCCGCCTCGTAGATTGATGTCGAGGAACATCAGATCCACCACACCCTCCTCGATCGCGTTGAGGGCATCCCGGCCTCGCTCTGCCTCGATGACTGTGTAGCCGTGATATTCGCACAGGGTAGACACACGTCTATGTCGTCATCGACACCTAGCGAGCGGGGGGTCTCGGCAACTCGCTCAGACGACTGGTCAAACCCAGGATCCAACCTGCTGACCAGGGTCTCCAATTGCACGTCCCGCTTCTACCTGATAGACTAACAGACGTCACAGATACTAACCTAGAACGAGAGGCAGGGGGAGGGGTGCCAGAGAATGATGATGTGTCCTGTCCAGAAAGAGAGATGCCCATCTCCCTTGGTGTGAGATGGGCATCCGATGACGAGCCGCAGGGCTGGCTCGCTAGAAGTGGATGTTCAGGGCAAGTCCCGTGCCGTTTTCGGATGCGGTCATTCTCATGTTGATGCGGCGCTGGATGATCTCCCGGTTGTGTGCGCGGGCACTCTTGCGGGCGTCGATGATGTTCCAGATGTAGAGACCTAGGCCGACGCCGGCTGAGGCGATGGTACCGATCTGGCGACCCGTCGAGAGGTCGCCGAATGCTTCGTCCACATACTCGTCGTCCTCCCAGTTCTGCAACTCCGCAGTGCTCATCATGCCGTCTCCATTACCACCATATTCGAAACGGTCATAGTCTTCCAGGCCCAAGTCAGCGGGATACGCAAAGGCGGCGGCCGACCCTAGAGCCCCGACGGTTCCGATGAAGAAGATCAGGCCCTTTTTGCGTTCGCCTGTGTAAAACTGTCCGAGCCCCGGCATAGATATTGACATCAGGCCGGCGATCATAGGGTCTTTCAGCATCAGCGACTCTGGACTGACCGAACCGACCTGCTTGTCGGTTCCTAGCGTCTGTTCGAGTGGTGCCGCGAAGCCCTGGGTGGCGGACAGGGTGAGGATGAGTGCGAATACGGCGATCTTCCTGAACATGGTGATTCCCTTTCTTCTGGTGGTTGCTTCGACAGGTTCGTCGTCCTTACTCGCAACAGCGATGCCAAGGCGGTCTGGGCTCATTTTGGCCTCTTTACCCCATTGTTGTCGATCAAAGTGTTGCCTTTTTGCGTCAGTGTATTCGGAGCATTACGTTGTGGTCATATCTATATGACCCTGCACCTGGAGGGGATGTGTTACTTCGAGGATGGGGCGAGGTAACATCAAACCGGCAAACGGATCGCTGTGCCCCGGCTTGAGCCCGGGGTGACGCACCAGACGAAACTGCATTGGAGGAGGAGTGACAGGTGAGTAGAAGACCGAACATCGTGTACATCCTGGCGGACGACATGGGCTACGGCGACCTGTCGTGTCTGAATGCGGATTCGAAGATCCGAACGGAGCATCTGGATCGGCTGCGCGAAGGTGGCATGGCCTTTACCGATGGGCACTCCAGTTCGGCTGTTTGCACGCCGTCGCGCTACAGCATCCTGACAGGACGATACAACTGGCGATCGCGGTTGAAGCAGGGAGTGACCGGCGGCTATTCGAAGGCGTTGATCGAAGACGGGCGGCTGACCGTCGCCGAGATGCTGAAGCGTGAGGGGTATCGGACGGCTTGCTTCGGGAAGTGGCATCTGGGGTGGGACTGGGAAAGCAGAGCGGGAGAGCAGGGGAGCGGGAGAGCGGGGGAGACCCCTGGAAAGGCGAACCAGAGCTTCAGTGCGGATCTGAGGAAGATCGAGGATGTTGACTTTATGAAGCCGATCACGAATGGGCCGACCACGCGGGGGTTCGAGCATTTCTTCGGGATCGCGGCTTCGCTGGATATGCCGCCGTATGTGTATGTCGAAGACGATATGGCGACAGCGGTGCCGGACCACGAGACTGAGGATCGTGGGTTCGCATTCTGGCGGAACGGGCCAACGGCTCCCGACTTCGTGCACGAGGAGGTGCTCCCCAAGCTGACGCAGGGTGTGGTCGACTACATCCACGCGAACAGGGACGAACCCTTCTTTGTCTACTTCCCACTGCCGGCCCCGCATACGCCGATCCTGCCGATGCCCGAGTTTCAGGGGAAGTCGAACACCAACGCCTATGGGGATTTCTGTCTCCAAGTGGATTGGACGGTCGGGCAGGTTATGGAGGCACTCGAGGATTGTGGCCTGACCGAAGATACGATCGTGGTGTTTGCGGCGGATAACGGGTGCTCGCCACGAGCTGACCTTACGCATCTGGCCGCTCTCAGCCATCTACCCAGCTATCACTTCAGAGGTCACAAGGCGGATATCTACGAGGGCGGTCATCGGATTCCACTGATTGTCCGATGGCCCGACGGTATCACGGCGGGGTCAACCTGCGACGAGACCGTGTGCCTCGTGGACCTCATCGCGACGGTGGCTGAGATCGTGGGGGTCGATCTCCCGGATGATGCCGCCGAAGACAGTGTGAGCAATCTGCCCGTCTGGTCCGGTGACGATGTATTCGGATCCCTCCGCGAAGCAACGGTTCACTCCTCGGTGAACGGATCTTTTTCGATTCGCAAGGGAAGATGGAAGCTCGAGATGTGCCCGGGATCCGGCGGATGGAGTTATCCAAAGCCCGGCGACGAACCGAATGGGACCCCTCCGATTCAGCTGTATGATCTTGAGGCGGATATCGGTGAACAGCGAAACATGGTCACCGATCGAGAGGACGTCGTAGAGGAACTTACGAAGCTGCTGACGAAGTATGTGAAGGAGGGACGGAGTACGCCGAGTGAGCCGCAGAAGAATGACGGGCAGCTTCACTGGCCGCAGCTTAACTGGCTGAAAGACGCATAGCGCGCTGAGCGCACGGCGAAACCGGCTTCGCTTCGCGCTATGCGCTAGGCGACTAACTGGACACAGCAGGTTGGCGGAGGTCCCGTAACGTATGGATTCCAACGAACGGAAAGGGTGATGCGATGGAAAACGGTGGCGTTGAACATACAGCAATCGCAGCAAAGGATACAGACGCGCTGGCGAAGTGGTATTGCGTACCTTTGGCTTCACGGTGGCGTATAAGAACAGCAAAGAGCCGCCAACCTACTTTGTAAGACTGGGGGAGAGTCTGATCGAGCTGATTCCGCCGAGCGAAGCGGCAAGGCAGTCGCGTGAGAGTGCGGACCCGCGGCTGAGCCATATGGGGATCAGCGTGGTAGACTTTGATGCGGCGGTCGAGGAGCTGGCCGGGAAAGGTATGACAGTCGGGAATGTCCGTGAGGCGAGTGGTGGGGTGACAGTGGGGTGGTTGGATTATCCCGAGGGTAACCAGCTTCAGGTGAGTATGCGGCTGGAGAAGCTTTAGGAGCGTGGAGCTGAGGGCGGAGCGCTTAGCGCAAAGAGGGATGCCGTGAAGGCGATCGTCGGTTTAGGCGATAGCCAAGGTCCCTCAGAGGATCCTTCGGCATCGCCTCAGGAGTGACACCGGAGGCGTCACTCCTGACTTATATCAAGGACTTCGCGCACCTTGGCTGTGAGTGCTTTCGGGTTGAATGGCTTTTCTATGAACGCGCTGGCTCCGGATTCGATGGCTTTCTGCACGTTCTCCCGTGACGGGTCGGAGGTGAAAATCAGGATCGGGAGGGGGTCGGTTTGTGGATTTGCTTTGAGCTGCTGACAGGTCTGGATGCCGCTGATACCAGGCACGTTGACGTCTGTAATCAGCAGATCCGTTAGCTCCTCCTTTGTGCGGTCGATCGCTTCCCCAACTTCGGTGAAGATTGTGACGCCGAATCCCTTGACATCGAGGGTGTGCTCCACCGCCTTCAGTGCGTTCGCACGGTCGTCGATAACAAAGACATGGTGCTTCGTCTCTTCACGCGGAGTCAACAGGAGCTCTTTGAGCTTCTCGCTGACGTTCTCTCGTGAGATTGGCTTGACAATGTACCCTTCGAAGTCATCCTCCGCCTGCTCTTCCACCTTGGGCAGCTTGTCCACCACCGCGACCGTGCACAGATGCTTTCGGTGCTTCTTGAGCGCAGCAACCATTTAGGCTGCCCGAAGCTGAGGACGTGTCAAGTCGGCAATGACCAGATGTGTTTGCTTCTGCGCGAACAGGCGGAGGGCTTCCTTCACGTCCCCCCGTGCCGTTTAAGCGATACCCTTCCTTGTGGGCATACTCGATCAACGCTTTCTGCGCGTAGATCTCGTCAATGACTACGAGGACGCGAAACTGTTCAGGCCGACGATTCTAAAGGTGATGGTTCATTGTCAGGATCGTTGTCTTCGGAGTCGGGGCAGGCCTGCCCGCATTAGCGCAACTCCCTGAAATACCATAACTTGAGGCCGTGGAAAGCGCTTGTAAGCAAGCGAATCATCACCCTTCCCAAATGAGGCATTGCGTTGGATCGATCACGAATCGGCCTGATCCTCGGCCTTGTACTCCTGGTCCTGATGCTGATTCTGCCCGCCCCGGATGGCCTGTCCGACAGGGCGATGCGGGCCGGAGGCGTCACCCTACTGATGGCGTGCTGGTGGATGACCGAGGCGATTCCGATCAGCGCAACTGCGCTTGTTCCCCTCGCCATTTTTCCGCTACTCGGCATCCTGGACGCAAAAACGACGGCCGTCAACTACGGTCACAACTACGTTCTAATGTTGCTGGCGGGTTTCTTTATCGCTAAAGCGTTCGAGAGTCACGGCGTGCACCGGCGGATCGCGCTCGTGCTGATAAATCGAATCGGCACCAGCCGACGACGGATCGTGCTCAGCTTCATGGTTGCGACTGCGCTTCTGTCGATGTGGATCGCTAACGTGGCGGTGACGCTCCTGATGCTTCCGATTGCCCTGGCCGTAGCAACAAAGGAAGAGGAGGCCGACAGCTCGTCGTCGGGCGCGTTCGCCCTGTGCTTGATGCTGGCTGTGGCGCACGCGGCGAGTATCGGGGGAACGGGTTCGCTGGTGGGGACACCGCCGAACATGGTCTTTGTGGGGATGGTCAAGACGATGTATCCCGGTGCGCCCGATATCAGCTTCTTCGAATGGATGCAGATCGGGCTCCCCTTCGTGATCGTGTTCATCCCGATCACGTGGGCATACCTGACGTGGTTCCACGGGATTTCCGGCCAGTTCGCGGGGAGCGAGGAAGTGATCCACTCGGAACTGCAGGCACTCGGGAAGACCTCTCCCGCAGAGAAGCGGGTGATGACGGTGTTCGTCCTGACCGGATTGGGATGGATCTTCCGGAAGGATCTCGTGTTTGGCCCGCTGACCGTGACAGGATGGAGTAGCCTGCTCGGTGTCGAGGATATGGTTCACGACGCGACTGTGGCGGTGTTCTCGGCCGTCGCCCTGTTCCTGATTCCCACCGGTTCCGAACAGTCCGGCAATCGTAAGCTGTTGACGTGGCCGGAAGCACAGAGCGTCCCGTGGGGTGTGGTGATGATCGTGGGGGGCGGATACGCGATTGCCAAGAGCTTTACCGAGACCGGGTTGGCGGACTGGCTGGGCGTGCAGTTGGCCTTCATCGGCATCCTCCCGATGGCGTTGATCATCATCCTCGTGATCCTGTTTATGACGTTCATCACCGAGATCAATTCGAACACGGCGACGGCGAACATTTTCCTTCCCGTACTGGCAACGATGGCGGTGGCCGGTCAGATGCATCCGTTCCTGCTGATGATCCCGGCGACGTTCGCCTGTTCGTGTGCCTTCATGCTTCCCTCTGGGACGGGGCCGAATGCAGTGATTTTCGGGAGCGGGAAGGTGACGATCCCTGAGATGTCGAAGACGGGGTTCTGGTTGAATATTCTGAGTGTGGTGGTGTTGTCGATTATTATGATTGCGGTTGCGGTGCCGGTGCTGAACCTGACTGTAGACATTCCTGTATGGGCGAGATGACCCGGTAGACCGAAATCAAAGGCTTTCACCGCAGAGGACGCGGAGGACGCAGAGAGAAGCAAGGGGAGGGATCTCGCCGGAAAAGGGGATTCACCTTGCTCCTGGAACGCTGTGGCGAAGGGAAGAGATATGGATCAGTCTGAAATTACGAAGCCTGAACTCGGGTATCGATACGAGTTTGAGACGAGTGAAATGGATGCGATGTCGGCGTGTGCGGAGGCGCACGGCTTTGCGATCCTGAAGGATGTGTTGGATGAGCCGACGGTCGACGGGCTCTGTCAGGCGGTCTGGGATGGGACGGATCCTGATCGGACGCTGAAGGCGGGGGAGAGCCGGACGCGACACGCGTGGATCGAGTCAGGGCCCCGGGCCTGGTCGCTGCTGGAGAACGAGTCGTTTATGGACATCCATCGGTATCTGATCGGGACGGACGACCTGACGATTCATCGGTCGGCGGCAATCATTCGTATGCCGGGATCCTCACCGTTGCAATGGCACTCGGACTGGTGCGGTTTCGACGATGGACCGCCGAAGAACTCAGGTGACGTCCTGAACCGTGGGATGTGGCCGTCCGGGAAGTGGTTCTACATCACGGGTTCACGGCCGATGCACGGTGGGCTGTGCGTGATCGAGGATTCACACGTCGAAGGGTGGGAGGGACCGGAGGGTTTCAATATGACAGCGGACAGGCGATCGTTCTATCCGGAAGGGGAGGAGGAGTATCGATACACGAGTTGGGACGTGCCGGGACTCGTTCCCTTGTTCACGAATCCGGGTGACATGATCATCTTCGCCCATCGGACGTATCACTGGGCGTTCGGGAATCGCGAAGAGGGCGTGCGACTCTCGTGCGCGATCGGGTTCAGGGACAGCAGCCACAAAATCGACGCGCCGTGGGACATTCCCGAAGTCGGAAGGAAATTCATGGCTGATTTGCCTGAGCATCTGCGAGGGTATCTGGATGGGTATACGAGCATCAATATGGAATGGCGCGGGTAAGACAATGCAAAACGACAAATGAAAAATGCAAAATGGAACCCCCACGCGGCCCTAACCGGCAATCTTCGATTGCCAATCCTGACGGCTGATTCCCGCCGCATCACACGGCCATAGCCACCCTCTATCCACGGAAACCCCCTTGACTCTCAAAACATACACCACCGATCGATAGGATGGCCGATTCCTCAGAGAAGCGATGGTGTGGGAGTGGATCTGGAGGGGATGTGAGCTATCTGTAAGTTCGCTCAGGCCGCCCTTCGACTTTGCTCAGGGTGACCTGCGTCGAAACAGCTAAGGGGTAATGAAGAAGCGGATACGTAATCTGGGGATTCTGGCGCACGTCGATGCGGGGAAGACGACGGTGACGGAGCACATACTCTACCTAGCCGGGGCGATTCGGTCGGTGGGGAATGTGGACAAGGGGACGAGTCTGTCCGACACGATGGATGTGGAGAAGCGTCGAGGGATCAGTGTTCGGGCGACGACGGTGACGTTCGAGTGGGAAGGGGTTCAGGTCAACCTGATCGATACGCCCGGTCACGTCGACTTCGCGGCCGAGGTGGAGCGGTCGCTTCGGGTGCTCGATTGCGCGATCCTCGTGGTGTCGGCGGTGGAGGGGATTCAGGCGCATACGGAAACGATATGGGCGGCGCTCAAGGCGCTCGAGATTCCCGTGATTCTGTTTGTGAACAAGGTCGACCGAATGGGCTCGGATATGGCGGCGGTGGTGGAAGATGCGCGAGCGCGCTTTTCGCCCGACATCGTGCAACTGAACCAGCCCGTCGACGAAGGGAACACCGAGGCTTCGATACGCGAGCTCGAGGGTGAAACTCTTAAGGAAACGGCCGAACGGATTGCGGCGAAGGATGATAGTTTGCTCGAGCGATACCTGGATGAGGAAACGCTCGAGTGGTCCGATCTCGCGCCCGTGCTGACGAACGCGGTGCCTCAACGAGAACTGTTCCCGGTGCTTTGTGGCGTTGCGAAGAACAACATTGGGGTGGAGGCTCTGCTCTACGGGGTGATCACCTACTTCGCCGACACGCAGGGCGAGGGTGGCGATCCCGTGTCAGGGGTCGTTTTTCACCTCGAGCACGACAGCAAGCTGGGGCGGATCGCAGGTGTGAGGCTGTTTGCTGGGCGGCTGGAGAACAGGGACACCGTGACGAACGCGACGGCTGAGCGTGAGGAAAAGGTGACCCAGATCAAGCGATCGGCGGGGTCACGGTTCGAGGACACGGGCGTTCTTACGGCGGGTGATATTGGTTTCGTGTGCGGCATGCCGGACGTTCAGATCGGAGATATGCTGGGCGACCCCGATCGTGTGCCTGGCGATTATCGATTAAGCGAGCCCCTTCTGAGCGTGCAGGCGATCCCGGAGGATGAGGCTGATCATACCCGACTGGCGGAGGTGCTGCTTCAGCTGTCGAGCGAAGACCCGCACCTGAACTTCACGTGGTTCGAGGACGAGCGCGAACTGCACGTGAAGATCATGGGGGCCATACAGACGGAGATCTTGACGGAAGTACTCGGGACCCGTTTCGGGATCCCGACACATTTCACCGAACCGACGGTCATATATAAAGAAACACCGGCGACTTCCGGATATGGGAACGAGCAGTACACGATGCCCAAACCGTGCTGGGCGATCGTGAATTACCTGATCGAGCCAGGAGATCCGGGGAGCGGCGTGTCGTTCGCGTCCGAGGTGGGTGTGAATGATATCAAGGCGCGCTATCAGAAGGAGATCGCGCGCTCGATCGACGGGGCTCTGAAGCAGGGCCCTAAGGGGTGGGAGGCGACGGACCTCAAGATTACCCTAGTCGAGGGGAGCGACCACGTTCAACACAGTCGAGCGGGGAACTTCAAGCTGGCGACGAACATCGCCTTGCTACGTGGGCTGACCGAAACGGACACGATTCTGCTCGAGCCCATTCTGGTGTTCAGGATCGAGGTGCCCGAAGCATACATCGGTAAGGTGACGTCTGAGATCATTGGGGGAAGGGGTGTGCTCGATCCTGCTGAATCGAAGGGCGCTCGGGTGATCCAATCCGGAAGGATACCGCTTGCCACGTCGATGGACCTGCCGATCAAGTTGAGCTCGATGACGAGTGGGACGGCCAAGTCGTCGTTTCGGTATGCGTGTTACGAGCCGTGCCCGTCTGGCCAAGGGGTCGTCCGGCCATATCATGGGATCTCGCCGCTGGATCGGTCGAAGTATATCTTGAAGATGCGCGGGGCGATCACGGAGAGTGTTTAGTGAGAAGAACGAAAAGCGGGAACGAAGAGGACACAGCGCGGCCTGCCCGAAACCCAAGTCAAAGGCTCTAACCGCAGAGGACGCTGAGAACGAAGAGAAAGGCGGGGGAGGGTTGGGAGTCCTGGATAGGGCACGGCGCAGTAGCCCGGGGTAAGCCGGAGCGAACAGCGGAGGCGCCACCCCGGGACCTAAGTCCTACGAGAATGCTGTGGCGCCATTACAGAAAACTGAGGGACAGGGATGACCCTCGGCGCTCTGTGGACATAACTCGCTCAGGAACCAATGAGAACTGGACGAGCAAACGATCACGACGTCGGATCAAATCTGGGCCTGCTCGAGTCGTGGTTGGAGGTGCAACGTGTCTACCGCGGTCTACCTGGCGATGCTGTCGGGATCGTGCAAGCGCGTCGCTACTCTAACAAGCGGTACCTGTCACGTGTACACAAAACACCGAGGACCTATGGCGATTGCAATGACAACTGAGCAGGAGCGGGATTTCGAAGAGAAGGGTTTTGTGATCCTCGAAAACTTCTTGACCCCGGAAGAGACGGAGCGGCTGTCGGACGCGGCGGACGAGGTGGTAGAGGAGATTCAGGCAGAGAAGGGGCTGCCGAAGGAGACGCATTTTCAGGTGCGGAACGCGCTGTCGAGACACGAAGCGTTTCTCGATCTGATCGATCATCCCCGCATGCTCCCCCTGGTGGTCGACGCGATCGGATGGAACATTCAGATCCGGACAACCCATCTCGACTACCGTCCGCCGTATCCTGAGGACCTGGAAGCGGGGCAGGTTGGTGTTGGAGATGGGGCGGACAAGGATGCGGGATACCGGAACGTGACGTGGCATCCCGATCTGGCGAGCCCTCAGTTGTTTATGGGACCGTCGCTCGATGGACGGCTGCCGTTCATGGAGATCAAGGTGTTCTACCCGCTTTTCGATATGTCGGAGTCGAACTGCGGCAACCTGTGGCTGTCGCCCGGCAGTCACATGAAGTCACCGAAAGAGTTGAGGCAGGCCGGTCACCACGTTCCGGATGAGGATGCACTCGAGCTGAAATTGCCGGCCGGATCGGCGGTTCTGTGGCGGACGGCGACGTGGCACTGTGTTGGACCGAATCAGTCGCAGAAGACGCGGAAGATCATGCACGTCGGCTATCATTACCGGTGGATGCGGCCGACCGACTACATCCAGCAGGACCCGGAATTGATCGCACGGAGTTCACCGATCCGTCAGCAGCTTCTGGGGGCGCTCCCGAGTGGCGGGGATCCGCTCGGCGAAGTGTCGGATGTGGCACCCTCTTCGCAGTATTGGCTGACGAAAAATCCGGAGGATGTGCCGCTCAGGTCTTGGGCGGAGGGGCAGGAGGCAGCGCCTGCCCCCTAGGCTTCGGCCAAAGTCAAAGGCAAGGAACCACGAAGACACCAAGGTCACCAAGAAAACCCAACCGAAGACTGTGTTCAGGCGGTGCTGGGACCGAACTTGAGCGTGACCTCGGGTTTGGTCATGGTTCGGCCCGGGAATTGCGCAACATGAGGGTTTCTGCTCGTTTCCGCCTGGTACCGTCGTTTCTCGATCTGTTTGGTGACTGAGGTCACCTGATTCGGCGGTTCACGAGCCAGTAGCACGGAAATCCTGCCATCCTCATCGGAAGCTCCCACCGTGTTCAGACTACCTACAGTCTTGCTGTCCAGCTTCCTCCTGTCTTCTTCACACGTTGTCGGCGAATGGGTCGTCGAAATCCGTCAGATCGCCACGGTCTCGTCATTCTCCGGAAACACCCCTGCCTTCAGGGGATACCATCAGCCGATTATCGTGCGTACCTGGGGCCGTCTTTATGCCGGGTTGCACCAGTCGTGGGGAGAAGACCATCGACAGCAGTGGTCGCTGTTCCGCCTCGAAGAAGGTGAATGGTCCCGCATCCCCAGTTACCGGCGGTACCAACGCCTGTCGCATCGACTCCTCCTCCGCCACGACCAGCCCCGAGGTCCAAGGCAGATATCGTGGCGATCGACTCGTCAACAGGAGGGCCCAACGCGCTGTCCGACCTGTTCTCCCGTCTTTCGCCGAATCTTCCCGTACCCATCGTGATCGTCCAACACATGCCTGCTGTTTTCACGAAGCACCTGGTTGAGCAACTGACGAGTGAGTCCAAGTTGACCGTCCACGAGGCGAGCGACGGTGAGCGCCTCGGGTCGGGCAGGGCCTGGATTGCGCCCGGCGACTATCACATGACACTCTCTCACCTGCTGGCGGCCGTTCACGTCGAACTCAACCAGGGCCCTCCGGAGAATTCGTGCCGGCCTTCCGTCGATGTATTGTTCCACTCCATGAATGAGATCTACCGAAATTTTGTTCTCGCGGTGATGCTGACGGGCGTAGGGGAGGACGGACTGGCGGGGGCGAAGGCTCTTCACGCGTCGGGTAGCGCGATCCTCGCCCAAGAAGAGGCCAGCAGCGTGGTGTGGGGGATGGCGGGTGCCGTCAGTCGAGCCGGAATCGTGTCAGCGCAGATGCCACCCTCGACTTGGCAACGGAGATCATGCGCATCGCGAGGACCGGACGGTCGTGAGCATCCTGAAGGAAGATTTCGACTTTGTCCGCCACCTGGTCAAGGATCAGGCCGGGGTGGCTATCGATGAGGGCAAGGACTACCTGGTTGAGTCCCGGCTGAACGCGTTGCTGCGCGAGACTGAACACGACACACTCGACTCGTTGATCACCGACTCGCGTGACAGGTCGCGATCAGCCTTTCGGGATCAACTGGACCTGAACAACCTGGTGAACGAGACGTTCTTCTTCTGGGACGGCCATCCCTTCGAAACATTAGAGGATGCGATCCTGCCTGAGTTGATCGAAGTGGGAAAAGATCGACGTGAACTCTCGATCTGGTCCGCGGATTGCGCAACTGGACAGGAACCCTATAGCGTCAGCATGTTGATCGCCGACCACTTCCAGTGGATCGGTGGGTGGATGGTGTGGATCCGGGGGAGCGACTACAGCGAGCAATCGATTGAGAAGCCGAGGTTGGGGGTCTACAGTGCGGTGGAAACGTCGAGGGGACTGTCGGACGATCAACGCGCCCGATACTTCACCACGGCGGGCGGGTCTTTCCAGATCAACAGTAGGATTCGCGCGATGACCGAGTTCTTCCGGCACAACCTGTCACGTCCCTGGCCGGCCGATGGGCAGAAGGATATGATTCTGCTAAGGAATGTGTTGATCTACTTCGAAGAGTCCGCCCGTCGAAAAATTCTGGAACGGATGTAACGATCCCTCAGGACGGGGGGTATCTTCTGCTGGGCGCCACTGAAACGTTGCCCATCGACGATATAGCGTTCGAACAGGTTTAGTTCGGCCGGATGATCTGCTACCGACGGACCTAGCCCAGGTCACTGAATCCCTGTTCATGATAACTGTGCAATCGATTGCGCAATCTTGCCGAGACGCCCTGTTTCAGCGAACACGGTTCCCTGGCAAGGTCTCAATGGTATTGCGTTCGTGTGCAATTTTGAACAGGATTTCGGCGAGATTCTCCGAATACGGTCGTAGGTCGTCTCTTTGCGAAGTCCTACGGTCCGCCCGCTTCGTTATTCACCGCCTGCAGAAGCGCCCGCATGTAAGCGATTGAGTAGGCGACCCCCGCCCGGTGCCCACCCAGCAGGTTGGGGATATGGTCGGGTATGATTGCGCCGTCGAACGCGACCTCTCTCAAAGCTTTCATTACGACGTGCATGTCCATGTAGCCGTCGTCCATGAGGGTCTCCGTCCAGGGCTCGGGCATCGGGTTCGACACGTTCCGGAAGTGGACCTTGAACAGCTTCTTCCGCTCACCGAAGTAGCGGATGGCGCCGGGCACGTCCACTCCCATACCTTCCTCACCTCCTTCGAGCCAACATCCGACGCACAGACAGACGCCGATGTTCGGGCTGTCCGCTATGTCCATCGCTTGCTTGTATCCAGCGAAGTTCCCGAAGATGCAGCGGGGGATTCCGCCGAGCGAGTAGACCGGCGGATCATCGGGGTGAATGCCGATGTAAACGCCGGCTTCTTCCGCGGCGGGCGCGATCTGCTTGATCATGTACTCGTAGTTCTCCCACAGCTCGTCCTCGGTATACTCCCGACCGTGGGTGAGGTCGCCCTCGAACTGCGCGTCCCTCCAGCGCCCCTTCGCATTCTTTATGTCGAGCGTGCGCGCGTCCATCCCGCCACGGCGTGTCGTGCGTCCCGAGCTCCAGATCCCGTTGCCCATGTGCGCGTAGGTGTTATACGGGATATCCGCCTTCCCCAGGTTCTGGATGAAGGTGGCGAACTCCTCGACCTTCTCGTCTCGGCCGGGCAGGTTGAGCGTGACCTCCGGCATGTTGTGGACACTGCTGTTCGCGATCCGGTAGATCTGCAGGTCGTATTTGGCGAACCGGCTCTTGAGCTCGCGGTAGTAGTCGGCGTTCTGGTTCTCGTCGTCACCCACCCCGACCATCAGCCATTCGACACCCAACTGCTGAAAGAACTGGAGGTCTTCGTCGGTGGCTTTGTCGTTGCACTGGGCGGCAAGCTGGATACCCGGTGAGTTGGAGTGGAATCCGGGGACGGATTCGATGGCGTAGGATTTGTCTGACATCGCGGTTGCCTCAGGTTTCGGGTAGAGTCATGCCTGCGTACGCAGACATCCAGCCGCGCTTAAGCTTCGATTCCTTCGAGCGGCCCGATCGTGTTTTTCTCGGTGTATAGGTAAGTCCACTTCGGGGTGACCTGTTCGATCTGTTCCTTCTTCCAGGCACGTTTCCACTTCTTCTGTCTCTTCTCCCGCTGGATGGCCTCGTAGGGCGTTCCATAGATCTCGTAATAGACCATCGATCAACGCCGTATTGGCTGGTGAATCCTTCGCGCGAGCCGTGCTTGTGTTCCCAGGCCCTCCGTACGAGATCGTTGGTCTCCAGCAGTATAGTGTGCCGTTCTTCCTGCTGGCCATGAGGTAGACATAGTACTGACGCATGTGATCGAACATATTCACGGCGTGACCCGTGTGCAAGGTTGATGCCCGTCCGGTCGAGGCCCTTAACGGCGCATTGGATTCCCGCTTATGCGGGAATGACCCCTACATCAGGTCCTGAGTCTCCAGCAGCTTCCACTTCTCCCCACCATCGCCGGACCAGATCGTTTTCCGTCGACCACCACCGCCTGCGCGACCTCTTCCTAGGGTGTTCCCATAGTGATCCACACGGTAAAACCAGAAGGTCGACCAGTAGTCGAACGACACGAACAGTCTGCCTTTTCGGTCGATCGTCAGGCGGTGATACCAGATGCTGTATTCGGTGAAAGGCGCAACCGCGAGACGCTTCATTGGCTCCCACGTGCCGTCCTTCTTCTTCCGCTTGTAGGCCAGGTTCGCGTAGTGGCTGTAGGGATGGTACTCACCGTCCGTCTTCCAGGTTCGGAACACGAGATGGAGGGTGTCATCGGGGTCACAGACAAACCCGATGTAAGTCGAGCGTAGTTCCTCTTCGACCAGTTCGGGCTCGGTGAACCCGCCGTGAGCCGTGTTCGGTTCGAGCGATTTCGCGTAGGCGAACGGTTGCCCGTGCGTGCCCGTGAGCGTGTGAAGGTAGCCCTGGCTGTCGATCACGATGCTGGGTGTATTGTGAACGTCGTTGGCGGGAGGGCCGAACCCGACGAACGACTTCTCGCCGAGAAATTTCTTTTCGGATCGATCGTAGGTCGCCACGTAGGCGGGAACGCCCGGTTCATTTCCATCCGGATCGGTCGCTTCACCCCAGACGATGTGGACTCGGTCCCCACGGCTGACGATAGCTGACGGAATCCCCGAGTGGGAGGAGATCCCGATCGCCTGGGTGGAAAGGAGAATGGGATCGCCGATCACGATCTCACCGTCCACCTGCTTGGGCAGGAACAGCTCCAGGTCGTTGACGTGTCGCCAGAAGTTGGCGGGATTATACTTACCCGTCTCGGTGGCGCGAACGAACGGGGCCAGTCCATCTGGTGTGTTGGCGCCCGAGAACTGCTCGATATCCCACTGCTGACGCTTCGCCTCACGCTTCGGAATGAGCGTCGCCTCGAACGTCTGACCGTCCTGTGACACGAGGTAGTAGGTTTCGCCATCCCGTCGTCCGAGCAGGCAGATTTCGCCGTCGGCGCCAAAGGCGACCTTGGAGGTGAGCAGGCGGTATCGCTCATCGACGACGGTGTCGACCGACGTCCATTCCCCGTTGTCCAGGTGGATCACGGCGTCGGTAGATCGCAGGTAGGGAAGGTTGTCCGGGCTGAAGTAGAGCTGGTTTTCGTTCGGATAGTCTGGGGCGTAGGCGAATTGCTCGTTCTCGTGACGGTAGGGCGTGTAGACGAGAGGGCCATCGAACGTCAGGTCATTCGCGCCTCCGATACGCGCCTCGATCGTCGACCAAGTGGTGATGGCGGGATGGCGCCGTGAGGTGACGGTTACACGACCCGATAGGGTCTCGGTCGTCCCGTCCGGAGTGGTAACAGACGCGATCACCGTCGCGGATGCATCGGCGGCCAGGTTGACCTCGGTGTCGGACAGCGTGATCGAGAGGTCGTCGCTTTCGGTGTCGAGCGAGAACACATCAGTATCGCGCCCGTTGTTGTGGACCACGAACTCGATCTCGTGTGACAGACCAGCATTCGTGTTCAGGGCTTTCTGATACGGTGTAAGCATCCAGCGCAGGTCGTGGAAGGGGAAGAAGGTGTCCGTCGATGGTGACCAGAGGGAGAGGTTTTCGTATGGCTCTCCGCCATCCCATCGGGTGACGCCGTCGATATGGACAGTTACGGCGCCGTCGGGTATGTGCAGCCGCCAGGGCTTGTCCGTTGTCCGGTCGCCCGTTTCTATCGTGTAGCTGCTCTTACCCTCTTCATCGGGGTCCAGAGATGCGACCTGAGTGGCGTTGCCGTCAAAGAGGAGGGGTGCCGAGGCACCGGGTGGCGCCTCTACTTCGACCTCGATGGCTCCGGGACGAGCGGCGAAGCAGATGTCGGCCGGCCCGTTCTCCTGCTCGACAACGATTGGCTCCAGGTGTCTGGCGTCCCGGTGACCCCGTGAGGTCTCGATCAGGTAACGCGAACAGTTGGTGGAGATCGACCAGAGGACGTCCTGCCCGTAGCGATCGTTGGAGACGGTCACGTTGACCGCGTAGATCCCCCGATTCGGGACATCGGTCTTGAGCGTCGCGTGTTGAGCGGGGCCCAGCCCGGTTCCTCTATTCTGACCGTCATCGGGGATGACGATTTCATCCATCACCTCTCGATCGGGGCCGACCAGGATGGCCCTCAAGTGTGTCGGGTTACGACGGCTGTTCCGGTCCCACTTTGTCAGTTCGATTTGGAGGGGACCGGGGTCTGCCAGGAGGTATGCACCTCCGACACCGCCGATCCTGAGTTCCTTTGTATCCATTCGAGTAGCCTTGCCTGCGGTCTCAACCGTCAGCGCCAGTTGTAAAAGGGCCAGTAGCCCGATCGTGTGTCTCGTCCGTCGTCTCATTGAGCCGCATATATATGTGTGGACGAGCCCGATCAAGCAAGGGGAGGCGCGCTTTGCTCGGTGTAACTGACGGAAGTGGCTGTTAATAAGGCGATTGCCTGTGCGCGGGCGAATGGCCAATGTTGCTAGACCAACCCAGGGCGCGAAGAGGTTCTTTGTGGAGGAAGTTGATCGTGTTGTCCCATGTTCGGCGCTCGGCTGTGGCTCGCGTACTTTCTGAGACGGTGGAAGGTCCGTTCCGATTCCTTCCCGGGTTTCCCAACATACGGAGCAAGCGGCTCCGCGTCACCTGTACGACGGCGCCACGTGTCCATCAAGGTACGTGATAAAATTTCTGCCCGTTCGGGTTGTTTTTGGGAGAGGGGATTGTCCAGGCACGCCGGGATTTGTATACCTTACGGTCGGTTCTTCTGAGGCAAACATTGTTGATAGTGGGGATCTATGCGAGTAAGTGCGGGATGGTGCAGGATGATGGGGTTGGTGACAGTGCTGGCGTCGATGAGTCTGTCGTCGGGCGTCAGTGCCTTCGACTACGACCGGGCCGCCGTGGACTCCGTGGCCACCGTGATCCCGGATCGGATCGTTCTGACCTGGAACGGTGATCCGGCGACCAGCGCGGCAGTCACCTGGCGGACCAACACGCAGATTGTGGCGTCAGAGGCGGAGATTGCGAAGGCGGTCGGCTCGCCGAACTTCCGGCTCTACGCCACCCGGACAGGTGCCTCGATGGAACGATTCGAGGCCGCCGGCTATGCGTTTCATAGCCACACCGTGACCTTTGAAAACCTCGACCCGGCGACTCAGTATGCCTACCGGGTCGGTAGCGGTGAGATCTGGAGTGAGTGGTTCCATTTCAGGACCGCGCACGCAGGTCCCGCCCCGTTCACCTTCGCCTACTTCGGGGACGCGCAAAACAACCTGCTCAGTCTCTGGTCCAGGACCATCCGGGCGGCGTATGCCGAAGCCCCCAAGGCTGACTTCTTCCTGCACGCGGGAGACCTGGTCAACGTAGGAGACAGGGACAGCGAGTGGAGTGAGTGGTTCGAGGCCGGGGACTTCATTCACGCGACGATTCCCGTTATCGCCACACCGGGAAATCACGAGTATCCGAAGCAAAAGGATGGCTCGAGACGGCTGTCGAACAAGTGGCGGTATACGTTCGCCTTTCCCGAGAACGGACCTGAGAACCTTTCGGAAACGGTCTACTATATCGACTACCACGATGCGCGGATCATTTCCCTCAACTCGAACGAGGAACGCGGCGACCAGGTCGACTGGCTGGAAGACGTTCTCGAGTCGAACACGAAGACGTGGACGTTTGTGACGTTCCACCACCCGATCTATTCGACAAAGGTTGGGCGTGACAATACCAAGCTCCGTGCGCTGTGGAAGCCGATCCTCGACGAGTATGAAGTTGATCTGGTGCTTCAGGGTCACGATCACACGTATGGGCGTGGTGCGAATGTCGCCACGGGAAGGAAGATGCGCGACGGGGAGGTCGGCCCGATGTATGTGGTGTCGGTCAGCGGCCCGAAGATGTATGAGCTTACGGAACGCGAATGGTTCGATCGGGGCGCGGAGAATTCGCAGCTGTATCAGGTCATACACGTCGACGGGAATAAGCTCGAATACCAGGCATATTTGGCCACTGGCGAGCTCTACGACGCGTTCGACCTGATCAAGCAGGACGGACGTTCGAACAGACTCGTGGACCGGACGCCCAAGACACCGCGCCGTCGCGATGACAACACACTGGACAAACCGAAGAAGAAATGAAACGACTGATCCTGGCCCGTCACGCGAAGAGCAGTTGGGGAGAACCCGGGCTCGCGGATTATGATCGCTCCCTGAACAAGCGTGGTAAACGGGATGCGCCGCAGATGGGGAAGCGGATGAAGGCGCTGGGTGTCTCACCCGACCTGATCGTGAGCAGCCCGGCGAAGCGGGCGATCAAGACGGCGGGGAAACTGGCGGACGAGATGGGCTACGATCGGGATGCGATCGTCACGAACGAGATCCTCTACGGAGCGCATCCGGAGGACACATTCGCGATTGCTCAGGCTGCTGACGATGGCATCGATACCTTGATGATCGTCGGGCACAACCCCACGACGACCGACCTGATCAACGAGCTGACCGAATTCTCCATCGACAACGTCCCGACGTGCGGGATCTTCTGTGCGACCTTCGAGGTCGACTCGTGGAGAGATGTGCGGGCGGGAAGCGGGGTGTTCGTGTTTTTCGAGTATCCCAAGCTGCTAGGGTAGGTTGACACCCACGCAGCGTGTGGACAGAATCTATCAGACAAACAGAAGGCGTCACCGGCAGAAGCCGGCGACGCCTTTCTCATTGTGAGGTGTATCTGGCCGCGCTTCGCAACGGGTGGACGATCTACGCCGTTACAACCTTCCGTTCTCCCGCGATGGCCTCGAAGGCTTGCTTGGTGAGCGTTTCCCTGTCAAGCAGTGCCTCAGCTACCCTGTCGAGCAATTCCCGCTTCCGCTCCAGCAGGATCCGTGTCCGGACCCGCTCGCCACGAATGATGTTCTCGACTTCGAGGTCGATCTTCAGGGCGGTTTCCCCACTCAACGGCTTGTTCAGCTTCAGGCCGTCCAAGACGTTACCTGCTCGACTGTCCGCGTAGCTGACGGGTCCGACACTCTCACTCATTCCATACTGGCAGACCATACGTCTTGACAGCTCTGATGCACACTTGAGGTCGTTCTGAGCTCCGGTCGAATACTATCTCCTCTGCCACGCGACCGCGATCAGGTTCTCGTCGTCCTGGATCCGACGCGTGCGAAACGCCTTGAGCCGCTCTGCATCATCCGTGATGGCTGTGCCATGCAAGAATTGACGTCCGATCTCCACACGCTGGAGCGTATCTTCGGAGAGATAGGACCTGAACTGGGAGTAGGAGACTTCCGGAATCGGCGGCCGGATGAAGTATGATTTCAGGAGGAACAGCCCGGTGACGACCATCGCGTAGAAGCCGACCGAGAATTTCGTGCGGCTTTTCACAATAACCCCAAGCTGGTTTTGAGTGTATGGTATGCATACAACGCCTGGCGACGGTTTACGTTCGATCGTGGGGTGCCGTTCCGTTTTAGGGTGTCGGTCCTGCCGGTTTGACGGTTGACAAGCCGCCCTTGTGTCAGCTTTCTTGCGCTTCTGTCAGCTTGCCCATTCCTGACTCGAAGTCGAGGGTTCTCACATGAAATTCGTGATTCGTGCCGGTGGTATTGGTTCGCGACTCTGGCCATACAGCCGGCAGTCGCAACCCAAGCAATTCCACGCCTTTGAGGGCGACATGACCATGCTGCAGCACGCGTATCATCGTGTGGTCACGATCGCCTCGGGGGAGGATCGATATGTCTCTACCGGGGCGGCCCATGACAGCCTGGTACGCGAGCAACTGCCCGAACTTGGTGACGATCACGTCATAATCGAGCCCGCGCTCAGGAATACGGGACCTGCGGTCGGGCTGGAGTGCGTTCTGCTCGAGCACCACGCACCGGGCTGCACGATCGCGAGCCTCGGGTCCGACCATCACATCGGGAAGCCGGAGGAATTCTGTCGATTGCTCCTGGCTGCGGAAGAGGCCCTGATCGAGCATCCGGACACGCTGATTCTGGTAGGTGTGAAACCCTGGTGTGCTGAAACCGCTTACGGCTACATCCAGAAAGGTGGGGTGATTCATGAGGCAAACGACGAGCCGATTTACGCCGTCGAAGCCTTCAAGGAGAAGCCTGATGTTGAGACCGCGCAGGTGTGGTTCGAGTCAGGGAACTACCTGTGGAATTCCAACATGTTCGTCTGGCGGGCGGATACCTTGCTTCGATTGTTCGAGCGGTTCGAGCCGGAGATCTATGAAGGGCTGATGACGATCAAGGCATCGCTGGGCACAGACGATGCCGATCGTGTGCTGAGCGAGGTCTACCCGACGCTCAAGGAGATCCCCGTCGACAATGCGATCCTGGAGAAGGCCGAGAAGGTCGCCGTGGTCGAAGCGGACATCGACTGGAGCGATATCGGCAGTTGGGGCGCGATGTCCGACGTCCTGCCGACCGATAGCGATGACAATCTCCTGAACGGCAACGTCATCTCGATCGACGCGAAGAACACGACCGTTTACAGTCAGACAGACAAGCTGATTGCGCTGGTCGGGGTAGATAACCTCGCGATCGTGGAGACCGAGGATGCGCTCCTGATCCTGCCCAGAGATGAATCGCAGCGCGTGAGGGATCTCGTCGACAAGCTGTCTGACGGCTACAAGTAGGCGCTCCCGAGCTTCTATGCAGATTACCATCATCGGCGCCGGCAACATGGAGAAGGGCCTGACGCTGGAGCAGGCCAAGGTAGAAGGCCTGCCCGAGAAGTGGTCACCATATGACGGTGGATTTATCTCGACGGATCGCTGGATCGAGATCATCTACAACAGTACCTCCAAATAGAACCGAACCAACACCGATCATCCCGAGTGGCCATCACTGGAGGCGATGGTTGTACCGAGGGACGATCGGCCAACTCAAGCCCAAAAACCATGTTTGAAGCCAACTACCACGAGTCCCTCGTTCCCAACTACGAACTCCCGGATCCCCTGGTCACTCAAGACGGTGCCGCCGTATCCTCTTCGGACTGGGGCAAAAGACGGGCCGAAATTTTGTCCCTGTTCGAGACACACGTCTTCGGTAAGACACCGGATCAGCCGATTCGCGTCCGAACCCAAGTGATGTCCGAGACGGAGTCACTGGGCGGCAAGGCGCGACGCAAGGAGATCCGTCTCTACTTCACCGACCAGGACACCCGTCCCTACCTCGATCTCCTGATCTATCTGCCCTCTTCCGCGAGTGGGCAGGTGCCCGGATTCGTCGGTCTCAACTTCCAGGGCAATCATTCCACCACGCCAGAGGCTGACGTCATTCTGTCCGATCAATGGATGCGTGCGAAGGGAGCGGGTGTAGTCGACCATCAGGCGACGCAGGAGGCGAGAGGGACATCCGCCAGCCGCTGGGCGATCGAGCGGATCATCGATCGCGGCTATATGGTCGCGACCGCATACTGCGGTGACCTGGACCCCGACTACGATGACGGGTATCAGGACGGCATCCATCCGCTGTTTCATTCGAATGGCGCGGTACCCGCCGACGATGAGTGGGGGACGATCGGCGCCTGGGCCTGGGGGCTGAGTCGGGCGCTCGATTACTTCGAAACCGATGACGAGATCGATGCCACACGGATCGCCGGGATGGGGCATTCCCGTCTTGGGAAGACGTCGCTGTGGGCAGGCGCCCAGGACGAACGGTTCGCTCTTGTCATCTCGAACAACAGCGGATGCGGCGGCGCCGCCCTGTCTCGTCGTCGATACGGCGAAACGGTCGGGCGGATCAACGCATCGTTCCCACACTGGTTCTGCAACAACTTCCGCCAATACAACGAGAACGAAGACGCCTGTCCCGTCGATCAGCACATGCTGATCGCACTGATGGCCCCACGACCCGTGTATGTGGCGAGCGCGGAGGAAGATCGTTGGGCGGACCCGAAGGGCGAATTCCTGAGCGCGAAGTATGCCGACGCCGTGTATCGCCTGCTCGGTACCGACGGTCTGGATGCCGAAGACATGCCTCCCATCGAGTCACCCATCCAGAGCCGTATCGGCTACCACATCCGCAGCGGAGGTCATAACGTCACCGACTACGATTGGGACCGATACATGGACTTCGCTGATATCCACATGCGATAGCGCCAGCGATCCTGTAGGGACCTAAGCAAATCGAGGACTTCCCCTCTCCCATCTGCAGGGAGAGGGGAAGTCCTCGATTTGCTTAGGTCAGGGTGAGGGTCTTCAGGTATGACAGATAAACGAGAGAACCAATATCAAACGAAGACCGAATCCAACCCTACAAACAAAACCCCTAGTACTGGCAGTACAAAGGCCAACCCGTCCCCCTCCTCGGCGGCACTGTCGAAGACAACGTCTTCCAGATTTCCGATCTGCGGCATACCCGCTCCCTGCATAGAACGACACAAGAGCGAGAATCAGCGCACCCAGTATAGCAGTGAGATCCATAACGGCCTTCTTTACGAAGCAGCGCTACCTTTACGAATTCGTTCGGCGGATGTGTACTGCAACTAGACCTCCAGTCTAAGGAGAGTGACAGCTGAAAGATGTCCAGACCCCCTACGGCTTCAGACTGGATCCCGCGATAGCTGGCTCGCTCGTAAGGCCAATGGCATCCACACTGACCTGACCACCTGCCCACACCACGGTGCCGCATTCGAGTGACTTCAGCGATACTCTGAAGTTGCGGTGGACAAGCTCGAGGTGAGAGGGTGTGGGGCCGTGGTATGCGGCGGCGATCGTTTGGCCGTCAGGGGAGACGTAGAGCCAGGCGGCAGCGTCCTTCTTTGTGATGAGAGTGACGTCACTGATCTGGATGCGGCCGGATCTGGATTGATGGGCGTAGCGGCTGTCGAGCATGGGCATGGGGACTTTGCCGGCGTGGGTGTAGCGCTCGGGAGCTCGAAACCAGTCGAAGAGGTCTACCTTCAACCCCAGCGTGCGGCCGTCTCGAGAATAGTCGACGAGCCAGGGACGAGTCTCTGTATCGGATCCCGAATACGTTGCCGGGGGACTGGACTCGTCCCTGAATTGGCCAGAGCTCACGACGGCGGCGAAGGCGGCGCCGTCCTCGTAGTCGTTCCGGTTGGCGATTTCGGAATAGAAGCCGCACTGAGGCCACCCCTGGAAAAAGGCGCCCGGCCAGGAGAGTTCCCAGAAGGTTTTCGCGGCGTTCCGATAGTTGTAGAGTTCGATCGTCATAGTCCCGTCTTTGTCTGCAATGCGCAGCTGCTCTTTACCTCCATGGGGCCAGGGAGCCATACAGAGGGAGGTGAGGGTAAAGGGTCTGATGGCTATCATGATGTCGCCCGTCTCGAGGACGACGGTCGCGTTATGATCGTGGAGCGAGGGTAGGGTGGTGACTTCGAAGTCGTCGATCCAGATCTTGTCGGTGTCGGGGTTCCAGTGGGGGAGGGCGATGACGGCCTTTGCGCTGTGGTGCCGCTCTATCCCGTTGAGGTTGCGTGGGATGTAGAGAGCGATGGCGCGGTTCTCGTCCTGCACGCCCTGAAAGTGACCCATGTCCGGGATCATGCCCGAGCTTCCGCGGTCAGCTCCTGGTGAGAAGTCACCCAGCCAGTTGTCGTCGAGGACATACCGGGTATACAGAACGCCGGCCAGCTCTTCTCCCGGCATACGGTAATGCACGGTGTAGACGTTCGACTGCCACGCGATGTAGACGATGTCCTGGTTGAACATATTGCGTGACGCCACGCCAAACGAGTAGTTCGCGTCCTTGAAGACGGACGTGTAGATCCCCTCGTCACGTCCCGTCGTTTCCACGACCTGATCCGACCAAGTAGGGTTGTCCAGAAGCCCGTCCAACCAGGGCGGCACCCGTCCGGTGTCCAGCCAATCCCGCAGACTCTCCGTTTCCTTCTCTTTAGTGTGACCGTGGTTGCCCCGACCGATGACCGCGAAGTGATAGGCGCGGCCGTGTGGACCGGCCCAGCGGTGGGTCGGTGTATGGGCATGGAGATAGGCGCCGAGGGCCATCCGGGAGAGGGCCACCGAAGCGCGGATTCGGGTGTCCGCGTCCTTGACGCGACGGGTCAGGGTCGAGAGGACGTGGATGGCGAGCGGGGTGTAGGGTATGCTGTTGTACTCGTAGTTTCCACCCGATCGGTCGGTGAATGCCATCCAGCTCTTCAGCTTGTCATAGCCGCGTTGCGCGATCTCGGGATCGCCGAGAAGTTCGCCGCCCATGCACGTGTTGGTGATGTCCTTGATGGCGACGTTGGTGTACTTGTGATGAACGTCGATCCTGCGGACGTTCCCGAGTGCCAGCCGGATGCTTTCACGCAGTTTTTGGGCGGTCTCCGGCGAGAGCAGCGCTTCGTGATCCATTATCATCGGGATGAGGGCGAACAGGCAGAACTCGACGATGTTCAGCGCTTCGACCGGCGTTTCCTTTCCCGAGGGGAAGGCACCGTAATGCGGAGAATCCGGGTCCGTGTCCTGACATTCGAGGAGCCCGGGGACGATTTTCTCGGCGTTGGCGATGTCCTCAGGGGTGCCGTTTGCCAGGAGCGTCGCGAGGAGCTCTGCTGTCTTTCTGGGTGGGTGGTACTCTTGGCCGTTTACGATGGTGAGCGGCATGTAGAGGTCGTAGTCGAACGGGGATGGGAGGCTCAGTGGCTTGCTCAAGTGGCCATCTTTCTTGTGGGTGTCGTAAGACTTCTCTGGCGCGTGGGGTGACAGCTAAGCTAAAGTAGAAAGAGAGATGTTGCCAAGGATCCTGCCGTAGGGAGGTTCCTGTTCTTTATATGGTCGACGGCGCCGCGTATCATCGATGCACACCCGTCCATGTTGTGGTATTGCGGCTGAAAGTGACATATCGGCCCACGAGGAATGCCATACTCCCCGTTGTCTAGCCCCAGAACAGGGCGGACTGCCGCTTCCTGAGTCCCAGCACGTCGTTGTTCACAAATCCGACTGCCGCCCCGATCACGGTTCCCAGGATAGCCATCTCTTTGGAAAGGTTCGCATCCTCAAGAATGGGTGTCCACTCATTAGATGCCAGAATCCAGCCTGCGTTCCGTTTCGGTGGCGCAGTGGCGTCTTGCGGTCCGGTTCTCGGCGCAGCATACTTCCATCGCCGAAGACTCCGAACCCTGGGCGCTACGGCGACGTTCGCCCTCATCACTCTGAACTCGGTTTCCCATGCGACCCAATATCCTACTGATCACCCTCGACGATATGGGCCCCACCGCCGGCTGCTGGGGCGATCATACGGTTCCTACCCCCAACATAGACAGAATGGCGGCGGAGGGAATCTGCTTCACACGCGGCTACTCGACCCACTCGTCGTGCAGCCCTGCACGAAGTTGCTTGTATACCGGGCTCTACACGCATCAGAACGGCCATCACGGGCTGTCACATCGTGGCTATATGCTGCACCGTGGCGTGCCGACACTGCCGACACTGCTGAAGGAAGCAGGATACCGGAATTGCGCCGTCGGTAAGGTACACGTCGACCCGGAAGAGGCGCTGCCGTTCGAAACCGAGTGGGAGCCGAAGGGGATGAGCCGGCGGGACGTGCACGCGTACCCGAAAAACATCGAGCGGTTCATTGATGACTGCGGGGACACACCCTGGTTCGCGCTGTGTTCGTTGGGGGATCCGCACCGGCAATATAAAGGACCCGAACACGGGCTCCCCGAGCAGATGCTGACCGAGGATGACGTAAGGCCGTTTGCCGTGCACGGAGAACTCGATTCACCAGCGATGCGAAAGGAAGTGGCGGGCTACTACAACGCCGTTCAGCGTATCGACATCGCCGTTGGGCTGATGCTGGACATGCTCGAGCGGAAGGGCCTGGACGAAAAGACACTGGTCTGGTTTACGAGCGATCACGGGCCACCCTTCGCCCGCGGGAAGTCGACGACCTACGAGTTCGGGACGCGTGTCCCGTATATCGCGCGGTGGAAGGGGAAGATTATGCTCGGACAGGTCCGAGACGAGTTTGTGGGGCACGTGGATGTCATGCCAACGTTTCTGGAGGTTGCAGGTGTCGAGCCACCCGGTATCCAAGCGGGTCGATCGATCGTGCCTCTGTTTGACGGCAGCGAGGTCTCGTGGCGTGATCACATGGTCACCGAGTTTACAACCCATGGTGTCGGATTCGCGCCTCATCGCGCCGTTCGATCGGATCGCTACAAGCTGATCCACAACCTGCACCCCGGTCACTCGAAACCAGGGATCAATGTGGACGGTCGCGAGGTGCGCGACGCTCTAAGCGATCCGAAATGGGCAGACAGTCCGATTCAGGAGGTGTTTGCACGCATGGACAGGCCGCCCGACTACGAGCTCTATGATCTGCAGGAAGACCCGCTCGAAATGACCAACCTGGCTGATGATCCCAAACACACGGCGATCCTCAACGATCTGCTCGAACGCTTGACGGTCTGGAGGAAGGAGACATTCGATCCCCTGCTGAGCGAACGCTACTTCGAACGGATGCGGCAGCATACAGCCGACCACTTTGCTGCCCTGGAGGTCGCTACCCAGGAAGCCAAAGAGAAGGGTGAGGAGCCGCCCTATAACCGGATTGATATGACCGCCTTCCAGGAAGATTGGCCTGTGCCCTGGATGTAATGTAAAGGCGGTCCGGGCCTCGCTTAGGCTACGGCCCGGCAGGCACCCGCCCCGCGTTCGGCGTCGCTAGATGAACACCCGCCCGTCGCTGAAGCTATGGTGGGGGTTCAAGATGAACAGAGATGGCATTAGGGTGACGGAGCGTTTTGGTTTGAAGGAGGTCGCGCACCGACGGATGATGGAAAACTCACACGCAATGTGTAACCCAGGCCGGTCGTATTCCCTGGATCATTGGAGGAGTCTGCTTCCGCACCCTACCGTCGATTATGGCAGGCCCGGGCGCAGAGAGTCTGCCCTGATCATCTGAGAACACCCAAGAGCCCAGGTCTTTTGGAATGTTTGGGTCACGAGAACTTCCACGGAAGGCGCCCATCCGTATCTGCAGAAGCATGGCGCGTGGCACTGCTGCCAGTAGCCCTCATTGCATCTTGTGTGCATCCGTGTTCATCAAGCCGGACGAGTGCAGCGAGAACGGCGGGTGACCGCTTCTGACTCTAACCGGAAAGTAATATGCCAGACAAACCCAACATTCTCCTCATCACTACCGATACGCAACGCTGCGACACCCTCGCGTGTATGGGATATGACTTCGCGAAGTCTCCCTCCCTCGACCGCATGGCCCGTGAAGGCATCATGTTCACCCAGGGTCACACGACGTCACCAGTATGCGGACCCACCCGATGCTCGCTGATCACGGGCGTCCATCCGCCGATCCACGGGGCGATCGAGAACGGGATCAGCCGGCGGGAAGACCTGGCCGTATTCCCTGATGCGTTGGCCGAAGCGGGATATACGAACATTATGGTGGGGAAGACGCATTTCGGGGATCTGCCCGAGTCGTTTGGGATCGACTTCTCGATGACGGGTAGCTCGAGGGCACAGGGCGAAGACCTGTACACGACACACCTGAAGGAACACGGACACGCCAAGCCGACCGAGTATCCGCACGATGTGCCGGAGGCGCTGTTCTTCGATGCCTTCGCGGCGACGAAGACGATGGAGGGGATCGATCAGGCGCTGAACGATCGGCCGGATGCGCCGTTTTTCGCGTTCCTGTCTATGCACGCGCCTCACGGTCCGCTACATCCACCCGGGCGGTGGGGGACGCTCTATTCAGACGACGATCTGCCCCCGTTGCCGAAGAACCCGAGCATCGAAGGCGAACCTGAGCACGCAAAGAAGCTGTTAGGTCTGAAGGATAACGCGCACAAGGAGGAACGGATCAACGAGGAGCGTCGGCTGTACTATGGGTTCTCGGCATACAGTGACCATCAGGTCGGCCGGATGCTCGAATACCTCGAAGAGAAGGGACTGACGGAGAGCACGCTCGTGATCTTTACGTCCGATCACGGGATCGATCTGTTCGACCACGGGTTCTCGAACAAGCACGTCTACTACGACAACACCTGGCGTATCCCATTCCTCATGCGGATGCCCGGTACCCTGGCAGCAGGAGAGACGCGTGAGTTCGCGATCTGGAACGATATCGCAGCTACGATCCTGGGGGCTGCCGGACTGACATCGGATACGATGCAGGCGCTCGACCTGTTTACGCCGCTCGCCGCAGGGGAAGAGTCGCCCCGGAAGTGTGCGGTATCCTCCCTCTACAAGTCGTGCGCGCTGGCGACGCGTCGGTGGAAGCTGGAGTATTACTTCGAGGAAGGCACGTGTCGCCTGTTCGATCGGGAGAAGGATCCCGATGAGTATGAAGACCTGAGCGGGAGCGAGACACACGCGCCCGTCCGGCACGCGATGACCGAAGCATTGCTACGCTGGAGGGCCGATATTGTGGATACGGAGTGGTTGAAAACTAGGACGAGCGGATCTGCACCGGTAGCCGCCCGCGTGACGGAGTTCGTTAAGGAGATGAAGGGGCGGGAATCGGAGGAGCGGCTGAATGAGGCTGCCCAGGTGATCGACGAACGGTTCACGGATCTGTAGGCTATCTGGAAGTCGATAGACTCGTCTGAGGGCGCACTTCGAGATTCGTACCCTCACCCTTTCCTGAAGACGCTTGGTGAGACCCCAACCTTCTCTTTGAACTGTCTGCTGAAGAAGTAGACATCCGAGTATCCCAGGATCTCGGCAATGCGGCTGACCGAGTGGTCGGAGGCACGCAACAGATCCTGCGCAGACTCGATCCGTGCCTGCAGGATGAACTCCCTCGGCGTTATGCCTCTGATCTTCCGGAATAGCCTCGTAAAGTGGTCGGCCGAGAGTCCGACGGCTTTCGCCAGCTTGTCGACCCGGTAGGGGGCACTGGGGTTTTCGTGAATCCTCCTGCAGATCGTCTCGATTCCTTCCGCCCGTCTATCTTCGCGCCCCGATCGATCCGTCAGAACTTCCTGGTTCCGAATCTCCGTCAACGCTGCATCCATCCAGATGATCGCCTGATCGCCGTGACCTTCCCGATGAGCATAGACGACTCGAGTCAGCACGTCCTCCAGGAACGCGAGGTTTGTCAGACGGCGATGGAATCGGAAGGTTTGGCCTGTCGCCGGCTCGAAGTGGATATGAATGACGACGAGGGGGCGATCCGGGTCGTGAGAGCCGATATAGCGGCCGCCGGGTCGGAGGGCAAAACAGTCGCCTGGAAGCAAGTCCCAGGCGTGTCCGTCCGCACGCAGCTGTCCACGTCCACTGAACACTGTCCATAGATCGTGATCCACTGGGAGGCGGAGTGATGTATCCCACGACCAGTCCTGCACGCAGTGGGTGATCCCGGCTGAGTTGATCCGGCTGACTAGGCGTGGTGTTTTCATGTCGGGAAAATACAAATATTGGTCGTCTCCGTCTATTGTCATTTTGTCCTGAGGTGACGATTTTATGGACGTTTCGTGGAAAATGTTGGCTACAATCGGTATGTCGGATAGGTGAACGATGTCAGGTACAGAACTCCTCGAGAAGTTCAATCGGGACGGCTATATCGCGATCGAGAATGCGTTCAATCCGGACGAGGTCGGCCGGATGCAGAGGGAGGCGGATGCGATTCTCGAGCTTATCGTTAACGCCTCGATTGGGCTGGAACGGAAGAGTGGCCGGCTGGATATCCTGCAGAAGGAGGACGGTCAGCAGATCGTTCGCAAGATCCAGCCGATCAACGATCTGAGCCTGTATCTTGCGGAGATCTCGAACGACGAGCGCTTTCTGGGCCCGATGCGCACGATCATGGGAGACGAGCCGATCCTGATGGAGGAGAAGCTCAACTACAAGGAACCGCTCCCCGAGCCCTTGAACGGGTTTGATTTCGGTCCACGGTCGAATGACCGGTTTCCCATCCATTCGGACTGGGCGTACTACAAAGCACAGAACTATCCCCAGTCCATCATCTCGTCTGCGATCGTGCTCGATGATTGCACCGAGGATTCGGGACCGCTGCACATCTGGCCTGGTAGCCACAAGGAAGACCTGCCTCACGACAAGGTTGAAATCGGTCTTGAGGTGCAGCCCCGTCTGATCGACCCCGAGGGTGGGATTGACTTGCTGGTTCCGGCCGGTACAGTGATGATCTTCTCGTCTCTCCTGATTCACAATTCGCGCCCGAACGTGTCCGGCAAGCCGCGTCGTCTGATGATCTACAGCCACTACCCCAAGGCTGCTGACATGGGAGCGGATGTCCGCAACGGTCCGGCTCGTCTGCGCGAATCACCCTACGAATGGGAATACATCCGCAAACGAGACCGTGGAGAACTGAAGGACGTTTTCACAGCACCGACTTTCTCGTAAAGCAACCGTCGCACCAAGCCGCCGTCGCACTGAGCGCGCCTGCCTTGCCGTAGCCTTGGCGAAGGAAGGAGTCGAAGTGTCGGCCAACTGGCGACGAGATCAACGCACTTCATTTTCAGGATCTTTAGGCATGGCTGACATCCAAACCGCACCCACCGTCACTGACTTCCCTGGCAAACTGACCCCGGACCATCTGGACCAGTATCGCGAGTCCGGTTACCTCGCGTTCGAGAACGTGTTGACCGAAGGCGAGGTCGTGGAGGCGCGCTCGGCCCTGACGGAGATCACGCACCGGCTGTTGGACAAGGCACGTGAGGGAAATGCGAAGCTGCAGGAACGACCGAACGCGAAAAAGAACTATGCAGGTATCCAGGTCATCGATCCCGACGGTGGATGGGGAATCCATTTCGAGTCCGGTATAGACCCGCTTGCCTTGCCGAATGAAGAAGCTGAGCTCAAGTTCCGGAAACTGCACGGATACCATCAGGCGCATCCAGCGTTCATACACATGGCGCTCGAACATCCGAATATCCTGGGCACGATGCGGCAGGTGATCGGGGAGGATGTCGCGTTGAAGGCCGAGATGGCGCTGTCTAAGCCGCCGTTTATCGGGTCGGAGAAGCCGTGGCATCAGGACAACGCCTATTTCAACTGGCTTCCGTTGGAGAAGGTGGCGACGGCCTGGATTGCGCTGGACGATGCGACGATCGAGAATGGATGTATGCACGTCCTGCCCGGTGGGCACACGCTCGGCGCGCTCAAGCATCACCACACGATCGACTGTGAGATCCTGCCGGACCGGATCGACAGGAGTCAGGCTGTGCCGCTGCCGATGAAGGCGGGCGGCGTCTTGTTCTTCTCTGCGATGCTGCCTCACCAGACTCCGCCGAACCAGACCGCGGACAGACGTCGGGCGCTGCAGTTTCAGTATCGCGGGATCAGCACGAAGCAGGTGTCGAAGGAAGAATTCGGGAAGGTGTTTGCAGAGGCGGATGGGACGCCGGCGAGTTGCGCGTTGGCGCACGAGAACGGATAGAAGCAGTCGCGAGTCGAAGGTCTAAAGTTAGGGCTGGGCGGTGTGTTCCCGTATGGGAGCCACCGCCCTTTCTGTTGGGGTCGGTTGATGTCGAGGAGCGATTGGACGTCGGATTGGCCGTAGGTTGCAGCACCCGTTTGCACCGTGAGGTTGGGGAGCGGGGTGTGATCCAGGATGCTCGCATATCCGAACTCGTAGGAGGTGTCTCACGAATCTTTGGTAATCAGAATCCGTGTACGAAGTGTCCTTCGTCGGGGAACCAGATGGCGTCGACCACGCTGCTGACGGCGATCCCCAAGAGATAGCCGAAGATGGCCCCATACCAGACGGGGATCGAGCGGCGATACAGGCTGACGCCGCCGAATCGGAGGACAGAAGCCTTGATGACCCAGACCAGGAAGATCGCGAAGAGGTAGCGACGCTCGGGGAAGGCGACAGCCACGGGGTGGATCGGCCACCACGTGAATCGCGATCGAAGGAAGGTGAGGATGCCTGCCTCTCCGGCGCCGAACAGCCAGACGCCCAGCTTCTGGTGATCGAAGACCCAGGTTTTGGTGCCCTCGATAAACGGGACGTTCGACGCGAGAGACCGCATATCGTTCGTGTTCAGGAGCCCGTTCAGCCCTCCATCCATATACGACTGATGGATCCGTGATCCGGCCGCCGTCGCGTAGCCGAAGACGTAGGCGAGAATCATGACCGCCCAGATGTTGCGATACTGCCACAACTTCTGACCAAGCATCTTGAAGATCTGGGGGAAGGCGACGACAAAGGCGGTCCTCACCGTCGCCCCCAAATACATGTTACCGGCCAGCAGGCGTAGCGCGATCTGGCTGGACGGGGTCAGGTTCGCCGTCCCGCCGATCATCCGGATGATCCCGAATCCCTTCCCGCCAGCGGGTGTGATGAACGTGAAGCCCGTTGCAGCCGCATACTTCGATATGCCGAAGTAGCAGGCGAACAGGAAGATGAGTTGGAGGATGACCGTATAGGCCGACATGCCGATGGCGTTCATCCAACCGGCCAGAATCAGGATCGACGTGATCCAGCCCGCCCACGCCGTTCGATACGAGATCGGCGCACCATCATCCTTTTCTCGTGGTCCCAGCGCCTGAACGACGGTTTCACGCAGGTGACGTCTCGAGACCCAGACAGACCAGGCTACGAGCATGAAGAGCGCACCACTCGACTCCAGGCTGGCCAGGGCGCCTGCTTCTGCCGGTTGTCCTTCGATTCCCACCGTGAATCCCGTGCGGTTCAGGATCCCAATCTTGAAGGTGTTGAAGATGTTGTAGACCCAGATGCTGAATAGGATGTCCGTGGGGCAGAGATAGGCGAGCCCCATGAGCAAAGGTTGAATCCTGAGGAAAAGCGGCGGGAAGTCTCGACCGAGCGCGAGCTCCTTCGTCCGGTACTGGTCGAAGATCGTAATCCGGGGCAGCGAGATCGCGAAGTAGCCGAGGATGTTCCAGAAAATGATCCCGGCCGTAATCGCAAAGCCGACCCAGAACAGCTTGTTCTTGAACAGCGATGGAATCCCGTCGTCGTCGGTCTCGAGTACGTCGACCGGGAATGTCGACATGGGAAAAGCGAGTCGCTCCTGCTCATCCCATTGCTTGAAGAAAATTACTGTGCCGAACAGTGTGGCGAAGACGGTCGCCAATCCTCCGACGAGCCACCAGAAGAAGGGGCGCACCCAAAGTGCCCATGGGACGGATTCGTCCGGCGACAGGCCCGCATAGACTGAGTACACTCGCGGATCGGATGTGTTTAGGAACAGCCATTCGGGCAGATGTGGGATGACGACTTCTGCGAGTCGGTTCTCGGGAGATGCGTAGAAGTGCGGTGAGGGGACGAGGCTGACCGCATAAGATCCCCAGCCGACGGCCGGCAGATTGCCGCCTACCCAAACCATCGCGAGAATCGTCAGCAGTTCAACGCGGTTCAGGGCGAATCGGGAGACAAACAACCTCAGGGCTGTGTTCAGGACGATCCAGCTTAGGAACGGGATCAGTACCGAGACCGGTAGATAGGCCTTCACCAGGTTCCCGGCGTGGTGGTCCATGTACAAGGTGCTGGCGATCACCGTGATCAGACCGAGCAGGACGGAACGGATGGTAATGCGTTCGGGTGCCGGATCCGGCTGTGGGGGGCTGTCTATTTCAGCAAGTGCCAATGGATTGTCCTGGTGCGTCTGGAGAAGCTTCGGGCCGGAGGCCGGTCCCAAGAAATAGGCCGGTCATTCTCGTAGGGGGGCCTCTGGCCCCGAGATCTTAGAACCCATGTACAAAGTGTCCCTCGTCCGGGAACCAGATCGCGTCCACAAGGCTCGAGAGCGCGATCCCGAACAGATAGCCGCACACGGTGCCATACCAGAACGGGATCGACCGGCGGTATCCGCGAACGCCCCCGATCTTCATCGTCAGCGTCTTGGCCGCCCACACGACAAACAACGCGATCACGTATCGCCGCTCGGGAAAGGCGATCGCGACCGGATGGAGGGGCCACCAGGCCACGCGCGTTCTGAGGATCGTCAGGATGGTCGCCTCTGCGGCGCCGAACAGCCATACACCCGTCTTCTGGTAGTCGAAGAACCAGATTTTGGTGCCCTCGATAAATGGAATCGCGCTCGCCAGCCGCTGCATGTCGTTGGTGACCAGGATGCCGTTCAGGCCGCCCTCTGTGTAAGCTCGGAAGATCCGAGAGCCGGAGGA
The DNA here is from genome assembly GCA_002727195.1 of Gemmatimonadota bacterium. GTDB lineage: Bacteria > Latescibacterota > UBA2968 > UBA2968 > UBA2968 > UBA2968. Next base: position 376,029 of record PBWH01000006.1, read on the forward strand.
CGTCGCGAGGCCGAACACGTAGGCGAAGAGCAGTGCGAAGATGATGACCTTGTGTCTTCGAAGCTGATCCCCGAGCATCTTGAAGATGTGCGGCACGGCCACCGGAAACGCAGTACGCAGAGTGTTGCCGAAGAAGACGTTATCCTGGAGCAGTACGGAGACGACGTGCGAGGATGGGCTGATGGAGGTCGTTCCAAACAGTTGCCGGAAGATGCCGTAACCTTTGCTTCCCGAGGGCCGGATGAATGTAAAGCCTGTTGCGGCCGCATACTTCGAGATACCGAAGTAGCACGCGAACAGGAACGTGAGGGTGAGCGCCGTCGCCCAAAGGGACATCCCCGCGGAATACAGCCAGCCGCTGAGTATCCCGACGGAAAAGAGCCAGCCGATCCAGGCGGCGCGAAAGGACAAGGGGGCTCCGGCATCCTGATCGCGTGGGCCCAGGGCCTGCTGAACAGTCGCCTTTAGGTGTGCTCGCGAGACCCAGATCGACCAGACCACGAGCATACACAGGGCGCCGTGAGACTCGAGCGCCGCGATGGTTCCGGCTTCGGCCGGCTGTCCCTCGATGCCGACGGTGAATCCCGTTCGGTTGAGCATCCCGACCTTGAAGGTGTTGATCACGTTGTAGAACCAGATGCTGAACAACAGGTCTGTCGGCGCGAGGTAAGCTAAACCCATGAGCAGCGGCTGGATCTTCACGTAGAAGGGCGGAAAATACCGACCGACTTCCAGGACTTTTGTGTTCGAGGCGTCGAAGAGGGTTATCCGGGGGAGCGATATTGCGAAGTATCCGACGATGTTCCAGAGGATGATTCCGCCGGTGATGGCGAATCCTATCCAGAAGAGGCGCTCCTTGAAAACGGAAGGGATACCGTCAGGAGCCGTGTCGAGCATGTCCATTGGGAACTGGGCCATTGGGAAGGCCAGACGTTCCGTTTCATCCCACTGTCGGAGGAAAAGAACCGATCCGAAGAGGGTTGCGGCCACGCCAGCGATGCCGGGGACGACCCACCAGAACAACGGTCGAACCCAGATGGTCCAGGGGATGGATTCGTCTGCAGCCAGTCCCGTATACGCGCTCATGACGCGCGGGTCTTCGATCCCCAGGAACAGCCACTTCGGGAGCAGTGGGAGGACCACGTCGGCCATCCGGTTCTCTGGAGCGGCGAAGAACTCTGGCGAGGGAACCATGCTGACGGCATAAAGCCCCCAGCCGACCGTCGGCAGACTGCCGGCGATCCACATCATTCCCAGGATGACGATCAACTCTGTTCGGGAAAGGGCGAGCCTGGGCACGGTCAGGCGGATGCCCGTATTCAGGAGGATCCAGGCGACAAACGGAATCAGGACGGCGACGGGAAAGTAGGTTTTGACAAGATTCCCGGCGTAGTGATCCATGTATACCGTGGAGACAAAGATCGTCAGCAGTCCGAGGATGATGGACCGCACTGTGACCGTTTCTCGCCTCGCGGCCGGTGATGGATCTGGATTGTTGTAGGATTCCGCCGTCGCCAAATCGATCTCCAAGGGTGTGTCAGAAGGGCTAGAAAGTAGCCGAAGGGTATCATTTATGCAAACACAGGTCGCGATCGAGGGGACGCAATACGCCGTAAACGGTGAACCAACGTATCCGGGAACCAGTTGCGAGGGGATGTTGTTCAACGTCAGGACCGTGAACGCGACGTTTTATGACACCGTCGGGTCGGTCGATTGGTTCGATGACGATGGAACCCGGGAGGGGAACGGGCGGTCCGGCTAAGGCAGGTGGCGGACGTGGTCCGCGTGGGAAGCCACAGACATCCCGAATCCAGGTACGAAGATCCGGCTCCACCGGTTGAGCGATGGACGGATCATTCTCATACACAACCCGAATTCAACACCTGAGATCCGAAACCCGCTGGCCATCTGGCTTTCGGACGACGACACAGCCACTTGGGCGCATCGGAGGACGATTACAGACTTCCCTGGACAGGTCTCGTATCCGGATGGGGTGGTGTCAAATGATGAGCAGTTTGTCCACTTCGCGTTCGACTACAACCGCCACGATCTGGTTGCTGTATCCGCAGAGACACCACCTTGAGGTTGCCGTAACATCGATTGACGAGGTCTCGGATCCGGGCTTATTTTTGCTTCGTTACGCGGCGAAGATCGCCGTCCATCAAGGAGGGGGCACCCAATGAAGGTCAAGTGGCTCGCAGTTGCTGCACTGATCAGTGGCTTCGTACAGGCCGAGACGCTCACATTGAGCGACATCCAGGTTTTCGATGCTAAGTCGGGTAAGCTCTATCCGACCAAGACGACTTTTCGCGACAACGATCTGGTGATCGCGGGCACGGATCCGGACTTCGGGTTCATCAACGTGATCGGCTACGAGAACCTGATTGCCGTCGATGCGGAGGCCAGTTCAGGGGCGCCGGAAACCGCGCCGACCCTGAAAGGTATCCCGGTAAGCGCCGCGCCCATTGGTGATTCCCATACGTGGGTCTATATCAAATACACCGACAAGAGGGGCGCCGAAATGTCCGTGCAGTTGTATGCCGGGCGGAAAGAGGATATGACCCTGCTGGCAGGGATAGCCGCAAAGTCCGGCAAGTCCGTCGCCAGATACGGTATGGGCGGAGGCGGTATCCTGGCCCCCGGAATGTCAGCCTACGACGTCGTTAGAGCCGTCGGCGAACCCTCCGGCGTCGTCCAATACGGCACCAAACTCATCCTCGGCTACGGCCCCAAAACGCTGGGCGTATACGTAATCTTCGTCTTCGAGGACGACAAACTCGTCGACGTGCGCTAGCCCCCGTACTGCCCCTCCCGGCCCCGCGGAGAGCAAGGGGTTGGGGGCGAAGGGCAACCCTAAAGTCAAACAGCCGGTACCCTCACGAAAGGGGACCGACTGTTGTCGTTTCCTACCTGACCACTGACTGGCCTTCTACTCTCCCCCCCTCAAAGCAATCTTGATGGCATCCTTCCCATCCAGATGATATCCTCCTGCCAGCGCGTGAAACCCTTCTGACACGCGTTCGAGAGGCAGCACGTGGCTGACCATGTCGGCGATCGGGAAGTCGCCACGTTCCATGACGGGTATGCCTCGCATGAAGTACTCAGCACGCCCACCCCAGATGGCTTCCATCCGGATGTTCTTCCGCATCAGCTGTTGGTTCGGGTTGAATTCCATTGAGCCGGTGTCGACAAAGTGGCCCATCTCGACGTAGGTGCCGGATTGTTTCACATACTCCAGTCCCTCAGTGATCGCTGGCAAAAATCCGGCGCACTCGAATACCACATCCGCCCCTTCGCCCCTTGGTGTGGCCTCACGAACAGCCTGAATCCGGTCCTCCACATTCGATACGTCAGCGATGTCGATGATGACGTCCGCCCCGATCTTTTTCGCGAGTTCAAGGCGCCCCTTTGGTCCCCCGACGATGATCAGTCTGCCGGCTCCGCTTGCTTTTGCGCACATCAAGGTGACGAGTCCAATGGCGCCCGACCCCTGGACGGCAACTGTATCCCCGAACTGTAAGCCTGACCGCATTACACCGTGTACGCCGATGTTGAAAGGCTCTGTCAGCACGGCTGCTTCGGCTGACATGTTGACTTTGAAGACGGACGCTTCTGCCTGCTGCAGGTTGATATAGTCCGCGAACCCGCCACGCAAATGCGGCGCGTCGGCAGGATCGAGGAAGCCGTAGATCCCGACCGGAGTCCGGGGGAAAAAGACCACACGGTCACCTTCTGAAAGGGGATTTCCGAACAGGTCTTCTTTCACCGCTGAACCGATCTTCTCGATGATCCCCACGTTCTCGTGTCCGAGCAGAACGTCGCCCTCCAGCCGCTGATACTCCCAGTTGTGTAAGTCCGTCCCGCAGATGCCGGCGAGTTCCGTACGGATCAGAATGCCATCCGGATCGGGATCCAGGACGGGATACTCCCGGATTTCGAATGATTTGCCAACCATGACGGCAGCTTTTGATGTTCTACTCATCGTACTTCTCCGATTGTGTCTAGTACGTGCGTTGTAAGGCGTTCCAAAAAGGCAGAGGCGTTCCAGGCTCCAAGTGAAAGGCTTTTGCCTGGAACCTGGAACGCTACTGGTTCTTGGCCCACGGTTCGAATAGTCTATTCTGAGCTTTGCTCAGTCGTTCTCGGGTGCGATCCAGGATATGCTGAGGCTCGTCCATAGTGGCGATGTTCTGAGACATCAGCCAGTACGGTCCATAGCCGACGTGGATCGTTTTACGTACCTGATCGGACCGATTGGTCACACCGCCGTGCCGCAGACGCTCGGTGAAGAGGATCGCGTCGCCGGCCTTCACCTCCAGAGACAACATCTCCGGCTCCAGGTCAGGGTCGTTACCGTAGGGTGACGGGAGATTGCTCTTGTGCGAGCTGGGTACAACGCAGAAGGCGCCTTGTTCCTCAGACACATCGTGGACGAAGTAGACGAATCGCACCATACGACAGTCGATTCCATCTGCGTTGTAGTCGTACGTGTACTTCGGACCAGTCGGCTGATGCGTTCCCGACTGATTACCCTTGTATCGGATTCGGATCTCGGAGTTGTTGATCGTGGCGTGCCCTTGAACGACCCCGTGGATGTATCGCGTGGTTGGCTCGTGATCGAGGAGCAGGTCGAAGGCGGGATCCGCGTTCCAAAAATCTTCGATGATTAGCGTCTTGCCTTCGGCTCTTTCGCCCTTGACGTGGTAACCGAGCTCTTCGTTCACGTGGTAGTCACTGCCCCAGGCGGACACCTTGCGGGGCGGCAGCGTAACGTGTTCGAGGGCGTGTGTCTCGAGCCGATCGACGGCTTCACCCAGTATTCCGACCTGGTCGCCCGTCAGGAATCCCGGCAGGACCAGGTATCCAAGTCTGTCGAACGCGTAGATCTCTTCTTCAGTCACGGTGATATCTTCGAGATACGCATGACGCCGGCATCAGCATCAACCTCGACCTGGTCTCCGGTCGAGACCACCGCAAACGGATCGGACTCTAGCTTGGACAGCATGGGGATCTCGTTCACAATACACCCGAGCGCAGCCAGGCTGTCCACCTCGACGTTCACGAACGCCACCGGTGCATTGCCCTCCAGCTTTGCCAGGTTCAGGATCATAGGCGTTCCGGACGAGCCCTTGGTCGAACGGATGACGAGTACGCGGTCCTTCAGGCTTTCACCTTCCAGCGGATGGCCAACGGCGATGATCTTGCCCGTAACTGCGTCGACCTCACCCCAAAAAGAGAGGGTTGCGTCGGCTACGAGCGCCTCACCTGAGGCTTTCCCGCCGACCACACCCTTTCCGCGTATGTCTATGTTATCAGGCATAAAGTAAAGCTCGCCGTCGGGAGACGGCTCCTACGAGGTTGTCAATCACCCAGCCACTTTCCTGCAACTGCTGATCGCACACAGGCATCCGTCTTCGCGATAATGGATTCACACTCGATCATGCCGCGCGAGTAGTGCGCCTGCTTGAAACCGTGTGTGATGATCCGCTTTGCCGGAATTCGCATGTTCGTCGGACACGTCTCGGTGAGGATCGTGCCGCCCGCATCCTCGATGATCTTTGTGTAGCCCATCGCGTCAGCGTTGCCCTTCGTGCCGCGGGCCGTGTCCACCCAGAGTCTCACGCCGTCAGCGACCTTCTTGCCTTTCAATAGATGGGCGATCTCCGCGAGTTCGCGGATCGAAGCGTGAGGGCATCCCAGGATACAGGCATCGATCTCGTCGCCCGTAATCTGCCGGAGGGATTCGTACTGTGCGCGCAATGTCTCGTTATCGAAAAGGATCGTCTCCTCGGGAACCTCGTCCTGGAAGGCGTCCTCCAATGTTCGCGCTTCCGGTGTGACACCAACGATGTGTGCCATGGTGACGCCGCCTGAGGTCGCCAGCGCCGCGCAGAGCTGTTTGGCTTCGTCCTGGCTGGGTCGTCTGCATCCGTTGAAGACAGGGATTCCCAAACCGGCCTCTTTGCCGGCGAAGTAGCCCAGGGCGCCCCAATCGGTTGGATGCGTCAGGTTGGCTGTGACTTCGACTCGGAGCGACCCTTTGCGATTCTCGTCAAGAAGGACGCCGTACTCGGGTACAAGTCCCAGCAGCGATGCGGCGATGGCGCTTTCGGTGCCGTGACGTGTGGTGCGGGCGCCGAGGATCGTGTTCGCGTAGACGACGGCGGAAGACTCCGTCCAGGCACAGACTTCGCCACGCACCGGCACGTTTCCGACGAGATAAGGCGCGCAGGTGAAGGTGGGGATGAACCCGGCATTAGCCGCCAGATCGGCCAGCTCCTTCTGCATCGCAACCTGTTCGGGGTCGTTCTCCGGTACGTCGACATCCTCGAAGGTCACGAAGGCGGCGTGAAGCGTACAGTAGCATCCCTCTGCCGTGCGATGCTCGCAGGCTTGCTTGAGGTCGGCCATGTAGCTGCGCATCGTGTCGTCCGAGGCGTTCCGCGCCATCAGGTTCGGAACGGGGAGCAGCGCGTGCGTGTTGTCGCACTTGATCAGCCCCTCCGCCCCCATGACGTCGCCCCACTGGACGAGCCAGCGCATACATTTCGCGAGATACTCGCCTTTCGATCCATCGAGGATCGATTGCTGTTCGGTGGTCAGGTTCATCGTATACCTCGTTCCCAGGCTCTAGCCTGGGAACGAAAGAGCCTGCTCATGCATGTGTGCCTCAACTTCGATCCCCGAATCCCCCTCCACATACCCCTGTCTGGCCAGATACCCGTGCATCAGATCAATCGTCGTCTCCTTCCACGGCGACCGGTTGAAGAACGCGTGCTTCTCGCCGTCCGCCACGAACATCTCCGACGCGGCCCCGATCGCCCTGGACTTCTCCATCACCGCCTTCCCTTCCTCGATCATCCAGTCATCAGAGCCGTAGAACATGATGGAGGGTGGGATCTGGTCGCTCATCAGGTGGATAGGGGAGACCTTGCGCGCATCCTCTTCCGAACGGAACCGATCCGCCCGCGCGACCGCGTCTCCAACCGGGTTGAACAACAGTAACAGTTTCGGGTCACACGCTATAGTCAGGTCGTCGTCAGGCGCGTTGACTTCTTTCGCCAACGGAACGCAAAGCGCGACGTGTCCTCCCGCTGACCCTCCGCCAGCCGCCAGCCGGCTCAAGTCGATCCGCAACTCGTCCGCGCGAGCTTTCACCCACCGGAACGCGCTCCGGCCATCCTCAACACAGACAACGGGGTTGGTGATTCCGTGAGCCTTCTCAACTCTGTATTCCACACAGACCGCGACTACACCGTGGCGTGCCAGGTGCTCGGAGTGGGCCTGGAACTGATCGAGATTGCCGCCTCTCCACCCGCCGCCATAGTAGAAGACCACGCCCGGCCGATATCGTTCTGACGTCTCCGGCTCGGAGATCCGAAGTCGCAGGTCGCCCTGTTCCGTCTGTTTGTAGATCACTTCTCGCATGGAACATCTTCGTTCGGGTGTTGGCACAAGAAAAGCCACCACAGGTTGCCCTGCAATGGCTTTTGGGGTTGGGGGCGGTCTCCGGCTCTCCCCCTGCTCCCAAGCTCCCGCTCAAGGGGAGTGGGGTCGAGGGGACCTAAGCACAGTCGAGATGCCCTTCCTCCCATCGGCCGAAGGCTACGTCGTGCTGACCGCCCTGGTTGATCTTCGACATCCGTTCGCGCGTCTCGAGCCAGAGGTGGGTCCAGGTATCGGCGTCACGCAGTTCCTCATCTTTCCGCTCGGCACTCCGGACGACAAAGCCAGGGAACGCCTCCCGCCCGGTCGTCTGGCCGATCGGGTTGTAGCGCAGGTCGAAGCTCCACCGAATCCGATCGCTCACATTCGAGAGTGAACCGTGAACGGTGTGTCTGTGGAGCAAAATGACGTCGCCTCGCTTAACGGGTAGGGGAATAGTCTGATCCACCTCGAAAAGCGTCTCGGGGATCATCCTTCCGCCCTGACCCTTGTAGTTGGGGCAATGTGTCAGCAGTCCGGGACGATGGCTTCGCGGGACGACCTTCAGCGGGCCCTGCTCGATGTCGGTGTCCTCGAGCGAGAACCAGACGGTCAACATCTGGGTTTCGTCAGCCTCAGGAACCACAACACCGTTGTCCTGATGCCACTGTGTTGCCCCCATAATGGGCTTCCCGAGCTGGTTCGTAGGCAGGATGGATTCGGGCGGCTTGATCCGGACGTGCTGTACGGGATTCGAGTAAACCTCCGGACCGATTACGGACGCGACGACGTCGATCAGCGAGTCGCACGTGAATGCATCGAGGACGGCCTGGCCGGTCCAGAACGGGGTATCTGGTTGGACATTCTGGAAGGGAAGTGAGAAGTCGAAGTACTGGTTGTGAACCGCGCCGGTCTCGATCACGAGCTTCATGAACCGGTCACCAAACGGGAGACCCTCGAAGCGGGACGTGATATCTCCCCTCTCGTAGAGGGTTTCGATCAGGTTGTCGAGCACTCCCTCGTATTCATCGATGACGGCATCCAGAACCGAGTGTGGAATGACATCCGGGACGACAACATATCCGTTGATGTCGAAGAAGCTCAACTGCTCATCTGTGAGTCCAGACATACTTGCCTCCGAGAGCTTACGCCTTGGCACCCTCTTCCTCGAGTTCTTTCCTGAGTGATGTCGAGCGCCGATCCTGGCACCCACCTTCACCTGTCGCGCGGATGTGGGGGCGAGATCGGTCGATGACACCTTTGTATTCGTAGGGATCCGTTCCTGCGATCATGACGATGTCACGATGGTCCGCTCGTGCAGGTCCGACACCCTCCTCTGCTCTCCACGGCAACAGAGACTCCGCACTCATGTAGTGATTCACGAGTACGCGTCTGAACCCGGACGTCGCGTGGTTGGGCATCGATCGGTGGAGCAGGTATCCGTTGAAGAAGACGATCGACCCTGCCTTGACCTCGACCGGGATGGCGTCTTCGTCGGTGTAGGGGAACTGATAGGTCTCACCCGCACAATCGAATCGGCGATCGTCGTGAGTGCGTTGAGGCCACAGGACTCCGGGTCTGTGAGATCCGGGGATGACCCACAGACACCCGTTCTCAACCGTCGCGTCGTCCAGGGCGATCCAGCCACCCGTCAGGGAGCGATCACGAGTGGGAATGTAGAACTCGTCCTGATGCCAGGCCTGGCCGGGCTTACCGGCCGCCTTGATGAACAGCATCGACTGCATGCACTTCACGTTCGGGCCGATGATTGTCGTCAAGACGTCCTTCATCGTCTTCTGCGCGAGGAAACGGTGCATGATCGGCGAGATCTTGTGGATCTGGTGGATGCAGAGCACCTGTTCGAGCAGTTCGTCGTCGGTTTCGTTGCCACCGAACTCTGGCAGGTTCCCGACTTCGCCCCAATTACCCCGGAGAATCGATAGGGTATCTGCTCGAAGCTCCTCCACTTCTGCCGGGCTCAGTGCTTCCGGAACGATCAGAAAGCCATCCCGTTCGTAGGAACTCGCCATCTGGGCGGTCATTACAGGGGATACAAAGTCATCCATGTGGTCAGGAACTCCTGTCGATTGCGGTTCTTTCGCGAAATATATGCGATAGATAGGCGTCTAGACAAGCGACAAGCGAGGTCGGGATCTGTGGCTAGTCCTTTTTGCTTTCATTTCCGCGATCTCTCATTAGTATACACGTCGGTCACGGTAAGTGATTGAATCACAAGTATTTCTTCTTTTTGTGGCCATAAGAGCAAGTAATCCTGATGTCGACGGAAGGAGCGAAAATTGCCGGCATATCCTGGCGTAAAGGCCCTGACATTCGATCTGTTTGGGACCGTGTTGGACCTGGGCGGGAGCCTGACGCCCTATATCGGCGAGTTGCTAGAGAAGAAGGGCGTCGACACGCCCCCTGGCGAGTTCTGGCAGCAGTGGCGGTATCGGCAGCGGCTCGAGCAGTTCCAGGACACGATCATGGCGCTCGGACACGGGGGATACCTCGAGACGGTCCGACGCGCCTTTGTGTATGTGTCCAAGCTGAACAAGCTCGATCTGTCGACTGACGAGGTGAAGACGTTTCTCAAATGCTGGCAGCAGCTGTCGCCGTTCCCGGAAGTCACCGAGGCGCTTCCGAAGCTGCACAAAGCGTACAAACTGGTCGGGCTGTCGAATGGCGACCCGTGGTTCCTCGAGCATCTTGCCAAGAATAGGATCCAGTACGACTTCGACCACGTGATCTCCGTGGAGCAGGCGGGGGGCGCGTTCAAGCCCCATCCGGGTGTCTACCGAAAGGCTGCGACGATGATCGGGCTCGAGGTCGGCGAGTGCATGATGGTGTCTGCAAACTCGTTCGACGTCGTGGGTGCCCGAGCGTGCGGGATGAGGGGCGCCTGGGTCAATCGGTACGAATTGCCGTATGAGGACACACCGTATCAGGCTGATGTGACGGTGGCTGACTTTATAGAACTGGCTAAGGAGATCGCCTAAAACAAGGGAACCACAGAGGACACGGAGGACACGGAGAGAACCCCCTTCAAGAGGATTTCGGTTGAGTCTGAGCGTTGGGGCTCCGATGAGATCCTCTATTGTAAGCCCTTCTGCGTCCTCAGCGTCCTCTACGGTTCCCAGGTTTCCGAAAAAGGGATAAGAGAGAGAAACATGCCGAAGATTACGTTTATGGGAGCAGGGAGCAGTGTCTTTGCGAAGAACATCCTGGGCGACAGTATGCTCAGCCCGGCGCTGCACGATGCGCACATCGCGCTGTATGACATCGATCCGAAGCGGCTCCGTGAGTCGAAGAAGATGCTGCAGTTCCTGAACAAGAACATCAACAAGGGACGGGCGAAGATCACGTCGCATCTCGGGAAGCCGAACCGGAAGGCCGCGCTCAAGGATGCGAACTACGTGGTGAATGCGATCCAGGTCGGAGGATACGAGCCTTCGACCGTGATTGACTTCGAGATCCCCAAGAAGTACGGGCTGCGCCAGACGATCGCGGATACGATCGGGATTGGTGGCGTGTTTCGGGTCCTGAGAACCGCACCTGTGATGATGGCCTTCGCCCAGGACATGGAGAAGGTATGTCCCGATGCGTGGTTCTTGAACTACACCAACCCGATGTGTGCGGTCACAGGAGCGGTGCTGCGCGGAACGGATATCCGAGCGGTCGGACTCTGTCACTCCGTGCAGGCCTGCGCGAGCGGACTCCTCAGGCGCGTCGGGATGCTTGACGATGTAAAGGATCTGCATTGGGAGATTGCGGGGATCAACCATCAGGCGTGGCTGCTCGAGGTCACCGACAGCGGGAAGGACCTGTATCCCGAGATCAAACGGCGTGCGGCGAAGATGAACCGGGAGGCGCGGAAGAAGGGAGCCGAGAAGCACACGGACATGGTGCGCTTCGAGATGATGCGTCACTTCGGCTACTACGTGACGGAGTCTTCGGAGCACAGTGCCGAGTACATGCCCTACTGGATCAAGAGCAAGTATCCTGAGCTGATCGAGGAGTTCAACATCCCGCTCGACGAGTATCCGCGACGGTGTATCCGACAGATCGAGCGGTGGCGGGAGCGCAGCCACGAACTGGTGAACAACAAGAAGCTGTCGCACGACCGCACGCACGAGTATGGCTCCTACATCATGGAAGCCATGGAGACGGATGTGCCGTTCCGGATCGGCGGGAACATCCTGAACGACGGGAACTACATCACGAACCTGCCGAAGAATGCCGTCGTCGAGGTCGCATGTCTTGTAGACCGGAATGGCGTGCAGGGAACCTATGTCGGAGACCTGCCCGAGCAGCTTGCTGCGCTGAACCGGACTAAGATCAACACGCAGCTCTGTACCCTCGAGGCGGTCTTCAACCGCAGCAAGGACTCAGTCTATCAGGCCGCGATGCTCGACCCACACACATCCTCGGAACTGTCCCTTGATGACATCCGGAAGATGTGTGATGAGATGATCAAGGCACACGAGATGGAGAGCTTCTTCAAGAAGGGGAAGGCGTTCAAGATGCCCCGGATGTGGAACGCCTAGGGCCTGGGGGTTCTGTAGATGCTGCTTGCTGAGCGAGTCATTGAACTTCTTTCGAACAGAGTCTACAAGAAGGTCGCCATCCTTTCGTCTGCACTCTTCGTCGTGGCTGCCGTTGTCGCGACCGTCTGGGTCCTCGACTATGCGGAGGCGCGGTATGAGGAGGATCTCGAGGATCGGGTCGCCGAACTGGCCGTTGTGGGGGCAAACCAGACGGCCCGGTTGTATCTCGATGCGGTGGCGAAGGGGCACGTAACCCTGAGCGTGTTGCTCAGCGAAGAGTAGGAGAAGATCGGAGACGGCGCTTCGACATACAGGGAAGGTGGGTGGTCGCATCTCGACAAGTCGGCCGTCGACCTGCTTGTCGACCGTAAGATCAAGGCCGTCGGGGTCGAGAGTTTCGATCCTGACTGGGTCGATCTGAACGACCTGTCATCCGCCACGTTTCCATCTCACCGAACCTTTCTCCCTGCCGGCATCTTCATTGTGGAGAACCTGACGAACATCGACAAAATTCTCGGGACACGGTGTCATTTCATGGCGCTGCCCCTGAACGATCACCGGTGTTTCGGGGCCGCCGGTACGGGCCATAGCGGTTGTATAGTCGTTCCCGGGCTCTGCCTGGGAAAGCTGTGAGTAATCGGTTCTCAGGCTGAGCCGGGGAAACAGGAGTATTCACTCATTAAGTCCAGACCCAACATCATCTTCATCTGCTCCGACCAGCACAGCTGGCGATACACGGGCTACGCCGATCATCCGGTGGTGAAGACACCAAACCTGGATCGACTCGCGGACCGAGGCACTGTGTTCGCCAACACCTACTGCGGCAATCCCGTCTGCACACCCGGTCGTGCGTGCATGATGACCGGTATGTATGCGTCGGATTGTGAGTCGTACTGCAACTCGACGCCGTGGGCGGGCAAGCATCCGACGTGGGGCACACGGATGACAGAGGCCGGCTACGCCTGTTACGCGACCGGTAAGTTCGATCTGCACGATGACTATGAGCGAGGGTTCATCGAGACGAACGCCGTGAACGGACACTGTAAGAAGCCGGACATTACATCGTTGTTCCGGAGGCCGACCTGTTACCGTGAGAACGAGCGATCGGTGGTGGATGGACGGCCGCGGGATGAGCGGCATGGTGACGAGAAGAAGACGGAGACGACGCTCGCGTTTCTGCGGGACGAGGCGGACTCGGTCGGGAAGCCGTGGCTGCACTGGGTGGGATGGGGACAACCGCATCCGAAGTTCGTGGCGCTACGGGAATGTTACGAGATGTATCCGCTGGACGACATCGATATGCCGGACGTCCGGCAAGATGACCTGGAGAACATGCACTACATGTTCCAGGAGCTGCGCCACTTCAAGCGCGTTGCGACGCCGATTCCTGAAGAGCGTGTTCGACGGGCTCGGGCTGGCTACTATGGGATGATCTCCGAGCTGGATGAGTACGTGGGTCGCCTCATGGACCAGCTCGAATCGATGGGGCAGCTCGACGATACGATCTTCATCTACACGTCAGACCACGGTGAGATGCTGGGTGAGCACGGGATGTGGCTGAAGAACAACCTGTATGAGAATGCGGCTCATGTACCGCTCGTCATGGCCGGTCCAGGCATCCCTGGTGGTAAGGTGATCGATACACCCGTCGCCCACGTGGACCTGGTAGCGACGCTGCTGACCTGGGCGGGATCGGACGATGCCACGGAGCTGCGCGGACATTCACTGACTTCATTGATGGAAGATGAGCCGGGACATCCGGGGTGGGCCTTCACCGAGTCCCATTCTGAGGGTAACGTGACCGGGTCCTTCATGATCCGGAAGGGCGACTGGAAGTATATCCGGTTCACCTGGTATGACGATCTGCTGTACAACCTGGAAGAGGATCCGGGGGAGTTTGTGAACCGGATCGACGATCCGGACGCGCAGGAGGTGTTGGCAGAGCTGCGGGGGATCATGGACAGTCAGATGGATACGGATCAGGTGACGAAGGATGCGTTTGCCGCGCAGGATCGGGTGCGGTCTCGGCTGGCAGAGGGGAAGACGGTGGAAGAGTTCGCGGCGTTGTTGGAAGGGCGGTTGGGGAAGGGGCAGGCGTTGGCGTTGGCTCATCAGTATGTGGGATAAAGTCATCCTGAGCCGAAGGCGAAGGATCTCTATGGGATCTGGAACGCCCCTGCTTACATATAGGCCGAGCAAGCGACTTCGATAGGATGGTCCAGAACTCATAGGAATCCTTCGCTTCGCTCAGGATGACAGGGCATGAAAGATATCTTCTTCGGACAGGATGACCTGGCGCGGGTCAAGCGTGAAGTCGAGGCAGGGAACGAGCCCTGGGTGACTGCATATACTCACGCGATGGAGCTGGCGGACAAGGCTCTGAGTCAAGAACCCGTCACCGTCACGCGGAAGGGTCCCGGCCGTCACGAGTACTGGACCGACTCACCATACGGCGGCTGGAACAAGGTCGACGGTGGTAAGGATACACGAGACGGCCAGATCAACCCACAGGCGGATCGTGGCGACTACTATGCTGCCATCGCACTGGAGAATGCCGTTCGGGATCTCGGGATCGCCTACGTCTTTTCGGATGACGAGCAGTATGCCGAGAAGGCGGTCTCGCTGATCCGGACGTGGTGCCTGAACTCGGAGACCTACATGTCGCCCGAGTTGACGAACGGACAGTCGCCGATCGAGCTGTTCGTTACTATCCCCGGGATGTTCTACGGGGGCGGGCTGTGCGAGAACTCGTCTGCCTGGAGCAATGGGGAGTGGGATGCGTGGCTGGACTGGGTGGATGCCTTCTCGAAGAGTGTCACAGCGCGCGAGTTCACGAACAATTTCGCGAACTGGAAGGTCGTACTGCTCGCGATCTCGGCGATTGTTCGATCCAACGACGCGGAGCTGGGCGAGGCATTCCAGATGTGGCGAGACCTGATTCCTGATCAGGTCGCGGATGACGGCCATCTGGTTCGTGAGATCGGAAGAACGAAGTCGCTGGATTATTCGACCTATGCCCTTAATGCGATGGTGCTGACCGCGTCGATCGCGGCCAGACGAGGGGTAGATCTGTTCACGGAAGACGTCGACGGAAAGGGCCTCGAACAGGTGCTCGACTATCACGCCCCGTTCGTGGTAGATGCTGAGGCGTGGCCTTACGAGCAGATCGCGCCATACAAGGGTGATAACATCGCGCTATACGAACAGGCCTATGCCTGGCAACAGAAATCCGAATACAAGGCAGCCATCGACAAGTGGGACCGGCCGATGTATGAGCATAGAATCGGCGGACCGGTTACGCTGACGAATGGGGTTGGAGTCTGAGGATGTGGATCGGCAAGCTCAAGAATTTGGGGCCAAGCGCAAAGCCATAAGCGCAGAGCGAAAAGCATGATCCATCTTTGGTATGGAAATGAGCAGCGGGTAGGGCATCTCGGGACGGCGCAAGATGACTTCAATCTTGTCGGAGACGTCGAGGATCCGTCCTTCCTGACTTCGCTGACGTGTTCGGTCAACGGGCACTTTCCCGAGTGGCATCTGCAGGTGGGGAGTCGGCCGGACGGTTATGGTGATGGACGACGACTCGCGCGGACCGGGCATTTCAACGCCGACATCCCGATCGACGTGCTTCGGCCGGGTGAGAATGTGATTACGGTGACGGCTCGGTATAAGGAGAACATCGACCCGGTACAGCTGACCGCCTATGTCGAGCGGGAAACGGGATCCTATCCGATGCCGACCATTATCGACTGGGAGCGCACGGACAACGTTCAGGATGCCGGGCAATGTGTCGACGGGAACTGGGGTATACAGGACGGTGGGCTGCGAACCCTGCATACGGGGTACGATCGTGTTTTTCTGATCGGTGAGAAAGACTGGCGGAACTACGAGGTCAACACGCGCGTTACGATTCACCGCGTCGATGACCAGACGGGACCGCACAGCGGTGGCAACGGACTCGGTATCCTACATCGATTTCAAGGCCACGTGATCGGGGGACCCCGGAACTTTCCGCCGAACCAACCCAAGTGGGGGTATCAGCCGTTTGGTGCGATCACCTGGTTACGCTGGATGAACGGCTACGATCAGGATCCGGACATCCAGTTCTACCGTGGCGACGGAGATGGCATGACCAAGCACGGTACGTTTTCGCCAGCGACTGAGACGACTTATCACCTCAAGGCGAGATGTACGACCTTGCCTGAGTCTTCGGAGGAGATGGGGTTAAGCCAGTACCAGTTCAAGATCTGGGAGATGGATACGGCAGAGCCCGAGGATTGGGCGTTCGAAGCGACTCAAGAGAGCGCTACCGCATTACAAACGGGAGGCTGTGTCCTCCTCGCACATCACGTCGACGTCACCTTTGGGAACGTCGTCGTTTACGACCATACGGAAAATGTCTGAACTCGATCAAAGCTGGGAGAAGATTCGGCAGGCTGGAGATAACCTTGGCGTGCGGAGCCTGTTTTCATTCGCACACCAGGCGGCGAAAGCGGGTAGTCACGGCAAGGAGATCGCAGAGGCCTATGCGATGGCCGTCGAGCTCCAGGATCGTGATCCTGACAGCCCGACATACGGGAACTATCGCTGGTATCGGAGCAACGAGCGACCACAGGATCTGAATGCCGTCGAGTTTGTGACGGCTGAGGGCATCCTGACGTGGAATCACCATCGCGACGACCTGAGTGGCGAGGCCAGAAACCTGCTCGAGGATCTGCTTCGAATGAACGTGAACGGGGTCCGCGGTCATCGCGTGCTGGTGACGTATACGAACATCTTCATCAAGCGGACGTGGAACTGTATCGCGCTTGGGGAGGCCTTCGAGATTCCGGACTTGGCCCAAGAGGGATACGAGGCTTTCGAAACGTGGTGCCGTTATACGGCCGAGAACGGATTCCACGAGTATTTGAGTCCCACCTACTACAGTGTCGATCTAACGAACCTCGAGAAGATCGCCCGGTATGCGGGCCGGTCGGAGGAGCGAGAGAAGGCGGAACGGGCCCTCCATCACTTGTGGATGGACATCGGGGCGAACTGGTATGATCCGGCAGACCGGTTGGGGGGTGCGCACAGCCGCGACTACGACTACATCCGGGGAAACAGCGAGCGTGTTGCGCTGCGCATGAGCAATATGCTCGAGGGCCAGGCATCGGAAGAAGGCCACGTGATGCCCGAGACCGTGCGCGATGCGGTGCGCGAGGTCCGTCAGACATACCCGCGGATGGTCTGTCAGAGCTGGGGGCACGAATCGGGGCAAACGGCCAGCCAGTATATGACCGAGACATTCAGCCTTGCTTCCTCCTGTGCGAGTCGGCACAACATGGATAAGGTGCTGACGGTCAACTTCGCATCCGGCCGTGACACGCCGATGATGAACCTGATCATGGACGGGCGTGGTGATCCATTCGGTGTGAATCCGGTGACGGAGAAGGATGGACACACGAAGTCCCGCCATCTGGTTCCGTTCATCGCGCGTGTGCAGCGGGAGTCAGAGGTCTTGATGCTTCTGTCTGCCGGGCCCGAGACGTGGGCGCCGTTGATTGCTGAGAGACCGAAGGAAGCGGCGAATCCGCTCCAGACGACGGGGCTGTCGTTCGATGCGAGTGGCATGCCGAGTCGCTTGCTGTCACATCTTGCGATTCCTCTGAAGGCAAAGGTGAGCTGGGGGAGTGAAACGTTGGTGGCTCCCGACACGCCACAGACCCATAGCCTCGACCTGGACGAGATCATTCTGGTCGAGTGGGATGGTGCGGCCGTTGCGATTCGTACGTGTCACGTGGACACGCCCTCAGGAGAACCGGGACAGCTTGCGCTGATCGTGGATGATCAAGGTATCGAACACGGTGTCATGCGACTGACCTGGACGCATTCGGAGTCAGAGCCAGATGGTCGGGGTTCGCTTGCGGTACACGTTGCGGCAGGGACAGCGGATGCGGCGGGTGACTTGAAGGCAACTGTAAGTGGCGCGACTGAGGTTTCTGTGGATGGAGACCGTATTGAGATTGCGGTGGATGGGCGGCACGGGCGTATGCGGGTTGTGGCCGATCCACCCGCGAATGAGCGAAGTGTGTTGGAGGGGGGAGAGCAGGCGCAAGGGGAAGCGGTGTTGTGGGTGAATGGTAGGGATTACGGAAAGGAGATTTGGAGCTAGCCAACTGTCATGCCACTGTAAGCGAGCATCCAGGGCCATATTCAAGCGGCCCTTCGATGGATTCCCGCTTTCGCGGGAATGACGGCCCAAGACCGGCTATGCTCTATCAATACTATGGCTGATCGACCGAACATTCTCTGGTATTGCTCGGACCAGCAGCGGTTCGACACTATCGGCGCACTGAACAATCCGCACGTACATACGCCGCGACTGGACGCGTTCATGAAGGAGAGCGTGACCTTCGACTATGCGTATTGTCAGTCGCCAATCTGTACGCCGAGTCGATCCAGTTTCCTGACCGGGATGTATCCGAGCGCTGTTGGCGTCAACGGGAACGGGAACGACACCTGGCCTGAGTATTACGCCGAACGCCTACTGCCGAATATGCTGACGCGTGCAGGCTACCATTGCGGGCTCGTCGGGAAGCTGCATCTGGCGGGTGCGGCGAATGCGCAGGAGAAGCGGGTCGACGACGGATACGGTTACTTCCAGTATAGTCACGCGCCCAAGGGGCCGAATGACTACGGACACGACTACGCAGACTGGCTCAGGCTGCAGGGGGCGGATCCAGAGATACTGCTGCTCGAGTACAACAAGATGGACTCGTATCGCAAGGGGGCGACCGAGAAGAGCTTTGGCGGCGTGTTTGAGCCGACTGAGGATCAGGACAACGTACCGCCCCATCTGCACCAGACCTTCTGGTGTACGGAGAAGTCGATCGAGTTCATCGACAAGAACCGACGGGAGACTCAGCCCTGGATGCTGAGCATCAACCCCTTCGATCCGCACGCAGCTTTCGATCCTCCTTACGAATACTACAGGCGCTTCGACGTGGATGCGATGCCGGGCGCCCATTTCGAGGATGGCGATCTCGAGCACCAGCAGAAGTTGGTTGATGCGAACGTCGACTTCCAGTCAAAGCCTCAACATCCCGACGAATGGGACCACAAGCGTGTTCAGGCCGCCTATTACGCGATGATCGAACAGGTGGATCACGAGTTCGGTCGACTGATCGATCACCTGGAGGCGATCGGTGAGCGCGACAACACGATCATCGTGTTCATGAGCGATCATGGAGAAGCGCTGTGCGACCACGGGCTGCTGCTGAAGGGATGTCGGTTCTTTGAGGGGCTCGTTCGTGTCCCGTTGATGGTATCCTGGCCTGAGAAGTATCGGAAAGACGTGGTCAGCGATTCGCTGGTTGAGCTTGTCGACCTGGTCCCGACCTTTCTCGACGCAGCCGGACTGGAGACGCCCTATTGGGTGCAGGGCAAGTCCCTGACCGGTGTGCTCGAAGGCTCAACAGGGTCGCATCGCGATTTCGTGCGAACAGAGTTCTTCGGGGCAATCAACTATCCCGATCACACGCACGCGACAATGTACCGCGACCGAAAGTGGAAACTGGTCAGCTATCACGGTAAGGATCTCTTCGAGTTGTACGATCTGGAGAACGACCCGTGGGAACACAACGACCTGTCCGATAGCGCCGACCATCAGGACGTACTACGGGATCTCATGCGGAAGAGCTTTGACGCTGCCATATACGCGACACCGCCCTTTGCTCCACGTACCATGCCGTTCTGAAAGACAATAGCACGAAGACTCGAAGACTCGAAGAAGCGAAGGAAGGCGAAATCGGGGTGGAAGCCCCCGAAGGGGGCGAGACGCACATAGCCAGGGGCGTGAGCCCCTGGATCACGTACGGTGACATGGAGAAGGCGTCGCGGAAGACGAGCATAGAAAGACGTGGATGGCCCTCGACGCCCGATTGACACCACACACACTGACAGAACGCCATGAAACTGACCCAACAACAACTCGACCAATACGAGACCGACGGATACGTCGTCGTTCGCGGATTCCTCGACCCGGAGAAACACATCCAACCCGTTCTCAACGAGTATGAGGAGGTCCTGGATGCGCTGGCCCGATCGCTCTATGCACAGGGCAAGATCGAATCGCTGCACAAGGATCTCCCATTCGAGGAACGGTTGGTCAACGTCTACGCGGACAGCGGTGAGGCGCACGGTCAGTGGTTCGACTTCTCGCTGCCGCAGAAAGACATCCGGGAGGATACGCCGTTCTGGTTCGGGCCTGAGGTGTTCCGGTTGCTGAACCTGCCGGCGCTTCTGGACGTTGCGGAGCAGTTTGTGGGACCTGAGATCTATTCGACGCCTGTGCAGCATATCCGGATCAAGCCGCCTCAGCGAGCGCTTCCCGATACGGTCGATAACCGCGTGATCGAGACGCCCTGGCATCAGGACAACGGTGTGTTGCTCGAGAATGCGGATGAGACCAACATGCTGACGGTCTGGTTTCCGCTGACGCCGGCGACGGAAGAGATGGGGTGTCTGAAGGTTCGGCCCGGCAGCCACAAGGGTGAGCTCTCCCATCACTGTATCACGTGGAACGGCTTGGGCATACCCGATGCGAGGCTTACTGGTGAGGATGAGGTGACGCTGCCGATGATGCCCGGGGATGTCCTGTTTATGCACCGGCTGACAACGCATGGATCCCTGCCCAACGTGAGTGACCGTGTACGGATCAGTTACGACCTGCGGTATCAGCCGACGGGAACGGCAACGGGTCGGGAGGTGTTCCCGGGGTTTGTGGCGCGTAGTAAGGCCAACCCGGAGAGCGTCCTGACAGACCCCGTCGAGTGGAATCGGATGTGGGAGGAGGCGCGACACAAGCTGGCGACGGATGGGCACGGGCCGTTCAATCGGTGGACGGAAGGGGATCCGGCGTGCGCCTGAGTCCGCGGAGGGTACGTCATCCTGAACCGCAGGTGAAGGATCCCTACGGGATCTGGACCACCTCCTCGATCAACGGGTGAGATGCAGAACTCGTAGAAATCCTTCGCTTCGCTCAGGATGACCTTACAAGAGGATTGGCATGAGACCAGGATTCATGAGTTCTGTCTGCCCGAAGCAGACATTGTCTGAGTTGATCGAGACGGCGAACGAGTTCGGCTATGAAGGGCTCGAGTTTCGTGTCGAATGGGATCACGGACACGGGATCGAACTGTCGGCGTCGTTCGACGAACTTGGGGCTGCGCAGGGGATGCTCGAGGACAGTGGGATCGAGGCGACCTGCATCGCTACAGGTGTGAAGCTGAACTCTCCAGAGGAGAGCGACCACATCGCTGCTCGGGAGTCTTTGATGCGGTATATCGAGCTGGCCCAGAATGTGGGGGCGCCCTATTTGCGGGTGTTCGGGGACAAAGTGCCGGAGGATAATGTCGATACGGTGCTGAAGCTGGCAGCGGAGTCGTGTGCGGCTGTCGACGATCACGCAGGGCAGCACGGTGTAGACGTTCTGATCGAAACGCATACGAATATGCGGCCCGAATGGGCGAAACGGATCGTGGATGATTCGGGTGGTCAGCACGTGGGTGTGCTCTGGCACATCGGGCACCACATCAGTCGCGGACAGTCGGTCGATGAGGCGTGGCCGCACATCAAGTCTTCCGTCAAGCATCTACACTTCAGCGCGCGTGAGGACGGCAAGGCGGACGAGTCCGAAAACAAGCGGACGTTCGATCTGCTGAGGCCTGAAGGTTTCGACGGATTCTACTCCGTTGAGGTGATCAACCCCGACGATCCTCAGGCTGTTCTGGCCTCCCATATCGAGAAGTTCAATCGGTTCGCAGGAAGGGAAGACGCGTGAGCAAGCTGCGGTTCGGGCTTATCGGTCTGGGCGAGATCGCCTTCAAGTCGACGGGAAAGATCTTCGGCGTCTGTGAACGGTGCGAGATGGTGGCTGGCGTCGATCCCGTCGCCGAGATCGCATCTTCATATGAAGCCGAATACGGAATCCCGTGTGGCACAGACCTCGACGAGGTGCTCGCCCGGGAGGACGTAGACGCCGTTATCGTTTCCACGCCTCACTATCTGCACGCGCCGCTGGGGATCGAGGCCGCAAAAGCCGGCAAGCACGTGATCGTCGAGAAGCCGATGGCGACGACACTCGAAGACGCTGACGCCCTGATCGAGACGTGCAGGGCGAACGACGTGCTGCTGTCCTCGAAGGAATCCGGCGTCTACTACCAGCCCCAGACGCAGAAGGCGAAGGAGGCTGTTGAATCTGGCGCGATAGGCGAGGTGATGGGCGTTCAGATCACGGGCGCCTCGAACAAGCCGACCAGCTACTGGACGGGCGGCTATACCAACCGCGTCAAGACCGAGTGGCGGATGTCGAAGGAGCAGTCAGGCGGGGGCATCCTGGTGATGAATTACATCTACGATGTCTACCGGATGCGTCACGTCACAGGTCTCGAGGTCAAACGAGTGTTCGCCGAGTATGACACGTTCAATACGGACGTGGAGGTCGAGGATTACATCAGTGTCTCTCTGAGATTCGAAAACGGTGCTGTCGGGACAATCTCGGCCGGATCCGCGATTCCGGGTGCCAAACGATCCGGCGTTCGTGGAACGGAGACGAGCGGGAATCGAATTCACGGCACCAAGGGGCAGATCGTCTTTGCCGGGAATCGACTCCTCGTTTTCACGGAGCTCGATGTGGAGGGGCTGACCAAGGACGACTGGACCGAGATCGAGTTCGACGGGGGACGCTACGACTCTTACGCAAGATACTTTGATCGGTTTGCGGAGGCTGTGTTCGAGGGGAGACGGCCGGATGTGCCCGGGGATGAAGGGAGGAAGACGCTTGAAATTTTGGTAGCGGCGTACGAGTCCGGGAGAACGAACGTTCCAGTCGATCTATCTGCTTAGCTGCGTCCGGAACAGTACAACCTTAACGAGGACTGGGTTCCCCCTCCCGGATCGGGTCCGGGACAGGTTCCGTGGGAATGACTCACTATGGCGATTGAGATTACAGACGAGCAGAAACAGCAGTATCGCGACGAAGGTTACATGATCCTCGAGCGGGTGATCCCGGGAGATCATTTGCAGATGCTGCAGGATGAGTGCGCTGGCCAGATTCAGCGGATGCACGAGCGGATGGATCAGGAAGGGACCGATGTCATCGGGATCAATCATCGGGACAAGCGGTACTTTGTCGCGAATTGCTTCAAGGAACGGCCCATCCTGCGCGAGTTTCTGTTCAGCGAGGTGATGACGGATGTCTGCCGCGCCACGTTGGGACCTGATGCGTACCTCTTTCACGAACAGTATGTCGTGAAGGGGAAACAGGGCGGCATGAAGTTCAGCTGGCACCAGGATTCGGGGTATGTCGGATACCCGGAGCATAAGCCCTACCTGACGTGCTGGTGTGCGCTCGATGATATGAGTGAGGAAAACGGTACGGTCCACCTGCTTCCCTTCTCGCGAAGCGGGATCCGGTCGTGGGTTCAGCACATTCTCGAAGAGGGATCGAATGACAAGGTGGGCTATTTCGGGGATGATCCCGGTATCACGGCCGAAGTCCCCGCAGGGAGCATCGTCGCGTTCACGAGTATCAACTTTCATTCGAGTGGCGCGAATACGACCGATCGCCTGAGACGGGTCTACCTGGGACAGTATTCGTGCGAGCCACTGCTGAATCGCGAGGGTGACGCGCTGTGGGGGAATGCGATCCCGTTCCTGCGGGACGGTGAGTCGGTTGTCGGTGAACCGTCCCCCGACATCCCGCATCGGTCGGAACTGGCGGGAGCGAAGTAGATGGCGATCCGAGTTGGAATCGTTGGAGCCGTATCGAGCTACTCGCTCCACTACCCCGAGACCTTCAGGGAAATGGAAGGTGTCGAAGTCGCAGGGCTCGTCCACTTCGACCGAGATCCCAAGTATATCCGCGACGCACTCAACCTACCCTGGCTGACGAAGTATCCCAAGACGGTCGAGGAGATGGGTGAGCGGTTTGGTTGCGATGTGTATGAGACGATGGAGGAACTGCTCCAGAAGGGTAAGCCGGATGCCATCGCTATTTGTACAGAAGACTACTTACGGTCCAAGTACTGTGCGATCGGGCTCGAGAACGGTCTGCACGTCTTCCTGCCCAAACCGTTCGCACAGACGACGGAAGAGGCCGTTGCAGCGTTCGAGTTGTCGAACCAGTTGGGTCTGGTTACGGTCGGCAGCCTGCCAACCCGATTCAGGTCGCCTTCAGTTACGGCTCGCCAGTTGATCGATGACGGTGCCATCGGGCGACCAATCACAGGACACTTCTCGATCACCCATCACCTGACGCTGGGGGGATGGAAGAGCGACACCTCTATGGCGGCTGGCCCCGAACTCGAGACTGGATTCTACGTGTTCGATCAAGCACGTATGCTGATGGATGCGGAGGTGCAGGATGTGATCGGGATGGGTGAGAATCTGGATCACCGAGGGATCCCGTATATCGACAATGCAAAGAGCTTGATTCGATTCGACAACGACGCGCTTGCGACCGTCGACCTGATTTTTTCGATGCACCATCCCTTTCCACGTGGCCGTGCCTGCCACGTGGTCGGTGATGAGGGGGCATTGATCGTCGACCAGGATGATCAGGGCAGCTACGTCGAGGTTCACTCCCGACAGGGCGTCAGCCGCACCGATTGCGAGACCTGGAACCCCTTTGAGCTAGAGCTTGGTGAGTGGATTCGCCTGATTCGTGAGGGTGACGATCCCAACCCGTGGCAGGACGAGGGGCTGAAGACCCTGGATCTAATTCTTGCTCACAAGCTCGCGCAAGAGTCGGGTGAGCGGGTGACGTTTGATCGTGCGGATGATGAGGGTGAGGAGGATGACAATGTCTAGCGTCGACTGGCACGGCCACGAGTTCGCCTTCCGCCTGCGCGTGGACGTAGAGCACGTCGAGTCCGAGCGATACATCGGGGATTACCGGCTCGAACGGGTGTCCGTGGTGAACATGCTGGACATGTTCGCGGAACTGGGTGTGCACGTTTCGTTCTGTGTGCTGGGTGTGACGGCTGAGCTCTATCCCAACTTGATTGCTGACATTGTCGACGCCGGTCACGAGGTCTACGGCCACGGGATGTATCACGAGCCCGCCTTCAAGGGACGGCCGTATCGCGAGCAGCGACACGAGATGCTGCGTATGCGTGAATCGATCGCTGACGCGTGCGGCGTGGAGGTCCAGGGCATCGGATGCCCGCACCACGGGATGGCCGACGAGGATACGCTCCGGGCGGCAGCAGACGTAGGCATCACGTATGTGGAATCGCGGATTCGGGACACGGAATCGCCCATCCCGGTCTGGCGATGTATCGAGGGGTCAGATCGACAAGTCCTGGTGCCGGGTGGTCAGGGCAGAGGCGCATCCGACTATACGGATCGACGACCCTACTGGGCGGAGCTGCACGAGGAAGCGTTCAGCCCGACCGGTGCGCGCAAGAAGTGGATGGAATTGATCGATTGGGCAGAGGCGAACGGTCAGATGGCGGGGCTGGTCGTTCACCCGTGGATGCTGATGATCAATGCCGGCGAAGTACAAGTGGTGAGGGATGTACTGACCTACGGGAAAGAGCGTGGCGCCTGGTTTGCGTCTGTCAAAGGACTGATTGAGCTGAGCGGGAGACCCCTCGACGACTAAAGGCAGGGGAACCGCGGAGGACGCGGAGGACACAGAGGGGAGTGTGAGCAGGCCGTAGTCGTGGAAGGGCGTCCAGAGGTTCTTTGGAGCGTGTCAAAGGTATGGAACCACAGATGGACACGAATGAACACCGATGGTAACACGTTGCGCGTAGGAGGGCCGTCCTCGGCCCGCACGGCAGTGAATGTCGTGCCGGTCAGGGCCGGATATCGGACCTCTAGGGGTGACCCAGCTTCGCTGGGAAGCCCTCGAGGAGCTACGCCTTTACCGCTTGAGAGGCGCCTGCCGCGGCGGGTTGGGGGTAGGACGTTACTTCTGTCTTCGCACCTTCGTGCTGAAGGTTCTGCATTCTTTGGGGGACTGGTATGGATCGACGATGTCTCAAGTACCGACTGAAGGATAATGAGAAGGCGTTTTTCGAGAAGAACGGGTATCTGGTTATTCCGGATGCGCTGACGAAGGATCGGGTCAGAACTGTTCGGAATGCGTTGGACAAAGTCTATGCCAGGGAGCGTCGGAAGGGGCTCGGTTCGCACGAGACGCTGCATACGCGGGACTTCTTCAAGGACGACAAGTGTTTTGTCGACCTGATCGACTACTACAAGACGCTGCCGAAAGTCTGGGGCATTCTGGGTTGGAACATCCATCTCTATCTCGCACACGCTAACGTGACCCCGCCGGAGCCCGAGAGCAGTACGAAGGGACTGGGGCTGAACTGGCATCAGGATACGAGCCGGGTCAACGTCGAGATGGAGACGAGCCCCCGACCGCGGCTGTCGGTTAAGGTAGCGCTCTTCCTGTCAGACCTGAGCGAGACTGGGCGTGGCAACTTCCACATCATTCCGGGAAGTCAGAAGCGTGACGCGCTCAAGTTCCCGAAAGGTGAAGGCCGGAAGGCGAAGATGCGGGGCTCGATGCCGGTCCAGGTAGCACCAGGTACGGCTGTGATCTTCGATCGGAGACTCTGGCACTCAGCCAGCGCCAACTACTGGACGGAATCTCGGAAGGCGATCTTCTACGGATACAGTTACCGGTGGCTGGCGCCGCGTGGACCGTGCAATGTGAAGAAGTATTGGGATGATCTGGATCCGATTCAGAAGCAGCTGTGCCGTCAGCAGCCGGTGGACGTGCATCGATATACGACGCCGTTTGACGAGGATGTGCCGTTAAGGGTTTGGATCGAGAAGCATTTGGGGAAAGAGGCGATCCAGCCGTAAGGACACCACGTGTGCATATGGTGTCGCCCTTCGACTCCGCTCAGGGTGACACGCATCAATGCGCCACTGATCCGTCCGCCTGGAAGTGGCCGTTGATCGGGCGGCCGACGAACGGGAGTTTGGCGCAGGCGTCTTCGTCGATCTCCACACCGATGCCGGGTCGGTCGGGGATCTCGCGGTAGCCATCAGTGGTGACGAATGGATTGTCGACCAGCGATAGTTGTTCCTCTGTGTGTGCGTTCACTTCGGTGACGTAGAAATGGGGAATGACGGCGGCAAAGTGAGCGAAGGCGGCATTATTCACAGGACTTCCCATCAGGTGAGGGAAGATCTGGACGAAGGCTGGCTCGGCAAGCGCGGCGATCTTCTTTGCTTGAGTGAAACCGCCTACGAGCGAGACATCAGGTCGGATCAAGGCGGCTACCTGCCGGTTGATCAGCTCCTTGAATTGTGGTACGAGAAAGCTGCGTTCCCCCAGGGCCATCGGGATGTCGATGTGTTCGGCGATGTAGCTGAGGGCCTCTTCGCTCTCCGGGGCGAGTGGATCCTCGTAGTACTTTAGGCGGTACGGCTCGATCGCCTTCGCGAGGGTGATCGCTTCATCCGGCTGCAGATTGCGGTGAATCTCGACGCCGAAATCGACCTCGCATCCGATGGCGTCTCGAATCGCCGCCACGATGTCGACCGCATTCGTGACGTTCCGGGTGCTGTCCATCTTCTCGAATCCGGACAGGAACGGCTGCGTCCTGATCGAGGTAAACCCGTCAGAGACCAGCTGTGCGGCCGACTCGCCCCGTGATTCGGGTGTTTCGCCAACGGCGTTCGCGAAGACCCTGACCTTGTCCCTGCACTTTCCCCCGAGCAGCTGATAGACAGGCAGGTCGACGGATTTACCCAGGATGTCCCATAGGGCAACGTCGATCGCGCTGAGTGCGGAACTGATCACGCCACCCATGAAGTGGGCGTTGCGCGTAACAGTCTGGCAGTGGTGCTCGATCAGCCGGGGATCCTTGCCGACGAAGTACTCGCTGAGTTCGCGGATCATCTCGGCGCATGTCCGGTGATGGGCCCACAAGCCGGATTCGCCGTTGCCGATGATGCCGGCGTCGGTGTAGACGCGGACGAGGAGGTAGCGGTCCGTGAGGATGGGTTTGATTTCGGTGATTTTCATGGTGGTCTCACCGCTCACCCTGAGTATGCAGATGAGCATGTTGAAGTCGGTTTGCTGTATCGATAAGTGCCCGCCGAATCGAAGGGCGAGCGATCTGTTGGCCGGCCGCCCTTCGATACGCCCTCTAAAGGTCAACTACCAATTTTGAGTTGCTAATCAGGCTACTCAGGATGACCGGTGATCAGCCACGAGGTACGCATAACAATGGCCAGTCTACAAAACAAAGTTGCGATTGTCACGGGTGGCGCGATGGGGATCGGTGGGGCGACCAGCCGTAAACTCGCCGCTGAAGGCGCAAAGGTCCTCGTCGCGGATTACGTGATGGAGGCCGCGGAAGAGAATGTGGCGCGAATCGAAGAAGCGGGCGGTGAGGCGAAAGCGCTGCACGTGGACGTGTCGAAGGCGGAAGATATCGAGAGGATGGTTTCGGAAGCCGTCAGCACGTTTGGCGGTCTCCACATACTCGTGAACAATGCCTGGGGGAGTAAGGAACCGGACGGGTCTGCGGAAAGCGTGACCGAGACCGCCTGGCAATACGGGATGGACACAATGGTCCGTGCCCATTTCCGCTCAGTCAAACTGGCCGTTCCTCACGTGCGGCAAGCCGGAGGCGGGTCGATCGTGAACATCGCGTCCGTACACGGTCTGCTGATGTCGACAGATCATCTGGTCTACGAGACGGCTAAGTCAGCCGTGATCGGGATGACCAAGGCGATGGCTTGTGATCACGGGCCGGACGGGATCCGCGTTAACGCAATCTGTCCGGGTCATATCGTGGGGGAGAAGCAGGCGAAGCGCTGGGAAGAAAGGCCGAGCGCTCACGCCCTTTTCGTGGAGCAGTATCCCGTCCGCCGCACCGGTGTGCCGGACGATATCGCGAACGCGATCCGGTTTCTGGCGTCGGATGAGTCCACGTTTATCACCGGTCACGCGCTGGTGGTGGACGGGGGACTGACCATTCAACTGCAGGAGAACATCAGTGTCGCCCAGGCCCGCTATGCGCGGGCACAGGACGAGTTGGACATCTGACGTGAACAGAAGGGCAAGAGAATGAAGCCGAATGTGCTGTGGATCTATGGAGAGGACCTGTATCCGAATCTGGCGTGCTACGGGACACCGGTCGTGCAGACTCCAGTCATCGACCAGTTTGCTTCTGAAGCCACGTTGTTTACTAATGCATTTGTGACGTGCCCTGTCTGCTCGCCAAGCCGATCGGCGATCATCTCTGGGCGTTATCAGACGAGCTTTGGTTCACATAATCACCGGAGCAGGCGTGATTGGCCACTCCCTGAGGACATTCGTCTGATCACGGATTATTTCAGGGATGCCGGATACTTCACGTGTAACAGCAGCGGTCCCCCCAACGATCGACCGGGGAAGACGGACTTCAATTTCTTTCGCGAGAATCCCTTCGACGGCGTTCTGTGGTCGGAACGCGCCGCGGGCCAACCGTTCTACGCTCAGTTCAACATCACCGACACACACAGAGACTTTGTCGCCGACCCGGAAAATCCGATCGCGCCGGAGCAGGTCGAACTGCCCCCATACTATCCGGATACGCCTCTGATCCGTAAGGATTGGGCGATGTGGCTGGAGAGTATCCAGGTGTTCGATCGCAAAGTGGGAGAGGTGCTGAAGCGATTGGATGACGACGGTCTGACCGAAAACACCATCGTCTTTATCATCAGCGATCACGGCCGGGCTCATATCCGAGACAAGCAGTTCCTGTATGACGGCGGAACGCGTGTGCCCTGTATCGTGAGGTGGCCGGGGCATGTCGATGCCGGCGTGGTGAAGGACGATCTGGTCAGCGGGCTCGACTTTGCGCCGACGGCGTTATCGCTCGCCGGACTGGATGTCCCCGCGGTCATGGAAGGGAATGTGTTCCTAGGGCCAGACGCAAAGGAACGCGATCACGTGATCTCAGCTCGGGATCGGTGCGACGGGACCGTCGACCGGATCCGGAGCGTGCGGACGAAGACGCACAAGTATATCCGAAACTACCACCCCGATCGCCCCTACATGCAGTACAACCGGTATAAGGAGCAGCAGTATCCGCTCTGGACACTCGCCCCGATGCTCGAGCAGGAAGGAAAGCTTACGACTGCCCAGGCCAAATTCGTGGCGAAGCATCGACCTTACGAAGAACTGTATGACCTGGACGCCGACCCGCACGAGATCGAGAATCTCGTGGATTCTGAGCCTGGAATCCTGGCTGAAATGAGTGGGAAACTGGATGCGTGGATCGACACGTATGGCGATCAGGGGGCGGTCCCCGAGGATCCAGCGGTGATCGCAGAGGAGTCAGCGGCGATGTATGGGAAGCGGTCTGCCGGGTTCGAGAAGATGGGCTTACCGGGAGATGTTTCGCCCAAGGCGTTTATGGCGTATTGGGAGCGGCTGCTGCTGGGGGAGGAGAGCGAATGAGGCTCGGAGGACCCGTCTTCGGAGAAACGAATACGCCGGATGGTTGGGTAGCGGCTGTTCAACGTCATGGATATCGGGCGGCTTTCAGCCCTGTCCGGGATATGGGTGATCCAGACAGAATCCGGGCCTACGCGATGGGTGCAGAGGAAGCCGACATCGTTATCGCAGAGGTGGGCGCTTTCGGGAACAATCCGATCAGTCTAGATGAAGGTGTACGTGAAGAAGGGATCCGCACCTGCCAGGAGCGGTTGGCGGTCGCGGACGAGATCGGTGCGAAGTGTGCTGTCAACGTGTCAGGTTCCCGTAGTGACAGCTGGGCGGGGCATCATCCCGACAATCTCACTCCAGAAACGTTCGATCTCATCGTCGATTCAGTACGCGAGATCGTCGATGCCGTGAATCCGAAGCGAGCAGTCTACGCGCTCGAGACGATGCCGTGGATGTATCCGGATTAGGCGGATTCCTATCTCTATCTCTTGAAGGCGATTGATCGCACGGCTTGTGGCGTGCATTTCGATCCAGTGAACATTATCAACTCTCCTGAACGATACTTCCGGAACGCCGATCTACTGCGGGACAGCTTTTCGAAGCTCGGATCACAGATCGTGAGCTGTCACGCGAAGGACATCATCCTCTCGGAGAAGCTGACCGTGCATCTGGACGAAATTGCGCCCGGACAGGGCCACCTCGACTACCGCGTGTTTCTCGCGGAGATGAACAAGCTGGGTCCTGATGTGCCGATCATGCTCGAGCATTTGAAGGGTGAGGACGCCTATCGGGCGGCGGCTACGCACGTGAGATCGGTTGGAGATGAACTGGGCATCGAACTGTAAGGAGCAGGATGGCTGACGAGATCAAGGTTGGGTTCTACGGGACGGGTGGGATCGCGAAGCACACACACATTCCGATCCTGAATGACATCGCAGGCGTGAAGGTCCAGGCCATCTGTGACGCGGACGATGCCATCCTGAAGGATGCAGGCGAGACTTTCGCGATCGCTGAAGACAGACGGTATCGCGATGGACTGGAGATGGTCCAGAAAGAGGACCTCGATGTGCTCTTCTCTTGCGTACCCGCGTTCGCGAGAAAGGACGTCGAGACCACTGCTGCCGAGAAGGGTGTTCACATCTTCAGTGAGAAGCCGCAGGCGATCGATCGGGAGACGGCCCTCAGGATCGATCACGCGATCCGGGAAGCCGACGTGATTAGTACGGTCGGGTTTCGTGAGCGGCACCGTCCGCTGTTCGAGGAGATACGTGGCTTTCTGGCAGACAAAGAGATCATCCATGCTGAGGTCACGATGCCACGACCTGATTCGTGGTCGAAGGCCTGGTTGCAAGATGACGACTTGAGTGGTGGGTTTCTCCTGGAATGGGGGTGTCATGCGCTCGACTACACCCGATACGTGACGAGTCAGGATGTGGGGACCGCCCAGATGTTCACCTTCCGTCCCGGCGGCTCGAAGGAATCCCTTTCTTTCTCGGTGAATTTCCAGTTCGAGAAGGGTGGGACGATGCACATCTCCTTCGTCAATTTTCTGGCGGATGGCCCGGTCTCTAAAGGGCGTCGCGATGTTCCGCTGTTTAGCTACTACTACACGGGCGGACGACTCGATGTCTACCGAGGTGGTGGAAAGACGTGGAGTTACGAGCTCAACGGAGAACTCGTGCGTGAGGAGACGTTCGATCCGTGGGAGGCACACGATCAGGTTTTCATGGAGGCTGTGCGGACGGGGGATCGGAGCGAAATCAGGAACGACTATACCGACGGTCTTGGAACGATATTGCCGCTTCTGGCAGCAAGGGAATCCGCAGCGAACGGCGGCTTGCCGGTAGACCTGGATACGTTCAAGAAGGGGTAGCGCGTCACTTGCACGACGACAAGGATGAAAAGGAAATGACGGACCTGGAGAAGTATCTGTTCGATCTGCGCGGATACATGGTTGTCTAGGATGCTCTAACCGCGGAGGAGCTGGCGACCCTCAATGGGATTATCGATGAGCGGTTCGCAGAGGAAGTGGAGATGAAGGACAGCAAGCGGCACCAGGGCGGCTATCTGTCTTGGGGGCAGCCGTTCGTTGACCTTCTGGATCACGAGCGCGTCATGCCGCTGCTGAAGTTCATCCTCGCGGACGGATTCCGGCTCGATCACTACTACGCGATCTATGCGGACAAGGGCGCGGATAGGCTTGGATTCCACGGTGGGAATCGACCTTACGACCCTCCGGAGTACTATCACTTCCGGAATGACCGAATGTACAATGGTCTCACCGTGGTCAGCTGGCAGCTCTGTGACGTGGGGCTGGAAGCAGGCGGATTCTGCTGTATTCCCAGCAGTCACAAGGCGAATTGGCCGTGTCCACCGGAGATCAAGGAGGACCACATCCAGGCGAATTGCGTGACGATTCCCGAGGCGAAGGCCGGGTCGATCATCATCTTTACGGAGGCGCTGACTCACGGGTCGGCACCGTGGATCGAGGATCATCAGCGACGGTCGTTGCTGTTCAAATACAGTCCTGCGCAGCAGTCGTGGTCGTCGAAGCACATTCAGGCGCCAGAAGGGGTGGGGCTGACGGAGCGACAACAGTTGTTGTTCGAGCCTCCGTATTTCAGCGGCCGGCAGTCTTTGTTTGATGGAGAGACGGTGAGTAAGGGGTATTAGGACGACGGTGGGCCAGCGGGCGTAAGGTATACTGCCTTCTGTTCGTGGATGACCGACACTTCGACTCGCGCTCAGTGTGACGGTGGCCTGGGTGCCAAGAAAAAGAGAGGCCTGGAGATGCTGCTACAGATCTATTTCGAGGTTAAAGACGAGAAGGCGGAGGCTTTCGAGCAGATGTATCGGGATGTGTATATCCCTGCGATGCAGGTTCAGGAGGGGTATCTCGGGTCTCGGCTGCTCAAGGCGTTCGCGTCGGGGGATGGGGAAGATGCGCCGACGTTAAACTATCAGATGATGCTGAACTTTGACACCGAAGAGAATCGGCAGAAGTGGGTGGCGAGTGACGAACATCAGGTCGCTTTTCCGAAGGCACAGGAGCTGTCTGAATCGTGGGATGCGCAGCGGTTCGATGTAGCGGGGGCCGACGGAGCTGCATGAAGGTTCTCGTGACGGGATGTGCGGGACGGGTGGGGGAGGCGGTGACGGCTCATCTGGTCAGCCAGGGGTTTGATATTCGCGGGGTAGATGTGGCCGAGTCTTTCGGGCTGGACATCGAATATCGTCCTTG
The DNA here is from genome assembly GCA_002727195.1 of Gemmatimonadota bacterium. GTDB lineage: Bacteria > Latescibacterota > UBA2968 > UBA2968 > UBA2968 > UBA2968. The sequence continues at coordinate 409,687 of PBWH01000006.1, forward strand.
TGATTTGCTGGATTCGGAGGCCCTGAAACCACACGTCGACGGGGTGGATGTCGTGCTTCACCTGGCGGCGATTCCGGCTCCCGGGCGAGGGGCGAATGCTGACATCTTCAAGATCAATACAGCAGGAACGTTTAACGTCTTTGATGCTTGTGCGCAGGTCGGCGTCCTAAGAGTGGTGGTGGCCAGCTCGATCAACGCGATTGGCTATTACTTTGGGGCTGTCCCTTTCGAGATCGACTATCTCCCCGTGGACGAAGGGCATCCGAAGCTGACCTCTGACGCTTATTCCTTCAGCAAGCAGGTGACGGAGGATATTGGCGCCTACTTTTGGCAAAGAGACGGTGTCGCCAATGCTTGCTTGCGATTTGGCGCAGGGCTACGTCCGGTTGAGGAGCTGCGTGGACAGAGAGATGGGTTTGTGGCTGCTCGAGGACTTGTGGAGCGATTGCTCGAAACAGCAGAGGCAGATCGGGCCTTAGAGATGGCACGCATGCGTGGGGCGTATGATGAAGAGCGGCGGAAGCGGATGTATGAGAACAAGCTCGGTCGATCACCGGATCTCGCGGACGAGGAGCACCGGTTGATGTCGCTTCGCCATAACTACTTCTCGTTCGTGACGCTCGAAGATGCGTGTAGAGGGATGGAGCTGGCGCTAACGGCCGGGTATAAGGGCAGCCATCCCCTTTTCATTGTGGACCGTGAGAACACGCTCGTGATGAATGCGGCGGAGCTGGCGAATCTGGTGTATCCTGATGTGGATGTTCGGGGAGAGTTGAGTGGGAAGCAGTCGTTTGTGAGTCCGGAAAAAGCGAAAGAACTGATCGGTTTCGAGACGGAGATGCACGCGAGTGAGTTGTATGGTTAGTGGCCGCATGGGGTGGCTCGTAGGGCGTCGAGCAAACGCCACTGGATTCCCGCTTCTGCGGGAATGATGGGGGGTTGTTCTGAAAATTACCGATATCAAATCGTATCCCATCTGGGTGGGACACCGGAATCAGCTGGTCGTGAAGGTCGAGACGGACGAGGGGATCTTCGGGCTTGGAGAGTCGGGGTTGTCCGGGCGGGAGCTGGCCGTTGTCGGGGCGATCAATCACTACCGTGAGTGGCTGATTGGACGTGATCCCAGGAGTATCGGGGCATTGTGGCAGGAGATGTATCGCAGCCAGTATTTCGAAGGTGGACGCGTGCTGACGGCAGCGATCGCGGCGATCGATCTAGCACTCCACGATATTGTGGCGAAGTCGTTGGGTATTCCCGTCTACCAGCTCCTCGGAGGTAAGCACCGAGATCAGATCCCCTGTTTCGCGACGTGTGTGATGCCGAGTGCAGAGGAGCTGATTTCGAACGTGAAGTTGTTGATGGACTCGGGGTGGAATGTTATCCGGGTGATGATGGCGCCAGGCGGGAGCGAAGAAGGCATCTTCGAACCCCGTGAGTCGATTCCACTGACGGCCGATCGCGTGATCGCGCTGCGTGAGGAGGTGGGTTCGGGACCCGTCCTGGGGGTCGAGTATCACCACCGTCTTTCGGTGGCTGAAGCAGCGTCGTTCTGTCAGCGGATGCCGTCGGGGACGCTCGACTTCCTGGAAGAGCCGATTCGAGATGAGTCTCCAGAGGCCTACGAGTCGCTCCGGTCGATGACGGATGTTCCGTTCGCGATCGGGGAAGAGTTCGCGAGCAAATGGCAGTTCATGCCGTATCTGGAGCGAGGCATCACGCAATTCGCTCGTCTCGATGTGTGTAACGTCGGTGGGCTTACGGAGGCGATGAAGGTCGCGGCCACGGCTGAGATGCATTACATCGACCTGATGCCACACAATCCGCTTGGACCGATCTGCACGGCGGCAAGCGTGCATATGGCAGCGGCGGCGCCGAACTTTGCGTGGCTTGAGTATCGGATCACCCCGACGGACAGTGTTCGCGAGTTCGACACGGAGATGTTTCCGATTCAGTTGAGTGCTGAAGGGGATCGCATTCCAGTTCCCGATACGCCGGGGCTTGGGGTCGAGTTCAATGAAGCGCTGGCGAAGGAGAAGAGTTTCGAGTTCTGGGAAGCGCCGCATTTGAGAAGGAGAGATGGTTCGTATACGAACTGGTGATTCTGAAGAGCCTGTTTTGGTTGGACAAACGAGATGGGGTAGAAAACAGAGGGCAGTAGTCAGAAAAGGCAGGGGTATAGGTGTTAACGCGTACACAAATTCAGTCATTTTATGAAGAAGGGTATATCCGGATTCCTGGGGCTGTGCCGAAGGTGATGGTGGATGCGGCGCGGAAGGCGATCAACCATTCGATCGGGGCTGTTGGGGTTGGTGGGGATGACTTGGATAACTTCAAGGTCGGGGCATACTGCGACGAGTTGAAGAATCAGGCGGCAATGACCGACCTGTACAACAAGTCGCCCGTGATGTCGATCGCGGAGCAGTTGATTGGTGAGGGAAAGGTGATGCCTGTCAACGGGGTCCAGATGGCGATGCGGTTTCCTACGGTATTGGATCAGGTGCTGCCGGAGCTGCGGGGGCATCTGGATGGGTTAGGGAACGATCTGAACGGTCAGGCGAAAGGGAAGTATCGGCGTGGGTTCACGGCATTTGGAGTGATCTATCTGGCGGATGTGCCCGATGCCTACCACGGGAACTTCACTGTCTGGCCTAAAACGCACCGGTTCTTTGAGGACTACTTCAAAACACACGGTCATCAGGTCCTGGCGGACGGGATGCCACGGCCAGAGTTGCCCGAGCCGCCGGTCCAGGTTGTCGGAGAAGCCGGCGATGCCGTTATCGCGCATCATTTGATGGTACATACTGGAGGGCCTAACGCCTCTCCTGATATCCGTTATGCGGCCATCGCCAGGCTGAGACACGTTGACTGTGAAGCGAATGGGGCCGATGTGTATACAGATATGTGGAGAGAGTGGGAGGGGGTTCGGGGGGTGATGGAAAAGGTAGTTGGATAGCTAATAGGGCTACGGCCGTCCCTCGATACGCCCTCCTCCGCCAAGGCTGCGGGGGGCTACTCGGGATGAACGGGGTAGATCCCGGCGTCATCAGGAGATGGGGTTATGCTTACACAACAACAGAAGAGAGATTTTTCTGAGAATGGGTTCCTGCACGTCACGGGGGTGGTGCCTCAGGTGATGATCGAAGCTGCGAGACGGAAGGTCTATCACTCGATCGGGAATGTCGGGATTGGTGGGGAGGATCTGGAGAATCACCGCTCAGGATACTTCTGCGCCGAGCTAATGGCCGATGAGACGATCACGGACATGTACAACAAGACACCCGTGTTCCAGATCGCTGAAGACCTAATGGGAGAGGGTAAGGTGCAACCCGTCCACCGGGCGAAGACCTATCCTCGATTCCCACTGGCGCTTGGTGAGGAACCCGAATTTCCGCGTGGTCACATCGACGGGATCGGGAGCGGGACGAACGGTCAGGCGAAGGGCAATTACAGCAGGGGGTTCACGGCCTTTGCGGTGGTCTACCTCCAGGATGTGGATGGGCCGTTCAGTGGGAACTTCACGGTCTGGCCCAAGACGCATTCGTTCTACGAGGATTATTTCAAGGAGCACGGGGGTCACGAGATCCTGAAGGAGGGGATGCCGCGAGCGGAATTGCCTGAAGAACCGATCATGGTGACGGGAAAGGCCGGCGATCTCGTGTTCGCGCATCACGCGATGGTGCACGGGGCGTGCCAGAACGGGTCGGCCAACGTGCGTCTTGCGACGATCGCCCGTATCCGTCACGTGGATGTCGAAGCAAACGGGGCAGATGTGTATCTAGATATCTGGCGGGAGTGGGATGGGGTGCGAGAACTGCTAGAGGAGGAGGTGGCCGCATAAGGCCATATGTTGACCGACAGTCAGAAGCGCGAGTTTGTCGATAGGGGATTCATCAAGATTCCCGGTGCGATCCCGATGATGCAGGTCGAGACGGCTCGACGGGCCATCAATCACTCGATCGGGGAGGTCGGCAAGGGGGGGGAGAACATGGACAATAACCGGTCCTCCTACTTCTGCGCCGAATTGTGCGATCAGCCGGTTATTACGGATTTGTTCAATGGCCCCGCTGTAATGTCCGTGCTGGAGTCTCTGATGGGTGATGGCAACGTGCAACGGATTTCCTGGGCGAAACCGTACCCTCGTTTTCCTCTCGAGCCGGGAACAGAACCCTCTACACCCGGTGGACACATGGACGGTACAGGAAACGGGCTCAACGGCACTGCCAAAGGCGACTACAACCGGAACTTTACGGCGTTTGCGGTTGTCTACCTGATGGATCTGCCGAATGAGTGGAGCGGGAACTTCACGGTCTGGCCGGGATCGCATCGCGCCTGTGAGGCTCACTTCAAAGAAGTCGGTCACGAGGTGCTGTCTAACGGCAATCCGGATATCGAGTTTCTTGAACCACCTATTCAGATTACGGGTAAGGCTGGTGACCTGATTCTCGCCCATCACGCGATGATCCACACCGGCGGGCCCAACGCATCGCCGGACGTTCGCCTGGCGGTGATCGCGCGTCCGAGGCACGTGGATGTGGATAAGCTGGGGAACGACGCGTATCTGGACATCTGGGCGGAGTGGCCGGGAGTCAAAAAGGTGCTGGATCAAGGTCAAGTGACAAGTGTCAACTGACAAAAGGGCAGCGCAGAGACCAGGGATGTCAAAGAGCGATATTTCTGGGATCTGACGGGATATGTGATCGTCCGGAATGTGCTGTCCAAGTCTGAGGTCTCGGCGGTGAATCGGGCGTTCGATTACGTGATCGACTCCGGGAGTGTGTCGACCGGGAGTAGGCACGCCGGGGATTCGAAATCGCTACAGGGGACTGGTGCTCGTTGGGCGATGAATACGAACCTGCTCGAGCTGCCTGATCCGCACGGCAAGGTCGTCCGCGATCTGATGGTGCACCCGCAGATCGTTCACCGACTGAATCACGTGTGTGGAATCGGCTGGCGGCTCGATCTGGGTCTCAGTTCAACAACGCAGTAAAGGGAACCGTTGGTCTCCAGATACGCGACCAGGGTGCGCCGCACAGCGAGGCTACCGGATACCACCATCAGGGGGATGACCTATACTGCGGCGAGGTGACCGTCACCTGGAACCTGAAGCACTGTCCTGCCGGTGGCGGCGGGTTTGTCTGTTCTCCCGGATCACACAAGTCGCAATATCCGATGCCGGATCGATCGTTCAGCCGGAGATCATGGCGGGCGATGTGCTCCTGTTCATGGATGGAGCGCAAACCTAAGGCACCCATCCGTGGCAGAACGATCACGACCGAAGGTCATTGTTGTTCAAGTTCGCATCGCGTACATCGTGTCGAAGTGGGCCCTGCCAGGAAGTGTATCTGCCTGAGGTTTACTGGAATATCGAAATCTGTGACGGGATGTCTGCCGCCGAGCGCGCCGTGATGCACGGTCCCGGTTCGGCGTTAGGACGAGATCCCGCCTTACGGCTGAACGTGAACGCCGACGGGTCCGTGGTGACCGATCTGCCTGAGGGACACGAACAGGTTCCTGTTGCTCCGGATGCAGAAGAAGGGGGAGCCCTGACTGCGCGTGTCCGCGAGGCGATTGCCGCGGGAGGCTGATTCCACTCTCCTGGACAAAAGAATCGCTACGAAGCAAGCATAGGATATCAGGCACGCTCATTCCCCGTCGCAGGCGAAGGATGGAGCGAAAGGCATCGAGCCATGGCTGACAAACAGAACATCATCCTGATTCTCGCGGACGATCTCGGATACGAGTGTCTCGGCTCCTATGGTGGAAAGTCGTATGCGACGCCAAGGCTGGACGAGATGGCGGAACGGGGTGTGCGATTCACCCACGCATACTCGCTTCCGCTCTGCACTCCGACGCGGATGGCACTGATGACGGGGATGTATAACTTCCGGAACTGGCGTGCCTTCGGGGTGATGGATCCAGACGAGCAGACGTTCGGCCACTACATGCAGGACGCGGGATACAAGACCTGCATCACGGGCAAGTGGCAGCTGTGGAGCTACAACCCACCTGACTTCGAGCCGGAATGGAGAGGGAAGGGCAAGCTTCCGGAGGACGCGGGATTCGACGAGTACTTCCTGTGGCACGCTGGACATACGGAGGACAAAGGATCTCGGTATGCGGATCCGGTGATCAACACAAACGGTGAGCCCTTCGAGGATGCAGACGGGACCTATGGCCCTGACCTGTATACTGGCTACCTGCTCGACTTCGCCTCACGGCACAAGGATGAGCCCTTCTTTATCTACTATCCCATGGCGCTCACGCACGGACCGTTTATGCCGACACCCGACAGTCCCGGGTGGGAAGAGGATCGTCATAGGAATGATGTCGGGAACTTCAAGGATATGGTCGAGTATATGGACAAGCTCATCGGCTATATCCTCGACGGCCTGGATGAGCTGGGTCTGCGAGACGACACGCTCGTGATGTTTATCGGGGACAACGGGTCGCCCCGTGAGGTGACGTCGATGCTGGGCGATCGTGAGTTCCAGGGCGGGAAGGGGTACTCGACGGATGCGGGTACCCGGGTGCCGTTCATCGCTCAGTGGGGGGATCGGGCGGCTGGCACCGTTTGCGATGATCTCGTCGACTGCACGGACTTTCTGCCGACGATGATGCAGGTGGCACGAACCGCACTTCCCGGTGATGTCGTCTGCGACGGGCGATCCTTCCTACCGCAGCTGATGGGCGATGATGGGGATCCGAGAGACTGGATCTACCAGTGGCACAATCCGTTGCCCGGACACGGGAAGGCAAACTATCAGCTCGAGGAATGGGCGCAGACGAAGGAGTACAAGCTCTACACCGATGGTCGGTTCTACAACGTCGCGGAGGACGATCTCGAGACGAAGGAGGTCGAGCCGGAGACCGAGGAGCAGGATGAGGCGTATGCGATGTTGAGGTCGGTGTTGAGTCATTATTGGAAGCAACAGTAGTAAGCCAACGGATCACCCACCGTTCACCCTGAGTGTCGGCCCAGGCAGACCCTTAAGGTGGCTCCCATACGGACACCATAGCCCCGACGTATCGAGGGGCGAGTGGTGATTCTCTATTCATGCTCTACAACCGTCCCTCGATACGACCCGAACGACGTTCGGCCCTACTCCTGCCTTCGCCAAGGCTACGGCCAGGCAGGCGGGATGACGGTGCGTAGCCTTCACCAGATTTCCCAATGATCAACGCCGCAGTCGTCGGATACGGATACAGTGGGCGGGCTTTTCAGAGCTATCTGATCAGCCTGACCGAGGGTATCAACCTGTACGCGATCTCAACGCGGGACACGGAGCGGCAGGCGGAGGCGAAGTCGCATTATCCGGATGCGAAGATTTTTGCCGACTTCGATGAGATGCTGGGGGATGATCAGGTCGATCTGGTGGTGATCGCTACGCCGCACGATTCGCACGCGGATCTGGCGGTTCGGGCGATGGATGCGGGGAAGCACGTGGTTACCGACAAGATCATGTGCATGAACGCGCGTGAAGCCCGCCAGATGATCGCGGCCAGCGAGCGGAACGAAGTGATGCTGTCGGTGTTTCACAATCGTCGATGGGATTGGGACTATCTCACGATACGGAAGGCGATCGAAGACGGGCTTCTAGGTGAGCCCTACCTCTACCAGGTCGCGATCATGCGATACGGTTCGCCAGGTCGGTGGCGAGGTGACATGGCGTCGAGCGGCGGGATCCTGTATGACTGGCCGGCGCATTTTGTGGATCAGGCGTTGCAACTGGTGGATTCGTCGCCGGATCGCGTATTCTGTCACCTGGCGTATCGTGACACGTGGGAGACGGACATCGGGAACTATGGGACTGTCACGATCCACTACGCGAACGATGTGATATATCAGATCGAGATCGGGAATCTGGCGGCGGTGGAAAAGCCGCGATGGTATGTGTGTGGGGATCAGGGCGCGCTGATCAAGTATGGGCTGGATCCGCAGGAGCCCTACATGCGAGAGGGGAGGATTCTCGAGGCGGAAGAGGATCCAGAGATTCGGGCCAGGGTGACGACCCACGTATCAGGGGAGCAGGAGGAGCGGATTCTCGAGAGTGTGCGGGGTTCGTGGACATCCTATTATGCGAACATTTCGGATGTGCTGAACAATGGTGCGGAGTTGGTTGTGACGCCCGATCAGATGATGACGGTGATGCGGGTGTATGATGCGGCGATGGAGTCGGCAGAGACTGGGGAGGTTGTACGGTTGTGATATTGGCCGCAGCGTCGGTCGGGACCTCACCTGGTCTGTCATAGGCAGACCGTCCTCTCCCACTCGTGGGAGAGGAGAGCCTAAACTGCACCCTAAGCGTTGCGGATCTATAGCCGATTCTCCTCGATGTAGTCCCAGTCGAACTCCATTCCCAGGCCCGGTGTTGTCGGGAGGATGATGTTGCCACCGTCGTCTATGGGGTCGCAGATGGCCTTGAGGAACGGCGCTGGCTTCTCGTAGTCCAGGTCGGGACGGAGCAGGCCTCGCTCGAAGTATTCGCACGTGGATTCCGGGGTCGCACCGAGGATGTGCGTGTTGGTCCACCCCCCGCCGTGCATCTCGCACTGGATGCCGTAGGCCTGACAGAGCATGGCGTGTTTATAGCTTCCCGTAATCCCCCCGTAGTGCACGTCGATCCGGCTCATGTCCGACCCGCCCTGCAGGACCCACTCTGCGCGTGTGAACGGTCCGCCGGGGGCGTGTTCGGGCGAACAGACGGCGATGTCCAGTTCGTTACACAGACGGCGATAGGCCTCCACGCGCGTCTCGACCATCGGGTGTTCCAGCCAGTAGAAATCGAGCTTCTCCAGCTCGTGTCCCACCCAGATCGCTTCCTCCAGCGTATAGACTCCGAACGGGTCCAGCATCAAGACCATATCTGATCCGACTGCCTCACGCACGGCACTACAGACCTCGACATCTTCTTTCGGGAATCCGGGTAGCTGTGGCGCGGGTTCCCACGTCCTCGGGTTGAAGTAGATGTAGGCGTGGACTTTGTAGGCGGTGTACCCGAGCTCCTTCATCTCGACGGCGTGCTTCGCGTAGTCTTCGGGTTTGCCCATGTTCGGCCAGGTGCTGGCGTAGGCCTTCACCTTGTCGCGACACCCGCCGAGACACTTGTGGACGGGGAGTCCCACCATCCGTCCGTAGAGATCCCACAGCGCGCAGTCGATCGATCCGGCTAGGCCCTCGGAGAACCCGGGGTGCTGATCCATCCAGTGCCAGAGCTTCTCCCTGTCCAGCGGGTTCTCTCCGACCAGGAGCGGCTTGACGACGCGATCCATGGTGGCCTGATCACCGCCGAGGTTATATCCGACGGCGTCCTCATCGGTGACGATCCTGGTGATGGATGAGGATCCGTCCCGCTCGTCGCCCCAGTAGTAATAGCCCCATTTTGTCGGGTAATTCCTCGTCTTTGTTTTGAAGCGAATGACCTCGATGTCCACGATTTTCACGTTCTGTCTCCGTTATGACAATGGCAGTACTTATGTCTGTTGTGGTGCGTCCCGTGGCACACGATAATGAGGCCATTGCCTCTGTGTCAAAACCCCAGAACCGAGTATTCCTGCGTTCTCTCATGACCTTGGAAGATGACAGCGACGGCGTCCGTATCACGGCGGACTTCTCCACGGGAAGTGCTGGGCCGATTGAGCAAATCCGTCGTCTGACCTACCGGGTGGATCCTAAACCGGAAACCGTCCCACAATGGTTCTACGATGCGCTACAGGTCAACTTCGGGGGTGCGGGGGGCCCCGGGAGTATGCCTTCCATATCCAGCTTTCCGCCAACAAGGATACTTCAGTACGCGTCCAGTTTCGGTTTACGGATACGAACGGATCCGGCTACATGGATCCGCCCTACTGGATGTGTCCTGAGGGGAAATCGTGGCGGCCGGTCGATGACGGTGACGTGGTCTTTGAGCCTCGCGAAAACTGCGAGTTGTCTCTGGACCTTAAAGCGGGCGTGACGGTGTCGGTCGCCAACAAGCCCTATGTCACGCCTGAGGCCATCGAGGAGGAGATGGAGACCCTGAGTGCCCTCCATCCCGACCTGTCTCTCGCCGAGATTGGGGTAACGGCTGAAGGGCGACGGATCCTTGCATTGGAAACCGCTACCCGAGAAGAAACCATCCTGATCAATGCCACAATGCAGCCGGCGGAACCGGCGGCCAGACCGGTTCTTGCGGCGTTTTACGCATTGACAGACCGGTCCGCTCTCAGTCACAGTCTAAGGGAGCGATTTCAGTTCTGCTTTGTGCCGAAGCCGAATCCGGACGGGTCGTATCACGGGATGTCGTGCACGAACGGAGAGAGTGAAGTTCCGATGTTCAGTTTCGGTCGGCACCTGGAGGGGGAGTTGGCACCCGAAGAGACAACTGCGTTCTGGCGCTACGCTGAAGAGCTGAAGCCGACGGGGCACGTCGAGTTCCATACGCACTACTAGGATACTCGACTACACAAACTGAACCCGTTGTCTGCGGACTGGTTCTCAGACGCGATAAAGGCGCGGGCGAAGGAGACGACGGACTACTTGCTCGGGATGAATGATGCGTGGCGTGTGACTGAACTGGCGCCGGATACACCGATCGTTCGGGCGGGGAAGTTTGTGAACCTGGGAGAACGGTTCGACACGATCGGGTACTGATACCAGATTTATGCGCTGACGGAAGAGGCGACGTGTCATCTGGCGGCGGATGCGGTGAAGCGGGCGGGGGAGGCGTGGCAGGAGGAGGTTGGGGTGCCGGAGATTGTTAAGGGGTAGTGACCGATCATCCTTAGTGACCTTGTCAGCAATTTCGTCGCCGAAGTGACCGGGCAACAATGTGCAGGTCGTATCGAAGGGCGATCGGTCCGATTTCGGTGCGGGTCCCTCGATACGGCCCGATCTGCGTTCGGACCTACTCGGGATGAACGGTGGGTCCATACCATAGGGAGCTTGCAGTGGCTAAGATTGTGATTATCGGAGCAGGGAGTGGGTTCGGGAGCAGGTTGTCGATCGACATTCTGTCTCAGGAGACACTGAAAGACTCGACGATCGCGCTGTGTGACATCCACGAGGAGCGGTTGAGCCAGGTGCACGACTATGTGCAGCGGGCGATCGATGGGCATAACTTGCCCGGGAAGGTGGTGGCGAGTACGGATCGGGAGGAGCTGTTGCCTGGAGCGGATTGTGTGGTGACGGCGGTTTCGATCGGAGGGGCGGCGTATTGGGGCGAGCCATACCGGTCGGAGGTCGAGATTCCGATGAAGTATGGGGTGCAGCAGACGGTGGCGGATACGATCGGGGTTGGCGGGATTTTCCGGTTTCTGCGCACGGCCGACGAGCATTTGAACTTCGCGAAGGACATGGAGCGGCTGTGTCCGGATACGCTCATGCTCAATTACACGAACCCGATGTGTATGCTGACGTGGCTGCATTCGGTCGGATCGTCGATTCAGAATGTCGGGCTGTGTCACAGCGTGCAGGGGACGACGAAGAAGCTGGCGAAAGGTGTCGGAGTCGACTACGAGGATGTGAGCTATCTCGTAGCGGGAATCAACCATCAGGCGTGGGTGCTGAGGCTGCGGAAGGGGAATGAGGACCTGTATCCGAGGCTTCGTGAGGTGGTCGAGACGCACGAGGACTTCGCTGAAGATCGGGTGCGCGTGGAGATGATGCGGCAGTTCGGCTATTTCGTGACCGAGAGTACGCGGCACAACGCCGAGTATCTGCCGTACTTCAGGCGGACCCCTGAGCTGCGGGAATACTACGGGACACCCGATCGCGATCCAGTATCGATGGAGAATACGCGGAAACGCAGCTGGATGAAGGATTCGGGCGTCGAGGATGACGGGGATGCGGAGATTCCGCCCCTGACGTCATCACACGAATACGCGTCGCTGATTATCGAGGCGAAGCTGACGGGAAAGCCGTTCGCCTTCAACGGGAACGTGATGAATCACGGGTCGATCACGAACCTGCCTGAGCGCTGCTGTGTGGAGGTGCCGTGTCTGGCGGATCGGGAGGGCGTGCACCCGACGCACGTGGGTGAGCTGCCGGCGCAGCTGGCGGCGTTGAACGTGACGAACGTCGGGGTGCAGGAGTTGGCGGTGCAGGCTGTACTCGATCGAGATAAAGAGGCGGCGTTCCACGCGTGTGCGCTGGATCCACTGACTGCGGCGACTGTTTCGTTACCCGATATGCGGAAGATGTTCGAGGAATTGTGGGAGGCGGAGGGGGATCGGTTAGCGTACTTCGATTCCTGAAAACTAAACCAAGGAACCACAGAGGACACCCTTCGATACGCGCACTGCGTGCGCTACTCAGGATAAACTCCAGACACGGAGGGGCAGTGTGTCCGGAGGTTTGGGCTCGATGGTCGGAGCGGCGAGATAAATAGAGGTTCAGGCATTTGGAGGGTCAGACTGAGCGGAGTCGAACGTCCGACCCTCCCTCCTTTCGTGCACGATGTCGCCCTTCGACTCCGCTCAGGGTGACATCTGTAGAGGCTGGCTATGCAGCTAGAGGAAATTGACAGGCTATATCGGAAGATTCTGGGGCCGTTTCCGGAGCGGGTGCCGCTGAATGTGGAGACGCTCGAGGAAGAAACGTGCGACGGATTCACCCGGACGCTGATTGCTTGGGACAATGAGGCGGATGAGCGTGTAAGGGGGTATGTGTTAAGGCCCCTGAATTCGAGCGAAGATCGGCCGGCGATGATGGTGTTTCACGGGCACGGGCCGTGGGAGTTGGGGAAGAAGGATACGGCCGGTGTCGTGGAGCGCGGTGGGGGGAGAGTGCCGTTGGGGCCTGAGCTGGCGAAGCGCGGGTTCGTGGTGATGTGTGGGGATGCCATCTGTTGGGGGGATCGGCAGAACCCGGCTGGAGACCCGGATGGGGTGATGTATGAACGCGTCGTCGCCATGCGGCTGATGGCGGAGGGGCGCTGTATGGCCGGTCAGTATGTGTGGGATGCGATGCGTCAGTGTGATGTGCTTCAGAGTCTGGACGGTGTCGACGGCGAGCGGATTGGGGCGATGGGGATCTCGATGGGGTCGGGGCACAGCTGGCTGTCTGCCATGGTCGAGCATCGGATCAAGGCGCTCGTCGGGGTGTCCAGCTTCTACACCTACAAGGCACTGTATGCGCCGCCGATCAAGCACTGTTACATGAATCACCTTCCGAGAGTCATCTCGTATGGGTTGGAGACATACGATCTGTTCCGCCTGATTGCGCCCCGGCCGTTCCTGATGATCAATGGGACGACGGAACCTCAGGATCCGGTTGAAGCGACGCAGGAGCTATACGACAAGGCGAAGACCGCCTGGGAGGAAGTCGGGAAGGGGGATGACTTTCAGCTGGTCTTCCACGAGGCGGGGCACGGGCTGACACCGGAGACGAGGGAGCAGGGCCTGGATTGGTTGGTTGAGAAGCTTGGGGCAGAATGACTGACGAGGTGGATACACCTGGGACTTCAGCCCACTGATCAGGTTAAGACCGGGTTCTCGATGCGACCTGCGCTTCGCTCCGGTCTACTCGAACACACGGTGGACACATCCTCGTATGTCCAGAAGGAGATGTTCCGGTGGCGATTGCTAGTTCTCCATCGGTAGAGCCCGCTGTAGCGAGAGACGAAGCATTGACCATACGTGGTGTGGTACTGGGCATCCTTTCGATTGGGGGGATGGCGCTTTGGATCACGCATCACGGTGGGGCGCTGATCAAGAGTTACCTGCCTGTGGCGATCATGGTGCCGTTCCTGATGTGGGTGGTCGGGAACTGCTTCCTGAAGATGGTCGCCCCTCGCTGGGCCCTTCGGCGTATCGAACTGCTCACGATTCTGTCGATGATGTGGATCATCGGCAATCTGCCCGCCATCGGGTGGGCGCAGTACAACGTCAGCTCCACTGTTGGCGTTTCCTTCCTGGCTTCTCCTGAAAACCGTCTTGACGACTTTGTCGTTCCCGTCCTTCCGAAGTGGCTCTTCCTGGATGCATCTGGCCCGGAGATACAGCGGGGCTTCTCGGGTGTCGAGTCCCATCGCGAGATTCCCTGGCTGAACTGGCTTCGGCCGCAGTTCTGGTGGCTGGTTGGTTCGCTTCCCGTGATCATGGCCGCATACTTCGCTTCGATCATCCTGTTTCGTCAGTGGGATCAGAACGAGCGGCTGGTTTTTCCGCTTTCTGCGTTCCCGGTAGCGCTGGTCGAAGAGAACGAAGGAAGCGCGTTCCCAAGGATCTTCTCTGAGCGGATGTTCTGGCTGGGGTTCGCGTTTGTGGGCGGGATCTATGTCTGGAACTTTATCGGCTACTGGTGGGATGACTTCCCCAGTGTCACCCTGTTCGGGTCAGCCCGGTCGAAAGCACTCGAACTAGGTAAGTACTACCGTCCGTACTACTTCCGTGTACAGCCCATGATCATGGGGCTGGCCTTCCTGTGTCCGACAGACATTCTGTTCAGCTTCGCCTTTTACAACGTGTTTGACATTTACAGAGAGGGTCTGATGAACCGGTTCGGGTTCTCGCTCGGGATTCGTGGGCAGGCAGCCGGGGGTAAGGAGCTGACGATGCTCGAGGCGCATGGCGTGTTGGTGATGCTCGTGGGCTGGTCGCTCTGGATCGCACGCGCTCACATCCGAGACACGTGGCGGAAGGCCGTATCGGGTCGGGATGACGACGGCGTGCCGATTCGTTATCGGACGGCGTGGTTTGGGATAGCCATGTCAGGACTGATCTTTGTTGGCTGGTGTCTATCGGCGGGTCTTACGCTTCCAGCGACTTTGATCCAGATGGTGCTGATGTTTATCGCCTTTTTCGGGGTGTCCAAGTTCGCAGCCCAAACCGGGTTCACGTTTCTGAATTCACCCGGGCGGAAGGGAGGCGACGTTATACTCTCCCTCGCCGGGACGAAAAACCTCTCTCCCTCGTCCACTGCGATGTTGACGCTGATGAATCGACATACGTTTCTCGGCCAGGCACGGCGTATGTCCGCCTGTCCATCGATTCCACATTTCTTCAGAATGATCGGCAACGGGTTTCAGCGCCGTACTCTGGTGGCATCGGCTCTACCCCTGGCCTATATCCTCGGTTTCTTTGTCACCTCGTGGATTTTCATCTACGTCTTCTATTTGGAAGGTGGTCTGAACGGCAGATTCGCTGGCCTGGATGTGAGCTACCTCGTTCGCCGTGTCCCTCTGATCGCAGAGGAACGGATTACGCACTTCGACTACCTGAAGGTCTGGGCATGGATCTGGGGGATCGGTCTTGGAGGCCTGCTCGTTTACCTTCGTGCGCGCTTCACGTGGTGGCCGCTCCATCCTGCCGCGTTCGCTTTCCCGACAAGCTACTATGGTTTTTCGATCTTTCTCGTATGGGTGGCGAAGGCGGTGATCATTCGGTTCTGGGGCGTACTCGGCTATCGCAAGGCCATACCGTTCGCGTTCGGGATGGTGACGGGGTATCTGTTCGGTGTAGGCGCGGATAGTGTTATTGATTCGGTGTTCTTTCCTGATGGTGGGCACTGGGTTCATGGATGGTAGCCGCGCCCGTTCCACCCTTCCAGGAAAGGCGCACGCCTTCGCTGCGCGAAGGCTCGGGGCAGGGGGTAAGGGAGAGCGCAGGCGCAGCTAGCCCCTGCCTGAGGGAACCATCAGCGCTGGCCGCATAGCTTTAGAGATCAACGATGCCGAATGTACTGGTTGCGCCTCTTTCGCGCCCCAAGCGGTTCTCTGAAGACATGATATCGCCGCCCAAACGAGATATGAGTTGTAGATTGTAGGTCTGGACGCCCGGGACCATCCTGGCGCCATCCATGGCATTCAGAGGAGACAACATGAGCAGTGCGGCATTCAGAGGTATCTTTACGATCCCGGCGACCCCCTTTACTGAAGATCTCGAGATCGATTGGGAGGGGGAGCGACGTGTGCTCGATTTTTGTGTGGACTGCGGTGCACACGGGATCGTCTGGCCGGTCAATGCGAGCGGATTCCCGGTTCTGACTGATGAGGAGCGGCTGAAGGGCTTCGAAGTCGTGACGGAGCAGGTGGCGGGGCGTGCGCCCGTGATCCTCGGTGTTCAGGGGACGAGCGGGAAGCACGCGGCTAAGCTGGCGAAGCGGGCAAACGAGGTGGGCGCAGACGGCGTGATTGCGATGGCCCCCTATGTGCAGGAGATCGAGGACGAGGATACGCTGGTCGACTACTACCAGGCCATCGATCGAGAGGTGGACATTCCCATCTTCATCCAAAACCACGCCAGGGGAAGCGTCCTCACCGTGGACACGATGATCCGCATTCTGAACGAGGTGGAGCACGTCGAGTATGTGAAGGAAGAGACGTTCCCGGTCACACACGTGATAACCAAGCTGATCGAACGGGGTGGGGAGAAGCTAAAGGGTGTGTTCGGCGGGGCGGGCGGGCGATACCTGCTCCAGGAGCATCCACGGGGATGCGCTGGCCAGATGCCCGGTTGCCATATCACTGACGTACTCGTGAAATTCTGGAATGCGCTGGATTCAGGCGATCGCGTGGAGGCGAAACGGCTCTACGGGCTGATCGCTCCGCTGTTTGCGCTCGAAACGTTGAAGGGATCGAGCTATCCCGAGGTGCTGAGGCGTCGAGGCGTGATCGACAACGTTTACAGCCGGCTGACCAAGACGTTTCCGCTGATGGATGAACACGATCATCTGGCGATCGACGATGCGCTGCGTGATCTGGAACCCGAGTTCACCTGGTCGGGTGGGCCGCTGAAGTTTGGTGGGCCAGAAGGAGCGTCCGTGAGTGGGAAGCAGGTGGGCAGTCAGGGGAGCGGTGGGGTGGATACGTTTGATCGGGTGGGGTAGAGGATCGAGAAACGAGAAACGAGAAACGGGAAACGAGAAACGAAAGTCGAAGGTCAGAAGCAGAAGGCCAACGAGGGTAGCCGGTTAATGCGCGCTAGGATTGGAGATTTGGCCACGTGAAGGCGTGGAGGGAAGTGCTGTTGAGTCGTTCGGGCGGGGATCGGGCGACTGGGTACGCGATGAATAACAAGATCGTGAGCCTGCCTGAAGGCCTCCTATGTACGTGGTTGGATTTCGAGCGGCGGAACCGGTGGGCCCTTGTGGATTCCTGCTCTGGTGAGATCACTCGAGAAGGGTCGATCGGGACGCCGGGGGTGGACAACCATTGTGGTGCGGCGATGGTCCGATCCGGTGATGATGTTCACGCGCTCATCGGGGGGCATCATGGTCCCCTGGAGCACCATCGGCTAAATCGCGACGCCTGGCGATGGGAAGTGGAGGCTACGCCAGGAGAATCGGCGACGTATCCTTGCGCGACCGCTGATCCGTCTGGCGTTGTCCACGTCTTCTACCGGTGTGGCGGTCAGGAACACTGGACACTGAACTATGTGCGGCGGCTGAAGACCGGGCGGTGGTGCACGTCGGTCGTTCTACTGCGTGCACATAAGCCTTGCTATGTCTACTGGACGAACGGGGCCGTGTGCGATTCGGATGGACGGATTCACCTCGTCTTTGGAAACCCTCAGGTCAGGGCTGACGGTGCTATCCACTATGGCGCGTCTCACATTCAGTCAGTCGATGGCGGCCGTACATGGATGACCTCGTGCGGCAATCCGCTGCCTGATCCCACGATTCCCGCCGAAGCCATCCCCCTGATGGATCCCGCAGACGCGGAAGATCGGCTTCAGCCACTCGACCACGCCCGGCAGTTTGGAGCTCCTGGGCCCGAGAACTACAACTACCAGCAGATGAACCTGTCTAATCCGGTCGTGGATGCGGATGGTTCTCTGCACGTCGTGCTTCACAACAACCGGACTGGAACGGCCTCGTTGTGCTCGCTCGCTGAGGGTGTTTGGGCGTCAAGGTACATCGATGCTGGACTGGGCGAAGGCGAACGGGTTCACCCACAATCGTCGCTTGCAGTAGGGTCGGACGGGAAGCTTAAGGCTTGTCTGATGATTGAACCGACCGATCGGTGCGTCTGGGGGCCGAACGGAACGTATCTTCAGTGTGTCCGCTTTGCGGATATCGATGAGGCGGCGACCATCGCGAATCCAGTGGCCAACGTCGCTCATTGGCTTCCCGCCTTTTCACATGCTCAGGTCACCACGGATTCGCATGCGACCGCGATGCTCAGCACGAGAGGGTGCAACGCCGGTGGATTCAGGAACAACCAGAACGTCCTTAAGACCGAGGTGCTCCTCCACCTCGATGATCGCGAGTAGACGAACCCAAACCAATGCCTGATCCAAAGAACATCGAGAATGGCCTCGAAATTCCGTCCGAAGGCTACTGCGACCAACCCTACGTGGTGAAACTCACCGACGGCGATTGGCTCTGCCTGATGACCACGGGAACCGGGAAGGAAGGCGATTCGGGCCAGCACATCGTGGCCACGCGCACGGACGACCGAGGGCAGACCTGGTCGGAGTTGGTCGACATCGAGCCCGCTGATGGACCAGAAGCCTCGTGGGTGATGCCGTTGATCACTCCGTCTGGACGGGTGTATGCGTTCTACACCTACAACGCCGCGAACGTGCGCGAGGTGATTGCTGACACGGATGTGTATTCGGAAGGCAAGACGAGTCGCGTGGACACCCTCGGCGAATAATCGTTCAAGTATTCAGACGACGGCGGCCTCACTTGGTCGGAACGCCATACGATTCCCGTTCGCGAGATGGAGATCGACCGGCGGAACCCGTATGGTAGTGATGTACGTTTTTTCTGGGGTGTCGGTAAACCGATGACGCACGGCGGCATCGCATACTTCGGGTTCGCCAAGGTAGGACGGTTCGGGCACGGTTTTATGGCTGAGTCCGAAGGGTGCTTCATGCGGTCTGACAACATCCTGACCGAAAGCGACCCCTCACGGATCAACTGGGAGACCTTGCCCGAGGGAGATCATGGTCTTCGGTCACCTGAGGGGCCCGTGGCGGACGAGGCCAACCTGACTGCTCTCAGTGACGGATCCCTGTTCTGCACCTACCGCACGATCGCCGGGCATCCGTGTCACGCGTACTCACGTGACGGAGGTCGGTCCTGGACGTCAGCAGCCTTCATGACCTATGGGCCGGGGGAGCGTCTCGTCGCACACCCGAGGGCAGCTAACTTTGTCCGAAGGCTGAACGAGGGACGTCACGCCGGGAAATTCGTCTACTGGTTCCACAACAACAACGCGAAGTGGTATAACCACGGCGACGCGGCAGGCAGCAGGAACCCGGCCTGGCTCGTGGGTGGGGTTGAAGAGGACGGGCCGGATGGGAAGGTGATCCGTTGGGGGAACCCTCACGTTGTCCTCTACTCAGAGGATCTGCACACCGGGATCAGTTATCCAGACTTTGTCGAAGAGGGGGAAGATCTCTACATCACCGAAACGCAGAAGAGTGTGGCTCGTGTGCATATAGTTGACCCGGACCTGGTAGACAGCCTCTTCCTACCGCAGAACCCTCCCAACGGATCCGTTTAGATGAGAGTTGCACTGAAAGACAAGCGCTGGATGATCGATGGCAAGGTCACTTATGCCGGAACACCCGCCGAAGGTTTGCTGATGAACGTGCGGGTGGTGAACTGTACGTTCGAAGACCGGAACCGGACGGATTTCGATCCTGATGCGAATACAGACCGCTTTATCGAGGCGATCCCAGACTACCGCTCCCACGGCATCAGGGCATTTACGCTCTGTCTTCAAGGCGGGATGCCTGGATACGAGGGGGCTTTAAACTCCGCGTATGAAGCCGACGGATCCCTTCGGCCTGGTTACCTGGAGCGTGTTGAGCGCGTGATTCGGGCGTGCGACGACTCGGGTATCGCCGTGATCCTGGGATGTTTCTACCAGCGGCAGGATCAGGTTATGAATGATGCGGCAGCCGTGGAAAAGGCGGCGATCAACACAGTAACGTGGGTTAGGGAACGTGGGTTCGAGAATGTGGTGATCGAGGTGGCAAACGAGCACGCCCATCGCGGGTTCACGCACGAGATCATTCGGCGGCCGGAGCCGCACACAGAGCTGGTCGGGAAAGTGAAGACGGCGAATTCGGATTTGATCGTCTCCACGAGCGGGATGGGAAGCGGGCGGATGGCCGAGGTTGTCGCAGAAGCTGTTGACTTCATCATCATCCATTTCAACAACACCGATATGGCCGACGTGCCCGATCGTATCGAAGCGATGAAGGGTTTCGGTAAGGCTGTTCTCTGCAACGAGGACACGAAGGTCGGCAAAAGAGGTGCGGAGGTCGCCTCGCTGTGCGTAGAGCACGGATGCTCGTGGGGATTGATGCACAGCGACGTCAACCAGTATGAGCCGTTCGAGTTCAGAGGGGCTGAGGACGACCCGATTACCTACGACCGATTGAAAGCCCTAACCACCACAGGAGCGTAACGATGTCCGAAGTGTATTGGCCCGGTCCGGTGGCGGACTGGAAACGGCTGTCACCCTCCGAGGCAGGATTCGATGGTGACGGTCTGGCCGCCGCAATCAAGTATGCGGAGGATCCGGCGCAAGCAGGCAGCCCTCCAGACCTGGGCACGCACCTTGTTCAGCAGAACACGAAGACCCACGACGACGGGGTGTTGCTCGGACCGACACAGTTCAGGGGACCCGCCACAGGGGTCATCCTGCGGAACGGCTATCTTGTGGCTGAGTGGGGCGACCCCCATCGAGTGGACATGACGTTCAGCATCTCGAAGAGCTTTCTTTCCACGTGTGCAGGACTGGCGTTCGACCGGGGTCTGATCGAGGATCTGGACGAGCCTGTGAGGGCGAAGGTGGGCGATGGGGGCTATGACTCCGATCACAATGGGCAGATCACGTGGGACCATTCGCTTCGACAGATCAGCGAATGGGACGGGACGCTGTTCGACAAGCACCACTCGGCTGGTAATCCCGATGACGAGCGAATCGACCCGGTCACGCCGGGCACGCGTTATGAGTACAACGATGTCCGGGTGAATCGATTTGCCTTGTCGCTCCTGCGTGTGTGGAAGCGACCCCTTCCCGACTTGCTGCGGGAAGAGATCATGGATCCGATCGGGGCGTCAGACTCGTGGCATTGGCACGGATACGCGAACTCGTGGGTGGAGGTCGAGGGGCAGCGGGTTCAGTCGGTGAGTGGAGGCGGACACTGGGGGGGCGGGATGTGGATCAGCGCGTACGATCAGGCCCGCTTCGGGCTGTTCAGCCTCGGGAAAGGTGTATGGGATGGAAAACAACTCCTCTCACCCGAGTGGATCAGGCTGGCTACGACGCCAACAGAGTTGAGGACGACATACGGTTTTATGAACTGGTTCCTCAACACCGATCGTGAACTCGTCCCGAGTGCTCCAGCCTCGTGCTTCTACCACGGTGGAGCCGGAACCAACCGAATCATGGGGATCCCAGAGCTGGATCTGGTCGTTGTTTCTCGCTGGATCGACGGAGAAGCCTACGACGGCTTTGTGTCGAAAATTTTGGACTCGATTGTGGAAATATGGCGGTAATTATATGAAAAACAGTAAGATATACTTTCTAGGCAATTGGTGGGCAAAACATGGGCATATCTCTTGCGCTTGATAGACTCAGGCGAGTTCGAAATCAACATCGCCGGTCATATCGCCGGGCGCACACCACCAAGGAGGTTGTCATGTTTCGTCGTTCACTCCACGTCGTCCCGGGCGATGTGCGGGCAGCCGATGTTGTGAATCTCCAGACGGCGTCAACCGTTCAGGGGACGACGATCGATATCAGCGTGAATGGCGGTGGCGTGATGGTGGATGAGGCCAACGTCGTTCAGACGGACATCGTGACGTCGAACGGCGTGATCCACGTGATCGACAGCGTGATTCTTCCGTAATCCCTCTCCTTGAGAGGGTAGATGAGTGAAAGGGCTCGGCCAGTGTGGTCGGGCCCTTTTGCCGTGTACGGTGCTTGACACGGTATTCAAGGCTGCGTTGACTAGGATCGAGGATTGGAAATCGAGAATCGAAAAACGTAAATCGTGAATCGAGGAGAAGACCTGGGCAATGGTGGGTGAAGCGGATGATGCAGCAGAGTCGGCGTCACTCACGTCGAAACCACAAGAGGCGTTTGTGTACGATTTATTGATCAAAGGGGGGCACCTGATCGATCCGAAGAACGGGATCGATGCCCCGATGGACCTTGCCATTTCGGGGGGTAAGGTGGCTGCGATCGACGCGGATATTCCCGCGGAAAGTGCGAACCAGGTCGCGGATGTCACGGGGCTTTATGTCACCCCCGGGCTTGTCGACATCCACACACATATGTACGCGACACCCGGGCACCGGAACGCGTGGGCTGGGGACAACAGCATCCTGCCGGACGGGTTCAGTTTTCGGGTCGGGGTGACGACGATGATGGATACAGGCAGCGCGGGGTGTCGCACCTTTGAGGATTTCCGGTTTCGGGTGCTCGACCGGTTTCAGACCCGGATGTTCGCGTTGGTGAACATCGTCGGGCTGGGGATGAACACGAACGTGGTCGAGCAGAATGTGGAAGATATGGATGTCGAGCAGACCGCTGCCGTCGCGAAGGAGCATTCGGATATCGTGGTCGGGATCAAGACGGCCCATTTCTGGGGACCCGAGTGGGTGTCCGTCGACCGGACGCAAGAAGCGGCTGAGCGTGCCGGTATGCCCTCGATGATCGACTTCGGGTATTTCCGGAAGGAACGGCCCTACCACGAGCTGGTTCGAGAGAAGCTTCGTGCTGGAGATATCAGCACGCATATGTATCGCTCATCCGTCCCGTGGCTAGACGGGAACGGTCGGGTTCTGCCGTATCTCCACGAGGCACGTGAACGTGGCATCCTGTTCGACGTGGGACACGGTGGTGGGAGTTTCGTGTTCCGAAACGCCGTTCCAGCCGTGAAACAAGGCTTCTACCCGGACTCGATTTCGACCGACCTCCACACGGGCAGCATGAATGACGAGATGATGGATATGGTCACGACGATGTCCAAGTTTCTCGCCATGGGGATGTCTCTTCAGGACGTCATTCGTCTGTCGACCATCCGGCCAGCGGAGGTCATCGGGCATCCTGAGCTTGGCCACCTCTCAGTGGGTGCTGTCGCAGACGTCGCTGTGCTTAACCAGATGTCTGGACGTTTCGGATACTGCGATGTGAGCGGCGGGAAGCTCGAGGGTGACAGTCGGTTGATCTGCGAGATGACGGTCAAGGACGGTCGGGTCGTTTACGACTGGAACGGACGGATGGGTACGGATTATCGGGAGCTGGGGGATCAATACGGGATTCGTGATGTTGATCATATTGTGATTCCGGATGTGTGACAGGGAAAACCTTCAATCGCAGAGACGCAGCCCCCTTCGCGTTACGCGCTTCAGCGGGCCAGGGAGCCCGCAGAGAAGCTAGGGTGAGTTCGTGCAGAGCCGAAACCGAGATGCACGAATAGTGGGCAGAGGTAGGCCCGCTGAGGAAACCCGAGAACTACCCAACGAATAGAGAGAAGTGACGAACCTGGGTTAGGACGGAGAGGGAAGGACGATATGTTGAAGGCTGGCGTTATCGGGTGTGGTGGTCGGGGACGGTCTCACGCTCGAGGGTACGACTACTGTAAAGACACGACGATTGTGGCGTGTGCTGATCCGTTCGACGAGTCGCGGAGTGCGTTTGTGGGGCAGTTCGATGTATCGAACGCCTACGCCGACTACCATGAGATGCTCGAGAAGGAATCGCTCGACATTGTGAGCGTCTGTACGTGGACGGGGATGCATCGAGAGATGCTCGAGGCCGCCGCTTCGAGTGGGATCAAGGCGATTCACTCGGAGAAGCCGATGGCTATGACGTGGGGAGACGCCAAGGCGATCATGCAGGCGTGCGATGACAATGGTATCGTGATCACGTTCTGCCATCAGCGCCGGTTCGGGGCACAGTTCGTGAAGGCGAAGGAGATCGCAGGGTTCGGAGCGATCGGTGAGGTTTATCGGTTCGAGGGATCCTGTCCGAACCTCTTCGACTGGGGAACGCACTGGTTTGACATGTTCTTTTTCTACAATGACGACGGTCCGGCTGAATGGGTGATCGGCCAGATCGACGGGAAGGGGACGAAGGATGTGTTCGCGGCGCCCTGTGAGGGCAGTGGTCTGTCCTGGATCCGGTATGCGAATGGGCGAGAGGGATTGCTGGCTACGGGTGGTGTCGGGCTGGACGGGTTGATCAATCGAATCGTCGGGACGGAAGGGGTGATCGAGGTCCGCCCTGGTCGGAACGATGTGCCGCTACAGGTCTTTTCGAAGGGGGAGTGGTCGGAGCCGGATCTGGCGGAAGTCGAGCACGACGATGCGACGGTGATGTCGGTGGTGGATCTGGCGGCGGCGCTCGATGAAGGGCGTGAGCCGGAGTTGAGCGGGCGGAAAGCGCTGCAGGCGACGGAGCTGATCTTTGCGACGTATGAGTCGAGTCGGCGTCGGGGGAAGGTGGAACTGCCGTTGGATGTGGATGATTCGGCGCTGATCAGTATGCTGGAGAGCGGGGACATCAGCAGGGAGTAGTGGGGGGCCTTCGGCCCCGAGGTCCTGTTGCTGCACGGAGGTGAGCAAGAGATCCCGGCCGGAGGCCGGTCCTACGAAGGAGGCGATCTTGCGATGTGTGCGGGAGCGGAGACGCCTCTACACCATCCGAGAACGGGGACGTCGAAGGCCTGGTATGAAGCGCAGGATCTCGAGGGCGCGTTCGATATGTCCCGGCTGGCTCAGTTGTTCGAGTCCATCGCGTGGTGGTCGCTGCGACCGGACCCCGAGCTTCTGCGGACGCAGCCTGGTGAGGGAGATCCACACACATATGTAGGCGCTGTCCGTTCGGATTCGGGCGGGCTGGCATTGCTCTACCTGCCCTGCGACGGTGAGGTCGGTCTGGCGATGGACCGCATCGAACTTGTCGACACTTTCAGATGGTATGACCCAAGGAGCGGAGCGTATCGTGATGCTTCGCACGACGACGGGCAGTTCACTGCGCCAGACGGGCAAGACTGGATTCTCCTGCTTACGAAAGGATCATGATGGCTGATCGTCCCAATGTTGTGTTTATCCACGCCGAGAGCATGGACGGGCGGAAGATGGGGTGTATGGGGCATCCCGCCCTGAAGAACGCGACGCCCAACCTGGATCGTATCGCGAATGAGGGGGTGCTGTTCAGGAACGCGTATACGAACTGTCCGGTGTGTAACCCGTCGCGTGCGAGCATGTGGACGGGGAAGTATCCGAACCATCGCGATTGCTGGAACAACCACGAGGGATTGCGGGATGGGGTCCAGACATGGCAGGACACCCTGAATGCGTCCGGATATCGAACGAAGGCAATCGGGCCGTTGGATTACGTCTACGGCAAGCACTCGATCCGAGATCGCGTAGGTTCCTGGACGCGCTCAGCGATGATCGAGCGGGCGATCGTGCGGACGCCGCTACAGATGGTGGTCGGGCCTGGTGAAGCGAATCAACGAGATTGGCAGCATACGAATAATGCCGTGAAGGAGATCGGTGAGGCAGCGAGCGATGGACGACCCTTCTGGACGTATCTGACAACGGGGCTCGTTCACCCGGCGTTTGTGGCGGAGCAGCGTCATTTGGATATGATCGATCGGGATGCTGTCGATGTGCCTCCGCTGTTCGGGCTGGACGAAACCGGGAATGCGGCCGTCAGGCAGCAGCGGATCTTCAAGAACTGTGACACGCAGTTCACGGAAAACATGGTTCGCGACATCCGGCACATTTACTTCGCGATGATCGCTGCGCTCGACGAGATGGTTGGGCGAGTCCTTCAGCGGGTCGATGACCTTGGCTTAGCGGATAACACATATGTGATTTTCTCGAGTGACCACGGTGAGATGGCCGGCGAGCAGAACCAGGTGCTGAAGCGGAGCATGTTCGAGGCGTCCGCGCACGTGCCGATGATCCTTCGTGGGCCAGGCGTTCAGAAGGGCGTGGAGGTGGCGGACCCCGTGTCGCTTGTGGATCTGTACTCGACATTCATGGATATCGCGGAGGTTGACTACGCGAACTTCGCAGAACGGCCTGGATACGCTGAGTCTCTGGACGGGGAGTCGCTGATTCCGTTACTCGAAGGTGGAACGCGTGAGCAGGATTGGGCGATGTGCGAGTATCACGGTGATCGCGTCTGCACGGGGACGTATATGCTGCGGCAGGGGGACTGGAAGTTGATCCGCCATATGGGATTCGATTCGGAACTGTACAACCTGGCGGATGATCCGGATGAGGCTTCGGATCTGGGGACGACGATCACCGAGAAGGTGGCGGAGCTTGAAGGTGTGCTCGACACGAACTTCGACTGTGAAGGGATCGATCGACGCGCGAAAGCGTATGATCGGACGGAGTTCGTGAAGTGGCGGGAGCAGGCGCAGAAGGAAGGGACGTACGAGGATACGATGGCGCACGTCTACAGCGGATTTGATCGGCAGTGTATCGAGGATATGCGGCCGTGGACGGGGGCTGAGGAAGAGAAGATCGAGGAGTGGTTGGCTTCCTAGGCTACCGGGCTTGAGGCGAATTACGTTGCCAGGCTTGAGCCTGGGAACGAGGAGATACAGATGATTTTCTTTGAGGGGTTGATGAATCCGGAAGGGCCCGTATTGCTGCCGAACGGGGACTGGCTCGTGGTGGAGATGGCGCCGGAGCGAGGGTGTGTGACGCGGGTGTCGGCGGATGGATCCGAGCGGACGCCGATGGCGCAGACGGGGCGTCCCAACGGGTTGGCTGTCGATAGTGATGGGACGATCTGGGTGGCGGAGTCGAAGAACCCGCCGTCGCTGCTGAAAATGTCGATGGATGGGGCGTTCGAGATCTTCATGATGGGGTCCGAGGATACGCCGTTTCTGTTCTCAAACGATCTCGTGTTCGGACCGGATGGGACGTTGTGGATGACGGATTCGGGTGTTCTGGAGCCCGAGTGGCGACAGTATCGGAATGGGGAGCGGGAGGCGCCGGTCGTGGACGGGAAGGTCTGGAAGATCGATCTCGATGCGAAGACGGCGATCGCGATCGACACGGGGATCGGGTTTGCGAACGGGATCGCGTATGGGCAGGACGGGTATCTGTATGCGAACGAGACGCTGACGGGTGACATCTTCAAGTATGATCTCTCGAAGGATCAGCCGGAACGCGAGTTCTTCGCGAATGCGTTCCCGGATGACGTGGATCCGGTAGAGGGCCATCGGGCAGGTGTGGACGGGATGGCGTTCGACGATCAGGGCCGGTTGTATGTGACGGTGATTGGTTATGGGGATGTGGCGGTATACAGCCTTGATGGGACTCTCGAGCGGCGGATTCCGCTGATCGGGAAGCGGCCGACGAATGTGGCCTTCGGGGCGAAGGGTGAGAAGCGCATCTACGTGACGGAGCAGGAGATCGGGCAGATCGAGGCGTATGATGTGGATGCGGACGGACAAGAACTGCGTGAATGATGTGAAGAGAGAAGATGTGGAGATTTCAAATCTTCTTTCTCGACATCTTAACATCGTCAATACCTATGGCTCGTGAGATCGTGGCATTGTCTCCGGAGAAGCTGGAGATCAGAGAGGTCGAGGATCCCGTCGTGGGGGATGAGCAGGTGCTTGTACGTGCGGAATACGGCGCGGCGAAGCACGGGACGGAGATGGCGGCGGTGAAGGGGTATGGGAATCGGGGGCGGTTTGATCCGGAGCTGCAACTGTTCGTGCAGGCTGATGAGCCCGGCGGATCAGAGGGCGTTTCTCGCGTTGGGAATATGCTGGTTGGCAAGGTCGAAGTCGCAGGTCAGAAAGTCGAAAGTCTGAAGGTCGGGGATACTGTGGCGGTGCACTCGTCGTTCAGGGATCTCGTGGTGAAACCGGAGGGGCGGTGTTGGAAGTTGGAAGAGGGGATCGGGTGGAAGGATGCGGTTTGTCTGGATCCGGCTGACTTTGCGATGGGGGCGGTGCGGGACGGGAATGTGCGAGTGGGGGATGCGGTTGCGGTGTTCGGGTTGGGCGCGATCGGGTTGATGGTGATTCAGTTTGCGAAGCTGGCGGGAGCGTACCCGGTCATCGGGCTGGATCCGCTGGCGAATCGGCGCGCTGTGGGCGAGACGTGTGGGGCGGATCTGTTGATGGATCCGGCAGCTGTCGACGCGGGTCTCGAGTTGAAGATGGCGACGGGAAATCGCGGGGTCGATGTGGTGATCGAGTATAGTGGGAACGTTCGCGCCATGCACGCAGCGCTGAGAGGCGTTGCGTTCGGCGGGACGGTTGTTGCGGGGGCATATCCGCCACCGTATGGAGCAGGATTGGATCTGGGGGCGGAGGCGCATCTCAATCGACCGAATCTGATCTTCAGTCGGGCGTGCAGCGAGCCGAACCGGGATCATCCTCGGTGGGATGAGGATCGGATCTTCAGCGTGTGTAAGCGGCTGTTTCAGGAGGGGAAGATCACGGGAGAGCCGATTGTGACGCCGGTGGTGACGTTTGAGGAGATTGTGGACGAGTATCCGAAGATCATGAGTGATCCGGGGAGCAATGTTAAGTTGGGTTGTTACTTCTAGCTTAGGGCGGAGGGTGTAGTCATCCTGAGCCGAAGGCGAAGGATCCCTTGGACGCGGCAACGCCGCTGCTCACGCATCGGTGGCTTCGATGAAATGGTCCGGCCTTTGCCAAGGCTTCGGCCCGGCAGGCCAGATCCTGTAGAGATCCTTCGCTTCGCTCAGGATGACGGTGGCTTCGAGAGGATTGAATGGCTGACGTATACTACCCACCAAGCGACATTGACGGTGGTTGGCGAACGCTCAAGAGCGCGCGCAAGGTTCGTAAGCAGGCGAATGTGGATGTCGAGGGGCTGGACGCTGCGTTCGAGTATGCCAAGGGGAGCACGAAGAACGGCGGGCTGCTCGTGGTCCGGCACGGGCATCTGATCTACGAGCGGTATTTCGGGAAGGGATGCCGGGATGCGACGCCGAATCAGGGGTCGTGTGGGAAGTCTTTTACGAGCATCGCCGTCGGGGTGCTGATGGAGGAGTATCCGGAGCTGTTCCCTGAGGGGTTGGATCAGGAGGTGTTCCGGGCGACGCATTTGCCACCCAGGGCGTTTCCTCTGACGGACAAACGGAAGGCTGAGATCTCGCTTGGTCAGCTGATGACGTTTTCGGCGGGGATTCGCGGGAACAATCCGTGTCACGTGAATGGGGAGGAAGTCGAGATCGATCCCGTCGGGCCGGATGGCTGGCAGGGGATGGAGGACGAGCGGGCGGTTGGGAAGCTCGAGGATACAGGACCGAATGGGCAGACGTATTCGGCGAAGGACTTGTGGTGCGAGCCGGGAGGCGGATACTCGTACGCGACGGCGTCGATCCATATCGCGTCGATGATGGTCAGGCATATCGCGGAGCGAGAGCTCGAGCAGTATTTGCGGGATCGTGTGGCGCCCGTGCTGGGGTGGGGAACGTGGAGCTTCGGATACAAGAATACGGAAGCGGGGCATCATACGCCGGGTGGTGGTGGGATCGCGATTCGAGCGACGGATATGATGCGCACTCTGTACATGCTCCTGCACGGAGGTCAGTGGGGGGAGCAGCAGGTTGTGCCCGAGTGGTATGTCGAGCACGCCTCGAAAGCGTCGCCCTACAACCCGCACTATCCCTACAGTCTTCAGTTCACGTGTAACTCGACCGGTTTGGATCCGGAACTACCCGAAGACGCATACTGGAAAGCAGGGTCGGGTGGGCACGCGATGTATGTGGTGCCGTCACTGGATATGGTCGTGTGGAAGCTGGGGGGACGGGACGAGCAGTTTACGGAGCGGAATACGGGCCTTCCGGAGATCGAGACGGGGGACGATCGGGAGGGGTGGGAGAAGACGGTGGAGGATGGGGAGGCTTTACGGGGGACGCTTAAGCGGGTGTGTGAGGCTGTAACATAGAACCAGTTTCAGGTTCCAGGCTCCAAGTTCCAGGGAACTTCGCCTTTTCCTGGAACCTGGAGCTTGAAGCCTGAAGCCGTTATTTGTATGCGAACTTCTCCATCGCCTCAGGATTCAGTTCGATCCCTAAGCCTGGTCCCTCGGGCAGTTTGACGATTCCGTCTTCCATTACCAGTGGGTCATTGACCAACTCTCTGCGCAGCGGGGAGTCGCACAACTCTGCCGGCAGGAACTCGATGAAGGGGCAGTTCGGTACGGCGAGGGCCATGTGGGCTGATGCGGCGATGCCGATGCCGGTCTTCCAGCAGTGCGGGACGATCAGGCGGCCTCGGTCCTGGGCGAGGTGACAGACGCGCATCGCTTCCGTTAGCCCACCGACCCGTCCGACGTCGGGTTGAGCGACCTGGATTCCGCCTTTGTCCATCAGCTCGATGAATTCGAAGCGCGTGTTCTGCCACTCGCCGCACGCGATCCGCATCGGGGCTTCACGGGACAGGATTTCATAGCCTTCCAGGTTGTCGACCTGTAACGGCGTCTCTAGGAAGAAGATGTCCAGGTCGGCCCAGTTGTTCACCGTTCGCAGACAGGATGCGGCGTCGAACCAGCGATACTGGATGTCGACCATCATCGTGAAGTCTGGGCCAACCGCCTCCCTGCAGGCTCGGACGATCTCGGTTGCCTGCTCGTCGGTTCCCTTCAACCCCAGGTGACGATACGGTCCGTCGAGCGTGCACTCCATCTTGCCGGCCGTGAAGCCGTGGGCCTTCGCCTTCTTCGCCCACTCAACGATCGAATCACCGTATTCCTCGACCGTATCTCCGTGCGGTTGCAGCGACGCATAGGGAACGATGTGATCCTTGTGCGCCCCGCCCAGCAGCTTGTAGCACGGCAGCCCGAGTGCCTTCCCCTTGATGTCCCACAAGGCCATGTCGATCGCGCCAAGGGCGCAGATGACGGCGCCCCTTCTACCGCTCATGCACGTGAAGGTGTAGACCTTCTCCCACAGGGCAGTCGTGTCGAAAGGGTCCTCGCCGATCAGCAGGTCCTTCAACCCCATGGCCATGCTATGGCTAGCCGGTGCCTCGATTGCCGCCTTAACCAGCCAGGGACCTGTGTCGGTCTCGCCAATGCCGGTGATCCCCTCATCCGTGTGGACGAGGACCACGATATCGTCCTGTGAGGATGAGGTGGCGTCTTCCCGCAGCTCGGGAGCGACGAGGATGTGGCATTCGATGTCGGTGATCTTCATTGTCTTCCCTACAGCGCTCGGTCCCACGGAAACGTCAACGTCGGCTGGTTGGCGTATCGCTTGGTCTTCAGTTCCAGCTTTGCTCCACAGCCAGGCGACAGTTCGACGGTGAACGCGCTGTCGGATACCGATTGATCGGGCTGTCCGTCCACCGAAACCGTCGCGATCTCGTGCTCGGCGTACGCGCCGCCTTGAACGGTTACGTTTCTCGACTCGATCGGGTTGACGTTCACGAGTGAGACGGTCACCGAATCCTCTGTCAGCGACTCGACGAGTGCGGCGACATCCTCGGGTACGCCCGCGCGCTGATTGGCCGGGTCGAAGTAGCGGAGTCGGCAGTAGAGTGGGGATCCGACACGGCCGGTGGGCAGTCCGCCGAGCATCAGCTGTGTCAGCGGGCCGGTCTTGGCAGGATTGATGTGGTTCATGTCGTCAGAGAGTCGCGAGTCGGGTGAACAGGTGTCGGCCGCGACTTCAGCCATATCCCGTCGGACCCGTTCGAGCGCGCCTTTCAGTACGGTCGACGGGTAGTCCGGGTTCGAACCTTCCAAATATTGCACCCAAGGATCGCTGTCCACACGAGAGAGACCATCACGATTCATCGACCAGTACCAGACTTCCATCGCTCCCGAACTGAACGGTTGGTCCTTCCAGTCGTACCAATCCTCTTCGCCAAAGTAGTCGCCGTATGCGTTCGGCCACTTGGTCTCCCCGTCGATCTCGCGGGCGTTGGCGTTGATGTAGTCGATCACGCCGCGCCAGGTGTCGGCGTATTTCTGGTCGCCGGTCAGGATCGTACCTACGCCGAAGCCGTTGATGGCGCGCGTGTGAGAATATGTACGGTGGGCGAGCGCTCCTGTCTGGGGCACGGTAACGGTAAAGCCCCAGCCATAGATTCCGCCATACCATCGACCACCGCATTCGCCGCCGATCGTACCGTCGAGCCCGATGTTTGTCGGGATGATGCCACCGTTCTCCTTCGTGCGGTCGCACCAGGCGTCGAGATACTCGAGCGCCCAGTCCCGATACTTGTCCTCGTGGGCGAGCATGTAGGCATTAAGCGCCAGGACGGTCGTGTTCAGGTTCATCGGGTTGTCGCCGACGATGTCGTTGTAGTCTTTGAAGTGATCGACCATCTCCTGGTAGGATCGCTCGCCGTGCCCGAGTCTGAACCGTCCCTCGATCTCGATCGGGTCACCCGCCCAATCGAGCCCCGTCGCCTTGCGGAGCAGCGGTCCACGACTCCCGTTGAAGCAGCTCCGGATGATCTTGTGTTCGGGGTCATAGTTGTCGGCTTGCGGGTCCTCGCCCGTGTAAAAGCCCGCATACCGTCTGGCCCGGATCTGCATGGTCGGATCATACGGATCGGACAGTCCCTGAAGGTTGAACGCGGAATATCCCTCGCCGTTGTGGAACCAGTCGAACATGACGGGGAACTCTTTGTAATACATCCCGTCCCGTGCCAGATCGACCTCGACGGTCTTCGCCTCCGTGTACTGGCGGAGATGCCCTTCCCACCCACGCTTGAACAACGCCAACACGCTGTCACTGCCGCCGAGCGCGTGAAGCATCGTCCAGTTCAGCTGGTTCTCTGCCGCGTCGTCCGGGCCATCGTCACCGCCCCATCGCGGGACACACAGCAGGTAACCGTTGTCGTCGAAGTAGTGATCGTAGAACGCCTCGCACGCTTCGCTCTGGGATTTCAGCAGCTGACGTTCAAGCAACGCCCATTCAGGTGGAGCCATCGGTGTGTCGATACGAATCATCTTGTCTCCTGACTTTCTAAGCGGAAAGGGCGACGCCGTCGAGGGTGATGCGGTGCATCAGGCGACGGTGCCCGTGGTAATCGTTGAGTGCGCGGTGCCAGGTCACGCGGTTGTCCCACATGGCGATCGAGCCGGCCTCCCACTGGAAGCTGTACGTGAACTCGGGTCGGGCCGCGTGCTCGTACAGATAGCCGAGAAGCGACCTGGACTCCTCGGCGGTCCATCCCTCGATGTGGGTGGTGAAGTTGCCGTTTACGTAGAGGGCTTTTCGGCCGGTGTCAGGATGCCGGATGACGATCGGGTGGAGCGCATCCTGTTGAGCGGCATCCTGGTTGTCGAGCCTGTTGTCGTCATCGGTCTCGCCTCGACGGTTTCCGAAGACGTGTCGGCTCGAGTGGACGGTGTTGAGGCCGCTGAGCGTCTCCTTCAGCCCATCCGAGAGGGCGTCGTAGGTGGCATACATGCACGAGAACATCGTGTCTCCCCCGATCGGGGGCACCTCCTGCGCATACAGGACCGATGCCATGGCCGGGATCTGGTCATAGGAATGATCCGTGTGCCACGAGCTGCCGATGTTCGACCGTTGGTCGGGTTCCTTCCGTACCTCCGCGATTTTGGGAAACCCTTCCAGTGGTTTGAAGAATCGGTTCACGTTGATTGTCGACCATCGCTCCGCGAACGTGATGAATTGTTCCGATGTCAGGTATTGGCCACGGAAGAAAATGACACTGTGATCCCAGAAGGCCTGGCGAATCTGATTGAAGGCGCCGTCGTCGAGGTTGGTGAGGTCGATGTCCGTGATCGTGGCCCCCAGCGAAGGAGACACGGGGTTGATGTTCATTTGTTCTTCCATTTCTCGAGATCGGATCTGTCACCTCTGACCAGGGTGTCTACGGCAACGCCCGCAGTTCCAGCGTGTATGACAATCTCAGCGAAGCGTCCCGCCTCCAGATCGCAGTGAGATTGACATAGTACTGCACCCGAAGAATATTGCCAACACGATGACCACTTGTCGTCGTCGGTACTGGCGTGATGATCTGAATACCGCTCATCGCACAAGGTTCGCCACGACGATCGTCTGCCTTGCGTAGGAGATAGAGATGGCCATACCGGTCGTATTTGACACAGATATCGGTTCTGACATTGACGATACGTGGGCGCTGGCGTTTCTGATGCGATGCCCGGAGCTCGATGTGAAGCTCGTGACCACAGATCGGGGACGGCCCGAGTATCGGGCGAAGCTGGCGTGTCAGATCCTGGAGGCGGGGGGACGTCAGGATCTGCCCGTTGGTCTGGGGACCGAATGGGAGGGGAATACCGGGCAGACGCGCCAGGTGCCGTGTGCTGAAGGATACGAGCTGTCCCAGTATGCGGGAGAGATCATCGAGGATGGTGTGCAGGCGATGATCGACACGATTCTTGGCTCTCCCGAGCCGATCACTGTGATCGCGATCGGGCCGCTGCCTACGATGCGGGCGGCCCTCGAACGAGAACCGAAGATCGCGGAGAACGCGCGGTTCATCGGGATGCACGGAAGTCTCAGACTTGGCCATAAACGAGATCGAGACAATGTGATCGCGGAGGCGAACGTGGTGAACGATCCCAGGGCGGCGCAGACGGTATTCGACGCGCCGTGGCCCGTGACGATCGCGCCCCTCGACACGTGTGGGATCGTGCAGCTGGAAGGGGAGAAGCATCAAGCCGTGGTAGAATCGGATGATCTGCTCGCGAAGGCGGTGATGGCCAACTACGCGACCTGGTGGATGCGGGGAAAGGGAGCTGAGTCAGATCCGGAGCTCTGGAAGCGCGAAAGCTCGATCCTGTTCGATACCGTCGCGGTCTATCTGGCGTTCGCCGAGGCGCTGCTCGAGATGGAGGATCTGCCCGTTCGGGTGACGGATGATGGGTTTACGCGGATCGACAATGACGCCAAGGTTCAGCGGTGCGCGACGGCGTGGAAGGACCTGGGCGCGTTCGAGGATCTGCTGGTCGAACGGATTACGTCGGGAGGGGGACAAAATGGCTGATACGTCACTACCAAGGGACAGCCGACTCTATCGATACCGGCATATCGACAACGTCGTGCCACTTCCCAATTGGGGGACGCTTGCCCAGTGGAAGCGGCGTCGAACAGATATTCGTCGCCACCTCAAGCTGTCTGCGGGGCTGACCGAGGATACGATGCGATTCCGGCCAAAGGGACGCGTGGTTAAGCGCTTCCGGCACGAGGGGATCATCGTCGAGAACATCCGGATCGAGACGCTACCCGGGCTGTTCGTGATGGGAAACCTGTATCGACCTCAGAGCAAGAAGCCTGTTCCGGTCGTGTTGCATCCTCACGGGCACTCGATGAATGCTCGAACGAACGTGTTCGATCTGTTTTCGACGCCTCATCGGGGCTTCAACACGGCGCTCAACGGAATGGCCGCCTTTACGTGGTCGATGATCGCGTATGAAAAGGACGCGATGCAGATCCCGCACCGTGCGTATCTGACGGGTCCGGAGAAGGAAGTCTGCAATCTGCTGGGGCTGAGTACGTTCGGGCTTCAGCTCCACAACGGCACGAAGGTGATCGACTACCTGTGCGGGCGGAAGGAAATTGACGCAAGGCGGGTGGGGTGCACGGGGGAGTCTGGCGGAGCAACACAGACGTATTACCTGGCTGCACTGGACGACCGGATCAAGGTGACGGCGCCGGCCGTGATGCTGTCGGGTCACTTCCAGGGGGGATGTGTCTGCGAGAACGCGCCGAACCTGCACCTCGAATACAGCACGCTAGATTACGCCGGTCTGATTGCACCACGTCCGATGTTCCTGACTGGCTGCACCGGCGACTGGACGCATCACATGAAGGACCGTGAACTCGAATCGATGCGCGCACTTTACCGGCTCTATGATCGTGAGGATGCGCTGGACGGGTTCTACCAAGACGAACGGCACAACTACAACCGGGCGTCGCGGGAACACGTCTACGCCTGGATGAAGCGGTGGCTGCTGGACCCTTCGTTTACACACAGACGGGTCCCCGAGTCGAAGCTGCCGGTTCCCGAGTCCGAACAGCTCCTCGTGCATGACACGCCTGTCCCACCGGTGAAAGGCGCTATCCGGTCTACTCGTTCACTGATTCGGATGTGGTCCGACTTTCACCAACGTGCTGAGCCTGTCGAGGATATGCGCGCGCTGCTGGATCTAGATCTTCCCGCACGCTCCGATCTGCTCGTACGGAATCGGACGCCCAGACGTGCCTCGCGTGGGAAGCGGCTCAAAGACAATATGGTCGACTACGGTCGCTTTTCCGAAGACAGCCGGATCAAATGTCGATTCGTACTACCAGATGGAGGGAAGCCTACGGATCTGATCGTCGGGAACTGGGCCGAGTCGAAGTGGGAGCGATTCGTGTCGCATCCACCCGTCGGGGTGCAGAAGCGGATCGACGCCGGTCACGGTTTGATCGTGCCGCTTCTGTTTGCCCAGAGCCTGCCCGAGGATGTTCGCGACTACAGGGAGACCGTCGAGTCGAGTTATGTGTTCACGTCGTTCAACCCGACCCGGCACGCGGTTCAGGCCAGCGATATCGCGACAACCGTTCGGCTGGCCGAGGTCGAACTGGGTGTGCGGCCAACGGATCTACGGATCGTGGCTGAGCGCGGGATGGCACTGCTCTCTTTGATCGTGTGGGCTGCCCTGAGTGACGGCAAGCAGGTGGATGGGTTTGCCGGCGACTTCACCGGAATCGATTTCGAGAACCCGAATCACTGGAAACGACAAGCGTATCTTCCGTTGGTCTTGAGGGGTGGGGGATTGCCAAGCCTGGCTCGGTTGGCGGGCCGAGGCAAAGGGGTTGCGAGCGGGGTGTCCCGACACCAGAGAGATCTGCTGCCTAAGGGGATCTGCGCTCGACAGAAGTCGATGAGTTTGGACGAGTTAGTCTCTCTGGAATAGGTTCTGCTACAAGCGATTAGGGAACGGCTTGGGCTCGTGCTCAGGCCGTTTTCGCGTTGTAAAAGAACGGCAATTTTGAAAAGTGCCCTCGAGGGCACAATTATCGTGAGGAGCCCTGAATCCGTAGGGTTTTGGCTTTACGGAGCGCGGGTCTATCACGACATTGGACGGGCCGAAATCGGAAGAATTTGGACCGTAAGTTGACGTGCAGGAGGATGTTATGAGCGATTTGAAAGTCGGCATCGTTGGGATGGGCTGGGTGGCCGGCGCCCACATCGAGACGTTCAGGAATGTAGAAGGGGCAGATGTGACTGCCGTTTGCTCTCGTCGCGAGCTGGACGAGAAAGAACTCGAAGCCCAATTCGGGACGCCAATCAAGGTCTACAATGATTATGCCCGGATGGTCGCGGACGTCGATATCCTAGACGTGTGTACGCCACATCCGATGCATCCGGAACAGTCGATCGCGGCTGCGGAAGCCGGCAAGCACGTGCTGATCGAGAAGCCGATTTCGATCGACTGGGAGAGCGCGAAGTCGGTTCGTGACGCGATCCACAAGGCAGAGGTGAAGTCGTGCGTGTGTTTCGAGGTCCGGTTTTGCGGTCAGTTCGTGATGACGAAGTCCGTGATCGATCAAGGCCTGCTGGGCGACATCCACTACGGCGAGGTCGATTACTACCACGGTATCGGCCCCTGGTATGGTCAGTACGCCTGGAACATCAAGAAGGATATGGGTGGGAGCAGTCTGTTGACGGCCGGCTGTCACGCATTGGACGCCCTCCTGATGTGCATGGGTAGCGAGGTGGAAGAGGTTACGAGTTATGAGACGACTAGCTCGAGCGACCACTTCACCCCGTACGAGTACGCCACGACGAGCGTGACGATTCTCAAGTTCAAGAATGGTGGGGTGGGTAAGTGCGCCTCCGTCGTTGATTGTCTCCAGCCCTACTACTTCCACACCCATCTCGTGGGCAGCGAAGGCAGTCTACTGGACAACAAATTCTATTCGGCCAAGATCGGCGGGATCACGAAGGACAAGTGGTCGATGCTGGATGCGCCGTTGATCGATTCAGGTGATGTGAACGATCACCCCTATCAGCCGCAATTCCAGGAGTTCGTGAACAGCATCAACAATGGCACGACGATGCCGTTGACCGACTTCGACACGGCCTTCGAGTCGCATCGGGTGGTGTTCGCGGCTGATCGTTCGGCGGCGGAGGGGCGGACGGTAAAGATCTCGGAGATGGTCTGACTTGTTCGTTCCTGGTCCAGAGCTTGGGAACGAGGTATATATGGCACGATACAAACACATCGGAGTCACGGGGGCGAACGGGAAGGTCGGACGCGTTCTCGTCGATGGCCTGAGGGACGAGTACGACGTCACGGCCCTCACGCGTCGTGAGGTCGATTTCCCGTCCACTGTGGTTTCGCTTAGCGATCGAGAAGCGCTAGCCGAGGCCCTATCCGGTATCGAAGCGCTGATTCACCTCGGCGCCGATCCCAGCCCGACCTCGGGGTGGGAGAGTATCCGGGACAACAACATCGATGCGACCTACAACGTGTTCGACGCGTGCGTGACGGCCGGTGTGAAGCGAATGATCTTCGCCTCCACGAATCACACGATGCACGGTCACACGATCAAGACGACACCGGAGACGCTCGATCCGGCTAAGACTGTGCAGCGGAAGCTGACGGATCCTGTCAACCCGGATTCGCTTTACGCTGTGTCCAAGCTGTTTGGCGAGCAGATCGGGAAGCTCTACAGCGAGCAGCACGGGCTCGAGTTCGTGGGTATGCGGATCGGGTGGATGATCGCGGAGAACGATCCTAGCACGAAGAAGGGGACTTCTGCCGAGGACTATATGCGGGCGATGTGGCTGAGTCACCGGGACTGTATAGCGGCACACAAAAGGGCTATCGAGGTCGATACGCTGTATCTCCTGGCCTATGTGGTTAGCAACAACGATCGGAGGGTGTTCGACCTGGAGGAGACGGAGGAGACGTTGGGATACAAGCCGGTGGATAATTCGGAGGCGTACTGGTAGGACCGGCCTCTTGCTGAGAGCTTGCCGAGTAGGCCCAACATTCTGCGAACTTAGTCCAGAACCCGGAGAGATCCTTCGACCTTCGGTCTCAGGATGACGATATGCGTACAAAGACATTAGGCAGGACGGGATTGGAGGTCCCCATCGTTGGGTTGGGGACCGTGTTTATTGGTGGTCAGCTGGAAGGTGGATCGCCCGGTCAGCTGGATGAAGGGCGTGGTGTGGCAACCGTCGAGGCGGCGATAAGGGCGGGCTGTACCCTGATCGATACGGCGCCGTTGTATGGCGGGACGGTAAGCGAGTCGATCATCGGTGAAGCGCTGCGGGCGAATCCTGATCTGGCCAAAGAGGTGATCGTGACGACGAAGGTCGGGCGGCTGTCAGAGGGGCGCGACTACAGTTACGACGCCGTGATGCGGAGTGTCGAGGGGAGTCAGGCACGCCTCGGGCTGGACCGGTTCGAGATCCTGTATGTCCACGACGCGATGGGGGTGCCCGTCGAGGAAGTGGTGGGGAAGGGCCGTGCGGTCGGCGCGCTCCGAAAGCTGCAGGACGAAGGTGTGGTCGGTTACATCGGGAGCGCGGCGAATGATCCGGATGCGAACGGCCCGTTTATCGAGACGGGCGAGTTCGATGTGGCTG
Organism: Gemmatimonadota bacterium; assembly: GCA_002727195.1. Classification (GTDB taxonomy): domain Bacteria; phylum Latescibacterota; class UBA2968; order UBA2968; family UBA2968; genus UBA2968. The sequence continues at coordinate 449,185 of PBWH01000006.1, forward strand.
TCGTGCCGGACGCGTGGAGTCTGCTGAACCAGAGCGCGAATCGCTACATCTTTCCGGCTGTCGAGAAGCACAGCGTGGGCATCGCGCTGGCGACGCCGATCGAACGCGGACTGCTGGCGACCGGACCCATCGAGAGTGCGGACTATCTCAACCGAAACTTCACTCCCGAGATTCTCGAGCACGCGGGGAAGATCAAGACGGTCTGTGAAGATCACGGGGTGCCGATGGTGGCGGCTGCTCTGCAGTGGTGCGTAAGACATCCGCTCGTGGCGACCACCATACCGGGGGCTCGGACGGCGGACGAGGCAGCTCAGAATATGGCGGCAGGGAATCTGGATCTAGATGATGCGTTCTGGGCGGATCTGGAGCCGCTGGTGAAGGACTTCTACGAGGATGGGTATATCAAGGCGGCACTGCCCAGAGTCTAGAGGGAAGAGTTCCGTGTCTACGCACTTCGTGCTCCGTCGGCGCAGGCAGGGTGAGGCCAAGGAAAATCCAGATTTCAGGGGTTCCGCTTTGCTGGTAACCCGGGGCTTCCCCTCTCTTAAGAAAGTGGGAGAGGGATACTTGCGAGGAGGGGGTTGCGCTCGCAAGATGGGTGGGAGCTGGGATCTCGTTTTTGCCGACTGGATCTGGTTTCCGGGTGATGGTCACGGGATCCCGGTCTCCGATTGATCCTGAAGTGGTATGAAGGTGATGTGAGAAGAATCGCTTTGGTGTTGTCTGCTTGGCCTGTCTGGCATGGCACGGCATAGGACAGAAGAAGGGAGTACAGATGAATTATCACGTTTACGTATCGAACGCGGGCAGCAGCTACTTCTCGAAATTCCTTTTAGATACCGAGACTGGGGCTCTGACGCAGGAAGACAATATCGCGTTGGATGCTGAGCCGGGGGCCGTTGCCACGAGTGCGGACGGTTCTCTGCTCTATGTGTGTCTGCGTAAAGAGAAGACCTACCAGAGCTTTCAGGTTAACAAGGTTACGGGTCAACTGTCGCCGCTCAACAAGGCGACTGTGGACGACGGTGGCCCTTACCTGAAGATCGACAACACGGACCGGTTTCTGCTGGCGACTTACTACGGCGCAGGAGCTGTGAGTGTGCACGCGCTGAACGAGGACGGATCGATCGGTGATCAGCTCCAGTGGATCGAGACAGAGGAACACGCCCACAGCATCCAGCTGGATCGGTCGAACAGCTACGCCTATGTGCCGCACACGAACCCCCCGAACGCCATTTACCAGTTCAAGTTTGACGAGAAGACAGGTGCACTGTCGGCGAATGATCCACGCAAGATCCAACCAGAAACACCTGAGGGACCGCGTCACTTCGTGTTCCACCCGAGCAAGGACTACCTCTGGTCGGTCAACGAGAACGGGAGTACGGTCAGCGCGCATCACTTCGACCCGGCTACTGGTAAGCTGATCTCCTTCCAGGTGATCTCGACGCTTCCGGATGATTTCGACGGGGAGAACAACTCGACGGCTGAGATCCGGATGACGCAGGATGGAAAGTATCTGTATGCGTCGAATCGCGGACACGACAGCTTGGCTATCTTTGCCGTCGGTGACGATGGAACGCTGACCGCAAAGGGGCATCAGCCGACGGAGGAGACTCCGCGCTACTTCGACCTGGACCCGACGGGGGCCTACATCCTGTCACTCGGCCAGGGATCGGGCCGGATGGCGACGTATCGGATCAACCATGACGACGGATCGCTCGTCCCGATGGCGACGTATGAGGTCGGGGAGTCGCCGTTGTGGATTCAGTTTGTTGCGAAAGAATAGAGGAGTTCCAGATTTAAGACTCCTATGCCGAAGTCTTCGGAGACTAGGGGGGCAAAGCTTAAGGGGGCATTTGAGGCATGTATCTACTCTCATATTTCAGGACGGAATCTGAGGCGCTTCATCTGGCTCTGAGCGAGGACGGGTTCACATTCGAGGCTGTGAATGGGAACCTGGCGGTTCTCGAGGCGACGGAGCAGACAGGGACAATGCGGGATCCGTTCCTGTTCCAGGATCAGGATGGGCTGTTCCATTTGTTGGCGACAGACGGTTGGAGAGGCTCCTCGTTGGCACACGCTACCACCGAGGATCTGATCTTCTGGTCGGAACAGCGGACAATTCCGGTGATGGAGACAATCCCGGGGACCCGTAACGTATGGGCGCCCGAGGTCTTCTATGGGATTGAAGACGGACAGTATCGCATCATCTGGTCATCGACGGTCGATACCTCCGAGACCGAGCGTGTTCGTGATCATCGTATTTGGGCATGTAATACGATAGACTTCGAAACCTTTTCGGATTCCTACCTTTTTTTCGACCCCGGATACAACGTGATTGACGCGACTGTGGTCGGGTATGGCGATGTCTACCTGATGGCGTTCAAGGACGAGCGGGGAGAGAACCGTGTCGATACAGACTACAAGGCCATTCGAACTGCGATTTCGCTGGTCCCGGGTGGTCCGTTCGAGGCGGTGTCGGGTCTCGTGACACCGGCTCCCGTAGAAGGACCGACGATCTACCGGAAGGATAACCTCTGGGTGATGCTCTACGACCACTTCCTGGAAGATCGCTACGGGGTATCGGTCAGCAAGGATGGGAGACAGTGGACGGTATCGGAGGTCGAGGTCGTGTTGCCGGAGGGCCTGCGCCATGGAAGCGTAATCGAGGTCTCAAAAGAGATAGCAGATAGGCTCAAGAGTCATTTCGGATAGGGGGACGTTTGAAGGCAGGGATCGTTGTCGATAAGGAGAAGATCGAGATCATCGAGGCTGATGAACCGGATATGGGGAAGTATCCGGAGGGAGCCATCAAGATCAAGACAGAGCTGAGCGCCATTTGTGGGTCTGATATACCGAAATTTTCACTCGAGCAGGACGACTACCCGGGACGTCTGGGGACGTCAATCCACGAGGCGATCGGGACGATCGTGCAGAGCAATTCGGATCGGTTCGTCGTCGGTGACCGGGTCCTGGCGTTGCCGCGTGAAGTCGGTGGTTGTTCGGAATTTTTCGTTTCTCACGACAGCGTGACGATGACGCTGCTCGATTTCCACTCGCAGGAGCAGATGTTGATGTCCCAGCCGTTGGGGACTGTGATCTGGGCAGTCCGAAAGCTCGGGAGCGTGATCAATAAAGATGTCGTGATCTTCGGAGCCGGTCCCATCGGTCAGCTCACGGCGCACACGGTCAGCAACTTGGGCGCTAAGACCATCACCGTCGTAGACGTGGTCGATTTCAGGTTGGAGCGGGTCGAGCAGATGCGCGCGACTGCCACGGTCAACGCCTCCAAGGAGGACGTTATCGAGCGGGTAGAAGCGATAACCGAGGGACGAATGGCCGACGTGGCGATCGAGATGGTGGGGCACAATACCGAGACGGTCAACACGTGCATCGACTCGGTGAAGCGCCTCGGAACCGTTCTTTGCTTTGGCGTTCCGGACGAGGATATCTATCCTATCGAGTACCGCAAGATCATTCGCAAGAACGTATCTGTGATCGGGACGATTGGGACGGAGGCACAGGCCGATTTTCCCCTCGCCATGCGATGGATCGCGGAGGGACGGATCGATGTGTCCCCGATGATCACTCACAGGATCCCATTCACGGACGTACAGCGCGGTTTTGAGATGTTCATCGACGAACGAGATAAAGCGATCAAGGTCGTGCTGGAATATTGATGGGGTCTGGATCGGTTAAGAGCAACTCAAACTGATTCGACGATTGGTAGGTGGCTGTTTACCGCTTTATCGCTGCGCTGACCCGGACGTCGATCCGAGGACGGTTACGGGCCGGAATTGTGTGGCGTTGGATACGAGTGCCCCGCATATGGACTTTCGTCTGTCCATCGAGTTGACGGGTGAGACCTAGTGGTGTAAGAATGAAGGCTTCGAAATTCATCGTTATCACCCAACCTTGACCGAATCCGAGCAATTGATTCCCGCCCCTCAATGAGTCGCCATCTGCCGCACTCCAGGTGGCTGATCTGAACACGATCGAGGACCTTTCGGATGCCGATCCCATCGAGAACCAACTGCTCAGAGTGGCTCGGCTGTCGACGCTGCGTCGACTGGTTCCTCTGGTGTCCCAGGCATTCAAAACACCCATCCAGGTAATTTCGGATGCGGTCTCGCTCGGCCGAAGGCTCAAGAGACCGACCCGGAAGTCGCGAGCTGGCTGGACCGTGTTTCTAAATGCGGCGCTCCAGATAGACGGTTGCTTGATGCAGATGATGCAACTCTGGAAGGATGCGGAGTCTTTGAGCGGCTCTGTATGTCTCGATAAACGGGTGTCTGAGTTAATGACAAGAATCTAGTCGCTCGGCCTCATGAAATATTTGGATGTCCATCTTCAACTAGACCGTGTTCTCTCGAGACCTGGAGATTCCTTGGGGATTGGGCAGGTGATCCGGAATCTGCTGATCAACGCGATGCACGGTATGGACGACATTCCGTGGCTAGATGTTCGGACATACACACGCGACAGTTGGGTGATGATCGAGATCGAGGATCAGGGCGTGGGTGTCCCCGTGGATGTGATCGGCCAATTCTTCGAACCATTTCTACACGACCACGGGTAAGGACGAGGAGCAGGGTTGGGGCTATCGGTCGTCCAGAAGACCGTCGACAGACACCGGGGTAAGATCAATGTCACCAGCCACGTGGACGAGGGAACGGCCTTTGTCCTCAGGTTCCCTGTTTTGTGACGATTCACCTAATCGAGGTCAACTGAAGCGAATTATCAAAGAGTTCGCTTTTTGTTTCTTGTTCGCACCATTGAACGTAATCAAATATGATTGGGAGGACGTATATGCCGGTATTGAGTGACGAACAGGTAGCCACATACCATGGGGACGGGTCCGTCCTCGTGAAAGGAATGTTCGATGCCGAGGAGATCGACCTTCTTGGGCGTGCAGCCAGGGAGGACCGAGAACTTGATCGTCGGAGCCAGGGTCGGGAAGACGGTGAGGGCGGGTCGGTCCGGTTGTCACTCTGGAATCATCCGGGGAACGGGATCTACGGGATGTATGCCCGCTGTAACCGTATCGTGGATTCGATGGAGAAGCTCCTTGGGGGCGAAGTCTATCACTACCATTCGAAGATGATTCTGAAGGACCCGGAGGTCGGTGGAGCGTGGACATGGCATCAGGACTATGGTTACTGGTATCAGAACGGCGTGCTGTTCCCTCTGCTGTCCAGCGTCATGATCGCCGTGGATCCGGCTACCCGAGAGAACGGCTGTCTTCAGGTACTGAAAGGCTCACACCTGATGGGACGCGTCAACCACGAGCTGGCTGGCGAACAGGCGGGGGCGGACATTGAGCGCGTCGATGAAGCGACTAAGGTTCTGGAACTAGTGCACGTGAAGATGGAGCCAGGCGATGCCTTGTTTTTCCACTGCAACATCCTTCACCGGTCGGACCGAAACACGTCACCGAACCCAAGGTGGTCGCTGATTTGCTGCTACAACGCGGCTCGGAACAACCCGTATCGCGAGTCCCACCATCCGTGCTACACCCCGCTGGACAAGGTGCCGGATTCGGCGATCAAAGACGTCGGCATCAAGCGGTTCGAAGACGACGATACGGATGTAGTGTGGATGGGTGACAACGACAAGAGCACGTCGAGTCTGGCCGATCTTGAGAAGCGATAGGAAGATGCAAGATGGGAATATTGGCTGGGGTAATCCCCTCTCCTTGCTTTGCCGGAGAGGACGGTTTCGCCGAAACCTCGCGAAGGCGAGATCCGATGATGTCCTGACTCGCGAACACAGATCCACTAAACTTGGTTCCCATACTCGAGTTTCCCTTCCCAACCACCGACCGGGTCATCCGTCTGAACAGCGCCTGCAGGTCATCGATCGAGCAGATCAGGCTACCCATTATCATTTTTCGCAGGGGGCCATAGGTCGTTCCACGCGTGGCCGAGTTCCCGACGGCCATCGGCAGCAGACAGAATACGGTGGTGAATGTCTTCATTATCGATCGCGGAGTTGAAGGACGGTGGGGAAACACCACTCTCTGCACCTCAACAGGAAAAGCCCTCTGAATAGCTATATCTTGAGCGCGGACTCCCTCCCGTGCTCTGCCATCATCCTCTTTACCCCCTCGTGAACGGCCGCAAACACGTCGACCGAGACCGTGTGGTCACTGATCATATGCTTGCCTGATGCCCGCACTTTTTCGCACGCCTGCTCGAACGCCTCCGCACATTCGGGATGGGTCGGGTCTTGGTGACCCATTGATTGCGCGATGTCGAGTGGCCCTCCCGCGAAGTAGTCCATTCCCTCCACTTCCAGAATTTCATCTAGGTTCTTGAAAGCCGTTATGCTCTCCAGTTGAGCGCAAAGGATCGTGTTCTCGTTCGTGAAGTTAAAGAACTCGGGCGGCTTGCTGGCGTCTGCCCCCGACGAGAAGATCACTCTCAGGCTTGTGGCGCTCCGTTGACCTTTAGGGTAGTAGTAGGTGTATTGGACGAGCTTCTCAGCTTCTTCCGCCGTCTGAAGATTCGGGACGGTAATCATCTTAATGCCCCGGTCGAGATAGAGAAAAAGCGTCGTTTCGGACTGATCGGGAACCCGCATGGCAGGCGTGATGCCGTATCCATCGGCGACACGGCAAATCGATTCGACCATTTCGGGAGAGACGACCCCGTGCTGGCCGTCGATAGATATGAAATCAAGGCCCATCCGCCCGGCAGCTTCGACCATTCGTTCGGACGGATACTGGGTCGCCAGACCGAGGGCTTTCTCACCTTTCCTTATACGCTCGAGGATTCGGTTGGGAGATTGCATGGTCGTTCTCCTGTGTCTTAGGATTCGAGTTGTCAGCCGGCGTGGGCCGGCCTTAGCCTGTCTATGAATTATGCGATCGTTCGCGAAGACCACAAGAACTGGCAGCGGTGGCCCATGGCTGAGTCGTTTATCTCATTTCCGTCTATCTATGGCGACGCGCACGGCCCATCGATGTCCTATCACGAGGACGCGGATTGGGCCACACGGTGCGACGAGTTGGGAGAGGTAATTGCAGGGCTTCGTGGAATTGGTCCGAATCGTGTCGAACCGTCTACGGAGGTCCTGGATGAGTGGGAAGAGGCCGATCACGTCCGGCAGTTGATACGGGTGGGGGTTTCCGAGTTCAGCGCACGAGTGGCCTACCTCCTCATCCCGATTGGGCTCAGGGAAGGGGAGACCCGACCCGGCATCTTGGCGTCACACGGACATACGGCGAATGGCCCGGACATGACGTGCGGCGCCGTCGGCATGGACTATGAGGTGGCTGCAAAACGTTCGTATGGCCTGGAGGCCTTGCGAAGTGGCTACGTAGTGACCGCACCAGCCTGTGGGGGTGGCGTGAACGCGACGGCCACCTCGATCGTGTCGGGAAACGTGACAGATGCAACGTGATTCAGATGGCTGCTTCGGCGTAAGGGATGAACGTGACCGACCTGCAGATCCAGGACGGCCAGGCAGCGATCGATGTTCTGGCGGATCACCCCAACGTCGATGGGAAGCAGATCGGATGTATCGGGAACTCGTATGGCGAGCGCACGACGATGTGGCTCACGCTCTTCGACCAACGGATCTAGGTGTGCGTGCCTGCGGGATGCGTGAACAAGTTCCGCGAGCGATCGCTCAAGTTGGCGTCATGCGGGATTCAATATCTGCCGAGGATATTGCAGTATGCGGACGTGCCCGATCTCTTCTGTCTGATTGCCCCTAGCGCGATGCAACTCGAATCGGTAGCCAAGGATGGGTTGATCACGCCGGAGGATCGCAACGCGCCGGTTTTTTCAGGCCATGGTGTCGATCATGTCGGGTGACACCTCGTGTTGCAGCTCCTCGCAAGCCTCGTATCGCTGGAACTCCTCGATCATGTAGTCTGCCATCCGGACGACTTCGTCGTTCAAGGAGCCGGCAATGTGAGAGGTCAGGTAAGCATTGTCGAGTGAATAGAACGGCGAGCCTTCATCTGGAGGTTCGGGCATGGTGACGTCGAGGAGAGCGGTCAACGTGGGTCGGTTCTCGAGTTCGGCAATCAGGTCAAGTTCGACCACTGTGGCTCCGCGGCCTGTGTTGATGAAGGTCGCGTGATTCTGCAGGAGGCTGAAGTGGCCTCCGTGCAGCATCCCCCGTGTCTGTTCGTTGTTGGCGAGATGGTTGGAGACAATATCGCCCTCGCGGAACGCCGCCTCCAGCGACACCTTCCGGACACCCATTTCTGCGGCACGCTCGGCAGGCAGGAAGGGATCGAATACGACCAACTCGAGATGGAAGGGCTTCAGCAGGTCGATTAGCAGTGATCCGATGGCACCGGCCCCGAGCAGCGCCACGGTGGCCCCAAAGTTTCCACGTCCCTTGAACGGGCTATTCTTGCGGCTCGCATACGTTTGACAGTCGCGGATATTCGTGTAGAAGCCTTTGTTCGCCAGCAGGATCTGAGCGAGGGTGTACTCGGCGACGGGGACGGCATTCGCTTTCCAGGCGCTGCAGACGCGCACCCCGTGTTCGAGCATTGGACGCGCAAAGTTCTGAACCGTTCCGGCTCCGTAGAAGACGATCTTAAGGTTGGGGAGCCGTTCCAGGTGGGCTTTCTGGAGCTGGCTGATCTTCCAGGTACCGAAAATTACCTCGAGATCCTGAAGCTGGTCGACGTGTACATCGAAGTTCTCGAGGCAGATCCGCTCCGGATACAGATCGACGATCTCCGCTACCCTCTCCCGCCGGCCTTGCGCGTAGACGTAATCGAGCCGCTCCTGACTTTCTCCGAAAAAAGCCCCTCTCTTCGCCATCCTCTATCCCCGTCCTGTATAGCTGGTCAATAATGCTGCACGAACCGAATCCGTGCGCGCCGGCTTACAGTCGGCGCCTTCTCCAAACCCTACTCCGACTTCCCCACAACCTGCATCAACGCCCGCATATATCCGAGCGAAAACGCCATGCCCCGATGCCGATATCCCTTATCCCCTTCGATCAGGGGGCAGTGGTCCGGTGTCATCACGCCGTCGAAACCCACATCTCGATACGCCAACATTGCGTCGTGCGGATCAACGTCTCCTTCATCGAGGAATACCTCGTCGAACTTCGGAAACTCTCCGATGATGTTCCTGAAGTGAACGTAGAAGATCTTGCCCTGGCTTCCAAACCGGCGGATCGCATCGATCGCAGTATACGTTCCCATCTCTGACACCGTGCCCTGGCAGAACTCCAACCCGTTGCACGGGCTGGGCGCATAGTCGAGCAGACGCTGCATGTTGTCGTGATTGGTCAGGAGACGCCCTGTGCCCATCAGCATTTCCATCGGCGGGTCATCCTGGTGCGCGGCAAGCTTGACGTCCACGCGTTCAGCGACTGGAATCACGTGATCGAGGAACCACTCGAAGCGCTTCCACATCTCGTCAACCGACACGGGGCCAAGCGGGTGGACTGAGTTGTCCGGTATACGGTCCGCGTCGAAACTCTTGATCCCCGCACCCCCACGTCCACCCCCATCATACATCCGCCAATGCCCGACGACGGTCGCGATGCTGAAGTAATAGCCTAGAATGGGGACGCCGACGCGCGCCATGTTCTCCAGCGTTCGCTCGACGTTCTTCATCTGTGCGTCGCGCTCGTCACCTGCGGCGAGGATCTGCTCCCAGTGATCGTGCGGCAGGTTCTCGATGCCTTCCCACGTCAATCCGAATGACTCGATCAGCTCCTTTGTCGCCTGCATCGGCTCGACCTGGTGGTAGCCGTGATCACCGAACCGCGGGTTGTGCGCGATGATGTGCGTCACCCCTAGCTGTGCGGCATAGCGCAGGTTTTCAGGCGTCAGTTGGCTCTGAGGAAATCCGATACCGAGTTTCATGAAAGTCAGATGGTCAGGTAGTTAGTAGTCAGGTGGCGGAGCTATCCCAAGGACCCGCGGGGCTAGCCTGCCAGGACGGGGTGGAGCGGATGGTCCCAGGGTTTGCCGACTTCCATCTCGTCGCTCGCCCCAGCCGCATCCTTTCCGCCCGTGAAATTTACATAGTCGGGTATATAGATGACGGCAAATGCGCGTCGCGGGTTGGCCGTCTGGTTCGGCCCGGCGTAGTGAAAGTTGCACCCGTGGTGGAAGGTGACTCCGCCGGCCGCCATCTCCATCGCAACCGGCTCGACAACATCGTGGCCCCGTTCCTTCATCTTGTCTACGATCGACTCGCCTTCGATCCCGAGCTTGATGCCTTCCTGGAGCCCGAACTTGTGTGAGCCGGGGCAGAAGTGGAGGCAGCCGTTCTTGACTGTGACATCGTCGACGGCGACCCAGGCCGAAAGGGGGCCTAGATTGTCCATCGGCCAGTAGGGGTGATCCTGGTGCCAGTTGGTGGCACGGCTTTCTTCTCCACCGGGCTTGATCATCGCGTGGTCGTGGTAGATGCGGACGTCTCTGGCTTCTGCCAGCCGCCTGGCCGAGTCCGCGAGTCGCTCGTTGAACGAAAACTCCTTCACGGCCGGGTAATCTGTCCAGAGGTTGACCATTTGGTTGAAGACCTTCTCGTAGTCGCCTCCGGAACGGCCCCCGCCCTCAGCGCCGAGAATGCGGTCCCGGTTGGCTGAAATGGCATCATCGATCGCATCTCGCAGGACCGAGATCTCTTCGGGAGAGAAGAACCCCTTGTACTGGATGAATCCGCTTTCCTGGTAGGATTCGATGTCGGCGTCTGTTACGGGTGAGTCGCTCATTCGTACCCCTGTTCGGCCATTGCCTCTTTGAAGAAGTCGAAAGTGTGTTGTTCAGTGTCGGTCTTCCACCGCCCGACCGGGTCCTTGCGGACGATAATTCGTGCAAGTGGGATGCCGAGGAAGTCTTCGAGCCGTTCGAGGGTCTCTTCCTGCTTGAGAACGAAGTCCTCGAAGCGGACCGTGATCATGTTCGCCGGTTCGGGTGTGGACTTCATCAGCTGATACTGGTAGTACCAACTGATCCCTCGACGCTCCCGGAGGTCGTCCGTTTTCGGGTAGGGGATGTCGAAGTCGGCCAGGTCGTCTGTGCGATGACGGCTCAAGATGGAGTCACGGGGGTCCCGGATCCATTGGATATACTTCGCGTCCGGGAATTTGCGGACGATCCAGGGATAGACCAGCGTGGTTTCTGGCAGTTTCCATCCCGTATGTTCGCTACCAGGGGTGTTGGTGACGATATCATCGAGATAGCTGTCGACCAAGCGCTCCCATTCGGGATCGATGCCGACGGTGTGCAGGTTCGAGAAATCCCACGACAGATCGCCGTTCCACTGGATCTGCTTGGCCATCACGCGGCAGGCGTCATACATCTCGTCCGGGGGCATCTTGTCGCCTGATCGGTTCAGGAGACTGCCCATCAGGACGCCGCTGGCGTAGAGGGTGTGGGATATGGCACGGGTGCCGGAATGACCTCGGCCGATCACGGTGATAAGCGACAATGCGGACCTGCCTGTAGAAATTGGAATACGGGATCTGAAGCGTCACACCATAGCCAGAGGCACCTTCGACGTCAACAGCGAAGGGATCACAGGGGAGAGAAGGCCGACATTGGGGACGTCACCCTCTTGAAGGCTCCTCCATATCCGACATCGCCTTTCGCACCAGCTTGGGGAGATGGTCGCAGTTGTCACGGCCCTGTTCCAGGTGGACCATCCGTTGCGGACTCGCGGTCTCCAGCATGGTTTTCCCGTAGAGATGCTCGTTCCAGAAGCGAGCGTGTCCCGCGATGTACGTCCGGAGGTCGTCCAGACGATCGTTCGGAAATCGCTGAGAACAGTTGATCGTGAACATGCGGCGACGGCTTCCTCCGCCAAATGCGGCGTGCTTGAGGTTGTGGTTGAAGCAGACGATATCGCCAGGTTTCGTCTCGAGCGCTTGGGCTGGGATTTCTTCACCCTGGAGACCCCACTTGTCGGTGCTCTGCTTGATCGCGTCCTGAACCCGGTTCGCAAAGCGATCCTCGAGACGGTGGCTGCCCGGGATCACGCGAAGACATCCCGTGTCCTTCGTGATCTCGTCCAGGTAGAAGGCGATCTTGACGAAGCGGATGTCCTTGCCCCATCCGTCCGAATGCCACTGCGTGTTGCCGGCGTAGTAGTTTCCGTCGGACCCCGAGTAGTTGAAGTCGTCGCCGAGCAGGTCGGCCAGGATACCGTGTATGCGCTCATCATCGAGCAGCGCGCAGAGCTGAGGATGCTGGTCGATGAACGGGACGATACACGACCGTCGCTTCTCGTCGTGTGGACGCCCGTGATGCCCGCCCCCTTGTGACGCCCATATTTCCTCGAAGGCATCGATGATTTCGTCGATGACGTCTGACACCAGTCCGGGAAACGACAGATACCCGAATGTGTCGAAGAAGTCGAGTTGTTGCTGGGTTAGTTTCATGATGTTCCTCCTTACCGGTCGATGGACAATGCTGCTTGACAGTCGACGGTAATTTCGAGAATACCTGGAGCTTCGGGCGACAGGTTGATCCGTGCCTGGAATCGGTCGGTATGGAAACCTAGCTCATCGCCGTCGTGTTCCAGATCCAGGTTCGTCGGATCACCAACATCTCCGACATCAAAGACACACGCGATCCGACACTGTTCTACTTTCTCCGCGGTTTCAGCCGTGAAGTGCCATCGCTTCGGCGGAAGCGGCTTGGTGAGCGTCGGATACCCCTCGTCTGGTGCCACCGGCCACTCATCGGTCTGGCTGATGGACAGCCCGGTCGACGAGGCCAGTCTGCCAGTCAGTTGGGCGCCGTCACGGCGGGATGTGACCGTCAGCCCATCGATGTCGAATTGCTCCCACGCGTGGAGGAGCCACTGGAAGTTCGCCGGCGTATCCGCCTGGAGCTCATCTACAAGCACAAGGATCGACGGGCGCAGCATCACGATATGACGTCGGTAGCGGGACAGACGGTCGTAGGCATTTTGCGCTTCGCCGCACACATACCCGAGATGCTCGGACGTGGAGAATGCATGAATCTCGCCGCCACGGTTGCCGTCTCGGTTGACCGCTCCTTCGCCGTCGACGAGGACGCAGTTGTGGGAGATCGACTGCTGAGCATAGTCTGTGTGGAATGGAGTCCCGTGATGCGGAAATCGCTCACCACCCGCGCAGATAAGCGCCCGTCCGCCCTTCATGACTGCGTAGTCGTTCTGGCTGGCGTGACCGTGACTGACACCACCGTAAGGTGACGACCGAAAACAGACCATAAAGTCGTCGGTCGGGTTGGCGATGTCGCTGTGCAGGGCGGCCCAGCCCACGCCGCGGAAGACGCGATCATTGGAGATCTCTTCTTCGGTAGGTTCGAGGTCGTCCTCATACAGGATACCCGGGAAGGGTTCCAGCCTTGATGTTTCCAACGCGCCCAGGGGGTCGACCTGTTCGGACCAGCGTTGGAGCCGACCATCACGGAGCCGAAGCGCGTGATATTTCATGAGCGTCCTCGCGCCCGATGGCCGAACGTGCTGCTGCTCGGTGTCGCCGAACGGCATGATCTCACCCACTGGCGAGACGACATAGTAGAAGAACCACGGCAGGTTCTTGTAGAATGGCTTGCGCCAGATGTCGTGCCCGGTGACGAGTTTCCACGCGTGGAATGGCGTGGCATCTCGTGTGTTGTAGGATTGCCCGTAGGGGACGCCCTGAGCCCACCCACCATCCTGTCCGGCCCAGTGCGGGAAGTTCGTGGCGATGATCTTGAGCGCGTAGTCGGCCCAGTCCGCGGCGCGCTCATCCTCGGCGAGCGCGATGGCATGCTCGAGGAGGAACCCGGGTAGACGGCCGTTGTGGGATCCCTCAGGTTTGAACGTATAGTCGCTGCGTTCGAGCTGACGGATCATCTGATCGGCGCGCGCCCCGACCATGCTCGCGACCTGCTTCCGCTCGTTCACCGTGAACAGGTCGTACACCCAGTCGTAGGTCTCCGCGCCTGCTCGCAGCAGCCCCAGACCCACTTCGTCGCCGTAGGGTGCCATGATGGAGGAGATGCCCTCCGGATCCCAACCGGCGGCGTCAACGATCAAGAGTTTGGCGTGGTCACCGTATTTCCTCTCACCAGTCAGGAGATAGGCGAGGGCAACGGATCGCATTCCGACATCGTGAACCTTTCGTGTGGCGTGGAAGGCGGCCTGGTAAGCGAGACGTCGCTCGGCGCGGTCTTCGATCCGGTCGTAATCAGGCTCCTCGATCGGGTCGATCGAAAGCGCTGTGTCAGCAGCTTTTATGAGCTGGTTGAACGCTTCGGCGCGTGTCGATTCGAGCGTAGACCGGACGGCGTCGAGTTGATCACCTGTGAACAGGAGCCGCGGATGATCCCGGGGAATCCGGTCCAGGAGAACTTGTGGGTCGACCCAGGGCTGCTCATCCGCGCCCTCAGCAACGGTGAACGAATAGGCGGCCGAACCTGCCTGCGTCCGATCATCGGCGACAGCCTCGACAGACCAGGTGTAGTTGCCAGGGGGCAAGACCTCGGTCGGGACGTGAATGGGATCGTCTGTGAGCGGTGATATGTAATGGGTCGTGCCCTCGCGATCTACGGTCAGCCGATACTGGCAAGCGCCTCTCTCGGCTGCGCGCCACCAGGAGAAGCCCGGTGGAGAGAGGGTGGTGACTTCACCATCCCTTGGGTGGATGTAATTGGACGCTTGAGGTCGGATTTTTGGGAATTCCATTAGTACCTTTCAGAGTGCGTGAATGCTGCGCCGCCACGTATTATGTTCCCTTCCGGAGACGTGTCAAGGTGATCGAGAGGAGGCGGGGTGCAGCACGCGATGCGACAGGAGAGCCTGTATCGGCTGTTCCATCGGCTGGTCAATCGCAGCTTTAGCGATCTGCAGACGGGAGACGAGGCGCTCAAGGGGTATGTGATCGACTTGCTTGTCAGGTTTGCGCGTACGGATGCGCTCTACGAGCTCGAAGATCCCACGGGCAGGCAGGTCGATACGGTTGTGGGGATGCTGATCGAGGCGGATCGGCTGTCAGGTGTGAATGCCAACGAAACATTCAGAGTCTTGAGGCACACGGGCGACTACGCGCTCTTCATGAGCGGGATCTTTCGGGCCTACGTGGAACGGCACGGCTTTCTGGAATGGTATATGGTCGAAGGGCCAAGGTCATACCGCCGAGCCTCATCTGTTGCGGATGGGGAGGCTGATCGCGAGATCCTGGTACGGATGCGGCGAGACTTTGAGCAGATTTCGGGAGCGCTCGACTACATGCGGAAGGTGTACTTTGGCCAGGTGGCGTTGCGGAAGGGGCTCGATGACCTGGTCAGGCGTTTCGATCTGTGGAATTGACTTCGCTGCGTCCCCAGGCGTCGTGAAAGGCTTGATAAAATTCACGTGGCTCACAGGTCAGCCAGTCGATGCCGTGCTTTCGGCACGCGGCGATGTGAAAGGCCAGGCCGGACACTGGGTGGAGGACGATGAAGACGAGGCTGTAGTGACCAAAGGCGTATGACAGACCCGTAGAGATGCCCATATAAAACTCGGCTTTACCGAACAGCTTCCATTGGGGCCGCACAAATCACCCCGTGTGCAGCGTGCCGGCGGTGAACAGTATGCAGGCGATGGTGAGGTCAATCCACATCCGCAGATTCTCCGATCGAGTGGCGACGTTGGACCTCGGCCAGGGCGGGATTGTTTCCTGTGCGGGAACGATCTGCTGACTTGTCCGTTTACGGAATGCGTGAAGTTTGTTCGAAAGGCGCTGATCGCTCCGGTGGTCAGCGCCTTTCTTGCGTTTGGCCTCATCACCAGACCCTTGCCGTCCCGCTTGGCCACATCGTATGTTGGTCCCTCAACACAACGACCGGCAAGGAGCAAACCAATGGCGCAACCTCATCGCCTCGCAATAATCGGGACAGGCTTCATCTCCAATTTCTACACCACCACGCTGCACGGCGGTCGTGGCCTGGATCGCGTCCATCTCTGCTACTCGCGAACAGAGGAACGCGGCAAGGCGTTCGCCGATCAGTGGGGGATTCCCAAGTACACCACAAACCTCGAGGATGCAGTCGGTGACGAGGACATCGATACGGTCGTAATCGGGTTGCCCAACCACCGACATCAGGAAGCCGTCGAGGCAGCCGCTGCGGCCGGCAAGGCGGTACTCTGTACAAAGCCGCTCGGGCGGAACGCGAGCGAAGCGAAGGCGATGCTCGATGCCGTCGAGAAGGCTGGTGTATTCGCGGGGTATCTGGAAGATCTCGTCTATCCGCCGAAGACCATGAAATCACTGGAGAACGTCCGGAACGGGGCCCTCGGCCGGGTGTTGTGGGTTCGCTCGCGCGAAACGCATCCTGGACCTCACAGCGACTGGTTCTGGGACCTCGAGCAGGCGGGCGGTGGCGCGATCGTCGACATGGGGTGCCACTGTGTCGAGATCATCCGGAACTTTATCGGGAAGGGGCAGCGTCCTGTCGAGGTGATGTGCTGGGCCGACACGCTCGTCCATCCGATCGAGGCCGAGGATCACGGCCTCGGCCTGATCCGGTTCGAGAACGGCTCAATGGGACAGTTCGAAGTGAGCTGGGCCTTCCGTGGCGGAATGGATCTGCGGGATGAAGTCTCGGGCACAGAAGGCACCATCTGGCTCGATCACTTCCTGCGTACCGGCTACGAGATGTTTACGAACGTCGGGCTGGGTGGGTATGTGGCAGAGAAGGCAGAAGCGGAGATGGGTTGGCTGTTTCCGGTAGGGGACGAGGCCCACGAGTTGGGTTACACCACCATGTTCACCGAGATGTTCGACGCGATGGACGAAGGCCGTGAACCCATGGAGACCTTCTACGACGGCTACGTCGTCAACGCGGTCGTAGACGCCTGCTACCGTTCAGCAAAGTCACGTCAGTGGGAGTCAATCGACATCGACGATTGGCGCGGCGATCCAAAGTCGGATCCTCAGGCACAGTATGCTGAGAAAACAGAGGACGGCCTGGTCGTGATGAAAAGAGAGCACATGCCCGACGGAAAGACCAAGGTGATCCTGCAGGACCGGGCAACGGGCGAGATCACCCAGAGCGTGGAGTAGAGGGAGAGTCAAAGGCTGAACCACTAAGGCACAAACACTAGTACGAAGACGCGCAGACACGAAGGAAACAAAACTGATATGGCAGCTCAGCCCTGAAAGGGTTGAGAATGATAGCCCGGGGTTGCCGCAGGCTACCCCGGGTCACTGCGCTCGGTGCAGCCATGGCGCCGCTGTGGACGAACAGAATGCCCCCAAACTACCTCGGCGCATCGTAGCGTGGCCTGTCTCTACGACCATCACCGACACGTTGATCGTGTTTCTTCGCGCCTTCGTGTCTTTTTGCTTCGCTTCTTTCATTTGGCCAGAATCGCGATCGCCCGGACAGGCGACCCGTCACCATCCTGGATCGGCAACGGGAGCCCACTGAATGTGAACGGGACCCCTTCAGGCAGAGATTCCAGGTTGACCAACCCGTCATAGGTGACGATCCCACTGTTCAGGAGCCTCCTTTCCAGGTCTGCATCGAGAGAGGGTCCGCCTACGAACGGGGGCTTTGCTTGTAGGATCTCCTTCATCTGGGAGATCTCGAGATGGCGTTTGTAAATGAGCCCGATCCCTTCAGGGAGGGTAGCTGAATCGCTCGGACATACAACTGGCCCGTAAAACTGCTCGAGCGGCAGATCCGATAGCGTGGGCCCACCTTTTTTGACGTGTGATACGGCGTCCACGTGGGTCCCGGTGTGAGAACCCATACTTAGCGACCGGAATTCCCAACCGCCAGCCTCCCGCGTCTGAACGACATTGATCTCGACCTCCGGGTCACCCGGATAGACGGACATTCCCACGTGGATTGGCTTAGACAGATCAATCAATCGCATCTAGATTCCCTCGGTAACCATCGTGTGGAACCGATCCACACAATGGTAGTAGTTGGCCCTGGACCACAGGGCCCTATTCTTCATGTTTTATCTGCATCCCCTTCGCTCTCTGCGTTGAAAGATTTATCGTTTATGCCGGAAGAGTGCAAGGCGTTGATAAATGAGTGGACACAACCTGATTACGAAATTCTTCGTTGGTGTTGCCAAGCTATTCGTATAATCTCTCCATCAGAGTTCACTCCTTAGATCAATCCACGCCTGGATCGGTAGCTGGCAGTTCAGGCTGATGCCACGGAAGATACTGCGTCAACCGGGCGTGATCGACGAGGAGACGGGTTGGGCGGCCGCCGGGGTCTGCTCAACCCGTCTTTATGTCATCTCGGGGATTGAGTCCTCTACTGACATCACATACATTCTGTCGAATCGTTGATGGTGTCAGGCGGAGAATCTAGATGAGGCGTCCCAGATCCGCCAAACCTACAGATGCGGAACTGAGCATCCTCAAGGTGCTTTGGCGCAAGGGACCCAGTACGGTCCGGGTCGTGCAGGAAGCGATGTCGGAGCAGCGTAAGACCGGTTACACGACTGCGCTCAAGCTGCTCCAGATCATGACCGACAAGGGTCTTGTGGATCGGGATGAGTCGACTCGTGCACACGTCTATCGCCCTAGGTCTTCCGAGACGGAGACGCAGCAGCAGATGGTGGGGGATCTGATTGACCGCGTGTTCGGTGGATCGGTAGCGAAACTCGTGCTGCACTCGCTGAGTTCCCAGCAGGCGAGGCCTGAGGACATGTGTCAGATTCGAGAGATGCTGGCGAACTTGGAACAGGATCAGGCCCAGAACGTAGAAGACTAGTTGTCTCGAGCTGCGGGCCATCCTGCCGTTCCCAATCCTCTGGAGTCTTGTGATGTCCGAGCAGTTGCTCAACCCGAATCTGATCCACGTGGCGGGATGGACGCTCGTCCATTTCCCTTGGCAGGCCTGTCTCATCGGGCTCCTCGTCGGAGCCGCCGGACGTCTCCTCAAGAATCACGAAGCATCGTGGCGATACGGCGTGGCCTGTGCGGCGTTGCTCGCGGTGGTCCTTTCCGCTGTAACTACGGTGGTTCTGCTGTCCGTTTACATCGGACCCTCACGCCGTTCAATTTTTCCGTTTCCTGGATTGAGTCCAAGCTGCCCTGGGTTTACGCGGGCTGGCTTCTCGGCGTCGTTGGTCTAAGTCTACGTCTGGCCGGTGGCTGGTCTACCGCCTCAAGCGTCTGTCTGAACCCGTGCGAGTGGACCTGCAGCTGCGCGTTGACGACCAGCTGTGAGCAGCAGATTCAGCTGTCACTCGGGATCCGACGCGGCTTTGGCGAGGATCAATTCCCGGGACTCTATTATGGTCTGGATGTCGGTCTGATGCGGCTGCCCATTCATCGCCTGATCGGGGATGCAGACCAGCTACGCGATGCATACGACAATAAAACGGGCTACTTCTTCCTACCCAAGGTCGGATATGCGACGGGGCCGAACGCGAGTTTCGGGTGGAATCTCAGCACCGGGCTGTCGTTTTCGAGGGCCAATGGCGTCGCATTTGTTCAGCCGGCCGTTTCGGTGGGCTTCAACTTCTGGCGCTGATCCAGCTTAAAACGAGAACGCAAAATGGGCCTCAACCGGACAACGGTCGGGCCCCCTTCTTATTGTCATGACAACTGATCAGGCCGTTTCGGTCAGGATGAGGGGCTTGCTGTTGGTGATCACGGTGGTGTGTGCGTGATGGGCGGCCAGTGAGCCGTCGACGGTCCGGTTGGTCCAGCCGTCGTCCATCTCGTAGAAGTCGTTGGTGCCGGCCGTGATGATTGGATCGACGGTCACGACGAGACCTTCCGTGAATCGCTCGTGCATCCAGGGGGCCTCGTAGTTTGGTATGTTGGGGGCTTCGTGGATTTCACGCCCGACACCGTGACCCATAAGGGCGTGCAAAACCTAGAATCCCTAAGATCGTACCTGACGTTCGACCTCCTGTCCCAGGCGACGGATGGGGTGGTGGGCTCGGGCGAATCGTATCGATCAGTTGAAGGCTCGCTTCGCGCAGCCGACCAAGCGCTCGTGGAGGCCGGTGGATTGGTCCGCCACAACGCTGACTGCCACGTCGGCGATGTGGCCATCTAGCTCAGCCGTGACGTCGATTTTGAGCTAATCGCCATCAACCAATCGTCGGTCACCGGGTATCCCGTGCACGACTTCATCGTTTACGCTGATGCAGGTCGCGGCCGGAAACCCTTAGCGGACCTGGGGAGCGGATCGGGCCCGGTTCTTCTTCAGGATGTCAGCGCCGACCCTGTCGATCTCGGCTGTGGATCGCCCCAGTCTGATCTCCCTTACGCGATCCAGGCTTGAGGGTCAA
Source organism: Gemmatimonadota bacterium (assembly GCA_002727195.1). Classification (GTDB taxonomy): domain Bacteria; phylum Latescibacterota; class UBA2968; order UBA2968; family UBA2968; genus UBA2968. The sequence continues at coordinate 469,404 of PBWH01000006.1, forward strand.
CACGGCTGGCAGCCCGAGGTCTGACCAGATCCCGAATCCGTCCTCACCCGGCAGGCGTTTTATATAGAGGCAGATGACCCTGCAATGTGAAACGCAGCATACAGGGCCTGTCCTGCCATGACGCTCTAGTAACGCGTCGATCACACGCCCAAAGCGATCGGCCGCCTCTGGTTCCCATCTCGGCTCCGAATACCCGTTCGCCCGGCTGTCTGAACAGTTTGGCCACCGATTGCTCTAATACGGATCGGTCTAGAAAGCCCGTTCCCGTGAGATCGTGTTCGCCGAGAGCGTTGTGTAGTTGGGTGTCGAGATCAAGTGTCTGCGCGATCCCCTGGCATGTCTGGACCGCCTTCGGTTCGCCGCTTGTGTATACCGTGGACAGGCCACGTTGCCTCAAGCGTTCACCCAACGTGACCGACTGTTGGTGACCCCGGTCCGACAGTCCTCATTCCGCCGCTGGTACGTCCGGATCGACTGCCGGATGCGCGTGGCGGATGAGGATCAGATCGTGTGACGTCATGGGGCCTCGAATTGACAGATGTCGCCTTGAGCGTTTACTTTACGCCGCTTGAGAACGCCATTTTCCGGCATCAATCAACCGGACGGAGTGCGCGATGAGAAGACTGACTGAAGATATGAGACTAGACTGGGTGGAGAAAGGCTACATCCACCTGAAAGGTGCGTTGACCCGCGACCAGGCGGCCTCCTACCTCGAAGCCGCCGATGAGGTGATCGAACGGTATCGGGAGGAACGACCGGGCGTCCGGGACAAGGCCGCGTTCACGATCATCCAGACGGTCGAGCAGTCCCCTGCATTCGATTCGCTGATCGACCATCCGGGAACGTTTGGCGTAATTCTCGACCTGATGGGACCCTACCTGCAGGTGATGGGCACCCAGATCTACGTCCGTTATGCGAAAGAGGACATGCTGTCGAACTGGCACACCGACGCGGGCCCCTCCCTCCGAGACATTCGTGTCGAGCCGGACAGTCGCCCCCTTAACTTCAAGATCCAATACTTCTTGACGGACATCCCCGAAGAGAACCGCGCCAACTTCTGCCTGGTTCCGGGTAGCCATCGAGAGTACTTCCCCGAAGGCGGGCTCTCAAACGGTGAGTGGCCCGAGAATGGCATCCAGATGATCGCCGAGGCCGGCGATGCAGCTATTTTTCCGCACAATCTCTGGCACGGTGTCGCGCCGCACGATGGGGATAACGTCCGTCGGAGTGTGACGTTCCGATACGGCCAGATGTGGTCCAGACCCTACGACTACGAGAAGGTACCCGAAGAGGTTCTCGATCGGATGACCCCGAGGCAGAGGCGCCTGATGGGCGACATGGGAGACGGATACACGGCGACGGATTACTTCAAACCGAAGGATCAGTTGGAGGTCGTTCTCGAAGGGATCGATCTCGGAGAGCCAGCGCTGGCGTGACCTGTTGGACCCGTGTCCGATAAGAGGGTGGTTGTGAGACGCGTCATCTGGATGGCGGTTGTGCTGCTTTGCTCCTCCTGTTCCAGTGATCCCGTTTTGGACGACGATCGGTTGTCCTCTCTGCTCTCAGTTTCTTCAGTCACCAAGACTCGGATCCAGGACAGTGCGAATCCTGAGCTTGTTGCCGGTGTGATTGTCGATACTTCAGTTATTCACACCGGATTCGTGACCATCGATGTCCCGTTTCGCCTGACCTGGATGATTCGACGGGAGGGTGCGGTGTTAGCATCCGCTACGCGGGACTTCGAAGCCGGGTTCCGTCCCGGCGAAAGTTTGCCCGTTCGCCTGACGCTCCGATTCGACCCCTTACCAAGCCTCGACGGCACCTCGGATGCCGTCACGTTCGATATTCTTGGCGATCCATCGAATACGATTCTGGGAGGATGATGCAGCTCTTTCTCGTAAGACATGGCCAGTCGTTCAACAATACACTCCCCGATGGCAACGGGCGCGTGGCGGATCCACCCCTTACCGACATCGGTGAGAAGCAGGCGCCACTGGTTGCTCAGCATCTGGCAAGCGGCTCGGCAAAAAATCCGTATCACGGGGACGGTCCCTCCGGGGGATTCGACATCACCCGACTGTTCACCTCCGCACACCTTCGGTGTCTACAGACATCCGAACCGATCGGAGAAGCGCTTGGGATGGAACCTGAAATCTGGGTCGATGTGCACGAAGAGTGTGGGATCTGGATGGACGAGGTGGACAAGCTACCCGGCATGACGAAATCGGAGATCGCGGACCGGTTTCCGCGGGTTGTGATCCCCGACGAGATCGGCGAGGAGGGCTGGTGGAATCGGCCCAAGGAGACTGAAGCGGAGTGGGTCGAACGGGCCCAGCGGGTGGCGGACGAATTGTGGAACGTTTACGCTGAGACCGAAGAGCGAATCGCGATCGTGGCGCACGGGGGCTTCATCAAGGATCTCCTGAGCGCGCTGATCGTTGGGGGACCGCTGAGCAACGCGCACATCTCCTCCCGCAACACGTCGATCACCCATCTCTCGTTTGCCGACGACCAGTTGTTTGTTGGCTCGGTCAATTGTGTCGACCATCTTGCGGCGGAGCTGGTGACTTGATTCGTTTGTGGATCATCGCCCTTGTCCTGGTTATGTCTGCCCCGGCCGTTGCTGTGCAAGATGAAGAGCAGGCGAAGTTGACACCCGCCGAGCGGCAGAACAACCTGGGCACCCAGCACGCCGCTCGTGGCGATTTCCGGCAGGCGGCTGGTGCGTTTCGACGGGCGGTCGACCTCGATCCTGCGATGACCGTCGCCCACTATAACCTCGGGCTGGCACTGGCTCGTGTCAGGAATCACAAGGACGCTGCCTTTGCCTTTCAGTCTACCCTCAGACTGGCGCCGAGATACTTCGACGCTTGGTTCCAGCTCGGACTGTCTTTGATGGCGACCGATCGATTCGGAGAAGCGGCATCTGCGTTCGAAGAATGCCTATCGCTCCGCAGGGGTAGTTCGGCGGCTCGCTTCCGTTTGGGGCAATCCTACTGGAAGGCGGGTAAGTGGCCGATGGTGATTGCCCAGTGGGATTCTCTCCTCAATGAGTCTCCGGACCATCCTTCAACGGAGGTGGTGCGGCAGGAGCTTCCTAGGGCATATTACAATGTTGGTCTGCACCATCAGGGACGCGCGGACCGAGGGCTAGCCCGTCAGGCCTATGAGGACGCGCTTCGACTCGATGCCAGCTATGTGCCGGCGCTCAACAACCTGGCGATTCTGCTGAGCGAAGAAGAGAATTACGAGGAGGCCGCCTCGCAGTTCGAGATGGCTCTGGAGATCGATCCCACTCACTCTGGCGCCCAACTCGGTCTGGCAACGGCACTCAGGCAGAGCGGACGTCTGGACGAGGCGATCGAGCGTTATCAGGGCCTTCTGGCTGAATCCACATCGGACGCTCGTGTCTACCAGGGCCTGGTTTTGGCACATCTGCAGAAGTGGGACCATCAGGGCGCCGATCGGTGGCTCGAGCAGGCGGAGGCCCATGCCGACCCCTATGACGTCCTGATGCTCAGGGCATATCTCAGCGAGCACAATGAGGAAGGGGAACGCTACGGTGAAGGCTACGATGAGGAGGGCGCTCGTGAGGTCTACGAAGAAGCGATCAGACGGTTTCCAGATCGGCCGGAGCCGCACTACAACATCGGCGTGATCGAGGTGCGTCGGGACCGATTGGCGGAAGCGATGGGTGCCTTCGACCGGGCGTTGAGCAGAGATCCGTCTTACCTAGCGGCGCAGCAGGCGATGGTCAACTGTAAGAGAATTGCCAAGCAGCAGAACTATCAAATGTTGAAAATTAAGTGACAGGAGACTCAGATGGCTGAGCCAGAAGTACTGTTGTCGGGCTTCGCTGATGAAGGCCCGGTGAGCAAACGAGCACAAGAGCAGTTCACGATGATGCGGACTCTCGGGATGTCTTACTACACGATCCGCTTCATCGACGTCGGGCAGGGCATGAAGAACGTGATGGAGTTGTCCGATGAGGAGATCGATCAGCTGAAGGAGTTGCACCAGCAGTATGACATCCAGGTGTCCTCGATCGGTTCGCCGATCGGGAAGGTGAAGTTGATCGACGTCGATGACGGGACGGAGAACAAGTATGTGCCGTTCGATGAGTATCTCGAGAAGGACGTCCAGCGCGCGATCGATCTGGCCAAGGCATTCGACACGAAGCTGCTCCGCGGGTTCACCTACTACCATCCACACGGCACCGATCCCTGGCCGCACATCGATCAGGCGGCGGATCACCTCAAGCAGATCGTCGCCAAGTGTGAGTCGGAGGGCATTATCTACGGGCTGGAGGTCGAGTCTGACCTGATTGGCGGGGACGGTGCGACACTCGCCGCCCTCTACGAGAAGATCGGTAGCGACTACACCTACATCATCGAAGATGTGGGCAACATGGAGTATATGGGCCACTCCGCCGAAAGCGCCTACGAGCACTACCTGAAGATGAAGCCCGGTCTCGGGTGGATCCACATCAAGGGTTTCTGTCAGCCCGAGAAGAAGGACATGCTCGGCCGTGCCGCCCGTCGAGGTCTGACGCGCTTCATCCCCGTCGACCAGGGCGATGCCGGTCACGAAATGGTACTGCGCGACTTCAAGACGATGGTCCCGGACCTGGATGCCAAATTCAAGAGCCTCGGCGTTCCCGGTGTTTTCATCGACCTCGAGCCGCACGTGAAGGGAGGCGGTCAGTTCGGTGGCATGAGCGGCGTCGACGGATTCGGCGTAGCTTTCCGCGCGCTGTGTAATATGCTCGACTATCTCGGGTACAATTACCATCTGACAGGGTATGAGGACCTGTACCGGAGGGATTAGGATCCTCGTATAGGGTGAGGTGCCTACCGCTTCTTTCTGAATCTGAGTATGATCGAGTGTTCAGAGTTTAGAGAGAAGCCAGAGTTCAGGAGAGCGTGATACGGGCACATTCCTGTTAGTCGAGGGTCTCATTGTGTATCAGCGACTTTGTTAGTTGCACATTGAAGTCTGTGATTTGTCTGATGATTGGCCCAGGCTCGAGCGTTTCGAGCTGACGGGGCAGGTGAGAAGATCATCTAATAGTTCACCTGACCAGCTAGCCGAGAAGCACGACGATCGCCACATTAAGAACAAGATCGAAGGCGTCAACGGGGCGGGAGGTGAGGTTGGGGAGGCCATACATCACCTTTATATTGCGAGCCTGAATAAGTATAATGAGGCCCCGACTTACATTTCGCTCAAAGGACGATACAAAGAATGCGTTCGAATGCTGAACGGCATGGAGCGTAGTTTAGAAAGGCAATTGCCCAAGCGAGAGCGGAGATGGTTCACCCCTGAACCCTGACCTCTCCCTGGCTTTTCCCCCAAGGGACCTTATGGCAGTCAAGAATAAGCAAATCAGGATCGGCATCATCGGGGCGGGCGGGATTTTCCGTAGCCGCCACTTCCCGGGACTCGCGAAAATTGCAGACGCCGAAGTCACCGCCATCTGTAACCGATCCGTCGCCAGCGGCCGAAAGATCGCGCAGGAGTTCAAGCTGGATCCGGACATCATGACCGATCCGCACGCCCTGATCGCCCGCAAAGACATAGACGCGGTGATGATCGGGACGTGGCCGTATATGCACATGCCCTTCGTTCTCGACTCGCTCGACGCAGGGAAGCATACGTGGGTGCAGGCGCGGATGGCGATGAATTTGCGTGAGGCCAAGGCGATGTATGCGCGGGCCGAAGAGACCGGTCTCGCGACGCAGATCTGTCAGCCGCCACACGCACTGGGCGGCGACTACTACATGCGTCACCTGATTTCGACCGGATACGTCGGTGACATCACGAACGTGATCGTGCGGTCAATGAACGGGAGTTTGCTGAACCCGAAGACGCCGCTACACTGGCGACAGATCGGGCGCTACTCGGGGCTGAACACGATGGCGGTCGGGATGCTCGTGGAGTTCGTGCATCGGTGGTGTGGATATACGGCCTCTGTGACGGCTCAGGCGGAAACCTTCGTCAAGCAGAGACCCGCAGGGCGCGGTAAAATGGGCGACGTCGAGCGACCGGATACGGTGAACGTGTTGTCTACGCTTGAAAACGGGGCCACGGCGGTCTACCTGTTCAGCGGTGCGGCCCACTGTGCACCAAATGAGCAGATCGAGATCTATGGCACGAAGGGTACGCTCGTATACCACACGAACGTCGACCTCAGGAAGCAGAAGATCTACGGAGCCAAGTCGAACGCAGCGAAGCTCGCCGAAATCAAGATCCCTAAGCGGCACCAGCGGGAGTGGACGATCGAGCAGGACTTCATCGACGCGATCCGGACGGGCGAGAACGCCGAGTCGACGTTCTATCAGGGCGTCAAGTACATGGAGTTCACGGAAGCCGTGTTCAGGTCGGTGGAGCAGGGTGCCACAGTTCGGCTTCCCATCGTAGACTAGACGAACATCCTAAATGGAAGTGATCAGATGCCGGAGCCTTGCTCCGGCATCTCTGTTTTGGAGCGAACATGGCGGTCAAGCTTGTAGTATTCGACCTCGATGGAACGGTTGTCGACCACGAGGGTAAACCCACATCGAGCACGCTGGAGAAGATCCGGAGGCTGATCGACGAGGGAATCCCCGTCGCGTCGATCAGTGGACGAAGTATCTCCAAAAGTCAGTATCCGTTCGAACAGCATACGGATTTCGCAGACGAACTGTATGTCGGGTCATATAATGGCGCCGTGGCGCTGGACCGTGACCGGGACGGCGTGCGTCGTCCCCTTCACGAGGAACGGATGCCCGAGGACGCCTTCCGGGCGGTCATCGAGGAGCTCGGGCAGGCGGGCATCAACTACATCTACTGCCATCTGAAGCTCGGCGATCGCGGTCTCGAGTCCGAGGACTACATGACTCTTCGGCGAGACAAGACGATCGATGACATGACCCTCCAGACAGCCACTCAGTTCGTGATCGATCCTGATTTGACTGCCAAGATCTCTGACGGTGCGTTCGGCGCTCCGCCCAAAATTCTGATCTGTCCGGGGGAGGCCGCTCGCGAGGCTCTCTACGAGGACCTCAGAGAGCGGTTCGCAGGACGACTGTATATAGAGCGGACGGATGCTGATCGAGTGGAGGCGATGAATCCATCGGTTAACAAGGCGAAGGCGTTGGCGTCGATCTGTGAAGCCAGCGGAGTGGCGATCGAGGATGCCATGGCCATCGGGGATGGCAGCAACGATCTCCCGATGCTCGAGGCCGCCGGAGTAGGCTGTTTGCTCGGGAATGCGGACGACAGGACCAAGGCGGCAGCAGAGGACGTCCACCACGTGACTGCTTTCCAGGACAACGGCTTCACCGAAGCCGTCGAGAGGTTCGTGTTCGGGAGTTAGTGTGTTTGGTAAACGGATCCTGATTGGCGATGGGGGACTTGGGACGGCGCTTCAGGGCCAGGGGATGCCGGTTGGCGTTTCTCCTGAATGCTGGGCACTCGAGAGACCTGAAGTCGTCGAGGACGTGACACGCCAGTTCTTCGCATCCGGCTCAGATTTCGTTCTCACCAACACCTTCGGCGGGAACCGTCCCCGCCTCGCTTCTGTCGGAAGGGCAGACCGGATCCACGAGGTCAATGTCGAGTCCGTAAGGATCGCAAGGCGCGTGGCACCGCCGGGCCGATACGTCTTCGGTTCCGTTGGTCCAACGGGTTCGACAGGAACTGGAGAAGAGATCGAGGAAGTCTACCGAGAGCAGGCGGGCCTGCTTGCGGAGGCGGGGGTCGATGCTTTCTGGGTGGAGACCGTGTGCTCGACTGCGGAGGGGGTGGCAGCGGTTCGGGCCATCCGGTCGATTACAGACCTGCCGGTCGCCATCCTCGTGACCCTGGCCCCAAACAGACAGTCACTCCTCTTACTGAGTGAAGAGTCTCTGGGTGATGCGATACGGTCATTCCTGACGTTTGAGCCCGCCGCGATCGGCGTGAATTGCGTAAGTGTCGATCTTCTCAGATCGGCGGTGTCGACCTTAACCGAGACGTTGAACACACCACTCGCGATCTTTCCCAACGCCGGGACCCCACACCTCGTTGGCGGACATCCTCAATACGACGCAGACCAGAATCAGCTGGCTGAGACCGTCTTCTCCCTCAAGGGTGACTCGCCGGTCGTGTTGGGCGGTTGCTGCGGAACGACGAGCGAGTATGTCCGACGGCTGTCCGACCTGCGAACGCTAGAAGCGAACTGCCAGGTATAGCTCCATCGCTTCTGGATGACCTCTCGGCCCGAAGGCTTACGTCCTGGAACCTTCGGCAGAAGTAACGCCGTCAAGCAGTCCCAATCCGACCCACACGATCCCGCTAACGGCCGCCCAGTAAGCCATCTGATCCAGCGCTGAGAAATCCTGCAGCATAAGCCCTGCAAACAGCCCTACTTTAGCGCCCTTGAGCGTGCCCTCCAGTCCCTTGCCCACCGTTGTCGCAGCAATCTGACCCACGATACTCCGTATGACGGTCAGCCAATCGATCCGCTTGGGGTAGAGTCGATGTGTTGTTCCGTCCCTGTCATACAGGAAGATTGATCCCTCATCCATAACGGGTAACAGCCTGCCGGACAGGACAACGCCATCGACACGGATCTCCGTCTTTTGGTGTGCAGCAATCGTGTCCATGTCGGCTGAGGTCGTGATCCGAGCTTCGGTCGCGGAGACGGGGATGACCTGATCACCCCCGATGTGTCGGCAGAGCGCCTCAACGCTTGCCTGGCTCACACGACGCAGGCTATCGGTCCGGCGCCCCTCGATGACCCGCCTAAGCCGGAGCACGAACAGCCCTTATCGGAGTCGTTAGCTCCGCAGCACCGATGACGAGTTGATGTGAGAGACGTTCGGCTTCATCGATTGTGGTTCCGAGCTTCGGTAGACGCGCGGAGCACCCTACGTGCGTCTGGTGTTCCACGAGGATGAGCCCGTCTTCGGATGGGAGGGCTTCAACTGCCAGATGAGATGCGGATGGATCGGAATGCGTGGTCTGCGTGAAGAAAATAACGAGGACGGATACTAACGTGATCTGCCACCCCGGCATGTTCACCTCACGATTCGACGGTCCTCCTGAGGTCCTGACTGGAGGACACAATGTGGTCGCGCATCTGGGCGCGGGCTTGGGAAGGATTCCGCGATTCGATCGCCGCCTGGATGGATCGATGCTCGTCGAGCGACAGTCGGGCGCGTCGCTCGCCATCTGGCTGGGTCGGATCGTCGAGGCTTTGAACGATCCACTGCTGGAGATAGTTCCGGGTGAGGTTCAGCAGGTTTGCGAGGATGTCATTCTGGGAAGCGCGGGCGATCGCGACGTGGAAGGCGAGGTCGGCTTCGAGAAAACCGTCCCGGTCGTCGAGGGCGGCCGCCAGGTCGTCGACGGTCGCCGATATGGCGGCCAGATGATCCGGTTGTGCTCGCTCCGCGGCGGCCTCGGCGGTCTGACATTCGAGCATTAGACGCGTTTCGATCAGGTCGTCGATGCCTTTCTCATCGAGCAGGAGCCCCCACTGCAGGGATCGTTCCAGGTGCCGGCTGCTGTCCTCGGAGATGAAAGTGCCTTCGCCCACACGCCCTTCTACGATCCCTAGTGTGGCGAGTGATCGAAGGGCTTCACGGAGCGTGGTCCGACCGACCCCGAATTGTCGACAGAGGTTCCGCTCGGCCGGCAGTCGTTGACCGGGTCGTAGCTCGTTTCGCCCGATCAGGTCAACGATCTGGTCGACAATCTCGTCGCTGATCGCTCGTTTCCGGATCGGTTTGATGTCGGGACCGTTCATGGTCGAGAATGTGCTTTTCTGGTCAACTATTATGGGCTATTTTGTGATTGGTCTGACCATCAGACCTTGTCAGAATATCCACGATTCACCACCAGAGTCAAGGTGTTGGAGCAAAGAGTTGGCTGAAATCACCGACATCGGCCGCCGGATCGAATTGATCTCGATGGACGGCCACTTCCACGAGATATCCATCGGTCTTTATCTGCAGGCAGGGGATCCGGCTCGGTTCCTCGTCCATACCTATAGCGGACTGGAGGGCGTGGCCGATCGTGTCGCCTTTATCAGAGGTGCGATGGTCGTTCTAGGCGGGATGACCGTGGACAACGGCCTACTTTCTCTCCCGTGCGGACACGAACACAATGCGGCCGTTCGACGAGTGTTCCTGGAAGCCGGGAAGCTGTCTGACGGACCTTTCGAGTCCCGTCCGCTGGAGACGCTGGACAAGAAGTCAGGATTGACGATCAAGGTGGAGTCGCTGGGCGATGGACTCTATCAGGTAGGAGCCGAGGGAGACTGCAAAGGCAAAGAGCGCCGGATCAAGGTAGTGGCTAACGGGTTGGCCAAACTCGGGGAGGCGGTCCTGGTTGAAGGCAGAGACGACCAGGTCCAGTTTCCCTGCGGGCATTCACACGACGCACTGACGGGCCTTCTGCTGGTCAGGGCGCCGAATGTGCGAGCGATCGTACGAGAGCAGGAGATGGCGGCCGCTAGGGGCGTCCTCTCGGCGCCGAGCCAACAGTAAGTCAGGGGAGAGGCAAGAGCTCAGGATGAAGCTAGGGCGAAAGCAGGATCGTTCCCGGGCTCCAGCCTGGGAACGAGGCAGGCAATGAGCATACCGGAAATGAAACCGCGTGATCGGGTGCTGGCGGCGCTGAATCGTCAGCCGGTCGATCGTACGCCGACCTGCAATCCGACATCGGTGGCGACTGTCGAGCTGATGGATCTCGTGAACGCGCCGTTTCCGCAGGCGAATCGTGATCCTGAACTGATGGCTCGGCTTGCGGCCACGGGCTACACCGAACTCGGGTTCGACACGATCATGCCAGTGTTCTCGATTATCCAGGAATCGTCCGCCGTCGGATGCAAAATCCAGTGGGAGCAGAAGGACAACTGGCCGACGGTCAAGATGCGGGAGCCGATCTGGGAGAAGCTCGAGAACATCAAGATTCCGACGGATTACCTGATGCATCCGGATGCGCAGTGCGTGATCAAGGCAATCGAGATTCTCAAGCGCGAATACGGGGACGAAGTCGCAATCGTGGGGAAGACGATGGGGCCTTGGTCGCTTGGCTATCACTGCATGGGCGTCGAACCCTTCCTGCTGATGTCGCTCGACGATCCCGATCAGACGAAGATGATCCTCGACAAACTGAAGCAGATCACGATCGAGTTCGGGAGAGCGCAGATCGAGGCCGGAGCGGATGCTTTGACGCTTCCCGACCATGCGACGGGCGATCTCGTCAGCGGCGAATACTACGAACGCTACCTGCGTGAACTGCATATTGAGTTCGTCGAGCAGATCCCGATTCCCCTGATCCTGCATATCTGTGGGCGGACGGTCGACCGGATGGATTACATCGCGCAAACGGGGATGGCGGCGTTCCATTACGATTCCAAGAACCAGCCTGACGAGTCGATCGCTATCACAGGCGACAAAATTTCCCTGGTCGGGAACATCAACAACCCTGAGACGCTGTTCTCGAAGGGACCCGAAGAAGTGAAGGCGGAGGTCGAGGGCAACCTCGAGGCGGGCATCCAGCTTATCGGGCCGGAGTGCGCGATTCCCTTGCAGACGCCGATCGAGAACCTGACAGTGATCCCGGAGACGGTCAAGGAGTGGCACAAGAACTGACATGGCGAAGCTGAGCGACATTCAGAACGAAACCATCCGGGCGGAGATCGAAGAGTATCTGGATCGACCGGAAGAGGTCGAGCGAAACATCGAGCTGTTCTCGAAGACGAAGACCGTGATGCAGGAGATCGCCGCCGCCCTGATCGACGGTGAACACCAGACCGTGGATGAGCTGACCCGGCAGTGTCTCGACGAGGGGATCGAGGCGCTGGAGATCATGGATGACGGGTTGATTTCTGGTATGGGCATCGTGGGGATCAAGTTCCGGGAGAACTTCATCTTTGTGCCGGAGGTCCTGGCCTGCGCCCGCGCGATGAAAGCGGGGATGGCGCATATCGAGCCGATCCTGTCCGCCTCAGGGATCGACCCGATCGGTACAGTGATCATGGGGACGGTGAAGGGTGACCTTCACGACATCGGGAAGAACCTGTGCATCATGATGCTCCGGGGAGCCGGTTTTGTCGTGCACGACCTGGGTGTCGATACGTCCGAGGATGAGTTCATCGATGCCGTCGAGGAACACGAGGCACCCTTGATGGGCATGTCGGCCCTGCTGACGACGACGATGCCGAACATGGGCAAGACGATCGAGGCCTTTATCGACGCGGACCTTCGGGATGAGGTAAAGATCATGGTGGGGGGCGCGCCGGTGACGCAGGACTTCGCCGACGACATGGGTGCCGATGGATACGGGGGGGATGCCCTTGCCTGTGTGGAACTCGCCAAGCGTCTGCTCGAAGAGGAGGACGACGAGTAGGATGGCAGCCGACAGAGAGAAGCCAACCCGGGCCGACTATCAGGCCCGGCTGGACAAAATTTCGTCGATCTTCGCCGACATGGTGAAGCACGCCGACGCGGTTTCCATGACCCGCTGTCCCTATAAGAATCGATTCGACGCGTGTACGGCCCAGTTCGGCTGCCGATACCAGAAGCGCGAGCCGGAATCAGAGATGGTGGCCTGCACGAGCGACGACAAGCTGGACTACCGGACGGCTTGGGACAAGAACCAGGCATCCAAAGACGAGATGCGCGAGCGATTGCGGTCAGGACGGACATCCGGATCAAAGGACTGAACCCCGCCGTGATTCGGTGGGGTTTTTGAGTGGGATTCGTGGCATACGTTCGATACGACAAACGGAAGACTGAGGTTCGGCCCGGGAGGACGCTGTTTGACTACGCCGACGACTTCGCGCTCAGGGTGGCGACGTCGTGCGGCCGGTCCGGCTCGTGCCACGAGTGCGTCGTGGAGGTGACCGAGGGGGAGTCGGCGCTCAGCCCCCCGACGGCCGAGGAATTCTTCCTGCAGCCTCCGTTTAGGCTGGCCTGTCAGGCACGCGTCGAGGACAATGGGAGCGATGTCGCGTTCGAGCCACTGAGACGGGCCCCCAAGATCCTGTCCTCGGTCGGTCCATTCGAGGGAGAGCTGGATCCGGCGATTCGACGTGAAGCCGATGCCGTGACGTGCGAGGGCGTACGGGTCGATTACGGCGGGCGAATCATCGGGCTTGCGGTGGATCTCGGTACGACGACCGTCGTGGCTGATTTCGTCGATCTCGAAACAGGTGAGAGTCTCACGCTCAGTTCCTTCGAGAATCCCCAGCGGTTCGGCGGCAGCGATGTGATGAACCGCATCTCCTACGACGTCGGGGAGAACCAGGGCGAACTGTGGAAGGCGATTTCGAGTAGCCTCAACAACGAGATCGAGGCGGCGGCCGATCGTTGCGGGTTTCGGCCCCGGGACATTTACGAAGTGGTCGTCGCTGGGAACGCGACGATGCGCGACCTGTTCTTCCGGCTCGACGTGCAATCGATCGGTCAGAAGCCGTATAAGTCGACCATCGAGCACGAGTGGATGGAGGGAAAGCGAGAGACAACCTCTCTTATCAGTCCGGCAAACCGCCTCGGGATCAGGATCAACCGGAATGGCCGCGTGGTCGGGTTGCCAATCATTGCAAGTCACGTTGGGGGAGACACTTCGGCGGATTTGATCGCCCTTAACGCCCTTTCAAAGCACGAGACTGCCATGTTGGTAGACGTCGGGACGAATACTGAGGTGATCGTCAAGAAAGGAGACCGGATGGTGGCGGCCTCCTGTCCGGCGGGTCCGGCGTTTGAGGGTGGTGGAATCACGTACGGAATGCCGGGTTACGAAGGCGCCATCGAGAAGCTATCTATCGAGGGTGACGACTACGCTTTCCAGACGATCGGCGAACAACCGGCGAAGGGGCTCTGTGGATCGGGCCTGATTGATCTGCTCGCCGAGCTTCGGCGGCACGATCGCATGACGCCGAAGGGTGTGTTCGAAGACAAGCAATTCGAACTCACGATCGTTCCCGACTGTGGGATTACTTTCTCGCGTCAGGATGCGAGCAACCTCGCGCAGGCCAAGGCGGCGAACACGTCGGGTGAATTCATCGTGATGCGCCATCTGGATGTGCGACCCGATGACGTCGAGTGTCTGTATCTGGCAGGCGGGTTCGCGAACTACGTGGACATCGGGAATGCCATCGAGATCGGTTTTCTGCCCCCTGTCCCGGAGGATCGGATCGAGAAGATCGGGAATGCCGCTCTCGTCGGAGCGCGAGATGCCCTGCTGTCGCTCGAGAGGCGCCGGGGTGCCGAGCGGTATCCCCGAGAGATCGAGCACCTGGAACTCGAAACGACGCCTGATTTCTTCGAGGTTTTTGTTGAAGCGTGTCAATTCAAACCGATGGTTTTCGAGTGGTAATCTGGCAGACGGGCCAGGAACGCGAGGATCTATGAAGACTTTTTCCGAACGACTTCAGGATGACGCCCCGATTCTCTACGATGGCGGATTCGGGTCCCAGCTCTTTTCCCGTGGCGTCGAGCTAACCAACAGTACGATGGCCAACGAATCGCACCCGGAGGCGGTCACGGATATCCACCTGGCTTATATCGCCTCTGGTTCGGAGGCGATCGGGACGAATACATTCGTGGCCAGTGCTCTTCATCTCGATATGGCGGGGAAGGAAGGGGAGGAAGCGGATGAGATCGCCCGACAGGCTGTCCGGAATGCTAGAGTGGCCGTCGAGCAGAGTGAGAAATCCGTCTACGTCGGCGGCTCGATGGGGCCCTCTCCGGGAGCGATCGAGGCGGATGCTGGTGATACGACATTCGGTATTCCGAACGAGAAGGTGCGAGATGCCCATAGGCGTTTGTCCTCGGCGCTGGCAGACGAGGGGGTCGACTTCTACATGGTCGAGACGCAGTTTTCGGCGAACGAGGCGGCCATTGCAGTGGATGAGGCGCGCAAGTTTGGTGTGCCGATCCTGGTGAGCATGACCTACAAGTGCACGAAGGATCGCAAGACGGGTGAGGTGATCTACAAAACGGACTGGGGGCACTCTCCTACTTCCTTGCTCGACGCCCTGGCCGGCGGTGAACACTCGGAGGGAGAGAACCTGCTCCCATACGTGCATGGGATGGGTCTCAACTGCGGCGCTGAGACACGGGACGACGACCACACAGGTATGCCTTACGCGATCGAAGGGACGGGGCAGCTGACCCGGTCGCTGGCTGAGCGGGACCTGACGGGAAAGACAATGGTCGCTTACCCGAATGCTGGGATGCCCAAGCTGGACAAGCAGATGGAGACCGTCTACAGCCAGTCCCCGGAGGACATGGCCGGATATCTGCCAGATCTGTTGGCTACCGGAGCCCGGTTTATCGGTGGCTGCTGTGGGACTGGCCCCGAGCACATTGCAGCGTTCCGGACGGTCCTGGATAGCTGACGATGGCCGAGTTGACCGAGTACCAGGTCCTGTACTGGCGAGACATGCCTGCGCAGATCCGGGTCTACAAGGATGGGCGTCCCAAGTCCTATCTTCTCCCAGAACGGTATCAGGAAGCGATCGACCGCGTCGCGATGCAGGAAGGGCTGGTCAATACCGATGCCTACCTGGAACAATGGACCTGGTCCGATCGGATGAAGCGCGAAGGGGCGGCTGAGGAGGTCGTAGAAGCCGTGATCGAGGAGCTGACATCCTCCTGATCGGTTGCGGATCGGCCGGTGGCCACGTATCATTTTCCGGATGACGAAAACTTTGAACAGGAATGGAACATGCAGGTAAGAGGGCGAATCGTAGGTGGACACGAACCGGTCACGGTTACGACTGACAACGGGACGATCTCATCGATCACCGATGAAGCGGTGGATGACGCGATCGGTGGGGATAATGTCTGGGTCGCGCCCGGTATCTGTGACGTGCAGGTCAATGGCGTCGGGGGTATCAGCTATAAGGCTGAGGATCTGACCCTCGAGCAGGTGATCGAGACCACCGAGTGGATGTACAAGACGGGCACGGCCAAGTGGTGCCCGACGGTGACGACCTCATCCGCCGAAGATGCAATCCAGGGGTTGGGTCTCCTCGCTCAGGCCTGTCGGGAGTCCGGTCACGCCGATGCCTCCTTCTGTGGTTTCCACGTCGAGGGGCCCTACATTTCGTCAGAAGACGGGCCGCGGGGAGCTCATCCGCTCGAACACACGCGTGATCCCGACTGGGACGAGTTTCAGCGATACCAGGAGGCGGCTGACGGGAAGATCGTGATCTTCACGCTGGCGCCAGAACGTGAGGGCGCGCTGGCGTTTATCGAGAAAGTCGCGGCCACCGGTGTGGTCGTTTCGATCGGTCATTCCGGGGCAACGCCAGCGCAGATTCAGGACGCCGTGTCCGCCGGGGCAACGATGTCGACGCATCTGGGCAATGGGGCGCACGCGATGATTCCTCGCCATCCGAATTACATCTGGGAGCAGCTCGCCGCCGATACCCTCTGGGCCGGGGTAATCCCCGATTCCCACCATCTTCCCCCCGCCGTCCTGAAGTGCTTTTACCGCGCCAAACAGCGAGACCATCTCTGTATCGTCAGTGACATCGCATCTATCGCGGGGTTGCCACCCGGGATCTACGGGAATACGGTTGGCGGTGGTGGCGTCGAGCTTGCGGAGAATGGTCGCCTGAGTCTGGCCGGCACGCCGTATCTTGCCGGAGCGGCCCTGTTCCTGGATACCGGGATTGCCAACATGGTGACCTACACGGACGCGAGTCTCGAGGATGCCGTTCGGATGGCGACCTCGAATCCGGCGAAGCTGCTTGGGCTCGAGGATAAGGCCGGCAGTGTGGCGGAAGGCAAGGAAGCAACGCTATCGCTCTTCCGCTGGCAGGAAGGCGATGAGAAGCTGCAAACCGTGGCAACAGTGGTGGCTGGAGAACTCGTCCATACCGCTTGACCTCGTCTACAGATCAATGTGCCTGGGAAGACGCCCAACTCTTCGCAGGTTGTATCGAAGGACGACCGGTTCAGGTCGTCTCCACACGAACCGGATCTCTCTACCGGTTTGACCATGCCTGATCAACTTCGTGGCACCATCGAACGGATCACTTACCAGAGCCCCGATTCAGGGTTCACTGTGGCCAAGCTGCGTCCGGAAGGTGCGAACGCCAAAGGCCTCGTAACGGTCGTCGGGCAGACCCTCTCTTTGAGTGCGGGCGAGAGCATCGTGATGGACGGCGAGTGGTCCAGCCACTCGCAATACGGCCGCCAGTTCAAAATTTTCAATTACCAGACTGAGTATCCCACCACACTGGACGGGGTTCGTAAGTATCTTGGCTCGGGCATGATCAAGGGAATCGGGCCCGTGATGGCACGACGGATCGTCGATCACTTCGGGGAGAAAGCGCTCGATGTGATCCAGCGGGAGCCCGGCAAGCTGAAGGAGGTCGAGGGGCTGGGGCCCAAGCGAGCCAGGATGATCACGCGCGCGTGGAAAGAGCAACAGGAGGTCCACGCGGTCATGCTGTTCCTGCAGTCGCATGACGTCGGTACCGGATACGCCGTCAAGATCTGGAAGGAGTATGGTGAGGACGCCGTTGAACGGATCAAGGAGAACCCCTACCGACTGGCGAACGATATCTGGGGGATCGGCTTCCTGACGGCGGACCGGATCGCGCAGAACATGGGCGTTGAGCCCGAGTCCGAGCAACGCATCCGTGCGGGTATCCAGTATGTCCTGACGACCGCCTCAAACGACGACGGACACGTGTATGTCACTCGCGACGACTTGCTCACAGCCTGCTCGGAAGCACTAAATGTCGATGTCGACTTGATCAACCAGGCGACTGACCGACTCGTCGAAGAGGAAGAGTTGATATTCGAGGAAGAGCGGCTGTATCTGCCCGTCCTGTATCGATCGGAGCAGGGCATCGGAACGAGACTGTATCAGCTGTCTCGGGTCAGCCGGATCGAGACGGGGGACGTCGACACGGAGATCGACGCAATCGAACAGCGAGACGGGGTTTCTTTCGCGCCAAGGCAGCGAGATGGGCTGAGCAAGGCGCTGACACACAGCGTGATGGTGCTGACCGGTGGGCCCGGTACCGGCAAAACGACCACGGTAAATGGCATGATCAGCCTGTTCGAGGCGAGGAAAAAACGGGTTGTCCTGGCGGCCCCCACCGGCCGCGCAGCCAAGCGGATGCAAGAGGCGACAGGGAAGGATGCCCGTACGATTCATCGGCTTCTGGAGTTCTCTCCCGGCACCGGGTTTGTGCGCAATGCCGAAAATCCACTGGAGGGAGACGCCTTTATTGTCGATGAGATCTCTATGGTGGACGTTCTCCTGATGAACAGCCTTTTGAGGGCTGTTCCGGTCAGTGCTACGCTGATTCTGGTGGGGGATATCGACCAGTTGCCCTCTGTGGGGCCGGGAAGTGTGCTCAAGGATGTGATCGAATCTCGGATTATCGAGGTAGTGACGCTGAACGAGATCTTCCGGCAGGCCCAGACAAGCCGGATCGTCACGAACGCGCACGGAATCAACTCCGGTGGGATGCCCGAGCTCGACAACCGCCGTGATGGGGACTTTTTCTTTCTGGAAGTTCCTGATCCGGTGGCTGTTGCGGATACCATCGTCGACTTGTGCCGGGAGCGTCTTCCGAAGACGTATTCGTTCGATCCGCACGAGGACATCCAGGTGTTGTCACCGATGCATCGAGGGGAGGCCGGCGCTCAGTCCCTTAACGAACGACTCCAGGCGGCTCTCAACCCGACGGGGACGGAGGTGACGCGCGGCGGGGTTCGGTATCGGGACGGCGACAAGGTGATGCAGGTCCGGAACAATTACTACAAGGATGTCTTCAACGGAGACATCGGCCGGGTCACGCAAATCGATACCACCGAACAGGAAGTTAGTGTTGCCTTTGGTGAGCGCACGGCTACATACGAGTATGGCGAGTTGGACGAATTGGCGCAGGCGTATGCGATCACAGTCCACAAGAGCCAGGGATCGGAATTCAGGGCAGTTGTTGTACCGATCACCACCCAGCACTTCGTGATGCTCCAGCGGAACCTGATCTACACTGCGATCACCAGGGCCAAAGGTCTGGTTGTGATGGTCGGTACACGGAAAGCACTGGGTATAGCAGTGAAGAACAATGCGGTGTCGCTACGGAACACGACCCTGGTTGAGCGACTGAGGGACCGAGACACAGAAGAGACGAATGAGGATTTACCGCAGTGAAGCCACTCCTGTCATTCTTGATGGTTCTGTTGATCGCGGCCTCCGTTGGCGCGCAGGTCAAGGGAGCGCTCAATCGGTCCTCGACATACTCGGACGCTGTCCTGCGGCAGCTGGTTCGGGCATCTCAGCTGGCCGCCAATCGTCAGCAGGCGATCCTCAGGGATAGCGCGCTTCGGCAGAACGAGACGGCGGGGATTCGGCGACACTCGGTATTCCGACCGACGGATCAGGCGCAACTCGAGCGGCTGAGTGCGTTCTCCGGTGAACGGCTTCGGGCACTGGAAATGATGTCGGAGTTCGAGGAACGCGAGGTGTCCCGAATGCAGTCGGCCTACCAGGTTGATCTGGATGTCGAGGATGCAAACCGTGTGTCCGAACTCGCCGACACAAGCTCCAACCTCACGCAGACCGAGCTTCGCAGCTTGCTGCGAATTTCTGATGACCGTGAGTGGGTCACCAGGGTCCGGAAACAGGCCCTTGCCTCGGAATCATACTCGAATCTTCTCAGGAATCGCTCCATTGCTTTATCTAAAGGCAGTTCACTGATTCTCAGGATGTCCACGGATCAGCGCTGAACGTCGCTTCCTTCGGGAGCAAGCGATGTCCCCTCCTTGACAGCGCCCTTCTTTCCAGCCTAAACTGAGTGCCGTTCCACACCTCCAAACGTGGCGTGTCACTTGTCAGACGAACTCAAACTACAGGTTCAGAACCTCGTACGCATCGGCGCTGCACTGTCCAGCGAACGGGATATCGATGTCCTTCTCGAGATGATTGTCGAGGAGTCGAGGCGATTCACCTCCGCCGATGGAGGGACCCTCTATGTCGTCAGCGACGATGAGCAGTATCTGGACTGGAAGATCCTGCACAATGATACGATGGGTACCCGGATGGGTGGCACCAGTGGGATCCCCATCCATCTCCCACCGGTCCCGCTCCACGTCGATGGGGCGCCAAACAGGGGCAACGTGAGTGCGGCCTGCGCGAATACGGGAGAGCCGATCAACATCCCGGACGCCTACGAGGCGGATGGGTACGATTTCTCCGGCACCCGCCAGTACGATGAGTCGAGCGGCTACCGCTCCAAATCCTTCCTTGTCGTTCCGCTCCGAAATCACGAAGACGATATTATCGGTATCCTGCAGTTGATCAACGCCCAGGACCCAGCGTCCGGCGAGACGATCGCGTTCTCTGAGGCTGCACAGGAGCTCGTGATCGCGCTGGGGTCCCAGGCGGCGGTGGCGATTACGAATGCCAGACTGATCTCCGACTTGAGCCTCCTGTTCGATGCATTTATCCAGGCGACGGCAACGGCCATCGATGAGAAGTCACCGTATACGGCCGGTCATGTACGCCGCGTGGCGGACCTGACCATGCAGATCGCCGGCGCGATCAACCGGTCAGACGCGGACAGATGGCAGGACACGAAGTTTTCGGCTGACGAGCTGGAAGAGCTGCGGGTGGCGGCCTGGATGCACGATGTCGGGAAGATCACGACTCCCGAACACGTCGTGGACAAATCAACGAAGCTGGAGACGATTCACGATAGGATCGAGCTCGTGGCCGCCCGGATGGAGATCGTGAAGCGGGATCGGATCATCAGGGTGCTGAGTCAGGGGCTGTCCAACGACGAACGGACATCGCGACTTGCGGGGATCGACTCGACTCTCGCTGCTCTGGAGCAGGATCTCGCCTTTATCAGAGAGTGCAACCTGGGCGGCGAGTTCATGTCGGACGAGCAGATCGATCGACTGAACAGCCTCAGCGAGCAGGTGGTCGAGATCGCCGGCTCTTCACAGGCGGTCATCTCTGAAGACGAGCTCCTCAATCTGTCGATTCGGAAAGGCACGTTGACCGAAGAGGAACGACAGGTCATCCAGAATCACGCGGCCGTGACCCTGAAGATTCTCTTGCAGTTACCGTTCTCCAAGGGACTCCGGAACGTGCCCGAGTACGCAGGTGGTCATCACGAAAAACTGAACGGGCATGGCTATCCGTCCGGGTTGACCGCGGACGAGCTTCCGTTACAGGCGCGGATCCTGGCGGTGGCGGACGTCTTCGAGGCCTTGACGGCTCCGGATCGGCCGTATCGCGCGCCGATGCCTCTGGCCAAGGCGATGGACCTGCTGGACATCATGGTGGACGAAGGGGATCTGGACGGAGAAATCGTCGACCTGTTCAAGCAGTCCGGTGTTTTCATGGTTTACGCTCAGAAAGAACTGGGAGCCGAACAATACGAGTGAATCAGGTCAGGCAGAGGAATGTGCGGGGCCCATCAGTCAGCTGATGGGCTTTTTTATTGTCAGGTGAGAATGTCGGAGGAGGGGACCGCGCCCTCGCGAAGGATGCGTAGCTCTCCAGCGGTGACATCCACGAGTGTCGAGGGGGTGGCATCGGGGTCACAGGTGCCCTCGAGGATCAGAACACCAGGGTCGGCCCAGGTGGCGACGTGGTGAGACGACGTCGATGGTGGTTGCCCGGTTGGATTGGCGCTGGTTGACGTGATTGGGCGACCGAATCGAGTGACGAGATCCAGCGCCGGCCCAGGGCTTGCCTGGCGGACGGCTACGGTTCCCGAGTTGGAGGTGACAAAGGAGGAGAGGCCGACAACCGCCGGTAGGACCAGTGTGAGGGGCCCGGGCCAATGTCTGTCGATCAGCCGATGAGCTGGATCGGGCAGGTTCGGCGTCAGTTGGTAGAGATCGCCCGGCTTTTCGATCAGTAGAAGAACCGGGCGGTCTGGGGGGCGCCCCTTGAGGCTGAACAGCCGGTCGAGGGCTCCCTCGTCAAACGGATCGACGGCCAGACCGAAGACGGTTTCCGTCGGGTAGCCCACAATTCCCCCGCAGGAGAGGTGTCGGGCCGCCGCAGTGATCCCGTCCTCATCCGGCCGAGTGATCCGGGATCCGTCTACCGGCGCGCCCATCTCGGGATGCCCGTAAATGCCGGGTTGCTCGAATTCGCACGGCCGAACGCATTGGTGAAAGTGAGAAAGTCGGAAAAGCCGACCAGGCCGTCGTTATCAAGATCGTATGTGGTGCTGGTGGAGCCGAAAGCTTCGGCGAAGGGCAGAAAGTCGAGGAAGTCGACGATTCCGTCACCGTTGAAGTCTGCCCTGGCTTCGCCGCTGTCCGGATCGATTGGCGGTGGCTCGACAGTAGGTGCGTCGCTCTGGAATAGCATTCTCAAGCGAACCACCCGGTTGTTACCCGCGTCGGCGATCACCACGGACCCATCGGGCGCTACGGTCAAACCGCCCGGCTCGTCGAGGTTCAATTCCAGCGCGTTGCCCCGGTTCCCGTTGCTGCCCGACCTCCCGGTGCCGGCGACTGTCTGGGCAAGCCCAGTTTCGAGTTCGATCGCGACGACGCGGTTATTCTGCGAATCCGAGATGAACAGTCTGCCGGCAGGATCGAATGCCACATCCTGGGGCCCGTTCAATTCCAGGAAGCGGGCGGGTCCGCCATCACCTGAAGATCCGGGAGCTCCTGTGCCGGCAAATGTCGTAATGATTCCGGAGGGATCGACTCTGCGGATCCGGTGTCCACCGATTTCTGCAATATACAGGTTCCCGTCCCCATCCACGGCGACACCATTGGCGCCGTTCAAGCGGGACTTCGTCCCCTGGACGCCGTCCTCGTTCGGGAACAGCTGTAGCGGATCTCCCGCGACAGTCGAGATCTGGTCGTTCTTGATGAGGCGAACGGTACTGACATTCGGGGTGTTTCCGGTGTTCAGACTCGTGAGATAGGCGTTTCCGAGGCTGTCGATCGTGAGTCCACGCGGGGTCGTGAGGTTAGCGTCCGTTGCCGGGCCGCCATCACCGCTGAAGCCCGAGAAGCCGGAACCGGCGAAGGCGGACGTCGTGCCCTGGGGGAGGGTGATCCTGCGGATTCGCTGACCACCCGATTCCGACACGATCAGGTCACCGCCCGGGTCAAAGAACATGCCACGAGGGTCAGCGATGTTGGCATCCAGCGCTTCGCCGTCGAACACGGTGCCCGATCCGGCCACGCCCGTCCCGGCGACGGTCGCGATGGTCGAATCCGTCGGGTTGAGGTGACGGATCCGGTTGTTCGCGCTGTCCGCGATATACACGTTCCCCGACGCATCGACTGCAACGTCTCTCGGCGTGTTGAAGTTGGCTTCGGTCGCGAGGTCTCCATCCCCGGAGAAACCGCCATTTCCAGTCCCGGCGATGGTTTCGAGCGTCGCGTCTGTCCCGCTGAGTCTCGGGAGGAGCGTCAGCAGAACGCGTTGTGTCGGGAGCCCGGAGACCAGTATGCTCAAGGGCGTTGCACCTGGGAGTGTGCCCGCCGTGAACCGGGCGGAGGCCTTTCCGTCAACGATGGTTGGCCCGGAAACGTCCAGGGCTCCACCTCCGACGTCGAGAGAAAAGGTGATCAGCCGGTCGCTGACGAGCGCGATCTCACCCAGGTTGTTGAATAGCGTGACCGTCACATCCGTCTGTGCGGTTCCGTTCGCGACAAGGATGTCACCGGTCGTCTCGATCTGCACCTCGACCGGAGGTAGGGGGGCCTCCTCGACGATCGTGATCACACGATTGATGCCGACGTCCTCGGGCGAGAAACGCTGGAGGGTGCCGCTTGGCCATCGAATGCTGAGGGTATCTATCGACAGGGCTTCTCCTAGTCCGAACGGGGCGGACAGGGCATCTTGCGAGAGGAAGGAGGTTCCTCCCGTGATCTCGCGGATACGTCTCTGGGTACGGTTGTAGACGATCTCGATCCGTGCGCCGATCGCGTCGAAGCTGCTGTCCGACCCCTTGGGGAGGACCGTGAGCCAGTTGCCCTCTGCCTCCTGATTCCGGAACAGCTGATCGGGGCTGTTCTGGATGGCCACGAACATGTCCAGTCCGCCGTCACCGTCGAAGTCGGCCAGCGCGACGCCACGACTGTCGGCACTGGTATTCACGCCGAAAGTTTCACCCACCTCCAGGAACTGACTGTCACCCCCGAGGTTCCGGAAGATTTTGTTCTCCGTATCCCGGTTCGTTATGAACAGGTCGAGGAGACCGTCATTGTCGAAGTCGCCCCAGACCGCTCCTCGGCCGTTCTCCGGGTCAGCCACGCCGCGCGAACGTCCCACGTCGGTGAACCCTTCGCCGTCCTGGTTCTGGTAAAGCCGGTTGTTCCCGAAGTAGGGGACATACAGGTCCAGGAAGCCGTCATTGTTGAAGTCCCCGACGGCGGCACCGGTACTGGCGCCGCCGTCCAGCGGGACGAACGCCGTGGAGCCGTCCTCGAAGGTCCCATCTCCGTTGTTCCACCAGAGGCGGTTCGGTCCGCTGTTGGCGACAAACAGATCCTGGTCCTGGTCGTTGTCGAAATCGGCGAAGACCGGCTGGATGCCGCTGCTCGAGTCCGCGATACCCAGTGCGCCAGCCACCTCTTCGAAGGTGCCGTTTCCGAGATTCCGGAAGAAGACGTTCGGGCCGAAGTTCGCGATATACAGGTCGGGATCCCCGTCATTGTCGGTATCCGCCCATGCCGCCCCGTATGCGTCTCCCACGTCATCCACTCCGGCCAGCATCCCCTGCTCCCTGAACGTGCCTCCCTCGTTGCGGTAGAGGCGGTTGGGTTGCCCGAAGTTGGTCACATAGAGATCTAGATCGCCGTCACCATCGTAGTCGGCCCAGGCGGCTCCGCTCCCATCGCCGGTATCCGCTACCCCGACCTGCGAAGCCACATCCGTGAACGAATCGCCACCATCGTTGCGGTAGAGCCGGTTCGCCTCCAGGCTTTTGACGACATACAGGTCAGGGTCTCCGTCCTCGTCATAGTCCGCCCAGGCGACACCGAAGGATGCGCCCGGATCGGCGACGCCCACTGATCCGGCAAGGTCGAGGAATCCACCTGGCTTGGGAACGAGACCGCTTCCGGACAGGGGGACGAGAATCTCAGGTTCATCCGGATCGTTCGACAGGATGCTCAGTTCGGCTGAGATCGGTCCAGCGTTCTGTGGGGTGAAGATCACGTTGACGTCCCGGAAGTCGCCCGCGCTGATGGTAACGCCCGCTACCGGCTGGGGCAGCGTGAAGTTAAGCGTGTCTGACAGGGTGACCTGTTCGACGAACAGTTGACCCTGGGTGAGGTTCGAGATCCGGATCCTCTGTTCACGGGTTTGATCCGTAAACGTCTGGTTGAACGTGATCGAGGAAGGCAGCACATCGATGTCCGGGACGATTCCAGACCCGGTCAACGGGATCTCGATCCTGGGCAGAAACGGATCAGTGGTCAGGAGGATGAGGGTGCCTTCAATCCGGTCCTCGTTCTCCGGAACGAAGCGCAGGTCGACCGTTCGTGAGGCGAAGGGCTCGATCTCGGTGGGGGTCACGAATTCGGTCGTGAACCGTTCGCTGTCGATCGTGAGCGACGTGACCGTCAAGGATCGGTTACCCCGGTTCTCGAGCGTCAGTGTGCGATTCGCGCCAATCCCGAGGGAGACTGGTCCGAAATTGAAAAGCGTGGCCGAGGCCGCCAGTAGCGACGTACGGAACTCGGGCTGGAATATCTTGCGGATCCGGTTGTTCCCGTTGTCGATGAAGATCAGGTCTCCGTTCGGGTCGACGGCAGCGCGATAGGGCTGATCGAGGGTCGCCGCGATGGCCAGGCCGCCATCCCCGTCGAACCCACCCTCGTTGACGTTTCCGGGCGTGGTACCGGCAACTGTGACGATCGTGCCATCGAGTTCGACGGATCGGATCCGGTGGTTGGCCAGGTCCATGATGTAGATGCGCCCCTGCGGGCCGACGGCGACCCCCCAGGGCAGGTCCAGCCCGGCGTCGACGGCAGGTCCACCGTCGCCTGAGAGGGTGCCCTCGCCAAACAGGTTGGTTCTTCCGTTACCCGCGACGGTTTCAATTTGTGTGAAGGCCTGTCCCGAGTCATCCACCGCCTCCACGAGACTGCGGACCCGATGGCTCTGGGAGTCGGCGAAATAGACCCGCAGTTCCGAGCCGGTGTCCAACGTCATACCCTCGATCGTCAGATCTGCTGCTAGGGCGTTTCCGCTGTCACCGGAATATCCCTGGCGGCCGGTACCCGCGATCACGTTGACGGAGTCCCCTCCGACCTGAAGGATCTGGTTGTTTCCCGACCCCAGGTCGAAATTGATACCGTCGCCAATGATCAGGCCGCTATTGCCGGCGATGATCGAAACGATCTCCCCGAACCTGATCGAGTCGATGTGTACTCTTTCTATAAACCGAGGGAAGGTGCCGCGCTCCCCGGCTCCGGCAACCGTCGTGATGATCCCTGTCGCTGGATCGATTTTTCGGACTCGGAAGTTACCTGTGTCCCCGATGAAGACCTCACCCAAGTCGTTTACGTCCACAGCCCGGGGATATTCCAGTTCTGCGTTCGTTGCAGGACCACCATCGCCACTGAACCCGGGAGTACCGGTCCCGGCAATCGTGGTGATTACGCCTGAGGTCGCATCGATCTGTCGGATGATGTGGTTGAAGCTGTCAGCGATGTAGATGTTACCTTCGTTGTCGACGGCAACATCCTGAGGGACGTTGAGTTGGGCTTCCGTGGCGGGGATTTCTGAACCCAGAAGGTCGGTACCGCCGCCCGCAATCGTGATGATTGTGCCTGGATCCTGTCCGTAGACAGATGTGCTCAGGAAGAGCGCAAGGAGGATGAGGTGTAGCTTGGGCATGGAGCTCGGATTACCTGCCCAGATAGAGGTCACGCCCGGAGAC
Organism: Gemmatimonadota bacterium; assembly: GCA_002727195.1. Classification (GTDB taxonomy): domain Bacteria; phylum Latescibacterota; class UBA2968; order UBA2968; family UBA2968; genus UBA2968. Next base: position 496,288 of record PBWH01000006.1, read on the forward strand.
GAGCGAGGCGATTTTACGGTCGGAGACGGATCGTTTGAGCATCCAAAAGCCGCAGTCCGGGTGGATGTAGCCGACGCGTTCGGGTCCCAAAATCTTTTCGGCCTTGTCTATGCGAGCGGCGATCTCATCGGCCGTTTCGACGTGGTTCACCTTGATGTCCACAACACCCAGCCCGAGCTTGATCTTGCTGTCAACGTCCTTGAGCGCTTCCAGATCGTCATCCGGTCGGTGGGCGAGTTCGAGCACGAGGTGATCAGCGTCCAAATCGTTGAGAAAGCTGACCAGCGAGTCCCACGTGCCACTCTGGATCACCTGGCCCCCATAGTTGCCGAAGCAGAAATGAACGGCTTTCTCCATTCCCTCCGAGACGCCGTCGAGGACTCGGTTAATCGATTTCGCCGCCAGGGGCCCATCGGCGGGATTCCCGGGGATGTTGGCTTCATCTACCTGGAGACACGCGCAGGGGAGATCCTTGACCTGATCGGCGAGTACATCGGCGACACCCATCAGGAGTCCCTCGAAGTCGCCGTAGTGTTTATCGAGCAGCGTACGGGCCAGCATGTAGGGGCTGGTGACGGTGAACTTGAACGGTCCGCCCGCAACGGCGGCAGCACGCTGACAATCACTTAGCAGATCAAGCGTGCCTTCACTGAGCTCCTGGTCTACGACAGCCGCTGGCTTGACCCGAAAGTCCATGGTCTGCTTCGATGCGAACTTCTCGATTTCAGAACGCCCGAAATCACCCCGGGTTCCTCCCATCGGACGAACGAAGTACTCGATCATTCCATTGGTTTCCGGGTGGTTGATGTCGAAGCGGTAGAGCTCACCGTCTGTGGGCAGATCGATACCAGACTGGCGTTGCGTGTCGAAGATGACTCTGGTCGCGTCAGAAATAGCGGACTCGCTAGGAGCGGCGATGAGCCACTCGGGCAGGGGGTAGGACCCGACGGTGGTCGTGAGGATTCTCGGTGCCGTTGGGATGGGATGTACGACGAGGTTCGGGTCCGACATGCGTGTCCTTTCCTGTTGCTCTAGTTGCCACGGAGTTCGTTTTTGATTTCGCTCCACTTCTCACGGCTCGTGTTGTCCATGTTCGACATCGCCTCGTAGACGTAAGCGAAGAGGATGCTGAGGACCAGGCTTAGCCCGCCCGTCAGGAGAACCATCATCGTTCGGCGGGGTTTGCTCCTGGAATCTGGCGGCAGGGCCGGGTCGAGGATGATGACCTGAGCGATCTCCTTGTCCTCCTCCAGCTTCGATTTCTCATATTCCTGCCGGACGAACTTGTAAATCGCATTTTGGATTTCGATGTCCCGCATCAATTGCAGCGCGCGATGACCCAGATCAGGCACCTGGCGGAAGGGGATCACGATGTCCGGCAGATCTGAGTCTCCCTGGTCGGGGCTGCCCATCAGGATGCGGTCGATCGCGTCTCCCGTCGCCCCGATTTCCAGGTCGAGTTGCGCCAGTTTGGGATGACCGGACTCCATCATCCGGTCGGCGACTTCTTTCTTGATGATTTGCTCTGCCAGCACGGAGACCAGCATGCCAGCCGTCTCGATCTGGGCTTTCGCCTGCGTCTCGAGGTCGATTGCCATGTGTGCCTTCTGGAATTGCTTGTAATTGACCTCTGCCGTCGCGACGTCCTTCTCCGCTTCTGCCAATCTTGTTTCGAAGTAGGACCGCAGGCTGCCTGCCTGCTCCCGCTTCCGCTCCCTCAAGGCTTTGTCGAGCTCGTCGACAAAAGCGTTCGTCTGTTCTGCCGCGGCCTGGGGTGTCGGGGCTTCGTAAGAGACCGACAGGAACTGTTCACGCGACAGGGAGACTTCGAGTCTAGCCCCTACGGCCATCATCAATTGCTCTCGCGTCTTGGTCTGGTAGAGGTCCTGAAGGTTGAACCGTTCGGCGACAGCCGACGCGACCCGCTCGCTTTCGAGAACAGGTATGAAGTCGGTGGCTGATACTCCGCCGCCATCCAGCCCGAGGAGACCGACGGGCAGGTCACCCAGGAGTCCGCCCAGCCCGAGCGTGTTCGATCCCTGGCCGGGGGGATAGACCGTAGCGGATGCCCGGTAGGCCTCGGGCAGAATGAGCGACACGCCAGCGGTCCCCAGACTGACCAGGAGGAACGCCGACAGTATCAGCCGTCTCCAGCGGACGAGGACGACAACGTGGTCGAGTATGCCGGTTTCGCGCGCCATCTCAGTTCCTGTTGATGGCGACGATCGTCAGCACGAGAGTCGCGATCTGCCCGGCTACGGTGAGGACTTCGCGGAAGGTCTGCCACGATTGCCCCGCTACCCTGGATGGGACATAGATGGCGTCGCCCGGGGCTACCTTGACTGCCTTCTGGCTGATCGGAATCGAGTTACCCGTGCTGCCGACGATGACATAGACGTTGCCGGTCCGGGCGTTTTCGGCGAAGCCACCTGCGGCCCGGATGTAGTCAGCGACGGTGTACGTCGCGTTGTAGGGGATCGCCGCTGGAGATACGACCGATCCGTTCACGAGAACGGTTGGCCTCAGCCGAGGAACGCGGATGACGTCGTCCCCTTTGAGTGGGGCGTCTTCAGCCTTGTTGCCTCCTTCGAACAGGCTCACGAAATCAACGGGAAGTCGTCCCGGGACCTGCTGCGTTTTCATCGTGATGTAAGCCAGGTCACCGTCCGTCAGCTGGTTCCTAGGGAGGGTCAGGAGTCTGGCAAGCTTCGGGTCCTCTTCTTTGCCGACGCCAAACTCAACGCGACGGATAACGGACGACTGACCGAGAGACGCGAGTTCGGTGAATCCGCCCGCCGTCTCGATTAGAGTACTCAGCGTCAGTCCCGGCGTGACCGGGTAGGCACCCGGGAATCGGACCTCACCCTCGACTGTCACCCTGGGCTGATCACCTACGATAAACAGCTTGTCACCGGCCATCATCGGGAAGTCCGCTGAAGGATCGCCCGAGAGCGCGGCGCGCAAGTCCACCTGTATCCGTTCCACGCTGTCGTGTTTGAGACGCAGGACTTCAGCAGTCGATCCGCTCGCGTCACCAATCAGGCCACGGCCGAGCCGGACCAGGTCGGACACCCGGTCGGCCGGTGAGTACTCGTAGCTTCCCGGACGGTGAACGGCGCCGGATACGGTGACCGAGTCTCCCTTGACGGGCACGAAGACCTGATCACCGTCGACGACGAACGTATTGTATCGGATGTCACCCGTCAGGTTCCAGAGGATCAGATCGGCGCTCCGAACGTTTATCGGCTGACCGTCTGCCGTTGTGGTCCGGATCTCGATGTTCCTGAGCGATGCGAGCCCTTTGGTTTCGTCGAGCAGTCCGCCCGCCTTGATGATGAGTTCCGAAACCTGTTCGACGCCCTCGACCAGATAGGCGCCAGGGAATTCGACCTCACCGATCACGTTGACCGGAAACGACCGGAGTCGGGACAGGTTTACGGCAATGTCCAGGTGCCTGAACCGCCCAGATATGGCGGCGTCGATCGCGTCCTGGGCTTTGGACAGCGGCAAGCCCGCGATCGGGACTGAGCCGACATACGGGATGATGAGCGTCCCTTCCGCGCCGATAAAGACCTCTTCCGCGACCAGTTCCTTCTCGGTGTCCACGACGACGTAGAATCCGTCGCCCGGGCCGACCACGTAACGTCCGGTACGGATGACCGCGTCAAAGGCGGCCTTGCTGATTGTGGTCAGTTCCAGGCCGAAATCAGGGTCTTCGGAGGCGCTTCCCGACCGTCTCGAGAACATGTCCAGCCCCGATCGGGTGGGGCGCCGGTTCTCGCCCTCCGATCCGCGCCTCTGTGCGAAGGCGAGCGAAGGCTGCCCGATCGTGCAGGCGACCAGCGTCCAGATCAGGATCCGGGAGGAAATAGGAAGACGGCTTTTTCTCAGTGCGTTCATTCGATTACAGTTCCATCGAGGTCGACGGGCAAAGCGTACGGGATTGCGTCGATGCCGTTCTCCGTCCATACGGCGGCCATCGCATCTCCGATGGCCTGAGCATTCTCGCGGGCGAACGCGAAGATCGTTGGTCCGGCTCCGCTCAAGGCCACGCCGAGAGCGCCGGCATCCAGGGCGGCCCCGGTGACACCCTCGTAGTGAGGGATCAGGGAAGTCCGGAAGGGCTGATGGAGACGGTCTTCCATCGCCGCGGCTAGTGCGTCCAGATCGCCCTGCAGCATGGCGGCAGTCACCACGCAGGCTCTACCCACGTTGAAGGTGGCATCTTCGTGCGATATCTCTGCAGGAAGGGAGTTCCTCGCGTCCTTCGTCTTCAACTGGAAGTCAGGGACCACGACGACCGCCTGAAAATCCTTCGGAGGCTCCGCACGAACACAGGTAACGTGGCCGTCTGCGACAGTGGACACTGTGAACCCGCCATACAGGCACGGGGATACGTTGTCCGGATGTCCTTCGATTTCGGTGGCGACGTTGAGGAGCGCCTGCCTGTCCAGCTCATCACAAAGCAGGTGATTCGCCGCGACGACACCAGCCACAATAGCCGTCGAACTGCTCCCGAGTCCACGAGCCAGCGGGACATCGATCGTAGACTCTGCCTCGATAGGCGGAAGCGTCTTGCCGACACGGTCGGCGAGGGTCTCGGCTGCCTGGAAGAACAGGTTCGTCCCGTCTGTCGGCAGTTCCTCGGTTCCGTTTCCGCTGTTCCGTGCGACGTGACGGCCCGATTCGGATTCACGAACGGTTACTCGGTTGTGAATGCCGAGTGCGAGACCCAGTACGTCGTATCCTGGACCCAGGTTCGCCGTGGATCCAGGGAGTCGTATCGTGAATGCCATTACAGGTCTCGCGCCAGCTGCTCGCTGACCAGGTCGGCCAACGGCTTGCCGGATCGAGTGAGGCGGAGACGGTCGCCGTGAGCTTCGATCAGGTTCTGCGACAGGAGACGGTAGGCTGTGTCGGCTACTCGAAAGACTGCGCGATCCACGCCGTCGCGGGTCCGCAGTCCCAGCATCAGTTGCTCCAGATTCCGCGTCTCGTCGGTGATGACCTCTCTCCCTTCCTCTGGGGACTCACCCGTTTCGATCCGTTCGAGATAGCGGTTCATGTTGCGGACGTTCCAGGCGCGAGCGTGACCCTCATACGAGTGGGCAGACATACCGACGCCCATATACGTGTCCCCCCGCCAGCACGCGAGGTTGTGACGCGATTCCATACCTGGTTTGGCGTAGTTGCTGATCTCGTATTGGTCAAGTCCAGCTGTCGACGTCAGCGAGAGAGCGATGTCATACATCGCTGCCTGTTCGTCCTCATCTGCCAGGGCGAGGGTGCCCGCCGCTCGTTGTCTTTCATACGGTGTCCGCGGTTCGATGGTCAGACCGTAGATCGACACGTGATCAGGCTCGAGGGCGATCAGTTCCTGGAGATCGGCCTCCCACTGCTCGACGGTCTGCTTAGGGCCACCAAAGATGGCATCGACGTTGAGGTTCGTGAAGCCGGCATCCCGAGCTGTCTGGACGGATCGACGCGCGTCATCAGGGGTATGCGATCGCCCCAGCGCGACCAGAGTCGACAAGTGCATCGACTGGATGCCAAGGCTCAACCGGGTCACGCCCAGATCGTGTAACGCGCTGAAGTGCTCGTAATCGTTCGGGTTCGCTTCGACTGTGATCTCGACGTCATCGGAAAACCCGACTGCTTCCTCGGCTAGCCGGATGATGTCGGAGAGTTGAGTAGGAGGGACGGTGGACGGCGTGCCACCGCCGAAGTAGACTGTATCGAGTGGTCCCTCTATATCGCCGGCACGCGCGTCGAGCTCGGTGATAACTGCACTTCGGTATCGATCCGCATGCGCATCACGACCGACGACGAAAGCGAAGTCACAGTAGGGACAGGCGGATGCGCAGAAAGGTATGTGGACGTAGAGGCCCGGCATCAATTCGTGAACGTTCCGATACGGCTCCACCGCACGCGATCAAAGACGTGCGCCAGATTGTAAACGAGCATCCCGGGCAGCGAAGCGGGGCCCGAGTAGGTCGGGGCGTCGGCGTCGGGTGCCCAGCTGAAGTAGATCGGCCCTGCTTTGGCGACGATCAGATCGCTTGAGACGAACCCCCAGAACCGGCTGTCGTCGCTGTTGTCCCGGTTGTCGCCGACCAGGAAGTAGTGATCGGGCGGGCAGGTGACCGGTCCGTAGTTGTCTCTAATTCCGTTGGATGATTCGCGTGGCAGAACACGGGCGTCGACATACTTCGACCGTTCCGGGTCGATCGTCCGTTCACCATCGACGTACAGGACTTTGTCTTTGATCTCCACCGTCTGTCCCGGCAAGGCCACGCATCGCTTGATGAACGCCCGCTCTAGGTCGTGCGGAAATCGGAAGATAACGATCTCCCCATTCTGCGGTGACTGATATCCGGGCATCCGGAGCCCCAGGATATGTGCACCGTAGGCGAGTTTGTTTCCCACTAGGAAGTCGCCTACGAGAAGCGTGTCTTCCATCGAGGCGGACGGGATCTGGTAAGCTTGGATCACGAAGACTCTTAGCAGGACGGTCGCGATCACTAGGACCAGGAGATACCGGACGAACGTGGAGGTGTCCGAGAAGACACTCGAGCCTGATTTGCGCTTCGCCATCGAAGGTCGTCAGGTGTCCATGCTGAGAACGGCCAGGAACGCCTCCTGCGGGATCTCGACGCTGCGCACCTGCTTCATCCGCTTCTTGCCCTCTTTCTGCTTTTCCAGGAGTTTGCGCTTCCGGGTGACGTCGCCACCGTAGCACTTGGCCGTGACGTTCTTCCGGAAGGGTCGCACCGACTCACGGGCAATGACCTTGCTTCCGACCGCCGCCTGAACGACGACTTCGAACATCTGTCGCGGAATGAGTTCCTTCAGCTTCTGGCAGAGCGCGCGTCCCCACGGATAGGAATTGTCACGGTGGACGATCGCGGAGAGCGAGTCAACCGGGTCGCCGTTGATCATGATGTCGAGCTTGACCAGCTTCGATGCGCGATGGGTCTTGTACTCGTAGTCGAACGACGCGTAGCCCCTGGTGACGGACTTGAGCCGGTCGTAGAAGTCGAGTACGATCTCGGACAGAGGAAGCTCGTACTTGAGCATCGCGCGATCAGCGTCCAGATACTCCGTCGTGATATACGCGCCGCGCTTGTCCTGCGCGAGCTTCATCACGTTGCCGAGGAACTCGGTGGGGACGAGGATCTGTGCGTCCAGGATCGGTTCGGCGATGTCTTCGATCTTGCCCGGCGGCGGCATGTCGGCCGGGTTGTGGACGTTGACGACTTCGCCGTCAGTGAGCAGGACCTCGTATTCCACGTTCGGGACGGTGGTGATGATCTCCATCTCGAACTCCCGGGCCAGCCGCTCCTGGATGATCTCCATGTGCAGCAGACCGAGGAACCCGCATCGGAATCCAAAGCCGAGAGCCGTCGAGGTCTCGGGCTCGTATTGAAGGGAGGCGTCGTTGAGGCTGAGTTTCTCGAGTGCGGTCCGAAGGTCCTCGTAGTCCTCGGAGTTGACCGGATATAGACCGGCAAACACCATCGGTTTGACGTCCTGGTAGCCTGGGAGCGGTTCGTCGGCGGGATTCTTGATTCCAGTGACGGTGTCCCCAACGCGGGCGTTTTCGAGTTCCTTAATCCCGGCAATTAAGTAGCCGACTTCACCGGCCACCAGTTGCTGGGTTTTGACGCGACCGAGTTTGAGCTGGCCGACTTCCTCCGCCTCATACTCCTGGTTGGTCGAGAAGAAGCGAATGGGCTCGTTCCGATTCAGCGTGCCTTCGAAGACGCGCACGTAGGCGACTGCACCGCGGTATCGGTCGAAGATGGAGTCGAATACGAGGGCCTGAAGCGGCTTGCTTGCGTCACCCGTAGGTGCTGGGATCCGGTCGATGATCGCCGTCAGGACATCTTCGACACCGATCCCGTTCTTCGCGCTGATCTTCAGGATATCCGACTCCTCGACTCCCATCAGGTCGTGGATCTGCACGACCACCCGATCGACCTCGGCATTCGGGAGGTCGATCTTGTTGATGACAGGGATGATCTCGAGATCGTGCTCCATCGCGAGGAGGACGTTCGACACGGTCTGGGCTTCAACGCCCTGACCGGCATCGACTAGGAGAAGAGCGCCCTCGCAGGCGGTCAGCGAACGGGAGACTTCGTAGGAGAAGTCGACGTGCCCCGGGGTGTCGATCAGGTTCAGCGTGTAGGTGTTCCCGTCCTCGGCCTTATGTTCCATGCGGACGGCGTGAGACTTGATGGTGATCCAGCGTTCCCGCTCCAGATCCATGTCATCGAGGACCTGGTTTTTCATCTGGTTGTGACCGAGGGTGAGGGTGTGCTCGAGCAGACGGTCGGCTAGGGTGGATTTCCCGTGATCGATATGGGCGATGATGCAAAAATTGCGTATGTGATCGGGGCCAGTCATCAGTGCTCGTTCGGAAGGGCTAAAACGTATTCAAGTTTAAAAAACTCAATAACGTAGAGCAAAAGAATATACAGGTTTGGACATGACGCGTCAACGATGTCGGGATTCTTGACCGGGTCTCGCTCCGCTGAGTATATTGCCGCCGAACCAGCTATCCAAGAGTGTCCAAGAATGAAGATTGAATCCGCTGAAATCCGGTATGTCGAACTCCCGCTGATTAGCCCGTGGCGCACGGCTTACGGCGAGGATGCGACGATCCATTCCGTCATCGTCCGGCTCGACGGGGGCGGCCAGCAGGCGTGGGGCGAGGCAACCCCGTTTTTCGCGCCCACCTACTCGCCCGAGTCGGCTATCTCAGTCTATGAGACGGCTCGCCAGTTCCTGCTTCCCCGTGTGGTGGGTGAAGAGGTAGATCTGGCGGCCGAACTGCTGGACCTGATGTCGATCTACAAAGGGAATCCGTTCGCGAAAGCAGCCGTTGAGACCGCCTGGTGGGGTCTTCAGAGCAAAATCCTAGAAAAGCCGCTCTGGCGGGTCCTGGGCGGCGCCTCTGACGAAATCCTGTGTGGGGCCGACTTTGGTGTGCAGGACACGATCGATGACCTGCTCGGGCTGATTCAAGGCGCGGTAGACGCCAGATTCCCACGCATCAAGCTGAAGGTGAAGCACGGGTGGGATGTCGAGATGCTGGAAGCGGTCCGCTCAGCATTCCCAGATCCCGTGATCCACGTGGACTGCAATTCAGGCTACGATTTGCACGAGGACGAGGCCACGCTTCGTGCTTTCGACCGGTTCAACCTGGCGATGATCGAACAGCCACTGCAATACACGGATCTCATCGAGCACGCTGAATTGCAGCAAATGATCGAAACGCCGGTCTGCCTCGACGAGTCAGTGAAGAGCCCGAGAGATTTCACACTGGCCGTCAAGGTCGGAGCCTGCAAGGTGATCAATGTGAAGCCCGGTCGTGTCGGCGGACTGTATCACTCGAAGCAGATTCACGATATGGCGGTGAGTGAAGGGATCGAAGCGTGGGTTGGGGGAATGCTGGAAAGCGGCGTCGGGGCCGGGATTTGCGCGGCCCTTGGCACACTGTCCGGGTTCGGTTATCCGGCCGATCTGTTTCCGTCGACAAAGTGGTATGTTGAGGATATCACCGAGCATTGGATCGAGCTGGACGATGATTGCCGCGTGAGGTTGGGGGATCGCGTCGGCGTCGGGTATGAGCCGGTCCCGGAGCGGCTGGAGCAGGTGACGACACACAAGGATGTCGTGGATTGACCTTTCGACGGCCTGTCTGAGACCGCACGGACTCATTTTTGAACACGTGTTCAGAATTGGGATGAGCGGAAGAGAATGACGCGAATTGACCCGGCGCGGGATGTCGGGTCTTTTCTATGTACCCCCAATGTTGTCGAGATCATCATTCAACCGGGAGGGTCACATGAGATCTCTTGGCGACGTGCTCGGAAGAGAAGAAGAGCGTCAGAATCTGATATCGGGCGGGATCGTGATATCGATTCTGTGCGCGATGATTATCGCAGTGTTCCTGGTGGTCAACCTGAACATCGGGATCGAGCCTCGGGCGACAACGGTGGACGAGGCGAGCGAAGCCGCCGCGCTGGACTAGCAGGGCACTCAGTCCAGGCGGACCAACTCCCCGCCATTCCGCGCCGATCGCTCAGCAGCCAGACAGGTGCGGGCGACGTTCATCACATCGTGCGTAGACACGCTGGCTTCCTCGCCTCGCTCGAAGGCATCGATGGCCAGTTCCACGAACCGGGCGTTCGATACGTCCGGCAGGTCCGGCGTGTACCGACCCTTCTCCTCGGAACAGATCAAGAGACCATTCTCCGCGTAGGCGCGCAGGTGGGCAGAGCCCCTTGTGCCCATAAGAATAAATCGCGTGTCACCGAAGGAGGGTGAGTTCTGGGGTGTGAGCCAGTCCGCAGTGGCAGTGGCCAGGGCGCCGTTCGACAGCTGGATCGACGCCTGGATATGGTCGACGTCCAGTCTGGGTTCGGTCGTCCACCGCTTGACCGTTGAGAGTGCGTGTACGGCCGTCGCCGTCGATCCCGTGAGCCACAGGATCTGGTCGACACCGTGACCGGCCAGGTCGTGGAAGACGCCGGCGTATCGCTCGGGGTCGAAATACCAGTCTGGCGCGAAGCTCCCGAGTTTATGCGGATGGGTGGTGATCAGGCTGACAATATCACCCAGTTCACCCGCTTCGATCGCCTCTCGAAGGGCGACAAAGGGCGGATGATTGCGTGACGTGAAGTTCATTGTGAGCTTGATGCCACTCTTCTCGACGGCCCTCGTGATTCGGTCGAAATCATCCTCGTTTCTGCAGAGGGGCTTGTCGAGGTAGCACGAAACGCCTCCTTCTGCGCACCGCTCTACCAGATCCGCCTTTTCTTCGTGCCGCATCCCTTCCGCGACCAGATCTGACGTGTCGATCAACGCGTCGAGCGAGTCGAAACGAGACAGGTTGTGTTCGTCGGCATACTTGTGAAAGAGCTCGTCGTCCGGCTCGTAGATCCCGACCACCTCACCGTTCGGGGCGTTGATCGCCGACCGAAACATCCCTCCGATATGTCCGTAATGGACGCCTGCGATTCCGATCTTCATCAGCCGATCCCACCTGAGTAGTGCTTGATTCGGTCCCAATCCAGTTCGATTCCCAGACCTGCCGTTTGGGGAATCTCCAGTAGTCCGTTGTCATCGATGACGAATGGTGAGGTCACGATCTCCTCGATGTAGGGCGAAGGGGTGATATACTCGACCCAGCGAGCAGTGGGATGTGCAGCCGCAATGTGCAGGTCAGAGGCCAGGCCGAGTGCTGTGTTCCATCCGTGGGTAACCAGAAGGATGTTGTGGTCGAGGGCGGACCAGAGAATTCGGCGGAGCTCCGAGATTCCACCCACTTTGGTCACGTCCGGCTGGATGATGTCGAAGGCGCCCTGCTCGATAAACGGCTGAAAGCTCTGGCGCCGTGTGAGCACTTCGCATCCAGCGATCGGAACGGGGGAGTGATCGCGAAGGCGAATGAAGCCCTCGATGTCATCCGGTGGAAGGGGCTCCTCGAACCAGACGATGTCGTAGTCAGCCAGCATCTTCGAACGCTCGAGTGCCCACTTGTATCCGTGCGGCCAGAACTGATCGCTCCCGCCCGCGTCCACCATCAACTCCACATCAGGGCCGACGGTCTCACGCGCGGTTTTGACAAGCTTCTCGTCCATCGCCGCGTGGACCCGGCCAAACGGACCCCATCCCAGTTTCAACGCCTTGAATCCGCGATCGGTCGCTGCGGTCAGGACATCAGGGAATGTGGAAGGATCCTCGAACAACAGGGAGCCGTAAGGCTTGATCCGGTCGCGGTAGTATCCCCCGAGAAGCCGGCCCACTGGCTGCCCGCAGACTTTGCCGAAGATATCCCAGAGAGCGATATCGATCCCGCTGACAGCGTGAGTCACCGCGCCACCTCGTCCCTGCCAGAAGGTCATCTGCAGAAGCTTCTCCGAGACACGCTCGGGCTCGATGGCGGATTCACCGATCAGGTTCGGTCGGAGTAATTCCAGCGCGCCGTCGACGAGGCCGCGACTCGTAAAGCTGCTCCCGACCCCCGTGATGCCGCCATCCGTTTCCACAACGACGAGCGTGTGCAGGTTCTCCTCCGGTCCCGGCTCACGCGACCATCCGGTCTCTGGGGTTTCTCCGAACAGGGGGATGGTCCTGACGTCCGTAATCTTCATTCGTCCTCCTCAGACGGTTTCCCACAGCTTTTTCAGGTGTGTCAGCACAGGGCCGGCTTCCTGGTCGAAATCCGCGAAATTCTTCCCGTTGTCCTCGACCGAGATTCTGCCCTTGTATCCGGCGTGTTTGAGTTGGGCGAGGAAGGTCGAGTGATCGAAGTCGAGATCGTGTTCGACCCGGCCGGGGACGCGCGGAACAGGTACGTGAACGTGCATCAGGTGTGGCGCGTACTCGCCGAGGACTTCGATCGGGTCCTCGTTCATCTGCATATGATACAGGTCGGCAAGTGTCGATACCTTCGACCGTCCAACGGCGTCGGCCAGATCCCGTCCCTCCGCGATCGTGTGGATGTAGTTACACGCCCGCTTCACCAGGGGCTCGATTACGATCGTGATCCCGGCAGGACCCGTGATGTCGGCGGCCAGGTTGCAGAAGGCAAGAAACTGCTTTCTCCCTTCATGCGGATCCCAACCTTCTGGGATCCCTCTCGCACCTCCGCTGCCCAGGACGATGATCTCTGCGCCAAGGTCGGATACCCGGTCAACGATCGTCTGGACGTGGGTGTTCAGGGCCGATGAATCGACGTCGGGCCCGATGATCGGGAGGGTGCCAGGGAGGAAGACGTTGAATGCCTCCGCGTTCAGACGGGACCCCAGCACGGCAGACCGATACGATTCAGCTGACTTGGGAGGTTCGTCTACACACAGGACGCGCACTGGTGATTCGATGAAGTCGTATCCAGCAGACTCGATAGCCTCGAAACGTTCGAGGTCCCCACAGCATCCCCACCTCATGCCTTAGCCTTTCAGTCTGAATCGATCCCGGACACGAGCGAACGTGTTGCACGACGGCGCCCCATCCAGGGCCAGGTCAGCGAGTGCCCGTCCGGTGACCGGGCCGAGTTTGAACCCGTGTCCCGAAAACCCCGATCCGATCACGCAAGCCGGGTTGTCCGGGTGGTGATCGATGATGTAGTCCTCGTTCGAGGTGTTCGTGTAATGGCAGGTTTCGAATCCTTCGAATGTGTCCAGTTCGGGAGCAAAGCAGTCCCGGATGAATGTGCGTAGGTCCTCGACTTCTTCGTCTTTCGGTTCCTGCGGTTCATCCGGATCGTCGTCGCGTCCACGGATGATGTGTTTGGCGACTTTGATTCCCGGCTGACCGAACTCGGGGAGACCGTAGTATCCAAGGCTGTCCTGGCCACCCAGATAGCCCCAGACGGGGAAGCTACCGAGCTGGTGAGCGTCGTGATCCGTCTTCAGCCGCACGTAGCTCACGGTCTGCCGAGCGACCGTCACCTGGCCGTTCAGTGTCGGGACCAGGTTTCGCACCCAGGGACCAGCAGTGACGATGACGGCTTCTGCCAGCAGCGTGTCTGTTGACGTGCGGATGCGAATGGGGGAGGACGAGAGGTCTACCTCCAATACGGGTGTGTTTTCCAGGACGTCAATTCGCTTGTTCAAGTAGCTGGAGAGCCCGCCGACTGCTTTGCTTGCAGCGACGAGCCCGGCCGTACGGTCCAGGATCACACCGGGCGTATCCGAAAACCTGAACTGCGGGTAGCGCTTTCGCGCATCGGCCACGTCGATCTCCACACAGTTGACGCCGACGTTTCTAGCGGCTTTCGCGTAGCTGTCGTATTTGCTTCCAGCCGGCCCGAAGAAGCAGCCCTCCGATGGGTAAATCAGTTGATCGCCAGTCGCGGACTCGACTTCCGGCCACGCCTCATCGTGTGCGATCTGCATCAGACTGACGTAGTCCTCATTGACATACGCACTTCTCGTGACCCGGGAATGTCCGTGAGAGCTGCCGCGTGTGTGACCAAGGCTGAACTGGTCTAGCAATAGGACGCGATCTGTGCCTCGGGCGGCTGCAGAATAGGCGGCACACAGACCGTTGATCCCTCCGCCAACAATGGCGAGCCGGTAGGGGCTACTCATAGCGATCTCCAAAGTTCGAGGCGTTCATAGCGGCTGGGAATATAGAACCGGCGTCGACCGTGGACAACCGACAGGATGGCCCCCGATTCTGTGGTGTTAGTTGGCGATCTGACAGCCGCCCGGCCGAAGGGACTGCCAATATGGCGCAATGGCCCTTTGGCAGGCTGAGGTGGTGTGACGGGTAATTGTATGAAAAATATAAACATAGTGAGTTTCTGGGCAGGGGGCACGCAACTTGCAATCGTGGGCGGGGTCTGAAATAGTAAGAGCAACTAACTGAGGGAGCTCAAAGATGGCTTCAGAAGAGACAGTCGACCCGACCGCCCCCGAGGCACTCGCGAAACGTTCATTCCCACCGAACCTACCGCTTCTGACATCATCAGAAGTGGTCATCTATCCATATATGGCGGCTCCTCTGATTATCGAGGACGAGGAGGCGATCCGCACAGCCGAGGAAGCGCTGAAGACGGGCCATAAGGTAGCGGCCCTGTTCGGTCGCATTCCTACCGAAGCTGATGAGGATACACCCAGGCCGACATCGGCCCTTCGTGAGGAAGATCTCCATCCGGTTGGATCCGCGATACAACTCCTGCGGTCTAAGCGAACACCCGATGGCAGGCTCCAACTGCTGGTTCACGGTGTCTCCCGAATCGGGATCCAGCGTGTGCTGAGCGACGGTGCGGGTCCGACCGTTCTCGTGAGGGAGCTCGAGGATCTGGTCGAGAATTCGACTCGCTTCGAGGCACTCGAGCGCAACGTGATTGGACAGTTCCGGAAGGCCGTTGATCTGGCGCCAAACGTGCCGAATGAGATGGCCGAAGCTCTGGCAACGTTACCCGAACCCGGACAGCGTGTCGACTTCATCGGGACCCAGCTGAATTTGGATTTCGAGGAACGTCAGGAGATCCTGGGCGAACTGAACGTCCGACGTCGGTCCGAGCTCGTGAACGAGTTCTTGAACCGGGAGGTCGAGATTCTCGAGCTGCGTCAGAAGATCCAGTCTGAGGCAGCGGGGACACTCAAAGACGAGCAGCGTGAGTACATCCTGCGACAACAGCTGAGAGCTATCCAGGATGAACTCGGAGACGGCGCGGGTTCACAGGAGGTCGACGAGCTGAGGGAGAAGATCGCCGAAGCCGGGCTTCCGGAAGAGGCTCTGGCCGAAGCCGAACGCGAACTCGATCGGATGGCGAGCACGCCCCAGGCGTCTCCCGAGTATGGCGTCTCCCGAACCTACCTCGACTGGATGGTCCATCTGCCGTGGTCCGAGACCAGTGAAGATCGCCTGGACGTGAAGGCAGCAGAGAAGAAGCTCGACAAGGATCACTTTGGTCTCGAGAAGCCGAAAGACAGGATTCTCGAGTATCTGTCCGTCCGCAGTCTCAAAGACGATATGCGGGGGCCCATCTTGTGCCTCGTCGGTCCTCCCGGCGTGGGCAAGACGTCGCTTGGGCGATCGATTGCCGAGTCGATGGGGCGCGAGTTTGTCCGGATGTCGTTGGGCGGGCTACGAGACGAGTCCGAGATTCGCGGGCATCGCCGAACCTACGTCGGCGCGCTCCCGGGCCGGATCATCCAGGGGCTGCGTCGAGCGGGGACGAGCAATCCCGTGTTCATGCTCGACGAGATCGACAAGCTCGGGTCAGATTTCAGGGGCGATCCTTCGTCGGCCCTTCTGGAAGTCCTCGATCCGGAGCAGAACAGCACATTTACCGATCACTATCTCGACGTACCGTTCGATCTGTCGAAGGTCATGTTCATCGCGACGGCCAACTCGCTGCACACGATTCCTCCGGCGCTGCTCGACCGGATGGAGATCCTGGAACTGTCCGGATACACCGAAGCGGAGAAGCTGGAGATCGCCCGACGGTATCTGGTGCCGAAGCAACTCACTGAGCACGGCCTGAACGCCAAAAAGCTCTACATCGACAAGAGCACGCTGCGGTCGGTGATCGGGGGGTATACCCGCGAGGCGGGGTTGAGGAATCTCGAGAGGGAAATCGGCTCGATCGCCCGTAAGGCGGCCCGGAAGTTCGCTGAGGGACGGGTGAGGCGGATCCGGGTGAAGGATACGGACCTCCCGGATTACCTGGGGCCGGTTCGATATCGGCACGAGACGGCTGAGACTTCGAATGAGGTTGGCGTGGTGGCAGGCTTGGCCTGGACGCCTGTTGGCGGCGATGTACTGTTTGTCGAGGCGTCTAAGATGCCGGGCACAGGTCGGCTCAAGCTGACGGGGCAGGTCGGGGATGTGATGCGGGAGTCTGTGGAAGCGGCGATGACGTTCGTGAGATCTCGATGGGCGGAGCTCGGGTTAGAACAGAACTTCGCTGACGGGTCGGACATTCACATTCACGTGCCAGCCGGAGCTATCCCCAAGGATGGGCCGTCCGCAGGTGTGACGATGGCGACCGTCCTGACCTCGGTTTTCACCGGTCGTCCCGTGCGCAAGGACGTGGCGATGACGGGTGAAGTAACGCTGCGTGGGAAGGTACTGCCGATCGGGGGCGTCCGGGACAAGGTCCTGGCCGCACACCGGGCGGGTATGTCGACGGTGATCCTGCCCGAGGGCAACCGGAAGGATATCGATGATATTCCGGAGAGTGTGCGGAAGAGCCTGATGCTTGTGTTTGCCGATCACGTGAACCGCGTGATCGACACAGCGCTGGTCAAACCAAAACGCATATCGCGTGTGGCGAGTGCTACGAAAACAAGTGTTCGCGCAACAGTGCCCGCAGTCAACTGAGCGACAAGCACCTGAATGGATAAGGCCGCCGACAGTCAGATGTCGGCGGCCTTATCTTTATCCGAGCTTTTTCTTTAGGTGAGGCTCGATCTCCGAGTACTCCGGGAATCGCTTCTCCTGAAGCTTCGAGTAGACCAGTTCGCCGTCGAGGGTTACTTCGAATCGTCCGCCGCTCGACGGGATCAGCGTGAATGCTTCGATGTCCTGCTTGAATGCCTTGAGAAGTTGGTCCGTCAAACTGACGGTTTCGTCCTCATAGCCTCACTGCGCGCAATATTCGATCTCGAGCTTCATCCCTTCCTCCTTTGAGTAGTGTCCGGATCAGGACGCGTCAAACAATCGTCTGCTTTTGTCGGGGAGGCTGCTGATGATGTCCTCTTTCGTGAGCCCCGTGCCCAGCTCGTTAGCGGCCGACAAACTGCTGGCCCACAGTTCTGAATGTAATACGCCGGCCATGGTGTCGTCTACCGTTTTTACGAACACGTCTGTTTCCGACCGATTCGGGATAGGGTATCCGGCGCTCCTGAAGAATCCGGCCAGATAGTCGTGATGCCACGTCTTCTCGTCTTCTGACGACTCGATCCCTCGTTCGGCATTCCGGATCAGATGGACGCCGAAGTAGGCCATGGTCGGGTTCGAGATCCGCTCTTTGTGTTCGGTCTTCGCATGATTGCTGCTGATAACGGGGCCGGGCGAGTAGATGACCTCGCGCTCACGTTCGGTTCTGCGGTCATAGCCGAATGCGTCCAGGATGAAGCTGCTTGTGGATCGGATGGTGAGGGGGAGCCGCTTCAGCGAGAACCGGTCTGGCTGCCTCGCCAGCGCTTCGTTCGTGAACGCAGGGATGCAGAACATCGCCGTGTATGCGCAGACGAAAATGCCGTAGGCGTGGGAGACAGGCAGCCAGAACCGTTGGCCGATCGACCGAGCCTGATCCCCCTGGTCTTCCCCCACGAAGTAGATACGCTTCGTGTCGGGAAGTTTGATCCGTGGACGCTCGACGTCGAACGCCGCGACCATCTGCTCGATCTTTTCGATCCTGTCTGCCTCGTCCATCACCTTCCCCCAAGCGCGTCTGCTTGACGTGGATCTGGCGGCCCGTTAGCATAGTCGCGGGACAACTCACAGATATCATACCAGAGAGAACGGGAATGGCAAACGACACCGCATACGACGCGCTGCGCGCGCACATGAAAGAGACCGCGTTGCTCGGTTCCTGCGGCAGCGTGCTGGGCTGGGATGAGCGCACCTACATGCCGCGCGAAGGTGGATCGCACCGGGCCGACCAGCTGGCCTTGCTGGCAGGGATGGTGCACGACCGGGTGACGGACGAGCGCGTTGGCGCGTGGCTGGGCGAAGCAGAGGCGTCTGCGGGCGATCCTCTCGACCCTGAGTCCGTGAACTTGCAACACTGGCGACGGTCATACGACCGGGAGACGAAGCTGCCCAAGGAGCTGGTCGAAGCGCTGGCCCGGATCACGAGTCACGGCCAACTCGTCTGGGAGGACGCGCGAGAAGCGAACGACTACAGCGCCTTCAAGTCGACGCTGTCGGAGATCATCCAGCTCAAGAAGGAGGAGGCGTCGGCACTCTCGGACGGATCGGGCAGCCTGTATGACGCGCTGCTGGATGACTACGAACCTGGTGAATCCACCGAGAGTCTGAGACAGGTCTTCAAGAACCTGCGTGATGGGCTGATCCCCCTGGTCGAGGCCATTGGTTCTGCGCCCAACCGTCCGGACCTGTCGATCCTGCACAGGGACTATCCCGTTGACGGGCAGGAGGCGTTCGGGAAGATGGCCGCCGAGGCGATCGGATTCGACTTCAACGCGGGCAGACTCGACGTTACGGTCCACCCGTTCTGCAGCGGGTTGGGGCCGGGGGATACGAGAATCACGACACGGTACGACCGGAACGAGCTCAACCAGGCCTTCTTCGGGATTCTTCACGAGGCTGGCCACGGACTCTATGACCAGGGGCTCGATGATGAGCACTGGGGTTCACCGATGGGGGGCGCGATCTCCCTGGGGATTCACGAGTCGCAGTCGCGGATGTGGGAGAACTTCGTGGGCAGAAGCCCGGCCTTCTGGTCGCATTTCTATCCGAAGCTCAAAGAAACGTTTCCCGATGTGCTCTCGGACGTCAGCGAGGAAGCGTTCGTGTTCGCGGTGAACGACGTGCGACCGTCCACCATCCGGGTGGAGGCGGACGAGGTGACGTACAACCTGCATATCCTCCTTCGATTCGAGATGGAGCTGGCTCTGATCGAAGAGGACCTCGACGTCGATGACGTTCCCGCATTTTGGAATGAGAAGTTCGAGCACTTCTTCGGGTTCGCGATCGAGAAGGATACGGACGGTTGTCTGCAGGACGTTCACTGGAGCGCGGGGCTGTTCGGCTATTTTCCGACCTACACCCTGGGCAACCTCTATGCGGCACAGTTCTTCGATACCGCCCGTGAGGAAGTAGGCGACCTGGAAGCGCAGTTCGCGAAGGGCGAATTCGATCCGCTCCGTGAGTGGCTGACCGACCGAATCTATCGACAGGGCAAGCGATACCTTCCCGCTGAGCTGGGAGAAACCGTTACAGGCAAACCCCTCAGTCACCAGCCGCTCCTGAACCATCTCACGCAGAAGTACGCCACAGTCTACGGTCTCTGATGGACGTCGTTTTGGATGTCGATCCGGGCGTTGATGACGCCATGGCCATTCTGATGGCTCTGTCTTCGCCGGAACTCAACGTCATCGCTCTGACGGTCGTTTCGGGAAACGTCCCGCTGGACATTGGGGTCGAGAATGCAAGACGCATCCTGGCGTTTGCCGGGCGGTCGGATATACCGGTCTATCGGGGGGCAGACCGACCGCTCGTCAGGGATCCGGTCCACGCGATGGAGGTTCACGGTCCTTCCGGATTGGGGAACGCGGACCTTGCACCATCCGACGTCGACGCGCGAAACGACGCACCCGGCTATCTGGTCGACCTGTTGGAAGAGGCGGGAAGATCGATCGCCATCCTGGCTGTGGGACCGCTCACGAACCTTGCTCTGGCAGAACGGATGTCCCCCGGGATCCTGCGTCGAGCGGATGCTGTCGTCGTTATGGGCGGAGCTGTCGACGTTCCGGGCAACGTCGCTCCGACAGGAGAGTTCAACTTCGTGGCCGACCCACACGCAGCCAGTGTGGTGGTGGGGGCGGGGTCCAACCTGGTGCTTGTTCCTCTCGATGTGACCCGCCGGGTTGGCGTGTCTGCGGACGAAGTGGAGCGAATTCGTGATCTGGGCATTGAGCGCGCGAGATTCTTCGCTCAGGCAACGGAAGTGGTCATCAAGCGGGGAACCGAAGCAGACGGATACCGCGGGATCTTCCTGCACGACCCGACTGCGGTCGCTTTCGCCATTCAGCCGGGTGGGTTTGAGACGGAAGAACTGTGGGCATCAGTGGAAACGGATGGGAGCCTGACCGCCGGGCAGCTGGTGGTGGACAGGCGGAAAGGCGTTGCTGGCGCTGAGCCGGTCGGCTCTCCGATTTCTGTTGCGATGGATGTTGATGCGCAGGGCGTGCTTGAACTGTTTTGGAAGCGGGTCCTGGAGGGGTGACTCAGGGGGACTCTCGCAGCCGGATGTAGCTCTCGTATCGAAGCCGTGAGATGTCGCCGTCCTGGACGGCCTGCTTGATCGCGCAGTTCGGTTCGTGAACGTGACTGCAGTCGGAGAACTGGCATTGGCCTGAATAGGGTAGAAACTCCCTGAACAGGTTGGGGATATCCGTTGGCTCGATGTCCCAGAATCGAAATTCCTTTACCCCCGGGATGTCGCCGACCAGCCCGCCGTCTTCAAGTGAGACGAGCTCGAGGTGGGTCGTGGTGTGCCGGCCATCACCCATGACGTGACTGACTTCGTTGGTCCTGAGTTGCAGCCCGGGCTGTAGCCAGTTCAGCAGGCTCGACTTGCCGACGCCGGACGGGCCGACAAAAAGCGTGATCCCCGTTTTGAGGACCTCACGGAAGGCATCTTTGCCGACATCTGTTTCGGTGCTCGTGCACACGATGGGATAGCCTGCCCGCTCGTAGATACCGACCACATTGGCGATCGGCTCGCGTTCAGGGTCCACCTGGTCTTCGAGGTCCATCTTGTTGATGCACATGGTGACGGGGAGGTCCTGCCACTCCGCGATCGCAAGCATCCGATCGAGAAGGTTCCAATCAGGAGTCGGGTTGGTGACCGCGAACACGGGCACGATCCGATCGATATTGGCGGCAAGGAGCTGTTCCTTACGACCGGTCCCGGAGGCTTTCCGCGACACTTTGTTACGGCGAGGAAGCACCTCCCGGATCATACCGGTCAGATCGTCTCCCCGATCGATCTCGACATGATCTCCGATGACGACAGGGTCCGTGAGTTTGGTTCTTCGAACCCGCTGGACACGCCGTCTCCGAGACCCCGGACTGGCCTCGGGGTAGTCGAGTTGCTTGCGCAGCCGACTCGAGATGGCGCAGTCCCATTCCTCGCCGTCGATGACGACGAAGTAATGGCCCAGGTGCTGACGTATGACGATGCCTTCGTTGCTCACGGGTTCTCCGTTCCCTGTTTTCGCGAAAATAGACCCGGCCGTCGGGAGTGTCAAGATGGCCGCTCATCCATAGGACAACACAGTGCAGATCGAGATTCAGGATAGTCTAAGGACGTGGTTCGCGAGCTGGTCCACGACCCAGCTAGGGCTGGCCTTTCTGTTCCTCCTCGGCGGGTTCGTCGCGCGGTGGCTGATCATCGGCCTCCTCCGTCGGTTTGTGAGCAAGATCGCGAGCCGCAGCCAGACGGACATCGATGACCGGATTGCGACGGCGATTCAGCCGCCGGCAGGATGGTCGGTCGTGGTCATCGGTATCTACCTGGCGGTGGAGGCATTTGTCCCGCCCCAGCCGGTACGGGAACTGATGAACCAGTTCGTTCTGCTCTCTGTAAGCCTGCTCCTGAGTTGGTTGATGTTCCGGATGGTGGACGTGTTGACGGATCTCCTCCACAGATGGGCGATGCGTACGGACTCCACGCTCGACGATCAGCTGGTTCCGCTCGTGTCGAGAGCGGGGAAAGTAGCGGTGGGGATTCTGGCGGCCCTGATGGTCCTGCAGAATCTGGGCTACTCGATTTCGGGGATTATCGCCGGTCTGGGTGTCGGAGGATTGGCGGTCGCGCTGGCTGCCCAGAAAACCCTATCCGACCTGTTCGGGTCGATCATGCTGCTTGTCGACCGGCCGTTTACGATCGGCGACTGGGTCAAGTCCCCAGATGGGAACGTCGAAGGGGTGGTCGAGGAGATCGGCTTTCGGTCGACGCGTATCCGCACGTTCGAGAAGACGTTGATCAACGTGCCGAACAGTCGCCTCGCCGACTTCATCATCGACAACCAGGATCGGCGGCCGATTCGGCGGGTCTGGGTTACGGTCGGACTGACCTACGATACGACGGCCGCTCAGATGTCCGACGCTGTTGCGGCGATTCGCAAGCTGCTGACGGAACACGAAGGGGTCGACCAGGATTTCTTCCTCGTTCGGTTCACTGACTTCGGCGATAGCTCGCTCGACATCATGGTCTACTACTTCACGAAGTCGATCGTCTGGGACGAATATCTCGCTGTGAGGGAAGATGTGAACCTAAAGATTATGACGGCTTTTGAAGGCCTGGGACTTCAGATCGCTTTCCCGACGACGACCGTTCACCTCGCGAAGGACGAGATTCCAGGGGTTCCGGACCAGCCTTGATAAGGGCAAAGGGTTTGACACCCGTTTCAGGATCGTCCATATTTCTTGGTATTTAACAGGTTATACGCGGCAACTTCAGTAATTGCGAGGACACGCGATGGTGTGGTGGCGCAAGGGTCTGCGTCGGGGAGAAGAGCAAATGCAGGATATTTCTAGAATCCTGAACAACTGGGAATTCAACGCCGAGGATATCTGCGCGCGCAAGATTGTTGGTCAGGACGGCCGGGAGAAGCTACAAGTTCGCGTCGACCTCGGTATGCTCCAGATGGATCTAGATGGCCGTCCCGACGGAACACGCCCACACGGCAAGACATCATTGCTGCATCACTTCCAGAAGAAGATCCGAAAGCACGAAGCCGGGTCGCAGGATGCCTTCGTGCTTGTTGATGAAGATTGCGACCGGCTCGGGCAGGAAAGCCTTCAGTACTACCATCGCTACGTCTGCCTGCTCCGCCTCGGGGACTACGATCGTGTGATCGAGGATACGCTCCATAACCTCGCCATTTTCGACCTCGTCAGCGCGTATTCCACGAGCGACGAACAGAAGCTTCTGTTCGAGCAGTATCGGCCGTATGTGACGATGATCAACACCCGGGCACGCGGAGAACTCAGACTGCTTGAAGAGGACTACGACGGCGCGCTGGACATCGTGAACACGGGCATCCGTGAGATTGAGGACATGCTCGAGGCATTCGAAGAGTTCGAGTCTGCCGATGAGAGTGGAGAGATCTACGCACTCCAGACGTGGCGTGACGAGATCGGCCGCAACCGTCCGATCACGTTGAAGCAACGTCTCGCGCAACAGCTTCAAGAGGCCATCGCCGAAGAGAAGTACGAGAGGGCGGCTACCCTCCGCGACCGGCTCGACGGTCTCGAGAAGAATCGTTTCTAGCCTGCCGGTGCCCGCGCACCTCGACGAGGGTATCTCGGTCGTCATCGCCAACTGGAACGGTGGCGGCCATATCCTGGATTGTCTTTCGTCGCTGTATGAGCAGTCTCGAAGACCCGACGAGATCGTAATCGTCGATAACGGGTCGATCGACGGCTCTCCCTTCCTGGTCCGCCAGAAATTCCCCGCCGCCAAGCTGCTGACACGTCCCCTGAACGAGGGGTTCTGTGTCGGCTACAACCGCGCGATCGCCGCTTCACGCCACCCGTTCGTGCTGATTCTGAACAGCGATGTGTTTCTTGACCCATCGTTCCTGGCGAAAGCCCTGGTTGCCGCGAAAGAGGACGATAGGATCGGATGGGTGTGTGGGCGTGTGCGGGGAATGCGAGAGGGGCAGCCGGACTTTAGCGGCTGCTATCTGAGGCGGCGGATCGCTCTGGCCAGCGGGGAAGGTACGACAACCGGAGACGTGTTCGCCGGAAGTGGCGCCACGATTTTCTGTCGCCGAACGATGCTCGATGATCTGGCCATCCACGGAGAGGTCTACGACGAGGCCTACTTCGCCTACATAGAAGATCTGGACCTCGCCTGGCGAGCGCAGTTGAGGGGGTGGCGTTGCGTTTACAGAGATGAGATATCCTGCCGGCACATCGGAAGTGCTTCACAGGGTGGTCGGGTCCGTGTGCTCGATAAGAGCGTTCTCTTTCTGACGCATATCCTGAAGAATCGGTACCTGACGCTGATAAAGAACGCCACACCCGGGATCGCCGTGAGGTTCTTTGCGCCGTTTGTCCTGGGAGAACTCGCAATCTGGATGGCGCTCATCACGAGGCATCCTGGCCGTGCTCGCGCGATCCCGTCTGCGATCGCGGGCGCAGTGCGCCTGATCCCACAGACCCTGAAGAAGCGCCGACACGTGATGCGGAGGCGGACTACAAGCGACCGGCATCTTCTGGGGTTGACGCGAGGTATCTGGTGATCGGTGTCATCGGGATCGGTCGAGCGGTCGGCCATTATGTGATTCGGGAACTGCTGGATGCCGGTGAGTCGGTCACCCTCCTTTATCGGGATCCGGATAGGGGCGCGCACGGATTCGGGGATTCAATTCAGGTCGATCGGTGCGACCTGACCGGCCCGAACGTCGATCTCCCCTTGCTGGATTGCATCGTCAGTCTGGCCCCCATCCAGGCTGTGCGCGATGAGATCGCCCTCAGCGAACGTGCGGGGGGGGATCGCGTCATTTTCTTCAGTTCGGCCCTGAGACACTCACGAGCCGGATTGACCGATGTGGAGGCGCGGGTTGCTGGGTTGAAGGCAGTGGAATCGTCAGACTTCGAGTGGACGATCCTGCGGCCGACCACGATCTACGGTCCCGGTGATCGGAACGTTTCGTCTCTGCGGGATCGAATCACGAAGCATCGAATTCTTTCGACCGTTGGGTCAGGCGAACGATTTGTGCAGCCGGTTTTCGCCGGTGATGTCGCCTATGTCGTATCCGCCTCGGTCTCACGTGAGTCGGCAAAGTGCCGGAGCTTCGATCTCGGGGAGCCAGAGCCAACGACCTACACAAACATGGTTGAGAAAATTGCTGATGCAGTCGGCCGGACCCCCCTGAAGGTCTACGTCCCCGTGAGCGTCGCCCTCGGGATATCCCGGGTTCTACGTCGGCTCAAACCGAACTCCGCTCTTACGGCCGACCGTATCCAACGCACGTCAGAGGATCGGCACGTCGACATCGACGAGGCTCGAGAAGCGCTTGGTTTCCATCCACGCCCCCTAGACGAGGGGCGTGGTCGTCTGGTCGTAGACGCGTGAGCTACCTGCCTCTCATTGCGGGGTTCGTGACCGCGATTCTGGCGACCCGCTTGCTGGTTTCGATCGCTCCACGGCTCGGTTTCGTCGACGTTCCAAACGAAAGGAGTATGCACGTCCTTCCAGTGCCGACTATCGGCGGGATGGGGCTCCTGTTCGGGGTCTGGGTGGCGTTGATGCTCTACCCATTCCTCGATCGACCGCTGGCGCTTTCGTTAGGTGTCTTCCTCTCAGGCGTCGTCCTCTCGGTTCTCGTAATCGACGAACGACACGCGCTACCGTGGCGGACGAAGCTCCTGGTCCAGGTCGCTGCCACCGTGACGCTTCTGGTTGTCACGCGTGACGTCTACCCCTCTCTGTTTGCTGCGGTGCCTTTGGCCATCCTGCTCTATACTCAGAATCTCTACAACTTTCTGGATGGACTGGATGGGCTGAGCGGGCTGGTCGGCTGTATGGCCGGCGCGATCGGTTTCTCGCTGTTCTCTGCAGTCGACGGTGACCTGGCCGCGCTGAGCTTGATCGCCGGGGCCGCATCTCTGGGGTTCGTCATCTGGAATGTGCCGCCTGCTCGCATTTTTATGGGTGACGTCGGTGCACACTACCTTGGCCTGATTTTTGGGTGGATTGCTCTCGTCGGCACCCGACACGGGATTCCCGTCTACATTGGCCTTCTTCCCATCGGAGCATTCATGTTCGATGGGACGTACACCCTCATTCGGAGACTCACCCGTGGGGATAACGTGACGCAAGCACACAGATACCATCTGTATCAACGCTTGCACCGGAGTGGTTGTTCGGCAGTTGCCGTCGACAGTCTGTATGTGTTGTGGACGGCAAGTTTCGGTGCGCTGGCGATGGCCTGGCGATCGGGGTCCTACGTTTGGCCCTCGACCGCTCTTGTGCTTGTCGCGAGTCTGGCGGTCACAATTGTGACAGAGGTCAGGTGGTCGCGGATGGATGAGTATCATTAATGTCGCTCTCATTTCCCTACGTCGTTTCTCACCGACACCTCAAATCGATTCGACGCCAGGCCCGTCAACGTGTGTCCGTCATCGCCGGGATCACGGGAATCGCGATCGGCGTCGCGTCGTTGATCATTGCCATCTCGGTGATGAACGGGTATGCGACGGTGGTGAAGGACCGCCTCCTTGGCGTGAACGCGCATATCACGGTTCGCCGTGCCTACAGTGAGCCCTTCCTCGAGTCCGGTGACCTGGTAGACCGCATCCGTCGCGTCGACGGGGTGACCGGCGCTGCACGATTCGCTCAGGCGGAAGGCTTTCTGTTGAGCAAGACACGGGACGGTCGTCTGCGACGGGCGGGGTGTATGGCCCGTGGGGTGACGGAACAGGGAGTAGGCGGTACGACGGTCCTGGCCGACAGAATCATAGAGGGATCACTCTCTTTGGGAGAGATCGAGCCCGGGGTGTTTGGCGCGGCGATTGGTCGACGGCTTGCCGAGAAACTGCAGGCGCAACGGGGCGAGGAAATCCACCTGTCCACACTCCCGAAGGAGTTGCTGATGGGTGGTCTTCCCCCCTTACGCCGATACGTCTTGACTGGTATCTTCGCCACGGGATACTACGAGTTCGATGCGAACCTCGTTCTGGTTCCGTTACGCGCGCTGCAGCGCGACATGGGGATGGGGCCGATGGTCAGTGGGATCCGCGTGAAGCTTGAGGACCCTTTCGCGGTCGAGGAGATTTCCACGGCACTGACCGAAGAGATCGCAGCAGACTATCCCGGTCTATTCACGACCTCCTGGATCTACGAGCACGGGAATCTGTATGTCTGGATCCGGATGCAGACCTGGTTCAGCGGGATCGCTTTGAGCTTGATCGTGATTGTGGCGGCGTTCAACGTGATCAGCATTATGACGATGTCAGTGATTGACCGACGAGCCGAGATCGGCATACTCAAAGCGATGGGGACGACCCGGGGCCAGATCGGTCGAATCTTCTCGATTGAGGGACTCATCATCGGATGCGCAGGTGTCCTTCTCGGGAACACGCTCGCCGTCGGTCTCTGTTGGATCCAGTCTCGATATGAGTTGATCCGCCTGAGGGGTGACGTCTATCTGATCGATGCATTGCCTGTCGAGATGGCCGTCACTGATTTCGCTGCCGTGTCCGCAGGCGCTCTTTTGCTATGCTACCTGTTTACTCGGTTGCCTGCGAACGATGCGGGTGCTCAGGATCCGGCCGAGGCGATTCGAGCGACATGAGTGTCGAACAGTATATCGCGCGACGCCACGTGCAGGCGATCCGGAAGCGGAGACGGGTCTCGCTGACCTCGCGAATCGCGAGTTTGGGAATCGGCATTGGCGTCGCTTCTCTGATCGTCGTGTTGTCGGTGATGAATGGGTTCTCGGGCTTGCTCTGGGAACGCTTGCTCTCGCTCAGCCCCCACGTGACCGTGGAGCCCGTTTCCGAACCGGACGTGGAGTGGTCCGATGAGTTCCTTGTCTCCATCCTGGCCACGCCTGGCGTATCGGGTGCTGCCGGGTATATCGAATCTCAGGGATACCTGTTTCGCCGGGTCCATGGTGGGGGATCCAATCAGACGGGTGTCTCAATTCTGGCGATCGATCAGGAGCGGCTGGCGGAGACCAGCGAGATCGGAGCCTACCTGTGGGCGGGCCAAGTCGACCTGAGCGTGCAGGATAGCACCAGCCGATTCGCGCAATACGGGATTGTGATCGGGAGTTACCTGGCTGACCGGTTGGGGGCCGTTCTCGGCTCCAGAGTCCGTTTGGGGTTTCCGCCTTCCGAACTCGGTACCGGACAGACCCCGCCCATGCGTCGCTACGTGGTGACCGGGATCTTCAACACGGGGTATGCCGAATTCGACACCGGGACCACGTTGATATCGCTGGCCGCAGCGCAGCGGGATCTTCGGATGCCGGGGCGGGTACAGGGATATCGGTTGCATCTGGATGAGGCCCTGGATGCGAGAGGGCTTTCGGACACGATTTCAGGTTCGCTGCCCGACGACCTGAAGGCCGTTCCGTGGATGGCCCGCCACTCGAACCTCTACGCGTCGATCCAGCTCGAGAAGTGGTCGTTCTACCTGGGGCTGACGCTCGTCGTGGTGATCGCCGGTTTCAACATCGTGAGCATCCTGTCGATGACAGTCTCGGAACGGAGGCGCGACATCGGGATCCTGAAAGCGATGGGAATGACCGAACGACGGATCGCGAAAGTGTTCTCGCTGACGGGCGTCCGGATCGGTCTGTCGGGCATCATCGTCGGTTCCGTTCTGGGGGTAGCGCTGTGTTTGGTCCAGATCCTGTTCGAGCCGCTCAAGCTTCCCGGCAACGTGTTTATCGTTAGTGCGCTCCCTGTGGAACTTCGCATATGGGACCTCGTGGTCATCTGCGGTGTCGCTTTGTTGCTCTGCAGAGTGTTTGCGACGATTCCTGCCCGTGACGCCGCTCGGCTGAGTCCTGTGGACGCTATTCGGAGGTGAACGTGTCACGTAACACGCGTTGGGTATCCGGGTAGTTGTTACGTGGCTCGTCTTTCCTTCTCTATAAGGCTCGCGATGGCAGCCCTGGTGATACTGGTGGGCTTCGCGGTTGCTGAAGGTCAGCCTGCCAGCCCCATCAATGTCCTGCTGATCACGGTCGATACGTTTCGCGCGGATCGATTGAGCGGCTACGGACACGATCGGCTGACCAGCCCGTCTCTCGACGCGCTGGCCGCCGACGGCGCGCTCTTTGAGCAAGCGTTCTCTTCCTCCTCCTGGACTACCCCAGGGCTGATGTCCGTTCTGACCGGACAATCGGCTCCCTCGCACGGCGTAGACGTGCGTGGAAAGAGTCTGCGTCCTGGTAGCCCTACCTTTGCGACCGAACTGGCCAAAGCCGGCTACGTCACCCCGGATATCCTGTATCTGTCTTCGATCCCCAATTTCCAAAATATCGGGCTGACGGAGACCTACGAGGAACGGGACAAGCATCTGCCCAACGGCGATGAGGTGCTGTTCAAGGCGCTCGAGGCGTATCAGGACAGCACGTTTTTTCTCTACTATCACTACCGAAATCTTCACTTGCCCTATAACCCGTCCCCACCATACGACACCTTGTATACCGAACCGGGATTCGATCTTGATGGCTTCGTTCGGAAACGTGTGGACGTGGTGCGGGAGAATGTGACCATTCCGGTTGGGACTGTCACGTTTGCGGGATCTGATTCGGCCTGGATCTACGGGTTGTATGACGGTCAGATCAAGCAGATGGATGAAACGTTCTTCAAGCCGCTGGTCGCACATCTAAAGACGCTCGATTTATATGAGCGCACGATGATCATCGTTACGGCTGATCACGGAGAGGAACTCCTCGAGCACGGGTTTATCGGGCATCCGTCTACCTCCTTCAAAGGGGCGGCATACGACGAACTGATTCGGCAGCCCATGATGATGACCTGTCCGCCTCTGATTCAGCCGATCCGGTTGAGTCAGCAGGTACAGAATGTGGACATACTGCCTACGGCGCTCGAACTCCTGGGCTTGCCGATACCGGAGACCGTCGAAGGCAGGAGTCTCGTGCCTCTGCTCAAAGGTGGGAGGCTTCCGGATCGGCCGGTCTTCACGGAGACCACGCAGGGCGGATACCAGTCGACACCTGCGATGATGAGGGTCAGGGTCCGCGCGCACCGGGAGCCTCCCTGGAAACTGATCCATACGCTGGGTCCGGGCATCGATCGCTACGAGCTGTATCACCTCGAGCAAGACCCTGGGGAACTCAGGGATGTCTCCGCGGCTCACCCTGAGGTTCTGTCTAGAATGCGGCAGACGTTACACGCGTGGGCGGTCAGCACTGCTCGTGAGGTGGAATCACCCATCCCTGATGGCGCGGCAGTCCATACGGGGCCGATCCGGGTTGCCTATCCTGCGGATGGAGACACGCTCCGGTATGTGGATGCGGAGATGACGGTCGATCTCAGGTGGACGGGAACCGACAATGCAGCGTATGCGGTGGACTACGATGTCGGGGAGGGTAACTATTCGCTCGACGGTCGAATCCCGGTGATCGGTCTGGTCTCTTCGCACGGTCCGTTTACGGAAGAGATGTGGAACATGCTGACCCTCTACAACCCCTATGCCTTCAGGATCGTGGCGGAGGAGAGTGGTGCGGCCAGCGATTGGGTTCGGTTCACGATTTCCCCCACATCCGCTGACGTTCGGCCGAACCTGAGCGTCAGGATGGCGACTGTGGGGGCACACGTCCTGAGTGAGGCGAGGATCCTGGTTTCGGGGCTGTGGATGCTGCTCGGTGTTGCCGTGGAGGCGGCAGGAGGGCACCTACCCTCGGACGTGATGGGATGGGGGCTCGTGGTTGTCCTGCTGGGAGCGGCCGTCTTTCCGCCTGTCTTCAGACGGCTCGGGACGCCGAGGGCTTCTGCGTGGGGGCTGGTGGTGCTCTATTCGGGGCTGATCTACTCGACGCTTTCCCTGGTTCCGGAACTCTGGGGACTCGCGTTCCGGCTCACACTGGGCCGAATCGATCTGGCAGCCACCTTACTGGGTATCGGAGCCGCTGTGTGGGTTGCAATCCGAATCGTCAAGCGTCGCCTGGGGTGGCAGCGTCTCGCCGCCGTCGCCGTGCTTGGTTGCGTCTATGCCTACCTGATCCTGTGGCTCAGCCAATCACCGGCGGAGCGATTCCATCTCGCGGAATACGGTCTGCTCAGCTTCCTCACCTACAGGGCGGCCAGGCTTGATCTGGACAGGACCCGTTCTGTGGTGGTTGGACTTGTGACAGCCTCGTTGATCGGAGCGGGCGACGAGTGCATTCAGTGGGCGCTGCCCAACCGTGTCTTCGAGTGGAAGGACATCTGGCTGAACGTCGGGTCGAGTGCGCTCGGAATGGTTCTGGTCCTGTTGCTCGTGGAGGAGACGGATCGTGCGTAGGCGGATAGCCATCGGGTTGGTTGGGGCTCTGATCTGCACGTTCCCGGCCTGGGGTGACGAGTCGACAAGACTGTCGACGTTACTTCAGGCGCTCGCTCTCAATCCGTCCGACCTGGCGATCGCAAAGGACTACCTACCTGACCCTGATCGCCTCGAGATTGCCCGCAACCGAATGCGCGATCCTGTCGAGGCCGACCGGTGGCTGAAGGCGGCCGCCGAGCGACTGATGCGATGCGAGGCGTCAGAGGCGTTGGCTGTGGTTGGGAGCTGGTTGTCACGGCCCAGTGAAGCGTCACAGATGGGTCAGCTGACGGATTCGCACGATGGGCTCAGGCGAAGTCGAGAGATCCTCGCAGACGCCATACCGGAGGCGTCCGGGATGATGGCACTTGTTCATCCTGATTCCTCACTCAATGGGCTGGATACCCGTCGACACCTTTCTGCGGGGAGATCGGTGGAGATGGCGCGTCTCGTATCTGTTGCCTTCGGCTGGTTGACGTCCCTCGAGCAGATCGAATACTGGCGTCCGAATCGGCTGGATACGCCCTTTGGGGCGATCGCGGTTGGGAGCCCGGGAGATGACATATATGAAGGCCCGATCGCCCTAGTCATAGATCCTGGAGGGAATGACCGGTATGTTGCGTGCGCCGGGGTAGGCGGTAGCGCTGCTCCGGTGTCGGTCGTGATCGACCTTGGTGGAAATGATCGATACGAAGGCGCTGCCGGTGTGGGACGGTTCGGCGTGGGGGTGTTGGTCGATCGATCGGGAGACGATGTTTATACATCCGCTTCGAGCGCTCAGGGTGCGGGGATCGCGGGTATCGGGATCCTTGTTGATGGGGCGGGCGACGACAATTACACCGCGAGCGTCGGTGCGCAAGGGTTCGGGCTCTACGGAATCGGGCTCCTAGTCGATGAGGCCGGGAACGATAGGTATGGCGCGGCGAGCCTCGCTCAGGGCGCGTCGGGCCCCGGTGGCGTGGGGGTGCTGATCGACAGAAAGGGACAGGACAGCTACCAGGCGGCCGGGCCCTTCAAGGACTTCCGTGAAGAGGGCCGGTATGCCCGCAGCATGAGCCAGGGGTTCGCGTTCGGTATTCAGACGGAAGCGTCGGGAGGGGTCGGGCTGCTCGTAGACGGTGGCGGTAATGACACCTATACCGTAGAGTATTTCGGTCAGGGAGGGGCAATCTGGGGAGGACTTGGGGGGCTCTATGACGGGGCCGGTCACGATCGGTTTACGGCACGACGTTACGCTCAGGGATGTGGCGTCCACCTGTCCACCGGACTCCTGGTCGACGATTCCGGGGACGATGTATATTCTATGTGGGCCGTCGGCCAGGGATGCGGGCACGATCTGGCCGTCGGCGTTCTCTCCGATGGACGTGGGTCCGACACCTACGACCTCTCGTGGCTGGGGCAGGGAGCGGCTAGCGGGAATGGTACGGGACTTCTCCTGGATGCTTCAGGGGACGATACCTACAGAGCTGAAGGCGACGATACCCAGGGATACGGGTCGACTGCCCGCAACTTCGGGAGTATCGGGCTCCTGCTCGATTCCGGGGGACACGATCAGTATCGTCACCAAACTGAGCGTCCATTTGTGATCACTTCTCCGACGAGTGCACGTCTCGACCGCGAAGCGGGGAGCCCGTGAACGTCTCATTGTTCCTCGTGGGCGGACTGATTTCGATCCTGCAGGGAGTGTCTCCAGAGCGCGAAGGCGCGATCGACGCCCTTACCGACTCGAGTGATGCCGCCATCGCGCAGGTTCTGGATACTGCGAACTGGCGGGGGCGAGATGCGGCTATCGAGGCCTTGGAACGGTCGGATCCGCCGCGT
Organism: Gemmatimonadota bacterium; assembly: GCA_002727195.1. Taxonomy (GTDB): domain Bacteria; phylum Latescibacterota; class UBA2968; order UBA2968; family UBA2968; genus UBA2968. The sequence goes on from PBWH01000006.1 coordinate 529,349, forward strand.
GTCGCATATCTGCTTTCACTAGCCCGTAACGGTCGGGAGCTTGCGACACGCCGGTCTGCGATTCGGAGCCTGGGGCGAGTCGGGCTGGCCGGATTCTGCGACTCCATGCTCGTGTTGTTCGGTAGTGGCAGTGATGCGGTGGTCTTGGATGCGATCAAGGGGACAAGAGACTGCCAACGGGAGTCGATTGTTCCCCATCTCACATCGACAGACCGGGACAGCCGACGACGGGCATTGCAGGCTTTAGCCGCCCTGGATGCCCGATCGACAGTAGAGGCTGCTGTCCAAGGCTTGAACGATTCTGATCACGGGGTACGGGCCGTTAGCCAGAGACTATTGAGGGACGGCGTGGTAGACGCCGTCGAGGAAATTTCGCGAAAGTACAGTGGATTTTCCGTTACTGGCAAAGCGACCGCTCTCGCTGTTTTGGGTTCCATCGGAGGGACGCGGGCGGATGCGCTGGTCACTGAAGCTCTGCGAGCAGAGCCCTGGTCGATCAGGCTGGCGGCGGTCAGAGCACTGGACGAGTCAGGTGGCGGACAAGAAGCTTTGAAGTCGCTCATGACAACAGAGAAACACCCACTGGTCGCGGGGGCGCTGAAGGATGCCCTGGAGACGATCGACCAAAGGACACATGACTGACGACACGACCGACAATACGTCGACAAGCAGCAGACTCCAGCAGGCGATCCTTGTCGGGTTAGGGATGATGCTGGTGCTGGTTCCGCTCTACTTCAGCCCTTCGATGAGCGATTACCACACGCCGAAGTTCATTCTCGTCCAGGTATTCGCCACGATTCTTGGATGCCTGCTCCTGATCAGCATGGTGCTGGACGGAGAGGTCTACATCCTGGACCACCCGATCTACTACACGATGCTGGCCTTCCTGGCGGCAAATTTCATCTCGCTGTTCCAGGCAGCCAACGTCTACCAGGGACTCTACTCGCTCTGGATCCAGCTCTGTTTCTTCATCCTGTCGATCCTCTGCTTTCATTGTCTCAAGAACCGTCGCCAGGTGATGGCCCTGGCGGCTACGATGGCTGCGGCCGGCAGCCTCGTCGGCGTGATCGGCCTGCTCCAGCACAATGATATCTACCACTTCTACCATCGTTGGAACATAGCGGCGTCCACGATCGGCAACGTGAACTTCGTGGCCGAGTACTACAACGTGGTCTACCCGATTTCACTGGTTCTCCTGTTGATTGTCCGGAATCCGTGGGTTTGGTCGCTCCTGTTGACTGGTTGTTTCGCGATGACGTGTCACCTGATCGTGATGGGGAGCCGGGGGGGCTGGCTGGGGGTCGTGATCGCGGCCTCGGTGATCGTCGGCTCGGAGTTGATTCGTCGGCACCACGTCGGGAGGCGCACGGTGGATGCGTTGATGATCAGCGTCCTGACTATCCTGCTGGGATGGCCGATCCTGACGAGCGTCGCTTCTAGCCTCCCCGTGTCGAAGGACAAGTCGCTCGCGGCCCTATCGGAGACATACTGGGATGTGGTTGTGACGCGCAGTACCGATGCGCTCGTTCTGGGAGATACCTCGACCCGGCAGCGTGTCTATCTGTGGGAGGATACCTTTCGCCTGATTCTCGATCGGCCCCTACTCGGTATCGGGACGGGCAATTACGAGTTCCATATCCAGGGGCATCTGGGTGAGGGCAGCCTGGAGATCAAGAGCACGATGGAGCGGGATTCGGGCATCGATCACATGATTTTCCGTGCCCACAATGACTACCTGGAGGTCTGGGCTGAGACGGGGATCCTGGGGATGCTGGCCTTTGTCGTCTTGATGGTTCAGGTCTTGAGATCGGTCTACGGGCTTCTCAGACGGTATGTCCGAGGAAAAGAGGATCCGATTGTGGTCGGTCTCTGTGCGGCGGTGCTGGCGACGATGGCTCACGCTCTGTTCAGTTCGAACTTCCAAAACCCGGCATCGGCAGTCGTGTTCTGGGTGGTCGTCGGGTTCGTCTGGGTGTACTCGGTGGATACGAAGGATCGTCCCCGATTGGGGTTGTTTAACACCTCATCGGACGGGTTCTCCTTTGGGCTTGCCGCAGCAGGCGTCGCGATCGTTCTCTTCACAGTCTACCACGGCTATCGCATGCGGGAAGGTGCCATCCTTTTCCAGACGGCCCGGACCCAGATGACGCGTGAGGAGTTCGAGGATGCAAAGTCCACGCTCCAGACGTCTTTGCGTTACCCGTCACCGCGTCCATTCGCGACCTACGAAATGCTCGGCAAGGTGTTGCACCACTTCGAGCAGTGGCGGGAGGCGGAAGAGGCCCTCCGGCGGAGTCTGCAGCATCATCCGAACCATCCGTCCGTTCACTACTTCCTGGCGCGATCTCTCGTCCAGCAGGGGCGAGCGGACGAAGCGATTCTCCTGCTTGCCAGAGGGATCGAGATGGAGCCGTTCAGGGCGAGCTACCACATCGCGTTGGGCACCGCGCTCGGACACGCCGGGCGACACGCCGAGGGTGTGGCGTCACTCGAGCATGCGATCAAACTCGCTCCCAACAACAAGGATGCCTACTATGCGTTGGGTGGATTAGAGCAGCAAAGAGAAAACCATGCGGCGGCGCTGGAAGCGTTTGAGGAAGCGCTTCGGCTGGCTACTAGGGATCCCGAGATCCGGAACAGCCGGGCGAAGCAGCTGGTGTTGCTCCAGAGGTATGACGAAGCGATCGAGGAGTTTCGGTCGATCATCCGTGAACATCGAGGGATGGAATCGGCTCGGCTGAACCTGGCCGTGGCCCTGCTACAGGCTGGAAATACCCAGGGGGCGATCGGTGTGTGTGCGGAGATGTTGAGGTTGTGGCCCGGTCATCAGAGCGCCAGGCGGTTTCTTCAGTTGATCTACAAGCATATGGGCGAGACGGACAACGTGCGCCGGGTCGCGAATGGCGAACTGCAGTAAGAGGAACCCGTGTATCCTGACGATCCCAGACCTGGGCAACGACAACGGTCGAAGGGCGAGCAGTTCCTATTGATCCTGATCGCTCTGGGGGTCGCTGTGGTGGTCACGCTGTTTGGCGGTGTGGTCCTGTATGTCGCGCGTCTGATGCAGTAACCCTCAGTACGTCGCACGTCCTCCACTGACATCGAAGCACGCTCCCGTCGCAAAGGTCGACTCGTCGGAAACGAGAAACAGGATCGTCGCGGCGACTTCCTCGGGCTTCCCGAGCCTGCCGAGAGGGATCTTCGAGGTTAGAAAGTCCACTCTTTCCGGATCTATCCCGTCTAGTAGAGGTGAGTCGATCAAAGCGGGCGCGACACAGTTCACGCGAATCCCATCCGTCAGGACCTCCTTGGCCAGCGTTTTCGTGAAGCAGATGACTCCCGCTTTGGAGACGGAGTAGGGCGCCATGTTGGCGTTTCCTTCCTTCCCTGATATGGAGGCGACCGAGACAATGACCCCGGACTGATGCTCGATCATGTGATTCACGGCTGCGCGCGAGCACAGAAACGTCCCCTTCAGGTTCACACCCAGGACGCTGTCCCAGTCGGACTCTTCGAGGTCCTTCACTGGCGTGTCCGTCCCGACCACTCCCGCGTTGTTGACCAGAATATCAAGCTGTCCCAGTCGCTCGATTACTTCCGAGAAGGCGAGATCGACGTCTTCGGCTTTCGAGATATCGGCGTGGATGCCGATTGCATCGTTTTCGAGGTCCGCCGCCGCCCGTTCCGCGCCCTCTTGCGAAATGTCGAGTATGACGACCCGGGCGCCTTCGGCAGCGAGTCGTCGTGCGATCGCGTTCCCGATGCCCTGGGCCGCCCCAGTGACGACCGCGGTCTTGCCGGCCAGAGGTTGTTGGTTCATTGCTATTCTCCTGCCGATGGGGCGAGGTTGATGGAGAGTTGGTCGTAGTCTGGAAGATCTGTCAGACTGTCGACGAGCTTTCGAGCGATCCGAGAGTACGCATACGTTTCGATTTCGTCCAGACGTACCCACTTGTGCTGGTCGTGATCCTCGGTGGATGGACGCCCGGATCGCCAGGACGTGCGATACGATCGAACGACCGCGGAGAAATGGGTGTAGGCGTGCCGAAGCAATCGGTGGGGCTTCAACGCGTCCACGTCGCAGCCGAGGGCTTCGAGAACGCGCGGGGTGAGGGCGTCAATCGTCGCCGGTGACTTGGTCTCGATCGACGGGAATTCCCACAGTCCGCCCAGGAGACCGTCCGCCTTCCTTCTGGATATGAGGAACTCGTCCCCCTTCCTCACGATCAGCGCGCCGTAGTGGCGCTCAGGGCGCGCTGCCCGTTTGGCCTTTCGCGGGATCTCATCGACGCGTCCCAGAGAAAGGGCTGCACAATGGCCTGCGACCGGACAGGCATCACACAATGGCTGTCTGGGCTTACACACCGTCGCCCCGAGTTCCATCATTGCTTGGTTGTGGTCGCCCGGACGACCGACTGTCAGCAGGTCGTCTGCGTGCTGCTGATGGGCCTTCTTCGTGGCTGGCGCGGTCACGTCATCATCGATTGCACCCAGCCGTGAAAGAACACGAATCACGTTGCCGTCCAGGACAGCGTGCGGCCGGGAAAACGCGATGCTGGCGACTGCGGCCGACGTATATGGACCGAAGCCGGGGAGTGACAGCAACTGATCGAAGTCATCGGGTACGTGGCCGTCGTGATCGTCTATGATCGCCCTGGCGGCCTTGTGCAGGTTTCTTGCCCGGTTGTAATAGCCGAGTCCTTCCCATAGTCTGAGCACGTCGTCCAGGTCGGCTCGCGCCAGATCGGCGAGGGTCGGTAATGCGTGCGTGAATCGTTCGAAGTAAGGTATGACGGTAGCAACCTGAGTCTGCTGGAGCATGAATTCCGACAGCAGGATGTGATACGGATTCTGACTTCCACGCCACGGCATGTCCCGTTTCTGCCGGTCATACCATCTGAGGATGCGACGCCTGAATGCGGTTCTGTCTTCCGATGGGATCATTTCAGGTCAGCCAGCCTTTGGCGAACAGCATCCCTGGGTCCCTCCGCACCATCCCAGCGCGACATGAAAGCCTCGAACGCCTGAACAGCCCTGGCCGTGTCACCTGTGGCAGCGTAGAGTTCACCGAGGTTGAAGAGAACGGGCACGTGCGTACGGTCCAGGGTCAGCACCTGTCTGAAGTGACGGGCTGCCTGGCCGTGTCGGGCTTGCTTCTGACGGATGACCCCGAGTCGATAGTGGTAGGTGACCCTCTCCGGGCCCGCAAGGCTGGCTGCTTCCAGGATTCGGGCAGCCTCGTCAAAGTCCCCGTTTCCTTCCAGTCGTGACGCCAACTCCGATGTTACAGCGTCGTTGCCCGGCGCCTTGTCGTGAGCTCGGCGCAACTCTGCCGTCGCACCGCGCTCGTCACCCTTGCCCTGGTATGCGCGGGACCGGTTCAGATGGACTTCTACGTGGTTGGGACTCAGACCATCGATCGCCAGAAGCGCATCCAGAGCGTCGTCGTACCGGCCTGCGGCGTTCAGCGACATGCCCAGGTTGTTAATGGCGTTGACAAGGTAGGGATGATACGAGAGGCAGGCTCTTTGGTCGTCGATGGCTTGCGCATAGGCCCCGAGCATGTGGTGTGACAGGCCCCTGAGCAGGTAGATCTGCGGGTCGAACACGCCCCACCCTAGTGCCGCGGATCCGTGCGTCACGCCTCCTGCCCAATCTCTACGATCGACGGAGACGACTTGATGCAGCGCCATTCGGTCGAACCGAACCGCTCGCCAGGCAATGACGGTGGAGAACAAGGCGATCAGGCACGCAAGGCCCAGAGAGACCAGAGGTCGCATGGAGGTTGTGCGCGATTGTGGGTCGAGGCGTGCAATCACGGCGAGCGACAAGGCGGCAACAAAGGTGACCGGGACACGTTCGAGTGGAAAGCTGAAGCAGGCGTGACACGCGATCGCCACGATCGACGACAAGGCAGCCGTCGCGACTAGGCTCGTGTCCTGATCCCTGGCCGAAGTGAATACGCGACGGGCGGCACCGGCTATGGCAAGGCCAAGCCAGACTGCGATCAGGAGGCCGGTTATGCCGGATTCGGCTGCGATCCACAGATAGTCATTGTGGGGGCGTCGAGGCGTACCAATGACCGAGATCGCCTCGCCCTTGTCGTATGAGGGGTATGAGTACTGCCAGTTCCCGGCACCGACGCCGAGCAGGGGGTTATCCGCTATCATCAGGAGTGTGTTCGCCCACATGTCGTAGCGGTCCTTGTCGGCGCCGGGTTCGAAAGTGGACGCAATGGTGCTGACGACGGTTGTTTTCTCCTCGTTCGACCTGTCATAGCCACGACGGTTCATGGAGGGCGGAACGGTGACGGCGAATATTCCCGCGCATAGGATGGCCAGGCCCGTTGTCAGAAGAGCTCCTGTGAGGGCACCGGGTCTGACACGAGGTGCCTGCTTCCATTTCCAGCCCCACAGCGCAAGGCAAACCACCAGGGATACGAGGCACGCAGCCCACGCAGCGCGTGTTCTCGTGGCCACGAGGAAGGAAGTGTTCAGGAAAAGGACCAGTCCCCAGCCGGCACGGAGGGTAGTGGATGACTGCCGAAAGAGTTCCGCGATTATGAACGGGATGACGGCGATCGTAAATGCAGCGGCGTTGTTCCGGTAGCCGAAGGTCGAGCTGGGCAATCCGGACGTAGGGATGCCGAGTCCTGCCCAGCCCGCATACTGAGCGATCCCAATCGCAGATGTCAGTCCCGTGACGAGACCCAACACTTTCAGGGTGTTGGTCATGGCGCGCCGATCGAGGAGAGACGGAACGAGAAGTATGGTGATCAAGAGCGAGAAGCGATGACCAATGACGACGACGGACTCGACGCGATTTATGGATTCGACGATCGAGATCGTGGTCACGAACAACAATAGGATCGCGGGCAGGGCGATACGGGACCGGTGCCACGAGTACTTTCTCAGGAGAGCAAGAGCAACCAGCGAGACCATCCCGGCGTGCAGTAGGACGAGTTTGACGTAGTATCCGAGGTGGATCGACTCCGACACGATGATCAGTGGGAGACCGACCAGGAGTACAGAGACGAGGGAGGTGGGGAGACGGTTGAGACCGATGGACGTCAAACCGCCGTTCCTGGTGGTGGATCGTCGGGTTTACCCGCCAGTTGCTCGGCGTGTTCCTTGACTACGTCAGACGGGCTGAACTTGATCAGGTTGTGCAGCGCGACAAGGTAGAGCACGATGTCCTCGGCGAACCCCAGGGGAGGGAAAATAGCCTCGGGTATGAGGTCGAAGGGGGACACCACATACAACAACACCCCGATGTAGAACAGCTTGAGATGCCAGGGGACGCGCGACTCGAACAGAAGACGGAATGAGAGCCGGATATACTGAGGCAGGCGGACGATGATCGCAAACAGACCACGGAGCGGCAGTCTCGACAGTGGGATCCGCACGGCGTCTATCCCCTTTCCTCGACGAGAATATCCCTGATGCGACTCCGCTGGACCTTGCCGGTAGAGGTCTTTGGGAGATCGTCAGGGTCGTAGACTACAATATGGTTTGGCGCCTCGAAGGCGCTGAGTCCTTCCACCTCTCCGGACAACCCACGCTCCCGAATCGACTGGGTGAGGGTTTCGTCGGGTTCGACGCCATCCCGATAAACGATGACCGCCCAGATCTCCTCACCCCACCGCTCTGAAGGCATTCCGATCACGTATGCGGCCGCGATTTCATCGACGGACTCGACAATCGCGTTCTCGACAGCAATCGGCGAGATGTTCACTCCACCTTTGATGATGATCTCTTTCGCCCGGCCGTGGATGAAGTAGTATCGGTCCTCGCCGACTGTCTTCCAGCATCCGATGTCGCCTGTCCGGAACCAGCCGTTGCTGAAGGATTCGTGGGTGGCCTCGGGTTGATTGAGGTAACCGTCCGCGATCACGGGACCTCTCACGAGGATCTCTCCGAGCTCGCCTTCGTCCGGTTCCCCCTGAATGGCGACGTTACAGTTGGCCAGCTCCCGCCCGATGCTGTTTTCTTCGAGGAGCTTGCGATACAGCTCGGGCTCCAGGCTCGGTGGGACACCCGTCACGCGCAGGCTGACCTCCGTCGTCCCGTAACCCTGCATCAACGGGACTCCGAATCGGTCCACAAAACGACACGCAGCACCCGCCGGTACTGGAGCTGACCCAATCATGACTTTCCGTAGGTGGGTCAGGTCGGAAGCGGCGGGGCCGTCCGATGCGTTGAGGTCGTGCATGATCGTGGGCACGATGCTCGTTGCTGTGACGACCTCCTCCTGGATCACTGGCCAGAATCCGTGCAGAGAATAGCGCGAATTCAGGACGAGAGTGCCACCGGTCATCAACATGGTCAGTGAGAATACGGTCGAGTTGACGTGGTGAAGCGGGAGGACCAGGCTCAGGCGGTCGGTGTCGTCGAATTCGAGCCACCGGATGATGCCGTCAGCGTTGCTCGTGAGGCTCTGACGCGTCAGACACGCCCCTTTAGGGGTGCCGGTCGTCCCGGAGGTATACAGAACCACGTTGGTGTGCTGCTCGAGGTCGGGTGTCCCGCTCCACTCGGGTTCCAGGTCGGGAACAGGAGGGTCCGCCTCATCCAGTTCCTCGGTTGCGACCAGCCTGGATTCGGGCAGGGCGCATTGCTCTTCATCGAAAAGATCGTTGAACGTACAGACAACGCGAGATCCTGAATCGTTGATCTTGAACTGCTTTCGGTCGGGTGTGTCGCGCTTCAGATCCAGGGGGACGGATGTGGCGCCGAGACGGAAAAGCGAGAGCGTGAGGAGTGGGATCTCGATCGCGTTGGGCAATGCGAGAGCGACACAGTCCCCGGGCCCGATCCCGTGTCGGTCGTGTAGGGCAGACGCGATCGTGGCGGTTCGGGTCTCGAGTTCAGCGTATGTGAGGGATGACCGCGCGTGCGTATCGACGTCGCAGAAGATCAGGGCGTCTTTGTCCGGAATCTCGCGAGCCCGGGTTCGGAGCAGGTCCGTGAAGTTCGCCCACGGGAACCTGTAGGTGTGAGGTCGTCCGTTCTTTTCGCAGGCGAGGATGCTCACAGCACGCTCAGTCGGAGATGGCTTTCTGTCTCAGCAGGTGGTCCACCAATACCAGGGCGACCATTGCTTCGACCATCGGTACGGCACGGGGAAGAACGCAGGGATCGTGGCGACCGCGGCCTTTGAGCACAGTCTCGTTGCCGTCCACGTCGACCGTATCCTGTTCTTTCAGGATCGTTGCGGTCGGCTTAAACGCGACACGCAACAGGATGTCTTCCCCGTTAGAGATCCCGCCCTGGATGCCGCCGGACTGGTTGGTCGTGGTCCTGATACGACCTGAATCGCTGTAGAAAGGGTCGTTGTGTTCCGAGCCAGTCATCTCAAGACCACCGAAACCTGAACCGACTTCGAAACCCTTGCTGGCCGGAAGGGAGAGAAGTGCCTTGGCAAGATCTGCCTCGAGCTTGTCGAACACCGGTTCGCCGAGCCCTGCGGGGACGTTCCGGGCGACGACTTCGACCACACCGCCAAGCGAGTCTCCGTCCTTACGAGCGGCGTCGATCAGGTCGATCATCTGTTCGGCCATCCCTGCGTCAGGGCACCTTACGATGTTCGCGTCTACCTGATCACGCGTGACCGACGATGGATCTACCTCGAAACTCAGGTTCTTGACCCGGTTCACGTAGGCGACGATCTCGACGCCAGACTGTTGGCTCAAGATCTTCTGTGCGACAGCACCAGCGGCCACACGCCCGATCGTTTCTCTCGCGCTGGCTCGGCCGCCACCCTTCCAATTGCGGATTCCGTATTTTGCGTCGTAAGTGTAATCTGCGTGAGAAGGGCGGTACTTGACCCGCATCTCTTCGTAATCGGCCGATCGAGCATCCTTGTTCCAGACCATCATGCTGATCGGAGTACCGAGGGTCTTGCCTTCGAACACGCCGGACAGGATCTGGATCTGATCCTCTTCCTTACGCTGGGTCGTAATCCGGCTCTGGCCTGGTTTGCGACGATCGAGTTCGACCTGGATTTCCTGCTCGGTGATATCCAGATTCGGTGGGCAGCCGTCGACGACCACGCCGACACCGCCACCGTGGGATTCGCCCCACGTTGTGATTCGAAACAGATGTCCGAAGGTGCTTCCCATTTTGCGATAAGTCTTTCTGTTTAGCGGGGTTAGGGTCTGCCAATTTACCGTATCGGTTCATGGGGGTCAAGGGTGTCACGGCGGTGGCCACCTTGACACCCCATAGGGCCCCCGCTATCTTGCGCGGCCCCCATTAAGGAGACGCTGGTGCTGTCCGGAATCCTCGAAGAAATGACGATTGACGACGTTCGGGAACTCGACGCGAATGTCTGCGTGTTCCCGATCGGCTCGACCGAACCACACGGTCCTGCCCTGCCTTACGGCACGGACAGCTTTCGGGTCGAGGCTGCCTCATACGAAGGTACGAGGCGCGCCAACGAGATGGGAGGACGTGTAATCTGTTTCCCGACTCAACGGGTCAGTCTGAACAACAATTTTCGGGCGTTCCCGTTTGCCTGTCGGGTGCAGGTACCGACCTTCATGGCGCTTCTGAAGGATCTTGTCGAGATGTGCGAGGCCGAGGGTGTCAGGCGCTTCGTATTCGTGAACGGGCACGGCGGAAATCCCGATGTGATCCGGGCCGTTCAGCGCGACCTGGCAGCCAAAGACGAGATCTTTACGTGTATGATCGGCGCTTCGCAGTGCGCGTCTGACGAGGCCCATTCGGTCTGGGAGCACCGGAGCGACCACGCAGGTGAAGAAGAGACGTCCGAGATTATGCACCTGCGGCCAGAGCTCGTCCGTGAGGAACATATCACAGACAACCCTCAGCATCGCCCCAAGGTCGAATCGCTCAACACGTATCACGTCGACTTCGTCCGGCCGTGGCATCTCTATATTCCCGCCTCTGCTGGGGGGAATGCGACCAAGGCCTCGGCGGAGAAGGGGCAGACGGTTCTCGAGAGCGCTGTCGAAGGGATGGGTAAGCTGCTCTCCGACCTGTCCCAGGCGCCGGATACGGAAACCTTTCCTTACTGAGCACCCATGGTCACCTACCAGGATCTGGGCATTCGCCCGTTCATCAATGCAAGTGGCACCATCACGACACTCGGCGGCAGCCTGATGTCGGATGAGGTGCTGGATTCGATGCGAGCAGCGGGAGGCAGCTTTATCGACCTGAACCGACTGAACGAGTCAGCCGGTGAATACCTGGCGCGTCGGATCGGAGTCGAGGCAGCCTTTATCTCGTGCGGCGCCGCAAGCGGTGTTCAGTTGTCGGCGGCGGCGTGTCTGACCGGGACGGACCGGGACAGGGTGGCCGGGTTGCCCGAGACAGACGGTAAGAACGAGTTCGTGATCAGTTCGGTGGATCGGCATACCTACATCCACCAGGGGATCGAGCTCTGCGGGGGAACGCTTGTCCGAGCTGGCACGGATGACGGCGTGACGACCGAAGACCTTCTGGGCGCCGTCACCGAGCGCACGGCCGCGGTCGTGCACTTCCTTGGGAAGCAGACACGCGAACAGCTCGAGGAAGTCATCGTCGGTTGTGATCCGATGGGTGTCCCCGTCATCGTCGATGCTGCCGCTCAACTGCCGCCGCGCTCGAACCTGATTGAGATCGTGGGCCTGGGGGCCAGCCTCGTAAATTTTAGCGGAGGGAAGGGGATCGGGGGACCCCAGAGCAGCGGGCTTGTGCTGGGCAAGAAGGCGTTCGTTGACGCGGTTCGTCTCAACGCCAGTCCCAATAGCGGGATCGGTCGAGGGATGAAGGTCGGTAAGGAAGAGATCCTGGGGTTGGTTACGGCCGTGGATCGTTTCCTGAAAGGAAGCGACAGCGACGACCGGACCTCGTGGGAACGCCAAGCCTCGCTGATCGTTCAGTCGGTTAAAGACTGCGACGGCGTTTCTGGCGAAGTGCTTCGTGAGGGACAGCCTGCTGCGCCGGATTTCGCACCGCGAGCCTACCTGACGTTCACGGGACCGGACCGCATTCCCACGACATTGAAATCACTCAAGAAAGGGGATCCGTCGATTGTCGTCCGACGCTCGGGCGATCAGATCATCGTGGATCCTATGACCATGCGTCCCGGCGAAGAAGAGATCGTCGCGGAGCGTCTCAAGGATATACTGACATGAAGACTCGGTCGTTGATGCTGGTGCTGATAGCCGCCCTCCTGACCGTGGGCGCCGGAGAAAAGGAGCAGAGCGTGATCTGGGAACTGGACAACCTGGAAGAGATCGGCGGGCATAAGGTCAAGGTCGTCGGAGAGCCGAAGGTGATCGACACGCCCTATGGCAAGGCGATCGAGTTTGACGGAATCGACGACGGGATCTTTCTGGACGTCCATCCCCTGGCCGGTATGACCGAGTTCACGGTCGAGGTGGTCTTCCAACCTTACATGGACGGTGTCGTGGAGCAGCGCTTCTTCCACATGCAGGAGTACGGGACGTCGGAACGTGTGATGTTCGAGACCCGGCTGACCGAAGAGGATGACCTCTGGTATCTCGACACGTTCATGCAGACGGGCGGCAAGAACAACACGATGCTGGCGATCGGGGACAAGCACGAGATCGGTCCGTGGTATCACGCGGCCATCGTGGTCGACGGGGAGACGTTCAAGCACTATGTGAACGGTCAGATGGAGCTCGGCAAGGAAGTGCCGTTCGTTCCACAGAAACCGGGGGAGACCTCCTTCGGGGTCCGGCTGAACAAGATCTGGTGGTATAAGGGGGCGATCCGGAAGGCTCGATTCACGCCGCGGGCGATGTCCCCGAGCGAATTCCTGACCGCCGAGGACTAGGATGTCGATCGAAGTTAAAGACGTTCAGATGCACGTGCTGAACATGCGCACGCGATTCCCTTTCAAGTATGGGATCGCGTCCCTTGTCGCACTGCCGCATCTGTTCGTCCGAGTCGACGCGGAGATCGATGGACGGAGAGCAGTAGGGGTAGCTGCTGACGGACTTCCGCCGAAGTGGTTCACGAAGAATCCGGAAGCTCCGTTCGAGTCGGACCTGGACGAGATGCTGGCCGTGATCGGGAACGCGACGAAGCTTACCGAGGATTCGGAGACATCCGGATCGGTATACGAGCTCTGGCAGCACATCTACGAAGGGCAGTCATCCTGGGCAGCATCGATGGCCTATCCACCCCTTCTGTGGGGCTTTGGCGTTAGCCTGGTAGAACGTGCGCTGATCGACGCGTTCTGTCGTGCGCAGGAAACGACGTTCGCGAACGCTGTCCGGGAAGACGGTCTCGGTGTCGACCTGGGGGCGATCCACCCGGAACTCGGTGGGACGAAGGCCGCAGAGTTTCTCCCAGCCGATCCGCTGTCTGACATCCGCGTCAGGCATACGGTCGGTCTCGCCGACCCGCTCACAGCCGCCGACATTCAGGAGGAGGATCGGCTTACAGACGGGCTGCCGCACTCACTCGAAGAAAACATCCAGACCTACGGCCTGACGCACCTTAAGATCAAGCTCTGCGGCGATGCCGATGCAGATCGGGCGCGTCTCAAGCAGATCGCGGGTTTAATGAGCGGTCGGCAATGTGAGTTTACGCTCGATGGGAACGAGCAGTATACCGAGCTCGCGCCCTTCCGCGCGCTCTGGGAAGCGATTCGGTCCGACACGGAACTCGATGCTTTTCTCGGTGGCCTCATCTTCGTTGAGCAGCCACTTCACCGGGACGTCGCATTGAGCGACGAGGCGCAGGCGGTGTTGTCCGACTGGGGGGATTGTCCACCCATGATCATCGACGAGTCGGACGGCTCGCTCGACAGCTCCAGGCGGGCTCTGGAATGTGGCTACGTCGGGACGAGCCATAAGAACTGCAAGGGGATCTTCAAGGGAGTCGCGAATGCGTGCCTGATGGCCAGACGCGCGACCGAAACGGGAATCCCTCACATCCTCAGCAGTGAAGATCTAGCCAACGTGGGTCCGGTCGCGCTGACCCAGGATCTGGCGGTATTGGCTACGCTTGGCATCTCGCATTCGGAACGGAACGGTCATCACTACTTTGCCGGGCTCAGTATGTTCCCCGACGATGTTCAAGGCCAGATCGAGTCCCACCACGGTACCCTTTACCGCTCGGAAGGCGCATTCCCAACCCTTGCCGTGACCGACGGACGCCTTGACGTGTCTTCGGTCGTGATGGCTCCGTTCGGATACGCCTTCGATCTCGATACCACGCGATACACGCCGCTCGACGAGTGGTCCGCCGATTCACTCGATCTATAGCCTGCCGATGTCATCAGTCGATTGGAATCAAGTGAAGGACGAGGTGACCGGGTTCCTCCAGGATCTGGTCCGCTTCGACACGACGAATCCACCCGGCAACGAGACTCTCTGTGCGAACTATATCGCCGAGGTGCTCGAACGTGAGGGGATTTCGTCATCGGTAACCGAGTCTGAACCGGAACGGGGTAACGTCGTGGCTCGTCTTGATGGCGGGGATCAGGAGACACTGATGCTCCTGGGCCATACGGATGTCGTGGCGGCCGAACCCGAACACTGGACCCATCCGCCGTTTTCAGGCAAGCTTGTGGACGGCACCATCTGGGGGCGGGGCACGCTCGACATGAAGGGGATGGTCGCGGCCGAGTTGATGATCTTCCTGCTGATGCATCGACAGAGGATCAAGCTGAATCGCGATCTCGTGTATGCGGCCACCGCCGACGAGGAGGCCGGGAAAGGGCACCACGGGATCGGGTGGCTGATCGACAATCATCCTGATATGGTCGACACCCGGTATGTGTTGACGGAGGGTGGTGGAGCCGATATCCAGATCGGTGGATCTCAGTTCTTCACCGTCCAAACCGGACAAAAGGGCATCTTCCGGTTCCTTCTGAAGGCGAAAGGACGTCCGGGTCACGGATCCGTCCCACACGACGAGAACGCAGTGGTCCGGTTATCGCAGGCCCTCGCGAGGTTGGGCACCGAACGATTCCCGATCCATCCTTCGCCAACGCTCAAGGCCTTCCTGGAGGGGATTGCGGATACGCAGGATGAACAGACTGCGTCTCACCTCCGCGGTGTACTGGATCCAGAGCAGTCCGACGACGCGCTGCTCCGTACGCCTTTCGATAACGATACGATCGCCAGTATCCGGTCGCTCCTAAGGAACACGCTGTCCCCGACGATGCTGGATGCAGGGAGCAAGATCAACGTGATCCCCGGTGAGGCGGTCGCGTGGGTGGACGGTCGACTCGCGCCCGGTCAGACGGATGAGACCATCCTCGCCGAAATCGAGCCGCTGCTTGGGGAAGACGTTACGGTCGAAGTGGATCAGTATAGTCCGCCGATAGAGGCGACCATCGAATCTCCGCTGTATGAGACGATTGTAGACGTTGTGGGCAGCCACGAACCGGACGCACGGGTGATTCCCGCGCTTATGACGGGCGGGACCGATGCGAAGCATATACTGCCGAGACGACCCGATACGCTCGTTTATGGGTTTATGCCGATGAAGCAGAGGGAGGGGGAAGAGGAAGGCTCGCTGATACACGGCCACGACGAGCGGGTCACGGTCGAGAATCTGTTGTTCGCCACTCGCGTACTGTACGACGTGGTGATGGAGTTCTGTACGGACTGAAGGGAGTTACGATGAAAAGGATCATACTTGCAGGGCTGCTTGGATTCACCGTCTGGGCGTGTGCTCAGGACTCAGCACCCAAGCCGGATGCGGGTAACACCTCAAACGCAGCGCATCTCGAAGGTGAGTCCCTCAATCTGGGGGGCATCAGCGTCACCTCACCCGCGGCCTGGCAGTCACAGCCGCCGAGTTCTTCTATGCGGAAGGCGCAGTTCGTACTGCCCGGCCAAGGTGGTGGTGGGGACGCCGAGTTGGTCGTGTTCTACTTTGGGGCCGGAAATGCGGGATCCGTCGAGATGAACCTCCAGAGATGGAGAGGCCAGATGAAGGGAGCCGAGGGTGAGACGACCAAGGGAACGGTCAACGGGATGCCCGTGACCACACTCGACGTGTCAGGGTCGTATGCGGCCTCTATGGGGCCGATGATGCAGTCTGGGCCTGAGAAGTCCGGCTACCGGATGGTGGCGTCGATCGTGGAGAGTCCTGCAGGCGCTTACTACTTCAAGCTGACGGGACCACAGGAAACGGTGAGTCACTGGAAGCAGACGTTCGACCAGTTTATTGCCAGCGCAAAGGCGTCCTGATGGCTGCCAAGGTTCTGGTGACGGATTACGCGTGGTCAGATCTCGATGTCGAGCGTTCCGTCTTGGATGAAATCGGCGCGGAACTGATCGACGCTCCGGATGGCGAGGAGGAGACCCTGGTCGCGCTGGCGGAGGGGTGTGTTGGTATCCTGACATGCTGGGCCCAGACGACACAGAACGTGATCGCCTCGGCGCTCCCGGATCTGAAGGTTGTTGTGCGGTATGGGGTCGGGCTGGACAACATTGCGATACCGTATGCGACCGAGAATGGTATTCCGGTCGCCTACGTACCGGATTACTGCTTTGTCGACGTGGCCGAGCACGCCATGGCCCTAATGCTGTCCTTCGCTCGCAAGATAACACCCTTCGACCGGTCGATTCGATCGGGTTCGTGGAACATCCAGGATCGCGTTCCCCTGAACCGCGTGACCGGCCGCACGCTCGGCCTGATCGGCTTCGGCCAGATCGCCCAACAGATGGTTCCCCGAGCGAAGGCATTCGGAATGCGGGTGATCGCCCATTCTCGGTCGCTCACCGATGAGGGGGCGGCAGAGGCGGGTGCCGAGCGAATGGATCTCGATACCCTTCTGTCGGAGTCGGATTTCGTCTCGATTCATACGCCGCTGACTGACGAGACCCAGGGGATGATCGGCACGGACGCCCTGAAAGCGATGAAACAGACGGCGTTTCTGATCAATACCTCCCGTGGTGACGTGATCGACGAAGCTGCGCTTCTGGATGCTCTAAAGGCTGACGAGATCGCGGGGGCGGCGCTCGACGTGCGGACACAGGAGCCGCCCGTCGAAGGAGATGAACTGCTGACGCTCGACAATGTGATTCACACCCCGCACGCCGCCTTCTACTCGACGGAGTCTCTCGTAGAGTTGCGATCGAAAGCCGCAAACGAGGTGAAACGTGTTCTGACGGGCGACGAGCCCATCCAACTTGTGAACCCGGAATATCGAGACGCCGGTTAACCGGCAGCAACGGAAGGCAAAGATGAGCAAGCCCAAGATTGGCATTCTCGTTCCGACGACGCTCAGGGAACGTATCCTGAGCGCTTCGGACCTGGAGAAGCTCCAGTCGTTCGCAGACGTAGAGATCAACCCGAGCGACGAGAACTTCACTGAGGACGAAGCGGCAGACTTCCTCGCGGATAAGGACGGCGCGATGTCCAGCTGGCGGGTGACGAACCTGACTCCGGCCATCCTGGAGAAAGCCCCTGGGCTGAAAATCTGGGCGTATGGCGCCGGAACGTTGAAGGGGAAAATCTGCGAAGAGGCGTGGGAGAAGGGCGTGGTCGTTACCAGTGCTGCACCCGCGATCGCCGATGACGTCGCGGAGCTGACGCTGGGATTTATAACAGTCGGGCTCCGGCGCGTGGTCCAGTATATGCGAGAGATGCAGGCGAACGAGCCCGCGCTCAAGCCCCTGTCACGGTCGCTCTTCCGACGGACGGTCGGGGTGATCTCCGCTAGCCAGGTCGGTCAGCGGGTGATGCGGCTGCTCAAACCGTATGACGTTCGGATTCTGCTCTACGATCCCTTCATGCCCGAGGATCGGGCTCGCGACGAGTTCCGTGCTGAGCTGGCGGATCTAGAGACGATCGCCAAAGAGAGTGATGTGGTCACAATCCACGCGCCCAAGCTCGAAGCGACCTACCACATGTATAACGGCGCCCACTTCAAGATGATGAAGGACGATGCCGTGTTCGTGAATACGTCACGCGGAGACAACATCGACGAAGCGGCGCTGATCGAGGAGCTCGAGAAGGGGAGGCTGTTCGCTTTCCTGGATGTCACGAGCCCCGAGCCGGCTGTCCCGGAGAGTCCGCTACGCCAGCTGCCGAACTGCGTCCTGACGCCCCACGTCGCCGGCCAGCAATCCTATCGCATTGGCGATCTCGTGGTCGAGGAGATCAGGCGTTGCTTCTCGGGTGAAGAACAGAAGTTCCGGGTCACTCGGGATATGCTAGATCGGCTCGCGTAGTAGGGTTCGGGATAGAAACACTTGATGACCGACTCGGGCTCCCCCTCCCTTACGTAGTGGGAGAGGGAGTCTGGCGGACATGCTTTAAGGTCCGCTAGACGGGTGAGCGCCAAAGCGTATGGGGAGGGTTGCGTGGCTGAGTTCGCACCGCAGGATGGTCAGACGATGCTGTTCATCGGTGACAGCATCACCGATTGTGGTCGGAGAGGCGCGGAGGCGCCGCTGGGGATCGGGTATGTCCGGCTGTTTACCGAGATGGTGACGGCGGCCTACCCCGATCGGGTGATCCATTACCTGAACAAGGGTATCGGCGGCAACCGGATCACCCACCTGAAGGAACGCTGGCACGATGACGTCTTTGCGAATGAACCTGACCGGATAACGATCAAGATCGGGATCAACGACCTCCACAGCGTGCCGCGGGAGGCTGTGGACCCGGTTCCGCCCGACCAGTTCGATTCGATCTATGGTGAGTTGCTGAGCCAGACATCGGACAAGCTCGGGTGCCCCATCACGCTGCTGACCCCCTTCTACATCTCCACAGACAAGACTCGCGACACTTTTCGCCGCAAGGTCCTCGACTTCATCCCCGAGTATATCGCTGTCGTTGAACGAATGAGCGAACAGTTCAGCACCGGCCTCATCCGTCTCCACGACATCTTCCAGAATCAGCTTAACGACCGCGACGCCGAAACCTTCTGCCCCGAACCCGTGCACTCCAACCGCACCGGCCACCTGGTCATCGCCAGATCCCTCTTCGACTCACTCCACGACTAGGGTTTTGGTTGCCCCCCGCCCCAAGCGGGAAGGTGGGGAGTCGGGTAGCCCGCGCTCTTCGGGGAAGCGTGGTAGGTGGAAAAAAAAGGCCATCACCAAGGTACCCGGGTAGGTTCCAACCGGGATGACGTGCAATCGGGCCTGAATCAACATCCGACGATGTTGGACCGGAAAGCATTACAGGGCCGGCAATAGTTAGGATGACAACCTGGGATACCTGGGCAACGGCCAGGTGAACAAAAGATAGCTCAACCTCCCCTCCATACCAACCCCTAGCTGGAGCCTCCCGAGATGGTCCTTCTGCTGACCTTCCTGCTCACCTTGCCCGGCTTCTCTGCAGCCCAAACGCTGGCTGAACGGCTGGGATACAAAGCAACCGACAAGCGCCTGATCGCGAATGCCGATGATGTGGCCGTGTCACACGAAGCGAATGCCGCGACTATTAACGGTATGGAGAACGGTCAGATCACGAGCGGAAGCATCATGGTTCCCTGAGATTGCCAGATACGCCCGCGAACATCCGGAAGCTGATTTCGGCCTTCACCTGACGCATACGAGCGAGTGGAGACGATACAAGTGGGGCCCTGTAAGCGACACGGAGGCCGTGCCTGGACTGGTGGACTCCCTCGGCTATCTCCGGAGGGGGATCGAATCCATCTACAAATACGCCACACCTGCGCAGGCGAAGATAGAGGCGCGTGCTCAGATCGAACAGGCTCTACGTGCTGGAATCGATGTCACGCATCTCGATTCACACATGGGAACTCTGTAGTATAGCGCCGCCTACCACGAGCCCTACCTGGAACTCGCGAAGGAGCAGCAACTACCCATGCGTGTTGCGTCGCACGAGACGCTTGCGGAACTGGCCCCTGATCGCAGGGGTCGTGTGCGAGAGGCTGGCGTGGTCTTTCCTGACTACCTGATCCACGAGGAGAGCATAGAGGAGCCGAAACGGGAGTACTGGCTCCGGACCGTATCCAGCCTGAAGCCCGGTGTTACGGAGCTGTATATCCATCCGGCGAAAGCGTCCGATGCCCTAAAGCAAATGACCAGCTACTGGCACGTCCGGGCCGACGAGTACAAGCTGTTCACGAACGATCCTAAGATGCTGGCTGTCCTGAAGAAACACGATGTCAAGCTTATCGGTTGGCGAGCGCTGAGGGATCTGCAGAGAGGGGAGAGGTAGACCGACGATAGGCATCCCCAGCCGAAGGCCGGGGGCGAGAAGGAGGCCCTAGTTCCAGATTTGCTCGAACACACGCATAAAGCTCTCCCCCAGGATCAGTCGCAGGTCTGCTTCCGAATAGCCGCGCTCCAGCAACGCCTCAGTGATAGAAGGGAAGACAGTTGCGTCGCTGATGAGGGTACCACCGCCGTCGAAGTCCGAACCGATCGCGACGTGCTGAGGACCGACCAGTTGGGCGGCGTGGTCGATGTGATCGATGAACCGGTCGAACGTCGGGTTCTCCGCGTCGACGAACCTGGGCACGAAGGTCATCGCCATGACACCCCCGTTCTGGGCCAGCTGACGGATCTGATCGTCGTCGAGGTTCCGTGGGTGGTCACAAAGCGCGGCGCAGGTCGTGTGGGAGTTGATGATGGGGGCGTCGACCGTATCGAGGACGTCTCTGAATCCGGCGGGACTCAGGTGGGCAACGTCGACAGCCATCCCGATTCGGTTCATCTCTTTAACCAGAGCGACGCCGAATGTGGTCAATCCACCACCGGTTCGAGATTCATCATTCCCGTCTGCCGCGCGGCTGCTTGTGTTATGCGTCAATCCCATGGACCGGACCCCAACGCGATGCAGCATACGGAGGACATTGAGGCTCCCCTCCGTCGCGTCACTGTTCTCGACTGCCATGATGACCGCGCGTTTCCCGTCCGCCTTTGCCTGGCGGATGGCGTTTGCCGTGAGGGCGAGCGTTGCAGCACCCTCCGAGCACTCGACCTCGACGTCTAGCGCCCCGAGGGCGTCGATCGCGTAGATCAGGTGGTTGTTCCGGGCGAGGGTGACATCGATCGCGAAGAGGGCGGCATCGATGCCACCAGATTGCATCAGCGGGAAGTTGATCTGGATGTCGATATCGGCCGCAGGTGAGGCGAGATGTCCGCGCAGATAGCTGACGATACCCCTGGTTTGTGCCAGAAACGGTCCGCCTGAGAGGTTCGAGGTCCCGCGTCTCTGATGAGAGACAATGGTGTCGTTGTGCCCGTCGATGACGAGCGCATCTTCGTGTAGTTCTCTGGCTTCCATCAGGTGGTCTCCGGCGTAAGATGGTGGTCGACTGAGGATATAATTCACTCGAACAGGGCGAAACACAAATGGGGGAAGCAATGGCTGAACGGCCGAACATCATTCTGATCATCACCGACCAGCAGCGATACGACACGATCAACGCGCTGGGGTATCCCTATGTCGACACACCGAACCTGGATCGGCTGGTCCACGAAGGTGTGACTTTCGAGAACTGTTTCATCACGGCACCGTCTTGCGCACCCGCACGAGCCAGTCTGTTTACCGGGTACTACCCCCACACGACAGGGATCCACAAAAACGGTGATCGCTGGACGCGCTCCTGGGTGGAGCATCTGAATGAGTCAGGCTACCACTGCGTGAACGTGGGCAAGATGCACACCGCACCGTTTGAGACCCCGCTTGGGTTCCACGAGCGGTATGTGGTCGAGAACAAGGATCGCTATCTCGAGGGTCGATACTACTTCGATGAATGGGACAAGGCACTTGCGTCGCAGGGTCTGGTGAAGCAGCAACGCGAACTGTATCGCCGACTGCCCGACTACAACGACCGGCTTGGGGCCTTCGAGTGGAAGCTGCCGCGGTATACCCATCCTGATGTTTTCGTCGGGAACACCGCTCTGTGGTGGCTGGATCGAAAACCAGTCGACAAGCCCCTGTTCCTGGAGATCGGATTCCCCGGGCCACACCCGCCATACGACCCCACGGAGGACGACGCAGAGCCCTATCTCGATCGCGACTTCCAGATCGACGAGGTGTTGGACGAGGATCTAAATGGACAGCCACCACCGTTGCAGGCGATGCGTCAGCACAACTGTGATGTCGACCANGACTCGGTCGTCCATCAGCTTGAACCGACNCAAGAACAGCGCCAGAGACAGCGCGCCTACTACATGGCAAACGTGAGCATGATCGATGAGATGGTTGGGAAGATTCTGGACAAGCTCGAAGAGAAAGGCCTGTTGGAGAATTCTGTCGTGATGTTCACGTCCGACCACGGCGACTGTCTTGGCGATCACGGTCACAGCCAGAAGTGGACGATGTATGACACGATCACGCGTGTTCCCACGATTGTTCGTTCAACGAATCACGCCGGTGGGCGTAGACATAGCGGGCTCTGTCAGTGGATGGATTTGGGACCAACGATCCTGGAATTGGCCAGGATCACGCCCTCGGAGACTATGGAGGCAGAGTCGCTTCTGCCAGTGCTGGAGGGGGAGGATGTCTCCGGGAGACCCTATGTATTCTCGGAGCACGGAAGGGACGGGATCCTGCAGGAGACCGAGTTCATGACGATGGTTCGGAGTCAGGAATGGAAGCTTGTCCACTTCCTTGGGGAGGATTTTGGGCAGNTGTTCGACCTGAAGGAGGATCCTGGAGAGATCAGGAATCTATGGGATGATCCAGCGCACGCGGGTCAGAAGCAGCAACTGCTGGACGTGATGCGGGATTGGCTGTTGGAGAGCAATGTGCAGGCGAAGAACTGGGCCGAAGACTACAGATGATTGAGATTTGATGATANAAGACTGATGATTGGNGAAACCCATCAGTCCTGATCCTCTCCCACACGGTCGCGTCGGNCCAGGCGCCAGTGGTAGAGATAGACGGGAAGGCCGACCAGGATGAAGCTCAGGTTGCTGGCGGCTTCACGATGACGACGGGCTTGTACCGGGTCTATGGTATTGCGGCGACTTCGCCAGGCTTCGTAGTCTTCCTCCCATTGCCTCATAGCGGTAGAGTCACGCAGGACGGCTCTTGTCTCTCCGTCAATTCGCTCGGCTGAGGGCAACCCGTAGGNTTTGGGGGGCATCTCCCGATACAACCGCTGCTNGTCGTCGGCGTGCGTGAAGATGAATGTTCGGAGACCCATCGACACGAACCCGGAACTACCGATCAGGACGAGGATGATCCCGATAAGCGAGAGCAGATAAAGGTAGATGGCGCGGATAAGGCTGATCTTTGGCATGTCGTGTCTCGGGTCGAGAGTCCTGAGGATGAAGGTTCAAGAAAAAATGTGGAGCTATGCGGCCCGATTCAGCCGTCGAGGTGAATACTAGGGTCCGACGCGTGACAGCCAATGAGCAAGCTGAGTGAACAGATCTTGCGGATCGAGGACGCATACGCCGAGGTGGATAGGGAAACAGCTGCGTTTGCCAGGGAGAGCGACCTGGGCTGTCCTGACGGCTGCGGTGCCTGCTGCACAGATCCGAATGTAGAGGCCACGGTGTCTGAGCTTCTCCCGATGGCCGAAACGGTCTGGCGAGCAGGTCGGGCGGAGGAAGTGATAGCGTGGATCGAGGACGGGGGAGAGGGCAGTGCGTGCTTTGCCTATCAGGCGTCGTCCCCGGATGGCCGTCAAGGAAAGTGTGGGTTCTACGAATCGCGTCCACTTGTGTGTCGACTGTTTGGGTTCTCCGGGAATCCCGACAAGAGGGGCACGCTCAGGCCCGCGCTGTGCTGGCTGATGCAGTCTGAGACGCCGGATGACTGCCAACGCGTGAAAGATCGCGTTCGAGGGGAAATGACGATTCCAGACGGACCTGCCCACGCGATGAAGCTGTTCGGCGAAACCGGTGATACCTTGCGGATGCCGATCAATCAGGCAATCCGCAAGGCAATCGATCGGGTCTATCTCGCCCGCTTGGAAGGCTGATTAGGCCAGCGCTTCCTTCAGTGCGTCAAAGCCGCCCTGGAACACGCCGTTTCCGACGAGTTCGCGCATGTCGTCTTCCGCGTCGGTGTCGAATTCGGCCGACCACTCGATAAACGTTAGATCCCCATCCGTGATTTCCGTCAACTTCAGCTTGGCGACATACCCTACAACCGGCATTGGTGATTCGAGGATCGAGTAGGTGTAGTAGTACTCGAGGTCACTGTATGCCAGGAGCTGCTCGCGAATGTTCCCGCCATCCTGGAGGTTGAAGTTTCGGATACAGCCTACCTGGTCGCTAGGCCCACCGTCTTCGATCTGACTGTCTGCCACGGCGGGATGCCACGCCGGCAAGGCGTTAAAGTCCCTGATACTCTCCCAGACGCTGTAAATGGGCGCGTCGATCACTGAGCTCTTGTAGATCTTTATCATGTATCCCTCCTCAGGGTTCTAGTAACTATTCCAGCATTCCTCGAGCAAGCTTTCAACTTCTTCTGCGATCACGTCAAAACGGGCATCGGAAGGCACGTTGGTGACGATCCGCTTGATGTGCGTGCGGCACACGGTTGCGGGCTACGAGGGGGCCTGGCTCGAGGCACGTATCGCTTCGTCAGCGGCGAGGATATCCTGTTCACGCTTCAGCTCGATCCCATACAGGTCTTTCAGAATGCGTCCGACGACCCAGTTTATCGAGGTGTTGATCGTCGCCTGATAGGCGGCCCAGAACGCCTTTGCCCGTGTTGCCGGTCGGAGCGTCTTGGCGTTGGCCGGGTATCCGCGCGCAGCTCCCGGATGAACCAGAAGTAGTGGCCGATATCCCAGAAGTTCTGGGCGGGAAGGGCGGTCGTCTTCAGGTGCGTGTGGGTATCGAAGACGGGAAGGGCGTTGATTTCGTCGTGCAGCGTTCGTCTAGCCACATCAGTACACTGGCGACATTCGTCTAAACCAGCCACGGACTGGATCGCCAAGCGCCTCCATGTGTTGATCCATACGTGCCATCAGGTCGGTCTGGATGTTTGCGTATGCGGGATCGCCGAATCTGTTGTCCAGCTGATAGGGGTCTTTCTCGAGGTCGTAGAGTTCACCGATATCGTTCGGGTTGAACGTGAACTGGTGAGATCGCGTCCGGACCATCCGCTGGTTCGGAGTGGTGAAGTGGTTGTTGAACACGCAAAAGACGTCTTCTCGACCGCTTGGCGTGTGGTCGCCTTTCATGGCGGTCTCGAAAGACTGACCGTCGAGGTGCTCAGGAACGTCTAAACCAGCCGCCTCGATGATCGAGCAGGTGATCTCCTGGAGATAAACGAAGTCGTCGTTGACGGACCCGGGGTTCGAGCATTCAGGGTGGGATACGACGAGCGGAATCCGGTAGATCTCGTCATACATGAACTCGCCCTTCTCGATCAGTTTGTGGGCGCCAAGACAGTCTCCGTGATCCGCTGTGTAGATGACGATGGTGTTGTCAGCTTGACCGGTCTCTTCCAAGGTGGCGAGGATGCGGCCGACCTGATCGTCGATCAGCGTGCAGTGTCCGTAGTATCGTGACGCGATCTGCTGGAAGCCTTCCCAGCCGTAGTCTCCAAGTCCCCACATTCGCTCAATTATGCTCTGTACGCGAGGTTTGTCCTCGAAAGTTTCGCAGTAGCTGGGATGTTCTGGGATCTCTGAAGGTTCATACATCGAGAAGTATGGCTCGGGAATCAGGCAGGGCGTGTGGGGGCCCCAGAAGTTCGTCCACAGGAAGAAGGGCTCGTCCCCTCCGGAAAGCTCCCGGATCACCCGGTTGGCCTCCTCGGCCACGAAATATTCGATACAACTCTCAACGGGTCCATCGTGCAGCGCGTACATTTCCTGGGATTGGCATCCAGGATTGGTGCCCACATATCTGTCGGTGACCTCTGGGGCGTAGCCATGCTCCTTCAGATACTCTTCGTAGTAGTTCGGCTTGTTCTTCGGGGGGAGACCAAATTGCAGACCGGGCAAAACCTGTGATCCGGGGAACGCATAGCCAATAAAGTCCTTCCCAACGAAACCGAGATCGCTCGGACCGCAAGTGTCATCGACGTGCCACTTTCCGGCATAACCGGATCGATATCCCGCTGTTTCGAGGTAGTGGTTGATCCCCTTGACGCCCTCCTTGATGCTGAGACCGTTCCCGGTCACACCGTGCTTGTGCGGATAGAGTCCCGTGTAGAAAGATGCTCGTGCGGGCGAGCAAATGGCAGTGGGCGTGAAGGCGCCGTCAAACCGGACGCCACGCGCCGCGATCGAGTCGATGTGTGGCGTTTTGACGATTGGGTTGGTGCCGTAGGCGGACACGGTGTCGATCCGCTGCTGATCGGTCATGATGACCACGATATTCGGTCGGTCGGGCATGGGTCCTTCTTTGTGTCGGTTAGGTCGTATCTGGAGCGAGAATGATAACGTCTGCCGTGGGGGTCGGCAACGGCTCGCCACGCTTGACATCAAGCATGTTTTCGGTATCTAGGTTGCGCAGGGGTCTATCCGGACAATCTGACGAGTGAACGAGTGGAGGCCATTGTGGCAGACTTGAAGCTAACAGTGTATGCGGGCCCACACGGACGGGTGTATTGCCCCGTGTCAACCGTGGTCGAAGCCCCTGAAGGTGTGGACAGCGCGCAACTCAAGACAGAGGGCGGCAAAGAGGTTGGTTGTCAGGCCCGTCGGGTAGATGGTGGACTCCATCTGGCGTGGATCGTGGACGATCTGGCCGCCGACGCCGAGCAGGTGTATGAGGTTACGTTCGGTGGTGATGGCGGGGGAGAAGGCGTTTCTCTGGATCAAGGAGCGGAATCGATCGATGTGCGGATCGGTGGGGATCACTTCACGACTTACACGTTCGGCGGTGACATCGTCAGGCCGCGTCTGCATCCGCTGATCGGCCCCCACGGCGATCCGGTTACGCGACCGATGGCGACGAAGGGAGACGGGAAGGATCATCCACATCATCGCTCGATATGGATCTCTCACGGGTGCGTGAATGGTTGGAACAACTGGGCTGAGGGGGATGGTCATGCCTGGACCCGCCATCGTGAGTTCGAGTCTGTCGAGAGTGGTCCTGTCTACGGACGAATCGTTGCGATCAGTGACTGGACGGGTGGGGACTACTACCGCGGTGAGCACAAGTCGAACCTGTTGGTCGAAGAGCGAGCAGGATGGACGTTCTACAATACCCCAGGTGATGTGCGTATCATAGACCTGACCGTCACCTTGACGGCACCGGAGATCGACGTGCTGTTTGGCGATACCAAAGAGGGTGGACTGGCGTCCCTGAGGGTCGCTGAGTCTATGGAAGTGCGAGCTGGTGAGGGCGGCATGATTGAAAACGGCAACGGTGGGACCAACGAGGACGAAACTTGGGGTAAGCGCGCGCCTTGGTGTCACTATTCCGGTCCCGTCAACGGAAAGCGGGTGGGGATCGCGATTATGGATCACCCGGATAGCTTCAGACACCCGACCTGGTGGCACGTTCGCAATTACGGCCTGATGACGGCTAATCCTTTCGGGTGGTCACATTTCTATGGTGACGAATCGAGACGGGGCAACCACGTTCTCGAGGCCAATCAGTCGCTGACGGGCATTTATCGCTACTACATCCACGCCGGAAACGCGAAGGAAGGGAAGGTCGGAGAGGCCTATCACGATTTTGCGAACCCACCGGTTGTCGACGTCGGTTAGGGTGCTCGAGACCGCTAAGACCCTTGGTCAGATCCTGACTGAGCGTGGCGAGACGATCAGTGTGGCGGAAACCACGACGGGTGGGTTGATCAGTGCGATGATCGTCGCAGTCCCTGGTAGCTCCGCCTATTATGACCGGGGGGTGGTGGCATACAGTAAGGCGTCGAAGATCGACTCGCTGGGTATCGAACCGGAGGCGCTGGATCGCCACGGGGCGGTCAGTGAGGAGACTGCCCAGCTGCTCGCGGAATCGGTGCGGCGTCTCGCCGGGACGACCTACGGTCTTGGGGAGACTGGTATCGCGGGGCCGATCCAAGGGAGGTCGCCGAAACCCATCGGGACCGCGTATGTCGCTCTGGCAGGTGAGGGTGGGACTCAAGTGTTAACGTTGGCTCTGGACGTTGATCGCGAGGGGATACAGCGTGGTATTGGCGAGCAGGCGATCAGCTTTGTCGTCGATCAACTGAGATAGCCCGACAGATCTGCATAGAAAGAGGCGTGGTCACAGCGAGTGACCACGCCTCTTTCTATGCAGATAGGGCGCCGAAGTTCATCTCCATAGCGTCGATCAGTGACCAGCGGCGCAACTTTTATCCAGGCGCCGTACCCCGGTAGCCTGCCGGCAACCCCGGGCTGTCATTCTCAACTCCTTCAGGGTTGAGGCTTCAACTTGTACCTTTGTTCTGGTTCTTCTTCGTGCCTTCGTGCTGGGGTTTGTGCCTTCTGGTCCTAGTGGTTGTTCGCCCCTTTCGCAGCTTCGGCGATCCCTTCCTTCTCGTTGACCCGAGTCAGCAGGATGCCACCGATCAGGAAGAGCAGAATGATCGAGGANACGCCGACCCGCTGTGATTTGAAAGCACGGGTTAGCTCTCCGATCATCAGCGGGCCGATGAATGCAGTGACCTTCCCTGAGAATGAGAAGAAGCCATAGTACTCGTTGACTTTCTGTTTTGGGACGAAGCGTCCCATGAGCGACCGACTTGCTGACTGGTTTGGACCTGCGAAGGTGCTGATCGTAACGGCCGAGATCCAAAAGAGCAGGCGGCTTTCTGCGGTTACTGCGCCGATTGCTCCAAGGAGGAATGCGGCGAGTGTGACATAGATCGTCGTCTTGCCACCGAACCGGTCGTCGATCGACCCCATTACGAACGCACCGATCCCCGCCGCCGAATTCATAACGATCCCGAAAACCATGATCTCTTCGAAGGTGAAGCTGAATGTTCCCGCGGCGTAGATACCGCCGAAGGAGAAGATCGCCACAAGCCCGTCGTTGTAGACGAGGCGCGCGATCAGGAAGCGCGTGATCTGCGGATGACTCCTAATGTCCCGGTAGGAGGCCAGCAGCATCCGATAGGGGTGGATCGTCTTGTCCGATTGGCTCGGCTTATTCNCCCGGAATGTGACGAACAGGGGGATACAGAAGATGGTGAACCAGACGGCGACGAGGAGGTTGGTGGCGCGGATGTTCTGNCCCGCTTCTTTTGTAAAGCCGAACCAGGGTGTGTTGGTGTTGACGAGAGCGACCATGGCGATGACCGTACTCAGGATACCCCCGACGTATCCGAGACCCCATGCCCATCCGGAGATGCGTCCGATGTTCGATTCGCTCGCGATGTCCGGGAGGAAGGCGTTGTAGAAGACGTTGCCCAGCTCGTTGGCTGTATTCGCGATCACGAAGATGGTCAGGGCGGGAAGGACCTGTCCGGCGACGGGGAAATACAACGCCACTGTCGCAAGGATGCACACGGTGGTGCTCCCCATGAGGAATTGTTTCCGGAGTCCTCGGCGATCAGCGATCGAACCTGAGAGAGGAGAGGCTAGCGCGACCGCAATGGCTGATATGGTGACTGCACGCGACCACTGACTCGATCCGATGATTTCGTTCTCGGCAATCGCCTTTGTGAAGTAGGTGCTGTAGACGAACGTCAGGACGATCGTCGCAAAGGACGAGTTGGCGAAGTCATACAGCGACCACGCGACGACTGTGCGTTTGTCCGCGCTCATCAGAAGTTCTGGTGGAATCGCATATACAGTGCCGAACCGCCTTCTGCCCTCGCATAGTCCGCTCTGACGATCGTACTATACCAATAGAGTTGTATCCCCAGCCCCAGTCCGACCTTCCAGTCCGAGGTAGGCCACTTCCCCCGTCCCAAGACCTGACCGACGTCGGCGAAGGCGTTGAGCCCGCCATACATCAGATGCCGTTTGGACAGACGGACCCCGAGCCAACGGATCTCGTGATTGGAGAGGAGCCTGACGTCGTCCCGGAACCGGTCGGCCGAAAGACCTCGGAGCGTCTTGCTGCTCCCGAGCTTTGGACGCTCGTAAAAGGGGACGTCCCCGAGGGTATAGGTGCCGCAGAATCTCTGAGCGAGAACGAATTGGTCGTTCAGCATCTTGAAGTGCCGATGCTCCAACGAGATCNCCCCGCCGTTGAAGTCCGCGCCGCCGCCGACCCNCCATTCGATCCCGACCTCCTGCAGACGGCCGCTCTTGCTGATGGTGTAGTCGTCACGCGTGTCATACCGGATCGCGCCGCCGAACTGAGCCAGATGGCCGCCGTCAAACCCGAGAGGGGCGATCGTCGTGATCACGCTTCTCCCGGTGTGTGGGTCGATCAGGGTGGATCCGACCCGTAGCCGGATCTGTACCCGCCAGGGCTTCCTGAGGTCGCGAATCCACCGCAGCGTGAAGTAGACGTCGATCTGCTGGAAGGTCTTTTCATCCGAGGTGTAGCCTGCCAGGTCCGCGTCCGTCAGGTCCCCGAAGAAGTTCGCGGTCTCTTCCTTGTTGTATCGGAGAGACATCTGTAGCCGGCTGTTGGGGGAGATGTGTGGAAAGTCGGCACTTATCAGGTGGGCCCATTTCCCTTTGGTTGTGACGAACGCCTGCAGACTCAGGGCCTGAACATACGGAACCGAGCTGCCGTCGTAGTCGAACTGGGCTAGACGAAACCCGCCTCCCAGACCGTCGTCCGAACTGAACCCGGACAGGGGTAGAAAGGTAAATCGCCGGCCAACCGTCTCATACGCGTCCTCCGCGTGCGACGGCCGACCGGCGATCAACAGGGTGATCAGCAGGACAATCAATCAGAACTTCACGACGACACCACTCGACACCAGACGCCCGATCTCGGGAGCACCGATGAACTCCTTGTGTCTGTTGTCCAGCAGGTTGCTTGCGTTCACGCTGAGTGTCGCCTTGAACGTCGGGTTGTTGAGCGGCAGTGAATACTGGAACGCCACGTCGAGCGCGGTGTAGGAATCGACCGTGCCGACGTAAGCGCCCGAATCCATCGGAAAGGAATCGCGATACCTGAAGGTGGCCGAGGCGCCAAAGCCCCGTTCCGGATCGTCGTAGCGCAGGCCGAGGTTGGCCTTGTGCTTCGGCGAGTTCAGGGCGATATCCGCGATGCTGTTGACGTTCTTGAAGATGTCCTTGTTAACGAAGGAGTAGTTCGCGGACAGCGTCCAGTAGTTCGGTGCAAAGTAGGTGAATCCCAAGTCCGTTCCATAAACCGTAACGTCACCGAAGTTCCGGTAGGTGACCGTGATGGCAGCCGGGTCTACGGCCTGTGTTGGTGTGATGGTGCCAAAAGGGATCGCCGCTGCCTGGCTGACAAACAGAGTGACCAGCTCATCCATTGGAGATCCGTTTGCGTTACCCCCCACGCCGAGCGCGGGATCGTCCAACGCGGCCAGGAACGCGGCCAACTCAGCGTTCGCCGGGTCTGCCAGCGCGGTACCGAACGCCGTCCCGAGCGCGCCGCTAAGAGCAGCCGGGTCGAGAAAGACGTTCGGCGTCTCGATCTTAAGTGGACCGACAAAGTCCTTGGTGTCGGTTCGGTAGAAGTCGGCGGTGAACAGCACCTTGTTGTTGATCAGCCCTTTATAGCCGACCTCGAATGTCTCCGTAATCGTGGGTTCGAGATTAGTGATATCGCTGACGATGTCCGCAGTGATCGGGACCGCATCGAACCCGGATGTCTGCACGTTCAGGACGCGGAGGCTGTTCTGCAGACCGGGCAGCTGGGCCGGAACGATGGCCTGGAAACCGGCGATCAGGCCGTCAACCACTATCGGTGCCTGGGCAGCGGCGGCGTCGGCCGGCAACCCTGCTCCAATCAGTTGCTGTGTCACCAGCCCGATCGCAACGGGTTGGATCTGGGGTATGAATCCGGCCAGAATCGCGCCCCGGGCGACCCCCCAGGACACGTTCGTGAATACCGGGTCGTGCAATTGGAGCTGCGTGGCGCGATCTATCCCCGCGACCGGTGCGTAAGGCGAGCGGTAGGTTGGAAGCCCGGAGCCATCGCGATTGAAAGTGAATCCGTTCAGAAGCCCTAGTGCACGGACGTCGATGGCGGGGCTGAAGCCGAGTGACGGCGCGAACTGGGCCCCCAGCCCGCCCACGTCAAGTATACTGACCAGGTCGAGGAACAGGTTATTACTCGTGGGGGTAGAGAAGGCGCGGTTGTACGTAGCGCGCAGGGTCTGGTTCTCGTCGGGCTTGATACGCAGGGCGGCACGCGGTGAGAAGACGTCGTTGGCCAGGTGGTTGTGTGTGTCGTAGCGCCCCGCGAGCACCAGGTCGACCTGGTCGCTCAGGCTGGTCTCGCTCTGGAGGTAGGCGCCGTATTCGTTGATGTCGTCGTCGTTCTCGTGACGGCCGCTGACGGTCCCTTCTGTTACCGGACGGGTCCACAGGATGTCGCCGCCATACGTGAACTTCTGCCGGTCGCCCAGAAAAGCGGAGTGCTGGAGCTGGATGACGGACAGGGTCGACTTGTCGACGATCGGAGCGCCGGAGCGGAGCAGCCGGGTGCTGCCGGCGTCGCTCTTGTTGTAGAAGACCTGGGCGAACCAGTCTTTCCACAGCAGACGGCCCTGGAGATGTTGATACTTCCAGCCCTTCGCCTGGCCCGCACCGAGACCTGTCATCTCGATCAAGTCCGCCTGGCTCAGCCCGGCCGAGAAGATCAGTTCGGTGTCCTCGTTGGGGCGAAAGTCGAGCCGGGCCTCGCCCGTGAACTTTTCGAGGTCGTAGTCACGGGTGATCGTCTCGAGCGGGTCGGTATATTCCCAGTCATTCCCGGCATAGTACTGCCCGGAGATTTTGAAGCCGATCCGGCCGTCGACGGAGGAGGCGTGACGGAAGCTCGCATTGCGAAGACTGCGCTCGCCGCCCCCGAAGCCGATCGAGGTGCCTTCGGATCCGAAGGGAGAGCGAGTGATGATGTGCATCACGCCGTTCGCGCTGTTGGGACCATAGAGCGCCGAACCTGGACCGCGTACGAGCTCGATGCGCTCGATGTCCTGGTTGGTGACGGGGATGAAGCTGTTGACGTTGACGCGAAGTGACGGCACACGCCCGATACGGTTGTCCATCAGGGTCATCAGCGCGCCCGAGAAGACGTTGTTGAACCCACGTAGGACTGTGGCGTTCTGGACGAGCCCGGTCTTGGCGAAATCGACGCCACCTTCAGCACGTANGTTCTCGGCCACGTTGAGCGTGGGAACGTCTGCNAAGTCATCGCCGCTGACGACCGCCACAGAGGCCGGCGCATCCAGCACCTTCTCAGGGGCGCGGGATGCGGAAACGATGATCTGATCGCCCCTGAAGATGTCGCTCGACAGGACGAAATCGACCGTTACCGACTCCCCAGCCACGATGTCCACCATCTGTGACTTGGAGACGAAGCCGACGTAAGATGCTGTGACCTCGTATGTTCCGGCCGGGAGCGGTGAGACGGTGTAGGCTCCGTCCGTGTTCGTCACCCCCCGGGTCGGGGAGGACAGCGCTGACCCCGATACCTTGATGTTGGCGCCTGGAAGCGTGGCCCCCTGGACGTCTCGGACACTGCCTGTCAGTGTCCCGGTCGACTGCGCCCAACTCGGAGCCGCAACCAGTAAAGTCAGAACCAGTGACAGTAGTTTCATTGCACTCCCTCCAGAATGACGTTTCCCCAATCGTGCTTCAGTCCGCACAATATACGTCCCTAAAGGAAAAAAAATCAAATACTTATGTAAAACATGCACTGTCTGATCTAGATGGTCGGACCGACGCTATAGGTCGATTTTGGTCCAGACGAAGACGTTTCGAGTGGCGGCAGGGAAGAACGACGCGCCTTCTCCGTGCGTTTCATACAGTCGGTCGAGCACGTTGTTGATGTCGAGGCGTAACTCGAGCCGCTTCACACCCAGGACGGGACCGAGATCATAGGACAGGCCGACGTTCACGACCGTGTAGGGATCAACTTTGAGGGGATTGTATACGGCCGCCTGGCGAAGCTGCGGGTTCTGGCGGTTGTCCTCCGAGTTGTCCGTGTACTGTGTGCCCACATAACGGACCGAGGCGGATGCCCGGAATGCCTGTCGATCGAAAGTTGCTCGAAAGTTTGCGAGCACATCGGGGAATCCAGCGATCCGGTTCCCATCGTAGGAGACTGGGGCGCCCGTGTCGAAGACCGTGTAGGACTCGAAGGTGTTGCGTGAAAGGCTGAGGTTGCCCTGGAGGGTGAGGTCCGAGTGGGGTCGGACCACTCCTGAGAGCTCGATGCCCTTATGCAGTGTAGACTCGGCATTTCCCGTCACCGGCTGACCGAACTGATCGAGCTGGCCGTTCTTCACGACCTCGTCTTGGAAGTCCATCCAGAACAGGTTGACTGAGCCGCGCCAGCGTGTTCCGCTGTATGTCGCGCCGACCTCCAGGTTGTTCAGTCGCTCTGGTTTGGCGAGAGGACTGTCGAAGTCGAGCGACCCGTTCGCGCGCGTCTCGAACTCGGGCAATACACCATAGCTCGAACTCGCAGCGTCATAGAAATTGACGAGCCGTGGTTCTCGCGATGTTCGCGAAAGGCTCGCGTAGGTGTTGAGTCGGTCGGTGGCGTTGTAGTTGATGCCGATCTTCGGGTTCACGAACGTGAAAGGGACGGTGAAGTCGTTCCCGACGAATGCCTCGTCGAACAGGCGGTAGCGTTTGTGGGTGAGCTGAAGGCTGACCATCGCGTTCCAGCGGTCGGCGAATCGCTGGTTATGTGACCCGTACGCGGACAGGATCCACTTGGCCCCCTTGTAGTCGTAGAAGCGGAATTCGGGGAACACTTCTGGCGGCAGGTTTTCCGCCCATCGGATCTTGCCCCAGTGGATCGACTGGTGGTAGCGTGCCTCGAGTCCGAACTCGGTGTCGGTCTTCCGAGTACTGATCTTCAGCCTCGGAAGCCACCCGCCGTGTCTGTTGTTGACGAAAGCACGAATCANGGATTGGCCCGGATTACCGACGGCACTGAAGCCGTTGTCCGCGGTCAGTCTGTAGTATGTGGTGTCGGCCCACGACCCGTCGAAGTCAAAGAATCCGCCGCCCTGCACGTAGAAGAAGGTGTTGTTGATGGTCGTGTTCGGGTCGATCACCCATTCGTGCAGGATTTCATAGTGGGGCTGGTGGAAGTCCTCGATTTCCTCGTCGCCCGTGATCGGGTTGATCCGGCGCAGGTCGCGATCGCGCAGCGCGTTGACCGTCTGCCCGTTGATGTTCTGCAGACGACTCGTCCCGTAGAAGTTCAGGTGGTCACGGTTGATACTTCCATACATATGGAAGCGCGTGGTCGTGTTCTCCGTATAGCGGACTGCTCCGACGAAGTAAGACAGGAAATCGACCCAGGCGCCGTGACGATACCCGTCTGTCTGGGTTTTGCTGATGTGAGCGTTCAGGGCCCATTTGTTCTCAAGGAGCCCGGAGTTGAGGGTGATGCCCAGCTTCCGGGTGTCGTAGCTCCCGTATCCGGAGGTGACGGTGATTTTCCGGTCGGGGCTGAAACGGTCAGTCACCAGGTTGATCGATCCTCCAATCGCGGCGGGGCCGTAGAAGGCGGATCCGGCACCCCGTTGCACCTGGATGTCTTCGAGCGATGACGCGAGATCGGGGAAGTTGACCCAGTAGACGTTGTGATCTTCGGGGTCGTTCTGAGGCACCCCGTTGATCATGACAGAGATGCGTCGCTGGTCGAACCCACGCAGGGTCAGGTAGGTGTAGCCGACGTCGTTTCCGCCCTCCGAGTAGGTGGTCGTGGAAGGCAGCTCTGTGAGCATCGTGGGGATGCCCTGCGTGTGGAACCGTTCCTGAATTTCCTCCTTGGCCACATTGCTGAACGTGGCCGGTGTTTCGCGCTCGATGGCCCGGGTTGTCGAGACCGTAACCGTCTGGCCGGGGAACAGAAACGGCGTCATCCGAACGTCCAACTCGAACGTAGCTTCCCGCGGCTGGAGGCGGAGCGCCGCCTTCTCGTAGCCGACGTGGCTGAACGTGATGACATAGATGCCAGGCTCGAGGCCGAGGATCGAGAAGTCGCCGTCAGGACCGGTCTGTGAGCCGCCCGAGACACCCTGAATGGTAATGTTAACGCCAGATAACGGTTGTCCCGTATCACGGTTGGTGACGATGCCTTTAATCTCTAGCGCGTCTGACCACCCGGCAGTGGTGAGCATCAGGCTTGCGATGAAGATGAGCATTCTCAAAGCTGTACTCCTCGAGGGTTGCGCTTCCGACGAAAAAAAAGGCCGCTTCCTGATGGAAGCGACCTTTTGAGCCTGTGCTGAGACGACTCAATCCGCATTCCTACGCTGGCATTATCCAGATCAGGTTCATAGGGTATGTTCTCAGCCTTATGGCACCCCTATGCGGAAGCATATTCTAACCATGTGTGTATCTTTGCTGCTGATCGGAATCTACCGAACGCCCTGAACCGTGTCAACATCAGGGCGTCAACCGGTTGGGGGCCCGGGTCAGAAAAGTGGACTCCCTGACGGCTGGCAGGTTCAGCATGACTATCAGCATTCGGGTGAGGCCGAACCCATATTACCCGTGTGGCGGGCATCCGTATCTGGAGAAGTCCCCCTAGAAACGGATGTGATCAGGAGACAGGCCTTTCTCCACGGCCTGCGCCTCCAAGATGTCCACCCGATGCTCGCGTTTAGCGCCGGTCGTGATTTCCAACCCTTTCCACAGGAGATCGAAGCTTCTCGTGTGGCACTCACCTGTGGGTTCCCTGATGCGGTAGAATGGCCTGGCGTCGAACGGGTAGTCTGCGGGACGAACACGAACTCGTGCCCACGCGTCTCGGCGATGTGCTCGCACAGCGCGCGCGCGCTTTTAGGATCCAGGTCTCCCGGGGCGCTCGGATGGTGACCCCAGTGCCTGGAGGATCTCCGTTGCTTCTGTGAGCGAGACCCGGGGAAGGGAACCTCGGGGGGGATGACCTCCAAACCGAAAGCGTCCGTTACCCGATCTCCGTGTGACGATGCCAGGTGGAGTAGGACAAAGCGCAGCTATTCCTCCTCGACCTTCATGACATCCTCGTGCAAAATGACCCACGAAATTTCAACGTCCACACTCGTGAATTCGGTGTCGTGACGGGACATGAAGCAGGGGTTGGCCCGGAAAACGGGGGCGATCTCGAACACACGATCGAAGCCGGATGACATCGCCATCTGTTTGCAGAACTGAGGGGACTGTGCCAGATAGGCCTCGGTGCCGAAGTACCCGACCTCGAAGAGCTCGGCGCCGGATTCACTGGCTGTCACCATCAGTTTTGGCGTTTGTATATCGAGGAATCCGTTCTCCCTTTAGTAGGTCCGCGTGGCCCACTCGGCCCCCGTTTGGATCTCAAAAATCAAGCGATGCTCAGGGCGCCGGAGGTCGAGGAAGCGCCAATCCATGCGCGCATCTACTCCTGGCGGTTCGGCAATCGTCGGATCGATGGGGAGGGTGTAGTCGGCCAGGCTGAGGGTTTCGATCGTTTCGGTCTGGACCTCGATACCACCAAGCCTGACGCCAGGATTCCGCGAGACCAAGCCTTCAACTCGTATGGCAGATTCTCGAGTCAGGACCGCAATCTGTTCGGGCAGGCTGGGACGGGTCTGTGCGTCAACGACACATTGGACGTGAGTTGAATCCACCTCGATGATCAGGAATTGCAGGCGCTTCTGAGCCCGAATGGTGTGTCCCCAGCCTTGGATGGATGTCCGTTCGTCTACGTGTGCTTTCAGTTGTTCGATACTCGTGATCGTGTATGCCTACAGAAATGAGAAAGGCCCGCTGACATGTCTCGTCGGCTGGCCGTTTGATTGATGGTGCGCGTTCAAGTTATTCTGGGCGCATGGGTGGCGTCGCCGCCGGATCGGATTCCGATCCGTGGTATTGGGATTGTCATGATTCGTCCCGGGGGAGACGAGGCGGATGTTGTTAGGCTGGTTCATATAAAAAAATCCCGCCGCTCAGGACTGACGGGCCTTGACTCTGCAATGATGGTGTAGCTATACCCCACGCTCGGGGGTCTCGTTCCGGTCGTTGTTGTTGCGGTTATTGTCGAGCATAGCACTGCCCAAATGTCGAGTACGATGTTGTCATTTCAGGCGCTTTTCTATTTCCGAGCAGAAGATCTGCATGGTCTTAATACGTGCGAAACGCTTGTCATTCGACTCGATGATGTTCCAGGGTGCGTATTCCGTATCGGTTCGATACAGCATCTCGTTCACGGCCTGGTGGTAGGCATCCCACTTCTCGCGGTTGCGCCAGTCCTCGTCCGTGATCTTCCATTGCTTGTGTTCTAGGTTCGCCCGGTCCCGAAACCGTTGCAGCTGCATCTCTTTATCTATATGGACCCAAAACTTCAGGACCACAGCCCCGGAGTTCACGAGATGTTCCTCCATTTCGTTGATCTCGCGGTAGGCACGATGCCATTCTTCCGTCGTGCAGAACCCCTCGATCCGCTCCACCATCACCCGGCCATACCAAGATCGGTCGAAGATTGCGATGTGGCCCGCTTTGGGGATTTCCCTCCAGAACCGCCACAAATAGTGGTGTGACTTTTCGACGTCGTTGGGGGCGGGGATCGGGATGACCTCGTACCCNCTCGGATCCATCCGGCGGGCAAGGCGCTTGATGTTCCCGCCCTTCCCGGCGGCGTCCCAACCTTCGTAGACGATCACGACGGGCAGTCGCTGCCTGTAGATTTCGTGCTCGAGGTCCCTTACACGACTCTGATGCTTCTTGAGAAGTTTCGTGTACTCCGTCCGGTCGAGGCTCTTGTCCAGGTCTACCTGCCCGAGGATGTCGGGGATCTCGCCCGGGAGCGGGGGCGGATCAGGCTCGGGTGTCTGGTAGCGGGCGTGGTGGACGGCGGCGATCCGGTGGGATAGACGGTCGATCACGGTCTCGAAGATCCGGAGCGATGCCCATCGCCAGTCTTCTGCTGACACGGCTGTCCACGGTGCGTGCTCCGTCGACGTCGCCTCGAGCATGTGACTCGTAAAGTCGAGGTAGGTGTCGTATTGCTTGTGTTTATTCCAGTCGACCGACGTCACGCGCCAGGAGGTGGATGGATTACCCTCCAGAGCATTGAACCGCTTTCTCTGCTCCTCGGGAGAGATATGCAGGAAGAATTTGATGATCAGGCACCCGTCGTCGGTCAACTGACGCTCGAAGGCGTTGACATCCTCATAGGCCGCCGTGGGGATGCGGGTCAGGTCGGTGATGGTGTCGTCCATGTCTTCCACGAGGAACCGGCTATACCACGATCGGCCAAAGATGCTCATCCGGCCTCTTGCTGGCGTCTTGGTCCAGAACCGCCAGAGAAATGGCCGCATGCGCTCGTCGTCGTTCGGAGCTTGGGTGGAGTGAACCCGGACGCCACGTGGGTCGAGGGCAAGCAGAAGTCGGTTGATCTGGCTTCCCTTGCCCGCGGCTCCCCATCCCTCGAATACGAGGATGACGGGCATTCCGATTTCACGAGCCTCTCGTTGCAGCTCACCGAGACGGTATTCGAGGTCGGTGATGAGGGCCTTGTAGTCGGCCTTACNGGCAAAGCGGGTGGTATCGACAGTAGAAAGCATGATTCCCAAAACGAAAAATCCCGTGACGCGATGGGCGACACGGGACGGACGAAGGATCTCTGGCCAGCAGACCAGTCCTTATGGCACCCTGTTCAAGAGGNTTATTCGGTTCGCGTCACGATGGTTGAGGGAGTTCTGCATGGGTCTGATCTCTGAGGGGAACGCCCGTACATCACAGTGCTTCAAGTATAAAAGTGGGCTGATTTCAAGTCAAGGAACGGGCTTTACTCCGAGGAGGAGAGGCCCGGAGGACGTTCGCTGGAGAAGGTGAGGTCCGAAAAACTGCCGGTTACCCGGGAACTGGTGTTGTCTGAGTCGGACATCACGTAGATCCGCACGATGCGTCCCGGTTCCTCGTCTGGGTAGATACGCTTGTAGTCGGCGCAGAGATCGCGAGCTTCCGACACCCACTGACCCTTACGGGCGTCCCCGGATTCGGCAACGATCCGGTGATATCGGAATCGCCAGAACAGGATCTTCTTTTCGTGAACGAGCACCGTCTCTTCCGGTAGGTTCCGGGTCCAGACGTATGAGATCTCCCGTGGGCTGTCGCTGCCTTTTTTTATTATCGAAATCCCGATCTTGGCAGCGAAATCGTCCCCATCCTCCTGGATGCGCCCTTTCTCGTCGATCGTCTCACTATCGTCGATGGTGTTGCTGACCTTCCAGTTCCAGGAAAAGTAGCGGAATTCCGAGACGTCCAACAGGCGGGAGAGGTTGGCCCCCTTGGCCACGGTTCTGGCGAAGTTGCTCGGGGGGCGGTCGCAGTCTGCCACCCATCCCTGATCCCGATCGATCTCGAGGGGGCCGCCCTTTGTCGGTACCTGCCAGTAGAGTGCGGCTGACTGCTCAGTCTCGATTTGCAGTCTTGTTTTGCTGCTGCTCATTCGAGACGGGTCCTCACAGTCGTCCCAGTCCCTGCGTACCCAGCCTTGGGACATATCCAGAGGAATCCGTGTTTGGGGTTCCACGGGGACGGACACCAGGAGTGTGCCGACCAGGGGGAGCAGATACTGTTTGATCATTCGGGCCATCGTGGTTTTGGACGATCCAGGGACGCGTGTATTCCCGTCTGAAATGCCGCTGACGGTGTGAGTCCCGGGCACTGGCGTGAATGGATACCACGGATTCGCTCCACAGGCGGAGCAAAACCCGTATCGCTACAAGAGAAGCAAGCTANGGGCCATCCGGGCCCCGAGAGCTGTCCTACGCCTGTACGTCGATATTGGGGCGTATTTCTGCTAGGTGTACAGCAGGATGAGAGGACGCGAGGCTCATCGCCGGAGCAGAGTAATCGCGCACCTGGGGCCTGAAGTTCACGACTTCCTCGATGAATTCAGTCGTTCGTTCCAGGAGGCTGAGAGAGGTGACCCCGTATCCGTTGTGGCCACCATAAATCGGGGGTAGACCTGACGTGTCCGAAAACTTCCTTCATTGGAGTGAGTTTTCGGCATCGANTTTAGTACGTCTGACTCTGCCCTGGTACTATAGGCCGATCTGTCAGGAAGCTTAGCGCTTTCTCCCTACCCGAATGGCAGCTTTTTGGCCGATTCCGCGATCACCTCAGCAGCCCCGTTCGTTCCCAGGTGCTTCGTGTTTACGACCAGATCATATTGGTCGGACCGGGACCAATCGATCCCGTAGTGCCGCTTCAGATAGGTCTTCCGCTCCGCGTCGATGCGCTCCACCTCTTTGGCTGCGGTGTCAGCGTCGAGAGAATCCCGCTCGGCGGCTGTATCGATCCGGTGCTCCTTCGGGGCGACCACGCGAACGTGAAGCGTGTCTTTCCGGTCCTTCAAGATTGCCATCGCGCCCCGCCCTAGGATGATGAGGTTATCCTGCTCACTTAGCTTCTGAATAACCGTGCGTGTCAGGCAGACATAAACATCTTCGTCCAGGAAAAGGCTCTGATGGGTGGAGGGGAGCGTAGCGGACAGCGTAGTGGCCGTCCACCAATCGTGCTCGGCCAGTTCCGGGCCGAGACCGCTGTAGTTGGGGGAGAGGAACTTCTTCAGGACGCGCAGGGCTGTCGATTCTGGCTTCTCGTCGAACTGCTCCACANCGGATACGTGAACGTTCGCTTCTTCGGAAACCTGCGTGATGATTTCCTTGTNTAAGTACTGGTAGTCCAGGAGTTGGGCAACCCTCTGGCCGACGGTGCGTCCGTCGCTCCCATACTGCCGAGATAGCGTGATCAGGCCCACNTTCTCTCCTAGGGTTGAAGCTACATCAGTTAAGCCTGGCCATCACTGACCGGGCTGCCGTAAGGGTTCGGTCAACGATTTCGGCGGTGTGTACAGTAGATAAATATAGCTTACCTGTCGGGTTAACAAAGTAGCCCTGCTTGAGCATACCTAACCCGAACGCTTTTTGCCTCGTCAGATCCGTATTCTGTGAGTCCCGATGCGTGCGAATCGGCTCCTCCGCAAAGAAGGGCTGAAGCACGGGGCCATCTCCGAGAATTTGCAGCGGGAGGCCCGTCTCCGCGGCGATTTCTTCCAATCCCACCCGAAGACGACGTGACACGGCGTGCAGGTCCGGGTAGATGTTTGGCTTTGACAGCTCACTGAGCGTAGCCAGACCGGCCGCACAGCTGATCGGGTTTCCGTTGAAAGTACCGCTAATGAAAGCGTAGTGACCCGATCCCTTTCTCTCTGGCGCCGCGCAGGCCATGATGTCTGCTCGTCCGCAGACGGCTGACAGGGTGTATCCACCACTGATCGTCTTGCCGTAGACGACGAGGTCGGGGGTGACACCATAGTGTTCCTGAGCGCCGCCCCAGGCAAGCCTGAATCCCGTGACGATTTCATCCAGGATTAGGATGACCCCGTTCGACTTGGCAACGGCCTCGAGCCCTGGTAGGAACCCCTCCACGGGTTGGATCGCCCTCTGTAACGGCTCCACAATTACCGCAGCCAATTCGTGCGCGTGCTGCTCGATCAGGGTCGTGGCCTGATCCAGATCGTTGAATGGACAAATTAGTACCGTTTCGGTGGCGCCTGCGGGGATTCCGTCCGAGAGTGCCCTCGCATGACCTCGTCGATCGGGGTCTGCGTCCTGTTGGGCGTAGTCGTGCCCGCCGTGCCAGCCCCCGTCGAATTTAAGGACCTTCTCCCGACCGGAGTAAGCCCTGGCCAGTCGAAGCGCGGAGAAGGTGGCATCGGTGCCGGAACAGGTGAACCGTACCTGTTCTGCGCACGGCGAGGCCTCAACGATCTNCTCGGCCAGGTCGATGGCCGGTTCGTTGAGCCCGTAGAAGGTCGATCCGCGCCCAGCCTGCGTCGTGATCGCGTCGAGGACTGCCGGGTTCGCGTGACCGAGGATCATCGGGCCGGATCCGAGCACATAGTCGATGTACTCGTTCCCATCGGTATCCCAGACCGTGCAGCCCAGCCCCCGGTCGACGATCATCTGGTGGTCGTCCGGGAGTTTGAACATCCCAAGCGTGGCACCCGCCAGAAAGGCCTGCGCCTTGTCAAGTTTCTGTCTTGAGTGATCTGTCATTGGCCTGCCAAAGGAACGCTAAGATAGTGCTCGCAGACCGTCCCGTCACATGGTTTTGGGTGTCACAAGGCTTGCCTGGAGGGCCCGGATTGATGAGATTTAGCCGAAGGAGAGTTGTTCAACAATCTGNAGATATTGAATGTTAGATCGACGCATAGGGTCGGCACTGATTGTGGGGCTCCTGCTTACTGCTTGCAGCGGAGGCGACCCCCTCAGCAGCATTACCGACTTGCAGCCGGATCCCGTTCCCGCGCCAGACCAGGGTCCGCCTCCCCCAAAACCGAGAGATCTGCTGGCGACCACACCGCCTAGGGGGATGACAGGCCGGATCGTGTACCAGGGAGAGGTGAACAACGGCTTCTTCTCTGTGCACCTGTTCATGACCCTGCCTGATGGATCCAATCCCGTTGGTTTGTTCCCAAACGACGATCCCATCTGGTATACGGGACCGTCCTGGGGACCCTCTGGAAACAAACTGGCGGTCGCGTCGAATTCCCAGGGTCAGGCGGAGTGGGACATCTACACGGTCAATACAGACGGGTCCGGGTTGACGCANGTCGTCGCCGGCCCGTCGAGCGGCGACTTCGCACCCGCGTGGTCTCCCGACGGATCAAAGATCGTGTTCCAGTCCACGGCCAACGACACGACAGGATTCGATATTTTTTCTTTCGATGTAGAGAGCGGGGCCATGACGAACCTGACCAACTCGGTCGGAGACGATGAACTGCCGGCGTGGTCTCCCGATGGAGCGAAGGTTCTGTATCAGACGACGGTCAACGCCGGTACTAACCTCTGGCTGATGAATCCGGATGGAAGCGGGAAGGTCTCATTGACCGAAGGCGCTGGTCAGCAGAATTCTGCAGGTGTTTTCTCTCCAGACGGCTCGTTGATTGCGTTCGAAAGTACGCTGCATCAACC
Source organism: Gemmatimonadota bacterium (assembly GCA_002727195.1). Classification (GTDB taxonomy): domain Bacteria; phylum Latescibacterota; class UBA2968; order UBA2968; family UBA2968; genus UBA2968. The sequence goes on from PBWH01000006.1 coordinate 573,211, forward strand.
GGTTACGGGGCAGCTTCAGCTTGGCGATTTCGAGATTTATGTGATGAACAGCGATGGATCGGACCCCAGGCGACTGACGGTCGGTGTGGGGGCAGAAGACGTCGCCCGTTTNCCGACCTGGTCACCGGACGGGAAGCACATCGCGTTCGAGTTCCACGATTTCACGATCAGCCAGCTCTTCTCTGTGACCGACATCGCTGTGATGAATGCTGATGGCTCCAACGTATTTCTGCTGGAGAACCAGCCTGTTGAGGCACGTTTCCCGAGGTGGGGACCATAGTTGTCGAGAAGTGATGATTGAGGATAGAAGATCGAGAAGCGCGTCGTATATTGCCCGTCGACTGATAGTGTTGACGGGCACTTTCTTGTACTGAAAGGGAGGCAGGGATGGCAGGGCGAAAGCGGCCGAATGTGATCGTGTTCTTTTCCGACCAGCAGCGGTGGGATACGTCTGGGTTGCACGGGAACCCGATGGATCTGACGCCAAACTTCGATGCGATGGCCAGGCGGGGGACACACATTGCGAACTCGATCACCTGCCAGCCCGTGTGTGGGCCGGCGCGATCCTGCCTGCAGACAGGTCTCTATGCGACAACGACAGGATGCTTCCGGAATGGGATCCCGCTGCCGCAGGATTCGAAGACGCTTGCGCACTACTTCAAGGGGGCGGGGTATCACACCGGGTATGTGGGGAAGTGGCACCTGGCCGACGTAGAGCCGGTTCCAGAGGGGAAACGCGGCGGATATGACTACTGGCTGGGATCGAACCTGCTGGAGTTTACTTCGGACGCCTACGATCTAGTGATGTATGACAACGACGATCAGCCACAGAAACTGCCGGGATACCGGGTCGACGGCCAAACGGATGCGATGATCCGGTATATCGATGATCACCAGGATGAGCCCTTCTTCCTGTTCTCTTCGTTCATCGAACCCCATCACCAGAATCATCTTGATGACTATCCGCCACCCGATGGCTACCGGGAGCGATACACGGGTGGATGGATTCCACCGGATCTGGCTGCCCTGGGTGGGTCGACGCATCAACATCTGGGCGGCTATTACGGGATGGTGAAGCGGCTGGACGAGGCTCTGGGGCGTCTGCTCGACGCGCTTAAGAGCCTGGATCTGCTCGATAACACGATCATTATGTTCACGTCCGATCATGGGTGCCACTTCAAGACACGCAACAGCGAGTACAAACGGTCGTGCCACGAGAGTAGCGTTCACGTTCCCACGGCGTTCCACGGTCCCGGGTTCACGGGCGGCGGACAGGTCGCTGAGATGGTGAGCCTGATCGACCTGTCACCGACGCTTCTGGACGCAGCTGGTATCGACGTCCCGGAGATCATGGAGGGTCGGTCCATCTTGCCGCTGATTCAGGGCGAAGTAGACGATTGGCCGGAGGAAGCCTTCATCCAGGTGAGTGAGGCTCAGGTTGGGCGAGCAGTCCGAACGACGCGGTGGAAGTATGGGGTAGATGCACCGGAGAAGCACGGGGGGCGCGATGCCGGATCCGACACATACGTCGAACAGTATCTCTATGACCTACAGGTCGACCCGTACGAGTTGACGAACCTGATCAACTCTGAAGTGCACGAGATCGTTCGGGAAGTGATGCGGGAGCGATTACTCAACCGGATGCGAGAAGCGGGTGAGGACGAGCCCGTGATCGTGAAGGCGGAGACAAAACTTAGCGGTCAGCGGAAGGTGACCGAGGCGGAAGCCAGGAGTTAGAATCAGAAACGGCCGCGAACAGAATAGTTCGCGGCCGTTCTCGCTTCATTGGGTTCGAGGCTCAAGGCTTGAGCCAAAATGAAGCCATCAGGCTAAGCCAGGAGACCATAATCAGGCCCACTGCCAATCGATGCTGTGCGTTGACCTCTCTGCGGAGGTCGGCTACCTCGGTTCGCACTCCCCCAACTTCAGTGCGCACACCACTCCCTTCACCGTGAACTCCTTGTTCAATCTTACGGAAACGCCAACAGTAACAGAGGAAGCCTACGGCTATGTCGAGGGTGAGGAGCCAAGCCATGGCTGACCACGCTGCGGATCATCCGCACGGTCTGCTCCATTACTTCGAAGACACGGAGCAGCAGAAGGAGAGCGCTACGCTCGGGATTTGGGCGTTCCTGATCACCGAGATCCTGTTCTTCGGTGGACTGTTCTGCGTCTACCTGGGTGTATCGCACGAAGTTCCCCGAGGCCTAGGAGGCCGGTTCTCACCATTTGGATGTTCAGTTTGGGCGATCAACACGGCCGTTCTGATCTGCAGCAGTTTGACGATGACGTTGGCCGTCGGGGCCGGTCATCTGGGCAAGAACGGCGCGATCATCGTCTGGATCGCGGCGACACTGATCCTCGGGGGCGTCTTCCTAGGGATCAAGTCCGTCGAGTATACCCACAAATACCACGAGCACCTGGTGCCTGGCGGTCTCTAGGGTCCGGAGCGACAGTATCCCATCCAGATGGAGTTGTTCTTCGGACTCTACTTTGCGATGACCGGGATGCACGCTTTTCACACAGTGGTCGGCGCGGGGTTGATGATCTGGCTAATCGTGAAGGCGAAGAACAAGGCGTTCAGCGCGACTTACAGCGCTCCCGTTGAGATGGTCGGGCTGTACTGGTACTTCGTGGTCATCGTTTGGATTTTCAGGTTTCCGTTGCTGTATCTCCTTGGGAGAACGTAAAGGCGGGAACCAAAGAGGACACGGAAGACACAGAGGGACCACTGAGTTCCGTTGACTGGACCATTTGTCTTGTTCGGGCGTCTTGGCATTCCCAAGCATCAAAACGGACCAACCAAAGGCAAGTTCAGTGTACGGGAATCCTCTACTGCTGGCCGGAGAGGACAGATTCGCCGGAGGCGAATCAGGTGAGGGCTTAGGCCGGGGTGCTCTACTTAACAATCAGATGAACGAACACAACCCCCACATCAGCAGCATCGGCGACTACCTGGCGATCTTCATGGCCCTCAGGGTCTTGACTGCATTGACCGTCTGGGTCGCATTCTAGGACTTCGGGGCGTATAACGACCTTATCGCCACGTCGATTGCGACTACGAAGGCGCTGATTGTCGTGCTTTACTTTATACACGTCAAATACAGCAGCAAGCTGACGTGGGTGTTTTCGGGCGCAGGATTCTTCTGGTTGCTGATTTTGTCCGGGTTTACGATGAGCGACTACCTCAGTCTGGAGTGGGTTAAGACGGCGATGAGCCGGTTTTTGGATTGAGGATGTCGGATTGAGAATTAAGGATTGCGAGGCTGGGACCTTATGGCGTGGGCGTATGGTTCGCGCCTTTCCTTTTGAACTGCAGCCCACTACATTGCGACTACACTTTAGCAATGGAGGATGAGTTGAGACGAAACGTACTTCGAGAGCTGATGAACGAGGGGAAGCCGACCCTTGGTACGCACGTGCACAGTCCGTGGCCGTCGATGATCGAGATGGTGGGGCAGTCGGGGATGTTCGACTACGTGGAGTATGTGTCGGAGTATGCGCCCTACGATCTGCACACGTTCGACAACCTGGGGCGGGCGATCGATCTATTCGACGATCTGACGGCGATGATTAAGGTCGAGCAGGAACCGCGCGGACATATTGCGAATCGGGCGATGGGCGGCGGGATACAGAATCTGCTGTTTGCTGATGTGAGAACGGTGGAGGATGTCGAAGAGTGTGTGCGGTCTGTCAGGGCGGAGACCCCCGAGGCGGGTGGACAGCACGGGGTGAACATGCGTCGTTATGTACGGTTCGGTCAGGATGCGGGCTCGGAGGAGTTCATGAAGGCCCTGGATGATGCGGTGATCGCCATCATGATCGAGAAGAAGTCGGCGGTGGAGAACCTGAATGCGCTGCTATCCGTCAAGGGCGTTGATATGGTCCAGTTCGGCCCGGCCGACTACTCGATGAGCATCGGGAAACCACGCGCCTACGACGATCCGGACGTGATGGGGGCGGAGAAGCAGATCATCGAGATGGCGCTGAAAATGGGGATCCATCCCCGAGCAGAGATCAACACTGCGGACGATGCGAAGAAGTATCTGGATATGGGCGTGAAGGACTTCTGTCTGGGGACCGATGTAGTGGTGTGGATGCAGTGGCTGAGGAGGAACGGAGACGAGATGCGGAAAGCCCTGGAAGGGCATTGAGATCGAGGAATAAGGATTGAAGATTGAGGCCCGGGCTCTTGCGAGTGTCCGGGTTTTCTCTTTGCCGTGGAGGCGAGCTACTTCAGGGGGAGATAAATGCTGAACTGGTGGCGGCCACGATAGGAGGCGATCTGCGTGCTGTCGCACAGCGCGCCGGATATGGGGTTGTATGTGATCGCGTCCAAGCGATTTGAATGGGGAAGAATCGGTAGACACGTAGGCCGTTGGCGCCGTAGTCGGACATGAAGTAGTGTACGATGTTGCCCCAGTCGCCCTGTTTCGCTGCGTATGCACTTTGAGTACGGCTCTGATCCCCAGAGAAGACTGCTCGCAGGTTCGCGTGCTTCGAGAAACATTTGTCCGACGTCTCTTGGGGAGAGTTCCCATGTTCCTCGTGACGTTTGGCCCACTGCATTAAACCCTTCGGGTCGGTGAAGTATCCCTCGCCTCTTGTGGGCTTGTGCAGAGGACCCAGACTCATGTGAGTGGTTACAAATGCAATCCGATAGCGATGTCTGGTGAGGATATCGTTCGCTCACGCGAGGACGTCGTCAGGTGCGTTGCATTCGAGATGCAGGAACACGAACTCGCTCCCGTTTCCCGTGAACAGCTGGTAGCTGTTGGCATTGTTGCCGGATATTGCGATGTCGGACTCTGGCGTGAAGATGCCAGCATACCATGCGAGCCCCTCATAGCGGGGGGCCGGGAAGTACTGCTGGAACAGCGAGGAATCACCACTGCGGGTCATGTCGTGGTTTTCGACCGAGATCCGGTAGGGGATCCTGCCGTGTAGTCGGTCCATGGCATTCCGGGCGACATCCCATTGTGCGAGGACGTTTCTGTCAACGATATCACCGACGTGGCTCACGAAGACGATACGCTGCGGCTCGATGTTCGCTTGAATCCACTTCGTATACGTGTCGAACACCGCGTTGGTGACTGGCGCTTCGCTCTCCGGTTCTGCCCTTGTTCCTTTCCACTTGTAGCGCTGGGTGTCCGGGATGACGGCAAAGCTGAACGTGTCTTCGGGAGCGGAGGGGAGTTCCGGTGAAGCCGTACTCACGATTGCGAACAGAACCGCGATTAGGAACGGTATCACAGGTTTGTTTCCTGGCTCAGTTGGCGAGACTTAGATGGCGCGGCGGGTAAGGCTGAAGGACTGGGCCGTCGGGCCGTGCGGAGGCTGCGTGGCGAGCCACATGGCGAGGGGGACGACATCGTCGGGGCCCTTGACGTACTCACTCGGCGAGAACGGTGGGGGTCCGCCGACCTCCATACGACCAGCCGTCAGGTCGGTGGCCACGGGGCCGGGGATCAGTTCGTTCACTGTGATGCCGTCTTCCCACACCTCGTCTGCCAGACAGCGTGTGAGCATCCACATGCCTGCTTTGCCGACGTGATAAGCTGAACTGCCGGCACTTGAACTGTGTCCCATACCGGATCCGGTGTTGATGATCTTTCCACCCGATTTCTTCATTAGCGGCAGAATCGCGCGTGTGACGAGATAGGCGCTGATCAGGTTGACGTTCACATCCTCGATCCACAGCTCCGGATCCGAATCGGCTATGGACTTCGGCTCGATACCACCTCCGGCATTGTTGACGAGGATGTCCACGCGACCTTGAGCCTGTTTGACCTGGTCTGCCATCGCCGATACGGCGGCCCGATCGGTGACGTCGGTGGCGATTGTGATGGTATCCCCTCCTGCATCGCGAACCGCACCGGCCGCTTCGTCGAGTTGGGACTGTGTACGGGAGACCAGAACCAACTTTGCTCCAGCCTCCGCGAACGCGATCGCGATCGATCGACCTATTCCGCGACCACCGCCTGTTACTATGGCAACCTGTCCGTCGAGTTCTTGAGACATCGTCATTCCTTCTGTTCAGTAGGTGAGTGCTAGTGTGACCAGCACTGGAACCAGGATTGTGAGGATCGTCCCGTTGACCACCGACGGGATGGCGTATTCACTCCCTGATGCAGCCAGGACCGCCGGTAACGTCGTGTCCATAGATGTGGCGCCGCCGCTTACGATCGGTGCGAGTGGTCCGAACACGCGTCCAAGCGAGCCGGCCGCGAGGATGGTGGTGATTTCGCGGAGGATGTTCGCGAGCAGAGCGATGACCACGAGGTCGCCTCCGCGAAACTGTTCGATGATGACGCTCGAGAGGCTGTAGTAACCGAGCCCGAAACCGACCGCAACTGATTCGGTGACCGACAGGTCTTCCAGGAAGAGCCCGAACGCCACGCCTCCAATCAGCGATCCGATGAGCGCACAGAGGGGTGGAACGAGGATACGGACGCCTTGCGCTCGAAGGGTCTGTATGCCTCGGCCGTCTGAGCCGACCGAGAGTCCTACTAGAAACAGCAGTGCATACAGAGCCCACGTTGTGGCGTGGTCTACGGACAGGAGGTCTGGTTTCAGATATCCGACACTAATCCCCAGGACAAAACTGCCCGCGATGGTCAGGCTAGCTTGCACGTTCGTCTGTCAGCCGGTGGGCGAGCCAGGCAACAATCGCACTGCCGAGGATGCACGACCACGCGATACCCAGGGAGGTCAGTCCGAGCCGTGGCAGGTGGCTCACGAAGGTCTCGTTTCTCCCAAGGGACAGACCCAGGATGAACAAAAGGACGAATACCACGATCCAGGTCAATCTGTCGACCAGTTGGGCCGCGCGTCCGGTTAGGCGCGTCCAGTGGCCGATGAAAAGACCGGCACAGAACACGAGAAGGATTCCCGTCACGGACTGTCTTCAATTGCCGCGGGAGCACTGAACGCTATCTTCAGACGATCCGCATTGAATTTGGGTGATCTGTCATAGTGGTAGATTCCGTTCTGCTCCTGCTCGACGTCTGTCAGTTGAGTATACGTGTAACCCGCGATGTTCGGGCGATCCGTGAGTGCTTTCGTAAGGCCCTCGATCCGATCGTAGACGTCCTCGATATCCAGAGGACGTTTTCCGTAGCCCCAGCTGCCCTTTCGCTCCTCGTCCTGGGACTTTGCCTTCTCTGCCTCATCCTCGTTCCACCACGTCCCACCATACTCGTCAACGACATAAGGCTGCCCTGCATACGGGACCGAAAGCGCTTCGTGCTGTCGATGTGAATCCGGATTGTCCGGTGCGACAGACGTGTATTTCTCAGCGAACTCGTTCACATCCTGCTGGTAATCGTGCACAGTGTAAATATCCGTTTTAACGTGTACATACCCGCTGGCGTCGTTGACCGGGCGTGTCGGGTCTAGGCGTTTGGTGAAAGCGTAGGTTTCTTCGACCGTGCGCCGATGCGCTTCGAAGTGTTCACGAGCGTTACCCGCGGTTTCGTTGAAGGGCGTCCACGCCACGATCGACGGATGGTTGCGGTCCCGCATCACGATCTCCGCCCACTCCCGCTGCTGGTTGTGATTGGCCTGAGGCTGCCCCATATCCAGTCCCCAGTCGTAGAATTCTCCCCAGGTCAGGTATCCCAGACGATCCGCCCAGTAGTGGAACCGCTCCTCGAACACCTTCTGGTGTAGACGGGCCCCATTGAACCCAACAGCCATAGACAATTCGATATCTCGTTTCAGGGCGTCGTCGTTGGGGGCGGTCCATATCCCATCGGGATAGTACCCTTGGTCGAGCACGAAGCGAACGAAGAAGGGGGCGTTGTTGAAGAAGAAGCGGTGGCCCTCTATATGGAACTTCCGCAGGCCGGCGTAGCTGGTAACCGTGTCGACTACGTTCTTACCAGCCAGAAGCTCGAATCGGATGTCATAGAGGTGGGGATCGGCGAGCGTCCAGGGCTTTGGATCCTTGATTCTCAACGAGAAGGCGCCGCCATTCAGGGCCGGTGCTTCTGCGCCACCGATCTCGTTGTCACCGTCGAGGAGAATGGCGCGTATGGTGTGTGCACGCGCATCGTGGCTGAGAGATGGTGTAAGAACGAAGCGTGAACCGTCCAGGTCAGGGACGATGCTTATCGAGTGCAAGTTGACCTCGGGTACGGCTTCCAGCCAGACGGTCTGCCAGATTCCCGTCGTGCGTGTGTAGTGACACCTGCGGGAGTGCAGGTCCGGACACTGCTTGCCGCCCGGTTGGATACCGGATCGCACATCGTCGTGCGCGCAGACGACGATCAGGTTCTCACCGTCGATCAGTGCGGCTGTGATGTCGAAGGTAAACGAAGCCCCGCCCCCGTAGTGTCGCCCGACGGCCGTCCCGTTGACCCAGACACGGGTGTCGTAGTCGGATCCGCCAAAGTGGATCAGGACGCGCTGTCCGGACCAGTCCGAGGGGATCGTCACCTTTCGCGCATACCAGCAGGCGAGAATGAAGTCAGTATGTCCGATTCCGCTGAGTGAACTCTCGGGACAGAATGGGACCTGAATGATCTGGTCGAATCCAGATGGGTCTTCAGGCCAGCCGGCCTGTTCGCCGCTCTTGCCGAAATCGAATGCGAAGGACCACGGGCCGTTCAGGTTCAGCCAGTTTTCGCGGACAAATTGAGGGCGGGGGTATTCGGGGCGGGGGATCGTGGAGACGGGCATGTCGTTCCTTTCGTTCCCAGGCTCCGGCCTGCGCCAAGGCTTCGGCCCGGCAAGAGAGCAAGGGGACGAGGTTAGCGGCTATTCGCTCGGCCAAGGGTAGGTATGGCCTGTGTAGATCCGCTCTCCTCGTACGATGATCTTCTCGGGATCGTCTTTGAGGGTGTCGTGCGAGTCGTGGGCTCGATAGCCGATCGTCATGCTACGGCGAGACTGGTCGGTGCTGTTGATGCCTGATCCGTGGTAGCAGCAGTCGTTGAAGAGGAGGACGCCGCCTTTGGGCATCGGGACAGGGAGTGCCCGACGATATTCGTTCGCGTCCTTCCACTCACCACCTGGACGTTTGGCAGTGTTGAAGGGACGGGCGTGACTGCCTGGTACTATGCGAACGCATCCGTTCTCGATGGTTGACTCTTCAAGGTAGATCAACGCAGTGATCAAGGTCGGTTCCCACGGCTGTTCACCTGAATGCCAGGGCACTGGATACGAGCCGGCGGGGCGGACCATGATGTGATTGTGTTTGTTGGTAAGGAGCTCGATGTTCGGGCCGAGGTAGCCCTCGATCGAGTCCAGGATCGCCGGGTATGAGGCGGCTTCCAGATAGACGGGGTCGCGTTCGATGATCTTGGAGAGACGGCGGACCATCTCCGGACGACGATCGCCCTTCTCTTCCCAGACGATCGGTTCGATCATCTCGTCGACCTGTTTGCAGGTTACCTCATTGAGGCGGTTAACCAGGTATTCGGGGAGCGTCTCCGGGACGCGGTAGTAGCCGGTGTATTTGAAGTACCAAATGTCTTCGTCGGTCATGCCTCAAACATCACCGCGGCCTTCCCTGGTCGCGTTCCTTATTCTATGGTAACGGGTTGGTCCCTCGATACGTGTCGGAAGCCGTCCGACCCTACTCGGGATGAAAAGGCTTCGCCTACTCACTCCACCCCGGCAACGACACGCTCGCCTGATATTTCGACACGTTGTAGAGCGGGTTCCTCACCGGCTGATACAGTCTGCCGTCCTTGGCCCCATCGTCCTGCGTATACACCCAGATCTCGTGCTGGTTCCACACTACGACTTCGTCCCTACAGTCTCCTGTGATATCGAGAACGGCGTTGCACATGTCGGGATGGCCGTCGTTGGGGAAGGCGACAACAGGACGCTCCCAGCCGTCGAACATGCCGCCCCAGCGCACGTTCGGGTTGTGGACGAAGAATTCGACGCCGTCACCCCGCCAGTTGATCGGGAGACACATACTGCCGAACGGATTCGGCTCACAGTCGTGGTAGATGTTCCCGTCTGCATCGTAGAAATGGAGGATGCCCTGGTTGCCCCAGAAGTTGATCGAGACCATCTGCAGGCCTGGCAGGTCGTCTTTGAACTTTGCCACAGCAGGATTCTGGCAGTGCCCGATCCAGTGATGCTTGAGGATGTTGCCGTCCAGGTCGGTCAGGAACATGCCGGAGTCGCTGCAGGCGTGCAGGATCGTCAGGTCGCCATCTTCAGGTGCGTTGAAGTTGGCAATCGCCACACCGTCCACGTGGTCCTCGATCTTGTCCTCAAGATTCCATAATGGTGTGCCGTCGTGGTCGAACAGGCAGTGTCCGAACGCGAGCTCATCGTGACCGTCCCCATCGACATCCCAGGCGTAGGGGTAGTGGCCGGTACGGATCGAGTGTTGCCACTGTACTTCCAGGTTCTCGTTCAGGACCCAGAAGTGCCAGTATCGATCCTTGATCACGATGTCTTTGGGGTGACCGTTGCCGGATAGATCGCTGAAGAAGAGACAGTCGCCGAGGATGTGAGGGAATTTATCGGCCTGGGGCAGGCTTTCGGGGGTCGGGGCCTTGTGTTTCACCTCACCTGTCGCGCCGTCGAGAATTACGAATTCGAAATCGCGGCAGAAGACGACCTCGTTCTTGCCGTCACCGTCGACGTCGTGGATCTGGACACCAACGTCGTTGGTCAGGTGATCCTTCCAAGGATCAGGTTCCCCGCTTTGCCACAGGATTTTGCCGTCGAAGTCCATGGCGGTCAAGCAGGCGCACTCGCTGTACGAGTTTTTGGGGCCGTGGTGCATGACCTGCGTGATCAGGACATTGGGTGTTCCGTTACCTGTCAGGTCGCCGAACCGCAGGTTTCGCCCGACTCCATAATTCGGGGTGGAAATCTTCTTCCATAGGACCGGCTTCGGATTCTGCTCTCGGAGTTCGTCGATCTCGCGCTCAGACTTCGAGCGGATCACGTTGACCCGGGCGTGCTCGTCATCAGTCGTAGAAACCGTTACCCGGTGGTAGGTGGCGGGCGCATCGGACTGGAGTCTGATTTTTCCGTTGCCGTAGGTCTCGTCCTGAGCCTCAACGGTAACGCCATCTACCTCGGCCCGGATTAAGTTCCCATTCAGGATGATGCGTGCAGTTAGCCTGATACCGGGGTCGCAGGCGAAGGTTTCTGAAGCCAACACCTCCTCTGAGGCCACCCGATAGCCCTCACCGTGATCGACGCGCACGACCTCTGCTTTACCGTCCCGGACACAGAAGAGATGGTAGCGTCGGTTGTTCTGGTATCGGAAGACAACACCTGATCGGCCTGTCCCTTCTGGTGTGAACTCGGCTTCAATCTGGTAGTCTGACCACTCCGGAGTTCCAGCGATCACCATCGGATGGGTATCGGTCCGCCGGTTCTCGAAGGTTTGAACGAGTTCCTTGCCGCTTTCCGATTCGCGTACCTGCCAGGCCGTTCCAGGGCTCTGTCCGGAGGCAAAGCTGGCGACATTCCAGTTGCCCTCCGGTGCGGCTACCGGCAGGTAGTGATACTCCGTATGGGCGCCGACCAGCGCAGAGAACATACCAGCCCTGAGGCGGTCGAATTCGTCTTCCTGCAGTATGGCCATTTGGGTTTACGAGAGGTCGAAGGTTTGTTCGATAAGCTTCTGAAACTCGATCCACGACGTGACTGTGGCGTGGGGTTTCGGGTTCTGCGGGGGGTGATCCTCTGTGTCGTAGTAGATCGCAGCGGCACCGGCTGTCATCGCGCCCTCAACGTCGTAGTATCTCGAGTTCCCGACGTGCCAAGTACGAGGTAGCTCGACGCCCAACTGAGCGGACGTGGCTCGATAGATGAAGGGGTGCGGCTTCCGGAGTCCATAGTCCGCGCTAGATACGATGATCTGGAAGTACTCGGCCAAGGCGTGTCGTTCGAGCTCGTGGCGTAGAACGTCACCACGGAAACCGGAGTTGCTGAGTACGGCGAGTGGGATGTCGCGTGCGGCAAGCCCGTCGAGGACCGTCGTGATCCCGGCCTCGATCGAGAATTGCATGCTGGCTTCCCAGAACTCGAGCTCGACTTCTTCAGGGGAGTGATCGAAGCGTACGCCGAGCGTGTCGTAGATCAGTCTCTGCCTGACAATTGCGGGAATCTCGAACAGACTCGCCTCGCGGCGCTCCTGAATTTGGTAGTCGATCTCGTTTACGACTTCCACGATGTCCTGAACCGAACGACCGTTTGTGATCTCGGCAATCTCCAGGCACCGTTGGATCCCTGCCTGGAGGTCGAACTCCACGGAGGACAGGATCGTCCCACCAAAGTCGAAGGTAACGGCTGCGGGAATCGTCAACTGGTCCGGCGCCTTTGCGGACACCTCCAGCAGCGCCTTCTGGACCGCATCTTCGATCTGTTCGGCTGTGCCTTCCTCGGACTCTTCGACCAGTTGTCGGATCTCCTCGAGGATCGACTCGGAGGCGATCGCTTCGATCAGCAACTCGACACACCGTTCACAGATCCGTGGGGAGTGGTTGGTGACGTTTATGCAGTGCTGAACACCTTCGCTGGGACGTCGGCCGCAATAGACACACCGCTGGGGTGATGTGGTGACCATCCAGCCCGTAACGGTATCGCCGGCGAGCACATCCTGGCAGATGCGTACACAGTTCGTGCAGATCGGCGCTTCCTGATCCTCGAACAGCTTCGCAACGTCGTCTGCGGATCGCTTACAGTAGCCACATCTCTGGACGTTCATACGCGCACCCCGGTCTTTTGATCTCGCTTAAGGATGTGCCGATACGATCTGGAGGTGGACCTGGCGTCGACGTGATCCATCGAATTCACAAAAGTAGATGCCCCGCCAAGTGCCGAGGACCAGCCGTCCGTCGCGGATAATGACGTGTTTGGAACTGCCGAAGAAGCATGCCTTCACGTGAGCAGCGGAGTTCTCCTCCACCTGACAATACTCCGGGGCGTCCCAGGGGATCAGTTTGTCGACCGCGAGGAGTACGTCTCGGACGACGTCCGAGACGGCATTCTCATTGATCGTCAGAGCCGCGGTCGTGCGGAGACAGTAGAGCGTGCAGGTTCCGTCGGTGACGCCGCTGTCAGCGACAGCTCGGGACACCGCGTCCGTGATCGGGAGCAGCTGTGAATGTTGCTGTGTTGCGACGTTGAGCGTAAGCATATGCACGTTCAGGCTGGGACGCGGCCGCGACCGCGAGATCAAGAAACACACGAGTGCGGCGGGGTGTCAAGTCGCTAATTCCAAGTAGCTTAGGTCGATTTTTGGCGCTGCCATATCACCTGGGGCTTCTGCGTCGAAGTAGCGTTTGCGGGGCTGAGCGATCGTTCCGTACTCTACCGCAGCTAACCAAACCGACTCAATGTGAGGTCACTATGAACGCCGCAGTGTTGATCGAGCCCGGACGCCGAATGGAAGTGGAAGACGTGGATCTCGCGCCGCCCCAGGAAGACGAGGTGGTCGTGGGGATGGTCGCGAGCGGTGTGTGCCACAGCTGTCTGCACACGTATGACGGGAGTTGGACGGGATTCCCGATGCCGATCGTGCTGGGTGACGAGGGTGCGGGTGTGGTCGAAGACGTGGGTCCCGGAGTGAAGGGGCTCAAGCCTGGCGATCACGTCATCCTGTCCTGGGCACCCGCGTGTGGTCAGTGTCACTACTGTGTCACTGGTCGGTCTCAGCTCTGTGAGCGCCAGGTTCCAGTAAGAGGCGCGCTGTTCGACGGGACGACGCGGATGACGATGGACGGGAAGCCCGTCTTCCACTACGGTCACGTCGCTTCGTATGCCTCTCATTCGGTTGTTCCCGCATCCTGCGCGATCCCGATCTGTCAGGAGATGGATCTGAAGAAGGCGGCTCTGATCGGATGCTCGGTTATGACGGGGGTCGGCGCCGTGTTGAACACTGCCAACATACAGGCCGGTGAGAGCATGGCCGTGTTCGGTGTCGGTGGAATCGGCCTGAACTGCATCCAGGGCGGTGGGTTGGTCGCGGCGAATCCGATCATCGCGGTGGATGTGAACAAGGGCAAGTTCGAATACGCCAGGCAGCTGGGCGCGACACACTGTATCGACGCAAGCCAGGACGATCCTGTCGAAGCGATCAGGGATATAACTGGAAGAGGCGTCGATTATGCGTTTATCGCGGTCGGTGTGGCCGAGGTGATCAAGCAGGCGTGGGAGTCCCTTGCACCTGCTGGTACGAGCGTCATCATCGGCTTGCCGCCGACAGGATCGACCGTGACCTTCGACACGGGCAGCCTACAGGCGAATGAGAAGGTGATGCGAGGGTGCAAATACGGGAGTGCTCGTGTGAGAGACGACTTTCCGAGAATGGTTGAGCTCTACATGTCGGGGAAGCTGAAGATCGACGAACTCATCTCAAAGGAGTATTCGATCGAGCAGTCGAACGAGGCGTTTGGGGATCTGGCGGCGGGGGAGCTGGCGAGAGGGATGATCGTTTTTGATTGAGGATTGATCGGCCTTCCACCTACGCCTTGAGGCTACGTCAGACAGGTCGCCAGGGCTGCGGCCCGACAGGTGACCGAAGATTGATGAATGAAGAGCGTGTGCGGGGTTCTCGAAACGGACTGCTTTGCAGTCCTACTCGAACACACGGCGCCGACTTCTTCGTGTAGTTCCCCCGGGGGATCGAGAAGCACCAACCCGCAATTCGGAGAGGCAAACATAGAGAATTTTTGTGACAGGGTTTGAGCCGTGGGAGGAGCTCGACAGCAATTGGTCGGGTGATCTGGTCCGGACGCTCGAGGGGGAACGGATTGGTGGGGCCGAACTCGTGACCGCTGTTCTGCCGGTCGGGTATGGTGAGGATACGGCGATCGTGTTTCCGCTAGTCGAGGAACACGACCCATCTGCCGTGCTGTCATTTGGGTTGGGGATCTCGTCCTGTTTGAATGTCTAACACATTGCGATCAACCTTCGTCACGACGGGACGCCGATTCAGGCGGATGGGCCGGATGCCTATTTTGCAACTTATCCGACGGCGGCGATCCAGCGCGCCATCGAGGCCGGGGGGATTCCGTCGCGGGTCTCGTATCACGCAGGTCGGTTCCTTTGTAATCATGTTATGCATCAGGTGCTCCATCGCACTTCGTGGGAGACGCCATCAGGCTTCATCCATCTCCCCCAACGCCGGAGATCGCAGCGACTGAGGGTAAGGGTGGCCACAGCATGAGCCTGGAGAAGATGCGGGAGGGGGCTGTTCTCGCGATCGAGAATCTCGAGGGTTTTGTGGACAACTCCTAAGCTGAATCAGCTTGCCGGGTGTTCTCGAGAGGAGGACCCAACGTGAAGAAATGGCTTTCGAATGTTGCCGTGGCTTGCCTGTCTCTGGCCACAACCTCGCACGCGAGCACTGTGATCGACGGAGAGGGCGACGATGATATCTCGCCCATAGGGCCTACGAAGGCTGGACGTCTCGAGATCAACCCGATCGTGTCTTTCCGGATGTCCGGTGGGAACATGATCTACCAATTCGGTGCCTCCCTCGCGTACTCGCTCACGCGCCACCATCAGCTCGGTGGGACTTTCGTGATGGGGAATCGACTCTACAGTCGCACGAATCAACGCCAGGCGGTCGTTCAGAACTAAGCGAGAATCGGTGGATCTCCGGCCAGTTTCTCGGTGGACCAGGGGTTCGGAGCTTCACTGACAGGATTCTACCGATTCAACATCCCGATCGAGGTCGGTCAGAAGATGTATCCTCATCTGGAGGTCTTCGCCGGCCGTGAATATGGCTGGTGTGACTTGAGCGAAGTCGGAGTCGGGCTCGGGGTCAGGAAGTGCCTCAGCAGGACCACGGCGCTGACTTCACAGTATTCGTATGTGCTCCTGTTCGCCGAGGGAGACAACCTTCGGCGTTACGTGATTTTGGCCGGCTTCACAGTCTTCTTCAACTAAAGCGCTTCTTGAGATTCCATAGCACCTGATCGATGGCCGGTCTCCCAGGTGGAGGCCGGTCTTTCGCTTGCCCTCGTTTGTTCAGGGTTTGGGATTGCCTTATATTGACCGGCCAATCGGAAGTCAGTTATTCAAGGGGATGTTATGAATCTGTTCAATTTGGAAGGGAAGGTCGCCCTAGTCACTGGCGGCGGCCGGGGTATTGGGAGAGGAATCGCGGAAGGGCTGGCTAGTCACGGTGCCAGGGTGGTGGTCGCGGCGCGTACCCGGTCCGAGCTGGACGAGACCGCTAAAGCCATTGAGGATGTGGGTGGTGAGGCTTCGGCCTACGAGCTGGATATGATGGATCTGGGATCCGTTCAGGGGGCGGTGGACGCGGCGGTCGACACGTTCGGTCAACTGGATATCCTGGTCAACAACGCCGGCATGAACGTGCGCGAGCCCTTCGATGAGGTGACCGAAGAGCACTACGACCAGATCACCAACGTGAACCAGAAGGGTCTCTTCTTCCTGACTCAGTATGCGACGCGACACATGCGGCCGCGAGGGGTGGGTAAGGTGATCAACATCGGGTCGCTGACGACCGGGGTTGGTCTGCAGAGCATCTCGGTCTACACTGGGACCAAAGGCGCCGTCGGACAGCTGACCAAGGTGTGGGCTGTCGAACTGGCTCCCGAGATCCAGGTGAACGCGATCTGCCCCGGCTTTATCCGGACGCCGCTGACCGAGAAACTGTGGTCGAACGAGTCGATGCACGCGTGGGGTGTGAATCGTCTTCCGCACGGTAGGATCGGGGCCCCCGAGGATCTGGCCGGTACAGCCTGTTTCCTTGCGTCGCCCGGGTCGGACTATGTGACCGGGCAGGTGATCTATGTGGATGGTGGATACATGGCCGGCGAGCGTTGGCCGTTGCCGTAGTAATGATGTGTCCCTCGATACGTTGCGACTGTCGTCGCAGCCACTCGGGATGATGGGAGGTTGTCTTTGGCGGAATCCAGGTATCAAGCAGAGGAACAGGACTTGAAGGGGGCGGTTGTGGTCGTCCTGACGGATAGTGAGAACGGGCAATCTGCGACAGTGCTGCCATCGGTGGGGAACAACTGTATCAGCTACAAGGCGATGATCGATGGTAGTGAGATCGAGTTGTTGTTCGCCGTGCCCGACGCGGAAACGTTGCAGGGCCGTCCGAGTGGCTATGGGATTCCGATCCTGTTTCCGTGGCCGAACCGAATCGAGTATGGGAAATTCTCCTTCGACGGGCGTGACGTCAGCCTGAAGACACTTGAAGAAGGTGCGCATCTCCTTCACGGATATGTCCTGAATCGCCCCTGGAAGGTGGTGGCATCGGGAGCCAGTGAGGCAGAGGGCGCTTGGGTGACCTGCGCGTTTTCGTCGGCCGACTTCCCGGAGATCGCCGAAGAGTGGCCGTTTCCGTTCACCGTCGAGGGGACTTATCTCCTGAAGAATGGTATACTGGCCCTCGATGTCACGGGCACCAACGCGGGGGATGCGCCAATGCCGGCTGGTCTCGGCTATCATCCGTATTTCCCGCTTCCGCTGCTCGAGGGTGGCGACCGGTCGAACTGCACTGTCCAGCTTCCCTGCGAGACCTACTGGCCCTTGAGAGAGGACAACGTGCCGACGGGTAAGACTGAGCCTGTTTCAGGTGACTACGACTTCAGGTCGGAACAGCCGATCGGCGATCGGTACTACGACGACATCTGGTCGGGGGTGACATCAGAGGCAGAAGGCTGGAGTCGATGTCTGTTCACCGATCCACACGCCGGTGTGAAGATCGTGGTCGAGGCTGGCGAAGCGTTTCGCGAATGGGTGTTATTCGCGCCCGACCATCGTCCTGTCGTTTGCTATGAACCATATACGTGTACCACCGATGCATTCAACCTTCACACACGAGGTGTTGACGGTGGTGCGAAGATCCTGGGGCCCGGAGAATCGATTGGTGGCACCATGCGGTTTGTCCCGTCAGCTCTGGCGTAGATGGGAAAGGCTGTCGACAGGCTGAGTGAGCAGCTCGCTTTTCTCGAAGAGATCGACAAGGTCAAACTGATCCTCAGGCAGACCTCCGTTGCGGACAACTCTCGTCGAGAGAACGATGCCGAGCATTCGTGGCATCTGGCTACGATGGCGTTGATCCTTGAGGAGCACGCCGCAGAGCCGGTCGATCTGATGCGTGTGATCAAGATGGTGTTGATCCACGACCTCGTTGAGATCGACGCCGGAGATACCTTAGCCTATGACGAGGTCGGGGCGCAGGGCCAGGCTGATCGGGAGCGGAAGGCGGCGGAGCGTATCTTTGCGATCCTGCCGGTCGATCAACGAGCGGAGGTCGACGCTCTGTGGACCGAGTTCGAGGCGAAGGAAACGGCTGAGTCGAAGTATGCGGCATCCCTCGACCGGTTTCAGCCCATGCTCCTGAATTTCTTGAGTGAAGGGAGCGCGTGGAAGCGCCACGGAATCCGAAAAAGCCAGGTGATTGCAAGGAATCGGCACATTGCTGACGGATCACCCGCTCTGTGGGAATACGCACAAAAGATGATCGATCGTGCCGTGGATCGCGGTTATCTGTTGCCTGACTGAGCGTCACGGAATTCCGTGCGGCCAAGATTGTTTCTGGTTGTTGTAACGTGTTTATTTACAGTATATAACGCGAAACATAGTGCTTTGTTTGTCCGTCCACTTAGGGTAGGTTTGTGAGCGAGAACGACGTGGTTGATATGTATCAGAATCTGGGCGACCTGCTGAACGCGGCCCTTAGCGATTATGAGAACCGGACGGCGATCCGAATCCTTCGGCAGTCAGAACAGGCTGGTGAGAGAGGTCTCAAGTATGTGCCTATGACGTTCCGCCAGCTCGGGGAGCAGCGAGATCGGCTGGCCGCGGGTTTGGCTGGGCTGGGGCTCATTAAGGGCGATCGGGTGGCGATCCTGACGGACGGCGGACTCGAGCCGATCCTGATCTTCTTTGCCTGCGACACGCTGGGACTGTCATCCGTGCCGCTCTGTAACAAGGTTCCGGATGACATCCTGATCCATAACCTGTCACTGGCGAAGCCGGCGATCCTTTTCACCGACCCGAAGAGCTTCGATCAGGTCGAGCGTGTGCTTCCGCAACTGGAATCGGCGCCACGTGTTGTCATCACCGAAGGTCAGGCCGAGGGCGCCGTTCCGTTTTTCGACCTGATCAAGGGATCTGACCCACCGCCACAGGTTGAGGTGGGACCGGACGACGAGTCGAAACTTGTCTTCACTTCCGGGTCGTCGGGGATGCCTAAGGGCGTGGTGCAGACGCACCGGAACATCCTGGATAACTGTCGCAGCATCTGGAACGCCATCGCGCAGTTCGAGTCGCTCGACTTCTACAAGTCCGCCCCGGATTATCACACGATGGGGATTCTCAATATCTACTATCCGCTCGCAAAGGGGTGGTCGATGGATCTTGCGCGTTCTCCAGATCGCGTTCTGATCGATATCAAGCATTCGCAGCCGGAAGCGTTCCTGACCGTTCCGCTGATTCTGGACAAGGTCTACGGCAATGTCCGAAAGGTCATCGATGGCGGTGGATTCCGGGGAAAGCTGGTCGCGCGGTCGGTCCGGGCGAAACAGAAGATTGCCCGAGGGAAGGGATCGCCGGCGGACTGGTTGGTCTACAAGACCCTCGGTCACAAGGTCATCGCCCAGATCAAGGAGCGGCTGTCCGCGCGCGTCGGAGAACGACTCAAGCTGCTGATTGTCGGGTCGGCGAAAGCGGATCCCGAAGCGCTCGAGTTCTTCACCGAGGTCCTGGACATCACCTCATACGAGGGCTATGGCGTGACCGAGTGCGCGCCGCTGATCGCTGCCAACTGTCTGCGTGGCGTCAAGACGGGCACGGTCGGCAAGCCGTTTATCGATGTCCGGCTGGTCAGTGAATCAGGCGAGGTGATCGGATCGGGTGATCCGGCCAGCGATACGTACGTCAGCAGTGAGGGGGACACGGGCGAACTGTGGGTACACGGCACTCACGTGATGAAGGGCTACCTGGACGACCCCGAGCAGACGGAAAAGGCGCTCGTCGAAGTGGAAGGAAAGCTCTGGTATCGGACGGGTGATCTGTTCTCTATCGACAATGAAGGCTATCTCACGTTCAGTGGCCGTGTGGGTAGACAGTTCAAGCTGCGGAACGGGGAGTTTGTCAATCCGGAGCGTCTCGAGCGGATCTACTCCGCGGTTCAACTCGTCGAGCACGTGCTGGTCTATGGAGATCAGCAACGGGACTTCCCGATCCCGATCGTGACGATCAGCGTGGATGAAGCGAAGCTGATCGAGGATATCGAAGATCTGCCCAAAGATGACGACGCGTTGCGGGCGCATCCGGAGATCGCCGATCGGGTTCGAAGTCAGCTGCTCGAGCAGGCTACGGCGGCGGGGCTTCCGGGGCACGAGCGTCCACAGAAGGTGGTCGTGATCACGGAACCCCTGTCCGAGGAGAGCGGCACCCTGACCCGCGGACTGAAGAAGGTCGTCCCCAAGGCGATTGCCGAACGGTATATGGATCAAATCGAAACGGCCTACGCGAGCTAACATGCCGACACTGCCCGCAGATGAAATCCGACAGAAGGTATCCGCTATCTACATCTCCGCTGGTGCGACCCAACGTGAGGCGGATATCGTCGCTGACTTGCTCGTAGAGTCGAATCTGCTCGGCCACGACTCGCACGGCGTTATCCGTGTGCCTCAGTATGTGCGCGGGCTCGAAGAGGGGAACATCAAGTCAGGGGCGGAGACGGTCATCGATCGAGAGACTGCAGCGACCGCTGTTATCAACGGAAACTGGGGATTCGGTCACGTCACCGCGTCCGATGCGATGCAGATCGCGATTCAGAAGGCGAAGGAGGCCTCGATCGGGGTGGTGACGGTTCACAACTGCCATCACGTGGCCCGGTTGGGTGCCTTCCCTGCTATGGCGGCCGAAGAAGGTCTTGTCGGTCTGATCACGAACAACGGTCATGGGTCCGACAAGGCGCTCGCGCCCTGGGGTGGGATGGGCAGGGTTCTTCCGGCAAACTGTCTGGCGGCCGCCTTCCCTTCTGACAATGATTGGCCCGTCGCGGTGGATCTGACGGTCGCTGTCGCGGCCGGTGGCAAGATGCGGGTTGCGGCGAATCGGGGTGAGAAGGTGCTGATGGGGGCCGTCGTGGACAAGGCAGGGCGGCCCAGCGACGATCCCGAGCAGTACGTGTCACTCGGTGGCGCCCTGGCGCCTTTTGGGGGGCCCGTTGGCCACAAAGGGTCGGCACTTGCCATCGCGATCGACATTCTGTCGGGGGCGCTGTCTCCTGCAGGCTGTACGCAAGAGAACCCACCAGTGACCGGAAACGCGCTGTTCATCCAGGTGATCAACATCGAGGCGTTTCAGCCACTTGACACCTTTAGGGCGGAAGTCGGTAAGTTCGTTGACTACGTAAAGGCTACGCCGACGGCGGAAGGATTCGACGAGGTCCTTATTCCTGGGGAACGGTCGTATCGGACGAAGCAGGAGAGGCTCGTGAACGGGATTCCTGTAGAGGATGCGACCTGGGATCAGGTGGAGGCGTTGGCCGCCAGACTGCTCTAGGCCGGTCCCTCGATACAGCCGGACTCTGTCCGGCCTACTCTTGCCTTCGCCGAGGCTTCGGAAAGGCGGGCGGGAGGAAGTGGCACATTTCAAGCAGGTACATTTGTGGCAGATGATATCAGAGCAGCTACGAGAACGGCCCGAATCGCGTCGCGCGTTCTGGCGCAGGCATCGGAGTCCGATTGGAATGCGGCGTTGGAGGCGATGGCGCTGGCGATCGAGAGTCGGTCGGACGAAATTCTGGCGGCGAATGCGGCCGATATGGAAGCGGCCGATGCGCTTCTGGCAGAGGGCAAGCTGAGTCAGGCGCTCGTCGACCGGATGAAGCTGTCCGACTTGAAGATCGCGAACGCGATTGTGATCGGGGTGCGTAGCGTCGCCGGTCAGCCCGATCCGATCGGGCATACCCAGGCATCGACAGAACTAGACAAGGGGCTCAAGTTGTATCGAGTGTCCGTCCCTATCGGGGTGATCGGCGTGATCTTCGAGTCTCGGCCGGATGCGCTGGTCCAGATCGCGACGCTGTGTCTGAAGTCGGGGAACGCGGTGCTGCTGAAGGGGGGCAGCGAGTGTCGCAACACGAACCGTGTGCTCGGCCAGATCCTGGTCGAGGCGACGAGCGGGCTGCCCGGCATCCCTGAATGCTGGCTGCACGTGCTTGAGGCACGCGAAGAGGTCCAGGCAATTCTCGATCTGGATGATTGTATCGATCTGGTCATCCCGCGCGGTGGGAATGAGCTCGTCCAGCACATCATGGCGAACACCAAGATTCCCGTGATGGGACACGCCGACGGAATTTGCCATGTATATGTAGACCGGTGGGCCGACCTGGAGAAGGCGGATCGTATCGTGCTCGACGCCAAGACGGACTATCCGAGTGCGTGTAACGCCGTGGAGACGGTGCTTGTTCACGAGAGTGTGGCGGACGAGTTTGTGCCCAAGGTTCAGCAGACAATGGCTGAAGCCGGCGTGTCGCTCAAGTATGACGCAGCGTCACTCGACATCGTGGGCGAAGGTGACGCAGCTACGGACGACGACTGGTCGACCGAGTATCTCGATATGGTGTTAGCGGTGAAGGTGGTCAGAGGGCTGGATGAGGCGGTTGATCACATCAACCAGTTCGGAAGTCACCATACCGAGTCGATCATCACCGAAGACAAAGCGTCAGCCTCGAAGTTCCTGCAGGCGGTTGATGCGGCGTCCGTACTCCACAATGCTTCGACGCGGTTTGCGGACGGCTTCCGATACGGGCTGGGTGCAGAGGTGGGCATTAGCACGAACCGGCTGCACTGTCGAGGGCCAGTCGGTCTCGAGGGACTGATGATTTACAAATATGTACTCAAGGGTGATGGACACGTGGCCGGTGACTATCAGGGCGATGACGCTAAAGCCTTTACGCACGAGACCCTCGATGAAGTGTGGAGGCCATACTCGGGTGCCTGACCGAATCACCTCCGTTGAATCCTTCGCGCTGAAGATCCCGCGCGATGAACCCTATCTCGGCCCGCTCGAAGAGGGAAACGTCCCGAACGAGACGGGCTGCTTTGTTCGCCCCCGGAACAAGACGGTCTATAGCATCTACGATCACTGCGTCCTTGTGAAGGTGATGGCGGAGTCGGGAGCTGTTGGCTGGGGGGAATGTGTCGCGGTGGTCACGCCGCATACGACCGCGACAATTATCGATGAGCTGCTCGGGCCACTTGTGATCGGACGGGATCCCCACGACGTGGTGGCGATCTACGAGGACCACTACGACGCGATGCGTGTGCGCGGATTCTTTGGTGGCTTCTACCACGACGCGATAGTGGCCATCGACATCGCGCTCTGGGACCTGAGAGGGAAGCTGACCGGATTGCCTGTTTCAAAGCTGCTGGGAGCCCAGCGTACGGATAAGTTGCCCGTCTATGTGTCCGGCCTTCCGGGCGCGACACGGGAGGATCGGGCGGCATTGGGGAAGTCGTGGATCGAGAAGGGCTTCTCGGCGGTCAAGTTTGCGGCTGCGGTCTCAGACGAGGGAGAAGAGGCCGAGATGGATGCGGTGCGGGAAGCTGTGGGGCCGGACACGCAGATCCTCGTTGACCTACACTGGCGCTTCACAGCTCCTCAGGCGATCAGCCTGGTCCATCGGCTCGAGCCGTATGGCGTTTCTCTGATCGAGGCGCCCGTTGCTCCAGAGGACGTCGAAGGGCTGGCGGAGGTCGCGCGTTCCATCAAGGCGAGCGTAGCGACGGGCGAGGAGTATCGCACTATCTACGAGTACCGTCCACGCTTCCTGGCCCGCTGTATGGATGTGATCCAGCCCGAGATGGGGCGCACGGGCATCACCTCGTTCATGAAGATCTGCGCGATGGCCGAAGCCTTCCACTGTCGCGTGATGCCTCACGCCAGCATCGGTATCGGTATTTACCAGGCGGCCAGCCTGCACGCAAGCGCGGCGCTGACTAACTTCGCGATGCACGAGTATCAACACTCGATCACGGACAAGAATCGAGCCTACATTGACGGCGATCTGGTCTGTGAAGCCGGTGTCTTCCACCTGCCGGAAGGACCCGGACTCGGACTCTCACCCAATCAGGCTGCGCTCGACCACGCCTACTAGCTGCCATCACCATGTCAACCTGGCACGACACGGATCGCTTCTGGCACGACTTCCACGACGTGATGTTTCACCGTCGGCGATGGGAGCAGGCCGAAGAGGAAGCCGACGACATCCTTGCGCTCGCGGGGATCGTCACCGACGCAGCGCTCCTCGATATGTGCTGTGGACCGGGACGTCACGCCTTGGCGTTTGCGCGACGCGGATTGACCGTAACGGGGGTGGACAGGACCGAGACGTATATCTCCCAGGCTCAGGGTCGGGCGAGCGAAGCAGGTATCGAGGCCAGGTTTGTCGTCGGCGATGCCAGGGCGTATCGTGAGCCCGAGCGATACGATGCCGCTGTATGCCTCTACACATCGTTCGGCTACTTCGAGGATCCTGAAGACGATCTCCTGCTCCTGAAGAATGTCTGCGACTCTCTAAAGCCCGGTGGTGTGTTCGTGATCGACATGAACGGCAAAGAGGTTTCGGCCCGCGCGTTCAAGGGCCGGGCTTGGGACGATCTCGAAGATGGGTCACGGTTGCTCGAACACCGTACGGTGGTGCCCGATTGGGAATGGATCGAGAACGAGTGGGTCCTCCTAAAGGACGGCGAGCAGACGACTGACACGTTTCGGGTGAGGATGTATTCTGGAGTGGAACTCAAAAAGGTTCTGGGGCAGGCCGGTTTTGGTTCCGTTTCACTGCACGGAGACTGGTCGGGCACGCCCTATGACGATCACGCCAGACGGCTCATCGCTGTGGCAAGGAAGTAGATGGACGTTGCTGTGCTGACGTTCGACGTGTTTGGGACCGTGGTCGACTGGCGATCGACGATCATCCGTGAAGCCACACGACTAGGTGAGGCGAAGGAGATCGAGCGGGATTGGACGGCCTTCGCCGACGCGTGGCGTGCGGGATACGGCCCCTCCATGAACCGCGTCCGATCGGGGGATCTCCCGTGGACCAAGATCGACGATCTGCATCGCATGATCCTGGACGGACTGCTCGAGGAGTACGGCCTGGGAGGTCTGTCGGAGGCAGAGCTGGACGACCTTAATCGTGTGTGGCACCGGCTGGATCCGTGGCCCGATTCGGTCGGAGGTCTGGCGCGTCTCAAGAGCAGCTACTCGGTCGTGACCCTGTCGAATGGAAACGTGTCGTTGCTGTCGGACATGGCGAGGCACGCCGGTTTACCGTGGGACATCATTCTGTCAGCGGAAACGGCAAAGCACTACAAGCGGGATCGCGAGGTTTACGAACACGCAGCCGAGATGCTGAGTGAACCGCCGGAGCGGATGATGATGGTGGCAGCACATAAGGGGGACCTCGAGGCCGCCCGTGAGGTTGGCTTCAAGACGGCTTTTGTAAGGCGCCTCTTGGAGCACGGTCCGGATGGGACGCCTGATGTCGAGCGGGAGGAGTGGATGGACGTATACGCGCTGGATTTTCACGACCTGGCGGATCAGATGGGATGCTAGTTTCGTTCCCAGGCGACACCCAACCGACGTTCCCAGGCTAGAGTAGAGCCTGGGAACGAGGTATATCATGAGCACCATCGACATCGCATACGGGAAGGGGCACATCAGCCTCAATGCTGACCCGGCGGTCGCAGAGTGGACGTCGATTCGGCCGCGGTTCGAGCCAGCCCATCCGGATCCTGTGAACGGGTTTCGGGATGCGGTCGCGAATCCGATCGGATCCGAGCCTTTGGCGAGCCTGATCGGTCCGTCCGATCGTGTGGCGATCGTGACGTCCGACGGTACGCGTCCTGTGCCCAATCGTGAACTGATCCCGTGGATTCTGGAAGCGATTCCGGTTCCCGAGGAACAGGTGACGGTCATTCTGGGGACGGGGACCCATCGACCAAACTCGACCGAAGAGATCGAGGCAATGTTCGGTCGGGAAGTCGTGTCTCGTGTTCACATCATAAACCATGATGCGTTCGACGAGTCGACGAACGTCGATCTCGGACGGATCTCGACTGGGACACCTGCCTATCTCGACCGTGCTTACCTGGAGGCGGACAAGCGGATCGTGGTCGGGTTCATCGAGCCGCACTTCTTTGCCGGCTACTCGGGGGGAGCGAAGGGGATCGCACCGGGCGTGGCCGGAATCGATACGATCCTGCAGTTGCATCGCGCTGATCTGATCGGCGACCCGAACAGCACTTGGGGGCAAATGGAGGGCAATCTGATCCAGAAGGAGATCGCCGAGATCGTTGCACTATGCCCTCCGGATTTCATGGTCAACGTGACCTTGAACGGGGACAAGGAGATCTCGCGGTTCTATCTCGGTGATTACCAGGCGGCTCACGGGGTAGGATGCTCAGCGGCGAAGGAGGCGGCCATGCAGGCTGTTGAGCGCGCGTTTCCCGTGGTGGTCACCTCGAACAGTGGATATCCTCTCGACCAGAACCTCTACCAAACCGTGAAAGGCATTTCCGCAGCCGCTCGAATCGTGGGCGATGGTGGACACATCTTTGTTGCGAGCGAATGCTCGGACGGCGTGCCCGATCACGGAAACTTCGCAGCCATCATGCGGAAGGGTGATGCGGCCAGCGATGTGCTCGATTCTATTCAGACCCTCGAACGACCCATCCTCGATCAGTGGCAGGCGCAGATTCTGGCTGGTATCCTCGATCGTGTGTCGATCAGTGTTGCGTCGGGGATGGACCGGGACGCGATCGAAGCCTGCAAACTCGAGACAACAGACGATCTGAACGCAGCCGTTCGGGAAGCGATTGGTGACTCGGATGATGCCCGTGTCGCCGTTCTTCCCGATGGCCCGTTTACGATCCCTTACCTGGCATAAATTCTATGGACGATCCCAAACTCAGTCGTTTCAGCCCGCTCGCGCGCATCATCACTTTCGACGATTTCGATCGAGGTTTGAACGGGTGGACCAGCCTGATCGGTAACTACGAGGGATCTCTGGCCTCGCTACTTCCCGGGTATCGAGATCTGCGGGGCCCGATGTTGAGCAACCACTCGATGTGGGACACGGGATCGGCCGGTTCGTGGGACGGGACGTATGCGATGAAGCTCGCAACGCGGCCGAATGCGGGCAGTCTGGCCGTGGCGGTGAAACGGCTGACGTGGCGGCACGCGGGGATGATCCAAGTGGAAGCTTACGTGACGTCCAAGCCTGAAGCGACGGAGATGCAGCTGTCTGAGCTGGATGTGCGTGCTTTCGGGTTCGTGTTCGATCTGCAGAACAGCCAGGACCGGGTGATGCCTCATCTGAGGTATCTGAACGCTCTGGACGGGTCTCTGGTCGGCCAGTGGCAGTACAAGTCGCATCGCGAGTCGCTGGAGGACATCGGAGGATCGGGTAAGACGAAGTCGCACTTCCATCTGTCCGGTGATGGCTGGGAGGATCTGCCGGGCGATCAACAGCTGCTCTGCTACAATGAGATCGCCACCAAGCAGAACTGGCACTACATGCGGCTCACGTTCGATCTGGCGGACATGAGCTTCGCCGCTTTCCAGTTCAACGATCGAGAGTACGATGTTTCGGGTATCGTCCCTATCGTGATGCCGGCGATGGCAAACCTGTGGTGTATGTTGAACCTCGTGTTCTTTATCGATACGGATATCGATAAACGCGCATTCCTAAACGTGGATTCTGTGCTGCTTTCAGGGGAGTTCTGAGATGGCCGAGATGCGTCATTGTCACACCGCGATCATCGAGCGGGACGTGACCTGGACAGGCAAGTTTGAAACCGAACCGTATGAGGCGGGGTGGGCGTCCGAGGCGATCTACTTTGTGCGGGTGCTCGAGAAAGACGGGCAGATGGGGCGAGGACACGGGAAACCTCAGATCTCGCCCGACGGGATGCACTGGGCGGATGAAGGGACGCTGATGGGCTTCCAGGAGAACAAGGAGGTCGCGTTCGTTAGGGTTTCGCGATTCGGAAACTATCTGCGGCTGGTCGGTGAACTGCCGCCCGGGACCACGGCAAAGGTCATTGTTTACCTGACGCTGAAGGCCTGATGCGCAGCCTGCTTTCATTCCTCTTTGTTCTGCTGCTTGTCGGGTCGGTGGGGGCGGAGGATGCGACGAGGCAGACAGTGGTTTTCGAGTTGTTTATATCCGAAGGATGTAGCAGTTGTCCGCCGGCGGATGTGCTCCTAGACGAGCGGACGGAGCACAAGTGGCCAGGCGACGTCTATGCGCTGGTCTATCACGTCGATTATTGGACCGGCTCGGTTGGAACGGGTTTAGCGACATCGCGTTCACCAAACGGCAGTGTCACTACGCAGAGTTTTTACCCGACAGCCGGGTCTATACGCCAGAGCTCGTGGTGGACGGGCGAGTGGGCTTTGTCGGTTCCAACCGTACGCAAGCTGTCTGACGACAAGGCGGTCGTCGCATACGGTGTCAACCCGATTATCGAGGGCATCGATCGATGTAGCGGTCGCGCTCACCCAGCGGTCCGTTTCGACCGATGTTTGTCGTGGCGAGAAATGGGGGACGGACACTGCAGCACCATCACGTCGTCCGAGCTTTTCGTCAGTTTCCGCTTGGTCGGAAGGCTGAGGGAACGACACGATTTACGATACCGCCTGGTGTCGAACTGAAAGAGTTGGAAGTCGTGATGAATGTTCAGACCCGCGAGAACATGACCGTTCTCGGTGCGGCTGGTGTTTCGTTGGGAGGAGAATAGAATGGCAGACGCATTGCCGATTGGTGTGGTTGGGCTGGGGCAACGAGGACTCCAGCATCTCAAGGCGCTCTGGGCGCTTCAACAGAAAGGGCGAACCCGGATCGTCGCGATCTGTGATGCCTTCGAGTCCAATTTGGATGAGGAGAAGATCAGAGGATTCGTACCTGGGATCGACTTCGACGGTATATACCGGACAACTGACTTCGATCAGGTGCTCGAAGCCGGCCCGAAGGTGCTCTACTTCGCGATTCCGCCTGGTCTGCACGATGGTCAGCTTATCAAGGCGGCACGAGAAGGCATTCACATCTTCGCGGAGAAACCTCAGAGCCTGTTTCTCGATGAAGCGATCGAGATGGGTGAAGAGATCGATAAGGCGGGCGTGATCTCTACGGTCGGGTTTCAGCGGCGGTACGAGTCACAGAGTCGCGTTGCCCACGAGTTTCTCGCCGATAAACGACCCGTCATGACGACGATGGTGAACGAAGGGTTTCTCGAGGCGCACTCGGTCAAGCACACGGATACAGGCGCCATGGGTGGGCCGAAGGACAAGGTTTGGGCGAAGAGCTTCGAATGGTCGGGGTCGACAGTTGTCGAGGCCGGCATCCATCAGACTGATCTGATGCGCTTCTGGATGGGCGACATCGCGTGGACCCAGGCAGCCTACGTCCCTCGCGACGAGACGGACATCGAGGATGGCGGGGACAATCCCTACAGCTACACGGTGACTTACGGCTTCAAGAATGGGGCTGTCGGAAACCTGATTATGTCCCGGCTACGGAAGGTGTATCGCAACGACGGTTACCAGAACATACTCTGGGATCATGGACACCTCAAGCTGGATGGGGAGGGGGTCACCGCATACTACTACGACGGCCCGTACCCGCCGGAGAATCGACCGGGAGCAGTAGAGATCAGCCATGCCGTCCCGACATCGGGGCGAGTCGACACCACGCTGGCGATCGCNACTGCATTTGTCGACGCAATCGATGCCGGCAGTCATGACCCACTCCTTAGCACGTATGCCTCCAGTATGAACAGTCTGGCNGCGGTGCTGGCCGCAAACTTCTCCCATCAGCTTGGCGGGGAACGGATCGATCTGGATGAGTTGCTCACTGCCGATCGGTATGCTGAGTTGAGAGTCAAGAAGACACCCTAGGTTTACGAAAGGATGTTGCATGGGATCGATTGACTGGCCGCTCCAGAAGCTGGTCGACTATACACCGGAATCCACGGCGCGGGATGACTTTGACGCGTTCTGGTGCAGGAGCAAGGCCGAGAGTCNTGATGTCGGGCTAAACGTCATCTTCAAACGTGTAGACGGCAGCCTGCCGATGGCGAACGTCTACGATGTGGGATTCGACGGCGTGGATGGCGTGCGCGTCAAAGGGTGGTTCCTGACGCCGAAGGGGAACGGTGGGCCGTATCCAACGGTGGTCCAGTTCATCGGGTATACCGGTGGCCGCGATTACCCGCACGCCCTCGCTCCCCACGTGCTGAACGGCTTCTGCGCGTTCATTATGGACTCTCGTGGTCAGGGAGGCGCCACCGGACAGACGTTGACAACTTCACACGGCGCGCAACGTGGGTTTATCACCCACGGCTTGCTCAACAAAGAAGAATACTATTACAGGAACTTCTATCTCGATACGGCGCGGGCGATTCAGGCCGTCTTGGAAAGAGAAGAGGTCGACTCGGATCGGATTGCCGCAATCGGTGGGAGTCAAGGTGGGGCACTGACAATCGCGTGTGCCGCCCTGTCGGATCAGGTCAAGGTCATGGCGCCCGACGTGCCCTGGTTGTCCCACTTCGAGCGCGCAGTCGACATCTCCGTAGGGCCGTACGAAGAGATCACGGAGTTCTTGAAGAAGCNCCCGCAGCATATTGATCAGGCATTCGAGACGCTGTCCTACTTCGACAATATGAATCTGGTGGATATGGTTCAGGTCTCACACGCCTATTATTCGGTGGGACTGTGGGACGATATCTGCCCGCCGTCGACTGTCTACGCTTCCTACAACCGGCTGCCCGCTTCCGTTGAAAAGTCGATCGAAGTCTACCCCTATAACAAGCACGAAGGTGGACACACACTTCACCAACACCGCAAGCTGGCTTGGCTGCGTGAAGTTCTGGGGTAGGAAGAAATGCGGATCGAGTTTTGTGGGGGGCGGGGACGTTGACCGGTTCGCAACACCTCCTCCCGGTCAACGGAAGTCGGATCCTGCTCGAGTGCGGGCTGTTCCAGGGGCGTCGACACGAGTGGTTCGAACGGAATCTGAACTTCTTCTTCGAGCCCAGCACCGTCGACGCGATGGTGCTGTCACACGCCCACATCGACCATTCGGGAAACATTCCCTAGATTGTCAGAAGAGGCTTCACCGGCTTGATCTACAATACGGACGACACTGGGGATCTGTGAAAGATAATGCTGTGCGACTCGGCCTATCTCCAGGAGTGAGACGTTCACTGAGCGAACAAGATCCGTTCGTGTCATCGCCAGCCCGTTGGCTGTAGCCGCCACTGACGTGTTTCGCCAGCATTCCGAATGCTTTGATGAGGAGGCGTTTCGGCTGTTTGTTGACGATCACGAAGATCCGTTTGGCTTCGGACGGCTTCAGTATGTGAAGGATGTCAGCGACTCCAAGAAGCTGAACGGGCTGACCTACCCACACATTATTATTTCCGCGTCGGGTATGGCGGAAGGAGGCGAATCCTCTATCATCTTCGGAACAACATAAAGGACCCCAAGACGGTAGTCCTCTTCGTAGGCTACGCGGTAGAGCAAACGCTGGCGAGACGCATCATGGACGGAAATCGCGAAGTGAAGATCTTCGGCGAACCTTTCTCGGTTCGCTGCAAGGTGCACACGACGGATGCGTTCAGTGGGTACGCTGATCGGAATGAACTGATTGATTACGTGGACCACACCCCGCCCGATCGGTTGAAGAAAGTGTTTCTGGTGCACGGCGAACGCGAACAGTCGGAACCGTTCAGGGATGCTCTGATGGCAAAGGGGCATGCATACGTGAAGATTCCCCATCAGGGCGATGTGGTGGAGATCTGATCGGAGGAAGGATGCCGACAAAGAGACACCTAAAAGTCGCAACCGTACAGATGCACGCCTCGGAGGACATCGAGGTGAACACGAAGAAGATCGTGTCCTACCTGAAGTCTCTCGCGAAGGAACGCGTTGACGTGGCAGCCTTTCACAAGGGCGTTCTGTTCGGATACTCGTGTCGGCCGGCCTTCTGGTGGCGGTTCGACATGGGCCGAATTGAGAAGGCCGAAAGGCAGATCCTGCGCTCGTGCCGTCAGCAGAAGATCGAGGCTGTGGTCGGGACTGTTCACGAGTAGGCGGACACGCGCTACAATAGTCTTCTGGTTGTGGATCGCGACGGCTCGCTGAAGNGACGATACGGGAAGATCCAACTGGTCGGCGAAAAGTGGTGTCAGCCAGCCCAGCATCTGCCGATTGCGGCATGGGTTGCTGTTTCCTGATCTGTCACGACGTCCGGTATCGGGAGTTGGTGAGACTTCCTGCCGCGGCAGGAAGCGAAGGTCTGTTTTTTCTGCAGCTGCGAGTCACCGATCACGGCGGAGTACAAGCTTTAAGCCTATCGATCGATGCCGATCGCGCGGGCGATTGAGAACGGGATCTACTTCGTAATGGCGAACGCGCCAGCCGATCCGGATAATATCAACCGTTCAGGATCATCGCACGGCGAGTCGGAGTTCATTCATCCTGACGGAGATGTGTTGCAGGAAGCCGGGTTCTTCACTGAAGAGGTGCTCATACAGGATCTTGATCTGCGTGCCGCGTCTGGTGAGATTGCACGTCGTGCTGTCGAGGATCAGGCAGCTTTGAAGGATTGACTGCAGGCGGGTATCAAGATTGTTCAGAAGTAGGTAGCGTGACCAACGGAGGATAGCTTTGGCAGATCGACCGAATGTCCTGTGGATTTGCACTGACCAGCAACGGTACGACACGATCGGTGCCCTCGGAAATGAGTACGTCTCCACGCCGAACATCGACCAACTCGCCGCGTCCGGTACGGCCTTTACCCACGCCTACTGTCAGAGCCCGATCTGCACGCCCAGTCGGGCGAGTTTTCTGACAGGACGGTATGCAAGCGCCGTTCACGTAAACGGGAATGGCAACGCGAGTTTTCCGGACGACCCGCCCCTGGTGACCAAGATCCTGTCCGACAAAGGGTATGACTGCGGGCTTGTCGGCAAACTGCATCTGTCGTCCGCGTTTGGCCGGATCGAAGAACGCGTGGACGACGGGTATCGCTACTGGCAGTATAGCCACGCGCCCCGTGATGATTGGGAGACCGGTCACGACTACGCCGACTGGGTACGGTCCAAAGGTGAGATCCTGGGGGAGTTGACGAAGAGCCCCGAAGGCGTTCCTGCCGAGTATCATCAGACGACGTGGTGTGCCGATAAGNCGATCGACTTTATCAAGGAATCCCGTGAGGATGACACACCGTGGCTCGTGAGTGTCAACATTTACGACCCCCATCCACCCTTCAATCCTCCACAGTCGTACCGCGATCAATTCGATCCAGCCGATATGCCGGGTGCGCTGTTCCGTGAATCGGATCTCGAGCAACAGAAGAAGTTCGAGCGGGTGGATTTCCAATCGAAGGGACGCGATCCTCAGGACCTAGACATCAAGAGTCCGATCGTTCCGCATACGCAGACAAGGGGGTTGGTCGAGCCGGACGGTCCGGGAGGAACTGATCACCGAACGCTTCAGGCTGCCTACTATGCGATGATCAAGCTGATTGACGATCAGGTGGGGCGGATGGTGGCTGCTCTGGAGGAAACGGGGCAACTCGACAACACGCTGGTCATTTTTATGAGTGATCACGGGGAGACGCTCGGGGATCACGGCCTGATTCAGAAGGGGTGCCGCTTCTACGAGGGGCTCGTTCGTGTCCCCTTGATCCTCTCCTGGCTGGGCAAGGTGCAGGCGGGGGCCGTCTACGACGGGCTAACCGAACTCCACGACGTGACCGCGACGATCATGGAGGCCACTGGTGTGACGATCCCAGACTACTTCCACGGTCGGTCACTGATGCCCATTGCCACGGGCGAGACAGCGGAACACCACCGGTCGTTCGTACGGTGCGAGTTCTATGATGCGCTGGACCTCTCGGACGGGTCCCTGGCGACGATGTATCGCGACGCGACGCACAAGCTGGTGGTCTACCACGGTCACAACCTCGGTGAGCTGTACGACCTGTCGAAGGATCCAGACGAGTTTGACAATCTCTGGGATGATCCCGACTATCAGAGCCTGAAACTCGAGTTGATGCAGAAGAGTTTTGACGCGACGCTGATGGCAATCGATAAGGGGTCACCGAGAATCGGGCCGATGTAGTTCGATCTGAGTGCGTGATAACTGATCGTTCCCAGGCTCCGGCCTACGCCAAGGCTATGGCCCGGCAGGCGAGCTTGGGAACGAGCCTAATGAGGAGGGCAGATGGCAAAAAAGAAGGTGAAGCCG
Source organism: Gemmatimonadota bacterium (assembly GCA_002727195.1). Classification (GTDB taxonomy): domain Bacteria; phylum Latescibacterota; class UBA2968; order UBA2968; family UBA2968; genus UBA2968. The sequence goes on from PBWH01000006.1 coordinate 607,462, forward strand.
ACGCTCAAGGTGATGGCCGCGGATTGGTCACTAAGAGGATATCCGACGGAGAAGCGTCCGTGGGCGATCGAGACGAAGGTCAAGAAGGTGAAGGAGGCGGGCTTCGACGGAATGAGTTCGGGGTCGGATCCGCGGCTTGGTGAGGCGCTGGCAAAGCACGGGTTGGAACTGGTCGGTGGCGTCGACGTCGGATCGATCAAGGAAGCCGGTCCCAAGATGAAGGCCTTCAAGGAGGCCGGCGCGATTCACGTGAACGTTCAGTTGTGTGATCATGACACGCCAACCAGGGATGCGCTTCCCGTCGCACGGGCGGTGATCCAGGCCGGTGACGATCTGGGGATCAAGCCTGCTATCGAGGTGCATCGCGATACGTGCACAGAGACGCCGGAAAAGGCATTCGCCTTGGCGTCTGCGTATGAGAAGCGTTACAAGAGGAAGCTGCGGATGAACTTCGACCACTCGCACCCCGCGATCATCAAGCAGATTCGGCCGGGCACCTTCTGGAAGCGACTGTCCGAGCGGCTGGACCTTTGGAAGATGAGCGAGCTGATTCACTTCAGGCCGTTTACGGGCAGCNATTGCCAGACGCCGGTGACAGACGGGAAGGGTAAGCTCGATCGCGATTTCGTGATCTGGAGAGACGACTATCTCGAGCTTGCGATGGCGGCGTGGGTGAAAGGCGCGGGCAGCCGGACGCTATACGCCGTACCCGAACTGGGACCGCAGGGCTCCGGTTATGCGCTCGCTTGCTTCCCTGACATTTGGCTCGATGCGATCCGGCAGAAGGACGAGATGCGCAAAATTTGGCGAAAAATCACCCGCTAGGCTTCGAACAGTGAACGATGACGCCCCCGGTACCCAGGGTCCCGGGGGTGTTTTCTTTGCACCTTTCTATCCCCATCGCATTGGTATATCATTAGCAAGCAAGGAGCTTGCGATGTTCTCGATCAGAGAGGCGATTATCAGGGGCTGGCAGGTGTTCAGGCACCACACGGGCTTCATGCTCGGAGTGCACGTGATTGCTATACTGGTCCAGGTGGTTCCATCTCTTCTGTTCGGTGATTCTCCGGGGTTGCGTGCCCTGTCTGTTTTCGTTGGGCTGCTTGGGTCTTTTGTTGTTGCCCTTGGGCTGGTCCGGATCGGGTTGTCCCTAGTAGACGGGACCGGGGCAGACTATGCTGACCTCTATTCACACGCCCATCTAGTGTTCAAGTACCTGGTCGGCACGCTCGGTCACGTGTTTCTCGCGCTTTCGGGTGCGTGTGTCATTGGGCTTGCAGTTTTGGCATACAGCAACGTGACTCATACCCCTGTCCCTGTGGCCGAGGACTTGAATCTGTTGATCACACTTGGAGTTTTGGCACTGGTTCCTGGCGCGTACTTCTACGCCCAGTTCAGCCAGTGGCCATTCATAATCGTGGAGCGGGAGGTAGGGCCATTTCAGGCGCTTGCCCAGAGTTCCAGTTTGACACGCGGTTCCCGCGGCAGGCTAATCATTCTCTACGTTGCCAGTTTAGCTATCTATTTTATCTGGTTCGAACGGTGGCTCAGGATTGCCGGGTTTGGACTTGGCGGTTTTCTGCCTGCGTTCGTTGGTGCTTTGGTCATATTCGCGAACCTGACCGTTGTGCACGCCTACGTCTATAGGCGCCTGGATTCAACGCGAGCGGGAGCATCTGAGTGAGTATGGAGGAACACGTCGCCTTCAAAGAAGGCGAAAAGTGGGGTTATCGACGTCCGGACGGATCGGTGGCGATAGAACCCCGTTTCGATTCGGCCGGGGGGTTCTCCGAGGGGTTGGCCAGAGTGCGAATCGCCAGGCTCTGGGGGTATATTAACGCGGAGGGTGTGCTTGTCATCCAATCGAAATTCGAGCAGGCACGCCACTTCGCGGGCGGGGTGGCCAAGGTCAAACACGAGGGCAAATGGGGCTTTATCGATCGGCACGGGAACTGGGTCGACAGCCTGGATGCCGAGACGTTCCTGGACGATCGCGGTCAGTTTATATCCAAGGATGATCACGAAACCTGGGAAAAGCCTCCCGGGCAGGCGGATGAAAAGGAAGGGGAATAGCGGGGTATGGAAGGAAAGATGAAGGTTGCCTTGATTGGCGCCGGGATGTTCGGTGGAGACGTGCACGCGCGGGCTTACGCCGACCTGCAGGTCTCGGGGATCTCCGGACTGCTCGGCAGGCTCGGGCTCGATCAGTGGGCTCGTGATCTTGCGCCGATCGAGTTCGAACTCGTCGCGATCGCGACGCGATCCCAGGCTTCGGCCGTGCGAGCGTGTGATAGCTACGAAAAGTGGACGGGATATCGTCCGCAGCCCTACAACGGTGAGACCCCCTGGCTCGACGTGATTGCCGATCATCCCGACCTCGATGTGATGTCCGTCGCGACGCCAGACAACCTGCATACTCAGGTGACACTCGACTCGATCGAGCACGGTATCCACGTGTTGATGGAGAAGCCGATGTGTCTGGACATCCAGGAGGCGGACGAGATCATCGAGAAGGCCAGGGTGAAGGGCGTGGTCGTCGCGGTCGATATGCACAAACGGTATGACCCGGACCACCTCAGAATTCAGCACGATATCGCAGAACGGATCGGAGACCCCCTGTATGGTCTGGCGATGCTGGAGGAGCCGCTCGAGGTGTCGACCAGCACGTTCAAGTGGGCGGAGCAGAGCGATCCGTTCAGCTACGTCGGTCCGCACTGGGTCGACCTGATTTATAACTACTACCGGAGCAAGCCCGTATCGCTGACGGCGGTCGGGCAGAAGAAGCGGCTCGTCCGAGATAATATCAACGCATATGACGCTGTTCAGGTGCGCGTGGATTTCGAGAACGGCATGTCTGTCTACTTCCACAACAACTGGGTGACCCCTGACGACTTCGAAGGACCGGTCAATCAGGAACACGAGATCGTCGGGGCCGACGGGAAGGTGGAGTCGGACCAGCAATATCGAGGGTTCCGGTTCTGGTATAACGGCGGTGGAAGCCANACGTCGAACAACCACTTTACCCGCGATGTGGCCCGTCCTGACGGGTCTAAGGCTTATATCGGGTATGGGACCGACAGCATCCACACGAGTATCGTAGCCATGTGTCGGGTCAAGTTTGGCGGCGAGTCACTCGATGATGTCGCCGAAATCTATCCGACCGCCGATGACGGTCGCATAACCGTTGCGATTGTTCACGCGGCTCGAATCGTTCGGGATCGGAATTTCGAGTATATGGAGGATGGGAAGGGGGCCACGGTTACGGCCCAGTTTGGAGCGGGCGGGATCACGATCGTCGACCCCAATCGAGTCGGTGATGGGCCTGATGCCGTGTTCGAGAAGATCTACCACAGGCCTCTGTAGCCTGGTGAACGACCGCCTCTCGATCAGAAAGCATCGTGTCGCGGAATGTTGACTGGGCGGAGGGGCGGGATCACCGCTCTCATCAGGCCCTCACCTGTCTTGCGGGCGTAACACCAGACCCACAAGAATCCCTCTCCCACTTCGTAGGAGAGGGTGAGCCTGGTTTCGGGCGCGCCAGGGTTGATATCGCCAGGATCTAGGTAGCACTTCTTTGAGAGAATAGGGAACGAAGGAAAGGGTAGATGGGGAAAGAATTCAGCATTGAACCGAAGGATGTGGCGCNGGTCGACACGAAGTTCAGGCGCATACAGACCAAACTGCCGGCTCCGGAGTCGGTGGCGACGCTCGAAGCGCTAAGGAAGATCGAACCGATTTCTATGCGCGGTCAGCCGCCGGTCGTTTGGGATCGGGCAGAGGATGTTCACGTTTACGACAAGTATGGGAACAAGTGGCTCGACTGGAGTTCCGGCGTGCTGGTCACGAACGCCGGTCACGGGGTGCCAGAGGTCCGGCAGGCGATCATCGAGCAGGCAGAGAGCGGTCTTCTGCACAACTACTGCTTCCCGAGCGAGGAACGGGCCGAACTGATCTCGTATCTCGCAGATCTGGCTCCGGACGGCCTCGACAAGGTGTTTCTCCTGACGACGGGATCGGAGTCCACCGAGTGCGCGTTCAAGCTCAGCCGGTCCTACGGGATCAGCAAGGGCGGGAACGAGAAGATCGGATTCGTCGGGTTCGAGCGAGGCTTCCACGGTCGCACGCTTGGGTCACAGCAGGCGGGCGGCATGCCCGGGCAGAAGGACTGGATCGTGAACGAAGATCCGGCGATCGTGCAGGTCCCGTTCCCCGATGGATACTGGTCGGAGGAGACCGATTTCGATCACTTTGTGCAGACGGTCGAGTCGAAAGGGCTGTCCCCCGGTCAGGTTGCGGGCGTGATGCTCGAGACCTACCAGGGCGTCGGTCCGGACTTCGCGCCGATCCCGTATGTGCAGGCTCTGCGAGAGTGGTGTGATGCGCACGACGTGCTCCTCGTGTTCGACGAGGTCCAGGCGGGGTTTGGTCGGTGCGGTACGATGTGGGGATTCGAGTACTACGGCGTCAAACCTGATCTGATTTGTTTCGGGAAAGGCGTTAGCAGCTCCCTGCCGCTGTCGGGCGTGATCGGTCGGACGGATGTGATGGATCTGTATCCGCCAGGCTCGATGACGAGTACGCACACCGGTAACCCGGTGTGTTCAGCAGCGGCCCTGGCCAGCCTCAAGAAGATCGTAGACGAGGATCTGGTCGGGAACGCAAAGAGGCTCGAGCCAATTCTGATGGAGGGCCTTGCCGCGATCAGCGATTTGCACTCCACGGTCGTCGGGAACGTGACGGGGAAAGGGCTGGTCGCGGGACTGCAGATGGTGAAGGCTGGTCGCAAGGAACCGGACGCCGATCTAGCGTTCGACATTGTTGAACGCTGTTTCCACAAGGGGTTGCTGTTCTTTGCACCCGTCGGATCGTGGGGGCAGACGGTGAAGATTTCACCACCACTTACGATCAAGCGGGAAGCGCTCGAAGACGGGCTGTCCGTACTGAGTGAATCCGTGGATGAGGCCGTCGCCGCGCTGGGTTGATCGCCCTCGTGGTTACCCGAAGGGTTGTTTCATGAACCGTGCTCAACACCAGATGATGAAGATCGTCCAGAAGATTTCCGTGTTTGTCGGGCTGACTCTGGAGCAGGCTCAGAGTCTTATCCAGGTTTTCAAGGTTCAACAGTATGAGACCGGGGATACGGTCTACGAAGTCGGTGAATCTGGAGATGAAATGTTGGTGCTGATCCGTGGACGTCTGAGCGTCCTGAGCGCGACGGGGCGGCAGCTGGGTGAGGTCTCTCCCGGACAGGCGACCGGCGAGATGGGGCTTTTCACCGGTCACAAGCGTTCCGCGACTATCGTGGCGATCGATGACTGCATAGGTTTGACCGTCAATCGAACCATGCTGTTCAGTGTAATAGAACAGGATCCGGTGATGAAAGGCACGATCCTGGAGAATGTGGTGAGCCTCATGTCTGCTCGGCTGGCGGAAGCGAACACGAGATTGGATCAGCTCAGTCAGTCAGCGGCCGCTGCTCCCGAACCGGAGCCTTAGCCGGAACCTGATCCAGAAGCTGAAGCCGATGAGGAATCGGCAGTCGAACTGCCCGATGACGATGACCTTCCGGAGGCCGAGGAGCCATTCTGATGCCGATCGATCTACACGAAAAATACCGCCTGACCCGGATCATCAACGGGAACGGGAAGATGACCAAGCTTGCGGGCGCCGTCGTTCCGCCTGAAATTCTCGAGCAGGTGAATGAGTCGATGCAGCACTTCTTCAACATCGACGAATTGCAGGCGCGAGCGGGAGAGGTGATCGTTCGGGCCACTGGGGCGGAAGCCGGGTGCGTGACGGCATGCACGGCAGCCGGAATCACCCTGTCAGTCGCGGCGACCATGACGGGGAAGGATCCCGGGAAGGTATCCCAGATCCCTGACACGTCCGGCATGAAGAGCGAGGTCGTGCTGCAGAAAGGTCATGCCGTCAACTTTGGGGCGCCGATCACCCAGATGGTTCGACTCGCGGGGGCTAAGCCGATCGAAGTGGGGACAGTCAACGGGGCCAGCGAGCACGACATCCGTCACGCGATTGGGAATAACACCGCTGCTGTTCTGTTTACGGTCTCACATCATACGACGCGGTTTGGCTCCGTCCCTTTGAAACGCGTCGTCGAGATCGCACACGAGCAAGGCTTGCCCGTCATCGTAGATGGCGCGGCTCAGTCATTCCTGATCCGGGAAATTGTCGCCACCGGAGTGGACCTGGTGATCTGCAGCGGGCACAAGTATCTGTCAGGTACCACAGCAGGGATCGTCTGCGGTAAGAAGGATCTGGTCGAGGCTGTCTACGCACAGAACCGCGGCATCGGACGGCCCATGAAGGTTGGGAAGGAAGGGATCGTCGGGGTGATGGCCAGTCTCGAACATCGCATGAGCACCGACGTGGACGCTTGGGGAGCCGAACAGGATCGCAAGATGGGTGTGGTGATCGACCGCCTTTCAGGTATCGACGGCGTCTCTTTGAGTGTTGATCCAGATCCCAACAGCAACCCGTTCAGTCGCGCCCGGGTGTCGATCGATACGGGAGCGTCGGGCTTGTCCGCTCAGGCGGTCTGTGCGGCTATGGCAGATGACGATCCGTCGATCTCGCTGCGTGGGCATCACACGGATGAGGGATACTTCAACNTCGATACGATCGAGATGACGGATGACGAGGTCAGGCTGACGTGTGACCGGTTGGAAGCGATCCTTCGCGGGAGCGAGGGGGAGAAGGCGGCTGTGATGGAGGCCTATGGGAAACGGCAGGCGGACCACCGGAGGGTGTGGCTGGGGTAGATATTGAAGGTTGATGATAGAGGATCGAGGATTGAAAAGGCACAGAAAAGTCCCCGTATACAGGTTCGTATACGGGGACTTCGTCATTCTGGGTCCGAATAAAAGATCAGTCGAGGAGGTTGCCGCCGCCGAACATCAGCGCGATGTCGTTTTTGATGTCCTGTTCTGTGAGCGGCCATCCGGCATTCTGCAGGTCCGAGTACTTGCTCACGAAGACCGGCGCGATGGTCCGGATCGAATGTGTCCACTTATAGAGGAGCTGATCCAGAATACGCGCATCTGAGTGTTGGGGGACACAGGACGTGCCGAGTAGCTCGATCCGCTCTGAGGTGATTTCCTGGATGATGCTGGGATTGTTCAGGAACCACCAACAGCCGAAGGGTGTGATGTTCGGGAATTTCCGCGCGGTGACGCAGAGCTCGTGCTGATCTTCGCGCGAGAGGATCGTCATCAGGAAATTGACTTCGGGCCAGTCGCGGGCGATTCGTTCGAGGTTACGCAGGTCCCATGATCCGAGGCTGTCTCCACCGTCTTTAAGGATCGGGTTCACCTGACGGGTGACGCCGACCATCATGGCGGAGGGGATGCGGCGATCACGGGCTATCGGGTAGACGCACTCTTTCATGAGCGTCGATGTGGTGTCGTCGCTCGGATACTCGAAGTCGGGTGGAAGCGAGATCGCCATGTAACGAGCGTCAAGCTTTCCACACCAGTCGTTGAGGTAGCGGCGAATTTCCCGAAATGTGGTCTCGTTCAGAGCTGTTTCTACCTCGTAGCCAATCGCCTTGAGTTTGTCGACCGGTTCCGGCCAGTTCATCAGTGCGCTGTCGAGTCTCAGGACGCCCTGGAACCTGGGATCGAGATCGAACCCGTTCTGCCAGAAGGGACCCTCTGACGGATCGAGCGGATCGTTCGTCATATAAACCTTGGCGACGCCGGACTTTTCGAAGACCAGATCCGTGTAATCCTCGGCACTCATGTCGTTATGGAGTTGGCGGAATTCGCTGAGGTCGTCTGCACGAGGATTCAGACCCAACGCGTTCATCACCGTGACCACGCCCAACTGTGCTTCCGAAATCGGGCTCGTGCCTCCGACGAAGAGCATCTTCCACACGACGTCTGCCTGTTGGTCTGTCGGTAGGTTGTTAAAGCCCTCGACTTCGCTGAGTGGTAGGTTCCTGGAGGTCTCGGCTTTGAGGTAGTGGTAGGTGATCAGCTCGTCTGGGCCGGCGAGATACATTGGGCCCATGGAAGCGGGATACAGGTGCGTATGTATGTCGACGATCTTGTGCGATTTAAACGCGTTCTCGACTGCCTGTTCTACGTTGATAGCCATCTGGTGTGCCTTACTCTGGATAAATGCTCGTGGAATCTTTCGCGAAGAGACGAATGATACACGTGGGGCATTTCGAGGTCAAATCCGGAGTGCTCACAGGGCACTCAGTTCGCGGTTTTCGCATCCGTTAGGTATGACTGCAGGGCCTTGGCCTTGATCTCGTTTCCCGATTGCCGATGGGCTTCAGCCAGTTCAGCAACTGCCCTTACCAGCGCCGGAGTTTGCCTGAATCCACGGGGGATAGAGGCCAGCAGACCATCGGCAGCTGTGAGGTCTTCTGACGCCACGTATGCCAGTATCAGGTATCCCCTGACCGTCGTGTTCGCCGGATATGCGTCGTGAATTGNCCGAAGACCCGGGACTGAGGCGGCGTAGTAGCCTGCGGCCTGGCGGCTGTAGACGTCACCATAGGCAGCGAGCGCATCTCCCGATCGATTCAGCCGGAGAAGCGNGTTGGCTCTGTGGATGATCGATGGGATGTTGCCGGGTTGAACCTGGAGTGCTGAAGCGTAGAGGCGTTCGGCCTGTCCGTTGTTGCCTTCATTGTAATGATAGCTTGCTGCGTTGCTGAACGTGCCCGACACTGCGTTCTGAGCCTTCTCACCCTCATTCTCGACTCGACGGATGAAATCTGACTCCACAGAAATTCCGAGTCCTGCATAGCCTGCAGCTTCTCGGACCAGACGTATCTCCGAGTCATCAGGGTAAGTTTCCTCCCCAAGCGCGAGCACGGGCTCAGGATCTGTGCCTGCGTATAGGGCAACTGTACCGTATCGGGTATAGTCAGCGGCTTTTGTGTACGCAGGGGATCCCAATATCCCCTGACCCATTTGCTCCACTCCCAGGACTCGATCGCCACGGACCAGGTAGCTACGCCCGATCCGGGTCTGGAAGATCCTTTCCGTTATCTTCAATTCGCCGTGGCTGAATCCCACGATTGCCGCNCAGCCAAGCGCAGGTATAGCCCATTGCCAGCCGGAACACCTGAGCCGTGAGGCCCAAGCCCCCAGGCTGATCAATCCATAGGCAAGCACGAGTGAGGGCCCAACATTGGCCAGATAGAAATACCGCCAGGTGAACTCTTCGGATGATGTCACACCGTAAATCGACACCGTCAGGGTGGACCATACGATGCCATCGAGTAGAGTCCACTTTTTGAGGTAGAGCAGAACGCCACCGACCCCAAGGATCAGAAGACCGACGAGCCAATCCTGGTGTGTCGGACCCACTAGGAAGGCGTCCGTTAACCAATGGGGGGAGAGGAACGTTCTGCCGAGGTAAGAGAGTGCCAACTGCACGGTGGCGGGGATGCCGTCGAACTGAACTAGGTTTTGGTTTTGGTTGTGCGTCGGGTAGACAAGGCGAAGNAGCGCCGCCACCGCGATAGTGACCGCGGGCAGAATCAGTGCACTGCGGGGTGACGGCATTAATCCGCGGGCTCTGTATCCACAGTAGGGGCCCAAAAGGGAGAAGNCGATACCACCGGGGTGGAACAATGTGGATATTGCGATCAGAATACAGGCAGTGAGGTGTTGTGAGCGGGCCCTTTGGAGCGACCATTGCCGATAGGCGACGACACCCCAGACTCCGGTCGCGAGGCATGCAGTGTAAGCAAAGCAAGATGGCCAGTACGCTACCGCCCAGTGTGAAACGTTGAAAAGAAAGAGGAGCCCGGCAAGCATGGCCAGCGGGCGGTTGTATCCGAGTCTGCTGAGCGAGAACGCCAGGAAGCAGGCCGTCAGGATATAGACGGCGACGTGAGCCGTGTGCTGAACGACTACATCGAAGGGGCTCAGCAGGAGGAAATAGAGGGAGGTGAGTGTCCTTGCAGAGGCGGGGTGATCGTTGGANAGGAGCACTGACGGGGATCGCAGGATCTGCTCGACGTGATCCAGGTGGTCGTGGTCGTCCCAGTACCACTTAAAGTTTCGCGCCTCCCAGAACTGAGCGAACCCGAGCAGCAGCATGAGGCATACGTAGATGCTCCACGCACGACGAGAGTTGAGCCCGTCTGACGTTGCTCCCACGTCGGGCGGGTGAGATGATGGAGTCCAGGTGGCCAGCGGGTGAGCGTCCTTAGTGTGCGGTTCCGAGCGGGGACTCTACTGCAGTACGTATCCCCTCTGCTTGTCGACAACGTTCAAGAGCGGCAGATTTCTCGTGTATCGACGCAGATTCTCACAGAAAATCTGTCGTATGTTGGTGTAGCCCTCATCGGATCGACCACCGATGTGCGGTGTAATCACGGCGTTCGGCATATCCCATAACGGGCTATCGGCCGGCAGTGGTTCCTCGTCGAAGACATCGAGACCAGCTCCGGCGATCGTGCTCTCTCTCAGGGCTTCGATTAGATCCCCCTCGTTGACGATCGGTCCTCGTGCGATGTTAACAAGGTAGGCGTGCTCCGGCATGCTTTTGAAGCAAGCTGAATCGACCAGCCCGCGTGTTCCATCCGTCAGTGGAAGGGCGACGACTACGAAATCCGCAGATCCTAGGGCTTCGTGCATCTGGTCAGGGCTAACGAGATCGTCTACGCCTTCCGGNGGATCCGTGACCTGGGTGTCCACTGCGGTGACGTGCATGCCGAGGTGATGCAGCCGGATGGCCGTGTTCCGCCCGATAGTACCGAGTCCGAGGACACACACCCGTCGACCGTCGATCTGGGATACCGGGATCTGGCGTGTGTAGATGCGGTCCTTCCGGTTACGCTCCGCGGGGGTGATCCCTCGCGTCCAGTTGAGGATCAAAGCCAGGGCGTGCTCGGCCATCGCGGCGTCGAAGGCCCCGGCTGTGTTCGTGATCGTGACCTCGCTCTCGATCATCTCGGGATAGAGCATTGTCTCGAAACCAACTCCGATGCTCTGAACCCACCGAAGCTTCCGGGCGATCAGGAACGGCTCCTTTGGGAGACGGCCGAACACGACGTCGGCATCGACGATCTCTCGAGCCAGATCATCCTCTTTTCGGGCGGCGACGGCTGTGATCTGTTCCGAAACGGCTTCGTAGTCGCCAAGCCAATCCGCCCAGATCCCGTCCATCACCACCAGCTTGATGTCAGCCATGGTTATAGCCCCATTCGTGGATACTGGCAATCAGGCGCATCGTATCGGTCCATCAACTCTTTCATTTTGGCTGCGAGCTGTGTCTCGAGCTTCTCGTCGTGGATCGGGGCCTGCTGTGTCGGGTCCACTGAGACGTCGTAGATCGGGTTGAAGTCGGGTGCGCCCAGGTGTCGTTTGGACTTCGCTTCGATCCGATAATGCGGGATGCCGTCGGCCGATTCGAGGAAGACGCCCAGTTCCGCTCGCTTGAGAACATCCCGCTTCTCGAAGTCACTGAAGTTGCACGGGTTGGCGAGATGGTTGTAGAGCGTCGAGTCGGGTAAGGCCTGCCGGCAGTAGGTGTACTGTCCGTCGGTCAGGTTGATGTCTTTGCCGAAGTATCCGTAGAGCACGGCATCGTGATGGTCTTCGTCGACGCCGAAGAGATGCCGGATCGACTCACCGTGGACGCCCGAAGGAATTTCCCCGCTGTGCAGGTCCATGAAGGTGGGCATCAGGTCGATGGTCGTGGTAAGCCCTTTCCGCCTCCCCGTGTCCTGGTCGGGCGTGACGGCGATCATGGGGATGTGGACCAGTTCCTTATAGTCGAACATGTAGTTCTTGGCCCAATAGCCGTGTTCGCCCAGGAGATGTCCGTGGTCGGTGGTCAGGATGAGCGTCGTGTTCTTCCAGGCATTCAACTCATCCATCTTGTCGAGGAGTTTGCCCAACCAGACGTCTGCCATCGTGAGTGTGCCCGCGTAGAACTTCCGAATGTGCTCGACCGCAGCCTCGTCCTGCTCGACAGGAGCGTAATCGGGCCAGTCGAAATGGAACTCGTTCCAGGTGTCCTCATACAGGTCGCGGTATCGCTTCGGACACTGGAAGGGCTCGTGCGGGTCGAAGCACTCGAGATGGAGGTTCCAGTTGTCGGCCTGGTGGTTGTTCTCGAGGAACTCGATCGCTCGTTCAAAGCACTGAGGCGTGGAGTAGTCGAGATCGTTCTCCAGATCCATGAACTCGCGATTGACCCAGTATGCGCGGCGGTTCTTGCCTTGGAAGTCGGGGATCTCGGGGTCGTCGACGAGAGGCCGCCAAACGTCCCCCTCCTGGCCCCGCATGAACTCCCACGTGTTGAACCGGGTGTGGTAGCATTCACCGCCGCTGTGGAAGTAGTGGTAGTGGTCGGTGATCATGTGGGAGTACGTCCCATTCTGCCGCCAGAGCTCGGGCTGCATGCAGTTGTCCCAGGGCTGAATCGGGGACCACGGGGTCTCGAGGAAGTTGATCCTGCCCGTATACATTTCCCGGCGAGCCGGCATACAGGGCATCGAGCCGCAGTAGTGGTTGTCGAAGACGAGTCCCCGTTCAGCGAGGCGGTCGATGTTGGGCGTCTGGACCCAAGCGTCGTCGTTGTAGCAGTTGAGGTATTGCCGGTTGAGTGAATCGAGGGTGATGAAGATGGTTCGCATGTGTGCTCCGGTTCCGGTGTCATGTCGGGCTTGACCCTGCATCCAGGGGTACGAGCGAAGGTGCAGGACCCTTAGAGATCCCCGGATCAAGTCCGGGGCAGGCCTTCGCTGCGCTCAGGATGAAAGGGCTAGTCGAGGTTCGGTAGCTTGGGTATATCGGGTTTGACGGTACGGTGATCGACGCGTATGGGATCGGGCATGGCCTTGAACTCTTGGCAGAAGGCGACGATGTGATCCGAACAGGATTCGACGAGGACCTTGCCTTTCTCTGCCGTGGCCAGTGTCGGCGCGCCGGATACGCCGTTGGGTGTCGACGAACTCGTCCACTTGACGATTTTGACCGGTCCCCAGCCCTTGCCGAGATCGACATAGAGATACTTCGACCCTTCACTGCCCGCGGCGCCTCCGTAGTGATCCTCTGCCTTGTCCATGCGAACACGACTCGGCTCCAGATACAGATATGCCGATGTCTCGAGTTCGCAGGCGTGCGCGGCTCCGCCCATCTCCGAATCCCGTACTTCTTCGAACTCTTTCGTAATCAGGTTGGTCCAGATCGTGGTCGCAAAGAGGGCGTCCGTCTCGAGCGTCGCACGTCTGGCGATGAACTCGCACAGATGTTCGTTCGACCCGTGGCCGTCGACGATCATGATGCGTTTGAACCCGGCGTAGGCCACGCTTTTGCACACGTCGAGACAGTATTCGATGAAGTGTTCATAGGTGACGTGAATGGTGCCGGGGAAATCCTGGGCGTGCTCGTTGTAGCCGTAGGGGATATTCGGCATGACGAGCAGTTCGCGCGGTGCCTTTTTTGCGGCTTCCAGACACATGCTCGTCGCAAGGAAGTTATCGACGTCCAGAGGCAGGTGATGGCCGTGCTGTTCGGTGCTCCCGATCGGCAGGAGGACGACCCTCTCCGCTTCAGCAGCCTCGTTGATCTCGGGCCAGGTCAGGTATTCGTAGCGATACTCGTCGAGCGAGGACATAGACTCTCCAGGTTTTGTCTGTCTCAGGATTCCGTTGACGACTTCATATGGTCTAAGACCATCCCTTGATGCACCCTCCGCCGCACGGACGCGTCTTCGGGAACTCGGGATGAACGGTGTGCACGTGCTGCAATAGCAGCCCTTCTATATTCGGCCGATAGATTGAGGTGATCCTCCACCGATCGGGTAGGTCGGTTCGTTGTCCTGGAACGCCTCGTACGTGTCCAGGAAGTGGTCGTAGTCTGATGCGGTTTAGCTGACGTGCTCGTCCGTAACCTTCATTCACGCGATCAGGTGATCCGAAAGCTCCCTTACCCGCATCTGCTCCTTGAAGGCGAGATTGTATTTCTCTTGAGTGTCAGCGATGACGTCGTAGAGATCGAAGAAGACCTCATCCTTGAACAGATCGACGATTAGCTTGTGAGATACCTCGACTATGGAGCGCTGGAAGTTGCCACGGGCCCCGTTGCCTTCGAACTGCACGTAGATGCGATCTCGATCTATGGTGGTTCCGTGTTCAATTGTGAGTTTAAGTGAAATGCCGTCCACGGCCTGAGTGCAGGGGACATCAATCAGGTCACAGATGGTGGGGAGAATGTCGACGGAACTCACTAGTTGATCGGACGAGGCGACCTGTTTCGCCCCTTTGGGCAGCACGAATGCCAACTGGACGTGTGTCGACTCTTCATACATACACATTTTCTTCCAGAGACAATGGGAGCCCACCTAAGCTGTTCAGGCAGACGCATACCGCGCCAAGCCCTCCAAGCGGCATGCCGATCTGAAGTAGATTTGGGCAGTCCAAAGTCCGTTGATGTGTATCTCCTGTCAGGACTAGCTTGCTGTATGGTTTGGCTTTCGATATCGCGTTGCCCCTACCAGTCTGATAGCGGTGTCACAGCGGCATCTGGACTGTGCCCATCCGGCCATTCAGGTGACAGCTGAACGACTATTGTCACCTCGTTTTCGGCTTCAACAGTCGACTCAAGTCTCTTCACGCCTTCGTTGCTGTAGTGAGGGGGTTCGGTCTGCGGGGCATAAGTTGACGACAAAGTGGCTCCAGCGGTCAGGACGCTGACCCTGAGGCGTTCTCCTCCGTGAGAAAGGACGGCCTCCGTGTCAGAGACGAGCTCAATGTCGGTGTCTGTCGTAATGCCCCAGGTCACCGACGTGGGCGATTTTACCGTGACTTCGTCCTGCACTAGAACTGCTCGGCGGCCATCGACCATCCTGACGCCACGAAGAACCCTGGATGCCACGTCGGCGTATGCTTCCGTCAAGTCGACTATCGCAAGTGCGTTGTCCCCTTCCGAGACGAACCGGGTCATCTGCGACTCGGCATCCGGATCCTGGTCGCCGTCGCCAATGGTAATCACATTGTGGCTGTGGGCGTTAAGCCGCCAGTATTGCCAGCGTCGGCCACCTTTCTCTTTCTCCCAGTAGTTGGGCAGGTTGTAGTGGTCGGATCCCAGATCTCGGATCCAACGAATCCCGAGCACGTCCAGTTCGAAGTTGCCAAGGTCCAGGTGAGCGTGGTTCGCCTGGTTGTACCCGGCTTTGAACCCGACGAAGAGCGCGTTCGGATCGTCCCACGCGCTTCGCATCAAGACGACCTCGACGGGGCCTCTGAACTGCTTGTCCAGCGGGCGATCGGAATCAGCTGAATCCGGCCGCGGGACATACCAGACGACGTGCTGAGCAGTAGCCTGAGACTGCTTGATCAGCTCGTGCTCGTTGGCCGCCATGAAATCGCTCTTGAAGACATCGGCAAGCCAGAAGACCTGGAACATCGGGCGTCGGGCATTTCGTTCGCCGCTGTCCGCGTAGTTGAGATACAGGCCCGTCGGTCCAGTCGTATGGATGGGGGCGAAACCCGCTTCGGAGATACCTTCGATATCGAGGAGTCCGTAGTCGGTATCCAACGCAGTCTCGAGGGCCTTGAAACCGTAGGCCGTGTAGCGAGTGGCGTAGTCCCAGTATCCGGGGCCTTCTGCCCACGCTCCGTCGGGACCATACATCTTCAGCGCTTTGGGTAAAGAAGCGACGGCCATGGGAATGATGGCTTTCGCGTATTCAGGATCCGTTTCGGCGATCGCGAGTGCGCCGACGACGAGGCCACAATTGCAGACCTGATTCCAGTTGTGGTCACAGTCCTTCCACCAGCCGTAGGGTCGGTTTCTTCGTGGCTCGTTAGGCCCATCACCACCATACGCATCGAGGCCGATCTGAAGGCCGTTGTCGATCAGACCCTTCTTGATGATCGTTCGATGATCGTCAGTCAGCTCGTCGAAGAACCAGTCGTAACCCAGACCGACGGCGTGCGACATCTCCGCAGTGTCGAGAAAATGGGAGGGATTCCAGTCCGGGAACTGGCTGGCGCGTACGATCGCGTCGATGGCCGGCTTGAGATATTTGTGGTCTCCCGTCCAGCGCCAGGCGACGCCGAGGCGGTAGATGCGGTCGACACAGTCTCGACTGACGCCTAGGAGCCGGATGCCGTCGGGGATCTTGTGTTCGAGCGGGTCTCTTGTTGTGGCTTCGTCGGCCTGGGCGATGACCTGGGTGATGTAGGTTTGTAGCGTGGTGTCGGTTTCGGCTTGTTTCTTGAGCTTGGCCAGGTGATCGTCCGTCAGGATGAGGCGGGGATGGCCTGGGCGGAGATTGTCCAGGAGGGTTTCGGGGTCAGGTGTTTGGGGCATGGTGTTCCGTTCGTTTGTATGGACGCAAACCCGTTCGGGTTGTTGTGTCTTGTCGCGATTGGGTACACGGGTTTCAAGAATCCAGGCTGATGATGTAGTCCCTATGGGGTTGCTCTCGCTTATGAGCGGGTGAAGATCAGGTTTTGTACTACGCCTTGGGTGAAGTCTGTGTCGGCCTCGTTGGCGAGCGTAAACCCGCCTGATTCGAAGCCTGATCGGATGCGGTCGGCGATGTCGCTGTGCATGTAGACCTCGATCAGGAAGGTCCTGAGCTCGGGTTGTTGGAACAGGCCCTTTGCGCCTTCGACGATCAGGTCTTCGATGCCGTCGACGTCGACCTTGATGTGGTTGGGCACGGGAAGGCTGAACGTGGTGGTGAGGTCGTCGAGCGATGAGGCGATCGTGCCCTGTTTGTTCTGCGGCTCGAAGGCGACCTCACCTTGGGTGATCTCACGGCCCAATGCGTGGAGCGATGCGCCGACGGCGAATGTCTTAGAGTAGAACGTGTCGACGGCGGTCTTGTTGGAGATCGCGATCGGGTAGGGGACGATGGTCTCGACCATTCCGTTCAGGACGATATTCTGGTTCAGCTTCGCGAAGTTCAGGGCCTCCGGCTCGAACGCGAGGATGCTGACATCGCTCTTCAACCGCTTCGCCGCGTATAGTGAATACTGGCCGATATTCGCGCCAATGTCGAAGACTGTGTCACCGGGCTCGAAGGTCCCGTCGATCCAGTCGAGGGTGTCCGGCTCTTTGTTGTCGTAGTGTCCAACGCGCCACATTTCATAGTTGCGCACATCGCCCGACTCGTTCTCCGTGTCGACGTCCAGCAGGATTGTCTCGCCGCGTACGACACACTCTTTGATCGTGCTCATTCGCTTCCTCCCGCCTTGAACGTCTCTCTCAGGCGACTGGCATCGTGTGCCTTGACGTCATCCCCCCAAAGGGCTGCTGTAGTTCCGACCGCCTGACCCAGGACTATCATCGTCCGGCTCAGACGACAGGTGGATGCGCCGATCGACGAGAGGCTGGCGCCTCGACAGGCGACAAGCAGGTTTCCGTATTCACGGGGAAGCAGGCATCGGAAATGGATTCCGTACGGCCCGTTTACGAGCTGACGGCTTGAACGACTGTCATGGAAATCCAGCCCATGGTTAGCGAAGGTGACCACTTCTTTGTTTTCTGTCTGCTCGAGCGGTGTTTCGACGTCGTGCTCGGTCAGGACGTGTTCGCCTGCCAGGCGATGTGTATCGCGGATCCCGAGCATCGGGCTGACCCAGGTCATCTTCCATCGCTCGAACCCGTACCGTGTCTGCAGCGGGTGCCAGTGGGCCTTGATCCGCTTCTCAGATTCCTCGTAAGCCCGATATCCCAGCTCGAACGCCTCCTGGCCGGTCATCAGGTGAAGCGGGTTCATGTTTCGGTCCCCGTTCGCGTATGTGCGAATGCTGGTGACCGGCCTCAGTTCGTCGAGGTCGATGCCGTCCGGCGGTAGATCGATCTGCAGGGACTCTTCGGGAGGGAGGGGGGCGATTCGGTAGCAGAGGCTGGCGTTGTTGAGGACCGACTCAGGCTGCTCGGGCGCTATGGGCTCGTCGTAGGCGTTGCGTGACTCTACCCCGATGGCAGACTCACGTCCGGCTGCTCTTGCGAGGTAGATATCCGCGGTGCTGTCGATAAACACACCTGCCTGAATGCGCCCGTCGAAATCATTGCCCTGGATATCTATGGACTGCACACGCTTATCGCTGGTCTGAACCTGTATGAACCGGGTGGAGGGTCGCAGCTCTACACCCGCTTCTTTCACGCTGTCGATCGTCGCGTCGCTCGTGGTTTTTGGCTCGAACGTCAGAGCGGTTCCGCATCGACGATTCAGGGTGAGTCGATAGTCTGTGTGGTCCGAGCGATCGTAGATGCCCCATGGCCGGTCGGGGTGGTAGGAAGCCGTTCGTCTCTGGATCGACTCGGCGTAGGGATGTTCGGCCAGGCGCTCGTAGAGTTCTTGTGGAAGACCGGTCGCCCCAGCCGCGGGCTCGTAGTTGTTGACGCCCGCCCACGTACTGGTCCCACCAAGACTAAGGGGGGCCTCGATCAGGAGCGTTTTCGCCCCGTCTCTAGCTGCTGAAACGGCGGCGCCCTTTCCTCCGGATCCGTCTCCGACTAGGCAGACATCGTATGTTTCGTTATCACTCAAGTAATTGTAAAATTTGAAATTGCGGTAGATTCTGCATAACGGTATCGTAAGCGGAAATCCAAGATAGGTGATTTGAGCACGAACACAAGGAGCGGCAATGGCTCAGAAGTATAACGTATACGGCGTTGGGAACGCGCTGGTCGACGTACAGTATCAGGTCAGCGATGCGTATATCGAACGAATGAACGTGGAGATGGCCACGATGACGCTTGTGGATGAGGCGCGTCAGACCGAACTGATCGAGAACGTTGAGAATGAGCCGCTCGAACGCGCGTCAGGTGGGTCTGCCGCGAATACGGTCATTGGTGTGGTCGGCTTTGGCGGGACGGCCTACTACGGGTGCAAGGTCGGGACGGATGAGCCGGGGGAATTCTACCTGAGCGACCTGACAGCAGCAGGGGTGGGGTCTAATCCAAACAACCGAGTGGATGGCGTGACCGGTGAGTGTGTGGTGTTGATTGGCCCGGACGGCGAACGGAGTCTGAACACGTTTCTGGGGATCACATCGGAGTTCAGTCCGAACGAAATCGAAGCGGATGTCGCTGCCGATAGCGATGTCGTCTACATCGAGGGCTATCTGCTCTCGGCCGACGCCGGGTTCGCGGCCGCGCTCAAGGCCCAGGAGCTCGGGAAGGAAAAGGGCGCGAAGGTTGCGCTGACATTGAGTGATGTGTTTATCGTGAACGCCTTCAAGGAGCGCGTAGACGAACTGTTCAGGAACGGGATCGACCTGCTGTTCGGGAACGAGGCCGAGGCGGTGGCGTATACTGATCGGTCCGATGTGTCTGGCGCGTGTCTCGTTCTGGGGAAGGTCGTGAAGGACTTTGCGATCACGCTCGGATCTGAGGGGGCGCTCGTGACCGACAGCGGGAACGTCAAAGCTGTGGACGGGTTTCCGGTTGACGCAGTGGATACGAATGGGGCGGGGGATGCGTTCGCGGGTGCGTTCTTGTATGGGATCACGAATGGGCATTCGCCGGAGGAGGCGGGGCGGTTGGGGTGTTACGCGGGGTCGAAGGTGGTGTCGAAGTTCGGGCCGCGGTTGGGGGCGGATTACAGTGGGCAGGTGAGGGAGATTTTAGGGGGGTAGTAGCGAGATTGGGTGATGCGGGTCCAGGCGTTTTCGTTGATGGTCACGTTGCCTTCGTGGAGGATTGCCTTCTCGGCGTTGGTGTGGCAGAACCAGTTGTTTCTTGCCCTGCACGATTCTTCGGGGACACCTCCGATTTTGATCGCGGGGTTGTGATATCAAAAGGTGTTGTGGCTGAATTCCAACCTAGTTCCCGCCGTATCTGTGCCATCCTTCCGGTCTTTTCCACCGTGCATATCGAAGCAGTGACTGAGTCACGTGCCTTGCTCGACGTTGTGTCGGGTGACGTAGCCGCAGCCCGGGCGGCCTGTGCCGGCGATGTAGTGGCGGTTGTGGTTGAACATGTTGCGCTCGATCAGGCTGTGGGCGACGTCGTGGCAGACGCCGTATCCAAGGCCTTGATACTGGTTGTGGTGGATGAAGTTGTGGCGGATGTGGTGACCCGTTCCCCCGACCAAGTGGGCCGCGGAGTGGCTACAGCCTACCAACTCGCAGTTGTCGACAGTCAGACCCGGTGATTCGGTGCGAATGCCGCTGGATACCGGGAAGCGGCAGTAGTACTCGTGTCCACGGCCCTCTGCGAACGATCGGTGATGGTGTTCGAGGCTTTTGCGTGGGTTCGGGCCTTAGAGACTAAAGCCTGTGATCCGGGTGCTTTCCGCCGCTTCGTTCAGGGGGACGCGTTTCGAGGACGTCGCTCCTCTGCAGCGCGCCGTGCGAGCCATTCCTGCCCCGATCGCTCGACAGTATCACCCCCTTCTGCAGGTGTAACACCATCTTCTCGATATACACGCGTTCCGTGGATTCAATGGTCACGGATCGGGACACGAAAATGACGTCGCCGGATCGTGCCTTCGACAGTGAACGTAGTAGATCATCTAGGTGATCTACTGCATGATTGGGGCGGGGGGGATAGCTCGTGTCGCCGTCGCCACCACCGATCGGCCCACGCTTGTTCGGGCTCGCGCCGTATTGCCTACCCTCTACCTCCACGGAGGTTCCTGCGGGTGACCTGAAACGTGCGCCGAAGAGAGCTATTGCCTAGTCCAGGCCCAGGATCTGGCTGGCCGACTGGTGGCCGATCTGGNCGANCTCTTCAGGAGATACACCGAGGGTCACGAGTTTGACCAATGCCGGTGCGGCATATGAGAACGGCTGGTGGGTGCCGAATACGAAATGGTGCGCGCCGCCGGCATCCACGATGTTCGCCAGATCCTTTGCGTTCTCCATTCCCCAGTGCAGGCCATAGTGGACCTCGGCCAGCGACAGGTCCACATACCACTGCCCGTCTCGTACATCATCACGCGTCCACAAGGGAGACCGGGAGATTGTGCGTGCGTTGTTGATGACGAATGTCGTGTCGGGAAAGTCGGCGATGACATCGGCAATGGCACCCAGGTCGACGACGGTCCCCGGATCCATCCAATGGCGTTGGCGGCTATCTTCGATCCGGTGAGGGATGAAGACAGGGAGGCCGGCTTCGGAGATGGCTTGGATCAGGTCTCGGCAAACGGGGCCGTTGAGTCGATAGTCTTGGAGTTGAGGAGCGATTCTGATCCCTCGGGCACCCGCTGCCATTGAGCGATCCAGGTCCTGTTCCCACTTGGGATAGCGAGGTGAGATGGTGGCGAGGGGAATCAGGCGGTCCTGGTTCTCTACTTGCCTGAACAGCTGTTCGTTAGCCTGCTGGACGTTTCGGTGGTAAGCGGCTTCGATCGAGGAAACAGCGGCTTTCTGTATGCCGAAGCGGTCCATGTTCTGGAGGAGCGAGTCGGGAGTAGCGGAGACGGAGCGGAAGGGGAAGGATCCTAGCCACGTGTTCAGGTCTATGAGCGGGGGAGGAGCGCTGTTAGCGGGATCGGGAGAGAAACTGACCGCGCCCCGTGAAGGGACGCGGTTACGCACATNCGTCACGTCGGGCGTGATGCCTTGGGCGGAGAGGATGCGGGCGGCGTTGTCCCACCAGATGAGCTGGCGTTGTTCGGGGGTGATGTCGGCTTCGATGACTTTGCCGAGGGACCCGGCCATGGTGCCGTCTGTTCCGAACAGAATTCTCTCGGCACCGAGCTCGTCGACGGCGAACCCGACCTGGTCGTGATCAAGGTTGCTGCCGCTGACGTCGATGTAGAGGTTCGGTGAGCCGTCCCGGATCGCGCGGATCGTGAACTCCCAGTCACCGCCACCCCCCATGTGCGCGTGATAGATCATCGCGTCGGGGTATCGCTCGTTAACATCGGCGAAATGGATGCCGTGAGAGATCAGGGGCTGATTTCCTTTGTGCTCGGGGTTGGGGGCACCGGCGTGTTCGAGGATGGGGATGCTTCGCTCGATGGCCAGCTCAATGATGGGGCGGACAATCGGGTCGTTGATCCGGTACTGGTTGTAAAGCTTGATACCAGTCATCCCGGCGTCGAGGCAGCGTTCGGCTTCAGTGATTGCGTCAGGACCTGGGATCAGGAAGCAGAGTCCGCGTATGCGAGCGGGGTGTCGGGCCGTGGCGGCCAGGATGGCATCATTCTCGGCTCGGACGGCTTCGATCGATTCCATCTTTCCGCCTAGGATGGGGGAGGAGCACCAGCATTCGGTGATCCCTAGCATATCTGAGCAAGCGATGAGGTGGTCCGAGGATTCGGCCCAGTTGTCGGAGCGGAAGACGTGGCAGTGGACGTCGATTTTGGGGGTGGCGAGGGCTTGTTTGATTTCGTCGGTCATAATGGATTGATCATTAACTGGCAAAAGACGTCACCGTGCGAAGCACGGCGACGAGATTACGCAGCCGTTTATCGGTATGTGGGCAGAGCCGATTACGACACTGTGAACGTGGCGACACGTTCTTCGCTTTCGCCGTAGCCGATTCGGATCGCTTTGGCGCGGATGGTGTGTGTGCCCTCGGGCAAGGCAAGTGGTCCCGAGTAGAGCTTCCAGTGGGCGTCGTCTCCTTCCTCCAGCGTGTAGCCGATCGACGCCCCCTGTGTGCCGACGTGCATCTGGAGGAGCATGGGTGACGCGTAGCTTCCGCCATCCGGGGCGGCTTCTTCGCCGATGACTTCAGGCGCGATGGGGACAAATGTTGGGACGCCGGTCGTGGGCTGCTCCTTGTTCGGCCAGCGATTGTCGACCATCTGGTCTTCGGTGATCTCTCCGGCGTCACCGACGTCTTCGCGCCAGGCGTACATTTCAAGCCGCATCCGGTTCAGCGTCTCTTGATGGGCGGGGTCGTCGGCCAGGTTGTTGATCTCCCACGGATCCGACTCCGTGTCGTACAGCTCTTCCGGTGGACGGGTCGACTGCATCATGATCTTCTGTGGACCCTCGAGCTTGTCCTCGCGGTGGAGGCGCCACATGTCCTGCAGGATGGGGTGGCGGTTGCGGTAGGGGATCCAGAGGAGGTAAGGCTTCTCGGGACAGAAGTTTCGGAGATACTTGAACCGCTTGTCCCTTACGGCGCGCACCATGTCGTATGCCTCGTCGTGCCTGTCCCGTGCCGCGTAGATGTATTCTCGTTCGACTGCGTGGTCACCCAGGAAGGGCTGTCCCTGCATATGTGTCGGTATGGGAACATCCGCGAGTGAAAGAAGCGTGGGGCCGAGGTCAACCATACTTACGAGTTGGTCCGTAACTTCGCCAGCATCGATCTGGCCTGGCCACCGAACAATCAGCGGGATGTTGATACCGCGGTCGTAGGGCCAGCGCTTACCGCGTGGAAGGCCTTCGCCGTGGTCGCTCCAGATGAACACGACGGTGTTGTCGGCGAGCCCATCGGCCTCGAGTTCGGCCAGGATGTCGCCTACAATCCGATCTGACTGGGCTAGGTTGTCGTAGTGCCGGGCGAGTGCGGTTCTGCATCGCTCGTTGTCCGGCAGATAGGGCGGCAACTCGACGTCGTCGGGGTTCGTTTCGAGAGTTTCCGTTCTGCCGATGCCCCGGTAGGCGGCATCCGCTCTCCTAAATTCCTCTTCCCACATGCCGGATTCGTGTGTGAGCGTCGGGTTGAACACGGCGAAGAAGGGCTGGTCGTCTTGCTCACGGTTGCGCCAGTGCCCGTGACTGCCCAACTCGTCCCACGCGGTGAACGGAGGGGTGAATTGGTAGTCAGTCTTGCTGTTGTTGGTGCAGAAGTAGCCAGCAGCCCTCAGATACTCCGTGAACGTCTTCACGTAGTGTGGCGGGACTGCGGAGTAGGGTGTCGGCAGTTCGGGCGCATTCGGGTTGGTGTGGGTCGTGCGCATGTGATGCGTGCCCATCGAGGTCTGATAGACGCCCGTGATGATCGCGGATCGGCTGGGAGCGCACACACCGGCGGTGGAGAAGGCGTTTGTGTAACGACGTCCTTCACTGGCGAGTTTGTCTAGGTTCGGTGTGCGAGCGACCGGATCGCCGTAGCAACCGAAGCGGGGGCTGGTGTCTTCGAGGGATATCCAGAGGCAGTTTGGTTTCATTCTATGCTTTTACCCTTGAAAAGGCCTACCACGAAAAACACGAAAGTCACGAAAAAAAATCGAGACGGAATCGAGCTCAAGTCGACGCGATCGAGTTCAGAGACAGGCCGGTAACGTCAAATGTCCGATGGCCCCGGTTGGTTCGAGATCGCCTCGGCCTTCTCGCCAAGACCTCTGTGTCCTCCGTGTCCTCTGTGGTTCCCTGGTTTTTGCTTTTGCTGTGTTTACCTGTCTGTCAGGCCTATGGGGTCCATAGGGTGGTACCGATGTAGCGTTCGCCTTCGGGGTGATCGTTCCAGTAGTAGCAGGTGACGACTTGGCCGTCAGCGTTCTGAACCGTACGCGGGTAGCCGATGTCGGGATTGCCGCCACCTGAACGCAAGACAATTTCATTGCTCCAGGTGGCACCGTCGTCTTCACTGAGCCTGGCGCATATGTTAAACGGCTCAGCCCGGTATCCATAGATCAGGCAGATTCGTCCGTCCTTCAAGCGGGTAAGCGTAGGTGGATTGCCGCCGCTGCCCGTATCCTCGACCGGCTTGTTCAGGTGTGCCCACGAGTTGCCGTTGTCGGTCGACTTCCACAGATCGATCCAGTGTTTCGAGGTCTGGAACGTCTCGAGCCGTTCGCAGCAACGGATCGCAACGATGATGTCTGTTTCCGAGATCCGCAGATGAGCGGGCATGATGTTGTAACCGGGCGGCTCAGGCCCAATGAAGGAGAGGAAGTTGAAACTGAGGCCTCCGTTGGCGGAGCGTGCGGCGAAGACACGACCCTCCTTGCCGTTGGTCTTATTCGCGGTGAGGAAGAGGGTACACGTATCCTGATCATCTATAAGATAGTCGGTTCGAGCGGCGATACCTGTCTGGTCATACATCGGGAGAGAATACGGGCCCTGCCACGACTGGCATCTATCGGCAGAGGTGTAGAAAAAGGATGAGCAGCCCTCACTCAGCCCGGTCTTCGCACACATCAGGGCAAAGTCGGGATGGTTGAAGTTGATTCCTCCTGGACAGGGCCTAGGGGCATCCTGGCCGCACAGGGCGGATCCCACTTTATGAATGTCTTCAACGTGTTCGTCTGCCGAGAGCCCTTTTCCACCCGGTGCCCGAAGGTCAGGATCCCCGACGTCCCAGGTCCGTCCACCGTTCAGGCTGCGGGCCTGTTTCGTGACAAACGGTGTTGACTTGTCTCGTGCGTGGAACCCTCCATCTACGTCCATATGCCCGAGCGTGAAGCTGAGGACGATCTCGTTCTCCCAGGACCAGATGCCATAGTTTGCGGGCCAACCCGCGAACCTCCCGGGCTCGCGAAAGACCTCGATGTGTTCGATGTTCATCCTAGCTCCGGTATCTGGTGACCCGCTTTGCTGTCGCATCGTATGGCAAGGAGATTCCCTACAGGATCTGTCGATCGTTCCAGAAGAGGCCGCCCGTCGAGGGATCGAATCGGGGACGAGCCGAGAGACAACTTGTCCGGAACGCTTTCATATCGGGGGCCTCGTCCGTGTCCGAGCAGTGACAGATCCACGCGGTTTGCCGCCCCCGGGCCCAGAGTTCTCGACCGATGAGCACGTCGTCAGTCGGCAGCAGAACGGAGCTGCACCACAGCCCGACGAATCCCTTCCCATGTCTGCCGAGGGCCCACCCCTCATCGCCAACGATGGACTCATCGAGCGCGTCTGTCGGCCAATGGGCGTGCGTAAACCCGATCGGGTGATCGGCGGGAATCTGATAGGTCACGAAGATGGTCGATTCCTGCTGTGTGACCTGGGGAAGCGTACCGTTTCCATACCAGTAGCCGGGACGGCCAAACCCTTGGTCGGACGCTGTACCCGGGTGATTGACAAAGACGTGACAAGTCGCCGATAGCGAGGCGTGCCAGAGGGATTGCTGGTACCCGGGCTCGCCGCTCTTCATCGGTGTCTCGGCATCCACCTGAACGCTCGAAATCACGTAAGCCGAACCCTTGTGCAACTGGAGGCAGTGGCTGGCCTGGTGATATGTGCGTTTGATTTGACGCTGGGTCAGAGAGGCGAGATCATCGGGTGACTCGTATTCCGATGTTGCGAGGAAGGTGGACCAACTGTCCTCGGACGTAACAACCTGATCACCCAGCACATACGACAGCAGACCCTGAGACCCTGATGTGTGCGGGTAGAGTACCGTGCGGTATACGCGGCCCTGGGGGCCGCTTGTCACCCCGTCGAATGTATGTTCGGCCAACTGGCGCAGGAGGCGGTCGAGCAGAGTCCTCGCACTCGTGCGGATCTCCGTGTCGTCAGAGAAGTCGGCCAAATTTAGGAGCGCGGCTGCGGTGATGGGGGTGTAGCTCGCGCTGAGGTATTCCGTGAAGCCCTGCGCGTGACGCTCGTTCAGCCATTCCAAACACCTGGCTCGGCCGAGGTCCTTCTGATCCTGGCCCGATCGTCCCGAGGTCGTAAAGGTCTCCGAAGGGAACAGACCCCCCGCGACGTGCTGGCACCCGTGGAACATGATCGTGTGGTTCTCGCTGCCGAAAGCCATGGCGTCAGAGCCAGGCTCGTCAGTCCAGTATCGGAAACCGAGCGCGGTCATTCGGATCCGGTTCCGCTGCTCGGGGTGGCCCCATCCCAGCGCGTATAGACGGAGGAGTGCAGCCAGGCGGAAGTCCGCGCAATCCAGCCGGCCAGAGACGTGATCCAGGCCTTCCTGCAAGGCGCCCTCGTCCGACTCCTTGTCCGCCTCTTCGAGGACGTGACGAGCGAGGATGGCGAAGAGCGATCTGGCTGGATCACCGTTCGGGGTGGTGGCAATGCCGGTGAGATAGGTCTTTCTGTAGTCCGTCAGGCTTTCCCCGGGGGCTGAGCAGGACAGATTGGAAGGAATTTCGATCTGGCGTCTTAGTCGTTGACCCTCGATCTTCGCCTCAACACGGCAGTAGAAGACGTCGTCCTCGTGCCAGCTCAGTGACTTCTCTCCGCTGAGCCACGATCGCTGAACACTCTGGGATGGCCTGTCCAGGGTCGTCTCAACCGCACAGGGAGGGGGGCAGTCGGACTCGAGGCCGCTCGTTGAAACCGTCAGATTGTCCAGCCACGTCGTTGTCGATACGAGGGAGGATGTCGCTGCAGGGTGTCCAGGAACGGCGATCCGGATCCCGTCGGCGTCATCCATGATCTGAAGGGCGAACAGGAACGGCGTGTCCCGAACGGCCAGTTCCTGGAGGTGGATGGCCAGCCGGTTCTGACCCGGTTTGAGGCTGAGGGCGACGATGGCTGAAGTCGATGGCTTTTTGCGTCGCTGCCGTGTGTATCGCAGGCAATGCTGCTGATCCTGCCAGAGGTCGACGGTGTTGGCCGTCCACACCCGAACAGGCAGATCGACCGCACGATTGGAGACGAGGTGCGTGGAGGCGTAGAGCGAGAGATGCCCCAGCGTGTGGTGGAAGGCGCCGACGTCGACGTAGATGTTTCTGCCGGGGTAGTGGAAATGCCAGGTCGTACCGTCCGGACCGGGTCCCCCCAGGCTGGACATTGCGGGCGCTGGAGCGGGTGTTCCCGGAATCACGGCATCCCGTATACGGTTCTCTTCGGACTCCGATCCCTCATACGGGCGGCGTACGACGCCCGTGTGGACCCAGTGGCGAACGTAGCCATCTTCATCCGGCTGAAAGGCATCGGTCAGCATTCGTGCTTCGTCTCCTAAAGTGCTATGGGCCCGACGCCCTCAACACGAAATCGAGAAATTCGCAATCAAAAGCATGTCAACGCAGAGCGCGCAGAGATCGTAGAGAAAGGCTGAGGTAGGGTGCGCCTCTGCTCTTCAACTCTATTTGCCAAGTTCCTTCTGATCGAGCAACCGAAAAACGGACTGTCAGTCGGATTCGTGCGGGAGAGTCGGTTCCCTTGTTTTTCGGAATTCGTGGAGCAAAAGGGTCGTTCCCAGACAGATTACGGCGCAGGCGAGTGTCTGTGACCCCAGGGCGAAGGGGGCACTGAAGTGTTCGGCCAGGGCACCGATCTGGAGTCGGCCGGGAGGCCCTGCTCCGATGCCGAGTACGATGCTGCCCATCGCCCGGCTGCGCATCTCGTCGCTGGCGTTGGTCAGCACGATCGAGCTCTGCATCACGCTGAAGGCAGCCTGGCCGATGCCCGAACAGACGAGGAGCACGAGTGAGAGCCCGAACACCGTCGAGTGGGAGAAGGCGAACAGCGCGGAGGACTGTATGGTGGCGCCGATCCCGAAGATCAGGCCGTTCGATACCTTCCCCCGTATGGCGTTGATCACGAACATGCCGAGCATTGCGCCGATACCGTTCCCGGTTCCGAGGTAGCCCAATCCAACCGGGCCCTGGTGGAGGATGTCGCGGGCGAACACGGGGAGGAGCGTCATGTAGGAGAACGTGAGGTAGTTCATGAAGATGGTGATCAGGAAGCTTCCCCAGATGGGCTCATTTCGGCGAACGTACTTCAAACCCTCGACAACCGCCTTGATCGGGTTTCCCTGGGCATCCATCTGGGAAGGCGCAAGTCTCGTCAGCCGTGTCAGTGTGAGCAGAGCGATGCCGGAGAAGGTCGCGATCACAATGTAGCAGCCCGCGGGACCCAGGTCGTGGACGAGTCGCCCGCCCAGGAAGGGGCCGGCGATCCGCGAGATGATCGACGTGAAGTTCTCGAGCAGCATGGCATCCACTGTGCGTGCCTTGCCGACGAGGTCAGGAAGGTAGGAGCGGCGCGCGGGCCAATCGAAAGACCAGGCCGTCCCCATGAGAAAGGCAGCGACGCAGAGATGCCAGAATGCGAGTTGATCAGACCACAGCAGCCAGGCGATCGATGACGAGGTTGTGAAGTTGATCGACTGGCTGATCAGCATGATGCGTCGTCGTCCGACGCGATCGATGACGGGACCACTGAAGAAGCCCCAGATCAGAAGGGGGATGGACCGGTAGAAGCCGACAAGGGCGATCTGAAAGGGGGAGTCGGTGATCTCAAGGACCAGCCACCCCACCACGATCATCTCCATCCACATGGACTGCCACCAGAGCGTATTGCTCAGGAGGAGCCGTCTGTAGTCGGGGATTCTGAGAGGCTTCATCGTTCCCGACAGGCGGGAAACGAATGTCGAATTGTCGTTCAAGGAGCGGTCAACTGCGGGGTAATGGATCTATGGTCGTAACGTTCGGTCGAGCGGTGTGTCATCCACGTAAGAAGGCAAGAATGCGATCCGCCTCCCTTTCGCCGGTGATGAATGCGCCGTGGACGGTGGCGGGATACAGAGATGTGGTTGTTTCGTCCGCGAAAAAGAGCCAGTTGTTTACCGGGGCGCCAAGTGCGTCATAGTCGTCCATTTCGCTGCGAGGAGGGGCTGCCGAGTAGGCACCGAAGGCGATCGGATCGTTGTTCCCTCGGGTGCGCACAGAGTCGACCGGATCTGGAACGCTGTTCCCCAAGGCGGTCCTGAGTTACTCAACGGCGCGAGCAGCCAGGTTATTCTCTTCATTGGAACCTCCCGTTGGAGGACCATAAGATGTCCGGGATTTCAGCGGACCTAAGTTAATGAGGTCATGGGCAAAACCGAACAGATAAGTATTGTTGGTGCTGTCCGAACTATTCGACGGTTTCTGGCTCCTCTCGCGGACTCAGGCCATCAACGTTGTTGACTTTGGATCCTGAGGGTGCCGCCACGTGTGGCGAATCCGTCAGGGGGTCTCCGGTCTCGCGCATCCATCGGTCCAGTCGAGACCGCATGTCCTCAAGGATCGCCCCGGCATCAGGCCGGTCGACGATGTTGTGCGCTTCGTGCGGGTCAAAGGTCAGGTCGAACAGCATCTCCGGTTCGCGAGGGTATGATTCCCAGTCCTGTTCCAGGATGTAGGACTTGGTCGGGGTGTCATCCATGTTCGGGAGAACGTGACGGTCACGGCCGTCATAGCGACGGATGTAGTTGTAGCGCTTCGTGCGAACCGATCGCATCGGCTCGTAGGCGGCGTGATAGTTCACTTCGCAGAATATCTCGTCGCGGACCGACGTTCCGGATTCCACGAGGGGGCGAAGCGACCGGCCCTGCACGAAGTCCGGACAGTCGATACCGGCCACATCGTATGCGGTGGGCACGAGGTCGACCAGGCTGATGAGGTCGTCGATTACGCGGCCGCCGGAGAATCCACCCGGTCCACGGGCGAAGCAATACACGTGAGAACCATGATCCGTCAGGTTGCACATGTTGCGTGGGAACTGAAGGCCATGGTCGGCAAAGCAGAAGATGAGCGTGTTGTCCGCCATGCCGTTTCGGTCCACGGCCTCGAGTACCCGGCCGAACTTCTCGTCCATGATGCGGGCTGCAGCCTTGAAGTCAGCGGCATCCGCTCTTGTCTCCGGCGTATCGGGCAGGGGGGATGGGGGAACGGCGTATCGCGGATCTTCAGCCGGATACCTATCCGGGTCGGCTTTCGGGAACGGTCTGTGCGTTTCGTTCAGCCCGACGGAAAGGAAGAAGGGCTTGTCGTGCGTTTGATTCAGGAACGCGATCGCTCCGTCGGCCTCGTCCGGTTGGCCCTCTGTTTCAGTGTAGTTGGTGTCGAGTGATGAGGCGACGTGGTCGTATCCCACGCTGGTGAGGGCAGGGAACGTGTGCTCGACACCCGAGAGGGCAGTCACATATCCGTTCGCCTTCAGCACGCCCACGATATGCTGCTTGGGGTCGTTCATGCTGAAGCCCCGGTGGGCAAGCCCGAGCATGCCGGCCGAATGGGCATACATCCCTGACAGGAACGAGGCTCGACTCGGGGAGCAGGTCGGCGCGGCTGCAAAGGCCTTGCGGAAGGTGATGCCCTGTTCCGCTAGCTGTTGCATGTTCGGGGTCGGGACGGCGTGCCCATAAGGCTGGATGAAGGTGCCCGTGTTGTGGGAATGCAGGTAGATGATGTTGGGGCGGCTCATAGGCTCCTTCGTGGGGGAGGCGTGCGTTGCATGACCTGGTGTGGACCGTCGGTTCCGGTGACCACAAAACCTAGGCGCTCATGCAGCTTCCGGGCAGGATTGATCTTGAGCATCTGGAGCTTGATGGAATGACCCGTGCCTTCGGCGTCGTGGACAACGCCTCGGATGATGCGCGTGCCGTATCCCTTGATCCGATACATCGGCAGGATATAGGCCCGATCCAGACACTGTTTCCTTCCTGCCGAGTATAGAGCAGACCGATCGTCTGTCCCTCCAGTTCGATCATTGTCCGCGTTCATATTACTTGTCATAGAGACGGCGTTACACGTCTTCGTCCCACCCCCAAATTTTTTCCACATACTCACCGAAGGCCTTCTTCTTGATGTCGAAACAGAGGTCGCTGTCTTGGTCCGTTGCGGGCCTCAAGGTCGGGATATGATCAGCCATCGCTCGATTCGCTCGGGGAGAAGGTAAAGCTCATGGATCCGTAGAAGGGAACGCGGAGTACGGGACGTCTGGATCCGGGCGCACTCTTGTTCGCCTCCGAATAGGGATCGAAGGGGGACAGATACCAGACAAACGAAGCCGGTTCAGAACATCGAACCGTCCATTTCGAGGTGGAAACGGTCGTGACACTCTCCACGGTTTCCTGGGTATCGTCGAGCGAGATCGCCTTACCGTCGACTTCGATCGAGCTTCCAGTGCATAGTTCCAGCACGATCTGGGCGGTAGCCGGCTCATCACTGTCTGTCGACAGCGCCAGTTCGGCGTCCCTATCTAGAGTCCAACTAGCGGTGGCGTTGAACGCTTCGTAGTGCGCGGTGGCCTGGAAGCCTTCATCGAGTTGCCCCGTCCGAACCGGGTAGGCATCCTCGCCGATACGGATTGTCGACCAGTCCGGATTCTTCTTGGACTTGGCCCCGGATACAATCGTACCAGCCCGATCGTGGGACAGGTAGACCAACGTTTGTCGATCGAGTGCGTAGTCGCCATCAGGACTGAGGGTGCGGTTCAGGGCCCGCATGCCGGAGATGCCCGCGTGCCAGCCGTTGGCGCGCTGAACACCGAGCGGGAGCGTGATTCTGAAGGAACCGTCCTGCCAGGGCTCGGGTGTCGTTCCCGGACCCCGTTCGGAGTTGTCGAGTTCGAAATACAGGCGAGAGAGATACTCGAGTCGGCCGTTCGACGTCAGGCTGGGGTTGTCCTCCGGGTTGAGGGCCTTTCTCAGGAAGCCTCGACCCTCGAGGGATAACGCGTGCAGAGCGACACCATACGGTCCCAGGCCGTGGGGGTTCGCCCGCTCGTCAGCGAACGGCATCGCACGGATGTGGCTGTCGCAGAAGTTCCGGAACAGGGCGCCACATCTCGCGAATCGATCCACATCAGCGACCTGACGCCACCGGGAAACCATATACGCGCACCCGGCGGTGAGGGGTGTGTAGACGAGACTCGGTCCCCCCTCCCGCTCGTCGTTCGTGTGCTCTTCGAAGTAGCCGTCAGGGTGGCCATAGTCGATCAGGCGGTCAATGAATCCGCCAGCCATCTCACAGAAGTTGGGCTGATCCAGGACGTAGCCTGTTCTCCAGATTCCCTCGGCGGCAATCGCCACATGGTTGATACCCGTGCCAAACCCACGATTATCGAGCGCGGGGAGCTTCTCCTGGAAGTGATCGAAGTGCTCCAGCATGTCGACGGCGGAACGCAGGAGGAGCGCACGCCATCTCGTCTGAATATCACTGTCGAGGAGGTCGTAGAGTATTTCGTATGCGAGAACGAGATGCAGCTGAGATCGCCGTAGCGAGGTCGTGAAGCCTTCTTGTGACCGCCACTCTTCGAGATAGTAGGAGACGTTGTCGAAAATCCTGCGGACGATCATTTCGGCAGATCGATTGCCCTTTGCCGCGAGAACCGCAAGGACCGAAACCGCACAGGGTTGGTAGTCGAAGTAGTTGACCGCCATCTCTGCCCGTTTCAGGTCAGGCGAGTTCTGCGTATACGCGTTCCCACCCTCCTCGAAGTACTTCTCCGCCCCGGGAAGGATGGCCGCCTCGATTCGCTGCTTCAGGTCTTCAACGAAGCTGTCGGTCAGCCCTTCCTGGAACCAATTTTGGTCCTGCTCGGTCATCCAGCCTCTTCCGACGTACGATCAATCTAGGGGTTGAACGATAACAATGATCGAACGCGGAAGCCAATCGCATGATGGCTACCGTTCGAAGAACTGCTCCCTAGGGGGCCTAACCGAGCGGAACCGGACAGGGCACTCTATGAGCTCCTCGAGTCGTTCGACGTAGCTCTATGCCGCAGATGGCAGGTCAGCCCAGCATCGCACGTTCTAAACGTCTGTCTGCCAACCTTCGAGCGTCTCAAAGACGAGATTTTCGTCCTCGATCAGGGCGGACACAGGGACGCGATCGCTCTCACCGCCGGGGAGCCGGTAGTGGGTGCAGATCTGGACCCTGTCCAAGTATCCCAGGACGTCTAGGCACGTAAGTGCCACCGAAGTGGCGCCCTGCACGCGGCAACCGTATCGGGTGGCCACGGCATCGAACCAGCCAACCCGTCTGGGACGGCCGGTGGTGGCCCCGTATTCTCAGGCATCGCTGCCGCGCGTTCTGAGCTCGTTCGCTTGCTTGCCCCCGACGCGGTCACGAACGGGCCCGCTCCGACGCAGCTCGAATAGGCCTTGGTGACGGCTACGATGCCACGAATTCCGTAAGGCGGGCTGCCGGCACCGACAGCGCCGAAGCCCGCGAACGGAGAGGATGACATGGGGAAGGGGTAGATGCCCTGATCGGGGTCGCGGAGCGCGCCCAGCTGACCCTCCGGGAGGATGTGAATTTTGGTGCTCAGCGCATTAGCCAGCATTTCGTCTACGTCGCATACGAAGGGCTCCAGTCGGGATACAAGGGGAGACATTTCGGCGAACACGGCTTCAGGATGGACGGGCTCTGAGCCGTGGAGGTGCTCGAGCAGCGTCTGTTTCGTCTCGAGTGATCGGACGATGCGTGCTTCGAGAAAGTCCGCGTGGAACAACTCGTGCACCTGGACTCCGATCTTGAGTGCCTTGTCCGCGTAGAAGGGGGCAATTCCTACGCGTGTGGAACCGAACGATCGGTCCCCAAGGCAATCGTTCTCCAATCTGTCCAGCATCGTGTGAAGAGGAAGAACCAGTTGGGCACGGTCTGACACGGCCAGCCGAGGATGTGGGACGCCTCGTTCAATGGGATCGTCGAGCTCCTGGAAGAGGATAGAAAGGTTAACGGCGAACCTCGCTTCGAGACTTTTGGTGACGTGGGGGTAGAAGACGCCGGATGGAAGCAGGTGAAGCTGGAACTTCCCGTAATCGTTGATGACCGTACGGCCGGCGTTCTTGCCGCCCTGGAATCGAGCGACGTATTTGGCGTCCAGGGCTAAGTGGTCGGTGATCTTGCCCTTTCCCTCATCTCCCCAGTTGGCTCCAAAAACCGCACGGACAGGCATCTGGCCTCCTTTTGTCTACACGTGACGGTAACGTTCAGAGGCTACCGTATGTCGAGTCGGGAATCCAATTGGGAGTTTTGATTCTTGAGATCAGGGAAATTTACGTGCTCGTGGAGGGCTTCGGCCACGAGATTCTGAAGTAAAGGGCCAGGGAAAAGCCAGTGGTCAGAGTTCTGGGCAGATAAAAAGCGGTTCGTGAAGGTATCCAGCTCAGTGAGCCATCGACCCGGGGATGGTTTGCGTCGAGGGCCGGATTGGCAATTGTATATATGTAACCACGTTGGTTTCATCGCGAAGGGGGTGATCGTCGTGTCGGTGCTGGGTCGGATGCGAGACACGATCGATCCTTCTTACCGGGTAGACAAGCTCCGGTGCCTAACCGGGTTTGTTTTGCTTGGTGTTACGATCTGCGGACTGCTCTATGTCGTCTGGTGGGTGCTGACCCACGAAGATCATCCACGTTTCAGGGGGATCGAGAAGTTCCGCGGCTAGGTCGTTGCCGAGGAGATTCTTCCTCTCGTCGAGGGTCAAGCACGCTGTTTGACGCACTTTCAGAAGGCTTCGTGCGGTTGCCGTCATTCTGACGAACAAACTGTATGGAGCCTTTCTGCGTTTTCGGCCAGGGTTCACGCCTGTCCGAGGCGTCAATCCCGGATTCAAGTTATATCCACCGAAGAGCTCCTGGCCGGAGGCCGGTCCTACGAGATGGGCCGATCGCACGAAGATAGTGCGTCCACGATGGGACGCGAATTTTAGCGTTCGTCTGCTGGATGTGGGAGGTTTCTGCTTTTGAAGTGCTGGTAAGGGCGATTCGCTAATGCTGACTCGTCGAGGTCAATCCCAAGTCCCGGACTGGTGGGCAGGCGTATATGGCTGTCCTCGACTTCGAAAGCTGGTCGAGCGATCTCCTGGCCGATTTCCTCGAAGTTGAGGAAGTACTCGGTGATCAGGAAGTTCGGCATCGTGGCTGAGGCGTGGATGGTGGCGGCCAAGCCGATGGTCGTGCTGTTATAGTTGTGAGGCGACACGGCGACGTGGTAAACCTCTGCCATCGCCGCGATCTCTTTCAACTCGAGGATGCCGCCACAATTGCAGACGTCAGGGTTGATGATGTCTGTTGCGCGCTTCTCGAAAATGTCACGGAACTCGGCCTTGGTGTAGAGCTCCTCGCCTGTGACCACAGGGATGTTGACGCCTCGCTTCGCCTCCTGGAGGCCGTTCGGATCCCGGACGGATACCGGTTCCTCATACCAGTAGGGCCGAAAGGGTTCCATCTCCCTGGCGACGCGTATGGCGTGGAGCGGGGAGAGGCGGCGGTGTACTTCCACCAGGATCTCGACGTCGGGTCCCACGGCTTCGCGGACTGCCCGGACGCGCTCAACGGCTTCGACTTCGACCGACCGATCGATGATCGTGCGCCAACGACCCGGGAAGGGATCAAATTTCAGCGCGGTAAATCCCAGGTCGACGACCTGCCTAGCACGATTGGCGATCTCGTCCGGTGTCGATCCACCGCCCCAGCCGTTCGCATAGACGCGTATCCTTTCTCTGCACTTGCCTCCCAGCATATTGTAGATGGGTTGTCCTGAAGCCTTCCCGCAGATGTCCCACAGGGCGTGTTCGATGCCGCTCATCGCACAGTAGAGCTCCATCGCGCCTCGTTTGCCGCCGTAGTCGTGATACGCCCAGTGGTTGAAGTGCTTGATCTCGAAGGGGGATCGGCCTTCAAGGTAGTTGGCTAGTTCTTGGACGTGGATTTCGATCGTACGGTCACGATCGGCCTGGGTGTAGCATTCTCCCCAGCCGTGGATGCCCTCGTCTGTTTCGACTTTGACGAAGAGCCAGTTTTTGCCGCGGCTAGGATGTATAAGATGTGTATGGATGTCGGTGATCTTCATTTGTTAGCCTTTTGACGAAGGGGCTGAAGGCAAAATGAAAAAATAAAATTCAAAATCCTCCCCGGGCCACTCAAGAGGCTAGACCATCAGGTCACCGCCGTTGATGTCGAGGGCGGCGCCGGTGATGTAGGCGGCCTGGTCGGAGGCGAGGAATGCGACGAGATCGGCGACCTCGGTGGGTTGACCCAGGCGTGAGATGGGAAAGCTGTCGGCGTAGGCCTGGGCCTGGGCGTCGTCTATGATCGTTCGAGACATTTCGGTGTCGATCAGTCCGGGGCACACGGCGTTCACGGTGATCCCGTCGCCAGCCACTTCCTTTGCCAGGTGGCGGGTGAAGCCCAGTACGCCGGCTTTGGAGGCTGTGTAGTGGGCGCCGCCCAGTGTGCTGACCGTCTTGCCCGCGGTGGACGAGAAGTTCACGATGCGGCCCCAGCGGGCGGCATTCATCGGAGCGAGGGCGGCTTGGGCGCAGAGGAACGTTCCCTTGAGGTTGACTTCGATGACGCGGTCCCATTCCTCTTCGGGCGTGTCGGCGACGGAGGTCGGGTACAGGATGCCGGCGTTGTTGATCAGGATGTGTAAGCCGCCAAGGGTGGATACGGCATCGTTCACCATGTCGTCCACGTCATCCTTTTTGGTGATGTCGGCGAGGATGGCGTGAGTGCGAACGTCGGAGGCATAGGCGATACGGTCTGCTGCTTTGGTGGCTCGCTCCGGGGCGATGTCGTTGATGGCGATTTTAGCGCCGAGTTCGGCGAGCTTTGCGGCGACGGCGAAGCCCAGGCCCTGTCCTCCACCGGTGATCAGGGCGGTTCTGTTTGAGAGCGGTTTATTCACGTGTTCTCCTGCGGTGGTGAGG
This sequence comes from Gemmatimonadota bacterium, assembly GCA_002727195.1. Taxonomy (GTDB): domain Bacteria; phylum Latescibacterota; class UBA2968; order UBA2968; family UBA2968; genus UBA2968. The sequence goes on from PBWH01000006.1 coordinate 644,651, forward strand.
GTGGTTTTCAGTATGCGGCCCTCTTGGGGCACCGAGGGCGATGGTTGGGGGCATTCTCTCGAACATCGCGGCGCCTGCATTGGCCTAGCGCTCAACCCGGGGTTCACCCTCGCTACCGCTCGGGATCACCCCGGGCTAACTATCGGACGCCCCGTTCTGGGGCTGAAGTCCAATCCAACCCGGTGCCGCTACAAGACACCCGTTTGGCGAGCGGCGGATTCGAAGACGTCGATGGCTTGGTCAATCTGGGATTGCTCGTGGGCGGCTGAGATCTGGACGCGGATGCGGGCCTGACCCTTGGGGACGACGGGGTAGCTGAAGCCGACGACGAAGATGCCGGCGTCGTTTACCAGCTTGGCCATCGATACGGTGCGTTCCTCGTCACCGATCATGATCGGCACGATGGGGTGAATGCCAGGTTTGAGCTGGAAGCCCTTGCTGCTCATGCTCAACCTGAAGTGTTCGGTGTTGGATTTGAGCTTTTCGATCAGGTCGGTTCCTCCTTCGATCAAGTCCAGTGCCTGAATCGCTCCGGCTGCTACGGGCGGGGCGATTGTGTTCGAAAACAGGTAGGGGCGGGAACGCTGTCGAAGCAACTCGATGATTTCCCTGCGCCCCGTGGTGAATCCGCCGGAGGCGCCACCTAACGCTTTGCCCAGCGTACTTGTGACCACGTCGACGCGATCCTGGACGCCAAAGTGCTCGGGCGTTCCTCGTCCGGTCTCACCGATGAATCCGGTTGCGTGGGAGTCATCGACCATTACCAGGGCATCATAGCGGTCAGCCAGATCGCATATGCGGTGGAGCGGTGCCAGGTCGCCGTGCATGCTGAAGACGCCATCGGTCGCGATCAGACGAAAACGGGCGTCGGCCGCTTTTTTTAGCTTTGCTTCGAGGTCATCCGGGTTGCCACTCTCGTAGACGTAGCGCTGCGCCTTGCTAAGCCGGACGCCGTCGATGATGCTGGCGTGGTTGAGGGCGTCGCTCAGGATCGCATCTTCGTGACCCATCAAGGTTTCGAACAGGCCACCGTTTGCGTCGAAGCACGATGTATAGAGGATCGTGTCGTCGGTTCCGAGAAAACTCGACAGCCTCGACTCGAGCTGCTTGTGGAGGTCCTGAGTGCCGCAGATGAAGCGGACTGAGGCCAGACCGTAGCCATAGTCGTCCAGGGCCTTGCGAGCGGCGTCGAGAATCAACGGGTGGTTCGCAAGACCGAGGTAATTGTTGGCGCAGAAGTTGAGGTTGTCCTCGCTCTCCGTCCCGATCGCTGATCCCTGCGGGGTCGTAATCTGTTTCTCGTGCTTGTAGAGGCCGCTCGAACGGATTTCCTCGAGAATGTCCGTCGCCGCCAATTGGAATTTCTGGTACGCTGACATGATTGCCCCCTGCGATTGATTGACTCGCGCCATTATATATGGTGCGCCAAAAAGAGCAAGTTGCTGACTTTCAACCATTTAATCCGTTGCGTGGTCGGTCGCAGACTTCGATATTTTCACGCTTCGGCGATCTCTCGGTAAGAGGTTAACTCAGTGGATAGACACGAATTTATCTGATCATCGCCAAAGGTAGGTGCCGCTATCGCGCTTGGCGCGCATCGTCTTGAAGGAGCCGACCCTGTGATCCGACACGAAGGCAAGGTTGTTACGGGTCGCGGGGCGATCGATCCCGGGCGCCTCGAGACTACGTTACCCTACGAGCACGTTCTGGTCGACTTCATCGGGCCGGATAAGGTGAACCCGGACTGATATGACCAGGATATGGCGTTCGACTATGTCCTCCCTTTTCTCCGCGATCTCAGANCAGCAGGCTGCGACGCGCTGGTCGAATGCACGCCCGGAACGAGATCGACAACGACCAGCACGAGAAAGCAGCGCGAGAAGGTGCGTGGATCGCGTTCGACGGTGTGCAANNGGATGAGGAGCGGNTCGAGCGTGATCTCAAGCACTTCGGTGANATGAAGAAGCGTGGTCTGCTGGGTCAGGTTCATCTGTCGCACGAAGCGGGTTATTACAAGCCTCAGCAAGGCCAGAAGTACCGGGACCACACCTTCATCTTCAAGACGTTTATCGGTAAGCTGAAGGGGATCGAATTCACGGACTTGGATATCGAGCAGGTGATGGAGCGCCTTAGACGGGTCCCTCGATACGTCACGGCCTGCGGCCGCACCTACTCGGGAACGCGGTGGACACGAGATGGATAGACCGAAGATAGCCGCCATTGTGACGGCGTATTATCCGCGATCGCACGCGGATGTGATCGTGACGAAGTTCCTGAAAGGGTTTCCGACCAATGAGGGGCTGGTGGCGTCAAAGGTCGACATTGTATCGATGTATCTAGATCAGATTCACGAGCAGGATATCGGGGTGGAGATCGCGAAGGTACACGATGTGCCGATCTATCCCAGCATCCCTAAGGCGCTTACGCTGGGCGGGAGCGAACTGGCGGTGGACGGGGTGCTGCTGATCGGGGAGCACGGGGACTATGCCTGGAACGAAAAGGGGCAGCACCTGTATCCGCGGAAGTACTTCTTCGAGCAGATTGCAGGAGTGATCGCGACATCGGGACGGTCGATCCCCGTGTTCAGCGACAAGCATCTCTCGTATAACTGGCACGACGCGAAGTGGATGGTGGATCGGGTGCGCGATCTCGAGATTCCGTTTATGGCGGGGTCATCCGTTCCCGTGTCCTATCGACGTCCCTTTCTCGAGTATGACATCGGGACGACGATCGATGAAGCGGTCAGTGTCGCCTACGCGAACCTGGATTCCTACGGGTTTCACGCGCTCGAACTGCTCCAGTGCATGGTCGAACGGAGAGGGGAGCGAGAGGTCGGGATCAAGCGGGTGCGTTGTCTCGAGGGNCAGGCCGTATGGGACGCAGCAAGTGAGGGACTTTACGACCGCGCATTGCTGGACGCAGCGATCGAAAATATGGAAATACGAGAAGACGGCCCGCCGGAGTATCACTGTGAGGCGCCGTCGGTTTTCCTGATGGAGTATCNGGACGAGCTGAAGACAGCGACGTTCATCTTGAACGGGTTCACGAAGGGATGGTCGTTCTCGGCAAGACGGGGCGAGACGATCGACGCGATGGAGACGTATCTGCACGACAACCCGCATCCCCACTTCAGCTACCTCAGCCTGAACATCCATCGGATGTTTCTGACGGGGAAGCCAGTGTATCCCGTTGAGCGAACACTCCTCATTTCGGGTGCGCTCGAAGCGCTACTCGACTCGCGCCACCGGGGGGGCGATTGGATAGACACCCCACATCTGGACATCGGGTATACGTCGTACGGCGAGCCACCTGAACGACCGACCGATCCGAGACCGACGGGACCGGCATCGGAGCCTTGGTAGACCTGTAAATAAAGAGATGCAGACGACNAATGGCTGATCGCCGAGATACGATTGAGGTGGTGGAGAATCCGGAACGTGAACGGGACTACGAAGTGTCCCACGCGACCGACGAGTTCACGTTTCTGTATCCGCGAACGGAACAACCTTGTTTCGCGAACGTGGAGGTGACCTATATACCTGCGGATCACTGTGTGGAAATGATGTCATTGAAACAGTATCTGCAGACGTTCCGTGATGAGACCCATTTTTTCGAGGCTGTGACGAACGAGATTCTGGACGATCTCGCGGCGCAGTCCAGGCCCAAGGCAATGTCGGTGACGGCGCGGTTTACGGTGCGGGGTGGGATCTCTTCGGTCGTGAGAGCGAGCGTGAAAAATGGCTGAGGCGACCAAGCCTGAAGCTTTGCTCGAGACGTTCGAAAATCCTCGACCGGATCGACCGTTCACTATCGAGTTCACGTGCACGGAATTCACGTCCCTCTGTCCGATCACAGGTCAGCCGGACTTCGCGACGATTGTGGTGAGGTATGTCCCCGGACCTCGGTGCGTGGAGTTGAGATCACTCAAGCTCTATTTCCAGGCGTTCCGCAGTATGGGGATCTTCTTTGAAGGGGTGACAAACAAGATTCTGGGCGACCTCGTCGAGGTTTGTGATCCGCGGGAGATGACGATCGTTGGGCGGTTCAACGTGAGGGGTGGGGTAGGGCACGAGTTGACCGCGTGTTACCCCAGTGACTGAGTCGGNGGTGAGTCAAAGTCTGGGGATCCACAGATGGANACAGATGGAAGGAGCCTGTGCAAGGNTCCGGNCACTAGCNTCGGCTAGCGACTAGGAGAAGCGATTTGCAATTATTGAAGCGGCTGTGCGAAGCGTCGGGGATTCCGGGGCAGGAGGGGCGGCTCAGGGAGATCGTCGCGGAGGAATTGGATACCGTGTGCGATGAGTCCCGTGTCGACGGGCTTGGAAATCTGATCTACAAGAAGGCGGCGACGAAGGGGAAATCGCCGAAGCGGCTGATGATCGCGGCCCACATGGACGAGATCGGGTTTGTGGTCTCATACGTGGAAGAGAACGGGATGTTGAGACTCGTTCCCCTGGGTGGTCACGATCCCAGGAATATGGTCGCGCAGCGTGTAACGGTAGCTGGTAAGCGAGGCGACCTGACCGGGGTCATGTATCCAGGTGTGAAGCCGCCGCATATCCAGACGGATGCCGATCGAAATAAGACGCTGCACGTGACGGATTTCGTGGTGGATCTGTATCTGCCAGCCAGCCGAGTGAAGCGCGATGTAGAGGTCGGGACGATGGTTACGCTGCAGCGTGACTTTGCCGAAATCGGCAACGGCTATTCGTGCAAGGCACTCGACAATCGGGTGGCGTGCTATGTGATGATCGAGGCGATCAAGGCGGCGAAGTCGTTCGGATTCGACACATACGCCGTGGCGACGTCGCAGGAGGAGATTGGCGTGCGTGGAGCCGGCGTCAGTGCGTTTGGTGTGGAGCCGGATGTGGGGGTCGCCTTGGATACGACGATCGCAGCTGACATTCCGGGTGTGCCGAGTCACGAACGGGTGACGAAGCTGGGTGGTGGGGTGGCGATCAAGCTGATGGATTCGGGGTCGATCTCGCATTCAGGACTCGTACAGCACGCGAAGACCCTCGCGACGCGGCGTAAGATCAAGCATCAGATGGAAATCCTGCCACGGGGTGGAACAGACGCAGCGGCCATCCAGCGGATCCGGGCAGGTGTACCGGTCGTAACGATCTCAATCCCGACCCGCTACATCCACACATCTGTTGAGCTTGTCGACAAACGCGATGTGCAGGGGGCAGTCCGCCTGCTGACGGCGTTTATCGAAGGCGGACATCGTGCGGATCTCGCGCTTGTCTAGTTGTCTGCGCCAACTGATCGGCGTTGGTGNGTGCCTGCTCATTGCAGTGGGTACGGCTGAGTCACGAGACATCGATGTACTCGTCGAGAGTCGCAAGGGAATCGGGCTGATTCCCAGCACCTGGCGTGGAACGTTATACAACGGCGGTGATCTGCCGGTCGAGGGGCTGAACTGGGTATCTATTAACGCGTCCCTCGTGGGGACCGCGTGGAAGGAACGGATCGGCGGTGGTGGTCCGGGGTGGGTCGCACTGGATGCGGCCATCGATGCAGCTGTCGCAAAGGGCGCCCGTGTGGTGCTTCCATTGCCCACCATATTTGCTCCAAAAAACGAGTCGACATGGCGTGCACGCGTCGAAGATACGGTTCGGCGAACGGCTGAGCGCGCCGACCGCTACGAGATTTCCAGCGCGCCGTCCGTGGATCGTGAGCGGTATCTAGCGTTGTATGAATCCGGTGTGTGGGCGGCCTATCAGGGATATCACAAGGCGTCGGTCGGTGGTCCCGGTGTCGATCTGTCGACGGGACTGCTCGCTGCCCTGGCGGATCGATGCTCTGAGCGGAGTCTTCCACTCTCGTTTGTCAGTTGGTCGGTGGTAGGAGAAACGGGAGAGGAGTCTCAGGATACGTTCAGCCGTGTTGAGGGGATCCTGGATCGGGTGGGGCTGGAAGATCGTCCCGGCGCAGTTGTTTCGCGGTGGATCACTGGTGATCCCGAGAGCGTGCCGGCTGTCACCCTGAGCCTGATCTACGGACTGACCAAGGCCAACCTGGATGCTTCGATCGCAGATCTCTCACAGCTGCCGTGGGGAGAGACCGCGCTGAAGGTTTACGATCGGTTGGGGCAGGTCGAGATTCCCATGCTCTTTGACCCGGCGGGCGACCTTGGTGGTGTGGCGACGCTGGATGGAGATGATGTCCGGATGCTCCTGTGGGCGGAACGGCGATCACGGGCGACCATCTCGGTGAGTGGGATGCGGTGGGGGAGGATGTATGCCTACGAGCGTTCCGTGGTCGGGTTGCGGCGAACGCAGGTCGTGGAGAAGAGCGATCTGAGGGCTGAGGATCCGGTCGTGATCGAGGTGTCTGTGTCGCCCGGGAGTCCGGTGTTTCTGACGTTGACGCCGAAGAACTGAACCACAAGCGAAACGAACGACAAAGACACCAAGGCACGAAACAGGAGAAGGGCGGTCCAACTTCTCCGGGCCCCACCAGGTGCTGTGTGGGAGTGGCCAACGTNACCGTGCGAAGCACGGCGACGAGAGAGGGTGCATTGGATTCGTCGATCGAGGTCGGAGCCCTCGGTTACAAGGCCTGGTGATAGAGGTTGGTGAAGTCCTCGGCTGTGCAGGGACGTGGGTTGGTGACGTGGTTGGGGTCGGCGACAGCTTGCTGGACCATTTCCGGAATTTGATCCTCCGTTACGCCGACAGCTGACAACGATTTGGGAATGTCGATTCGTTCCGTCAGCGACTTTACTGCTTCAATGGCAGCATCCGCACGATCTTCCTCGCTTCGTCCCCCCACGTCACATCCCATCGCTTGAGCAATCGCTCCCAACCGTTCAGCTGCGACCGGTTTATTGTATTCCAAGATGTGCGCGAGGACGATCGCGTTCGCAAGTCCGTGCGGCACACCTGCAACGGTCGACAGGGGATGCGCCATGGAGTGTGCGGCTCCCAGGTCTTTCTGAAACGCGATCGCCCCCATGCTCGATGAGAGCATCATGTTCGATCGTGCCTCAATGTCTTGCCCTTCCTTCACAGCCGTTTCCAGGTTTTCCGCCGCCAATCGAATCCCGCCGAGTGCGACCGCATCGCAGATGGGATGGTAGAACGTCGAGCAGTAGGCTTCGATGTTGTGGGTCAACGCATCCATGCCGGTCGCTGCCGTGATACGCGGAGGGAGGCCAAGTGTCAGTTCGGGATCACACACCGCGACAGAGGGTAGGAGCTTGGGGCCACAGATGACGGCTTTGCGGTTCCACTCTGCCAACGTGACGACAGCACTTCGTCCGACTTCGCTCCCTGTGCCTGCAGTCGTGGGGATTGCGATGATCGGGCAGACGGTCTCCGTCATGTTGGCATCGCCGCCGATCTGGATCTCGTAAACAGTAAACGCCGCGTGATGCTTTTCGCGTAAGGCGGCTGCCTTCGCGGCATCCATAGCGCTTCCGCCGCCGAGGCCGATGACGAGATCGCACGATTCGTCGCGAAGCAGTTGGGCGGCGCGGTCGACACACGACTCTGTTGGGTTTGGTTCGACCTCCGGGAACAGCGTGGTGGTCGCGACCTTGTTGGTCTCGGCCTGAATGCGGTCGGCGAGGCCGGCGTCCACCAAACCCTGATCGGTGACGAGAAGGACGCGCTCAGCGTTATGCTCGGTCAGAAGGTCTGGGAGCTGGGTGATGGCTCCTGGGCCGAAGACGATTCGGTTGGGATATCGGAAGGTTGTGATCATTTGGGTATGGATAGGGAGTGGCGTGAAAATTGCCGAGGACTGGAAGCGCTCGGGTGGCGGGCCCAGCGGGGCTAGGAAACCTCAAAGTAGCGGTTCAGCTCCCAGTCCGTAACTGCTGACTCGTAGCGACGTACTTCATACTCGCGGGTCATCGCGTAGTGGTCAACGAAGGTGTCGGACAGCAGCGAGCGGGCTGTTTCGTTCGCTTTGAACAGCGCGGTTGCGTCAGCCAGGTTCGGGGAGAGTGGCGTCAGGCCTGCCTGCTCGTAGGCGTTTCCACTGACTGCGTCCGGTGGGTTGAGGTTNTTTTCGATCCCGTAGAGACCGGATGCAAGGCTGGCGGCCATCACCAGGTAGGGGTTCGCGTCCGCCCCAGGTAGGCGGCACTCGAGACGCGTGGCCTTCGGGCTGTTGCCCGGGATCGCTCGAACAGCAGAGGTGCGGTTCTCGATGCCCCAGGAGACGTTGATTGGTGACCAGACCCCTGGAACGGCACGCTTGTAGGAGTTGATGTTCGGGCAGTACAGGGCGGTCATGGCCGGCATCAGTTCGAGCNCCCCCGCCAGATACGAGCGAGCGACATCCGATACCTCACCACCCTCCGATGCGAACGTGTTGTTCCCCTCTCTGTCGATCAGGCTCTGGTGTAGGTGACCACTGCAGCCGGGGAGATCGGCATTCCATTTGGCCATGAACGTCGCGATCAACTCGTGACGTGGCGCTATCTCCTTGATCCCGTTCTTGAACAGCGCTCCCCGATCTGCAGCCGCGATGCCATCCGTGTATCTGATCGCTGTTTCGTACACCCCGGGTCCTGTTTCAGTGTGGATACCCTCGATCGGTACTTCGAAGGCGTCCATAGAGGCGATGATGTCGTGAACGAGTTCGCTGTAGGTGGAGGCACGGACCGCGCTGTAGCCGAACATGCCAGGAGAGAGCGGCGTAAGATCCTTGAAGCCCTTCTCATAAACAGAGTGGCTGGACTCGCGGAAGAAGAAGTACTCGTATTCGACGGAAGCGCGGAACGTGTAGCCGAGGTTCTGTGCCCGGTTGATCACCGTCGACAGCAGGTGACGTGGGGACAGCGGATACGGATTCCCGTCTTGGTCATACATATCCATTAGGAAGAAGGCCGTGTTCGGCTCCCACGGGACGACCCGGAACGTGTCGATGTCGATTTTGACCAGCGCGTCTGGGTAGCCCGTGCTCCAGCCGGTCAGGCTCTCGCGGTCGTAGAGGTCGTCGTTCATGTCCCAGCCGAACAGGACATCGCAGAATCTCATGCCCGATTCGACGGCGGACAGAAACTTGTCCCGTGACACATACTTGCCACGAAGGATTCCGTCGATGTCGAAGGTTCCCAGGCGAATCCGTTGGATGTCGTGGGTCTCGAATGCGTTGAGGACGTCTGTGAGTTCCAAAGTGATCTCCTCTACATCAAGCTTCTAAGGAAGGTTGCCGAACGAGAAGTCGCCTCTTGTGGTTCGAGATCTCCGTCGAACGCGTGGTGAAGGGTGACGTAGCCTCTGTAGTCGAGCGACTTGAGTCCATCGAACACGGCTCCGAAATCGATCCCCTTGCCCGAATCGAGCGGATAGAGTCGGGACTCGATCTCGCCCTGGCACCAGGTCCGCATCGGCTGTGGGCCACCTGCTTCAGGTACGTGGTTCTGCAGATAGACGTTGAAGAGGAACGGNAGATACGCTGCGATCGTCGTGGGACCATAGTCCTGCCCGCACAGCGCCAGGTTCGCCGGCTCGTAGATCACACCGAAGTTGTCCCGGTCAACCGCGCGAACGGTGTCGGTCGTAGCCTGAACCGTTTCGAACAGGCTGAGCGTGTGTGACTGGTGCGCCAGCCGTATCCCACGTTCACTTGCTTCATCCGAGGCTTTCGCCGCCCAGGCGATGTCGTCCTCAGTCTTCATGCAGATCCTGATCAGGTCGGCACCCACTGCTGAAGCGAGATCGAGATAGGGTGTGATGTTGCGGAGACAGCCCGGGCCATCGTCACCGTTTTCAGGGACGGCAAAGTCACCTGTGACCATGGAGACAGCAAGGTGGTGTGAGGTGATGATCTCTTTGACCTCTTCCAACTTCTCCGAACTGTCGTGAATACCCAACATCGAAGCGCGGAGACAGAGGGCATCGTAGCCGGCGTTGCTCGCAATCTCCGCGAGTTGAGAAAGCGGGATGCGGACCACACGCTTGTTGCTGAAGCTTTCGGCGACGCGGACGGATAGTGAAAGGCGCATAGTATTGATGATCTGTAGTTGTAGAGAAAGAAGATCGAAAGGCGAAAAACATCCAAAGACCAGACCCGGATGGTGCCAATCTATGTGGTGGAAGAGGGGACTGTCAACCCCAAGACCTTGTGTATCTACCAGTTTACTCTGGACTTACGAAAATGGGTGTCCTAGACTTATTCCACCTTGGACCAAAGTGGAACCTCGATTCTGACGATCAGTTAAACAGGTAGATTATCCCCCATTGTCTTTCTTCCNACAGTTGAGGTTGGAAGAGTTTGAGGTTGAACCATGGTTGAGATGAAAGTTGTAAACCTGACAGACCAGAACAATCAGCGTATGGTCTGGCTGCAGTCGCTCGAAGATGATACGATGTTACCGATTCTGATCGGTGACGCGGAGGCGATTGCGATTTCGGTCGAGCTTGCCGGTAAGCAAATGGTCCGGCCTTTGACCCACGATTTGCTNAAGACGATTCTCGATCGGTTCGATGCGAGTGTCGAGCAGATCAACATCGTGGATTTGAAGGACGANATNTTCTATGCCGANCTGATCCTGAGTTGTGGTGGCCGAGAGATTCGGATCGATGCCCGGCCCAGTGACAGCATCGCGCTCGCGCTGAAGTATGATGCGCCNGTGTTCATTGAGGAGGAAGTCCTCAACGTCGCCGGCGGCAAGGTCAAGACGGGTAAAGCAGGTGTCTCATACTTCGAGAAGATGGATGACGAAGGGGACCTCAATCTCGATCTCGACTTCGAGGAGGACACGCCGATGGACGAGGCGGACCTCGAGGAAGCGGTGCGCGACCTGATCGATACAGCGCAGATCGCTGATGAGGAAGTAGAAGAGGAGCGGCCGGGTGAAGCTGTCGCCAGGATGGCTTTCCTGAAGCAGCAGATGGACCAGGCGATCAAGGAAGAGCGGTATGAGGACGCCGGTCAGCTGCGGGATGAGATCGATCGTATGGAGAAAGATGCGTAGGGGGAAGTCAAATCGTAAAAGGCAAAATGTAGAATGAAAAGCCAGGTTACCCTGTCAGGGGGCCTGGCCTTTTTTTTGTTGGTGAGCGGTTTGCCTGTCCAGCCTTCACCCATTTCGCGTTCCGCGAAACTGCCCTCTCCCGCTAGCAGGAGAGGGTTTTCGTGTACGAGTAACTAGGCTAATACGCCGGCGTGTTCTTCGACCCAGCCGACGTTTTCGTCGACTTGTTGTTTGCTGGTCATTCCGAGGGTGATCGAGTCGATGGCAGGGAGGTCGAGGACGTAGTGGATGGCGTTGCGGACGTCGTGGTCGAGCTTGCCGGCGCCGACGACCTTCATCCCGTAGACGCCGATGCCGTTGTCGTCCATCTCTTCCAGCACCCAGATGATTTCCTCCGGGGTGCCGTCCATGTTGTGACCGCCGTAGTTGATGCGGGCCAAGACAACTTCGACCCAGTCTGATCGGGAAGCCTCTAAGAACGCGCCGTAGTCGTGACAGGAGACGCCGTGGGCGCGGATCTTGCCGGTTTCTTTTGCTTCGCTCAATGCGTCCATCGCCCCACGACACTTGGTCGGCCAGTCGTCGCTTGACAGGCAGTGCATCAGGATGATGTCGACGCAGTCGGTCTGGAGTTCTGTCAGAAAGCGGTCGATGTCCGCTTTGGCGCCCTCGTAGTCACGAGATGTGGTCTTACTCGTGATCGTGACGTTGTCCCTGCCCACGATCTTACAGGCCTTGGCCACGTGGGGGTGACTGCCATACTGGTCGGCTGAATCCCAGAAGGTCACGCCTTTGTCGTATGCGTAGGCGAGGAGGTCTGCGAGTTCGTTGAGGCCCAGATCGGTCTGGTTGGAGCGACCGCCCCATCCGTTGGTACCGGTCCCGAAGCAGAGACTGGATACGTCGAGGTTGGCTTTTCCTAGGGTGCCTTTGTTCATGATTGCTCTCTCCTTTGGGAAGATCAGGGAACCACGGAGGACACAGAGGACACGGAGAGTTGGGTGCCTGCTGGAGGCCTGTGACCGAAATGACCATTGTAGTTTCCCTAAGTGAGCGGACTGCGCCTTCGACACATATCTGCTTCCTCTCTCTTGTATATTAGTGACTTCCTCCGTGGCCATCAAGCTGCAGGGAGTGGACTTCAACACTGAGAACTTACTACTCGTCATTCTGAACTTGATTGTGCGTACACAGATGAAAAGGTCAGACACAACATGAAACTTGGCATGGTGGGCCTACCGCAGGTAGGTAAGAAGACGTTGTTCGAGCTGTTGACCGGAGTGTCGCCGGGAATGGACCGGCCATTGCCCGGGCTGGCGGATGTGCGAGATCAGCGGTTCGATAAGCTTGTGGACATGTATAGCCCGAAGAAGATAACGCCGGCGCAGATCGATTTCGTGATGCTGCCGGATATGGATACGCAGGCGGAGAGGAATCGTGAGCTGTTCCAGCACCTCGAGCGGGTCGACGTGATCTGTTACGTGGCGCGCGCGTTCGAAGACGATACCGTGTTCCACGTCGATGGCGATGTGAGTTCTGAGCGCGACATCAACACGTTTGCCGAAGAGCTGGAGCTTGGCGACCTGATTTTTATCGAGAAGCGCCTCGAGCGGATCGAGAAGGAGGTCGGTCGCAAGATAGAGACGGCCGTGGCCGACAAGGAACGCGATCTGCTGACGCGGATGAAAGACTACCTCGAGGATGGGCGGACGCTGGTCTCGTTCACGTTGACGGAAGAGGAAGAGCGGATCATCGGGAGCTACCCGTTTCTGACCCGTAAACCCGTCGTGGTGGTTCTGAATGTGGGCGAAGGAGAGATCGGGGATGAAGGGCTGGTCGCTCAGCTGTCAGAGGAACACGCGTCCCGAAGCTACCGACTGATCGCCATTTCGGCCCAGGTCGAGCAGGAAATCTCGCAGCTCGATGATGAGGAGAGGTCTGCATTCCTGGAAGATCTCGGCATCGAGTCGGCAGCCATCGACCGCCTGACGCTGTTATGCTACGAGACATTGGGACTGATTTCGTTTTTTACGGTCGGGGAGGATGAGGTCCGGGCGTGGACGATTCGGAACGGCTCGAAGGCGCCGCAGGCCGGGCGGGCGATTCACCAGGATATCGAACGTGGGTTCATTCGGTCAGAGGTGATGCGGTATGATGAGTTGATCGAGCTCGGCAGTGAGCAGAAGGTGAAAGAGGCGGGGAAGCTGACGCAGAAGGGGAAGGATCACGTGGTGGAGGATGGGGAGATTCACCATTTCCTGTTCAAGGTATAAGGCGTTAACGGGATCGTAGTCCAAAGTCAAATGTCAAAAGTTAAAGGCCAAAATTGAGGCTGTCTGCGTGTGACGTTATGAGACAGCTGTAGCGATTGATTTATATCCTGTGGTGGATAGACGTGTACCAGATCTGTGTTTTGGGTCTGGCACATCTTAATGAATATGGTGGCGTGCACGTCGGGGGGATGTCGAACAAGACGATGGAACTTCTGGCCGTTCAGCGTGCTGCGAACAGAAACGGACTTTACACGACACCAGCAGACCTGTAGGCATATGACCGCAAGAAGGAGTGTCAGTAGAGTTTCGGCGTCTACTGTGTCGTTCGTATGTCGATGCTGGCAGATCACCCGTTTTGGTTTCTGGCGAGAGAAATAGGGATCGGGGGACGGTGGACTGAAGTGGGGGGAGAGAAGAGCGAGGAGTTTGTGGGGATCGAGACGGCGGTGGCTTAGGGAAGTCAAAATGGGAAATAAAAATTAAGGACCCTGCGTCAACTTGACAGCTATTAAGAGCCCGGTATATTCGGCGGCGATACTATAGTTTCCGAATGATCGGAGGTGTTTGATGGATGTTCTCGAAGCGATTGAATCACGCCGAAGCGTGTTCAAGTTTAAGCCGGAGCCCGTGGCGAACGATGTGATCGAACGGGTGTTCTCGTATGGGCGATGGGCGCAGAACCATCATTTGACTGAGCCGTGGCGATTTGTTGTGTTGGGTCCGGAGACCAAGGAGACACTGGCGAAGCGATACGCGGAGATTCAGCGGGCGAAAGCCGCAGATGATGCGGATGATTTGGCGAAGCAGGCGCTCGCCGATGCCGGATACGCGAAGTTTTACTCGAAGCCGACGATCGTGGCGGTCTCGTGCGTTCAGGATGGAGACGAGATCAAGAATCGTGAAGACTATGCGGCTGCGTGTTGTGCGATGCAGAACATCGCGCTGGCGGGGTGGGCGCAAGGCGTGGGGATGCAGTGGACTACTGGACCCGTGACCTTGGAAACCGAAACGTACAAACTCCTCGGGATCGATCAGGGGGCGGAATACATTATTGGGTTTATGTATATGGGGTATCCGGAGGAGATCAAAGACGGGAGCAGGAAAGAACTGGGTGAGGTTCTTCGGTATACGGAGTAGGAAAGGCCTTCCAGGCTCCAAGTTTCAGAGAGAACCCAAATAGATGAGGCCCTGTCAGCTAGTTTTCGGGCAGGGCCTTCTTGTGTACATCGGAGCAACCGAATCTCGGATCTCGAATTTCGAAGGATCAGGCTGCGACGGATTCGGTGTGTTCTTCCAGCCAAACTTTGAGAGGTAGGTCTTCGTCTTTTGGGGTGAAGTAGCCGTTGCAGTTGGTGCCGTCACCCAGGAGGTGCCGGCGCATGGGGTCGCAGGCCAGGAAGAAATCCGGGCGGATGGTGGTGTCGTTTTTGGTGCGGATCCAGCGGTAGCCATAGCCGTAAAAGAGGACCTTATGCACGATCGACGAGTGGTTGTAGGACCGTGTGTGCCAGAGACGGCGGTCGAAGAAGATGGCGTCGCCGCGGTTGACGCAGACAGGGATGCAGCCGTCAGGATTCTTGTCTTCGTACTTCTGGAGGTTGCCTTCCAGGTGGCCGCCTGGGACGACATAGAAGTTGCCACGAACCTCTTCAGGCACGTCGCTGAGGAAGTAGCCGATCTTGAGGCTAATCCTCGGACCAGGAGAGACCTTGGTGTTGCGGTTGACGCGTCCGCTGCCCTGGTGGAAGCCGAGCGGGGTTTTCATCGGTTCCGAGGCTTCGGCTTCCTGAGGGGTGACGCCCAGATGGGAGTGATAGAGGTAGATGTTCCAGCCCGTGATCGACCAGACGGCTGGGAAGGCCTTCGGGTGATCGAGCAGATCAATGAGCGACTGGTCGCAGCCGAGTTCACCGTGTTAGGCCCGCAGAAGCCGTTGGCGTAGGCGGGAGTTACCTCTTAGGGCTAGTTAGATGGTGGTTAACTGAAAGGTCGGCGTTAGTCAGGTCGTATCGAAGGGCGAACGGCCATCCCGTGCCGTCCGCTGCCAAGCTCTCACCCGACCTCGACAGCGTCGAGCCCTGCCCTCTCCCGCTAGCAGGAGAGGGTTCTTCTATACGGGTCAGCTATTCGTTCTCGCCTCTACCCCCGCCATATCCTCCAGCACCGTCAGCAAACCGGAGTGGTCAAGTTCACCTCGATCCTTTACCAGCGCGGTGTTGAACAGCTCGTGCACAACACTCGTGACCGGGATCGGAACCTCGTAATCGGCACCCGTCTGCTTGACGATGTTGAGGTCCTTCATGTGCAGACGGATTCGGAAGCCGGGGTCGAAGTCGCCGTTGACCATCCGTTCGCCGCGGTTTTCGAGCACGCCGCAACGGGCGAGACCGCCACTGAGGACCTGGACGATCTTGAGCGGATCGACGCCGGCTTTGGCACCGACGACGAGGGCTTCGCTGACCCCGGCGATCGTGACGGCGACGAGGATCTGGTTGCAGGCTTTGGCGGTCTGGCCGGATCCGAGTGGACCACAGAGAACGCCACCGTTTCCGAGGACGTCGAAGATCGGCTTGAT
Source organism: Gemmatimonadota bacterium (assembly GCA_002727195.1). Lineage (GTDB taxonomy): Bacteria > Latescibacterota > UBA2968 > UBA2968 > UBA2968 > UBA2968. Next base: position 660,438 of record PBWH01000006.1, read on the forward strand.
CCGGTCATACGTGCCCTGATCGCCTCCCGCCATGATCGAAAGCGTCGCATTGACGGCACCGACGTCGCCACCGCTGACGGGCGCGTCGATACACGAGACGCCCTTCTCACCCAGCGCCTCACCCACTTTGACGGCTACGGCCGGCGCGATGGTGCTCATATCTATGTGTACCATCCCGTCGCGAACGCCGTGAATCAGGCCGTTATCTCCCAGACAGACCGCTTCGACATCCGGTGAGTCCGGCAGCATCGTGATTACTACGTCGCTGTTTTCGGCGACTTCCTTCGGCGAATGCGCTTCCTGCGTGCCCTTGTCGACGAGTTCATCCACCGCTTCCCGGCTGCGGTTGTGGACGACGAGCGAGTAACCGTCGTTGATCAGGTGGCCGGCCATGGGCTTGCCCATGATGCCGAGTCCAATGAATCCGATTCTTGGTTTATCCATTCTGTGCTCCTGAGCTATGGAACCACGGAGGACACGGATGGCACGGAGGGCCTTCTCCGTGAGCCGCGCAGCTACGAGGTCGAGTGACTGTAAAGTGGATCGGGGCGGAATTTAGGGGGGAGGAAGAAATGGGACAAGGAGATTGGGCGTATGGCTGGATAGCGAGCAGGGGATAGAGCATCCAACGGCCTGTTCCTGATTCATCGTGGGATTCGCCGGTGGGTTACTCTGCGAACAGGGGGAGCGTGGAGGCAGGAACGATCCCGTGTGATACGGCTCTCTGGATGAGATCCTCGATGGCGGCTTCGCCGTCCGAGCCGTAGTCGACTGAGTATTCGTTCACATAGAGGTCGATGTGCTGCTGCATCACGGACTCATCCATTTCCTGGGCGTGTTCACGGATATACGGCTTGACCACGTCTGGGTTCGCGTAGGCGTAGTCGACGCTCGCCTTGAGCGAGGCATCGATCCGGTTGATCCGCTCAATACCGAGATCACGGCGGGCGAGGATTCCCCCGAGCGGGATCGGGCGATCGGTGGTCTCTTCCCACCACTCGCCGAGGTCAATCACCTTGCTGAGGCCGTACTCGGGGTAGGTGAAGCGGCTCTCGTGGATGATCACGCCGGCGTCGACAGAACCGGATTCGCAGGCCGGCATGATCTCGTGGAAGGGCATCACGACGAAGTTGCTCAGGTCCGGCGAGTGCAGGCGAAGGAGTAGCGCTGCGGTGGTGAGTTCGCCGGGGATCGCGACCCGTTTGCCGGACAGGGCATCTGGTTGAAAGGCTTCCTTCGCTATGACGATCGGGCCACATCCCCTTCCCAGTGCACCACCTGAATGGAGCAGACAGTATCGCTCGCGCAGGTGGGCGAAGGCGTGGAAGGAGATCTTGGTCATGTCCAACTGGCCGTCGACGGCGAGGCGATTGAGTGTCTCGATGTCCTCGAGGACCTCTTTCACCTCCGGGGCGCCTTCTATCTTGCCATGTACCAGCCCGTAGAAAATGAAGGTGTCGTTTGGGCAGGGCGAGTAGCCGAGGGCTATTGGGTTCACGTGTATGGTATCCTATTCTGGTAGAGGCTGTCTTCAGGGCGAGGGTGGAGAGCAACCCAGGCCTAGGCTAGCTCTGCTGTATGAGTTCCAGGGCAGCGGATTGGGCGATTCGGGTGGCGGCGGGGATGTCCCAGCGGGAGAGGTCACGTTTTTCGACGATGTTGCTGATCCCTCTGACTTCGCAGAAGGGGATTTGATAGAGGCGACAGACGTGAGCCGCTGCTGCACCTTCCATATTCTCGCAGAGCGCACCAAAACGGGCGTTGAACTCGGCAGCCCGTTGGTCTGTGCCTGTCACATTCTGTACGGTCAGGAAGGCACCGACCTTTGACTGGCGCCTCTCCCGATCGGCTACTGTGTTGCCGGCGGTCGCAGCGCTTTCTGTCAGAGCTGGGTCGAGACGTATTCGGTTGAATAGCGGGGGATCCTCCTGGATCAGGGGGATGCCGATGGTTTCGCCGCCTGACCATCCCGTTTCCGAAACCACACCGAAATCTCCCTGGATCTCTTCAGAGGCGATGGCCAGGTCGCCGACGACTAGGCCGCTGGTTGGGAAAGCACCGCCGATACCTACTTGCAGGACCTGGCTGACACGCTGAGTTTCCAGGAAGGCGGTCAGGGCCTGCGCGGTATTGACCGCTCCGATTCCAGTCTCCGCGATCGCCACTCTGCGGCCAAAGATCTGCCCGAACACGACTTTCCTGCGGCCCAGCACGGTCGGCTCGAGTCCACCCGTCGCCTCGAGGAGGACTTCCTGCTCTGGTACAGTCGCAGTGACGATCACGTAGTCGATATTCGAGCTTTCCACTTGATCCGTTCCGCCCTTTGTTCGTTTTTCCGTGGCCAGTCAAGCTCTGTCGGGCAATCGGCTAGAAAGATATGGCTGGGGATGTCTATTACCAAGGCCTTGGGATGTCTGATTATTCGGATTGAGGATATTTTGGGTTCTGATAATGTCTACACACTGACGGGCGCTGAAGTGCTGATGCCCGGTGGCACTCTGGAGCGGCGAAATGTGGTCGTCCAGGATGGCGCTGTTGCTCGAGTGGAAGGTTCAGTGGGGGGTGCCGTTGGGGAGAGCGTCGATCTTGGAGGCCTGATCCTGTCGCCCGGGTTCGTCGACATCCACCTGAATGGGGGAGGGGGAGCCTCTTTCGAGCAAGGGACATCTGAAGCCATCCAGAAGGTGATTGAAACGGGGTTCCAGTTTGGCACGACGGGGGTAGTGGCCGCGATCAACACGGCTCAGCGTGAGGATCGGATGAGGCAGATGGCGGCTCTGGCGGACTATCATGCGTCCGCGAACGATGTCCTGCTCGGTGTTCACCTGGAGGGTCCTTATTACCACCTGGATCAGCGCGGTGCACACCACCCCGAGTGGATTCGCTATCCCGATCCCGGAGAGTACGGCGCCTGGATCGACGCCTACGGCGACCTGATCCGGATCGTCACATCGGCGCCCGAGCTGCCCGGAGGTATGGATCTGATTCGGACGCTCAGCAAGGCAGACATCGTCCCGTCGATCGGTCACTCGATGGCGACGGATGAGCAGGTGGATGAAGCAATCGAAGCGGGCGCTCGTATGGTTACACACATATACAATGCGCAATCGACCTACACGCGGCGAGACGACGGGAAGCATCTTGGCGTGGCTGAGATGGGGCTGATGCGAGATGCGCTGACGGTGGAGATCATTCCGGACAACCGCCACCTGACACCCAGGATGCAGCAGCTTGTGGTCAAGGTAAAGCCGCACGACAAGATCTGCATCACTACGGACGCGATAGAGGCGACGGGGCAGGGCCCCGGAACCTACGAGTTGATGGGCGGGAAAGTGTGGGTAGACGAGGAGGTCGCCTATCGCGAAGACAGGAAGCGACACGCGGGATCGATTCTGACGATGGATCGTGCGGTGCGGAATGTGGTCGCGGCAGGTGCTGAAGTCGGGTCAGCCCTGATGATGGCGACAGAGATTCCGGCCAGGACGGTGGGGGCTTCCACCAAGGGAAGGATCGAAGTGGGAGCGGATGCAGATTTTGTGGTGCTGAACACGTCGCTGGAGGTCGTGGCGACGATCTCCAGGGGGCGGGTGGTCTATTCCGCTGATGCGTAGCTGCTTCCGGCGTCTCTCTGAACGACATGGAAGGTGTCACGAGCGATCACTTCATCCTCTCGTGTCTGAACGACCAGCACTTCGAGTCCGCTCTCTGGGGCCGAGATCTTCCCCTCCCTCCCAACAGTTCTTCCATTCGCTGTCGGATCAAGCACCACATCCACCCCTTGCAGGTAATTGACGATCCGTTGACGCACACCTGAGGCATTTTCTCCGATTCCGCCCGTGAAAGCGATTCCATTCGCGTTGGACAGGGTACCCAGAAGACCGGCGATGGCCTTTGCGGTCTGGTAGGCGAACACGTTGATCGCCAAACGGGCACCCTCATCGCCACGGCCCTCCGCTTCTTCTACTTCACGCAGGTCGTTCGACACGCCTGACACGCCCGTCAATCCGCTTTCCCTGTTCAGGACCCGGTCCACATCCGAAGGAGACAGGTCCGCTTCGTTCTGCAAATACAGCACGACTGCCGGGTCCACGTCGCCGGACCGTGTCCCCATCGGTATACCGGCGAGTGGTGTGAAGCCCATCGTCGTGTCTACAGATTTGCCATCTTGGATGGCGGCGGCTGAGCATCCGTTTCCTAGATGACAGGTCACACCGGTGATCGACTCGACCTCTAGGATCTCCGCTGCGCGTTCGGAGACGTAGCGGTGGGATGTGCCGTGGAAACCGTATCGTCGAATCCCGTGTTCCTCGTAGAGTGCGGTCGGGATCGCGTATCGCGAGACGTGTTCGGGAAGCGTCTGGTGGAACGCCGTATCGAAGACGGCTACGTGAGGTAGGCCTGGGAAGCAATCGCGAGCTGCCCGGATGCCCTGTATGTGTGCCGGATTGTGTAGGGGGGCGAGTCGCCCGAGTTGCTCGATGTTAGCCTCGACCTGAGGCGTGATCAGGACGGATTCGCTGTAAATTTCACCACCGTGAACGATCCGGTGTCCGATCGCATCGATGTCCTGACCGTCACCGAGAATAGTCTCTGAAACCTGTCGAACGGCTGCACGGTGATTCGCGCAATGAGCGATGTCTTCACCGATCCGCTCGACCGATCCGGAGGCGTTCTGCTTTCCCGAACGGAGTTCGTGGATACTGTATTTGAGTGAGGAACTACCGCAGTTTAGGACGAGAATGTTCATTGAGTTCTGTGTAGGGAGAAGTGGTTGGACTGGGGGGAGGTTCACCTCTCCCCACTGGTGGGAGAGGACGGCTGGGATCGGAGACCCAGCCTGGTGAGGGCTTGAAATCAGATCCACGTCACCATCCGGCTCTCACCAGGCTTTCGGACGATGAATCAGGTCCGCAAGAATCCATCTCCCGCGGTGCAGGAGATGGGAAGCGTGTATTCCAGCGGGTTACTGCTCTGTTAGCAGCTCAGCCGCCTTTGCGTCCAGGAGAAACGTGCAGTCTGGATGTTTTTGCAGGAAGCTGGCCGGGCAATCGGAAGTTATTTCACCCGCGAGCGCCTGACAGACGGCCTCCGCCTTATTCTCGCCGTAAGCGAGAAGGAGAATCTTGTCCGCGGACAGGATGGTGGCGATTCCGGCGGTGATCGCCTGACCGGGTACATCATCCTCACTGTCGAAGAATCGACTGTTGGCGGCCACCGTCTCAGGGGCGAGGTCCACAACTCGGGTCAGCGAATCCTCGGCGCATCCCGGCTCGTTGAACGCGATGTGACCGTTGGATCCGATACCCAGCAGCTGGAGATCGATACCACCCGCATCCTGAAGCAGTCGTTCGTATTCTTCGCAGGCTTCGTCCAGATCCTCGCTGTCGCCATCAGGCATGTGGGTTCGCGAAGGATCCAGATCGACTTGATCGAACAGGTGGGTGGTCATAAAGCTGTGATAGCTTTGTGGATCCCCCTGGCGTAGACCGACGTATTCGTCAAGGTTGAAGGTCGTGACATCCTCGAACGAGAGGCCGTTCTCGTAGAGGTCGGCCAGCCGTGCGTAGGTGTCGACAGGAGTTGATCCTGTGGCCAGACCCAGGACGCTGTCCGGGTACTCTTGAATCTGGCTGGCGAAGATATTGGCGGCCGTGGACGCGAGGTCCTCCGGTGTTGGGACGATTTGGACGGCGACGCTCACGAGCGGGGGATTACCTTTCCGGGCGTGTCGGATGTGGGGCGTCCGTGCCGGATGACCGGTTGACCGTTGACGATCACGTGAGGGATGCCGACGGGCGCTTGGTTCGGGTTCTCGAACGTAGAGCGGGATGCGACGGTGGATGGATCGAAGATGACCACGTCAGCCGAATACTTTTCCTTCAACTGGCCTCGCTTGCCCAGACGGAATCGCTCTGCCTGGAAGCCACTCATCTTGTAAACAGCCTGTTCCAGTGAGATCGCTGATTTTTCTCTGACGAAATCACCGAGCACTCTGGCAAAGCAGCCCTGTGATCTGGGATGCGAATGGGCAACGTTGTAGAGCCCGTCACTGGCGATCATCATTCGGGGATGTGTGACCGTTCGCGCGATCGTGTCGTCCGATTCCTCTTTTGGTACCTGCCAGGGAAAGATAAAGCCCTGGTAACCATCCTCTTCGAGGATCAGGTCGTAAGCGAACTCTTCTGGTGCTTTGCTCGCTTTCTCCGCGATGTCGCAAAGTCGTTCGCCTATGTAGCGTCCCGACTTCGTGAAGCCGACGATTTGGTCACATCGACCCAGCCACTCCTTCATCTCAGGAAGCGCTTCCGACTTCGACTTGGGCTTCTTCAGCCGATCGAGAACCTCCTGTGGGCTGCCCTGCTGATACTCCATCGGCAGCATCATCGTCATGTGCGTCATCCCGGCGGCGTACAGATACGACTCGAAGGTCAGGTCATCACCGTCACGGTCGACGTCGTTGAGAATCGGCTCGGTGATGTCGTCCACGCGTTCGTGCGAGACGTGGACGGGGATACCCGCCTCACGCGACAACTCGATCGTCTCACGCCACGCGGGTTCTCGTCCGATCGTGTGGTAGCGGATGTGCGCTGCGTAAATACCATCATACTCCGCAGCGACTCTACACAACGTGACGAGTTCGTTAAAGTCGGCGTTCGCGCTGGGCTGGTAGTCGAGGCCAAGGTTTAAGGCACAGGCTCCGGCTTCCATCCACTCCCGCGTGATGTCCGCCATTCGGGCCAGTTCATCGTCGGTGGCTGGACGGGCGTCCCACCCCATCACCTCGAGACGGACGGCGCAGTGGGGGACCTGGGGACAGACGTTCGAGGGAGTCGTTCGGTCGAACATGGAGAGATAACTGCTGATCGTGGGCCAGGGTGGCTCGATGTAGACATCACCAACGCCGAAGCGGGTATAATCCCAGAGCTCTTGTGCCTGTGCACCCGTCAGCCGCGCCCATCCGAATCCGTCAGGCGCCATCAGCTGGGTCGTGATGCCCTGTCGGACCTCACCGTATTGGTCGGGACCACCGAGCAGAGCGATCTCACCGTGGACGTGAACGTCGATGAAGCCGGGCGCTACAATGTGGCCACAAGCATCGATGGTTTCTGTGGCTTCTGCCTCGGAGAGGTCCCCGATGTCGGCAATCTCCTCGCCGCGGATTCCAACGTCGGCGACGTATCTGGGTGTCTTGCCTGTGCCGTCGATGATGGTGCCACGCTTTATGATCAGGTCATAGCTCAATCATGTCACCCTGAGCGGAGTCGAAGGGCGAGGCGCGCCCTTCCGTTCACCTACTCCTCCCGTCCTCGTGTGGTCAGTTTGGCCCAGTAGCACGCCGTCGGAATCCCGAGCGGATCCGTGATGCTCTTCTCCGAGTCCCGACAGAATGTTTCTAAGGCTTCGGCCATCGGGAGATGATAGTCCTGCGCTTTAGCTTCTTCGATGAAGTAGGGCAGCTCGCAGAGCTTACAGCCGTTGTCGCGACCAGATCAGTCGGCGACTCTCTTTGCTGTCCGTTCGAACTTCCCGTTGTTGCGCCCGACGGCGGTGGACAGCACCTGCCAGATCTTCTCTGGATCGAGCCCGCCTTTGAAACCGATGAGCATCGCTTCCAGGTAGACAGCATCTGCTACGCCATCGCGATCTGATTGACGGCTTTCCGGAGTTGCCCGGCCCCGGATGGACCGAGGTGTACCACATTGTTGCCAATGGCCTGGAGGATCGGAAGAACCCGCTCAACGGGATCGTCATCACCACCGACCATTGCAGCCAAAGTCCCTTTGTCGGCGTCGCCGCCCCCGTAAGCGGTGGCGGCGACGATCTTCGAGTCGTCGGCCCCGGCCAGCCGTCCATCTTCGGCTTCGGCAACCGTGATGAATGTCCCCGATGTCGGCTGGCTGAAAAGGGTCACGTCGTTGTTCGCCACAGTTTCCCTGGGTGAAGGAGACGACGCGGCTCCCCGGTCAACGAGCGTGGCCACCTTCTTGGCGTCCAGGTCACAGACAGAAACCGGGTAGCCGACATCGAGGAGGTTGCGTGCCATTCCACCGCCCATTGTACCGGCTCCAACAATTCCTATACGATTACCGGACACGCTCAGGTACCACCGGCGACAGCGATCTTGATCGCATCCTTTCCATCGAGGTTGTAGCCGGAGTGGAGCGCATTGAAGCCTTCGGCGACGCGCTCAAGAGGGATGACGTGGCTGATCAGGTCCTCGTAAGGATAGTCGTGCTTCTCCAATACGGGCAGCGCGCGAACGAAGTGCTCCGGTCGGCTGGCCCACACCGCTTCGAACCGCAAATTCTTCCGCATCAACATCTGGTTGGGGTTACACTGGAAGGTGCCGACGTCGACGAAATGGCCCATCTCGACATACGTGCCGCTCTGGCGCAGGTAGTCGAGCCCCTCGGGAATCGCGCCCAGGAATCCGGCGCATTCGAACACCAAATCCGCCCCTTCACCCTTGGGCGTAAAGTCACGAACCATCTGGATGCGCTCTTCTGGATCAGGAACTTCAGCGATGTCGATCGTCAGATCGGCGCCGAGACGTTTGCCGAGTTCGAGACGACCGGGAGGTCCACCGACGAGGACGAGCTGTCCGGCACCACTGAGCCGGGCGCAGACGAGCGTGAGCAGGCCGATGGCGCCCGATCCCTGCACGACGACCGTGTCGCCGAACTGCATCCCGGAGCGCATCACACCGTGCACACCGATCGTGTATGGTTCGGTTAGAACGGCGACCTCTTTCGGCATCGTGGTCTTCAGGAAGACCGTATCGGGATTCCACAGGTAGATGTACTCCGCGAATCCACCCCGGAGATAGGGGGCCTCCTCAGACTGCAAGAATCCGTACGCGCCCTTGTTCGTGCCCGGAACGAGGATGATGCGGTCGCCTTCCTCTACCGGCTGTCCGATGTGGTCGTGGGTGACCCCTTTCCCAAGCTTGTCGATGATGCCGACGTTCTCGTGTCCGAGGATAATGGATCCACTCAGCCGCTGGTGTTCCCAGTTGTGCAGGTCAGTTCCGCAGATCCCGCCGAGCTCCTGTCTAAGCAGGATCGTCCCCTCCGTGACATCCGGAATCTCGTATTCACGAACTTCGAATTTTTCGCCGACCATCACGGTCGCTTTGGCTGTCGCCATCGGTCAAAGCCTCCCGTTTGAAGAGCAATGTCGTGTGTATTTGTTCAGGTGATGCCCGGTGGGTTGGGGTCGTTCCTGTAGAGTTCGAGATCCGCATCGACCATCTCGCGAATCAGATCCTCGAAGGTGATCTCGTTTGCCCATCCCAGTTGTTCCCTCGCTTTAGTCGCGTCTCCCACCAGGAGATCGACCTCTGCAGGCCTGAGGAAACGCTCGTCGATTCGAACGTAGTCTTCCCAGTTCAAGCCCACGTGTGAAAAGGCCAGTTCACAAAGCTCACGGATCGAGTGCGTTTCTCCGGTCGCGATCACATAGTCATCGGGCTCGTCCTGCTGGAGCATCATCCACATCCCCCGGACATACTCTCTCGAGTGTCCCCAGTCTCGTTTGGAATCGAGGTTCCCGATCGCCACGTGGTCGAGCTGACCGAGTTTGATACGCGCCACGTGGGAGGAGATCTTCCGCGTGATAAACTCGAAGCCTCGTCTGGGAGACTCGTGATTGAAGAGGATACCGCTGGACGCGTGCATTCCGTAGGCTTCGCGGTAGTTTCGCGTCAGATCGTAGCCGGCGACCTTGGATATCCCGTAGGGAGACCGGGGATGGAAGCGTGTCAACTCGGTCTGTGGTGACTCGGCGACCTTTCCGAACATTTCGCTCGATCCGGCGAAGTAGAAGCGACACTCCGGCTGGAGGTCGTGCAGAGCCGCCAGGATGTAGTGTGTGCCGTTGATGTTCGTGTTGAGGGTGCTGAAGGCATCCTGAAACGATGTGGCCACGAAGCTCTGGGCAGCGAGGTGGTAGCACTCGTCGGGTTGGACCGACCGGATCACGCTGAACATACTCGGGAAGCTTTCCATCGAGGCGGGATGCAGGGCCAGGTCGTCCGCGATGTGGTTGATCCGGGACAGGTGATGCTGCGGATCTTCCAGGGCCACCCGGCGGATGATCCCGTGGACCTCGTATCCTTTCTCGAGGAGGAGTTCGGACAGGTAGGACCCATCCTGCCCGGTGATCCCCGTGATCAGTGCTTTGGGCATTCCGTTCCTTTCAATGAATCAGTTGCTTGATCCGGATGGCGACCGCCACACCAAGCGCGTGGTGTCCGTCTGCTTAGAAGTGGACGCCGTCGATGGCGCTCGTTTCCAGGACAGATCCGACATCCAGACAGTCGACGCCGTTCTCTTCGGTGACGGCGGCAAAGCAATTACGGAACTGCTGAGACTTTTCGGTGCCACCTCCGAACATGTCCGCGAACTCCGTCAATCTCGCAAGCGGAGGCGGGGTCATCAAGAGCAGCTGTGGGTGTCCTCTACCTGGCCCGGTATCGCTCTTGATCGATGATGTCGCAGTGCTGGCCGGCGCCATGGGTGATGTCACTGGTCGGCACCGAAAACCGGGTCTTCAGGTTGTTTGTTCCGAGCATCAATGTGGCGAGGCCGATCGGTTTGTGAGAGGTCAGACAGGGCGGCAGATAGGTCTGGCCGTTCCTGTGCCCCTCGATCGGGTCGTCCCACACGGTCGTTGGGCCGTTCAACCTCTCCTCGATCACACGGTACTCTGATCCCAGCGTCTTCGCCACAACACCTGTCCAGCGTATATCGATCGGGAATCGATCCTGGGTGGCCGGGTCGCAGCCCCAGGTCTTCGATTCGCCGAAGCAGAGGACGGTCTTCATCGAATCACCTCGTGGGTCTGGGTCAGGGGGCGGGCGTGCCGCCGAGCAGAAAACCGCCGTCGACGGTCAGGCACTGTCCCGTCACAAAGCGTGCACGGCTCGAGAGCAGAAACACCGCCACGTCAGCGATGTCTCGGGGCACACCGATGCGACGGAGCGGCGTCCAGGGCTCGACGGCGTCGGCGTAGTCAGGTTTCCCGATGGGGGAGGCATCCGGGTCCGGGACCCGGCTGTCGATGTATCCAGGGGCGATCGCGTTGACGCGGATCCCGGACGGGCCGAGTTCGTAGGCCATGCTTTCCGTCAGCCGGATGATCCCCGCTTTGCAGATACCGTAGACGGTATCCTGAGGCCACGTTCGCGTCGAGTGGACCGAGCTGATGTTGAGGATGGCTCCGCCCGTATCCTGGTTTTGCATCAGACGCGCAGCCGCCTGGCCAATTAGGAACGGGGCGCGAAGGTCCACCGACAGCATCCGGTCCCATTCCGATACGTCGGTTTCCGTGTAGGCCGACCACGTCCAGGTGGCCGCGTTGTTGACCTGGGCATCCAGACGACCAAAGTGTTCGGCTGTGGCCTTGACGATGGATTCCGCAGCTTCCGCTTTCGACAGATCGGCCTCTACGAGGAGGCATTCCTGCCCCCGGTCGCGAATCATCGCCTCCGTCTCTCGAGCGAGATCGTCGATCTCGATGTCGTGGACGGCGACGTCGTACCCGGCTTCGGCCAGAGCTAGGGCGATCTCCCGACCGATGCCTCGACGCGATCCCGTGACGAGCGCGGTGGGTGTCATCGGTTGTAAATCTCCGGTGACCAGTCGATGAGGTCGGTCTCCTGTTTCAGGATGAGTGCTTTGTGGGGGGGAAGGTTCTTCATCAGCACGACGCCCGCACCGACCATACTGCAGGGGCCAACGATACGACCGGGCATTATCAGGGCCCCAACACCGGTTCGCGCATAGTCTCCGAACAGGACGCCCGAGAATCCGTGGGCCTTCCGACGCTGTCCTTTGACCTCGACTTCGATCGGTTCGTCGTCAAAGCGCAGCGTGCCACATTGCGTTCCGGCTCCGATCTCGGCTCCCAGACCGAATATCCCGCTCAACTGGATCTGGTGCGTGACCCGTCCGCCGGCAAGCATCGTTCCGCTGAACTCTCCGAGATAGGTGACCCGGCAGTCGTCGCCCACAAAGCCGTTGACCTTGGCGTAGGGTCCGATGTGACAGTGATTGCCGATCATCGTATGCCGCCCGATGTGGGATCCTTCAGTTACGCGGGTATGGGCGCCGATCCAGACCGGGCCCTGGATATAGGCATCCCGTCCGATGACGCTGTTTGTGCCGACAACAACCGGTCCCTCGATGTGCGCGCCCGGATCGACCGTTGCTGAAGGATCGATTATCGAATCCTTCAATGCATCCCCGTCCTGAGCGGCTATCGCATCCCCAAAGGTGTCCGGCTGCCAGGGATAGTCCATGTCGAGAATGGGACCGTCGACGTGGACAGCCTTCAGGGGGCGACCCTCGCGATGGACAATCGGGATCACGTCTTCAATCTCACGTCCCACGTTGGGGGCGATCCCGAATTGCGATTGGACCTGGTCACCGACGTTGCGCAGGTCCTTGAGGGCGGATGCGGGCAAGGCATAGACACCCGCGATTGCCGAGCCACGCGATCCCCTTGGCTTCCAGACGTAGTCCGACAGAACCCCGTCGGCCTCGATTGATGCACGTATCCGTTCCGAAATGTTCCCGACCTCGGTGACAGCAGCTACCCCGTGATCGGCTGACGAATGGGCCTCCATCGTTTTCGCCAACGTGCCGGGCCGAAGGAGGAGATCACCAAGAACCACCAGGACATCATCGTCCCCGATAAATTCCGTGGCGCAAACGACGGCGTCTGCTGTTCCGGTCGGATTCGGCTGATCGACATAGGTGATTTCGCATCCGAACCGGCTACCGTCCGAGAAGTAGCTCCGTACGCTGCCGGCCTGCCAGCCGACGACGATTCCGATGTCGGTGATGCCGGCTTCCGCGACCCGATCGACGAGCCTTGCGAGTAGGGGACGGTTCGCGACGGGAAACATAGGCTTCGCCCGGTAGGTGTCGAAGGGGTAAAAGCGTTCGCCGCGTCCTGCTGCGAGGAGAAGTGCTTTCATAGGCAGGTTATCGGTCGACGCCGATCTCGAAGTGCTGGATCATCGGCTCGAGATCGGTCCAGAAGGATTCAGGAATGTGGGTGGCACCCGCTTCCGCGTTCGCTCTCGCCTCTTCGGGGGTGCGGGCGCCGGGAACCGTCGTTGCGACCTGGGGATGTCGTGTGCACCACTGGAGCGCGGCGGCGACCATCGGGATGCCGTGATCTTCACACAAATTCTGAATTTTGCTGACGTGATCCAGGCAGCGTTGGCTGAAGTTTCGGGCGAGGTAGTCTGTGCCGGGGGTAGGACCGGTCGCGAGGAGTCCTCTCTCGACGGGGGTCGCTACGACAAGCCCCACGTTGTGGTTCTCTGCCGCGGTCAGAATGTGTTCAGCCGCGAGCTGATTCAACAGGCTCCAGGCTTCAGGGACGACGGCGGCATCGAACTCGCCCGTCTCGATGTAGGCGGCGTTCGTTTCCGGGTCGTTGGCGGCCGTGCCGACGTATTTGAGAGTGCCCTGATCTTGTAGCTTTCGGAGCGCACCAAGTGCCCGGTCCTGGCCCATGACGTCTTCCATCGGGATATCCATATGGTCGTGGATATACAAGACGTCGAACGTCTCCTGCCCGAGCCGTTCCTGGCTCGCCTCGACGTGCGCCATCACGGCATCATAGCTGTAGTCGTGGATGGTTCCCTGGCCACCTGCGAGCTGGCCGACTTTGGTCGTCACAGTCGCCTTCGCGGCCAGGTCAGGACGTTCAGCCAGCGCTTTGCCAATGATGGTTTCGCTTCGGGTCGCACCGTATAGGGGGGCCGTGTCGATCAACGTGCTTCCGGCTTCGATCGCCTGATGCACCGTCGCGACACCCAACGCGTCCTGCATCCCGCCCGGCTTGCCGTCATATTCCTGCGCCGCTCGGTTGGCTGTGGGGATGCCGACAAACCCGGCGCCGAGCCCGACGATGGGGACTTCGAGTTTGGTCCGTCCCAGTGCGCTTCTTTGCACGAATACTCTCCGGTTCCAGGGGTGATCGGTGGACGGTAAGATAAACGGGCGCCCCACCCAAGGCAAACCGAGTTTGATATTGACTTACGTGTCCTTGTTGTTGAAAATAGTGAGGATACGCCCATTTTGACCCTCTGTGACCCAGCCCCCGACGTATGCATCTACAAGACGAATTGACCCGGATTTCCGCTCATCGCCGCCGCCGTTTCGTGGCAACCGCGATGGCCTCTGGTCTGGCGATTGTGCTGGCGGCGACCCTGGTGACGCCGACGAAGCTGGCGATGGCCGAGCGGATCGATCCCATTTCCCGCGCCGAGCAATTGATTGGCGAGCGGGACTACCGGTGGGCAGCCAAGATCCTCGATGAGCTGGATACCGAGGCACTGGATGCCTGGGATCGGCAGCGGGTCAGGATACAGCGCAGTTTGTGTGCTTCCGGGATGGGGGACCACGGTCTCGCAATCGACTTGCTGTCGCAGGGGGTTGACGGCTTCGAGCCGATTAGCGGGTATGTGCGGATGTGGGAGGCGCGCGGTTTCAAGTCTCTTGGCCAGACAGACAGCGCGACTCTTCGATACGAGAGCGTGATCAAAAATGACCAGGGTTGGCCCCTGTTCAAAACGGCCGTGTATGAAGCTGCACGGCATTACGAGGCGCTTGACAATCACGAAGCGGCTGCGAACGCCTATCAGCAGATGCTTGACCGTGGCCGGAAGAGTTCACGCGCGGTGCTGGGCCTGTCGCGGGCCATCGAAGCATCTGGCGACTCTTCCGAAGCGTTTCGTCTGCGTCTGCGTCTGATCCGTGACTATCCACGGTCAAAAGAGGCGCTGACTGCTCTGAGGGCGTCAGAGCCGTTGGTTGGCGAGAAGATGACGTTCTATGGGGCCGTCTGCTACGCCCGTCACGGGAAGTATCTTACGGCTGCCCGTCTGCTGAAGTCGTTGACGAGGTCGTCGGCCGACGCCGTGTGGAAGGGCCGAGCCCAGTATGAGCTCGGCAAGGTTTACTATTTGAAACGCGATTACCGCTCGGCCCGGAATGCTTTCCGGACGGCCTACCGAAAGTATCGCGTCCCCAAAGGTTTGCTCGAGGAAGCCCGGTCGATGATCCGGCTGGGTGCGGACTTCGATGGGGCACGAAAATTTGACGCTTTCGCAAAGGAGTTTCCGGCCGTTTCAGGGGCGGCTGAGGGTCTCTGGCAGGCGGCGATGGCCTACGAGCGCCGCGGCCATCCGAAGAACGCCAGTCGTGTGTTTACGACGCTCGCCCGTCGGTATCCGAAGAGCGATTATGCCGAACGAGCGTTGTGGCGCGCGGGATATCTCCAGTTCAAACGGGGACAGTATGAAGAAGCGGCACGCGGTTTCCTCGTGCTCGCCAACCGCACGTCGGAGAACTACCTGCGTGATCAGGGCTACTACTGGGCCGGAAAATGCTACCAGAGGCTGGGACGGGATGAAGAGTATGAGTACTGGCTGACGCGCGCTACCGAAGGATTCCCGGCGTCCTATTACTCCGCTCGTGCACGAGCGGCCCTCGGTGCGATCGACACCGAGTATCCATATGTTCCCGAGGACTCCATTTATGCGGAAGCGGAATATGCCCCGACACCGGCTCTGGTGCGGGGGGATCTGCTGGCGGCGCTCGGGCTGTATCGGGAAGCGGCTGCTGAATACATCTCGACCGAGGCGGACTACCGACGGAATCGGTTCGCGCTGAATGACCTGTTGCATCGGTATGAGAGAATCAACGCGATGGACCGCGCGCTCCGAATCTCGAACGCGCTTCTGAACGTCGAGCGGGATGAGGGGACGCCGATGTCCCTTGCGAGTTTCCGTCGTCTTTATCCGACCTATTACTGGGGGTCGATCTATAAGACTGCGCAGGAGACCAACCTCGATCCAAACCTGATCATCGCGATCATGCGTCAGGAGAGTGCGTTCAACCGGCAGGCGATGTCGTCGGCGGGTGCTCGCGGTCTGATGCAGCTGATGCCGGCCACCGGTCGGGATATGGCACGGAAGGTTCGCGTGAAGGGATTCAAGGTCGAGGATCTGTGGCAGCCGAACACGTCGATCCGTCTGGGCAGCGAGCATCTGTCAGACCACCTGAAGTACTTCTCCAAGGGAGATGAGCCCAGGCAGCTGGGCCTGGCGCTGTCGGCATACAACGCTGGGCTCGCACCGGCGAGGCGATGGTCCCGTCGACTCCCCAAAGATGATGTCGACGAGTTCGTAGAGAGCATCCCGTATCGGGAGACGCGGAACTACGTGAAGCTCGTGTATCGGAATTACCAGGTCTACAGTTACCTGCAGAATGGCGAGCCCGGAGAGATCGAGCCGGAAGTATATTGAAAGGCGTGTATGGCTGACGAAGAGAACAAGCGATTAGGGATGGCTCTGGAGGATTTGTTCATCCTCCTGTCCGTGTTCGCCCTCTGGCCGGGGATTCTCGGCTGGGAAGGCGCGCACTGGCAGTATGTCCAGTATGCGGCCGTGGTGGGGCTGGTTTGGATCCTGGTCCGCCGAGTCAACCGCTACCGGACACGAAGCGAGGATTCGGACAGCATTCTGGATTGAGGATTAAATCCGAAGATCAAGACCTTAACCGCAGAGACGCAGAGCGCGCAGAGAAGATCAGAGGCGACAACTAGGGTCAGCACGAAGGCGCGAAGACACGAAGGGCTGTCTAGGGGAGCTCGCAGATCGCGGGGCAACCCGAAGTGGTTGAGAAATACGGCCCGGGGGTGCCGCAGGCTACCCCGAGAAATCGAGGCCTTTTCCGACCTCGCGCAACAGAATGGGCGGGGACTAAACCACGGGATAACCCGCGGCGCGATGAAACCTTACCCCTACACAACCTGATTCAGAAACTAATCTTGGATGGCGTCCAGGATGATGGACTTGGCCGCGCGGAGCGCCTGACCACGGTGACTCGCGCAATTTTTTTCTTCGCTCTGCAGGGATGCCGAGGTGGTCCCGTGAGCGGGACTGAAGAAGAGCGGGTCGTAGCCGAAGCCGTTATCACCCGCGGGTGTGTCGACGATGTGTCCTTCCCACGCGCCCGAGGCCGTCTTCGGTTGTTGACCGGGGACGACCACAGCGATCACACACCGGAATCGGGCCTGTCGCTGGTCTTCCGGGATGTTGGACAGCAGGCCGAGCAGCTTCGCGTTGTTGGCCTCGTCCGTCGCGTCTTTACCGGCGAAACGGGCGGAATACACGCCGGGCGCACCGTCGAGCGCGTCCACTTCCAGGCCGGAGTCATCGGCGAGCGTGACCATCCTGGTCGCTTCGCAGACTTCGACAGCCTTCTTGATCGCGTTCGCCTCGAAGGTGTCGCCGTCCTCCACTACTTCCGCGACGTCGGGATAGTCGGCCATCGTTCGCAGCTCTGCATCGTCACCCAGGATGGCCTGGATTTCCTTCAGCTTACCAGCGTTGTGTGTCGCGACCAGCAGTGGCTTCACGCAGTGGCCTCAGCGATGGTGCTGTTCTGAATCACCGTCAGCTCGTTGATCCCCTTTGTGGCCAGACCGACGAGCGCCTGCATCTGGTCGGCGTCGAATGGCTCGCCCTCCGCCGTTCCCTGCAACTCCACGAATCGACCGTCACCCGTCATAACGACGTTCATGTCTACCTCGGCCGAACTGTCCTCCTGGTAGCAGAGATCCAGACAGGGCGTGCCGTCGACAATGCCCACGCTGATCGCGGCAAGTGAGTCGCGGAGCACGTCTCCCTTGAGCTTGTCCTTCTGCTTGAGCGTGTCGAGCGCGAGCGCCACAGCGATGTAGGCGCCGGTGATGGAGGCGGTTCGTGTACCTCCATCGGCACGGATGACATCGCAATCGATCCACAGTGTGCGTTCACCGACGTTCTTGAGGTTGGAAATGCCGCGTATCGCACGGCCAATCAGCCGCTGTATTTCCTGCGTGCGGCCTTTGACTCCTCTCGTTTCCCGCTGGGTGCGCGTGTGCGTGGAGCGGGGGAGCATCGAGTATTCGGCCGTGATCCAGCCCTGGCCTTTTCCTATCAAGAAGTGAGGGACGCGATCCTCTACGCTGACCGAACAGATCACGTGGGTGTCACCCATCTCGATCAGGACTGAACCTTCTGCGTGTTTCATGTAGCCGGGTGTGATCGTGACCGGCCGCAGCTGGTCAGGTTCCCTGCCGTCAATGCGAGCCATACGATCTCCCCTGTGGTCGGTCTACGGTCGGGATGTTGATCTCCACCTCGCGCTTGCCCTTTTCGCGGTAGTCCTCCGCGTTCAGGTGGACGAGGTTGCACATCTCGACGAATCGTGAATACAGTCGGCCTGAGGCGAGATCCTTCAGGTCGTGAACACTGTTGTTGCTCGTGAGGATGGTGACGCGCCCCTTCGCGTAGCGCGCGTCGATCAGGTTGTAGAGCGTCTCGAGTTCCCAGTCCGTGTTCCCCTGCACACCGAAGTCGTCCAGGACGAGATAGGGGACATTCGAGAGCGACTCGAGGATGGTCGTCCCCTGACCCCGCTGTGCGCTGTCTTCGTTGAACGTGTCTCGAATGCGCTGGAAGAATTGCGACGAGATACCCGCGAACTTGCCTGCCTGGAGCGTGCGGTAGATCAGGTAGTTAAGTGCGATGTAGGCGAAGAAGGTCTTGCCCGTACCCGGTGTACCCCAGAGGAAGAAGCCCTTGGTCGTCTTGCCCTGGAGGATGGAATCCGCCGTGGAGCTGAGCATCCCTTTGAGTTTGACGATGTCCGGTACGGGCTGACCGTTGGATGTTTCGTCGAAGTCCTCGAGGAACTTGTATCGGAAGCGATTTGGAATCTGTGCGTTCGCGATCAGGCGTTCGATTCGGCTGATCCGCATCCTGTAGGGACGGCACTCGCACCAGTGAGGCTCGCCATCGTCTCCCATCAGTTGGAAGGGTATCACGCCGCCGCACGTACACGCCGACTCGACCACGGGGGAGAGTTTAATCTCGCCGTGTTGCCCGGCCGTGATCGTCCGGTCGTAGTAGTAACCCGGGTCGTGGTCGGGCAATTGGAGCCCCGCGTGACCGTTACTTTGTGTCGGAAAGTTGTCGTTCATGTTCCTGCTTGAAGGCGCGAATGCCTTCGAAGATAGCATCAGCCATATCTTTTTGAAAGCGCGCCGTCTTGAGCAATTTCTCTTCTGCTGGGTTCGAGATGAAGCCCATTTCAACAAGGACCGAGGGCATCGCGCCCATCGTGCCTCTCATCACATAAAAGTTGGCCTGCTTGACCCCCCGGTCGTCCATCTGCTTGAAGCGCCGGGTCATTCGACCCCGGATGCTGGCCGCAAGGTCCTGGCTCTCCTTCAGGAACTGACCCGACAGAATTTCCAGAGCGATCCCGCGCAGCGTGCTGAGATCCTCCTCCTCGATGCTGTCTTCCTCGAGTTCCAGTGCGGCGTTCTCTCGCTCGGCAGCTTCGGCGGCTGCCGCCGTCTTGGCTTCTGACAGGAAGTAGACCTCGATCCCGCCCGCCGCCCGTCGGTAGCCAGCGTTACAGTGGAGGCTGATGAAAAGATCGCCATCGGCTTCCCGAGCAATCCGTGCCCGACGACCGAGACCGATAAACGTGTCGTTGGTCCGGGTGTAGACGACGTCGATTCCCAGGTCCTTGCGGAGTTTCTCTCCCAGACCACGTGCGATAGAGAGCGTGATGTTTTTCTCGAAGGTGCGCTTCGAACCGACGGCGCCAGGGTCTTTCCCACCGTGCCCCGGGTCGATCACGATTCTGCGGATCGCCCAACGATCCTCGAGTTCCTGTCCGGTGGGCGCAGCGACGACGCGCGGGGCGAAGGACGAGTCTAGCGAGGTTTCCGGCTGCGAGGACAGATGCTGGATGCCCAGTTGCCTGAGGACCTCGTGCGAGACGTGAAGGCGGCCGTCGTGTGGACGCGCAGGTAAAGGCGCTCGAAACAGTACGTCGCCAAAGACATAGACGGGTGCGTGGAGCGTAAACACCAAGTCCGGACCATTGGGCCGCTTGAGGAGTGCTTTATCCTTCAGAGGGACAAACTCGATCGTCGCAGATAGCACACGAGCCAGGTCCTGGATCGACACATACTGATGGCCCTGGATGGTCACGGACGGAATCGCGGGCTGGCCATCTGCTGGATGGGAGAGTGGGAGTAGTAAGAAGCCGAGGAGGATGGCGAGGGAGGAGCCGCGCCGGCCAGTCGGCTGAGGGCGTGTCAACCGCGTCCGATCGTCCTTTCCTTGAGCGCGCGCTCGATGTCACGACGCGCATCCCGCTTGGCGATGTCCTGACGACGGTCGTATTCCCGCTTCCCCTTCGCCAGCGCGATTTCGACCTTCGCTCGTCCCTGCTTGAAGTAGAGCTTCAGGGGTATGAGCGTCAGACCCTTCTCTTCGACTCTGCCCCGGAGACGGTCGATCTCGTGACGGTGTAGGAGCAGCTTTCGTTTACGGGTCGGTTCGTGGTTGAACTGGTTGCCCTGCTCGTATTCGCCGATGTGCACGTTGTGCAGGTAGACCTCGTTGCCGTCTACACGGGCGAAGCTGTCGCGCAGGTTGGCCTTGCCGTTCCGTAGCGACTTGACTTCGGTGCCCTGGAGCGCGATGCCGGCTTCCCAGGTGTCCAGCGCCGTGTAGTCGTGACGCGCCTTCCGGTTCTGCACAATGATCTTGATGCCCTCCTCGTTGGTCTTCAGTGGCGCGCTTTTCTTCTTCCTGGCCATCAGGCGCCCTGCAGGAGGTCGATGTAGGACTTCATCGATTCGGCACGAGGCTCGTCGCCCAGGGCCGTGTAGGTCATGAACAGGTTGCCCGTCGTTCGGATCAGGATCCGCAGGCTGCTGGCAACCGGAAGCATCTGCCCGTCCACAGGTTTGCCGACCATTTCGCCGCACTCGTTGGCGGTGAGGATCCGACCCTGGTGGAAGGGATCGATGTAGAACGGGTGATTGCTGTCGTATCGAAGGATAAAGTGCATCGGCATGTCGATCCCCACGATCGGGAGGTCGAGCCGCCAGGCCACAAGCAGATAGATCGACGAGAGCGAAATCGGGATCCCGGTCCGTCGTTCGAGCACACGGTTTATGTAGCTGAGGTCGGGGTCCGGCTCCTTGTCGTAGTCCTGCTTCCCACGGAATGTCAGGTCGTCGAACAGGAAGGCGTTGAGCGATCGGACCGTTCGGATCGGATGGTCGGACGGGTTGATGTTCGGTGTGATGTCCGCCGCGAGTCGGTCCAGCCGTTGAGTGAGGTCGTGCTGCTCGAGATCGGGGTATGCTGATTTGGCCACCGCGAACAGACCTGCTTCGAGATCGATGTCTTCGACCGCGTCGTCGAGGAGTGACTGAAGCGCAGCTTCCGGACGGGGCGCCATTAGCCATCGGAGGACACGGCTCGCCTCGCGGTGAGCGGGGTGGTCGCCCGGAACGGCGGACAGCACCTGCTCCACCGTTTCGGTTCCCAGTTCGTACAGCTTTCGGCACATCCGGGAAACGATGTCGGGGTCCGGGTCCTCGAGCAGACCGATCACGATGTCCAGATCTTTGGGTTCGAGTGCCATCAGGCGGTCTGGTTCTTTTTAAGGGTGACCATCAAGAGCGAGATATCAGCGGGTGACACACCAGGGATACGGGATGCCTGACCGAGCGATCTGGGACGAATCCGTTCGAGCTTCTCGCCGGCTTCGGCGGAAAGTGCTTGGACATTGCCGTAGTTGATGTCCTCCGGGATCTGCTTCTTCTCCAGATCGCGCAGCCGAGCGACCTGTGCCTCCTGACGCGCGATGTAGCCTTCATACTTGGCCTGGACCTCGACGGCTTCCGATACGTCCCGCGTCAACGGCTCAGGAGGTGGCGCGACCGCTTGGATGAAGTCGTAGCCGATCTGGGGGCGCTTAATCAGGTCTGCCAGGCTTGTGGACTGGGAGAGTTCCGCCGTGTTCCTGGTCCGGAGCTCGGCTTGCACCTCAGGGGTCGCCTTCAGTTTGGTCGAGACCAGACGGGCGACTTCCTCGTCGATCCGGGCGCGTCTCGTCCGGTAACGGGCGTAGGCTTCGTTTGTGACCAATTCGATGTCACGTCCCTGTTGGGTCAGCCGGATGTCGGCGTTGTCCTGACGCAGCAAGAGCCGGTATTCGGCAAGCGACGTGAACATCCGGTAGGGCTCCTCTGTCCCCTTCGTGACCAGGTCATCGATCAACACGCCCATATACGCCTGAGAACGATCCAGGATCAGGGGATCATCACCACGCGTCTTGAGGGCGGCGTTGATTCCCGCGATCAGGCCCTGGGCTGCGGCTTCTTCGTAGCCGGTGGTTCCGTTGATCTGGCCGGCGAAATAGAGACCCTCGACCGGTTTGGTTTCCTGGGTCGGCAGGATCTGCGTCGGCGGAACGTAGTCATACTCGACGGCGTAAGCGGGACGCATCACTTCGGCGTGCTCAAGCCCAGGGAGACTGCGTACGATGTCGATCTGAACCGACTCGGGCAGGCTCATCGAAAGCCCGTTCAGGTAGACCTCGGCGGTCTCATATCCTTCGGGCTCGAGAAAAATTTGATGCCGGTCCTTGTCCGGGAACTTGACGATCTTGTCCTCGACGGACGGACAGTATCGCGGCCCTGTCGACGTGATCCGGCCGCTATACATCGCCGATCGGTCGAGGTTGTCCCGGATCAGGTCGTGCGTGTGGTCCGTCGTGAAGACGATGTGGCAGGGGAGTTGTTCCTGCGTGATCCGGTCTGTCTCGTATGAGAACGGGGTTGGGTCTTCATCTCCGGGCTGCTCCTCGGTCTGCGTGAAGTCGATCGTTTCTGAGTTGACCCGGGGCGGCGTGCCGGTCTTCAGGCGACCGAGCTCGAACCCGAGGCGGGTCAGGGCGTCCGATGCGCGTTCGGCGGACTGCTCACCGGCTCTTCCGGCCGAGTAGGAGAAGTCTCCGATGTGGACGAGCCCCTTTAGGAAGGTGCCCGTCGTGAGGATCACGGTCTTGCCGAGGAAGGTCGTGCCGCCCTTAGTGACGATGCCGCGGACCTGCCCGCCGGACACCTGCAACTCTTCCAGCATCCCTTGCTTGAGGTCCAGGTTCGGCTGTCGTTCGACGACTTCCTTCATTCGGAATTGATAGGCTTTCTTGTCAGCCTGCGCACGCGGCGCCTGCACGGCCGGGCCCTTCCGACGGTTGAGCATCCGGAATTGGAGACCCGTGGCGTCGATGTTTCTGGCCATCTCGCCGCCGAGCGCGTCGATTTCCCGGACCATATGACCCTTGGCGATTCCGCCGATAGCCGGGTTGCATGACATCTGCGCGACGGTGTCCAGGTTCATCGTGAGCAGAAGCGTACGGCAGCCCATACGGGCGCTCGCGAGGGCGGCTTCGGTCCCGGCGTGTCCGGCGCCCACGACGATGACGTCGTACGTGATGTCGTAGGTCCAGCCCATCAGGTCAGGCGACGGAAATGGCTGCGGTGGGTACGGTCTGGAAACCCGTGGTGACCTCGAACCCGGCATCGGCGATCATCTTGTGGGCATCGCTTGTGGCCTGACCGTTGGTGGTCAGGTAACCCTCCATGAAAATGGAGTTGGCCGGGTAGAGGGCGAGTGGCTGGAGCGACCGGATGTTGCGTTCACGTCCGCCGGCGACACGGATCTCACGGTCTGGGTTGATGAACCTGAACAGACACAGGATGCGCAGGCAATCGCGAGGCGTCAGGTCTTCACGTCCGGCCAGCGGGGTTCCGTCGATCGGATGCAGGAAGTTGACGGGGATCGAGTCGGCACCTGCGGCGTTGAGGGCTCGGGCCAGTTCCACGATATCGTCTTTCGACTCACCCATCCCGACGATGCCGCCCGAGCAGATTGATAGACCGGCGTCCTGCACGCTCCGGAGGGTGTCGAGTCTGTCCTGGTAGGTGTGCGTCGTGACGATGTCGTCGTGATACGACTCGCTGGTGTTCAGGTTGTGGTTCACGCGATCGACGCCGGCCGACTTGAGCCGGACAGCCTGGTCGCCGCTGAGAAGCCCGAGGCAGCAGCAGATCTCGATGTCGAGTTCAGACTTGATGTCTTGGACCGTTCCGCAGAGGCGGTCCACTTCGTTGTTTGTCGGCGCACGACCGCTCGTGACGATGCAGTAGCGATGGGCGCCGCCGGCGTGGGCTTCGCGCGCACCGGAGACGATCTCGTCACCGGCCTGCAGGGGGTATTTCTCGATCTCGGCGTCGGACACGGACGACTGTGAGCAGTAGTGGCAGTCTTCCGGACACAGGCCGCTCTTCGCGTTCTTGAGCACGTGAAGCTGGACGCCCAGGCCGAAGTAGTGACGGCGAACGGTGAACGCAGCGTCCAGGACCTGGAGCAGGTCGGCATCGGGACTATCCAGAACGTCCATACACTGGCCGTCGGTCAGGGCGTCTCCTCCGAGGACCTGTTCAGCCAGCAGATCGTATCTTGCCTGTTCAGGCATCTGAATCTCCAGTCGCTTCGATTCTTGTCACGACATTCATGAGAGTGTAAACCTGGACCCGGTGGCCCTGTGCCAGCTCGGGGTAGACGCTTTCGACGCCTACGCGAGCTTGGTAGGTCTTGTCCGGCTCGTCAACGGGGGAATACAGAACCTGCACATAGGTCTGATCGTGGATGGCGATCCGCGCCACATCGCGAACGATCGCTTCGCTGGCGCCCTTGAGCATCGTCAGCGGTAGGCGACGACGCCGACGATCGCGGAGACCACGATGGCGACGGCGGGGTGGACGCTGAGCAGGGTGATCGCCGCGAACGTGATCACGGCGATCAACCCCGTGTGCCATGAGGTGACGGACTTGGGGAACATCTCCCAGACCACGACGAACAGCAGACCCACGACGGCGGGACGAACGGCCTTCAGGGTTGCCTGGACGTAGGGGGAGTCCTTGTAGGTCCAGAAGAAGACCGCCAGAAGCATCATCATCAGGAGGGAGGGCAGGACAGTGCCGAGGAGTGCGACGATGAGGCCTGGAACATGGGCGATCTTGTAGCCGATATACGCGGCCATTTTGGTCGCGATCGGGCCCGGAAGCGCGTAGCCCATCGCCAGCGCATCCGTGAACTCCTCGATGCTCATCCATCCGTGGACGTCGACGACCTCTTCCTGTACGAGGGGGATCATGGAGGGACCGCCGCCGTAGGCGAAAACACCGACTTTGGTGAACGATATGAAGAGGTCGAGAAGGATCATAATTGTATGGGGTATTGACATCGGTTTCGGATCGCGAGAATATACCGACCGCCCAATTGGGGAACAAGCCAATTCACCCGACCCAGCCTCACGGGCAGCGGCCGATTCACTACATTTTTGTAGATTTATGGACCAGATTGATTACATTACGGACTGTCGCCGAGCACCCACAACACCAAGGACATTTGTTGCCCGGATCACAGGACGAACAGAGAAATAGTGGCAGATTTCAGATCGATCTGCCGATCCAGGCACGAGTCGGGTCCGTCTCTGATCACCTCGACCTCGAGATCTCCGCTTCGGGTGTGCAGCTACGGAGCCAGGACTTCGAGGTGCTGAAGGGTGGGTTCGTCGCAAAGCACAACTAGGCGACGTTCGAGATCCGGATCCACGCGCGTCTGGCGTGGGCACGGCCCGAGGATGACGGCAGCTTCGTCACCGGTTGGGAATTCAACCGGGATGAGGGTGAACCGTGTATCGGCTGAACGTCTCGGTCTCCCCAGCCTTAGGCTTCTCTCCCATCGGGCCGTTCGTTGACAGGCCCTCCCCGTATTTCTATACTTGCGATCTTCTGGCACCCCCGCGTGGAGGCCCACTGTGGAACAGGCGTGTCCGGTCGTAACGCCATCGAGCGACGAGCTGAGCAGGCTGAGTCGGCTGTATGAGCGGAACCCCACGTCCACGTTGTTCGCCCGGTTGGCTGACGTCCACTTGGCACTGGGTGACGTCGAGGGGGCAATTCGCGTCTGCCGGAAGGGGCTGCGTTATCGACCGTCCTACGTGACCGGTCATCTGGTCCTCGGCCGTGCATACCTGACATTCGGTGATGCCAGGCGAGCCGAAGACGAGTATCAGAAGGTTCTGCGTCTGGAGCCGGACAACCCGGCCGCCACACGGTATCTGGCGTCGATCGCCGAGGCGGATGGCGATGGGGAACGGGCACGGCATCTGTGGGATCGTCTCAGGGTCCTGCACCCGCTTCATCCGGCGTTGCAGAGGTCGGCGCCGACACCTGAGCCGGAGGAGACGCCCGAGGCAGCGGGCGAGGATTTAGCCCGTTCGACCCCTGAACGACAGGAGAAGGACGAGGAGGCGTTTCCGTTCGTGTCGATGACGCTCGCCAAGCTTTATGCCCGTCAGGGACATAGGGGGCGGGCGGAACAGGTGGCCCGTTTGGTCGACCCCGCTTACCCCGAGGATAGACTTGGTGAGTTGGTCAACGAGAGCACAAGCTAAGAGGACGTTTTGAGGGATGGTATCGACTTCTGATTTTCGAAATGGGATGGTCTTGCGGATGGAGGGCCAGCTTTACTGGATGGCCGAATTCGAGCACTTCAAGCCCGGTAAGGGCGCTGCTGTGGTCCGGACCAAGCTGAAGAACGTGAAGACGGGGGCAGTCATCGACAAGACCTACCGGTCAGGCGACAAGGTTGAGGACGTCCGGCTCGAGCGTCGCAAGATGCAGTATCTGTATAAGGGTGATTTCTTCACCTTTATGGACAACGAGAACTACGAGCAGTATGAACTCGCCGAGGACACGGTCGGTGACGCCGTCAAGTATCTGAAAGAGAACGAGGTGGTCGACGTGCTCGTCGCCGAGGGGAGCGCAATGGCCATTGAATTGCCGATTTTTGTCGAGCTTCTCGTGAAGGACACGGATCCCGGCGTAAGGGGCGATACGGCCAGCGGAGGGAGCAAGCCAGCTCGACTCGAGACGGGGGCGTCCGTTCAGGTCCCTTTGTTCGTTGAGAAGGGCGAGACGCTGAAGATCGACACGCGCACCGATACCTACGTCGAGCGCGTCTAGCATCCGGCAAGGAGGGACCGTTGAACCTGTCACGTATTAAGGAAAGCCTCAGGGAGCTGATCGACCTTGCGGGAGACGAGGTCGCCGAGATCGAGGTGGAGAAGCGCCTGTTTGGATGGCGCGTCCGGATCTCTAAGGGCGGATCCCAGCCGATCGTGCACTCCGTCGCTGCACCGGCTGCCGCAGCGGCTCCTGCACCTGCGGCAGCACCCACACCGTCGGACGACGCTGAGCCTGCCGCTTCGGCAGACAGTGGCCCGTCGATCGTGTCGCCCATGGTGGGTACCTTCTACCGCTCGCCATCTCCGGATGCTGCGCCGTTTGTGAAGGAAGGGGATGTTGTCACAGCGGGGCAGACGGTCTGCATCATCGAGGCCATGAAAATTATGAACGAGATCGAGGCCGAAGTCAGCGGACGCGTCACGAACGTTCTGGTCGACAACGGTTCTCCTGTCGAGTACAACACACCGCTCTTCCAGGTCGAACCGTCTTGATCCGGCCGGGCATTCGACCATCCGGTACCGACTTTGTTTGAGAAGATCCTTGTCGCTGATCGGGGCGAGATCGCCCTCCGCGTCATCCGGACTTGCAAGGAACTCGGGATCCCTACCGTCGCGATCCACTCCGTGGCCGACGACAACTCCCTCCACATCGGGCTTGCTGACGAAGACGTCTGCATCGGTCCGCCACCCGGCGATCAGAGTTACCGGAATTACTCCCGGGTTCTGAGCGCCGCAGATATCACGAACGCTGATGCCATCCACCCCGGATACGGTCCGCTGGCCGAGAACGCCGAGTTCGCGGATCTGTGCCTGGAGTGCGGGATCACGTTTATCGGGCCCTCTGTCGAATCGATCCGGACGATGGGTGACAAGGCGTCCGCTCGGGCGACGATGGAGGCCGCCAACGTCCCAGTGTCGCCCGGTACAGGGATCCTCAACAGCTTTGAAGAGGCGAAGGCGGCCGCAGAGGAAATCGGATATCCCGTCCGGCTTAAGGCCGTCGCAGGCGGTGGGGGCCGGGGCATGCGGACCGTCGAGTCGGAAGCGGGCCTCGAGTATGCCTGGCAGGTGGCGTCGTCGGAAGCATCGGCAGCGTTTTCATCGGGAAACCTGTATCTCGAAAAAGAGATCCTGAACCCACGACACGTAGAGTTGCAGGTCCTCGGCGATACGCACGGGACCGTCCTGCACCTGGGCGAGCGGGAATGCTCGATTCAGCGCCGGCACCAGAAGCTGATCGAAGAGTCTCCGTCGCCGGCCGTGGACCCGGACCTGCGGGCACGGATGGCGAAGGCGGCCGTGGACGGTTCGGCGGCGGCGGGCTACTACGGGGCCGGCACGGTCGAATTCCTCCTTGATTCGAACGGTGACTTNTACTTCCTGGAGATGAACACCCGGATCCAGGTCGAGCATCCGGTGACCGAGATGGTTACGGGGATGGACATTGTTCGACACCAGATCCGTGTGGCTAATGGCGAAGCCCTGGGGATCACCCAGGACGAGGTGGCATTGACGGGGCACGCGATCGAGTGCAGGATCAATGCCGAGGACCCCGATCACGACTTCCGTCCCACCCCGGGGAAGATCACGGCGTTCCACCTTCCCGGTGGCCCTGGTATCCGGGTGGACACGCATGCTTACGCCGGTTACCTCGTACCCTCCCAGTATGACTCGCTCCTAGCCAAGCTGATCGCGTTCGGCAACACGCGAGAGGATGCGGTGGCCCGGATGCTGAGGGCGNTGGAGGAGTTCGTGATCGAGGGTATCCCGACGACCATTCCGTTCCATCGTCAGGCGATCGCGCATCCGGACTTCAAGTCAGGCGACATATCAACGGAGTTTGTGCAGAATCTGTATACATAAGAGGTGGGGGAGAAGGCTATGTCGGAAGTCATAGAAGGTGTTCACTACCACGAAGCTCACGACTGGTTGAGCGTCGACGGAGACACGGGAACGACGGGCATCACCGACTATGCACAGGCCGAACTGGGGGATATCGTGTTTCTCGAGCTGCCGGAGGTCGGAACCGAGGTGACCCTCGGTGAGTCCTACGGTACGGTCGAGGCGGTCAAGACCGTCGCGGATCTGGTGTCGCCGGTGACCGGCAAGGTCGTGGAGGTGAACGAGCAACTGCAGGAAGATGCGTCGCTCGTGAACACCGATCCGTATGGGGAGGGGTGGACGATTCGTATCCGGTTCGCGGACGAGCGCGAAGTCGAAGAGTTGATGACCCCGGAGGCTTATCGCGATTTCCTAAGCTGATCGGGGCGCACGGAGATGGAGCCCGGTGGAGAACGGCACGACCAACAGTATGGCGAACGGAGTATCTGCGCTGAGTCGGTCGGTTCTGGTCCTGAACCAGAGCTACGAGCCGATCCACGTTTGTTCTGTGCGTCGTGCCATCGTGCTGGTGTTCCGGGGACGGGCCGAGATTGTTGAGACGCTGGACATCAGCATCTGCTCGGTCAGTGCCGAATTCCCCGTGCCGAGTGTCGTCCGGCTGGATTTTTATGTCAGGGTGCCGCCAAAGCCGCTGACCCTGTCCAAGCGGAACATCCTGAAGCGGGACAGTTTTCAGTGTCAGTATTGCGGGACCAAGGCTGGTCCGATGACGGTCGATCACGTGGTGCCCAAGACACGGGGTGGCCGCGATACGTGGGAGAACATGGTCTGTGCCTGTCTCCGNTGTAACAACCGGAAAGGGGACCGGACGCCCGAACACGCCGGCTTCAAGCTGGCCCGTCGGCCCCGATTACCGAACCACGTCACGTTTATCAAGCGTTTCGTGGGGGTTCCNGATCANCGCTGGCGGCCTTATTTATTCATGGACTAGGAAAATCAGGGGGACAGCCAGGTAGGGGCCAGAGTTTAGAGGTCTGCACGGCTCTCTGATGGACTCGATTGCTAACTCAGAACCCTGAACGCTCGATGTCAGATCCAAAACGCATATTGACAGGTGATCGGCCGACGGGCCGTCTCCATCTCGGACACTACGTCGGCTCTATTCAGAACCGGCTGCGGCTCCAGGATGAGTACAAGTGCTACTTCATCATCGCTGACCTGCACACGCTGACGACCAAGCCNGAGAAGGAACACATCGANGGGCTCCGNGAGAACATCCACGAGATGGTGACCGATTATCTCGCGGTGGGGATCAATCCGGCGAAGTCGACGATCTACCTGCAGTCGTCCGTCCACGCCGTGTTCGAGATGAACCTGTTCTTTGAGATGCTCGTGACGCTGCCGCGTGTGGCCAGATTACCTAGCATCAAGGATATGGCACGTGCCGCGCATATGGATGACGAAGCGATTCCATTCGGGCTCGTGGGGTATCCGGTCCTGCAGGCGGCCGANATCCTGATGCCGAGAGCGCACGCGGTGCCGGTCGGTAAGGACAACGAGGCGCACGTCGAGGTAACTCGCGAGATCGCGCGCCGGTTCAACGCATACTACGGCGAGGTGTTTCCCGAACCGGAAGTGCTGATCGGCGACGTACCGACGTTGATGGGCACCGATGGTCAGGCCAAGATGGGTAAGAGCCTGAACAACGCGATCTACCTGTCCGACGATGCCAAAACTGTCGAGAAGAAGGTGCGTGGGATGTTNACGGACCCNAAACGGATCCGCGCCGACATCCCNGGGAAGGTCGAAGGCAACCCGGTGTTCCAGTATCACGACGCCTTCAATCCGGATAAGGATGAAGTCGACGATCTGAAGGCACGGTATCAGAAGGGCACTGTCGGTGATGTCGAGGTAAAGCAGAAGCTCACGGCGTGTATCAACACGTTCCTGGATCCGATTCGCGAGAAGCGTGATCAAATTCAGAAGCAGTCCGGGTATGTGGAACACGTCATTTACGAGGGCACGATGGAGATGCAGGAGATTGCCACGGAAACCCTCCGTGAAATGCGCAAGGCGATGGGTTTGAACGGGGTCTGGAACCGCATCTCCCGCAAGGGCAGAGACTACGCGAAGAAGCACGCCGAGTAGCTAGATCGAGAATCAGGTGCTCTGTATACAGGGCACCCGAGGTCACCGTGCGTAGCACGGCGACCGGAGCGAATCACCTGGTTCTCAGGCGGGCAGGAGCCCCGCCGCTGGGCTCTGCCCAGCACGCAGAAAGTTGGCGAGTTCTCGTCGCCGCGCTCCGCGCGGTGATGCTGTCACAGAGTATGTAGGTCGTGGTGACAGCCTGGCAGTATGACAAGAATATCACCTCCCCCTCCCACGGATCGACGGGTATCCCCACCCGCATCGGAGCCACAGGCACCTATGGTCAGCAATCCATTCCAGGTAGACCGGCAGAAAGACGAAGATTACGGGGTCGATCTCGATATCTTCCAGGGTCCCCTCGATCTCCTTCTATATCTGATTCGGAAGGAAGAGGTGGACATTTACGACATCCCGATCGCTGACGTCACACGCCAGTTCCTGGCGTATGTCGATGTGATCCAGACGCTCGATCTCGAGCAGGCGGGTGATTTTGTCGTGATGGCCGCGACGCTGATGAAGATCAAGTCGCGGATGCTACTGCCCGTCGAGTCGGGCGACGACGAAGAAATCGAGGATCCTCGCGAAGATCTGGTCCGACGACTGCTGGAGTACCAGCAGTTCAAGGAGATTGCGGGATGGTTCGAGGATCGGCGTGAGCAGAGCCGGGACGTGTTCTACCGTGGTGCCGCCTTCGATGCTGAAAGCCTGATGGAGGACGCGCCTGATGGCTACGAGACGCTGCGCCCCGTCGGGCTCTACGATCTGTTGTCGGCCTTCAAGCTGGCTCTGGACGCGGCACCCAAGATCGAATTCCACGAGATTNGNCTCGAGGAGGTGTCGGCTGAGGAGCGGACCGCATACATCGTCGATGTTCTGAAGCGACGGGGGCAAGTGCCCTTCTTCGATCTGGTAACGAACGTGCCCCGTATCGTGGTGGTCGTAACCTTCGTGGCCATCCTGGAGTTGACCAAGCAGGGGCGCGCAACGGTTCGTCAGTCAGAGTCAGACGCTGGATTCTGGGTCTATCACAAAGAGGCCTCCCCCGAGCAACCCGAAGAGATAGGGCTCTTGCAGCCTGATGACGAGTCGACCCAAACGGACAATACCGACGAGATGAACCAATCAGACTCAGACGAGCAGACGAATGACGATATCCACTGAACAACAGAACGGCATCCCGGAAGAGTTGGCACCGGACGAGGACGCCAAGGGGCGCAGTATCATCGAGGCGGTCCTGACGGCTTCCGATGAGCCGGTTTCGGCTGGCAAGCTTGCCGAACTGGTCGGGGACAAGGTGGGAGCAAAGGAAGTGCGCGAGTATATCGACGCGCTGAACGAGGTCTATGTCCAGACTGGTCGCGCTTTCCGAATCACCGAAGTCGCCGGAGGCTTCCAGTTCTCTGTCCATCACGAATTCGCCCCATGGATTCGGCGGCTTTTCCAGGAAAAGCCGGTTCGCCTCTCGCAGGCTGCGCTCGAAGTGCTGTCGATCGTCGCGTTCAAGCAACCGATCACGAAGGCCGAGGTCGAGCATATCCGGGGNGTTGCGTCGGACGGCGTACTGCGNCACCTNATGGAAAAGGGNCTCGTGCGTATCGCGGGACGAAGCGATGCNGTNGGGCGNCCGTTGCTGTATGGTACGGCCCGCGACTTCCTCAAGTTCTTCGGGCTCAAGACACTAGCGGATCTGCCCAAGGTCCGCGAGGTTGAGGATCTCCTGCGAGAAGAGGCTGAAGGAAGCGTCGAGGGAGAGGGTGGTGAAGGCGCAGAGATAGTGTCCGAAGGCACCGGACTCACGGCGAACGGAGAATCGGAGGCACCGGAGGACGGCGAATCGACAACAAGGGATGCCGTTACGGACGAGGAGGACGTTGTGTCGGACGAGGAAGACGTCACCCAGGAGAATGCATTGTCCAACGGTNNGGATCTGGCTGAGACCAATGGTGAAGTAGAGGTGTCGGAGGATGTCGAACCGGTGACTGAAGACGCCGAGGCGGACACCGAGGTCGCCGGGGCTGATGCGGATGAGGCCCAAGCAGGCAATGAAGATGTGGCTGAGACAGATGGAGAAGAGGTCGAGTCTGGAGAGACTGAACAGATTTCTGGCGAGGGCCGGGATCGGCTCGAGGAGAGCGTGTGACCGGCTGATCGCAGCGGGTGAAGTGACCGTGAANGGGGTTCGTGTCGATACCCCGGGNACGCGGGTNGATCCGGTTCGGGATCGGGTTNAGTACGGCGGCCAGGAAGTTCGGCCGCCCGATGCTTGTACTTATGTTCTTCTTAACAAGCCGAGAGGATACCTGGTTTCGGCGGGTGACCCGCACCACGATCGGAAGATCTACGACCTGCTCGAGGACGTACCTGCGCGTGTTTTCCCGGTCGGCCGGCTTGACATGGATACCGGTGGCGCGCTTCTGTTGACGGACGACGGGGATCTGGCCCATCGGCTGATGCATCCCCGGTACGAAGTGGACAAGGTCTATCGAGTCGGCCTCGACCGCTTGCCCCAACCCGAAACGCTCGAGCGTTTGCGGTCTGGCGTGTTGATCGATGATCGGGAGACGGCGCCGGCTGTCGTTCGGGTGCTAAGCCCGGCAAAGGATGCAGTCGAGTTGGAGATCGTGATTCATGAGGGGCGTAACCGGCAGATTCGGCGGGTGTGCGAGGCTGTCGGCCACTCGGTGACGTGGTTGGAGCGGCAAGCCTTCGCGGGCCTGACCGTAGGCGGACTCAAGCGAGGTGCGTGGCGGTCGCTGGAACCTGACGAAGCCCGCGCATTGCGAGAACGGGTAGGATTGGAGGTCGAGTGAGGCAGGACGGGATCATCGTCGCCATCGACGGGCCGGCGGGTGCGGGAAAGAGCACCACCGCCAAAGCGGCCGCTAAAGGGCTCGGATACCTGTATCTGGATACAGGTGCGATGTATCGGGCTGTGGCCTGGGCAATACTCAAGGCCCGCCACGATCCCGACGACGCCGAGCAGGTAGTCGAGCTCGCCGCGGCGCTGCGGATCGAACAGGTGGCGGGGGAGCCGACCCGTACGATCGTCGACGGGGTCGACATCTCGGATGGCATCCGTACTCAGGCTGTTTCGAACGCCGCTTCNCGGGTGGCGGTGCATCCTCGGGTGAGGGAAGTGCTGGTGACCCTGCAGAAGCAGATCGGTGTGTCGGGCGGGATTGTCCTGGAAGGGCGTGACACGACGACGGCGGTTTTCCCGGATGCCGAGCTGAAGGTCTTCCTGGAAGCATCGGTCGAAGAACGGGTCCAAAGACGGTGTCGTGACCTCGAGGCGGCGGGGGAGACTGTCGATCTGGCAGCCCTCGAGCGGGAGATTCAGGAACGTGACGACCGGGACCGGGAGACCCAATCGCGTAACGGCCCGTGGCCGACGCCTGATGCGATTAGAGTTGATACTACTGGATTGACCGTCGAGGAGCAGGTCGACCGAATCGTCGCCCTGGCTCGGGAGAGGGGGGCGGCGTGAATCGTCGGACAGGGAAGCTGACCTTCTACCGGACCTGCTGGTGGCTTGCTCTGGGGGTTTCTAAACTGCTGTTTCGCCTGAGGATAGAGGGCGCCGATCACGTGCCGCCCCATGGGGGCGCGATCCTGGCCAGCAACCATGTCAGCTACGTGGATCCCGTCCTCATTGGTGTTGCAACATTTCGTGAACTTTTTTATGTTACTAAGCGTGAATCGTTTGAGNTTCCTGGATTAGGCTGGCTTCTAAACAACCTGAACGCCATCCCGATCGATCGGTCCCGAGGGGATCGGGGCGCATTGGCCACCTACGAGCGAGTGCTTGTCGGTGGCGGCGCTGTTTTTATCGCGCCTGAAGGCACGCGGAACAAGGGGAAGGAATTCCTGAAGCCCAAGCCGGGCGTCGGGATGCTCGTTTACCGCACAGGTGTTCCGGTCGTTCCCGTTTATGTCGACGGGACCGTCAGCATTCTGAAGAGTTTGCTCGGTATCGAGACGATCACGATTCGATTTGGAAAGCCGGTGACCCAGAATCGCTCAGAGATGGGCACCGTTCGGAAAGACATCTACCGCTCAATCAGCGAAGAGGTGATGGAGCGGATCAAGGCATTGAAGCAGGGCAGGTCCAACGCTGGCGCGGCCTCACCTGCTTCTTCCGTATAGAAGCGCTGGCNCATACCCGGTCGGCAGTCTGCGACCGCACACTGACTCCCCCACGAAGGACGATCCACAAACTCGTCGCGTGCACCGGGGACGAGGAGACACAAGCAGATGGCAGAAGAGACANAAGTCGTCAAAGATNGATCCGCGNTACCCTCACCGGAGGAAGCGCTGCGGGCCCTNGACGAGGCGGAATACTCGGAGACTGAGTATGANGATCTCCTGAGCCTGTATGAAGACACGATGACGAACATCCAGCAGGGCGAGATCGTCGAAGGGACGGTCCTAACNGTGGATGACAACNCCGTCGTGATCGACATCGGGTTCAAGTCGGAGGGAACCGTTCCCCTTGAGGAATTCGGCAGCCCCGAAGACATCGTGGCCGGCACGCAGGTCGAGGTTTTTCTCGAGACTGTCGAGGATCAGGAAGGCCAGATTGTCCTGTCCAAGACCAAGGCCGATTTCATGCGGGTCTGGGATCGCATCAAGGAAGCCCACGACAGCGATCAGATCGTCGAGGGTCGTCTGGTCCGGCGGATCAAGGGTGGGATCGTGGTCGACCTGTTCGGCGTGGACGCCTTCCTTCCGGGATCACAGATCGATATAAAGCAGGTCAAGAACTTCGACCAGTTTATCGGCGAGGTATTCCCGTTCCGGATTATCAAGCTCAACAAGAACCGTCGGAACATCGTCGTTTCGCGTCGCGTGGTGCTCGAAGAGGAGCGCGAGCGGCTCAGAAAGCAGATCCTCCAGACGCTGGAGGTCGGTCAGGTGCGTGCCGGTTCGGTCAAGAACATCACGGACTTCGGTGCGTTCATCGACCTAGGTGGTCTAGACGGACTGCTCCACATCACGGATATCTCGTGGGGGCGTGTCAGCCATCCGTCCGATGTGCTGAGTATCGGCGACGAGGTCGAGGTCAAGGTTCTCAATTACGACCAGGAGCGGGAACGCATCTCACTTGGTATGAAGCAGCTTCAGCCGCATCCGTGGGAGAACGTCGAAGACCGGTATCCCCATGACGAGCGCGTGCAGGGCAAGGTGGTCAGCATCACCGACTACGGCGCCTTTGTCGAACTCGAAGAGGGTGTGGAAGGGCTCGTGCACATCTCGGAAATGTCATGGACGCAGCACATTCGACATCCCTCCAAGGTGCTGTCGATCGGTGAAGAGGTCACGGTGGTAATCCTCAAAGTCGATCGCGAAGAGCAGAAAATTTCCCTGGGTCTCAAGCAGGTTACGCCTGATCCGTGGCTGTCGCTCGACGAGAAGTATCCTTCGGGCACGCGTCTGACTGGTACGGTCCGGAACCTCACGAACTTCGGCGCTTTTGTCGAGATCGAAGAGGGGATCGACGGCCTCGTGCATATCTCGGATATGTCGTGGACGAAGCGGATCCGCCACCCGAACGACATCGTGAAGAAGGGCCAGGAGGTCGAGGTCGTCGTGCTCGGGATCGACAAGGATCGCCGTCGCATCTCGCTCGGTCACAAGCAGACGACGGAGAACCCGTGGGCCGAACTCGCGGTCAAGTTCTCGGTCGGCACGCAGACTGCCGGTCAGGTGTCACGCGTGCTTGAGCGTGGTGTCGTGATCGAGCTGGAAGGTGATGTCGAAGGGTTTATCCCCGCGTCGCAGCTCGGTGTGCCGAACATGAAGCGCCCTGAGGAGCACTTCGGTGAGGGCGAGGATGTCCCCGCCAAGGTGGTCGAGTTCGACGAAGGTCAGAAGAAGATCGTCCTGAGTGTCCAGGAGTACCTTCGGGACGCCGAGCAGAACGAGATCGACGCGTATCTGGAGGCACACCAGTTTCGCGAGGTCGAGATCAAGGAGCCGAGCGAAGAGGAAGAGGGCTCGGATCCGTATGACGAGATCGCCGACGCAGTCGGTGAGCCGGCGCCCGCGCCCGAAGAGGAGCCGGAGGCGGTCGCCGAGGAAGCGGAATAGCGCGTCTGCAAAGTGTAGGGTATCGGAAAGCTGGGGATCACGTCGAGATGGGTGACCCCAGCTTTTCTGTTTCGTGAAAGACGGTTGTGGCAGAGACGGCGGACAAGACAGTTTCCTTCCACACGCTGGGCTGCAAGCTGAACACCTACGATACCGTATGGCATCGTGAGCAGTTCGAGCAGGCAGGCTATCGCGTCGTCCCGTTCGGAGATACGGCGGACGTGACGGTCGTGAACACCTGTACGGTGACCGGCCAGGGGGACGCGCAGTCGCGACAGATGCTGCGGAAGGCGCACCGAGCCTCTCCGGAAGGGTTTGTCGTTGCCACGGGGTGCTATGCACAGACGGATCCGGACGAGATCGCGGCAATGCCCGAAGTCGACCTGGTCGTTGGAACGACCGAGAAGACGCAGCTGCTGGATCTGATCAACGACACCTGCTCGCTGGGGCGGACGTTCGTGACCCGCAGCCGCTCGACGGACTTCCAGGACATGGACATCATGAACTTTGGCGGCCGGTCTCGCGCCTTCGTAAAGGTTCAGGAGGGGTGTAACGAGTTCTGCTCGTTCTGCATTATCCCGTTCGCGCGGGGGAAAAGCCGATCCCGTACGATCGAGAGCACGGTGGCGCAGGTGGAGCGTCTCGTGCAGGCCGGCTACGGCGAGGTTGTCCTGACAGGCGTGCACATTGGTGACTACGGTACCGATCTGGACGTGGCCTTTGTCGATCTGCTCGAAGCGATCGATCAGGTGTCCGGGCTGGAGCGGTTCAGGATCAGCTCGGTCGAAGCTACGTTCCTCACAGACGAAGTGATCGATTTTCTGGCTTCGACGCCGCGGTTCTGTCGACACCTTCATGTGCCCCTTCAGAGCGGCGATGACGGTATCCTGGAGGCGATGCGACGTCCCTACGACTCGGCGTTTTACAGGAGCTTACTCGATCAACTGGCGGACCGGATTCCCGGAATCGGGATCGGGGCGGATGTTATGGTTGGGTTCCCGGGTGAGTCGGAAGGCTCCTTCCGGAACACCGTCCATCTGATCGAATCCAGCCCGCTTGTGTTCCTGCATGTTTTTCCCTACTCTCCTAGAGGTAACACCCCTGCGGCTAAGCTGCCCGATCACGTCGATCCGGCCGTAAAGAAGCAGCGGGGCGCCGAGCTGCGAAAGCTGGGGCAGAGCAAGACCGAGGCCTTCTGCCGGAAGTTCCTCGGTCGGACCCTGGATGTTCTGTTCGAGGGGCGCCGTGAGGCCCAGTCCGGACTTTTGCAAGGGGTAACCGACAATTACGTCCGCGTTTTCTCTCCCGGCCCGGATGCAGCGAAGGATTCGGTGCTTCCCGTCTCCCTTTCGCATATCGAAGCAGGGCGCGTCGTCGGCAAGATCGTCGATTCCTGATCGACCTCATCTGTCGACGGCAGACCCCCATCGCTATCTCCCCTGATTGTGATTCCGCGTGATCCGTCGCGCCAAACCAACTGACTTTCTCGCCGTCGCCGCGCTCGACCGTGACGCCTGGTCTGAGAACCGTGAAGCCACGTTCATCCCGGACGGGGAACACGCTTGGCGTCTATGGTGTGAACACGGGATCGTGGTCCTTCAGGAGGATGGGGACCGCGTTCTGGGAGCCGCCCTGGCCTTCCCGACCCTCTCCGGTACATTCTGCCTGCATAAAATCTTTGTCGATCGGTCCTGCCGAGGAGGCGGTGTCGGGACCCAGTTGATGGAGCAGATCCTGGCTGCGATCGATGAGCAGGCAGTCGACTGTTTCCTGACAGTTGACCCCCAAAACGAGGCGGCGATCCGGTTGTATGAATCGTTCGGGTTTACGGAACGGGTATACGTCAACGGTTACTATCGCGAATCTGAAGACCGGTTCGTGCTGACACGACTGAAACAGAAAGGCTGAGGCATGGGATTCGACGCATCCGCATACGGAGCGACGCTGGGTGGACTTCTGTGTGAGCGACGGTTGAATGCACTGGACGGCGGCGAGGCGAACACCGCCGCCCGTCCTGACCTGGACGCACTATCCGTTTCCACGGTGTTCGAGGGTCAGACGGTAGCCGATCAGGAGATGGCGGAGTCCTGTGTATCTGCCGCCTGGCTGTATCACAATTATCTTGATGATTCACACACGATCAGCCAGGGCATCCACTCGACGACCGGGAGCTATTGGCACGGCATTATGCACCGTCGTGAGCCCGACTTCTCGAACTCCAAGTACTGGTTTCGGAAGGTCGGAGACCACGCGGCTTTTGGTGATCTGTGCGAGGCAGCCCGTGAGGTCGCCGCGGACAGTGGGGACGATGCGGCCTTCCTGCGCGATCAGACGGCCTGGAACCCCTATGCCTTTATCGATCTCGCTGAGGCATGCCTGATGGGGCAATCGGGCGAGGAGGCGCTGTGCCGAGAGATCCAGCAGCGCGAGTTCGAGATCCTGTTCGACTACTCGTATCGGAACGCGATCGGTGCGTAGCGTCCTGCTGATCGTTGTAACGCTTCTCCTGTCAGGATCAGGCCAGGCTCAGACCTCTGTCGCGGAGCGATTGATAGCACGTGGCCAGGCGGATTCCGCACGGGCCGTGCTCAACAGTACGGCAACGGATGCGGCGAGTCGTTACTGGCTCGGCCGACTGTCGGAAGTGGACGGCCAGGCAAAGCGTCACTTCAGGGAGGTGACCCGTCAGGGCGGTGTCCACGCTGATGACGCCCACTTTCAGTTGGCAGAATCAGCCTATTCGGACCCGCGAGGTCTGTATCTCACGGCACGACGCACCTATCAGTCGCTGATCGAAGCGTACCCCAACAGCCCGCACTACCCGATGGCGCTATACCGGATCGGTCGAACCTACCAGATCGCGGCCAAACCTGGTTCCGACGGCTTTGATACGCAGTTGGATTCGGCCAGAGTCAACTATCAGAAGGTGCTGGACAGTTATCCGGGCTCCCATATAGCACCGCACGCGACCGTAGCTCTCGTAACGTTGGATCAGCAGGCTGTTGGAGATCGGGAAACTCAGGCGACGACGCTTCCGGCAGCCCCACTCTGGGGCGGAGACGTCTCGACGTTTGAGGCAGCAGGCCGTATGCAGAAGGAGACACCGGCCGCGGGGGCGTTCTGGGTCCAGGTCGGTTCCTTCTCGAAGCGGTCCTCGGTGGACGCGCTCGTGAAACGGCTCACCGGATCCGTGCCATCCGTGCGACTGGTCGACGGGGGTAACCTCACCCGTGTGCAGGTGGGGCCCTACGAGACCAAGGATCAGGCCGAGCGCAGCGGCCGACACATTTCCCGCGTGGAAAAGCTGAAGTGTCGGGTGGTAAGTGATGGATAGCTCGGCAAGCCCATCGATGGGTCACCGTACGTAGCACGGTGACCGGAATGTACACTTGTTAGCTGTGCAGGTAGAGCCTGCAATTGTGCTGGGCTTTGCCCAGGCCTTTGGACTCCCTACTCTCCCGTCGCCGCGGTCTGCGCGGTGACGCAACGCTGACGTAGCTACTTA
Organism: Gemmatimonadota bacterium; assembly: GCA_002727195.1. Lineage (GTDB taxonomy): Bacteria > Latescibacterota > UBA2968 > UBA2968 > UBA2968 > UBA2968. The sequence continues at coordinate 701,010 of PBWH01000006.1, forward strand.
CATAGATCCGAAAAGACCGATGAGCAGCGAACCGACCCCCATGATGAAGCAGTATCAGCGCTTCAAGCAGGATCATCCCGATTCGATCCTGCTGTTCCGCATGGGAGATTTCTACGAGACATTCTATGACGACGCCAAGATCGTATCGCAGATTCTCGGCCTTACACTGACGAAGCGCAACAACGGAAAAGCGGACAAAATCCCGCTCGCGGGTCTCCCCTATCACGCGCTCGATCCGTATCTGGCTCGTCTCATCCGGGCCGGGAAGAAGGTCGCGATCTGCGAGCAGATGGAGCCGCCGCAGAAGGGCAAGAAGGTGGTGCGGCGCGAGGTGGTTCAGGTCGTTTCACCGGGGACGATTCTGGCTGAGGATCTGCTTGATCACAAACGGAACAACTACCTGGCCGGTGTGTTCGTCGAGGAGGGCAAGGCTGGGGTCGCGGTTGCCGATGTGTCGACGGGAGCATTCCGAGTCCAGGAGGTTGGGGCCGACGATATATGGGAGGTGCTCAGTCGACTTGATCCAGCAGAAGTTGTGGCAACGACGGGGTGGTGTGACGCAAACGAGGAATCCTTCGCTGAAGCGTTGGAAGGCGTGCTGCTAACTCGAGCCGACGACTGGTCGTTCAGTCCCGCCTACGCAAGAGACACTTTGATCCAGCATTTCGAGACCAACTCACTGAGGGGATTCGGGATCGACGAGATGACCGTCGGTGTGGGGGCGGCCGGCGGGGTGCTCGCATATCTCAAAGAGAATCAGCGAGGCGCGATCCCTCACATCACGGGGATTCGAACGGAGACGCAGGATGAAAACATGACGCTCGACTTGGTGACCCAGCGGAACCTTGAGCTCGTGACCTCGATCCAGGAGGGGCGTCGTGAAGGGACACTGCTCTCGGTGGTCGACCGTACGCGTACGGCTCCCGGGGCCAGACTTCTGCGAGAGTGGCTGTTCCAACCCCTTACGCGCAAGGAAGCGATCGTCGAGCGGCTCGGCTGCGTGGAGGAGTTGTATGGCGAGGAGCGACTGCGCGGCGACCTGCGGGACGCCCTCAAGAGCGTCGGTGACATCGAGCGGATTATTTCCAAAGTCTGTTGTGGCCGGGCGACCCCTCGCGATCTGGGTGTTCTCAGGACGTCTCTGATCGAGATCCCACCGGTGCTGGATCTCTTGAGCGACGTGAAGAGCCAGATGCTCGTCGAGATGCGGGCCGAGGGCTTCCCCGATCTGGCGAAGCTGCGAAAGCGACTCGAGAAGATGCTGGTTGACGAGCCCCCGATCCAGGTCGCCGACGGCGGCGTGATCCGCGAAGGGTGTCACGACGAACTGGACGAGCTGCGTCAGGCGGCGACGGGCGGACGAGAGTGGGTGGCCGGGTTACAGGCCCGTGAGCGGGAGACGACGGGGATCCAGTCGCTGAAAGTGAGCTACAACAAGGCCTTTGGCTACTACATCGAGGTGACCAAAGCGAACCTCGACAAGGTGCCCGACACCTTTATCCGCAAGCAGACGCTTGTGAACGCGGAACGCTTCATCACGCCAGACCTCAAGGATTGGGAAGCCAAGATCCTCGGGGCTGACGAACGCGCGAAGGAGTTGGAGAAGGACCTGTTCACGGAACTGCGCGACGAGGTTGCCCGCTGGGTGGCTCCAATCCAGCAGACGGCACGGTCAGTCGCCACGCTCGACGTGCTGTGCAGCTTTTCCGAGGTGTCCAAGACGCAGGCGTTTACACGGCCTGACGTCAACGACAAGCTAGGGGTGGTGATTGAGGCGGGGCGACATCCCGTTATCGAGACCCTCCTGCCCTCTGGTACTTTTGTAGCGAATGATGTGACGGTCGATGGTGAGACGGACCAGATCTTGATCATTACTGGACCGAACATGGCTGGTAAGTCGACGATCCTCCGTCTGACCGGATTGATCGTGCTGTTGGCTCAGGTTGGCTGCTTTGTGCCTGCCGATCGGGCATCCATCGGGATCGCTGATCGAATCTTCACGCGCGTGGGGGCGTCGGACAACCTCGCGAGAGGCGAGTCAACCTTCCTCGTCGAGATGAACGAGGCGGCGAACATCCTGAACAATGCCTCAGCCAGGAGTCTTGTCCTGCTCGATGAGATCGGGCGCGGAACGAGCACGTTCGACGGGTTGAGTATCGCCTGGGCGATGACGGAGTATCTGCACAATTCGGACGTCCGACCGAGGACGTTGTTTGCGACGCACTACCACGAGTTGACGGAACTCGAGGACCTGCTGCCGCGTGTTCGGAATTTCAGCGTGGCTGTCAAGGAGCGGGGAGAGGACATCGTGTTTCTGCACACCCTCGTGCCAGGCGGCTGCGATCACAGCTACGGCATCCAAGTGGCCCGGCTGGCGGGGATGCCGCGAAGCCTGATCGAGGGGGCGCAGCGTGTCCTTAAGCGGTTGGAGCAGAACGATTTGTCACTGATGCAGTCAGCAGTGCGCAGGTCGAGGAATTCGTCGAACGGTCAGATCAGTCTGTTCGAGGGAGAACCGGATGCGCCGAGCCATCCGGTGGTCGACGCGCTGGCGGAGATGAACGTGGATGAGATGACGCCGGTCGAAGCGCTGGTCAAGCTGGCCTCGCTCAAGGACGAGTTGCGATCAGAGGAGTAGAACGGATATATCAGGGAGAGTGATAGGGGGCGGCCTGCCAGCCCGCCCTTTTTAGTTGGTATGCTTGACCTCTACAGAGGTGATGCCCCGAACACCTTGTACCTTATTCTCGAGTTGAGCCAGAGCTTCTGCTGACCGAACACGACACGTGAAACGGTCTGTGACTTGGTCGTTTTCCGTCGCCAGTTCTGCGCTGACGATCGATGCCCCGAGACCTGAGATTGTCGAGGCCAGGTCGATGAGCAAGTTGTCCCTGTCATCTGCAGTGAGAAGAAGCTCGACCGATCTGGGAAAGTCGCGCGTCGCCTCTTCCTGCTCCCGGATCCATCGCCGGATGTGTGCGCGCGCCTTCCGGCTGCGAGTCGACTGCAACCAGGCCGGAGATGGTGTGGCATCTGGTGAGGTGATGATTTCGATCCGGTTTCCCGTCTGCAGGGTCGTCTCGATCGGGGCGATCCGTCCGTCCACGCGGGCCTCTGAACACTGGAGGCCCAGGTCCGTGTGGATGGCGAAAGCAAAGTCGATCGGTGTCGCCTGGAAGGGCAGTTGGACGGGATCCCCGTTTGGTGTCAACACGTAGATTTCATCGGGGAACAGGTCGAACTTGAGGTCTTCGATGAATTCCTCGGGGTCCTTGGTCTCGCTCTCCCAATCGAGGAGGCTGCGCAGCCAGGGCATGTGCTCGTCGAGCTCGCTGGTCGCGTCTCCTCCCTCCTTGTATCGCCAGTGGGCGGCGATTCCCACCTCCGACGTCTGATGCATCTCCTGGGTACGTATCTGGACCTCCATCATTACGTTGCTCGGCGAGATGATGGTGGTGTGGAGCGACTGATACATGTTGCTCTTCGGCGTGGCGATGAAATCCTTGAATCGCGCCATTACCGGCGTATACAGAGCGTGAACGAGTCCGAGCACGGTGTAGCAATCCTGGACTGTGTCCACGACGATCCGGAGTGCCATCAGGTCGTAGATTTCTTCGAAACTGATCCGCCGGCGGATCATCTTCTTGTAGATGCTGTAGAAATTCTTGGGGCGGCCGCTCAGCGCGGCGTCCACGCCGGCCTTGGCGATCGCGTCCCTCAGCGGCCCACAGACTTCCTCGATCAGGTTTTCCCGCTCCGCCCGACGCAGGTAGATTTTTTCCTTGATTGCGTTGTAGTGGTCTGGCTCGAGACCCTTGAGGCTAAGGTCCTCGAGCTCCCATCGAATACGGGCGAGCCCCAGGCGATGAGCGAGTGGTGCGTAGATGTCCCTCGATTCCATCGCCATTTGGGAGCGCGTCTGTTCGTCGAGCTCGACTGCGAATCGCATGTTGTGGAGGCGGTCGGCGAACTTGATCAGGACGACGCGGATGTCCTCGGCAATGGCGATCAGGGTCTTCCGGTATTGCTCGGCCAGCTCTTCTTGGGGAGCCTGGAACGTCAGGTCTTTCAGCTTGTCGACTCCCTCGACCAGTTCTGCCACCTCATCGCCAAACTCCTCTCGGAGTGCGGGCAGGGCGAGTCCGTTCTCAACGGCTTCGTGGACGAGGCCGGCTGCGACGGTGGTCGAGCCCAAGTTGGTGTTGACGAGGATGTGCGCGACGGCGACGGCGTGGTCGAGGAGCGGCTTGCCCGATCGACGACGCTCGTCACGAAACGTCCGTTCCGAAAAGTGATACGCGTCGGCGATCAATGTCAGGTTGTGTGTGGAACGGTTTTCCGCGGCAGACGAGAGGAGCTCGTAAAGGAGCGTGTCTCCCGAGGCGTGCTCGAGCGCAGTTTGATTGCGAGTTTGGAGGTCGTCCGTCGAAGCCAAGGCTGGGGGATCCGGAATCGGGATGGATGTGCCAAGTTGACGCCTGAAATATACTGCGTCGGAGGGGATTCGACCAACCTAGCTGTCGGACGTTTCTCCGCCTTCGGCCGTCTGCTGGCGGCGTTTCCGCGCCAATTCCCGCATATCCTCGACCTGATCAAGCTCATCCACGATCTCCACGCCCAGGATTTCCTCGAGCACATCCTCCAGGGTGAGGACGCCAGCCAGCCCCCCGAATTCGTCGATTACGACGAACAGGTGCTGACGCTTCTCGAGGAAGGTGTCGAGGATCCTGTCGAGGTCGGTCGATTCCGACACGAAATGAACAGGGCGCATGAGGACGGAGAGCTGGACCTGATCCCGGTCTCGGGCGAGCGCGGCGAGGATATCCCGACGGAGGACGATGCCGACGATGTCTTCGAAGGCGTCCGCGTAGACGGGGATGCGGCTGTGCGCCCACGTGCCGCTCTCCTGTCGGGCCGCTTCGACGGAGGAGGTCTCGGGCAGCGCGAACACGACGGTACGAGGCGTCATCACGTCACGGGCCTGCTTCTCCCGGAGGCTCAGGACGTTTTGGATAACCGTGGCTTCATCGGCCTCGATCGCACCTGTTCGCGCACCCAGCTTGGCCAGGGACTGAAGGTCCTCCCCGGAGACGTCCTGACCCTGGTCGCTGCCGCGTGAGACGGCTTTGGTTGCCAGACCTGTCAGAGCGATCAGAGGACGCATCAAGAAGACCAGCCCGAGCAGAGGGCGTGCGACCCACCCTGTGAGCTGTCGGCTGTAAACCGCACCGACAGTTTTGGGGATCACCTCGGACAGGAACAGGACCGCAAGCGTCAGACCGACCTGGAAGTAGATGTCGTAGTCTCCCTCCGATCCATAGACTCGGAGGAAGGCGGCGCCCGCGATCGCGGCGCCTCCCGTGTTCGCGATGGTGTTCAGCGAAAGGATCGCGGAAAGCGGTCTGTCGACGTTCTGACGGAGTTTTCGGAAGATGCGGCCACTGGTGGCGCCGTCCTGGGCAAGCCGCTCGATGTGACTGAGTGGCGTGGAGAGGACTACCGCTTCGAACAGCGAGCACATCGCCGATATCAGGACGACGGCGAGGACGGAAATGATGAGTTCTGCCATGGGGCCTTTCGATAAGGCGGAAGCCTTTGTTCTGGCGGTTATTACGCCCAATCAGACGATCGGTCAAGCCCTTTCGGGACGGGCTTTTCGCTTGCCAGAGGCCCATTAAGCGCCTAAATTAGGCTCAGCAACGGGGAGGTCACGCCCCGTTTTTCTTTTTTATATGCTTGTTTTTTAATGGCTAAGCTCAGATACGATACAGTCCGCGAGATCCCGTACTCGCCCGAGCAGCTAACGATACTGTCCGACAACCTGCAGAGCATGGATATGCTCTACTCGTTGGGGCAGTTGATCTGCAGCGGTCCAGATCCAATCCGGCTCGCACAGGTCCGGGACGTCATCGAAACGGTGATCACGGGGCGTAAGTATCAGGTGATTCTTCTGCGATCCCAGGGCAAGACATTCGCGGAAATTGCCCTGCTCCTTGAGATCTCTAAGAGCGCAGTGCAGAGTCATCACCGGCAAGCGGTCCGGCGTGTTCGGAGGGCGTTGGGACTGGAAGCTGCCGCATAATCTATAGACGCAGTCGTTGTCAGCAGGATTTGGCCGGGGTGAGCGATCACACCGGTTTTTTTCGTGCACATTTCCCTTGTGAAAAGGGGTGGCTGACGTATTTTCAGTCGATTGACGTTGCACGATGAACATCATGGAAAGGAGTCGGCGAATGCCGGTTTTTCTGCATACACGGGTCCGTGTGAGCGACCTGGATGGATCGATCGATTGGTATTGCAAGCATCTCGGGTTTGTGGTCAAGAGCCGCAGCGAAAAGAGCCCGGCCGGGAATCAGGTCTGTCACCTGGAACTCCCCGGTAATGAGCACACCTTCGAGCTGACCTACTCCGATGATTACGACCTGAAGGTCCCGGATGATCTGATGCACCTGGCCATCGGGGTTCCGGATCTGATTGCCTGCTGCGACAAGCTCGAAAAGGACGGCATCGAGATCTGGCCGGGCGACTGGCGCGAGATGTTCCCGACGGGCCGCAAAATGGCTTTCATCGACGACCCGGACGGATACGAGATCGAGCTGCTGGAACGGGCTGACTCGACGGCGATCGGCTCGTAACGCCGTTGCGTCTTCGCCACATCGGCATTCGTCGGGTTTCTAACCCATCGACGGACGGGCTCCGCGAATGGATCGGCCACCTGGCGCTGGAAGCCCCGGTGGCCGATCTGTTGTACCGCTCGGCGCGCAGCTTTCAGGGCGATGTCCTGGTCGCCGAGCAGGAAGGTGTCGTGGTGGGCGTCTGTGGCTGGCAGCAGGATGAGGGCATGGCGGTGTTGGGCCCAGTCGTCGTCCGTGAGGACAAACGAAGATGGGGCCTGGGGACGCATCTCGTCGAACGCGCCGTGCTGGAGATGAGGGAAGCCGGAATCCGGACGATCGAGGCGACCTTTTCTGAGGGAGACCCCGCGCCTGACCGCTTGTACCGGCGACACAGCTTTCGGCCGATCGGCAGCGAGACGGATGGATCGAACACGTGGACGCGCGTGGAGCGCGTGTTGAAGAAGACCTGATTGATGGAAGAACTGGATTACCGATTCGAAAACTTGCTGGCTGATCCCGCGGAGTGGGGGCAGGGCTATCCGCCTCTCGCCCAGGAGCCCGTGTTTCGCGTTCGTGTGGATGGGGGACCGGCGGAGCGTCAGGCGCTGGCTACGGTCTGTGAATCGACGTCGCTGTTCGGCTATTGGGAACGGTCGCTGACCGGACTGGAATCCGATCGGACCTACACGGTGGAAGTGCTGTGTCGTCCCGAAGGCTTCGATGCGAGTCGAGCCAGGCAGGCTGTTCTGATAGCGGGCCCCAAGGAGCGGTTCCACCAGCAGTTGGACGCCGCGGGGACGCGCGACGGTTGGGAAGTTCTGAGACGGTCCTTTTCCGGATCAGATGCCACTGAGGGGATGTCACTCAGGCTTTACTCGGGGTGGGCACTGGGTGAAGTCAGGTGGAGCGAATGCCGCCTCTATGATGTAACGGATGCGCCGGGTAACCTCCCCTACAAGGTTGCCGTCGTATCGGGAAACCCGATTGACCCGGGTTCGCCTGCCGATTGTGCGGACTTCTACTGCGAGAAACTGGATGTGGCGGCCACGTCGAGGCCGGATATCGTCTGTCTGCCCGAATTGATCAACGTCAAGGGGCTGCCAGATGAGATGGGACTGTTTGCCGAGCCCGTTCCCGGGCCGACGACCTGGCGTTTGGCGGAGAAAGCGAGAGAACACGGCTTCTACGTCGCGGTAAGCGTGAGGGAGCAGGCGGAGGATCGTGTCTACAATACGGGAGTTCTGATCGACCGACACGGCGGGTTTGTGGGTAAGTATCGGAAGACCCACCTGCCGGCGGGTGAGGGACTGACGAAAGGACTGGCTCCAGGGCACGAGTATCCCATCTTCCACACGGACTTCGGCAAGGTCGCGTTCATGATCTGCTATGATGGCCACTTTCCGGAGGTGTCGCGTATCCTTGCTCTGAAGGGAGCGGGCTTGATCCTGTTCCCGAACATGGGAGACAACCGGGACGGTGGCGCCGTTTGGGACAGCGTCGTCCGCACGCGTGCGGTTGACAATCAGGTGGCGATTGCGGCGTCGTTGAACAACGGGCGATCGAGAATCGTCGCGCAGACGGGCGCGATCCTGGCGGAATCGGAAGAGAAGGGCAGCGTCATCTGGGCGGACATCGATCCGGATCTGACGATCAGTGACTTTACGGGGTTGCCCCTTGGGCGTCGGTATGACTTGATCAGACGGGCGGATACGTTCGGGCCTTTGACACAGGGGACGGCGGAGAACCTGGAGGTGTGATGGGGACGACCTTGGTTACAGGGGCATCAGGGAAGGTGGGGTGGTGGGTCGTCCAGGCGCTGGCTGAAGCCGGGCACCAGATTCTGGCCGTTGATCGCGTGACGCCAAGGGCACATCCGCCGAAAGGAGGCAAGTTCTGGGACGCGGATCTATCGGGACACTCCGTGTTCAGCCTGTCGGTTGCCGATAGCTGGGTCGATGCGCCTGTGGAGTTGATACTCGCACAGACCGCTTGGTCGGTGGAACGACCTGGTGGCTTTGGCGGGTCTGACACGGGTTGGGATATCTCGAAGGCGCGCGAGCTTCTGGGATACGACTCACAGCAAAGCTGGCGCCAGCATCTCTAGCGGAATGGCAGCTGAACGGTCTTTCAGGATCCTGTTGCTGATCCCGCTGGCCGTGATTGTGGTTGCGGGGATCGCTTACATTGTGTATCTGACGACGACGAAAGCGATCGTCAGAATACGCACGATTCCTTCAGGTGTGACCATCTCAATTGATGGAATCGTCGTGGGAACGACTCCTGATTCCAGCCTTTCAGTCGCCGTGCCGGCTGGGAAGCGAAGTATCCGGATGTCCCGCGACGGATTAGAGACCGTCAATACTGTACTCGATGTCCGGCGCAGTGAAGCCATCGAAATCGATCAGATACTGCGGCCCCCGGGCATGGTCTACGTCCGGGGCGGCGTGTTTCAGATGGGTGCCGGTGATGGCGCCTATTCGGAACGACCGAGACACCAGGTTCGGCTGTCACCCTACTACATCGATCGGACCGAAGTGACGGTTGGCGCTTATCGGACGGCTGTCTCGTCATACGATCCGCCCTTCTCCGGGGCGAACATGCCGGCGACCAACGTGTCGTGGACGGAGGCGAAGTCATACTGTGAATCTCAGGGCAAACAGCTTCCGACAGAGGCACAGTGGGAGCGTGCCTGTCGGGGAGTAAGGGGCTCCGACTATGCCTACGGAGATGACTTCGATCCTGGGAAGGGTAGGAGCGGTCAGTCTCTCTCGGCCGGACCGGTCGTGGTGGCCAGCTACGCTGAAGAGAACGCTGACGCTTTCGATATGACCGGGAACGTGTGGGAGTGGTGTGCTGACTGGTATGACAGAGACTACTATCGTAACAGCCCGGAGAACGACCCTCAGGGACCATTGACCGGAGAACGCCGCGTGCTCCGGGGTGGCGCATGGTATGGAAGCGTGGCATTCTCGAAGTGTACCCACCGACCGGGGAACATCCGGTCGCATCGGGATCCGAGCTTCGGGTTCCGCTGTGCACAGGAGTTGAACAAGCACTATGGCCAAGCTGCTCGTCGTTGACGACAACCAGAGCATCTGCAAGCTGATCCACGGTTTCTTCAGCGATCTCAAGGGACATACGGTCTACACGACCAATGTCCCGACCGAGGCGCCCGACCTTGTCCGGGAGCACAACCCTGACCTGGCCCTGCTGGACATCATGATGCCCGACATTCACGGGATCGACCTGCTAAAGCAGTTGCGGGAGATCAAGCGGGAACTCAAGGCGATCACGATCTCGGCCGTCGACGATGAAGACATCGCGCGTGAGGCGATGGAACGCCGCGCTGTGGAGTATGTCACCAAACCACTCCATCTCAACTACCTGGACACGCAGGTGACCTTTCAGTTGATGTCCTGACGATTCTCAGTGGCTCTTCCTTCTTCACAACCGCTTACCGACTCCGATACATCTCCCGCAATTACTGCGCGCTCCATTGTGTTCGGTATCCTGACCGTCATCTGGATCGGGTGCTGGAACACATACTGCGAGTATATCGCGTCCACGTCACGGATGAACATCAGCCATTTCCCCATGGCCCTTCTGTGCACGTATGTCCTGATCGTTTTCGCGAACCAGATCCTCCGATCCCGGTTTCAGCGGCTGGCCTTCAACAAGAACGAACTGCTCGTTGTCCTGGCGATGGGGCTCGTGGGGGCGGCGATTCCTGCCTATGGGCTGACGTCGTTCTTCCTCGGGATGATTTCCGTTCCCTACTACCGCGCCACACCGGAGAACCAGTGGACAGAACTCGTTCATCCGCATTTGCCGACCTGGCTGACTCCCTCGAACGAGGGTGGCGCCATGCGTTGGTTGTTCGAAGGCCTGCCCTACGGAATGGACGTGCCTTGGGATGTTTGGTATGTCCCGATGTTCTGGTGGTTGAGCCTGATCGCGGCCATCACAGTCGCCTCGATCGCGATCTCCACGATTCTCCGCAAACAGTGGTCGGAGAACGAGCGGGTGACGTATCCCATGCTCGGNCCACCCGTCAGCCTGGCGGAGGCGGCCGACGCCGGCGACCGAGACAGTCTGTTTTCGACTCGTCTGTTCTGGGTGGGGTTCGGCCTGATCTTCCTGGTCAAGGGGTGGAACATCATCTCTTACTTCATCCCCGGCTTCCCGCAGATCTGGCTCGGCCAGCAGTGGCTCTACTTCGCTCGGTATTACCCGCCTCAGCACACTGGNATCAACTTCTTCACGATTGGGTTCGCTTACTTCGCGAATATCGATCTGCTGTTCTCGATCCTCGTCTTCCACCTCCTCTACATGAACGAGATCGCCCTGTCGAGACGAATAGGGCTGGCGATTACGGCCAAGACCGGTCCGGGTGATCCCGTCGCAGGACTGCAGTCCGCAGGAGCGTTCATCGCGTTGGTGGTGTGGACCTTCTTCACCGCCCGCCAGCATCTGGCCGAGGTATGGCGGAAGGCCTGGAGGAACGAGGATAGAGAAGAGGACTCCGATGATCTGATGTCCAGCCGGACTGCTGTCATCAGTTTCCTGGTCTCACTCGTGTTTATCGCCTTGTGGATCCGGTCCACGGGGTTGGAGTGGAAGATGGTCGTCCCGATGACGTTGGGGCTGTTTATCGCCTACATCGGGTTGTCCCGGGTGATCGCCGAGACAGGTGTGGTCTACATGAGCATGCCGATCAACGAAGCCGGGATTACCGATCTCTTCTTCCACCCGACCGATTACTCGGCAAGGGCGCGCACATCGATCACGTTGTTCTCCGCGATCAGGACCCAGAGCAAGGCGATGTTCATGGTCCCACTTGTCCACGTGGCCAAGATCGGCGACATCATCCGTGGCAATTCGAGACGGCTGCTGGGCGCCATCGTGTTGACACTGGTGGTGGGCGTGGCGGCGAACATCCTGTATACGTTGTATCTGAGCTATGCGTACGGGGCGTTCAACTTCAACGATCTGCCGTTCACCCGGTATCCACCCCGTGTTTACGACGCGCTGGTGAAGCAGATTAAGGACGTGCCGGAGATGAAGCCCGAGCGGTATGTACTGGTGGGAATGGGGATGCTGCTGTTCGGTGTGATGAGCGTGCTGCGATACCGGTTTACNTGGTGGCCCGTCAATCCGATGGGGATGATCGTCCCGGTNGGTCACGCCATGCACTCGACGATGTCCATCTTCATCGCCTGGGCGGCGAAGTCGATTATCCTCCGGATCGGGGGGATCCAGCTCTACAACCGGTGCCGTCCCTTTTTTGTAGGGATGCTGGCGGGATACGCTATGGCGGTATTCCTGTCCTTCGTGGTGGATTCGATCTGGTTCCCGGAGGACGGTCACCATGTACATTCGTGGTAGGTCCACGCCGTCAGTTCAAGCGGAGTCGACAACCGGCCGTAACAAATCGAGAGACCTTGGAGAAGCATGCCCTCACCTGATCCGTTTTCGACGGACCTGTCCCTGGATCGAGTCGGGGGCAAGCTCTCTCCCGAGAGCAGGGGAGGATTCTAGTATTACGCAGACCGTTCAGTCTGTCGCAATGAGGCTTTCCCTCTCCTGCTAACGAGAGTGGAATAATCGCGAGCATGGTTTGACGCTCGCGAATAGGGTGAGGGCTTGAAGCTACGTGTTCTCCTCAAACCTTCGACCGCGTTGACTCACTCACCTTCCAGTTCGCACGCCAAACCGACGACTCCGGCAATGCCTGATCATCACTCCAGCTGTCTTGCATGGTCTCGAACTCTCCGAACTTCGGCCGCACCACCTCGTCCCACACCTGTTCGACCTGATCGAACGTTCGTAGCCTCACTTCCGGCTTCGCTTCCTGATACGCCGCTAGCAACTCCTTCGCCTTGTTACCCAGCCAGGCGACCTCATCCCTGATCATCCGTTCGCCGATCCGTCGGTTCGATTCACGCGCGTTCTTACCCATCGCGAAGTGAGGTCCCTCATCTGCTTCGTCCGGTAAACGCGTGATGTCGACACACTGGGGTTCAGTCGCCCACAGGAGGGAGGTTTCGACACGACCGGCGTGATCACCGCCGCTGTTCCCGTCTTCAGCGAATCCCGGCGTATTGGCCTCGAAGTCGGGAAGCCCGTAGAGNCGCGCACCAACGTGGGGCTGAACGAGCTCGATCAGCGTCTTCANATCCTTCCAGTTCGGACCGTAGTGACCGGTGATCAGGATGGCAGCGTGNAACCCNAGGGTGTCCGCCTGACGGATCTGGTAGAGGACGTTCTTGAAGTGCTGCCAGGGAGGCATGCAGGTCAGCCAGGATCGGGCCGGCTGACCGACGGCGCGTTCGGACCAAAACGCGTAGACACCGATCTCGTGAATGTGCCAGTAATCGGGGGGCGCAACGATACCCCCGTGTTCCTGCGCCGCCCGACAGGCGATAGCGTGCGCTTTCAGGCTGTCGAGACCGACGGCGTTGTGCGGGCCGTGCGGTTCGCACAGTCCGTAGGTGAACCAGGCGAGTGGGCAGGCCTCGAAGGCGGCCTCTAGTTGGTCGGGGAACATGCGTTCCCAGCGTAATTCAGACNTGGAATCGATCCTTTCTGGGGCTACCGAATTTTTCCTCTTCCTGCAACACGCCACGTGGCTTCGACCTGACCGTTCCGGACGGCATACACCTGGTCGTGCAGGTTCGTGGTCATGCCCTGGTGTAGTGGGATCACGGAGAGACGTTCACCGATCTCGAATCTGTGGTCGACGTCCGACACATTGACGTGGCCGTGCTCGACAGACATGCCGTAGATCTTCGCATCCGGATACTCGATGATCTAGCCGTATGGAGTCGGCGCATAGCTCGTAAAGGTCTTCTGGCCGCCGTCTATGATGATGCGGTCCGGCGTGGGCGCGCTAACCACCGTGCAGATCATCCGTTCGGCGCACGTCTTAGGGTTGGGCGGGTTTCTGTCCCGGGTTGATCCGGGTCGGTTCTTNGAAGACATACGACCCGATCCGGGTTTCCGTACAGCCGATCTGTGTTGACATAGCCTCGCTGCCCGTGCCGCCGCCGCTGATGGTATTCAGGGGCAATCCGCGATCAGCGAAGAGGCGTTTGATGGCGTCGATGAAGTTTTTCGCTAGCTCGTGGCTCGGATAGGTCATGACTACCTCGAGCGATAGCCCTGGAAGGCTGTGGATGAGTGCGCTGAGATCGGCTGCTGCTTCGGGCGTCTGGACACCGCAACGATTGCCGCCCGTATCGCACTCGACCAGCACGCCAACTGACGCTTTGTTCTCGACCATGCCTTCCGACAGTCCACGAACACGGTCATTGTCGCCTGATTGCAGAGGGCGGCCAGCCGATCTACCTTCTGCTTCCCAATGATGTTGTAAGGGATCAGGATATCCTTGATCCCCGCTGCCACCAGCGCCTCTGCCTCACCAACTTTTTGGCTTACGATTCCGATCGCTCCTGCTTCGAGCTGCATCTTCGCGATTTCCGGAATCTTGTGAGTCTTGGTGTGCAGTCGTAGGGGGATATCTTGTTCTTGGCACCGGTCGGCTAAGGCGCGGATGTTCTTCTCGAGGATGTCTAGGTCTGTTGTTCTCATAGGCATTGCGTCACGGCTCGAAAGTCGAAAGTCAGCCGTTAAGGCCTGAGGTTTTGCACGAATCGGGATGGCATTCTTGATACCTCAAGACATCGTTCGTAGAGATTGTCGAAGCCCTCTTGCTCAATTAACCCGTCGTCCAGTGCCACATAGAGTTGGGAACGAAGCTCCCCACTCGACCCTTTTGTGTACGAAAGAAAGCGGTGTAACTCGTTGTCATTGTTCCGCTCAAAGCCTTCAGAAATGTTTGACATTGCAGAAACGGCTGACTTACGCACCTGGTCACGAAGCCCGAAGCCGAGAGCGAATTCTCCCGTCGACGATACCTCGTACGCGCTTGGTCATTTCGCGTGCTTTCTGTCAGGCTTCGATGTCTTCGAAGAGCTCGATCTTTGCCATGCTCGGGCTCTTGGGCCGGGGTTTGACTTTCGACTTTCGGATTTTGGACTGATTCAACGCCTTTGCCTGTAACGACTCCGGCATCAATTGCATCATCTCAATCCGGACGCCGTCGGGGTCTTGTATAAAGTACTGCCGTCACTTGCTGCGACCTGTCTTGACACCCGATGGGTCCACATCCAGGCCTCGGGACTTGAGGTCGTGCAGCGTGGCATCGATGTCGTCTACCCAGAGACAGATGTGCTTGACGCCTATCTCCGGAACCTCCTAGGCCGTTGCACCCTTGCCGCCTAAGATTTCGATGAAGTCGGCGGCGCCGGTTTTGACGTAGGCCATCCAGGGCGATCCGTTCTCCCTGTCCGCGCGGAAGGCTTCGGGGAGGTCGAGAACGTCCCGGTAGAATGCGATGGATGCCTCGAAATCAGATGCGGTGATGGCGATGTGTCCGATGCCCGTAATCACTGGGGTCCTCCGTTTGGTTCGTAACCTTGACGCCCCTGAATCGNGCTTCTATAATGTGCGGAAATCAGGGTTGAAGCGCGTAAGATAGGAGATACACCATGGCAATCAAGGCAGGGTTTGTTGGGGCCGGAGGCCGGGCCCGAGGCCACATGAAAACGCTGGCGGACATCGANGATGTCGAGTTCGCGGCGATCTGCGATGTCAACGAAGCGACGGCACAGGAGGCCGCCGATCAATTCGGTGGGAGGGTCTACTCCGACTACAAGGCGATGCTCGATGAAGAGCAGCTGGATGTGATGTATGTCGTAGTGCCGACGTTCGCTCATTTTGACGCGGAGACGATGGCGGCGGAGCGGGGGGTCCATCTGTTCCTCGAGAAGCCCGTGGCGCCGTCGATGGCGAAGGCCAACGAGATTCTGGAGGCGACGAAGAAGGTGGACGTGATTACGTGCGTCGGCTATCAGTTGCGGTATTTCGGCGCCGTGCAGCAGGCGAGGGCGTTCGTCCAGAACCGTACCGTCGGTATGGTTGTCTCGCACCGTTGGGGCGGACTGCCCGGGACACCGTGGTGGCGTGTGATGGCGCAGTCGGGTGGCCAGCTCGTGGAGCAGACCACGCACCAGGTGGACATGATTCGATACGTGGCCGGTGAGATCACCGAGGTACAGGCCTATTATGCGCTGAGGACACTCAATGACGTCGAGAATCTGGATATACCCGACAACTATGCGGTCACGTTCAAGATGGAGAACGGCGCGATTGGTTCTCTGAGCTCGAGCTGTGCCCTCCGCGAGGGCGGCGGGTCGAGTGGGATCGACTTCGTCCTGGACGATGCGAGGCTGAATCTGACGGGGGCGAACGTTTCACTCAGTCCGGAGGGAGACCTGGGAGACGAGCCCGAGACCCAAGATATCGATCAGGTCTTTATCGAGGCCGTTCGGACCGGTGATCGCAGTGGGATTCTGTCTGATCTGGAAGACGGGATTCGCTCACTGGACGTGACGCTGGCGGCGAACCGTTCCGCCGAGACCGGTCAGCCGCAGAAGATGGAATACACCCGGTCTTGATGTGGCCGGCGGATGGCTGAAGCGCAGCAGACAGTGCAGACGGCGGCAGCCGTCCGGGAGGTGGGGAAGACGGTCTGCGTTGTCCTCGTGCTGGTGGTACTGATCCGCTCGTTCGTGATCCAGGCCTACCATATCCCGTCCGGGTCGATGGAGGACACGCTCCTTGAGGGGGATTACGTGATCGGCGACAAGCTGACCTACGGGACCCAGGTGCCGGACCGCTTGCCCATCCTGAACGTCAAGATGCCGTCGTTCAGCGTGCGGGGTTTCACGGCGCCCGAACCGGGAGATCTGGTGATTTTCGAGTTTTCCAAGGACCCGTCGAAGGACTTCATCAAACGCTGTGTGGCGGTCGAGGGGCAGGTGATCGAGATGAAAAATCAGGTGCTTTACGTGGACGGAGAGATCTTTTCGGAACCCTCAGGTGTTAAATACACGGATCGGCGTCGTCACGGCCCTTCGAGACGGGACAACTGGGGTCCCGAGACCGTGCCTGAAAACCATCTCTTCATGATGGGTGACAACCGCGACAACAGCTACGATTCCCGGTCCTGGGGAACGGTCTCGATGGACAAGATCAAAGCACACCCGCTGTTTATCTACTTTTCCTGGAAAGCTGATATTCCGGCGTGGCGAATCTGGGAAAAGGTCAGATGGGGACGGCTGGGACTGATCTACTAACCGGGTGACAAGGCTGCAGCGTATGATGGGACGACTAACCATTCTTTGNCTTGGAGCGGTTCTTCTGGCGATGGGTTGTAAACCCGTGCCGACCGCACCTGACGGGGAAACACCGGACGTTAGAGACCGCACCTATACCAACACGGACTGGGGGTTCTCGATCACACCCCTGGA
This sequence comes from Gemmatimonadota bacterium, assembly GCA_002727195.1. GTDB lineage: Bacteria > Latescibacterota > UBA2968 > UBA2968 > UBA2968 > UBA2968. The sequence goes on from PBWH01000006.1 coordinate 718,000, forward strand.
CTCGCTCTGGTCGATCTCCGCGTTCCAGTTTTTCGGCCCGCGTGAACCGAACGGTCTTTCGCCGGTTGAAGTCATCATCCGCAGAGCGAGCCAGGGTTCCCTCTCGCGTCCCACGCTGATCCTCAGTTCGTTCGGGAGTTCGGAGACGGAGCAGTTGGAGGCTATCGCGGACGGATTCGAGGGCTTGTTCGAGTCCAATTTCGACAGGTACAGCCGGCTAGGGGAGCGGAGTATGGGAACCGTCGCTGGGGTAGCCTCGATCGAATGGAGTTTCCGGGCGCGGGAGCCGCAGTCCGGGGTCCACNTTGGTAACGGCCGGTATCTCACAGTGATTTTCGCGCGGGGAGACCAGATCTACACGGTGGTCTGTTCGGGCAGTAACGGCAACTTTCCCGACGCAGATTTCCGTTCCACCTTGGGGACGTTCCAGTTCCAATAGCGATTCCTGATGCCAGGTGATATCAGGCGCTCAAGATTGGGAATCGGCATGCCGATATACTCAATGACCAAGCGGTATCACTTGCTTCGACGAGGCTCTTCTGGGCTCCGCGGCCCGGAGAGCCTTTTTTATGTACAGAAGTAGAGGCAGTCGAAAAGTCACAGGTCTGAAAGTCGAAACTCACCCCCGAAAAGCGAAAGGCCAGGCACCGTAAAGTACCTGACCTTCGACTTTGGACTTTCCGGCTTTCGACCGGGCTAATCCACGTGTTTACAGGGCTTCCGGACGATGATCATGCTGAATGTGTCGTTCTCCAGGGCTTCCTTGAACGTCGCCTTAATCTGATCGTCCGAATCGTCCGGGCCGACCTCCCAGATCGGGTCACAGCCACAGACTTCTCCGATCTCCCGAATCCCGACTTTGTTGCCTTTCCCATCGGTCAGAGGCAGACCGCCGTCTGGCGTGGCCTGTCCGCCCGTCGTCAGCGCACCGCCGTTATCCAGGACCACCATGATTGCGTTCGAGCCTGTAGCCCGCGCCTGAACGATNCCGTTGATGCTGGCGTGGTAGAAGGCGGAGTCGCCGGTGATCGCGACCGTTCGCTCCGTCACACCTGCGGCCTGGTAGCCTGAAGCCACACCAATTGATGATCCCATGCACAGCTTGGCGTCGAGAAACTCGGCTGCGGTGACGACGCAGCCCGGATCCGCTGCCATATAAGGGTTCTGCCCGATCGACTCGGCGACCTTACGGAACGTCTTGATGATGTGGACATAGGGGCAACCAGCGCAGTGGGACTTCCGGAAAGGCTTCTCCTCTTCCCAGTTCTCTTCCGTGTAGGCTTTGGATGGCGAGAATCCGGGCAGGAACTCCTGCAGCGCCTTCTGGATGTGCCAGCGGAACAGCTCGCCTTCCCAGTTGACGTGGCCCGTTCGTTTGCCGAGGACTTTCGCCTTCGCGCCGACGTCGTATCCGACTGTCTTGATCGTGTCTTCCAGGTAGGGATCGACTTCCTCGAGGACGAGGATCTGCTCGCAGGACGACATAAAGTTTCCGATCGTCTCGGATGGCAGGGGGTACAGCGTGTTCAGCTTCATCACCTGTACCCCGGAAAGGTCCGCGCCTTCTGCTGCCTCGAGAAACTTGGTGTAGACCATGCCGGTTGCGATGATGCCGAGAGAGCCGGAGCCGGTCACACTGTTGAGTGGCGATTTCTCGAACTCGGCTTCGATGGCCTTGAGCTTCCCGTGCAACCGTGTGTGGCTCTTGTGGACCGTCACGAGGGCGGAGATGAAGCGATACGGCTCGCGTGCAGGTTCGAGGGCCGGCTTCTCCGTGGGCGGGTTGAGACCCTTCATCTCGGTTATGCCGACGCTGTAGCTGCGGGTGATCCGCAGGATGACGATGGTCTGGTGGCGCTCAGAGAACTCGAAGGCCCATCGCATCGCTTCCCGGCCCTCGCCTGCTTCCGAGATCTCGACCATGGGCAACTCGCACAGGGGCGAAATGGGACGAGTGTCCTGCTCGTTCTGAGATCCCCAGGCGCCCGGGTCGTCGCCCATCAAGATGACGAGGCCGGCGTGGACGCCCGTCATATTCAGGACCATCACCGTGTCGAGGGCGACGTTCATACCGACGCTCTTCAGGCAGACGAGAGACCGTTTGCCCGCCTGGGATGCGCCAGCCGCCTGATCCAGGGCGACGCGTTCGTTTACGCACCACTCCGTGTAGTGCCCGTAATCCTTCGCCGTCTCCTCGAGGGCGAGGAAGGTGTTCGTGCCCGGTGATCCCGGGTAGCCAGTGACGACCGAAACGCCTGCTTCGATCGCTCCCCACGCGAGCGCCCGCTCGCCGTGTACGTTCTGTAATGCCATGCTCTGCTCCGTAGTCGGGTGATTGCGTGAATCGATGGTATACCGCGGGCTTCAGGCTGTCAAGCCACGGTCAGAAGAGGCCGATCCAGCCCCAGTAGAGCAGGTTGAGCGGGACGAGGATTACCAGATTGATCAGGCAGACGGCCACCATCGTGGTCACGAACTGCCGCATGCTCACGTAGCCGTAGGAATAGGCGATCATGAAGGGGGCGCCCTGGTAGGGGAAGAAGACCATGCCCGTCGCGACGGCGACACTCAACCCGACCTGTAGCGCGGACAGGCCCGAACTTGCTCCTAGCTGCAAGAGGGGAGGGGTCAGTACCCCACCGACCACGGCGGTGTCGACGAGGAAGTTGAACGGTGTGACGATGTAGGTGATAGCGGCGAGCTGCTTCGCCATCGGATTCCCGGCCAGATCGAGCCATCCCGTCAGCCTCTGCGCCAGTGCGGCACTTGCGTCCGAATCGACGAACGCCTCACCGAGGGCGAAGACGCTCCCTATGTAGATGAGGATCGGGTAGTTCACTTTCCTGAGATGCGCGGTTGTGAGCGGCCCGATTCGGGGGGCGATGCACAGGATGGACAGACTGAGACCGATCAGGACGGGGTGAACGTGGTGGATCACGTCCGTTGCCCAAGCCAGAACACCCAGGAGCAGCAACGCGAGGGCTTTTCGTTCCGGAGGCCCTAATTCGGGCGCCTCTCTTGTGAGGGGCACGTCGGGCAGGGACGGACGGAAGAACAGGACAACGACGCCTGCGACGGTTAGGACACGGATGATACCGATGACGGGAAGCATATGGCCGGCCCATTGTGCCCAGAAGACGGGCTGCTGCTCGGCCTCGAGCACCCCCATGATGACCATGTTGGGCACGGAGGCCGTCAGGATGCCGGTCCCGCCATAGTAAGTTGCGCAGACCACAGAAAGGACGATGGCCGCGCTCAGGTTGGACTGTCGCTCCACTTTGAGGGCATTGATCAGCGCAATCAGGACGGGCAGGATGATGAGCACGCGAACAACGCCCGACGGGATGAGGATCGCAAGGAGAAGCCCTAGCAGGCTGAGCTCCAGGATGAAGACCGACGGATGTCGCAAACGACCGATGATGATCCCGGACAGAAGACTGCCCAGTCGAGTCTCTGTGATCAGCTGACTGATAACCATCCCGGCAAAGACAAGCCAGACGGCTGGCCTTCCGAACGCGGAGAAAGCCCCGTCGAACGTGGAGACACCGGAGAGCGGGAGNGCGAGCAGCAGGCAGAGCGCCGTGAGTTCGACCGAGATGGGTTCGAGCGTCCAGCAGACGGCCGAAATCAGCGCCAGGGCGAGGACGATGCGTCCATTTGCCTCGAGCGGAAGCGGCGCCCAGGTACAGATGGCGACGGATAACAGGATCAGGAAGATTGCGGCGAGTTGCTTACGCGTCATAGATCAAAGATAGGGTGGGCCCGAAAAGCTGGAAACAGAGGATTGACTGAATCCACGCTCGCAAGGATATTGGCGCCACCAAGAGGAGGAGAACGATGCTGATTGATGGATTTAAAGGGGTCTACCCCGCAACAGTAAGTCCGAAGGACGATCAGGGCCGGTTCAGCGCGTCCCGGTTTGAGACGCTGATCGCGCATCTTTATGGTTCAGGCGTTCACGGGCTGTATCTCTGCGGAAACACGGGCGAAGGGTATCTCCTGCCCGTGCACGCGAGGAAAGAGGCGACGGAGGTCGCGGTGGAAGCGTCGAAGGGAAAAGGTAAGGTCGTCGTACACGTGGGGGCGCCGGCAGAGACAGACGCAGTGGAGTTGGCCAAGCACGCGGCTGAGGCCGGTGCAGACGGGATTTCCAGCTTGCCGCCGTACGTGCAGGGCTACGCCTTCGAGGAAGTGCACACGCACTACACGCGGTTGGCCTACGCCAGCGGTTTACCACTGTTCGTNTATTACATCCCGGTCGTCACCCATCGGGAGTTCACGATGGACGAAATGGACCGCTTGCTCTCGATCGAAGGCGTGGCGGGACTGAAGTTCACGAACTTCAACCTCTTCCTGATGGAAGGGATCATGGATGGCGGTCGGAGCCCCCACGTATTCAACGGCCACGACGAGGTCTTCCTGGCCGGGATGGCCATGGGAGCGCAGGCCGGGATCGGGACGTACTACAACATCATGCCCGAGCACTTTGTGGGGATCTACGAAGCGGCTGTCGCGGGTGACTACGAGAGGGGGCGTGAGCTACAACGCGACGTAAACCGGCTGATCAGGGGCGCACAGACCGTCCGCCAGAATGGTGCGGTGCATACACTAATGCGCTGGCAGGGGATCGAGTGTGGTGATCCGATATTGCCGGCTCGGCCGCTCGATGATGAAGAAGAGGGAAGGCTGAGAGGGGAGTTGGAGAACGCGGGACTTGTAGAGGCATTGAAGATTTAGGAATTGGCATTACCAGGGTCAGCCTGGCGACGAGAGATGTAAGTAAGGAAAAGGCCCGGGCTCTCTCCCGGGCCCCTGCTCGTANTGGAACATCTCGTCCTCGTGCTTTGCACAGGGGCGTCACCAGCCCTCAATGCTGATACGCATCCCAGAGTGCTTTGTAGTAGTGCATGAGACGCTCGGCGTCATCGTTTGCAGCGGAGATCTCGGCGAGCGTGTAGCCCTCGTAGCCTACGCCCTTCAGTTTGGAGAAGAGTTCGCGCCAAGGATACTCGGTCTTCCATAGCTCGGTGATGTGTACCAGGCCGACCTTGGTACCCATCAGATGCCAGGCTTCCTGGATCGTGCCGTCATCGCCGACCTCCCCGAAGTCCGAATTCCAGCACAGATAGGCGTTGTCGTGATCGGCGTGGTCGATGATCGACCGCATCCGGCTCGGTACCTTCGTCTCCCGGCCGTGTACCTCGACCCGGATCTCCACGCCCACGTCGGCCGCGGCTTTGGCGCACTCACCGACGGACACACCGATCTGCTCGAGGGTCTTCTCTTCGGGAATTCCCTTGTCGAGCTGGAGACCGTTCGGGCGCACCTTTACGCCGGGGCAGCCCAGGTCCGCGGCCAGTTGCGCCGTTTCGATTGTCCCCTCGATGTTTTCCCGAACCGTCGCGGCGTCATCCGAGTGATACTCGAAGGCGCTTCCGATGCCCGCGATCTCGATTCCGCCATCCGCGAACTGCTGCTTGACGGCCGCGCGTTCATCCGCTGACAACGTGGTTTCGACGCCGTGGGCGTGGGTAGTCCTCAGCTCGACGCCCTGGAATCCCGTCGCCTGACACTTCTCGATGATCTCCGCGACACTCCAGTCTTTTCCGATTTGATACGTGACCATTCCAAGCTTCATGTTGTGCATTCGCCTCCGGTTGAGTTTTGGAGCCGGAAAGATAGACCAGACCTCTCTTTTGTCAATCGATGTGCTGAAAGGAGCGAACTGTGCAGGATGATCCCCTGATCGATGGCTATACCATCGGTCCCGCCCGACCAGAAGAGCTCGAGCCCATCTGTGATATCGCGAAGGTCGCGTGGGAATCGATTCACGATGCCGTGATCGAACTCGTGGGAGCACCGATTCACGAGGCCGTTTCCGGGAACTGGCGAGAGCGGAAGGCGAATCAGATTCGACGGCAGTACGAGAACAACGCGAACTGGGTGCTCGCCGTTCGTTCAGGCGGAGCCGTCGCGGGATTCGTTACCTTCGCGATCGACGAAGAGATGTCGCTGGGGACGATCCGGAACAATGCCGTGGATGCCGGGCATCAGGGCAAAGGAATCGCTACGGCGATGTATTGCCACGTGCTCGACCGGTTCAGGCAGGCCGGACTGGCCTACGCTTCCGTGACGACCGGTCTGGATTCCGGCCACGCGCCAGCCCGAAGGGCCTACGAGAAGGTCGGCTTCGATNTCAGACGAGAGGATGTCACCTACTACCAGGCGTTGTAGCTTTTCCCCAGGCTTCTTTGTGCCTTGGTGTCTTCGTGGTTGAGCTTTTTTAGGTCAGTTNATCGGCACCGGATTCGGTCGGAGGGCGAGGGGGCGTTCGACCTCGAGGTGGTAGTCGGTTTCGGTCAGGAAACCGGCGTCCAGCATCCGTTGTAGAACCACCTTACGTGTCACAAGGAGGTCATCAGGCCCCCAGCCCTTCTGGCCGTGACCGACCCAGTAGCAATAGAGCGCCAGTTCGGTGTCAGACAGCTGTTGTGGCAGCTGGCCGAACACCCAGTCCGCCGCCTGTTTCCATCCCAGAATCTCCCTCCGACCTCTCTGGAAGCTCCCTTGTGCGACGATCATCGTCGCCGCATCTTCTGCGTGGAGTTCGAAAAGGACTCGATACGCGCCCTCAGACACCCATCCCTCGTCTTGTGCCAGTATCCGTGCCGCAGCTGCCCCGACTTCCTCTCGGGAGACGATCGGGTATAACATCCGAACGCGTTCGGTCAGTCCGGGCTCTGCCGCTGTGTTCTGAACCAAAAGGTTGTAGCCATCAGCGTGACCGAGCACGACGAGTGTCGTCAGGGCGAGGAACAGGATCAGCACATAGCTCATGGGAGCCAGATTGTCGCGGATCACGTTAGCGTCTCCAGCGTCTGACCGATCGAATCCCACGACACGATCCGTGCATCCAGGCCGGCCTTCCTAGCCGCTTCGACCTCTGCGTCATCGGTGGAAATAAGTATGGATGTCCCCAGATCCATTCCGAGTGCAGTCCCAGCGCGGTTGTAGAGTGTGGTTCTGTCTTCGTCAGTTGCTTTCCGATAGAGGATGGACGCCAACTCGATCCCGATGTCCCGTAGATGTGCCTCCGCCGCATCTGTCTCGGACTCGAAGGCCGATGAAGACGTGGTAGGTGCGATGGCCANGACCGGTCGATCACGAAGGGGCGGAATAATCCGTTCGGAGGCGCGCATCAGGAGTTCCAGGTCGATCAAGAGGGCGGAACCCATTGTGGGGGCGGTGACCGTATATTCGTTCTGACGGACGGTATCGCCATCCACTTCGTAGATCCGGTATGGATGCGGGGGCTGGCAGAAGGCGCGCGCCGTCGCATACCACGTGTCGCCGTGCCGTGTCATATCCTGGCCCGAGTGGTAGTGTCCGCTCAAGGAGAGCAGCACTTTTCCAGATGATGCGGTCCGATCCTGCAAGTCGACGGATTCGCGATACGAGTGCGGATAGCCCTCGTTGCGCTCAGGCCAAACCATGTAGTGCTGGATGTGGATCTGCGGGGTCGGGTCGTCGTCGTTCAGGACCTGCTCAAATCGGTCACGCTGTTCGCCGAGGCGTTCTGCCTGATTGTCCCCGACCTCGTCGTCGAAGAACGTGACGAATCGGTGATCGCCGATCCGGAGATCTCTTGGCGCATCGAGAAAGACATCCCTGAAGGCATCCGGTTGGTCGTGATTCCCGTGGCAGATCAGTATCGGGCAACCGACACTGTCCAGGATATCCCGCAACATCTGAAGATCCTGGCGCACCATGTCGATCATCTGTGGGTCGTCCATCCCGTAGAATGGGGCGTCGACTAGGTCTCCCGTGACGGCCAGGACGTCGGGATCGTGAGAGCGGATCTCGGCAACGGCTCGTGCGAGCAGGTCCGGGAGCAATCGTGCCCGGCGTTCGAGGATCTGCGGATGTCCCGGGACGCGGCGGCGGGTGTGGAAGTCGGAGATGTGAGCGATTCGCATACGTTTCGGTTCCATTGGGGCCGAATGATGCCACGGGGGGCTCCTGTTGTCAAAGATAGGGAGCGAATTCGCTGGATATCGCGGGCGGGGTGTGCTACCATCGTGAGGCACCCGGAGTGGCCGGGAGCGCAAATTCGCAACGGAGGCGAACAATATGCTTAATGTTGGCGATCAGGCACCGGACTTCGAGGTTCTCGATCACGAGGGCAACACGGTCCGGCTGAGCGACTACAGCGGCAAGACCGTCGTGCTGTGGTTCTATCCACGCGCCAGTACCGGTGGCTGAACGGCTCAAGGCCAGGGGTTCCGTGATCGAATCCAAGACTTTGAAGCGAAAGACGTCCAGATTCTGGGCTGCAGCACCGATGATGTCGCGGCGAACAAGAAATTCGCGGACAACCAGTCCTTCCCATACCCTCTGCTTTGTGACACCGAGCGGGAGGTCTGCCTGGCGTTTGGCAGTTGCGCCTTGAAGGAGGATGGGGCGGCGAAGCGGACCACCTTTGTGATAGGTCCGGATGGCACGATCGCTCAGGCAATCGGCGACGTGAATGCCCGAGAGAATCCGCAGCAGGTATTGGATCTGCTGTCATAAGCGAGCGAGGGGCGCAAGTCGCCCCTCGTTTTCGTTTACGTCGGTTGACTCGCCAAACCGAGCGGGCTATACTTCAGATGCATAAACAGATGTTGATCTAGTTTTGTGGTGAGAGCGGCGCCGTGTGCGCGCGTCGTTTTTCAAGGAGGTGTCTTGTGGCTGACGAAACGAGACAGTCCGAAAGATACTCCGGGATCTCTCGGCGAGGGTTCCTGAAGGGCGTCGGTACGGGTGCCGCGGCAACGGGTTTGCTGACCACGATCGAACCGTCGACCGCCGAGGCTGCCCGAACCAAATCGCAAGGTCCGGGGGCGATGAAGCTGTCGCTGAAGGTGAACGGTCAGGTCCATCGCACGGAGGCGGAACCGCGCCACGTTCTGCTCGATGTCCTCAGGCAGAACTTGGATATCACGGGGCCGAAACCGATCTGTGAGCGCGGCGCGTGTGGAGGATGCACGGTGCTCGTCGACGGTGAACCGGTGTATTCCTGCATGATGCTCGCGATCGACGTCGTCGGGAAGGAGATCACGACCGTCGAAGGTCTGGCGGACGGGGAGAAGTTGGACCCGGTCCAGGAAGCGTTCATCGAGCACGACGCCCTGATGTGTGGTTTCTGCACACCGGGCTTCCTGATGTCGGTTCGCGCGCTGATCGACCGAAATCCCAACCCGTCGTTGGACGACGTGAAGGAAGCGGTCGCCGGGAATACGTGCCGGTGTGGTACCTATCCGAGGGTATTCGAGGCAGCCTTGAAGGCAGCCAAGATCACGAGAGGGGAGGCCTGATATGGCAGAGATGCAGGAGTGGGGCCCCCGTACCCTGACTGGCAAAGATATCACGCGGATCGACGCGGTCGAGAAGGTCACAGGGCGTGCTCGGTATACGTATGACGTGAATCTGCCCGGGCTGCTGATCGGCCGTGTACTTCGTTCACCGCATCCGCACGCGAAGGTGGTTAGCGTCGACCTGACTGCCGCAGCCAACCATCCGCAGGTCAAAGCGGTTCTGGACTTCGAGAAGAAGACGGTTCGGTATGCGGGCGAGGAAGTCGCCGCCGTCGCCGCAGAAACAGTTGAGGGCGCCGAAGAGGCGCTCAAGCTGATCAAGGTCGAATACGAGATCCTGCCGTTCAGCGTCGTTGAAGAGCAGTCAATGGCCCCCGGGGCACCGGAGATCCATCCACAAGGAAACGTGGTCGTCCCGGAGAGACGGCAGCGTGAACGGGGGGATCTCGTGGCCGGTTTTTCGGAAGCCGATGCCGTGGTCGAGCAGACCTACCGGACGCAGGTGCAGACGCACAACTCGCTCGAGACGCACGGCGCGACGGCGCTGTGGGAAGGCGACCAGCTCACGGTTTACAGCTCGACGCAGGGCGTGGTCGGCGTGCGTGACCAACTGGCCAAATACTTCAAGATTCCGGCCTTCCAGGTACGGGTGCTGACAGAGCACCTTGGCGGTGGCTTTGGCAGCAAGTTTGGCCCCGGCGTGGAGGGCATGTGCTCGGCCCGGCTGTCGAAGGCGGCCGGCGGCCTACCGGTTCGCCTGATGATGACGCGGAAGGAAGAAAATCTCTGCGTGGGGAACCGGCCGTCGGCGATCATGAAACTGAAGGTGGGGGCGACGAAGGACGGGAAGCTGACGGCCTTCGACTCCTACACCTACGGGACGGGCGGAATCGGAGGCGTCGGGAACATACCGCTTCCTTACGTGTTCAGGGATATTCCGAACCTCAAGAGCGCGCTCCACGACGTCCACACGAACGCGGGCGGTGCCAGGGCAATGCGTGCTCCCGGCCATCCACAGGCCGCGTTTGCGATGGACATGGCGCTGGACGAGTTGGCCTACAAGCTGGGGATCGATCCGATCGAAATCCGGATGGCCAACAACTGTCGGAACAAAGAGACCCGGGACGAGCAGCTTCGGATCGGGGCCAAGGAAATCGGATGGGAGCGGCGGAACAAGGTGCCAGGTGTCGGTGACGGCCCGATCAAGCGGGGTGTCGGTTTCGGATGTGGAGAGTGGGGAGGAAGCGGTCGGAAGGGTACGTTCGCGGAAGTCGTGATCAATCCGGACGGTTCGGTCGACGCCAAGAGCGCCACCCAGGATATCGGGACCGGGACGCGAACCCTGATCGCGATGATCGCGGCCGAGGAACTCGGACTGGAGCTCGATCAGGTCCGCGCTCACCTCGGTGACACGAACTATCCACCGGGGCGCGCCAGCGGGGGCAGCACGACCGCACCGTCGACGGCTCCCGCCGTGAAGGCGGCAGCCCGGAAGGCGAAAGGACAGCTGTTCGAGAAGCTGGCTCCGGAATTCCGGGTGCCTGCTTCCGAACTGCGCACCGTGAATGGGCGTGTGGTCGCCTCGAATGGTGAGTCTAAGAGCTGGACGGAAGCGACCCAGTCAGCGCTCGGTGTCCAGCCGATCGTCGTTGTTTCGGAGTTCGAGGACGGGTTTTCGGGTGCCGATGTCGCCGGCGTACACTTCGCCGAGGTCGAGGTCGACACGGAGACGGGGCGGATCCAGCCAATCAAGATCGTCGCTGTGAACGATTGCGGTCTCGTCGTGAACAAGCTTCTGGCCGAAAGCCAGGTGAACGGCGGTGTGATCGGTGGGATCAGCTATGCGCTGCTCGAAGACCGGGTCCTGGATCCGCACGTCGGGGTGATGGTAAACCCTGGCCTCGAGCACTACAAGATAGCCGGCGCGATGGAGATGCCCGAGATCGTACCGATTATGATGGACATGCCGGAACGAGGTGTGATCGGGCTCGGTGAACCGGCCCGCATCCCGACCGCAGGCGCGATCGCCAACGCCGTCTACAACGCGATCGGTGTTCCAATTCGAGAGCTGCCCATGACACCTGACAAGGTGCTTGCGGCTCTGTCCGCGTGACCAAGGAGACTGTGACGTGAATCCATTCGAGTATGTCAGTCCTGAAAAGGTGGAAGACGTTCCCGGGCTCCTGAATCGGAGGCGGGGACGCAAAACGGCCTTGATGGCCGGTGGTATCGATCTGCTCGGGGAGATGAAGGACAATCTGGCTGAGCCCGAGCGGGTGGTGAATCTGAAGTCGATACCCGAGTTGAAATACATCAAGCACGAGAAAGATGGACTTCGGATCGGGGCCACGACGACGCTGACCGAGATCGTCGAAGATGAGAGGATCGTTGAGACCTACACGGCCCTGGCCGAAGCCGCCGAATCTGTGGCGTCAGTCCAGATCCGGAATGTCGGTACGATCGGTGGCAACCTGTGTCAGCGGCCACGGTGCTGGTACTACAGGGCGGAAGAGTATGTCTGCTTGAAGAAGGGCGGCTGGCAGTGCTTCGCATATGAAGGCAACAACAAGTACAACGCGATCATCGCCGGCGGGCCCAGTTACATCGTTCATCCGTCGGACTGTGCGCCAGCGCTGATCGCACTGGGGGCGAGCGTGAAGGTCCACGGACCGAGAGGCGAGAAGGAGATTCCTCTGGTCGAGTTCTTCGTTCACCCGGAGGAGCGGCTGAATCACGAGACGGTCCTCCGGCCGAATGAGGTTGTGACCGAGGTGATCGTCCCGAAACCGGCCAAAGGCACGCGGAGCACGTACCTCAAGTTCAAAGAAAAAGGCTCGATGGACTGGGCGCTGTCTGCGGTGGCTGCCGTGGCGGAGGTCGACGGTGGACAGATCAAGTCGTCTAGTGTCGTGCTCGGCGGTGTCGCTCCGATGCCCTGGACGGTGGATGCCGCGCCCGGAATCCTTAACGGGAAGAAACCCGATTCTGAAACCCTCGAGGCTCTCGCCGATGCTGCCGTGGCGGACGCCGAGCCGCTCGAGCACAACGGCTACAAAGTTCCTCTGACCCGCACCCTCGTGAAACGTGCGGTCCAGGGCGTCGTCGACGGAAGGAGGTCGTCACGTGGCTGATACCAAAGGAACGACGGGAAAGTCACGGGTCTTCTGCACGAACCTGGCGACCAAGCGATCGTTTGTGTCAGATCTCCCTCCTGCGTCCTATCTGGCTGAGGAGACGGCGACCACGGGATACTGGTGTATTCGCACGATGGGGCCCATTGGCCCGGATGACGGGTTCGCCTGCCCGGGTGAATGCGGTGCCCATCGGGATTGCTTCGAGCCGAATATCAAACCGTCAGTCTAGTAGAGGTGCAGAAAGTTGTCATTCAGGGGCCGCAGCCTTCGGGTTGCGGCCCTTTTTAGTTTCTCTTTGTAAAGGTAATTTTTTGTAAATAAAACAGTTTGGGTGAATTTCTCGCGGGGAAATCTTTCTGGCCCGGCGCGGGACCGGGTAGCCGTGTTGCAACTTGCTGGCGAGCGGGCTATCATGGTGGTGAACCCTTAGGGAGGGATCCCCCGTGGCAGACGAAGAATGGGGCAGTGTCTTTGACGTCGATACGCGAGAGAGCGAGGATATCGTCCACGTTCTCTCCCGGGCACGACTGTTTCAGGACCTTGCGACAGACGAACTGCTGAAGCTGGCGCCGATTCTTCACCATCGCGACTTCTTTCCGCGAGAGGTGATCGTCCAGCAGGGCGCGCCAGGCGCCGGACTGTATTTCATCATGTCGGGATCCGCCGATGTGGTCCTCCACGACGCGAAGGGGGAGGACATCTTGCTGGCGAATCTCGGTGAGGGCAGGATGTTCGGAGAGATTTCGCTCGTCGATGGTGCGCCTCGCACCGCCAGCGTCATCTCCACCACGCGTTCGCACGTCCTGGGATTCTTCCGAGCCGACCTGATGGACCTGATCGAGCACTCTCCGGGCCCTGGTTTCAAGATCCTCTACCGTCTGACCCAACTCCTCCAGGAAAAAGTGACTGAATCAGTGACGGATTATCGGTCACTGGAGCGCGCCATTCGTCGTCGCCGCCGTCCACCCGAGACAGCAACGAATGGCGCTCCCGCAGGCGGCTCGCTTGCGCACGATCCGGCTGAACGTGAACGCGTGACAGACTGATCGCCGTAGAATCGCCATACTCCCGCGCTTTGTAACCGAAATGACACGTTCCGTTCATACCTTGAACGTGTCGGCGGTCATCAACCTGCATAGATACGTCTCCCCACGCCGACGAACAGGTTGATTTCAGCTCTTTGTTCCGAAGGACACTCAGGCTATGGAGAAAATTCTGGTCCTTGAGGATGAGCCAGATATCCTCGGCATGGTCCAGTACAACCTTGAGCGAGCCGGGTTCGAGGTGCGTACGGCTGAGGATGGAGAAACTGGGCTCGAACTGGTCCGGAGCGAATCACCCTCGCTGTTGATTCTCGATTTAATGCTACCGGGGATCGATGGGCTCGATGTCTGCAAATCGTTGAAGAGCGATGCGGCGACGAAAGACCTGCCTGTTCTGATGCTGACCGCTCGGAAGGACGAGGTGGACCGAATCCTGGGATTCGAACTCGGTGCCGATGACTACGTTGTGAAGCCGTTCTCTCCGCGGGAGCTCATACTCCGGGTGCGAGCGATCCTGCGACGCGCCGGCGGAGAGGCGGATGAGACAGAAGCGGACATCCAGTATGGGGGGCTCCGCATCAGTCGGACTGCCCATCAGGTTTGGATCGATGAGAAACCTCTGGCACTGACGGCGACAGAGTTCAAGCTACTCACGACGCTCATTGACCGTAAGGGACGTGTGCAGACGCGTGAGGATCTGCTGGATACCGTCTGGGGCTACGAGTATGCCGGGTATGGGCGGACCGTTGACACGCACGTGAGGCGATTGAGGGAGAAGTTGGGCCCTTTGAGTAGCATGATCGAGACGGTTCGAGGTGTCGGATATCGGTTTAGCGGGATAGAGGAGACCTGAGTTGCGGATTGGTGGTAAAACGGCGGTCGGCATCGTCGCGCTCCTGGTGCTCGCCTCCCTGTCGTTCAACACGCTTTTTGGCCGCTTTCTCGAGTCCTTCCTGATCGAGCACGCTCACGCGGGGCTGATTCGTCAAGTTCGACTCGCCACGTTACGCTGTGCCGACCTGCTGGATCGTGAACGCCCTCAACGAATTGCAGCGGATCTTGGTGATCTGCTCGAGGTTCGTGTGACTCTTATCGCTCAGGATGGTATCGTCCTGGGCGATTCGCGTGTCGACGGCAGCTATATTGCCAAACTCGAAAACCACGCTGATCGTCCAGAGATCATCGATGCCCGGGCCGGCGGGTATGGTCAGAGTCTCAGGTTCAGCGACACCTTGGGGCTCGACATGCTCTACGTGGCCGGTCCCGTAACTGGTCATCCCGGGGTCGTACTGCGACTGGCCATCCCGATGCAAGAGCTTCACGACTCCCAGGGTGCACTCCGTGCTGCGCTCTGGGTTACGCCATTCGGGGTGTTGCTTGCCGTGCTCGCCGTGTCCTATACGCTCAGCCGGGTATTGATCCGTCACATACGTTACCTGACCCACGTCGTCCGGGCGATGGCGGATGGAGATCTGTCTCATCGGCCTGAAGTCACCGGGCTCTCTGTCCATGAGATCCGGGATCTTGCGGATGGGCTGAATGACCTGAGAACGCAGACGCAGGAACGGATCGAGCAGGTCGTCGCCGAGAACTCCAGGCTCGAGGCTGTTATAGCCAATATTTCCGAGGCCATCATGGTTACCAAGCCCAACGGGCGGATTCGGATGACGAATCCCCAGTTCGGGCGACTTTTCGGGACGGGTGACACAGTACCGAGTGGACGGATGCCGATCGAGGTTGTGCGGAACAACAGCGTGGTGGAGGCTGTCACAGAGACGCTGAGTTCTATGGAAGGTCGGGTGCTCGAGATTGTCCTGCCTGGCGTGCTCGACCGGAACCTGGATGTCCACGTGGCGCCGATCCTCCAGGGGGGGATGTGCACCGGCTCCGTGACGGTCTTCTACGACATCTCGGAGATCCGCAGGCTGGAGCAGGTGCGGAAGGACTTTGTCGCGAACGTTTCTCACGAAATCAGGACGCCGCTCACGTCGATCAAGGGATGTGCTGCGACGCTCGCGGATGGGGCGCTGGACGATCCGGAAGCGGCCAGGCGGTTTGTGGACTCGATCAACGCGCACTCGGGACGACTTCACGCCTTGGTGGATGATCTGCTCGACCTGTCTCACCTCGAGTCTGATCTTATGACGATCGAGCATCTGGCGGTGGATCTCGGTTCGGTGATCGTTTCGGCTCGCGATACCGTTTCCAGTCAGGCGATAGAAAAGCAGATCGAGATCGTGGGTGAGCTCAAAGACGGTATCCAGGCAGAAGGAGATTCCGGTCTGATTCTACAGGCGATCATCAACCTGCTGGACAACGCGATCAAATACACCGAAGAGGGAGGCACGATCCAGGTCCACGCTGGAATCGGAGGGATCCCAGATCCCGGCAACACTCCGTATGCCTCGCCGGAGTCTGGTCCGGACACCGTTGGGACGTCAGAAGGGCAGCAGGTCTATGTTGAAGTGTCCGACAATGGAATCGGCATTCCCTCCGAGGCTTTGCCCAGAATCTTCGAGCGGTTCTACAGGGTCGACCGAGGACGGTCCCGTGCTCTGGGCGGTACGGGGCTGGGACTCGCCATCGTTCGCCATATCGTCGAGGCGCACGGTCAACGGGTCTACGTGAGGAGCGTCCTTGGCCAGGGGACGACGTTCGGGATCACACTCTCGGCTGGCCATAGCGTGGAACGTTGACCCGTTGACTCTGAATTCACGTCGCTGTAACCTCGAGGAAACACCGGAGCCATATATTCGGTCTGTTGGGTGGTGGATATGATGACTCTACGCGGAGGATGAAGACGGCATGCCCAGAAAGAACGGGAGAAAGAAGCCGAGCAAGCGGCGTACGTATTTCAGGCTGACTGCACCAGCTGCCCATTCGGTTCAACTCGCAGGCTCGTTCAACGAGTGGGAGCCAAAAACCAGGCAGCTACGGATGGACAGCAAGGGGGTCTGGCGGACCAGTATGATGCTGGAACCAGGCGTCTACGAGTATCGCTACATCGTCGACGGGGAATGGAGCAATGATCAGGACGCCCCTTTTGTCGAGAACCCTTTTGGGGGAGAGAGCTGCGTACGCGTGGTTGAATGAGGCGTTGAATCGTAACGAGACAGAGCCGGTGTCTGAGTATAGACACCGGCTCTGTCTTTCCGTTCTGATCGGTCAGAAAATGAAGTGGACGGTTACTCTTGGGATCACGACCGCGTCGGTATTCGAGTCCTGGTATGATTCGAGAATGATGTTCGGCATGATGTGAATCTTCTCGTGCGGCGTGATGTCGACACCCCCGAAGAGGCGCGTAACAGCATCGTCGTCCGTCTGATCGCTCGGATCGTGATATTCGACGCGTCCGAAGAATCCGTATCGCTCCTGCGGTTTCACCCGACCAAACAGGGAGATGCCCCGAACGGCCGTATCGGCGTCGCCACCCCCGTTCTTGCGTTTCTGCCAGGCGACCTCCACACCGAGGGATCGGTTGTCACCGGAGGTGTAGAGCATACCTGCCAGCGTGGTCCGGTCCTGATCGCCGGGACGCGTTTCATAATCCGCATAAAGCAAAGCGCCGAACGCATCGGCCGGTTTCAGGTCGAGCCGGAGGTATCCCTTCTTGTCGTTGTTGATCTCGGCCTTGTTGCTGTTCCCGTTCCCCAGCATCAGCTGCAGCTTTGCTTTCCCATTCCCGTCCAGGGGTGTCTCGAACATGATGCCCAGGTCCCGTGAGGAGCCCATCTTGGTCAGATCCATCTGCATCTTCTCGATTGACCGGTATCCCCAGATTTTCTCGGACAGGCTCCAGGTCGGGGTGGGTGAGAGGCCTACGACAACGCTTCGCCCGTTCTTCTTGTACTTCACGTAGGCGTCCTTGACCACCGGCGTCATCTTGTCGCCGCTGCCGAACCCGGCGTCGTTGGCCTCGAGACGGAAACGGCCCGACCACGTGCTGTCCCACTTCTTGTCGAAGGTCAGGTAGATCCGCCTGAACTGGAACCCGTTCTGCTCCTCCGACGCCCCGCTTGCCACGTAGTAGTAGTCCCCGAACGCGTAGCCTTTCATCTTAACGTCCGCTTTGCCAGTGCCCGCAAAGGCCAATGTCAGCATAACGATCAAAATTTCTCGCATTGTTGCCTTCCTGTTTCTGATCTGGAATTGGTTGTCCGTTCGCTGTCGCGCGAGTCGTTGATGGGAGCTTCTGGCCTCGGAGGTCCGATGTCAAGGGGTGTCACCCAAACGTTACCGATGTCACCTGATTGTAACATTCACGCTGTAACCTGATCGTAACCATCTCGTAACGTGGCCTCAACCTCACTGGCCTATTGTTCTCCTGTCGCGTGAGTTATGTGTGAAGAACGTAATCGCAAGCCAAATGACACGGAGGTAGAAGATGGGGAGATGGATGATGGGGGCGGTGATGGTTCTGTCACTGCTGTGCTCGACTACGACGGATGCTCAGACGATGCAGGTCGATTCGCGTCTGAAGCCGTATAAAAAGGTGTCGGGGATCTCTGGCAGCGCCAGTAGCATCGGCTCCGACACGATGAACAACATGATGGCCCTGTGGCTGGAAGGGTTCAGGAAGTACTACCCAAACGTCAAGATCCAGATCGAGGGAAAGGGCTCCAGCACAGCTCCCCCGGCCCTGATTGCGGGGACGGCTCAGTTCGGCCCGATGTCCAGGGCGATGAAGTCGTCGGAGGTCGACAAGTTCGAGGCTCAGTTCCAGTATCCACCAACTGAGCTCAGGACATCGCTCGACGCACTGGCTGTGTTCGTCCACAGGGACAACCCGATCGGGGGACTGACGCTTCCACAGGTCGACGCGATCTTCTCGAAAACGCGGAAGGGTAATGCGCCGGCAGACATTACGACCTGGGGACAGGTTGGGCTGACCGCCGACTGGACGGACTCCCCGATCAGCATGTATGGCCGCAACTCCGCATCCGGCACCTACGGTTTCTTCAAATCGAACGCGCTCTACAAGGGCGACTACAAGGATGAGGTGAAGGAACAGCCGGGGTCGGCATCCGTGGTACAGGGCGTGACTGAAGACATCTACGCGATTGGGTACAGCGGAATCGGCTACAAGACCTCCGGTGTGCGTGTCGTGCCCCTTGCGCTCGAGGAGGGCGAGCCTTACTCGAGTGGGGACCTGTCGGACGTCGTCGATGGCGTCTACCCGCTGGGACGATTCCTTTATGTCTACGTCAACAAAGCCCCGGGCAAGCCGATGGGCCCGATGGTCCGTGAGTTCTGCCGGTTCATTTTCTCCAAAGAAGGTCAGGAGATTGTGATCAAAGACGGGTACATGCCTGTGCCCTACGAAGTCGTCTCGGAAGAACTGAAGAAGCTGGAATAGATCGATCAATGGGCCGGCATCGGTTGTGACTTCGGTGCCGGCACAAGACCTGTAAACTAAACGCGCACATGCTAAACAACCCACATGCCTGCCCGTAATTGCCTGCCCGGGATCACGCCCACCGCTCGACTTCTCGATCACGCTGGGCGATGGACGATCACGATTGGTGGCGCAGGGGTGATCGCGGCTGTGCTTGGGATCTTCGTGTTCGTCTTTGGCGAAGCGTATCCGCTGTTTCAACCGGCGGCGTTGACGGAGACGACGGAGATTCCGTTGACAGACCTTTCAGGCATTGTGGGTACGGGATCCGGCCCCTATCTGGAGATCGTATATGCGATACACGATCGTGGCATCTCCTTCTACCGGGTCTCTGATGGGGCGCGCATTCAGGATGCTGTTCCCGAAGGGTTGGGGGATGCTCGAATCACGGCAGCCGACGCCTCTGTCGTCGGGGGATACGTCGGGTTGGGAACGTCCGACGGACGCGTCCTTGGCGTCCAGATCAATTTCGATGTGTCCTTCACGGCTGATGCGCGCAGTGTGACGCCTCGGCTGGTCGCTGTCGATGAGCACTCGATCGTGGCAGAAGATGGTATCGAGCTGCTTTCCTACCGGAACGATGGTGAGGGACGCTCCGTAGCCTTTGCGGTAGGGGAGTCGGGGATGTTGACCTTCTCTACGGGCGCGCGGCGGCGCAGTCTGGTGGGAAGCGGTCGATTCCGGGCCCACGCATACGACCTGGCCAACGATCTCGATCGAGCAGCGACGTCCGTCGCGACAGACGGTCGGCGGTATCTGGTCGTCGGCAAGCAGGATGGGCGTGTAGTGACCTGGAAGATGGACGGCCGGAACCAGCCGACGGTCGACCAGACCCTCCGACATCCTACGGACGGATCCGCCGTAACGGCCCTCCGATTCCTGTTTGGTGACGCGACGCTCACGATCGGACGGGCGTCCGGCAACCTGCAGACCTGGATGCCCATCCGAGGCCCCGGACCCTCCAGTCCATTCAGCTTCGAGCCGGTCCGTACGATCACGGCAGAGGGTGACGGATACACCAAGATCGCGATCTCGGGTCGTGACAAGCAGTTTGCCACATCCGGCCGTGGTGGCGGATTCAGCCTGCATCACGGTACCTCGGGGCAGACATTCCTGAGCCACGTCGATTCGCTGGTGCCCGACGCGATCGCCTACTCCCCTAAAGCGAATGCCTTTATCGCGGTCGCCGGTGGATCTCTGCGGCTCTTCGACCTGGACAACCCCCATCCTGAGATCACGCTGGAAACGCTGTTCGGTGAGGTCCTCTATGAAGGGTATGAGGAACCCGAGCACGTGTGGCAGTCATCCGGTGGCTCGGACGAGTTCGAGCCCAAGCTGGGGTTGATCCCGCTGATCTTCGGGACGGCCAAGGGTACGGTCTACGCGATGCTGTTTGCCCTGCCGCTCGCTGTCCTGGCGGCGATTTATACGTCCGAGTTCTTACGTCCGGAGATCCGCAATTACGTCAAGCCGACGGTCGAGTTGATGGCCTCTCTGCCGAGCGTGATCCTAGGCTTTCTGGCCGGTCTGTGGCTGGCCCCGCTACTCGAGGAGGGTGTAGTGGGGGCCTTGCTGCTGTTCCCGTTCATCCCTGCAATTGTCGTCTCCGCGTCCTGGATCTGGCGCCGGCTTCCACGTTCCATCATCACCAGGCTTTCCGAACAGGCGGAGATCTACTACCTGATCCCGATCACGCTGTTTGCGGGTTGGTGCGCGTTTGCACTCGGCCCGCTCGTCGAGAACACGATGATGGGGGGAAGCTTCAGGGATTGGTTGCTGGCGGGAGGAACCCGCTACGATCAGCGGAACTGTATTGTCGTCGGGTTTGCGATGGGCTTTGCGGTGGTCCCGATCATCTACACGATCTGTGAGGATGCTCTTTCCAGCGTGCCTGGGCATCTTCGGGCCGGGTCTCTTGCGCTCGGAGCGACACCCTGGCAGACCGCCACGCGAGTGGTCTTGCCGACTGCGAGCCCGGGGATCTTCTCGGCTACGATGATCGGCTTCGGCCGTGCGGTCGGCGAGACGATGATCGTGCTGATGGCGACAGGGAACACACCTATTCTCGACTGGTCGGTCTTCAACGGGATGCGCACGATGTCGGCGAATATCGCTGTCGAGATCCCTGAGGCGCCCCACGAAGGGACACTTTACCGCGTGCTGTTTCTGACCGGGTTGCTGCTGTCGATGGTCACATTTGTCCTCAACACGGTGGCCGAGGTCGTACGGCAACGGCTCCGAGATCGGTATAGCCGGATATGAGATCGGGCTTCCTGAGATCGGGCGAGCCGTTTATCTGGCTGACCGGGGGCGCACTGGCCGCCTGTCTGGTCATGATCGCGGGCCTGGTCATCGTCGTCGCCACCAACGCGCTCGGCTTCTTCTGGCCGCGCGACCTCGTGACGTATGCGCTTAAGGATGGTAGCCACGTGATGGGGCAGCGGTGGTCCGAAGAGCCCGAGAAGGGTCGGATCCAGCTGAAGGTCGGCAATCGGGACGTCTATGGCGCGGATTTCCGTTGGATCGAGATTGGAGATGTGACGAAGACCTTCGTAGTCCCAGCAGCGGTGGCGTTCGAACGTCGAGAGTGGGGAGACTACTACGGGTTCGTCGAAGGCGTCTACCTCGGTGATGAAGTCGTCGGACAGGGCGCAGACCTCTGGGATACGCTGAACCGTGAGATCGGGAAAGCCCACGAGTTGCACGATCGGATTCGATCGTTGGAGACGGGAGAACTGGAGAGGCTCGATCAGAGGATTCAGGCCCTGAAACTGTCGCAACGGACGTCATCCGATCCAGCGATCGAGTCGGAACTCCAGGAAACCTGGGACAAGTATGGAACGTTGAGCAACACGGCGCTCAGGTTGCGAGAAGAGATGGAGCGTGTCGAGGTAGCCGTCAAGACGGCCGACGGCAGAGAGACTCGGATCAGGGTTGCCGATATTGTCCGGGCGATCCAGCCGAACGGGTTGAGCACGTCAGGAAAGTCCTGGGTGTATCTGTCCAAGGTCTGGGGATTTGTCGCTCACGAGCCCAGGGAGTCGAACACAGAAGGCGGCGTCTTTCCTGCGATCTTCGGTACCGTGATGATGGTGTTTCTTATGAGTCTGGCTGCGGTTCCCTTCGGCATCCTTGCCGCTTTGTATCTCCGAGAGTATGCAAAGCAAGGCCCTCTGGTCCGCGCGATCCGAATTGCGGTGAACAATCTGGCAGGCGTCCCTTCGATCGTGTTCGGGATGTTCGGGCTCGGATTCTTCGTATACGGCGTTGGGGGGACGATCGATCAGCTGTTCTATCCGGAGAAGCTTCCGGCACCGACCTATGGGACGGGCGGCATCCTCTGGGCGTCGTTGACGCTGGCGCTTCTGACGGTACCGGTAATGATCGTGTCGGCCGAAGAGGCACTGGCATCCGTCACGCGTGAAGTGAGGGAAGGGTCGCTCGCGCTTGGGGCCACGAAGTTCCAGACGATTCTGCGCGTGGTTCTACCCGGAGCGCTTCCCGGTATCCTGACGGGCATTATTTTGGTGATTGCGCGGGGAGCCGGCGAAGTCGCCCCCTTGATGATCACTGGTGTCGTCAAGCTGGCGCCCTCTCTCCCATTGGATGCTGCATTTCCGTTCCTGCACCTCGAACGGAAGTTCATGCACCTCGGTTTCCACATCTATGACGTCGGTTTCCAGTCGCCGAATGTCGATGCGGCCCGGCCGATGGTCTACACGACGACTTTGCTGCTGATGGTCATGGTGCTAGCCTTGAATCTGGCCGCTATTGTTTTCCGGAGTCGCGTTCGGAAGCGACTGACCGGATTAGCAGTCTAGGAGAAGGTAAACGTGTCTGCAGAGCCGATCGAGCCGTTCCCCATTTCTGATAGGAGCAACGCCGAAAACGTGGATGCTGAAGACAGTCGCACAATCGTCGAGGCTCGGGATCTTAACCTCTTCTATGGGGAGACTCAGACCCTCTTCGACATCAATATCGAGATTCCGGAACACAAGGTGACTGCTTTCATCGGGCCATCGGGTTGCGGCAAGTCGACGTTGCTGCGGTGCATGAATCGACTCAACGACCTCATCGACAGCGTCCGGATCGATGGACAGGTGCTCGTGGACGACGAAGACATCTACGAGCCCGGATACGATATCATCTCGCTCCGTCGACAGGTCGGGATGGTCTTCCAGAAGTCGAACCCGTTTCCGAAGTCTATCTACGAGAACGTGGTCTACGGGCACCGGATCGCCGGCGTAAATGACCGAGCTGTGCTGGACGAGGTCGTCGAGCGGAGTCTCAAGGCGGCGGCTCTGTGGGAGGAAGTGAAGGATCGGCTGGACGCATTTGCTCTGGGGCTGTCCGGAGGCCAGCAGCAGCGCTTGTGCATCGCACGCGCGATCGCCGTAGAGCCCTCTGTGGTGCTGATGGACGAGCCGTGTTCGGCGCTCGACCCGATCGCTACGGGACGCGTCGAGGAGACGATCTCGGAGCTCAAGCACGACTACACGATCGTTATCGTCACCCACAACCTTCAGCAGGCGTCGCGCATCAGTGACTACACGGCGTTCTTCTACCTGGGGCAGTTGATCGAACACGATCCCACCGAAGAGATGTTCACTACACCGAAGCTCAAGCAGACCGAGGACTACGTTACGGGCCGCTTCGGCTAGTTTCCCATTCAGGCTATATTAGTTTAACGGCACTTCATTGGACGACGAATCGGAGACCCGAATGGAACGGACGTTTGATCAACTTCTCGACCACCTAAAAGGGGAGTTGCTGAAGATGGGGGGCGCCGTCGAGGAATCGATCGATCAGGCGGTTCGCTCCCTCGTGGATCGGGACAATGACCTTGCCCAGACCGTGATCGATGGCGGCAAGGATATCGACGACTGGGAGGTCAAGATTGAGGAGGAGTGCCTGCGGTTGCTCGCGATGCAGCAGCCGGTGGCCAGCGACCTGAGGTTGATCGCGACGACCATGAAGATCAACTACGACCTCGAGCGCGTGAACGACCAGGCCGTGAACATCGCACAGCGCGCGCTCGTGCTGAACCAGCTTCCGATGCTGAAGCCATTGATCGACATCCCACGGATGGCTGAACTGACGCGGTCGATGGTGAACGACGCTCTCGACGCCTTTGTCAACCGGGACGTCAACCTGGCGAATAAGGTTCGGAAGATAGACGACCTGGTTGACGGCCTCCGCGACCAGGTCTTCCGGGAGCTCCTGACCTACCTGCACGGGCAGACCGATACGACCATGATCGATCGCGCGATTCAGCTCATCCTGGTGTCCCGACATCTTGAGCGGATTGGAGATCACGCGTCCAATATCTCGGAGAACGCCGTCTACCTCGTTCAGGGAAGAATCGTCAGACATAAGAAGGAAGAGTTGGAGGACTTAGAAATGGAGGACACCGAGGTCTGAACAGGTGTCCGAACGAAGATATACCAGCCGCCGGTTTCTATCCGGCGGCTTTTTTCTTGGCCGGACTGCCGGGGGGCGAGTTTGCCGATCGGTCCTAAATGCACTAGTTTAATTGGGTTGCGCGTATTGGCGCCCAAGCCCTCATCTTTCTCCCTGCTTCCCAGATCCTCCCTCTTTATATTCAGGCCTTATGTCAGCATCTCAGACCGCGACCAGACACGTTCACAAGGCCTGGTTTTGTGAACGCTGTGGTGGGCCTCTGGCGTGGGCAGAAGTCGAGGGGAAGGAACACCAGACCTGCGGGCACTGTGGATGGGTCGTCTACATCGATCCCAAAGTGGCCGCCGGTGTCATTCTCGCACTGAATGGAGAGATCGTCCTGCTGAAGCGGGGAATCCCTCCCTCGGTGGGCAAGTGGGTGTTCCCTGGCGGTTATGTTGACGCCGGCGAGCCGACCGAACGGGCAGCCGCCCGGGAGGCTCTGGAGGAAGTGGGGCTCGAGGTCGAGACCGAGGAACTGATCGGGGTCTATTCATACGAAGGCAACCGCGTGATCCTCGTGGTCTATTCTGGCCACGCCGTAGGAGGCACGCTCGAAGGGAACTTCGAGGCCCTGGATGTCCGGTCCTTTCCACTGGACGAGATCCCGTGGGATGATCTTGCATTCCCGAGTACGCGGTCAGCGATCGAAGATTGGCTGAAACGAATCGAGACGGAAACAGTCTCTTAGGGTTGTTCGCCACAACTCTAGACCACTATTCCGAAAGGACGTAAGGTGACGATGTTCAAGTCGATAGAGGATGTCGAGACGCAATTCGCGGCGCAGGGGTATATCGCCGACCGAACACTGGCCACCACCATCTACCTGGCCATCGCGTTGGGCAAGCCGATCTTCCTGGAGGGAGAGCCCGGCGTCGGCAAGACCGAGGTCGCCAAGGTGATGGCCGCAATTCTCGGCACGGAACTCATCCGTCTCCAGTGCTATGAAGGACTGGACGCGAACACCGCTCTTTACGAATGGAACTACCCACGCCAGATGCTTGAACTTCGGCTCGAGGAGGCGCGTGGAGAGAAGAAGGAAGACATCGGCCACAATATCTTTGGCCCCGACTTCCTGCTCGACCGTCCTCTGCTCAAGGCGATCCAGTATCAGGGAGATTCGCCGCGGGTGCTCCTGATCGACGAGGTCGACCGCTCCGACGAGGAGTTCGAAGCCTTCCTGCTCGAGGTCCTGTCTGATTTTCAGATCACGATCCCCGAGATCGGTACGGTCAAAGCGCAGCAGGTGCCGTTTGTGGTTCTGACGTCAAACCGAACCCGCGAACTGCACGACGCCCTGAAACGTCGCTGCCTCTACTTGTGGATCGACTACCCGACGTTCGAGAAGGAGATGGATATCGTTGGCTCCCGGGTGCCCGACGTCCAGGAAGAGCTGTCGAGGCAGGTGTGCGGGTTCATGCAGTTGATGCGGACTCGCGATTTTTACAAGAAGCCGGGTGTGGCGGAGACCATCGATTGGGCGCTGGCCTTGATGTCGATGGGATCGAACGAGCTGGATACCAATACGGTTGATGCGACGCTGGGTTGTATCCTCAAGTACAAAGAGGATATCGAGAAGATCCAGGAAGACGGTGTTGGCCAGGTTATCGAGAAGGCCCGGATGCTGCGTGAGCGGATGGTCAGACAGGCCAAAGCGTAAACAAGTCAAAATGCAAAATGACAAGAGCGGGAACCTGTTGATATGGCGATGAATCCACAAAGTGGTTCCATGCTGGATCAGATGGTCGGGTTTTCACGAGCCTTGCACCGAGCAGGTGTGGAGGTGAACTCGGGGAATCTGATCGATATGTGTCACAGCCTGGGGCACATTTCGCTCGAGAACCGGATGGACTTCTACGCGGCGGCACGGGCGACGCTGGTATCCCGCTATGACGATCTGGAGACGTTTGATGGGGTGTTCAACTCGTTCTGGGGGATGCCGCTCGAGCAGCTCGAGATGGATGTACCACAGGAGGTCGACGACGCGGACCTGATGGACATGTTGGAGGAGGGTGGTGAGGATCCTGACAGCGCCCAGCAGGAGGACGATGCGGCCGAAGGGGAGGGTGATTCCGACGAGCCCGGCTGGAGCCCCGACGAGATGCTGATCAAGAAGGATCTCGCCGCGATGTCCGATAAGGAGATCGAACAGGCGCGTAAGGTCATCGCTGAGATCGTCAACATCATCGCTAACCGCCGGAGTCGGCGGCGGATCCCCGAGAATCGGGGACCTGAGATCGACTTCCGGAGAACGTGGCGGAAGAACGCCGCGATGGGACCGGATGGGGTCGAGCTCGCCAAGCGCCGGAAGCGAATCAAGAAGACCAAGCTGATGGTGCTGTGCGACGTCAGCGGGTCGATGGATTGCTATTCACGGTTCCTGATCCAGTTCATCTACGCGATCAAGCGCGAGATACCTGATGTCGAGGTCGGCGTCTTTTCCACGCGGATGACGGTGATTTCACGCCTGCTCAAGACCAAGAGTGTCGAGGAATCGCTGAGCGAAGTGGCGGATGAGGTCCACGACTGGGCGGGTGGTACCGACATCGGGAGCTGTATCCGCGACTTTAACGACGTGTTCGCCCGCGACATGCTGCGATCCAAGACGGTGATGATGATCGTCAGCGACGGGTGGGACCGGGGTGACACGGGGCTGATGCGTCAGGAGATGGAACGCCTTCGTCGCCGTGTGCATAAGCTGATGTGGCTGAACCCGTTGCTGGGCAGTCCGGGGTATCAGCCGCTCTGTCTGGGTATGAAGACAGCGCTCCCGTATCTGGACTACTTTATGGCCGCGCACAACCTGGAGAGCCTGATCGAGCTGGCGAAAACGCTGCGGTCCGTTTGGCGATAGCCTTCCCCCCGCCGCCTACCCCTGAGCGGGTGCGGGGGCGAGCGAGGGCCAGGGAGAAGAACCAAAGGCGAAGGACGATCCGCTGGTTTTGGGTATTGTTCAGCGTGAGCATACTGAACTCTGAATCGAGATGTGAACGATGAAGGATGTGTTCGAAGAAGCGCTGAAGCTGATGGTGGCCGGGGAGAAGGCGGCCCTCTCGACCATCGTGTCGAGCAAGGGATCCCTACCCATGAGCAAAAAGGCTAAGATGCTTGTCACGACGGACGGGCAGATCATCGGCACGGTCGGTGGGGGATGTCTCGAGGCGGACGTGTGGGACGAGGCACGTGAGGTTATGGACTCGGGCGAGTCTTCACTGCAGAAGTTCGTGCTGACGGAGGAAAACGCCGGAGACAGCGGGTTGAATTGTGGCGGCAATGTCGAGGGGTTTACCGAGCCGCTCGTGAAGGACGACGCTGAGGATCTGTTTACTGAGATCGCTCGCATACGAGCCGAGCGCGAATCCGCTGTGCTGGCGACTCGTGTGGCGCCCGGGTCGGCGAGCGCATCGAAGCTGCTGGTCCGTGAAGACGGTACGACGATAGGGTCGCTGGGAAATCCCGAAACCGAGGCCGCCATACACCGCACCATCAAGGAAGAAGGCAAGGTGCCCGAAGACCTGCTCGAGGTGATCGAGACAAGCGAAGACGCCCAGGGGGCACCCCAGCGGGTGTTTGTGGAGTCGATCGTACCAGAGCCGACCCTTTATCTGTTTGGCGGCGGACACGTTTCACACGCCATCGCCCGAATCGCGGCAACCGTCGGGTTCAGAATCGTGATCATCGACGACCGACCGATGTTTGCGAACAAAGAGCGTTTCCCGATGGCGGACGAGACCATGACCCTGGATCTCGAGACGGCTTTCAATGAGCTGAAGATTGACGACCTGTCGTATATCTGCGCAGTGACTCGGGGGCACCAGCACGACAAACCGGTGGTTCGGCAGGCCGTCCAGACCGAAGCGGCATACATCGGGATGCTCGGGAGCCGTCGGAAGGTTGCGATCATGTGGAAAGAGTTCCTGGCCGAGGGAATTACCCAGGAGCAGATCGATCGCGTTCACGCTCCGATCGGTCTCGACATTGCCGCCGACAATCCGGAGGAGATCGCGGTCAGTGTGGTGGGCGAATTGATCCATTGCCGGCGGTCTAAGGGAAAGCCGAGCCACGCTGTGCGATCGATGTCAGCGGTCGGTTGACCTAACATCCCAAGGCTATCATCGGCGGCTGGCGCGTTGCGTCAGCCGCTTTTCTGTGTCCGGTCGTCCCTGCCTCGCATTCGCCGCTGTGCGATCTTACTCCCTCCTTCGATGTCTTTCCCTGTTGCCTACCTACGGCTAGCTTCCAGGCCGGCCAGCAGGTGAAGGCATACGCGGTACGTCAGGACCTCACCCATCTTGCGGGCGAAAGTGTAGGCCCGCAAGCTTCCCCGCTCCCACTGTGTGGGAGAGGGGAAGCTTCCCTGGCCTTCATTCCAGGGCTGTCCTGGTCAGCTTAACCGTAAGCGTTGGCGTCATCCACCGACGGATTGGGGATATCCACCGGACTTCGCTGAATTTTCCATAAATCCATTCGGATGTTAATACTTAAAAAACAGTTTCTTATGTCTTTTTATGTCGTTTTGGCACCGACATTGCGATACTGGCCGGCGAACGTTGGTTCGACTACAAAGGAGATCGAAAATGGCCAGGAACGGGTTGTCACGTATCGGAACGATCGTAAAGGCAGAGGTCGAGGATGTGCTGAGCCGGATAGAGAACCCGAGAAAGCTCGTCAACCAGATGCTGATCGACATGGAGCGGTCCTTCGACCAAGCCGTCGGCGAGGTCAGCCGTGCGATTGCGAATGAGAAAGTGATCGAGCGTCGGCTTCGTACAGCAGAACGCGAGATCGTCGAGTTGCAGCGGGAGGCTGAGGAAGCGCTTCGGAGAGGGATGAGGAGGCTGCACGGCGCGCCCTAGATGCCAAGGTGGCGTTGGAGACGACCTGCGCAAACCTCAGGGAGTCTCACCTGGAAGCGCAATCGGCGTCAGAGCAGCTGAAGCGCCAGCTAACCGACCTGCGAACCCGACTAGAGCAGGCAAGAAGTCGACGCCATACGGTGGTCGCGAGGCGCCAGAACTATCGCGGGCAGGAGCGGTGGCGGGCCGTATCGACCGCCGACCTTTCGACGAATTCGATCGGCTGAGCAATAGTGTCGACCGCGACGAGATCGCGTCAGAGGTATACGAGGAGCTGTCGTCGATCCGGACACCCGATCATGACCTCGAAAAGCTGGAGCGAGAGCAGAAGGTTCGGGAAGAGCTCGAAAAACTCAAGCAATCCACCAACAAGGAACAGGGGTTATCGCCATTTTATCCAAGCTATTAGGGTTCGCGCTTCTAGCCGTCGGTCTGATCGTCGGCTTCAGCACACTGGTCGCCCTGATCGGGACGGCCATCGGGATTCTGGTCTTCTTGTTGAAGATCGCCGTTCCGCTGGTGCTTGTTTATCTGGGATATCGGCTGCTGTATTCGGATCGAAGTCGATATACATAGGCAGGAATTGCCCGAGGAGGAAGAATCTGCAACCGTCCGAATGGGGACGGTAGACAGTAAACGCCTGAAAAACAGCGCTTTCTGGAACCAATGGGATGTGGTCCAACGATTGCTATCCTGTAAGCCGGAACCAATCCCGGTCTTTACAGGAGGTATGGATGGACACACGCCATAATGCTGTTGGTCAGGCACTCGCCGGCCGCTTTCGCACCGATCTCAAATCTAAAACCAAGCTGCTCGCCGCGGCACAGCGGTGCCTCGATGACGAGCGCTGTTACAAGTTCTTCGACATGCTGGCTTCGATCGCGGAACTGCATGAGGACGTCCGCACGGGTTACCTCGAGGAGATCACCTCCACGGGAGACTATGACGAGGATGAGATGGCAGCGCTTCGTCGCCTCCTCCTCGAAGGTGGCGCAGCGGCCTTTAAACACCTCGTAGATGTGGTCCGCGATATCAGGGTTCATCAGGAAATCGACCAGATGCTCGCCGCCTGAGGTTTACATCTCGGTCGCATTGCCGACTAACCTTCCTCCCTAGTGAGGTAAGGGCCCCTGAAACGGTCTCGTCCATCCCCAGACGCGGCCGTTTTTATTTTGATAAACAGGGAATGCACGGAAAGGGCACAACCATGGGGCTGTGCGCAGTCCTGTCGTATTACCAACTCCGGGTAAAGCGATTCGGCCTGCTGGTTTTTCTGTGTTATCCGTGGCTTTGTATGGGTTGACACAAGTCCGACCAAAGGAGCATGTTTGGACCGGAACTACCACCCACCCAGGAGGCAATAGATGCTGTCTGAAGAGCAGGTTGCGGCCTTTAAGCGGGACGGATACGTCAACGGAGGGGCGGCGCTGGATGATGACGAAGTTGAGACGCTGCGGGCGGAGCTCGCTCGGGTGATCGAGGATGACGGGAAGGACGACGTCAAACAGCCCGTCCTATTGCGGAACCTGAGTAAGGACGAAGACCACCCCGTCTGGCAGATCGTGAACATCTGGGAGGCGAGCGAGGCCTTTGGGAAGCTGATCAGGCACGAGAAGATCGTCGAGGAAATTGCCCAGTTGACGGGTGCAGACAAACTAAAGGTCTGGCATGATCAGATACAGTATAAGCCGGCCGAGACGGGCGGGGTCAACATGTGGCACCAGGACGCGCCCCTTTGGCCGATCATCCTGCCGATGACGGAGGTCAGCGCCTGGGTCGCTCTGGATGACGTGGATGAGGGGAACGGTTGTATGAGCATGGTTCCCGGTTCTCACCAGTGGGGGAATCAGATGGGTTTCATCCGGGAGCTGGATTTCTACGAGGCGATGCCTGACAGCTTCGAGGATAACGCTGTGGAGGTGATTCGACGTCCGGTCAGAAAGGGGGAGGTCCACTACCACCACGCCTTGACGTGGCACGGTTCACACGCGAACACGAGCAATCGACCCAGAAGGGCCATCGCCATCCACTACATGACCCACGAGACCAAGTTCGTCGCCAGCGGTGAGCACGTGATGAAACCGTTCGTCGAAGTCGGGGATGGGGAAGTCATGCAAGGCGACCATTTCCCAGAGGTCTTCTCGAAAGCTTAAGAGCAGTTTCAAGATCCAAGTTTCACCTTCCTGAAAGGCGAAAGGCGTTCTAGGGCAAAACCCTTGGAACGCCTCTTTGTTTCCTTGGAACCTGAAACCTGAAACACGGAACCTGGAACTGTTTCCTAGATTTTCCGTTCGGAGAGGGGCATGGCGTAATGGATCTGACGGGCGACTTCCTTGAAGCCAGCGCCGGGGTAGAAGGACTGGCCGACGTCGTTCTGATCGAGGGTTTCGATCTTGGCGACCTTCATGCCCTCTTCCTCGAAGTAGTCGAAAGCGGCCTTCATCAGTGCTTTCCCGATGCCCTTTCCCTGGTGTTCGGGTAGTACCGAGATGTTGGGTATCTGGCCGATCAGGGCATCCCGGAACAGACGTGTCGTGATGTAGCCGATGACGGTGCCCTCTTCCTCCCAGACGAAGATTCCGTCGGCGTTGACGGCAGCGTCGTCGTCCATGTGGGCCGCCTTCCGGGCCTTCCAGCCGGTCTCGGCGAACTGGCCGAACGTCTTCTCTATGTTGTGATCGATCGATACGCCCTCGAAACAGATCACCGTGATCTCTTTGATTCGTTCGAGATCGCCCTCTTGATACTTTCTGACCATCCAACAGACTCCGATCTGTCCGACTCTTAGCAGCAGCCGCTGGCCGGATCTCCGCTTGAATCATCACACCGGATGAATTGGTAGCACAACGCGCCGCATAGTGCGCCCAGGACAGGCCCAACAATGTATGCGGGCATTGTTTCGAGCTGCCCTGATATCAATGCCGGGCCGAGACTGCGAGCGGGGTTCATAGAGGCGCCGCAAATCGGCCCGGCAAACATCGCTTCGAACCAGACCGTTCCTCCGATCGCCAGCCCTGCCATCTGCCCGACCGCCCTATAGTCCGTCGCGACGGCGACGATGACCATCATCAGCATGAAGGTCAGGACAAACTCGTAAATCACCGCTGTCGAAAACTGTCCGTCCAGAGGACGGGTCACCCCATAGTTGAGAGCGCCGCCGACCATCGGTGCCAGCGTAACACGATGGATGCCGCTGGCCAGGATCGCGCCGAGGCACTGTGCGGCGATGTACGGGATGATCTCCCGGACAGGAAAGTGCCGGGTCAGTGCGAAGCCCAGCGTCACGGCGGGGTTGAAGTGCGCCCCACTGATATGCCCTGTTGCGTAGATCATCGTCATGACGATCAGGCCAAAGACGGTTGCCACCCCGTAGTGCGTGATGGCGCCTCCTGAGATCTGATCGATCGCAACAGCTCCGCATCCACCGAAGACGATGGCGAACGCACCGATGAATTCTGCACAACATTTTCGGAAAAGGTTCAAGGCAAGTCGTCTCCCGTATTTACGGTTACGAGGCCGGCCACAAGATAGAGCCCGGGTCAGGATTCGCCAAAATTTGAGAACCATTCAGCGATCCCACCGACACTGGCGGGGGAAAAAGATACGTCTGTGCGGGATGCGGTTTCGGTGAGGGTTTCGATCAACCCGGACAGGATCTGCGATTTCTTATCCTGAGGGGCCGCGTAGTCCCAGACGTTGTGCGTGGCCACACAGATCGCGACGTGCGTGTCAGGAGCGGCGGCCCGTTTGACGTGCTTGGACACGATTCCGCCGAGGGTCGCGACGTCTCCCCGTTCGATCATGAGCTCCTGGGGTAGGTCCCACCCGAAGCGATGAGGGAACCTGGTTTCCCAATCGACGCTCAACGGGACGTCAACGAAGGACAGGTTGCCGGGCAGGGATCGTTGTGCGGCATTCGCCCAATGAACGTCGAGTAGCGGTGGCTGCCAGATCGCGCACAGGATTGGCTCGTTCCGGCCCGGAGAAGAAACGCTGCCGTGGGTAAACCCGAGGTCGACCAGAATCGGGTAGGTCTCGTCGTTCGCTGACAGACAGCCCGGCCGGAAGCATTGCGGCGCGACGCCGAGCGCCTGACTCCAAACATCCACACCTTCGGTCAACATCACGCGCTGCTCGTCACCAACATACTGACCCAACTGACCGAGTCCCCTGGCCATGCCGTCGCGAAAGCTATCCGGGTGAAAGTGAAAGCCGAGTTCGTGGCCGTCGGCCTCAATCTCGTGAAGCCATGTGCTGTGAGCTTCCGCCGTCTCGGGACAAAGGAACAGAGTTGCTTTGTGCCCGTGCTTGTTCAGCGTGGCGATGAAGCCCCGTATGGAACGCTCGCTGAACGCCCAATCCGTCACACCGCCAACGCCCGACAGGTGGTTCAGGTTTTCGCAGTCCATCGTAAACGTGATCGGGATGTCCATGTTACAGTTCCTCCCGGAGGCTCAGCGCTTCCAGCCCGTAGAAATAGGTGAGCGAGGCTTCGAGATATTGGTGAGGCTCCTGACGGGTGACGGATGGGATGTAGCCGTTCGAGGACAGGATTTCCTGCGCCCAGTCGATTCCGCGGTCAGCGGCGGTGAGGTAGGCTTGTTTTCCATACGTCCGGTAGGCCAAGAGCATGGCCAGCACGTCCTGATAGATCCCGTGTCCCCATTGCGGCTCGCTGTCATATCGGGGAAACCGCCAGGCGCCCTCATCGTCCTGGGTCTCCACCATCCAGTCAGCCGCCCGCTCCATCGTATCGAGCCAGGGAGTGATGTCCATCTGAGGGGCCGCGTCCAGGACACCGATGATGTTATAGGAAGACATCTCGGGCTTCTCGGTCGCTTCGATCGTGTAGCGTCCGGCCTGGTGAACATCGAGGGTGGAGGCCGTGTTGTCCTGCTCAAAGTACTCGAACCACGGTCCCGATGCCAATTGAGAATCTCGAACCGCATCCAGAATTTCGTATGCCTTGTCCCGATACTTTGCGTCACCCGTTCTCGCATAAAGCTGGGCCAGTTCACGGCAGGCGCCTCCTTGCCGGGCGAAACGGTGGGGGAAGCTGCTGACGACGTAGTCGCCGATCTCGAACGCCGTCCGCCAGTAGTTCTCTTCGGCGGTCAGATCGTAGAGCGCTAACAGCAAGCAAGGCCCCCGCATCGAGCGAACCCGGTCAGGCAGGTTCTCGCGATAGCGTTGTCTGACGGCTCCCCAGACGTCAGGCGCGTGATCGGCCCGGTGGATGGCGACGTCGACGAATCGATCGGCGTAGGCCCTGACGGTGTCGATCAGTCGGCTCGATCCCGTGCGCAGCGCGTGACGCAGCAAATATTCCGCGTAGTCCGCCCGGTTGACGCCGTACTCGATCAACCGATGGTTGATGTGGCAGCGTCCACCTGCTATCAGGCCCTGGTATTCGCCTGAGGGGACGACAAACCTGAGGGCTCGCTCGAGCACGTGGTCCCTGGCCGACGAGGAAGCGGTCTGAGGGTGGTCGCCCACGGGCATGACCGTGATCCCCGGCTCATTGGCCAGGAGACTCGCCTCGGTCGTTTCAGGGGGCCCCACGGTCACGCTGAATGCGGCAGACCGCGTCTGTCCGACGTGAAAATGGAGATGATTAGTCGGGGCGTGGGACGTGATGCCGCGATAGTGCCAGATGGGCTCGATTCGATGTACGGTCAGGTCGAGTGCGTCCTGAGAGCGTCCTACGGTCGTGGCTGTGATCATCCCGTCATCGTAGGTGGCAAAGTCTGTCGAGGTGATCGTCAGGTCATCACCCAATCCTGTCAGCCTGACCCCGGCCTGTGACCACCTTGAACGGATGGTCTCCGAAGCCAGGTTGACGTCGACGAGATGCCCGAACGAGAGTTCGCGGGCCAGTACGGATATCGACTCGGGTAGCGCAAGGTGTAGCCTGTGTCCGAAGTGGCTGAGGTATGCGGGCGCTCCGCCGTTGCGAAGCCGTGTGTGTACGTCGACTCGAGCGATGGCGTGATGCACGGTCAGCCGGGTCTCGTAATGAAAAGAGTCGGCGAAGTCGCCCGACAGGATCCACTCGTCGAGTAGATCTCCACGCACCGTATGGTGAGCGCGGCAGGTGGTGGGCGCCATGGTCTCCCCGCGAAGGTGCTGGGGGGCTGAAGCGCTGCCCTGAATGTCGGGCGTAGAGAACCCAATGACAGGGCAGGCCGATGGACTCGCGAAACAGGGCGTGCCAGCAGTGAGTTGCGTCCACCCGTCATTCGTCACGGATACATGGAGTGGTCTGGGTGGAGCGGGAGAGGCGTGCGCCGGAGATTGGACGATGCGAAGCGTACGTTGTTCGTCACCGCGGATGCGGGGAAGGACCGCATAGACGGCCAGGTGGGTGTGCGGGCCTTTTGTGGTGACGGTGATTTGAGAGGGGACCGGGTCGTCACCTTCGTAAACCTGCCATCCCTCCGACCCGTTCGTGTCATCGAGCTCGAGACCGAAGCGGACCGGTATCTGAGCGCGGTCGAGGCCCGCGGTCTCGTGAACGACGACGTCGGTCACTTGTCTGGTTTGTCAGGCCCCGATCTGGGCGATGAACATGGTCAGCAGCATCACAAAGATGACGCAGACCCAGGCCACGATGAACCCGACCACAGTCTCTTTGTTCGGTTTCCTGATTTCCAGGTCAAACATGGGGACTCCTATTCGAGGACGACGTCGATGCCGGCTTCTCTGAGTTTGTGCTCCTGGCCGACCGGCGTGTGCAGAACCGTGTAGAACTTGTCCAGCCGATCCTGGTCTGGCTTGGGGGTGAGGAGGCTGACAATGATCATGGCCGCGAATCCGCCGATGATATAGAGCAGATATTGATCCGGAAGCTCCCAACCCCACTCTGCGCTGGCCAGATACCACAGCCCGCCGGAAACGAGGATACCCGCCCAGGCACCCTGGCTGTTGCACCGTCGCCAGATGATGCCGCCCCAGAAGGCGATCCCGAAGAAGGCGACGAACGACCAGGAGAACCGGATTATCTCCACGACGGAATGGAACTGGTCGGCCACGACGAGTCCCGCGCCAACGATCACGAGCGCCACGATCCGGCCCACGTTCAGGTAGTGTTTCTCGGACTCGTCCGGTTTGAAGTAGCGTTTGTAGAAGTTGCCGACAAAAAGGGCCGCACCGTCGACCATGAACGAGTCACAGGTCGACATGACGGCGGCAATCATCGACGCGAGCATCACGCCGACCAGCCCGATCGGGAGTAGGTCACGTGACGCGAGTCCGAAGGCGTGCTCGGGGTCTTCGAGCCCAGGATAGAGCGCGATGCAGGCGACGCCGGTGAGGGCCCAGGCGACCGTGCATAAACGCTTGATCATGTTACCGAACGTCCAGCCAACGCGCCCTTCCAGCTCAGACTTTCCGGCGCCACCGACCTCCATGTGATGCGGCTGCGCGACGATGCCCACGAGCGCGTTTATGACGACCATAAAGATGAAGTATTCCGTGATCCGGTCATACCCTAGGGGCGGATCGTCGGGCGCGACCAGGCTGAACATTTCTGCGGGAACCTGTTGGTGGAGCCCGGAGAAGCCGCCGACTTCTCCTATGACGTACGGGACCAGCAGGAAAGACAGAACGATGATAAAGATGCCCTGGATGAAGTCGGTCACGATTGCGGCAGGAAGACCCCCCATCAGGCCGTAGCTCAGGAACAGGACGGTCATGATCCAGATCGCCGTCCATTCGCTGACTGCGCCACCGGTGATCGCGCTGGCGGTCTTTCCGGTGCCGAGAAGCATCGTGCCGATCTGGAGCGCGAAATAGAACAGTCCCCAGATGGTGTAGGTGAATTCGAGCGACTTACCGAAGCGATCCGCGAAGTAGTCGGCGGTGGTGATGTAGCGGAGCCGGCGGAAGATGGGAGCGATGATCCAGTAGAAGGGTGTGGCGAACAGATACAGCCACTGATACCAGATGCCGCCGAGTCCCAGCTTGTAGGAGGCCCCGGCCACTGTGACGGCCTGATCCGTATGCGTCCCGGTTCCGAACGCGTGCATAATCATGAAGGCCTTCCCGAAGGAACGACCGCCCATGAAGTAGTCGCCAACACTCTTGACCTTTCGGGCCGCCCATAAACCGGCGATAATGATCCCGATCAGATACAGGGCCAGTGTGGCAAAATCCATCACATGTAGACCGAACATCCACCCCTCCTGGTGAGTTGCTTTGTCTCTGGATAGCCTAGTATAGAGGACGTCTTAGGGAATGTCAATATTTGCCATAAGTATCTGTTTTTTCTTGTCGTGCCCGGAGATCGGTATTACTTTAGTTGGGCTTTTCAGACGAGAACTCAGTGTGGAGATGTATCCGATATGGCGACCGTTGTTGAGCGGAAGAGCGAGCCGAAAACCACGTGCACTGTCACATTTGTGAACACCGGCCAGACCATGGAGTGCGCGAAGCATACCAATCTGCGTGAACTGGCGATAGAGAACGATATCGAGCTCTACAACGGGCTGGCCAAATACACGAATTGTGAGGGGATGGGGCTTTGTGGCACGTGTGCCGTTGAGGTCAAGCCGCACGATGCCGTGTCGGTGAAGGGCGCCAAGGAGAAGTTCCGGTTTATTCAGCTGAAGGGGAATCTCAGGCTGTCCTGCCAGTGTCAGGTGCTTGGTGACATCGAAGTAACCAAGCACGACGGCATGTATGGGACGAAAGGCTACAGCGAGAAGGGGTCGAAGGACGAGGTCTCCCAGATGTATGAGGGTGGGAAGACGATCGACGAGATTGCGGATGAGCTGGAGCTGCATCCGGCCAAGGTGACGCTCTTGCTGGAAGCGGCGGGGGGGGAAGTCAGGAAGCCCTAGAGCGGTTTACGGGTGCTGGGTCGAAAGTCAAAAGTCGCAAAGTCGAAAGTCGGTCTCTCTATGAGGGGTCGGCTTTTTGTTTGCGGGGGAAGGGAAAGAAGTGGGGGATTGAGGAGTGGTCGGCTTCGTAGACCGTAGCGAACTCCTTCAGAAGCCTACGTTCTTCCAGCCAGGAGCCGGACCAGAAGTAGGCAATGGTCCAGGTCGTTAACAGGGCGTAGGTGTCGGTGATTGTTCGCTAGGCGATCAGGAACAGGGGGTGACGGCAGATGCGGTAGGGGCCGTCGACAGATAGACCGCCACGCTCCACAGAAGGGGGCGGTAGCCGAGGAATTCGCCGAGGTCGATTGCACGTGCGGCATACAGGAATCCGATTGCGCTGAGCATCTGGAGTCCGAACAGCGCCTCACGTGCCCAACCCGAGATTGAGTAGAGCAGGGCACCCTCCTTGAGGAACCCGAGCAGTGGGTCGGGGGTGACGATGCTGACGACGGAGTAAGTTGACCTGTAGAACCGCGAGAAGCCTGGACAGCAGCTGTCGATCCGGGATTTGATCCGAACAGTTGTGAGGAGGCTGTGCAGTCCGGCG
This sequence comes from Gemmatimonadota bacterium, assembly GCA_002727195.1. Classification (GTDB taxonomy): domain Bacteria; phylum Latescibacterota; class UBA2968; order UBA2968; family UBA2968; genus UBA2968. The sequence goes on from PBWH01000006.1 coordinate 756,673, forward strand.
TAGGCGATCAGGTAGATCGCCATCAGGGCAAGGCTATTCCCGATCTTGATCGTCTTCGGCGCGGGCCTGCTCGTTGGCGCGTGTCATCGGGCCCGGCTCGTCCGGCATCTGGATCCCGTGTTTACCGATGAACCGATCGACCTGTCGGCATATCCGGTGGATCGTGGAGATGTCCCGTTTCTCAAGTGGGATCCGTCCGAAGAAGCGGCGTACCGATCTGATGAACGTCTCCGGGCGATGGGGGGACTTGAACCCTAGGTTGTCGAGTGATTGGGCCAGGTGACGATACATGGCCTCGACCTGCCCGTGGGGTGAGATGTCCCAGTCCGGTAGTTCGGGTGGATCTAGAGCGGCGCGGTGAAGCTCGTAACCGAAAATCAGGACGGCCTGGGAGAGGTTATAGGAGGGGTATCGACGGGCGGACGGGATCTGAGCCGTGAGCTGGCAGAGTTGGATTTCCTTGTTCGTCAGGCCTCGGGTCTCCCGCCCGAACACGAGCGCGCCCTCACCCTCCTTCGGGATGGAGACCAGACGACCGGCGACCTCCTGGGGGCCGAAGACGACGGGGAAGTCTTTTCGCGTCTTGTGGGACGTGCCGACGACCAGCAGGGCGTCCTCAACCGCTTCTTCGAGGGTGTCGACGATTTTGGCGCCGTAGAGTATGTCACCGGCGCCAACGGCCATCTTTCTGGCGTCGCCGCTCGTATGGTCGGCTCCCGGGTTGACGAGCACCAGGCGTGAAAGACCTGCGTTCCGCATGGCACGGGAGATCGACCCGATGTTGCCCGCCTGCTTGGGCTCGACAAGGACGATCCTGACGCGGTCGAGCAGTTTAGTGGCTTCGTCCGTCATCGGCCGTCCTTCGGTTTTGCGAGCACTTCGAAGGTTCTTTCTGTCGTAATCCAATCATCGTCGTGTGTCAGATAGAGCGTCTGTATCTTGAAAGTTGGATACGCCTCAAGTTTACCCTGACTGACGTGGTCGAGCTCGAAGGAAACCTTCTGCCTTTCGGTCACGGGAGGGAGCGTTTCCAGCGTGCCCCGGGCCGGCGACACGGCCCAACGGGTGGGCAGTTTCCACTCGAGATAGACGTGCAGTTCCTGATCGGTCGGGTTGGTCAATTCGAGGGGGACGATGCTTCGCCCTTCCACGATTTCGAGCGATTCAAAGACGACTGAGCGCGGTCTAAAGAGCCGTCCGCGAATCCGGTAGAGACCCTTGTTGTCTTGGAAGACGACGAAGCCGGGCTTACCCGCGCCTCCCTTCTGGACGACGGCGTACGTGAAGTCGTCGTCTCTAACGGTCACGTGCAGGAAGTGGTGGAAGCTCCCGCTTTTCTCCGTATCCGTAACGAGGCTGGCGGCGGCCATGGTCATGATGTAGGGAGGCTCGTCCCGTATGACTTCGTGATAGTGATGCTGGTGTCCGCCGAATACGGCCGTTACCTTGTGTTCGATGAACAGGTGGTGGAGTTCGTCTCCGTTCTCGAGCAGATGTGTCGGTCGATGGAAAAAGATGAACCGGTGGTCCTTGCGGCGCGCTTTGTGGAGATCGGCCTCGAGCCACTTAAGTTGTTGACCTGTCATCGATTGGAACTCACCTGCTTGATCGGTGTCGAGCACAGTGAAGTGGGCGTTTCTGTAGTCAAAGCTGTAATAGAGGTCTCCCCACTCTTCCTGGTATACTTTTGCGCCACCGGCTGTGCGGTCCTTGCTGTAGACGTCGTGGTTACCAGGGACGGGGTAGAACGGGATCGATCCCAAGCCAGAGATCTGGTCTTTGAACCGCTTCCACTGGGCGCGGAACTCGTCATCCGTCTCGACGTAGCCGCGAATCATGTCGCCGATCTGGAGAACGAACGACGGATTGATGACGGCGACTTCGTCGAACAGCTGGTTGAACTCGCCCGGGTAATGGAACTGGCTGTCCCCCAGGACCACGAACGAGAATTCATGACGCGGCGGCTTCGGGCCGGGCCGGCCTTCCGCCTGGCCGACGATAGAAGCGAGAACAAGAAGAAGGATGAAGCGTCTTGGTGTTCGCATTGACTCTCTCTAAGGCTTCCAGATGACGACCCTTCAACTCGAGGATGAACGGAAGGGGTCGGTCTGGCCCTACCTATGTTGGGCCGTGAGCCTGGCGATCGGGTTCTACGACCTGGTCTACGTTCGTGAGGTGATCGTTTCGGTGCTGATCGTATCCGGTATCGATTCGAAACTTCTGTTTCTGGTGGACAAGGTCGGGTTCTTCCTTTTTGCCGCGTCCGGTCTGCTCGTCATCCTGCTGACCGAGCCTTACCTGAGAAACGGTTGGAAACAACGCACCCTGTTGGCACGGTTCTCCAGGCTCGTGGCGCTGGGTTTCGGTGTCCTGACACTCTCATGGGCCGCGCTGATGGGGCTGCCCGGACTTGCCGATCACGCCCGACCGTCGGTCGTGGAGCTCGTGTCGGTGTCCGTCTTGTTCGCCGTCACGGATGCCTGGCACGGCAGAACGCTGTCCAGTCAGGCAGACGCCTGAACGATTCGGGCGAAGAGGTCCGGATCCACGCTCCCTCCACTCACAACACACGCGGATTTCCCCCTGACCTCAGGATCTGTGCAGAGTGCTCCGGCCAGCGCGAGCGCTCCCGACCCTTCCGAAACCACCTTGTTCAGCAAGGCCAGCTCCCGCACCGCACGGTGAACGACCTTTTCCGGGACGATGACGACCTCGTCGATGACGTCGCGGAGAATCGGATACATTTCGGTTACGATCAGCGGCACATTGGTGCCATCACAGATCGTGTCGGTGGGGGAGACCCATGAACCTTCGCCCCGGTCAAAGCTCTCCTTGAGCGCTGGACAGCCTTCTGGCTGAACGCCCACGATCTTCACCGACTTGTTTACCGCCGTGACCGCCGACCCCACGCCAGCCGCCAAGCCACCGCCCCCAACGGGCACGTAGACCGTATCGACTGACGCGTCTTCTAGGATTTCCAACCCGACCGTCCCAGATCCAGCGATCATCTGTGGTTCTCCCCAGGGATTCAGGTAGCAGTAAGGTTCGTCTCGCCAGCCTTCCTTCAGCATGTACGAGAAGAGTTTCTCGACGGTCACCTTAACCGGTTCTACACCGTAGGCCGTGATGGCGTTCAGTTTTGCGTCCGGTACCGTCTCCGGCAACAACGTCCTGGATGGTACGTCGAAGTGTCTGGCCACGTAGCCCAGGGCCTGCGCCGTGTTGCCTGCGCTGGTCGTGGAGATGCCTTGTTCTCGCTGTTCAGGCGTCAACTGAGTGGCCCAATTATATACACCGCGAAGCTTGAAAGAGCCGATCGGCTGAAGCGTCTCGAGTTTCAGGAGGATGTCCGGATCGGGACCCAGATAAGGAAGCAGTGGGGTTCTTACGGCCACATCAGCGCATCGCTGTGAGGCGGTGCGGATGTCCTCTAGTGACGGAAGGGGGACCGGATCTCCTCCCCAGCTCGGCTTTCGACGGTTCACGAGTCCGTGTCCTCCAGGAATCCGTAGTAGCGGCCCATCCAGTAAGGGAGTAGGAAGTAGGTGCCGTCATCTTCACGGGTGGCGTTGCCGCCACCATCCAGGGCGTATGGGTTCGCGTTCCACTTCAGGGCCGGCAGTTCATCGTAGGGCAGGACGCCGATCGATTGAAGCTCCCCTTTGCGTCCCCGGTCCGCATCGAGACGAACGTCTGCCCGGTGGCTGTTCCTGATCGGCCAGTCGATCAGATCGAGGGGGATCTCGCGCAGGGTCCGGGCGGCTTCCTCTGCATCACAGGCATTCTCCGTTACGGCCCCGTAGATGTAGTTCCACCACGGATTTCGCTCCGGACGCTCTTCCTGCCACGATTCCTCGAGGCTTTCGAGGTAGATCGACCGGAGCCCTTCGTCCGTCTCGTAGTTCAGGAGCGGATAGTAAGAGATGAAGGCAAGCTCGTCGTCGGAGTGGTTGACGTGGCCGGGTAGGGTCAGCTTGACGTGTCGCGCGTTCTCGGCGTAGCCGTGGTTCTCAATAAGGTCGCGGTAGGCGTCGCCGTAGCGGTCGTCGCCCGTGATGTGGTGAGCAGATTTCAGGTGGGACAGGATCTCGAGCGAATTCAGGCCCCGCTGGGCCCGCCAGGGGCCGTTCAGATATTCGGGCGCCCAGACACCCCAACGGGTGCGCTTTCCGTCCTTCCCGATGATCAGGTATCCGTTCCCGATGATGTGGTCCATGATCCGGTGGACCAGAGACACGATCCGCTCTTTGTAGGCGTCGTCCGCCGCCAGATCGTAGAAGATCGAGTATCCGTACATATGTCCGTCGATCTCGTCCGAACTGCAGTCGCCTTTCCAGAGCCATTCGCCGTCAGCGCTGGGATACCAGGTGACCGCATCCGATCCAGTGTTCCAATCTTTCTCCACGATCGCCTTGGTCGGGAAACCGTCAACCGTAGTGACGGCCTCGAGCCATTCGATGGCGTCGAATGCCTGATTCGCCCAACCGCGCGCCTCGTCCGATCCGGTGACGGCATAGCGGTAGGATTGGGCGGCGAGGTACAGAGCTGTCCACAGGCCGTCGTTGTCAGAGGGAACGGGCACGTTCGAACCGAGGTTGCCCGGTGTCGTCAGTCGTGAAGTGGTGACATAGCCTTTCAGGCGGAGGTGTCGGTCGCGGATACGCGTCTGGAATCCGGGTTCTTTGTCGGCCAATGTGGTTTCCGAGAACCGGATCCGACCCAGACCGTCTCCCGTGGCGACGAGCAGTGTGTCCTCGTGTTGGATGAGGGCGCGGGTGTCGTCGGAAGGCAGCCAGCGTGGTCCCGTAAGGTAATGCCATCGGTCCGCGTGGATGCAGACGCCCGACGACGTAGCGAGACCGAGTCCGATCTTTGTCCGAGCGATGGCATAGATGTCGCGAATGGGCGTGTCAACGTGTCTCGGGGCCGATTCACCGTCCTGTTTGTAGAGGCCGTCCGCGGTGGCGAAGTAGGTGATCGACACGTCTTCGAAGATGTCCCGAATCGATTGCCCCTCCAAGAGACGGGTTGAGACGGTCAGGTCGCCGTTCAGGAGACTCGCGCCATCCTCCCCCCAGGCGAGGACCGAACCGGGTCGGCGTGAAATGCCGTATATCCGCCGGCCTTCGGGGTAGGCGTCGGTGACCGGCGTTACCTGGCCATCGATCAGCGTATTCAGTCCGGTGGCGGTTGAGGCGATGATGAGGGGATTGCCCGGGCAGACCGCACAGATCGAGCCCAATTCCCAAGTGTCAGACAGGTGTGTTCGCCAGTTTCCCTGGTCAAAGCTGGCTAGCCCGAGGCCCATACCGGCATACAAAGCGCCGTCCTGGCCGATCACGGTCGTGTTGATGTCGGGGTATCCGAGCAGGTCATCGTCCACCCGGTTGAAAGTCTCAGTGTCTGAGGTCGTGAACAGACCGTGAGCCGTGCCGATCCAGATCGTGCCATCAGCCGTCCGAATCAGCGTACGGATGTCGTTGGGGTGCCTCCCGCCGGGCAACGTGGCGTGGCTCGCGGATTTCTGGATGAAGGGGGTGTCGAGGACGGTATTCATGCACGCTCACTTGAGGTCGTGAGCGGAAAAAATACGGGGTCGGTCGGGAAATGGAAAGTGCGTGGTAGCGGATTGGTGGAGTAAAACCGGAAGCATGAACTCCCAAGGACGCCAAGAAAGGCTGGATATGCTGGAGCCCAGTAGGGGCGGAGCAAGTAGCGCTCAGCAGAGAGTAGATAGTCTGGCCAGGGGCATCCAAACGACAAAGTCGCTCGAGATTAGCTCTCGAGCGGCTTTATCGTTAGCTAGGCGGCCATCGACACGGTGCCGGGCCGGACGGGGAGTTCCACGACGTGGGGGGGGCGCGCGTGCACGGCAGACACACTGAGCCGTGGGCGGGCCTCCCGGACGAGCCGCTCGAGCGTCGGGGTCTGTCGGGTCAACGAAGTTCTGAGTCGACCTCGGGCTGCGTGGAGTCGGCTCTTGATGGTCTTGGGCGGCAGCTTTAGCTGGTGAGCGATTTCCGCACGTGAGAGGTGCTCGTAGTAGAGCATGCGTGTTGCGATTCGCTCGGACTCCGGGAGCCGATCGATCGCGCGGGTCAGGCGCTCCGATTGCTGTTTGGCCACGACCCGGTCGAGCGCACTCGCCTCTTCGGTCGGTATAACTTGTTCTGGGCGACATTCTCCGCCTTGTCGGGATCGCCCATCGTTCGATTCGTGTGATACATGACCATCGGCTCGAACCGACGCATCAGTTCGGAAAAGGCCGTGTCTCTTGTCTGTTTATCGGGTGATTTGTTTACTACGCGAACCAGCCGTTCGTAAGGCATGCAGCGCTCCGTGGAGATGAGTGGCACTTACCTGTCCCTGCTATACAGAGCCAGCAGAGGCGCAAAAGGTTTCTGAAAAGTGACGCTCTACAGGAAAATTTCCCGCAAACCGTGGGAGACCGCAACCTCACCGGTCTCGTGGCTGGTTCCTTGTTCGAGGTCGAGGATTCTGCATTCCTGAAGGTGTGGTCCGCCCAGGCAGAGCTCTCTGCGGTCAGAGCGTATCGTCAGGGGATCCGTGGTCTCGAGACGCCATCGGTCGTCCGAGCAATAGAGGAGGGTGTTCAGCATTCGGTAGGCTGTCACGATCGGGCGCGGGTTACAGAGAGGGTCGAGAAAGCCGTTTGCAACGTCCATCGTGCGGTCGAGGTCGAGGTAGGGCTGGCAGAACAGCCGCGCATTCGGCAAGGACGCGACCAGCATCGAGGCCTGGATGACTCGCTCCAGGTTCGCTTCGTCATCATCGAGGAGGTCCAGGGAGATGTCGAGAGAACCGGCGAAGGTGTCCGTCAGGGACTCCAGAACCATTGGTGATTCCCAGGTTGCAACTGACAGGACAAGCCGATCGAATGGCGAAGGCCTGTTCGCCTCGCTAACCCGGAAACCCACCCGTGTCCTGAGGTGCTGCTTACCGGTAACGTGTTCCGACGGGTCGACCTGCGCGCAGGAAATCGGAACCGGTGACTCTATTCGTCCCTCGAAGCGTGACAGATCATCCCGGGCGATCTGGAGTTCGAACCCGTCGACGCGTCCCGTTACGCTGTTGAACGCACGTTCCGTTTGGTCTGGTTCGCGAACCGGACAGATGGCCGTGATCTCGGTGCCCTTATCCCTCAGGATCTGGAGTCGACTGTTCTGGCCGTCATCGGCCACATCCTCGATCGGCACTCTGAGGTGACGGACACCCATTTCCTGGCAGGTCAACAAGGGGTAATCGTTGCGCACAGTCTGGCGAATGATCGAGGGATACGCGAGAGGGACCTGGCCGACAGGAGTGGGGGTGTGGGTCAACGTCAGTCCCATCCTGCTGCCGGGCAGTGCACGAGCGGTTCTGGTGATCACCGGGGAGCCGGGTCCGAAGGATGTGCGGCCTGAGGTCCGAACAGTATGTCGGTCCAGATAGCCCTGTCCTGACCGGAACAGGTAGAACGCCAGCTTGGGGGTGTCGTCACGGCCGTGTTCGGGTGGGGGAGGCGACGTGAAGAGATGTGAGAATCCCGGTCTGGTGAAGGCGGGCGATGGGAGGAGTTGGTAATCTGCCGTGCCCATCCTGTCGAAGAATGCGAAGTGGACGTGTGCAGCGCAGACCAGTTCCACGCCGTGGCGGTCGACCAGATCCAGGATCTGGCTGCGAGCCGGCTCGTCGACAACGTCGTAGTTTCCGAAGGCTGCGTCGGTTCGGTCGAGCAGGTAGAGCGGAAGATGCAGGAACAGGGCAGTCCGTTTGCCGGATGCTGAAGCCAAATCTTGTTCGACCCATTCAATCTGCTCCGATGCTTCGGGGAGGTCCGTGTTCAGGAGTTGTGAGTTCATGACCGTGAAGTGCCAGTCGCGGCGGTCGAGGCTGTAGAAAGACCGACCGACTCGATCGTGGTAAACATCCAGGCCTTCGCGGGTGACCGGATGTGTGGGCATCGAGGGGTCGGGTTTATCACCGACGTCGTGGTTGCCCGCACAGTGGTTGAGCGTGATTCCGATGTTCTCGATCTGGTCGAGCGCCTCTGTCAGCGCCTGGCGGAAGTCGGGGGTTTCGGGATACTCCTGAACGAGATCGCCGAGATGGAAGGAGACGTCAGCGTCGAGGTCCCGGAGGAGCTCGAGTGCGGCGCGGCTGCGGTGCGTCTGGGTTCGACGGGACTCGAACTCGAGCGGCCGGTCGCCAGGGTCGATCACGTAGTGCGTGTCGGTGATGACGGCGAACTCGAGGTTCGCTTCAGGCAGATACGAACGATTGAACACGCTATCCCTTTCGGCAAACGACCAACTGACGGCCGGATTCGGGGCCGTACGGTTCGAGGTCAAGGGTGCCGTAACGCGTCTCGACCGGAAGGCCGTTGTACTCCAGGAGCGCGCCGAGTTCCTGGGGATGGCACATCCGCACGTCGAGTGTGCCCTGAACCGTTTTGCCTTCACCGTTCTGGGTGTAGGTCGTAATGTGGTTGATCTGTGAGGCGTGGTCGTATCCGTTGCTGAAGGTCACCGTGGTCTTGCCCTCATCTGTTGCGTAGTTACCGAACGCGAATCGGCCCTCCGGATCCCGGGTGAGCGCGGTCGAGCTGGGTACGAACGTGTCGATCACGAACCGGCCGTCCTCGTGAAGATGGCTGCGAACTTGGTCAGCCAGTTCCTCGAAGTCCTCGCGAGTCAGGGTGTGACAAAGCGCGTTGGCTGGGAACAGAACAGTTCGGAATTGGCGGTCGAGCGTGAACGTGCGCGCGTCCCCTTCGATGAATGTCACGGACAGTGCACGTTCCGCTGCCTTGCCTCTCGCCCGTTCGATCATGGCTGGGCTCACTCGATCCCGGTTACGTCGTGATCCTGAGCGGCGAAATCGAGCCCGATCCGTCCTGTTCAGTTGCCCAAATCGAGGACCGGGTCCCCGTGTCGCTTGACCATCTTCGACCAGAAGGATCCGGGTTAGTTGGGATACAGCCGGTCGTAGTGCTCTGCGTTCAAATACAGGTCGTCCACCGTGATCTCCTCCCTTTGATATCCAGGAATAAGACCATCCCTGCGGACGGATGTTTCAGATCGACGCGAGGTGCTGAGGGCTGTGACATTGTGCACCACACCGGTCAAGCCCTGTGGGCTAGACCGACTTGCCGAACAGTGAGGCGAATGTCAGGAAGTCCGAGAAGTCAACAGATCCGCTGTCGTCGAGATCTGCCAGGGCCAGGTAGCCGGCGTCACCTGAACTCGTGCCGAACGCACCAGCGAAGGATAGAAAGTCCGAGAAATCTACGGTTTTGTTACCGTCGATATCTCCTAGGAGTGTGGCGTCGGCTGGCGGCGGTGGGGAAGATGTAGCGCTGGCGGCCAGCGTGATCTGAGTCGGATCGTCACCGGCGTTTGTCGTGACCGATAACGTTCCCGTGAAATCACCTGCTGCGACCGGATTGAAGACGACCTCGATCGTAATCGTTCCCTCGGCTGGGGCAATGGTGGCGTCGGCAGTCGCTGAAAACGGTCCGTCGACGGACAGCGCTGACAGGCTCAGGTCCGCATTGCCGGTGTTCTGCAGTGACACGGTGAGCGTAGCCGACGTCCCGATCTCTGTCGAAGGGAAGGAGAGCGTGGTCGCACTTAAGGTCAGCACGGGCACGGGAGGGGGAGCCGTGGCTGCCCCGGTACCCACGAGGTCGAGCGCGATCGTCGGCCGGGTCGGGTCGTTGGTCGAAAGCGTCAGGGTTCCGGTCGACCCTCCATCAGTGCTCGGCGTGAACACGATGGTGATCGAGCTGCTGCTCCCGGCGGCTACCGTCACTGCCGACGTGGGTGTACTGAAGGCACTTCCCGATACGGACGCGGCCACGGTGAGGGTCTGGCTGCCGACGTTCTGGATGGTCAGGCTTTGTTGATCCGTATCCTCGACATCGATCGAGCCGAAGGCGACGAGTGAAGTGGCGAGGGAGGCTCGGGGCTGGCTGCTGACCACCGAGACGGGCCCGACACTGTCCAGAGATGACAGGCTTTGTCCTGCCTGCCCCGTGAACACGACAATCGTGTAGTCTCCGATCGCCATGCCAGACGTGGGAACGGTCACGTCGAACTGTCCGCTCGATACGTCACCGAATTCCGCTTGCCGAACCGATCCGTCTACGCTGTCCAGACGAACGGCGATCTGGGTGACGGTCGTGTTGGCGAGCGTGCCTGACAGGCGGAGAGATCCGCTGGAGAAGAGTTCCGTGAGCAGGGGCTCGTCCAAGGTCATCCCGGAGAATGCGTCAATGGGGAGGAAGTGCGGGCCATCTGAAGCCGTTACGACGATCGGTGAGAAGTCCCCCTGGTGCGGGAGACTTCCTCCGGATGGCCCCCCGAATACGTCCAGTTTGTACGTCCCGGCCTGACTGGGGCGGAAGATGGCGCCCTTTTGGAATGAGCCCTGGTCGGCCTCGATCTGATATTGGATCTCATCGCCCTGATCCGACGTGAACCTGAAGATTAAGACCTCGATATCGCTGTCTGTCACTGTCCCGGATAGGTTGATGGCTCTCCCGGATGCGATGTCGGTCGGCATCCCGGTCTGCAGCGTGAGCCCCTTGAAGAAGTCGACCGGGATGAGGATTTCTCCCGATCCCTCGGTGACAGTGAACCCGCGGAACTCTCCCAGGAGCGGCAGGCTGTTACCGGCCTGCCCGGCGTAGACCTTCAGGATGTAGCTCCCGGTCTGTTCGGGGGTGAACACGAAGACCGTTTCAAAACTGCCGCTGCCGGTTTCCATGAAGGTCGCGACCTGCTCGCCGGTCACGAGATGGGTGAACTCGAAAGAGACCTTGGAAATGCTTGCATTGCTGATGGTACCAGACAACCGGACGGCATCGCCAGCCGACACCTCGGTCGACACGGTGTTGTCGAGCTGGATCCCGCTGAAGAAGTCGGATGGGAGATCAACTGTTCCGGACCCGGGCGCCACGTGAACGGTCGGGACGCGTCCTACGAATGGGAGTGACTCTCCCTGGAGGCCTGAGAAAATGCTCATCTCGTAGTCACCGGCCCGGTCGTGGGAAAACAGGACGCTCAAGGCGAACTGGCCGTTCACGATGTCCGCGCTGAATTCAACCGTGTCCAGACCGGCGACGACCGGATCAAATCGGAACAGGATCCGATTGTTCTCTGTTAGGGTCGTCGATCCGGTAAATCGCGTAGCCTCACCCGTCGTGTAGTTGCCTGTGATGGGAGCGTCGAAAGTGTATCCGGCGAAGTAGTCTGGCTTGAGGGCCACGTTGTGCTGGAAACCTCGCGGTAACGGGATCAGGATGCCGCGGAATTCGCCTGAGATGTCCGTGGTGATGTCGAAGGACGATACCCCGGTTCCCATCAGTCGGATGGAAGCGGCTGCGTAGGCTTTGACCGATCCAGTCGCTGTAAGGACATCGGGGTTGATCGCGCGCTCATCAGGGACGGGAAGCGACCGCCCACCCGTCGTCGGGTCGGTAAAGAAGGGGTAGGTGAACTCGTAGCTGCTGTTGAGTCCCGATCCGGCCAGGAACATTCTGGCCAGATACGTCTCGTAGACCTGTTCGAAGGTTTGACCCGAGACGTCCTCGACGTTCGCGATCCCGGAGAGGCTGGTCTGGACGAGCTGGGTGGGTATGTCATCCCCGAAAGATTCCATCATGCTTCGCGCGAAGGTGTAGGCGGTGCCGCGAACCCCACTGTCGTGGGCCGATTCGGCCAGGATCGAGTAGATCGAGGGATTGGATGTGTAGGTACGGATGTTCGAGGGATTGCCGCCTTGGGTGTGCTGGTTTACGAGATCCTCAGCAATGTGGGACATCGCCTCGTTGATCGGTGCGGTCTCGGACGGGCCGTTACGGACCCGTACATGTTGGTTGTAGTTGATGAGGTGCTGGAACTCGTGGGCCAGGAGGGACTCGAAGAAGGTGTCACTGTGGTCGAGCCCGATATACATCATATCGGCAACATTGCCGTCTCCCCCGTCCTGCGTGGAGAACAGCGACTTGCTCCTATAGAAGCCTGCCACGTCCCCGACCTGGTCGACGAGTTCGGTATACAGGAAAAGGACCTTACCGTCGCTGTCGACATCGGACGGCTCACCGAATACACCCGTAACAATGGGGTATGTGCTGTTGGTGAACTGGTCGATCTGTGCCTGGGCCTCTGCCGTCGTGATCGCCGAGGTGTTGTTGTCGATCCAGGCTTCTGCACGACTGTTGGAGGCGGCGAGCGTCGCGGTCACGTTCAGCGTGGACACATTCCCGAAGGATTCGAACACAAACGTACGTGTAGAGCCGACCTGGAAGGGAATTGCCCGCTTGGTGGCCGGAGGAACGCCGGTCTCCCGGAACCGCGTGGCCAGTTCGGCTTCTTCATGCCGCAGCAGGGAATGGTGGTCGTGCGTCTCCTGGACGGATTTGCTGATGAGGTCGACGACAGGCTTGGTCGCGAAACTGCCGGCGACAGTGAAATTATAGGTTCGCGTCGTGTCCGACTCGTCGCGGAGGGCGCTGTAGAGAATCAGCTGGTAATCCTGATCCGTCAGATCCAGCGTCAGAGACGTTCTGCCGCCGGGAAGGGATAGACTTTTCGGAACGCCTGTGTTCTGTGCCTGAAGGGATCCAGACCTAACGGACAAGGTAAGCGCAGCGGCGATGATCAGGCGGAGGATTGGCGACATTGTCTGTGGTGATCCCTGTTGCAAAAGAAAAGGGCCATCAGCACTACCGAGCTCTGTCAAGCGTCGCTGATGGCCGGGTAACCGTCGCAGTGCGTCCGTCGGGGGGCGGACCGCCACCACGGCGTTTACGGGAAATATAGTGTGCGGATTTGGGGTGTGCAAGATGGAGGGGTGTGTGTGCGAGGACATTGGGACGGAAGTCGTCTGAGTGCTGGTAGCGCAAGGGGGGCGACCCTTCTTCGTCGAGGTTACGGAGCGGCGAGGGAGGGGGTAAGATAGAGTGGAGCAGAAAAGGAATCGCCCCCAGCCTGCGGCTGGGGGCTAGCGTATCAGTTAGATCCTCCGGCGGCCGGAGGCCGCCGGTGAGGACTGTCTCAGGCTACTGTAACGGGTCTGCTAAAAGACCTCATCGGTCAGTTCGGCCTGTACAATTCTGTCTACACGGAATACCCGATCGCCCTTGCGGCTGCGGCAATAGGCGTAGAGCATCTGATCGTCTTCGGAGGTCGGTTCGACGACGCGACCCTGGTGGTTGCGGTCCCCATATCCGAGCTTGATGCGCATCCGGTTCTCGATGGCATAGTCGATCAGCTTCCGGATATCCTTTGCCTTCGACGCCGGCGTGTTGCCCTGGTAAGCGTTTTTGACCGCGCGACCGTCGGATTCGCGAATCTGCTTGATGGCTGACTCGAAAGCGTCGGTATACTTCGCCTTCGCTTTCTCGAGCGGCTCACCAGGTGAGCGTCGCAGACTCCGCTTGAGCTGGCGGATGAGCGTTGTGGGACCTGAATCGCCGTCACCATAGTTGCCCAGGAAGGTCTGACTTGCCTCAAGGAACCCCACGATGCGTGACAGATCCGAGCCCCGGTAGTTAAGCTGGATGACGCCGTCTTCCGTCTCTTCCCCGTGTGTTTCCAAGGCGGGCATGTAGCCGAGCTTACTGAGCGTGTTGGCCACGGTATCGGGCTTGACGGTCGCCTTGATGGAGGCCACGCAATCGCTGAGGCGCTCGTCGATCACCTCGGCCACCTGCTTCTGGGCGAGCAGCTCGTCCATCATCGCTGTATCGTCGACCTCGAGATAACCCGAAGCCTGCTTGATGCGAATCTCACCGTGTTTGTCCTCGCACTCTTTGATCAAGGACTTGACCATGTCAGGTACTCCTGTTGCGCTCCGACTTTCCAGGAACTTCCGTATCGTCCTGGCCGTACTGGAGCGATTGAAGGCATCCAGAAACGCTTCTTTGGTGATTTGAAAGTGACTGACGACGTCGATCGAGTTGAGATCGCTCACCCCGCACAGCCGGACGTAATCGGCCGGCGGTAATTCGGGGGGGGCGAGGATCTCGAGGTTCGGCTGAATGATGAAGGTCGCTTCCTTGTCGAAGGGGATCGCGAACTCGGGCTCCGGCGCGTTCTTCTTGTCGACGATGTGCGCGCCCACTGGGGTCAGCCGGAAGCAAGCGCCATCGACGGTGTGCAACGGGCGATTGAACGCGTTGGGGTTACCGATCTCGACGAGGCCGACCCACGCCAGTGTGGATGACATCATCCGGCGGAGGATCTCATCGGCTGTTGTGCCCCGAGAAGCGAGCGCTTTGCCCGACGCCGGACCCTCCGCCAGTTCACGGAACGGCGTGGAGATCCGGTGGAGCATCTTGTAGAACTGCGGGTAGGCAATCCACTGGCCGAGCGGGCATTTGCCAAGTGCCGTCAGGACTTCCTTGCGGAGGACGAGCATCTCGTCGGTCCGTGTCTTCTTCGGCGACGTGGCCGTCCGATCGGCAGCCCACTCGTTCCAGCGATCTGTCGTCTTCCAGAACTTCAAGAGCGCTGCGGTCAGCTTTGCACGATCCTCGAGCATGCCCATCTTCCGGTAATTCACGATCCATCGGTTGGCCTTGTTCTTGACGAGACCGACATCCTCGGCGAAGAGCATCAGGAAGTCGGGATAGCCGGGGTCGCCGTCGGCCTTGAAGAACCGGCCCGCCTCCTTGAGCTCACCTTTGGGCATGCCTCCGTGCTTGAGGGTCCGAGGTCGACGGCGCTCAATCAAGCCGAGCAGGGTGGTCAGGTCCTGGGGGACGAGTTCGCCGGGTGTGACGGTTTCGTCGGGAACTTCGATCGCCTCGGCCAGGCCCTGCTCCGGGGATCCTTCCAGGTTACCGCCCTGACCTTTTGCCATCTTTCCGAGTGAGGCGCGAAGGTCGGCAGCCAGGCGGATCTCATCGTCGTTCGTCAGCCGACTCGAAGAGGGGCGGACGAACAGCGGGGTCTTCCAGATCAGTTCATAGAGTGACCGAAGGGCGCCTTCCGTTAGCGCATCCCGGATCTCTGATACCGTCAGGGTGTCGTGCGACAGACAGTGGTTAAGAAGGATACGCTGGTCATCGGGGAGTGAACGGACAAAGTCCTTCAAGCTGTCCGGGTCGGTCAACACGTCTCGGATAGCCTCGATCAGGAAGGCCTTTTTCGAGGGGATCGGGTCGATGCCCAGGTCCTCGGCGAACGAACGCAACTGGCTGAGGGCGAAGGTCGACATGATCGAGCGGAGACGGTCGTTCTCTTCAACCCCGGGGATCGATCGGAGGATCGTTTCCGGGATACCGACCAGTGGGTCATCCTTGCTGAGCGACTCCGGGTCGCGATAGACCAGGCCGGCCAGGGTGAGCACGCCGAGCAGATCGTCGAAACGATGGGAGAACCCCCTGCCCAGGTCCTTGAGCGCGACGCTGTAGGGCAACTCTCCACCTTCTTGGGCGAGACGCTGGACGACCTGGCGGCCTTCCGAGTCGAGTCCCTTGAGCTGGCCCTCAATGGTGGTGGGGGAGGCAAGCCGCGTACACAGCAGGTCCATCAAAGCGGGTCGGTTCAGGGCCTTGGCCTCGTCACCGGCCACGGCTTCCGCGATCTGCTTGATGTCTCCGACCTGTTGGAGCGAAAGGGCAGCACGAAGCTTCATCGATGCGCCCTTCTTCTCGGTCGGAATCCGACGGTGTGGCAGGAGTCCCGTCGTGTGTCCGTCGTTGACCGAACGGTGGTCCGAGGACGCACGGCATGGGATACGGTGGTTTCTTCGTTCAAGGAGCTACTGGATGATGAATTCGCTGAAGTAGACTTGGAGCACTTCACCGCGGTGGAGCATGCGGTTCACGACAAATCTGATTTCGTCTTTGATGAACTCTCGATCCTCGGGGTTGTCGAGCTGGTCGACTTTCTTCGCCGTTATGATCCGGATGATCGCGTCCCGCAGTTTGGGTTGTTGTGACTCGAGCTGTCCGTAGGCGCTCGCTGGTGATAAACCCAGGCTGATCTGCGTCTTGATGAACCGGAGACCTGTCTCGGTTGCCGTGTCCGCCGGGTTGATGATGAACTCGCCCATATCCTGGTAGACGCGCTCAGGCTCGTCACTGATCGCGATGTCCACCTTGACTTCTTCTATTTCTTCGACCTTCGGACCCGAAAGGCGTTCGATCACGACATTGTTCACCAGCAGGTGCGCGATGCCGGCCTGGCCGAGGACGACGAGCATGACAAGCGGCATGTATCGGTTCATGTGGTAAGCCGAAGGGCGAGATGAACCACCAAGGACACCAAGACCAGCAAGACCAGCAAGAAACAGAAAAGGTCGAGAGCATGTCTCAACCTTGAGCGCGGGCGGTCCACTGTCATCGATGCACAACCTGTTGATTGCATTAATGATAGGGGTTCAGCGTTTTTGTGTCAAGATTGGTGCCTGACGTGGGCTCCGGTCAGCCGACCGTGGCGTACAAACTGTTAACGGATTGCCTGAGGTCTGTTTGCCTTCGGGGGGCGTAGGGGAAGGAATCAAGGAACCTATCGAAGAGGCCGTCTAGACCGTCGGCAACATCTTTCGACGCATCCTCACTCGCATTTTCGATCACAAGCAACAACGCAATCATCATCCCTGCGCCGACAATCCCACCGATCCTGAAGGAACCGCGCTTCTTACCTCTCGAAGTTCGATCCCACGATTCCTTGAATCCCTGTCGATAGTCTGTCCCCTTCGAATCGAGTCGCTGCATCAGCGAGGGCTCGATCTTCTTGGGACCGACGACGTGGTATCCGATCAACACCCCGATGGGTCCTGTCAGAAGGCCAGTCAGCAGTCCTGCCCCGAAACTGCTACCGCCATCGACCTCGGCGAACTGTCCGCCATCGCGGTGCCCATCGTCGTAGGTGAAGCCCTTATCACCGGATTGCAGGCCCGGACTCAAGGATGCATCTGCCTCAGCTAGTCGGAACCGGACACCGGCGATCGCGACGTTTGCATTCGGAAGGTATGCGGCGAGGGTGAGTGCAATCGTGTTTCGTAACATGGCGTCATCCTGTCCGAACGATCTCCCTTTCCCTGGCCCGTCTGAATCCTTCTCGCTAGTCCTCACCCTTCTGCTCCGCCACGGTCTGAAAAGTCAGGCTCAGCTTCGCCGGACCGACGAGGAAGAACCCGATGGCCACACCGAACGGGCGGCCTAGCGCACCGGTCAGTAATCCGATTAGGAAACGTTTGCCTACGTGGGTTTCCGCGAACGAGTGCCCCTCCCGGAGGCCATCCTCGTAGGTGAACCCCTGCTCACCTTCCCGCAGGCCGGGGGCCAGGGCTAGCGAATGTATCTGCGTTCTCAAGCGGAGCCTGGGAACAGCTAAAAAAAAAGAGCCACTGGCCTGTGAGGACCAGTGGCTCCTTCGGGAAAACAACCCGCCGATATTTCTGATGGGACGCCAGCGTCGGCGGAAGCGCCAGCCGTGGTGGGGTTGCCACCTCCTGACAAACTTCTTCTGTCAGGGACCATCGGGGGCTACGCCTCGCCCGATGGTCGGGCTTTCGCTTACTACTCCGCCTCCGCTTACTGGAGGAGAGACAATGCGTTCTGCGGAATCGCGTTGGCCTGCGCCAGCAACGCCGTGCTGGACTGGACCAAGATCTGTGCCCGTGTGAACGCTGAGACTTCCTCGGCGACGTCTGCATCTCGGATCGTACTCTCCGACGCCTGGACGTTCTCGACGGCGTTCTCCAGAGACCGGATCGTGAATCCGAGTCGATTCTGGATGGCACCCAGGTCTCCGCGGACTGCGGCGGTCCTTTCGATTGCCAGGTCGATCGTTGAGATCGAGGACCGTGAACTCTCGAGCGTGGCGATTGAGATCCCGCTCAGGTTCATGTTGACACCGCTGGCACGCATGTCGGTGATGTTCACCTCGAGGCGATGCACCTGGCCGTGGTCCGGTCCGATCTGGAACGATCCGCCGGTCCCACCCTCGATGGTCAGCGTCTCTCCGTGAAGCTCACCGTCGCGGTATCCGTCCGTGGCGGGGGAGGACAGCATCTGTGCGCGCTGGCCTGACAGAGTCAGCTGGATGCCAAGGCGATCGAAGTTGGCTACGATCGCACTCCCGGTGGCAACTACGCCGCCGGCTGCATCGTCTGTATCGAGCGCTGGACCGATGTCGATGGTCTGCGTAGCTACTCCGTTACCCAGAGTAATCTGATTGTCGCTGTTATCGGAGTCGATGAAGACGTAATTACCGGCTTCGGCGCCCGTTATAGAGACGTCGACAATTCCGGTCGTGTCCGAGGCAAGTGCCGTCGAGGCGATAGTAGTTTCTTCACTGACTGTGTTTCCGAACCCGTTGAGCAGGGAGCCCCCGTTGTAACTCGTCGAGTTCGCGATTCGATCCATTTCTGAGATCAGCTGGACAACCTCGGCGTTCAGCGCCGTACGGTTGCTGTCGTTGAGCGTCGATGATGCCGACTGGACAGCCAGCTCGCGCATCCGGATCAGGATGTCGCTGACTTCGTTGAGGGCACCCTCAGCCGTCTGGATGAGGTTGGTGCCGTGCTCAGCGTTCTTGACTGCCTGACGGAAGCCGCCAATCTCGGCCCGCATACCCTCTGAAACGCTGAGTCCTGCCGCATCGTCCGCTGCGCGGTTGATGCGCAAACCTGACGACAGCCTCTCGACCCGCGTTGCCAGCTGTCTGTTGTTAATCAACAGCTGTCGCCGGGTGTTCAAGGCGATGATGTTGTTGTTTACCCGAAGTGGCATCGGATACCTCCTTGTAAGCCTGGCCGGATTCCCTTCCGACCGTCCTTCTCACGGTCCCATCAAAAACGCGTGAGAAGTGTTCTGAGAAACAACTGAGGTAACGAGGCAGACAGGCGTTCAGGGACTCGAAGCTGTACCTTGTCCCATCTTACAAAGCACTGGCAAAGATGCCGTTCGAGGCTCAACACCCGATCGACTCTCGCAACCTGCTCTGATGTTTCTCGTAACTGATTCTTTCGGCTGCCAGGACCTCCCTGGCTCACCGAGAGCAATTACTTGATATCACATTGTATTGCTCCGTATAACTATCGACGGTGTAGTGGTCTGCTTTAGAGGTTTTTGACGGTTTTTCTGATGGGGGCGGTTTTTGTGAGGGTGGGCCCGTAGAGCCTATATATATTGAGCTACCTTGGCTAATCATCGATCAGGATGGGATACCGCCGCCCGCTGGGTGACGCGGATCCTGAACCCGGCCGTGGTCGCCGTGCTCGCTCTGGTGACCCTGGACCGTATGACTGGGTCGCCGTCCGCAGGGGTCTTGTTGCTGGCCGTGGTCCTCGGACCGGGTGTGCCGACCTCTTGGGCCATCGTACTCCGGCTGACCGGTCGTTCACCGTCCGTCTTCCTACCCGACGGGGGCCAGCGTGTGCTGCCCCTGATCTTTGCCGTTGTGTCGAACGGGTTCGCCGTGTGGATCCTCCCGGGAATGGGGGCGTCGGATGCGGTCGTCGCCCTGATGGCCACTTACGGGATCGTGAGCCTTGTGGCTGCCCTCATATCGCCCCGGTGGATGCTGAGCCTGCACGTAGCAGGCATCGTCATGCCAGTCGCGATCGGGCTGCGGACCTTCGGCCCTGGCACATTCTGGTTCCTACCCCTGATCCCACTGGTTGGGTGGTCCCGGCTGAGGTGCGGAGAACACACGGTGGGGCAGGTGATTGTCGGTGCCCTGACCGGTTTGGTCGCTGCTGCAGGTGCGATTTCGCTCACACTGACTGATTGATCCCTTGAGACTTCCCTGGAAAAGGAAAGGCGCCCAGCAGACAGTGACGGCCACGACGCCGCTCGGCCAGATCCGGCAGCTCTACGCCCACTACCAGAAACAGTCGAACCGGTGGGGATTCGTCCTGCTGTCCTCGATGGCTATGATCTGCCTCTGGGTGCTGTTCAGCATTATGGTGGGGATCATCGATTACACCTATCTGACCCTGCCAGTAGCCGCGATCTCCGTTTCCATCTGGCAGATGAGGAAGACCAAGGGGATTTCGGGCATTCTGAGGAAAGCGCACGAGGTTCAGCAGCAGATCGAGAAGGCGGAGGCGGAGAAGGAGGAGGCGAAGGATGAGGAGGATGAAGCGGATGAGGAGGAGGGGGAGGAAGCATCGTAGGAGCGGCCTCTGGCCTCGAAGAGTTCGTTAAGTACTGATAGGTAATCAGTAGTCAGGTAGTCAGATCAGGCTTCGTGTGGATGCGCGGAGCCGTTTTTATGTAAGCCAGGTCAGGCGGCGGACGTAAACGCGGAGGGCGACACACTCACTTAAGTCGCCGATGGCGGTGGCGATGAGGGCGAGGTAGAGGCCGTTGAGCTGGCCGTAGGCGACGCCGGCGATCAGGGAGAGGATCATGACGGCGATGCGGACGAAGGCGGCGTTCTGGATGCCGCCGGTGTCTTCCTGGCTGATGAGTGTTCCATAGTAGAAGCTGCGAGCGGCCTGCAGGGCAGGTATGCAAATGGCGATAGGGAATCCCCTGATCGCCATTTCTCGTATAGACCCGTCGAGTCCCATGAGCGTTCCGAAGATCCAGGCAGACACGCTGGGGATGACCATCGCGAGGAGGAAGACGGTCGTGAGGATGGTCACGCTGATCATGAAGCGGCGGACTTCGACGTAGTGCGCGTATGCCTTGACCCGGGCGATCACGATCTGTTGGGCGTTCCAGAGGTGCACGCGGGTCAGCCAGGTCAGCGAGATAACGACCGGGTAGGCGGCGAGGGCGAGTTCGGAGCCGGGGGATCGGGCAATGGCGGCCTGGACGACGGGTTCGACAGTGGCCATTAGGATCGAGGAGACAGCGAGGGGGGCGTATTGCTTGAGGATGAACGCCTGCGAACGTTTTTCGTCTTCGAATTCAGGGTCCCGGACGGGGATCAGGTCTCGACTGATACCGCGGTAGGGGACCCAGACGATGGCAGCGTAGACGACGCTGGCGATCGTGAAAGCGACGATGGCGGAGAGGCCGCCCTCGATTTCCAGCCAGGTGATCATCGGGAAGGCGACGGCGACCGAGACGACCAGGTAGAAGAAGGCGCCAAACCCGATGGCATTGGCGTGGCCATACTTGACGAGGATCCCCTGGTAGTAGCCGCGTGCGACGTTGATGATCGGGGCGGTGATCAGGACGAGCATCATCGGGGGGCCGAGGGCGGCGATGTTGTTGGGGACGCCGATCACGTGGTGGGCGATCCAGGCGTAGACGGACGGGATGGCGGCGAATGCGATCGGGACTGTGGCGATGCCGCTGAGGATGAGGGTGATAATGCCCAGCCGGCGGATCATGTCGTGGTCGACGGCCATCGAGGTGACGATCTGGCGGAGGCCGAACAGGGGGGAGAGCAGCGGGATCGTCAGGCTGAAGGCGACGGAATAGGACGCTAATGAGAGCTCGGGGTTGTCGGCGCGGGCGATGGCGGCGTTGATGACCGGGCGGGCGAGGGGAAAGAAGATGCCGCTCATCGCGAGAGGGGCGAAGAGTTTGAGGAGGGATCGTTGGGAGGTGTCAGGCAATTGAGGATCGAGGATCGATTATTGATGATCGGTTCGCGTAAGAATGCGTGTGTGGTCAGAATCGGACAAGGCTGTCGTTTGAATCTGGTTTTCAGATTCTGACAAAGGTTGTCGATCGCTTTCAAACGCGATCCTGGTACCTGGCGGGATGAACAAGCGTAAAGATCTGCAAGCGTTGGACTTCGGGGTCTGAGAAGTGGGTGGCACAAGGGTTGGGAAGCCTATGGGGCGTCAATCAAGCAAGATCAGCGGGAGTCATCGTGAGCGAATTACCCAGCTACCGTGTGCCCGGGTTCGCCTGGGTTCGACCGTTAACGTCGTCCATACTGGTTGTCTTCCTGCTGCTCGTGTCGGGAGTCGCAGCTTTGGTTTTTTCGCGGAAATGGATGTGATGGTAGCGGGAACCGGATCTGTCGAGCCCAGGAAACGGTCTCGTGTGTAGTCTCGGATCGAGGGCACGATCAGGAAGCTGACCGTGAGTTCCGATGACCGGATCGTCAAAGGGCAGGTGGCCGCAGAACTGGATGACACGGCACTCAAGTCGCAATTAGGAAAAGTAGAGCGGGACTTGGAACCAAATCGTCTGCAGCAGCAGGAGTTCGAGGAGTGGAGGTCACGGGAACTGATCCTTCTCGAGGCAGAGCGAGACCGGGGGCCGCGCAGGTGGAGGCAAACAGGCTCCAGTTGGAGCAGGTGACCCGGGAGTATCGACAGTTCTATGAGCATTCACCCACACTGAAGTATCGCAGGCCGCAGCTAAACGAAAAGCTGCTCCCGATCCGCATCCGCCAAGTCGTACACAAGCAGGTACTCTCAGAATTGAAGGCGGTGGAACGCAAAATCGAGGATGGACGGGAGGGCCGATTGGCGCTCGAGCATCTGAAGGAGGAGCGGAAGAAGCCCGAACAGGATCGGTTCCTCCTGAGGCACAGGATCGATGCCACGCAGGTCCGGTCTGAGGTCGACGGCACTGTAATGACGCGAAAGGTCGAGCAATCGGTTGGAGATCGTATGCAGAGGTGGGCTTCGATTTTGGACGTTGCGGCACTCGGTAAGTGGCAGGTGAAGGTGTCGATCAGCCAGCGAGACATCCCGAAGGTCGGGATTGGCCGGGAGGCCCGGATCTACCTGGAGGCGTTTCCGTATACGGAGTTCAAGGTCTTCAGCGGACGCGTGACCACATTCCACCTCGATAAGTAGCGTCTGACTCGCAGGAGACAAGATATCCCGTTGTGGTTTCCCTTAAGCAGGGGCAGCTCACGGATGGCGAGCGAGAGTGCGACATCAGCTACGGGATGAGAGCGACGACAAAGATCGTGATCCAGCGGGGCAGTGTGGTCGATGTCCTGTGGCGGGGTCTTTTGCGTAGTGTTGGCCGTTTGGGGCGTCCGGAATTACGGGTAGCGAATCGAGAGGTGGCGCTATGAAGCGATTCGCTGTCGTCGCTCGACTGATTCGCCCCAACTGGCGCTATGTGGCTCAGTCGTTCTTCGTTTTGGTTCCGATGATGGGACTGAGCCTGCCGGGCCCCTTTATCACGAAGCTGCTGATCGACGACGTTTATTCTCAGAAGGACGAGACGCTGATGGCGCTGGTGCTTGTCGCCGTCGCGACGATCTCGTTAGGTGCGGGGCTGACAGGATCGGTCTTCGGTCACTTCGGGGCGTGCGTGTACATCGCGATGGGATACGACATGAAGTCGAGATGTTACAACCATATCCAGGGTCTCGACTTTGCCTTTTTACATTTGCGGAAGACCGGTGAGATCCTGTCACGGTTCAGGGATATGGATGCATCGGTGGGGCAGCTGATCGGGATGGCGAATACAGCCTTGACCTGCCCCCATCTATGTATCCACGCCCAAATTTGGGCCCAACAGTCGGGCTGGTTTCGTTGGGTCACAGAACCCGACGGTTGGATCGATACTATGTGTCCTGTGAATCTGTTAGGCTCTTAGGAAGTCGTAGAACAGGGTTTCGTGAAGTAGGTCGATATCATCGAATTGTGCGACCCAGTAGCCCTGGTTCTCGTCGGATTACAGGGCCTTTACCAAGGCCTTAATTGGTATTCCTTTGACCTGAAGTATTTGCTCAACTCAGATCATTGGGTTCACGTCACCACGCAACCACTCCAGACGATCCTGACCACGGAAGTTAAACTGTAGAAGTGCTTTATAGAACCTAGTTGGCTTGTAGGAGGCGACCAACCTAGGTGAATCGTGGTAAAGCGACTTTCCCGCGAGAGAAGACTCCGGATGCGCGACATTGACAGATGACATTCTGGCAAACCAACCTGGACGTGAAATCGGGGATCCTTTCGCTTGGCAGTGTACTAGCTTTTCCTTGGTCGTCCCTGTACTGGATACTGCGGATCATTGAATCCCCAACCGGTATGCTCACCGGGGGGGACGAGTTGATCAATCTTCTCCAACGCATCCTGCGAAATCTCCCACCCCAAACACCCCATATTATCCTCGTAGTGCGCCATCGTCCTCGGCCCCACGATGGCCGACGTCACGATCGGGTTCGCGAGCACCCAGTTCAGAGCGAACTGCGTCATCGACTTCCCGTGATCGTCTACGAGCGGCTTGATCTGCTGAGCCACCTCGTAGCTCTCCTCACGCAGTTCCGTCACCATCATTCGCGGATCCTTGCGCGCGGCGCGTGAACCCTCCGGTGGGGCCTGGCCGGGGAGATACTTGCCGGCCAGAACGCCTCGTGCCAAGGGGCTGTAGATCATTGTGCCCACACCGTGTTCCTGACAGCACGGGAACAGCTCCAGCTCAGGGTCGCGGTTCACGATGTTGTACAGCGGCTGAACGACCGACATCGGGGCCTGGTTATTCTTGTCGGCGATCCACAGCGACTTGGCGAGCTCGTAACCGTAGAAATTGGAGCATCCGGCGTAGCGGACCTTGCCTTGGCGGACCAGGTCGTTCAGCGCCTCGATCGATTCCTCGAGGGGCGTGCTGTAGTCGCGACGATGGAGGATGTAGACGTCGATGTAGTCCGTGTCGAGCCGACGCAGGCTGTTTTCGACTTCGTTGAAGATGTGCACGCGGTTGGTTCCGCCGTCGTTCGGGCCGTCACCGCGACCACCGCAGACCTTTGTCGCGATCACGCATTTGTCGCGCCGATCCTTGACAGCCTTCCCAAGGATCCGTTCCGATTCGCCGTCGTTATATACATTGGCCGTGTCGATGAAGTTGATCCCGTCGTCCATCGCGCGGTGAATGATCTCGATCGAATCCTTCTCGTCCGTGGCGCCGCCGAACATCATTGTTCCCAGGCAGATACGGGAAACCTTGACGCCGGCCTTGCCGAGATTCTTGTACTCCATTGTTCCTCCAGAACCTGCCGGTCAGGGGATGCGGCGGGGCAGGATGATGGTGATAAATGGCAGAAAGCTATAGGGTTGCGCGAATGTTGCCGTGCGCGACCGGCATGAATGATAGGGGGATCGGGGGAAGTGGGCAACTAATCGTGAGTGGGGGAAGCGGAGGCGACCTATGTTTACACACCTGTGTAAAGTATGAGGCAGAAGCTGCGTTTCTCACTACACACTGAGCAGGGCCATCGGACGTTTGTTCGGTAGGCTTTTCTGTGTGTTTATTGGAGAATCAAAGGACAAAAAGGACATGGAGGGCGGGCACCGTGCCGGTCTGGGCAGACTTGCTCGCGAGCGGTTGAGTGTGCTTTGAGTCTAGCAGTGCACGTCCAAAAATTGTGCCGCGAGAGGACGGTTCACCCCCAGCCATAGGCTGGGGGCGAGGGTGATACAAGAGGGGAGTGAATCGAGGATGAGTCAGCCGAACATACTATTGATCATGACGGACCAGCAGCGGTGGGATGCGCTGGGGTGTGTCACGGACTGGATGCAGACGCCAAATATGGATCGTATTGCGAGC
This sequence comes from Gemmatimonadota bacterium, assembly GCA_002727195.1. Taxonomy (GTDB): domain Bacteria; phylum Latescibacterota; class UBA2968; order UBA2968; family UBA2968; genus UBA2968. The sequence continues at coordinate 782,120 of PBWH01000006.1, forward strand.
GAAGGTGTGCGGTTCTCGCAGTGCATCACGAACTCACCGGTCTGTGTGCCGACGCGGCGGACGATGGCGTCGGGGCTGTATCCACACAACACGGGCGTCTGGTTCAACCAGAACACAACACTGGACCCAGACGCACCGAACTGGATGAGGGCGATCCGGGATGCGGGATACCGAACCAGCCTGTTCGGGAAGACACACCTGAATTCCGGTCACAAGGGCGATCTGCGGAACGTGGAGCACGTCCTGCGGGCCCAGGGGATCGATGATATCAACGAGACGGTCGGCCCACGTGCCTGTGCGCGTACGTTGTCCAACATGACAGAAGAGTGGGATCGGAGAGGTCAGTGGGAGGCGTATCGCGTGGACTACGCCGAGCGGTTTTCGAACATGGCCTACGTCGTGCGTCCATCGACACTGCCGATAGATCTCTACTACGATACGTGGGTCGGACAGAAGAGCAGCGACTACCTAGAAGCCTACGATCGCAATCAGCCGTGGTTATGCTGGGTCAGCTTTGGTGGCCCTCACGAGCCCTGGGATACGCCGGCACCGTTCTCGACCGCTTATGACCCGTCTTCGATGCCCGAGCCTCTGGGCTTTGAAGACGGTGGAACTGGTCCACGTGGTGGGCTCCACGATCTCCTAGGGAACTGGTCAAACCTGACGGATGAAGAGATTGCGGCGATGCGGGCCAACTACGCAGGAAACGTCACCCTGATCGACGAGCAAATCGGCCGGCTGTTCGAGGTGATCGAGAAACGTGGCGAGTGGGACAATACGGTTGTCGTGCTGGTGTCCGATCACGGCGAGATGAACGGAGACTACGGGCTCATTTACAAGGAGGTCTTCCTCAACAGCGCCGCTCGTGTTCCGATGCTGTGGCGCGGTCCGGGGATTGAAGGTGATCGGGTCTGTGATTCACCGGTAGAGTGGTTCGACGTCGGCCCGACTCTGGCTGAGTATGCCGGGGCTGAACTCGACTTCCGTCAGTTTGCGAAGCCGCTCCAGCCCTGTCTGAGCGATACCAACGCACGTGTTCGTGATGAGGCCCTCTGCGAGTATCGATACGAGATGATGGTCACGGACGAGAAGTGGAAGATGGCCGTGAATCAGCAGGGGGAACCGTATCTCCTGTTCGACCTGGAGAACGATCCGTGTGAATCCCGAAATCTGGCTGGCCAGGGCGACTATCGCTATGTTGAAACCGAGCTGAAGTTGCGGATGTTCGATCGCGTTCTCCAAGCGCAGTAGGCACTCTGGCTCAGCAGAACCTATCCGGCGACACGTTTCCCCTGGAGGAATTCTGTGCGCGTATCGGCGCACGAACTCACCGATGACGACGAGGCTTCGTCGAAAAGAAGAATTGTCAGAGCTGTCTACAGTTTCTCCGGTTCGTCCACCAGCCAACGGTGTTCGGGTTGAGACGGCTTCTGAGTCAGGAAACGTTTTGCCCGACCGGCATGCTGAAGAACCGTCTCGAGCAGTTGATCACGCTCGAGGATATCCGCCCGCTCGTGGCCGCCGTGCCCGAGTTTAACAGCGCGTTCGAGGACTTCGCCATTCATGCGCTGACCGAACCGCCGCGTCCTCTCGTGGAGGCGTGGATCGAGCGGTTCGGTGAAAGGGATGAAGCCTTCGAGAAACTGCTGGGCGTCGCCGAGCTGTCTTCTGATATGGGCGACTTCCTGAATCGATCGGTGCTGAGGCCTGGAAGTCGAGTCGGACGACGTGGAGAGAAGCTGCGAATGGGTGAAGCGGTGTCCGTCCTGACCCTTCACGCGTCGAAGGGGCTGGAGTTTCCCGTCGTGTTCGTCTCGGGCGCGGAGGGTGGGCCGGTTCCGATGGAACGAGAGGATTCGGATCGCGAAGAGGAGCGGCGTCTGCTCTACGTCGGGATGACGCGAGCGCAGGATGAGCTGATTCTGCTGAGTGCTAAGACGAGGGTGATTCAGGGAGAACGGGTCAGCTCGAGGCCGTCATCGTTTCTTGATGCGATTCCCGAGGAGTTTCTGGTGCGTGAGCCGGGGACGGTTTCACCTAGGCTGAAACTGTCCCTGGCCTTAGGTCCCACTACTGCAAACCGGAAGCCCCGCCCGCTGGCGGGAGAGGATTCCGCTCACTTGGGCGGGGACAGATCGCGTAGCGATCAGGTGAGGGCTTGCTCACGCCGGCAGGTCAATACCCAGATCTACCAACTGCTTCTCCGCCTGCTCCGACCAACCTCTGTTGGCTGCCGGACTCGCAGGGCTCGGATGCGGGATGGTACCGATCTTCACCGAGTCCCCTAAGATGTCCTTCGCTCGTTTCTCTGCGAACTTCCCGACGCCCAGGACCATCTGCGGCTTCACGTAGTCGACGATTCGTTTTAGCGCCACGTCGCATGGGGCGAAGAGCGTCTCCCGTTCGTCTGTCGGCAGCTTGTCTGGCGTTCGATTCCGCCCGGTCTCTTCCATAAAGGCGAGCGGACAGTAGTTCCAGACGAAGAAGCGGTCGAAGAAGGCATCGGGTGTTCCGAATCGTTCCTGGGCCCAGCCCCAGAGACGTCGACCGCTGACCTCGCTTCTTGTGCAGTCGAAGCCTTCGATCAGCCGCTTGGGGTGCTCGATCTTCGGCTTCTTCACGTCTTCCTTGATCCCGATCCAATCTCGCGCCAGCGCCACTTCACCGAACGGGATGCCCGTCTGGACCATTCCCCAGGGACCGGGGTTCATCCCCAGAAGCAAGGCCTGGATACCGGTCCGGCAATACTGTTTGAGATACGATCGGTGTGCCTCGAAGGCGTAGTCGAGCGGATTGTAGACGTGGGTAACTGGTGGGGCGAACGTTAGATCCTTGACGTCGCGGTTGAGGCGTCGAACGATGTTGACGGGTTGCATCAGGTGTAGAGTTGTGTGAACCGGCCGTAAGCGTCGTCCCAGGCAGGGGAGGTCAGCGGGCTGTAGGTCTCGACGGGTGTCGATGCGCGGACGACTTCACGGCCCTGCGCGAGGTCGGCAATGTCACCGTTGGCGATCGCCTGGACGAGGATGTTGCCCAGGGCCGTGGCCTCGATGGGACCGGCCAGAACCTCAAGTCCTGTGGCGTCGGCGATCAGCTGACAGAGAAGGGTGTTCTGAATACCACCCCCGACCACGTGGATTGTCGAGTAGGATTTGCCCAGCGCTTCCTGGAGGCTGTTGAGGACATAGCGACACTTCAAGGCGAGGCTGTCGACCGCGCACCGGATGATCGCGCCTTCATCCGAGGGAGGCTGCTGGCCTGACTTTTCGCAGGCTGCCCGGATGCGGGCGGGCATATCGCCGGGTGCGACGAACTCGGGATCATCGGGATCGATCAGGGCAACCAGCGGAGCTGCCTGTCGTGCCCGCTGTGTGAGTTCGTCGAAAGAGAGTGCGTTTCCGGCGACTTCCCACGTGCGTTGTGACTCCTGAACGAGCCACAGACCGCAAATGTTCTTGAGGAACCGGTAGGTTCCGTTGACGCCACCCTCATTCGTGAAGTTGTGGGCCAGAGATTGCGCGTTGATGGACGGCTCACCGATCTCGGCTCCCATCAGGGCCCACGTCCCCATCGAGATGTAGAGGCTGTCCTCCGAGGCGAGCGGGGTGGCCGCCACGGCCGATCCCGTGTCGTGGCAGGCAGGTGCGATCACCTGAAGTTCCCCGACGCCCGCTTCCGCTGCGACCGCTGGCCGGAGGGGGCCCAGTGACGTTCCGGGTAGCACGACCTCCGGGAAGATCCCGGTCGGGATGCCCAGCGATGCGAGCATCTCCGTTGCCCAACCGCGGGTTCGGGGATCAAAGCACTGTGTGGTCGTCGCGTTCGAGAATTCGCAGACTTTCGCTCCCGTCATCCAGTAGTTGAACAGGTCGGGCATCATGAGGAAGGTCTCGGCGGTCCCTAGGTGAGCGGATTGCGCTTTGACCATCGCCAGCAGCTGGAACACGGAGTTGAACGGCATGAATTGGATGCCGGTCCGGTCGAACATTTCCTCACGCGGGACCGTGGTGAAGGCGGCGTCCATCATCCCATCGACCCGAGAGTCCCGGTAGCAGTAGGGCAGACCGATCAGCTCGCCCTGCGAATCGAGAAGGCCGAAGTCGACACCCCAGGTATCGAGACCTAGGCTGACCAGATCTTCTGAGGCGGCTTTCCTTAGTCCCGTGACGATTTCGTCGAACAGACCGAGCGCGTTCCAGTGCAGTCCGGACGGTAGCTCGGTCGCGCCGTTCGGGAATCTGTGGATCTCGTTGAGTTGAACTTTCGAGCCGTCAAAACGGCCGATCAGGGCCCGTCCGCTAGAGGCGCCGAGGTCGAATGCGAGGTAGTTTCGGGTAGACATTTCAGTGTGCTGAGATTTGAGGCGGAAATAAGCGGTTGAATTGGCGTAAATGATTCGTTAGTTTAGAGATACACCAAGATGGTGTCAACCGTCGATTGGTGCATGGACGCGGTTTCAACGAAGTCATGCAGGAGAAAACGATGCCGAACCGTGTGGATAGTCCGGCAGGAGGAACCAGGCCGGAAGTCGCGCGTCTGGGGTCTCTGGAGCGGGCTCAAGAGCCGGCCCAGCAGGCGGCTCCAGAGCAGACCGTGGACCTGGTCGAGTTGTCATCCGCCGCCCACCAGCAGGCGCAGACGGCGCCGGCACAGTCAGAGCGCGGTGCAGATCAAGATCCTCCGAGTGCACAGGAAAATACGGAAACGGCCTCGACCGTGAACTCTCAGACTCAGAACCAGGCGGCTCAGCTGAGAGCGCAGCAGGAATCGGCTCAGCAGCCGGCTCAGGCGCAGGAGCCGGGTAACCTGGTCGACGTGACAGGATAACAGACGTAATCGACTGACAAGGGCGGCCTGCCGACATCGATCGGCGGGCCATTTCTGTTTGTATGCCGACGGTCATCCACAGTGTGAATCCCTATCTCGAGCCGACGACGGTGTGGATCCACGACCAGATTCGTAGCCTGGAACGCTACGAGCCGGTTGTCTATTCTCGCTACACTCGGAACCGGGACCGGTTTCCTGTAGACCGGCTCGTTGACTTTACGTCGGGCGGTTGGCTCACCGGGCTGAGCGATCGTGTTCGGATCCGGCTAAGCGGCACCTACCCGCGATACGGGGCGCAGGCCGTTCGTGACAGTGCCGACCTGATCCACGCACACTTCGGCCAGGAAGGTTTTCGATGTCTGGACGCGAAAGGGGAAGCTGGGATTCCGCTCGTGACGACTTTCTACGGACTGGATGTTTCGGCGCTGCCGAAGATCGCCGTGTGGCAGAAGCGGTTCGGCAGGCTGTTTTTGGAAGGTGATCTGTTCCTTGCGGAGGGGCCGCACATGGCTTCGATGTTGCGCGGCATCGGGTGTCCCGAAGAGAAGGTGCGAGTCCAGCCGCTGGGTGTGGACCTTTCCGCCTTCACCTATCGGTCCCCGAGCCAAAGGGAGGCTGCCGGGGAGGTGCTGATGTATGCGTCACTCCGGGAGAAGAAGGGACATCGATACGGGCTCGAAGCGTTCGCCCGAATCGCAGCCGAGTTCGACGCGCGAATGACGATTATCGGGGACGGTCCTCTGCGGACAGACCTGGAGTCGAGGACAGCTGTGTTGGGCGTGCAAGATCGGGTCCGCTTTCTAGGCAGTCTCGATCACGACACCTGTAAGCAGCATCTGGCAGAGGCAACAGTTCTGCTGTATCCGAGTGTGATAGCTTCTGATGGAGATACAGAGGGCGGGGCACCCGTCGGGATCCTCGAAGCGATGGCCTCGGGGCTACCAGTGGTTTCGACGCGACATGCCGATATCCCGTTTGTGACGAACGATGGGGCTGCCGCTTACCTGACGGAGGAGCGGAATGTGGATGGGTTGGTGGAAGGTTTGCGTGAGATCCTTGGCGCGCAATCCGAGGCCGTGACGTACGCGGAGGCAGGGAGAGAGGCGGTCGAATCCCGGCACGCACTCGAAGCACAAGGCGCAGCGCTCGAGGCACGATACGACGAAGCGATCGGGGCATGAAAAAAGGCTCACACCCCAGGGGTGAGCCTTTTTTCGTCACTACGCGGTCAGATCGATCTTGTCACCGCGGTTTTCTTCGTGCGCCTGAACGACGGCTTTCGGTTTCCGTCGCTTCGGAGAGCGTTTCCGCGGTTGCTCCTGACTATCTCGATCTTCAACGCGAACATTCGATGCGGTTATGGGTGATAACATGTCATCACCTTCCTTATCGAATTGCCGGCGCTGTTGCCCGCAACGCCGACAGGTTGATGAGCCTATCTATTAACCTTGTCGGCAGAAGTAGGGAGTCCTTTAGTCTTTATGTATCAGAGAATTCGGCCGCGGGTCGTGGCCGCCATCTCCGTAAGGGCGGTTCGGAGCCGCTTCATTTCCCCCGTGCTCTAGTCGACCATATCGGTGAACGCCCAGTTCTCACGGATCAGGTCTTAGTGCCCGAGCATTCGCTGGGCGTTCATGGTTAAGGGTTTGTTGTTAAAGGGCTTAGTGATAAAATTGGGCGCCTGTGCCTGATTGATGGCGTCGACCGCGACCTGCAGATCACCGTGGGCGGTCAACAGGATGCGCATCGCCTGAGGACAGACCTCGAGCGATTGGGTGAGGAAGTCGATGCCGTTTACGTTCGGCATCTGGTAGTCGGCCAGGAGAAAATCGGGGAATCCCCCCATGCCCTTCAGTTTCTTGAGAGCTGCTGCGCCATCCTCCGCGGTCGAAACGGTATATCCGCGGCTTCTGAACAGGTCTTCCAGAACGAGGCATACGTCGTCCTCGTCATCAACAGGCGTTACGTGGTTTGCCAGCAATCATCCTTAATCGTGACGTTTAAAGAGATCAGGGAATGGCCAAGATAAACGAATCGACATATCGGTACAATAGACGACCACTCGGCGAGACAGGGATCGGGACCTGATGGAGCTCAAGATCGATGGCATTGCAGCCGGCGGTGTCGGCTACTCAGAGTCCGACACCGAGCGCATTCACGTGGCGGGGGCCTTGCCGGGGGATCGGGTGGAAGTCAGTCGACCTCGGTCACACCGTGGACGTACTCAGGCGAGGCTGATCCGGGTGCTCGACCGCGAGATCGCGTCCCGTCAGGCGCCGTGCGAACACTTTGGTCGTTGTGGGGGCTGCGACTGGATGGACCTTCCTTACGACGTGCAGTTGTCGCTAAAGACCAGGATGGTGGCGGATGCGTTTTTGCAAGTCGGTTTGACGGTCGACCTTGCAGAGATCGTGGCCTCGCCGGAGGAGTATCGATATCGGAACCGGGTAGACTTCGCGTTTGGGAACGGGCAAACCGGGCCCGTCATCGGACTGTATGAGAAGGGCGATCCCCGGGACCGTTCACGTGCGTTGCCGCCCGTGTGTCCGGTAGAGGACTGCTGGCTGACATCCGATACGGTCAATGGGTTCAGCCGTCAGGTACAGGAAGCCCTGGTGGACACGCATCTCAAAGCCTACAACCCGGAGTCACGAACCGGGGTCTTGCGATCGCTCGAGATCCGGGAGGGGGAAGCGGGCGGGGCGATCAACCTGCTGGTCGCGAACGACAAACACCTGTCAGAGGATCTGCTCACACGGGTGGCGTATGGCGCGGAGGCGATGACCTTACGCGTGAGTCGCACACGGTCTCGTCACGCGAAGGCCAAACGCGAGCGTGTGATCCGGGGCGAGGGCGAGCCGATGACGACAATCCTCGGCGCCCGTATCGCGTTCGGGGGAACCTCGTTCAGCCAGGTGAACCGGTTCCTGCTCGACGGGCTGTACGGGTTGGCTATCGAGTTAGCAAGACCCTCGGCCTCCGACCGGGTCCTCGATCTGTATTGCGGGGTAGGGGCATTGTCGATTCCTCTGGCGAAACGGTCGGCGCACGTGGTGGGGATCGAGTTAGATGGTCAGGCTGTTCAGTGCGCGCAGTCGAACGCGGCTACGAACGCGTGCGCGAATACGCGATTCGTGTCGGCCGACGCAACGAAATTAAGCGCTTGGGGGGACGGTCCCTTCAGTCTGGTGACGTTGAACCCTCCGAGAGGCGGACTGGATGCCGGCGTTGTTGAGGGCGTCGCGTCGAGTCGGCCTGACCGCGTCGTATACGTATCGTGTAATCCCGATACACTGGCCCGGGACTGTAAGCGCCTCTCGTCGAACAACTACACGGTATCCGCTGTGCACCCCGTCGACATGTTTCCTCAGACCGCGCACGTCGAGACGGTTGTGCGACTGGACCGTAACCATGGCTGAGATTCAGGCTTTCGGGTTCAGGGAAGCTGCGGCGGACACGGTCTTTGCCGACGGCATCCGCCTTCGTGTCTTCCCGGTGGAGGGAACGAATCCCGCGGTAATCGAGGGATGTCTGGTCACAGAAAGGGATCGGTGGGTGGCGGTGGCCAGCCCGAAAGCCTACTGGTCGGATGCGTGGGACCAGGGCGCTTTCGCGACGAGACTCGGCCAAGCGGTGGAGGCGGAACGGCAGGTCTACCGGGCTTACCGAGCCGGGCGAATCCAGGAGGACCAGTGGCAGCGGTCGTTCAGGATGTTCTGGAAAGTGATGATCCGGTGTCGCGCGATTCTTGGCAGCGCGGAAGTCGGGGCACTTGCGGCGGTCGAGTCGGTGGAAGAGATGGGTGTGGACTGGCGGGAACGAATTGCCGACGCCTAGTCGGCCGCCTCGGTGTCTTCGTCGTGGGGTGCTTGGGAACTTCCGAGCGGCCCCATTTCGCCGCTCCCCGTTCCGGATAGACTTGACGCGAAGATCGCCCTCCTCCCGGAGATCGATGTCGATCGGCTCCACGTGCTCATCTGGGTATCTAACAAAAAACGGATTTGCCGCCTGTCGAGCTTGCTGTCATCCACTTCCACGACGAGCCCTCGAAGCCCTCGTTCAGTCCGTTGAGCATCTTGATCCCGGTTCCGATGGGGTCGGGGGGGCGACGGTGCGTCAGAAGATATCGACGACCCGGCTGCTGAGGTGCGAGCCGCTGAGGCTTTGTATCAACTCCACCACGCGTTCTGGTGGCCATCCGGGTCGGTAGGGACGGTCCGAGGTCATGGCGTCGTAGATGTCTGCCACGGCAGCGACCGCGCCAAAGTCGTGGATCGTGTTCGGTGCGTTATTACCGATCTTATTCGTGCCCTGGATTCTCCGAGTATAGCTCGATCCACCCTGACGTTCGTGATGCTGGAAGGCGACGTTCGGGGCGAGGTATCCCAGAGATGGGGCGATCGTCTTGACCAACTTGTAGCCCATAACCGGATGGGCTTTCATGATCTTGAATTCTCGCTCCGAGAGGCGGCCCGGCTTGGTCAGGATCTCGCGCTCGATGAGGATTTTCCCGGTATCGTGCAGGATACAGCCGACGCCGAAAGCTTTCGGGCGATCCTTGCTCCAGCCGATCTTCCGGGCCAGCCGGATTCCCATAATGGAGATGTCGATCGAGTGTTGGAAGGTGTGGTTGTCGTGGACCTTGATCGATTTCAGCACGGCGGCGACATCGCCGACGATCTGCTCGAGTCCCTCCCCGCTGGCGGACTTGAACGTGTCCCTGAACCTTTTCGCTCGAACCAGCTCGTGGGCCTCCTTGAGGGATGAGGCCCGCAGGCCGTCGACCGACTGGGTGACGGCGTTGAAGGTCTGGGTCAGGCTGGTGATCGCCCGGCTGCGGGCTGCGGGATCAATGACGTCGAGGGCGACGATGTCGCGCGTATCGTCATTCTGTATATACAGGGCCGGCAGTCCCATCTTGTGCAAACGGGAGATGTAGGGTCCCATTACAGAGGCGCCCAGGCCGAGCAGCGGACGGTTGTGCTCGTCGTAGATGTCCTGGCCAACCTCCATACCCTCTTCGAGGTTGTCGAGATTGATCAGGCGCAAGGGACCGCTCAGGTGATCGGATGTCTATGGCTACTGAGGGAGGAGCTATGCGACGGCTTCGAGGATTCAGCCTGCTGGAAGGGTTTGGCGAAGGTGCGATGCGCACCGAGGGCTTTCGCGATCGGGAGGAATTCCCGCGCGTTTCCGGAAATGACGATGATTTTGACATCGGGCAGACTGTTTCTCAGGTCCAGGTGGGCTTCGACACCGTCCTGATCAGGCATCAGAATATCGGTGATAATCAGATCTGGCGTACTTTTGCGGCAGCTACACGCACATTCGGCACCGTTCGCGGCTTCGGCGCCATCTGCCGAAAGGCTGCCGCCCGATGAAAAGAAAAGATGGACATGTCACCGTACTCTGTTAAGCACGCTTTTGGTTTCCTCGGGGCTTCAAGACACACAGCTGAAACGATGTATCGTATTGCAACTTTTTTGCGTAAATGATAGGTTCTGCTTAGGCTTACGCCCTTGATTTTATTGATCCATTGGGATATATTTACATTTATCGCTGTTTATGTATTTCTGTCGGTCAAGGGTGTTCGCTAATCACTATATGGGGTTGGGAAAGGTATGCGCACACACGTATTTGGAGTCGTTTCTGCACTCGCTCTGGTCGCGGCGCCCGTGTCGGGCGGCGATTGGTCTCATTGGCGTGGACCCTCACAGACGGGCGCAAGTGACGAGACAGGTTTGGTGTCCACGTGGGCTATAGATGGCGAGAACCAGCTCTGGAAGGCGGCCTTCACAGGACGCTCGACCCCGATTGTCCAGGGAGGGCGTGTCTACGCAATCGGCCGGACCGGGAAGGATATCACCGAGCAGTCGCACGTGGTCTGTTACGACGCTGAAACGGGCAAGCTGATCTGGGAGGACAAGTTCAACGTATTCCACACGACGATCCCGTTTAACCGCGTCGGGTGGGCGCATCTGGCCGGCGATCCGTCGACCGGGTATGTCTACGCCCACGGGGTTCAGGGCGTGTTCAACTGCTACGACCGTGACGGGAACATCGTCTGGTCGAAGTCACTGACCGAGGAGTTCGGCCGGATTTCGGGCTATGGCGGGCGTACACATACGCCCTTTGTGCACGGAGACCTGGTTGTCGTGAGTTACTTGAACACCGGCTGGGGCAACCAGGCGGCGCCACGTCATCGTTACTTCGCGTTCGACAAGCGAACGGGCGACGTCGTATGGGTGTCGACACCGGGCGGACCTCCGAAGGATACGACCTACTCCACGCCGATCATCCTCACGGTCAAAGGGCGTGAGCAGCTCGTCGCCGGGAATGCCGACGGGTCTGTTTACGGTCTAGAATTCACGACCGGGCGGAAGATCTGGGGGTTCAAGCTCAGCAAGCGCGGCATCAACTCCTCCGTCGTCGCATCTGGCAAGTATGTCTACACTTCGCACAGCGAGGAGAACTGGGACTCGTCAGCCCTGGGTCGGGTGGTCTGTATCGATGCGACCGGTTCGGGTGATGTAACCAAGACCCACGAAGTCTGGCGCGCGGACGGGCAGACGGTCGGATACACATCCCCCGTTCTCCACGACGGCAAACTCTACGTGACGGACAATTCGGCCAACGTCCATTGTCTGGACGCGATGACAGGGAAGGTTCTCTGGGAGCAGAGTGTTGGCACCGTCGGTAAGGGATCACCGGTGATCGCCGACGGCAAGATGTATGCGCCGGAAGTCAACGGTGGGTTCCAGATTCTCGACATCTCGGGAGACACGCCGAAGGTGCTGGACAGAAAGCGCATCGAGCGCAAGGGAGGCGTTCACGCTGAGATCTATGGGTCTCCTGCGATCTCGAACGGTCGGGTCTACTTCACGACGGAAGATCAAATATACTGTCTCGGAGAAGCCGGCGGTTCGGCGACGATGACAAAGGCTAGGAAGCCCGCGGCGTTTGACGCTTCACTGCCACCGGCCAGCGTCCAGGTTCGCCCCGCCGAGATCGCGGTGACGCCCGGAACGGAGGTGAAGTTTACGGCGCATCTGCTGAACGAGCTCGGGCAAGAGATGTGGCAGACGAGCGGGACGTGGGGGCTCAAGGAGGTGCTGGGCAAAATCGGAGCGAACGGCTCCATAACCGTCGCCGACTCGCCGAACGGACAGACCGGAATGGTGACGTTCAAGTCCGGCGAGCTCACGGGAAGCGCGCGGCTCAGAGTGGTTCCCAACCTGCCCTACAGCGAGGATTTCGAAACGGCGAAGGCCGGTACGTATCCCTCGTTCTGGATCGGGGCCGCCGGCAAGTTCAAGGTCATCGAGATGGATGGGGGACAGGTCCTGATCAAGCCGCCAGCCACTCGGGCGCTCCATCGTTCGGCCGTGTTCGTTGGTCCGCCCTCGTCGTCCGGGTATACCGTCCAGGCCGACATGATGGGAACAAAGAAGCGACGGGTTCGGTCCGATGTGGGTCTGATCAGTCACCGCTACACCCTCGATATGATGGGCAATCACCAGCGTCTGCAGGTTCGCTCCTGGGCGTCCGACCTCCGGATGGCGAAGACGATAGATTTCGCCTGGGATCCGGATGTCTGGTATACGATGAAGCTGAAGGTGGAGCAGATAACGGACAAGACGATCGTGCTCGGGAAAGTCTGGAAACGGGGTGACGACGAGCCCGCCGAGTGGACGATTCGGGCCGAAGATCCGCTGCCGATTCTGGAAGGCAGCCCGGGCATCTACGGCTACTCTCCGACAAACGTGTATTACGACAACATCAAAGTCTGGTAACGAGACGGAGTGCACATGACATTCAGTAAGCTGGCAAGGGTAATCGGGGTCTCGGGAACGGTGGTTTGTTCAGCCCTCTCCGTGGACGCCGAGGTGGAAGAGTCGATGTGGGGGGGCACGCCGTCTCGTAACCTGGCAGTCGAGGGCACTGGGGTTCCGGACGAGTGGGACGTCGATACGGGCAAGAACATCAAGTGGTCCGTCGAACTCGGCGCGCAGACCTATGCGGGGCCGGTGATCCACGGAGACAAGGTGTTCGTTGGGACGAACAACCAGTCGCTGAAGAATCCGAAGCTGACCGGGGACCGGGGCGTGATAATGGCGTTCAACCGCGCGGACGGGACGTTCCTGTGGCAGATGACGCACACCAAGCTTCCCGCCGGGCGCGTCAACGACTGGCCGCAGCAGGGTATCTGTTCGACCCCGTATATCGAGGGTGATCGGTTGTACTATATATCAAACCAGTGTGAGGTCGTCTGTATCGACACGGAAGGATTCCGCGACGGCGAGAATGACGGGTCCTACAAGGACGAAGCGGAAACTAGCGATATCGATGGGGACGTGATCTGGAAGCTCGACATGATTGAAGAGCTGACGGTGTTCCCGCACAACCTGGCGACGTGCTCGCCGATCGGTGTCGGTGATCTGCTGTTCGTGATCACGAGCAACGGAGTCGACGAAGGACATGTTGCGATCCCGTCGCCGTTTGCCCCGAGCTTTATCGCCGTGAACAAGAAGACGGGCGAACTGGTCTGGGAAAGCGATCTGCCGGGCGAGAACATCCTCCACGGGCAGTGGGCCAACCCGACCTACGGGGTAGTCAACGGTAAAGGTCAGGTGTTCATGCCTGGCGGCGACGGATGGGTGTATGCCCTCGACGCCGAGACGGGCAAGCTGGTGTGGAAATTCGACTGTAACCCGAAGGACTCGGTCTGGGAACTCGGTGGTCGGGGGACCCGGAACGCGATCATCGCGACGCCTGTTTTCTATGACAGCAAGGTCTTCGTTGCCGTCGGTCAGGATCCGGAGCACGGTGAAGGGATCGGTCATCTGTATGCGATCGACGCCACCGGCACGGGTGATGTGACCAAGACCGGCGCCGTCTGGCACCTCGGGAACGAGGACTTCCACCGCACGATCTCGACCGTGGCGATCGCGGACGGCACGCTGTATGCCGCCGATCTGAGCGGGTTCGTGTATGGAATCGATCTGGCGACCGGAAAGTCGCACTGGAAATACGACACCTTTGCCGCCATCTGGGGCTCGCCCTTCGTCGCGGACGGGAAGGTGCTGATCGGTGATGAGGATGGTGATGTGGCGGTGCTGAAAGCAGGGAAGGAGTTGGAGCTGCTGTTCGAGGTGAACATGGGGAGCGCGGTCTACACGACGCCCGTGCTCGACGGCGGCGTGCTCTACATCGCCAGCCGGAACCGTCTGTTTGCGATCGAGGCGAAGTAGCCGTGGACGAATCGCTCAAGCAGAAGGTTCAGGAATCGCGGGACAGGCTCGACGCACATGTCCGCGAGATCGTATCGTGGCACTTCGACCCGGAGACGGGATGCTCGTTCTGGCTGGAATTCGCGAAGACGCTCGATTTCGACCCGCGGGACAAGATCGGGGGATACGACGACCTCCGATTGCTCGGTCACTTTCAGGACGAGTGGTTGCGTGGCGGTCCTGTGCGTCGCTGGGTGCCGAGGGGGTTGGAAGGGAAACCCGTATCGGTATTCGAAACGGGGGGGTCGACAGGCGTGCCCAAGTATCGGGTGAACATCGAAGACTTCCGGATCGACTACGCGATGTTCAGCGATCATCTGTCAGAGGACGGGTTCCCGAAAGGAGCGGACTGGCTGATGCTCGGGCCGACGGGCCCCCGACGCCTGCGTCTCGCCGTCGAGTATCTGGCTCAGATCCGGGGCGGGATCTGCTTTCTCGTCGATCTGGACCCGCGATGGGTGAACAAGCTTATCCGGCGCGACGCGATGCAGGAGATGGAGCTGTATAAGGGACACGTGATCGACCAGGCCCTCACGATCCTGCGTGCCAACGACAACGTCCAGTGCATCTTTACTACGCCCAAGCTTCTGGAAGCTTTATGTGAGAAGGTGTCGCTCAAGAAGATGGGGATACGCGGGATCTTCTGTGGGGGAACCGAGATGGACGCGCAGTTCCATCGGTTCGCGCGAGAAGAGCTCGTCCCCGGGATTGACTTTGTGCCGACCTACGGGAACACCCTGATGGGTCTGGCGCACTCGAAGCCATACAACCCGGGTGACAGCTACGACATCACCTACTACCCGCCGAACCCTCGGGCTGTGATCGATCTGGTCTACCCGAACGATCCTGACCGGGTTGTTGGTTACAGGGAGACGGGGCGCGCGATGCTGACAACGCTGACCAAAGAGTTCTTCGTGCCCCGATTCCTTGAACGCGATGAAGCGGAACGGGCCGAGCCGATCGATCCCTACCCGTGGGACGGTGTCGAGAATCTCCGGTTATACGCCGAGTTGAACGAGTCTGTCGTCGTGGGTGTCTATTAATGTTGCATCTGCCAGTCATTCGGGCGGGGAAGCCCTACGAAAGCCTGAAGAAGACCGTCGTTCACCATATCCAGACTGGTGAATCGCTGGTCGAGGTGAGCCAGGCCAACCGTGGTCTGATTGCGCGTGACCTGCTGAAGGCGCCGGATAACCGGGCGAAGCTGTCGGCGGTCCCCGTTGCCGACCTTATCAGGATGACGGCCCAGGCGGCGGACAGCTTCATGAATGACGCGCTGCCCCTGGGAGATACGACACAGACGCCTGAGGACTATGTCCAGCAGTTGTCTGGGACGACCGGGATGCCCCAGTCGCTCGTTCGGCTGAATATGAAGAAGATCCGCGTGGTGATGGCTGACGTCGACAAGGTAATCGACGGGCTCACGCGTGGGCTGGATCTGTCCGTGCTCGACGAAGGGTGGACGGTGCAGAACGGGCGGCCGCTGAGCTATATCTGCCAGGCCGACGCGTTGGGCGAGATCCTGCCCAGCAACTCACCGGGCGTGCACTCTCTGTGGGTTCCAACGGTTGCGCTGAAGGTGCCACTGGTGTTGAAGCCGGGGCGTGAAGAGCCGTGGACGCCGTATCGGATCGTACAGGCTTTTCTGAAAGCCGGTTGCCCGCCCGAAGCGTTTAGCTACTATCCGACCGACTACAGCGGGGCCGGGGAAATATTGATGAGGTGCGACCGATCTATGCTATTCGGTGGGGGAAGTACGGTTGCACCATGGAAGAACGATCCCCGCGTGCAGATTCACGGCCCCGGCCAGAGTAAGATCATCTTCGGAGCGGACGCCGTCGATCGGTGGGAGGAGTATCTCGACGTCATCGTGACGTCGGTTTCGGCGAACGGTGGTCGATCATGTATCAACACGTCCAGTGTTTGGACGCCCGCGCACGGTGACGATATCGCTTGCGCTCTGGCAGAACGGCTGGGAAACATCACGGCGCGTCCGCTGGACGACCCGGAAGCCGGTCTGTGCGCGTTCCTGAACGTCAAGCTGGCCGAGATGATCGACGGGATGATTGGGAGCCAACTCCGGCAGGATGGCGCGTACGAGGTGACGACGGGAGACCGTCTCGTGAAGTCCGAAGGGTTGACCTATCTCAGGCCGGCCGTGGTCCGAGCCGAACCGGGCCATCCGCTGGCTGACTCTGAGTTCCTGTTCCCGTTTGTCAGCTTGGTCGAGGTGTCGCAGGAGGATCTGCTGGCGTCGATCGGCCCATCCCTGGTCGTTTCCGCGATCACGGAGGACGACGTGTTTATCCGGCAGTTGCTGGATTCCTCGAAGATCGAACGTCTCAACATCGGGGCGCTCGGCACGCAGGTCGTCTCGTGGGATCAACCGCACGAGGGAAACCTGTTCGAGCACCTTTACACGCAGCGCGCCCTCCAATGTGCGGGCTGACCGATCCGTTGAGCGCCTTCATATTCGATCCCTCCATTCGTGTCGTATGCGGCTCGGGCTGTCTGTCCGAGCTTCCGACGATTCTCGATGATCTGAATGCCAGCCGGATTCTGCTCGTTTCTGACCCGGGGGTCGCCGCGGCGGGTATCACCGATCGTGTGCAGTCTTCCCTGAGCGATTCCGGGCGAGAAGCTGTTCTGTTCACGGACGTGAGTGAAAACCCCACGTCAGACATCATCGAGAAGGGAACGGAAGCCGCTCGGTCGGCGGGCTCGCTTGACGCGATCGTTGCCGTCGGAGGCGGAAGCGCGATGGATTCCGCGAAGGGGATCAACTTTCTCCTGACGAACGGTGGGCGGATCCAGGATTACTACGGTTTTGGGAAGGCCGAGTCCTCGATGCTGCCGTCGGTGGGGATCCCGACCACGGCGGGTACCGGAAGCGAGGCCCAGTCGTATGCGCTGATCTCCGACGCGGAGACGCACGTGAAGATGGTGTGCGGAGACCGGAAGGCACGGTTCCACACGGTGCTGCTGGATCCCGATCTTATCGGGTCCGCGCCTCAATCTGTGAAGGCGGCCGCCGGATACGATGCCGTTGCCCATGCCGTCGAGAGTTACGTATGCACAAAAGCCAACCCGGTGTCGCAGATGTACGCACGCGAGGCCTTCACGCTCTTGGAGCGTGGCCTGGAGCCTTTCGTCTGTGACGGCAAGGAGAACACAGCGGGTGACACGCTACTCGGGGCCCATCTGGCCGGGGCAGCAATCGAGGCCTCAATGCTTGGCGGGGCTCATGCCTGCGCAAACCCGCTGACCACGGCCTACGGTACCGTTCACGGGGTTGCTGTGAGTGTGATGTTGCCCGCCGTCGTAGACCTGAACCTGAACAGCCATCGAGATCGATACGTGGGCCTGTATGACGGCGACCTCTTAACCCGACTCAGAGACCTCAGGAGCCGACTCGGCCTACCGGGTTCCCTGAGGGATCTCGGTGTGGATGCGGGGGCAGTCGGGGACCTCGCCAAAGCGGCTGCGGAACAGTGGACCGGTACCTTCAACCCGACGCCCATTGACGTGGATGTATGCCGCTCCTTATATGAGGCTTCGTTGTAGGGTGACATTAGCCGTCCTCATTCTGTCGCTGATCTGTGGAACGGTGCACGCACAACTCTGGACGAGTTTCCGGGGCGATGCAGAACAGACGGGCGTGGCGAGAGCCTCGTTGGCCGAGCGGCTGGACGTGCTGTGGACGTTCGATATCGATGAACCGATCGAGTCCACGGCGACAGTCGACGCCGATCGCGTTTACTTCGGTGGGTTGGACGGGACGCTTTATGCGCTGGACTGGCGCACCGGCAAGAAAATCTGGACGCGTGATTTTGACGACGAGGTCAAGGCGTCCCCGACGCTGATGGACTCACTCGTCCTGGTCGGAGACGAGATGGGGGCGTTCCACGCATTGCATCGTGAGACAGGAGCGCCGCTTTGGTCGTTCGCCACGGAAGGGGGTATTCAGTCATCGGCGAGTGTTCACGTGGGACGAGCCGTCTTCGGGTCGTATGACAACAGTCTCTACTGTGTCACGCTGGCGACGGGTGAACTCGCCTGGAAAGTCGAGACCGATGGATATGTACACGCGACACCTGCTATTCGTGATGGGATCGCATTTGCGGCTGGCTGTGATGGGGTCATGCGCGGGGTCGAGGTCACGACAGGGGAGGAGCGAATCGCAATCGATGTGCGCGATTATGTCGGCTCCAGTCCTGGATTCCTTGGAGACGTCGCTTACATGGGCACGTTTGGGAGCCAGGTCATTGCGGTAGACGTCGAAAAGGGCGAGTTGGTCTGGCAATATACTCACCCTGTAAGAAACTTCCCGTTCTATGGATCACCGGTCGTTACTGACGAGGGCGTTTACATCGGTGGGCGAGACAAGATGGTGCACGCCTTGGATCCGAAAACGGGAGAAGCGGTCTGGACCTACGCGGCCGGAGCCAGGGTGGACGGCTCGCCCGTCCTGGTCGGAGATCGTCTGTTTGTCGGAACGCAGGGCGGTGATCTGATTGCGCTGAACCGTGACGATGGTTCGGTCGTTTGGAAGTTCGAGGGCGGCGGATCGTTTACGGCATCACCGAGTGTCGCGCACAACCGGCTGTTCATCGGGAGTGACGACGGTGTCTTCTATTGCTTTGGAGCATCTGAATAGTGGCAGATAAAAATATTGCAACACCTGAACCCGCTACGACGGCTGCGGACTGGAAGACGACGGATGTCGGCAGCGTTTTTGTGTCGAACTATCCGCCCTACTCGTTTTGGACGGACGGCTCCGTAAACGGCGTGACCGATATGCTGGCAGAGTCCGGGGCGCCCGATACACCGATGGGGCTGTATCTACACATCCCGTTCTGCCGGAAACGATGCAAGTTCTGCTACTTCCGCGTGTATACGGACAAGAATGCGCGCGAGATCGACACCTACTGTGACGCGCTGGCTCGTGAGGTCGAACTGTATGCGGAGACGGCACGAACGAAGGGGCGGCCGCTCGACTTTGTCTACTTTGGCGGTGGAACGCCCTCCTACATCAGCGTCAAACATCTGAACGCGCTCGTCGATCGGGTCAAGCAGGCGATGCCGTGGGATCAGGCACGAGAGGTGGCGTTCGAGTGCGAACCCGGCACGCTGACCCAGCCGAAATTGGAGGCGATCAAGGGCATCGGCGTGACCCGCCTGAGTCTGGGCGTCGAGAACATGATCGATGAAATCCTGCGCGAGAATGGCCGCGCCCACGTGACCGACGAGATCTACCGTGTGATGCCCCGGGTACACGAGCTCGGGTTCGACCAGGTGAACGTGGACCTGATATCGGGTATGGTCGGGGAGACGTGGGAGACGTGGCAGGTGACCGTACAGAAGACGATCGACCTGGACCCCGACAGCCTGACGATCTATCAGATGGAGCTGCCGTTCAACACGGTCTACTCGAAGTCGATCCGCGAGGAGGAGAACAGCGCGCCAGCCGTGGCCAACTGGGAGACGAAGCGGGCCTGGCACGACTATGCGATCGAGACGTTCCGGTCGGCGGGATATGAGGTTGCGAGCGCTTACACGCTCGTGAAGAAAGATCGGCCCACGAGCTTTGTCTACCGGGATGCTCTGTGGCACAGTGCCGATATGATCGGAACGGGCGTGGCGTCGTTCTCACACGTCGGTGGTGTCCACTTCCAGAACAAGACCCACTGGGACGCCTACCTCGGTGACATCGCGGAAGGCAGGCTGCCACTGAATCGCGCGTTCACGCCGACCGAAGAAGAACGTTTTGCCCGCGAGATGATCCTGCAGCTCAAGCTCGGTCACATCAGTGCGAGCTACTTCTCAGAGAAGTTCGGGGTCGATATTCTCGAGCGGTATGCGCCTCAATTCCGGCGACTGGACGATGAAGGCATGCTCTCGGTCGAAGACGGGCAGGTACGTCTGTCCCGGCAAGGATTGCTTCGCGTCGACCAGCTGTTGCCGGCCTTTTACGAACCCAAGTATCAGGGCTCGCGCTACACTTGACCCCACATCCGGTTTCTGAATATTTCTAGAGATGGAGCACCATTGTCAGTAGATCGCGAGGCATCCGGCGGCCCTGCCTATATGGATCGTGAAGCTCTGCAGAACAGCCAGTTTGATCGGTTGCGGGAGGGCGTGAGCGCACTTCTGGCAGGTAACGCCTTCTATGCGGAGAAACTCCGCGAGGCCGGTGTTGATGCGGCAGAGGACCTGACGCGGGAGACATATGCGCAGATTCCTTTCACGACAAAGGAAGAGCTCTCGGCCGATCAGGATGCGCACCCGCCCTACGGCAGGAATCTGACGTATCCGATAGATCGGTACACGCGGCTTCACCAGACATCGGGCACGACGGGACGCCCACTCCGGTGGATGGATGACGCAGCCGGGTGGGAGTGGTTTGGCAAGGGATGGCGGGCGGTGTTCGAGGGGGCTGGTGTGGGGCCAGAGGATCGCGTGTTTTTCGCCTTCTCCTTCGGGCCGTTTATAGGGTTCTGGAGCGCTTTTGAAGGGTGTCGTCAGCTTGGTGCTCTCGTGCTTCCGGGTGGCGCAATGGACTCACATCAGCGGCTGCTGTCGATCGTCGAGAACGAGGCGACGGTCCTGTGCTGCACACCGACTTACGCGCTCCGGCTTGCTGAGGTGGCGGCTGAAGAACGGATCGATCTTTCAGCCTCTTCGATCCGGGTCACGATACACGCTGGTGAGCCCGGTGCAGCACTGCCGAATACCCGTAACCTGATCGAAGAGACCTGGGGTGCGAAGTGTTTCGACCACGCCGGTGCGACCGAGGTCGGGCCGTGGGGGTTCGAATGCCGTGAGCAGGCGGGTCTGCACCTGAACGAGAGCGAGTTCATCTTCGAGGTGATCGACCTGGAAACGGGTGAAAGCGCTTCGGAAGGTGAACTGGTTGTGACGAACCTTGGCCGGATCGCTTCTCCCGTGATCCGCTATCGGACCGGTGATTTTGTGCGTTTGTCCGGCGCGCTGTGCGCTTGCGGCCGAACCTATCAGCGGCTCGAAGGCGGTGTGCAAGGTCGAATAGATGATGCGCTGATCGTACGGGGTGTGAACGTCTACCCGAGTGCGATCGAGAACGTGATCCGTGAGTTTCCCGAGGTCGCCGAGTTCGCGGCGGACGTATACAGGCGTGGGGCGATGGACGACCTCCAGCTTCGACTCGAGGTGACGCAAGGGGATGGACCCGCCGTGGCCAGGGCTGTGGAGCGGGCGATTCGCGACAAGTTGGGTCTGCGAATCGAGAGTACTGTCGTAGCCCACGAGGATCTTCCTCGATTCGAACTGAAGGCAAAGCGGTTTTACGATCACCGTGTAAAAGGCGATTGACCACCTTGTCTTCGAGTAGATCGGACGGAGTCCTGGCCGTATGAGGCCTGTCCCGCACTTGCTGCGGGAAGCCGGTATCAGGTTGAACTGATAAGTGCCGTGTGTTCGAGTAGCGACGCGGGGCGCTGCTACTCGAACACACGGCAGGGGTGAGCAATGAACGAGATGAATACAGATGTGGTGGTGATTGGCGGCGGACCTGGTGGGGCGACCACGGCGGCACTCGTCGCAGAAGGTGGACACGGCGTGACCCTGTTCGAGCGGAACGCCGAGCCGACCTTTAAGGTAGGCGAGTCGTTGATGCCGGGGACCTACTGGACCTTCGAGCGGCTTGGCCTACTCGACAAGCTGGCCAAGACCGCTTTCCCCAGGAAATACAGCGTGCAGTTCTTTGGCGCGTCAGGCCGTGGGTCGGCTCCGTTCTACTTCAACGAGAACAATCCTCACGACAGCGCGGTGACGTGGCAGGTTCTCCGGAGCGAGTTCGACACGATGCTTCAGGACAATGCCACCGAGAAAGGTGCGAAGGTGGTGCGTGGGGCCAAGGTAATTGAGGTCTTGTTCGACGGGGATCGAGCCGCCGGCGTTCGGGTGAAGATGCCGGATGACGAAGAGCAGGTCGTCCGATCGCAAGTGGTCGTAGATGCGAGTGGCCAGAGTGCCCTGATCGCTCGGAACCTGAAGATTGCGAACGTCGAGCCCAAACTCAAAAAGGCGTCCGTATTCACTCACTTCGAAAATGCCTTCCGTGACGACGGGATCGACGAGGGTGCGACCCTGATTCTCCAGGCCAACGACAAGAACGTTTGGTTCTGGTATATCCCGCTTCCCGAGGACCGGGTGAGTGTGGGCGCGGTCGGGGACATCGACTACCTGTTCGCGGACCGGAGCCTCGATGCGCAGGAGATCTTCGATCGTGAACTGGAAAAGTGTGAATCGGTGCAGGAGCGTATAAGAGACGCCCGGCAGGTGATGCCGATGCAGGTGACGAAGGACTTCTCGTATCGTGCCAAACAGATCGCCGGCGACGGCTGGGTACTCGTCGGGGATGCCTACGGGTTCCTTGATCCCGTTTACTCTTCCGGCGTGTTCCTCGCGCTCAAGTCAGGGGAGATGGCTGCAGATTCGATTCTGGACGGACTCGCGAAGGGTGACACGAGCAGTGAGCAGCTGGGCGGGTTCCAGGAGGAGTTTCTGGGCGGGATGGAGTCGATCCGCAAGCTTGTCTATGCGTTCTACGACAAGGAGTTCAGTTTCAGGAAGTTCCTGATGGCGAACCCCGATTGCACTCAGGGCGTCGTGGATATCCTGAGTGGGGATGTGTATACTAAAGATGTGACACCGATCTTCGAGCCAATGAGTGAGATGTGCGAGTTGCCGACTGAAGATTTCTGAGCGACCGCTAAAATGCGCTGAATGACCAGCACGAAGTCGATGGGTTGTCCCTGAGGCTTCGTGCTTTTTGTTGGGGGGCTTGATACTCCTGACGATCACGGTGCTGTGGGGGGACGTTCAGGCGGATTGGCCGTCCTGGCGCGGACCCCGCACCGATGCCGTGGTGCGTGGCTTTCCGGTTCCGGAGGCGCTTCCTGCGACGTTGAACCAGATCTGGAGGAAGGAGGTCGGGGGGCTACGCGTCGCCGGTGGTTGCGTACGGCGCCGTCTAAGCTTTCTCTAGGCAGAAGAACGACGAGGTCCTGCGTCGGTTCGATCTCGAGACCGGGAACGTCGTCTGGCGCAAAACCTATACTGAGGACTTCCATATACCCTATCCCAAGTTCGGCGCGGCGGCCTCGCCTGTGATCAACCGGGGTGCCCTGCCCCCCCTGGATCGTTGCCATTCCCGGAGTTAGGGTATGGGACAGAAAAGGGGCCTTATGGCCAGAAAGCGTTACACGGCAGAACAGATCCTCGGTCATCTCCGTCAGGCCAAGATACGCATCTCCGAGGGAAAGACGGTTGCAGAAGTCCTGGGTGAACTGGGGGTCAGTGAATAGACCTACTATCGCCGGCGGAAGGAATACGGCGGTTTGGAGGTCGAGCAGCTGCGCCGGCTCAAGGAGCTGGAGGCTGACCGATAACATCGTCTCGCTGGCGACCGAGTATGGCCGGTATGGCTACCGGCGTATCACGGCACTCCTGAAGACAGATGGCTGGCGGGTGAACCACAAACGTGTGGAGCGGATCTGGCGTCAGGAGGGGCAGAA
>PBWH01000028.1 GCA_002727195.1 Gemmatimonadota bacterium
CCCGGACCGCCGTGTCCCGGTCCACCCATTCCCGGTCCACCGTGTCCCGGACCGCCGTGTCCCGGTCCANCCATTCCCGGNNNNCCGTGTCCCGGTCCACCGTGTCCCGGTCCACCCATTCCCGGTCCACCGTGTCCCGGTCCACCCATTCCCGGTCCACCGTGTCCCGGTCCACCCATGGCGGGACCACCGTGTCCCGGTCCGCCGGATCCCTGCGGATTCTGGAATCCCGTAGGAGAGCCACCCGGGGGCGGGTTCTGGAAGCCAGACTGGCTTGGAGGATTCTGAAACCCGGGCTGGCCGCCCGGGGGATTCTGGAATCCGGACTGTCCCTGCGCAGGCCCGGGACTATGCTGCGGCGGTGCGTCGGGGTTGAACACCTTGAGGTTACCCGCTCCCCCGACTTTCTGGATACCTGCCGTCGAGCCAAAGGATGCAGAAACGATCTCGATCGAAGTGCCAGCGAACGTCGGTTCGGCCTTGAAGGTGAGGACGCCCAGCGACCCACCATCGCCGGTGGCTCCTCCGCCTCCCATGAGCGCTGCGTTCACCTCTACGCCGGACGGGCCTGACTTCGGGGGCATCGACATCGCGCCGGCAAACAAGCCGCCCGCATTGAATCCCTGGAACTGGATCTGGCTGGTATCAAACTTGAGATCCGCCTTGAAGCCGATCATGCCGTCGGCCCCCCCAACCGCGATCAGTTCAACGGCGAACGTGTCTCCGGGCTTTACGGCAGCCTCGCGCACATTCTGGTCCCCCGGCGCAGGGCCCGAATCCAGGGCCATCTGAGTTGTCGCGGGTCCTGAAACCAGGGCCGCCGCGAGCAAACCTACCATCATCTTGAGTTTCTTCATCTTAGTGTCCTCCCCCAAATTGGTTGCGATCGTATCATCGATCGCTTGNGGGGTAATATAGTGCAGGACCAAGGGTGCGCACAGTGATAATGGTCACCCGTTGATCGTGATGTTCGTCACCGTTTGGGGCCTAAAACTAAAAAAGGCACGCTCGATAGATGAGCGTGCCCTCAAACAGACGCCGAAGTCGGACTATCGGCGATGGAAATGGTGGCACCCGTCGGAATCGAACCAACGACACATGGATTTTCAGTCCACTGCTCTACCAACTGAGCTAGGGTGCCCCCGCTTCCCCCGCCGCCTTGTAGCTTCAAGCGACAGCAGAAGCTAACATATTGGGTCTGGACTGTCAATATTATGGGCCGTCCGGCGCACCTACTGCAACGCCAGTACCGTCCGGGTGTCCTCGGANATTTTTCGNAGTATATGAANTAATAACAGTGGNTTACATGAATCGATGCTTTGTGAGANTTCCTCGTGANGAAGCCACCCNCGTCGTCTCGTGCGCCATTTGGCGGCGCAAAGTGTCGGATATGCTCAACCACCGGGTTATGGACAGGAGGCATCGTTCCCCCAGTCGGGAATTGACAAAGCAGCGCCCCAACGGTTATTATCATGTCACCATGAACAGAACGCACTGCCATGTCTGCTGAACTCGAGCAGAACCCCGCTTCACATCCGGCCAATTCACCTCAAGGTCAACCCTCTCCAGCCGAAATTCAACTCGGGTCAATAACGCTCAAGTCGGTAGTGCTCGGGCTATTCCTTGTCGTTACGCTCGATGTTGTGGCCATCTACATCCGGTATGTCTTCCACGGCTCGTTGATGACATACAGCCACGTGCCGATGGCCATGTTGATGAGTTTCGTGCTCATGATGGCCGGGCTGTCCGTCCTCTCGAAACTGACGAGCTTCCGGCTGGCATCGACAGAATGGCACGTGATCCTGACGATGGGGTTGATCGGGGCGACACTGCCCTGCTTTGGCCACACCGGCTACCTTCTCGGTTATATCTCCGCTCCGCACTATTTCTCTACCCCGGAAAATGCGTGGGACCGCTGGCTGCTCCCGTATGTGCCCGGGTGGCTGATCCCCTCGAACGAGAGCAACGCCGTGGCATGGTTCTTCGAGGGGTTGCCGCAGGGCGGGGTCATCCCGTGGGGCGTCTGGGTCCTCCCGATGCTCTGGTGGTTTACGCTTGTAGTGGCCGCCTTCGTGACCCTGGCGTGTGTGGCGTCGATCCTGAGACGGCAGTGGGTCGATAACGAGCGGCTCGTGTTCCCGGCGATGCAGCCTCTGATGGACATCTCAGACCAGCCGGGGGATGGGAAAGGGTGGCTCCCCGAGTTTACTCGGAACCGGTTGTTCTGGATCGGGTTCGGGATCGCCTTCGGTATGATCGCCTGGAACTGTATCAACTACTTCCTGCCCGGGTTCCCCCGTTTCCCGATCTACCGAGGACGGTGGTACTGGATCGACCGACAGTTCCCCCCGATTCGCGGCTTTCTCGGTATCTTCACGATCTTTTTTTCTTACTTCGCGAGNCTGGACGTTCTCCTGAGCATCTGGCTCTTCGACCTCCTGTTCATCTTCGAAGGGGGGTGGCTGAACCAGCTCGGATATCGGGCTATATCCCCTTACTACTACCGCGGCGCCTACTCCATGCAGACGAGGGGCGCGTTCGTGGTGATGGTGGTTTCCGTCCTCTGGGTCGCGAGAAGACACCTCAAAGATGTGTTCATGAAAGCGATAGGGCGGGACCCGACCGTCGACGACAGCGGCGAATTCGTGTCGTATCGGTTCGCCTTCTTCGGGTCGATCGGCGGGATGCTCTATATGTATGTGTGGATCGTGGCGATCGGGTTCGACCCGGTCTATGGGGCCCTGTTCATTCCGGCTGTGATCTTCTGCTACGTCGGGACGGCCAAGATCCTGGCCGACACGGGAATCCCCTATACGAATAATCCCGTGGGACCGTGGGGGTTGATCGACATGTGGCTGGGGTCGAAGGGGCAGAGTCCGACGACGATCGTGGCTTTCCGGTTCTCGTCGATCGTGACCAGTCACTTCAAGGCTTTGTTCCTGCCCGCACTGATGCACGCCGGGAAGGTGTCCGACGGCGCCCGCACGAACCGGAGACACCTCATGACAGCCATGGCGCTGGCCTTTGTCGTGAGCTTCATAACCTGTGTGACCCTGATCCTGTATCTGGGGTACACCGATGGCGCCTACAACTTCAACAGTTGGGAGATCACGCGCGCAGCGGAGCGGTCTTTCCCCCGAACGGTCTCAGCGATCAAGAGTCCGGGTAATCCGTTCTTCATGAAGTATCCGGAGGAGATCGGGTTCTTCGGTGGCGGGATGGCCATGATGGCGCTCCTGATCTTTCTGCGTCACCAGTTTACGTGGTGGCCGCTGCATCCTGTGGGACTCGCGATCTCCGGATCCTATCTCGCCAGACGCACCAGTTTTACCGTGTTCATCGCCTGGCTGATCAAGCTGGTGATGCTGAAGGTAGGTGGTCCCGCCTTCTACCGCCGTTCCCGACCGCTGTTTGTGGGGCTGCTCGTCGGCTATGTCGTCGGAGTCGCCTTATCGTCCGCCATCGATGTCGTGTGGTTCCCGGAGCGGGGTCACGCTGTTCACCGGTATTGATGAATGGCCTGACGCTGACATGATCGACTCTGTCAAGAAAGCAGGAATGATCCTGCTGGTCCTGATGGCCCTGTTCGGCTTCGCATCGATGCTGATCGGACCGGGAACTGTCGGGCCCTGGGTTGCGACGATTCTGAGTCTGGATCCGCCTGTGGTGCCGCCACCGATTCCGGTTTCCCGGGCGCAGGAAGTGATCGATCGCGCCAATCAGTCGATCTCCGTCGAGGAAGTTCGCGAGCGGATCGCGTATCTGACTGCGCGTGGATCTCGTGTACCTGGCTATCCCGGCCACGAGGAAACGGCGCTGCATATCGAGTCCGAGTTCCGTCGGAATGGTCTGACGGACGTCCGCACGGAGGCCTACCACATTGCGTCGCCAGTCGACGAGGGAGGGACGCTCACGCTCGACACAGGCGACGAGATCCCCATCCACGGCGTCTGGCCCAACCTGGTGAAGACCTCGACGCTTCCCCTTGGCGGCGTCGATGCCCACCTGGTGTATGGCGGGTTCGGGGAGTTCGCCGACTTCGACGGATTGCGGATGGAAGGCGCCGCAGTCCTGATGGAATTCAATTCCTGGAACAACTGGCTGAATGCAGCCACGCTCGGGGCTGAGCAGGTGATCTTCATCGAGCCGGATACGACGTCCTACTCGGAGGCTGAGCAGAAGTTCCTGCAGGTCCCGAACAGCGTCGAGAGGTTCTGGGTATCACGGGCAGACGGGGAGCGCTTGAAGGCGCGATTTGCGGCGCGGAAGGAAATCCCCGTCCACCTGGCCTCGCGGATGATCTGGCAGCGTGCCCCGGCCCGGAACATTATCG
The DNA here is from genome assembly GCA_002727195.1 of Gemmatimonadota bacterium. Lineage (GTDB taxonomy): Bacteria > Latescibacterota > UBA2968 > UBA2968 > UBA2968 > UBA2968. Next base: position 4,334 of record PBWH01000028.1, read on the forward strand.
GTACGATCGAGGGGACCGACCCGGTGCTCAAGGATCGGCTAGTGGTGATCAACGCCTATTATGACGCCATGTCGGTGGTGCCTGCTCTGGCGCCCGGGGCGGAAATGGCCGGCGGGCTCGTCGGGCTGCTGGAACTCGTCGAGTATCTGGCCGAACACCCGCCCAAGCATACGGTGATGTTCCTGGCTACATCCGGCCATCACCTTGGATTCCGAGGTGTGTGCGACTTCCTGAGCCGACACTCCCGCAAAGAGAAGCACTTTGCCGAGCTGATGACGGAGCCCTTCGACGTCCGGCTTCTGATCAGCCTCGACCTGACGAGTCAGACCAACGAGGTCGGCGCCTGGAACAGTACGCGGTCCTTCTACTACAAGCGGTTCTTCACCCCGTTCGGCCGATCCTTCGTCCGATATTCCAAGGCGATCGCTGAAGGATTCGGTCTTGACCCGAAGGACGCGATGATCGACGGTGTCAACCCGAAGGGCGGGATGACCTGGGATATGTATATCCCAGGCGAGCAGCTGAAGACGGACGGTGAAGTCATCCTGAACACGGGAACGCCGTCTCTGTCGCTGATCACGGTGAACGANGCACGCTTCCGNGTCGANACNCCGCTNGATCGNNCGGANTTCGTGAACTACGAGAACCTGACCGGCCAGATCCGATTGATTGCTGGTGTGCTGGATCTGGGGCTGGACAGTCCNGANCTCATNCCTGACTACCGTCTGGATCCNGATGACCGNATGCGTGGTCTGAAGGGCTTTGTTCGCACGTTCCCACGACGCAGCTTCGTACCCGACCGCCCGAAGGCGGGGGCTATTGCCTCGCTGCGCATGGGGATCGAAAAATCGGTCAAGGGGGTGCGCCGGATATACTATGACGTGGCGGACGAAAAGGGAGAGTTCTACATGCCGGGGATCGCCGAACGGCGGGTCCGGGTTTCTGCCTACTACCTGAATCCCTCGTCGGGTGAGATTACGTATGCCCCGAACTTTGGTCCGCAGGCCAGGATCTACCGTGGCGAATTCGACATGGACTGGTGGATCTCGAAGCGGACGATGATCCTGTTCCCCTGTATTTCGACCGACTTCTATGATACGGTCGACCCCCGGTATCTGACGAAGCTCGAACGCGTCAGCATATACAATGAGGCCAACACACGTCCGCAAGAGTATGGCTATGCGATCGGGTTCGGACCTGATGAGCCGGTGGGGACCGTATTCACGCCTCCTGGTGAGCGGGTCAAGGTCGCGATGCAGACCGGGTTCATCGGAATCCGCTATCTGCTGCTGAACTCGACGAGTTCGGAGACAGAAGCGCTCGCGCGGGGTAAAGGGTTCCAGACTCTGACCCACGGCTCGTTCGCCAAGACATCGTTCCAGGCGCTTCAGGATATGTGGTCGCTGAACGAAGCGCGGATGAACGAGCTCAAATCCTACTCGATCGAAAACCACCGGCTGAACGTCCTGCACAACCAGGCCAAGTTCCACATCGACGAGGCGCGGGCGGCCGAACATGACCTCAGGTGGAGTGACTTCATCAAGCATACCCGGGCGGGCCTCGGGGTTGAGGCGCGCGCCTATCCGGACGTGAAGTCCACGCAGAACGACGTGATCCGCGGGATCATCTTCTTTATGCTGCTCGTGATTCCGTGCGCCTTCTTCACCGAGCGATTGCTGATCACGGCGTCCGACATCCGGTGGCAGATCGCCGGGTTCGCCGGCATCTTCGTCCTGATCTGGATTTTCCTCTGGCAGGTCCATCCCGCGTTCGAGTTGTCGAACCCGTTCGTGATTCTTCTCGCCTTCGTGATCTTGGCGCTGGCCATCTTCGTGATCTCGATCGTGTTCTCGCGGTTCAGCGACAACATGAAGCGGCTCAAGCGTGAAGAGTTGCTGCTACACGACACAGACGTCGGGCGCGTGAGTGCCTCGGTCGCCGCGTTCCAACTCGGGATCGCGAACATGAAGCGCCGGAGGATGCGGACGGCGCTGACGTTCACCACGCTGCTCCTCCTGACGTTTACCGTCCTGTCGTTCACCTCGATCAAGGCGTCCCTCCAGTTCCACCAGATCATCCGTGACTCGGCCGGCCCGTATGCGGGGATGCTGGTCCGAAGTAAGTTCTGGGGACCGCTCGAGGATGCCGCCTATGATTACGCGAAAGTCAACTTCAGCGAGGTGGCGACGATTACGCCGCGGAGCTGGTATATTACGCGGACGAAGAACAAGACCCCCGTCGAGACGACTTCCAAGACACACAAGACCGAAGGCGTTCTCGGGCTGAGCCCGGCTGAGCCCCGGGTGACCGGTGTCGACTCCTTCCTGGTGGCCGGGCGGTGGTTTGCGCCGGGTGAAGACGCGATCATTCTGCCGCAGTCGATCGCGGACAAACTGGCTTTAACCGAAGACTCCGTCGGTGTTTCGCGCGTGCGTCTCTTCGGCAAGCTGCTCCCGCTGGTCGGGATCGTCAGCCATGAGGGGCTGAACGAATTCTTCGACTTGGACGAGGAGCCGCTGACACCCGCCGACTTCAAGCTGACGGATGACGAAGAGATCTCCCGGATGACGCAGGTCGAGGAACGAGAGAAACAGGGGCTCGAGCGACCGGAGGTCGAGATCATGCCGTTTGAGCATATCACGGCCGCGAACATCGCGATCATTCCGTATCGCCTGCTGCGCGATATCGGAAGCCCACTCCAGTCGGTCGCCGTGCGGTTCCACGACGGGGAGGACATCGAAGCGCACGTGAAGGCGTTCCTGTCGCGTCTGTCCGTGGTACTGTTTGCGGGCATCCCGGATTCAAGGGGACGGATCCAGGTGTCGGTCTTCAGTTCGCTCGGAAATACCTCGATGAGCGGGCTGTCGGGCCTGTTTATCCCGATTCTCGTGGCCGCCCTGATCGTACTGAACACGATGATGGGGTCCGTCTACGAGCGGTTCAAGGAGATCGGGATTTATTCGGCCGTAGGCCTCGCTCCTGTCCATATCTCTTTCCTGTTCATCGCGGAGGCGTGTGTATACGCCGTGCTCGGGTCGGTGAGTGGCTATCTCGCCGGCCAAGCCGTGGCCAAGATCCTGCTGTGGCAGGGTTGGCTGCAGGGAGTGACCCTAAACTACTCGGCTTTGTCGACCGTGGCCTCATCTGGTCTGGTGATGATGGTGGTCGTCCTGTCCACGCTGTATCCCGCTCGGAAAGCCGCGCAGATGGCGGTCCCGGACGTGGCCAGACGCTGGCGGCTTCCGAATCCGGTAGGCGATCGCTGGCAGTTCGAGTTCCCGTTCACGGTCGGTGGGGCGGACGTGTTCGGACTGTCCGTCTTCCTGACCGAGTATTTCGCGTCGCACGAGGGTGAGTCGATGGGGACGTTTTACACCGACGGCGCCATTTTTGGCAGCTTCGAGGTTCCGGAAGGAGAAGCCTACTCGATCGATACGGCGATATGGCTGGCTCCCTACGACCTAGGTGTCAGCCAGCGGTTCCGTTTCGAGGCTCGACCGACGGGAGAGCACGAATTCTACGCGCTGACCGTGGCGATCGAGCGGGTGTCTGGTGACGCCGCATCCTGGATGCGCGTCAATCAGGGCTTTGTGAACGCATTGCGGAAGCAGTTCTTGATCTGGCGAACGGTTGCCCCGGAAGACCGTGAGGTGTTCAAGGGGAAGGGGCTGCAGATGCTGGGGCGGGACGAGGGGATGGTGCCAGCGGACGATTGAGCGGACGGTTTAGAAGCAAGGTGTTTAGGACGTAGCAGCACGGCGGTGCCGACAGGGAAGCCCTCACCCTATGTGTATTCGCCGGAAAGACAGGGCGAATACACATCGCCTTCTCCCGCGGGCGGGAGAGTGGTATTTACGCTTCTTGCTGTTGTCATCAGTAATACTGGAATGGGTCTTCAGTGGCGTTAGCGAGTCTATTCAAACGGGACAAGTCGAAGCAGTTCGAGGAGATCGAGGAGTATCGCGATCTTCTCGAGGCGCCCGATACATACGAGGACGGATTCAACACGAAGACCGTGATCGGGGCGCTGTTTGTTTCGATCGTGATGGTCCCGGGGAATATCTATCTGGAACTGATGATAGGCGGCTCGATCGGAGCGGCTGCCCAGTGGGTGACGATCATCCTGTTTCTGGAGCTAGCAAAACGATCGTTTACCCGCCTCAGACGCCAGGAAATCTACCTCCTCTACTATGTGACGACTTCGCTCGTCAACCGAGAGTCGGGCGCCTTCGAGGGTCTGCTCTGGCACCAGTATTTCGTTCAATCCCCGGCAGCCAAACAGTTTGGCATATCCAAGCTGATTCCGTGGTGGTATGCGCCTCCAGCAGACTCCGAGGCGCTCGTAGAACGCACGTTCTTCCACGAGGATTGGTTCTGGCCGATCACGTTGCTTGTCCTCGGGATGATCATGGGACGGATCGCCTGGTTCTCTGCGAGCTACGTGCTGTTCCGACTCACCTCAGATTACGAGAAGCTGCCCTTTCCATTCGCTCCGATCAACGCGCAGGGCGCGATGGCGCTTGCCGAGGAAAGCTCTGGAGAATACACCTGGAAGTGGCGGGTGTTCAGCACGGGCGCCGTGATCGGGGTCGTCTGGGGGCTCGTCTACGTGGCGGTTCCGGCGATCTCGGGTGCCTTCATGGAGCGACCCGTCCAGCTGATCCCTATTCCGTGGGTCGATTTTACCCAATACACCGGCTACTTCCTGGAGGCGACCCCGATCGGTTTCACGCTCCATCTGGGGCCGATCTTCGCCGGGCTGCTCGCGCCGTTCTGGGCAGTGATGGGGTCCTTCCTGGGGGTGGTGGTCCACACGATCGCGAGCCCCATCCTTTATCGGCACGGGTTCATGCCGAACTGGATGATGGGAATGGATACGATCCAGACCCACTTCGTCACGGGTATCGACTTCTGGATGAGCTTCGGGATCGGAATCACGTTTGCCGTCACCGTGATCGGGTTCTACCAGGTCTGGATGGGCGTGCGGATGGCGACGACAGAGAAGGCCGCCAAGCGCAGCTGGGAGCCCCCGCCAGGACGGGGCGACTTCCGGATATGGGTGTGTATCGCCTTTTTCTGCGTGTCGAGTCTCTATACGATCGTGGTGGCCCGCGTATTGTTTCCACATCTGATCTCGAACACGCTCCTCGTCTTTTTCTTCATCTTCGCCTTCGTCTACACGCCGCTGATCTCGTTCGTGAACGCCAGGCTCGACGGTCTGGTCGGGCAGAACGTGAGCGTGCCGTATATCAAGGAGGCGACGATCTTCCTGAGCGGGTTCAAGGGGATCGAGATCTGGTTCGTCGATTTCGGGATCGACAACTATGGCGCCTCGGCAGAACGCTTCCGCCAGATCGAGCTGACCGGAACGAGGTTCTCGAGCATCTTGAAGGCCGAGGTGTTCATGGTGCCGCTCGTCCTGGCCACGAGCTTCATGTACTGGTCCTATATCTGGAAGCTCGCGCCGATTCCGTCGGACGCCTATCCGTATGTCCAGTTGATGTGGCCGCTACGCGCGCTGCAGCGGTCTGTCTGGGTGACGGGGACCATGCGGGGCGAGATCGAAACAAACGAAGAGAGGCGACAGGTGACGTGGATTCCGTCGAATCTGCCCGACGGGTCGTGGTGGTACTGGCGTGCACGCGCGTCGGTAGACGTGGACCTAGAAGCGAAGGCACGTACCTATGGACCGTGGTCGAAGACGGATGTGTTCTACACCGCCTTCGACAACTCGGATCCACCGCTTCATCCCCGGGTCTCGATTCCCGATCAGTCTATCGACCTGTCTGAAGCGCTCGAGAAGGGCTTGCCGTCCGCTCCCGAGATACTGGGACCGGTTGAGGGCAGCCGTGTAGATACGCCCAACCCAAGGATGATGATCGCGGAGGCGTTCGACCAGAGAGGTAGGAAACTCGTCTACCAGTTCGAGGTCGACAAGGTTCCGTCTTTTGACGGATCGTTCTTGCAATCGTCAGACGACCGACCGATACTATTCGACGCTCTGAAGCCGAAGATCATAGGTGTCGGATTCGTCGTCGGGATCAGCATGTTCATCTTTATGTCGGTCTTCGGGCTGCCGATCCTGATGGTGTTCGGCTACATCCAGAGCCTGACGCAGATACCGCACGTCCTGGTAACGCAGATCATCGGCGCCCTGCTCGCCCGGTTTTACTTCTGGAAGAAGTACGGCAAGCAGGAGTGGCGACTGTATGCGGCGGTGCTCGTCGTTGGATTCTCCGTCGGGATGGCGCTGGTGGGTATGGCGTCTGTCTCGATTGCGATGATCCAGAAGTCCGTGTCCGTACTGCTGTTCTAGCGATCCACGGGGGTATCCGTCGTGGCCGATGATACGACCATAGCCGCCCTGCAGCGCGTTCCGTTGTTCGAGTGTCTGGACAAGGACGAACTGGCGGGACTGGCTGGTGTGACGAGCCTGCAGAAGTTCGCGCGAAACACGCTGGTCATCCTGGCCGAAGAAGACGGAGACTCCTTCTTCATTATCCAGTCCGGGAAGGTCAAGGTCAGCGTGACCGGCCCCGATGGCCGCGAGATCATCCTGTCTCTGCTCGGGCAGGGAGAGTTCTTCGGCGAGCTCTCCTTACTCGACGGGCACCCGCGATCAGCAGACGTGACCACGGTCGAGCGTTCCGAGTTGCTGGTGATCCGACGAGCGGATTTCGTTCGTGTGATCCAGGACTATCCCGTGATCCCCATCCATCTGATGGTGACCCTGGCCGGCCGTCTGCGAAAGTCAGACCGTCAGGTCGCGGGGCTGGCCCTTCTGGGAATCTCGGAGCGGATCAGCAGCGTGCTCCTAGCAATCGCCGAGGAGCAGGGCCAGGAAACCGAAGAGGGGATCGTGATCGCAAAGCGTCCCACCCATCAGGTGCTGGCGAGCATGGCGGGGACCGCGCGAGAGACGGTGACCCGCGTGATGAAGCGGCTGGCGGACGAAGGCTACATCAGGATGGACGGAAGAAAACTCATTATCAGGAAGCAATCCCGGGATTTCCTCGACTCCGAATTCGGTTGATCTCGAGCCGAACGGGTCGACAGAGCAAAGAGGCAGAATGGCTGAAGAACGATTTTTGATCACCGGCGCGCTGGGGTGCATCGGCGCGTGGACGGTAAGAAACCTGCTGCACGACGGGGCTGAGGTCACCGTGTTCGACTTGGCGTCTGATCCGCGGCGTCTCAAGCTCGTGTTGACCGATGAAGAGTTGGGGCGCGTCACGTTCGAAACGGGTGACATCACCGACCTGGAAGGTTTCCAAGCGGCGCTGGACAAGAACGACATTACCCACGTGATCCATCTTGCGGGGCTTCAGGTCCCTTTCTGCAAGGCGGATCCACCCCAGGGAGCGCGGGTAAACGTGGTCGGGACGGTCAACGTGTTCGAGGCGGTGAAGCGGCGTCTCGACCGGATTTCACGCGTGACCTACGCGAGTTCGATCGCGGTGTTCGGGGCGCCGGAAGACTACGATGAGGGTGCGCCGCTCAGGGATGATGACAAACTCATCCCCCACACCCACTACGGGGTCTACAAGCAGGCGAACGAAGGAACGGCCCACGTCTACTGGTCGGACGACGGCGTTCCGTCGATCGGGTTGCGGCCGTATGTGGTGTATGGCGTCGGCCGGGATCAAGGCGTGACGTCTACACCCACGACGGCCATGCTGGCAGCGGCGGCCGACATCCCGTACCACATCTCCTACGGCGGCCAGACGGTTTTCCAATACGCAGACGACACGGCCCGCGCATTCATCCAGTCCGCAAGGTCTGACTATCAGGGCGCAGCCGCCCACAATCTCGGGGGACTGATGCCCCATATGCGGGAGGTCAAGGCGGCTATCGAAGCGGCAGCGCCGGAGTCAGGTGAGAAGATCACGTTCGAGGATATGCAGTTGCCGTTCCCTGCCGAGGTCGACGGATCCGGGCTCGAGGCGGCGATCGGAACGGTGTCGCACAAGCCGCTGACGGAAGGCGTCGCCGAGACCATCGAGATGTTCCGGGGGCTGATCGAATCCGGGAAAATCGATCCGGTGGCGTATGTCGACGAGCGATCCGAGCTGTCTTGACACCATTGAGGGTTGTCGCGATCATCTTGCGCAGAAGCCGGTCCGCTATGGACCGGCTTTGGTGTTATGTGCAGGAGAGAACCTAGTCGAACGGAGCAGGTGTGTCGGAAACGTATGATCTGATTGTCAAGGGCGGGCGTGTCATCGACCCCCGCAACGGGCTGGATGACGTACTCGACGTGGCGTTCAAGGATGGTCGGGTGGCGAAAGTCGGCGATCTGGCGGACGCCTCCGCTGCCGAGTCTGTCGAGGCGACCGGAAAGCTGGTGACGCCCGGATTGATCGACCTGCACACGCATCTGTTCAAGGATTTTTCCATCTTCGGGATCGATGTCGACGACCTGAGCCCGAGGACCGGCGTCACCACTTCCGTTGACACGGGGACGGCCGGATGGATCAACTACGGCGGCTTTCGAAAGGTGATCATGGAGCCCGCAGAGACACGTGTGCTCGCCTATGTGAACCTGTCGGGTGTGGGGCTGCCGTATCGTCGTGGGGAGATGGTTTACGAGGGGTATGTGCAGGCCGGCGAGTGCGCAAACGCCATTCAGCAGTTTCCGGAAGGCACAATCGGCGTCAAGGTCAGGCTGTATCGCGGGGTCGGTGGCGACGCTGATTTGCGGGATCTTCTGGAGATCGCGATCGAGGCCGCTCGGCGATGCGAGAAGCCATTGATGGTCCACATCAGCGGGTCTGATGTTCCGCTGCCGGAATTGTTGGCGCCCCTTCGTCCACAGGATGTGATCACGCACTGCTACCACGGAGACGAGATCGCCGGAATCCTCGACGCCTCAGGCAAGGTCCTTCCCGAGGTCCGCGATGCGAGAGACCGCGGGATCATTTTCGATATCGGTCACGGCGTCGGCAGCTTCAGCTTCGACGTGGGCCGGAAGGCGATGGACGACGGGTTTCCTCCTGATACGATCAGCAGTGACATTCACGGGTTGGGGATCAACGGTCCCACCTACGATCTTCCGACGACGATGAGCAAGTTCCTCCACCTGGGCATGCCGTTGGAAGATATCATCGAACGGGTCACGGATGCGCCGGCGCGCGCAGTCGAATGGGATCTGGGGCACCTCGGAGAGGGCGCCGTGGGCGATCTGACTGTACTCGATATCGAAGACGGGGCGTTCGGACTGACGGACGCAGAAGAGGTTACCCTCGTGGCCGACAAGCGCTTCGCGTGTGCTGCGACGGTCAAGGATGGAAAACTGTGGTATCGCAATGACAAGTGACAAATGCAAAATCACAAAAGATAGCTCGGGCACATTCAGGAGCGATGACGGGAGGCGTCAATGTCGATAGCGTTCGCTGGTGGGGAGCAGGTGGATCCCTTCACGTTGAAGGATGAAGACGGGTATTTCTGGCTGAAAGGAAACCTGCATTCGCACACAACCAACTCGGACGGGAAGGTCGAGCCGCAGCGTCGTGTTGACGGGTATGTGTCCCACGACTACGACTACCTGTGTCTGTCCGATCATCATCGAATCACACGGATCGATTCGGTGTCGGTGCCTGACGACTTCACGCTGATTCAAGGTGTCGAGTTGCATCCGGACAATCCCTTTGGCGGCCAGCGGCACCACTTCGTATGTCTGAATCTGGAGGACGATATCGATGCGGAGCGGATGGCGCCCCAACACGTGATCGACCAGGTTCGTGCTCAGGGCGGTCAGGCGTGGCTTGCGCATCCACACTGGAGCTCTATCAGCGTTGCGCGAGACGTCTTGCCCCTCGAAGGACTGGCCGGGATCGAGGTGTTCAACACGGTTTGTCAGTGTATGGGGCGAGGGGAGTCTGGCATACACTGGGATGACTGGATGGAGCAGGAGCACCGCATCTACCCGATGCTGAGCAACGACGATCTGCACTCGGATCCCGAAGACCCGAGTTCTGGACGGTTTGACTACTATCGGGGTTGGACGATGGCGCGCGTGAAGGATCGCAGCGCGGAGTCGATCCTCGAGGCGCTGAAGAGTGGAGCGACTTACGGATCGACTGGTCCCGAGATACACGACATCCAAATTGACACAAGTGGCGACGCCGCCGTTGCGACAGTAAAGTGCTCGGAAGCGCAACGGATCTACGGTGTGTGCAGTACCTACGGTGCGCAGCACTACGATCCTTCGGGCATGTTCGAGGAAGCAACGTTCACGCTCAGACCGGGTGCGGAGTGGGTGAGATTCGAGGTGGTCGGTCCGGACGGAAGCAAGGCGTGGAGCAATCCGTTCGATCTGACGTAAGAAGATTGAGAGAGAACGTTGAAGAAAGAAAAGCGATGCTGACCGACGAACAGAAACAGGCCTACGAGCAGGACGGGTATCTGGTCGTGGACAACCTGCTCAGTCACGAAGAGGCGGATGCGTTTCTGGCTCAGCAGGAGAAGGAGACACCGGAAGAGGTCCGGGGTCTGGGGCTGAAGCGATATCAGGCTGACACGTCGTGGGCCTCGCTCGCAAGGCACGAGAAGATCTGTGGGATCGTGTCCGAACTGATGGCGGGAGATCCGATGATCGTGCAGACGATGTATATGGCCAAGTCTCCCGAGGGTGGTACGGGTGTCGCGCTGCATCAGGATACGCACTACATCCGGAACGAGCCGAACACGTTGATGGCCTGTTGGCTAGCCCTCAGCGACACGGACAGGGACAACGGCGGGTTGTGTGTCGTGGCTGGAAGCCATAGGCGACCCCTTTATGAGACGGCTCCGCCCGAGGACGACAGCGAGCACGCAGCCTGGGTGAAGGATTACGAGATGCGTGATCGTGACGGCAAGATTTGGGTCGAAGAGATGCACTCCCACCAGATCGTGGGATTGGAGCCCGATGAAATCACCTATCTGTCTGTACCCCGCGGCAGTGGGGTGTTCTTTACGAGTATGACCATCCACGGATCCTTTGCGAATCGGTCGGGATCACGGCCCAGGTTGGCCTTCGCGACGCATTATGTGAAGGATGGGACTTGGGTGTATCGGACGGATATACAGGACGTTCATTCGGTCAGTTGAGTCGCGGGTCTTGGGTCGTGAGTCGTGAGTCGAAAGTCTGAAGTCGAAGGTCAGAACCTATGCTATTAGTGGACGCGCATCTCGATCTCGCGATGTCCACCTTCGCCGAAGGCTACGGCGCGACTTTGGATGCCCACTCTTCGCCTAATGGGAGGGTCTTTCAGTGCTGTTAGTGGATGCCCATCTGGATCTCGCGATGAACGCGTTGAACTGGGATCGGAATCTCGATCTGACGGTGGAGCAGATCCGTGAGATGGAGGCGGGGATGATCCCCCAGAAGGGGCGCGCGTGTGGGACGGTGGCGTTTCCTGAGATGCGGAAAGGGGAGGTTGGGCTCTCGATCGTGACGGTGATCGCGAGAACCTCTTGGCCGGACAGCCCGGCAACGGGCGCGGCGTGTCAGGAGATCTCGTATGCGAAGGCGCAGGGGCAGCTCGCGTATTACCGGTGCCTCGAGTCTCAGGGCAAGGTCCGGATGATCGGCACCAAGAGCGAGCTCGAAGATCATCTCGGCAACTGGCAAGCCGACCCAGACACGACACCCCTTGGAATGGTTCTGAGCATGGAAGGGGCAGACCCGATCGTGTGGCCGGGGCAGATGCAGTCGTGGTGGAAGGACGGGCTCCGGATTGTGGGGCTTTCGCACTACGGGTTCAGCGCCTATGCACACGGAACGGACACAGAGGGCGGGCTGAGGGGAGAGGCCAGGGCGCTCTTAAAGGAAATGGAGCAGTTCGGGGCCGTTCTCGACACGACCCATCTCGCCGATCTGGCGTTCTTCGAGGCGACCGATGCCTTTGACGGGCGGATCATGGCCAGTCATCAGAATAGCCGGACACTCGTAGATGGCGTTCGACAGTTCACAGATGAGCAACTCAAACGTGTGATCGAGCGCGACGGGGTCATTGGCGCCGCGTTGGATGCGTGGATGTTGTATCCAGGATGGATCAAGGGCGAAACGCAACCCGAGGTGGTTGGCCTCGATGCGGTTGCAGACCAGATCGACTATGTCTGTCAGCTGGCCGGGAACTGCAAACACGCGGCGATCGGCAGCGATCTCGATGGAGGCTACGGTAACGAACAATGCCCACGTGATCTGGACACCATCGTGGATCTGCAGAAGGTGGCCGGTCTCCTGGCCGATCGTGGCTATGCTGATGAAGACGTCCGCGCCATCATGCACGGCAACTGGATCCACTTCCTCAGGGAAGTCCTACCGGACTAGACTGTTTGTCGCCAGGTGATCTCATCCGGGCAGCCTCCGGCCCAGTCCTGCTTCTTCGTTTAGAGGACGTTCCTGCCATTCGGTCCAAGGTCGAGTCCCACCAATGGGCTCGACGTGCCTACCGTAAGCTGGTAGATGCCGCTCAGTCCCGACTCGCGAACCCCGTCAAGATCCCCGACCGCGGCGGTCAATGGCCGCACTGGTATGCCTGCCAGGAGTGCGGCAGCCAGCTGGTTACCGAATCTCCTACCATCCATCGTTGTCCCAGCTGTGGGCTCGTCAACTCTGGTGAGCCGTGGGATTCCGTTCCACTGACCCGTGTTCACAACGCCCTGAGCGAAGACGTCCGCAAGCTGGGTGTCAGCTACGCGCTTACCGGCGATCGACCGTTTGCCGAGAAGGCGGCCGAGATTCTTCTGGGATACGCAGAGGCTTATCCGAAGTATCCCGTCCGTGACCATCACCTGAAAACCGACACCGATTGGGCGACGAAGGTGTCCTGGGGCACGCTCGGTGAATCGGTCTGGCTGATCCCCGTATGCTGCGGATATGACCTGATTCGCCACGCAAACGTCCTCCGCCCTGCGGAGCATCAGGCTATTCGTGAACAGCTTCTCCGACCTGCCGCACAACTCATCCTCAAGCACAACATCGGGATCCACAACATCCAATGCTGGCACAACTGTGCGATCGGCATGGCTGCCCTCGTGCTTCGCGATGCCGAATTGCTCGAGTTTGCGGTCGAGGGTGAGGTCGGGATTGTGGAGCAGATCGAGCAGGGCATTCGCGAGGATGGACAGTGGTTCGAGGGGTCGTGGGGATACCACTTCTATGGCATGACGCCGTTGGTTGCGTGGGCGGTGGCGCTTCGGAACTGTGGCCTCGACCTCTTCACCGACCGGGTACGACGGATGTTTACGGCTCCCCTGAAGGCGGTTCGCCCCGACGGCGGTATGCCGGCGTTTCACGACTCGGGTGGTGGTCCGCTGGCCAATCAGGCCCACCATTACGAAGTCGCATTCTCGGTGTTCGAAGATCCCGAACTGGTCATTCCCTTCGCCGATTCCTCGAGGGATTCCCTCGGTGCGTTGATCCATGGCTCTCCTGAGCTTCCAGACCCGTCGGTCTCCGTTTCTTCGGAGAGTCTGCCAGACAGTGGATTCGCATTCCTCAGACAGGGGAGTGCGAAACAGCCCACCTACGTCGCACTCGACTACGGGCCACACGGTGGGGGGCACGGTCATCCCGACAAGCTGGGGTTCACCCTGTTCGCTCGCGGAACGACTCAGGCGCCCGACCCCGGTTCCGTGGCGTATGGGATTCCGATTCATCAGCAATGGTATAAGCAGACGGTCAGTCACAACACGATCGTCGTAGATGGCCAATCCCAGCAGCCTGCGACCGGTCAGTTAGAGTTCCTGGTGCGCGCAGATGGATTGGACGTGGTACAAGCAGATGCCGGGCCTGTGTATGATGGTGTCCAGGTCATACGGACGATGCTCGTGGCCTCCGATACGGTGCTGATCGTCGATCGCGTTCGCTCCGAGCACTCCCACACGTTCGATTGGGCGTATCACAACCGTGGCGTCCTCCGCCCTGGCTTCAGTCATCGTCGCTTGAAAAAGCCACTCGAAGCAGCCGCCGGATATGAAGTGGTCGAGGACCTTCGGCGTGGGCGACCCGAAGGCACGTGGCAGTCGACGTGGCGACAGGAGGGTTCTGGCGTCCGACTGACCTTGGTTGGCAGTCGTCGCGACACGCTGGTCTACACAGGGGTGGGACCAGCCAACGTCGATGGTCCGGGAATCGGGTTTGCGGGGGAGGATGTCCCTTTCGTCCTCGCGCGTCGAGAGGGACGGCGTCGAACGACGTTCGCCGCTGCGATTCAGGCCTTTGGGAGCAGACCAGCGAAGGATGAGTTCGAGAAGATCACGTTGAGTCAGCCTGAACGTGGCCGAGGGTATCGCTACAGAAGAGGGCAGACCGATCTGACCGTGATCCTTCCGTTTCAGCGAGGCGCGCTTGCTTACAATGCGGGGAAATTCCGAGGTGGTGGTCTGGTGCTCGATGCGCGCGAGGAGCGGGCGATTCTCTGCTCGGGATCCTTGCTGGTGTGGGTAGATCTGGAGGTGACTGTCGACCCGATCGGTTCCGTCGAGTTGACCAGGGATGCGTCCGGGATTCGGGTGACAAACCTGTCCGATCACGCAGTCGAGTTGACGCTGAATGGTCGGGCGACGTCGTTGCCGGCAGGCAGGCGATGGCGTATTCCGACGGTCGAGTGATTACGGGAGTTCAGTATGTTCAGGGTGACTAAGCCCGAAGGGGCCTATCAGATCGAGCTGGAAGACGTTCCCGTCCCCGAAATCAAGTCTTCCGAGGTTTTGATCCGGACGGAGCGAACCCTGATCAGTCGAGGGTCCGAGATCTGGCGTCGTTACGCCAGGGAAGAGGCCATCGATCCGGCGATCATGGGCTACAGCCTGGTGGGGTCGATCGTGCAGGTCGGTTCTGAGGTGGATGACCTGTCGATGGGCGAACGTGTCGCGGCGATCGCTCCACACGCCGAGTGGGTGGCAGTAGAGGTTACGCATTCGCCGATCAATCCGTCAGTCGTTTCTCTGCCGGGTGACGTGTCGTCAGAGGCCGGAACGTTCTGGCCACTGGGTACGAGTTCGGTGATGTGGATGGACGACCTCGACGCAGCAGAAGGCGATACGGTGGTGATCCTGGGCCAGGGGCTTGTGGGAAGCGGCTGTATGCAGGCCCTGCGGGCGCGATTCGACGGTCGCATTGTGGCGGTGGACGCGATTCCCGCTCGCTGTGAGCTGGCTGCCAGGCTGGGCGCGACGGACACGGTCGACGTCAGCAAGGAGGATCCGGTCGAAGCCGTGAAGGCGATGACCGATGGCGAACTCGCCGACAGGGTCGTGTATACGGTCGGTGGGCGATCCGGTGGACGCGCATTCGAGCAGGCGATCGACATGGTCAAGCGCGGTGGCTTGATCCAGGTGATCGGTCTCTACGAGGATGCGCCCCTGCCATTGGACTCGGGCAAGATTCAGGGTAAGCGTATTCTGGGCGGATTCCTGGATATCGGAAAGCGACTTCAGGCTTCGGACCGCTCGATCCAGTTGATCGCCGACCAGAAGATCAAGGTTGACGAGATGATCACGCACCGATATGACTTTAAGCGTGCCGCTGAAGCCTATGACATGCTTTACAACCGGCTGCACGAGTGCATGGGCGTGGTACTGGAGTGGCAGTGAGCAATGCAAAGCGGCAAATGCAAAAGGCAAAGTGACAAAAATAAAATGAAAAAAGAACTCGTGGGAGCCGGCTCCGCCGGCGATTTCTGCGATTAAGCAACGAATAAGGGAGTGACATGAGGAACGGGTTTTTCAAGGGACACGGGCTGGGGAACGACTACATCGTGATGGATCCGACGGAGTTGGATTTCAAGCTGACGCCGAAGAACATCGTGAAGATCTGCGATCGGAACTGGGGGATCGGGAGTGACGGGATCCTGACGTTGGAGAAGTCGAAGAAGGCGGACTTCGGGCTTCGGATTCTGAATCCGGATGGGAGTGAGGCGGAGAAGTCCGGGAACGGGCTCAGGATCTTCGCGCGTTACCTGAACGCGACGCGAAAGACGAAGAAGAAGCACTTTACGGTCGACACGAAGGGTGGTCTGGTGTCGATCGACCTACATATCGACCCATATGGTGATGCGAGTTCCGCGACGGTTGAGATGGGGCAGGCGACCTTTCAGCCGAAAGCATTGCCCTGCTCACTCAAGGTCAAGGAGTTGATCGAGCAGCCGATCACGGCTGCAGGACGGAAACTGAAATTCACGGGGGTGAGCGTCGGGAATCCGCATTGCATCGTGTTCAAGCCGAAGGGTCAGAAGTGGACTCGGGAGGACCTGCTCGAACTGGGTCCCGAGCTCGAGAATCACAAGCTGTTCCCGAAGCGGACGAACGTGCAGCTGGCCGTGCCGACCGGGAAGCACGAGATCTTCATCCTGATCTGGGAGCGGGGAGCGGGAGAGACGCAGGCCTCCGGGTCGTCATCCTGCGCGGCGGCAAGCGCGGCCGTCCGTCTCGGGCTGGTCGAGGCGCCCGTGAAGGTGAACGCTCCCGGTGGGACGTTGGGGATCGATATCGACGAGGACTACAACCTGACGATGGAAGGTGCTGTCGCTGAGGTCGGACGCGGCGTGCTCAGCCCGTCGTTTGTCCGGGAGCTGAAGAGACGCTAGTGCAGGAGGAACTGCCCCTGGACGACCTGGAGTCCGAACTGCACCGGACGTGGGGGCGCCGACTGGCCGGATGGTGGGCGCAGTACAACGAGGAGTATGTCGAGGGGCGGCTGCGGTCCCCTTCGTTCAGGATCGGCCAGAGCAAGACGACATTGGGATATTGGGATGGCCTGCGTCGGGAGATCACCCTCTCGGCGCATCATATTTTGCGGGACGACTGGACCGCTGTCCTGGAAACCCTGAGGCACGAGATGGCACATCAGTATGTGCACGAGGTGCTGGAGGTACTCGACGAGTCCGCACACGGGTCAGCCTTCCGGCAAGCTTGTGAGCGACTTCGCTGCTCACCGAAGGCAGGTGAGGCCCACGAGGATCTCAAAGGGAAAGGGCCCGACAAGAACCTGCGCGTAATTCAGAAGCTGTTGTCTCTCGCGCAGAGCCCGAACGAGAACGAGGCGCAGGCCGCGGTTCAGAAGGCCCGGCGACTGCTGATCAAGTATAACATCGATACCGTGGAGCTGGACCGGGAGCGTCAGTTCACCTGGCGGATTCTAGGACCCGTTAAAGCGCGTCACACATCAGCCGAGCTCTGGATCGGCGCCATCCTCAGCCAGTTCTTCTTCGTCGAATTGTTGTGGTGTCAGAGCTACGATGCGACCAGCGATCGTCGGGGCACCGCCCTTCAGATTTACGGGACACCGGACAACCTCGAGATGGCATCGTATGTGTATGCCTACCTGACCGACCTGCTGCCGGTACTCTGGGAGACCTACCGGGAAGACAGAGGGCTTACGGGTAACCGGGAGCGTCAACGATACTACGCCGGCGTGCTCGAGGGCTTCCACTCCAAGCTTTCTGATCAGGAAGTGCAGATGGTCCAGTCAGAAGCACTCGTGTGGAAGGGAGATGCGCGTCTCGGCGCGTTCTTCCGCTACCATAATCCCCACGTGATCACGCGCTCCGGGGGTGGTGTCAGGCGGACGGAGACCTACGACGACGGGGTCGCCGAGGGGCGAAACGTTTCCATTCGCAGACCGATGAAAGAAGCCGGGACCGCGCGTGGGAGGATGCTGGGACGGTAGTCAGGCGACACGGTATCGATCGATGGTGGACTCGTTGACCGTCACACCAAGGCCTGGCCCCTCGGGGACAGACACGTAGCCGTCGACCACCTCGAATTGCTCGTTCGTGATCTCGTGACGCAACGGTGAATCGGTCATGCAGAACTCGAAGATCTCACCGTGGGGCACCGATGCCAGCCCGTGGAGGCTTGCGGCGATGGTGATCCCGCTTTTGAAGCTGTGATTGACCACCTTTGCGTCGTGCTGATGGGCGAACTGTCCCGCGGCCACGAATATCGAGAGTCCACAGCGACCTGGATCCGGTTGAATCCAGTGGAGGCCACCGTCGGTTACCAGGCGCTCGAAGTCGGGCAACCGTGACTCGGCCTCTCCTGTGGCGATCGGAATCGGGCTCTCAGCGGTCAGGCGAGCAAAACCCTCGATGTCCTGTGGGTGTAGCGGTTCTTCGATCCAGAAGGGCCTGAATTCCTGGAACTGACGCGCCCTCTCGAGCGCGGTTTCCCAATCCCAGACCTGCCCGGCGTCGATCAGGACATCCACCTCATCACCGACGCCCCGCCTTGCCTCTCGAACGTGTGCGATGTCGCTGGTCTCCGATTCCCCCATAGGACCCCAGCCGAACTTGACCGCCATAAACCCCTGATCGGCGAATCGGCGACCCAGTTCGTAGGTCTCTTCCGGCGTATCCCCGAAAAGGATCGAGCAGTAGGCCCGGAATCGCTTTCCGTTCTGTCCGCCCAAAAGCTGGTAGGCCGGCTTGTCGGCTGCCTTTCCGGCGATGTCCCAGAGTGCCAGGTTGATCCCGGCCATCGCGTGTGAGCCGACCCCTACACGGCCATAGTAGTTCGCGGCTTCGTCCATCGCGTCTGTGCAGTCACCGATATCCAGCGCGTCGCGCCCGACGAGTGCGTTCGCGAAGCCGTTACAGATCTGGTGTGAGAGGGGGGCATCTACGACCGCTTTCACGACCGTCGGGCAAGAGTCGACTTCGCCCCAACCACTTATGCCTGCGTCCGTGTCGATTCGGATCAAGCAGGTGTCCTGGGTTCCATCGCAGGCGGCATTGACTTCGGGGAGCCGCAATACCATCGCTTCTACAGAGGTGATCTTCATGTTCGCGCCATGTGAATGTGAGAGATTCGTGCTTTCAGACGATCCAACTTAAGTCGCGCTATTCGATGTGGCAAAGCGGCTAAAGCAGGGGCTGCGGCGCAGACAAAGCGGTTGCTCGGCATGTTTTGGGGGCATAGCTTGGTAGAAGCAGTCAGATAGTCAGTGGTCATTGGGCTTGGATGCGATGGATGGAGTTTTATCGTGAGCGCGAACGAGTATCGAGAGACATATGCACGGGATGGCGTTCTGCCCCGGGTGGATGTGTACACCAAGGATGAGATCGATGGGTTCAGGACTCAGTTTGATGAGCTCGAGGCTAGAGAGGGTAAGGAGAACTGCCAGATCGGGCTACAGGCTCGGCACATGGATGAACCGTTCATCTGGGAACTGTCCACCGACGATCGTGTTCTGGATGTGATGCAGGCGGTGATGGGGGAGGATGTCCTGCTCCTGTCGACGCACATCTTTTGCAAGTATCCGGAGAAGGACCCGAAGTCGTTTGTGGCGTGGCACCAGGACATCACATACTGGGGGCTCGAGCCGCCGGAGGCGCATACGGCCTGGATCGCGATCGATTACAGTGATGTGGAAAACGGATGTATGCGGGTGATTCCCGGATCGCATACGGAAGGCATCGCGCCTCACGCGAAGTCAGAGGCCGTAGGGAACCTTTTGAGTATCAACCAGGAGATCCCCGACGAGCACATCGACGATTCGAAGGCGATCCACCTGATTTTGGATGCAGGGCAAATGTCGGTTCACGATGGGCAGGTGTTTCACGCCAGCATGCCGAACCGGTCCGACCGCAGACGGTGTGGGCTTACGGTGCGGTTCATTCCGCCGTACGTGAAGCAGGCGGCCCTGAACTCTGTGAAGGCAGCGTGGCATCCGATCGTCGTGCGGGGACGGGATACGCACAAGAACTTCGAGGTGACGGAAGCGCCTTTCTAAGTCGAAGGTCGGAAGGTCTAAAGTCGAAAGTCATCAAAGGCAGGCGAATGGCGAAGCGGACGGTTTTGTTGACGGGAGCGTGTGGGCACGTGTCGGGGCGGATGATCGACGCGTTGCGGGAGCGGTATGATCTCAGGCTGCTCGATGTGAAGACGACGGATTCGGAAGGGGAGGCGGTCGAGGGGGTTCATGTCGCGGATCTCCTGAATCGGGATCGGGATACCTATCGCGAGTATTTCAGGGGCATCGATGCGGTCGTGCACACCGGGTTCAAGGGGACCGTGAATCATCGGCATACGGACTTCTGGAAAGAGCACGATAACGTGATGATGACGTATAACGTCTATCAGACGTGTATCGAGGAAGACGTACGCCGCGTCGTCATGATGAGTTCTAACCACGCGGCTGATTTCTACGAGCCCCTGATCTGGGAGGAGAAAGTCGACTTCGTGACGAAGGACGACTACCCACTGACCGACAACTTCTACGGGTGGGGGAAGATCTCGTATGAGGCGCTGGGGTTCGTGTTCGCGACCGGATCGATGAACGACGGGAAGCGGCTCGAGAACGTCCAGATCCGGATCGGGGCACCCCGCGAGAGCGACTTCGAGGATCCACCGAAGGATCTGAAGCGTCTGCATCGCAGCCTCGGAGCCTACTTCAGTGCGAGGGATCAGGCCCAACTGGTGATCAAGAGTATCGAGACGGAAGACATCACCGATCTGCATGGCGTGCCCTTCCAGGTGTTCTACGGGATCAGCGGGAACTCGCATCGATTCTGGGGGATTTCCGACGCGATGAAGAAGATCGGGTATGCGCCGGAAGACGATAGTGCAGTCAAGTTTGCGGATATAGTTGGGCCCGTGTACCGGGAAGCAAGTGGTCAATGACCAATGACAAATGACCAAAGAAGGACGGTCATGTTACGAAGGAATGGCAGGTAGATGAAGGTTACGAAGCTGACGACGATTCCGATCGAAGGTCGGGCGATGATCCTCAAGATGGAAACGGATGAGGGGATTGTCGGATTTGGCGAGCCGATGAATTACGAGCACTGGCGCATTGTGGCGCAGGCGGTGGAGGATATCGGTGAGTATCTGATCGGACAGGATCCGTTCGAGATCGAGCGCCACTGGCAAGCTGTGTATCGGTCCAGCTACAGCCGGGCGATGCCGTCGATCGTGAGCGCCTGGAGCGGGATCGAGATGGCGATGTGGGATGTCACGGGGAAGGCGCTTGGATTGCCCATCTGGAAACTTCTCGGTGGGTCCGTTCGGAACAAGGTCAGGGTGTATACCGGGATCGGGGGCGGGATCGAGCCGGCGCAGGTGGCGGAGAGTGCACAGAAGGCAGTCGAGCAGGGGTATACGGCGGTGAAGATGGGCGGTTCGCCTCAGCCCGTTCGGTTTGTCGAGAGTCCGGGGACGGTGAAGCGGTTGGTGGCCCGCGTGGCCGCGGTCCGGGAAGCGGTTGGCGACGATGTGGATATCGCCGTCGATCTACACAGGCGGTTTAGTCCAACGATGGCCGTGGTGATGGTCAAGGAGCTCGAGTCGTTCGGTTTGCTGTTCGCGGAGGAGCCGTGTCACCCAGAAAACGATGAACCCGTGCAGATGATCGCGCGTTCAACGACGGTGCCGATCGCGACGGGCGAACGTCACATGACCCGCTGGGGATTCCGGAGGCTGATCGAGCAGGAGATGTGCGCGATCCTGCAGCCCGACATCCGCCACTGTGGTGGGATCCTCGAGTTGAAGAAGATCGCCGCAGCGGCTGAGATCCATAACATGGCCGTCGCGCCGCACAACGCCGCCGGGCCGGTCGGTGTCGCGGCATCGATTCACGCGGTCGCAACGATCCCGAACTTCGCGATCTGCGAGGGAGGGGCGAGGCGGGGGCAGGGCCTGTTCAACGAACCGCTGACGTTCAAGGACGGGTATATCGAACTGCCGCAGCAGCCCGGGTTGGGGGTGGACATGGAAGACGCTGCGATCGAGGCGGTTCGCAACGAGTCCTACCGTTCGAGGGGGATGTTCTACCACGAGGATGATGGTTCCTTTGCCGACTATTGAGCATCGACTGTGACTTTCCGGCATCTATGTTTCTTCCTGGCATCTGTTCTCGTCTCCCCACTCTCATCGTCAGGAAGCACTCCGAACCACACGCTCGTTCTGCGTCAACAGTATAACCGTGTCTCTGCTCGAATTGACAGTCTGGTTCGAGAAATGGAGTCGCGGGATGCGGGCACCCTCGATGTCGAGAAACTCCCGGATGGGGATGATTCCGTTCAGCTTCCGTCCAACGTTGATCTGGTCGCCATCTTCTGGGCAGACGACGAAGCGAAGGTCTGGATCAACGACCACTTCGTTGGCGAGACTCGTCTCACCCCGGTCGAGGTGGAGATCCCCAGTCTATACCTGAGATCCAGCAACGTGGTTCGGGCCCGGGGATGGGATACGGATCTCGTCGAGAGTGGTTTCTTGTTCGGGTTGTATTTGCGAAGAGCCGGGGTACTTCATCCCGTGGTCGTGTCAGACGATGGCTGGACGGGGGTATCCGGGCCGGTCGAGACGATCACGTATGCCCACTCTCTACCGGACATCCTGCAGGCAGAGGTGATCTGGGGGGAAACGACCTTCGGGGTTGTAGAGATGACGCGCCGGTTCGGGATGGCGCAGGTGCGCGACGCCGGAGGTGGCGCAGGTGATGACTTCACTGGCGGTGATCGGCGGGACATGTCATCTCACGCGTTTGTGGCCGAACTGTCTGTGCTTGAGACGGAGCGAGCGCGTCTGAGGTCGGAACTGAAGGCTGTTGCATCCACGCTCTCCGTGGCCGCATTTACCGGATCGGTCGATGGCGGCGCACTTACGTTGGGGAAAGCCGGGCCTTTGAAGGAAGCGGTGACCAAGCCGGTCTCCGAGAAGGTGAAGGCCTGGTCGGAGCGGCTACCTCCCGAGCATCAGACGTTGATCTACCCGGAACGCCGAAGGCTCAGGGGTGAGGATGCGGCAACGGTGGCCGGCGAGCGTGTCGTTCCTGCTGGTGGTGTGGACGGACGTACGACAGTATACCAGCCTCCGACTGATCGGGAGAATCGTCGGCCGGGCGCGACCAAAGGGGTGGTGGCGGGGGATGGTGATGGTTTAGGAGAAGCGGACGGGTCTGGGGGCTACCCCGGTGGCGGTGGGTTCGCAGGTCGGGCTTCACGACTGGGGTTGTTGATACCAACCCTGATCCTGACCGCCTACGCCGTGTATGCGACCAGACAATGGAGACGGCTGAGCGAGGAAGTGCGTTGAATATGATCGAGGTGACTCTGTGACCATGCTGGAAATCATCGTGGCCGTGCTGTTGAGTGTGAGCAGTGCCGTAATCGGTGCTATGTCCCTGATGCAGCGTGCCGAGACGCTAGGGAAAGAAGATGGCCATTACGGTCTGGTGCGTGGTAACGCCACAACCATCGCCGCAATCGTCGGAGGGGCGGCCGGGCTCGGGGTCGGCGTCCTGTTTGTCTACTTCTACTTCAAGGCGGCTCCCGCGAGCGGCTGGATCGAGTGGGTCGGACGCGGGTCGTATGCCCTGGTCATCGCGGCTTTCTCGGGCCATCTCTTCTCGCTCATCCACATCTGGATGCGGCTGCTCGACGAACACGAAGACCTCCGAGATGGTGACGCCAAGGCTCAGAAGCCAACGTTGACTGTCCGCCGAAGAAGCGATTTGAAATCGCTTCAGGAGGCGGGGTACGACGCGACCGAATTGCGTTCGCGTGACGATGAGGTCATTGAAGAGCTGATCGGTGTGGTTGGCGACAGGCTGATCGCAGGACAACGATCCCTGTCCCGTCTCCCGTTCTACGGCTACCTGGGTACGGTCTGCGGAATCCTGCTGATGGCGGATGAATTGACGAACTTGAGCGAGGCGACGGAGTCGTTCAAGGTGTTGCGAGATATGGCAGGCGGGCTCGTTCTGGCGTTCCAGACGACGCTGGCTGCCCTGCTCGCCTATCTGCCGCTTCGAAAAGGCTTCGACGCGATGATGTCGAAGGTGGCGCAGGTCGAGCGGGCCTGGATCGCTATGCGAGATGTCAACGCCACAGGTTAGCTGAATGGCGAGATACCTCAAAAGGGCCGTATCTGAAGTCGAGGATCACGATGTCAGCAAGGAGCTATTCCTGGGGATTATGATGCTGATGCTGACGCTCGGGATTATGATCCTGAACGTGTCCCAGCCGGTGTGGCGGGTGCATCACCACGATCCGGAAGCTGACGATGTGATTCTGATGTATACGCCTGATGGGAAGGCCGTATCGGCGGATGGAAAGAGCGTCAGGCGTATGCTTCGACCCGGCGAGTTCCAGACGATCCTGAACGGTCTGGTTGCCGATCCGGACCGGAACCTGCATCTGTATCTGAAGGGCGGGAGCCGGGAACGGATGGTGAATGATGCGGCCTACGCGGATTCGTTGCTGTCGACAGCGCCATCGGGAGAGAAGGTGAGGCCGGCCGTGTTCGTGCATATGTGGTAGGGCCCTTCCCTGCCCCCTGCCCTGAGCGAGAGCAGGGGAGAGCGGGGGCTGCCGATGACCACCCCGCGCCACCAAAGTCTAAACCACAAATAAAAGCGGCTGATCCGTGTTGGATCAGCCGCTTTTGGTTTTTCTCCCGATCTCCTCCGCTCCCGCTCAAGGGGAACGGGGTGGAAGGGATCAGTTCTTCAACACTGCCAGGATGCGCTGGCCCTCGAGGGTGTTGTCGATGAAGGTGATCAGCGACTGGCCTCCCGGACCGTTGCTGACCTCGTACTCCTTCCCCTTCTCCAGTTTCCCGTGACGATCGCAGATGGCCTGCAGTTGGCCGGCGAGCGCGAGGGTCTCACCCAGTGAGATGCGTTTGATCTGGTTCGATTCGAGCACGTCAGGGAAGCTGATGACGCGGTAGTTCTTGCTGAAGATGGCGGCGCGCCAGGTTTTTAGGAATCCCTTCTCCTTCAGGTCATCCTCGGTTCCCGTGATCACCAGTACGGAGGTGGCTGTCTCCTCGAGCGTCTTCTTCTCCTCGAGTGCCTCCTCCAGGTTGGACTCGAGCCTGACAAGCCTGACCGTCTTCGAATACAGAGCGTTGTTCAGGCTGTCGACCTCGCCTTTCAGAGTCTTCACCTCGCCGACCACCGCCTCTTTTTCTTCCCGTGCCTGCTTGAGCTCGGTGATCAGACGCTCGTTCGCGCGTTTCTGCTCGCCATACAGTCGACGATACTCCTTCATTTCGTTCGTAACTTTCCGGAGCGAGGCGAGCAGCACCTTGTTGGACGCGCGGGCGCTGTCCATCTGAGTTCTGAGCGTGTTGATTCGACCGTTGAGCCCGTCGACGACGTTGTTCATCGAGTCGATTTGAGACGTGTAGGTCGCCACCTCGGACTCGAGCTGGACCACATAAGGGTCGACCTCGGGCTCGGTGGGCATCAGAGCGATGATGAAGATCACGGCCAGGATGACCGCGCCGGCACCGACAGCAATCAGGACGTTCTTATTCTCCAAACTTCACCTCCGTTGTCCCAAGGGTGCGGTGGAGACCACCGGATCACCCAGGGCACCAAGGGTAGATGTCAAAACGGGTTCGATGAGCATTTCGCGAACCGGAACAAGATAGCAGGTAGGCCGAGGGAGGGGCAAGGTCTTTGGCTGAGACCTAGTTGCCCGCGGGTGCCGGTGTTTCACCGGGGGCCGTGTAGAGCTGCTTGAATCGCTTGAAGTAGAGGGAATCGACCATTGCCTGCAGGCGGATCAGCGACTCCGTGTGCTGACCCAGCTGGCCATCGTGCGTCTTGAGCCTGGCGAGCAGCTCTTTCTCGTTGTTTTCGGATTTCTCCGCACGAGACTCTGCGCGTTCGACCGATTTCCGCAGCCGCTTGACGTCATTTGACAGACCTTTTGTCCGTTCTTCGACCTTGCCAAGGTTCCGGCGGGTTTTGCCCAACTCGTCACGCGTATTCTTGTGAGCGGATTCCTCGGTCTTCAGGCTGCCCCGGGTGTCGTCGTGCAGTGCACGCTCGGTGTTCAGGCTGTCACGGTAAGCGAAATGGGCCCGTCGCTCCTTTTCGTGCAGGCTCGAGATCGCTCTAACCTCTTCGACGGTCTCGGAAAGACGCTGTTTGGTCTGTGAGTGGAGGGCGCGCTCCTGTTTGAGCGTCCCCCGCACCTCCATTTCGGAGGAGGTCAACTCGGCTTTCTCTTCGATCTGGCCCATCAGCCGCTCAGTGTATTCGCCAAGCTTTTTCCGGAAGTCGTCCATCTGCTCGGACAGCAGCGACTTGGTGTCCTCACGCGCGACTTTCTGCTGCGTCATCGATGTGTTGATGACCAGGAAGAGCAGGAGACTGGTGATCAGGCTGGCGTATCCCCCCAACCAGAGAAGATGTTTATCTTCGATCGGGCGGAGCCACTTGAGGAGCGCGCCGATTCCCGCCCACAGGAGGAGCAGGCCGGCGAGGACGGTGAAGAGAATGGTCTGCATGTCAGGCCGCCGTGAGTGAATGGTGCGGAGCGTCTGTCAGGGTTTCTCGATGCCAATTCCTAACTTCCGCCATAACGTGGGAGGGGTCAAGACGAAAGCCTGAAACCTGGGTGAAACACGCCCCGTCTGCGTCCGGGCACGAAAATGGGGACCGAGTCGGCGACTCCGATTCGGTGAGTCGACAACCCGATCCTCCTTCTCTGACGACTGCCCGGCGGTTGGGTTCCCGGCGCGTGCAGTCTCTCGCTCGTGGGCTAGTTCTTCAGTGAAGCAAGCCGCTTTCCTGTCTCTTTCTGGCGCAGCCTGTGCAGCGCCTCCTCCTTGAGCTGACGGACCCGCTCGCGGCTGACACCCAGGTGCAGCCCGATTTGCTGGTAGGTTTTGGGCTCTTCGCCGTCCATTCCGTAATGCAGCACCAGGACGGTCTGCAGCCGGTGGTTCAGCGACTTGAGTGCGGCCCGTACCTCACCGTGGCTCTGCTCTTCATAGAAGCCTGCGTCGGGCGACGGCAAGGTCTCGTCCGGGATGGTTTCCACATAGGTGATCTCGCCCTGGTCGTAACGACGGGTGTCCAGGGAAAGGGTCTGATAGGTGGCCCCGAAGGTGTGATCGGCCTTGGACTGTTCGAAATCCGCTTCTACAGCGACCTCGTCCCGCGTCGGGGTGCGCTCGAGCGACTGCGACAGTTCGGTTTCCGTCTTCCGCAGTCGGGCCAGATCGTTGAGGACGTTTGCTGGGACGCGAACGGAACGGGTCTGCGTTTCCAGCGCCTTGTGGATGTTCTGGCGAATCCACCAAACGGCATAGGTGATAAACCGACAGCCTTTGCTCGGGTCGAACTTCCGCGCGGCCGTTATCAGGCCCAGGTTGCCTTCGTTGATCAGGTCGGGCAATCCCAGCCCCTGATTCTGAAAATTCTTGGCGACGTGAATGACGAACCGGAGGTTCGAATTGACCAGGAGGTCCCGCGCTGATTGGTCGCCCTTGCACATCCTGCCTACGAGTGCACGCTCCTCGTCCGGTGAGATCAGCGGATAGCGCTCAACGTCCCGGTAGTAAGCGGCCAATGCCGTGTCTTCTCCTCGACGCATCTGACGGTCCTCCTGTTGACTGGTTTGGATACTCCAGAGACCCGGTGATTGTGTGTGTTTGGTCTGTATTGTCCCTGGGTGGGCAGATAAAATGGTGCACATCTGTGCATTTGTCAATGGAAAAGTGCACGTTTGAGCAGGTGTTTGTATAAGTTGTTTTAAAACAACATTGTGAGGGGGTATTTTAAGGCAGAAGTCAAATAGTCAGTAGTCAGATAGGGGGCAGATGGCCGAGATCGGAGAGCTGAGACCATCACCGTGGAGCGAACTTGCTGGATTCAGCAGAACAGAAGAGAAAGGGCCAGCCTCCCCAAGGAGGATGGTCCTTTTTGACGTCGCCAGAGAGAATCCGAAGGATTCTCGCAAGCAATGCGAAGCATTGCCGCCCTATTCAGGATTTGCGAGGGTAATCAGG
This sequence comes from Gemmatimonadota bacterium, assembly GCA_002727195.1. Lineage (GTDB taxonomy): Bacteria > Latescibacterota > UBA2968 > UBA2968 > UBA2968 > UBA2968. Next base: position 32,072 of record PBWH01000028.1, read on the forward strand.
GCGAATGCGGCGCCCTGGGGGTCGGTGGCCATGCCGAAGCGGCCGATTTGGGGGATGTCTTGTGGAGGCATCGTCTGCTGTCCACCCAGGGATGTGACTTTCTCGAAAGCGGCGTCGCAATCTTCGACGGCGAGGTAGACATTCCAGTGCGGGGGGACTTCACCCCATTCGGGAGCGATCTCCATCATGCCGGCCATCCCGCGCTCGCCGCGTATGAAGCTCGTATATTCGAACTCTCCCACGTCCGTCGTGTCCGTAGTCCAGTCTTCGAACATGCCGGTGTAGAAGGCTTTGCTTCCCACGAGGTCCTTCGTGTAGAGCTCGTTCCAACAGAAGGCACCCGGGCAGTTGGCGATGCCGGCACCGATGCTGTCCTTCGGCTCCCAGACGTTGAAGACGGCGCCGCCCGGATCCTGCATCGCCGCCATCCGGCCTGACGTGAACACGTCGAACGGCTCCATCAGGATGTTTGCACCGAGGCCTTTGGCCTTCTCGGCTGCGGCGTCAGCGCTTTCGACAGTGACGTAGCTCTGCCAGTGGGGAGGGATGCCCATCTTCGCCTGTTCCTCGGGCATCGTGAAGATCCCGGCGGCATCCTTCCCGTCTGTCTGCGCCATCGTGTAGAAGGTGTCGTCGCCCATCGGGTTGTCGATATACGACCATCCCATGACCTCGGCTTAAAAGGACTTTGCCGCGTTCTGGTCGGACGTCGCCAGATCGACCCAGCTGAACGTGCCCGGCGGGTATGACGTGAATTCCATTTGTGGTTCCTCGTTCTGGCGGTTGTGGGGTTGAGGGGCCCTGCCGCCCGGTCGGTCATGAGCTCGTTCGTGCCGCTGTGTGCACAAATGTCCTCAATCTGTGGACGATTTCAAGTGGCGATTTGGTTAGGAGGGATATACGAGTGCTTCAGCCCTTCCGCCCAGAAGTCGATGCAATCGTGAGATTGCATCCCACGGGTAGTCCGGAGCCGCGGCTTACTACCACCCGTGAGTCCAGTGCCCGCCGGTAGGGAACCAGATGAGGTCGACAATGGAGGAGACAGCGATGCCGGTGACGTAGCCGATGGGGAGCCCGATGAAGTAGGGGGCCGCACGGCGGTAGAGGGCGATCCCACCGATTCGCAGGAGCGCGAGTTTGGAGAACCAGGTGAGAAAGATCGAGAAGGCGTAGGCGCGCGAGCCGGTGGTGTTCTGGAAGGCGAGCCCAATGGGGTGTACAGGCCACCAGGTCAACCGGTTGCGGAGGAGGACGAAGAGACCGGCTTCGAGGACGCCGATCGTCCAGACGAGCATCTTGGCGGGGTCGAAGGCCGTCGGTTTATCGCCGATTATCTGCTTGGTCATGTTGTCGTACAGCCGCACGGCGCCGGAACTCGATCGTCCCGTGAACGGTGCGGTATGCAGGTTCTGGCCACCTTCGTGGTAAGCCAGATGGACCACGCTTGTGAACGCAGCAATCAGGCCCGCGCCGAAGGCGAGGATGGCGATCCAGAAGACAAGCGATCGGGATCGGTCACCCAGCAGGCGGAAGTGGTGGGGCAGGGCGGGCCACGCGGGGATCCGATCGTTCCCGAAGAACTGGCTCGAGTTGACGATCTCGACACCGACGAAATCGCCGGGAAGCATGTTGCGGGTACCGACGAACTGTTTGAGCGCGCCGCCCCCCTTGGCGAAAACGGGAAGCAGGTGAGTGAAGCCGCTGGCGGCCGTGAACTTTGCCACGGTCAGGTAGGCCGTGAACAGAAGAGCCGTCTGAAGCAGGGCGATGGTGATCGACATCCCGATCGACATCATCCATCCGACGATGAACAGCGTGCAGACCACGAGTGCAACGGCCACGGTACGGTAAGGGACGACACCGTCGTTGTAGGGATGTTCCCGGCCGTGACGGATTGCGATGTAAACGCGCCTGAGATGGCCGCGAGCGACGACAAACGTCCAGAGGGCGAGGACAATGAGCGCACCGTGGCTCTCGAGCGCGACGATTCCAGGGCCATCGACCTGCTGATCCTTGAGGCCGACTGTGAAGCCCACACGCGCCATCAGGCCCAGTTTGAGGATCGCGACGAGCCGGAGGAACCAGAAGCTGAACAGGATGTCGAGATCGCAGAAGTAGGTGAGCCCGATGACTGGCGGGAGGATCCTCATATATATGGGCGGGAAGTTGCGTGCGAGGTCGACCTGCTTGCTGAGGTAGCCGCCATACACGGTGATGCGGGGCAGAGCGTGGTTGAAGTACCCGATGATGTTCCAGAGGAAGACTCCGAAGACCGTGAAGAAGCCGAACCAGAAGATCCGGTTCCGAAATAGAGCGGGAATGCGTCCGGGCTCGTCGAACCCGGAGGTGAGCTCAGTCGCGAACTGCGCGAGGGGAAACGTGAGCCGCTCGGCGTCTTCCCACTGACGCTGAAAGATGACGCACAGGCAGGTAGCTGCCCCGACCACGGCGAGCGAGATGGCCGTCCACCAGAACAGCGGTCGCATCCAGTGGGCCCAGGGGAGGGTTTCACCCGGCGCCATCCCGTCGTAGAAAGGTCGGATGACCCCGGGGGCGCGTTCGGTGAACATCCACCAGGGCAAACGGTCGAAGATGATCGACTCCCACCTGTTCTCCGGGGATGAGTAGAATGTGGGCACGCTGATACTGCTGACCAGGTAGGCGGCCCATCCCTCGAGCGGAATGACTCCCGCAATCCAGGTCATCGCATATATGACGAGAAGCTCGGTGGCAGAGAGCGCGAACCTGGGCGCGAACGACTTGAGCCCGACGTTGGCGAAGATCCACAGCGTGAAGGGCAGCAGCATCGCCATCGGATACTGCGACTTCACGAGCGAGGAGGACCCCATCACGAGGCCGGCGTGGTTGGTGTAGACACACATCGCCACGACCGTAGCTGTACCCAGTAGGATGCTGCGGAGGGTGATGGGGGAAGTGCTTGCTTGAGATGTAGCTGCTATGGGGTCGGCTGACAGTGCCAAATGGTGGTCCCTCGATACGGTCTGGCCAGCCGGCCAGCCCTACTCCCGCCGTCGCCAAGGCTAGGTCGGGCGGCGGGATGAACGGGTTTTTCTTTCAATCCTCGATCATCGATTGTCAATTCTCGATACAAATGGCCACATGAGGTCGCTGTAGAAGCGGTGGCCGGCGGGGCCCCAGTGGTGCTCGAATCGGTCGCGGAGTCCAATGGCGTCGTAGATGCGGCGGGTTCCCGTGACCGCACGTTCGACCTCGTCGATCGAGAACAGCCTGTCTTCCCGGCCGTTGACGATGCACAGGCGGCGGGGTGCGATCAGGGCGGTCAGGTCCCAGATTTCGCCCCAGCGTGAGATGCCGGGGACGGCGTTGCAGTCGCAGTGGTGGATGTAGCCAGTCTCGCTGACATAGGGGGCGAAGGAGCAACTGGGCACGGCGCAGGTGATCCGCTCATCGCAGGCGGAGGAATAGAGCGTGATGACACCGCCGCCCGAGTTGCCCATCACGAGGATATTCGACTCGTCGATGTCGAAGTCCGTGATGGCCCAGTCGATCAGGCGCATTACGTCCCATACCCGCTCGGCGGTGGCGGTTCGGCCGGCCAGGATGGCGTGCATGAACTGGCTCCGGCAGGATCGGGCGCCGTGACGGTCGCTGATGTCCGGGATCCCGACGTCGCCGCTCGTGCCGCGTGCGGCGGGGGCGATGGCCAGGTATCCACGTTTAACGGCCTGGACGCCGACGTCACGGTCTTCTGACGCGATCTTTTGCGCGTGATCGTCGCTGTGCGCAACTCCGACGGTCGTGTCCATGCCGATCTTGTCGTGACCGTGCGGGAGGATGGCGAGCGGATGCGGTCCGGGCTGGTCGGGCTTTAGCAGCCAGAAGGGGAGGGCGAATCCCGGTTCGGTTTCGATCGTACACCGCGTGCGGGTGTAGCCGTCCATCTCTTCGCTGATCTCGTATTCGACAGCGGGAATGTGGTCGGCCAGTTCTTCCTGCAGGCGTTGCAGACCGACGATCTGGTAGAGGTCGTGACGGGCGTCGAGCTGCCACTCGAGCAGTTGATCGATGGACTGAATCTGGCAACTGCGGCCGTGTCGTTGGTCGGTGTAGAGACTACGGAGATAGCGCTCCGTAGCTGCTGAATACTCATCAGGCAATTGATTCCTCCCTTGTTGCGTCGCAATATGGCAGGGGGTGTCTGACGCTGCAAGGGATAGATGAGGATCAGTCAGTAGTCAGATAGTCAGTAGTCAGGTAGAGAGGCTTGGTAAGGGAATCGGTGGTCCGGAGGTGGGAAGTCGAGTATTATGTCGTAGATGACCAGACGCCAGGTACCAAGCTCAGGATAGATTGCCAATGATCCAGTTTACGGAATCGTTTGTGGCTTTGGATTATAAAGGGTTGAAGTATAACCCGTGTGACGACTTGATCTTTCCGAGCGTGATTCGGGTGGGTGACAGGATTGAATGCGTGCTCGGCAAATACTACCTGTACTACGCGCCGCATAATGCGCCGGGGGGAATCTGCCTGGCCGTTGCGGATAATCTTCGGGGTCCGTGGAAGGAAGTCGATGGGAATCCGTTGATCGCGACGGTGTGGGAACCGCATCACGACGTGAGCCACATCTCGAGTCCACACGCGATCTGGCGGGAGGATCTGCAGGAGATCTGGCTCTACTATCACGGGGAAAACACGACGACGCGATGGGCGCGGTCGAAAGACGGGATCGCATTCACGTATGGTGGAGAAGCGATCCAGACGGAGATGGCCGAATCGCCTTCCAACCTTCCCGAAGGCTTCGGTTCGGCAGGTGCGCCTGGGGCTTCGGCGCATTTGGATATGTCGGGTGCCTCGTATGCGCGCGTGTTTGACAGCCCATTCGCCGAATCGGCCGGGCGGTTTCTGATGGTTGTCCTGCTGTTCAAGTATTCCGAGGGGAGTTGGGAGCGGTTCGAAAAGTTCGGGCTGTATCCGGCTTGGTCCGATGATGGTGAGGCCTGGTCGCTCGCTGACGATCCGATCGTGAGTCTCGAGGACTTCGGGCATCAGGCGTTTGTTTGTTCACCGTTCATCCATACGCGTGGCGATCGTGTGTATCTGCTGTTCCATCTGGACGAGGTGACCGAAGCGGCGGTGGGGCGGAACCTGACGGCCGTATGCGCGGTTGAGATCGGTCAGGATCTGAAGCCTGTGGGGGAGCCGTTCACGATTTGCGACCGGACATTCTTCGGTGAAAGTAATCAACGGTTCGCCGACCCGTGCACGATCGAGGAGGACGGGGAGATGTTTCTGTTCGGGGCCATTGGACCCCGACTGAATCAGCGAATCGGGTGCGCGGTGGGGAGGGTCGAGTGACCTGGACTCGTCTTGTCATTCCGGCTTTCTGTGGTCTGCTGTTGGCGTGTCAACAACAGGAGGTCAAGCGTCAGCCAATCGAAAGCGGCCTCGACACGACGCTTGTGCACCAGGGGATCTCTTTCTGGGTCGCCTGCGCAAACCAGAGTGCGTTGGACACGGTTCGTGTAACGCCAGCAGGATTGGAGATCGACAACAGAGCGCAGGAGCGCGCCATCGATGGGACAGTGACGGGCGTCGAGGTTGCGGATCTGAATCGCTATGGCTCTCCTGAGGTCTATGTCTTCGTGACCTCTGCCGGCAGTGGGTCGTATGGGTCGGTAGTCGGTTACTCCGCTAATCGGAAGAACTCGATGAGTGATGTATATCTCCCGTCATTGCTGAAGGACGGAATCGGGATCGGGTATATGGGTCACGATCGGTTTACGATCGAGGAGGATGCGCTGGTGCGACGATTCCCGATCTATCTGAACGGCGATACGAACGCGAATCCCACAGGGGGGATGCGAGAGGTGCACTATCAGCTTGTCGCAGGGGAGGCTGGATGGTGTCTGGAGATGGGGCTGGCGATCGACCTGAAGGAGCAATCGTGATGGTTGGAGCTGCGCGACCAGCAGATGGATTCCGCGTTCTGGATACAGAACAGGTCGATCAGTTTCTCGAGCGGGGCTACCTGACCGTCAAGGGATGCGTCGATCCGGAGCTTGCACGGCGATGGACGGACCAGGCATACGAACGGCTTGGCTACCGGAAGGACGACCTGTCCACGTGGGCGGAGCCGATTGTGTGGATGTATCCGGAAAATCGTCTCCCGATCGAGGAGATCTCAGAAAAGGCCTGGGACGCGATCTGTGATGTGGTGGGTGGAGAAGATCGGATCGATCGTCGTGTGATGAAGGTGGAAGGGCATTTCAGCGAGATCGACGCGTCGACCTGGTCGGACGCATTTATCGTGAACTTCAACAACGGCGCGGATGGGCCCTGGGTGCCACCTTCAGGTGATATGGGTCGATGGCATCAGGATGGCGCGTTTTTCAGGCATTTTCTGAACAGCCGGGAGCAGGCCCTGCTGACGATCGTGTACTGGTCGGACGTCGCGCATCAAGGGGGAGGGACGTTTATTACACCGGATTCGGTCAAGCATATCGCCCGGTATCTGGCGGATTATCCAGAAGGCTATCCACCCAGCGAGATGCCCTTCAAGGAGATCGCGCAGGCGTGCGACGACTTTGTCGAGGTGACGGGAGAGGTCGGCGACTTCTTGATCCTGCATCCCTTTATGTTGCACTCGTCGTCGTCGAATCTGTCTGGTGAACCTCGATGGATGACGAATCCGCCTATCGTGTTGAAGGAGCCGATGGACCTGAACCGGGAAGACGCGAGTGACTTCTCTCTGCTGGAACGGGCAACTTTGAGGGCGCTGGGAGTTGAGCGATACGATTTTCGTCCCACAGCTGCGTATGAAGCGTACTGGGAGGTGGTGGGTGACGGGCAGGAGGATGACGCATCGTGACCGATGTGCGCGAAGAGCCAGCGAGCCTTTCCATCCAGCATTACCGAATCGGGCTGGGTCTCCTGCTGCTGGTCGGCGGTGTCCTGAGAGTGTTCGATCTCTCCATCTTGCCAGAAGGACTGTATTGCGACGAAGCGGCCAACGGTTATGACGCCTACAGTCTGCTGACCACGGGAAAGGCGACCGACGGCCAACCCTACCCGCTGTTCCTGAATCATCACGGAATGGACTACGTCGAGTTTCTGTATACGTATCTCACCATCCCGTTCGTAGCCCTCTTCGGCCTGGATGTCTTCTCGACGCGGATCGTCGCGGCGCTTGCCGGCACACTTGGCATCCTGACCTCCAGCTTGATCGGTCGTCAACTGTTCGGGAAGATGGGTGGGCTGGCCGTTGTGCTTCTCGTCGCGCTTTATCCCTGGAAGATCGTCTTCAGCCGAGTGGCCTTCAGAGGGATCCTTCTTCCGCTATTTCTAACGCTGTCCGTATACCTCTTCCTCCGAAGCCTCGATGACCGTCGATTCTGCCATTCTGCGGCCTCGCCTTCGGTCTGACTCTCCATACGTATGCAGTCGCTAAAGCGCTGGTTCCGCTGGTGCTGATCGCTCTGATCGCCCTGCATTTCAATGTCGTCCGAAGCGCACTTCTGGATCGCCCCACCCGGAAGCATCTTGCAATCGCCGTCGTCGCTCTGGTCGTGCTGGCTGTTCCCACCTATGCGTTTACGCTCTGGGGAGAGGGACACCGTCGGTTCGAGTTGGTCTCGGTTTTCGCCCGGGATGAACCGGTCCTGCTGTTCTTATCCAACTATGTGAGTCACCTGACGCCGTCGTTCCTGTTTCACGATGGCGATTGGAACCTGCGTCATGGTGTACCCGGCTATGGCCCACTCCTGGTCTGTCTGGCACCCGCTGTGTTGTTGGGCGTGTTCAGCATTCTCCGCGGTCGACGCAGAGACCTGTGCCTGCTTCCAGTCTTGTTCCTGGTAGGGTTAACACCTGCAGCACTCGTGGATGAACGCCTACCCCACGCGCTTCGATCGATCGGAGCCTCTCCGTTCCCTCGAAATGACCGCCGTCGTCGGCGTTCGCCAGATGCTTGCCTATCTGCCTTCCACGGTCCGGTCGTGGCGTCTGTATGGCAACGCGATCGCTGTCCTGATCCTGTTGGTGAACGCCTATGGATTCACGTCTGCCTATTTCGGACGGTATCGCGCGGAGTCCAGAGACGCGTTCCAGCACGGTATGGCTGACCTGGTTACGCTGATCGACAAGGTGGGGCCGTCGTACGACTACGTCGCGTTCGCGCCGCGGATCTCCGCACCCTATATCCACTTCCTCTTCTATGCGCGTCGGGATCCGACCGAGTATCAGGTCAAGGGACAGGTAGATAATATCATCTGGGACAAGCGGAGGCTGGAGCATCCCGGACGATATCTGGTGGTGTATAAGGCGTGGAAGAAGCAGGCACAGAACAACGTGCGGTATGTGATCCGGGATCCGGATGGTGAGGAGATGATGCGGGTCATTGAGCACTACAACACTGGAGAATAGGCAAGGCCGTCTTAGTGGTCCTTCTCCTGGCTTGCCTCCCCTAACCTTCCCCGCCCTACCTCACATCGCGCCACAGCCAGCGAAGCGTCTCCGGTAGCAGTGTCCCTCCGTGCAGTCCGGTGTGCTTCCCCTCTCCACCCACGAACTTGTAGTCATACTCCATGAATTCGAGGGCGCTTTCCATCTGCAGGTTGGAGAGCCACCAGTCGCCGTGGTTTTTGTTCAGGTCGTTCTTGCCGTCCTGGAGGAAGACGCGAATGGGTTTGGGCTGCGTCTTTCGGATGATCGCGGGATAGACGTGTCCGCCCCGGATGTTGACGAAGCTGCCGATGTGGCTGACGACCTTGCGGAAAGCGTCGGGCCGCTCCCACGCGACGGTGAAGGAACAGATGCCGCCTGAGCTGGAGCCGCATATGGCACGTCGCTCAGGGTCGTCGGTAAGGTTGTGGGTCCTGGAGACCTCGGGAAGGATTTCTTCGAGCAGAAAGCGTGCGTAGGTATCGCCAAGCGAGTCGTATTCGACGCTTCGGTTGTTCTTCTGTTGACCTTGTTCCGGTAGCTCGTCACCGACGTGGCCGGGATCGATGAAGATGCCGACCGTGACGGGCATCTCGCCCTTGTGGATCAGGTTGTCGAAGACGACGGGAAAGCGATAGGCGCCGTCTTCCTTGATGGCGCCGCCGCCGTCCTGGACGACCATGACGCAAGCAGGTTGGGATGCATCATACTGGGCTGGGGTGTAGACCCAGTATTTGCGGATGGTGCCAGGGTAGATCTGGCTCTTCCCGATGTGCTCCGTTAGCTCTCCCTGAGGGACGCCGCCCTGGCGGAAGGAGTCCGGGAGGTAGGTGTAGAGGCCGGAGTCGTCGCGGTCTTTGTCTCGGGTTCGTCGTGATGGCATAAGTGTCCTGTGTGGGGCAACCGATCAGCCTGAGTGACCTCGTCGACGATCGGGTGCGGCCTCATTCGAAGGACGCACAGAGCTGGTCGTATCGAAGGGCGATCGGTGTCATCCACTGGCTGATAGGAGTCCTTCGATACGCCCGCCGACACTGTCGCAGGCTACTCAGGATGCGCGTGTTTGGCCGGAACTATAGTGCGAACATCGAACGGTTTGAAATCCCGCAGGGATACTTCTCGTCCATAAAGCCGCCAAGATACTGGGCGGTGCGTCCTGCGGGTGACGTCCCCTCGTAGTAGGCCGTGAACGAAGTGTTGAAGTCCGCAAGCCACTGACGGCTGGCTTCCTTTGAGTCTTTGGCGACAATGTAGGCGTTGTTGAAGATGCCGTTCTCCTTCAAGCCCGTTCCGCCCGCTTCTTTTAGCCGGCTGTCTATTGTACCGAGGATCGCGCCGGCATCATCTCCACCCACCCCGCTGACCATCACTTCGCGAACACCCGAGCGATCAAAGGATGCCCACGAGGCGAATCCGTCGATGACTTCGCTCGAGCGGTTGATCGTGATGTCGTTGCCGACGATGCAGCGAGGCTGTGGCTCGACGATCCCGTCGAGGTTGGGGATTCGAGAGACCGGGTAGATCTTGCCCGCAGGCAGGTTGTCACCGTAATAGTCGGCCATCACGGCCTTGAGCGTGTCGATGCGCGCCCAGGTCTCGGCCGGGTTGTTGTCGATGGCGACGAGGATCTCCATCCACATCGTGCTGGCCTTGAAATCGATGCCCTTCTCGGCCATCGGCTTCTCATACTGCTCGATCAGCACGAACTCCATTTCCCGCTTCAGGTCATCGCCCAGGGTGGTAACCGTGTTCCCGTTGGCGTCCTTGTGCATCACGGATGCGCCGCTGGGCTGCACGTCCTGCCACTCGCCGTAGTCGATTGTGCCGCCGTTTATGGAGACCGACTCACCGCGGACGGCTTTGATCTGGATTTCGAACAGGGCGGCGGGATCAGGGAAGCCTTCCGGATGCGTGAAGCGGGCCATTCTGTTTGAGCGGAGATGGTGGCCGGTGACGGCGGCGATCATGGGGCCGTAGATGGCGTTGTAGCTGTTTTTGTAGTCGTCGCAGGCGTCGTAGCCGCCTGCGGGTGTCGTCCAGAGGACGTCGGTTTTGTAGACGTCGCCCCAGTTGGCGCCACCTTTGACGAGTCCGGCGTTCAGGTTCTCGATCGTGCCGAACCATTCGGATCCGAGTTCGCCGGCGTATTGGGTGCCGACGTTGCCGCTGGGTTCGATGTGGTGAACGACGGTTTTGTCGTCGTAGGTGACGACGGTCTGGGTGGTGCTGGAGAAGATGCCGATCGGGTTGTAGCGGATGATATCGACTTTTGCCATTTAGTCCTCTGGGTTTGCGAATGGGTACGTATGCGGTCAGTGGTCAACGAACGGATGTAGTCGGCGCTGTATCTGCGCAGACGTGAAGTCTGCGGTTACGATACGAGCGCTTCCACCTCCTTCATGAATTGGATGTTGTCGCGGACTTTTTCTTCCTGGGTGGCTTCGCTCGAGAAGTCTTCGAAGCTGAGCCAACCGTCGTAGCCGACGGACTTGAGCGAGCGAACCAGGAACTCGAAGTCGACACAGCCGTCTCGCATCGGGGCGGACTCGTTCTTCCACTTTCTCGCGTAGGGGGCCTCAGCCGGATCGGCGGCCCAGCGGCCGTTCTTGATGTGGACGTGGGCCAGGTAGGGGCCGAGCATTTCGAACACCATCTGGTAGTGCTCGTAGCCCTCGTGTACCATGTTGCCCGCGTCGTGGATGACGCCGACGAAGTCTGGCGAGAAGTTGGAAGCGAGCTGGAAGGCCAGGCTGGCAGATGTGGTGATGTTGCCTGGATGGGTCTCCATCACTGCTTTGACGCCGAACTGTTTCGAGAGCTGCTGGATACGGCCGAAGTGGCCGATGCACTCCTCGAAGAGTTCCGGATACGGTCGGGAACCATCGTAACCGAGGGAATTTACCCGAAGCGATCCGGCGCCGAGGATTTTGGCGACCTGCATCATCCGACCGACGCCGTCATACTGGTCGCAGCGCAGGTATGAGCCGAGGCTGGCGGCCCTGATGTCCATCTCAGCCATCATGTCGGCGATTTCCTGGAATTGTTCGTCAGACCAGGTGGCCTGGAGGGTGCAGCGATTGCCCTTCCAGTAGCCGGGGGGCGAGGTGTCGCCATCGTCGGTTGTGACGCGCCACTCGACACCCGTGTAGCCGGCGTCTTTGAGCTGCTTGAGGGTTTCGCGGGGGGTGGTTTCGGGTTGTCCGACGGTGAAGCAGGCGTATTCCAAGGTGTGTCCTGGGTTTGGTGTGTGCTTGTAGACGAGTGGTTATGTGTCCGGGTGATCGAAAAACGATGCGCGGCCGTGAAGACCGCGGTTACGGGGAATCGAGGAGTTTCCTGGCCTCTGCGAGATTGTCGTGGTTGCCGATGTCGAGGATGGTACCCTCGATGCGGTGGGCGTAGACCGGGATTCTTGTGTACAGCCACTCGACGATCTGACCCGGGGAGTCGCCGGTCAGGCCGGGCTTGTCTTTGCCATCCTCGAGGTATGCCGGGATCTGTGGCAGAGATGCTTTTGGGTAGATGTAAATCGGTGGGACGACCCAGTTCGATTTGGGTTCGGGTGGCTTTTCGATGAAGTCGACGAGACGGTCGTCGTCGTCCAGGATCGCGTTGCCCCGTTTCTTCAGGTCCTCGACGTCTTCCTCGTGGCGTACGCAGATGTGGAACGCTTCGTTGCACTTCCAGGTCTTGACGACGTCGTGGAGTGAGAACTGAAGGATGTTGTCGGCGGCCGTCACGAGCAGGTCGTCTTCGATGCCTTCCGATTCCAACACGAACTGCAGATCCGGGATCGCTCCCAGTCGGTCGTCCGCAGAAGTGGTGCCGTCATCGTGAATTTTCGTCGACCAGATGTCACCCACACCCGACTCGTTCATCCACGTCTCGAAGTGAGAGGCGAATTTGTGGTTGGTCACCAGGTGGATCGCATCGATATCCGGGATCTCACGCAGCTGATCGATCAGGTGATCGAGGATGGTCTTTCCCGCAAGCTCGAGTAGCGGCTTGGGGAAGTTCTCTGTGAGCGGATAGAGGCGCGTGGCGTATCCGGCGGCCAGGATGATGGCTTTCATATCGTCATCTATTTCTCATGCTGTTGGCTTAAATCTCGAGAATCTAGGATCGGGAGTCTTCTGACCCTCAATCCTCAATAATACTGGCTCCGTCAGCAGGATGGCAGATCAGGACGCCGTCGGATTGGGCGGCTTGTTCGGGCTGTTTCTTCGTATACTCCAGAGCGACTTGCTCAGCGGCAGATTCTGCTTTGTCCGGTTCCACGAGCGCGATGCTACAGCCGCGGAAGCCGCCGCCACTGAAGCGGGCACCCAGGACGCCATCGGTTTCGATCAGGATGTTGTAGAGGTCGATCAGTGGTTCGGAGCCGCTCTCGTAATTCTCGATCGAGCTTCGTCCGGATTCGGAGATCAAGTCACCGAAGCGCAAGAGATCGCCGGCTTTCCAGGCGTCTACGCCTTGCTCGACCCGAGCTGACTCCGTGAAGAAGTGTTCCGCACGTTTGGCAGGATCTCCGTTCAGGTTGCCCTTATGCTCCTGATACTCCTCTGGAGTGATGTTCCCAAGAAGGGGAGCATCGTCCGCTCGACCGATGGCTTGCAGGAGTGATTCCGCCGCTTCTCGGCATTCGTCGACACGGGTGTTGTACCCTGTCGACACCAGTGCGTCCTTAACGCCCGAGTAAGCCACCAGGATTGTGTAGGGCGGCATCGACTCGGGCTGGGGCACAAGCTCGTGAGAAACCGTTTTGCAGTCCAGGACTGTGAGGTGCCTGTGCCGTGACAGGATGATCGCCGACTGGTCGAGGATCCCGTTTCGCAGCCCGAGATACTCGTTCTCGATCAGTCGATCGAGCTCGATGTTCTCGTCTGGGGTCACGGACACGTTGTTGACCGCTTCGAACGCCATCAAGTAAGCGACTCCTACTGCGGCGGAGGAACTCAGGCCTCCCTCGTTGATCTGACCCGTCGTGTATCCGACAATGCCCTGATTCAGGTCGTGCCCCGATGCGGTCAGCGCTTCGACCGCACCGCAGGCGTAGTTTCCCCAGGATGTATCGTCCTTAGGCGGCACGTCGTCGAGCGAGAACTGGATTTCACCCTCGAATAGGTCGCTGGCGAGCTTGACGTCTCCGGAGCCTGATGGCGCAAAGGTAAGATACACGGCTCGATCAATGGCCATCGCGGTGACCGGGCCCAGCTGATGGTCGATGTGCGCGCCTATCGGGCAGATGCGGTAGGGCGACCTGACGACCTGGATCGAATCGGGATCAGCGCCGTAGCGGGAAGTGAGTTCTGATCTTAGTTTGTCTGGATTGAAAGGCAAGGAACCGCGGAAGACACGGATAACACGGAGGGGAGAGATCATCAGGCCCGTGCCGGAAATCGGTCCCATCTCCCTTCGAAGCTTTGGCGTCCGCAAGATAGGTATCCGCCAAGGGCGAATCAAGGAATGCTGTAGATGAACCTTACTGAAATCAGATCGAATCTGAAGGCGCCGTGGCCGGTGCTTGATTGTCACGTGCATCCTTTGGATTGTTTCGGGATGTACAACGTCAAAACCCCTGAAGAGGATGCGGAGAAGCTGGTGGCGTCAGCGAAGCGATCGAGTGTGGAGAAGATGGTGTTGTTCTCGCTCCACCGATCGACGCCGCGTGAGCCCACGATGAGTCAGTGCAAAGAGGCGAATGACTGGGCGATGGCGATGACCGAGGCGCAGCCGGACGTGTTTCTGCCGTTCTGCTATGTGAACCCGATGTATCCGACGCAGTCCGTCGAGGAGATTGATCGCTGCGTGGGGGAAGAGAAGATGTGCGGGGTGAAGTTGTGGGTGGCCCGACGGGCGACGGACAAAGGGTTGGATCCGATCCTGGAGAAGGCCATCGAAGCGGATGTGCCGATCCTCCAGCACGCGTGGATCAAGACGACGGGCAACCTCGAGGGTGAGTCGTTCCCAGCGGACGTCGCTGATCTGGCGAAGCGACACCCGGCTGCGCGGATCATCATGGCGCATCTGAACGGGATCGGGCTGCGCGGGATCGAGGACATCGTCGACGCGGAGAACGTGGTGGTCGATGTGTCCGGAGGCGATCCGGAATCGAATATCGTGGAGATCGCGGTCGCGCGACTGGGCCACGAGCGGGTGGTTTACGGGTCGGACGCCCCGATCCGTCACTTCGCGCTCTGTCTGCAGAAGGTGATGGCCACCTTGTTAACGGATGCGGAGAAGCGTGACATCTGCTGGAACAACGTGGTCCGCCTGCTCCCGGATTGGGCAAACGTCGAGCCACAGGAGGTCGCGTGATGGTCGTCGATGTGGCCGCATTCACCGGTGCGTGGCCAACGCATCCCGTAAACGGACGCCTGGATGACGTGGTCGGCGGTCTTCAGCGCGTCGGTGTCGATCGCATCCTGGTCTCCCCACTCGATGCCGTCTGGTGTCGAAATCCGCATCTCTACAACGGATCTCTGTATCGTGCATGCGAAGGGCGGGACGAACTACTTCCCGTTCCCGTGGTCGACCCGTCGATCGGGATCTGGAAGGACGAGCTGGGAGAGGCTGCTGAGGCCGGTGTTCAGGCGATTCGCCTTCTCCCGAACTATCACGACTATTCGCTCGGTGAAGGCGATGCCTTTTGGGACGCCGTCAGCGAGCACGGTTTCGTCACGATCGTCCAGACTCGGATGGAGGATCCTCGTCGTCAGCATCCCAAGTCGGTGGTAGAGGATGTCCCTGTAAAGAATATCCTGGACCTGGCCGATCGCCGACGTGACATCAGGTTCGTGATCGGCGGGGCGCGAACTGCAGAGATCCGGACTGCCAGTGAGGCATTGAAGGAGCAGTCAAACCTGTATGCGGACGTGTCTCAGGCAGATGGGTTGGATGCGGTCAGGATACTGGTCGGGAAAGGGCTGATGGAGAGGCTCTTGTTCGGGTCACACGCGCCGCTGTTTATTCCGGAAGCGGCTATGGCGCGGGTGGTGACGGATTTGGAGGATGAGGTGGTGGAGGTGGTGCTGGAGGGGAATGCGGGCAAATTGCTGAGCGTATGACCGCCGTGTGTTCGAGTAGGCCTGGACGGAGTCCAGGGCGTATCAAGAACCAGGCATATGCGTTTCTGTAAACTGGCTTCTCGAGTAGCGGCCCTCTGGGCCGCTACTCGAAGACACGGTTCAACTACCGTACCATTAGCAATCCCGACTACATTCAACGATCTACCAAAACGCGATTGAAAGAGGCTAGTCAGTACTCCGCACCGTTTTGCACAATACCTGCTCTCATCTCTTGTCATGGCCATTGACAGGCTTGCTGCAGAAAGGACACACCTTTGGTATCACTCGCTCTGATCGGCTGCGGTTCTCATTGCCGCGGCAACCACGCACCCGCTCTCGCTCAATACGCAAAGGACTATCCGGATCGCATGGCGCTGGCCGCGGTTTGTGATCTGGACTGTGAACGGGCGGAAGGATTCGCAAGCGAATACGGGTTCGCCAACGTCTACACGGACTACGTCGAGATGCTGGAGAAGGAGCAGTTGGACGGGGTGGTGGCCGTGATGCCGATCGAGTTGACGGCGGGGGTGGCGGTCGATCTGTTGAAGCGGGGGATGCCGACGACGGTGGAGAAACCGATGGGGTATACGCTCGATGAGGTGCGTGAGATCCTCAGAACGGCGGAGGAGACGGGGACGGCGAATATGGTTTCGGTGAATCGGCGATTCGAGCCGTTGCTACGTCGCGGGGTGGACTGGGTGAGAGGGCAAGGTCCGATCCGGTATGTGCGGGCGTCGATCCTGCGTCACAATCGGAGGGAGGACTTCTTCGTGTCGGGGACCGGGATCCATTGCATTGATATGCTTCGAGAGATCGGGGGCGAGTTCGCGAGTTATGAGATGAAGATGCTGCAGGGAGATACGCCTTGGTATCACGTCGACGTCGATTACGCGTCAGGGGCGTCGGCGACGCTCGATATTCTGACTTCGGATGGGAGTGTGGAGGAGGGGTACGAGATTTACGGGGAAGGATATCGCCTCGATGCGCGCGTCGAGGGATCGAGCGATCCGCATCTTTTATGCTGGAAGGATAATGAGCTGGTGGTGGAGGAGCGGCCGGCGGCGAATGAGCCATCCTTTATCCGGCTGGGGCCGTATGCAGAGACACACGAGTTTGTGACGGCACTGGAGGAGGGGCGGGCGCCTTGGCCGTCGGTGAAGGAGGTATTCCCGTCGGTGGAAGTGGCGTATACGCTGGACCCGTCTAAGTAAGTACGTGGTAGCGTTCCCAGGCTGGAGCCAAGGAACGAGATACGAAAAAGGGCGCTATCTCGCAATGAGAAAGCGCCCTTTGTGCGTCAATAAAGACGCTTACTTCTTGGTGACGTTCGAAGCCTGGAGACCCTTCGGGCCCTGCGTGATCTCGAACTCGACAGTCTCACCTTCGGTCAGGGACTTGAAGCCATCACCCTGAATAGCGGAGAAGTGGACGAAAACGTCCTCGCCACCATCCTGCTCGATGAAGCCGAAGCCTTTGCTGTCGTTAAACCACTTGACGGTACCTTCTGCCAACGCGTTTCACCACCCTTCGTGCAGTAAATCCGGTACAAATTCAGCTTCAGACAGAAGAGCACAAAAAAAGGCAAGAACCTAATGCTCTGATCCTTGCCAAACCGTCTTTTACCAGGCTGATTGTAACAGGAAACAGAAAACCAATATGTTGCTCTTAGCACAAACCTACTCTAGCATGACCTTGCAGTCAAGCAGGAATTGTAATTCTCCCGTGAATTTTGCCGTATCTAAATGTTGAAATCTGCATCGCTTTCGCCGCGCACGCCGAAGAAATGGACCGTTGAAGACGCCACACGAATAGTTCCTACCCGGACTTTATCGTCTTGCCGAAGCCTGCAATGTCTATGTCCTGTGCAGCGGTGATGAGACTGTCGCCATCGACTTCGGGTCTGGTCGATGGATAGATGCTCTGTCTGACATCGGCTCCGGCGATCTGACGCACGTCCTCATCACGCACGCCCACCGGGACCGGCTATTCTGCTGGCGGATGAGCCGACGGAGAACCTGGATACGCAGACGGGTGAGGAGATCCTCGGACTGTTTGCTGATCTAACAGCGAACGATTGGACGATCATCCTGGTGACGCATGAGGAAGAGGCGGAACGGGTCGTTCGTGTGAGAGATGGCCTAGTGGAAGCTGACGAATAAATTCACCCGTTAGGGGCTGTGATGTAGGAGAGGATTCTAGTTTTGTCCTACTAGCCTACCTCCCACAATCGACGGGGCTTCGGTCATTCCTGCTGCATCAACCGTGACCTCGCCGTCTTTCCAGTAGATTGTGCCGGCTGTCATCGAGGGGATCTCGATTCTCCCCCCGGGTACCGTCAGGGCGACTGCGCTTGCCCTCGGGCCGTGGTAGCCCACGATCCACTCGTTTGTCCGTTCCAGTTCCACAATCCAGATCGGGCCTTGACTGGCTTTCACTGAAGCGCGCCCGACACGGACGCTGCCGTCGCTTTCTTGAACGGTAAACGGGGACTCTAACATCGGGAAAGTCAGGTCACCGGATTCGGTCCAACGGCGCTTGAGAGCCCACTTCATCAGGTCGACTTCGATACCGACCCTACTGCCGTCCCGAGCGACTTCGAGCGACCAGATACGCTCGGATGTGCCGTCTGATACGAATGGTTCGTCACAAGAGTCTTTTACGGTCGAGGCGGACACGGTTCTGGTGAAATCCTCCACGTTTCCGTAATCGTTCCGCTCGGCCACTTCGATGTAGACACCGTTTCTTGGCTGTCCCTGGAAAAACGGGCCCTCTGGCCTCATCTCCCAGAACGACTTCTCCGATCCCTTGTAGTTGTAGATATCGAGAACCAGGTCCCCCGCCCGTTCAACGAGCTGGATCGGTGCGTCCCGCCCGATGTCGTCGCGAGTGAGGGGGATGATCGCGAAGAGTGCGTCCCCTGATGCGACGGTGATCATCTCGCCCTGCTCAACAGTGGCTGGAAGGTCCGTCACATCTCGTTCTCCGATGTGGATCGAGTCGATCCGGTCTCTTTCCGTCCACACATACGAGGACTTCGCGCTGTTGACGACCCCCAGGTCCTGCTGGGCATAAAGCGCGATCGCCCGATTCCCGTTCTGGACGCCGAGGAACTGACCTTCGTCGATCAGATTGCGGGACTTCGTGCGATCGGTGGCGTGGTAGAAATCGCCAAGCCATTTGTCGTTTGTGAGGTACCGGGAGAAGAAGACACCCGGTTTCTCGGCATCCTGTCTGACGAAGTGTGACAGGAGGGTGTTCGACTGGCCTCCGTAGCCGATGGAGGCGACGCCGAGTGAAAAGGCGTCACTGAGGTAGGTCGTGAGCACACCGAGTTCGTCGATGGAAGCGGTTTCCTGGATCTCGTAGGGGAGATGATTTGAATCGATCATCCGGTCGACCCAATCGGGCAGCGCGCCATCTTCGATCCATCGGCGGACGGATTCGATTTCAGGAGGGCTTTCGCACACGATGGTCGGATGGTAGGCCCTTGAATGAGGCCCGGCCCAGCGACCCGTCGACGGGTGGATGTGGTGGCCGACGGTCAGGCCGATACGTGCAGCGAACGTACGCGCGCGAACCCGACTTTCCTCGTCCTTCAGGTAGCGGCCGAGGATGCCGAGGGCATTTACACATACGCGTGTGTAGGTCGGGCTGTTGTATTCGCGCGGCGTGCCGCTTCGGTCGGTGTATGCGATCCAGGCATTGAGTTTGCCGTATCCGCGTTGGGCGATCGCGGAATCGTCCAGAAGTTCGCCGCCGAGGCACGTGTTCAGGATGTCGAGCATCGTGATGTTGGAGTAGGAGACCCGGACGTTGATGCGAGCGATCTCGGCCAGTCCCAGTCGGATGGCCTGCGTCACGCGATCCCGCATACCCGCTTCGAGGAGATCGGCGCTGTCCATCATCATCGGGATCAGGTTCTCGAGACAGAATTCGACGGCGTTCAGGTCTCCGACGACCTCATCCTCGGCCATCCAGAAAAAGTTACCGTGGTGCGGGTCATCCTCACGCGTTTCCTGACAGGCTAGCGTGGCCTCCAGGACCTTGTGAGCCAGAGCGATGTCTTCGGCGTTGCCATTCGCGAGGAGCCGTCTGGCGAAACCGGCGCCCTGACGTGACTCGTGAAAGGTCCCGTTCTCGGTGGTTTTGCAGAGGAGATTGGTGTCCGGGTTGAAGCTTTCGGGGAGTGTCAGTGGCTCGGGCATTTGTCATCCTGAAGGAAGGATTTCTGGGGCCTTAAGGCGATTTTTTGGGCGCGCCAACGTGCGAAAGCACGGCGACGAACGCGCTATCCCGTCACAAGGGAAATTAGCTCGCCGCCCTTGATTTGGGGCTTTCCCTTCACATGCGCTGCCTCGATCGAGACCTTGCCGTCGTCCCAGATGATCGTTCCGGCGGCGAAGGCCTTGATCTTGACCTCGCCGTCGGGCAATTCCAGGCGGAGCGGCTTAGGAGAGGTGCCGTGGTAGCCGGCGACCCAGTAGCGCTTCTTGCGAGCGGCGAAGAGCCATGCGGCCTGCTTTCCGCACTCGAGCGCAGCGGGACCAATTTCCACGAAGCCGGTCCGTGTGCTGCGGGCAAACGGAGACTGCAGCATCGGGAAGCTGTCCTTTTCTCGATCATTCCAGCGTCGTTTGAGCTTCCACTTCATCAGGTCGACTTCCATTCCCACTTCCAGTTCGTCTCGAGAATAGGCCACTTTCCAGATTCGTTCGTCGCCCTCGCTGTATGTGAAGCGGGCGTCGCATTTATCTGTGATCTTGCCCGAGGCGACTCGTGCGCAGAATGTGTATGGATCGGGGTGCTCCTCACGATCCGCCATCTCGAGGTAGAAACCGCACTGCGGCAATCCCTGGAAGAAAGAGCCGGGGAGTGCCTGCTCCCAGAACGTCTTCTCCGGGCCCTGATAGTTGTACATCTCGAATACCAGGTTGCCGTGACGTTCGATCAGGCGAATCGGTGCATCGATTCCAAGGTCTTCCACCGTCAATGGACGGACGGCGAACAGGACGTTTCCGGTGGCCACTACCACCGTGCCGTCTCGTGGTACATCGAAAGGCAAGGTATCGACGCGCTGTTCGTTCACGTGAATCTCGTCGATTTGGTCGATGCGGTCCCAGATCAAGGCCGCCTTGGCGCTGCTGCAACGATGCCAGCCGTCGACGCCGAATTCGCTTTGGCCAGCCGGTCGTGCCGCGTAGACGCCGATCGCGCGCGGGCCGTCAAGAACACCGTGGAAGCGTCCCTCTTCAGCCAGGAGACTCGCCGATCGTGACGGCGTCTGACGGTAGTCGCCGACCCAGTGGTCGTCTGTCAGGTATCTCGTGAAGAAGAGGCCGGGGGGCTCATCCTCCCCACGGGTGTAGTGCGCGATACACACATTCGACTGCAGGGCGATGAAGCGGTTAGACTGAGCGGTCAACTCCTGCGAGGCGACGCCCAGATCGAACGTAGGGGTGTGATAGGTCGAGATGGCGATTTTATTCTTTGCGTCGGCCGTTTCATTCACACGGAAGTGGCTCGGGCGAATCTCCAGCACAGTAGACAGCCAGTCTGGTATTGTCCTGTCGTCGAGCCACTCACGGACCGTCGCGAGTTCGCCGTGTTCTGGAGGATGCTGCCCGGCGCCCTGAGGGTTGGGGTCTCCGAATACCTGACCGAGGTAGGCCCGGCTGTAGGGACCCGCCCAACGTCCCGTTGTGGTCGAGATGTGGAGCACGACGCTCAGGCCGAGTCTGGACGCATAGACCTTGGCGAGGTGATGCGTCGGCTGGTGATCGACGAGATCGATCAGTCGCTTCAGCACGCGTAGCGCGACTCGCGCATATCCGGGGCTGTTGAATTCGGTCGGGATGCCCGACTTGTCCGTGTGGCGTCCCCATCGGATGAGCTTTTTGTATCCGCGCGTGGCGATCGCCTCGTCATCGAGCAGCTCACCACCGAGGCAGGTGTTCGTGATGTCCTTGAGGACGATGTTCGTGTAGTCGGGGTGGACGTCGATGCTGGCGATTTCTTTCAGACCGAGCGCGATGGCGTCGGATAACTCCTCCTGCAACTCCGGAGACAGCCGGTCGCGCCACTGGATCATTATCGGAATCAGGTTGAAGAGGATGAACTGGACGGCGTTCAGGTCCTCGACGGCACCGTCTTCACGTTCCCACAGCCAGTTTCCGCGGTGCGGGATGCCGATCCGTCGCTCCTGGCAGCCCAGCACGGCGCGGAGTGTTTTTTCTGCCTGTTCGAGATCCCGGGGTGTGCCGTTCTCGACGAGATTGTAGGCGAGCACGACCGCCGGGATCGGCGCGTGAAACTGGTTCCCGTCGACTTCGCGGGCGATCATGTTCGTTTCGGGGTTGAACCCCTGGGGCAGTTCGAGTGGCTTCATTCTTCTCCTGATTTCCTCGGTGTGGTCAAAGTCAAAAGAAGACCACGAAATACACGAAAGGGAGATTTCCCGATACTTGTCTCGGCTACTCGTAGGTCGCGACCCCAAACGAGTAGGACGGCGTGTGTCTCGCAGAGATAATGGCGTGTCGCTCGGCGAGCGGTGTCTCGTGCAGGTCCATCTGCTCGGGTTGATGGTCCATCGCGAGTTGCAGCTAGCCGGGTAACTTCCCTTCTTCGATCCAGTTTGCGATGTGACGTCTGTTGGTAGGACCGCTCGGGGTGAAGACAGGTCGTTGTGCCCGTCCGTGTGGGCCCGACATCAGACCGGTGGCGGGATGAACGTGCAACGCCTTGGTCAGATCCATCTGGGCGATGGCCGTGTGAGCGCGTGTCTTGACTGCAGGATCGGTCGCGTAGTGGACGAGCTGGAAGAGCGCGCGCAGGCTGACCCGGTAGTACGTTGGGCTGTTGTACTCGACCGGTATACCGTTCGCATCCGTCAGCTGCATCCATTCGACCAGCTTTCGATTCCCACGCTCGAGCAGTGCTGGATCCTTAAGCAACTGGCCGCCAAGGATCGTGTTGGAGAAGTCTTTGACGGCAATGTTGGTATACATCTGTGTGACGTCGATGTTGGCGACGGCGGCCAGGGCGAGACGGATCGACTCACGCATCTTGCCCCGAGCCTCTTTTGGGAGCCGCTCCTCGTGGTCGAGCATCATCGGTAGGTGCGAGGCCAGACAGAAAGCGGCACCATTCGGGTCCCTGACTCCTTCGTCCTCATAATACCAGAGGTAGTTCCCGTAGATCCTGCTTTCAGGGTCGGTGTCCTGACAGCTGAACAGGGCATCCAGGACCTTGACCGCAAGGGCGATGTCCTCCTGCGTTCCGTTTGCCACGAGATTCTTCGTAAGGCTGGCAGCTTCGCGCGACTGTTGGAGTGTCTGCTCGCCCCGAACCTGCTGCCGCGTGTTCATCTTGGGGTTGAAGTCGTCGGGCAGCGGAAGGGCCATCGTTGCGGCAAGCAACGTCACAACCATTGGTTTGCTTTCAGTGGTCAGTTAAGTGTGGCAGGGGGCACGAAATAGCTTAAATTCCCAACTTCGCGCAAGGAGAAGGGCGGTTGCCGAGCCCCACGCGCGCGGCGGAGGAGGACTCCGTTTGTCCGAACGCCAACAGGGCGGCGGGAAAGGATACGGTCTACCGAAAGGGTAAGATGGCGAAGAAGAAGGTGCTCATTACCGGCGCTGCCGGCCGAATTGGAAAGGTTCTGAACGAAGGATTGAAGGACCGATACGACATCCGTGTTCTCTACAACCGGACGGTCCTAGAATCACAGTTTGGTGAAGAAGTAATGGTCGGGAATATCACCGATCTCAAGAAGATGGAAGAAGTGGTCGACGGGTGCCACGCGGTCATTCATATGGCCGGTAACCCGTCGATGCAGGCGACGTTTCTGGAAGTGCACGAAGCGAACAGTCTCGGGACCTACTGTATCTACGAGGCCTGCATTCGGAAGGGCGTACAGCGCGTGATCTTCGCGAGTACCAACCACGTGACGGGGATGTACGAGAAGGCGGGGATCTACACGACGCCCGATATGCCAATCCGACCGGACAGCTTCTACGGGGCGTGCAAGGCGCACGGCGAGGGTCTGGGCCGATACTACGCAGATGTCCACGATCTGTCGGTGATCTGTTTGCGGATCGGTTCATTCCAGCCAGTGGAGAACGTGAAGAACCGCAAGGGCGATCGAATTCTCTCTACTTGGCTAAGTTACAAGGATACGGTTCAGATGCACTGGCGCAGCATCGAGGCCGACGAGAAGGTGAAATTCGCCATCTACTACGGAATTTCGGGGAATAAGCGGGCATATTGGGACATCCAGAACGCGATCGACGAGATCGGGTATGCCCCGGAGGATAACGCAGAGGACTGGGCTTAGGCCGTCGCGGCCCCGTTCGTAGGAGCCGCCTCTGGCGGAGGGCGCTCTATCCGCTCCAATCTACGCGCGTGGCCAGCCCCTCGTCCAGCAGCATCTGATTCAGGAACCGACCGTGATCGACAATCCGTTGATCGCGATCCACTCGTGCTGGGTCTACTCCATTTACGATTTTGCCCGCTTCCCTTCAGCGGTCGCGATCTCCGGTGTGTCGATTCCGTGAAGTCGGACCCGCTCCCTGAAGAAGGCACCGATGGAGGGATGGATGTCTAGGAGGAGGGTGTCGCCGTCGATCACGCGTTCTGCCTGGGCGAGGTAGGCGTAGTGGCGCGCCTTTCTGCTGCGTGTGGGGCGAACGGTGTACTTGCTCGCCGAGGTATCAAGCACTAAGTCGCCCTTGGGAACGTTCGTCAGGCCGAGATCTGAGGGTGTGACGTAAGCGGTGAACCCGAGGTCTATGACGCGGCCGGCGGGATGGAGGTCGATTCCGGGCACGATGTTTAGGGATCCGCTGAGGGGGTGGAGCGGTGGCTGGGGCGCCCCCTGCTTCGTCGGTGTGTTTCTGGGTGCCTGAGGAGTTTGAAGCGCGTGTTGGACTTGTCGCTCGAGTTCTCGTGTAGGCCATCGTTTCTTTGATGCCTGGCGCGCTCCAGACGATTTCGTGTCTGCCCCAGGGGGAGACGGAGGAGGATACGGTAGTGCGTCCAGCCAAATTCGGCACGCGCGTGCATTTTTTGATGCCAACTATACGGATTGGTCACATCCCCAAGTAGACGAAGGCCAATTCCTGGTCGTCGGACAGCCTAACGAAAAGTTTTTCGCCGTAATCTGGACGAACTTTGTCACTGGGCAGATACTCTTGGATCAACCAACCGACCTCCTTATACAAG
This sequence comes from Gemmatimonadota bacterium, assembly GCA_002727195.1. GTDB lineage: Bacteria > Latescibacterota > UBA2968 > UBA2968 > UBA2968 > UBA2968. The sequence goes on from PBWH01000028.1 coordinate 56,779, forward strand.
GCCAGCCGTTCGAACTCCACGGCTCGCTGAGCCCGCAAGAGGCCTTCAGAAAGCACCTCCCCGATACGGACGACGAGTGCGCGCGATAGGTTGCTGGATCGGGGACTGACATAGAGATCAACGATTGCGAACCAGGGGCTAAAGAAGCTCGACAGCCTCCGACAAGCTGTCCAGGATTCTGTCTGCCTGGGAATGGTCCTGATGTGAGGTGAAGAAGTTCGGGACCGCCCACACCGTCATTCCCGCTGACTTCGCGGAAATCACCCCGGGCTGGCTGTCCTCGAAAACCAGGCACTTCGCGGGCTCGATTCCCAGCTTCTCAGAGGCTAGCAGGTAAATGTCGGGTGCGGGTTTAGTGTGGACGACGTCGCTTCCTGAGAGGATGACCGAGAAGAGGTGCTCGGGTGAGTGGTAATCCAGGTGGTGCATCAGACCGTTTACGACCGTGGTCCGCATCCGGGGCTGTTTGGTGGATGAAGCGAGCGCCAGTTCGTAGACGCCTTCTAAGTGTTCCAGCAGGTCGATGATCCCCGGCATAAGGTCGATTCCACCTGGTAATGAAATCGCGGCCTCGAATTTGGCCATCCAGACTTCGCAATACGTTTCAAGCGAGATATCCAGGTTGAAGTGCTCGACGGCGTGGGCCGCATTCTCCTCGACAGGGATACCCACGCAGGCGGTGTAGTTCTCTCGCGCCAGGGTCTTTCCGTAGTCGGCGAGTGTTTCGATGTAGGTTCGGCTGTAAAGTTCTTCGGAGTCGACGATCAGGCCGTCTACGTCGAAGATGATTGCTGAGAACTCTGGCATCGGAAGAGGCTAAACCGGATAGACGATTGCGCTGTTGTAGGGAAGCACCAGCGGGAACGGTCCATCCTCCGGGAAAGCATTCACGAACTCGGAGGGATCGTAGTTCCGCTTGGTGAAGCACTGGTAGTGCGCGGGAATGACGACGCGGAGCCCAAGCTTGAATGCCGTCTCGACGGCGCCGGGGAAGAAGGGAAACTCCCCTTCGCTCGGATGGGTGGTGAGGATACCGATATCGGGGTCGTGCATCGAGATCGTGGTCAGGATCTCGTCGCGATCGGCGAAGTTGTTGATCGGGTCGCCCGACACCCAGAGGATCACGCTTCCGAACTTGAGGACATAGCCAAGATGCTGGACGTCAGGAGCCTTGATGTCTGCCTCGGGATCACCGCTGGGCGGCTTGGCCCAAACCACGTGAGCCGTGACGTCGGTCAGCGTCTGCGTGTCCCCGGCCGTCACCTCGGTGAGCAGGTCTTCAGGGATACCGTTCTCCCGCAGGTTCTGGATGCTCTCAGGTGGCCCGATATACTGGCACGTCGGGAAGGCGCGATGGATGCGATCGATCGACTCGATGCAGGTGTGGTCACCGTGGTTGTGCGTGAGGATGACGTAGTGGGTCTCGAGCTCCGCTTCCACGAGTGGTGGATCCGGGTGGATGAACCGGTCGGGGGTGCGTTCATGCGGAAAGTAGGGGTCGACCTGGATGATCGTGTCGGCCGCCGATTTGAAGGCGTACGAACTCTGACCGAACCAGTGGATGCCGACGTGATGCTCGGGGATGTTCAGGGATTCAAAGGCGTGCATTTTTGTATTCTCTGCAGTTTTGAAAAGAAGACCACCCCTCGAATTCGCTCGGGGTAAGCTCCATACACGAAAATGAAACCGCCGTGTGTTCGAGTAGACCTGTGGAGCCGGTCGTATCGAGAACCCGGCATCACTTGCCCCTACTGGCTTCTCGATACGGCCCGGACTTCGTCCAGCCCTACTCGAAGACGTGACGTGGTTCAGATTCTAGATCAAGGAATGACTGGCGATCGACCACGTTCCGTAACGGATCTCGATCGTGTGGTCGACGGGCGTCTGCAGCGTGACCAGAACCCGGAAGCGATCGTCGGCAGGACTGGAGTTCCGCATCGCCCAGTTTCGGTGAATCGCCTGGCCAGGCCCGATCGACAGGGCCTCGGTGCCGCGGTGAAAGATACCGAATCCTGACTTCAAGATGGAACTTTGTCCGTTCACGACGGGAGTCACTTGGTCGTCTGTTTCCCACTGTCCGGGTGCTTCCAGCGCGAACTCGATCTCGATCGGAATGCGGTCCAATCCTCCCTCCGTACGGTATCGCAAGTCGAAGCCGTTCTCGACTTCCGTGATGTCCAGTATCAGGTCGATCGTTTGCAGGGTCCACCGCTCCCGGGTTCCCCTTACCGCTCCGAAAGTCCCGACGGGGACAGGCTTGTTGAGCGGGAGGTCGTAGCCAGGCGTTCGGACATTCTTCTCACCGTGCTGCGTCATCCGGATCCCGTCCGGAATCTCCTCGACCGTGTCCGCCTCAAAGTTCGTGGTGTTGTGGTATGTCCCGGAGAACTTGATCGACGTAAGGTTGATGTCGCCGTAGCGGATCGCGAAAGGCGCCCGGTTGTCGGTCGCAGCTGTTGCCGACAGCTTACCGCGTTTGACGCGCCACAGCCCGGACACGGGGTAAAGCCGTGCATAGTTGTCGGGAATCGGCGAACGCGTGATGCGTGACTCACGATACTCCGGGTTCTGCGTGAACGGCTGGATCTGCCAGGGGCTGTGCTGTGCGTCCTGACCCAGGGCGATCAACCGGTCGGCGATCGACGCCCATCTCCCGTCGTTGTCGCGGTTGGCCATGTCGAAGAAGGAGTCTGCGATCCCGGTCGGTACGAGTCGATTGCCACGATCCTGACGGTTCGAGATGCTGGTCACGACAGTTCCGTCTTCGTGGAATAGGTGGGTCATGATCTCCAGGTTCTTGCGGACGTCGTCGAGCAGTTCGGGACGGTCGAGGTGATCGGCCATAAACCGGAGTCCGCGATCGCAGACGGCGTTGTAGATACCGGTGCTTCGCTCGGTGAACTCCCCGTCGTCGTTGATGTCGATTGTTTCGGTCAAGATGCTGTCGACGTAGGCACGCGCGTCGACGTCGGGATATAAAGTCATCGCTTGGGACAGGGCGGAACAGACGACCCATCGATGGTTGGGGGTGTGGAACCCGCGATCGATCATACCCGTCGCAGCCGTGCGGACAAACTCGCCGAGTGTCTCAGCGATCTCGGCCGCACGCTCGTTACCGTCGGTGAGCCGTCGTGCGAATGCGACGACCGGTGAGAAGAGCTGAACGGCAAATCCCGTGTCCGGCGGTGACTCCCAGTTCACGCTGACCAGGTCTATCAAGCCGGTGGGCCGCTGCCACGCTCGCTCAAAGGCGATCGACTTCTGTATGCGACCGAAGAGCTCGTCGTCTTCGTGGAGCGGCGAGCCGTCGCACAGGAACGTGTAGCAGGCGGTCGCCAGAAGGGAGGCATTGCTGCCGTGATCAGCGTTGGGGTGATGGTCGCCGTGCTCAGGCAGGAAGCAGCCGTGTGCGGGGTTGGCAGGATCCAAAATCTGGCAGGGGTAGGCGGTCAGGATGCGCTGGGTCTGGGCAGCTAGGATCAGATCGTAGTCGTACATCGGTTCTCTCTGTCGTTGGAGGTCTTGTGGGAATTACCCAGCGTGTGGAGAGCGTGTCAAGGCCCCGCGAATTGCACCGCTTCGGGGCCGCTGGTATATTGCGGTCCATTCTCCCGCTAGGACTGATATGTTCCGTCTGTGCCGATCCATTCTGCTTGTCGCGATACTCTCCAGCTGCCTTCCCGAAGATTCGGGTAAGGTGGAGACGGATGCGACAACCAGCGATATCACCACCGGTCGGATCGAGACCCGCGCACCGAGACAGATTCCCGAACTGATCTTGCAGTCTCGCGCTTTCAACGAAGCGCCGATGCTGAAGCAGCGCGTGGAGGCCGACGATCTGCCGCCTGTCTCGGAACGTCTGCCCGAGAATCCGCTCGTGATCGTTCCTGTGGATACCATCGGGACATACGGCGGGACGATCCGCCGCGCGCTCACCGGCGATATCGTTCAGACGGCGGGTGTGAACAAGACGCTGTCCGAGAACTTGATGGGATACGAGCGGCCGCTGCCGGATCGGATCCTGAACAACGTTTCCGAGACTCACTGGTTCGAGGACGAGGGGCGTGTCGCCTGTTTCAAGGTTCGGAATGGGATCAAGTGGTCGGACGGGCATCCTTTCACGGTCGACGACATCCTGTTCTGGTATTACGACATGCGGGTCGATGACGACGCTCGCAATTCGGCGGCCCTGGAGAGCGTCTGGACGGTGGATGGGAAGCCGATTCAGATGGAGAAAGTGGACGACCTGACGCTGAAGGTGATATCGCCGAAGCCGCTCGGACGTGTGCTCCAGGCGTTCTGCGCGACCGTGTCGGCCTATCCCAAACACAAACTGGCGCACCTCCACCCGCGTTACAACCCGTCGTCGGACTATCAGACCTTTCGCGACAGCACCACATCGGCGCAGTTGGTGATGGCGCCTGGATTACCTCGGATCTCAGCGTGGGTACCGGTTCAGTGGGAACGCGGTCAACGGATCATCTACGAGCGGAACCCCTACTACTGGAAAGTGGATACGGCCGGTAACCAGCTGCCGTATGCCGATCGGTTCGAGTTCAACGTGATTCAGGATACCCAGGTGATACTGCTGAAGTTTATGAACGCGGAGATTGACCTGTTCGGCCGCTACTCGCAGTCGAGTATGCTGCAGATGCTGAAGGCGGGGGAGCGGAACGGTAAATACAAGATCCGCGTGACCGGGCCGGAGCGCGGGATGACGATGTATCTGAACTGGGATGCGCCGAGCCCGAGACTGCGGGAGGCATTCCGGACGCTGAAGGTGCGTCAGGCGCTCTCGCACGCGATCAACCGCGAAGAGATCAAGGAGATCGTCTATCAGGGGATGATGGACATCTCCGGATACTCATTCGCGCCCCAGAGCCCCTATTACAGTGAAGAGGCGTATCGCAAGTACACGCAATACGATCCGGAGCAGGCTCGTCAGCTGATGGACGAATCAGGATTTGTGGATGCCGACGGAGATGGCATCCGTGAGTTCAGCGACGGATCGCCCTTTGNCGTTAATATCGACTGCCTGATCACACCGGCGATGAACGTCGACGTGATGCAGCTCGTGGCCGAGCATTGGGCCGCTGTCGGGATCAAGGTCTACATCAATGCCGTCCTCCGGAACATCCTGTGGCCTCGTCGTACGCAGGGCGAGTTCGACATCCACGTCTGGTCACTGGAGGGCCCGGCTGATCCGCTCGCGAGGCTGAACGACTGGGCCATTATGAATGAGACCGTCCCGTTCTGGCACAAGGAGGCGTCGAAGAATGGTCAGCCCTGGCTGCACGAAGCCACGACACTGATCAAGCGCGCAATCTCGACCGTCGACACGGTGAGACTGCGCGAGACGATGACGCGCGTAAGAGATCTGCATACGGACAACGTCGCCGCCATCACAATCGGCTCGACCTATCACGTCTGGGGGGCGGGTACACGGCTGGGTAACGTCCCGATGCAAAACACCGCCGCCACCGCCTTCCAGGGATGGAGCAGGCCGGTTTTCCATGAACAAATCTATATTCGGTAGAAGAAGTGGAGGGCGCTCACGACACGTCTATATGGTGGTGGTATGCCTCCGCCCCCGATGGCTTCCAGTCGTCGGGGGGCGAACGAGGAGGACAAGGCCGGTGCCTGGAAGGCACCCGGAAAGATGGTATTTTGACACCAATGTTCATCTGACGATATGAGTGATATAGATAGCATCCCTGACGCATCCGAGCATAGCCGACCCGTCTGGAACGACGGCCAGATTCTCCAGATCAACGAGATCTTCTACTCGATCGCGGGGGAAGGAGCCCGCGTCGGTCAGCCAACTATCTTCGTCCGGCTCGCAAAGTGCAATCTTCGATGCTTCTTCTGCGACACCGAGTTCGATTCGTTTACCGAGATGAGCCTGCAGGAGATCATCGACGAGGTCCGGATCCATACCGGTGAATGGGTAAGCCTGACCGGTGGCGAACCGTTGGGCCAGAATATCGCTCCGCTCTGTGAAGCCCTCCGGAGACTCGGCTACAGACTCCATATCGAGACGAGCGGATCTCTCCCGCCTCAAACCGAGCTGTTTGACCTGATTGAACACTGGACGGTCAGCCCAAAACGGAAACGCGTGGTCGAAGGGTTCGAACGCATAACCGAGCTGAAGTATGTCGTTGGCAAAGCGTTCCGCGAAGATCAGGTCGAAGAGGATCGCTCCGAGCTGATCTACCTTCAGCCCGAATCGAGCAAGCCCGAGTATATCCACAAAGCGCTTGAGATCCTGCAGCGCCACCCGACGTGGCGCCTGTCTTGCAGGATCCACAAGATGCTCCATTTGCCCTAACCCATCTGCCACCCGCCACCCATTGAGCGGGAGAGCGGGAGAAATCGCACCGATCATCCTGAGTAGTCGCAGCCTTGGTTGCGACGTGGCGAAGGACGTTACCCCACCCGCTACCCTGAACGGACTCTCTTTGCCAAACCGACTGACCTCCATCACAACACCTCACGGGAACCTCGAACTTCCAGGGTTCCTCCCCGACGCCACTCGCGGCGTCATCCGCACACTGGATGCGAATGACGCAAAAGCCTGTGGTGTCGAGAGTCTGATGGTGAACACCCTCCACCTGTCGATGAGTCCGGGCACAACCGTGATTCGCGATGTCGGTGGCATCCACACGTTCACAGGTTTCAGTGGACCGATCGTCTCTGATTCCGGCGGGTTCCAGGTCTACTCCCTTGCTGCTGGGGGAGCGAAGGGGGTGACGATCTCGCCGAGCGGCGTTTCGTTCAAGATGCAGGGCCAGAAGAAGCGATTGCTGACGCCAGAGAAGTGCATCCAGTATCAGGTGCAACTGGGAACTGACATCCTGTTTGCGTTGGATGACTGTCCTCAGGATGGAGCCGGCGCTGATGCCCTGGCGGCGAGTGTCGATCGGACCCTGGCGTGGGGTGAGGCGTGCCGTGAAGCATTCGATCGAACAATGAGTGATCGAGCGGATCGACCGCTTCTGTTCGCGGTCGTGCAGGGCGGATTTGATCTGGACCAACGCAAACGGTGCGTGGACGGGTTGCTGGAGATCGGGTTCGACGGGTTCGGGTTCGGCGGATGGCCGATCGCGGATGATGGGACACTGGTCGATGAGGTTGGTGCAGTCGCTGAGATGCTGCCTGACGACTTGCCGCTTCACGGTCTGGGGATCGGAAAGCCGGACAATCTGGTCGAGGCGTTTCGATCCGGGTTCGACACGTTCGACTGTACAATCCCGACACGGGATGCCAGACGCGGCCGACTGTATGTCGACGATGGATCGTCGCCGGGGTCCTTTCGGTATGTGCGAATCGAACGCGAAGCCTTCGCGCGTGACCAGGGACCCATCGAGGATGGCTGTGACTGTCCGTGCTGCTCGACCTATTCGCGCTCGTATCTGCAACATCTCTTCAAGATCGGGGAGACGGCGGGGCACCGGCTCGCTACAATGCACAACCTGCGTTACTACTCGCGGCTGATCGAGCGTCTGAGGAGCACGTCATCCTGAGCCGCGGGCGAAGGATCTCTGGCAGGTCTCGACCATCCTGCTCACACTCACTAATGTCCCTACCAAAGGGTGCATTTGATGGCTTCGACCGGTTGGTCCAGAACCCAGAGGGATGTTTTCGCCTTCGGCCTCAGCACGACGGCAGTCGAGGATTCCGCGATGTCTGACCTCATCAAGGTCGAATCACGCATCCGCGGATCACGGAAGTATCGAGATNTTCACCCATCCGTGGTTCGGAGGCAGATCGCGGAACTCTCGGGACGATATCGAGCCGCTAAGGATCTCGAACAGGCCGTCCGGAAGAAGCTTCACCAGGCGTTCGGGGCCTATCTGGACGGGAACTGGCAACGGAAGTTCAAGACAGAGCTGTCGGGGATCGATCCGACCGATGAGCAGTCGGTACTGCTGGGGAGCCGAAAACTCATGGGCCTGCACGCGTCCACCCGTGAACGTGCGGGAATCCTGGCCGACTTTGCCGAACTGGTTGCGGATGTGGTTCCCGATGGGGGGATGGTCCTGGACATTGCCTGCGGGATGAATGCGCTCTCTCTGCCGACAATACGCCGCTCACGCTCATTCCGCTACACAGGCATCGATCTGCATCGTGGGATGCTCGATCAGATGACAACCTTTGCCGAGACAGTTCAGGTTGAGGCTGAGTTCCTGTGGGACGACGTCGTCGCTGTGCCGTTTCCGCAGGCAGATGTCGTCCTCGCTCTGAAGCTGCTGTCGTGCCTCGAGCATCAGCAGGAAGGTGCGGGGCTTGACCTGATCAGGCGATTGAACGCCGACCAGATCATCGTCTCTTACCCAACGCGAACGCTGGGAGGTTCTGATGTCGGAATGGAAACCAACTATCTGATGCAGATCGAGCGATTGGCCTCGGAGGCAGGCCGTTCGCTCGAGGCATACACGACGGATACGGAAGCATTCTATGTGATGAAATGAGCGAACACGCCGATGATCGTATCAGGGATGGCTCAGGGGCTTTCGTCTTGACACCCTCCTGGCCGAAAGATACCTTATACAGGCATANAAATCTTTTCTGCCCATTTTATATCCCGGAGGATCCATCGGGCGCGAACACCATTACCTGACCACTTGGTTTTGAGTTGAGAGACGCACACCAACAGTCAGGTGTAGCGTCTTTTTTATTACCCGCGCCAGTCCTTCGGCCATAACCCTTTCAGGGTTGAACACCAATCGTCCCTTTCTTGACCTGGGTTTCAGCGAACCCCAGACTGTCGTCCTCAACCCCTTTGGGGTTGAAACTAGAAGCTGATAAATGGCAGACATTATAGTCACACTTCCTGACGGAACGCAGAAACCCTACGCCTCGGGCACAACCGTTCTCGAAGTCGCCGAGTCTATTGGCTCAGGGCTGGCTCGTGCCGCGCTCGCCGGTCAGGTGGACCGGACGACCGTTGACCTGAACCACAGGATCGAAGCGGATGCAAACGTCTCGATCCTGACGTTCCGCGAAGACGACGGTAAGGAGGTCTACTGGCACAGCACGGCCCACGTTATGGCACAGGCTGTCCAGGACTTGTTTCCCGATGCAAAGGTGACGATCGGTCCGCCGATCGAGGGTGGCTTCTACTACGATTTCGATGTCGATCAGCCGTTTACGCCGGAAGATCTGGAGAAGATCGAGAAGCGGATGGGCGAGATCGCGAAGGAAGATCAGCCCTTTGAGCGGGAAGAACTGCCGCGCGACGAAGCCTACAAGATGTTCGACGATATGGGCGAGCCCTACAAGCTTGAGATTCTCCAAGATATCGAGTCGGATGAGACGATCAGCATCTACCGGAATGAGGACAAGTTCATCGACCTCTGCCGCGGGCCACACGTGCCGGGCACGGGGAAGATCAAGGCTGTCAAGCTGCTGAGCTCGTCTGGCGCCTACTGGCGGGGTGACGAGAAGAACAAGATGCTGCAGCGGATCTACGGCGTCTCGTTCCCGGACAAGAAGGATCTGAAAAAGCACCTCAACCTGCTGGAGGAGGCCAAGCGTCGCGACCATCGGACGATCGGGACGGAGCTGGATCTGTTCTCGGTCAGCGATCAGGTCGGGCCAGGGCTCGTGCTGTGGCACCCGAAGGGAATGCGGATCCGCCATCAGATCGAGGATTTCTGGCGTGCGGCGCACTTCGAAGGTGGATATGAGCTCGTGGGCTCCCCGCATATCGGGCGGTCGACGCTGTGGGAGACGAGCGGGCACCTCGAGTTCTACAAGGAGAGTATGTACTCTCCGATGGATGTGGACGGTCAGTCGTACTTCGCCAAGCCGATGAACTGCCCCTTCCACAGCATGATATACAAGAACAAGCGACGCAGCTACCGCGAACTCCCGTTCCGCTGGGCAGAGATGGGAACCGTGTATCGGTATGAGGCGTCAGGCACCCTGCACGGGTTGATGCGGGTGCGCGGGTTCACGCAGGACGACGCGCATATCTTCTGCCGGACGGACCAGGTGGAGAGCGAGATCGAGCGCGTGATCGACTTCACGTTGTTCGTGCTCCGGTCCTTCGGCTTCGAAGATTATTCCATGTATATCAGCACGCGTCCGGAGAAGGCGGTTGGCGATCCCGAGAACTGGGATATGGCNACGGACGCGCTGAAACGAGCGGTGGACAAGCATTCGCTCCCGTATTTGATTGACGATGGCGGCGGTGCCTTTTATGGCCCCAAGATCGACGTCAAGATCAAGGATTCGCTCAACCGTGAGTGGCAGTGCACGACGATTCAGTTCGACTTCAACCTGCCCGAGCGGTTCGATCTGACGTTTGTCGGTGATGATGGGAAGTATCACCGGCCGTTTATGGTGCATCGCGCGCTACTCGGTTCGATGGAACGGTTCTTCGGTACGCTGGTCGAACACTACGCCGGTAACTTCCCGGTGTGGCTGGCACCCGTTCAGGCTGTAGTGTTGCCGATCTCGGACGTGCAGATGGACTTCGCGCAGCAGGTTGGGCAGGATCTGAAGGCTGGCGGGGTTCGCGTTGAGGTGGACGATCAGGATGCGAAGCTTGGCTATAAGATTCGCGAGGCTGAGACGCAGAAGGTGCCGTATATGCTGATCGTCGGTAAGGAAGAAGTGGAATCTGGCCAGGTGTCTGTCCGTCGTCACGGTGACGGTGACCTGGGTAAGATGGAAATCGCCGATCTCGTCTCCCGCATACAGGAGGAGACGGCGACGAAGACAGACAAACCCAAAACAGGAGGTTGTTCGCATTAACAGAGGCTTTCGAGGAAGAGGAGATCGGGGTCGCCCGCCGGTGCGGGAAGGACCCAGGGTCAACGAGCAGATTCGGATACCCCAGATACGTCTGATCGACGCTGAAGGTGAGCAGGTCGGTGTAGTCNAGACCAAGAATGCCCAGGCGATGGCCGAGGAGGCTGGTCTGGATCTGGTGGAAGTCGCCCCTAACGCGCGCCCGCCGGTGTGCCGGATCATGGATTATGGCAAATACCGGTACGAGCAGAGCAAGAAGCAGAAGAAGGGGAAGCAGGCCGGATCGCAGTTGAAGGAGATCCGGATGCGTGTCCGGATCAGCTCACACGACTACGATTTCAAGGTCAAACACGCTGAAACGTTCCTCAAGCAGCGCCACAAGGTCCGGATGTCGGTGATGTTCTCCGGACGGGAGAATGCCCATCGCGAACTTGGGCGGGAGCTGCTCGATAAAGTCGCTGTGGATCTGGAGGAAGTCGGCCAGCCAGAGGCGCCGCCGCGGAACGAAGGGCGCGCGATGGTGATTACGCTGATTCCGAAAGCGCAGTAACAAGGCCAGATCGGACCGTAAAGTTAGTTTTTTCTTGGTTTGAAGGGGCCATTTTGGGAGATTTGGTGCTCGCCGGAGTGGAGGAGGGCGGAGTGATCCGTCTTCGCCAAGGCTACGGCGCAATAAGACGTGCGGCAGGGATCGAACTGAGTGTCCAGAGACACTCGTCCTGCTCATGCCCACTCTCCGGTCGGAGGGATGAGAGATGCCGAAGATGAAGACGCACAAGGCGACTGCGAAGCGTATCAAGCAGCGGAAGTCCGGCAGCCTGAAACGTGGCGGTACGCCGCAGGACCACTTTTTGACGAAGATGTCGTCCAAGCGCAAACGTAAGATGCGCAAGGGTGGCGGTGTTTCGGAAGCCTATACCCGCAGAATCAAACGCCTGCTGGCCACCTCTTAGGGAAGGAGACGATCGATGCCGAGAGCAACGAACAACGTCGCCTCCCGCAGGCGACGTAAGAAGATCCTCAAGCAGGCGAAGGGCTATCGCGGCGGACGCAGCAAGCTGATCCGCACCGCGTCCGACGCCGTCGACCGCGCCGGCCAATACGCCTATCGCGACCGTCGACAGAAGAAGCGCAACTTCCGATCCCTCTGGATCACCCGCATCAACGCCGCCGCTCGCGAGAACGGCACGACCTACAGCCAGCTGATCAGCGGGCTGAACAAGGCTGGGGTCGAGGTGAACCGCAAGGTGCTGGCCGACCTGGCTGTTATGAACCCGGATGCCTTCAAGGTAGTGGTGGAGACAGCCAACGTGGCATAGCGTGTCACGCTGAGCCCTTCGACGCCGCTCAGGATCGAAGCGCGACACTCGAGAAAAACGGAGCCCTCCGAACGGCAGTTCGGGGGGCTCCGTTTTGTGTTCTGGACTCCGAGTGGTCGGCCTGCCTGTCCAGCCCTCACCTGTTTGGCGACAAACCCTGTCGCCAGGGTGAGGGCTGGGTGTTGTTGCGGGTGGTCCTATTTCCACCCCCTTCCGTTGACTTCACCCCCCGCAGTGGTTAACTTCTACATGTTCCAAACATCTGATTTTGATATGACTTAGCCCACTCTTTCAGGAGACTTAATGGACGCCGAAGTCAGGGCGGAGAACGAGGTCAACGAGGGGATCGATCGGCTGAACGCCCAGATTGATCGCGCAGTGACACTGATTGACCAGCTGCGTAACGCCAATTCCGACCTCGCCACACAGAAGCAGGCGCTCGAGGAGCGTTTGCAACAGTCTGAACAAGATCTCACGGAGGCCCGGGCTGACCGGGATCGACTCCAGCAGTTGTATGAAGACAACGCCTCCCTCATAGACAACAAGGAGGCGATTCAGGGGAAGATCGAGCAGATGATCTCTCGTCTGGATACAGCACAAGCTTCGTGAATCTACAGGGGATCTGATACCAGCACATGGCAAGGCCAGAGGTCGTCAAGATCCGGCTGTTNGGGACCGACTACGACGTCGAATCCTCGGCCGACATCGACTATACAAAGAAGATCGGGCGCTTCGTCGACGAGAAGATGCACGAGGTTGCGCAGACGCTGTCGCTCCGGTCCGTTTCGACGATTGCCGTTCTGGCCGCGGTCAATTTGGCTGATGAGTTACGACAGATACGTGAAGGCTCGGACCGAATCGATCGGGCCGCAGCCCAGTCGGCAGACCGATTGTCTGCTCTGATCGACCGGACCTCTGTCAGCGGCAGCTAGCCGCGCTCATCACCAAAGCTGTCACGTGACAGCAGGGCAGCGTTTCCCCGATCCATTCGGGCCGGGAGACGTCTTGCTATTTTCGATTCCCTGACGCCGGAGGTCCGTCCTTTCGTGGCGACAGGGATCTTTTTGTTTCAGCATCTTGTACGAGGTGTGCCATGCTTCAGACGGATATGGGAACGGTGCCCGTGATGTTGCTGTCGATCGGACTCCTGTTTCTTGGGTTTGTCCTCGGCTGGCTCGTGAGCACCAAGCTCGCCCACAGCAAGATCCATCGAGCCGAAGCGGACGCAGCGCAGACGGTCGAGGATGCGAAGGCAGACGCAGAATCCCTCAAACGAACGTCGATATTGGAAGCACGCGATGAAATGCACCAGGAACGGATCACGTTTGAACGTGAGATCGAGGGGAAATGGGATGAAGTGAAGACGCAGGATACGCGTCTCAACGGTCTGGATCGGCAGCTCGAGAAGCGAGCGGATCTCCTGAATCACAAGGAGACGACGATCCTGCAGCGAGAAGAGGAGTTGGTCGTTCAGGAGGAGGACCTCGAGAAGCGTTCGACCGAACTCGAGACGACCCTGACTGCACAGACGGCGAAGCTCGAGCAGATCGCACAGATGACCAAGCAGAACGCGATCGACACGCTCGTGTCGAACCTGGAGGAAGAGGCGCGAACGGATGCGTCGTGGAGGATCAAGGAAATCCGTGACGAGGCGCTGACGAAAGCGAACGAGGAAGCCAGAGAGATCATCTCCAACGCGATCCAGCGCCTGGCGTCGGATCACACGGTCGAGTCGACAGTCGCGGTGGTCAAGCTGCCGAACGAGGAGATGAAGGGCCGTATCATCGGGCGGGAAGGACGGAATATCCGTGCCTTCGAGATGGCGACGGGAGTCGATGTGATCGTGGATGATACACCGGAGGCCGTCGTCCTGTCCGGGTTCGACCCGATACGTCGTTCGGTTGCGAAGATGTCGCTCGAACAGCTCGTGTTCGACGGCCGGATTCATCCTGGTCGGATCGAGGAGGTCGTAGAGAAGTCGCACAACTCGATTCAGGACTTGATCCGCGAGTCCGGGGAGCAGGCCGTGTTCGAGATTGGCGTGCCGCGCGTTCACGAGCGGATCGTCGAGATCCTCGGTCGACTCCGTTACCGGACGAGCTACGGGCAGAACCTCCTGAACCACAGCAAGGAGGTCGCGTTCCTCGTCGGAATGATGGCCACCCAACTCGGCCTCGATGCACAGAAGGCCAAGCGTGCCGGTCTTCTTCACGACATCGGCAAGGGACTCTACCACGAGTCCGAAGGGACCACTGGTGAGACGGGTTCCGACCTGGCACGCAAGTATGGTGAAGACGACGTCGTGATCAACGCCATCGAGTCCCACCACGGGGAGGCGGATCCGGCTACGCCAATCGCTGTCCTAGTTGATGCAGCGGATATTATTTCGCGAGCTCGTCCGGGGGCCCAGCGCGAGGTGCTTGAGAGCTACGTCCGCCGGCTTCAGCGTCTCGAAGATCGCGCCACGGATATTGGTGGTGTTGAAGCCGTCTACGCGATTCAGGCCGGCCGTGAAGTCCGCGTCATCGCCGATTCGGATCAGATCAGCGACGCTGAAACCGAACGACTGGTCGAAGAGATCTCGAAACGCTTGGAGAAAGACACCACCTATCCGGGACCGGTCAAAGTGACCGTCATCCGCGAAGTCCGCGCGATGGAAATGGCCAGATAGCTAGGATTGAAAATCCAGGATTGGGAATTGAAGATCGAAAATCGGGTTTTGACGTTTAATCCTCCGTCCTCAATCCTAATGACAATGTTCCTGAATAGTAAGTAGCTGTACGCATGCGAATACTGTTTGTCGGTGACATCTACGGGAAGCCTGGCCGCCGAGCCGCGTCAGAGCTCATCCCCAGACTGATCGAAGAACACGACATCGAGTTCACTATCGTGAACGGCGAGAATGCAGCCNGTGGCTTCGGGATCACGGAGAACATCGGGAACAAGCTGCACACCTACGGGGCCGACGTCGTTACGACAGGGAACCACGTCTGGGATCAGAAGAGCGGGATCTCGTATATCGTGTCCGGGAAGAANATCCTGCGTCCGGCGAANTATCCGGNCGATGTNGGGGGGNGCGGGGCTCAGGTATTTATGTCGAAGTCNGGCGTTCCCGTAGGGGTGGCCAACGTGATGGGACGGACNGGNATGCGGCCGATGGACTGCCCGTTCCGGTCCGGGATGGCGTGTGCCGAGGAACTCCGNAAGAANACCCCGATTATCTTCATCGACTTCCACGCAGAGGCCACATCCGAGAAGATCGCCTTCGGCTGGTATATGGACGGCTCGGCCAGCGCTGTGATCGGAACTCACACCCACGTCCAGACGGCGGACGAGACGATCCTCCCCAGAGGTACCGCTTACATGACGGACGCCGGGATGACCGGCCCACACAACTCGGTGATCGGCGCCCAGAAGGAGGCCGTGATCCAGCAGTTCCTCGACCGGCTGCCCACCCGCTACGAGCCCGCCACCGAAGACGTCAAACTTTGCGGCGTCATCATCGACGTCGACAACGCCACCGGCCGTGCCCAGANCATCGAACGCCTCAGAATCGACCTCGCCCCCGGCGACGGCTCCTCCTGACGCTCCCAGATTTCCCTTCGGATGGGATACGTGCGCCCAGGGATCTTCGATTGCCTTATGGTCCTGTGTCCTTAAGGCATTCGTGAGAGTCCACCGCTGGGTGGTGGTCCTGCTGCCGATGGAAGCGGCACGCGCCCCGCGAAACGCACTCCCCATCTTGATCTAGCACCTATCGTTGGTTCCGCCAACTCTAGCTCTAGCTAGGACGCCTTCCTGTAGAGGTTACTACCCAAGATGAGACCAATTCCGGCTCCTACAGCGGCCCCGGCGAGCCAGTAGGGTCTCCGTGACTTCCCGGGGATTGTCTTTGTCCCAACCTCTATCTGGTAAGGCGTGTCTGTTGACACGGTGGTGCCCGTGAATGGGCTGGTGAAATACCGTGTGTCATAATGAATGGCGGGCATATATACCTTCCGGCTGGGGGCCTTGCAGGGGGGCCTGAGATGCTATTGGTTCTGCTCCTACCGACACCACCCAATCCTATCTATATTGTACCGCCTCTGGCAGTCCGACCTCTCCCAACCGCTGATATCTGACGACTGACTATCTGACTACCGATCCTTTGGCCGACAGACCTTACACCGTTACCGAAGTCACCCAGGCCGTCAAGCAAACGCTCGAGATGGAATTTCCTCCCGTCTGGGTCGTCGGCGAGATCGCGTCCTGGACCGAACACGCTTCCGGTCACCGATACTTCACNCTCAAGGATCCCCACTGCCAGCTNCGGTGCGTGATGTGGCGATCNCAGCAGATCAAGGGCTTTAAGCCCGAGGCCGGGATGGAGGTGGTCGCACGGGGGCGACTGACCGTCTACGAACGGTCCGGCCAGTATCAGCTGTCTGTGCAGCGTCTCGTCCAGTCAGGCGTGGGACAGGACCAGATCGCGCTCGAGGAGCTCAAGAAGAAGCTGCAAAAAGAGGGTTTGTTCGACGATTCGCGGAAACGCGTCCTGCCGGAATACCCTCGAACGATCGGGGTCGTGACCTCGAAATCAGGGGCGGCGATCCGGGATATCCTGTCAGTGCTGAGACGCAGGTTTACGGGACTCAGAGTCGTGTTGCGACCGGCATCCGTCCAGGGTGCCGGATCGGACCGTGAGGTCGCGCTGGCCATAGCCGAACTCGATCGATTCGGTCATGCAGACGTGATGATCGTCGGGCGGGGCGGGGGAGCGAAGGAGGATCTGGCCGCCTTCAACACCGAAACAGTTGTGCGAGCGATTGCAGAAAGCGAGACGCCTGTCATTTCTGCTGTCGGTCACGAGATCGACTTCACCCTCGCCGACCTGGTGGCTGATGTACGCGCCCCCACGCCATCATCTGCGGCCGAGTTGGCCGTATGCGACGTGGCCGAACTCCGCAATCGGGTGATCGGCCTGGGTGATCGGCTTGTGGAGTCGATGGATGATCTTCTCCGTGAGAACGAGGTCCTGGTAGAGTCGTGTCGCGAGCGTTACGGGCTACGGCGTGTGGAAGATCTCGTCACCCAGAACGCGCAGACGGTCGATGAGCTTGAGCGTGCGGTATTGGAAGGGATGAGGCGCGCCTACGACGATCGGCGTCAGGATTACCGTCGGCTGACGGCCAAACTGGCGTCCCTTAGCCCGTTGTCGACGATGGGTCGTGGATACAGCATCTCGCAGCGGCTGGACAACGGTGAGCTGGTCCTGGATGCGGGAACGCTNGAGCAGGGCGATGGTTTACGGGTCCGGTTTTCCGAAGGCCAGGCCGACGTGACCGTGGATCGCATTTTACCCGATGATGAGCAGGGCCAGTTTCTGCTCGGGCTCTGACCGGAGGTGTCTGTGAAGACTGACAGATTGGGTGAGTTGCTCCCCCAGCGCACCCTGGGGTCGACCGGCAAGTCCGTGACGATGCTTGGTACGGGCGGCGCACACGTGGGGCGCGCGGAGTCTGAGCGTGAAGCCCAGGCGATCGTTGAGACCTCACTCGAGGGGGGCGTTCGTTTCTACGATACCGCCCACGTCTACCAGAACGGCCGCTCGGAGGAGCGATACGGGAAGTATCTGACGCCGGAGCATCGCGATCTCGTGTTCCTGATGACCAAGTCGACGGCAAAGGATGAGACGACGGCACGGGAACACCTGGAAGATTCGCTCAGACGGATGCGGACGGATTATCTCGACCTCTGGCAGGTCCACTCGCTCAAGGATCCGGAAGATGTGGATTTGCGGATCGAACAGGGCGTTTTGGACGTGTTCGAGAAGGCGAAGGCAGAGGGGAAGGTTCGTCACATCGGTTTCACCGGTCACACGAGTCCGTGGGCCCACAAGCGGATGCTCGAACGGACGGACATCTTCGAGACCGTTCAGATGCCGATTAATTGCGCGGATCCGAGTTTCGAGAGCTTCATCGTGAACGTATTGCCGGCCCTGGTCGACCGAAAGATGGGGATCCTGGCGATGAAGACGCTGTCGAACGGTGGATTCTTCGGAGGGGATAAACAGTTTGAGCACGGATCGCATCCGAAGCTGGTTCCGGATCGGGTGAGCTTTGAAGAGGCGCTGACGTTNGCGTGGTCGCANCCGATCAGTGTGTTGATCACCGGGCCGGACGACGCGTCGCAGATGCAGCAGAAGATCGAGATTGCCAAGGATTTCCATCCGATGGACGAGGAGCAGCAGCAGAAACTGGTCGATCGGGTCTCGGATCGAGCGGGGAATATCGTGGAGTTCTACAAGCAGGTAGTCGAGCCCGTCTAGGGACGGAATGGAAACAGGGCAGGGGTATGAGCGAAAAGCAGGAAGAACAGACGTTCGAGGCTTCGTTGAAGACACTGGAAGAGGCAGTCGAGCAGCTCGAGGCGGGCAGTCTGCCGCTGAGTGACGCGCTCAAGTTGTTCGAGCAAGGCCTGAAGGCGTCGAATGTCTGCCGGGCCAGGCTCGAAGATGCGAAACAGAAGGTCGAGGTGCTGGTGAAGGATCACTCGGGCTTCAAGCTTGAGGAGCTCGACGACGAGGGCGTCGAGGACGATGCCGAAGATGAANAAATCGACACGGAGGGCCTCCCGTTCTAGACGTGGATTCCCTTGTCGTGCTGACTCCCAGTGGGTATGTTTCGACCCAGTTGGTGCGCGGCAACTTATTCATATTCAAATAGATACGGTATAAAGTGGCGCATTCCGTGAATCGGGTCGGTGTGGTCGTAAACACGACCAAGTCAGGGATCGGTCGCGTGGTCGATCAGCTCTGTGAGCTGGTGACGCGGCAGGGCGCGGATGTCCTCGTGCACGGGGACTTGGAAGACGGCATCGACCGGGAGCTCGTCTCCAAGGAACAGCTCGCTCAGGACTCCGAGATCGTAATCGCACTCGGCGGCGACGGGACGATTCTCCGTGCCGCCAACCTCGTTCGCGATTCCTCTACACCTATTCTGGGTGTGAACCTAGGCAGGCTCGGCTTTCTCGCCGACAGCGCGCCGGAACAGCTGGAAGATGCGATCGAGCGGTTACTCCAGGGGAAGTATCGGATTAGCGATCGCTTGGCGCTCGAGGCGACCCTGGGCACGACGACGGCGTTCTCGCTGAACGAGATCGTGATCGAGAAAGGAGTCCTGGCTCGATTGATCGAGTTGAAGACCTGGATCGGCGATGTACCGGTCAGTTCGTTCTGGGGAAACGGCCTGATCGTCTCGACCCCGACCGGCTCGACGAGCTACAGCCTGTCCGCCGGTGGCCCTGTGTTGCACCCTTCGCTGGATTCGATCATTATCACCCCGATTTGCCCGCACTCACTCTCCCAACGGCCCCTCGTGGTACCCGCCGACCAGCAGATCTGCGTCCAGGTGGTGGCCGAGCACGCGGACATCATCCTGACAGCCGATGGATACACGGTCCAGAACATGAACCCGGACGATCGGGTTACGGTTCGCCGGGCGGAACGTAGGGTTCGGTTGATCGATATTCAAGGNCTTTCCTTTTACGAACTGCTACGTCGGAAATTGGACTGGAACGTGGTTAGCCGGACGCCGAAGGACGAATAGCTGTGCTAAGTCGACTGCACGTGGTGCACTACGCGCTGATCGAAGACGTCGAGATCGATTTTGGTCAGGGTCTGAACATCATCACCGGTGAAACCGGAGCGGGGAAGTCCATCCTGGTCGGGGCGCTTGGACTCGTACTTGGTGCCCGCGCAAACGCCGATGTGATTCGTACTGGGCAGGACCGCTGTGTCGTAGAGGCGATCTTCGAGTTTGCGGAGGATCATCCGTGGCTGGCTTCGCTGTCCACAGAAGGGATCGAGGTCGACGAGGGGNAGTTGATCCTCCGGCGTGAGTTGAACAAAGAAGGCCGCAGCCGCTGTTTTGCGAACGGGATGGCGATTCCCGTGCGATCGCTGCAGCATGTGGGCAAGCTGCTGGTCGACCTGCACGGTCAGCACGACCATCAATCCCTGCTCGACGCCACCAGGCATATCGCCTTTCTCGATGGCTACGCCGGGATCGAACCGGATGTCGAAGCGGTCCGTGAACAGTTTGATCGCGTTGAGGACATTCGTGGCCGACTGAACGCCCTACAGCGGCAGTCATCCGACCGTGCGGACCGTCGGGAGCTCCTGGCTTTTCAGATTGACGAGATCTCGTCGGCTGCCCCACAGTCAGGCGAGGATGAAGCGCTGGAGCTCGAGCGGTCTCGCCTGGAAAACGCGGAGCGCCTGATCGAGACAGCGACGCAACTGGAGCAGATGCTGTATCAGGGCGACGATTCGATCGCCGATCGGCTTGGCGCTGCGCAGCGCACCCTGAGCGANGTAACAGGCGCGGACAGCGCTCTCGAGAAGAAAGCCGAGGAGTTGGCCGCGCTGGGCTACGAGGTGGAAGAGCTATCCCGATTTTTCACCCACTACGCGAGCGAGGTCGAGCACAACCCGGAACGGCTGGCCGCAGTTGTCGAGCGGATCGAGCTGCTGAATCGCCTGAAGACGAAGTATGGAGGCGATCTGGATGCTGTNATCTCGTATGCGGCATCGGCACAGGAAGAGCTGCAGGGGGCGGAGTCAGGCGACGAGGAACAGCGTCAGCTTGCTGAGGACCTGAAGCNGGCCGAGGNTACGCTGGCCGACCAGTGTATGGTTCTGAGCCAGGCAAGAACCGAAGCGGCCAACCGTCTCAGCCCGGCCGTTGAAGCGTCACTCTCCGAACTGGGGATGCCCGATGTGACGTTTGAGATCGCCTTCGAGCGGGTAGAGGATGCCGATGGCATCGTCGAGTTCGACGGGAAGACCTATCGGGTCGGGGGGGACGGCATCGAATCAGCCGAGTTCTACCTGTCGACCAACCCTGGCGAAACGGCTCGGCCNCTGGNTCGGGTNGCATCCGGNGGAGAGATTTCCCGAATTATGCTGGCGCTGAAGACCGTGCTCGCCCAGACGGATTCGGTTCAGGTCTTAATATTCGACGAGATCGATGTCGGAATTTCCGGCCGGATCGCCGAGGTAGTCGGGCGACGTCTCAAGCATCTGGCCGACGGGTGTCAGACCGTTTCGATCACCCACCTGCCCCAGATCGCCAAGATGGCTGAACACCATTTCGCGGTCAAAAAGCAGACGGATGGCAGTCGGACGGAGACCTATGTGGCCCGTCTTGAGGCTGAAGACCGGGTGGAAGAGCTTGCCAAGCTCCTCGGAGGCGAAGAGATCTCGTCCCTGACGCTCGAGCACGCAAAGGAGATGCTGACCGCCTCGAAGCCTAACGGGTCTACCAAGGGGTCGAAGCGCAAGGCCAGGGCATAGGTGAATCTGGCGTCAGAGTTGGGCAACTCAGTCAGTTTTGATAACTTCACATTATGTTTCTCCACACCTTCAATGGGAACAAGATGGTTCCAGACGCACTGAAAGCGATTGAACAGAAGGTCCTCGCGAGCGAACGGCTCACCCTCGAGGAGGGCCTGTCCCTGTATGATGCAGATCTCAATGTCGTCGGATACCTGGCCAACATAGTGCGCGAGCGAATGTGCGGGAACACGGCGTGGTATGTCCGCAACCAGCACATCAACTACACGAATGTCTGCAACAAGCTGTGTAAGTTCTGCTCGTTCTACGTCGCGCCCAAGGATGATCGCGGGTATGTGTTGTCGACCGATGACGTGAAGGCGAGGGTGCGTCAGCACCTGGAGATCCCGATCAGCGAGGTTCACATGGTCGCCGGGATCAACCCCAAGCTTCCGTATCAGTACTACATCGACATCGTGCAGGCCGTTAAGGAGATCAGGCCTGATGTGGCGGTGAAGGCCTTTACGGCGATCGAGTGGGTACAGATCGCGCGGGTGGCGAAGAAGCCGATGCGTGACGTGATGGTGGAGCTGAAAGAGGCCGGTGTGTCGTCGATTCCGGGCGGCGGGGCCGAAGTCTTCAGCGACCGCGTTCAGAGTGAGATGTTCTGGACGAAGTCCGACTCGGAGGATTGGCTGGAGGTCGCGCGAACGGCGCACGAGGTGGGACTCAGCTCGAATGCCACAATGCTCTACGGACATATCGAGAACGCCCGTGAGCGTGTTGAACACCTGATTGCCCTCCGCGAGCTTCAGGACGAGACGAACGGGTTCCTCTGCTACATCCCGCTGTCCTTCCATCCCGAACGTACGGAAATCGATCATCTGCCTGGCCCGACGGGGATTCAGGATCTGCGCGAGATTGCTGTCGCCCGTCTGATGCTGGACAACTTTCCGCACATCAAGACCTTCTGGATCATGAATACGATCGATGTATCACAGGTCGCTCTCTGGTATGGTGCTGACGATATCGACGGGACGATCCAGGAATACGAGATCACTCGGAAAAGCTACGAAGAGACANGTCAGGTTCTGACCCGTAGCCAGCTCGTCGAACGCATTGTCGAGTGCGGACGAGACCCCGTCGAGCGAGACAACGTTTACAACATCCTGTCCACCGATCGCGAGATCGAGGACGCCGGCTCCGTCGGCGTCGCCGACAAAATTCCGTTAGCCTCGTAGAATGATGACGCCGGAGGCGCCCTCGTAGGATCCGGCTCCGGCGGCGAAAGGTGACATGAGCACCATCGACGACATCGCTGAAAAGATCCACGCGTCCGAACGCATTACGCTCGATGATGCCCGCCGCCTGATGGGCCATCCCAACGTGGCCGAAATCGGGATGCTGGCGAACACCGTTCGTGAACAGTTGCATCCGTTCGACCGAGTGACCTACAACATCGGTCGCAACATCAACTACACGAACGTCTGCTGGGTGAAGTGCGACTTCTGCGCCTTCTATCGCGCACCGGGATCCGACGAAGGATGGACGCTTCCGAAGGAGCAGATTTTCCAGAAGATCGACGAGCTCGTGAACGTCGGTGGCAAAATGGAGAAGTCGAACGAGATCCTGATGCAGGGTGGCCTGAATCCGAGGCTGCGCATCGACTACTACGAGGATCTGTTCTCGAGCATTCGCGAACGCTATCCGGAAATTCACCAGCACTGTCTTTCGGCGACCGAGATCCTCTACATCGCCCACATCTCGAAGTTGTCGCTCGAGGACTGTATCCGCCGGCTCAGGGATGCGGGCCTCGATTCGATCCCCGGCGCGGGTGCCGAAATCCTGTCTGACGAGGTCCGCGATGTGATCGGTTTCCGGAAGGATCGTACACACGAGTGGCTCGAAGTACATCGTGTGGCGCACAAGCTCGGGATGCACACGTCTGCCACGATGATGTATGGGCACGTGGAGACGACCGAACACCGTCTGGAGCACCTGGAACATATCCGGAATCTTCAGGACGAGAAGGGNGGNTTCACCGCGTTCATCGCCTGGAACTTCCAGCCGGACTACACNGATCTCGCAGCTGACGC
Organism: Gemmatimonadota bacterium; assembly: GCA_002727195.1. GTDB lineage: Bacteria > Latescibacterota > UBA2968 > UBA2968 > UBA2968 > UBA2968. The sequence goes on from PBWH01000028.1 coordinate 80,265, forward strand.
TGAACGATGGGACGGGAAGAAGGCGACGGGATACGACTACCTGCGGACGATCGCGGTGTCCCGGCTCTACCTGGACAACATCCCGAGCTTCCAGGCCTCCTGGGTGACTCAGGGGCCGAAGATCGCGCAGATCGGGTTGCGGTACGGCGTGAACGACTTCGGCAGCACGATGATGGAAGAGAACGTCGTCAGCGCCGCCGGAACGAGCCACACCGNCGAAATGACGCTGTCCGAAATGAAGCGCCTGATCCAGGACGCCGGCTACACCGCCGTCCGCCGAAACACCCGCTACGACATCCTCAACTAGAAGAGAACCCCAACGATCATGCTTAGTGACTTCGTGATGGCACACGTCCACCGGTCCGGGCACTGCCGGACCAAAGGTCGTATCGAAGGACGATCGGTGCCGACTCGTAAACGTATTCCTTCTTGATGTCCTCTCAGTCTCATCCTATCAAGCTCGGTGTTGTCCAATACCTCAACACCAAACCCCTCGTCTATCCCTTCGAGCAGAACCTGATCGACCACCCGTTCGCGCTCGTCCTCGACGTCCCGTCCGAATGCGCTCGTAAGCTCCACGCGAACGAGACCGACGTCGCCATCATCCCGGCCATCGAGATCGCTCGGTCGCCCGAGCCATACGCGGTCGTCAGGGACGTCTGTATCGGGTCGGTCGGCCGCGTAAACAGTGTTTTCCTTGTTCTGAACAAGGATCCAGAAGACGTGCAATCCGTGGCCCTNGACACAAGCTCACGCTCCTCCGTCGCGCTGACCCGCATTCTACTTGAGAAACGCTTCGGGGCAAAGCCCAGGACCGTCGACCATCCTCCCGTTATGGATGAAATGCTCGAAGCAGCTGATGCGGCCGTTCTNATCGGCGACCTGGCCCTCGAGCTCGACCGCGATCGTTATCGTGTACTCGATCTGGGGCAGACGTGGACTGACTGGACAGGCCTGCCTTTCGTCTATGCCTGCTGGACGGGCAGGCCCGGCACTCTGACCAATGACGCACGGGATCAGCTGGTATCCGCCAAGGACTCGGGGCTGGGCCACGTAGACGAGATCGCGAAGGCCTATGCCGAAGACCGCCCTCATTCGCCCGCGTTTTACGCCTCCTACCTAACCGACTCCATCCATTTCGACTTCAGCAACCGCGAGATCGAAGGACTGACGCGATTCTTCGCCTACGCCGCCGAACTCGATCTGATCGACCAGGCCCCCCACCTCCGCTTCTTCTAGCATTTCAGTCTCGGCCTTATTCTGTTCTCTGCGCTTGGAATACAAACAGAAAGGGCTCGGCTTATCACCGAGCCCTCCNACAACAGCTTCTTCTACTTGACTACTTGACTACCTGACTACCTGACTACCTGACTACTGCCAGTCTTCCTACTCTCCTGTAACTGGATTTTTCAGTACACCAATCCCCTCAATCTCCCCCTCGACATTGTCACCGGCCTTCAGGAATTCTCCTGTTGTCGCCCCAACACCCGCCAGCGTCCCCGTGGCGATAATATCACCCGGTTCGAGCGTAACGAGTTCAGAAATCCAGGACACGAGTTCGGCTACGGAGTAGGTCATCTGTCCCGTGTTGCCGTCCTGCTTGGTGTCGCCGCTGACACGAAGCTTGATCGCCAGCGCGTGCGGATCCGGAATCTCGTCCTTGAGGGCGATCACGGGACCGCAGGGGGCGAACGTGTCCAGCCACTTCCCGTTCAGCCAGTCGAACCACTTGTCCCCATCCCGATCCTCTCTCGCGTCTGGGACCTTGAGCTCTCGCTCTGAGACATCGATCATCACCGTGTAGCCGGCAACGTAGTCCAGACCGTCGGCGGCACCGACGAACCGGGCGTGTTTTCCGATGACCACGGCCAGTTCGCACTCCCAGTCGATTTTCTGCGCGTTCCTTGGCAGGACGATTTTGTCGCCATCGCCGATGATGGTCGTGCTGGGCGGCTTCATAAATACGCGTGGCCAGGTCTTCTCTTTCCCTGGGAAGTATCCGCCGCCCTCTTCGACGTGGGACTGGTAGTTCCCAGCGAGGCAAAGCAGCTTGTTCGGGTCGGGGACCGGCGGCAGGTATCGAACGTCGGATTCCAGGATTGTTTCCGATGCTGCGTCGACCGCTGCTCGCGCTTTGGCCAGAGCGTCGTCGCCGCCTTCCAGCAATGACTTGATCGATACGAATGTGTCGGTGAGATCGACGAGACTGCCGTCTTTCAGCGCGCCGATGCGCGTCTGGCCATTGTGTTCATATGTTGCGAGTTTCAAGGTGGTGCCTCCCGTTACGGTGGAGCGTCTGTTTGGATGAGTTCTGAATATAAGGGGCGTGTATGCGAGTTCAAGCGAGATCTGACACGTTGCGTTGACGGAGGACCTCATTTGACTACCTTCCTTCGAGACAGAGATGAGAAACGAAGAAATTGACAGCGAGATTGAAAACCGGGCCCGGGCGCATCTGGGTCAGACGCACCTGGTAGCGGATTACTACCGGATTCGGCGGCGTGTCGCCTATCCACTCCCGGTGCGGGCGCTCTCGATTCCGGGCATGCCTGTGGCGCGCGTCGAGGCCTACCCGTGGTCGATCTGGATGCTCTGGGATCTCGAGGAGAGAATCCACGCCCTTGGTTGGTATGGGCACGCAGGAAGTGGAGAGGCGCGGTCGGCCGTCCTGAAAGACGTCGAGGCACTGACGACCTGGCCTGACTACAGACAGTTCGAACAGCCCGACTTGAGCCTGGGCCACAGCGGTCGCTTGATCTGGTATGCCGCTCAGGCCTGGCCGTGGCTGGGAGAGGCGCTGGCAGACCCGCTGGATATGGCGTGCGAGCGCCTGGTNGTGGATGGTCTGCCATACTCGGACGCGATGCACGGCGCATATCGGAGCGCGACGGACATCCTGGTCCTCGATGAGCCGCACAGCGTCCTCCACAACATCCCGCTGATCGGGACCGTCGGGATCGCTCTGTGTGCAAGTCGCATCGATCATCCACGGCTACCGGATCTGAATGCACGTCTGACTGCGCTGTTCGGGGCCTTCCTCGAGCTAAGGAAGGAGGGGCACACGGAAGGGGTCNGCTACGACGGCTACATTCTCGACTTCATCGCGCCGTGGCTGACCACACTGCCGGATGGAGATCGACAGGCCATCCTTTCCCATCCGCGCTTTGACGACCTTATCGACGAGTCGATCGGTCTGGGTGCGCCGGGTGACGTCGCCCAGGTGGCCGAAATTGGCGATGTCGAACCTCGCGAGATGCCCTACCACTTGAGCGGACACGCAAAGGTCCTCCGCTGGACAGATGACGGTCGTCGGAGATGGCTGCTGAACAGGGCCAGGCTGGATTGGCTGCGGACGGATGCGCTGGCCGAACTTCGGGCTCTGCCGGAAAGCGGGGCTGGGACTCCGCCCTCGCCGGGCGTAATCGACGCACACTATGCTGTGTGCCTGCGAACGGGGTGGGACCACGAGGATCTGGCGGTTGCGATGTCCTGCAGCAACTCGAGGATGGGACACCTGCAGGTAGACACAGGTACCGTCGTCATTGGAAATCGTGGCGAGTGGGTGGTCTCGGATCCTGGATACCAGCAATACTTGAAGAAGGCCGAGCGTACGTTCACCCTTGGACCGACAGCTCACAATGTCCCGGTGATCGCCGGTCAGGCGATGTCGGCGAAGCCNGCAAAGCGATGCTTTAAGACCGATGAGATGGAGAGAGGTTCCGCAAAGGTAGCGATCGACCTGTCCGATTGTTACCCGGATGCCCGCGTTTCGTCCGTGACCCGTGAGGTGTGGTTAGCCGGGCCTGAGACGATTGTCATCCACGATGCCGTTCGACCTGCTTCTGACCTGACATACCACTGGCACGGGCATCCCGAGGCGGCGTGGAACGTGGAGGAGCGGGTCGGTCTGATCTATCTGAATGGGGTCGCGACCTGGGTGGCCTGTGTGGGACACCCGCTGTCCGATCGCTGTGTCGATCGGTTGCCTGGCTCCAGAGGACAGGTGACCCTGAATTTCGACGTGCACGCCGAAGATGTCTGGTGGGTGTTTGTGGTCGGACGGCGACCCGAAGTTGAAGCCAACGGCAGCGGTATCAAGGTGAACGGCACAATCTACAAGAGTGACGCGGGAGCGTGAAATGTTGACGGATAGGGAGCAGGAGGTCAAGAACGCGTTGATGGACTATGTGGGCGGACCCGCATCGTATGTTGGGCCAAAGAAGGCTCTCGGGTATATCGATCCCGATTATCTGCGCATCACGGCCAATCGGATGCTGGTGAACAAACGGCGAGCGATTATCTTCGTGGTGCTCTATGCCTGTATCCTGTTTACGGCAGTAGCGGTGATGGTAACGGCGACGGACAGCTACAAAGTTGTGCTGTGGGGGGNGGTCGCTACGTTCAACGGAGTCAACGCGGCCATCCACTACGCGGAGTATCAGAAGAAACGCTTGGCGATGGAGGTTTTCGACCTCCTTAACGATGACGAGGAGGTTGAGGCGTGAGCAATATCCTGTTGGGGCAGGTTTTGATTGGCGTTTACGGTGTGCTGCTGATTGCGGGCGGCGTGATGGGGTATGTGAAGACACAGAGCCGTGTGTCGCTGTTCGCCGGGGCGATCGCAGGCGGGCTGTCGATTGGCGCGGCCTGGCTTAGCGTCGACAATCCTGCGCGGGCCTTCACTATCGGTTCCCTGATCGGCTTCCTACTCACTGGGGTCGCGATCAACCGGTTCGCCAAGACGAGGAAGTTCATGCCGGCAGGAATGATCCTCATCCTGAGCGCAATCGTCGGAGTCAGTCTGATGGTCCTCCAGCAGGAGATAGTAGATACAGTTGTAGAGCCGTAAGATTCACTCGTCGAGCTTTCCCTCTCCTACGCAGTGGGTGAGGGCCTTGGGCGTTGCACGGTACCTGAGGATTCTGCCCTTCGGCTAGGCGATGCTCGGCGTTTTCAACGTGACGGAAGAAACGCTGAATGCCGTGGGCCGCCCGATCCTGGTGTCGGCTCAAACCTTCGTCCACACGTTCGCCCTCGCGATCTCGTTGGCCGTGTATGGGGGACGCGTTTCTGGGATCGACAGACTGCTGATGGGGTTCGTAGGAGCGGATAGGGGTGGAGCACTGTTCGGCTTGATCGCACTTGGATGGGCCTGTCGCGTCTGCTTCCTCGGCAAGACCGGGTCGATCCAAACGGTGTCGGCTGCGCCAAGCTGATGGTGAAATCAGATACTAAACGAAATGGGGCTCCGCCGAGTGGCGAAGCCCCTTCATTGTTTCGGACGAGACAGCAAACGATCTCTCACACATCCCTGGGCGGTCTTGTGGGTTCGTAGAGGGCGATCGCAATGCCGAAACAGATGATCAATCCTCCTGTAATGGATTGTAAAGACGGTGGTTCGGACAGAACGAGAAGTGCGAGAAACGAAGAGGCGATCGGTTCGGCCAGCATGAGCAGGACGAGGAGGGACGGGGACATTCGGCCCAGGGCGTAGTTGAACGAGGTATGTCCGAGCAGCTGCGGTCCGATTGCGAGGAACAGAAAAAGGAGCAGGTCCCTCATTGGCTGCCCGAGCAGGCTTTCTCCGCTCAGGCTGCTGACCAATACCAGGAAGATCGCCGCGATAGAGTAAACGACGGTGATGTAGGGGGTGAGTGAGAACGACTGCCGAACCGATCGGCCGAGTAGTAGGTGGCCGGACAGGGCGACAGCGCCGCCGACAGCCAAGAGATTACCGAAGAGCGTGTGTTCACTGACGGCGATGTCACCGTAGGAGATCCAGACAGTTCCNGCCAGGGCGACGACCGTGCCGGTGATCAGTCGGGTCGGGATGTGTTCGCGCAGGATGAGCCAGGTGCCGAGCCCGACGAATATGGGGTTCGTCGTCACGAGGAAGGCTGAGCTGGCAACAGAGGTGTGCGAGAGGGAACTAATCCAACAGGCGAAATGAAGGGCAAGAAGCAAGCCGCTTCCCACGATCACGACGGGGCGGGACCCGACCAGGGTCATCGTCTCCTGACGATGTCGGGCGAGGGCATAAGGGATCAGGAAGGCTGACGCGAAGATCATCCGGTAGGCGGCGATGATCAACGGGTCGGCGTCGGAGAGACGGATCAGGATCGCCGCGGAGGACGATGCACCGATACCGAAGAAGAGGATGATGTAGACCAAGCTTCGCTCAGGGTGTCGCGTCGCCGTTCTCTGGGGCGCCGCTTTCCCGCAGTTCGCGCCACCAGTCCATCAGCGCACTGATGTTCTTCTCGTAGCCACTCTCTGTGGGCAGGTAGTATTCGCGACCAGACAGATTGTCCGGTAGGTAGTCCTGGGGCACGTATCCGTGCTCGCTGTCGTGGTCATAAGCGTAGCCGGCACCATACCCGAGGTCCTTCATCAGCCCGGTTGGCGCATTCCGGATGTGCTTGGGGACGGGCAGGTTGGGATGGTTCTGAACGTCGTCGTTGGCCGCACCATAGGCCTTATAGACGGCGTTGCTCTTCGGGGCAGTGGCCAGGTAGACGGCGGCCTGGGCGATCGCCAGATCACCCTCCGGACTCCCGAGGAAGTCATACGATTCCCGCGCGGCCAGCGAGATGGACAGGGCGCGGGGGTCAGCGTTCCCGATGTCTTCCGATGCGAAACGGATCATGCGGCGCAGGATGTAATGCGGGTGTTCGCCCGACGCGAGCATTCGGGCAACCCAGTAGAGCGTGGCGTGCGGGTCACTTCCCCGGAGACTCTTGTGGAGCGCGGAGATCAGGTTGTAATGCTCTTCACCCGACTTGTCGTAGAGGAGGGACTTTGATCCGAGGACCTCGGTGATCAACTCTGCGGTGAGCGGCGCTCCGTTCGCGTTGGCTGCGGCTGCGACGGTTTCGAGCGTGTTGATCGCCCGTCTCGCGTCCCCTTCCGCATTTCCGGTGATCAGCTCGAGGGCATCTTCACCGATCCGGTCTTCCGAAACGCCGGTCGCATCGGCAACCTTCCTGAGCAGTCCCTTGATGACCACGGCGTCCAGCGCGTTGAGGACGAACACGCGAGCTCTCGACAGGAGGGCGGCGTTCACCTCGAATGACGGGTTCTCTGTGGTGGCACCGATGAGGATGATCGTGCCGTTCTCCATGTGCGGCAGAAACGCATCTTGCTGGGCACGGTTGAACCGGTGGATCTCGTCGATGAAGAGGATGGTGCGACGTCCGAGCTTTTTCTCTTCAGCCGCGCGGGCGATGACCTGGCGAACTTCCTTCACACCGGACGTGACCGCGCTGAACAAGCCGAACCGGCTCTGCGTCGTGTTCGCGATGACGCGGGCGAGCGTCGTCTTTCCAGAACCGGGTGGCCCCCAGAGAATCATCGAGGGAATCTGGTCGGTCTCGATGAGTTTGCGGAGGGGGGCTTCCGCGCCGGTGAGGTGATCCTGGCCGAGGACGTCGTCGAGGGTCTGCGGTCGGACCCGTTCCGCCAAGGGCTCGGGGGCGGCGGTCTCCGTCTGAAAGAGGTCGCCGGAGCTCATTGACCACGTCCCCTGTCGGAGGGCAGATCGTGGTCGTCGTCCGGATTGCCCCGGTTGCCGCTCCCGAAATCGAAACCTGCCGCTCCCCAATCGATGTCGGGCAGGGCATTCGGTTCGATCTTCTCCGGCAACTCTTCCTTTACCTGTCCCAGGATATCTTTGGCCGATGGCTCCTCAGGGAGTTCGGGCTCGGGAACGTCGGGTGCATCCGCATCGAAGGTAGACCCGGGGAAGGACGTGNCAGCCAGGTCTTCCAGGATCCCGTTCACCTCTAGCAGGACGGACTCCCGGACCTCTGGTGGGATCGACTTCATCCGTCGCATGGCGTCCACGATGGGAATGAGGTCCTCAGTTCCCAAACGATCCAGGATCCGCTGAGAGCGCTCCGGCCCGAGGGCGATCAGCAGGATTGCCACTTTCTCGATTTCCGTCATGCCTACTCCTGAAGCTTCTTCTCCAGAACCTTCTCGCTGACGCGATAGACGAAGATCTCCTGCTCGTCGATGGCGACGACGGGGATTTTCTCACAATACCGGTCGAACAGCACCTGCGTGCCCCGGATGTCTACCATCTCAAGCTCGAAAGGGACGCGCTTCTGTACGTTCAGGACCCGTTCCTTGGCGATAGCGCACAGGTGACAGTCCGGCTTCGAATAGATCGTAACCTTTTTCATACCGTCTAAGAAAGTCCGCCCGACCATCCCGGTCAAGGCACGGGCGCAATTCGGCATTCCCGTTGTGCCGACAAAATAGGGACTTATCTTAGCGTGTGCGTCACTCTGAGGTATGCGAGCCAATAAGAAGAGCGGTACCGCAGAGGACGCAGAGGACGCAGAGGGAACCAAGAGACGGATTCTTGCCTGGCGCGTAGGGCTTGCAAGCTCGGACCCTAGGGTACCTCGAGACCGCTATTCGGTGCGATCTNCTCGCCTGCACCAGTCTCTCTCCGTGTCCTCTGTGGTTCCATTGNGTTCAACGTGGGAGGTTAAGTGGTGATAGAGAAACACGCTTCGGAAGCGCTCGTGTGTGAGCGATATGGATGGGCTGAGATAGAACCCGGTGGACCCGTTGTGGCCGGAGAGACGAGCACGTGGACCATCACCTACCACGCCGGGAGATACGGGATCGATGATGGCGGTGTGATCAAGTTTGCCTGGCGAGACGTGAGTGACTGGCAGTATCCGCAGTTCGACGACCCGGCAGCGCCGGCCTACGCGTCGGTGACCACGGATGGCCCTGCTACCCTGCGACCGCGATTCGACAAGCAGAGATATGTCCGACCCTGGCGGCTCTGCGTGACGGTCGATGTGTTCGACGACTCGCTTCGAGAAGGGGATACGATCACTCTGACCCTCGGCGATCGATCCGGGGGCAGTCCGGGGACACGTGCCCAGACCTTCTGCAAAGAGGCGTTCGAGTTTCGCGTGTCCGTCGACTGGTGCGGCACGTGGGTGTATACCGAGGTTACGTCTCCTGTCTTCCCGATCGTGAACGGACCGCCGGCAAACCTGGTTGTCGTGGGGCCGTCGAAGACGACTCCGTCGGAGGAGACCTGGACGGGGGTGAAGCTCGAGGACCTGTGGGGGAATCCGTGTCGGGACTACACAGGTGAAGTCACGATCGATTCGGACGGTGTCGAAGGGTTACCCGGTTCCTACACGTTCACCGAAGCCGATCGTGGGGCACACCGCTTCGAAGGCCTGAAGGTATCAGGGCCCGGCATACATCGTGTCAAGGCGGTCGATGCGGCGAGTGGACTCGAAGGAGAAGGAAACCCGATCGAGTGTGTGACCTCGATCGAAGGCACACGGCCTTTCTGGGGTGATCTGCACGGCCAGAGTGAGGAGACGGTCGGGACGAACTCCGTGTCCTCCTATTTCTCGTTCGCACGGGATTCTGCGCTCGTGGATTTCGCCGGTCATCAGGGCAACGATTTCCAGATTACGGAGGCGGTCTGGGAAGAGATCACGCACCAGGCGAACGCCCACAATGAGCCCGGCCGATTTGTCGCCTACGTGGGCTGGGAGTGGTCAGGAAACACACCGGTTGGTGGCGATCACAACGTCTATTACCCGGGTGACGATGGCCCGCTGCACCGGTCGAGCCACGTGTTGATCGAAGACAAGTCGGATATTGACACGGACTGCCTGCACGTCACCGGCCTGTACGAGACGCTGAAAGGGAAGGACGTCCTGCTGGTGCCGCACGTCGGCGGGCGATATGCGAACCTGGAATGGCACGATCCGGATCTGGAATCGGTCGTGGAGGTGTACTCGGAGTGGGGTGAATTCGAGTGGTTCCTCAAGGAGGCGATCGGGAAGGGGTATCGGGTCGGGTTTACGTGCGGCAGCGATGACCACAAGGGCCGTCCGGGGGCCGCCTACTCGGGTAGCGGATCCTTCGGCGTCTACGGGGGCCTCACCTGTATCCAGGCGGATGAACTGAGCCGCGGTTCACTCTGGGATGCGATCCGCGCGCGTCGTTGCTACGGCACGAGCGGGCAGCGCATTCTCGTGGAGGCTACGGCAGATGGTCATCCTATGGGAGCAGCGTATACGACGGACAAAGGACCCGCCATCGACGTGCGGGTCGTGGGAACGGCTGCGATCGAGCGTATCGACATTGTCCGGGGGGTAGAGGAAGTCTACTCCTACCCGGAGGATCCTGAGCGTTCGGCGAACCGGGTCCGAGTCGCGTGGTCCGGGCAGCGGATACGCGCGCGAAACCGCCTCGTGCGATGGGATGGGGGGCTGACCGTCGACCAGGGCAGCCTTTCGAACGTGGCTGGATATGCGTTCGACACCCCGGCGGAGGGGATCACGTCCGTGTCCGATCAGGCGATCCANTGGGTTTCGGTCACGACCGGANATGCTGACGGCGTGACGTTCGNNCTCGATGCGGCTGAGGGGACGAAGATCGCGTTCAAGACGCCCGTGCTGGAACGAGAAGTGACCTATGCCACGCTACAGCACGGTCCCGTCACTATCGACGCAGGAGGTGTGGACATGAAGGTCGTTTTCGAGATGGCGCCGACGGGCGTCAGGACGGAGGCCCGGATGTCGTTCACGGACGAGGATGCGCCGAAGGGGACGACGCCATACTGGATTCGCGTGACGCAGGTGGATGGTGCAAAGGCCTGGGTAAGTCCCTTCTACGTGACGGTCGAGTGATGGAAAACATCGAAATCGACGGAACAACTCTCGGTTGGCAGGTCGCGTTGCGTGTAGATGGTGAGGCGGTCAGCGGGCTGAACATCGTGGACCGAAAGGTCCGGGTGGGGTCCGTGGGATTAAAGACGGGCGGTATGGCAGGGGTGTGGACGAGTGAAGCGCACCGCAAGAAAGGGTATGCCAGCCGGGTGATGTGGGCTTCCATCGAGGAGATGGACAGGCGTGGGTATCACGCCAGTATTCTCTATGGGATTGAGGACTTCTACCACCGCCATAGCTACAGTGTATGCTTTGCGAGCCCCATCTGCCAGGTTGCGGCCGAGTCCTTTCCGGTTCCGGTTCCCGGGTTCCGCGTCCGGACTGCGAAGAAGGGCTACACGCCTAGAATTTCGGGTCTCTATCAACGATACAACGAGGGTAGATCGGCAAGTGCCATCCGGGCGATGCGTTGGATGCCCAACTGTCGGTGAAGCAACACTGCTCAATCTGAAACGAGGCGTCGTCGTCTCCAAGGGGGGCGGCGGAATACCCTTTGGCATTTCCGAGGAACACCTGACCCAGCTTCTGTTCGGGTACCGCTCGATCGAGGACCTCCGTATCGCAGGGGAAGCCCGGGTTGCAGCTCGATGGATTCCCTTGATCGACGCGCTGTTCCTGAAGTCAGATCCTTACATGTGGTGGCCTGATCGGTTCTATCCGGGCGCATAGGAGAGTCTATGAGTTATATCGTCGGATTGTTGAGCCCGGGGGATATGGGCAGCGCCGTTGGCGCAAGGATCGTCGGGCGAGGTGCTCGCGTCTTCACGTGCCTGGAAGGACGAAGTGAGCGAACGAAGAGGCTGGCTGAAGCCGCAGGGCTCGAGTCGGCGGCCTCGCTGGAGGATCTGGTCGAGCGGTGTGACCTGATCATCTCGATTATGGTGCCGTCGGAGGCGCTCGGCGCTGCACAGTCGGTCGCCGAAGCTGTGAAGTCGGTGGGCAAGGCGCTGCCATATACCGACTGCAATGCGATCGCTCCGAGCACGGCGCAACAGATCGGCGCCGCCATCGTGGATGCCGGTGGAGTAGCGATCGACGCGGGGATCATCGGCGGCCCCCCACGAGGTGAGACCCCGAACACACGGTTCTATGCCTCAGGCCCTGATGCATCCGCCTTCGACCAGCTCAACAGCTACGGGATGGACGTACGCGTGATCGGTGAGGAAATCGGTCAGGCGAGCGGCCTGAAGATGTGCTATGCGGCATCGACAAAGGGGACGGCGGCCCTGATGCTCGAGCTGTTGATTGCCGCCAAACGCCTGAACCTGTATGACGCGCTTATCGATGAGTTCGGCTTGAGCCAGCAGGCTCGGCTGAAGTCGCTCGACGAGTTGAATGGCGTACCGTCCAAGTCGAGACGATGGATCGGTGAGATGGAAGAAATCGCGAAGACCTTCGACGAGGTCGGATTGACTCCACACACGTTCGCTGGCGCCGCGGATATGTTCCGGCACGTCGGCGGAAACGCGCTTGCCGATGAGACACCCGAGAATCGGAATCGGGACCGAACGGTCGAAGAACTGATTCGACGACTGGCGCATTAGAGTTCAGGTAGAGAAGCCAGAGTTCAGAGAAAAGGCCAGAGTTCAGGACGGTTGGGCTTCCCTGATCACTGGCCTTTTTCTGGTTTTATCCTGATGGATTGTCAGGTTCCGAACGCCTGCGCGAAGATCAGGAAGTCAGAGAACCCCACATTACCGCTGCCATCCAGATCGAGCGCGGGATTGTAGCTCTGGTTGCCCGCTGCCGCACCGAACCCACCAGCGAAGATCACGAAATCCGTGAACCCCACGGAGCCGTCTCCATTGAAGTCCGGATTGCCTTGCTCGATGGCAGGGCGGTCTCCTCCGAGCCGCACGATCGAAGTTTCCGTACCGACACCGATGGAGTCGATCGCCAGCGCGCTGCCCAGCAGGGCCGCGTTCAGGGAAATCGGCGACGCTTCAGGCAGGTCGCCAAGCACGATGAAGGTGATTTGGGCAAGGCTTCCGGATGCACGGTCAGTATCTGAATCGAGGAGCAGGCCGGCGATGTTGATGCGGCCGGGTTCCAGGCTGGGGAGCAGATACGCACCTTCGAACAGGTCGACGGGTTCGGCGGCCTGAAACAGGATCTGATCCGCATCGTAGGTCACGACGATATCGAAGCCGGTCCGGTCCATCGCTCCTTCCGTGACGGCGACGTCGACGGTGATGTTGGCTCCTGCCTCCGGCTTGGTGAATGTCTGGCGTTGATTCTGGTCGCCCGCCCTGATGTTAAGGTCCAGACGAGCTGGCCCGACGAGCACGGGCGTCTCAGGTTCAGGATCGCCTGATTCCTGGGCCAGGATGGCGCCTGGCAGAAGAAGGAGGACGAAGAGGATTCGGAGCTGTTGTTTGGCCGTCATCATTGCAATTGGCGGATAAGATCGCGGTTTGGTGTGTTGAAGTCAACGGACCGCATACAGAAGCGGCAGAAGCAATCTCTCGCTCCTGCCGTTCTGCATTTCAGGTTCTGCTGACTTGTTACTGAGACACGGATTGTCCGAAGACTGCCGCGAAGCAGAGGAAGTTCTGGAATCCGATGGAGCCATCGCCGTCCAGATCCAGCCGGGCGTTGAACTCGCCGTCGGCCGAGGTCTTGCCTAAGCCACCGATTTCGACCGGGTTCTCCGAACCGACTGAAGACGACCCACCGTCGGTATCACCGATCACCACAAAGGCCCCACCTGGGCCGATCTTGACCACGTCGTTGCCGAGTCTTCCGGAGATGAGGGTGATGACCGTCGTTCCGAAGAACTCTCCGTTGATTGTGGAGGTGGCCAACCCGCCTGACCCGGCGTCAGCGCTGGCGCTGTTGCCGAGGAATA
>PBWH01000029.1 GCA_002727195.1 Gemmatimonadota bacterium
ACGTGATAACCTTATTACCCTCTACGGATACAGACTCCTCTGCACGAACAATCTCCGTCTCCGGTGCATCACCATCAGGGATGTAACGAATCGTCGAAAAAAAGGTAGAGTCCCATTCCACTGGTTGTATTCCAGGCCAACCACGCACACCCCAAGCACCTGACCTATGGCTCTGAAACACGTGTCCTCTTTCGTTGATCAAAATTCTGGACGTACCACCTTCTTTGTGAGGAAAAAGAGCTTGTGGCGTCCAAGTAGAACCGTCGTATCGGCTTAACCCCTCAGTCGTACTTACCCAAATGCTTTCATCCGGACCTTCAACTAAATCCCTTACATTGTCACCTACCAACCCGTCATTCTCACCGTGATTGGTCCAGCTTTTCCCATCGAATGTGAATACTCCCTGCGCTCTTGTCCCTACCCACAATATCCCCTCCGTCGTAGACCGAATTACTTGCACCGTTGAATGTCCGGCTTGGGGATGAGTGGCACGTCTGAGTCTTCTATTTTCGTAACTATAGAGCCCTCCAACGGTTCCCATCCAAACCTGCCCGTCAATATCTTGGCCAAAACCATAGTAGTTCCGCAACGTTCCTTCTTCGGCAGCAATGTCCAGGGGACGATACTCCTTCCACAAACCCCACATATCTACCCAAGGAAGAAGTTCCCAGTTGACACCATTAAAAGTCTTAATACCGCCCGAAAAACGACTCATCGTATTCTCATCAAGGAACCATCCGGTTCCAGGAAACCAAAGTGTACCATCAGAAGTTTCACCGATAGTATTGGCTGCTCCGCCTCCGTTGATGGACCAGGAAAGGGTGGGATGCGTACTCACAAACCATTTGCCATCGACGAGATTCGCTGTAGCAGCTATACCGCCGTGGGTCCCCGCCAACCACACCAAATCGCTACTAGACAGATGCAAAACTTTGGGAAATTCCATAACACCATCTTCCGTTCCAAAACTCACCCATCTATCGAAACTCAAATCGTGCTCAATAACACGACCGGTCTTCTCAAGAAAATATTCCAGTCCAGATCTGGTCTCTCCGCAGTAAAAGAGGTCAGCATACGTCGTCCATTGATTGGAGTTGTATTTGAGACGAAATACATTGCCCTTCCGCTGTGCAAACCAAACGGAGCCATCCCGAGCCTGAGCCATACTCAGGATTCGTCTGCGCGCCAAAGGAAGGGCGTTCTTGGGCGCCCCTCGCGGACCATAAAAAGTCCAGGCGCCGTCTTGCCATATCTGTAGTTGAAAGCCAGCTACCCAGATTGAGCCGTCAGCATTTATCATCGCTGAAGTATTTAGATTAGTACCCGGATGATTAGACTCTGACCGCAAGTCAACCTGTCGGCCCACTCCGTTCTTGTATGCAATTATCGGGTCGTGTGTTCCGCTTACCACCCAAACCTCGTCTGCAAACTCAAGGAACCTTATTCGAGGTGGATCACCGGTTCCTCGTGCAATGAAACCATCCACCATTGAATGATTAACCCAGTCATACGGGGCACCATTGGAGTCAACATTGAAACTGTGAACATCGCCCAAGGCTTGGCCTAACCATATGCGACCGTTGCTGTCTTCCAGCAATCCTATAGGATTGAACTCTCTATATGGCCCAGCCACACCGGTCGGGTGCCCTGCTGGAAGAACGTGCTCATAGATTGACAGTTCTGGAACAGTGTGGACTTTGATGCTCGTTGTGTTTTCTCCTAACCAGGCAGTCCCAGAAGAATCTGCATAAGCACGCCAAACGTCCCCGTTATAGGCCAAAACACCACGTGGCGTCGAAATCCAGAGACCCGAAAAGCCAGTTGGACAAATTCCAGTTATGGGCAATTCTACATCTGGCGACGAAGGTAAGACCCGCTCCCAAGCACCCTCTTGAAGCTTACTTAACGCGACATTGGACCCAGCGTACAGACTGCCATCACCGGCAAATACGAGAATATCTATCCCTAATCCGAGCAGATCGTCTGAGATCGGATATTCTTTCCAGTCCAGACCATCATAACTGTAGATACCGGTCTCAGTCCCAAACCAAACCGTGTCGCTATCATCAATTTCAAGGCACCTCAGACCTTTACCTGACAATTCAGGATATTCAGTCCACCGACCCATATTGGTTAGTGGATTCTCGTATTGAGGCGTATATGGCTGAATGGCAACGAGCGCGGAAGGAATGCAGCAAAGTACGGCAAACATTAGGAATAGCTGAGCCATTTTGACGTTCTTTCCAGAAATTTTAGATCAAAAAGCAGAATTACCCGATCACTTGCTATCTAACCGATGCACGAGATCGTCAGGCGGTGCTTGCATATACCGAACACATCTTTCCACATATATCCGAGAGGGCACATCAGCTGGGTCAAGCTCCACACTGCTCTCAAAAAATTTCAACGCTTTTGCGAATTCAAAGTCTTCGTAATATTTTTGGCCTTCGTTGAATCGTGAGACGCACTTCAGGGCATCCTCTGAGATCTCGGTTTTGCGTGCAACGATTTCATATGCACCCACCGCCTCCTGCTTTCCAACGACCTGAACACGATCGAGAAGCCGAGTAACAACTTCGTTTTTCACCGTATTCCAAGTTTCCTCGTTTACCAGGATGCTGGTGCCGTATTGTTTCTGGCAGCTTTCGAACCTTGCGGCCAGATTAACCGTATCGCCCATCATGGTATAATCTGATCGGGTCTTGGATCCCATGTTGCCCACAACCATGGGGCCTGTTGCTACCCCCATACGGACGTGCATAAACGGCGTGCCCTGTTGGGTCCATTTTCGATGTAAGGACTCCAACTCACGCGGCAGCACACCGGGCTTTGCCCATTCCAGCCTCAGTTCGCGCAGTTTCTGTTGTTGATCTAGTGCGCTCAGCACCGCCTTCTCCGCATGGTCTTTGAAATAGATGGGGGCCCCAAAGAAGGAGACAATAGCATCCCCTTCGAACTTGTCTATTGTTCCGCCGCGCTCCTCGATGATTTCACACATTTCCGTCAGGTAAAAATTGACAAGTTCAACAAGCTCATTTGGTTCTAGGCATTCCGATATAGTTGTGAAACGAGCGATGTCTGAGAAAAATGCAGTCAAG
This sequence comes from Gemmatimonadota bacterium, assembly GCA_002727195.1. Classification (GTDB taxonomy): domain Bacteria; phylum Latescibacterota; class UBA2968; order UBA2968; family UBA2968; genus UBA2968. The sequence goes on from PBWH01000029.1 coordinate 3,099, forward strand.
ACTCGCTCTTCTCCTCCTAATCGGCTGATGGAATCAGGATTAGCCATGATATGGTCCACCACGTTGGGAGACAGATACACACCGAAAGCCCCCTCAACGAAGTCTTTCTGGTCCTGTGTCTCCTTTAGAGCTTCATAGGTAGCCTGTAGGTCCTTATAGAGATTTGCGTTCCTTAATGCACTTCCCGCCAGATGCGCGAATGATTGCAGAAGAGATTCGTCGTCATCACTGAACGGACTGACCGACCCATCGATATTTTCCTTATCCGCAACAACGAGTAATCCGGAGACATCGTTCTGAAACACAAGAGGGACAACGTAGAGTTCGCTCCAAGAAGAAGTGGAAAGAGAAATTGCCTGATTTCTACCACTGTCCCACGCTTCCTTAAGCACAGGTCTTGACAGGAGGTCTGCCGGGACCTCTTCTACGGAAACACACGCTGTCGTGCTAAAAACATCTTTTCCACCCTTGTAATCGATCAGTGCCGCGCCCCTCGCATCCACCATTGCGATTGCACGATTCAGTATGTCATCGACAACCATCATTGGGTCCAGAGAACCGCTCAATTCCAGACCTATGTCATAGAGCATTTCCATCTGAAGCAATTTCCGACGGTTCTCAAAAGAGGATTTGTCCAGTTTTGACAGTGTATCTTGGAGTTGAGTATGGAGCTTTGCATTTTGAAAAGACGCGCCAGCCAGATATGCGAACGATTGTAGTAGATGTATATCGTGTTCCGTAAACCTGGTCTTGGTGCCATCTCTTTGCTCTTTGTCGGAAACAATCAGCAAACCATTCGGTTTTTCACGCGAAATCAATGGAATCACGCATATATGATTCCAACCCACTCCCTCTCTCGTGAACTCAACCAAGTGCCTGTCATTCCAAGCATTCAGAAGTTCATCCCTTGAAAAAACGTCCTCAGGAAACGGCTCTGGCGATAACACTTCTACTGTTCGGAACCTTAGTTCTTCGTCCATTTCCAGCAGTGCGGCTGCTGACGCGTCCGACATCATAAGTGCCTTGGTCAGGATATCCCCGTGCAAAACATCTGAATCGAGCGAGCTGTTCAGGTCTATAGCAACATCATACAGGAGTTCCATCTGCATGAGCTTCCTGCGCTCTTCGAAATCAGAACCGTCGGATTTAACAACCTTCTCGGCGATCTCTTTCAAAAGGCCACTCTTTTGTTTTTAATCGATAGGATGCGGCAAGGATTGGCGGATTGTTCGATGCAGCTTCAGGTATGCCGCAAGCTGATGAGGGGAATTAATTGTAGTGATGGGAATATAAACTGTGATTTTTGACTTGCAATGGAGACTGGAGCACAAAAATCAAGGGGTTAGTTGCTGTAATTGATATTAAATCGGGAAATTGTCCGCATTGGTATCACTCTGAAATAGGAGGTGAGGTTCATTTTGATATGGGGCAGAAACGAAAGCTTTAACGGGAAGTTCAAAGACGAATTACTCAATGGTGAGATCTTCACCACACAGCTGGAGGCCGAGGTGTAGACGCCCTCGTGACGACGGCGGCACACAAGTCCGACCACACAACACGTTAGGCTACAGACCGCCTGCATCTGTGGTCAGGACACAGCCAATCGCCTCCTCATCCTAACAGTCGATGTGGATACATAGATGGGGGCAGGCCAGCTTGATGATGCGAATGTGGTTCAACGCCAGGTTCATCGAGATGCGATAAGCCAGAGGCCTAACGATGCACCCTCTTCCAACTGCGCAATACGCTCCCAGGCGCGATTGAAGACCTCCAGACTGAGATCATCCGTGGCCGCGCCTCGTCCCGCACGACGTCGTTGATTCTGGCGTGGCAAATGCCTCTACACTTCTGTCTCGTACCCGATTGATAAGGGCTTCGTCGGACAGGTCCATAACCTTCCCGTGGGTTCGGGTTGATGACACCCTTCTCAACCACTGTCGGTATCCTCCTCTCGCTTGAAGGTGAGAGCGGCACGTTAGCTTTCACTCGAAGAACAACGGTTCACAACTCCCAGTTCACCGCTAGTACAAAAAGAAAAGGAGCGCCCCCCAAGGAACGCTCCTTCTCATCCAATGTATCGTCCGATCAGCCAGTAACCACGGCCAATCGGGTCATCAGGCCAGTTTCCTGCGACACCAACTGCGCAACTTCCTCACGGACGTCCTCGCCGAACCTATCGAGGGCCCGGGGATCCGCTCCATCTTCCAATTGGCACAGGAGGCGCACTAACACTTCCTCAGCGGTCGCCATTCCCGGTCCAAAGGGACTTTCTCGGAAATACTCGGCTTCGGCAGTGCTCAGCACCAGAGACTCCAAACCGAGCGACACGCTCACGATCAGGTTTCTGAGAAGGTCGCAGAAGGGCCCCCGAGCACCAGCCGCAGATCCGAAACGCTTCAGGGCGTCCGCCGGCAACCGCTTCAATAAACTGACCCGCAGCATCAGGTCCAGATATACATCATACTCTCCGACCGGGTCGACGATTGTCGGTTCACCCTCTGCTTCGGGATCGTCACAGATCCACGTTTCCGGGACGGTATGTGCCCACTTCTGGGTCGGCGTCGTGTAGTCCATCAGGAACGCCGACTCCCTTCTCATCGGGAACCGCTTCCCCTCCTCGTGCATGTCCTCCATCCAGAAGAACGCAAGTTCCCACCCTCGCTTTCGGATAGCCTCGAACTCCCCGGCCGACAGGATTTCTGCCGCTCGATTCGGTTCTCCCTTGGATTGATCACGCAGACCGATGTCCAGACAGACGGTCGCCTGGAAGATTCCCTGCTCCATATCCTCCCGGTTGATCGCGATCCCGGACCTGTTCTTCTGGCCGAACGACATCGTGTGCATCTGTAGATACATTCTCAGTGCATCATCGGCGTTTTCGGGCAGCAGCCCGTATTCGATTCCGTATTTGAGGGTTTGACCGAGGTAGCTGCCTTCATCGAGGACGAAATTCCCGAGGTCGACCGTGGAGAGTCCGAGATTCATTCGCCGCGCTTCCACAGGGAAAGGTCAGCATCCTCGTCGACCATCCGCGGGTCGGCCACCGACTCCGTGTCCGGGGCCTTCTCGGGCTTCGGTTTCACTTCGTCATCATCGTTCTGGGACCGCTCCCAGGCGCGGCGTATGACCAGCCGGATCAGATCCGGTGCGGCGTCGAACAGGGCATCTAATACGTTTCCGAAGCTTCCGCCCCCAACAAAGTGGCTGGGAAAAACCGCCCCGGCAGCATCACCGGAAAAGAAGCGGAAAACGCTGACCCCACCCGCGACCTTGTTCACGTCACGTCCCTTCATCCTATCGATCAGTGCGTCCTCGAGGAGCTCTAGATCACATCCCCTCAGCAGTTCCGACGCCCGATTCGGATCGTCGATCGACGCGACCGCCTCCATCCATTCCCAAGACACCTTGCCCCGGAGACGCTGCTCGTCGATCGGGTCGAGTGTTTCCTCGACAGCGCGACGGAAGGTCTCTGGGGACATGGCTTGGACCAGGGCCGAGTTGTAGACCTTCTCGTCCGGCCGGACGGCCACCATATTTGCGATGGTTTCAGTGGGAAGCAGGCTGACAACCTGCTGGCTGTAGCGGGGTTTCCCATCCTCACCCATATCGGTCAGGGACAGGATCTGTTCGGGCTCGGGGTTGAGCGCGACGATCGCGGCTTGTGCCTCGAGAGGCATCTGCTTCACGATCTGGCTCGCCTCCCGCTCACGGCCCCCGGTGATCAGCGTCTGGATTTCTCCAGACGTCGCACTCAGGGTCATGAGATTCGAAGACCAGTCCCCTTTGCGGATCAGACCGCCTTCGATCTGAACGGGTGATACGACCTCTCGAGGCTCCGAATCTCCAAATTGTGCCAATTCGCCGCCCNCCCCCGATTCAACCTTCTGCTGGCACGCGACACACGTCTTGACGCCTGGGATGGCGCTCAGACGCGCGTTTGGTATCTCCTCACCACACAACTCACAGACAGCGTCTGTAGAATTCTGCACCGAGCCCTCCAGATTCTGGCAGGTTGCGAGATACCCCCGCCAAACACGCCGCAGCGGCTCGGACAGGGACCGTCATACGGATGGAAATGTAGGGCCNCCCGCGACGAATGGCAAGTTGCTTATCNNNCNCAAGTNCNNNAAAAACATACANTTATAAACTTGNCNCATGGGCAAGGATTAGCTATATTATTGNCGCGGATGNAGAACGGGCCGAAAGGGACAACCCCTATTCGGCCCTTCTTTTTTACATTTCCCAAGGTCAGGCACCAGCCACGCCACCTTGACAAAAACGCCCCAAGGTCTATATTTCACACCTGTTTACGCAGGCTGGGCAGCCCACTATACCTACCTGATTCGGCGAAACACCCACAGATACGGCAATCGACGACGCTCTCACCATACTGCTCCTCGCGGACGAGCAACACGGCGCCCGCCTCAAATCCGACCTCGAATTCCTGGGCTACGCAGTCACACACCTCGTTCTGAGCGAGGGGGGNAGCCTCCCGGATGGCGAGATCCCGGAAAAAGCAGAGTCTATCATCGTCGATTGTGAGGGCCCGAGTATCCACCCNGTCGTCACAACTATCCGGAAGACCGTCACATCNGAGCGCTCCCCCCTGATCGTCTTCGCCGAGGAGAAGGATGCCCTCGAGCTCGATTTTTCGATCGGAATCTCGGATTTCGTGGTGAAGCCCTACTCACTCCGGGAGATCGAGGCCCGTCTACGTCTGGCCCTCTGGAACAAGGATCGGCCGGCGGACGCGAACACGATCAAGGTCCAGAATCTGGTGATCAACACGAGGCGCTACGAGGTCAGGGTCAGCGGCCAACCCGTTACCATGACACTCAAGGAGTACGAACTCCTCAAGCATCTGGTCACGCACGGCGGACGGGTCTTTACCCGGGCGGAACTGCTGGACAGCATCTGGGGATACGACTACTACGGCGGGATGAGAACCGTCGACGTGCATNTTCGNCGGCTCCGTTCAAAGCTGGGTGTGATGGGCAACTGTATCACGACGCTACGAGGCGTCGGCTACCGTTTCGATCCATCCGAGTAGGTCAGCGGCTAGCCGCCCAGTCGACGGAATNTAGCAGCGTCGTGATCATCACCGGTTTTCGCAAGACCTCCAAAACTGAAAGTCCTTCCAGACAATCCTCGACCACCTCCTCCGGGAAGTGCCCCGTCATAACTAATGACTGGCGTATTCGCGCCTCTGGCTTCTGNGTCATCACCTCGAAACCATCCAGACAGGGAGTGTTCAGGTCAAGAACCATCAGGTCGTAGCTTCCAGCAGATACGCGCTCCAAGGCTTCCTGCCCATCCCCTACATCCTCGACCTCGAACCCGTTCCCTTCCAGCATCTGNCGTTAGAGCCGCCTGATCGCCGNCTCATCATCGCTATCAGAATACGCATCGATCTCTTACTCGTTTTGGTCTCCAAACCGGTGGATCAGTGTTTCCCGTCGGTAGTCGAAGATGCCCTCTAACTGCGCCCTGACGAGGGGATGAAACAGCCGTCCTAGCAGGCCAAACGGGAGGGCGTAGTGCACGAGGTCGCGCATTTCCACCCCTGCCTCGCAAGCTACAAACGTGTGCAGGTGATGCCAGAATCGATACGGCCCAAACCGCTGTTCGTCGACAAATGATCTGGGCTCGTCGACGTGCGTGATCTCGGTTACCCATCCGACCCGAACACCGAAGAAGGGATGGAGCCGGTAGGTGATTACCATCCCGGCGTACATCTGACCGGGGAGTTCGGAGGTCACGCNNAGCCCGAGTTCGGGCGGGGTGATTTCGTGCAGATTCGACGGGTCGGAGAAGAACCGCCACGCTTCTTCGACGGATATGGGGAGGACCTGAATCCGTTCGAGACGATAGAGCGTCAACGCAGTCGAAGTCGATCAGTGGGCAGCTGCGTAGTGCCGCGCCAGGATGTCGTCCCCAAAGTCGTTCAAGGGATTACGCCATACCGCGTGAATATGGTTCGCATCGTTCTGCGTGCAGTCATACTCCGCCAGGAAAACCGGTCCGACGACCCTGTAGTAGTGTCCCTCGCCCCGCTCTTCCGACCCGGCCCAGGCGAAGCGAATGTCACCGGCCTCGACTGTCCGAACCCGCGCCAATTCCTGCTCGGCAACGGCGTCGGGCAGTCGTCGGACATAGACCTCGATCAACTCCTGCACGGTCGCATTCTGGGCTTCGGTCATGTCGCGGCCACCGAGCCCTTCGGGCTCACTTGACAGCTCATCCCCCATTTTCGGCACGTTCTTGGTCAAGATATCCGCTGGCGCCTCGTCACTCACGATCGCCACCTTTTTCTGATCGTCATCCAGCGACGCCAGGAGATCACGGGCCACATCCTCCTCCTCTTTCAGCGCGCGGATCCCTTCCTTCTCACCGTGCAGTACGCACGCAGGATTCGACCCGAAGAACACAGGCGTGGGCCCAATCAGCTCACCGTTCACTATCGTATAGTTGACCGACACGTGATGCCCTTCAAACCGCCACCCCCACTTCCGGCCGTCCCCGGGTGTCCCGAAGACACTCACGTAGTACCGCTCCGGATCGCGCTTCCACTTGCCGCCCGGCCCCTCGATCTCGCGCAGTATTGGCTCCAGGTCGATGATCGACTTTGCCTTATGGACACCGGCTCCACTCAGTCCCGTCGNCAGCAGGCGATGCGCGTAATCCATCTGAACGGCATCCATATCCTTCAGCATCAGCCCCTGNCGTTCGACCGGCGTGTAGTGCCAGTTCTTCCGTTCCGCCTCGTCCTCAANGCTCANGGACGCNGTCGACCGCTGATCGTCCGACAGTTTCGCCAAGAACTGTCCAGCCGCGGCCGCCATGCGCTTGATTGTGTCTTTGTCGGAAATCTCCGCNGACATCACATTCCTCCTNGTGGGTCTATCTATGGGCCACCGAAAATACCACACACCACGGTCAGGTCAAGACATTGCCGGTGAATCTTCCTCGCGCTGACAGGGTCACTGATCTAGGAAAGCAACCGCAAAGCCACGGAGCGCGCAGCGAAAACTCACAGCAGGAAGGATGGCGCCGTGTCAATACGGCCGNCTTTAACCNAAGACCTGGAGACACTTACCGATCTCGGCATTTGGTCAAAGGCGACGTGGNCATACACCGACGACTAGNTGGCGGTCTTCCGCGAAGAGTTGACCTGGTCACCAGAGCTGTTCTCGTCACGCGACGTCTTCGTCAGCACGGAANCGAACAGGATCACGGGTTATGTCTCGCTCTGCCGAGTCGACACCTCAACAGTGGATCGGGAGCGTCTATTCGTCGAGCCCGACTGCTTTGGCCTAGGCATCGGGCGGAGNNTNTTCGAGCACGCCTGGAGGTGNGCGNCAGATGAGGTCTACAAACAGTTGACTGTCATGAGCGCCCCGAACGCGGCCGGATTCTACGACCGTGTGGGGTGTCGCAAAGTCGCAGACATCCCCTCGAGCATCCCCAGTCACTCGATTCCCACCTTCGAGTACTTGCTCCAGCGAAAGGCCAGAGAGTGACCGAAGACTGGACAACGGCGTATCGAGCGACCTATGTTTTCCGACAATGGCCAGGAAAGAGAAANTAGATCGACGGACGATCGCCATTCACTGCGCCAAGTGCCGAACGCTGCTGTACCGGTACCGGAAGGGCGGGCGTGGTGGGCTGGTGAAGTGCATCGTCGACCGGATCGCAGAAGACCATACGGAGGGTGATCTGCACTGCCCGTCCTGTGGTCAGCAATTCGCGAGGGAGATGAACCTTCTGGGCCAGCCTGCGCATAAGATCATTCAGGGGAAGGTCTACACGAAGGGGATGGCGAGGAAATGAGATACGCCCCGATCTGACCGTAGGTGCAGTGGAGCCCTGCTACACGTTTCGCAACTTCAAGAGAATGTTTCCCGGAATCTTCACGTTCTCGTGATGCGGCAGTTCCTCGAAGTGCACGATCTCCAGACCCGCCTCCCGCATAGACATCCAGATCTCCGCCATCGTCCAGTATCTGACAATACACGGTGAGCTCGAGTCTCTGACCTGGGGACACATCGCGTCACGAGTTGCATTGCTCCTTGCCTGGAATATCGTCATCCTCGGTTTCGTCTTCCGCGCCGTGCGACGAAGGATAGCCTAATTTCGTATCAAGGTTTCCGCCGGTTCGAGTGGGAGGTGGCACGTCGCCCCGAGCATCTGCAAGTGGTCGCCTACAAGATGGGATTATCCGTAATTACCNCCCTTGCACTCCCNCNCACGCCCGGTGTCNTTCCGCGCTTCTTCCAGCGCACCGTCCAGATGAAGAGTATGTTCGGTTNGATGTCTATCTCCTTTGANAAGGAAAGCACGAAAGAAAGGNGCNCCTNTTTCCTGGTNCCAAGACATCAGGGCTCTAGTGCGACACTCCTGCCGAGTCCGGTCTGTTTGCCGTAGTAGATCTTCCCCTTNATCGACCAGTCCNCGAAACCCAGCCGATNCAGCTGTNTGCCTGGCACACGATCCTTCATCACCACACAACGACGCGCGACACGACGCGCCTCGTCGACCAACGTCTGCGACACACGCTCGACCTGTGCGAGTTTGCGAACGACCTCGAGCCCCTGCGACTCATCGAGCGTCCCCTCGAACATGGGATCGACGTGGACGACATCCCAACTGGCATCCGACTGTTCTGCCAGATAATCGGCAGCATCTCCCTCGACGACACGCACCCGCCTCACGGCATCGACNACATCCTGCGTCCTGTGTATAAAGGTATCCATTCCTTCCCGAGCCATCGCAGCCAGTATCAGTGACTTCTCTACCGTATGAACCTGCCCCCTGTCCCCAACGATGTGGGCAGACACGATTGCATCGGCCCCCAGCCCGCACGTCAGGTCGAGCACCCGATCACCCGGGCCGAGATCCATGTAACTCGTCAGACGATCCCCCTCACCGCGGCGCAGCGATTCGATACGGGACGGCGCCATGTTCGGATGCCACCAGAAGACACGCTCGGAAGTAACGAGTCTGACCTGCGTGGACGTGCAGACGATCAAGCAATCTCGTTCAGCCAGATCGCGCACCTCGTCCAGGGAGAACTCTTCCCGATTCAGGAAGGGACAGCCGACCGCCTGCTCGATGCGATGTGCACGCAAAACGACCTCGTCATCGGGGGAAAACGAGGTCGTCACGGCTATGCGGCTCACTTCGATCGTATCGCTCATCCTCTGCTCTATGTCGCTGCCTTCTCCCGCTTCCGCCCGAGCGCGAGTTTTGCCCCCACACGGATCGCGTGGATCAGGTTCCCCTCTTTAGCCTTACCCGTCCCGGCAATATCGAAGGCCGTCCCGTGATCCACGGAGGTCCTGACAATCGGGAGCCCTAGGGTCACATTCACGGCGGTATCGAAGGCAACCAGCTTCATCGGTACGTGCCCCTGATCGTGATACATCGCGACCACCCCGTCATAGTCCCCATCGTAGGCTTTGAAGTATGTGGCATCCGCAGGGAGAGGCCCGTCGATTGCCCAGCCTTCCTGGCGGCCCTGCTCTACTGCCGGCCTGATGGTGAGGTCGTCCTCCTCACCGAACAGTCCGTTCTCGCCGGCGTGCGGGTTCAAACCCGTCACAGCNAGCTTTGGTGATGGTCGTCCCATCCGGATCAGTGCATCCCGCGTCATGCGTATCGTGTCGAACACGCGTTTCTGGGTCAGCCGTTCCGGTACGTCGTGCAAGGCAACGTGGCCCGTCACGTGCGCGACGCTCATACGCTCTGAGGCGAGCATCAGACGAACGTCGTGACCTCCCGCCTGTTCGGCGAGCAGTTCAGTATGTCCCGGATAGGCATAGCCTGCAAGGTTCATGGCTTCTTTGTTGAGCGGCGCGGTCACGATCCCGTCGATTCGGTCCGCAACGGCGAGGTCGACGGCAGCCATCACCCATTCGGCCGCCGCGCGCCCGGCGTCGCGGCTCACGTCCCCCTTGCACCAGGTCGCCGGATCCAATTTCACCGGGTTCAGTACCTCGACCACCCCCGGTTCGGTAACAGCTTCCTCCGGAGCATCGATGGATCTGATCGAAAAGGTCGCGCCCACCGTCCTCCGAGCATCCTCGAGCGCGTGTGCATCACCGATCACGAACGGGCGACACAGCATATAGGGCTCACCCCGGCTCAGCCCCTTCGCGATTACTTCCGGCCCGACGCCACAGACATCACCCATCGTGATAGCAAGCAGTGGACGCTCGACCTCCGCCATCCCCTCCTGGAAGAAGTTCACAGCTTTTTCGAATGTATCCTGTTCCCCGAGTGCGCCNCCCTTCGTGACGAGCGCCATCCCTTGCGCTTTCCCGCCAATGATCTCACAGAGCGGGCTACCGACATCGATCGACTCACAGATCCGAACCGCCGTCGCGTCAATGGCCCTTAGGATCTCCACCGCAGTCCAACCACCCGACGCCACCAAGGCCGCCGGACGNGTACGCGTCAGCACACGAGCAGCCATCTGGCCAAGGATACGGACGGCGTCCGACGCCTCCTCCTTTTGCATCCCGGCATGGAGCCCGACCAACGACAACACGCTACTCTTCCCTGACTTGAGGTGCTCCGAGACCTCGGCCACGACTGACAGCACGTGAGGACGCTCCCAGGCGAACGCGGCGTGATCGGCGTGGACCTCCCACTCGGGAACGTCGGTGGCATTCCTCAGGTAGTCGATCTGGGCACGTGTCACCGACTCGTGGGTTCCGACCACCACCAGAGAAGGGCCTGATCGTATCTCAGGCGATCCGTTGTCATCCTCCCCTTCCAGGCTGAATGCACGGGCCAGGTGCCCTGCCAATCCAGCCGATCCACAAAGTAGCGGTGGCTGAGTAGAGCGGGAAGCCGCGGTCGCGATCGTGGCCAGATCCTCTTCTGAGGCCGCATCGGCCACGATCAGTACACGACCTGCATCGCGATGGCTATCGATGATCGCGCCGACGTGATCCGGCCCCTGTGCCACATCTTCGAGGGGCAGCAGCCGGATGTCGAGGTCAGGGTGTCCTTCCAGGAGATGCGGCAAGAACGAACCCCTTACAGGTGCGCCCGCNTCGTGTCCAGCCTCGGTCCGGTGGACGGGAACCCCGTGTACGAGATGATATCCGCCAACCGTCACCCGGCCGGCCGCCGGAAAGGCCGGAGCCAAAATTGCGAGCCCGAGGTCCAGAGACGACATTACCGTGTAGATCTCTGCCGCGATATGGCCACGGAGCGCGGAATCGACCTTCTTGTAGACGATATCGACAGCGATCGGACGGAGCATCCCGCATGCTTCTGTGACATACCCTCTCGCTTCCGAGGGGGTAACGTTACGGGTCTCGGTGTCGCACACGATCACATCGATGCCGTCCAGATCCAGCGTCTCCAGACGGTCTGTCTCACACGCAACCGTATGCAGACCGGCCTTAGCGAACTGGAGGCCGGTGTCGCAGGCACTCGTGTAGTCGTCGGCAAGGATGATCAGAGAGGGCATGTGAGTCCTAGTGGCTCAAGGCTTGGGGTTTGCTGGGATTTGAGGCTTCAGGATGAAACCAGAGTTCAGATAGACCAAATAGGTGAATGGCTGTCGTGCGAAAGCAATGAACCCAAGATCTAACAGAACGGCAAGCGGGTGGATTCGGATCGCTCTGCTGATGCTTCTTTATGGTCCCGCGCCCCTGGTTGATGTCGAACGCGGCGAACGATGATAGCACAACCTCTTCGCCCGTGTTCGCTCGGAAGGTATAAGCCTTCAGTTGCTGGAGACTCTGACGTTCCGCGTCGTTCACGGGCTGTACACTACCCCCCGGCAAAGGCTTGGGGGGGCGAGAGGCTTGCCTAGTTGTCTGCGGACTGCTCGACCGTGACAGCCGATGGAGCGCGGGTCGCGGTGACCATTCGATTGATCAGCATCGCCAGGTCATCAAGGAAGGTATACAGCAGTGGGATCACCAGCAGCGTCAGGACGGTCGACGAAATCAGGCCGCCCATCATCGTGCGCCCCAGCGGGGAGTAAGGCTGCCCCATCAGGTTGCTATTTCCGACGGCCATCGGAAGTAGACCGAAGATTGTGGTAAACGTCGTCATCAAGATAGGACGAAATCGGTTTTCTCCCGCCTCCAGGATCGCGTCGAGCCTACTTTTTTCTTGCTGGCGCAAACGATTGATCATGTCCACAAGCACAATAGCATTGTTCACCACCACGCCGATCAGGATAATCATCCCGACCATGGCCATCATATTCATGGGGGTTGCCGTTACAAACAGGAGCCAGTAGACGCCAAGGAAAGCGAACGGAATCGAGAAGAGGACGGAGAAGGGCAGGATAAAGGACTCGAACAGAACCCCCATCAGCAGGAACACGAAAGTGATCGCCATAATGGTGGCGAACTTGAGGGTATCGTCCTCCTCGCCCATCGTCCGGAAACGCTCGCCCTTGTTCCAGTTGTACCCACGGGGCATCGAGAACCCGGCCATCGCAATGTCGATATCCTGATAGAGCCGTCTGCGGTCCTGCTTGGTCGTAAAGGCCCTCACTTCGACCTTCGTCTTCCCGTTCGACCGGTAGATCTCCCCTGTCCCCTTGCCCATTGAGATCTCTGACAGCTCGGCAAGCGACACCTCGTCCCCGTCCCGGGCGGAGAAGGTGAAGTTCTTCAAATGCTGAAGGGTCTTCCGATCTCCACGGTCGAGGTACATCTTCACCTGCACCTCATGTTCGTCCGCCTGGAATCGTGGAAGACTGACCCCCTGCAAGGCGAATCCGATCTGCTGGGCCACGTTCTGCGCCGATATCCCAAGCTGGGTCGAACGTTTCCGATCGACGTGAACCCGTACCTCCTGAAGCACCTCGTCGTCGTCCTCCTGCTCGCGCTCGACATTCAACACAGACGGGATCGTCTCCAGTCGCCGCTTGACCTCCTCCACCATCGACAGAAGCACATCGGTGTCATCCCCTTCGAGCACGACGCGCACATAAGGGTCGCTCGTCGCCCCCGTACGCTGGCGATCCACACGCCCAACGACGCCCACGAACGTCGGCATGTCCTTCTGCGCGCTCTTCAACACCTCATCCCGTTCCATCTCAAGGGACACGGGATGGCCAACGGCCTTCATCGTGTTCTTGTAAGCCACATACCACCAGGCCTCGTTCGCCCGCGAATTCTGGAAGATCTGCAGCTGTCCGTAAGTTCGGCGATGGTAGGTCCGAATCGTCCGGATGTCGTATTCTTCCTTCTTCGACAGGTAGAAAGCCTCCACCTCGTCGACAACGGAGATCGCCTGATCGAGCGAGAAATGCTCGGGCATGTAGAGACGTACCCGGAAGCTGTTTGTGAAATCCCGACGATCCCCGCCTCTCTTGAGCCCGTTCATTGGGATAGAAATCGTCATGAAGGCGGCGAGCGCGATCAACACGGCGTCCCTTCGATGGACGAGCACCCAATGCAGGGTGCGGGTGTAGACGAGTCTGAGTCGCCGGATAAGCGAGGCTTCCGCCTTCACCCGGCGCCCGCCGAACCGGGATGCTGCCAGCGGAATAAATATCAACGCGACTAACAGAGACGCAATCAGTGCGATGATGATCGGAACCCCCATCTTTGTCAGATAGAAGTTCATCATCCTACTCTTTCCGCCCATCAGCATCAGCGGGAGAAAGACGACCACCGTCGTCAGGGTGGCCATCGTAATCGCCAACCCGACCTCACTGGCGCCCCGGATCGACGCCTCTTCAGGTTTCCTTCCATCTCCCCTGACGCGGTAGATATTCTCGAGGATAACGATCCCGTTGTCTACGACCATACCGACCCCCACCATCAGCCCCATCATCGTGATCATGTTCAGCGACCAGTCGATGAAATAGATGACCGTCAGCGTCATCAGGAGACAGAGCGGGATGGACAGCGTGATGATCGACGTCATCCGGACCGTCCTGAGGAAGTACAGCAAGATAAGGGCCGCAAACAGCCCGCCCCACAGTCCTGTCCCCTGTAGGTTGCGGATGGCCTCCATGATCTGGTTGCCCTGATCATAGAACACGTTGAAGGTCATCCCGGGGACCTGTCTCTCGATCCGGGCGAAGGCCGCCTTCACCACTTGGGCTGTTTCGATGATGTTGGCGCCCGACTCCCCTTTTATCCCGAAGGCGACGGAATGCTCGCCGTCTAGACGGTTGTAGCTCCTCCGTTCCGGGACGTCATAGGCGACGGTGGCGACATCCGTGAGCGGGACCTCGATCCCACGTCGGGTCCGGACCTTGATCTGCTGGATCTCTTGGACGCTCTGGAATTTCGCGACCGACCTCACGAACAACTTCTTACTCCCCTCCCGGACGTGACCACTGGTCAGCGCGAAATTATCGCTCCGGAGCGAACTGACCAGGTCTCCGATCGTCAGCCCCCGTGACCGGAGCTTGTCCTGGTCGATCTCGACCATGACCTCCTTCTCGTCGACCCCATACAGATCAATGATGCCTACACCGTCGATCCGTTCCAGAGCACGTACAACGACGTGCTGCATGAACTGGTAGGGGTCCTGGATCGATGGATCCAACGTCACCCCGACCCAGACGATGTTGATTCCGCTGGTGTCGAACTTGTAAACGCGGACCCGGTCTCTCGATTCTTCCGGAAGTTGAGGCTTGAGGCGGTCCAGGCGGTCGATCACCTGGTTGTAGGCCAGGCTGAGGTCCACGCCCTGCCTGAACGAAACGCTCGCACGTGTCCCTCGGTCGCTGCTCCAGGTCCGGAGGCGTTCAACGCCCTTGATCGCGCGAAGCGTCTCCTCCAGGGGACGGGTAATCTGTTGCTCGGATTCCTGAGGAGAGGAGTTGCGGTAATCGATGCGGATATAGAGCGACCCGAACTCGAGACCATCCGGGAACAGCTGAACGGGAACGCGGAGATAGGACAGTGCGCCAAGAACGAGGAGGGCCGTCAACGCCATCACCACGGTGACGGGGCGGTTCACAGAAATGCGTGGAAGCAGGGATCCTCTGCCGGACAAGTGGCGCTCTGAAAGATCGAATGAGTGTGGCGGGGTGAATGTCTGCCGCAAATATCCCCGACTGGCCAGAATCGGTCAACCGCAAGGCAGACTCGCTCACTTTTGACGAAGCGAGCTATCCTCTGGTTTCCAATGCGCTTACCTACCGTTGCCCACCTTCACACAGGTGGCTTCCAACCCGATCCACAGCTGGTATTACTCCTACTGCTGGAATCCTATATCGTCCTTCCACCAGGCTGACGAAGGCACGATTGGTTTCTCCACGCGCTTCTTCTTGACCTGGATCGCCAGGATGCCGATCTGCAACAAGGCGATGGTGATGATTGCGACAAACACAGCCGTCCACTCCCGCTCACAGAGCACCCAGTACTCCAGGACGGACCGGATCGGCTCGCCGTTCGGAAGCCGAAGCAAGTAGCCTGCGTAGTCCTTGAGGATATCCGTGATCGCTAGGTAAGCGAGGCAGATAGAGATGCCGGAGATCGCGGCTAGGCAGACCGTCGCCTCCCTCGCCTTGTCTGTGTATATGGACCTGAATCCTCGGCCATTCAGGACGATATCGCCGAGCGCCTTCAGCCCAAGGAACCAGGCAAATCAAGCAGATCGAGGATGCAACCACCAGGCCAAATCCCTCGATTTCCAGGTTCCCGGAAACCTTCCACAACACGAGCACCAGAACAACTCCCAACCCTAAGCACGTCATTCAGATTCTCGACCCAAACAGTTTTCCGAACATATCAGACTCCTGTTTCCAGGACTTCGATCAAGGCGCCGTCTACCTCATAGACACCGAGCTGTCCTTTCACTTTGACGGGCCTGACCCGCCTCAGGTTACCCAGGATCTAGGCCTTTACGCGCGGATACAGCTGGATGCAGGTGTCTCGATCGTCCTCCGGCCGGAGGTGATCAGGCTTGCCCAGGGGCCTTTTGGCAATAACCCCTTTATTATCAATTTTTAACACGTATACGGACTGGTCGAGCTTCTATAGCGGCGAATCGCCACTCCCGGATACCTCAAATATAGGATCTAGAGGCGCCTCCCCAACGACTCCAAATCCAATATTTTCCACCTTCTATGAACTTTTTTCTCAACATAACCCCTTTATAAACCGATAGTAAGTAATACATCTCACCCTGCACAGGAAAATACTGCTTGAATTTACTTAGTATTAAGTTACATTACACAAAGACGTTAACGTCAACCAGGCGAACCAGACTCCATGGATGGAAGCCGATTCGCCGTTCAACATTCCCGCGCTGAGCTCTCGCGTCACCCACCCACAACCGGCAACAGGGCGCAGCGCATCGGAGGGACAGATGAACGAGGGTGGTCAGTTGATTGGAATCGAGGAAGTCAGCAGTCTTTTCGAGAAGTCCATCGAGTCGATCCGCAAGTACAAGAACTACGGGATACTCAAAGTCGCAGACAAGGTCGGTAACAAGGACCTCTTCGACCGCGAGGATGTCTTGCTGAAAAAGCAGCTCGTCAAAGAAATGCAGGTCCAGCGGGGACTGTCGCTATCTCAGATCGCGATGGAGCTGGACCGCCTGGACGAGATGCGGTCTCAGGGCCCCGAAAAGATCCTGATAGTGGAGGATGAAGAAGGGACGCGGGAAACCTGGCAGGAATTCTTCCAAGGTTCAGGCTATGACGTCTTTGGAGCGGGAGACGGCCAGCAAGCGCTGGATATGGTCCGGATGAACCGTCCTAACATCGTCCTTCTCGACCTGAGGTTGCCAGGCCTAGACGGCTATCAAGTCTGCCAGCGTCTGAAGAGCGACCCTCTGACTTCGGAGATTCCGATCATTATGATCACCGCGTTCCTAACGGGTGCATCCGACACGGTCCGCGGTCTCGAATACGGGGCCGACGACTATCTGAACAAGCCTGTCGACCTAGACGTCCTGGCCGCCAAGGTCAAGTCGGTCCTCAGACGGGTCGCTCGATAATCGAGCCTGTCACCGTGTGACTTCACGTCGCGCGGTGTCTTCGGACGCCCAATCGGCTGCTACGAGGAGTCAAAATCATGTTGGACGGTATTCTCACAACCGCGCTTCAAATCATCATCGTTCTCGACATCTGCGGAGCCGTGCTCTACTTCCTGATGTCCGGGGCGTCGAAGGCCAAAGAGCCCGCTCCCGAAACGACTGAATCTTCCCTGAGCTCTATCTTCCAGAAGGGCTCGATCCCCATCCCGTTCGGAAAGACGGCGACACTCCAGCCCGCGATGGCTGCGGCCGGATCCCCCGCCGTCGAACCACCCCCGGTGCCCGAATGGGTCACCGAGGGCGACCGAAGTGCTTCCCAGATCTATGGTGTCGAGGGGGCCGCAGACGTCGTATCTGAGCGTCCGGCACTATCGGCCCGTATCGGAGGCATTGTCTCTTCGATCAAGGGCAAGTTTCAGCGCCAAAACACTCAGGAAATTGGCCGATCCGCCGATCTAAACAGTGATCGTGCACGGCTGAACAAAGTCCTGGATAGCTTTCGCGAAGAGATCTAGTCCAACGCGGGTTCTAGGTCGCCGACCACGAGCGCCAACCCGCTTGAGTAGCAATCTGAACCACAAGAGTCGATGACGTTCGTATCACGCGCACAGGACGTGGCGCTCCGGACGGCGGAACGGGAGAAACCAGGATGGCCGGGAAGATTCTAGTCGTACACCGAAATGAGTTGATTCTGGACGTGATCCAGGAGATGCTCCACGACGCCGGATACGCCGTCAGCATGACGTGCGATCCCCAGCGGGCCCTGAGCAAAGCGATGGCCCACTCCTACGAAGTCATCATCGTCGACCGCCATCTCGAAGGCGAATTCGACGGGGTTCGACTTGTCGAACTTCTCAGGAAGTACGGCGTCCAGAGTCCAGTCATTGGCACTGCCCCCAACGCGGATTGGGCCGAGCAATCTATCGACCTCGTCGACCGCCTGATTCCCGCCCCCTTCGACTACAGCGAGCTGGTCAAAGCCGTTGCCGATCTGCTCGAAGATGAACCGAACCCGATCCTCGACAGTCTATCCGACCCGGATGCGGGCGGTCTGACCGATTTCGAGTCCCATGAAGCCGATCACCTGACTACAGAACTGTCCGACCTGAGTCCGCCATCCCCGTCCGTTCCGGACGCCCCGCCCCCCCAATCGCCCACCACCGACACCCCCAAGAAAGAGTCACTACCGATGCCTATCGCCACGTCACGCCCGATCAGACCCTGGCAGCCGCCCCATATCGAGAAGTATGAGGGACCGGCCCGAATCATTTTCTCCGAAGCCTCAGATGGCACCCGCGCCACCTTTGAAGGCTGGCTCAAGGACGCAGGCGCCGAGGTCACAGCCTGCAAAAGTGGCGACAACATCGTCGAGGCGACGATGCTCAACACCTACGACCTGATCATCATCGACCTCTGGACCAGCGGGATGGATGGATTCGAGACGCTCGAGACGCTCCGCATGAGCGGGGTCGACACACCCGTCATCATCACGGCAGGCTACATCACAAAAGAAATGGTGAGCGAGCTGCTCCCCCACCGGATCAAGAAGATCGTCCTCAAGCCCTCGAACCACGACGTCTTCATGGAAAGCATCCAGGAAACGGTGACTGTATAGACTGAGGAACAATCGTTTAGCCTTATTAAGGCCGATCTTGTGGCGATGCCGCGAGATCGGCTTTTGTTTTGCCCTGAACTCGAGGACCCGTAACTTGTGTACTTTCGTTCCCTGGCTAAGCCTGGGAACGAGAATCGCTTAAACGGATGATTCTTCGTGTGGGTCGAACCCTCAGACGGTGCGCATTCTCCAATTACCAATACCCATTCTCCATTGCAAATTGCACGCACCTGAATGGCCAATGGTTAATACTTCTTCGTCAGCCTAGTCCATAGACGCCTTCGCACACATACAGACCAATGAACAAAAGCCTAGCCACCAATCTTCTCGGAATCGCCTGCATCGTCGCCGGTGTCTTCTCGCCCATTCACAGCGAAATCATCCTTACCGTCGGTCTGTTCGCCACGTCCGGCGCGATCACGAACTGGCTTGCCGTCCACATGTTGTTCGAGAAGGTGCCGCTCCTATACGGTTCCGGCGTCATCCCAAACCGTTTCGAGGAGTTCAAGACAGCCATTCGGTCGCTGATCATGGACCAGTTCTTCACTCGTGAAAACGTGGCTGGATTCTTCGAAGCGCAGACGGAGGATATCGCGGGGCACTTCAACCCCGATCCCGTCATCGAAGTTATCGACTACGACCAAATCTTCGAGGGATTTCTGCAGGCTGTGATCCAGTCCCAGTTCGGAAGTATGCTCGGCTTCATTGGCGGCGTTTCAGCACTGGAACCGTTGAAAGAGCCGTTTGAGGTCCAGATGCGAAAAGAGGTCCGCGGCATTCTCGACTCTCCGGACTTCATCAAGGCTATTGAAGCTGGGATGGGTGAAGAGAACGTCACTGAGGAGATCATCGAAAAGGTAGACAGGATCGTGATCAAGCGGCTCGACGAGTTGACCCCGCAACTGGTCAAACAGATCGTCCAGGACATGATCCGGGAACATCTGGGCTGGCTGGTCGTTTGGGGAGGAGTATTCGGAGGGTTGATCGGCCTGTTCACCGCGCTGCTACGGACACCCTGGGCATTGCCTTGATCGGTCCCTTTATTCTGTACCGAGGACAACCTCTTTCGGGAACTTCCACCATACCGCGGCGCCTGAATTCCGTAGGGGGCGTGTACCCGGGTAGCCTTCCGCCTTCGCCAAGGCTGCTGCGGACAGGACGCCAACACCGGGCAGTATGATGCAACCCCGTTGGGGTTGGCATTCGAACCAAGTTAGCTGTCACTTTTGAAAGCCCCCCATGCGAGTAGGCGCCCCGCCAGAGAATCCCACCGTCTTGTTCGACGGGGACTGTGGATTCTGCCGGTCTTGGGTCAACCGCCTCGCTGAAACCGCCTCCGGCGTAGACACACGTCCCTACCAGCAATCTCGTTCCGACTTTCCCGAGCTCGACGAGACGAGCCTTTCTCAGGCCGTCCACTGGATCGATGCGGATGGCGCCGTGACATCAGGTGCGGAGGCCGCATTCGCCTACTGGTCCCGGTCCTCATGGATGGGAAGACTGGCTCAGACCACCTACCGGTCCATTCCTGGTTTCGCTCCCCTGAGCGAACTCGCTTACCGACTCATCGCCCGATCACGAAGCGTGACGTCGCTCCTTGCCCGAACCATCTGGGGTCGGGACATGTCGCGTCCTCGTTTCCGCGTTTCCGGAGATCTATTCCTGCGCGGACTGGGGTTGGTCTACCTGGCGGCATTCCTGTCCCTCCTCGTGCAGGTGGAGGGACTCATCGGCAGTGAAGGCATTCTGCCCGCCGTCGAGACCCTCGACCTGATCGCCAACCGATTCGGGGCCAGTGGGTATGCGGAGTTCCCATCACTCCTATGGCTCTGGTCGTCGGATACCGCCTTGGTCGCCCTTTGCGTTCTGGGCTCCGTCACCGCGATGATCGGGTGTGCAGCCCCCTATCTCTGGTTGCCCTGGCTGATGAACTGGACGCTCTATCTGTCCTTCGTATCGGTTGGACGCAACTTCATGAGTTTTCAGTGGGACGCGCTCCTCCTGGAAGCCGGCTTCCTGGCTAGCATCCAGACCGGTGTCCACGCCAGTGGCTGGGCAAGGGGAACGGGACGGTCATCTGTCGCATTCCGCGCATCACCGACGGTGTATCGACCGGTTAGCTGGGCCTACCGTTGGCTAGTGTTCCGCCTGATGTTGAGCTCAGGCATCGTAAAACTCACGAGCAATGACGCCACCTGGCGGGATCTCACCGCTCTCACGCGTCACTACGAGACGCAGCCCTTGCCCAACCTGATCGCCTGGTATGCGCATCAGCTCCCGGAGGGCTGGCACCGGTTCTCCTGTGGCGTGATGTTCGGCATCGAGTTGATCATTCCCTTCCTCTTCTTTGCGCCCCGCAGGCTGAGGCACCTGGCAGCCATCCTGACGGTCGGTCTCCAGGTCCTGATCCTTCTCACCGGCAATTACACCTTTTTCAATATCCTGTCGATCATCCTCTGCCTCTGGCTGATCGAGGACTCTAGGTGGCCGGAACGTCTCAGAGAACGATTCCGAACACCCCCCGTAAACAGTGGCCCAAATCTCATCCGGCGCCTAGCCATACCGGCGATCTGTCTGAACCTGCTGTTTGCCTCTATGCTCCTCACCAGGTCGGTCTTCCGATCAGATATCACCTATCCGGAGGCCATCAAGTCCGTGTACCGTACCTTATCCCCGTTCCGGATCCTCAACACCTACGGGCTGTTCGCGGTTATGACGACGGAGCGACCAGAGATCGTGCTCGAAGGCAGTACAGACGGCGTCTACTGGGAGCCCTACGAATTCTACTACAAACCGGGCGCGGTCGACCGGCCCCCACCTTTTGTGGCGCCCCATCAGCCGCGCCTTGACTGGCAGATGTGGTTTGCCGCACTCGGACCGATTCGGAACAGCCCCTGGTTCTACAGCTTCGCGCAACGCCTGCTCGAAGGGTCAGCATCAGTCACTCAAATGTTGTCTCAGAACCCGTTCCCCGATACGCCTCCCCGATACCTGAGGGCACGCGTCTACTCGTACCGATTCACATCGCAAGCAATTCGGACAGAAACCGGGGACTGGTGGACGCGTAGCTTCACCCACCTCTTTCTCCCGCCGATCACGATGCCACAGCCATGAGACGTATCTCTGCCGCCCTGCTCATGCTCCTGACCGCAGGACAGCTGGCCTCGCTCACGCGATACACCTTGCCGCATCTGGTGACCGCCTACCGAGACGGTGATGACCGCATGGTCGTTGAGATCGCCTACGCCATACCCAGGTCGGGACTCGCTGCAGCAGGAGGAAAGCGCGACCACGTAAACATCGAACAGACGATGACCGCCGTCGACACGCTAGGAAATACCTTCCACGAATCGTGGGCACGTCCCTCCATCCTGCATCCTGCTGGTACTCGCGGCCTGCGCGCGAACTACCTAGTTGCCTTCGAGCAGATCCTTCTGCCCCCGGAGGAGGTCGAGGTCCACGTCGGCGTGCTCGACCTGAAGGTGAAATCCACGGGCTCACTCTACGCAACGTGTATCCCCCCCGGCGCAGACGGTCGGTTCGACATCAGCGAGCTTCTTCTCGCAACGGACATCGAAGTCACGGACACGCCGCCGCTCGCGCGTCATAGCCTGAACATCCAGCCTAATCCACTCCGGCTATATGAAAAGGGTGAGCGTGTTTTCGTGTTCCTAGAACTCTACAACCTTGCGCGTGACACCTTCGGGCAATCCCGGTTCGAGATCGCCTATCAAATGCAACGGCCGGATGACGAGGAACTGGATGCAAGCCTGTTCGAGGCGATGGATCGGAGCGGGGACCGGGAGGACGTCGAGGGTGAGCAGCCGTATCTCGTCCCGAGCAAACATCGGAGTGGGTTGCGAGTCGAGAAGACGTGGAGTGGGGATGAAGCAGAGACGACGATCGCCACACAGTATATCGGTGACGGGGCGACGGACCTGACGTTCCTAGAATTCGACGTGTCGCAGCTTGCGGGCGGAATCCACAAGCTCACCATCGTTGCGACTGATCTTCAGGTCACCCGGTCAGTCTCGAAAGACGTTCTGTTCAGGGTCATCGACTGAGCCTACCAGGTGGACGCGGCTGGAGGACCCATTCGCTTGCTCTCGGACGCAACACGGTCAGAGAAAGCCTTCATCTCTTCTCCCGTCACTTCTCTTCCTTTCAGCCAATCGGACGCAACAGCGAGGAACAGCTTCGCTTTCTCCTGATCCAGCTTGACGAGACGGTCATAGTCCGAAAGCGCATCGCGCAGTCGCCCCAGCAGGATGTGGGCCTCCGCACGATACTCGATGGCTTCTGCATAGTCTGAGGCCATCCTCAGCGCACGATCATAAGACTTCAGCGCGTCCTCATACTTCCCCGTCTTACGCTGGCAATATCCGAGGCTCGAGAATGCCTGGTAGAGCCGCGAATTCTCTTTGGTGGCCAGCTTGAACTTCTCGATCGCACGTCCGAACTCGCGTTCGGCAGAGTTGAGGTAGGTCGACCGGTCACTTCCCGAAACCCCTTTGGCCTGTTTCTCGTATTCCCAGGCCTTGTCACGGTGTTTCAGGCCTTCGTTGTAGAGTCGGTCTGCCGTAGCAAGGCGGTCAGCACTCAAGGTGGTCTTCTTCTCGCTCCCGCCGGCAGCGAAGGCTGTGTTTGACAGAGCGAAGACTATCGAGATAGCTAATGCAATTATAGACATCTGTAAACTCCACTTTCCGGTTCGCCCCTCACCGGGTTTTCGCACGGCGAAAACCGTCCCATCCCATCGGATGGGAGAGGGGAGCCGCTAGGTTCCCTGATTTAGCTATGCCGCTTCGCGGATGCCTTTGCCCATCTGCTCGACGACAGACTCTGAGTTGTCGCAGTGCATGGGAAGCAGGACGGCCCGACTCAGGATCTCGAGCGAATCCTTGCACATATCTTCCGAGTATTCTACCTCGAGCTTCTGGTTGGCGGGCAGATTGTATGGATTAAGGTCAGGGTGATGAGCCCCCTGCTTGCGCATGATGGGATCCCATCTCGTGTAGACATGTCGGCCCGTGTCTATCGGCAGGAAACCGCGCATCGAGCTCTCTTCTACCTCATTGTTCACCTTCTGTTCCCTCAAACGCCCAGAGAACTCGCGCGCATCCTCCTCAGTCCCAAAGATGAAGCCGAGGTGTGTCCCGCAGTCGTCGTCGAAGCTGTTATACGCGATCGACTCCAGCCCCGCGTCCGTCCCGGCCTCGAGCAGCTGTTTCCGATGGTCGTGCATCGTCCCCAGCATGTCATCGATTCGCTCGAGTTGGGCGTTCAGGATCGCTCCCGCCACCTCTGTCGCTCGGAAGTTCAGCCCTGCGAACTGCAGTTCTTCCTTGTGCTCGTCCGGATTCCAGTAGTACGAGCAACAGTCCACGGCCACCGACCCGCGATCCATGACCTCCTGCGAGTTCGTCACAAACGCGCCCCCTTCGCCACAAGTCATGTTCTTGAAGTAATTGAAACTGAATGCGCCCGCGTGGCCGATCGACCCGAGTTTCCGCCCCTTGTATCCACCGCCAACCGACTGGCAGGCGTCTTCCAGAACCTGAATATTGTGCTCGTTTGCTAGTTTCATCAGTCCATCCAAGTCACTGGCCAACCCCCACATATGGACAGGAATGATCACTTTCGTATACGGGGAAATCCGTCGCTCTACGTCTCTAGGAGACAGCGTGATCGATTCATCCACGTCGGCGACGATCGGGATCGCGCCCGTCGCGAGCACGGCCAACGCGGTCGCCATGTAGGTACACGAGGGAACGATGACTTCGTCTCCAGGGCCACACCCGAGCCCGATCAGCGCCGCATACAATGAGGCCGTTCCGCTGGTCGTCATCCGCACGTGCTCTACACCGAGGCGCTTGCCCCAGGCTTCTTCGAACGTCTCGCACTCCCCCGCTCGCCCATACCTAAAGATCTCCTTGCTGCTGAAGAGCTTCTCGACCCGATCCTGTTCCAGTTTGCCGATGCGATACATCTCAAGACCCCGCTGTTAGGGTGATCGTGTCTGCTTGTGTCTTGTCTCTTGTGGTCGTGACAACTGAGATCGGGACCCATTCCCGAACCGAGTTAATCATGTAGGTCGCCCGCGCCCGCGGCAAATCCTCTTGCCTGATGACGGCTTCCTCGACCTCTCCCGCTTCTATCAGCGCCTCCCGGAAGGTCCCCGCCAGGAGCCCGCATTCCACTGGTGGCGTAACTTGTCGACCGTCCAACTCCACAACTAGGTTGCCGATCGTAAGCTCCGTGAGCTCGCCACTCGTATTGAACAGGATGACATCATCCATCCCCGGACAGGCGGCACGACTGCGTTCGTAGACCTGTCGATTCGTCGTCTTGTGAAATAGAAACACATCGGTCTCGTCGACCGGGATCGGGCACACAGCCACGTCATAAGACCCGGGTGGTGATAGATCGTGAACCTCTACCGAGACGTCCCCATCCGCCTCCAGGATGAGGCGAACACGCTGCGGCGCCAAGAGCAGGTCCGTCGCGCGACTCAGTTCGGCATCGATCCTTTGGCGATCGAACGGAAAGGCGAAGTATCGTGCGGACCGACCCAGCCGATCCAGATGCCGATCACGTAAAGTGATACCGCTGTCCGGTTCGTAGAGCGCCGTTTCAAATAGCGCAAACTCGGGACGTCGGTCGCTCAAGACCCGTGCTTTCGTGAGGCATTCCTGATACTCATCTTCCGAAGTGGAGTCCCAGGTGATCCCTCCTCCAACACCGAACGTAGCCTGCTCGTTCTCGCGATCCACGCAGACCGTCCGGATTGCGACGTTGAAGGCGGCTTCACCCGCGGGACTCGTGTACCCAACAGATCCTGTGTAAACGCCGCGCGGCGTGGTCTCGATCTCGTCGATAATCTCCATCGTCCGAATCTTCGGAGCTCCCGTCACCGACCCACAGGGGAACAACCCCGTGAACAGATCGAGCAGACCTACTTCAGGACGGACCTCGCTCGTCACCGTAGACGTCATTTGGAAGAGCGTCTCATACGACTCAACACGCCAAAGATCAGTCACACCGACAGAGCCCGTTTTTGAGACCCGTCCTAGGTCGTTCCGCAGCAAGTCGACGATCATCAGGTTTTCAGCCCTGTCCTTCGCCGATGAGGCCAGCGATAGCGAGAACGCCTCGTCTTCAGCGGGGTATCGGCCGCGAGGATGCGTTCCCTTCATCGGCCGTGTCGTAAGCCGACCATCCTGCAGCTTGAAAAAGAGCTCGGGAGAGGCAGAGAGGATCTGATGACGTCCCGTGTCGATAAACGCACAGTAGTCCGCACGCTGAGAGCGACAAAGCGCGCGATACAATGCCCACGGATCACCTGCGAAATCTGCCAGCATCCGGAAGGAGTGATTCACCTGGTAGGTATCACCCGCTTCGATCAAGGACCGAATCCTCGCTATGTCATCGGCATACCGCTCCGGCGTAATCGCAGCGCGCCACTTGAGTTCGTCCTCAAATGACACATCCGCGATGTCTCCAGGATCGTATTCTCGGCGCGTTTCGAACACGCCAAACCACAGCAGGGGAAGTTCCGTTTCAGCGTCGGAAGCCTGAAATGCCGAATCGAGACCGACGGCCGCTTCGTAAGCCACGTAACCAGCCGCGTGGTAACCTTTGCCCGTGAAGCGTTCGACTGCCCTCAATGCACTCGAAACCTCATCCGGCCGGTCCGCTCTGATCTCGCGAACGGGATCCGCAAACACGAAGGACGCTCCGTGGTCGCCTCTGCCGAACGCCTCCAGCCTCACGGTCAACTCCGACATCTAGATCACCTTGAGCGGCACAATTGGCGCCGCATCTACGGAAGATGGCATCATCAGGTGAAGAATGTGAGCCGCATTACGCATCGTGATATTCGGACTCCGTCCAGACGTATCTCGGTTCATAGCCGAATGCCTTCCGGGCCTTCTCGCAGCTCAATGGAGACAGAACCGCGTTCTGGTCATCACGTATCTCGACAGTCGTCTCGAAGTGCTCGCCCAACAGATCGCGCACGTCCGCATCCAGCACGATTCGAGCACCCGTGATGTTGTAAACCCCAGTCTCAAGTTCTGCGACTTCAACAGCCTGTCTGCAAGCATCCGCCGCATCTCGTGCGTCGGTCCGGGTCCACATCAGCCAGCGTCCCGACGCCGGATCAGCCTTGATACTCTCGATGTCTGCCGCAATCTGCGAAGGCAACCGGACACCCATAAACCGAAAGGAGGCGATTGACAAACCGAAGTTGCTCGCAAAGTACTCGGCCGCACTTTCCCCCGCGATCCTCGATTCGGCGTAACAGTTCAGCGGGTGCAGCGGATGTGTTTCGTTGATCCTCGCGTACTCGGGCGTGTAGTCCCGGAATCCGTAGACCTGCGCGCTGGAAGCTGACACGATTCTCGTGATCCCTAGGTCCGCGCACGCCTGGAACAGATTGAATGTCGCCGTTGTGTTGTCCCGATAAGTGTCCTGATCCGCCACGTGCCCCGAGTTCGCCCACGCCCCCATATGGACGACGGCTTCCGCCCTGAACTGTCCTAGGGCACCGTAGATTTCGCCCGACTTCGTCAGGTCCACGAGAAGCGAGTTCCGGACGTCAGGCCGCGCAGGCTGTATGTCGACCCCCAGCGCATCGTGACCTGCATTCACCAGATTCTGGTAGACGGTCCATCCAATGCGGCCGCTGCTGCCGGTAACGACGATTCGCATAAATGAGCTCCATAGCGTGAAAAAATGACTATCGAGTGATAATATAAAGAGGCGCGGGGAGCGTGGGGCGCGAAAGAAGCGCAAGCTGTCACGCTATGCGCTTTGCGCTCGAGACTTTGCGCCTCTATCTTCGTCCATAATGGCTTCTGACCCTACGCAAACGAGTCCACCAATGTCTACTCCGCACCAGATCACTCAACCCGCCTACCGCCCGAATGTAATGGGCCGGAACGGTGCTGTCACCTCCGGTCATCCACTCGCGTCACAAGCTGGGATCCGCATCCTGCAGGCCGGTGGAACCGCCATCGACGCAGCGATTGCAACCGCTGCTGCCATCGGCGTTGTCGAACTACCGATGTCGGGCGTTGGCGGAGACGGCTTCATCATGTGCTACGACGCGGCCACCAAACGGATGTACGGGGTCAACGCCACCGGGCCAGCACCCACTGGCGCGACGCGTGCGTTCTACCTCGAACGCGGTGGCATCCCGATGAAAGGCATTCTCAGCGTGTCGATCCCCGGGATCGTCGACGGCTGGTTGATCGCTCACAGACAGTTTGGACGTCTTCCGCTCATCGACGTATTCGGTCCGGCGATCGAGCTGTGCGAGCAAGGCTTTCCGGTCAGCTACAAACTTTCGAACACACTCAAGGCCGAGCACGACCGATTCGGAACAGACCCGTATACGAAACCGATCTTCGAGCCCGATGGCCGACCACTCGAACCCGGTGAAATCCTCTACCAACACGATCTCGGCACCACCCTCAGACGTATCGCCACGGAAGGCCGTCGTGCCTTCTACGAAGGTGAAATAGCGGAGACCATCGCAACATTCTCACGGGAGTACGACGGGCTGATCACCGCCGAGGATCTGGCCAGGTATCGGGCGAGATGGGACGAGCCGATACACGTCGATTACCACGGCCACCGTGTTTACGAGATGCCACCCAACTCATCAGGCCACATCCTCCTGCAGGAGCTAAACCTGGTTGAGCACTTCGATATCGCGGGCATGGGCTGTCTGTCTGCAGACAGCATCCACGTGATGGTCGAGGCGAAGAAGCTGGCATTCGCAGACCGGGAGAGGCATATGGCCGACCCGGATTGGATCGATGTTCCCATCGGCCAGCTGCTCTCGAAGGACTACGCAGCTGAACGTGCAAAGGAGATCGATCTGGGCAAGGCGGCAGGGGTCGTCGAGTCAGGCATCCCGGAGTCAAAGGACGAAACAACATGCTTCACCACGGCGGACGGTGACGGAAACGCGGTCTGCATCCTACAAAGCATCCAGGGTGGGTGTGGATCGAGCCTGATCGCCGGGAACACGGGCATCTTGCTGAACAACCGTATGACTTACTGGCATCTGGAGGAGGGTCATCCCAACGACCTCGCCTCGGGCAAGCGCGTGCGGCATACGATGAACCCCGTCATCGCTACACGGGTCGGGGAACCCGTGATCGTCTGCGGTACTCCGGGCGCCGACACGCAAGTCCAGACGAACCTGCAGCTGCTGACGAATGCCATCCACTTCGACATGACCCCACAGGAAGCCGTTGAGGCACCCCGTTGGCGAAACCTGCAGAACCCGATGGAGTCGACGGTCCCGCATACCTGCGAGGAGCGCCTGCAGATGGAGTCGCGATTTAACGAGGCCACACTCACCGATCTCGAGAAACGCGGACACAAGCTCGAGATCCTTGGCGACTGGGGCGGGCCCGGCAACGCTCAGTTTATCCGCCGACGACCTGACAGCGGCGTCCTGTTGGGTGGTGTAGACCCTCGGCGCGACGGATACGCGATCGCGTGGTAGGAGGAGAGATGGGAGAGCGATTTGAGGAGGCCGTTCAGGCCGTCGTCAGCGGAAGCGCTGAATCATTGAGGCGGCTCCTGGCCGAGGATCCCGACCTCGTCCACACCAGATCGGCGAGCATGCATCAGGCGACGCTGATCCACTACCTCGGAGCTAACGGTGTCGAGAGGGAGAACCAGAAGACACAAGGCAACGCGGTCGAAATCTGTCAGATTCTCTTGGATGCGCGTGCCGAAGCGCGTGCGTCTTCGAAGGTCTACGGAGGCGACTCACGGACGCGGGACACGGTGCTCAGCAGCAATCATCCCCAGGATGCGGGCGTTCAGACCAATCTGGTCAGGACCCTGATCGCCGGCGGGGCAGATCCGAACAGTCTCAACGACCCCAGTATCTCCTGGCAGGCTCCGTTCCCTGTGTGGACATGACGGCGTCGAACCAGAACAACCACGACATTTCCGGCGTCGGATCGCGCATCACCCCGGTCACCTTGAGGTTCGACTCGAAGTGGAGGTCGTCGACCTCGATTGGCCTCCCGATGGGGTCCTCTTTGCCAAAGAACCGCTCGGCCATCCATTCGGTGATCACGATCCCGTTGGGCTCACGCTGAACGGTGGCTGGGTCACCGTGGACCAATTCGAAATCGAAGTCCTCGAATTAGTTGGGGTCAACCAGGGTGACCCGCTGCTCGAAGACCTTGTCGTTGGCGAGCGCCCAGATCCGCATTGACCAGACCCGAACCGTCGCCTCGACGCTCGGGAACTCATGGAGCAGCGTCGGCCCGAGGCGCCTGACGTTCATGGTTCGGACCGGAGTTCCTCCCCCTGCGACTTCCTAAGCACGTGGTAGATCCGATCGCCCTTTTCGTGGAACTGGTCGAATACCAGCTTCCGCTGAACGAACAGGATCACGAGGATACAGCACGCCAGACCGATACAGAGCTCAATCCGTGTCGGCCTCTACGGGAAATCAACGGGTCGGCCAAATCTTAGCCGATGCTCTCCAGCGCCAGCGCCCCCTCACCGAACATCACGTTCCACGTGTGTCCCCGCTCCGATACCGTCTCCGCATCAAGATAGCAGACACTGAACGCCCGCCTGGGGATATCCGTCGAATTCATTTCTGAACTGTGCAGCATCCAGTTGTGCAGCAGGACACCTTCCCCAGCCTTCAGCTCCAGGTATTCGGGCTCATGTTCCTCCACCAGCTCTTCGATCTGCTCGGGGGTCAGAAAGCCGGCACCAGATTCGGGATTCCGCAAGGTGTCGTGCGAACCGGGCACGATCTTCACGCACCCGTTGGCGATCGTTGAATCGTTGAGTGCAGCCCAAACTGTGATCTGCGGATCACGATCCAGATCGCGCCATCGATCCTGATGCCACTGGAGCTCGGTCCCCCCGTGGGCGGGCTTGTTCATGAACATGGCTCGGAAACACGCTATGGACGTGCCCTCGCCATAGACTCGCTCGCATATATGCCTCATCAGAGGCTTCTGCATATATGCAAGGTAGCCCGCATCGTATTCGAGATCCTGGATCTTCCGGTAGGCCAGCGTGGCGCCCTTGCGCCCTTTAGACTGCGGCCCCGGTTTGCCGTCCCGCTCCGGATCGCTGTCGAGCTGCATCATCGTCCGCCTGTAGTCGATGTCTGCCGTACCCAGCATGATGTCGTCAATCCGCTGTCCCAGCAGGGCCAGTTCCTCGTCGTCCATGACGCGTCCAAGCCGCACGTATCCATCCCGATCGAACCGTGTCCATTCTTCTTCTGTCAGTGTATCTCGGACCATCTGTTCCTCCATCAAGTGTGCGTTGGAGGCAAAGATAGATCGGTTGACGGACGAGGACAAACGACCCACAGCAAGAAATGTGTAACAGGATCGGACCCTGGATGCATCTAACGGTTAACTGTTGAGCCATCAGAATGAGGGAGCCCCCCATGAAACTGTATAAGCTCTTGATGATCCCCCTGGTCGTCGCCTGCAAATCGACCGTTTACGTCAGCTCCAATTCATCGCAAACCGAAACGATCGAGGAAAATCTGAAAGTCAGGCCGGGCGGATCGATCGCCCTCCGGAACGTCCACGGCAGCATCGACGTCTGTGTCCGACAACGGAACGAGATCTGGCTGGTCACCGAGAAGCCAAAGCCCGATCGGAGCAGGAGGCCCGAAGGATCCTGGAAGAGACGGAGATCCAGATCAAAAAGGATGGCAATGATATCGAGGTGCACCCCGAACGCAACGATTGGAACTTCGGCAACGAACGCAGTCTGAAAGAGACCTACACGGTGACCGTTCCGGAGCGGTTCGATGCTTGTGCCAAAAGCGTCAACGGGGGCGTCGAGATCAACGGCCTTCACTGCAAGGCGTCGGCAGAAACCGCGAACGACGGGATCGAGCTCGCCAACATCGCCGGGTCCTTCCAGGCCAAGAGCGTGAACGGAGGTGTCCGAGTCGAGCTGATCGAGACCTCCGGGTCCGACCCACTTCAGTCTCAGACGGTCAACGACAGTATCGGGGTTGCCCTTCGTGACGGGATTGGGGCTAAAATCCAGGCACAAACGGTGAACGCAGAGATCCGGACCGACTTCCCGATCGAGGTGCGAGGGGTCATCGGTAAATCGCTGAAGGGCAAGATTAACAGGGATGGGCGTAAACTCAGCCTCCAGGCCATCAACGGCGCTATCCGGATCAAGAAGGCGATATAGCCTTAGCGGGCAGTGTAGTCAGCGTCTAGCGGGCAGGGCAGCCCGTCACGCGCCATCAACCCGACCCGCGCGAGACCGTGCAGGAGGAAGCTCGGGCCCATCTGGGATTCATACCACTCGATTCCCGCCGCGCCCCTGGGAATCGGCGCATCGCAGTATCGATCGATCAGGAACTCGCCCAGACGTCCGGCGCGGTCCAGCCATCCGCCATCCTGAGTTAGGTCATATAGGTCGGCCAGGAGACCAAGACCAAGTCCGGAATCCATGGAGGGAACAGCGACGTCCGAGGGAAACGGCTCATCGGCATAACTGTGTCCGGCTGCAGCCGCCCAATCCAGAAGTCGCTGATCGCGAGTGATCCGGTAGCCGCACAGGCACGTCAGGGCCACGTAGCTCGCCGGCCACACGCCATACTCGCTCCCCCAGATCGGCGTTGTTTGCTTGATCGCGTTCGATCCTCTCTGGCATGACAGCACGAAGACGCCGTTGGCCGTATCGTGCGGCGCGTTGAAGAACCCGTCGACGTAGACCTGACCTCGCTCACGCATGGTCGCGGCCAGTTCGGGATTCCCTGACTCGACCAGCGGAGCCGCTTCCAGCAGGCTGACACCCAGCGACAGGGTTTGGCCCGCCGTATTGACCTGGTAGAAATTGTCGTCATCCTCCGGCGAACGACTCTCGATCAGAAGCAAGCCCAGATCGTCACGCTTCGCCCACCAGTAGTCGAGCATCCTCCCGATCCGCCCGGCGAAATCCTCCCGGCCCGATTTCGCATACACGAAGGCCCAATCAAAGATGTAGAACCCACCGTGTCGTGGGAAGTCGCACGACCGAGCGCCTCTGTTGTACGGACGCTTATACATGATGTAGGCGTGGCGAATATACTCTTCCTCGATCTCTAAGGGCTCCCCCTCCGACCAGTGTCCATCGAGTCCTTCGCTGAACCTGTAGACGCTCTCCGGGTTGATGCCGTTTAGCTTCTCCCAAAGCCAGAGCGGTGCCTGCCGCAGATGGTCGTGTGTCACAGGTGGATCGTCCTCGCGTTCACGCAGCAGGTAGCTGTTTCCTATGGCGTCGTTCTTCAGGTGCCAGTAGGCGTGTTCGCCCCAAGGGAAGATCCCGGTTGGTGTGTTTGTGCAGTGTGTCGCGAACCGTTCCAGGTAGGTATCCGCCGCTTCGGCATAGTCAGCTCTGCCTTCCGATTCCGCGAGGGCATACATCGTGAGAAGCAGTGCCTGGTCGTGGATCAAGTTTGCCCCGAGGTGGGCT
Source organism: Gemmatimonadota bacterium (assembly GCA_002727195.1). Lineage (GTDB taxonomy): Bacteria > Latescibacterota > UBA2968 > UBA2968 > UBA2968 > UBA2968. Next base: position 36,187 of record PBWH01000029.1, read on the forward strand.
CGATCGCCGTCTCGCTGGCCGGGGATGGCCGGCGGCATGGCGTCGAGCATTTCGCCCGTCTGACGATCGAGAATGGAGGGAATGAGGCCCTGGTATGGCCTGGCTGATTCGATCAGGCGATCGATGGCTGTTGTGACTGTCTCAATCATATTCGGCAGGTTGGCGAGGTCTACGACCATCCCTCGATACACCCTCCGCCGCGTGAAGCCACGGCTCCGGGCACTCGGGATGAACGGTGCACAAGTGTGGCAATTCGCTACTAATCTCTACAGTTTCTCCCAATACTCGAGCCACTTCTTGTATCCCGTTTCCACGGGCTCAATATGTCCCACTTCGAACTCGAGCGCGTACTCACCCGTGTAGCCCAGACCCTCTACCTGATCGCACACCCACTGAACGTCGATCATCCCATCCCCGAGCATGCAGCGCTCCCACTTCCCATCCGCGTTGTAGTCGCCGTCCTTGATGTGGACGTGGACGATGTGATCCTTGAAGACGCTGAACGCGTGCTTGTACTCCGTTCCCGTCGCCATCAGGTTCGAGGGCTCATACAGGATCCCGAAATGCTTCGAGCCGACTTTCTCCGAGATCTCGAGACAGGCCTCGGGATCACCCGAGATTTCCGTGCCGTGGTTCTCGATCCCCATCCAGATCCCGTCGCGCTCTGCGATTTTCGCGGCGTCCTTGAAGTATGGCACCAGCGTGTCAATCTCCTCCCGTTTCCCCTTACCTGGGGCAACCCGTATGGTTCGAGAGCCAAGGCGCTTTGCGACGGCGAGCGTGTCCTGCATCTCCTTTACAGCTGCCTCCCGCTCCGCCTCGTCCTCCGACGAGAATCCCCTGCCACAATACGCCCCGATATTCGCGATTCGGAGACCGTATTGCTCACTGAGCCGTACGAGTTCATCCACGCTGTAGTCCGGATCCGTTACCGAGAAGTGTGGCATCCGAGCCAGTAGATCGACTTTGTCGAAGCCCGACTCGCTGATCACCTTGAGCGCATAGTCGAGCGGCTGCTCTTTGAGCGGAAAACTGCAGGCGGATACTCTGTTGATGTCCATCCCGTTTTATCCCGTCTGCCTTGCTGAAGCTTAAGCGAAGGCTGGAGTGACGCCGTCAGCAACTGGCCAACGGGTTCCTGTCAATTCAATTCGAATGCGCGTCGTATCGAGGGGCCAAGTCGTACACGAGTCAGGCGATCGTCCCTCGATACGGTCAGATTTAGAGTCCGAATTCAGCTAGAATCAAGACTGTCTGTTCACACGACCTACTCGGGATGAAAACACCCCCGTTTTAAGCCTGCGTTACCCCTCGTACCACGAGATTCGCATACTCCCCGATCAACGGCGCCATCTGCCTGAATCCGATCTTCCCGCCACCTAGCAGAGGCCCATATGTCTCACCATCATCCACCCACTCGAAGATTTCGAGATCGTTGATCGAGAAGCTGACTGTATCCGCGCATTTCACTAGCCGGATCCGGTACGGCGGTGTGGCGTCATCCACAGAGGGGAGTGGATCCGCGCCCTGACACACGAGGTGAAACCCGTGGCTCTTCCGAAGGTTGCACGTGTGGAAGGCGCGCTCGTCCGGATTTTTCCGACGGAAATAGGACACGTGGAGGGCGTTGATGTCGCTCGAGTGATACTGGTTGTACTCGCCGTGACGCTCATTGAGGGCCGGATCGAACAGGTCTTGCCCTTCACCACCGATCGCAGAGAAGAACAGGATACACAAGCCGGGCTCGCGGATCGGCCACCAGTCCCACGATACGACAATGTCATGTGGGAAGTTCTCGGGACACCAGTAAACGAAGTTCGCTGCCTGTCCCTCTTCCGGGTCGCGGCAATTCTCCATTCGCATGCGGCCCTGGGGAAACGTGACCGCCGCATCCCCCTCCATCTTGAACCCCACCACATCTGTCGGATCTGTCAGGGCATTCTGATAGATGATATTACCAAGTTCGTATGTCATGTCTTCTCCTCACCAAAACAGATCGGGCTCGACCACGCCATCTGTCCGTTTGCTTGCGTCACCCGAAGGTATACATAGCCGTCGTCACAGTTCGAAAACGTGCAGCCACCGGACATAGTCAGCTTCGTTTTTTTGTGGGCCCGGTGCATCACGATCCAGGACGAAGGGCGCCCCATCGGAATCGCCACCCGACCATCCAGGAGTTCTCCGATCGTGACCTCTTGATTGGCCGTTCCCTTGTGGTTGGCAGTCCCCCAATCGACGGCCGTAGACACAATGCTGTTCTGGGCGTGGCAAGACATATCGAGCTTCAGGCGTGTGTGTTCCGTTCCCTGGACCTCGAAACAGACGGCGTCATTCGCAGACGAGACGGTGTTCGAGTTCCTGGTCGTGAAGGCACCCCCCCTCGACGTGTGGGACTGCCAGCGAATCGTGTTCATCAGATGATCGCCGACCTCTTTCCGGCGATGCTCGTCGAACGGATCCGACGCAAAGCAGGGCACGGGATTCAGCCACTCCCCATCGACGACCTCGAGTGCCCCCGTCCAGGCGTAGATGTGATAGCCCTTCATCGGCCCCCACCCATACTCGACCCGAAAACGGTAGGTATCGTCCGCACTCTCGGGTTGGCCGGATGAAGCGGGTGCCCAGGCCTCCACAGTCTTCCCGTCACGGATCAGCTCGACAAGCGCAATCTCGTCCCGACCGACCACCTCGAAGGCGATCTCCGCGTCACCAGGCTCAACTACGCTGCCCATTTGCTGACCATTGACCGTAAACGAGACCTCGATCCGATCCCCCGTCACCCCGTATGTCCGTCGGGCTCGAATCGCCTCCATCACGTGTCCGCGTGTGTTCTCCTCGGCCCAAACCGCGGTCAGGCCGAGACCGTATGCGCCTGGAAATCCGTCGTGATTGTCGGTGCCCGCCGTGAAGCCCACCCGGTGTCCCATCGCGAGGCCGCCCTGAGCCGTATACCGCGCCGACCCAGGTCCACCACTGTGACCGAGCATCGGGTGGAATCCGCCGTCCCGCTCTGAGTTCCCGTGCTCCGAGTAGACCTCTACGACTGGTGACAGGTCCCGATCGAGCGCATCCCAGTCGACCCCCTGATTGTATGCGATATGGTGAGGAACCAGGATCGATCGCTCGGAGCGGTGGATCTCCTGTAGGGCCTCAAGAGACGGCGCGAAGTGCAGCGGCCGCATATCGTCCTGGTAAACGACGTGGACGTGCCCCCACTTTCGGGAGTGCCACTCGTAAGCAAGAAACGTCGTGAACAGCGAGGGTGCGTAGTGAGTCGATGCCGCCTGCTGGATGGCTTCCCAGTTCTCGTTGACGATCGGGTATCCCTCAGGGGCGTTTCCGTCAGCGTGCTGGGCGTGCGGCGTAAAGGCGTAGAAATCGAGATGGGATTTAGCGATCTCGTAGCTGCGCCCGAGCGAGCCCTGGCCATATCCGAGCTCGTTGTGGTTGTGGATATCTCCCCAGAGAAGCTTCATCAAGAAGATCCCTGCGCCAGCTTGATCCCCTCGTCATCCATGACGTACGTCACGCCCTCTACCACCAGCTCGGCAAGCTTGTCCTCTCCCGGAGGATAGATGCGAACGGAGTCATCACCGATGGTGGCCGTCTCCACATTCCCGTCTACACCAGCTGAGACATCGGTAAGCGATTGGGTGGCGTGCGATGTCGCCAGCACCACGCCGAGGTTGCGCGACCGCTCCATGACGACTGGCGTAAACCGAAGGTGATACTGATTGTGCCAGTCATCGTCAGTGCTCTTGCGGGCCATGGGCGGTGGATCCCATCCCTCCGTCAGCGAGAAATAGCTGTTCTCCTGGCAGAGGAATGTACCCTCGAGCGTCGATCCGTCACGCACCAGCGCGAACGTCTTGTTGAGCTCGTCGACATGAAACGGATTCCAGGAGTGGATGTTCCATTGAAGAGAAGACTCGACGCCGGTTTTCGCTACGAACTCGTCGACCATCACGAAGCAGCCTGAGGCTTTCAGGTAGACGATGTGGCGCCGGCAGCGATCCGCCCGATCACGGTAGCTGGCATCGGCTATCCCGCACAGGAAAGCGATTCGGGCGTCTTCGTAAGGCGCCACGACTTTTCCCGTCGAATCTGGAGATCGCATCAGTTGCGAGGCATCCGACAGCGTGACACAGTTGTGCGATTTCGAATGCCAGACCCAGTGAGCATGATGTGCGGATCCGTAGCCGGCGTAGTACCCGCTCGGCATCGCCATTACCTTACCACCCACGTGGAGGATGAAGTCGTTGTTGTTCGCGTGGGAATGGCTGATGGCGCCATAGGGCGATGAGCGGAAGATCATCGCAATGTCCCGGTCACGATCGTCAGGGTCTGTCCGGAACGCTGCCCACCCCGCATCTTCGAACACGTTCAGCACCTGATCACGGCCTTCTACGGTCCAGTCCGAATCCTCACGGTACGGAGCAGTAAACAGCTGTGCCAACACGCCGGGCATCTTCCGCTCCTTGACCTGGCGGAGCCCCTTCGCTTCCTCGCGGAAGGCATCGATATAGCCTTGATACTCCCGCGCGCCGGTCTGGCGCGAGACCACATCGACGAGATTCGCGTTGTTGTTCCAGGTATCGGCCCACTTCTCGGAGTGATCTCCGAACCCCATCCACTCGGCATAGGGCGGAAAGATGAAGTAGCGCCAGCGGGCGTGGTTCTTCCAGAACGGCTTGCGATACAGGTCGATCCCGGTCGCTCCTTTGAGCATGGACGCGAACATCGTCATGATCGTGACGTAGGCAGTGCCGTAGGATGGTCCCTGCGCCCACGACCCGTCATTGTCCGCCCAACTGGGCCACATCCCGCACAGAACGGGCCGCAGCCACTCGAGCCACGACTTCGCCTCTTCGACATGTTCGTGGAACACAAACGCGAGGTTGGCCAGGAAGACGATCTCCCGTCCCGCGTGCGAGTCGAACCGCGTGATCCCGTAATGACCGCTATCGTGCATGTGTTCGAACGTGATCCGTCCGCGGCGCCGATACTGTTCGATCACCGCCTGTCGTTCTTCCGGCGTAAACAGATCCCACGCCCAGTCGCAGGCGTGCGGACCGTGCCAGATCACCGACATGTGTGCTTCGTCGTTGTGGCCCAGGTAACTGGACCCTTCGGGATCCCATTGAGCGACGGATGCCATCCGTTCACAGGCGGCGCGTCCGTATCGCTTGTCGTCCGTCACCAGATAAGCCAGCGCCAAAGCCTCCGCGCCCTTCACAAACTGACGGGTCCCCCACATCGTCGGGTACCACACACTCCAGAACGCCGCGTAGTTCCGGTTCCGATCCGGAAGAAACTTCGGCTCACGCATTTCCTGTGGCTCGGTCAACAGCTCATCCGCGTCGGCAATCAGTTTTTCCAGATCGGCCTGCCGATCCTGACCGACCCGCTCACGGAACCCGGCCAGATCATCCGCTGTCAGGTAAATCCTCGGGTGGGATATCGTTGTTCTCTCGAGCCAGTCTTCTGCGGACGGTATCTCGACGGTCAGCGAGTGTTCATTGACCGAGAAAGAGAATGAGTCCGCCCAATCGCTGGTGTTCCCCCATCGCCAGTGATACGTGCCAGCCGATAGCGCTTGCTCCGGAAGAAACACCGGGTCATCGATCGTCACATCGATCAGAGGATCGTGAAAGTCGTTGTTCTTGCGAACCTGTAGCCGGTAGGGCCCGTCCATATCCGGCTTCCAGGAGAAGTGCGGCGGATTGTGCGGGATGGTGTCTCCGTCTCGGGGGAAACGGGGATCGACGTGCGGATGTGGATGTCGTTCTTCGTGGATCAAGTGGGTCTCCTACGGACCGTTGTTAAAGTGGGTGAACGTCCCCGTGAAACCACGTGCGCGCACGGTATCGCGAAAGGCGATGATGTCGCTTTCCGGGAGGATTTCATTCTCTCGGATGTCAATCCCCTCACCAATGACCTGCATCCGGCGAACCGAATTCAGGCTTCTCAACCGACGATTCCGGAAGATAACCAGATGTTCTTTGACGGTCCTGACACGGTTGATACCGAACAGAGACTGAAGCGCCGTGTTACCCGTTACCTCCAGGTTCCCTCCAACCGTTCGCAGTCCGAACAAACCATCCAGGCTGGCCAGCCCTGGGTTCCTGTCGATCTGGAGACTGCCCGTCACCTCTACGAGGGTCAGAAGAGGCTCCATGTCCTGCAGGTCGGACTCGACAATGACGAGACTCCCGTCAACCATGAACCGATCGCCACCGAGGGACCGAAGCCGCTCGATATCTGCCTGCGTCCGGATAACAAAGTTTCCATCCACGATCGTCAGGTCCGCACTGACGTTGTTCTCGGCGATTGTTGTCAGTCCCTGGAACCCACGAGCGACCATCTGATCGAGAAGGATGTTCGCCTCGTTCGGCAGCAGTGAAGCATTGCCGGTGATCACGAGGCCCTGCGCCGTCGCAAGCCGCTCCAGGCCCTCCAGTGACTCCAGCGACTCGTTGTCCCGTATTGACACGATCTGCCCGACTGTCCCGACGTTCTGGAGCCCCGTCATGGTGGTCAGGGAGGCATTGTTCTCGATCAGGACAGACCCACTCAATACCGTCAGACCATCGAGGCCAATCAGGGATTCGAGGGTCAGGTTGTCACGAATCGACACGACACCCGATACCGATGTCAGCGCGGAGAGCTCCCGAAGAGAGGCCAACTCCGGATTCCCCGTCAGAATCAAGTCCCCCGATATCCGTTCGAGTTGCCCAAGACCCCGCAGATCGGTCAGAATTTCGTTCCGAACGATTTGGAGATCATCCCCGACCCTGTTGAGCCGATCCAGTCCTAACAGATTCTTCAGTCCCGTGTTGTCTTCGATCGTGAGGTCTCCGGTCACGTCGCACAACCCGGAGAGATCTCTAAGGCTCTGGAGGTCACTTCCCGAGATCCTGAGATCGCCATCCACAACAAAGCTGTCCGGCGTGACCTGCTCCAGGAGCCCTGCCAGGTCTGCTGCCGAGGTAATGCTGACCGGACCATCGATCAGTGACACGAGAACCACGTGGTCAGGCTCAGGATCGACAATTCCGTTGTGAGACTTGAAGGCTTCGGCGAAGGAGAGAAAATCCGAAAACGTTACGGCACCATCCCCATCGAGATCGAACGTCTCATCGGTGGTACCGAAGGCTTCGGCGAACAGCAGGAAGTCCTGGAACCCGACATCCCCGTCCGAGTCGAAATCGCCCACGATCTGCGTATCTAGCCTGCCCAGCAACACGGCAAACAGGACAAACAGGATCAGGCTAAACGAGGTTATGAGCGTGCGGAGTCGACGAGGCATCGTCAAGCGCGGCTTTGTGTGAAGAGTCCAGGTCCCACCCGGTCCCACCGAACACATCGTCCACGTGCTCCGGCGTATCCGGTCCGATGATAGGGGCGGCGATGAAGGGCTGTGACAGAATCCAGTTGATCGCGACTTGAGCAGGCGACTTCCCCGTCTGATCACCGATATCCACCAACAACTGAATCACGCCCTCGACCTGCGCCGTCAGCGTAGCATTCAGGTCACGCCGTCCATCTGTCCAGGGCGTGCCTGCAGGGGGCGTCTGACTTTCTCGAAACAGACCTGAAAGGAGCCCGATGGCAAGAGGACTGTATGTCATCACACCCATTCCATACTTCTCGACCACTTCCTGCAGTTCGCCCTCTACATCGTAGCGATGAAGCAGGCTGTAGTTGTTCTGCGTGACCACCTGCGGGGCCAATCCGTTCGCCTCACAAATGCCGATGTGCTCCATCAGGCGCCAGGCGGTATGGTTGCAACTGCCCACATACGTCGCTTTCCCCTGCTGCACGACATCGTCCATGGCCCGGAGAATCTCCTCCGAGGGCGTGTCGACATCGATGTTATGCTGAAGATAGATATCGACGTGGTCGGTCTGCAGCCGTTTCAGGCTGCGTTCGATTTCGCGCATGATGCTGAACCGGGAGAGACCCGAATCGTTCGGCCCCTCACCCATCGGGCTAAAAACCTTCGTCGTCAGGATCACGTCATCGCGAACACCCTTCAGCGCCTTGCCGACGATGGTTTCCGACCGACCGCGACCATAGAAGTTGGCGCAATCGACGAAGTTGCAGCCCAGGTCAAGCGCTCGATGGATGGTCTTCTCACAAATCACGTCATCCTTCTGACCGCGGAATCCTGTTCCGAGACAGATTTCGGAGACTCTGACGCCTGATATACCGAGTTGCTTGTAGTTCATTGGTCACTTCTTGTCGGTTTTAACTCACACCGCTCTTGTCGTTCCAAGCCCTCACCAGTTCGCGCCATCAGCGCGAACTGGCCTCTCCCGCTAGCAGGAGAGGATTCTTCCCCATCCTGCCACTAACAGCCCGGCGCATTTTACCAGTAGTGTTTCTCATCAGGAAGTGGGACGACCTTCCCGTCCTCAGTACCGATACTCCAATCCCCCAGTCGCAACTTCAGGGCAGCGAGCACGCCCGCGTGGGGCTCCTCGGCAACGACGTTGGTCAGCTCCCACGGATCGTTCACGAGATCGTAGAGCTCATCGAGATCGCCCATCGGGTCGTGGACATACTTCCACTCTGGCGTCCGGACCATCTTCCGGCGGCCCTCCGCTTCCCGCCATTGGAGCGACTTGCCCATCACCGGGCGCCCATAGGGGCCAGGCAGCTGATGGAGTTCGTTCAGGCCGAACGCAGGGCCTCCCGCTCCATACTCCGAGAAGGCGGCTTCTCGCGGCCGCGCATCGGTCACTGTCGGTAGCGGCGCGCCCTCGAAAGATTTCTCTTGATCGAGCCCTTGTAGCTCGAACAATGTCGGCACGATGTCGATCAGGTTGGCCATGCTCTCGTCCGTCACACCTTCGGGCGCGTGGCCCGGCCACGAAACGATCAAGGGCACGCGTGTGAGGCAGTCGTAGAAAGCGCCTCCCTTGGCGATCATGTTGTGCTCGCCCGAGAAGTCACCGTGATCGGCGCAGAACACCACGATCGTATTCTCGCGCAGGTTCAGGCGATCCAGGGCATCCAGAATCTGGCCGACACCGTCATCGATGAATCGCACCATCGCGTGATAGACACCGACGACGCCCCTCTTGTCCTTCTCGTCGTCATCCGTCATCCCGATCATCTCGTAGAGAACGCGATTCCGTTCGGGGGCCGTACCGTCCGTGAACTCCCCCTGCCTGAAGGGCGGCATCTCCACAACGTCCTCACTATACATGTCCGTATACTGCTTGGGTGCTTCGAACGGCGTATGCGGATCGGGAATGGACACCCACAGCGCGAAGGGATCTTCGCCATGCTCCTCCAGAAAACGGACCGTCTGACCGGAGACAAGCCCCGTCGAGTAGTCCTCCAACGGATAGTCCGACACCGCATAAGAGAAGTGACGACTGACCGTCGGCATTTGTCTTCTGACCGAATGTGCTGCGTGAATGGCGTCGGCAGGCCTGAACCAATCCATCCCCTTAGGCCCGAAGGCATCCTTCGGGATCCCGTTATGACTGATCTCGCACCAGACATCGAACAGATCGTGGTCGGCGGGGTCGACGAAGCAGTGGTTCTTCCCGATCAGGCCCGTGCAGTATCCCTCTTGCTTCCAGTGACGAAACGCGTGGTCCGCGCCGGCGGGCATCAAAGTCTGGTTTCGACGTCCCCTGTGAGTGTGGGGGTACTGTGAGGTCCAGAATGAGATTCGGGCAGGCACGCACAGGGGATGTGGCGTTACCGCGTGCTTGTAGAGGACGCCCTGTTTGGCCAGGCGTTCGAGACTCGGTGTCTCACAGAAGGAGCTGCCATACAGGTGGCTAGCCGTCGCCTTCATCTGGTCGGCCATGATGACGATGATGTTAGGTCTGTTCATAGGTCACAATAAACGCAAAAAGCCCCTCTCCCATCAAACAGGAGAGGAGCACAGTTGGCTTGTGTCGAAACGGCAGGCAATGGCTATTCAGAGAGCGCGTATTGTCCGGGCTCGGGAAGTGGCACGGGTGGGCTGTCCTCGGTGTCGATGCTCCAATCCGCCAGCTTGATCGCCAGATCGGCGAGGATCGCCTTGTTCGCCGGGTCTGTCGCGACGTTCGTGAGCTCCCAGGGATCGTTGACAAGATCGTAGAGCTCATCCTTGTCCCCCATCGGGTCGTGCACATATTTCCACGTCTTCGTCCGGACCATCTTCCGCCGCCCCTCGGCCTCCCGCCACTGAAGGGACCGCATCAGGGCGCGCCGGCCATAGGGCTTCTCGAGCTTCTCCAGGTCAGGCAACCTGAACTCCGGTCCCCCTGAACCATATTCCGAGAACGTCGCGTCCCGTGGCTCGGCATCCGTCACGGTCGGCAGCGGTTTCCCGTGCATGGATCTGGGTATCGGGATGCCCTGCAACTGGAGCAGCGTCGGGACGAGGTCGATCAGGTTGGCCATACTGTCGTCCCTGACGTCGCTCGGCAGTTGCGATGGCCAAGACACGATCAGGGGCACGCGCGTCAGGCAATCGTAAAACACGCCGCCTTTGCACTGCATGGCGTGCTCGCCCATGAAATCACCGTGATCGGAGCAGAACACCACGACTGTATTCTCCGAAAGCCCGGTCTCGTCCAGCGTGTCGAGGATCTTCCCGATCTCCTCATCCATGAACCGGATCATCGCGTGATACACGCCGACCACACCGTAAACGTCTTCCTCTGAATCCTCGCGAATCCCCATCATTTCATACAGGGCGACGTTTCGTTCCGGCGCCGTACCATCTGTAAACTCATCATCTCGCCATGGCGGCAATTCGATCTTCTCGCGGGGAAACATGTCAGCATACTGCCGGGGGACCTCCCACGGCTCGTGTGGGGCCGGGAAGGACACCCAGAGGGCAAACGGTTCCCCATCCTCGTTTCGCTGTTCCAGGAATCGGCGCGCCTGCCCCCCCACCAGGCCGGACGAGTAATCCTCCAGAGGGAAGTCGGTCACCGCCCAACTGAACCGGGGACTGCTGTTCGGCATGTTCTTCCGAACGCTATGCCCCTCGTTGATCTGGTCAACGGTGCGGACCCACTCCATTCCCTTTGTCGGCTCATCCTTCGTCAACCCGACGTGACTGATTTGGCACCAGGTATCGAACAGGTCAAGATCGCTCTCTTCCTCAAAGCAATGGTTCTTCCCGATCAGCCCGGTGTGATAGCCCTCGCGTTTCCAGATCTTGAACGCGTGGTTCGCGTCTCCGGGCATCAACGTCTGATTGCGGCGCCCTCCGTGCGAATGCGGCCACTGTGAAGTCCACGCCGATATTCGGGCGGGGACACACAGCGGATGCGGCGTCACGGCGTGCTCGTAGAGCACACCCCTCTTTGCCAACCGCTCGAGCGACGGCGTCTCGCCGAACGAATTTCCATACAGATGACTGGCCGTCGCCTTCATCTGATCGCACATGATGAACAGCACATTCGGTGATTCAGCCACAGCGCCTCCCCATTTCCTGGCCTTCCCCTTGCTCCATCCTTGCCTCTCCCTTTCTCTCAGCTCGCCTCACACCCACGGCAACACCCAACGGAACACGACATCCAGTATCGAGATCAATATGGACGCGATCACGGTGCTCCCAAAATTCTCGATCTCGAAGTCGTCGATCAGTTTATCCGTTATCCACAGCAAGAACGCGTTGATGACGATCAGGAACAACCCGAGAGTCAGCATGACGAACAGGAAGGACAGGAAGACGAGAATCTTGTAGAAGAGGAATTTCAGGATCCCGTATACAATGGCGACGGCGATGGTCGTGCCGAATCCGCGCACGTGAACGGACGACATCAGCCTGGCCACGACCAGGACAGACAGGCTGAACGCCAGAATAGACATGATGATCGACATATTCTAGTCCAGAGTCGAACGTCACCGTGCAAAGCACGACGACGAGAAATCACGCTTAGTAGATGCGCCGGGCCGAGCCCCGAAAAGCGGTCTCTCAACCGCCAGAAACAACTGCTGTCCCTGGTCGCCATGCTTCGCACGGTGACCTCCGGCAGCCTACCACACCAAGGGCTCCCCTCTTATCGCTTCCAGATCAACGGATTCTGCTCTTCACTATCCAACTCATCCCCAACGGTCAATGATTCGAAGTATGCCTCGGGCAGAATGTTTCGTTTTCCGTTGAACGTCGCCCCGTCCGGCATGAAAGCGCAGGTCATCGCGCGCCTCGCGTGTCGCGTCATGTTGGCGCCAGCGCCGTGGGCCGTAAGTCCGTTGTGGAACACTGCCGTACCAGCGTGTACAGGAACCGACACGGGATCAATCTCCTTCCAGCCGGGATAGACGTCAAACAACTCTCCTAGATTCTGGCCGATGACCGCGTTCTCGAAAGTGGCCGTCTTGTGGGTCCCCGGCACATACCATATACACCCGTTCTCGAGTGTCGCGTCGTCCAGGGCGATCCATATCGAGATCGCGTCCCTCGAGTGAAATGACCAGTAGGGATTATCGAGATGCCACCCTGTCGGGTTGCCATAGGGCTGCTTGATCAGCGCCTGATCGTGCCACACGCGGATCCCATCGATCCCCGCAAGCTCGGCCGCCATCCGCCCGATCCGTTCGTCGTAGATCAACCCGCGCATCTCCTCGTGCGTGTCCGCCAGCCTCAGACATTGGACGAACACGCTTGAGTAGTAGCTGGGATCCTCTTCCTTCTTTTGATTTGTCAGCCCTTCGGCCGAGGCGAGCCGGTCGGCAACCGACTGGTCGGTCACACGACGCCAGGTGTCCAGTTCGTCGGCATCGAGGAAATCTTCGAGCGCGACGAAGCCCTGCTCTCGGTAGTGGGTGATCTGTTCTGGGGTGAGTTGATCTTGCATTAGAAACCTCTAGAGTCTTTGAACCACAGATGGACACAGATTAACACGAATAGGTACCCCTTCGACTCGGACATCTAGACGACCAGGCGTCAACTCCCCAAGCCTGGTGGCACGAAGCTGTGATCTGTGTCCATTTGTGGTCATCCGTGGTTCCTCAAGGTTCTTCTCTCCACAGCCTAGTTCCACCAGGGCTCGGTCGGATCCCCCAGCTCATGGTGCCAGCGATCCAGTTCTTTCCTTAACCGATCCACGACCTCAGCACACGTCGGGTCATCCGCGCGATTGTCTGTTTCGAGCGGATCTGACGCAGTGTTGAAGAGTTGGGTCGTCTGCTTCCCTTCCACCCGATACTCGACCAGCTTCCATTCCCGGTCCCGAGCGGCACGCTGGAAGTCCTTATAGGCGTGGATGGTCATTTCGCGCACGGGCAGAGCCGGGTCGGAAAAGGTTGGCACGAGACTCGTTCCCTCGACGCTTGAAGGGATGTCCAGACCCGCCAGTTCGAACAGGGTCGGATAAATGTCGATCAGATAGATGAAGGCCTCATGCTGTCGCCCATCCGGGATACCCGGGCCGCTCAGGATCAGCGGTACGCGGATGCTGTGGTCATACATGTTCTGTTTGCCGAGCAACCCGTGTTGACCCACAGCGAGCCCGTTGTCACCAGCGAACAAGACGATTGTGTTGTCCGCTTTCCCGGTTGCCTCCAGCGCATCGAGAACCTGACCAACCTGAGCGTCGAGGTGCGTGATCATCGCGTAGTATGCGGCGATATGTTCTTGGATGACCTCGGGTGTTCGCGGCCACGGTGCCAATTTCTCGTCACGGACCTCGTAATCGCCCTGGTCGAACGGATGCTCAGGCATGAAGTTGTCGGGAACGGACACCGACGCCGCATCATACATGGCGTGATACTTGGGGTGGGTGTCACGGGGGTCGTGTGGTGCCGTGAAGGAGAGATACAGAAAGAAGGGATCGTCCGAGTCGTAGCCGTTCAGGAACTCGCACGCGGCGCCGCTGAACAGATCACTCGAGTGTCGCTTCTCCTCGTGATAGATCCGGTCCTCCGGGTAGGTCTGCTCGGGGTCGAACGGATTCAGAGGCACTTTGTAGTGATCGCTCATCCCGCCAAAGAAGATCCGGTCACCGTGCGAGAAACTCCTGCCGAAGGCTGACCGGCCGTTGTGCCATTTCCCTGTCCCAAAGGTCTTGTATCCGGCGGCCTGGAGTGCCTCACCCATCATCGTATGGTCAGCGGGAACATCCTGGCCCTCTCGATCCAGATGGAACAGCGTACGTCCGGTCATCAGCATGGCGCGGCTTGGCATGCAGATCGCACCCGATGTCCCGCCCATAATACTGGCGTTCGTATAGGCGATCCCTCGTTCCACCAGCTTGTCCAGGTTGGGGGTGATGACTTCCTCATTACCCAGGGCACGTATCGTGTCAAACCGCTGGTCATCGGCAAAGAAAAACAGAATGTTTGGACGTTCCGCCATGAATCCTTCTTGGGTTCGAGTTCGGGTGAGCAGACAATCTAAGGGGAAGGCAAAAAAAGGAAAGGGCCACGCAACTCAAGCGTGGCCCTTCTCCCTCTGACGTTCTGTTGGCCTACTCTGTGATCAGCCTCGCACGCACGGAACGGTGGTCGCTGGTAGAGTCATCTCCGCCACCAGGGGTGCCTTGTGTCCACCGTGGTTGAGGTTCCGCTTCTAGCTCTTCTTGATCAGATCGAGTTTGTCTCGGTTGTAGACGATTATGCCACAGACACTTGTGTGACCATCCGGACCAAGAGGTTACGAATTGTAACAACTTTCGCTAACAATATAGAGCAAAGAGGCCAGAAACGTCAAAATTGGCCGCAGCCTTGACCGATCCGTCGGAACGGATTGTCATCTAAGGCGCGTCACGCTATCTTGAACGGTACTCCATCCAAGAGGGCGAATGGCAAACATCCTGATCATAGAGGACGAAGTGATGCGCGACCTGTTTACCGAGATCGTCACCGAAGCGGGTCACACGGCGACGACGGCGGTGACATCATAGGAAGGCAGCGAACGAACTGAGGAGCAAAAGCCTGACTTGATCATCACAGATATCTTCATGCCGGAGGAAGGTGGTCTCGAGGTGATTCGAACCGTCAAGAAGACCACACCCGAAGCAAAGATCATCGCGATCAGCGGTTTCGACCTGCGCCAGGAAGTCGACGTGCTCGAACTAGCGAAAAAGTATGGCGCGGACGAGACGTTCCAGAAACCCGTACACGCCCAGATCCTGTCCGAAACCATCAACTTGCTGCTGAGCAATTGACGTGAACCGCGCGCTCACACTCCTTCTTCTCGTCATCCTCGGGATATCGTGCAAACCTGTCCCCGATCCCATCGTCCAGCAGTTCGGTGAATCCACGCTAGAGCTGCCGAGCACGTTCGAGAACTGGAGTCGGATCGAATTGTCCGAGCCCTCGGCAAACGCACGCGAATTCGCCGATCGTGCCTACGGGTCCCGAAGCCCCATCCCGATCGTCTACGGCACCGATGGGATCAGCGGCTTTGCGATCACTTTCGAATCCGAGTTCGAATCCCAGCGAAGGCACAACGAAGCGGTCCGGTTCGTTCGGGGAACGCAGCGCGTGTCCTCGAATGAAAGCGAAACGGTCTCTGAGTATGACGGCTTCTTCTTCTTCGAGACAGAAGACCCGAGCCTGATGTTCCACATGGGATGTCACGTCCTGTTCCTCAACGTCCCGACGACCAGCGTCTCAAGAACGAGCTCTCTCCGTCGCGCCCTCCAGTTCGCTGAACGCGTCTTCGAACTGAACAACCTCCTCGGGACCAAACCGCTTCGCTCCTTTCAGCTGGATCCGCTCTCATTCACCCCGTCGACGGAGATTCCCATTCAGCCCGGCCCAACCCGCTTCGAACTCGAGCTGGGATACATCGTCGAGGATCAGCCAACCGCTCACGTCTCCGCCCAGGTCCGATGGTTCAAAGCCGGTCGAGGTTTGATCGTCTATGCTGACTCGACACGGGTTCAGCGAGGTAGCGGCAACGTAAGCTTCAACTGGGAAGTCGACCTGTCTGAAGGCGCCTTCTCCGACATCCTCGTCATCCGCGCACATATCAGCCATCCCTCGGTGGATAGCCAGGAAGGCATCACCGTTCCGACCACCAGCCTGATCGAGCCGATCCGCTACAACATCGCACGCGTCATCGACTGACCACGCCTCAACAGATCGAAACCCAACACATGTCTGATCTTACACCTGCCGATTGGGTCAATCCCCTCATCGACACAGCGAACCGCCGTTTCTTCTTCTTCAGCTCAGCCTGCCGTCCGTTCGGGATGGTTAACCTCAGCCCCGACACGGCCCGCAACGGCGCGTGGGAAGCCGGCTACAGATACGATTCCCCATACATCCACGACTTCAGCCACTTACACGCGTGGCAACTCGCCGGGATCGCTGTCTTGCCCGCGACAGGACCGGTTCGTGGGCACGAAGGATCAAACGCCTTCAAATCTGCGTTCTCCCACGACGACGAAACAGTCGCTCCAGGCTACCACGCCGTCACGTTAGAGACCTACGACATCCGCGCCGAGTTGACCGCGACCGACCGCGTCGGATTCCACCGATACACTTTCCCGGCTGGAGACACCTCACACATCCTGTTCGACCTGGGAACAGAGCTGGGGCCCTGTGAAATGTCCGACTGTCGTGCCTGGATGGTAAGCGACACGCGGATGGAGGGATTCGTCGAAGCGTCCGCTACACGACGTCGACCAAAGGCTACGCGAATCCATTTTGTCGCAGACTTCGACACACCGGTTGTTCGTTTCGGCGGATGGATGGGTGGCGAACTGCTCGAGACCTGTGAGGAAGTCAACGGCAAGGATAGCGGCGCCTACGTCGCGTTCGAGGCGTCGGATGAGTGTCGAACTATGCAGATGAAGATCGCCATCTCCTACTGCAGCGTGGAGGGAGCGGTGCGAAACCTGGAAGCGGAATGCTCCCACTGGGACTTCGATCTCGTGCGGACCGAAGCCACGGACGTTTGGAACGCCTGGCTGGGCCGTATTCTGGTCGAGGGTGGCACCAACGCGCAAAGAACCAAGTTCTATACAGACCTCTACCACGCCATTCTCGGCCGCCGCCGAGTCAACGATGTCGACGGCGCCTACAGCGACCAGACGGGCGATGAGCAGGTCATCCGGTACATCCCGAAACAGGCAGACGGAACCCTGGCATACGAGCACCACAATTCGGACGCCTTCTGGGGCGCCCAGTGGACGCTCGACATCCTATGGCCGCTCGCCTACCCCGACATCACTCACAACTTCTGCAACACGCTTGTGGACATGTACCGGAACGGGGGACTGATCCCGCGTGGACCTTCCGGGGGGAACTACACCTTCGTCATGACCTCGGCCACGTCGACCCACTTCCTCGTCTCCGCTTACCAGAAAGGCATCCGGGACTGGGACGTCGATGCCGGCTTCGAAGGCATGGTCAAAAACCACGGACCCGGTGGACTGATGAGCCGCGCGGGTTACGAGCACGATACCTGCATCGGCGGTGGTGTCGAGCATTATATCGAGAAAGGGTATGTGCCACACGGCATCAAGGCATACGCCTTCCACTGCGACGGCGCCGCTCAAACGCTCGAGTATGCCTACGTGGACTGGTGTCTCTCTGAGATGGCTTCTGCCCTCGGCAAGACGGAAGAAACCGAATACTTCGCGGAGCGTGCACAGAACTATCGGAACATCTTCGACACAGATATCGGCTTCATGCGTCCTCGGCACGATGACGGGTCGTGGCTGGAGGATTTCGATCCGATGAAGCCGGAAGGTTGGAACGAGGGGAACGGCTGGCAGTATCTCTGGCACGTCCCCCACGACGTCGCCGGATTGTCAAAGTTGCTCGGGGGAGACGACATCATGGCCGAAAGACTGAACGAAGTCGTCGAAAAGGCTGCCAGACACGATTTCATCGCCCCACACGGTAAGCACCACACCAACCTGCTCGATTACGGCAACCAGCCGTCCACGCACGTGGTGCACCTTTTCAACTACATCGGAAAGCCTTGGCTGACTCAGAAGTGGGTGCGGGCTGTGATGCGTCAATGTAAGAGCGACATCACACCTTACGCGGGCTATGGCGGCGATGAGGACCAGGGCATGATGGGATCGCTGAACGTCCTGATGGCGATCGGCCTGTTCCAAATGCGGGGTGGCTGTGACGCCGATCCAGTTTACGAGATCACATCACCAGTTTTCGACCGCATCACGATTCAACTGGATCCGAAGTACTATGACGCGAAAGAATTCGTGATCGAGGTCGAGGGAGACACGGATCACGACTACATCCAGTCAGCCTCCCTGAATGGCGAGCCACTCGACCGCTGCTGGTTACGTCACTCCGACATCTTCAATGGAGCAAGCTTAAAGGTTGAGTTGGCCCAGACGCCGAATGAATCGTGGGGTGTGGTTGGATCCCCTACCTAGCGCTCCCAACCCAGACAACCGGGAACAAGAAAGAGAGTCCTGATAGCCAGCAGGACCCTCTCTTTTGTCGGCATATACCCAACAGATCAGATGCGATCCAGTTCACTCAATGGAACGCGAAGGACTTCGACGGTCTGCTTCGCGCTCGCAAAGGCCACATACAGCTGACCGTCCTGCTCGATCGCGTGCGGATAGTCGACGTGCCTGCCACCAACCAGACACCCGAGTTTGGTGAACAAGATCCCGTCATCGCTGACCGCGATCGTCAACGGATCACGCTTCCGGGGATTGGCGTTGCACACGAGGACGTATCGCCCGTCGCTCAACTCGAGGCCGAAGAACTTGGAACGCGCATCCGGGAAGTTGGTGCGAACACGCGCACTCCACGTGCGGCCATTGTCGTCACTGAAAGCACGGAAAAGGTAGCCGCTACGGTTGTTGTCTCGGAACAGCGCGGCCAGACGGCCGTCCGGTAGAGACCACCAGTAGGGTTCCTCGCCGAACAGCTCACCTGCTTCGCGCTCTTGCAGGGATACGGATTCCCATTGATCGAACCGTTTCTCTCCTCCGAAGAGGAAGTAGATGTCTCCCACGTGGTCTCGCCGGGTCATCATCCACGGCCCACCCGGTAATCGCTTAGGCGCGAAATTGTTCATCGCGTCATCGAACGCGACGCCCAAATGCTGCCAGGTTGGGGTGGATGTCTCCTGAAGCTTGAAAGCGTGGAGCTGTAGTCCGAGCCCGATGTAGGATTGGGGGCCCACGAATCGCGCGACAAGGGCGAGGAGCTTACCGTCCCGGACCCAGAACCCGCGAGCGATCCAGCCATAGCCCGTCTCCGGCTCACCGGCCAGATCCTGGGTTGTCCCCCAAGTAATCCCGTCCTCACTCGTGGCGAAGGACACGTGCTGACCTTCGAGATCGTGTCCGGGAACGTTATCCCGATGCTCCTCTGGCGGTTTTCGGGGCTCGCCCCTCCCATCGCTCCACATCGCCCAGAATCGCCCCCCGAAGTAGACGAGATAGTTGTGCTGGTTAACCCTCGTCCCTCCTTCATCGCGTACATCACTGACGATCGCGTGATCAGCCCTCACAACCGCAAGTGCATTGAAATCGATATCTTGCGAGTTCCCGACACCCGCAAGATCAAGCATTCGGGATGAATTAGATATCATGTTCGCCTTCCTGTTGATTCAGGCATCGTAAGAGGGCTCTTGGGAGTCCGGTTTCCTGAGGCTGAACCAAGGAAGCCAGATGCAGGAGCCGTCGTTGAACCACAGCCACCCTCTTTTCGGCTGCAGTGCTGGCACCTTCAGCCCCTCCTGACGCCAGATCCGCTCCACCCGTTTGTGGTTCACCCGCCAGCCATCGGTCTTCAAGAGTGCCGTGATCCGCCTGTAGCCATATCGGCCATACTCGGTGGCCAGG
>PBWH01000030.1 GCA_002727195.1 Gemmatimonadota bacterium
GGACGGCTACGGCGGGTTGCTCCCGAAAGAGACCTCGCCATCATTCGCTCTATGCGTGACGGTCGATCCCGACACGATCGATGTGAACGTCCATCCATCGAAACGTGAAGTAAAGTGCTCGGATTCCCGCTCAGTCTACCGCTCAGTGGCCGATACCGTCCGGTCTGCCGTTCGGGAAGGCGGTGACATTCCCGAGTGGACCACCGTCGAAGCGTCTCCGATCATGATCAATAATGGGGGGAGGGCGGATGACGAAACGCTCACCCAGCCAATTCGATACGGGCCGACGATCAGCGGTCACAGCGTGGCCAGCGACGTACCCGCAGGGTTAAGGGAGCCGTTGTCCCTCGACGACAGCCAGATAGCACTGCCGCTGTCGATGCAGGAGCAGGACGAATCCGTCCGGTCCGAGACGGAGCCAGACGGGGTCCCAAGGCAACCTCAGCAGCGCTTCTTCCAACTCCACGGAAGCTACATCCTGGCTCAGGTCAAACAGGGGCTGATCGCTGTTGATCAACATCTCGCCCATCAGCGCGTGCTCTACGACCAGGCGGTCGAGCACGTCGCGGGAGAAGGTAGCACCGCAGGGCAGGCACTCCTTTTTCCCGGTACCTTCGAGTTCGGGTTCAACGAGATCGTGATTGTTCGCGAGGTCATGCCCTTCCTCGAGCGGATGGGGTTCGGGATCAGGGACTTTGGTGGAAACACGATTGTGGTCGACGCGATCCCTGTGGGACTCGAGTCTTGGAACGAGGGTGACTTGCTGAGAGACATTGTGGGCGATCTGATTTCCGAGCGGACGGCGCATCTTGACCTGGGCGACCGTGCCCTAGACCCGACGGCCCATTACCTCGCCGCGTCATATGCCAGGCGAGTGGCCATCCCGCACGGCAAAGCGATGCAGCAGGGGGAGATGGAAAACCTGATCGACCAGCTGTTCGCCTGCTCCGAGCCCTATACCACGCCGACGGGACGCCCGACCCTTACCCGTCTGACCCTGGAAGACATCAGCCGTCGATTCGCGCCATAGCCTCGTGGACGCGCCGATTCTGGTCATAGCCGGGCCGACGGCATCAGGGAAGACCAGCCTTGCGATCGAACTCGCTCGTGGGCTCGACGGCGAAATCATCTCCGCGGATTCCAGGCAGATCTATCGATGCATGAATGTGGGTACGGCAAAGCCGACTCCTGATGAGCAGGCTGCTGCCGTTCACCACCTGATCGATATCGTCGATCCAGACGTCGTGTATGATGCGTCGCAATGGGCTTCGGCAGCGGCGGCAGCGATCGATAGTATCATCTCGCGTGATCGTCTCCCGATCATTGCCGGCGGTTCGGGGTTCTACATCGAGGCCCTGTTCGCCGGGTTGAGTCCAATCCCTTCGATACCCGGCGAGCTGAGACACCACGTCAAACAGACGGTGACCAACGATCCGGATGCAGCGCACGCCGAACTCGCTAAACGTGACCCTGAGGCGGCTGGCCGGATATCTCCCTCGGATCCCCAGCGCCTGTCCCGTGCGCTCGAAGTCTACAAGGCCACGGGGAAGCCGATTAGCTACTTCCAGAGATTGCCTAAGAAGCCTGCCACGAAACGCCCTTACCTTGGGTTTGGTCTGGACTGGCCACGGGAGACCCTTTGGGGCCGCATCAACCAGAGAAGCGAAGCCATGATCGATGGAGGACTGCTCGAGGAGACACGCGCCCTTTTCGAGTGTGGCTATGACAGAACGACTTATGCGCTAAACACGTTCGGCTATCGTGAGATGGCGGCCGTTATGGAAGGCGATCTCTCGATGGAGGATGCGCTGGAGGCTCTACAGCAGGGCAGCCGGCAATACGCCAAGCGACAGATGACCTGGTTCCGGAACCGATCAGGGTTGAACTGGATTGACCCTGAACGCGAGCCATGTGAGGAAATCCTGCGACGGTTGGGATCAGGGCGCAAGGCTTGACAGGAATTGGGACGCTTGCTAATTTTCTCGTCGAGCGGGATTAACTCAGCTGGTAGAGTGCAAGCTTCCCAAGCTTGATGTCGCGGGTTCGAGCCCCGTATCCCGCTCCAATTCTATTTTCTGAAGCTGTTGTGCGCGGTCACAAGGTTGACCGCGCTTTTTGTTTATCCTAACCTACTCTTAAGTATTAACTGTAACTGATTGTCATCAAGCAAGATATGGAGATTCAAGACACAGACTCCCGTCCGATTCTTGAGGGGGCGGCTCAGGTTGCCAGCCTCGAGGCTGGCCTCGTGGTCGGTGAGGTATACCCGGGCTCGCTGGCCGAGGCCATCGAGCTGAAGGCCGGTGATCGGATCGAGGCAATCGACGGACGCCCGATCAGGGATCCCATCGACTTTCGGTTTCACTTCGGGGAAGAGGATCTGGAGCTCACGGTCCGTCGTCGTGAAGAGGTCACGGTCTTCCAGATCGAGAAGGACCCAGATGAGGATCTCGGTGTGTCGTTCGAGGACATGCCGATTCTCAAGTGCGACAATAAATGCGTCTTCTGCTTTCTCCACCAGATGCCGAAGAAGCTCCGAAAGACACTCTACTACCAGGATGACGACTATCGTCTTTCGTTCCTTCACGGGGCGTATGTCACGCTCACGAACCTCTCCGACGTGGAGTTCGACCGGATCGTGAAGCAGCGGCTGACACCGATGTATGTTTCGGTCCACGCCACCGACCCTGATGTCAGAGGGCATCTCCTCGGGCGAAAAGGCCCCGTCGACGTGCTTGAGCGGATCGATTTCCTGGTCGACGCTGGGATCGAGGTCCACACACAGGTCGTCCTGTGCCCGGGGATCAATGATGGGCCACACCTTGAGAAGACCATTCAGGACCTGGCGGAGCGTTATCCGTCCGTCGCCTCGCTCGGCGTGGTGCCACTGGGTCTGACGAAGTTCAGGCAGAACTTGCCCGATCTCGCGCCGATCGGGCCCGAAGACTGCACGAGCGCATTGGGAACGATCCACGGCTTCCAGGAGAGCTATCTCAAGTCGTTGGGTAGTCGGTTCGTCTATGCAGGCGACGAATTCTACCTCCAGCACGGCGAACAGCCACCCGACGCGACTCGGTATGACGGATTCCCGTTGATCGAGAACGGAATCGGAATGGTGCGTCGATTCCTCGACGATTTCGTTTCGAAGCTATCCTCTCGCTCGGAGAAGATTCCTTCCGGGCGGATCACCCTGGTGACGGGTCAGTTGGGGCGCATCTTTCTGGAGCCGATGGCCACGGAGTTGAATACTCGGCCGGGGACAGACATCCAGGTCCTGCCCGTGGTGAATCAGTTCCTGGGGGAGGGGATCACCGTCTCCGGCCTTCTGGCAGGCGAGGACATCCTGAGGACCCTGAAAGGCCGGGATCGTCTCGGCGATCGAATCATCCTGCCGCCGAACTGCGTCAATCACGAGGGCATTCTCCTGGACGACATCACGCCAGCTGTCATTTCCGAGGATATGGGGGTAGCTGTCGAGGTTGGTACCTATAGCCTTATCGACACGCTGTGCGGGGACGCCTCTGCGTCGCCCCGAGCGCAGGAAAAGGCTACTGATCATCCTTATATCGCTTCTCACCAGAATCCCTGAGCAGAACCGTGTCTGACGCATCCACTGTCGTCGCAATCGTTGGACGACCAAATGTTGGTAAGTCAACGCTTTTCAACCGGTTTATCGGTGAGCGAAAAGCGGTGGTAGACGATATGCCCGGCGTGACCCGTGACCGGAATTTCGCCGAGGTTGCCTGGAATCGGCGGGTATTCACCCTCGTCGACACCGGCGGCTATCTTCCACCGACCGGCGATGGACTGCCTGATGCGGTGAGCGAGCAGGTATGGACGGCCATCCAGACCGCAGATATCATCCTGCTGATGGTGGACACCAAGACCGGGCCGACCGACATCGACCAGGAATTGGCCCGGATTATCCGTAAAGGGGATAAGCCCTACATCCTGGTGGCTAACAAGGTGGATCACGGCCGGGATCTGGCCGATGCCAGTAAGTTCTATTCGCTCGGGGTGGGTGATCCCGTTCCGGTTTCCGCGGCGAACGGCCTGGCCTCTGGAGATCTCCTCGACCTGATTATTTCGCACTTCCCGGAGGGTGAGGAGAGACTCGAAGAGCCGGAGGACGTTCCCAAGATCGCAGTCGTCGGTCGGCCGAACGTCGGCAAGAGCACCTTCGTCAACAAGCTCTGCGGGGACAATCGGCTGGTGGTCAGCCCCATTCCGGGAACGACCCGGGATGCCATCGATATGCCGATGAACCGGGATGGTCGGGAATTCCAGCTGATCGAGACGGCGGGACTCAGGCGGAAAGCCCGGATCAAGGAACAGGTCGAGTATTACAGTGCATTGAGGACAGCGGATAGCCTTCAGCGCTGCGATGTGGCGATACTCCTGGTCGATTCGGCAGAGGGGATGACCATTCAGGACGTCAAGATCGCAGAGGAGGCGGGCACGCTGGGGAAAGGCCTTGTCATCTGCGTGAACAAGTGGGATGCTGTCGACAACAAGACCAGCAACACGTCTGAGGAGCACCGGAAACAGATCCTAAAGCGTTTCCCGTTCCTGCACACTTACCCGGTTGTGTTTACGTCTGGCCTGACCGGGCAGCGAACCTGGCGGGCGATCGACGTCGCGCTGCAGGTCTACGACCGACGTAGCCAGCGGATCTCCACGCAGGCGCTGAACAAGTTCCTGACCGAACTCAACGAGAAGACGGATCCCCCCTCGAAACGAGGACGGACAACCCGGATGGCGTATTGTGTTCAACCGAAGAGCAATCCGCCGACGATTCTGTTCTTCACCGGTCGTCCACGCGACGTACCCGACCACTATAGACGATTCCTGGAGAATAGGTTACGGGAATCATTCGATTTTCTAGGTACAGCCGTCCGCGTCGTTTTCAAGCAAAAGTGAGGATACGGTGTCACCACGGGCCCTGGAGAAGGTTTACTACTCAATCCGAGAGGTATCCGAGATTACGGGCGTTGAGGCGCACGTGCTACGGTTCTGGGAGAAAGAGTTCTCGATGCTCAGGCCAAGACGGGGGAGGTCAGGCAACCGAACCTACAAAGACCGGGACATCGAGATCATCAAGAAGATCCGTCACCTACTCTGGGACCAGAAATTCACGATCCAGGGTGCTTCCGAACAGCTGAGGATAGGGAAGGCGGGTGACGGCGAGGAGCAAGTGACACAACCAGCGCTCCCGTTTGCCGAGCGCAATGACGACCTAGCCAAAGAACTCCGGCAGACCCTCGTCGAAATCCGAGATCTCATGGCCGGAAACACCCCCTCCTGAACGTCCTCTTTGTTGCGTCAAACTTCGATAATACCTATATTTAGTTCTCTTGGAGCCAGAGTGGGCGCCTGCCCACTCTTTTGACTATATGTTCGTTTCAGAATGAACCGCACACCCGCTCAAAGCCTCGAGGTGACGCTGGAGCAACTGGTCCAGCCGGTCCTGGGGGAGAAGGGTATCGAACTGGTCGAGTTGAACATATCCGGCAATGCTAGGCGGTATGTGCTCCGGTTCTTCGTCGACCGCCCCGATGGGATATCGGTCGGGGAATGCGCCCAGTTGAGTCGGGAACTTGCCGACGTTCTGGACACACACGACCCGATCGACACCTCATACACACTGGAAGTCTCGTCACCGGGCCTGACGCGGCCGATCAAGACCAGGAAGGATTTCGAGCGTGCCTCGGGCAAGGCGATTCGGGTGATCACGCGTTCCGGGCACGATCACGTCGGCAAGCTGATCGACGTATCCGACGAAGCGATCGAATTGGAAGTCGAGGGCGAAACGATGTCAGTTGTCCTGACGAACATCACGAAGGCGAATTTACACTTCCAGATTTAGGTGCAGGAGGAAGGCTTGAACTACGAAGTTCTCGAGGCGCTCAGACAGATCGCGCAGGAGAAAAATGTCAACCGTGACCTCGTGCTGGAAACGCTCGAGATCGGCTTGATTTCGGCAGCGAAGAAGCGCTTCAACACGGGTGACAACGTCGAGGTTACTGTCGACAGTGAGTCCGGCTCGATCAGCATATTCGCGGAGAAGGATGTGGTCGCGGATGGGGCAGTGGAGGATTCCGGCCTTGAGATCGAGCTGGCCGACGCCCAGGAGATCGACACGGAGGTAAAGGTCGGGGGGAAGGTGAAGGAGGAGTTGCCTTTCGCCGACTTTGGCCGTAACGCGATCCAGACGGCCAAGCAGATCCTGGTTCAGCGGGTCCGTGAAGCGGAACGCGAGCGGATTTTCGAAGACTACCAGGGGCGTATCGGCGAGATCATCTCCGGCACCGTCCAGCAGATCAGCCGTGGAGACATTCTGATCAACATTGGCCGCACCGAGGCCATCGTCCCGCTGAAGGAGCAGATCCGGAAGGAACGGTATCGTCAGGGCGATCCGATCCGAGCGATCCTGGTTAACGTGCTCAAGACCAGCAAAGGGCCGCAGGTCGTTCTCTCGCGGACACATCCGAACCTTCTGATCAAGCTGTTTCAGCTGGAGGTTCCGGAGATCTACGAGGGCGTTATCGAGATCAAGGCCGTTGCACGGGAGCCGGGCGAACGGGCGAAGATCGCCGTGCATTCGAACGACCCCCGAATCGATCCGGTTGGTGCCTGCGTCGGTATGAAGGGGTCCCGGGTTCAGGCCGTTGTCCGCGAGTTGAGCAACGAGCGAATCGACATTGTGCCGTGGACCGACGATGAGGCCATCTTCCTCTCACGGGCCCTCAGCCCAGCGCAGGTCAAGCGTGTCGTGGTCGACCGACGCAGCAAGGTGATGGCGGCGATCGTGGACGACGACCAGTTGTCACTCGCCATCGGCAAGTCGGGACAGAACGCCCGGCTTGCCGCACAGTTGTCCGGCTGGAAGGTCGACATCCTGACGGAGACCCGATTCGCCGAGATCCAGGAAGAGAAGGCGGCGACGAGGATCGTCCTAAGCGAGTTGGCCGGTGTCGGCAAGGTGATGCAGGAACGACTGGCAGATTACGGTTTGGGATCCGCCAACGATATCGCCGACACGACACTCGAGATGCTTATGAACGTGCCAGGCGTGGGCGAGGCCACTGCGGAGAAGATCTACGGCGCGGCGAAGGAGATGGTTGACGAGAAAGTCTCCACCTACCGTGAAGAGGTCAGGATTCGGAAGGAAGCAGAGGAAGCTGCCCAAGCCGCTGAAGAGGCGAAGAAGGCGGAAGAGGAAGCGGCGGCCGCGGCTGCTGCAGCTGAAGCTGAGGCAGCACGAGTGGCAAAAGAGGCCGCTGCGTCGGCCGAGGCAGCTGAGGCTTCTGCAGAAGGCGAGGCTACAACGGAAGGCGCAGAAGCCGAAGGAGAAGATGCACCCGCTCCCGAGCCCCCTGCCGAAGCTGATGGTCCCACAGAAGAAGCTGCACCTGTATCAGAGTACGCTGCTGCCGAAACTGAGGTATCGGCCGATCAACAGCCCGCCGCAGATGTCGCAACTCCGGGTCCGACAGGGTACGGAGATGCAGCCGAAGCTCCCGTGGAAACGCCCGTCGACTCGAAGGCAGAGGCGACGCCAGGTGCATCCCCGGAGCAGGAATTGCAAACGACAGTCGACGATACGGATGAGGAATCCGCGTAAACCAGAGCGTCTATCGCTCAAGAGGAGGTGAAGGCCAACTTGGCAAATCAGGCCAAAAAGGCGAAAAAGGCAGCAGCACCCAAGAAGAAACGCATCTACGAGGTCGCGCGAGAGTTCAACCTCTCAAGTGTCGCCATGGTCGAGGTGATCCGTGGGCTTGGGTTTGAGGCCAAGAACCACATGGCCGTCTGCACAGACGACATGATCACCAAGGTCAAGAGCAAGTTCGAGGAGGAGCGCTCCGCTGCGCGGGAAGAGATCAAGCGCAAGGCCGAACAGCAGAAGAAGCGCACTCGGGAGGCAGAGGCCCCGAAGAAGCAGCCAAAAGCAAAAGCGAAGAAGGCCACGACGCCCCTACCAACCGATGACAACATCCAGGTTGTCGAGATTCCAAAGGACACTCGTCCGAGTCGGAAGCCTCAGCAGGGCCGAGGCGGCGGCCAGGGACAGGGGCGCAGTGGTGGTCCGGCGCCCTCACCACCCCCACCGCAGGGTGATCGCCGAGGTGGGCGAAAGCGTCGCCGCCGTAAAGGGAAGTCGGCTGTCGATCAGCGCGAGGTTGCCGAGAGTGTGCGGCGCACGATGGCGCAGATGTCGTCGGCCGGTTCCTCGAGGCGACGCAGACGTCGTCGCGATGACGGCGACACCGATGCCGAGGAAATTCAAGAACTGACGTTGAAGGTCAACGAGTTCACAACGGTCGGTGAGCTTGCTGAACTGATGGATGTACGTCCGACTGAGTTGATCACCGCCTGCCTCCAGATGGGGATGATGGTGACGATCAACCAGCGTCTCGATATGGATACCATCGAACTGGTCGCGGACGAGTTCAGTTACAAGGTCGAGAAGTTGGAAGAGGTTGCTGAAGAGATCATCGAAGAGCTAGACGAGGAGGTCGATGAAGCCAAGCTGCTTTCACGGCCTCCGGTGGTGACCGTGATGGGTCACGTCGACCACGGTAAAACATCGCTGCTCGATTACATCCGTAGGACCAACGTCGTTGCCGGTGAGTCTGGCGGGATCACCCAGCACATCGGTGCATACCACGTTGAACTCGGAGGCGGTCGCATGGTCACCTTCCTGGATACACCTGGTCACGAGGCCTTTACGGCGATGCGTGCCCGCGGTGCCCAGGTGACGGATGTTGTCGTTCTGATCGTAGCCGCCGACGACAGCGTGATGCCTCAGACGGTAGAGGCGATTGATCATGCGAAGGCAGCAGGTGTGCCGTTGTTCGTCGCGATCAACAAGGTCGACCTGCCGACGGCGAACATCGACAAAATCAAGCGAGAACTGTCCGAATGCGAGGTCCTGGTCGAGGACTACGGCGGGCAGGTTCAGAGCTGTGAAATCTCGGCGATGACGGGACAGGGCGTAGACACCTTGCTCGAGATGCTGGCCCTCGAGACGGAATTGCTCGAACTGAAGGCGGCTGAAGATCGTCGGGCCAAGGGAACGATCGTTGAGTCCCGATTGGATCGCGGACGTGGTAATGTCGCGACAGTACTCGTGCAGGAAGGGACGCTCAAGGTCGGTGATCCGTTTATCACCGGGCTCTACAGCGGCCGGGTTCGCGCGATGCTCGATGAGCGTGGTCACAACGTCGAGGAAGCCGGACCGTCAGTGCCTGTTCAGGTCCTTGGATTGGACGGGCTGCCGCAAGCCGGCGATACCTTCCACGTTCTCGAGAACGACCGCCAGACGAGAGAAATCAGCCAGAAGCGTCAGCAACTCAGGCGCGAGCAGGACTTCCACAAGGTCCGTCGAGTAAGCCTGACGGCCATCCACGACCAGATCGCCGCCGGTGAGGTGCAGGAACTCCGCATTATCATCAAGGGTGACGTAGACGGTTCGGTCGAGGCGCTTCAGGATGCCCTGCTTCAGATATCGAATGAAGAAGTGCAGCTGAACGTGATCAGCCGGGCCGTCGGTGCCATCACGGAGAACGACGTACTGCTGGCGACGGCTTCCGACGCGATCATCATCGGCTTCAACGTCAGGCCCGACGGTCGGGCGCGCGAGGTCGCTGCGGCCGAGCACGTCGATATCCGGATGTATCGAGTGATCTACGAGGCAGTCGAAGATGTGAAGGCCGCTCTGTCCGGTCTGCTCAAGCCGACTGTGGACGAGAGGGTCACGGGAGCGGCGGAGGTCCGTGAGACCTTCAACGTACCGCGCCTGGGTACGATCGCCGGTTGCCACGTCTCGGAAGGTGCGATCCAACGTTCCAGCACGGTCCGCCTGCTGCGCGACGGGGTCATCGTCTACGAGGGCAATGTAGGATCGCTCCGTCGGTTCAAGGACGATGTTCGCGAAGTACAATCCGGCTTCGAGTGTGGTATCGGCATCGAGAACTTCACCGACATCAAAGTGGGTGATGTGATCGAGGCCTACGAGATGTTCGAGATCGAGCGTACGCTCGAGTAATGACCATCGGGTTCTGCCGGATGACGCTGTATCTCCCGACCGCAGGATCGTTGAAGGGAAAGCGATCGATCATCAAGAGTCTCATTGCTAGGACACGGCAAAAGTTGAACGTTTCCGTGGCCGAGATCGACGCAAACGATGTCTGGCAGAAAGCCGTGATCGGGGTTGCTGTTGTCGCGAACGAATCGGGGTTCGCGAACAGCGTACTTTCGAACGTTGTGAACCTGTTCGACGACGACCACGAGGTCGAGGTCGTCGAATGCGCAATCGAGATGCTTTAGCGTGAGTTCCTGGCGACCAGAAAGCGTCGGCCGATTCATCCAGCAGACGCTGAGCGAGCTGGTCCAGGCCAAGGTCAAGGACCCCAGGCTCGGATATGTGACTGTTACGGGGTGCCGTGTCTCCAAAGATCTGAAGGTCGCGCGTGTCTTTGTCAGCGTGATGGGGGACGACGAGGAACGATCCGATTCGATGGATACGCTCAACCGGGCCGCCTCATTCCTCAGGCGCGAGCTCGCCGGTCAACTCAGGATGCGGCATACGCCTGAACTGATCTTTGACTATGACGACTCGATAGAGCGTGGGTCGCGGATCACAAAGCTGTTGGATGACATCAAAGCAAGCGAGGAGTCGGGTCACGGAGCTCGGGATACTGCCGATCGATAAGCCTGGAGGGATGACGTCACACGACGTCGTCGCTC
Organism: Gemmatimonadota bacterium; assembly: GCA_002727195.1. Classification (GTDB taxonomy): domain Bacteria; phylum Latescibacterota; class UBA2968; order UBA2968; family UBA2968; genus UBA2968. Next base: position 10,753 of record PBWH01000030.1, read on the forward strand.
GTGTTCGGAAGACGCTCGGCATCAAGAAGGTGGGGCACGCAGGTACCCTCGACCCGTTGGCGACCGGCGTCCTCGTTGTGTGTTTGGGCCGGGCAACCCGGCTGAGCGATTACCTGATGGGGCAGCGCAAGCGCTACGTCACGCGGGTCCGGCTCGGGGTGGAAACGAACACCCTGGACGCGGATGGCGAGGTGACGGCTAGATCACAAGTGCTGCCCGACGGGATCGAATCGATCGAAGCGGCGGCCAAACAGTTTCGCGGGACGATTCGCCAGGTTCCACCGATGTATTCCGCTCGAAAGGTGAGCGGGAAACGTCTCCACGAACTGGCAAGGGCGGGGAAGGTCGTGGAGCGGGAAGCACGAGACGTCGAGGTCGATTCCCTCGATATCCTCGATTACACCCCTCCTTTTCTCGATCTGGATGTTCGCTGTTCCAAAGGGACCTACATTCGGTCGCTGGCGGCTGATCTCGGGCGTGCGCTCCGGTGCGGTGGCTCGGTAGAGACTCTGAGACGAACCGAGATCGGTCGGATTCAGGTGGATCAGTGTGTCGGTCTGGATCATCTGACGGCATCGTCGGTATCCCCAGCTCTGCTTGATCCATACGAAGCTCTGAGCGACCTCCAGGAATGCCGGCTCACCGATGAGGAGATCAATCGCTTCGCGCACGGGAACGAAGTCTCGGTGAGCAGCGAACCGACGGATGCGTGCCGGGTGACGGATGAGGCGGCTGCGTTCTGGGGAATCGGGAAGGTCGGCCCTGACGGTCGGCTTCACCCCGTTTGCGTGTTGAGAGAGCAAGAGACGGTCCGTGAAACGCATCCGGCTTGAGTCCCGTTACGCGATCGACAGGGCGGTGGTAACAGTCGGGTCATTCGACGGAACCCACATCGGACACCAGGCCGTTGTGGAAGAGGTCCGGACAAAAGCTCTGGATCGCGACGGCGCTTCCGTTGTCGTGACCTTCGATCCGCATCCTAGGCACGTCATCTCTCCGGAGACGGCACCGAGCCTCCTGACGTCGCTGGAGGAAAAAACGACAGCGTTCGAACGGATGGGTCTGGATCTGCTGGCGGTGGTACCGTTTACCCACGACCTGCGCGGCCTGACCCCTGAGGCATTTGTCGAGCGATTCTTGGTCGACTATCTTGGCGTCGATGGCATCGTGCTCGGCTACGATCACGGGTTTGGTCGGGATCGCTCGGGGGATGTCGCGACGATGCGGAAGCTGGGCGATCGTCACGGCTTCGACGTGATCTCCATTCCACCGACGTTGTTGGATGGCGAGCCCGTCAGCAGCACGCGGGTTAGAGAGTGTATCGAGGCAGGTCAGATTGAGGCTGCCGCACGGCTTCTGGGCTCGGGATATCCGGTCTCGGGACTCGTGGGAACCGGAGATGGACGCGGCCGGACCATCGGTTTCCCGACGGCCAACATCGCTTTCGCCGAGGCGAAGTTGCTCCCCCCCGACGGTGTCTACGCAGGACGGACCCGGGTGAACGGAGAGGTTTACAAGGCAGTCGTCAACCTCGGGACACGGCCTACGTTCGGCGTCAGGGAGCGCCAGTTCGAGGCACACCTGCTGGACTATCGGGGCAACCTGTATGATCAGTTTATGTCCGTCGAACTGATGACCCGGCTTCGACCGGAGCAGAAGTTCGATGGGATCGAATCACTGAAAGAACAAATCAATCTGGACATCGAGGAGGCGAGGTGCCGACTCGACGCGACTGGCATCCCAACGGATGCCAACTAACCGCAGTACTGACGGAGGACCAGAAGTTGGCACTGACTAACGAAGAAAAAGCCGGCATCATCGCCGAGCACAAGATCAACGATCAGGATACCGGGTCGGCGGCGGTTCAGATCGCCACGCTGACCAAGCGGATCCAGGATCTGACGGATCACTTCGAGCACCATAAGAAGGACCACCACTCTCGTCGTGGTCTCCTGAAGCTCGTGGGACGTCGTCGTCGCCTGATGCGCTACATGGAAAAGAACGACCTGGACAGCTACCGGGCCCTGACCGAAAAGCTCGGAATCCGCGGCTAGGTCAAAGACATACCATCCGCACCGTAATCCGGCAAAAAAACACTCCCCCCAAATCACTGTAGAGCTGGAGGAGACGCGTGCGCGTAGGAGGAAAGAAATGATAGAGAAGTCCGAGATGGAACTCGGGGGGCGTACGCTGTCGATAGAGACGGGGCACGTTGCCAAGCAGGCGAACGGATCGGCCTGGATGCGCTACGGGGACACGATTGTACTCGTGACAACCGTCGCATCGGACAAGGAAGCCGATCTTCCGTTTTTCGCGCTCACCGTGGACTATCGAGAGAAGATGTATGCCGGCGGACGAATCCCCGGCAACTTCTTCAAGCGAGAGGGGCGCCCTTCAACGGGTGAGACCCTCCATGCCCGCCTGATCGACCACTCCATCCGTCCGCTGTTCCCGCTTACCAAAGTCGAGACTCAGGTCTATGTGACGGTTCTGTCCTTTGATGGACAGAACGATCCGAGCGTACTTGCCCTGAACGGCGCGAGCGCGGCGGTTATGCTGTCGGACATCCCGTTCCTGGGGCCGATCGGCGCTGTACGCCTGGGACGCATCGACGGTGAGTTCGTGGTCAATCCGACGTATGAAGAGTTGGAAGAGAGCGACATCAACATGGTTCTCACCGGTACCGAAGATTCGATCATCGGGGTCGAAGGTGAGTTCCACGAGGTCAAGGACGACGAGGTTTTCAAAGCCTTCGAGGTCGGTCACGAAGCGATCAAAAAGCTGGTCGACTTCCAGAAGGAACTTGTCGAGCGCGCAGGCAAGCCCAAGCGGGAAGTGGTCGAAGTGGAACGCGATGAGGATCTTGCCAAGGTCGTCGCTGATCTGGTCACCGATCGCGTCAAGGAAGCGAACCGGCTTCCGGTGAAGGAAGACCGCGCGACGACGCTCTCCAAGCTGAAGGACGAAGTGCTCGAGAAGCTCGAAGAGGAGTACCCTGAGCGCGAAAAGGACATCGGCGAAGAAATCTACCAGATCACGAAAGAGGACATGCGTAGCATGATCCTCGACGACAAGACACGCATCGACGGGCGTTCGCTTGACGAGGTTCGCCCGGTTTCGATCGATCTGGGCATCCTGCCTCGGGCGCACGGTTCGGCCATCTTTACGCGTGGTCAAACGCAGGCGCTGTGTGCGACCACGCTGGGTAGCAAGATGGACACCCGCATGGTGGACGACCTGGAAGGAAAGTCGTTCAAGAGCTTCATGCTCGACTACAACTTCCCGTCATACAGCGTCGGTGAAGTGCGTCGTCCCAGCGGCCCGGGACGTCGGGAAATCGGACACGGTGCGCTCGCCGAGAAGGCGATCGAGCCGGTTGTTCCCGCAGAAGATCACTTCCCGTACACCATCCGCGTCGTGTCGGAGATCCTGGAAGCGAACAGCTCATCCTCGATGGCGTCTGTTTGCGGCGGCTCTCTGGCTCTGATGGATGCCGGTGTTCCGATCAAAACGCCTGTCGCGGGTGCCGGTGTCGGTCTCGTGATGGACGATGAGCGCTGGGAGGTCCTGACGGACATCCTGGGCGAAGAAGATCACTTGGGCGACATGGATCTCAAGATCACGGGAACGCAGGACGGTCTTACCGGGATCCAGATGGACATCAAGATCGGCGGTGTCAGCTTCGAGATCCTGCAGGTGGCGTTCGAGCGTGCTCGTGGGGCGCTGAATCACATCCTAGGCAAGATGGAAGAGGCGATCAGCACGCCGCGCGAAAGTCTGTCCGAGTTTGCGCCGCGGATCCTGTCAATCAAGATCGATCCGTCCAAGATCGGTATCGTGATCGGTCCTGGTGGCAAGATGATCCGTTCGATCGAAGAGATCGGTGTTACCGTCTCCGTCGAGGATGATGGCCTGATCACCGTGACTTCGGTCGACGCGACCGCCGGTGAAGAGGCTATGGACGTGATCCGGTCGCTGGTCGAGGACCCGGAGGTCGGCAAGACCTACTCGGGGACTGTGAAACGCGTGACTGACTTTGGCGCGTTTATCGAGATTCTGCCGGGAAAGGACGGGCTCTGCCACATTTCCGAGCTTGAGCACTACCGTGTTCGGAAGGTCGAGGACGTACTGAAAGAAGGCGACGAGACAGAGGTCAAGGTGATTGGCATCGACGATCAGGGGAAAATCCGACTTAGCCGGAAAGTGCTTCTTGACCCGCCCGAGGAGGGCGAGGGAGATGCTGAGCCCGCGAATGGCAAAGGCCGAGGTCGGAGATAGGTCTGTTAGGCCAACCATCGGAATACCGAAAAAGACGACCGGGAAGCCGGTCGTCTTTTTCTCTTTCCGCACAAGGCTATGCCTGATCTTTACAAGCAAACAGTCATAGAACCCGATGGCCCGACAGTGGCCACCGAGTCGGTTGATGGTGTGCGGTCAGTCTCACTCGGACTTTGGGTCCGGGTCGGCGCACGAGATGAGAACCCGGAGCAACACGGGATCTCCCATTTCGTCGAACACGCCGTGTTCAAGGGGACGACGTCACGGGACCGCTTCGACATTGCGAACAGTCTGGAATCGCTCGGGGGAAGTCTGGATGCCTTCACCAGTCGGGATGTGACGTGCTACCACGCGCGCTGTCTGGATGAGCACCTTGAGATCGGGCTCGATGTGTTGGCCGACCTTGTCCAGAATGCGACCTTCGAACCGGCGGAGATCGAGAAGGAACGACGGGTCATCCTCGAGGAGATCCAGAGTGTCGAAGATACGCCTGAAGACCTGATTCACGACCTGTTTGCCAAGTCCGTATGGGGGCGGCACCCCGTGGGGGCACCCATCCTGGGCACCTCCGAATCCGTAAAGGCAATCGACTGCGACGCCTTGGCGCGGTTTACGGGCGAGCACTATCGGCCGGGAAACGTGATCATCACGGCGGCGGGGAACCTGGATCACGAACGGGTGGTGGACAGCGTAAGGGAGAAGTTCCAGGGAGCGGAGTTGGCAGACCACGTCCTAAGTCGATCGCAACCGAAGCACGCTCCCAAGTCCTACCAACACTACCACCGGGATATCGGTCAGACGCATTACTGCCTGGGAACGACGTCGTGGTCGTATGTACACCCGCGGCAGTATGATCTCCTGGTGGCCAACGCTGTCCTTGGCGGGGGCATGACCTCCCGGCTCTTTCAGGAGATCCGGGAGAAACGGGGCCTCGCGTACTCAGTTTATTCCTATGTTGAAACATTGGAAGACACAGGCCTCTTCAGCACGTACATGGCTTGCGATCGATCACGGCTCAAGGAGGCGGCTGACGTCGTCTGGAGCGAGTTGATCGCGTTGAAGGAGTCGGGGATCACGCAGGCCGAGCTGTCGAGCGCCAAGGCTCAACTGAAGGGAGAGCTGATCCTGGGTGCCGAGAGCATGAGTCACCGGATGAGCAATCTCGCCTACGACAAGATGTATCTACAGCGGTATCTCCCCCTCGAGCAGACCTTGCAGGAGATCGAAAACGTGACGCTCGAAGGGGTGTGGAACGCCTGTCAGACGATGCACGACGAGAGTCGCATGCATCAGGTTACTGTTGGCCCTTAGGATCAGGCGCCGGGGAGAGGGACTGGAGGAACGCATTGCCTGAATTGATCCGCATCGCAGATGTCGCCCAGTACGACGGTCAGGAGATATGCATCCAAGGCTGGCTATACAACAAGCGGTCGAGCGGTAAGCTCCACTTCCTGCAGGTCAGGGATGGGTCCGCGACGATCCAGTGCGTTGTGTTCAACGGGGAAGTCGAAGAAGCGACCTTCGAAGCCGCGGGATCCCTGACGCAAGAGAGCTCGATCGAAATCGTGGGGACCGTAAGAGAAGACGCCCGTTCTCCACTGGGCTACGAGGTCGGCGTGGTCGATATCGTCGTCCTGCAGGAAGCCGCGCCCTATCCGATTACGCCAAAGGAACACGGGACCGCGTTCCTGATGGATCACCGTCACCTCTGGCTGAGGTCGTCCCGCCAGCACACGATCATGCGGATCCGCAGCACGATCATCAAAGCGGCACGAGACTACTTCGACGACAACGACTTTGTCCTGGTCGATGCCCCGATCTTCACGCCGAACGCCTGCGAGGGGACGACGACACTCTTCGAGACCGAGTATTTTGGTGACCGAGCCTATCTGACTCAGAGCGGCCAGCTCTACGCAGAGGCGGCGGCCATGGCTTTCGGGAAGGTGTACTGTTTCGGTCCGACTTTCCGGGCAGAGAAGTCGAAGACCCGTCGACATCTGACCGAGTTCTGGATGATCGAGCCCGAAGTCGCATACATGGATCTCGATGGGGATATGGAGCTGGCGGAGGATTTCATCTGCTCGATTGTGGAACGCGTCCTCGAGAAACATCGTGACGATCTCGAGTCGCTGGAACGCGACGTGACTGCCCTCGAGCGAATCCAAAAGCCGTTTCCTCGTGTCTCGTATTCAGAAGCGGTCGAGCGCCTGAAGGAGCTGGGTGTCGAGCACGAGTGGGGGAAAGACTTTGGTGGAGATGAGGAAACGGTGTTGGCCGAGTCGTTTGACCGGCCGGTGATCGTCCATCGTTACCCATCCGAGATTAAGGCCTTCTACATGAAGGCTGATCCCGAAGCGCCCAAGCAGGCACTGTGTATGGACGTACTGGCACCTGAGGGGTATGGCGAGATCATCGGCGGGGGCCAGCGAGAGGACGATCTCGACGTTCTGGAACGGAAGATCGCAGAGCACGAACTCTCGGATGAGGCTTTCAGTTGGTATCTCGACCTGCGGCGCTACGGCTCGGTTCCGCACGCCGGGTTCGGGTTGGGAATCGAACGCACCGTCGCGTGGCTGTGCGGTCTCCCTCACGTTCGAGAGACAATCCCATTCCCCAGGATGCTGCAGCGTTTGTCGCCATAATATGTAGATGATGACCAAGGAGCAGAAGTGATGGATCAGGGCGAGTATAACTTCCGTGACATCGAAACCAAGTGGCGGAAGTACTGGATCGACAAGAAGACATTCCGGACGCCGGGGCCGGGGGACGACGGCTTCGATTCCGACCAGCCCAAATGTTACGTCCTCGATATGTTCCCCTACACGAGTGGCGAAGGGCTTCACATCGGCCACCCCAAGGGCTACATCGCGACCGACATCTATGCCCGGTTCAAGAAGGCCAACGGGTATAACGTGCTCCACCCGATGGGGTTCGACAGCTTCGGGCTGCCAGCCGAGCAGTACGCCGTCACGAACAACGTCCATCCTCAGGTCTACACCGAGGAGAACATCAAGGTCATCACCGAGCAGCTGCAGTATCTGGGGATGGGCTACGATTGGGATCGTGAACTTGCGACCTCACGGCCGGAGTTCTACCACTGGACACAGTGGATCTTCCTGCAGCTATATGGCGCCTGGTTCGATCCTGATCACGAGTGGACCGACGAGGCCGGTGTCGCCCAGGTTGGGAAGGCCTGGCCGATCGAGTCACTGGAGGAGGCATTCGCTGGTGGCCGTGAGCTGACCGAGGTGGACCTGGCTGCGATCGGGGCCGACTCGCAGGTCTCCTGGGCGGACCTGTCCGAAACCCAGAAGTATCGTGTGATCAACAACTATCGTCTCGCCTACGAAGAAGAAGCTGTCGTGAACTGGTGTCCGCGGTTGGGGACGGTGCTGGCCAACGAGGAGGTCACGAACGACGGCCTGAGCGAGCGGGGAGACCATCCGGTATACCGACGTCCCCTCCGGCAGTGGATCATGCGGATTACGGACTATGCGGATCGCCTGTTGGCCGACCTGGCCGCAGATAAATTGCCGGATGGTAATAGCGGGAGCTTCACCCTCGACTGGCCGGATGCCCTGAAGCGCATGCAGACAAACTGGATCGGCCAGAGCGAGGGCGCCGAGGTCGACTTCGACGTTCTGGCGAGCGGATCCGATTCCGTATGCGGACAGGTTCGGGTGTTCACCACGCGTCCCGACACGCTGTTTGGCGCCACCTTCATGGTATTGGCGCCCGCCCACCCGCTGGTGGATCCAGGATCGGACCAGTATAACGTGCCTGAAGCGTGGCCCGAAGAGACACTGGATGCGTGGAAGGGTGAAGATCCAGCCAGGGACATCCGGACGGCGATCGCTGAATACGCTAGGGAGGCCGAACGCGCCCAGCTGGCGAAAGAGCGCGAAGAGAAAGACAAAACGGGTCTGTTTGCAGGGTTCTATGCGCTGAATCCCGTGAGCGGGAAGAAGGTGCCTGTCTTTGTCGCCGACTACGTGTCGATGGACTACGGTTCCGGAGCGATCATGGCTGTTCCGGCCCACGACGACCGCGACTACGACTTCGCGAAGGCATTCGAGCTGGATATCATCGAAGTCGTCCAGGCCCCGGAAGGGGAGGAGACACATTGCTTCACGGGCGATGGCACATCCGTGAATTCACCGCCAGAGGGTGAGGAGACTCCTTATGCCATCACTGGTCTCTCAACGCCTGATGCGAAGCGGCAGATCATCAAGGCCCTGTCACAGAACGGTCGGGGTCAGTCCGCAATCAACTACAAGCTCCGGGATTGGGTGTTCTCCCGTCAGCACTATTGGGGTGAGCCCTTCCCGCTGGCGCACACGCCGGACGGCCGGGCCATCACGACGGACATTCCCGTGCTGCTGCCGGAAATGGAAGACTTCCATCCTGAGACCTCCGATTCACCGGACGCACCGATCCGTCCGCCTTTCGGCCGAGCAGGCGATGACTGGCGCCTGGTAGACGTCGACGGGGATACCTACGAGCGTGAGCTGAACTCGATGCCTCAATGGGCTGGCTCCTGCTGGTACTATCTGCGGTTCATGGATCCGGCCAACGGAGGCGCCTTCTGTGGCAACGAGGAGCAGCGATACTTCGGGCCGGTCGACCTGTATGTCGGTGGCGCCGAGCACGCGGTCCTGCATCTGCTCTACTCACGGTTCTGGCACAAGGTGCTGTATGATCTGGGCCACGTCGCCACGCCGGAGCCTTTCCGGAAGCTGTTCAACCAGGGCATGATCACGGCCGACGCGTTTACGGACGATCGCGGCGTCTATGTCGACATTCGTGACGTCGAAGTCCGAGATGGGGAAGGCTACCACCGGGAAACCGGCGCTGCCCTGACGAAGTCACCGGGCAAGATGGGGAAGCGCTACAAAAATGGTCTTCCCCCGGAGGAGGTCGGGGAGCAGTACGGCGTCGATGCACTCAGGCTGTATGAAATGTATATGGGACCCCTGGACGCGAGCGCTCCCTGGAGTATGGACGGCATCCGAGGGATGCAGCGGTTCCTGCAACGAGCGTGGCGAAACTTTGTCACGCCGGAGCGTAAGCCGGCGATCGGGGGCGAACTCACCGATGACCTGGAGAAGCTGCTCCACCAGACCATCATTCGCGTGACAGACCACTTGGACGGGCTGCGATTCAACACTGCCATCGCTGCGTTGATCGAGTTGAACAATGCGATCAGCGGACAGGAGAAGATCACGGAGGAGCTGTATCGCGCGTTCGTCCTGATGCTGGCTCCCTTCGCCCCTCATTTCTGTGAGGAAATTTGGGTGATGATGGGAGAGGAGGAGGGTGCGATTTCCTCCCAGCCATGGCCGACGGCGCGGGAAGATTTGGCCAAGGCGGACACGATCGAGATGCCAGTTCAGGTGAACGGCAAGATGCGGGCGAAGTTCTCGGTGGCCGCTGACGCAGACCAGGAAGAGGTCCAGCGACTGGCCCTCGAGCAGGAGAACGTCGTCCGCCATTTGGAAGGGAACGAACCACGCAAGATCATCGTGGTTCCAGGTCGCATGGTGAACATCGTTGTCTGATCCGGAGCGCAAACCCGACGTCTCGACCGTCATCGTCAACACCAACACGAGGGATTGGCTTGAGGGGTGCCTGAACTCCCTGGAGGCGGCGGACAACTACGAATCCCTGCAGGTTATTGTGGTGGAGAACGCGTCGACGGACGGCTCGCGGGAGCTCCTGGCCGAGCGTTTCCCGTGGGCGCAGTCGATCCATCTGGAAAAGACGATCGGCTTCGGTCCGGCCAACAACGTCGGTGCACGGGAAGCGAAGTCCGACATCCTGCTGTTCCTGAACCAGGACACGGTTGTCGAGCCGGACTCGCTCCGGTTGTTTCTGGAAGCGCTGGACGACCACCCAAATTGGGGAGCGGCCGGTGGCATCATCTTCGACGGAGATGATGAACGCGAGTGTTCGACCGGGTCGTACCCCACCATGGCCTCGCTCGTTCTGAATCGCCTGCTGATCACCATACCCTTCCTGCGACCACTTTTCGGACTGAGCGCTTTCCAGCATTGGAAGGGATACGATCGGATCCGCCACGTCGGCTGGGTGACCGGCGCATATCTGTGGATACGGCGCGATCTCTTCGAGACCATCGGGGGATTCGACGAAGCGATCTTCCTCTACTGTGAGGACGTGGATCTCTGTTATCGGGTTACTGAGAGGGGTTACGACTGCCTGTATCTGCCTGCGGGGCCGATCGTACACCACCGGAACAAGGCGCCCGTTCCTCGTGAACGAAAAATGATGCAGCGCGAGTACCTGGCCTATTTCGGGCGTAAACACTACCAGCTATCCCGCTACACGCTGACCAGGGCGCTACTGTGGTTCCTGGCGAGAAACGTGAAGAACGAGCGAGCGAACTGAGGAGGATGTGAGGATGAGTGCGGACGAAAAACGCATACTGGTGACCGGTGGACTGGGCTTTATCGGATCCTTCTTGGTCGATGCGCTCGTCAAGAAGGGGCACCGGGTCAGGATATACGATAACCTGGAGCCACAGGTGCATACCTCGGGCGAGATTCCGGATTACGTGAATCCTGAAGCGGAAGTTGTCCAGGGCGACATTCGGGACTACGACACCCTCCTCAAGGCGATGGACGGAATCGAGGTCGTCTTCCACGAAGCGGCCATGGTCGGGATGGGGCAGTCCCAGTACCAGATCAAGAAGTATGTAGACGTGAATACGGGGGGAACGGCGAACCTGCTCGACATCATCGTCAACCACAAACGGGAAGAGATCCAGAAGATGGTCGTGGCGGCCTCCCAGAGCAGTTACGGCGAGGGGGCCTATCTGTGTAAAGACCACGGTCTTCAGCGCCCCGGCTTAAGGGATGACGATCAACTGGCGGAAGGCCACTGGGAGCTCTTCTGCCCGGTCTGCGGTGGCCCCCTGGAGGCAGTCGGGATTTCGGAAAAAGCGGAGCGGATCTGCTACGCGATCTACGCGCATACCAAGACCGATCAGGAAGAGATGGTCCTGAACATCGGGAAGGCGTATGACATTCCCGCTGTGGCGCTCCGATACTTCAATGTGTATGGACCCAGACAGTCGCTTTCCAACCCGTATACGGGTGTGGCAGCGATCTTTATGAGTCGGATCAAGAACGAGAACCCGCCGGTCATCTACGAGGACGGAGAGCAGTCACGCGACTTCGTGAGCGTCCACGATATCGTGCAGGCGAATCTGCTGGCGATGGAGAAGGGTGAGGCGAACTACGAGTCGTTCAACGTCGGTTCCGGTGAAAGGGTTTCGATCCGTCAGGTGGCCGAGACGCTCGAGAAGGTTTACGGGCAGGAACAGCTTGGGGTGGAGATTACGGGGCGCTATCGGTCGGGGGACACACGCCATTGCTTCCCGACCATTGAGAAGATCCAGACGAGGCTCGGCTACAAGCCATCTGTCACGTTCCTGCAGGGGATGGAGGAACTCGTTGTCTGGTCGGACGGGCAGGAGGCCGTCGATCAGTTCGAGAAAGCGAGATCCGAGCTGGAGAGCCGGGGACTCGCCTGATTCCTCAGCGTGAGGGTCGACGGTAGAAGGGTCGTTTGACCTGGATGGCCCTCGCTACCTTGTCGCGAATCTTGATCCCCACTTCCTGGCCGATTCGGGCAAAATCTGTCCGGACATACCCCATACCGATCTGTTTTTTTAACCACGGTGCAAGTGAGCCGCTGGTCACCTCGCCGATCGGGCTCCCAGAATCATTCACAATCTCGTAGCCCTGCCTGGGAATCGCCCGATCCACCATTTCCAGCATTACCAGCGACTTCGACGTGCCGGAGGCTCGCTGCTCGCGCATCCTGTCCGCTCCCACGTAGTCGCCCGTTTTGGAGACAGCAAACCCCAGTTTCGCCTCGAGCGGGGACGTATCCTCGTCCAATTCGTGTCCGTAAAGGGCGAGGGATGCCTCCAGGCGAAGGGTGTCACGCGCACCCAACCCGCAAAGCGAAACACACTCCAGATCGGCAATCTGAGACCATAGCCGAACGGCATTTTCCGCCGATACAAAGATTTCGACCCCGTTTTCACCCGTATAGCCACTTGTGGCCACCAGGACGGCCATATCGTCGATATCGGCCTCTACAAGCGCGTGAAACGGAACTTCGGATAGATCTCCACCGACCAGAGACGCAGCAACCGTGAGGGCCAGAGGCCCCTGCAACGCCACCAGAGCGTGCTGGTCACTTTCATTTGTGACATCAGCGCCAGCGAATCCTTTACAGACCGTCTGAACGTGTGCCCAATCCTTGTCGATATTGCCCGCATTGACGACAACCAGGTAATCGGATTCGTCGCGGCGGTAGACCATTGCATCATCAATCGTCCCACCATTGCCATTCAGCAAGAAGGTGTAGTGACAGGCTCCGGTAGAAAGCTCTGCGATGTCGTTCGTGGTTAGATGTTGCAGGAGATCACATGCGGCCAGCCCACGGAAGGCGAATTCGCCCATATGGCTGACGTCAAAGAGACCGCAAGAAGAACGAACGGCGTGGTGCTCCTCCTTGATCGAGGAGTATTGGACAGGCATATCCCACCCGCCAAACGGCACCATGCGTGCGCCAGCTTCAACGTGAGCAACATGCAGCGGGGTCTGCTTGGTATCGGCTCTAGGCATTGGTATTGATAAATTCTGGAGTAGAGGGAAGTCAGGGGACCGTGTCCCGGGAGAGAAGAAGGATGGAAACAAATAGTCACACAAACAGGTTTACATAATGTATCTTATACCAGGAAGGGTCGGGTGGATTAATCGACGTGGATTCCCAGGATGCCTAGCTCGGTCTTCGCGGCCCTGTTTACTGCCGACTCGGGATAGTCGCCGATCACGCGCTGGAGTGTCTCCTTGGCTCGGTCGGGATTTCCACCCGCAAGATAGCTCCTGGCTGCTTCCATCAAGGCAAGCGGTACATACGGCGTCTGTGAATGCGAATCGGCGTAGCTAAGGAGTTGCTGGCCGGCGCCCAACGGATTGCCCTGGGCCTCCATACACGACGCAATGCCCGCCGTAGCACCATAGACCTCGGGACCCGACGGATCGTCGGCACCGTCCAAGAATTTATGGTACTGGGCGCTTGACTCTTCGAAACGGCCCTGATCAAAGTAGATATTCGCCAGTGTTAGAATCGCTCGACCGCCGATCGTCTCCCCAGAGTAATCCGAAGCCACGGCTTGAGCTATTGTTATAGCGCTGCTCATATTCCCTTGCATAAGAGCGACTTGTACGTCACCGATTGCGTCAAGTGCAGCCTGGGTGCGCTTGTTGGCGTTATCCTGGATGAAGAAGCCAATCAGGGAAGCCACAACGACCGCTCCGAGCCCGGCTAGGATCTTCGGGTAATTCTCTTCCGTGTAAGTGATTAGCCGGAATATGGCGGAGGTGAATTCGTCGTCGTGAAGCTCTTCTTTGGAAAGGCGATCTCTGGGCATAAGTCGGTGCTTTTTGAGTGCGTTAAGGTGTATGGTTCCGACGCGTTACATTAACTGAAAACAAGGTATAAGGCAAGTTCAAAGCCATATACAGAAGCGGCTCCTCTGCCCGTTTTCGGGTCGAGGAGCCGGTCATCTGTGTGTTTTGTGCTGGTCGTTATTGCAGGAGCGACAGGAAGTTCTGCGGAGCCGCGTTCGCCTGAGCGAGAAGAGCTGTGCCGGATTGTGTAAGGATCTGGTTCTTGGTGAAGTCGGTGACCTCTTCCGTGACGTCTGCATCGCGAATACCTGATTCCGAGGCAGTCATGTTCTCAACCGCCACGTTGTTCTTCCGGATCGTGGTCCCCAAGCGGTTCTGCTGAGCGCCCAAGTCGCTTCGAATCTGGGCGATCGTGTCGATGGCCAAGTCGATCGTAGAGATCGCCGATCGAGCAGCCTCGAGGGCGCTGAGGGACATCCCGCCCAGGCTGAGGGTTGGCCCCGTGGCCCGGAGATCGTTGATGGTGAGCTCGATACGGTCCACAGCGCGGTTCTCGGACCCGACCTGGATACTTCCACCGGTCCCGCCTTCGACGACGATTGACCGGCCACCCAGTTCTCCATCGCGGTATCCATCAGTCGCCGGGTCTGAGAGCGAGGCCGGTCTGGTCCCGGACAACGTCAGAGTGACCCCTAGTCGATCGAAGTTTGCCACGATGGCGGATCCTGTTGCGACAACACCGCCGGCGCCATCGTTATCCAGCGCCGGGCCGATATCGATGGTCTGGGTCGCGACGCCGTTCCCCAAAGTTATTTGATTGTCGGTGGGGCCAACATCAATAAACGTATAAGTTCCTGATTCTGCGCCAGTTACCTTGACGTCGATTAAGCCCGTGGTCGTGGATTGCAAAGCAGTCGAAGCCGTCGGGTCCGTACTGACGACGTTGCCGAAACCGCGCAGAAGCGTCTGTTCGTTATACTGGGTACCGTTCGCAATCCGATCGATTTCCGTAATCAGCTGGACGGACTCTGCGTTGATTGCCTCACGATTCTGGTCGCTCACCGTGGACGAGGCAGACTGCATCGCCAGTTCGCGCATCCGGATGAGGATAGCGCTGACTTCATTGAGCGCTCCTTCAGCCGTCTGAATCATGTTTGTCCCCTGTTCGGCGTTCCTTGTTCCAACGACCAGGCTGCGAATCTCGGCTCTGAGACCCTCCGAAACCTGCAATCCACTCGGATCGTCCGCCCCGCGGTTGATTCTCAGCCCGGAGGACAGTCGCTCGAGATTGGTGCCCAGCCTTCTGCTGGTATTACCAAGGTGGCGATCCGTGTTGAACGCCATAATGTTGCTGTTGACCATAAAGCCTGGCATAGTGCGACCCTCCTGCTCCTGTCCCTTACTTTGAGTGTTACAACACACACAATGATACAGAATGGTATCACTTCATATACCGTTTATCGACTCTCCCTCATTCGACTTTAGCAGAAAAGTTCACTGCGAGCTCAGGACTATGGTGGCTGAGGTGGGCCAGGTTCGGGCCAGATCCCTCTACCTACAGGCATTCCGCAGAAAAAATCGGATGAAATTCAAGATTCGCTGGAGCGAACTCGATTATCGAGGTAGACCGGTAAACCAACCTGGTTGTCAGGTAGTCCACAGGCCTGCCGGAAATCGCGAAAGGAGCCACGGGGACACACCGCCTGAGTAGTTGCATCACACACACTGGCCAGGTACAGGTATCGCCGTGCCACTCCGAGTCAATAACAACATCTCCGGGATCAATACCCAAAGACAGTTGAAAATCACGAATATGGACCTTGCGAACCAGGTCGGACGGTTGTCATCTTGTTTGAAGGTGATTCGTACCGACGACGACGCTGCAGGCCTGAGCGTTTCCGAAGGTTTGAGGGCCGAAATTAGCAGCTTCCTCCAAGGCATTCGGAACTCCGAACAGGCAACCAACCTTCTTCAGGTTGCCGAAGGTGCGCTTAACGCCGAGTTCACTGAACTCATCAGCAAAGTCGACCGCGTCGCCCAGGTCGCCTCCTACAACAACACTGCTCTGCTGGCCGACTAAGGGAACGGCGTCGCAACTCAGACCATCGACCTCGGGCCCACGCTCGACTTCGACGCCGCCGGGCGCGTGGTGGCGACCGGGTCTTCAATCGTCGCCAATCTTGACAGGCTGAGCGTCCAGTTGACGCTGAGTGGTCTACGGGGCACGGATGGCCTCAGCCCCGCCTCTGACGGGTTCCGTGATGGAAACCTGAAAGGGCTAGTGATCTCGCTGGATTCTGGAACCGGGGGAACCTTCCAGATTGGACCAGATGACGGAGCCGTGCACAGGATTGAGGCGACGATCAGGGATACGTGGGCAACAGGAGCAACGCTGAACCTTGGGTCTGCCTCCGTTTCCACGGCTGCATCCTCTCAGGATATGATTGGCCGTATCGACATTGCTATTCAGGAGGTTGTGCAGACCCGCGGAGATTTGGGGGCCCTGCAGAACCGCCTTTCTGCGAACATAAATGCGAATGCGGTGATGGCTGAGAACGACCAGGCCAATCTTGCCGAAGCGAGCGTGCTGAATCTGTTGTAATCGCTACCCCGGTCGGGTCGTGTCAAGGAAGATACATTCAGCCCTCAGCCCCATAGCCATAAACAGGAAAAGCCCCATCCCTGGAGCTTTTCCTGTTTATGGCCCGTCTTGACAGCCGGCGGACGCGTGGCCTACCTTTACCTTGACTGATTGGGCGGATCTGGAGGCTCGAATGGAACACATAGGAGTGCAGTTCGGTACTACGGTCGAGGAGCTTACCCGTCTACTAACCGCGCTGGCGCAGAATATGGGATGGGATCCCAGACGTGTTCATTATGTGATCGACATCGACAAGAGCACGGTCAAGGAGACGGTATACGCAGTGTCAGATCGCGCTGAACGCTTGCCGCTACACCCGAACGGAGCTTCAGCGGTATTGAAGCTTCAGTAGTAGATAGAATCCGCTAAACCGAACCACGGTTATGCCGATAGTCTAAACGGCAAGTGTGTGTGTCGGTGTTTCAATTCCCGAGTGCCGGTCCTAATTCGTCAGGGCCGGCACTCTTTTTACATGGAGCAGGTCCCTGGCCCTCTCGGGTCGCCGCAGGTACCACACGGTCCCCCGCCGACTGCTACCGGGTTGGCCGCCTGAACGGCGAAGGCGGACAGCTTCTTCTCCAGCTGGCTTGAGCCACATTTCGGGCAGGATGCCGGCCGTGAGGCGCTTACGAGCGCCTCGAACCCGTGCTCGCACGCTCTGCAGCTGTATTCGTAGATGGGCATCGGTCTCTCCTAGATGGGTTGGGTCTTATTCTCGAGCCAGTTGGCCGTATCCGGATCGAGTTGATCCTGAAGGCTCTCCCTGACGACGCGGTGGAAATCATTCAGCCAGGTAACGCCATCCTCACCGAGGACTTCAGGCACGATGAGCGCTGACTCGATCGGGCACCTCGTCAGCGTCTCAAACTTGTAAAACGCCTGATCGGATGACCGGTCCTCGTCGGCAACAACGGTCACCAGGTTCTCGATCCGGATGCCGAAGGCGCCTTCCCTGTAGTAGCCAGGCTCGTTCGAGATCACGTGACCTTCCGCGAGCTTAACGGCAGCCGCACGGCCACTGATCGAGATAGGCCCCTCGTGGACGTTCAGGTAGTGGCCGATACCGTGACCCGTTCCGTGGTGGAAGTTGCGGCCCGCCTCCCATAGCGGTCTGCGTGCGGCGACATCGATGTGTTGACCCGTCGTCCCGTCCGGGAAGGACAGCGTAGTCAAGTCGATGTGTCCTTTCAGTACGCGGGTGAACATCTCCTTCTGTTCATCCGTCCCCTCCCCATAGCAGACCGTGCGCGTGATATCCGTCGTACCGAAGGTATACTGCCCCCCGCTGTCGACCAGATAGAGGCTATTCGTCTCGATGGGGATGTCTGACTCCTCGTCCACGGAGTAGTGTGCGATAGCCCCGTGCGGACCGTATGCCGAGATTGTCGGGAAGCTGGGCCCGACAAACCCTTCACCCTCTTTCCTAAACGCCAGCAACTTGCCGGCAGCCGACAGCTCGGAAACGGGCTCGCGGCCAACAACCTCTTCCATCCACTTCAGGAAGCGAACCATCGCGACGCCGTCGATGATGTGTGCAAGTCGAATTCCCGACATCTCTGTTCGGTTCTTTATCGCCTTGAACTCGACAACCGGCGATCGCTCGACGGATACAGCGCGTTCACCGACCAGGCCGGCGATCCAATGGTTTGCGGATTCCTCATCGAGCCAGACCTTGCCCGCCGTCTCCGAGGTCAGAAATGGCTCGATGTCGGCGTAAGGGCGTATCTTCACAAGCCCACTCAACGATGCGACCACTGCGTCATCGAGTTTCGCTTCATCTACGAACAGGTAGGCATCAGACAGGGAAACGGCCGCATAGGATATGAACACGGGATTGAAGTCGACGTCGGAACCCCTGAGGTTGCAGAGCCACGCGATCGCATCCATTGCCGTGATCACGTGTGTGTCCACCTTCGCCTCCGCCATTTGCTTCCTCAGCCGTCCAAGCTTCGATTCCACTGACTCACCGGCGTGCCGTTCAGGCATCACCATCACCGGGGCAGTGGATGGTGAAGGACGATCTTCCCAGATCACGTCGACAAGGTTGTCCGGGATGAACGTCAGTTCGATTTCGCCCCGGTCCAACTCAGATCCTAGGGATTCGGCCGCCTTGATCCCGAGAACTCGAGGGTCTACCCCCAATCGCTCTCCGGAGTTCAGTTGTTCGAGCAGCCACGACACCATCTTCGGTACGTCGGGCTGTCCGCTCTTGAACAGTATGATTCCACTTCCTTCCAGTTGGGTGGCTGCTTGCTGATAGTAGCGGCCATCCGTCCACAGACCGGCAGACTCCAGTGTGACCACGACGTCACCAGCGGACCCCGTGAACCCTGAGATCCACGGACGGCGTTGCCAACACGACGGAACATACTCACTGTGATGGGCGTCCGTGCTCGGAACCAGATAGGCGTGGATGCCGTGCGCACGCATCTGTTCGCGCAGGGCGGTCAGGCGTGATGGGATGTCCGTCATTGAAGTCGCTCCGGATGGGTATACACGTTCATACGGCCGCGCCGGGCAAATCCGATCACCGTCATGTTCATTCGGTCGGCGAGGTCAACGGCGAGGGTGCTGGCTGCGGATACGCTGACCACATATGGGAGACGGGCCATCGCAGCTTTTTGGATCATCTCGAAGCTTGCCCTGCCACTGACAGCGAGCAAGGCCCCCTCTGGCCAGTCTTCCTCGTAGAGGCTTGAACCGACGACCTTGTCGACCGCATTGTGTCTCCCGATGTCTTCACTGCACGCTACGAGCGCTCCGGTATCCGTGAAGATGGCAGCGGCATGGACCCCACCGGTCGCCTCAAACGTGGGTTGGTGTTCTTGGATCGTAGACAGTGCCTGTGTGACGACTCGAGAATCGATCGGGGTGACGTCCTCGAAAGGCTCGCAGCGCTCGATCAGGTCATCGATGCTCTGGCGGCCGCAAACGCCGCACGCTGATGAGGTCAAGGTACCACGCTTGGACGGCGTCAAATCCGGCAAGTCCAGGGCCAGGCCGGGTGAAGGGATGACGTCGATCGTGTTCCGGAACGTTTCGGTGCCCGGACGACCGCAATGGTAGATGCGGGAAACATCGCCAAGGGTGCTGATGATGCCCTCAGAAAGCAGGAAACCGGCCGTCAGCCAGTCATCTTGGCCGGGAGACCGCATGGTGACAGCCACCGTCTCTCCCGCGATTCGGATTTCAAGAGGCTCTTCAATCGCGACCGCGTCGTCTACGGCGTTCGGGTCGGTCTCGCCCCGCTGCAGGATGGAGCGCCGTTCCCACTGTTTTTCGCGTTCACCCACGGTCAAGCAGGTTCAGGCTCCGGAATCGGCTCGATGCGGACCGGGCATACCTTCAGTTCGGCCGTGTCCGTCACGGGATCATATCCCGACCCTGTCAGGACGTTTACGGGTACGTCATTGAAGCTGAAGCTGGCGAAAACGGTCCCTCGCGGTGAACGCGATGTGGATCGAACGCGAACCTGGACCTCCCCCCGCGGACTCGCCATCCGACACCAGCCCCCGTTTTCGAGCCCCCAGTCGGAGACGTCGTCCGGGTGGACCTCCAGAGATTCCGCGGGCAGGAGATACTCGATCCCCTGCGCTCGGCCCGTCTGGGTCCTCGTGTGATACGACGTCAGGCGCCTCCCGGTGGTTAGCCAAACAGGGTAATCATCGCTCGTCGTCTCGGCGGGGTCCCGGTAATTGATCACTTTGAAGATCCCCCGCCCGTTCGGGAACTCGCCTTGATGGAGGACCGGTGTGCCGGGATGGTCTGGTTCCGGGACGGGCCATTGGTATTCTCCGTGCTCGATTCGGTCCCAGTCCAGTCCGCGATAGATCGGTGAAAGACTGCAGAGTTCGTTGAAAACGTCCTGCGGTCCGTTAAATTCAAATCCTTCAAACTCGAGCCGTTTGGCGATTTCGCTTACGATCCACCAGTCGGGTCGAGCCTCTCCCGGCGATGGCACGGCTTGTCGCACGCGCTGGACCCGCCGTTCTGTATTCGTGAACACGCCGTCCGTTTCCGCCCACGAAGATGCGGGAAACACGACGTCTGCGAGTTCCGCTGTTTCCGTTAGAAAGATGTCGATCACCACGAGGTGCTTCAGGCTCTTCAGGGCGTGCTCACAGTGATCGCGATCGGGGTCTGACACGAGTGTGTTCTCTCCGTCGATCAGCATAGCCTGGATTGTGTCTCCCGCTGCCTCGAGAGCCCTGACTTTGGTGATGCCCTTCTCCAGGTCGATGTCCCGTCCATAGAGCTCGCGGAACTTCGCTTGGTTCTCGGGATCCTCGACGCTTTGGAACCCGGGATAGTTACTCGGTATGGCGCCACTGTCCCCTGCGCCCTGGATGTTGTTCTGTCCACGCATCGGGTTCACACCGGTCCCTTCTCGTCCGATGTTCCCGGTCATCAGCGCTAGGTTGCACAGGCTCTGGACGTTATCCACGCCGCAGATATGCTCGGTGATGCCGAGGGTATAGTAAATCGCCCCTCGTTCCGCCTGACCAAACATCATCGCGGCAGCTTCAATGTCGGCGGCCGGTACCCCTGTGATCAATTCCGCCCATTGGGGCGTGAACTGGTTGATGTGCTTGAAGAATGGGTCCGCCTCTTTGGTCCGAGTGTCGATAAATGTTCGGTCGGCTAGCCCCTCACGGGCAATCACGTGGGCGATGCCCAGCAGAAGTGCCGAATCTGACCCGACCCTCAGCGGGAGGTAGATATCCGACATCTCCGCCAGCGGAATCCGGCGTGGGTCCGCGACGATCATGCGTGCACCTTTCGCCAGCGCTCGCTTGAGCCTTGTGGCGGCCACGGGGTGACACTCGGTCATGTTCGTCCCGATGCAGAAGATCACATCCGGCTTCTCCATGTCCTCCAGGGGGTTTGACATCGCTCCTCTTCCGATCGTGGCTGCCAGACCGGCAACCGTTGGAGCGTGTCAGGCACGGCTACAGTTGTCTATGTAGTTGGTGCCGAAGCCGGCCCGCATGAATTTCTGGATGACATAGTTGGCCTCGCTGGGGGTACGACCGGAGGCAACTGCATAGACGGCATGGCGACCGTGCTCATCGACCGTCGACCTGAAACCCTCCGCAGCCCGGTCTAGGGCAGTATCCCAGTCGGTTTCGTGGAGCGCTCCATCTTCCCCTCGTACGAGGGGTAGCTCCAGGCGATCCCGATGCTGAACGAAATCGAAGGCGAACTGGCCTTTTACGCAGAGTGCCCCCTGGTTCGCCGGACCGTCCATTGCGGGTTGAATCCCAACGAGTTTGTCACCCTTGGTCATCAAGTCGACCGAACAGCCCACACCGCAATAGGGACATACCGAGCGCGTCATCTCGACCGGTTCCGGCAGCTCCGTTGCCCGGAGCGCCTTCTTGTCGGCGAGAGCCCCGGTTGGGCACGTCTGCACACACTGGCCGCAGAACGTGCAGGAAGAGTCTTTCAGGAGCCCGCCAAACTCGGCTGTGATCTGGGTGTTGAAACCGCGGCCCTGAATACTGATGGCATAGTCACCTTCGCGTTCCGCACAAACGCGCACGCACCGGTTGCACGAGATGCAGAGATCATAGTCCCTGAGAATGAAAGGGTTGTCATCCGCTTCATACGTGCAGCCGGACTGGCTCCCCTCGAACCGGTCCGTGTCTGCGCCATATTGGTCGATCAGATTTGTGAGCTCTTGTGAAGCGTATCCTCGGAGCGGATCCACTTCGATCTCACGGTTCTCGGATGCGACCATCTCGAGCAAGGTCTTCCGGTACCGTTCCAGGTCGTCGGTCTTCGTCCGAACGACCATGCCGTCTTCCGCCCGCGTGGTGCACGACGCCACAGGTGTTCTCGCACCATCGAGTTCCACGACACAGAGCCGGCAACTCCCGAAGGGCTCGAGTCTGGGGTCATAGCACAGCGTGGGGACTTCCTTCTCGATGCGCTCGGCGATTTTGTAGACCGTCTCACCCGGGGTGAAGCCGACCTCAACGTCGTCTATCGTGATGGTATCAGCCATCCTTGTCCTTTGATTCTATGAGCTGGTTCACGGATTCAGGGAAATATCGATCGAGACTCTCGACGATCAGCGGCGCGGCCTGCCCGAGGCCACACGCGCTCGTGGCCATCATGGTCCGCGTCATGTCGTCTACTTCCTGCCGCCAGACGTCCGCGTCCATCGGGCCGTAGGTGCCCGACAGTCGTTCCTGCAGACGCCTGGTGCCGATTCGACACGGGAAGCACTTCCCGCACGACTCTTCTGAGAAGAAGTGCATCACGCTCTCAGCCACCCCGACAATGTCTCGCGTGTCGTCGAAAACCATCACACCAGCGGCGCCGAGAAGGGCTCCCCGTTCGGATACGCTGGCAGAGTCCAGGGACACATCCAAGTCGTCTCCCGCGAGGAAGCCTCCTGACACGCCGGCCATCGTGACGGCCTGAATGGTACTCCCCTCCCCACTCCCCCCTGCCCAGTCTTCCAATAAGGTTCTCAAGGAAAGCCCTACCGGGACTTCGTAGTTGCCGGGATGGCGGATGTCACCCGATACGCTGATCACCTTCGTCCCTGCGTGATCCCCAAGACCGAGGCCGACGTGCCACTCTGCTCCTCGCTTCAGGATCTGAGGGACGGCGGCCAGGGTCTCCACGTTGTTCACCGCAGTCGGGAGATTTTCGAAGCCGTGTGTCACCGGATAAGGTGGCCTGTTCCGGGGGTATGGGTGTTTGCCCTCCAGGCTGTTCAGCAGGCTGGTCTCTTCACCACATATATAAGCGCCCCCGCCACGGCGGATGTGGATTCTGAATGTGTGGCCGGAACCGCTGACTGAATCGCCCAGGATTCCGGCCGTCTCCGCTTCCTGAAGGGCCTGTTCGAGCACCTTCAGTGCTCGTGGATACTCGTAACGCAGGTATATGAACCCTCGCTCAGCTCCGGTCGCGAATCCGGCGATAACCATCCCTTCGATAAGCGCGTGCGGATCGTGCTCTAACAAGACACGGTCTTGAAAGCATCCCGGTTCTCCCTCGTCAGCATTACAGACCACGCTCTTAGGTGAACCTGGTGCATCTCGGACGGCGCGCCACTTACGCCCGGTAGGGAACCCCGCTCCGCCTTTTCCTGCAAGCCTGGACGCGTCCAGCGTATCGATAATAGCATCGGAGCCCATGCCCAATGCTTGTCCCAGTGCGGTGTAGCCTCCGGACGCTAGATACCCTTCGATAGGCGCTCGGTCCGGCTCACGGATCTCTGCGAAGACACACTCCTCGTAGCCCCCCGGATTTGGGATCGGAAGGGCCGAAACCCGATCGTCGATTCCCTCACCGGTATGGATTTCCACGCTGTCTTTACGGATTACTGGAACGGGTGTGTCACATCGCCCTGGGCACGCGATAGATATCGCGCCCTCATCCTCGAGCGCGTTCAATACGGCTTCGGCGCCTCGTTGCCGGCAGACAGGCCCGGTGCAGACCCTTGGCGTCGCAGCGGAGACTTCACCCCGTGAGAAATGGTGGTAGAACGTGACGGTTCCATACAGGTCGGCCAGGGGGACTCGAAAAGCCCCGGAAACAGCACGTAACGCCTTATCCGTCAGGAGGCCATCTCGGTCGTGAAATGCGTGCAGAACCCCGAGCAGCGGTGCGGGTGCGTCTCTCCAACGGGAAATGATCTCTTCGTCAGTCAATTATGCTCTCGCGCAAAAAGAAAAGCCACTCCCCGACCATTGGGGAAGCGGCTTGAATAATACGATCTTTGGACGTGCTAGTCAGCCGGTTTTGGCTCGGGGGGCTGAGTTGTGAAGCTGGCAACGGCGCGGTCGACAGTGTCAACGGTGCGGAAGATCGAAGCGAGCTGGGTAACCATCAGAATACTCTCGATCTTCTTCGTAATTCCTGTCAGTCTCAGGTCGCCCCCTTCGTTCCGAAGGGTGGTCAGGCTGGCGGTCATCACGCCCAGCATCGAGCTCCCGAACCACTTCACTTTCGAGAAGTCGGCGACCACGTTTACAATCCCGTCTTTGGCGAGTCGCTTGATGTGCTCGTGAAACTCGGAAACTTCAGGGCCGCTCATCAACGCACCGGATATGCTCAGGATTGCAACATTGTCCCGGATGTCCTCATCTATTTTCAAGCCTGCCTCCGCTTGGGCTGCCATTATGCCTTCTCTTCAAGTGATTCAGCAGTTTTGCTGACCACCAGTAATATATTATCCAGCAATACATTATGTCAAGATTTGGGCCCTTAGCGCGTCTCTGAGGACCTGCCCCTTGGCGCCCTTCGGGATGGATGCCACGCGTAGAATACGGTCAGGTTGCTTGTATCTGGCCAGTGCGCTGACACAAGCCCCACACAAGTCTTCAACCGTCACGGCGTCAGACCTGACGACAACTGCTGCCACGATTTCCTCCCCAACGTTCGCATCGGCAATCCCGACAACACCCGCTTCATCGACCCCAGGGTGAGCCTCGAGTGCCTGCTCGACCTCCACGGGAGACACGTTGTAGCCGTTCCTGATGATGATGTCCTTGAGCCGCCCCTCGATGAATACGTGACCCTCCTGGTCGATACGAGCCAGATCGCCCGTCTTGAGCCACCCATCTTCGGTGGCGACCTCCTCATCCAGATAGCGAGCGCATACGCCCGGCCCCCGAACCAGAAGCTCTCCTGTGCCAGATGGGACACGCCGTCCAGCCTCGTCCAGGACGTTGAGTTCAGCGTGGCCAGCCGCCACTCCGACGCTGTTCGGTTTCCGAGCCGTATCCGGTGTGCGAAAGGCACACACAGGGGAGGTCTCCGTCAGGCCATAGCCCTCGACCACGGTCACGTCGAATGCCCGTTCGAATCGATCCACAAGCGCGGCCGAAATAGGCGCGCCTCCGATAAGGCAGTATTTGAGAGGCACATCTCCGGGAGCCCTGGCCTGCGCGTCAAGCAGCTGACTGGCAGCGGAAGGCACAAGGGCCGTTACGCTGACGTTGAGATTTCGGATCTGGTGAAGGAGCTCGCCCGAGTCGAAACGGTCCAGGTAGGACAGCGCCGATCCGGCGTACAGGGCCGCATTCTGGTTACACGTCAGGGCAAAGGAGTGTGAGAGCGGAAGGACTGCACACGTATGGGTCCCGGGGCCCCAGGCGTGGCTGGGCAGAGACCGGGTGGCCACCCACTCGGCGTTTGACATGAGGTTCTGGTGAGACAGAGAGATGGCCTTGGGGCGCCCGGTTGTACCGGAACTGAAGAAGACTGCCGCCGTGTCAGCATCCTCCCGAGCGACCGGCCCGTCTTCCACAACGTCCTCACCGGTCACCAAGTCTTCGATGCAAGTTGCGAGCAGATCTGGAGAGACATCCTCCCGCTCGCTTATGGCCAATTTGGCGTGGCACCTTTCGCGGGCGACCTGGAATTCACGCGACGTCCATTGAGGATTGACCGGCACAGCAACTGCTCCCCTGCTCAGGATCGCAAAGAACAGCGTGGTGACAGCGGGGCTGTTGGAGATCTGGTATAAGACCGCGTCCCCGGGCTCAATGCTCCTTTCTGAGAGCATTTTGCCCGTTCGAGTCACCTGATTGACCAGTTCCGGGTAGGAGTAGGCGCCTTGCTTTCCTACCAGGGATATCGCCCCGGGAAATCTTTCTGCGGAGCGCCAGAGTATAGTGGCAAGGTTACTCACGCGACCCCCAGAGCATCGGGCAATTCTGCCACGCTTCCCAGAACATAATCCGGTTGAACGCCGTGAGCCTTTAAGTCGGCAACCCCAGTGACTCCGGACATGACGAGTGCAGTCTGCATACCCGCGTTCCGGGCCATTGTCATGTCGGTCTCGAGACGATCCCCCACCATCAACGCGCGCGATGCTTCGCAGCCTACGCGGGCCAGAACGGTCTCGGCGCAGCGAGCAGATGGTTTCCCAAGGACGTCTGTGATTGGGCGCTTCAGAAGTGCTTCCAGTCCGGCGATCCAGGCTCCGGCATCTACGATCTCACCTGAGTCCATAGGACAGATCACATCCGGGTTCGTTGCGCACATATGCGCCCCGTTTCTGGCTGCCTCCAGGGCAAAACGCATCTTTTCATAGCTCATCGTTCGATCGAGGGACACCACCACGACGTCTGTTTCCTGCGGGGTCGAGGCGATGCGGAAGCCAGCCTGACGAATCTGATCGGTCAGGTAGTCCTCGCCGATAACAAAGACATGATCCCCGTGACCGGACCGCTGGAGGAAGTCTATCGTCAGCGTTACGGAGGTCAGCACATCCGATTCCGTCACGGGGATCCCGAGACGACTCAGCTTCTCCGCATAGATGGCGGGAGAATCGATCGGTTTGTTCGTGAGGAAGGTCGTCACGAGTCCTGCTTTACGCAGCGTTTCGACGGCGACGTCGGCGCCCGCAATCAAGTGTTCACCGAGATACAGGGTACCATCTAGATCGAAGATCACGGCCGCAGGTCTAACAGATTCGTCGTTCACGTCTTTCTTCTTGAAAGGGTTCAGGAGTAGCTCTAAAGTTGGGAACCACTATCGAAATCGCAGGAAAGGAACTCCGTGGCACACGACTGGCAATCGATTCGTTCGCAGTATTTGCACGATCCGGATCAAATATACTTGAACACCGGGTCCTGGGGAGTGATGCCAACTCCCGTATACGAAGACTATGTCGGTCTGATCCGTCAGTTGGAATCGAATCCGACCCAGGGCCGAAGACCACTCTTGGAACGCCTTGCCGAGTCACGCCGGGCCCTTGCGGGCTATCTGAATATACAAGCCCGAGACCTGGCGCTTTTACCAAATGTGACTGCGGCCCTCAACATGGTCGTCAACGGGCTGGATTGGGCAGAGGGAGACGAGATCCTGACGACCGATCAGGAGTATGGAGCGATTCTGAACACGCTGGACAACGCTTCGAAACGATGGGGGGTCCCTGTCGTTAAGGCGGAGATTCCCGTTCCCCCGGAGTCACCAGCGGCGATCCTCGCACCGATCGAGGCGGCGATCACCGACCAGACGCGGCTTCTGGTATGCAGCCATATCACGACCCGCACCGGTATGATCCTGCCCATCAAGGAGATTTCCGAGCTCGCCCATAGGCACGGTGTTCTCGTGGCCTATGACGGCGCCCACGCCCCTGGCATGGGACCGGTGGATCTCGCCGAGTCTGATGCAGATTTTTACGGTGGTAACTGCCACAAGTGGCTGTGCTCGCCCAAGGGGGTGGGATTTCTATACGCCAACCCATCCGTGCAACCTCTACTGCATCACCTGATCGTCAGTTGGGGATACAGCCCAGAGGGAACCGTCGAGGTTGATGGCGAGCCGACGATCAACAGCAGCCCCGCGATGTGGGGGCTCGGTAACTGGGGCACGGTCGACCTCCCTGGTCAGGTCGCCACGGGGGAAGCCGTCCGGTTCCAGGAAGAGATCGGCACGGAAGCGATTGCAGCCAGAGGACGGGAGCTGTCAGGATACGTCCGGGATCGGGTGTCGAATCTGCCCTGGATCGACATCCTCTCACCGTCGAAGCCGGGCCTGTTCGGGTCCATCACGACCATCCGGCTTCGGGGCATGGGTGGCAAAAATCTCAACAAGCAGCTATTCGAGACCTACCGGATTACGATTCCCGTCTTCGAAGAGGGCGAGGACGCCTCTGTGCGCGTCTCCACGCACCTTTACAACCTTCCGGCTGAGATCGACCACCTGTTCAAGGCCATCACAGAGATCCAGTCAGCCTAACAGTCGAAACCTACAAGGTAGGGTCGATCGTTAACGATTCGGAACCTAGCGGTTCCTGATTGTGCAACGGTGACCGTGGGGCCCCCGTCTCCGCAGGAACTCCCCCGTCCTGAAGAGCCTCTTCCAAAATACTGCCCTCCTGGTCGCTCACGGTCCCGCGTTCAGGAAGGGACTGGTATCGGGATGCGTTTCGAGTGTCGTCTATATTGCTACCACACTGCTCAGCTTGTTCGGGATCGACGCGAACCAGGACTGCGTTTCGGTCGTAGGGACTCAGGCTACCGTGCGTCGCCGCGCCGTTCAGACCGCATACCGTTCCCTGGATGCCCTCGCCGTTGGCTGAATCGTCCGAACGGCGAAAGAAGACCACATCCGGAGAGCGCCCGGTGTGATCAATGTTGATCAGCTTCCGACTGAACGTATCTGATATGATGCCCATCTCGCCGTCTCCGCTGTCCGCAGTGAAGATGCGGCCCACCCACTCCTGTTTCCTGAGCTTCGACACCGCTCTTTCCAGATCGGCCTCTGTATTCCACAGGTAGAGTCCAGACGATCCCATCCTGGCTTGTGTGTTATCGAAGTCGAACCACGTAGGGTGCTGGCCGGTGCGCTTTGTTGGCCGTGGAGAAGCCGTGACCGGACGCCACCAGAGCGCTTGTGTCAGCCGGCAGCGACCCGATCATCCTGCTCAAACGCCGATCGTTCTTCCGGATCGCATCCAGGGCATCCGGGGTCCCCAAGCCTGCCTTGTGCTGAGTGTAGCCAGGATCACAGAGCCACAAACGACCAGGTCGTATGATTCAGACCGGATGGCATCGATGAAGACACGGCAGGTTAGGTCGTTCCAAGGATCGGGAGGCGTGGATTCCTCGGGAAACCTGCCTTAGTTCTCCTCGAGCCAAGGCTCTGCCCTGGATGGCCAGATAGCGGCTCGGACGTTTACCACAGGGTCAGTGGATTCCGGCGCCTGGAGATAGGTCGACCCAGGAGAACCTGCGCCTGCTACGAACGTGCTGTTACCAGATTCCTGCAGGATTTCTCACGTTGTGGGCGTATCGAGGACTCGATTTGCTCCCAGAAGTTTGTCGAGGTCATGATGGTCGTCTGTGTTCACCAGGATACCAAGTGGACGGTCCCAGAACCGGCTTCCGAGGATCACATGCGTGTCCGGGTAGTATCCTGTCGCGATACTGGAGGAATTGACCCGGGTTTCCGTGGGGAACACGGCCCTATGGTCACTGAATATGACCCCCTCTTCCCCCAACCGAGAAAGTTTCGGGGTGAGTTCGGGGTGAGCTCGAGGCGAACGAAGTCGTGACGCGGGCCATCCCAGACGATCAGAATCGCTCTCATCGTGTCGCTCCCTGGAGCAGATTTCGGGTGCCCATGACTGGAAATTTGCTTCTTAGGACAGTTGAGTGCATAATTGTTTAAATATCAAATAGATGGAACGAAACCCGTGAATGGGTGCAAATCTGGTGATTTCAGGCGCAAATCTGGCGATTTCGGGGTCAATTGTGAAGGCAAAAATCGGTGTAGACCCTAGTAAATTTTTACCTTGCGTCACATCTGGGAGTCGGGATATATTAACCGCCGTCTTTCTGGGACACACCTAGACGGAGTCTCGTATGACCACGACCAAAAAGGACCTCGCTCTCAGAATTTCTGAGAAATTAGGCGTGAAAAAGCAGTTGGCCTACGAGGTCGTCGACACCCTTTTCAAGGCGATGCGCGAAAGCCTGATTCAGGGCAATCGTATCGAAATTCGAGGGTTCGGCGTGCTGGGCGTGAAGGACACGAAACCGAAGCCCGCCGCAAGGAATCCGCGTACGGGTGAGATCGTCTATGTACCTGCAAGGAAGAAGAGCTACTTCAAGGCTGGCGTATTGATCAAGAAGGCGCTTCACCAGCCCCTTGAGCCGCAGGATGCCCAGACAGTAGCATCCTCTGAACCACCAGATGCGTCGGGAGGATCTCCTCCGCCTTCTCCCTCCGGCAGCAGCAGTTTTTCCTCTGGCAGCCCTCCTTCCGCCTAAGCGGAAAGATTCATTCTGCAACATGCCCAGGAGTCGCTGGCTCGTGGTCCCTCAAGGTTCCCGCGACGGTTTCCCCAACTTTCGCAAACGCCCTATTCGCCGGAGATTATAGGTTGCATGATCCTACCTGACGGTTCGTCAAATCGGGGGAGCGATTGGACCAAGAAGACATCAGGCTGAGTGTACGGCACATCAGGGATATTCCGACCATGCCCGTTGTGGTGAGTCGAGTTCTGTAGATTGCCAATAACCCAGAGACGACTGCGGTCGAACTTTGGGAGATCGTCGTCCAGGACGTCGCGGTGTCGGATACAGGGCCATCCGCTTCCGCTGACGCTTCTTTGCACCTCGTCGTCTGCGGCGTGGCCGCTCGGCTTCGGGGTCCGCGGTCGCCTCTTCCTAGGTCTCAACTCCGGTGGTCTCTGATTCAGCCGGCTCCTCGCCTTCCTCGTCTACCCGGGGCTTACCACCCCTAATGCTGTCGATCTTCTCTATCAACTCGGTTACGTTGAAGGGCTTCCGTGTGAACCCATCCACGCCAAGGCTCTAGAGTCGTCGTATGGACTCATCGTCCAGTTAGGCCGAGACGACGATCACAAGCATCTCGATTTCCTGTTCGCCGGGATCCATTCGAGGAGGAAGAAACCATCCACATGCCGCATCTGGAGGTCCAGGAGCAGAAGATCAGGCGCTTGATCGTTCAGGGCGTCCAGTGCCTCAACCCACTGCGCGGCCGTGATGGCTTCACCGAATCCCAAGAATCGAAGCAAGCTCGACGTGGCGGATATCTGCCAGTTGACGAAAATGGAAATCTTCGTTGACTGTCCAGGGGCTGCGATGATATTAGGGAGAGACCCAAAATCGGAGGATAGCACGCATGAGTAGCCCCAGATTGCCCGCAGGATTCCATGACCACCTCGCCATCGAGAATGCTCGGGATCGCCTTGATGAGGCTCAGAAAATCGCAGATCTGTTGACGTCCGCCGGTGTCCCGCTTCTGCCCAACCCCGATCACGCGGCCATCTTTGTCGATCCACCCCACATTCTTTCGGGTCCTCTGAAAGAAGTGGGCTACGTCGCGGGATGGGATGCGCGTTGCTATCCTTCCCCCGTCGATGGACACGACTACATCAACGTACCATCAGGCCTGCCGCAAGGGCATCCGGCCCGGGAGGAAGGGTGGTTTACCTACGTGGCCGTCGTCCACCCGGTCGATGAGGCTGCCCGGGAACGGATGCTCTCGCAAGGATACGGGAATCCCTTTATCCACCATCTCACCTGGGGGATCGTCCCGCCAAAGCGAACGCCTGAGCAGTCCGATCTCGACTACGCGGGGTCTGTGATCAGCTATATGGTCGGGCTTCGCAGGCAAATCGGCCAAGTAATCGGAGATGAACCCGGAACCTTGATTGCGGCGCTGCCGAGGGAGGCAACGCGCCATCCAAACTTCGAGTCCCGACTGCCCGAGTGGGTGGATGGGTTGGAACCGTCCGAATACCAGGTGGAAGAAATGGAGGGCGGCGGCTACTTGCTGCAGTTTTTCGTACTTGCTGGGGGACGGATCGAAGTCGCTCTTCGTGTGGGGACTCGCCAGACGTTCAACCCCAAGAGCGTGCACAAAATCTCAGAGGACGAGATCAGTACGGTGCAGAATTAGGCGTCACTCGGAGAGATCAAGGGACTTGGCGCGTCTCCCCTGAGTTGGATCCGTCGATGTCCGTCCACAACGATCTCGACCAGTATGGGATTGGAGCCTGGAACGTAAATGTGGAATCTGCCCGTCGTCACCAGGTCGAACCGATAAAACCCCGAACTGTCGGGGCCGGCATCCCTGATGATGGCGCCCGCAAGGCGGTCGATCACGCGACCGTTGAACTGGTTCAGTAGCTGCTGCTTGGCCCCCGATAACTCGCCCGCGACCTTCTCGCGTAGATCCGCGACGCGTCTCTGCGCCCGCTTGGCCCTTGTAACAGCATTCCTCGCGTTGATAACCCTCTTTTCCGCGGGGATCAGACTCTCCCTGATCTTCGACCGGATCCGTGCCCCAGTTTCCAGGGAGAACGCCTTCCCTTTGTAGAACCGATCGGATATCTCCTCGAGCAGATCCTCGGTCATCACCCTCTCATCTGATCGATCAAAGATGGCATTCCCTCCGAAGGACTGGAAGGTCAGCATGGCTCGGAACGCCGTCGTATAGAGGTTTCTGGCTATCCGTAGCNGGCGTTCGGCATCCTTGACNGGCTTGGACTTNGTTTCCAACTCCGCGTCGAGAGAGGCTTNGGAATCAGCGAACTGTCGATCCAGAGAATCGGCCGCCTGTGTATAGAGANGGTGGATCTCNTCNATCTTANCNGCCGCCNTACTGTCNAGTATGGCCACTCTTGGTGCTGANGATGCTTCGGGANACTCGGNCNGCTCGATTTCCANNAGATACTTGGGGTCGCCACACCCCGAGGATGCNANGGCAACGANACACNCCAGGATCCAGGAACCTNGGATCGACAAGACTTACCCGAACTCCTGATCTGGCNCACGGCGAATGATNACCTTGCCTTTGCGCGCCATTTCCTTCTTTGTCTTNTCGANCTCNGCTTTCAGTTCAGTCGCCATTGCTTCCATCTTCTTGATTTCTTCGTCGATATTCTTCGACTGTTGGGAAGCACTTTCCTTCTGCTGGGTCAGATCCTGAATCTCAGATTCATACTGGATCATCTCGCCTTCGGCTTGCTCGATCTTCTCCTTCCACACCGGGACCTCATTAAGGTAGTCCATGATGATCCTCGCCAAGAAGGCAGTGCATCCCAGAGTGAGTCCGATGAAGATGAAGTCCATACCTGCGCCTTGGTTAATTCCTTGGTCCACGGCCGACGATCCTGCCAGCCGTTACGGACCGACTCCTAAATCGACTTCCGATACCGGGCCGAGTTTATGCCGAGCTGATCCCGGTATTTGGCGACGGTGCGCCTCGCGATATTTGTACCTTCCTGCTTCTTTAGTATATCGGCAATCTTCTGATCACTTAACGGGTTTTGTGAGTCCTCGTCAGCGATGAGCTTGCTGATCTTCTCTTTAACCGTCTTGGCAGATACATCTCCGCCCTCGTCGGTGCTCAATCCGCCGTCGAAGAAGTATTTCAACTCGAAGACACCGTGCGGCGTCTGAACATACTTCCCGTTACTCACTCGGCTGATCGTCGACACGTGCATGCCGACCTTGTCTGCCACTTCCTGCAGGACCATCGGCCTAAGGTGGCCAAGCCCGTGGTCGAAGAACTCCCGCTGGTTCTGGACGATGCACCGCATCACGCGCAGCATCGTCGTCCTCCGCTGATGGATCGCACTGATGAACCATCGTGCCGAGTTGAGGCGTTCGACGACGAATTTCTTGGCTTCTGTGCCGGACTTTTCTGACTGGTTGAGCAAAGTCCGATAGATCGGGCTAATACGAAGCGACGGGGCATTCCGGTCGGTCAGGGATACGATAAAGTCTTCGCCGACCTTTGCCACCTCGAGATCCGGAACCACAAGATTGAAATTGACTCGTGGCTCGGGCGTGAATCCCGGCTTCGGGTTTAGGCTGGCGATCACCTCCTGGATGTCCGTCAGCTCCTCTTTGCAGATGTTCAGTGCGCGGCAGACCCGTGAGTAGCGTCGGCCAATCCAGTCGTCGAGGTGATCCTGGACGACCAGCATCGCAAGGCAGCCGTCTTCGCCCTGCTCCTTGAGCTGAATCAGCAGGCACTCTCGGAGGTTCCGCGCCCCCACTCCTGAGGGCTCGAACGTGTGCACAACGTCCAGAACGCGCTCGACCTTCTCCACATCGACACCCAGAATGTCCGCGATATCCTCAACTGCGGAGATCAGGAAGCCGTCTTCATCGATGTTGCCGATGATGAATTCGCCAATGGCCTGGCCCGCCTCGTCCAGTCCAGAAAGCAGGAGCTGGTCCTTCAGCGTATCCTCCAGGCTGACCTGAGAGGCCCCTTGGTTGTCCCACTCTTCAACGTTCGGGTCAAACTCCTCTTTCGTGCTAACGTAGCCAGACTCGTTCAGAAACTCGTTCCAATCCTCCTCGTCGAACTGGTCTTTGTCCAGATCGGCTTCGTCGAAATCGAGTTCCTCTTCGGGGCCCTCCTCTTCTTCCGCACTGGCATCCTGCTCATCCTTCTCGTCGGTCGGCTCTGTCTGCTCCGTCTCTTCGGTGTCCTCGGACTCTTCCTCCTGGTCCGTTTCCTGCTCCTCGTTCAGCTCCAGCAGCGGGTTGATTTCCAACTCCTGCTGGATCAATTGCTGCAATTCCAGCGTCGGCATCTGCAGCAGTCGTAGCGACTGAATCAGCTGCGGGGCCATCTTTTGCTGGAGAGACGCTGTCTGAGCGAGACGAATCATTCGGGATATCCTGATGTTGCAAACAAAATCCGTTCCAACGCGATAAGGCTAAACATTACAACTTCTTACCCCAATGTTCAAGTGGTTTTTGGGACAGAAATCGAGGATCCTGAAGGCAGTACTTCGGGCAGGAATTAGGGGTCCAGCTTGAACCGATCACCAAGGTAAACGGCCCGGACGGTGTCGTCTTCCGCGATCTCCCGAGCCGTCCCGGAGGCCAGAATCGCCCCTTCGGAAAGGATGTAGCTGCGATCGGTGATCGAAAGGGTCTCCCGCACGTTGTGATCCGTGATCAGGATACCGATCCCGCGGTTCCGCAGGTCAATCACCATGTTTTGGATGTCTTCCACAGCCTTCGGGTCGATGCCGGAGAATGGCTCGTCCAGCAGGAGAAACCTGGGTTCCCTGGAGAGGGCACGAGCGATTTCCAGTCGCCGGGTCTCACCGCCGGAGAGGGCGTCGGCATAGCTGCCAGAGAGCGTGGAGAGCCCAAGGTCGTCGAGCAGTTTGTTTCGTCGGCCTGCGATCTCTCCGCGAGGAATGGACATCTGCTCGAGAATCGCATCCACGTTCTGGGAAACGGTCAGGCGCCGGAAGACAGACGATTCCTGGGAGAGATAGCCAATCCCACGACGGGCCCGCTGATAGGTCGGCAGGGCGGTCAGGTTCGTGTCCCCCAGTCGGATGGTGCCGCCGTCCGGGCGGATCAAACCGACAATGGCGTGGAAGGTGGTTGTCTTGCCTGCCCCGTTCGGTCCGAGAAGGCCGACCACCTCTCCCGGGTGAACGTCCAGGTCGACATGGTTCACCACCACACGGCGACCATACCGCTTGCTCAGGCCGGCCAAAGACAAGGTCATCGGGTTTCGTCCTCGAACCAATACCGCCCCTTTACCTTCCCCTCGACCTCAGAGAGACGCATCTTGCCGTCCTCGAATTCCAGCCGCAGACGGTCACCGCTCAGGCGGGTGGGGTGTTCTCCTTCGATCTCGCAGACGGCGTTGGAATCTGCTGTTACCGATCGCAGGGCATCATCGGTAAGCGTGACTCGGATGCCCGTACCAGTAATCGTGACCGTCAGCGAACCATCTCCTGCCTGGTGGTGGAGGGTCCCCTCCCCATTGATCAACACGTGCTCGGGGTGGTCATCGGAAAAGGTGACCTGAACCGTGCTTCCTCCGACCACACTGGACGAACCACCGGTCGCTACCGAGATCTCCGCCGCCCCATACGCCTCGAGTGCGGATACCGTCGTCTCTTCGAACGCCAGATAGCTGGAATCAGCGGCGATTGTCGAACGCGACGTGGTGTCAGCCCTGGACGCGAACACAACCAGGACACTGTCGGACATGACAGCTTCCGAGACGACGGTCTCTGCCAAGGTGAGCAGAATCGACTGGGCTGATGATGAGACAGTGCGTGTCGAGTCAAGGTCGCGACGCAGTGTGGCCTGATCGGTCATCAAGATTCGCTCGCCATCGGTGATGATGGCCTGGTCAGCCGAACCGGACCAGGCGCCCTGCCTTACCTCAACGGACGACAGAAACCGGTATCGGTCGTCGACGACAGTAGAGTCGGCCATTACCTCCAACGTATCTGCTGAAACTTGAACGTAGTGGACGCTTCCCCCGGCGGACGAGACACCAGGCGTCGCCTGTTTATACCACCTGTCCGCGGTGAGTTTAAGGTCTCCCCTCGCAGCAGATACATCGCCCCGGGCGGACAGGCGACCCGATATGCTCTCGTAGGATACTCTGTCTGCCGTGAGACGTCGGTCGCCATCGGAAAGTGTGACGTCGCCGAACAGCCGGGCGACACCGGATGCCGTGTAATACACAAGATGGTTCGCGCGAACGGTGTATCGCTCATCTGCAAAGCGGACATTCTGATAAAAGCGATACTGATCTGAGCTGGATGTGGCCACAGCCGAATCGGCCTGGATGATGTTGCTCCGGAAAGCTGCCTTCACGTCCCCCGCGTAGGTGCGGCGCGTGAGGTCGCCCTGGCGGTGGGTCTTGCTCCGATCAGCGCTGACTTCGTCCCCGTAGGCAGAGAGCCCGCCGATAAGCAGTGTTATGAGGAGGAAAGCGAGACTATCGAGTGGTATTGATGCGGGTGACCACCTCGCGAAGGGTCCACGTGGACAGGTCCGATTTTGCCTCGAATCCGATGCCCGTTTCTGTACCATCGTCACCTTCGATGCGGACCCGAGATGGTCCGCGAATCGTTTCCGTCTCCTCTTCCCAGCGGAGGGTGTCGGTAAAGAGAGCGCATCCCCGGCTCGAGACGAGAACGACGCTGTCGGTCGCGGTCAGGATCCTTTTGCCCTCATCGATCCTGGCCTGGCGGGAGATCAGGGTGGATAACGTGTCCCCCGATCGCGGGGCGAAGAACGTGACGCTCACGCCGCCGTCGAGTCGAGACATGCGATCACGATCGTATTTGATGAGGTGAGGTGCACGGATCACGGCCCTCAATACGCCGTTACGGGTGACCGTCTTGGTCACGTCCCAAGCTTCTTGGTCCGGCGCATCCGCCCGAACAGGATCGGCGCCGACCTGCTCTCGTTCGGCAGGGCTGCAGGCCAGGGCCAGCAGGGCCAGGACGATCGATCGCAAGGACTCTAGACGGCCTCTGCCTGACCGTTCTCCTGACGACGTGTTATGACCTGGCGGGCAACACACGCTTCGACAAACCCGTAAAACAGTGGCGAGGGTTGTTCGAGCCGTGACTTGAACTCGGGATGGGCCTGGGTGGCCACAAAGAACGGGTGTTCCGGAAGCTCAATAAACTCCATGAGCTTGGTACCGTCATCCCGTCGGTGGAAGCCGGAGAAGACCAGTCCGTGCTCTTCCAGNAGATCCACAAACTTGGGCGAGACTTCGTACCGGTGCCGGTGACGCTCGATCACCGCACGCTCGCTGTCCAGGATCACGCCCAGCCGGAAGCTCTCGCTGGGCCTCTGGCGCATCTTCTCGAGCCGGTAGGCATCATCCTCGATCCGTCCCAGACGCTCATACAGGTCCACGAGGACGCTGTCCCGCCTGAGCACGGCGGCATATCCGCCGAGACGCATCGTTCCGCCGTAGCGGCTCTCCTCGATGATNTCTCGTTGGGAATACTGGATGTCGATGACAGCATTCGGCGCATCCGGATCGATCTCGGCCGAACTCGCGTCTGTCAGGCCTGCGACGTTGCGTGCATACTCGACAACGCCCATCTGCAGGCCGTAGCACAGTCCGAGGAACGGAANGTCATTCTCTCTGGAAAAACGGATCGCCTCAAGGACCCCGTCCGCTCCCCCTTCGCCGAAGGCTCCGGGTACGATCACGCCGTCAAAGTCCTCGAGTGAATCAGCGTCCGCCCCCTCGAGCCGGCGCGAGTCGATCCACGTGATCTGAACTTCCGTGTCGAGAGAGGCACCTGCGTGTTCAAGGCTCTGGTTCACGGATATATATGAGTCGGTCAGTTCATACTCACCGATCTCGACATACTTGCCGACCATCGCCACCTTCACTCGGTGTTGCGGGTCCCGGATACGGCCGAGCAGCTTCTCCCAATTCGACCAATCCGGGGCGGTTTTCGGCTCCAGGTTCAGGTGATTCAGGATCTTTTCCCCAAGCCCCTCTTTTTCGTAGTCGAGCGGTACCTGGTACTGCGTATCAGAGTCTGGAGCCGAGATGATCCGATCGATCGGGATATTCGCCGACACCGTGATCTTCTTCTTTCGGGGTTCGTCGATCGCGTCGACCGCGCGGCAGAGGATGAAGTCTGGGAAGATACCGTGCTCACTTAGCAGTCGGATCGCCTGCTGGGTGGGCTTGGTCTTCATTTCAGAGATGTGCGCGGGAACCGGGAGATAGGTCACGAGCGCATACAACATGTTCTCTTCGCCCACGTCACGTTCGAGGCTCTTCATGGCGAACAGGAAAGGCCGATTCTCGTCGTCACCGATCGTTCCCCCGATCTCGACGAGTGCGATATCGGCTCCTTCTGCGGCCTCAGTCACACGATTCTTGATTTCGTCCGTGATGTGTGGAACAGGCTGGACCGTCTGCCCGAGATACTCGCCNCGACGCTCACGTTCGATCACTGCGTGGTAGATCTGCCCGGTGGTCAGGTTGTGCCGCTTCGGGAGGTCCAGTCCGAGGAATCGTTCGTAGTTCCCGAGGTCCAGATCGATCTCCCCACCATCGTCAGTCACCCAAACTTCACCGTGTTCGGTCGGCCGCAGCGTTCCAGCATCATAGTTCAGATACGGGTCAATCTTGATACTGGTGACCTTGTAACCATACTGCTGCAGGATCTTTCCGATCGACGCGGTCGCCAGTCCTTTGCCGACGCCGCTGATCACACCGCCGCTGACCACGATATACTTCGGACCTTGGTAGTCGCTACTCACGGTACCTCCCGTAAGGGTTTCTTGGTCGTCTTGTACGTATGGGGAGCGTCAGAGTTCGAGAAAACCCCAACCAAAAAAACGGCGATGGTGCTAACACCACCGCCGACTACTCGATAACTTTGGGGACTCGAAAATGACCGTGCCTGGATCGGGGCGCGTTCGACAGAGCAGCCTCCAGCGAGAGGGCTTCCGTCGGTTCGTCGGGTCGAAAAACGTTCGAAAGAGGGAGAACGTGTGCTGTCGGCGTGACCTGGCTCGTGTCGAGCTCTTCGAGGGCCGCGACGTAGGCCAGCATATGATTGAGATCGGAGACGAGACGGCTTTCCTCCGGCTCGGTAAGCTTCAGCCGGGCCAGTCTGGCAACTCTCTGGACGTCATCTCGTGTAACAGACATCTCCGCGCCTCAATCGGGTTCAATCACTCCGCCCAATATGAGACATTGGTGGGCCGAAATCAAGAATAAGCGAATTCGTTCAGTCGGAATATCTGTGGTCAGCCGGGAAGAAGGTGAGCATACCGCTGTACCACCTTCTTAGTCACCCCCTGAAAACGAATCGTGAGCTTGGCGTCCTCCCCCAGTCCGGAACGGGCCTCGATACAGCCGCGCCCCCATGTGGGATGCACAACCCAGGCGCCGACCGAGGTGTCGAGTTCTCCCGCCTGGCGGATCGGCTGCGGTGGGACATCTTCATCCGGGTCGTTGATATTGATGTCTTCATCNCCGCCAATCTCCTGAATCTTGTAACCCGTGTCCAGCAGGTTGCCCGGAATCTCGCTCAGAAACCTGGAAGCCTTGGACGATACCAATCCCCCGTATCTCCGCCGTTCACGCGTGTAGGACAGGAAGAGTCGGTCCATCGCCCGAGTAATCCCGACGTAGAACAGTCGTCTCTCTTCCTCGAGTGACGCATCGTCATCCAGATCTTCCGCGGACCGAATGATCGGAAAGAGTCCGTCCTCCATGCCACAAATGACGACAGCCTTGAATTCGAGGCCCTTTGCGCTGTGCATCGTCATCAACGTCAGTGCATCCGAATCGTCGTCCCAGGCATCGACGTCGGTCATCAGGGAGACCTCCCTGAGGAACTCGGATACGGTGGGATTTTCAGCCCGCTCGACGAAAGCCTGGATGTTCGTGATCAACTCTTGCACGTTGTCCCGGCGACTTTCGGAGTCCGACTGGCCGTAGGGACCGAGGCTTTGGAGGAACTCCGTCTGTTTGATGATGTGGACCGCCAGCTTATCGGCCGGCGTGGAGTCCGCTTCCTGCCGAAATGCCTCGATCATGCCGTGGAAGGCTTTCATTTTCTTGACGGCCCTCGATGAGATCGTCTCG
This sequence comes from Gemmatimonadota bacterium, assembly GCA_002727195.1. Taxonomy (GTDB): domain Bacteria; phylum Latescibacterota; class UBA2968; order UBA2968; family UBA2968; genus UBA2968. The sequence continues at coordinate 50,992 of PBWH01000030.1, forward strand.
ATCCGGTCGCTTGTTCCCAGCGCCGCGTAGGGCACCNTGCCTTCACGGGCGGCGAAGTCCAGGAGCCGATCGAATGAAGTCTTTCCGATCCCTCGCTTGGGGGTGTTGATCGTGCGGGCCAGGCTGACCGAGTCCAACGGGTTGTCGATCAGGCGGAGATAGGCCAGCAGATCCTTGATCTCCTTCCGTTCGTAGAACTTCACATCACCAACGATGACGTAGGGGATGTTCGAACGCACCAGGTGCTCCTCCAGCGCCCGCGATTGGGCGTTGGTCCGGTAGAGAACGGCCGTCTCTCCGTAGGGAGTCTCCCCCTCCTCCTTAAGTTCCTTGGCCACCTGGCAGACCCAACGAGCCTCATCCTTCTCATCCAGGGTCCTACGGAGCCGGATCAGTTCGCCACCGCAGCGGTCGGACCAGAGTTCTTTTCCCTTCCTCCCCTGGTTGTGACTGATCACGGCGTTGCCGGCGTCGAGAATTACCTGGGTCGATCGGTAGTTCTGTTCGAGCCGGATCGTGGTGGTCGACGGGTAATCTTTCTCGAAATCGAGGATGTTCCTGATGTCCGCTCCCCGCCAGGCATAGATGCTCTGATCGTCGTCCCCGACCACGCAGATGTTCTGGTGGCGTTCGGCCAGGCACTTGGCCAGCAGGTATTGGGGGCGGTTGGTGTCCTGGTACTCATCGATCAGGATGTAGTCGAAGCGATCCTGATACTTTTGAAGCACCTCCGCGTTGTTCCGCAATGTGGTGACTGTGCGCATCAGGAGGTCATCGAAGTCGACCGCGTTGTTGTCGTTCAACTCTTTCTGGTAGGCTCGGTAGATGGTCGCGATCTGCTGATCGTAGAAGCCGAACGCACGTTTTTCGACGGCATCCGGGCTCGCCATCCGGTTCTTTTCCGAGCNGATCCGGCCTCGAATCTGCTTGGGCGGATAGTCCTTGTCCGAGAGCCCCGCCTCCTTGATTGCCTTCCGGATCACCGCGAGCTGATCAGAAGTGTCGTAGATCGAGAAGTTCTGCTCGAGGCCGGCACTGTTCGCCTCTATGCGGAGGAAGCGGGCGCAGATCGAGTGGAAGGTGCCCATCCANAGACCACGGGCCGACCGATTCAGGAGTTCCTCGACGCGCTCCCNGATNTCCCCTGCCGCTTTGTTCGTGAACGTCATGGCCAGGATGCGCGAGGGATGGACCACACAATTCCCGATTAGGTGGGCGATCCGTCTCGTCAGCACCCGCGTCTTGCCTGAGCCTGCGCCAGCCAAGATCAGCAGCGGGCCATCCACGGACCGGACAGCCTCCTGCTGGGGTTCGTTCAGGTCGGCGAAGACCCGGTCATCTTCGACGGGTGTGGTGACGTTCAGGTCGAGTAATTCCTGCACAGCAGCTACCTCCGATTGCTCCGTTTCCAGGTTTGTCGTCGGGCGGAGCGTGTTTGACGCTTGGCGGCCTCGTGTTCCCTAGCCGTTCTGGTGAAGATATGGGACCCGTCGCCCTTCGCCACAAAGTATAGATAATCCGTATTAGCAGGGTTAACGGCGGCGGTCAGGGACGCTGCCCCGGGGCTCAAGATGGGGCCCGGCGGTAAGCCTCCGTGGCGGTATGTATTGTAGGGGGATGGATACTTGTAGTCCTTGTAGAACAGGCGCCTGGGGCCATCAGGGATGGCAAACTGAACGGTCGGGTCAGCCTGCAAGCGCATCCGTTTCTTCAGGCGGTTGTGGTAGACCGCAGAGATCGTGTCCCGTTCGCCGGCAACCTGGGCCTCCCCCTCGATGATCGATGCCATCGTGACCGCCTCGTGTACGGTCATGCCCATTCTTCGGGCATCCGTCTTCAGGGCCGCGTCGAACACCCGGTGAAACTGGCCGACAAGTGTCTCGAGAATCCGCCGTTCACGAGCGGCCACCGAAACCCGGTAGGTTTCAGGAAAGAGATACCCCTCTGCATCGTCTGAGTCGATTCCGAGCTGCCGTGTAAACGTCGGGTCAGATACGAGAGCCAGAAGCGTATCTGCGTTTAGGTCAAGGTCCCTGGCCAGGATCTCGACCACCCGCTCCTTTCGCAGACCCTCGGGTATCGTTACCGTGGTGGTGACGTCCCGGGGAACCTGCAATTCCCCCAATACCTCCCAAGCCGTCATTGTGCCGTCGAAAGGGTGGTCTCCAGCGGTGATGTTGCGGGCGGCCCCGGTCAGCACGCCCAACCCCCGCAGGAACCACGGGCTGCGGATGATCCGCTCGCGTTTCAGACGGTGGGCGATACCCGTAAGCGAGGTGCCGGGCTCGATGCGAACGGTTTTTGGAAGGATGTTCGTCGGACGGTTGAGCGCATACAGGGAGAAGGCGATCGCGAAGGCGATCGCACAAACGGGAGCCGTGACTGTGAGGCCCCTCGAGGGGCGGCCGCCCTCCCATAGGTGGTCGAGCCAGCCCATCAGCCAGGATGCGCCTGCAGGTAGGATGCGAGCAGAAGGCCGGCCGCTACTCGGTCGACGCCGTCTTTCTCCTTTGTCCCGTGGCGCTGCTGGATGATCTGTTTTGCTTGTTCGCTCGTCAATCGCTCATCCCAAAAGACGACATCGAGGCCGGTGAGTGCTTCCAGAGATTCACCGAATCTCTCAACCTCCTTCGCCATTTCTCCACGGGAGCCGTCCATGTTCAGGGGGAGGCCCAGGACAATGCGGTCAACCTCGTGCTGGTCGAGAAACAACTTAACCTCAGCTAGCGCTTTGTCGAACCCGGCAACGGACAGGGTCGGTTGACCCTGTACCGTAATCCGCATCGGATCGGTCATAGCAATACCGATCCGGCGACGACCATAGTCGATGCCGACCAATCGTTTCATACTTACATGCCAGACAGGTGTAGGGAGGATCTAGGGGAGTTGTTCAGGCGCCGCCGGAGTGAAGAGCGCGGAGACTCTTTCGTTTGGCGAATACCTGGCGTTGCAGGGAAACCACGCGATCTCGGTCCGCCTCACAGCCTGCCTTGGCGGACGGCAGCAGACGGTCGATCAGTTCTTCTATCTCACTGATATGCTGGCGAAGGATCTGGCTGCGCGCGGCCAAGTCAGGATCCCTTCGAGTCGTCTTCGCCAGTGGCTGGCTTTTTTAGGGGGCCGAACCTCGGACCTGTTGGTCCCACCATCACCGAAAGCGATGCCTCGGGGTATGCGGCGGGGCGATCCCAGAGAGACCGGACGACGGAAGAGACAATTGCTTTGATCGATCGACGCTGATCCTTCAGGCAAAGCTTGCGGATAGTCTTGCGGGATGTCCGTTTTGGCTCCACCCGGATAAAATCAGCCGCACTCACCCCTTCCCGGTGGGCGTTCTCCATCAGGTTCGAAAAGGCCTCGATATCGGTCGGATCCTCGAGCTGGCCCAGGATCTCTTCGTCTTCGGGGTATGTTGGCGTTTCCTGCGTCACGGTTCTTTACCTGAATGGCGTCAACTTAGGCAGACCCGAAGAGGATGTCAATCCGAAGCCTATTACTCTGGGTAAAGATACTCGAACTCAACCTGCTTACGCACTGATTGGCCCGACTCCAAGTCCTCGACCTGGAGTGTCAGGATGTTCGTCCCTTGTTTTGCCTCCGTCAGGTCGAGTTCCAGTTGACCGCGCTCCCAATCCTGGTGACCCGTCTGGTCGAAAGTAAAAGTCACCTCCGGTTTGGCCTCGCCCAGGAAGGACGGCCGTTGACGGAGTCCCTGCTTGTGTTTGACACCGGCGGTAACGCGATACCGAGTCTGGCCAAAGGCGTCCTTTTTGATCCCATAGATCTCGTAGTAGAACGGGACCACGGTCTTCCGGTAGACGCGCCCGGGGTTCGGGCGGACCTCCCACCTCCCCCGTCGGAAACGGATCTTTCCTGTATACTCACCGATTTCAGAGGCAAGCACAAGGTCGCTGAGGCCCAGGCTCTCGACTGCATACGGCTCGACTGTCACGTCCTGCTCGATGGCGGTCAATCTCCCGGTCACGGTGTCGTGGATTCTAAGAGTGAGGTGATACAGGCCAGGCTCCAGATCGGCGCGGATCACGTCCACGACGGTGTCCTCCCGGGGTTCGAGCGAGACGCGATCAGATCGCCGGAAGACCTTGGTGTATGAGGAGTCGGCGAGGGCGATCGAGCGGTTCAACAGTGCGATGGGGCCATCGGCCGTATCGCGCAGCCTCAACCCCGACGTCGGGATACCGTAAGTGACGTCAAGGCGGGTCTTGAAGCGCTCGGCTCGGAAATCGAACACCTCGTGCTGGAGTCCAGCGATCTCGGCGTATTCCGGCTCGATAAAATCGTCGGGGGCGTCTGCGATCGTTCTCTCGTAGGCCAGTTGGGGTGCATACTCGGACATCCTCGCCGTCGATTTCATAATGCTCGGAGGAATGTCGGGTATCGGTGCAAAATCAAAACCGGTCGATCCACCTGCCTCCTTCGTGAAGTCGAAGACGAGACCGCGTCCGATCTCGGTGTAGACCCACGATTCCCAGGGCACGATGCTGTAGTCGCCAAAGAGCGTGACCGGCGCGTACGACTCCCCGTCGGCACGGGCCTGCGGGTTGGTCAGGTCCAGTTCGCGATTCTCTGGAATGTCGATCGCGGAGGCCTGCCTGGTAAAGTCATCGCGCTCAGCAAGCGTAATCCCCCGGGAGGACCGAATCGGGAAGACGGGCCCCACCAGCTCCCCCTGAGGCGGAACACTGTAGAGGTCCGCATACATCAGTTCCTTGACCTGCTGGACCTTCGGGGACGTCAGGGCGGGAACCCACCCGGACCTCGAGCGATAGTCCGGCTCACCATACCGAATGTAAACGGCACCGCGCTGATCCCAAGGGTATGCGAATTCGCCGAAATTTCTCCGTGCGAACCAGACCCGGCCATAGTGCTCGAGCAATCGCTCGTTCAACTCGGTCGTCAAATCCGGATCCTTTTCGCGCCAGAATCGCTCACCGTAGACGCGGCGTTCGTCCTCACTCAGGCTCTCGTAGAGCGAGACATCTTGGCCGGGCAGGACGGTCCTGATGTCGTCGAACCAGGATCGCTCGCGATCGGTCACTCGAAGCAGGTATGTCTCGAAATGTGCGAGCGCGGACGGATAGCGATGCTGTCTCAGCTCGGCAATGCCCAGGATCGGAATCAGGTCGATGGCGTCCTGGTTGGCCTGGTAGAGCGGGCCGATGGTCCGCTCTATACCTCGAAAATTCTGCATCCGCAGGAGTGAGCGCCCAAGAAGGACGGCAGTTTCCACATCGTCCGGGCGTTTCGCAACGTAGGGCCTCAGGTAGTTCAGGGCCTTCGCATCGTCCTCGTCCCTCGCGTAGTATTCGCCCAGGACGCGGTATGGCAACGCGAACTCGGGATCCTTCTCTATCGCCTGCCGCGCAAACCGGACACCGTCGTTCATGTCTCGTTCCAGGTATGCACGAGCCAGGTTCGTATACGGCTCCAGGTAGTCTTCGTCGAGGTCGATCGCGTTCCGAAAATGGTCGATTGCTTTGGAGAAGTACTCCGGCTTGCGGATAAAGATCTGGCCGAGTCCGTTCTGGGCTCTCGCTCTCGCGTCGTCGAACGTCAGGGCCTTCTCGAAGGATTCCTCCGCGCGGTCGACGAGCCCCTTGGACAGGAAAGCTTCGCCAAGTTCCGACCAGGTGTCGCCGTCTACCGCTCGCTCGAGCAACTCCGCGACCATGTCTTCAGCGTTGCTGGCTCCGTAGAGTGCGATCGCCTCAAGCTGCTGCCCGGTCATCGTGGCGACGATGTCCGAGAGTTTGTCCCACCGCCAGACCTTCCTGCCGCTCGTGGCTGTCGTCCACAAAATCCTGCCAGTTTCAACATCCACCAAGCGCAAGGCAAGTCCGAGGTTGTGGATCGTCCCCTCCTCGCCGGTGACCGCGATACTGCCGCACAGGATCGCGTCGGCAATCGTCGTCTCGAGCGCCATCTCCCGGTCTTGTTTCCCGACGCGAACCAACGTGGACTGATCCGGCGCCTTGACCTCCCCCGGCACCAGAGAGAAGACGCCATCCCGGGTCATCCCCTCCCGGACCGCGACCCGGCAGTCAGCGGCGAGATACGCCCAATTCGACGTGTAGACCGGCTGCAGCATCACCTCGGACGGCAGGTCATCGACAACGGGTGGTGGCGGCGATGTATCTGTTTGGGAGAACTCGAGCAGGGAGAGGATTTCGGCTGCCGGAATGTCCCCTACGTTGGAATTCGCTTTCGACCACGTCCACGACGGGTCGTCGCGTACTTCTGCCGACCACAGTACGTTGCCAGTTTGCAGGTCCACGAACCGGGTGTGGAGCGTCCGAATACCCGACGCATCGACGACGCCAGTGACCAGATAGTCCGCCTGGGTTCTCTTTCGTAGCTCGTCAAGCACCCCTCCTGGAACGCGATTGGCCACAGAGGCGACCAACCTGGTCAACGCGGGCGTCAGCGTATCCGGTTCAACAAGCACAAACCGGGCCCGTCCCAGTGCCTCGGAGTAGGATCGGCTCATCAACTCGGCACACAGGCGATCGGCGACAAACACTCCATAGTCCCGGTCTGCGGGATACTCGAAAGGGGTGACCGCCAAACGGGGCGCGGATACGGCAACACCCGGTTGCGAAGCTAGAGGAGTTGCCCAGAGCAGGCCGATGAGGATGGTAAGTAGATGGTGCATCACTCGATCGGGATCGTCAGGGCAACGCGACCCGGCTGAAGGACGAGGTTTTCCAGGACGCTATATGCCCAGACGGCGGCGAAGGCCATGCCAACCTTTCTGGCCGTAGACGCTCGGGATTCAGCGGCCTCGAATCGCTCCTGGAAGGGATTCGGGTCGTCGGCGCTGCCCGTCCGCGACGGCAGGCTGAGGTCGATTTCAGATGTGCGTCGGTAGGTCGTCAATGCCGACTTGTAACTCCGGTCGGCCACAAACCACACTGCGGCCAGGATCCCCGCGCTGCCGAGGAGGAATCTTCCCCGTCGTTTCCGGCCGCGATAGCTCTGCCCCCAGCCAGGAAGGATCGCAGATCTCAGCCCAGCCTTGAAGGCCGACGTTTCGTTTATACGCGCCTGCTGGTAGTTTCGGCGGAGTCTCCGCATTTCGTCGAGAACGGCACCAAGTGCGGCGTCACGTCTGACGTCCATCTCACCTTTCGACTGGCCCGGATCGTTCCTGAACAGTTCGCACAGGACCTCCCGTGCTCCGGTAGAGTCCCCGACGGCATAGCGGCACCTGGCCAGATCGAAAAGGATCCTTTCGCGTTCTTCTCCACGTACCCGGTCGAAAATCGGAGCGACGCTCAACAACCCGTCTATGTTCGAAAGGCAAACCAGCGCCAGTTGATAGTCACCAGCCGTGTAAGCAGTCGCGGCCCGCTCGACGGACGCTTGCGCCACAACTTTAGGGGGGAACAGGCCAACCGACACGATCGCGAGTATGGGAAGGAGTCGATGCAACATCACGGTAGATAGGTGTGGAGGCTGCCAGAAGCACCGTGTACGTGGATCAAGTTCCCAGACCCGCCGTCCAGGATGAGCCCGCCGGAAGTATAGTCATCGGAAGGGAGCGCCCAAGAGAGCAGAGGCGTCAGGTCGGCATCGAATGCGTAGACCGTACTCGATCCCCCGTCGAGCACGAAGACCTGCCCGAAACGATTCAGCGTGAGTGCACGTGGCTCCAGCCCGGGGACACCCAGGTCAACGGCCTCCCACTGCAAGGAAGACGGCCCGGTGGACAGTTCTGCCCGGTATAATCGGTTCTCCGCGGGGACCACCGCCCACAAACGATCTCCGTCGCTGTCCAGGTCCGAGGGCTCCACAAACGGAAGCGTCTGGGAACCGACTTCCTGAAAGGTGGACCCGAACGCTCGGAGAAGACGTCCATCCGTGACGTAAGTGTTTCCATCCCCCCCTTGCGTGACAGCCACGCCCGAGGTCTGAGACGTGACCTGCCAGTCAGACGGCCCCGACCAGACCGATCTCAGATTCGGAAGACTGAGGCCCTCAACGACGACCCGGTCTCGGGACGACGTCAACCCGACGACAAAGGCACGCTCACCGGAGCTTGCCGGGATGAAGACGTTGGGCCCGGCAAGACGGACGGACATGGGATCGATATCATCCAGCCTGGAGTCCACCCTTTCCTCGCGGATGGCGCCAACGATCTTTGTGCCATCGAAGGATACTCCGAAGAAATAGCGGTATTTGTTGATTTCGACTTCGTCCCCGGCGGAAACGGCCGCCAGGGTCGTCGACGACGTAGCGCTGGATCCTGAAGCCGTAGACAGGTGTGTCCCACCTCCAGAAACGACCTCTGTCCGCTCCAGTGAGTAGACGGATGAAGTGAGGATGCTGCTCTGCAGTGGCCTTCCTCCGGACACGATCGTGTCGATGCGGTAGCCATATTCGACATTCCCCACGAGGTCTGTGTCCACGAAGCTGCTCTCACCTGTTCCGACCCTGCCCAAACTGCTGGACACGCCATCGGCGAGTCGGACCACATCGAAGGAGGTAATGTTTGCCCCCACGCTCTGCCAATCCACCTGAATACTTCCCTGGAAGGGGTTTCGGCGTAACCTCAGGATGCGGGCGCCCGGAATCTGCACCTGAATGGCCCGGGCATCGACCCGGCCCCGCAAGAGTCGCGCACTGACGGTGTACTCGAGGAGCTCTCCAGCGGGTGGTGCGGAGTCCTCCCACTCGTCGACGAATCGCCCGGAACCCACGGGTGTCAGCTGCGTGACGACACCGATGGAGTCGAAGGTCGAACCAATGCGGCGAAGTATCAGCACGTGGTTCAGCGATTCACTCCCCAGGAACTCCCACCGGACGGACACGCCACCGGTCGCGGGGACAAAATCAGAATCAAGGATATGGATCAGGGGGGTATTGAAAGGATCCTGAATCAGGTCGCGTTCAGGGTTGTAGCAGGCCAAAACCAGTGCGGCCAGTGCCAGAAGTGCGGTAATTCTCACGAGTGTTGAACCAGAACCGGGGAGCGCGTTGTGGCCGCACTCCCCGACGTATGGCATGTTCTTGTTCGGTCTGATCAGGTCGTCTTTTCGGAAGCCTCCTCGGCTTCCTCCTCCGTCTCTTCGGCCTCACCCTCTTCTTCCGCTTCTTCGTTCTCCTTACTACGACGACCATCCTCGCGCATACTCTCGTCGAGCGCGCGGTCGAAACCGAACAGAAGCTGGAGGGATTTATGGACCTCGATAAAGTGGGGGCTCTCCGTGTAAGGCGTCACCTGCTCCCACTGATCATACTCGTTGATGTCCCGCGAGTAGCTGTCCTGGATCGGGTTGTAGATGAATTCGAGACCGATCGAGGTGATCACAGGCTCATCGTTCTCTTTGAGCCTCGTGGTCCGGAAGCGGGCAACCCGAGCGAGAACCGGAAGGCAATACGGCAAGTAGGGCTTGTAGTCCGCGATCTGTGACCGGACGAAGTTGAGGACCGGGTAGAAGTTCAGGAGAAGCGCGGTCTTCTGAAGTTGATCGATCCGGTCGGAAAATCCCATTTCCTCGAATCCTTCACCAAGCAGATACCCCAGGAAGGCTTCGTTCGCTTCCGGTGTTTCTCCGCCCCGTAACTGGGCGCCACCGACGCTGAAATTAAGCAGGTCGACCTGGAACCCGTCCTCTTGTCGGACATACTCCTTGAAGTCCAGATCGCGCGATCTAGCGTCATCGTAAGCGACGGGCTTGATCGTCATGTTCTCGACCCCGATGTCCGTCACTTCGGCCGGCATCGAGAACTGGCGTACGGTCGTATGGCCATCTGCGGATAAACCGAAGCTCGACTCGAATCCGACGCGAATGATGTCATTGGAGAAATCGCCAATCACCGATTTCCCCATCTTCTTCTGCTGCCAGATCTTGTGCTCGCGGGTCATAATCGAGTAGCGCTCCTGGATCTCCTCCAGGGCGCGCATCTTGCGAGCATCCCGCTTGGTATGCGCCTTCCCGGCAAGCTGGCGTTCCAGAACGCTCTCGCCCTGACCCTGTCGCTTGACGAAGATCTTAGGTAACACCGTGGTCGCTTGAGCACCGACCACGTTGAAGTATCCGAGTCCTTCCAGACTGGACCGACTGAGACGATCTAGATGAGGCTTGCTCACATAGGCGTGCCGACGCTCCGCGGCGTTGGACACCATGCACCCCATAAAGAACTCGACGATATCCTCGATCCGCTCGGCGTCACGCACCTCATCGACCAGGCGATCACCGTGCGGGAACACCTGGAAGTCGTCGTTCGTGATGGTCTGTTTGAGGGCGCCCTTCTCGGGGATCTCGAGATTCGTTTTCTGGGCGAAAACGTTGAACTGGATTTCGCTCCTGAGGCGCAGGTGGCCGAAACCCAGCTTGTGCGTGTAGCGGACGTAGCGACGCTGGTCGCGCTTGCGCACATCAGAGAGAGGGCGTACGCGATACCCAGCACCCCACTTCGGTGTCAGGTCCACGCTCTTGTATCGTGTCGGGTTGAATCGGTCGACGATCTGGCAGTCGATCTCGTAGGGGATCTTTTGGAAAAAGAACCTCAGTTTGATCACCTGGCCAATACCGAGCGCCTCTTCCTCTTCTTCTTTCTCCTGCCGCTGGACGCTTCTCGAAGCCTTTTCACCACCGGAGTTGGCGTCCCCTCCGGCCCCCTCCTCGTCGCCCTCTTCATCCTCGAAATCTTCATCGTCCTCGTCGATGTCAACTTCCTCCGGCTCGGACGCCTCGACCGACGTGTGGTCGTTAGAGATGATGTTCGAATGCTCTTCGCCCTCTCTGATTTCTCCTTTCATCTTCATCCCGCTCGGTGTGGCGATGAAGAATTGGTTCTCGACGACGAAAAGTCGTTCGTCATTGACGCGGTATACGTCGACCTCTCCGTAGTCCTCGACCTTCTCGTTTCCGAGGTGGTCCCGGATCAACGTGCAGCCGGCTGTGGTCAGTTCAACCCGGTCGAGGTTGGTGATCACATCCTTGATCGTGACCTTCTTTTTCTTGCCACGACCAACGGCGATATTCTTGTCGCTCTTGAACAGGTTTCGGAAAAGCATCAGATTCAGGAGTCCCGTTGGTGCGAAAATGCTTATAAAATCATAACTTGTAGTGAATTCTAGCGAATAGCCTCAGGGGTGTCAATAGAATTGTAACTCCTCAGATTCACAAGCTACGCCCAGTGTCCGGCCTCGACGTCGATCCCCTCGATGACCAGCGCGCCTTCCACGTCTTGTTCGGTCTCGGAGACGGCCGGCGTTTCGGGTTCACCCGTTTGCGGCACGAAGTTCAGCCGTGCGCTGAACAGTTCCTAGGGATCGACCGGCTTGGCGATATGCGCGTTCATGCCCGCTTCGCGAGTCTTTTCGCGTTCACGATCCATCGTGTTAGTCGTCATCGCCAGAATCGGCAGGTCGACGAATTTGGGCAATTTTATGTTTTTTCGGTGGCGGTCACGCCATCCATGACCAGCATCTGCGTGTCCAGCAGGATGGTAGCGTAGGCCTTCTCTGAGACCATCCGTACAGCCTCTTCGCCGTTTTTGGCCAGGTCGACTGCCTGTCCGCCTTCCCGAAGGAGTTCAATCGCCACCTGCTGGTTGAGATCGTTGTCTTCGCCAAGCAGGGGTTCGCCCCCTTGATGATTCCCTGGTGATCGGCCCCCAAATCCCGCTGAACAGCCTCCTTCGAGACCTCGCCGCCCAGCACCGGCACAGAAGCATCGAACAGGTGCGACTACGTGACCGGCTTGACCAGGGTGACCTCGATCCCTGCCGCCTCCGCCTCGTCAACGATCTTGGCACGACCATAGGCCGTAACCATCATCCGTTCCGGTTTATGGAGTAGGTCGAGTGCATCGATTTACGGAGTCGGGTGAGATCGTCATCTCCGCGCAGTTTCTCGAGGACCGCGACAGCTTTTCTTCCGTTTTGCCAACCCCAACCAACAGCGCGGATCTCGTTTTAGGAAAACGACTTGTATCTCCGTCTACACGGAATTCTAGACGCGATGGGACAATCCTCCTACATTCATCTAGCGTTTACGAAGCGGTAAACCAGCGATCCACCAAAGGAGGAGGTTAGGCCAGTATGAAGAAGATCTGTCTAGTTTTCGTTTGTGGGGCCCTGTTGGGCGTGGCTCAGCCCGTTCTCGGACAGGTTGAACTTCGAGGCGGCGCGGGAATGATCTTCGATGGGACGCAGCCCGGCATCCACGGCTCGTTGATCCTGCCATTCAGCAGCAAGCCCGCCGGGTTACTGGCGAGCGTCGACTACTACAAGAAGTCTGGCGTGACCACCGTTCCAGTGACTGCACGCGGACTTTACAATATCAATGTCGGTGAGAGCACCAAGGCCTACTTTGGCGTTGGGAGCGGCGTGATCTACATCAGCACGGGAACCGGTTTCTTGCAGGATTCATCGACGAAAGCCATCATGTCCGGTGTCTTTGGAATCAAGGGCAAGGCGGAGGGCGCCTTCGGTTTCTTCGGGCAGGTGTCGGTTGAGCGAGCGCTGACATCAGGTGCTTCGACAGAACTCGCCGCGCAGGCGGGGGTCTATGTGACCTTTATCGAAGACGAGTAGTGGATACACCCAGATATCACTAGGGCCACGCGTGGCCCTTTCTTTTCTGTTTTGTCCCCGAACGCTCAGCAGCAGGCTTCTGCCGTGTCCTCCGTCTGGCAGCACGTCGATGTCTCCTCGCTGAATGCATCGGCATCATCCAGAACCACGAAAACCGGCCAGGCATTCCCGTCAAGGTCAGAGACCCAGAACTTGTCCTGTATAGCGCAGCAGCACACCGTCTCGTCTTCGGACTGGAAATGTACGCCCGCCGCCTCGAACGGCGTCTTCGCCGCCTGGACTGCATCGGTCGACTTCACCTGGATTCCGTAATGAGCGCCCCGCCGGGGTCCCCACTGCCACCAGTTGTGATCGACAGGTTTACGGATGGATCCGCAGGCTCCCATTTGGCGTAGTCGTGCTTCAGCTTTACGGGGGAACTGCCCATCAACAGAAAGTAGAAGCTGGACGGCCTTGTCCAGGTCCGATGTGCGAAGCCCAATGTGGATGCGCGTTTCGCCGGCGAATTCAACAAAAGTTTCTTTGTTCGTGTCTTCCTCCTGGCTGTTTGGGTTTTCATTCACCTTTGCGGGGTTTGTCGTTCAAAGTCGCCTCGGTGTCAGCGTGCATAAACTTTTCCTCGGCAGCCCCGGTCGGGAAATGGAACGGTCGGCTGAGGCACACCACCCAGTATACAAACTATAGGGTGGTGTTGCGCCCCGGCCATGTGGTCTGGATCACGTCCGGACCTCCATATTCTGTAGCATTACGGTGTCAGGGACAACCTGCGGCCTACTGGTGGTTAGCCATTGGCTACTAAAACCATTCCTGCCCCTTGAGGAAGGCCTGCTGCGCCTCCGGGAGATCCTCGATCCGCTCACGCACCCACCCGAAAAAGTCTTCCGTGACGTCGTCTTCCCAGGCGCCGTCGATCTGGCCTCCCGTGTAGATGCCGGCCTTGAGTCGCTCAAACCCGAACTTGTCCTTGAGTTGGATCAGCTCTGCCTGCTCGACCACCTCCTGGGCCAGGTGTGCCGGCACGAAGACCACGCCTTCCTTGAGACCAAGGACGACGTCCCCTGCCATCACGGCCGCCCGCCCGATTGCGATGGGCCCGTTATACCCCACAACCATCGTGCGATCATACGATCCGGACGTAGACGGGTCCCAGTTCCGGTTGAACACCACGAACGTTTCCAGTTCCAGCACCCCGGCCAGGTCACGTGTGCCCCCCCAGACGACAGCGCCGGTTCCCGTTTTCTCGTGGATCATGTTTGCAAGGTTGTCGCCGATGAACCCACCACCGATCTGCTTGTCCAGGAGATCGGCTACGATGACGTCGTCGGAGACGAGCTTGTCCATGACCCAGTGCTTGTCACGTCCGGCGAACCCTTGCGTCTCGGCTTGCGATGCCACGACGTCTGCAATGTCGGGACGGGGTGGGATGAAGTTACACGTGACGGCCCGGCCGACCAGGATCGGGTTGTCGTGGGTGCACACCCACTTCCCCTGGTACTGACAGTGGTAGCCGTGATTCCTGAGGATCCCCCAGGCCTGCTCACAGGTGACGGACTTCATGCGCTCGAGCAGATCGTCCGAGATCTTGGGACGCCCGTCTGGGAACCGTTCGCCCTCATATTGGTGTGTAAACTGGATCATTTGCTCACGTGAAAACGTGAACGGAAGCGGAAGTTCATTGCCAGGCATCGTTACTCCTTTAAATGGAGGCGTCTTTACAAACAATAGCGTCGGTCTGCTCCGGTCAAACTCGGCATTGTATCGTGCGTAAAACTGCCTCAATGGCTGTTGCGGCAAGTGGAGCCCTTCCTCAACAGACGATTTCTTCTAGGTCTCAACAGGGATCCGATCGTATCTTTAGCCGTTCCATCACCCAAGCCAAAGGAAACATCTTTGACCTGGTTGACCCTCATCGTGATCGTTCTGACCGTGATTTATGTCTTGGTCATCTTCCGGAAATACACGGACGTCGTTCAAGAAACCCGCCCATACATCGATGAGGCCATCGGGCGGAACGAGAACCTGAAGGACGGGATCAGGGCCGCGAAGGAGGTTCTACGGGACGTGGTCGAGAAAGTTAAGGATGTGGAACTGGTGATGAATGACCTCAAGATCGGCCTAGCGAAGGTAGAAGAAGATATTGCTCAGCAAGCGGCAGAGGAAGAGAAGCTCGAACTCGCCCAATAAATGAAGCAGTTCAACAGGCACAAATAGCGTGGCACTGGAAATCCTCTCTCTGGTAGTGTTGGCCTGTGCGCTTGCCGTCAAGTTCTTCACTACCAAGCACACGGAATCGCTCGAGGCCCAGAAGATCAAGGTCGACAANGAGCATCGTCGCCTTAAGGCGAACTAAGACAAAGTGTTTAAGAGTCGGAAAGAGGCGAAGGATAAGCTGAGGCTTTTCGAGAACGACCACCGCCAATTGGAACGCCATCCCCAGGACGCCGAGGCAAAACTGGAGGAGCGCATCAAGCGGAATGAGGAATTCGCCGAGGATGAGTCCTAAGCGACGCCATCGTAATGGAGACCATCTAACCGGGCCGTGCCACGTCACGGGCCCGGTTTCTTTATGCACTGGATTATTACTGATCGGGCAACGGATTGTCATTTCACGTGGACGATGATCCTCCGGTAAGCCCGCATTGGGTGCCCCCCCCTGTCGGACACATCCAGAATCACGTGAATCTCCCCCTCCGCCCCTGTCGGCACGTGAAGGACAGCCGCCTCCTGATCGTCACCCTCAATCCGGGGCTCCCCGGCAAAGGTGCCCGCTTCCGGGTATAACATCCAATAAAAGTCCAACACGTCCCCGTCCGGGTCCGATGAGCCCTTGGCTGACAGGGCGACAGCCTCACCCGGTTGGGCATCCAAGTGAATCGTTTCCCGTCCGGCCTGTCCCCTGAACGCCGCGACCGGGTTGTGGTTGGCGTCCTCGAACCGCTCCGTGATACCCCAGTCCATTCGGGCCGCGAAATCCTCCTGGAACGCACCTCTCCATCGAACCACAGTTCCTCGGTTGTCGGTATAGGTTCCACCGTCGACGCCCACATAGGTGTCATCCACGTCGGTCCATATGGGCCGCGTCTCGCCTTTGTATACAGAGTCCGGATACCGCCGTTTGTAGAATTCGAGATCGGGTTCTGTTGGTTGATAGGACTCATAGCGGCCGCCCCACCCACCGTACTTGGGGTTCTCGTGAAAGTTGAGGCCGTTTCGTATCAATCCCAGGTAGGAAGGCGTATCTCCTTCCATCGCGTATTTGGTCTCAGGATACAGCGCACCTAGCGGCCCGTGACCGGTGCGGATGTGTTCGATGACCCATTGGGTGCCCGGATGGTCCGGATCGATCAGTCCCGTCAGGTTCTCTTTGTTCGGTGACCGNAGGGAGGACAATTCGATCTTGCTGTCGTCTGCACCGGGGACATCCCCCACCCCCTTCACCCCATACCAGGTGGACTGACTGTAGGGTTTCGGGCTGACGACGTAGAAGAGATCGGGGAAGGTCTCCCGAATCCACATCGCCGCGTCATCCTGATCGGATATGGCATAGACCCGGATCTTGCTCACAAAGGCCGCCACTTCCGATTCGGCCCGGGTGCGCCGTACGGTCCAGAGCGCTTGTGCCAGGCAGTTGGCTCCGCCCCAAAGGGTAACCCAGACGGGACGCGGGTCATCGCGGTCAACAGACGTGATCACGAGGTTGCTCCCACTCGTGTCGAGATCGTC
Source organism: Gemmatimonadota bacterium (assembly GCA_002727195.1). Lineage (GTDB taxonomy): Bacteria > Latescibacterota > UBA2968 > UBA2968 > UBA2968 > UBA2968. The sequence goes on from PBWH01000030.1 coordinate 67,282, forward strand.
TCCCACACCCTGCATCCCCTGGCCGGTTGGCCCATCGCCGACGACTGCATCCAGGTCTTCTGCCGCCGGATACGCGGCGTGGTGCACACGCAGATTCGGGAGAATCTCGCCGTAGGCCTGGATCTGTCGCCGGATCAGGTCAGGCCGGACCCCACCCTTTAGGTGAACGGAAGTGGTGGCAACGAGGCCCTCGATGTCCACGTCGGTTGCATACATTAAGAGCCGCACAAGCGACTGCTCATCGTCAGGTTCGTTCGAGATATCGGTGAGAACGACGAGCCGTTGCTTGATGTTTTCCGTGAGTGTCATTCGGTCTCCTTGAGGGNCACGCCTTCGGTCGTGGGATGAGGCGACGAGTCGATCATTGTGTCGGGTGACGCTGCAAAGCGTGCTTTCCGGTTCGACGGGCGCCCCCAGCTAGTCGATTCATCTGTAGTAAAAGAAGAATCCCGCCAACGTCCGCCGGCAGGATTCTTTTGTGTANTGAATCTGAGGCAACTCAGCCGGATAGTGACTTCCCGAAGTTGGCCGCAACGGTCAGGAAGTCACCGAAGTCGACGTCGTTGTCGAGGTCTCCGATCAATCCNGACGCGGTCCCAGCACCCGAGTCTCCCCCGCCATCCGTCGTGCCACCGTCGTGTTCTTTGGCCTATTCCCAGAAGGCGATGCACCCGATGAGACCGACCGCCCAGCAATAGTAGGCAAATCGGCNGAGTTCACCCNGAGCGAGGATCGATAGGAGCCAGCGGATCGANACGACACCGGCTGCGTATGCCGTGATCGCTCCGACGAGGAGCACAGACCAGGATTCCGTGCCGACCTCGCCTNCNGCCAGCGCGGCGAGTTTCAGGGCCGTTGGTCCCGCAATCACGGGAATGGCAAGCATAAAGGAAAAGGCCGCTGCTTCACCGGCATCGATCCGGCACCACATACCGACGGCAATGGTCATTCCGGACCTGGAGATTCCTGGGAGGATGGCCGCTGCCTGGGCGATCCCCATTGCGATACCGCCACCGAAAGAATCGGCCATTCGCTCGCCCACTAGGTTCCGGGTACTGAACAACACGAGCCCTGTCACTGCGAGAAGCAGGGAAACCGTCCACGGGCTCGCGAAAATGCCACCGATCGAGTCCTCAAGCGTGAAACCAACGATGGCGGCTGGAACCGAGCCGATCGCGAGCAGACCGACCATTTTGAGATCGGCGGGGTTATTCTGAAAGAACCCGACGATCAAAGCCCATATACGTCTGCGCAGGACGGTGATGACGGCGAGCAATGTTCCGAAGTGAACGATAACCTCGAAGGTCACATCCCCTGTTTCGATTCCCAGAAGAGCTTGTCCCAGAGCAAGATGCCCTGAACTGCTCACCGGAAGAAACTCAGTCAATCCCTGGATGATCCCCAACAACGCCGCTTCAAGGTGTGTCATTTTGGTCGTCCCGTAAGAACTGAGCAAACACATAGAGGGCGACGACGGACGTATCTGCTCGTGAACCACGGTATCACGCGCTCATCTATGCAGGCAAGAACGTAAGCTTGCCAGTCACGTCGGTCAAACTGACAATCGAACTGGAGTGAAGCGTTGGGTCCGCGGTTAACAGCCCGTCGGGCGCCTTTGAGCTACCCTATATGTTCGTTTAACGGGCCAGAAGGTCGCCGAATGGCGAAGGGTGCCGTCATATGGCGGCAATCCGGGAGGACAAATGGTCCGAGGCCTGATATCTGTGCACATCTGCTAGGCTGGCACATCGCTTGTCCTGGAACAGGAATTCGTCGGGTCGACAGGAGAGACCACTATTAACATTCCTGTAACTTTTGCGCTGGTCAGCATCTCTGCTGCGCTGTAGACGAAGTGGTTGATTGACCGCTGTGTCTGGCTGTGCCCCCACGAGCCTGGCCAAGTGAAAACCCGGGCATTATCCTTGCGTGTCTTAAGGAGCCGGGCATATAGCGGTATTCTTCCCCAGCGGATTTTAGCGCTAGATCGAATGAAAGTCAGCAAAGACACGGAGTATGTCCGGTTACGCACGGACGTCGCGGAGAAGCTTGCCCCCGGGCAGGAGCAGGCGCGCAAAGTCGTCAAACGAATACGCGTCCAGGACGAACGTGCTGGCCTCTCCCAGTGTAATCTCGACGTCAGATTCTACAACGAAAGAAAAAAGGAGGTGCGTTCGAGGCTTTCTCGATAAATTGAGCTCCTTCTTAGGAGTACTGGGCGACTACGGGGCCCCTTCTCCGAAGTCCGTCGACCACCCAAGCACGAGAGATCGAGTGCCTCTAGTCGAGCACACATCACTGCCTGCCTTCGAGAGACTCCGCCAGCGCGGCGAGAAGGTCCTCTCCCTGGACCAGGCGATGGTCCAGGACATCCGCGAGCTGCACGTGGGGCTGCTGAATATGATGCCCGATGCGGCCCTGGTTGCGACAGAGATCCAGTTCATGCGTCTCGTTGGTAGCTGCAACCAGATCGCCCAGTTCTTTGTGCATCCGTTCACGGTCGAAGGGCTACCCCGAAGCGAGGAAACCCAGGACTACATCGACAGCTACTACAAGACCTTCGAGAACATCAAGAAAGACGGTCTGGATGCGCTGATCATCACGGGCGCAAACGTCACGAACCCCTCGCTCGACCAGGAGCCGTTCTGGGAGCCACTGGCAGACGTGATCGGATGGGCGCAGGGAAACGTGACCTCCGTCCTGTGTTCCTGCCTCGCCACACACGCGTTGGTCAAGCAGCTCTACCACATCGACCGCGAGAAGCGGTCGTCCAAGCTATGGGGCGTGTTCCCCCATCGGGTCGTGAGCAAAGAGCATCCGCTTCTTCGCGACATCAACACGCGGTTCGATGTCCCCCACTCACGATACAACGCGCTCCACCGCGCCCCCCTGGAACGAGCGGGACTCACGATCCTGATCGAGAGCGACGTGGCCGGTGTGCATATGGCCGTCGGCCCGGATCAGTATAGCTTGGTCTATTTTCAAGGGCATCCGGAGTACGACACCGTCAGTCTGCTCAAGGAATACAAGCGTGAGGTAGACCGATATATCGACGGCGAGCGGGAAGACTATCCGCCCTCCCCCGAAAACTACTTCGATGACGATGCAGCCAGTATCGCCGACCAATACCGCGAGGCCGTGCTGAGCGCGATGCAAGACGGCGAAGAGGCTCCGGCCTTTCCCGAGCCGCACATCGAACACCTGCTAGATAACACCTGGCGGGATACCGCCAAATCGATTTTCAATAACTGGTTGGGCCTTGTCTATGAAAGGGCCGACTACGAGAGAGCCACTCTGGCGGAATAGCCGCCAGAACCGGCATTACCACAAGGAGAATTGTTTGAAGCCGGAAACCATAGCTATACACGCGGGTTACGAGACAGACCCCACCACGAAGGCCGTGGCAGTACCGATCTATCAGACCGTTGCTTACGAGTTCGACAACGCCCAGCACGGCGCCGATCTGTTCAACCTGGCCGTTCCGGGCAACATCTACACCCGCATTATGAACCCCACCTCCGACGTCCTGGAGAAGCGGGTTGCCGAACTGGAGGGTGGTATCGCCGCACTCGCCGTGAGTTCGGGCAGCGCGGCTGTGAATTATTCGATCCAGACGATTGCCGAAGCGGGCAACAACATCGTGACGGTCCCTCAGCTCTACGGAGGCACCTATACCCTGTTTGCCCATATGTTCCCTAAGCAGGGCATCGAGGTCCGGTTCGCCGAGGGGGATTCGGCAGACGATCTCGAGAAGCTGATCGACGACAAGACGGCAGCTGTCTACTGTGAGTCAATCGGGAACCCGGCAGGTAACATCGTGGATCTCGAGTCCATCTGCGCGATGGCCGACAAGAAGGGCGTGCCCGTGATCGTCGACAACACCGTCGCCCCGTTGCTGATCCGGCCGATCGATTACGGCGCCGCGATCGTCGTCCACTCCCTTACCAAGTATATGGGCGGACACGGCAACTCCCTCGGCGGCGTGATCGTCGATTCGGGCAAGTTCCCTTGGGCGGAGCACGCCGATCGCTTCCCGATGCTGACCCAGCCGGAACCCGCCTATCACGGTGTCGTCTACACTGAGGCGCTCGGACCGGCGGCCTACATCGGTCGCGCACGTACGGTGCCCCTGCGGAACACGGGATCGGCACTCAGTCCATTCAACACCTTCCTGATCCTCCAAGGCATCGAGACGCTCTCGCTGCGGATGGAACGCCACTGCGACAACGCCGCGACCGTCGCCAGGCACCTGAAGGCACACGACGCCGTGGAGTGGGTCCAGTATGCGGGACTCGAGGACTCGCCCTACTACGATCTGGCGCAGAAGTACACGAATGGTCGCCCATCTGCGCTCCTTTCGTTCGGCGTAAAGGGTGGTTTCGAAACAGCAGTGAAGTTCTACGACGCGCTCGGAATGTTCAAGCGGCTCGTCAACATTGGGGACGCCAAGTCCCTCGCCGCCCATCCGGCGTCGACAACGCATCGGCAGCTGACGGAAGAGGAACAGCAGAAGGCCGGCGTCACCCCGGATATGGTCAGGCTCTGCATCGGTATCGAGCACATTGACGATATCCTTACCGACCTGGATCAAGCGCTGGCCGCCGCAACGGCTTAGCACTTACGGCAAGCAACGCATACGCACCGTTCACCCCGAGTGCCCGAAGCCGTAAACGGCGGAGCGTGTATCGACGGATCGGTCGTGTTGTCGTGCGGTCTGACGAAAACAGAAAGGGCGCATAGATTCCGCGGTTCACACCGCAAGTCTATGCGCCCGTTTTACTTTAGGCACTGAGGCCTTCACCGTCGCTCACGTATTCGAGTCAAGCTGACCTGCCCCCCTGGATTGTCCCCATTCCTGGAGTTAGGATATGGGACAATCCAGGGGGGCGGGTCATTAGCGAGGTAGTGTGTTTGCATACACCCGCCTCGCAGTCCAGGCAGGCACGGCCCACCCCTCACCTGGTCTGCTATTAGCCCTGCCACTCGGAATCCAGAAGAACCGAATCGACCGGACCGCCCGCCATTAGACGGGCATTAGACATAAAGAAACAGGGACCCACACCTCGCTGGTGCAAGTCCCTGTTTTATATGGTCGGGGCGAGCAGTCTACACAAAGAGGTTCGCAGATACACCGTTAAGTGCCATGCCGGTGCCAGAAAAGACGGCCCATCCCTGGGCCCTTCTCGAATCAAGTGAAAACGCGGCCGGATGGAATCCGGCTTTAGCCATACCGGTCCACCGGAGACTTTATGAATCAACTTAACATTGCCGTCGTCGGCCTACGGTTTGGCACCTGGATGAACGGTTTTGCATAGTCGTATCCATATAGGGAAGTGCGTTTGCCTTCCCTGGGCCGCCCTCAGATCACGTACGTGAAGCTGAGTGGATAGGAAGAATAAACGGTGTTCTCACGTAGCCTGGCAGGGAATCGAGGTCAGGTTTGGGGCGAACTGGGTACCACACAGCTCGCTAGGCTATCGACCACCCGCACCGGTGGTCATCAAGTCGTCCGTAGCAACCGCATCCTAACTCTGGGTGTGGACACATCGATGGGGGCAGGTCAATGACGCAGATGACAGACGAAGAGCTTCAGGTATTGAGCGACGGTTTCGAGGACCGCGTCGCGGAGATGCTCGAGGGCGAGCGGGGAAAGGCGTTCGAAGCCCCTCCTGTATGGCACGACCGGTGGGGCCCCGGCTCCCACTTCTCCAGAGCACTGAGCATGGCAACGACCCGCTTTGCCATGATCTCCTTTCTCCTGAACGACCAAGTGGAGGCGGCCAACAGGGCCCTGCAGGAGTTGTGTGCTTTCTACATGCGTGAGCGTGTTACGATGTACAACCGCGACAGCTTCTACTGGGCGCACGAGCTGTACACCAGGATCTACCTGTTCTTCAACACGACCAGCCCATCGAGGGCAGCGAGGCTGACAGCCGAAACCGAAAAAGCCCTCCTGGAAATGATGTGGACGTGGTGCAGATCGGAATCTGTCATCGCCGACGCCGAACTGATGCGGGAAAGGGAGACGTGGTACTTCCAGTCGTCCGAAAACCACGTCGCTCAGAAGACGGCGACGGCCTGGGAGTTCTCACAGATCCTGAAAGCCCATCCCGAATACGCCGACCGTCGCTACGATGATGGCCACACGGCATCCGAACACTGGTCCGCATGGACGCAATATCACAAAGACTTCTGCCTCGAACGTGCAAGGCGCGGACTCTTCTTTGAAGTCGCGTCGCCCAGTTACTGCATCCGGACCCTCGTCGGGATCTACAACATGGTGGATCTGTCTGAGGACGAGGAGTTGAGATCACTGGCCGGCAAGCTGCTCGACCTCTGGTGGGCCTCGTGGTCAGAGGATCAGATCGACGGTGTGCGCGGTGGCGGCAAGGCGCGTGTTCGGGGCTGGAAGGCACTCTCGGGAGGCGAGCAGGCAAGCAGCTTCACGTGGTACTACTACGGGCGGGGCACTCCCGTGGCTTCGACCTCTGCCTGCGTGACAGTAGTGACAAGCGACTATCGTCTACCGTCGATCGTCATGGATCTGGCGATGGATGTCGAAGGTCGGGGCGTCTACGAGGTCAAGCAGCGACGGATGGGGCTTGCGGTCGGCCCGCACAACCGACCGCCTGACTCCTGGTTCCGGACGGACTACGGGGGAATCCTTCGCTACCTCTACTGCACACCAGACTTCATCCTGGGAACGAACATGCGGGAAGCACGCCCACAGCCAGACTGGCATCTCGGCGCCTCTCAGAGTATCTGGCACGGCGCGATCTTCAGGGGCCACCCCAATGCCCTGATCGTGCCCAAGTGTAATCACGAGACTGGAGATACGCTCAACGAACAGTGGTCGGTCCAGCGTAGGGGCACGCTGATCGTGCAGAAACTGAAGACGCACGTTCGCGCGGGTAAAATGATGGTATGGTTTTCATCCGAAGGTATCTCAGAACCGATCGAGGAGGACGGCTGGGTATTCGCTGAGACCATCGGCGCCTATGCGGCGGTGCGTCCCGTGACGGGTCCGCACAGTTGGCAAGACGCCCCCGGTTCCAACTACACAGGCCGGTTCCTCGTATGCGAAGACGAGTGGTCTCCGGTGATCGTTGAGATCGCGCGCAAAGTCGCCTACGAGAACGCAAAGGCTTTTCGAAACGCGATTAAGTCACTGAGTTTCACGACGGACGGGGACGAACTAAGCTACTCCGGATTGTCCGGCGATACGTTCTGCTTCGACGGAAACCAGAATCGCGTGCCTGAGATCGACGGAACGCCGGTTAACTACGCGCCTCAGAAAGTCTTCGACAGCCCCTTTGTCTCGTCCGACTGGTGCAGCGGAATCGTTACCGTGCGGAAAGGACGCCGGGAGCACGTTCTGGACTTCAACCAGTGCTGAACAGGACAGGGCAGATAGACCGGGCTCTCTGAAGCAGTCCTGCCCCAACTCTCTCCATCTCGCCATATCGCATCTGAGATAGATGGTCTACCCAAGATCTCCGTACGACTCGAAGACGACATGCCTAGGGTTCATCTGACGTGGGAGACAGAAGCCCTGCCTGTGAGTCGGGACCAAGTGTTGGACAGTCCCAACCTTGTCGAATGGATACCTCTATATCAGAGATGAGACAGCCATCATATGTCTCGATGTAGAGGGAGCATGAGCATTTGCACGATGCGGAGGTCTCCTTTGGCTAAGCAACAGAGCGTATTTGCCCTCCCTGGCAAACACGCTGGCACCGGCACTGACACTTAACTGCGTGGGCGCGTCCACTCACACCCAACCCCGTCACCCAAACCGGCTGACGCCGGCTTCGCGCTCACTTGATCGTTAGCTGCCACTCCCAAGGGAAGAGTCATTCAGGCAAGCAGATATTCTGATACCCATGGAGGAAGACAGATGCTAATTCCACTGCTGATCTGGGCCCTAATCGTGAGTTCTGCTTTGATCGCGTTCGGCATGGGCGCGCACGCTCTCCTAGGTGGGCCCTTGCGTGAGATGCTACGGGAACGTTCACGGTCTGTGCTGCTCTTCCTCTCGTCGATGTCACTTCTTGCCGTCCCGTTTCTTGAGCAGATCGGGCTTCTGGAGTTCTCTTTAAGTCGCGTAGGCCAGCAGGAGGAATAACTGGGGGAAAGACACGCTAGCCGGCAAGGCCGCGGCCATAGCATCCTCAATACGCCTCGCTTCTCGGACAGCATCAGGCCCGTGGGATTCCTGGAAACCTGCGCTCACTTTCTGGTAACAATCCCTCCACCTTTCGACTGAACTTAGCCAGGGAATCCCAATGGTCTCGTTGATCTCGGTCAGCTGACCCAGAGTCAGGCTACTGATGCCATTGCTCGCCAATATGTGGCGACCGAATACCCGAGGTTCGGTTGACCTGATTTGGTCTTTCATCCAGGACAACGATGTCTCCCTGAAGCCGTCTGATTGTCGGTTCCGATACGGATACCACATAGCCATTCCATACGTTTGACGTGGACTGCAGGCTGGTGCTCTGTTAGCACCGGGTTAGCGACCACAAAAAATGGGCACAGATCGTGACGGCAAGCAATTACCGTAACTTTCTGTGCCCATTGGGCTTAGAAATTGGTCGGGGCGATAGGATTTGAACCTACGGCCTCCTGCTCCCGAAGCAGGCGCTCTACCGGGCTGAGCCACGCCCCGATACTGTCGCGATCCGGCGGATACCTCCCCCGAATCAGGCTGCTGAATATACCAATTTGGAATTTGAGCGGCAAGAAAAGCAGCGGAGCGCGCAGGGCTACGGGCAGAGAGCGGAGAAAGGCATTCTCAATTTTTCCCTCTGCTCTCAGTCCTATGCTCTTCGCCTGTTTATTGACTCACCAGCCGGATAGCAAGAAACCCACCGACGAGTATCACCACGAACGCAATCGACAGGATGTTGAAGTATTTGTCTATAAACGCCTTTATACTCGGCCCGAACATCCGTATCAGTCCACCAACCAGGAGGAATCGACCGGCACGTCCCAGGATGGACGCCCCTACCAGAGTGGGGACACCGATATTGAACACGCCGGCTGCGATCGTGAAGACCTTGTAGGGTATCGGCGTGAAGCCGGCGATCGCGATCGCGGCGAACGCGTTCTCCTGATACTTCTTACCGACTAGGTCGAACTTCTCCGTTACCCCATAGGCCTCGATGATCGGCTTCCCCGCACCTTCGAAGGCGTAGTAGCCAATGCCGTATCCAGCCACACCGCCGAGTACGGAGCCCGCCGTGCAGACGAGGGCATAGTAAATCGCCCGGCGAGGAGCCGAGATGGCCACTGCCATCAGCAGAACGTCGGGCGGAATCGGGAAGAAGGACGACTCGGCGAAGGCGATCACAAAGAGGGCGGGAACCGCATAAGGGCTCTCCGACCATCCCATCACCCAATCATAGAGACGCCTGATCATTCAACGTTTTCTGGAGTCACGCGTTTTACTTGAGACCGATCGATAAACGTTCGGAACCTCCGGAGCGACCGTCCCTTCAACTCGGAGAATTCCCAGCCACTCACGGCGCCCCCACCCGTCGGCGCAAAGGCCCACATCAGCCGGGCCTGCACATTTACCGGGGCGACCTCCGATTCGAGAAAAATCTCCATCGGAAGCTCGTCCCGATTCCCGAGAATGTCGGCGATACCGTATGCGTCGAACCGCAGGCGGATGCCCTGCTCGCTTACGTCCTCGGAAATGATCTCGAGATCGTCCCCCATGGCGCTGGTCGTCTTCACCTTCAGCGTCAACGGGTAGCGGGAGGCCGTTTGCCTGCGATTGAGGACCTTTCTGACCAGACGGTTGACCAAGTCCGAACCTCAACTGCACGTGCAATAAAGGAAGGGACGCGGACCGCAGTGAGCCCGCGCCCCCAAAAAGATGGTGCCGATCAGGTGCGCCCCGGGAACGTCAACTCAGCGACGCCCGATTTATCCAGCTCACCTTTCCCGACCTCAATCATTTTACCAAACTGAGCCTTGGTCGCAACTGCCAGCGGGAGGTTCAGGCCGTGTTCGTTCGCCAATGACAGCGCGATGCCCGAGTCCTTGGCCGCGTGCGCGGACGAGAAATAACATTCGTGATCACGCGCTACCATGTCTTCACCATCGGTCTCCAGCACGCGTGAATTTGCGCCGGTCTGCGAGAAGACCTGCATCAGGATCTCGAGATCGAGCCCAAGCGCTGACCCCAAACCCAAGCCTTCGGCAAGGCCCGCCGTGTTGATGTTCATCACCATGTTGACAAGTGCCTTGACCTGAGCCGCCTGCCCCGACGTACCAATATACTTCAGGTCCGTGCTCATCGAGTCCAGGATCGGCTTGACCTGGTCGAACACTGCCTGCTTACCGCCACACATCAGGTAGAGTGTTCCTTCGCGCGCCTGGGTGATGCTGCTGGCCATGCATCCTTCAAGGCTGCTCGCCCCGACCTTCTCGCAGGCTGTCTCGACATCGACGTGCACCTGAGGCGTGATCGTTGCGCAGTTGATGAACACACGGCCACTCGCCCCATCGAGGAGCGAGTCACCTGAGTCGCCGAAGATCGCGTGCATAGCGGCATCGTCTGTCACCACGGTGATCACGACGTCCGCTCCGACTGTCACGCCGGCCAGCGTATCCGACGCCTCGCATCCGAGCTCACTGGCCAGGGATGAGGCGAGATCGCCTGCGACATCGTAGACGACCGAAACGGTGAATCCGTCGTCCTTCAAGTGACGGGCGATATTGCTGCCCATCCGACCGACGCCTACGACGCCGATCCTGGTATCTTCCTTTGCCATTGCTATCCTTTCCGTCACCTAACGGCACCACCGATGGGCCGCCCGACTCCTGGAGGCGTCTACTTGAGTGAAGCGTGAAACTCGGTCCAGTCCTCGATCTGGTTCAGGTGGACCGCGTCGAGAATGGTCCCGTCATCCTCGATACCGGCGGAACTGAGGATCGCCTGACGGGTGTCGTCGTCGTGATTGTAGCCACGGGCGGCGGCATTGAACTCGTCCACGGCAGCCTGATCAAGGCTCCCGCCCTTCTTGTCAAGAATCCACTTCTCGAACTCAGGGTATGTCGGCACGGTGTCGTGCAGATACTTGAGCGTCTCGTCCTGGTCCAACTCTAGAGCGCTAAGAACCATCGCGTCGAAACCCGCTCCACACTCAGGATACTCAGCGTGGAGGTTACCCGTAGCACTCAGAACGACTTTCTGCCAGAACCGTGGCAGGTGGAGCACGCCGAGGGGACCGGCGACACCAGAACTGATCAGGGGGACTGTTGCCATAGCAACCTCTCTTTGTGAAACGGTTGAATTAAGTCAAAAACCGCGCCCAATCTGCCCTTCGGGGCCCCAAATGTCAAGGACCGGACACCTGCTTTATGCCTGCGGGGTTGTTCTGGGGATTCGGCTGCCGTACACTTGAAGCTACTCAACGAAATGAGGCGATGGAGGCAGGATGAAGCGTGGTATATGGATCGTGTTGATGATCAGCCTGGTGGCCTGTGGTGACAACGTTGTTGGAACTGAGGATTCGCTGATCGGGTCCTGGCGTGCAAATCAAGGAACGGAAACCGTCACATGGACCTTCCAGAACTGGGGTACCCTGCGAATCGTGAAAGATTCCGAGACCGACGAGGTCTCGTTCTTCAGCACGCGATTCACGGTTGTGACAACAACACGCAGTCCCAGGGGATAGGAGCAGACCCTCTTGGACGCATCGCCTGAAGGCGATGCACAGTTGTTCCATTGGCGGACAATTATGGAGCCAGGGATAGCGTAGAAGTATCGTTTGAAGAGTGTGGTCAGGTTCAAGCTAAGAGACCCACTCACATCCTGACATGCAAGCGAACGGTGGCAGCGCTACCCAGCTCGCTCTCGCGAACTTGGTTATATATAACTAGCTTGTTGCTGAGAGCAATCAATCAAGACTTCATCCAGATGGAGAAGGCCGTATGGCACTCGATCGATTCGGCGGACCTGTTGTCACACTCTTCCTCAGTAGCATCTGGCTCACGGGTGTGGTTCCCGGGCCCACTAGTGCTCAGACCGGGATCGGCGAAATCGCGCACTCCAAGGCCTCTTGGTTCGCAGTTTCGCCCTCGCTATCTGCCCCTTTGAGAGCCTTTCCGATCTTCCACCGCGTGACATCATCAGTTTTCCGGTTCCTGTCGCCACCGGATCTAGAAATGATGTAGAAGTCTTGTAACGAGAAATATAGTGCACGCGCGTGCAGGTGTCTACCTGTATAGCCCTGATTGCCTAATGCGAAAATGCCGCACTTCCTTAGATGAGGCTTAGATTTTTCACAAAAAACGGGCAGAAGGTCGAACGAGAATAGACTCTCGTAAATCCCTCTGCCCGTATTGCTTGTATATGGTCGGGGCGACTGGATTTGAACCAGCGACCCCTATCACCCCAAGATAGTGCGCTACCTGGCTGCGCTACGCCCCGACCTGTATACTCATATGCTCGGAACCGCATAAAATCAGCATTTCCATCGACTTGAAAGTTACCCCTTTGCACCGGACCCGTCAAGAATCGAGTGTCAAAACCCGACAGTCGGTTCCATTCGAGAAAAAAGAAAAGCCGACGAAACCGAAGGCCGCCGGCCACACGCTACCTGTTGTCTCGCCTAGAAGTGCACCATCGTCCTGTTCTCTGTCACCACGACAGGTTCAGGTTAGTCCGAAAGCGTCAGGCGAAGCCTGATGTCGTCGATCATTTCCTTGGCGAAAGGGACCTGCTGGAGGGCCATCTCTTCGGCACGCTGCGTACCTTACTCGGCCTCGCGGACTTCCTTCAGCCGACGACGGGCATTCTGGAGGTCGAGCTTGACCTTGTTGATCCATCGATGCAGCTTCCGCGACCCATCAGCCGTGTAGTACTTCGAGAAAAGGACAATAATCGCCCCGATAATCACCCAGAACATCGCAGAACTCTTAGAAAGGTCGTGCCGATGGCGCTCCATCGGAGACCAACACCTGATCTTCCCGCTCTTCGTTCGCAGTGGTCAGTCGGATCTCCAGATCCTCGATGGTCTCTTTGATTCTTCGGACGCGCTCTTCAAACACGTCCTCTTCTTCACGCGCCTTCTCGGTATCGTTCTGGGCGTCGGACAACTTGCCCTTGACCTGCGTGAGGTCTTCCTTCACCCGCTGGAGCCGGCGCTCCAATTTCCGCATTTCCACCGCGGTATAATACTTCGCGATGAAAACGCCAAGCAGGCTGAACAGTAGCCAGTAAAGCATCGAGTCCACCTGTGGGGAGAGTGACGGAGGTCGTTCTTGGACGTAATTACGGCTTCTGCCGGTCTATCGGCAGCGACTCAAACAATAGGTCAAGCGCCATGACAAGTCAATATGCGCTCCGTAAGTCATTGTTATTCTGGACTTTCTGCCGAATTGTAGAGCCTGGAGCCATAGAGACGCTGGGTCAGGATATTCACGAGGATGTTGATCACAGCCGCGGCCGGAATCGCGACCAGCATACCCACCACACCCCAGAGATGGGCGGCAACAACCAGCGCGAACATCACCCATACCGGGTGAAGACCGACTCGCTCCCCCACGACGCGTGGCGATAGAAAATTGCCCTCGATCCCTTGCGCAACGACAAACACCCCGAGTACCTTCAGGACCTGGATCCCGCTTCCCGCGTCCATCAGAGCCACAGCCATCGAAACACCGAGCGAGATGGTCAGGCCGATGTAAGGAATCAGGTTGAACGCGCCGGCCATCAGCCCCAGCACAACGGCATACCGGATGCCGGAGATCGACAAGCCTGTGGCGGTGAGGACGGCGATAAAAGTCGAGACGATCAGCTGACCACGAATATACTGGCCGAGGACGGTGTCAATCCGTTCGACGAGGTCGACAACCCGGGCGCGCTGGCCGGTCGGTATGGCTTCCGTGACCAACTGCCGAATCCGGTCGTAATCCTTCAGGACGTAGAAGGTGACGAAGGGGATCATCAAGAGATTCAGGATCGCCGCGATCCCGGAGGTCAGGCCCCTGAGAGCAGATGTTGTTTGATCAGCGAACAACTTCCCCACCTCGGGCAACCGGTCGACAAAGCGCTGCTGGATCTCGTTGGCATAGCCCGAGTAAGCGTCATACTGCGCCAGCCAGTCGGTCAGCCGGAGGTAGACGTCCCGGAAGTAGGAAGCATAGGTGGGCAGCGAAAGGACTAGGTCTCTAACCTCACGGATGACCCGGGGGATCAGGGCGTAGGAGACCAGTGTGATCAGGCCCAGGAGTGACAGGACGAGCAGGCCGATGGCGACGGTCCGGGGCATATGGCGAGAGAGCACCCCGACCAGCGGCGCCAGCAGATAGGCGAGGACAAAGGAAACAACGAATGGCCACAGCAGGCCGGCAACGCCGTGAAAAACGTAGACGGAAAAGAGGAAGAGCGAGACTAACCCCACGCCGAGCTCAAGCGTGCTGCCCCGCCTGGACATCACGATCAGGAGCGCAAGTCCGCACCCGACGACGAGCGGCGTCAGGTCATCGACCAGCAGGTAGAGGAAAACGCCCAGCAACCCCAACAGAGCCACCTTGTAGAATGGCCTGTCCGGGTGGTCGCTCTGTGAACGACCCGCTTGGACATTCGGCGTGCTCACGTCCCTACCGCTCAGAGCTGAGGAAGTTCTCTGCCTGGAGGTCGACGTCGAACACACGGATCGACCGCCTGGGTCGTGTGACCGAACGATATTCCCCGATCAGTTCCGGAATGTCGTCCCCATCGAGGTCGGCGTAGCCGATGGTCTGCCCGAAGCCGTCCTGCCACTGCCACTCGACACGCTGAAAGGCAGCATCGACGACGAAGCCAGTGTTGAGCGCGATTTCTAGGATGCCGTCGTCGTCTAGATCGGCCACGACAATGCTCTGGGCGCTCAGGCCCTGCTCTGTGCTCCACTCCATGAAGAGGTTGAGGCAATCGTAGACGTAGAGCCGCGCGATCTGCGACTCACGATCTGCTTCGAGCTCTCCCGGCGCTGCACCACGGAAGGACGGCTGAAAACTCGCCACATCGGCCACACTCTCGGCGGTGAACACCATCTCCAGCTGTGCATCATCGTCGACGTTCTCCACGACCATGCTGGAGATCGTCTTGAACTCGTCATCTGTGCTGCGCCAGAGTTCCTGGTAGTCATCTGCGCGGAAGATAATGATCTCACCCAGCTCCGTGTAGGCCACGATCTCGACCTTCTCGTCGTCGTTGACATCCCGCACGAAAACTTCGGCGATCGGGCCACGCAGCTTGGGGCTTACCCATTCTTCCTGGAACCGCCCGTTCTTGTGACGAACGGAGTGGACCAGTCCGAGACGGTCGCCATAAACGATGCGCACATCTCGGGCCTCCTCGTCGTGGATGAGACGAACGGCGTGCATCTCATGCACAAATCCGCCGATATCAATCTCTCCGTGGTTCTGGAGCAGATACCAATCCAGATCGCCAGCGAAGGCGCTACCGGACAGGAACAGGGAAGCCGCAAGAAAGATGCGCATACGTGCCCTTCGGTTAGAACAGCGTGAGCTTGAAGTTCAGGAATCGGCCCGGATCCCGCTTGATCGCCTCGATCAGGCTATCAGCGTTCGCGATCGACCGGGTCATGCCGTCGTAGGCCGACGGATCGTTGACGAGCCTGCCGAGGGTGCCGTCACCCTCGTTGATCTTGGTGGTGATGGCTTCGAGATTGACCATCGCCGTTTCCAACGAAGCTGTCGCTTTCTCGACGTTTTCCGAAGCTCTCGCAAGCCCGGCAGCTGCCTCGTCCAGGTTCGCCACCGACCGCTCGATCCTGGCCTTGTTTGATGCCATCAGACTGCTGGCATCACGGGTTGCGGTGGAGAGATTGTCGATCGAGGCCGCGAGTTTCAACTTGTTCGACAACATCAGCTCCCTGAGCACCGTCGTCGTGGTGTCGACGCTTCGAAGGCTGTTGGTCATGCGGGAGATGTTCTCGGGTGCCGTCATGCTGTCGATCACCACCTTGATACTGTGCGCCATTTCGGCGGCATCGTTTGTCATGTCCTCTATGCCCAGCTCGGTGGATCCGATGACCATGTCACCGTCCCTGAAGCTCTCCTCCGAACTGCCCAGCCGAACTTCTAGGATCCGCTCACCAAGCATCCCGACACTCCGCAGGATGATCTGGCTGTCCTTCGGAATATCTCTCAGGTAGCGGAATCCGATCAGGACGAGGGGTCGCCCCTTGTCCATCTCGATCTCGAGGACCTTTCCGACCCGGACGCCGCGGAGCGCGACCTCGTTCCCCTTCTTCAACCCCATGACAGACTCGAACGAGGCGTAAATCTTGTATCCCCCGGCCGGTCCCCAGTAGTTCTCGGACAGCCAGGTTGCGCCGGCTACAAGCACCGAGATGCCAATAAAAACAATGGCTCCGAGTATGATTTCCTTTTCACGCTTCATCTTCCGTCCCCAACTCTCCGTCCACGAATTTCTGGAAGGTCGGGCTGACTTCGACCTCCTCACAGGCACCAGATGCGGCAACGACGCCACGATCGATCAAAGCGATTTTGTCCGAGATCCGCCGGGTAAGCGGGATATCGTGTGTCACTACGATCGACGTGATATCAAGGTGATCCTGCAGCTTGAGGATCAGTTCGCCCACGACGTTCGACGTCCTCGGGTCCAACCCGGTCGTGGGTTCGTCATAGATAATGAAGTCGGGCTCCAATGCAATGGCGCGCGCCAGCGCGACGCGCTTCCGCATACCGCCTGACAGGTCGACGGGCATTGTCTGTTCTGACCCGGACATGTCAACCTCTTCGAGACAGACGGCAACCCGATCGCTGATTCGGTCCTCAGAAAACTTGGTATGCATCCTCAGCCCGAAAGCCACGTTCTCATACACACTCATCGAATCGAACAGCGCTGCAGACTGGAAGAGCACACCGATGCGCTTCCGAAGCTCCAGCAGGTCGTCGCCCTTGATGCGGGCCATGTCATTGCCGACCACGGTCACCTGCCCCATGTCAGCCTTGAGAATCCCGATGATGTGCTTGAGCGTTACGCTTTTTCCGCACCCACTAGGTCCGAGGATCGTCGTGACACGTTTCCACGGGATGTCGAATGTCAGGCCGTTCAGGACCTGCTTCTCCTCAAACTGCTTGTAGACCCCGTCGAAGGAGATCGCTGTTTCGCCTGCCTGCGCCATCCTCACCGAATTTCTTTGCTGCGTCGCATCGATCCCGCCTAGGTCAACATCGTATGGGTGAGGAAGTAGTCGAGGATCAGGATCAGGGCGGACGAGATCACGCAGGCTGCTGTCGCCGCTCGCCCCACACCCTGCGCGCCACCTTCGGCTGAAAGCCCTACAAAGCTGCCGACGAACGCAATGGATCCCCCATAGACCACGGATTTAGTCATTCCGACGACCACGTCGTAAGGCATGAAGTCGAGCTTCATCCCTTTCACGAAGTTATAGACGCTGATGTCCATCTTCAGGATCGACATCACGAATCCGGCGCTGATCGAAAGCAGGCAGGAGTAGGACACCAGCACCGGAATCATGATTACACCGGCCACGAAGCGCGGCATCATCAGGTAGCCGACCGGATCCACAGCCATCGACGTGAGCGCGTCCACCTGCTCGGAGACCTTCATGGTGCCGACCTCCGAGGCGATTCCGGCACCGACCCTTCCAGCCAGGACCAGGCCCATCAGGATGGGCGCCAATTCGAGAACGACGGATCGGACCACGATACTGCCGACCATATAGTTCGGTACATAAACCTCCATCTGGTAGGCCATCTGGATTGAGACGGCCATACCACTGAAAGCGGAGACCAGGCACACAAGTGGGAAGGACCCGACACCGATCGTGTAGCACTGATCGATGATCTGTTTGCGGTAGAAGTAGACATACCGCAATTGGCCAACCGTCCGAGCAAAGTAGATGCTCATCTCGTAAGTCTGAGATAGAAACCGAACGAGCTTGGCTCCGATAACTCCAAAGAAGCGCTGCAATCAGACCTCGGTAAGGGTATGTCGTCTTCTGGCAGGGGTCGGTGAAGACAAAGGATCAGGTTTTCTTGATGGTGGAATCTAGGTCGAGTTCGGCGTTCAACTCCCCCCCGAGCAGAAGGAGCAAGGCAGTGAGGTAGATCCAGAGCTGGAAGACGATCATCACTCCGAGCGTGCCGGTCACCCGATTATAGTAACTGAAATTGGCAACATAGGTTCCGAATGCCTGCGACAGGAAGAACCACAGGATGGTGAACGAGACAGCTCCTGGCAGAACCGCATAGAATCGGGGGCGACAGTTCGGCGCGATCCGGTAGACGATCGACGCCATCAGGATGACGCCAATAAAGCCGGCCGGCATCTTCAGGAGGGAGACACCCCACGGCACGAAATCCTCCAGCCCCAAGCGGACCAGTAACTGGGTTTCGATCCAGGTACCCATGATCAGAAGATTGAAGGATACGACGAGTCCAAACCCCACCCAGAACATCAACCCGAGAGACAGCAGGCGGCGATACCAGAAGGACCGGGATTCGGCAATATCATAGGCGCGATTGAGCGCCTTGATCGTGGCGTTGATCGCGCTGGATGCTGCCCAGATGGCGCCTAGGAAGCCGATCGTCAGCAACGGCTGGGAGCTCGTCTCTACGAGTGCGCGCACGTTGGACTCGACCATCTCCCGTACTTGATCGTGCAGAAAGACGCCGACCATCTGGAGAGAGTTCGAGACCGCTTCAGGAGATACGTCGAGCAGACCGGCCAGCGTCGCGGCGAACAGTGCCGCGGGGAAGATCGAGAAGGAAAAGTCGAACGCCATCTCGCCCGCCACCTCGGTGCAGTCGTGCTTGATGGCACGCAGACAGACACCCCTCAGAATCTGCGTGGGCCGACGACGCCAGGCGGGTTTGGGCCGAGTCTCGGGCTCGACACACACAGTCGGGCGCTCACTGACCTCAGGTGCCCCCATTACCTGCTCCAGATACGGACGAATGTGCTGGCGCTCCGGGACTCGAATTCTGCCCGGCCTCACCTCTTAATCTACCACCTCGGAACTTGCGTAATCTAAGTATTTACAATACTTGAATCAACGGGAAAGCCCCGAAACGGCTGGCTGGAAAGGGCCGCCACGAACAGAAAAGGGCAAGCATCCGGTGTGGATGCTCGCCCTCAATTTCCTGTCGGTCAGGATTCCGGCCTTTACAGGAGATCGTGCCAGTTCTCGCCGGGAATCCGTTGCTTCAGGTGTCGCTTGAGTTTGCCCAAGGCACGGTTTCGAATCTGCCGGACACGCTCCCGAGTCACCCCTAGGTTGCCCCCGATTTCGCCGAGCGTTCGCCGGTCGTTCCCGTCGAGGCCAAAGTAGGCGCGAATCACCTCTCCCTCTCTCGGATCGAGACAACTCGTCAGCGACTCCTTTACAAGGTTCGAGCGGTTGAGATCGTCGACGAGCACATCAGGCTCAGGTCCGTCGGTCTTGAGCACCTGCAGGAGATTCAGTTCACCGGATGGCTCGATCGGAGACTCCAGAGACAGGTCGGCCCGTACGCAGCGTAGGGCGCGCTCGGCCCGCTTCCGGCTGATTTTCATGTCCAACGCCACCTCTTCGAGCGTCGGGACGCGGCCCAGTTCCTGCGTCATTTGGCCCCATCGCCTGGCAAGGCGGTCCATATCCTCTTGACGGTTAGCCGGCATGGTGACCGTGGAGGTCTTCTTGAGCGCATTCAGGATCGCCTGACGGATCCACCAGACCGCATAGCTGATGAACTTGAAGCCCCGCTTCTCGTCAAACCGCTTAAGCGCTTCGATCAGCCCTACGTTACCTTCAGCGATCAGGTCGGAAAGCGGCACCCCGCGCCCCTGATATTCAAGCGCGACGCTCACGACAAACCGAAGGTTGGACGTCAGGATGGACTCGACAGCCTTAGAGTCCCCCTTCCGGGCACGCTGAAGCGTCTCCACCTCCTGCTGACGGGTCATTGGAGGGTAATTCCTGAGTTCCTTCAGGTATCGCTGAACGGACGCTTCGTTGTCGAATCGTCTGCGATCGCTATCTCCGCGGTCGTGCTTCAACAGCCGTCCTCCTGTTTGTCGTGGGTGCACTTCACGCTAAGAGTGAAACGCACGAGGGTTGTCAAGGTTCCTTGCCCACGATTACGAGTGCCCGAGCCTGCTTAAACCCCTCTTAGACAACATGTTAGGGCTATCTTTTTTAGAAACATGCGACCCAGAATACTCCCCGGACCTCAACCCTTGTATCGGCAGAGTTCCTTGTTAAATCTAGCGATGAGTTGCGCTATTTGTGACCAGGCTCCACCCGAAAGATACCCCAGAACGCTTGAAATCCGTCAGTGGCGTACATAGCAGAAGCCCTCCGGGATGATTCCCGAAGGGCCTCTGCCGTAGTCGTCCAACCTACGGAAACTGGTGGGACATACAGGATTCGAACCTGTGACCTCTCGCTCCGGAGGCGAGTACTCTATCCAGCTGAGCTAATGTCCCCAAAGCCGTCGTTCACAGACTACCGTACCTTCTTCTTGTGACGGTCTCTTCTCCGTCTCTTCTTGCGCTTGTGCGTAGCGATCTTCTGTCTCTTGCGCTTTCGTCCGCTTGGCAAATCGCGACTCCTTATCTAGGTCTCTGAAGGCTGGTCCTGCTGACCGCCCTCGACTGCCGTTCTGAGTTCCTGTGATGGCTTGAACACAGGGACGGGGCGCTCCGGTATACGAACCACGTCCCCTGTTTTGGGATTACGCCCGGTTCTCGATGCACGTTCGACAACCTTGAACGTGCCGAAACCGCGAATCTGGATATGATCTCCTGCTTTGAGAGCGTCGACGACCGAGGCAAGGAAGCCTTCCAGAACCGTTGCCGTGTCCGTCTTTGTCAGTCCCGTTGCATCGGCGATCCGATTGACAATGTCCGCCTTGGTCACTATCCCTCTCTCTATCCGCCGCTCAAAGACATCCGGCTGCCCGAATGCGTAGGCAGGCCGGACAAGTGAAGAAATCTATAACAATCCCACGATGTTGTCAACCAAACGGCCCCTACTCGGCCGCTTCGGGCGGGCTGTCGGATAGATATTGAAGCTCGTGCAGCCGACGATAGATCCCTTCCCCCTGCATCAACTCCTCGTGACTGCCAACCTCACGGACTTCGCCCTTGTGGAGGACGATGATTCGGTCAGAGTTCCGGATGGTCGAAAGCCTGTGGGCGATGACGATCGATGTCCGATCCGCCATCAACCGTTCAACAGCCTCCTGGATCCATTGTTCGGTCTCGGTGTCAATGCTGGACGTGGCTTCATCCAGGATCAGAATGTCCGGTTTGTGAGCCAGCGCTCGGGCAAAAGAGATAAGCTGGCGTTGCCCCGCCGAGAAGGTCGATCCCCGTTCAGTGACCTCGTGCTGGTAGGTGTCCGGGAGCGTCCCGATGAACAGGCTCGCGTTCACATCTGTTGCCGCCCGATGGAGATCAGCGTCCGTAATCTCCGTGTCTCCCAGCCGGATGTTACGCTCGATGTCGCCCGAGAACAGGAACACGTCCTGCTGGACGATCCCGACCTTCCGCCGAAGATCCTCGAGGTCCCACTCATCGATGTCTCGTCCATCGACCCGAATCGTTCCTTTCTGAATCTGATAGAAGCCGTTCAACAGACTGATGATCGTCGTCTTGCCCGACCCGGTAGCGCCCACAATTGCGATCCGCTCTCCCGGTTCGATCCGGAACGACACGTCCCTCAGGATCCAGTCTGTCTGGCCCGATTCCGACGCCGGGTCCTGGTAAGCGAACCAGACGTGGTCGAACTCGATCGCCCCATTGCTCCCCTCCTGCCTATGTTCGCCGCCAACCGGCTCCGGCTCTGTATCCAGCAACTCAAAGATCCGTTCAGACGAGGCCATCGCCGCCTGCAGGATCGCGTAGCGCTCCGAGATCTCAAGGATCGGCCGAAAGAAGCGCGGGATATACTGGAGCATCGCCACGAGCACACCCCACTGAATCGCGGACCCCATCACCTGCTCCCCGCCATACCAGATCGCGATCGCGATGGCCGCCGCGCTGAACGCCTCCATCAAGGGGAAATACAGGGAAAAGTAGAGTCCCGATTCCAGGTTTGCATCAAGATAGCGGCCGTTGATCTCGGCAAACCGACCGCGGTTGCGACGTTCGCGATTGAACAGCTGCACGACCTCCATACCAGAGATGTTCTCCTGGAGGTAGGCATTCAGACGGGCCAGCCTGGCGCGCGCCAACCGAAAGGCCCGGAGCATGCGTCCCTGAAACCAGAAGGTCGCCAGGAACATCAGCGGCAAAACCAGACACACCACCGCCGCTAGCTCTGCATTCATCGAGGACATGAAGGCAACGATGGCGATCAGCGTAAACACATCACTGAAGACCACGACGATGCCGTCGGTGAACAGCTCGTTCAGCGCATCCACATCGTTAGTATTCCTCGTCATCAACCGTCCGATCGGAGTCCGGTCGAAGTAGCTGAGCGGGAGTCGCTGGAGGTGTGAAAAGATGTGTCGGCGGACGTCGAACATCGCCCATTGGCCTGTCATCTGCGTGATGTAGTTCTGTAGATAGTTGGCCGAGAACTGTATCACGAGCAATCCG
This sequence comes from Gemmatimonadota bacterium, assembly GCA_002727195.1. Classification (GTDB taxonomy): domain Bacteria; phylum Latescibacterota; class UBA2968; order UBA2968; family UBA2968; genus UBA2968. The sequence continues at coordinate 89,882 of PBWH01000030.1, forward strand.
GCGAAGATCAGTACCAGCCGGTGAAGGCCGGCATAATCACCGACCAGAATGTGATCGTCCACGGCGATCTGGGTGAGGAACGGCCCGGCCTGACGCGTCACAGACGTGATGAGGATGAGCACAAACGCGACAGCCACCCACTGCTTATACGGCTTGAGATATGTGAGCAACCGTATCATCAGGCGTGCATCGAACGGTCGTTCCTGGACCTCCTCCTCGTGGATGTCGACGTAGTCGTCTGCCATCGATCAGATCTCGTTCAGTTCCTGGCGGAGCTGCTGGCGCGTATACATATCCGCGTAGATCCCGCCCGCTTCGACGAGGTCGCCGTGGGCCCCCTGTTCTGCGATCCGTCCATCCTCGATCACCACAATCTGGTCAGCGTGCTGAACTGTGGAGATGCGGTGCGAAATCAGGATGGTTGTCCGTTCGGACATCACTTCGCGCAGCCGGGAGAGGATCTCTTCCTCGGTGCTGGTGTCGACACTGGACATCGCGTCATCAAGGATGAGGATGGTCGGTTTGCGTATGATGGCGCGTGCGAGCGCGGACCGCTGTTTCTGGCCACCGGAGAGTGTCACCCCGCGTTCTCCGGCAACCGTCTCGTAGCCTTGCGGGAAATCCGGAAGATCCTGACTCAGACGCGATACGTCCGATGCCCACTCGACCAGGTCGGTCCCTTCCTCCACGCCCAGACCGATGTTCTCCCGCAAGGTGTCGGAGAACAGGAAACTGTCTTGCGGGACGAACCCGATCATCTCCCTGAGCGAATCCTTGGACCAGAGCGACACCGGTATGCCGTCGATCCGCACTTCGCCGGATTGGGGCTCGATCATCCGAGGGATGAGCCGTCCAAAAGTCGTCTTACCCGACCCAACCCGCCCCACGATCGCTAGGGTGCTGCCGGCGGGGATCAAGAGAGACAGGTTGTCCAGAACTGTCTCCCCGTCGTAGGCGATCGTCACCTGGTCGAACACGATCTCCCCGGCCGACCGCTCTGGTTGATCCACGGTTTCGGCATCCTGGATGTCCGGTATCTGATCCAGGACCTCGTTGATCCGAACCATCGAGGCGAGTCCGCGCTGGTATCGCTCCACCATCCAGCCGAGAAGGATCATCGGGAAGATCAGTTTGGTCAGATAGGCATTGAAGGCGACGAATTCGCCGAGGGTGATCCGCCCGGAGATGACCGATTCGCCGCCCAGCCAGAGGACAATCACAAGGGAGCATCCACCGACGACGAACGCGAGGGGCCTGACGGCACTCTGGAGCAGAATGAGCTTCTTGTTCTTTTCCAGATAAGCTTCGTTCAGCTCGCCGAACGCATCGATCTCGTGTTCACGCTGGACGTAGGCTTTGACGACACGCATGCCAGAGAGATTCTCCTGAACGCGCGCGCTGATCTTGGAGAAGTGATCCTGCACGTCGCGGAATCCGTCGTAGATGCCCGCCGCCGCTCGATTCATGACGAGCGCCAGAACGGGGAGCGGAACGAGGGCCCACAGGGAGAGCTGCCAGTCGATTGTGCTCATGACCACCAGTCCCATGCTCACTGCGAGGAAAGCGTCGAAGAGCATGCGGATCCCGAATCCGAGGAACATTCGAACGGAGTTCAAGTCGTTCGTCGCTCGCGCCATCAGATCGCCCGTCGGCGTACGGTGGAAGTACGCGAGGGAAAGTTTCACAAGATGCCCGAAATAGGCTTCTCTGATGTCGTACTCGATGTAGCGGCTGACGCTGTTGAAGTACCAGCGCATCCCCATCGACAGCGCCATCGTGACCAGAGCCAGCCCGACGATTAAAAGGCCGTAGGACCAGACGTCAGAACCGAACCAGGCCTCGTGCGAATAGGGTGTCCCGTCTACCTCTGCCTTTACGGCATCGACGGCGACCTTGAGCACATAAGGGATGGCCGTCGCTGTTGCCTGCGAAAACGTCAGAAGAACCAGACCGGCCACGATTCGGCCATTGTACTTCCGGACAAACGGCCAGAATGGTGCGACAGGGTTTCTCATGCGCTCAATCTCTCATCCATCCGAACACCTCCACGTCCACACATTCTCCTTCGAATTCGATACCGTCGGACTCGAGCAAATCTCTCTGGCGATCTTGCCCCCCGTGATCGGACACGCGCCCCTGGCTGTTGATGACACGAAACCACGGGACCTCCCGTTCGGCAGGTACGGACCGCAAAGCCTGAGCCACCTGTCGCGGCCCGGTTCCCACGATCTCGGCGATCTGTCCGTAAGTGGCAACACAGCCCTCGGGGATCGACTCGATGGTGACCAGGACCTGCTCGAACAACTCACTGGGATGCCGGGTTTCGCTCAAGCCACGACTCCAGATACGCTTCAGGATCAGACTGCCCTTCACACTCGCCAAACACCTTGATCGCCTCAAGGAGGCCACCCGCTCGCTCCAGAACCCGATCAAACAGGTCGGTTTCCCTGTGATACGTGCGGAACAGCGCCAACGTGGCGTTGTTCACCGTCCACCGATCCGAATCGCTGTATCCCTCAGTTTGCCAGGCGAGGGACGCGGCCTCCGATCTCAGGCGATCGATGGCTTCGGCCTTGCGGGCAAGGGTCTGATCGACGGGAATTTCTTGCGTATACAGCGTGTCGAGCTCCGCCGCCAGACTTCGCATCAAGCCACGATACTGCGCTTGATCCGACCTCCGTGCCTCGAGAGCGTCCAATGAATCGCGTCCGTTCTCGAACACCTCGACCGCCCATTGTCGCGCCCCGGCGCGGCCGACGAACGTGGCCAGGCTTTCGTTGAAATCAGCGTCACCTTCGATCCAAACGGTCGCGTGCATCAACTCGTGAATGACCAGGTCGGCCAGGTCGATTGCCGGATACCGTAGCATCGAGGTGAGGAGCGGGTCCCGGAACCAGCCGAGGGTGCTGTATGCGCTCACCCCTCTGAGATACACGTCAAACCCGCGACCGCTGAACAGATCTCGTTCGGCCTCAGCGCGTTCTCGATCAAAAAAACCCCGATAGGGTGCGCTCCCTATGACGGGGTATGACCAGCGATGCGGTTCGAGCCGATCCTTAGGTGCGGCCGCCAGAGCCCAGACGACGGGTCCGTCTCCGATATCGGTGTACGTCGTGTAGTTGTTTGATCCTTCCAGGCCGAGCGAGCCGATGGCGTAGGTTTTGATTTGCTCCGCCAGTCGCAGGCGCTCTCGAACGAACGGATCCGCCTCATCGTCAGCAATCACCTCGCTCACAGGGACCTGGTTCCAGATCAGATGCCACTGTCCCCCACCGAGGTGCACGTAATAGCCGAAGTCGATCCCGAAGAGACCGACCAGGAGCGTGAGAGCTCCCGTCAGCTGCGGCCACACCTCACGACCTCACTCGAGCCGATCGGTGACTGGCGACCGTGACCGACTCAGTCCCCACAAAGCGCCCGATGGAATCCCGCCCAGTCGTCGAGGTCGTTGATGTCCGCCCCGGCGTGAATATCCTCGTCGGCCGAAAGGCCCACACCTTGGAGCAATTCGGTGCGTCTCGGGTCAGGCATCGGGAAGCCCAGGATCTGCTCATTGACCGACGCAATCGCCTCTGGCGTGAGGCGACCGGCGTCCGCCTGTGCGCGGACCCAACCTTCGAAGGCAAGATACGTCGGTTGGTCGGACGAGATGTACTCGGCAGCATCCTTCAGATCGATGCCGAGCGCATCGAGCACGAAGCCGTCGAACCCGCCCTCGCCAGAGCGGTAGCCGTCGGCAAGTTGATCGCGAGACGCCAGGAGCATCTTTTGCCAGACTCTGGGGAGGTGAACGAGTCCAAGCGGACCTGAGCACCGTGTGCTGATCAAAGGAACAATCTTAACCATTGGCTCTCCAGGTGATGGGTTACTCATGCTCCATATACCAGTAACAGATCACGTGCTGCAAAATGAGATGGAGGTCCTCGACACGTCCCATATGGTCCGAATCGATCACGATGGCCTCTTCAGCCAGATCCTTCAGTTTCCCACCCCCAAAACCGGTCAGGCCGACGGTCCGACACCCCACCGAGTTGGCGTAGACGACCGCCCGGAGCACGTTCTCAGAGTTTCCACTTCCGCTGATTGCCAGGAGCACGTCCCCCGGTTCCGCGAAGTTCTTCAGCTGTTCGACATAGACATCATCATAGCTGAGGTCGTTACTCAGGGCCGTCATCCACTCCACGTTGTCGGTCAGCGGGACCGTCTTGAATCGTTTCTTGCGGCCGACGGACGCCCCTTTGCCCATGTCGTTCACAAAGTGGGACGCCGTGCTCGCCGAGCCGCCATTCCCGATCGCGTAGATCCTTTTCCTCGCGTCCCTGGCCTCACCGAACAGCCGAATGATCCGGCTGACAGCCGCGAGATCCAGCGCCTTCAGCAGGCGTACATTGTCATCGACATATTGCTTCACAAAATCTTCCACACGCTCCTCCTACAGTCCCGCTGCTTGCCAGGCGTTGTCCAGCCCCGCGTGCGTTTCCGCGACCGCATCACGGGCAGGCAATTCGCGCACCCGCTGACTGAACGGCTCCGGCGTCACCGGGCCATCGTATCCGATGTCTTTGAGGACGCTCAAGAAGGCCACGAGATCGATCACACCGGTCTCTGACGGCAGCGCGCGTACGTTGTCCACCTGATCAGCGATACCCACTCCAGCAGGGGCATCGTTCACGTGAACGTAGACGATGTCGTCGTTGGTCAGTGACCTGAGATCCGATTCCGTGCCCAGTCCCGTATACCAGTGCCACGCGTCCAGCAGAAGACCCACGTTGCCCGTACCGACGGCTTCCGTAAGGGCCAGCATCCCTGCCTGCGTGTAGATAAACCCGTACTGTTTCCCGTCTCGAAGCGTGCGTGGACCGATATGTTCGAGCCCCAGCCGACACCCGTGTTCCCCCAAAACCTCAGCGACCGGACGAAGCCGCTCGACGTGGAAACGGAAGTTCTCCCTGAATCGAAGGTCATCCGATGCCGGTGGAACCCATTGGGAAACTCGCGTCGCTCCGACCGCTGCGGCTGACGCAGCAAGTCGAGGGAGGGCGTCCATTCCTTCCTTGAAGTCTGCTTCTGAACCGTTCCAGGCGAATCCGAGCCCCCACACCCCGATCCGCAGGCCGTGGTTGCCGAACAGATCCTTCACGTGGTCGGCCCCTTGCGCATCAACGAGATCGCTGATGGCCCGCATATTCACGTCGAGCCCCTGGAATCCGCCATCCCGGGCGTAGGCCAACCCTTCCTCAAGATCAGCCTTCACCCCGATCGCGCCTGGCGCGAGACACTTAAACATCCCAACCCCTCCTTTTCCGGGTCACCCTTAATTCGTCGATACTCCCGATCGGTGGCAGGAAAGAACCAGCACAGGTGCTGGCCCTCGGTTAACTCAAATGGTTCCGGGGGCCGATTGCAAGAACGATGGGTTTCTCGCTTTTGAAGCCCGGTCAGATTTAGAGCCCTGACGAGAATGGAAATCCGCTACAAGCACGTCTCTCTCTTCTTCGTGTCCTCTGCGCTCTCTGCGTTCCAGCTTTTGACTTTATCTTTCGGCTCACGATAGATTCAGTTCAACTCTATGTGCTTCGACCAACTCCGGGTTTAGTTCGAACCCGAGGCCAGGTCTTTCCGAAAGTGTCACATGACCGTTTTCGATCACCTCGGCCGGCCCTGTCAGCTCGGCCCGCCACGGTATCTCGCCCCATCCGTGCTCCAGAATGATCGAAGACGGGCAGGAAGCCATGACGTGGAGATGCGACGCAAGCGTGATCGGACCGAACGGGCCGTGAGGCGCCGTGGAGATGCCCCACGATGCCGCGGCGTCAGCGACAGTCTTGAGCTCCGAGATCCCGCCGGTTACGGTCTGGTCAGGCATGATGATATCCATCGTCCGGTGCTCGAACACTTCGGTCCAGTCTTCCCGGAACATCCGCTGTTCGCCACCTGCCGTCGTGATGCCGCACTTCGCCTTGACCTCGAGGCAGTTCTCCAGGTTCGACTCCGGTGTTGGCTGTTCGAACCAGTAGAGGTTCAGCGGTCGCAGCGCATCGGCGATTTCCAGGGATCCGTTTACCGTGAAGTGATTGTGGCAATCGACCAGCAGGTCATTGCCCGGGCCTATGGCCTCACGCACGGCCTCCATGCACGCGATCCCGTCTGCTGCGTCCGCTGCCCGGTCCACATCTCGCGGGAGATGGTCGAAGGGGGCGAGTTTCACGGCGCTGAATCCCTGTTCGACAGCTGCCGCCGCGTTCCTTGCGAATCCCTCCGGCGTTCGGTCAGTCGTGGCACGATTGATGTTCGCGTAGAGCCGGATGGGTTTCGCGTTCGAGCCCCCGAGAAGCCTGAAGACTGGTGTGTTCAGGTGCTTACCCAGGATATCCCAGAGCGCGGGCTCGATACCCGAAATGGCAAATCCGTCTGCCTTGGTCTTCGCCTGTGCGTGGAGGTCGTGGTAAATCGACTCGATCTCTCGAGGATCCCGACCGACCAGGGACTTCAGCATCGCGTCAGCGGACTTGAGCTGGTCGCCGTAGTTCTTCCCGCTGCGCATCTCCCCGATCCCCGAGATGCCGGCGTCCGTTTCCACGATAATGAAAACCCAGTCTCCGCGGTGGTTGACGTGTACGGCGTCGAATCGATGTCCCGTGATCTTCATGCTGTGGATCTGCCTGAGTGTGCGTGAGGTGTGGAGGCGGAATATAGACTGCTGTCAGTTGCCGATCAACATTCGCCCCGGTAAATCCGGGCAGTAGACGCCGCAATCGACGCCCAATCCAGAGATTCAGCCTTCGCGCGAGCGGCCTTGGCCATCTCGTCGACGTCCAGGTCTCTGATTTCCACCAGCGCTTGCGCCAGACCCTCCGCGGCGGCCGCGTCGTATCGAACCCCCACATTATCGGTCACCAGTTCCGGGAGGCACCCGAGATTCGGCACGACCACAGGGAGGCCAAAGCCAAGTGCCTGGATCGTGGAACCAGACGTCATCACTTGAGAGAACGGAAACACCCCGACATCCGCTGCGTTGAGGAACGTCTGGAATGCCGATTCAGGGAAGTATTCCGACGTATGCGCGATGACCCGGTCGTGCATCCCGGACTGCTCGACGATCTCCTCGCCATACTTCGGGTTGAAGGAGTTGCGCATCGCGAGAAGCAACTTCGTTTTGGGTGCGTCGACCGCCGCAAACGCTTCGATCAAATGCTCGATACCCTTGTAGGTGCGCGCATTCCCGAAATACAGATAGACAAAATCTTCGGCCTCGATACCCAGTTCCTGGCGTGCATCGGCTCTGGACACTTCGTTCGGGAAGGCTTCGATGAAGTTCCCGTGCGGGAGAATGGTGATATCGTGGTTCCGGTAGAATAGCTCGGAGGCCTTTCGCCTCCCGAACTCGCAGTGCGCAATGACGTGATCGGCCAGGCGACTGACGAGAAGCCTCGCGAGATGGTCGACATCGGGAAACGGTCGCTCGTGCGGATACAGGTTGTGCAGCGTCCACACAACCCGATAGCCGAGCTTCTTCGCGTAGGCAAGGTTTTCGGCGAACTGACCATACAGCCGAACCGTCGTCTCGAGGGTATCATGACGGTAGAAGAAGTGCAGCCAGTGGAAGTGCAGGACACCGATTCGAGCCCGGTTGTCTTCCAGCCAAGATTTCGTGAACGCGTAATCGCCCAGTTCCAGGTGAATATCGTCCTTGGCCAGTTCGGCGGCCAGCAGGCCCGCATAGGGGTTGCATCGGTGCTGCAGGGTCAGCCCACCCACGGGCTCCCAATAGAATGCGACGTTCACGCTTTTCCTCTCAATTGACGATGATGTCGAAACCGGTTTGCGCTCTGATCTGGTTGCCAGTTGTGTCAATCGTCCGCTGCATCTCACCCTCGGTACAGCACCGGTAATCCCCGCCACAATAGACGTGGTTTTGCCTTCTTGGTGTCCTTTGGTGCCCTTGGTGGTCCACGCAATCTCTAGTCTGAAAACGGTATGCTGTGCCCATTGCCATGGAACCAGATCATGTCCACGATAAACGATATCCCCGCACCAACGAAGTGCCCCAGAATGAGGCCGATAAAGAACGGACCTGCCTGCCGGTATCCCCTCACCCCACCAATACGGAGGATCACACTCTTGACCGCCCAGGCGAGGAAGATCGGGAAAACGACCCGGTTGACTGGATAGACAGGCCCGGCAGCAAAGCCGATCGGGTGCAGGGGCCACGCCGGGAACCGGTATCGGAGCGCCATCAGCCCGGCCGTGATCAACGCACCGGCTGACATGAACCCGAGCGGCCCCCACTTCGTTGGGAAGGGATCCTTCACCTTCTTCACAAGGTTGTCCCAGGGGTAGCGAGCAAGACCGCCGGTGAAGATGCCGCCGTAGTTTGCTGCCCCGTGGAGATAGCCCATGTAGATCGTATACGCAAACGAGGCCACGACGCCCACAGCCATGGCCGTCACGACACCGATGATCAATCTTCGCTGATGTCCCTTGACTGTGGTGAACAACTTCGAGGAGTGCGCAAGAGCCGGCATGATCGTGGTCTTTGTGTCACTGCACCAACTGTAGGACAGGGCGATGGATACCATCGTCTCGCGCGTCAGCAGGTCGGAACCCAGGATGAACATTGCGAAGGGCTGTGGCATGAGTGGTGCGCGGATCGAGATCAGGCCCGTCTCTGCGATGACCCGGGTAATCCCGAGATACATGATCAACGCGCCGACCAGGAACACCGCGGTGTAGACCACCTCCATCCCTGTACCAATGTGCCAGACAAACAGGTAGGTGGCGCAAACGACGAATCCAAAGAGTGCGGTCCGATATGAAACGATTTCATCGGAGTCATCCACACGTGCGTCGCGATGAACGGCCTTACGCCAAACGTCTTTGAGGTGGGTTCGCGCCATCCACAGACTGGCCGTGACCACAGTGGTAAAGGCCCCCATGGACTGGACGCCCATGACGAGCGGCCCCGTCGAGTACTCCTCGTCCCCCCCGATGTCCAACCCGACGCGATTATACATGCCGACTTCGATATTCGTCAGTAGGCTGAAGACCCAGAGACTGAACGAGATGTCGAGGTTGATGAAGTATCCGAACCCGATCACCATCCAGTAGATCGGGGTGCCGATCGACGGAAACTCTGGCCCGAACTTGATGTCGTTGAATCGCCAGGGAATCGTCGGGAAGGTCGGATTGAAGTACGAGATGATGTTCCAGAGGATCACGAAGGAAGAGATGCCGAATCCGAACCAGAACACCGGTCGGTTCATAATCGGCACGCGGAAGGGCCCACTCCCGGGTTCGGGCTCTTCCAGGATGGCCAGCGGCATCTCCATCAACGGGTAGTCGATGCGCTCGTTTTCCACCCACTGACGCCGCAACATCACCATCAGGAACAGACAACACCCGTAGAATGCCGCGATAACCGTCACCCACCAGAAGACGGGTGTTCCCCACGCCAGCCACGGGATCGACGATCCTGTCGGCAGCCCTTCAAAGAACCATTGCAAGGCGGTCCCCTCAGGCACGACCGCATAGCCGGGGAGCTCGGGTACAAAGAAGTCGCGCCATTGGTTCTCGGGAGAGGACAGGTAGTAGGGGGCCGCGAAGTTGGCGATCATCTTGCCGATGAAGTAAGTCGGCATCGTGGCCCCGATCAGGGACATCGTAAAGATGACCACCAGTTCACCCCGGCTCAGACGCAGAGGACGCGCCAGAAGGAGGGTGATCAGGACGAGCGGAAAAACCGCCGCCACAGAAAGATGGTTCTGGTCGAGGCGGGTGGTATGCAGGATGAACCGGGCGTAGGAACCGGCTACCGTCGCCATCACCGTAAGTACGGCCCCGATAGTGATGGACCAGAAGGTAATGGGAGACGGTGCAGGAGCGCTGTCAGAGGTCTCTACGGGATTCGGTTGGCTCATTGACAAAAAAGTAGGGATGCCGACGTATCGGCACCCCTACTCGAGCTGTTTGGTCGGCGATCTTCAGCCGTAAAGATAATATGCAGGTCGATCGTGGCGTGCGAACCGGACGGATTCATCCACCTGCTCGATCCGGTCCCCTCTGAACTTCTCGATACCCCGGAAACGTTTGGTTCCCCACTGGCCGGAAACTACGAAATAGATCACCGCGCCAAGGGCCACTACGACTATCGCGACGATAATCGTCCCGATCTTTTGTCTCTTGTCCTCTTTCGGCATAACGAACCGCAGGCTCCTTTTCGGTCGTGAACCGCCCGAACAAACCGAGACTACTCTCCCCAAAATAGGAAGAATCCGCCGTAATCTCAACAGTTTATTCGATCACGAACCTCAGCGTGCAAGATCTCGAGGGCGAAGCCGGCGTAAAGGTTATCCGTTGGATCACCTGGTTGGACCTCCCCTCCTTCGACGCTTCCGTCAGCGCCTTGACCGCGAAACGACCTTTCTCTGGCGTCGACAGCCTGAGTCCCCTGGCTTTGGGACCGATCTGGACGGCTCTCCCGCCCCGCTCGATCGATACCAGCTCGAAAGTGATAAAGGCCTCCTCCAGCGCCTTGGGCGACCGATCGAACGTGAATTCATCAGTCAATTCCAACCGGTGTTTCGCGGCGTCGAGAGTGAAGGTTCGGGTCAGGTTTCGGACGGTCCCCTTGGGGTAGGCGCCGGTCATGTCCACGACAGCAGATTTCACGTCGTCCTGATTCAGGCCTGATACCGTCAACGTTCCCTTGTACTTGGCGCCCGTCTCCTGGAGCGTTCCGTTGATCACCGGAACCGAGTGGCCCTGCGAGTTGCAGAAGATGATGTCATACCGGTCGGGTCCGAATGTCTTTCGGTTGTAGACCGGCCCGCCCGGGTCTGTCAACCAGAGGGTGTCGCCCCGATGGAGGATAAAACTCCCGATATCGTTGTGGTTGTGCGGTACACCGTTGTGTCCGGCGATCGCCATGAGGGTGAGTGACTTTCGCCCCGGATTCGACCGCAGCTTGACCTGACCCAGTCCGGGAAGATGATAGTCCGTGGGGTCGGGCTGACCAGATTGCTTCTGCCCTCCGTAAGTGGCCAACTCGTGATGCCCACCGAGTTTTAGTGTGCGATCCTCGTGGGCCTCGCACAGGTCGAACAGCTCGGGCATCTCCTTGTGATCGTTGATGATCATCGCCGCCCGAACGGGAATGTAACCGTGGCTCGAGTCCGCAAACGTCGACCGCAGATGGTCCTTGATGTGGGCGGCCAGCGGATAACGACAGATATCGTCGATCCGGTCGCCCTGGAACAGGTCGATCGCCCCATTGGTCTTCAGGTAGAGCGCCTCAGCGACATAGAGGTAGTGGCCGAACCCGTAGCCCCAGTACCCCGGCCCCTCCTCGCACCCCCCGTCGGACGCGAAGCCGTCCAGCGCGTAAGTCAGGTTCTGGATCGCTGCGTGGGTCAGGCGGGCGAGTTGAGCGGGATCCTCCACTTGATACAGGGCGGCGCGAATGATCTCGCCGTTACAGACGTGGTTCCAGTTCATCCTGACCGTTTCCCAGCCATCCAGATGCTGATACTCCGAGAACACCTGGAAAGTCCGCCGGTCGATCTCGGCCGAAACCCGGTTCACCACTTCCTGCTCCAGCCGATCCCCAACGATGTGGAGAATCTCGGCGAGTGTGGCGGTCAGCGAAGCGGACCCCAGGTCGATGTGTCGACCTTCGTGTGCGGCCATGACCCATGTCCACTGGTCGCAATACGCCCAAAGCAGATCCTGCAGATAATCCACGTCGGCCTTGGGGTGCCCCAGCCAGAGCGCGAGATAGGCTCTGCCCAGTTCACGTCGCCGACACCCATTCGCCTCCTGTGGGACCTGCCGATCACCGATCCGCTGGTAGTTCCGGTATTGTGAGCGCTTAATGGCCGGGATCGGTTGTGACGGGTCCAGGTTCTCACTCAGGTCGTCCCACTGACCATTCTTCTTCGCGAGCCGACGGGCTCGCGTGATGGCCTTCTTGTCCAGTAGATACGGAGCTGGCGACCGACGACGGTTCTTATGGTAGATCGATGCCAGTTCCAGCATCGTCACATTTCTGAGCAGCATGTCCACAGCAGTCTCTCCTCCGCACCCTTCCTGTTCAATACCCTTTTCGCTTGTCGATTTCGCTCAACAGGGGTTCCCCTTTACGGAACCGCTCGATGTTCGCCGTGATCAGGTCGAGCAGCCGGTCGTCCCGATTAGGTGAGCCGCCAGCCGTATGGGGCGTGATCACCACGTTGGGCAGTGACCAGAGTTCGTGGTCCTCCGGTAAGGGTTCCTGAGGGGTCACATCCAGACCGGCCCCGACGATCTTCCCTCCCTTGAGCGCGGCCAGCAGAGCCCCTTCGTCTACGATGCGTCCTCGGGTCACGTTGATCAGGAGCGCGTGATCCTGCATCGCATCAAAGGCACGATCGTCGAACAGACCATCCGTATCGGGCGTCAAGGGTGCACAGACCGCAACGATATCGGATTGGCCAAGCATCTCGTGGAACCGGTCCATCTTCCAACACGACTCGACACAGGCCGGGACGTCGACATCCTCCGGGTCCACGGCAATGATTCGCGTTCCGAAAGCCGCCATCCGGGTCGCGAGATCCAGCCCGGTTCCCCCCAGCCCCACGATACCCATCGTTCGGTCGATCAGTTCCCACGAGGCTTTGCGGATCGACATGCGGTTGTCCCACCGGGTCTCCCGAACGGATTGGGCGATCCCCCGTGTCAGGCTGAGGAGCAGCGCGATGGCGTGTTCGGACAGATGGACACCAACGGTCCCTTTCGCACTCGTCAGCCGGATGTCGCTTTCGACGAACTCCTTGAACAGGATCCCGTCCACACCCGCTCCCCAGGACTGCACCCATCGCAACCGCTCAGCTCTGCGATAGAGGTCTAGGTTGAGCCCGCCAATCAGGATATCGGCATCCGGAATGAGCTCCAGGGCCTCTTCACTCGATGCGGCGACCGTGACCTCGACATCTTCACCGGCACCGCGAAGTTGCTCGAGGTGCCGATCTGCCAGTTCTATGGTGACCAGGATATTCATGACGACCTCACATCAACGGGGTGCGCACATTGACCTGAACGGTATGAGCCTGCTTAGGCTGCCGCAAAAGGAACAGGATCGCCTCGGCGATGTCTTCGGCTTGCGTCAGGTGTTCGAGCACGTCGTCCGGGTGGTTGTCTCGTCGCATTTTCGTGTCCGTGGGCCCCGGGCAGACGACCGACGCCTTCACACCGTGCGGCTTGCCCTCGACGTCTGTCACTTCGGTGAAACCGGCGACACCGAACTTGGATGCGCAGTACGCGCCTCCTCTGGGGTGGCCTCGTACCCCGGAAATCGACGACACGTTCACGATATGGCCCGATCCCCGGTCGCACATGTGCTGGAAAACCGCCTGCGTACAGACGAATGTGCCTGTCAGGTTCACCTGGAGGTTGGCCTGCCAGTCCTCCATCCGGATCTGGGGGATCGGATTGTGGATGGCGACGCCGGCATTGTTCACCAGGATGTCCACTTTGCCGAAGCGTTCGATGGCCTCGGACACAATGACGGAGATTTGATCCGGCTCGACCACATCCGCCGCCCTCGCCAGACAGGTCCCGCCGGCCTCCTCGATCTCACGCGCGACTGAGGAAATCTCGTCCTCGCTGCGCGCGACCACCACAACCTGCGCCCCCGCTTCGGCGAGCTGAATCGCAGTGCACCGGCCGATCCCGCGGCCCCCACCCGTCACGATGGCACACGCTCCGTTCAGTTCCATGCAGCCTCCAAATGAAGAAGGCAGGGCTCGTGGTGAAGCCCTGCCTCGTTCGGTACCTCTGTCCGGCTACGCCGGAACCTGTTCTCGCTTCTCGATCGTCGTCAGCCGCTTTCTTCGGTGGAGCGCGACCTCGGAGCCCACGCCATCCGAAGCCTCTCCGGTCTCCCGGTCGAGGAATAGCGGGAATTCGCTGGCCGGTGGCTTCGTCCGAGCATACCCACCGTCATATGATCGCATGATGATGCGCTGCTCGCGGTTCAGCGTGGCCAGCCAGTTGGGATCCGACTTGTATCGATCTGCTTCGCAGACCCAGGATGGACAGTAGGCCAGGAAGATGTTCTTCCGAACGACATCGGAGTGGTTGGGCTCGACCCGGTGCCACGTGTTACAGTGCATCAGGGTCATCGTGCCCTTTGGCACCTTCAGGATCAGTTCTCCCGGTACGCTGTCGTGGGTGTCATAGTGGTCGAAATACTGCTGCCGATGGCTGCCTGGCATACAGACGAAGTTGCCCATCTCTGCTTCGGGCAGATCCGTCAGCCAATACGAGACCTTGATTTGCATCGGCATCTCAGGGGCAAAAACACCGTAAGGAACGGCTCTGGCACCGTCAGGATGCCACATGTTGTGGCTCCCGTCGCGTGGACGCATAAAGATCTGTGAGATGTGCAGCTTGAGCAGTTCCCCGTAGACATCGTGCATGTAGCCGACGTGCCGGTCGTGGTCGATCAGCTCGGCAAACTCGGGATAGCGCTCTACGATGTTGTTCGGCCCGAAGTGCTTGCTGGGATCATACTTGGGGTCGTTCGCCGCGGCGCGGTCGATCATCTCGACGTATCGGTCGACCTCGTCGTCTGACAGGGCATTCTCGATGACCAGGAACCCGTCTTCCATGAACTGATCCCACTGTTCCTCAGAAAAACCGGGTGGGGCAAGACGGTAGGTTTCGGTGTCGCTCATGTGTCCTCCGGTGGATGATAACAGAGACTACCTATGGTTCAACGATCTTGCCTCTGAAGTCAAGCAAAACAGGCGGCAGGTCTATGCCGAAACAACAAGAAAGCCCCAACAGTGCCGGACCGTCGGGGCTGACCTGAATCTCCCACGGATGTGTCAGTCCCTCATGTTCACAAATTGCAGCGGCACCCCGTAGTCTCCCGATTTCAGGAGCGAGATCACCGACTGAAGGTCATCCCGCTTCTTCCCCGAGACGCGGAGCTCGTCTCCCTGGATGGAGACCTGCACCTTGAGCTTGGAGTCTTTCACGTCTTTGACGATGCGCTTCCCGATGTCCTGCTCGATCCCTTCCTGAATCAGGACTTCCCTCCGCAGGGTCTTTCCGCCGGCTGCCTCGACATCCTTGAAGTCCAAACAAGCCACGTCCACTTTCCGCCTGGTTGCGTGGTTGATCAGGATGTCACGGACGGCTTCCATCTTCATTTCGTCCTCGGTCCGGACAAGGACACGGTTCGTCTTGCTGTCCCATTCCACTTCCGTGTTCGACCCACGGAAATCGTAGCGCTGCAGGATCTCCTTGCTGGCATTGTTAACCGTGTTCGCGATCTCTTGCATATCGACTTTGTTCACGACGTCGAACGAAGGCATTTCTTACTCCCCTTGCGTCAGTTCAGGCTCTTTTAGTTGCCGCCCCGGAAGTTCGCTTACTAATGGCGCGCGTGTACACTGTTCACCCCGAGTGCCCGGAGCCGCGTCCTGACGCGGTGGAGGGTGTATCGAGGGACGGTCATAGACCCCACAAATAGGTAGACGAACCTCTGGGACACGATTCTAGAGGTTCAGGTCTTCAGCCAGCGGTCGAACCAGTCGAATGCATCGGTCTGCATCTCCAGGTCGAACTTGTGCGGGCCGGGATAGAAGGTACAGGAATATCGATCGGCCGCGTCGGCTTTCTCGTAGATCTCCCGCAACATCCTGTCGGCTCGCTCCATCTCGGGCAGGGTGAAAAGCTGATCCTCACGGTCATTCAGGACCATCGTGGGGAGCGGGACTCGGAGCCCGAGGATCTCGCAGTAGTCCAGGTCTTTCGGCAACAGAGGAACGTAAATCATCCAGGTGTGGGTGTGACACTTGTTGAACAGGTAGTCACGCCACGTCGTACACATGCCAACGCAGACCGCACATTTGATTCGATCGTCCATCCCGCCCAGGAAGGTCGTCCGTAGGCCGCCACCGGACAGACCGCCACATCCCAAATTCTCATCATCCACATCAGGCCGGGCTGCAAGCACGTCGAGTGCGCGCTGATCCTCTTCAAGGAATACGCCTGGCCACGTGGTCCCACCACAGAACAGGGATTTCGCCACGATGGACTCGTGATCGGCCGCCCAGCGGTTGTAGGCGTGGATGTTCTCTTCGTCTTCCGGATTCTCATCGCTCAGTCCATCCCGGATCCGCTCGGAGACATCAGCCAGCCGGACCCGCCGGCTCGCAAACGGAAACGTATCGTGGACGAGAACAGCATACCCCTGCTTGGCCAGTTCATTCGCCCACGCGACGCCACCGTAGTAGTGATCGTGGTGTGCCTCGATCAACGGGTGGGGCTCATCCGATGTCCGAGTGATCTTTCGTTTCCCGAAGTACTTCCTGCCACCATGACAATGCAGTCCCAGAACCGCTGGCAGGGGGCCGGACGCGCCCTCCGGCTTCAGGAAGATCGCTTCTGTCCTGGGCCCCATGGCCAGCTGCCACGACAGCTCCTCGATGTGAAGACCGTCGTATACGAACTGATTGTCCACCCTGACATCCGACGCGGGCCCCAATTCGGGCTGCGACAGACAGGTCTTGAGCCGTCCACGAGCCTGGCCTCGCCACGCCTCTACGTCCTCGAACTCGGGCTGCAGGAACGACAGGCGGGCCGGCCCGTCGCCGATCAGTCCCGCAGCCCAAGGCCCATAGGCCCCCATCATGTTCTCTTGCACGGTCACACCGATCCCGTCTCCAGATAGGTCTTGAAATCGACAACCACACCGTGTTCGGACGCGGCGCCGCACCCCTCGACCATGGCGACGGTCGTGAGATTATTGCGCCCGGAGAATTCTGGCTCAACGCCATCACTCAGGTATTTGTTCCATTCATTCATGATCACGGTCGTCGAGTCTGGACACTCGTCCAGCGGGATTTCTTCTTCTTCGTCCTTCTCTCGATGCTTCAGGGTCAGCTTTCCCCCGTCCAGCTCGAGTGTTCCCCCCTCAGTATCGATGCGGGTCATCTTGGCACCCTTGTGCGACTCGAAACAGCAGAGATACCCACACGTTGCGCCACCCTCGAACTCGATCCAGGCGTGAGCACCCGCGCCGGCCTTGTAAGGACTCCAGGAAGGGTTGAAGTCATGTGCCCACATGCGTTTCGGGGTATCTGCAAACATGAACCGCATCGTGTCGAAGTCGTGTATTCCGCGCTCCCAGAGGTAAGCGTGATCGTCTTCACCGGAATGATGGACGCCCTTCTTCCGCCAGCTCAGAGCCATGTGCATACCGAAACAGGGCTTCCCATAGACCTCGTCACGGATCAGCCGATTGAGCGTTACGGCACCTGCATTATACTTCGCGTTCTGCGACACACAGATCGTAACGCCGTTCTTCTCTGCCTCCTCCACCAGCATCCTGGAGTCAGCCAGGGTCTTGGTGAAGGGCTTCTCTACCAGGACGTGTTTCCCGTCTCTAAGTGCCTCCAGGCAGTGTTCCGTATGCAGATCTGGAGGGGTGATGACAACGACGGCATCTGCTTCGACGTTGTTGAGCGCCTGGTCGAGTGTGCGAAAGCACGAGGACTCCGGGAGCCCCGTGACGCCCATCGCCGTTTCGAGATGGTCTTCTCGAATATCCACGAGCGCGACACTCTGGTAGTCGTCCCGATTCGGAACCATATTCACCGACCATTTCCCTCTGCCGCCAACGCCGATGTGGATGAGTCTGTGTGCCATAGTGCCTCCTGATGTGTTGCGAGATAGGTCGAGCGCAAGAAAGCACGACCGTGACGGTGAGACAAGCGTCATCGGCCCTTGGCTTGACGCCGCGCCACGGTGGATGTAATCTGCCGAGAATCACTCACGGAGGAACGCATGAAAATCGAAAACATCGCGTTTACGCACCTCGATATACCGTTCACAGCGCACGCGAACAAGCACCTGAAGTACTGGCTCCCCCATTGGCGGATCGTAGAACTATGCACCGTCACCCTGACGGGGGGCGTCAAGGGCTATGGCGAGACGATCCCCAACTACACGTGGTCCAAAGTGCCGGAAGACGTTTATGATCGCACACTCGGGCGGCGCGCAGCAGAGATGATGTGGGAGGACTCGCTCGGGGCAGGCGTTCAGATGGCCCTCTTTGATGCAGTGGGCAAAGCACTCGGCGTTCCCGTCCACGCCCTCCTGGGTACGAAGATCCGGGACTGGTGCCCGATATCATGGTGGAACATGGACATGCCACCCGAGGGGTGGGAGGAAGAGTGTCGGCAGGCAGTCGCGGCCGGATACACGAGTGCCAAGCTGAAGGCACGGCCCTGGTTCGACCTGTCGGCAGCCGTAAAGGCGGTCCAGGATGCGGTCCCGTCTGGTTTCCACCTGGATTTGGACTACAACGGAACCCTGGCCAATGCAGCCAACGCGATCCCTCACCTGACGAAAATGGAAACATTCGAGGAGATCGCGATGATCGAGACCCCGATTCCCCAGAACGACGTCGCCGGAAACCGGCAAATCCGTGCCCGTACATCAAAGCCGATCGCGATGCACTATGGAAACCCACCGGCGATGACCACCATGAAGGAAGACGTCGCCGATGGGTTCGTACTCTGTGCAGGAGCCACCCGACTGAGCAGGCATGCAGCCGTGTGCGACGAGGCCAATAAGCCGTTCTGGCTACAACTGGTCGGAACGGGCATCACGACTGCCTGGGCTGCACATCAGGGGGCGGTCCTCCCCCAGGCCAAGTGGCCGGCCATCACGTGCATGAACATCTGGGAATCCCAGTTGCTCAAGGCCGATCATGAAATCCGCGGAGGCTTCTACCCGGTGCCGACGAGAGCGGGACTGGGCGTCACGATCGACCGGGACGCTGTCAAACGATACACCGTCGACTACGCGTGGGCAGACCCGCCGCGTCATCTGTATGAGTACCTCAGGCAGAGCGGTGAGCGGACACGATACACCTGCAGCAAGCAGGATCTCCATCACGTGTATCCGAAAGACGCTCAGCCGATTTCAGAACCTGGATCGACGCTGCGGGTTGTCGAGGATGATGAGTCGGAATCGTTTGCGTCGCTGTGGAAACAAGCTTCCAAGGACACTGCCAGAACGGGTACCTGAGGCATAACTGGAAAGGAGCGCCGAGATGACTCTCCCTTTGTTATCGGCCAAGGGCTGCGCGCAGCTTCTGTGCTAGCACCTCGACCTGGTATCGCCGATCACCCTCCTCGGCACATAGCAGGTAAGCGTCATATGCATCGAGAGCCTCGGACAACCGTCGATTCCCAATCAGGGCCGTCGCGAGGTATAGATAGCCGTCGACGAAGCCCACATCAAGCTCGATCGCGCGACGATACGACGCGATGGCTTCATCGTGGCGCCCCAGTGAATCATACGCAACAGCGAGGTTGTAGTGCAGGGCAGCATCGTCCGGAGCCTCTGCCAGGACCTCTCCGTACAACCTCGCAGCCTCCGAAAATTCTCCTGAAGCCGCATAGACGTCGGCCAACTTTCTGACCACTTGTGGCGATGCCCCCACGCTGCGGTCGATCGCAATCAAGTAAGCCTCACGGGAATCCAGAAAGTCTCCACGCGACTGATACGCATTGCCCAGGTCGGACCAGGGCTCTGGGCGCGTCGAATCGGCGGCTGCCGCAGCACGAAGATGAGAAATAAGACGCTCGAGATCGCCCGTGGATTTGTAGTGGCTGGCCAGCGCAATGTGGGCGTGATACGGCATTCCGGTGACCGCCTCACGATACGCGTCCAGCGAATCCTCGATCTGCCCGAGGGTGCAGTAGACGCGACCGAGCGAGATCCAGGCTGACCAGAGATCGGGATCCTGGTCCACAGCTTGCCTCAAGCTCGCTGCTGCGTCGGCCGGACGACCGACAGCGGCCTCTGCCAGCCCGAGATTGGCGTAAGCCTCGGGACACTCGGGTTTCAGGTCGATCGCCCGGCGCAAGGCAATCACGGCTCCCCGGTAGAACCCGGTCTTGATGAAGCTGGCACCCAACCCAAAGTGGGCTTCGGTGTAGTTCGGCCAATCCTGTACCGCCAGCTGATACTCTTCTACCGCATCCTGATACTGCTCCTGGGCGTAGAAGCCCACCGCCTTGTCATAGTGAGCGATTGCCTGGCCACGATCAGAGCTCGGAGTCGGCGCCGTCACGCACGAGAGGAAGAGCAGGCAGATCGCCGGAGTAAAATGGCGTTTCACTGAATCGTCCGTTGTTGAGTGAGTCCTGTGGTCCTGCAAGAGTCGCGGAAAACAGTCTAACCGTCAATGGGGGCCGGATGAGAGCGCATAAACGCAAAGAGGCGAGCCACCCATTGGATAGACTCGCCTCTTGACCCGTTCTGGAGCCAGATCAGAGTACTGTATCGATCAAGGACCGACTTCGCTTGTCCAGGCGTGTCAGGTCGCTGAACTCGAATCGATTTCCATCGACGTCGAGGATAAACAACCTCGTATCACCGAGCCATTGGGCGTTCTCGGCCACATTCTTGGCCACGAACTCTCGTCGACCCCGGTCTGTTTCGACATCCCAATACGAGACGCCATACTCGTTCCGCAGGTTGACGATCTCTGACACATATGCCGTCAGATACCGCGTATCCAACTCCTCCCTGACGATCGCATGATTCTCCTCCCGAAGTTCCGCCAGGCCCTTGACCATACAGATCGCTTCATCCTTCACGTCCAGGAAGCAGATATAGCGATCCGGCTCTGATAGCGGCGCGGCACGCACGACCTTCACCCGCGTATATGACCGATCACCCTCGATGGTCATCCGTAAACGCCACGCGGGTTCTCGAAACAGTCGGATGGCACCGGCCTCTACTGTTTCAGGATGGATCGTCTCAATCGGTGAAGGCTTCCAATCGAACTTCTTGGCCTGCACCTTCTCGACTTCTTCTTCAACTTCCGGCTCCATAACCACGGCTTCCATTGTTCGCCTCGGATTTCCTTTCTAATTCTCGTATTCGTTCGCGGTCAGGACAAGCATGAATCGATTATCCGTCCGCGCCCACTCCCATCACTGCAGTAGTCTCCTGCTGGGTCTTGACCAGGCGATGGAAGATGCCCTGCCGTTCCATCAACTCCTCGTGGGTCCCCACTTCCGCAACCCGTCCTTCGTCTACCACCACCAGCCGGCTCGCACTGCGAAGGGTAGACAGACGGTGCGCGATTGCGAACGTCGTCCGTCCCTCGACAAGCCGGCTGATGGCCAGCTGAATCTTTCGCTCTGTTGGGGTATCCAGCGATGAGGTCGCCTCGTCCAGTATCAGGATTCGGGGATCGTGCAGAATCGCGCGCGCGATGGACATCCGCTGCTTTTCCCCTCCTGACAGGCGGTTACCCCGCTCACCGACTCGCATGTCATAGCCATCGGGCTTCTTCACGATGAATTCGTGGGCTTCCGCTGCCAGAGCCGCCCGAACCACTTCGTCCATCGTCGCGTCCTGTTTCCCATACGCAATGTTCTCAGCAATCGTTCCGTCGAAAAGGAACGGCTCCTGGTGCACCATGCCGATTTGGGAACGCAGGTCGCGGAGACTCACGTCCCGCATATCGTGTCCGTCGACGAGCACGGCTCCCCGATCCGGGTCGTAGAACCGGCAGATCAGGTTGATCAGCGTTGACTTACCGCCTCCCGATTTCCCGACCAGACCAATCATCTCCCCCGGGGCTACGTCGAATTCTATTCCCTTCAGAACCGGTTTACCCGGGTCGTAGCCGAAGTAGGCATCCTTGAACGTGATTCGCCCCTCGATGCGGGGCATCGAGATAGCATCCGGGTTGTCAAACGGCTCCGGCTCGTGGTCGATCACTTCGAAGATTCGCTTGGCACCCGCGAAGGCCCGCATCATGAAATTGTAGAAATCACCGAACCACCGGAGCGGCTGATACATCATCCACATATAACTGACGAACAGCATCAGCTGGCCGAGCGTAAGCCGCTCCTCAAGCACCTGCAGTCCGCCAAAGTACCAGATCAGAAAGCCGCCACAGGTCATCAGGAAGTTCGTCACCGTGAAGAACACGAACCAGTTGCGTTCGCCGATAACCGAAACATCACGGACAGCGATGTTATGCTCGTCGAAGCGCTCCCCTTCACGATTCTCCTGAGCGAAGGCCTTGACCACCCGAATCCCGTTGATGGATTCGTTCAGCTGAGAATACAGCCGAGACCATTGCGCCCCCCACCGGTTCCAGAACTTCATCATCCGGGTCCAGATCCGGCTGCCCGCATACACGATCGGCGGAATCGGGATACAGATCAGCAGCGCGAGCTCCCAGCTCGTGAAGAACAGCACGCCCAGGATCCCGAAGAACGTCAAACCGTTCGACAGGATAAACGGCATGTCGAACACCATGTAGACTTCCAGCCGGTCGCTGTCGTTGGTCATCCGCGACACGAGGGAGCCAATTCGTCGTCGGTCGTAGAAGCGCAGGGGCAGGATCTGGAACTGTCGATACAAATCCTGCCTGAGGTCCGCGATCGCCAGGAAGCCCAGTCTTCGGCTGAAGAAGCGGGTGCCGATGTCGCCGGCCCACATCGTGATCCGTACGGTGGCCAGGGCCCCCACGAACCAGGTGAGCTTCTCTACCCCGGACCGAGGCGTCAGCACATCATCGATGATATACTGCGTGATCTTGGGGGGAACGAGGCTGAGCACGGTGGCCAGGATCGTGAAAGCAGCGGTCACACCGGCCTGAAAGGGATACTTGAGCATGTATCCGACGATCCGCTGGAAGGTATCCCACTTCCTCATACAGACGGCGCAGACTCCGTTCTTCTCAGGGAGAAGACGTCCACACGAACCGCATCGCGTTTCGTCGACTTCCTTCGGGAGAGACAGCGCCTCTCCCCGCGCCATCGCCTTCACGCTTTCGGCTATTTCTGCGAATTTCGGCCGGAGCGACTGCGAAAACCCGATCCGGACCGGCGGACCTTCGCGATTCTCGAACTCCACGACACCACCGCCGACGAGGTCATCTACGCGCACGTCTAGCAGCTCGGAAATCGCTGCCTGCTGCGTGCCGTTCGTCGCGTCTTCCGGGACGACCAGTACGTGATCATTCGTAACCACGAGCCACTCGGAGCCGTAGGTCTTCGTCCCGCTCAAGTCGCCTTCGACCCGCACGACGACATCGCGGGTGTCTACGCTCGCCTCTTCGATCTTGCGATCGATTTCAGGGGGAGCTGTTTCCATGTAGGGCGATGACATTACTCTCTCACTACCATGATTTCGGCGACTTCCTGCTGGAGTTTCACGAGGTTCGCGAAGGTGCCGTTCTTGTCCATGAGCTCTTCGTGTGTCCCCATCTCCACGATCCGACCTGCGTCCATGACAACGAGCCGGTGCGCGTTTCTCAGAGTCGACAGGCGGTGCGCGATAGCAACCGTCGTGCGCCCGACGACGAGGTTCCCGATCGCATCCTGGATCCGTTTCTCCGTCTTGACGTCGACAGAAGAGGTCGCCTCGTCGAGGATCAGGATCTTCGGGTTGTGTAGAATCGCGCGAGCCAGCGATACGCGCTGGCGTTCGCCTCCGGAGAGCGTGGCCCCGCGTTCGCCGATCACGGTGTCGTAGCCATCGGGTTTGCCCACGATGAATTCGTGCGCATTCGCGGCAATGGAGGCTTCCATAATCTCCTCAAAGGAGGCACCCGGTCGGCCATATCCGATGTTGTCCTGGATCGTTCCACTAAACAGGAATGGCTCCTGGAGCACGATACCGATCTGGCTTCGGAGGTCTTCGAGCTTGATGTCGTTGATGTCGACGCCATCGATCTCGATCCGTCCACGGTCGACCTCGTAGAACCGACAGATCAGGTTTGCCGTCGTCGTCTTCCCGACCCCGCTCTTCCCGACCAATCCGATCATCTCCCCCGGCTTGATATCCAGGTCGATTTCGTGAAGAACTGGTTTGCTCTTGTCATAGCCGAAGGTCACGTTCTTGAAGGTCACGCGGCCATCGATCTGAGGCATTGGCTGTGCGTCCGGGTCTTCATATGCCTCTGGTGGTGTGTCGATGATTTCGAAGATGCGCTCGGCACCGGCGAAGGCGCGGGTCATCCAGCTGTTCACCATGCCAAACCACTCGAGCGGGCCGTAGAGCAACCACATATAGCTGTAGAATGCGAGCAGTTTCCCCAGTGTCAGCTCGCCGTCCAGTACCTCCCGCCCGCCGAAATACCACACGATCATCACCCCGACCCCGGTCAGCAGGCTCATCGTCGCGAAGAAGATTCCGCGAAGCACCTCTGCCCGGATCCCGATCCGCGTGAAGTCCTTGTTCCGGTTCTCGAAAACCGAGATCTCACGAGGCTCCTGGGCAAACGCCTTCACGACCCGGATACCCGTCAGTGCCTCATTCACTCTGGCCATCAGGTTGGACCACGACTGGAACCACTTCGTGAAGTAGAGACGCATCTTCTTCCAGTAGATCGCCCCCCACAGAATGATGACGGGAACGGGCACCAGGATGTAGAGCGTCAGTTTCCAACTCATAGAGAACAGGGCAATTAGGATACCGAAGATCATCAAGCTGTTGATGATCAGATACGGCAGCCCGTCGACGAGGAAGTCCTGCAGGCGTCCCGTATCACTCGTGACGCGAGACATGACCTGGCCGACCTGCCGCTTGTCGTAGAACTGGAGCGATAGCAACTCGAGTCGCCTGTAAAGCTGGCTGCGGATATCTGCCGTCACGCGAGCGCTCAGCCACGTGACGGTCCACCCGTGCAGCCACTCGGCGCCCCAGGTCAACAGGCGCAACCCGACCAAGGCCATCACGAAGACCCCCAGCAGCGATGCACGGTCATCGAGCAGCGCCGGCTGCTCGGCTACCGGGACAAAGACCTCATCGACCATCCACTGAGTGACCTTGGGGGGAATCAGCTCGGCCACGGTCGTCGCCACCGACGCAATCGCCAGGAAGATGGCGTGCCGCTTGTAAGGCACCATGTAGTTCGCGATCCGACCCAGCGTTGCAAACCGGCTGATACAGTTGGGGCAGATCCCGTTCCGTTCGGGCAGCTGCTTCCCGCAGGTCGAGCAGTGCGTCCGATCGAGCGTCTCCTTCAGGTAGAGGTCTTCCCCTTTCCTTAGCTGCTCGATCCCCCGTGTGACTTCTGAGAACTTCTCTGCCAGCGTCTTCGAATACGGGATCGAGACAATCGGCTCGTCCTTACGCTCGATCTCGAGCGATGCGCCGCCAACATACGGCTCGGTGCGAGCGCGCTGGACGTTCTCGATCGGGATCTCGAGGGTGTGCGAGGGCTGCCAGTCCGTGATGTGCATCTGGCCCTGCGGCGTGACCTCGACGGGAGCATCCGAAGGGGTCTTGCCGTTCGTATGCACAAGGACCCGTTCGTTCGTCACCACGACCCACTGGGTGCCGTAGTGGCCGTCCGGGCTCAGATCGGAGGCGACTCGGATCAGTTCACGCTCACCATCCCTCAACTCGGGCGAAATTTTGCCGAGGAGGGCGTCGTTTGTGTTTTCAATCAGGTTCACGGTTGTTGCCAGGTCAGTGATTGGAGGGCCCTGTGTTGCCCGGGTTCTCACGTGCGAGAGTACCGGTCGATAGGGAGTCAGTGAAGGAGGAGTTTCGGAAGATCCCGGGAAAATGCGTCGGATCACCGGAAAATTGACCAATAGGATGCGCTCAGACCGAAGTCAATGCCTTTCCCTCACACCAGTACAACTGTAGCCCAAAGACTGGGGTCATAAGCAACGGGAAGCGGTTCGTCAGCGGTCCAGAATTGGCGGCCGAGCTTTCGATCCCGAATCAGGTAGGTGAATCCGAACCGGTTGTTGTCGTCGGGTTCGAATCCAGTCAGAATATCGGCCGGGAGGAAGGCTGACAGACGGTAGCCTTTCTTGGACATACGTGAGGCCACCGTGATACTCTGCGGTTCACAGGGCTTGTTCTGTGCACGTGCTCTCCGGATTCGGACCTGGCCGGCAGCAGGCCCGTCGGATGGGCCCCCGGTCGGCAGGAAATAGAAATGGTGACAGAACCGGCTGGCGCGATGGGCTTCCCGGACATCCCGCGTATCCAACCAGATCTGGATGCCATCCCCCTTCAGCGGCCGCTTCGTCTGGACCTCGAGTGCTGGCGTGCCCTTTACGTCAACCCCGAGGTAGATGCCCTCCTCACTCCACCCCAGGTAGACGTCCGCGTAGGGATCCTTACCATCGATGGCCATCAGGTCCGGAAGACGGTTCGCCTGATCCCATCCCAAGAGGGTTCCCTTCAGGAAGCGCGTGTCGGCCACGTGTGGAGTCGCCTGCTCGAACGAGAAGAACGACCGCACTGGAATGTTCAGGTTCATGTCGACTCGGTATCCATCTCGATGTTGCCGCCGCCGCTATTCCTTGTTCAGCCTGAAGAGATACTCGGTCACGCTATCCGCTTTGTAGTTTCGATTCGCTCCATCGGCATCAGCCCGGAAGCGAGGATAGCGCTTCGTCTTCACGTCGACTTTTCCGTAAGAACCGAGCACACCCAGGATCTCACGACGACTCATCAACCCCTCGCTGTTGTAGCTCAGGAACACATAACGCGCACGTGCTCGACCGACCATCGTGTTCAGCGCGCCAAGCGCCTTTACTTTGACGCAAAAATCGGAGCGCTGTTCGTCGTAAGGACGAAGGCCGGTGACACCCGACAGGCGAGGTCGATCGTAGGCTGCGATCGTCTCGAGTACGTGGTAGTTGGTACAATACTGGCGCTGGTTGTACGGCGGGTCCATGTAGAGGATGTCACACGGGATCCGGCTCACAAGCTCCGAACCGTTCCGGTGATGGACGGGATGCCGGCCGGTGCCAGCCGAGACCGGAACGGGATTCAGGACAAAATCCTTCCGAGCTGTCGATTTCAAGCGCTTTAGATAGGCCGCATACACGGACGCCGTATTGGCCACGCGATCCATCGCGACGATCAGGCTCGCCATCAGGTAGTAGTATTCTCCCTCCGTCAGCACGCCTTCATCCCGCCACGCTTCCAGCTGGGTGCGGATCCCGTCACATCTCTGTCCGTTGCGATCGCTGAAGTAGAACCGCTTGGGCGTCGACGATCCACCCGGGCAGTAGTTCTTGAAGATAAACCCCCTGCGACTTCGGATCGCGTTGACCGCTTCCAGTACTTCCGCTGGCCCTCGTCTTGCCGACCCGAGACCCATCACCTCCCTGAGCCGCGTAAATGCCGGAGGACGATTCAACCCGACGAACGCCCGGTTCAGACAGTAGGCGTAGTACTGGATGTCATTCGCGGTAACCGTGTATCCGAGTCGCTTGAAGTGCCACCCGACCGTACCGGTTCCGGCGAACACGTCGAACAACCGGGTAGCATTTCGATCGACAAAGGAGGTGATCCCGTCTTCGAGGAATTCCAGGAGGGAGTATTTGCGGCCGATGTAATTCAAATGATCAAGCCACCAGGATCTCTTTGAGGAAGCGGCCTGTGTGCGAGCTCTCGACAGTGGCAACTTGCTCGGGTGGGCCCTCCGCGACGATCTGTCCCCCGTCGTCGCCCCCCTCCGGGCCGAGATCGATCACCCAGTCAGCGGTCTTGATCACATCCAGATTGTGCTCGATGATCACCACCGTGTTCCCCCCGTCCACGAGTCGATTCAGAACCTCAAGCAGCTTCTGGATATCGGCGAAATGGAGACCGGTCGTCGGCTCGTCGAGCAGGTAGATCGTCCGCCCTGTACTCGGTCTCGCCAATTCACGGGCGAGCTTGACGCGCTGAGCCTCCCCTCCAGACAGGGTCGAAGACGCTTGCCCCATTTTCATATACCCGAGACCGACATCCACGAGTGTCTGCAGCGTACGCTTCACGGCCCTGAAGGTGTCGAAGATCCCGACCGCGTCCTGGATGGTTGCGTCAAGCACGTCCGCGATCGAATAGCCCCGGTACTTGACGTTCAGGATATCGCGGATGTATCGCTTCCCGTCGCAGACGTCGCAGATTACCCAAACATCGGGCAGGAAGTGCATCTCGATGCATTTCAGCCCGATCCCATCACAGGCGTCACAGCGGCCGCGCCGGTTGTTGAAGCTGAAGTGGCCGGGCTTGAAGCCCCGGACCTGAGCCTCCGGAAGCTGTGAGTAGAACTTACGGATATGGTCGAACACCTTCACATATGTGCACGGATTGCTGCGTGGCGAGAACCCGATCGGCGTCTGGTCGACCCGGATGACCTTGTCCACGTGTTTCAGCCCGCGCACTTCATCATGTTCACCCCACGCCCAATGTACCCGGTTCACGTTTGTGGCCAGCGCACCATAAAGGACGTCATTAACGAGCGAGCTCTTCCCGGAGCCGGATACGCCGGTTACACAGACCAGCTTCCCCAGCGGAAAGGACACGGCGATGTTTTTGAGGTTGTTGTGTCGTGCTCCGACCACCTCGATCTGGCTTCCGTTTCCGTCGCGGCGCTTCGGAACGTCAATCTCCAGCTCCCCCTTCAGGTATCGCGCCGTTAGCGATCCTTTCCGAACAGGCAGTTTCCTTGGACGCCCGGTGGCCACCAGTTGTCCTCCCTCCGTCCCTGCGCCCGGCCCGAAGTCGACCACGTGATCTGCAGCCTCGAGCGTATCGCGGTCGTGTTCGACGACGACCAGCGTGTTGCCGAGGTCACGAAGCTGTTTGAGTGCCGTCAGGAGTCTGCGGTTGTCGCGCTGATGCAGTCCGATCGTCGGCTCATCGAGCACGTAAAGTACGCCCGTGAGCCCGGACCCGATCTGGCTAGCAAGACGAATCCGCTGCGCTTCGCCACCGGAAAGGGTTGGGGCCCGGCGCGAAAGCGAGATGTATCCGAGCCCCACCTCGTCCAGGAACTTCAGGCGGGCCTGGATCTCCTTAAGGATGTCCCCGGCGGCCTCCAGCTCTCTACCCTCGAGCAGAATCGACTCGAACCATTGCCGTACTTCGCGGATCGGATCGTCGGCCAGATCCGGGAGCGTTTTCCCGAGAAGCTGGGCTGCCGAGCCCACGTCTGCAAGCCGGGTTCCCCGACAACTCGGACAGGGGACGTCCTGGACAAACTCCCCCATCGCTCTGCGGAAACGAGGAGAGAGCCGAACCAGCGATTCAACCGTCGGGAACAGGCCACGATACTTGAACCGTTGACCGCCTTCGCCCTGGAGCCACTGGTTCCCCAGCCCGTAGAGCAAAACCTCCAGAGCCGCATCCGAGAGTTCGCTGACTGGTGTTCGCAGCTCGAACCCAGCTTCACGACTGACGGCAGACATCAGCTGAAGAAGAGGCCCCTCGAGCGGCCCCCAGGGAGCGACCGCACAATCCAGGAGCGACTTCGTCGCGTCGGGAATCAGTGTGTTCTGGCCCATGCCCCTCTGAGTACCGAGCCCTTCACACGTCTGGCACCAACCTTCGTAACTGTTGAACGAAAGTCGCTGGGGCGTGAGCGCGTCGAAACTTTTCCCGCACGATGGACATGACAGGTGTTGGCTGAATCGCGTCTCTTCTTCCGTGTCAGCATCCACCACGATCACGAGACCGCCCGAGAGATCCAGAGCTTTCTCCACTGACTCGGCGATCCGCTTCCGGCTATCGGCTCGCACCATCACACGGTCGACGACGATGTCCAACCGGTGGGACTGCCGATAGTCGATCTCCACCGGTTTTGCAAGTTCGAACACTTCCCCGTCGATACGTCCGCGAAGATATCCCGTACGGCGGGCGCGTGAGATCAGCGTGCCGTAGTCTTCTCCCCGATCGGGCTCCAGAGGGGCCAAAATCATCGCCCGCTGTTCTCCAGGATTTGACAGGATGCGGTCGACGATCTGTTTGGACGACTGTGCACAAGCCTTTGCGCCGTTGCAGGCCCGGTTCGAGCAATGCACGTTGCCCAGAAGGCCGTATAGCGCGCGGAGATAATCATACACCTCCGTTACCGTGCCGACAGTCGACCGCGGGTTCTTGCTGGCAGCCTTCTGCCCGATCGAGATTGCCGGGGACAGCCCGACAACCCGGTCGACCTTGGGCTTTGGCATCTGTCCGAGAAACTGTCGTGCGTAGGCCGATAGCGACTCGACATACCGACGCTGCCCTTCGGCGAAGATCGTATCCAGAGCCAGGGAGGACTTGCCGGATCCGGACACCCCGGAGATGACCGTCATCTTGTCGCGGGGGATCGTGACGTCGACATTCCGCAGGTTGTTTTCGCGCGCGCCAAATACGTCGATGGATTTAAAACAGTCGGCGCGTTTCGATCGTCCATTAGGTTTGTCGTTGGCGAGCTCGGGCGTCTCCATCTCGAGGATCCGCTTGAGTGCCGATCCCGTGTGCGATGCGGGCTCATCCGCAACCGTCTCGGGGGTGCCCTGAGCCACGATGGAGCCACCACCCGCTCCCCCTTCAGGCCCCAGATCCACGATCCAATCGGCGGTCTTGATCACGTCAATATTGTGTTCGATCACGACCACGGTGTTACCCAGCTCAACGAGCGTCTCGAGCACGTTCAGAAGGTTTTGCACATCTGCAAAGTGGAGACCGGTGGTGGGTTCGTCGAGGATATACAGGGTTTGGCCCGTGTTCGCGCGGCACAGCTCTTTCGCTAGCTTGATCCGCTGTGCTTCTCCGCCTGACAGGGTGGGAGCCGGTTGACCGAGCTTGACGTAGCCCATGCCAACATCGACCAAGACGCTCAGGACACGGTAGATCGGCTTGATGCCCCGGAACAGGCCTGCGGCCTCTTCCACTTCCATCTCGAGAACGTCCGCGATGGATTTCCCCTTGAATGTGACGTCAAGCGTTTCCCGCCGGAACCGTCTGCCCTCACAAATCGGGCACGTCACCCACACGTCAGCCAGGAAGTCCATCTCGACGAGGTTCGCCCCGTTCCCCTGGCAGACCTCGCATCGGCCTCCTTTTACGTTGAAGCTGAATCGACCGGGTTTGTAGCCCCTGACGCGCGACTCGGGGAGCTCCGCGTAAAGAGCACGAATCGGGCTGAACGCGCCAGTATAGGTGGCTGGGTTACTCCTGGGAGTCCGCCCGATCGGCTGTTGATCGATCTCGATCACCTTGTCGAGCTTTTCCACCCCGTCGATCCGTCGATACGCGCCCGGGTTGGTCTCCGCGCGGTTCAGATCACGCGCGAGGGCCTGATACAGGATATCCGTGATCAGTGAGCTCTTCCCCGACCCTGACACGCCCGTCACACACGACAGAATGCCCAGCGGGATCTTCGCGGTCACATTCTTCAAGTTGTTGTGCCGGGCGCCCCGGATGGTCAACCACTCCGCCGGCTTCCTACGCTCCTCCGGAACCTGGATTGCTCGGCGGCCACTCAGGTAGGCTCCCGTTACCGACTTCCTCGCGCGCGCGATCTGTCGCCACGACCCTTCCGCGACCAAGTGCCCGCCCAGGTGCCCGGGCCCGGGTCCAAAGTCGACGACGCGATCCGCTCGTCGCATCGTATCCTCGTCGTGTTCGACCACCAGGACGCGGTTCCCCGCATCCCTCAGACGACAGAGTGCGTCGAGCAGGCGGTTGTTGTCGCGATGGTGGAGCCCGATCGAAGGTTCATCCAGGACGTAGGTCACACCGACGAGGCCGCTGCCGATCTGGCTGGCCAGACGAATCCGCTGAGATTCGCCCCCGGAAAGGGTCGGTGCGGTACGTTCGAGCGACAGGTAGTTCAGCCCGACGTCCAACAGGAAGCTCAGCCGCCCGCGAATCTCCTTGAGGACGTCTTCCGCGATCGTCTGGTTAGATTCGGATAATACCAGATGCTCGAAGAACGTGTGGGCATCCTCGATCGTCATGGCGGTCACATCGGGTAACGATGTTCCTGCGATAAGGACGGATCTCGCTTCGTCCCTCAGACGCGAACCCTCACACGAGTTACAAGGCCCCTCGAGCATGTAGGCGCTAAGCTTACGACGGACACTCGCACTCCCCGACTCGGCATACTTCTGCTCAAGCGGCGGCAGGATCCCGTCGAACCGGCCACGATGTCGATAGACGGACCCGTTCCTGCGTTTCCAGGCCAGTTCGATCCGCCCCTTAACACCCCGGAGCAGCTCTCGCTTACCTCGCGTGGGAATCTTCTCCCAAGGGGTATCCAGGTCGCACTTATGTCGCCGGAGTACACCTTCGTAATAGTGCATCTTCCACCGATTACGGGGTAGCCCAAGCGGTGCGATCGCCCCTTCAGACACGGACTTGGCCGGATCGGGAATGGCCACGCCCTCATCCATCCGGATGTGAGTTCCGATTCCGCGACAGGTTGGGCACATGCCCTGGGGACTATTGAATGAGAAGAGCTGAGGCGTCGGGGGGGTGGCACTCAGGCCGCAGGCAGTACAGGAGAAGCTGGCGCTGATGAGGATGTCATCTTCGCCCTCGGGCGACACGAGGAGTGTGCCCTCGGCAAGCCGCAATGCCGCGTCGACGGACTCTCCGATCCGGGCGCGCGAGTCCGGCTTGACTATCAGGCGATCGATCACGACCTCGATGTCGTGACGGATATGGCGCTCCAGGCTCGGTGTGTCAGTCAGGAGGACGGTCTGTCCGTCGACCCGGGCACGGATATAGCCCTGCCGCTGAAGATCTTCGAACAGGTCCTGATACTCGCCCTTCCGCGCCTGGACCACGGGGGCGAGGATCGAGAAGCGAGTGCCTTCATCCATCCCGAGAATGCGATCGACGATCCCGTCCCGGGCCTGAGAGCCGATCGGTGCTCCGCACGAGACGCAATGCGGTTCCCCCACCCGCGCGAACAGAACGCGCAGGTAGTCGTAGATCTCGGTCATCGTTCCAACGGTCGATCGCGGGTTCCGTCCAGCGGTCTTCTGCTCGATCGAGACCGTCGGAGACAGCCCGTTGATGCTGTCGACGTCCGGTTTTTCAAGCTGGCCGAGGAACTGCCTAGCGTAGGCCGAGAGCGACTCGACGTATCGACGCTGCCCCTCTGCATAGATCGTATCGAATGCCATCGAGGACTTGCCGGATCCCGACACTCCCGTAAAGCAGACGAGTTCCCCCTCTGGCAGCTTGAGGTCCACGTCACACAGGTTGTGTGCGCGGGCACCCTTTACCACGATGTTTCTAGATTCCATCCAGTTGGCGTTTTCGTGTACGGCTAAAAGGTGCGGGAAAGATCTTGGTGGGAGAACGTTGGAGTATACTCCAGACGCCGAGCTCTTTCAAGGCCCTCGACACGCCGCGAAAACGAACAAAATGCGAGATTATGTCCTTCAAGTGCCTTGTCGGGGCCGAACGTTCACCTTAGCTTGGTCGGTCGCGTAACAACAACTTAGGTGCTATGGCTCCTTCTACCGACACACGAACCGTCATCGTCTTAGACGATGACGAGAACATCGTCGATCTCCTCGTCGACATCCTCGAGTCCGCCGACTATCGGGCGATCGGATGCAAGATGTGGACGGAGGCGATGGACGCGATCAGTCGCAAGAACCCTGACCTCGTCCTGCTCGACCTGAAGATGCCGACGATTGACGGCCCGTCGATGCTCGAGTTCATAAGAGGCAAAGGGCTTGATGTCCCTGTCATCGTTGTTTCGGGTTTCGTGACGGACCAGGTATCGGAGGACCTGTCGAAGCTCGGTGTCAGTGCTTTCGTCAGTAAGCCCTTCAGGTCCGCCGAGATCCTGAAGGAGGTCAATGCCGTCCTGGACGAACTGCCCTCGGCTACACCGAAGTCGACGGATGCCCTCTACGACATTACGACCCCGGTGGCGGACCGCACCCAGCCAGCGGGATCGGCAGAAGGATCGAACGAGGTGCTCGCTGCCCTTCAAAAGCTGGGTGGAGACGGGAGTCCGGAGCCAGCCGATCAGGAAGAGGCCCCAGCGCCGGTCGCAGGCGAGCTCAACGAAGTCCTCGCGGCCCTGCAAAGAAACGAGACGGGCGCTCCCCCACCGGCAGAGCCGCCCGCAGCTTCTGCGCCGCCTCTCTCGGCAACACCTTCACCGACCAGACCCAAGCCATTGCCTCCCCCGGCAGAAGCCGAGGGCTTCTCAAACGATCTGCGGGGGGAGCCGACCAATGGGCGCCCCCGCGAAGACACCCCTGACGATGGCGGACACTCCATATCCGTGATCGGCCACAGACAGCATCATCGCCACCCCCCGAGACCCAGGCGGCGGTTCACCAAGCGTAACTTCTTCACGTTCGGCGCGATGTTCGTGATCTGTGTCGTCGTGGCCGGTTTCATGGCAACGATGAAGTGGTATGCCTCCCAGATCGACGTAGACGAAATCGAGGTAAATACGGAGAAGGCCATCACCAAGCAAACCACGCAAGAGATCCTTAAGCAACTCAATGACAAGAAGATTTGGCCCTGAAAGCTGGCAGACAGACTAATTGAGGGGAGCGATGTGATGTCGCTCCCCTTTTCTGTGCCTATTGGCCAAGGTAGCTTGACAAACGCATGGACCCGGAATATTGTAGCCAGCCTTACGATGAACACACCTCGATAGGAGTCAAATCAGATGCAACTGGGATGCAGTACCATTCTATACGGCGGCCAGGACCTCACGCTCGCCCTCGACAGGATCTCTGAGGCCGGATACCAGGCGGTTGAGGTCTGTGCTATACAAAACATGGCACCACACCTAACGTTGGATGAGGATTCGGCCTACTACGAGGGGATCAAGTCAGCCGTAGCCGAACGAGGCCTAGAGATCGACTCCGTCGGCGGGAGCGGCAACCTCGGGGACCGAGACCGCTTCCTCCAGGTCCTCGATGCGACCGCAGCCATTGGCGCACCATTCGTAACCACCGGTCCGGGCGGCCAGACTGACGACGAGGAGTCATTCGGGACCGTTGTTGATAACATCAACGATTTGGCAAAAGAGGCGGCATCAAGGGGCGTCAAGCTGAGCATCAAGCCCCACGTCAAGAACGCGGTCTATAATACGGAGACGGCTTACCGGTTCATGCAGGAGGTCGACCTTGAGTGGGTCGGCCTCAACTACGACCCGACCCACATCTGGCGGACCCCGCAGGAAGAGATCCCCGAGGAGACAATGGATAAGCTTCTCGAGTATATGATTTCCGTTCGGATCCGGGACGTGAAGACACGGGAGTTGAACATTTGTCCCGTCGCGCAGCAGGTGGCCGGCGAGGGGGACCTAAACCTTCCGGCGATCGTCGCCAAACTGAACACGGCGCCCAGAGTGAAGTATGGGGTCCTAGAGATCGTGGGGACAAAAGAGATGCCTGTCGAAGAGATCGACGACGTGGTCAAGCGGTCCTTTGAGGGCTTCAGTGCTCTCCTTAACGTATAGATACGGAGCTAACCATGGGGCTCAATGTGGCCGTCGTCGGACTGGGCGGCATCGGAAACAGACACGCAAGCATCTATCACGGGCACGAGTCGTGTGACGTGGTCGCCGTATGCGATCTGATCGAGGAGAGGGCGGACAAGGCTGCCGACGCCTATGAGGCGAAGACCTTTTACTCCGTCCAGGACATGCTCGACAGCGGCCTGCAGATCGACGCCGCAAGCGTTGCCAGTGCAGGCACCGAGAATGGCGGCGATCACTATAAGCCGACTATCGAACTCCTCAACGCCGGGATCCCCGTCCTGGGAGAGAAACCGATCTCTAACAACCTCGACGAGGCGCACGCGATGGTCGCCCTGGCCAAAGAGAAGGGGCTGCGATACGGGATCGACCTGAACCACCGGTTTACACCGGCGGCTGCGCGCGCAAAGGAGTGGGTCGAGTCCGGCCGGCTCGGTGAGATCAACATCATTAACATGACGATGTGGATCAACAACCCGAACGAAACGTCCGAACACTTCCACATGCGTGCGCTCCATCCCCATTCGATCGACGTCATGCGTTACTTCTGCGGTGATATTGTCAAAGTGAACGCCTTCTTCAAGCGCGGGATCGACAAGGACGGGAATCGTCGGCACTGCTGGTCGAACGCGCAGGTCGGCATGCTCTTCGAGAACGGGATCGTCGGCAACCTCACCGGAAGCTACGATGCCACAGGACCTGGTGGATCATACGGACTCGAACGGCTGGAGGTCGTCGGATCTGATGCACGGTTCATCCTGGACGACGCGTGCGAGCACCTCCATTTCCATCCCAGACGCTCACGCGAGACCGAGACCTACGACTACATCGACGGCATGATGGCCTTTGGGGAGACATTCGAGAGCCGGATCGGAAGATGGATCGAGCAGAATTTAGAGGACGTCGCGCCGGACGCCATCGAAGGGTCAGGTGAAGAAGCTCTAAAGGCCCAGATGGTGATCGAAGCCGCGATCGAATCGTGGGAGAAAGGCGAAGTCGTCGACGTGCCGACGGTGTAATCCATGCAGCGAGTATGCGTCATTGGACTGGGGCCAATCGGGAATCGCCACTCGGACTGCTATGCAGCTGACAAGTTGGCCGACCTTGTGGCGGTCTGCGATCGAGATGAAACCAGGGCGAACGCCGCGAGCGAGCGGCTCGGTGTGCCCGCCTTCTACGATGTCCAGACAATGCTCAAAGAGCTGTCACCCGACATCTGCAGCGTCGCGACCGGCGGTTACGAGTATGGCAGCGACCATTACGAGCCCACCATGCAGGCCCTCGAGGCCGGTTGCCACGTTCTATGCGAGAAACCAATCAGCAATGAGATTCCGCACGCAGAGGAAATGGTCGCAAGGGCTAGGGAGAAGAACCTCTGCTTCGGAATCGACCTGAATCACCGCTTCACCCCCGCTGCACGGCTCGCCCGCAAATGGCTGGATGAAGGTCGCCTTGGCCACCTGCTCTTCGTCAACATGAGCATGTGGATCATGAACCCGAACGAGTCGTCACCCTACTTCCAGCTCAAAGCCCTCCACCCGCACACCGTCGACGTGATGCGATACTTCTGCGGCGATGTCGAAGCAGTGCAGTGTTTTGCGACGAAGGCGCCAGGACGTAAAATCTGGTCCACCGCGCAGTTCAACTTGCGATTTAAGAATGGCGTCGTCGGTTCACTGACGGGCAGCTACGACATCGAACGTGGCCACCCCATGGAACGGTGTGAAGTCGCCGGAACCGGCGGCCGTTTCGTCCTCGATGATATGTGGCGTGAGCTAACGCTCTACCCTGCCGGGGACATGGAGAAGACGGTCTACACCAACCCCGCATTTGGCGGTGGATACCGCGACTTCACCGACACCTTTATCGACCGGTTGAGAACCTTCGTTCGCCAGGTGGATGAAGGGGGTGCCCCCGAGGACATCGACGGCTCCGGCGCAGAAGGCCTGGCAGCGCAGAAGGTTCTGGCCGCCGCAATCGAATCCCTCGAGAATGAAACAATTGTCCATCTCGACTGACATTTACCTACCGGATTAACCGTGCCCCCCCTCCGCATTGCTACGCTTTCCCACGCTCACGGCCACATCAACACCTACTGCAACACGATCCGCGACTTTGATGACGCCGAACTGGTCGCTGTGTGGGACGATGAGCCCGAGCGAGGCCAGAAGGCGTCGAGTGACTTCGGAGTCGAGTACCGGCAAGATGCCGGCGCAATAGTGTCTGACGATTCGATCGACGCCGTCATGATTGGCTGCGAAACGAACCGCCACGCTGAGTTCGTCGCCTTGGCAGCGGAAGCCGGGAAGGACATCCTCCTCCAGAAACCGATGGCAACCACGCTCGCTGATTGCGACAGGATCATCGATATCGTTGCCCGAACAGGCATCAAGTTCAGCGTCGCTTTCCAGATGCGATATGATCCGGTCAACCAGAGGATCAAGGAACTGGTCGAAGAAGGCGTCGTCGGCAACATCGCTGTCGTACGCAGGCGACACTGTATCCCTGTCCTCCTGAACCCCTCCTTCTTCGAAGGCCTGTCGAAGTGGCACGTCGACGCCGAAGCCAACGTCGGCATGTTCTTCGACGACGCAACACACGCCGCGGACTGGTTCCTGTGGACGTTCGGTATGCCGGTGTCCGTTACGGCAGAGATCGATAACGTCGTCACGAACGTCGCACCAGATGACAATGGCGTCGCGATCTACCGGTTCGAGTCAGGGATGATGGGTACTCTCTTCAACGGATCGACCACTGTGGCAGGTGTGAACACGACTGAAATCTACGGCGACGAGGGGACGATATTGCAGGATTATGGCGATGCGCCGTCCACATCAGCCCCTCGACTGGAAGGCGCCAAGCCTCTGAGGTATATCCGAAAGGGCGACGACGCGTGGACGGAAATCGACCTGCCGATTCCTGCGTCACAAGGCGAGCGGATCGCTGCAGTACCCCGCCCCTGGGTCAATTACTTGAAGGGTGAGACTAACACGCACGTGTCCTCAGTAGAAGGTCGTAGGTCTGTGGAAATGGTGTTGGGGGCGTACGAGGCTACGAAAGAGGGAAGGCGCGTAAAGTTTCCCATCTCGTAAAGACGCAGGAAAGGGGCTTGAGGCAGTCAACGGCGGCCCTTGAACGAACTGATCTGCTTCGACAACACGAAGAGGTGGTCTAGGAGTCAATTAGCATTCTCTGTTGTAACCAAGCTCCTCAGGGCGAACACGATGATCACGTTCGCATTCTCGAAGACGGATCTTCGATCGGAGTTCAGGAAACGGCGGAACTCAGGGTAGGAATCTGACCCGGCGCCCTCCGCGATGTTGTTCAAGACGCTGAGTCCAGCTACCCCGAAATTGCTCGGCGAACCGATAGAGCTTTCGCTGCTCCAATGCGTCAGCAATATCGCCTAGTTTGTTCGCCAATACCATCTCGCCAGAGACTGAGATCTGAACTGCTTTTTCACTTCACCCATAGCCTTGCACTTTCCTTTCAATCGCGTTAGTGTCGAATTCAGGGCTAAGTGCACATCAGGTGGCATTTCCGGCCAGACTGCACTTTTGCCCCATCAACAGTTGTGCTACGACTATGCCAATCAACTGCGCTTCTTCTGCGCCCCACTCGCCTCTATGGCGCTTCTCCGTGAGCTCACATGAAGATCACAAACATCGAAACCCTCTGCCTCTCCCGTCCCCACGAGCCTGAACGCCAATGGATCACGGCTAAATACCGCACAATCAAGGCGGACTGTGCCATCGTCATCATCGAAACGGATGGCAACCTCCGCGGAATCGGTGAAGCCTGCGCGTATGGCGATCCTCCCAAGATCAAGGAGCGAGTCGCAGGACTTGCCAAGAACCTGATAGGCAAAGACCCGGCTGATCCTTCGATCGTTCCGCGCCCAGAAGGCAAAGATCGCGCACCTGACATCGCCATCGCCGGAATCGACTGCGCACTCTGGGATCTGCGCGGAAAGATCGAGAATAAGCGCGTCGCCGAACTGCTGACAGACAACCCACTCGACAAGGTGCGCGTCTACGCTTCCAGCGGCTGCATGTATGACTGGGATGAAGATCCCAAACAGGTCGTGCACGAAGCGATCGGATATGCCGACGAGGGATGGACAGCGATGAAGATGCGGATCGGCACGGACTGGGAATGGTCTGGCGTCACCGCCGACCGGTTTATCGAACTGGCTGGTCAGGTGACAGACGCAGTCATCGATCGCATGCAGATGATGCTCGACGGGAACTGTCGACTGTCAGAGGAAGACTCGCTGAAGATCGCGAAGGCCCTGGACGAGATGGGCTGGACGTGGTTCGAGGAACCGATGAAAAGGGACCCGAATGCCTACGCACGCCTCAACGCGGCTGTCGACATGCCGATCACCGGCGGAGAGCCCTTCACCAGGATCGAGCAATTCGAGCCCTACTTCGAGAAGAACGCTTTCGCCATCGCGCAACCCGATGCAGGCGTCTGCGGGATCACCGAGTGCTTCCTAATCGCAGAACGCGCTCACGAACTCGGCGTCGATCTCTGTCCGCACTCCTGGCATAACGGGCTGATGGCCATGGCAAACGGACACCTCGTTGCCGCGTTACCCAATCCACGCGTACTCGAAGTCTGCCGGATCCAAGGGCCGCTCCAGTGGGGCATCCTGAAAGCGAAGCCCGCCATCGAGGATGGTTATCTCATCTTCCCGGACGCCCCGGGACTAGGTGTCGAGATTCCCGATGACCTGGAAGAACGCTTTCCCTTCATCGAGGGGCACTACGGCATCACGGTCAGTCGCTAGAAGCTGAGCCCTTCCAGGTCGAGCACCCGGAAAAACTCTCGTCCCAGCAGCGCGCTGATCGCTGCCCAGATCGCTGCGGGCACATACTCGACTGCGAATAGTCCGATAAACAGGGGTTAGCAGCCGCTTGTACCCCTAACCTCCCGAGTAATTCAACTGGACCACCGAAGGTCTCGAGATTGCGAATGCGGCCGTCTACGGCAGCGTTGAGACCATTCGATACCCACTGGAGATCTACCAGGACTGGTTCAAGCAACTTTTCACGTTCATCATCATCCTTGCCTGCCTGAACTACTATTTTCTCCTGGCCGTGCTTGGCCACATACCCCCGTAAGGTGGTGCATACGTGTTTTCGTAGATGTCGCCGGCTGTCAGCCTGCTCATGCTCTACGCCGGGCTGGGAGTCTGGCGATTTGGCGTCCGACACTACACGTCCACCGGCAGTTGATCCGGGCACGTCTTGCGCAGTCACCCCCGTCGAAGTACCATCCACCTCAGTCACACGAACACTGGAGGAGTTGCTTGCGCATACTATCGATTGGTGGAAGTGGATTCGTCAGCGGAACGCTCGTAAAACGGGCACTCGAGCAGGGTCACCACGTTCAGGTCGTCACACGCGGGCAGCGCCCCCTTAAGGAAGGGGTTCAGGGGATAACGGCAGACCGAAAAGATCGTGGAGGCTTCGAGGAGGCGATTCGTCAGCAAGAGGGATACTGGGACCTCGTCGTCGACTGCATCGGGTATGATCCGGATGATGCCACACAGGATGTCACCTGCTTCAAAGATCGAGCCAAACAGATCGTGTTTATCTCGACGGACTTCGTGTTCGACCCCGCTCACCGTGTCTTTCCACAGCCTGAGGAGACCGAACACTACGCGACTGAAGGCTATGGTGCAAAGAAGCGGGCCTGCGAGCAGGTGCTGGCGTCAGCGGATCTTGGGGACACGCACTGGACCGTTGTGCGTCCCTGCCACATCTATGGCCCTAGCTCCAAGCTCGGCTGCTTGCCCCACCACGGCCGTGATGACGAGATCATCAACAGAATCCGTGGTGGCAAGACGCTGCGTTTAGTGGGAGGCGGATACTTTCTTCAGCAGCCGATTCTGGCCCGTGACCTGTGCGATCTGATCCTAAGTTGCGCAGGGAACACCGAGACTTACGAACGGATATTCTGTGCGGCGGGTCCCGACATCATCGAGTCACGGACATACTACGACGAGATCGCTCGGTGTCTCGGGGTGAACCCATCTCCGATCGAAGAAGTCGATGTTCAGGCCCACCTGAGCGAGCATCCGGGAGCAGCCCCGTTCACGTGTCACCGCGTCTACAGCCTAGATCGCCTTGCGGCCTCCGGCGCCAAAGCACCGTCGACCTCGTTCTCTGTCGGCATCCAAGAGCACGTCGAAAGCATGATCTGAACGATGCGCCGCTCGGTCCCCTTCTACGCGGCCGCCTCGCTTCCCCCGCTGCTCGTCTACGGCCTGACACGCGCCACGACGTGGGCTCTCGACTCACTATACACGATCGACAGTGCCGAGATGGTCCTGGCAGCGGTGACCCTGGGGATCGACCATCCGCCCGGACATCCGCTCTATCTTCTCCTCGCTCACTGTTTCTCGCTGCTCCCGTTCAGCGTGCCCGATGAGGGTGTCATTCTCTGCTCTTCGGTCGCCGCGGCAGCTGCATCCGGCCTGCTTGCATCGGCGGTCCGGACGCGAACAGGAAACGACCTGGCAGCACTTTCCTGTGGGTGGGCGTTCGCCTTCACCCTCGTCATCTGGTTCCACGCCACGATCGCCGAGGTCTACGCCGTTCAGTTGGCCTGCGTCGCCGGGTTCTACGCCGCGATCGCCCACTGGGTCAGCGATCGCCATCCCGCAGCCCTCATTCTCTCCTGGTTCGCCCTGGGCCTGACGGCATCAGCCAACGTGCTGCTCTCCGCGTTGCTGGCTCCCGTCGCTCTCTATGTGGTCTGGCGATCCAGGATCCACTCGCCCAGACAGTTGGCAAACCTGCTCGCGTCCTTTTCGGTCGGCGCATCTGCGTTGCTCTACATTCCCATTCGCCTGAACGGAGACGGCTTCATCTCGGATTTCGTCTTCCTGAGCGGCCACGAACCAGGGTCATTGCGCTGGGCGATCTGGTATTTCTCCGCCGAAGAGTTCACCGCAACGAAGCTGACAACCACTCCGCTCTCATCCTTCCCATCACTCATCACCGCCTACACCGGCTCCTTCCTCGAAAACGCTTCGCCGTTTATGGCCATCCTTGTGCTATTGGGGGTCTACTCGACAATGCGTTCGGTCACTCACGAAAAAGGCGGAGACTCTGCGTGGCAACGGGTGATCGCGCCGTCCGGTCCGAAGCCCTATCACTTCGAGATCGCCCTACTCTTGGGCTTCATCTTAACACTGATTCCCGTCCTCCCATACGACGTGGCCGATCGCGAGGTTTTCTACATGCCATCATTCCTGCACCTCGCCCTCTTGGGCGGCGTCGGAATCTGGCGGCTCCTCGATACGATACGCAGCTCGACGTTTCCTGACGCCGCCAAGCCGTGGGCTGGTCGTCTGATCGCGGCGCTAATTCCGATCTACCTTCTGGCCAGCCACTACGGAACTGTACAAGCCGTCGCCTCCGACCGCTCGGAGTATGAGACACGTAAAGACCGATTCACCGCTCTACCCAAAGGGGCCATCGTAACGACTACGGATGATGGCCGTGCGACACGGTGGAAATACTGGCAGACCGTTCTAGGCATGCGGCAGGATGTCTCGATCGAAACCATGGGTCGGCTCGCGCCCCGATATCAGCCTGAGCAGACGGACGCCCAGGCTACGGGTGCAGCCAGGGAGATAGCGCCTTCCTTGAACGTGGCGGACAGGCTTCGTGTACTGAAAGGCCTTCTCGCTGCCCACCCGGATCGCCCACTCTTTACGATCCTCGACGACCGACTCCCTCCCGAACTCGATCACTTCCGGGTGAGACGGGCCGACTTCGATCCGAGATTACTCAGGCTCTCGACCAAG
This sequence comes from Gemmatimonadota bacterium, assembly GCA_002727195.1. Lineage (GTDB taxonomy): Bacteria > Latescibacterota > UBA2968 > UBA2968 > UBA2968 > UBA2968. The sequence continues at coordinate 132,985 of PBWH01000030.1, forward strand.
CCGCCACCTGAAACCTCACCGGGTCCGCTGGCGTCAACGATCTCGGCAGACACAGATCACTTTGCTCCCGTCGATATCATCGGGCTGGACATCCGATCGCTTGATGGAGGGATGAGCCGCGGGTTCCCGAATACGGTCCCCCTTCAGTGGCGAGTGATTAGCGGAATAATCCAGAGAAGCGAGTTTGTCGAAATTGACGTTGTTGCGATGAAGCGTGAACCTGGCCAGTACTTCGCCGAACTGGTGTTTGTCGACGAGGACATGAGAATTGCGGGAGGACGAGGATTCACAGCTGCCCGATCGCTTGAGATCGCCCCCGAGGCCCTGAGGGTCGGACACTACCTACGCGATCGCATCACGATCAAAATCCCGGCGTTCATTCCGAATGGACACCATACCGTCGCCGTCGCCCTGAACAGGGTCTCTTCCGGGCAGAGGGGGACCTACCGTGGAAAGGCCGTGAAACAGATGGACGCAGTCCCCGCCACCAGACAATGGGCGGGTCAGGCTCGATACCAGCCCCTTGCGAGAATCTGGATCGAGTAGCCTTGCCCTCGACCCCAAATTGCCTACTATTGGGGAACTGATGCCGAAGCCCAAAAAAGACAAGGACTTACATGAGTAGCGCCACACTGTTCGACACCTCCTACGAGAAGGAAAAACGCCCCCTTCTCAGCCGACTCCTCGACCTGCTTCGCCCCATATACACGGCTGAAGAGCTCGATGCTCTAAGAATTGACCCTGTCAGTAGGGGCATCCTCTCGCAGAGATCGGGGCGAGGGTTCGTCAATCGTGACCTCCTGGAAACCGTCCTCGGAAATCTTCTGGAGTGTGCGGCGCCAGGCTCTCACAATGCCACGGAAACCGGCGATGCGCTCGGATTCGATCACGGGGTCGAGGAGATTGTCGACCAGCTTTACGCAATGATCGCGCAATCACTCCTGGCCGTCGAGGGGCCCAGCGCCAACGTGGAGTCACGGGCGGTTCAGACAACGTTCGCGCTCCTTGGGGATATCCCCTCCTTCAAAGACAGAGCTCGGTGGAATCGGTTCGCCTCGCTCAAGGACCCGGCAGTCTGGGATGCTTATGTATCCACTCGCAATGACCTGTGCGAAGACAGGCTCGCCTCGCTCGAGTTCCGTTCACGGATCGATTCGGCGATCGAGGCACGCGACTACGACGTCTACAGGTCGTTTCTGGAAGAGGAGAAACTGGACTTTGCGTTCGACTACCAGATGCAGCTGGTTGTCAGTTCCTACCCCGGCTGGCGCGTCCTGTTCTACCATGACACAGCCCACGCACTGACCGGGACAGGTGAGAGCACGACACTCGATGGCGTCACACGTGAGCCCGTCCCCCTGCTCCCACGTGCCATTGCCGAGTTGGGCGGCAGATATTATCAGGCTGACCTGCATCCGGAAACGAAGATCGGCGATGCGAATTTCCTGGAACATCCACATCGCGGTCTTACGACTGGCCAGACCGGTGTGATCGGACAAGGATGCGTCATCTACCCCTGCACGCTCGGGGGAATCAGCGACAAGGTCAGGCAACGCCACCCTGCAATCGGTGACTTCGTGCAGATCGGGACGGATGCTCAGCTGCTGGGCCGGGTCCAGATCGGGGATCGATCCAGCATCGGAATCAACAGCCAGATCTATGGATACGTGGAAGTAAAGGAGGACTGCCGGATTGCGTCTACCGTCGTGATCGGGACGGTCCTGAGTGGATCAGGCAGGCCGGGCAGGATTTGCCTTGGAGAAGGTGTTCGAGTGGGTGACGGAACGGTAATCGAAAACAGCACGGAACTCGACCTCCTGATCCCAGACAAGTCGGAGATTCCCGCCCGGAGTCACGTCGTAAACGACGGCTTCGGCAACCCGAGATACCTGAGAGACTAACTAGAGTTCAGAGGCCCACGTCTTCAGCGTATTGGCCGCATCCTGTTGAGCAGCCTCCTCGGTCATACCCGACCGCTTCAGCACCTTGAACGAATGATCGACCGCCTTGACCAAGTGCAGGCTACCGTTCGGTAGCCCGTCGACCACCGGCTTTAGCAGATCGAGTTCTGCCAGCGCGTCTCGAGTACCGCTCAGGAAGAGCATTGGGATAGACACGTCCGCAAGATGATCCGCGCGGTCGATCCCCGGTTTCTTTGCTGGGTGCAGGGGAAACGCGTAAAAGACGATTCCACCGAGACCATCGATCGCTTCTTCGGCCACAGCCATCGACGTCATTCGCCCTCCGAACGATCTTCCCCCAGCGAGGACCGGAAGCCCCTCCGCCAACTCCACCGATCTCGCTACCGCTGACCGCACAGTCGCAGAACAGGTCGCTCGACCATCCAGCCCACTGCCGCCCTTTTCCATGTACGGGAAGTTGTATCGGAACGTTGCGATATCCACCTCGTAGAGGGCTTCTGAAATCGCCACCATCGAGGAGTGTTCGATACTGGTGCTCGCCCCGTGGGAGAGCGCCAGAACGTGGGTGGCACCTGACGGCCGGCCCCACAGGCCGGTCACCTCACCCTTCTCCTCGGTTGCAACGAACTTGTGCCGCTCAACGTTCACGATCGTCCCATTCTGCTAAGAACAAAGTCTCCATGGTCGGGTTCTCCGATCGAATCCCCATCTGCGGAGCTCCTGCCGTATCGATCAGGCTGATCCGGGTTGGCCCAATTGGTGAGGCGGAGCCGAGCGGTCGTCACGTGCCCCCACTTCACAGCCCAATAAAGCGCCGATCCGCCACATTCGGTTCGAAAGTCCAGGTCGCCTCCCTGACCGTTCAGATAAAGCACTACCTCGTCGAATCCAGTACGAGCTGCGACGTAGAGTGCATCGGAAACGCGCTCGCCAGGACCCAACGGTGGTTTTCGCAGCACTTCACGATTCTCATCGACCCGCGTCCTCCCCGTTGAAGAGGATTCCTCACTAAGCGTCCCGCTATCAAAATAGCCCTTCACACGGACCAACTCGCCTATCCCTGCCGACATGAATAGATCTGTCTCCAGGCCAGCGTCGAGAAAGGCGCTAACAAAATCTAATGCGCCGAAGGTGACCGCCCGCGAAAGGGCCGTGTGATAGTTTCGGCTACGTTCTATATGAACACCACGTCCGATCAGAAAGGGGGCGGCCTGGGCAAAGTCTTCGTCAGCAGTGCGTTGGAGCCACAGCCTGCTTCCCAAAGGATCCGATCGAACCAGATCCGGATCCTTCGTCACCAGCCTTTTGATCCCGTTCAGGTCGAGTGACTCGATCGCCCGGTCCAGCGCATCGATACGAGTGGCGTAGCGAGCCTCGCCATCGACGGGCCGGCCTGCGTGGCTCCGCAAAAGGTCGACCGTCTCGAAGCGTGCATCTGCCCGCCATCGTAGGTGGCGATCAGATGTGTCCAGCGTCCTGGTGCTATCTCGTAGCCAGTCAGATCCCTAAAGACCCCATCCTTGAACCGCAGTCTGAATCCGTTGCTCGGTGAGCCGCTGGCGTGGAGGGAAAACTCTCCCCGATCGAGATCCACCTGCACCGCGACGGGTGTCGGGCCCACCCCGTCCTCGATGTAGACCTACGCGGATACCGTTAAGTTGCCCGTCAGATCTATTGGCTGATCCATCCGCAGGTATGGTGGCCTCGACACCGGCAGGAATTGGTCATCAGAGGCAACACGATCGGGAGCATCCGGCGCCTCCCCCATCAGGATGCGCTCTCCTCCGGTGCCATGGTCGATGTGCGCCTCCAAACCAGCGGGAGACAGGAGGAAGAGACATAGCGCCACGCAGGCCGGTCGCATCTCAGGACTCCAGGATCTCGTAAGGCAGGACGGACGACGGGGCATCGGATTGTGAAAACGAGATCACGCGATCGTCTAGAGAAGGTGCGTGGAGTTCGCGATAGTATGCGAAGAGGTATTCGTTCTTGTATCCGGCCAGCTTACCGCCCCGCTCCTCGGCCCACTGGCAAATCTTGGCGTCTGTTGCTTCGACCCCATACCAATCAGCAGCCATCTTCCGCACCCAGGTATCCACGGGCACGGCGAACAGACGGTCGAGCGAGAACAGGTCGATGCACTTGGCCACCTTCAACCCGATTCCCGAGTTGGGCGTGTCCAGCAGGCCATCGACGACCGCTCGCCAGTCCTCCAATCCGAGACGGGATGCACCGCCACTGAATCGAGACTGAACGACTTCCTGGACGTATTGGATGCTTGTCGGCAGGAACTTCGACCGCCAGCCGAACTTCTGATGACGGTAATAGCCTTCACTCAAGAGCGCGAGTTGATCGACCGGTGGAAAGGTCCAATATCGACCACCTTGAAAAACGACCTCCCGCCCGAGGATTCGGGACAGAAACTGTATGCGTTGCTTGGTCAACCCCATATGGGCCTGAACACTCAGGATGTAGGAAATGATGCACTCCCAGGGCTCCTGCCGCACGAATCGGAACCCCTTCATGCGATCCCGTGCTCTCCGCAGGTGGCGATCGGGCCTCGGGACGCGTACACGGGGTGGTTCATCGGTCCGGAGATACCACCGAAGGAACGATTCGATCTCAAAGGACCCCGCATACGTTGATACGCTGGCGGCTGAGCAGGCATACCTCAACTGGCGCTCCTCCTGCCTCAGCCAGACCACGACACCATACGCGACGCCCTTCCACCACCCGTCAGTATCTCTCCCCCACCGGAACGTCTGACCGGAATACAGTGTCAATGCCAGGTCGAATTGTTCGACGTCCAGGGTACCTTTGACCAACGCTGGAACGGCGGCAGTAAGAAGGTCCTCTGGCGTCGGACTCTCCGCGGAGCAGGCCTCGGAGTCGGGACAGAACGAACATATGGGTTTACCTGCGTGGTATTTTCCGTAACATCCTTGCAAGGACATAGCGCCCAAAATAGTGTGGCGCACTTTCCTCCACAAGGTTCACCCACGTGAGATCCAAAATGTCGCCGCCGAAGAAGAAGCGGCCACTCCGCACGTCTGAAGGGCGCCCTGAAATGCGGAACCCCAACCAAATCCTGGCCGAAGCTGCTTCCCGTATATCCGGCGACCCTCCCAAAAAGGGCAAGAAACTCGAGCTAAATAGCTATTTCAGGTCTGGCGAGGGACACCGGATGGCCAACCGGATTCTGAAGGACAATGGCGTTATCCCTCAGCATCTTCATGACCGGAAAGACGCGGAAGAAGCTCGCGCCGCGGCGGAGGCACAGCTGAAATCCGACGTGGCCCAGCTCTCCGTGACGATAGCCACAACTGCGCGATCTCTTAACGGATACGCGAAGCAATATGGCCTTGCCCTGATGCTTCCTGTTTCATCGGAGGTAGAGGCAGAATCTGAGGCCTTGATCCGCAAGCAGGCACTGGATGCGGTCGAGACCCTCGTCACCGATTTACAGCGGTACAACCGAAAACGGCAAGACCTGCTGACCGGATACAGGGACCGCTTGCACGTGGGCAGAGAGGCCTTGGATCGATACAGCAAGCACGTCGCCGCCACAGGTCGCCAGATGCCGGTCTATCCCTCTGACAGCCCGCAGGACGTCGACCGTCGAGTGGCTGACGCAGAATCCGAGCTGTCGGATCCGATCGCCTGAACCGATCAGGACATCGACGTGGCGCGCAGGTCCCAATCCTGGCTGGCTCAGCTATTCCGGCGAGATGGGAACACAGATACCTGAGGGTTCGTCAAATGGAAGACCGGGCAAGACCTTGATTCGACAGGATCGCTTTCTATATTTCCATATGTAAGTAAGTGCTTCTACTTCAGTCACTTCAGGGGGCTCAATGAACATCTCCGAATTCGCTATTCGAAAGCCCATTACCGCGATCATGGTCGCCCTGAGTGTGATTGTGCTGGGGTGGATCTCACTGTTCCGCCTGCCCCTCGAGTATCTGCCGGATGTCACCTTTCCCCGTATCTACGTTGAGGTAAGCTACCCTTCCTCCTCTCCTGAGGAGGTCGAGCGACAGATCAGCCGCCCGATCGAAGAAGCACTCGGATCCCTGACCAACATCAAAAGCATCAGCTCCAACTCCTACTCGAATCGTTCGTCGGTTCGGGTCGAGTTCGGCCTGGACGTGGATATGGACCTGGTGGGGGTCCAGGTGCGAGACCGCCTGGATCAGGTCAGGAACCTGTTGCCGGACGACGTCGAACGGATTGCGGTCCGTCGCATCAACCTCGAAGACTTCCCGATTCTTGAATTTTCAGTCAGCTGGGCCGGCTCAAACCCCGACGAACTGGCCAATGTCTTTTC
>PBWH01000031.1 GCA_002727195.1 Gemmatimonadota bacterium
CTCAATGGCGAGATCCACCACTCTGCTGGAGGCCAAAGTGTTGGCGGCCCGGTGGAGAAGGCATTGCAATCACGTCCGACCACATAGCGCGTTGGGCTACAGCCCACCAGCACCAGTGGTCATCAAGTCATCCGTTGCAGCCGTATCCTAACTTTCGATGTGGATACATAGATGGGGGCAGGTCAAGGGCGACGGCCTGTTGGCGGGTCTACTTGCCGCAGGCATGCTGGCGGTTACCTTCATCTGTTCGCTCGTCGTGGACCGAAGCATCTTCGGCTTGGCCATCTGGTCGTTCACCGGATTCGCCTCTCTTTTTCCCGTCCTCGTCGGTGAGCGGTTCTGGCGTCGTGCAACGGCGGCAGGCGTGATAGCGAGCATCCTGACTGTGGCGGCCCTGTGGGTCGGCGTCCTGACGGCAGGATGGTCGGTTCCCAACTATAGCGTACTCGGTATTGGTCTGAAGCCGGTGGTCGCCACCGTGATCGGCGGCAGTGTGTCGTTGTTCCTCGTGTCGCTGATGACCAGGCCCGTAGCCGACGATGTTCTCGATCGCGTGTTCTGTGAGGAGAAGGCCTCGTGAAGGTCGCCTATATCGCCGCAGGTGCAGCGGGGATGTATTGCGGGAGTTGTATTCACGACAATACTCTCGCTCGTGCCTTGATCCGCAAGGGCGTGGACGTCGCGCTGGTACCAACGTATACGCCGATCCGTACGGATGAGGACGATGTCAGCCTGGATCGCGTGTTCTTCGGGGGGATCAACGTCTACCTGCAGCACAAGGCGTCGATGTTCCGGCATACGCCGTGGATGCTTGACCGGCTTCTTGACCGGCCCGGATTACTCAACGCACTCGGACGATTCTCCGGCTCCACGAGCGCGGAGGATCTGGGTGGACTGACCGTGTCCATGCTACAGGGTGTCGATGGTCCGCACGCGAAAGAGCTGGACAAGCTTCTCGACTGGCTGGGGACGTTTGAACCCGGCATTGTACAGCTGACGAATTCAATGTTTCTCGGGTTTGCCGGTCCGATTCGTGAGGCGTTGGACGTTCCCGTCCTGGTCTCCTTCCAGGGCGAGGACATCTTCCTGGACGCGCTCGACGAGCCTTACCGATCGGACGCGCGCCAGCTGATGGCCGATCATGCCTCCTCTGCCAGTGGATTCGTTGCTACCAGCCGGTTTTACGCCGATGACATGGCTGCCTATGTGAAGGTGGAACCGAGTACGGTGGATGTGATCCCGCTCGGGATTGACTATGGTGGCTACCCGATGACGGCCAGAGGGGACCTGGGCGAGGAGATCCGGCTGGGTTACCTAGCGCGTGTTTGCCCGGAGAAGGGCCTGCATATCCTGGCGGAGGCGTTCAATCTACTGTCCGAGCGATCCATCGGTGAACGGCTGAGCCTGCACGTCGCCGGCTGGCTGGGGAAGCGGGATGAGTCCTACCTTAAGAGCGTCAAAGACCAGCTGGCACGATGGGGACTCACGGATCGCGTAACCTTCGCGCACGACTTTTCGCGAGAAGAGAAGATCGCGTTTCTGTCCGGGATCGACGTTCTGTCGGTACCCACACCGTATCGCGAGCCCAAAGGGCTTTTTGTCCTGGAATCCATGGCGAGTGGTGTTCCGGTCGTCTTGCCTAGCCACGGTGTCTATCCCGACTTTATCGGGAAGGGTGGGGGCGTGCTGGTACCGGAACCGACGCCCGAGGATATCGCTGACGGAATCGAAGGTCTCGTGTCCGATCCGGACAGATGGCGCGATACCTCCGCTCGAGGCGTCGAGGCGATACGGACTTACTATACAGATGATCGGATGGCGGACGACACGGTCCAGCTCTATGAACGCCATCTTCAGAGTGCTTAACGGCAAAGGGAGGGAACTATGCCGAACGAACAGCTGGCCGGCGGAATGATGTGGTTGAGTTTCGCGATGATCACTGTGGCGTCCTGGGGATGCTACGGTGTGTTGCTGCATACGGGACAGGTGGGGATGGCGGATCCCGAGAACGGTCGCTACAAGGCCTTCCTGTTCGTGGGGGTTGCATACTTGGTCACAGCCGTGATCGGGTCATTGATCGTACTGAAGATCGGGGGCGCCGAGTGGACCTTCCCGGCGAAGGGGACCTGGTGGTCTCTGATCGCTGGATGTGCCGGCGCGCTCGGCGCGTTCGGAATCCTGCTGGCCTTTGGGGCAAAGGGAACACCACCGGTCGTGATGACAATCGTGTTTGCCGGTGCGCCGATTGTGAACGCGATCGTTTCCATGGTCATCCATCCGCCCGCCAGTGGGTTGGCCGCGCTCAACTGGCAGTTTATCGTCGGGATCCTGGCCGCGGCCGGTGGCGCCTCGCTCGTGACCCTGTATCGGCCGCACTAGTGGAACCAGTCAGCACGTATACCACGACCCGACGGGTCGAATTCTCCGACACGGACCTGGCTGGCATCGTCCACTTCTCGAAGTTCAACCTGTACATGGAGTCGGTGGAGCACGAGTTCCTCCGACACATCGGGACGTCGGTTGTGACGGAGTACAATGGCGACCGCATAGGCTGGCCGAGGATGAGTGCATCCTGCAAGTTCAAGGCGCCGGCGTTCTTCCAGGATGAGCTGACCATTGCGCTCCGGGTCAAACGGAAGGGAAATAAGTCGCTCACTTACGCGCACACGATCACGCGAGACAATACGCTTATCGCCGAAGGTGAGATCGGTGTCGCCTGTGTCGTGTGTAATCCGGGAGAGGAGATGCGGGCGATCCCGATTCCACCGGAGATTGGTGAGAGGATTGGGGAAGCAAGCGAAGGGCCGTAAGGGAATCGCAAGCCGGCGGTCAGTTCGAGCGTGGTCGAGAACACCCGCGCACGATACAGAAGCATAGAACGACTTCTCGACTCCGCTTGAAGTGACGTTGATATCCTTAGGACTAGAGGGCAAATCTGGTCGCATACCCTTGGTTTGGTAAATGCATTCTGTGTCTTTAGCCCTCCTTCTCGCTGCTGACGGCTGGGTCCGCAGACAGACCAACTACACATGCTCCTAACCACAACCAACCTCACCAAATCCTACCACACCCTCGAAATCCTCAAGGGTATCTCTCTGTGCGTAGACCGTTCGGATTCGGTCGCGATTACAGGCCCATCCGGTTCCGGAAAGAGCACGTTGCTCCACATCTTGGGTACCCTTGATACGCCAACCTCAGGCTCCCTGGAGATCGACGGACAGGATCTATCGACCTTGTCCGAATCCGGCCTGTCCCGTTTCCGCAACGAGACTGTCGGGTTCGTGTTCCAGGATGCACATCTGTTACCACAGTTCTCAGTCCTTGAGAACGTCCTGCTTCCCGTGCGAGCATTCGGACGTGTGGATGCTGCCGCGACTGAGCAGGCTGAATCCCTGATCGCATCCGTCGGTCTGGCTGAGCGAATGACACATCTTCCCGGACAGATTTCCGGCGGAGAGCGCCAGCGCACGGCCATCGCGCGCAGCCTGATTATGGAACCATCCCTGCTCCTGTGCGACGAACCGACGGGAAACCTGGATGGTCAGATCGCTGACACCGTTCTGGAGGTTCTACTTTCCTCCGCTGTGTCTGAGGACCGGGCCCTGATCGTGATCACCCACAGCGAGTCACTCGCGGCCTCGATGTCGAGACGCTTCACGTTGAAAGACGGTCTGTGTTCCGAAGTCTGACCCATTACTGGCGTATTCACCTGGCGGTGATCCTCGGCGCGGCTGTCACGACTTCGGTCCTGACGGGCGCGCTTTTGGTTGGCGACTCCATTCGGGGAAGCTTGCGTCAGCTCACTTTGGGCCGTTTGGGGTCCGTGACCCACGCCGTCGTTTCGACACGGCCGGTGCGGGAACGCCTGGCAGAAGACCTTCTGCAGGAGGGTATGAGCAGTGTGGCCCCGGCCCTGCAGATGACAGTTACTCTCCGCTCTGTCGATAGCGGGAAGCGGGCAAACGGAGTGACGCTTTACGGGGTCGACGATCGGTTCGGGGCATTCTTTTTGGCTCCAGAGACCGACGGCGGCACCCGTCTGCGCTCGATTCACGTCAGCGAGGCGGTGTCCAGGGCGCTGGGTGCAGGAGAGGGGGAGGCGCTTGTTCTGTCTGTGGCGTCACACACGGATATCCATCGGGAGTTCCTGTTTGGTCGAGACGATGCCGGTGAGCGCCTGATTCGCCGAAGGGTCCGGCTGGCNTGGGTTGTGTCGGCGGAACAAGGGGGACGTTTCTCGCTCGAGCCGAATCAGTCGATCCCGCTCGTCGCCTATGCCCCNCTTGCCGCCGTTCAGCGTCTGATGGGGCTGGAGGGTCGCATCAATACGATCCTCCTGAAGGACGATCAGACACAGAGCGTGATCGATGCGCTGACAGCGGCGGTGGAACTGGCGGACTACGGTCTCGTATTGAGAGATGTGGGCCAGATGGTCTCTTTGGAATCGACACAGTTTCTGCTCTCGAAGCAGGTCATCGATGTGGCACGCGAGATCGCAGATGTACGAGGCATGGCTACGGTCGGAATCCTGACCTACCTCGCGAACACGATCTCCATCGGCGAGAGCTCCATTCCCTATTCGACCGTTGCAGCGATTGGGCCGTTGAGCAGACGGTCGCCACCAGAGCAGTTCGTGACAGCATCCGGGGAGGTCCTCGGTTTCCCACTGNCCGGTCAGATGCTGATCAACCAGCATGCCAATGAGCGTCTGAATCCGGCCGGAGAGCGCGTGACCGCCAGGTTCTTCGAGGTGGAGAGCGACGAGTCTTTCACCGAACGGGATACGACCTTCTCCCTTTCGGATGTTCTGGCCATTCAAGGGCTGGCCGCCGACCCCACCCTGACACCCAATTTCCCCGGGCTTCACGAAGCGGACAACATGGTTGACTGGGATGCGCCGTTCCCTGTCGATTTCAGCCGCATCGGTGAGCGCGACGAAGAATACTGGGACGAATATCGGGCNACACCAAAGGCCTTCATCTCCCTCGAAGATGGTCGGGCGCTGTGGGCCAGCCGGTTCGGAGAACTGACCGCGGTCCGGTTCCACATCCCTGACGGAGTGGATCGACGGTTCATCAAGTTGGGCATTCGGTCAGCGTTCAGGCAGAAGCTTAGCCCGGAGAGTCAGGGCATACGGGTCCTACCGCTCCGGGACCAGGGACTTGCGGCCTCACAAGGAGCAACGGACTTCAGCGGGCTGTTCATAGGGTTCAGCATGTTCCTGATCGCGTCGGCCATCGTCATGATCTCGCAGCTGGTGAAGCTGGGTATAATCGATCGGGTGAGGGAAATCGGGCTACTCAAAGCTGTGGGCTTTGAGACGGGGCGTGTTCGATCACGCTGGATCACCGAAGGCGTCATCCTGGCCTGTATCGCAGTCGCGATCGGTGTTGTTGGCGGGGTGGGTTATGCTCGAATGATGGTGCACGGGCTGACGACCTGGTGGGTGGAAGCCGTGGGTACCCGTTTGCTCGACTATCACGGTTCGTCTCTGTCGATTGCGATTGGCGGCGTTGCCAGCCTGGTCATCATACTCATCGTGATCTGGCGAGCCGTCGGGATGGCGGCGCGGCAGCCTGCGGTGCATCTGATCAAGTCGGCTAACACGGAGAGTCAGGGATACGGAGTTGCAAAGGCGCGTCGGGTCGGTCAGATCTGCGCGATTGCATTCGCAGTCTTTCTGGTGCTGCCAATGCTGACCGATGTTGGGGCCGCGGCAATGTTCTTTGCAGCGGGTGCGAGTGCGCTAGGGTCTATGCTCGGTAGCCTCAAGTGGCTGGCAACGGAAAAAGCGGGCTCGGGAAGCNTGGCGCTGGCTCAAGTCGTCCGGTTCCCGGGACGCGCGANAGCCAGTGTGTCTCTCGTAGCGACCGCCGTGTTCGTTCTTGTCGCTGTCGGGATGAACCGACACGAGGGGGCTGATGGGACAGGGATTCCCGTCGGAGCAGGTGGGTTTCGCTGGGTTGGTGAGACCGTCTCACCGGTGTTGGACGATTTGAGCGATTCCGAGACGCTGACGGATCTCGGGTTTCCGTCAGAGACGGTCGATCGCCTGTCCGGTCTGGATGTCGTGCCTTTCCGACTGCGCCCCGGTGAGGATGTCAGCTGTCTGAACCTGCATCGTCCCGGTCAGCCGCGCATCCTGGGCGTGGGCAACAAGATGATCGATCGGGGCGGATTCAGGTTCCAAAGCCTGATGGAGGGTGTTGACGCTGACAACCCCTGGCAGGCACTGACAATGGACCTGGGAGAGGGTGTCGTCCCCGCGATCGGAGATTTCAACTCCGTTATGTGGATCCTGCATTCNGGGTTGGGACAGGATTTGGTGATGCAGGACGNATCAGGCGAGACGATTCGTCTGAGGTTCGTCGCATTGCTGCAGGGCAGCATCCTTCAGAGCGAGATCATGATTTCCGAAGCGCGGTTCACCTCGCANTTCCCATCGATCGCGGGGCACAGCTTCTTCCTGATCGGAGATCACGGCGCTGACGACATCGAAGTCGGCCTGGAGTCGGGGTTGGATGCATGCGGTATGGATGTCACGTCGACCGCCTTCCGACTTGCTCGCTACCGGGCAGTCGAGAACACGTATATGACCACCTTTCAGGCGATCGGTGGGTTGGGTGCGGTGCTGGGCACGCTGGGGATCGGCGTGCTAATGCTTCGGAATGCGGCTGAGCGGCGGGGCGAACTTGCGGGCATGCGAGCGATCGGCTTCTCCCGTAGCAGGCTGCAGGGTCTTCTGTTCCGCGAGACTGCTCTGCTGGTGGTAACGGGAGCCGCAGTGGGGACGGTGGCCGGTCTGATCGCAGTCGCCCCTGTGGTGATGGAACGAGCAGGCGCGATCCCGTGGCCTGACGTAGCACTGTCCGTGGCCAGCGTGTGTGTCGTCGGTTGCATTGCGGGCTACGCAACCGCTTATGCCGCGATGCGCGCCCCGATCGTTGAGACCCTCAAGGTCGACGTTTAGGTCTGGTCCTCTGTCTCCAGACGAACCCGGTAGCAGACTGCCTCACTATCATTCCGCACGATCAGCAGTGAGCCCGCGAGTACCGGGTTGTTCCACGTCTTTCCGTCGAGGGCGTCGAGCGTTGCCAGCTCTACCAGCCCTTCGGGATTCGGGTTGATCAGCTTCACGGGACCACCTTCGGTCTGCACGATCAGCTTATCCCCGGCCAGCAGGATCTGTCCGTGGCCATATCGTCCCCGCTTCCATTTCCGTTGTCCCGTCGCAGGGTCCAGGCACACGAGCACGCCGTCATCGAGGCCATATAGGTAGCCCTCATGCAATACAGCCTGGGTGAACTTGAGCTTCAGCCTTGGCGTCTTGTAGACGACTGAGACTTCCATCTCGCCGCCCTTTTCACGGATGTCGAAGAGTTTGCACCCGACGCCGTATCCCGTTGACACGAACACCTGGTTCTCGTTCAGGGGGAGCGGCTGCGCGACGCACTGGTTACCGCCTGGCATGGGCCAGGACTCTTCCCAGTAGATCTCTCCGGTCGTCGGGTCGTGTCCGGCGACGGCGCCTCTGTTGAAGATGAGGATCTGATCACGCCCAGCGACGCGATGCAAAGCGGGTGAGCTGTATCCTGCACGTCGGGTACCACCACCCCATACCAGTTTGCCCTCCTTCGCGGTGTAGGCAACGAGGGAGCGATCGTCCTTCCCGCCTGGGCTGACGACTACGTTGCCGTTCAGGATCAGCGGTGATCCGGAAAGGCCCCAGTCAGGCAGGCGGGCATTGTGTTCATCCACGATGTTGCGGGACCACAGTTCACGTCCGGTCGCCAGGTCCAGNCAGTTCAGCCAACCCGTNGCTCCGATCGAATACACCTGATTGTGATCGATCGTGGGCGTCGCTCTCGGACCAATACCCCCGATCGACGTCTGGTATCTCGCCTCGTTCCTGTGGATCCACTGCTCTTTGCCTGTGAGCAGGTCGTAGGCAACGACGCACTCATCGTCACCACGTTGTTCCTGAGTGATCGCGAGGTGGCCAGCGACGGAAAATGCTGACCATGCCGGACCTACCGTAATCCGCCAAACTTCCTTCGGGGGATGTTCTGACCAATCAGCAAGACGGACGTCATTGAGAACGGCATTTCGGGTTGGGCCTAGAAACTGCGCGTAATCGGATGTCTGTGCCCGCGACACCGGCAGAGCNGAAGTCAACGTGCCATATTCCGGTTCCGACCATCGCCAGGACAGGATCGGGACGAGATCGCCTGTTACACCGTGTATGTGGACTGTTGAACCNATCAGGACGATGGAAACTAGGCAAACGCCCGCAGCTTTGAGCTTCAGCCTGCTTGGCAACCGGGAGAAAGCGAGTGCCCAGATAAGNAGAAGGATCAGGCCCACAGCGACCGCCGCTATCGAGAGCATCACCGCCCACTGTCGATGTCCGAGATCTGCGGTCCAGATGTAGATCTGGGCGATCGCCCCGANGACGAGAAGCACGTAAACAGGCCACAGTCGAATTCGTGTCGCCAATGAATACCTTCCTTTGAGATGAGAACGCTGCAGTTCCGGACAGGCCAGGCTTCACTTCCTGACGAACATTCAACGGGACAGATGAGAATGTAGGCGATCGGCTAGGGAGTGAACAGGGGCGACCACTCCGGTTTTCGGGCGGTTCCCCCCGTCCGTATCTGGGTCAGGCTGTCCGTGGCCGTATCCACNATCCAGATGCGTAACNGGNATGCGCCGAATGTGCCGCCCGCTTCCCTGATTTTGAACGCGATATGCGACCCATCCGACGACCAGGTCGGGAGTCGGGCCGATGTGCCGTTTCCGGATAGGCCGATATATGGCCGGAGGTCTGTGCCATCAGCATTCACGGCATACAGGCCTTAGTGGACCACGAATGTGGGGCTAAGTCGCCCTGGTGTTCCGAGCTCTCGAAGACGATCTGTGAGCCGTCAGGCGACCACGCCGGCGCACCTGAGATTCCGGGACGATTCGGGGTGAGCTGGCGACGATTCGAACCGTCAGAANCCATCACCCAGATCTCCCGGTCGAGTCGTTCTCCTGCTGCGAAGGCGNTNTGATCGCCCGATGGCGACCAATCAGGGTGCAGGTCCGGTCCTGGTGTCTGGGTCAGATTCCTCAAGCAAGTTCCGTCGACGTTGATGACGTCCCAGTCCAGGTCTCCGCCCCCCTGCCTTTGGGATGCAATCCACCGGCCGCCGGGAAGAAGATCGGGTAGAGATCCGTCTCCTCGGCCGTGGNGAGGGCACTCAGCCCGAGCGTTTCGAGGTGGAGAAGATGGAGGCTCCAGAAACGGATCCGGTTGGAAGACAGAGCGATGGTTCGGCCGTCAGGAGATAAGGCGGGATCGTCGAAGTCTGAGGCTTCGAACACGACGGGCTCCGGTGCCTCCCCGTCGGTCCCGACCAGGAAGGGTTGGAGGCGGATCGATTCGCTCAGACCGACATATGCGAGCCCCCGAGAGGCGCCGACGGACCAGACGGGCTGGCCGGGGATGCTGTTACAGCTGATCAGCCAGGCAAGGCAGCCCAGACAGGCCAGCTTTATCGATGCGTTCCTCGTGCTGTGGAAGAAAACCTGATTTGGGGCCTACGGGCACCAGCTTGACATCCCCCGATTGTNCTGGTACTGTGAATAAAGNATAAATGATTGTTTATCTAATGCNTGGGNTGGAGAGACATGAAGGTAGTTCTTACGGGAGCATCGGGCTACGTCGCGAGCAGGATGCTGGATACGCTGCGAGACCGGTATGCGCTTGTTCTGCTCGATGTAAAGACGTCGAATTGGTCCGGCGAGGANGTTGAGGGCATACAGATCGTCGATCTGCTGGACGAGGATCGCGACGCCTATCGGAGCCATTTCAAGGGGGCCGATGCAGTCATCCACTGCGGGTTCACCAGAGNGGCCACACCCGATCGCCGATTCTTTGCCGAACACGACAACGTCAAGATGGCGCACAACGTCTACCAGACGTGCGTGGAGGAAGGCGTGCGACGCGCAGTCGTGGTGAGCTCGAATCATGCGGCCGACTACTACGAGCGGTTGATCTGGTCAGAACGGATGGAGTATGTAACCCCCGACATGCCGCCCCTGTCCGACAATTTCTACGGGTGGGCCAAAGCCGCCTACGAACTNCTCGGGTTCGCCTACGCGACCGGCAACGTGAGCGACGGCAAGAGGCTCGAGGTCGTCCAGCTGCGCATTGGGGGGCCACGAGAGACGGACATCGAACGCGCCAGCGCTGATGACCTCAAAAAGATGCACCGCGGGCTTGGCGCTTACCTGAGCGCGCGGGACCAGACTCAACTCGTGGTGAAGAGCCTGGAGACCGAGAACATCGACAACGAGAACGGCGTCCCGTTCCANGTGTTCTACGGGATCAGCGGGAACTCACACAATTTCTGGAGTCTGGCGAATGCGCGGAAGGTGATCGGGTATGCGCCGGAGGACAACAGTGCGGTGAAGTTTTCGGATAGGATTGCTGAGATTATGGCTGAGGCTCAAGGGAGAGCCTGAAAGTCAGAAGAAGACCACCCCTGCTTTCGCAGGGGCAGGCGCCATACACGAAAGGAAACCCAGCCTCGATATCGGTGCAAGTGGGTGGGTGCGCTTTGCTCCGAGAAAGGTGGAGTTCAGGTTGTCACCCAGATCGTCGGGAGCCGCCACGTTCGTGTCTTTTTGTGTATTTCGTGGCAGGCTTTTCCGATACGCGTAGTCGATGATCAGGAGAGAGAAAACATGGAAAAACGAGAATACGGCAACAAAGGGGAGATGCTGTCGATCATCGGGTTTGGCGGCATTGTGGCGAAGGATACGACGGCTGACGAGGCGAGTGAGCGAGTCGCCTTCGCGATCCACCAGGGGATCAACTACTTCGACGTGGCGCCCGGTTACGGAACGGCGGAGGAGTGTCTGGGACCAGCGCTCGAGCCGTATCGGAAGGATGTGTTCCTGGCGTGTAAGACCGGGCAGCGCAGTCGCGCGGGGGTGCGGGAAGAGCTGGATCGGTCGCTTAAGCGTCTGCGGACGGATCACTTCGACCTCTACCAGCTTCACGCCATGAAGTCCTGGGAGGATTTCGACGAGGCGACCGGGCCGAATGGAGCGCTCGAGACATTTGTCGAGGCCAGGGAGAAAGGACAGGTTCGCTATCTCGGGTTTTCCGCCCATTCCGACGAGGTTGCGCTGGCGCTGATGTGCGCGTTCGACTTCGACTCGGTTCTGTTCCCACTGAACTGGGTGAATTATCTCGAGTGCGACTTCGGTCCGAGCGTCGTGGAGAAGGCGGCATCGAAAGGCATGGGGCGGCTGGCGCTCAAGGCGCTCGCACGAGGCCGTATCCCCAAGGGTGGGGACCNACCCTATGACCGTTGCTGGTATGAACCCGTGGACGATCCTGAACTTGCGAAACTGGCGTTGCGGTTCACGCTGTCTCAGCCGATCACGGCGGCCATTCCCCCGGGTGATCCGGGTCTGTTCAAGATGGCGGTCGAGCTAGCTCAGGACTTTTCCCCGATCGAGGAATCGGAGATCTCGTTCCTGAAGGATCGGGCTGCCAATGTGACCCCCCTTGCGAGCGAGGATTGGCTCACGCCCGCCCGCTAAGACCAAAACGTATGGATCAACAATTCCGACCTGGTCGCCCCGCACAACACAGGGGTGATCAGGTCGCTTTGTTTGGCAAAGGAGCGCCACAATGAAAATCACCGACCTGGAAATCCTGCCGATCGACCGCTACCTGTTCCTGAAGATCCATACCGATGTTGGGATCACGGGACTCGGGGAGTCNGGTGCCTAGGGGTATCTTGAGGCGTCGGCGACGGTCATGGAGGGGTATCGCGACTACCTGATCGGGAAGGGTCCTCTGTTGATCGAGCATCACTGGCAGTATCTGTACCGTTGCACCCACTTCAGAGGCGCCGCCATCCTGGGGGCGATTACCACGATCGACATCGCACTGTGGGATATTTCCGGAAAGCATTTTGGCATTCCCGTTTACCAGCTACTCGGGGGCAAGACACGGGACCGTGCGTACGTCTACTACCACGTGAAAGGGAACACGAAGGATAAGCTCATTTAGGGCTGTATCGACGCCTACGTTCGCAACCACCGGCTGGTATAGGTCACAGGAGGGGGGACCCTGGACGGAATTCCACTCGCGATAGACGGCTGTAAATGACCGGCACACGGCGGTCGCGATCAATCTGGCTCGTAGGCCCGCGTCGCTTCGGGATCTTTGGTGGAGTAAGGAATCGACGCGATCTCGTCCCACACCGCGTCAGCAATCGGCAGGCTGGCCCAGTCGAGTGTCTGCTTAATACGCTCCGCTTTGCTGATCCCGCAGACGGTCGAGGCGATNCGCCGATCCCGCATCGAGAACTGCAGGGCGAGGGCGCCGGGCGGCACATCGTGGCGGGCACAGACGTCCTCGATCCGATNTACTGGCTCCAGCATCGCATCGCTGGCCTTCTGGTAGACATAGCGAGGATGCTCGGCCGAGCCTTTGGCGAATACGCCGCCGGCGTAGGGGGCTGCGTTCAGTACGATGATGCCCTTCTCGACGGCCAGATCGATCATCGGGTCCGCGTTGCGATTGATCAGCGTATACCGATTGTGCGTGATCAGGGCGTCGAAATCCCAGTCCTTCAGTATCGGGATCATGAGATCAGTCCGGCCGGCTGCCAGGCCGACGGCATCTGCGAGCCCTTCCTCCTTCATCTTGAAGAGCTCGGCGATCGACCCATCCGGTTCCGTTATCTCGTCGAGCGCGGCGGCGTGTTCGGGGTCGTGGAGGTGGAGAAGCTGGACGCGATCGAGATTGAGCGCCNTCAGGCTCTCTTCGAGCGACTGCCGCGCACGAGCCGCATCGAATCGGCCGGTTTCCATGTCGCGGTCGAGTTTGGTCGACACGACGACTCCTTCGGGAAGGCCGCCACGGGCGCGGATGACATCGCCGATCCGTTCTTCGCTTCTCCCGGATCCATAGTTTCGTGCCGTGTCGAGG
Organism: Gemmatimonadota bacterium; assembly: GCA_002727195.1. GTDB lineage: Bacteria > Latescibacterota > UBA2968 > UBA2968 > UBA2968 > UBA2968. The sequence goes on from PBWH01000031.1 coordinate 12,998, forward strand.
AATCTTACGGGCCCGTCGAAAATGGCCTCGATTGTCGCCTTGCCACGTTCCGCATCAACCGAGTATCCGTAGGTGTTTGGCATATCCCCAAGGCCACTGGTGCCGAAGCAGAGCTGGGGTATTGTCACATCCGATCGGCCAAGGGCCTGTGCCTGCTGCTCTCTGTCTTCACTCATCCTTCAGAATCCTTCGTTCTTAGTCCTGTTGCGTTTACGGTGTGGAGACTGTAACCGATTCCTTGAACACATCCCACGTTTGGTGGTCCAGCTGGTCGATCTCAAGTAAGCTGAGCTTTCCCGTCGTTCCAACGAATTGATGGCGAATTCTCCCCGACTTATCCAGAACTATACGTCTTGGGAATAGGTGGCACACCGTAGTCTCTCCTCATCGTCAGGTTTGCCTTAAGGATCCTGAACGACACGCCATAGTCCGAAAGCAATTTCTGATACCCTTCTTTTTTGCCGTCTGGGTCGACATTCACTGCGAGGATCTATACGGAATGGGCCGAGAAATCCATATGCAATTCGTTCAGGATCGGGATTTCGGCGAGACAAGGTGAGCACCAGCTGGCCCAGAAGTTGAGAACGACGACTCTTCCTCTAAACGCCTGCAGAGCGATCGAATAACCATCAAGGTCTGTCAGGATAAATGAAGGTGCAAGCTTGCCCGGCTGACCTCCTTCAAGTCGTAGGGCGATCGCATCTGCGAAGCGAGAGCGTTCCTCCCTGAGGAGGTTGTCTACCTGAGCGGTATCGAGCCTGGATGCCAGCAGAGCGTGTCGATAGGAAGTCTTCAGTGAATCTGCATCAAGGTTTCGCGCGTAGAGGTCACGATACACGACCAAAGCCTCATTCAGGTCGCCAGCCAACAGCAAGGATGGTGGGCGGTCGAAAGTCTGCCTCTCGTCTCCTGGTTGCGTTTTGTGTCAATGTAATGGTAGCTGTCGTCGGGAATGTGCTTCAGGAGGCTGTCGGCACTTCCTAGCTCATAGAGAGCCTGATCATAATCTCCCATCTGAGCGTGGATCATCCCGAGCCCATAGTAGTAATCGGGCGTGCGAGTGTTCGTCCTGTCTCATAGCGCCTTTATTGCCTCCTGCTCGTATCTCAATGCCTCATCCAGAGACATCTTACATTTCATCTAGCTCTCGCCAATAAAGTGGTAGTTCTGGTGCCTTGGGTCGAGTTCGAGCAGGGCCTTCCAAAGTTCCTGAATGCGATCTCTTGGTGAATGCAGGGCCACTTCATCAGTGACTGATCTCAGCGTCACCGAACTCCTGGTGAACAACAGCACCTTTGCTCGAAGGAGATGTGATACCACTCCGTTCTTAACAATTGAATTCGGATACCTGACGAGAAAGACTTCGAGGTCTGCCGCATATGTTTCGATGCCAAAGGTGTCTCCTTTTGTCAGGCTCTGTAGAAACTGGTTGTTGAGTGGGGTATACGCCTCCATCGCGTAACTTCCCCAGGGAGGGGTGATGCAATGGAGACTATTAGGGCAAACATTGGCAGCTGCATGGACTTACGAGTCCTTGGGCAATCTTTGCACGCGTTTGCGGCTGTGAATGGAGGCTGTCCGCGATGGCATCTCCCAGATGGAAGTCGCACGCGTGGGGGTTAGGTGGCGCTAGTTCCCAAAATCGTAAGTCTCTCGTACCGGCCCGACAGTCACTGTGACGGCCTTTTCTCTGAAGTCACTGTTTATGTAAGGGCTCTTGTAGGTCCAGTCGGGAGACAGGTTCAGCTCGGAGCCATTGATACGTGGTTGTAACTCGAAGTTTTCCGTGCTGCCGGGGTCATAGGTGAACATGATCAGGTCGATGTCTTCCGTCCTGGACGTGTATCTGACCCGGCTGTCGTCCACCCACAGCTCGTTCTCAAGAACCTGCGAGATGAATCGTTCCAAATTGCTGTGAGATTGGATGTCACCGGCGTGTATCAGGTAGCGATGCTTCGCATCCTTGTCATGACTCTGTGGTGCGGCAACGTCGCCGGCCTCGTTCCAGACGTATGTGTCGTCCAGAAACCTAACGCCCACGAAAGCGTTGCCGTCACTGGCGAAGATCCAGCCCTGCCTCTCCGTCTTCTCGAGCATCCTGCCAAAGAACCGAACGTCTACGGCGCCGGTGTTGTAGGAGCCACCCTTGTTGTGNCCGTCAGGAATCCTCTGCACGATCATCACGTTCTTGTAATTCACGCCCCATAGCGGGTTCTGGGGGCGACCGCGGCGTTCATCAGCTTTTTCGTACCAGGGATACACTGCGCTGATGTGGATGGGATGGGGGTCCGTTCCGGGTTTGTGTCTTGCATCCGGATGGTCGAATACCACACCGCCCCATCTGTTCTGCTTGGCTATGCCGTGGTAGTTCAGCGTCGGATCCTGTAAGTATCCGCCCATCAGGTAGTGCGACGTTCGGTAAGCGTAATTCAGGTGCTTTCCGTCGAGCTTGAACCCGTTTCGGGCGTCCTCGTCCCTGGGATAGGGAACGCCGTCGGACTCTCCAATGACCCGGTTGGAGATCTCGAAGGGTGCTTCGGTCGGAAACTCGATCTTTCTCAAGATGATCGCTGATGCCGGTAGCTGGTACGTGCTTGTCTCGAAGATCTTGTTGTGCGTGCTGCCAAAATGGCTTCCTGGGGATACCCCGTACATAATCCACTTGGTCGCTTCCCAAGGGTTCTTGGCATACTCGGCGCGACTGCGACCGCCTCCGCGTCGACCCTCCACACTGATCTGAGCATCCTCGATGAACATGAGATCCAAAAGCATGCGGTAGCGTTTGCGTACGAGTGAATCCGGAGCGAGTTCTGCCATGTTTAGGATTGTGGGAGGCGTGTATTTTTGGTAGGTGTCAGAGCCCGCCTCGACCCAATGTCCGGCAATCGCACGCACGCCGGGACGGGCAAGGAAGTACTCGTTGTAGGCTTCGTAGTGGTCCCTGGCTTTGTAGCCGTCTTTATATGGTCGGTCTTTGAAGTCCGGGTCGTTCATGTACAGGTAGTTCATCAGGTAAAAGTGGGGACGCCGTATGATGTCGTGATTTTCCGTGCCCTGGTAGACGAGCAGCCTTTGAGGGACTGTTTCGGAGACCCTGGACTTTTCTGAGACTAGGATCCACATGAACTCCTTCATCGCCTTTTCGGTTTCAGGTTTCAGTCTGCCCGGGTAGAGACTGCTTTTCTCGCCGAACATGTAGAGCATCCGAACATACTCGGGAACGGCGAAGAAGCTGAAGGGGAGATTCTTCATGGACTCAGGCTTGAACTCGATGGGCGAAATCTCGCCGGATCGGTATCGCGGCAGATACGAGTTGGTTAGGTCGAGAATGATCTGGTTGGCTTCATCCGTTCTTCTATTCAGGTAGAGGGCGACCAATGACCAGAGCGTATCTCCCCATTTCCGTATGTTGGGGAACCGCGTTTCAGGGTCCGTGTTGAGATAACCGACCAGCGCCAGCTGACGCATCTCGAGGGAAGCGGCGTGCGTGGTAGCCACGATCTTCATGTAGTTAGCATATTTCCCGTCGGTATCTCCGTAGGCCGATGAGTCCGCTGCTATAGGGCAGGATACGGCGATGAGGGCAAGGACGATTTGGAGTAAACGGTGAAGATGTGTTCCTGCGGTCACACTGCTCTCCTTGGCAATTAGATCTTGTTGAAACCTATGGTTGTCACGATTCTCTAAAACTGACGAAACAGCCTGTCGGAAATACCTGATAGTCTATCAATGGGGGCGCGCAAACGTGGATTTTGAGAGGATGATCGATCAGGCGATAGGGAAGTGTAAGACATTGTCTGAATCAGATGCTCGACACTTTGTGGAGCACGGTTGGGTGATCGTGAAAGATGCGGTTCCCAAGCCGATCGCCGACGACATAGTTGCCTGTGCGTGGCGGGAACTCGAGGAGCGGGGCGCCAAGAAAGATGATCCCGAATCCTGGAAGAAGGAACCCTACGTGAGAACCGGTAGTCCGCCTAATGTCAGTATCATGGCATCGCGTGGCGACAAGGAGGCTGCAAAGCAAGAGATCGAAATCAGGACCCGATACGGCTTGCCACCGGAAAGTCCTGTACTTCAGGACGTTGCGCCACGTGCGCTCGGGGCACAAGTTGATTGTGTCGGTGGCCTGGACCGAGTGGATGCACCAGATCAGATCGCCTTACCAGACTCCCTGGCGGTCAATCTGTGCAGCGATGACAGCAAACTGGGTGAAGCGGGTTGGCGCTCGATAGACGCCCCAGGCTGGCACAAGGATGGGTGGCACTACCGTCACTTTCTCGACTCGCCGCAGCAGGGATTGCTACTGGGCTACATCTATTCCGACCTGCTGCCGGGGTCGGGTGGAACACAGATGTGTGTCGACTCCATCGGAGTCGTCGCGCGCTTGCTGTCGCGACACCCGGAGGGCATTCATCCGGACACGGTCTACTCCTACATCAAACCGTATATGGTGAAAGAGTGCAGTGCGTTTGAAGAGCTCACGGGGGAGGCGGGTGATCTCGCCATCATGCACCCCTACATGATTCACCGTGTTGCGGGCAACCACAGTGGCAGACACCGATTCGGGCAGTTCCCCAGTTTAAAGCTTTCTCAGCCCATGCGGTTCAAGCGTGAGGATCCTGGCGACTACAGCCTTGCAGAGTTGGTCGTCCTGAAAGAGCTGGGAGAAGTGACGCATCTCGATTACGCGGAAGAAGCCGACTACACAAAGTATCCACGGGAGGATATCACCCCTCCGCCGTCACGAACGGAAGAAGAAAAGCAGGCGATTGCTGTCGCGCTGTATGAGGAGCAGCAGAGAATGGCTCTGACAGAACCTGAGTGGGCACAGGACATGTGGCCGAAACGAGAGCGTCTCTGAGACCAACGAGTGGTGCACCACGTTGCTGCCATGGTTCCGCCTGATCCGGGTATGGTTATCCGATGCCGGTAGGCTTCCTAGCAAGCGAACGGGACCCGTCGGTCAGATATCTTCGGTAGCAGTGAAGGCGCATCGAGTTCTTCACGTGAGGCCCCGAGCTCCCACGGTGATGGTCCCACGAATCGACTGCAGGTACCGGCGATCTCTAGGATGCCCCGCCGGAGATCGATGGTGACAACCGCGTAGAGTGGATCCCGATATGGCGCCGTGTGCTTGATCGTCGGATACTTGCGGTCCACGTTCTCGTTGTAGCGCACGTGGGCGAATCGGCTGCCGAGGAAGTAGTATGACATGCTGTTGATCTTGGCGTGAAGAATACCAAGGATGGGCCGGAGATAGTCGCGGTGGTGGTGTCCGGAAAAGCAGGCGATGACTTTGTGTCCGCCCGCTTTGCGGTTGGCCTCTTCGAGCAGTCGTCGGGCCTCCTCCTGATTGGCGACCCCGCCGCTCCGCTCGAGGCCCTGGTGGCAGAAGAGAAACGTTGGCAGGGTGGTCGCTTCGAGATCACGCTCGAGCCAGGCCAGTTGTTCATCACCGAGGAATTGGTAGTAGGGCTCCTGGTCGGGACTGGGATCGTTGCCGTCGAGGATCACGAAGTGCGCGCCTCCCTGGTCGAAGGCGTAGTAGGGTGCGGGCATGCCCCAGAAGGCCATAGTTTGCTCGCGCGTGAAGTCATACTTCTTGTCGGGACCCTTCTCTCGGTCTCCGTCCATGTCGTGGTTACCGATTACGTGGTAACGCGGACCACTGAAACTATTCCAGATGGCGAGGAATTCCAGGTTCTGCGGTATTGGTGTGCAGAAGTCGCCGAGTTGCAGGATGAAGTCTGGTTTCGTCTCCTGCATGTGGTCGATGAACCGGGTCAGGCGGTCGTCAGCATCGTGCATGACGTCCTTGTGGACATCGGATACGATGCCGAAACGAACTTTTGCCGACGGGGATTCTCCTCCGGACATTCTTACTCCTTCACCTGACGAACGATCCGCTCCCAACCTACGCGCTTTGACCTTTGGTGTGGCTCCGTTGCAGCAGGAATCCGAATGATCGGTTCTGCTGAACGCCAAGGTCTCAAGGAGTCCAGCAGACGTCCGTTTCAACGATCCGTTTCGACCCCAAGGTAGAATGAGTATGGCTAACCCGGCCGAGTGGCAAGTAATAGAAACGCCTGACCAGACTCAGCCAACGCACTGGCATGCTTTCTCTCGAGGAAGGCGATTCGGAGCTGTATTTTCGCCTTGCCTTGAGGATCCTGTTGCCCGCGCTGACAGGCCCTTTGAACGGGATGTAGTGACCCACTGGTGCCAGCCGATCACACCTGTTTGCATTCCGGGCGTGAGTGTCATCAGGAACACGGGAGCGATGTCCTTCTGCTGATGTCTGGAGAAGGCGTGCGCAACCAAACAAAGAGAGGTGTTCACGTGGCCAAGAATCCAACAGAACCATCGTCTGCGACGGTCTATGCTCAAGAACTGCCGGGGTGCAGAGAAGTGGGACTTTCCCGGGGGGAAATCGAGCATTTCAAGACGAATGGGTTCATCGTGAAGAAAGGTCTGCTGGATTCGTCTGAGCTTGGGCGGATCGTCGAGTGTGCGTGGGAAGCCGCCGAGGACCTCGGTTTCCCGTTCGATCGAAACGATCCGAGTACTTATACGCTCCCAAAGGATCACGGGCTGTTTCCGGATACCGAACCGAAACACATCTACAACGACGGTGCCGGAATCGCCAATTATTTCGGCGGGTCGAACAGTGGTTGGACCTGGCGCCACTATGTGCCGTGCACAGAGGACTGGCTCCTGGAGCGGACGGCAAGACATCCCAACATGCAGTCAGTGGTCAGTCAGTTCCTCGGGGACAATGTCCGTCCGTCAAAGCGTTGCCGTGGGCTCTATCTCCTTCTGCCAAAGCCGGGCGACGGTGATTCTGTCGGGAAACTCTCCGGGCACACGGATGGCACGGCCAGTCAGCTGAATTGCATGATATATGCGGCAGATTGTCCGCCCAGTGGGGGAGGGTTCACGCTGTGGCCTGGCAGCCATCGAAGGTGCTACTACCATATGAAGACGGAATACAACTGGGAACCGAAGGTTGGTTACAAAGAGATGCTGTCCGAAATCCAGGCGAGTGTGACGCCTGTTGAGATTTCGGGTGAGGCGGGAGACTGTTGCTTCTGGCATCCGAGATCGCTACACTCGGCGGGTGTAAACACCTCGTCGCACCTGCGGGTCGTCGTTCCCTGTGATTTTCAGAAGGACAAGCCGACCGAGCCCTGGCCGCCGTACTCGGGATTCTCCAAGCGGACGGCACTAGGTGCTGGCAAGTCTCTGTTGCCAGAAGATTCAGGGAAAGAAGACGGACTGCGGATGCAGTGGTGGATCGATACCCGTGAGTTCGTGGAGCCGGACTCGCCGCCGCGAGAGGATATGTGGGAGGACTGGGCGATCTAAGAACCAGATCGAGCGATCTAAACCCCAGCTGCATCGTGACACGCTTATGCACGTAGAAAGGACGCAACTCCTGCAGGGCCCTGTTGGCCGCCTCTACTTGATCGTTCAGGAGAAAGGACATCTCATGGCAAAGTGGGTCGTTGCCATGCTCAGCGCTCTGGAGAAGTGGAAGCCGGGCCCCACCGGTCGTGCCATACAGGAGGGGCTTCGAACGCCTTTCCCGCTCGCCCTCGAGGATCTCCACGACGCGGTCCTCGAAGCCGTCGCTCAATACCTGAAGCTCTTCGTCTGTCATCTGCGTCATTGACCTGCCCGCATCTATGTGTCCACACCCAGAGTTAGGATGCGGCTGCTAGGGACGACTTGATGACCACCGGTGCGAGTGGTCGATAGCTTAGCGAACTGTGTGGTCCCCAGTTCGCCCTAAACCTGACCTAGATTCCCTGCTAGGGCTACGTGAGAACACCGTTTATTCTTCCTCTCCGCACCAGGACGGGCTGGAACTCGAGAAACAGCTCCTTAGACCGAAGGAATCAGGCTGGCGCTCCTCAGTCGTGATGCAGTTCTGCAGGGGCGCCCGGTGATGGATACGGGCCCTCTGCCTCCGACCACCGGTGATATCGAATCTCCATCGCATGGTCTACGGGCGACCATGTCGTCGCGTAGACTCGAAAACCCTCACCCGCAATCGGATAGATGCTGCGGTGACCACGCAGACCCGGCCCGATCGTGATCGCATCGGCCCCAACTCGATAGATCATCGTGCCAGAGTTCAGGAAGAGCGATCCACCGACGGCTGCATCGATACTTGCTTCAGGCAACTCGACACGTCCGGGTGCGTCGAACAGGAATTCGATCTGAAATGGAACGTGGTCCATCCCGCCGCGGGTGGCCAGGTGGACGTCGAATCCACCATCGACTTCGGTGATCGTCGCGTCAACCTCGAACTCTGGTCTTGGCAGCTGGTCGCGTTCGTGGAGTATCTCGTGCGGCAGATCCTCCCACGCGACGGGTCGATTCAGGGGAAGCCAGTAGCCTGGCAGTTGAGGCAGCAGGAAATTTGAACCAAGAGTGAGCTTCGCCACGTTACCCGATACGTCGAGCGATCTGGCTGTGAACGATGCACCTGCGAAGTAGGGTGCGTGAACCCGCATGCCCTGAAGGATTGCCTCGCCGTACGTCAGAGAAAGGAATCCCTCGATCCCGGTAGCCGCAGTCGCAGCCATATCAGCCCGTCGTACACGCCACACGCCCGAGTGCGGGAGATGCCGCGAATAGGATGACTCGACCTGGCCCTTCACCGATGGTGAGTCTCGCCACTCCGGGTGAATCCCCATCATATACGCCAGCCATGCGTTCGTGTAACCGCCTCGATCGAACAGGGCGTGTGTGGCCGCACTCAGATGCTCGTCGCCATCGAGGCAGGCCAGATAGTAGAAGCTGTCGATGCAGTTGGTCGGTACACGACGCATACCTTTATCCTGCCTGCGAGAGAGCGCTGTCAGGATCGTCCAGTCGGGCTGAAGGAACGTCAGCATCGTATCGAGCGATTTCCTCGCGTAGTCGAGCATATCCGGCCGACCGATCGACTCGGCGATCAGGATCAGTGACCTGTTGATCACGGCGTTGTAGCCACCCGCGCTCCGCTCTGAATATTCGCCGTCGGGACTGAGGTCGATGCCCTCAGCGAGATAGGCGTCGATGGCAGATTCAAGCGCAGGATCGGGATGCAGGGCGTGGACGAGCGCGAGACCGGACGCGACCACCCAGCGATGGTTGGGCGTGTGAAAACCTCCCCCGGCAACAGCGCTTGCGCAGTTTCTCAGATAGGGTGTGAGAACCGCATCGACCTGGCCGACGCCTGCTACGTCTGGCGAACGGGCGAGCAGATGGGACACGCTGCCGAGCTGCTGCAGAACGAAGCCGGTGTCTGGTGGCGAGTCGAAGTTCGTGTGCGGAATGTCGACAAAACCGGTGTCGCGTGTGCTCCGCTCCTGGAAGCGGATCGAGTGGAGGAGTCGCTCCAGGATGTCGGTGTCTTCGTGGTACAGCGACTCGGGTGCCAGATACGCTAGCGCCAACGATTGGATAAAGGACGCATTCCCGACGTGGGAGGGGCCTGCGAATCCTTGTTGCGGCTGGAAGTAGCCGCCGAAATCGGGTCGGTCCTGATCGAGCACCTGATCGAGAATGATCCGGGCGACGGCTGTATCGAGACTCGCGATCGTCTTCTCGTACACGTTCCTCTCCTTCGTCAGAGCTTGGCCTGCGCGAACTTGGCTTGCATATCTTCTGGTCGGCGTCTCTGCATTACCCTCTCACCCGGCCCTGAAATCAAGACGACGCGATTTGTCGCCATGGGTCAGATCAACGATACCACTCTCCCGCATCGGCTGGATGAACGGACTGTCGAATACGTGGGTTAAGCGCCACTTTCACTTGTGTGCGAGCGGGAGAAGTGCGTCCTCCTGGTGCCCCTTTTGCCTGCAGAGAGCCCCACATGGACACCTGCCTTCCACCTTCGCTGAAGCTACGGCGGACAGGTCACCGCTGCTCCCGCCAGCACAGCAACCCGACGATTCAAACGCCCCGCATTGGCGTGGCACACCCCCTGTTCGCCCCATACCTAGCCTCGATTCTCTGCCAGGCTCAGTGAAAACACTGTTTATTCTTCCTATCCGCTCCAGGCGGAAATGTGACGAGGTTAGCCAGAGTCGAGTACTGTATGGCGATGAGGATTGCAGTCAAAGCTGTAACGACATCTCTGGCTAGCTTCCCTTCGCGAACAGACAAGTGTTTCTCCAAGTATGCGGACCGAATCCTGCCTCTGCGTCTTGGTGTATGCCTCTTAGACTCTCACGAAGTCCATATGCAGCAACCTCGCCAATCGCTCGACCTTCGCCGATTCGTGTCCGACACCGAGCGCCACGTGATGCGTGGGGCCCAGTTGTGCCCAACGATTCATCCAGCCGGCCACATCGAAGTCGCTGTCGGGTGTGTCGGTGAAGCGGATTCGCGAGTTCGTGTTCCCGATGCAGAGGATGTCACCTGGCACCGACCAGCCCTCGGCGCTCAGCCACTTGAGCTTGCCGTCCTGGGTCTGCGTCAGACCGAGGATCGTGACAGGCCCCTGGCTGACCTGGGCCTCGACTGAGACGCCGCCGCCGCGCTTTCCGTGGAAGATCTCCAGACCGCGCAGAATCGGTTTCCCCTCGGCGATGGCCATGTGGAACGGCCCATCGTGTCCCATCAGGATCAGACGGTCCTCAAAGTCCATCGCGTAGAATTCCGTGTAGCTGCCGCCGGCACCAAGCGTATCCATAACCTTCATGGCCATGCAGTTCTTGAGATCGCCCTCGCCGCTGCAAGGGATGCCTCGCGCCGTCAACAGGGAGCACCCGAGGATCAGGCTCGAACCGAGTTGCTCGAAGTCGTTTCCGTCAAGCCCGCGGTAGTAGTAGGTGAGCCCGTCAAGGTCGAAGTCGGAGACGACGCGATCCAGTCCGGCCGCGACCCGGCATGCCCAGGTCATTTCGTCATCGGTTGGCTTCTTGGCGAGGGAATCGCTTGGGCTGTTTTCGCTGATCTCGAACAGCTCCAGCGTTCTGTCGCGGACCGCATCGATCTCGTTGGTCGTCACGGCATCAACGCGTGCCTGGATGTCCTCCATCTCCAGCACCTCGATGTGGGTTCCGAAGAACGCCGAGTGCTGCGTGAAATCACTATACATGTCCATCATGCCGGGGTAGGTATGCCCGATGAACCCGATCCGGCTGCGATTGAGGACCTTCTTCACGCAAACGGCGCTCAACCAGTCCTCGATATCGCGCCAGGCCTCGATCGCGGAAGGGTGATCCACGGTAACCTCATTCGCCAACGCGCCCTCTGGTTGGTCGGACAGCCCGAGCAGACCCGTGACGACGTGGAAGCCGATCCCGCACCTCGCGAAGGCGTTGGATATCTCTGGTATGCAACAGGCCTGGCAGTTGGCGAGCCACTCGCCGGTCCCGGTGGCCACATACTGAAGCTGGGCCGTGGGCTGCAGGTTGAGGACGAGGACGGGACGCCCAACCTGCTGGACGGCAGGGAGGACCTGGCTGCTCGTCGAGTAGGTTGTGACGTAGCAGACGACCAGGTCGACGCTTTCACGGATGAAGCGATCACCTGCAGCCATTGCTTTGGGTTGGTCGTCGACCATCCCCACGTCGACCACCTCGATACCCATGTCCGAGAGCTTCTTTGCGACAAAGGCACCGTAGCTCGTGAGCCGCTGCTCGAGGCCGTCGAACTGCGGCCAGTATGCGGCGAGCCCGATGCTGAACAAGCCGACTCTGCAACCATTCTGTGACATGAATATCCCCTATCTGGAGTAGGGCACTTCGCCCGTATCGTTGATCTTGTAGCCCATTTCTCGAGGTCGTAGGTTCGTTCCTCGAAGGGATCGTCTATTGTGATCGTCGATGACTTGGAGACCCGAAACTTCTGTGATGTCACGAGGTCCTCGCCAAACACAGTGGAGACATCGAGCGTTTACTATTCGTCGAACGAATCATCCTGAACTGCTGCACAAAGATCGACGCCGCTGTATTCATCGGCCTATCCCCGAGATAGGTTACCGACGACCCACAAAGCCAGAACATTCTCCGCCCGTTCTACTGCTCCAGCTCCTTGAGCCGGCGAAGTTGCTGGACCTCCATACCGCTGTATTCCTTCCGCCAACGATAGTAGGTTTGTTCACTCACACCAAGCCCACGCAGGACTTCTGCGACCGTCTTTTCCTCGGAGATGAGAATCTCGGCCTGCCGGAGATGACCGAACCACTTGCGTGCCTCCCAGAACTGTAAGATCCCTATAAGGCCCAGATAGGCTACCCATAGACTAGGGATTGGGGTGACATTCGCCTTCATTGATCTAGGGCCGAAAGAGTGGCGTTGGTCTCTTCCTGGAGGGTGGTTCCAAGTTGGTGGCCAGGGGAAAGGCGGAGGATGATATCCAATCCTGTTTGTACGGTTCGAAGGTCCTGTGGGCGCCCGCCTTCCAAGACTACTGCGTAGAGCTTTACTGCACGATCCGTCTGTCCTAAGTGGGCCAGCGCAGTGCCAAGGTGCGCCATAGCGGTGGTATACTTTGGAACTAGGAGCAGGGCAGTCGACAGGAGTTTGCTTGCGAGGGCATGCTGGCCGGTCTTAAGGTGGTAGAGCCCGGCGTTATTCAAGCTTGCCGCGGTTGTTCGTGCCAGATTGGTATTTGTCCGAAGGTCGCTCAACCAAGTATCCGATGGTCTCTCCCAGTTTCGTGCGAGTTCAGCGACAACGAGTTGGGCGGGGAGTTGCGGGTCTGAGGGAAATGCTGACATCCCGTCTTTCAGGATTTCTCGGGAATCCACCCCGAAGGTCGCTGCGTGGGTCGCGTACCGAACGTAGTAATCCGAGGCGATGTCGCCCGGGTGAAGAGCCAGTGCACTCTCAAGACGTTTCAGGCCGTCTCCTACGTCTTTCTCCGAGAGCATGGACCGGCCAATACCAGCGCTTTGCATGGCAATGGTCCGGGAGGTGTTGTGGCGTGAGGATATGACAATTAGGACGAAAAGCGAGACAATGAGAGCATATCTGGCTATCTGCCTAGGCCTCAACCGTTCGTTCGCTTCCACAAGGAGCCAGCCATAAAGCAACGCCGGTCCCGGCGCCACCAAATACTGGTATCGAGCTCGATACTCATCTGCTCCACTTCCGCTAAACATTACTGCAAACAGAAGGGACCAGAGCATTGCGTCGCGAGGCACGCGTGAACCGCGCCGCCAGAACAGAAGGGCAATTGTGACAACAACCCCACCAAGAACCGAATCGGTGGGTCCCCATCCATGGACATAAGTAGGTGTTATCCAGTGCGGTGACGCAAATCCGTGGCCTACAATTGCCAAGCTTCGGGTTACAAGGTGGGTAGGCTCGGAGGCTCTGACGAGTGCCTCTGTCTGTAGATGTTCGGGGTATGCGAATGCCGTGACACTCGCCGCAAGAAAGCCAACCCCAGATAGAAGAGCTGCACATTTCCACGGGCGGATCTGATTCGAAGCAAATGAGCTGACGAAAAATCCGGAAATGGGTCCTATAGCCAATGCGGCTGGATGAAATCCCGATGCAATCAGGATGTGCACGGTCGCGTATATAAGATGCCGTATTTTTCCGGACGCGACGTATGTCTTGGCCTGGATGATGGAGAGACATCCAAACACCAAACATCCGGAGTAGGCGATACACGACAGCCAGATGGGTACTTCATAAGGTGTGATTGCAACCAAGAAGAGGAAGCCTGCTACACACGAGACTGAGCAGCCATATCCCGTCGCTTGTAGCGTTCGAGCCAGTGCGATCGTTGCAATTAGGTGGCTCAGTAATGTAATCAGTTGGTATGGTAGGGCGGTCGGTCCCCACAGAAGCCAGGCGAGTGTTATCAAAACAACCAGTGCAGGGCGTCCAGAGCTCTGGTACTCGGTTGCTAACAGGGCTCCCGGTGAATGTGTGATAGCCTCGGCCTGTTCGAGATAATCAAGATCGTCTTCGTGTAGGGGAAGATCCAGTGATCCCGAATATTGGATCCCGCCAAGAACAACAATAGTGAGCGAGAAGGTCAGCCATTGCCAAGACCATTTGTCTGGATCACTGCTGAAGAACATATCCCTTCCGTTTGTCGACCACGTTCAAGAGCGGCAGACCTCTTGTATATCGACGGAGATTTTCGCAGAAAATCTTTAGCAGGCTGGTATCGCCTTCAGAGGATCGACCATCGATTTCGAAGTCGGACGTTCGGGAAAAGGTCGTCCGTCCCTCACTCGAGGCGTCAGGCTAACTCAGCGGCGTCGAGCTGTTCGCGGACAGTAGCCGGCAGATCGCCTTCGGCTGCTGCGACGTTCTCCTCGAGCTGTTCGGTCGAGCGCGCACCAGGAATGATGCAAGAGCAGGCGGGGTGGGAGAGGCTGAAGTGGTGGGCAAGACGGGTGAGCCCGCCGGGGTAGTCTGCGCCGATCGGTTTGTAGCGTTCCGCTTTCTCGATACGACCCGGTAGGTGGTCGCCGTCATTGGTAGCGCGATGGTGATCCGGGACTTCGTTACCGGGCGTGAATTTTCCGGTGAGCACCCCACGTGACAGGGGCTTCCTTACGAGCAGCCCGACCTGACCTTCCAACGCCTTGTCGAGCAGGGCCTCCTCGACATCCCGTTCGATCAGGTTGTAGGTCACCTGCAGGACCTCGACCAGGCCGTCGCCGATCAATGCGCACCCTTCATCCGCACGGTTCACGGCGACGGCGATGTGGTGGATTCTGCCATCTTCTTTCAGCCGGATGAATGTGTCTTTCCACTCTGATGACGCCAGGTCGGCCAGTTTGGGGCTGTGGATCTGGTAGACGTCCACGTACGGCCGTCGCAGGCGAGACAGGCTGGCGTCCAGCGCGTCCGAGATGGCGGTGTAGCCGAAATCCGGGCCCTGATCCCCCTTGCGCGGCGAATACTTCGAGGCAATGTAGACGTCCTCACGGTCGGCGATGACGCGGCCCAGAACCTCCTCACTCCGGCCCTTTCCGTAGGCTTCCGCTGTGTCGAAGATGGTGACGCCGAGATCGAGTGACCGGCGAACGAGATCGTCCCAATGGTCATCGGAGGCGATGGACTCGCCGAGACGGTTGCATCCGAGGCCGACGATCGAGACGGAGAGGCCGGTGGCCCCGAGGGGGTGTTTTCTCACGGTCCGCTGCGCAGTTTGAGGATGCTGAAGACGCAGAGCTGCTTGAGGAAGAGGTAGTACTCTGTCACGTTCAGCTTGCTGCTGCTGAATTCCCGGTTCCGAAAGATGAAGGGGGTCTCGGAGTAGCTGTTCCAGTTCCCTTTGACCAGGATCTCTAGGAGGATCTTGTAACCGGGGGAGGTCAGCTCGACGCCCTCGATGACACGGCGATGGAGGAAGAAGAAGCCGGCGAGCGGATCCTGGACGCCTGTCAGCTGCTTGGCCATGAAAACACCCGACTGCGAGATGACCTTTCGATACCAAGGCCATTTCTCGACCCGACTCTCCGGGTCATAACGACTGCCGATCGCGATGTCGACGTTGGCGAGGCTGCGGATCAGCTGGGCCAGGATGACGGGGTCATGGCTCAGGTCGGCGTCCATGACGCCGATCAGGTCCCGGTCGGACGACCGCCAGCCTTCCATGACGGCGCTGCCTAGGCCGAGTTTCCCGGCTCGGTGGATGACGCGAACCGGGTAGTCCTTCGTGAGAGATTCCGCGACGTCGCCAGTACCGTCGGGCGAGTTGTCGTCCACGACGATCAGTTCGAGATCGATATCCGCTTCTGATGCGAGGGCGCCAAAGACCTCCTCGACTAGCAGGGGAATGTTCTCACGTTCGTTGTAGGTGGGCGTAACCAGTGATACTGAAAATGCGGCCATGGGCTCCTGATTGATGGGCCGGGGAGTCTGCTGTGGCGGAGATTAGTTCGGCTCGCCGTCGTCAAACGCGATGCGGCCGTCCCCTTGGAACGATCCAGGGAGGGACTCCGCATCGATGAAGGACCTCGCACCCTGGAATGCTTTTTGTAGCGGACTCAGCCATCCGATCCAAGATTTAGGAGGGCGGTGACGTCAATGTCCCCGCCCTCGAGTTCAGAGGACAGGGCCGCGCTGCGTAACACAATCGCGCTGTTCGCGGTAAGACGCCAAAACGAGTCGAGAAGGTCCTGAGCGTCCAGATGCTGATCGGCGGCGGCCGTTTCGAGTCCGCCCGCCCACAGGACGCCGACGGTCTCCTCGTCGAGGATGATGGGGACGGCCGACCACGTTTCGTTCGTGAACGGGTGCCTTTCCTGGAAGGCCTGCCCGCCGGCACCGGATCTGGTGTGACGGAAACGAACGGAACCGCGGACAGCGACCTGCTGTCAGAATAGCAATCGGCTTCGGTTGGCGCAAGGAAAGACTGTGCCAAATTTGTACAATTTTCTGCCCACCTAAGTCAATCATTAGCAGTAGGTTGGGGCGATTATGCGCCCCCGGTGGACGATATTTGGGGGATTTTCGGTCAACGAAATATCGTAAATATAAACAAGGTGTTATTAATAAACAAGTTGTTGGTGTATTTTCCCTTGGGCGGGTAGACCCTGTGCTTCGTCCCTAGCACCACTACAGCCGGGCCGGCTTGACGAACGGATCACCCGCGCCCTACACTTGCTCATCCCTCGACTCACACGCCACTGAAGGTAAACTACTAGTTACAAACACCTTATCAGCCTCTATGAGAACTAGCACGCTCACCGGGTGCCCCGCCTGTCAGCCGGATTGGTCTACAACACAATGTTCTGGCTGGCTCCGATTCTGGTGCTCTTTATGGCGGGAATGAGCCTGTTTCTTGGCGAATAGGAGGTGCAGGACAGGCTTCTCGGCAGGGTTGAGGAGGTCTACGGCGATAAGGCCCTTTCGATCGTAGCGAGTCTGCTCGAGGGGTTCCTGTGTCCGGGAGCCGGTCGGTGCGTGACCGTGATCAGCAGCGTGACGGTCCCGTATGGGGCGATCCGTGTGTTCGTCCAACTCCAGGATGCCCTGAACGCCATCTGGGAGGTGGAGTCCAAGGTGCGTCCCACCATCTTCCGCCGGCTGCGACGTCGGTTCCGGGCGTTTGTCACGACGCTGATGGCAGGGACCCTCATCCTAGTGGTCGCGATCGTCCTTCCTTCCGTCGAGGCGGTGACGCCGTTCCTGAGCGATCTGCCGGGTGTCGCGATTATCTGGCAAGCCGCGGATTTTCTGGTGACCTGGCTGCTGGTTGCTCTGGCTTTTGCGCTGATCTGTATGGTCCTCCCGAACGTTACGCTCGCGTGGCATGATGTCTAGATCGGCGCCGTGGCCTCATCACTCGCGTTCATCATCGCGCAAACGTTTGTGGTGCTCTACCTGAGTACGACCGCCTTAAGGTCGGTCTACGGAGCGGCCGGATCCTTTATCTTCGTCCTGTTCTGGCTGTATATCTCTGGCCAAATTCTGATGCTCGGCGCCGATATGACCCGGATGTATACCGTTGAGCGGGGGGCTCACGCGGTGCTCGCGAAAACCCTGGTCGCTCCCGGCGCGTCCGATTCCTCATCGCCCCTCTGTCAGTTCTTTGCGCTTCGCAGATTACGGTGAGGGCAGGATGTTCGGACCGGCACTCTGGCTGTGCCCGGGAAGCCCAGGTGCATTGTGGATGACTGATGGGAGCGCTGTTGCCAAAACGGAGGAGCTATGAGATTGAAGGACAGGGTAGCGTTCATCACGGGTGGAGGGAGTGGGATCGGAGCAGCGTCTGCCCGGCATATGGGGGCGGAGGGTGCGAAGGTCGTGGTTACAGGGATCCCTCCTGAGTGTATCGACGGTGTTGCGGTCGAACTGGAGCACGACGGACACTCAGCGCTGGGGATTCCGATGGATGTCTCCAGTCCGGAGCAGGTAGAAGCGGCGATCGCGAAGACGGTCGAGACTTTCGGGAGGGTGCACGCCGTGGTGGCGAGTGCCGGCGTTCAGCTTCACGACCGGGATTACACCCTTCACGAGATGGACCCGAGTGCCTGGGACGATACCCACGACGTGAACTTCAAGGGCGTGTTCCTGACCTGTCGGTATGCGTTGGCCGAGATGGTGAAACAGGGGCGGGGTCCATCACGCTCATCTCGTCGGTGACGGCGATGAGCGGTGGCTCGCCAAACGTTGCCTACCTATCGGGTAAACACGGTCTGCTCGTGTTCAGTCGGCACATTGCCAGGCACTATGGGGACAAGGGGATCCGGTGCAACTGTATCTGTCCGGGCACACTGATGCAGACGCCCAACTGGGATATTCATCCGGATCCGGTGGGTCGGAATGAGCGTCTCCACGGGTCGATCCCCGTGGGGAGGCCCGCTGAACCGGAAGATATCGCGCCGTGGATCACCTTCTTAGCGACGGATGAGGCCCGATACGGGAATGGGTCCACGATCCTTGTCGATGGCGGGTTGAGCGCTTAGGGGGATTTAGGCTTGGGTGCAAGGGCTTAGGCTGGTGCTGGACTTCAACGGGACTTGTCCGTAATCGCAGCGGCATGCCAGCGAGTGAGGTCGGGCCTACGGTCGTGGCCCACGAAAGGCCGGTCAGGTGTCCGCGCCGGGTGGGACGATGTCGTATTGCGGTTTCTGGTCTGTGATCTCCCACCAGGGCGCTGTGTCCCCGGCGAAAATGTGATGCTTTGGCTCGACCTGAGGATCGTCGTCGAACAGGCCTACCAGGTCGAGGCGTCACACTCGCCGCAGAAGTCTCGCATCACGCGCTCCGAGTGTTGATAAGACTTGATCAGTTCTTCACCCTCGACATACCCGAAATCGTCCATCCTGCAGACGGCCTCCGTTCCGAATCCCGATCCGTATGCTTTCCGGCAGTCCGAGCAGTGGCAGTTGACCATGCCCAGGAATTGAACCGTGACCTCGAAACGGATCTTTCCACACAGACAACTCCCTCTCGTCATACGTGCTGATCTATCCGGCCATCCAGGGCGAAGACTATGGCACCTCGGCTGTTACGATGAGGTGTTCGACCCAGTCGTCCGAGTCGTTGATCAGCTGGTGCTTCGATTTGGGTGGGATGTGGACGGCGTCGCCCTTCCTGACCTCGTGAATCTCGTCGTTGATCTTCATCTTGCCGCGACCTTCCGTGAAATAGTAGATCTGCTCGCGGTCCTTGTGGTCGTGGTAGTCGCCTTCCACGCCGGCCTGCATGCGATGCAGTGTGAATCCGACGGTTCCGAGGAGCGGCGCGGCGCGTTCGTCCAAGTCTGGTGCCCCCTTGCCTCGGAAGATCGGCCAGATGAGCGCGGTCTCGTGACCGACGTAAGGGGTGACTTCTTCCCAATTGCGGATGACCATGGTTTCCTCCTTTAGCACGATCAATGGGTCAGAGGTTAATGGATGGGTGTTCAGGCTCGAGCGGGTAACGCGTTTGTGTTTGCTGTGGGTGATTGGCCGGGCAACTCGGGGTCATGCCTTTACAGACCGAGGGTTGCGTCGCAACCCTCGGCTCATGATGCGACCCCTTTGGGGTCGTAGGCCGAACTCTGGTCGTCTTATTCCTTCTCGACGATGTCACATATGATGTCACGTCATCCGCTTCCAGGACGCGCTTCGCGACCCACAATCCGATAAAACCGTATCCACCCGTTACGAAAATAGCCAGAACACCCTTCGGTAGCCGTCTCAGCCGTGTCTCAGCAGCAACAATCCCTGCATATTGTGGTTCGATGGCAGTATACGCGCCAGAAATGGGGCTCGCAACCAAACACCTGAAACGATCGTGTATACCCCGATTCTAATCCTTAGCCTGGCCCTGTCTCTGGTGCAGGCACCTGGATTCGCACAATCCGAAAACGTGCGGGCCGACGTGTTTGCGAAGGAGTCCCGGATATACTGGGACCGGATGGAGTATGGCCTGGCCTACGTTCACGCGCTCGATGCGCTGGGGGCTGATCCGAACCACCTTGAGGCGAACGTGATAGCCGCACGTTTCGAGATTCTCGAAATGCTTGGCCTTCAGGAGTGGAGGACGACGTTGGAGCGCGCGGAGGGGGACATCGAGGCTTACGCGGAGGGACGAGGTGAAGCGGCGATGGAGTGACTGAGCGGGGTCCTCGTCATCGAGCCGACTCACGTGGCAGCGCGACTTCTCCTCGACCCCTTCCGGGCGCATCCGGCGATCGTCGTAGTGGCGCTTGATCTGTCGATCCAGATTGTTCACGCACGATCCTCCTAGGTCCCGTCACTCAGGTAGCGCGACAGCTTCATTTTGCCTCGGTGGATCAGGCTGAGGGCGGTGCCGCGCGTCGCGCCCATGAGATCAGCGATCTCCTGTGCCGTATAGCCCTAGACGATGTTGAGGTAGATCGCTTCAAGTTCCTCCACGCGTATCGAGGCGAGGGCCGCTTCCATTTCGTGAGGAAGGACGTCACGATTCTACGTCTCCGTTGCTGGGTCCTCCTCCAGTGACTCCACCTGTAGACGAAAGAGACGGCCATTTGATTGCACCCGACGTGGCCTTTTCTGTAGCATCGTGTTAGGCTCGGCTTACCTTAGGGGTGACTGACGTGTATGATCCGCTCCACCGGAAAGGACTTATGCCTACACCAGACGTACTCTTGCGAGGAACAGACGCCCCATCTCCCGACCGTATTCAACTTCGGGCCGGCCCGCTCACTGCAGTTTTTGAGCCGCAAATCGGGTTTCTCCGATACATCAAACTCGGTGACCAAGAGATCCTTAGGGGCCTGTATTCGGCCGTCCGTGATCACAACTGGGATACCATCGCTGCAAAGATTACCAACCTGAACACGGAAGTCGGCGACCGGTCGTTCCGGATCACGTTCGACTGTGCGCACGTGGAACGGGACATCGACTTCCGCTGGCAGGCCACGGTCGAAGGGGATACGTCCGGCACGATCTCGTTCGAGATGGATGGGCAGGCACACAGCGACTTCCGCCGGAACCGGATCGGGTTTTGCGTTCTTCACTCGCCCGCCTACGTCGCGGGGAAGCCGTGCGTGGTCGAGAAGGACGATGGATCGGTCGAGGAGGGGCGCTTTCCGGATGCGATCTCACCCCGTCAGCCATTTGTGGATATGCGAGCGATCAGTCACGAGGTCGTTCACGGGGTAATTGCCGAAGTTCGGCTCGAGGGCGACGTGTTCGAGATGGAGGATCAGCGAAACTGGACCGATGCCTCCTACAAGATCTACTGCACCCCGCTCGAGATTCCCTTCCCGGTGGATGTCGAATCCGGGAGCGCGATCCAGCAGAAGGTGACGATCCGTCTGGTCGGCGACGTTGCCGATTCCGGGGATGACGACGGCGCATCCGTTGTGAGCCTGACGGTAACTCCGTCTGACGGCATCTCGCTGCCGGAACTGGGGCTCTCTCTCGCCTCACACGACACACCATTGAGCGAATCGCATGTACGCGGCCTTGAGACGATGCACCTGCATCACCTTCGAGCTGACCTGAGGCTGTCGGAAGCTGCGTGGGAGGCGGTTCTGGATCGCGCCGATCTAGAGGCGGCATCTCTTGGTCTACAGTTGGAACTCGCGTGCACGGTCAGCGATGCGGCGGCAGCCGAGTTGAAAGCGTTGGCCGAGAAGATCGATGGACTAGCCACTGGCGTGTGCCGTGTCCTGATCTATCACGTGGCCGAAGCGGTCGCCGAGCGCAAATGGATCGAGCTCGCACGCGAGCACGTGGAGGATATACCGATCGTATCGGGAACGAACGCCTACTTCACGGAGCTGAACCGGAATCGTCCCGACATGGATGTACTGGATGGGATCTGTTACTCGCTGAATCCCCAGGTGCACGCGTTCGATGACGCTTCCCTGATGGAAACCCTGATCGCCCAGGGGTGGACCGTGGATAGCACGCGTACGTTCGCGGGAACACTCCCCGTTCACGTCAGTCCGGTGACGTTGTCGCCGCGTTTCAACCCGAACGCGACCGTGCCCGAGTCAGATGCCGATTCGGGCACGCTGCCGTCTTCTGTGGATGTGAGACAGATGTCTCTGTTTGGCGCAGCATGGCTGGTCGGCAGCCTCAAGTATCTCACGCAGAGTGGGGCGGCGAGCGTGACCTACTTCGAGACGACCGGCTGGAAAGGTGTGTTGGAGACTGAGGGCGGGTCACCTGAACCGTTTCGCGCGGAGCCTGACAGCGTATTCCCGATGGCCCACGTGATGACCTGGTTTGGAGGCATGCGTGGCGGAACGATGCTCCGTTCCGATTCGACCGATCATCTTCGGGTTGATGGCCTCGCCGTTCGCAAGGATGCCTGGGTGCGGATCCTGGTTGCGAACACGACCGACGTTCCACAGGAGGCGCGTGTCCTGTGTCCGGGTCTGGAGGGGAGCGTGCGGGTCGAGGTGCTGGACGGGGAAACGGTGAAGCTGGCGACGACGGAGCCACGAAGTTTCAGGAGCAGGAAGGATATCCAGAATGCGGAGACCATTGGCGGGACGGTGTCGCTCGTGTTGGCGCCGTACGCGGTCGTGTGCATCAAGGGCAAGCTGGCTGGTTGAGGCGGTGGGCCCGTGACGAAAGCCGTTATTCGCTTCGTGCAGGAGCAGTTGAAGGCCAGACGACTCAGGAGGGGCCCAGTAGATGGAGATCTGGGGCCGAAGACGCTGGCTGCCCTGAACAAGGTCGACGGCCTCGACCGGAACTGGTCGAAGCGACGGAAAGCAGTCGGGTTCATCCAGCTTCTTGCGGTCGAGGACAACGTGTAGACGGAATCCGTGGAGGGACTCTAGAGGTCGCAAACGATCTATGCCTATGAGACCCTTGTGGAGAAGCTGGTCGGGAAGGTCGAGCCACGGATATGGTGTCCCGAGTCGCTTCCGGAGCCCAACCCTCAGAACTGGCCAAGCCAGAACCCGGAGGCTGACCTGATCGCATTCTATGGGGAGGTGAACACGCGCCAGGAACGGATCGACCTGCCGTATCCGAACAAGCTGTCGTGGGACAAGCGGACGGTGGTCCATCGGGTCACCTGTCATGAGCTCGTCGCTGACAGTATGCGGACGGTTCTGGCGAATGTGCTGGACCAATATGGTTTGCGTGAGATCAAGCGGTTACGGCTCGATCTGTGGGGCGGTTGTCTCACGTGTGGAAGATGCGTGGCGGGGATCGGTATTCGATGCACAACTGGGGGATCGCCGTCGACTACGATCCGGAACAGAATCGGTTGAAGTTGGGGCGAGACCAGGCATCGTTTGCGAAGCCTGACTACGATGCCTGGTCGTAGATCTGGGAATCGGAAGGGTGGGTGAGCCTGGGGCGGCAGCGGAACTTCGACTGGATGCATATTCAGGCGAAGCTCTAGAAACCGGAATCAACCACGAAGACACACAGGCGCGAAAGCCGCCAGCACGAAGACGCGAAAGAAAACCGAAACGCAATAACAGGTAGGGCACGCGAGGTCCCGGTCAGCCCGAGAAGGAGAATGGCAAGGTTATTAACTGGCATATCAGTTGTATGTTAGGGTATTGCACCCCGTGAACGAGAAGACGACATCAAGAGATCTGCTGCGGACACGCGCCTATCGCGAGATCAAGGAGATGATTCTTCGGGAGCGCGTGATTCCCGGAAGCTTCCTTTCCAAGCGCGCGCTGGCCAAGCAATTGGATATGAGTCCTACGCCTGTTCATTCGGCTCTGGAGCGTCTGGAGGCGGAGGGTTTTGTCCGGATCTCGCCGCAGCAGGGCATTGTGGTCCGAGAGTTCTCGATCGAAGAGGTCGCCGATTTCTTCGAGTTCAGGCTGGCGATCGAGTCGTTCGTGATCCGGGCTCTGGCCGGGAATCTGACCTCCTATCAGCGCAAGCGTCTGCGGGGGAACCTCAAGGCACAGTCGGAGTGCGCCCGGCAGGGCGATGTGGATGGGTTCACGCGAGAGGATGTGGCTTTTCATCATCTGATCTGTGAGTTTCACGGGAACGGGCAGATTGTGGCGTCAATGACGGACTTGATGGAGAAGCTGTATCGGGTGGCGCGAACGGTGTCGACTCGAGTGGCGGATCGGCCGACGACCGCTTATCGCGAGCATAAGGCGATCGCGGATGCGGTGATCGCCGGGGATGGGGAGAAGGCGGTCGAGCGGTTGGCTGAGCACATTGGTTACGGGAAGCGGGTTTTGATTTCATAATTTAACCCCAAGGCGGGGACCACTGAGGACTTGGAAGACACGGAGGGGGCAGCGCTGTGGCTCTAGGCGGCTCTATGGGGAAGGCGATCCGGGTTGATCTGGGCAGGGCTGTCTCTGGATGCGCGCGTGGGCGCGCTACTCGAGGACACGGCGAATAAGACGAGGAATGGAATGGCTGAGCGGGTAGAAGCGACGTATTGGATGGAGTCGCCGTATGAGATCGAGCGGGCGGCGGATGTGGTGGGAGGGGAACAGTCTTCAGGGACTTTTGTGCAGGTGCCGGGCGAGACTGCGGACCTCAAGGAGCGGTTCAGGGCGAGGATCGAGGAAGTGAAGCTGCTGGATCCGGCGGAGGCGCCGAGTCTTCCGGGAGCTGCGGAATCCAGCTCCGGGACATACCAGCGGGCTGAGGTTCGGCTCTCGTTTTCGATCGAGAATATGGGGGCGAATTTGCCGACGTTGATCGCGACGGTGGCGGGGAACCTGTTTGAGCTCCGTGATGTGTCAGGGTTGAAGCTGGTCGACATCGAGGTGCCCGACGCGTTCAAGGAAGCATATCCGGGACCGCAATTCGGGATCACGGGTACTCGCGAACTGGCCGGTGTGCAGGATCGCCCTATTATCGGCACGATCGTGAAGCCGAGCGTCGGGTTGAGTCCGGAGGCGACGGCTGACCTCGTTCGGGATCTGGCTGGGGCTGATATCGATTTCGTTAAGGACGACGAGCTGATGGCCAATCCGCCGCACTCACCGATCGAGGAGCGTGTCGAGAAGGTGATGGCGGTCATCAACGAGGCGGCGGAGGCGAACGGAAAGAAGGGGATGTACGCCTTCAACATCACCGACGAACTCGACGCGATGCTTCGCCACCACGATATGGTCAAGGCTGCTGGTGGTACGTGTGTGATGGTGAGCCTGAACAGCATCGGACCTGTCGCGCTCGCACATCTGCGTAAACATTGCGAGCTGCCGATCCACGGTCATCGGAACGGGTGGGGGATGTATACCCGTTCACCACACCTGGGGATGGGGTTCCGTGCGTATCAGAAGATCTGGAGACTGGCGGGGGCTGATCATATCCACGTGAACGGGTTGCAGAACAAGTTCTGGGAACCGGATGACTCGGTTGTGAACTCGATTCAGGCGTGCTTCGAGCGGTTCCTGGGCGGGTATCCCGTGATGCCGGTCATCTCGTCGGGTCAGACAGGGATGCAGGCGCCGGAAACCTACGCGCGAATCAACAGCGTGGACGTGATGTATCTCGCAGGCGGCGGGATGATGGCACATCCGGGCGGGCCACCGGCCGGGAATATTGCCCTGCTGCAGTGCTGGGAAGCGGCCGTTCATGGTATCCCACTCGAGACCTACGCCGAGAGCAATCCGGAGTTGGCTCAGTCGATCGAGAAGTTCGGTAAGCGCTAACGACGAGTAACGCGTCAGGAGGCAAGATGGAATACCCAACCCTATCCCAGGCACTCAGGTTCGAACGACTCACCCCACCGACGGGGAAGATCCGCGTATTGCTCGATACCGACACCTACAATGAGGTGGACGATCAGTTTGCCGTCGTGCACGCGCTCCTGAGTCCTGACCGTATCGAGCTGGAGGCCATCTGTGCGGCTCCGTTCCACAACAATAGGAGCGATAGTCCCGCAGACGGAATGGAGAAGAGCTATGACGAGATCCTGCGTCTTCTCGAACGGATGGGGGTTACCGAGCGTGATTGTGTATACAAGGGATCAGATCGCTATCTACCGTCACGGTCGGAACCGGTCGAGAGCGAGGCGGCGCGGCAGATCGTGGAGCGGGCGAACTCGGGGAATGACCCCCTTTATGTGACGCCGATCGGGGCGATCACGAACGTCGCCTCGGCGATCCTGATGGATCCTTCGATCGTCCAAAAGATCGTCGTGGTCTGGCTGGGCGGTCAGCCGATGCAGGCGCCCAGTGCTCGGGAATTCAACCTCAAACAGGACGTTCCCGCAGGACAGGTGATCTTCGATTCCGGTGTGCCGTTCGTTCAGGTGCCCTGCCGAGGCGTCTCCTCACATCTGCTGACGACCGTCGCGGAGATGGAGCAGTATGTGAAGCCGCACGGTGCGATCGGCCAGTTCCTGTTCGAAACGTTCGAGACCTACCGGAATAATCAGTTCGCGCGTTCGAAGGAGATCTGGGACATCTCCGCCACGGGGTGGTTGATCGATGCGGACTGGGTGCCGTCCACAATCGTGCCGAGCCCGATCCTGACCGATCAGGTGACGTGGTCGTTCGACGCACGGAGACACGGTATGCGCGTGGCGGATATGGTGAACCGCGACGCGATCTTCGGCGACCTGTTCAGGAAGCTGGAGCAGTTAGCGAACGGGGACCTGTCGCCCTCTTGGCAGTAGGATACATACCAGGAGACGGTCCGCTCGTACGCGCGGGGGATCGGCCACTGCTGACGCTGGACGATGTGACGTGGGACTACGGGAAGCGATGCTCGATCAGTTGACGCCAAGAGCGAGACCCTACTATGAACTGCTGAGGACAGCGGACCGGACGGAGGATGTCCCGGGATGGCTGGTCGAGGCAACACGAAAGGCGGGCTGGGACGGTGAACTGGAATGAGCAGACAAACATCCTGTTGATCACCACCGATCAGCAGAGGTGGGATACTCTCGGCTGCTACGGCGTGTCCGGGCTACACACACCGAATCTCGACCTGCTGGGGGCGGAAGGGGTCCGATACGAACGTTGTTACGTGAACGGGACGATCTGTACTCCGAGCCGGGCAAGCCTGTGGACGGGCAAGCACATCCCCGGTCACGGTGTCCACGCCCTACATGACTGCCTGCCGGAAGACGAAGTGATGTTCCCCAAACGGCTTCAGGCCGCAGGTTACGAGACGGCCCTGTTTGGCAAGCTGCACGTATCCGGCCACTACCGCGAATACGACAGGCGTCACCCGAACGATGGTTTCGACGTATACGAGTGGGCGTCCGATCCGAAAGGGCCGTGGGGGATGGACAATGCCTATCTCCAGTGGTTGGAGGGGCGCGATCCGGACTTGCGGCAGGCAATCCGGAATGGCGATCCCATCGGACACATACCTGCAGAGTCTCATATGACCACGTGGGCTGCTGAACGCACGATCGAGTACCTGGATGCGCGACGCGATTCCGACAAGCCGTTCTTCTGTTGTATGAGTGTCTTCGATCCCCATTCCCCGTATACGAACCATCCGGAAGAAGCGGAATCGGTGCTAGGGGATCTGCCAGATGTGATCGCGGGTGATCAGCCGTTTACGGGACGGCCGATCGCACACGAAATGGAACGGAAGTGGGGTCCGAAGGTGCCTGAGCCTGAAACGCTGGACTGGTTCCGGATCGGCTATCACGCCGCGGTTGCCCACATCGACAGGCAGGTCGGACGGGTGCTGGATGCACTGGAGAGGACGGGATTGGGCGATTGCACCCTCGTGATCTTTACGAGCGATCACGGTGATATGCTGGGCGATCACGGGTTGATGACGAAGGGAGCCTACTTCTACGACGCGTGCACTCGTGTGCCGATGATCGTGCGAGGACCCGGTATCGGTCCGCGTGTCGAGGAAGCCCCCGTACAGCTACACGACATCGCGTCGACCTGTCTGCAGGTGGCTGGCGCGTCGTCCGATGAGACCGGTCAGTGGTCGCCGGACGGGGTCAGCCTGCTGGATGCAGACAAGCTGCACCAGAGGAATCGGGCGGTGTGTCTGTA
This sequence comes from Gemmatimonadota bacterium, assembly GCA_002727195.1. Lineage (GTDB taxonomy): Bacteria > Latescibacterota > UBA2968 > UBA2968 > UBA2968 > UBA2968. The sequence continues at coordinate 40,826 of PBWH01000031.1, forward strand.
TCGCAACAGCGGAAACTGTAACAAGCCGGAGATCGGGTATCGCGGTTACTTCGATCCGCCGATCCACGGGATGATGTGGTATGCAGACGGGCATAAGGTGAACGTGTATCATTCACCGGAACCGGATGAAGACCATCCGCAGGGCGAGATCTACGACCTGTCTGAGGATCCCAACGAGATGGAGAATCTCTGGGAGGCAGACGCGGTTCAGGTCCTGAGATTACGGACGATCGGTGAGGCAATGGATTGGCTTGCTCTGGAGGGCTTCAGGGGACGGGCGAGGGGGGAGGATGCGAGTGGGGATCGGTTTAAGAGAGGGTCATAGCGCAGTCCAGAGCAGCTCTGGTGTCGACCACAGGTGTGACCAGTATGAATGCAACGCAGCGGCTCTTAAGGTGCTCTCCTCTCCCACGAGTGAGAGAGGACGGTTGAGCCACCAAGGCGAAATCCGGTGAGGGCGGAGACGGTCGGTCGCAGCAAAAGGCCCTCACCCTGACCTCGCTTTGCCCGGTCGTCCCTCTCCCATATATGGGAGAGGGGAAGCCCCGCCAGGTCCAATGGTGGATACGGGAATATGACCACAATATGAACGATCTGTTGCTCAGCTATTACGGTGACGACTTCACCGGCTCGACCGATGTGATGGAGTCGATGACCTTTGCTGGACTGCGAACGGTTCTGTTTCTGGAGCCACCGACGGCAGAGCAGGTGTCGGACCTGAGGGATGTGCGTGGTGTCGGTGTGGCCGGGCGAACCCGGTCGATGCGGCCGGAAGAGGCCCAGGCTGAATTGCGACCGGTGTTCGAGGCGTTCAGAGAACTCGATGCGCCACTCGTTCACTACAAGACGTGCTCGACCTTCGATTCGTCGCCGGAAATCGGCAGCGTGGGCAGGGCGATCGACGTCGGATGGGATGTCCATCAGCCCTCTTATGTGCCTCTCGTGCTGGGGGCCCCGATCCTCCGACGATATTGCGCCTTCGGGAACCTGTTCGCGTCGAGTGGTCTGGACAGCGAGATCTTCAGGCTGGATCGTCACCCCACGATGAGCCGTCATCCTACCACGCCGATGGATGAGGCGGACGTGAGGTTGCATCTGGGCAGGCAGACGGACCGGGCAATCGGGTTGGTCGATCTGATGCAGTTGCACGATGCAGCCGCTCGCATCGACAGCCTGAAGGCAGCAGGCTGTGAGCTTGTTCTCTTCGATACTGTGTCCGAGTCGGATTTGCCGCTCGTCGGTCAGGCGATCTGGGATGGCCGAACGGAAGGACACTTTCTGGCGGGGTCTTCGGGAGCGGAATATGCGCTCGTCGCGCATTGGCGTTCCGTCGGCGAACTCGATGAGGTGGACGTTCCGTCGGCGGATCCGGTGGAACAGGTCGCGGTCGCATCCGGGAGTTGTTCACCGGTAACGGCGGGTCAGCTGGATTGGGCTGAGGAGAAGGGATTCAGGCTCATCTCTGTGCAATCGGACAAACTGGTCGATGAGGATGCTCAAGGCGAGATCGATCACACCGTGACTGCGATGGTGGAAGCGATCAGCCAGGGTGCATCCGTGATCGCACACACGGGTCGCGGTCCGGATGATCCTCGAATCGCGACTGTCCTTAGGGTTCTGAGTGAGCAAGGGCTTTCGGGTGATGAGGCAAGAGCCGTGACCGCGGAACGGATCGGGTCCGCGCTTGGACAGATCCTGGGGCGTGTCGTCCAGGAGACAGGGCTGAAGCGGGTCGCGACGACAGGCGGCGATACGTCGTACTACGTGGCTAAGGAGATGGGGGTGTCGGCTCTGGAGGCTGTTGCGCCGATGGCACCCGGGTCGCCGCTGTGTCGTGTAATTTCGCCCGGGTCGGCGGTGGATGGTTGTGAGGTGGTGTTCAAGGGGGGCCAGGTGGGGCGGGTGGATTTCTTTGGTGATGTTGTCTGTTCGTTCCCAGGCTAGAGCCTGGGAACGAGGTTAAAGGAGGTCGTAATGACGAAGATTGCGTTGATTGGGGCGGCGGGCAGTATGGGGACGCGGGCGTGTAACTCACTGAAGGATGATCCAGACTGCACGTTGCTGCCGGTGGAGAGTGCGCAGGGGCAAGAGGCGCTGAAGGAGCGAGGCATCGATCCTGTGCCACAGGATGACGCGGTATCTCAGGCGGATGTGGTGTTGATGACGGTGCCGTATATCCTGGTGGGGACCATCGCGGAGGGGATCGTGCCCAAAATGGCGACCGGGGCTATGCTGATCTGTCTGGATCCCGCGGCTCCGTATGCTGGTGAGCTGCCGGATCGGGACGATGTGACGTATTTTGTGACGCATCCCGCCCATCCCCCGGTGTTCAACGACGAGGTGGATCAGGAAGCGCGTCGGGATTTCTTTGGGAGCGGTCAGGCCAAGCAGGCGATCGTGAACGCGCTCGTGCAGGGACCTGAAGAGGACTACGCGAAGGGAGAGGCCATCGCTGCCAAGACGTTTCGGCCGATCCTGCGGTCCCATCGCGTGACGCTCGAGCAGATGGCGATGCTGGAGCCAGCGATGTCCGAGACCGTTGCCGCAACGTGCATCACCGTGTTGCGTGAGGCGATGGACGAGGCGATCAGCAAGGGGGTCCCTGCGCAGGCGGCGAAGGATTTCATGATGGGGCACATCAACATCGAGCTGGCGATCGTGTTCGATGAGATCGATTGGGAATTTTCCGGTGGCGCGAAGAAGGCGATCGAGGAAGCGAAGGACGTCCTCTTCAAGCCGGATTGGCGGAAGGTGTTCGAACGCGAGCATCTGAAGGAGAGCGTGAACAAGATCGTGGGGAAAGGCTGACCCGTGTCCGATGAGGAGGCCTATGCAGTCCTCGAAGTTCTGGCGGCTACCGATGACACGCCACTCGATGAACTGGCGAAGACGGTCGGCGTGTCGCGTGATGACGTCGTAAAGGCGATCGAGCGCATCCGCCAACTGGGTGTGCCCGTTGACCAGCATCCTGTCTACGGCGCAAAGCTGGGGACGTCTCTCGACGTGATCGTGTGTGAGGAGGTCAACGACCGACTCCAGGCGGAGGGGATCGACTGGCGCGTTCACGGCCTCCTCGATACGGAATCAACGAACGATCTGGTGAATGTCGCCGCACAGCATGGAGCGGACGATGGGACGACCTACTTTGCGGAGCATCAGACGAAGGGACGTGGTCGGTTGGGTCGAGCGTGGCATTCGCCGGTGGGATCCGGATTGTGGTTCAGCACGCTCCGGCATCACGACCTGGGGATCGATGAGGGATGGCGGGTGACGATCGGCGCAGGGATTGCCGTCGCTGACGCCATTCGGGAGACAAGCGGTCCCACGCCAACGCTCAAGTGGCCCAACGATGTGCAAATCGAGGGTCGAAAGGTGGCCGGCATCCTGACCGAATCGCGGGTCGATGGGGGACGTCTTAAGCAGAGCGTGATCGGAATCGGTATCAACGTACACGTGGATCACGATGAGTTTCCGGCTGAGTTTCGGGAGACCGCGTGCTCGATCGCCTCTGCCGGCGGAGTGGTGAAGCGCGCCGACCTACTGGCCGCCATCCTACGGGGGCTTTACACCGTCCTGGATACACCCGCCGATGTGCTGCGGTCGACGTGGACCGAGCAGTGTCCTCATTGGGGTGAACGTGTGCGAGTGGAGAGAGACGAACAGATGGTGGAGGGGACAGCCGTTGAGCTTGCCGAAAACGGAGCGTTTGTGATCGAACTCGACACAGGGGCAACCTACCCGGTGCACGCCGGCGACGTCACTCACTTGAGGCCTGTCTCGTGAGCGTCCTTCTGGTCGATGCGGGGAATACGCGCGTCAAGGGTGCGGTCTACACAGATGGCACCATCACGCCGGTTTTCCAGATCGAGACGCCTCTTCTGGATGCCGGCCGTGTTCGTGCCGCCCTTGACGAAACCCCTGCATACGACGTGCAGGTGATTGCCAGTGTCGTTCGCGGCAGTGCGTCTCTGTTCGCGTCGTCAGCCGAAGACCACGTGAAAACTGTGATCGTCGATGCGACGGCGTCGTTGGGGATCACGGTTGGCGTCCCGAAACCTGACACCGTGGGTATCGATCGTCTGCTGATGTCCGGGGAGGCCTTCAGCAACTGTGGCGGTGCGGTGATCACCGTTGGGGTGGGGACTGCCATCACCGTCGATGTGGTCACTTCGGCAGGCGTCTATGTGGGGGGATCGATCTCACCCGGGTTGCGGCTGGCGAGTTGGGCACTGTCCGAAGGGACAAGCTTGTTGCCCGAGGTCGATATCGATGAGGCTCTCCCTGATGTTCCTAGGTCTACGATGGAGAGCATCCGGATGGGGATCGTGGAAGGCGCGGCCGGATCGGTCGATCGTCTGGTCAGCAGCCTGGCCGGTGGGGCCGGTCTCGATACCTACAAGGTGGTGCTGACGGGGGGCGATGCGGGTTTGCTCAGCGAACGGCTCGCGACCGAACACGAAGTCCTCGACGACCTGTTGTTCCAAGGGCTTGCGCACACCTACGAGCGTCTGAGTCAGAGTGTCTGAAGCCAAAGATTGAGGTCCGCGAAGCCGATGGTTTGAACGTTGGGTAAGGTGCCTTGATTGTGGTGAGACTGACGGCTTGTCAGGGATCCGTCAGCGCCAATGGGCACGCTTGTATGTCCACAGGGAGATTGGCGGATCTGCAGGGACGCAGTTTCATCCAGTTTGGAGGGACCAGGGGCCCGTGTTGGGAGGAGCGACCAGGCCAGCATACAAGTAAACGGGCCGGTGCACTGAGTGCATCGGCCCGTTTACGGTTTCTATTCGTTCCCAGGCTAGAGCCCGGGAACGAGGTACACCTGGAGCCTGGGAACGAGCGGTTACGACTCTCCGTCGGGTTTTTTGCGGACTTCTTCGGCGTCGATGGCGGCGCGTGAGGAGGCTTCCTTCTGGAGCTCGCTTTGCTGTTTGGTCATCCTGGCGACTCGGTGTTCGCCGGTGCGGATCTTTCGATTCAGCCGGCCGATCTCGTGGTCGGCCATACTGATGTCCCTGACCAGTGCCTTGTGACGGTTCTTCTCCACGAGTAGGTCTCGTTCGCGTCGGCGAGTTTCGCGTGCCGATCCCGGATCGAGACCGTCGTCGTCCACTTGATCGCGACGCCGACGACCACGACCGCCAGCAGGATGATCTCGATGGCCATCGACTATCCTTCGACCTTCTGGATCAGTCCGCGAAGGGTCTGGAGGTTTCGCGAGGCCGTTTCGCGTGAATCCGTCAGCGGCGGTGTTTCGAACACGAGCGGGCCCGAGTAGTCGACTTCCACGAGCGCCTTCAGGCAGGCCTCGAGATCGACGTCACCTTCGCCGAGGAAGCACGGCGTTCGGTCCTTCCTTGGGTCCTTCACGTGTACCTGAGCGATGCGGTCGCCAAGCACCTTGATGTCGGCGACTGGGTCGCTTCCCAGCATTATCGCGTTCCCGAAGTCGAAGTAGGCGCCGACGGCCGGGCTGCCCACCTCATCAATCAGGGATTTCATGTCTTCCCCGGTGATGGTGTGACTGCCCCCAACGACCTCGAGTGCCACCTTCACGCCCGCATCCTCCGCACCACCGGCCATCGCTTTCACTTCTGTTGCCCATCGCTCGGCCGCTTCGTTCGAAGCCAGCTTGTTCGGGTTCGTGACAGGCACGAGAATCGCACCGGCCCCGAGCTCGCGGGCGGTTCCGTAGGTGTGGTGGAGGATCTGCTTCGCCGTCGTACGGTTGGATACGTCGTGATCGGCAAAGGTATACTTCCAGAAGGTGTGAAGACAGATCGACGCGATCGGGGTGCGGGCGCGTTTCGAGCGCTCCTTCAGGACGTCCAAGCCCCCCTCGCGCCACAGCTCCGTTTCCCGATAATCGTCCGCCCGAACACCCAGTTCGACGCAATCGAAACCCAGCGATGCCGCTCTCCTGAAGACCTCGCTCCAGTCCGACCGGAGAACGCTTTCCAATGTACCGACAGTAAATCTGCTCATAGATTCCATCCTCGTTGTGTTCGCGGGAATTTTAGTGTCGGCTGACCGGAATGTCAATGATTACAAGCGTTTGGCGTAGCCCCTTCCCGAATTGACAGAGCAGAGGGTGCCCACTATGTTTTGGCTCCAACACCCAATTCAGGAGTGAAGATGAAGACTGGACTGTGTACCATCGCATTTAGAGACCGTCCGTTCGAGGCGGTTCTGGATCTCGCCGTCGAGGCCGGGTTCGATGGAGTCGAGCCTTGGGGAAAGCCGGATCATACGCCCGACCCCTTTGACGCTGATATCGTGAAGCGGGCTGCTGAAGCGGTGCAGAGCAGGGGACTCGAGGTGGCGCAGTATGGCTCTTACGCCAACCCGACCGATGACGGGTTCGACCAGCAGTTGTCGGATGCGATCGAAATCGCGGATATCTACCGTACGGATATGATTCGGGTCTGGGTGGGGAACTGCGGGTCGGCTGACGCCGAAGAAGACCAGTGGAATCAGGCGATCGAGGGATTCAAGACGTTCTGCGACCGAGCGAGCGACCGAGGGAAGGTTCTGGTCGTCGAGATGCACGGGAATCGGCTGTCGGATACGGTCGACGGTTGTATGCGTCTGATCGAGGGAGTCGACCGAGGGAACTTCCGGATGAACTTTCAGCCGATGTATACGGAGTCGCCCGACCAGGCCCTGGATGCCGCGCAAGCGATCTCCCCCTACGTGTCGACCGTTCACGCACAGAACTATGTGCAGACCGGGAGCAACCAGCGCACGCTGATTGCGGAAGGGTTGATCGACTACCGGACCTTGATCGGGATCTTCCGGACGATCAGGTTTGACGGGTATCTGGAGGTGGAGTTTGTGAAGGAGGATGACCCGGAGGGGGCGTTGAAGGCGGATGCGGCGTTTTTGAGGGAATTGTGTGATACGCTTTGAAAAAGGCGGTCACCCGCTTGCTGCTCACGCTTGATGAACACGGATGAACACAAGCTAAAACGAAGGGGACTGGCTAGGTGCTGCGCGCCGCGATCTTGAAGGGACGGATGGGCGTCTTCCGAATGAAGGTCTTGGGGCCAGGCTGTGGAGAGAATCTTGGGCTACGTAGGAGCGTTCCCAGGCAATAGCCTGGGAACGAGGTGAAGGAGGAGGGTTGTATGGCTAAGCCGGTGCGGATTAGTGTGATTGGGGCGGGGAGTGCGACGTTTTCGCTTGGGCTGGTGAAGGATCTTTGTCTGACGGAGAACCTGGCGGGGAGTTCGGTGTCGTTTATGGACATCGATGCGGAGCGGCTCGCGGCGGTTACTAAGATGGCGGAGCGGTATACGGCGGAGATCGGGTCGGATCTGTCGTTCGAGTATACGACCTCTCGTGAAGATTCGCTGAAGGACGCCGACTTCGTGATCAACACGGCGGCCGTTCAGAGTCACTATCACCAGGTGGATATGCGGGCCGTCTATGGCAAGCACGGCTACTACTATAGCGGGCCGGGATTCGGGAGCTACTACAACTTCAACCTGATGCTGGACGTGGCGCGGGATATGGAGCGGATCTGCCCGGATGCGTGGCTGATCCAGTCCGGGAATCCCGTGTTCGATGGGTGCACGCTGATGACGCGTCAGACGTCGATCAAGGTGTGCGGGCTCTGCCACGGCCATTACGGGTATCACCATATTGCGAGAACACTCGGGCTGGATCTGGATCGCATCGACTTCCAGGCGCCTGGGGTGAACCACTGTATCTGGATGACGCACTTCCTGTATGACGGAGAGGATGCGTATCCGCTGATTGACAAGTGGATCGAGGAGCAGGGTCCCGAGTATTGGGATACGCACGTCGCCGAGCGGACACACGATATCCAGCTATCGCGTGGTGCGGTCCATCAGTATCGGCTGTATGGCCTGTTCCCGATCGGTGACTCGCCGCGTCTCGTGAACTGGTGGTATCACACGGATATCGAGACGAAGAAGTGGTGGTTCGGTGAGCCGTTCGGCGGGCCGGATACCCACATCGCCCGCCCTGTACACGTCGAGAATCTGGAGAAGCGGTTGGGCCAGATCCGTGAGGCGAGCGCAGATCCCGATGCGAAGATGACGGACCTGTTCGGGACGACGAAGACACGTGAACAGCAGGTGCCGATCATCGATGCCCTGACCAACAATGTCGAGGGACAGTTCCAGGTCAACGTGCCGAACAACGGCGCGATCGAAGGGATCGACGACGACGTGGTGGTCGAGGTCCCCGCGGTCATCAACATCAAGGGGATTCAGCCGATTCAGGTTGGGAAGCTGCCGCGCAAGATTATGCTCGAACAGCTTTTGCCGATGATTTTGCAGATGGAGCACGGACTCGAAGCCTATAAGACCGGCGACAAAAGTATGCTCCTGTGGAACGCACTCAACAACGGTCAGACCCAGTCTTACAAACAGGCGTTTGGTGCGCTGGAGGATATCCTGGGGCAGCCAGGGAATGAAGCTGCTAACGAGCATTTCCGTTTCCCCTGGCCCGAAGGGCACGAGTCTGTGTATCTCGAAGAGTGAAAACCAAGACCTTAACCGCATAGACGCAAAGGACGCAGAGAGGAACAAGGGAAAGCCACGGAGACGCGGTTCTGCTCTAAGCTTTGGAAGCAGCCCTGGAAGAGAAGACAAACCCTGTCTCTTTGATTCGGGGACCCGCGACATTGTATTTCGGAGAGAAGCTGCTGAAGCTGTGTTCGAGGTTCCTGCTTCTGTTCATGCTGTCCACTGGTGACAGTCAGGGGAGGGATATGCCAAGCGACGCATATACTATCTACAGAACCGATGCTCCGATCACGATCGATGGGGGGCTGGATGAACCGGCCTGGTATGCTGCGCCTGATGTGGGTGCGTTCGTCTTTCCGTGGTATGAAAGCGGCAAGCAGGAGCAGACCGTTGCCAAGATGCTGTGGGATGATACGAACCTATATGTTGCCTTTCTGTGCGAGGATGCCCACATCTCGGCCGAACATACCGAACGGGATTCCGAGGTATGGAAAGATGACACGGTAGAGGTGTTCACGGCGCCGAACCCAGAGACGCCTGGCGCGTATTTCAACATCGAGATGAATGTTCTGGGCATCTTCCTCGATCAGTTCCACCCGGACGGTCCCGGCGTGCCCGTCGAGTCAGAATGGGATGGGGAGGGGATCCGGATCTCGACCTCGATCGAGGGGACGCTCAACGACGACTCGGACACGGATTCGCACTGGATCCTCGAAGCCGCTATCCCGTTCGTGAACTTTGCCCACGTTGCGAAACACACGCCTCCGAAGGCGGGGGATGTCTGGCATCTCAACCTGAACCGACTGGGGGGCAAGACGAACGAGCAATACAGCCAGTGGTGCGCAAGCAATACACGCGAACCCCAGTTCCACTCACCTGCCGACTTCGGTCGGGTCACGTTCTCCGATGTCGCCAGCCCCTTCTGGCGGCGCTAGTCGCCTCCTTGCAAGTTCCCTCTTTGCCTCCGTGGTGGTCGTGGTGGTTGTCGCGATCGTCTATGGGAACAGCCTTCCCAACGGATTCACGTTCGACGATCACCCGGTGGTGGTGGACAATCCCGTTCTTGTCCACGGCACTATTCAGGACGTTCTCACCTCACCTTTCTGGCCCGGCCAGGCCGATCTCGGCCTCTATCGACCGCTGACACTCCTCTCTTACGCGATCAATCGATCGATTTCGGGAACTGATCCGTACGCATACCACCTGACCAACGTGGTCTTACACGGGGTGACGTGCGTCATGCTTGTTCTGCTCCTGTCTCAATGGTTTGGCCGGTCGGCGGGTCTGGTTGGCGGGCTCGTGTTCGCCGTGCACCCGGCCCTGAGCGAGGCGGTCAACGCGATCGTCGGTCGGGCTGAGTTACTCGCCGGTGGATGTGTCGTTGCGGCGTGGTATGCGCATCATCGGAGCGAGGAGGTCGTCGGGTGGCGGATCTTGGCCGTCGTGTTGTATGCCCTGGGCTGTCTGGCCAAGGAACACGCGATTTTGCTTCCCGCGATGATCGTTGCGGAGCGGATGTGGCTCTACTCGTCCGGTTCGATCAAAGAGAGAGTCGTCAATCTCAAGAGCAGTCTGACACCGTTGGCTCCCTATGCGGCTGTCGTAGTCGCCGTGCTGATGCTCCGATACAGCGTGATCGGTTCACTGGGGCTCCCGCGCCTTCCAGACTTCGTCGACAATCCTCTCGCACACGCCGATACGCTCACCCGTCTGTGGTCATCGGTCGCGGTTTTCGGCCGGTATGCGCGGCTTGTTCTGTTGCCCGTCGATTTGAGCGCGGACTACACCTATAACCAGATCCCCGCTGCGATCTCGTTGACGGACCCGTTCCTTCTGGCAGGATGGTTTACGATGGTCGCGATCCTGACGGTGGTCTACCGGTCAGCGCAGGGCGAATCAGGTGGTGTGTTCGGTTTTGGTTTTGTCGTGTTCCTGGTTGCCTGGCTACCGATTTCTAACCTGCTGGTCGCGATCGGCACGCCGATGAATGACCGGCTTCTATATCTGCCGATGATCGGGTTTGCGATCCTTGTGGGGGCCGGCTACGGAAGACTAGAGGAGGCTGTACCGACATCCCGGAGTCGTCTCCTCGTCGCGCTCGTGTGCCTCGTTATGGGAACGCGGACCGTGATTCGCAACGCGGACTGGCAGGACGACTTCACGCTGTTCGAGTCGGCGACCCAGGTCAGCCGGGATAGCGCCAAAGCACACTTCAATTTCGGGAACGCCCTTAGGGATCGAGGAAACCTCGCAGGTGCTCTGGATGCCTATGGGAGGGCGATCGCCATTTACCCGGGTTACGCCGAGGTCAGCTACAACCAGGGCATCGTGCTCAAGGAGAAAGGCGAGACAGGCAGGGCGATCGACGCATATCGGGCAGTGCTCAAGGCGGAGCCCGACCACGTGAACGCGATGACGAATCTCGGGATTGCGCTTGCACGAAATGGCGAGAATGGAAAGGCGATCTCGTATCTGGAACGGGCCGAAACCCTTGCGCCGGATCGTCAGGATGTGGTCTACAATCTGGCGATCGCGTTAAGGGATCACGACACTGAAAGATTCGCTGAGGTGAGCCGGCGTGCATTGGTGCAGTGGCCAGGGTTCGAGGATGTGGCACTCATTCTTGCGGATTTTTATCGCACTCAGGATCGCACGGCTGATGCGATTAAGGTTCTGGCAAGGACAGTGCAGGCCAACTCGTCGGCGACCCGTTCAGCGTTCAATCTGGCTGTGCTGCAGGAACAAGCTGGGAGATTCGTCGAGTCGCTCGATCACTATCGTCTGCTCTGGTCAAGCGGTGAGGGAGTGGGGCAGGTCGGGCAGATAAGCCGTTATCAGATGGGAACCGTCTTCGCCGGGCTCAACCAAACGGACTCTGCTCGTGTGGCCCTGAGCGAGTTCCTGGATGTGTGGGCAGGCGATGACAGGCTGACGCAGAGGGCACAGTCAGCCCTCGATGCGTTGCGGTAGTTGTCCATCTCGGCTATGCCAAAGATAAGTAGCAGGGGATTGCGCTCACCTGCACGCCCGTCCCTCGATACCGGCTGGGCCGCCGTCCAACTGTCGAAGTGAATGATGCTCATTGGCGTCAGTTGGGGTCGTTTTGGCAGAAGAGTCCGACAAGCAGACCGCGCTTCCGGGCGTGATGGAGACGGTGGATGTCAGTTTCACGCGGGCGAGAGCTATCCACGTCGCCAGTCACCTGAAGCCGATTCTTCTCAAGCACGTGTTGAGAGATCGTGAGGGACGACACTTGTGCAGGCTGGCGGGGAGTTTGAGACGTCGGGTTCGCCACATTCACGACCTCGACTTGGTTGCTTGCGTGTCGCGGACATCGGACGATCTGATGGCGCCCGAGTCGAGTCCGAAAAGTAGGTTGAAACCGGACATTGAAGCGAAGGGGGGAGAGGTAATCTCGTGGGGGCCCCATCACGCTCTGTTCCTGTTCGAAGGCAGCCCCCGTCGACATCTACTTCACAAAACCGGATCGGTTTGCCGTCGCGCTTCTGGTCGCAAACGGTAGCATTCGCCATCTGCGGAAGCTAGATCTACGCGCGAAGGCGCGGAACCTGCATTTTGAGACTTATCGGCACTTGCTGTCCACGGAGAGTCGGGTGGAGATCCCGATCTCGTCGAAGGATATCCGGCGCGGACAAACCCTATCTATTCGCCTGGCACTCGGCGATCTGTCGGAGGAACTGCTGCTCGAACGCGGGGGATTCTACCAGAATACAGGCGGAAACGGGAAGTAGCGTCAGGTTCTTCTGATTGTAGCTGCTTGTCCGTCATCCAGTCGGATCTGCCAATCTTTCTGACCGTGGGCAGCCAGCCTGATCTCCGACTGATCCGACGATACGCTGGGGATGATCACCGACTTCGGGCCGGTCTCGTAGACGACGAGGAAACGCGCCTTCTTTCGGTTCCTCAGGACCAGCGTGTTGAAATACTTCCCAGGTACTGCTGTGATCTCGTGCTGGCTTCTCCAGCCGGGTGACTGGTAGGTGATCAGCTCAGCGCAGTCATTCAGTACGGTCGCTCTCACGTGCCGGTCGCCTTTGCCCCAGTCCATGACCGTGCCGGCCGCCTGTCGTCCTCCCGTTTGGAAGTTCTCTAGGGGGTAGAAGGAGTGCGCCTGATACAGCGCCCGCTTCCGTGGGCTGAGCTGCTTGTTCACGCGGAATGCCTGCCGGGGGACGTCGACACGGACAGCGTAGTCCAGTGTGTTTCCTCCCGACACATCGAACCGGTCGACAAGGATCGGCCACCCATCCTGCTTCTTCAACAGGATAGCTGTTCGCCGCATCGTCAGGTCGTCCTTCTCCAGCCGCATATCGACGAGCCAGTGTGATCCCCCCGCTTTGAAGTCGAGGAGTTCACTCTCCAGCCCAGAGCAGTAGACGTTCTGCTCGTCGACGGTGACCGTCTGGTGGCTCGCGGTGGCCTTGACCCACTGGTTGCCCGGGTGGTCACAGATGTATCCGAGATCGGGAAAGACCTCCCAGCCGTGCGTGTAGAGCTGCAGGTTCAAAGGTGCCGCGTGGCGATGGACCCGGCAGCCATCTTCGCCCAACACATAGAGCTGGGTTGCGTTCTTCCCTGATCCGAAGCCGGCGCAGGCCAGGTGGCGACCCTCGAAGTAGTGGTTGAGGGCCTTCGTGGAGGATTGTCGGCGCGGTCGTTTGGCCAGATCCGAGTTGAGGATCGCGAACTCAGACGGAGGAGCGGGTGGACCCGGAATGTGGATGCCGCAACGTTCGAGCGCGACATCGAAGGTGGTGCCCGGGACGCTGCTGATCACAAAACTGTCGTCCTGCGTCGGCCAGGTTGTCCACGGCGTCTGGATCCTGGCGAGGGTCTCGAAGGCGGGTTTCATCAGGCTTTCCGCATACAGATCTTGTTTTCCCCGCAGCATCTCGGGGATCTGCCACAGGTTCTCGCCGATAGGCTTGTGCCCGTATATCGGTGTCTCCTTGTAGGACCCGTCCGCGTGGAACTGAACTCTGAGAATCGCGTGATAGCCCTTCAGCCCATCTCGCGTCTCTCGATTGTTGCCGAACATCTGGCCAAAGGCAACCCGTGATGCGCGGATGTTACCAGCCTTGTTCGTGATGTAGTCGTAGGCGCGGGTGTCCAGGTAGAGCTCGAGCAGAAAGCGCTGTTCGATGTCCTTCCGGGTCTCTCTTGCGATGGCTGTCTTCGTGAGGTCGTAGGCCTGGATGGCGTTCAGGAAGGCGTAGCCGGTGGTGGTCAACTCGCGAGCGATCCGGCTGGATCCCCAGAGCCCGGTGGCGACTCGCGTCTCCCGCGTCGTGGTTTTCTCGTGATTGTATCCAAAGCGACCGTTGTAGACGCCGATGCAGGCGTTTCGCTTGAAAATCGTGGGCAGCCCGTCCGCGTTATCCGTTGCGAAACCGGGATCTGCGTCCACGACGTCCTGGAAGTAGCTCTGCAGCGGATATCGAGAGTAGACGGCGGCGAATCGGGTCAGGATCTCTGACGCACGGTCGGCATACCGCTGGTCTTTGGTGAGCGCATAGGCGAGTCCCAGATTCTTCAGGCGGTCGATCGACCAGTTTATACGCAGGGCTCGAACGTTGCCGCTGAAGGAGACGTGGATGGGCTGGGCGACGAACCGCTCCGCCTGATCTCCCAGCCGCCAATCCTTGGTGGCCAGTTCCTTTTCGCGGATGTGATACCGGTAGACGAGACCGAGCCTCGGGAGGATCAGTTGGCCGTTGTCGAACTGATCAGCGTTCGGGAAGCCCGACCCGCAGTATGGACACTCCAGCCTCTCCGGGTCGCGCCAGTCCCAGTTCCAGAAGTAGTTGTTGATCCCCTCGGGCGATTTGTCGTGGATGCAGTTCGGGCAGAAGTTCCCGCCCGGATTCCAGGGGCCCATATCCGGGATGAAGCTGTGGAAGAACCCGACCGGGAGCGCGGCCATCGTTTCGGCATCATCGAGGACACGATCTCGATACCTTCTCGCCGTTGCGTCAACTTTCGCGTTCTTCTGCAGGCGAGCGATCTGTTCTTTTCGCACGAGCAATGTCGGCTTGTCGATCGCTTTGCCTGCGAATCGACGCTTCCATCGTTCACGTCTGTCGCGCGCTGCCCTTTCCTCAGCAGTGACGTCCGGAACTACGACGGAAGGGACGCCAGAGTCGTTCAGGCCCATACAGTTGCGGAAGGTGGTCAACTGGCGATCCGTCAGGTCGCAGATGCGCTTTTCAGGGAGTGGGAGGTGTTTAGGCCACGTCATTTGGGGTATCCGTATGGGTCCAGGCGTCTTGGAGTGTGGACTGGAGCAGACTAGTTAATGGGTGGTAGCTTGACGCGCTTTCTGGTCTTCAGTGACTTCTCCAGGGCTTCCAGCGCGGCGACGGGGGTGAGGATGGACTCGCGGGTTTCGTCCGTCTTTCCGGTCTTGAACATCCGACAGAACGCGCGGATCCCGGACAGGTAAGTGCTCTCGTCGCGGGTGATGATGCGGTCGAGCCGCCCCTTTTCGCCGATCACGCAGACGTGGAACTCGGGTCGACCTTCACTGATCAGGTTCATGGTCGAGATGGCGCCGCTGGTCGAGTAGAAAGTGGCGGTATGGTTCGCCTTGTGACGGTGCAGTTCGGCGTGGGTAACATCCTGGTCGAGCAGCCTCACGACCATATCCACCTGGTGGATCCCGTAGAAGAAGACGCCGCCGTGTTTGGATTTGATGTCGCACGGCCCGGTCGACACGACCGAGAGGATGCGGCCGAGTTTACGGGCGTCGCGAGCCAGCTGAACGAAGGAGGCCTGCTTGGGCAGGACCGAGAACGAGGTGACGGGTACGCGCAGTTGCTTGGCCCGGTCGAAGAACTCGCGACCCTCCTTGGTCCGGTAGCTGAACGGCTTGTCAACGAACAGAGGGATCTTCTTCTCGAGGAGCGGGCGGACAGCGGGGAGATGGAACTTCGCGTGCCGGTGGTCGACGAGAGCTGCGTCGACATTGCCGATCATCTCGGCGGGATCCTTGACGATGGTCGGGATCTGGCCGCGTTCCTGTGCGTCGCGTGCGTAGCGAGCCGCTTCACCCCATACGCTGGTGACTCTGAAGCCTGGGACGCGCTTCTCGATGTTCAGGGTCTTGGCGATGGCGACGGTGTGGCTGTTCTCTGCGCCAACGATTCCGATGTTGATCATAGTAGCTTCCTTTGCTCGAAGCTCGAGCAGTGTGAACGTCACCGTGCAGAGCAGGGTGACGAGAATGCGTCAGTCTTGTGAGCAGGTGGGCGGGAGCCCACAGCTGCTAGCTCCAGAGTCGATCGTTTACGTGCTCACCATCCCATTCAGGAGTTGGTTCGAAGTATCCCGGATAGTCGGGGTCAATGTGCGCCCGGACAACCTCTTCATTCAAATCGATACCTAACCCCGGCGCCTCGGGGACGTCAATGTAGCCGTTCTGGATGATGGGGTTGGGCAGGCCGGTGACGACGTTGTTCCATTCCGGGTAGTCGACAGCGTGGCACTCGAGAGCGACGAAGTTGTTGGTCGCCGCGGCACAGTGGACGCTGGCCATCTGGGCGACCGGTGTGGCCGCCATATGCAGGGCCATCGCGATCCCGTGTTCCTCTGCGTAGTCGCCGATCTTCTTGGTCTCCGTGATGCCGCCCGATGTCGCCAGGTCAGGATGGATGACGGCGACGGCGCGGTTCTCGACGAGGTCGCGGAAGCCTTCCTTCAGGTAGATATCCTCGCCTGTGCAGATCGGGGTGTCACACGCGTTGGTCAGGCGGACATACTGGTCGGTGAACTGCCACGGAACCATATCCTCATACCAGGCCAGGTTGAAGCGGTCGAGTTTCTTGCCCAGCCGGATGCAGGACTCGATCCCGATGTGGCCGAAGTGGTCGGATGCGAGTGGGATCTCGTATCCGATCTTGTTGCGGACGGTCTCGACATAGTCGACCAGCCAATCGCAGCCCTTGTCCGTTATCTGGATGCCGGTGAAGGGATGCATCACGTCGTTCGTCTCGAGCATTCCGGCCGGCGCGCTCACGGCCCCGTCGACACCCTTCAGCAATCGGATGCCGATATCCATCTTGAGGAAGGTGAACCCGCTCTCCATCCGCTTCTTGAGTCGATCACCCATCTCATCCGGATCCTGCGTCGAGTCTGTGTCGCAGTAGATGCGGACCTTGTCTCGAAACTTGCCGCCCACCAGGTGATAGGCCGGGACGCCGTACGCCTTACCTGCCAGGTCCATCAGTGCCATTTCGACGCCGCATACGCCGCCGCCCTGTCGAGCGTGTCCACCGAATTGTTTGATCAGCCGGAAGACCTTGTCCACGTTGCACGGGTTCTCGCCGATGATCTTTCGCTTCAGCTGGAGCGCGTAGACGACACTGGCGCCGTCACGGATCTCGCCCAGGCCGTAAATGCCCTGGTTGGTGTCGAGGCGGATGAGGTTACAGGATCGCATCGGGACGCCTTTTAGACGTACGATGCGCATATCCGTGATCTTGAGGTCGGATGGGCGGGAGGCGGTGTTGTTGGGTTCGTTCATTGTTGCTCCGTGGGTTCGTGCAGTCCCTGGGGTTCTGCGAACCCCAGGCTGATGATGCACCCCCGTTGGGGTTGTGAGTCTAGTTCAGGCCTTCTGTTTCCAGGTTGTGGGTCTTGCTCCACTCGGCGAAATCATCTTCCATCGGCTCAGACCACTTTCGGTCGACTTCGCCAGGCGTATACACGCCTTCACGGATGCGCATCTGGCCGAAGTAGTCCCTCAGGCGGACGTTCTCGGAGCGTTCGACGACGTCCTGGGCGAGGTGAGGTGGGATGAAGGTGACGCCTGTCGGTGTGCCGAGGACGACGTCGCCGGGAAGGACGGTTGCGGCGCCGATACGGATCGGGACGTTGATCTCCACGAGTGAGACGTCACGAATTGGAGTCGGGTCCAGGCCCTTGATGAAGCCGTTGAAGTTTTCGAGCTCGACGACGCGCTGGTAGTCGCGCATCCCACCGTCGACGACCATCCCGCCACCATTGGTGTTCGATGCGATGGCAGTCGCCAGGTTATCGCCCGCGAAGGTCCCCCAAATGATCTTGCCGAACAGGTCCACGACGATGACGTCGTTCTCGACGAGCGTGTCGATCGCCCAGGAGTTCTGGCCGCCGACGCGACCTTCCTCTTTTCCGATGTCTTCGATGACCTCGTTCAGGTCGGGGCGGAGCGGTACGTAGCGGCAGGTGACGGCACGTCCGACGAGGATCTCGTCCGGATGGAGGATCTGCCAGTCGCCCTCGAACTGGAGCTTGAAGTCGTTGGAGTTGAGGACACCCCAGGCTTCCTCGCTGGTCACGCGGCGCATCCGGTGGATGATGTCGTCAGGAACCTTCGGGCGACCGTCGTCGAACCGGTCGAAAGGGTTCTTGGGGGTGAGGTCGATGTTTTTCTGTTTGTCGTTCCAGTTCAAGAGGTTGCTCCCTATAAAAACCCAATGGAACCACGGAAGACACGGAGGGCTCAGTGTGTCCGCTGGAGTGGCTCGATAATCGAAGCAGCTTGGAGTCTCAGAGTCTTTCCGTTCCCAGGCTGAGCCTGGGAACGAGCTTACGGACGCATTGGGGATCCGTCGGGGGATCGGGTCTGGGTCCATTCGATAACGGGGTTGGTGCACGGGTACTTGGCGGCCAACTCTTCGTTGATGTCGATACCGAGGCCTGGCTGTTCGTTCGGATACATGTAGCCATTCCGGACTTCAGGGAGGCCGGGGAAGATTTCGTAACAGAGCTCGTTGAAGCGGCACCACTCCTGGATCCCGAAGTTCGGAGCCCACAGGTCGAGGTGCAGGTTCGCGGCGTGACCGACAGGGGAGGTGTCACCGGGGCCGTGCCAGGCGGTCCGCACACTATACATGTTCGCGAAGGCGGCGACGTTGCGTGCCGGCGTGATACCGCCCATCTGGCTGACGTGCATTCGGATGAAGTCGATCAGTCGGCCCTCGATGAGCGGTCGCCATTCGAGTGGATGGTTGAACAGCTCGCCCATCGCGAGTGGAGTGGCGCACTGCTCACGGATGTTGTTGAACCAGGCGATGTCTTCCGGTGCGAGCGCGTCCTCGAGGAAGAAGAGCTTGAACGGCTCAACGTCCTTCGCCATCTGGATGGCGTCGATCGGGCGGAGACGTTCGTGGATGTCGTGCAGGAGCTCGACTTCCGGGCCGATCTCCGTGCGCACGTGCTCGATCATCTCAGTCATTCGGCGGACATATTCACGAGGGTGATAGTATGCTCCGTCGGGTGCGCCTTCAGGCTTCTGGATCGTGTCCGACTGTCCGCCGTAACCGCCCATCTGGATCCGGATATGGCGGTATCCAGACTCCATATGGCGACGAACGCTGTCCACGACCTCGTGCTTGTCCCTACCGCTCGCGTGCGCGTAGGTATCCGCGCCCTCACGACACTTCCCTCCGAGCAACTGGTACACGGGCATTCCCGCTCGCTTACCCTTGATGTCCCACAGGGCCTGATCGACGCCGGAGATCGCGTTGTTCAGGACCGGGCCGTTTCGCCAGTAACTGTTGACGGACGACATCTGCCAGATCTCTTCAATCCGGTCGACGTCCCAGCCGATCAGGAAGGGCTTCAGATGCTCTTCGATCGCCGTGACGACGGCTTCGAAGCGTTGGGTGAACGTCGCGCAGCCCAGACCGTAAAGCCCGTCGTCGGAGGTGATGATCTTGACGATGATGAGCCGCGATCCGGCGGGTTGGGTGAGGATGGTTTTGATGTCTTTGATGGTGACTGGCATAGGTGTACCTGTGGGTCTAGCAAATCGAGCGATCCGTCCGTTTAGGACCGACACTTCGACTCGCGCTCAGTGTGACGGTGACTATGGTCGTGATACCTCTAGTATTCCTTCTCGTTGGAGGATGCTGGCGGCGATGGGGTAGGTGGTCCCGTGCATCGCGTAGACGACGAGGCCGATCCCCTGCGCAAGATAGCCTCCGGGATACAGATTCGCGACATCGACGGATTCGTAGCTGTGGGGGTGAACCTTGACCTGGCTTACCTGGAAGCGATACGCGTCGTACTTGTCCACGAGCTGGATCTTGGGGAAGCCCTTGAAGACCGAGTAATCCGCGACGCCGCCGATCTCGAGAATGACGTGGTCGGCGGTGATGGTCGATGTCTGGCCCGTTGATTCGAGGTGGACGGTCCCGTCGTCTTCGATTCGCGTGATCGATGTCTGGTAGCGAACATCGAATCGGGGTGAGGGCTCCTCCATAATCTCAGCGATACGTGCGTAGTAGGGCAGATAAAGGCTGTCCCGGATCAGGGGGACGTGCTGGTTCTCCGATTGGCGCTGCACATACGTGACGTGTTTGCCCGCATCGTGGAGCTCGGTGGCCGCCCAGTCTGCGGAGCGGCCACCACCAACGACGACGACGCGGTCGCCAGGAAAGTCCTCGGGCTGGTCGTATCGGTTGGTCACGAATGGGAGATCCTGTCCCGGCGCGCCCAGTTCCCGCAAGCTGCAACGCTGACCCGCGGCGTACACGAGATGCTCGCTCGTATATGTCGATATCTCTCCCGAGTGGACATCCTCCGATGTGACCAGGAAGCCTGAACCGTTCGGCTCGATCGACGTGACGTTTGTGTGGGTGCGAATACGATCAGTCTGCCCGAATCGCTCGGGGATGCTGTGGTAGTAATCGATCAGCCGGTGCTTGATGATCAGGTCGTTGACGTCGAAGTCGATACCGTTCTCGTACGCCCACTGCTGGAGCGGGTAAAATCCGAACTCCATCCACTGGCCGGGAGAGAGTGTCAGGAGGTTCTTGGGGACGTTGTTCCATAGTCCGCCAACCTCCTCACGCGTGAGCAGCAGGTAGTCGACAGGGTCGTGTGACTGGAAGGTGTAGGCGACCTCGTTGAGGCCTCGGAACTTCTTGCCCGGGTGGTGTAGGAGACGAAAGAGGTCAGCCGGGGCGATGCCACGACGGACGAGATCCGGCAGGCCAAGCGACAGGAGCGTACCCGAGTGCTGCGATAGAAACGCGTGCAGGTCCGGGTAACGGGATTCGAAGAGAGAGGCGCCCTGGTAGTACGGCCACTGGCCGCCAAGGACGACCGCGAGGGGAAGGCCGGCTGGCCCCCCACCCACGATGATGACTTTGTGGTGCTCGGGTTCAGACACGTGGAACTATACAGGAGACGTCAGGTCCAGACGCTGCGCTGCCTCCTGTAGTTTCTCGACCGTGCCGGGTGGGAGGGGAATGCCGTTAGCGGAGCGATCGTCGAACGTTCGGTGCTCGGGCTCGCCGGGCATCATAATCTCCTCGTGACCGTCTGCCTTCGGAAGTGCCTTGAGCTCGTCGATCGTTTCGTCGAGGAGCGACCTGTAGTCGTCAACGTTGATGAAGAAGCTGATGTCGATCGCGGCCACGAAGCTGTTCTGGTTATGGATCTTCTCGCCGGACTTAAGGACGGGAACGATCAACGGATTGTTGGCCATCAGGCTGGTCAGGCACTGGAACACCATCGCCAGGCCCGAACCCTTGGTGCCACCGGCAGGTCGCAGGATCGAGGCGACGTCGGGGTCCGTGGTTTCGCTGCCATCGGGGGCGAGAGCCCATTCGACCGGAATGGGAACGCGCTTGTCTGACGCGACGCTGAGCTTTCCGCCGGCTGCGACGCTGGTCGCCATATCCAGTGTGACTGTCTTGTGTTTGCTCGTCGGGAAAGAGAAGGCGATGGGGCTGTTGTGGAGGCCCGCTGCCTTGGCGCCGAACGGAGCCATATTCGGGGGGCTGCACACGACCGCGATTCCGGCCAGACCCTCGGCGACGGCCATCTCAGAGTAGTAGCCCATCGCACCCTGATGCGTCACGTTCCGGATCAGGCACCAGCCGATCCCTACCTGCTTCGCCTTTTCGATCACCGCGTTCATCGCCTGGACCGTCGGGATCGGACCCATCGCCTTGTCCGCATCCATATACAGGACGGCAGGAGATTCCTTGAGGATCTTGATGTCCGGTGTCGCGTTCATCCACCCCTTCTCGAGGTTGTCGAGATAGGACGGGATCCGCTGGACACCGTGCGAATCAACGCCGCGAAGGTTGGCCCAGATCAGGACTTCCGCTTCGATCGCAGCGTCGGCCTCAGGGAGACCGGCCCGGACAAAACAGTCTTTGGTGAACGCCTCGAGGGTGGCTGCGTCGATACGTGGATCGGACATCGGATTACCGTGAAAGGGGGTGTGCGCGACTCTGCGGCTACCTTGACTTTGGGTATTCGATGGGCTATGATGCCGCACTTTGAGCTTCTGACAGCACCCATCGGCGAAAGGCGCCCCAAAGTAGTCCGCCCCGGTGGGACCGTCAAGACGTATGTGTTTCGAAACGAGGGATTTATGAGCGTTACGGCCGAGTTAGATGTCGACCGCGTCCGATCGCAGGATCTGGATCACGTCTGGCATCCGATGATGCAGCATCAGGGGATGACGAAGGACGATCTGATGGTGATCGTGTCAGGCGATGGGTGTGAGGTGACGGATGCTGAGGGCAAGACTTACCTGGACGCCTATGCTGGTATCTGGAACATCAATGTTGGCTACGGCCGGCAGGAAATCATCGATGCCGTCAACGAGCAGATGCAACAGCTCGCATTCTACCCGCAGACCCAGATCAGCGTTCCCGCGGCGCAGCTTGCGGCGAAACTGGCGGGACTGCTTCCCGGTGACATCAACCACGTGTTCTTCGTGAACAGCGGGTCGGAGGCGAACGAGACCGCGATAAAGATCGCCCGTCAGTATGGACGAGCAACTCATCCGGGGGAAAACCGCTACAAAATCATCTGTCGCTACCAGGGCTATCACGGGTTCACGATGGGTGCGATGTCGGCGACGGGACAGACCGGCAGACGGTCACCCTATGAGCCGCTCGCCCCTGGTTTCGTTCACGTGGAGCCGCCAGATGGCGCTGCGCACGGTCCAGACGAGATCGAACAGGTGATCCTGCGTGAAGGCCCGGATACGGTGACGGCGATCCTGGCCGAACCGATCATCGGTGGCGGCGGCGTTCTCGTTCCTCCAGACGAGTACTTCCCGCGGCTCAGGGAGATCTGCGATAAATACGGGTTGCTCCTGATGCTGGACGAGGTGATCACCGGATTCGGCCGCACGGGCAAGCTGTTCGCGTCCGAGCACTGGGGTATCGTTCCTGACGTGATGCAGATCGCCAAGGGGCTCTCGAGTGGGTATCTCCCGATTGGCGCCTGCGCTGTCACGGATCGCGTGTTCGATGCCTTCAAGGGAGAAGCCGGCGAGCACAAGGAGTTTTCACAGGTATCGACCTATGGTGGCCATCCCGCGTGCTGTGCCGCTGCACTGGCGAATCTGGACATCCTCGTGGGCGAGCGGCTGTGGGAGAACTCCGAGGAGGTCGGCGATCACCTTTCGAACCGACTGAAGGAAATTTCGTCACCGCTGGTGAAAGAGGTGCGTGGTAAGGGGTTGATGATCGCCGTCGAGCTTCAGAATGAGGATGGAACCGAGCTGGACGGACCCCGAACGGCAGCCTTCGGGAAGGCGTTGCGGAGCGCCGGCGTGATCACGGGTAAGATGAGCCACGTGATGGCCGGGTCGGAGCCGGTGTTCACGTTATCGCCCCCGTTGATTCTGACGTCGGAGCAGGCGGATAAGATTGCAGCTGCCTTTGTGACGGCGTTGCGTGAGATCAGCTAGCACCAAAGCATAACCGCGGAGATGTAAGGCAGCAAAGCAAGCGTGGTTCAGAACCAGAGGCACAGGAACCACAGATGAACACAAATGGACACAGATGGTTTGGAGCCCTTAAGAGCCTGCACCTAGCGGAGTCGAGATAACCTTCGTCAAATAGCCCGGGGTAAGCCGTATCGACAGCGGAGGCGCCACCCCGGGTTAACGTGACATAACCCGCTGGCGCCGCGGTTAGCAGGCTCTGGGAGAACGGAGAACCTTCGGCGCCCCGATGGAGATTCGTGCAGACATATTTTCCTCAATGACCGTCCCTCGATACGTCCCGCCTTCGCGCTCCGCGCTTCGGCGTGACTACTCCTGCCTTCGCCAAGGCCACGGCAAGGCGCGCGGGATGAACGGTGTGTATTCCCACCACTAGAAGGGGTATCTGGTGAGTCAGTCAGCGATTCAGGAAACGTTCGAACACAGCCGGAATCTCCGGAAGGAGATGGAGGCGTGGATCAAGCAGAGCCGGCAGATGGATCCGCCCAGTCGGCACGGTGGCGGTGAAGATGAGGCGAACTACGCCCTCGCGTGGTTCCCGCACTACCTGGTCACCGGGAGTTCCGACGTTCGCGAGCACTTCACCGAACTGCGCGACCTGCTGAGTGGGTGGGTCGAGCGCGAGTGCCATCACGGCTACGAAACGGAAGCGGAAGCTCACCACGGGACCGAACCCTTCCTGCTCTTCCTTCCGCGATACCTGGGGCTGTTTCCCGACGACAAAAAGGCGCACAGCCTGCTGGAGGATGCCGCTCACCACATCGGGAATTGGGTCGAGTCGGTGCCGGCCTGGTTCGATTGGGAAGCGAACCGGTTCATCGGATACCGGATCGGTACTGGAGACGTGGAGAACACACCGGACACCTCGATCGAGATGGCCGAGCACTTTCGGTTCATCCATATCGCACTGGCTGCGCACCGGGTGACGGGAGACGGACGGTATCTCGACTGGGCCGTCGGCTACGGCCGGAAGCGAGCCCAGCAGATTTGCGAGGTCGAGGGTGATCGGCTGCCGATGGTCTGGGATCACGACGGACGTCCCATCTTCCAGGAAGAGCTCAGACGGCAGCAGGGCCATATGTCCGGGCAGCACCACCAGGTCGATGACGATCCTCTGGCCGGTGTCGAGGTTATGCTGGCCAGTGGGGCGATCTACGCGCTTGGTGACCTGTACCGTGAGACAGGTGAGTCTGTGTTTTCCGCTGCAGCCAAGCGGATCGCCGAGCCGATGGTCGACCAGCTCAAAGATCCGTATGCCGATCCTGGCGCTGCAGCCATCCTTTACTATCGGTGGACGTTCGGCGATCTGTCGCTCGACACTCGAATCGAGAACCAGATCCGATCCTTCCCGGAAGAAGAGCAGGGCCAGTTGGCGATGCTCTTTCCGGAACATCGGCGTCGTGAGTGGCCAGGTGTCGGGAAGCGGGCTGATATGACGTTCTGGGGGCTGTGGCAGCACGACGGCTCCGTGCGTCCCACTGTCGAACCTTCCACGTCTGCGCTGACGCTGGCCTATCACGTGACGGGAGAAGTCGACTACGCCAGGCGCGCGCTCAAGCAGGCTGAACGCAAGCTGACGATGGCGCGTCGTGTCCTGAGAGGTGGGCGCGAACACGCCGATATGGGCGGCGCCGTCTGTTCCACCGCGGCGGGGCACGGACGTAACTGGGGCTGGGGCGCAGTCACCGGTTGCTACGGCCCTCTGATGCTGGGGACGCGTGAGCTCAAAGGCTCAGTCGAGCCGGTGATCCGTGCGGAAGCCTACGGGAATCGCTCCTTGCCCGAAGACACGGTGACACTGGTTCGTCCGATCGCTGACGGCCACTCTCACGTCGTCGTGCACAACGGTGGAGAGAACGACCACAAACTGACCCTGCACGCGGACAAGCCTTACGCGATCGAGGTCGCATCAGGAGAAACGACGACGCTGGAGGTGAGTGGGACGTGAACTATCGACCATTCGGCAACACGGGACTCGAAGTATCAGAAATAGGCCTTGGTGCATACCCCATCTCGGGTATGCAGCAGCAGGCGGACGGGTCGATGCACGGGTGGAGCGGTGTCGTGGATGATGAGTCCGTCGCGCTGATCCACCGGGCAGAAGAGCTGGGTGTCAACCTGATCGACACCGCCGAAGGATACGGGGCGGGTCACAGTGAGGTGATCACCGGACAGGCCCTGAAGGGCCGACGTGACAAGTGGATCGTGGCGACCAAAGTTCAGCCGAACCGGGGGCTCGATTCGGAAACACCTGACGAGTCAGTGGCTCGCCAACGGATCCGAAAGGCCTGCGAGGATAGCCTCGAGCGCCTTCAGATGGAGACGATCGATCTCTACCAGCTTCACGCGATTCCCCACGAGTGGGCGATGCCGTTCGTGATGGACGAGTTCGCGAAGCTCAATGCGGAAGGGAAGGTGCGATTCTATGGCATCTCGACCAATAATCAGGCAGCGATCGAGAAGTTGGCCACGTATGGCCCGGTGGACGTCCTGCAGATCGGCTACAACCTACTCGAGCGCTCGGCAGAAGATCTCCTGACCTGGTCCAAAGAGCAAAACATCGGGACGCTGATTCGTGTGCCGCTCGCGAAAGGGATGCTGACAGGGAAGTACTTCGGCGATAACGCGGAACAGGTGCCGGAAGGAGACGTCCGATACGAGCGGTTCCAGCAGGAGGAGACGGTCAACGGACTCAAGCGGCTACCTGAACTGGGATTCCTGCAGACGGATCAGCGATCGATGGTTCAGGCTGCACTCAGGTATGTGCTGGACCATCCCGGCGTGTCGTGCGCGATCGCCGGTGCCAAGAATCGCGAACAGATCGACCACAACGTGGTGGCATCGGATCTGCTCTCCCTGTCGGACGAGGAGCTGGCGAAGGCGTTGCCGATTGCTGAGCAGATTACGACACCCGGCTGGATCGGGTAGGGCAGTCTTAATAGCCGCCTCCGACGGCAACATCGTGAGAGCCGCCCCTCGACTACGCTCGGGATGTACATCCGGCGGCGATCAGGAGACCAGAAGCGTGAATGGTCACCGTGCGAAGCACGGCGACCAGAGACAGTTGTGGATAAGAGGGTGGGCTGAGCCCGCCTCGTGTGGTCACACAACGCCCTAAACGCCTTGCGGGCGAGGCTTGGGCCGGAGGATAGATGAAGATCGCAGCACTGAAGACGTTTATCAATTCGACCGGAAACACCTTCGTCAAGGTCGAGACGGACGACGGGTTCTACGGCATCGGTGAGGCCGGGCTGAAGCGGCGTGGTAGAGCGATCGGGGAAGTGGTGGCGGGATTCGAACCTGACCTGGTCGGGGCGGATCCTTTCCGCATCGAGCATCTGTGGCAGGTGATGTTCCGCGGCGGTTTTTTTCCTGGTGGTGTCGTTCAGTCGGCTGCTGTCAGCGCGGTCGACATCGCTTTGTGGGATCTGAAGGGTAAGGCGCTCGGTGTACCCGTATACGAACTCCTCGGTGGACTGACGAGAGACAAGGTTGCCTGCTACCCGCATATCGGGGAGCGGGACAACATCGAGAAGCTTGTCGAGAACTGCAAGCAGCGTCAGGCGGATGGCTGGTTGTTTGCCCGGTGGGGAATGAGCGATCCGACCGGCGACGGGAGTGTGTTCGAACCGATTCGGGCGATCAACCACGGAATCGCGCAGGTGAAGGCGGTGCGTGAGGCGTGTGGAGACGAATTCGGCATCTGCGTCGACGTTCACACCCGTCTAGATCCGGTGACGGCCATCCAGTTCTGCAAAGCGGTCGAGCCCTATCGACCGTTCTTCATCGAGGATCCGATCAGAAGCGAGAGCACGCAGGCCTTGAGGATGGTCCGGCAGCAGACCTCCGTGCCGATCGCGGTCGGGGAGCAGTGGGACAGCAAGTGGGCTTTTCAACAGGTGATCGAGGAAGATTTGATGGACTACTGTCGGGTCGACCTCTGCATTGCGGGCGGCCTGACGGAGGCGAAGAAGATCGCGGGGTGGTGTGAGACACACTACATCCAACTGGCGCCTCACAATCCGCTTGGCCCGGTGTCGACCGCAGCCTGTCTGCATCTCTGTCTGTCTTCCTCACTTGTCGGTGTGCAGGAGTTGCCACGTATCCCTGGTACGACACTCACCGATGCGTTCCCGAAGCAGGTGCCGTATGAAGCGGGTCACCTGCTCGTGCCGGAAGGACCTGGGCTAGGGATCGAGTTTGACGAGTCTGCCTTTGAGGGGGCGGAGCCGTATGAGCCGGTGAAGGGGAGCGGGTTTACGCGGGATGATGGGAGTTACACGAACTGGTAAGGGCAACTTGGTCATCCTGAGCGCGAGTCGAAGGGCGGCCAGGTTGCTTACGACCGACACTTCGACTCGCGCTCAGGATGATGGTGCTCTAGGGCTGCTTTCACGGACAATCGGGTAATAGCTGCGGTATGCCAATCAAACTAGGTGTCATCGGATGTGCGCGAATTCTGAACGCGCATCTTCGCGGGTTCAAGATCCTTCAGGAAGCCGGGTTCGAAGATCTGTTCAAGATTACGGCCCTGTGCGCACGGAAAGAGGAGGATGCGCACAGGTTCAGGGTGCGTGGAGAAGGTCCGCCGCCACGACCTGATCCGATCGAGACGCCTGGGGATCCACTGAACGCGCCTCATGTGTATATCGACGATCTGCATCCGGGGTTCGAGGCGGCTGTTTACACGGACTACAGGGAGATGCTCGCCTCGGGCGATGTCGATGCGGTCGTGATCTACACGGGGCACGACAGCCACCACTCGATCGCGATCGATGCGATGCGGGCGGGTAGGCACGCGGCGGTCGAGAAGGCGATGGCGATCTCGGTCAAGGCCGCGCAGGCGATGTGCGAAGTGGCGGATGGGACGGGGTGTGTCCTGTCGGTCGACGAGAACGTCCGCTTCAGTGCCGGTACCGTAGCCGGCCAGTGGGCGATCCAAAAGGGCCTGATCGGCGACATCCAGATGGTCTATCGAGGCGTTATCGGATTTCCCTCTCACCGACCGGATCTGGCGACGGCACGTACGGCGTGGCGACACTCGAAACTCGGGTCTGGTGGCGGAGTGTCGATCGACCTGGGTGTTCACCTGTTCAACGGGATCCGGACGATGTGTGGACCGGTCACCAGCGTGAGCGCGACCTGGCAGGTCCTGGAGCCTAAACGCGTCTTGCTGACCGATGACAATTCCGCCGTCGCCGAAACGATTGACAACGAGGTGGATGACGCGTTCTTCGCGAACTTCAGGCTCGAGAGCGGGGGACAGGGGCACGCCGCTGTTGCGCGAAGCACGCACGGCCGGCGGATCGTGGTTCCCGGCGGGACAAACATCTTCGGGACCGGTGGCGCGATCTCTGACGGCAACTATTACTGCGACGACGGGAGCCAGGGGAGTGTGGTCGGTCGGTTCAAGGCTGAGGCCGCGGAGCAGTACGATAAGGCCTTCCCGAACGGGATCACGGACGCCTACGCCCTCGAACAACTCGATTTCCTTCAGGCGATCGACGAAGGCCGTACACCGACGATGAGTGGAGTAGAAGGCACGATTGACCTGGCCCTGAGCTACGCGATCCTGGAGTCGGGGCTCCTCGGCCGTGAGGTGACTCTCGAGGAGATGCTGTCCGGCGAGGTCGACGGGTATCAGAAGGACATCAACGACCACTACGGGCTCTAGACCGATATTGCTGGTTTCGCCACCTCCATCTCGATCACCCGATAGAGGGCTCCCCCGGTGTCTATCCTAGTTGCAGGCAATGCCGTCCTTGACGTCCAACTGACCGTCGACGATGACCAGGGATTCGAAGATGGGTTCTCCGGAAGGAATGTAGGGTTCCTCAGTCAGCCGCCGAACGTTGTCCTGGGGGGGAACGGCGCTGCCACTGCCTACGCGCTTGGCCGAATGGGGATTCCCGTCACTCTGAATACCACTCTGGGTGAAGATCCTGCGGGGGATCTCATCCGGTCCTGGCTGACTCAGGCAGAAGTATCTCTCGCCGCACCATCCTCCTCCTCCTCGGCCGTTCACGTGCTTCGCATCAGAGCCTCGGACGGCGCACGTTCCACTTCATTCTTTACAGGCAAGACGATCGACTGGTCGGTGGGCACCGATGGCCTGCAGAGCGGCTGGTTCTTCGCCGCCGGATACGGTGGGGTCGCTGCAGAAGACTTCGACGCTCTGATACCCGTGCTCGAGCGAGTGCGAGCAAACCGGAATGCTGTCGTTTTCGACCCTGGCCCGTGGTTCGCAGCGAGTGTTTCGGTCAACGCCTTCCGTGAGGCCTTAAAGTTCGTCAACTGTCTTACGGGGACAGAGGAAGAACTCGAGACGTGGTCCTCGAAACAGGGTGCCGACGAACTGATCGACGATTACCTCGGCCTCGGTCCAGACCAGGTCATCGTCAAGCAGGGGAGCAGAGGAGCTTCGTTTGCGACCCGGGCTGGTGAGCGAGGACACGTCGCTGCTCAGCCGGTCGAGGCAGCACACGCGGTGGGGGCCGGGGATACGTTCAACGGTGCTCTGCTCGCCGGTCTGTATGAGGGCCGTGGCTTTGAAGCGTGCGTTGGGATGGGGGTGGCCAGAGCGACCACAGCCGTCGCGAGTGGAAGGGGTGTTCTGGGCGCCTTCGACTGACGAAACGGCTATTCGCTTTGACACCCTATGTGCCGCCGTTATATTGGGGCCGCCTTTGAATCAATCGGAATAGACGCGCCTTTTCGGGCGCGGAACAGGAGGACAAACCGATGGCCAAGCAGTTGAATGTTGCCCTGCTGGGATACCAGTTTATGGGCAAGGCCCACAGCAACGCCTTCCGTCAGGTCAACCGATTCTTCCCGGATCTGGATGTCGAACCTGTGCTCAAGTGTCTCGTCGGGCGGAACAAGGATGCGGTGACCGCCGCCGCCGCTGAATACGGCTTTGAAGAAGTCGACACGAACTGGAAGCGGGTGGTGAATCGACCTGACATCGATATCGTCGATGTCTGTACGCCGGGAAAGCTGCACGCCCCGATGGTGATCGAGGCGCTGAACGCCGGGAAGCACGTGATTTGTGAGAAGCCGTTGACGAACACGCTGGCGGAATCGCGAGCGGTGCTGAAGGCGGCGAAGAAGTCACGAAAGAAGACTCTGACGGCCTACAACTATCGTCGCGTACCCGCTGTTGCGTTGGCGAAGCAGTTGATCGACGAAGGTCGGATCGGGCAGATCTACCACTGGCGGGCGGTGTATCTGCAGGACTGGATTATGGACCCGGATTTCCCGCTCGTCTGGCGTCTCAAGAAGAGCGAAGCCGGATCCGGTCCGCACGGTGATCTGAACGCGCACATCACGGACCTGGCGATGCACCTGGTTGGTGAGATTGATTCGGTCGTGGGAATGACTGAGACCTTCATCAAGGAGCGTCCGCTCGCCGACGCGATCGATGCCGGTCTGGGTGCGAAGGGTGGCTCGAAGAAGAAGGGGAAGGTGACCGTCGAGGATGCCTGCCTCTTCCTGGCCCGTTTCAAGAATGGCGCGCTGGGATCGTTCGAGGCGACGCGCTTCGCCAAGGGCCGACGGAACCACAATCGGTTCGAGATCAACGGGTCAAAGGGCAGCATCGTCTTCAATCTCGAGAAGATGAACGAACTCCAACTGTTCTCGGACGACGACGACAGTCACGTGCAGGGATTCCGCGAGATTATCGTCGGTGAAGGCGATCATCCCTATATGGGTGCCTGGTGGCCGCCGGGCCACATCATCGGTTGGGAGCACACCTTCACCCACGAGTTCCGCGATTTCCTCGAGGCCGTCGCGAAGAACCGGAAGGTGACGCCCGACTTCCAGGACGGTGCCCGTGTGCAGGCCGTGTTGGAAGCGGTGATGGGTTCAGCGAAGTCGAAGCGCTGGCAGAAAGTGGCGAAGATATAGATGATGTGGAGATTGATGATGTGGAGATGTGTAAACCAGAGTCCAATCTCAACATCTCCACATCTTCTTTCATCAATCCGAATGGTGAGGAATAGGGATGAGTAATAGACCGTGTACATTGTTCACTGGCCAGTGGGCCGACTTGCCGCTTAAGGTGATGGCGGAGAAGGCGAGCGAGTGGGGATACGACGGTCTCGAGCTGGCTTGTTGGGGCGATCATTTCGACGTCCACAAGGCGGCGTCGAGTGACAAGTATTGCCGTGAGAAGAAGGACCTTTTGGAGCAGTATGGCCTGAAGTGCTGGTCGATCTCGAACCATCTGGCCGGTCAGGCGGTATGTGATCTGATCGACGAGCGGCACAAGCTGATCCTGCCGCCGAAGGTGTATGGGAACGGGAAGCCCGAACAGGTCCGTCGACGGGCTGCCAAAGAGATGATGGTGACTGCTGAGGCGGCCAAGGCGCTGGGTGTGAAAGTGGTGAACGGGTTTACGGGGTCGTCTATCTGGCACCTGCTCTACTCGTTCCCGCCCGTGATGCCCGAGCAGATTGACGCCGGATTCGATGATTTCGCGGATCGGTGGAACCCGATTCTGGATGTGTTCAAGAAGAACCGCATTCGGTTCGCGCTCGAGGTGCACCCGACGGAGATCGCGTTCGACGTCTCTTCGGCGGCGCGTGCGATCAAGGCGCTGAAGGGGCGGAAGGAGTTCGGGTTCAACTACGACCCGAGCCATCTGGTCTACCAGAACGTGGATTACGTTGGCTTTATTCGAGAGTTTAGCAACCGGATCTATCACGTTCATATGAAGGACGCCTACCTGGATCCGAACCCGAAGCGGGCGGGCGTCTTCGGCGGACACACAGAGTTTGGCGACCCTGACCGGTCCTGGGATTTCCGGTCGCTCGGTCGGGGCAGCGTGGATTTCGAGGAGATCATCCGCGCGCTGAACGATATCGGCTACAAGGGACCGTTGTCGGTCGAGTGGGAAGACAGCGGGATGGATCGTGAGCACGGTGCAGAGGAGGCCTGTGTGTTCGTCAACCGCGTCGACTTCCCGCCTTCGGGGCGTGCGTTCGACGAGTCCTTCGCCGAGTAGGGTCAGCTGTTCGACTCGGGCGTCAGCAGGTTCTGCTGGCGCCCGTTTTTCTTAGAGGTCAATGATGGCACGTTTGCGATGGGTCATTCTCCTGGTTCTGACCGCGGCCTGCGGACAATCGTCCAACACCACACTTGTGTTCGGGCGTGGCGGGGACAGCGTGGGGCTCGATCCTGCCCTGGAGACGGACGGAGAGTCGTTCAAGGTTGCGGATAACATCTACGATACGCTGGTCCGATTCGCCGATGAATCGACCTCGCTGGAGCCGTCACTGGCCGAGTCCTGGACTGTTTCCGAAGACCGTCTGACGTGGACGTTCAAGCTCAGGTCGGGCGTCACCTTCCACGATGGAACGGCATTCAACGCAGATGCCGTGGTCTTCTCACTCGGCAGACAATTCAAGGCGGACCATCCGTTCCACAAGGTAGAGGGTGCCTATCAGTACTGGAACAGTATGTCGATGTCAGAGATCGTGAAGGACGTCCGGGCAGTCGACGACCTGACCGTAGAGATCGAACTGTTCCGCCCGAATGCGCCGTTCCTGTCGAATCTGGCGATGAACTTCTCCGCGATCGTCAGCCCGACCGCCGTGCAGAAGCACGGTGACGACTACGCACGCAATCCTGTCGGGACCGGGCCCTTCAAGTTTGCCGAGTGGGTCAAGGACGATCGCGTCGTTCTGGTGCGGAATCCGGATTACTGGGACGGGGCACCGACTGTCGAGCGGCTCGTCTTCCGGAGTATCCCGGAGAATTCCGTCCGGCTGATCGCGCTGAGCCAGGGTGCGGTCCACGGGATGGATAACCTGGTGCCGGATTTCGTGTCCAACATTTCCGGAAACGCGAAGCTGAAACTGCTGAAGCAGCCCGGGATGAACGTGGGCTATCTGGCGATGAATATGGACAAGCAGCCGTTCCACGTCCTGAAAGTCCGGCGCGCGATCAACCACGCGATCAACAAGCAGGCGATGGTCGACAACCTGTATCAGGGGATGGCCCAGCCGGCCGTGAATCCAATTCCGCCGACGATGTGGAGTTATCACGAAGGGATCGTCGGGTATCACTACGATCCGGCATTGGCGAAGCGATTGTTGGCCGAGGCGGGTTACCCGAACGGATTCAAGACGACGCTGTGGGCGATGCCGGTCCCGCGGCCGTATATGCCTCAGCCGTTAAAGATCGCCCAGGCGATTCAGGCGGACCTCCTGGCCGTCGGGATCGAGGCCGAGATCGTGACTTACGAGTGGGGGACCTACCTGGACAAGGTTCAGCGCGGTCAGCACGATATGGCACTTTTGGGGTGGACAGGAGACAACGGAGATCCCGATAATTTCCTGTATGTGCTGCTCGACAAGAGCGCGACCGCTTTTCCGGCGAACAACATCGCGTTCTACCGTAGCGAGGAACTCCACAAGGTGCTGGTGGACGCCCAGTTGGAGATCGACACGGCGAACCGCACGAACCTGTATCGTCGCGCACAGGAGATCGTCCATCAGGATGCACCCTGGGTTCCACTGGTTCACGCGACGCAGACCGCCGCGTTCAGCAGCTCCGTATCCGGCTTCAAGCTGCAGCCGACCGGGAGCAAGTATTTTCACAGGGTTCGTCTGAACGCGAACTGATCGAGAGATCAGGGAGGTGCTGAGGGCGGGCGCTAAAGGTGCCCGCCCTTTTGTTTTGGAGAGAACGTCAAGGGGGAGGGTGAGATGCTCTCCTCTCCCACTCGTAGGAGAGGGTGAGCATCTTTGTTGCCGCAACTGTATTTCCTGAACTCTGGCTTTACCACTGGCTTCTACCTGACCTCTAGCTAATGAAACACGCCTCAACACAAACAGCCTAATGATTCGCTACCTCACACAACGTCTGGCGATGATGATTCCAACGCTACTCGGGATCTCGGTCGCCGTATTCCTGATGATCCAGCTGGTTCCCGGTGATCCGGCGCAGGTGATTCTGGGGGAACGCGCTACGCCGGAGAGCCTCAAGCTGCTGAGACAGGAGCTCGGGCTCGATCAGCCGGTCTATGTCCAGCTCGGCAGGTATCTCGGTGGGCTGTTGACGGGTGATCTCGGGCGGTCGATCAAGTCGCACACGGCGGTAAGCGACGACCTATTGGCCCGGTTCCCGGCGACGTTCGAGCTCACGGTCGTCAGTATGTTGTTCGCCTGCGCCATCGGTGTATCGATCGGCGTCTTGTCTGCTGTCCGTCGGGGGACCGTCCTGGACGCGATAGGGATGACGGCTTCGTTAGCGGGTGTGTCGATGCCGATTTTCTGGCTCGGGCTGGTGATGATTATGACCTTTGCCGTTGATTTCGGTCTGTTCCCCGTTTCGGGGCGAACGAGCGCGTTTACTTACATCCCGACCGTCACGGGGCTGCTGTTGGTCGATAGCTTGATCGCCGGAGATCTCGCTGCATTCGGGGACGTGCTCCACCATCTCGTGCTGCCGGGGATCACACTTGGGACCGTTCCGGCTGCCGTGATCGTTCGGATGACGCGGTCGAGCGTGCTCGAAGTGATCCAGGAAGACTACATCCGGACGGCGTCGGCCAAAGGACTGTCGGAGCGGATTGTGATCGTGCGTCACGCGCTGAGGAACGCGAGTATCCCCGTGGTGACCGTGGTCAGCCTTCAGTTCGGGTATCTACTGGGTGGGGCGGTGATCACGGAGACGATCTTTGCCTGGCCGGGTGTCGGAAGGTGGTTGCTGCTGGCCGTTCACGCACGGGACTTCCCGGTGATCCAGGGGGGCGTGCTGGTTGTGGCGGTGACCTTCGTGATGATCAACCTGATGGCGGACATCGTCTACGCGTGGCTGGACCCGCGGATCAGCTATCAGTCGCGAGAACGGTCGTGAGCGCGGCCACCGAATCGATTCGACCGTCGGCCAGTCTGTCCGCGATGGTGTGGCGCCGGTTCCTGTCGAATCGAGCGGCTGTTGTGGGCGGCGCGTTTATGGGGCTGTTCTTGCTGCTGGCCGCGCTGGCTCCGTGGGCGGCACCGTATGATCCGCTCGAACAGGATTTGTATAACCGGCTGTCTCCGCCGAGTATGACCCACCCGTTCGGGACCGATGACTTTGGCCGTGATATCCTCAGCCGCGTGATCTATGGGACACGGATCTCGCTCCGGATCGGAGTGGCGGCCGTGATGATCGCCCTGGTCGCCGGGACCGTGATCGGAATCGTCGCCGGATACTACGGTGGGGCGCTCGATCAGGTCTTGATGCGGCTGATGGACCTGATGCTGGCCTTTCCGAGTATCCTGCTGGCGATCGGAATCGTGGCGATCCTGGGGCCCGGTCTCGACAACGCGATGATCGCGATTGGTGTCGTGGCCATCCCTCAGTATTCTCGGCTGATTCGTGCTTCCACGTTGACTGTCCGTGAAGCGGATTATGTCCAGGCCTTGAGAGCGCTGGGTGCGAAGGATCTGCGGATTCTGATGACAGCGGTCCTACCGAACTGTCTCGCGCCGTTGATCGTGCAGTCGACCCTGAGCCTGGCGACTGCGATCCTCGATGCGGCGGGTCTCAGCTTTCTGGGCCTGGGTGCGCAGCCACCGATGCCGGAATGGGGTGCGATGCTGAGCGGGGGACGGGAGTTGATCCTGAGCGCGCCGTGGGTTTTGACCTACCCGGGCGTGGCTATTTTCGTCACGGTACTTGCCTTCAATCTGCTGGGCGACGGCCTCCGGGACGCCTTCGATCCGAAGACAATTACATAATGGTCACGATGTTGACTTCGGTATAGGGCTACCCTATATTGGCCTTACACAGAAAGGAGGTGGTCCGATGATAGAAAAGACCAGTGGAGGTGGCTGTAGTTAGGTGCGCCCGCCAGGCGCGGGGAATCATCTCGCAAGGTTAGCGCACCTGGCAATCTCACTCAGCTACCGAACGGTATGTGACCTGTCGTCTCGGCGACTCTAAGGAGGCGCGAGACAGGAACCACCGTAGAGCTTCAAAAGGCGTCGCACAGGAGATGACCCGAAAGGGATCCCGTCGTGCGGCGCCTTCTTTATGTACGCCCGTTCGAGGACATTTCCCTTGACCAGAATATGGGGGAAACCCATACTCTCGATAGTCACCTAAGAGCCTAATTTTAATGAAGCTGGGGGCGTCCAAACGTTCACCAGGACGCCTCGGGAGCTGCCGATGAGAAACCTGCACTTCGACATTAGGGACCTGTTCAGCGCCATCCGTCTGGGGTGGTCCGGCAAGAAGATCTGGACAGGCCTTTGCGGCTTACTCGTGGCCTACGTGCTCTACACGGCTCTGGTCACGGTCGGTTACAGTATGTCTGGTACGTCGACCGGTGATCTGTGGGGCCGTTACGGGTTGTTCCCCGGGGCGGCTCCGAAGGCCGTCGGGGGGATCGGCGCACTGCTCCACATGCTGGCAATGATCCTCGCCGGGGTCGTCTTCTTCATTACGTCGAGTATGATGTGTAAGGTGACGTATCAGCAGCTGCGCGGAGACGACTTCTACACGTCCGGTGAGGCGTGGTCGTTTATCAAGGAACACTGGGGTGGTGTGGTCTTTGGACCGATCGCGTGCACGGCCCTCTTTGCGTTGTTCGTTGTCGCCGGCATCATCATCGGCTGGCTTGCCGGCGTGATCCCGGTTGTCGGTGAACTCGCTTTCGCCGTTGGCTTTATTCCGATCCTCTTCGCGGCGCTGGTTGCCGTGTTTATGGTGTTCGCCATCGTGGCCGCGCTGGTTATGTCACCGGCGATCGTCGGGACCGTCGGAGAGGATGCGCTGGAAGTCGTGATCCAGTCGTTCTCGATCTGCTGGAGTCAACCGTGGCGTGCGGTCGTCTACCTGATCTGGACCGCTATCTCGGTCTGGCTGGGTGCGACGATTCTGAGTGGACTGATGACCGCGGCCATGAATCTGGTCGTTTGGGCGGCCGGGATGTTTATGGGAGGCAAGCTGGTCGCGATGCTGGCCGTCGCACAGGGCTATATGCCTCCGATCGATTTCACCTTCCCTGCTCTCAGGGCGTTCCCGGAGATGAAGACCTTCTGGCACGTCGTCGGTGATGCTGAGGCGTCGGGGGCGTTGCTCTGGTCTGGCAGAATCCTGGCCCTGATGCTCATTCTGCTCACGGGTGTCCTGTTCGCTTATGTCCAGGCCGCGGTCGCATCCGGAACAAGTCTGATCTATGTGATCCTTCGATACAAGAAGGACGATGACAATATGCTTGAGTGGGAAGACCTCGATTTCGACGACTTCGATTTCGAGGAGGACGTGGCGACCGATTCTGAGCAGTCCGCATCCTCTGATTCAGGAGGTGGGGGCGAAAGCAAACAGGAGGATGGGTTGGAGGATAACTCCTCGTTGTAGGCGCGCCCTTATAAATGAACTACCATAAAGGCTTGCTGGCCGAGCTCGCCGAGGCGACCCGTCTGCAGGAAGGGGCCGAGGGGATCCGTCGCGTGCTCAGATCGATCTACAGAGAAGGTCCCGTGCCGATACGTGATTTGGCGCGGGACCTTGGCATACCGGTACCAGTGGTGGCTGCCGTCCGCGGTGAACTAGAGAAGCGTGGCTTGGCCGTCCGGGACGTAGGCGTTGCCCTCACCGACGAGGGCATCACAGCTCTGCAGGCTTCGGCTGGAATCGCGTCTCGTGAATCCTTCACGCTGAACGGCGTGTTTGACCTGCCCGACGCCCTCTGGCCTCTTGTGGACCGGTTCCGCGCGATCGCCTCGGAGCGACCCGAGGCTGATGTCACGCTGGATCAGTCCCACGCGACACCTGAAACCGCGATCCGTCGAGCCGCCTACCTATTCGAGCACGACGCAATCGAGGGTCGGTCGATCATCTTCCTGGGGGATGACGACCTTACGTCGATCGCTGTCGGTCTGCTGTCAGAGCACCTGGGCGTTCGGCCTGAGCGACTCGTGGTCTGCGATGTAGACGACCGTTTGACCCGGTTTATCGAGCAGACTGCAGGAGATACCGTGCCCGTCGAAGTCGTGCATCACAACCTCAGAAACCCGCTCGACAAGAACCTCGTGGGCGCCTTCGACGCGTTCTTTACGGACCCGCCGTATACCATCCCGGGTCTGGACCTGTTCTGTAATCGGGGGGTGGCCGCCCTCGGGCAGGAGGTCGGGAAGATGGGTTTTGCCAGCTTCGGGCATAAGGGGCCACAGGACACTGTCGGGATAGGGGCCACGTTGTCTGGCCGGCAGCTGGCCGTTATCGAGATCATCCCCGACTTTAACCGATACGACGGGGCTCAACTACTCGCGGGATCTAGTCAGATGATTCGTGTGGTTTCCGCGGGGTCGTCTACGGTATCAGGTGACGTCTACTCGGGACCTCTCTACACGCGCGATATGCGCAAACGACGTGGATAGCCTGCCTGAAGGATTCCGCCCGATCACGCCGGCCGACACGCCGCACCTGTCGGTGCTGTTCGATCAGTCTCGGAAACAGGCCTGGTGCTACTACATACCGTTCCTGAACTGTTACCATCTCCCGCCTGGTCGACAGGTTCTTCTGGGTACCGTACGGGATGCGACCTGCATCCTGTCTAGGACCGATCGGAAGCAGACGATCTACAACCTGGTCGTACCGCCGGCCCCGTTCGATGTCGAGGCGCTGGCCGAAGTCTGCGATCTGTTGCGTGACGCCACGGCGGTCGATCCCCGTGTGTTGTGGTGTGATGCCGAGGACGCTGAGCGCGCCCGGTCCGGCGGTTTTCTGGTTGAGGAAAAGGAACGCGAATACATCTACGATCCCGCCCGGGTGGCAGCGATGAAGGGGCCCGAGTACAAGGCGCTTCGGAAGCGGGTGGGTCAGGCAGAACGAAGGTATGCTCCGGAGATGACTGAGCTGCAGGAAGGAAGGCTGGAGGAATGCCATGATCTTCTGGCCCGCTGGCGACGCCTGCAGGGGCGAAAGCACGCCTTCCTCCTCGATTGGGGCTACACCAAATCTGCGCTGAATCGGTTTGACGACTGGGGCGTTGAAGATCTGGCCGGTTGGACGGCGTCCGTCGGAGGGCAACTTGCTGCTTTCGGGATGGCCGGACCGATTACGCCGGATTTGGCCTGTTTCTTTATGTTGAAGTCCGACCCGGAATTGCCCGGGCTATCCGAATGGCTTCGGTATCAGATCTTTCGCACGTTGTCTGAACGGTTCCAAAGAGTCAACGACGCCGGAGATTTGGACTTACCGGGTTTGCGTCAGCACAAACGAATGTTTCAGCCGGTGGATTTGAGGCCTGTGTATTCTCTACACAGGTCATAGGGGGCGATATGAGAAGATGGATATTGCTGATTCTGCTGGTCGCACCTGCACTCTGGTCGTGTTCGAGGACGTATACCTACCAGAGCTTCGAGGTGATCCGTGCGTTCGACGAAGTCGCGCCGGGAGAAGACTTCAAGTTGATGAAGAAGGATGGCGAGTTGCTGCAGGGAACGATCGTGCAGGTGGACGGTGACGTGCTGACGATCGCGACGTTCGACCGGGGTAGGCGGAAGGTGCGGTGGGGCGAGGTGAGGGTGGCGGAACGGGTGAAGAAGGTGGTCGTGACCGTGCCTTAGCGATTGGTCTTGTTGACCGCTAGACGAAGTCAAAAGCTTGGAACCGCAGAGGACTCGGAGAACCCTTCGACAGGCTCAGGACGGGCTCCGAGAAAGGCGAGGATGGTTGGGAGCCCGGTAGAGCGAAGCGCAGCGGAGACGGACCCCCGGGGTGACGTGTTGGAAGAACAGGCGCCGCGACAGGGACACACCTCCAGGAACGGATTACCCTCGGCGCTGGAACAGAAGGCAGTCATCCGGCGAAGGTTGCACTACCCTGCTAATACACCGCAGACAGACCTAGTCCTCCTGTGTAGACAGGAGGATTTCTTTTTGCTCTTCGGGAATGATCACTTCGGTAGGGAGCGTGCGTCTTCTGATTTCTGCCTGGAACCATTCGGCTGCTTCCATTTCTCCGTGAACGAGCAGCGTCCAGCGGGGCTTGAGATCTTCGACGACACTCATCAACTGTTGTCTGTTCGAATGGGCCGAGAAGTGGAATCGTTCGATCCTACAGGCGACGGGGATGGCCCGACCGGCATCAGTCATTCGAATGATCAGGCCCCTCCTGGCGCTCATCACCCGATGACCGGGCATCGCCGGATCGATGTAGCCGACGAAGAAGATCCCGTGGTGGTCGTAGGGGAGCATCTTCTCCGCCATCCGGAAGGATAGCGTGTGTTCGGCCATCATCCCGGATGAGGTGACGATGATGCTCGGCCTCTTCAGATGGGGGCCACGTGTGACGTCCCGTGGGAGTGGGCGAATGTCGAGCTCGCGCAGCCGAAGGTCGGGGGCCATCCGGTTGGTGCGACTAGCTGTCCGGTCGTAGACCTGAGAGAGCACCTCGCCGAACCCGGCCGTGTAGATTTCCACATCGGGGATCGTACCAAGCTCACGCATATCGTGCGCCATCGCGAGCATTTCCTGAGTGCGGCCCAACGAGAAGGAGGGGATCAACACGCTGCCACCCCGCTCGATCACGGCTGTACAGGCGGTGGCGAACCGTTCCTTCTCCTCACGTCGAGATCGGTGTTCGGCCATCTCGTCCGCTCCCAGCGTGCACTCCGACACCAACACGTCGACCTTGCCCTCCGGATACTCCGCTTTCGGGATGATCTCCTGATCGTGGCCGGTCGTATCGCCGGTGTAGAAGATATTGCCCGAAGGGGTTTCCAGGTAGATGCCAGCCGCCCCCAGGATGTGTCCCGCGTCGTAGAACCTCGCTTGAAAGTCCGCGCCTCCCTCAGCCAGCTCGTTGTAGATCGGAAAGCTGCGATCCGTTTGGAAACCCTGGAAGACGTAGGACATCGCTTCCACATCCGTCTTTGTGTATAGCGGGTATTCGGCGATCCCGTCTTCGTCCCGGATCCGTTCCATCACTCGCACGGTATGCTCGAGGAGGACGGGGGCGAGTGTGGCCGACGCGTTGGTCATCATCACACGGGCGTGTGGGAAGTAGCGCAGGGCGACTGGAAGTGAGCCGAGGTGGTCAAGGTGACAGTGGGAGATGAGGATGGCTTCGACTTCGACATCCTTGATCGCATCATAGTTCGGCAGGCTGTCGACGCCTTCGTGCCGAGGATGGACACCTGCGTCGAAGAGGACAGCCGTGCCGTCCGCTTGGATCAGGTAGGCCGAGTCACCGACATCCCGGGATGTACCGACTGGGGTGAAGGAGATCAAGTGGGTGTCCCCGGGGTGGTGGCCGACATCTCTAAGCTTGAAGGAGGCGGTCGACGTGAGCGGGCCAGGTGCCTTCGATCCGTTCGCCGAATTCGGTTTGTCCGCCCGATGCGCCGTGTCCGGTCAGGTGGGTGAACCGGTCGTAGCCGTGCTCGGGGATGTGGTCCGTGCGGAGGAAGTGGAGAGCGAGGCCAGCTCGCTCGTTCGGGGTGGTATTGGCCCGGGTGGCGTGAGCAACCCCGAAGTTGAAGAAGGCGACGCCACCGGCTGGGAGCTCGATCGCAACAGCCTGCTCCTCGAAGACTTCACAGCGGATGTGATGATCGCTGTGGGGGTCGCGGCCGTGCTCGAACGGGGTTTTGTGACTACCAGGTATCACGTGGATCGTTCCGTTCTCGATGGTTGCGTCGTGGAGGGCGACCCACATCGCCGTGCCCTTCGTCGGGTCGGCGACCTTGAAGTAGGCATTGTCCTGATGCCAGTTTGTCCCGAGGCCCGTCTGGCCGGGCTTGAGGAAGATCTGGTCGAGGTAGTGAACAAACGGCTCGCCGATCAGGGCTCCCACGGCGTCGATGACCTTGGGGTGAAACTGGAAGGATCGATAGAACGGGCTCTTGGGTGTGATCGGGCAGATTTGGAGGTTCTGATTAGTGGTAGAGTGGGTCTCGCCGTCCCCTTCGGTCGCTACGTTCCGGAGCAGTCCGTCTTCCTTGAAGCGCTCGAGCTCGGCGCGCATCGCATCGATTTCCCTGGCCTCAAAGAAGGTGTCGTGCGAGGTGTATCCTTCTTCCTTGAACTGGTTGATGCAGGCGGTGGGGATCGGGGCGATCACGATGAGGCCTCCTAGAGGATTTCGACAGGATTGATGAATGTCGTATCCGTGATCCCATATCTGGAATCGCCTGTCCTTCGACAGTTCCACCAGACAGTCGACGTAAGCGTCCGAGGAGTGCTCGAGCGAGTCACCGATCAGTCCAAGCCCAGCCTTGAGGTCTCTATCACGGATGATTTCGATAAACTGCGACCAGTCCCTGGAGAGCGTCTCCTGTGGATGCTCCAGGATGTGTCGTCGGCCTTCAGAATAACGAGTTGTGTTATGCCCATAGCGAGCCGAAAATCCCCGTGGCCGTGTCAGGTGTCAAGCCACTCCCCAAGTCAGAGGCTTGAACCGCCAAGGACGGCAAGAAAAAAAAGAAAAACAGGTAGTCCTGAGCCCTGAAGGGGCTCAGGACTACAGCCAAGGGTAGGCCGACGCCAGGAGGTGCCACCCCGGGTAAATCCGACGGCAGAAACGGGCCGCAGCAGCAACAGGCCCCTTCGTCGACCGACTGACCCTCGGCACTAAAGAAGGAAACACACAAGCTGGCTTGAACTACACCGATCGTCTCTCACAGACCAAGCTACAGGACTACACGATGCTCTTCATAGACAGTGCTCTATTCCTTTTGGTGACATTCACACTCTTCGGGATCGTTCACGCCGGTGTCTCGATCGACGAGACGCCAGGCGAACCTGGCGAATGGGGGTTCCGGCCTGTGGACGGGGCGACGTCCGCGGTCAATCCACCCAACTTCTCGTGGCGGCCACAGGAGGGGGCCGGGTCATACACCCTACAAGTCGCCAGGGATGCGAAATTCGAAGACGTGACGTATTCGGCTGAAGACATCGCATACAACGTGCATACCCCGACGGTCACGACTCCCGCCGGCGAATACGTCTGGCGATTTCGTGTGGCGGATGCCTCAGGGGAGGAGTCGGCCTGGAGTGAGACGCGATCCTTCTCAGTGGCGGAGGATGCGATCGAGATGCCGCTTCCGGGTCGGGAAACGCTGATTGCGCGTGTGCCTGCGTTTCATCCACGGCTCTTCCTCAGGCCTGAAGCCTTGGCAGATCTGCGCACGCGACGAGAGAGCGATCTGAAAGCCCACTACGAGGCGTTGGTCGCCGAGTGTGAGGGGCTGCTTGCCGATCCAGTGCCGACGGAGGAGCCGCCCCTATACCACGACGATATGGTCCGCGGCAGCGATCCGTGGCGTGCAGTCTGGTGGGGGAACCGGACCTATACGCAGAAGACCCTGAATGGAGCAGCGACACTCGCATTCACCTGGCTCCTAGACGGGAATGAAGCTTACGCGGCGGAGGCCCGACGGATCCTGATGGCGTGCTCGGAATGGGACCCCAAGGGCTCGACCGGCTACCGGTATAACGACGAAGCCGGGATGCCTTACAACTATTACTTCTGCCGAACCTACACCTTCCTCTACGGCTACCTCAGCGAGGATGATCGCGACGTCTGCCGAAAGCTGATGAAGATCCGCGGTGATGAGATGAACGATCACCTCAACCCGGGTCACCTGTGGAAACCGTACGGGAGTCACGCCAATCGTGCCTGGCACTTCCTGGGCGAGATCGGTGTTACCTTCCTCCACGAGGTCGAAGACGCTGACGAGTGGCTGTGGTTCGCGATGAATGTGTTCGCCAACGCGTACCCGGTGTGGAACGACGATGACGGTGGCTGGCACGAGGGCACGCAATACTGGAACAGCTATCAGCAACGGTTCACCTGGTGGGCGGACATTATGCGTGCTGCGACCGGGATCAACGCGTTCGATAAGCCATACTACTCGAAGGTTGGCTACTACCCGATGTATCTGATGCCGCCCGGCACGGTCGGTGGCGGATTCGGCGACCTGACCGCGAGTCGTGAGTCCGAGGATAACGTCAACCTGATGCGGATTTTTGCCGCTCAATCCGGGAACCCTCATTGGCAGTGGTATGTCGACATCCACGACAAGCCGGACAAGCCGAGCGGCTACGTGGACTACATCCGTGGCGCGTTACCCAAAGTCGAAGCGAAGGTGCCTGATGATCTTCCGTCATCGCGCTTATTTCGCGGCGTCGGCCAGGTCTATCTGAACAGCAATCTCCTCGACGCGACGGACAACGTCGAGATCGTGTTCAAGTCGAGCCCATTCGGCACACACAGTCACGGCTACGACTCGAACAACGCTTTCCTCCTGTATGCGTTCGGTGAGCGGCTCCTGATCCGGACGGGGCGACGGGACAGCTACGGAAGCGAGCATCACAAGGAGTGGATGTGGCACACGAAGTCTGTTAACAGCATCACGGTGAACGGGGAGAGTCAGCTGAAACGCTCATCGGCCGCGCTGGGTGCGATCACGCACTTCCACACGTCGGATTACATTGATTACGTGGAAGGGGAGGCGGGGACG
The DNA here is from genome assembly GCA_002727195.1 of Gemmatimonadota bacterium. Taxonomy (GTDB): domain Bacteria; phylum Latescibacterota; class UBA2968; order UBA2968; family UBA2968; genus UBA2968. The sequence continues at coordinate 85,551 of PBWH01000031.1, forward strand.
GCTTACGAGGGTAAGCTCGATCGCTTTACCCGGCGCATCCTGTTCCTCAAGCCGGGTGCTATCGTGATTCACGACGTGCTGTCCGCATCTGAGGCCTCATCGTTCGAGTGGCGGCTTCACGCTCCTACGGAAATGACTGTAGACGGGCAGCACGTGAACGTCGTTAACGGAGAAGCGGCATGCGAAGTCGATTTTCTGTGGCCGCAGAAGATGGATCTGTCTCAGACGGACAAGTTTGACACGCCGCCCAGGGCGAGAATCAAGCTGGTGGAGTATCATCTGACTGCTCTCCCTGAAGAGAAAGCGGCGTCGCAGAGCTTTGTGACTGTGATTCGTCCGTATCGATCCGGGGAGAATCCGACGTCGTCGGTAGAAGCGTTCGAGACGTTCGAGAGCGGATTTGGTCTAAAGTTGAAGACCGGAAACGGTGAGGCGACCGTGCTGTTGCAGGAAGCGGCAGGCACAGAAATGAGTTGGGGGCCAGTGACTACCCGCTCGGCCATCGGCGCATTACTCCAGGGCGACTCGTCTGTTACGTTCGAGCGATAGGGGAGGTGCCTGCCGTGTGTTCGAGTAGGCCTGGACGAAGTCCGGATCGTATCGAGAACAGGCATCTCGACGATACGGCGGCTAGTTCCTCTTGTTGGCCAGCTGCCATACATCCTTGAAAAATCCCTGGCGTGCCTCGGACAGACCCTCTATCACGATCGGGTTCATACACGGTTTGGGCTCGTGGAAGCGGACCGTGCTGTGGTTATACGCGATGAGGATCGCGTTGCGGTCGTTCCCCTCGTGCGTCCAGTTCGCTCCCGTGTGACGGGTGCCCTCGGAGAAGATGACGAGACTGCCGGGCGGGCACCCGTAGGTCTCCCAGACACCTGAATCCGGATCGTCCGCCGTTTCCGGCCAGTCGCCGTCCTGGGCTGAGGCCAGGTTCGCCTTGTGGGAGCCCGGTACCAGACACGTCCCGCCTTTTCCCTCTACCACTTCGTTCAACTCCCAGACAACCCTTGTCATCGCACTGTAGATCCGGCCGTTGTGATATCGGTAGGACATTGATGGGTGCAGGTTGACGCCCCCGACGTGCGGGCGCCAGTGATCGCGGTCGGTGTCCATCCCACGTCGGGATACGAATACGCTCTCGAGCCGAACACGCTCCGGGTTCGGGTCGATCACTGCCTGCAGAATGCCCAGCACCCGCGGATGATCGATCAGGAATTCGGTCGGGCCTGCGATCGGCGACCGATGTGCCTCAGGGAGGCTGTCCGGATCGGATGAATACCGATCGACGTGCGTGCGTGCGGTTGACAACTCGTCGTCTGTCAACGCGGACGGTATGACGATAAAGCCTTTGAGGTCGAAGATGAAACGCTCGTAATCGCTCATTGGAATTACAGACATTGGTCTCACCTAGTTTGTTTTGAGATTCTCGTCGAGCCAGGCGACGTATCGGGCCTGAATCTCACTCATTTCGATTTCCGCTCCGGGGTAGCCAGGCCTGTGACATGGATCCGAGAAATAGGAAGAGCTCGGATGTCACCCATGCGGCCTGCAGTGCATCTCGAAGCTCTTCCGATCGACCTGGGTCGTCTTCCGACCCGTGTATGGGCAGTGTCGGTGGATCGTCACTGGATACATACCTGGATCTGGTCGAGTTCCGGGTCATCAGGTCAGCGTTCAGCTAGCCGAAACGGGCCCTCCTTGAAGGCGTCGAGTAAGAGCTTCCACACGCTCAGCGCAGCGGGAGGAGCAGAACCTGTGGAGGGGGCAGGGCGACACCTTCGTCTGCGAGCGCTGTCAGGAAGATGGTGGGTTCCAGGTGGAGAAGGCAAATGCGGAGGGTTGTCCCGGACGAATGTGAGGTGTGTACCCGGATTGTCGGATGCTTACAGTTGTGACGCGAGGAGAATGAGGTGGGTTTCGCAAGTAGGGAGTGCGCCGGGGGCAAGCCCGCACCTGCCCGGCTGGCGTCGGGCTGTCCTCTCCCGCTAGCAGGAGAGGATTCCAGCGCACGGACTTACTCGGCGTGGGCCGCTTCGATTTTCTGGAAAGTTAGTTCGCCTGCGAAGTGGCAAGCGGCCTGATGGCCGGGCTCGATTTCGCGGAGTTCGGGAGACTCTGTACGGCATCGGTCTTCTGCGTGCTGACATCGGGGGTGGAACTTGCAGCCGGGGGGCGCATTGGCCGGATCCGGGACATCGCCTTCGAGCGGGATGCGCTGCATCTGGTGCTCAGGATCGGCGACTGGAACGGCGGACATCAGCGCAGCCGTGTAAGGGTGCAGCGGACGCTCGTAGAGTCGATCGGAAGTGGTGAGCTCGACAATCTGACCCAGATACATCACGGCCACACGATCGCTGATGTGCTCGACGACGCTCAGGTCGTGGGCGACGAAGAGGTAGGTCAGCCCAAATTCTTTCTGCAGTTCTGCCATCAGGTTGACGACCTGCGCCTGGACGGATACGTCGAGTGCAGAAACCGGCTCGTCGGCGATGATCAGGCGAGGTGTGACGGAAAGGGCACGCGCGATGCCGATCCGCTGCCGCTGACCGCCGCTGAAGGCGTGCGGATAACGACGCAGGTGATCGGGGCGGAGACCTACGCGCACTAGCATCTGCTCGACACGGTCGTCGAGTTCGCTGCCGGAAGCGACGTTGTTGATGACAAGCGGCTCGGCCACCAGGTCGAACACGGTCATCCGCGGGTTGAGCGAGGAGAAGGGATCTTGGAAAATATACTGGAGCTCCCTCCGGAGGCCGCGCATCTCTTCCTTCTCAAGGCTGCGAAGATCGATCGCCCTGCCGTCATGATGAAACGTGATGCGTCCGTCTGTCGGTTCGATCAGCCGAATCATCGAGCGGCCCGTTGTCGTCTTGCCGCACCCGGATTCGCCGACGAGGCCGAGCGTCTCCCCCTTGTGCAGCGTGAGGGATACGCCATCCACCGCCTTGACGTAGCCGACGACTTTCCGCCAGATGCCCTTCTTAATGGGGAAGTAGGTCTTGAGACCTTCGACTTCCACCAGCTTTTCGTTTGAGTCTGCCACTATCTACTCTTCGTGTGCCTCATCGTTTCATCCCGAGTAGGCCTCGACAACGTCGAGGAGGTACCGAGGGGCCCAACTCTAGCCTTTACTGAACCTCCAGCCAACAACTCACCTGATGCCCGGGCTCCACTTCTTTCAATTCCGGTTCCTGCTTGCACAGATCTGTCGCGTGCGGACAGCGTGGCGAAAATGAACAGCCCACGGGACGCTCGAACGGATCGGGAACTGACCCCTCGATCGGCACCAGCTTTTCCTTCTGTCCGATCTTCGGGATCGAGTTGATCAGGCCTTGCGTATACGGATGCTTCGGGTTCTTGAAGATCGTCTTGACGTCCGAATACTCGACGACCTTCCCCAAATACATCACTGCAACATTGTCCGCCATCCACGCGACCACCCCCAGATCGTGCGTGATCAGGAGGATTGACATATGGATCTCGTCCTGGAGTGCGACCATCAGGTCCAGGATCTGCGCCTGGACGGTCACGTCCAGAGCCGTCGTGGGCTCGTCGGCTATCAGCAGGCTGGGATTGCAGGACAGTGCCATCGCGATCATCGCTCGCTGACGCATCCCGCCACTCAGCTCGTGCGGATAGGCGTCCAACTGTCGCTCCGGTTCGGGTAACCGGACTTTTCGCAGGACCTCACATGCTCGATTTCGAGCCTCTTCCTTATCGACGTCCTGGTGGAGCTCAATCGCCTCACCGATCTGGTTGCCGATCGTGTGCACGGGGCTGAGCGAGGTCATTGGTTCTTGGAAGATCATCGCGATATCGTTGCCACGGATGTCGCGCATCTGCGCACCACGGGCTTCGATCTTGGTCAGGTCGATCGGTGCGGATCCGTTCTGGTGGAACAGGATCTCTCCGTCGACGATCTGGCCGGGCGGACTTTGGATGAGCCGCATCGTCGAGAAGGCTGTGATGCTCTTTCCGCAGCCGGATTCACCAACGACGGCAAGCGTCTCACCCTTCCCGATGCTGAACGAGACCCCATCGACCGCACGCACCACACCGTCATCCGTGTAGAAGTGCGTTTTCAGGTCATTGATCTCGAGCAGAGGCTCTTTGATTTCCGTATCGCTCATAAAACTGGGCAGCACGAAGGCGCGAAGGCACGAAAAGAATCGAAGACAAGGGAGTTGTCAGAGTCGAGGCGTCGTGGGGCGACCGACTGGAAATGCCCACCTTTTCTAAGAGATTTTCCTTCGAGTCTTCGTGTCTTCGTGCTCAAGGTTCTACCGACTTGAGTAAGGGTCAGCGGCATCACGCAGGCCGTCGCCCAGGAAGTTGAAGGCGAGGACGGCGATGATGATACAGACGCCAGGGATCAGGAGCCAAGGATACAGGCTCAGTGAATGAATGTTCATCGCGTCGGAGAGCAGAAGGCCCCAGCTCGTCATCGGGGGCTTGATGCCCAGACCGAGGAAGCTGAGGGTGCTCTCACCCAGGATAAACCCGGGTATGGCGAGGGTTGCGATGACGATGATGTGACTGAACATCGACGGCAGCAGGTGACGGAACAGGATGCGTCCGTCCTTAGCTCCGCAGACGCGGGCGGCCATCACGAAGTCCGACTCGCGTATCGAAAGTGTCTTGCCTCGGATCTCACGGGCCAGACCACCCCAGCCGACGAGGGCGAGGACCGTCACGATCCCCATAAACACGAGATGGGAGGGCCACTCCGGCGGGAGCACGGCACTCAGGGCCATCAGAATCGGGATCGACGGGAACGCGAAGATCAGCTCGATCATTCGCTGGATGATGTGGTCGACCGTTCCCCCGTAGAAGCCGGAAATGACGCCGAATATGGATCCGAGTGTGAGACTAAGGGTCACGGCAAGCAGGCCGATCGTCAACGAGATCCGACCGCCGACGATGATTCGTGAGAACATATCGCGACCGAAACGGTCCGTTCCCAGCAGGAACATCGGGTTGCCTTTGCCGGTCCCGAACAGATGGATGTCGGTGGTGAACAGCCCATAGAACTCATACTTGTCGCCGCGCGAGAACAGGTAGATCGGATACTTCTTTGTCGAGTCCTCAGTGTACTGCTTGATGCCCGTACGCCGGTCGAGGGAACCTTTGATCCCGTAGACGAACGGCCTAAGGTGCAAGCCTTCGTCGGAAATAAAGTGGATCCTTTGCGGGGGGCAGTGGACGACTTTGTAGTAGCGGTTGCTGATCCCGTGCGGGGCAAGGAACTCGCCCATAAACACGGCGATATACAGGAAGATGACGACGTAGCCGCCGACCACACCGGCCTTGTGCTTCTTGAACCGACGCCAGATCAGGTTCCACTGAGAATAGGACGCAGTTACCGCCTTGGGCTCTTCCTCCGGCGCGTTCGGCGACTGCAGGTCGAACGGGCGTTCGGTCTCGGTGTAATCACTCATACCGGATCCGCGGGTCGAGCCACGCCAGCATAATGTCGGCGAGCAGGTTACCGATCAGGAGGAACGTGGCAGACAGCAGGAGGAAGGCGCCGGCCAAGAACATATCCTGGGAGGTCAACGCCGTAAGGAAGATCGGTCCTGCTGTGGGCAGACCGAGTACTATACCGGTCACGACGGCACCCGAGAGCAGGCTCGGCAATTCGAGACCGAGTCGACTGACGAGCGGGTTGATCGCGATCCGCACACCATACTTCAGGATAACTGTTGTCTCTTTCAAACCCTTCGCCCGGCCAGTCTGGATATGCTGCTGACCGAGGACGTCCATCAGGTTACCGCGCATAATACGGATGACGCTGGCCGTCGCGCCCGTTCCGATGACGACCACGGGTACCCAGATGTGCGCGAGCAAGTCTCCAACTTTACCCCAAGTCCATTCGGCCCCGATATACTTGGGCGACAGCAATCCGCCGACGGATTCCGCCTCGAACAGGGCGATCTGTAAGAACATAATCACCAGAGCGAGCAGGAAATTGGGCGTAGCTAGCCCAAAGAACCCGATGAAGGTGAACCCATAATCGCCCATCGAGTACGGTTTTGTCGCCGAGTATATGCCGATCGGGATCGCTACGAGCCACGTGAACACGAGCGTGGTCATCGTGAGGGTCAGCGTCAGGCCAAGCCGCTCGCCGAGCAGCTGCATAACGTCCATCTCGTAGGTGAACGACTGACCGAAGTCACCCTCGAAGACGATTTTTCCGATCCAGCGGAAATACTGGACATAGATCGGGTCGTTCAGCCCGTAGCGCTCGCGAAGCGCCTCGATCTGCTGCATTGCGCTTTCTGATCCGAGCTCGCCCTGTTCGGCGAGTTCGGCCAGACGCGACGTAAGCATATCGCCCGGGGGCGCCTGGATCACGACAAAGCTGACCATCGAGATTAGGATCAGCGTCGGGATCATATGCAGCAGTCGTCTGAGGATATAAGCAGTCATTCAGCGAGTCAGTATTAATCAGGAGAAGTTGTCGGCGCCGTGCATCCCGGAAGCTGGACGTCGTCCTGCCTGTATCGAGGGACGGCCATCAGTGCCAAGGTGTTGCTGAAGGCGCGCCAATTTAAGCCGACATCACCGCGCCCACAAATAAAAAACAGTTATTCAACCGAGATTGCTTAGATAATACACGACCCGTGTCTTGTAGTTCTCAACTGCATAATCCAACGGCGTCTTCTCGAGATCGTCGACCGTTGTCACATCCGCCCCGTGCTCGATCAGCATCTCCAGGACAGTCGTGTGACTGTTTCGGTCAGCGGCCAGGTGAAGGGGTGTTCGGCCATCGATCCCTACTGGGGTTCCTTGAAGTAGAGTTGCTCGTGGAAAACAGGACGTCCCCAGCCTCGGAATACATCCGCGCTGGTGCCGTCGGTCGGCACGTTACCCAGTTTGGAGTTGGCACCCCAGACGTGGTAGGGCGACCCGACGACGATCACGGGGACGTTCTCGGTGTGGAGCTCCCGAGCGGCTTCCATATGGGTTCGGATGGAATCGGGGTCCACCGAGGTCATCGCGGATTTGATGTGGTGCGTCGCCTGGATCAACCACTCCGTTTCGAGGTGCTTCGAGTTGTCGCGATGCCAGAACGGGGTGGTGCCAGCCATCATCGCCCAATCCTGCGGACGGCCGAGCGGATCGTCAGGACCTTCCAGACCCCAGTGATGGATGTCATAGTCCCCGTTCAATCGCCGGGGCCAGATGATGTCACGGAGTGAGATGTTCAGGTTGGTCTTGATGCCCACTGCTTGCCACTGCGCCTGCACGAGCTCGCAGATGTCGACCTCCACACCCGGGCCCCTGACGTCGACGGTGATTTCGAAGCGCGAACCGTCTGGCAGATTCCGCCAGCCGTCACCGTCGGTATCCGTGTAGCCTCCCTCTTCCAGAAGCTTATAGGCATACTCCGGGTCGTATTTTGTGTATCGCTTGAACGCCTCCTCGGTCCAGTAGGGATTCTGTTTGCCGAAGCTGTAGCCTGACGGCACGAGCAGCCCGTGGTAGATGATGTTGTTGATCTCCTCACGGTTGATCGCGTGTGACATCGCGATCCGGACCTTCTTGTCCCGGAAGGCCCGACGGATGTTCTCCCTTGGCGCATCCCAGTTGAGGTAGAACGAGGGACCGCGCCCCGGACCGACGAGCACGACCTTGAATTTTCCGCTGTCCTCCTCCGCCTTCATCGTCGGGTACATATCGATGCGGGAATAGCGCCCGAACAGATCGAGCTCGCCGTTGATGAACTTGAGGAGAATGACCTGCGGGTCGGGGATGACGTTGAACTCCAGCCGGTCTGCGTATGGAAGCTGGTTGCCCGCGGAGTCCACCTTCCAGTAATACGGGTTCCGCTCGTAGACGATCCGCTGCCCCCGAATCCACTCCACCGGTACCCAGGCACTCAGCCTGGGGATGCCCGGTTCGTAGATCATCCGCGCATCGGTCGCTTTCTCTTTGAAGGTATCGTAACTCGCTTCCGGATTGTAACGGGGGTGCCAAGGCCCCATCACGTGCTTCGGTCGGGCGTGGACATCCGTCGCGAAGGCGTTCAGGATGCGACCGAGCGGCTTGGGGGAGCTGGCGCGAAGCGTGTGGTCGTCTATTTTTTCCAGCTTGATCGGCTTGCCGCCGACGGTGAAGACGGTGGGTGGAATCGGCTGGTTGGGGGGGCGCGCATTGTCGTCGAACTGGGTGTCGTAGTACCAAAAGAGAATGTCGTCGACGGTGAAGGGATGGCCATCAGACCACCGGACGCCTTTCCGGATTTTGAAGGTCGCCCTCAGACCATCTTCGCTGAACGAGTGATTCTCCGCCAGGTTGTGCTGGATGGTCCTGGGGACCGGTCGCTCGAAGCCCATCAATCCGTCGCTCAGCGTCTTGTTGGCGCCCGCTGTCTGGATGATGTCACCCGTCAGGGCACGCCGGATCGTTCCCCCGTATTGGCCGATTTCTTCGAGCGGAACAATAACGAGCGGATTCTCGGGAAGACGCTCCGACACCGGCGGGAGTTCTCCCCTGGCAACTCGTTCCGCCAGCATTGGTGGTTCCCCGAACGTGCGACTCCTGAGGATGGCCGGGTCGAGCGACTTTGGTGCTGTCGATTCGACCGCCTCGGTGGTGGCTGTCTGCCCCGCACCTCCCTGGTCCGTTCCCGGATCCCCCGGTAGACAACCGACGATCACAGCCGTCGCGAATACAGCGATCAGACGTTCGATTCTCAATTCTCGATCCTCAATCTTTAATCCTCGACCCTCAGTCCTCAATGTTCTTCACATAGATCTGCTGGTGAAACACCGGCCGCCCCTAGGCGCCCCAAGAACTCGAAAATATAATGTCGTTCGGTACGTTTCCCAACCGTGTGTTCGCACCCTACGGTTGGTAGATCGATCCGACAACGATGACAGGGAAGTTCTCGATGTGCAGGTCGCGAGCAATTTTATATGGTGGCGTCGGACCGGGGTGTCCACCGCAGACTGGGCCTGGAGCAGGTATTTGGTGGCTTCCTTCAGCCACGAGGTCGTGTCCTGGTGGGCTTCTCAATGCCAGAAGGGCGTCTATGGACCCGTAATCGCCCAGTCGCTCAGGCGACCCAGCGAGGCGTCGTGACCCTCAAGGCCCCAGTGGTGCACGTCGAACTCTCCGTTGAAGCGGCGGGGCCAGATGATGTCGCACAGGGCAGGGAAGAGGTTCACTTTGATCCCGATCGCCGCCCAGTAGTCCATCACGAGCTGGCAAATGTCAGAAGTATTTTTCCGGCTGCTGACGTCGAGCGTGAATTCGAACCGTGAACCGTCTTCAAGTTCACGCCAACAGTCACCGTCGGTGTCCGGGTAGCCCGCACGATCCAGGATCGCGTTCGCCGAGTCCGGAGCGTAGTCGACGAATCACTTGAAGCCCTCTTCCGAAAAGTAGGGGCTGCTGGGTATCCAGGAATAGCCGGACGGGACAAGTAGCCCGTAGTAGAGGATCTCGCCAATCTTTTTCTGGTTGATGGCCAGAGACATCGCGATTCGGACGTCGCGATCTCTGAACGCCTTTCGAAGGGCAGTCTTGTCCGTATCCCAGTTAAGTTAAAAGGCGGGGCCGAAGCTCGGACCTGACAATCGCAGTTTGTAGGGGTGAGAAGCTT
>PBWH01000032.1 GCA_002727195.1 Gemmatimonadota bacterium
GTCGAGGACGCCCGGCTGTATCGGTAGGTATCCCAGCTGTCGTTCGCCCGCCGATAGCGGACGACACCGTTCTCGGTCGCGAACCAGACGTCGGCGCTGTCCGCTTCAATGTCCGCGATCTGAGTCTCGTCGAGTCGTGGGGTGTGCCGTTGCTCGAAGTACTCCCATTTGTCCGATTCCCGGTCATATCGGCTGATCCCGCGCGCGTGCCCACCGAAACCACCCCGGCCCGCCATCCAGACGGTGTCGCCATCCAACTCGATGGCGGTCACGTTGGGGGTGAGGGGCCCGGATCGGATAAACTCGAGCTCGTTGAACGTCAGGTCTGCACGCCCGATTCCCAGCCCTTCTGTTGCCAGCCAGAGGATGTTCCAGGAGTCGATCTTCGCGTCAAGGATGCGGTAGTCGCGGTGAGGGCCACGGATGATGTGGCCGTTGATGTAGTATCCGAAGGGGGGGAAAATCGACGAAGGAATGCGCGGGAGGAATCCACCGATGTCCAGCTCGGCGATGCCACCGGGGGTGAGCGTCTCGAGTCTCGACATCCAGCGCGCCGAGCCGGTCCGGGTGCGGATTTCCAGGTCTCCCGTGTGCGCATCATACGCCAGCTGCTGGACGAAGTTGTCCGGGAGTCCTTCTGCCGTGGTGATCGTCCGGAGCCAGTCCTGCTTGAATCGATGGTAGCGACGGACGCCCCCGCTGGTGCCGAAGAAGATCTCGCCCTCACCCTCTTCGATCGAGGTGACGACGTTCTGGCTGGTCAGGTGCTTCCAGAGGTCCGGGTCGTAGGTGTGGAGGGTGCCGGGGGCGATCAGGATTAGGACAATCCACGCCCCGAGTCGTCTACAGGTCACGGTCAGGTGTCCAGGAATTCGGTTACGGCCCGGGCCACGATCGCCTCCTCGTCGGTGGTGACGACGAAAGTCCGGGTGTCTGATCTCGCCGAGGAAATCTCTCGCTCCGGGTCTCCGGAGACGTTGGCAGATGGGTCGATGGCGATGCCGAGGTAGTCCAGACCTTCGCAGACGAGGGCTCTGACGTCCGCTGACCGCTCACCGATGCCGCCGGTAAAGGCGAGAGCGTCGATGCCGCCAATGGCAGCGGTCATGGCGCCGATCTCTCGTCGAACGGAGTAGGCATACGCTTCAACGGCCAGGCGTGCCCGCTCGTTCCCGGATTCGGACGCCTCCAACAGGTCACGCATGTCACCGCTGATTCCAGATATCCCAAGGAGGCCGCTCTCACTGTTCAGGATACGCCGGACTTCGTCAGTCGACAGATCCTCGTGGTCCATGACGTATGGGACGATAAAGGGGTCGATTGATCCGTTCCGGGTCGCGTTGATCACGCCGTCTTGCGGACTGAATCCCATACTCGTGTCCAATGAGCTTCCGTCCCGGATCGCGCAGAGCGATGAGCTGCCTCCGAGGTGACAGGAGACGATCCGCAGACCGTCCGTGGACTTGCCGAGCAGTTGAGGGATCCGTTCGGAGACGTATCGGTGGGAGGCGCCGTGGAATCCGTACTTGCGTACGCCGTGCTCCTCATACCAGCGGTAGGGCACGCCGTATATATAAGCGTAGTCGGGAATCGTGGTGTGGAACGCCGCTTCGAACAGGCCGATCAATTTCAGCCCCTTCTCCAGATCGCGGAAGATCCGGATGGCCTGGATGTAGGGTGGATTGTGGGCCGGCGCGAGCTCGTTGTAGGCGGCCATACGTTCGAGAACATCTTCGGTCAGTTCGAGGGTGCCAGCCTCGCCCTTAATGTGCACGGTCTTGAACCCGACCGCGTCGAGGGCGTCGATCGATGACAGGACGCCGGAAGCCGTGAGGCGGTCGAGGACGCCGCGGACGGCCGTCTCGTAGTCGGGGAGTCCCGTGTCCGTCTCGTGAACGTCGTCTCCCGTGACATACTGTTGCGGAGAGACATCGTCTCCAATTCGTTCGAGGCGACCGGAGGCCACGACCTGACCATCGTCATAGAGCTTGTACTTGAAGGAGGTGCTGCCAACGTTTGCGATCAGAATTTTCATGGTTCGATCAGAGGCTTCCCGGGCAGAAGATAAAGAAAAAGAGACCAGAGGATGTCTGGTCTCTTTCGTGAATATAGCCAGTTGTTCTGACGATCGGGAGTCAGGCGCGTTTCTGCAGTTCTTCCATCACGCGTCGGGTGATCTCGTCGACCATGTCGCTGGACGATCCGGCGGATTGTGTGGGAGACGCTGGCGATGGGTTCCATCCGGCACTCCTGGTTTTGAGCGTCGGGATACCCCCGTTGGAAGTCACCGCCGGCTGGATCTGGCTGACGCCGGGTGTCCAGTCACAGGCGGGGGAGGGGCCGCGCAATCCCATCCGCTCCCGGATCTTGATCAGGTCGGCGACCTGCTGCTCGTTCAGCAGGTTTACCCCACCGAGCTGCCGGGCGACGAACAGGATCTTCGCGAAGTGCTCCATCGTTTCCATCTTGTAATATGCATTCATCACGTCGCTGCCGATCGTGGTCGCGCCGTGGTTCTCGAGCAGGTAGGCGTCGTAGTCCTGAACCCATTTTCGGATCGGCTCAGAAATTTCCGGGCCGCCTGGTGTACCGTACCCGGCGATCGGGATCGCGCCGAGGGTGATGACCACCTCCGGAAGCACACACTCCGTCAGGGGGATGCCGGCGACGGAGAAGCCGGTGGCCGTGGGTGGATGGGCGTGGACGACAGCGTTGATGTCTGGCCGCTCCCGATACAGGAAGATGTGCATCCCGATCTCGGAAGATGGATTACGTTTCCCGCTGACCTTCTTCCCTTCGAAGTCGACGACGACCAGGTCGGAGAGTTCAAGAAAACCCTTCGACATGCCTGTCGGCGTTGTGAGAATCCGGTCTTCCGAGATTTTGCAGGAGATGTTGCCATCGTTCGAGGCGACGTATCCCTGGTTGTAGACGCGTCGACCGGCTTCGATGATGTCTCGTTTGGCTTCTTGTAGGTTCATAGTCAGTGGTCAGAGTTAGGCAACGCTTCGCGTTGCTGGTGAGTTTGCGGCATCCCGCAGGGATGCCGCAAACTCTGGTTTTGTTAGGCTCGGGTTGCCCTGATTCAGGACAAACCATCCACGCGATCGACGATACCCGCGATGACCGAGCGGATCGGGGGGCGGTCTACGTTCAGGACCTGGGCAGCAGCGACACCCTGTCGTAGGACGATGACGCGTTCGCCGACGCCGGCACCGACCGTGTCCACTGCGACGAGCGAGTCGCCTGCCTCGGCGCCGTCCGGGGTGACCGGCTGGACAAGCATGAGCTTGGTGTTGGCATAGGCCTCGTGCTTGATCGTGGAGGTCACCGTCCCGACGACTTGAGCGAGAAACATCCTGCTACTCCGTGTCAACGCTGTCGGCGATGCCGACGATAGTGGCGTCGATCGGGCCGTGTTTCGAGGGGAGCGCGTTAGGAGCCTCCCTCGAGCTGACCCAGTAGATGGTCTCGCCGCTACCAGCGCTGACGGTGTCGACGGCTACGATCGGCCTCCCCGCGTTCTCTCTCCGGTGTGTCATCGGCTGGATGATGAGCAGCCGGAACCCGTTGAGCGACGGGTCTTTGCGGGTTGAAACGACTCGGCCGATGACGGTGGCGAGCTGCATCAGACGATCCGGAAGTAGTCGACGAGTGTGCAGCGCCGCTGGCGGGGGAAGGTTCGGGCCGATGTGACACCTTCACCCGTGGGCGTCGCGATCGAGAACGAGGTGTAGCCTTCGCCACCTACACCGAGCCCGGCGGTAGAAGCCCCGTTCTTGATAAACAGAGTGCATTTGCACTTGCGGGCCATCGTAGTCATGTGCTCGACGTTCTTCGAATGCATGACGGCCGTGTGTCGGTAGCCGTGCTCCGCCTCGACGGCCATGTCGATTCCTGTGTCCACGTCCGGGACGCGCACGATCGGGAGGAAGGGCATCATCTGTTCGCGCATCACGAACGGATGACCGTATTCGACCTCGCCCACGAGCATGTCCACGTCATCGGAGATCGACAGCCCGACGGCGTCGGCTAGGACACTCGCGTTCCGTCCGACGAATTCGCGGTTCATGCTCCAGTTCCCACTCTCGTCGGTCGGGAAGGCGAGACTGGTCAACTTCTGGATCTGTCCCCGGTCGAGCTCGACCGTGTTGTTCGTGAGCACCTGACGCTTGAACTCGTCGGCCACACTCGCCACGACGAACACTTCCTTCTCGCCGATACACAGGATGTTGTTGTCGAAGGCCCCACCTTGGATCGTGTCGAACGCGGCCTTGGCCAGATCCGCGGTCTCGTCGACAACAACGGGTGGGTTGCCCGGCCCTGCGCAGATTGCACGCTTGGGAGCGGACATCGCCGCCTTGACGACACCGCCACCACCCGTGACCAGTAGAAGGTCCACATCCTCGTGCGTGAACAGCGCCTGCGCCGTTTCGATCGACGGCTCCCTTACTGCGACCTGCAGGTTGGGAGGGCCGCCGGCTTCGACGATCCCGCGGTTGAGCAGTTGGATCCCGACGGTGGAAATGTTTCGCGCACTCGGGTGAGGCGCGAACACTACTGAGTTACCCGCCGAGATTAGGCTAATCGCGTTGTTCACGGTCGTCGGTACCGGGTGCGTGGACGGCGTGACTGCGGCGACGACCCCGAACGGCGCCATTTCGATGACCGTTAAACCGTGATCGCCCGTCCAGGCAGTTTGCTCGATGTCCTCGACGCCCGGTGTTTCGCGCGCGACGACTTCGAACTTCCGAATCTTGTGCGGGACCCGACCCATGCCCGTTTCCTCGCGAGTTTGCTGCGAGATCCCCTGGGCGTGAGCGAGAGACGTTTCCCGGATCTTGTCGATGATGGCACGACGGGTTTCAAGGCTCAATGCCTCGAGATCGCGCTGAGCGGTCTTGGCGGCGGAAACCGCTTCCTCAAGCGTCTCGAAAATGCCGTCATCCCCGTGCCCTGCCGATCCGTTGGCCGACACGATGGCCGGTGCGGATGGCGTGGACAGATTCCGGACCACGTTTTCCACCACGGATCGGATCTGTGATTCGTCCAGGTTCATTCAGTTTATCCCACGTTCAGTCCTTGGACTTCTCGTAGACGAGCGTGCCGCCCAACTCCGTCGAATCGACGATCGCCACGATGACGGCGTCGACCGGACTGTTCTCTGTCGAGTCTGTCATGCGCGCCGAACTCCCGCTGCAACACATGACGAGCTCACCTTCGCCCGCGCCAACCGCATCCACGGCGACGACGAATCCCGATGATGGCTCAATCGTTTCGATATCGACGTTCTGAACGATCTGCAGCTTGAATCCCGTTAGACCGGGATCCTTCTGCGTGGCCACGACCGTCCCGGCCACTCTACCGAGTGTCATAATTTGTTCTCCGCTGTCGGACTTGCCCGCGATCGCCCGCGGACACGCCTTAGGAGTTCTTGCCGACGGGCAGAATGTCTTCGAGACTGCTGTGCGGACGCGGGATGACGTGGACGGAGACCAGTTCCCCAACCTTACCCGCTGCCGCCGCGCCTGCGTCGGTGGCGGCCTTCACGGCGGCCACATCACCACGGACCATCGCGGTCACGAATCCGGCGCCGATCTTCTCCCAGCCAACGAGCTGTACGTTTGCCGCTTTGACCATGGCNTCAGACGCCTCAATCAAGCCGACCAATCCCTTGGTTTCGATCATACCCAGGGCTTCACCCATGATGCTCTCCTCGTGTGTTGCTGTTAATGCGACCTGAAGATAACGGTCGCAGGTGTCTTTATTCTGTCGCTGCTTCCAGGCCGAAGCAGATCTGGATGTCTGTGTGTGGTCTCGGAATCACGTGACAGGCCACCAGTTCGCCGACGCGTTTGGCCGCTTCGGCTCCGGCCTCCACGGCGACCTGAACGGAAGCGAGATCTCCACGTAACAGCGTGGTCGTGAACCCGTTCCCGATGGTCTCGTATCGCTCGACGTCGACGAGCGCGGTCTTTACCATCGCGTCCGCCGCTTCCGTTGTTCCGATCAATCCGCACGTTTCGATCATGCCCAGTGCTTTCTCCACCCTTATGCTCCTCCCTGCATCTCAGGACTCCGTCACTTGAGGATCGTGACAATGTCGCCGCACACCAGCTCTGCGGCGTTGGCGTCGTCCGTGTCGAGGTGTAGTTCGGGGAGATAACTGTCGTCGATCTTCAAACGGACGTTGTCATATGTGACGCCTTTCTCACCACCGACCTGAACCCGGACACGGTCGACCTGGTCCAGTCCCATCTCATGAACGTCTTTGTGCGTCAGGTGAATGTGGCGGGCTGCCCGAATAGCCGCATCGACCTGGATCGACCCTTTCGGGCCGATGAAGGTGACCGGACACGCTCCGGCCAGATCTCCGGAATCCCGAACAGGTGGTTCCACACCGAGGTAGATCGCGTCCGTGCGGGCGAGTTCGACCTGGTTGTAGCCACGCGTGGGGCCCAGGATGCGGACACGTTCGATCGCCCTGAGTCGAGGACCGACCACAGAGATCATCTGGTTGGCCGCAAACGCACCCGGCTGAAACAGCTCCCGATAGACGGTGAGTTCGTAATCCTTACCGAACAGGACGGCCAGCACCTCATCGCTCACGTGGGCGTGGCGGGCGGAGACACCGACCGGGACCGTCTGGGTGCTCCGGGGCGCGATTCTGTCAACCACTTCCGACACGATCTGGTCGATGTCGAATCGACTGGTCGGGGGAGCATCGGGGNCACGGTGAGCGCAGAGATTGCAGTCATCGCAGGCTGATGCAGTCCGTTGAGGACTCGTATGGATCGGGAGTTGCAAAGTGTCCCTGTCCGTTTTAGATGCTGATTTTCCTACGGGAGCACGCAACATAGGGGGCCGCAAACCAAAGGTCAAGCGAATTGGCCGTAATGTGGCCCGAGGCCAACACGGGAGCACGATGCGCGAATTTATGCTGTGCTCCCGGCTTCCTGGAGTNACGGATCCGTGTTTCTAATTGGTTTTCAACTCGTTAGCACTGTATCTTCCGGGGCATGATTTGGATCCGCAAATATTGGCTGATTCTGACGATCCTTGCTGTAGCAGTCTTGGTTCGCGTGCTGGTGGGTCTGGAACGAGATCGGTGGCCGTTCTCACAGGACGAATATCACTGGGAACGACTCGGCATGGTTTATGCGACGCAAGGTATTTTGGTCGAGAATCCGGATACCTACCGGCCCCCGCTCTATCCCCTCCTGCTCGCCACGATCTACAACTGCTTCGGCCAGGTGCCGTTAATCGTCCGTATGGTTCAGGCCGCGATGGCGGCTCTGACCTGCTTCCTAGTGTATCGGGCCGGCTGCCGGTTGGGGAACGCTACCCATTCCCATATCGCGGCCGCGTGCGCAGCGCTCTACCCACTCTGGGTTTTCGTGAGCGGCATGCTGCTCGCGGAGACGNTGCTCGTGATGCTGGTCGCCGGGGCCTGTCTGGCAACCCTTAAGCTTCTCGAACGTGTCAACCTCACGAACGCTGCGGTTCTCGGGCTCGTTCTCGGACTTGGGATCCTGTGCAAACCTGTCGGGTTGCCCTGGGCGCTCGTAGTCGCCATTGGGGTATGGATTCGGCTGAAGGGGACACCGGTAGCGANTCGCCTGAACNNACTGGGCGCGGTCCTGTGCGGGGGCCTGNTCGTCATCACGCCGTGGATCATCAGGAACGAAGCCCTGACGGGTCATCGCATGCTGATGTCGACGAACCTGGGCATGAATCTGCTGATCGGTCACGAGCCACGCGCCAACGGGACCTATGTCGACGGTCGCGATTACTGGTCGATCTACAACCGTATCGGGGGCGAATACCCCGACGCGATTTCGAAGGATGCGGCTGTGGCACGAGAGGTCGGGAAGATCATCGTTGAGAATCCGCTGCGCTCGGTACGACTGGCACTCCGAAAGGTGTTCCTGTTCTGGAGTTCCTTCCTGCACGACGGTCCACGGTGGGCGCGTAACCTGCACTTCATGGTCGGAAGCTGTCTGGTTCTGGCGAGCGGGTTCGGGCTCTATCGGAATCGGGGGAACGATCTCGCGTGGATCGCGATCTCCTGCGTGGTCGTGTGGACGCTGCTGCACGCCTTGTTCTTCACACATCCGCGGTTTCGTTTACCCGTCGACCTCGCGCTGATGCCGTTTGCGGGGGCCGGTCTGCACGGCGTGTTCCTTTCGATCAAGTCTGCCGTGGGGCGTCGAGTCGCGGAACTCGATCGAGGCGCCGCGTGAACGCGATTTCCTACCCGCGAAACTGGCTGCTGATTGGCGGTTTGTGCCTGCTGCAACTGCTGGTGATCGTCCTTCCTGTGCCGATCTCGGGTCTGCATATCTCGTCACTGATCGTGTTGTCAGCTATCCTCACTGCGGTCCTGTTGAGCTCGGTTTCGAACACGATCCTCTTCCTCCTGTTTATCTCCGCTGTAATCCCAGGTGAAGTATCCCGCGAGCACCTGACCCTCCCGATGGGCATCAAGTTCAGCGAGGGCGTGTTCCTAGTCGTGGTGACGCTCGTGATGCTGACAGCGCTGCTCGAACGGACGCGGCCGGTGCATACCGTGCTCGACAGACCGTTGACCGTATTCCTCGGGCTCGTGGCCGTGTCGTGCGCCGTTGGNCTNTATCACGGCGTGTCGACGTCGCAGATGCTGCGTGATGTGCGCTATCCCTGCTATTACACGCTGTTCTTTGTGGCCAAGCAGTTCATCCCGACCCACCGGGCCCGCCGGGTGCTGATGGTGGTCGTGCTGATTGCCGCGGTGGTGGGGCTCGAATATATGGTGGAGTTTTTCTCCCTCGTGAACCTGTCCGTCGCGGGACAGTTCGAGCGCGTTGCCCGCCCGGCCGGGCTGATGTTCCCGATCGGTTCGTTGATCATCGGTGCGATGTGGCTGTATGGCGGAAACCGACAGGATCGGTTGTTCGCCACGCTGGCCCTGATCCCGATTTCACTTGCTTTCGTGTTGACCGTCGGACGCGGTATGTGGATCGCTGCGGTGGTCGGGTTGATGGCGCTGTCGTTCCTGTATCTCCGCGATCGACAGCGCGAAGGGATGCAGGGCGTCCTGACGATCCTGGCGCTGCCCTGCACGGTTCTGATCCTGTTCGGGTTCTTCCAGGGGGCAACGGAAACGGGTGTGGGGGCGACAGCGTTTAGGCGGCTGGCCCGGATCCAGACGGCCGAGCAGGATCACTCGATTTCCGGCCGGCTGTTGTCATACCAGGTGGCGATCACCAAGATTATCCGACGGCCGATCATCGGCGGGGGACATGGCGAGGTCGTGGAGTTCTACGACACGCACGCATCGACGCCCGGCTTGAATCGTCTCGGAGCGGTCGACAACCTGTATCTGACGCTGATGCTCCGGATGGGCCTGATCGGATTGATCGCTTTCCTGTGGCTCTATTCCATTGCCCTGCTCACAGCGTATCGCCTCTTCCAAACGTCGCGAGACCCGGATACACGGCTGTTCGCGGCTAGCTTCTTCACGGTCTATTCGGCGATGCTGGTCTACGGCATGGCAGATCCCACGCTGATGGTGACACGGTTGATCCTGATTCACGCCACCATGCTCGGTGTGCTGGCCTCTCTCGCAGCCCACGAAGAACGAGGCGAATCCCGTTGAGCGCCTCGCTGACAGCCGTGGTCGTCAACTGGAACGCCGGCGATCAGCTGCGGGAGTGCGTTGCATCCATCGCGGCGGCGGACCTGGATGTGCAGATCGTAGTCGTTGACAACGCGTCCACCGATGGCAGCCTGGAACTGCTTGAAGTGGACCCGCGTGTAAAGATCATTCAGACGGGAGAGAATCTGGGGTTTGGGCGAGGCGTCAACGTCGGCCTTCGGCAGGCCGAGACGCCCTGGGTCGCGTGCCTGAATCCAGACGTGGTGGTCGAGCCGGACGCCCTCGGGCTCGCGGTCCGGTATCTGGAGGCGAATGACGACGTCGGCCTTGTCGGACCACGCCTGGATGGGATGGACGGGAGCCCGCTGGCGACCTGCGGATTTCGTCCTCGTTTGAGTGACGCGATCGGACGTAAATTGCTGTTGCATCTGGTTTTGCCGTTCTTTAGATTCCGTCGCGTCAGGCCTGTTGAGCCGTCCAAAGTCGACTGGGTGACCGGAGCGTTTATGGTCGGTCGCCGGGATGCGTTGACCAATCAGGGCGGGTTCGACGAGGCCATTTTTATGTATTTCGAGGATCTGGATCTGTGTCTCCGGCTGGCTTCAGCCGGGTGGTCTGTCCACTACGTGCCCGATGTCCGGGGACGACATGTGGGGGGGCACAGTTCGTCACAGGCCTTCGACCGGATGCTGGTCGCGAGCGACCGGAGCTACCGGTTCTTTACGGATCGGCACCTCGGTCACACGTCGGCTCGATTGCTGAGCCTGCTGACGCCAATCGAACTGGTGATCCGGTCGATTGGATGGATCGTCGCCGGGATCCTACCGAGTCAGCGCCCGGGGGCGAAGTCACGGCTCCGCGCTTACCGGACCTTGATGTTCGAGAACCTTTCGCTGTCCGCCGATCGCTTCCGCGGGTCTGCACTCTGAGCCCGGCTTAGTCCGAGCCTTCTCTGGAGATTCGATGAGTATTCCTACCTTCCGTCCCTGCTTCGATGAAGAGGAAGTCGAAGCAGTGCGCGAAGTTCTGTTGTCGGGGTGGGTTGGTCCCGGTCCGAAGGTCGAGGCGTTCGAGAAGAAGTTCGCCGAGTATGTGGGAACCCGGTTTGCACTCAGCATGAATTCCTGCTCCGCCACGCTGTTCGCCTCGATGAAGGTAATCGGGGTGGAAGACAAGGAAGTCGTAACGACGGCGCAGACCTTTGTGTCGACGAATCACGCGATTCTCCAGAACGGCGGCATTCCCGTTTTCGCGGACATCGAGCCGGACACGCTGAACATCGACCCCGACTCTGTCGCCGACCGGGTGACGGACAAGACGGGGGCGATCGTGGTCGTGCATCACGGGGGGCATCCCTGTGACATGGATCGGATCAACGAGATCGCCGATGCCCGAGGGATTCCGGTGGTCGAGGATGCGGCTCACGCGGCCGGCACTCTGTATAAGGGACGTCGAGCAGGTTCACTCGGGACGACGGGCTGCTTCAGTTTTCACGCGCTGAAGAACGTGAGCACCGGCGACGGGGGCATGCTGACGACGGATGACGAAGCGATCGCCGAGCGTGTGAAGAACCTGCGGTGGATGGGGATCACGCGGAGCACGTATGACCGGTTCCGTAAGAACGGTCGTCAGCGCGCGTGGGAATACGACGTCGATGAGGTCGGCTACAAGTTCCACATGAACGACCTGAATGCCGCGATCGGGATCGTGCAGCTGGGTAAGCTGGAGTCGACCAATGCCGCCCGTCGGGAAGTGGCTGTTCAGTATCGTGCCGCGTTCAAGGACCTGCCCTGGGTGGAAGTGCTCGATGAAAAGGAATACGCCCGCAGTTCACACCAGTCCTTCGTGATGCTGGCCGAAGACCGGGATCGTCTGATCGAGCATCTGGCCGAGAAGGGGATCGACGCCGGCGTGCACTACCGGCCGAACCACATGTATTCCGTGTATGAACCCTACAAGCGTTCCCTTCCCGTGACCGAAGCCGTGTGGACGCGGATGGTCACGCTGCCCATGTTCCCGGCGATGACGAACGACGACGTCAACCAGGTCATCGACGCCGTCCGGGGCTTCCAGCCCTCAGCCTCGTCCTGANGGTTCCGTTTGTCGAGCGCGCTATCCGGCATGCTCGCCCTCCTCACGTCTGACGGCGTTCTCCCGTCTTTCGCGCTCTCGCTGTTGCTGATTCCGCTGGCGAAGCTGCTCTCCCGTCACGTCCCACGGTTTTCTGAGACGATCCCTCCTGTGGGCGGGATCGTTTTTGTGTTGTCTGCCGTCGTTGCGTTGGTCTGGACCGATACGGTGCTGCCAACGCCGCTGCTGATCGGTGGCGTGGGGGTCTGGTGCATCGGACTGCTCGACGACTGGGTGGAGCTGTCCCCGCGACTCAAGACGTTGGGGCTCCTGATCGTGTGCGGCGTCACGGCGTGGACAGGATCGGGCGGCTCTCTAGCGTGGATAGTCATTCACGCGCTGTGGCTGCTCTGGATGTGTAACACCTTTAACGTGCTGGATGCCGTCGACGGACTCTCCGGCGGAGTNGGTGCGATCACGCTCCTGTTATTCGCGTTTCTCCTGAGTGACACACATCCATCGCTCGCGTGGGGATGCGGTGTGATCGCCGTCGCCCTGATCGCCTACCTCTTCTACAACTTCCATCCCGCTCGCGTCTACATGGGCGACTCCGGATCCCTGTTGATTGGCTTTCTGCTCGGTCAGTCCGCNTGGTCCACGCTTCATGCCCTCAGTGGATGGCCGGGCCTCGCCGCCGCCATCCTGCCGGTGTCCATCGTCTGTTTCGAAGGCTTCTTCCTGATCGTCATCCGAATCACCAAAGTGACGATGCCGTCTGTTTCGACCCATGACCACCCGACACAACGGTGGATCGCGTCGGGGACGTCGACCCGGATGGCTGTGATCGGAATGTATACCCTCACGGCGGCCTTGTGTGCGGCGGGTCTGGTTGCGCACGAAGGATCCCCTGAGCTGGCGGCAGGGATGCTTGCTGGTGGGGGCCTTCTGCTCGCGCTGACCGGGTTTCGGCTGGAGAAGGTCGATATCGCAGGGGATGGCGTGGACGCTCGACCGGGATCGGTGTTCGACAAGCACTGGCTGGTGCATCGGCTGGTGCATCGTTGCATGACAGACCTCGCTAACCGAGCGTCCGGCACGCTCGTCGACCTGGGGTGTGGACACAGACCGTATGAGACCCTCTTCAAGGGCCGCGTCGACCGGTATGTGGGCATCGACCTGAATCCCGAGCGATACGAGAAAGACGACATCGATGTCGTGTCGGATCTCGCCTCGTTGCCTGTTGCCGATGGATCGGCGGATACCGTGGTCAGCAACCAGGTGCTCGAGCACGTGCCCGACCCAGGACGCGCTCTGGCAGAAGCTGCACGTATCCTGAAGCCGGGCGGTGTGGCGATTGTTACAGCGCCACACATCTGGGGTATCCACGAGGAGCCACACGATTACTACCGGTTCACACCCTACGGGCTGCGTCATCTGGCGGAGCAGGCGGGGCTCGAAGTGGAATTGATCTCGGCCCTGGCCGGGTACTGGGTGACTGCCGGCGCTCGTTTCTGCTATGTTCTCGAACGGTTCGGGCGGGGGCCACTCAGGCCGGTCGTGGGGCTGATGAATGCCCTCATCCAGGCGACTGTGTTCGTGCTCGACCACTTCCATCGGGTCGAGGGGGATGCGTGGAACCACGTGATGGTCGCGACGAAGCCAGCGTCCGAGCCGGGGTGACGGGCTACCGGGAACACGCGATCTCCGGGGTCAAGTGGACGGGGGGATCGACCGGGATCGGGATGGCCATCCAGTTCGTTCAGATGGCAGTACTGGCGCGCTACCTGACGACCGAGGACTTCGGTTTGTTCGGGGAAGCGATGGTGGTCGTCGGGATCGCGCTGGCCTTTGTCGACCTGGGATTGTCACCGGCCCTTGTTCAGCGTCAGGAGACCGACACCGCTACCATTTCGTCCCTGTTCTGGCTGGTGGCCTGCATATCGGGGGCGACGGGCCTGCTGGTATGGAGTAGTTCAGGGTTCGTGGCCGCATTCTTCGAAGCCCCACATCTGGTCGAGGTGATCTTTCCGGCGGCCGCGTTCGTCGTGGTGTTCGGCATCGGCCAGGTACCGCTTGCCGTCCTTCAGAAGGCGCTGGCGTTCGACAGACTCTCGAAGGTCGATATCGTATCCGGCGTCCTGGGGGCTGTGACCGCCATCCTGTGCGCGGCAGACGGCTTTGGGGCGCGCGCTCCGATGATCGGCCTCCTGGTGTCGGGCAGCGCACGGCTGCTCGGGTTGCTCTTCTACGTTCGGATGATCTGGTGGCCCGGTCTCCACTTCCAAGTAGGCGAAGCGCGGTCGTTCGTGTCGTTCGGCGCCTACCAGACCGGGGAGCGTTTCGTCAATTACTTGGCCGCAAACCTCGATTTCGTGATGATCGGACGTTACCTGGGACCGGCCGCGCTGGGGCCATACTACGTGGCCTACCAGGTTGTGGTTCAGCCGATGATGCGACTGAACCCTGTCCTGACGCGGGTCGCCTTCCCGGTCTTCTCACGCATACAGAGCGATGATGCGGTCATTGTTCGTGGCTATGTGCGCATCATAAAGCTCGTCGGACTCGTGGCGCTTCCGCTGCTCATCGGGATGGCTGTGGTTGCACCTTCCTTCTTCCGGGTGTATCTGGGGAACGCGTGGTCCGAGGAGGATTTGCGGCTGACGATCACGTTGGCCCAGATCCTGGTGCCGGTGTCGATCCTGAAGTGCCTAGCGAATCCCCTAGGATCAGCGTTCCTGGCCAAGGGACGTCCGGACATTGGATTCTCCCTGAATACGGGAAGGCTCGTGCTGAACGCGCTCCTGTTCTGGTTGGCCATCCAGTCGGGGCCTCAAGCCGTTGCCTTGGCTTACGTTGCGAGCAGTCTGCTGGCCTTCTGGGCGGGACATCTTGCACTGCGCCGGGTGATGCCCCTCGGAATGGCCGCGGTGACCAAGGCGGTGATGCGGTCGCTTTTCTCGGCGACGCTGATGGGGATCGTTGTCGCCATGACCCAACTCGTGCTGACAGGGGCACGAATCGACCCTCTGCATAAGCTGCTGTTTCTGGTGAGTCTGGGCGGGACGGTCTATTTTGTGGCGACATTCAGGCTGGAACGGACATTTCTGCAGGACATCCGGGGCTGGATTGCCCGGCGACAGGAGGACCGTTAGAACACCTAATGCCAGAGGCGGAGGGTCTCAACGGACCTAATCGCAAGATGCCCTGCGGATCGCGGGTTTCCTGGCCGAATTATGACGTAAATCACGCGTTTTCCTATACCTATGTCATCGGCTTTCGAGTTGCTTTTCACAATCACCGGTACTATATTACCTCGGTTTTGAGGGGACATGCGGATCCTATTTCTCGTGCACTACGGTCCTCTCGCAGCCAGTAGCAGGACCCGCGTCTTTCAGTATTTGCCGTTGCTCGAGAGGGCGGGGTTCAGGACCTTGGTCCGAGTCGCCATTCCGGACCATGCGACGGTCCGTTTCGGGTCGGGTGGAGCCGCAGGTCGGCTCCTTTATTACTTGATCTCGTTTGTGCGGACGGTCCGGGTAGGGCTATCGTGTGTCTTGCGGGCGCCTTTCTTCGATCGCATCGTGATCCAGAAAGTGTTGCTGCCCGGGCCACTGGCCTTTCTCTTGCGATTCTGGCGCAGCAAGATCGTTTACGATTTCGACGATGCCATCTTCACGGCTGACTCGGCTGAGAGCCTGCTCGAGAGGCTGAGCGAGCGCCGCCGTGAAATCGGGCTGCCCAGGATGTTAAGGAGCAGTTCAGTTGCGATCGTCGAGAACGATTACACACGGTCGTATGCGAGCGACTACTGCGACCGGGTTGAGATTATCACGGGGCCGATCGATACGGATCGTTTCGCGCCTCGTGAACGCGCGCCCCGGTCAGGGATCATCCTCGGCTGGATCGGGAGCCCGACGACGACGGTTTATCTGGAAGGTCTGTCCGGCGTCCTCGACACGTTGTCCGAGCAGCGGGATGATCTCACACTTCGGCTGATCGGCGCGACGCCTTTCGACAGCCGGATGCAGGTGGAGCAATACGGCTGGTCTCTCGAGACCGAAGTCGACTTGCTCGCCAATTTTGATATTGGGTTGATGCCCCTGCCGGACGATCCGTGGACGCGCGGCAAGGGTGGTTACAAGCTTCTGCAGTATGGCGCTGTTGGACTCCCGGTTGTCGCGAGTCCGATAGGCGTGAACCGTGAGATTGTCGTCGACGGGGTGACCGGATTCCTGGCGGAGTCCGACACTGAATGGGTCGACGCCCTGGCACGGTTGATCGATGATCCTGACTTGCGTCAGACGATGGGGCAGGCGGGGCGAGACCGGATGGTCGAGCACTATTCACTGACGCGCAGCAGTCAGGCGCTCATCGAGATTCTGAGCTAGTCGTATCGTGCCAGAGCACCGCCGACGACACGTCGGGGGGGAGCCGGAACAATTGCGGGGAAGGAATCGGATGAAGGTTCTGATTACGGGTGGTGCGGGGTTTATTGGGTCGCATCTTGCGGAGCGGTTGCTGAAGGACGGGCACGAAGTCTTCGTGTTCGATGATCTGTCTACGGGTGACCTGGACAACGTCCATCACTTGGAAGGGAATCCGAAGTTTCATATGAAAGTCGGGTCCGTCCTGGACCGCGACGCGCTCGAGCCGTTGTTCGCCGAGGCCGATCTGGTGTATCATCTCGCCGCGGCTGTCGGTGTGAACTACGTGATCGAGAATCCGCTCCAATCTCTCACGACGAATATTCGCGGCACCGAGATCGTTCTCGAGTTGGCCAACCGGAAGAAGACACGTGTCCTGATCGCGTCGACATCCGAGGTCGCCGGAAAGAAGAACGGGAAGGTCATGTTCTCCGAGGACGACGACCGGCTGCTCGGCCCGACAACGGTGACGCGCTGGAACTACTCGACCTCCAAGGCGGTCGACGAGATGCTCGGGCTGGCCTACTGGAGAGAGAAGAAGCTTCCGGTGGTGATCGTCCGGTTCTTCAACGTCATCGGCCCGCGTCAGTCACCGAATTACGGGATGGTCGTGCCCCGGTTTATCAAGCAGGCACTGCTGGGTCACCCTATCACGGTCTACAACGACGGTGAGCAGAAGCGCTGCTTCACGGATATCGAGGATGCGGTGGACGGCCTGCTCGCCCTGGGTGAGCACCCGGAGGCGCCGGGTGAGATCTTCAATCTCGGCGGAGACGCGGACACGAACGAGATCAGCATCAAGTCGTTGGCCGGGAAGATCAAGAACCTGACCGAGAGCGACTCGCCGGTCGAGTATGTGCCGTATGAAAAGGCTTTTGCGAAGGGGTCCTACGAGGACCTGAACTACCGCGTGCCCGACCTCACGAAGATCAACTCTTTCACAGGCTACGAGCCTTCGGTCAGTCTCGATATGACGCTCCGCAAGAT
The DNA here is from genome assembly GCA_002727195.1 of Gemmatimonadota bacterium. GTDB lineage: Bacteria > Latescibacterota > UBA2968 > UBA2968 > UBA2968 > UBA2968. Next base: position 17,119 of record PBWH01000032.1, read on the forward strand.
CATCGAGTACTACGAGTCGTAGTCGATCCGAACATTCCAGGACGATTAGCCGGCGCCCTCGTCAGAGGGCGCCCTTTTCATTCCCACCTTGACCAAACCTATCATTCTCATTGGAGCCATCGCTCTGTTTGTCGCCTACCTTGCGTGGGCGGTTTCCGGGATTCCGCTCCTGGGAGACGATTGGGGGCACGCCCAGCTCGCGGTTAAAGGACTCTCCGAAATCTGGTCAACGAGCTGGGTAGGCGAACGTGATGTCGGTGGATACTATCGGCCGGTGTCGGAGACGACGTTCTATCTGTTCGGAACCGGTTCCGTAGCGGTCCATCTTTTCAATCTGGCTGTGCACCTTCTCGTCTCCGCCGTGGTTGCCTTGCTGGCTGTTCGGCTGCTTCCGACGGCTAAAGGCGCGGCGCTGGGGTCGGGGCTTCTGTTCTTTGTCCTTCCCATACACGTCTCCGACGTATTCTGGGGCGTCGGACGAGGCGACATGCTGTGCACGCTTTTCTATTGTGCATCGCTGCTCGTCTTTCCCTCCGCCGATGATCGCGGGATACGTCGCGCACTGTGGGTGGGCTGCTTCGCACTTGCGGGCTACCTCTCCAAAGAGATGGCGCTGACCTTACCGGCGGCGCTTGTGATGCTGGCCGCGTACGAGAGTACCCTGAAGCGGCCGTCGACACGCGCTGCCATCATCGCCTCCGCCGTCGCCGTGGTCGTGTGCGGGGTCTTGCGCTGGATCGTCCTGGGGAGCGCTTGGGGGAACGTGCCGACTCCCGGCTTGGGTGCATTCGTCTTTGACGCTTTCCGTGCAGCCGGCTTGATGGGGATCTCGGACATCAAGGCGTTCGGCGTGCCGCTGTTGGTGTTTACTCTCGTAACCGGTGTGGTTCTGCGGCGGGATCCAAGGCATCTGATCCTTCTGGTCGCGTTAACCGGCATCGCCGTGCTTCCCGCCCTTGGTCGACTGCATCGATGGTATCTCTATCTGCCGTCCGTATTCTACGCCCTGTTCCTGGCATCCATCTGGCTTTCGGAGCGTTCAAAGGCGGTGCAGGTGCGGCAGTTCGTCTTTGGACTGCTCGTCTCATACTATGCGGGTGTCACTGGGGCGCAGGCGCTGGATTGGCGAGATGCAGGTCGCTTGTCCGATCGGTTCCTGAAACGGACGGTCGATGCAATCGAAAGCGGGGATGGACGCGTGCTCCTGCTGAACGTGCCGGCTGCGCTCGATGGCATCCCGATATTCGCGCACAACCTCCTGCCCGCCCTGCGCACACACGGTGTCGAACCGGATGAAGTGATCCTGGGGACGCACGTCTGGTTGCTCGACACCGAAGGCGGTGTGGAGGTCGAGCGGAGGGCGGGTTCTGTATTCGATTTGACTTTCCGCGAATCCAGGCTGTCGTTCCATCAAGGCGAGTCCCCGAAGATGGAAGGTAGAACGCTGGTTGCTCAGGTAGTCGAAACTTCCTGGGGGCTGATCGAGGTGGCCTCCGACCGAGCCGCGATGGTGCGTGTCGATGCGCTGGCGACCGGTGATCGCGTGTTGGCTTACAGCGGTTCCGAATACGAGGTGTTTACGTTCGAATGATGCGTCCTGGGTACATGACCCTTCTCTGCCTGGCCGTTTGGTTTGGCGCGAATCTCTTAGAGGCCGCCGAGCCTCGACTGATTTCGAGCGACGCCTCAGGCGTTGTCATCGAAGTGCACGGGATGGATTACGACCTACGTGAACTTCCGGACGGACGACATCGGCTGGTTCTTCCGGGAGGCGTCGTCGGGTCTGCGTTGGGCGAGCCCGCGGTTCCCGTCGTCGGGACGCTGCTCGGTGTGCCTCATGGTGCGCGTGTCGACCTTGAGATCGTCGAGGCAGAGTACGACGTTGTCGATGATGTTCAGTTGATCCCCTCGCCCTCAGTTGTGGGGAGACGTGCTCAATACGAAACAGATGACGCTGTCTACTCGATAGACGCGTGGTTTCCCGAGGAACCCGCACGCCTGAGTCGATCCGGTCTCCTGCGTGACCAGCAGGTCCAGGGCGTTTCTCTCAGACCGATCCAATACAACCCCGTAACGAGACAACTACACGTCGCCCGGCGTCTGCGGGTCAGGCTGGCCTTCACTTCGCCTGTCACGCGTCCGTCACTCCGCCCCCCGCTCAACGAACGCCACTTCGAACCGGCCTACGAGAGAAGTCTCCTGAACGCCTCTTCCTCGCGGTCCTGGCGCGCCCGAGCACCGAGGACACCCGGAAAGCAGGCGTTGTCCTGGTATGATCCTAACAGTGACTGGTACCGGCTGTCGGTGACCGAAGACGGTCTCTATGCGCTTGACGCGGACTGGTTCGAGTCATCGGGGATCGATCTGTCCGCGGCAGATCTGACACGATTGCAGATATATTCCTCTGGGGTCGAGATACCGCTGCAGGTGGAGGATGGGGGAGACGGGACACTAGACAGGGGAGACCGGGTGCTGTTCTGGGGGACCTACCGGAGGGTTTCCGGCCGGGATCACGAGAGTCCGTTCGGGAGGAGCCGATCCTACTGGCTGAGGTTCGGGACACAGGCCGGGTCTCGGTATACCGACATCGATGGGACGCCTGTTGCGGGTGCGTCGACCGTACCCTGGGTGCTTCAGAGCGTCCACTCGGAGGTCGACTCGCTCTACCAGCGCTGGGGTGATGCGGCCGACACGGATCGCGATCACTGGGTCAACGTTCGAACCGGTTCCCCATCGAGCGAAGGGAACGTCGAGTTTCCTGTGATCTCGAACATTCCCCTTCCGCACCTAGACAACACGGCCGATGTCGACGCGACCGTTCGCGTCGGTATGCACTCTCTGTCGCTTCGTCCGGATATCGATCCGGACCACCGCGCGCGTGTAGAAGTGCAGGACGGGATCCCGGTGACCGAAGTGCGCTGGGATGGCCAGGATGCCTTCACGGCGGAGGGAGCGGTTCCCGCATCGGTCTTGACGGACACTACTATCGTTACCCTGCGTACCCCTGGATCCCCCGAATTTCCCTTCGAGCCAATTCCTTATGTGGATCACGTGCATCTGAACTGGATCACGGTGACTTACCCGGCGGCGACGATCTCCGAGAATGGCATCTACGTATTCGCAACCACCGCGCTGACTGATAAGGCCTATGAGGTCGGCGGGTTCGCTGAAGCGCCTGGCTTCGTTCTCGACGTTGAAAACGGGATGCTTCTGTCAGGGGCTGAACCGACCTCCGACGGTGTTCGGTTTTCGACCTCACGCACCGGAAAGGTGGTCGTGGTCGACGACTCGGCGATCCTGACTCCCGAGCCTGCGGCTGCCGATGGTGCGTCACGTCTGCGGACAGATTTGACCGGGGCGGCCTATGTGATCATCACGCACGGAGACTTTGCCACGCAGGCCGAACTGCTCGCGGAGCATCGCCGGTCGCTGGGGCTGACATCGATGATTGTCGATGTCCAGGATGTGTTCGACGAGTTCAACTTCGGTGATGTGAGCGAGGTGGCGATTCAGGACTTCGTCCGCTTTGCCTACGAGAACTGGTCCGATCGCCCGGCCTACTTGCTCCTGCTCGGCAGGATGAGCTACGACTATCGCGACAAGTTCAACGAGTTCCGGAACGGACGGACACCACGTGTTCCCGCCATGCCGTTTCAGTCCGTGCGTCGGGGGAAGGCGTTTACGGACCATCTCTATGGCACCGTGGCGGGCGATGATCCGTTTATGGACGTGTGGGTCGGACGCTTCTCGGCGAATCGCGTTCGGGATGCGGAAACGGTCGTGTCGAAAGCCATCGCCTACGACAGCGTCCCCGACGAGCCGTGGCGCGACCGGGTGACGTATCTGGCGAACTGGGATGACGGAGCGGGGCCCGACCTGTTCATCAAGGATAGCGACGAACTGATCTCCGAATACGCGGGACCGCTCGGTCTGGACGCGTCCACGATCTATCACGACGCGTTCACCCAGCCAGAGCCGAACGAGAGCTCCAGCGAAGTGATTCGCCAGTTCAACGAAGGTCGGCTGATCGTCAATTTCATGGGACACGGCAGCGCCGCCTCGATGAGCAAGTATATCGCCGGGACGTTCCAGCAGCGCGGTTTCAGTTACATGTCGCAGATCAAGAACGCCGAGAAGCTGCCGCTGGTGATTGCCATGTCGTGCCTCAATGGGCTGTATGACGAGCCGACGCTCGTCTGTTTCGCTGAAGAAATGACGAACAAGCGGGACGGTGGCGCGATCGCTTTCGTATCGGCCTCGAGCCTCGCGTTCATCTTCGTGAACAACGAGGTGAACCAGGCCATGTTCCGGTATATGATGCGCGAGGGGATCCCTGAGTTCGGCGCCGCGCTCGGGCTGGCCAAGACCGACCTGCTCGCCGCGATGCCCGGCATCGACAACGGCGTCTTCATGATGAACCTAATGGGCGATCCTGCTCAGCGGTTGGCGCTGCCGGAAGGGAGTGACTATGCCGTGTCGACCGAGGGCATCTCGATCGCACCTCTCGGAGGCCATGCGGCGGACGTCCTGTCGACGTCGGATACGGCACGCGTGACGATCCACCTGACCAACGATGGGATCATCGATGCGTCATCGCTCGATTTTGTCGTGATCGATCGTTATCTGGGGACGACGGATACCGTGGCCACCGGAACCGTTCCGGCCTTCGGGCAGGCTGACAGCGCCGCCGTGCTCTGGCCGCTGTCGGGAGGCGTTGGAATCCATCAGCTCCAGGTGATCCTCGACCCGACGAGCGTGCTGAACGAGATCCGGACAGACAACAACCGGGCGGTGGTCGACGTTGAGGTATTCGGCCAGCTGTCAGCGATCGCTTCATTCCCGATCGAAAGTCAGATCGTCTCTTCGAATGCCTCGCTGGGCGTGCGGACGGGGATCACGTCAGATGCGGCCGCCTTCGGGGAATTCGAGGTGAGTCAGGATCCCGCTTTTGTCACAGGACCGATACACCAGTCGGGTACGATTCAAACGGCTTCGGGCCTCGCGATCTGGTCACCGGGTGGGTTGACGGACGGCAGATGGTATTGGCGTGCCAGAATGTCGGATGGATCGGAGGCGGGCGCCTGGACAGCCTCTCGGAGTTTCCTTGTCGGTCAGCCGGGGGCCGCACGCACGGTGTCGTGGGGTCAGGTGGCCGTCCAGGCACGCGAACTGACGGACACGGATGGGATCGTGACCTACGCGGACGGGACGCTGGGGCGGACACTCGATCCGCTTCCTTTGAGGATCACCAGCGCGTTTCGTGAGGCGTCGATCACGGCCGAGGGCGTTCCGGCGACGGCGATCCTGTCAACGGACGGAACTTTTCACTACGTGAAGGGGTTCTTCTCCGCGTCGGCCGCCTATCCGGATTCGGAGACGTTCTTCAAGGTCGGTTCGGGCTACAACGGCACGTCGGGCGGCGAGGTCGTAGGACCGATCAGCGATCCGGATATTCCGACCGTCTCTGCTGCCTACCACGGCGACGGGTTCGTCTATTCCGACAATGCGAAGGCGAGAGAAATCGTCCGGATTCACCCTTCGACCGGTGAGACGACGATCATACCAGTCGTGGCCGGTTTGCTCGAGGTCCGGTCAGGTCTCGTGTTCGATGGGCACTCCCTGTTTACGTCGGATGGGCTCCTGATCTACAACGTGGCGAACGGCGTGAACGGGGTGTCCCGCATCGGGTGGACGGTCCGCGTGTTCGACCCGGAGGCGGACTGGAGCATCGTGCGGGAGTTCACAGTGGATCCGACGTCGACGGGCTTCAGCTTCGCCTTTACAGACGGCGTGTTGGCCGACGGCGAGTATCTGTATCTCATCGAGTTCGGTACCGGATCGACCCATCGCGTTCGCGTGATCGATGCGGTCGACGGATCGTTTATCGAGGAATACCAGAGTGATCAGGCCGAGACAGACCTGCTGAGCGGTCAGTATGACTGGACCAACAACAAGGTCTGGTTCGGCCAGTTGAACGGGAACCAGATCCACCGGTATGCGGGTCGACGACTCCCGGACGAGGGCATCCTGCTGTCTTCTCCGATCGGACCTGCCACCGCGTGGAAGACGGTCGAGGTGGTGGTCGATGGCGACGCACAGAACGCGTCTGTCGACCTGATGGGAGAGGGGCCGAACGGCGTCTTCCTGCCGATTGCCGAGTGGTCGGATCTTCCGGCGGGGACCGTGGACCTGGCGGAGCTCGACCCTGCGATCGACCGGATTCGGCTGAGGCTCAGGCTGACCGGTCCGGAACTCGAGCGCTCCCCCGGGATGCAATCGTGGCGCGTGAACTACCAGCCGGTGACTGATGTGTCGATCGCCAACCTCGAAGTCAGTGCGACAGAGGCGATGGAGCTGGACCGTGTGATCCTGTCAGTAAACGTGCTGAATCGTGGCCCGATCGATGAGGCTCTTGGCGCGGTGATCGCGTTCTACGTCGGTCCGCCTGAAGAGGGGCGGATCATCGGCCGGCAGGCCGTACCGGAGAATACGCCGATCGGACAACCCCGGCAGGTCCAATTCGCCTGGATCACGGCACAGTTCGCCGGGACCCATGTGGTGCACGCGCGGGTGGAGGACTTGTTCGGGAATGAGGCCTTTCATCGGGCGCGGCTCGTTGCCGGCGCACCGATCGAGATTCGGGCCAGTTCGGATGCCAGTCTGCCTGCGATCGAAATTCGAGCCCTCGATGCGACCGGGGAGGTCCGCACGGGCGACTACCTGCCGTCGCAGACCGCCTTCCTGATCACCATATCCGATTCCAGCGGCATCGACGGAAGCACCATCGAGATTAACCTGACCACGGCCGATGGGATCCTGCCCACGGTGGGCGTTGGATCCAACCTCGTTTCGCAGCTGAGCATCCTGCCGACGTCGACGTCGTTCCAGTATGCGCCACCATCGTTCGAAGACGGCACGCATTCCCTGGAGGTCCGGGCGAACGATCGCGTCGGCAACGGTCCGGCGACCAAACAGATCTCGTTCGAAGTGACCTCCGACCTGCGGCTTGAACGCGTGCTCAACTACCCGAACCCGATGGCGACGTCTACGGACTTCACGTTCCTGATGTCGAGACCGTCCGAGGTGACGATCAAGATCTTTACCCTGTCCGGTCGACTGATGCGTCTGATCGACGTGCCATCCGGGAGAGCGGGCTACAACCAGATCCACTGGGATGGGCTGGACAGCCAGGGCCGTACGATCGCCAACGGGACGTATATCTACACGGTTTCGGCCGGCGACGGCATGAACAATGTTCGCGAAAAAGAGACCCTGATCGTCTATCGTTGACGAGGTCGATGTATAGCCTCAGTTTCAACCCGTAACCGTGGGGCTTTATGCTCCACGGTGTTCCCAGCACGGCGCACCTATATAGCTTTCCGGAGACCAACCCATGAGACCCACACGATCAGAAACCGAATTCTGGGAAGAAAACGGCTACGTCTTCCTCGAAGGCGCGATGGTCGGCGACGATCTGGCCCGATTGCAGGATGCCTTCGAACGTGCCTCGCGGGAGCACAAAGAGGAATGGCTCAAGGGAGTGGCCTCAGGGAGACGGCCTGCAGCACATTACGATATCCCTCGCCCCTTCGACTTCGACGACGCCTTCATCGACCTGGTCGATCATCCTAGCTGGTATCCCTACCTGATGGAGTTCGCGAGCGACGAGCTGATCCTGCTCGGCCCCCAGGTGCGGACCGTCCCCGCTCAGCCGATCAGCTATGTGGGCTGGCACCCGGACGTTCCGCAGTCGTCGCCGCTGCACATGAAGGTGCAGGTCTACGTCGACGACTGTCCGGCGGAGCGCGGCGCGTTCGCGTATGTGCCGGGGAGTCACAAGCCTGGTGTCGGCCTGTGTCCCAAGCCAAGACCGCTCGACTCGATGCCCGGTTGCAAGGTTCTTCCCGGGAAGGCTGGAGACGTGATTGTCTTCAACTCGTATGGCTGGCACACGGCGATGGAGAACCGGACGCTGAACCCCCGGAAGTCGATTATCCTGATCTACGAGCAGTGGAGTGAAGGCCGGACGTCGCCGGATCGGTATGCGAGCATCCTTGACAAGTGCAAGACGTCGGAGCGCCGTAAGCTGTTCGGGTTGGAGCCGATGAGGAGCTGATGGGTGCGGGGCGTAAAGTGGGGCCTCTGGTCCCACGATGGGGTAGAGAGATAGTCCACTGGGACCCGGTTTCCCAGCCTTCACCCGTATAGCGGGCGGGCGAAAAAACAGGCCCGCCAGAATCCCTCTCCCGCTAGCAGGAGAGGGAGAGTTCCCGAAGTGCACACTTTACGAGTTTACCGGTCGGAGCAAATCGAGCTGCCGGTCGTTTCAATTTGGTAGAGGCAATGGGCAAAGTAGACGCACACGTACACGTGTTCGCGAAGGCAAGTGACGAGTTTCCTCGTGAGACCAACGATGTGCTGTCGGCCGATCGCGAGGAGACGGCGGAGGATCTACTCGGGGAGATGGAGGCAAGCGGGATTGATAAAGCGTGTCTCGTGCAGATCGGCGGGACGGCTTACGAACATCACGCCTACCTGCAGCACTGCCTGAAGAAGTATCCGGATCGGTTCCGCGGGATCGGGCTTGTGCCCGACTATCAGGATCCGAAGGATCACATGGACCGGTTGGCGGAGAGCGGCGGGATCGTTGGGGTCAGGCTGTTCGATGTGGGGGGACCGACGGATCCGCTCGGGGTTATGGATTGCCGGACGTTCGAGACGTATCCCGTGTGGGAACACGCGGCCGAGAAGGGATATACGATCTGGCTGTATCCGAAGGCGTCCGAAGCTCACTGCGTGCCATTCCTCGTGGACGCGTTCCCCGACCTTCAGGTCGTGTTCAACCACCTGATGTTCTGCCCCGGCGAAGGTGTTTTCACCAAGGACGAGAAGGGTCGGCCGCGGATCGATACGCCGATTCCGCCCCTCACGCGATACAACACGATGGGGCTGTATCAGTATGATAACGTGTGTGTGAAGCTGTCCGGGCAGTATGCTTTCTCTCAGGAGGCGTATCCCTACCCGGACCTGAAGGGCTGGCACGGCAACCTGATCGGGACGTTTGGCCCGGATCGCTGTATGTGGGCGACGGATTTCCCGTGGATTCGGGAGGAGCCTGGATATGAGACGCTGTCGAAGCTGTTGGATGCGCTTCTGCCGGATCTCGAGGATGGTGATCGTGCTAAAGTGATGGGGGAGACGGCCGAGTGGCGGCTGTTCGGGTAGAGTGGGATCTCCATATCTGACAACTACCGTGGGCCCATACCTGGCAACGACTTTGGTGCTACCTCGTCACAGTCCCTACTCCTACGGCCCCGGAGAGCCTGGTGTCCGACAGTAACCCGCTGATGAAAGACGGCCATGCCAAGCGAGAGGACGCCCATATTTCGAAACATCATTAGAGCGGACTAGAGTGCGTTTCCTGATCGCACCTTTCAGGTTCGTGCCAACCGCGGTCTTGAGGAACTAAAACTCAGACAGCGGGTTGACCACATCATCAACGCGCTGTTTCAATTCCTTCCCGACGATTACAAGCAGGTTGACAGGATCTATCGCAAGCTGGCCGCGGATTGGGAACCCTTGCCAAAGGGTGACCTGCTCGCCGATTTTTCTGTCTGGCCGCTGATCGACTCCGTTTCTGTGATGGGTCTGCATCATCCCAAGCTGGCGCTGGAGACGCCTGGGAAGCTGACGCATCACTTCTCGTCTGAATTCGCCGTACGTCCCTTTTTCGATGCCCACGAGGACCTGACTTTATCGGTTTTCAAGGCGTGAGCGAAACATGGGGATCTGCACATCCGACGGCTGGTCTCCGAGGGGTGTCGGTAGCTCCTCTGGTAGGCACACAGATAGGGGATCCCGTTGACCAGAATCGTGTCGAACTCTGGCAGGTCGACGATGATTTCGGCAAGGCTTATGTAACCGCGCTGCTTGATATCGGCCGTCGTGACCACCACGATTGCGCCCGGCGCTTCTAAGATGCTCTCTTCGATCCCCGAGGCCAGCGAGGTCTTCATCTGCATCAGATCGGCCAAGGGGGTTGCGATGAGGTCTTCGACATTCCGCGCGTTCAGAGGAGAACCAAGCAGGGAGAGGAGGAGGGCAACAAGCGGTCGGATTCTTCCACAGGTGGTACGGATGCCATAGGAATCCGAAGGTCTGTAAGATGCCCCGGATCAAATGGACTCCGTGTTCGCGAGAGACTGTGTTTGGTAGGAGTTCATCCTATACTCCATCGAAGCTTATTCGTCGATTACGGGTAGTGTAGTGAATTCGGGGACATCCACCAGATAGACATTCCCGTATCCAGAGACATCGGTTGTGAACACGACCTGACTGTTGTCCGTCGAGAAACGAGGATGGACGTGGAGCTGTTGGATCTTACTCGACGAGTTATGGCGGCAGAGGATGCGCGGGTTCTCGTAGGCTTCTCCATTCCACTTCCAGATGCGGACCACACCACCACCGTCGCCGACGATCAGGTTCTCGTCGTTCGAGTGGATGTGGCCCGTGCGGCCGGGGAAGCTGTTTTCGATGTGGTCGGTGTCGTTGTAGCGACAGCTGCCAAGGTGAGCGCTCCCGTCCGGAAAATGGCCGTGGTAGCCGATTCGCTCACCGTCGGCGAACCAGTATTCGTGACCTACGTTTTCGCCATCTTCCTTCGGCTCGCGAATCTTCCACGCTTGACCCGTCTCCGCGTCGAAGCCCCAGATCCGGTTGTCGACCTTGTCCCACGGACCCTCGTGGCAGAAGGTCAGGATGTGGGGGATGGTCGGTGACGTGTTGACGTGTCCGATCCAGTATTGCTCCTCGTAGACCGCTTCACCGCCCGAGCCATCCGTCGCTGCTCTGATGATGCGACTGAGCGGCTTCGCTTCCCAGGTTTCCGCGAATCCAACATACCCGCGCAGGTAGTCGACACGGATTCGGTCAGACAGGTCTTCGGATATGCTGGCGTAGACGTGGGCGCCGTCCGAGCTGCAGTTGATCATCGAGACGTCCCAGCCTTCGTCCATCTGGTAAAGGACGCGGCTTTCGAGGGTGTTCAGGTCGAGGGCGATCAAGTCGAGGCCATACCAGAAGTAGGTCTCGTCCCTGGTCGGGTTGACGCAGGCGCGGAGGAACTCGACTTCACGGGGAAGCGGAAGTGGTGTTAGATCCGTGAGCTGGTGGATCTCGCCACTGGAGAGGTCGATACCGTAGAGGTTGGTGGCGTTGCCGCGGTCGGAGGAGACGAGCAGCTTTGTATCGTCAGCATACCAGCCGGTGTTGGTGAAGTAGAAGTGGTGGCTATGCGCGCGGTGATTGGTGAGCTGGTGGACGGTGGCGCCAGAGTCGTGGTCCTGGTAGGTGGATTTCTCGGACGGGTGGATCTGGTCAACGGGCATTTTGTGGTTCCTGTGTTCCTTGTAGAAGCGGACGGCGGACTAGGAACCAAGAACATGAAGGAACTGGATAAAGGCAATTGGCCATTCTCCATTGTTACAATTGTATTACGGGGAGGGGTGGCTTGCGGGGAAGGCAGACGTTTACGGGAGGGTGAATGAGGTCGAAAGGCGGTAACCACCAAGACACCAACCTCCTACGCTGAAGCTACGGAGGTCAGGAGGGCACCAAGGAAACCAGGGGGGTGTCGTGGCTGGTGGAGACAATATGACAGCGCTGTTCTCTGCGGATCGGGAGCTTGTGACCTTCGGACGTCTGTGGATGTTGGTGGGGTCAACGGTGATGAACCGCCAACCCCCTTCGCGCTGCGCGCTACGGCGGGTCTAGAGTCCGCCAAGGAAAACCCAAATAGGATCCGGACGTCGGCCTGGCTACCTGCCTGGGGGCAAGGGGCTTGGCATCAAGGTAAAGGGAACTGCCTGGCGATCTGGAGGGGTTGGGTGATGTCAGTTTGGCCGAGGACGCGGGTGATGACGTCCTCGAGTTGGGTACGAGCAGATCCCGTAATGCTACCGGCGGGCTTGCGGACCGTGCTCGAGTTCATGAGGCCGCGCATACGGAAGATGTCCTTCCTGACGGCGACGCCGGGCTGTCCTTCGAAGACGATCAGAGGGAGGAAGCGCTGGTATATGGAGAAGACGGCGTCCTGATCGTCTTTCTGGGCGGCGGATACCATCGCCTGGAGGACTTCGGGGAAGGCGAAGCCGGTCATGAAGCCGTCGGCGCCTTGCTGGAGTTCGTAAGCGCCGTATAGCGCACCGAGACCCGCCAGGATGGGAACGCGGCGTGCCAGGCCCGAAACCAGCGCGGCGACTCGTGCGGGCGAGGGAACGGCTTCCTGCTTGATACACGCGACGGTTTCGATGTCTTCGACCATACGCAGGACGAGATCGAGCGACATGTGGACCTGCGTCGAGATCGGATGGTCCTGGAGGATGATCGGGAGGCTGACTTCGGATCCGATCGTGGAGAAGTGGTCGTAGATGCGCGCTTCGTTCGGTATCGCCTCACGGTGGGGCGTGACCATGATGCCGGCCGCGCCCAGATCGCCCGCCATCTGGCTGAGCTGGATCGTGGCGCTGGTTCCGCTGTGGCTGGTGCCGACGACGACGGGGAGGCCACCCGCCGCTTCGATCGCACACTGGATGATGGCGCGACGTTCGGCGTCGATCAGGCGGTTCGCTTCGCCGAGGACGCCGAGGATGGTGACGCCGTCGACGCCGATCGATCCCATGAACTGGACAATCCTGTGGAAGCTGTCTAGGTCGACGGTTTCGTCTTCGCGGAAGGGAGTAGGGAGGATGGGAAAGACGCCGGTGAAAGTCATAGCAAGGTCAAATTTTAAGTGTCAAAGGGCTAAAGGGTATGGTAAGCCGATGGTGTTGATCGAAGGCTATTCTGAGTCGCGCCGCATCTCGTCGATATCGCCGGTCCATTGGACTCAGCCCTTCCATCGTCGCATATCGCCCTGTTGATGGAGACGGATTATCGTCCTCAGACCCTCTTCCAACGCTGCACTATGGGACTCAAGTCCGGTTTGACCTATAGCTTCTTGGATCAGCCAATCGTCAATCAGGATAGTCATTTCTCTAGCTGAGTGCCCTTCCTTACCGCTTTACATACGCGTCTTTTTCAGACCGCCTTCGCTGCCTCCTTCGCCAAGGCTACGGCGGGCCAGGGAAGCTTCGGCGCGGCCGGGACGTTATCAGCTTACCAACCGTGTGTGCCGTGGCCCTGTCCCGGGAACCATATCTGGTCGACGATGAAGCTGAGGAGGACGCCGCAGGCGTGGCCTGCCAGTAGGCCGACGAAGATCGGGCGGCAGCGGCGGTAGAGGTTGACGCCGCCGAGTCTCAGCAGGATCGATTTGGTGCCCCAGGCCACGAAGATCGAGAAGATCGAGTGGATGGCATGGGTCATCGGGACGATTAGGCCGATCGGGGTGAGGGGCCACCAGCTGAGTCGGTAGCGGAGCATGCTGACGAGGAAGTAGGTGGCGATGCCCATGCCAAAGAAGGTGTAGCGCTGGGGTTCCCACTTGATCTCACCTTTGAGGGCCTTGACGAGTCCGTCGTAGAGGCCGGGGGGATAGCGGGTGAACGGGTAGTCGTTGAAGTTGTAAGCTCCCCAGGTATAGCCGAGATAGAGCGAATAGGCGATGGCGCATCCGAGGCCGACGAAGATGGTCGTGAAGAGTGCCGGGACGATCCGGCGCCGATTGTGCTCGATACTGCCGGCGATCCGGATGGCGTGCACCAGGGGCGGCATGAACATGCCTTTGCCCTGGGATCGGATGGCGGCGACGACGCGAAGCGCCGTTTTCGTTGATGGGTCGAAGACGTTGGGGCCGCCGAAGAGGAAGTTGATCAAGCCTTCACCGCTGAGGTTCATACTGTAGTAGACGACGCCCGATTCGGCGATCACACGGGCGACGCCGATGTAGGACATGAAGATGCCCGCGGTCAGGACGAAGGCGACGTGGATCGCGATCCCGACGGAGTTGAGCCAGAAAACGATGAAAATGAAGCTGAACAGGAAGCCGAACACGCAGGTGCGGTACGACATCAGTTCGTCCGAGTCGTCGACCGGGTGGGACGGCCTGAACGCTTTGGTGAAGATATCCTTCAAGTGTGAGCGGGCGAGCCACAGACCCCAGAGGACGAGCGAGAGGAAGGCGCCGGCCGATTGGAGCGAGACGGTGGCGTCGCCTTTAGTGTTGCTCTTCTTGCTGAGCCCGATCCCGATCCGGCGGTAGATGCCGACCTGGAACCAGTACCACATGTAGAACACGACGATCGAGAGAAGAACGTCGACGTTCGCGAAGTAGGCGAAGCCGATCGTATACCAGTTCACGTTGACGTGAATGCTCGGGAAGTATTCGATCGTGGGCATCCAGCCGCGGTATAGGCTGATTCGCGGGAAGCCGGGGCTGAAGTAGGAGATCATGTTGAAGCAGATGATCAGGAACGGAACCCCGAAGCCGATCCAGAAGAGCTTGTTCCTCAAGATGCCGATAGAAGGCTCACCCGACTCGGACAGGTCGCGGGCGGGATGGAGGATCGGATAGGTGATCCGTTCGTAGTCTGCCCACTGTTTGCGAAGCATAATGGCGATGGTGATCGACCCCAGGACGATCGCGCCGATAAACACCATCCAGCCGGCAAGGGGGACGAACCAGACGCTCCAGGGTATCTGCATCTCCGGACTGGGGAGCCCCTCGAAGAGCCAGCGCATGGCATCGCCTTCGTTGGTCGGGATCAACCACTCGGGTAGATACTGGTGGAAGAAGGGGGCCCACTGGTTTTCCGGTGTGGCCCGGTAGAACGGGATGGCGATGACGCCGAGGAAGTAGCTGGTCAGGCCATAGGCTGGTACGGCAGCCCCCACGAGGCCCATGGCGACGACGACGAGCATCTCCGTTGGCTCGAATGCCCACGAGACCTTGCGATGCCTGAGGAACCCGTTGAGCAGCGCCAGCACCGTGAACGGCGCGAACAGGGCAACCGGGAAATGGGTGATGTTGATCCGTCCCGTGTGCGCGATATACTCGACGTAGGTGTTCCATAGGATGACGAATACAGCGACGACGAGGCCCAGGGCCATCGATCGGCAGGTGATCGTGCCGTGGGCGATCTCCGTCTGCACCTGCGGAGCGTTTGATTCCTGATTTTCTTGCGGTATGGCCATATAATCAGTCTTGTCCGTCGTAGACGTAAATCAATAGGGGGCAAGAGTTTACGAATATGCCTACGGATAAGCAAATTGACGATCGCTCATGGTTGGTGAAACGAGCGAGCCTGGAGGAGAGTTCAGGACGAAGCCAGGGAGATTGTCGTCTCTTGGGAATGACTCCCCCGGTTTGCTGAACCCTGGCCTCATCCTGACTTCTCTCTGAGCTCTTCCGAGCCATCGCGCTGACCTAGTGCGATTTCCATTAGCAAGGAGACATACAGAACATGCGAATGCTGATTGCCACGCTGACGGGTCCCGACCAGGTTGGCTTTGTGGAACGCGTCACACGTCTGGTCGCCGAGTTTGAGGGAAACATCGAGGCGAGTCGGATGGCGCGGCTCGGGGGTGAGTTTACGATGCTGATGTTCGTCGCTGTGAGCGAGGCCCGTTACGAGGAACTGGAATCGGGACTGCAATCGCTAGGAGGCGATAGCATGAACGTGACCACGCGACCGACTAGTTACGGCGATCCGGAAGGGCGGCCGGGATGGCTCCCGTATTCGGTCAAGGTGAATGGCGCCGATCACCAGGGCATCATTCACCACGTTTCACAGCTGCTTGCAGAGCGCGGCGTGAATGTGGAGTCGATGGATACGGAGACGGTTCAGGCACCGATGAGTGGGACCCCGCTGTTCACGATGGATGCGGTGGTGCTCGTACCGCCCGATGTGTCGTATCGGGATCTAGAGAAGGAGTTGGATGAAGTGGCGGACGAGATGAATGTGGATGTGGATGTGGAGCCGTATCGGGGGTAAACCCATTAGAACCACGGAATACTCGGATCACACGGAGGGGGTGTGAGTCGTAGGAGCCGGCTTTGGCGGCGATACGAAGATCAAAGGCAGGGAACCACGGAGGACACGGATGGGGTTGTCTGTGGGGGTGTGATGATAGTCGGGCGTTCTCTCTAGCTCCAGATCCGAAAGAAGAAGACCACGGAATACACGAAAAGACACGAAAGGGGTCGAGAAGCCGAGAGGGGCCTGCCGACAAAGGAGGCGCTGCGATTTTGAAGGGATTGGAGGTTTGCTTTGGCGTTTCTCGGCGCGCTTGGCGGTTCCGGGTTTGCGTCAGTAGACCCGTATGCGGTTGTCTGTCGTGCCGGTCAGGACGTCAATGACGAGCCAGAAGCCGGCGACGACGATTTGGCCGAGGATGACGCCGTAGGTGGCGGGGCGCGTTTTGTCGTAAGCCTGCAGACCACCCAGTCGGATGACGAGGCTCTTCACGGACCAGGCGACGAAGAAGGGGAACCAGAGGGAGCCCATGATCCAGGCGGGGCTGACCATATAGCCGAGGGGGTGGAGGGGCCACCAATTGAAGCGGTAGGTGGCGAAGGTGAGGAGGCCCATCACGCCCATGCCGACGCCGGTCCAGAAGAAGCCGCCCGTGTTGGGTGGGGCGGGGTTTTGGAGCTTCTGCGAGGTGATGTCGGCGGGCATCTTGGCGAAGGTGTTGAAGTACTGTTGATGCAGGTTGGCGGCGCCGTGCTCGTGACCCAGTGAGATCATCGTTGCGACCGAGACGACCAGGCTGACGACCATCGCGCCCAGTAGGGCAACAAAGTAAGGCCCGCGGCGGCCTTCATCCGAGTCGTGAGCGATACGGATGGCGTGAGCGGATGGTGCCATCATAAACGTGAGCAGGTCGCCCGACCAGACGAGCGTGAAGGACAGGGCCATCAGGCCGACAGCGCCGAGCGCGTCCGTGCCGAAGGTCGACAGCGTGAAGCCGAGCGGGATCATTGCTGGGACGATCGTGGCGAGTCCGCCGTCGGTGATGGCGCGGGTTAACGAGAGGAAGACGACGTAGGCGGCTACCACGGTTGTCGTGGCGACGAGTGGAGACAGCCCCGCGTTCGACATCCAGCCGATCACGATGCAAGTTCCCGTGGCCAGGCCGACCACCGCGTTTCGGTCGGTGATAATCTCCCGATCGTCCCGGACGTTCTGTTTTGCCCGACGAATGACCTCGGCTAGATGGCCCCGCGCCGTCCAGAGGCCGAACCCTACGAACACGATCATCGCCCCCAAGCTCTGGTGCGAAAAGATCGATCCCACCTGACCGTCGTTGGTCCACGGTCCCAGCTTCTCGTTGTTGTTGATCCCGATGACGTCGCAGAACCCCTGCGCGAACACGTGCCACAGGTAGAAGACCCAGAGACTCAGGCTCAGCCGGTTGTTCACCAGGTAGGCGAACCCGAGCATGATCGGGTTGAGCCGCATCTGGATGTTGACGCGTCCACGGAGCGTGGTCAGACGCGGTGTGCGCGGGTACAATGCGGGGAAGCTCGGGACGTAGGCCCGTATGGCGTGGAGGGTTCCGAAGAGGAAGGGGATGGCGAAGCCGATCCACATCGATTTGCTGCGGTAGAACGGCGGGATGGCGCGCCCTTCCTCCTGATCGGCCATCGCGAGCGGCACCTGCATGACCGGGTAGGACAGTCGCTCCCGTTCCATCCACTGACGACGGATGAGGATCATCATGCAAAGGATAGCAGTCCACAGCCCGACCAGGAGCAACAGCCACGATCCGAGCGGCTTGAACCAGATGTCCCAGTCGGCTTGCTCGTTACCCGAGACACCTTCGTAGAAGTGACGAAGTCCGTCGCCCTTGGGGAGAATGATCCAGCTCTTTGTATGGGGGAGCACGAGGTCGGACCAGTGATTCTCGGGTGAGGCATAGTATTGCGGTCCGCTGATCATCGAAAGGAGCGGGCCGGTGACGCCGCGCGTGGGGATAGCCGTGGCGACCATCATCATCGCGAAGATGAGCAGTAGCTCGGGTTTGGCGAACGCCCATGTGGATCGGATCCGATAGAGCGTCGGGTTGACGATCAACGAGAGCACGAAGAACAGGAAGAAGGCGGCCGGGGTGAGGCTGGATAGACCGAGCCTGCTGCCCTTGACGAGCATCTCGTTGTAGGGCGTCGCGATCGCGATGAAGATGACTAGGGCGAAGCCGGTGTAGAGCGTGTGGCGACGGATGGGGTTTACCAATCTCTCACCGAGCTGTCTATGGCATTCAGCTTCGGCATCTTTCGGGGTTTGAATGGCGTGCGCTCGGCGGCCTCTTCGTGAACTGGATCCAGAGGCCGGGACCATCGAGCGGCAATGCGTATCCCGATTCGACGATGGAGAAGGGCTCGACGATGTCCGTTCCCGTCGCATCGCGGTTCACGAAGGGGGCTTCCATCAGGACGACGTTCGCGATCGTGAGCGAAGCGTGTAGACTGGAAGGCGTCCTGAGTGGACCCGCGTTGTTGTGCGGGATGACGCCGATGTAATTGGTCTCGGCCATGGCGGCGATCTTTCGCATCTCGGTGATGCCGCTGGTCGGGCCAGTGGGCCAAGTAGACGTCGATGTAATCGGTGTTCAGGTGCTGGAGGCTGGTTTCGATTGACCGCTTGGCGCGGGCTGCTCGGCTGTCGCGATCGCTAAGCGTGTCGTTGTATCCGATCGCCCATTTCGTAACAAGGATGATGTCCTTCCGGCGCTCGCCCAATCCCCTGGCGAGCAGTTGTTCGGACTTACCCATCCCGTAGGCCTGCGCCGTGTCGAAACAGTTGATGCCGAGGTCGAGTGCTTTGTGGATGGTCTGGACGATCTCGGTGTCGTCGATTTGGCCGTAGTATCCGCCCGTTTCCCAACAGCCAAAGCCAATGGCTGAGACGCCGAGGCCGGTTTGGCCGAAAGTTCGGTGTTGCATGTTGTTGTTTTCTATGTCCTGAAGTCCTATCCCGATGCGAGATCGTCAGGGGGCAGAGCTCAGGATGAAGCCAGAAAATTCCATGCCGTGTTTTCGAGTAGGCCCGCGTGGAGCGCGGGCAGTATCGAGAAAGCCGACAAGCCCGGTTGAGCCTGGTCACGAATCCTCGGCCGTGCGATTGGCCTGACTGCGCGGCGTCAGATCGTACTTTGTTTCGTGGCCCGCGAAGAATCGGTCGAATTCATCTACCATCATTTCGAAGAACTCGTTGATTTCGCCTTCCGGTCGCATCGCGGATGAGTGCGGGGTGACGAACGCGTTCGAGAGGTTTCGGATCTCGCTATCTTCCGGGACGGGTTCTGGATCCCAGACTTCGAGGCCGGCCGTGATGTCGTTCTTCTTGAGACGTTCGATCAGCGCGTCCGAGTCGACGATCGCGCCGCGGGAAACGTTCACGAAGGCGGTTCCTGGTGGGATCATGTCGATCTCTTTCTTGCCGATCATACCTCGTGTGCCGGGCGTCAACGGCGCGAGACAGACAATGACATCACACTTTGTGAGGACGTTCTCGAACGAGGTCTGGAGAAAGTCGAGCGCGTCGGCCATTTCGCGCGGGAGATACGGGTCGTGGACCCAGATTTCGACGTCGAAGGGCTTGAGGTAGCTGATCAGTCGGCGACCCATGTTGCCACAGCCGATCAGGCCGACCCGTCTGCCGCGGAGTACACCGCGATAGGGTTTCAGGTCGCGGTCACGTGGATCGCCGTTGATCATGCGGCGGAACTGCGTGCCGATGTTTCGGAGCGAGATGAGAATCAGGCCAAGCGCCCATTCGGCGACGGGATAGGAGGAGGCATTCGTCGTGTCCACCGTGCGGATGCCGCGTTTCCAGCAGGCGTCGAGGTCGATACGGGCTGCGAAGCGGTCGCCTTCAAGCTCCCCGACGATCTTCAGGCTCGATGCGCTGTCGAGGACCGTTGGGGACAGCCTGGGGGCGCCGTGGCAAACGATCAGGCCGTCATAGCCGCCGATCTTGTCGGCGAAGGCTTTGCCGTATTCACTGTCGTCGCCGGGTGCTTCGTAGATGCCACCGCCTTCGCACTCGAACCAGTCCCAGTCGGCATACTTCTCTAGGCGGGCGAGTTGCTCGTCATCTACGTATCGGTCGCGAACACGTTTATCGAAGGCGAGGAGTATTCTCGGTTTAGGCATGAGCTACCTTTGATGAGCCGGGTGAAACCGGAATGTCGAATATAGGACATCGAATAACGAACGGACCTTTGATATTCGGAGTTCGGTGTTCGATATTCGTTATTGCTGTTCGATTGGTGCAGTATCCCCAACACTCTCCTGCCACGCCCTGATCCGCCCCGTCATGTCCGATACCCGATCCTGTAGATCTGGCTCATCGATGCGGTTGGTCTGTTCATACGGATCGGTGTTCAGGTCGTAGAGTTCGCAGGTGTCGAGGCTGCTGAGGTTGAGCTTCCACCGGTCAGCGGTGATGACGGATCGCCATTGTCGAGCCATTTCCGGATTCAGCTCGGCCTCACCGGCACGCGGATGGCCGTCGGCGCCGTTCCACTCGATGAAGACATCGTTGTCAGCCAGTGAGCCGTCGCCGTTCAGGACATCGGTTCGGGTGACGCCCTCGAGGTGGTTTGGGATCGGCTCGCCCATCAGGTCGAGAAGCGTGGGGACGAGATCAATGTGGCTGAAGTTGCCGAAGATGTGCGTCCGGTCGGTCTTGCCGGGGACGCTGATTATCATCGGTACGCGGACTGATTCCTCATACAGGACCGTCTTGCCGAGCATACCGTGGTCACCGACCATTTCGCCGTGATCGCTGGTGAAGACGACTATGGTGTCCTTGTCGCGACCCGTTTCAGCCAACGAGTTCAGGATGACGTCGATACTCTGATCGATCAGTGTACAGTTGCCGAAGTAGCGGGCCCGCACGGCGCGCCAGCCTTCGTCGGTGCGCAGATCGAGGCCGTATTCGAGCGACTCGCTATAGTAGGCCGCCATTACCCGATTGAGGACCGACGCGTTCTCGGGCGGCTTCCGACGGAAATGCGGGCCAACGGGAAGCGAGGCCGGGTCATACAAGTCGTTGTATGGTCCCGTGTGTGGCGGATGTGGTTCGAGGTAGCTGACGCACATCACGAATCGCTCGTCACCCACGTCCTGGATGAAGTCTGCCGCACGATCGCCGAGGAACGCAGCCTTCGTGAGAGGCGCAGCCTGGCTAGCCTCCAGATGACGGGTGTGGATGTGTTTTCCGAAGGATTCGCTGTTCGGCTCGACCCCGTTGTCGATCAGAAACTGGTTGTAGGGACTGACGTGCTCGTGCTTGTCCGGCGAAGAGAAGAACGGGCGATAGGAGTCTTCACTTCCCGTCCACTCGGTGAACCCGTGCTGGGCAAAGATCTCGTCGCCGAGGTGCCATTTGCCGAGGTAGTGACGCCGACAGTCCGGGTCGACCATTTCGGCGATCGTTTGCACCTCTTCGGGTAACGGTACATTGCACGCGGGGACCCTGGCGGTGTGCGGATAGAGGCCGCAAAGCATAGTCGCCCGGGAGGGACTGCACACGGGCTGGCTGACGTAGGCATTGTCGAAGACGAAGCTTCGGTCCGCGAGCCCGTTCAGGGCGGGCATGTCGATGTAGTCGTTGCCGTAGCAGGCGAGCGTATCCGCGCGCTGCTGGTCTGTGAAGATGTAGAGCAGGCTTGGTTTTGACATGCGAGCATGATCTGGGTGGATGGCCTGCGCTGTCAACCCGGGGAACCACAGATGGACAAAATGAACACAGATGTTCCCTGCCCACGACCGATCAGAGTCGAAGCCTTTGCGCTGCAAGATGGGTGCGAGCCGAACCTCGGAGAACCACAGCGCTCCGGACCGATGAGATGCTTGTGATTCCCATTCGTGTTCATCTGTGTTTATTTGTGGTTCCACAGGTTTTGTAGTTCTACATCAGGAGATTCCATGGCAGACCATATCAGACAGCTACAGATCGGAGCCTTTGACGTCCACGTCATTTCTGAGGGTGTAATCAAGGTGCACACGTCCCAGGCGTTCGAGGGGAAGGACGAGGCGTTGTGGCGACCACACGTCGAGATGGATGCCGATGGCAGGATGAATTACGGGTTGAACATCGTGCACGTGAAGACAGAGCACGCATCCGTCCTGATCGACACGGGGATCGGTGACCGGCATCCGACACGGGATCGAACGGAGGAACGGTTTCCGTTTATCGAGACGATGAGCCTGCTTCACTCGCTCGAAGGGCTGGAGATATCGCGACTCGACATTACGCACGTGCTGACGACACATGCACACGGCGATCACTTCATGGGCCACACGATTCTGCGTAGCGGAGAGCGCGGGGCCACGTATCCGAATGCTGAGTATTTCATGATGGAAGCGGACTTTACCCCGAAGAAGCAGGCGAAGGATTCGCCGTTTATGCTGCACTTTCCCGTCCTGCAGGAGAGCGGGCACCTTCAACTGTTGCCAGAGACGATGAAGATCACGAACGGGATCCGGATGATTCACTCGCCAGGCGAATCACCGGGACACGCGATCGTGGAGATCGAATCTGAGGGGAACACGGCCTACTTCCTTGGGGATCTGTTCCACGAGCCGCTCGAGATCAGGCACGTGGACTGGGTGTGGCAGGGGCGGGATCAGGAGAAGATGATTCAGTCGCGAGCGGAGCTGGTAGGGATGGCGAAAGAGAAGGATGCGACGTTGATCACCGCGCACTTTCCGTTTCCTGGGGCGGGGAAGTTGAGGGAGGAAGGGGATGGGGTTTCGTGGGAGGCTGTCTAAACTGATGTGCAACCGACCAAGCGACTTAGGCGGAAAGCACTGTTGGACTTCCTCGGAGATGGACACGTAACTGTTTCGGTGCGTAAGGCTGGTGAGATTGAGGCTGTTGCGGAGCCGGTGTTTGATGTTCTGATGGGGGATGGCGGGGAGGGGAGCCCACAGGCGACCTACCGCATTCAGCTGCGAGCGAGCATTTGACAGCAAATGAGGCACTTTGGTAGAACCCAAATGAATGCTTAAGAAATTGTCCATAAGCTGTGACGATCCAGGTATCAAGTTTCGCCTAATACAAGCCCAGCAGCTTGAAGCCGCCGTCTATCTTCTTCGGTGCTAGCGGCGTATCCGGATTCCAATAGTGCTCGGGTGTGGACTTTGTTGTAAAGAAATTGGAACACTAGCCAGGAGAGACCAAAGCTAAGAAAGGCGAGCACAAACATGATCGCCGCCCATTTGATGTCGCCTCTCACGAGTGGAACGAACAACCCGAAGAAAAGAGTTGTCCAAGAGAATCCTAGTTTGACTTGCTTCACGGTGCCCGATTGGGACTGTGTCAGGACAACAGAGTTAGTTCCTCGGTTAGGTTGTCCAGGGCCCCCTGGTGGACTCCTAACGCCACGGAAGTTCTCCTCAACTCTTGCTATTCCAGCACTGACTGTCTCTACTACATCATCCACACCTCTCGGTCTGGGGCGGTTCGCATATTCTGGGGCCTGAGCGGCACCTTGATAGCTCCCGCCGTCATTGCCGCTGAGTGTTTCAGCACCCTCCGCGTTGGTAGCATTCGTGGTTTCGCCAGTCTGGATTACGGCTGTTCCACAGTGTTGGCAAAATTTGCTGTCCTCTGGGATTCGGCTTCCGCAAGGCTGACCTGCCCCCATCTATGTATCCACACCCAGAGTTAGGATGCGGCTGCGATTGGCGGCGGCTTAATCACCACAGGTTCAGGCGGTCGGTAGCCTAACGCGCTATGTGGTCGGACGTGATTGTACTGCCGTCGCCCCCAGGCCGCCAACACTTTGGCCTCTTGCAGTGTGGTGAAGATCTCGCCATTAAGTAACTCGTCGCTGAACGTCCCGTTAAAGCTTTCGATGTAGCCATTCTCCCAGGGGCTGCCTCGTTCGATGAAGAGCGTCTCGACGCCAAGCCTGGAAAGCCAGGATCGGACGGCCCTGGCCACGAACTCCGGGCCGTTGTCCGACCGGATGTGCTCGGGGACGCCATAC
>PBWH01000007.1 GCA_002727195.1 Gemmatimonadota bacterium
AGGAGTGCCGTGATACGCCGGTAGCCGTACCGGCCATACTCGGTCGCCAGCGAGACGATGTTATCGGTCAGCGCCTCATCATCATCGGCAACCTTCGGCGTATACCGCTGGGTGCGCCGCATCTGTCCAAGTACACGACAAGCCCGACGTTCGGAAACGAACATCGTCTCGCGAACGTGCACGACCGCCGCCTTCCGTCGCCGCGTCGGGCTCAGCAGTTTCCCCGCGACACCTCTTTCAAAATCGCGTTGCCCAGTGCCTGATCGGCCACCAGACGCTTCAGACGCGCTTTCTCCAGCTCCTTGAGCCGGCGCAGCTGCTCGACTTCCATACCGCCGTATTCCTTCCGCCAGCGATAGTAGGTCTATTCACTGACCCCCAGTTCACCCAGGACTTCTGCGACCGTCTTTCCCTCGGAGATGCGTATCTCGGCCTGACGGAGATGACCGAGGATCTGCTCTGCCGTTTACCGCTTTCTGGCCATAAGGCCCCCTTTCTATCCCATATCCTAACTCCAGGAATGGGAACAATCCAGGGGGCAGGTCGCTTATGTAGCAGCTTCTAACCTATTCGGTCGGAGGCTGTTTGCGTTTGAGGAAGATGACAGGGATGAGGGCGGTCAGAAAGACGGTGGCGGTGATGCGGTAGCAATCGCTGAAGGCAGCGACGGTGGCTTCCTGCCAAATGGAGCGCTGGATGAGTTCGACGGCTAAGGTGTCGGGCTTGGGATGGGTGCTCGCGAGCAGGCTCCGGGAGATGGTGTCCAGGTAGTGGGTGAAGATGGCGGAGGAGGCGCTGACGGTTCCGACGAGGCGGGCGATACGGAGGGAGGAGCAGTGGGAGAACATGACGGCGATGAGTGCACCGCCGACGGATCGGCCTAGCTGACGCATCAGGGCCTGGAGACCAGCGCCTAGGCGGACGGATTCAGACGGGAGGGCGCTGAACATGGTGTTCGTCAGGGGAGACCAGATGCACATGCTGGCTATGCCCACGAGGACGAGGAAGCCAGCGATGGTGGCCGCGGACGAATGTGTGTTGAGGTCGGAGAGTACTAACAGCATGCCAGCGAAGCCCACAACGCCGAAGCCGATGAGGAATCGGGGGTCCATTCGGTCGGAGAGCCAGCCGGTGAAGGGTCCGATGACGGCGGTGGTCATGCCCGAGGGGACACGGAGGATGGCGCTCTGGAAGATGGAGTATCCTAGGATGCGCTGTAGGAAGATGGGGAGGAGGAGCGTGATGGCAGTAGTGGCAGCAGGGACGATGAAACCGAGCGCGCTGCCGGCGGCGAAAGCGGCGTATCGGTAGATGCCGAGGTCGACGAGGGGGAAGCGGGTGCGGAGCTCGAGCCAGATGAAGGCCACGGCGGAGACGACACAAAGCGCGACCAACGTGAGCGTCCGGGTGTTGAGGCCGATCGGGGTGTCGCGCTGGGTGACGAGCAGCACGGCGGAGACTACGGCGGTGCCGAGGGTCAGAGCACCGGGGAAGTCGAAGCGTCCGACTTTGGCACGGTCCGGGTTTCGGAGGACCAGGTAGCCCAACAGGAGCGCGGCGAGACAGAGGGCGATAGTGTAGTAGAAGCCCCAGTGCCAGCCGAACTGGTCGGAGAGCGCCGAGGCGATCAGGCTGCCGATGGTGGATCCTGTGATGAGGGTGAGGTTGCTGATGCCGAGGACAAAGCCGCGTCTGCCTTCGGCAAACGAGTTGAATATGAACGGAGTGGTGAGCGGGAAGAAGCAGCCAGCTGAGATGCCCTGGACGATGCGCAGGACGATCAGGCTGGGAAAGTTCCAGGCCGTGGTGCAGGCGAAGGTGCTGACGATGTAGATGGAAAGGCTGCCGAGGTAGAGCTCCCGCTGACCGAAGAAGTCGCCGAGCCAGCCCACGGCCGGCATGACGACGACCATGGTGAGCATGAAGGCAGTCAGGACCCACTGGATGGACTGTACGTCGACGGCGAACTCAGACATCATGCGAGGGAGGAGGAGGCTAATCATGCCGATGCTGTTGCCGAGGACGGACATGGCACTTAGGGAGACGGCGATTAGCACGAGCCAAGCTTGTGGGTGGTGGTCTTTGGGTTGGGTGTTCAATGGGATTTGCCTATTGCTTCAGGCCCTCTTAAGTCTCCGTCCTCATTTTGTTGGAGGGCAGTTCCTCCGGTCAAGCTGTGGGTGATGGAGCGTGTATTTGGCCCCATTCCCCTGTTTCAGCCGGCCTTCGCCAAGGCTTTGGTCCGGCAGGCGCCCATTGTGTCGGCCCCTTTCTTTGACTGACTAAAGAAAGGGGTAAGACAAACGCCGCTGTGAACCCACCCAGCGATGCTGGTCCACTCCCCTATTTTCCAGTGAAAGCTGACAAAGCGAACGGCTGTTCTATCTCTGAACCATTAGGCATATAGAGATCCGGCGGCTTTGCTCTAAGTGTTTCTGACCACTCTGGGTGAGGCAACCTCACTCGCGGATGTCGATGCCTACGGTGGCGGAAAGGCCGAGTTTGAGGCGGCGGCCCGGGTTTCTTACGGAGATGCGAATCGGGATGCGCTGGACGACTTTTACGAAGTTGCCGCCGAGGTTTTCGCGGGGGATGACGGCGAACTGCGAACTGGTGACGGAGCCGATTTTCTCGACCTTGCCTGTCAGCGTGGTGTCTGCCCAGGCGTCGATGGTGATTTCTACGGGCTGACCGATGCTGACCAGCGAAATCTGTGTCTCTTCGACGTTGGCGATGACCCAGAGAGAGTCGAGGTCGTGGATGAAGGCGAGCGTCTGGCCTTCGTCGGCCAGCTCTCCGTCGTTGACGACGGTTTTGGCGAGGATGCCGCGGACCGGGCTGTGGACGCGCGTTTCGGCGAGTCGAATCTGGGACTGCTGAACAGCTGTTTCGGCGAGGGTCAGGTGGGCACGGGCGGTTTCGACCTTTTGGTGTTGTATGCGGACGGGGTGGAGGTGGCCGTCCGTCATGCGGACTCCTGCCGCCGCTTTGGTCACTTGCTCTCCAGCTTCCTCGTGTTCCGCTTTCCTTCTCTGTGCATCGATCCGGTAGCGTTCGAGCTCCGATTCCGAGATCAGGAGTGACTTCGACAGTCGCTCCGCCCGACGGAGGCTTCGTTCCGCCTGCTCAAGGGCCGCTTGAGCAGCCATCAACCGAGCCTTTGATGCCGTCCACTCTGCCACATACTGCTCGACCATCGGCCCCGCGTTGTGTTTTTCACGTGTGAGGGCGATCTCTTCTTCGGCGAGCTGGCTTCGTGCCGAGGCAACCTCGGCGGTTGCTTTGGCGAGCTCGGCGAGGAAAGGGCGGTCGTCGAGGACAACGATGGTCTGTCCCACGTCGACTGTGTCTCCTGTAGAAATTTTCAGGCTATCGATGCGGGCGGTGATTCGGCTGGAGACGGTGACCAGGTTGCCCGAGATGTAGGCGTCGTCGGTGACGACGTGGTTGGTGTGGTAGCGGATCGTCGGTACGAGGACGATGGCCGCAAGGGACAAGAAGACCGTGACGGTGCCGGCGATTCGGCCGCGGGTCAGGCGGGACTGGGTGGGTGTGTTCTGATCATCCACAGCTGCAACGTACGCGAGGGTTGGCGATACACAAAGGAGAAAACTCGGGAGATAATGACGCGTGGTGAGTTCTGAATGCTGAGTGTTGACGCCGCGTTGATGATTGGTCGAGGTGGCGCTACGATGGCTCGAGTTCAGCTACGACCAAGGAAATCTGATGAAGGCTACTCAAATCCTGGCCAATTTTGAAGACCGATGTCGAGTGCGGATCGAGGGACAGCGCGGGAAGCCGTTTGGGAAGAGAGAAATCCAGTGGGATTGGAATGAGCGGGGGAATTTTACGGGGAAGTATGCTCACTCCGTGAATATGTATGCGATGCAGGCGTTTCATCTTGACGAGGGAGTCGAGGAAGCCAACGCAGCACTATGCGAGCTATTTGGGCATTACTTGGAGCACGAAACGGATCTGTATGAGGCACACAGTTTTCACTGGTCGGGGGCGCTGTCTGCTAGGTTGTGGTCGTTCTTCTCCCTTCGATACACTGCGCGCTATGGACGGCAGGCGGGGAAGTTAAATGTGGCAACCTAAGATATGATGAAACAGGTGATGTACAAGTGGGCGAAGAAGACGTTTATCGACCTAAGAGCTGACAAGGAGCACATCTGGCGGTTTGCCAATTTGGAGAACCATCACGCGATGGGGGTTGTCACGACGTGGTTCTTCTGTGGGGTGCTCAAGGAGGACGAGACATACGCGTTGAACTTTAAGCACGATGAGGGGACGAACAGCGGGGCGTTTTTCAGGTGGACGGATCTGGAGAATCCGGTTCAGACGGGTATCGAGATTCAGATTTTGATACGCACGGGAACGAGCCGGCGATGACGCATTGCAGTGGCGCACTTTACGACTGCTTGGCGCTGATCAGGAATACGTGTAAGCCGGCTGGGAAGTGGAACACGATGGTGCTAACGGCGGATGGGTCGAATGTCACAGTGGTGATGAACGATGAGTTGACGATGCAGGCGGATTTGAGTCAGTGGGCCGAGGCGGGGAAGAATCCGGATGGATCACCGAACAAATTTCAGCGGTCGTTCTGTGAGATAATGGAACCAGGGCATATCGGGCTGCAGGATCACGGTGGGCATATCTGGTTAAAAAATCTCGAGTTGACACTGCTGTAATCCCGAGACGCGTGTGATACGCCTCCTTTTTTCCTCTCTTCAACGCTTTAGGGCATCACCTAGGCACCAGAGACAGACGGCTAGGTAGACCTCGATGACTTCTTCGCGCTTAGCAGTTCGTTCGCTCACGAATGTACGAATCCCCAATACAACGGCGCTGATACGGGAGGATACGTCCTGGCCGAATTCATCTAATTCTTGGCGGTTGATCTCGTCCACGAGGGTGGTAGTGAGGTCCCCAGATTCGTCCATCATTTTTTCTATGTCACCGTCATCGACGTGCTGGTTGAGTCGGTCAATGTGGGCGACCAGATGCGTCTTCAAGGACCGGTGGAGGTTCGAGCGGCGTATCGACCGGCTGGTTCGCGAGATCAGTTGCGTGATTCGCTCGGAGCGCTCGAGTGGGTTCATGGAAATCATGCGATAGAACCGTCGGCCTGCGCCGAGGGTCTGGGTCACGCTGTTCAGAAGCTGTAAACGAATGGCGGGTGACCGGAAGTTCGTGAGTCGCTGGAGGGTCGGCTTGATCATCCGGTAGTCCTGGTTGGTTGAGAGGACCTCGGCCAGAGTTGGGAAGGTGGTTCGGCTGAAACGGTCCGCGAACTTCCAGAACAGCAGTTCGTCGATCTCGTCGCCGCCTATGTTGGCAAGGGCTGTGATCGCGCTGATCTGGATTCGGGGGTCCTCATCCTCGAGAGCCTCAATCAGCGGGTCGACGACATCCGGATCTCCGATCTTGCCAAGGGCCTCCGCCGCTTCTGTCCGAATATCCGATTCCTCATCCTTCAGTTCGTCCAGCAGGTGAGAGACCGCCTCTTTCGATTTGGCTTCGCCGAGTCCCCTCGCAGCCTGACGTCGGACCTCTGGGCTCGCGTCGTCGAGCGCGTCAACCAATCGGCTGAGTGCCATCGGGTTGCGTGATCGCCCCATCCTGCTTGCGGCTTTGGCGCGTTGATCCTCTTCCTCCGATCGATCGAACACCAGAGAACCATACACGAAGTTAAAGATGTTCCCCTTTCCAATCTGGGAGAGGAGCTCGCGCGTGCTGGCGCTCTTGTCGTCGTCCACTATGGACAGGAGGGTGATCGGGACGAGGATGGCGAAACTGCTGCAGAGGAAGACGAGCTGGATGTTTCCGATCGAGAACCCGAAGAGTTCAAAGCCATATGGCTCAAAGAGGCCGACCAAGTAGCTGCCGAGTAGTGGCGATAGCGCGTATGCGACCTGAATAGTGCTGGACCAGGCTGCGAAATAGGTCGTTTTGTTTGCGTCGTCGGGGATGGTGCTGTAGAGCAGAGCATTGGTTGAGGTGATGATCCCCGCGTGCAGGAGCCCGTTGATCACCATGGCGACTGGTATCAGCCAGTACCACTCAGGGTTGCTGAAGGTCCAGAGGACCGGCGTCAGGGTGGTCGGGGGAATGAGCAAGTTCAGGACAGCGCGGCTGCCGTAGCGGTCGACGAGGCCACCCATGAGCTTGTAGCCCAGGACCATCGAGATCATGAAGACACTGTTGAAGATGGCGACGGTTGTATAGCTGATCTGCAGATGGTTCAGCATGAATACGCTGTAGAATGGGCCGGCGATCCCCAGAGCGAAGTTCCAGGTGGTGAAGAAGAAGGTGAGTCGTTTGAACGGGCTGTTTCTGAACGCGATCAGCGGGTTCTGGCTGGGACTGTGGGACTGGGAAGGATGCCTCCGATGCGGTACGGTCATCAGCCTTATATAGCCGAAGATGCCCAGGACCGTGGCGAAAGCGAAGGCGGTGAGGAAACCTGTATACTGCGTATCCCCATCGAACAGGTCGAGGTAGTAACCTGCAGCATAGCCCGTTATGATGCCGGCGATGAGATTGGCGTTTGTCTTTCGGGCGATGAAGCGGGCACGGATGTTCTGGGGGACGATGTCGGCGAGCCAGCCGTTGTAGAAGGGGCCGTTCAGGAAACCGAAGAAGAGGCCTGATCCCAAAAGCAGAGCGACGGCCAGAACACGGTTCTCGACCAAAAAGAGCGGGATCAAAATAATCGAGAATCGAAGGAACATCTCTAGGGATCCCGCGAACATAACGAAGCGCTTGGGGTGTTTCAGCCGGTGGAAGATCGGTGCAGACAGAACCTGGGCCAGGCTGGTGAACGAAGCGATCGAGACGAAATAAGCGATTTCAGCTTCGGTCGCGCCGAGCCAAAGGGCGTATCCTGTGAAGGTCGCGACGCCGATGCCAACGACACGTCCCCACGCGCCCCAAAAGGTGCCCGAAATGATGAAGGCTCGAAGTGCGCGCGCTGTTTGCCTGTTCGAGAGGTCGTAGGTCGAGGTGCGTGGTGAAACGTCCTCGTTTTCGGAAGACACGTTGCTAGGTCCCGCTCTGGAGGTAGGTGGCGAGCTGCTCTTTGCTGAAGTCCTTGATGCCGAGGGCGTCGACATCGCGGGCGGTCTCCCACGCGTCGAACCCGATGACGATCGAGCCGACGTCTACCAGGGCGTCGATGGTGGGTGTGTCTATGCCAAACTGAGCGGCCAGCGAACTCCAGCTGGCCAGACCGTAAGGCAGGTCCTCTGTCAGCCAACGGGTTTCGAGGGAGCCTGGGGCCTTGAGGGCGGTCAGCATACGGCTGCCATTTATCGTGGACCAGAGGTCGCCCTTGGGGCCGAATCCGGCGGCGTGGAACGCTTCGTTCGCGGGCAGCAGGTCGTATCCGAGGGCAGAACCAATGGCGCGACGCTCCTCGTCGACGGTCATGATGACCCTCGCGACCGTCTCGGTGATCCCTTCGTCGTAGAAATAGAACTCGCCGCGCGACCGCTCGACACGGCCCGCGTTCATGAGGAGTCCTGCTGGGTGGACGACGGGGTTCATGGCGCTCAATCCACAGGCGACCACGTCGGGGTAGGTCTGGACGCCCGGGAACAGGCCGTCCAGCCTTGCGCGAACCTGTTCTGTCCGATCTGTCGGCAGCACGCCTAGCCCCAAACCTGTAACCGTACCCCATATGGTCGCTGTGTCTGGTTCTGTCTTCCGGCAGACATAGGGCGCTGTGTCGACTTCGGCCAACGTGGGTATCGCGGCGCCCATTGCCTTCAGCTGTTTGGCCCAGGCGAGCGTGCCGAGGTTGCCCGGCATTAGGACCACCGTATGGTCGGCCGTGATATGCGGTGCGCAGCACTCGATGAACGGGTTGTGCGCGAAAGAGGGAACGATCACGAGGACGAGATCGCTGGCCTTGAGCGCGGCTCCGATGTCGGTCGTGAGGCTGTGGATCTTCGCCCGGCCCGTCTGCTCAACGCCGAGCAAATTGATCCTTTGCGTTCCACGGATCGGGTCGAGGGTGTGCTCGAAGGAAGGGATCTCCCAGAGCGTGACCTCGTGGCGGAGATGGGTCAGGTTGGCTGCGACGGAGAAGGCGGTGTTGCCGCCGCCTAGTATCGTTACTGAGTCCATTGATCTAGAATCGAAGGTTTAGGATTGAGAATCTGAAGGCCAACTCTACCGCGCGATTGCGGCGGGCATGGCTTCGGTGACTCGGATCAGTTCGGTGGGATTGATTAGGATCTGGACGCCTCGTAGGCCGGCGCTGATGCTGATGGTGTCGTGGACCTCGCAGTATTCGTCGATGAACAGGCGGAGCGGGCGTTTGGTGCCCAGGGGTGAACAGCCGCCGCGAACGTAGCCGGTCAGTTTCTGGAGGTCGGCGAGCGGGGCAAGTTCTACCCGTTTGCCACCTGCGAGATTGGCCAGCGATTTGAAGTCAAGCTCTGCGTCTGCGGGGATGCAGGCAAGCACAATCTCGCCGGTGTCGACCTGGGCGACGAGGGTCTTGTAGACCTGCTCTGTGGGGATGCCGAGTTCGGCAGCGGCCTTGACGGCGGAGAGGTCGGATTCGTCTAGGGGGTAGGTGCGGAGATCGTATGGGATGCCGGATTGGTCGAGGATACGGGCGGCGTTGGTTTTGGGTGGGGGCTTGGCCATAGAGGCAAAGTCAAAGTCAGAAGCGGTCACCCGCCTTCGCCTGCGGCTCAGGCTTGACGAAAATCTACTGAGAGCGACCGGTCAGTATGGCAGACTGTCACCTTTCTGACTTGATTTCCTGTTGGGTTTGTGGATCTGCACGGAACATCTATCGGGGCTCAACGCAGCCGATCGCGTCAGCTACGCAGGCGTTGTTCGTCGCTAGGCACTCAGAAATGGTTGTGTTCCTGGCAGGTCTCATTCACAAAGAGGATACGAGCTCAACAGGCTCAGCCGTATCGGAGGTATCGGCCAGGGCAGGTCCTTCACGTCTGCCTTCGGCTCGGGGAGACAGGCCCAATCACAGGATTGTGGCTTTTTTGCAATTTATCAATGGGAATGCCTGCCTCCTGGAGCGTGTCAAAGGAAACCGGCACGGGAGCGGACCTTGTTCGGAGGGACCGAGCGGGCTATATTGGTCGCCGTTTGGCGACGGGATACCGATCAGACCCCGTCCGAAAATCCGTCGTAAGTGATTGGATATTGGAGAGATTCCCTTGAAGATCGACCCTCTTCTGTCTTCTGATATGTTCGTCGGGATCGACGGGATCGCCCACCTGTGTACTGGAGGCGAGGGTCCGTGGTTCCGGTCACAGGAGCAGGTCTACCGCCAGTTTGCGCAATGGAAGAGCGAGGGACACGACGGCCGGGACGAGATCTACAAGGTCGGGGACGCCTGTCGCGAGAAGGTCGGCGAACTTTGGGGGGTGCCCGGGAATCGGGTGGCGTTTATGCAGGCTGCGGCTGAGGGGATGGGGTGGCTGTCTCGCGGGTTGGACTGGCAGGCTGGCGACAACGTGGTGACGACAAACCTGGAGTTTCCGTCGGTCGCTTACGCGTGGCGGAACCTAGAGGCATTGGGCGTCGAGATCCGGATGGTGAAGCATCGGGATTGGCGGGTCCACGAGGAAGACCTGATCGACGCGATCGACGAGCGCACTCGCATCCTGGCGATCAGTCACGTCAGCTTTTACACGGGTCAAGCGCACAATCTGGAGCAGCTGTCTGAAGCCGCGAAGCAGAAGGGATGTCTGTTCGCCGTAGATGCGACGCATTCTGCCGGGGTGATCCGGGTGCCCGCATCGCTGACCGACCTGACCGTCAGCAGCGCGTACAAGTGGCTCCTGACGACCCACGGGACGGCGCCGTGCTACCTGAGCGAGACAGCGGAATCACAGGTGGCGGCGACGTGCTTCGGCTGGCACAACCTGGCCGTGTGGCCGGCCCAAGAGGGGGAGCGGCACGCAACGGTCGACGAGATGCCGATGCCCGAGCGGATGGAGCCGGGGAACCCGTCGATGCAAATCATCATGCATCTGGATCATTCGCTGAAGATTCTGCTGAACCTGGGTGTCGACCGCATCGAGAATCACGCGCACGACCTGGCGGAGTATGCGAGCGAAGGGCTGACGAAGCTCGGGTTCAAGCTGATGTCGCCGACGGAACGAGAAGCCAGATCGGGCAACACGGCGTTCCGGATCGAGAACGCCGAACAGGTGGTGGCTGACCTGGTGAAGAAGGACATCCTGCTGTGGGGAGAGTTCGGGCGGATCCGGGTGTCGACACACGTGCATAATGGGACGGGGGATCTGGATCGGCTTTTTGACGCGCTGAAGGAATATGCGTAAGAAGGCGAGANAGCAGGGAACCACAGAGGACACGGAAGACAAGGAGGGGTGATGGTACGATGCGCCGAAGCCTCATCGGGAAGCAGTTCTCAGCAGACCCCTTACTGACGAAAGTCAAAGGCGGGAACAGCCAAGGATGCCTAGAGCGCCAAGGAAAAGCGGGTTAGCCCCGAACGGGGCGGGCGTTCGATACGCCTGGGGCGGAAGCCTCAGGTCAAAGAAGGACACGATGACCGCGCCGCCATCTAGGGTTTCTACAGGTGAGTCTTAACCCTCGGCGTGCTCTAGATCAACCATAGACCGCACTATTCGACTGACTGTGGAGAAAACGACGATGATGAAGCTTGGCTGTATGTCGCTCAGTTACAAGGATCAGTTCCGGGACGGGAAGATCGATCTCGCTGGATTCATCGATAAGGTATATGGCATGCGTCTGGACGGGATCGACATCCACACGCGCGCCTTTACGTCGACAGAACCGGCGTATCTGCGGGATATCCGGATGCGTTGTCTGAAGCGTGGTCTGGCGATCTCGTATATCGGTGTGAGCAACAACTTCGGGAAGCCGAAGGATGAGCTGCCCGGTGTGGTTCAGGATGTGAAGGACTGGATCGATATCGCCGACTTCATGGGGATCCCGATGGTTCGTGTGTTTGCGGCCTGGGTGCCCGAAGGCGAGCCGGAAGAGCAGGTGTGGGAACGGATGATCCCGTGCTTCCAGGAGGTTGCGGCTTACGGGCAGGAGAAGGGGATCGTGCTCGGGCTCCACAACCACAACCACGGGTGCATCACGGGCACGGGTGAAGAGGTGATGCGGATCCTGGATGAGGTGGACAACCCGTATCTGTCGCACATCCTCGACACCGGTCAGTACAAAGGCTCGCCGGGNTCGTCCGGTCAGCGTGGCAAGGAAGACCCGTCCTACAACTTCTATGGCAGCATCGAGTTGACCGCCCCGAAAGCCGTTCACGTCCGTGCGAAGATATACCGGATCTCGACAGGCGAAGAAGCTTGGCTGGATTACCCGAGGATCTTCGAGATTCTGAAAGGGGTCGACTACAACGGCTGGGTGTCCGTGGTATATGAAGGGCAGGATGAGGAAGAAGAGGAGACAGCGGTGCCCAAGGCGATTTCATACTTAAAAAGGTTCGTGCCGGGAACGTAGAACCCCAACCGAGTGACGAATGACGAGTACTGAGTATAGAGTGCAGAAGGTGCGTTCTTTGTGGCGGTAGCTCAATCCGACATCGATCCGGCTGCTGAGCCAGAAGCGAAATCTGATCACGTTACCCTACGATCCGTGATCCTGGGGCTGATCACGGCTGCAGTCATGTCGTGGTCCGGCAACCTGCTCGAGATGGTGCTCCACGCGGGGTCGCTCGTGAAATCGAGCTATCCGGTGGCGCTGACCCTGTGGTTCTGCATCTGGATCATGATCAACATGGTGCTGGGGTTGGTCCGTCCGGCGTGGATGCTCACGAAGGTCGAGCTGCTGGTCATCTTCGGGACGATCTGGATCGCGGGGATGATGCCGGGTGTCGGGTGGATGGGCTACCTGATCGGTGCGTTGCCCGCGCCTCACTTCTTTGCCACGCCTGAAAACCGCTGGGAAGAACTGTTCTTCGACCAGCTTCCGATGTGGGCGTTCCCGAACCCGACAGCCGAGATTATGGATCGGTTCTACTTCGGACTGCACGAAGGGGAGTCGGTTCCGTGGGGTGCGTGGATCATGCCCGTCTGGTGGTGGTTCAGCGGCGCGCTCGCGCTCGTCGGTGCGGGATACTTCGTTGTCTGCATCTTCCACCGTCAGTGGGTCGACGCGGAACGGTTGACCTATCCGCTCGTGCAGTTTCCCGAAGATCTGGTCGAAGGATTCGATCAGGGCCGCCGCGTTCCCGATATCCTGAAGAAGCCGGTGTTCTGGTATGGCTTCGCGTGGACCGCGGGGATCATCCTGTGGAATGTGATAAACTACTGGTATCCCAACATCCCCCGGATCGATCTGTTCGACAACATCAACGTGAAATCGATGTACTTCGCGCGCAATTTCCCGCCGTTCTACGCGCGCATTCTTCCTCCTGTGATCGGACTCGGGTATCTCTGCAGCCTCGATCTCCTGTTCAGTTTCTGGTTCTTCGGTATTCTGGCCCTTCTCAAGGTTGGCACGTTCACTCGTACCGGTCTGACGATCGGGCTCGAAGGTCAGCCCTCCAAGGCAGGGGAGATCATCGCGCTCGAATCGCACGGGGCGATGACGGTGCTCGTGATCTGGTCCCTGTGGCTCGCCCGTCGACACATCCGACAGGTCTGGCAGGAAGCCCGGACGGGNGNGAAGGGAGATGGACCCATTCCATACCGCGTGGCCGTGATCGGGCTGGCCTTTTGCGCCGTCTATGCCTGCAGCTTCCTGATGAAACTGGGGATGTCCTTCCATCTCGCCATGGGACAACTGACACTGATGTTTATCGCCTACTTTGCCACGGTGAAGTACATGGCGGCCAGCGGGTTCGGCTACCTGTTCCCCGTTTGGACGAAGGGCGGGAGCTTTCTGAAGATCGTTACCGGTACGGCCCGGATGTCTACAGGGGACCTCACCGCGCTTCGACTGGCAGACTCACCTGTCCTGTTCGGCGGGACACGCCTGCAGACGCTACAAATGCTGCCCCACCACATGCGTGCCATGGACAATGTCGTCCGGGGTAAGGGGTGGGTGAGTGGGATCGTTTTCGCGGCGTTCATCACGGCGTTCATCGCCAGCGCGATGACGATCATCTACTATTGCTACATCGAGTCTGCCTTGTTCCTCAGATCCTGGACGTTGTGGGAAGGTCCGCACGGGATCTTCGGTGGGATCGCGACCTCACTGGCCGTGACCGAGAAGACCGTTTTCGATCCGCAGAAGATGGGGATGTGGATACTGGGTGGCGCCGAGGCGACCTTCCTCGCCGTCATGCGATCGCGATTCGCTTGGTGGCCGTTCCATCCGCTGGGACTTGCCTTCCAATACACGACCGGCCCTCGCTACTACGCGCTCAGCATCTTCATCGTGTGGGCCGCGAAGCTGATCATTCTCCGGACCGGTGGTCCCAGGCTATACGAGAAGGCAAAGCCGTTCTTCATCGGCACGGTGGTCGGCTATGCGATGGGCATCCTGGTCGGCATGGTGATCGACCTGATCTGGTTCCCGGGGGAAGGACACGGGTTCCATAACTTCTAAGAGGCCGAGCGGGAGAGCGGGAGAAGAACCCGGTTGCGCTTTCTTTGCGTTCCAGACCCCAAGCGCTCTTGAGGTGTATACGTGAGCGACGATACAGCGAGAGACTACCTCCGATCCATTATGCCTACCAGGGCCATGGTGGATCATTTCGTTTCGGGTCAGGATGCGGAGACCGAGATTTCCGTCGATTTGGGCGGGATCATGTGTAACAACGCGAAGTCTGCCTATGACCCGGAGATCGGGTGGGTGGTCTGCGATGGGGTTCGCGGTGGGAGCGTGGACGGGTCACGCGGGTTCTATTCTTACGACCCCGTCGACGGTGCGCGAACGTCGATTCACCACGCGGACAAGCCGTGCCGGATCCATACCTACGGGAACAGCTTCACGCATTGCGATCAGGTGAGTGACGGCGAGACCTGGCAGGAGTATCTGGCCGCGCACTTGCAGGAGTCGATTCGGAACTACGGGATCGGTGGTCACAGCGTGTATCAGGCATACCGACGTATGCGCATCGTGGAGCCAGATCACCCCGCGGAGTATGTGATCCTGAACGTATGGGACGACGATCACTTCCGGAACCTGGATGCGTGGCGCTCGATTCGGATGGGGCGTCAGGGAAGGTTCACACTGCCCCATCTGCGTGTGAACCTGGAGACGTGCGAACACGAAGAGCGGGAAAACATCTGTCCTAAGGCGGACGACCTGTATCAGCTGCTCGACGACGATTGGGTGTGGGAGACGTTCAAGGACGATCCCGTACTCAAGGCGGTGATGGCTCGTACCGGTAATGGGGAGGATCAGGCGGCGCTGGAGGCCTTTGGGGCGACGGACCTGGCGAATGCGGGATCAGATGCGGTCGTCTATCAGGCACAGACCGAGGCCGCACTGTTCGCGACCCGATGTACGATCGAGAAGGCGGCCGCATTCTGTGAGGGGACAGGTAAGAAGCTGTTGATCCTGCTCTCGTTCAGCAGTCGCAGTATCCGTCAGGCACTGTCCGGAAACCTCCTATTCGATCAGACCCTCCTCGACTGGCTGGCTTCGACCGGCTACACTTGGTTCGACCTGCGTGACGTGTTCAGAGAGGACTATGCGCGTCATTCGGTGTCGATCGACGACTATCTGGATCCGCTCTACAACGGCCATCATACCCCGCGCGGAAATTTCCTGTTCGCGTGGGGGATCAAGGACTGGCTGGTGGGTCAGCTGGATCCCAAGCCCTTACCGTATCATTAACAGATCGTGGGAGTCGTCTCCGACGGCGACCTTGTGTTAAACGACGAAGACCAACAGAAGCTGCGCGACTACCTGACGTCGATCATGCCCACGCGGGAGATGGTCGACCAGTATGTGACCGCGAACAGCCACGGAGAGATCAGCTGTATCCCCGACTTGGGCTGGGTACCGCGCGGTGAACGACAGAGCGGTGATGGGGTCGACGATACCTATGCGTTCTACTCGTACGGAGCGGACCGTGGCCGTCGTGCAGTGAACTTTCCGGATCGACCGTCGCGGATTCACACGTTCGGGAACAGCTTCACGCACTGCGACCAGGTGAGCGACGGCGAGACTTGGCAGGAGTATCTGGCGTCTCACCTGCAGGAACCCGTCAGAAATTTCGGGGTCGGCGGTTGGAGTGTGTATCAGGCCTTTCGGCGAATGCGTGTGGTCGAGTCAGGTGAGCATAGAGATGGGATGTACCGGTCACCTGACTCCGGGGCGGATCAGGCTAAGTATCTGATTCTGAACGCCTGGAGTGACGATCATTATCGGAATTTGGACGCGTGGCGATCGGTGCGGATGGGACGTGTGCCTAGGTGGACGCTCCCGTATCTTCGCGTGAGTATCGAAGCGGAGACGTTCGAGGAGATGGCTAACCATTGCCCGACGATCGACGATCACTACAAGCTGTGTGATGCGGATTGGGTGTGTGAGCGGTTCCGGGAGGATCCTGTGCTCCGTGCCTACGCCTGTAGACGGGCGGAGGTTGAGGCGACAGAGGATCTGGCTGCGTGGGTGGCCGACGGATTCGGATTTTCAGAAACGGCCTACTCTGATCTCGATCCTGCGGAGCGGATTCGGATTCTACATCGAGAGGCGGCTCTGTTTGCGACCCGTTGCGTGATCGAAATGGCCGAAGCCTTCGCGAAGCAGAATGGCCGCCAGTTGATGGTGCTCCTCTCGTTCAGTAGCTCCGATCTGAAGCAGGCCTTGGTCAACGAGCCGCTGTATGACCAGACCCTTCTTGATTGGTTGGCCACACGCGACACCCTCGTCACCGACCTGCGCGACCCGTTTCGACAGGACTTCGCCCGAAGTTCGCTGGACGTCGACGCCTACCTGGCGCCGTTATACAAAGGCCACCATACGCCGCGGGGGAATTATGCATTTGCGTGGGGGATCAAGGATCGGGTGGTGGACTGGCTCAATCCCAAGCCGCTGCCATATGGGTAGGGTAGACTCTGCAACTCGCCTTGTACCTCCCACATCGCCTGACTACACTCGCATCGTAGAATGATGCGCGAGTGTACGGCAATCCTGAAGGGGTTGCATCCATGGTCAGCCGATCCCCATGCCCCACGCGGCTGACACTGCTCTCGATCCGTGGTATATTCACCAGTCTTCACGGCGCGTGGAGCCTGGTTTATCAAGGTCTTAGGGGGGCTATGTCACAATTTCTGGGGGTCGCAAACGCGCCCTGTTCCTGGGGAGTGCTTGAACACGAGGCGGAGGAGAGTCGCCCCGAATTCAGCACCGTTCTGGATGAGATGGCGGAAGCGGAGTATACGGGGACCGAGCTCGGCGATATCGGGTTCATGCCGACGGATCCGGATGATCTGCGGGCTGAGTTGTTCGACCGGGATCTGGCGCTCGTTGCCAGCTTCAACGTGGTGAACCTGTCGGAGCCCGAGCTCGGGTTTATCGGCGATCAGCAAGTGCTCGAGTCGGCCCAGCTGTTGGCCGATGTCGGCGGGCCGAATTCGGTCATCGTTCTGTGCGACTCGATCTGTACCGATTCGATGCGGGCCGACTATGCAGGGCGCATCCAGCCGGAGCAGGCGATGGAGCAGGATGCGTGGGAGTTCGCTGCCCAGACTGTCAACCAGATTGCCACGCAGGTCATGGATTCCACTGGTCTGCGGACCGCGTATCACCCGCACTGCGGTACCTATGTAGAGACGCCACAGGAAATTGAGTTTCTGCTGGAGGTGACGCATCCACACGTAGTCGGCTTGTGTATCGACACNGCGCACTATTCGTATGGCGGCGGCGATCCCCTGCATCTGGTGCGACGATACGGCGAACGGATCTGG
Organism: Gemmatimonadota bacterium; assembly: GCA_002727195.1. Lineage (GTDB taxonomy): Bacteria > Latescibacterota > UBA2968 > UBA2968 > UBA2968 > UBA2968. The sequence goes on from PBWH01000007.1 coordinate 16,857, forward strand.
CACGTCCACTACAAGGGATACAACGCGAACCTGGCCGCCGAGGCCCGGATCCGTGAGACGAACTACTACCAGGCGATCGAGCAGGGCGTCTTCTCAGAACTGGAGACGTCGCACGTCGACTTCCCCGCCATCACCGAGGCGCTTGTCGACGTCGGTTATGACGGTTGGATTGTCGTCGAGCAGGATGTGATCCCCGGCCAGGGTACACCTCTGGAGAGCGCGAAACGCAACCGCGACTTCCTGAAAGGGCTAGGGCTCTAGGGGGGAATGGAAAGAGTTGTCAAGAAAGCGAAGCTGTCTAATCACGATGAGGTTCGACAGAACCTGGAATATTGGCTATCGAAGTCGCCGGAAGAGCGGGTTGATGCTTTACATCAATTGAGGAAGCACGTCCGTGGAACCGCAGAGAGACTTAAAAGAGTTGCTCGCGTTGTTCGAAGAGCACAAGGTTGAGTTCCTTGGTAGTCGGCGCCTTTGCTCTAGCTTACCACGGTGCGCGACGTTTCACGGGCGATCTCGATGTCTTTGTGAAGCCCGAACCGGGGATTGCCCAATGTATTCTCGACGCTTTGGACCAGTTCGGCTTCAGATCTCCAGATATCACTGTGGAGAGAGGACAATGTCATCCAATCGGGGGCATCCGCCAGTTCGTATTGACCTACTTACTTCGATAACAGGGGTGTCGTGGGAGGAGGCGGACGCATCAGCAGAGCACTCTGACTACGGTGGTGAAAGAGTGCGCTACATCGGAAGAGATTGTTTGATCAAAAACAAGCGAGCATCAGGAAGGCCGAAAGACCTCCTGGATCTCGATGCCCTGGGCGAGGGGCATTCGGGGCGAGACTATGAATACCCGTAAGCTAACCATGTCACAGGCCATCGTGCAGTTCTTGAAGGCCCAGCATGTGTCGCGCGACGGAAACGAGCAGCCGTTCTTCGCCGGCATGTTCGGCATCTTCGGACACGGGAACGTGGCCGGGCTTGGGCAGGCGCTCAACCAGTATCGCGACGAGTTCATGTTCTACCAGACCCGGAACGAGCAGGCGATGGTGCATACGGCGATTGCCTATGCGAAGATGAAGAATCGCCTCAGCACCTATGCGTGCACGACGTCGATCGGTCCAGGGGCGACGAACATGATCACGGGTGCGGCGACGGCGACGATCAACCGAATCCCCGTACTGCTTCTGCCAGGTGACATCTTTGCTCGGCGGAACGTGGCGCCGGTTCTTCAGCAGTTGGAAAACGAGGGGAGCCAAGACATCTCCGTTAACGACTGCTTCAAGCCGGTGAGCCGATACTGGGACCGGATCAACCGACCCGATCAGGCGATCACGTCGTTGCCTGAAGCGATGCGGGTGCTGACATCTCCATCCGAGACAGGAGCCGTGACGCTCGCCCTGCCCCAGGATACACAGGCCGAAGCGTTCGACTATCCGGAGTCGCTTTTTGAGAAGCGTGTCTGGACCGTAGCCCGACAGAGAGCCGACCGGGACCAATTGGCGAGAGCGGTCGAGATGATCAAGGCCAGCAAGCAACCGCTGATCATCGCCGGTGGCGGCGTCATCTACGGCGAGGCGACGGAGGCACTCCAACACCTGGTCGACGCGACCGGGATTCCCGTTGGCGAGACGATGGCCGGCAAGGGGTCGGTGAGATACGACGCGAACGGGGCGCTGGGTGCGATTGGGGTGACCGGCACCCCGGGGGCGAACATCCTCGCCCGTGAAGCCGATCTCGTGATCAACATCGGTACTCGGTTGAGCGACTTCACAACCGCTTCAAAAACCGCGTTCCAGCATCCGGATGTGCAGTTTCTGTCGATCAATGTCTCCGCATTCGATGCCGCGAAGCACGGCGCGCTGAGCCTGATCGCTGACGCAAAGGTGACGATCGAGGAGCTGATCGAGGGACTGGCCGGCTACCGGGTGGACGACGCCTACACGTTACGGGTCAAGCAGTATCAGGGTGCGTGGGACGCGGAGGTCGAACGGATCTACACACTGAACCATCGCCCCATCCTGAGTCAGGGCGAAGTGATTGGCGCGGTCAACGCGGCGTCCGACGACCGTGATGTGATGGTGTGCGCGGCGGGAAGCCTGCCCGGCGACCTCCACAAGTTGTGGCGCACACGTGACCCGAAACAGTATCACCTCGAATACGGCTATTCCTGTATGGGCTACGAGATCGCCGGCGGCCTAGGCATCAAGATGGCCGACCCGTCACGTGAGGTCTACGTGATGGTCGGCGACGGGTCCTATCTGATGCTCGCCCAGGAGATCATGACGTCCGTTCAGGAGGACTACAAGCTGACGGTTGTCCTGCTCGACAACCATGGTCACGCCAGTATCGGCGGCCTGTCAGGCGCGGTGGGTGCCGAAGAATTCGGTACCAAGTTCCAGATGCGCAGCAAGGACTCTGGTCAGCTGGACGGCGGGTATATCCCGACTGACCTGGCCGCGAATGCAGAGAGTCTGGGCGCAATCGTCCTGAAGCCGGAGGGCAAAGAGGGTCTGGCCAACGCCCTGGAAGAGGCGAAGTGTAACGAGCGTACGACGGTCATATTCGTCGAGGTCGATCGCGAACAGCGGGTCAGTGGATACGAGTCTTGGTGGGATGTACCGATCGCGGAAGTGTCGACGGATCCAGAGTTGAGGGCTATTCGGGAGCAGTATGAGGAAGACATGATTCGTGAACGGAACTTCTAAGACCAAGATAAAAGAAGACCACGAAAAACACGAAATACACGAAAGTAGGCCCAGCAATGGGATGATCTCGGGGANCGGGCTTTGAGATTGAGAGAGGTGGCAGGAGAGACAGGGAGCTAAGCCTGAAGAACATTCTCTACAGGGATGAGGCCTATCTCATTCAGGGAGCGGTCTTCGAGGTCTCTCGAGAGATGGGCTCAGGGTTCCTTGAGTCTGTCTAACAGGAATGCATGGAGAGAGAGCCGGAAGCTCGGGGAGTACCATTCGATTCTCAGCCAGAACAGTCTCTCCAATACAAAGACCAAGATCTTAGTAAGACCTATCGACTGGACTTCATCTGCTACGGGAAGATCATAGTGGAACTCAAGGTTGTGAGTTGGTTCGAACCCGCCCATAAAGCTCAGGTAATCAACTATCCCAAAGCCAAGGTAGAAGGAATAATTCTCTAGTAAGTTGGTTTTCCTTTCGTGTTCGTGGTCTTCCTTTCGCTGACATAACAATGCTGTCCACAGCTCAGAAAACATCCTTCCACGCAGACGGCTACCTCGTCGTCGAAAACGTCCTGCATGGCGCCGACATCCAACCTGTCATCGCCGAGTACGATACCTACGTCGAAGGCCTTGCTGCTAATCTGGTGAACGCCGGCCGCATTGACGACACGTTTTCAGGCGAACCCTTCGAAACCCGTCTCGCCCGCCTCTGCCGCCAGGACATAGAGACCTACCGCCAGGCCGAACACTTGGTTGACATCGCGGCTGTCCTTGGCGAAGAGACTTTCCATTTTCTGAGAAACGAGAGACTCCTCGACCTGATCGAGGCAATCATCGGGCCCGAGATTACGTGCTCGCCGATCCAGCACGTCAGGTGTAAACTGCCTGCTGACCTGTGGGATGGTGCGTCCTCATACGTCGCTCCGTGGCATCAGGATGCGCAGGTGCATACGGAGGAGGCAGACAAGCACTTCATCCTGACCGTATGGGTGCCGTTGGTTGACACAGACGAAGGCAACGGATGCTTGATGGTGGTCCCGAAAGTGCATCAGCAGGAGTCGGTGCTGTGGAGTGAAGGATTCGGGATCAGCGAGCAGAACATGCCGGAGGAATCCGTGATTCCACTGCCGATGAAGCGCGGAGACGTCCTACTCCTCCACAAGCTCACGCCGCACGCTTCTGAGCCGAACCAGACCGACGCGATTCGATGGAGCATGGATCTGCGGTATCAAAAGACGGGCACGCCGAGTGGTCGATCCTGCTATCCGAGTTTCGTGGCCCGCAGTCGACAGTCACGGGAAACCGAGCTGACCGACTGGCGTGTTTGGAAGCAGGAGTGGGAGGACGCGTGCCGAACGTATCCGCAGAAGGTTCCGCGGGCCTCAAGACCCACTGAACCGACACACCAGACAGTTACGCTCTAATGCAAAAGCCTACCACGGAAAGACACGAAATGTGCGTGCTGCAATGCGCTCACGGTGAGTCCGGAGCCCGGGAGACGGAAGGGAGTTCCCGGTGATGTTTCTATCGTGTCCTTTCGTGGTCTTCCTTTGACTTTGCATTTTGAAAGCAGAAATACGCCCAACTGACTTCGTTTCCGAACGCCGCTTCCTCGAAGAGGCTGAACGAGAAATGTTCATCGACGCCGGGATGGCCGATTACTACGACGAGTCTCGTTTGCTCAGACTGAGCCGGGACTCACTCAACAACGGGCAGAACAAGGTGGAACGGGGTCAGGGCGTGAGTTACTGCGCCTTCGTGGATGAAGAGCCGGTTGGATATATCTACGCGAACGTGAACGGCCTGGATCAGAGGTCCTTCATCACGAGTGTGTATGTGCGTGAGAACCGCCGTGGTCAGGGCATCGGGCGCAAGCTGATGGAAGCCCTGATCGACCGCCTGGAGTCAACCGGGATTATGGATGTGGGCCTGGCCGTGACTGCTACGAACGAAGGGGCCCTGCGCTTGTATGAATCGCTGGGGTTTAACATCCAGCGGTATGTGATGCGAAGAAAGCGATAGCCAAGGAGGTAGCGCCTTGATTCCAGTCGTCGATACACACCAGCATCTGTGGGACCTGAAGGTTCTCGACCTGCCGTGGCTCGAGGGTGTGCCGGAACTGGCGAGTGATCACGTCCCGTCGACCTATGCGGCAGCTTCCGAAGGGCTTGAGGTCGCGAAGACTCTCTATATGGAGGTCGATGTTTCCGTCGAGCAGATTCCGACAGAGACAAACTACGTGTTCGGCCTTTGTGACGCCGATGACAACCCGATGGTGGGAACCACGCTACGGGCGCGGCCTGGCGAAGACGGGTTCAGAGAGTGGGTCGACAGTCTGGCAGGGGATCCGAGAGCGAAGGGCTTTCGCCAAGTGATTCACCCACCCGATATGGCGCCCGATTACTGCCTGCAGGATGCTTTCGTCTTGGATGTCCATCATCTGGCTTCGATCGACAAGCATTTCGATATCTGCATACGACCCGCTGATCTGGGCTCGGTGATCAAGCTAGCTGAAGTGTGCCCCGACACACGCCTGATTCTCGACCATTGCGGCAACGCCCATCCCGAGATCGTGAATGGCAGTCTGTCACCAAACGACCTCGATCGAGACGACGTCTACTGGCACGAGGCGGACCAGTGGAAGCGTAACATGGAGGCGCTTGGCCGCCTGGACAACGTGGTCTGCAAGGTGTCNGGTATCATCGCTCGTTTACCCGAGGGCAAGTATGCGACTGACTGTCTAGCGGATACGGTGAATCACTGTCTCGATGTATTCCCCGATGATCGTGTGGTCTTCGGAAGTGACTGGCCGGTGTGCACGCTGGGCTCCGACTACAAGATGTGGGTCGAGTCGCTGCATGCCATCATTGCCAATCGCCCAGAAGATCAGCAGCGAAGACTCCTGTATGACAACGCGGTGAGGATATACGGGCTGTAGTATAAGGGAGAATCCTCTCCTGCTACCGGGAGAGGACAGTTCGTGCTACTGTGCGAACAGGTGAGGGGTTGAACTGGATCGCGGTTGTCGCAATGAAGACACGAGAATCGGAATGACCGAAACAGAAACCACGATCACCATGAACGACGGCATCCGGCTGGATGCCACCATCTGCACACCCGATGGCGCATCACCGGATGGCGGATGGCCTTGCGTCATTCTTGTGCACGGCCACGGTGATGCGGCATCAAAGGCCAGCACACTCCCAAGAGGCAGACGACTCGCCGGCCGCGGGTACCTCACGCTCAGCTACAGCGTGCGTGGTCAGGGCTGCTCTGAAGGCCTCGTACACCACCTGGGACCACGCGAACTGTTCGATCTCCAGGATGTCGTCACCTGGACTCTGAGAGAACTGCCTGCGCATCCTGACAAGCTGGCCGTCGCCGGAAGCTCGCAGGGCGGGTGGCACTCGTATATGGCGGCCGCACATTGCCTGCAGGTGGCAACGGTTGTTCCCGAGAATGTCTTCACCCGGTTCGACGAGTTCGCTGTTCACAACGGCTGCCTGACCAAGTGGTTCTTCACGCGCACCATGAGACGCCGCATTCTGACTGCAGGGCTACAGGATATCGCACGTCAGTGGGCGCTGAGCGGCGACTGGCATCGTGTACAGGAGGCCGTAAATGCGATGTCGCCGATCAACTTTGTCGATCGGATCACGTGTCCCGTGTTCATCGTGCACGGCTGGCACGATGTGGGGATGCCTCCAAACGAAGCGCTGGAAATGTTCGATCGGCTGAACGTACCGAAGAAGCTGCACATCGGCGGCGGGGGACACGATGGGGTAGACGATCCCGATGCGCAGAAGGCGCGTGAGACACTTGTAGACCGATGGCTGGACCATTGGCTAAAGGGTGAGGACAACGGGATCATGGACGAGCTGCCCGTGACGTATTATCGACGGCCAGGTTGGGATCAGGTGTCCGTCGAGGCGATCCCGGCGGCGGATGATCAGGAGAAAACACTCTATCTCCATTCGAACGGCTCGTTGACGGAAGCACCTCCAGACGGGCCGGACACCCACGCGAACATCAACAACGTGCCGTTCGATCCCGACTATGGGCTCGCCGATGCGATCGCGGACGACCTCGAGGGTGTGCCCGATGCACTCAAGCGGGAAGTCGTCTCCTTCGATTCGGCGCCGCTGGCCCAGGATACCGAGACTCTAGGATCATGCCGGTTCCAGTTCTTCACCATGCCGAACCGCACGTTCGTTCAGGTGAACGCGGAGCTGTTCGACGTGTCTCCAGACGGCGTGGAGACGCTGATCACGCGCAGCCAGTGGGGGACACGAACCGCCGATCCGGGAAAGCATCTGGAGATTTCGTTCGACGCGAGGACGATCGGTTATGTCGTGGCGAAAGGTCACAAGATCAGGCTGAGTGTCAGCAACTACGACCACGTCTACGCGTTCCCGTATTTCGATCCCTTTGTCACCCGACTGTATCACGACAATAGTCACCCTTCATCCGTTACGATGCCGGTCCGCACTATCTGAGCCAAGGAACTCTAGTGCGAACGACGATTATCCTGTCGGTCTGTGTTCTGTTGGTCGCTTCACCTGCTTCAGCCCTCGAATACGATTGGTTGGCCTGCGGTCACGTCCATCTGGCTGCGGAGAATGATAAGCCATCTCCTCCCAGGCAGTTCGTTCCGAGCCGACTCGTCGATGTCCTGCATTTCAAGCTGGATGTGACGCCGAACTTCAGAGCGCGGACCGTCGCGGGGCGAGCGACGGTAACGTTCAAGACGATCGGGAAAACCCCTTCCCGTCCTGAAGCTCGACCAGGTCGACCTCAACGTACACGAGGTGACGGCCAGTCACGCGATCAAGGGGTATGACGTGACGGACGATGCCATGGTGATCACGTTTGTGGATCCGATTCCGACCGAGGAGACGACGAGTGTTTACGTGTGGTATGATGCCGAGCCGAAGGAAGGGCTGTATTTCCGTACTCGGGAGCTAGGGTATGCAGGTGGGGATGAGCACGTCTGGACGCAGGGCGAGACCCACGAGGCACGTCACTGGTATCCCAGTTTCGACTATCCGAACGGGCGGTTTACCTAAGATATCATCTGTCACGTGCCGGTGCTCTCGATCCGTTCTTAGATCAATATGTGTAGCACGCTCGGCATACCGATCTGAAGGTGTCTTACAACTGGGACGAAACGAAGATGCTGGCCAAGGTGACGGTCGAACAGACACAGAATATCGATGAAGACGTGTTCCAGTTTTCGGTTCGGACAACGCTTCGGTTCAAAGGCGAAGGCTGGGTGACGGATCAAGAGTTTCAGGTCAGCGAGCTCAAGGAGGATTTTTACGTTACTCTTGAGGCGAAGCCGACCTCCATTCGGTTCGATCCGGAGCTGACCCTTTTTGGAGAAGGTCACGTTCAGCAAGCCGAAGGCTAGGCTCTACACCCAGCGGGCCGATACGTTTGACGTTCTGACCCGTTTACTGGCCGCTAAGGCCCTGGGCGACAAGAAGGACGAGGAAACGCTGGTGACGCTGGGCAGGCTGAACCGGAACGAAGACAACAAGAATCGGGTGCGGGATTCATCGCCGAAAGAGTGAACGACCCGAATCGGCGCGTGCGAAGGGGAGCGATTTGAGCGCTGGGTCTGCTAGCAGACCCGAAAGCGACACCGATCGTACAGTCGGTCACGAGTGGNGGCAGCAACAATGATCGGGTTCAGAGAGCCGCGGTCGAAGCGCTCAAGAAGCTGCGCCCGGAGAAGAAGGTGTCGGTCGAGGTCAAGGACCTGGACAACGAAGCCATGAAGCTGAAGGAAGCGAACAAGAAGCTTACGTCGCAGCTCGATGATCTGCAGAAGCAGTTCAAAGCCTTGAACCTCGCCGACACGGCAGAAGTGGAGGACTAGATCAACCCGGTTGATTATCCTGCGCCGAACGTGTAGACTCAGCAGGACACGGGCGNCCGAATTGCACCGGGGCACTAGAGTAGTGAATCCAGCTGTTCGGGCCTGTTACGAAAGACACATAAACCGCCTATGAAACTCTCAAAGCTGTTCACCCAGACTTACCGCGAAGCCCCCGCTGACGCCGAACTCGTCAGCCATCAGCTGTCCATCCGCGCAGGACTCGTTCGTCCACTTGCCGCAGGCATCTTCAGCTACCTCCCTCTCGGGCTCCGGGTAAAACACAAGATCGAACAGATCCTGCGTGAAGAGATGAACGCGATCGATTGCGCTGAGATCGTGATGCCGGTCGTGCATCCGTCGAACATTTGGGAAGCCAGCGGTCGCTGGGAGGACGTGGGCGACGAGATGCTCCGGTTCAAGGATCGCGCGGATCGCGACATGTGTCTTGCTATGACGCACGAAGAGGTGATGGCCGAACTGGCCCGCCATTTCGTCCGGAGCTACAAGCAGTTGCCGACGAGTGTCTTCCAGATCCAGACCAAGTTCCGTGACGAGCCCAGGAGCCGAGGTGGTCTGATCCGTGTGCGCGAATTCACAATGAAGGACGCTTACAGCTTCAGCGCGGATCAGGAAGGTCTTGACAAGATCTATGACGACATGTTCAAGGCCTACATGATGGTTTTCAACCGTGTGGGGCTGGGTGACGATGTACGTGTCGTCGAGAGCGACACAGGTATGATGGGCGGTTCCGGGGCGCACGAGTTCATGTTCCTGAACGCGCANGGGGAAGACACGNTGCTGATGTGCGAGTCCTGCGGATANAAGGCGAACCGGCAGGTGGCGACCCATACACGTGAAGAAGTCGCGAAATCAGATCCGATCGACATCGAGGAAGTCGAGACCCCCGATACGACGACGATTGAGGATCTGACGAAACTGCTCGGTATCGATGCGACGCAGACCGCGAAGGCNGTCTTTCACATCTCGACGATCGACGGGGAGGATCGGTTCATCTTTGCCCTGGTGCGTGGGGATCACGAACTGAACGAGACCAAGCTGACGAACGCCGTTAAGGCGACCGAGATGCGACCCGCTACGGAAGAGGAGATCAAGGCGGTCGGATCGGAGCCCGGATACGGGTCACCGATCGGGGTCAGCGAGGACGTGACGATCGTGGTCGACCCGGCTGTTGTGGAGGGATCCAACTTTGTCGCGGGAGCGAACAAGGAGGGTGTTCACCTTCTGAACGTAAATGCTGGACGCGACTTTAAACCGGATATCGTGACAGATCTTGTGGCGGTCGAAGAGGGAATGTCCTGCCCGACGTGTGGGACCAAACTGGGCAGTGAGCGTGGCATCGAGGTCGGGAACATCTTCAAGCTGGGAACGAAGTATACCGAAGCCGTCGGTGCGGACGTGCTGGATTCGGATGGCAAGACGCATCCCGTGATCATGGGAAGCTACGGGATCGGCGTAGACCGGATGATCGGGTGCATCCTCGAGGCATTCCACGACGAGAACGGGATCATCTGGCCAGTGGCCGTGGCGCCGTTCACCTGCCACATGGTCGTCCTTGCGGGGAAGAAGCCGAAGGGAGAACTCGAGGCAGCCGAAGACCTGAAGTCGCAGCTCGAAGCAGCCGGAATTGACGTGTTGCTTGACGACCGTGATGAGCGGGCCGGGGTCAAGTTCAATGACGCAGACTTGATTGGCTGTCCCATCAGGATCACGGTTGGGTCGCGCGGTTTGGAAGCGGGTACCGTCGAGGTGAAACGACGCGATGCCGAAGACAAGTGGGACGTCGCCCTGGCCGATCTGGTGGAGCACGTCAAACAATCAGCGGGCGTAAACTAACCACTATCTTGGGCGGCCAACCGTGTACACCGTTCATCCCGCTCGCCGCCGCGTAGCTTTGGCGAAGCGGGGAATGCCGGGATTCGCGACGGAGGGTTTATCGTGGGATGGTCGAATCGTTCCTGATTGGTGTACAAGCGGAGAAAACACTGTGAGTGCGGAAGCAAAGCTGAAGGAACTTGGAATNAAGCTGCCTGAGATGGCGGCACCGGCCGGTGCGTATGTGCCGTCGAAGCGGATGGGAAACCTGGTCTACGTCGCGGGACAACTGCCGCTGAGCGAAGGCACGCTGACGTGCACAGGGTCAGTTGGTCGGAATGTCTCTGTGGATGAAGCGTACGTCGGTGCCAGACAATGCGGTCTGAACATCCTGGCGGTTCTGAGAGCTGAGGCCGAGTCGCTGGACAACATCGTACAGATAGTACGTGTGGAAGGGTTCGTCGCTTCGGCGGAAGGATTCACCGACCAGGCCAAAGTGATCAACGGTGCATCCGAACTGCTCGCCGAAGTTCTCGGCGACGCCGGCACCCACGCTCGCTTCGCGGTCGGCGCCAGCGAACTCCCACTCGGCGCCAGCGTAGAAATCGCCGCCATCGCCGAGGTGAAGTAACGACCATCGCTTTGTGAGAAGGTCGGGGCTCTCCTCTCCCACGCGTGGAAGAGGAGAGCCCCGGTTCGACTGAGGCCGGGGACGGTTTCGCCAAAGGCGATAACCCGGTGTGGGCCCGAACCAGTAGATCTACCTAATGCCCCCTCGCAGGATCCAGTAGCTGAATATTCCGGATCATCCTCGACACCAGATTATCCACCGCATCTGCCAGCACTGCCCCGATCTCCCCTTCTAGGCTCCCTCCGCGGTCCCCGCGATAAATGCTTCTGACTTTGGTTATCCCCGCTGTGTTCAGTGTGCGGACCGGTATGCGCGTGGGGTGGACGGTCACCTATCCAGCTCGAAAGATTTAGTACTTATTGACCGGGCCGTCCGGCGTGGCCGCCGAATACAGGCCGCCCGACCGTTCATAGTTCACGATGACATCGCCATCAACGATCTCGAGTCGAGGCACGTTCCCGTTGTGATTGTCACGGTCGGGACCTCGCATGACGGCCAGTTGCTCGTCGGACATCCCTTCCACGACATCCCCCCAGCGATTCTCTGGATAACACATCTCGCCACCGCTGCGGTTGAAGTTTCTCGACGAGTATTTGATCAGGATTCCACGGCGCGCGATCTCAGAATGCCAGGCGAGCGCGCCGTGCGTCTGCGCCCCGTCCATGAAGAAGAGCACGTCGCCGCCCTTGAAGGTCGGGTGGNCGACCAGGTCCATATGGTCATCGCACGAGCGCACTCCTTCCGGGACACGATACTTCGCTTTGTGGCTCCCCGGCACGCAAGCGAATCCCCCATCCTCCTCGGTAACATCGCGTAACTGCCATGTGACAGTAACCGCCTCGCAGTAGCTGCGACCATTCTTGTAGACGTAGGACCGCGAGGGGATCAGCGGCTCGTTGGCATCGTGAAGTGAGTGGCCGGTCGATCCCTTGTCGGACACAAATGCCGTCGGTCCACCGCACCGGAAACCGCTGCCACCCATCCAGGTCAGACGTTTGACGATCTCGGGATGCGTGACCATTCGCCTGAATGGCTCGCAATAGGGATGGGGGAGTTCCATGAGTCCACCCAGTAGAGGGCGCCCCTTACCAGCCAGGCTTTTCGATCCGCGTGCAAGTTCATCACCACGTACGATGCGGTCGGAGAACTTATCGATGGCCTCGTTCGCCAAAGCGAGATCGTCGTTCGTCATGATGTTCCGTATGACGAGGTGACCGCACAGATCCCAGTAGTAGAANTCCTTGTAGTCNATGTCGGCAGTCTCGTCGCGCTTCAGGATCGACGGGTGGATNAGGTCGCGGTGGTCGGAGACTTCAGTACGGTCGCCGTTCGGAATCAGCGTGGCAGGTGGTGTGNTAGNCTGATATCCAGGCTTATAGAGGACGGCTCGCGTGGCGGGATCGATCTCGTTCATCCAGTCAGGGGTGGGCTCCTCTTCGGCCTCGGGGCCGGTTCCAGCCTTGGATATGACGCCACGTGCCGTGTAGGTGTACTCGAGGAGACGGAGCGGCCCTTCGCCTTGCCAGGGTCTGAGTCCGCGGACAACGGGATCGGAAAGGATGACCAGGTCTCCTGCCTCGAGCTCCAGCTGCTTGGAAAGCCCCATGTCATCCGAGCCGTTGAGCAGATCCTCAGGAGTAGCGACGTTACTTTTGTGCGTACACGGGACGACCGTCGGCCCACCTGCTCCCGCCGGAATGTCAGTCAACGTCCATAAACACCGGACCATCTGGGCGGCCCGACGCTGGTTCTGGTGGTAGTAAGCCGTCGCCGGGTTTCGGGGCTCGTCCCCCTTGGTGAGGAATCGTGAACTAAACGGTGTATCGGAGTTTGGATCACTCGAGAATAGACGGGGAAGGGAGTCGAGCCTGAATCCCGTACCGCAAATCTGGTTGAGATACCAGGTGAGTACCGGATGGACCAGCAGATATCTAAAGGGCTCGCGGCCGCCATCCGGCCACGTAAGCATCCCGCTGAACGTCCCATTCTCATCGATGGCGGCATTCAGTCGGTCGAGCTCCTCGGGCTTGAGGACGTTCCTGACGATCAGGTATCCGGCGACGTCAAAGGCGTAGTTCTCTTCGTTCGACATTTCCTGGCGGTCCATACCAGCCTCCTTAGATGTGCCNGAGAATCTACTTCGGTATGGTNGGGAGGCAATTGCTCGATGGACCGACTATCCAACGGGGAAGGCTGGTTCTTGGGGGCCGACCTGTCTGAGCAGAAAGGTCGGGTCAAGTGAGGTGTGATTCTCTGCGCTCTCTGCGGTTCCCTGGCTTTTTTCCGTCAGAGACCTACACCGAAGAGGACAGAACCTTCTCGAGAACCAAAGCAATCTCGTCATTATCGTGCGAAAGAGTGACCCGACCAGCGACTGCCTTAGACGTTTCGACTGCATTCTCCATCGCGACGCCCATGCCTGCTTACCTGATCATCTCGGCGTCATTCGTGTCATCATCGAATGCGATCACGTCAGCCAGCGTGCNACCGAGCCGGTCGAGAAGACGCATGAGTCCATCAGACTCGGAGACGTTTCGGTGACAGATCTGGGCAAGCGCACCTTTGTCGGAAAGAATGCAGCGAACGCTGTCTGGCAGGTCGNAGTGCGTCACGTGCAGCATGATTTTGACCGGCTCCCGGACCNGCGAGGGTCTGACGTCCCGGATGTCTTCAGGCTTCACCCAGACGTGGGGGTGCGTAGAGAAGAGCCGATCGTCAATTTTGACACTGATCCTTGCCTCAGAGACACGGTCGAGGAATCCGTTGACGATCTGGCTGGCATCCACGACGGGAATGGTCTGTTTGTGGATGAATTTCTCCCCAAGTCGAACGAATACTCCGGAATAGTAAACGCAGAGGGCGTCGGCGAGGTAGCCATCGAGGAGATGCTCAGCGCTTCTTGGAGGACGGGCAGTGACAACGATTAGGGTAAGACCGCTGGATACCGAAAGTTCGATCGCGCGTCTTGTACGGTCTGAGATCGATTTGTCGGTACGAAGGAGCGTACCGTCGAGGTCGAGAGTAAGAAAACAGAAAGGCAAAGGAGAGTTCAGAGTACCGAGTCCAGAGTTTAGAAGTTAGGGGAAACAACAAACCCCCTAATCTCATAGGAGACAGGGGGCGATATACAACTCGGGTGTATTTTAGACCTATCGACGGCGGCGGCGGTTTCGCGTAGGGCGGCTTCCCTTCGGGCGGGGACCGGNGGCACCCATATCGCCTGCGTCGCGATAGGTGATTCGGCCGCGTGTCAGATCGTAAGGCGAGGTCTCGATGGTGACCTTGTCGCCGACGACGATACGGATGTTGAATCGACGCATCTTGCCCGACGTATAGCCCAGGATCTGATGTCCACCTTCGATTTCGACGGTATACTGGCCGTCAGGAAGGATGTCCGTCACGGTTCCTTCTAGTATAACCTTTTCCTCTTTTGCCATGCAGCCTCCGACAGGGGTCTCAAAGGACTTCAGACGAAGCGACAAGGCCCCAGCCCCGTGCCCTTCGACGTGAGAAGGGTGCCGAATTCCCCGAATCATGTCAAGCAAAATAACTGTCACTTAAACAAGGGTTTGGATGCACCAGCCCGGTAGAAAGCCGCACATTCACACCCCTCCTTGTTAAGATATTCTTATCAAATTCGCTCCGTCGAAGTGCGATTCGGTGCGCCGCAAAATGCCAGCATATCCACAACCAGTCACCCTCGGNGCCTGCACAGGAGCAGGCCCCGGTGTTGCGAGAGCGGGCACAGGGCAAATGATCTGCACCCTAGGGGAGTGGACCCTTCAGGCGGTCGAAGGATGGGATGGGCGGGGCGTGTGGAACACGAAGTGGGGTGCGGCGAGCGCACGAGGTAGGGTGGCGGGGAGGCTGCCATTGTTGAAAACGCAGAGTGGGCCATCTCCTCGGCCATGGTCTGCCGGGGCCCAGCCCCTCGCGGCGCCTNAGAGAGCGCGTCTTGGGTCACCTGTGAGGCGTAGTCAAAGGTGACTAGCCGACAAGGGTCGGCGAAACAGCTGGTGGTGGGGTCGATCTTGTACCAAAAAAGCTGGAGCATGTTCTAAACCTGTCGAGATCCCAAGTAGAAGGGAACCACAAGCCTTCCACAGTCCCCTCCCAGTCTCCGGCGCAATGGTGATGGAAACGTGAATGATGGGTTCGAACTGTTCGGCACCCAGTCCGGAAACGGATTCGCCAACCTCGCCGCCTACGACGAGGACGAGAACGGTTTCATCGACAACGGTGACTCGGTATTCGAACGGTTCAGGGTGTTGGTTCAGGACGGAGCAGGTAATCGTCAGCTGGCCGCGCTTGGCGCGACAGGTGTCGAGGCCATCTACCTCGGCCATACGTCGACACCGTTTGAGATCAAGAACGAGCGGAACGACCTCTAGGGCCTGGTGCGTGAAACGGGGATCTACGGCGGCGAGAACGGACATGGCGGAACGGTTCAGCTGGTCGATTTGGTCGTCTAGGCTAGGGAAGGTCGTTACGCTTTCCTCGCGTGAATCCGGTAATACGTCAGGACGCCATTCTGGAACTCGCTAAACAGCTTCGTTCCTGACGTCGCCGCGAAGATGTTCAGCGTCCCCTGAAGACTTGCCTCCGCCAGTTCGGAGATCCACACTTCTTTCCGTTCACTATCCTGCGCCAGCGCCGAGAGGACATTCTGAGTGATGTCCTCGTTTTCGTTTATCTGGAAACCGGCTTTCCTCACGCTGGCGACAACCCCTTCGACATCCTCCGTCGGCTTGAAATCAGCGTATAGAAATGATCCACCCGGATTCAGGACCCGATATGCCTCGCCAAAGAAACGGCTTACGTCACCGTAGCAGTGTGAAGATTCGACATTCAGGACGGCATCGAACTCGCCATCCTGGAACGGCAGGTGTTCCGCATCTCCTCGCTCGAACGATAGCTGTGGGAAGGGATGTCTTTCCCTACAGAACGTGACTGCGTTCTCCGAGATGTCGACGGCCTTCATTTCACTCGGCTTCAGATACCGCGCGACATACGACGCACCCCCACCACGCCCACACCCGACTTCGAGCACCCGCTTCCCTTCCAGTTCGCCCGGAAGGGCCACGTGGTGATACAACGAGATCAGTGACCGCTGACTCTCATCCCCCGGTTCCAGCTTCAGATGATCCGCCGGCAAGTAGCCGTAGTTCATGAACACCCACTCTGGCACCGCATACCGACTCGCCAGTCGCTGGTAAACATACTTCCAGAACGGCCGCCGCAATGCCGGCACGCTGTGACAGATTTTAGCCACAAGCAGATAGAATGAAGTCACGACTCGACCATTCCTGAAAGGCGTTTTGACCACCAAGGACACCAAGACCACCAAATCCGCACCCGGGTTCCAGCCCCCNAAGGGCGTCTGATAGTAGCCAGGGGCGACAGCCCCTAGTTTGCAGGAGGAGCAAGAGAGGGNTGCCGGAGTAGCCGAGCGGATCCGGGTAAGATNTCATCCTCTTCGACGCCGACATCGTACCCGGATCAACAATCTTCGCCCTACTCCGGCACCACATACGCCTCGATAAACCTCAGCGCCGTCCGATCATTCACATCCACCTTGCGATTCAAGTAATACACGACGAACACACGCCAATCCTGCAACGAGACAGCGTGCGGATAACCCAGATCCGTCTCGTTGTTTTCCTCTGCGATCGGCCCCACATACGACCACGCTCGGCCGTCATCGTCAGACGGGAACAGGCAGGACGTATTGTGTTCACCCAGCGTGTATGCCGAGATCAACAGGCGACCGCTCGAGGTCTGCAATACGTTGCCCCGAACGGCGACGGGTGTGTTCAGTGAGAGGTGAAGGGGCACTGCATCGGGTAAGCCGGACAGCCATACCGGGTCCGACCAGGTCAGGCTGTCATCTTCCGACCGATGGATCGCCGTTCCGGCGTGCAGACCGGGCCACGGGTTCTGCATGACGCCGGCTATCGCCGTCGACGCCAGAATGTCCTCGCTGACGAGCTCGATTCGGTGGGAGCTGTGCAGAAGGGTTCCCTCACGCGACCGAGTCAGACAGGGCACTGCCAGCCACCGAAGAGGATCCGCGGGGCTGTCCACGTCTGCCCGAGATCAGTCGAGTGCGTGATATACGTCTCCGTAGACGGGTGCCAGTGGCCGGCCAGTCCGTCGGACAGCCAGGACTTGACACGCCGAAAGCACACAGTCAGCCTGTCCTCTGTCGGGTCATGCACGACGGACGGCCCCGGCCCACAATAGTAGGCGGGGTCCTTGTAGACGGTGTGGTAGGAATCGATGTGCACGGTAGGATTGATCTCGCTTGGGAACGTGGTACATTGATCGGCGTTGCGGCGACCATTATATGCGGAAGGTGTGAACGATGCCAGAGAAGAACCGCCAGATCACGCTGGCCCAGCGCCCATACGGGTTCCCGAAGGAGTCGGATTTCAAGCTCGTCGAGACCGACATTCCGAAACCGAACACTGGGGAGATGCTGATTCGGAACGAGTATATGTCCGTTGATCCATACATGCGCGGACGGATGAACGAGGGCGCTTCCTATTCCAAAGGTGTGGACATAGGCGAGGTGATGGTGGGGGGGACGGTGGGTCAGGTGATCGAATCCAACCACCCCGACTATCAGAGCGGTGACATGGTCCAGGCCAACCTGGGCTGGCAGACGCACGGCATTTCGAACGGAGAGGGTGCCCGCAAGGTCGATCCGTCGCTGGCGCCGATCTCGATGTCGCTGGGTGTGTTAGGGATGCCGGGACTGACGGCTTACTTCGGTTTGCTGGATGTCGCCCAGCCTGTGGCCGGTGAGACGGTTGTCGTCTCCGCGGCTTCAGGTGCTGTCGGGTCTGTCGTCGGCCAGATCGCGAAAATCAAAGGCTGTCGTACGGTCGGGTGTGCGGGAACGGATGAAAAGGTTCGCTACGTGCTCGACGATCTCGGCTTCGACGGAGCGTTCAACTACAAGACCTCGAACGAACACGGTGCATCGTTCCAGGAACTCTGTCCCGACGGAATCGACGTCTACTTTGACAACGTGGGCGGCCCGATCACCGACGCCGTGTTCCCGCTGTTGAATCTGCGTGCGCGTGTCGCCGTGTGCGGTCAGATCGCGCAGTATAACGCCACCGAACCACCGGTCGGTCCTCGCCTCCTCTGGCACTGCATCGTCAAACGCTTGCGTATCCAGGGCCTTCTCGTCTTCGACTGGGCAGATCAGTACGATCAGGCCCTCCGCGAAATGGCCCAGTGGGTAAGTTCCGGCCAAATCACCTACCGCGAAGACATCGTCGACGGCATCGAGAACGCGCCGGAAGCCTTTATGGGTCTCCTCCGTGGGGACCACATCGGCAAACGACTAGTGAAAATCGCATAGCGCCAAGCGCATAGTAAGGCGATTTGGGATTTGATTTCGCTTTGCGCCCTACGCTTAGCGCTATGCGACCCAATCCCACAGTGGACGAATACTCATGGCCCTTACTGAAACAGAAAAGAACCACTTCCAAACCAACGGCTTCTGCCTGATTCCGAACCCGTTCGGTCACGAGACCATGCTCGAGGTCGATCGTCTTCAGCGCACCAACGAGCCTCAGTGGGAGACGACCGATTGGCCTGAGGGGCATAACATCGGGGCGTGTCAGTTCCTGATGATGATGGAACAGGCTGTGGAACTGGTCGAAAAGCCGAAGGCAGTATCGATCGCTAGGGAACTGCTGGGGACGGACGACATCCATATCGGGGCGTGTGGACTGGGCGATGCGTCGCAGACGGTTTCGAAGGACGGTCGTGCGAAGATTCAGGTCCAGTGGCACGCGGACGGGGGGCCGGACGTGAAGCAGGTCTCGTTCCGAACAGCGCTCGACCGGCACGATCCCTCGAACGGACCGCTCCGGGTGTATCCGGGAACGCATTTGCGACCAAGAGAGGAAGTGTACGAGGAACTGAAGCAGGTCGAGATCGCGACGGGGACGCACGACGAGGATCCTGAAATGTGCTTCGCGAAGCATCCTGCTGAAGTGGAAGTACGTCTCGACCCACGTTGGACGCTCGTGTGGACACCGAGCTGTTGGCACGCCACGGGAGAGAAGACTGCGGCCGGACCCAGACGGGCCATGGCCTGGAACTACTATCCGGCAGGTGGTCGAAAGCGCGATCTGGAGGCGCTCAAGCGGATCTTCGATGGCGAATGGGAAGGCTGGTCGGACGACCGAAAGCGTCTGTGGGGATTAGTGAACTAGGCGTAGTACCGGCTTCGGATCGTGGGAACTGCCTCTGGCCGTGATCATTTGTGGGCTCCGTCCACCCTTGTTTGACTGCGTCTTTGATGCCGGCCTTTGGCTCACGACCTCTAGGATTTTAGATATATCGTCGTGAAGAAGCTCCCGGCCGAAGGCCGGTCCCACGCATTATACCACGCCCCACATCACCTTTCCCAACTCTCGTTCCCGTTCGCCCACATACTTCTCGTGAATCTCGAAATCCCGATCCAACCAAAGGGCATCCTTCTGGTCCTGTGACAGGCCCTCAATTAGCTCTTCCGTTAGGTAGTCCTGCCACGCAAACCGATGGTTGTCCTCGCTCGGATGCCGGAACACCCAGTGGTGCATCAGCCGACCCTTCTGGCTCTCGTTCTTCCACGTTGCGTGCAGGATCTTCGAGTGACGGACGATGAACTGATCGGACGTGATCTCCAAAGGTATCTCGCCATCCATTCGAACATCCGCCGGGCCTTCCATCGTCGGCGGGTCGTCGTAGTCCTGCTCCTGCCGCAGCGCATCGATCCGATCCATCCACCGGTCTTTCTCCCCGACCTGCGACCCGGGAATGACCCGCAGACATCCGTCCGAAATCGATGCGTCAGAGAAGTAGTGCATGAACTCGATGTAGTCCCATTCCGTGTCTCGATGCCAGAGAAACCCACGACCCGGCGCGAGTTCGTTGATACCGCCGTTGCGATAGTAGATGTCCTGGTGACCCTCGAGTTGACGCGCGATCTCGAGGATCTCGGCGTGCAGTTCGATGGCGAGGAATGGGGAGGCGTGATCGAGCGCGCACCAATAGGAGTCCGGGATCTGAGGTGGGAGCGAGTGGTGGTTCTTCTTCGCATCCGGCGTCATGTCTTCGGGATCGACTGCAGTCATGGATACCGCTTCCAGGCAGGCATCCGTTAGCTCCCGAGGGAATGGGCAGTCGATGATGACATATCCGTCGACGTTCAACTGATCGAGTTGTTCGCTGTTCAGTCTCATCAGAGAACCAGTTGGTGAGCGCGCGTGAAGCAGCGGCGTCGCATCACGTTAACGACGATGATCGAGCCGATGGCGGTAGAGGCGACGAGCATGAGCATGACGATGATCTGATACTTGATCGCGATCACGGGGTCCGCGCCAGCAAGGATCTGCCCGGTCATCATGCCGGGTATCGAGACGAGCCCGACGGTCATCAGCGAGTTGATCGAGGGAATCATTCCTGCCCGGATGGTGTCGCGAAGAATCGTTCCGGTCGCCTCCTGATACGTGGCGCCGAGACAGAGTGCGAGCTCGACTTCATCACGTTGTTTTCGGATGTCCGAGAACAGATGGTCGAGGGAGATCGTGATGGCGTTCATCGAGTTGCCGATGATCATGCCGCCGAGCGGGATGAAATACTGCGGCGTATACCACGGTTTGACCTGGACGATGACGGAGGTTACGACGATCGAAACGAGCGTATAGCTCGAGACCATCGAGATGAACGTGGGGATGAAGATGGCGACCTTCTCCTCCTTGACGCGTCCCCGAATCGCGTGAGCGGCCCAGAAGACCATGAAGGCGAAGAGGATAAG
This sequence comes from Gemmatimonadota bacterium, assembly GCA_002727195.1. GTDB lineage: Bacteria > Latescibacterota > UBA2968 > UBA2968 > UBA2968 > UBA2968. Next base: position 37,720 of record PBWH01000007.1, read on the forward strand.
GATCAGCCAGGAGTTGTCTAGATCGAAGATGAACTTGAGGACGTAGCCAATGATGCCCAACTGGGCGAAAGTGCGTATCGTGCCGACGATGAGGTCGCGTTCGAGTCCCAGCTTAAGCGAAAAGCTGCCCGCGACGGCAATCAGGATGAAGACCAGGCAGTAGGCCAACTGGAGCGGGCCGACGTCGATGACGTTCATGCCGCCTCCTCCAATCGTCCTTCACCGAGGGAGAAATGGCGGCCAACGACATCCTGGGCCTCGAACGCGAGGTGCGTGACGAGGATAATCGTTGTACGATCCTCTCGGTTGATTCGACGGAGTTGCGCTTCCACGATCTCACGGGAGTCCGGATCCAGCGCTGACGTCGGCTCGTCGCACAGGATGACCTCGGGCCGGGTCAAGAACGTACGAATCAAGGCGACCCGCTGTTTCTGGCCGACGGACAGCTTCTCCGCATCCTCGTCCAGGTCGACGTCGCTCAGGTTATACCCATCCAGAAGGTCTTTCAGCGCTTCTATTGAAGGGGCATCGGTATTGGCAGACGCGTAGCCGAACGGGAGCGTGAGGTTGTCGAACACCGTTCCGCTGACCATGACCGGGGTCTGCTGGACATACCCGACCCGTCTACGGAACCCGGTCACTTCGACCTCGGATACAGGCGTGTCGTCGATCGTGATCTGCCCGGAGGCGGGTTCGGCAAGTCGATTCAACAGCCGCAGCAAGCTGCTTTTACCCGATCCGGATGGACCTCTGATGACGACGAAGTCACCCTGCGTGATGGTCAGGTCAACGTTGGACAGGAGGCGCTTGTCCTCGAAGGCTAGGGACAGAGCGTGTAATTTCAGGTTCATAGCGATCGTTCCGAAGGACGTTCTGAGTCTCCGGCAATATTCACCCATGGCGTCGACATGACAAGATCATGACAACCGCCGCGCCATTGTGACCGATCTTCTCCAGTATGAATGCTGCGAAACCCCTGCGCAGTGCCATCTGGCTCGGCATCCTGGGCCTGATCTCCGCTGTCGCGCTGACCGTGATGAGTGTCCGCACGTTGGTGGACGAAGACCGAAGCGTACTTATGGACCTGCAGCTGCGCCTGCCGACGCTTCAGGACCGGATGGACGGGATTCTGAATGCGCTGGCCTGCGAGATCGGGGAGAAGCGGGAGCACCAGAGCTCGTATTATCTGTTTCCGGTGATGGTGGACCGGAAGCGAAACCTGGAGATTCCTCGATAAGTTCCGTTTCAGCGCTGGTCCAGAGGAGAGGCTCAGCAGCGGGTTGTCGATCGGGGTCGGATCTTCGAGTTCGAGGCGGGCCGTCCACTCAAGGCCGCAGAGGTCTAAGAGAGGAGCCTGGCCGAAACGGTCTCGCCTGCAGACCGCGCCGATCTGAAGAGCCTGCTCTCCCGTGCTTATACCTCGGGCGGGGATTTTGTTCGTGCGCGGGCAATCCACTCAGAGCTCGGGCAGAACCCCGCCTTGTTCAGTGCGGAGGGTGCCCACGTGTTGTCGATGAGAATTCTCCTGATGCTCTCCCATCTCGATCACCCTGCTGAAGCGACTGAACTTATCAGAGACTGGCTGGACCTGACCAACAGCGGCGAAATGCCTGTTTTCCTTGCGTTCGGTGAGTACATCGAGACAGCCCATCGAATGATGGCGAGACGATCTCTGGCCTCTCAAGAGGCAGACCGGCAGTTCGAGGTCGCCCGGCGTCGGTTGCAGTTCGTGGAAGGATACACCGCCCTTCGATCGACGGGAAAAGTCGTGGGGAAGGAGTATTACTCTGTAGTGATCGATCTCGATCGCGCGGAGGATGCGCTCAGGGAGGCGCTGCCAGAGACTTATGATCTGAAGGTGTTCGACCTGGACCAAACGGCTCGAATCCCGCACTGCGCGGTATCTCCGCGCGATCGCCCCCGCCAGTTAGCGACTGTATCGGTTGAACGTCGTTGTGTTCGCGAAGGATTCGGAGTCGGCTTTTGGCGCACTCAGGCAGGAGCGTGTGCAGGCTGTGGTCGTCGTCGGAATGCTTGCAGGAATGATTGCGTTTGGGGTGGTCTATGTTCACCGGAGTACGGAGCGTGAACTCGAGATGTCACGGATGCGGTCAGACTTCGTGTCGAACGTGTTCCACGAACTGCGAACGCCGCTTCAGTCGATCCAGATGCACGCGGAAAGGCTGGCGGTGAAACGGTATTGCGGTGAGGAACAGCTCGATCGGTATATCCAGACGATCTCGAAGGAGAGCAACCGACTGGCCCGAATGGTGACGAATGTGCTGGACTTCTCTCGATTGGAGAGTGGACGAACCGTCTATCGCTTCGCCGAGGCTGACGTATCGGGCATCGTAAGGCGTACGGTTGACGAGTTTCAGGCTGTCGCCGAGGAGGCGGGGTTCTCCTGGTTGATGTATCGTATGGCCCACCAGCGGTCGCGCGCGTCGATGCGGAGACGATAGATCACGCCATCGCGAACCTGATCGGCAATGCGATGAAGTATTCCACGGGTCGAAAGGAACTCAGCCGATCAGTCGGGACGGTCGACTCGGGCATGGTGATCACCGTGAGCGACCGCGGAATCGGCATTCCGCCTGAGGATCAGGAGCAGATTTTCGAGAAGTTCAGTCGCGGATCGAACGTGACTGATGAGACCGGAGCCGGCCTCGGTCTCGCCCTGGTTCAGGAGACGGTGCGTGCACACGGTGGTGACGTTTTGGTGACTGACCGCAAAGGTGGAGGAACGACCTTTACGCTACGAATCCCGCTGGAGCGTGCGATGTGACGATCCTGATTATCGAAGACGAGAAACCGATCGCCCAGGTCCTGGCTGACCACCTCGTGCATGAGGGTCACGAGGTGCGGGTCGCACACGACGGACGGAATGGCCTCGAACAGGCGAGGTCTGAGGATATTGATCTGATTCTACTCGATCTGATGCTGCCGTTGATGAATGAGTATGAAGTCTGTAGTGCTCTGCGCGACGAAGGGATTTCGACGCCGATCATCACGCTGACCGCCAAAGGGGAGAAGATCGATAAGGTGACCGATCTCGACCTGGGTGCGGACGACTACACGAACAAGCCCGTCGGTCTGCGAGGGCTGCTTGTAAGTATTCGGGCCGTATCCCGCCGTATCGGTGATCGGCCTGATATGGGCACGGTGACCGTCGGACCCGCTGAAGTGGACTTCGATCGGTTCTTGGTTACACGGTCCGGCGAGTCCGTCCGTGAAGACGCAGCTTCCCAACCCGGCGACCTTTCAGCCCCCAGGTAGTCAGAAGCTGTATACCGACCCTGACATTGATCCCGAATCGTCGTCCCCGTGGGCGCCGAGCAGGCCAAAGCCGTCGGCGATGGAAACGGATCGACCGAGGAAGTCGAGGTCGGCGGGGAATTGTGCGATGAGCTTGATGGGCTCTGCCGATTTTCTGCCCGATCTGGCGAAGAGATAGGCGGCGCCGTTCTGGATGGTGCCCGCGTGGCTGTCACCCCGGGCCCCGACCAGGATGCGCTTCGGTGAGATGTCGACGGAGAATCCGAAATACTTGTTTGCCCGCTTGTCCGGGGCTTCGAGCTTTTCGACCAGACGCCACCCACGAGGGGTCTTGCTGAACACGTATGCCGCTCCGGAGAAACGACCCAGCGTGTCGTTCCCGTGCGCGCCCACCACAACGGCCGATCCCGATACGGCAACGGAGTGACCGAAGAGGTCGTGCTTCTTCCCGTCGGCAGCCGTCAGCTTGACTTCGAGCTTCCATCCGTCCGCACCCAGCGTATAGACATACGCCGCCCCGGCACGGATCCCCTTGGTGTCATCCCCGAACGCCCCCACAACGATGCGCTCTTCGCTGATGTCGACGGAGAAGCCGTAATAGTCAGCGTCGTTCCCTTTGGGCGGATAGAGGCGGCGAACGAAGGACCACACGTCGTTGACTAACCGGTAAACGTAGATACAGCCGGAATTCCGGCCGTGTTTCGGGTCGCCGTGCGCGCCGACCACCGCCCACTCTCCGTCGACCGCAACAGAGAGGCCGAAAAGATCATCCGCGCCCTGCTCGTGCGAACGGAAGCGACCGACCTGTACCCAGCCGTCCCTGAACCGGCGGAAGACGTATGCGGACCCAGTCTGGTGGCCCCGCTCGATGTCCCCACGCGAACCGACCCACGCAAAATCACCACTGATCGCGACTGCCATGCCGACCTGTTTATTCTGCGTCGCCTGGAGGGGAACCAATTTTGCCTCTTCTGTCCATTTATGATTCCGGGTCCGGAAGACGTATGCGGCACCAGCATTCGCACCCCGGTCATCGTCTCCGTAGGCACCGACGATCGCCCGGTCACCGTCGGTCGAGCAGGTATAGCCGAAGTAGTCGTTTGCCTCGCCGTTCACCGCCTTGAGCTTGGCCGCTTCAGGCAAGGACCTGGTTTCAACGGATGTACAGGCACCCAGAATCGTAACCAGTAGCAGAGTAATAGCTGGACGTCGCATCAATGGGACCTCGGCGTGCTGAAGACCTTGAATTTGTGGAGAAGGTCGCCGGAAACTCACAAGCAACGCGAAGGCGTTGCCCCTATATTTTAGAACCAATGCCCTCACCAGGAAAACATACCCGAAAGAAGGTGTTTGCCTGCCTGCTTGTGATGTTCGGCCCGTTCTGTGGCGTCGAGGCCGCAGAACCCGATTACTTGAAGGTCGTTACGAACTATGCGAACGCCCTCCTGACTTACGGCCGAGACAATTACAATGTCCGCAGCCCGCTGATCGCGACCACACTGGACCGATCTACGTTCGCGATGATCGAGCGGGATGGTGGGCCCGACATCGCCGGTGTCCGTGGTCGGGATCGGGTGTTCGAAGGCGCCAATCCGATGCACGACCAGAATCTGTATCAGATTCTGTATGCTTTGACCGACCTGACGGGAGATTCGACCTATGCCGCCGAAGCGGATCGCACGTTGAGCTTCTTCCTTGAATGCGCCCCGCATAGCTCGACGGACCTGCTGGCGTGGGGCGAGCACATGGGTTGGGACTTCCACGAAGAGCGCCGGATTCACAAGGTGGGGGGCAAACTCCACGAGTTCTTCCGGCCCTGGGTATTGTGGGATCGGTGCTACCTGCTCAACCCGAAGGTTTCTTTCCGATTCGCGAAAGGGGTGTGGGAGAACCAGATCGGGGATCACGAGTCTGGCAACTATGGGAAACACGCAATCTACGACCAGCACGGTCCGATGGTGAACCAGGACGAGCCGAGACACGCCGGGTTCTACCTGCGCACCTGGGCGAGAGCCTTCCAGGAGACACAGGACGACCGGTATCTCCAGCATCTGTCGGTGGGGACGTGGGCGTGGGTGTTTGCGGAACGGCGGAACCGGTCGCTCGACGTGGCGATGGAGGCCCTGGTCCGATTCCTCGAGTCGCGGCGTTCTCCCGAATCGGGCGCCATCCCGGCAGACAGTGCGACACCGATTCAGACCGAGCCGTGGCGCGGTCGAATCGTGCTTCCCGTGGACAACCTCTCTCTGGCCGTGGACCTGGGATGGAGTGCTGAACGGGTGGAGCCGCTGCTGGCGTCCGACATGCGTCTTACCGCAGCTCGTATCGACTCAGCGTTTCTGAAGATGCGTCACGATCCGGCACGATTGGGGTTTTTGACGGGTGCCGACGTCTATACGCTCCAGCCGTTCGGGCCTGAAGAGGGTCAGCGATCCGCGCTGTGGTCCGATCGGGCCATTCCCAACCCGTTCCGCGATCACGGGGCCTGGGTTGTCCGCTCGCACGCGGCGGTGGCCAACATCTGCTACGAGCGGTTCAAGCAGACCGATCTGCGCAAGTATCACGATCTGGTGATCACGACGGCCCGCCGATACCTGGCCTCGGATCCTGACGTCAGTGGGGTGGGATCGCCCGGATTCCTCCAGTCGATCATCGAGTTGATCGCGGGTGCGGACGATCCCGTCTACCCGAGGATGATGGCGCAGGTGATCGAGCTGATGCTAAATGCGCACGAGCTGAGCGGTGATCGGGCGTATCTCCAGCGAGCGGAACACTTCGCCCGTTGGTCGATCCAGACCTATCTCGGCGACTCGTCTCTACCCAGAGCGTCTCACCGCCACGACCACTACGAGGCTGTCACGGGTGGAGACGCGTTGATGATGGCGCTGCTTGACCTGTGGACGGTCAAGCAGGGCAGACAGGATGAGGTGGATCTGGTCTGGGTAGACCGGTAGCCTCACTCGTCGGAAGCCCTCCCATCGTAGGAGCCGCCTCCGGAGGTGCGCCCTTGCCTATGCGATTTCGAAACCTGCGCTCTCCGGCCAGGCGTTATTGCTGGAAGCTCCCGGCCAGAGGCCGGTTCTACGATCAATCATCCTACGATTCTGTCGATAGATCCCATTTATCCAGTCGATCCAGCACAGGCTCGAACACACTCAGCGGATACACCACGTTGATCAGACTGCGCTCCGTTTCCTCGAGCGTATACTCGAAAGCAACGAGAATCACCGTCTCGCTCCTGGCTACGATGTCCAGGTCTTGCTTGTTCTTCTCGATCTCGGCATCGCGAATGCGTCGTGGCACGAGCTGGGACCAGGTCAGCTCGAGATGGGCCAGATCCTGATGGACGATGGTCGTGAAGAGGCGTCGCTCTTCCTGGGTGCCTAGCGGCTCGAGCCGGAAGGGGTAGTAGCAGTGATCAGACGTGAGACCAGCCTGATAATCGGCAAACGTTATTTCGTGTGCGGAGCTGAAGTTGCACGTAACCTGGGCGTCCTGAAACTCCCTGTGAATGGCCGCGTACGACGCCCCGAGCTCGCGATGAATGCGGCTGATCTGTTTGGATTTTCCGTCTCCGGCCAGGAGATCCTTAAGCTGACGTCAGGAGCCGACGCCTTGCTCGCGGGCGATCACCGACTGCGCGTCTGCCCGGATAAATGGGATCTTACCCGACAGGTTGGGGCCTACTTCGGCCACACGCTCGAGTACATCCGAATCAGCGGACACTGAACGGCCTTAAGGAGTTACTTGGCTTGCTGCTTGAGGTGATCGAAGCTGACAGGTACGGTGAGGTCTGAATCAGACATACTGAACCCTCTCTCGTAACACGCCCGGGGTCCGGAAGCTCCGGCTGAAAGAAGGCTATATGTGATATACTGCGAGGATGGGTGAGGGCCGAAAACACCGAGGCTGCGACTAGAACTCCAGGATGATCGATCCCGATCGAAGCGTTTTCGAGCCTTTATCGAACGTAGGCTTGTTCGACACGCATTTCTCAACGAATGCCGACAACTCGCCGGACCCGCAGAGACACATCCACGCGACGCAACGCCCCTCTGCCCGCAACTCTCGATCGGTGAGGACCTCCGTCATCAGCATGAGAGGCTGGCTACACCACAACGCGATGCATCCGGATCCCTTGCGACCGAATGCCCAGTGATCACGAATCTCGGATTTGCCGAACACATCGGACGGCCAGTGAGCGTGGGTGAAGGGGATCGGGTGATCTTCGGGCGTGTCGAAGATCTGGGCGACGATCGGACCCTTCTGGATGGTGCGTGGTAGATGGCCGTTTCCATACCAGAATCCTGGTCTGGAGCCGCTGAGGTCGAACGTGGCACCGGGATGGTTTACGAAGACGTGGCAGTCGCGGCCCAGCGTGGCGTGCCATATGTGCTGTTGATAGCCCTGCCGGCCCGGGATCAGACTCTTCGCGTCGTACGGTGGATCGACCTCGCTCTTTGGCTTTTGCCAGCTGGCCGGGATCTGGAGGGAGGTCAGCTGGTAGTCAGCTGTCTTCTCGATCGAAATCTCGACGCTCGCCTCGCTGTAGGTCTTGCTGACGGGAGCCGACATCGTGCTCTCTAGGTCCGACGGGGGCGTGTATCCATCCGACGCACCGAGGAAGGAGATCCAGTCGTTCCACGCCTCTACCGCGTGCGGAGTCGTGTAAGCCAGCATGGCCTGGGTGCCAGACGCATCGGGGGTCAGCACGTTTCGATAGACGCGGCCTTGTGGACCGACTGTGACTCCATCAAAGGCGTGTTCGGCGATGAGAGTGTAGAGCCGATCGATCAGGGCGGCGGCTTTGGACGACATCGCGTCGTCGCGGGCGTAGTCCACGACGTTCAGGAGTGCCCCGACCGTCAGGGGGATGTAGGTGCTACTCAGGAATTCGTGAAATCCTTCTTCCGTTTTGCGGTCGAGCCAGGCGGAGATGCGTTCACGGCCGATTTGCGCTTGCTCGGCACTGGTGCGATCACAATTGGTGAACGTTTCATCCGAGAACAGGTCTCCCGCGATCATCTGACAGCCGTGGAACAGGAGGGAGTGGTTCTCGCTGTCGAAGCAGAGCGCATCGTTTCCGGGTTCATCGTGCCAGTAGCGGAACCCGACGGCGGTTCGTTTGATGCGGGCGCGTTCGTCTTCCGTCAGGGTCGTTCCGTTGTAGAGACGGAGGAGGGCTGACAGTGGGAAATCGGCACAGTCCGGTCTGTCGTCGATCCAGTTGCAGGCGTCTTCGATGATCGCGGTATCGGTTTCTCCACGTTGCCCGAGGCTGTGACGGGCCAGAACGTTCATGATGCCGCCCCGTCCGCTTCCTGTCTTCGCGGCGAGACCTTCGATGTAGGCCTGACGTGCACCATCCACGCTGTCTGACATCGTCACGGCAATCGGTCGGGATGCCGGGCGCTCCAGTTTACGAACCAGGAACTGCCCCTCGACTTCGACCGAGATATCGGCCTGCCAGGCATTGTCCGGAAACGGGTGTTGGGACCCGTCGGTCCACGTTTGTTTCCCGTCACGTGCAGAGACAATCGCATCGGCGGGTGGATCCGCGTGCGCCGAAAGCTGTCCGTCCGGGTCGACTCTCAGGCTGTCGATCCAGGAGATCGCGTCGTGGAAAGAGCCGTTGAGTGCGGCGGATCCGGGAACTGCGACCGTGCAGTCAGCGTGCTCGTGTAGTCGAAGGCCGATCAGGAAGCGTGAGTCACGGATGCCCAGCGCCTGGACTCGCGTTTGCAGCACGTTCGTCCCTTCCTGCAGATCGAGCGCGACCTCGACCGGATCCGGGTACATGTAGCGTGTGCCCATATTTCGGACGACGAGATCTCCATTCAACCAGAGATCGCCAACACCGCACGACCAGAACGTCGCCTTACGTTCGCCGGCCTGTTGGGCGTCCAGATGGGTCGCGGCGTAGAAGTTCAGGACCGAGAGGTTGTGCCAGAAGCCGCTCTGCTCGACGAAGATGTTTTGTCCGGGATCGTAGAAGGTCCATGCTTCTCCGGTCGGGCCGGGTTGGCCGAAGTGACGCTCCGGTGGCGCAGGGCCTTCCGGGTCGACGTGAGGGAACTTGCGGAGTTGCCGCTCAGGGAGCGGAGGACCCTCGTAAGGTGATTCGCTGACCGGTGTGACGAGCCAGTGGCGGATGTAGCCGGACGGGTGGGGAGAAAAGGACATTGTTTTGCCATATTGGATCAGGTGGATGGTTCCGATGCCTGAAGGATGCTCCGAGGGTGCCGTCTATGTCCAGTCGAAAACGACTGTCGGGCACTCGCACTTCTGGTGGAGGAGAGACTGGTAGGCGTCCTGGGCGGATGATGGCTCACTGAGGAGTCCGAGGCCGTTCACGCGTACCCGACCGGCGGCCAGCCAGTCCATGGCCGTCTCGAAATGGTGGAAGATGTTGCGTTGACGGAAGTCCTCGGGATGGCGCGGGAGCTGCCACTCCCAGCCGCTGCGGACTGTCACGTAGTTGAAGAAGACCGTGTGCAGCAGGTCGTGGGCATAGCGCTTCGTTCGCCGTGCCCAGGGGGCGCCAACCAGGACCACCTCACCCAGTTTGCGAACGACCTTGGCGCCGTCGAGCACGGCGGCCTCGTGACCCGAGCAGTCCAGGAGCAGGGCGACATTTCCCGCTTCGGAGACGTCGGCCACGTGTGCGGCTACTTCCTGGATACCCAACCGGGTCGCTAGTTCTCGACGCTGGTCGTCAGGATCGCAACCGATCACGGTGTAGCCGTTCGCGTTGAAGTTCTGGGCACCGAGGTTGCCCACAGGGCCCAGTCCGGTGACCACGACGACATCCGGTGGACGGGCGGTTGTCGTGACAAGGGTGGTCATCGAGACGCCCATCAGGCGGGCATAGACGGCGACTTTGGCGTCGAGACCATCCGGCACGGGGAGCGAGGTCTCTATGTCCGAGATCTGGTAGCTCGCGTGTTTGCCCATACAGTAGCGAAGGTCGCCAGGACTCACGCCTTCTACGTCGGCGCCCACGTGTTCGACTCGAAAGACGGCGGAGTAGCCTGGCGTCTTGGGGAACTTGTCGGACAGATAGGAACCGTTGAGTTCTGTACCCGGGCTCACCAGCGTCGTGACGGTCGGGCCGGCGACCTGGTTGGGGGCAAGGTCGAGGGATTCGGTGCGCGAGACGAGCTCGGCCGTTTCACGAGCCGTATACGTGATTTGCTGAATGTCGATGTTCATAAGGTCAGTGACTTCGGGTGATTGGTGTGGGCGCCGGCTCCGGCGGCGATGTGACTCGTGTTGCCTGGATATATTCGCGGGAAATCACGTTCGTGCCGAGTTCTCGATACGCCCACACGTTGTGCGGGCTACTCGAACACACGGCGTGGATTCCCACTCTCTGAGAATGGCTAGTTCAGGATGCGACGGAGCCAGCGTTTGGCAGTGCCTTCGTGACGCTTGACGAGCATGACGGACGATTCGGCATAGCGGCCGACACGATCCGGGATCTCGCCGAACAGGAGCTGCTGAAACAGGCCCGTCTTGGCGGCGCCGAGTACGACGAGGTCGTAGTCCGAGGCAGTTTTGATGATCCCGTTGGCCACCGAGTCCGACCGGATGGCGCGGAACTCGACATCCCCAAGGTCGACGTGTCGGAGCGTGCGACTCATCCAGCGTTCGGCCTCCTCCTCCTGAGTGCGATCGGCGTCGGGCGGGATCACGTAGCAGGCGGTGACCTGCGCACCAGTGGCCTTGACGATCGGCTCCAGCAGTTCGGCCGCGAATTCGGCGTGTGGGCCCCCGGCTGTGGGCAACAAAATCCGCTCGAACTTGCCCTCACCGCGAATTTTGACGACCCCGATATCGCTGTTCGACCGGTGGACCGTTCGGTCGACGACTTCGCCGAAAATCCGTTCGCTCGTCGACGTGTATCCCTTCCATCCCATAAGGATCAGGTCCGTGCGGTCCTGGTCCGCCGCCGACAGGATCCCCTCCTCGACGCGATGGGCGACGCGAACGTCCGTGCTGAGCGGACACCCCATCGATTCGGCATACGCTCGCGCGACGTCGATGTTCGGCATCTGGCGCTCGACATACTTGAGCCCCTCGTGGATCGGGAGCTGGATCGGCACTTTGACGACGGCAGTGGCCACGACATCTCCATTCCGGTCCTGGGCTACCGGGCCGGCGAGGTCGAGGAGCTGCTGCACAGTCGCCGGGTTCGCAACCGGTACGAGAACGCGATAGGCGGACTGCGGTAGGGGGGTGACGGCCTCGATGACGTCCGGTGGCCGCTTTTCCGCCTTCTGGAAGTAGGTGGTGTAGGCGATCAAACCAAGGGCGATCCATCCAATTGCAACGAACCACGAAATGGGATCGAAATTGAACTGGTAGATGGCCAGGGCCATGTTGATGACCGCCGCCGCCAGCGGGACATACGGGAACAGGGGTACGCGGTAGGCTGTCGCCCCGTTGGCCGGGAGTTTGCGACGCAGGACCACCAGAGCGAGGTTCACGAGGGTGAACGTCAGCAGGAACATCAGGCTGGCCGCAGAGCCGACGATCTCGATCGGCAGCGCCAAAGCGACGGCGAGTAGGATCACGCCGGTGAGGACGATCGCAACGTGTGGCGTCCGGCGGGTGGGGTGGATCGTGGCAACGCTCTCGGGCAGCCAGCGATCCCGGCCCATCGAGAAGGCTACACGACTCGACGCTAGTACGGTCGCGTTCAGCGCGGACATCGTGGACAGTAGACCGCCGAACACGATCGTGGCGACGCCAAAGGACGGCATGAAACTGTCGGCCGCGAGGACGATGGCAGTCTCGCCGTTTTCACCCAGGAACTTCCACGTCTCGATGCCTTCCGGGTGGACGGCGCCCAACGCGACGAACAAGATCAACAGATAGACGACGATCGTGACGCCCAGTGAGATGAACGTCGCTTTAGGGATGTTCTTCTCGGGTTCCTTGATCTCTTCAGCGACCGTGGCGATCAGGTCGTAGCCCTCGAAGGCAATGAAGGTCAGGCCCATGGCGATGGTGATCCCGGCGAAGCCGTTCGGCAGGAAGGGCGTAAAGTTGGCGGCCGCCGCCTCGGGCTCGTTACCGATCTGTACGAGCCCGTAGTAGATAAAGACCATCAGGACTAGGATTTTGGCGATCGTGATGACGTTCTCGGCTTTGCCTGTGACCTCAGCGCCGCGTGCGTTCAACCAGACAAAGAATGCGCAGATGAGGACCGTAATCAGGATGCCACCGGCCTGGTCGCCGATGAATGCGGACACAGCGTGGCCGAAGGCCGGGAAGTATTTGTGGAAGAACTCCCAGAAGTAGCTCGAGAATCCGAGCGCATACAGGCTGCATGCGATGGTGTAGGCGAACCACAACATCCATCCGGAGAGGAACCCGATCGGGCCGGGGAAAGCGCGTTTGACGAAGGAGTATCCGCCACCGGCTTCGGGGATGGACGATGAGAGTTCGGCGTAGGCGAACGCCGTCAGCAGGGTCACGACGCCGTTGAGCGCGAAGGCGAGGATGGCGGCAGGACCCGCTTCACCCGCCGCGATGCCGGTCAGGACGAAGATCCCGGCGCCGATCATCGCTCCGATCCCGATCATCGATGCATCGAACAGACCGAGGTCTCGGGCGAATGTGACTCTATTGTTGTCAGCCATGGGATGTGACGGTGGAGATCAGGTGGATCAAAGGCGACCACGGTCCCTGAGTAGAGGGGATCCGATACGAGGTCGGCTTTTTGTCACGGTAGCGGATGATGATGCTCCAGTTTTCGAGGAACTGCCCGATGGTCGCTTCCTGCAGGTGTGGTGACAGCGCCTCGCGGAATGCCTCGGGGGGAAGCGATCTGTACCGTGCATACAGGACGCCAATGGCCGCAGGATCCTGAATGGTGCGCATCCGTCGATACCACGTCCACTCAAGTTCGAACTGAAATGTCCGGTTATGTTCGATCGCGAACAACTTGTTTATGTAAGTCCCGGATCATCCAGTTACTGAGGTGACGGTCGGCGTTCCCGATGACGGTATCGAAAAAATCAGGAGATCGGGTTTTTCGGCGCTCTTGAGTTCCAGGTTTTCCGCGGTTCTGGCCGTGTTGACGAAGTACTTGATGACGCCGCTGACGGTGGAGCTATCGGGAAGGGTCAGGTCACGGATCAACGTGATCGGCAAGAGATGAATCCTGAGGAGGTCGTCGATGGCATAGGCTGCCAACTCGTTTCGGATTGGACAGGGGGAATCCGATCCAGCGACCTTGAAGAAGCCCTGGATGCTGTGGTCGAAGGTGAGTAGGTAGTTGGTCATGATCCCCTTGTAGCCCCACCGCTCGGTGTTCACGGGCTCCGAATGCAGAAGTCTCTCGAGATCGACGAGAATTGAGTCCGCTCGATCATACTGCTCGAGCTTGATGCACTCCCACGCCGCTTCCTGCAACCGGTGTTCGCCCAGGTAGAGCGCGAGCTGCTCCTGATTTCCCGGCAGTTCGGTCGTAAACGCCGGCGTCTGCGAGTCTGGACATGCCGTCAGCCCGAGGGAAACAAGCAGAGGAGCGAGCGCCGCGGTATGCATCTGATCTCAGGCGACGGATCGCCTTCGGCGCAACAAGAGAGAGTCGGCACCACAACCGTGTGTGCTCAACCATCGCGATAGTTGCCCTGACGGGATTCCACTTCGAGATGCTAACCTTCTGCCACGCACGCGTCTAACCAATCCGCATCGAGTGCATGCATACATCGATACGCGTCGTATCGTGAGTTGAGGCGATAAGCCGGCTTGTCCGCGCTGTGATAGGCCTGTCGACTCCACCACCGGATCCCGCACCAGATCAGGGCATCCTTGAGGTGGGCTCGCTCGGCCGACGACAGCGGACGATGAGCAGCATAAGAGGTGAGCAGTGCCTCCAACGCCTCCTGGTCGACGGTCGAATCGTGCGTGTCCGGGTCGAGTCGGATTGTCCAGTAGAGCGCGACGAAACCGACGTCTAACAGGAAGGGGGCGGGAAACGCCTCGAAGTCGATGGCCGCCGCGGGCGCACCATTCCGCCAGACGATGTTTCCGGCGGAGAGATCCATATGAATCAGGCCTGAGGGAAGCGTGTTCAGCGGCTCTTGAAGCCGGGCAAACTCGGCAATCGCCCGGTCCATCGCGTCGTCATCAGGTATGCGGTCCAACTCGAACTCAGTCCGTTCCTGACGCCTCCCTTCAAGACCCTCTGTCGTCATTGGGACGAAGTCCTGATTCTCGAGCCCGCCGCTGAACGATATCTCCTGATACCGGTGGTAGTCAGCCATGATCCTGGCGACTGCGTGAATCTGGACGGGATCTGCCAGGTCCAGCCCGTTCTCGCCGTCCACGAACGAGGTGACCTGAATCAGCTCGTTCTACACCTGCGTCACATACTGTCCGTGGCGGTTCCGTTTCGCCCGCATCCACGGTTGGCCGTCGTCGCACAGCTTGTTGAGGAGTCGTGAAGCTGCCTCGAAACGGGCGACGCGACGGCTTTCCGGGGCGTAGACGGGACGCCTGGCCACCACCCATTCACCCGTGCTATGGGTGAGTCGCCACGCGCGGTCGGCCTTCAACACCTGGACGTCGGATGCGCCGTCGAGTCCGTAGTCAGCCAGAATGTCCGCGTCGATCATCTCGCGGCGTCTCTCACTCGGATAAAGCTGTCGGCGTGGTTCAGGTTCAACATTTCCACACCCAGATTGATGATCCGCCGAAAGGCCTCGGGTTCGTTCTGTTGATGGTAGACCATGACACGAATCCCGAGGTCGCTCGCGGCCTTCAGGATGTCGTCGTCGACGTTGTCGAGGGAGATTTCGATGATGTCCATGCCGAAGTGATCGTGCCGCTGGATCAGCGTCTCCAGGCTTTTTACATTGACCTTGAGCGGAAGGTGGGGTGCGACCTGCTTCAGGCGGAGGGCCCATTCGTTGTCGCCGGACCAGAAGAAGCACTCGTCCGCTAGGTCGTGCTTCTCGACCTGCTCGATCAACGCGTCGTGGGTGGCCGATTTGACGTCGAAGTAGACCTTCGCCTTGCCCTTGATCCAGGCCAGGAACGCGTCGACCCGGGGGATCCGTTCCGAGGCGAATGCCGGGTCGAACCAGCTGCCGGCGTCGAGTTGATCGAGGGTTTCGCTGGTCTGCTGGTCGATGCGACCGGACCCGTTGGTGGTCCGGTTGAGCTCAGGGCCGTGGATGACATACAGGACGCCATCGGCACTCGTGCTGACATCGATCTCCACGTAGTCGACGCCCCAGTCGAGGCAGATCTGTGAGGACGCATACGTGTTTTCGGGGGCGAGTTCATTGGCGCCCCGGTGACAGATGATTTCAGGTGTGTTTGCAGGCACGACAGCCACCAAGAACGCCAAGATCGTCGAGAAAAGCCAGCCGTGCGGTACGGCCGATGGCGATCCATCAACACGGGTCAGGTTATACGGTGAGCGACAGGTTCAGGTCATTGGTGGTTCGGGAGTCCGGAGAAGGATTTGTCCGAGCCATAGAAGAACGGTCGACAGGCGATCTGCCAGACGGAGACGTCCTGGTTCGCGTGCGGTACTCGTCGCTGAACTATAAGGACGCGCTGTCTGCGACCGGCAATCGGGGCGTGACGCGCAGATATCCGCATACGCCAGGGATCGATGCCGCCGGTGAGGTGGTCGAGTCCAGCGCTCCCGAATTCCAGCCAGGCGATGTGGTGACGGTGACCGGTTACGATCTGGGCATGAACGTGCCCGGCGGATGGGGGGAGATAATCCGGGTACCGGCCGATTGGGTCGTGCCCTTGCCTGAGGGACTGACGCCAGAGACCTCGATGGCGGTCGGTACGGCGGGGTTGACGGCCGCTCTCTCGGTTCTCGAGGTCACGAACGCGGGCACCACGCTCGACCGGGGTGACGTCCTCGTGACCGGTGCCACTGGAGGCGTGGGCAGTTTCGCCGTGGCGATCCTGGCGCAGGCAGGTTTCTGTGTGATCGCTGCGACGGGAAAGCCCGATGCGAACAGCTTCTTGATGGATCTGGGTGCTACGGAGGTGATCGGGCGAGAGGATGTCGACGGAGATCCGGCCCGTCCGATGCTGAGTGGACGGTGGGCGGCCGTCGTAGATACCGTCGGTGGGCCAATCCTGGCGGCGGCGCTCAAGTCGGTGCAGCCCCGGGGAGTGGTGACCTGTTGTGGTCTGGTGGCAGATCCGGAACTCCATACGACCGTGTATCCGTTCATTCTGAGGGGTATTCGCCTGATCGGGGTCGACTGTGCCGAGTGCCCGATCGAGATCCGTCACGATCTGTGGACCATGCTGGCCGGTGGATGGCGTGTGGACGGGTTAGCCGGCATGTATCGCACGGTTGCGCTTGAAGATGTAGATGCGGAGGTCGGGCGGATGCTGGAAGGGAAAAGCCGTGGGCGCGTCGTGGTCAAACACAGAGAATGACCACTGCTTCAATAACCCATGCAAAATGACCACTTGTAGGATCCGGCTTGTAGGATCCGGCTTGGCTGGCGATCATTTCTTTGCACATCGCGCAGACGTTCGCGAACCGTACCACCCAGATGAGATGTCACAATGGCGATCGAGTTCAGTCTGGCGGTTCCGACGTTGGTGACGCAGGATCTGGAAGCGACAAAGACCTTCTACACTAAGTCCCTCGGGTTCGAGGTGAACTACCACGATGAGGCCAGCCAGTTCTTCAGCGTCCAGCGCGGCGAGGCCTTTGTCCATTTCGGATATGCTGAAGTCGGGGTACGCTCCAATCGGCTCATCTGGGGGGACGGTGCGAAGCCCGCAGACATCAGTTTCTTTGTGGACGACGTTCGCGCACTGCATCAGGAGTATTTCGAGAAGGATGTGGAGATCCTGTCGCCGCCAACAGAGCGACCGTATGGGATTATTGAAATGGATGTGGTGGATACGAATGGGTATGTGTTGCGGTTTAATGAGGCTGTGAAGCAGTGAGGTAGTCAAATAGTCAGACAGGGTTCTCCTCTACCTGACTAATTGACTTGCTTCATCACCTCAATGACATCGATCAGACTTAGCCCCGTGTGATATCCCGGATCGGCATCAGCCGTGGCGGGAATCACGGAAACAGGCTGTCCTGACTCGTCACGGGTTTGATAGGCCATCAGGTGCAGGTCGGGCCGGATGAATTTGAGGAAGGCGTTGTGACAGTCGCGGAAGACGCGGCGGCACAGCGCCTTTTCTTTTTCGTCCTCGGATGAAGCGAGGCAATAGGCTGCGGCGCGGATGGTTTCCGGCAGGTTCCACCAGGGCATGTCCGTGTTCAGGTGCTGGCGTGTAACGAGGTCGAAGGCCTTGGAGATACCACCAGGTCCGGGCAGGTAACCGTTCTCGAAGTTTCGCTCGAGGACGATCGTCAACTGGGGCCATACCTCATCCATCCGTTCACGTTGATCCTCGTCCGCGTCTCCCGAAGTGTTCGCGATATCGAGGAACTTTGCCGCGAGGCCGACAAACTCGAGCGAGTGGCCCGGGTCGGACAGGATTACACCGTTCTCGTCACGGTACGGCTGTCCTTCGGCGTCGACCCCTTCGAAGAAGTCTCCCTCGAGTAACCCGTTCACCTGCCCATCCAGGCTCGCATACGAAGAGAGTTCGTGCTCAACGATTGCCAGGCCACGCTCGATGGCCGTGGGATGGCGGGATTGCGCGAGCAGAGCGGCACTGCCGAGCTGGATCATGAAGGGGCCGTGCGCGTGGTATCCCGTGCGCGGTTCGGTGGGGTTCTTCGGGTCGAGCGAAATCTGGTCTGTACGGAAACTGGTTTCCCAGATCGCTTCTTCGACGTCGTCGATGTATTCCCTCGCTTGGTGTCCAGCCGCCTCGTCTCCGAGTCGGTGGGCGGCGGCGAACATGCCCTTGCTCGAGAAGAGGTCGCTGAACCCGTATGGGGGATCGGTCTGTTCGAGAGGTGCTGGATGGCCGTCGGCATCCAGCTGAAAGGGTGTCCCGTCGGGATACATGAAGAAGGAGAGACGACCGTTGTTGCGATCACGCATCCCGCGCAGTTGTGTGAGCACGTCGGAAGCGATGTGGTCGAGGCGGCTGGCGAGCTCCGATCGGCCCGTTCGCTCACACCACGCGGCGTGCCCCGCGAGGGCTTCGAGGGCGCGTCCCTGGATCCAACCGTATACCGCTTGTTTTCCACGGACGGGATCGTCGTCCGGGAAGTTTTCGCCGGTGATCAGGTCGAGCTTGGTGTTGACGAAAGGATAGGACGGGTCGTAGCGGCCGGCGATCGCCTCGATGACGGTCAGGCAGATGGCTTCGTAGTCCGCGCAGACGGCTCGAAGGTCGTCGTCCGTCGCGTTTTCCGGTATGGAGAGCCCCTGGTAGGTCATCCTTCGGAGTCGTACGCGTCGCGCAGCGCCCGCAATCCGTCCGCGTCACCGATGATGGTGAGGCTGTCTCCGGCTTCGAGTACCGTATCACCGTCTGGGACGTGTACGTGCGATCCGCGGCGGATCATGGCGATCAGGACGCCGTCGGGCAGCTCGACTTCCCGTAAGGGGTGGCCGACCAGCGCGGACGTTCTGCCTTCCGGGCTGACAACGAGAGACTCGAAGCGTTCATCGTGGAGGAGGACCTCCTTGAGTTCCTGCTCGTTTGCCGCCTCATCCCAGGCCGACTCGAAGGAGTCGAGGTCGACGTGTTCCGCGATCTGCGCAAGGATGCGAAGATGTCGACTCGGGTCATCCGAAGGGCTGAACAGGAAGAAGATGGCCTTCAGGTTCTCCTCGGTTTCCTCGTCGGTCAGCGGGTGGGCGTACTGGATATGGATTCCGGGATCTCTGGATCGCACGAGGACCAGTTCCGGATGCTGAAGCTCCTGGATCCACAGGTGCGGCAGCCCGACCCCGTGCGTGACGGGTGTGGCGCCGATGTGTGTGCGTTCGAGGAGCTGGTCTCGGATTTCTTCCGCAGTGTGCTCGGTGTGGTTCGCCATCCAGGCGGCCACATCCTCTACGACTGCCTCGAATTCGACGGGGTGGTCCAGGTCGATGACGAGGCTTCGCGCAACCACTTCCTCGAACGGGTCTTCCTCACGGAGCCCCTTCTCGCGCAGGATGCCGCGCAGCTCGTGGTCCAGGCCCTCATAGCGGGAGCGTCCCAGCCTCTCGAAGACGTGGAAGATCGCACCTGTACGCGACGTGCGCTTCCGTCCATAGTAGAAAAACCAGAATGTGCTGGCGAGTGCGAGTCCCAGGGTGAACCCGAGTGACCATGCACCCATCTCGAAGATCAGGACACAGGCGCTGACGATGCCGAACAGGGGGAGCCACGGGTAGAGCGGCGATCGATATCCGGGATCGTACGAGATCAGGTGCGCTTCCCGCATGACGATCACAGCCAGACAGACCAGAGCGAACATAAACAGCTGGAAGGCGCTCGCGAGCTTGGCGATTTTGCCGACATCCAGGAAGAGGATCGAGCAGATGATCACGGCCAGCGTCGTCGCCAGGGCCACGTTGGGGATGCCCGTCTTCCCGATACGCTGGAATACCCGCGGCAGGAGATGGTCTCTGCTCATGGCCAGCGGATACCGGGATGCACTCATCAACCCCGCGTTGGCCACGGAGATAAAGGCCACAAGGGCGGCCATGGATATTGCAAGGACGCCGGCATCTCCGAGGACGACTTTTGCCGCAGTTGCAGCAGGGCACAGGTCTCCGGCCAGGATGTCAGGCGGGATCAGCCCGACCATGACCGTGGTACCGAGCCCATAGATCAGGATGGCGGTGATGAGCGCCAGGAAGATGCCGAGAGGCAGGTTGCGCTCTGGATTGTGTACTTCCTCTGACAAGCTGGCGACTTTTGTGACGCCCACGTAGCTGATGTAGACGAAACCGGCGGCGCTGAGGAGGTTGTCGATCGGGATGTGGGTCATGTCGCGGAAGTTCGCCAGGTTCAGGTCCGTCAAACCGGTGCCGATGAAGCCTGCAAGTACGGCGAGCAGTCCCATGACGAGAAGAGACTGGAAGGCTCCCGATTTCTTCGACCCGAGGTAGTTGAGGGCCCCGAGGACGAGGGCGAAGCCGACAGCGCTGGTTTTGATCGAGACCTCCGGGAAGAAGATCTCGAGGTAAGCCCCCATGCCGACGAGGGCGAAGGCCACTTTCAATACGAGCGCGAGCCACGTCCCGATTCCGCCAATCGTCCCCGACCACGGTCCGAGTGTTCGATCCAGGAAGTAGTACACACCGCCCGCTCGTGGCATCGCGGTCGCCAGCTCCACCAGACAGAACGTCGACGGGATCAGCGGGATCGCCGCGATCAGATACGCCAGGACCACGGAGGAACCGATGTCGGCCGCGGCGAGCCCTGGGAGCAGGAAGAACCCGGAGCTGAGGGTCGCGCCTGTCGCGATGGCGTAGACGTTGAACAGGTTCAGCTCTTTTTTGAGCCGCTTTTTCGGTTCCGGTGTCATAGGCTATAGTTGAGGTTCTGCTTCGTAAGCGCCGATATCGATTCGGTCGTCCTGTCTGCGTTCAGTATGCGTGCGATGACGGGTATACTCGAGGCGAACCGGATGGTGTTAGGCATTCAGCGCGTGATCGGACCCCGCGTCGATGCAGGCAGACCCGGGCTGGGTGTCCAACCGGTGTTCAGCCAGTTGCGGATCAAGCGCAGGCTTCCGGCCCGGTTGCGTCACATAGAAGACGTTGTTCCGCACGTACGCCGACTCGTCGAGTGATGACAGTCTGAAGAGGGTCGTACGGTCGGTTCGGGTCGAGATCACGGTGTAGTTGTAGAAGTAGAGCATCTCTTTGCGATACCGACGCAGGTTTCGAGAGTCTCCACCGTAGTGGACGATCTAGCTGTTCCGCTCGTCCAGACCCTCGACCAAGATATTACCGTAGACATAGGTCTTCGGGTAGGCCGGGTCATCCAGTTGTTCCGCGTGGCCGCTGTCGACGAGGTCGAGCTGGCGGTTGCCGTCCTCGATCCAATTGTAGCGGATCACGCAGCCGGACGACCGGTCCTTCAGGTTGTTGCCACGAGCGCCCTTCCGCAGCGGACCGTAGTGGTTGTACTGGAAAACGATCCCTTTGGTCTCGGTGTAGCTGTTGTGCTCGTAGATCCTGCCCTCGATGCCGTTGTCCCGGATGGCGCACTGCTCGACGAGGACGTCGGTCGATTTGCTGGCGCAGAAGAAACCGCTGCCACAGTCTTCGAGGACACAGTTTCGGATGGTGATGTGCTCGCCCTTCTCGAGGAAGATGGCGGCGGTGTTGTTGGTGTAGTATCCCTCGCCCTCGCGACCGGTGTAAGTGTAGAGAGTACGGCCAGACCGGATACGCAGGTTCTCGACCGTGATGTGTCTCGGCATGGTGTCGGCTGGCACGTTCGCGCCGCCGATCTTGATAATCCCGCGCGGTTCGTTCCAGTAGTTGAGGGTGTCCCGGGTCGTGGCGTTCCGGCCGTCGATCACCGGAAGCTGACCGGATGGACCCGGGATGCCAGTGATGACGATCGGTTGGTCTGCCGTGCCCTCGGCGCAGATGACCCACTTTTCGTGATACGATTCTTCACGCCAGTGGATACGGACAGAGTCGCCGGCAGCCAGGCTTTCCCACGGTACTTCGCCAATAGAGGCGTAGGCCAGGTACGGGCCGACGTCGTAGACTCGCCCGTGAACAGGGACTGAGGCAAGGAGGACGACGAGTGTGAATAGGAGTGTCTTCAGTTTCATCATACTCGGTATGCGCCTGCCCGTCACCGTGCCGAGTACGGCGACGAGAATTCCACTATCAATGTTGCTGCCGGGCGGAGCCCGTCAGCTTCTCAACTGCTGCGCGTACCCCTCGCACCAGCCTTCCTGCCGGACCGTGGCCTTGGAGAAGGTCGGTGGCTGGGGGTGTACCGTTATCCTAAGGCCCAGCCATTCCCTGTCGCAGGGCGATTCGAGCGTCCTGGTGGATCATGTAACCGGGATCAGTTCAGCGTGATGGAAACGGAGCGGTCGTCGGGTGTGAACGCGAGAAGCGTGGTCTCGCCATCTCGATAGAAGGTCCCGTTTTCGAATGCCGCGCGGCTGTTCGCTTCAGACAGAGGCTGTCCGTCAACGGATACCCCGGCGAGCGGTCGATCGACTCGAAGGGTGAACTCGGGAACTTGTACGGGCAGGCCCAGGGACACGGCGTCGCCGTCGACCGTCAGGTCGGCCATCTCTTTGGCAATGGCGTAGCTCGTGATCTCGCTGCATTTACGCCAACGTGTTCGCTCGCCCTCGGGGTCGCGTTCACGAAGCCGTCGGACAATGGTCTTGAAGGCGTTGAAGCCGCGGCGGTCCTCGTCGTGCAGGCCGTAGAAGCCCTGCCAGTGGCTGATCAAGACGGCCGGATCACCGGCGTCGATCACGGCGGGCAAGCGTCCGCCCTGCAGGTCCTCGGTGATATACTTGGAGACGTTGACCTCACCGAATCCCGTCCACGACCCCGTGTAGTCTCCGACGCAGGCGATGACTTCACCCATCGCGGTTCCTGCCTCACGGTCGGGATACCAGACAGGTGTATCGACAGCGCCGTCCGAACTGACGCGTTTGAAGAGATAGGGGGTCGGGTTACCCGTGACAGAGCGAACCGCTTCCTCGGCACACCTGGCGTAGAAGTCGATCGGGTTGCCGAAACCACCCGGTGAGGTCACCCCGTCCGGGGTCAGACCGACATTGTCCAGGATCTGGCAGGCTGTCGTGATATACCGGACGATCAACTCGGGCTGGTCGACGGGCAGCTGGTTCCACCCCCACTGTTCCCACAGGTTCGGGTCGACGGGCTGGAGTGTGTCGAGATCGACGACGAAGGTATGGGTCATCATCTCGGGCGTGATGTCGTAGTTGGGGACGATCAGCTCACGACACATCTGCAGCCAGGATTCCTGCTGCGCTTTGCTGAAGATCTCGAGCCCGTGGTCGATCCGACCGAGGGCTGCGGGACACGGGACGACGCTATACTTACCCTTGACCCCGTGTTCGAGGCAGAATTCCGCGAATTCAAGCGTAAAGGACTCCGGGTGAACGACCGGGAGATCTTCCCAGCGGCGGTTGGATTCCACCACGTTTTCCACCCCATATTGGCGATCGACGGCGATCCGGTCCCTCAGGAAAAAGTAGTTGAGGTTGACCAGCATCGTCGAGTCGTCGAAGATGATCGACAGGGGGACGCGGTCCAGCGCGTGTTTGGTGATTTCGACGTTCATCGGCTCTCACTTCTGTGGGTCTTCGGGGCAAAGAACATACGCCAGAGGGGGCTTTTTGACAAAGGAATCGGGTCTATCCGAGTTGACGATCGAAGCACGCCGCCCTTACTTTAAATGTCGCTACGGAGACGTTGCAGAGGGGGACTTGTGGCAAGCGTTCTGATTATCGATGACGACGAGTTGATGCGATCGTTTCTGGTCGAGTCTTTCGAGAGCAAGGGATACGAGGTCCGCTCCGAGAATAACAGCCAGATCGGCGTCGATGCATACATCGGACCTGGTGATCACGGATCTCTTTATGCCGGAGAAAGACGGTGTGGAGGTCGCCCGGAGTCTGATCAAGCACGATCCGGAGGTCAAGATCATCGCCATGTCCGGTGGAGACTCGGTAGGTGGACGGAAGGATGTGCTCGAAGTCCTCGAGGATTTCGGCGTCAGGAGGACGTTCGGTAAGCCGTTCAGAATCGGTGAGGTCCTCGAGGCCGCGGAGGCGCTGATCGGCGAGTAAGGATTGAGGATTTAGAATCGAGAATTGAGGATTGGAAGGCAGGGATTTGGGGGTGTGAGCTGAAAATGTTCACATCCCTTTACTGTTTGTGAGCGTATGTCGACTGATGACGTTGTAATCAATGCGGCGGAACACGCGTGGGTGACGAGCGATCCCCGGTTCCCGATCATTCCCGAGCAGGCCAACTGCAACATAAAGTCGGTCCCGAATCGGGAGTATTCGGCGGAACACCTGATCTCCGAGATGGGGATCTACGGGATCGATCGGACGGTGATCAGCCACGTCTGCTACTACGGGCGGGTGAACGACTACACGAGCTATGCCGTGAAGACGTGGCCGGATCGGTTCGCTGGGATCGGCTTGCTGTTCGGGCACAAGCTGTATGCGCCAGGAGACGAAGCGAACCCGGATCGGCTCTCTTACGCGATGGAGGAACAGGGGCTGGCTGGGCTGCGGCTCAGTCCGATCTACGACAAACAGGTTCGCTGGTTCGACGACGCGTATATGCATCTCGTTTGGGAACGGGCGCAGGAACTGGGGGCGGTGTTCAATGTCTTCCTGGCCTCCGAACAGGTCGATCAGGTGGCGAACATGGCCGAGCGCTTCCCCGGGGTGAACGTGGTGATCGACCATATCGCCATGATCGACATCACGGCTGACGACGAGGCTGGCTTTGGTCCCCTGCTGGACATGCATCGTCTGCCGAACGTGTATGTCCGGACGTCGCTGCACAACCCGTCTCGAGAAGAGGTCCCGTATCGAGACGTATGGCCGTTCCTCGAACGGCTGTACGACGTCTACGGCGCCGAGCGCATGCTGTTCGCCAACTTCTTCGAGTATGTGATTATGAAGGAGATGATCCCGTTCGTTACCAACGAGGATAAGCGCTGGATTCTTGGGGAAACGGCGAGGAAACTGTACTTCAAGTCAAAATGAAAAATTCAAAATGCAAAATAGTGAAAGGCGTCTCTCCACCTCGTGGGAGGCGTCTCTGACGCCGAGGTTTTCCAATCCATGAAGATCACCAACCTGACAATCGAAACACGCAAAGTCGATCCCAAACCGAATCCCAAGGCCGACTCGCTCCAGGAACTACCCGGATCCGGCAGTGTCACCGTCCGCGTTGAAGCCGAAGACGGGACGGTCGGAGAAGGCGGTGCCTCGTTTGGCCGAATCGCCGGTGGCCCAGACGCCCTTGCCGCGGTTATCGAACACGAACTGAAGCCGATCGCGGTCGGGAGTGACGTGCGGTATGTGGCCGGGACCCATCGGGCCATGTTGGTCGAGACTGAGTATCACGGCTCAGCTGGACTGGCGATGTTCGGAATAGCTGCGGTGGATACAGCGCTGTGGGACTGCTTGGGGAAGTCGCTGGGGGTCCCGTGCTGGCAGCTGTGGGGGCGGGTGAACGAACGGATCCGCGCTTACGCCATGGTGGGGTGGCTGAACTTCGACGACGGTGAGGTTCAGGAGGTTTGTGCGCGCGCGGTCGGACAGGGCTTCAGGGCCGTCAAGGTCAAGGTTGGCTACGAGACGCTGAAGCAGGATATCGCACGGGTTGAGATGGTGCGGAAGGCCGTGGATGACGACGTGGGGATTATGGTGGACGCGAACCAGTCGCTGACGGCGGCTGAGGCCGTCCGTCGTGGGCGTGCTTTCGAGCAGATGGGATGCGTGTGGTGGGAAGAGCCGATCGCGGCGGATGACATCGACGGGTATGCCGAGTTAACGCGGTCACTCGATATACCAGTGGCCACAGGAGAGAACCTGTATACGGCAGCCGATTTCGCGCGGTTCCTGAAGCGGGAAGCGGTTGACATCGTTCAGCCAGACTTGAGGAGAGGCGGTGGTCCGACGGCGCTGCTTCAGGTCGGTCGTATGGCGGAGGCCTTTCGAAGGCCATATGCGTCTCACGGCGGTGGGCCCGTGCAGCTGAACGTGATGGCCTGCCTCGGGAATGCGATGTATCTCGAAACCGGGATGATTCCGGAGGGGTCTCCGATGAGGCTGGATACAGACGGATGTGTGAATGTGCCTGAAGGGGCGGGGTTTTCCTGGGATTAGGAGCGGAGGGATAGGCAAGAGGCATCGGGTACCAGGCAGCAGGTGGTGGGCACAGAGCGACGTGCAGAAGGGCAGAGACGAGTGCGGAGAATGGGCATGTTGGTTGCTTTTCGCCCTCGGCTCCGTTCTCAGCCCAGACCCAGATCAGCAAGCCGTAGCGTTTCTTTGGGAGCCGGGTAACCCTAGAGGGGGGTAGAGGTATGCAGCCTGAGTTTACGATCAACCATCTGGCGGTTCTCGTGTGTGTGGTCGCGGCGATGCCAGTGGGGTTCCCTGTGGTTCGGTCCCCTGTTTGGGAATGCGTGGGCGCGTCATATGGGGTATGACGAGGATATGCAGCCCGAAGGGATGGGTAAGTCGATGGCCATCTTCGCGATCGGGAACCTGCCGATCGCGTTCGTGCTTGCGCACAGCATCATCGTCTAGCAGCCGCAAACGTAGGGGTTCGGTGACAATCAGCCGATGTGGGGCTACGGACTGAACGGTGCGGTGTGGCCGTGGCTCGGGTTCTTCCTGCCATTGCAGATCGGACGGGTGGCGTGGGAGATGAAGGGATGGGGGCTCGTAGTGATCAATTCGAGCTTCGATCTTGTCAGGCTACTGATCTTCGGGATGATTCTGGCTTACTGGCAATAAGGGTGTTCCAGGTTGAAAGTTCCAAGTTCCAAGATAATCTGGCGCCCTGGAAGGGCGCCAGATCGTTAGCCTGGGGCGGAAGCCCCGAGCACTCCAACGACTAGGACCGGTTCATCCTTCTGGGCATGAGCATCAAGCTTCGAACAGTAGTGGTCTGCCACTGTCTTCGGGAGAATGAGGACAGTATTCGTATAATCTCCGCTCGAAGAGCCTCTTCATTAGAGGAACGCGACTATTGGAGTCAAAGATGAAAGAGAAATACGACTTCTCGAAAATGAAGGGATGGCGAAATCCCTACGTTGTGAGCCTGAAGCAACCCGTTACGATGCGGACCGATCGTGACACAGTTTCCTACTTCAAGTCGATGGCTAAGGACACAGGGATACCTTGCCAGAGCCTGATCAATCTCTACCTCCGAGATTGCGCAATGTCTGGGAGAAAACTCGAGATGAGCTGGGACTAGACTCGTTGAGAGGTCCATCGACACATATGGCAGGCGTTTCAGTGACAGAAGAGTTCGACTACGAGGATAACCCCGACCGCTTCCGGGTGAATCAGGAGGTCGTGAACCGGTATGGGTTGGTCGGGGACGTCCACGACGAGGTGGCTGCCCGGGTTGCCAAAGAGGCTCTCTGGCCGCTGCTCGATATGGGATGTGGTGAAGGACGGCTGGGGCAGGCGGTCGACGAGGCGGGCCCAATGGTGGCGACGGATCTGGCCCGTACGCTCCTCCTGCAAGCCCGACCCCCCAGGGTCTGCTCGGACATGACCCGGCTGCCGGTTCCGGAGGGGTCATTAGGAAGCGCGGCGGCGCTCTGGTGCCTGTATCACGTGGGCAGTCCGATCGAGGCGATACGGGAAGCCCATCGTGTGTTGCGCCCGGGTGGACTGTTCGCCACGTGCGCGCCGAGTATCGACAACGATCCAGAGCTGGCCCACTGCTTTCCGCCCCCGAAGCCGTCACCGTTCGATTCCGAATTCGGGGGGGAACTCGTTAAGGAAGTGTTCGGGAACGTGGAGGCGGATCACTGGGACACGCCGGCCGTCACGCTGCCTGATGCGGAAGCTGTCGCGCTGTTCCTGAAGGGGCGGGGGAAGTCGGCAGACGAGGCGTCCGAGTTGACGAAACAAGTCGAGATGCCTGTAACCTTGACCAAACGAGGGGCCCTGTTCTGGGCCTACAAGCGATGAGTGACCAGGTTAACAGACGGGACTTTCTGAAACGCGCAGGAGTAGTGGGAGCGGCTATGGCGATAGGTACCGGGTCACAGGAACTGCAGGCGAATACACGACGGCCGAACCTCGTCTACGTGTTCCCCGATCAGTATCGCCGTCATGCGATGGGGTTTGTGAACGAGGATCCCGTGTTGACGCCCCGGCTCGACGCGTTCGCGAAAGAGGGTGTGTATCTGCCGCACGCGGTCAGTAATTACCCCGTGTGCAGCCCCTATCGTGCGATGTTGATGACCGGACAGTGGCCGGCCCGGAACGGCGTGATGGCGAACTGTAACTCGAGCCGGACGCACCTCGACAACTTCCTCAAGAAGGACGCGTACTGTTTGACGGATGCGCTGTCAGACGCGGGTTACCATACCGCCTATCTCGGGAAATGGCACCTCGATGGGCCACCGTCGACGCCGGAAGGTGAGCGTGCCGTTTGGGATGTGTTCACGCCTCCCGGCCCTCGACGACACTCGATCGATTTCTGGTATTCGTATGGCGCAGCGAACAACCATATGGAGCCCTATTACTGGACCGGAGATGGCGGCGAGGACAGTCGGATCGATATCAAGCAGTGGTCGCCCGAACACGAGGCGGATCAGGCGATCGCGTATATCCGGAATGACGGGGGCGACTACAGGGATGCCGATCGACCGTTCGCGATCTTCCTGTCGATCAACCCGCCTCATCCGCCCTACCACCTGGTGCCTGACCGATATCGGGAGCTTTATACGGGGAAGTTCGTCGACGACTTGCTCGTTCGGCCGAACGTGGATCGGGGTGAATCCGGAAACAAGCGAGCGCCCGGGAGCGTACTCGACTACTTCGCCATGGTGAGCGGAGTGGACGAGCAGTTCGGGCGGATTCTCGACACGCTCGAAGCGGAAGGGCTCGCTGACGACACGATCGTGGTGTTTACGTCCGATCACGGTGAGATGATGGGAGGACACGGTCGGATGAGCAAGAATGTCATCTACGAGGAGTCGTTCAACGTTCCGTTCCTGATCCGGTATGCGAACGGGATCCAGGCCCGCACGGATGATCTGATGCTGGGCACGCCGGACATCTACCCGACGCTGCTCGGGCTGATGGGGTTGGGAGATCGGATTCCGGATGCCGTCGAGGGCGTAGACCGTTCCAGTGTGATCCGGGATGGGAGCGGCGTTCGACCCGATGCGGCTGCCTATATGCGTCTCCCGCCAGGCCGACCGTCCGGTGGGCCCCGAGGGGTGCGCACCCATCGGTATACTTACCAGTGTGGTCGGCCGAATCAGGACGCGATGCTGTTCGACAACACCCAAGATCCCTACCAGATGGACAATCTGGCGGGGAAAGCGCCTGATCTGGTCAAGGAGATGGTGGGCCAAATGGAGGCTGAGCTGGAACGGATACAGGATCCGTGGTTGGATAGGCGAGGTGGGTAGCGGGGAAAAGACAAGACCTTAACCGCGGAGACGCAGAGGGCGCAGAGAGAACCATTTTGGGGGGCAGCCCCGAACGGGGCGCCGGCGAATAGCCAGGGGCTTTAGCCCCTGGTTTGGTGCGGTCCGATTTATAGGCGCCGCAGTGTGCGGAACCCTCAGACACGACCGTGACCCACGGCGCCAACAAAACCTGCTCGAAGACTCACCGATTCCAGGCACCCCAACCATCCTCCCAACCTTGCAAGGTCATCTGGTCGTGGGTAAGATCCGGTCAGGAGTCAGATCACAATGCTCTACCGCCGAAATCACCTGATCGACCAGGTCTATACCGTTGACGGCAAGGCCGAGATCGTCAACGACATGATCGTGATGGACTCGCCGACCGGAAGCATGCCCGGTCGGTCGGCCGCCGCGATCTACCGGAGCCGCTAAGACTACGAAGTCGAACACGGGGGTGGTAACACGATTGCAGACAACGTGGGGTTTATCGTCGATCTGCCCAACCGTCAGTCTTTCTGCCCTGATGCGGCCTGGTATGTCGGTGAGATGACGATGAAGTTTTTGGAGGGGCCTCCGGTTCTAGCTGTCGAGGTCAGGAGTGAAGGGGATTACGGTCCGGCGGCAGAGGAAGCGATGGCACTGAAGAGAATCGACTACTTCGATGCCGGGGTCACAGGTGGTCTGGGATGTCGATCTGATGGGGCTGCACACGGTTCGGGTCTATACTGCGGAGAATCGGGGAGATCCGAGGGTCTACAGTCAAGGAGATGAAGCTGAGGCCGAACCGGCGATACCGGGCTGGAGGATGTCGGTTGACGCGTTGTTCTAGAATAGCATGAGGAGTTGTGTACATCCCGGCGGGCAGAGGTCCTGCCGGGCTTTTTTTATGTCCGCCCGCCAATGCCCCAGATGGCCGGGACAGTGACTTCCAGACTGTTGCCTGAGGGATCGCGGAAGTACAACGATCGACCCCGATCGCCCCACTGGATCTCTTTCTCGATTTCCACGCCGTTCGACCGGAGATGGTCTCGCCATTCGTCCAGGGAACGATCGTCTATGGAGAAGGCGACGTGTCCGGAGCCTGTCGCACCGTGAGGCGGCGCGTAGTCCGGTCCCTCTTGTGCGACCGAGGTCGTTTTGGCATTGAACAGCAGGAGCATACGGTCGCCGCATCTGAAGAAGATGTGGCGGTTGTCCATATTGGAAACGAGCTCCATGTCCAGGACGTCGGTGTAGAAGCGTTCGGCCGCTGTCAGGTCGTCGACGTAAAGGCAGGTTTCGAGGATGTCGTGGATGCGGGGATTTGTCATTCTGAGCGTCAGCGAAGAATCTCTATGAGTTCTGGACCATCTTGTCGAAGACGCTGTTGTGTGAGCAGGGGCGTTGCAGACCTGGTAGAGATCCTTCGCCTCTGGCTCAGGATGACCACGTCCTACGAGACCGCGTACTCCGAGAGGTAAGCTTCGACAGCACGCTTCACCTCGTCGGTCATGGCGACTTCGCCGTCGATCTCGCGTCCGGGCAGGTGTTCAAGGATGTCGTAGATCGTGACGATGGCGCGGACCTCGACGTTCGCTGTTTCCGCGAGCGCTTCGACCGAGTTGCCGCCGTCCTTGTTCCGCTCCTTCCTGTCTACGGCGATGATCAGACCCGTGATCAAGCCTTCCGTCATCGAACGGAGCATCCGGATGGCTTCGACCTTGGTTGCCCCGTCGGTGATGACATCGTCAACGACGACCACTGTGTCTTCGGCGGTCGGAATGTGGCCGACAAGAACGCCGCCTTCCCCGTGATCCTTCTTTTCCTTGCGGTCGAAGCTGCACGCGACATCACGCTCGTAGTGATGGTGGAATGCGATGGCCGTCGAGATGCACAACGGAATCCCCTTGTAGGCCGGGCCGAAGATGACGGATGGCTGTTGCGCCAGCTCGAGAGTCGCTGAAGCGTAGTAGTAGCCGAGTCGCTCAATCTGTTTACCGCGACTGAATTCGCCGGAGTTGAAGAAGTAGGGCGACGTGCGCCCGCTCTTGAGTGTGAATGAACCGAACTTGAGGGCCTCTGAGCGGACGAGGAAGTCGATGAAATTTCTCTGGTATTCCTGCATGTTAGAACCTTTGAGGCGCTTGGGGCAGAGGGCGGAGGGCAGGATGTGCCCGCCCCTGACTCAAGCGGTGGTAGAGACGATTACGAAAACGCCGGCCCTGTCCAATGGCTGGCTTCTTGACGGGTCATGAGACCCGAACGATCTTACGTGGGGAGGCAAAGGCTATTGAGCGAGGGGGAGACAATACAACCGAATCCGCTGGTCTGGCGGGTCCTGGCCGTACTTTGGATGGCCCTGATCTTCGCGCTGTCCAGCGCGTGGTTCGCGCCGAAGATGTCGTTCGATGCGACGCTCGATTTCTTCGGGCAGGTCAACTACGTGGTTCGCAAAATGGCCCACGCAGGGGAATTCGGTGTCCTGACGTGGCTCTGGTTCCGAGCGTTGTATCCGGATCCGCTCAACCTGGACCGCGGCCGTCTGTATAGCGGGCTGGTCGCGCTCGTCTACGCCGCCTCTGATGAGTATCACCAGACGTTTGTGCCCCTTCGTTCCGGGAAGGCGACCGACGTGCTGTTCGACGCTGCCGGCATTCTCGCTGTCGTCTGGCTGATCAGTCGAGCCTGCAGCTGGGAGAACGAATCACTGCGGCGACTGCTGTTGGGAGAGACGGCGTCAAGATAACCGCTCCGTCCACGATCTCCAAACCACCACCCTGGAGCATCCATCGTGTCCAACCCCCGAAGTGTTCTCCTTCTGATTGCCGACGACTGGAGCCCTCTCGCGGGCTGCTTTGACAGCCCCGTTGTCCAGACACCTTCCGTCGATGCGCTCAGCAAGCGGGCAACCCGCTTCCGGAACGCCTTCTGCACGACCCCTTCCTGCGCGGCCAGCCGGGCGAACATCCTGACCGGCCATTACAGCCACACACACGGCCAGTATGGTCATTGCCA
Organism: Gemmatimonadota bacterium; assembly: GCA_002727195.1. Classification (GTDB taxonomy): domain Bacteria; phylum Latescibacterota; class UBA2968; order UBA2968; family UBA2968; genus UBA2968. The sequence goes on from PBWH01000007.1 coordinate 70,060, forward strand.
CGGGATTCATAATTTCCACACGGGCAGCCACATGCCCTCGATCGTGAAGACGCTGTCGGACGCAGGATATGCCACGGGAATCATCGGGAAGATGCACGTTCTGCCCGAGTCCGTGTATCCGTGGACACACGACCTGCAGCAGGTGGATGGCAGCAGTCGGAGCCCAAAAGGGATGGCGGGTCGAGCGCGCGAGTTCTTCGCCGATGTCGGGGATAGACCGTTCTACCTGCACATGGGTTTCTCGGATCCGCATCGGGACTTTGGGAACGGTTCATCCTACCCGGATTACGAAGAGACGACCTACGACCCTGCGACCGTGCCGGTACCGAATTTCCTGCCCGACCATCCGGACGTTCGCGTGGAACTGGCCGAGTACTACCAGTCGATCACGCGGATGGATGCGGGATACGGTCTGGCGATCCAGGCGCTCGAGGAGGCTGGACGGGCTGACGACACGATGATCATCGTGATGAGCGATCACGGGATGCCGTTCCCGGGCGCGAAGGCCTCGTCCTTCGATTCGGGACACAACTGTCCGCTCCTGATCGCGCGTCCTGGCGCCAACGAGGTCGACTGCGATGCGGTCATCAACTGGAACAACATCGCGCCGACCGTCTATGACTGGTGCGGCGTCGATCCTCCGGAGGGTCTGCCCGAACGCTCTCTGCTCCCGATTCTGGATGACGCACATCCTGATGGGTGGGACGAAGTGTACTTCTCGCACACTTTCCACGAAGTGACGAACTACTACCCGTATCGCGTCCTGCGAGGGCGGAACTACAAATACGTCAAGAACCTCTATCCCGAACTGACCACCCCGCTGCCCAGCGACTTGTGGCGGTCGACCACGTGGCAAGCCATCGAACGCGAGGGTCTGGCCATGGGTGAACGGTCGACGGAAAAGTTCCTGCACCAGGATGGTGAGGCGCTGTTCGACGTTGAGAACGATCCCGCGGAGACCACCAACCTGATCGACGATCCATCCCTGAAGGACGTCGCTGAAGAGATGCGGCAGAAAGTCAGGGATTGGCGAATCGCCACGCAGGATCCCTGGGTACTGGCATCCAAGCAAGCGGGCGAAGAAATCGGGTAGGACCGTCCATCCCACTTCGTGGGAGCGGCCTCCTGGCCGCGAGCTTTCCATCGATCTCAGGCGAGACACGTATGAGCACAAACATCGCAAACCAGGTCACCGAGATCATTGGTGGAACCCCCATGATCCGCCTGGAGAACCTTTCGCCACCAGACGGCGCGACGATTTTCGCAAAGATGGAATACCTGAACCCGGGCGGAAGCGTCAAAGACCGGATCGCCCTGAGCATGCTTCAGGATGCCGAAGCGTCCGGCACGCTCAAGCCCGGGATGACGGTGGTCGAGGCCACGAGCGGGAACACGGGTATCGGGCTGGCCATGCTGTGCGCCAAGATGAACTACCGCCTCGTTCTGACGATGCCTGAGACGATGAGCTTCGAACGTCGAGCACTCGTTACACGATATGGCGCCGAGGTCGTGATCACGCCGGGATCGGGGGATATGGATGGGGCCAAGGCGCGTGCTCAGGAGATCGGTCAGAAGAACGAGAACTGCATCGAGCTGAAGCAGTTCGACAATCCGGCAAACCCAAAGGTCCATCGTGAGAATACGGGACCGGAGATCGTCAAGGCGACAGGCGGGAAAATCGCCGCCTTTGTGGCCGGGATCGGTACCGGGGGTACGATCACAGGGGTCGGGGAGGTGCTGAAGGGTGAGGTCCCCGACGTTGCCTTGATCGGCGTGGAACCGGCCAACTCGGCCGTGCTGAACGGGAAGTCTCCTGGACCTCACGCGATCGAGGGCATCGGTGCGGGGTTCGTCCCGTCGATCCTGAATCGGGAGATCCTGGATGACGTGCTGATGATTGAGGATCGTGAAGCGTTCGACACGACGGAGGCACTGGCTCGGGAGGAGGCGCTGCTGGTGGGGATATCGTCTGGCGCGAATGTTCTGGCGGCTCAGCGGGTGGCGTCGAAGCTGTCGAGCGACGATGTGGTGGTGACGGTGTTGTGTGATACGGGGACGCGGTATTTCAGTATCGAGGAGTATTTCCAGCGGGACGAGGTGCAGAGTCAGAGTGCGCTGCTGTGATGGTAGTCGCTCTCGCCTTGCAGGCCCTCTCCCATCCTCGCGCGGCTCGGACCGCCCTCTCCCAGTGGGAGAGGGGATCTTCCTTATGCCAATGACGATGATATGGATCTGAGTCGAAAAGAGCGGGCGTTCGAGTCGCGGTTTCGGAAGCGGCTAGCCGTCTGGCCACAGGAGAGTCCCTGGCCAGGCGTTTTGCTATGTGCGGCGCTGACGTGGCTGGGTGCGATCGTGAACCGGCTGCCATTTCCGCCATTTACGACGGCGGATGGGCAGCACCCGATCAGTACGGTCCTGCTCGCGCTGCTGCTCGGGATGTTCGTGCGGAACCTGATCCCGGCTGTGACCCGCGTGAAGGCGGGGATTGACGCGATGGTGAAGAAGTGGTTGCCGGTCGGGATCGTTCTCCTGGGCGCTCGGCTCGATTTCTACGATCTCCTTCAGGTCGCGATTCAGGTGGCCGTCGGGGCGGCGATCCTGATCGCGTTGCTGATCGTTTTGTCCCGGGTGTCCGCGGCGTGGTTCGGTGTGGATCCGCAGTTGGGGATGTTGATCGGTGTCGGGACGGCGATCTGCGGGAGCTCGGCGATCGTGGCGGTGTCTCCGGTCGTGGAGGCGCGCGATGATGAGATGGCGTACTCGATCGGTACGGTGAACCTGCTGGGGGTGATCGCGATGCTCGTTTACCCAGTTCTCGGGGCAATATTTGCCGTGGATGCGGACGTGTATGGCGCGTGGTGTGGACTGGGCATTCATGCGACGCCCCAGGTGATCGCCGCCGGCTTTGCGTATCCCGGCGACGGGCAGACGGCGGGTGAGATGGCGACGATCGTGAAACTCGTTCGGATTTCGCTGCTCGGGCCGGCTGTGTTTGTCGTCGGGGCGTGGTATGCGCATAGACGGCGACAGGAAGCAGTGTATATCGGGAAGCCGGTTCAGTATTCGAAGCTGGTGCCGGGGTTTGTGGTCGTGTTCCTCGGGCTTGCCCTTCTGCGCACGCTGGGATTCCTGCCGGAGGTGACGCTGCATTTGACCGAGCGGTTTATTCTTGGTGGTGGAGATCGTGTGGTCGATGTCGCCGGGCTGATGAGCCAGGGCGGGAAGTGGCTGATTACGGCGGCAATGGCAGGGGTAGGGCTGTCGACGGAGTTTCGGGCGATGAAAGCAGGCGGCATCAGGCCGCTTTTATTGGGTGTCGTCTTAGCGGTGGTGATAGGAGGGATGGGGCTATTGGTGGCGAGCATTTAGAGTTCATGAAGAAGCCAGACAAAAGCCAAAGTTCAGGATCAGGACAATGGAGTCCGCAGGGCTTCCTCTCTCTTGCGGAGTGGGAGAGGGATTCTTGCGGGCCGGTTGGGTCGCCCGCAAGACGGGTGAGGGCCGATATGCGGGCATCTGCGCCAAAAGGGTAAGCCGTTTACGAGCCGAATTCCCCTAGCCATTACCCATTTATGGTAACCTATGACAGAAGAAATCAGACGAGCTGTACTGGCCTCCATTAAAGGTGATGTGTCCGCCGAGGCAGCGGCGGAATCGGTTGGGCTGAGTCGGAAGCAGTTCAGCGAGCGGAAACGGCGGTACCTGCGCGGGAAGCTGCCGATGATCGACGGAGAAATCCGAGCGGATTCGCTGGATGGACCAGTGGAGATTCTGCGGGATGCTTGGGGGGTGGCGCATATCGAGGCGAACTGTCTGGCGGACGGGTTCTTTGGGCTTGGATATGCAATGGCTCAGGATCGGCTCTGGCAGCTCGACTATATGCGTCGGTTGGCGTGCGGACGGCTGGCGGAGATTCTGGGAGCGGATTACCTGGAGCAGGATCGGCTGCACCGTACCATCGGGCTGAAGCGGTCGGCGGACGCGGCAATGGATGAGGCCGGAGATGAGGTCCGGCTCGTGCTGAATTCGCTGGCGAGCGGGATCAATGCCCATACCCAAGCGTGTCGCGAACTGCCGTTGGAGTTCGACCTGCTCGAGTACGAACCGGAGCCGTGGACGACGGCTGCCTCCGTTGCCGTATGGAAGTGGCGTTGGTGGATGCTGACGGGACGGCTGAACATCCTGTCTGTGGCCGAGGCAGGGCGCACACACCTGGATGAAGATCTGTATCGGCGGTTCATGTCGTGTGAGGCGAACGAGCATACGATCGTGCCGGGCGACGGTCCGGCACAGTATGGTGGGCACGATACGGGAGAAGGCAGCAACAACTGGGTGGTCGGTGGATCTCGCACGCAATCCGGCAAACCGATTCTGGCGACGGATCCGCACAATAGTGTCGACCTGTCGCGGCAGTGGTATCAGGCGCAGTTGACGATCGGTGGAGCGTCCGGTCTGGATGCGGTGGGGGCGTTTTTTCTCGGTACGCCGGGAATTTATCTCGGGCACACACGACACACGGCGTGGGGTGTGACGAATCATACCGCGTCTGCTCGTGACGTCTACGTGGAGACCCCCGGCCAACAGGATGGATACTACGTCAATGGTGACGGCGAGCGACCCTACGAGGAGATCGAGGAGACGATCGTCGTACGGGATGGTGATGACGAGCAGCTGTCGATTCGACAAACGGATCGCGGACCGCTCGTGCAGGATTTCGTGCCGGCCGTCGATGAGGATCATCCTCTGCTGTCGCTCAAGTGGAATGGGAGCGCACCCACAACCGGGTTCGAGTCGATGCTCGCCCTGTTGCGCTCCTCGTCTTGCGATGACGTCGAGAAGACGCTCGAGCAGTGGCCGTTTCCGATCCTGAATTTCCTGTTCGCCGACGACAAGGGCGGAATCGGGTATCACGTGGTGGGTCACGTGCCCGATCGGCCGGACGTGCGCGTCGGGTTCAAGGATCCTGAAGCTGCAGGTGATGCGTGGACGGGTAACTATGCCTTCGACGCCCTGCCCAACATGCGTGACCCCGAACGTGACTGGATCGCGACCGCGAACAATCCGCCGTGGGGTGGAGATCATCCGTATCTGAAGCTGGGGTCGTGGGCAGACGGATACCGGTTCCGGCGGATCAAGCATCGGATCGAGTCCGAGGCCCAGCACGATATCGATACGGTCGGCGACATTCACGCGGACGACATACACGGGCGGGCCGAAGACCTCGCATCGATCGTTGGCAGGATCGCTCTCAACGGGCCGAACAAGCAGATCCGTGAACTCGGGGAGATCCTCACCGAGTGGGACGGGTCGTATGGCGTAGACGAGATCGCTCCCACCGTGTTCTCGGCGTTCTGGAATCAGTGGCTCAGACGGGTGGCCAAAGCCCGGTTTCCCGATCGACTGGTCACGATGGTCAAGGATCGATGTGGCGCTGTAGGCAACGCGATCCTCCAGGGCAGAGACACGACCTGGATGTCAGGTTGTTCTATAGACCAAGAGGTCGTCGAGGCGCTGAGAGACACACGCACGTGGATCGCCAGGAAAATCGGCAACCGGAAATCGTGGTGGCGGTGGGGGAAGCTGCATACGGTGACGTTCGGGCATCCCTGTGCGACGACACCTGAGCTGGAGAAGTTGCTGAGTGTCGGGCCGACGGAGACGGCCGGGGGAACAGGGACGGTTCGTGCGGCTGGCCACAGCCTGGTGAGGCCGTTCAGGGTGACCGGGCTGTCGACGTATCGGATGGTGGTGGATATGGGAAGGCCGGCACGGTCGAAAGCGACGGCGGCGGGTGGGCAGTCGGGGCATCCGGGGAGTCGGCATTATCGGACGCAGTCAGAGCTATGGCTTAAGGATGCGTATCATCCGCTGCTGATGGATCGGAGGGATGTGGAGAGGGATCTTGAAGGGGTTCTTGCGCTGACGCCTTAGGGGAAAAGGCTGGTCACCCGCCTCGCCTTCGGCTCGGCTTGATGAACAGGGATGAACACAAGATGGGAAGCAAGGGGAACGGGCGAGGTGCCACGTGCCCTGGTCTTGCAGATACGGATGATCGTCTTCCGTCCGAGGTTCTTGGTCCCTGGCCGCGAGTGGTGATTCGGTGGGAGGTAAATCCAACCGAACCGACTTGGATTCAGCCACACGGGCTTCCCCTCTCCTACGAAGTGGGAGAGGGATGCTGGCGGGCACGATTGTAGGCCCGCCAGCGGGGTGAGGGCGGCAACGCTACGCGTTGCTTGCGAGTTTTCTGCGCAAACGCTCCTTCGGTTACGAATATGGGCTCACGTAGAATCGCGCACCTTTGAAACCTTCTAAACCCATACTTGTTGCTACGGCTGTTTTGGTTCCGGCGGTGTTGCTGGTGCTGATCGAGGTCGGGCTGCGTCTCGGAGGATACGGGACACGGGCCGATTTTTTTGTGCCGATCGAGGGACAGGATGCGCTGACGACGAATCCGAACTTTGCGCGTCAGTTTTTTCGGCCAGCGCTGGCACGGTTGCCTCAGCGGATTCGGGTTGAAGAAGAGAAGTCCTCAGACGTGACGCGGATTGTGGTGCTTGGGGGGGCGGCGGCGATGGGGGAGCCGGAGCCGTCGTTCTCGTTCAGCCGGGTGCTCGATGTGATGCTGGGACGGATGTACCCAAACCGGCGGTTCGAGGTGGTCAATACGGGGATGGCGACGATCAACTCGCACGTGGTGCGACTGATCGCGCAGGAGTTGACGCGTGTCGGGCCGGATATCGTGCTGATCTACATGGGGAACAACGAGGTGGTCGGGCCGTACGGGGCGGGGACCGTGTTTGGCTCGTATTCACCAAGTCTGACGCTGATCCGGGCGGGGATATGGCTGCGTCAGTTTCGGCTGGGTCAGTTGCTGGAGTCAGTCGCACGATGGGTGGGCGGTGCGAGTCAGTATGTGAATGAAGGGCAGGGAATGGCCCTGTTCCGCGGGCAGACGGTCACCGCGGATGACCCGCGGCTGGAGCGTATCTACTCGCACTTTGAGCAAAACCTTTACGACATCATCTCGTTAGCGGAGGAGGCGGGTGCCCTTGTGGTCGTGTCGACGGTCGCGACGAACACGGCTGATCACGCGCCGTTTGCCTCGCTGTTCGGGCAGGAGCATTCGAACCCGTTGACGTGGGGACAGCTGTATGCGAACGGCGTGGGGCACGAGGAGGCCGGGGGATACGCTGGCCGCGATCGCCGCGTATGAGATGGTCGGTCGAGTGGACTCGACACACGCGGAACTCCAGTATCGGCTTGGCCAGTTGTATCGTGATCAGGGCAGAATGGGAGAGGCGCGCGAGCGGCTCATCCGGGCACGCGATCTGGATGCGCTGCGGTTCCGGGCGGACTCACACATCAACGCGATTGTTCGCCAGGTCAGTTCCGAACGAGGGGTCACGCTTGTCGACAGCGATCGGTCGCTGAATGCCGAGGACGAGACCGGTCTCCAGCTCGAGGGCGCGTCTCTGTTCCACGAACACGTGCACCTTGACGACGCCGGGAACTATGCGGTGGCATCGGGCATTGCGGACCAGCTGACGGTTCTCCTGGGTGAGCCGGCGAACGAACGTCCTACGCCTGACACGTGTGCGAGCGATCTCGGATTGTTCGCCTGGGAACGGTATCGTCTGTATGCGAGTGTGGCCGGGCTGATGGAGCGCGCGCCGTTCACGAATCAGTATGACTTTCTGGTCAGGCTGAAGCGGTCGCTGAATCGGTTGAACGCATTGCGGGCGGAAGGGACGAGTGACCAGGCGTTCGCATCGGCCGGTCAGGCGTATCTGGACGCGATGTCGCGCCGACCGAACGACCTGGCGATCCGACAGAACTATGCGCGATTCGCTCAGGCTTCGGGGGCACTCGTCGAGGCCGCGTCCCCGCGTTGACAAGCCCCGGACATACGCTTATAAACAGGGTTCGTAACCCTCAAAACAGGAGATTCACGAGATGCTTGTTACCCTGACCAGCCCCCGACGGCGGCCGGCCCACCTTGCTTCCTTCGACGCGCCTGAAGGCGTGACGTCACGGCTCCTCAAGCTGACGGGCAACGGTGACGAACTCATCGCGGAACGCGATCCCTCGCTACCCGTATACAGCGTGCACCTGCCATCAGTGGCCCCTGGAGAAGCGATCTCGTACACGGTCGAAGAGATCGACGAGGCGCCCCCGTGCACGAGCATCGAAGCCGAGCAGTCAGATGACTCGGTGGCGATCTTGATCGGCGATTCGCCGCTGATGACGTTCAAGCACGGCGATGACGTGGTGAAGCCGACGATCAACCCGATCCTGACGCCGGGCGGGACGAACATGCTTCGCGAGCCGATGCCGGCCTGGGGTGAAGGCGAGCACCCGTGGCAGCGCGGGTTGACCCTGATGCAGGGCGCGATCAACGGGATCGACTGCTGGAACGAGAAAGCGATCGACACACACGGCCGGACCGAACAGGATTCGCTCCAGGTCGATCACGGGCCGGTATCGCTCCTGCTGTCGAGCGACAACTCCTGGTACTGTGGCGACAAGAAGCTCATGACGGACCATCGGACCTACCGGCTGTTCGATTCACCACGCGATGCGGTGATCCTGGATATCGCGCTGTCGGTGAAAGCGAGCGAAGGTCCGGTGACGATCGGCGACACCAAGGAAGGCGGTTTCCTGTGTATTCGTGTGAACCCGTCTATGAACGCGAAGGACGGCGGCACCATGCAGAACGCCTATGGCGCCACCGACGAGAAGGGGTGCTGGTCGCTGCCGTCGCACTGGATGGACTACTATGGCCCGGTCGGTGACGAGACAGCCGGGTTCGCGATTTTCGATCACCCGCAGAATTTCCGGTATCCGACGACCTGGCACGTACGCGGCTACGGTCTGTTCGCGCCGAACTGCTGGATGTTCAAGCCCGATCACCATTTGGATGCCGGAGAAGCGTTGACGTTCCGATGGCGGGTCACGATACACACCGGTGATACGAACAAGGCGCAGATTGGGGCGCGGTTTTTGGATTATGTTGACGGGATGCGGTTGGAGGCGGATGAGTAGATTTAGAAGCGGTCACCCGCTCTACCTTCGCTGGCGCTCAGGCGTCGCTAGATGAACAGGGATGAACACGGATGGAAATGGGGGTGACTGGCCTGGTGCAACGCACCCTGTTTGTGCAGATACGGATGGGTGGCTTCTGCTGATAGTCTTCAGCGATTGGGCCGCGAGGATGGATGAGGTGCGTGGTAGATCCAAGCACTAGCGAGGCTCGGATGCGAGACTTTGTAGACCAAATTCGTCAGGTGTTAGCGACAGCGATCTTGGGGATTGTGCTGTGCGGAAGTGGGCATGCAGAGACGGTGGTCGGGTTCACGGACGAATGGTGTCCGTATGTTTGCGAACCCGAGCCCAATCGGCCGGGGATTCTGATCGAGATCACGCACACTGCGTTCGAGGGATAGGAGATCGACTACAGCTTGACGAGTTGGTCGCGCTCGATCAGTCACGTGCGCACAGGCCTCGCCGACATCCTGCTTGGTGCGTATCGAGAGGATGCGTCTGACTTTGTCTTTCACGAACGTCCGCTGGCGACCTCACGCATGGTATTCTGGACATGTCCGGAGAGCAAGTGGTCGTTCGATGGACCCGCATCGCTGGACGGCCTGAAGATCGGGATCATCAAGGACTACGCATACGGTGAAGAACTGGATCCATATTTTGCCAAGCACACGGATAGGGTGCAGGTGACCTCGGGTAAGAATCCGCTCGCGACGATGGTCCGGAAGCTGGAGCACGGTCGGGTGGATGTGATCATCGAAGATGACTGGGTGTTGCTTCATCATCTTCAGGAGCATCCAGACCTTCAGAGGCCCAGGTGGGCTGGCGCGGTGGAGGGGGTCGGTGTTTTCACGCCTCTGTCTCCCGCGAATCCAGAGAAGTCGAAACGACTGGCCGGATTGATCGACAAGACGGTGAAGGCCTTTGAATCCGATGGCCGACTGGAGCGACTTCTCGAGAAATACGTGGTAAAGAGAGATCAGTAGATTCTGTCTGCTGTCCGTAGATGACGGCGCCGGTGGAAGACCGGTGCCGTTTTGTTTGTACGTCGGAATGGAAGAGGAGTTGGGACGTGATGCGGGAGGATGAATCGGACTGGTTGGTTGCTGGGAACGGTATTCATCGAGGCCAGCCTGGAGGGGAATGGACGCTTCTGGGGGCGTATCGGTACACGGTCAATCAGATGGTGCGGCAGGGAGATATGCTCGTCGCCGGGTGTGGCAACGGGCTCTGGGAAGTACCGGCCGACCGGACGGAGCCGTGGGTTCAACAACACGACGAGACGTTGACGGAGGTGATGGCGGTCGCGGAGACACCGGTGGGGATCGCGGCGGGATCGCCGTATGGTGTGGCGATCAGCCGTGTCGATCACCTGGGCAGTCCACGTTGGCGATCGCTGACCGAGCACCTTCGGGTGAACGCGCGGTTCACGAACGCGATTCTCGTGGATCCCACAGACGCGAGCCGATGGGTGGTTGGGACAGAGGGAGGGGTGATCGTCGGTGAGGCAAACGGCACACAATTGACCGAGTCTTCGTTGAATGATTCCGCAGTGCGATCAGTTATCCACACGGGCTCGCAGTATGTGGCCGGGTCCGATCGGCACGGGGTCCACTTGAGCGAGGATGGGTTGGCCTGGCAACCGGTCGATGGGGTGTCGGGTCCCGTATTCTGCGTCGCGTCATCCGGCGATCGCTTGATCGCAGGGACGGATCGGGGGTTGGTCGTGATCCAGGGTGGCCATGTGACCCATACAGGTCCGGCCGTACTGGTGCGTTGTCTGGGGGTCGATCCGGATGATCCGGACACGTGGCTGGCCGGGGCGGATCCGGGCGGGATCTGGGTCACGTCTGATGCCGGGGTATCGTGGCAGAACTACCCGACCCCACAACGGGTGCGTCATATTTTGGCGCCGGAAAGGGACTGACCGTGGATCAGAAGACATACGATGCGCAGGTCGACGGTCGTTCGGGGGAACTGATCGAGGCCATATCGAGCCAGCCTGTCCAATCGATGTGGTCCGTCCAGGCACCCCTGCAGGCCGGTGTGGCGACGGATGACATGGTGATCGATGCGGTCAGGCGGAATCTGTATGAGCCGACAGCCGGTTTCTACAAGGAACGGACGGGTGGGCCGTTTCAGATTCTGCCCGCGATGCTGTTGATCTGCCGCTGGGAATCCCGTCTGCCCGGTGACGTGATTGAGCGGGTTCATCGATTCATGACCCGAAGTATGCTCGAGAGAGGGAACACGGAGAATCACTGGCTGATGTTCTACGCCGGGAACCTGCTGGCAGCGGAGCGCTGGTCCGATGAGCCAACCCTGTGGAACGGCAGGTCGCCCGCCAGCATGGAGGCCGAAGCGACGCGGTGGATTTCGGGTATGATCGATCGAACAGCAGTGAACGGGCATCACGAGTATGACTCGACGGGCTATCACATCGAGCATATGACGCCGCTGATTGGGGTGTACGAACATACGCGCAACGATGCGCTGCGTGAGAAGGTGGAGAAGGTGCTGACACTGTTGGTCGCGGATATGGCGCTCGAGTACTTCTACGGGTCTTGGGCTGGTGGGCACAGCCGCGAGGGATACCGAGAGAATACGTGGACGCGTGTCGGACCGATCCGTCCGCTCCAGTATCTCTACTTCGGAGGTGAGCCGTTCAATCCGGATTACCACCTGCAGCAGCACTTTGCGACGCCAGCGATTGTGGCGGCGTATCGTCCGCCGGCGATGTTCGCGGAGATCGCCTGGGACCGAAGTCATCCGCACGTGGTGAGGAAGACGAAGGCACCGCGAACGATCTACCGACATACGGATGATCCGACGCGTCCGGTTCGGAAATACACCTACATGACCCGGTCGTTTGCGATCGGGACCAGCCAGATCGGGCTCACCGGAACGGGAGCGGGTCCGATCGATCTCGTGTCCTGGGACCTGCACTGGAAAGGGGCCAATCATCAAGCGAAGGTTACGTGCAACCACCCGTTCACGAATCCGAGCCGGTTCAGCGCCTTCCTGCCCGGTCTGCCGAAAAACGCGGGCCGGGCCGTCGGGGCGGACAAACCGTATCTGCAACGGCCCGATCGCCTGTTCGGCGCGTCGCCGTTCGAGCGGATGATGCAGCATGAGAGCACGGTGTTGATCGGGTATCGGATTCCCGAGGATGACGCGTGCCCGTTCGCGAACCTGTTTCTGCCGAAGTCGGTCGCGTGGATGGAACGGAATGGATGGCTGTTTGGGAATCTGGAGGATTTCTACCTCGCTGTTCGGCCCATCGGAGCTTATGACTGGGTGGAGATTCGGGAGGCGAGGAACGATTCGATCATGGTGGATGGGGGTGATCTGATCGAGGGGTGGATGCTGCGGATTCAGGATCGATTTGCGGGGCTGGTGGTTGAGGCGGTCGAGGCTGAGGATGTGTCGTCATTCGACTCGTATACGGTATCGCGTGCGGAGAAGGACGTGGATGCGTCTGCGTGGATCGACGGGAGTGTTTTGAACGTGGAGACCTTCCAGGGAACGAAGATGCGACTGGAGTACGATGGGACACATACAATCGATGGTGATGCGATCGACTATGCGGCGTGGCCGCTGTATGACTCGCCGAATGCGAGTGGGGAGGTGGGGTCAGGGAAGGTGCGGTTTGAGAGAGGCGAGGAAACGGTGGAGGTGGATTTTGAGATCGACCCGCGCGATGAGTTGATTCCTATGCGGGTGATTGGGTAGCTCGTAGTTGCCGTCTCCCCCTCGTAGGAGGTGTCTCCGACTCCGAACCTTCCGGCTGTAGCGATTCGTCGACCTCGTATGTGCCGTCCCCCTCGTGGGAGCCGCCTCCCGGCGGCGAGATTCTCTGCAACGCAGCCCGAAAACGAACAGAGGCGAGTGTTCTTACGGATACTCGCCTCTTCTTTGGTCTGTCTGATCGCGCTATACGCAGACGAATACACGCGATCGTCGACGTGAAGTCGACGGTTACGGTAGCATTTCTCGTACGGCGGTGATCACGTCCTGTTCGTTCGGGATGGTGGCGTCCTCAAGCGGTTTCGAGAACGGGACGGGGACATCCATGGCGCCGAGGCGGACGATGGGGGCGTCGAGGAAGTCGAAGGCGCCCGCGTAGACGACGGAGGCGAGTTCGGCGGTGACACCGAAGCTCTGACAGCCTTCGTCGATGACGACACAGTGGCCGGTCTTCGAAACGGATTCGACGAGCGTATCGGAGTCGAGGGGGACCATGGTGCGCGGGTCGATGACTTCGCAGTCGATGCCGTCTTTGGCGAGCGCTTCAGCTGCGGCGAGGGCGACGAGGACCATGGAAGACGTGGCGATCAGGGTGACGTCATCGCCCGGACGCTTGACGTCGGCGACCCCAAACGGGATGGGGTCGACCTCTTCCGGTACCGGACCCTTGATCGCGTACATCATCTTGTCTTCGAACACGACGACGGGGTTGTCGTCCCGTACGGCGGTTTTGAACAGGCCGATCGCATCCTTTGGCGTCGACGGGATGGCGACTTTGAGGCCCGGAACGTGCGCGGCCCAGGCGTGCAGGCTCTGCGAGTGCTGAGCGGCCGATGAACGGCCGGCGCCCATGGTGGCCCGAATGGTCATCGGGACCGTGGCCTGACCGCCCGACATGTAGCGCAGTTTGGCAGCCTGGTTGACGATCTGGTCCATGGCGAGGGCGATGAAGTCGCCGAACATGATCTCGACTATCGGACGCATGCCGGTGAGCGCGGCGCCCACACCGAGACCGACGTATCCGGCTTCAGCGATGGGCGTGTCGATCACACGGTCATCACCGAACTCTTCGCGCAGGCCGACGAGGATCTTGAAGACGCCCCCGGCCGAGCCGATATCCTCGCCCATAATGATGACGGATTCGTCCCGTCGCATTTCCTCGGCGATGCCCTGCTTCACGGCCTCTCCGAATGTGATTTGCTTCTCAGGCGTAGACATGCTGATCCGCCTCCTCCACGTCCGGCCATGGCGCGCCCTGTGCTGATTCAACGGCATCGGCCACTTCCTCTTTGACTTCAAGATCGATCCGGTCCAGATCGTCCTCTTCGATCCCCGCGTCGGCCAACACGGCGCGATAACGGGTGATCGGATCCTTGTCCTGCCATTCCTGGCGTTCTTCATCCGATCGATAGCTGTCGCCAGGGTCACCGACGTGGTGGCCTCGATGGCGATAGGTCATGCATTCGATCATCGATGGGCCCTCACCGGAACGGGAGCGCTTGACGGCCTCCTCCGTCACCGCGTAGACCGCCTCGACATCGTTGCCGTCGACGACCGAAGACGGTATACCGAAAGGCTTGGCGCGATCGGCGATGGTGTCGCCGGCTGTGACGGCGTCTGTCGCCGTGTACTCACCATACTGGTTGTTCTCGCAAACGTAGATGATCGGGAGGTCCCAGATGGCGGCGTAGTTCATGACCTCGAAGAAGATGCCCTGATTGCTGGCGCCGTCACCGAAGAAGCAGGCGGCGACCTGGTCGGTTTTGCGCAACTTGGCGGAGAGGGCGGCTCCAGTGGCGATTCCGAATCCGCCGCCTACGATCCCGTTGGCGCCGAGGATGCCGACGGACATGTCGGCAATGTGCATCGAGCCGCCCTTGCCGCGGCAGATACCGGTGACGCGTCCCATGACTTCGGCCATCATCTCGTCCAGTTTGCCGCCTTTGGCCACGCAGTGGCCGTGACCGCGATGGGTGCTGGTGATGAAGTCGTCGTCACGTAGCGCGGCGCAGACGCCGACGGCGACGGCTTCTTCGCCGATGTAGAGGTGGGCGAGCCCGTGCATCAGGCCGCTGGTGTAGACGTCCCATATGGATTCTTCGAATCGACGGATTCGGATCATGGAACGTAAGATCTGTTTGCGTGTGTCGTTGTCCATAGGCGTGGATCGCGTGGTGTTATGTGGTTGTCTATCTGACTTTAGCCCTCACCGGGTTGCGCGTCGCGCAACCGTCCTCTCCCGCTAGCAGGAGAGGAGTGCCGAACTCCGGTCGGCGCCGAATGCATTGACGCGCTTCTCGTCCCCAGCCTGTGGCTGGGGGTGATGGATTTCAGTATGGTGAGAACTGGACGAGATGGTCGTTACGGGATCAATATCTGCTTCAACCCTATCTTGTTCTCTGCATTGTCGAACGCGGTTTCCCAATCATCGATCGTGTGACGGTGGCTGACGAAGGGTTCTAAATCCACTTGGCCCGTCCGGACAATCTGGATGGCCCGGTCCCACGACGGCCAATCAGCCGCGATCGAGCCCTGGACGCGCAGTTGTTTGTAGACGACACGACCCCAGTCGATTTCGAAAGGATGTTCGATCAGTGCGACTTGTGTGAATTGCGCGCAGTTTGCGGCGGCCTGCAGACACTGGTTTACCGAGCCTCGGGTGCCACCACAGTCGATGACGACGTCGGCGCCGTAGCCGTCGGTCATGTCGCGCAGCAGTTCGGTGACATCGTCGGTTTCGACATTCACGGCGTGGTTAGCGCCCATTGATTTCGCAGCGTCCAGGCGATCGCCATCGACGCCCGTTCCGGCAACGACGACGCTGGCGCCTGCTTGTTTCGCTAGCCAGACGCACATCAGGCCGATCGGGCCGGGGCCGCAGACGAGTGCCGTATGGCCGGGTTCGATCTTGGTGTATCGGCACACTGCTTTCACACAGCACGCGAATGGCTCGACCATGGCGCCGGCATCGTAGGACAGGTCGCCGGGCACCGTGAAGGCCAGGTTCGTTGGAACGACTAGATACTCGGCGAATCCGCCATCCGTGCCACTGCCGATGGACCTCCGGTTTTCGCAGAAGAAGTAGGTGCCCGTGTGGCAGAAGCGACAGCGACCGCAGCTCCCGTTTGCCGTCGGGTTGACGGTGACGCGATTACCGACCGATATGCCCTGCCCGTCTCCCCCGATCTCGACAACGTCGCCGCAGATCTCGTGACCGAGCGTGACCGGTGGTTTGAAGCCGTACCCGCCCTCACGTATGTGCAGATCCGTGCCGCAGATGCCGCCGGCGTGGACGACGATCTTGACGTGACCGTCAGGCGTGGATGGCTCGGGGATGTCGCAGAGCTCGACGCCGCCTTCGCCTTCGGTGACTTTACGGACGGCTTTCATGGTAGATCGAAAGTCAAAGTTAAAAGCCTTTACCGCAGAGAACGCAAAGGGATCTCAGGGGAAAACCAAGCGCTGAGATACCAAAGAGACTGTGGGGTTCAGCCCGGGAACGGGGCGTGCGGTAGTAGCCTGGGGCGATAGCCCCAGGTAAGCATGAGGTCGACATCAGGGCGCCGCCGTAGTGAGACTAGGGGCAAATTTCGTCGCCTTCGGCGCCAAAACCATGAGTTGCAAACCCACCCCTGCTTCCCTTACAGCCACGAGGGATCCTCCAGCAAGGCCTTGAACGCGTTCAAATACCGCGCACACACCAGGCCGTCGACCAGTCGGTGGTCGGCGGAGAGGGTGACGGTCATGACGCGGCCTACGGTGAAGGATACGGGATCCGACTGAGGCCGTACTTCATCTCGTATGGTGCCCACGGCGAGAGCGGCGCATTCCGGCGGGTTGATGATGGCCGAGAATTCGCGGATGCCGAACATGCCGAGGTTGGAGATCGTGAAGGTGGCTTGCGTGTCCGATACGAGCTTGCCAGATCGGGCGGCTGTGACGACTTCGCTGCGGACCTGTGTGATCTCGGCGAGAGATTTTGCTTCCGCGGCGGCAAGAACGGGTACCAGGAGGCCGTTATCCGTACCGACGGCGAGGCCGACGTTGACGTGTTCGTTGTAGACAATCTGATCGTCTTCGAGGAAGGCGTTCAGGATGGGGAAGTCGACCAGGGCATCGGCAGATGCGCGGATGATAATGTCCGTGAGCGTGCTGTCGGGGTGATCGCCTTTGACCGCAGCCTTCCACCAGGTTTCGACGTCGGTGACGTCGACGTCGATCGAGAGGTAGAAGTGTGGGATGGATTGCTTGGCCGCGACCATGGCTTTGCCGATGGCCTTGCGCATTCTCGTGAGCGGCTCGGATCCGCTCTTGGACGGGGCGCGTGATGGCGTGGGGGCGGGTGCGGCTGGAGCGGTCGAAATAAGCGCGTCGGCGGCGGCCTGNACGTCCTTACGGGTGATGCGGCCATTGGGGCCCGTACCTGTGACGGATCTGAGGTCGATGTCGAGCTCTTCGGCGAGCTTCCGAGCGGCTGGGGAACGGCGGATGCGGTCCGTTGTTGGCTGCGACTGGGAAGCCGCAGCGGTGACCGGCTCTTCAGGGGGCNCNTCAGGTGGCTCTTCGGGAGCGGGCCGTTCCTCTTCTGCTACGTCGAGCTGTTCGTCCGGACTGTCCGAGATGATGGCGATGTCGGACAGGACGGGGACGGTTTCGCCTTCAGCGCACAGGATCTTGCGAAGGTAGCCCGTGTCCGTGGATTCGAAGTCGAACAGGGCTTTGTCGGTTTCGAGTTCGCAGAGGATGTCGCCTTCGGATATGGCGTCCCCTTCCTGCTTGTGCCACTGGACGACGGTGCCTTCGTCCTGCTGAAGGCCGTATTTGGGCATTTTGAGGTGTTTGGTCATCGTAGTGTTCAGGATGAGGCCAGAGTTCAGGATAGAGGTACGCTTCGATCGTCGATTAAGTGCTCTCCCTCTCCTGCTAGCGGGAGAGGGGGACTTGCGGGCACGGTTTTGCGCTCGCAANGCGGGTGATGGTTTGGTGTCTGGGCGAAGCACATCGCCTACTCAATACACGGGGCTAAGATGTGGCGAAGTATCCCGCCGAGCAAGGAGGGAGCTATCTCTTGTTGCCGGCAGGGGCTGGCTGATATCTCCGGATGAGTTCCTGGAGATCGGCGGCGTCGGGGTGGTTGGGTTGGATGCGGAGGGCTTCCTTGAAGGCTTTGCCGGCTCGGAGGGTGAGTTTGTCCAGTTCGTAGAGGCGGCCGATGGCGATGTGGCCGTCTGCGAAGGCAGGTTCGATCTGCACACTTTTCTGGTAGGCCGACATGGCCTGCTTGAGCAGCCCCATGGTCTGATACTGCTGGCCGATGCTCAGAAGGGGCTTCGGGTCTTCCTTATTGAACTGGGAGTACTGATTGTAGGCGAGCAGCGCGTCCTGATGTTGCCCGAGGATGGCGTGAGCGTTGCCGAGGGCCTGGTAGGAGGCGGTGTGGTTCGGTTCCGCCCTGGTTGCCTGGGTGAACGCGGCGGCCGCGCCCTTGTGGTCCTTCATCAGCGTCAGCATTTCACCCAGGTAGTAGTGGACACGTTTCTCCGTTGTGCCGTTGTCGGCCGCCTGCTTGAGAAGCTTCGCAGCCTCGGGGGCCTTGCCCTGGTTTCGATTGAGCATCCCCAGCTTGTATGCGGCTTCCGGATGCTTCGGGTTCCTACTGATCGCACGCTGATAGGTATCCATCGCTTCGCCGATTCTGCTCTGTCCCTCGTAGGCCTCACCCAACTCCACATAGAGATCGATCTGGTCGGGACTCGCTGCGATCGCCTGCTCNAGGGCGTCGGCCATCTGCTTGAAGTTGGATTGACGCTGCTGGAACCAGATCGAACTGAGCGCCATCTGCATGGCCGGATCCTCAGGCGCTTGCTTGAGCGCCTGCTCGAGTTCTGTCATGGCTTCTGACTGACGGCCTTCATCGATGAGGAGCAGGCCGAGTCGGTATCTGGCATCCCGGTGGTCGATGTCCGCTCTCAGCGCGGCCTTGTATGACTTCTCTGCGCCGGCGATGTCCTTCGTGTGCTGGAAGAGTGTGCCGAGTCGATAGTGGGAGGCCGCGAAATTCGGGTCGAGGGCGATGGCTTCCTGGAAGTGCGTCCGGGCAGTCTCGAGAACGTCCGCCTTCACGCCTTCCTCAGCGTTCAGGGCGAGCAGGCCTTTGCCGTGCTCCCGGTAGGCGTCGATGACTTCCGTACTGCGTCGCTCGACTGAGGCCCGTTGCTCCGGCGGAATCGCAATCCGCAGGGCCTGGGCGATCTGGAACAGCAGGTCGTTGAGGGCCTGACCCGGGTCGAAACTCGATCCCATGCTCTTGTAGGTCGCGAGCGCCTGCCCAGTGATCGGGTCGACGCAGTTCGCCGTGAGCTCGAGCGCATCGCCATCCACCCGGTAGCTCCCCATGACCAACAAGTCCGAACGCAACGCCTTGCTGATCTCGATGATGTTCCCCGCAAGGTTCGGGTTCTGAGAGACCGCGTGGCTGATCTCCTCGAACGTAAAGGCGCGCATGTAGATCGTTCCGTGAAGCTTGTTCCGTGCCGTCTCGGGCAGGGCGGTTGACAGCCAGTCGTGTTCGGCCTCACCCCTCAGGTTCTGGAACGGTGGGAAGACGATGGGCCAGTCGGTTTTGGCTAGCGATGATGTGGGGAATAGTGAGCAGGCTACTGCCAAGGCGAGGACCCAGTTCCTCAGGAACCGGCAGGGGGGACTTTGAACTGAACCACGTGCTCTTACNNTGGTGGACTGTGCTGGACCTAGGCTGGCGCTCCGCTCTTCGCTCTTTGCTCTCCGCATCGTCTACCGCTCCTCTAACAGATTCTCGTTATCACGCGTGACATACAAGAAGGCTATACACATCTCATCCGTAGACTCTTCGCCCCAGCGTACGAATGTGGGGGGACGGTTCGGGTTTTTCGGGTTCTCGGCCGAATTATCGTAGAACGCTTCGAGGTCGATGCGTGTTCCACGGGGAAGCGCGATCGGTGCTCGATAAACATAGGTCTCCTGCCAGTTGAATTCCCAATCGTCGATCCAGACCAACGGTTGGATGGTGCCGTCGGGCAGGTTGGCCGTGACCTTGATTTCGGTCCCCAGCAGGTGCATGTGCGGGAGGATGGCGAGGACGTGTGAGTCTTCGCTGATGGTGGTGCCACCGGCGACGCGATGGTGTTTGGCGCCGGCCGGGATGAAGAGCAGGCGACTAGCGATGATCTCTTCGACGAGGTTCTGTTTGACCGGCTCCTTGTGCAGGTAGATACCGAGAGTGGAGCGATCCAGCACTTCGCGACCGGATTTGTGGTAGTGCACTTGGATGACGACGTGACAATCCTTGGGAAGCCGGCGGCCGACACCGTCGGGTAGGAGAAGCGGGGTGTTGCCGGGGGCCCAACCGCCGAGCGCCGCGCTGACGGCAAAGCCGATTCCGCCGAAGCTCTCGTATCCGGGTTTGGGGTCGGCTTTCTGCAGTTCGATCGCTTTGCTCGATTCGTCGANGTATACGCTCACGTGGTGGACGACTTCCTTCTCGCCGGGCAAGATCTCGATCCCGCGAACGTAAGCATCCTGTTCCAGCGATAAGGGGACGACGAAGCAGCGATACTCATCCTGGCCAACGGCCTCGACCGTGTAGGCTTCTTCCGGCTCGAGGATGATGTCGGGTGTGCCGAGTGTCCAGCTGTCGGGATACTTGATCTCGGCCGGTTTGTCCGACTCTTCGCCATACGGCATTCCCTCTTCGATCCAGCGTTCGAACATCGTGCGCTCAGAATCTGTCAGCGTGCGGGCGCCGGCGAAATCGTTGACGTCGTCCCGTGCGGGCCAGGGCGGCATGTCGCCGGCTAGGATGGAGTCGCGCATGTCGGGTGCCCAGGCGGCAGCGACGTCGTAGTCCGAGAACGAGACGCGGCCGATCCCACCCTTATGGTGGCAGGTCTCGCAGTTCTTCTGCAGGAAGGGGAGCACGTCTTTGGTGTATGTCGGTGCGTCGGGAGAAGCGTTGGTCGGCGGCGTGTGGATGCGGCGGATGATACAGCCGATGGATCGCGTCTCCGGACGGGTGATCGGCTTGTTCGCGAGCAGCTCGTCCACGGCGTCCCACAGGCCGCGTGATGTGGTCTCTTCCTCTTTCCCGAACCCATCATCGATTTCACCGCGGTAAACCAGTACGCCATTCTTGTCGAACAGGTAGGCGTGCGGGGTCGACTGTGCATCGAGCTGGTCGGCGAGCCGGTTGTTGACGTCGCGCAGTACGGGGAACGTGAACGCCTGACGTTCAGCGAAGGCGGTAATCGAATCCGGTGTTTCGTTGAAGTTGGCGTTGACGGCGAGCAGGGTAATCCCGCGATCGGCATACTGACCTTGAATGCGGGTCATATGGTCGGCGTAGATCCGCGAGGTCGGACACTCGATCGAGAANAAGACGATCAAGCGAGCCCGTTCGGCCCGGTAGTCGGACAGGCGCATGGCGCGACCTTCTAGCCCGGTCAGAACGTAGTCGGGTGCGAGCGTGTCTCCGATCCCGATGGTTGCTGCCGTCGGGGCCGTGAGCGCAAATATGTATATGAGGAACGAGGTCGTCAGTCGCATAGGGCCTCCTCAGCCCGTTTGAGCGGAGAATAAGATATACAAAAGGAATTCCGAGTTAAAGGGTTGGACTACTAAGGGTGGATCCACGCCCCACGCGCGTTCCCCGTCGCCTTTCGCCTGAGAATAGCGTAAAAGAGAAACGCTGGGCCCGGAAATCAGGAACCACAGGTGAACACGTATGAACACGTGAGTGCAGACGAGAGTTCCAGGGCTGGAGATGCGACTTGACCTGAGCGACCGCATTTCGTTGCCGGAAACGCTTCGACCGGTCAAGGCGGTGTATGAGGCAATCGGCCCCAGCCAGGGCGTAATGTCGATGGATCTCGGGTAAGTGGGCGAGCAGGACAGAGAAGTTGCTGTCCGGGACGTTCGACACGGCACGATCCAGGTCATCTTGCTGTGTGCTCGGGTCGTCCACTCCGACGATATGNAAGCGCGTTCCGTGCGCGACAATGTCGGTNGCCTCGTTCATNAGGATACGGATCCCGAGCTGTTCGATCAGGCCGGCATCTTCGGGCACGTCGTGGTTGCCGAGTACGCCGAAGATGCCAATCCGCGCATCACACGCGTCTAAGATCCGAGCCAGATTGCGCAGCGAGCCGCGAGGTTCATCCGCCTGGCCAAACCAGTAGTCCCCTGTGAATGCGCACAGATCTACCCGCTGGCCTTCACAGAGCGCGACCACTTGGTCGTCCGGACCAGGAGTCGGAGGCGGCTACATACCTGCACCCCCATCAACGGTGATCATCGATCCCGTGATCATCGCCGCCTCTTCAGTTGCGGCGAACAGAAAGGTCTTCGCGATGTCCTCCGGTTCACATAGCCGTCCCTGAGGCGTTGACGCCTTCCGCCGTTCATAGTTTTCCGGGTTGTCGATACTGGTCTCCCAGCTGTTGGGGCTGTGTTCGGAGTCGTTGCGGATGAAGTTGGTGTCCACGTGGCTGGGTGAGATCAGGACGCAGCGGATTTTGTCTCCGGCGTATGCCCTAGCGGCGCTTCGCGTAAGGGCGACCAGACCGATCTTGCTGACGCCGTAAGCCGGACTCCCTGCTCCCTGGCGAATCGAGGCCAGCGATCCCACGTGGAGGATGACCCCACGACCGGTGCGTCGCATCGCGGGCACGACGGCCTTGATGCCGAGGAAACAGCCGGTGAGGTTGACGTCGATCATTCGCCGCCACATCTCTTCAGTCTGATCGTCAAAGCTGACTCGATAGTTGCTGCCGGACAGGTTGACCATGATGTCGAGGTGACCCAAGGCCTCTTCCGTCGCCGATACGGCGTTTTCCCAAGACGCTGACTGGCTGACATCCAGTACGGTCGAGGTTGCTCGTCCTCCGGCATCGACGATCTCTTTTGCCACCGCTTCGGCCCGTTCACCGCTCACGTCGGCGATACAGACATCCGATCCCTCGTGTGCGTAAAGGCGCGCGGTGGCGCTTCCCATGGATCCAGCGCCTCCAGCGATCAGGGCGGCGCGTCCTTCGAGTCTCATTTGGTTCTCAGGTGGTTTATTCAGGCCAATACAGAGGATCGCGGCGAGCCGCCGCTCCTACGAGGAGGGTAACGACCTGGTCTTTCCGGGAAGATTCTGGAATAGCGTGAGAAACTTCGAGTGCTTTCAGGCCGTCTTCAGCTCCACAGTCAGGATAGGTACCCTTTCGGATACAGTCCAGGAAGTGGCTGTTTTCCTGCTCGCACACAGTGCTGTCATACGGCTCGTCCAGTGCGATCGTCTCAGGATCTTTGTCACGGATCGCGAAGACCACGTTGTCGTGGTTCATGTCACCGCTTCCGTTGATGCGAAGCGTGCCCTCCGTGCCATCGATCCCGTGTAGTTCAGGGAGATGTAAGACGACCAGCTGAGGTGGAGCATCGCGACGCAACCACTCGTCAGGTTTAGGATCGCGTGGATGTTGTTGTCGACGTCCGGGAGTTCCTCGAAGGAGGCGATCGCTTTTGCGTAAACCGACTCGATCTCACCCATCGACCACCGGACGAGGTCGATCTTATGGGAGAGCGACTCGATACTCATACCGCATCGCGAATCTGGTGGGTTTCGCCAATTATCAGGATTGTAGCTGCCGCCGCTGAACATGCGGCGATAGTAGAAGGTGGTCGCCTCGCCGAGCTTGCCCGAGCGATAAATCTCGCGCATTCGCCGGTAGCTGTCCCGAAACCGTTGCGAAAAGGCAATCACGAAGCGGGTGGATGATTCCGATGCTGCTTTCACGATCGCCTGCCCATCGTCGAGCGTGATGGCCAGCGGTTTCTCGCACATCACGTGCTTGCGGGCCTTCAATGCCTCGACGGCTAGGTCTCGATGCGTGCGGGGCGGGGTCAGGATGTATACGGCGTCACGCCGGTCGATGACTTCGCTCGCGCTTTCGCAGACCGTTGCGTCGCTGGCTTTGGCCGTCTTGCGCGCGAACGCTTCGTTCAGGTGGTAAACCGCCGTCAGGTCTGCGTCTTCGATCCGATCAATTGCCGTGCGGTGCTGTCTGGCCACCCCTCCGGTCCCGATAAATTCTACCTGAATCATCAATCTCTCGAGGTGACCGACCTACTAAAGAATCAGCTCCTGAGTCTTGTTTGTCTCGATGAAGTCCCAGTCGTAGCTCACGCCGAGTCCGGGTCCATCAGGGACGGGAACGCAGCCGTTGGCGGGCAAGTCGGCGGGTTGGTCCGAGTAGCCGCACGTGTAGACGGGGGCCACGATGTTCTGCATGCCCGGTCCCATCAACGCCATCTCATAGAGATGTGTGTTTCGGACAGCCGACGTGCAGAGACGATGGGCCGGTCCACAGGCGTGAAACTGGACGTCTAGCCCGAGACCCTCGCAGAAGTGGGCGATCTTCATGGCGCCGGTGATGCCCATGTCATACTCGGGATCGGCGTGGATCATGTCACAGCCGCCGTTGATCATAAAGGCTGCTTTTTGCTCGAGTCCACGGACGTGCTCGCTGATTAGGAGTGGGGTCTTCAATTGTTCGCGAAGCCTCTGGTGACCATAGGCGGAGACTGCAGCATCCCTGTAGGGATCTTCATACCAGAAGTATTTCGCGTCGTCGCAGGCCTGACCCACCGTGAGTGCGTCGGTCCAGGTACGTAACTGACACGCGGGGTCGATCATCAGTCGCCAGTCGTCGCCGACGCGCTTCCGCACGCCGAGGAGGTTCTCGATTTCACGTGCGACGTTGCCGTCGTTCCAGCCGTGGATCTTAAATCCGTGGAACCCATTCGATTTGCACGCCTCGGCGAAATCGGCGAAGGCCTCAGGAGAACAGAGTCCGCCCGGAGATTCCTGACCGTGATAGGTGCTCGCGTAAGTCGGCAGGGTGTCCCTATACCCGCCCAGCATCGATTTGACGGAGGTATTCTTGAGTTTGCCGCAGAGATCCCAGAGCGCAATGTCGAGGGGGCCGTGGCCCATGTGGTCGTACGCCCTGAGTTCCCGTTTTAGGTCGTCGTAGATCTGCTCGCGATGCTCGGGATTTCGACCGAGAAGGATCGGTGCGAGCATCTGGACTTGGGCGAACGATGCCGGAGTACCTACCCAATGGGTCACGTAAGATCCAGTGCAGTCGTCGTCGGTCGTGACGCGGACGGCGAAGCGTTTGGCGGGGAACTCTGCGCCTTTGACATAGGCCATGTTGCCCACGCCCGCGGCGGCCTGCTCGAGCCCGATGTCAGGGACGGTGAACTGGAATTCGGTGAGGGTGATGCGTTTGATCTTGGACATGAATCATAACCCAAAAGCTTGGAATCACAGAGGACACGGAGGGCGTGCTGTGTTAGGATCTTCTCGGTAACCGACAAGATAGAGCCNCTTCGATGAGGGTCAAGCTGAGCAAACGGAATGTGCTAAACCTTTAGTCAGTCGGGCACCTCGTAGCCGAACCTAAGAAAAGTGATCANTCATAACAGGACCACCGTTCGACGAATTCGTCACGGTCGTTCAGTTGGAGCACGATGATGCTGATCCGGGACGTGGAATCGCCGTTGGCATCGATCCAGGTATAGAGGACGCGGAGGGGTACCTGCTTCGCGTCGTGGTCGATATAGGTGCGGCAAGGCGATCTTCGCAGACGGACAGGTCGCGTTGGTTGATCAGACGATCGAAGTAGGAGGCGATGATTGCTCGTGTATCGGCTGGGAGCGGATCGTAGGTGGGATCGCGTTCCTTAAGGTCCTCAGTAGGATTTCGTTGTCCTGCATCTCTCCGGTGCGACGAAAACCGAGGGACGCATAGAACGGTTCAGGGCTGCCATCATCCTCGATACAGCTGGTCATGAGATGGGTGGCGCTGGGTCACGTTTTGACTTAGTCGATCAGACGTTCGATCGCATCACGGCCGTATCCTCTACCCTGGTGGGGGGCTGCGATCATGAGTCGCCAGAGGAGGCACTCTTGCTTGTCCGGCTTGTCGTCCAGCATCAGAAAGCCGACCGGATCGTCGTCTGCATAGATGGCCTGTGCCCAGGCGGATGGGTTCACGTGTGCCTCAGCTAACGAGAAAGCATTGGGGGCGAGGGCCTTGCTTTGAGGCTTCTGAAGGGTGCGGCTGAGTTGGGAGACGGGCCAGACGTCAGATTTGGTGATTTCGCGAAGTGTGATGGTGGGCATGGAGAGAGACTCGGCGTATGAGGTATGGGGAAAGGTGGATCTGGTGCCGTGGGACATTCTGTCACATACAGGATCCTGACGGCGGCGCCTGCATCCGTTCGGGTGGTGTACCAGGGGTTTGGGTCCCGGCTTCGCAAGGCTCGCCAGTCCCGGCACCCCTATGCCTACTTGCGGATGCCTCGTTCGGGGCTGAAAGCACCTGTCAGCTGGCTCGGTAGCGATCTATGGCGTCATCGTTGACGTCAATGCCGAGGCCGGGGTGGTCGGGGATCTTGACGTGGCCGTCGGTGACCTCGTAGATGGTGTCGGTTTTGACCAGTGCGTTCAGGGGAGACCAGGCTTCGGTAGGCGGGGTTGGCGGCGTGTTGAAGACGACTTCTTGCACGCGACACGAGGGGATGGTGGCCCCGACCTGGAGCGAACCGACGAGATTCATGCCGTGCTGGCCGTGGAAGATGCAGTCGACGCCAAAGAGTTCGGCAGCTGACGCGATCTTTTTCAGGTGAAGCAGGATGTTCGCGCAGTGCGGCTGAATGATGTCGAAGGCCTGGCCGGCGAGGTAGTCATCGTAGACAGGGAGTGGTTGGTGTTCACCGCCGGTGATCGGAATCGGAGATTCGCGGCGGAGGCGGGCGTGACGATCGATATCGCTCCGCTGGAACGGTTCTTCGAGCCACTGCGCTTCGACATCGCCCAGGGCTTCCGCGGCTCGTAGACCTGTCAGGTAGTCCCAGTCGCTTCCCGGACCATCCCCGGTGCGGTCATACATGAGTTCGGCCTTTGCCGGCCCTCCCAGTTTTTTGCGGAGCAAGCGGCAGACCTCGACGTCGTCCATCAAATCTGGACGCCAGATGCGAATCTTGAAGGCATCGTATCCGAGCGAGGCGTAGTGCGCGAGGTCATCGGCCTGCTGTTCCGGTGTCACTTGGGTCTGGTGGGCGTCAACCGGCCAGACCGTTGTGAGATACAGCCGCATCGTGTCGCGACAATGGCCCCAGAGTCTGTGGAGCGGCTGGCCGAAGGCTTTCCCCGTAATGTCCCAAAGGGCATTCTCCGCGCCGTAGAAGGCGTGGCCCAATCCGTCGGCAACGTGGCGTTCGACCTGCAAAGGATTCTTGCCGATGAGCATTGCTTCAGCCGCTTCGGCGTCGACGCATTCCCAGCCATAGCCGGTGATGCCTTCATCTGTGCGGATTCGGGTGACGCCGGTTTTGTTGTAGTAGCGGAGTTGCTTCTGGTCTTCTGTAATCGGGATTTCGATTCGGAAGGATTCTACTGAGGTTATTTTCATGGGCCTATGGGAGTCAAAGACGATGAAACCACGGAGGACGCAGAGGACAGGGAGGGGTGTAATCCATAACCCCTGTGGCCCTATCGGGAATCAGACGGCGTTGGAACTGAGCCGAAATACTGTAACTGTGTAACCGATCCCTACTACACATCGGTTCTTGCTGGCCCTTCGACACGGCACGTCGAAGGTACACCTTCGGGTCAGAACCAAGTGTTGTTTGTAGAAGGTGCTTACTCGGGGTGAGGACGTTTATCTACTGCTGTGGTACACGGACGATTCACAGTGGCACGCTGATGCTGCCGTGTGTCCGTGAGGCTATAATCGAGGCGTCCAAAGCGTTTGTCAATATGGACGAACTGATGGAGCGGATCCAGCGGCTGCCTCAACTCGATGGAGATTTGGATCGCGTCGTGATGTGGGAGACGGGACGGTTCACGTAAGATCAGGCGATCCGGGCGGTGGGGGCTGCCATCGTCACCGTCGCAGATGAAGCAGGGATGCAAGTGGCGATCAAGGATTCCCGTACGGCGATGGTTGCGCTGCTGGGAACGGATAGACTGAGCCCCGTTGTCGTGGCGCGCGGATGGAGAAGGTGGGGAAGGAAGAGGTTATGGGGATCCTGACCGCTGTCGAATACTGGGCGGGTGAACGAGACGATGAAGCGGACTACCAACGGATGTTGCGGGAACTGAACGCGATTTCGGATCGGATGACTTGTATCAAGGGTGTTACGACAGTGGTTCACGAGCGTCGTGATGAGAAGTCTCCCACGCCTCGGATTGAGATCAAGTGGCCGTCCAAGTGGATGCACGAGCTTGATTTTCGGGAGCGACTGCTCGAAGGGGAGCCGCGAGTTATGTTGGACGATAGAGGGGCGCGGGAGGGGCGTGTTTTTATAATTCCGTTTTCTTTGCAAGACGGGGAAGGTGCACGAGTTGGTCAGGCGATTGCGTCTGTGCTTGAGCGGGAGCAGGAGAGCGGGGGAGATCAGACATCGATTGTGCGTCAGTAGATGGGGACTGGTTCATCGAGATTGTGGCGGAACATCCGTATCATGGGACGACACTGGTATATACGTTCAGAGGCGAGACAGATGGGAGGAGATGCAGGGGAAGGTGGGGACGCAAGGGCAGAGCGCGCCTGGGCCTTTGAATCGACGGGAATATGGGAGCTATGAATGGAGAGGCAGGAGGAGCAGCCAGACTCAATGACCAACGGCCATTGACCAGTAACCAATGATGGCTACTGCGCGGTGAAGCCACCGTCGAGAGGGAGGGCTACGCCGGTGATCAGGGAAGCGGCGTCGGAGCAGAGCCAGACGACGGCTTTGGCGACTTCTTCGGCAGTGCCGAGTCGGCCGATGGGTTGGCGATGGGAGATGGTTTCCCGCACGGACTGGTCCTCGTCGATGTATTTCTGCCAGAGCGGGGTTTCGATGTAGCCGGGGCAGATGGCGTTGATGCGGATGTTATTTTCGGCAAACTCCAGGGCGGCGGATCGGGTGAGGCCGAGGATGCCGGACTTGCTGGCTGAGTAGGCGACGAAACCGGCGGTCGATCCGACGAGGCTCGATATGGATCCAGAGTTGACGATCGCGCCGCTTCCGGCCTCCAGCATGTGCGGGATCTCTGCCCGCATGCACATCCAGATCCCCTTCAAGTTGATTCCCATCAGGCGGTCCCACTCTTCCTCGCTCGTTTCCAGCGTTCCACGCGAGGATTCCAGGTTGCCCTCGGTGCCCGCGTTGTTGTGGGCGTAGTCCAATCCGCCGAGTTCGGACACGGCCTTGTTCACCATCGCCGCAACGTCAGAACCATCAGCCACATCACATCGGATTACTAGCGAGCGAGCTCCCCGTGCACTGGCGAGTTGGGCAGTTTCCTCCGCGCTCTCGGTGTCGATATCGGCGATCACGACGGATGCGCCTTGGCGAGCGAATTCCAGCGCGGACGCGCGACCGATGCCGGAGCCGGCACCTGTGACGAGTGCTGTCTTGTCTGAGAGATCGATCACTATTCGACAGGAGGTCTCAGGGCGTCTTTGCCGAAGATGATGGGGAAGGGATCACCGTTTCTGGTGTTCCGAGTCGCCGCGTCCATGTAAGCGACACTGAGTGCGCGACGCGGTTCGTCGGTCGTGTTCAATCCGGATCGGTGGATCGTGAGGTTGTGGATGAGGACGGCTTCCCCGGCTTCGACTTCCAGGTCGATGACTTTGTCAGGCGTGCAGTACTTCGCCTGATCCTTCTCGGACACAAAATGTCGGGCGTTGAGGATGCCCAGTTTGTGGCTACCGGGTGCGATCTGCATACATCCGCTCTCGACGGTGGCATCATCGAGTGCCGTCCAGACAGTCGTGGCGGGCGTGGTGTCGAGTCCCCAGCCTTCGCCGACGTCCTGATGCCAGGGCAACTCTGTTCCTCCGCTCGCAGGCTTGTTCATGAACATGGAGCGGAAGATCGACACGTCTTCGCCGATGTAGCGTCTCGTGAGCTGGCGGAAGACGGGATGCTGCATGTAGGAGAGATAGAGCGGATCGTTGTGTAGTTCGTCGATCCGGCGGTAGTCTAGGGTGTGTTCGCTCGGCCCGAAGGTTCGCTTCTCAAGCTTCCCGTAGTTATCGCCTTTGCCGTCGAGTTGGAAGGCGACACCGGGTATGGTGACCCGTCCCATCATCAGGTCATCGGTTCGCCGTCTGAGATCGGACAGTTCGCCCCCTGACAGCAGTCTGCCCAGAACGACGTATCCGTGCTCATCAAAGTGCGAGTGGTGTGTCTCTTCGAATAGGCCTAGCAGTGAGGAGATCATAGTCATCCTGCCCTTGCTTATACCTGTTTCAGGAGGATCAGTGTCCCGATGACGATCAGGATTTGTGCGAGCAAACGGGTCTTGGACAGAGGGGGAGACTCAAATGCCGAGAACTCTTCGTCGGTAATCGTCTCGATGGTCTCTTCGCCCGTGAGTCGATCCCCCTGTCGGCGCGTTTCCTTTCGTCGGCTATCCAGTCTGCGGTCTTCTGTACTACGGCGGTTAGCCTGGCGGCGGTCATCGTGATCGGTGGCTATCTGCTGCTGCCGCCGATCCTCACCAACTCTTCGTTCACCGCCTCGTCTTTCTTCTCTCCGCCGGTTCTTATCTGAGCGTCTGTTCTGCTTCTCCCTTCGATCCAGAGTGACCGACGATCGGTCTGCTGCATCTGTCATGCGATGTTCCCTTGTGACTATCGATGTGCTTCCAGGAATTGCTCGATCGTGGCGTCAGCCATCGGCGCGTTTATGGCGCGAATGTTGGCTTCGAGCTGTTCCTTGTTCAGGTTGCCAATGGGGTTGCCGTGAACCCGATCATCCTTGAGGCAGAATTGGAGCGCCAGTTCGAGCAGGCTGACGTCGTTTCTCTCGGCCCACTCCCGCATCTGCTCTCCCCGCTCGTGATCCTCGCCCCAGCGTTCACGCGGAACAAAGGTTTCGACCGGCTTCCCAGTCAGATAGCCCCGCATGATGGACCAACCGTTTAGTATCCCGAGACCGGCTTTGTGCGCCGCCGGCAGGACTGTGCTGCGGGCCGTCTGTCGGAGCAGATTGAGATCTCCGAAGGTGAGGAGCACATCCGTACGCCCTGACCCGATCACCTTGAGGTGGAACTCGTGCTGGCGCATGCCGTAGCCGAGGAAGTCGACCAAGCCGTTCTCGCGAGCCATTTCCAGACCGTCAAGCGTTCCCCCGCGGGCGAGCGTCGGGTCGATGTCGCCGGGGTCGTGGATGAGCATGGCGTCGAACGACTCGATCCCTAGGATTTCCAGTTGACCCTGCAAGTCGGCGAGGGCTCGTTCAGCAGAGTAGTCCGGCGTTCCGTCACCGTATCCGCCCCACTCAGCCGCGCTGTGACAGCAGAGCCGTCCGCTGATGATGATCTCGTCTCGCGATACAACGCCCTGTTCGATGGCCACGCCGAGCTTCCGGAGTGAGTCACCGTAACACCGGGCGCAATCGAAATGGTTGACGCCGAGGTCCACCGCGTGGCGGATCAGGTCGCAGGCTTCCTCGTCGGTGACCGGCCCGAAGTTGTTCCCGAATCCCTGGGTGCCGAAAGGGATGACAGGGATGGACAGTCCCGTATTCCCCCACGTCCGTCTGGGCACGGCTAGATCTGACACGGTCTCGATGTCTCCTCGATGTGGCGTGGGCAAATGGGGATATTGGTGTCGCTACAGCTTGAATGGGATGCTCTGTTCCCGTTTGGGTAGCGGGTTCTGGCGGTGACACTCTTCAATGACGGCGACCTGTTTCCGGCTCTGCTCGGGCTTAATCAGCTTTTCAGCCCCGTTGGTCAGGACATCGTGAATGTTGTCATAGATTCGGGCCGGGCCGCTCTTCATCGATTCGAGCGTGTAGCCGACGGCACCTTCCGTCTTTGCCTCTTCGAGCGACCACGACTCCTCGATCCACTCGAGTTCCTCGCGCGGATATTTCCGGTCGATGGACCAGAGCCACATGTCGTGCTTCGGTGCCGTGTCCGGGTCGTAATACTTCCAGTCGAGTCGGCGCGCGCCGCCCTTGATACCGCCGTATTCACCACTGATAACGTAGGTGTAGTTGTCCGGGTAGGGCACGCACGAACTGATGTCGATGTCGACCTGAGGCGCCTTGCGATCGGGATCCCAGAGCGTCAGGGTGACGTGATTCTCCGCGTCTCCCTCGAAGGGGTTCCGGTTGTCCATCCGGCAGAACACCTCGGGCGTATGCTCCCAGCCGAACAGGCAGAGCGCTTGGTCGACGGCGTGTGGTCCGGTGTTTAGAAGACTGCCCCCCCAGAGGTCCTGGCGGGTCTGCCAATCCCAGCGGCGCCGGTGACCACTCCACGTCGACCGGATATGGATCAGGTCACCGATCACGCCGGAAGCGACGATTTCCTGGATCNTGTCGAAGAAGGGCTGGACGCGGTTGTTCTGGAATGGGAAGAGCTCGACCCCGTTTTTCTGCGCCGCGTCCACCATGCGGTCGAAGTCCGCCACGCTGCGGGCCATCGGCTTCTCACACAGGACGTGGAACCCGTTGTTGAGGGCCTCTATGGTGGCCTCGACGTGGAGTGGCGTCGGGAGTGCGTTGATGAACAGATCGAATTCACCTTCTTTGAGCATCGGACGCCAATCGTCGAAAACCGNCACGCCCGTTTCGACCTGAGCATCCTCACGCCGNTCGGGAAGCTGGTCGGCGATCGCCGCGATCTCGAACTTGTCAGTGGTTTCCTTGAGTTGCCTGATATGAATGTTGTATCCGCTGCGGCCCTGACCACCGACCGCGACGCGGATCCGATCTCCCGATGCCATGTGCGCCCTTTCAACTGATTATGAACGGATTGAGGCCTAGAAGATAGTAAAGAGATGTGGAGATGTCGAAGATGTTGAGATGTGAAAAGTGGGAAGACACGTTGGGAACCACGGATCACACGGAAGACACGGAGGTGCGGGCCCCGCGGGGCGGACCGTGTATGAGTGTCCTTCAGGATCGAGTGTCTGACAGGCCATTACCTGAAGGGAAGCAGGCGAATGCCTGATCTGATCACACGTGATATCGACAATTACTGGAAGGCCTAAGATGCGGCTGAGCGTCTGCCCACTGACCATCGGGTGCGGATTTTCCAGTACCTTTACCTCGACGATGGGAGCAAGGGGCTGAAGGATTTCGTAAGGGTCGGCTGGGGTCAGCGGAACAGCTCGAGGCCGCCGTGGCAAAGCGAGACGCCTACTATCGGTGTGCACGGGCGAGCACCTTCCGGACTCGGGAGTTCGAGAGTGAGATCCGCTACTTTTTCAAGCGGTTCGAGCGGCTGTATCCGCCGTTTCGGATCCCTACACCACCTTTGTCATCGGCCGGACGTCCCGTGGCGGTAAGGTCGCCGAGAGCGGTCTTCTGATCTGGGCCGAGATGTTCGGACGGACCGGACGCCGCTCGATCCGCTGGACCATTGGCTGTAGGTTGTGCTGCGTACGGTCGCCGAAGTCCCCGGAACTGTCGTGCACGAACTGGTTCAGGTGCAGCAGCGTGTGAAGGGGCAAGAGGGTCAATCTCTGCTGGCCAGATCCGTGCGTGAAGGCGTCGCCGTCTATGTGACGGAACTGGTGACGGGCAGGGACACCCAGACAGCCCCCATGGGCTATGGCCGGCTGCACGAAGCGGCGCTCTGGGAGAAATTCCAGAGCGTGATAGGAGGGAACGATGCCAGCGCGTGGCTGTCGAACGGGACCAGCGCGGTGGATCGACCGGCTGAGTTGGGCTACTTCATCGGCAGCCAGATCTGCAAGGCCTACGCCAGGCGAGTGGGGAAACGGGATGAGACTATTCGTAGTTTTCTGGAGGCAGAGGACCTAGTCGCCATCTACCGGGAATCGGGGTACGGACCCCGGTGATCCGACCCGCAAACGGCAGATGTTAGCCGTCGTGTGACCCGACGTGTTGCGCCAGGAAGTCGTAGCACGTCTGGCGGATCTGGACCGGGAAGTCGTGAGCGCATTCAGGATGGATAATGCGGATGTTTTCTTCGGCGTTGTGGAGCCGATACACCATCCTGGCGGCCTCGACGACTGCTGCGGCGCTTCTCCATTTGAAGTTGTCGTCGTCGACAGGGGCGGATACCAGGCAGGCACGTGGTGCGAGGGCCGAGATGAGGTCGTGGAAATCGAAGGGGATGTCGTTCAGACTCCCGTATGTCCCGATCCGCGGCATGTAACGCTTCTGTGACCAACCCTGGATGTTGCCGTCCTTGTAGTCGAGGTAGGAGTCCAGGCCGCAGTTCGAGACGGTGGCCTGGATACGGTCGTCAAACACGGCGCTATAGACCGAGTTGTGTCCCCCAAGCGAGTGGCCGATCGCACCATACGACCCTGAGACGACCTCATTCAGACTGTCCAGCAGGTCGAGCGCTCGGCTGTTGTCCCAGATGGCCTTCATGGTTCCGCTCACGTATCCCAGCGTGTCTATGTCGGGCTGGTAAGACGCCATCAGGGGATAGGATGGCGCGATTGTCACGAATCCCCGTTCCGCCAGTTCGCTGGCATAGCTCCGGTTCGGCCGTCCACTCAGACCGACCACGTCCTCGTATCCGTGGTCGTGGTTGGTGGGGTGCAGGCACAGGACGCCTGCGGCAGGTTGATCTGGGCCAATTCCATCGGGCAGACAAAGAAATGCAGACGTCGAGGAGTCTGGCTCGGATTCGTAGGTGATCCGGTAGCGTNTGTATCCGGTGAACGCCGTTTCATCGATGACGGACCAGGCGGGAGGATGCGCTCGGTTCCGCCCAGGCACGTCTCCCATCACTTGTTGAACGGCACCGAGGATCGCCTCGCGTGTGATCGCCCAACGCTCCAGACTGTCGATGTTCTCCGAGTTGATGTGATTCATTTTCCTTCCTACGTGGAGGCCTGTTTGAAGCGGCAGATCCTACTCCTTGGCGATCCTAGGCTCTACGAGTCGTGTGATCGAGTCGATAATCATGCGTCGGTTGCGGGTGTGGCAGAGGATATGTTCGACACGATCCGTGCGTTCCGGAGACAACACGGTTGGGGGCGTGCCATTGCAGCCCCACAGATAGGGGCGCGTGTCCGACTCGTGTGCATGGACATTGGTGAACGGATTGCGCTGCTCAATCCCGAGATCGAGTTTCCGGATGGAAAACGCGTGCTGGTCTGGGACGACTGCATGAGCTTCCCTGAGCTCCTTGTGAAGGTCAAACGGTTTCGCCGGTGTCACGTCCGGTATCGAGACCTGGACTGGCAACCTCAAGAGATGGCGTTCGAGGGTGACCTGTCAGAGCTGATTCAGCACGAGGTCGATCACCTTGACGGAATCCTGACGATTCAGCGAGCGGTGGATGACCGGTCGATTATTCTGAGGAGTCAGCGGGACTACGTCTAGAAGACGAGGACGCCGCGGGCGTTTTTGCCGGCGATGAGGTCGTCGAAGGCTTCCTGGGCGTCATCGATCGCGTAGGTTTTGGTGATCAGTTCGTCCAACTTGAGGTGGCCCGACTCATACAATTCGAACATCCTCGGCAGGTCGACACGCTGACGGGTGGAGCCGTAGAAGGAACCCACGATGCGCTTTTCGTCGCGGACGAGCGTGCTCGCCGGGATGCTGATGTCGTCGTTCGCTTTGGCGATCCCGATCACCGCCACTGTACCGGCCCGGCGGGTGCTGTCGTAGGCCTGCCGCATGACGGTCGCATTCCCGATCGCCTCGAACGCGTAGTCTGAACCTCGTCCGTCCGTGAGCTGCCGGATGCGGTCGACGGGATCCTCTTCGCTTGCGTCGACTGTGTGCGTCGCCCCGAACCGGAGCGCGAACTCCAGCTTGAGCGGGTTCGTATCGACGGCGATGATNTTGTTCGCTCCGGCCATGGCGGCACCCTGGATCACATTCAAACCAATACCGCCCGAGCCGAACACGGCGACTGACGATCCTGCCTGAACGTCCGCCGTGTTGATGGCGGCCCCCACACCCGTCATCACACCACATCCAACGAGCGCCGCTTTCTCGAGCGGTATGTCAGGCGAGATCGGGACCGCGCTTGTCTCGTGGATGATGGTCATCTCGCTCATCGTCCCAAGCCCCGTCATCATGCTGATGGGCTCGCCGCCCCGTTTGATCGGTCGGTTCCCGTTTGGCAGGAATCCCTGACCGGTGAAGCTGCTCGTCTCGCACAGGTTGGGTTTTCCCGTCGTGCAGTAGAAGCATTTCCCACACTGCGGGATGTAGGAGAGGACGACGTGGTCCCCCGGTTGGAGAGACTTGACGTGATCGCCGATCGCATCGACGACTCCTGCGCCTTCGTGACCGAGGATGATCGGATACTCCCGGTCGATGGTACCGTCGATCACGGAATAGTCGCTGTGGCAGACACCACTGGCCGCCATCTTGATACGTATCTCGCCCTCGGCTGGCTCACCAACCTCGACCTCGTCGACGCGAACCCGCTCGTTCCTGCCTTCGATGATGACTGCTTTCATTCCTGTCTCCTGAGTCCGGGCGGCCCAACCGAAAAGCATTTCAACGCAGAGGGTGCGGAGAATGCAGATAGAAGGCAGGCCAGCATCAGCTACCCGCGTGACATCCGATACCGTCTCGTATGCGCCACAAGCAAAAGAAAACCCCGGAATCGAGCAAGCGTCGACTCCGGGGTCTGTCTTTCTGTTCTGTCGGCTGGTCTAATCGGCCGAAGGAATGGTTGGTCAAATAGTCCTAGTAGGGGCACTGCGCCATTACCCGATTCTTGTCCTTCGCGTCCTGAGTCTGGTTCGTCATGTGCCCGATGCCTGCTCGTTGGGGATATAGGCCCGTGAGCAGCGAGGCTCGGGTCGGTAAGCATCGTGCACAGTTGTAGAACTGGGTGAAGCGAACGCAGCGTGCAGCCAGGGCATCAATGTTCGGTGTATCGATCTCGGCGCCGTAACAGCCGAGGTCGGAGTAGCCCATATCGTCGACCATGATGACAGTGATGTCGGGCCTGGTTGGCAATTGTTATCTCACTTCGATACGTGTTTCTGCGGGATGTGGACCTCACCCAAACGAGCGTGAGACATGGGGTTGGTGTGAAGCGCTCGTACACGGTTGGCTCGGTAGATCTGAAGGCTGGATCTTGCGTCGGTACCGAACACATCACTAATTAGGTCGACGCCATTGATTGGTCGGGCTGACGGCACCTCAGGCTTCTCACGACCCCCACCCAAAACGGAGACAACACAGTTATGGCAACAGGAAAGGTCATCGACCCGGCTCGGGTCAAACCCTTTGTGCTCGACGAGAGCTATTCTTCGAAGCTGCTGACCGACGACGACGTCGCCGGCACACCCGCGATCAACATCAATGAGGGGACCCTCAAAGGCGGCTGCAGCACCGGCGCCGGTGTGCACGAGGAGACAGAGCTTTACTATGCGGTGAAGGGCGAGGCGATCCTGCACCTGGATGATGAGTCGCACGCGTTCAATGCCGGTATGGTCGCCGTCATCCCCGGCGGTGTGCGCCACAGCCTCGACAACAAGAGCGACGTGGATGACTTCGTCCTGCTCACGTTCTGGCAGAAGGCTGACTTCAACGGCGTCCACCATCTGCGAAAGGAAGCCTGGGGCACCTCGTTCAGGACGATCGACGAGGAGTGACCTCTAGCCACCCTTCGTGCTTACCGCCGTCTATCCGATGAGCTGCTTCTCCCTCCACTTGCCGGACCTGAATCGATACCACACGGCAAGGAAGTGAGCGTAGTTCATGACGATGAGCGTCGACCAGGCCACATAAGGGTGCACGTCGTAACCTCGCACGAGAGCTATGACCCCAAACCCCATGGCCCAGTGGATGGCGACCGAGACCCACATCGACCAGGTTGTGTCTCCCGCTGCACGCAGCGCGCCATCAAGCACGAGTTTGGCGGCGATCGCAGGGACGTGGATGGCAAGCAGGCGGAGCATGTCGGCTGACATCGAGGTAATCTGGCCATTCGGGGATTCGAACCCTGATGCAAACAGGGCAGTGAGGCTGTTGGCAAACCCTACGAAGAGCGTGACCATCGCGCACCCGTAGATCAGGGCGATGCGGATGACTAGGTAGGCGGCTCGTTGGGCGCCATCGTGATCGCGAGCGCCGATCTGCTGACCGACGACGGTGCTGGCTGTCACGCCGAGCCCGAGCATCGGGATGAAAGAGACCGCATCCCAGTTGAAGGCGATGGTCGTTGCCGCNGCGATGTCGGGGCCGTAGGAATGCAGGACCTGCACAAAGACGTTGAACGCGAACCAGTTCAGGAAGGGCGCCACGCCGGCCGGGGTACCGAAGCGGAGAAGACGTCCCAGGATCTCCGGCTCGTAACGCAATCGGTGCTCGACGCGGAACGGTTCCCTCGATGTCTCGCGCACATAAAAGGCGAAGAGCGCTACAAACACTAGGAAGCCGGCGCAGACGGTCCCGATAGCGGCGCCTCGGATCCCCAGCTCCGGGAAACCGAGCTTGCCGAAGATCAGCACGTAATTCAGGGGGATATTCACGACGGCTCCGGCCACGTTGGTCAGCATTATGACGCGTGTTTTACCGATCCCCATGAAGAACGCGCTGGCCGCCGTTCGCGCGACGAGGAAGAACGATCCGATCAGCAGAATCCTGGCATAGGCCGTCGCATTCTCCGTCAGCTTCGGGTCCTGGCCGGACAGGATGAAGACATACTGAATGATGGGGATGAAGGCGAGCAAGATCGGGTAGCTGGCGGCCGACAGGAGGAGCGACTGGATGACCGATCGCGTACACATCCGGTAGTCCCGGGCGCCGTAGTACTGGGACACGAGGGCCGAGGCATAGCCCACAAGCCCCACGAAGAAGGAAGACAGTACGAAGCTCGAGAGTCCACCACTCATGGCCGCGGCGAGCTCGTGCTTGCCAACCCGTGAGAGAAAGAGTCGGTCGGCGAAGAGCATGACCGTAT
This sequence comes from Gemmatimonadota bacterium, assembly GCA_002727195.1. Lineage (GTDB taxonomy): Bacteria > Latescibacterota > UBA2968 > UBA2968 > UBA2968 > UBA2968. The sequence goes on from PBWH01000007.1 coordinate 108,805, forward strand.
ACGATGCCGTGGACACGATGATCGGCAGCGCGATCTGGTAGACACGTCGGTAACTGACTTCGATCGGTTGCGTGTTGTCAGATGGGGTGCTCATCGGGCGTTCAGCTGTCGATGCTCCAGGACCATTAGTAGGGGTAAGCGGACTCTATTGGCAGCGCCCCTCGCCGTATACCATGCATAAGTAAACAAATGTACATCACCAGAGAGATCGTCAGGGAAAAAGGCGAGATTCTTGTTCTCGACCCACTGATTCCCGAGACGGTCCCCCAGTTCCTTGTTCCGCCCCGAAAGCCGCAACACATTATCGCATGAGGTCGCGTGAGATGAACGTGGATATGGAACCATTCACAAATTCAACACCAATCCTGGACGATACCAACGCCATCCGTCAGAATGCGGACCGCGATGGCTATCTGTTCCTCCGACGTTTTGTCCAGACAGACCTGATTCAAGAGACCCGGCGTGATATCACGGCCATCCTGGCGTCGGTCGGCTGGCTCGATGAAGATACGGATCCGATCGACGCCGTGTCGACGCGTGACGCCTTGATCGCGGGCACCCCGGAGTTCACGCCGATCTACGACACGATCCAGAAGCTCGAGTCATTCCACAGGCTGGCTCACGACCCCGGCCTGATTCACATCGTGAAGACCCTTCTCGGCCCCAATGCCTTGTTGCAACCGAGCAATATTGCTCGCGTCATCTTTCCGACGGGGCTTGAACACACGACGCCACCGCACCAGGATTACATCCACATTCAGGGCACCCCGGATGTCTGGACCGCCTGGTTCCCGTTGGGCGACTGCCCCTCCGACCTCGGTGGACTCAGCGTGCTCGCTGGATCCCACAAGCAAGGCATTCTGCCCGTCATACAGTCCCTTGGTGCCGGCGGCAGACGAACCGATCTCAGCGAAGCGGCTGGTCACTGGGTGACCAGCCGCTTCGAATCGGGTGACGTGCTGTTCTTCCACAGTCACACGATCCATCAGGGGATCCCGAATCGATCGGGCAATCGCATCCGGTTGTCAGTCGACTACCGGTATCAGCGCGCATCCGATCCGATCATGGAACTGGTCCTGGGACCTCATCAGGGACGTTTATCGTGGGAGGAGGTCTACGCGGGCTGGAAGTCCAAGGAATATCAGTACTACTGGGAAGAACATTCGCTCCAGCTTGTTCAGAAAGAAACGTGGCCAGTCGTGAACGAAACCTGAACAGAGCTGGTCCCTAAAGTGAAGTAGGGTAGGCACTATCAGGATTCCGAGCGGATCGGATTCCGGCCCTGTCTCGAGTTGCCTGGTCCCAGTCATCGTTGACGCCGAGTAGATACCGATACTTCCCGGCTCGGTGTCCCTTCCGACGATTGGGGAAGGCTGCAGCACTCGACCAATCGTCTGCCGGGGCGGCTAGACCTGAGCCAACTCCTCGTAGCGACGGGTCGCCCACTTCACATCACGTGCAATCGCGCTCACCCCGATCTCCCCGATCTCCCCCTCGAAGCGCGCTGCCCGACGCGCAATGTGCCCGATCGCCAGATCCTCCCCCCGCCAGGTGGTGCCATCGCGCATCCAGCGCACGCTTGGCTCTCGCCGTAAAAGGCTCCGCATCTGTGTTTACGTTGAAGCTTGGTCTCGCCACGGCGCGCCCCAAAGCCCCCCGTTGTCGCGTGGTGGGGCACCACCGAAGATCGCGATCGAACGACTGTTCTACCGGGGTCTGTTCCGGGGGGCGACTGGGATCAACCACTACGAGAGCGAAATGATGGTTGGGAATCTGGTCTACAACCTTGTGTGGCTGCACGTGCTGAAGACTGGTGCGTCAGTTCCGGTCATGCCCAACTTCTTCAACCCGTAGTCGGCCTTTTCACGGCGTCAAGATCATCACGTCTGCTGGAAGCCGTGCTGGTCGCGGTGATACTGTGAGTCGTAGGTCTGCATCGTCTTGTACCACTCGTAGCGACCGTCCGTGGCTTCCTCGTAGATGCTGTCCAGAAGGGTTTGGCGATCGGTATCGGACATGGGGGCGAAGTCCCGTGCGATGGCGATGTCCTGTTCCAGGTTCTCCTGTGTCTGGATGCCGCAGATGAGTGTGCTGATCGGCAGAGACAGGGCGTAATTGCGACACTGCTCTGCGGTCAGGCCGAGACCGGAAACGAACTGGCCTCGGCCGCCCAGGCTCTTCATGCCGATCACGCCGATGTTCCGCCGGTTGAGTTCGGGCAGGATTTCGTTCTGGAAACTGCGGAAGTGGGCGTCGAGGACAGTGACCGGCATCTGGCAGGTGTCCCACTCGAAGTCCATGTCCAACATCTGCTGAAGGATGTGCGGGCTCTTGTGACCCGTGAACCCGATGTATCGGATCTTGCCAGCTTCCCTCGCGGNGATCGCAGCCTCGATCGCGCCGTCTGCACGGAACACCCATTCGGGATCGTTGTCGTAGTTGACCTCGTGGAATTGCCAGACATCGATCACGTCGGTTCGGAACCTCGCTAGACTCTCGTGTAGCTGGGCCTCTGCTGTCGCTCGGTCGCGGGCACACACCTTGGTCATCAAGGTGACCTGATCTCGTTTCCCGACCAATGCCTGACCCATCCGCCGCTCAGCCTCTCCAGCGTGATACTCCCAGGCGTTGTCCATGAAGGTGACCCCCGCGTCGATGGTCTCGTGGATCAGCCGCACCGTTTCGTCAACGTCCGTGTCCGGCCGTACGCTGTGACCGCCGCCGAATCCGATGATCGAGACCTTCAGGCCGGTCTTGCCAAGTTCTCTCACGGGCATGCCCGCGCTATTGCGTTCGAGTTCCTGTGTCATGCTCTGGATCCTCCTCTACCGCGTGTCTTACCTGCCTTTAATCCCAACGAGATTGCCTTAAGAGCGAAGGCTTGTCAAATCTTGTGGCCGCATTTCGGCCTAGGAGGTCTGACCCAAAACTGCCGGCGGGATTGCCGTCAGTACGATGCGTCTGCCTTCGGGGCTGACGAACCAGAGGCGAGACTACACTGAGCGTCAGTCGCCACGACCGCTGCGCGGGTGTAGGGCGCTCTCACCGAAAATGACAGGCAGGGGCTGACCATCGTTGGCTCTCGTGGACGCATCGATATAGCACGCGCTGAACGCCCGGCGAGGTTCACTGGTCTTGTTCAGCCCGGATGTGTGGATCAGGCTGTTTTCCAGCAACACGGCCTCACCTGCCTGCATTGCAAGCGCCACAGGCTCAGACTCGGCCAGGAGTTTCTCTACCTGTTTTTCCGTCGGGTTGGCCTTTCCGAAGCCACGGCAATGGGATCCCGGAATCACTCGGAGACAACCATTGTCGAGGGTCGCGTGGTCCAGCGCAGTCCATACGATGATACGCGGGTCGATGTCGAGATTGACGAAGACATCGTGATGCCATGGAAGGTGGGTTCCCGTCTCCGCTGGTTTGTTCATGAACATCGCGCGGGGTGTGGAGATCGGNGTGGAAGGGCCGTGAGCCCTGGCGCAGATTGCCCGGAAGAGGGGCTTCTGCATGAACGCCAGGAAGAACGGGTCGAGCTCGAGCTCCGTGATTTTCCGGTAGTTGAGCGTTTGGCCCTTGTGGCCCTTGGTCATCGGTTCCATTTCGCGGTAGCAGCTGGATTTCCCATCCAGCTGCATCATCATACGGTCGTAGGGCAGCTCGACCTTCCCCTGCATAATGTCGTCGATTCGGGTCTTGAGGGTGTTGAGCTCCGCGTCATCCAGGACTGCGCCGAGCAGGAGATACCCTTCCTCCAGGAATCGCTGCCACTGCTTGTCGTCGATTCGATCAGGCATTTCCAGATCTGGTTCGGCCGGGANTTNCGCGCTCAAGAACGTCTCGGCCCGTGTCTTCAGCAGGTCATGGTTCCTGGGTTAGGGTGTCGACGACGATGCCGAAGGTTTCACCGAATTCCCGCCAGATCGATCTAGGAATCTCTGACTTCGCAGCTTCGTGGGTACCCTCGACTTCTTCCACGTTCGCCTGACCGGGCAGGACGATGCTCTCCACGGGAGCGCTCAGACAGAACTGAATCGCCAGGTGACGGATGTCGAGGCCGCGGTCCTCGCACCAAACCAGCATGTTTGCCGCCCGAGGCGTCCGGGTGTCGCGAATCTTCCGGCGTTCATCCGATTCGTCGACGGCGCGTCCGGTCAGCAGGCCCATTCCGAGCGGGCTGGCCAGGATGACGCCTATGTCATTCTCGCGACACCGGGGAAAGAAGTCGAGCGCTGCGGCCTGCGTCAAAAGGTTGTATTCGAGATACGTCAACACCAGTTCGATCTCCCCGGTGTCGATTGCCCGGTGGATCACGTCTGGATGCCGAGCCCCGATCCCGATGTGCCTGACCTTGCCTTCGTCTCGCAGCTTGACCAACTCGTCCAGCGCGTTTCCGGGTGCAAGCGGATCCTGAAACGCAGTCTCTGGTCTTTCGAAGACGTCGGGCTGATCGTATCCGTGAATGAGGACGGAATCGAGGTAGTCCGTGTCGAAGCATCGCAGGCTGTTTTCGACGCTTCTTCTCGTTGCCGAGGCCGTATGGTCGGAGGTCATGTCATTGCGGACGTGGCTACTGACCTTCCCTTGCAGATACAGCTGTTCCCGGCGGTCTCCCCCAAGAGCCCTTCGCCAGTGTTCCTCTTGCTGACCAGGGTATGTGTCGAGGAAATTGATCCCCAGCTCGAGCGCCTTCTCGATGCCGGCGATCGTGTCAGCTTCGGTGCGCCACCACGCTCCACCGAGACCCAGACACGCCGGCGTCATCCCGGTACGTCCGAGACGTCGTTCGGGGAGCTTCCTTCTTATATCACTCACCATCGATCCAGGCCTCTACGCCTTGTTCCTGCAAAGCTGACCGTATGGAGACTTCGTTCCGTACGCCGCAGACCATCGGATCCTGTGCCGTAACCCCTCGATCGGCAACCAGGTTGTGCCCAGTCACGGCTGCCGACTCGTCGCTTGCCAGGAACAGCATCACGTCGGCGACCTGTTCCGGCGTACTCGGAGATCCCAGGGGGTAAAACACCGACTGACGGCGATACTCGGCAGGATTGTTGTCGAGCATGGTGTACTTCTTCTCCGTCAGCATGCGTGCGGGTGTCAGAACATTCGCCCGCACGCCCTGCATTCCGTATGTGATCGCCAGGCTCTGGGTAAAGTTGATCATCCCGGCCTTGGCTGGCCCGTAGGCCGAGATGGATCCTCCACCGACAATCCCCGTGTGGGATGCCACGTTGATGATGCTGCCACCGCCCTGCTCGATCATAAGGGGGATCACTTCCTTGCAGAACAGTAACGGCGCGGTCATGTGGCAGAAGATCGTGTCCTGCCAGTCCTGGAGTTTCACCTCATCGACCATTCCGCCCGGATTATCGATGACGGCATTGTTGACCATCACGTCGATACGACCATAGGTCGCCTTCGTGAATTCACACAGAGCGACGATGTCTGTCGCGTTCATCACGTCGCACTGTTTGTAGACGATTTCTCCAGGAAGTCCGGAGGCTTCCTTCAGCAATTTCTCGGCATTTTCCGGGTTTCTACCGCGGTCACAGGTGACGACTCGAGCGCCTTCTCGCGCAAACAGTAGTGCCGCTGCTTTGCCCAAACCAAGCGTCGACCCGGTAATGATGGCGACTTTGCCGTCCAGCCTTCCCATGCCATTGTCTCCCGTGTTCAGAGTGTATCGTCAGGGCCATTCCACGTCCGTCCGGACGGGAAGGTGATCAGAGTGATCCCAGGTGCCGGCGGGGCGTGGTGGATCCGTTCGGAATCCCGGCTCACGAATCACAGCCGCGGAGACGAGCGATCCAGCGAGGTCTGAACTCACGTAGATGTGATCGATCTTCCACGGTTTGACACCATCCGTGTCCATCGTCAGCTGCAGTCCTCCGCCCACTGCTTCCATCACGTTCGTGAATCCGAGATCGCACAGGTGCTGATGGACCGCTTCGGAGACGTCGCAGTTGAAGTCGCCCAGAACAACCGTGTTCTCGCACACCTGGCTCAGCTGTTCGAGCCGCTTCTTCAGCAGGTCACCCTCGAGGATTCGCAGATCCACATCTCCCGGATGTAGATGGACACAGACCACCCACAGCTGATGCGACTCCGACACCTGGAGAAGGGCGGCGCCGGCCGTGCGGCTGAAGCGCGGCACCGCATCGTTGTCGACGGCGTGGCTGAACGTGCGGGACTCGACGATAGGGTATCGTGACAGGACGTGTCCGGGCCAGTTGATGGGTGACGGAAAGGTGGCCAGGTGTCTGCCTAACCGGCCCGCGATGTCTCTAGCTATGGGATGTGTCACGCCTTCCTGCAGCGCGATAACGTCAGCGTCCAGCCCTCCGAACACACATGCGAAGTGAGCGCAGTTCGTTTCGGATCCTGGCACGTCGATTGTAGCGGGAGCGACGTCTCGAGGGTAGCCGGTCAGGCCCAGTACGTTCCACGTGACTATGCGCATCGTGTCTCCTCGGTCAACCGTGAAAGACGTCCATCAGTTCGGCTTCCTTGGGTGGAACTGTAGCCGGATCCAGGGCACCTTCCCCAAACACGACGGGGAAAGTGCGTCCCGTCTTCAGAGAACGTGTGGCCGCATCCATATAGGTCACAGANAAGGCTCGTCTTGGGGCGCCTGTCGCATTGAGGGCCGAACGGTGCAGCAGGAAGTTGTGGAGCAGAATGACTTCACCTGCCTCGGTCTCCAGGTCGACCACATCCTCGGGGCGGGCGTATCGGGCCTGGTCTTCTTCCGTGGTGAAGTGACCCTCGTTGAGGATGCCGAGGTTGTTGCTCCCCGGCACGATCTGCATGCATCCGCTGGCTACCGTGGCCGCGTCCAGCCCCATCCATACCGTTACAAAGGGATTGGTGTCGATGCCCCAACCTGTACCGACATCCTGGTGCCACGGCAGAACGGTGCCGCTTTCAGCGGGCTTGTTCATCAACATCGTCCGGAAAACGGAGACGTGCTCACCGATGTAGCGGCGTGCGATCTGACGGATGAGGGGATGCTGCAAGTAGGACAGGAAGACCGGATCTTGCTCCAGGTCGTCGATTCTGCGGTAGGCCAGCGTTGCGTTCTGGTTGCCCAGGGTCCGGACGGGTTTCCCTCCCGGCGTATCCGGGTTGAGCTGGAAACGCATGTTTGGGTAGCGGACATGGCCCAGCATGATGTCGTCCATACGCTGCTGAAGTGCCAGCAGTTCAACGTCCGTGAGCAACTGCCCCAGGCGCAAATAGCCCTGGGCCATGAACTGCTCGTGATACTGGTCTTCGTAATCAGTGAGCACAGGCGGGTTCCCTTCCATTTCCCCTCCGCATACTGGCGGCTCTGAAGTCTCGTTCCAAGGATGTCTCAGGCCGGGTGACGGCTTACTTCCTTGAGCAGTTTGAAGTAGATGGAGGGTTCTCTCTCAGCGAGATCTCCGTCGTCGTCCGCGCGATAGGCTTCTCTCGCGACAAGGGAGAGTCTGGCATAGTCTATCGGTCGCGTTTCCTCGTACCCCACAAAGCAGGGATGTCTGCCATCTCGGTCGCACTGGTCCCGAAAAGGGCTCCTTCAGGCTCCACATAGGCTTTGGGGAGCACAACACGTGTGCGAGATCCAGATACGGGTCTCCATACTGTTGATGCTTCAGGTCGCAGATGAACGCGACGCGCCACGCCCCCTCGGTTTCTGAGAAATTGAGGTCTGCGTCGCGGAGAAGCAGAGATTCGATCTCTACGTTGAGACTGCTATCCTGCCTGACCACGTCCTTGCAGCGATTGATCTGGTCTCTGGTTACCCTGCATTGATGCTCTCCGACAACTCGATCGAGGGCATCAATGGCCGCCAGTACTCGATCGGGTCCAGACGTGGCGGTTTCCGGTGGACGCGTGATCGAGTGAATTTGTGATATGGCCTCGCCCGCCGCTCGCGAGATTGCTTCTTTCTCCGTTGGAGAGGTCGTGGGGTTGTCGGGGAGGGTGAGGTATCCGTGGTTCTCACCCTCCACGTAGTTCATCACCATGTATCCCTTCGGGACGATCGAGCGTCTCAGGTCTGCCAGATGGATCCGTGGGGTAGGTATGCCTGTCTTCTCAGCGATCAGAGCATAGTGTATCTGCTCCTTCTCGATCGTCTCATCCCCTCTCCCATATCGACGATGGTTGAACCGGAACAGATACCTCTGCGGGTCACCGTCGATCCGGATGATGCAGGAGAGGTTCCAGTTGCATCCTGCCACTNTTCAGGCTCCGTGCTCCGAGACAGGCGAATTTCGTCCGTTGACGTGACTCGGGCGCCGTTCCCGAAAACCTTCCGGGCAATCAGGGAGAGGTCTCCCTCGTCGATCCGACCAATTTCCTCATCCATCCTTGGAGCCTATCATCCGTCTGCGTACTTCCCCGTCAGCTGAGGTGTCGCGCCTTGCTCACCCGCGTCGGCTCGTTCTGCACGCGTCTCGCGCTTCCACGTTCGTTTGAGCTTATCCTCGACTTTAAAGGTCAGTCTGCCCAGGCCATCTATCTCTTGTTCGACGACGTCCCCGTCCTGCAGGGGATGGAGCTGACCGTGGTTGACGCCGACAGCGATGACGTCACCCGCATCGAGTGTCGAGTTGAACGTTACGAAGGCGACTGTCTCGGCGATGGTGTAGGCCATGTCGTCCGTGTTGTAGTCGTGGGTGACCTTGCCGTTGTTCCACTGCCTGATGTGCAGCTTGTGCGGGTCGTCGATCTCGTCTGCCGTCACGATATAGGGCCCGATGGGTGCGAAGGTGTCCTTACACTTCATGAAGTAGGGGAGGCCCATGCCTGCTGCTAGGCCGCGCGCGGATCCGTCGACGAAGTTCATGTAGCCGAAGACGTATTCCATCGCATCTTCCGGCTTCACCTTTGAGGCGCGCTTGGAGATGACCAGGGCCATCTCTGCCTCACCTTCGAATATGGAGGCCGGCACGTCCGGGAGCTGCATTGTGTCGCCATCGTCGATGACCGCGTAGGAGCTCTTGAAGAATGCCGTCTGGGCGGGCTTTTCCGGGAGTGTGCCGAACTCCATATAGTTGCCGGCCATACAGACGATCGATGTCGGCTGAGGGGTGGGGGCACGGAGTCGTACGCTGTCGAGGGCGATCGGATCACCTGACTCGATGGCTGACTGGAACTTTGGACCGTAGTCGGACCATTGTGAAATCACCGTGCTCAGGATCAGTTGTGGGGGGAACCCGTCGACGCCGTCAACGAGGGTGTCGATGGCGATCACGCCGTCGTCGGTTACGGCGCCGAGTCGGAAGTCATCGAAGAATGCGAGTTTCATGCGTTTGTCTCCGTGGGGGTGTGTTTGAGGTTATTGGTTTAGAGTGACCTCGGTGCGGGCCTTTCCGGCGACGGATGTTATTGTGGCCATGATGTGTCTGCCAACGGCGGCGCCCATTGTTCCCTTCACTGCTTACCAGGGGCTAGGCGCCCCTAAGGACTGTTGGCTGATCCATGTGGACGTCGAGTGGCTTTCCTGAGCTTTCCCCTTGCCTCCGCAGGGGCAGCCTTTCGACTAGCGGTCCAGTTTGACGAAATCCGGCCAGACTTTCGCGAAGAACGAGCGTTGAATGCCTCGTACGCTCTCTCCACCGTCAATGACGATGTTGGAGCCGACGTTGTAGTTACCGGCGCGTGACGCCAGAAAGATGGCCGTGCCTGCGATATTCTCCATCTCTCCAACACGCTTGGCCGGGATACTCTTCTTCATCTCGTCCGTGTAGTCCCGCGCCGCCTTGTTCAAAGCAGTAGGGAAGTCACCGGGAGATATGGTGTTCACATGTATCCCCTCCCAGGCGAGACTGTCGCCCAGGAGTCGGTCGAGCTGGATGACGCCGGCCTTGCTGGCACCATACGCGTAGTTGTAGGCCGTGTTCAGTTTCCCGCATCCGTCGATGGAGGCGATGTTGATCACGTTCGATGGTGTTTCCGGCGATGCCCCTACACGCAGGCTGGGCAGAAACGCCTGCGTCATGAAAAAGATCGATTTGAGGTTGAGATCCATCACCGTGTCCCAGGTTTCCTCCGTCACCTCCTCGATCTCTTTCCTCCCGTCGCTTGTCCCGGCGTTATTCACGAGAATGTCGAGTGACTTCTCGCGCTCGGCGTAGTCCGCAGCCAGTCTCTTGATGCCGTCAACGGTGCTGACGTCGGCCACGATGTACTCGCAGGCGCCGATGGCGGCCAGTTCCTCCTGTTTTTTCGTCAGGACATCTTCCCTTCGAGCGACAATGTAGACTTTCGCCCCGAAGTCAACGAAGCCTTCGGCGATCATTGCTCCGATGCCGACTGAACCGCCTGTTACCAGAGCTGTCCTACCCTCGAGCGAGAACAGGTCTTTCATCGTGGACCTCCATTGCTGTTTGTCGTCGTTCTCCGTGTGCCGTCGTCTTGATCGCCGCGGCGAGAGGGGCTACTCAGGACCTCTCGTCACTGTGAATCCAGCTTCCTCGAGGAGCTCTGTGATACGGTTGACGGCCTCGATGTAGTTCTCTCGGCCGGAGACGTGAAACTGCTCCGAGTGCAGGAGGTGGGGTTCTGCAGTGATGCAGCCTGAGTATCCGATCTCATACAGACGCTTGAAGATCTCTGGATACCCGCAGGCGCCGTCGCCGGCGATGCAGTAGGTGCTGGTATCGCCCGGTTCGCGAATATCCTTCACATGGACGTTGACGATGTAATCCTTCAGGGCTTCGAACAGCTCGATCCCGACCTCGCCGTGAGCACCAAAGTTGCCGGGGTCGAAGTTAGAGCGGAAGTGGGGCGAATCAACCTCTTGAAGGGCCTTGAGGATCTCGGGAAGCGTGCAGACGGCTGAAGTTCGGTTGGGTGGGTTCTCGAGGATGATGGTCTTGTCCCCGGCGGCGGCGATTTTGGTCATCGCAGCATACATCTCGACCGCGACGGCAAACCAGTCGGTTCCCTCATCACCTGTTTTGTATCCCATCGACCGCAGCTGGCTCGCGCCCACGTAATCCGCCCGTTGGACGGCCCGGGTGATGTGCTCGATGTCCTGGGCGCGGAGAGACTCGTCCGGTAGTGCACGACCGACCTGGCCAAGATAGGTCGTGACCGTGAAGCCGCGCTCCTTGACGCGGTCGGCCACCCGGAGGAAGGTGTCGTCATCCATCTGGTCGACCATTTCGCCATAGGCGGCCCGAAGTTCGATGAACTTGATGCCGAGCTCGTCGAGTACGTCGAGACCTTCGTCCAAGTCCCACGAAGAACTCGGCTCGTCGTTGACACCGGCGATACGGACGGTTCTACTCATATGGATTCTCCTCTACCTGAACCCGGATTCGAGCAGCCGGTACGGGCCTGACCGAAGATGACGATGAACGCGTCCAGTGTTGTCATGGTTGACGACATCCCATAGATTAATTCCACAACTGAGAAGGATACGATGAAACTTGTCTTGAGGGTAACGTGCTCTGCGGCCGTGATTCTGAAGGCGATCGTGGGGCCGTTCCTTTACAACAAAATCAGTGAGATCAAGGCCAAGTCTGCACTTATCCGTGAAGACGCGATCGAGAGTTATGGTGGCGACGAGGTCCTGGGGATCGCGCAGTATGTCGACGATCGAAGCCGGCCTGTGCACCACAGGAATCACGCCATCGGGATGCTGGCGAACTTGAGCGATCGACGTGCCCTACCAGTTCTCGAGAAGCACTACACGGGCTATGAGCTGTCTCCGACCGGGACGTGCTGTAATCTGTTCTCGCTCTGCCAATATGAACTCAAGAAGGCGATCGAACGTTCGCGTGCGACAGAGGGATGAACGTCCTCACGATGGTTCTCAGATAGTTCGGTCATCCCGTTCTCGCTCGCCGCCTCGGTGAGCCGGTTGGACGACCTCCTCACGCTAGTTCTATTCTGCTTACCGCTCTCTCCAAGACCCATCGTCGCGTGATGGTGTCCCTCTGTGCATCTACCATACCCCCGAACTGATTGGTCTCCAGGAAGGGCTCGTGTTCAGGGCCGAAGAGGCCCTGGTTCTCGATTGCTGCCTGCAGGGCAGGAATGAGGGCCTTCATCGGGCGCAGCTGATCCGCGCTGCAGTAGGTGAGGTAGGCACCCGCGCGCAGCCGTGCCCACAGGATCTCACTCTCCAAAGCCCTCGTGAAAGCGGAAATCGCCCGATCTCCTTGGCCTGTCCGTACGGTGTAGTTCGCTGCGGCCAGATTGACGCTGATGGACGGGTCGTCCAGGAGCAATGCAACTCGCTCGAGCGTATCGGCATCGTGGTCGAATGACAGGAGGCCGGTCACGGCCCAGTATCGTACTGCGCTGTCACTATCCTCCAACCGCTCCAGCAATTCCTGCCGGCCCTCTTCGCCACGCCTCGCCAGATCAGCCGTCTCGATGATGCGGGGAAAGCTGGCGCACCCCTGACCGACCTCCCAGCTGATGCCGTCATACGCCCTCGCACGGAAGGCGATCTCGGTCTCGTCCAGCAGACCCAGGTCCCACGTCTCGCTCATCCAACCGAACAACTGCTCCCGTAGCCGATCTCGGGTCGCGGCGAAGTCCGGGTCATCAGCCAGATTGTTGACGGCTTCCGGGTCGCTCTCCAGGTCGTAGAGTTCTTCGTGTGGTTTACGACTCTGCCAGATCAGATACTCCCTATACTCCTCCGGAAGTCCTTCGTCCCTGACCAGTACTGGTGGTCCATACATCAGGAAGATGCCGTCCGGGTCGTGGATTTTCTGTTCGTCGGGCAGGCAGGAGGTTTCCCAGAACTCGCGTTCCGGTGTCGCATCGGCCGGAATGGGAGAGAAGAATCCTCCGTCCGGGTAGAATGACGCATACGGTTGATGCGGCATGAAGTTACGGTGATAGCGGAACCGCCGCGTTCGGATGGTCCGGGTCATCTCGGGGTTGTTGTCGAGTCGATCTCGGGCGCTGCAGACGAACTCGCGGGGCTCGCTCCTGTCAAGTCCGAACAGAATTCGACCCTGCATGTGATCCGGGATGGGCAGGTCCACCAGCCGAAGCGTCGATGGGGCTAGGTCCACGTGCATAACGAGATCCACGACCGTGGTTCCCGGTTCTCCAGGCGCGAGTTTCTGATACTGTTCTGGAAAGCGCACTATCAGGGGAATGTGGAGTCCATCGTCGTATGGGTGGACCTTCCCTCTGGGATATCCGGAGCCGTGATCTCCCCAGAAGACAACGATGGTCGAGTCTGTCAACCCGTTCGCATCCAATTCGCCGAGAATGTCGCCCACCTGCTTATCCACGTTGGTGATGGCGTCATAGAACAGTGCCATTCGCTCCCGGAACAGCGGTGTGTCTGGGACGAAAGACGGGACCGGCACATCCTCAGGGTCGTGAAGCTCATCCTCTGTCAGCAGGTTGGATCGTTCCCGACGCGCTTCATCCGGCGTCAGCTTGAACACGCTGGCGTGCGCACTCCCGAGCTTGTGGTAGGCGAAGAAGGGGTTGTCTTTTGGTCTGCTTGCCAGGAATCCTTCCACATCGTGGTATGATCCGAATTCTTCCCGGGACACATACAGATTGATGTCCTGATCTGGCTTTGTACAGGCGTAGCCCGAATCCATCAGCATCCTGGGCAACAGTTTGACGCCATCCGGGCGGATCACCGCACTTCTGTGGTGGTGCGTGCCCAGGGTGGTCGGGTGCATACCGGTGTAGATGCTGGTCCGGGAGGGTGAGCAGATGGGGCTGGCCGTAAAGGCGTGGGTATAACGCACGCCCTGTTCGGCCAGCCTGTCGAGATTGGGCGTATCGGCATACGAGTCCCCGTAGCAGCCCAAGTTTCCGGCGCTGGTGTCGTGCGTGCTGATCCAGAGGATGTTAGGGCGCGTCTCCATCGTGATAGGTTCTCGTGTTTAGCAGAGGAATGCTTTCGTTGGCGTCCGTCTGTGGACGATGCTGGACGAGGACTACAACGTGATATGCGGCGCACACGGCAGGCCGAATCGTGACGAAGCAAAGGTCGCATTGGTGGAACTCGTCAGTACACTCTGACACTGCGGGGAGAAGATCCGTCGTCAGAACATCGTGTTATCGTGTGCTGCGTTCGGCATTACCTGAAGCACATCCCAGTGCTCGGCAACCTTTCCTTCGTCGTCGAAGCGAAAGATGTCGATTCCCGCGTAGTCGTAATCGCCAAACCATTCCTGGTGGCAGTGCAGCACGGCGTGGTTACCTCCCGCGATCGCCCGCTTGAAGTGGACCCGTTTCCCAGGATACTGCCGGGACATCCGTTCGAAATCCTCGATGAACGCTTGCTTGCCATCCGCGACGTGGGGGTTGTGCTAGATGTATTCGCTACCCACATACTCCTCAATGGCTTCGGCGGGATCGCAACCGTTGAACATCAAGTCGTAGAAGGCGATCGCGTTCTCCTTGTTTCGTTCCAGGTCTGTCATCGTTGTTCCACTAGTCATTGAATGAGCGATCGGATTTCGGGCCGGTCGCCAGCCACAGCACGTTACCTTCGGGATCAGCGAACTTCATATCTTAGGCCCACTCGTGATTCATGGGTTCCTGTACGACCGTCACACCAGCCTTCTGGTAAACCTCGAAGAGGTGGTAATCGTGCATGCCGACCCATACCCAGGCGCTTCCAGACGTCGACTCAGCCTCGGACAACATCACGCGATGGCCATTTCTCGAGAATCCGCAGGAGACATCGCCCTTCCAGCCGAGGTTAAACTGTGTAGAACGCGATGCTCGCTTTCACATCCGATACGCCGAGGACCGGGATCCTATTCTCAACACGCTTCTCGTCTGACACGTCGGCTCCTCTGTTCTCCTCCGGGCCGTTCAGGAGCCCGGACGGACTTTACGTGGTCGCAAACTACATCAACTACACCGGCGCCTTCGTGACCCTGGATGATCGGATACTCGCGGTCGATGGTGCCGCCGATCACGGAGTAGTCGCTGTGGCAGACCCCGCTGGCCGCCGTCTTAATACGGACCTCGTCTTCAGCTGGCTCACCGACCTCCACCTCGTCGACGCGAACCTGCTCATTCCTGGCCTTGATGATGACTGCTTTAATTCGATGCTCCAAGAATAGAGAAGGTAATCCGATCGGCTTCTACTTACAGCACAAGCGAAAAAAAACCCCGGAATCGAGCAAGCGTCGACTCTGGGGTCTGTCTTTCTATTCTGTCGCCTGGTCTAGTCGGCCGAAGGTACCAATTGGACGCGAACGCGTTCGATCTTCTCCGGGTCCGTGACTTTCAACTCCTGGGCCAGGCCGATCTTGGAGCAGACCCAGATGAACCACTTGCCTGGATCGAAATCAAACCAACGAGTGCCCGTCCGAAAATCATTGGGGAAGGTGTGATGGAAATTGTGGTCCATCTCTCCCCAGACCAGGAACGAGAGCCACCAGCTCCCGCGTGCCGTGTGCTTGGTCGAATACTTCTGGCTGCCCCACCAATGGGCGACGGAATTTACGCAGAAAGTCATGTGCCACTGTATCACCAGACGAACAGCCCCGGCGATCAGCAAGGCGCTCAAGAATTCCCCGTAGAGGGCTCCGATAGCTGCCGGGATCAGAAATCCGGTGATGATACTGAGCGGGCCGAACCACTTGTGCTGAAACCGGTTCATCCATTCGGCGGAGAGGTCCTTGACGCGGTTGTAGTCCGGCTGTGTCTGCCGGATCACCCAGCCGATGTGCGCGTGCCAGAATCCCAAGTTGATGTTGTAGGGATCCTTTGCGTGGTCACAGAATGTATGGTGGTCGCGGTGCTGTGCCGCCCACTGGAGTGCAGAGCCCTGGACTGCCCCGGTTCCCGTGATCAGGAAGAACAGCTTGAGCGGCCAGGCTGCGCGGTAGGTGCGGTGGGAATACAGCCTATGGTAGCCGGCTGTGATCGTAGTCGAGCTAATGGCAAAACACATGAACGCATTGAAGAGCGTCCAGCCGGAGACGGTGATGGTACCGTAGATCCAGAGCCCAATCGAGATGAGTGAAACGATATGGACGAGGAGGACGAAGGTGAATTTGCCAGCGTCCAGAGGGGGAGGTGGCGGTAGTGCTTCAGCCTGCGGTTGAACGGACAGAACGTGCTCCTTTGTTGTGGCTGTTTCTGTGTCTCGGCATTGCCCCGACACGATCTGTTAAACGCGTCAGAATATAGGTGTTTAGCCAAATCGTGAACAGAGATTTCCCGATCGTGCATAGACGGCCCCGGTTGTAAGGGGTCGTCCAGAAATGTTATATATGAATTCAGGACCCATAATATACGGGAATTATAATCACGGAAACCTGGAAATGGTGCCGAGGGTTCCTTCTGGGCGGAATTCAGCGACCGGGCGTGATGTTAAGTGTCCTGATTCTTGGAGCCCTCCTGCATCAGGTTTTCTGTTTACGCCGAAGGCGGGTCGGGCGCCACGTCCCAGTTGTCGGGCCACTGATAGTGATCCCTGATGTCTTCGACGTATTTCATGGGTTCGTTGGGTTCGATCTCGAAGAGCGCATCCATCACCCGCATCGCCTGATCGTAGCTACGGGTCTGGTGGCTTTCGAGAATCCCGAACAACATCATCGATTTGTCACCCGTTTTAAGGGCTTCGAGCCCACGCTCCATCCCCAGCCAGTCCGGATAGATGCATTCCAGCATGACCTTGTTCGGAAGCGGGGGAACGCGGATGGGCTGGATGCCTTTCTTGTTCACGATCGCCGGCACTTCCACCGCGACGTCATCCGGGATGCCTGGCAACGCGCCGTCGTTTCGGACGTTGACCTGGAACTGGCCCTCGTTGTCGTTGACGAGACCGTCCATGATCGGTATGTGCTGCTCCGAGGTTTGTTTGTCGCCGAAAATGTCGATTGGGCGCGTTTTGTCGTTGAGGGCGGCTTCTTTCATCTGCTGATACTTCTGTTCCTTGCGTTCGAGGACCTTCTGACGTCCCTCGGGCGTGTCGTTCCCACCGCCCTTGCCGAACCAGCGGGAACGCGTCTCGATATCCGTATGATACCACCATCCGCCCCGGCGTGGGGTGTCGCCGATCGGCATCAGCCCATACATCCGATACTGATGGATCGCCGACGGAGACATCTGGGTCGGTATCCCGCCGTCCTTCTCCTTCTCTTTCCAGTAGAGCTCGATATTGTTCCGAATCCAGCCATCGAGCTTCGGATACATGTCTTGCCCTTCGTAGAAGAAGTCGGTGAGCCAGATGTTGTGGTTCAGCCCCGGCGCCTGCCAGGTGACCTTGTCGGGGTCGATCCCGATCGTGTTGGCGACCTGACGATACCCGTAGTGCCCGTGGCAAAGACCGCAGACGTTGATCGAGGTATCTCTCGTCATGGCGGTCGTGCCGGCGAAGACGGGGTTTCCTGCCAAGAGGATCCAGGCATCCGGGCAGAGACGTTCCATGTGACGGGCGACGTCGAGCATCAGCTGGATGTTGTGATACTCGTGCATCCCGCATCCGCCATAGAAATAGCCAAGGCTGTCGACCATCTCACGACGGCGCTTCATGAAGTATTCGTTGTGCGTGATCGTGGCCGTGTTGATTACGAAGTCTGCGTCCTTGAGTGACGCTTCCCGATCGGTGGTGGAATCGAAGGTGAGCTTCGTGTCGAGGTCTTCCGCGTACTTTACAGCGAGTTTGTGGATGACGTCCAGACGATCCTCGTCGATATCCATGAAACTGACGTGGGTGTCCTGCAGGCCTTTCGTCAGGCACAGGTCCTTGACGAGACCGAGCGAGAAAACGACGCTTCCCGCTCCGAAGATGGAAACCTTGATCGGCATGGTATTCTCCTAGTCGATGTCTTTCAGCCCTTCCCAGGGCCCCCAGGTGTTGTAGGGCAGGTCGAACATAATGTCGTGAAGGTTCTTGAACGAGAACCGGGTCACAAAAGCCATTCGGATGTCACGTCCACAGTTTATGCTCGCGCTGTGGAGCATGTAATGGTGCCAGAAGACGACGGAGCCTGCGGGTGCGGCGTGTTCGTAACGTTCGCAAGTGGAGGCGATGTCGGGACTATCTCCCTTGTTGATATCATACCCCGTCAGTAGTGAGTGTGATCGGAAATGCTCAGCGATCTTCTCGTGCGATCCCTTCCAGGTCGTGAATCCGCCGCTCTTCGGGGCGACGTCCGCGATGTTCATGGTTACGCCGACGGCGAAGGTCCACGCCTCCGATCGATCCGGGTCGGTGTAGCCGTCGAGATGCCCGCTGGGCGGCTCCCAGTCATCGTGACCTGTCGGGTACCCCATCTTGCAGAGCGGGTTGGACGGCGACTTCAGGTTCCCGGCGCCTGCGAGTTCTTCGGCCATTTCATAGACGGCCGTGTTGTGGACGGTCGCGCCGATATCGTCGTGCTTGCCGCAGGATAGATTGCCGGTCGGACCCGCATTGATCCACGATTCGGGATCGTCTCGGTCAGCCTCGATCGTGTCCCATAGGACATCGATCGCTCGTGCACGAATGTCGTCAGGGATAATCCCCTCTTTAGCGACGAATCCGAGCTGTTTGAATTGGCGTTTCTCTTCATTTGTAAAGTAGCTCATATGGCTTCCGTGGTTGTACGTTGTGTGCCCGCTAACCCTCGAATTCAGAACCTGTAACCGCAGCCCCCTTCGCCGCACGTTGCTTCGGCGGGCCACAGGAGGGCGCTGAGAACGTAGAAAAAACAAGGTTCACAGGTCTTTATTTACCCCCAATATTGGCTCGAAGATTGTGGTTCTGTAGATACCACCCAAGAACCGCATCTTACCAGCCGATACCTCCTAATATTGACCTCAGGGATCATCGAGTCACCTGAACAACGGTCAGAAGGGTGCAGCCATCTGACCCCTTTGGCCGAATCCCTCGACCGCCAGACGATTGGGCGTATCTTTCCGAGTGTGAAGTTAAGATTGGGCTGACCTATGGGTGGGGCAACTTTTTCAGGGCGAGGTGCCGAGTGAGTCTTGGACGGAACGTGTTAGGTGAGGAACTGGTCGGATGTTCGACGGACCCGATGACCGGGGCGATGCGGGATGGATGTTGTCGCCACGTGCCGGGTGATGTGGGGCTGCACATCCTGTGCGCGGAGGTGACTGAGGAATTCCTGGAATACAGTAACTCGGTCGGGAACGATCTATCTACGCCCGCACCTGAGTATCAGTTTGATGGACTGAAGCCGGGAGACCGGTGGTGCCTGTGTGTGTCGCGGTGGGTGGAGGCGATGGAAGCCGGTGTCGCGCCGCCCGTGATCCTGGAAGCGACCAGCGTATCCGCGCTGGAGTTCGTGGATCTCGACGACCTGAAGAAGCACGCCATCGAAGATTGAGTGGATCTGAAGAAAGGCGATTGGGAAGCATGAAGGTCAGTATTCTGCAGCCGCCATACCCCTCGGGATCGTCTGACGGTGCATCGGTCTGTCTCGAGTGGATTCTCGATTCGCTGGCTGCGTTACCGCCCCAGCAGGATTTCGTTCTGCTTCCGGAATATGCGAACGTCCCAGGTTTGTCCGATCAAGATGAAATGAGACGGTTTGCGGACCAGGATGGAGCGAGATTTCTCGAGCGTATCTCAGGGTTCGCCAGGGAGCGGTCCTGCGCCGTTGCCGTCGGTACTGTTGCCGAGGAGAGCGGCATATGGCTGAACCGGACGCTCATGTTAGATCGTTCAGGTGAGGTCGTCTACCACTATGACAAAATTCATCTGACGGAGCAGGAGTCCGGGACGCTCGAACTGGTCGCCGGAGACAGGGTCGGTCTCGTTGACCTGGAAGGCGCGACCGTCGGCTTCGCGACGTGCTTCGATGTCTATTTCCCGGAGCTGTTCGCCGCCATGCTCCATCACGGCGTGGACATCGTGCTCAGTCCATCCTACCAGCGATCGGAAATTGCCGACAGATTGCGGTATATGTCGCAGACGCGCGCGGTCGATTGCGACGCGTGGTTCTTGAGGAGCAGCTATTCGGCCGGGGATCCCGATCGGGCAGGTCGATCCCTGATCGTCGCGCCTGATGGTGAGATCGTTGTCGATGCGGGTTCGGATCCGGGCGTGATCACCGCCGATATCGAACCGGATCGCAAGTTCGTCAAACCCCGCTCACACGGGCAGCCTGATGTCCGTCACGGCTCGCTGATGAACGACCGACGTCGGCCGGAGGTTTACACAGGAGGGAGTAGATGATCGTCTGTGCGCATCGAGGGCTGAGCCACGCGTGCCCCGAGAACACCTTGCCAGCGTTCGCTGCCGCGATTGCGCTCGGGGTGGACGAGATTGAATTCGATCTTTGGCTCAGTCAGGATGGTGTTCCGGTGGTCTGCCACGACCCGAAGCTTGATCGGACGACGAATCTGTCAGGGGTGGTGACCGAGATGGAGTGGGACGAGATTCGTCAAGCGGACGCGGGCGTGAACACGGGCGAATTGTGGGTGGGGATCCCGGTACCGCGGCTTGAGGCGGTGCTGGATCAAGCCGGAGATACGGGTCTGAATATCCACATCAAGGATCCTGGACCCGACGGGAAGCTCGTTCAGATCACCTGCGATCAGATCCGCGAGCGTGGGCTGAGGGATCGCGCCTACATTGCCGGCATCGAGGATGTGCTGTCAGCGGCGCGAGGCTACGCGCCAGAGGTAACGCGGTGCTGTCTGGCAGGACAGAACACGCCGGACGAGCAGGTCGATCTGGCGATCGAATATGGCTGTCAGCGACTGCAGTTCAACCGGAAGGTGACGGAACCCGATGCGAAGCGGGCCCACGATCTGGGGCTGATCAACAACCTGTTCTGGTCGGATGGGCTCGAGGATGCGGAGCGGTATGTGGATATGGGGATCGACGTGGTTTTGACGAATCGGGCGAATCTTATCTTAGGAAGCCACGGATAACACTGAAAACACGGAAGGGCAGAGAGCTCGGGCGGGGAGGCCCCTCCTGCGAACAGGGTGGCCCCTTCCACGAAGTCATCGTGATCTGGGGTCTGGCCAATCGCAGTTGGCGCCCAAGGATTGCAGCCAGGTGACGCCCTTGTCCCTGTTGACGCCGACGTCCTCCACGCTGTGGGCATCCTCGCCCGGTACCAGCGGTATTCCCATCTCGATTGCGTGTCTGGCGATTCGCTCATAGGGATAGGGCTCGCTCAGACCCTTCCGATACCCCGCGATGTTGAAGTCCAGGATCGCTCCCGATTCTCTGACAGCCTCCAGATTGCGTTCGACACACGCCCAGACGTCCTGACTGTCGAAGCGTTCGGCGAAGTTCGGGTCGCGCAGCCTGATCAGATCGAAGTGGCCGACCACACGCGGCTTGAACTGCTCGATCAGCTCGAGTTGCAGGTCGAAGTACTCGCAGTAGAGCGCGTTGTAACCGCCGACCGTCTCGGCCGCACGAGCGTGCTCCTCTGGTGGCCCGTCGATGGAGAGGCCGCGCACGAAGTGAACTGAGCCGACGATATACTCCGGCTCGTAAGTGTCTATCAGCCGCTGGAGCTGCGTCTCGTAGCCCTCATAAACTTCGGTCTCGAAACCGAAGATTACATCAAGCCTTCCCGCAAGCTGGGCCTTCAGTTCAGCGATTTTCGCGGCATAGTTGGCGAACCGCTTGTCCAGGTCCTCGATGGTTTGCCCTTCTTCCGCTTCCTCGAATAGGATCATCTCCGAAACGTGCGCAGGCATGTGCTCCGTGACCCCGACCCATTTGTAGCCCTGGTCGGCGTATGCCTCGAGGATGTCTTCGAGCAGATCCGCGGCGTGACCGCAGAACTCGCGGGAATGACAGCCGTGGACCGAGACGCGTGCAATGTCGCTCATCCTGTGATCCTATCCGCGAAACTCATCGGCGATGCCGTTGAACAAGTCGACAACGTTCCTGGACAGCGCCTCAGCTTCCTCTGTCGCGAGGTCTGTTGTCCCTACTTTTTCGCTGGCCTCGTCTTCGAAGGCCTTCTGCAATTTGTCTAGATGGTGGCGGTGTTGCTCGGGTACGTCTTGTCCGTCGATGTGGATCAGAAACAGGAAATACGCCTTAGCCACACGTTTCTTCAACGGTGACTCCTGGACAGCCATGTAAGCGACGGCCTCTCGGCTCAGCTGGTAAATTCTGGGGCTCATTCTTCTGAGCTCAGCACGCGATTCACGAGACGCTCAGCGCGCGTGCCGAGTTTTCCCTCCTTCGTTATGGACCTGAGATAGTCGGCGGTCGCCGGCGGCAACGGATGTCGGTTCATAGCGTCCACATACGCGGCATCTGCGTCCTTGATTCGGTCTTCCATCAAGTAGCTCAATGCTAGGTTGTAATGAGGGTAGGGCTGGTCTGAGGCCAGCGCGATCGCTTTCTGGCTGGCGTCTCGTGAGCGACGATACTCACCCATCAGGTGGTAATCCCATCCGAGTTTGAGCCAGACGTCTCCCGGACGAGCGGTCATGGCCGCGGTTTCCGAGAAGAGGGCATCGGCCACGTCGAAGCTGTCCTGGTGGGCGAGCGCGAGGGCATAGTCATAGCGTGTGGTCACGTCCATTCCGTCGAGTGCGATGGCTTTGGCCAGTTGTGTCTTGGCCTGATCCCAATTTTCTGCCTCGGTGTGGATTCTTCCGAAGCCCGCATACGAGCGAACGGCTGCCCGGGGATGAACACCCCCAGCCTTCTGCGCCGTCGAAAGGTTATCCCAAGACTCTGTTCGATCCACGGGGACATCCTGCTTGCGCGCGTACACCGTTACGTCGCCGAAATCCTTAACCATCTCGTAGGCTGTCCGGTTGTCCGCAAGATACCGGTAGGTGAAGTGGATGTCACGATAGCGCTGCGGATCGAGATACAGAAAGTCGGCCTGTTTGCCTACATCATTGGTCAGCCGAAAGTGGTCCGACTGCTCCGGGTCCGCGTACCGATCGGCGATACTCTTTCGAGTGACCACAAGCTCGGGCTGGAAAAGGCCAATCACGGTGTAGGACAGGCCGAAGTAGGTCTCGGCCTGCGTGAACTCGGATGGCACGTATGCATAGGTGTCATATACGATGGTCGTGCCATCCGGGTATGTGTCTGAGAGCCACAGCCCAGCAGCGATCACAGGGTTTTCGGTCTCCAGCTTCGTTCGTGCGGCGAAGACATCGTAGGCCAGGTAGCCCTGAGCCAACATGATGATGGCTAGGGCCGTGAACAGATTGCGTTTCTCCTTCAGTTCCTGCGAGAGCACCCCCGCCAGTATTTCGACGAGAATCGCGGCGGCCGAGACAACGGGCAGGAGATACTGTGTGGCCACAAACCGTGTGTTGAGGGCCAGGAATCCCAGGTAGCTGACGTACCAGAGGAGCAGGCAGACGACGTGTCCTTTTGACCACCAGTCTTTCCGCAGGATGAAGTAAAGCGCGACGGGGATGCACAGACTGATGGCCGGCGCGGAGGGGGCATAGACGATCGCGGAAACCCAGGACTGGCTTCGCGTGTCCACATCTGAGACGATTCGTCTGATGAATTCGAGGTCGGTAACGAAATCGTCCCAGTTCAGGATCGCGTACGGATTCGTGATCCCGAATGTTGCGAGAAATACGAGCGCGGCCAGACCACCACCAACGAAGAGCCTTAGGTCAGTGAGTTTCTGCCTCAAGTCTCCGGAGAGACCAAAGATGAGGGCCAGACCAACTGTGGGGGTCAGCACAAGTCCGCTGTATTTGGTGCCCATCGCGAGACCGGCGAACATCGATGCAAGGAGTAGCGTGTGAAGCTCGTGGTGACGGGTCAACCGGACCGCGAAGAACAATGCACAGGTCAGGAAGGCGAGCTGAAGTACGTCCGGGTGAATCTCGAGCGTCCATCGATAGACGAGGGGCGACGAGAGGATGACGGCCGTCGCCATTTGTCCGCCATCGTTTGCGTACACCTCCCGCACCAACCGTTGGGCGACGACTCCCGTCACGACGGCTGCAAAGAGGTTTATAAGTCTCAGAACGACGATGATCGAGGTGTCCGTGATGTCGAACAGCAGGCCATACAGGGATACGAGGAAGACGCCCAGATACGGGTAGATCGCGCCGTAGGTGAATCCGTCAACTGCCAGGCTTCCGGTGTCGACCATCTCTCTGACCTGGTTGGCAAAGGCGGCCTCGTCCAGGGAAAAGGTCTGAAGCATGCGTATGTCGTGGGATGCGAAATCCAGGGCAGGGATTGCGGCAACAACGAAGATTGCAACGATGTAGAGCGGTCGGGTCACGTGGTGATTATCGGCAAGGCGAAGTCTTGAGCAAAGGGCAACTCTTCGAGTTGCTTCGCAACTTTGCGGAAAAGAGCAGGGGGCGGAGGGCAAGACAGTCTGGATTTTCTCGCGGTGGGTAACATCTGACAGCGCTAACGGGGTCCAATTAAGATGAAACAGTTTTTTAGGCTCGTTCCGTCTTACTGGCAGATACCCACGGGAGGGTAGGCATGTTTCAGAACTATCTGGATGTAGCGCTTCGGGGCCTGCTGAGGAACAGGATCTACTCGGCGATCAAGGTGTTCGGACTCGCTCTCGGGACGGTGAATTTTCAGACGGTGAAGGCAGCGATGCGGGATTAGGTGGAGGCTTTAAACTACGAGTGAATGTGGAGAAGCAATTAGGTGAGCTCGTAGCTGAGAGTATAGGCGGAGGGCGGAGGAGATCGACCTACGCGGGTTCTGGCCGTTGGCCAGAACCGTCCCTTCCTGAAGGAAGGGAATTCAGGCGGCGTCTATATGAGGTGGAAATTGGTTTGGCGGCCGGCTAGGTAAGAGACACCATCGGTCGTGATGGCGGTGTCTTGTTCTAGCATGAATCTCACCGAGCTGGACCATTCGGGGACGTCGAGTTCGGTGCTGAGTTCGACGACGTATACCGTGTCGGGGTGCATGATGACGTCGCCGCGGCCGGGGATGTCGTCCTGTTCCCAGGGGAGACCCATCAGGGGGCCGGGTTCGTGGAGGTAGTGGCCCAGAGAATGGGAGTAGATTTTCGGGTTCGAGATGCCGGTTTCGTGAGCTTTGGATAATGCTGCAGCCAGGATTTCGTTGCCGCTTTTGCCGAATTCCCAGGTTGATGTGAAGATGTCCTGAAGCCGGTTGGATTCCTTGATTCCTGCGCGGAGACCAGCCGGCGCTTCTGTTTCTCCCTCTCTCAGCACGTAGGCGAGCTCTTGATGATCCGTGGTCAGACGGAGGTAGTGGACGCCGACGTCGCAATGGAGCATGTCACCTGGTCGGATGATACCGTCCTCGACGGTGTTTGTCGCCGCATCCGTCGGGCTACGGAAGATGCGGAAGGATGGCGTGAAGCTGGGGATCAGACCCAGGTCGGACGCCTGCTGCCAGTAGGCCCACAGGAGATCCTCGGTTGTGGTGATGCCGGGTGTGATTGTGTCCCTCGAGTAGCATTGCGCGATCATGTGGCGAGCGATCGCGCAGGCATCCTCGTAATGCACAAGCTCGTCTGGCAGGCGGGTTTCGAGCCAGCGGATGCACAGCTGTTCAGCAGAGACGAGTCTTGAGCTGTGATCTGGGCCGAGGGTGTCGGTTAGCCGGTCCTTGAGCGACGCGGTCAGGCCATCGGCCGCCCATATCGTTTCGGAGGTGTTGATCGCGACCTTGTCCGGGTTGCGATCGTCGAGCAGGCGTCGCAGGATGGTCCACTGATCTTCAGGTGACTCGGGCGACCAGTCGACCTTTGTCATCAGCCCGCGATCGTTGGTCATCGACAGATTCAGTCGCTCGAGTGGCTGATCCCCGCCCGGATCGAGGAAGAGGAAGATCTGGAGGATCGGCGTCCAGGATTGCCAAGGGATCATCGTGCGGAAGACCGGGTCGTGGTTA
Organism: Gemmatimonadota bacterium; assembly: GCA_002727195.1. Taxonomy (GTDB): domain Bacteria; phylum Latescibacterota; class UBA2968; order UBA2968; family UBA2968; genus UBA2968. The sequence continues at coordinate 134,567 of PBWH01000007.1, forward strand.
TCCTCGTTGCAGACGATCAACCACGCATCGATGTCCGCCTCTCGCATGATCTGAGGTAGGAGCGTCTCGAATCGCTTGCCGAGGATGTCGTTGACGATCCGGGCCTGCTCCCGGACGGGCAGCAGTTCAGGGCCGGTCCACTCGCTCACGTTCTACTCCAACCCGTCCAGGATTCCAGTGAGCGTGTCGAGGCCCTTCAGGATCCCTTCCGTGCCTTTCCAGTGCTCGATGGTGATGAACCCGTCGTAGCCGTCCTCTTGCAGCCGTCGAATCGCATCTTCGTGCCCTTCTCCCGTATCACCGACGGGATCCATTTCCCCGTTGTTGTTCGGCTTGATGTGGATGTCGCGGATCAGGCTTTTGAAGTGCCCGTAGCCCTCTGAAGGCGGTTCGCCCACCCGCCAAGCCGTATCGATCTCCCAGATGACCTTTGCGGCTGGTGACCCGATCGCGTCGATGACCTTGCGGGTATCCGCAGCGGACCGTGCGATGCTCGAGTTGACGACCTCGTAGCACATGGTGATGCCTTCGGTCTCCGCGTGACGTACCGATGGTGTGAGGTTTTCAACGATGCGGCCCAAATAGTCATCGATACGAGCAGGGCTGTAGTCGACATCGGCCGCACCTCCGAAAGGGAAGCATCGGACGTATTCCGTGCCGAGCGCCTTGGCTGTCGCGACGACGCTGTTGAACATCTCGTGATGCTGGGCGATTCGGTCCGCGTCGTCGATATCGAACTTCATGAACGGCGGCATCAGTACGCCCACGCTGACTCCGAACTTCCCAAACGTATCCTGAAGGCGGGGAATGTCGTCCGGGACGATATCCTGGACTTCCTTGCCGAACAGGCCTTTGCGCAGATGTACCGTGGTGATGCCTGCTTCGAGGCCGAGCTCCAGTGCTTCCTCGAGGTCCTCGGACATTTCGCTGGTGATGTAGCAGGGGGTCATTTCAGGCTAGTCCTTAAGGGCGCAGAGCGCAAAGCGCGTAGCTAAACCGAATCCTATGCGGCCGTGCCTTCGCCGACGTGTTCTTCGAGCCAGGCGCGGAGGGGGACGTCGGCGGCAGTGGGGGAGGTGTAGCCCCGACCGCCTGAATGCGTGACGCCCAGGAGTTGCTGGCGGATGGGGTCACAGCGGTCGAGGAAGTGGTCGACGGTCATGTCGTCGCGCGGTCTCAGCCAGCGATACGAGTATCCGTAGAACAGGACGCGTCTGGGGACATCCCAGTAGTTGGCGCTGGCTGAGTGCCAGATCCGCCGGTCGAAGAAGACGGCGGATCCAGCGGGGGCGAGCACGGGGACAGCTCCGTCGGCTTCCTGCTTGCGGTCCTCGCCTGGGAAGGAATCGTTCAGTTGACTGCCAGGCAGAACATAGAAATTGCCGCGTCCCGGTTTCGAGGTATCGGTCAGGAAGAACGCCACCTTGAGGGAGACCATCGGGCGGGGCACGGTCTCGAAGTCGCGGTTCAGTTGACCACTGTCCTGGTGCCACCCGAGTTTCAGGCCGTTTGTTTCTAGCGTCTCCCCTTCCGGTTCGGGCGGGGTGAAGGTCATGTGGGTGTGGTAGAGCTGGACGTGCCAGCCGAGGATGCCCCAGACTTTTGGGAAGGTGGTGGGGCAATCCAGCAACTCCAGGAACTCGGCGTGCCTGCCGATGAAGTTGTAATGGTTGATGCGGTCGCCGTATTCGAGACTCATCCGGGCGCGCTCTTCGTGGTCGATCTGGTCCACGATCGGGACGAGTCGATCAACGGTTTCCTGTGAGATTGCGTTCTCGACGATAAAGAAGCCATTCTCCTTGAACTGTCTGGCTTCGTCGTCGGTCAGGGCGTGTTCAAGACAGCTGGGATCCATAGGTCCTCCGATCAGTCCGCTTCCCAGAACATACACCCGGTATGCAGGACGTCGTTTTCGGCTTCAGCGCGGACGGAAGCCGAGTCTCTCATAGAGGGGAATATTCTTCTCGATCTCGGTATTCAGGCAGATGCCTTCTGAGATGTTGTCGTCTCGTACGATCTGCTTCAGGTGTTCGACCAGTTGTCTGCCCATGCCTTTGCCCTGGTATATGTTGCGAACGCCGATCATGCCAAGGTAATGGTGGGGACATTCCGGTTCACCGACCTCGCACAGGTCATCGTATTTGCGGAGTCGCTCGACGCTCCCTTCGCAGATGAGGTCACCCACGCGGTCGCTTTGGGCTTTCAGCCCGGTGTTGACGGTATGGACACCGCACCGGTGCACACCGCGACTGCGGCGATCTCACCGTCATCGCGGATGGCATACAGCGGCAGCTCACGGCCGAAACGATTCTCGCAGAATAGGCCGATCACTTCACGGAGATGATGATTGTAGTCGTCGCCCGACTCAGCGATGGCGTAGCGCATGACCGGGTAGTCGTAGAAGGCCTCGCAGACTACGTCGAGGGCGGCAGGTTTGTGTGTTCGGTCGATGGGTTCGAATGTCATAAGGCATCCGTACGCATGACTACTGAGGGATGTCGAGGAGTAAAGACAACTGATCAGGAGTGTCGATTTCATATTGGGGTGGAGGTTTTGACTCGGGCCAGTCATGACTGCCGGTCATCCTGACAGTAGTGATGTCGACGTCTCTGGCACCCTTAACATCGTTGATCTGGTGGTCTCCCACAAACCAAGTCTCGTCTGTGTCTGATTTGGCCTGGGTCAGTGCGATCTGGAAGGTCTCGGGTGCGGGTTTCCGGCACTCGACTTCCTCGGAAACGATGATCACGTCCCGGAGCCCTCGAATGTTCAGGAGATCAACCTTGGTGTTCTGAGTCTTCGTTCCTCCGTTCGTCAACAACCCCGTGCCGATGTCGCGTCCTTGGACGTCGCGGAGGATGTCCCTGAGCCGGGCTTGCCGACCGTGTGCTGAGGATCCGGGTTTCAGGTAGGCTTTGGGTCGCGCGATCCGGGCGCCTGTTGGGTGTCTGCCTTTCCAGACATCGCGGTTGAACTCCGCCGTATCGACAACACTGTAACCGGATCGTCGAACGGTGCAGGTGACGGGGCCTTGGCTGATTGTGAGGATCGCAGTATCGTCGATCGTCACGGGATTCAGTTGATCGGCGGCTGGAGATATGTTGGAACCCGTCTCAAGTGTATACACTCCGGATCTGCCGAATGGCAGACGGAGAGGAAACAGAACGTCGGCTTCTCGTATTGATCCGTCCGGCCACCGATCAGAAACATCCATCTGGATCGGTAGTTCCGAACCATCCGGGTGAACCACGCGGGTGGTCTCCGGCCCGGGACATTCGCCTTCGTTGAATGACACTTTGACGGGGTAGGCGACACCACTGTGTTTGTATCCGTCCTTTTCGCTGACCTGTATGTTCCGGGTGTGCATAAGCGTATGATGCTGCGTTTCCGCGCAGATAGAAATCGAATTCTTCGACCGCGGGCAGTCAGAAATCGCCCGATCTAAAGGGTTTTCAACGATTTAGGTTGTCGCGGCGGTCCATCTAGCGTAGCTTTGTTGAGGAAGATTACCTTCCGCGGCAGTGTGCCGCAAAAACACCCTCCGTAGATTTTCCGCGTCATTTTCTCGCTGGTCCTTTCAAGTTGCCCATACGAGATCGTCGCTGTCATCTCGGGTAATACGTAAAGGATTCAGATGCAAAGCTTCACAGATTTTCCGTTTCACCCCTCCATTCTTCAGGCTCTCAGCGACGAAGGATACGAACGTCCGACGCCGATCCAGGCTCAGGCGATTCCTGAAGCGCTAGCCGGTCACGATGTGCTCGGTACAGCTCAGACAGGTACGGGTAAGACGGCCGCGTTCTCGCTGCCGATTCTCCACCTCCTGAATGAGGAGCGGCCACACAGCGACAAAGGTGCTCGCGCGCTCATCCTGACGCCGACGCGAGAGCTCGCGCTGCAGGTCGAGAACAGCCTGAAGACCTATGGTCGTCGGCTCAAGCTTCGGTCAGCGGTCCTCGTGGGTGGCGTGCCCATTCCGGGGCAGATCAAGCAGCTTCGGCTGCGGCCGGATATCATCGTTGCGACTCCGGGGCGCCTGCTCGACTTGCTGGGGCAGGATCTGCTCCACCTCAACCGCGTTTCCAAGTTTGTGCTGGACGAAGCCGATCGCATGCTGGATATGGGATTCATCGGCGACGTGCGCAAGATCGCCGGGATGGTTCCGAAACAGCGCCAGACGCTCTTTTTCTCGGCCACGATGCCGAGTGCGGTCGAACAGCTTGCGAGCACGCTGCTGGACTCGCCCGTGCGGATCGAAGTCGCGCCTCAGTCTACCGTTGCTGACAACATTACGCAGTCCGTGTTGTTCGTGGAACGCGGAAACAAGCGTGCGCTTCTGACGGAGATGTTGAAGGAGTCGGACGTCGAGCGAGCCTTGGTGTTCACGCGGACCAAGCATCGTGCGAATCGCATCTCCCGTCAGCTGTCCGAGCGAGGGATTTCAGCAGACGCCATCCATGGGAACAAGACGCAGCAGGCGCGGCAGAAGGCGCTCAAGAAATTCGATCAGGGTCGGGTAAAGGTTCTCGTGGCGACGGATATCGTCGCGCGAGGGATCGACGTCGACGGGATTTCACACGTGATCAATTATGAGCTGCCGAACGATCCGGAGAGCTATGTGCACCGGATCGGGCGAACGGCTCGGGCTGGGGCGTCGGGGCAGGCCCTGTCGCTGTGCGATGTTGATGAGGTGATCTACCTGAGTGAGATCGAAAAGTTGACCCAGTTGCCGCTGACGACGGTGGGCGACCATCCGTTTCACTGTGATCGGACGGCTTCGCTGTATGGTCGGATTGCGAAGCGGTCGAATGGGCAGAATGGAGAGGCGAAGCCGAAGGGGCCGAAGTTTGGGAGAGGGCGGCGGAGGAAGGGGGGTAATGGGACTGCCAAAGGTTCGGTTCGAGGACGGCGGGCGAGGTAGCTCTCTCTAGATATGTAGAATAGTCGAGACCCTGGGTACGAGAGTACTCAGGGCCTTTCTTTGTTGGCTCGATTGTCAATCGACCCACGTCGGCGAGGCACCTTTGACTGCCCCTCAAGGGTGCCCCAAACGCGCTGCGAGGGGCTAGGCCCCGGCAGACTAACGGCGGAGTGCTGACTCATCCGCGATGGTCCGGGGACGCCACCCCGCCACCGCACCCACGCGCTCGCCGCCCCCCTTCCTCGGGATGAACGGCGCTCAAAAGACTGAGAGGTCGAGTTCTTTGCTGGTCAGGAATTCGAGCAGGGCGGGCTTGCCCGACTCGACCTGTTCGATGCCGCGTTTGATGGCGGGGATGATTTCGTCGGGGCTTTCGATCCGTTCGCCGTAGCCGCCGAAGGCTTCGGCCATCTTGGCGTAGTTTCCGGAGATGTCGGTGCTGCGATATTTTTCGGTCGACACCGGCATGATCGGGAGTTCGATGGCCATCGAGAAGTTGTTGAACAGGATCGAGAGGATCGGGATACGTTCTCTGACGGCCGTCTCGAAGTCCATGCCCGTGAAGCCGATGGCGGCGTCGCCCCAGACGTTGATGCAGAGCTTGTCCGGGCAGGCGAGTTTCGCGCCCATCGCGAGTCCCAGTCCGTAACCGAGTTGCGTCGTCTTTCCCCAACCCAGATACGAAAGTGGTGTCGTCGACTCCCAGAATGGCGACAGCTGATCGCGGGGGCTGCCGGCGTCGTGAGTGATGATGGTGTTGGCCACGTCGACGGTGTGCATCAGGTCCCAGATCACGCGGTAGGGTGAGAAAGGTGTCGAGTTGTCTGTCAGCTTGGGCATCCACCTGTCTAGCCAGGGCTTCTTGATGCCCTGGATCTTGCTGCTCACCTCATCACCCCGTCCTCTCGGATTGCCGCCCAGGCGATCCGACACAGCTTCCGTCAGCGCTTTCAAGGTTAGGTCAGCATCGCCGACGAGCGCGTGATCGACCGCGATGTCCTTGTTGATGTCGGCCGCGTCGAGCGTGCCGTGAATGAAGGACTTCTCTTTCGGCATCTGGATCCCAAAAGGTGTTCGCGTGAAGCTGCAGCCGATCCCGAAGATGACATCGGACTCGTCCAGGAATGTGCGGACGGCTTGCGGCATGCTTCGCCCACCTGAACCGAGGGAGAGCGGGTGGTTCTCCGGGAATGAGCTCTTGCCTCCAAGGCTCGTCGTAACGGGCGCTTCAAGCAATTCGGCGAAGGCCTTGAGCGAATCCCACGCTTCCGCATAGTGCACGCCCTGACCTGCGTAGATCACGGGACGTTCGGCGGCGACGAGCGCGTCAGCGGCGGCCTCCACGGATTCCGGGGATGGACCGGAGCGAACCGTTGGTGCCGGCTTGTAGTCGATGGGCTCGTCGACCTCTCCTTCACGGAACACGTCTGACGGCATTTCGACCACCACGGGGCCCGGACGCCCATTCCTGAGCTGTGTGTAGGCCCGCCGCATGATCTCGGGTACCGCCTCGGGGACGTTGATCGCTTCGCACATCTTGGTGACGTGCTGGAAGTTCAGGTAAGCCTGAAAGTTTGGCTTGATATGGGAGAGCGTACGGCTGAAGCCACCGGGCAGCACGAGAATCGGGTGGGAGTCGCCGTATGCCTGAGCGACGCCGCCGAACGCGTTCTCCGTGCCGGGGCCCGCCTGCATGCAGAAGACGCCGATCTTCTTGCCCGAGGTGAGCCGGCTGATGGCGTCGGCCATGTGGAGACCGATTCGTTCCTGACGAACAATGATCGGGCGGATGTCGGCCTTTGCGGCGGATTCGATCAGGCCGTTCACGGGGTATGCGAACAGGAATTCGGTGCCCTCCTGCTTGAGGATATGGGCTATGGCGTCGCCGATTTTCATCTTCTCTCTCCCTTGTCGTCTGTGGATGAGGCCTAACACGAAAGACACGAAAGGTGAGGAAGGGAAGTGAAAAGCAAAGGCGGTCACCCGCTCGCGCTTCGCGCTCGCTAGATGAACACGGATGAACACACGATGAAAATGGGGACGACAGGCGGAATGCTGCGTTCCATGGTATTGCAGAGACGGATGGGTGAGGTCCGGAGGAGTCTGTTCTCCGAGATCGTAGCGGCGTCGGAGCGCGGTGATGACGTCCAGGCGGGTTAGGTGCGGTCGAGGCCCCAGACGTCGGATTGCATGTTGTTGCCGGTTACTATCCAGAGGGCGTCGCGGTGGATGAAGACGCTGGCGGCGTGGCGAGGGAGCCAGGGGGTGTCAGGGATTTCTGTCCAGTCGGTGCCGTTGGGGGAGTGCCAGACGTCGTTGCGGTTGCCGCTGTCGCCGTGGTAGCCTTCGAGGACCCAGAGGTGGTCGTCCCATACGGCGACTTCGTGATACTGGCGGGGGTGCCAGGGGGCAGTATCGGTGTGGCACGTCCACTCGATGCCATCCGCAGAACTCCAGACGTCGTTGTAGAAGAGGCGGGTTGGACGGTCAGGGGTGTCGTAGGTGCCACCGCCGAGGATCCAGATGCGGCCGTCTTTGACGGCTGAGCTTCCGATCATGCCGCGCTGAGGGGAAGGGAGGTTCTCTGTGACGCACTCCCATTGGTGGTCGTCACGCGATCGCCAGACGTTGTTGTAGAAGCGTTCTTCAGTCGCAAACTGTGGGACCGTCTGACCCCGATAACCCAGAGCCAGCCATCGTGGGCTACGGTGTAGTGGAGGGTGCGTGGGGCCCAGGGGACTTGGTCTGTCGACCGGTCCCAGGTGACACCGTCTTTGCTCGACCAGACGTCACTGTGGTAGTGGCCCTGATTGCAATCGCCCGCAACGATCCACATGCGGCCGTCGTGAACGGCGTAGCCTGCCGTATGCCTGCCCTCCCAGTCTGTTTCAGGGTCGAAGGTGTCTTCACCGAACGTGTTCGGCTATACGCATACCCAGTCAGCGCCGTTCTCTGACCGCCAGACGTCGTTGGTACAGATGCGGGGGAAGTAATCGTGACGAGGGTTCCAGCCGCCGATGAGCCACATGGTTTCCTCGTAGACGAGGGCGCCGGCACCGTAGCGAGGGGCGAAAGAGGCGGAATTGGATATGCAGGTCCAGTGGTAAGGCACGAGGTCAGTGTCAATTGACAGATGCAAAAGGTCAAAAGAAGATCAGCGGCTAGATGCCAAGCGCCGTGCGAGCGCCAAGTGTAAAGATGACGGTGCCGGAGGCATAGCGAAAGATGCGTTCGAGTCGGGGAGACTCGTAAAGGTACGGAGCGGCCCTCAGCGTTAGGGCGGCAAGTATTGAGAGGACGATGGTGGCGATGGCGGGGTGGAGGGAGCCGAGGATGGCGATTTGTATGTAGACGGGGGAATCGGCGGGGGTGATGAACTGGGGGAGAAGGGCGACCATCAGGAAGGCGACCTTGGGGTTCAGCAGGTTCATCACGATCCCCTGATGGTAGATGATCCAGGGGGAGACCGGCTCGGCGTCGGTCTCGGTTCGGCGGAGGATCGAGGGGGCGTGGACCGTGCGCACGGCGAGGAACATCAGGTAGAGCCCGCCGAGAAGTTGCACGGTACTGAATACGTCATCCGAGTAGGCGATCAGGGCGGACAGGCCGAGGGCTGCGAGAACCGTGTGGCCCAGGATGCCGGTCGCGTTGCCGGCAATCGCAGCTCTCCCGCCTGAGGACCCCTGGCTGGCCGCGTTCGCGATGACATACATCCAGCTCGCACCGGGCGATATGGCAACGGCCACGCTGGCGCCACCGAAGCCGATGAGGGAGGATATCGAGAATTGAAGATCGATAATTGAGGATTGCACCTCGTCACCCCCCAAACCGTCTCTATCCGAAGGTGCGCTCGAAGAGGTCCTGGATGGCGGCGCGACCGTTGTCGGCCAGGTTGCGTGCGCCGGTGCCGGTGAAGTGGATGTGCTCGACGGTCGGTGCGTCGGCTGCGACCCAGTCCTGCTGATTCCAGGCGAACCATCCATCCTTGCCCTGATCGAACACGTGCAGCGGCTTGTTGCAGAGCTTGGCGAATTCAGCTCCCCAGCCTGTGCCGCCCTTGACGGTCTTGTCGTCGAGGATCTCGCCTACGACGTAGATCTCCTGACCGTTGTTGATCTGATACCAGATGCTCTGGAGGATCCTGCGGAATGAGGGGCTGGTGGTGTAGCGACGGTTCATCAGCTTAGAGACGTACTCGAGGCTGACATCACCGTTGATCAGCTCCTCGTGGTTCAGGACACGCTTGCCACGGTCCCGCTCGATGAGGTGGCCCTCGAATGTGAAGTTGACTTCCTCGATCCCGAATTGCTCAGCGATTTCGCCGAAGGCGGCTTCGGTTCCCTTGGCGCCTCCGCTGAAGAGTATACAGTCTGCCTTGTCCACGTCGTATTCATTCCCGTGTGTTGGTTCAAGTGTTTCGGTTACAGGTCGTTGTAGCGCCTTAGTGTCCCGTGTTGCCGGTATTCGCTCTTACGTTGAGTTCTTCCTGTCGGGTCTGTATGTCAGACCATGGGACCACATCGCACCGGACGGCCCACTCGTCGTGGGCGGCGGCCATCCGGGTGACTCGATCCGGATATTCAGCGGCCAGGTCGTTCAGTTCGGAGCGGTCGGCTTCGAGGTCGTAGAGTTCCCAATCGCCAGGGAACTTGCAGACGAGTTTCCATTTTCCCTGACGGATCGCGCGGTTCCCTTCGTGCTCCCAGATCAGCGTTTCCTTGCCGTTTGGTTGGTCGTCGAAGATCGGCTGGAGGCTGGTGCCCTCGAGGGGGAGGATGTCGTTTCCGTTGTGGGTTTCGGGGTACTCGGTTCCCGTGACATCCAGTACCGTCGCCATGATGTCGGTCAGCTGACCGGGCTGATGACGCAGCGCGCCGTGATCCGATATGCGCTTTGGCCAGTGCGCGATCAGAGGGGTCGAGATGCCACCTTCGTGCACCCAGTGCTTGTACTCGCGGAAGGGTGTGTTCGACAGGTTGGCCCAGGGGATGCCGTAGCTCTGGTAAGTCTCCTCAGGACCTGGCATGACCGAGGGGTCGTTCCCCCGTTGGACCGGTCGTCCGTCTCGTGTGGTCGGGGGAGCGATCTCGGGATTCCGCATCCCCGGACCCAATTCCTCTGCGCATCCCCCGTTGTCGGCCAGGAACAGGATGAGCGTGTCCTCGAGCTGGCCGGTTTCCTCGAGCGCGTCGATAATCCTGCCGATGCCCTGATCCATCCGGTCGATCTGCGCGGCGTACACCTCCATCCGCCGCTCCTGCCACTCCTTGTTCTCAGCCTCTTCCCACGGCACCTGTGAGGGATCTCGCTCGCTGAGCTCCCAACGGGGATCCAGTATGCTTGCCACACGCAGCCGTTCGAGACGCGCTTCTCGCAGTTTGTCCCAGCCAGCAGAGAAGCGTCCCCTGTATTTGGCGATATCCTCGTCGTGCGCATGCAGGGGCCAGTGGGGAGACGTGTAAGCGGTGTAGAGGAAGAACGGCTTGTCCGACTTTTCGGAGGCGTGCGCTCGGACATAGTCGGCCGCCTGATCACTGATGGCATCGGTTAGGAAGAAGTCCTCGGGCAGGTCGTCGAGGTCGAGTCGCTCGTTGTTGCGGGTGAGCGTCTGCGGTTTCCAGTAGTTCGCTGCGCCGGTGATGATCCCGAAGTACTCGTCGAAGCCTCTCTGGCACGGCCAACTGTGTGTGTCGCCGTCCGGATCCGTGTGTCGGGTGATGTGCCACTTTCCGCTCATATACGTGGCATACCCGTTCGAATGAAGCGCTTCCGCGATCGAGACGGCGCGGTGGTTCAGGTCACCCCGATACCCCTCATACTCGAGGTCGCGCATCATGTGGCCGACGCTGGCCTGGTGCGGATGTAGACCTGTCAGGATGGATGCGCGCGTGGGGCAGCAACGAGCGGTGTTGTAGAACTGGGTGAATCTGACGCCGCCATCGGCCAGACGATTCAGGTTGGGCGTGTCGACCTCGCCGCCGTAGCAGCCGATGTCGGAGTAGCCCATGTCGTCGTTCAGAATGAGAAGGACGTTTGGCATTTTGACTGAGAATCGAGGATCGAAGATTTAGAATCGAAAGGCGTCTCTGGGACGGTGATTAAGTTACACAAGGAGCGGGGAGGTAAGGCAGAATTGTGGAGGGGGCTATTCGTCGGGGGACCACTCTGAGGGGGTGAAGAAGGCTGGGGTATCCTGGGCGAACAGGTGGGGGAGGAGGGTGCGGGTCCAGGGTGCGAGGTTGAGGGATTCGGCTTTGGACCGGTCGCAGTAGGCGAGATCGAGGGCTTCGCCGTCACGGGCTTGGAGGACGCCACCGGTTACTTCGCAGCCGAATACCGTGGAGACGTAGGAGACCTGGTCGCCGTTCGGGTAGTCGACGTGCATTTCCGGGCCTCCGTAGACGGAGAGGATGCCGGTCAGGCGGACGTGCAGGCCCGTTTCCTCCCACATCTCGCGGACGGCCGCGGTAGCCGGGTGTTCGTGGGGCTCGACCACGCCGCCGGGCAGACCCCACTTGCCGGTGTCACGGAAGTGCATCAGCAGCAGGCGGTCCTGATCATCGATGTGAGCGATGGACACGGACGGGAGGACGAGGAGGTCGGGACCTAGCATCGCTCTCAGGTTTCTGAAGTAATCGGACATCGGCATCGGTTTATGCACTCCCAAGAGATGCGTGCATCTGGACGAGCTTCCAATCATAGAGCTCGCGTTCCAGGACGCCGGTGATTCGCATCTCCAGTGTCTCCCGCGTGCCCTGCCAGGTGACGTGCCAGGTCTGTTCGGTCGAGAACCAGGCAACGGCGTCTCGTTCTTCGACGTCCAGGCGGTGCGTGTCGATCGTGAAGTCACGTGTGCTGGCGACGTGATTCGCGTAGTAGTCGGATGCGTCCTTCACGCCGTAGACGGTCTCGCCTGCGTCGGTCCCAATCTTCACAAAGTGGTCACACTCAGTCACGACGCTGAGCAGACGGCTCAGGTCGCCGGCAGTGAGCGCAACGAAGTATGCCTCGATCGTGGCTTGTGCCGACATCACACCACCAGAAAGAGGGCCAGGATGGCGACGGCGACTCCGGCGACTGCTGACCGGTTGAGGTGCTCGCGCCAGTAGAAGTGGGCGAACAGGTTGTCGAGCAGAACGACGCTGCAGCCGAGGGCAGGGAAGAAAAGAGTGCCGGGTAGCTTGCTGAGTGCGGTCAGGATGACGCAGAGCGCGACAGCGTTGTAGGCGCCGATGAAGACTCCGAGACGTACGGCCGGAAGTGTTGGGCGATGACGCTTCGAGGCGATGAAGAGAGACCCGATGATGCCGGCCGTCCCGCCCGTGGCCATCAGCACGGGGAGGAATACGTCGTCGAGGCCGCTGTAGTGAACCGATCGAAGGCTCGTGTGGCTGAGCCCCTGCCAGACACAGACCAGCGCGAGCAGACCGAATCCCTTGAGTCCCGTGAATCTGCTATCTTCCTGCGCCCGCGGCGTCATCAGCACCAGAGCGGCAAGCGTCAGCATCAAACCGAAGAGCTGGGCGGGCGCCATCGGTTCGTCCCAGAGGTAGACGCCGAAGCCGACGGGGATCACGATCGCGATGCGGAAGGCGGAGAGCACGGCACCGACAGGAGCAATGGTCAGGGCGAAGTTCATCAGGAGCAGGGCGCTGATGAACAGGACACCCGTGATCAGTCCGGTTCGTATGGCGCCGTCGGCGAACGTGAATTGGTCGGTGACGAGCAGGTAGGTACCGACGCAGGCTGCGACGGTCAGGTAGTTGGCCGTGACGACGACCGGGCCGTAGTAGCCGCGCCGTTCACCGAGCTTGAAGAACTGGACGAAGCCGAAGTCGAGGACGATGGAGAGGATGAGCCAGGTCAAGTCAGTCGAAAGTCAGAAAGTCAAAAGTCGAAAGTCGGAATCTTTCGTTCCCAGGCTTCGGCCTTCGCCAAGGCTACGGTCCGACAGGAGAGCCTGGGAACGAGGTAGCTCACCCGAACAATTCGGTCCAGGCGGATTTGGCGGCTTCTATCAGGTCGTTGTCGAGGTCATCTGTGATGGCGGTGTTGGCTTTCAGGTGGTCTACGTTGGTGGTGCCGATGATGGCGGTCGAGACGTCCGGATGGGCCAGGGTGAACTTGAGGGCGAAGTCGACGAGGGGGATGTCGCCCGCGATGTCTGCCAGGGGATAATCCTGCGCGCGGTCCCAGGGGACGCCATTGAAAGCGCCTTCGGGTCGCTCGGTCATCGTGTAAACCGCGTTGGCGATCGGACGCTTGATGATGGCGCCCATCTCGTGCTCTCTCAGAGAAGGGAACAGAAACGTGTCCGCTTCCTGGAACAAAACGTTGTAAGTGAACTCCTGGGTGTCGAGGTCCCATTGTTCTGCTGCGTCCGCACCCTTTTGGCCGTCTTGTGAAACCCCGACGAACTTTACCCAGCCATTCTCTTTCGCCCCCATCAACGCGTCGTATGCAGCCTCTTCGTCATCCTTATCACCTGGCACGCCGTGGAACTGAACGATGTCGATGACGTCCATCTGAAGCTTCTTGCGGCTTGCATCGATGGTTTCCGTGATTCCCTCAGGTGAGTAGTCCTTGACTGTCTTCCAGGTTCCGGCTTCCTCGATCTGATAGTCGCCGCACTTCGTGGCCAGAACGAAGTCGTCCTGACGATCCGACACGTATCGGCCAATCCGCTCCTCACTGACCCCGTACATCGCTGCGGTGTCGATGAAGTTGATCCCTGCGTCGAGCGCGGTTCGGAGCACGGATTCCGCCTGTTCTTCAGGAAGCGACCGGTTCCCGATCTGCGCGGCTCCGAGCCCGATCTCCGATACATCCAATCCCGTTTTGCCCAGCGGTCTGAGGTTCATCCTTCACCGTCCTGAATGCGTTCGACAGCGTCCCAAAGTGCGGCAGCGATGTAAGCGTTCTCCTGCTCGGTCATCAGGGGATGGAGCGACACGCAGAATAGTCGCAGGGCCGTCTCCCTGGATACGGGCAGCGAATCCTGTTGTCCGTCGATGTGACGGCNGATGAAGTCGTTGCTCTGCCAGACAGGTGGATTCCCGACCATCGTTCCGACGCCATACTCATCGAGCAACATTTTNCAGAGGGCGTCCCGCTTCTCACCTGCCCAGTCGCCCGGAACGAGCAGCGTGTTGAGGTAGAAGGTATGGTCGCAATCCGGTGGTTCATAGGTCAATGTCAGATGCGGAATCCCTTCCAGCATCGCCTGACGCTCCCGAGCGCGCTTTGCGCGAAGGGCGATCATCTCGTCGAGTCGTGCAAGCTGGACGGATCCGACTGCTGCTTGTGGCTTCGTGATCTTGTAGCTCGTGCCCCACTCCTCGCCAGCCCCCCACTGTCGGATGTTCCGGATCCGGTGAGCCAGCGCCTCGTCATCGGTGGTGATCATCCCTCCCTCACCGAGCGTCGACATCAGCTTCATTGTGTGGAAGCTGAAGACGGTCATCCATCCGCGTTTTCCGATTTTCGTGTCCTTGTAGCCTCCGCCGCATGCCCGTGCCGCATCGCCGATCACTTTGAGCGGACCGTGTTTGGGATGTGGATGGCGCTCGGCGATGTCGAGATAGTCGTCCATCGGGGCTGAGAGCCCATTCATATGCACGGGCAGGATAGCCCGGGTGTTCGGTGTGATCCTGCGCTCGATGTCGTTGGGGTCGGCGTTGAAGGTGCGGGGATCGACCTCACACAGGACTGGTTTGCCGCCCTGACCGATGATCGCGAGCGAGCAGGCTTTAAAATTCAGTGCAGGTGTGATGACTTCGTCGCCGGGATCCAGGTCGAGGCACATCATCGCGATGTCGAGGCCGACGCTGGCCGTAACGAGGGAGATGGCGTGATCGGTACCGCAGTAGGCGGCGAACTCGTTCTCGAAGGTGACGATTTCGTCGACGNTGAAGCCGAAGCCGGTCCGGTAGTCCATCGAGTCGCGGATGGCCTTTACGGTGGCTTCGATTTCGGCTTCGGTATACCAAGCGCCCAGTTGGGGTTCGGCCGGGAAGGGGCGGTCGGGTTTGTGGGTGAGGATGTATTTGCGTTGGTCGGGGGTCATGGGCACGGATCGACAGCGGGTGATAGCGAAGCTTCTGGCGAGCCCTCACCTGATCGGCCTACGTTTTCGCTTCGGCCCGATCTGTCCTCTCCCATCTTCGCCAAGGCTACGGTGAGGCAGGCCCGCTGCAGGAGAGGATTCCCGTTTACATCTAACCGCAGCACTTCTTGTACTTTCGGCCGCTGCCGCAGGGGCAGGGGTCGTTTCGGCCGACTTTGAGGGCGCTGGAGACAGTCTGGCCTTTGAATGAGCCGTCGTCGCGGATGCGGTCTGAATACGACAGGCTGATCTCGGCCAGGTAGTCCTGCCAGCGAGGGGCATCAGGCCAGGCTGCGGTGGTGGTCAGGTAGTCGAAGAAGGCGTCGAGCAGGTCGGGAAAGCTGCGCTTGGCATCGATGGGTAGGTCGAGGGTGACGATTCCGTTGACTGATGATTCGAGGGTGTCGAAGTCGAGGTCGTCGTCGACGGTGGTGACCCACTGGGCGAGGAGCTGCTCGGCGTGGCCCTTGAGTTTGTCGTCGAGGAACAGGAAGCGCTCGGAGGCGCAGTATTCGAAGATGGCTTCGGAAAGATTCATAGATCAGAAGCTAACCACAAAGACACTAAGGCACGAAGAAAAGCTGGGCGGAACTTCGCAAGACCTTGACCGCGGAGACGCAGAGGACAGAACGATTAGGACCAACCTCAGTCGACAAGCTGGCCGTCGTCGTTCAGGACGGGGCGGTCGAGGCGTTTGTGATAGGGCGGTTCGAGTACGGCCCGTTGCTCCGGGGTCAGGTCTTCGAGCATGCCTTCGGGCCATTGGGGGTAGTAGCCGCGGGCGTAGGCGAGGTTACCCGGCGAGTAGCGGGTGAGGAAAGAGCGGCGCTGATGTTTGGCCTTCCAGGGGAGTGTGCCGTGGGTTGTGGCCTCGGTGAAGATGACGACGTCACCGGCTTTGCAGGTGATCGGTTTGACGAACTCTTGATGAGCCTCGTANTCGCGGATGGACTGAGGACAGGGATAGTTGCCCTTGTGGCTGCCCGGTATAAGGCAGAGGCCACCATCCCCTTCGTTGACGTCGGCGAACTGCCAGGCGACGACGGTCAGGCCGTTGTGCATCTGGCCGTTTTTGAAAATGTAGTATTGGTGCGGGTCGAACCCAGGGCCCGATGACCCGTGGAGGATGTGGCCTTCCGCGCCCTCACGCATGGTGATCAAGCCGCCATTGTGGTCCATCCGGAAGCCCGGACCGAGGATGACGTTCAGGTAGGGGACGATTGTGGGGTTCGCCATCATTTCGCGGAACGGTTCGCACCACGGTTTCTCCCAGGCGAACAGCCCGCCTAGATCGCCTCGCCCCGTGATCCCTTTCAGTGACTTCGACTTGCCCGACAGCGATAGGTCGCCGACGCGCTCGTGAATCTGGTGAGCGTGGTGGTCGATGGCTGCGTTGCATTGGTCGACTTCCTCGGACGAGAGGACGTCGCGGACGACCAGGTAGCCGTTGATGTCGAAGAGATACTTTTCGTCTTCAGTCATGTCTGAGCTCACGAGCGGCAGTGGGATGAATGTCGAACACCGAAGTCAATTCTCTCATTGAGGCCTACATCCCACTCTCTATTGCGAAGGTCACTGAGTCCATTGGTTGGTTGTCGAAATATAGTATGGACATCCACTGTGAACCCGGTGGGGGATCTGCCAGGCGGAGGTCATAGTGGGCGGCCTTTCGGCCGGGATCAACTCGGGCGCGATGGCGATCGGTCTTTTTGCTGTCTGAACGATTGATGCCGTATTCGACCTTTGCTCGAATCGGGAAAGCGAAGCGGCTGTGGAGGCGGATNGTTTCACCCGGGCGGAAGGTCGATTTAGCGAAGTTGCCGGCGTCGGTGGTGTAGGTCCGCTCGATGGTGTTGGTCGGGTGGGAGACGTCGGAGTCCGCTCGCAGATAGGCTTCGCCGGTGCGCAGGTCCATGCCGTCGGGATAGCGCTTTGTGGAGAAGGACCAGTCGTGATCTGACTCGAGTTTCTTGACGTGGACCTGCAGTGCGCCCGTCTTGTAGGTCTGCCCAATGACCGATCGAGCCTGCACCACAGTTCCTATGTCCAGGTTGGTGGCGATGTTCTGATACAGGGCAAACGTACTGTCGCTGTGCTGGATCAGCATGGCGTTTCGAGGGAGTTTGCGGCCGAAGATCAGATCCTCGTCGGGAGAAGGCGTGGGGCCGGATGTTCCCAGCACCTTACCGGATCGTATGGCCGTTATGGGCGTGTTCTGAGGAATCTGGAAGGAGACGGCCTTTGAATCGTCTGCGGGCTGGCGTACGACGTAGCCGATGTTCTTGAGGTAGGGCAGGTGATAGTGTTCTTCCTCAGCTTCGTCATCGCTCCTCTTGTCCCGATTTCCATCCGTACGCTGACCGGATCCGGAGGTGTCTTCGCCCCGGCTGGTTCCTCCGATCGAACTACTTCGTGGCTTCGGTTTGGATTGCTGTGATGGCGTCGGCTTGCGCTGCTTGCGTCGTACGGAACTGCGGTCAGGCTGCATGCTCATCAGGGCAACACCGATGAATGCGAGCACAACGACTGTGATCAAGATTCCGAGACGGTTCATCCGTCGTCCTCAGGCCCACTGTTCGTGGCCGGCGAAAGACATATGCTCGCCCTCGACATACCTGGGTACATCGGCATATGCATTGTCTACGGTGGGGTCTGCTTCACCCCGCAGCAGGACATTCCGATGGTCATCCTTTTTTACCCAGGTGGTGGTGGGGACATAGCGGAGCGTCAGACCCACGCGCCACTGATCTGATGTGTTGGCATTCGATCCGTGGATGATGTGTGGGTTGTGGATCGAGATGTCGCCGGCGTCGAGCTCCAGATCCACAGCGTTCGACTCGTCGATATGGTCGGGATGGATGCCGACACCGAGGACGAACTTCTCCTTGTCGAGGTCGATCAGGTCGCGACGTTTGAGCAGGGTGTTGTTCTGCGTTCCGGGAAGGACACGCATGCATCCGTTTTCGACGGTCGATGGTGTTCCGGCAACCCAAAGCGTCGTGACTTCCATCGGTTCCAGCGGCCAGTAGGATCCGTCCTGATGCCACTGAACGGCGCGGCCCGTCTTCGGGGTCTTGGCGATATAGTGCGCGGCGAAGAGCGCGATGTTGGGGCCGATGAACTGCTCTGCGATGTCGAGCAGGCGATCGTCGCCGACCAGGCGGTGCATAAACGGATCGTCCACGAGCATGTTATGGTGATACTGCTCGGGGCGCNTGTCAGGATGCCTTTTCTGCAGCCACTCGATGTGGTTGACCATTTCGGCGGCGAGATTGGGGTCGATGGCCTTCCTGGCGATGCAATAGCCCTGTTCGTCGTATTCTTTGCGGAGATCGGTCATTGGCAAGTCAAAGTGCAAAATGGAAAATGCAAAACTTGAGGCAGAAGCTGTGTCTATACGGGGAGCTCCATGAATTCCCTGAAGGTCTTGAAGCCGATGGATTCGTAGAAAGACCGTGTACCCGTGTTGTCGAACCAGACGGTCAGACGGATTCGGTCGAACGACTCCTCTTTAGCGATCTCCTTTGCGCGATCGACGAGGGCTCGGCCGATGCCGTGTCGGCGGAACTGGGGCTCGACGGACATCTGGTCGATTTCGAGGGATCGGTCGGCCGACCTGAGCGCGTTTTCCCATCGTATGCGTTCGATTAGGAGCAGGTAGCCGGCTGGCGTCTCGCCGACCCAGGCGACTAGGATCTGGGCTCCCCCTGCAGCGAGCATCTTTTCCAGCGACCTCCTCACAGCGTCCGGATCGAACGGCTTGAACCAGTCGGAGCGACGATCGTGATGCTCGTTCTGGACGGCTGCGTTCAACGGGACGATGACATCGAGATCGTTTGATTCCTCGATGCGAATATTCACCTGATCAGGCACGGGCCGGTTGAGCCGTGTACCCTTCCATCTCCTCGGGGAGCAGGAAGACGTCGCCATCCTTGTTGCTGAAGTAGATGCAGGACTTGGATGCCTCCTTCGCGTTTCCGTCGGCCCAGATCGAGTAGAAGTCGGGATGAGCGTTGACGGGGCTACGCGAGTAGGTGTGGTTGCGCTCGCTGTTCGCCGTCATCTGGCGCNTCTTCTCCCAGGATTCGCCCTGATCCGTGCTAACCCACATCGCGATTTCGCCACCCGGGTTATAGGCTTGAGGTCCTGGCTCCGTCGGCGCGATGATCCGCCAGGTGCCGTCCGTCTCGAGGTATAGCGATCCGGTGTCGTAGTTGCTGTCCGATTCAGTGATCGGATGGATTGACCACTCTGAACCCGTCCATTTCGCGATCGTCCAGGTGCGGGGGCCGTTGTCGGGGCCTGACTCATAGCCTTTGCTGACGACGTAGAGGATAACCGGGTTGTTGTCGGGATCCAGCCGGATGTCCTTCAGGTAGACCTTCAGGCCCTCGGCAGCATAGTCGTAGACGAGCGCGTTGTTGTCCGGGGTCGTCACCGGAATGTCGACCGTTTCGCCGCCGGCATTCTGCCAGCTCTCGCCGAAGTCCATCGTCTCCAGGTAATACAGGTTCGTGCGATAATTCAGGCCGTTTGGCTCGGGGTGGTAGTTGAAGGCCGTACAGCATTTCGTGTCCGAGTGGATGCTGATCTGGTAGTGGCCTTTGTCGATCGCGGCGAGGCGGGTCCACTCAGACCAGGCGACGCCATCTTGGCTGGTCATGAAGAACAGCGTCCTGTCGGCGGGATCCTTGTAGCGGGTGACGAAGGAGATGAACCCTCGACTCGGGAGATGCCAGGCCTGGAAGTATGAGAAGTTGTCCATCGGAACGGGTTCGCCATCGACCAGCATTGTGGGGTTGACGTTCTCGAACTCGTCGACCGAATAGGGCTCCTTGCTCCGGTGGATGTATGACGGTCGTGATAAGCCGTGAGAGGTGGAGAAGATCCAGATGTAGCCGTCGTCGTCGACCGAGATGACCGGGTTGTCGTGCGCGTCGGCAGTCCTCTTGTCCAAGAGAATCGTCGGGCGGGGGACTTGGCCGGTCTTGTGGTCGAAGTAGCTGACCATATGGATGAGAAAGCCTTCCCGCTCCCGTGAGAAGGGGTGGTCGTTGTTGAGATCCTCAGCCGTGTGTTTCAGGTGCGCGTCCTTAGGGGTCCCACCATAGCAGAAGAAGGTCTTGTCGACCTCCGGACGGTAAACGGCGAACGGGCGATGCTTGGCGCAGTAGGTGCCGAGTCCGCCGCTGTATTTGTAGACGAATTCATCACCGGATGGCTGGTTGAAGTACCAAATGCCGCGGTAGCCGGTGTCTTTCTCGTTAAGAGTCAGCATAGTCTGTCCAGTGCTAAAGCCGGGTTCTCGATACGGTCACGTGCGGAGACCTACTCGAACACACGGCGGCGAGCCTACTGGAGTTTGTTCAGGTAGACGTCAGTTTTGAGGGTGTCATTGTAGTCGGATTGAGACATCAGGCCAGCGTTGATGCCCGATGTATGCAAATACCAGTGGCCGCCCTGGCCGATGGGATCAGGGCGTACCCAGTCCCAGTGTTCAATAGCCGGGATCCAGTTGGCGCGATCGGGATCGGTTTCGGTGATCTGGTCACAAGACCCCAACTGACCTTCCGCCGTGAACACGAGGTGGAAGAGCTCGATCGCAGGGTCATACCAGCCCGGGATCTTGCCGTGGGGGTCGGTTGCGACGAGTAGGTGTACACGGTCCTGATCATCGTAGCTAATCGCTGTCGCCTTGCCGCCTGCGAGCTGCAGCTGAGGGGCTGCGGCCGAAAGGTCCAGGTTCTCCCAGCCGTTGTCCGTCTGTCGCCACATCACACCGCGATCGGGGTTGGGGAGCGACGCGAACAGCCAGACGCGGTCCTCCCGATCCGTGACGTGCGTGCCGATGCGCATCGTGGCGTCCGGGTCGTCGAGACACTGGTAGATCCAGTTCGTCGATTCGATCGTGATGGGAAACGCGCACGGCTGCCCGTCGTTGTCCCACGTGTCGCCGCCGTCGTCAGAGACGATGTGGGTCATCCCTTTGGTCAGGCATTCCCGACTGTTTCCTGATTCGGAGAAGTGAAACTGGAAGGTCAGGTGCAAGCGTCCGGTTGGTCCGATTGTAAGCGAATGCATGAAGTGGTTATAGCCGGGGGTGGGGCTTTCGGCAATGACTGTGGGTGTCGACCAGCCTTCGCCGGGAGGCCGCCGGGTATACTGAAGCTGCCATCGGTCGCCACTCTCTCGATAGGCGAGGTGGAAGGTGCCTTCCTTGTCGATGACGAACGCGGGGTAGCTGTGACGGGGGCCGACAGGTTCTGGATCTGACCACGCATCAGGATTAGCCGGCTCGTCCGAGTATCGATACAGGAAGTCACCGTGATGGGCGCCGACCAGCGCGTGCAAACGGTCGTTCCCGTCTATGGCGAGTGCTGGACCGCAATGATTGTCGATGCCCTCGCCAAGAGGGATCGCGGTCTTCAGCGCACCGGATTCCAGGTCGCAGATGCCGATCCGGATCCGGACAGGACCGTCCTTACCGGCGGGGCCGTCCAACCAACCGACGATCAGGTCGTCGCCCCTGCGAATCAGCTTGTTGCTGATGTTGTATGCGGTGGCTCGATCAGAGCCTTCCGATGAGAGATGCATCATCCTGGGTACCTAGCTGGGAATCGACTCCCAAGGACAGCAAGAACGGCACGGGAAACAAGGTCAAAAAGCGTCGATCTGGACCGAGGTCCTCGACCGTTGGATGCCCGTATTCCCTTGATACTTGCCGCTCGAGTACGGTTCGTAGTCGCCCTCTATCGTGTGGTAGTAGATCTGGCAGATCTCTACATCCGGATAGATGGTGACGGGATGGATACAAAACATCTCGAGTGTCCAGTAACCCGAGAACCCGACGTCGCCGAATCCAGCAGCGACGTGGACGAACAGGCCGAGACGGCCGACGGAGGAGCGGCCCTCCAGCATGGGGACGAGGTTGTCGGTCCTGGTTTAGTCGACGGTCCTGCCCAAGTAGAGCTTATTGAGTTGGAGCGTGTAACCGGTGTCTGGAATCAGGATCTGGCTGGTCGCAGCTGGCTGCTTGATGTCCAGGAAGGGGTCGTCGTAGACAAGCAGCTCGTTGTGAAGCNGGAGGTTGTAGCTGTTCGGGTTCAGGCGATCGGGATCGTAAGGATCGATATGGATATCCGATCCGATGCGTTGGGATATGGCTTTACCGGAGAGGATCAATAATCAAAACCCAAAGAAGACCACGAAATACGCGAAAGGAAACCTATCTGTGCAGATAGTCAGCGTATTGCCACCGATAGTCTCGAGAGGAGCCCCAGGCACTCTCAGTGTAATACTCGGCGCTGATGCGATCGTGGTCGNTTGTCAGGCAATCTAGGACTTCGCTGGAGACGATGCGGTCATCCGTTGCGGTCTGCCAACCGGCGAGGGCGACTTGAAGTTGATCGGCCACCGCTGAGAGCGACGGGTTGCCGATCAGGTTGTGGAACTCCCATGGATCTTCCAGCAGGTCATAGAGCTCGTACCGAGGTGGGTTGAGATAAGTTGCGTAAGCTGCTCTGATCCGCTCGTCGGCTGAGGCGATCTCATCTTCCGTTGCCCCTGGAGGCCACAGCCGCTCGGAGCCCGCATAGTTCTGAGCACTCGGGCTCGGACGGTCGGAGAGGTAGTTGACGATCAGCTTGTATCGTTTGTTGCGGATCGTTCGCTGTGGGAAATAGCCAGGCGGGTTGCTGCCGGTCCATTCCGAACACACGTACTGGCGCCAGGTGACCTTTTCGTCCCCGAGCAGCGATCTATACGACTGACCGGCGCCGGACGGGGTTTCGATATCGAGGATGTCCGTGATCGTCGGCAGGATGTCGACGTGAGAGATCAATTCTGTCCGCGTGAGCCCAACCGCTGACTGGCCAGGCCATTTGACGATGTGAGGGACCTTGATGCCGCCTTCGTAGCAGCAGGTCTTGCCGCGGGAGAACTGCGCACCGTGATCGGTCGTGAAGATGACCAGCGTTTCGTCGGTCTTGCCTGAACGCTCGAGCCGCTCGAGGAGCAGTCCGACGGCTGTGTCCAGCCGGCTCATACAATTGTAGTAGTCGGCTGTGTATTCCCGGAGCCGCTGGGAATCGATTCCGACCTGGGGCAGCACTGAGACGTCATCCGCTTCGTAAGGCTTCTCAGGGATACCGCACTGCTGTCGCAAGAGCGGGAGATGCGCATCCGGGTAGGCGACGGTCAGGAAGAACGGATCAGGAGATCCGGTGATGAACGTATCCGCTTCCTCAGCCATTCTGTGAACGTCACGGTTCTGGAAACTGATGTAGTCGCGATCGTTCCACCACGTATCGATCGGGAAGTCCGAGTCCGGGTTGACGTGGAGCTTTCCGATCAGTCCCGTTCGATACCCCTGGTCTTTCAGGATGCTGAACAGGTTCGGGAAGGCCTCGTACTGAGCGTAGTTGTGTGTGGCCAGACCGATCTGGCCACACTGGTGCGGATACAGCCCGGTGTAGATGCTGGCCCGTCCTGGCGAGCAGACAGCCTGCGTCGTGTAAGCATTCTCGAAGCGAACACCTTCGGAGGCGAGCCGGTCGATGTTCGGGGTGGCGACGTTCGGGTCGCCGTAGCAGCCGAGATGCTGGCCGTTGTCTTCGGAGATGATTAGGAGGACGTTCATAGAAAACCAAGACCTTAACCGCTGAGACGCAGCCCCCTTCGGGCTGCGCGCTACGGCGCGCCAGGGAGCCGCAGAGAGAACCAGNGGAAAGGAACATCCGAGCGAGACTATCGTGNNGATGGTGGTCTGGGAACGGGCACTATATTAGTGATCCACCCCAAGNAGCACTACTNATTTAATCAAAAAACGAGGCAGAAAGATGGCTGGATCGATTAACCGGCACCTAACGGTGCTTCCGAGAGGGAATGGGAAGACCTACCTGTCGTGGCGTCTGCTTCGCGATGATGCGAAGGACGAGCCGTTTCAGGTCGAGCGATCTCGTGACGGGAACAAATGGGCGCAGGTGTCCGAAGCTGTGGTGACAACCTCCACAGGCTTCAGTGATGAGACACCGGAGCTTGCCTGCTACCAGTATCGCGTAATTGACGGGTCGAACCATGTGTCGGAGGCCGTTGAGGTGGACAGTGGGGCGGATCCGAGCAATCTGTCGATTCAGTTTCCGCTGAGATACAAGCCTGAACAGTTTCCTACTCGGATGGCAACAGGGGACCTGACGAAGGACGGTCGATACGGGCTTGTGATCGTGGAATCAGAGAACGGGATCATCCAGGTCTGTGCATACGACCACGATGGAGGGCATCTGTGGAACTATGATGCGAAGCTGCCGTCGAGAGGCGGTTGCGACGGGCGAACGTGGCTTTTTCATCCAGGCTTTGATGCCGTGGCCATCCCGATCCCAGTCGTGCCGTATCCATTTCCGCAGTAGAAGAGGCGATACTGATCCCCCTCATCCACGATCGATGGATACTCGACCATCTGATCCTCCCACTCGCTCCTGGGGTCAGGGCGTAGGCTGAGGTTCTCGTCGCCCTCACCGCGATCCCAAGCGTAGCCATCCTCGCTCACGGCTTCCGACATCGAGTAGTAGCCCCATCTTGTGCCGATTCCGCAATACAACATTCGGTATCGATCCCCCTCGCGCCAGACCCAGGGCGCGGCTACTGCTGCATCCTCAGACGTGACTTCAGGCCGCGGGCTCAGCACGACGCGGTGGTCCACCCAGCGAAGGCCGTCCGTGCTGCGGCACACGACACAGTGCTTCTCCTGATCGATACGGATGTCGTTCGGATCGGGTGTTCCCGTGGCAAGGGTGTAGTAGAGCCGATAGGACTGGGAGCCATCTGCCTGAACATCGTCGATGATCGTTCCACCGAGCGCGATGCCTCTGTTTCCAGGGAATTCGGTTGTCTGGTCGCCCGTGATGATCGGGAAGGTCGAGTAGCGCTCGAAATGGATGCCGTCGTCGCTGATCGCCAGGCCTGTGCCCCAGAACGACTGTAGACCGGTTGGGCTGTCATCCCTGCCCGTGTAGTATAGGTGCCACCTGTTGCCGAATCGCTTTACGAGCGGGAGGACGCACCAGTTGCTGTCGAAGGAGCCTGGACTTCCCAGGTCGAGGATGACGCCGTGACGGGTGAGTTCCGTGGGGCGATCGACGGGTGCAGTGGCGAGGCAGATGCGCTGGTTTCCGCTCTCGTCACCGCCGGAGTAGTAGAGACGAAGCTCGCCGTCGACCACGATGGCGCAGGGGTTCATACAGCGGTGGGAATCGTAGGTGCCCGGTTCGCCGGGAGGGAGGATGGGGTTGTCGGGGTTGCGGGTCCAGTCTAGGGGTGTTATTGGCATACTACCGATCATCCTGAGTAGCGTCGTTTGCTGGTGGATGTGGACTTGGGATTAGAGAACCGGTAGACACGTTGTATCTGAGGACGATCGGTGTCCGTACGCAAGATGGCTAGGTCGGTCGTGCTTCGATACGACCTACACACAGCGTNCTGACGAGGAATCCTACTCAGGCCGGCGATGAGGTCACTCAGCATCACCGGTGAGGGCTTCTAATCGAAGAAGCCTTTGTCCTCTTCGAGCAAGTATTCCCGAGCTTTCTCGTTGAACGTCACACCCAGCCCAGGCGCATCCCACACGTCGATGTGGCTGTCGACGACGATGGGGTCGGGAAGGCCATCGATGATGTCATACCACCACTCCGGTTTACCGGTCGGATACTCGAAGGCGATGCAGTTCTGGGGGAGGGTCGCACTGACCTGAACGAGGGCTGCCANGCCGATCAGTCCATCGAGGGTGCCGTGGGGGGCCATCAGGATGCCGTGCAGGTCGGCGTATTCGGTGATCCATTTTAGTTCGGCCATTCCGCCGACGTCACAGGGGTCTGGACCGATCACGTTCACGGCCTGCTTTTCGATCAGGTCCTTGAAGTTCTGGCGCAGGTAGATCTGTTCGCCCGTGTGGATCGGGGTCGATGTCTGCATCGTGACGTCCCGGTAGACGTCGGCGTTAATGAACGGTGTGTAATCTCCGGTGATAGCATCCTCGATCCACATCAGGTTGAGCGGCTCGCAGGCTTTGGCGACCCGGAGGAGGTCCGTTGGCATCATTCCCGGGCCCGCATCCAGCGCGAGGCCGACCTCGTCACCGCAGACATCTTTCATCGCCTCAATACAGGCCATCAGGTGCTTGAAGCCTTTCTCTGTCATCGGGCCGCGATTGGGTGCACGCATTCCCTCGATCGGTTGACCGTGATAGTATCCGGGAACACGTGTCGCCATCGGCCCGTGGAACGATACGCCCTGCTTGATGATGCTGAACTTTTGCGGCAGGTCCTTCATCTTCTGCATGTTCGCGGCGTAGTGCTTGGGCTCGAATCCCTCGAGCGGGAACCGGACGTTTCCGTTGTAGACCTGCACCCGGTCACGAACCTTCCCGCCAAGCAGTTTGTAGACAGGAACGCAGGCTGCCTTGCCCGCGATGTCCCAAAGGGCGAACTCGATCGCGCTGACCGCACTGCCCCACGGCTTGAATGCGCCGAGGCGTCGGATGCCGGACATCACGCGTTCGACGTCGGTGGGGTCTTTGTCGAGGATATGGTCCCGGTAGAACAGGATGTGAGGCTTCAGGTAGTCCTTGCTGGCCTCGACCTGTCCATAGCCGTCGATGCCTTCGTCCGTCGTGATCCGGACGATGGGGTGTTTGTCGATGACTGCGCACTTTAGATCGGTGATTTTCATCAGGTCTTCTCTATGCTGGGGTCGAAGCAGACGAGCTCGACCAGGTTGCCTTCGGGGTCACGGACGTAGGTCGATCGCCACTGGACCCAGCCGTGTTCTGAGGTGCTGACCTCGAGTCCGAGTCCTTCCAGCCGAGCCTTCTTCGACTCATAGCTGTNGAGGTCGATCGTAAATGCGATGTGGTCGACCGATCCTCGTTTTACGTCGATGTCAGCATCGCGGTAGAAGAGAGCGAGGACGACCGTGTGTCCTGCATATCCGTCCGCGATCTTGAAGAAGACGATGCGATCGAAGTCTCCGATCTGCTCCAGCTCGAATGTCTCCGCGTAGAAGTCACGCATCTTCGCCAGGTCGTTGACGCGAAGGGCGATCTCACCCAGAGCTTTTACTGCGGTTTTCATCGATGCGCCTCGCTCAATCCGAGACGAACTGGAAAGCGAACAAGTGGGCGTCGCGCATCTTGAAGCGGATCTGGCAGCGGTCACCAGGAGCCGAGACGGCGCCGTTGCCGGCCCACGTCACTGTTCGGTTAATCTCGTCGCAGAATATGGGATCGCAGTCATCAAAGTTGTATCCATCGAGCGGGTTGCCCCGCTCGTCCTGCAACTCAACCAATACCGTTCCGCCGCCGCTGGTCTTTACGTTCAGGTCAAGTCTGTTGCCTTCGAACGCTAAAGGCGGGGTCGTGAATTCGGCCCAGNCTTTGTAGGGTGCGTGGAGTGAGACGAAGCCGTCTGTCCGGATTGTAGATCGACGGAATCGGCACTCGGGATCGCGCAGACGCTCGGAATAGTAAAGTGAGAGCTCCTCAGGAGATGTATGGAGGATCCCGGGGCCGACGATCGGGTTACGGTCTACCCAGTTGTGTCGGTCGAGGTCGGGGGCGAGGAAAGGCTCACGGAAACGACGCTCCCAGAGGATTCCATCGCGGCTGGTTGCGAACTGGACGTCGGACAGACCGGGATAGCTGTCAGCATTGCCCTTGCGCTCGACGTAGAGAATCATCGGGAACATCAGCCAGGCATTCTGAGCCCGCGTATATCGGGCGGCTGCGTTTGTGTAGAGGTGGAGGTCGGTCGGGTCCTCGTCATCGGCCGTGACCACAAGTTCCATTTCCGACCAGGTATGGAAGTCCGGTGATTCGGCGCGGCGAATTGCCCTGATTCCGTCCTTGAAGTTGCCTGGTCGCGCTGTATCGGTGCCACGGCAGAAAATCACGTACCGGTCGGCCTCGTCATCGTAGACGACCGTGTTGTGACTGTCGAACGGACCCGGCTCAGACAGGAGCGGGTTCGTGTCGATGGGTGTCCAATCGATCCCGTCGCTCGACGTATACCCCAGGACGTTCGTCGGTCCGGATCCTCGAGTGATCATCTTGTATCTCTCGCCGGCCTCTGCCGACGGATCGATGATCACGCAGGGGTTAATGCCGGATGACTTGTCCGGGAAGAGGATGTTGTTCTTTCCATTCTCGACCTCGGTAACAATCCCGAGTTCAGGCTTCGTCCACACGATGCCATCGTCGCTCTCCGCATAGCAGATCCACGATTCGGCGTCGATCGCGCTGGTCGGATCGGGACCCGTATCCGCACGATACCACATCCGAAACCGGTCGCCGTCCTGAAGGACGCTAGAGTAGTGGACGCCACCAGTTTCCCACGATCTGTCGCTTGCGATGGCGACCTCCGCAGGCGACGGTGTGTGCATCACGTGGGTGATGCCCGTGGAGGACGCGATGAACCGGTCGTCGAAGAGGAGCTGGCGTTTGTTGGTGATGTTGATGGGTGTCATGTCATCCTGAGCGAAGCGAAGGATCTCTAAGGGTTCTGGACCATCGTGGGAGTAGAGTAGAACCTGGTGTATCTAGCCCTCACCGCAAATCCAGTCTCGATTTGGCCCTCTCCCGCTAGCAGGAGAGGTGAAGCCCACATTAGTCTAGAAGTGGATTACTAGAGCTGGATCTCCGTTCCTTCTTCTGCTGAGCGATAGATGGCGCGGACAACGTCCAGCGACCGGCGTCCTTCCGAGCCGTTGATGAGTGGCTCGCGGTCTTCCACGATGGCGTCGACGAAGTCCTGGATCTGTCTGAGATGGGCTTCGCCACCTTCTTCGAGCACTGCGGCTGCACCGTGGTGCTCTAAAGGGGCTCGTTCTTCGATCTCGCGAGCGCCGTCTTTGAACGTTTCCCAGTGCTTGATCCAGACGTCCTCGGTGCCGTCGAGGATAATCGTCCCCTCGGACCCGTGCAGTTCGATCCGCTGCTGGAAATCAGGATGTACCGACGTGGTCGCCTGGATCACACCAAGTGCGCCGTTCGTGTATCGCACGGCGGCGACGCAGGTGTCCTCGACTTCGATGTTGTCGTGAGCGCGCACGTCCTTGTAGGCCTTTACGGATGCGACGTCGCCGGCGAGATAGAGCAGGAGGTCCAGGCCGTGGATGCCCTGGTTGATCAGCGCGCCACCCCCATCCAGCGCCTGCGTGCCTTTCCAACGCGAGTCGCTATAGTATTCCTGGGGGCGATAAAACTTCATGTAGCAGTCCGCCATCACGGGGTTGCCGAGAACACCGTCGTCGATGGCCTTCTTCACTTCCTGGCACGCATCCAGAAAGCGTAGCTGGAAAAT
Source organism: Gemmatimonadota bacterium (assembly GCA_002727195.1). Taxonomy (GTDB): domain Bacteria; phylum Latescibacterota; class UBA2968; order UBA2968; family UBA2968; genus UBA2968. The sequence continues at coordinate 163,941 of PBWH01000007.1, forward strand.
GACGCCCAGCTTTACGCTGTTGGAATCACAGGCGGCGATCAACTCGTCTGCTTTGTCGAGGTGGATTTCGATCGGTTTCTCGACGAGGACGTGTTTGCCGGCTTTGGCGGCCGGTACGCCGAACGTCGCGTGTTCGCCACTGGCCGTGCATACGGATACAGTGTCGATGTCGTCGCTAGACAACAAGGCGTCGTAGTCTGTCGTCGGCTCACCGCCGAACTGATTTGTGACGTCTTTTGCGCGATCGAGGTCGCGGGAGCAGATGGCGACGAGTTCGGCATCCGCCATGTCAGCGATGACTTTGGCGTGGAGCTGGCTGATCATTCCGGCGCCGACGATGGCGAAGCGGATGGGTTTCTCTGGCACAGATATCTCCGGGTTGAGGCCGTCATTCCCGCGAACGCGGGAATCCATACGATCTGTCAGTGTAGGCCTGGATGCCTGCTTACGCAGGCATGACTAAAGAAGATCTACGTAAACGTAATAGGCGCCGATGTCCTCACCGGCGTCGTCGATGAACCACGATTGCAGCAGTGTTTCGCCCGCGTTCAGCTCCGCGGTGAACACGATACCCTTATCCTCCGAGGTCACGGCCGATTCCTGCTCGATGTTACCGACCTTCAGCCGCGCCGTCTTCACCGGCACGGCTACACCGCCTCCGTATCCGTCTTTGATATCGCGATTGGTCTTCAGCTCTCCCTCGATGCCCTCGACGATCGGACGATCTTCCTCCTTGGGCCATCGACGGAGTTCGAAGCGATACGTTCCCGGTTGAGCGACTTCGACTTCCCAGTAGCCGTTGCATTTGTTCGCAGCGCGGACAGCCGACTGATTCCACGCACATTCGGCCTCCGGGTTTCGCCAGTCGTGGGTGTTCAGTCGCACGCTGGGCTCTTCCGGGGATCCGATCGGGATGGGGATCGTGCCGTTGAACTGTTCGGATACTTTGTCCCACCAGCTGTCGTAGTCGGCCCGCAGCTTCTCGACGACATCCGGGTGGTCCGATGTGACGTCCTTCTCCTGACCCGGATCTGCCTGGATATCGTAGAGCTCCTCACCGTTGATCAGCCGCCATTGCTGGGTCATCGTGGCGCTCTTTCGCCATTTGATCGGGTCGGTGATCCGTTGGGAATCAGTGACCAGCGTGCGATCGGGCCACTCGACGTCTTCGCCGNGTACCAGGGATGCGATGCTCGTTCCGTCGAACACGAGATCGTCGCGAGCGATGCCGCAGAGTTCCATCAGGGTGGGCATTATGTCCACGTTGGCGGTCAGCGTCCCGACATCGCGGCCCTCCGCCAGCCCGCCCTCCGGCCAGTGGATGAACAGCGGGACACGATGGCCACCCTCATACTCTGACCCCTTGATGCCACGCATTCCGGCGTTGTATCCGTTCGCGATGAACTGCCCCTCGCCGGGTTTGGCGCCGCACGCGGTGCCATTGTCGGTCATGAAGATGAGGATCGTGTTGTCTGTGAGCCCCAGCTCGTCGAGGCGTTTGCGCAGGCCACCAACGTTCTCGTCGATGCAGGTGATCATTCCGAAGAAGTTGGCGCGATCCTCGTTTTCGACTTGACCGTCATACTGGCGGCTGTAGCTGTCATCGACGATGAAGGGGCCGTGCGGGGCGTTGGTGGTGATGAAGCAGAGGAACGGCTCGTCCTTATGCCGTTCGACGAACTTGAGCCCTTCCTGGAACCAGATGTCGGTGCAGTAGCCCTCGAAGGGTGTCCACTCGCCGTTTACCGAGTAGTGATCGTCGTTGTAGTTGTTGCCCCAGTAGTCCGGCGTATTCCCGATACCGCCGCCGCCGTGAGAGGCTGTTTCCTGGAAGCCACGATCCTGTGGCCGATAGGGATAGTTGTCGCCCAGATGCCACTTTCCGAACAGACCGGTCTTGTAGCCAGCGTCGGAGAAGGCGTTCGCGATGCTGTATTCGTCCTGACGCAGGAGCGAACGACCNCCGATCGTGTGCCAAACGCCCGTGCTGTTGTGGAAATGACCGGTCATCAGGCCGGCCCGTGTCGGTGCACACGTTGGTCCGACGTGATAGTTGGTCAGGCGGACGGATTCAGCGTGCATCTTGTCCAGGTTGGGGGTCTGGATGACGGTGTTGCCGTGGCATCCGAGTTCGCCGTAGCCCTGGTCGTCGGTGAGGATGAAGATGATGTTCGGTCTAGATGGCATGNACCTCTCCGGTTAACTCGTTCCCAGGTTCTAGCCTGGGAACGACGCAGGTATCTCCCAATTTGTTCGCCACTGTGAATCTTCAGGTGGCGCTTCGTCGCCCTGCTGCAGCGAGGCGAAATCCTTCAGTTTGGGCTGGATTTCGTCGGCCCAGATTTGCTCGACATCTCCGAACGTGAGCGGCCGTTCACGCTTGGGTGAGTAGTCGGCCATCAACGCGTTCGCTCTGGCGCTCAGCCGCTCGACGACGTCCGCGGTCATCGCATCTCCAACACGCCGGCTCGCACGATCGTTGAACTGTCCCATCGCGAACAGTAGGCGTTCCGCGTCGGGACCCGGGTATCGTGACAGGTCGACGCAATCAGGGGCGACCGACCAGAGCTGCGACGTTTCGCCCCGACCCGCGTGTCCGCCCGTTCCGTCGCCATCCTGGAAATGATCCGTATCTGTACCGCTGCTGACGAACCAGTCGATCTGTGTGTCGACGTGCGGCTGCATCGTCTCGATGATGACGGGGACGTCTTTCCGGTGTGGGCCCGAGTGGCCTGAGAAGATGACGGTGGCGTGGAAGCGGAGCGCGTCCATCGCTCGGATATGGTAGCACATGTTCTTGAGGAAGATCCAGGGCGGTACGGCAGTCAGCCAGGTGCGCTGATTGCCAATCTGTTTGTGACCCCACACCGCGTAGCCGCCGATTTCGTGACAATGCCAGTATTCAGGGGGACACACGATCCCCCCGTGCTTGCGAGCGGCCAGGATACACGTTTCATGCGAGCGGATCCCGTCGTTTCCGAGTGCGTTCAGGGGGCCATGTGGCTCGCACAGGCCGTAGGGCAGGTAGGCGACAGGACACTCGTCGTACGCCGCTTCCAGTTCATCGGGGAACATCCGTTCCCATCTGACTTCTCTTCTCATCTGTACCTCGATTGAGCTAAAACGCGCCCCTCGTGATAGAGGGACGGCGATCTTCCATCTCGATACACCAGTCCAGAATCCTTGCGGTCAACTCGGACCGGACTTCGGCCATGGCAGGATCTGACCATCGGTTGGTCAGTTCACCCGGATCCGCGTTCAGGTCGTAGAACTCGCCTTCCTGGTTGCCCGGATAGTAAACGAGTTTCCAGTCGTGTGTGCGAACGGATTTGATCGGGCCCAGATCGCCCTTCTTCAACCGTGGCGAGAAGTCGGGTGTCGTAGGGGAGGTCGGGATGCTTTCCATGTCGTCAAACCCGCTTACCCGAAAGGATCCATCCGGCGACTCGACACCCGTTTCGCCAAAAACGGCGTCTCGTGCAATGTAGCCATCGCCATTCAGCAGAGGCATCAGGCTTCTGCCCTGTATTCCGTCGGGATGGTCTAGACCGATGATGTCGAGGATCGTCGGCATCAGATCTACGATCTCGGTGAACTCGTCCCGTCGCTCGTTTGCCGGTACGAGTCCGGGCAGGCGTATGATCAGCGGGATCCGGGTCAGGCAATCGTAGAGCGCCTTCGACTTGCGGATCATCCGATGCTCGCCGAGGTATTCGCCGTGATCGGACACGTAGATGATCAGGGTATCCTCGGCGAGTCCCAGCGCGTCGACTCGGTCGAGCAGACGGCCGACCTCGGTATCGATGTAGGTGTTCATCCCGTAGTACATCGCTGTCACGCGACGGATGTCGTCTTCGGTGACCATCTCGCCACACAGGGCTTTGTGATCCAGCTGCTGGGCGAGGGGTTTGTCTGCTATCTCGTCGTCCCGCTGATCCGGGATGGGGACATCTTCCGGATCATACATCGACGCGTATGGCTCTGACGTCTGGAGTGGTGTGTGCGGATCGGCGATCGAGCACCAGAGGAAGAACGGGCGATCGTCCTGGCGCGTTTTGAGGAAGTCGATGGCGTGGGTGACGGTGAGCGCGGCACCCAGCGATTCAGGGGGATTCGGGTTGGTCACCGTACCCCAGCAACGGGAGTTGATTTTGGACTCGCGGATGAAATCCTTGGCCTTCTGGGCGGTCTCATCCGGCGGATTGGCTGGGCCTCCGTGACCGCACTCCCAGACGTAGTCGAAGCGATCGAGGTCATCTGCCTGGAAGCAGTGGTTCTTTCCGCTAAGTCCAAGCGAATAGCCGGCGGATTCCAGGATCAGGATCAGGTGTTCCTGATCCGGTTGCATCAACACCGAGTTCGCTCGGGACCGCGTGACGTGGCTGTAGCGACCGGTGAAGGTCATCACGCGTGAAGGGACGCAGACGGGGTAGGGGGTGAAAGCGAAGTCGAAGATCGTGCCTTCAGACGCGAGTCGCTCCAGGTTGGGGGTCCGGCAGACAGGATTCCCGTAGACAGAAAGGGAGTCGCGCTTCTGCTGATCGGTCATGATCAGGATGACATTGGGCCTATTCATTATGCGATCTCCGTCAAAAGGAAGACACGGGGCTATGGTTCGGATTGTCCATCAAACTGACGCTTATGCTTGCTGGGTTTTCCGAACGTCAGGACTTCCTCTTTGGCGAGCTTCATCGGGATGTGGTTGTGGATCCAGCCGCCTTCGGACAGGCCGTCGGGGAAGTCGTGGATCAGCATGCCAGCGTTGTTGATCTTCAGTTTCTGAGCGACGGTCGCGTCTGGACGGGCGACGAAACTGGCCCAGTGTGAGTAAGGGTGAGACGAGTTGTTGGCGACTGCCCACATCAGGTTGTCGGCGCACCGGGTGGTGACCTGACGCTCGTTCAGGACGTCCAGACAGCTTGGGCCGTCGTGCCGGGCGTTGTAGAAGGAGTGGAGCATCAAGGTGACGCCGAGATCACGGTAGGCGGCGTAGATCTGGGGATAACAGACGTCGTAGCAGATGGCCAGACCGACCTTGATACCCTTGATCTTGTGCGCGACCAGTCGGTTGCCCGCCGAGTAGGCCTGCTGATCGCCGCGCGTACACATACACTTGTCGTAGCGATCGACGATGGCGCCCTTCTTGTTGATCCAGTAGAGGCAATTCGTCGGCTTGTTCCTTCCGTCGAGATAGTGTCCGGATCCCAGGATGAGGCCGATGCCGAGTTCCCTGCACCGATCACGAAGGGACTGCGTTTCGGATCGGAGGAGGTCCCAGTCGAAGTCTGCGAAGGAATCGAAGTCGACCCGGGCGTATCCCGAGAGGCAGGCTTCGGAGGTGTGCAGGATGTCTGCGCCCCTGTCAGCAGCTTTCGCCAGATACCGACGGATATACTTTCCGTTCCGCTTGATGTCGCCCGTGACGGGGAACTGGCAGCTCGCGATTCTGAGTTTTTGCTTCGCCATTTGTATCAGTCCATCAGTCGCACGTTGTATTGGCGAGGCCCCGCTCTGTAGGGATCGACCACAGGATCGTTCGCATCGCCGGGTGTGTAGACGTATATCGCCGGATCCCAGGGGTTGTAGAGTACGATTTCTTCAAGATCGTCACCACAGACGTTCGCGGGGATACAGTGATACCAGGCCATCCTGCCGACAGGATCTGGATCCGGAAGATCCGGAAGATTGACTCCTTCTCCCGTTTCGGCATCCCACAGCATTCCGCCGTTGTAGAGCAGCGCGCGTTCACCAGGCTCGAGCCAGTGGACGGCTTCCATACCCGTGTTATTCGGTGATTCGTTCAGGTTGAAACGATTGAGGACCGTGCCCGACGTGTCGGCTACGAGGATGTCTGTGTGGTGACCGTTCCAGCGCACTGCCATCTGTGGACTCGGGTCGTCATCCAGGAATCGGGCGACTCTGACTTCCTGACCGTGTGGGACCAGATTCTCTCCCAACGAGAGGACGACGTTACCCGCCTCGTCGAACACGTGACCACCACCGGAGCCGATCGCCCGGATATTGCCATCATCCCACTTGGTGATGGATACGGAGTCCATGTTCGGCGCCCAGTCACGTTCCCAGAGGACCGACCCGTCGTGGTCGAGCAAGAAGTAGCCGCCATTCACTTCGTCGTGTCCGTCGCCATCAATGTCGCCGACCGAAGGGATGTAGGCGGGGCAGTGACCGTACTCTGACCAGGGACACTCGTATCGCCAGAGAACGTCCAGGTTCTGGTCGAAGGCGAGAATGACCCTTCCGAGCTTGATGATGAAGTCTCGTGGGGTGTCAGTCCCTCTCAGATTGGCGATGAGGATGCGCTGGTGGACCCAGTTGGGACCATTGCCGAAGCAGGCCGTCAGTTCGGGCGGAGCAGATCGATGTTTCAATTTACCGGTCTTTCCGTCGAGGATGCGGAGTTCAGTATCCGCGAGGGATGACGGTTCGGCGTCCACGTCTGCCCGCTTCCACAGGCAGACGACCTCGTCGTTGCCATCGCCATCGATGTCGTGAATCGCGACGGGACCTGGACGGGAAGGTTGCTCTCCTTCCACACCGACTGACCATAGTGGCTGACCTTCGATGTCGAAGGCACCAGCGAACACAGGTTTTAGCCCACCGCCGTCGTGGCTGTCGTCAACCGAGCGATATACGAGGAAATCGACGGATCCGGGGTGGCGGAGGCTGCCCATTCGGACATCGCCCGCGTAAGTGACGGATCTGTCGTTGATCTTGGCGGAGGTTTGGTAAGGTTCGGGGACGCGAATGGTCCGCCAGAGATGTGGGGCGTGCATCGCTAGTCGGCGCGCTGGTAGGCGATAGCGTAGAAGGCCTTTGTCTGTCCCGACCGGTTCGGTTCGCTGCGATGCCAGGTGTAGTTCGAAAAGAACAGGCCGTCACCGGCTTCCATCGGGACGAGCAGTTCATTCGAATAATCGATTTGGTCGTGGGGGATGCGGTGCCGTTTGAAGGGCTCGAACGTCGGGTTGGAGCGGCCCATGGGCGGATCATCGTAGTAGGACTCGTGCTCCGTGAGGGTCCAGTTGCGATGACTTTCGGGTATCACGGCAAGTGCGATCGCATCTTCTCCCACCGGGTCCATGGGAATCCAGCAATTACAACCCAATTCGGGATCGATCTTCCAGTACCACGAGTCCTGGTGAAAGTAGCTGCGTCCGCCTTGCTCTGCGTCCAGCCATCCGTGCTTGATGCCGATCTGTTCGGTGAACAATTCGACTGGCTCGCCGAGGAGGCAAGCTACGGACGTCGACAGGTTTTGGTGCTCGGCGATCTGGGCGAAAACCTCTTCGTTCAACCCCGGGCGTTGCAGACCGACCGGGACCGATTTACCACGTCGTCCCGTGTATGTTTCCGGATCCAGTGTCTGGAAGTGCTTTGACGGCCAATCCGGGCGATCGTCTGCGATTTCCAGGATGCGATCACGGGCAGCTTCGATCAATCTTGGGGGAACCAGATGCCGGACGAGGCAAAAGCCCATTTCTCGGTAGGATGTGATCTGTTCGGGCGAGAGCGTCATGGCTATCCCTCAAAGAATCCCAGATCATCGACGCAGGCGGTTTGAGCAGCATCAATGTTCAAGGTCACTCCTAGCCCCGGTCTGGTCGTGACGTCGATATGCCCGTCCTGGATCAGGTCCTGTTCGATCAGGAGACCGGACCATACCTCGTTGTCCAGGTGATGGAACTCGAGGAGTTGGAAGTTCGGGACGGCGGCGCAGACGTGAGTGACCGCCATCGTGCCTACGGGACCGCAGATGTTGTGCGGGCAGAACGGGATGTAGTAGAGGTCGGCGAGATCGGCGATCTTGCGACCTTCGAGCAGACCGCCGGCCTTGGCGAGGTCGGGTGAGATGATGTCGGCTGCCTGCTTCTCGACGAGATCGCGGAACCCGTGTGCCGTGTAGAAGTTTTCGCCCGTGCAGATCGGGGTGCTGGTCGCGTTCGTGAGGCGAGCCATCGCGTCGATGTTCTCCGGCGGGATGGGGTCTTCAAGCCAGTAGAGGTCGAGAGACTCGTAGGCCTTGGCGACCTGGAGAATGTCCGTAGGTGAGTGCTTCCAGTGGCCGTCGATCAGGAGGTCTGTGTTCGAGTCGAGGCCTTCACGGAGCGCGGTGGCGACGTCGATGTAGTAGGCGATGTGATCATTGGAGATTCCGCGGTTGTAGCGGTCCCGCTGATCGGGAAGTGGATCGATGTCGAACTTGATGGCATCGAAGCCGCGTGATTCGACTTCCTTTGCCTTAGCGACCCACGTGTCGATCGAGTCCGTGTCGCCGGCGTGACAGTCGTTGTAGACGCGGATACGATCGCGGAACTTGCCACCAAGAAGCTGCCAGATCGGAACGCCCGTGGTCTGGCCTGCAATGTCCCACAGCGCCATCTCGATCCCGCTGATCGCGCTCATCACCGCGCCCTGGTAGAAGCCCGAAGCCGACATCCGTCGCTGCATGTCCTTGAACAGCTTGTCGACGTTGCGCGGGTCCTCACCGATCAGCGCGTTCGTCAGTCGTTGGTCGACCACGATCTGGTGTACGCCGGCCCCATGGTAGGCTTCGCCGATCCCGACGAGTCCTTCGTCCGTGGTGACCTTGACGAGGACCCAGGGGAACGGGGAGAGAAGACATGAAGCGACTTTGATGATTTTCATGCTGTCATTCCCGCGAACGCGGGAATCCAGCGGCCTTTCCCGTCGTTCAATATTGCCGCGTGGATGCCTGCTTCCGCAGGCATGACGGCATTCTCGTAGCTACGGTTTCAACAACCTCGTATTCCCATCCTCAGCATTCAGATGCCCCACCGAAATATCCAGGAAAGTCTCCAGCAATTCCTCTGGCGTCAGATCTGAAGTGTCGATGGCGAACTGTCTGCGAATCCACGATCTGCGGATCTGCAGCTCGAATGCTTCAAGGACCTCCTCCACATCTTCTGAAGGGACGAGTTGATGAGGGTGCGGATCCGATTCCATTCGCGCACGAATGACGTCGGGGCGCGCGTGCAGGTGAACAAGGATCACGTCATCAGGCAGGTCGGCCTCGAAATCGATGGGTGGGGAGTTCTTGCCCGGATAGTAGTAACGAGGTCCGTAGACCGCTTCCTCGAGGTAGAAGCCCCCGAGGAGGATGTGGCTGTATTTGGTGATCAGCCGGACGTGGTAAGCGATCTGAAATCGTTGGAATCGCTCTTTGATCGCGGGGAGCATGTCGAGCATGCCCTTCTGCTCCTCGTCGCTCAAGTGGTAGGCATCGGGGATCGTGAAGTGGTCGTCGAGGTGGTGGTGAACGCCACGCGCGTTTCCCCAGTCGTAGAGCCCGTTGATGAGCGTCGTGACGCCCGAGTATTCACAGCCGACGATGATGAGTCTCATTGTCTACCTCCTGTTATTCTGCCAACCCAATAGCCTGCATCAATGCTCGCTGATAGCCGATCGCGAAAGCGAAGGCCACACGTTGCGGCTCCGGTCCGTCGATCTGGGGTACGTGATCGGGCATCAGCATGTACTCGTATCCGACTTCCTTGTAAACCTTGATCGCTTCCAGGAAGTCGATGTCGCCTTCATCCGGGAAGGTCTCAATGAAGCTGCCGAAGCCGCCTTTGATGTTCCGGAAGTGAACGTTGAAGATCTTGTCGCGCTCGCCGAAGTAGCGGATGATGTCGAAGATTTCCTCGCCCGGATTCTCGAGGCTCTCGCAGACGGTGCCCTGACAGAAGTTCAGGCCGTGGTAGGGACTTGCAGCGATCTCTATGAACCGCTTGAGGCCTTCAAAGGTGCCCATTACACGGTCGACGCCGCGCAGGCCCGTGTCCGATGGCACGGGTGGATCGTGTGGGTGACAGGCCATCCGAATGCGATACTGCTCGGCGACCGGGATGACGCGCTCGAGGAAGTAGGTGATCCGCTCCCAGAATGTGTCGTCGTCGACTCTGCCCGCTTCGGTCAGCGGTTCCTGTTCGGCATCCACGTAGACGAAGGCACGGTTCGATGAACCGCCTCGGCCTTCGACGCGTTCGGTGCTGACGATGCCCAGGTAGCTCAAGTAGTACTTCATCGCGGGGATACCCGCCGCCGCCGCCGCTTCGATAATGCCACAGATCTGATCGATCTCACGGTCGCGCTCCGGTGTTCCGAGCATGATGGCGGGGAACTCATCGTTCCTGGCCAACCCAATGTGCGCGAGCGGGATCAGGTCGAGCGCCAGCCCGTGCGATTCCATCTTCTCACGGTGCCCCAACAGGATATCCGACGTCCAGGTCGAAGCCTTTCCCGGTGGATTGCTGCAGATGTGGTCGACCCCGAGCTGCTTGAGGTGCTGGTAGTAGTCGGGAGACCTGTCGCCTTCGAACTGTGTTCCAATTACCATTCGAACCCCTTTGCTAGTCAGTCTCTTCGATTGTCAGTTGTACCGCCACATCCTCCGCACTCCATCCTTCCGGTACACCCCACGATGCCTCCACGACTCGACCTTTTCGTCGGTCGTCGACCCAGCTCACTCGAGGGGAACCCAGAGGAGCATTCACGAGGATTGTGACCCCGGGAAGCTCCCAACGGTCACCTCGAATCGCATCGACCTCGACGCCTGGCGCGAGCAGCTGGATCCTAAAGGGGTGGGCAGGATCCGGTCGAAGCACCTTCAGGGACATGGACTGATCCTCGATGGTTCCACTGGCGCCGCTTTCGCCGAATGCAAGCAGCCATCCGACCGAATCCCCTGAACGCCAATGGATCGTCGCTGGATGAAACTGCTCGTGTCTGACGGCAGCTCCCGCAACGGCACCCATCATCCAGTCCCGCTTCAAGATAGCCCGGACGTTGACAACGCCACGTCTGGAGAAGACCTGGCGATCGACGACACGATCCGTCTGGAAACTCTTCAGATGGGGGACCACGTCCTCGGGTACGATCAATCCTGTCTGCGAAAGGATCGGCGCGTAAGCAATCTCGTAAGATTGCCACTCGTCACGGTTAGCGGGAATCGGCGCGAGGTCGCCGTCGTCCAACACCATCCCGATACAGAGACCGAGGATGGGCGTGTAGGTGGATGACATATCCATCCCCTTGGACCGCGCGTAGGGGCCGCACATGTTCCGAAGGCCTGCGTGGTAGAGCTGACCGATTTCCTCCCACAGGGTGCGCTCCATCGACGCACCCCAATCACGGAGTTTCTGGCTCCTGGCCATCGATCGCCACATACCAAGCGCCATCAGATTGACGCCGTAGTAGGTAGGCGAGTTGAACTCGGGGAACGTGCTGTGAACCTGGAAGAGCTCAAAGATCGCTCGAGACTTATTCATCCCTGCAGCTGCCAGCGCTGAATCGCTCTGCGTGACGCCGACGTAGTCCATCAGAAACGCGCTCATCAACGCGATGTTCGTGTAACCGGGATTCACATCCCTGACTGCCGAACCTTGCGCAGCCAGGTGCAGGGCCTGATCGATTTCCTTACCCAGATCTGAGCCCAACTGATCGGCAAACCGATCTCGTGAAGCGATCAGGCCTGTGGCCACGAACTCACGCCAGTTCTGGTCACGGCGATCCTTCGTCGGATCCAGCGAGGTCATCCACAAACCGTGGTGTTTTTCTCCCGGTACGTTGTGTTGGAGCGTCAGAAGACGATTGATCACCAGCCGGGCATTCTCGACGTCCGCCTCCCTTCCACGCAGGAGCTGACCACTCGTGAGCAATGATGAACTGCGCGTGCCCCGCTCCCGAATCCACTGGTCCACCTGTTCCGGCGACCAGACCTCACTCGAGGGCTCTGGGAGCACCAATGAGACGACGCTTCGGTGGTAGTCCGGGAGCTCGTCCAGGCCGGCGGAAGCCTGATGCGACAGCGACGCGAAGGCCAAGACCGCTGCGATCAGTCGGATGCTCATTCTGTATCCTCAGGTTCGCGGGTCAGCAGAACAATCAGAAGGCCCAAAAGGATGGTGAACGGGCCCTCGATCCACTTCCAGAATTCCGGCATGCCCTCAACCCAGTCGACGCCAACCAGGACGCCGCCGAATCCGGCTGTAACGAAGCCGAAGAATTGGATGACGGGGCGATGGGTGATCGTGTAGAAGGAGAGATACCACAGGAGCGCGCCGTATACAGCGTAGAACGCGGAGAGTGTGCGAGCGAGGTAACCGACGATGGGTTCGGTCGGAAGCGTGCCCATCCCCAGCCAAACGTGGATCGCGTTCATCCATTCGTAGGGCATCACCACAGCGAGGATGGCGAGGGCCGATGTCGTTCCGATGATGCGAAGGAGCCAGATGAGCATAGATCATCTAAACGACAAAAGGGCGTCCTTTGCAAGGAAGAACGCCCTTTCTCGGTTCTATGATGTCAGTCTATTCGCCGGAGACGAACTTCCCGCTCTTCACTTCGCGGTTCGCCAGGCGAACGCCCTTTGCCCGGTTTCCCTTCAGGAGGAACTCTTCGCAGTCGAACTTCTCCTGGACCACGCGCACACGCGGTTTCGGCTTGTAATCGACCACTACAGACATGTTTCGCTCGGTCGTGAGCTTGATCGGTTTGCAGCCGGCCGGAACCAGATCGTATCCCTTCTTGAGGATGAACTTGTCGATCTGGAAGCGTTTGAGGCAGGGATTTCCCTTCTCGTCGCGATACAGGAGCGTGTAGATCCGCTCAGGATCCACAAAGCCGCAGAAGAGCATGCCCTTATCGACGAACAGGCGGTCAGGCGCATCCTGAACCGACCAGGTGCCGGTTTTCTTGATGACGAGCACCCGATCGTAGGGGCTGACCTCGAACTGCGTCGCGCCACTGATGTCGTAGCCCAGGTAGCCGCGCGACGAGTCGTACTTGAGGACCAGGTTGCGCTGAGCGGCGTCGCGGACATCGACCTGCTTCATGCTGACGATCTCGGTCTTTCGCGGGAACTGCTTGCCGTGTTTCTTGAGCAGTCCTTCCAGGTAGCTGATGGCGTAGTCCTTAAGCGTCTTCAGATGCTTCCGCACCTGACGGAGCCGCTTCCGGATTTCGACCATTTCCTCATGCGCCTTGTTGATGTCGTAGAGCGAGATACGACGGATCGGGATGCGCAACAGGGTGGCGACATCTTCGTCGGTCACTTCGCGCTTGATGACCTTGGCGAACGGCTTGAGTCCGTCGATGACCGATTGGTTCACGTCTTCCGACGTCTCCTGTTCCTCGATCTCCTTGTAGATCCGGTTCTCGATGAAGATCTGCTCGAGCGTCTTGGCGTGCAGCCGGTCGCTGAGTTCGCGCTCTTCCAGCTTCAGTTCCGCCTTGAGGATGTCGAGGAGCTTATCCGTGCTGTGTTTGACGACCTCAGTCACATTCATGATGTGTGGTCGGTCATCTTTAATCGCGAGCAGGCTGGCTGTAGCCGAGCTTTCGCAACCGGTGAACGCATACAGCGCGTCAACCGTGTCCTTTGACTGAATTCCACGGGCGAGGTGGATATCGATCTCTACCGCTTCGGTCGTGTAGTCAGCGATCGAGCTGATCTTGAGCTTGCCCTTCTTGGAAGCGTCCTCAATCGAGGTGATCAGGCTTTCAGAGGTGAACCCGCTGGGTAGTTCACGAACGACGATCCGCTTCGGGTCCTTCGTATCCAGGACAGCACGCGTGAGCACCTTACCGTTCCCGTCGTTGTATTCGGAAACGTCGATCTGGCCACCCGTAGGGAAGTCCGGGTAGAGCTTGAAGCGATTCCTCTTGAGGACGGCGATCTGAGCTTCCAAGACCTCGCAGAAGTTGTGTGGGAGAATCTTGGTCGACATGCCAACGGCAATGCCTTCCGTGCCCAGGATCAGGAGAAGAGGGATCTTGGCCGGGAAGACGACCGGCTCTTTGTTCCGGCTGTCGTAGGTGTCGACGTATTCGGTGATCGACTTGTTGAGGAGGACGTCTCGAGCGAGGTCGGTGAGGCGGCACTCGATGTAGCGAGCGGCACTCGCTTCGTCACCCGTGAAGATGTTCCCGAAGTTGCCCTGCTTCTCGATCAGGTAGTCCTTCTGCGCGAGGACGATGAGGGCGCCCTCGATCGACTGGTCGCCGTGCGGATGATACTTCATCGTGTTGCCGACGATGTTGGCGACTTTGTGGAACTTGCCGTCGTCGACCTCGGCGAGTGAGTGCAGGATACGCCGCTGTACTGGCTTTAGGCCATCATCGACGTCGGGGATCGCGCGATCCTTGATGACGTAGCTGGCGTATTCCAGGTAGTTCTGTTCGTATAGCTTATCTACGTATGGCATGTGTTCGCTCGGTTATACCAGGTTGTCGATGATGTAGTCTTTCCGCTCCGGCGTGTTCCGACCCATGTAGAACTCGAGGAGTTCAGGGACCTCGGCCAGGTTGCGGAGGTTGACCTTCACAGCCCGCATGTCCTCGCCGATGAACTGCCCGAATTCCTTGGGTGAGATCTCGCCGAGTCCCTTGAAGCGTGTCACCTCAGCCCCTCGAACCTTTTCAATCAGGGCGTCACGCTCTTTGGGGGTGTAGCAGTAGTGTGTCTCTTTGTTGTTGCGGACGCGGAAGAGCGGGGTTTCCAGGATGTAGACGTGTCCGCGCTGGACGAGCTCCTCGAAGAAGCTGAGGAAGAAGGTGAGGAGCAGGATGCGGATGTGGAACCCGTCGTAGTCGGCGTCGGTCGCGATGATGACTTTGTTGAAGCGTAGGTTGTCGACACTGTCTTCGATCCCGAGTGCCGACATCAAGTTGAACATCTCGACGTTCTTGTATATGGCTGCACGTGTCTTGCCGTGCAGGTTCATCGGAACGCCCTTGAGGCCGAAGATGGCCTGGGTGAGTACGTCGCGAGCGGAGACCATTGACCCGGCGGCCGAAGGCCCCTCGGTAATGAAGATCGTCGAGTCTTCGCCGTGCTTCTTATGACCGCAGTGATACTTGCTGTCTTTGAAGTGCGGGATCTTGATGGCGATCTTCTTGGCTGCTTCCTTCGCCTCTTTCTTGACCGCGTTCAGTTCTTTCCGAAGCTTCTCGTTGTGGACGATCTTGTCCTCAAGCTTCTTCGCGATCGTGCGGTTTTTGTGTAGCCAATCGACGACGGCCGATCTCGTGTCCGCAACGATCCAGGCGCGAACATCCGCGTTGCCGAGCTTGTTCTTGGTCTGTGATTCGAAGACCGGATCCTTCAGCTTGACCGAGACGGCGCCGGTGATCGATTCCCGCACGTCAGCGCCGTTGTAGTTCTTCTTGAAGAACTCGTTGACGCCCTTGAGGATGCCTTCGCGGAAGGCGCTCTGGTGGGTTCCACCGTCGCTGGTGTGCTGGCCGTTGACGAAGGAGTAATAGGTTTCGCCGTAGTTCGCGGTGTGCGTGAAGGCGAACTCCATATACTGGCCCTTGTAGTAGGCGGGCTCGTAGATGGCGGTGTCACCGACTTCCTTCCCGAGGAACTCGAGCAGGCCGTTCTTGGTGACGAACTTCTGCTTGTTGTAGATGAGCGTCAGCCCGCTGTTCAGGCAGGCGTAGTTCCACATCCGACGCTCGATATACTCCGGGTTGAAGTCATACTCGCCGAAGATCTCCTCGTCGGGCAGGAACTCGACATATGTCCCATCCGGTTCCTTCGGGGCGCGCCCCTTCTTTTCCTTGAGCAGCTTCCCCTGCGAAAACGTCGCTTCTGCATACTTGCCGCCACGGTAGGCGACGACCTTGAACTCGATGCTGAGCGCGTTGACGGCCTTGGTACCGACACCGTTGAGACCGACGCTGAACTGGAAGACGTCGTCGTTGTATTTCGCGCCGGTGTTGATTGTCGAGACACAGTCGACGAGTTTGCCGAGGGGGATACCGCGGCCGTAGTCCCTGACGCTGACGCGACCCTCATCGTCGACCTTCACGTCGATCTTCTTCCCCGCGCCCATGATGAACTCATCGACGGCGTTATCGACGACCTCTTTCAGCAGGATATAGATCCCGTCGTCGAAATCGGTCCCGTCGCCTAGTCGCCCGATGTACATGCCCGTGCGGAGACGGATATGCTCGAGCGAGCTGAGCGTCTTAACCTTGCTCTCGTCGTACGTGTGCGTCCCGTTCTTGGCGGCTAGGGAGCCACTCGATTTGGTCCGATCGTTGGTCTTCCCGTTCGCCTTGCCATTTGCCTTCTTCTTCGGCGCGACGGCGAGCGCGAGTTGTTCGTCCTTCTTGGAAGCAGCTTTGGTGGCTGGCATAAACTCTTTCCGCAGACGGGGGAGGAAGATGGGCTCAGGCAGACCAAACCGCTGGCGGGGACGCCCGAAAGTGCGTGCTATAAAGATATTGGATTCCGCCCGTGGTGGCGGAGATCGAAGCAACTTGCGTGGGGACAACGGGGTTGCTAGGGGACCATTAATATAGTGTTGGTACTTTTGGGGATCAAGTTTGGTGTAAGTGAAGTAAGAATAGTGAGTTGGGTATTGTAGCCGCGAAGCGGCGTTCACAAATAGCCAGGGGCGCGAGCCCCTGGACCATCGAAGCCACGACGTGTCCAACGAGCCCCCGGAGGAGCGGTCGGGGGTTTGCAGGCATTTCGATAGCCCCTCCGGGGCTCCCATAGGCTCGACTGGCCGGGACTAGGGGTTTGCCGCCTCGCTGTTGCTCGGCGGACTGCATGGCTACTACCGGGTCGCCCCGTTGGGGCTCAGATCGCTAGATGTCCCATCCATCTACTGCCTTTACCTCATCACTCCAATCCACCCACATATCCTCGCCCGGCGGTTCCTCTTCCAGGACGTGGATATTCTTCAGCCGATAGTCACAGATAACCGCTTTCCTGATTTGCCGCGTGTAGTTGATCGAGGCCATGTGGCCCATCCGGTGATGCCAGAAGACCATGTCGCCTGGGCCGCCGTAGGATTGGTCGTAAATGCCGTGTTCGGCGAATTCCTGGGCGTGTTTACGGTAGTTGGGGCCGTACTCCGGACGATACCGTGAGTGAAAATCGTGCCAGAAGGTGCGGTGGCTGCGCGGCCAGACAGTGAAACCACCGCCATCGGGGGGAACGTCGTCGATGTATGAGGCGATCGCGAAGTTGAAGGGATGGGCGTCGACGTGACAGGTCATGGGTTTGCGCTCAACGCCTTTGGGTTGCGGGAGCGTGTAATAGATGCCGCGGACCTGTTCGATCGGGACGAAGCGGTCCTTGCCTAGGAGCTGTTCAGCGACGGCGTTCACGAACTCGTTTCCCGGCAGCATATTTACCATGAACTGTTCGCGGCCGAGCTTGCGATATCGCCAGCCGAACCCGCGCTTAAGGTTCATCCCGTCGGGGTCCTCTTCCTCTTCCTTGATCGGCCCATACCATGTGTCCGGGTCGTCCTTCTTCATGGAGGGCGGCGGATCATCCCACAAGCGCTCGCGAGCGCGAGCGCAAAGCTCGGGGTCCATCACCCCCCGCTTGATCAAGTATCCGTTGGTCTTGAAGAATCGTATCTCGTCTTCCGTCAGCGGTCCCATCTTCGATCTACCTTCCCAATTCCTTTGTGTCGACTGTTGCTTTCCGGCGATTCATCCTAGGAAACATATTCGTCGTTATCTCCTACACGGACAAGCCTTACGACACCCGACGACTCGAGTCGGCGGATGACCTGGCCGATTCGGATCTGCGCGTCCGTCTACCTCCGTGCGTCTGACCTTCCCCAGAAACTTGGCGTCTTTCTTGATCTGGGCCTGAGCACGTTCACGACGGCCTCGACACCACCCGCTCGAGTGGTCGGCCCACTGACGATCTCTTTGAGTTCGGCCGCGAGATCGGCTTCCAGTTCAGCTAGTGCCTGAGGCGAGATCTCGGGGAGGCTGGCCATCCGGTAGGCGATGTCGGAATGCATTTCGTCAGGGAGTCGATCGAAGACGGCGGCCGCTTGATCCTGATGGAGTTGGGCGAGAACGACGGCGATGGTCTGGGGACGCTCTTTCGATAGGACGTGCGCCAGCTGTTTGGCCTCCGAGTTGCGGAGCGTGTAGAGGCCCTGTGACTGACGATCGTCGATGTTCGACAAGATCGCGTCAGCACGCTCGTCACCGACGGTCTGCTGGAGGATCGACCGCGCGGCGTCGGCACCTCCCACGTCCACGCCGAGACCGGCGCGCAGGAATTGCTCGAACTACCAGAGGACTTCATCAATCAGTTCAGCCGATACGGCCCGCATTTTGGCGATCGATTCCGCGACGCGCTCGGTCTTCTCGTCGGAGAGATGCCGAACGATTTCGGATGCAGTGTCTTCACCGAGAGCGATGAGGAGCACGGCAACTTTCTGCTGAGCCGTCAGATCATCTGCTTTTCGGGGAGCAGGAGTCATCACTCAGGTGCGATCGTGTTCTCTTTGATGTAGTCCCAGTTGATGTCGTACCCCATGCCAGGTAGCGTGGGGACGGTAACGTATCCGTCACTGTCCATCGGGTCGCAGATGGCGTTCAGGTAGGGCTGCGGGGTGTCATACTCGACAAAGGGAGCGAGCAGCCCGCGCTCATAGTACTCGCAGACATCTTCGCTGGTCGCGCCCAGGATCTGCAGGTTGGCGAACCCGGCCATGTGCATCTCGCACTTCACGCCCGCCCCTTCGGCGATGGCCGCCATCTTCATGCATCCAGTGATCCCGCCCCGAAGGACGTCGATACGCGTCATGTCCGCCGCACCGCGGGCGATCCAGTCGAATCGTGTGTAGATGCTGCCGGCGGCGATTTCCGGCGACAGGATAGGTATCGTCAGTTCGCGCGCCAGCTTCTCGTAGAGTCCCGGGCGATACTCGTTCATCGGGTGCTCATACCAGTAGAAGCCGAGGCGCTCCAGCTCGCGGCCAACGAGGAAAGCGTCTTCATAGGTGCGATACGTACCCCACGGATCGTAGGTCAGCACCATGTCGTCCCCGACGGCCTCGCGAACGGCCTGACAACACTCTATGTCCCACTCGACGTGCGATGGCCGTCCCTGTACCGACTCCTTCGTGTCCGGGTTCCAGAAGTAGTAGGGGTGGATCTTGTAGCAGGTGTAGCCCTCCTCTTTGCACGCGACGGCGTGGGTCGCATAGTCCTCGGGCATCCCCATGTTCGGGAAGGTACTGCCGTAGGCTTTGACTTTCTCCCGGCAGCTACCAAGGAGTTTGTGAACGGGCACGCCGAACGCCCGTGCCTGAAGATCCCATAGGACGTTGTCGATCACGCTCAGCAGGTTCTCCGGTATGTTGGCGATCCACATCCAGTGCCAGAATTTCTCCCGGTCGAAGGCATCCTCGCCCAAAATCATGTTCTTGAGCCGGCCGGTCATGACGCCGATCTGGTCAGGCGTCATGCCATCGTGGTCACCGTGACCGTGTCCGCCGAAGTAGTATCCTTCGGCTCCCTCGTCTGTGATCACCTTGATAAGGGTCTGAGTGACGTACTCTTCGTCCAGGAACCTGCCGTGGCGGTAGGGGCGTCTCGGTACCCGGAACGGGATGACCTGTAGGTCGACAATCTTCATGGTGATATCCTATGATTTGCTCTGTGAAGTGGATCGTAATATGATCAAGATCGGTGAGGATTGGGAAATGAAAAAGGAAAACGTCCAGCCGGCGTTCGATAAGGAGATAAGGCGATGAAAATGACCTGGAAGACGGTAATCTGTCTTGTGCTGATTGCACTCGTAGCAGGGGTGTCCGAAGGACAGCGGAGGCGAGGTGGTGGTGGAGGCGGAGGGGGTGGCTCAAACCTGCCGCCAGCCATGCGTGGAGAGGGGAATCAGGCCGGACGACGCGACCGTGCCGAAGCCATGCGCGCATTCCCCGTGGCTCAGATGTGGGCGGAGGCGTCCCTGGGGATGGAACTTGACGATGAGAAGGTCGCACAGCTCAAACCGATCTTCGTGGAAGCCTACAAGCTCAAGCAGGGCTTGCTGAAGGAGGCGCGGGAGGAAGACACCTGGGCCTACGCAAAGGCGCAGTTGCAGAAGGCGGATCGTGAGTTGTGGCCAAAAGTCTCCAAAGTCTTGAGCCGTCGGGAACGCCGGAACCTGGAACGAACCGTCCGACAGCGATAGCGAATGAAGCAACACCTGCTGGATCAGATGGACCGGCTGATCGGCCGCGACGCTTGGTACACCTCACTGTGGTTGGCAGGCGCTTACCTAGCGTGGTGTCTCACCGATGCGATGGAGGTGGTCACCGCATACCAAGCCGACGCGTTTCGTCTGCGCCTGGTGTATGAGGGATTCCGTGCGTCATTTCCCGCGGCTTTGTGGCTAGGGTGGGCCGGAATCCTGGCTCACGTCGGCCGATCCTGGGCCGGTGGTCGGAATACGAACGGATCCTCGATGAGAATGGCAGCTGACTTTCTCATCCTTGTCGGGTTGGCTCGGCTTGTCGCCTTCCTGCCCCCCGTAGGCGCGATCTTTCCGTGGCTGGGGCTGCTCTGGTCTCCGGCTGCGACGTGGGCGGCTGCGCTGTTTGTCTGCCTCTATCCCGTCGCATCGCCAGGGAATGACCAGAGTACCTCAGGGCCTTTGCCGTGGCGCCTGGCGGCAGCTGTTTTCGTCGCATTCGCCCTGCTGTACGGGGCATATGCGATTTATTTCGTGAAGACGACCGACCTGCACGGCGACGAGCCTCAATACCTGCTGATGAGCCAGAGCCTCCTTGAAGACGGGGATCTGGATCTGGCGAATGTCGACGCCGACGACAAGCTCGCCTTCCACGAGTTCCTGTTCGACGTTCACCGGGCACCCGCTTCGCCTCCGGGCAAACGCTACTCCTCTCACCCCATCGGGCTGCCTGTCCTGTCCGCTCTTCCTTACGCGATCGGTGAGCGCATTCTGGGGCATCCGAGGCTGGCGGTCGTCCTCTTCCAGTCTTTCCTGTCCGCGTTGGCCTGCGCGCTGGTCATCCCGTTTCTCGTGCGCCAGGGCTTCACACCGATTGTCTCAGCGACGACGGCGATCGTGATCGGTTTTACGCCGCCCCTGTTTTCACAGTCGAACCAGATCTATCCAGAGGTGCACGCGGTTCTCGCCGCGCTCTGGATCCTGATTCTGTATCCGGAGTGGTTGTTCGGCAAGCAGGATCGTCCATCCACTGGCGCGCTCGCGGCCGCGTGTATGGTGCTGGTTCTGGTGCCCTTCTTTCACCAGCGTCACCTGGTGCTCTCGGGTGTCCTGGCGATCCCCGTTCTGACAGACCTCTACCGGTCCGGAACCGGGACTCCTCGAGCACGCATCTGTCTGGCAATCCTTCTAGGTGGGGTCGGTCTTCACCTGTTTCACAATTTGACCTTCAGTGGGGATATTTGGGGACCGTTCCTTCCAGGGAATGCGGATTCCCTGGGCCCAGACCTCGCCCAGTCGATTCCCGGGCACTGGATCGATCGACGGGAAGGTCTTCTGCGGAACGCGCCGGTCTACCTTGCAGGACTGCTCGGCCTGGTGATCTGGATTCGGGGACGTGATCGAAGGGCGCTCCTGTTTTTTGCACTGTATCTGTCGACGGTTGGTGTGAACCATCTGAGCTCGGACTGGACGTTCGGGTTCTGCTATCCGAGCCGTTTTGTCGTCGCTGGCCTGCCTGCGTTGGCCCTCGTCGTCGCGGCTGGCCTGAACGCCGTCCTGCAGGGACGAACATCTTGGAGTTGTTTCCTCTTCCTCGTCGCCTTCTGCCTGAGTGTGGAGACCAACGTGCAGAATGCGATTCTGCCCGAGATCGGGTTCGAAGGCCTGAACCTTGTGAGCCGGGTCAGCGAGGCCGTTTACCCGAGTGCCATCCACTTCGTCGATTTCGTGTCGGGTGATCCGATGCCGTTCGGCGTTCTTCTGTTCTGGGCACTCACTATCGCAGCGTTCTGTCTGGTCACGAGCAGGGCGCTTCGATTGCGTCGGGCTGGATGGTTGACGGCTGCCATGGCGAGCGGGTTGGCCGGCGCCGTGCTCCCGTATGCGGAGACGCTCGCTGGGAGCTTCGCCTATCAGGTACCTCGTTGGTCAGATGAAGAAGAGGCCGCAGACTACCAGATTCTGAACATTCCCGTTCAGGTACGCTCTGTCGGAGAAGGCGTGCATACATCCGACATGCCGCCCCTGTTTCGAGGGATCGTTGCCGTTCGGCCAAGCGTGGTTGGAGAAGAGGGGGAGCCAGGGGTAAGAGGATTCCACACATACACGGTCATGTCCGGGTCGGGACAGGGGGCCGTCCGGACAACAGTGCCGCTGATCGGAGGGGACACGCAGTCTCTACACGGGTATATGACCGAAGGCACCGGGGTCTCACAACAGTATATGTATGATCTGGGGCTGGGCACGCTCCCAGGCGCAACGGTCTGGTCCCTGACGGCAGGAGACCCGGAACGTGTGGTGACAAAATATGTGACGACCTTCGAGGAGCGAACCCCGGTCGGGATGACGTTGACCGGGTTCGAGTCCGGTCACTACCGACTGTATCTGGATCGTGAGGGGATCAGTTGGTCCGACTGGCTTGAACGGGGGCAGGGAAGCACGGTACTGGCAGTCTTCTCTGGGTTCGGTCGGGTCAGGACAGATGAGGCGGGGCTGAAGAAGATGGCCGCTCGTTGGCTGGATGTCGGGTGGCGCGATTTACACGAGCCCCTTCCGCGGGGGTTCTTTCCACCACAGGTTGAGGCAAGGGTGCCCTACTTCCAGTCAGTCCTGCCGCTAGGTGTGGGCGGGACGTCGGTGTCGTTTACGGTCGAGAAATCGGGCCCTATCCATCTCGTGATGGTGCCCGATCCCTCCGTTCGGGTTACGGGAATCCGGATCGATCGGATGGTCCTGCGAGGTGAAAAGGGTCCACAATAAGAAGAAGGGCGCCGCACCCTGTGCGACNCCCTNTCTAATATNTATAGAAACAGTAACTTAGGCTTCTTCCTGCTGCTTCATATACTCCTCACGCTCTTCGGGCGTGAATACTTTCATATGGTAAGGCGGTCCGGCCAGGATCTTGAGGGCCTTTTTGTCGCCTTTGCCCGCCTTCCGGATCAGCTTGGTGCGTTCCTCACGCTCCTTGGCCTTTCGCTCGGCGAGGGTCATTTTCTCTTCGGACATGCAAACATCCTTTCGTTGTCCGGGCAGCGCGCGTAAATATCTGACTGATTAATAGAAGCTTATGGGTCGGCTGGCCGGGTAATGGATGAGCCATAATCAATACATTTTGGCCAATTTTGTCAAGTCGCGCCAAACCCAGCCCAGCGCGGCTCAGTCACCTGAATATCGTCCGGAAACCCGCACCTTAAGAGGATCCCACCAAAATGAACACTTTATCCGGCCTGAATGGCGGTCTCAAGCTGTCCGTCCGGAACCTCCTGCGCCAGAAGACCTTCGGTCTGGTCAGCGTGATTGGGTTGGCTCTGGCTTCGGCCATCCTGGTGGCTGCCTATGTGATCGAGCAGTATCGATACGTGAACCACTACTCGGCCGTGGATATACACAGCTGTCCTGGACTGCGCTGTTTCTGGCGGGTCTGGGCATTCTCGGACTGGCGATGTATGAGTCGGAACAGCGGCGGAAAGAGGTCGGTTTGCGGAAGCTGTTGGGGGCGTCGGTGGCCAGTATTGTTCGGCTGTCTTGGCGTCAGAATAGGATACTAGTCGGGATCGCGCTGTTGATCGCCTGGCCGGTTACGGTCTGGATGATGCGTGACTGGTTGAGCAACTTTGCGCATCGGGTCGAGCTGGGTCCGGTGCCGCTGGTTCTGGCGGGGGCGGCGGCGAGGGTGCTATTCCTTGCTGTGATCGGGTCGCAGGCGGTGCGGGTGGGGAAAGTGGATCCGGTGGTGTCGCTACCAAGCTAATAAACCAAGGCGAGTTCAGAATGACGAGTGCTGAATGCTGAAGGAATTATAGCGTCAAAGGCGGGGTCGATAGGGCTTCCGCCCTTTCTGTTTCTGTTANCGGGAGCGGGGCAGCATCGGATAGGGCGTAGTCGTAGGGGGGCTCGTCGGGGAACAGGCCCGAGGCCTGGCGTTCGTGGATACACAGGGAGATTACTTGAGCGCGGCGGTGTATGTGGTCGAGGTCGAAGAACGGTTTGACCGACGCATAGTGGTGGAAGCCGAAGTAGACGGTGATCCGTAGATCGGTGGAGGTGTTGACGAGCGAGCCGTGGATCAGGGCGCGGTCGTGGATGACGACGTCGCCCGGGGCGACCTCGAGGGGGACGCTGTCAGGCAGGATGTCGCCGTGTGTGTCGCGGAGCTCGTTGACGTCGATGTGGCGCTGCCGGTGCTAACCCGGAATGGCCCAGAGACAGCCGTTGGCGCGCGTTGATCCGTGGAGGTAGATGCCCAGATGCCCAGGTTTAGGCCGCGGTGCTCGACCTCGTAATGTTGCTTGCCGTCGCGGTGGTGGGGGATCCTTGCGCCGTCTCCAGGCAGTTTGACGATGATCGATTCGCCGAATGGGACGAACTCGGGACCGTAGATCGATTCCACAAGGCCCAGCACTTTCGGGCTCCCGTAGATGATCCGCATCAGAGAGGAGCGGCGCAGTTGCCGGCTGATCCGGATCAGGATCGGCTTCTTGTCGTCCTCTTCGTGGAAGCTGAAATCCTCCGGCCACTCGACGGTGTTTCCCGCCGCGTCGACGGCGCCTCCCGGTGATGTCGGCGCAGACACGATCATTCTGTCCATCTCTTCACGCATCATTTCCAGCTCGCGATCGGACAGCGCCTGCGATATCGTGACGTAGCCTTCCTCTGCATACCGATCGGACAGATCCGTACTCATCGTGCTCTTCTGCAACAACANGTGTCAGGGATCGGCTGATTCTCAAGCGGACCTGAGACCGGAGATCGTGCACCTCGGTTTCGGTCGCGTCACTTCACCTGGTTGCCGNACACCAGACCTCNTGCAGCCGCGTAACCCNAAGCGCCACGCCTATCCCGNCGTCCATCGAGGTCGCCTGGGACTTCGGCTTCTTTCCTCATCCTTCTCTACTTCGTCCCCCATACCTTCCGCATTCGTTGGCGAAAACTCCCAGCCGTTTGCGGGCGGTCTCAAGGACGTCGCTAAGCGGGCGGGTCGTCGATCCGCTCGGAGCCTGAAATGGATCGATCCGGCGTCGCATAGTCCATCCAGTGGGTCAGTGCTTTCTGCTCCGGGCTGAATCGCGCACGGATCGATGGGGGCATCCAGTAGTGCCTCGCGTTGTGCGAGTCCCACATCGGGCAGGCGCGGCTGCGATGGACGTGGTTGTACTGAAGCGTGGTCCGCCGGCGTTTGGTGGTCTTGTCGGAGCCCGCGTGGGTCAGGGCTTCGGTGAAGATCATGACGTCTCCGGGATCGCCGGTGATCTCGACGGCGCCAGGCGTTTCGAGCCCGGCAGTCTTCCACTCCGGTGCGAGGTCCAGGTTTCGTTTGTGAGACCCCGGGATGACGCAGAAGCAGCCGTCTCCCGGATGGTTCTCCGTCAGCATAGTGACCACGTTGACCATGGGTGAATAGATCTCGCCATTTCTGACGAGATACTCGTCTGCCTTAATCCCGTTGTGCCAGCCGGTGGCTGCACGACCCTCATACTTGGAAATCGACCAGGTGTTGACGAGCTGCGGCTCCCCTATGAAGGCCTCGAGGTAAGACATGATCGCGGGATGGGCGATGAGCTTGTCGAAAACTTGATCCAGCCGAGGGAGCCCGTTCAACCGGACCTGGTTCTCGATGTTGAGGTCGCGGATGAAGTGCGTTCCCCTGACCCCCGGGATACCCTCTGCCCAGCTCTCGTCGTGTTCGATTGCCTCGTTCTCGACGACTGCCTGATCCAGCGCATCGACGAGGTCCCGGTCGATCGCTCCCCGCAGGATCAGGTAGCCCTGAATGTCGAACAGGAATTTGTCCGCCTCTGATATCTCACCCATCTGAACGCTCCTTGGTACGAATCCTTCCCTGTTGATTCTCGTTTGCAAGTGATTTCGATTGCCCGCACCGTATGGGTCCACTCTTCAGGAGTAGACCTGTGAGGAAACCCGACTTCCTCCACATCGGCGCATCAAAATGCAAATCGACCTGGCTCTATCGCGTCTGTCTCGATCATCCGGAGATCTATGTCCCGGGAGACGGATACGACAACGTCAATTTCTTCGTGAACACCTATCACCNCGGTATGAACTGATATGGGGAGACGTTCTTCGGCGCGCATATCGGGGTGACTCACCGGCCGAATGACCTGAAGCCTGAAGATGCGAATCCCGATCCTCCGTTGAGCGAGTACGAGCAGTATTTCCCGATGGCGTTGCGGCGAGAGCTGACCGAAGCTTTCAGGGAGGACATTATCGAGCTTCAGACCATGCTCGACCGTGACCTGTCTGCCTGGCTCGATGCCGATCCGCTTCCGGAGTATGCGACCCTTCCGCGTTAGTAGCGATAACGTTGCTATGCCCCCTGTCGGTCTACGACCGCCCCTCGATACACCCTCCGCCGCTCAGTGCGCTTCGGGCACTCGGGATGAACGGTGTATACGCGCAGCCCCATATCTCCATACAGCGCTAAGAAAGTCTGTAAGCGCGCATCGCCGAGCCGCTGAACAGATCGTCCTTCTCTGCCTCGCTGAAATCAGCCGCGATCTTCTTGAACGCGTTATACAGCACGTGATACGAGACCGATTCCTTCTCGACGGGAAAGTTGCTCTCGAACATGCACCGATCCGGCCCCAGACATTTGATCGCGTGCAGGTAGAAGGGGCGCTGCTGATCTGCGATCTCGTCTGAGGTCGGCGGTAGGTCGCGCGTTTCCCAGCCTCGTCCATTGACGCCCTGCGCCAGACCACCCAGCTTGCCGTAGATGTTCGGGCACTGCGCGAGAGCGGCATAGGACGCTTTCCACTCCTCGAACACTTCCTCACTCCGGTCCGAATACGGCCCGATCCCGATGACACCGCCAAGATGGTTGAGGATCATCGGCGTCTCCGGGCAGGCCTTCGCGAGTTCGACGACCTCTGGCAATTGTGGGTGATAGCACCAGACGTCGAAGCTCAAGCCCATCTCGCCAAGCACCCGGATTCCAGCCTGGAAGCTCTCAGACAGGAACAGGTGAGGGGGCGGCTCGATTCGCGAGTTTGGCACGTCCGGGCTTGCATCCCAGCTGCCGTGATGTCGGATCCCTCTGAACAGGCCCTGACTGGCCTCAACGTGGGCCTCGAGTACTGGGCGAACGTTCTCTCCCAGGCTCGTGTTGGCGTGGCCGATGATAGCGGCTACAGTTGCCCCGTCGCCGCCGGCTGACCTGGCAGCCAATTCTGCGACGAAGTCCGACTCACCGACTGGTCGCAGCGGGTCAGGACCGTCTGACCGGTATTCCGCACCCGCCTCTATGAACACGGTTTGCGTCACGTTATGTCCGGATCCCGTGTCCTCCCACAGATGCTCAAGCAGGTAAGGGAAACCGCGTGGTGGGCCGTCGTGCCAGAAATGATGGTGCGGATCCACGATTTCGCGACCGGGATCGATGATGTCCTCTTGAATCTGGGAAAGCCATTGTTCGTTAACGGGCACGTGTTCCTCTGGTGCGATGGATGTGGCATATTGGTGGTTGAGAGTTCAGACAGAAGCCAGGGAAAGGCCAGGGGCCAGGAACACCTGATCTCGGGGGGCCTTGAAGGGAACGGGCCGTGAGCCTGGATGCCCTCACCGGGTTTGCCCCCCGGCAAACGGTCCACGGTCCAAGCCACATCGGGGCGGGCTCTCTCCCGCTCGCAGGAGAGGAACACCCACCCAAGCAGGATCCCTGGAGCTCCGGACTCTCTGCTCTTGGCCCAGCCAACCTAGCAACCGATAACGCTTCCGGCAATGGGTTCCCGTGAGCGCTAGCGATCCGGCTTGCCTATTCACGCTGACTGGTGCTCATTTTGCACGATCATGTCCGGGTGAGCCGACTTCCAGGAGAGACCTATGGATGAACATCTGAGGCACTTTGCCGAGAACGGGTACGCGGTGATCGAACGGGCGCTGTCGGCCGAAGAGGTCGACTGGGTGAATGCAGGCATCGATGCGGACACGGCCGCCAACCCGAAGGAATGGGAGCCCGGTTCGCGACCCGGACACGTGGCCGTGGGGTGTCGAGCGCCCGAACTGATGCACCGGACCGATGCACTGGACGGGTTGGTCCATCATCCGTCCGTCTTCCCGGTCGTAGAGGAAATCCTTGGCGAAGGCGCGTTGTTCTCGAGCCTGAGCTTCCTGCGTCGTGAACCGTGCCTGGTGGACGCACCGGACGACATCGATGACGATCCGCTGTGTCTGTCGCGTCAATGGCACCGGGAGTACAGTGGCATCGTGGAGGGCGCCGATCAGAACGCATACTTCGCACCGGGGATCCAGGTGATCTACTACCTGGATGACGTCGACGAGACGACTCACTGCACGAGTATCATTCCGGAAAGCGTGGAGACGAAGCGAGGTCTTCCAAAGACGCGGGGCGGCAGTTCGTGGGGAAAGGATGCGCTGAGGATTGACGACGGTGAGACCGCGTATGTACACCCGGAGAAACGTAGGTGGATGGATTCGTTCGGGCGTGAAGGTCCGCGAAGAATCGGGCGGGTCGACGTCCACGCCCCGGCTGGCTCAGCGGTGATGTTCAACCTGACGAACTATCATTGTGGTACGATCCGGAAGACGGGATCGATTCGGCGGACTGTTCACGTGATGTATCGGCAGCCCGATCCCGAGCACTCACAGCACGCGCTCGGACCTGACTGGAAGAGCGTCGCAGCCTTTCAGTCGGCGCTGCCGGAGCGGGATGGGGTAAGGACTCGGTAGTCAAAAACAAGTACTACCTCTTTACATTCGGTACTCGATTCGCTTTCTTGGTGTAAGGCTTGTAGGGAAGCCTTCAGTCCGCGGAAAGGGTATGACGCCCGCCCTCATCTTGCAGTAACCACATCGTTAAGCCTTCTTTCAGCCTGCTCTGCGGACACAGGCCCAATCGAAAGAGGGTTCGTATGTCCGCACGTCAACTTCTGTCTACACCCAGCTTCGCAAGCCCTCGCAATCAGGCCAAGCAGCTTCGCCGTGCCATGTCCGATGGGATGAAGAAGCCGTTGCCCGTCTTCGAGAGCATCATCCCAAGTTCGCCGACGGCGAGACCGCACCATCCAAAGTCTCCCTTGCTGACGCACAGCGCGTGATCGCCAGGGAATATGGTTTCTCTTCCTGGCCCAGGCTGAAGGAACACGCCGAGGGGACATACGGGGATCTGAGCCAGCGGATCGACCATTTCCTCCGGTGGGCCTGCTCGACCGAAGCGCGAGGTCCTGACGGTGGTCACCTGGCACGTGCGAAAGCTGCTCTGGCAGAGTCGCCTGAGCTCGCTGCTGNTGACATCTCGATCCAGATCGCGCTGGGGGATGCCGAGGCCGTCCGGAAGGCGATCGAGACGGATCCGGACTTTGCCCGATCTGCCTGTGGCCTGCGCGAGTGGATCCCGCTCCCGTACTCCGTTCATTCCTGCTTCCATACTGATCCGCAATACGCCGATGGTATCGCGGAATGTGCACAATTGCTACTAGACCTCGGCGCAGATCCGAACGCAGGGACAAGCAGCATGGGCACCGATCNCTCAGAGTCGGAGTTCCCGATTCTGCTGAGCGCGATTGAGCGCACCCGGAACGTGCATTTTGTTGAGCAGCTCTTGATAGCAGGCGCTGATCCCGTGACCACCGGTGCATACTACAATACCTGGACCTGCACCGACACGGCTATTCCGGAACTTCTCTACGCTCACGGGGCGCCCGTAAACGGTTTGGAGTTTGAGATGCATTGTCCTGGGATCTTGCAATCCATAGATTGCGTGCGAACCCGGACGATACTTCGAGCCTGGGGTGGTTTCTCGAGCGCGGCGCAGATCCCAATATTCGCAACCCTGGTACACGTCATCGCGTCCCTCTTCACGGCGCGGTTGAACACGCTTCGCCCCCAGTCCTGCGGTTTCTCCTCAATCACGGAGCGGATCCGACGATCAAAAACGACGACGGCCGGTCTCCGGTCGGGTTGGCGGTGAGGGGGGATGCGGAGAAAGTCGCGATCCTGCTCGAGTATGGCGGGATCGATGACGCCACACCCTACGATCATCTGATTGGTGCTGCGATACGAGGAGATGACGACGATGTCCCGCGTCTGGCGAAGGAGGTCGACCTAAGCGCATCGACGAGGGACCAGAAGCAAGAATTCCTCAACTTTGCGCAGAGCGGACAACTGTCAGCCGTGAAAGCGATGTTGCTGGCCGGCATGGATATCGCGGTTACGACATCCATGTTTCACGGGACCGCTTTGGGTCGGGCGGCTCTGCACGGCCGGTCTGAGATGGTCCGATATCTGGTCGAACAGAGCGCACCTCTCGAGGTCAAGCATCAATGGGGCGGTACGCCTCTGGGCTNCTCACTCCGCGGCCTCGTTCATTTTCCAGAAGAGGACAGAGACTACGCCGGCGTGGTGGATGCGTTGCTGTCCGCCGGTGCGCAACACACGTTCATCAAGGGACCGGTCGGCGTGGAGGCCGTAGACCGAGTGCTGTGCGATCACGGGAACATACCCGAAGGATCAGAGCAAACCCCTTCAAAGCAGTGGCCGTAAGGATGTCGTAAGATCGGAGTTCGTGTTGGCGATTCGGCCGTCCTGGGTTCATCTTGGGCGGTCGGTTGTCCACATAGATTTCAACTCATTGAGGAAACGGAATGGATATGATTCGGTTAGGCATTGTCGGGTGCGGTGGGATGGGACACCGGCATCTGTATGGGTTGGGTGAACTGCATCGGCAAGGTCTGTCGCGGTTCGAGCTCGTGGCTGCGTGCGATCCGAACCGGGGGAACGCCGAGTCTCTGGCGGATGATGCGGAGGAACTGTTCGAGANACGTCCGGAGGTTGTCACCGATCTCGATGCGCTCGAGAAGGTGGGAGTCGACGCGATCGATGTGCCGACG
Source organism: Gemmatimonadota bacterium (assembly GCA_002727195.1). Lineage (GTDB taxonomy): Bacteria > Latescibacterota > UBA2968 > UBA2968 > UBA2968 > UBA2968. The sequence continues at coordinate 194,814 of PBWH01000007.1, forward strand.
ACGCCACGCTTTCACCATACCGTGGCCGTCGACGCGCTCGGTCGTGGTTGGCACTGTATGATCGAGAAGCCCGTGGGGTTGACCGTCAAGGCCTGCAACCTGATCGCGGCCGGCGTCCAGAGCGAGAGTCAGGTGGTCAGCGTCGCCGAGAACTACCGTCGTGATCCGATGAATCGCCTGGCGAGGGCGCTGCTCGATTCNGGTGTGATCGGCGATCCTCGTCTGATGATCCACCATTCGCTTGGCGGGAACGGGAACAACATGATCATCTCCTTCTGGCGACATCAGAAGAATCAGAGTGGTCTGCTCCTCGACGTGGGCGTGCATTTCACGGATATGATGGAATACCTGATGGGCGAGATCACGACCGTCTACGCACAGACCCGGCTGCACGAGAATGTGCGATACAATCCTGCCGCGAGAGGAGAGGAGTCGGGGTCGAACCCTTCCGGCGTTTACGGCAAATGGCAGAAGGAGATGCCGGCCGAGTTCGAAGCCACGGCCGAGGATGCCTCGTATGCGACGCTGACCTTCGACAGTGGGGCTGTCTGTCAGTATATCGAAGACCACGCGATCCACGGAGACGGCGCGTGGCTGCGGCAGATCCAGGGCTCATCCGGGTCGATGAACCTGCCGCCGGATCGTAAAGGAGCCCCCCTGTCCGTAAACGTGTCCGGGACGCGAGCGGAGGGAGACGAGGTGCTTGACCTAGTGCCGAACTTCCGTCTGGATGAGGCGACGGCAAAGTTGTTCGGCGGGGAACGGCTCGGTGGCTACAGCTTCGAGTTTCCCGAGATCGATCGGAAGGTCATCGCGACGGAGTATGCTGACTTTGGTGATGCGATCGCGAACGGCAGACCGCCCGAAGTGGACATGAACCAGGGGACGCGATCCGTAGCCGTGGCCTACGCGATGATGGAGTCGGGGCTGTCGGGGCAGATCGTGTCGGTGGACGACGTGATGGCGGAAAAGGTAGACGCCTACCAATCGGAGATCAACGATGATTTAGGGATATAGCAATCGACTTCGTCTAGGTTAACCTGCCCACCGTGCTGCCCGGAATCGTGTCACGTCCGGTCACAGTGGCTGCGCGATGATTGACAGCGCTCCTATCACAGCTTAATTGGCTCCCGAATGATCAGTCCCGCACGTCGAATTCTGAGAAAGAAGGACCGTATGAGCACTTCAGCAGAACCTTACCGTGCCCCGGCTTTCGCCGACTTCAAACCCGAGCTGTCCGAACCGGGGCCAACACCAGAACGGCTCGCCCACCTGGACGAGCACGGGTTCGTCATCATCAACGACTTCGAGGACAGTGAGTGGATTCCCGAACTCCGGGAGGCGGGACGTCGCGTCACCGATTCGTGTCAGACGGATGTGGCATACGATCGGATCGATACATCTAGGGGATACATCCATCGAACGGGGAACGATGAGCCATGGGCGCTACGCGGGATCACGCATCCGGTATTCGAGGAGCCCGTCTTCGCCGAGTTTCACGGGTCGGACGAGTTTTTCGGATTCTGCTCCGAATGGTGCAACGGCATGACACGCGAAGAGGTGGTGCTGGGGCATTCGCTCCTGTGGGCGAACCCAAGAGAGGAAGAGAATGCCCTGGGCTGGCATCGCGATCTCTCGTGGTGGGGTGACGGGAAGCGCGAACCGACACAGCGTCGGAAGGGGCACGACCCGGCGGATTTCGCTGAGGATGTGGAGCGGAAGCGATGGGATGAGATCCGGGAGGAGAACCGGAAGAAGCTGGACGAGCGGAATGGGGTGAGCATGTTCCTGGCGCTCGTGGACGATGAGTGTCACGAGCTGGTACCGGGGACGCACAATCGATGGCGGACGCCGCTCGAACACGATGTGCTGCTTCCCAGGAAGATGAAGGAAGAAGGTGTGCCGCACACGCCGAGTTGGAACGGCGAGGATCCGTTGCCAGGGCAGACGGCCATTCGGCTCCGAGCCGGCGAAGCGCTGATCCGGAACGGGGCGACGATCCACACCGGGCATACAGTGCCGGATCGCGAGCGGAACACGTTGTCCGTGGGTTGGTCCAAATGGGGCGGGCCGTCGGATGAAGCGCCTAAGGTCGAGGACTCGCGGATGGCCTGGATGCTTGATCGAGCCGTTCGTGACGCGTTTCCGCACGAGTGGATGAAGGTTGCCTACGACCGGTATGCGGAGACGAGAAAGCTGGGGGATACGCTCGAGGATCGGTATGCGCCGTGGGATATCAGGCAGATCAAGTCGGGTAAGATGCTGGGTTGGCGCGGGGATCTGGAGAAGGCTGCGGCGGAGGCGGGAGAGGATTGGGGTGAGTTCCAGACGATGGGTGATTGAACCACGGATGATACGAGGAAAAACGGAAGGATAGGAGAAACCCTGGCTACGTCTGGCCGAAGGGACGTCTTGCAGAGGAGACATTTTGCGTAGCGTAGAAATCAGTGAAAAGATGTTCGAGGGGGCTGTTTCGGTCGAGTCGGTAGATGGCGGGTGGAAGCCGTGGCGATTGCCTCACACGGAGAAGGGATTGTTTCCAAGTTCAAACGAGGCGCTGCTCGCTCGGGCGGAGAACGCGAGTGGGGTGAGGCTCAGGTTTGACTCGGACACGACGGCGATCGCGTTGCAGGTCGGCGTCGGGGGCGAGGTGAACCCAGTCACAGGACGCGATGCGTTTCTGTTCGATGTGACGATCGATAGAGAACTGATCCAGTCAGCCTCCGTGAAGCCGGGTGAAACGGAAGCGCGATTCAACGAGCTCCCGTCCGGTGACAAGACGATCGAGTTGTGGCTGCCGCAGGATTCGCACGTCATTCTTCGCGAGATGACGATCGATGATTCGGCTTCGCTGACCGTGTCAGAGGATAAGCGGCCTCGATGGGTGACATACGGGAGTTCGTTGACGCACTGTGTGCGCGCCCACAGTCCCGCGCGAACCTGGCCGGCCATCATCGCGCGGCGGTATGAGCTCAACCTGACGAGCCTGGGGTTTGGGGGACAATGCTGCCTGGACCCGATGCTCGGGTTCGTGATCCGGGATCTGCCGGCTGACCTGATCACACTGAAGCTAGGGATCAACTGCATTGCGGCCGGGCATTTGAGTGGCCGGACCTATGCTCCGAACGCACTCGGTCTGGTGCGCATCATTCGGGAGAAGCATCCGGAGACGCCGATTGTCCTGGTCTCCCCGATTGGTCATCCACCGACGGAGTCGACGCCCAATCCGGTGGGGTATACGATATCCGGTATGCGTCGGGANTTGAAGGATGTGGCGGAACGGCTGCAGGCAGCCGGCGACGAGAACCTCTACTACACGGATGGACTGGAAGTGTTCAGCCTGGCCGAGATCGCGGAGTGGGCGACCGATGAGTGCCACCCGAATGCCGATGGTATCGAGCTGCAGGCCGAGAACTTCGACCGTGCCGTGATACAACGATTCCTGTCTAATGCCGTCGAGCGATAGCGTGCTGGAAAGCAATGACAGACAGTGACACCATACGCGTAGGCGTGATCGGCGTTGGACGGGGGCGGAGCTTCATTCGGGGCACTGGCGCCCTTGTGGGCATGGAACTCGTGGCGGTCTGCGATCGGCGGAGGGACCGGCTCGAAGAGACCGGTAGAGAATATGGTGTCGCCACCTACGAGGATTTCGACGCGTTCCTCGAGCACGACATGGACGCCGTGATCCTCGCCAACTACTTTCACGAGCACGCACCGTTCGCGATCAAGGCGCTCCGAGCTGGCAAGCACGTGATGAGCGAGACGTCGTGTAACGCGACGCTCGCGGAGGGGGTTGCCCTCTGCCGCACCGTCGAGGAGACGGGGCTCACCTACATGCTGGCCGAGAACTACCCGTATACGGCCTTCAACACGGAGATGCGACGGCTCTACCGGGAGGGAGAGATCGGCGAGGTGACCTATGCGGATGGCGAATACAACCACCCGATGAGCGCAGAGAGCCGTCTGCGGATTTCGCCCGGGCGGGACCACTGGCGATCCTGGATCCCATCGACCTACTACTGCACGCACGCTCTAGCTCCCCTCGTCTACATCACGGATACGATGCCGATGAAGGTCAACGGCCTTTCGATCGCGTGTCGGGACGTCGACGAGCAGACCGTGCGCGTTGGCGATCCGGGCTCCGTTATCCTGTGCCGGATGGACAACGGCGCCGTGTTCCGCATCTTCGGGCTTCTGCTGCCAGGCCACAGCAACTGGTATCGCGTCCACGGGACCAAGGGCGCGATGGAGATCACGCGCGGTCCGGGCTACTACGGCCCGGGACAGATCCGAGTGTGGCACGATGAGTGGGACCTGAAACCGGGTCAGCCACAGGAGCGGACCTACGTCCCAGACTGGCCCGAACACGCTGATTGGGCACGGCAGGCCGGACACGGCGGCGGCGATTTCTGGACGAACTTCGAGTTCGCGAATGCCATCCGGAGCGGGGAGGCGCCTTTCCTTGACGTCTATCGGGGGGTGGCGATGTCCTCGGTCGGGATCCTGGCCTGGAAGAGCGCGCTGGAAGACGGTGCCCCACTGGATGTGCCGGACTTCCGCGATGAGCCCAGCCGAAAGGCATACGAGAACGACAACGCTTCACCGTTTCCTTCGCACGCGGAAAAAGGTTTCGAATCGCTTCTGCCGAGCATCCTCGGGACACCTGATCCGTCGAATGAAGGCATCGACCACGCCGCGAAGGTTTGGGAAGAAATCGGCCACGACGGCTAAGCAGAGACAGTTCCCCTTCATCGCGAAGCAAGATCAATGCGCCGGGGCGATGGCCTGACCCCGCCTGAACTAAAGGAGTGATTCTTACTGGTATGTATATCGCACCCAACGCAGACGTCATCCCGACACCCGGCCAGTCCAAGATCCGGGAGGTTCGTGCGTTCGTTTCTTGCAGCACCGAATACGGGGCGAGCGACGTCCATGATACGGCCGACACCCACTGGATCATGGGCCTTCCCGACAAAGACGGCACGTGGGATCACGTGACGACCCATCCGCCGATTACCAATCCCATGTCGCGCTATCCCAAGTATTCGGGATCCAGAAGCAGTTGGGGCGTGGCTCGAGTGCCCACCGTGATCGTGGAAATCGAGGATGAGGAAGGACGGATCGGGGTCAGCGCCAGCACAGGTGGCGAAGCGGCGGCGTTCATCATCGAGCGACATCTGGCAATGTTCGTCGAGGGGAGCAACGTGCGTGATCGGTCGCTGATGTGGGAGCAAATGTGGCGGGCATCGATCCATTACAGTCGCAAGGGGCTCGGTGTGCACGCCATCTCGGCCGTGGATCTCGCGCTGTGGGATTTGGTCGGCAAGACGGTCGGAGAACCCGTCTTCAACCTGATGGGGGGCAGGACCAAAGAGCGTATTCCCGTCTATGCGACTACTTCACGTCCTGATCTGGCGAAGGATCTCGGGTTCCGGGGTGCCAAGATCCCGTTGCCCTATGGTCCCGCGGAAGGACCGGAGGGTATGAAAAAGAATGTCGCCTTCGTGGCCAATTGGCGTGAGAAGGTTGGACCGGAGTTTTCACTCATGCTCGATTGCTACATGGCACTCGACTGGCCCTATACCGCGGAGCTGTATCGTCGTCTCGAGCTGTTCCACCTGCGGTGGATCGAGGAACCCCTGATGCCGGACGAATACGCCGCGCACGCCAGGCTTGCGGAGAAAATCGAAGGGATGGGTGCGACGACGTTCTTCGCCACGGGCGAGCACGAGTATACGCGCTACGGTTACCAGCAATTGATCGAGGCCGGGGTTGGTTTGCTGCAGCCAGATGTGATGTGGATGGGCGGCCCGACCGAATTTGCCCGGGTCGTCGCGCAAGCGAATGCGCAAGGCGTCGAGGTCGTTCCGCACGGGTGCGGCGTCTACGGCTACTACATGGCGATGCCCTTCGAGTCGATCGGTCTGGCGGAGTTTATGATGATGAGCGAACAGGCCGATGCGATCGAGCCGAACTTCGGGGTCGTGTTCAAGAACGAGCCCCTGCCGGTAGATGGCTACATCACGCTGCCGGATTCGCCTGGGTTCGGGTTGGAGTTGAACCATGACGCACTGCACCTGGAACGGCCGTACAGCGAGCGATGAGACGGATATCAGGTCGGTCTGGTCAGGAGCCGGGTCAATTCTGATCGCTGGATCTCGGCACTCTTCCGAGCCTCGTNCGTGTCGAGACCCGCGTCCGTGTTGGGGTCACCGGCAACCCGACAGTTGAGGAGCTCACGCGTCTCCTCCTGATCGTCGTAATCGCAGGCGCGATGAAGCAGTCGCAGGTTATCCCAGATGATGACATCTCCAACAGCCCAGTTGTGCTCGTAGACCCTCGGAGGCTGAGCAGCAAAAGCTTCCAGCTCTCGCAGCAGGTCGTCTGCGTCTTCCAACGCCATTCCCGGGATCCCGAAGGTGTGTCTGCCCGCAAAGATCGACGGACGGCCCGTGACCGGGTGCATCCTGACGAGCGGGCGGAGCGGGCACTCGACACTCATGCCTAGCCCGTACGTCCCATCCTCGGGTGTGTCTCCCACGAGGGAATACAGGTAGTCCCGGTTCACTTTGGGGAGCACACGCATGGTGCCCACGAGGTTCGAGTGGAAGGCTGACAGACCGTCAATGCGCTCTCTGAGTTCCGAGTCCAACGCTTCACACGCGGCCGTCATGTCGACAAAGGCCGTCTGGCCGCCATCTGAGACGACGGAGGCAGCGGCGAGCATGCAGGCCTTCGGTGGGATCAGCCCGAACGTTCCATCGGCGTGCCAGTAGCGTGTCGGATAACTCAACGTAAGCCAGGTCGGATCCCGATCGGATAAGGTCGTCCCGTCTTCCTGGCGATTGGTGATGCTGTGCGCGCGTTTCGCTTCTCTCTGCAGAGGACCGAAACGCATCGCGAAGGTAGCCGCCGAATCGTGATCGAGATGTTGACCCGGAAAGACGAGCAGGCCGTGTGTGTTGAAGGCGTGTTCGATCTGGTTCCAGGTGGTGTCGTCGAGGTCAGTCAGCGCAACATCGGTGATGGTTGCGCCGAAAATAATCCCGTCAAGTGCCTCTGTCCGCATCGAGACTCCCTGTTGGTGGGTGTCAGCAGCTTCGTGGTCCCTGTGAACACGTCTATATTGACTGCATACAGCGTGTCACACAATCAGTTTATCTGAGAGAGGCCAATCGTGTCAGAGATTCATTTCGCCATGGGTGGGGCCATCTTCGATGGCTTCACGAAGGACCACGCACAACTGATCAGCAAACACGGGTTACCCGGTTTCGAACCCTACCGGGGGAAGCTCATGGACTGGGTAGACCGCCCTCAGGCGCTCAAGGAGCTTCTTGACGGGCTTGGGATACGGCTGATCACGGCATCGAACGGCGGTCCGGGGCAATTGTGCGAGTTCATAGACACGTCAAAACGTGAGCAGACGGTGTCGGATCACGTCGATTTCTGCAGAGACTTCCTGAAGGTCTTCGGATGTGCTCACTTCAAGATCAATATGGGGGGGCGGCCCAGCGGCGGGACGACACCAGAGGATATCAGGGCGATTGCGGAGACGGTGACGGAGATCGGGAAACGAACCGGCGACTTGGGCGTGACGATCGCACCGCATCCGCATATCTGGGGACCGATCGAGCGGCCGGAGGAGGTACGCGCTCTGCTCGATCAGACGGATCCGGCTATCGTGTCCTGGATCCCCGACACGGCGCAGCTGAACTTGGGTGGTGGCGATCCCGTACAGCTGATCGACGACTACTACGATCGTCTGGCGGCTGTGCACTGGAAGGATTCCAAGGCGGAGTATCGTGGGTATACGGGACCAACGCCCACTAAAGAGATGCACACGGAGGAGATTCTGTATAAGGACCTGGGCGCGGAAGGTGTCAACCACCCGGCCATATGGACGATGTTGAGCGACCGTGGCTACGACGGGTGGATCACTCTGGATCTCGATCCGCCGCGTCCCAACGAGGGTGAGGGCACCGTGGACGACAAGATGGGGATCAACGTGCGCTATCTACAGGAGACGCTGAAGGTTCCTCATCTGTAGCCGAACAGCCGGAGTACAGAGAAGACGGCCGTGAGAGGGGATATTTCACGGCCGTTGGTATTGCATATTGGGTTGTGTTACGCGACCTCGGTCAGGAAACAGAACTGCCGCGGTCGCTTAAGGTCATTCAGATTCGCCACTCTGCCTCCTTTACGGAAATCGGTTCGGCCCTCGACCCACGCTCGCGACCCGGTTCACTCAGACAACTCTTTCAGCGGTGGGAGGCTTCTGCGGAGACAATCATCCGCAACCGGTGGATGGACTCACATTTGGCGCCGGTAATTTCACGCATCCTGTAGCCTGAATGGGGGTCCACAGTGGGCCCTTCCGAACGGTGTGCCGTCAGTCCCTCAGGATTTGTGCCACATCCAGACAAGACCTTGTTACCCAAGCGAAGTCAAGGGCCTCGGGAATAATTTTAGGCGTGAGACATTTCTCCATCCTACGAAGGAATGGTCGTGAATATGGAGCTCTTCTCGGTGGTATTGATGGTTGCGACGTTGTTGTGTGCGCTCGTTGCCGGCCTTGTTCTGGCTTTTGCCGTTGTGGTGATGCCCGGCATCGGATCGCTGGGCGATCGCGAATTTCTCCGGGCATTCCAAGCGATGGATGACATGATACAGGACCGGCAGCCTGTGTTCATGGTGGTTTGGGTCGGGTCTATCGTGGCAGTTCTGGGGGGTGTCTGGCTAGGCGTGTGCTCGCTCGACGGGTGGGATCGTATCCTCCTTCTTTGCGCAACCGCACTGTACCTGTTGACCGTTCAGCTACCGACGATGGCGATCAACNTCCCGCTGAACAACGACGTTCAGACTCTCGACGTGGATCGGATGAGCGAGGGAAAATTGCGATCGGCCAGGGACACATTTGAGGGTAAATGGAACCGGTGGAATCGTATTCGGACAGTCACTTCTTGTGTGACGACCGGCATCCTAATTCTGATTCTACAACGGTATCAGTGATGAACGCAAGGACCTTAATGGCGCTGAATTACCTGTCTTCACGAAGGTTTCGGTAAGGCAGGCAGATAGAAACAAATGAACGGGAAGGGGCTCTGGCAAACGCGCTCCCCAAGAGAGTCGCCGCGGGATGGAGAAAAATCTGGCGGCTGTGCGCTGGCAGTATCGTCTATCCGAACAGTTCCTTGAACCTGTGGATGCAGGATCGAAACCCATCCTCGAAGTCGCCGCTGTCCGGTCGGTAGACACTCTCCAGCGAGATCACTCCATCATATCCGTCTGAAAGAAGGGCATCGGCCATCGACTGGAACAGGTCACCCAGTTGACCCTTACCCATCTCGCGTACCTCCAGGGTCGCCCGAGGTGTGTCGACCACAACATCCTTGATGTGGATGTGGCCGATGTACCCGTCGCGGATCTCGTTGTAGCCGGCGGGATAGGCGAGCTCGTGACACCAGCAACAGTTGGCTGGGTCCCACAGAACCTTCAACGTGTCCGTTGCGCCTAGGTCGTCGATCAACTTGCGTGCCGTGTAGCAGGAGTTGACGATCTGGCCGTTCCCCGTCTCGACGACCAGCGTGATGTTTTCCGACTTCGCCAGCTCGACGGCAGGAGCAATCATCGGGGGAAGGGCATCCCAAGCCCCCTTGGCGACGTTCCACTGATCGGCGCCATTCCGTCCCCATAGGATCTGCTCCTTCCGGGTCGTCATGATGCGTACGAGTGGCGACCCCACNTCGTGTGCCATGTCGATCACCCGCTTGAGCGCATCCATGTGCTGCGTGTGCAGGTCGTCCCCGGGACGATCGTTCGCTGTCGTCCCCGCGAAGACGTGTCGCGACAGACAGGACACCGGCTTCCCTCGATCGGACAGTAATGCCTTGATGTCTGCGATCTCTTCAGGCGTATGGTCGCCGACCTCTTTCTCACCCACGAACTGCAGCTCGGCATACTCCAGCCCAAACTCGTCCATCACGTCGACAGCGTGGGATAGATCGCGGCTGATCCCATCACATATCACACCCAGCTTCATGAGACCCCCTGAGTCAAAGGCGAACCACTAAGGCACAAATGCACCAGGAAAGGCAGGAGAAGGTCAGTTAGGAGTTACTTCCTGGACCTCCACCTGTTCGACGGTGGGTTGTGTACCTTGGNTGTTTCGTGTCTTCGTGTCTTTGTGGATCATTCTTCATCTATGTAGTTCAGCGCCGACGATTTGTTCGATCACTCGGGTGACGGTCCAGTTGTCGCCGTCAGGATACTTCGTTCGGCCGGCGTGGAAGAGTTGCATGGCCGTCGAGGCCGTATGCAGCGGAACGCCCAGTTCCTCGGCCAGCTTAAGCGAGATGGTGAGGTCCTTATGCATCGTGTTGATGTGGCTGCCCGTTCGCTCGAACTTGCGGTCGATGATGTTCTCGAGCGCGGTGTTCGTACACCCGCATCCGGCGCCTGATGTGGAGAAGACCTCATACAGGACCTGACCGCTGATACCAGCTTTGGCGGCCAGGACAGAGGCCTCAAAAGTTGCTGTGAAGATCGATCCGATCAGCGATTGAAGACATGCTTTCACGGTCTGGCCCTCACCTGGATTGGTACCGACGCGGTGGATCGTGCCAGATACGGCGTCCATGACCGCAGCGTATTCGTCGAGGACACCCTCATCTGCGGCGGCCATCATCGTCAGTGTACCACCCTGGGCCCCCGGAAAGCCGCCCGAGACAGGCGTATCGATCAGGTGGATGCCCGATCCTTCCATCGCGGCGCCAATCTCGCGTGCCTCTGAAGGCTTGATTGTTGCCGTCAGGAGAACAGCGCTTCCTTTGTCCAACGTACTGACGAGTCCCTCTTCGCCAAGGATGACGGCCTTGGCCTGATCGCCAGTCATCACCATCACGTAGACAGCATCAGATTGTTGACCGACTTCAGCGGCTGACTGCGCGGGCGTGCCACCCATGTCGGTGAAGGCCTTCATTCGGGCGTCGTCGAGGTCGAAACCCGTGACGGGGAGCCCGTTGGCGATCAGATTCTTGGCCAGGCCCGATCCCATGTCGCCCAGCCCTATGACACCCGTACGGTGCATTGCAGATTCCTTTCCCTGAATTGCTTACCATGCATTGTGCGGAGCGAACATAGCACCAAAGTGGTAGTGCCGCTATACTGGTGCGTTCGTATCCCGAACTGTATGTGTCAAAGTGCAACGCACAAAGGATTCGCAGGAGGAATCGCCATCCAACTCGACAAGCAGCAAATTGACTTCTTTGACGCGTTCGGATATCTGGTCATCCGACAGCTCCTTACGCCCGAGGAGACTGAACGCGTGATCGACGCCTTCGAGTGGTCGATCCAGAACTGGGGAGGGGGGACCGATCACGATGGGAGCAAGCGGACGATGTTCGGTGGACCGATCGAACACAGCCCCGACCTTTGCGCCCTGATGGATCATCCCGGTATTCTGGGTNTGATCGGNGGCGTCACGGGTGANCGCTTCAACTACTGTGGCGGNGACGGGAACTACTACACCGGCAACACGCGATGGCACCCGGACGGGAACTGGGGTCAAGCGTGGGCGACCAAGGCCGCGTTCTATCTGGATGAAGTGGGCGCTGACAGCGGGTGCCTGCGTGTGATTCCGGGGAGCCATCATCCCGACCACTTCATCCGGAAGGAGGGCATCCATCCTAGGGATTCCCTGGAGATGTTCGGGGTGCCACCGGAGGATTTTCCTGGAAGCGTCGCGCTGTCCACCTGTCCCGGAGATGTCGTCATTTTCAACCACGACCTCTACCACGCCTCGTTTGGCGGAGGCAATCGGCGACGCATGTTCACGATGAACTGTACGCGCCACGCTGAGACACCCGATGAGATGGACCTGCTGCGGGAGTATGTGCGTGTGCATTCTCCAGGCGGATACGACATCGATACGGGTGCCGGGATGTATTTCCCAACGATGCTGGATACAGCTGACGATGCGAGGATGATACACCTACAGCAGGCTCGCGACATGCACGACGAGCTATATCCTCAGTACGCCCGCGATGCGGGTGAACGCGACTCGCACCGGGGCCGGATGCGCTGAGGAGACGCGGGGGACCTATCGAACAGAGGGAGCTCAGCCGGAACAGCCGCTTTCTGGTGATGAACGGCGCGATGATGTTCGCCGGTTTTGCCTTTGCCAGTTACGAACTCGTTCTGCCTGCCTTTGTCCAGACACTGACAGCCTCGAGCTTTTTCGTCGGNCTTACCGGTACCTTGATGCGTCTGGGATGGTCGGTTCCACAGGTGTTCGCGGGGCGGATCGTCGAGCCGATGCCGCGAAAGATGCCCGTCTTCGCGATCTTCGGCGGAATCCAGACGCTGATGTGGATCAGCATTGGCGTCCTCGCGATCCTGATCGGGTCGGACTACCCCACGGTCCTGCTGATCGCATTTCTCACCTGCTACGGTCTTGCGATGACGTGCATGGGCACGGCGAGCGTGCCCCGTATGGACATCATGGGAAAGGCCTTTCCCTCATCCGTTCGGGCGCGGGTGTTCGCATACCGTCGCCTGGCGGGCGGGGGGCTCGCAACGATCGCGGGCGTGTCGATCGGATACATCCTTGGCGATGCGAGCGGGCTAGCGTTCCCGACGAATTACGGGGTTCTGTTCGTCGCGGCGGGAATCTGCATCGGCCTGTCCGTCGCCTCTTTCGCGATGATCCGCGAGCCGATCGAGCGGGAAGAGTCGTCACCCCGACTCTCGATGCGCGAGTATGTGCGTAGAGGGATCGCGTGCATCAAGGTCGACAGGAACTACCGTCGACTGTGCATTCTCCAGTTTCTGTGGGGGTTCTCGTCGATGGGGGCGCCGTTCTACATGCCCTACGCCCTGACCGACCTGGGGATGAGTGTCCGGTATGTGGGGTTCTTCTCGGCCGTGCTGCAGCTGAGCTCGATCAGCTCGAACGTCGTGTGGGCGTGGATCGGCCAGCGTCGAGGGAATCACGCGCTGCTTCCGATCGGGACGTGTCTCTTGGGGCTGTCCGTAATCTTCCCGCTAACCGTGTCGTTTGTTCCGGCCATACCGATCGACCTGTCGGGGCTTCTCGGCTCATCCTATGCCATCGACACACAGGTGGCATACTTCGCCCTGACCTTTATTTGCTCAGGCGCAGCGTGGTCGGGCATGTTCACGGGACGAATGACCTATATCCTCGACATCGCACCCNCGGACCGACGTCCCACGTATACCAGCTTCATGAACGCGTTCATGATGCCCGACGGTCTTCTGCCCATCATCGCTGGCGCACTCGTCGCCTGGATCTCCTNCCACAATCTGTTCCTGATTGCGTGTGCCTTCGTCCCCNTTGCGATCTATATGTCGCTCAAACTCAAGGCTGTCGTGATCGAGTAAGGGAGGGTCGACTGGGAGAGGGCCCGAATGGGCTCGCAGAGTCGTTTCCGCCCTCACCGGGTTGCGTCTGCGTCCCGACCGTCCTCTCCCACACAGGTGGGAGAGGAGAGCTTCAGTTTCTCCGCCGAATCGTACCTACCCCTTCTGCTCGCTCTTCGGTCGATCGACCTGGTTCTGCCCGTGGTAACGGAATCCCGTCACATTGTCCGCGCAGTGAATTCCCCTGAACAGTGTCTGACGCATCGGCGGCATCTCCTCCACCAAAGCCTCGGGCGGATGCCACTTCCCCCATTGCGATCCCACGCTGTTGTAGAGGTTGAAGATGCCGACACGACGGTTCTCCTCGTTGGTCCACGGACACGTGCTGTGGGCAAGTGCCTCCGTAAAGAACAGGACGGAGCCGGCCGGGCAGGCATACGTATCCCAGACTTCCGAGTCTTTGTCCTGGATCGATTCGGGCGCCGTGTAGGCCGCCTTGTGGCTGCCTGTCGCGAGCAACGTCCCCCCCTGTCCGTGTTTGACCGGCGCGAGTTCCCAGACCACGCGCGTCAGGCCGCTGAAGGCCTTACCGGGCACGCACTGGTAGTGATGGGAGTCAACGGCGAAGCGGAAGAATCCGCTCCCGTTGTGCGGACTGAACTTGCCCTGCTTGTGTGGCTCTGCCGAGGGCGAGCGAAGGCCGGCACTCTCCATCCGGAATCCATAGCAGTCCGGGCTGGAGAGATGCGGATGGGCGAGAAACTCGTTCAAGAACCCGACGACGACCGGATGGTCCGTGAGTTTCTCCAGTGGACCGGAGATGTAACATCGTTCGTGTTCGGGCAGCGACTCCGGCTCGTCCCGTACACGCTCGGTGTGGGCTTTCATCTCGTCCACTTCTTCCGCGCTCAGGACACCCGGGACGAGGAGCCATCCTCGCGTGTCGAATAGGTATTTCTGCTCCTGGGTCAGTTCGACGACCGGGTCTCCGTCCGCATTTGTCAGGGGGAGATCGTTCGGCCCAACCTGGACCTTCTTTCCCAGATTCTTGTCAACGACAAAGGGTTCGATGTCGGTACTCATAGGACCTCCAAACAGTGGTCGAACGGGAAGTGTCTACTCGGTCAGGCAGGCGGGGTCGAATGCATATCCACCCCGCAGCCAATCCACGATTTCATCGGCAAAGGGTGAGTCGTAGCTGCCGTATTTCTCGATCAGGGCTGCCCTGGGCTCTTTTGCGATCCCGTCCAGCCCGCCGTTTTCGAAGAGGCGCGTGTCTTCAAGGAGCGTGTTGGCAAGGCTTGCGCCACACAGGCTCACAAGCGCATCACCTGTCGCACGATCCGGGTCGTAATTTCCCCTGGTGCGGTAGATCTCGCCAAGCGTCCAGATCGGGATGCGTGACAGCCAGGACTGGTTCATCGGGTTGGCCGCGTGCCCGGCTGCCAGATCAGCCAACTGATGCGGGCGATTCTGGTAAGCCCCCAGGTAGAGACGCTTCGATCGGCTCTCGCTGTCGTTGACGGGATAGTTGTCCCACAGGAAGGGCTTCCGGCCGAGACGATCCGCGACTTCCGATATGTGCGCTTCGGGATACTCGGTCGAACAGACCTTAGGTCCGGTCCAGAAGAAGTCGACGGACTCGTCGATCAGTCTGCCCAGCGTTTCCCAATAGCCCTTCGGCATTTCGCCGAAGACCTTTTCGAGGATCGGATCGAAGGAGTAGTAGGTGGGGCAGAAGATGAGGCGGCGGGCGGAGCTGAGGTCTGCGATCCGGTTGAAGACGTCGGCTTGCGTCTCGGCCAGGTCAGGGACGTCGCCCTTCATGTCATCCAGGAGGACGCACACGATGTCAGGATCGAGGCGGTTGATGGTGGCGATTTTCTGTTCGAGCGCGGCCCTGGCGTCGTCGTTGAAGTCGAGGTAGATCTCGTAGGGGCTGAAACCGATGCCCCAGGCGACGTGCTCACGTCTGTACACGGCGGCCATCTGTTCCAGTCGACTCAGGTCGTCCGCGGGCCAGGGATCGCGCCACCGTTTCCTCAGATGGGCATCACCCTTAGGGGCGTAGATGTAGAACCCGAATCCGTTCGTCTTCAGGAATCCGGCATACGACTCGCGTGCTTCCCAACGCCACGGCCGACCGTAGAAGCCCTCGATGACGCCGACGGAGAAGCCGTCCACGACCTATCCTGCGTTATCGAGGGCCTGGACGAGCGCCTCGCTCGTGGCTGATGCCGCTCGGAGTTCCATGTCCAGGATGGAGGCCCTGGTCAGCCACATGCCGTCCCACGTTTCCGAGTGCTCGATGGCTGTCGTGCAATCCCGCAGCAGCACGATGTTGTAGCCGCGGTCGAGCATCTCCCATACGCCATAGTCTCTACGCTGCACACAGATGTTGGCGGCGAAACCGGCGTAGAACAGGTGGACGACGCCCTGGTGTCGGCACAGGCGATGCAGCTGTGCGCCCGTTGCGACGACGAAATCCTCCGGCTCCGGTCCCAGGAAATCCATGATCCCGCGTGTCTCCCGCATCTCGGTAACCGCTTCCACGCGAGGCTCCGGCGGACGGGCGAAGGCGGCGTATTCGCCGGTTCGACGACGCAGATCGTGAGGGGGCCACTCCGGGCCCGAACCCGATCCACCGTGAAGCTCACGGTCTTCTGCATACTTCGTCCACTGAGGGAACAATCTGGCCTGCTGTGGAGATGGCGCATGAATGACCGCGATTCCCGATCGACGGGAGGCCTCGATGACAGGGAGGATGTGATCCCTGGCGATCTGTCCGCCACGCTCGAGATGCGATTCGACCGGATGTTTGTCCCAGCAGTCGACGAGAACGATCCCGGTCTCTTCCGCCTTCATTGTCCACGACATCTCTCCGTGGATGAAGTGTTCTTCACGACAGGGCAGCTCCGGGTCGGACAGCTCCCGGCTGTAGCGGACGGTCAGGTCGAATGTCGCCATGTCTACCTCACGATGTGAAGTGTTGTGTTCCCGCTAGATCGAAAAAGCGTGATTCCCCGGGGCCAGTTCCCGCGTGAAGTCGCGGACCTGGGCGCCAACAGGTTCGAAGGTCGCTCGACAGCCACCGGGCACCGTGATCTCCACGTTGATGGCCGTGTCTGTCCGCTCCCATTTGCAGCCGACAGGTCCATAGGGTGATTCGTGCTCGCATTGGACAGAGTTCAGCCCACAGTTGAACGCCGGTCGGAGGTTGATCTGTTGGAAGCCTGGCGCCTGCTCATCCGGCTGTATGCCTCCGACATATTTGTAGAGACTCGCCATCACGTCCGAGAACATGTGGTGATTCTGAGAGCCCTCGCCGTTCCAGCACTCGTAGAGGGTGGTCGCCCCGGTGTCGATCCAGTTCCGGTAGGACGGGTATGTCGGGTTCAGGATCATCTTCACAGCGACGTCCATCCGGCCAGCCTGTCCCAGCACGTTGTAGAGATACTTGTTGCCGAGGATGCCCGTNTCCTGATGGTCGTCCTTCTCGGCGATCTGGGAGAGGAGCAGTTCGAGGAGCCGATCGTGTTCGTCCTCCTCCTGCAGGCCCTGGTAGATCATGCACGCGGTAGCGGTCTGGCAGTCGCCGGCAACGGTGTTCGCATCGGCATTGTAGAAGGCCTTCCTGAAGGCATCCTTGATCACGTTCGCTGTCCTGCGGTAATATCGTTCGTCTGCCCCTTTGCCCAGGACGGTGGCCATTCGCGAGATCGTGTCGGCCGCATTGTAGTAGTAGGCTGTGTCCGTCAATTCGGTCGGGCACTTGAACGAGGACATGTTGACGGCCAATGCGCGGCCCTCGAACGGCGCGCACCAGTCTCCGATCCCGTAGTGGACGATGCCGTCGACTGCCATGGAATCCATGTATCCGAAGTGACGCGTGATGGCTTCGTAGTTCTCACTCAGGATTCTTTCGTCGCCCGTGTAGAGGTAAATCTGCCAGGGGATGTGCGTCAGTGCGCTCGACCAGTCGGGGCCGTTCCCCCAGTTGTATCCCCACCCGGTGGATGGGACCACGCACGGCAGCGCGCCGTCCGGCTTTTGCGCGTCACGGACGTCTGCGAGCCATTTCCGAAGCAGGGGGGCGGTACGGAAGTTTAGAAGCATCTGCTCGGTGGAGAGAGAGACATCACCGGTCCACGCGTTTTTCTCGCGATGCGGGTCATCTGTCGGCAAACCGTGCAGGTTGGTGAGCGTCGCCCATCGTGTGATCCTCTGGAGGGCGTTCAGGTTATCGTCGTCGAACGTGATCTCGCCAGTGGTCGCGACGTCGGTGTGGATGACGAGCGCTTTAACGATCGGCTCCTTCCTGCACCCGGCCACCTCGATGTATCGGAAGCCGTGATAGACGAACCGCGGTTGCCAGGATTCTAAGCCGTTCCCGGCCGNGAAGTACCGGTCCGTTTGGAAGTCGCCACTGCGGACAAAGCCCGATACGGTTCCCTGGTTGATGTGGACGCCATCGTCCTGGAGTCGCTCGGAGTACTTCATGACGATCTCGCCGCCGTCGTCACCTTCGACAGTGATCTCGGCGATCCCGGAGACATTCTGTGCGATGTCGAAGATGTAGGCTCCCTCGGGCGTCTGCCAAGACTTGACCGGATCGATCGTTCCCGTCACGCGAATCGGTTCCATCTCCGACGCCTGCAGGCGACCCCCGGTCGGCCGAACGACTTTCGCCTGCTCCCATTCGCCGTCATCGAACCCGGGCGAATCCCATCCGGGCTGGGCAAGACGAGCATCGTAGTGTTCCCCGTTCCGAATCCCGTTGAAGACGATCGGGCTGGGCGCGCTTTTCCACGTGTTGTCCGTGTGCACGACGACGTGCGACCCGTCATCCAGATCGATATGGAGCTCCGCGATCAGCTTGGAAATGTGCCGCCACGACGCCTGACGCGAATTCCACACATCTTCCGTAAAGCAGTTNTACCAGCCGTTCCCGATCAGCACGCCTACTGCGTTCTCTCCCGCCTGCACCTGTTCGGTGACATCGTATGTGCTGTAGAGCAGGCGGCTGTCATACTTCGTGAACGGCGTGCACAACTCTTCATCAGCGACCCGCTCGCCATTCACGTAGGAATCAAAGTAGCCGGGACTGCAGATGTAGAGACGTGCGCTGANAGGCTGTCCGGCAAGCTCGAAGGCCTTGCGCAGGTAAGGGGCGTCGAGCGCGTCGTCGTGTTTGCGATGGTGATGGGCCGAGATCCAACGCGCCGACCACCGCTCCTCCCGCTTACCGGTCTCGAAGGTCGATTCGGCCGAATGAGCTGTCCCGTCCTCCCCGTATACCGTGACCGCCCAGTGATAGGTCGTGCGCGGCGCCAAACTGTCGCCGTCGTACCCCACATAATGGCTCTGAGAATNTTCAATCCGACCCGAATCCCAACAGTCGAAGGTCTCGTTCGCAAGTCCATCTGCTGATGACGCGACCCCAATCCGGTAGGCGGCCTGGGATCCACCGGACGGGAAAGTGTATTTCCAGGAAAACGCCGGTGCCGAATCGATCCCGAGCGGATCGGCGAAGTCGTTCGTGGTCAGATCAAATACAGGCTGTGACATGCGGCTCCTTTAAGCGCTGTTCATCCATACTGGTCCAGATATTCATGCTTTCCCTCTCCTGCTAGCGGGCATTGTCCCGCCGTAGCCTTGGCGGAGGGGGAAGAGGGATTCTTGCGGGCCCGGTGTCTCGCCCGCAAGACGGGTGAGGGCTTGGATCGTCGCGTGCCCGGGCTTCTTTGACTACCCATCCTCAATCACCCACGATCCACGAGGGCCCTCGACGCTGATTCGACTTCCTCCAACTTCCGCACTCACCACACCCTCGTCCGTCTCGATCTCCCATCCATCCGAGGTCGACGACCAGAGAGCACCTTCCGCCGATCTCGTCTGCACACAGAACAGCGACACAAAACGGCATCGATCGCCGCTTGCCGCAAGCTCCACATAAGGCTCGTGTCGCTGAGGCTGAGGATCACCAAGCGCGTCGACGTCGTAAGGTGGCAGGTATTCCTGATGCGACGTACGGAGCATTGCACGACCATCCAGGTCCATAACACACCCCGATAGCGTCGCGTGGTCACTGTGAACGGTCAGGTTCCCGTCCGGCAACAGCTCTGGTGTATCCGCTGTATGCCAGCGGAGGCTGATGGGTATCTCGTGATCGAGTGTCGCTTCATCGACAACGACAAGTATACGCGGGAGGAGATGGACGACTGTTCGTGTGACAGACTGAGTGTCCGAGTAGACCGATGAGAGGTCGAGACGCCACCAACCCCCTCGTTCATCGTCGAACTCAGCTCGTTCGATGGACCCGGCGAGGTCCCGCTCGGCGATCGATACACCTCCGGTCTCATTCTTCCCGAACAAGAGGACGTTGTGTCCCCACTGTTGGTAGTTGTAGTAGCGATCTCTATCGTCACGGGGATAGGCCGGTGGGGAGCCAAGATCCCTGAGCAGTCGATCACCGTAGCCGTCCAGGCAGACCTGGCCCCAGTCGGGATGGCTGTGGTTGTGCTCGCGCGCCGCCTTCGAGTAGACAATCGACTCGGCCGAATCGGGATCCCACGAACTTCGGCTGCTGATCAGTTTGCCCTGAGCGTGATAGGCGTGACCGAGGGAGAGATGGCCCGTGGGGTCGACGGCCTCGACGGTCGGGTCATAGAAGAGCAGCTCGATCGCTCGCTTGCGATGTGTGTCCCGCGTGTGGTCCGCATACTGTCTGTAGAACCACTGAAAGTTACCGTCGCGAAGCGCTGAGGCGACGGCACTGTAATGGAACACGACTGGCGGAAGGTCGGGGGCGGGATCTCCGAAACCGGCGACACGGCCCGGTGGAAGCGTGAAGTGCATATACCAGCGGCAAAACGCGTCCAGCCGCTGCGTCACGATTGGATGAGTTGAGGCGGGGGCGTGGCATTGCTGGGCCGTCAGGTAGTAGACGGCAGTCGCAGCTGACCCGGCGTATTGCACGCTCTCGTTGAACTCGCCTTCGGGTCCAAAGAGACTGTCGAAGTACCCGTCCATCGGGCGTTTTCCGACCTCGAGCAGCCACCCGCTCTCGGCATAGTCGTCGCCAAAAGCCATGCCGGCGATGGCAAACCCGCCGTAGATGACGACACAGAAGTTATGCCGCCAGTTCACCCATCGATCGCCGTGTTCCAGTGCCGCTCGAAACTGTCGGGTGAATCGTCGGTCGAAGCCCTCCAGGATCTCCGTTCGCTCGGCCTCGGTCAGCAGGTTGTAAAGCCAGTCATAGGCGCACCCGATCGCGAAGGCCAGCTGGCCGCTACGGAGACTGCAGTGGTCCCCGTGGGCAAGATGGGTCTTGTCCTCGATTTCCGGCCACGCAGCTACGTCGTAAACGGTCCTGATCTGATTGCAGACAGATTCCGCGTATCGACGGTCGTCTTGTAGCAGGCCGACGAGGGCCGCATCCAGGATCCGGTTCGCCGTATATGCGACGAGCTCGTATTCCCGGTTGGCGTGGGCGATCTGTTGGGGTTTGCGGCTGGGCAGCGCGGACGATGGTGTCCAGGGAGGTTCCTCGAGCTCACGGGCGGTCTTGTCGAGGAGTTGTTTCCAGAGCTGCGCGGCGTGCGTGTCGGAGAGACCGGACCTGACGTCGCCCAGGGATCGAGCGCCGTCCACGCTTTGACTTCGGATGAAGAGATGGGGACGGGACATAGTGGGCTAGAGGTATTTGCGCCAGGTCACGACCGTCCCCGGTGGCTTAGAAGCCGCAGCGTTGGGCGGCGGCGAAGAAGGGTGCAGCCATTGCGGCAGCGCCACGGTAGACCATGTCACTCGTGAAAGGATGTACGCATACAAGCCGACACCCGTTCTCTATGGCGATGACCATCGCGTCTTCGATCCCCTTCGGGTCTTCCAGGGAACCGGAGCCAACGACGCGGCCCGTATGCACGCCTCTCTTGGCAGCCTCACGGAACAGCTCGTTAACGGCATCCTCGATCTCAGGGATATCCCCTTCGCGAAGGATCGCATCGAACGGTCCGACGAAGCAACAGGCCTTGTTGGGGCCTTGGGCGGCCATCAGGTCGAGTACGCGATCGCGCATGTCCTTGTCCAGGATATACTCGGCCGTTTCGAACTGGATCCAGCCCTGCGTCTCCGTTTCGGCGCCGCGGAGGTCATCAGGTGTGAACATCATCGTGCGGTCGCCCGTCCGGACGGGATACCCGCCGCGATCGTCGGGCGTGGCCTTGCCCTGCTCGGGAAAGTTCACCGCCCGGTAATAGGCCTCCGCTTCCTCGTAGGTTGTGCCGTAGGGGCGCATGCTGGCTCTTGCCCCCAGCTGGAACACGTCGCCGTGTGAAGATCGTGCTTCCCGATGGAGGCGCTGAACGGGCAACAGGCCGTGGCGGCACTGATGCGCGTTCTGTTCGCGGCCATACCAGCCCTCCCACTGCGAGTGCTCGGCGTCGTTCACGATCCACGAGAAGCCGGCCTTTGCCCACGCGTGGGCCTCGTTCTCACGGAACTGATGCCAGGGGATGTCGTTGAAGATACCCAGCAGAGGAGGCGTCTCTTCAACGGACGACGCCTTGTCGAGCACCTCTTTGAGAGGGTTCCGCGTCGGCTTCATCGTGTAGGCGTGCGCACGACGGGCGAATTCTTCGGTGTTCAGCGGCAGACTGCCGCCAATCGCTTCAACTGCGGTCACGTGTCCTCCAGTGGGTCGTCGCTACGACGCCTTCTCCATGAGCTCGATCTTGATGTTGTCCGGGCCGCTGATGAACGCGATGCGGAATCCACCGCCATCCGTCGGCCCTGCCCAGATGTTGACGCCAAGCTCTTCGACCCGCGCCATCGTGGCGTCGAAGTCGTCCGATTCGATGCCCAGGTGGTCGTAGCCGAGGAAACGACCGACTTCCGGGCCATCCGAAGCACGGTCGGTGATGGTGACCGTGGTGTCGCCGATGTGCACCCGAATCCAGGTTGCGCCACCCTTCTCGAAAGGTTCGTCCTGTGCGGCGTCGAACAGTTTGACATACCACTCGGCGGCGGCGTGGACGTCTGCGGCCTCGTGATGGACGTGATTCATGCTGTATGCAGGCATCGGTTTCTCTCTCCTTGATCAGTTCGTCTGTTGCGAAGTGAGGTCAAAGCTAAGCCCGCGTGCATTTGTGTCAATACCGATGTCTGAATCGGTGGGTGGCTAGCCTTTGGCCAGCGCCTGCGCCACGAGCGCATCCGTGTCGTCGAGCATCTGCTTCCAGGCGTTTGGCGAGTAGGGCGGACCTGGAGCGAAGGGGGGCGTCTCGATACACATGGGGCGTGAAAACCNGATCTCGACGGCCTTTCGGAAGACGGGATCCCAGTCAACCAGGCCGTGACCGGGCGCCAGGTGGGCGTCGCGATCTCCCGCATTGTCGGTGAGGTGGAAGGCGATCAGGTTCCGCCCCATCACGTCCAGGAAGTCGTTGGCGTGGTCGAGGCCGACGGCAACAAGCGCGTGACCCGTGTCCAGGCAGAATCCCAGGTTGGGATGGGCGAATCGGGTGGCGATTTCGGTGAAGTGTTCCGGCCTGGAGCCGAACCGGCCCTGACCCGGGGGCAGGTTCTCGATGGCGAGGGAGAACCCGATTTCTTCCGCTGCGGGGAGGAGCGCCTCCAGACTCTTTCCGAGCTGGGTCAGATACTTGTCCAGTCCTTCGATGTCGACGTTGTATGGCTGCTTGATCGTGTGGAGGATCCCGGCAGACGCACCCAGCCTTTTCGCCATTACCATCCAGTGGCGGATCCGATCTANGGCCCCGGTCCTGATGGTCTCGTAGAAGGATGTGACTTCATCCGCCTCGGTGAACGGCAGGTGAAAAGTCTCGATCCGTACGCCGCCCTGCGTAAACAGCTCTGCGAATGCGTCGAGCTCTGCGGCTGTGTGCTTCTGGAAGAAGCGATACGTGCCGTCGACTGCGGTCAGTCCCGCACGCTGACAGGTTTCGAGAATGTCCTCAGGCGACTGCCCGATAAACGAGCTAATGTGCACAGACCACGGCCACGTCTTTTCCATGTGCGTGCCTTTCAGGCATTGATGTCTTGGGTGCCAATCCTTGGCCGTTCTGTCTGCTGACATCGGCGCCGTAGCTCACTGCTTCTGGATTCTCCCCAGATTTGCGGCGCCAGGCTTCCCTGCGGCTCTATACCCGGGGCTCCGTCTTCGCTACGCTACGCCTCCACCCCGGGCTACTTGCGCCTCGCCCTACCGGGCTCCCACCACATCCCAGCCATCCTCTGCGTTCTCTGCGGTAAGAGCTTTTGACTTTCCGGTGAGTGCGGCTAACTCGTGTCGCGAACCACTTCCAGGTCAAAGCCCTGCATGTCGAAGCCTCCGTTCCCGTTCTGAACACGAATGGTGATGGTGTGGAACCCGAGATGTTCCGGGCCGGGTGTTGCTGTGAACAGGCCGGTCGTTTCGTGGATGCTTACCCACTCCGGCGGGCCCTCATCAACCAGGTATCGCAAAGCATCGCCTTCACGAATCTCGCGCACGTAGTTTCGGTCGTCGACGCGCTCGGCACGCAGCTGACCGGTAGAGGTCGTGACGTCGACCTGGTAGGTGTAGGTCTGTCCGGCCACCGCTTGGGGCTCGGGCATTGACAGGATCATCGGACAGGGCGCCAAAGCCTGGTCAGATGGACCGCTCCGTGCGCCTGATTCATCAATGGCAACCACCCGGTAATGCGAGCAGCTGTCGAGATCGATGCCCGGTCTGGCAACGGGCAACGTGGTGAGATCCGTTGTGGCGATATGGTTGGCAGGGAAGGTATCCGTTGTTTTGTTGTCGACCATAGCGGCGTACGGCTCGCGGCTCGCTGAGAACCCCCTCTCGTTGCTACCATACACCTCGTAGCGAATGGGTGTAGTCCCTTGCGGATTTGGCTCCCACATGAGGGTNATGGTCCTCGCATCCCAATCCGGATCGACGCGAACATCCAGTGGCACACCAGGTGCCTTGATCTTGAAGGTCCACGGTCGGCTCCACGAACCCCATTGCCCGTCCGCGTCCCTGGGACGGATACGCCAGAAGTAGTCCTGATTGGGATTCAACAGTCCTTCGAAAGGGATCGACCACTCCGCGGTACCGGCTGAGGGGGTCTTTGAGACGAGTTTGTCGAAGACCGGACTCTGTACGTGCTTGAAGTCCGCGTATTCACTGAGCTGGAGGTGGTAGTCGGCAGCACCGTCGGCGGGCGGCCACGAGAAGGTAAACTGCGTTTCGGACACTTCGCCGGAATCTGGTGGAAATTCCGGATTCTTCGGGGGATTGGGCGGGGGATCAGCGTCCTTTTCCGTCCATTCGTGCGTGATGGAGACACTGCCGCCGGAGTCTGAAGTATACGCGATATGGTTCTCACCGAGCTCGAGTGCAGGGAGAGACAGGGGCGCCATCTGCAGTTCTGTCTCGATAGAGATGTCGATCAGTCGTGCGCCCGGTCGACTCGTCACGTGGAGCGTATAGGCATACACGGCAGGCGCATCGGGCGGGAACGCCGGGTCGAGGCTGTAGGCTCCGGTGTCCGTCGACTCGAGAGATACGGATTGCTGATCCGTGTGCGTTACGCTGAGGCTTGCGAGAGCGCCTTCGGATTGGATCTTGACGGCGCCGCCAACGATGACATACGGGCTTCGAATCGTCAGTTTGAGGCTGGCATCCTCACCCGCCCGCAGACCTTCCGACTCGACGGTCCAGCCGATGAGACGATCCGACCACTTCGAGACGGTGGACAGATCAGGTGTATAGGTCATCCGGCCGTTGCTCAGCCGCTTGGGACGATCCCAGTGACCGTGGTACTTCCCGCGGTCTTCCCACTTCCAGATCAACGCCTCGCCGGGGTGCAACGTGAGGTCCATACTGTGGTCGCCCACGCGTGGCCTGCCCCCTGTTCGCGGTCCCGTGAAGAAGAAGAGGGAAGAGGCGGCTTCCGAGCCCTGTGGATCCTCGCGCTGGAGAACACCGTAGGCGTGCCCACGTTTTACCAGATCGCGATCGCGAGCCAGATCCTCTTCGGAGGCGATCGTCTGGTTGTCCCTGAGCAGGTAGAGCAGATGCTCGTCGCTGTCGAGCAGATGGTAGGCGCCGTCGTAGTAGACCTCGGTCGTGCAGTGCCCGTGCGGGTATCCACGACGCACCTTCAGCCCTGCTGCCTGCCACAGGTTCGACACGGTATACGCCTCGTCCCAGCAGAGCGTGTAGCCATAGCAGTTGAGCATCTTGACCGTGTCTTTGACCTCGTCCGACGCGCACGTGTAGTGATAACGATGCGTGCGGGCAAATTCCCAGATGGCACGCGCCTTCTCCCTGTCACTCATCCCGTCTTCGAGGATTTCGGCCAGGATATGGTCGATCGATCGCCAGTCCCGCTTCCCGTTCACGATGATCCACGGGTTCACGACATCCGTATCGCCCGTGTTCTCCATCCGAACGGAGATGTTCGGCTCGAATGCCTGCCCGTATGCCGAGTAGCCCACAGGATCACGGGTGGTCACACCGTCAAGCGTGCCGCCCAGGCTGACCGTGTACGAATGGCTTTGTGAGGATGTGGTTTCTGTGTGGGAAGGCAAGGGAGAGGTCAGGAGTCAGAGTTCGGGAACGCTACGCGTTGGTTGCGAGTTTGCTTCGCAAACTCTCGTTACAAGATATGTCGACGCGCAGNNATCNGTGCCGCCATATGCAGANAGATCNTCACCACGGCNCCGGGATACTCCGCGAGCCGCCTGGTTCGGTTGGTGACGTCGTTACGATACTCACACTCGTCCGTTCACGCACGGATGAGGTGATGGGGGTCTTTGTCGGTGAGTTGGAAGTGGAATGCGCTCCCTGATCACGTCGTTGGCGCGACTCGAGGAGCCTGTCACGCAGGACGGTCTACTGTTGTGCGGTCAGGACTTCCTGTTCGACGCCCCTGGCGTTCACGGTGTTTCGGGTGAACTGCTCGGCAATGTCCGGTCTTGGCGCTGTGGGCAGGCGATACCGGCATCGCACCCGGTCGCCGCGTTGGTACATTTACTCATCCTTCGGAATGCCCACGGTCTCTACATACTCGGCTCGGCACCCGCGAGCTCAAACGTGGGCCTGGAAGCAGTGTTCTCCGGATCGACTGTTATCCACACCTGGTCGAGACCGTGGGCGCGGACGAAAGGCCGGATCAGGGAGCAGCTCTGGGCCGCGTAGCGATGCCCACGATGCGACGGGAAGACCTCGTATCCGATCTGCTCACGATAGTGCGTCACCGATCGCGTCTCGCCGATTTTGCGCGCGAGGGTACCTGCGTCGATGGTCCCGTTGACACACATGCCGAATCGGTAGAACGGTACGTGACCCCTGGACGGGTCGCCCAGTGCCTGATGGATGAGCTCGAGATCCCCGTCCACGAGTTCTCCAGGGTCCAGGAAATCGAAGGCACTATCGACGTCTCGTATTCGCCGAATCTCATCCAGGGCAAACTGGTGGAAGGGGACGACCTGGTCGCGCAGCAGGGCGTTGTCGGCGTCCGACGCTGTGTTCGCGTAGGAACGTATGGCGGCTTGAATCAGTCCCTCCCATTGAGCGTAACGCTTTGAAGCCCAGCGACCTCTGCCGTGTTTGGATCTGACAACATTCTTCTCTTCGAAACTGCGGATGATCCTGCAGAGGTTCAGAGTGCAGTAGTCGGGATACCTGAGGTTGTCGCTGATGAAGGCGAGCTCGTGGTCCANGGCCTCGGTCAGCGCCGACCAACTCGGGATGGGAAAAATGTCGGCCGGTTCCNAGCCCAGTAGCGTGCGGTATCGTCCGCCCCGGACGTCCGCACTGTGGAGAGCCCAGGATTCGTCCCGAATCTCTATAAGCTGGTTGGGCGGAGGGACGCGCTTGCGGGCGTCATCGGCAAGGATGTAGTAGGCGTCGACCTCGACGCCAAGCGGTGGGAAGCGGNTCTCGAGGTCTCGATGCAGGTCGATGAGGCGAGATCGTTGCTNGTCGGATGGGAGCGGCGTCNANGATCACGTGACAATCGAGGTCCTGGACNGTACCTCCGTCCTCGAACATCGCGGCNNCATAGGTGTAGACGCCGTGTAGCGNGTCCCCAAGGATCTCCCNAAGGCCCTCGAGGTAGNCATCGCATACGTGCTGGATATCAGGAGCAGTCACAGGTGGGATCTCGATCAGTTTCCTGGTTCTAAAGTCCCGGAGATTCGATCCACTTCTCGAGCTCGGAGATCTCTCCATTTAGACGGATTTGAGCATCCAGCGCGATGCGGTTTTAACCCGATGCGTTCAGACCTGGACGATTGTATTCGCGGCGGGCATTTCCCACGTCTCATTAAAGACAAGAGGCTTGGGTCGAGACGGTGGATAGTCGGAAGGCGGGTTTTCCGGGTCGGTCAGTTCCAATCGATCGCGACCTCTTGGTCTGTCCAGCCATTCGCGCTCTTCGGGAGCCGCATCTATCTCCCGGCGCAGGATGAACTCGACCCAGTCGTACGAGGTGATGGCCGCATCGGCTACAAAGACACGCTCCATCTCCGATCCGTTCCAGGTGTCGAGGTCAGGCAGGAGGATCGGTCCCGTACAGACCTGAAACTGAGGCGTCTCAGCGTTGATGTTGATGAGGTTAACGGGGTATTCGACCGTGACTTTGTAACCACGGTCTTCGTAGGCGGTGGCACACCCGAGGATATCGTTTGCGAGCGTGGCTTCGACGACTTCCGCAGCAGATGCCAGTGGTCTGGCATCGGAATGTCGTCGAATGTCGATGCGATGGTCCTGGAAGGCTTCGCTGTGCGGTGNGGCGGCTGCCTCTTCTCGCTCTGTNCTCGGCCGGTTCGCGATGGTCAGGCCAGCCGTATGGCTGAANGCCATCCGCCATTCATTACTCGGAATCTGGAACAGGTTACGGTCGGCGATCGTGTACTCGCTCCGACAGGGTGAGCCGAGAAAGCACTCATAGTTGGTCCCGTCGGGCGTCAGGATCTCGCATCGCGATTCGAGGTTGAACCGGACGTAATAATACTCACCGTGCTCGCCGACAAACCCGCCTTTCCATCTGTAGTGCGGGTCAGGCTGCCAGGGCTTCCCCTTCCAGGTGAAGGTCGATCGGAAGAAATCGATCATGTGGCCTCAGGGGGTTGACTACAGTGACTGCTACCTGCCGATGTGTTCCCGGACCCAGCCGTGGACAATCTCGATCATCTTCTCCGTATGCTCGGAGAAGACGTGGTCGGCGTTGTCGATCTCGACGAGCTTCGCGTTGTCTCCCGCGCGGTCCACGATGTCCAGGGAGTCCTGGAGCGGCACGACGTCATCCGCCGTACCGTGGACCAGGAGCCAGGGTACCTCGATGGATACGCCACGCGTGACGACCGAGCCGACCCGAGCCATGTCGTCCACGTAGGTGCTCGAGAGGGGACAGGTCGGTTCATTCCACATGCATCCGCGATCGGGAGTGACGTCTCCGAATTCGGTCTGGGCGAACTGTTCCGTGTGCACCATGCCGGCGAGCGAGACGAGGGCCTGAATTCGGTTGTCCTTNCTCGNGCGGATCACACCGACGGCCCCGCCCATGCTGTGNCCGACGTAGATGACGTTCCAGTCGTCGAGATGATCGATCACACAGCACAGGTCTTCGACTTCTTTCGAGATCGTCGAATCCTCGAAGCGTCCCTCCGACGCGCCGTTGCCTGAGAACGAGATGCGCAAGGCCGGGATACCGGCGGATGACAGGGCCTCTGCCAACGCGACAACAAAGGGTCGGTCCTTGTTGCCGGTGACACCGTGACCGATCACGACGAGGTGATTCTCATCTGGATCGCCGGCGTGGAAGGAGTAGTCGATCTTTTCGCCATCGAGGTTTCGTATGTCGCCGAACATGGGGTTCCTCTATGTGATGAAGCGTGTGTTGTGGAGCGAAGAGCGCAGCGCTGAGTGCNCAGCGAAACGAGTTAGCCGGCGGCTGTCCTGNCCGGCTTCCGAGACTTACTCATCAGGTTGCCCTTGTCTGCCGCGTCGGCATTCTTGCGGGCNGACGCACGGTCCTTACGCATCTGTGNAACGGATTTTGTCTTCAGGCGAGCTGCGCCGGCTGTCTTCTTGGTGCCGAGGGACTTCTCGGAGGCCAGACGTTTACGCGCTGCCGGGATCGCCTTCTTGTACTGNGGCAGCCATTTGGATTGGGCGACGAGCATGTCGTCAACCATCTGCCAGATCTCGGGTGGCGAACAGACAGCGCTGACGAGGGGGTCCATCATGAAGGTCTGCTTCAGCAGGTCGACATCTCCCTGGACGGCCGCCTCCACGGCCATTTTCTGTACCTGGATCGAGGCGCTGCAGACCGCCGCACAACCAAGTGGCAGGTCGCCGACCTTCGGGATGTTGACACCGTTTCGGTCGATATAGCCGGGTACCTCGACGATCGCCTCGTCGGGCAGGTTCGTGATCGACCCGTTATTCCGGACGTTGAAATGTCCGCGATACGTGCGTCCCGTCTCTCGAGCTTCGATGATCCAGGATCCGTGNTCTTCTGANCGATGGCCGTNAGCATAGTTCGGCGGATCGGCCTTTATCCAGTTNGGGAAATCCGTCTCGAACCAGTTACGGCCCTCCGTGCACACGCGGAGGTATCCGCCCGTCTCGCCGTGGATCCAGTGACGCAGATCGATCCAGCGCTTGATCTCACGGGTGCGCTTCCGATACCAGGGGACATACTCAGAGACGTGCCCGTTGGACTCGGTAGTGTAGTAGCCGAATCTCCTGAGCATGTCGATGCGGATCTTCTCCGTATTCTGGTAGACAGGATGTTGTTCGAAGCCTTCGAGCAGGCGGTCGGTCCAGTCTTCGCCATCATAGAGGACCTGGACATACCACGTCTGGTGGTTGATCCCGGCGCAGATGATGTCNACATCCTTCTTGCTTACNGGCTTGTNCCCACGGCTGTCGCTGGGCTTCCACTTGTTCACNAGNCCCTCGATNACCTGGGTGATCTGNTTGTGTCCGCCCTGTACGCCGTGACAGAGNCCAAGGGTCTGGACGCCGCCATACTCGAGCGCCGCCCACGTGTTCATGGCCATCGGGTTCGAGTAGTTCAGGAAGATCGCGTCGCTGCTGGCTACTTCCCGAATGTCTTTGCAAAACGCTAGCACTTGGGGAATGTTACGCTGGCCGTACATGATACCACCGGCGCATAACGTGTCTCCGACGCATTGATCGACCCCGTACTTCANGGGGATGTCTATGTCGAGCTGAAAGGCATCGAGTCCGCCGATNCGCGTGGTGTTNAGGACATAGTCAGCGCCCTCGAGCGCCTTGCGCCGGTTCATCGAAGTGCGGAGTTTGGCGGGAAGCTTGTTCGCCTTGATATCGCGGCGAGCAAGCTGGGAGATCATGTCCAGGTTGTTGCGGTTGATGTCGTGGAAGACGAATTCGGTGTCCTGAAGTTCGGGCACCATCAGGATGTCGCCCATCAGCCGNCGCGTAAACCCGATACTGCCNGNACCGATGACGGCCANTTTGATCGGCATGATTGACCTCTGGAGGATGTTGCGGACGTTNCGTTGACGAAGCCCTAATGAAGACATTCACCACNTAGTGCGCAAGCTNGCTACTCGTTGTGGCGATCCCTTACGACGACGGTCTCACAGCTTGCAGACATCCGGGGAATCACCCTGTCCACGCATCGTGGGGGGCGCGAGCTCGGCTACCCTGAGATCCTTGGCCCTTCCTACGAGGCGATCAGGGATATCGACGCGAACTGGATCGCGTTCCACCCTTATGCACGCATCCGAATGGATGGAACAGTTTCGTTCCGGATGGCCGATGGACGGCCGCCCAGCTACTGNANGGAGCCGATCCGGGTTGCCCACAAGATGGGACTGAANGTGTGCGTAANGCCTNATNTGGCTCACTGGCGGTCGGGCTTCTNGTAGCGCGGTGNGATCANTTTTTCATCGGACGAAGANTGGGAACGGTTNTGGAAAGGTTACAGCGCGTGGATCACGGCGATGGCGGATGNCTGCAGGGGTGCTGATCTGTTTGTGGTCGGGACCGAACTGGATCGTACTGTGCAGGACGAGGACAACTGGCGTCGATTGATCGTAGAGGTGCGAAGCCACACACTTGCCCCGATCACTTTTGTGTCCAACTGGGACGTCTTCGAGAAGGTGCCGTTCTGGGACGCGCCCGATCTGGTCGGGATTCAGTCATACTTTCCGATTTCGGACTAGAAGGATCCCGGGAGAGAGGAGCTTGAGAGATGGTGGGCGAAGCTGTCGGCGCGGCTGGCTAGGTTCGCTGAAGCGGTCGATCGCCCGATCCTTTTGACCGAGCTCGGATACAATCAGTCCCTGAAGGCAGCATCGGAGCCGTGGTCCTATCCGGTCGACCCCGACACACAGGACTTGCAGGCAAGGTGTATGCAGGTCGCCCTGACGGCCATTGAACGAGAGCCTGCATTCGTCTGGAGTTTTCT
>PBWH01000001.1 GCA_002727195.1 Gemmatimonadota bacterium
AGAGATTGGCTTCCTAGAGCATTGGGCGGGAAACGAAGACCCTGAAGGTGGGGCACTGACCTGCCCCCATCTATGTGTCCACATCCAAAGTTAGGATGCGGCTGCGATTGGCGATTTGATGACCACTGGTGCAAGTGGGCGGCAGCCTAATGCGCTATGTGGTCGGACGTGAGCACTGCCGTGTAACGCTTCCTGGCCATATGGCCCCCTTTCTGTCCCATATCCTAACTCTAGGAATGGGAACAATCCAGGGGGGCAGGTCATCCCCAAAGTGTCTACATTCTGCCTACGGCGTAGTCATTTTGGTGCGTTTTGCCTCCAAAACAAAAAAAGGGGCTTACGCCTCAATCGACGCAAACCCCTTTACATACTGTCTTTTTTGGTGCCCAAGACTGGACTCGAACCAGCACGGCCTTGCGACCACTACGCCCTCAACGTAGCGTGTCTACCAATTCCACCACTTGGGCATTATTCGTTTGTGCGATTTCCCGCCCGAGCGGGAAATTCGGATCCCGACGCTGACTTACTTCACGGAGTCGGTTGTCGAGGTCACCGGAGCCGTCTCCACACCCGGAATCGTCGCGGGCTGCGTTTCCGGTGCCGGTGCGGTCAGCGGGATTGGCGCCTGTTGTTCACGAAGCATCCGCTCGGCCGCCGTCTCGGCGACGGGGTCCGCGCTCCGGGCCGTGAACCACATCCCGATACACGTCAGGAAGAAGGCAAGACCGGAGTAGGACGTCACCTTGGTCAGGAAGGAAGCTGCTCCGCCCCCACCAAACAACTGACTGCCGCCTCCACCCATCGGTCCCCCACCGAAGGCGCCACCGGCAAGGCCACCACCTTTACCTGCCTGCATCAGGATACTGACGATCATCACGGCGCAGACGAGAATGTGTATGATCAACAGAACGTAATACATAGTTAGACTCTTGTTTGGCTATCCAAGTGCGCCCTTGACGACCGCGGCGAAAGAGACGGCCTCGAGAGAGGCCCCTCCGATCAGACCACCATCGATGTTGGGCTGTGAAAACAGGACGGACGCGTTGTCCGGCTTGACGGATCCGCCATACTGAATGCGGACTGAATCCGCCGTCTCCTGTCCGTGTGCATCGGCTAGGACCGACCGAATCAGTGCGTGCACCTCATCAGCCTGCTCCGGCGTCGCCGTGAGTCCGGTCCCGATCGCCCAAACCGGCTCATAGGCGATCACGAGCTTGTCGACCTCTTCAGACGACAGGCCGTCCAGACTACCGGTAACCTGAGTCCTCACGACGGAGTCTGTGACACCCGATTCCCGCTCCTCCTGGGTCTCTCCCACACAGACAATCGGCGAGAGTGTGGCCTCGAGTGCCGCTTTCACCCGCCGATTCACGGTTCCATCGGTTTCACCGAAAAACTGCCGTCGTTCAGAGTGTCCTAATATAACGTGGCTGCATCCTGCGGTCAATAACATGGCCGTCGAGATCTCACCCGTGAACGCCCCTTCGGCCTCCCAATACACGTTCTGAGCGCCCAGACAGACCGACGTATCCTTCACGACGCCAGCGACGCGCTCCAGGCAGGTAAACGTCGGGCAAACGACCACCTCGACGCCCTCGACGCCCGAAACAGCATCCACGACGCCCTTTGCCAGTGCTTCGGCCTCCTCGGACGTCTTGTTCATTTTCCAGTTACCGGCTACGACCGGCTTGCGATCCGCCATGCGATTCTCCCTTCACCGCCCTCAGGCTATCCCTTGTCGGTCAGTGCGACAACGCCGGGCAGTTCCTTCCCTTCCAGGAACTCGAGCGATGCCCCACCTCCAGTGGACACGTGACTGATTCGATCAGCCACCCCGGAAACGGCCGCGGCCGTCTCTCCTCCACCAACGATTGTCGTCGCGCCTTCGTCCGTTGCCGCCGCCATCGCCTCGGCGATTGCGGTGGTTCCGGCGCTGAACGGTGCCATTTCGAAGACGCCCATCGGCCCGTTCCAGACGACAGTCTTCGCAGCCGTAATGTGGCCGGCAAACAAGGAACGGGTCTCTGGGCCAATGTCGGCAGCCTCTTGATCCTCAGGAATCCCATCCCTGGTCACGATGCTCGTTGTTACGCCGTCGCCCAGATCCGGCGCGACCACACAGTCCACAGGCAGTTCGATGCGAACGCCAAGGTCCTCAGCCTTCTTCAGGATCTGCTCGGCGACCTCCATCCGATCTGCTTCCAGCAGCGACTTCCCGATCTCGAGCCCCATGACCTTGAAGAAGGTGAAAGCCATCCCGCCGCCGATCAGAAGCGTGTTGATCTTGGGCAGAAAATGCTCGATCACGTCGATCTTCCCAGAGACCTTCGCCCCCCCCATCACGGCCACGAACGGCACGTCCGGATCCGCCAGTGCGCCGCCCAGGTAGTCCAGCTCCTTCTGCATCAACAGACCGGCGACGCACTCCGTGAAGTAGTGCGTGACACCCTCCGTTGAGGAGTGAGCCCGATGCGCCGCCCCAAAGGCGTCGTTCACATAAACGTCACCCAGGTCTGCGAACTGCATAGCGAACCCCGGCGCATTCTCTTCTTCTTCTTTATGGAAGCGGAGATTCTCCAGAAGGACTACTGAACCGGCCTCAGCCTCTTTGACCGTAGTCACCGCCTCCGGTCCCACACAATCGGAGACGGACACCACCTCACGACCGAGGAGATCCTGAAGCGCCCGACCGACCGGCTCGAGCGATAGCTCTGGCACCCGCTCACCCTTTGGGCGTCCCAGATGAGACATCAAGACCGGTAACCCTCCCGCATCCAGGATATGCTGGATCGTCGGAACGGACGCCCGGAGACGGGTATCATCAGAGACGGTCTTGCCATCCAGCGGCACATTGAAGTCCACGCGCACGAGGACACGTTTGTCCGCCAGATCCAGATCCGTAATAGACAGCTTATTCACGGCTTGACTTTGACCTTTGACTTGTGACTTTCCGATCTTCGACTGAGTTACCCGATCTTCTTGATCAGATCGACACAGCGGTTCGAGTACCCCCACTCGTTGTCATACCAGCCACACACCTTGACCAGGTTGCCTGCCATTACCGTGGTGATCTGAGAGTCAAAGATGCAGGAGTGCGGATTCCCGACGATGTCCATCGACACGAGAGGCTCGTCAGAGAACTCCAGGATCCCCTTGAGGGCGCCGTCGCCGGCCGCCTGGAAGGCTGCGTTGACCGAATCAGCTGTGACTTCCTCGCGGAGCACGCCGACAAAATCCGTAAACGAGCCATCGGGCGTCGGAACACGGACGGCCATACCATCGAGCTTGCCGTTGAGTTCGGGGATAACCTTACCCACGGCGCTGGCTGCTCCCGTGGTGGTTGGAATCATCGAAACCGCGGCCGAACGGGCGCGACGCAGGTCGCTATGAGGTGCGTCCAGGATCCGCTGATCGCCAGTGTAGGCGTGAATTGTCGTCATCAGACCGTGCTCGACGCCGAAGTTATCGTTCAACACCTTGACCATCGGTGCCAGACAGTTCGTCGTGCACGAAGCGTTCGACATCACCGTGTCGGCATCCGTCAGGATGTCGTCGTTGATCCCCATCACCACCGTCGGCAGATCACCTTTTGCCGGTGCGGAGATAACAACACGGTCGGCCCCACCCTGCAGATGCTTGCTGGCGCCATCCTTGTCTGCGAAGAAACCCGTGGATTCCACCACGATTTTCGCCCCGTGGTCTCCCCAGGGCAGGTCGGCCGGATCGCGCTCGGAGAGAACCTTGATCTCTTTCCCGTCGACTATCAGCGAGCCGTCACCAGCTGCTACATCTCCCGGATATTTACCGTGGGTCGAGTCATACTTCAGCAGATGCGCCAGCGTACCGGCGTCGGTCAGGTCGTTTACTGCGACGACCTCGATCCCGCCCTGAGACATCGCGGCGCGAAACACCAATCGACCGATACGACCAAATCCGTTGATTCCAATCTGAATAGCCATTGACTTCTCCTCTTTTCCCCGCGTCCCCTAACCAAAAAATACTTTAGCGATATCGTAGAGCCCCATGTCGACGGTCCGATTCTTCGACACCGCATCCTTGATGTCCACCGAGACGATCTCTGTTCCGCGCAACGCCACCATCTTCCCGAACTCGCCCTGAGCCACGCAGTCGATAGCGGCAATACCGAAGCGCGTACCGAGAACTCGATCGAACGCCGTGGGGCTTCCGCCACGCTGAATATGCCCCAGCACCGTTACCCGGGTCTCGAAGCCAGTCTGCTTCTCGATCTGCTCGCCCAGCACGTTCCCGATTCCGCCAAGACGGACGTGGCCAAAGGCGTCACGTTCCTCAGACTTAAGCACCATGCTGTCGTCTGCGAGCTTCGCACCCTCAGCGACTACGATGATACTGAACGTCTTACCACGTTCGTGTCGCTTCCGGAGCGTATCGCAGACGGCTTCGATCGTGAAAGGTTCCTCCGGGATCAGCACGACGTCCGCGCCACCGGCGATACCGGACTCGACGGCGATCCAGCCCGCGTGCCGCCCCATCACCTCGCAGACCATCACGCGGTTGTGAGACTCCGCTGTCGTGTGGAGGCGGTCGACCGCCTCCATCACAATGTTGATGGCTGTGTCGAACCCGAAGGTTTGGTCCGTACCCTCCAGATCGTTATCGATTGTCTTCGGCACACCAACGACCTTCACGCCGTCTTCGTGGAGTTTCGCAGCGACACCGATCGTGTCGTCACCGCCGATCGCGATCAGGGCATCCAGCTCCATTCGCCCCATGTTGTCCTTCACCGTACGTGCCCCCCCCTCGATGTTATAAGGGTTGGTCCTGGACGTGCTGAGAATCGTCCCGCCCTTGGGCAGGATCCCGGACACTTCCTTCATATCGAGCGGCCGGTAGAGCCCCTCCATCATCCCCTTCCACCCCTCCAGGATTCCGATGATGTCCAGACCGTAGGGGTCGATGCCCTTGCGCACAATCGCCCGGATCACGGCATTCAGTCCGGGACAATCTCCTCCGCCAGTCAGCACACCGACTCGCTTGACAGACATACCAACCTCGCCTTTCACCAAATCAACACGACAAATAATCCAGGCTTATACTCTCCCCCCCGCCATCAACCCCGCCTGATCTCAGATCTGCTGGTTTCGAAGCCTCGGAATGTACGAGTTCACGTCCATTGTGTCAAGCTGTACGTGTCGATTCCATTAGCTTAAACTACTGGTAATTTTGCACTTCCGAACCCTCTGGGACGACACCATCCGCCCCGGCACGATCACGCGTCGCAGGCCACAAACTCGTGGAGCCAAACTTTGTGGTCGAGGTCCCAGTCCACGCCATCACGCATCCGGATAATGATGTCACGGTAGCTCTACAGGTTCTGAAATCCCTCTTTCCGTGCATCATACTCCGTCATATCGCACAGCCGCTGACGGACCACCCGGGTAATCTCGCTTTACCTCCAGGTCGAGCGGAGATGGTCCCCTCTACCGCGCATCCGGTCATATCCGGTTACCTCAACAACGAATCCCGTCGTTCGCTCGAGGAAGTGGGAATAGAGCCCGTCCTCTCCAAACCGACCGGAATGTCCGGCCTGCTCAAGGCTGTCGGCGAGGCTCTCGCCCCAAACAGCGCCGCTGCCTTCTCCGAAGCCGATTCGATCCCGAACGACTAGTTGCGATCGCGCTCCCACGTTTACTTTTCCGACGTGAAAGCCTAACATTACCATGCTACGCGAACATCAACGCATTCAGGGGCTTATGCAGAACATCAAAGCCGTCATCTTCGATCTCGACGGCACAATCTTCGATCTCGCTCCGCTCGTTCGAGCAGCCAGAGAGCGAGTCGCCACTCTCTTGTACGAAAACACCTTCTTCGACTCCCAGGCCGATGCCATCGACCAAATCGAAAGCCTGGAACGCAAGCACGGCCCCTACTACTCTTCCTCACCCTACTACTTCGCCTTCTACGACATCGCCAAGGACCTCTGCGAGCAGAAACCAGATGCCTGCCATGCCTTCCTTGGGGATCGCAATGAACGGCGACGCGAATCCGACACCGACGAAATCGAATCTTTCGTCCGGATCCTGGAGCAGGCCTACAACCACCAGGATGTCGAGACGATCAAGCCGTTTCCCGATGCCATCCAGACCCTGGAGGAACTGAAAGCGGCCGGATGCCACCTCGTGCTTCTCAGTTTGGGAAGGCCCTCACGGCAGCAAAACAAGATCGACCGTCTGGGTATCGCTCCCTACTTCCACAGGATCATCAACGAGGGTCCCCCCTCGCACGACTACTGGATCAACGAGGTCCTTGAGGACAATGCGTTTGCGCCCGAGGAAGTCGTGATCGTGGGTGATCGCACGCAGGACGAGATCCGGTCAGGCAACACGCTCGGCCTGACCACTGTCTGGCTGAAACGAGGCCGATTCGGAGAGATCGAACCGGGCGAAGGCGACCGGCCAGATTACACGATCGGATTCCTCTCTCAGCTGTCCACACTTGTCCATCTAGCTCGCTCCGGCAAGGACAGCGGGAGCTTGCGGACGGTCGTCATCGGCGGCGGTACGGGCCTGCCGACCGTGCTCCGGGGAATCCGGACCTACGACAAATCGCCCACGGCGATCGTTGCCGTCACCGACACCGGCGCATCTTCGGGCCGAATCCGCTGGAACCTTGGTGTTCAGCCCCCGGGTGACATCCGGAATGCGCTCACGGCATTGTCCGACCCGACAACTGTATCGCCCGGGCTCTACAGCGTTTTCCATCACCGTTTCCCGAACGACGAAGCCCAGTCGGGCATCTTCAAGAACGACCATATCGGAAACTTCCTCGTCGCCGCGTTGACGCAACAGACGGGCAGCTTCCAGAATGCGATCCAGACCGCCAGCGAAATGCTCGGCGTCCAGGGAACCATCCTGCCCTCTTCCATCGACAACGTGGACATCTGCGCAGAATTGGAAGACGGAGAGCATCGATACACGGAGTGGATGGTTCGGAAACCCGGGAAGCCTCCTTTGAAGGAAGCCTACCTGCTACAGAACGCGGATATTCTGGCTGAGCTCGACCGCGATGGAGGCGCACTGACCCGGATTATCGACGAGGCCACCGGGCAGGTAGAGGTCCACGCGCCGAGCGGAGAAAGCCTGGCTGTAGAGCGAAACACCGCCCGCGCCCCCTCAGAGGCGGCCGACGCCATCCGAACGGCTGATCTCGTGATCCTGGGGCCTGGATCACTCTTTACGTCTGTGATTACCAATCTGCTTGTTCCCGAAATCCGACAGGCATTGATCGACCGCGATCTCGGTAAGACGCTCTATGTCTGTAATATCACGACTCAGCCGGGCCAATCAGACGGGTTTGAGGCCTCGGACCATCTGCGAGCGCTGATGAGTCACCTCCCTGAAGAGTCCAGAGACAGTCTGCTCGATCACGTCCTGGTGCAGGACCCGAGGATCTTCGAAAGCGAAAAAGGCCAGGCCTGGGCCCCACTGCTCGAGCAGTATGCCGCTGACGGAAAAGTGCTTGTGGCGTGCGACCAGGAGCGTCTGGACCAGATGGCCACTTGGACGCGTGCGGACTTCGTGGAAGAGTTCAGTCCGGACGTTATGGACCGGGGGGTGGGCGACTTCATCAGTCACGACTCCAACAAGGCCGCCGATGCGGTCTGCCGGACCTACTGTGGCCTCCCGATTCCGGATTACTGGGGATTGGGCGATACGCGTTGAGTATCGGGTCTCCTGACAGGATTCGCGGGGTCATCTTCGACCTGGATGACACCCTCTTCGACTGCACCGGTCAACTGACCGAACCCGCCAGACAGCGAGCCTCCGCTGTGCTTGTCCAGGATTCACCAACCCACGACGTCGAGNCGCTGACCGAACTTCAGANGGACCTTGNGGNTCGTCTGGGGTCCTCCGGCGCCATTCGTGAGATCGGTCGTCTTCACGGAATACCCGATGCCACCGTCGCGGAGGCCTTGGAGACTTACAACAGAGATGACGTCCCGCCGATCACCTCCTTCCCTGACGCGATCGAAACCCTCGATGGCCTGGTCGCGCTAGGAGTCACGCTCACGTGCGTGACGACGGGTCGCCGAGGGCGACAGTTGGCGAAGGTGGATCGGCTTGGCTTGGACAGATACTTTTCCGAAGGGCAGAATCTTTATATCCACGACGACCCGGACACGCCCAAGGACGACGACCTGAACAGGGCGCTCAGCGACGCAGGACTCCTACCTGATCAGGCTCTGTCAGTGGGAGACAAACTCGACACTGACGTCGCTGCCGGTAATCGAATTGGGGTCACCACGGTCCGATACCGTCACGGACGGCAGAAAAACGCCGAGCCTGAGACGGAAATCGAACGTCCTGACCACGACATCCTCCGACTGGCGGACTTGATCAGCATCATAAAACACTGATCACCCCTCCCAGG
This sequence comes from Gemmatimonadota bacterium, assembly GCA_002727195.1. GTDB lineage: Bacteria > Latescibacterota > UBA2968 > UBA2968 > UBA2968 > UBA2968. The sequence continues at coordinate 8,410 of PBWH01000001.1, forward strand.
AAACACTCACAGAATCACCAGGCCTGATATCCAAGGTCTCGGCAGCATTTCCGCCGTTGATCGAAAGCTCGAGTGTCCGTTGACTTCCGAACAGCGCCAGCCACTGCCCCTGAGCGACATCTCCATACGTCTTCGCAACATCACCCAACTGGTGTTCTCCAGCCTTCACAAGTACACCCTTTCGCCCCTCCAGTGCCTGCTCGGGGATGTTGGTGATCGCGTTCCCGAACCGATCGATATGGAGCACACGTCCCTTGATACCGTCTCCCGACGCTACCAGATCCCAGCCCTGGAGCACGATCGGATCTGTCACCACATTCCCCAGGCAGTGTATGGGCTCACCTACTGCAGCCCGAGCTGCAGCAGGTGCAAACAGATCGCGCCCGTGGAACGTTCGGCTGACATCAACAGCACCCAACCGCTCCGGAACGATCTCCACCACCTCGGCCACATCTTCACCCAGAATCGGAGTGAACAACCCGTTGTCGGGCCCAACGAACGTCCCGAGTCGGTGGCGAACCACGATCGGACGCCGGGCCGTCCCCACACCAGGGTCCACCACGCACAAGTAGACCGTCCCTTGGGGGAATCGCTTGATCACGGTACTCAGGACATAGGCGCCGCCGCGGACATCCTGTGGTGCGATCTCGTGGGTGATGTCGACGAGCCGAATCTCGAAGTCGTGTGACATCACGACACCGCGCATCTCAGCCACATACCCGTCCTGCAATCCGAAGTCCGTAAGCATCGCTACGATTCGTGGCACATCCCCTCCTACACTGCGATACGAAACGCTCTACCCTACAGATCGATCTACAATCGATCTGTAATCTATCCCGTCGTCCATTCAAGGCAATCTACTAACACACACCAGACCTGGATCGGCGTAAAGTATTGATATTAAAACTATTATATTTTTCTGCCTTCCCTGGTGGTCATCGGGCACACCCTTTGCGCTTATATATGCGTGCACTGCCAAGCGTAGCACAGGCAATGTCGGGGTTGTCGGCGAAGGCTTCCGCCCGTGGACGCTTGGACGGCCTGAATAAATCGGGGGATTTGGCGCAGGCCGTGCAGGCGGAACGGAGCCTCCGGCTCAACACCAAAACCGGGAGAGCAAAATGGCAGACATAATGATCATGGACGACAACGTGGAACTTCAGGAGGTCCTCACGGACTTTCTGGAATCCGATGCTCACAGCGTCGTGTCCGCGAAGGATTTTGCGACCACGCGTGAGATGCTGCCGCAGATCAGCCCGGACATCGCGTTCCTGGAAGTGGGCCTGCCGGACGCGACCGGCCTCGAGCTGCTGCCCGACATCAAGAACACACATCCGTCCGCCCGCGTCATCGTCATTACGGGCACCGACAACTACCGTGTCGAGGATCTGCTGTTCGAAGCCGGCCCCGATCAGTTCATCAGGCAGCCCTTCCACCGCACAGATATCCAAGACAGCGTCCGCAAGCTCCTCGCTTAAGACCAAGTCGAAAGTCAGAAAGTCCCAGGTCAAAGGTCAGACTCAAGGAGTCTATCTGACTATCTGACTAGTTGATACCTGGTGATCTTCATCCGCTCTGCGGTTGGCCTGGAGGATCTGTCCCGTTTCAGGGTCCCCGATGAACACGGCTTCTGCGATGCTCTTGAACACCCCCCGGTATTCCTGCTCGAGTGCCTTGATCTCACGCAGGTCTCGGAGCCGCACCAGAAAGTCGTCGGAGTTCCGGATCTCGCGCACGTCGAGCATCACCGGGAACTGACGCCCGAAGGGATCGAGGACCATCACCTCGACTTCAGGCATGGCCGTTCCCTTGGACATCCCCTTGAGCAGGACACTGAAATCTGATCGGCTGTTGGGAGCAAACAGGTTGGAGACCGGCTGACCCTGGAGGTCACCGGGAGGCCGGTTCAGCACATCGGCGCACCTGGAGTTGGCCACCTCGACGCGTCCCTCCCGGTCGATCATCAGGAGAATATCGGGAGCGATGTAGAACAGATACTGATACAGCCCCTCCGAACTCCAGAGAGATGTCTTCGTTGACTCGCTTAACGTCCACCGAGTAGCGATTCAAGCGACTCTGACCGCCCACGAGGGGCAGCTCGGCTTACCCGGAATAATGCTTGTCGAGTTCGCCCGTAAGGTAGTCAAATGCTTCTTCCGGCGTGTCGATAAACTTGAACAGGTCGAGGTCGGAAGCACTGATGGTTCCCCACTCGACGAGCTTGTCCATGTTGAGAACGTCATTCCAGAAATCGGGGCCATACAGAACCGCTGGCATGGGGCGATCGACCTTGCCCGTCTGGATGAGCGTCAGCACCTCCATCAATTCGTCGATCGTACCAAACCCTCCGGGCAGGATCACCAGAGCCTTCGCCAGGTAGACGAACCAGAATTTCCGCATGAAAAAGTAGTGGAACTCGAAGCCAAGGCGCTCTGAGATATACGGGTTCGGATACTCCTCGAACGGCAGGCTGATGTTCAGCCCGACCGAGGCCCCCCCGACATCGGCAGCACCTCGGTTGGCGGCCTCCATGATGCCAGGACCGCCGCCTGAGCATACAGCAAACCGGTTGCCCTCCTCACGACCGTTCGACCACTCGGTCAGCATGCGGGAGAGCGTGACCGCATCTCGATAATACCTCGACATCGTCACACCACGCTCGGCGGTGGCTACCCGTTCCTGATCGCCCGAAGTGCGTGCTTCTTCGAGAATCCGTCTGGCTTCCTCGGGGTCCTTGATCCGGGCGGAGCCAAAGAATACGATGGTATTCTCGACCCGCTCCTCCTGGAGCCGCTGCATAGCCTGAGTATACTCGGCCAAGATGCGGATCGTCCTCGCGTCACGGCTGTTCAAGAATTCTCGATCACGATAGGCCTTGTCCGGCCTGGTCGGAGGGATTTGCATAGTCAATCGTCGTAAAGCGTTGGAAATTCTTTCATTATGATCGATCCGCAGTATAGCGGCGTATCAGACGGGCGTCAACGCGTTTCCCCCTGAGGTTGCGGCTCGGGGAGCCTCCTCCTATCTTGAAAGAAGCATGGAAAGCACGATTTGGACATACCCCTGGGACATGGTCGAAAGCGGCCCCGATCAGGTGGCTCGGGAGCTGTCGTCCGCCGGCCTGGACGGAGTTAGCCTCGCCGCGACCTACCACTGCTTCGACCAGCTGAGACCTCACGGTCGCTTGGGGCGGTTGTTGACTTCGGAGCGCTCTGCCGCTTACTATCCTGCCCGAGACGATGCCTATGGCAAACTCCGCCCGGCACGATCCAACCTGTTATCCGGGAATGCCTGGACAGAATGCGCGGACGTCGCTCGTGACCACGACCTCACGGTGACCGCCTGGACACTGTTCCTCCACAACACCCACCTCGCCACCACTCATCCGGAATGCGCACAGATGACGTGTACCGGAGACCGGTTGCGCCATCAGCTCTGCCCGTCCAACCCGGATGTGCGCGAATATGCGTGTTCGCTGGCCCAGGACCTCTCCGCCGTCGATCCAGTGAGCGTGATCGAGTGCGAATCCCTGAGCTTTGGCGCCTACGGCCACACCCATTTCCATCCCAAGATCGGGGTCGAGCTTGGGACGGGTGGATGGTTTCTGTTCTCCCTCTGTTTCTGCGACGATTGCATTGCATCAGCCGAAGACCACGGTATCGATATCACGGAACTACGCTCTCGCTGCCTCGCGGAAGTCGAGGCTGTCTTTGACTCGGGTGAGCCGCTGGAGTCCTCACCTGCTGACCTGCTCTCGGCCGACTCAGACCTGCAGGCTTTCGTGAATCTGCGCGACAGCACGGTGACCACACTAATTGAGGACGTGGCTTCGGCAAGCAGAAAACCGATTCGACTGCTGGTCATGGGTGAACGACTGACGTCCGGGGTGGACGTCCCGGCGATTGCCCGCTCGGTAGAAGCCGTGGAGTATCTGTGCTATTCACCCAACACCGACCGAACCTTGGAGACGCTCTCTTCGGCGTTTCAGCAGGTCGGCGATGCGTGCCGAGTGGCTGCCGGCCTGCAGGCCTATCCTCCCGCTTCAACATCCGGCGAACAGTTGGCCGCATCCGTGCAGGCTGCCCGGGAGACTGGCAGCGACCTGATCTCTTTCTACAACTACGGCATCATGCCGAGGCGAAACCTTGAGTGGATCCGTCGATCTCTTGAGTGCTGAAGCCTTCCCATATGTCGTATTGCTGGTTGGGCTGGGCACACTCTACACATTAATTACCGGGGCGATCACGTTTGGCCTCTCCCGACGGGCCCGACCCAAACCAGACAACTCCTTCCCGTCTGTCACCGTCGTCGTATGTGCTCACAATGAGGCAGACCGAATCGGGCCTTGCCTGGAAGCCCTCTCCTCACAGACCTTCGATGACAGCCGGCGGCAGATCATTCTCGTCGACGACCGTTCAACGGACGGAACAGGTGATATCGCGCGATCCTGGACCGACCGCCTGCCGCTCACTGTTCTGGAGGTCGAAGATGGAATGCTCGCCTGCCCGAAGAAGAACGCGCTGGCCCTGGCCCTCGAGGCATCGACGGGCGACTTGATCCTCACGACGGACGCTGATTGCACCCCCGGCCCCGGTTGGGTCGCGTCCACCGTAGCCGCCTTCGGCGAAGGTACGGGGGCAGTCATCGGATCTGCGCCACTGACCGACACAGGCGGACGCTGGGCGCCGCTGTTTGTGTTTCAGTCGATGCTGGTCAATGCACTCGCCGCGGGAAGCGCGGGGATCGGGTTTCCCCTCGCGTGCTCGGGCCGGAACTTAGCCTACCGCCGCGAGGCGTATCTGGATGCTGGCGGATACGCACCGATCGGCCACATCGTCGGGGGCGATGACGTCCTGCTGATGAGACGCATCCGAGCAGCGGGCTGGCACATCGACTACAACCACGACCCTGACGCGGCCGTCACCTCACCCGTACACAGTGACCGCCAATGGCAGCGACAGATTCGGTATCAATCCAAGGCCCGGCACTACGGTGGCCGTGTCTTGTCCCTTGCCATTCTGGTATATATATTTCATCTGCTCCTGCTCGTCAGCCCTGTGGTCGGGGCGCTCGAGCCGAGCATCCTCCCCATCCTGTGGCCGGTGTTGATCGTAAAGGCCACGGTCGATGGGGTGTTTCTTTGGAGAGCGGCACGACGACTGGGCTACCGAAAAATGATGCGATGGTTTCCGCTCGTTGAGGTCTTGACGGTCCCGTATGTCACCGTCTTCTGTGCGCTGGGCACACTCCGCCCGATCTCGTGGAACTGACGAATGCTGCCACTCCGGCTCCTTCCTGAAGCAATCTCCAGGTACTACCGCGTCGCGACCCCCCGTCGCGTTACGAACGCAGCCAAGGTCGGCCTTTCATATGCACTTTCGAACGTCCTGAAACGAGACATCCGCATGGGTCGGCCGTTCATGCTGATGGTCGAGCCCACCAACCACTGCAACCTCAAGTGCCCACTGTGTCCGTCAGGGAATGGCGAGATGACCCGGCCTCGTGGACACATGGAACTCGAGCACTTCAAGAAGGTCTTCGACGATCTGGCTGACGACCTTCTGCTCTGCCTCCTCTGGAACCAGGGCGAGCCCTTCCTGAACCCAAACCTGACAAAGATGATCCGCCACGCTGCGGACCGGAACGTCCCGACGATCACGAGCACGAACGTCCACTACATCCGGACGGCCGCAGAAGCGGAAGACATCATCCAGAGTGGACTGAGTGAGTTGATCCTCTGCCTCGACGGTGTCGATCCAGACACTTACGTCAAGTATCGGGTCGGTGGCGACTTCGATCGGGTCGTGCAGGGAATCGAGCTCGTAGCAGAGGCAAAGCGCCGGCTCCAGGCCTCGACCCCACGGATCCACCTCCAGTTCATCCTAATGAAGCAGAACGAGGGCCAGGTCGACGCCGCGCGGCAGATGGCCCGGGACTTCGGCGTCGACCGACTGTCGCTGAAGACGGCCCAGGTATATACCGAAGAGGACGCACAGATCTTCCTGCCCACTGACGAGTCGAAGAGCCGATACGATTACGCGGAGGATGGCGTCAAGACGAAGGGAACAATCAAGAACACGTGCCGCCACCTCTGGTATAGCACGGTCGTGAACTGGGACGGGGCTGTATCGCCCTGCTGCTTCGACAAGGACGTCCACTACGGGCTCGGTGACACATCCAACGGTCACGTCTTCGACGAAGTCTGGGAGGGTGAGCGGTACACCCAGTTCAGGAATGACATCCTGAAAGACCGTTCGGCGGTGCCGATCTGTAACAACTGCAGCGAGGGCCTGAAGGGGATGTTCTACGACATCGAAGAGGTCGCTCCTTGACTGCCGTGACCATTCTGTTCGCGTTGGCGGCCATCTACTATCTCGTCGCCACCGTTACATTCGCGATCGGCCTGATCCGTCGAAGGGACGAACGGTCCACAGAAAAGCCCTTTGTGTCTGTCGTAATCGCCGCACGAAATGAGGACGCCTACCTCGGTCGGTGTCTCGACAGCCTCGGCGCACAGACGTACCCGACGGACCGATACGAAATCCTCGTGGTCGATGACGACTCGACCGATCGCACCCGTCAAGTGGCGGAACAGTACGACGCTGTCCGCGTCCTCTCCCCGTTGCCCGCGTATGCGGACTATGCCGCGAAAAAGAGACCGATGGCATCGGGCATAGCCGAAGCCCGTGGAGACCTGATCCTCACGACCGACGCCGACTGCACCACTGAGCCGGGCTGGATCGAGGCGACCGTCTCGCATTTCACAGAGAATGTCGACGTCGTCGTCGGCTACTCCAGCGTCGCTCCTGTTGGCCAGGGCTGGGTCCACCGGTTGCAGGCCTTCGATTTCTTCGCAATGCTCGCCGCGGCCGCCGGAGCCATTGGCGCCGGATCACTATGGGCGGCCACGGGGCAGAACCTCGCCTACCGGAAACGTCTGTTCGACCGTGTAGGGGGCTATACCTCTGTCGCTGGTAGAGCGTCCGGAGACGATGTCCTGCTGGCTCAGCTGTTCAGGAAGGCGGGCGCCCAAGCCACATTCTGCTTCGACCCCGCTGGCCACACCACCACGTGGCGGGTCGAGTCGCTGCGTGGGCTGATCCGCCAACGAACCCGATGGGCTTCAAACGCTCGCGTTCAGGCAAAGCTCAACCCAGCCCTCTTTCTCTATGTGACCAGCGTTCTCTCAATCAACATCCTGCCCATCCTGGCACTGGCAGCCGGCGGACATATCGCCTCGCTCTGTCTCATAGCATGGGGTCTGCGATTTCTCACCGACGCAACCATCACCGTGATCGCGGCCCGAAGACTGAGAGTCTCACCCGGACTCCTATTCCTTCCAGCGTGGATGTTGCTGCAAGTTCCATACGTGTTGATCGTCGGGTTCGCTGGCAGCCTGCTCGGATTCGAGTGGAAGAATCGCCAACACCGATCGTCCGCATCCATGACCGTCACTTACCCCCCAACCAACCAACGGGGAACAAGCCATGCAAAAATGTGAGTATGTCGGCCCGAGCGGCCAGCATTGCACCGAAGAAGCGCAGGACGGGAAGTCCGTCTGTATATGGCACGACCGTGAAGCCGACAAGTCTGAGATCGATATCAAGGAACATCTCGAGCACAAGGCAAGAGCGATGGAGAGTTGCGAAGGTTACGAGCTCTATCGGGCGAACCTCGAGGACGCGTTCATCATCGAGCTGGACCTGTCCTACGCGAATCTCGAGCGAGCGAACCTGCGTGATGCGAGTGCGTTCAGCGTCAATCTCACCGGGGCGAACCTGCTCAAGGCAGACCTTCGTGACTCGAACTTACGAGAGACCAAACTGAAGGACGCGGACCTGCTCGGGGCGAACCTGGACGGCGCCGATCTCGATCGGGCTGATTGGGGAGATAATGCCATTCTCCGGAGTCACAAGATCGCGATGGACCTGACGGCGCAGGGCGATGCCATTGGCGCTCAGATGAAATATCAGGAAGCGGAAGACACCTATCTGATCATTCGGCAGCGATACGAGTCCAGCGGGATGACAGACACGGCAGGTCAATTTTTCTACAACGGCATGGTCTGCAAGCGAATGCAGATGCCCAAGTGGTCGGTCAACCGTTTCTGGTCCAAGCTGGTCGATATTATCTGTGGGTATGGGGAAGACCCCCTCCGAGTGATCGGATGCTCCCTCGCTGTCGTCATCGGCTGCGCACTCATCTTCTGCCTCACAGGAATGTCTCACGGTGGCAACGTCTACGCCTTCAACTTCGAGATTACGATCGCCGAAGATCTGCGCACATTCGGATTCGCCCTCTACTACAGCATCGTGACGTTCACGACCCTCGGCTATGGTGACATGGTTGCCCTCGGATGGGGTAAAGGACTCGCGGCGATGGAAGCATTCATCGGCGTATTCCTGAACTCGATATTCCTGCTCACCTTCGCGAAGAAAATGATTCGATGAATCGCGTGGCGCTCGCCCTCGTCCTACTCGCCCTGGCTGCGTCCACGGACGCTCAGCGACCGAGAGCGAGGGATCTCGGCGTGCGCATCGGTGTTCTCGACACGGGGCCCAGCAACGCGATCACTGACGTACAGGGTGTCGCTGTCGGTCACGTCACCCTCAACCACGGTGACGGCGATCTCGTGGTGGGCAAGGGACCGGTACGGACCGGCGTGACAGCAATCCTCCCCCATCAGGAGGACATTTATCGGCACCAGGTCTTTGCGGCCGGAGAAATTCTAAACGGCAACGGCGAGATGACCGGTCTGGCGTGGGTCAACGAGCGAGGATTACTGGAAGTGCCCGTCGTCTTGACCAACACCTTGAGCGTGGGAGACGCCTACAGCGGTGTCGTGGATTGGGTGACGGCTCAACGCGCATCGAGAGTCCCCCTCCCTGTCGTCGGTGAGTGCTATGACGGCCGACTGAACGATATCGCAGGACGACACGTCAAACCCGAGCACGTTGTCGATGCGATCGATCGTGCCACCACGGGGGCGGTTGCGGAAGGATCAGTCGGAGCGGGTACGGGCACGCGTTCGTATCAGTATAAAGCCGGTATCGGTACCGCATCGCGAGTGCTCGCAACAGATGATGGCGGCTACACCGTGGGTGTACTCGTTAACGCGAACTGTGGCCGGAAACACTGCCTCATCGTCGATGGCGTCCCGGTCGGTCGCGACCTGACAGCAACCGAAAATCAAGGACGCGACGGATCGATCATCATCGTCATTGCCACTGACGCGCCTGTCCTGCCCCACCAGTTGAGACGTTTGTGCATAAGGTCAGCCTACGGTGTTACCCGAACGGGTACCGTCTCCCGCACCAGCAGCGGAGACTTCGCGATTGCGTTCAGCACAGCACAGCGAATCGACCGCTACCGTTCACGGATCGACAACGCTCCTCCTGTCACCGTCGACAAGGTCCACATCCTGGGAGACCGACACCTCACTCTCCTCTTCCAGGCCGTGATCGAGGCGACCGAAGAGGCGGTCTTGAACGCTATGTTCGCGTCTGAAGCTATGACGGGACGGGACGGTCACCACATTCCCGCCTTGCCCACCGACCGCGTGATCGCCGCACTGAAAGCCGCCGGGCGCATCGAATAGGAGCAACCCGATGGACAGCGGGCTACTGATCGGACTACTCATCTACGTCGGCGCGACGCTCGCCGTCGGTGTCTACGCCGGGTCACGCGTCAAGGGCTCGGCGGACTTCCTGGTTGCCGGCAGACGGCTTGGACTGGTCCTGTCAACAGGGACGCTGGCCGCCACGTGGTTTGGCGGAGGGATCGTAGTGGGGGCATCGAGCGAGGCTTACAAGAACGGATTCCTTGGCGTGATCGCCGACCCGTTCGGTGCCGCGCTCTGCCTGATCGTCGCTGGGCTCTTCTACGTGCGGACGATGCGCCGGATGGGTTTGACCACGATTGCCAGCTTCTTCGAGGTGCGCTTCGGGCCGAATGCGCGGGTCATCGCCGCCCTGTGCACGATCCCGACTTACATCGGCTGGGTAGCCTCGCTGATGGTGGCCTTCGGTCGCGTCGTCCAGGTGGTCGCCGGAGTGGATCCCGACGTAGGGATCTGGATCGGGGCAGCGATCGTACTCTTCTACACGACGGCTGGAGGGATGTGGGCAGTCACGCTGACTGACTTCATCCAGGTCGGTGTCCTCGTCGCCGGTCTCGTCTTCCTAGCTCCGATGATCCTTGCCGATGCCGGCGGTTGGGACGCGATCCGCTCACAGGTGCCAGACAGCACGTTCCATCTCTATCCGCACGGTGGGGACGGAGCCGCCTGGTTCTCCTACTTCAGAGACTGGCTGGTCATCGGGCTCGGAAATCTCGCAGGCCAAGACCTGATCCAACGCAGCCTCTCCAGCCGGAACGAGCAGATCGCCCAGAACAGCGCCTACTTATCGGCCCTCCTCTACCTGACGGTCGGTTTGATTCCGGTCTTTCTGGGGATCGCCGGGCGTGTCGTTCTTCCCGATCTTGAGAACCCCGACCTCGTGATGATGACCCTGGGCATGACATACTTGCCCCCCGTCGCCCTCTCGATCTTCCTGGGTGCGCTCATCTCTGCGTTGTTGAGCAGCGCAGACAGTGCCCTGCTCGCCCCGGCCAGCGTGATCAGTTGGGACCTTCTCAAGCGGTTCAAGCCCGATGTAGACGAGCGCACCATCTTGCGCGTTTCGCGGATCACCGTTCCGCTGCTCGGACTCTTCTCGCTCTACCTCGCCTTCAGCGCAAACACCATCTACTCTCTGATGGTCGATTCCTGGTCCATCCTGCTCGCCACCCTCTTTGTTCCGTTGACCGCCGGTATCTGGTGGCAACGTGCGAACGCCACAGGATGTCTGGCTTCGATGATGGCCGGATTCGTCTCTTGGATATTGTTTCTCGAGGTATCTCCCAACCAGCCCGCTGACCTTATGGCCGTGCCAGTCGCGGCGATCGCCCTCGTCATCGGTTCTTTGGTCGGGGCGGACACACCCAGGCCACTCGCCGACGAATCAGGCGAACAGATCAGCCTGGCCGGTCGTATAGGCCTGAAACTGCACTAAATCTTGCCTTAAAAACCCTTTGAACTGGTATTACGATCGCTCATAATACACGATTTACGTTGGGTCTACTTACACCCGAACAAGCAGAATTCAGCACTTTGTACACCTTGAAACGTCCCGTCGCCAAGGGTAGCTACCGCACGCGATTCATCAGACTCGCCGCGTAACCCGCGCCGAAGCCGTTGTCAATGTTGACCACGGTCACGCCTGCGCTGCAAGTGTTGAGCATCCCGAGCAGCGCAGCCAACCCGCCAAAACTCGCCCCATATCCAACGCTCGTCGGAACCGCGATCACAGGCACATCCACCAGCCCCCCCACCACACTCGGTAACGCTCCTTCCATCCCCGCCACCACAATGAGGATCGTCGCGTCGGAGATCTGTTCCCGATACGCCAGCAGTCGATGGATCCCCGCGACCCCCACGTCGAACACGCGCTCAACGTCGTTCCCCATAATATCAGCCGTCGTTGCCGCCTCCTCCGCGACAGGCAGGTCCGACGTCCCTGCCGACAGCACCATGATCCGACCTCTCGTCTCAGGGAGCGTGAAGTCGGAATGTTTGTATGTCACGGTACGTCCGATGGCTTGATGTTCGGCGCCCGGAATCGCCTCCGTAAGGGCAGTTGCCTGCGCCTCACTCACACGCGTCGCCAGAAGCGAACCGTGCTCGACGATCCGCTTTCCGATCTCAGCGACCTGCTCAACAGTTTTCCCCTCGCAGAAAATGACTTCAGGGAATCCCTTCCGCAGCGAGCGGTGGTGATCCACGTGCGCGAAGCCGATATCCTCGAATGGAAGCCCTTCCATCCGCCCCAGAGCCGCCTCCACATCCAGCTCGCCTGCCTGAACGGCCTCGAGCAGAGCTTTTAATCGATCAGTCACGTCCCCTCACCTCCTTGATCCTCTGTATCCAGCGACCGGAGGAGCACCTCCACCCGATCGGGGTCTTCTTCGGTCATCAATTCTCTTCGAATGCCCTTCGCCGAGGGAATCGGCTTTGTATAGGCCGCCAGGCTCCGCCGTAATTCGTAGACGCCCTTAGGGCATCCCTTCGCCGCGACAGATAGGCGGAGATGCCGGATAGCCGTCTCCACCCGATCCGAGACGCTCGGCGACGATACCGGTGTCCCGCTATCGAGATACCGTTCGATCTGGCTGAAGATCCACGGGTTGCCGATTGCCCAGCGACCGATCATGACCAGATCGCATCCTGTTTCTTCGAGCATTTTCCTGGCTGCCTCGGCGTCTCGCACGTCTCCGTTCCCGATCACGGGAATCGACACGGCCTGACGGACACGTGTGATCACGTCCCAGTCCGCCTGACCGGTAAACCGTTCCGATCGAGAACGCGCGTGCACCGCGATGGCTGATGCTCCGGCGTCCTCGGCGGCGCGCGCCACCACCGATGCGTTCTCCTCCTTGTCCCAACCACTCCGGATTTTCAGCGTAATCGGGATCGAGACCGCCTCCACCATCGACCGGATCACCTTTGACAGGTGTACCGGGTCCTTCATCAAGGCGGCTCCAGCATTCCGATTCACGATCTTCTTCACCGGACAGCCGCAGTTGATGTCGATCAGGTCCGGTTCCCGCTCTGCGATCACTCTAGCTCCCTCCGCCATCACATCCGGCTCCGATCCGAAAACCTGTACCGAGATCGGGTGTTCGGTTCCGTCGAAGTCAAGATACTCGCTCGAGCGTTCGCTCCCGCTCGCAAGGCCCTGAGCACTGACCATCTCGGTCACCGCCGCACTCGCTCCCTGATCCCGACACAGGATCCGGAACGAGCGATCCGTCACCCCGGCCAGGGGGGCAAGGATCGTATACCCATCGATGGGAACATCACCGATCGTTGTGGACACTAGACCTCACTTGAGCAAAAAAAGAAGAGGCGCCCACCTCGGTGGACGCCATCTTCGGTCGGACCTGTCTGCGCCAAATCTAGTTCGGGTGGATCAACCACCGCTTCCACTGAGCCATCGTATCCAGATCACAGCGGGCCTTATGGTAGCAAGATAACATTTCGATAATCTTCAGTCGGAGAGCCAGCTTGCGGAGTTCGTCCCTCATGACCGCCTCCTTTTACCCTATTTTATGCGGCTCGGTCCCAAAAGTCAACGCACCGAACACCGTGACAAACGAAAGGGCGGATACGCAACCTGCGCCGTCCGCCCCTCCCCTGAATCGTGCATGATGACCTAGTTCTCGTCGTCCATCACCGGCAAATCATCACTGAGAATCGTCCGGCGACTGGGTCGCTCCACCTTTCCAGGCGACGTCTTCTCACGCTCGGCCTGCACCTCGATCGTATATCGGGCGGTCGGAATCGCCATCAGCCTCGGTTCGGCGATCAGTTCACCCGAAACCTCACAGATCCCGTATGTCCCAGCCCCAATCTTGGAGAGTGCGTGATCGATCTCAGCCAACTCGGTCCGTTCGTGATTCCCGAGCGTGGTCATCAGCTCCAACGTGGACGAGTTCCCCGCCATATCCAGGGGATCTGCCGGCTGATCGTCGCGGAGGTCACCAATGTCGTCATCTTGCTCGGTGACCTGTTTCATAAGCTCGACCCGACGTTCAGTGAGGATCTTCTTGAACACATTTAGCTTCTTTTTCGGATACTTCTTGGCTTTTCTGACCGTCTTCTTGGCTTTCGCCATCTACGGATCACCCCCCGAGAGAGCAATGAGTCACAATATCGGTTCAATGAATTGGCTGGAACGGCCCTAGTCTTTAACGAAATTACAGCCTTTTTATTTACAATACTTTACCCTAGTCCATACCTGGCAGTGCGTGACCGTTTTGGCCTGCAACCGGCCCTTTTGACGGCACCGTCCGGTCTGAGGTTTCAGAATTTAGAACAGCCCAATAGGTGTGTCAAGGTCCACTCAACCAAGGGATTTGCCCATTCCGGTCACAGTTTCCTAGAATAGGGCGGATTATCCTGTGAACCCGTGGTGGAGGAATGGCTGGGTATGTCTTCGAAAATGATTGGCGAGTGGGTGTCCGTAGCGGCGTGTGTCCTGATTGTGGGCATCGCCTGGGGAAGCCTAGACCTGGGCCCGGAACCCGGCCCGCCCAATACCGATAACCTGATCGAAATCCTGAACTGGAACTGGAAACGGGATCGGAGCGGAAATGTGCTCGCCGTGTTCGGTACTGTCCGGAATAACACTCCGGAAACCTACGGTCGCGTAACGCTCGAGCTCCGTACCGAAGATGAAGACAAGACTGTGCTCGCTCGCCACGCCATAGAGGTCGGAGGCGTTCTGGCAGGCGCAGAGAAGCCTTTCCGGGAAGATATCCCAAGAACCGGAAGCGAGGCGATGGGATTCCTGGAGGTTAAACGGTTGGGGCGCTGATCACGCCGTCGCGGACGGGCAAAGATCTGCAAGGCCACAGGCATCGCAATCCGCTCGACGAGCCACACAGGTCTTGCGTCCGTGCCGAATCAACAGATGTGAGAAGAGCGTCCAGTCTGTCTTGGGCACGATCTTCACGAGGTCCTGCTCGATCTTCACGGGGTCGGCCTGTCGGGTCAGACGCAGCAGGTTCGAGATCCGCTTGACGTGGGTGTCGACCACCACACCCTCCTCTTTTCCGAACGCATTTCCCAATACCACATTCGCCGTCTTCCGACCGACCCCCGCGAGCGGCGTCAGTTCCTCCATCGTGTCCGGCACCTCACCGTCATGCTCGCTCATCAGCGCTTCACAACACCCTTTCACCGACTTGGCTTTGTTCCGGTAGAAGCCCGTCGACCGGATCATCTCCTCAATCTCCTCGATCGGCGCGTCAGCGAAGTCAGCCGCATTCCGATACCGCTTGAACAGGTCTTTCGTCACCATGTTAACCCGCTCGTCCGTGCACTGGGCGGACAGGATCGTCGCGATCAACAGCTGCAAGGGTGTCTCAAAGTTGAGTGAACAGCCAGCGTCGGGGAACTCATCCTTGAGGATCGCCAGGATCTGCCCCGTTCGCTCCTGCTTGTTCTTCTGGGACTCTCGGGGCATCAGGATTGAGTCCAGGCAAGAAAGTCGTCTACGGAAAGGGCGTTGAGCACATCGCTGGCTTCGAGGCCCGCCTTCCGTGCGATCCCGACTCCGTAGGTCATGTCGGCCAGTCCGCCGATTCCGTGAGCATCGGTGTTTACCGACACCTTTACTCTACACTCACGGGCATACCGAAGCTCCCGCCAGTCCAGGTCGAGCCGTCTAGGGTGCGCGTTCAATTCGATTGCAGTACCCGCCTCTGCCGCCGCTTCACAAACCGCCTTCGCATCGAGGGGGTATCCGTCCCGCGACAGAAGAAGCCGACCGGTCGGGTGGCCGAGGATATCGACGTGCGGACTCTGTACGGCTCGGATCACGCGCTCGGTCGCAACCTCCCGAGTCATCGAAAACACGGAGTGGATCGACGCCACGACCAGCTCGAACTCGGCGAGAAAGTCTTCCTCGAAGTCGTAGTCCCCTTCAGGCATGATGTCCACTTCGATACCCTTCAGAACGCGGATGCCATCGAGCTGGTCGTTGACCGCATCGATCTCTTCCCACTGTGCGCGACATCGGTCCTCATCCAGGCCGTTCGCATACACCACGGCTTTGCTGTGATCGCAAATCCCGATGTAGGTATGGCCGGCATCCCGTGCCGCGATCGCCATCGCTCCGATACTGGCCCGTCCATCACTGTGGGTCGAGTGGACGTGGACCGTTCCTTGGAGGTCCTCCAGCGTCACCAGGTTGGGTAGCGTCCCCGACTCCGCTCGTTCGATCTCGTCGAGCCCTTCTCGCAGTTCGGGATCAATGTACTCGAGCCCCATCGCCTCGAAGATCTCAGCCTCGCTCGAACACGGGACCAGGTCCTCGCCGTCAAACAGCCCGTATTCGTTCATCTTCATCCCACGCGCTTTCGCCCGGCCACGCATCAGCGTGTTGTGCTCTTTACTCCCGGTGAAGTGGTGGACGGCATAGGGGAACTGTTCGTCGCTCACGATCCGCAGGTCTGCAGCCATCCCTGATTTCAGGATCACGCTGACCTTGGTCTCCCCGTGACCTGTCACGGACTTCACGTTCGGATGCTCCACAAGAGCATTCCCGAGAGACGTGGGATCCTCGGAACTCGCCACGATATCAACATCTTTGGTGGTCTCACGCCGTCGTCGCAGGCTTCCCGCGACCTCCAGGCGGATCACCTCGGGCCGGTCACAAAGGAAGGTTTCGAGCGCATCGACCTCGCGTCTGGCTACATTCGCCAGATACCGTCCCTGATGTTCCTGGAGATAGGCAATCCCCGAGACGATGTTCTGGGCGGACTTGGCACCGAACCCTTTCAAGTCCGCGACCTCCCCGGACTCGCACGCCTTGGCCAGCGCGTCGATGTCAGCGATCCCGAGCTCCTCGTAAATCTGCCGGAGCCGCTTGCCACCCAGCCCCGGTATCCCCTGCATCTCGATCAGCCCCTCGGGAACCTGATCCACGAGGTCCTGATGCCGCTGGATGTGCCCGCTCGACAGCAGTTCATCGATCTCGACAGCGATCTTCTTCCCGATCCCGCGCACCTGATCCAGAGCGGACTGTTCGGAGAGGTCGCTCACATCCTCTTCGAGCGTCTCGATCGCCCTGGCCGCGGACGCGTAGGCCCGGCTACGGAACGGATTCTCTCCGTTGAGTTCCATCAGGTTGGCCATGTCATCGAGCACGGCCGCGACGTCCTGGTTATCCACCGCTCGTCTCCATCTGAACCGGCGCCTTCTTCGCATCCGCTCCCATCACCTCGTCGAGCAGGATATTGTTCCGGCTTATATAGACGGGTGTGATCACAAGTGCATAGAGGTTAATCACTAGGCTCAGCAGGGCGAGGAGCTCGTGAATCCTTGACAGGAAGGACTGTCCCGCCTCCTGAACCGGCCTGAGCAAGTCGGAATGCGCGCCACCGCCGAGCATGGCCGCCGCCATGATCAGAAGCATCCCGAAGAAAAGCGCATAGAAAAACAAGCCTTTGAAGGCGCGAGCTCGGCGGAGATAGTCGAGATCGAGCCCCTCTTCGCGCACCTCTTCCTTGATCGCCGATCCCGTCCCCATGAAGTAGAACATAGTGGTCGTGTGCGTCAGCATCGTCAGGATCGTGGTGACGAGGCCCATCTTTACGTGGGTGGCTACCTCGAGCCCCCACCATCCGTAGTGAACGCCATAGCCCATCACAAACACGGCCAGAAGAAGCGGAATGTTGACCACCACCATCGCCAGAATCGCTGCTTGCATATACCCCGCCTTTATCCCCTCTGTGGCGCTCATTTCCTGCATGGATCAGCCTGACCGGGCTCCGTCGGAGGAGCCGCTCGAACGTGAACATCCATATGGACAATCGATGCCAACACGGTATCTTACGCACCGAGCACGAAGGCATCGCGCAAGTCGCAGAATATAGACGTGGTCCGGGATACCGTCAACGTTCCCGGGTTTAACGGAGGGTGTTTTGCACGATCCACTCACGATCGTTGTCGTCGGTCTAGGAAGAATCGGCTGGCAGTTCCACTTCAAAGAATCCTTTCGGTCGAACGCGTTTGAGTTGACCGCGGTTGTGGATCCACTCCAAGATCGCGTGGACGAGGCGGTTGCAGAGAGCGGATGCCGCGGATACCTGGCCAACAACGACATGCTCCGCCAGGAATCACCAGATGTAATCGTCCTCGCCACACCTACCACGCTTCACGAAACGCAGACCGTTCAGGCAATCGAACACGGTTCCCACGTCATCCTCGAGAAGCCGATGACGACCTCCGTCGATTCGGCCGACCGGATGATCGCCTGCGCACGAGAACACGATCGGCGCATATTCGTCTACCAACCCCACCGGCTCGCCCCTGACACCGCGACCGTCAAATCGATCATCGACTCGGGCAAACTGGGCCGAATTTTCTCGATCAAGCGAAGCGTGTTCCGGTTCAGACGGCGTAATGACTGGCAGAGCCTGAAGAAGAACGGTGGGGGCATGCTCAACAACTACGGAGCGCACTATATCGACCAATTGCTGTATCTGGCTGGTCACCCCGCTCTGACAGACATTCGATGCCGGCTCTGGGCCGCTGCCACCCAAGGTGACGCAGATGACGTCGTCCGCGCGTGGCTGACCACGGATGAAGGTCTTCTGCTCGATCTGGAGATCAACCAGGCGTCCGCCCACTCGCTCACGGGGTGGCATATCTGCGGCGAACTCGGAACCGTCGTCGAGGTCGACGGTGGGTTCCACCTGAAACACTACCTGCCGTCAGAAGCAGATCCCCTCAACATCGTCGAAGGTGCTGCTCCAGGAAGAAGCTACGACAACCAGGATCGCCTGCCCTGGAGAGAAGAGACCATCCCCGTTGGGGGCGATGCCCTGGATTTCTACGCGAACATACACGACGTCCTGACAGACAACGCCGAACCGTACATTCCGATCGAGCAGACGATGGAGTTGATGCGTGTCATGGAGGCGTGCAGAGAGGACGCGCAATTCTGACCCGAGGAGTTCGAACATGAAGCTATCCTGCACATCCGTTATGCTCCCACGCTGGGACCTCGACCAGACCTTCGACAAGCTTGCAGAATACGGCTACGAAGGGCTCGAGCTCCGTTGCCGCTACATTCGCGAAGACATGCCGGAGGAGCCTTCGTTCTGGGGACGTCACGTCGCCGACGTCAGCCCCGACAACATCGTCGACCGGGCCAGTGAGATTCAGGCGGCCTCGGCGCGTTCAGGACTCAAGGTCATCGCCCTTGCTCCGCAGGCACTGATCGGCGAGGATGACCTCATCGACAAGCTGTTTTCCGGTGCGCGTGCCATCGACCCCGACAGCCCCCCAATGATCCGTATCGGCGCCCCGCGTCACGATCGATCACAGCCCTACGGCCCGCAGTGGGACGAAGCACGCTCGGGATTTGAAGCCTTGACCGCCAAGGCCAAAGACCGGGGCGTCAAGGTTCTTTACGAGATCCACGTCGGTACCGTGGCAGTCTCCTGTTCCCGGGCCATCGAGCTCCTTCACGGCCTGGACCCAAACCACATTGGCGCGATCTATGACGTCCCGAATATGCTGCGCGTCGGGCTCGAGGACAGCAAGATGGGTATGGAGCTTCTCGGCGAGTATATGGCTCACTGTCACATCGGAAACGGGACTCCCGAACCGGACAAACCCGCACGTGAGAGCGACACGGATCAGGTGTCGTGGAAGTGGGCATTCAGCGACTTGAGAGATGGCGTTGCAGATATTCCCCAGATCATTCAGGACATGAAGGACGTGGGATATACCGGCTATATCTCGCTCGAGGAATTCGGTCCAGGCGACGATGACGAAAAGGTGAATCAGCAGGGCGCGTATTTGCGCCATCTGATTGGATAGGTCGCAGACCCACTTAGAACCGGAAAGGCAAATACAATGATTCCCCTGATCTCCAGCATCAGCTATGGACCGCTCGAAGCACTGCAGCTGCCCAGAACTTGGTGGAAGGTCCTGACAAGAAACGTCGGCATACTGGATGCAGAATACCCTGACTGCAGCCCGGGTCTGGATGCGAAAGTGATCGAAGCACTCGGGCTCGACCAGGAAGCCGTCCTGACATACCTCCGCGAGAACATGCCGGACTACCTGACGTTCGAGGCGTGGGTGGTCGAACAGTGTGGCGGAGCCATCGACCGTGCAGCGGTCGACGGGTGGAACGAATCCGTCCACAACCGGCAGCACGCTCAGCACAANATCGAGGAAACCTACAACGATATCGGCTGGGACACGGCTAATGTGGATGTCACGTCAGCTTACGTCCTCAACGCGACCCAGGACTGGCAGCTGTTCCACCAGCGCGACCTGGACGCAGACTACAGTAGGCTCGGTGGTCAGGTGCCCCCGCTCGTCTCCAACATCGACTTCGGTCGACTCGGTGTGTGTCAACTCCCGAGGACGTGGTACAAGATCCTGATGCGCTCCAAGAACCTCCTCCACCCCGACTATCCCGACATGACAAAGAGTGGACTCGATCCCCGCGTCCTCGACCTACTCGGCGTGAAGCCCGATTCGGCCGTCGCGTATATCCGGAAAGAGCAGCCAGACTACGTGACCTTCGAGAGTTGGGTCCTGGAGCAGAACGGTGGAAATTTGGATCAGGCCGCGATCGAAGAGTGGAACACGTTCCTCAGAACNCGNGACCACCAGGGCGAGAAACGATCTGGCATTCTTGCATTCGTGGACCTGGACGACTCGGGGCCCACCTCGGCTGCCATCCTGAACAGCATCGAAGACTACCAGTACGCGTATCGTCAACTGATGGACAACGCCTGACCAAGCGAGCGCGCAATGGCGAAGATCGTCGAAGAGCTCGACAGTGGTGTCGTCGTCACACAGGTGACCGAGGATACCTGCCCGAAAGAGAACATCTACTGCGAGTTGCCCTGGTGTGACAAGTACTCCCACGGCTTCGTCTACCGTCAGCGTACCGATGACGGTGACCCGAACGGCTCACGTTACCTCTACTGCAAGTTCGGTACGTGGGAAACGGAAGAGATCGGCCAGGGGCTGGGCAGTTGTGGGATCACATTCGAGGGGATCTTCTTCTACCGGCGGGTGGCGGAAGGCAGGCAGGAGTTCGTCCGCGTCAACCTGACATCAGGCGAAAGCCGCGTGATCTACGAATTCCCCGAAGACTTCGCCCCGAAGGGCAACATCACGGCCTCCCCCGATGAGCGATACTATGCCTACGGTGTCGCCCTTGGGTTCGATCCTGTAATGTTCGGAATCGAATTGGTGGATCTCCAGGCAGGAACAAGAGAGATCATCAACACCGATCCCGAGATCTGTAATCCCCACACGCAATTCGAGCCCACGCACGGTAAATGGGTCATGGTCCAGCACAACCGGGGCTGCGCTCACCTGCCGGACGGCACCCGAACCCGGCTCGTAGGACCGGAGGGCGCAACGGAGTACCTCGTAAGCATCCCGGACGGCGAAGTCACCCGTCTGCCGGTCGGTACACCGGACACGCCGGGCATCACCGGTCACGAGGCCTGGATAGCGGGTAAGGATGAGATCCTGATGTCGGTCCGAGCCAGCGATGACTACGTCCTGGAAAAGGGTAACCTGATCGCGGTGACGGCTACAGGAGTGGTGCGAAGAGTCGGGGTCGCGGGCATTCAGGTGAATCAC
Source organism: Gemmatimonadota bacterium (assembly GCA_002727195.1). GTDB lineage: Bacteria > Latescibacterota > UBA2968 > UBA2968 > UBA2968 > UBA2968. The sequence continues at coordinate 29,639 of PBWH01000001.1, forward strand.
GTCGGAACGACACCCGATGGTCGCTTTTTCAGTGTTGATGACTGGAGGGGGACGAGCAAACTGGTGATCGGGTCTACGACCAGTGGCCGGAGCACAGTGGTCTGCGAGGCGCGAACATCTATGAGCAAGCCGCAGGACACGCACGGCCACCCGTACCTGTCACCTGATGCCCGTTGGCTCGTCTACAACTCGGACAGCCCTGGACAACCGCAGATTCACGTAGCGTCGATACCCGCCTCGGTCACTTCGGACATCCTGTCCGAAGACTGATCCGCATTGTTAGAACCGATCGTCCTTCGTGGTGATTGGGCACCAGCGTGCCCGGAAGAGTTCGTTCATTAGCACGTTACTCGACTCGGGGGTATCGATGCGGCGAATAGCTAAATCGNTTGTATCGATTCTCGTCAGTGAGGACCTGCTTTAGCCCGCATTCGACCGTCCAGGCTCCTTCCCCTCCTTCGCCAACCCAGTACAGGCGGCACGCCGTAACCCGGTAGTCCCCGACGAGACCATCCGCAACGGATGTCAGCCGATCCGAAGCAATCTGGTTTCGAGGGCGTTCCGTCTGACCCACCAATGTCCACCTGGGGATGCGTGCTCGGGATCACGCATCGCATCCTCGACGGTGGCGCCAATCAGATACTGCACATTTACTGCCTCCGCCTTTACCCACCAAGATTCGTAGCGGATCAGCTCCTAAGCTCCGACATACCCTGTTCTCCCACACGAATCACAGCCAAGGCAGCGAAAGGCGTCCTTCTGACGGTCATTACACTAGGGCTCTATTCCCCGTACCTGGTGACCAACATTCGCTCCTACATTTTCAACAACATCTGGTTCGGGACAAGGTCCTTTACATTCACGGGTACCGGCCGCGATCTGTTCTGGCCGTTCATCAAAGCAATACTCATTGGGATCTTCACAGTTCAGATCTATCAGTTCTGGTTCCAGGCAGAGAAACACCGGTATTTCTGGAGTCAGACGACCTTTGATCAAGCTAGGTTCCGGTCTACGAGAGTCGGTCTGGAGTTCATGCTTCTCTGGCTGGGCAATCTGGCACTCGTAATCTTTACACTCGGCATCGCGGTTCCCTGGGTCACGGTCCGCCGGATCCGGTTCCTGACCAGCAATCTTGTCCTAGAGGGTCCGCTCGATCTCCCATCGATCGAACAGGACTATCGGGACGCTGAAGCGACGGGTGAACAGATCGGGGATGCCTTCGAATTCGACATGCTGGACATGGGGTTCGGCATCTGATCGATGTCGGAGGACCTCTGGCATGGACGTTACCTGGACGGAAGAGTGCCCGTTCCCTCACCCACAACCGTGCGCCTCGGGCCGATGAGTCTCACGATCAGTGTCGACGGTCAGGAAAGGGAATGGGCCTATCACGAGATCAGGCAAACCCAGGGCTTCTCGCCAAACGAGCCAGTCAGGCTCGAGTATGGGGATGAGCCGGCGGAAAGCCTGGCTATCGATGATCACGGGTTTCTTACGGCAATAAACGAAGCCGGCTGGGCGCCACAGGGGAGGTTCGACAGGCCTGACCTCCGTCGTCTGAAGTTCTTCCTGTCCGCGATGGGGCTCGTCATCGCGATCGGTACGACCGCCATGCTCTACGTAACGGCACTACCTCTCTTGGCCGACTACGTTTCTCGCCACATTCCAATCGAATGGGAAGAGCGACTCGGGGATACGGTCTCGGAAACACTCGCCCCTACCGGAGCGCGTGTTTCCGATCCGGCCTGCCTGGAACCAATGCAGGAGATCGTCGAGCGGCTAACGGCAGCCATTCCAGACTGTCCATACACGATTCGCTTGGCCGTTGTAGAAAACGACGTTGTCAATGCCTTTGCCGCCCCGGGCGGATACGTCGTCGTTTTTACGGGGCTGATCGACCAGGCGGAGACGCCCGAGGAAGTTGCGGGCGTGCTTGCACACGAGCTACAACACATTCTGCAGCGTCACGGAACACGTGCCGTCGTCAGAGAACTCGCCACGGGCGTTGTGATCGCCGCAATCAGTAGTGGGGCCGACGGCCTTGAAACGTTGTTGGGGGCGGCAACTCAACTGACCGGTCTGAGCTATCAGAGAGGGGATGAGGATGATGCCGACCGCGAAGGGATGGATTTGCTCGCCCGAGCTGGCATCGACGGGTCAGGGATGATTGCTTTCTTCGAGAAGCTGGAGGGCCAGGCGCCTGATACCCCGCGGTTCGTTTCCTACCTGTCGACGCACCCACCGACCGAGGACCGAATCGCGCGTCTGAACTCGCTACGCTCGGCCTCCTACATCACAAGACCCTTGCTCGATGAATCACGTTGGAACGCTCTCAAATCTGCGTGTCGCTGAGCAGGACTCCGTCCCCGTCATCTTCTCCACCTCATTTTGCCCTGCACCCACTGCGGTCCATATCGCGGGGGTGTCCTGGCTTGGAGGCGTGATCACGCATTCGTTCTAGATGTGATAGCCCTTCGATGCCCAGACTTTCTTCGCCAACGCCTGCGCTTCCTTGTCGGGTTCAATACGCCCGAGGATACTGCTGGGAGGCTTCTTGCCCTTACGCGTCGGATCTGGTGACCAGTGGTCGTTCCTGTACTTCCGACGTGCCCCTTCCTTCCTGAAATCGGGAACCTCCATCGGTGCGGAATCAACGAGCGCGGATCGCCACGCCTGAATCCCGGCAATACTCATGTCCACGCCCTTGTAGACGTCGAGATAAGGGGGCTCGCCGGTCCGGATCGCATTGGCGAAGTGATAGGTCGTGAAGAAATCGCCGCCACCGTGGCCCGCCCGTGTCGCGTCTCGATGGTGCACTGGGAAGTCCGGATTGTAGACGACCTCGGTCGGCTCACCTTTACGCTTCTCCCACGGCTCCTTCCACACCCTCAGGCGCATCTTGTCACCGTGACGACAGTTCTCCATCAGTCCCTTGTTCCCGTGGATCCGCACGTAGTTCCCATGTCCGCGCAGACTGCCGTGTAGCGACTTGAGAACCGCCCCGTTGTTCATCCGGCAGATGATCGTCGCTGCCGTGTCCTGCACCTTGGCTGTGAGGCGCATCGACGGATCCTCGTGGTCGAACGGCACGACAAACCCATTCACTTTCTCCGGTCGCGTATCGGTGATGTACATGACCGGCGCAATCGAGTGCGTGCAATAGTACGTCGACGGGATCCAGTTGCGCCAGTGATCCCAGCCGCAACTCCTGCCCAGTTTGATCTCCGGCGGATCGGGGTGCACATACTCTCCCTCACCGTACTTGAACTCCCCAATATCACCCTTCTGATAGCGGCGACGCATCTCCTGATTAAACACCATATAAGGGTAGTTCTCGGCGAACACGTAGGTCAGCCCGGACTTCTCTACCGCGCGAACAAGGGCAACGCCCTCTGCGAGCGTGTGACACGCCGCTGTTTCGCTCATCACGTGCTTGCCTGCTTCGAGCGCCTTGATCGCGAACGGCGCGTGTTCGTGGAAATAGTTCGCCAGGATAACCGCGTCCATGTCGTGCCCGAGGAACGTGTCGAAATCCGTGTAGGTCTCGACACCCAATGATTCACCTGCGGTCGTCAGTCGCTCTTCCCACGTATCACACAGCGCGACCAGTTCGAGCGTCCCTCGCGTGCCCATGCTCAGCCCGCGCCCCACACCAACAACTCCGACTCGTATTCGTTTCTGCCCTGCCATGCTTACCTCGTCCCCAGCTTGACACGATCATACGCGTCAGGATTGTCTCTCACTTCACTCAGTAGCCCATCCACATAGGTCCTGATGTCGATCAGTCGGCAGTCAGCGTCGCCGACGGTCCCTGTCTTCTGTTCTCCGTGCGCATCCCAATAGGTACCCAGCCGTACGCGATCGAGCCAGAGGAACGGAGCCTCCGGATCGTTCGCGCACCTTTCGGCCCAGTATCGAGCCTCAACCACGTGGCAGTAGGTCGACGTCTCGTGATCGGTTCCGATCATCAGGATCTGCCCGCCGCGCTCGTAGGCTCGGACCATAGGCGCCCCCGTGCCATACGTTTTCCCCCACGGCTTACGATCCCACGGCGAGGGCATTCCGTCCTGCGAAAGGTGATCTGCCACGAAAGCCTCGGCGCCCGGTCCTCGACCAGCAGTGGAGTGCGAGTAGTGGTCCGACCTGAATGTCCCGGTCATTTTCCTGAAATACTCGGTCAACCAACCGACCGAAGATGGCGTGATCGTGACATCCCAGTTCTCGGCCCGTTCATCACGACCTCCGATCAGGTTGAAAGAAGGCATCATCAAGAGCCCGTGGGGTCCGATCGCATACTCGAGGGCTTCGATCACCGTCTGCGCGCCGCCGTTGACCTTGCCAACACTCTTGAATGAGGCGTGCACGAACAAACAACCTCCTTGCGAGACGCCCAGACCGGACAAATCGGTTGCCAGCTTCACCTGATCGTAGCCTTCGCCCACCTCAGGCCTCCAGGTCCGTAAACACGACCAGCCCGCCCGTATAGCTGTGGATGAAGTTCTTTCCACCAACGGGCGCGAACTCAGCATTGCCGAAGAAACCGACGAGCGGAAAGGCTCCCAGATCGTTCCGGATCACATTTACATCGTGATCTGGCTGGCCATACAGACCGAAGCCTCGTCCCAGGCAATTGAAATACAGCCCGAAGGCAGACGACCGGTCCCCGAGTTGTCTCTTAATCGCTTGGGTGGTCTGCTCCAGATCGAGGTGCGCCGCATCAGCGGTACGCCGGTTGAACTGAATCGTCTGCCCGACTTCGACCCGCTCCCCGATCGCGATGGACCCGTCATCGGGGTTCATGCCGATCAGGTTACGGATCAGGAAATCGCCGCGGTTCCGGTCCATGTCATGTTCGTCGATCGCGATCCCCGCGAAGATCTGCGGGCCAACGTTCTCCTTCTGCTCCGGGGTCAGATGATCCAGCGCCTCTTTGAGCGCATCGATGGCCGGTGAGAACGCCAGTTCGTGAACGACGTGACCATCCGCCTTCGTAATCGTGTAGGCCTGCCCGAATGGCTGACATCCTTGCGCGACACCCGTCAGAATCTCGAACTCACCCCGCAGAAGGACCCCGGACACGCCGTCAGAACGCCATTCCGTCCCAAGCCACTGGGCGGTGTTCGGATCCATGGGTGCACCGGAGGCTGCTCCTCCCACGATCGGAAACGGGAGCGCCTCGGAGAGATGTTCGATCATTTCTGCAGGATCCCCGCCAGAGATCGTCGGAAGCAGACACAACAAGCCGGCCTCTGCCGAATATGGCCCAAGCAGCGACTCGATCGCCGTGCCCGCGTCTTCGGCGTCCACCCGGAAGGGAACGGCTTCAATCGCCTCTCCACCCAGCGCCAGCGCCACGACACCCGAGGTCCGTTCGAGCTCCCCTTCGATCGAAAGCACGCCCATCCCCGAGCACCCGACGACCCGATCCGTATTGGCGGCATCGACGGCAGCGGACAGTCCCTCATCGATCTTTCGCAGGTGGTCGCCAGACGCAAAGCATATGACGACCTCCGGATCTCCCTCCAGTGGTTCGACTGCTGTCTTTACTGCCTCGGAGAACGCTTCGCTCGCCTCACGGTTGGTGCTCTGGCCATAGCCCGCTTCAATCATGCTTCCCCCTGCTTCCGCGCGATTCAGCGAGTGCGTCTGTCAGAGACGCACTGTGTTCGCGGACGTATTGCAACGTCTCGTCCATCGCGGCCATTTGCAGGCCGACCTGCTTCTCCACCGGCGTCCGGGTATTGTTGTTTTGCACCTCTGTCACCAGGTGAAGGGTATTGGGTGTGATCGTGTGCCAGACCGCGTTCAGAAAATCGCGCTGGACTGGGTTGGACGTGTAAGGATCTTTAGGGGCATCGTGCGGGTTTGCGCCTTCCCTGCGCCATCGATCGTGAATGGCCTCGCCCAATCCCGCGTGGTGGTCCCGGAGCCCCTTCACGAGTTGGTCCTGATTCGTGGGCAGGTTGATGTGGGTGTTCCGCTCTGATCCCACGTATTCCGTCTGATGCATGTCCAGCCACACATCGACGGGTTCCTGAGCGTGCAGATCGAAATAGGCCCGGAAGAACGTCGAGCGGTGATCACGGTTGGGTTCCACGTAGGTATGTTCGTCCAGCTGTTCGTAGGCAATCCCCAGGAGCGCGGGAAAGGTGACGTCACGTGTATCCCAGGTGTCGAGGCGCGGGAAACGCTCCCCTGGTTCGTCTCCCGACTCCCCGAACATCCACAGAAAGAATGTCTCGTTCTCGTAGCGCGTCCCATCCCAGAACTTGACTGGTGCAAGCTGGCTGCCGGAGGGATTCGCATCCGGAACGAATGACAGGCGGAAGGATTCCTGCACCTGGCTCGACCAATCGTCGTTGCCATCGAGCAGCCGCCGGATCCATTCGAAACAGGCCGCTGTACCTGCCGGCTCGTGTGCGTGCGGTCGCGTAAACAGGATGTGCGGTTGTCCCGGCATACCTACTGTGATCCGGTACACCTTCCGACCGCCATACTGCTGGTAAACGTGGACAACTTCATCCGGCAAATCCTCAATGAAGCCATCGGCCTCGTCCGGAGTGACAACGAGTTGATCGAGGTCCATCATATCGGGTGTCATGTGCTCCTCAATGCCCCCCTGGAGCGGGTTCTGGCCCGATCATGTCACCTAATCCTGACCACACGGCCTATACAGGAACGCTTACAGTCAGCGGCCCGAAAATCGGGACGCCACGATCAAGGGCATGAATCTTGTCCCCTACCCGCAAAACCTTTACATTAGGGAGCCTTGCACCAGAAAATGGGGCTGAAATCACGTCAGTAAAGGGCTCACGAGATGAATCTCAAGGAAACGGTTCGGTCGGAAAAAATCCGCCGCCTCGACCTCTCGTTTTACGTCGAAGTTCAGACGGGATCGGTGGTAGGCGAAGTTATCGAAAAAATGCAGGCGAGCAACCGAAAGTGTGCCCTGATCGTCGACGGCGTCAAGCTTCTCGGGATCTTCACCGCGCACGACATCCGGGATCACGCCAAAGACCCCGAAGCGCTCGCCAAGCCTGTCGAGTCCTTGATGACGGCCGATCCTGAGACGATCGATGGAAACGTCTCCCTGGCGGAGGCGATCACCTTCCTTAACCAGAAGCCATACCGCTACCTGCCCGTCCTCAACAAGGAAGGGCATATCATCGGAACGCTCACGCACTACGCGATCCTGAAGTATATCAGCGACCACTTCCCTGAAGATATCTACAATCTGCCCCCCGAGCCCGACCAGATCGCGACAGCCCGCGACGGCGCCTGATCGCATTCGGGCACACCTACAGGAGGTCACCATATCATGGCCGAAACACCGGTCGACGAAAATGCAGAACAGGCTGAGGGGCTAGCTGAAGTCGAAGCCGTAGCAGTACGATTCGCGGGTGACTCCGGCGACGGCAGTCAGCTGATCGGCGGTGAGTTCGCGAACACCTCTGCCATAATCGGGAACGACATCTCGACGTATCCCGACTACCCGGCCGAGATTCGTGCACCTCAGGGCACGCTCCCCGGGGTGAGTGCGTTCCAGGTTCACATTTCCAGCGAAGAGATCTACACACCGGGTGACCAGCCCGACGTGCTGATCGCTATGAATCCGGCCGCCCTCAAGGCGAACCTGAACGATGTCCCTCGCGGCGGCATCATCATCGCCAACACGGACAACTTCACGAAGAACAACATTCGCAAGGCCGGTTACGAAGCCAATCCGCTCGAGGACGATACCCTCGATGCATACCGCGTCTGCAAGGTGCCCCTGACGACCCTCCACAAGAAGGCGCTCGCCCACCTGGAAGAACTCACGAACCGCCAGGTGGACATGATGAAGAACTTTTTCGCCCTGGGCCTCGTCTACTGGATCTTCGATCGCCCACTCGAGCCAACGGTCCGGATGCTGGAGGAGAAATTCGCTTCTCGCCCCGTGGTCGTCGAGGGTAACGTCACGACGATGAAGGCGGGTTACAACTACGGCGAGAACACGGAACAGTTCCAGTACCGCTACCGGGTGACGAAGGCGCCCGTTGAGCCGGGAACCTACCGTTCCGTAACGGGCGCCCAGGCGACGGCCTTCGGCTTCGCCACGGCCGCTTATAAGGCAGGACAGACGCTCTTCTACGGCAGCTATCCAATCACACCAGCCAGCTCTCTGCTCGAAGAGCTTGCCGCCCTCAAGAACTTCGACGTCCGCACCTTCCAGGCAGAAGATGAGATCGCGGCGATGGGCTCCACGATCGGAGCGGCCTTCGGCGGCGCCTTCAGCGCCACCGGAACCAGCGGCCCAGGAATCGCGCTGAAGAGTGAGGCAATCAACCTCGCCCTCGTATGCGAGCTCCCGATAGTGATCGTGGACTTCCAGCGCGGAGGCCCCAGCACGGGGCTCCCGACCAAGGCGGAACAGTCCGACCTCCTTCAGTGCATGTTCGGCAGGAACGGTGAGAGCCCGATGGCCATGGTTGCCGCGTCGACTCCGGCGGACTGCTTCTATTGCGCGATTGAGGCCTTCCGTCTGGCGGTTGAAACGATGTCCCCCGTCTTCCTAATGTGCGACGGCTATCTGGTCTTCAGTTCAGAGCCCTGGAAGATTCCGGATCCCGGGGACCTGCCGACGATCGACGTCAAGCACTGGAAAAACACGGAGACATTCCAGCCGTACGCCCGCGACGAGGAGACACTCGCTCGTCCCTGGGCACTCCCTGGAACACCCGGTCTTGAACACCGGATCGGCGGCCTAGCCAAGGAAGACGGCACAGGAAACGTCTCATACAGCCCCGAAGACCACCAGCACATGGTCAACACGCGGGCGGACAAGGTGGCCCGTATCGCCGACCGCATCCCCGAGCAGGAGGTCTTCGGCTCCGAGTGGGGCGACCTGCTCGTCGTCGGCTGGGGCTCGACCTACGGCGCGATTCGATCAGCCGTACGGCGCGCGCAGGCCAAGGGCCAGAAAGTGGCACACGCCCACATCAAATATCTGAACCCCTTCCCGCGTAACCTGGGCGACCTGCTCCTCAAGTATGATCGTGTCCTGGTCCCAGAGCTCAACATGGGCCAACTCTCGATGCTTCTGGATGCCAAGTTCCCCTTGAAGGTGCTATCCTACCCGAAGGTGGAAGGTCAGCCGTTCAAAATCAGCGAAATCACGAACAAGATCGACGAAGTCCTCGAAAACTAACCGGGCGGATCGCCCGCCATCGGAGAAACGCGACCATGGCAGATTCAACAGCAACAATGACGCGCAAGGACTTCGTATCGGATCAGGAAGTCCGCTGGTGTCCGGGATGTGGCGACTACGCCATCCTTGCACAGATGCAGCGTGTGCTCCCGGAACTCGGGATCCCGAAGGAGCAGATGGTGTTCGTGTCCGGAATTGGATGCTCGAGTCGATTCCCCTACTACATGAACACCTACGGGATCCATTCGATTCACGGACGAGCGCCGACCCTGGCCACCGGGCTGAAAGTCGCAAACCCTGACCTGCACGTGTGGGTCATCACGGGTGACGGTGACGGCCTCTCGATCGGTGGGAACCACCTGCTCCACCTCCTCCGCCGGAACGTCAACTTGAACATCATCCTGTTCAACAACAGGATCTACGGACTGACCAAGGGGCAATACTCCCCCACATCTCTTCCCGGGCACAAGACGAAATCGTCGCCGATGGGGTCGATCGAACAGTCCTTCAACCCCACGTCGGTCGCGATCGGCGCAGAGGCGACCTTCGTCGCCCGCACGGCAGACCGGAACACGAAGCATCTGGCCGAAATCCTGCGGCGCGCGGCTGAGCACAAGGGCACCTCGTTCGTCGAGGTCTACCAGAACTGCAACATCTTCAACGACGGCGCATGGCTCCACGTCACCGAGGCCGAGACCAAGGACGATAACACGCTTATTCTCGAGGACGGCGAGCCGATGATTTTCGGCAAGGACCGCGACAAGGGTATCCGGCTGAATGGTCTGGACCCCGAAGTTGTCACCCTGGGGAACGGCATCAGCGAGGAGGATCTGCTGGTCCACGACGAAGCGCACGAGAGTCCCGCACTAGGGTATCTCCTGAGCCGTCTGGATTATCCGCGCCACCCCCTACCCTTCGGTGTCTTCCGCCGTATCAAGCGCCCGACGTATGAAGAGCAGTTAATGGCCCAGGGCAAGCAAGCACGCGAGGACCGGGGTGATGGCGACCTGGCCAAGCTGTTTCATTCGGGTGACACCTGGATCGTACCAGAAGATTCGGGATGGAAGCCGGAGGACTTGCGTGCGGTAGCAACTGAGCCCTCTCCTTCCACCCCTGACATCGGTCCCAACATCGATGTGGAGGAAGAGGAGAAGGATGAGCTCCAGAGCCTGATGGTGAAGTCGATTTCCAAGCTTGACCTTCCCGACCCCGAGATCGTTTCCGCCGAGACGACGCTGGATGTTGCCGTTGACAAGATGCAGGACAAAAACCTAGGTTGTCTCGTGGTCACCACTGAAGACAGCAAGCTGGCCGGCATCTTCGCCCAGGGAGATATCTTCTCTCAGGTGGTGGGTAAGGAAATCGACCTGAACAGCACAACGGTCGGTTCCCTGATGACGGCCGATCCGACGTCGCTCAAGCGATCAGCCCCGATCGGCCACGTGCTCCATCTGATGGCCCTCCACGGGTTCCGTCACATCCCAATCGTCGACGATGGCGGCCGACCGGTGAAGCTGGCGTCGTTCAAGGCAATCCTGAAGTCGGTGGGCGGTCTGCTCGACTGACCCTATCACCGACCACAAACAGATCACGCCCACGGAGCAAACGCTCTGTGGGCGTTTTCTTAATCAGAAGGTCTGACTATGTCTCTACAAATCGGGATCGTCGGTTCTGGAGGGATGTCCTCGCGCAGAGCGGAAAATTTTCACAAGCTCAAGGGCGTTGAGGTCCACAGTGTTGCCGCGAGAAACCCGGAGACCGGACCAGCGCTGGCTCACCGGGTCAGGGCGACCTGCACCTCCAACTGGGAAGACCTCCTCACTAACAGCGAGATCGACGCCCTCTTTGTCGGCACCCATAATGCGCTTCACGGCCCGATATGTATCGCTGCCCTGGAAGCTGGGAAGCATGTGTTTTGTGAGTATCCCACTGCCCGTCTGGCTCCGGAAAACCGACGACTGGCGGAGCTCATTGCGTCACCCGACTCCCCCGTCTTCCGGCTGTCGAACAACGAATCGATCTCCGCTGAACACGCCGCGCTCAAGGAGCGAATCGCCGGTCTCGGCCCACTCTTCACATCACATTTCCTGCGCCTGACGCCAGGTAAAGGCAAACGACCTGATGTCCTGCTCAACCTCGATCTGACCGGCCCGCCAGCCCTCTTCTTCGTCTACCACATCCACACCTACGTAAGCCTGTTCGGCCCGGCAAACTGGGTTCATGCGACTGCTCACTACGAGGGGCTCAAGGACGACAAGGGCTACGACCGGTTCACCAACACAGTCACCATCGGGTTCGCGTCAGGTGGAACGGGGCAATGGACTTGGGCGGGCGGGATCGAAGTCGAGTCTGCAATCCAGGAGGCGCAGATCGTCACCCGGGACGCGACGCTGATCGAGGCCGCCGATGGCTGGGACATCTCTACCCAGAGCGATACGTCTCCCCTCGTGTTCGGAGACAATGAGCGATCGTTGGAGGCGCTGTTTCTGGCGGACGTTCGGGACGAAACGGACTGGAGACAGGATGCACGGATCGGCCTGGCGTCGGCCGCGATCGGTCACGCGGCGGAGATCTCCGCTCGCGAAGGGCGCGTTGTTCGTATGGATGAAGTGATTTAGGTGGATGGATCGTAGGTCAACTCGACGACGAGTGACGGATCGAAATCGCCGATCCCGTCTGCACCCAGTCGTTCAGCTTCTGAGAGCCCCGCGATCAAAGCATCCTTGACCGGTTGTGTCTGCAAGCCCAAAAACGGGTTGGGAAACGGTCGCAGCTTCGTCTCTGCGTTCCGGAAGTGTTTCACTACACCGTGGTAAATGCCCCGGTTCAGCTGGTGGTAGGCTGCAGCCGTCTGGATCAGCGCCTGAAGGAACACACGGGACGGCTCGCTGTGTCGTTTCCAGACCTGTTCCCACGCCTCGTGACTCTCCCAGTAATCCCCCGCGTTGAACAGAAGCACTCCTTCTCGGAAGTCCACCCGGTCCTCGTCTGACATATCGAACTCCGAGATTTCATCGGCATCCAGAACATAGCCAGGCTTGATCCGGCCCTGCTTCAAGTCTCGCCGATCAGGCACGGTAGGTCTCCACTAAGATGTCGATCGCAGTGAGGTGAGCGTTTACGCGCGCTTCCATCGACAGGCCCGCCGGTGACTCCGCCGTTATCTGGTGGTCCGTCGCCCGGCGAAAAACCTCTCCCGGAACACCATCACCATTGTTCCTCCGCGCCACGGCCATGTTCGGGTGGATCACACCCCTGTCAGCCTTTTCGCCTTCGATAACTGGGCTGTCGTTTACCGGGCAGACCGAGCGAACCCGATCCGTAATCCGACCGCCTAATGACCCGCGTGCCCTCACTTGCTCATACAGGTAGTAGCCAGGACTCTCCCAATCCTCATGCAGGTCGATAATGGCTGCATAGGGCCCCCGTTCGATCATCTCCTTGACGAGCATAATCTCGGGAATGTCGTCCCGCCTGAAGGCCCAGTTGATGTCCACGTCCTGGGCATTCTCCCGCTGACCGGCATCATAGCCCTGCCCGTTCAGACAAGGTGTAACCAGGACACGTATACCATCGCATCTATGCGGCTGTTCCAGGATTCGCATCGCAGTCTCGACCGTAGCGGGTTCATCCCCGTGAGTTCCTGCGTTCAACCAGATTATGGGGTAGTCATAAGTCGTGTTCAGCGAGGCGAGGTAGATCGGGTAACCAGCGATCTCGGTGAGGATGTCCAGTGTCACGCTCGAGTCGAGCGAGGTCAGTCTTTGGACCAGCGTTTCGTAGGGAGACAACCCAGCGATACCGCGTTTAGGCAAGCCTAGAGAGGGCGTCGAGCACGTCGTGGTGGATGGCGCCGTTACTCACCACCACCCCCTCGTTGTCTCGCATACGGTCGGAAGAGGCAAAATCAAGTGGCTTTCCGCGCATATCCGTTACGATGCCCCCAGCCTCCTCGACGAGAAGTGCCCCGGCCGCATGATCCCAGATCTTCTCCGCATAGGGCGGACGGTCTACCGATGGGAGCCGTAGATAGAGGACGGCGTCTCCGCGGGCAACGGCAGCGTACTTGGCCTGGCTATCCATCCGCAAAGAGGGTGCGTCGATACTGACCGCCTTTGCGACTTCAGACTGGAGAGTCTGGTTGCCGTGGCTGGACTCCACACTCTCTACGAACCGGTGACTGCTCGCGTCACCTGAGGTGTCAACCGTCACAGTCTCACCGCTGTCCGCGTCGAGAGACATCATCTCTGCGCCTTGCCCCTTGACGGCAACCATCAGCGTCCCCGGCACCCCTCCACCGTTCAGGGGAAGTGCGGGACAGGCCAACACGGCAACCTTGATGCTCCCATCCTCCACCAGCGCGAGCGCAACTGCATACTGGTCACTGCGCAGGAACCCCTTGGTGCCATCGATCGGATCCAGGGTCCAGTAGCGACTCGACACCTTTCCGTTGCCACGATCGATCCACTCGCACACGTCCTGGGCCGATCCATCCAGCCTGGCTCCGCGTAGATACTTCTGGACTGAAACGAGCAGATCCGCGTTCTCCTGAAGATCCGACGCATCCTCCTCACCGACGATCGGATTACCGAATCGTTCGAACAGGTGCTTGCAGATAAGAGCCTGAGAACCGAAATCGGCAACCGTGACCGGGCTCCGGTCCGATTTCTCGAGCCCATCAGGCGTCACCATCTCTTCACGAATTACCTGGCAGAGCGCGGCTGCCGCCCGTACCACGGCGATCGCTTCCCGTTTCTCCTCTTGGTATGCCACCCTCACATCCCTCTACTTAAGTTCAGCCGCGCGATTATGGTCGTAAAAGTCCGGAAGCTCCAGATGAGCAGAGTATACCCAGGCTGTCAGCCAGAGGGAACCCGTGAAACGCGCCGCCTCGCGAGCCCGTTCCTGGCCGAATGCCATGGCATCCTCATCCCGATCCCATTCGACGTCAGGATGCTCAATCGACGGAGGAGTGGGCATCCGGGGTCCCAGTTCATATGCAAGGTCCACAAGCGCGAAACCCTCCTCGATGTGGCCGACGATCGCTCCCATCAGGGAATCGACCGGCTCCACGCTCCACCCTCCCTCCAAAACCTGGTCGACCGTCATCTTAACCGCCGGCACGAATCCGTCGATCTTGGCGTGCGTATCCCGCTGAACCATCTGACCCGTTTCATCCTTGTAGCCGTGATGCCGGACCGTCAGGTGAAGGGGCTGCGTCATGTCCTGAGCGTAGTGGGCCAGCAGTCCGGCCAACATCAGGCACTTGCTGCGGATATGGACGTTGTCGGGGAGCCTTCTGTGCTCGGCGAAGGCAAGCGTGAGTCGTTCCGTCAACTCCGCCACGGTGTATGGAACGAACCCGACACTTTGAGGTTCAATACCCAGTTCGTAGCATAGCTTGATATAGGCGTATCTCGTCTCAGGCAGCGCCCTGCCGTTCAGCCTTTCGATGTTGATGTAGTGTTCAGGACTCTCGAAGGCCTTGGCAAGAGGGATCGCATCATTGCGGGTCAGATCGGGATCTGCGAGCACGTTGATGAGCAGGCCGGCCTCGTCCCTAACAAACTCAGGAAGTTCAGGAGTGCGCTGTAGGGCGGCCCTCGTGATCACCACGTGTGACGAATGCCACCACGCGTTACAGGGCGCAGTAGCCGTCGCAATCGCAATCAGGGCGAGCATCGATCGCTTCATCCGTGTTTCTCCTTGACCGGGCCAAGCAGCCCGCTTACTATTGCTGTATCAATTCGGCTTCGGATGCCGGGCCTCTCTGGGGAGTGTAGGTCCACCGCATTCTGGCCGATCAAAACAGCACCGCCGAAAGCTCGGTTGGTGCTTTTTTGTTGCCCGCGACCAATCTACCCGGCAGTGGATATCCTGTCAATCCAGCACGCAAAACGGGACGACCGATATGGACCGTCCCGTTTGTGTTTTGGCGGGAATGTGTGGGAATCGAACCCACCCAGCGTGGTTTTAGCACGCGACAACGGCTTTGAAGGCCGCGGGGGACACCAGTTCCCCGTCCATTCCCGTTAGAACCTAACTGGCTGTCAGAGTTTGGCTTACTTCGCTTCTTCGGCTGTCCTCTTTCGTCTCCTACACCCTCGATGTGTCTACGGTGTGACTACGCACAATCCGATTGCGACACGATACAGCCGTCCGTCGGACTCCGCAATGCCTCCCCTCTTCACGCTTCCTCTGCCCCCACAGCTGGTACTCTACCGAGGTGCCACGCCCTGACCTTCACTTAGGGAATCGGCGTTTGTGACACCAGGAGCGGTAAGCAGTCCCATCTATTCGACAGGCTGGACGTAGAGTTTATCACCCGAACTTATCTGGCAAGGATACCAAAGACCACTTGAGTGTTTTGCATGAATTGCTACCGGTATCATCGGCTGAGAGGAAAGCGTTGTCCCGCTCCAAGCATATGTAGGTGACGAGAATCCCAACCCAAGAGTTAGAACTTCCAGGCCCCAGTTTGACCGGCAAGAGACGGATTGCGTTTACGGGGCAGCCCCACGCGAAAGCATGATGGTCTTGAGTTCCTCCATACCGGTAGTCGTCCAGGTATGTGTGATGCTGTATGGTGTCCAGCCTAGAGCATTCCTGGTGTTCACGTTTTCGCCCTGATCCAGCAGAAACACGGACACGGTCACGTGACCTTCATAAACGGCCTTCAGCAGAGGCGTCCATCCTTTGTCATCTGCAGCCCCCATCTATGTATCCACATCCAAAGTTA
>PBWH01000033.1 GCA_002727195.1 Gemmatimonadota bacterium
TACTGTGTCTTGCTTTGCTGGTTTGTGCCGCAGGCGTTACGACGTCTGACGCTCAGGATCTGCAGGGCAGGTGGGGTGTCGGTGGCTTCGTTGCTTACAACATCCCGATGTATGCGTTCGGTGAGCGCTGGGATGGAAGCACCGATAAGTGGGGTTTCAATCTCAACTATGTGTCGAGCAGTCGCTTGACGATGGAGATTGAGTACCACAACGCCAAACTGGATAACGGCATTCTGGAGACTCAGCCGTTTACCTGGGGTCCCACCGGCAAAGATTATGCGAGCGGTGCAATCAATACCGACTCGTCTTATGACATGAAGTTCAACAGCCTACTGCTCTCAGGCGTCGTGCACTTCCGCAAGGATCGCTCGATGGACGAGGGTAGCTACTCGCCGTATCTGGTTGTTGGCGCCGGTTTCTACGATCATCTGGCTGCCGCAGACAACATCGTGTGGCCGGGTCAGACCGAGGCCGATGCTGCCGCCGCCGGTGGTGGTGTTGACGCCGATGGCGACCGTATCCCGGCCGTGGTGATGGCGCGTCAGGAAGACACACGCACGGCACTGACGGCGACGGTTGGTTTTGGTCTGGAGGCGTTTTTGACGCCGACGATCGCTCTCGATATCCGTGGTCGGTATCACTTTATGGTCACGGAGCTGCGTCCATATGATCAGTGGCTCCTGAACAAAGTGTTCCCGCTGCAGATGATCGATATCGCAGCCGGTTTCAAGCTGTATTTCTGGGACTGATCGCCTGATAGGCGTTGAGTCCTTGTTTGTTTGTCATAAATCAGAACGGTACGAATGTTGATCTTTAAACTTTTCAGGAGGCTTGCTTTGATGCGCAAGAGCTACCTCTTCACGGCCATTTGCTTCGTGCTCGGCGCCGTTATGGCGTTCGGTGCGGCAGATGTCTACGCAGGAACGACGGGTAAGATCCAGGGTGTCGTTCGCGATGCACAGACGGGTGAGACCCTCCCCGGCGCCAACGTGGTGCTGGAAGGGACGAAGCGTGGTGCAACGACGGATGTGAACGGCTACTACGTGATCCTTCTCGTTGATCCGGGCAGTTACGCAATGTCCGCTTCGCTGATCGGTTATGACTCTCAGCGTAAGACGGACGTCCGCGTTCAGTCTGACTTTACATCCGAAGTCAACTTCCTGATTCGGGAAGCGGCACTTCAGCTTGGTGAGATGGTTGTGGTTGCCGAGCGTCCGCCGGTGGAACCGGATCGTACGACGTCCAAGTATGTGATGGGCGCCGAAGATATTGAGAACGTGCCGATGGTGCGTTCAGCTTCTGAGTTCATCGAGCTTCAGGCTGGCGTGTCGGTCGACGGTGAAGTGTCGATCCGCGCCGGTGACTCAGAGGATACCGCCTATTTCGTGGACGGTGTTCGTNTCNCGTCGNCNGATCACGCTGGAACGCGNGTTTATCGCGACGTGAACCGGTCGTCGATCCAGGAGATGACGGTGATTACGGGTGGTATGGAAGCTGAGTATGGCAACGCTCAGGCCGGTGTTGTGAGCTTTGTGACCCGTGAGGGTGGTCAGAGCTACAGCGGTATGGTNGACTACCAGTTCCAGCCTTCNGGCCAGAAGCACTGGGGTCCGAACGTGTATGACAGCAACATGCACCGTGGGAACAACCAGTGGGAGAACCCCGAGTGGATCGGTGAGACAGTGACGCTTCCGGATGGTTCGTCCGTTCCGGCGCATCAGCGTCTGGACTACACGGGCAATTTGGGTCACTTCGTCGAGGGTAACCTCTCAGGTCCGCTGACAGAGAGCCTCACGTTTTTCGCCAGTTCGAAGTGGCGNAAAGAGGCCGCGATCCTGCCAGCTGCCGACCTGACGACCCCGTTCAACACGAACACAAACCTNAAGNTGGCNTACACNGCTTCCCCGACGATCAAGGTTCGTGCTGGTGGCTTCTACGACAAGCGTGAAGGCGTGAATCGCGGTCCGGAAGACGGTGGTCTACTGGACACACGGAACGACGGTAAGAACCTCTTTATGGTTGTAGGGGCTCCTGCCGGTCGGCGTGAGGATACGGACTGGCTCGGTTGGGCGAGCATCACGCACTCTCTGTCCCCGAAGACGTTCTACGAGGTCCGTCTTTCGTATTCGAAGTCGTCGCGTGACACGACCGGCCTCCCCACGGGCGGTGGTCTGGCCACGCCGGAGACGTCGGTTACNAGCGACCCGACCAAGGATGTGGCCGGTTTCTACACGGTCTTNCGTCAGGTCGTGAACTGGGAGCGGTTCAACCGTGAGCGTCTCGCGTTGAAAGCCGATCTGTCGAGCCAGGTCAACAAGCANAANTTCGTNAAGACCGGGTTCGAGGTGACGCGCTACAACAACTGGTGGCAGCGTTATTTCTCGGACAGTTCTTCCCACCGTCAGGTGCGGTGGTATTCCAAGACGTATGAGGACATCGATTTCTTCCCGGGGCAGTCGACCCAAGGTGTGAACCCGATTCAGTGGGGCGCCTACTTGCAGGATAAGATCGAGTTCGAGGGAATGATCGTGAACGCCGGTGTGCGTGTCGATCAGCTCCAGGCCAAGGAGTGGGTGACGGACGTGCAGCCCTACTACGGCGGTAAGTCGCCGATGTGGAAAAGCATGACGCGTAACCGGAACGTGCCTGAGATTCGCGCTGGTTCGATCGAGGGTCTGAGCCCGCGGTTGGGTATCAGCCATCCGATCACGTCGAAGTCTCTGATCCGCTTCTTCTTCGGCAAGTTCAAGCAGATGCCGAACTTCCAGCATCTGTATCGTAACGAATGGCGCAGTGAGAGCTCGCTGGATACCGATCTCAACGGAAACGGTGTGATCGACACGGGTGAGCGTTGGAACGCCTTCAACGCGAACAACGCCCGCCATCACTTCGCCAACCCGCGTGTACCGCCCGAGGAGACGACCAACTTCGAGCTGGGAACGGACTGGAACTTCGTGTCCGACTACGTGGCGAGTGTGACGGCGTATTACAAGAGCGCCGGTCACCAGATCACGAACCTCCAGGTCGAGTGGCAGGATCCTGCTGCTCGTGCGTATGTCGCCGGTCAGGGTGGTTACTCGTATGGTTTCATCAACGACACGCGTGGGTTCGAGATCAGCCTGAAGAAGGGCTTCTCGAACATGTTCGCGTTCAATTTGGCCTACAACCTGCAGTGGGCTGACCGGGGTGGATTCTCTGTCCCGCGTTCGGACAACAACGTCGACTCTCTGTTCGTTGCCCGCGGCCATTACTGGCTCGAGCATACGACGGACCCGACGACGGGTGCCGAGATTCCGGTACCGCTGAGCGCTTCGGATCGCGAAGCGTTCGGTCACAACGCCAACAACCGGATTCGCATCGATGACGGCGGTCAGGATCGCCTGAACTCATGGGCGTGGATCCCGTGGATTAGTCACTACGCTGCCGAGGGCTACGAGCGCTGGGACGGTACGTTGGTGACCGAGCATTACAATGACGACGACCGGAAGTATTGGGAGCGTGTCAACTCCGACCCGAACTACCCGGGCACTGGTGAGGCCAATATCTTGGTGCGTCACAACGCACGGTCCACGGGTGAGAACGATCCGGATACTTTGGATCGTCGTGCGTTCGGTTCGTTCACGTTTATGTTTGCCACGCCGGCTCAGTTCGGTCCGTGGGGTGGTCAGGCACTTGGTAACCTGCGTGCTAATGCCGTCTACCGGGTCTTTACTGGGACGCCCTTTGCGTTCGCCGGTCTCCTGCGCGGCGTGGATGCGTTCGAGTATGGTCCAGTGCACACACGTATGGATATGAACGTCGAGAAGCAGATCGGCGCATCCACGGGCGCGACGTTTACGCTCGCCGTCGAGGTCTACAACCTCTTCAACCAGAAGGACATCCGTCAGGATGTTTCGAGATCGGGTCCGTTTGACGACCTCGATATCGATCTGGATGAGAAGCGTTGGCAGCAGTATGGGATCTCGGGTCTGGAGCCGACGAGCGCTGACTTTGCCACGTATGGACAGGTCAATGATATCTCCAACTGGATGGATCGGCCGCGTGAGTTGAACTTCAGCGTTCGGATCCGCTGGTAGGTGGTAACGCTTCGGGTTGCGGCAACGCTGACGCGTTTCTTGGGAGTTTGCGTCCCCGCAACCTTGGGACTCAAAAGCAACGTAGCTGTAAGCTTGTAATTGAGCGCCTTGAAGTCGTTCAGCCGACGGGTTCGGGGTGATGCAGGAATCTGGTGGGTGTCGGGAGGTGACAGCCTCACCTCCCGACACCAGCCATTAACGAGGAAGGACGACGTAACGTTTCTCAAGTGAAGCTGAAGTTAGCACTTCAAGTTTCGCAGGGGATACACCACGTTCACCTCAAACAGGAGTTGAACTCATGAAGTTTGGTAAGACTTGGTTTTTGATCTCTGGAGCGCTGTCAGCGGTCGGCCTTATTCTGGCCGGTTTCGCGACGAAGGCGACGGCCCAGTGGTCCCAGAGCTACCGGACGATGCACCGCGGTTCTATCGCACAGTCCATCGTCAACAAGGGCTGGGGTGGTCACCGCGACAACGGGAAGAAGCAGGAGCCTCACGGTTTCTCTTATCCCGCTGCGCGTAACCTGAAGGTCTACTCGGGTGGTCAGGTTCGGTCGGGTTGGAACCACAAGATCCACAGTGCCGGCGACGGTATCTGGGTGATGTCGAAGACCGGTGGCAATGTCCAGATCGCCTATGGCGGTACGAACATCGAGCCGCCTGATATCCGCACACTGGATCACAGCCCGGAGACGTATCCGGAAGCCTACCTGGGCGCCGCGCACCACGAGAACTGGGCGCTCGCTGCCAAGCGTTCGAACGGTGCTCGCATCGCGTGGACTGACGGTCCGGCTCTGGCTGGTGTAGTCACGAACTATTGGCCTGCCAAGGGGGAGCTGTCGGCCGGTAAAGTTCCGAGTGGCCACCCTGCGATCATCTGGAACTACACCTGGAACTCCTACCAGAACGGGACGTCCTTCGCAGACCGCGTTGCGGCCGGTGAGCTTTCTCAGCTGAGCGAGCCCGCCTGGGCCAGCAATCTGTCGGAAGATGATTTTCCCGATATCGTTGGTGTTCAGCTGGCTTCGTCGTCTCTGCACGAATTGCAGTGGACGCGTCGCTGGGCGCAGTATGGTAACACGGACTACGATGATTTCCTGATCCAGGAAACGGTGATCGAGAACATCGGAACAGCAACGCAGACGGATATTTACGCTGCCATCAAGAATCGGTGGCTGCACGCTTCGGAGGACAGTTGGTACCAAGGGTCAACGACGTGGCACGCTCTGCGCGGTGACCGTCTGGCTGCCGACGACTGGAACCGTTCGACGCTGGCTCCGAACTACCTCGACGGTACGGCCCCTCTGGGCGCCACGAAGCCTTCGGGTAGCACGCGCGGTGCCGATCTGGCGCAGCAGGGTCACGCGATGCTGTATATGCACGACGGTGACCAGCAGAAGGCTGCCTGGCCGCACAACGACTGGGGTGGTCCTTTTGACTTCAAGCTGGGTCGTACACGGATCATCGGTGACCAGTCGTGGCTGAACGAAGGGTTCCTGAACCACCCGACGTATTTTGGTGTGGGTCTCGTGGACATCTTCCCTCCGTTCATGACGTATGGTGGTCAGGACGGCGAGGCGTATGTCGCTCCGAAGGACAACGCGGCTACGGCTCAGGACGAGTCGGCTTTCCAGCCTGCGACGACGTCGATCTGGCAGTTCAACACGCACGGTGATTTCACTCAGCCTGACCCCGGTAAGGACAGCGATACCGCGATCTACGACATGCTGACCCTGGGTGGTCATCCTGCTGAGCCTGAGATCAACGAGATGTATACGAACTTCATGACGCTCGGTCCGTGGGACCTGGCTCCCGGTGAGAAGGCGAAGTTCGTGATCGCTTATGCAGGTGGTCACCCGGGTAACCTGGCGAAATACTCGGATCACACGAAGTTCGGTCAGCCCTTCCTGTTCGCTTATCAGAACCTCTACAACGGTAAGGGTTCGGGCATCACGACGTTCGCAGAGCGTCAGCCTGAGATCCCGCTGGCTGAGGATCTGATGTTCGATTCGCTGGAGAAGGCGATTCAGGTCTACAACTGGGGCTATGATATCCCGAACCAGCCGCCGAACATCCGTCTGGCGTACGACTCGAACCTGCAGGGTCAGGTCGAACTGCGCTGGTCCGGAGTGGGCTGGGATTCGGCTGATCCGGATTACGACGGTGCAGAAGCACAGGACATCGTTGGATACCGTATCTACAAGTCGTCTACGGAGACCGAAGGTCCCTTCGAGCTCCTGGCTGACTTCACGATCGCTGACGCCCAGGCAGGCAGCTTGCCGGCCGGCGTGACGTATGACGCTTCTTCTCCGTTCACGACGGTAAAGACGTCAACTTACCCGAATGGTATTCCGCTTCGCGCCCGCTCGGACATCGGTGGTGATGATGCGGCAGCCGGTAATGAAATCGGTGGTGTCTACAAGTTTGCCGATCCGACGTCGAAGGCCGGGTTCCCGAACTGGTATTATGTCCGGTTCTACGACTCGGGTCACGACGACTGGAAGGGCACGGGTGCTGTTCCGAGCTACGAGAGTTCACCGGGTCCGTCCGGCGCCGCACAGCTCGGCCGTCGTAAGGGTACCGTTCCTGTCGTTCCGTCGGATGATATTTTCAACCGTATGGAAGAGCAAGTTCGCGTTGTTCCGAACCCGTATCGTCCGGATGATCCGAACGCCAGCTATCAGGGTCAGCAGAACATCCGATTCATCAACCTGCCTGGCCGCTGCCAGATCGACTTCTACGATGTCACCGGGCAGTGGGTCTACACGCAGTGGAACGATGACCTGACCAAGGGTGAGATCACGTGGTTCCAGTTCACGGAGAACCGTCCGTCCGACTTCGGTCAGGCGGTATGGCCGGGAACGTATTTCTGGAAAGTGACCTCGCTGATGCCGGAGTCGATGGGTACGTTCCAGACCGGAACCTTCGTCGTCATCAAGTAACCGAATCGGACTTAAGGAGATAGGACATATGTTTAAGAAACTGTTTGCCTGCGCCCTGGTGGCCGGCATCCTCGGGTTGAGCGCGCAGGAGGCACTGGCGCAGGATCTGGGGCCTTTCCCGGTGGACCGTCGGCGTGACGCACCCGAAAAGGATGGTCTGATCCGGAACGCGCGTCTTACTTCGACCGGCTTCGGTTTCCTGAAGCTGACGACGAACGCACGTTCGGTAGGTATGGGCGACGCATTTAGCGCCGTTGGAAACGATGTTACATCGATTTTCTCGAACCCCGCTGGTATTACGCAGATGGAGACCGAGCGGGCAGCGATGGGCGGTTACACCAAGTGGATCATCGGTTCGACGCTCGGAACGGCCGCGTTTGCGGTGAAGACGGGTGTAGCGACGTTCGGTGTGAGCGCAATCTTCTTCTCGAGTGAGACGTTCGAGGAGACGACGTCGCAGAACCCGGCCGGTACGGGACGAATGGTGAATACGTCGGACGTGGCGATCGGATTCACGGTTGCCAAGCAGCTGACGGACAAGCTGTCGTTTGGTGGCCAGGTTCGCTGGATCAAGGAAGACCTGATCCTGAAGGACTTCTCGACGGTAGATGTGAGCTTCGGTACCGTGTTCTTCACAGGCTACAAGAGCACGCGTCTGTCGATGTCCCTGCGTAACTTGGGTGCAGATGCTACTGTTGTTGCTATGGACGCTCGCGTGCCCACGGTATTCTACCTTGCAGCCGCTGGAGAGATCTACGGCAACCTGGGTGATCCGTTCTCGCTGACGGCTTCGGCCGAGCAGGCATTCTTCACCGACTACGAAGCACGGTACTACGTTGGTGGTGAGGCTTGGATCCAGAACGCGTTCGCTTTGCGGGCCGGCTACAAGTCGGGTCACACGAACGAGTCCTGGAGTGTTGGTGCCGGTCTCAAGCACGAGATGGGTGGTCAGCGTATCGGCGTCGACGTATCGCTGTCGAATGCTGAGACGTTAGAAGAGAATCCGATCCGTCTGACGGTGTCTTACGGGTTCTAGTCGAAGCTGAAATGGGAAGTAATGGAAAGGGGCGTGTCCTTGGGGACACGCCCCTTTCCTGTGCAGCAGAACTCTGTAGGTGGGCCCGAGCACCGCAAGCCCTCACCCGAGCATCGTCCGCCCCAAACCCAAACCACGCGGACGATACTCACGCTCTTTCGCCAGCAGGAGAGGGGGAAGCCTCCTATACTTCATCTCCATATACGAATACACGCCCAGTACTGGAGAAGCCTCTCCTGCTAACGGGAGAGGACAGGATTTCGCAGCGCGAAATCAAGGTGAGGGCTTGAAAAGGCCACACCTATTCCATTTTCCAGCCCTCCAGATTCTTCTTTTCCACCGTACGATGCCAGGCCGGCAGGTGATCTCGTTTCCGATAGGGCCATGGTTTCCTGGAAATCTCCACAGAAGTAATCTGTGTATTCCGTGTCCTATGTGGTTTCCAGGTTTTCGCTTCTGACCCACCCAAGATCCTCAGCAATCGAGAATCCTTTCCAGCCGGCGGGAGAGGACAGGTTTTGCCGAAGCGCTGCGGAGGCAGACAGAGCGAGGGCTTGAATAGGCATGCCAATTCCTTTCCTCTGCCCCCAAATTCTCCATCTGCATTACATCGAGAAATGATCAACGTTAAATCCTCCTCAGGCCCTCCTTTTCCCTTTCCTCCTTTCTGGCAATCTGACACCTTTTCAGTATGCCGACCCATCCAGGACCCACAGTCACCGCATTCAAGCGCATCGCCCTCACCCTCGGGGCGCTAATTGTCCTCGTTACGATCCTGGGAAGGCTTGCCTGGTTCGCGACCCCCCAGAGCGAGGATGAGATCGAGCGTGTCATGGGCTTTCAGGTCGCCGCGACGCAAGCTATCGCTACGGCCAGGAGCCAGAATGTCCCCGGCCAATCAGCGATTCAGGCATCGAGCACACCGGCCAAACCCGTAGCGACCGAACCTACTGTCGAGACCGTCCACCGCGTCACAGAGTGGACCGGCGTGCGCGGGTTTCGGGAGGCTCCGATGCTGGAGCAACGAGTCGACGCGGGCGTCCTTCCACCGGTCGAAGATCGTGTGCCGGAAAATCCGCTGGTCGTCGTGCCGCCCCAGCAGATGGGACCGTATGGGGGTATCTGGACGCGGTTTGGAAACGGGCCACGAGATGTAGGCATTCTCGATGACCGCCTTGCATACGAGGGACTGGTACGGTGGGACGCGATGGGCAAGGACGTCATCCCGAACCTTGCGACGCACTGGACGATCGAGGATGACGGAAAGCGTTACACGTTCCACATCCGGAAAGGTGTCCGCTGGTCAGATGGTCACGTGTTTACGACGGCGGACATCGCGTTCTGGTATCACCACTACCTGTTGAACACCGACCTGACCCCGGTTATCTCCAACGACTTCAAGAGCGCGTCGGGCGTGATGACGATGGAGGTGATCGATCCGTGGACGGTGACCTTCACGTTCCCCGAGACAAAAGGATTGTTCCTCCAGAAACTGGCTTCCGGGAGGAGCCAGGAGATGTGCGCCTACCCGGCCCATTACCTGAAGCATTTCCATGTAGACTTCGTAGATCCGGACTGGCTCGAACAGATGGCCCTGGCAAAGGGCTTCGACCTGTGGAGCAAGCTGTTCAAAGAGGAGTGGGAGTGGCGGACAATGGAGACGCCACGGCTCTGGCCCTGGCTGATGGTCGAGCCGCCTCCCTCGCGCCCGATTCGGTTGGAGCGGAATCCCTACTACTGGAAGGTCGATCCGGAAGGTCGTCAACTCCCGTATATCGATGGCATGACGTTCGAGATCTTCGACAACGAGACGATCAACTTCAAGGCTATCAACGGTGAAATCGGCATGCAGTCCCGGCATATCGATTTCCGGAACTACTCGCTGCTTCTGGAACACCGGGAGAAGGGTGGATACCGCGTGTTCGAGTGGCTGGACGGGTCCTCAGGGCCGACCTGCGTGATGCCGAACCTGAACCACCGCGACCCGCTAGTCAGGGAGTTGATCGAACAGCGGGAGTTCAGGATCGCGCTCTCGCACGCAATCGATCGGGAGGCGATCAACGAGATCAACTATTTCGGGATCGGTGAGCCACGGCAGGTCTCTCCGCCGCGGTCGTCGGAGTTTTACTGGGAAGAGTTCTCCAAGGCCTACACGGAGTACGACCCGGAGAAGGCGAACCGAATGCTCGACCAGATCGGCCTGACGGATCGGGATGGAAGCGGATATCGACTGTTGAGGGATGGGCGGCCGCTGACACTCTACATTGAGACCACAAATCAGAGCAGCCGGGAGTTGGAGATCGTGGCGAGCAACTGGCGCGAGGTTGGGATTCAGGCGGAGATCAAGGAGCTGGCGCGACAGTTGTGGACCGAACGCAAGCGGGCGCTCACCTTCGATGTCGCTGTTTGGGGAGGGGCAGCCGGACAGATCCCGACGCTCGACCCGAAGTGGTTTGTGCCCGTCGACGTCAACAACTGGAACGCACCCGCATATGGCCGGTGGTATCAGACGCAAGGCAAACAGGGCGAACGTCCCACGCCGAAGATCCAGGAGGCTCAGGATTTGTGGGCATTGCTCGAGCGCACCGTCGATCTTGAAGAACAGAAGCGGCTGTTCCGAAAGATCCTCGAGCTGAATCGGGAGAATCTCTGGATCATCGGGATGGTCGGTGAGCGGCCCTCGATCGTCGTTGTGAACGACACCTTCCGGAATGTTCCAGAGGTCGCCGTGTCGTCGTGGATGTTCCGCACCCCGGGTAACACTGCCGTCGAGTGCTACGCGATCGACCCCGGTTGATCATCTGCGCGCAGCGGTCCACTCCTCAAAGAGCTTCCGGAAGTTCCGTTTGGTCTGATCGACGTCGATTCGTTCTGACCACTCACCCAGACGGCCCTCTCCTTTTCCATCCATCCACTCCCTGACGCACGCGACCGCCTGGTCGTCTGTATTCCCCGGCTCCAACCAGGTGCCCACACCCAGCACGTCGACCCTGCGGGCGTTCCATTCCTGCTCGAACATGGATGTCAGGCAGACAGACCGCACGCCGTGAGCGAGCGCCTGAAGAATGCTGCCGTTCCCTCCGTGACTGACCAATACATCGACGTGTGGTAACAAGCTGTCGATCGGGAGGACGATGGAACATACGACCACCCGATAGCCGGGGGGCGAGGCGCTGGCAACGATGATCCTGCATCCTTCCAGCCGGGTCAGAAAAGCGAGTCTCGTGACGTCCCCACTGCTACCGACCGTAGCCAGAACAACGCGGTCTGACTGCTCCGCGAACGAGAGCGTCTCGCGGTCACTGGCATCCGAACCGTGATACAGGGGACCGATCACCTGATAGTCGTCCGGCAGAGGGGTCTGGGGGCTCGCCGGATCGGGTCACCAATCGCCGAGAGGCGTTCCGCATACGGCTTCGATTCCTTCGCCCGCTTTGGGACCTACTCGATGCTGGTCTACACGCTGGACACCAACTACGGTGACTTCCTGGTATCGAGTCAACAGGATCCCAGGTTGCTGGACGAGCCCAGATTCAACCTACAGGGTGGTGTCGGCCTGTTCGCATCCATGGCACCGGACTCGGTTGTGTACCAGGTCCAGGACGACCCGTAGGCAGTGAAAAAGACCTCAAGACTGCATCAAAAAGGCCCTCCCTCCGGCGGGCCTTTTACGTGGGAACAAATCCCGATCTATCACGATCTAACCCCCGGATGCAAACAGACGATAGGTTGACGATGGAAGGACCCCGCATTAAGTGTTATCATTGGGAGAACATCACACATACGGAGGGTAGCGATGAAGCGATTAATTACGTTGGGCTTGCTCGCACTGACGTTCGCGTTAGTGACCGAGGTCCTTGCCCAGCCTGGCGGAGGAGGGAGACGACGTGGTGGCGGTGGCGGTGGCGGTGGCGTGAATGCGTCCCAGATCCTGGGGATGCTGGCCTTTGATGCGGAGTCGAACATCACGGATGATCAGCTCGTGAAATTGAGAGCCGCACTGAAGCCGGTGCACCAAAAGCAGACGGATTTGCTGCGCAGTATCCGGAGCGGGGAGCGTGACTTCCAGGACGTGCGGGAGGACATGCTTTCGCTGCGTGGCGAACTGATAGAGGCCGTGTCGGCTGTGCTCAGAGCGGCTCAGGTCGAGCGGCTCAAGACCCAGATGCAGCGGCAAGCGCAACGTGGAGGAGGCCAGCGCGGACAGCGGGGTCAACGTGGTGGTGGAGGAGGCGGGCGCTAGCCGTCTTTGAATCGATGGCCATTCAGATCGAGCATCTGACCAAGGCCTACGCAAAAGATGCCCCCCCTGCGCTCGAGGATCTGACCCTCGAGATTGGGAAGGGCACTTTTGGGCTGCTGGGTCCGAACGGTGCGGGCAAGACGACGCTGATCCGCATTCTGGCGACCCAGATGCTCCCCACATCCGGTCGGGTAACGGTTGAAGGGTTTGACCTCGAGACCGAGCGAGAGGCCGTCCGTCGGAGGCTCGGGTACCTGCCCCAACACTTTGGCGCGTATCCCGAGCTGACTGCTGGCGAGTTTCTCGACTACCGTGCCCGCCTGGCCGGGATCAACAAACGTGGTGATCGCCGCGCACGTGTGGACCAGGCGCTCGAGGACGTCGGGTTGACCGAGGTACGGGACCGGAAGTCCGGCACCTTCTCGGGCGGGATGATGCGTCGATTGGGGATCGCGCAGGCTATCCTGGCCGATCCTGATTTTCTGGTCGTCGACGAGCCGACGGTCGGGTTGGACCCAGAGGAACGGATTCGATTCCGCTCGATTCTGGGCCGCCTCAGCACGAATCGGGCGATCCTGATATCCACGCATATCGTGGGCGACATTTCGAGCACGTGCGAGGAGATCGCTGTGCTCGCGCCGAGGCAGCTTGTCTATTCCGGCCGACCGGAGGCGTTTATCGAATTGGCGGAAGGCGTCGTCTGGGAATCCCGTCTGGATGACAAAGCGTTCGAGGACGTATCCGAGCGATTCCAGGTGGTAAATGTCAGTCTGGAAGGGAACGAGATGGACGTTCGTTTCGTCGGATCAGCAGAGCCCCCCGAAGGGGCGACGGCAGTTCCCCCGAATCTGGAAGATGCCTATGTCTACCGTATGGGCGCCCTCCTCGA
>PBWH01000008.1 GCA_002727195.1 Gemmatimonadota bacterium
CTCAATGGCGAGATCCACCACTCTGCTGGAGGCCAAAGTGTTGGCGGCCCGGTGGAGAAGGCATTGCAATCACGTCCGACCACATAGCGAGTTGGGCTACAGCCCACCAGCACCAGTGGTCATCAAGTCATCCGTTGCAGCCGTATCCTAACTTTCGATGTGGATACATATATCGGGGCAGGTCATATGACTGGCAACGCAAGCTCCTCTTGTTCGGAATCTCGCTTTAGGACTCGATCAATCGGATGGGGGCCGATGGCCCGCGCAGATACCGGTCCACCAGACCGTTCTCCAGATTCTGATAATACCGTTCGAGAGCGGATTCATCAAAATCCCGGTTCCGGTAATAGTAGGCAGTCTCGGGCTCCCACTGCTGGACCCGGGCCAGGGACTCTCCCCTACGCACACGGTTCATCAAGGAGATGACCCGATTCGCCGAAGCCTCGATGACCCGGCAGCCAAGGGTGTGTACGGTATCATCTGGGGCCACCTCGGGACGGACGTGCGTGATGATGTCACCCGTGTCGATGCCCGGGTCGATATGCATGATCGTCGAGCCGACATACTCGAGGTTTCCGTTGACAAAAGGCCAGAAGTTCGTTCCGCTTCCTCGGTAGTAGGGAGAAATCCCGAGATGGACGTTGAGGAACCGGTCCCTGGGCATCCAGGAAATCAGCGGCTCTTTGATGATGGACGATCCATAGACAACCGCCAGGTCGGGTTCGAAATCGGCAATCACTTTCGCCATTTCAGGAAGATTGACCTCCTTGTAGAGCAACGGGAGGCACGGGGCCGCAAAAACATCGTTGCCCGCGAACACGGTTTGCTCGGTCTCGTATCTTGAGCGAAAATGACGCGCAATGGGTGATGTCTCCGCCGCCCCCCCCGAGTCGCTCGCCCTGCATTCTGACACCACGAAAGCGTCATCCGCGTGCCCAGAAACCGTGTTCGCGAAGAACTTGTGCCGAATCGCATTGCCGGTGAGGATAACCAGCCTCATCGGGCCCCCTGCCCGTCCTGGGCAACGATCTTCAGGAGTTTGTCACCCAGCCCTGCTGAGGTATCCGTGCTGTATGGCATGACGCGTCCTAGCTCCAGCGGCGAACGGCTTCGGGTATTCATCCTCTCTTCGACGGTAAACGCGAGGTCATAGGCATCGGTCATCCGCCTAAGGGACTCGCCTGACAGACAGTCGCGCGGTCCACCAAAGGGATAACTCATGGCCCGGATCGGCTGATCGAACGTCTGCTCCAGGAATCGACGTGGTCCCAGGATTTCCTCCTCGACCTCTTCCGGCCCCAGCGCTGTTGCGCCCACCGATATGTGTGTGCACGAGTGGCTCCCGATTGCGTGCCCCATCCCAATCATCCCTTCAATCTGTTCTCTGGTGAGGTGCATTCGACCCAGGGCATCCGGGTGGTCTCTCAGGATTGAGTGTTCGTAGATGTGCAGCAAGACGGACCTCGCGGTCGGCCGATCGAGACGATACCGGAACAGTTCCTTGATGCGACCGATCGTTGCCCAGGGGTCGTCGACTCCCCTGGTGAATGACACGCCCAGCCCCGAGTCGTCCAGACCTGCGGCCTCCAGAGCTTCTCGGTAGAAACCCAGGAAACCGTCGATACGGTATTTGGACAGGCAGTAGTGGACGATAATCGGGTTCGCCGGCAGGTTCTCGGTCAGGATGCACGTTGGGATGAAGAACCAGGCCTTGATCCCGCGCTCTGCCAGACGCTCGGCGACTCGGTAGTGATCTTGTAGACCGTCGTCGAACGTAATCAGCAGACCCACGCGATCGGGACCCGAAAGCTTCCCTTCGACGGAATAGGTCGTGGCACGGCCGGGCGAGACGACCTCAAAGACGTCGGCCAACTTCCGGAGCTGTTCGTCAAACGCGTCGAGTGTCGTCCCCAAGAGCCCGGGGAACTCCGGGTCCTCGGTCGAGCTGCGGACGTAGTGATAGCAAAGCGCGACGTAGCCTGCCTGCACCGACTACCTCACCATAGAGAGAATCTTGTCGTAGTCTTCTGCATTGTAACTCACCGTGACCAAACCTGGCTTTCGAATCTCGATGGAGCTGTCCACCTGCGANCAGAATTCGCCCTCACTCGTGGCGTGCGACGCTTCGAAACCGAACATCCTAGCGATTCCGGGCCAGTCGGGCTGATGGAAGTCCACCCCCTAGAATCGGGTAGTCTTTGTTCCGCTGGAAGACGCGAATGGTACCCCAGCCTCCGTCTACAAACACCACCACCTTGACGGGCAGACCCTCCTGGGCGATGACGTTGAATTCAGGGAGGTGCATCAAGAGCCCCCCATCCCCGCTGAAGCAGACCGTGTTCAGGTCGGGCTTGGCGAGTGATGTCCCGATCGCCGTGGGAAGCGCGGATCCCGTGTTGCGCGCAGCGAGTGAAATTTGGAATGTGCCCAGTTTTCGGGAGACCCCATAGCTGTTCGACCAATTTGCTATACAGACCAATGTCGTACACAAACGGGTCGTCGTCACCCATCAGATCCTGAGTCGCACAAATGATGGCCTGTACCGAATCTTCAGTGTCGTATGAGCGCACATGGTTCAGCGACTCCTCGGCGATCGACGAAACCTCCAACTCTGTCCAGGTCGATGCGGACTCGGCTGCCTCAAGGTTCCTGAAATTTGCGACCGGATCACCGTAAAGGCAACTNACCTCCTTGGACACCTGATTCACGTCCGTCTTCTAAGCGGTGGATCGCGATCGCATAGACCTCCAGACCAGAGGGCATCACCAACCAGCTGGTCGTGATGGGATTTCACGGTTTCGACAGTCGCATCCGATGACGCCTTTCTGCTGTCCTGGCGATCTGACGATAATCTCTGTGGCCTCGATCGTCCCACTGCCTCGACAGTCCTCGCGCTTGCTAAGGTCCTCATAATCCTTTCCGGTCTCGTCCTCACCTAGGTATGCAGCGATCACATCTCGTCGTAAGCCGACGAAAACTCGGCAACGTGTTCGGGGGAACCTCGAAATTCAGGCGCGCCAGCACCTCGGCGTCCAGGCGACCCGGCAGGAGAAAGAGAGCGAGAAGAAAGAAGCGTATCACACGCGTCTCGGATTACGGCAGTGTCAACTCGAGATCTTTAAACCAGATATTCCCACCGTGATCCTGCAGCCCGATATACCCGGGCGCCATCATCTCACAGAACGGCCGCTCGAACTTGTTCGGCGATCCATCCGGATTCTCTCCAGCCTCGGTCCACTGACTCAAATCCGCCTGCATTGTCAGCTCATCGTTCATCACCACCGTGACCTTCGATCCATCCGCCGTCAGCACCATCGTGTTCCACTCACCCGCTGGTTTNCACGTATTCCTGATCGGCGCCAGGCAGTCGTAGAGGGCCCCGCTGCAATGCGTTGTCGCCGGCTCTTTCCCGTGCGTATCCAGAATTTGAATCTCAATCCCCGTCTGAACCGGATTCTCCAGATCCGTCCACCTGAAGAATACTCCACTGTTCGCCCCCTCATCGTGCTTAAAACACAACGACAGCTCGAAGTCTCTAAAGTCATCCCGCTCGGTATACAGATACTTTCCTTTCAGAGCCTTGCACCGAATACACCCGTCTTCAACCCCCCAACTCTCCAGATTACCGGTAATCCCCCAGCCATTCAGGCTTTCCCCATCAAACAGAGATATGCTTGTACTCATCTGTTCACCTCAGTCGCGGGTTTCCCTTTTGCGTT
Source organism: Gemmatimonadota bacterium (assembly GCA_002727195.1). Taxonomy (GTDB): domain Bacteria; phylum Latescibacterota; class UBA2968; order UBA2968; family UBA2968; genus UBA2968. The sequence goes on from PBWH01000008.1 coordinate 3,720, forward strand.
TTGCACTTTGCATTTTTACTGGATCTCAACCGCCCTCCCGGATTCCGCCGACGCGTAGATCGCATCCGTAATCTTTTGCACCACCAACGCCTGCTCCAGCGTCGTCTTCGGCCGACGTCCTTCCGCGATCGCCTCCGCAAAGTCCGTCACCGGCCCCACGTGCACCATCGTCTTATCCTCGTCCCCTTCCCACATCGTCTCCGACTCGACGCCGGTTTCGCTCACAGCTCGATGGTAGATGATCTCCTTCTTCGCTGACACCATCTCCAGATCCAGCGACCCTTCCGACCCCACCAGCTGCCAACTCAATCTTGGCGTACAGGTCATCATCTCCCCACGCTCATAGTGAATCACGATGCCATCCTCACACTGAATCGTCGCCGCCAGATGGGCCTCCGCATCCGACGACGGATCCGCCAGCGCGCGAAACTTCGGCGGCACCGTCCACATCTGCCCCAGCACCACCCTTGGCTTGACCGTCCACCCGGTCACGCCCAACAGATAATCCAGGTCATAACACCCCCAGTTCGACATTATCCCACCACCGTTCAGATCCCGCCGCAGCCGCCAGACCGGCGGGTCCTTCTCCGGAGGTGGTCCTCCTGATCCCAACGCCCGACAGTGCACCACCCGCAAATCCCCCAACGCCCCACTCGCGTAGAAATCCGTAATCGCACCCGCCGAGGGTAGAAAACGATACCGACTCGAACAACACGCCGCGATCAGGTCCCCCCGCGCCTCGATCAGCGTCCNGACNTCATCCGCATTCCGCGCGACGGGNTTCTCTGTCAGCACATGAAGCCCCTGCTCGAANGCCTTCAACGCCANATCCACCCGCGAAATAGCAGGCATTGCCAGTACCACCCCATCCATTTCCCCGTCCGCAATCATATCCGCACCGTCGACATACTTCTTCGGCACGTCATACATCCCCGCCGCTTCGTTCCGTCTTTCCTCGATCAGATCCGCTACCGCCACCAGATCCACCGAGTCACTCTCCGCAGCCCACTTCACGTGCTGCGACCCAATCACACCACATCCGATAATCCCAATCTTAGCCGCCAAATCATCTCCATTCCCAATGAATATTCAAAACCCACCCCCTTTCCTTCAGGAAAGGGGGCCGGGGGGATAGGTCGGTAGGGGGTGCCTCCGCCTATGACAATCGTCTCCAAACCTCACGCCCCTAGCCTGCCTGTCCCGCCGTAGCCTTGGCGAAGGTGGACTGCTAGGGGTGGCCCACCTTCTCGCTTAGGCCATCGCCGGATCCACTCCCATTCGGCCCCTCCCAACCCCTCTCGACCGATCGTAATACGTCCACAAATCCTCGAGTTCGAATTCCGCCTCGATCTCCTCCACGCTCACATCATCCATAAGCGACGACATCACAAACGTCGCCTCAGGCCGCATGATCTCGAACTGCACCCCCGCCCCATACGTCGCCTGCACATCACCCAGCTTCTCCTGGTTGAAGTCCAAGTGATACGCTTTACAGTCCAGGTTCACTTCCGCGAACGCAAACGGCGCCAACAGTCCTCTCTTCACGAGCGGCTCCTGATACCCCTGCCACGCCAATCGCCGCCCACACATATCCACAATCACGCTCTCGTTCGCCTGACTCACCACCAGAAACATCCCGTGATCGCGCGCGATCGACTGATGCCTTGAACCACCGTGGAACATACTCGGAAAGAACGCCGCCCGCGCCTGACGCCGCGCCAACGACATCGCCACCTCCGGGAACTTCAGATCGAAACAGATCAACATCCCCACCTTCCCCAGATCCGTCTCGAACGTCGGCGCCGTCTCCCCCGGCCTGACATCCTTCCCCTCGATCTCATTGCACGTCGGCTGCATCTTGTGATACCGTCCGATCACCTCCCCATCCCGCCCAATCAGCACCGCAGCGTTATACACATCTCCATCCAATTGCTCGTGCATCCCCACAACCACGTGCGTCCCCACCTCCCGTGCGACCTCTCCGATCACCTCAGTCGTCTCCCCGGGCACAGGTTCCCCAAGCCACGCCGGATCCCCCTTGGGACAGCCAAGCTCGCGAGCTACCTCCGTAAAACACACAAAGTCCGGCCGATAATCCTCCGTCCGCCTGAGGTGTTCCGCCATCTGTTTCCGATTTTCATCAACGGACCTGTATCCGCCTCTCGGAAACGCCACACTCAGAATCCTGGCTCTACGCATACTAACCTCCTGCCATAAGCGCCGTCACGCTGAGCAGAGTCGAAGCGTCGACCTAAAGGAACCACTACGCGCCAACATCAGATAGCTACCTCGACATCCCGTCCGATCTCCTTCATCCTCTTGATCAACCCCTCCCACGCCTCCCTCTGCTCCTCCGTCTCCCAAACCGCCTTGAACCCAAACGCCGCATACAACGCGATCGCCCTAACCCGCGTAACATTCGTAGTCAAATACGCTTTGTCATGCCCGAGCTCTCGAAGCCGTTCGCACACTACCGTCATCAATGGCTTCCCGCTCCCCTGGCCCTGCGCCTCCCGACTCGTCGCCACCCAGTGTATCCGCCCCCAGCGTTCTCCTCGCCAATCATTCATCCACGCCGTATTCGTCGACACCGGAATCCCATCCCCGTCACACACAAATGCCACCCGCTCCCCCAACACCGATTCATCCCGTCCATACTGCTCCCAAAACAGATCCGGCCGAAGCGCCCCATACCCCTCACACTCCAGATGGATCCGCATCCAATGGACCTTATCCCCCGGCTCATACCACCGCACCGAATATCCCTCCGGCATGGCAAACCGCGGAATCCCCTCCAGATCCTCGCGCACCATCACCACAGAGAGGCTTGGGACATCCTGTATGGGTTCGTGTTGCGTCTCTAGATTCATTCGGTAGCCCAGTGGCAAAGCCAGAGAGAGGCCAGAGTTCAGACAACCGCACCACTGGCGAAGTTTCGCTACAGGCTTCTATCAACAACGCTGTGTCTCCGGCCCCGAGTCCCGCACATCTGCCGCTGTTAAGATCCAAGTGACGACTTGCCTTCACGTCGCGGCCTACACAGCGTAAACCAGGCCCCGCGCCAAGCGGAGACTCTTTTGCATACTTTTCTGGTCGGTCAGAAAAGTAGGTCGACGCAGAGGGGTGCCGAAACCGGGGATTGGGGTCCCACCAACAGCAAAGCTCTACGGGGACGAGTTACCGAATTTCCTTCTCCCCGACCATCACCTTCTTAATCGCAATCCCAAACGCCTCAACCTCATCCCCACCTCTGCGGACAACGCCCAACCTCCCGCTAAACACAACATCATCCACTGCCACCTCCGAACACCCTTCCTCACAAAGAAAGAATATATCGTGAATACCTTCTCCCTTGATCTCAAACGCCGTCACCCGCTCATCCGCATACAGCCGCTCAACCGAAGGATGCTCTGTCTGACCCTCAGCCATCGGCCACAAAACCGCATCCATCCGATTCGGATACGTCCCTTCACGGGTACAAGAAACCTCCCAAGCCGGAAACTCCCCCATCAACCCATACCACCCCGCCGCCGGACTCGTCTCCCCCTTCTTCGCCGTGATTTCCAGTCCTTCAGTATCCACCGGCAAAATCGACAGATTCCCCATCCCCTCATCCCGAGTCACGATCCGTCCGCCGTCTGTCTCGATCTCCCCCGCCCGCATCGCCACATCCCCCTCTAGGTCAAAGATCGGCGCCGGATGGAACAGCTGCTCAAAGGTATGCGATTCCGAATCCTCCCCGAGAATCCGATCACACAGAATCCAATACTCCCCCTTCACATAGAACATCGCCCGCCGATGCACGATCGACTCTACGAGCTCAGGCTGCTCCTCGGCCCCAAACCGATTCTCCCCCCACGCCTCACAGTACTCACTGCTCACGAAGTCGAAGGCATCCTCACTCACCCAGGTGTTCTCCCCTTTCGTCTTGAGCTTCGCCTCATCATCAAACCGCCGCATCTGCCCCATCCCATCGACCATCACGACATTGTGGGCCCGCGCCGACTTGAAATAGTGCGTCAGCTCCGTCGCCGCATAGCTGTAGATGTTCGGATCCCCGATCAACAGCCGTCCGTGACTGTAGAGCGCAAAGTTCAGCTTGTCATCGTGCTGATGCGACGCCCCCCACGGCGCCCCATCAAAAAACAGATGCTGCCCATCCTCACCCCACTGATTCCGCATCACATACAGCCCCGCATCATCCCACGCGTGCGAACAGTGATCCGGCGCCGTCCCTTCATCCCCGCGCGACGCACCCCACCTGAAGTCATTTCTATCGAACGCTTCAGCCGCTGCGCCAAGCAGAGCCGCGGGGTCCATCGGATTCGGATTACAGTCGTTGAACGTCGGCANAATATGGTTCGGCTGAGCCGCGAACAGATACATCTCGTGAGCCCGCTCCACGAGCGACGTAAAGTCCTCCGGCAGCTCGACCTCCCGAACCTTAGCCGCCTGCACCACAGAGAACAGCGACGACGTCGGAAACACGTGATACCCGTGCGTCAACTCAAACTGGAACCCATCATCGTAATACGCAAAGCTGTTGATCCACCGCAGCCGCCGCATCGCCACCCTCAGATACGTATCCGCCAGCATCAGCTCTGGCGAAAACAGCGTCGCCACCGCCAACCCCGAACACTCGACCTGATACCAGTTGTTCGCCCCCCCACAGAACGCCATCGCATACCGGATGTGATCCAACCGCGAATGCGCCAGCATGGCGTGCAAATTCTCATCGAACGCCTCGTGACCACCCATCGTGGCAACCGCCGACGGCCACATATTCGCCTGCCGGTTCCCCACCTCCAGCGTCCGCCACGGCCCCTGGATATGCCAGTGATTCGGCAGAGGACACTGCGCATACCACGACCTCAGAATTCGCGCCGCCGTCTCCGCATACTTATCGTCTCCCGTCGTCTGAAACGCGGACACCAGGTTCCGAATAAACGGCATCGCATTCAGGCTCACCGTCGACTCCACATCGTCGAACAGCCTCAAATGCCAGTCGATATCACTCCCGAACTGATGCCGCACCAGCATATGCGCCCGCAGGGTCACCAGATTCTCACAGATCCCGTCCGCGTCTTCCAGATCCAACTGCATCTTGTAATCCGGCGTATGTGCGTCGCTCTGCCACGCTCGTCTTTTCAGCATCCCCCCAAGCTCACTCAGCGCTACNGGAGAGATCATTTGCGTCCCGTAGTCCTCNGGCTTGATGNGCAGCCGCTCCGCCCGCGAATGATCCNCGAGCTGCCCCCACATCCGCTCCTCGAGCGTGATGAGATCCGCCAGAATCGGCGCATCTGACTCGCGCGCCACATCACACATCACTCGCACACAGTCCGCCATCGACTGCTTCTCCAGGGCCGCCTTCCGCTGATGCGCCACCGATGCCAATCGCGCGCATCCACACACCCGCCACAGCTCCGCCTCCGGATGATCCGCATACAGATACCCGAACAGCGCCAGCACCGTCCCGTTCAATAGTCGCCCATCCCCATCCAACACAGATGGATGGAATCTTCCTTTGTATCCCTGCGTATTGAACGTCAGCAGATAGTCCGCCACCGCAAACGTCTCATCGCTCGGCTGCGCCCCATCCAGAATAAGTGTCAGGGCAGACCTCGCCGCCCCCTCGAGTCCCCACGGATCGTCGGGCTCCCAAGGCAATATCTCCGGCGGAGAACCCGCCGGTGGATTGGACGCGTACTGTCTGAGTACCTCGATTTTCTCTATCATGTCATTCTGCCCGCCTCGCGTAGCCTTGGCACTCTAAACCACCCATCTCAAAACTCACTACTCAGCAACCCATCACTCTGCACTCGCCTTGATTCCTCTGGGAACCGTCTCTAAACCGGCCCGTCTAGCCCATACAATCGCTCAGTTGGAGACCCTATACACCGACTTCCATCCACCTGCCTGCTCATCATCCTACTCACCACGGCCTGCGGCACATCGACCCCCTCCATCTTCCAACCCGCCCTCACCGATGAGGAACGGACGCTCGAGTTTGGCACCTGGTACTCTTACGCCTTCAGCGTCGACATAACTCGAATGATCGATCCCGCCGTCATCGCCTCCTTGGGCACGATCGACCGAGAATCCACGATCTAGGTCATCGTCCTGATGAAATCCGAATTCGCTAAATGGGAGGCCGGACAGCCCTACACAACCGCGTTCGAAGCCACGACCACAGGCTGCGATGTGAGTGTCCTCTTCGACACGAGCGACGACTACTGACTCGTCATCAGCAACCGAACCGGCACGACTTCCACTGCCTGCGGCATCCTCGCCAATGTCTTCTGGCAAAACCCTTGACTGGGTCCCACCCCGCTCAAAATTTTCTATTCTGCACTCGCCTTTGACTCTTCCCTGAAGCCTGGATCCTTCCACTTGGAACGTCTCTAGGTCTGCCACTCAATAATCCGCTCCAGATTTCCACCCTTAACGAAACCCCGTTCCTCCTCCGAGTACTCCGCCATATGGACGTCGACTATCGATGGCGTCCCACTTCCCCAAACCATCCGCTCGGGCCCAAAGGCTTCGACAACTCTTCTGGTAAACGGCTTCGCGCTCTCATACAGTGGCGCGTCGTCCTTGAAGTGGTTAATCCCCGACAGCTTCACATAAACATGGTCGAAACGCGCCAATTCGAGCACATCCACAAACTCCACCGGATCCCCTTTGTGCGGCTCCGCCAGATGATCGATCAACACCGCCGTCTCCGGATGATCCGCNATGACCGCATCCACCTGTCTCGCATAGTCCGGCCCAATATGCAGCTCCACAATGAGCCCTAACTCGATCGCCGCCTCCCACATCGCCACCACATTCGTATCGCTGAACGAGTCGAGGTATTGCTCTTTCCCCCGATGCGCATGAAACCGCGTCGCCACGACCTTCGACTCCCTAACCACCAGGTCTTTCATCTTTGCTACGGCATCTGGATCCTTCGGGTAGAAGAGGCTCGTGATTCTGACCCGATCCGGCTCCCGCTCCTGGCAGTCCAGTACAAGCGAATGATCATCCCCATAAGGCTCCGGGTGCACAAGAATCGCCCGATCAATCCCCTCCTCCTCCATCCGCTCCAGGTAAACAGCAAGCGGATCCTCCACCATGTTCTCAGTCTTCGGGTGATACACCGCGTCGGGGTGAAACGGATACTTCCCCGTATCCGACGAAAACATGTGAGCATTCCATTCTATTATCATCTTCTCGACTCCGTCATCCTGAGCGCAAGCGAAGGACCTCTAAGGGTTCTGGACCATACCATCACCCGGTTCTGGCCGACAACGCCTAACTGGTAGTGAGCATCAAGATTGGAAGAAAAAGCCCTGCGGAAGCCCCCCTATCCGTATCTCCCAAACCACGGCGCGTAGCAACTCGCCCGTCCCCTTTAGTTTCATCTTGTGCTAATCCCTTGATAATCATTGAGAGTGACCTCCTAAGCAACGTAGTGTTGTGAAGAGACCAATCAACGCAGCACTACAGTCCAAGGAGGCCCTATGTCGCAATACTACGTCGGTATCGATCTGCATACAAGAAGCGCTCAGTTCTGTATTCTAGATGCCCAAGGAGTCGTCGTCCTGGAACAGAGGACAGCCTGCGATCTGATGGACATTCTAGAGGTCCTTTCTCCATTTGGACGCCAGATCCAGATCGCTGTCAAGAGCACATACAACTGGTATTGGCTTGTCGACGGTCTGATGGAAGCAGGATACGACACCCGCCTCGCCCACGCCTATGGTCTACGGTTGATCACCGGTGCCGAAGTCAAGACTAATCGACGAGATGCCTACTCGCGCGCGATATCTGCGCCTGGGAGAGTTGCCGACTACCTACATCTAACCGAAGGAAAAGCGTCCCTTCCGGGATTTACTCAGGCGACGAACGAACTTTGTACGATTCTGATCCGCCATATAAACGATCCTGCGCATTCAACTGCGCCAGTATAACTGCGATACGTTCAAGACCGATGAACTCAAGGTCATATCACCTAGGGTAATCGATGCGCTCGACATACCTGAAGCGACGTATCTTTCAGAAAAGATGAGGACCGAACAAGCCGATCTCTTCTCTCGACAGATCAGCGAACTCGAGAAAAAAATCAAGTTGTCGATCAAGAACGAGCCGGTGTTCGACCTCCTAAAGTCGATACTTGGGATCAAAGACATCCTAGGGATGACGGTCTACTATGAAGTCGGTGACATCCAACGCTTCAAATCAGACAGAAACTTCTCATCCTATTGCAGGCTGGCACCACCGATTGCTGTCTCTGATGGCAAGAACTACCAAGCTCGCGGAGGCAAGCAGGGCAACCCATATCTCAAATGGCCCTTCTGTGTCACAGCAACGCAGGCGGGAAGAGCTTACGACAGGAGCAGAAGGTTCAAGCAACGACACACACGACGGAGAGCAGGGGGCATCGGTAAACTCAAAAAACGCAAGAAAGACCAAGGGGGCAGTCTGCCGTATTGACCGGTCGCTCTCAATAGATGTTCATCAAGCCTGAGCTGAAGGCGAAGGAGGGTGACCGCTCTTGCCTTTCACCTCCCGTAGTACCCCTTCACACATTCATCCAACACCCTCTGCGTCCTCAACCCACTCTCCCCGGTCGAAGGACACGTCCCTTCCCCCCTCAATTCCGCGATAATCGTCTCCTGCAACGGCTGCCCCACGTGCTGCGGATTCCTCACGTGAATCGCTTCCTCCTCCCCACCCGCCATCCTCACGATGACATCCGTATCATTAAACACACTAACCCGAATCTCCCCCTCTGACCCGGTCAACGTGATCGTATCATCCCCGTGATCCGCATTGAAATTCCAAACCCCCGTCCCCGCCACGCTGTCTCCGAGAATAAAACTCATCACCGTCACATCCTCAGCCTTATAACTTCCCCCGGTATTGATCGCTTGCCCAGCCACCCACGTCACCGGCCCGACCATGTAATCCAGAATATCCATCCCGTGCGACGCCAGGTCATAAAACTGCCCCGCCCCCGCAATCTCCGGATCATACCGCCACCCTTTGGCTTTATCTCCCGTCGCCAGCCGCCCGTAGTGGACGATATGCACACTCGTCAGCCTCCCAATCTTCCCTTCCTCCAACAGCCCCTTCACGATGTTAAACCGCTCCAACCCCCGCCGATAAAACTGCACAAACAACGGCGCCCCTTTGGCTTTGAACGCCGCCACCATCTGCTCGCATTCCTCAGCATTCATCGCCATCGGCTTCTCCACCACACAAGCCTTCCCCGCCTCCGCAACCTTCAGGGCATACTCGCAATGAGTTGATGGGGGCGTCGCCACAAACACCGCATCCACTTCCGAATCATCGATCAAAGCCTGCGCATCACCATACGCTCTCGGCACCCCGTGCCGCTCCGCATAATCCGCCGCCGCCGCCTGATCCCTCCGCATCACCGCCACAAGCCTGGAGTGCTCCGCCTTATACAGTCCAGGCCCATTCTTCACCTCACACACATCGCCGCATCCGATGATTCCCCATCTCACGTCTTCCATTGCGTATCCCATTGCGTATCCCATCGTGTGACCAGCCTCAGGCCGGGAATCCTTCGATACTCGACATTCGGTGTTCGATATTCATCATTGCCGCCCAATAGCTATTGGTTATTGGAGAATACCTCACCCAAACTCCAACACCTTCTCCTCCCCCCCATACCGCAAGCTCACAATCCCCGACCCCCATTCACCACTCACAAACGGACTATCATACACCTTCTCCGGAGCCAGGTCGATCGCCTCCCCATTGATCTCCGGCAACCCACTATAGTCCGAGTAAAAAGCGAACTCATCTCCACCAAGCCCCCGATACACGACCTTCCCCTCTCCCACCTCGATCTCCTTCTCCAGCACCGCCCCCTGAAACGCCTCTCCATCCGCGTAATCGCCCTTCCTCCCCACCTCAATCACAATCACAGCCAGGTCATCCAAACACCTAAGCCACCTCCCATCATCATCCACCTCATCCCAACAGTGCGGGCAATCTCCCGATTGCCCAGGCGCAGGGCTCCCTCCCTTCCCGCTGATCACTGTCACCCCCGCATACGCCCCTCCACTCTCCACAAACACCCACCCATCTCTCTCGACCGGCTCACTCAGTCCCTTCGACGATATCCAAACCCGACTCTCCCCCGTCTGATAGCTAAACCTCCCCGTCTCCAGCTTCTGCGTAATAAGAGTCCCTTTCTTCTGCACCGACCAATGCTGATTCACCGTATTCGAGTGATTTTGCAAATTCAAATGCGTATCCACCGCCAAACACTCCGGCACAATCGCCGCATCCGGATGCCCCTTGAAAATCACCCCTTGCCACCGATTCTGCGCCGCCACCGGCGACCAATCCTCTCGCGGTCGTGCCTCCATCATCAACGTCCCCATCACAAACTCCGGCGTGCAGTAGCTATACCGCAAGAACCCACCAAAGTCCTCCCGCATCCCGTTATACCGAAACGGCACCAACGGCGGATTCGTCTCGTCCTCCAGCCCCGGCTCCTGAAGCCCCATACACCGTTGCGTGACCTCATACGCCCCACGCTCCTCGACCTCCAACGCAAGCCGCACCACCAGCTCCGGCAGCCGATACCCGCTCGTAATCACCACCCAGTCCGTCGGCGACACCCGCATATCATCCCGCCGATCCAGATACAGATTCACCATCGTATCTACCGCCCCTCCCGCTCCCGTCCGACTCGCCGGCCCCTGGTAAATCCGCGTCTTCCCTCCACCACGAACACTGTCGATCTGCTCCTCCGCCCACGACGCCCAATAGAGGTCGAGAAACTCCCCCGCCATCCGATGCAGCTCTTCATCCTCCGCAAAATCGTAAACGGTGTACCAGTTCTGAACCGTATGCGCGTTGTAGTTCTTACTCGCGATCTCGACCGTCTGGCCATTCGCCGCCCGCGACCTGAAATACGCCTTCAGAAACGCTGACCACATCACGTAATGCTCCCACGCCGTCCTCCCATCCTCAAACTGCCGATCGGTGTATTCCTCATCCTCCTTTAGTACTCCACAGAAGAACCATACCGTCACAACCCCCATCGAATGATGGTTCTCCGAATTCGCAAACCGCCAGATATGCTCCGTATCCGCCCGCAAGTCGATGGACGCCTTCTTAGCCCACCTGTACATAACTTCCAGCATAAGCGCCCGAGTTCTCGCATCAAGTCGAGAACCCGTCTCACCGAAGCCTTGGCGTAGGCGGATCCCGCTAAAGAAACTCCACAGCCTGGCATACAGTGCACCACTCCAATGAAAACTATGCGCCTCATACAGGTCAGTTTCGTGCGCGAGGTAATGCTCAAACAGCTCCCGCAATGCCTCATTCGCAGTATCAAGGCCTTCTCCCAAATGAAACGCCTGCATCGCATACATATTGACCGAGTGCGCATACTTCCGCGTAAAATTTCCCCTGTCATTCCAATCCCACTCGATCTCCTCCTTCTCAAAGGGTTTCCCCCTCTGCGCCTCGATCCTCCCCGCACACCGCTCCTCAAACCTCGCCATAATCTCTTCAGTATTCATGCCTCATCACCTTTGTTAGCAAGAAGTGTGGGACCGGCTCTTTAAGCTGGGAACGTATCTGCGCCGTGGTAGCCCCTGCCCCTGCCCCTGCCTAATCCCAGGCCATTGAACGCAAAAACCCCTTACCATGGAGGTCACGAACTCTCCGACGTCCGTCAACTTAAACGGCAAACCTTTCTCAACCAGCCCGGTATAGTAGAGCCAGCTTCGGTACTTAGCCGGATTCGGAACCGGAGGTCCTAGTCCTATCCGGAAGAACAACGGAGTCCCTCCGCGGCTACTGGTTCATTGCCAACTTCAAGAATTTCAAAGAGCTCGCCGTCCTGATGGGGTTTTCACGCCGCACCGTCCTGAGTCAGGCGGCAATCCTGTTCGGCCTCTCCGAGATCGAAGGAACCCGAACCGAATCCAAACTTTTCCAATGGGATGATGACGATGGCCTCCTCGAGAGATAGGTAACTAGGCCTCGCCTTCGAAATCCAAATGTGCCCACTCCCCCTCCTGGGCGTCCACTTGACCGGTTCCCTCAGCCGCGACCATGAACACATCAGAATGCAAGCCTCCCTCTGGATAGGCCGCTACTGACCCGGCCACGCCCTCTCCCAACCCCCCTTGATTTTCTCATGGTCCTTCGTGTTCTTGATGGCGAGTTGCCTTTGACTTTCCCTTGGCGCCTCCTAGCGTCCTCCTGACCCGCCTTACCGCAAAGCGCGAAGGGGGTTGGCGGTTCCAAGGTTGCCCACCCGCATCTCAACGCCAGGATTATCGGGTAAGCGCCTCCGGACGTGAACGGGCCGGTTTTCCTTTCGTGTCTTTTCTTGTATTTCGTGGTCTTCTTTTTACTTAAGAGATCTTCTCTACGCCGCTAATGCCAAGATTGTCGAACCAAACACCCGGACACACCACCCCCTCCGTGTCTTCCGTGGTTCCTAGGTTTTCGCTTTGAAAAAGAAAATCAATATAGACGCCCTAGAAGTCGGAATGTACATGGAAGCCGACGTAAGAGAAGCGACGAAGGGGAAGGCCGCCACACCCGACTCAGCCAAAAACGTCCTCCTCCTCGGCTCCGGCGTGCTCATCACGTCGGAGACCCAGATCCGCCGCCTCAAAGAAGCCGGCCTCAACGACGTCACCATCGACACGTCGAAAGGCAAAGACAGCGACGCCGGTGTCGCCGTTCAGCAGCCTGTCGCCGTCCCGCAAGAACGCCGCAAAAAATCCCTCCCCGGCGGCCGGAAAGTCGAATACAAGGAAGAGCTCAAAAAAGCCCGCGCCACAAAAGAGGTCGTCAAGAACCAGCTCAAGGAAGCCCTCGGTGACATCGCCATCGGCGGCTCCATGGACCGCAAGAAACTCGACGCCGGCGCCAAGCTCATCACCACCAGCGTCCTCAACAACGTCGACGCCATGGTCGGCCTCACCCGCCTCAAAGAGCACGACCCGTACACAGCAAACCACTGCATCAACGTCACCATCATCACCCTCGCCGTCGCCCTCGCCGACGGGATCGATGAAGAGACGGCCCAGATCCTGGCCACCGCCACCCTCCTCCACGACATCGGAAAGACAAAGGTTCCGCTCGAAGTCCTCAACAAACCCGGCCGCTTCGAGCCCCACGAACTGAACGAAATGAGGAAGCACACCACGTATGGACGTGACGTGCTCTACGACATGCCCGGCGTCACCGAAGAGATGATGCTCATCGCCACCCAGCACCACGAGATGCTCAACGGCAAGGGCTATCCCAACAACCTGATGGGCGACGAAATCCACCGCTTCGGCCAAATGACCGCCATTGCAGACGTCTACGACGCCCTCACCTCAGCCCGGGTTTACAAACCCGCGATGCCTCCGCATTTCGCTCTGGGCCGCATCTACCAAAACAAAAACATCGAATTCAACGGCGACCTGGTCGACCTCTTCGTAAAAACCCTCGGCCTCTACCCCGTGGGCTCTCTAGTGCAGCTCGACACAAACGAGGTCGGCGTCGTCGCCGAACCCAACCCCGACAACTTCCGCCAGCCAAAGGTGGGCTGCTTCATCACGAGGTACAAGAAATTCCGCCAGTTCCCCTACCTGGTAGACCTCGCCAACGACCCCCAGGAAAACCGCAAAATCGTCAAAGTCCTGAACCCCTCGAAATACAAGATCGACGTCGATAAAATGATCAAAATGTGTACGGGTTGAGAAAGTCAAAACCCAACACGAAGACACCAAGAAACCCCACAAAGAAATCTGGGGGACACCGAAGACCTGCCCAATACGCCCTTCTGGGTTTTGCCCTTGGTTTTCTTGGTATCCTTGGCGTCCTTGGTGGTTCACTTGGTTTGACTTTCGACTTTCCGACCTTCGACTAAGGACTTGAACAATGATCATAGACAGCCACCTGCACGTCTGGAGCGACAACCCCACCAAATACCCCTGGGCCGGCAAGGGCACCGAAGAGGCAGGCACAGCGGAGTTGCTTCTGGAGACAATGGAGAAATCCGGCGTCTCCAAGGCCTGCATCGTCCAGCCTATCCATTACGTCTACGACAATACCTACGTCCGCGACGTACTGAAACAGTACCCCAAAACCTTCTCCGCCATCGCCATAATGGACCGCCACCGCCCCGACGCCGCGGAAGAGTTGGAGCGTTTGGTAAAAGAGGATGGCTTCGAAGGCCTCCGTATGCACCTGAGCCGCCCCGACGACCCCGCCGAATGGGCCGCCGAAGACCAGTACCCCACCTGGAACAAAGCCGCCGAACTCGGGGCATCATTCCTGAGCTTCGGCCCCGCCGAAAAACAGCCGGCCGTCGAACCCATAGTCGCCCGCTACCCCACGGTAAAGGTCGTACTGGATCACCTGGGCGGCGCCCCCTTCGACGAATCCGATCCTTTTCCTTTGCTACAGAACGTCCTCAACTTCGCCAAATACCCGAACGTCTATGTCAAATTCACCCCTCAGGCAGGCAGATCCAACGAGGACTACCCGCTACAAGACACCCATCACGTCTACGAACGCATCTACGACACCTTCGGCCCGAAACGCCTGATGTGGGGCACCGACTTCCCCCACATATTCCGCAACATCGGCTACCAAAACGGCCTTGACCTCTTCCGCGAGCACATGCCCTTCCTCACGACTGAAGACCAGGACTGGCTCTTCTCCAAAACCGCCCTTTCCGTCTGGAAATTCGGCGAAGATTGATTCAGCACAAAGCTCACCTCTGCAGAAAGCAGGGCGCAAAGGAAGGGCGGGTTGGGTGATGGGTGCGGGTGTCTGGAGGGGTCCTGTGGCACACGAGGAAGGGGGGCGGCAGCCGCATGGATTACGGTGGTAGGGTGGCGCATCCCCGGACAAACGAGATGCTCAAGCCTCACTCGGCCTGGCACTACCGGGGCCTAGCCCCTCGCGGCGCATAAGCGAGCGCGTTTTGGGGCACCTTTGAGGCGCAGTCAAAGGTGCCTCGCCGACAAGGGTCGGCGAAACAGAGGGCAGGGTGAAAGCCTGGCTGTAAATACTGGCATCCCTATAGCAAACCATTCGGAGACACCTATCGTTCAAACCTCGGCTCATTCGCCTTCCAATCCCTCTCGAGCCGAAACGTACTCCCCTCCAGCGGCAGCTCAATCCTCTTACCTCCCCGCACGTGCGACTCCACAAACGCGAATATCAACTCCTGATTCGCCCGCGCCAACCTGACATCACACCGGGTCGCTTCCCCACTCTCGAGTCCGTCCACGAGATCCTCGATGAGTCTCAACGTCGAACTCCCCCGCTCAACAGGCGGGAATTCGCCATCCACCCAAACACTTCGCCCCCTGTAGTCCTTCTCCCCCTCCTCCCGAATCCGCCACTCCCGATCCGTCCCCAATGCGGTCACAGCACCTTTCTCCCCAATCGCCTCGACTTCGAGACCTCTCCCCGAATTCAGCGCATACGCCATCACACCATTCGCAAACTGAATCGTCCCCTCCCCGGTCGGATCCTTTGTCAATCGGTCTCCCTCGATCAGCTCATCTCCATTCGGAAAATAAGTCTGCACCCAACTCGCCGGATGATCCCCATTAAGTCGCATTAGCAAATCAAAGATGTGACTCGCCGTATTAAACAACGTCCCCGTCGTATGACTCACCACCGACTTCAGCTTGCCGATCCGCCCACTCTCGATCACCTCAACCATCGCATCATACCCGACATCCCACCGCCGATTCGTCCCCAGATGAAACAGCACGTTATTCCGCTCGACGGCCTCGACCATCGCATCGGCATCGCTCATCGACGCCGCCATCGCCTTCTCCGCATAAATCGCCTTCGCCCCGTGTTCAGCCGCGTACACGACAATCTCCGCCCGCTGCTCCGGCTGAGTCGCCACACTCACGATATCCGGCTGCTCCCAATCAATCATCTCCCGATAGTCGGTGTACTGCTTCTCCACGGGAACGCCATACCTCTCCCCAACCCGCTCCATCACCTCCGGCCGAGTATCCGAACACGCCACCATCTCCGTCCGCTCACACGCTTCATATCCCGCCGCGTGTGAATAAGGCGCCCGCTCAACAGGCACCTCATTATCGATAAACGCCCCCATACGACTGCAGCCGACCAACGCCGCTCTATACATATCAATATCTCCCAAAAGTTCGCACAGAGAACTAACAAGGTACACGTCAAGCCTACCCTCCCTCTCCTGCTAGCGGGAGAGGGCTGCTGAGTCCGGCCTGGTTCCTCGCCGTGCGAAGCGGGCGAGGGCTAGCCCAATCGGCTTCGATGCAACCCGGTGGACTACGTATCCCTTGTTTCCTTCGTGGCTTCAGTCGCGCCAAAGCTCGACTTGGCGAGCGACGGCGGATCGTGTTAGCTTAGTTACATGCCAAACCTAAACAACAAAACCATCCTCGTAACCGGTTCCGGATCCGGTATAGGCCGAGCCGCCGCCATATGCTGCGCCAAAAGTGGCGCCCACATCCTCGCCCTAGACCTCGACACCGACGGCCTCACGAGTTGCGTCGAAGAGATCCAATCAGCTGGCGGTACAGCCTCGGCACATGCAATCGACGTTCAAGACGCCGACGCAGTAGAGTCCCTCTTCAGCGACCTCGCCAACTCCCACCCCCATCTCGACAGCGTCATCCACGCCGCCGGAATCCTCGAAGGCGCCCTCGTCCCCATCGACAACTTCGAAGAGTTCACCTGGGACCGCGTCATCGACATCAACTTGAAGGGCAGCTTCCTGATCTCCAAACACACCGTCCCCCTGCTCGAAAAAGCCGACAACGGTGTCCTGATCCTGGTCGCTTCCGGCGCCGGCGTCAAAGGCGGCAGCTCCTCAGTGGCTTACGGTTCAAGCAAAGGCGGCGTCCACGGCCTCTCCCTCGTCCTCGCCGCCCAGTTAGCCGACCGCGGCATCCGAGTCCACGGCATCTGCCCCGGCGCGCTAGCCACCCCGCTAAAACTCCGCCAGGTCCAAAAGTCCGCCGACAAATCCGGCCAGTGCGTGGACGAGTTAACGGCTCGCCTGGGCGACCCCGAAGGCGTAGGCAAGATCCTCGCCTTCCTCGTCTCCGACGACGCCGACTACTTCCGCGGCAGCCTCTTCACCAGATAAACCCGTCGCGCTTCGTAGGGTAGTTGTTCATTTAGGCGCGAAATCACATCGTTGTGTCCCTGGCCCCAAGGCCCACAACGCTCGGAGAAGCGGCCGCCGCGCTTAGGATCCAGCTTACTCCTCGATCGGTACAACGCGGCCTACACAGCGATATAGGCCCCGCGCCCAGCGGAGATTCTTTTCCTACTTTTCTGGTCGGCCAGAAAAGTAGGTCGGCGCAAAGGGCGCCAAAACCGGGGGTAGGGGGACCAAGTGATAACAGGGTTTGATAGGAAACCACTATGAGATTAGGCATCGTAGGCATGCTCCCCGGCGACTTCCGCACCCACACCGAGGAGCACTTCAAAGCAATATCCGACCTCGGCTTCACCGGCGCCGGCTTCCATTTCCCTGGCGAAGAAACGGGTAGTATTCAGGACGCCGACATTGATCACGAAAAGAAACTCTTCTCCGACAACGGCATCACCCTCTCCCAAATGGCCATCACCTACAAAGAATGCCTCTTCGACCCCGAACCCGCTCCTCGTCGACTCACCATTCAGAAGATCATCGACACCGCCGCCATAGCCGCCGCCCTCGAAGCCCAACACTTCCTCATCCGCCCCGGCAGCCGCAACCCCACCGGCAGCTGGACCCCCCATCGCGACAACCACACCGATGCCGCCTGGGACCTGTTCATCGAAACGCTGGCCGAAGTCGCCAAAGGCCTGGAATCCCACGGCGTCACCGCCGTCATGGAATCCCACCTGGTCTCGATCCTGAAGAACCCCGAAACCTGTGTCCGCATGGTCGACGAGGTCGGATCCCCAAAACTCCGCATCGTCATGGACTACGTAAACCACTTCGAATGCCTAAACCAGGTCTACGCCAACCAAGATCGACTTGACCACATCTTCGACACGATGGGCGCCCTGTCTCCCGTCATGCACATAAAGGACATCTCATTGGGCAAGGGCCTGGTTCTCCACATCGAAGAGTCCATCCCCGGAACCGGCGAACTCGACCTCGCTCATTGCTTCCGTCTATTCCAGGCCCAACACCCAAACGGCTACGGCCTCATAGAACACCTGCCCCGCGAAAAGATCCCCGAAGCCACCCGCAACACGCTTTCCATTGCACAAGAAGCCGGAATCCCGATAAAGTGACGCTGAAATGTGATCCCACTGCCTGTATACAGGCTTCCCCTCTCCTGCTAGCGGGTGAGGGCTAACACGACCCTGGCCTACCTCCTCCTATCGTTCCCACCCAAATCCCGCGGCCCCTACGCCTCCGTGTCCTCCGTGGTTCCCTGGTTTTGCCTTTTCAAATCGCCGCTGAATGTCTCCTAGCCCCCGGATCCCCCGCCGCGTAAAGGGTATCTCCTTCTATAACCACCATACTGGGATTCGAAATCGTCCCATCCTTAACCCTGAGAGGATGCCCTCGCCTCTCGAGCTCCACTCGCACTTGAGAGTCTATCCCCGCATTGATCTCCAACTCCCCCGCATCGAGATACGTCTCCCCTCTCTTCGGATTGGGATCAAACGAACTCTGATGATGAAACGAACAGAACCGCGGCACCGTCACCGCATCCTTTGCGGACATCCCAAAATCAATCCGATCGATCAACAAATTCAGCATCGTCTGGTCCTGCCGATCCCCACCAGCCACGCTCAGCCCCATCACTGGCTTGCCATCCTTGAGAACAAGCGTCGGCGTCAACGTAATCCTCGGCCGCTTCCCCGGCTCGATCACATTCGGATGCCCCTGCGTGGTATTCAGACTCCTCAACCGATTCCCGTGCGTCACTCCCGTCCGTCCCCCATCGTATGATCGATCCACATTCGCGCTTGGCGTCGCCGCGACCACATTCCCCCACTTATCCGCCACCACGCAGGTCGTCGTCCCATCTCCCCACGGCGTAAAGCCTGCACCTTCCTTAACAGCCTCCATCCCCACCGGATCCCCCGGCCGCGCCTCTCGCGACGCCCTCGCCATCTCAATCAACGGCTGCCGCAACGCGGTGTATTCGTCCGACAAAAGTTCCTTCATCGGCACATCCACAAACTCCGGATCCGCATAATACGTATCCCGATCCGCCATCGCCAACTTCAGCGCCTCGACAATGACGTGCACGCAGTCCGCCGAATTATGCCCCATCCCTGTGAGGTCGAATCCCTCGACAAGCCTGAGCGCCTGCAACAGCATCGGCCCCTGCGTCCAGGTGTCACACTTCGCCACCGTGTATCCACGATAGTCCACCACCACCGGATCCTCGATCCGCGTACGATGATTCCTGAGATCATCGATCCTCAGAAACCCGCCCGCATCGATCCAGTCCTTCTCCAGATCCTCCGCCACATCACTGCACCGCTCATTTCGCCCATAGAACCGATCACAGGCGGCTTGTATCTTCTCCTCCCGAGTCCCGTCCGTCAGCTGTTCCTCCTCAACAAGCTTTCGAAGAGTGACAGCGAGGTTGGGCTCCCACCCGAAGGGTGGTCGCGCCGAAGCTTCAGCGGAGGCTGACGCATCGAGTATCTCCAACGTCGGCTGAACCACCTCCTCCATCGACTTCGTCCCATAGGTCTTCAGCGTCGTCAAACATAGGTCCACAACCGACGGCACCGGCGCCATCCGAATATCCCCAGGTCCCGGAATCCCATTCTGCATATACCAGTCGATCGCATCCACCGACAGGGGCGCCCGTCCCATTCCGGATAAGGACTTGGTCTCCCCGCTGACCGCATCGTAAATGAGCAGCGGCACCTCCCCCCCAATACAACACGCCCCATGATCCGTCACCTGAAGCGCAAACATCGTCGCCACCGCCCCATCCGCCGCATTCCCTCTCGCTTCCAGAATCCTTATCCCCGCCTCAACCGCCCCAGCCCCCCCGGCCGCCACCGCCCCACTTGTACCAGACGCCTCCCAACCAATATCCTCGATTTTCATCCTAATCCTCGCTCTGTAGAAAATCCCACTCTCCTGCTAGCGGGCCTGTCCCACCGCAGCCTTGGCGAAGGGAGAAGAAGGTGAATGTCGGCCGGCCGGCTCTATCGCCGGACGACATTCGGGTGGGGGCTCGCCCCGCGCCGCCGCTCTCTACTCCATCAATCTCATTCCAGGCACCACCGCATCCATCGGCCAATCCACAACCCGCGGTCCAGTAACGCGTTCACATCAACGTCCCCATCAACGCTTAAAACAACGTCTTCGAGTTCCCCAACAAGCAGAGCCAGAACCACCCATGCCGGCTCCACATACCGCCTGGCCACTCCCTCATCCCTCTCCAGATCATCCCAGCCCGTCCCCTCCGGCTCCGCCCCTCGATCATCCTCAGCCCACCCTTTGATACTGATCTCCGTGTATTTCTCCGACCTCAGATAACCAATTACCGTCCTCACATCCCTCACCTGAATCCCAAGCACACTCTCCCCCACCATCAACGCCGTCGCCGCCCTCCCCGCACGACGATGTGCCCCTTCCCTTTCGCTGACAGCGCCACCGTCACCCGATCCGTCTCACCCCTGCTTATCACTAGCGTAGGCACCATGCCCCCCTCCCCTGTCCCTACCCTGATCCGATCGACCGTCAAACCATCCACGTCCTCAAAACCCCACACAACCACGGTCGGCTCCCCATCCCCGTCCACTGGCCCCAGAGCATCCGCCCACTCAGATCTCCCGATCCCAGCATCCTTCCGTCTCGCTTCCAGGTCCTGCCGAAACGTCCGAAGATAGGTACCGTCACGACCCACTGCTTTCCCGTCATCCCCTCCACTTTCGTGTCCTTTCGTGTATTCCTGACCGCCATAGCCTTGGCAAAGGTGGTTGGTGGTCTTCTTTTTACTTTCCTTCGCGTCGTCGCGCCTTCGTGCTACAGGTGTTCTCCCCAGAAGAAACTCTTCCTCCCGTCGATCCTCCCGATCATCCACACCCGTAACCCCCACCCACCGCTCGAGCATTCGCCGTCACACGAATCCCCGCCCGAGACTCGAACCCGAGGGCTTCGTTCGTGTATCCGTCCACCTCGATCGTCCGCATCACCTCAGCTTCGATTGTAACTGGCACCTCCGGACACGTACCTAAAGAAGGTTCAAGCGCCTTGACCCGCGGCGCCTTAAACGCCTCCGAATCGCCGACGCTCTTCAACTCTCGCCACGCAACGAGATCCCGCCGATTCACCTCCCGCACCCGCTCTTCGAGATACCGATCCAACACCCCGGAGGCTTCAACGCGCTCGTGCTCGTCAAACAGATCAGTGTCAATTCGCATTTCACCAACCTGATGCCAAGCAATCCTGGTTTCTCTGGTGATTGGTCAGTTGTCATTGGTCATTGCTTCTCGTTTGTCACTTGACATCTGACACTTGACCTTGCCCTCCCGCCCAATCCGCCATAGACCCAATCCCCTCAAGGTGTTCAATGTATCCCCACCTTACGACCGACCAACGATTCTCAATCTTCGATTCTGGATTCTCGATTCTCAACACATTGATCCCACAGTTAAACAAATCCCAATCACGTTCCGCCTGTAAGTCGACCCCGTTAACAAACCTGTACAGATCGTCCAGGATCCCCCCATGCGTCACCACCACCACTCGATCTCCTTTGTGTTTCTCGGCAATCTCCTCCAAACACGAAGTACAGCGATTGTATCGCTCCCGAATCGACTCTCCCTCCGGAACCACCGCCTCCACATCCCTTTCCTCATATATCCGCACCGCCTCCGGTTCCCGCACCCTCGCCTCATCCAACAGCATTGTCTCAATACACCCCAGATGCCACTCCCTCAACCGCTCATCCGCCACGATCTCCAACCCCACCACATCAGCAACCGACCGAGCCGTATCCATCGTCCTCTTCAAGTCACTGGAGTAGATCGCACGGATAAGCCCGCGCTGCCCACGGAACCGTCTCCCAAGCGCTTCGGCCTGCGCCCGCCCGCGAGCGTTGAGCTCTGAGTCCTGCCATCCCTGTATCCGACCCTCTACGTTCCACTCCGTCTCCCCGTGACGTATCACCACCATTTCTGTCATCATAAATCCTCCTCCTCCCAATCTAACCTCCACATCCGCCATCCCTCTCCTGCATTCTCCACCCTCCAAGTGAGGTGCAGCCGATACGCTGGGACATAGGTTTGGCCAATGGTTATTGGCCAATACCTTCCTTGCGGTACACAGAAAAGCCGCGCCAAGATCAAAGTCTCAACGCGGCTCAAGATCTGCCGTTCTACCTGATTACTAATTACTGACTACTGCATACTGAATCCCTCCGAAGCGCAGCGAAGGAGGCACCTACTTCTGCTTCTGCGTCCTCCGCCTCAAGAACGTCGGATACTCGAGGTCATCGAGCGACAGCTCGTCAAGTGGGTTCTCCGTCTCCTCCTCCTTCTCCCCTTCCTCCTCCGCCTCTCCACTCGCCGGCGCCGGCACCCCGTTCGTCCGTTGCCTCATGAAAGTCGGCACCTCATCCCCCAGTCGTCTCGACGCCGGAAGATCCCGCGACATCTGCAGCCCATTCCCCCGAACCGGGCCCTTCTCCGAAATCCGGAATCCCGTCGCGATCACCGACACGCGAAGCTCATCACCCAGCGTATCATCCAGCACCGTTCCCCAGATCACGTGCGCATCGGTCCCTGCCGCTTCCGTGATAACCGTAACGGCATCATTCACCTCGAACAACTTCAGGTCGCTACCCGCCGAGATATTGACGAGCACACTCTTCGCCCCGGTGATCGAAACATCCTCCAGCAGCGGACTCTTGATCGCTTTACCAGCCGCCTCGATCGACCGATTCTCTCCAACCGATCCACCGGTCCCCATCAAGGCATCTCCGCCCTGCAACATCACCGTCCGGACA
This sequence comes from Gemmatimonadota bacterium, assembly GCA_002727195.1. Taxonomy (GTDB): domain Bacteria; phylum Latescibacterota; class UBA2968; order UBA2968; family UBA2968; genus UBA2968. Next base: position 26,708 of record PBWH01000008.1, read on the forward strand.
TCATTGAAGTCCAGGTTCACCTCACCCGGAATCGTGATCAGATCCGAAATACCGCGCGTCGCCTGATGCAGCACATCGTCCGCCATCCGGAACGCGTCTTTGAGCGTCGTCTCCTTCGAGCTCACCGACANCAGCCNCTGGTTCGGAATCACGATCAGCGTATCGACCGNCTCCTTCAAGGCCTCGATCCCCGCATCCGCGTTCCGCATCTTCTGCTGACCTTCCATNGAGAACGGCTTCGTCACGATCCCGACCGCAAGGGCGCCCGCTTCCTTCGCAATCTCCGCCACCATTGGAGCGGCTCCCGTACCCGTACCGCCACCCATACCGGCCGTCACAAAAACCATATCCGACCCAGCCAGCTCCTCGGCCATCTGATCGCGACTCTCTTCGATCGCCCGACGTCCTACATCCGGATCCGCACCTGCTCCGAGCCCGCGCGTCAGGTTCGTCCCGATCTGGACCTTCTTGTTGGCTTGAGACAGCTCCAGCACCTGCGCATCCGTATTGACCGCCAAAAACTCCACGCCGCCCAGACCGGCCTCGATCATGCGATTCACCGCATTCCCACCGGCCCCGCCGACGCCAACCACCCGCATCTTCGCCTGATTCTCATTATCTACGATTGAAAATGTGACCACGTCACGCCTCCGGTGTATTCCATCGAGGGAGCGGGGAAAATCCTGTTTTCAGCACGAAGCGGGGACCTCGTGATTTCCTACCTGACTACCTGACTGTCTACGCACTTCTATTCTTCAAAAACAGCCGCCTCACAACCAACGTGATCAATATCCGTGCTCTGTGTCTCTCNTTTTGCTTTTAGAAGAAGTCCTTCACCCACCCCTTCATCCGTCCCAGTATCGAATTGAACATCTCCCCATTCCCATTCACGAGATGTCCTTCACGATTCTGATGATTCAGCCCGAACTGCACCAGCCCGACACCCGTCGCGTAAATCGGCTGCGTCACGGCGTCTACGAGACCCGTCACATTCCTCGAGGTCCCGATCCTGACCGGCATATCGAAGATCTCTTCTGCCAGCTCAGCGCATCCATCCACCATCGCGCCACCACCCGTCACGACCACACCGGCCGCCAACAGGTGCGCGTAGTCCGTCCGCATCAGCTCCCGATGCACGAGGGAGAAGATTTCGTCCATCCGCGCCTCGATAATCGCCGTCATCTCGGCCCGCTCCACCTTGTTGGGCGGTCGACCTGCGATCCCGGGCACCTCGATCACCTCTTCCTTGCTCACCAGCGAGGACAGCGCGCAACCGTGCATCCGCTTCAGTTCTTCCGCCTGCTTCACGGGCGTGCGCATCCCGATCGAGATATCTTGCGTCACATTCTCGCCACCCAGACCGACCACGGCCGTGTGGCGGATACTCCCGCCGTAGAACACCGCGATATCGCTCGTCCCACCACCGATATCCACGAGTAGACAGCCCATCTCTTCCTCGTCGGGCGTCAGCACCGCGTAGCTGGACGCGATCGGCTCCAGAACCAGGTCTACCACCTCGACGCCGGCGCGCCGGATACTTTTGCAGATATTTTGCGCGCTTGTCACAGCGCCTGTAACGATGTGCACGTCCGCTTCGAGGCGAACACCTGACATCCCGATCGGATCCTTTATTCCGGGTTGATCGTCGACCAGGAAATCCTGCGGTAACACGTGTACGATCTCCCGATCGAGCGGGATGTTGATCGCCTTCGCTGCCTCGATCACTCGCGCCTCGTCATTCCCCGTGATCTCGTTCTCCGGGCCCGACACCGCAATGACGCCACGGCTGTTGAAGCTGCGAATGTGGTCACCCGCGATGCCCGCGTACACGGCCGTAATCCGTGTATCCGACATCTGCTCGGCTCGATCGATCGCTTCCTGGATCGACTTCACCGTCTTCTCGACGTTGACCACGACACCGCGCTTCAGCCCGTCTGACGGCGCGCTTCCGACGCCGGTGATCTTAAGGCCACCTTCCTCTTCTACTTCGGCCACGATCGTACAGATCTTGGTCGTCCCGATGTCTATCCCGACAATGCGATCGCCCTTGACCATAACGATCTCCTTTCTCAGTCCGGTATACCGGCGGGTGTCCCGATCTGCGTCGAGTCCACACGCGACTTTCCGGCCACCACTTGATTCTCGTAGCGCAGGTCGATATAAGCGAGATCCTTCGTTAGGCTCTCGCCGCTTGCCATAAAGGCGTGGAAGTTCTGAATCTGATCGGAGATGCCGGCGAACCGAATCTTGAGTGTCAGACCGTCTGCCAGGATCAGATCGCCCTCGAGTGCATTCTCGAGACACACTTCGGAGACACGGGTCCAGAACTCGGGCTGCTCGCTCGAAGCAGTCACGAGGAACCGCGCCACGGTCTGGCGAACCGCGAATTCTGAAAGGGTCGAATCAGCCAACACGCGATCCAGACCCGTCACGATCGGAAGGTCGAACGGCAGATTCGGCAGCTCGAAACTGACCGCATCCACGTCGAACCCGACCAGCCCGGTATCGGTCGATAGCAAGGCCAGCGGCACACGCTCTTCGACCGAGATGACCAACGAATCTGGCGGCCGCCTCAAGAGTAATGCGCTCCGTACGAGCGGATGAGCGACGATCGAATCCGTCGCCGACTGCAGATTCGCCTCGAACAGGTTGGTACCCTGCGCGAGCCCCGACCGGGTCACGACTTCCTCAGCCGTCATCAGGTCGCTGCCTACGACGCTGATCCCCTGGAGCGTAAACAAATCGCTCCCTTGCAGTCCCGAATACGCTTCGGGCATGCTGGCCCCCACTGCTGCCAGGGCAACCAGTACAGCCCCGATACGCGCAAAGCCCTTCGCCCTGCTTGGCTTTGGCTCCGTCGTGGCCGCGAACACCCGGGCCCGCTCTTGCTTACGACGTTTGGCGCTCCGAACCCTCCCGAGCGCCTCGCCGTTATACATTCTCGATGCCGAACTCACCGACGATCCGAACCTCTGTCTCAAGGTCGATTCCCTCCCTGTCGAGCACCCGCTCTCGCACACGCTCGATCAGCTGTAATACTTCAGCGGCCATGATGCCGCCTGTCGTAACCATAAAATTCGCGTGAACGTCTGACACCTCGACGTTCCCGATTGACATTCCCTTACATCCCGACCGGTCGATCAGCAGACCGGCTGACGTTCCATCGGGGTTCTTGAACACACATCCAGCGTTCCGCTGCCACACCGGCTGGGAAGCCTTTCGTTCAGCCAGCATCTGATCCATCTCGGCCTGGATCGCGTCGGGATCACCCTCTCCCAGCATGAATGCAGCTTCCAGGATCAGAAAGTCTTTCGGAATTTCAGCCTTCCGATACCCGTGACCGATCTCCTCTTTCCTCAGCGTCATCTCGGTGGCGCTGTTCAGGTCGATCCCGCGAATCCAGAGCAGATCGTCGAACGTCTCTCCACCCCAGGCCCCGGCGTTCCCTCGAACCGCCCCCCCGATCGTTCCGGGGATCCCGCACCCGAAGGCCATTCCCGATCGACCTTCTCGCTGACACCGCCGGCTGAACACCTGCGTGCTCGCTCCGGCTTCTACGCGACCTCCATCGGCATCGAAATCGACTGCCGTCATCCCTTCAGATAACCCGACGACGACACCGCGGAATCCCGCGTCCTTCACCAGCATGTTCGTGCCGCCCCCGATCGGTAGCACCGGCAGTTCCGCGTCCTTGATCAGCGGAAGCGCGGTTGCCAGGTCTTCAGCGCTCGACGGCAGAAAGAACANATCCGCCGGACCACCAACACCAAAGGTCGTGTGACTTGCTAGCGGCTCACCTTCGAGCACCTTCCCGGTCGCGATTTTCGCTAACTCTTTGGCGAGCGATATCGCGTTTGCACTAGCCGCCATCTAGCTAACGGTGGGGGCTGTCGGGGTGGTTCCCCCGCTCTCCTGCTCTCCCGCTCCCCCGCTCAGGCTTTTCGCGATATCCACAGCCGTCCGCTCGATCGACCCCGCTCCCATGACGAGAACAAGGTCTCCAGGCTCGAGAGTATTCATCACGGAGCCAGCGAGCGCGTTCAGCTCTTCTTCGTAGTGACAGCCGTCGATACCATCTGCGATCGATCGGCCCGTGATCCCGGGGATCGGCGTTTCACGAGCCGGATAGATGCCCGTCAGCCAGCACACGTCGGCGCGTGACAGGGCCGTCTGAAACTCGCCCAGAAAATCACGCGTCCGGGAATACAGGTGAGGCTGAAAGACTGCCACAATGCGACCGTCCGTGATCGCCCGTCCCGCTTCGATCGTCACGTCGATCTCGGTCGGATGATGTGCGTAATCGTTGACCACCGTGATGTCATTTCCCGATCCGACAATCTCGAACCGTCGTCGCACGCCCCGAAATCGCTCCAGTCCTCGAGCGATGTGCGACCAATCGATGTCCATCCGTCGCGCGGCCCCGATCGCGCTCAGCGCGTTGGCCACGTTGTGTCGTCCAGGAACCTGAAGCGATGCATCTCCAACTGTCTCACCGCCCTCGACAACCGTGAACGAAGTCTTCAACCCCTCCGACACCATCTCTTCCGCCGTAAGAACCGCTTCCTCACCAAACCCGACATCGACCCGCGCTCGCCCTGCAGGAACAGTCAGCGATCTGGAGGCCGGATAGTCGCTCGAGATCACGGCGGATCCGTCCTCAGTCAGGCCACTCAGAAAGGCGTCGAACGTCTCGACGAGATTGCTCTCCGAGTCATACAGATCCAGATGATCGGACTCGAGCGATGTCACGACGGCGACCGTCGGCGACAGTTCGAGAAACGCCCGATCATACTCGTCAGCTTCGACCACCCACACGTCACTATCCCCAACCCGAAGGTTGGATTCTGGACCTTGCACCGCACCGCCCACAAAGGCAGTGGGATCGAGTCCGGCAGTTTCGCAGATGGAGCTGATCATTGCAGTCGTCGTTGTCTTTCCGTGTGTTCCTGAAACAGCCACCAATCGCTTCCCGTGCGTCATCTCGCCGAGCAGCTTCTTACCTTCGACGATTCGGATCCCCCGATCGCGTGCGGCCACCAGCTCAGGGTTATCCGGCTCAACTGCTGGTGTAAAAACCACGGTATCGGCTTTCCCGATGTGATCGGCATCGTGGCCGATCCGAATCGATACGCCGATCGTCTCGAGCCGCTCCGTAAACACCGAGGACGCTCGGTCCGATCCTGAAACCGTGCTCCCACCCCGAACCAGCATCTCGGCCAGCGCACTCAGACGAACACCGCCGATTCCGACGAAGTGAACGTCCTTCATCGTGTCGTCCATCAGAGCCGGATCAGGTCTTGCGACGCGAGCGTATCGACGATTCGGTCCGCCGCGTCCCCGACACCGCGAGACGCGCTCTTCTCCGACATATGAGCGAGCCCGACCCCGTCACCCATCAGCGCGCTCACAGATTGCCCGAGCGTCTCCCCGTTGATATCACGCTGAAGGATCATCTTTGCCCATCCCGCGCGTTCCATCGCTCGCGCATTCAACTCTTGATGATTCTCGGACGCTGTGGCCAGCGGAACGAGGATCGCGGGGATCCCATACAGATTCAGCTCCGCGATCGTCATCGCTCCGCCCCGCGTCACAGCCAGATCTGCCGCCCGGTAGGCCGTCGGCATATCATCGATAAACGCGACAGTAGAAACCCGATCGCCATACGGTTCTGCGTCCCGACTGCGATCGTCGTAATCCAGGGGGCCCGTTTGCCAGACCACCTGAACCTCTGCGTCCATCAGTTGAGGAAGCGCGTCACGAACAGCATTCTTGATCGACCGCGCGCCCTGGCTTCCTCCGACGACAAGCAGCGTCTTGCGATCCCGGCTCAGCCCAAATGCTTCTCGCGCCGCTTCACGTCCCACATCCTCTTTGGCAATCCGCGTAGGGTTTCCGACCACTGCCTGCGCTGAACCACCAACCTTCCGTGTCGCATCCTCAAACCCGAGCATCACCAGCGATGCCGCGCGCGACAGCACTCTCAGCGTGATTCCGGGCAACACATTCGAATCGTGAATCGCCAGCGGAATCCCAAGCATCGCAGCGGCCAACCCGACCGGCCCGCTCACGTATCCGCCCGTGCAAATCGTCAAATCGGGTTTGAAGCCTCGTAGGACTCCAAGTGACTCCGCGATCCCCTTCAGCAACACAAACGGAAACAGGATCAAACTCGCATTCAGCGACCGACTCAACGAGATCACCGAAATCTGCTCGAGATCAAACCCCGCCTTCGGCACCACCCGACTCTCCACCCCTCGAGCCGTCCCCACAAACAGAACCGTCGCCTCCGCACTCCGTCGCTGTATCGCCTCCGCAATCGCCAGCGCCGGAATCGCGTGCCCGCCGGTTCCTCCCCCCGCTATCAAAACCCGGGGCGCATGCCTGAGTTTAGTGCCCGCCACCGAACCCGAAGGAAGGTTCTGCCTTTCCTCCGTGTCCTCCGTGTCCTCTGTGGTTGCTTTCGCCTTTCCCACGAGAATCTGCCACGCCGATCATGGCACTATCTTCCGGACAGGACAGGCGTCCGAATCCTCGACCTAGGCCGCCTCTGCCACGACACAGACTCCTCCACCAGGATTCCCGCCGGCTGTTGCGCGCTCGTCCGCCCCACGTTGATCAGCAACCCCGCGCCGACCATGGTCAGCAGCAGAGACGATCCCCCATAGCTGATAAACGGCAGCGGAAGACCCGTCGTTGGCAGCATCCCGATCGACACACCCACGTTAATCAGTGCATACACCATCACCATAAACGTGAGCCCCGATGCGAGCAGGAACCCGTAGAAGTCCGGCGCCTGACGGGCGATCTTCAGCCCGAGATGCCCAAAAAGCAAAAAGCCGGCGAGCAGACCGAGCGTACCCATCAGCCCGAGCTCTTCGCCGACAATGCTGAACACGAAATCCGTATGCGGTTCTGGAAGGAAGAAATACTTCTGCAGGCTCTTGGTCAGACCCAGACCCGTCAGCCCGCCGCTTCCCAGCGCGACCAGCGACTGCGTGATCTGATACCCGTCACCCTGGACATCTCCGGTCGGGTTGAGAAACGTCATCACACGCTCCTTGCGATACCCCAGACCGAACACGATAAACGCCACAAAGGGGGCCGCACTCAGTACGCTCCCCGTCAGATGAACCACCTGCACACCCGCGACATACATCATCAGCGCGCAGGTCAACCCGATCGCCAGCGCCGTACCGAGGTCGGGTTGGAGCACGATCAGGAACATCGCCAGCGCAACCACACCGGCGTGTCGGACATAGTCTTTGAAGTCTCGGAGAGCGCCTTTGTCGTGATTCAGGCGATCGGCGAGGAAGATGACCAGCGCGAGCCGCATCAGATCGGCCGGCTGGAACGCCCCGAATCCCGGAATCGGAATCCAGCGATACGCGCCACGTACTTTGCCGACCCCGAACAGCTTGAGCATCACCACGATACCCAGACCGATGAACCCGGCGATCAGGATCCACTTGGCGCACTCGCGTACACGGTCGAGGTCCACGTGCATGGCAATCAGCAACGCCACGACGCCGACCAGCGCACGCAACACCCAGCGCTGAAAAAAGAAGTGACCGTTGTCGAAACGAAACTGGGCAAGACCCGAACTCGCGCTATACACCATCACCAGGCCGAAACCGACCAGGGCAAGCACGAGCAGAAACAACTGCAGATAGGCCTTACTGTCTCGCCGGTCTTCCGAAGATGACACGGGCAGTCCGAGGGACGTATGGGGGAGCTCGCGTGTGGGGCACGCAGGCAGGATGGGGACGACCGCCAAAGCGGCCGGTTGTTTCCGGAGCCTCAACGACTCCGTACCCGGAGCCTTCACGGCTCCGTGATTCTACTTCGTTTTATTCAGATCCTACAAAGCCAAGTTCTCACCCCATTCTTGGGGAAGGGGTTTCCTTGGCGTCTCTTGGCGCCCTTGGCGGTTGAAGGGGTTCGCCTCTTGATTCTCTTGGTGTTCTTGGTGCCCTTGGTGGTCAATGGGCTTGCCTTCAAAAAACCAGCGCCTCCACAACCTTCTCAAGCGCTATCCCACGAGACCCCTTAACAAGCACCAAATCCCCCTCCTTCATCGTCTCTTTCAGGAGCGAGATCACAGGTTCCCGATCGGGATACGCGTGTACATGCGTAACGGGCAGGCCGGCCTCCACAGCACCGGCCGCCATATTGTCGGCAAATTCACCGACGGCGACAAGTTCGTTAATTCCACAAAGTTGCACATGCCGTCCGAGCTCGAAATGGGCCTCTTCCGACCCCGGTCCCAACTCGAGCATATCACCCAGAACGGCGATTCGCCGGCCCGGCACGTCGATCTCTTTCGCCGCCAGCAGGGCGGCTTTCATCGATGCAGGATTCGCGTTATACGCGTCGTTGAAGACGCGGACCCCGTCCTTCTCAGCGATCTGGCTACGCCACCGCGTGAGTTCGAAGTCTTGCAGCGCCTGTGCAGCGTCCGACAGGGGAACATCGAGCGTGGCGCCGACGGCTGCTGCGGCCAGGGCATTGTAGGCGTTATGCCGCCCCGGTATACGCAAATCAAAAGATTGGCTCTGCAGAGAGAAATGACCGCAACCCTCCCGGTCAAGGACGAATCCCTCCCCACGAAACTGGCAGTCCTCTTCGATGCCAAAGCCCAGGAGTCTCCCCTTTGCTCTCTCCTTAGGCAATAACAGGTCATCGAAATTTAGGATAGCCATTGAAGACTCGTCCAGATACTCCAGGAGTTCCCCTTTGGCTGCCGCCACTCCCTCCACAGAGCCTAAAAATTCTAAGTGTGTGGGCCCAATATTCGTGATCACACCGATCGTTGGATCGGCAACTTCGCACAGATACGTCAGTCCGTGATGCTCACTGATCCCCATCTCGATCACCGCCACCTCGTGGCTGGGTTCGAGTTCCAGGATCGTCATCGGTACACCGAGTCGCGTGTTCTGATTCCCCGGCGTCTTCAGCACGCTATAGCGTGTGCCGAGAACCGCCGCCGTCATATCCTTCGTCGTCGTCTTTCCATTGCTGCCCGTGATCCCGACGACGGGAATGCCGAATCGTTTGCGATATGCGCGAGCCAGATCGCCCAGCGCTAGATCGGGTGCGTCGACACCGATCAGCGGTCCATTGGCTGTATTGTCGGCTATCCAGCCCTTTTGGACAATAGCGGCACTGGCGCCAGCCTCGAACGCCGCGTTTACAAATCGATGCCCATCCGTCTGTTCCCCTTGTATCGCAAAGAACAGTTCCCCGGCCTCGAGTGTTCGATTATCGAGCGAAACTCCCGTCGGCACGGATCCTGATTCGCCAACGAGTTCCCCCCTCACCCACTCCGCCACCTGCTTCAAAGAAACATCGGTCATTCGGAATCCTGCTTTGACTGAACGCCGAGTTCCCGAGTGATCCGGTCCGCAGGACCGGATTGTATCGAGGGGCCGGCCTTACACATTGCCATACCCAAGCTCGTTGAGCACTTCCCTGACGACTTCCCGATCATCAAAGTGAATCGTCTCTCTCCCAATCACCTGATAATCCTCGTGCCCCTTCCCTGCCACAACCACAAGGTCTCCCGACTCCGCTTCTCCAAGGGCGAGTGATATCGCCTTCCGCCGATCCGCTTCGATCAGCCTTGGCGCCTCACCCAGACCCGGCAGAATATCCTCGATGATGTCGTTGGGATCTTCTGTCCTGGGATTGTCTGAAGTCACAACCGTTAGGTCGGCTAGCTCCGCCGAAGCACGCGCCATCTCAGGTCGCTTACCTCGATCTCGATCGCCGCCGCAACCAAACACGGAGATCAATCGTCGCGATGCGAGCGCCCGTCCGGCCGTCAAGGCGTTGACGAGACCATCCGGCGTGTGTGCGTAGTCCACGAACACCCCGAATGGCTGACCGGAGTCGATGCCTTCGAAGCGTCCAGGAACCTGAACGTCTCCCAACGCCTGAACGATCGTCTGCGAATCGATTCCCATCACGCGACACGCCGTAAGCGCCGCCGTCGCGTTGTATTGATGGAAGTGACCCGTCAACGCCAGATGTCCCTCGACGGGACCGTCCGGCGTATCGACCGTGAGCTCCGAGCCACGGAAGTCGGTCTCGAAAGACCGGACACGATATTGAGCCTTCTCATCCTGCCCATAGCCGACGATCTGAGCTGACGTGCCCTGGACCATCCGGTCCGCAGCATCGTCGTCCACATTGATCACGGCGTGGGCGGTAGGATCTAAGTTGTCAAAGAGCGAGGCCTTCGCGGCCGCGTAGTCGCTGAACGTTTCGTGAAAGTCGAGATGGTCGCGTGAGAGATTCGTAAACACCCCCACGTCGAACCGAACATCATCGAGCCGGTTCAGGCTCAGACCGTGTGACGATGCTTCCATCACGACGGTCGTGCATCCCGCATCCACCATCTCTCGGAACAGCCGCTGGAGATCGTGCGCTTCCGGCGTCGTGTTCGTCGAGGTCACACATCGGTTGCCGACTCGGTATTCCACCGTGCCGATCAGCCCGGTCGGAACACCTGCCGCGACAAGGGCGGCGTAAATCAGATACGTTGTTGTCGTCTTGCCGTTTGTGCCCGTAACGCCGCAGATTATGAGTTGATCCGATGGCTTGCCGTAGAACGTCCGGCCGATCGACGCGAGCCCTCGATCCGTGTTCTCGACGATCACCTGTGGGATCGCCACATCCACTTCGCGATCGACGATCACCGCCGATGCGTCGGCCTCAACAGCTGCAGTAACAAAGTCGTGTCCGTCTCGCGTCCGGATCAGCGCGCCGTAGGCGTCACCCGGCTGCAGCGTCTGCGTATTCGTTGAGAGACCCGTGACCTCGACATCCGCGTCGCCGATCAGTCGACAGTCGGTCTCCGCGATCAGCTCGGCAAGCCGCAAGAGTCATCCATTCCTTCGGCACGTGACGCGCGCCAGCATCCCCGGTCGCACCTGCGTGCCTGACGACGGTACCTGCTTGACCACCAGCCCGCTTCCCGATGCTTTCACTTTGAATCCTGCTCGTGTCAGCTTCGCCACAGCCTGACGGAGCGGAACACCGACCACATCCGGCATTCGAGAGCCAGCATCTCCCGCGACCAGCGACTCGATCGCCGCGGCGCTGCCGTGAGTGGCCAGTGGAACGGGCTTCGTGACTGGCTTGAGCTGCACGAGCGATGTCTTGTGTCGTGCCTTCGTGCCGTGCAGGCTCAGAATACGATTGACGATCTTCCTGAACGCGGGTGCCGCAACCTGACTCGCCAGGTGCGTCTGCTGGGGCCCGTCAACGATCACCACGCAAAGGAGCTCGGGGTCTTCAGCCGGCAGATAGCCCACGAACGATGCCACGTAGCGATCCGGATCATACCCGGGCTTGTCGTCGTAGGCTCGCTGAGCCGTTCCCGTCTTGCCGGCCACCCGATACCCCGCGATCGCCGCGTTCGAACCGGTCCCCGTACTGACGACACCTTCTAGATACTTGTTAATCTCACGAGCCGTCCGCTCACTGACCACGCGTCGGACAGTGTCGACTCGGGTCTCTCGAATCCGCTTGCCGTCCTGGTCGATCCACCGATACAGCTGGGGCGCGACCAGCAGACCGCGATTAGCGATCACCCCGAACGACGTCGCGACCTGCAGAGCCGTCACACCCACTTCCTGACCGATCGCGATCGTCTCGAGTGACCGCTTCGACCAGGCGCCGGGATGCTTCAGTGTACCTACGACCTCTCCCGGAAGGCCCTTACCAGAAATCTGTCCGAACCCGAACAGCCTTGCATACTTGTAAAGACCTGCAGCACCTAACGCACGAGCGATCTTGATCGTACCGACGTTGCTCGATTCCTCGATCACCTGCTGCACCGTCAGCCACTTCGACGGATGTGTATCGGTGATCACACCACCCGGAACCACGAGCCGTCCGTTTTCGCAATCAATCGAATCCTGACCGCTGTAGAGTCCCTCTTCGACCGCCCCCGCTACAGCCACGATCTTGAAAGTTGAGCCGGGTTCGAACTGATCCGTCACCCCACGGTTCCGATGCGTCCAGCGTTTGTAGTCGCCAAACGCGTTCGGGTCCATCGTCGGGACGTTGGCCATCGCCAGGATCTCACCCGTCTTCGGGTTGGTCACCACGGCGATACCGCTGATCGCCTTGAAGTGGGCGACGGCGGCTTCAACCTCTTCTTCGGCGATCGACTGAATGACCGAATCGATCGTCAACGTCAGATCCGAGCCATCATCGGGCAATGCGTTCACGACACCCAGATCGCCGATCGGGATTCCCCGCGCGTCGACTCGAGAGGACATCTCGCCAGCCAAGCCGCTCAGTTCGAGATTGCGGGCACGTTCGATGCCTTCGATCCCGGCCTGATCCACGTTCGTGTATCCGAGGAGCTGACCGCCAACGGGCCCCATCGGGTAAGCACGTGCCATTTCGACCACGTGCCCCACACCTTCCGGGAGCGCATCGGCTTCGGGACCGTCGAGCACCTGTCGGGCAAGCCACACAAATGACCGCTTACCCTGAAGACGCTTCAACAGCGCCCGCTCACTCTCACCCGATTCCTTCGAGAACCGGACCGCGAGCGCACGAAGCGTATCGACATCCGATATGTTGTTGACAAAGAACGACTGCGATTCGAGGGTCGTCGCCAGGACGCGACCCTCTCGATCCAAAATCTGTCCCCGCTTTGCGGCGAGGGGTACTTCCTTCGTGTGCTGGTGTCTCGCCTTGCTGGCGTAGACATCGTTCGCGAACCCCTGGATCACCACCAACCGCACGGCCAATCCAACCGCGAACAACAGGCCGACGACCGCGATCAAACTCTGGCGTCGGTGATACTTCCGCTCAACGCCCAGCATGGCCTGACGACCCACTTTGGACGGAGACCGTTCTGAGAGAAACCGATCGTCCCATCAACCCCGATGCGGGAGCCGTGTAGAGATTGTTCGGCCGCTCGTCGGGAAACTGCATCTCCAGCTCGTTGGCGGCGATCTCTCGGATCCGGCTCGCCTTCTGCAACGCCGCCACCTGAACTTTCAGCCGATCCTGCGCACGGATCAGGCTTTCCCGCTTCTCTCTGAGCGCCGTGATCTGCTCGCCCTGCGACAGCGTCGTCACGTGGCACCAGACGTAGATCAGCCCGCCCATTACAAAGAGCGTGATGGTGCAGAAGTACCATCGAAAGGGGGAGTATTGCATTTTCACCGCTTATACACCGTTCATCCGCGTAGCCGCAGTCTCCGACTGCGGATCTACGACAGGACCTAAACCTTCACACCGATCCTCAGCTTCGCACTTCTCGCCCGAGGATTAACCGCGACCTCATCCTCCGAAGCCGTTATCCCTCTCCGAACCAGCTCCTTCATCTTCCCCGCGTTCGGATCGGCCACCGGAAAATCCCTCGGCAGCGACGACTGCGGTGTCCCTCTCACCACCCGCTTTACCACCCGATCTTCCAGCGAGTGATACGTCAGAACCGCGAGCCGTCCCCCCGTCACCAGCCGATCGACAATCCCGTTCAACGTCGGTTCCAGGTGATCGAGTTCGCCGTTCACCTCGATCCGTATCCCCTGGAAGATCCGGGCCAGTGACTTCGTCGCGAATCGCTCGGGCACTTGAGCCGTCACGAGATCCACCAGTTGCTGCGTCGACCGAATCGGCTCCTCTTCCCTGCCGCGAACGATCGACCTGGCGATACGGGTCGAAGCCCGCTCTTCGCCATACTCCCGGAAGACTCTGGTCAGGTCGCGCTCTGAGTATTGATTGACGACCTGCTCCGCCGTTTGTGATGCGTCGGGGCCCATCCTCATGTCGAGCGGGCCATCCTGGCGGTAGCTGAAACCGCGTGCTGCGTCATCGATCTGCCGGGAGGAGACACCCAGATCGAACAGCGCGCCGTCCAGTCCTTCGACTCCGAGTGAACCGAGCGTATCCGGAAGCTGCCAGAACGGGATCTGCCGTTGGTCGAAGCGTTTCCCGTATCGGGCGAGCCGCTGGGAGGTCGTCGCGATCGCAACAGGATCTCGATCGACCCCGATCAAACGCCCCTCCGAACCAAGCTGCTCGAGAATCAGCTCTGCGTGACCACCACCCCCGAGAGTCGCGTCGACATACGTCCCGTCGGGATCGGTGATCAGGTGTTCAACAACTTCAGGCCCCAACACCGGAACGTGATACTCTGGAGCCTTTTCCATACTGCCCGCCTATCCGGTTGTGAGTCTCAACGGGCCAAAATTCCTATAGTCTTTCATCCCGCCTGCCTCACCGAAGCCTTGGCGAAGGTGGGAGTAGCCGCGCCGAAGGCGAGGCGTATCGAGGGACCAGCTCAGATCCAGTCCAGGTCCTCAGCGATCTCTTCCAGATCCACCTGATTGATGCTGTCCTGGTAGGCGTCGGGACTCCAGATCTCAACACGATCGATTACGCCGATCAGCGTAGCCCGATCGGTGATACCGGCCATTTCCAGGTGCTTACGGGGGATCAGGACTCTGCCCTGGCTGTCGAACTTGATCTCTGTGGCGCGACCGGCGACGGCGCGGATGAGTTGGCGAGTTTCGCGTTTCGCGCCGCTGAGGCTCTGCAGTTTTTCGAGGACCCGTTTCCAGCCGGTCGGGTCGTAGGCGCCAAGACAGCCGTCGAACCAACGGGCGACCACGAACGTGTTCACACCCATTGGGAGGGCTTTTCTGAAGGCGGAGGGGATGATCAGTCGACCTTTTTCGTCGACTGGAACATTCTCGTATTCGCCGATAAACTGGGGAGTTTCGTCCGGCATTACGACATTCCAGGGGAGATGAACTGTTCTTAAGTCTTAATTAATCAGTCGTTTATAGCTTACAATTCCAAAATCCACCACTTTCCACCACTATACACCACCAAAAGTAGGGTGGAGAAATAGGGCTGTCAAGCGATTTTTAGAGAAAAAAGTGCGCATATCTTCTGTAAAAACAGCCAGGTGCACTTTTGGGCAGTATGACTATTTCTCTCTGGTTTCGTCCATCACTGAAATGGGACGGTCCACCACCCACCCCACAGCCGTAGCTTTGAAATGGGAAAACAGTCGATAAATCGGCACCTCTTGATCGTGTTTCTGTGTGCCTGTGGCCCGCCCCAGGACCCGCCCCCGGGACTTGAGGCGGCCTCGCAGATCACCGCAGAAATGGTCCGTCTGAATCAAGCCGGCGTGTCCGCAGACAGCCTCGCCACCAGACGAGCCGAGCTCTTCGATCAGCACGGAACCAACGAGAAGGAATTCAGAGCCTGGATAAATCAGGCCAGGAGTCAGGAGGGAAAGGCCAGGCAAATGGCCGAGCGAGTCGCCACTCTTCTCGAAGATGAGACAGGCGTAGCGGCCACCCGCCACCGAGCTTCGGGCATTAATTCCGGGAAGTGAGGGGAGCGCCCTGGACAGGGCGCCAGCACATAGCCCGGGGCTTTAGCCCCGGGTACAGAAGGCGAATCGTCAGAGGCGTCGCGGAATCCGAGCCATACACAATACCGCAGCCCTCGACTCTAAACACCCGCGCGTATACAAAAAAGGGTCGGAGCACGAACGCTCCGACCCTCTGCTTCTTCTCGCTACGCGTAACGACCTAATTCGTCAACCACCGCCCGATATCATTCGCCGTTACATATATCATGAGCGCCAACAGAAACACGAACCCGACCTGCTGAAGCACTTCCTTCTGCTTCACCGACAGATCCCGCCGCACAATCGTCTCGATCCCCATGATAAAGAGGTGACCCCCATCCAGCATCGGGATCGGCAACAGGTTCAGCACCGCCAGGTTCACGCTCAGCAACGCCATAAACGAGAACAACGCTTCCAAACCACGCTCAGCGCTCTTCCCCGCCATCTGTGCGATCGCCACGGGACCCGCGAGCTCGTTGCTCGAACCCCGACCCGAGATTAGCCGCTCGAGAAACGCAAAGATGCTTCCGGTGTAGAGAAGCAATTCCTCACCGCTCCGCGTGACCGCCTGACCCAACGGCACGGGAACCCGATCTCCCAGATCCCTGGAAATCCCGATCCGCCCCACGATTTCACCACCGACCTCATCGCCCTTCGGCGTAATCGTCGCGGACATCTCCGCCCGACCTTCATCCGGACGCACCCAAGTGATCGAGACTTCCTGATCGGCCCGCGCCTCGATGATCTGGCTCATCTCCCACCAGTAGGTCACCGGCGTCCCGTCGACGGACGTGACGATGTCCCCGCCTTCCAGCCCGGTTCCCTCAGCCGGATACCCCGGCATCACCTGCCCCACGATCGGTAGAAGCGGCGGGTGGATCCCCAACTTCATCGGATCATTGTCCAGAACCGCCGTTGCCAGAACCTGTTCGCCCGCTCGATCCACCGCCAAATCTATGCGTGACCCCAACGCCCCGGCCAGACCGTCGAACACCTGACCCCAGTTGTCAACCGGCTGGCCATCGATCTGCACAATCCGATCGCCGGCCCGAATCCCAGCGTCATACAACGCCGTCTGCGGCTCGACACCACCGAGCGTCGTCTGCGTCAGGTAGGCATAGTCACCGTAGGCGACCCGAATCGTCAGGATCAGCAGAAACCCGAGGATGATGTTCATCGCAGGCCCGGCCGCCATCACCGAGGCCTGCATCCACCTCGGCTTGGACTGAAACTCCCACGGCTTGCCTTCAGGGTCGTCCTTCCCGAAATCGGACATCCCCGCCACCTTCACATACCCACCCAACGGCAGCCACGAGATCAGATACTCGGTCTCTCCGACCGTCACCCCGAACGCTTTGGGCGGATAGCCGAGCGAAAACTGCTCGACCTTCATCCCGCACTTCTTGGCCACGAGGAAGTGCCCCAGTTCGTGCACAAACACCAGCACGCCGAGCACAAAAATGAATGACAACAATGTGGTTAAAATGGCCCTACTCCTTGGTTTGCTTTTCAGATTACGGAAGTCTGACGCCTGAACCCGTTCACGAGTTTCCGCTGACAACTGACCTCTGTCCTTCCCAGGCGCGCCGTAGCTTCAGCGAAGGCGGCTGTCCTCTGGGTTTACAGCTCCCAAACCCTCTGAATAACCAAAAACACCCCAACCGCCGCAAGCACCCTCGAAAACTCCGGCACCAACAGATCCCACTTCCCAATCCGCTTCAGCCCCCAGATAATCGGCACCGAAATCGCGATCACCACGATCTGCCCCAACTCAATCCCCACATTGAACCCGATCAGCGGCCCCCAGATATTCCCCATATCCATCATACTGCGCAGCAACTCGGTCAGATGCCCACTGAAACCCGCGCCGTGAATCAACCCGAACGCCCCCGCCACAATCCACCGCCGAGTCTGCTCCTCTCGCACCAGATTCTCGATCCCCACATACGCGATCGAAGCCGCGATCAGCGTCTCCGTAAACACCGGATCCAGCGCCAGAATATCCAGCGCACTCAGAATCAACGTCGTCGAATGCGTGACCGTAAACGCACTGATCACCGCCAACAACGAACGCCAATCCGTCGCCACCACAATCAGCCCCGCCAGAAACAGCAGATGATCATACCCGTCCAGGATATGGTCGAACCCCAGCTCGAGGAATACAGTGAACATCAGTCGTTAGGCCTTCCGGTTGCCTTTATGCGTTGTAGGAGTTCAGGATGAAGCCAGGGAGAAGCCAGAGTTCAGGCATCAGCTTGCGAGTTTGCTGCGCAAACTCTCTCGGTCGAGCTCTCCTGCCGCTGCCCTCCCTCTCCTGCGAAGTGGGAGAGGAATTCTTGCGGGCTGGCAGTTTCGCCCGCAAGATGGGTGAGGGCCCGGTATCTCTGCGGTCTTCCCTTCGTGTCTTCGAGCCTTCCTGCTGCCGGCTTCTACTTTTGTCACTTGTCATTGGTCATTTGACACTGAAAGTCTTCACCGGCTGATCCACCCGAAACAGAAAACTCTCCTTCCCCTTCCCCGACGTCACCGCCAGAACATTCGCCTGATCCGGAAACACATTGAACAACACCCGATGCTCGACCCGGATCGTTTCCAGCGGCCGCTTCGACAGAAACCGGAAGGCCAGCCACATCGTATCCTTCCCCTGCCCCGCTTCCGTAATCACCAGTTTCAGGTCGGTCTTGCCGTTCGCTTCGACCTTGAAGTGCCGCTTCATATACCGCAGCGTCAGCTTCTCGAAGTCTTCGGGCGTCAGTTCGTAGATCGGCCTATCAGCGTCCCACTGATCGATCGCCTCCACGAAGTCGAGCTTGTTCAGGGTGATATTACCAGAAATCCCCGCTTCCGTCACCTCCGCCTTCCCCAGACTGATATGCAGACCGTGGGCGCCTGCCTCGGTATACAGAAGCCCGATGCTGATCAGAAGGATCGCGACGCGTGTCATTGCCCTGAAACAGCGAGATACCACTCGATAAACGCCGTATCCTCCCGCGTCTCCGAGTCCTGATCACGCAAAGCTCCCATCGTAAACAACAGCCGCTTGTGCAGGCTGGGGTGAAGCCGCATCAGTTCACGCACCCGATCCGCATCGCGATCCGACGCGAACACAGACCGCACCACTGCCTCATAATCCCGCACCGTACTGTCCGACACGAGCACGGGTGGAGCAGGCGCCTCCCTGAAGAACGCGCCATATACCCCGAGCGGGATCAGAATCCCTCCGGTAATGGTCGCCCCTTTCTGATACTGATCGCTATCCGACGCCAGCCCCGAGGCTATGAGCGCCCCACCTCCCAGGATCGCCATCCACGACAGCACCTTCGGGCTCACGTGCAACCACGAGTGAATACTCCCCGTTGACCCCGTGACGTGCCTCAAGACCTCCGACGGAGCCTCGGTCTCGACCCTAAGGTCATACCCGAGCACATCCTCAATCGTGGCCGCACCACCTGCGTGAGGACTCAGCACCAGCGTGCCGACCAGAATCCCCGCAGACAAACACCTTCGAAATTCAACACTCAACATTCGCTATTCGTCATTCGCTTCTGAGGCTCACTGCATCCCCTCAACAATACCCTCCGCCTCTCTCCTCGCCCATCCATCCGCCTCATATATATGCTCCAGATCTCCCGGCCCCACCTCGTGCGCCTCAAGCGCTTTCCCTACCACCCGCGGAATATCCATAAACCCGATCCGTTCCTCCAGAAACGCATCCACCGCGATCTCGTTCGACGCGTTCAGCACTGCCGGCGCCGTCCCGCCTGCCTCGATCGCATCATAACACAACTGCAGACACGGGAACCGTTCCAGGTCCGGTTCAAAAAAACTGAGCGTCCCGACCTTCACGAGATCGAGCGGCTCGACCGGTGACGGAACCTTGTCCGGATGGACCAACGCCTGATGGATCGGTAGCCGCATATCCGTCGTAGTCAGGTGGGCCATCACGCCGCCATCGATGTATTCGATCATGCAGTGCACGATCGACTGGCGGTGGATGATCACGCTGATCTTGGGAATCGGGAGCCCGAAGAACCAGTGCGACTCGATCACCTCGAACCCTTTGTTCATCAGCGTCGCCGAATCGATCGTGATCTTTGGCCCCATCTTCCACGTCGGATGATTCAGGGCCTCCGCCTTCGACACCTGCTCCATCGTCTCGAGACTCGCGTCGAAGAACGGTCCACCCGATGCCGGCAGCACGATCCGCTTCACATCATCCAGCGAGCGCTCCTGAAGCGTCTCCCACAGGGGGGTCAGTTCGCTGTCGAGCGGAACCAGCCGAACACCTTTGGTCTTCGCGATCCCCGTCACAACTTCACCAGCCACGACCAGCGTTTCCTTGTTCGCCGTGGCCACGTGCTTACCGGCCTCGAGCGCGGCAACGGTCGGCCGGATCCCGACTCCCGCGACGAGCCCGTTGATGACCGTATCGATCTCACCATCTTCGACCAGTTGAACCAAGCCATCGTTCCCTTCGACGATCTCCACGGATCCACCCAGCCGTTCGCGAACCGCATCCCCGAGCCCTTCGCCGATGCAGACCCGTTTGACCCCAAACGCTTTCGCCTGTTCGCACACTTCGTCCACCCGACTGCCCGCGCTGATGCTGACGACCTCGAACCGATCGGGCATGGCGCGTACCACATCGAGCGTACTCGTACCGATCGACCCGGTCGAGCCGAGAATGGCAACACGTGTCATGGACTCAGGAGAAGTGGATGAATGAGAGATAGACGTAGACGAGAGGGTAAACGAACAGGAAGGAGTCGAAACGATCCAGGATCCCACCGTGGCCCGGGATGACGGCTGATGCATCCTTCACGCCTGCGTCTCGTTTGATCATCGATTCGACGAGGTCGCCGAACGGGGACCCGAGCCCAACGACCAGCCCGAGTCCCACCGCATTCCATGTCGAGATGAACGGCATCTGCATCGACGCCAGCAGGACGAGACCGACGGAACCAACAAGACCGCCGATGTATCCTGCCTCGGTCTTCCCTGGGCTGATGTTCGGAAACGGGTGACGCCGGCCAAAGGCTCTGCCCGCGAAGTAGCCTGCGATATCGGAGACCCAGATCGACACCAGAATCAGGATCGAGAACGCCGCGGTCTCGTTCGGCGTGATGCCGTCAAAGGAAGCGGACCGCACCTCGTAGGCGAAGCTCGCGAGGACACCGACATACAGAACCCCGACCAGAGTGGATTCGATATTCGCCACCACCTGCCCACCGAACCCCGATCCGGCGAGCACGATCAGCCCGATCAGAACCGCCAGCGGAATGGTGAGCGGGTTGACCCCATACAGGTAGACTGCGCCGCACCAAAGCAAAGAGGCCGCAACACCCGGGATCACCCAGGGCCGCAGCCCCTTTTCCTGCTGCATTCTGTAGAATTCGAGTGTGCCCCCGCCGACCAGCACGCAGAGCACGACCAGGAGGGCCAGACCGCCGACCCAGAAAACACCGAGGATCAGCGGGCCGAAAACGGCGCCCACAGCCACCCGCTGGGTCAGATTCGTCGCCACTCCCGGACTCGGTGATCAGGCCGTGGCCTGGACGCGAACGCCGTTGGATTCTGAGTCCGAATCCGCGGGATCGAGCTGCGCGCTCGTCTTCCCGTATCGCCGTTCGCGCGCCTGGTAGCTTCGGATCGCCTCATACAGATGGCACCGCTCGAAGTCGGGCCAGAAGACGGGCGTGAACACAAACTCCGTATACGCGGACTGCCAGAGCATGAAGTTGCTCAACCGGACTTCGCCGCTCGTACGGATCATCAAGTCCGGATCCGGCAGATCACCCGACAGCAGATGACTGGCAAACTCATCGCTGTCGATATCCTCCACCGACAACTCGCCACGCGCGACCTTCTCCGCCACCTGTCGCGCGGCGTGAATGATGTCGCTCCGCCCGTCGTAGCTCAAAGCGAGATTGAGGGTCAGCCCCGTGTTCTTGGCCGTGGATCGGATCGCGTGATCGAGCGACAACTTCGCCTGCTTGGCCAGGCGGTCGATATGTCCGGTCGCCACGAGCCGCACGTTGTTGTCCTGGAGTTCGGGTAGCTCCTGCATCGAACTGTCCCTCAGGAGCTGCATCAGGGAGAGAACCTCACCCCAGGGGCGATTCCAGTTCTCGGTCCCGAAAGTGAATAGCGTCAGCACCTGGATTTCCAGCTCGCCGCACGCCCGCACCGTATCACGGACGACATCACGCGCTGAGCGATGTCCTGCGGTCCGCGTGAGATCGCGCCGCTCCGCCCAACGTCCGTTGCCATCCATGATGATGGCAATGTGACGCGGCATCCGGCCCTTCTTCAGCTCGGACTGTTCTTGAGCGTCTTTTTTGCGATCAGAATCGTTGCCCAAAACGGCGATCCCCAACGGATGATTTTCGTCCTAAAAGTTTGTATCCTATAAATTTGCGGCTCGGCATGTCCTGTGTCAAGTAGGGATTCCCGGAACGGGAGGCCCGAAACCCGAGACAACCGGTCACAGTCCCAAAGAGTCCGGGTAACCTGCTCAACCATCGATGCGAGACAACGATGATCGAACAGCCTCAACTGAAGGAGATGGTAGCCGCTCACGCCGAGTGGCTCGCCTCAAACGAGAAAGCGGGAAAACAGCTCTGTCTGGCCGGCGAAAGCTGCATTCGAGCCGACCTCGAGGGCGCCGATCTCCGCAAGGCCGACCTGCGTGAAGTAAACATGAGCGGCGCCAAACTCCAGAAGGCGAACCTGGATGGCGCGAACCTGGAGCGAGCCCGTCTCCCGGCCGCCAACCTGCGCGGAGCCTCCTTGGAAGGCGCCAACCTCAACGGCGCCCACCTGCAGAACACTGTTCTGGTCGGAGCCAATCTAAGAGGGGTTGACCTCGCCCCGTCCGACCTCGAACTCGCGAACATGTCAGAAGTCGACCTTACCGGATCCGACCTCCGCAAGGCCAACCTGCGCCGCGTCGACCTCACCAGCGCCACTCTCATCGACACCGACCTTCGACGAATCGACCTCGCCGAAGCCAACCTCCACAACGCAAACTTCAACGGCTGCGACCTCCAGGCCACCAAGCTCACCGGGATGGACTTCTCCCAGTGCACCTTCGTCAAAGCCAACCTTAAGAAGGTCCGCATGCAGAAGGCCACGCTCGCCCAGGTAGACTTCACCGAAGCCGACCTCCGTGACGCCAAACTGACTGAAGCAGATTTCTACAAAGTCACCTTACAGGACGCCGACCTCCGCGGCGCCGACCTCCGCCGCACCATCAGCATCACCAGCTCCGTCCTCAAAGCCGCCATTACTAATGAAAAAACGACTTTGCGCGATTGACCCAAGAGGAAGTGTAATCGTGTCCTCGAGTAGCGCGTCAGCGCGTATCGAGAGGCACCCTACCAACTACCCACTCCGCCCAACCACCAGTGGACAAATACGGGCGCCAACAGACATCGCTGAGTGGGTTCACCGGCCCCGAGTCCTACTTAGTTCGTCGAATTTGCCGCTGCCGTTAGGATCCAGGTGACCATTCGATCGGCACTGCGAGACCTAGCCAGCGACTGTAACCGGCCCCGCGCCCAGCAGCGACTTTCTTACCCCTTTCTTTGATCGGCCAAAGAAAGGGGTCGGCGCAAGGGTGCCGAAATCGGGAGTAGGGAACAGCAAGAACCCCGTGGGTTTACCTGCTGAGAAGAGTAAAGTAAAGTGATGTGACAGTATACGAACCCTCGTCTACAACATCTACGCCCTCCACGGTTACCTCCATCCCCGCGGCCAACAGCGCCCAAGACCCGCCGGCCAGAACCCC
Source organism: Gemmatimonadota bacterium (assembly GCA_002727195.1). GTDB lineage: Bacteria > Latescibacterota > UBA2968 > UBA2968 > UBA2968 > UBA2968. The sequence continues at coordinate 49,891 of PBWH01000008.1, forward strand.
ACTGAGTAGGCGAAACTCATCGCCGACATCATCACCCTCTGCGAAGTCAACAACGAGCCATCAGCCCAATCCATCGCCGATCAGATCGATCTCACGTGCATCTACTACGCTGGCCACCTCGACGTAGCAGGCGCACTCCTAACGAGCTTCCCAATCATCGAACAAGCCAACCTGCCCGAGGTTTCAGTCCCAGAGGGCACGTTCGTCGCCCACTGGGGTCGTAGCCTGCTCGAAACCCCATACGGCAGTCTGGTCGTCCTCAATCTCCACCCCTCCGCCCGCAGCGGCCCCGAAGTGATCCATCAGGAAGTGAGCCTCGTTGCCAAAATGGCCGCCGATGACCTGGCTAGCGGACATTCCGTCATCGTACGGGGCGACTTCAACCACGTCCCTCACGCCTCTCACGCACAAACCTGGAAGAAAGCGGGCCTGACCGACTGCTTCCAGAAAACCGGCCGCATCAAGGACAATGCAAGACCCTCATGCGCCCCGAACCCGTCGCTCGCCTCAACTACATCCTGGCAGCCGGGACCATCCTCAACCGTCTCAACCACTTCGAAATCCCCTCCAACCCCGAACTCCGCCCCGATCCCAAAAACCCAGCCCGCATAGTACTGAGCAACCACCTCCCCATCCTCGCTGACTTCTCTGACTAGGTGGCCCCGCCCGACCTCTGGTCGGGTCCATCGAACCCATCAACGCCTCGCTCGGCCCCAGCATGAGGCAGGGGGTCGACGCACGTCGGCATCAAGATAGTGCCTAGACTCGTCGAACAACCACCAGGCAACCTGACCTCGGTGCTACAATCGGGGTCAATATGAAACGCTTACCCTGCAAGATGGTGGTCCACCCCCAGCGGCACGCTGGGGGCGAGAGGTCTGTAGCTATGATCGGCGTACCTGGCAGAGCCAGGGGACAGAAAACGTGTATCCGTTCCTCCTCAAAACTCAACACTCCTCTGGACGCGTCGAAGGCAGTCACGATTCATCACTCTGAACTCGCCTTCCCCACGAGTTTGCCCCAGCAACCCAACGGGCTCCCGCAAACTCGCAAGTAACGCGACAGCGTTGCCACCTACCCTTCCCGTTCCCATTAGCTATATTTCCAACCCATGACCTACCAGCTCCATCAACTCACAACATTCTGCGCGGATCACCGCATCACCCCCAAGATCGTCTTCGTCCCCTCGATCCAGGCCGGCACCGCCCTCGGCGTCGCCTTGGCGCGTTCAGGCACAGACTGGATCAACCTGAGGTTCTCTACCCCGGAAGACCTTGCCCGGGACCTCGTCGAACCCACATTCATCGCCGACGGCTGGATGCCTCTCCCAAAGGACGCCGACCTCGTAGAGTTCGCCCCCATCCTTCGAGAGTACCTTTCGAATCCCGACAACGTCTTCTTCAAGAACCAGCCCTACAGCCAAGGGCTGCTCCGCACGATCCACCGAACCCTTCGCGCACTCCGGATTTCGGGCACCTCGCCGGAAGCGCTCCTCCGTCAGCGAGACAATCACAAACTGCGTGCAATCGCCCAACTCTACGTCGCCTACCAGGACTGTCTCGAAACCCGCCGTTGGTATGACGGCCCTGACCTGTTCGTCGCAGCCACGGACGCCTCGGATCGCGCACCCAAAGGCGCGGTCTACGCCATCCTAGACGAGACATCGCTCCCCGGTCTCGCCCGACAATTCGTCCATTCTGTGGCGGGGAAAAACCTCCGACGCATTGGTCGCGACCATTACGGGATCCCCCGCCCCGGGACCCTGGCCGTCAGCGCCCTCGAGGATGTGCCAACACTTCCCGGCCCCGATTGTCAACCCGCCGGATCCCTGTTCGTCTCCACGTCGGATCCTCCGACCATCGAGAACGTCGAGCTTCGACTCTGTTCCGGTCCCGAGGTCGAAATCGACCGTGCCCTGTCCCGTATCCTGACCGAAGGCTGGCCCTTGGACGACGTCGAAATCGCGTGCTCGTCACCCGATTTGCTTGAAGACGCGTACGGACTAACCCGGCAACGCGGGATTCCCTCGACCTACGGCGCCGGCGTTTCGATCCTGCTGACACGTCCAGGTCAAACTGTTCGCTCGGTCCTGAACTGGCTGCTATCGGGCGGGGACAGACAGTGGCTGCGCGCGCTCCTCGACGGTCGTCAGCTCAACGCGAACCTGTCCGATGCGAACTGGCCCGAGCCGCTCGTAACCCTGTCGAAGCTGCAGTCCGCTGATACCGTTTCCACATCCGNGGTCGCCAACCTTTGTGCCGCGTTGCTGCGTGAACACGTCACAACGCTGACCGAATCGGAAGAACCCGCCCGCGATTCGCTCGTCGCCAGGCTGGAGGATCTGGCCTCCCACTGTCAGGCACGCGGTTCGATTACATCAGTCGTCGGGACGCTGATAGACGTCGTCGACCAGCATCGGTTCGACGCACGCTCACCTCAGCCCGGTCACCTCAACGTCGTGCCCATCGACCGTGCCGGATTCTCCGGACGCTCCAGACTGTTCGTCATCGGCCTCGACAGCAGCCTGTTCCCCGGACAACCCGGTGAAGACCCGCTCCTACTAGATCACGAGCGCGCACGAATTTCCGACACACTCGAGGTCCTCAGCACCCGGCCGGCGGCACAGGTCTGGCATCTCGTGCGGCTTCTCGGACTATCCCCACACTCGATCCTGAGCGCGTCGACCTACCGTCTGTCTGACGGTCAGGAAAGTGAGCCGGCCTCGATCATCCACCATCTCGCGAACGCGACTCAGAAGCTGCCTGAGATCGACCCAATCCTTCCGTCCGACCCTGAGCATTCGCCTGACGTATCCACCTGGAAACTGGCCTGGTCCCGACAAGCCGGTGACATCGACGCGTATGGAACGACCGTTCCGTGGCTGACTGCTGGGTCTACCGCGGACCGAGAGCGGATCGAGAGGAGCTTCACTCGATACAAGGGCCTCACGGGCGCCGTTTTTGGCGACCTGGAAGGGATTACCTGGTCTGCCTCACGCCTGGAGACCCTGACCCGCTGCCCCTACCGCTACTTCTGGCGGTATGTCCTCCGCATCGATCCGCCTGAAGAGGAAACGGGAGACACGACCCGNTGGCTGACGCCGCTGGAGTTCGGCTCCCTGCTGCACGAGCTGTATCAGCTTTACATGGCCGACCTGCCCGATCGTGACCGACCCCCGTCGATCGACACAGGAACGAACCGAATCCTTAGCCTGCTCGACGAGCTGATCGACACAACGACACAGACGATCGCTCCACCGAATCCCCTCGCCTTCAAGGTCGACGTCGAGCGACTCCGGGCGGCGGCACGCGTGTTTGTGGCCGAGGAGAGTAAGCGACCGACGGATCAAATCCCACGTGGCTTCGAAGTCAGCTTCGGCTTCGACGAGAACAGCGGACTCAGTTCGCCGGATCCGGTTCGGCTGTCGCTTGGCGACCTCACCATCAAACTCCGCGGGCTGATCGACCGNGTCGACGAGACATCGACCGGCTACGTCATTTGGGACTACAAGACGGGGTCCGCCTTCCCCTACGACTCGTCCGATCTACTCGGCGGCGGCCAACACCTGCAGTGGGCCCTGTATGCGCACGCCTTCGCATCGATGCTCGCTGAGAAAGACGCGGGCGAGAAGATCGAATCGGGCTACTACTTCGCCAGCGATCGAGAACATGGCCGCAAAATGCTATCCACACCGCCGACGCGCGGCGAACTCGGTCAAATCCTCAAACCGGTTCTATCGCTTGCCGGACGGGGTGCGTTCCCGCCAATCCAGAAAACATCCCAGTGCCGGTTCTGCGACTACAAGGCGATCTGCGAGCGCGATCACGTTCTGCCACACTCCATCTCTACAGATCTGCATCCGGACGTCGACAAAGACCTCATCGATACGGCCACGGAATGGCTGTCGACCTGAAAGACGCGACAGCGCGCGATCGCATCGTCGCAGATCTCGACCGGAACCTTCTGGTCCAGGCGGGCGCCGGTGCGGGCAAGACCCACGCCCTGATCGGACGAATGGTCGAGGTCGTAGGCACGGGACGCGAGCAGGTCCAGCACATGGCCGCGATCACCTTCACGAAGAAGGCGGCCGGCGAGATGCGAGCACGGTTCCACGCCGGCCTGCGATCGGCGCTCTCCAGAGCGCCCGGATCAAGCCCCGAGCAAAGCCGGCTGCTCTATGCCATCGACCACGTCGACCAATGTTACATAGGGACCATCCACGCCTTCTGCGCGAAACTCTTACGCGAGCGTCCGCTCGAACTCGGGCTGCCTCCTGGCTTCAGCGAAATGGAAATGCGAGGGGAATGGGTCTCCCTCAGGGAGGCCTGGGATGCCTTCGTCCTCGATCGGTACGGGGCCCAAGATCCTCGGTTGGATCTGTTCGACAGTTGGGGCATCCNGACAGACGAGTTCTTCGACTTCTTCCGCAGGCGATCGCAATTCACCGAACTCGACCTCCATTGGGCAGAGGTGCCGCCGGCTGACCTGATGGAACCTGCCCGGATCGCGGCTGACTGGGTCGAGTCGGTCTCCGCCTGGATACCCGATCCACTCGAGGAACGTCCGGACAGACTGCAGGAGGCCTTGCTGAAGACGTCTCACTTCCTCCGAAACCGCGGCCTTCAGGAGGAACGCGACGCGAGATACCTCCTGTCTCAGCTGGACCTTCANTCGGGTTCGGTCGTCCTGAAACGCTGGTCACCCCATCAAGACAAAGCGCGTGAGCTCCGTGATACCGGACTTCCCGAACTGGTCGAAACCACGGTCAGACCGGCCCTGACCCGGTGGCGCCGAGCCATCTACCCGGAAGTCGCGGCATTCATCGACGAAGCGGTCGAATCGCATCGCTTACGCCGGTTTCGAGCAGGCACACTCACCTTCCAGGACCTGCTCGAACAGGCGGCACAGTTGCTCGCGGAGAACAGTCGGGTCCGGGCGGACCTTCAGAATCGATACCGGAGCCTCTTCGTCGATGAGTTCCAGGATACGGACCCGCTCCAGGCCGAGATCCTGCTCTACCTCACCTCGGAGGATCCCGGGGTATCCGACTGGCGGGACTGTCGACCCAAACCGGGCAGCCTCTTCCTGGTCGGTGACGAGAAGCAGGCCATCTACCGGTTCCGTCGCGCCGATCTCGACGTGTTCAGGTATGTGCGGGATCGTGTCCGTTCGAGCGGAGGCGATGTCCTACACCTGAACACCAACTTCCGATCTTTGACGGGAATCTGCGATTGGGTCAACGGGGCGTTCGAGCCGATTTTCGGCGGATTCGACCCGCGATATCAGGCGACGTTCGCGCCGCTTGAACCGTATCGCGAGCCACAGGACGAGACGCCGAGCATAATGCAGATCACGATCGACAAGGTCGGCGGAAACGACCGCACCACCATCGCTCGTCAGGACGCCAATAGGATTGCCCGCTATATAGCGGCCTCGATCGCCGGCGATGACACCATCTCTGGCGCTGCCCTATCCGGACCAGTCTCTCCCGCCGACTTCATGATCCTGACCCGCACCACGGGACNCCTCGACACCTACGCCCACGCACTCGAAGCCCTTGACATCCCTTTCTCCATAGAAGGAAGCGGAAAGCTGCGAGAGTCAGAGGAGCTCCACGACCTGATCCGTCTGATGGAATGCGTCCTGTCTCCCACGAACCCAATCCCCCTGATCGCCTATCTCAGAGGACGTTTCGTTGGCCTCGGCGACGATGAGTTGGCCGCCTTCAGGAGTGCGGGTGGACAGTTCGATTTCCGATCCGACCTTCCGGAAGACTTGCAGGAACAGACAGCCACCCGGTTCTGGCATGCCTTCGACATTCTGCTCGCCGCCGACCGCGCGCTCCAGACCGAACCCGTATCCGTCGCATTCGACCGAATTCTCGAAAAGCTCGGCACCCTCCCCTACGCGACACTTCGCCCGATGGGCAGTTCGCGAGCGGGCAACCTGATCCGACTCGGTGCGATCATACGGCGCTGGGAACGTGCGGGCTGGAACTGGACGGAGAGCCTGCAGGAGCTTCAGGACCTGCGGGACGATCCTGAGTACAAATTGGAAGAAATGACGCTGGATTCCGGCGGCGGCACGTCAGTCCGCTTGATGAACTTGCATCAGGCCAAAGGGCTTCAGGCGCGGTGTGTCTTCCTCGCTGACCCATACGACACCAGCTACGAGCGACACGACCCCGACTTCCACGTTTCACGCTCAGGGTCCGAGCCCAGGCTGACGCTCCCTGTATACAGGGCCACGGGCGCACACGGGAAGGAGCTGATCTCCGAGCCACACGGCTGGGATCAGGACGAGGAAGAAGAAGCCAGGTTTCTCGACGCTGAAGAGCGCCGCCTGGTCTATGTCGCCGCAACCCGGGCTGAGGACATCCTCGTTGTGTCGAAGTATGCTGGGAACACGGAAAAGGGTCCATGGTCCGAGCTCTATCCCTTCCTCGAGGGACACGCCGAACTCCCGGATCCGGACATCCAGGTGCCGAGCCGAGCGTCAACGGAGATGCCCGATTTCGGGGCCGTTGAGCAAGACCTCAAGGATCGGTGGACGCGAGCCAGACTACGTTCGTACGGCACTGCGACGATCACGGGGGAAGACGAGCGCGACGTGCGCCGCTCTGATGAAGAGCCCGTCCTTGGACTCGGAATCGAGTACGGTCAACTGGTCCACGACGTGTTCGAACGCGCCATAGGCGGCGTCCTGCCGGACGATGCGAGCACGTATATTGAGACGCTCTTCGCTCGAGAGGACCAGTCTGAGAACGCACCATACGCCCTCGAGTCACTCGAAAGGTTCAGGTCATCTGAACTCTGGTCCGAGTTACAGGAGTCCCGCTACGTGCATACGGAGGTAGACTTCGCGCGGGCCGAAGACTTCATGGGACAGACCCAGGTCACACGGGGCCGTGTTGACCTCGTCTATCGCGTGGTCGGAGGGTGGCGAATCGTCGACTTCAAGACGGACCGGACCCACTCGGAAGCCGAGACGCAGCACCTGCGGTCACGCTACGGCGATCAGGTGCGGGCCTACGCAAAACACTGGACGGAACTGTCCGGTGAGCGCGTCAGGTCAGCTGGCTTGTGGGCGACCGACCCCGGCGTGTGGATCGAGATCTGAGGTCTCGCCAGAAGAGCTGTCAGATGCCTGCCCAGGCCGTTCAAGACGGACTTTCCCCTCTCAGCACTCACGACTCAGCACTCGCCTTCAGCTTTTCGGTTTCGCTGCTTCCCACCATCCATCATCTTCTCCATCCGCTTGAGCTCGCCCGCGTAGTCNGGATTCGTCACGAGATTCACATTCTCCCTCGGATCGGCCCGATGTTCGTATAGCTCCCTCGCCTCGACCTGCTTCGTCTCCTGCCGCACCCACTCCGTATACCGACACCGATCCGTCTTCATCGAGCATCCCATGATCCGCTTACCACTCCGCGGATACTGGCTAAAGGCCGCCGTCATTCCACGTCAGGCTTGGATCGTTCAGCAACAGCACGTAACTCGTTCCCTCGACGTGTTGTGGGATGGACAGACCTGCCGCTTCAGCGAGCGATGGATAGATGTCCACGAACTCCACGAGTGCATCCGTCGACGATCCAGCCGCGGACTGGCCGGGAACACGTGCGATCAGAGGCGCCCTCGCATCCAGCTCGAANTTCGTGTGTTTGCACCACAGCCCGTGATCGCCCNACAACACGACCTGCGTGTTCTCCCAGAGCCCGTTCGTTTTCAGCCCCGCCACCAGCTGTCCAACCAGCGCGTCGACATAGCTCACACACTCGTATTACCCGTGGATCAACTCGAGCGCCTGCTCATCGGACAATGGCCCACGATGCGGGATTGCATCGTACTTCCGTAGCTCGCCCCAGTTCGTCGCCGTCCACCGCGAGACATCATTGGGCAATTGATCGTTCGCGGGGATCTCTAGTTTGGAGCGATCATACAGATCCCAGTACTTTTTCGACGCACAGAACGGCAGGTAAGGATTGTGAATCTCGCTGTGGCCGTAATAGCAGAGTTGGGGCCGAAGATCATCGATCCAGATGAACAGGACATTCCTGTCCCGCCTTGCCCCGTATGCCCGACCGACGAGTAACCCACCTAGCCGTGCGGCTCCTGCTCCCGCGAGACTCATGTTTGAGAGAAACGTCCTTCGTGACTGCACAACCTACCTACTGTCGATTCTTATCGTTCCGTGACGNGCCCACGTTTCGAGCGACCCTCTGATCCACTCGAGCCCAGATGCCTGTCCGACCTCGCCACCTTCATCCTGGTCGAACACCGACACCACAGCACACGTCACCACCTTCCCCTTAGACAATACCGCATCCGCCGCGTTCAGGACCTGTTCCATCCCCGGACCATTCGGCTCAGGTGTCGACGAGGGTAACGTCGAGAATGTCCGAGTCGATGTGGAGATAGATCACGTCGACACGGTCGGCAAGCGCGCGAACGGCAGACTCCAGATCCACCCGGTAATCCTTCGGCCGGAGCCGCCACGTCGATCCCGATCGCCTTCACGAGCGCTTCCTCCTTGGGATCCAGATCCCGAACATCGACCATCAGGAAGGGATTTGATGGTTGGTAGTCGTCGTAGGTGTCACCGGCGTGCACAGGTGTGAGCGCGCAACACGTCGAAGAGAGGCTCTGTTCGACCACCACTGCCAAAACCGAAGCAGCATCGTATATTCAGGGGTAAACCGATCAGGCAGAACGCCCGACCACAGGAGAAGACCGATGGAAAAACTGTATGCGCACGCCCACTTCCACGCGGCGCATCGCCAACTGGACTACAACGGCAAGTGCAGGTTCGTACACGGCCATACATGGCACGGTGAAATAACCGTCCAGACCGAGCGCTTCCCGCGTGATGAAAAACTCGACATCACGCTCGACTTCGGCCGTCTGAAAGATATCCTCAAGGGGCTCGACCACCGAATGCTAGTTTCAGAGCGAGACGAGCTGTTCCTGAACCCGGACGTCTTTGAGCCGGAGGGTGTCGTCGTCATGCCCGGCCTCAACCCGAGTGTCGAAAATGTCGCCACCTACGCGATGAACGAAACCGTCGACGTCCTGGCCAAGCACTTCTCGGAGCAAGGCATCGAATACCACATCGAGGTCAAGATTCAGGAGACCGACAACAACATTTTCACCATCGACCGCACGGTCACAATCTAAAACAAAAGCGGAGCAGATTCCAAGCTCCAGATTCCAAGGGTCTCTGACTTTCCCTGGAACCTGGAATGTGAAATCTGCTCCGCTTCTTTTATTTACAAATTGTTCAGTAATTCCCGCGCTGTCTCCGCATCGTTCTCGTGCACCTGAATCTCGGTCGGCCCGATCGAGTACAGGTTCTGAAACGCCTGATCCCCCCCGATCACGAACGGAATCTGGGCATCTCGCAGGATCGACTCTGCGATTGCCGAGATCGCCGGACTATTGGGTTTCAGCACTGTGACCAGCCGGTCTCTCATCACGTTCAGAACGCTCCTGGGCTTCGGGTGGCACAATCGCTTGCAGCACGGCTGAGATCCGATCCGGGTCTCCGGATGCGATCGCCACCCGGCGGGCATCGGCAGGGGTCGCTTCCGCAAGGTAGACCGTCTCCACCCCCAAATGCCGTGTCCGGATCAGGTAACGCCTCTCCATATCCTTGAGCAAATCGGCCAGATCCTTCCAGGTCCCACCAGATCCGACCTCGCGATACAGATCGCTCCCGGTCTTCCCCGCCGTGTGCCAAAGATAACCCAAAATCGCGATCTCGTGCGCCGTCAGCTCAGACAGATCCTCGATCGATGCCCGACCAGAATCTCCGCCATCCACCACCGCATCAATCCCCCACCTCAACGTCCCTCCCCAAAGCGACATGGCGCTCACAGCTGCCATCGCCCTGTAATTCCTTGCCCGATAGGCCGCGTAGAAAGTCAACCCTTCATTCACAGCCTGCAGCGGCACTTCCCAGGCCTCCGGAATCGCAATCATCTCGATCGGCCGCCCATACGAAAACGGCGCCACGTCAGGCCCAACAGTCTTAAACCCAGGGCGCCGATCCAACCCCAGCGTCCTTCCCAGGTCATCAGCCGAAACGCCGCCGCTCAACCCGACCAGACAGCTTGCGACTATAGCGAAAGTTTTCGGTCTTCCAGACTCCATCACATCCGTTCCCGTATACGCCCATCCATTTTGCCTTTTTCGTTTTCCATTTTGACTTGGTACGCAACCTCCTTGCCAAGTGTAACTTCTCCCCATAACCTGCGCCTTATTAATGCATTACGTCGTTTCTGTGGCTTGACAAGCCTGTGCTTCCAAACAACACAGTGCAGCTAATCCACAACTTTCTGTGAAATACTTGAACCCCGCTGCCGATCGCGGGTATAAAAGACTGACACGGGGACCGAATCACCCAGTACGAGCCTGTGTGCGACTTTTTAAAAGAGACCTGACACAAATGTCGGACGAAGCGCTGATGCGCAGCGTTCATAAGGGCGATCTGAAATCGCCGGATTGTTTCTACGATCGATACAGCGGCCGCTTGCTCCACTACTTCCACCGGATGCTCAACCGAGATGACGAGAAGGCTCAGGACTTCCTCCACCACCTGTTCGTCAAGATCGTCGAACGTCCGGGTGCCTTCGGCACGACACAGTCGTTCACGACCTGGGACTTCGCGGTCGCCCACAACCTGTGCAAGAACGAGTATCGTCGACTCAAGGTACGCAAGAGAGAAACGACGATCGAACAGATCAGACTCGACCGGAGTGGAAAGGTCAAAGACCCCGATTTCGACCTGGACGCTCAGGCCTTCAAACAAGCCGTTCTCGATGCCCTGGACGACATCGAACCATCACACCGAACAACCTTCCTCCTGAGATACCAGGAAGACCTGTCGGTCAGAGAAATCAGTGATATCCTAGAATGCACGGAGGGGACGACCAAGTCGCGGCTTCACTACGTGACCAAACGTCCGTCCAACGACCTCCAGGAGCTGAATCCGTTTGCGAAGGAGCTCCGCCCATGGCTGAAACCGATAACGTGTTTGACGCCACACTCTGCGAATCACTCGACATCGTGTCGTCTGACCTCACGCCCGATCCGTCGATCCGGGCGGACATCCGGTCTCGACTGAAGGCGCGTCACTCGCTGATCAGCCTGATCGGCCGGACGAACTTCCTCCTGACACCGGTCGGGTCGTTCGGCACGATAGCCGCTGCTGCCGTCCTCGCTCTATTCGTCCTCACGGGATCCGGCAAGATGCCCCGAAATCAGGACGTCCCCGCAGCTACGTCGCCCCGATAGACACGGCGAACACGATCGACAGCCTCGCAATGGCCGCTGACAGCCTCCTGTACCACGTATCGGCGGACTCTTTGAGTCAGTANTAGAACGCCTAGGTCCAACGCCGCTTACGGCCTGGATTGAGTTCAGAGAACAGCTAGGGAGAAACCAGAGTTCAGGCACTTCCTGGATTTTTTCTGGCTTCTCGCTGAACTCTGTTTCTCCTCCTCGCTTTTTCCTTTATGTTCCTCCCCTATGCCAGAAACCCATTACGACCTGGTCATCGTTGGCGCCGGGCCGGCTGGTGCAGTGGCGACGCTCTATGCCAAACGCGCCGGCCTATCTGTTTGCCTCCTCGACAAAGAGACCTTTCCCCGCGATAAGATCTGCGGCGACGCGCTTTCCGGTAAGGCCGTCACCATCCTCCGTGAGCTCGACCTCTTCAAGCCGATCGGGGACCTCCCTGGAGCCGAGATCCACACGGTGACGTTCGGCAGCCCGGATAAAACCTGCGTAGACATNGACCTCACCCGATCGAGCCGTCAGGACTTCCTCACCGGATTCGTGATCCGCCGTGAAATCTTGGACCACTTCCTATTCCAGCGCGCACAGCAGGTCGCGGACCAAACCATCGAGGGGTTCACGGTACAGGACATCCTGAAGGAAGGGGATACGGTGGTCGGGATCTCTGGGAAGACGGAATCGGGAGAATCGCAGGAGATTCGCGGCAAGGTCGTTCTGGGCGCGGACGGGTTCAGCTCGGTCGTCGCCCGCAAGCTGGGACTNTACAGCCACGACCCCCAACATTGGATCGTCGCGCTCCGCTGCTACTATAAGGACGTCAAGGGACTGACCGACCAGATCGAGCTTCACTACGTCGACGAGGTCATCCCGGGATATTTCTGGATNTTCCCGCTCGAAGAGGGATATGCCAACGTCGGGATCGGCATGCTCCACGAGTATATCAAGCGGGAGAACATCGACCTCAAGGTCGCCCTNGACAACGCGATCAACAGTGACGCCTTCAGCGATCGCTTCGCTGATGCCCAACCGACTGAGGAACCCATCGGTTGGAATCTCCCGGCTGGCAGTAAGCACCGCCCCAACCACGGGAACGGCTTCATGCTCCTCGGCGACGCCGCCGGCCTGATCGACCCCTTCACCGGCGAAGGCATCGGCAACGCCTTCTACTCCGCCAAGTTTGGCGTCGAGACCGCACAGGCAGCCATCGATGCGGACGACGTCAGCGCATCCATCCTTTCAGCATACGACCGCAAGCTCTGGGACGAGATCGGCAGCGAGCTCAAAGTCAGCCACCGGCTCCAGAAAATCGGTCGCTCCCGCACCCTCCTCAACTTCGTCATCCACAAAGCCGAGCGCAGTCAGGAAGTCCGGGATACCATCATGGGCATGATGGCCAACGAGGTCCCCAAGAAGCAATTGACGAATCCGTTGTTTTATCTGAAGCTGCTGTTAAGCTAGCTGCGTAAACGGGCTCGTCTGTTGGCAAGGAGCGCGTGAGGCGGGAAGAAGCCCGCCAAACAAGCACGAGCTTCGCCCGGCCTACCCGCCTGAGCTTCGATCTTTCGACGCAGCACTAGGTCCCGGCAACGTCCTGCCCCCAGTGCCTTTTCCCCGGAAACCAGAAGACGACCACATCGCTTCCAGGAGTAGGAATATCCCATGAGCATACGAGCTGGTTTCATCGGCTGTGGCGGTCACGCCTACCGAAACGTCTATCCCTGCCTCAAATACGCAGACGTCGACCTGATCGCCACGTGTGACCTGGTCGAGGGGCGCGCGGTAGAGTTTGCCCGAACATTCGGGGCCCTCCGCTCATACGCAGACCATCACGAAATGCTCGAAAAAGAGGAGCTCGACGCCGTCTTCGTGGTCACCGGGTATGACGAGCAGAACAAGCCGCTCTATCCACCGCTCGCCATCGACAGCATGCGCGCGGGCTGTCACGTCTGGATCGAGAAGCCGCCGGCATCGAGCGTCGAAGAGGTCGAGCAAATGATGGCGGTCGAGGCGGAAACAGATCGGTTCGTGCTGGTGGGGATCAAGAAGGCCTTCTTCCCCACCATCCAGAGGATGAAGGAGATCACCGAGCGGGAAGCGTTCGGCGGGATCAGTTCGATCTACCTGAAGTATCCGCAGTATCTCCCGGATGAGGACGAGAAGCAGCTGGCCACGAGCAACCGGATGCGCGGCTTCCTCGACCACATCGTGCACCCGGGCTCGATCATCGACCACATTTGCGGCAAGATCGCGCACCTCTCATACGAGCGCAGCCCGAACGGCGCGGGCGTCGTGTCCATGAAGTTCGCCAGCGGCGCGACGGGCGTCCTTCATCTCACTTGCGGAAGAGCCGGAACGAGCCCCCTCGAACGCGTCGAGGTGGTCGGCCACGGCGCCAACGTCATCGTCGACAACGGCGTCAAACTCACCTACTACCGACCCGGATCACGCGGCCCGGGTGGCTACGGCAAAGCCACCAACTTCGTGGGCGACGACGACACGGCCCCCATCTACTGGGAGCCCGAATGGTCGCTAGGCCAGCTCTACAACAAACAGATCTTCCTCCTCGGCTACGCCTTCGAAGTCCAGGAGTTCGCCGACTGCGTTCGCGAAAACAGAAAACCGACCCGAGGATCCCTCGAATCGGCTCGCGAACTCATGAAACTGTATGAAGCCTTCCACCATCCTCCTGGCCAGATCATCCCCATCAACTCAACCTAACCCGCAAAACCTTAACCGCTGAGAGAAGACGTGACTCGGGCACCCGCTCCTTTCGATTCTCCCCAGATTCTGCGTCAGCACAAAGTTCGGACCTAGGTTTCCTGCGTGTTTTTCGTGTATTTCGTGGTCTTCTTTTTTCTCTATCACCCCAGACCCCGAAACTCATAAACCACCCTCACATCATCCACCATCCTCCGGTGGTCCCATAACCGCTCCGCACGCTCGAACGCCCGCCGTCCCTTCGCCCTCCGCTCATCGGGCGAATCCATAAGCCCCCGGATCCGCTCCGTAAGCGTGTCGACATCACCGCTGGTCGTCACATCCCCACTTTTGCCATCCGTGATCACTTCCTTCACACCCGGAACGTCAAAACAGACCGTCGGCAACTTGCTTAGGGAAGCCTCCACAACAACCCTCGGAAGCCCCTCGATCAACGACGTCAGAACGTTGATATCCGCCATTGCATACATCCGCACCACATCTGCCTGGTAGCCCGTGAAGATCACATCGTCAGCCACGCCGAGGTCACGACAAAACCGCTCACACGCTTCCCGCTCCGGTCCTTCCCCAACCAGCACCAGCTTCAGATCGTCACGAGTCGACCTCAGCCGTGAAAATGCCTCGATCGCATAACGCTGCCCTTTGGCCACGCTAAAACGGCCTACCTTGATCAGTACGGTATCTCCCAAATCAATCCCGAACTCAAACCGCGTCTCCGCTCTGAGCCGCGCCATATCCACGTCGGTGAACCGCTCGACTTCGACCCCACTATAGACCACCCGTGATGGCAGTCCACGNCCGAGATTCTGCGCGTGGTAGTGCGCGAGCGACTCCTCACTCACAGCGACCACTTCGTCAGCCGCCCACATGGTTAGCCCCTCGATGACCAGATAGAGCCACCGCACCAACCCGATCGAGGGATCGGCAAAGGGAACGCCGTGCAGCCCGAAGATCACGCGGGGGCAACCCGCCAGCTTCGCCGCGACGCGAGTCACGATCCCAGCCTTGGTCTCGTGGGTATGGACGACGTCGTATCCCTCCCGGCGTATCAACAGCCAGAACCAGAAGAACGCGATTAGATCTCTAATGGGGTTGATTTTGCGATCAAGCCACGGGCAGACGTGGATACGCAGACCGGGAACATCGGCGAACGGATTCTCGTGGATCTCGTGGCCGATCGCGAGGTGGAACTCATACTCATCGGCAAGATCCCGAATCGTCAGGAAGACATTGTGATCCGCCCCTCCACCAGGAGCGAGCCACGTCATGGTGTGTAGGATCTTGAGTTTCCGAGTGTGCACAGCCATACCAAAATGATATTGGCCGATCCCAGATCCTGCAAACGCAATCCGTTTTTCCACATTTCTAGACCTATCGGTCAATTATTTTGAGCCGTTCTCGAGGCCTGATCGCCACATATCGTGGATTTTGGCTTGTTTTCGAGGANCAAGCAACGTATAGTTAACCGAACGGTCAACTATGGGACGAACCAGCGACGCCAGAGAGCGGCTGATAGAAGTCACCGCCGAACTCATGCACGCCCGCGGATTCAACGACGTGGGTGTCCAGGAGATCTGTGCGACCGCCGGAGTCCAGAAAGGCAGCTTCTACCATTTCTTCAAGTCCAAGGACCAGCTCGCGACGGCCGCTCTCGACCTGCACTGGTCGAACACGCGTAACCAGTTTTGGCGATTGGCCTTCGGCGATGACGTAGCGCCTCTCGATCGGATTCGCCGTTTCTTCCAGATGGCCTACTTCTACTTCAAGCGTGCACACGACGAAGGAACTGGCATCTGGGGTTGTCCATTCGGCAATGCGGCCCTCGAGCTGGCGGCCGGAAATGACGCCGTATCCGAGAAGGTAATGATGGTATTCTCGGACGCGACCGCCTTCTTCCGCGAAGCGATCGAGGATGCGGCCCGTCGTGGAGATATCAATTCGTCAGATCCACAGACCGATGCAGAGTCTCTTTGGGCGTTCTACGAGGGAATTCTACTGACGGCCAAGGCAAGACGCGATCCCGAAGTCATCCGAAGGCTGGGTCAACAGGCCGTGCAGTTCCTGGACGTGGCCTGATCCATTTAAGAAATATTTGTACAACCGGTCAACTAATTCCGGGTTACAAGCTGCTAGATATAACGATGTCCCGAAGAGTCCTGCTCGTAAATGCGGCATTCTCAATCATTTCNGGCCTGTCGATGGCCGTCCTATACGGTGAACTCGAGTCGATGTTGAACCTAGAAACCAGCGTCGTTCTAATCCCTGTCGGCCTTGGCGTGGCTTTCTTCGGCGTTGAGATCGCGCTCAGCACGCGGCGCCCGGAATTGAAGCGCTCCGACCTGAAGTACTTCGCCCTGATGGACGGGCTCTGGGTCATAGGGAGCCTTGCCCTGATCACCTTTGTCTCCTTGCCGGGTCGCAGGATTCTGGCTCGTATGCGGTGCAACCCTGGTCGTAGCGGACTTCGGAATCATCGAAATCATTGGCCTCAGAACATTGTCCGCCCAGATGTCCTGAAGAAGCTCAGAGGTCCGGTTCTAACTGAACCAATACTCAACGGCCACGACGTCTTGACACACCCGCCGAAGCCACAACCTTGGAACGAACCCCAATCTCCCTTCCTTCTAGAAAGGGACGATCCTTCAAAAGCGGATCAGGATAGGTCGGGGAGCGGGGTGCACGCTTGGGCTCCTACCTCCGCTCCAACGGCCGATCCCCCACGGGCCGCTCTATGTGTTTCCAATATCCGCTCGAATCCTCCCCTCGAGCGACAATCGCCGCCTGCCCCTCTGGATCCCGCCCCCTGACATCTGGAGGCATATACCGCAGCGTAAGCCCACACCGTCTACGTTCCGATCCATTCGGCTCGGACCCGTGCAGCAGCAGATCCGTGTGCACGGATACCTGCCCCGCCTTCATCACAAACGAGACGGGCTCACCAAAATCCCCTGCGTTCGTCACCGTCTGCCCGAGCACATTGTTCTCTTCCTTCGTGCTGTGTTCGAACGCGATCTGACCGTGCACGTGTGACCTCGGAATCACCTGCATCGGTCCCATCGTCTCGTCCACATCGTCGATTGCCAGCCACACCGTGACCACCTTGCTGGGCGTCAGCGGCCAGTAGGACGCGTCCTGATGCCAGCTCACCCGTTTCCCGTCGCCCGGCATCTTTGCGAAATAGTGCGTCATCGTGCACACGAGATTCGGCCCCAGCAGATCCTCGACCATATTCAGGATCCGTTCATCCGTCACCAGATCCCAGACCCCGGCACACGACCGATGCCATCCATTGATCGAATAGCTGTTCCGCCCATCCGCCTGCGCCATCAGCTTCTCGAAGTAGGCGCGATTCGCGTTGGCCTCTTCTCCATCGAAAACACCCAGAGGGCACAGATATCCGTCCCGGTTGAACTGGTCGATCTGGTCACCGCTCAGTACTTTGGGTTCGTCGTTCTCCGCTGGATAGAACTTGAGCTCCCGTTCCATATCCGGCAGCGCATCCGTTATCGGCATCTCTTCCTCACAACTCGTCGCTGAATCCCGTCATCGGTTGCTAATTTGGTCACTGGCCATTCGCCCATTGGTCATTGATTCCCATCTCCCTCCCCCACCCAGTTTCCTTTATCTCTAAGCCTTTGTCCACATGATTTAGAGCAACAACTCAAGCATCTGCGAAGCGCAGAGCCTGAGCGCCTGGGGCCTGAGAAAACACATTTTTTCAAGCCTTCGATCGACGACCTCTTCCGTTCGGGTATTGTTGAACGTGAACTGAAAGTCGGTGATTCAGCCCCTAGATTGGAGCTCGTCAACCACACGGGCGAGACGATCTCGTCCGAAGCGTGCCTGGACTCGGAACAGATCGTGGTGAGCTTCTATCACGGCGGATGGTGCGAATATTGCAACCTGGAAATGCAGGCGCTGTAGTCTTCTCTTTAACAGATTACGTGTATGGGCGCTCGACTGATAGCCGTCTCACCCCAGACGGCCAAACGCGCTGCCAACATAACCGAACAATATGGCCTTACCTTCGACCTCCTGAGCGATCCACACAATTCGCTCGCGCAACAATACGGAATCGTCTTCCATCTCTAGGACGATATCCAGAGCGTCTCCGACGAGCTCGGCCTCGACCTGCCAGTCCCGGCAACTTACGTGATCGATACCAACTCGACCATCCAGATGGCCTTCGTCGACCCCGACTATACGCGTCGCCTAGACCCCACCGAAATCATCCGAAACCTCAGAACGATTGGTGCCAATGGGCTTTCTCTCTTCCCCCGACGTCTTCTATGCGCCCTCTGCGTCTCCGCGGTTGCTTTTCAGGTTTTCGGCAACTCCCTTCACCCAGAGGATTGGGCCAAGTGGCACGGCAACAACCGCGACGGGGGTCTGAACNGAAACCGGTATCGTCTCAGCCTTCGACAAACTGACACCGGTTTGGGAAGCCGAGGTCTCCTCTGGCTACAAAGGTCCTTCAGTCTCAAACGGCCGCGTCTACATCATGGATCGGATCACCAAACCGAAGCAGGTCGAACGCGTGCTCTGTTTCAGCGAGAAGAGGGGCAAACTGATCTGGTCACACACCTACGACTGCCCTTACAGAACCGTCAGCTATACAGCCGGTCCACCTACCTCGGTCCAGATCCACGACGGCGTCGCATACAGCCTCGGTATGATGGGTCACCTGTTCGCCTTCAAGGCTTTGGACGGGCGAGTGCCCTGGTCTCACGACCTGCACACGGACTACGAGATCGATATTCCTGAATGGGNGATCTCCGCAGCCCCTGATCACGGAGTATATGCTCGTCGTCCAGATCGGCGGCACAACGGACGCGACGGTCGTCGCCTTCAGCCTCGAGGATGGCCGAGAGCGCTGGCGGGCACTCAGCGATCGCGCATCCTACTCAGCGCCCGTGATGGTTCGCTAGGACAAGAAGGATGTCATTGTATTCTGGACCGGTGACAACTTAGCCGGTCTGGATCCTATCACGGGACGCGTGTTGTGGAAGGTCCCCTTCAAGCCCTCCCGCACGGTCATCGGTATCGCGACGCCTGTCGTGCAGGGTGATGGAGTGTTCGTGAGCAGCTTCTTCGATGGCGCGGTGATGGTCCACCTGCACTACAGCCTGACGGCCAAACTCGCGTGAGCAAGTTCGGGGGAAACGGAAAGCCTGCATAGCCTGATCTCCACGCCGCTCTGGGGCGGTGATCACATCTACGGCATCGGCTACGGTGAGCTCCGATGCATCCAAGCCTCCGACGGCTCCCGTGCACGGACCGACACCACCGCGGTCCGAAAAGCCAGGTGGAGCAACGCCCACTTCGTTCAGCATCACGACAAAGTCTGGATCTTCAACGAAGAGGTCGAACGCATCCTCTCGAAGTTGTGCCCCGAAGGATTCACCCTCCTCAGCCGCGCCCTCCTCAAATGGATCTGTGTAAAGGGACAACACCTCACGGGCTTGCAGACTCTACCCATCAGCCGTAGCTTACGCTCACTATGCTGAGTCCAATCGGCGTTTGGCTGACTTTTGTCCTGATCGTGTCCTCAACACCTCTACATACGGAACAAGACCCCAAGATTCTCGTCATGGCCCATCGTGGTGGGTTGGGCCTGTGGCCAGAGAACACCATCTATGGGTACCGGGAGGCGCTCCGAGCAGGTGTGGACGTCCTGGAAATCGATGTCTGGCGGACGAGCGACGACGTTATCGTCGTCAACCACGACCGAACAGTGGACCGTACGACGGACGGAAGCGGCCCGGTTCGAGCAGCCACCCTCTCAGAGCTAAAGGCTCTGGACGCAGGCTATCGCTGGTCGATCGAGGGCAGCTTCCCCTACCGTGGGCAAGGACACGTCATCCCGACACTGGCGGAAGTTCTGACCGAGTTTCCAGAGGCTCGCTTCAACATCGACCTCAAGGAGAACTCGGACACTCTGATCAACGGCGTCTGTGACCTAATCACCAAACACGGCGCCCAGAACCGCGTTATGATCGCCTCCTTCCATCAGAGCGCACTCGTTCAGTTCCGGGACCACTGCCCCGGTGTTGCCACATCCGCCGGCCGCAGCGAGATCATCCGATTTCTGTTCCTCAGTAAACTGGGCCTAGGTGGAATCTACCAACCAAACTTCCAAGCTTTCCAGGTCCCCGTCCGGGTCTCTTTTCTCACGGTTGTTTCCCCATCCTTCGTCCGCGCCGCCCACGACGCCGGCGTAGAAGTCCATCCTTGGACCGTCAATGACCCTGAAGAAATGAAGCGACTCATCGATATGGGTGTCGATGGCATCATCACCGACTATCCAGATCGACTCTCTGAGATCTTGGGGCACTAGAAACAACCTCCTTCGCCAAGGCTTCGGAGGCCGGGAAGTTCAGGGAATTCGCATCTTCGATTTTTGATTTTCCGACCTTCGACTCGTGACTCGTGACTCGTGACAAATGCTAACGACCTCGCAGATTACAAGCTTCCTCGACGACGGATTCCTGCCGATCGGCAAACTCCTCGATGACGACCTCGTCGAGCAGCTGCGTGACGAATACGACCACCTGTTCAGTGAGGCCCGTGAAGAAGGTCGATACCGCAACCTCGCGATTCTGGACACGGATGACGTCGACGAGAAACGTGACGCCGAGGGCCAGATGCTCCAGATCATGCAAATGTGCGAGCGCAGTATCCTGTATCGCCGTCTCCTGTATGACGACCGTATTCTGGACATTGTGGAGAGCCTGATCGGCCCGAACATCCAGCTCTTCCACGACCAGGNGCTGTTCAAGCCCGCCCACTATGGCGAAGCGGTGTTCTGGCATCAGGACAACGGCTACTGGAAGTGTGTCCCCGCCAACCTCGTGAGCTGCTGGCTCACCCTCGACGACGTCGATGTCTCCAACGGCGCAATGCACGTCCTTCCCGGATCACACCGCGCACCCGTAGAGCACGACCGAACCGAATCCACCCCCCTGCTCAATGTCGGCGAATCCGTAAACGCCGATCAGGCCGAAGTGATCGATCTTCCCGCCGGCGGCGTCACATTCCACCACTGCCAGACTCTCCACTACACCTCACCCAACAAAACCGACCGCCAACGTCGTGCCTTCGCCATCCACTTCATGTCTCCAGGGACCATCCGAACACGAACTGACGCGGACACGGGCGACCAGTTGACGGAACCGATGCCTATCTCTTACAGCCGCCCCCTCCTGCGCGCCCGAATGTAGCGGCTGAACGCCAGAGAGGTCCCCTTTCCACGGGAGCCAAGGTGATGATAAGTCTCGCTTTCATCTTCCTGCTCACGTCTGTCAGATGCACATCGGCAGAAGACGTAGAACCCGACTTCGAGAAGACGAGCGACCCGGCTGACCCTTACCTCAATCGCCGGGCGACGATGGCTTTCTCATCTGCGAGGAAGGGGCATCCGGAACCCGGGCGTTATCGCAGCCATGATGGCCGTCCCTCGCCACAAGTTCGGACCTGAGCGCTACCGCGAGCACAGCTACCTCGTCCGCCCACTCCCGATCGACCTTGACCAGACCATCTCTCATCACCCTTCATCGTCGCCTACATGACCGACTTCGCCGACATCACACCTGATGATAAGGTCCTTGAGATCGGTACGGGATCCGGCTATCAGGCCGCAGTCCTCGCCGAGATGACGGACTCCGTCTATTCGATCGGGATCCTCTTCCGGAGCCGGCCGATCAGGCCCGAGAACGACTGCCTAGCTTGGTATAAGCAATGGTGAACGTGCGAACCGGAAACGGCTATCTGAGTTGGCCGGAAGATGCGCCCTTCGATGCCATCGTGGTCACGGCCGCTCCGGATGATGTGCCCCAATCGCTGGTTGATCAACTCGGTATGCACGGACGCCTGGTGATCCCCGTAGGAACGGACCGACAGGAGATGGTCGTCATCCAGCGAACACCGAATGGTGTGGTCGAGAAGCGCACCCTAGGCGTGCGATTCGTAGCGATGACCGTTAAACTGGAGAAGGAGTAAGCGTGCGTGTATTGAGGATCATCCTGCGAATCCTTAAGTGGCTCGGCGTTGCCGTTGTGGTTATCATTGTATGTTCGTACGGCTACATGTGGCACCTGCTCGCTACGTCCAGCGTAACGACCCACGGATCGGACGACTTGAACACCGGCAACATCTTGGCCCCCTCTGAGCGAACCAAAACGTGGGCGAAACGATCGAGCCTGACCGACTCGCTCCTGCTCCACTGGTCGCAGCGTGAAATCAAGGACTGGGCCGACGATGGCAAGGTCACCATCCCACGAATCCTGATCGGCAAGCTGGCGACCGACACCGACGTCACCTTCGTCAACCAATACCTCCAGGAGCGTGAGGTCAGGGGAACGGTCGGATCGACAGGTCCTTTCCATAAGACGGGAGACTACGATTTCACGCTCGCGGGACTTTCCCTGCTGCTCCACAGCTTTGGCGACAACCCGGAATTGCTCCACCCGGAGAGCGTAGAACACATCGTCGAGGTGCTGATGACCCAGGAGGGAGGCGACCCGATCATCTGGACGCCACGGGTGCTCGGCCTGCCCCTCAGAGACACAGAGAATCATATACTGATGACCGAGGGATCCCGCTACCTCAAGAATCGGTGGAATGCATTGCACGGTGACGATGCCGCCAGATACGACAACGCAACAAACGGGCTCGAGGCCTATCTCCACGAGTTTCTCCACGAAATCGAGCGGGCGGGTTTCCACGAGTACAACTCGCGTCCCTACCAGGGATATACCATGACCGCGCTCCTGAATCTGGAAGCCTTTGCGGCTCCTGCCGTACAACAGACGGTGCGAGGTATCCTGGACCGAGTGGCATGGCGATACGCCCTGGGCAGCCTGAGCTTCCGGCGGTTTCCTCCTTTCCGGCGTCAGGCGAGGCAGGCCAAATCGACCGACCTGGACGGGGACTACCTGACGGCAATCATCAAGGCCTGGATGAGTACGGGCGGCGTCGAGGGACTGCAGGTTCGCAGTGGGGCGCACCAGGCGCTGTGGGTCTGCCTGACCGACTATCGGCCGCCCGATGTCGTGGCAGAATGGATCGTCGAAAAGCCGGAGCACTACTTTGTCCGAATGGGACACGGTTGGGACAGCGGACCCGAACTCTACTCAGGCGGCCCGGGCTACCTGATCACGGCAGGCGGTGTCGCACGAGACCGGTTCAACCAAAGTGTCTCACGCCCGACCACGCTGCTCCTCGACGATGACGCCATGGACCTCGAGGAAGTGCTCCACGTCTCGGGACCTGGTGAGCGCTTCAGAGACTGGAACAACACAGGCGTTCACCGAGATTTCGCAGTCGCGGCCGGTCCCGTAAGCATACCCGATGGCTGGGACCCTGAAGCCCGGAGCGACCGATGGCAGGTCTACCAGAAAGAGGGCATCATCATCGTCGTCTACTCGACAGATGACCTCGGTCTGTTCTGTCTCTTCCACGAAGGCGAGCCCGATGACATCCTGTCATCGGTCAGGATGGCCAATAGTGTTGAGGCGCAGCTGACAGGGCGATTCACCTGGCCATCCGGCAGGACACTCACCTACAACGTCGCATCTCCCAAGGACCAATGGGTGATGACTACGGCGGACGGAGACAGCCTGGATCGCGAGCACACGTCTTGGCCCTTGCTGGACGGCGACGTGCCCGGTTGGACACACGGAGCTGGCGACCAGGGACAGCCGTGAGAGACCTCTTCCATGACAGCACCCACCTGAACGTCGACGACAAGGTTCAGACATTCGTCGACAACCTGCTCCTCGAGTCCGTGACGGATGTGACACGTCGATGGCATACACCGGAACGCGTCGGNGACGGNCCAGTGCTCGCCAAAACCGAGGACTATGAGGGACTGCCCTACTTCGGCTGCGCGAACTACACCGTCATCCGTGACGCACGAGACGGGCTGTTCAAGTGCTGGTATGAAATCATGGTCGGTGAACCCGATCCCCAGCAAATGGGCCTGGGCATGCACAGCCGGATGTGCTATGCCGTCAGCGAGAATGGGTTCGACTGGGAGAAGCCATCCGTCGGCCTCGAAGCAGACGGTCGCAAGACCAACATCGTGCTCGGGGACTTGAAGAGCGGTGCACACGGGTTGACGGTATTGGAGGACCCTAACGCGTCCTCCGAGGACGAGCGGTTCAAGGGCTTGTTCACGCGGATGTGGGACGGCAACAAGAACAGACAGATCGTTGCTGCCCATTCACCGGACGGGATTCGCTGGGAAGCGTATGACGATCTCCCCTGCGTCGGTTCAGACGGCCCCCGGCTTTGTGACGTCCATATCGTCGCCGTCGATCCCTATTCGCACGAGTATGTCGCGTACACCCGCCACTTCTTGATGACGGCTGGCGCGACGCGAACACGTTTCGACCGGAACGAAACCTTCTCACGACCCTACGAGCCAGGCAACACCGCCTCCTATTCCCAACGTCGGATCTGGAAGATCAGCAGCGCCGACTTCATCCACTGGAGCGAGCCGGTCCTGCTGGCAGCCTCGGATGAAGACGAGGACAACCTAGATGATTCTTTCTACGGTATGGTGCCATACCGTGTCGGTTCGCAACACATCGCGCCGCTCTGCGTATTCCGCGCGGTGGACAACGAGATGGACGTCCAACTCCTGCACAGCCGGGATGGTTTGCGCTGGCGCCGGGGGATCGGCCGACGGCCGTTCCTCGACTGTCGAGGCGAGGGTCATTGGGACGCCCACATGGTTACCATCGTCAACCCTCCGATCGAAATAGACGACGAGCTGCTCTTCTTCCACAGCGGAACGGACTTCCATCACGATTGGTGGCTCGTCGGTCAACGGGAGGGAATCGATCATCCGGAAGCCTTGGACCCGCTCGGGTGCGGCGCGGCATTCGGTATGGGCGTCGCCAGGCTGAGGAAGGACGGCTATGCGGGAATGTTTGCGAACCAATACCGTAAAGGCATTGTCACCACCCACGCCATGATCAGCCTCGGCAGCAAACTGTCGATCAACGCTGCCTGTGGCGAACCGGGATCGATACACGTCGAGGTCCTGAATCGTGACGACCAGGTGATCGGGTCGTGCGAGGAAGCCCGGTGCGATGCGTTCACAGGAGACGCCACCGACCACATCGTCACCTGGGAAGGGGATCCGACGGTCCCCGCCGGCCGCGGGCAGGACCAGTACTGGCGGAAGCTTCGTTTCACTTTGAGGAACGCTGAACTCTTTTCCTTCCGGTTCACCGACTCCGCGGAAGATCCAACACCCTTCAAGACCGAGAAGGAATGGTAGACGAGCCGGAATCCGACCTGAGGGTGCCGGGCACCAGGAAACGCATCACCTCGGCCCTGTTCGCCACCCAGGGCCTGTTCAGCGCGTCGACCATCTCAGGCTTCACGCTGATGCCGAGCATCGCCGCGCAGCTGAGCGGGACCGACAGCGCCGTCGGAGTCCCACCGACCCTGACGCTGATNGGTTGAGCCCTGTCGGCCTGCCCCGCCGGCTTGCTCATATAACAGCAGGGCAGGCGACACGAACTCGCCCTCGGNTACCTGCAGGCCACGATCAGCGGACTCATCAGCGTCCTCTCGGTCAGTCCGTGGACGTCGTTCGTCGGTTTTTGCGTGGGCGGTTTCTTACTCGGGGCCGGACACGGTGTCATATTTCGCTGCCGAAGTCACGCCACACGACCCGGGTCAGTCGTATCTACGACGAAAGGCGCACACGAAATCCCGGCTGTGCCCATAGCTTCAGCAATTCGGTGCACGTCGTCTTCCAATACATCCGCCAGTGCAACGGTATGTATGTCCCTTCTGACCAAACGCCTCAGCAATGGCTCTTCCTAGTCCACGAGCGGCTCCTGTGACAAGCGCGACTCTATTGGGCTCCATATGACTCTACCTTGCATTCCAGTGAGTCGAGATCGTGATAGCTGCTTGCGATTGTATACGACCGTCCCTCGCGATACACCCCGCCTGCAGCAGGGCACTCGGGATGAACGGTGTACACGAAGTGATCCTCATTTTTTCACGTATATCTGCTCGTGCCACACCGGCCGACTCCATCCCCGATGCTCATCCAACGGGCTCAAATCCGTCGGTACGTTCCCCAGCCGCGTACTGGCTCCCCACACGTGCCACGGTGCACCCGCGATCAGTACAGGGATGTTTTCTGTGTGCAGATCCCTTGCCCGCTCCATGTGCTGTCGGATCTCCACCATATCCACGGTCGTCACCGCCGCCTTTACGTGTCTCGTTACCTCGCGGAACCACACCGGTCCTTCTGTCGTGGCGTTCCGGTGCCAGAACGGGAGCGTCTCACCGATGATCGACCAGTCATCGATGTGAACGAGCGGATCGCCTGGCCCTTCGTGTACCCAGTAGTGGATGTCGAACTCGCCATTCACACGACGTGGCCACAAGATATCTCTCAGCGCCACGTT
Organism: Gemmatimonadota bacterium; assembly: GCA_002727195.1. Classification (GTDB taxonomy): domain Bacteria; phylum Latescibacterota; class UBA2968; order UBA2968; family UBA2968; genus UBA2968. The sequence goes on from PBWH01000008.1 coordinate 76,340, forward strand.
CAGATTCATCTTCACGCCGATCTCTTTCCATTGCTCCCCGACTAGAACGGCTACATCGGTTCCCACCGATGCGGTCACATCGATGTTAAACGAGAACGGAGANCCATCTGCGTATTCCCGCACACCATCACCATCCGAATCCGTGTAGCCGGCCTCTTCCAGGATCTGTCGTGACAGGTCTGGGTCATAAGACGTGTAGGCCTGGGCAAGCTCGTGATCGTAGTACGGACTGAGCGGCCCAAAGGAGTAGCCCATCTCGTTCATCAGTCCAAAGAACAGGACCTCGTTGATCTCTTCACGGTTCATCCCGTGAGACAGAGCGATCCGAACTCGCCTATCACGAAAGGCCTTCCGTACGTTCGTCGACGGCGCATCCCAGTTTAAGTAGAACGCAGGGCCTGATGTCGGCCCCGACAGGAACAGCTTGAACTTTCCTTTTCGCTCCTCCGATTTCAGCGTCGGGAACATGTCGATCCGTGAATACCGCCCGAACAGGTCGATCTCGGCGTTCACGAATTTGAGCAGGATAACCTGGGTGTCTCCCAGTACCGTAAACTCGACCTCATCCGCATAGGGCAGTTGGTTTCCGGCTGAATCCACCTGCCAAAAATACGGATTCCGGTGGAAGAGAATGCGCTGACCCCGATCCCAGCGGACCGGCATCCACGGACCCAGCGTCGGGATCTTGCTGTTGTAGAGTAGTTGAGCGGTCGTCGTGCTGTCTCGGAAAGTTTCGTAACTGGCCGCAGGATTGTACTTCGGGTGAAGCTTGCTCAGCACGTGCTTGGGCTGGGCTACCCATCCCCCGGCAAACGCGTTCCGGATCCGGCCCATCGGCTTGTGCGCGCTGACTCTAAGCGTATGGTCGTCCACCTTCTCCATCTTGACCGGCTGGTCGTCGACAAACCATACCCGGCTGGGCAGCGCTGAAGCGCGCGCGTTGTCGTTCAGGTGCATGTCGTAGTAGTAGAACAGGATGTCATCCACCGTAAACGGCTCTCCGTCCGACCACTTGATGCCTTTCCTGATNTTGAAAACAGCCGCACGTCCTTCATCCTCGAANCTGTANGATTCCGCCAGCATCAACTGAATGCTCTTCGGTAAGGGACGCTCGTATCCCAGCAGGCTAACGGCCATCGTCTTGTTGACGCCCGGCGTCTGAACGATGTCACCTGTCAGCGCCCGTCGTAGACGTCCCCCATACTGGCCGATTTCGTTCAGGGGCCTGACGATCAGCGGATGCTCAGGCAGACGTTCGGATACCGGCGGCAACTCACCCCGGTTGGCCTTGGCTGCGAGCAAAGGCGATTCTCCGAATCGGCGCGAAGACAGGATTTCGGGATCGATCACCTCAGGTGCGGCCGACGCTGATCGGTCTATGCCCGCAGTTCCGAATTCCGGAGAGGTCTTAAGGTCTCGTCCGGGATCTGCGGGCAGACATCCGACGCATACCGCAAGCACGGCAATCAGCGTCTTTAGTCGGTCAAGCAGACTTAGCAAATCGTTGTGATTCCTTGTTGGTAAGTCATATATATGTAGCGCGTGACATAGCATAGTCCCTGCTCAACCAATTGTCGACCGAGGAATCAGCCGGATGTCGGGTATCCTGAACTACGGGGTCATCAGTACCGCATCAATCGCAAGAAGTCAGCACATACCCGCCGCGAGCGAGTCCGAGAACAGCCGGATCGTAGCCATTTCGAGTCGTGATTCGGAAACAGCTAGAGGGGCAGCTGCCGACCTGGGAATCGACACGGCCTACGGGTCATACGACGAACTGCTCACTGACTACCGAATCGACGCGATCATCAATCCTCTGCCGAACAGCCTGCACGAGGAGTGGTCGATCAGGGCCGCAGAAGCCGGCAAGCACATCCTTTGCGAGAAGCCACTGGCGCCGACGCCTGACGAGTGTCAACGAATGATCGATGCAGCTCACGCGAACGACGTCCTGCTCTACGAGGGATTCACCCAACATTTCAACCCGCTGATGTCGGACATTCACAGCCTGATCGACGACGGCAGCCTCGGTGAGGTCAACTACGTTCGAAGCGAGTTGACCTATACTCTCGCGAACTGGGAGACAGATGTCCGAGGTCTGAAGGATCTCGATGGCGGTGCGCTTCTGGATGCCGGCTGCTATGCCGTCAACAATGTCCGCACGCTCATGGGCTCGGAACCTCTCGAGGTCGCCGCGCAGCAACGCGTGCACGCCGGGAACCAGGTCGACGCCCTGTTCACGGGAACACTGAAGTTCTCAGACGACCGATTGGCCTATATCTGTACAGGAATGCAGCAGCCTTTTCGCTGTATGCTCGAGGTCGTCGGCACGAACGGCCTGGTCCGGACTGAAAATTTCTTCACCGCCACGGAACTGACCGTAACTGTCGCCGGCGAAACGAGTGTCCGTACGTATGACTCGGTCAACCGGTTCGCGCTACAGATGACGCATTTCAGTGACTGTGTACTCAACGGAAAGTCGCTTCGGAAGTCTGCTGAGGATGGTAAGGCGAATGCGGCGACGTTGGTCGCGTTGAAGCAATCTGCTCAGACGGGACGGGTGGTTGCCGTATAGACCTTTTGACCTATGTAGACGACCGTCCCTCGATACGCCTCGACTGCGTCGAGTCTACTCGGGATGAATGGTGTATATAACGCTCGCACGACCACCCTACAGGAGAGTAGACCATGCTTCCTATCGTCGATTTCTGTGGACTGAAGATTCGCCGACTGATCATCGGAGCCAACCCGTTTGGAGGCTACAGCCACCAGAGCAAGTCACGTGATGCGGAGATGATCGCTTACCACACAGTCGAGCGGATTCACGAAACCTGGGAGCGAGCGTACGCGGCCGGGCTGAATACGATGATCACGAACAACGAGACGCCTCGGGTGATGCAGGCGGTCTCGGAATACTTCTCGACGGGCGGCTCACTTCAGTGGATTGCCCAGGTCAACAACCGAACGAAGACCGACATGCACGCCTCCGTCGACGAGGTCGTGCAACTCGGGTGCAAGGCTCTCTACTTTCACGGCGGCAGGGTCGACCGATTGTTCGCGGAGCAGGATGAGGAACCGCTCAGAAGCTGGGTGAGCTACGCGAAGTCGTTGGGAGTCGTTGTGGGCGTTGCCGCGCACGCGCCCAAAGCGCACCTCTGGGTGAATAGCCTGGACATCGCAGACTTCCACGCGGTCCCGTTCTTCAACTGTGGTAGCCTGCACGAGGGGTCGGGCCTGAAATTCAAGCTACGCGATGTCCCGGCTGCAACGGAATGCATCCGTACAATCTCAAAACCCTGCATCGGCTATAAGATCATGGGGGCCGGCCGGATCGACCCGCGTATGGCATTCGAACACGCCTTCGACCAGATCAAGCCAGGTGATGTCGTTAACGTGGGTATGCACCGCGGGGACAAAGACGACATGGTCGAGGAGAACGTGGCGCTCGTGGAAGAGATCCTGATGCGGAACGAGTAGGAGCTGATTAAGGCGATCATGTTTGCGGCGAAGGGCGTCGACGAATGGATCGACGAGCCGGAGCCTGAATGCGGTCCTGAAGACATCCTGCTGAAGATACGATATTCAGCCATCAGCAACGGGACCGAGCTTAGCTTCCTGATGGGCGGACCCTACGGCGGCAGGAAGTGGCCGAATCGGTGTCGCGTCAGGCAAACCGTTTACCTTCGCCTCCACGACGATCCCATCGGAACCCTCGAAAAAATACTTGAACGACAGGTCGAAGTCGGCCACGACTACTTGCCGGTAGCCGACTGCATGAACTCGGAGAACGCCCGCATCACATCCTGCTGCAGTTTGGGCATCACGTCCGCCATGTAACCACCATACTTTTTCATCGCCGACTTGCCGANCGGCGAACCATAGAAGTCGGCGAGCGCCTTCANATCTTCTGCCGTGAAGTGTTTCACCATCGCATCGACCATCGTTTTCCGTAGACTCACCAGGTCCAGATTCTTGGTCATGATGTCGATGAATTCCTGTCGCCGGTTTTCTGGAAGGTTCTTGGACATGTTCTGCGCCATATCGGCGACCATCTCCGCCGGCGTCGTGGCTTCGAGATATCTATTCGCCTGGGCGAGACGGTTGGCCTCCGTGTTCTCCAGAGACCAGACAGTGGTACTGCACATCAGAGCGGCGACCAGGATCGCCGGTTTCAAACATCTCATGGCTTCACTCCATTCACGTTGTGGGTCCCGAACCCAGGTCCGGGACCTCCATCAATTCTGCACCCGCCTTCGCGGATTCATGACCGATCAGACCTGGAATCAGGTACCGGGCCGCCTGCCAGACGTTGTTCTTCGGTGTCGTGCCTTCGGACACGGATGTCACGAACTCGTGAACGAGAAACTTGTGACTCCCCTTATGTCCGTTGTTCAGCGTCATGTACTCTCGTGGCAGCTCGTCCACGGGATGAACCTGGCTCTCCCCGCGGTAGATCCAGTCGCCCCCGACCACGCCGTCCGAGGTCTCATCTTCGACTTCGCTTGTCGTGCAGCTGAGTAGCTCGTTGAGCCGCTNGAATTCACCCCGCTTCTTGGTGACCCAGATCTGCGAGTCGACCTGCTCTTCGTAGGAACCTTCGGTCCCGAACATACTCATGCTGACTTCACCCGGATGACCAATCCGCCGAAACTCGTTGATACGCGTCGAGCTCCCGTCACTCATCTTGCACAGCACCGTCTCATCGCTGAACACGTTGGCGTATGCGTTTGACTCGGTGAACAGACCATCCTCGTGTTCGTCGACGACCCCGTGCGCTGACACATGGGTCACGTGTGCGCCCGTCACAGACACAACGAGGCTCAGCGAGTGCGTCGGGTAATAGAGCGGNGGAATCCCGGCGTAGTGTTCCCACTCGTCGCCGAACCGCCACTTCTTCACATCATACAGGCCGTGGTCGAAATCGTGGAAGTACTGCGCTTCACTGAACACGATTCGGCCGAACGCACCTGCGTCATACTGGTTGCGACAGTAGATCGCGCACGGGTAGTAGTAGCTCGTCTCACCGATCTGGTAGATCAGTCCTGTCTCCTCCACCTTCCGCACGAGCGCAGTGATTTCCTCCACCGTGATGGCAGACGGTACAGCGGAATACACGTGCTTTCCCGCTTCGAGCGCCTGAAGGGCTTGCGGTCCGTGCCGGTCGTTCTGAGTGAAGATCGCGATCGCATCGACATTGGAGTCGCATAGCACGTCGAGACCCGGATACGTCTCATCGATTTCGTGCTGCTCGGCGGCCTCGGTCAACTTTTCCTCGACGAGATCGCACAGCACGACCGAATCCACACCCGGATGATGCTTGAACAGCGGAATGAAGTTCCGGGAGAAGGATCCCGTGCCACATATACCGACCTTGATGCCCATTCACACCTCCTGGCTGAAGAGAAACTCACACACGCCACCTACTGTCATGTTTCCACCCGTGATGCCGAACCGTTCGAGCAGCAACACGCTGGCNCCGGTCTTCGCTGCAATACAGGCCGCACTGACCCCGGCAATACCGCCACCAATGACAGCGACGTCGGCCTGATATCGCACCGGAGTCGATCGTGTGTATGTGATATGCTCCATTGGTCTCTCCATTTGACTCAGAACGGGGCTATGCGTTCATACAAACGTAAGGTCCTGCTGGCGATCAGGATGACAACGCCACTGTCTCCCCACCTGACACCAATGCGGCCTCGTACACCTTCATCACTTCGAGTGCGAACTCCAACGATCCTCTCTCTGCCTGTTGTCCTTCGAGCACACAGTCACAGAAGTATCGCAGCTCATCGTAGAAGCCCTGGGTGAACGACGCCTTATTCTCGAGTGTCCCCAGCGTATCGCGAGGCTCCCAGGTCACTGAACCTGTATCCATCCCGTCGCCGATGTAGTTCGTCGTGTTCTTGTACGAAAATGGTATCCCACGATGGATGGTAACGCCCAGCGTACTGTCGATCGTGATCTGGCTCTGTCCCCAGAAAGCATATCGCTCAGAGACCTTCTTGCCAGGTGCGGACACGAGATTGAACGACCCTACGGCCCCATTCGCGAATCCCAAGACACAGGTTCCACCGCCGGATACGCTCCGATGCATGGTCACGGTATCAACTCTTCCCCCCACGGCAAGCATACACGACAGCGGATGACACCCATTCTTCAGCCAGTTCGGGGCCTGACGCTTCCGGAGCACGGCCTCGCCGTTTTCTGGAATCGTCATCGGATACTCTGCCGTCATCCCCGTCAACGGACCCCATTCTTCCGTTCCCAGCAGCTCAACCACCTTCTGCGTTGCGGGNATGAACGCCTTCTTGAAGCCGACCACCACGACCCGATCCTCCCGATGTTCGATCACGTGCTCGACTTCTGACGCCAGGACAGCAGGCGGTTTCTCNGACCACACGTGCAGACCGGCATCGAGCGCCTCACACACGAGTTCGGGATGCGCCTCGGGCGACACGATGATAAACACAGCTTCGAGGTCCTCTTTCCGATACATCTCTGCCGTAGTCTCGTAGCAGGCAGAAACACCGTATTCCTCGCCGGTCTTGCGAGCGAGATCGATGTTCAGATCGCAGAATGCGGTCAGCTTGACGGGCAGGTAATGCATGGAAGGCAGAATGTTGCGATAGGANTGGGATCCTACGCCGACCACACCGACTTTGAGTCGTCTCTCGAATTCGCGTTGGTAGCTCATGAATGCCTCTTGTTTAGGTCATCCTTCGGCCACGTCTCAGGATGAAACCAACCAAGCAATGTGCTTCATATATATGAGGTCGCGTTCCGTCACGCTCTCGTAATCGTAGCCTTCCTTGCACTCACCGTGAGAACCGTTCAGACAGATCACGGGAATGATGCCATCAGCAATCACGCGCGACGTAATCTCCTCGACCGGCCAGGACGCATCTTCAAGGCTTGATCGCCACTTGAGTGGTCCCCCTTCGATCTCTGCTCGACCACCCTTCACGTGATAGTAGGAGATGAGGTCCTTCAGGTCCTCGTAGACGTCTAGGGATGGGAACGTCCCCATCTGCCAAAGATTCTGAACGTCCCAAGTAAAGCTAAAATTGTCACCGCCGTCCGTCAGATCGAAGAACGCGTGGATCTCCTCAGGTGTCGACATGATACAGTCGTGACACTCGTTCTCGACCGTCACACGTTGTCCGGCATCGACCAACCTTCCAATGGCTTCACGATACAGCTCGATCAGCCAGGTATGTTCCTTAGCCAGATAGGCAACGCTGTCCGTCAGTTCAGCCCGTCTCCGCGTTTTTGCCGCCAGCAGCCGCACAAAGTGAGGTTGGAGCACACGAGCGACCTCGATGGCACTATCCAGTTTCGCCAGGTGGTCCGCACGGAACGTATCCTCACCTGCCTCGACAAACTCGTCGAACAGTGTCGTCGACATACAATAGACGGACAGACCACGGTTATCAATCAGTTGCCTGGCCTGATTCGCCTCCGGCTCCGACAGGCCGACAACATCCTTTCCGAATATCCCGCCCTTGAGATCGAGATGCTCGAGCGCCCATTCGACGTGACGATCGAGAGCCCTCTCGAAATCTCGATCGGCCATCGAATTGAGCATGGTGAATTGAACGTTTGGCATGAGTTGGGTAGTATCCGGGTGGCTAGGGGCGCCGAAAACAACGGCTCTCTGACTCGGCTTGTGTTCTGCGCCGCAGCTGCCCTTCTCCTTCACAGTCCAAGGGCTGAAGTCCCTGGCTATTCGCGACCACCCCTCCCCTCCGGGGCAGATCCTCCGTGTTTTCCGTGGTACCCTGCCTTGCGAACTAGGCGTGCGAAATCTTCGGCGGAACACAGGACTGGCTCTGCGCTACNCGATCCAGCAACTCCATCTGCAGCGCCTTTCTTGTCTCCACATCCCGATCCCACAGATTCTCGTGTTCGTTCGGATCCGCTTCCAGGTCAAACAACTCACCATACGACTCGCCCGCATAGTGCGTGATCCGATACCGATCCGTCACCATCGTGCGCAGTCGCAGCCCCAATGACCACTCAACCTCCCCGGTCGGCAGATCCAGGTCGTGTTCGATCAGCGCGTGATCGAATCCTCGATCGGATCCGCCCGTCAACTGATCCTGCATCGATCGCGCCTGAGTTCCTTCCGGGATCGCTACGCCGGCCAGCTCGAGAATCGTGGGGTTCAGATCCATCAGACCAACGGGCCCTTCGACCACGCGTCCGCCGGACAACACACTGGGCCCATATGCAATGAGAGGCACATTGATGAGGGGTTGGTAGTGAAACGCGCCCTTCAGGATCAGGTCGTGATCACCAAGCAACTCACCGTGGTCGGACAGGAAGAAAACGATCGTATTCTCCATCAATCCACGGGCTTCGAGCGTCGCCAGGATACGGGCGACGGCGTCATCGATCAGCGCGACCATTCCCATATACGCTGCGCGAATGATCCCCACACGCCCATCCCGTAGGTAGGGATCGCTGCCCAGCAGAAAGCCGTCCGTATCCTTTCCGGCGTATTCCCCGTAGTGAAAGGCGTGGAAGTGCGGCGGCATCGCTTCCAGCTCACCCTCGCGTATCGCTGGCGGCGGCATATCCTCTGGCCGAAACCGGTCCCAGTATTCGCCGGGCGGGTTGAACGGGTGGTGCGGATCGCCGAACCCACACCACGCAAAGAAGGGCCCCTCGACTTGCTCGAGATACTCGATCGTTCGGTCCGCGACCCAGTTCGTCGAGTAGTGCTCTGCCGGGATGGCCGACTGGTATGTCTGGATCTTCTGCGCGTTCAGAATCAGCTCGTCCGGGACCGTGAGCGCGTTTTTTGTCCCACTGCGATCCAGGATGTCGGGATGATGTTCCGCAAGTGATTGTTCGTGCAGGCCTGGAAGGACTTCGCTGTGGCCGAGACCCAATCGAATCGTGTCAAAGCCCAAATAGGGCTGTGTCAAATCAATGCCGGACTGGACCGACCCACGGTGCTCCGGCCAGTACCCGTCCGCCTCTTCACTGCTCCCCGGATGGTAGTGCACCTTGCCAAACGCGGCGGTGTTGTATCCGGCGGACTTGAGCAGCTCCGGCAACAGCTGCTGATCCGGATACGCCGTGCAGCCGTTCGTGCGCACGCCGTTCACGCTCGGATACCGGCCCGTCAGAATCGACGCACGAGAAGGCATACAAAGCGGGTTGTTGCAGTAAGCGTTTTCGAACCGGATCCCCTGTTCTGCCATCCGGTCGACAGTCGGTGTGGCACCGAGTCCACAGCCGTATGCGCCGACGGTGTCGACCCGTTGCTGATCGGTGATGATGAACAGGATGTTGGGTTGCCCGTCGGCCACGGGGATCAAACCCGAACCTTGACCACGATCTTCTTCACATCTGAGGGTTCGGATGACNTGAGCTGCGGAACGTGCGCATCNTGNGGGAAGAGCACGACGAAATCTCCCGACTCCAGCTTCACGTCCGTACCGTCCNCCAGGTCGTAGAGAGCCGCATCGTTCTCGGGATTGTATTCGGTCGCCACGGTCAATCCGCCGACATCGACGACGCGGATCGTCTCCGAGCCTTCCAGCACAAACTGCACATCCACGTATTCGCGATGACTCTCGTATAGCCGACCGTCCGGACCCTTCGTGGTATACAGCTGGTGCATCGCGTAGACATCTTGGCCATCGATCTTCACAGTTTCCTCGGCGAAGCCTTGTGCGTTCACCGAACCGAGGTAGTCGAGGGCCCTGGCCATTCGATAAGAAATCGATCGATAGAGACCGGCGTTCGAGACAGAATCCTTGATCATGCGTNTTCCTCCAGGCCGAGTGAGAATTCTGACTGCACGTCTACCGGTCGACCTTCCCGAATAGAGCGTTTGATTGCCGCTTCCACCTGAAGCTCCTGGAGACCCGCGAGTCCCGGAACAGGCGGGGGCTGGCCTTTTCGAATCGACGCGAGATACGCCAGTGTGGATTTTGCGAAGGAGTCGTGATACTGATCCCATCGCGAGCGTTCACGCGAAATCGAGTACACCTCGTGTCGTCCCGTTTTGTGATCCAGAACCTCCATATCCCCGTCGAGATCGCGGATGTGGAGCCGTCCCCCTTCGAAGTTCATTGTCAGTTCGAAGAGAGGGAACCTCCAGTTCAGTGCGCTCGTGCCGATGAGTGTGCCCGTCCCATCCGATGCGGTGCGGAAGGACGCCGTTACATCCCTCGCGGCCATCTTGTCGCCTTTCACGGTTTCGCTCTGGAGCGCTGTCAGTTCGACGAGCGGATCCCCAAAGTGATGCACCAGATCGATCGCGTGACTCCAGCAGGCATAGTGAACGAGACCGATGACGTTTGTGACCTGACCGAACCCGCGTTCCGAGATGATCTGCTTCGCCAAAAGCGGGTGATCGAAAAAGCGGTAGTTGAACACCATAGCCGTTTCACAGTCGATCTCAGCGGCTTTCGTCAGGATTTCGCGGCCGGCCGAAAAATCGTCCTCTCTCACGTCCTCCTGACCGTTCGCCGCGACCAAGGGCTTCTCGAAGAACACACGCCTGGGCTTACACGCGAGAAGCGCCATCGATGCCTGGAATCGATCGGTCTCCTTGGTCAGCTACCATCACTGCATCTGGCGACCAGTCAACGAGACCGTCAACCGTGTCGTGTACGGTCCCACCGAAATACGCCACAGCTTCGTCGGCCTTCGACCGCGTCCGGCTGAAGTAGCCCAACTCGACGTCTTCCTGGGCTGCGAGACACGGGAGATAGTTCCGTATCGCCACGTTTCCTGTCCCGATGATGCCGATCTTGAGGTTCAAGGGATTTCCTTCTGAGAGGCTCCCGGCCTGAGGCCGGNCCTATGAACTGAGGTCCGATCCTACGAGCCGAGGATCCAGTCCACGTCGAAGCTCGAGACGCTCACATATTTACTGTCGTTCTGGCGCTCCACCATTTGGTCCTCGTGGATGCAGTGAACTACACCGTCGGGCGTCTGCGCCATGTCCGAATAGCTCGACGGGCCGGGTTCGATTACCCGGGATGCGCTCCACGTTTCACAGTCGTCGGTACTTCGCTTAACGGTGAGCCGTTTCCTGTCGTGCGCGACGCGTTCTGATTTCGTTAATTCGTGCTCCAGCACGTCACAGTTCGCGAACACGACGCTCCCATCGCTGAGCCGCAGAATACTGGCCATACAAACAGGCTCAAGTAGGTCGTCGTCCGTCACCGGATCGCTCCACCCCGTCGCGCCATCCGGGCTGATCGAGATATATCTCCGGTGCGTCCGCGCTTCCGTGCGGATGTTGAACAGCACGCGACCATCCGACAATTCGAGCGGGAGCGTTTCGCTCGGGTTGATCACGTCGCCGTCACCGTGTCGACAGAGAATGTCGGACCGCTGCCACGTCTTCCCTTGGTCGTCGCTGTAGACACCAGCCACTTCGGAAGGTCGATGACCCAGATTCCCGGGGNCAAACTCCTTCCCGCTACCATCCGACATCCAAAGCGGCACTATATATCGCCCATTCTTCAGCTGAATCCCGTGACCCGGTCCGGTCGCGATCACCTTCCACGGGTAATGTTCGCGGAAAAGTTCGAACATTTCCGTCACCTCGACCGGATCCGACCACGTTTCCCCGTCGTCATCACTCCTGATCGAAAAGACCCGCGCATAGTTGTGACAGAACAGCGTTTGTACCTGTCCGTCATCGCGGTCACTGATCATCACGAAGTTGCTGATCGGTCCCGGACCGTAGTCGTCACAGGAGACATACGTCTGCAACGGACCCCAGGTCTTCCCACCGTCATCGCTCCGCCGCGCCACGATATCGTTCCCGTCCCAGTCTCCGCCTTGGCCGCGCCTGGCTTCTGCCGTCCCGATCAGAACCCCGGACTCCGTGGTCAGGATGCCAGGCACCCGGTAGGTTCGGTATCCTTCAGTTCGTGCCTCGAAGAGATGGATCTTGTCGGACATGGATTCTTCTGCCTTTCAATAGAAATTGGATATTGAAGAAAGGTTAATGTCAGTAATGTGCTTAGGACCGATTCGCCTTCTCCAACCCCTTCACATAGTCCTCGCCTTTATTCTCTTCGAGCCACCCCTTCAACGGCACATCTGCATCCGTCGGCTGCCACCACCCTTTCACGTCGACACCATCACCTAACAGCTGTCTCCTGATTGGGTCACACTTGGACAGAACCTCTTCAGACAGGTTGTTGTAATCCAACCCACGCAGCCAACGATAGCTGTAGCCGAAGAACAGGACCCGCCGCTCCACATCCGACGTGTTGTATCCTCGTCGGTGCCACATGCGCCTGTCGAACAGGACCGCGTCTCCCGCATTCACACACACAGGCAGAACCCCCTCGTCTTCCCGAGCCCCCTCCGGAAGGTGGTCCAGCTTGTGGCTCCCAGGAATGATCGTGAAGGCGCCGTGTTCTGGCGTCGGCACATCGCTCAGCCAGTAACTGATCTTGAGCGAGAGCCGCGGCTGGGGCCTCTCCATTTCAGTCACGGGACGTCCGCCATCCTGATGCCAACCACTCTTCCTGATTTCACTACCACGCGGTTCCGGGGGATACAGAATGAGGTGGGAGATATAGAGCTGGATGTTCCATCCCAGGATGTCCCACAACAGGGGGAACGTCTTCGGGTTATCTAGAAGGTCCAGAAAGGTGTCGTCCTCCACGACGGTTCTGAACTTGATCACCATATCGTCTTCGCTCAGGTCTTTAGTGTCCCGCACCCGGTCGGCAACGCGATCCACGGCGTCATTCAGCCCGGCGAGCAGATCGGGCTCCAGTGCGTCCTCAACGATCAAGTATCCCTGATCCTCGAAGAATTCGAGCTGCTCTTTGGTCGCACAGTGTTCCAGCCAGCCTCGTTCGTCCATGCGGTCCTCTTCTATTCGTCCTCGGCCTGCGTGATGTAGCAGAACTNCGCGATGCAGACATATTCACCCTCTTCGTTCACGAATTTCCCCGTCATCGATGCGCGACTTTCTGCGAGATGCACTCGGAAGCTCGCGAACGTGTCGGATGGATGGGTCTTCATCTGCTCTTCATCACCATCGCACGAAAGTGACATACCCGCAATCGGAAGCGAGATACCGGCTGGCTCAGGCTTCCCGAATCGCGGCACGACCTCGGGCATCGGTGCTCCGAGAGCCGTATTCGCTTCTCGTGGGTAGCGACGCAGCTCCACGTCGTATACTCCCGCACTGTGCACGAGCAGGTGCCACCGACCACTCACCGCATCACCTTCCGTCGGTCGACAGGTCGCCATTCTGACCATTCGCCTAGGAATCCGCTAACACATCCTCCCAGTCAGAGCTCGTCAGGCTACATACGGAAGCGTCCAGACCACGGGCACCGCATNCCACGCCTTCCCCCCGAGCAGTTCTTACATTGGAACGCTGTGTACCTTCCCCGCAATGTCATGCAGTGCGAAGTCGAGCCCCGCACACAACCGTGTCCACCCGGTATCCGCTTCGGGCGTTGCCAGCGTCCCCTCGAAATCGAGCGGGTTCACAGACTTCGCGATCTCATCGACAACCCCATCTCCTCTGGCCTTCCCGAGCCCCGCCACACCCTCATTCGTGTGGACCTTCAGCACGTTGGTATTCAGATGCGTAATGGCATCGCCACGCACTTCTGTATGCCTGTTCCGCCGCAGAATGGTGTAGGGAATCGAGACAGGGATCGCCTCCACCCGCATGATTTTCATCGTGCCTTCCTCTTCAGCCGGACGTCCGCATTGACGTAGTTCAATTGAGCCGAGTAATCCCCAAAATGCAACAGAAAAGGCAAGCCCGTTTCGGACTTGCATCAACCATACCTCGGTATGCGCGAATCGACTACGCCGCGACCGTCTCCAGCTATTGCTCCAACTCCCGGACTCGCGACTGCAGGTCCGAGATAACCTATTCAGCTTCTTTCACCAGCACGCGTTTGTGGATATGCTGCGGACAGTTCACGTCCCAGGCCTCGAACACAACGGCTCGCTGGATGTCTGCGGGATAGGCCGGGTCCGACAGCCGGTCCAGCAGTTCAGAATCGTCCTCTACCACCATCGCATTTCCCCAGACCTTGATCCGGCCGCTGCTGGCGTAGTCCATCAGGAACAGGAAGGCCTTGGGGTTGTCCTTCAGGTTGCCAAACGAGATATACTGCCGATTCCCACCAAACTCGGCCCACGCGAGTGTGCGGTCATCCAGGACCTTCAGGAATCCTGGTGGCCCGCCGCGATACTGGATGTAAGGCTGACNCTCTACATTGGACGTCCCGAGATAGAACANGTCGAGATCCTCGACAAACCTTTGCAACCTCGGAGTCACCGTTGTCTCAAACCCACCCGACGCTTCCATCCGCGCATAGTTCTCACGTGAACCCTTTTCGGTCGGGATGGCTTTGACCGTCTCTGTAAATNCGATGTCACTCGTTAAAACGACGTTTCTCCTTTTCTCTGATCATGCCGCCTCGAGCTGGTCGACGCGGGCGGCCGTCTGGAGCGGCGGGGAAGTCCAGATCCGTTTGCCCCAGGCGGTTGAAGTAATTGGTGTAAGTGTTCAGTGCCACGCGAGCGACCATCTCGGCGAGCTCTCCGTCAGACAACCCAGCATCTCTGGCTTCCGCCAGAACGTCATCCGCCACGGCGCCGCGTTCGACGACCAGATGGCGGGCAAAACTGAGTGTCGCTCGTGACTTCTTATCACCGGCCTCGCCCGATCGGCTGTCCAGAAGCTCTTGTTCGCTGAGGCCAATCATCTCGCCGATTGTGGTGTTGGTGGCCAGACAGTAGTTACACCCTTTGATTTCCCCGACCGCCAACGCGATCTGCTCCCCGAAGGGACGCGGGAAGCAGTCCCCGTTGAAGAGCGACACTGAAATCCAGGTATCCTCGGAGGGCAGCCGGGGAATGGGCAAGCGTGCGCATTAGATTGGGTGTTCGGCCAAACTTCGCCCCTACACCGTCTAGGAGAGTCCTGGAATGACCGACAGTCTGCTCTGCTTCAACTGGATGGATTCGTGGCATTGAGTCCTTCTGAGTTCGTGTGGGTGATTGGACTTTTCACTACACAAAGCTTGTGCCAGATCTTTTCGTGTACCATATCTATTTGTTTTTAATATTCTTACTTATATCCCTTCGGATATCGACGACCGCGACATATAACGATATTTAATTGTTTTAGCGATATATCGTTCTCCGGGAGAGTAGTTTCTTTGCCACAGACGCACATTCGTCACTTCCCAAAGACCGGATCTCCTTGCTAATTAGCCACGTGTCGACCCGCATCAGAATACTTCGGTTGCTCGAGTCCCACGGTACGATCTGCCTCCTGTCCGTAGACGCTCTGCTGCTCCTCTCTCTTCATCTTCCCGGACTGCGGCATCACAACGGACGAACCCGTTCAGGCCGGGTATGGGGAGGCACTGGTCCGCTGGTATGCAAGTGGGCGCACAGACGACTCGTTCCTCAGGGCACACGGCCGGGTCATGCTCTACGGAAGGTTGTTTGATACGATTGCCCATACTCTCGATTTGCTCTCGCCGCTCGGGCTCTACGATGAGATCCGGCATCTCCTGTTCGGCCTCCGCCGATCTCATTGCTCGGCACGATCGGCATCGTCGCAGGACTGAGGACAGCAGTGGGTAGAACCAGACTCATCATTGGCCTCATCTCCGCAGCGTGCGCAATCCTGACGCTCAGTGAAATTATCCGAATTCACCCGTACCAAACGATCTACATTGACCACACTGTCGCCGGAACCATCGATCGTACCTAGTTGCGCTACGACACGGATTACTGGAACACGAGCTACAAGGGGGCATGGAATAGCTGGCTCGTCACCGCCTCGTGGCACACATACAGAGGCCTTCGCAACGCGTGACCCCAATGGGGAGAGTCGTATCCGCGTGACTTCCCTTGCCTCGCTGTAGCTCGAAGAGCGAAGGCGGTATGGCGCGCGTTGTTTCCTTTCCACCACTCTTCTCCGCATCTCGTCCCATGACCTCATCTCAAACCATCCGTGCCGGCGTCATCGGCACAGGCCAGTACGCCACCGCCATCGTCACCCAGGCCCAGAGCATCCCGAACCTCGACGTCTCCGTCGTGGCCGACCGGAACCTCGACGCCGCACACAACGCGTATCAACTCGCCGGCATCGATGAAGACCTCATCCTGATCGCCACCAACCGCGCAGAGGCGCTCCAGGGTCTCGAATCCGGCAAGAAAGTCGTCCTCGAAGACGCCAGCCTCATGCTCGACCTCCCGATTGACGCGATCGCCGAAGGAACCGGCAGTCCGTCCGCAGCTGCGGAACACGCGCTCAAGGCGATCGAGAATGGCAAGCACGTCGTTATGGTCACCAAGGAAGTCGACATCTGCGTCGGGCCGATCCTTCGACAGAAGGCAAAGCAGGCTGGCGTCGTCTACACAGCATCAGACGGTGATCAGCCCAGTCACCTGATCAGCCTGATCGAGTGGAGCCGTGAAATCGGCCTGGAAGTACTGGTCGGGGGGAAGTTCGGTGAGAAACACGTCATCATCGATGTGCCGGGGCGGCAGATCCGCTATCAGCGGGGAAAGACGCGTGACCTTTCCGAAAAGGAGGCGGCACTCTTCAAACACATAGAGACACCCGGACCAGATATGCTCAAGATTATCGAGCAGCGAAAGGAACTGCTGGGCGACAGCATCGATGTCCGGACGGATGACCTGACCGAGCAGGGCATCGTAGCGAATGCGACCGGCCTGTCAATCGAGCGTGAACGCTTTCACCATCCGGTCGCCTGGCCTACAGAAATGCCGATCCTCCTCGCGCCACAAGCATACGGTGGCATCCTCGAAGGGCGTGGCGTCATCGAACAGACCACCTATCTGCGTGCCAACCACGACGTGAGCATGGGGGGCGGTGTCTACGTCACCGTGCACGCCGTGAACGCCTATTCACGCGAAGTGCTGTCCGGCAAGGGTCACATCGGCAATCCCGACAATACGTCCTACCTCATCTTCCGTCCATACCACCTTTGCGGCGTCGAGACCCCATATTCGATCCTAATAGCAGCTCTGCGGAACACACCCACTTCAGGATGGTCGATGGAGCAACGGTATGACTCCTTCGGAAGGGCTAAGCAGGACCTAACGGCAGGCACCGAACTGCACGGCGCGCACGACGATGGGTGGGAAACGTTCCTCAGACCGGCGGTCAAGCTGGGACAGTCGGCAACGGACGAGTCGATGCCATACCACATCGCGACGGGCCACAAGCTCGCACGTGATGTCTCAGCGGGGACGGTCTTGACGCAGGTGATGGTGGAGGGTGTTGCAGAATCGTCGCTTTGGAAGCTGCGAATCCAGCAAGACGACAACGCTCCGCGTTGCTAGCGAGGAGGGGCTGGACTTCGAGTGCCCACACGCCTAAGCAAAAACTGAGTACAGAATCGTCTTTGACTTCATCGCAAAAATTCCAGCGGTATCCTCGACGTCTCGTATTCAACCTCCGGATCCCGATTTCGGATTTCCTCCGGCACATCGCCATCCCAATAATCCGGAACAGTATCCATCGGCCGATGATGCCAGGCCAGAACAAGTGTGCGGCGTTCATCGGTCACGTTTCTTCCTGCCGCGTGCAGCAGTCGCGCATCCGCCAAAACCAAAGATCCCGCTTTGATCGGCACGTATAGCTGTTCCGGATCGTCCCCGAACATGGTCGGATGATCTTGCTCGATAAACCGCGCGCCCTGTTCGTGCGCAGGTACGAGTTTGTCGTGGAGCCGCACACGACGACGGTGCGTTCCCGGGATCACCTTCAGGCATCCGTTTTCCACTGTCGTATCGGTCAGGTAGTAGTTGAGGAAGATCGTCTGCGGCCACGGTGAAAGGCTGAGCGGGTCTTTCCACCGCATCCAGTCCTGATGCCAGTAGAGCGGCGGTCCCTTCGGCTCCTTCGTCAGGATGATGATGCTTCCACTCGTCTTGAAGTCACCGAATCCGAGCTCATCCAACGCCTGGTAAGACGGCGCCCAGCTCAGCAACTTATCGATCAGTGGGTTGTCTTCCCGCTTCACACCGATATGCTGGCCCTGGTAGACGAGATCGGCCGGCTCTTCATGAACCGCAATCAGTCGCTCGGTTTCGTCCCGCACGTCCTTCAGGAACGACTCCGAAACGACGTTCTCGATGACACAAAATCCATCGTCGAGCATCTGGGTCCGTTTTGCGAGTGCCTCTTCGGTTGTCATACAGGTCTCCGTTTGGGGTGGTACATGTCGGCAGGGCACACAAGTTAGCTCCTATACGCCATATCGAAAGCGCAGAAGCCACGCACCCGCTTCAGAAACTACGGGTAGACTTAGATTGGGTTGGCAGGCCGGAATCGGTATCTTCCTCCACGGTTTGACCATCACTGAACCCGAGAGCAAGCAATGGGACTGACAGAACAGAAACTTCAGCAATTCGGGAAACTGGGATACGTCGTCAAGGAAGGGATATACGGTTCAGACGACTTACAGTTGCTGAAGGATGGACTGACCGGCGCCATCCAGGTGAAGTGCGACCAGCTGATTGAGCGCGGGGAACTCGACCGTGACTTTGCTGAAGAATCGTTCGAGACCCGACTGGCCGAGCTCCATCGACACAACCCGGAGGCAGCGACGGCCGTCCTGATGTCCATCTGGTCCGGTCGATTCCACGGGCCAGGCATCCTGAAAGCCCTCCGCCACCAACCATTGATCGACTGTATCGAAACCATCATCGGCCCAGATATTGTGGCAACATCGATCTACCGCATCCGGGCAAAAGTTCCCGGTTTCCTTCGCGGCGAAGTCCCCTGGCATCAGGACGCCGGCTACTCGATGCCCCACTGCTACAGGGACCTGATGGTCACCTGCTGGGTCCCGCTCGTCGACGCAACACTTGACAACGGTTGTCTCTGGGTCATCCCGAAAGTCCAGGACGAAGGCATCATACAGCACTACACGGGTGGCCACGCCGGGTTCCTGGAAATCGCGCCTGAGGACTTGCCGGATGGAGCGGTCCCGGTCGAGATCCCCGCCGGAGCCGTTCTGTTCATGACCGGCATGACGCCACACGCCTCGTTCGAGAACAAAACAGATATCGTAAGGTGGAGTATGGACCTGAGGTATCAGGACTTCAGCGTCCCGAGCAACGTCGGAGAGATTCCGGAAGATTACACGCCTGAGCGCGAGGAGGTGACCATGGCCTGTCACCCCAACGAAGCGTATTTCGTGATCCAGGACAGGAACAACCCTGAGCGCGAGATGCACGATCCAGATGAGTTCGCGAGATTGAGGCAGGAGTGGGATGACGCGAGGATCAAGAGTCCTGGACGGGGCTGGACACCTTTGGAGGAGCGGGCAGGTCAGGGTTAGTCAGCGGCAGCCGTCTCCTGGGCGTATTCATCATCCTCCAACCGACTGAACCCCTCGCTTCGCTTCCGGTCTCGTGTGATCGCAAAGTCGAAGGGCTCGCCGTCGAGCGCCTGGATGATACTTGCTTCGAGCGCGTCGTAGTTCCCGTCAGGCCGGTTGAACTGCATCGGCTCCTTGAGGGATACGACCTTGTTGTTCATGAACCGGATCCGTCCCGACGGATTCTGTGACGGTGCGTGCAGCATGTAGGGATGCAGGACGATCACGTCCCCTGCCGAGGCAATCACCTCCCTGAAGTCCCTGCAGTGATCGATCCACTTCGCCCACTTGTGAAAGTGCGGCAATCCTTCCGGATGATCCCGAAGCTCCTTGCAGATCAGCGGAACGGAGTCCGGTGCGTAAAACGTCCCCCCGCTCTTCGGTTCAATATCCCTCCAGATCACCAGGCAGAGCAGCGCCTGCTCCGGGCTGTCCAGAAAGTGCCTGAAGAACCACCCATCCTTGTGCCATCCAGGTGATTCCGCCGTAGGACCCTTCCACGGCTCGTCCGCTCCTCGATTCGTGTTCAGGTTGAACCCGTTCGAAAACTCAAGCGTGCGCGCATCGATCCGGTCTTCCCCGCCCAACAGCTCGCAAATAGTGTCCCATAGTACCGGCGATGTCTCCCGAATCGGGATGCTCATCGTCCGGTCGGCGAACCGGTTCGGCTCTTCCGCGTAGGTCGACGCATCTCCCTCGACCACACCCGTCCGCTCGAAATACTCGGCTACCCACTCGTCACACAGTTCCCTGGGCAACGCACCTTTCAGATGCACCGAATAGTTCTCCAGAAATTCTTCTCTTACATTCTTGTCTGGATTCGCCAATGAGGGATTCCTTGATTCAAGTCGTGGTCCGCAGGATTTGCGGGCCTTCAGGTCGGGACGGCCCTCCTACGCATCTGTTCGCTATCTGTGTCCATCCGTGTTCTTCTGTGGTTCTTCTGCCTCTCAATATGCTATCCTCGATTTCTCAGGTCCTGCCCTTTCTCTCCGGCATCTCCTCGATCACCGGGTCAAGCGCCTTCGCCAGTGACACGGTCATCGTCGCCAGCTCGTTGATCCGCTCCACGATCGACTCGTCCTGAACGTACATATCTGGCTCGCGGTCGTTCCCGAACGCACCCGATGTCGCGTAGACGAACCGTGGGACGATGATACAGCGGAAGTCGAGCATCAACGAATTTGCGATGTTCATCACCGACATGTAGCTCGCCTGTCCACCCGCTGCACAGATGAACCCAACGAGTTTGTAGATCCATTCACGTCCGGTCAGCTCGATCAGGTTCTTCGCCGCCGCATTCACGTAAAAGTTGTAGATCGGCACCGCCATCAGCACGGCAGACGCGTCTCTCACCGCAGACCGCAACTCGCCCAACCGGTCATATTCTCTCGCCTCAGGTCGCCCGCAGAAGTCGAGATCGTATTCGCGAAGGTCATACAGAGTCGCCTGCGCCCCTGCCCCGACCAGATCCTCAACCGCCTTCTGCGCCATCACATACGACCGGCTCTGCGAGTGCAGCGAGCAGCTGAACACACTCACGTTTACATCGCTCATGTGCCTCCCATCCCGAAAAGCAACAACGGCCCCGAGACAAGCTCAGAGCCGCTGTTGAAAACGTCATAGCATCGCCGTCGGAGACAGCTGCTACAGTCCTTACGCCTGCAACTGTGGCTGATACTCCCGCCGTCTCAGGAAGCGCTCGCCCTGATCGTAATCCGGCTGATCCGACACGTATCGCCACTGCTGAACGCGCTTCATCAACTCATAGCGCATCTCGTTGCCTTCCCAGCCGTGCCGCGTGTTCAGGATCGACGGAATCTCTGGATCGTTCAGGTCCGAGGTATCGAAATTCCGGATCTGCGGCTGCGTCGGGTTGAGGCGCAGCTTAAACATGTACCGATCCTTGTCAGTATGGTTGCTCCGGGCGCCGTGCCAGACGCGCGTGTTCCACACGTAGATCGTCCCTGCCGGACAGGTCGCCCAGATTTTCCCGATCATGTGCTGATACCCGCGGATTTCGCCCGTGCGCACGTTCCGGAAGTGGGTGCCCGGAACCAGGAACGTCCCGCCCATCTCGTCGTGCGTATCGACCGGGAAGAACGACAGCTGAATGTCGTAGTAGTTCTCGCGAAAATCGATTACGGAGTCCTGGTGCATATCCGGTCCCTTCAGCTGACCGGCCTTGACCAGGTGTGCTGCGTGATGATCGTAAAGCGGATCCGGCCCGACGAGCGAGTGGATCAGCCCCTTCACTTTCGGCAGCCGGAACACCTCACCCAGTGCTCCCTCCTTCGGCCACGTCTCCTCGAACGGTGTGCCGACCGAGAGAAAGCCCCCGAACGATTCCATCTCCTTACGACTTGCCTCGCACAGCTCCGGCGGAACCATATCGTCATACCGGAGATATCCGGACCCAACGAACCGCGCCATATCCTTCGACGAAATCAAATGCTCCATCTCAATGCCTCTGCTTTCGACTCTGACTTTCCGACTTTCGACTCGCGACCCTTGACCTGCGACTCTCGACTATTCTTCTGCTTGCAGCTCGCTGAACCGGGACATCACCGTCTGATACGGGATCGGCCCGAGCTCGTAGCCGTCCTCGGCTGACCGCTGCTTGTATTCGCTCATCTGAATGACCTGCCATCCGTCCCGCATCGCGGCCATCGCATTCTTATACGGCGGTCGATCATCCTCGACCAGATCCTTGATGCCGGTCCCCTTGGAGGCATCGTATCGTGCCCACGCGACAGGACCGACGTCGAGACCTGGACTGGTCTGGTAGAAAACTAAGATATCTTGCACGTCTGGCATAGCGAACCTTCTGAGTTGTGGCAGCCGAATGGCCGGAACGACAGTTCTGTTGACGAGACACGTGAAGATCCAAGCGATGCAAAATCGAGTCAAGCCAAGAGATGCCGCATACGGCCGACACTGGTCTCCACGTGGCCTGCTGCCGCTGCAAGATGACCCTCGTCAGCCTCCAGATATCCGTGGTGGCCGTCACCCGTCGGAACCCATACGTCCAGAGGATCATCCGGGCGTTCGACCGGCTCGTAGAGCGGACTGGACGGGATTCCGCCAGGTCGATCGGGCATGCGCACGGCATATCCATAGCAAACCTGGGTCATCAGACGAGTCAGGTGAGGGGCATCGACGAGCGTTTCGACGATCTCTGCAAGTGGAATCCGACCCCGGCCAAGGCGTGTTCCCACCGACCAGACCGTATCACCATCCCAAACCAGCAGGTGGTCTTTGATGTGAGTTGTCCTCACATACGGGGCCAGCAGACGTGCTTCTTCGACCGGGTCCTTGTAGAACGGGATGGAATTGCCACTGTCGTAAACGGCGCCCATTGCTGGCGAATCCACGCGCTCGATCAGGTCGACCACCTCTTCTGCCGTCAGGTCTTCGTGATTCTCGACCGCCAGTGCGATACCCGACGCTTCATAGGGTGCGGCAACCTGACGCAGGTTCCTGGCGGCCTTCTCGAGGACCGTCTCGCTGCCGCGCTCATTGACCGTCGTCCGAACGACCTCTGCACCCAGCTGGCGAGCCATCTCCAACACGAGCAGCATTTTCGACGGGTCCGTACCGCCGGATGCTACCTCGAGGGTAATCCCCATCTCTTTGGCCCGCTCCCCCACACGACAGAAATGCTCAGTCGTCGTGCCGGTCAGGGCGCGATGACGAGGGCCATTGATGTTGATCTGCAGCGCCGACAACCCCAGGTTGGCCACGCGATCGAGCAGTTGATCGATGGTCTGACCACCATACCGCCAGTGCACGTAGTAGCTGAAGCTGTCCAGGCCCTGCTTCAGACGTTCGGATCGGCGTGTCCTACCACTTTCCATCACTGACCGCTGTTCGGGCCCACCGCAGCGAATCGCATCGAGTGATAGTGCGAGTTCAGCAGGGTCGTGTCTCCGGTCTCGTGCATCCGCCGCCAGATGCCCGCCATCATCTCCCGGATCCGATCAGCGTGCTCGGGCCGGTCGATCAGGTTCTCCATCTCCCACGGATCGGCCTTCACATTGTAGAGTTCGTCAAAATCGAACCCGTTGAACACGAACTTCCACTCGTCCTGCCAGAGGACCCGCTGGGTCAGCCGGAATCGCGAGCCGAAGTATTCCGCGTATGCCTCGCGGTGGTTGTCGGCGGCGGCGACGGGGTCAGCCAGCAGATCGGCGAACGAGGCGGAATCGGGCACATCGATGGGGTTCTCGCCGGCCACTTCCAGGATCGTCTGCCCGATCTCGTGAAAACCGACGAGAGCATCCGTCGTGATTCCCTCAGCCACTCCGGGCCCCGCGACCACCAGCGGCACATTGTAGATCTCCTCGAACGCGCCAAAGTTGTGTGCTTCAAGCCCGTGGCTGCCGACGTATCGCCCGTGATCAGCTGTGAAGATCACCACCGTATTGTCCAGCTGTCCGGTCGCTTCGAGCTTGTCGAGCACGCGCTTCACCTGACCATCGAGTTCGGTAATCCGCCCGTAGTAGCACGCCAGGATTTGCCGCCACTCGTCGTCACTCACGTCGTTCCAGATCTGCTGATCGCGTCGGTAGATGTTCGGCCGATCGCTCAGGTCGTCCTTCAGGTTCTTCGGCAGCTCGAGGCTGTCGACATCATACAGTTCATACGCCTCCCTACCGACAATCAGCGACTCGTTCGGCTCGTAATAGCTGACGACACAGCACCACGGATCCTCTCGGCGATCGTCCAGCCATTCGCACGCCAGCCCCGCCGGCCCCCCGATCGCGCGATCGTTCGGTGTCACATCGGTGACGGCATACTTGAGCGTGTCGTTGTACCCATCGGGCCCCTCGTAGAAGCGCACCGTATCCGGATCCATCGAGTCGTCTGCCGCCAGCCCTTTCTGAGAGGCATTCGCGTGGTCTCGTGCACCGCGAATATCGAACGTATTCCAACCGAACGGCTCGAGCTCGCCTGTGCGCTCAACGTGCCACTTCCCGAAGTAGCCGGTCGCATACCCACTATCTCGCAGTCTCTGTGCCCAGTGCGGATGCTCCGTCCGCAGAACACACTGATCGGCGTCCACGCCGTGCTCCACTTCCAGTACCCCGTGATTATGTGGCAGAAGCCCGGTCATCAAACTCGCCCTCGCAGGAGAGCAGGTGGGCAGGGGCGTATGCGCGCGCGTAACCCGGACCCCACGGGAGATTAGCCCGTCGATCGTTGGTGTCTTACATTCCTGCCCGGGATCCAGAACCCGGGCCTGCATTCCGTCCGCTATGAACATCAAGATGTTCGGTCTGCCCACGCTCTACCTCTGATCCCCTGATCTGTTGTTCGCCCAAAAACCGTCTCACCGAAGTGCTCACGAGCACATCACTCATGTGTATCGCGACTTCGTCGTTCATCATCTCGGCTGATCCCACACGTTTCACGGCGCGATTCCGTCACGCGAGAGAATATCTGCAGACCCGAGAGAAAAGTCGACCATAGACACCGAACTTATGTCGTCGCTGATTGCTGGCACGCCTGACCGCACCCCCATACGCGTCGCCTTCTCTGATGACGAAGGCGCATCCTGGTTCGGCGAACAGCGGCTCGACCCGACGCCCGAAGCGGACAACGACAGCTGTTCCTTTTCCTACCCCAGCATCGATTTCCTTGGCGATCGCGGGTTCGTCACCTACTATGAAAACCGCGATCGACGCATCTCCCTCATCCTGAGGAAATTCACCATTCAGATCGCTGACCGAGCTACGTCGTCGCACGGACATCTGGCTACTCCACGATTCACCGGCCTGGGTGTCTTTCCTTTCGTGTCCCCCGCGTATGCGGGGGCGAGCTTTCGTGGATGGAGCATGCCCTGCGAAAGCAGGGTTGGTCTTCCTTCTAGGAGTCCCCGTATGACTACACCCACAGAAAAACCAAACATCATCCTCATTTTCTGCGACGACCTCGGCTACGGCGACCTGACCTGCTACGGGTCGGAGCACAACCGTACCTCGCGCCTGGACCAGATGGCTGACGAGGGCATCCGCTTCAACGACTTCTACGTTCCCGCCCCGCTCTGTACGCCGTCACGAGCAGGCCTGATGACCGGTTGCTATCCCAAACGCGTCGGCCTCGACTATGGTTACCGCAACGGCACCCTGTTCCCGGGCGATCCCCTCGGCCTGAACCCCGACGAAATCACGCTCCCTCGCCTGCTCAAGGACGCCGGCTACGCTACCAAAATGGTCGGGAAGTGGCACCTGGGCGATCAGCCTGAGTTCCTACCCGAACAGCACGGTTTCGACAGCTACTTCGGCATACCGTTCAGCAACGACATGCTGCCCGACCACCCCCGTCAGGATGTGTATCGGTTTCCCCACCTTCCTCTGCTCCGCGGTGATCGTGTGGTCGAGACAGACCCCAACCAGGCGTCGCTCACCGAGAACTACCTGCGCGAATGCGTCAGCTTCATCCAGGAGAACAAGGACGGACCATTCTTCCTCTATTTCGCGCACATGTATGTGCACGTCCCGATCTACGCGCCCCTGACGTTCCTCCAGCAATCGCAGAACGGGCCGTATGGCGCGGCTGTCGAACACATCGATCATACGACCGGTGTCATTCTGGACACGTTGTCGAGACTCGGTATCGACGAGAACACGCTCGTCATCTTCACATCCGACAACGGATCAAACGGACGGCAGGGTGGAAGCAACGGTCCACTGAGAGGGGCGAAAGGCTCAACGTGGGAGGGCGGGATGCGAGAGCCCTGTATTGCACGGTGGCCAGGACGCATACCGGCGGGTCGTGTGAGTAGCGAAGTAGCCACCACCATGGACTTCCTGCCGACTTTCTCCCGTCTCGCCGGTGTCGAGCCGCCGACGGACCGCAACCTGGACGGTCACGACATCGCGGACATCCTGCTAGGCGGTGAAGGCGCAGTGAGCCCATACGAGGCATTCTATTACTACCGCCGCAACCACCTAAATGCCGTCCGATCAGCAGACTGGAAGCTCCACCTGGACGACAACCTTCTCTACGACCTGAGCAGCGACATAGGCGAGGAACAGAATCTGTATTCGGATCAGCCAAATGTGGTGGCCCGATTGAACGGCCTGGCTGACGCCTGTCGTGATGACCTCGGTGACGAACGCGTCGGCGTGGCAGGCAAGAACTGCAGGCCAGTCGGAAAGGTCGACAACCCGAAACCTCTGACGTCGATGAACTGGACCCATCCCTACATGCAGGCCGCCTACGACTAGGTTTGCCCCTTCGGTTCAACCGGATAATCTGGGTATTAGAACCCACGGCCGCCCCATTCGGGTCTATGATTTCGCCACACGCACGGTCCTCAGAGGCTTGCGCCCCTGGCTATTTGCCACCACCGCTACTTGGCTGCACCCGAGCCCGGTCCATGGCAGGACGCTCACGACACGTACGACTCACACTCCGTGTTCTCTGCGTTAATGCTTTTGACTTTGATTCAGGAACAGAATGCCCCAACCCAACATCGTCCTCATCATGACCGACCAGCAGCGATGGGATACCCTGTCCTGCCTCGGTTTCGATCACGTCCCTACGCCCAACATCGACCGTCTGGCTCGACGAGGGATCGCGTTCAGCCACGCCTTCGTCCAGGGCGCGGTGTGCGGCCCTTCCCGAAACAGCATAGTCTCGGGCCAGTATGTCCACACGCACGGGATCTACCAGAACGAGCAATGGTTGACGCCCGATCAGCCCAACTGGATCGAGCGTCTTCGCGACGGCGGCTACCACACCGTCAACATCGGCAAGATGCACACGTCGCCGATTCGTCTGCCCTGCGGCTTCAACCACCGTACGGTCGTCGAAAACAAGAACTACAAGCAGGGCCAACACGGTCCGGATCCTGACGACTACGACCTCTACCTGGCTCAGTTCGGCCTGACGCGACCTGCGTGCAGCTACTACAAAGAAATTCCGGACTGGCCTGACCACCTCGGCGCCACGGTATGGCCACACGACGAGGACCTGTTCATCGATAATGTCGTCGGGCAGTGGACGATCGACGCGATCGAGAATCACGACTTCGAGAAGCCGCTCTTCATGTGGAGCGGATTCGCTGGACCGCACGATCCATACGACATCCCTGAGTCAGCGCTCGAACGCTACGGGGACATCGAGATCCCGGATCCTGTGGGATGGACGGGCGAGTTGGACACCAAACCGCCTCCCCAGAAGCAATCGATGGAAGGCTCTGAAGGGAAGGTGTCTCCCGCCGCAATCTGGTGGAGTCGGGCCACACCCGATCGGATTCGTCGGATGCGACGACATTACTTTGCCAACGTCAGCCTGGTCGACGACTGGGTCGGCAAGATCGTGACGGCTATCGAGCAGAAGGGTCAACTGGACAATACCGTCTTCGTCTTCGCGTCGGACCACGGAGATTGCCTGGGCGACCACGGCCTGGTCTACAAGTTCTCTTCGCACTATGACGCCGTCGCCAGGGTTCCGCTCGTCTTCGCGGGACCGGGCGTGTCTGAACTCGGCGTACAGGATTCATTGGTGGAACTGATCGACCTGGGACCGACCTTCCTGGAGCTTGCGGGATTAGACCCGCTGGAGGGCGCTTCGGGCCAAACCCTGACGGGGTTATTGGGAGGTGACTCAGTCGAGATTCACGACACGGTATACTCGGAACACGGCCCACGCATCATGGCGCGGTCGTGTGAGTGGAAGCTGGTCTTCTACCCCGGAGAAACATACGGAGAGCTATACAACCTGAAGGAAGACCCGGACGAATTGTATAACCTGTATGATGACCCGACATATCAATCTCATCGTCTTGAAATGATAGAGCGTCTGGCTCACTGGTATACGTCAACGCAGTGACACCATCTTCCGGGCCTGACTGAGGGTGATTCCATACGACACACAAGGTGGAGCCATCCTCTGTCCGCACCCTTGCACCCGGTTTCGCCGAATAGCCGCGCCGAAATGGATCGGCCGTGTTCGACGGAACGATACGGATCGTTGGATACGATCCGCCCTACCCCAGTTCCACCACCTCGAACCTGAGCGCCTCGCGGAAGTGTTCCTCACCACCCTCGTATAGGACCGCCACCCGATTCTCGTCGAGCGGCAAGAGTGACGAATAGGCTGCGGGACCTTCGTGCAACACGGCCACGTCCGTCCACGACCCGCCATCGTCCTCGCTCGATCTGAGGACCAGGTTCACTCGCTCCCCCTTCTCCCCGCTTGGCGGCGCGTCCGGAACGGGATTCGTAAACAGCAGCCGGTTTCCGTCTGATACGAAACCGGCCTGACAGCGCGGGCAGGGCAGCTGTTCCTCGTGCCGAATCTCCGACCACGTTGCCCCGCCATCGTCACTGGTCGACACGCCTCGAAACCCTCGACTGTGTGACTGCATGCGGATGTTCATCATCAGTGTGCCGTCTCTCAGCTCCACCACCTGGCACTCGTTCGCGCCGGGTGTGATCAGGTCGCTGACCTGCCAGGTCTCACCGTGATCGTCACTGTAGAGGGCGTGGGACCCGTTCCCGTATGCGCTGTCGTTCCGATGATCACTCGGAATCACCAGCCGCCCCCTATGGTCACCCTTCGCCAGCTGGATCCCCACCGCGGGACCGGTCGCATACCAGTTCCACTCGGGTCGGGTTCCCGTACTCGAGATGTTGACCGGATCGCGCCACGTCTTGCCATCGTCCTCGCTCGCGGTGACCAGCACATCTTTATTGTCCCTGCAGAAGGGCAGCCAGATCAGTCCCGTATCCCGATCGAGTACCGGACAGGGGTTCCCGATCGTCACCTCCCCGGTCTCGCCGTAGATAACCATCTGCTCCGACCACGTCTCTCCCTGATCAACGGATCGTTTGATCAGCAGGTCGATGTCGCCGTGGTCCCGCTGGTTGTTCCGGCGCCCCTCACAGATCGCGAGCAGATCCCCGTTCGCGGCCTGCATCAGCGACGGAATCCGATAGGTGTGGTATCTGTCTTCTCCGCTAGTGTAAACTGTCGTCATTCTGGCTACTTCCCGGCTTCATCCGTGGGGAACATCTCTTCCCACCTCGGCTCGTAGTCACTCTCGAACACCCACTCGAAATGCTCGGAAACAATGTGAGCCCTGTCCGGCCGCAGCTTCTCTTTCAACCTCGGATGGTAGTCCATCAGCGCATCCCGCTGGTTCTTCGGCAAGCCGCACCTGATGCCGTCGGCTGCCCATGAGATCCCCATCGCCTTCCGCGGCACGCTGTCCTGATTCTGCCAGGCCGAGTGAAAACCGGCGCTGCACAGTACGAGGATCTGACCCCGCTTGGCTATGTATGCCACGGGTTCCTGATCCAGCCAGGGGGTATCCGTCAGATCTGGGATGTACTCCGGATAAGCCGGGTGGTTCTCATTCGGGTTACGACGGATCCCGTGCACACGGGGCAGCATCTGTTTGTGCTCGTCCGTCAGGATGCGGCTCCAGTGCTTCATAATGGGCCGATGACTTCCCGGCAGAATCCGCATCGCCCCACGATCCTCGGGCACATCGTTCAGCCAGAACCACAGTTCACACCGCATTCGCCTCGGGGTGGCCGTAAAGTCCTCCCACGTGGCCTGAATGTCGAGATGTGATCCGTTTGCCCATTGTTCACTCGGACTGTCAAACGGCTTTGTCCAGACAGGTCGCTCGTGAGGGGACAGTCCCCACCAGAGGTGGACCGACGTCGCTCGCAGCACACGCTTCGCCACCTCCTCAAAGAATGGATGTTGAACCACGTCGACGTAGTCGGGATCCTCATACGGCGGGGTGTCGCCACCCTTGATCCGGTCCCACGCAGCCTCAGCGCGGTCGAGTTCTTCCGGACTGAGCGGTCCATCGATCGTCACCGCTCCGTCCGCTTCGTAGGCCTCCAATTCAGCGTCACTGATCGACACGATCATCCTCTTTCAAATAGCGTCCAAGAATCCATTCAATTTCCCCCCGACTGCCGCAACTCGACAATCACCGAGTCGAGGGCGGTCACGAAGGGGACGAGATGAGCAAACTTGCTTTGCAGCGTCGTGTAGCCGATGTGGCCTTCGTTGACGGTGGTCACCTGCCCAAGAACGACACCGGGATACCCCTCAACACCCGTCATCCGGTCGTTCAGGTAGAAGTCGATTCTTCCTCGCACCAGCTTCCTCAGATTCCGTGCTGAACTGTTCGCCTCTCTGAGCCTGATCCTCCCTGACTTGATGGCCTCGGCGAACAGGACTCCTCCGAGTACGGCCGGATCAAACCCTGTGTTCAAACCGACTCGACTACCATAGAAACCGTCCGGCCACTTGTGCTTTCCTTTCAAACTTTCAGCCGTACCAAACACCACGACGCGCCCCTGCAGGATCGGAACCGAAAGGTCGCGCAACTCGGTCCGCTCTTTGACGTCATACTGTGGGAAGATCGCCATTCCCAGCCCGTTCTTTACGTATTCCAGCCCACGGAGCCATCCTGATCGTCACCTGATAGTCGGTCAATCGGAAGAACGCAGATTGAAGAACGTCGACGTAAATTCCCTTCGGCTCACCGGCCTCTGCGTGTGAATACGGGGGTAACTCTCGTCCCCGTAGATAACGATGTCGGCTGCGTCTGCCCGGGTTGTGAAGGCAGTCAGCAGCAGAACCAGCGGGATATGTCACACCACAGTTTCACCTCCAACGAATAGGTGCCTTCGCGATGCGCTGATCGAAAGAACACACTTGCCCAGTCATGAACGGGCTCAGCGGCTTTGTGAGCAAGGGTATTGCGGCCAAGTCTGGTTGCGGGATCCCGAATCTTCATCGACTTTATTGCGTATATATTCCAGACAGCGAGATTGGGCAAACTCAACACGGGAGGGATGATGATCAAACGGGTCTTGTACGCGATCGTGACCGCTTGTTGCCTCCAGACTGCTGCACTGGCAGAGCCGCCGGCGGGGATCGTCTTGTATCACAAGAGTGGTGGTGAGGTCTATTTGCTTCTGGCTGAGCACGCGCGTGGTGAGCGTGGATGGGCGGCATTTGGCGGCGGCGCTAGAGTTGGCGAGACGATCTCTCAGACGGCCGCACACAAGGGTGAGGAAGAGTCACGTGGCTATTACAACCAGAAGGATCTGCTTGGCCTGATCGAAGGACAGAAACCGGTTATGGACGGTGAGTTCGGCTTCTTCTTCGCGGAGGTCGACTTCGTGCCCGCCCAGCGGATCGGGAACAATCCGATTCCCGAAGACGAAGCGGACGCCTACGGTGAACGCAGCACCTTCGCCTGGATCCCGTACTCTGCAGTGGTGCCCCATCTCGGCGCGAAACTGGAACGCGACAAAAAATATGAGATCGACGCCCTCTACCTGCCGAAGGGAAGCCGCACCAAGTGGCTGTGGCGGGCGTGGTTGAGCAACATGAAGAAGGCGGCCGACAACAACCAGCTGCCCTGGTAAGGGGAGACGTGGCCAATCAACCAAACCTCGTGTTTATCCTGTGTGACCAGTTGAAGTACGATTGCCTGGGATATGCCGGACATCCGCTGGTCCAGACGCCGAACATCGATCGACTGGCGGAAAGTGGTGTCGTCTTCGAAACGGCCTACTGCGCATCGCCCGTCTGTTCGCCGGCACGCGCGTCTTGGTTGACCGGGACCTATCCCCACTACCATCGCCAACTCGCGAACTACGGCCCCGAGCGTCTCGACCCGGATGCGATGGCCGTGATGCGACCCGATGCCGTCACGCTCGGCGATGTCTACAACGAGGCCGGCTACCGCTGTGGGATCGCCGGACCCTGGCACCTGGGCCACGATCACGTCCCACAGCACGGCTTTGAGGAGTTCTGGCGCGTCTATCGGTATCAGGGCGACCACCCGGACATCATGTTCGACTACTTCGACCGTGAGGGCGTCCCGAACATCTACGAGGGCAAACATCCCACCATCAAGAGTCACGGGATGCAGTACACGCCCATATCAGATCCCCGTCAGCAGCGCACCACCTGGACGATCAACCAAGGCATCGAGTTTCTCGACACTCAGGATGACCGTCCCTTCTTCCTCTACCTCAGCGTCAAGGATCCACATCCGCTCATCGCCGTCTCCCAGGAGCTCATTGACCGATATCCCGTTGACCAGATCGAGCTTCCCGAGACGTGGAAGGACGACCTCGTAGGCAGGCCCGGCTACCTGGGCAAAGACAAGGGACGTCTGCCTCTCGACATGGACGAGACAGGTTTCAAGACGATGATGGCCTACTACTACGCCCTCATCACCCACATCGATGATGAAGTCGGTCGACTGATGGCTCATCTCGATCAACTCGGTCTGACTGACGACACGATCGTTGCCTTCATCAGCGATCACGGCGAGCAGCTGGGCGAGCATCACGCGATTCAGAAACGCATGTTCTGGGAGGCATCCGTTCGCGTACCCTGTCTGGTTTCGTGGCCAGGCGATCTGCCGTCCGGCCATACCGTCACCACCCCACTGGGAGGCGTCGACCTCGCCCCCACGCTTCTGGACCTGTGCGGACTCGGGTTCGACAACGACATCGACGGCCGTAGTGTGGCTGGTGCGATTCTGGCGGGCAATCAACCGGATCCGGCTCCGGTGTTTTCTGAGATAGGCACTTCCGACGGGATCAACTTCCGTTCCACAGCTCCAGAAGAGCTTGCCCAGCGTGTCATGATGCTGGAGGATCGGTGGAAATACATCTTCCATCGAACGGACGGCGACGAACTCTACAACCTTGCCGACGACCCGCTGGAGGTTAACAACCTCGCCGGCTTCCCAGAACACGCCGACCGTATCGCCTCAATGAAGTCGGCTATACAGACGATGGTCACAAAAACTGGCCCTGGCTTCTACGAATGGTGCCTATAAACCTAAGGCATTGCCTCGAATTGGGCCGCTACCAGACTGTCGATGCTTGCCTCGTAGCCCGGAACCAGCACGTTACCTTCCTACCGTGTTTTCCGTGTTCTCTGTAGTCCTAGGTTTTCCATCGTAGAGCCATGAAGAGACCTCCCAACGTCATCCTCATCATCACCGACGATCAGGGCTACGGCGATCTCGCCTGCCACGGGAACCCCGTTGCGCTTACGCCGAACCTCGACCACCTGCACGCCGAAAGCGTCCGACTAACTGACTTCCACGTCGCCCCGATGTGCACACCGACCCGGGGTCAGCTGCTCACCGGTCTGGACGCCTGCCGCAACGGTGCTCTCAACGTCAGCAGTGGCCGGACGCTCCTGCGATCCGACCTGCCGACGATGGCCGACCTGTTCCGTGATGCCGGCTACGCGACGGGGTGCTTTGGCAAGTGGCATCTCGGCGACAACTACCCGTATCGCCCACAGGACCGGGGCTTCGACGAAACACTATGGTTCCCCTCCTCGCACATCACCTCGGTCCCGGACCATTGGGAGAACAGCTACTTCGACGACGTCTACTCCCACAACGGAGAACGCAAACGTTTCGAGGGGTACTGCACGGAGGTCTTCTTCGATGCCGCCCTGGACTGGGTCGACGTTCAGAAGCAACAGAAGAACCAGTTCTTCCTGTTCCTCCCAACAAACGCACCGCACGCTCCCCTGTTCGTCCCCCAAGCGGATTACGATGCGGTTGAAGCGCATTTCACCGAGAACGAGGATCAACTCCCACCTGACCTATGGCCGGACACCCGCAGCCGTATTATCCGCTTCCTCGCCATGATCTACAACCTGGATCGGCAGATCGGACGGCTGCGCGACTACCTGGACGAACAGGATTTGGCTCGGGACACGCTCGTCATCTTTATGACCGATNACGGGAGCACCTTCGACCAAGTCTATTACAACGCGGGGATGCGAGGCAACAAGACGACGCTCTGGGAGGGCGGTCACCGCGTGCCCTGTTTCTTCCACTGGCCCGGTGGGNGCCTGACAGAGCCGCGCGACGTCGACGGCCTGACGGAGGTTCAGGATCTGCTGCCGACACTCTCCGAGATCTGCGGATTCGACGCCCCCGAGCGGTGCGACGGCACAGCCTATCGCCCATCCTTCAGGAAAACGGCTCTCCGCCCGACGACCGTATGCTGGTCGTCAACTACAGCCGGATGCCCGGACCGATGGACTACCCCTCGCCTGACAGCCCGGCCTTTGTCCGGCGAGAAGGAGCGGGCGTACTGTGGCAGCGATGGCGACTGCTCGGCACAACCGACCTCTACGATCTCGAAACGGACCCCGCGCAGGAGTCAAACGTCATCGACCAGCATCCCGACGTCGCCCGCAAGATGGAAGCGCACCTGGGAGCGTGGTGGAAAGAAGTCGAGCCCTTCGCGAACGAGATCCAGCGAGTCACGATCGGTAGCGATGCGGAGAACCCGACCATGTTGACGGCATGTGAATGGGCGGACGTTTTCGTCGACCAGCAACAACAGGTCCGGGTCGGTGTAAGGCGTAACAGCTATTGGCATCTGGACGTCGAGTGTGCGGGGACTTATCAACTTGCTATGCGTCGTTGGCCGGAGGAAAGCGATCTCGGTCTGCGTGAGTCGTGTACTTCTCCCCCCATGATCGACGGGATACCAGAAGGGACCCGCGACGAGTGGGCCAATCGGCATCCCGATGGCGGCTCCNTTCCGATCGCTCGCGCGAGGCTGATGATCGGTGGCCGAATGCACGAGGTCATGACCGATGCGGATGCCCAGGACGCCAGCTTTACGGTCGACCTCGAACCAGGTCCCACGCTGTTGCATACCTGGTATGATGACGAGGATCTTCAGCCGATTTGTGGCGCTTANTACGTGTATGTACGCCGTATGTGATTTCTAGCACTTGGTTAGCGGACAACTTGGTTACCCTGAGCGGAGTCGAAGGGCGTCCAAGCTGCAATACGACCACCGTCAGGCGATCACCGACGCCATTCGGGACCACGGGTTGGTCGTCGTCGAAGCACCAACCGGCTCCGGGAAATCCACTCGCATTCCCATCCGGCTCGAGAATATCGTCGAAGGACTGATCCTGGTTGTTCAGCCCAGACGAGTTGCCGCTCGTTCACTGGCTCAATTCCTGTCTTCCGAACGTGGTCAGCGGGTCGGCGAATCGATCGGCTTTCGGATCCGTTTCGACGATCATAGCTCTAGGAACACGCGTGTTCTCTTTGCGACGCTAGGAGTCGCCTTACGTATGCTTCGCGAGAATGGTGGTCCGCGGCCGGGAGCCGTCATCCTTGACGAATTCCACGAGGGCGGCCTGGAGGCGGACCTCTGTGCGGCCATTCTTCTCGAGGCCAGGAGGAAAGGTCACAGCCGGGCCCCGATCGTCCTGACCTCGGCGACCCTCGACGGACAAGCGCTCGCGGATCAAATCGGGGGCGTTCGGCTGACCGCTGAGGGAAGAACATACCCGTCAAGATCCGAAACATCGAGGAACCACTTTCGCCCAGTGCCGAAGACCTCGACCAACGGGTCGCCTCCGCTGTCCGTCGCGCAATTGGCGAGCAAGAAGGTGATGTGCTCGTTTTTCTGCCCGGCAAAGGAGAGATCGACGCTTGCCGGGAGGCCTGT
Source organism: Gemmatimonadota bacterium (assembly GCA_002727195.1). GTDB lineage: Bacteria > Latescibacterota > UBA2968 > UBA2968 > UBA2968 > UBA2968. Next base: position 112,242 of record PBWH01000008.1, read on the forward strand.
GAACAAGCCGTACCAAGAGACGTCAACGTCCTCCCATTCCACGCCGGACTGCACGCACAGTCAATCGATCGGGTTTTCGCGAACAGACTGAATCGGCGTGTGTTCCTCGCGGCCAACGTTACTGAAACCAGTCTGACGTTGTCGGGCGTCCGTACGGTGATCGATTCGGGTCTGGCCCATCAGATCGAGCACCGCGGTAGTCAGAACGCGCTTGCGTTGATGGCAGCCTCTCAAGCTTCGCTGGATCAGCGCGCGGGAAGAGCCGGACGCACTGCACCAGATGTCTGCGTTCGCCTGTTCTCCTCAAGCTTCAACCCCCCTCCGAGCGACCGCCCCGAAATCGAGCGGCTCGCCCGACACCTGCTGGAACGTATTCCCGAGCAGGCCTTTGTTCTTCGACTCCGTGCCAAGAGACGGTCGGGACGCAAGAAGGACGGTCTCCCCTACGCCAATGGTCAGGTCGAACTGTCCGTCTATCCTTGGGACAACNGGGAGGAGCGGTCGATTCCCGATGCGGGGCTCATCCTCCGTGCATTCTGGTCATCAGGACGTGATCGCGGCATTGTGGGACACGGGAGCCTCTTTCTCCCGTGCGATCCGAGCTGGCTGAAGCCGGCTATCGGGGCATCCGATGTCGGGAAGGTGCGNATCGACCAAAAAAATGGGATGCTCAGGCTTATGGCCGACGTTCCCCGAACGCTTGCCGAGGTTACCTTATCGACATCCGAAGAAGAACTGTCGGGTGAAACCTTTGTCGACACTGCTGCACGCCTGGTATCAGAGGGTCGCATCCTCAAACCGGCAGGCCAAATCCTCAAGGAGCAGATCCATCTGGCCGGAATCGCGAGAGCACTTCGTCTGACGCGAGAGGCACTCCCCCACAATGACGCCGAATCCGCTGCGAAACAGCTTCTGGCTGAGCTAGGCGTTCAGGAATCTGCGGATATGGGTCTGATCGAAGCCGACGACCTCAGCCTGAGCCTTGCAGACACGATCTCCGTCGACAAGAACGAACTCGAGTCGCTTTCTCGCGACTTCCCAGTCCACTGGGTCAATGCGGGTGTCCACCATCGTGTGATCGTCGAACGCAGCCCGACGCCGCAGGTCATTCTCGATGTTGAGCGTACCTCGTTCGCCAAAGCCAAACCACCCTCCCCCAGCGTCGTCCGGTCCTTCAGGGACCTTCCCGTCAAATGGCGCAANGGGAGCCGGACCGTCCAGGTCAGGTAACCTGACTGGTCTGACCACCGCCCGCTGGTTGACATCNACCGGATACCCACTTTCCTTCGGTCCCAATACCAAACCGAAGGAATGGATCAAGATGAACGAACGAGACCGACACGCCGCCTCGATCAAGATGGCGGACGACGTCATCATCAAAGAAGCCGAGTGCTTCGCCGACCCGGATTTCACGAACGGTAATGACCATCTGAGCGAGGGCGAGATCCAGTTTTTCAAGGAACAAGGATTCCTGCTCAAGAGAGGATTCCTGCACGAACCGGAAGTGTTTTCGCAGGTCGTCGACTGTGTCTGGAGCAACGTCCCCCGGGATCTCTTCCGCAAAGAGGATCCGGAGTCGTGGGTGGGATTGCCCACCGATCAGTGGACGGAGGAGGATGACGTTCAGGTCGGCCAGCTTCAGGGCGGCAGCTGGAAGATGCGCTCACGGGAAGGCATCGGAACGGAGCCTTTCTTCCTGGATGGGATCGCCAACCATCCGAGGATGCGATCGCTGGTGGCGAAGTTCATCGGCGAGCCGATCCGAACGGCCAAACGCGTCAGGGGCGTTTACTGCCAGTTCCCGAAACCACCGGGTACGTCGGGCAAGCTCATGCCCCACCTGGATTACACCGCCGGTCAACTGACGGCGATGGTGTTCGTGGACGACGTCCCGCCAAAGTGCGGCGGCTTCACCCTCTGGCCGGGTTCACACACCCGTCTGCACGAATACTGGGAATGCCTGCAAAGCGGGACAATCAGGGAGGACCGTAAGGAGGCATACGCACGTGCACGAGATGCCGCTGTCAACGAGATCACCCCGCTCGAGTTCCCCGGTCACGCTGGCGACGTTATCTTCTGGCATCCCCGGCTGCTTCATTCCGCTGGCATTAACCACTCCGCCGAGTTCGACCGCCAGATCATGCGCATGATTGTACCCTGCGACTACCAGATCGACGGCCGCGATTTCTATGACGACCTCATTCACGGTCCAGGACCGAATCATCAGTGGTGGGTCGACACGCGGCACTGGCGCGGGGATACGACGACGACGACAAATAATATGTGGGAGTGGTGGGTGTTTTCTACGGAGTAGAAAATAGCGGTCACCCGCTCGCTAGATGAACACAAGATTAACAGAGATGGAATGGATGTAGCAGAAATCTCTGCCATCGAGAAAATCTCGGTGAGACGGATGTATGAGGACTTAGAAGTTCTCGATCGCCAGACTCCGGCGGTCTCGTCGGTCGAGAGATATCGACGACAAAACCCTGATTCTGGACGCCTGAACTAAAACTCAAAAAACGCACGAAAGACCAAGGGGGCAGTCTGAGATATTGACCGGTCGGTCTTTATAGATCTTCATCAAGCCTGAGCCGCAGGCGAAGGCGGGTGACCGCTCTTGGCCGCTTCGACCATCTTACATCCTAAACAATCCAAACTCCAATCAAGTTCTCGACACGACACAGCATGAACCCAATCACCAGACGCACATTCCTCGGCACCGCTACAGGTCTCGGACTGACACTCGGGCTTGCGAGTCGATCATCATCCGCCGATCGCCCGAACATCATCCTTCTGATGGGAGACGATCACGGGTGGAACGAGACCGGCTATAACGGTCACCCCTACCTACACACACCGACCCTCGACGAGATGGCAGCGACGGGTCTGCGCCTCGACCGGTTCTACGCGACGCCCGTCTGCTCACCTACGCGCACCAGTGTCATCACGGGTCGCCATCCCAATCGCAGCGGCGCGTTCAGTCCGGGCTGGTCGACGCGTCCCGAGGAGGTCGGAGTCGCACAAATGCTGGCTGATGCAGGCTATCATTGTGGGCACTTCGGCAAGTGGCATATCGGCCCGGTCAAGGCAACCTCGCCCACCAACCCGGGTGCGTTCGGGTTCCACACGTGGCTGTCCCACGACAACTTCTTCGAGATGAATCCGGTCTTCTCTCGGGACGGTGGACCACCCGAACAGTATTACGGTGAGAGTTCTGAAATCCTGGCGGACGAGGTTTCGCACTTCATCGACCAGACCAAGCGTGAAAACAAACCGTTCTTCGCCGTCGTCTGGTTCGGCTCACCACACGAACCCTACAGCGGCCACCAGAGCGACCTGGAACGCTACGACAATCAGCTTGATCTCTACCCGGGAGAGAAGACAGCCCTCACCTCGCATCAGACGGGCCGCCGAACCGAAAGGCCGCTTGGCGCCGTGCTTCGCGAGCGATACGCTGAAATCACGGCCATGGATCGATCCATCGGGAGACTGAGATCGCACCTTGCCGACCAGGGCCTCCGGGAAAACACACTTCTCTGGTATTGCGGAGACAACGGTACCCCGCGTGAGGGGATGGTGACGTCAGACCTGAGAGGGAGCAAAGGACGGGTCTATGAGGGTGGGACCCGGGTGCCGGGACTGCTCGAGTGGCCCGATCGGATTCGTGAGCCTTTGNGCTCCAGCGTCCATGCCGTCACCCACGATATCCTGCCAACGCTCTGCAACCTCGTCGGACAGACTCTACCAGACCGTCCGTTCGATGGCATCAGCCTCACGCCCGCACTGGATGGGAAGCTGCGTGAGCGTCCGGATCCGATCTGCTTCTGGCGATACCGAACATCGAGGGAGGATGGGGCGGATTACATCGACCCAAAACTCCAGACGGGCACGACGCCACTCGTCAAGCTCAGTCGGGGAATCCCCACGCGAAACTTCAGAAACCACCGCCATCCGAACATCGTTGAGGAAGACTACACAGGAGCGCGTGCGATCCTCGACAATCGCTACAAGCTCGTGATCGATGGTGAGAGCGACTCCGGCAAGGAACTGTTCGACATCCGCCAGGATCCCAAAGAGTCGACCAACCTGATCGACAATCATCCCGAAGTGGCTACGAACCTGGAGACACAGATGCGTGAATGGCAGACCTCCGTCCTGACCAGCCTGACGGGTGCCGACTATCCCTAACCCTATTAGCACCCATTGCCCATGACCATATCTGACCTCATCTGCGAAGTGTATCGCTGGCCTCGCCCGAACCAGATCGCCAACGGCAGCATGACGTATGGCGACGGCGTCATGCTGCTCTTGCGCGTCCTTGCCGACGACGGCCTCGAAGGCCGCGGCTGGCAGGGAGGAACGGCTGCCGAACGTCCTCTCGAGATCTTCACGCCGTACATCGATTACTATCGCGACCGATTGGTCGATAAGGACCCCGAAAACAGTGCCGAGATCTTTGCCGCGTTCGAACACGAGCACATCAAGACGTTTGGGTTCGGCGGTGCTCATTGCCAGTTGACCGGTGCCGTGAACTGTGCCCTGTGGGACCTTCGTGGACAGCATGCAGGCAAACCGGTCCACGCCCTGCTGTCCGGAGACGACAGCTCGAAAAAGGTGCGCGGCTACATCGCGGGTGGCTACTACTATGGNGATGACGGATCAGAAGCAGGTCTGAGTAGACTGCAGGAGGAGCTGTCCGCCAACATCAGCGATCTGGGGGCAAAGAGCGTCAAGATCAAGATCGGCGCCCCGACAGCGGGCATCGATGTCGANACGAAGCGCGTCGCTGCATCGAGAGAGGCGATCGGTCCCGAAATCGAGTTGATGGTCGATGCCAACTGCGCCTTCAAAGACGCCGACACGTGCATCGCTTATGCGAAAGCCTTCGAGTCCTACAACATCTTTTGATTCGAGGAACCCTTCCGGCCGGACGCGTTCGCCACGGGCGAGAACGTCTCTACGGTCCCCCATTTCCGTGAACTGATCGCCCAAAACTCCGTTCAGATAGTCAACGCCGATGTGGCCATCCTCACCGGCGGGTATGATGGCGGCATGGACATCTGGTCCCGGGCAAAGGAGGCTGGCTGTCATCTCGCACCACACGGCTGCCAGGAGCTACAATGCCACTATGTCGCAGCCGCCGACCCGGATGGCGGGCGACTCGAAATTTATCCCCCCAGACTCGACCCCGAACGCGACAAGATCTTTCCGCTTCCCTTCTTGCTCGATGAGAATGGCATGGCATCGATCCCGGATCTTCCCGGAATCGGCCTGACGCCCGATCGTGAGGCGCTGGAAGACCATGCGGTCTACACCAGTCATCCCTGATCGCCTGGAGAACTCAGCCGTATCTCGACTATCTGGGCCTCGGGCCACCGATAAGAATACGCTGGTGCAGGCGCGTCTGCCCGACCGGGAAGTCCATGTTGACCGAGTGGAGCGTGCAGCGATTGTCCNAGACCAAAATATCCCCCGTCCGCCACGTGTGATTGTAACGATACCGATCTTGCGTCACCGTCTTGTAAACCCAATCGAGTAGCTGGTCGCTCTCACCTCGCTCCATTCCAACCACCCGATCTGTCCGGTTCGGGTTGAAGAAGAAGGACTTCGAACCCGTGTCCTCGTGCGTCCGGACCAGTGGATGAACGACCTCCGGGGTCGCATCGATTTCTTCTTGCGTACGAGTAGCCGCTCTCGCCGGCGCCCGTTCCGTGTCATACCCGTGTACGGCATCGAGCCCATCCAAGCGCTGCTGCTCGTCCTCCGACAGATCCTCGAACGCCTGACGCGTGTTGCAGAACCGTGTTTGTCCGCCGCTGTCCGGAACCTCCAGAGCCTGCAGGATCGTGATCTTCGCCGGATGTTCAAGATACGAGTCGTCGGTATGCCAGGCTGAGCGACGGTCCGTGGCCAGATCGGCAGGCTTGTTCTCCGCAGCCTTGTATGTCGACTCCATCGTCGCCACCTCAGGCACGTCCTCGCGTCGGCGCCGTTTCAGGACGTGAGGCTTCGCCTCGCCGAAAACCCGGGAGAACGCCACAAGATCCTCCGCGGATAGCGGCTCGCTCCGAACGCAGAGGAGATGATACCGAAGGAACGCTTCCCTAAGCGCCTCTGTCGCTTCTGTGTCCAGTGATCGGGGTAAAGACATCCCCGTTACCTCGCCGCCCAATGCGCCTGAGAGAGCCAGTATCTCGACCGACATAGCGGGTTCCTTTCAACGAATGAGAAAGCTCCTAGACATCAAGAACCGGGAGAATCGGTTGTTTAATCTTCACTTATCCAGCTGGATCCCCAGTCGCCAGAATGCCGTAACTTCTTAACGATAATGATTATTGACAAGAGCGCCGGGATCGATACTTTTGTGTCCCTCAGAAACATGAACATGGCCAAACCATCCGAAACCACATCGATCGAAGCAGCCGGTAACCGGCTTCGAAACGCCGGCTATCGTGTCACACGGCAGCGACTTTCGGTATACGCGTATCTGCAAACCAGCCAAAGTCACCCGACGGTTGACGATATCTATACTGGGGTCCGCAGCGAGTATCCTAACATCAGTCCCGCAACCGTCTACCGGTCTGTAGGATCGCTCGTCGATGTGGGTCTGGTAAAACCCATAAACTTGGGGCATGCGGCCACCCGGTACGATGCGTCCCCGGATGAGCACGCCCACTTTCGTTGTATCGCCTGTAACGGTATCACTGATGTTCACATCAAAGACACACCCGATGCGACAGATCAGTTGAAACGCTTTGAGATCATCGGGTCGAGCGTAGAGTTTTATGGCTTCTGTTCCGCCTGTAATCGTGATCGGTCAACAAACTCAGCGACGCACGCGGAATCGAACTGAGGTATTGTCAACAGACGCCGCGCAGGGCGGCAATCATAGTACCGCTTCACCAAAAGGAGTTGGGAGATGGCAGAAGACAACGGCAAGTGCCCGTTCCACTCGGGCGCGAACACTTCGGTAGGATCCAGGTCAAACAAGGACTGGTGGCCGAACCAGTTGAACCTGAAGATCCTCCACCAGAACACGCCTCAGTCGGATCCGATGGGCGACGGCTTCAACTACGCCGAGGCGTTCAAGACCCTCGACCTCGATGCNGTAAAGAAGGACATCGTCGACGTCCTGACGACGTCGCAGGACTGGTGGCCCGCTGACTACGGCCACTACGGCCCGCTTATGATCCGAATGGCCTGGCACGCTGCCGGCACCTACCGAATCGGTGACGGTCGCGGTGGCGCAGGCTCCGGCCAACTTCGTTTTGCGCCGCTGAACAGCTGGCCGGACAACACGAANCTCGACAAGGCCCGTCGCCTGCTCTGGCCGATCAAGCAGAAGTATGGTCGGAAGCTGTCGTGGGCCGACCTCCACGTGCTCGCCGGCAACTGCGCCCTGGAGTCGATGGGTCTGAAGACCTTTGGATTCGGCGGCGGTCGTGAGGACGTTTACGAAGCCGAGGACGACGTGAACTGGGGCGCTGAGGCCGAGTGGCTGGCCGACGAGCGCTACACGGGCGACCGCGACCTCGACAACCCGCTCGGCGCCGTCCAGATGGGTCTGATCTATGTGAATCCGGAAGGGCCCAACGGTGAGCCGAGTGCGTTGAAGGCTGCCGTCGATATCAAAGAGACGTTCAGCCGAATGGCGATGAACAGCGAAGAGACCGTGGCTCTGATCGCGGGTGGCCATACCTTCGGTAAAACGCACGGCGCGGGCGATGCAGCCCTCGTGGGTCCTGAGCCGGAGGGCGCCAGCCTCGAGGATCAGGGACTCGGATGGAAGAGCACCCACGGCAGCGGGAAGGGTGGAGACACGATCACGAGCGGTCTCGAAGGCGCCTGGACCCCCACACCAATCGAGTGGGACAACAGCTTCTTCGAAGTGCTGTTCAAGTATGACTGGGATCTGACCAAGAGCCCGGCCGGCGCGCAGCAGTGGATCCCAACCGATCGGGAAGCCGCGACGGTACCGGACGCGCACGATCCCTCGAAGAAGCACCTCCCGATCATGCTGACGACAGACCTGGCCCTTCGGATGGATCCGGAGTTCGAGGCCATCTCGCGTCGCTTCCTGGACAACCCGGACGAGTTCGCGGATGCCTTTGCGCGGGCCTGGTTCAAGCTCACGCATCGCGACATGGGGCCGATCGCGCGCTACCTCGGACCGGAGGTCCCGGATGAGGAACTGATCTGGCAGGATCCCGTTCCTGCTGGCTCTAAGTTGAGCGATGCCGACGTCGTTTCTCTCAAGGAGAAGATCCTCGCCTCCGGTCTGAGCGTTTCGCAGCTGGTCGGAGCGGCTTGGGCTTCAGCTTCTACGTATCGCGACACCGACAAGCGCGGTGGCGCGAACGGCGCGCGGGTACGTCTTTCGCCACAGAAGGATTGGGCGGCGAACAACCCGGCCGATCTCGCCAAGGTTCTGGAGACGCTCGAAGGGATTCAGAAGGATCACGGCAGTGTGTCGCTCGCAGACCTGATCGTNCTGGGTGGCTCTGCCGCCGTCGAGAAGGCCGCGAAGGACGCCGGTCACGACGTTCAGGTTCCCTTCACGTCCGGTCGCGGTGATGCGTCGGCGGACCAGACGGACGAAGAGTCCTTCGCCGTCCTCGAGCCGAAGACGGACGGATTCCGGAACCACTATCCCGATGGCCAGAGCGACTATGCCGCTGAACTGCTTGTCGACAAGGCTTATATGCTCAATCTGAGCGGTCCAGAACTGACCGTCCTGATCGCCGGTCTGCGGGTGCTCAACGTGAACAGCGGTGGGTCTCAGCTGGGCGTCTTCACCGACAAGCCGGGAACACTGACGAACGACTTCCTCGTCAACCTGCTCGACAACGACATCGAGTGGACCCCCGATTCGGAATCCGCAGGTGTCTACGAGGGTCGGGACCGAAATTCGGGCGAGGTCAAGTGGACGGGAACGGCGGTCGACCTCGTCTTCGGTTCGAACTCACAGCTCCGCGCCATCGCCGAAGTGTATGCCTGTGACGATGCCGGTGCTCAGTTCGCCAACGACTTCGCTGCCGCGTTTGTCAAGGTCATGAGCCTGGATCGGTTCGACCTGGCGTAGTCACACCGAATCACGTCTGTTTAGCGAAGGGCCCACGCAACGGATCGCGTGGGCCCTTCCTGTTTTCCAACTGCCTTCTATGTCAGGATGCTACCGCTCCCACCAGATTGCGCCCTCCGCGAGCGGTCGAACGATCTGGCCAGCGATCCGCATCGGTCCCCTCGGTAGCTCGATCTCAGGCTTCACCCACGCGTCAGCGCGTCGCTTCATCTCCTCGACAGAGACACCCACCAGGAGCGATTCCGCGTCCCCGTCCAGGCGAACCGTATCGCCTTCCTCGATAAGGGCGATCGGGCCCATCCGCCAGGCCTCAGGTTCTACGTGCACAACCAGCGTCCCACGTGATACGCCAGACAACCGACCGTCCGTCACCACGGCGATACGCGCATCCGATCCCATCCCGCTGAGCGCGGCCGTCAGGCGTAGCAGTTCGGGACACCCGACGGACACGCCCTGATAGCGCAGTACGATCACGTCCCCCTCTATGACCCGACCCTCGAGAACAGCCTCAACGGCTTCACCTTCGTGGCTGAACACACGCGCTGGGCCCTCAAACGTGCGTTGACCGGCATTCAGCTTGAACACACTGCCGGCTGGCGCGATGCTCGTCCAACCGTCTGTCGACTGATCTCCGTGCGCAACACACAACGAGGACTTCGGTTTGACCGGTGATTCGACCGAGCAGATGACGTCCCNCTCCGGATCGGTGAACTGCGGAAGGTCCACATCCTCGAGCAGGTCATCAAGTGACCCGCCAGCCACCGTTCGTGCCGACGGATCGAGCAGGCCGACTTCCACCATATAGCGTGCAAGGGGCGCGAGTCCGCCCGCCCGCTCATACAGGTCGACCATCACGTAGCGACCGTTCGGCAACAGGTTCAGGAGAACTGGCGTATCCGAGCTCGCCCGGATGTGCTCCAGCCCGAACGCGATCCCGAATCCTTCAGCAGCAGCCGGAATGTGAATGACCGCATTGGTACTGCCGCCGATCGCGTGAAGCATGGTCGCGGCATTCGAGAACGACCGCTCGTCAACGACATCAGCCAGGGTTTGGCCGTCGCGGATCATGCGCACCAACGTGTCGGCAGCCTCCTCACCTTCAGCGAGCTTCTCCGCCAGAACGGATTCGTGATCCGGATCCATCGCCGGTGTACTCGCGCTCGAGAACACGGCCATGCCCAAGGTCGACGCCAGTACGGCCATGGTGTTCGACGTCGCCATCACGCCACATCCCCCGGGAGACGGGAGCGAATTGACGAGGATGTCGTCATGCTCGTCCTGGTCGATTTTGCCCGCGGCGAGCATCCCGGCCGCCTCGTTCGCCGTCTCGATCTCGATCTTCCGCCCCGTGATCGAGCACCCCGCGCGAATCGTGCCTCCGTGCAGCAGAACGACCGGCAGATCCTTAAGCCAGGACGCCGCCAGAATCCCGCCAGCCACNGTCTTGTCGCACCCGGTGATGATGATGACCGCATCGGCACAGTTGATCTCAACTTGCTGGACGATCGAGCTCGCGAAAATTTCCCTGGAGAACAGCGAATAGCCCATGGCCGAAAGCCGCGGTTCTTGGTCATACGAGTGCCCCATCGAGATCGCATCTGTCACCGCTGCGACCGGTTCGAGCGCCGCTACCACCTCGTGCCGCTTCCACAGATGTCCGGCGATGTGCTCCGCCAGTTCTCGATGGTGCAGGTTGCACAGATTCGTTTCCCCACCTCCGAACAGGATCATCACGTTCGGACCGCCGTAATCGGGCGAGTAGTCGCTTTCCTTACCGGCTCTGAAAGATTGTTTGGTCGCCTGGCGCATCCAGCCGTGCCACATGGCGGCGGGACAGCCCTGGATGTCGTTGAAGAAGTCGCTGCGTTTGGTCCTCGTGGTCATGTACCTGCCTCCCAAGGATTGATGACTTCGATCCCACAGTGTTCGAAGTCTGAGACGTCTCGGGTTGCCAAGGAGAGTCCGCGTTTCAGGGCCTTGGTATTACCTGTAGACATTCTGCTTCCTCGTGTTCATCGGTCTCCAAACGGGTTGAGCTTCCGGATTGCCTCTACAGCCCGTGCGACTTCCTCCGCCGACGCCTCGAGCAGCTGCTCCCCCATTTCGGCTGTTGCCGGTCTGGGATCCCCCACGCCACCGTGTTCCGTCCGCTGGTCGAACCGATGATAGCTCGCCACTCCAGGCACGCGCATGCCATCTCGCTCCCCATCCGCGTCGAGTTGTTCCGTCTGCACGAGATCCGGCCGAATCGCCAGCATCATAGCCGTCTCCGTCTCACCGGCGTGTCCGGACCCACCATCACCCAGGGAACGATGTTCGTTCAGGGCGCCACCGGACGCCCACGCCCATCGGGAGTAGAATTCGGCTTCCTCCTCCTGATACTTCTCCATGAGACGCTGCAACAGCACGGAGATCCCGGCGCCGTTCCCGCCGTGCGAGTTCTGTAAAAGGATTTTCCTGAACCCGTGTCGGACCATCGAGTCGACCATATCCATCATCAGATCCAGGTGGGTTCCTGATATGGCCGTGACCGTTCCTGGATATCGAGCGTGATGCTGCGAGTAGCCCAGCCATTGCACGGGCAACACGAGCACGTCGTCCGGGATGCTCTCGTGGACGCGCCGGGCGACTTCCTGGCCGATGAAGCTGTCAGTCCATACGGGGAGGTGTAGGGAATGTTGTTCGCACGAAGCGACGGGAATCAGCACGACGATGTCGCGCGGGAGTACGTCGATCTGGGGGGATGTCATTTCCTGGAGTAGCATCTTGGGTTCCTTTGGTTGTGTTGCAAGGCAGTCAGGCCGGCAGACCGTCCACAGTGGGCGCCGGGAGTGATGCTGTTCTCTATCCTCCGCTATACAGCGGCGCCATTTCCGTGTGCCTTGGTGACCAGGGTTCCGGCTCCGCTTATGCTGCGCCTACACCCCTGGCTATTGGCGTCGCGCCCCTTTCAGGGGCTCCCCAAACCCACCCCAAAGTCGACATTACCTCAGTAGACGCTTCCGGGGCGGTAATCGGATCGTTCCTTCTCTTTTTCGCTCAGCCAGGTGGCTCTGTTCTCGCGTGTCCAGAAGTAGAGGTAGTCGTAGGTGGGCTCAGGGTCGGAGATGTTCCCCTGAGAGGGGTACTTGGCGCAGGCGTCTTCGACGATGTCCACGCCAAGCCCAGGCGCATCCGGTACTGTGATGTAGGAATCGACGACTTCGGGTTGACCGCTCATCACCTCGTAGCGTTGAGGAACGTCGTCTTCCAGGTGTTCGAGAATCAGGAAGTTGGGGATGCTGGCCATCAGGTGAACGGCGGCCATTTCGGCGATCGGGCCCAGGGATCCGTCGTGCGGTGCCATCGTGATGTAGTGGGCCTCGGCCATCGCGGCGATTTTCTGCATCTGCCGTATCCCGCCAGCGCGTCCCGTATCCGGCTGAACGACATCGATGATCTCGCGTTCGATCAGTTCCTTGACACCCCAGATCCCCGCGTGTCGTTCACCCGCCGCGATTGGCATATCGAGTGCGTCGGATACGCGCGCAATCGAGTCGATGTTCTCGGGCGCGACAGGATCTTCGTAGAAGAACAGGTCGTATGGCTCCAGTCGTTTTCCCAGCGCAATTGCGTCTCGGGTGGTCATCCAGGGCGGCCCGTGCACGTCGACCATCAGGTCGATATCAACCCCGACCTCCTTGCGGATCCCGGCGACGCTCTCGACGCAGTTCCGGATACCGCCCGTCTTGATCGCCGTATACCCGCGGTCGACGAGTTCACGTGCGCGATCGGCATCGTGAGCATGAGCATAGACCCTTACCTTATCCCGAATCTTCCCGCCCAGCAGATTCCATACAGGCACACCCAGCGCCTTGCCCTTCAGGTCCCACAGCGCGATCTCGATTCCGGTCATGGCACCAAACCCGACCACCCCCGTCATCCCGTGGCCCATGATCGAGCTCGTCATCTTCTGCCAGAGCCGTTCAATTTGCATGGGATCCTCGCCGATTAGCAATCTCGTCAGGTCTTCGATCGCTGTCTGGACGACGCGGGGCCAACCGCTCGCTTCGCCAACGCCGTAGACGTCTTCGTCGGTATGGATCTTCACGAACAGCCAGTTTCGGGCTTCCCATCCGCCAGACTGGGGTGGGGCGGCGCTGATGAGAAAGGTTTCGACCTGCGTGATCTTCATCGAGTGGTCCTCCTGTGACTGTTCGAGTGTGGCAATAAGGGCGACTGCTTGAGGCGCCGAGAGTGATGGCAACTTAGAAGAGTTCCCATTCAGCGACGCCCGCTCCTTCATGGCTTTATGTACCCGGGGCTGCGCCTCCGCTTCGCTGCGGCTTAACCCGGGCTGCTTACGCCGCGCCCCGTTGTGGCTGCCCGCGCCCCCGTCCCGCTTTTCTTGTTGTCCTTTGTCGCCTTGGTGGTCAGTTCATTGATGCCGCTAAATCAAGATGAGATCCCGGAAGTGCTGAACCGTGTGCATGGTGATCAGGTTGCCGTCGTGGGCGGACTTCGCGCGGTAGTCGCCTGATCGAGACAAGACGTGTAGGTCGTCACCGTCGATCACCATGCTGGCGTAGTGTCTGGACTCGCCTGGCGTGTTCCCTTTCGCGACGATCCCTGCCGGTATCCAGTCGAAGCAGTTTGTCGAGTAATGGAGGCCCTGGATATGGCGTTCGTTGTTCGGCAGATTGTATCGCTTCTCAGGGAGACGATCGGGGCGGCACGTACTGTCTGTCGCCACGCTGCCCAGGAGCCAGTAGAGCTTGGTCGGTTCGTCATACAGGATGTGAAAACGCATTTGTCCGCCCGGACAGGGCACGAACAGGAAGGAGTCACCGGCGGGCGTCTGTTCCAGCGAGGTGGTCATCTGGCCGGCATCGTCTTCGACAACCTTCGCCAGGCACGCGAACCCGGTACCGCCTGTGTGCGCCCGCATCCAGAGATGGAAGGTCTTCCCGGCTGGATCGTGCCAGATATGAGAGGGATCGTGTATCTGCACGACATTCGTTTCCAGCCATCCGACGGGATTCATGCTNGCCCGTTCGTTNACCCTACCTACGTTGAAGAACGGAATCGGGANGCNGCCCACCAANTGCTCTGCTTCGTAGAAGGACAGNTCGCTCGCGAACGTCCAACTCGCGGGGTCGGTGAGATCCGCGGCATCAGGTCCCTTCATCAGAACCGGCGCCAATTCGCTGACCGGCCAACCTCGGTGATCGAAACGTGTACGCCGCTCCATCACGAGATAGACGGCGTCGTTCGCGTGGATCACGCTGCACGCGGACTGATGCCAATGCTGGTCCTGGGTCAGCTCGGTGGGTTCAGACCACGTCTCACCGGCGTCGTCACTCGCGATGATGCGCAGGTCGGCATCGTGCCCGAGCACATAGACCCGATCTCCGGCAGCGAACGGTCGCGCGTGCATGAACGGGAACCGTGTCCGTTCCACCCACGTCTCCCCGTGATCGTCCGACGTCCACACGATTCCCTGCCACGCGTTCTTGCCCTCCCCTCTAAAGCCCTTGGGCCCATCCAGACTGGCGATGCCAGGTCCCCCCTGATCCATTGTTGCCACCAATCGGCCAGAATCGAGCCGACAGACCCCCGGGGTATACGCATAGATGTTCGCTGGATCCGAGGACTCGTAAAGAACCTTGTAATCGTTGGCGAGTAACTGGCTCATTAATCATGCTTGATCGTGTGGTCTCTCCCAATCATCAGCACTTTGCTGCGCACTGCCTCATCGAGATCGTTTAGTTCCCCTCTCCCACGGATGGGAGAGGACGGTTGTGTCGTAAACACAGCCCNGTGAAGGCCAAAATCTATTCGCGCTGCAGGTCCCTCACCCGTCTTGCGGGCGAACAAACGGCCCCGCAAGAACCTCTCTCCCGCTGCGTAGGAGAGAGTAAACTGTTCCGTATGAGGATGAACTGGTTATTTTTTAAAGCCCAAAGACCAATCGCATTGCCAGTCCTCCCCCCACACAAGCCCTCCTAAAATTCAGCCACAACGTCGGCGATCCGCTGCATCGCGCCATCAGACAGGGGACGACCCGACGCTTTCACGTTTGCCGCGACCTGAGCCGGTGATTTCGCACCAGGAATCACAGTGGACACCACACTCGGCATCAGCGTAAACCGGATCGCAGCCTCCGCCAGCGAGTCCGCTTCCTCGAGCAGGAAATCGAGCAGCTTCACCCGATTGGCCATCTGGCGGACCTGCTCGGGGCCAAAACGCCGACTGCGGTGGTCCTCGTTCGGGAACACCGTGTTCTCGTCATACTTGCCCGTCAGCCATCCCGATGCGAGAGGCACGCGCACGATGATCCCCACGTCTTTCGCCTCGGCCAGCGGGTAAATCGCGTTCCCCACATCCGGCTGAAGAATGTTGTAGACGAGCTGAATGATCTCCGCGCCGCCTTCGATAGCGCGCTCCCCTTCTTCGATCGACCCGATCGACACACCCCAGGCTCCCACCTTGCCTTCATCCTTCAGGGCACGCATCAGGTCGAACAACTCCTCTGTCATGGCCTCGACCGGAGGACCGTGCAACTGGTAGAGATCGACCCGTGACATCTCGAGCCGCGTCAGACTCGCATCCAGGCAACCCCGGATGTATGGCTCGGTGAAATTCTGTCCCGGGCCAGCCAGGCTATTACCAACTTTCGTGGCAACCACGGCATTTGGTTTGTGCTCGTGAAGCGCCATGCCGAGCAAGACCTCGCTCTTACCGCGTCCATACGCATCGGCCGTATCGAACAATGTCACACCAGCATCCCACGCGCTCCTTACCGCTTCGAGCGATTGCCCAATATCCGTACCGGACCACCCGGATGGAATCCCATCCCGGAAGGAGGCACCCCCAATCGCCCAGCATCCCATCCCGACGTCTGTTACCTTGATCCCAGTTCTTCCCAACGTTCGTGTCGCAAGACCCATCCTGTCTCCAANCCCGCTGCTCTAGTTATGCGTCTTCGGCCTCCGCACCCCACCTCAGGTGGGCCCCGGAAAGATCCTGTCTCATAGCAACGAAAGAAATGCTCGATCCTGCCAGGAGCGCAATCACACTCGCGGCCGCGAACTCACTCGACGACGGAACGAACAGACCCTCACCCACTGGCTCCGCGCTCCCATACTTCCAACCCAGCCCACCAAGGATGACCAGCTCCACCCACAGACTGACCTCGACTACATAGGACTCGAATGGATTCCGTGGAAAGCCTGACTGGAGGTTCGACATCACGATGCAGATCAATGCAAGCAGACACATCAACGAGAGCACAACCAGTCGGGACGGGATCAGCGGCACGTAGTGCAATAGGGCAACTGCCACCGTACCAACAAGACACACGGCCACGCCTAATCGAGCATTTCGCAGTCATACCCGNACCGTCTGTTCGGTCTCCCTGAACGGCAACGGCTCGATGCGACGGGTAAGACGCTCGGTGGTCAGCCTTCTAACCAAGACGAGAACGGGGATGGCCGCCACCAGCAGAAGCCCGGCACCATTATATATGTGCCCAACAACAGGTAGCTCATCGATGTCCGCGGTCAGGAGACCATATGCCAGGACCGCACCGCCGATGAATCCCANGCTCTTCTCCATCACCTTCCACCAGCTGAAGGCGATTCCCGAGACGTGCCCCGGTACCTGAAGGAAATTGCCGAGCCCAAACCCTAGCCCGTNTCCGAACAGGCCGAATGTCGCGGCCTTCAGAGCGGTCTCGTATCCCGACACACTGAGGTATGACACAAGCACGAGAGCCGCGCCGAACTCGTACGCCCACGCATCGCTTCGTGGTGGGGTCATCCGAATCCCACATCGATTGATCAGCACGTCATAGACTGGCGACGGCGGCCATCCCCATAACTGCCANCAGGAGAACAATTACCAGCAGCGATGGCGGATCCGGCTCAAGGGCTAGGCCTACTGCACCGCCACCGATTGCGCCCCAAAGCGCACCCACCACGAACAGACACGCGAAGCCGTCGAGGATGTTCGTCCATTTCTTCGCCCGCGTATACCCAATCAGTCTGCCGTAGCTCGCGCTCCCACCGACGGCGAATCCCAACCCACTCGCCAGCGCGATGAGTGGCGCACGTTGAAGCCAGTCCGGCCTGCCGGATACGAGTACGAGGGCTAACCCGAACAAAATTCCGGGGATCGTCGCGCCGAGNTGGTGGCCATACTGCCCGCGCAGCGCCCAGCCCAATAGTACAGCAAGGCCTACGTAAATGATGGCGAGAGTCACGTCCATTCCTGCGGGTTCAGGTCTATCCGAAGCCATAGAAAACGACCTGCGCGGTGATCACGCAAGCCGTTCGGCGGACCGAAGGCGCCGGAAGGTCGATAGACGGCTGGAAATGTCACGGAAGCACTACAGAATCGAGTCATTTCACAGCTTTAGCTTCACAAGCGCCGCGTTTCNAGCGATCATAAACCCCCTATGAATTCGCACGTCGAACAGAATCGCACGATTGGTCTGCTTGGAGCGACCAGTCTCGGGGTCGGGGCCATCGTCGGGGGCGGAATCCTGGCACTGGCGGGAGTCGCCTTCGCCTCGGCCGGCCCCAGCGCGATCGTCGCATTCGCGCTCAATGGGATCATCGCTCTGCTGGCGATCTCGAGCTTCTCGGAGATGTCGACGACCTTCCCCGAGTCAGGGGGTACCTACACGTTCGCCAAACGGGTTCTGACGATCCGGGCAGCCTTCGGTGTCGGGTGGATCGTGTGGTTCGCGTCGATCGTCGCCGCCGTCCTCTACGCGCTCGGGTTCGCCGCCTACGCTATCCTGCTGCTCCGAGAGCTGTTGACCCAACTAGACCAGCCCTCGGCGTTGCTTGACAACTACAGCACGGTGCTCGGACTGGCGCTGCTGCCCGTCCTGCTCTATTCCGTCAGCCTTATTCGAAGGGGCGCCAGCGGTGGCCAGTGGGAGACCGTCGGAAAAGTCGTCGTATTTGCCATCCTGATTGTTGGTGGACTATGGGCCTTAGGCCAGCGATCCACTTCGGAAATCGTAATATCGCTGTCTCCTTTCTTCTCTGGAGGCACCGTCGGCGTGCTCCAGGCGATGGGCTTCTCGTTCATCGCGCTCCAGGGATATGATCTGGTGGCGGCCGTCGCGGGTGAAGTCCGTGAGCCGACCCGCGTCCTTCCCAGAGCGATGCTCCTCTCTCTCGCAATCGCCATGGGCATCTACCTGCCTTTGCTGTTCGTGGTATCGACCGTCGGTATCGAAGCAGGCCAAACTATCCAGAGCATGGGGGCACGAGACCCCGAGACCGTCATCGCTTCGGCAGCCCTCAATTTTCTGGGGCCCACGGGGTTCTGGCTCGTCGTCATCGCGGCCACGTTGTCAATGCTCTCCGCCCTGCACGCGAACCTCTTTGCCGCATCCAGGGTCGCTCTTGCCATGGCACGCGATAGGACCCTTCCCCACGTGATTGCGAACGGTAATGGCGGAACACCGGTCGCCGCCATCTGTTTGACCGGTCTCTTCGTGGTTGTCATCATCATCGCCATTCCGAATTTGGCTGCCGCCGGTGCGGCTGCAAGCCTGATCTTCCTGATCACGTTCGCACTCGTCCACGTGGCGACGATCCTCGCACGTAAGCGGATGTCTTCGGACACCGAAGGATACAGAGCACCCTTCTTCCCGATCATCCCGGTCGTCGGCGCCGTTGCCTGCACATCTCTTGCTGTCTTCCAGGGCGTCGCGGTCCCATCAGCCGGTCTGATCACGGTCTCGTGGTTGGCGATCGGCGGCGTCCTGTTCCTGGTCCTGTTCGCTCGTCGCGCCCACATCGTGGATGCAGCAGCAGAAGCGACCGATCCATATCTCATCCAGCTGCGCGGCAAGAGCCCGCTGATACTCGTCCCCATCGCCAACCCCGCCAATGCCGCTGCCATGGTCGGCGTCGCCAACGCCCTGTCCCCACCGGGGATTGGGAGGGTCATGATGCTCTCCGTGGTCCCGCCGCCTGAGCGTTGGGAACCAGGCGAGAGCCCACAGCAACTGATCGATGCCGAGGCAGTTATCCGCGAGAGCCTCGTCGCCTCTTTCGCGGCGAACCTCGCGCCAGAGGCTTTGATCACTGTCTCTCCCGTCCCGTTGTCAGAAATTGGGCGTGTCTCCAGAGAGCATCGATGCGCGGGAATCCTGCTTGGTATGAGCCAGATTACGGAGCAAAATGTCGGCGCTCCGTTGGAAGACCTGATCAGCTCGGTCGACTGCGATGTCGCTCTCCTGCGATTCCAACCCGGTTGGGACCTGTCGCAAGTTCGCAGGGTCGTCGTTCCTGTTGGAGGTCACGGCACCCACGACATTCAGCGCGCGCGATTCCTCGGCAGTCTTCGTCGAAATCAGCATCCGGAGATTGTGTTCTTGCGAGTGCTCCCGACCAACGCCTCCGATGCCGAAATCCGGAGAGCGAGGAATGAGGTCAACCGGATCGCGCACGACAAGGCACCCGGCAGTATGGCGATCGTCAGCCTCAACAACTCTGTTGCGGATGAGATCAAGCGCCAGGTCGACACCTGCGACCTGGCCGTTCTCGGGCTCCAACGCATCGACAGACGTCGTCGCGCGTTCGGCGACCTGGCGATTCAGATCGCCCGCGACACAGCTTGCGCAACGGTTATGCTCAGTCAGAGGGGTTAGAACGAAAACGGAAAGGCCAACGCATGCCCCCACAGGAAAGACAGGTACTCGATTTCCCGATCACCGCCGAGACCCTGGAGCGGATCAACGTTTTGACCGAGTTCCCGGATGGAAGCGGCTTCGACCCGAACGGAGAGTGGTCGCACACCTTCCTGGTATGGACCAACCACGGATACGATGCGGGAAACATCGACGCAGGATACCTCACGATCGACCGACGTCCGGCAGGAAATGGCAAGATCGCGCTTGAGGTCGTCACTGAGATCGCACTGCTTGACGGGATTGGCGGACGAACGGCGGCCAGCATTCAGTGCAGAAGCGACAGTCTGACGGCCCCGGAGAGCTGGACCCTCGATAGCACCTTTACCGGCCCGTCCGGGGAAGACCTTCCCGACCAGAGTACCCACCAACGGGCGAGCGTTTCCGACAACGACATCACGGTCGAAATCGACGGCCGTAAATCGGTTATGCCCGCCTCCGCACCAACAACGGGAGACTGGTGTCTGTTCGATGCGGTCCAACGACTCCCTGAGGATGATACTCCGATCACGTGCAACGTGCTCGAGCGTATGCTCACTTTGAAACGAGATCAAACCATCCGCTTTGCCCCCCACGATACTGAGACCGTTCTGGGACACGAGCTCAGGCGCTTCACGAGGATGGGCACTGCGACACTCCCGACCGATTACTGGCTGGACGAAAGCAACAGGCTGGTCCTCGTCGTCGCTTACAACATGATCTACCTGCTGAGTGACACCGCGATCGATACCTTCAACGGCAACCTCGCGAAACAGCGCGCCTGATCGGAGATCCAAGTGGCCAGCCAACCCAACATCCTGCTGATCGTCACCGACCAGCAGCACGCTAACACGATCGGGGCTCTCGGTCAGGAGTACGTGAACACCCCCGCGATCGACGAACTCGTTCAGGGTGGCACTAGCTTCACGCAATCCTACTGCGCCAACCCAGTCTGTTCTCCCTCGCGATCCGCCATGTTCACCTCTCGCACGACGAGCGAAACCGGCGTCTGGACAAACGGACGCTCGATTCGACCGGAGTTGCCNACGATGGGTGAACACTTCCGCGCTGCCGGGTACGACACGTCCTACGCCGGAAAGTGGCACGTCCCCAAGTGCTATCCAAACACGATCGACGGCTTTCGCGTCCTCAGCAGCGGGATAGGCCATCAGGGAACCGTGTCCGACCCGTTGATCACCGATGGCTGCGTGAACTACCTCTACGGCCGGGACCAGTCTCAACCGTTCCTCATGGTAGCCTCGTATATGCAGCCCCACGATGTTTGCGAGTGGCTGCGACTCAACCGGGTCAACCCCGACGGGCTTCGCTATCCGGAACTGGCAGAGGAACTGCCGTCCCTGCCTGACAACTTCGCCTCCATACCTGAGCCGTTGCCAGAGGTAATCGCAAAGAAGCACAACGGGCTGGAGCCTCGATACGGCAACTGGTCCGAAGAACACTTCCGCTACTACATCTGGAGTTACCTGAGACACGTGGAGATGGTGGATGTGGAGGTCGCGCGGCTACTGGCTGCACTCGATGCGACCGGCGACCGGGAGAATACGGTCATCCTATTCACCTCGGATCACGGCGAGGGTATGGCCAACCACGCCATGACGCGGAAGGGGTTCCTCTACGACGAATCCGTTCGTGTCCCGCTCGTCGTCAGCGGACCTGGCGTGCCGACCAACGTTGTGGATGCAACAACACCCACATCAGGCCTNGACGTGTTCCCCACGATGTGCAACTCCGCAGGAATCGACGCCCCGGATGGCGCCAAAGGTGTGAGTCTACTATCAGCGATGGGGTCCGGTGGACTGGACCGAACATTCGTCGCCTCGGAGTGCAACAACAACGAGCAGCAGATGATCCGGACAGAGCGCTACAAGTATATCGCCTACAAGGACGACCCGATCGAGCAATTGTTCGATATGGTCGAGGATCCGGGTGAGATGCGGAACCTGTCCGTTGACGAGGGGCATCTGTCGGTATTGAAGGCACATAGGGAAATGCTGCATGGATGGATTGGTGGGCTGGATCTAGCGCCAGATCTGCCGGATGAATGTCGTTGGTCGTTCACGGAGTAGGCGAGACAAGAAATGACCGCAACAGATCATTTCGCAGACAACGGCTTCAGCAACACGGTCGATCCGCTCCAGCATCCGTGCGCCCAACACCATAATGGCCGTACCTACATCGCGTATCAGGGACCACAGGAAGACGCGTATGTGTGCGTATACGATCACAGAACACAGTCATGGGAAGGACCTGTGCTCGCCGGTGTAAGCCTGATGGGGAAGCCCAAGCCAGACCAGAAGAAGGTGGACAATCACGGTCGGCCGGCCCTGGTCATCGACGATGAAGGGTACGTCCACTTTGCCTTCGGGGGCCACGGGGGGCTCGGGGAGAACCATTTTGGCGTCGGCCGGGGGCGAGGCGAACAAACGCACGTCGTTACAGATCGGCCGGAAGATATCTCAAGCTGGACTGTCCTGGACAACGTGTCGAAGCGAGGGACCTACAGCCAGTTTGTGAAGATGGGCGACGGTGAAATNTTCCTCTTCTACCGACACGGTGGACACAAGAGTGACTGGGTGATCCAGCGATCCACGGATAACGGGAGATCGTTCACTGCGGCCGAGCCCTATTTGAAGCACAATCTGCGACCCGACGTGGAAGCGGTACGAGACAGCTGGTATATGTGGTTCACTCGCCACAGAGATGGTGCCGTTGGCTGCATGTATGTCACCTGTGCAGCGACACCGACCATCAGCCGACGCGATACAAAGTCTACTACGTGCGCTGGGATACAGAACGGGGAACCTGGACGAACGCAGCTGGCGAGGATTTACCGATACCGCTCTCGAGACCAGAAACAGATCAAATGACGCTGGTCGTCGATTCCAACGGAGGGCGCTGTAACCACTGCCTCTGCAAGACTGATGCGGAGGGGAACCCGCTCGTGCTGTTCCGATACGGTCAGCCTGGCCGGATTCGCTTTACGAGATGGCAGGAGGCGGCGTGGACCGATCCAGTTCAGATCACCGACACACTTGTCCGGCAAGACGGCGATATGGTCTTCGAAGAATCGGGCGTGCTACGTGTGGTCATGTACGGCGATCGCAGCAACGGCGGTGGAGAGGTTTCCTGGTGGCGGTCAGAAAATTGCGGAAGCACCTGGACGAAGGAGCATACGGTGACCGAATCCGATACGATGCGATATCGCGTCAGCGCGCTCGTCCATGACGCGCATCCCGACGGCCAGATCGTCTTCTACGAAATCGATCCAAAATCACAGGCCGAGCAACGTCGATTGTATCTGTGGGGCCAGGGAGGGATTGTCCAGCGCAATGCAGGATAGACGCTAGGTGGGTGCCTTCTTTGCGTGGCGTACGACGTTCGGGTTCGTGTCGTGCAATGACAGTTCGAACAGGTCT
This sequence comes from Gemmatimonadota bacterium, assembly GCA_002727195.1. Lineage (GTDB taxonomy): Bacteria > Latescibacterota > UBA2968 > UBA2968 > UBA2968 > UBA2968. The sequence goes on from PBWH01000008.1 coordinate 135,436, forward strand.
GGGTGAGATTTGCCATCGAGCTCGCACAACACTGAAGCGGTCTCGACGCGGACACAAGCACTTGGATCCTTCAGCCCGACCTCGAACCAGGACACGCCTTCGTGCTTCGCCAGCGCGACAAGGGCCGCCGCTCGAATCCGAACGTCCTCCGAATCAGCAAATGGCTCGACCATCTCTCGATCGATCTCATTGCAGTGGAGCATCGTCCAAAGGGCGGTAATCTGGACCTCAACGGACGCGTCGTCCGGGAAGATCGCACGCCGCCTCCGGGTCCGGTGTCTCAGACCATCCTGTCTTACCCATTTTCTCCGGATCCATATCGACGTCCTCGAAAAACTCTGACAGCCATTGTCTGGCCTTCTCCAGAATCTCCTCCGGTTCCGTCTTCCTGTTCGGATCCATGGTGAGACGGTTCTGATGCCAACGCCACAACCGAACGAGTCCGAGGTGTCCGGCGTGGATCCCGTTGGATCGGTCATGACCCAGTAGCCGGTTCAGCCAATCCGTAATCTCTTCTGGCTCAGAGAGGGCAACGACTCGTCTCAGTCGTTTGGCCCGCCCAGCGGGCGTCAGGTCTCCCTTTGCCTTTGGATCGTGTTGTATTTGCTCACGAAGCAGACGGCACGCATCGGGATCCGACAGTACGGCGTCCAGTTCAGCCTCGAAGTCCTTCATCACCGCGCGCCATCTCGTGCTCATCTTCCCCTCTTTGAGGAGTATCGCGATCTCGTGNAGTCACCCGCACCCGCTCTTTGCCGGGCTCGTGAGCAGTCTGGAAGACGCGTGCCCACACCGCTCTGTCTTGGACGTCATTCCCGCACGGACAGACCTTCTGCAGGACCTGCGTACGCTGCTGGGTCGTCCCCTCTTCGAGGGTCTTCAGCATCTGAGAAACGGGGTGTTCGGGTTCACTGCATCACCTTACCGTCGTTGGGAAGCTGTTTGGCTGATAAAGAACCGTGTACCTCAGCAGTGGATGCACGTAGATTGGATCGAGTGTCGCTAGAGTTGCACGGTCACGCTCTTCCCTGCGTAGACATCCTGTGGCAGGTCGACCAGGATTACCGTGTGGTCGTCGGTCGGAAATGTAGAGAAGCCCTCACCCGTGGCATCGTAGTTCCCCGACACCGTCAACGTTGACCGGCTGCACTTTCTGGACGGGTCGGAAACCGACAGCTCGTTAATCCTGTCCCCTTCCATCTTCACCATGACTGTCGCCTGGGTGTCCGCTCGGATCACCAAATCATCCGTCACCTGGACCTCCCCACCCTTGTAGAAGATCGCCTGAACCATCCCGAGGCCTGAGTGTCGGACAGCCTGAATCGTCGGCGTATTCGCCAAGATCTCGATTGGGCTGACACGGTCCGCCAGATCGCTAACCTCTACGTTCGGCACGACGACATACTGATACGCCGCGTCAACCGGCTGATACCCGTGATCCAGCCACAACGTGAAAACCTCCTCACTCACGACCTCGTCCGAGATGTTCTTCTCATCCGTGATGTCACACCACCGGCCCTCTTCCGTCTGATTGGACAGGTTGATCGTCGCAGNTCCCGGGAAGACGTAGCCGACCCCGTCGTGGTGCACCCACGCGACGTTCTTCAATTGCCGGCTTCCGGCCGGCCTCGCGACATTTTCTCCGATGGATAACGTGACCTCACCCCTCAGCAATGTCTGGTTTACGGTCGTGACGACAGATGGTCCTTCTCCACGTGACTGACCAGCCAGCCCTCCGCCAGTAAGTCGTTTCCTGCCCAGGATGTCAGCCCCCAGACAGACATACGCATCGTCAAAAAAGAACCAGCCCTTCTTGGCCTCGACAGAATCGTGTGGGCTCTTGAATTCGAACGCCACCGCGCCATACAGGCCGTCGGTGACTGCGCCCACAAACTCCGTTAGGCCCTCTTGTTGTATCTCTTTCGGAGAGGGCAGCTCTGGCTTCTGCAGAATCGTCGCACCGGAGATCTTCTGCCAGTCGTAGACGGGCCAGATCCCGTGATACTCGTCTCCCTTGAGCGACAGGTAGTTCGTTCCGTCCCCCCGGTGATGTGTCAGTTTTCCCGGACCGTTATACGGCACCTCCATGTTCCGGTTCCGGACGGAGTGCATCCTTACGGTCGTGTAGAACGTCGGTCGCTGGAAGACAAAGTGCTCGCTCTGCCAGAAGAACTTCGCGAAGGACGCTGAAGGGACCGCTTCTCCCCTGCGCAGCCGGATAGTCTCCTCGAGTTCGTCCTTCCGGTAGTCCGTGCTCTCGAGCAATCGCTCGATCTCCAGCGTGTCGTATGGTTCGACCTTCTCGATTCGGTGGGAGATCGCTCGGTTCTTTGCGCTCACATCAGGATAGATGCCGTAAACCTGCATCTTGAAGATCCCGTCAAGGTAGTAGTCGACGAGGTGATTGATCTTCTCGGTCGAGAAGGCATACTGCGTTCCGGCTACATACCAAGACCACTCGCCAAAGACGTTCGCATACTTCCCGTAGCCATATGAGGTCGTGTTGTTAACCCGGTCACCCCNGTGATGGAAGCTGTAATCGTGCTGCATCCCCCGGCTACCGGTCGAGAACTTCAGTTCGCCCTCGATCAGGCGAACGATCTCATCGAACTTCTCTCGCTCATCCCTGAAGAGCAGGTTCTTTGCGAGGATCCCCGCGATCACGATCCGGTCTCCGCTGGGTCGCGCGCCTGATGCCTCCATGTGAGCACGCCCAATAATCGGCTGTCCCTTCTTGACCAAGTCCTTAGGAAGTCGGTCCCCGAACAACAGCATCAACTCAACCAAGCTTGTCGGTGTCGAAATCTGGTTGTTATGCCAGTTGTCGCCGAAGAAGTCATTCTCGACCCAGTAGGTATATCCCCCGGTGATGACGGCTTCCAGCTCGCTGCTGTTGTGGAACTCTGACGACTCATTGCGATATGCCTGAGCCATCCTGACCAAGTCGGTCGTGTGTCTACGATGTGGGAACCCCGCCTCCCGGCTCAGGTCGACATAGTTGATGTCGCCGAAGCTCCCGTCATCTCCCATCCGATCGATGATGGCATGGATCCGATTGTCGTCTGCCGTGGCCTTGTCCCCCTCGCGGTGGACCGTTGCGCCCCTCATGAGTTCGGCGACAACTTTGCCCTTAACCCGTTCGAAATCATCCATTGCCTTGTTCCCTTGTTTACACTCTACAAATAGCTGCGAACTATGCGCCGGAGTCGACCACAGCAATGGCTTCGACCTCGACGAGCAGATCCGAATTTACAAGTACCGGTGTCGCCACCGTTGCGCTGGCTGGCAAGTTGCCCGGGAACGCCTTCGAGCGCGCTTCTGCATACTCTCCGTAGCGATCCATGTCGGTCACGTAGGCAGTGATCTTGACTACATCCTCCATGGTCGCTCCACCTTCGGCAAGCACCGTGCGTATGTTCTCGAACGTCTGCTCCGNCTGAGCCTNCATGTCGTTGTNGCCGACAATATGTCCCNCTCGATCNAAGCCGACCTGACCAGAGACGTATATGGTNTCGCCTACCTTGACGCCTTGTGCAATACGGAAGCCTTTGGCCCACGGCCAATCCGGATTCAGTTCGGTGCGATCTGACATTGTTGCCTCCCGGCTGGGTCCTCTCGTTTAGGGGCTACTACAAGCGGTGCGCACAGTCTCGATGAGCGGATCGTTCGTCTCCTGAGCCATTCGTATCAGCTCGCCTCCCATCCTCTCTCTCACGTCAGCGCATCTTGGATCACCATATCGATTGTTCATTTCGATTGGATCCGTCTCGTGATCGAACAGAGCCTCATATCTCATGGGGGCATACACTCAACGACCATCCCATACAGCCCGCCAGGCATTGCTGTGGGATCCAACCCCAAGCCCATATACACGACCACATTTTGTGGCCCTTCGTTTCCCAGACACCAGCCCGCCCTGCTCGACCCCTGCATCACATCCGGGACCGCCAAGCCAGCCAGGTCCNACGCTGCTGACGAGCGCGTCGCACACNTNGTCCTCAGCGATCTGCCCGCTCCATCTCACGATGAGTGGGATGCGGAACGTCGTTGCGTAGGGGCTGGCTTTCCCGCGCAGGGACACGCCATACTCAACGTGACTGCCCAGATGATCGCCGTGATCGCTCACGTAGACCACGATCGTATCGTTTACGAGGTCGAGCGCGTCGAGCCCTTGCACGACCTGACCTACCTCTTCATCCACCGCCGTCACCTGGCCATAATACATCTCGAAGATCCGCCTGAGTTTCCGTTCACCTTCCGCCGAGAATCGCCCAGAAAAATCCGGAGGCAGTTCGAACGCATCCCTGTCTTACATCTCGAGGAATCTAGCTGGACACTGCTTGGGCTTATGTGGGGGACCATACACCAGGTAATAGATCCACAGCTGGTCACGATGNCGTTCTGCAAAATCCAGCGCNAGATCCGAATGTCACGTCGGCTCCAAATCGTATGCCTCGTGATGAACCTTGTTCCCCTGGTCATCGAATGTCCACACATCGAAGAACGAGTGTCCCTTCTCGTGAGCGTGCCATTCCTGCCAGCCCATCCTGCGATCGGGTGGCACGTATCCGCCGGTCCCCACTTCAGGGATACCGCCATCTATGTGCCATTTACCGCAGTATCCCATTCTGTATCCGGCGGATGCAAACACCTGGGCAATGCCCGTCAACTCGGGATTTAACAGGACGTTGTTTCGGGAAACACAGTGCGTGTGCGGGTATAGACCTGTTTGNATAGTGCCACGAAACGGCGAGCAGACAGGGCTCGAGCTGGCAGCGTGAGTGAACCGCACTCCCTCTGACGCAAGGCGATCCAGGTTGGGTGTCTTCACCTGCCGATCTCCAGCACACCCCATCACATCCCCACGATACTGGTCTGGCTAGATAATCAACACGTTGGGCGGTCGTCTCGTCATCTGAAGCTCGCGCTCATCGGATTACAGTCCATTCAAACGCTTACGGCTTGAGAATCACGCGTGTCGATGCGGTGCCGTCGCTCTTTCCCTGCCACTCGGCGAACTCGAAGGCTTTGTTGATGTCCTCTAACGCAAAGGAGTGTGAGACCACCTTTGAAAGCGGGTACCGATCTCGGGTACGGACTAGCATATCGAGCGCCGTAGGAACGATCCACGGATCGTAGTGCATCAGTCCGTGCCACTTGATCTGACGCGAGATCACCTTGGTCGCCGGGAGCGTGATCGGATCCGGGACAATGTTTCCAATGTCCACGTAGGTCCCGTTTGTGCGTACCATATCCAAACCCTCTTCTGTCGCCGCCGCAATCCCCACCACCTCGACCACGATATCCGCCCCGATNCCGTCGGTCAGTTCCATCACCCGGTTCACGCGATCTTCAGCCGACGGATACTCGTTCAAGTCGATCAAGTCCGTCGCTCCGCACTGCCGAGCGAGTTCCAGGCGCGGCGCCAGACCATCGATCGCGATCACGCGCGATGCGCCCTTTTCCGCTGCCACCGACGCGGCGAAAATGCCGAGTCCACCTGCCCCTTGAATCACGACGCGATCGCCTGTCCGCATGCCCGCCTGTTCGAGCCCATGGAGGACCTGGCACATCGCGCAGTTAACCGGAGGAACCGCCTCGTCCGGCAACTCGTCGGGCACCTGGAAGGCGTAGTGTCCCTGTGGCAGGTAGTAGTACTCCGCGAAGGCCGCGTCGCAGTACGGGTGATCCTCCAGGCTGCGCTGACGGTGCGCCATGCGATTCGGGCACGCGTGATACTCCCCGCGAACACACCAGTAACACCGGTTACAGGGATTGAAGAACGGGAAGGCGATCCGATCACCCTCTTTGAGGGGTCGACCGAGAGAGTCCTGCTTCACGTCACTGGCCAGGGAGTGCACGACCCCCGTGAACTCGTGTCCGGACACGCGCCGGTTATCCGGTCCTTCGTAACGCCCGTCATTCCGCCAAATGTGCAGGTCAGACCCGCAGATAGCGGCGGCCGTGTTCCGGACAAGAATCCCACCCGGTTTCACCTCCGGCGTCGGCAGTTCGGTCAGTTCGAACGGCTGACCCGGTCGTACCAACACTGCTGTCAGTCCTTTTGGCATTCCGTGTCCTTTCGAAAAGCTGCGCGGACGTCAGCAGCTAGTCTTGGTCAACTGCGTGCGACAGAAACCAGACCAGCATCGACGTTTCCCGAAACCGCCACGTGAACTTACGAGGCGGCACGTTGGCATCATCCCCCAGCAGTGGCGGCCACAGGTGCTCAATCACTTCGAGCAGGGAGCCGTCAGTGCCGTTGGACGGGTCGTATCCCATGGCCAGCATATAGCACGCTTCCATATGTTGAGGCGGAAGTTCCGGATTGACGCTCCCTCCTCTGCCAGGCGAGTTCGCTATGTAGTAGAACTTTTTCCGGTCGGCTGTTACGCCGCGTAGGTCGATGAACTTCGCATACATCGCCAACGANTCCGGGCACCGATCGTCACCTGTCATCATCCACAGCTTCCAGAAACTGTCCATCAGCAGGGCGCTCATCCACGGACTCGTCATCCAGCCGTTTCCGTCGCCGTGGCTCTCCGCTGTGTGCACCCAAACCCCGTCCGGCGGACGCCCGTCGAGTGACCGAACCTGCAGCCGGTACACGCCATCGAAGTAACGGACCGCGGCATCCATCAGCTCCCCGTCACCGGTGAGCTCGAATGCGTGCAGATAGGCTGCCATGCCAAAGGCGGTGTGCCGCTCCGTCCAGAATCCCTCGCCCGAGTATTGGACACGATCCCACTTCGGCCAGCTCAGGAGCGTGCGCATCACGGCGTCCCGGTAGCGTGGATCTCCATTCAACAGATACAGGAGTGCCAGACCCTCGGCGTACACATACTTGTGATCGCCCGGCTTGAGTGCGAAGAACTCGTCTTCGACCAACTGGGCGACATAGAAGTCCGCTGCACACAGGGCCGCCGTCAGATGTTCGGCAACACCGTGTCGAACATAGATCTTGGCTTAGGTCGCCGGTCGGTCATACAGATGCGGTGCGTATCGCGTCGAGTTGATGTTCTGGCGCGATGCCGGGAAGTGGTCCAACAGGTCTGCGTCGAACCACGGCGCGATCCCGTTTTCGGGGTTCGGAATCTGCTGCCACGCGATCAACGACTCGCACATCCATTCAGGCGGCAGCAACGGGAGAACGTCAGGACGGGAGTACGTGAACCTGTCATCCTGGATATCCGTGCGGGTCTCTCGGACCGTCACGTGCTCGCGTCGATCCGCCGCTCTCCGTTCGTCCCACTGCACACTGACCCGTTGAGCCCTGCCGCCCGCGAAGTCCACCTCGAACTGCGCCAGAACCGACCTGATGTTTCTTCTCCTCCCGTCAATCCACCAGCGTGCGAGCTCCTCGGTCTAGACGGGAATCTCTTCCCCTGACTCGCTCAGCACCCGGATCATTCGGTCATCCTCGAGGATGTCCGGTTCGAACGGGACGCCGAACGAAACGGTAGGGGTCCCTGTCTCTCGATCTGAGGCAGGAGGGCGACCTTGATCGACGTGTCTAGGATGCTGGGGAAAGGAGGTCGCTCAGTCCTCCCCAACCGGACGTAAAGCGTTTGCAGCAACTCGGTTCTCTCTGATGGCATCAGATCAACGTCGGACAAGCGTTCGGTCTCGGACGATGCGGTCGTTAACAACGTGAGTGGGAGGGTGACAAGACACACGATGACAATTGTTACTCTTGTCCTGGTACGGGCCAACCAACCCTTTTCCGGCCTGGTCAAACTCAACCTCTCGTGAGGTGCCAGGCGTCGCTGTATTCGCACTTGTAGACCTTGAGCGCCACGCCCTGTTCCTGTTTCAGAATGTCCGCTCGGCGCTGCGCTTCCTTCTGACTGCGATAGGCATCCTTCTCCCGCCCGTCTGCGCCGGTGCAGAACCGACACTTCGTGCTGGGCGTCTGCCGGTCTTTGGGTGACAGATGCCACAATCCGCACACATCGCACTGATACGATGTGAGGTCCTGCTTGTATGTCGCGTTGGCGTGATCCGCCCCATCCTGAGCTTCTTCGAGAGAGTCGTACTCCGTCAACGGCCGCCCAGTCTTCTTGCCGACGCAGGTGTCACTTTTTCTGCTCACGCGAATCTTGCCTCGTTTGCTGCGTTCATGTCACTGCCTTACGATTTGCCTTGTCGGCGGTGTGCGCCCACGGCGTAGGCGTCGTGAATCCCTGATCCACGTAGGGATCCTCACCACGGACTAGCGTACCCCCGCGATAGTTCCTCTCGTCCCGCCACGTCAACCAGGTGGTCGCCGAGGTGTAGTGCAACGTTAGTGTCGGCCGATATGTGTTCGTACGATTGGGTTTCGAACTGTGGAGTAGATAGCCGGAGAAGAAGAGCACACTACCTGCCTCCATGGGCAGGGGAATCGTCGAGGAAGCGTCAAACCCGCGGGCTTCTGCGTGGAAGTCAACTTCGGGATCATCGTGCTCGTGGCGGTCATATATGACGCCGGACCGATAGCTATCAGGGACAATCCAGAGACAACCGTTCTCTTCGTCGACGTCGGTTGTTGGAATCCAGACACCCGTGAGAGAACGGTCCCGCGTCGGAATCGCATGCTCATCCTGATGCCAGGGGCTCCCCTTCCCACCCGGGTCTTTGTTGACGAACATGGTCTGAATGCACTTGTAGCCCCCGTCCCAGAACGGGACAAAGGCCCCCACGACGTGGTCGAGAACGTTCGTCAGCGACGGATGTTTGACAAACCGGTTGATCGTCTCGCTAAAGACGTGGGGCTGCCCGATATACATGTGGCGCGCCAGCAATCTCTCGCCATCGAGATCCCAGTCAACCGGATCGATCACATCTGTATCGTAGTCGCCNCGACTGATTTTCTTGAGATCGGTGTTGATCTCGAGCAGGTCAGACTCGGACATCGTCTCCCTAACGACAACATATCCGTGATCAACGTAGGCCTGCTTCAGGTCTGATGCATCGAGTGTCGAGAGATCAAAGTGTCGCATCCAGCCTCCCCATCAATTCATAGATAATCGTGTTCTTCCAGAGCACGACATTCATGATCCCGAAACTGTTCTCAGAACGTCTTGCCGAACTGGCCGCATCCGCCGAGGTCGTCGGATGGTACGCGTTTATCGTGTTCGCCGTTGGGCAGCTGGTCGTCGGCTACCTGCTCGATCGCTATTCTGTCCCTGTGGTGTTCTCGATCGTCGCCGCCCTACAGGCAATCTTCTTCGCGATCTCACCCGGACTGACCGGCGTGAGTCTCCTGGCCATCGCGATCGCGTTCATGCTGGTTGTCTTCGGCAAGATCCCCATCAACGACGTGCTGATCGGTCGAGTCGCCCGGAACGAGTGGAGAAGCCGGGCCTACGCGTTCCGCTACATTATCACCTTCTCTGTATCTGCCTCCTCGACCCCGTTCATTGCCTGGATGTACTCGGGCTGGGGATTCGACTATCTGCTTATCGTGCTCTCTGTCGCAGCGGTCCTCATTCTCGCCGCTGTCCTGACATTTCCTCGCACGCTCACACCATCCACAGCCTGATCCTTTGGCTGGAACGGTCGGCCTGTGCGCCAGACGGCCGTCGAATAGCAGCTGTCTTCTGTCGACGGGTCACTTCAACACTCAACACGGAGCCTGCTCCGAGCGAAGTCGAGGAGTATTCGTCACTCGTAACTCGCCTTTCCTGTCTTCCCCTCACCGAGATGCGTCCTCCGTCTTATCGAGTGTCTCGGGTACAAACAACGCAAAGATCGCGCTGCTGCACAGCCCGGCACAGGCGATTACGAGCGCCGCAGGCTGCAAACCAACAAAGTCCGAAATACCTCCCACGACCACCGGACTCCCCATCCGCCCACCGTCTCCGATCAGCCTCCAGACGCCGAGGAAGTCGCCGACGTCTTCCTCCGGCGCAAGGTCAGCCCCGAGGGTCATCATCGAACCCGAGCTAAGCCCGTTCCCGATGCCGATCACACACGTCGCAGCCGCCAGGCTGATGAATCCGCCCGTAAAAGGGACAACAGCCAGTCCGAGCGCCTGCACCAGGAAGCTCGGAACGATCGCGAACTTCCTGCCGAAACGATCCATGATGAGTCCTGCCGGGTAGAAGAGCGACATGTCGACGAATGACGCGGCACTGAGGATGAAGCCGATCTGGTCTACACCAAGCCCGATGATGTCGGCGCCATACAGGGGGACGATCACCGCCCGACCCGACCGAACGGTCTGAGCGAGGAACTGTCCGGTCCCGGCCTTCGTCAAGATTGATAGCTTTTCCCTGAAGACATCCCACATGCGGAACGTCTTCGCGTCGGGCCGATCTGCCACAGGTTTGTCGGGACCAAGGCCAAAGAGGACGATCAGGANGACGACGACGCCTATGATCGCGTATGCGATGAAAGGCGCTCGAATCCCCCAGTATGCGGCCACCAGCCCCCCGATTCCGGGTCCGATGAAACCACCCATCCGGCCCACGCCCCCGAACGTGGCGATTGCTCGTCCCCGATTCTGCGAGACGGTCTCTTCAGCCAGATAGGCCATACGGGACACGTTCCAGATGGCGTGACCGACGCCCGTCAGAAACCGCAAGCAGACGACCTCGAGCACGGTCTGTGACCAGTAGAGCGCGAAGACCGTCGTCAGCACGATGACCACACCGATCCGCAGCGTGTTGTTGCGCCCGACGCGGCGCAGGACGGTCCCGACGGGAATGTTCCCGCAGATCTGCCCGACTGCCTCTGCAGCCAGAACAAGACCGACGACCCCATACGACGCATCGAACGTTCGCGTGAAGATCGGGAGCACCGGAATCATCATGCCCTGACAGACCGAAATCAGGCCTGACGGGAGGTAGACGGCGAGGACGAGCGGGTGGCGCAGGTTCAAGGGAAGTAGTTCTTCATGTATGGGTTATTGCGGTCGGGCGAAGAGAAACCATTAGATTCAAGCATCCAGTCCAGCATTCGGTGTCTCAGCTCGGTCACGGCGGATTCGGTGTCCGCGTCACCGAATCGATTGTGCCGCTCGCCGGGGTCTGTCTTCAGGTCATAAAGTTCNCCCGCCTCGTTCGCATAGTGAATGTATTTCCAATCGTCCGTCCGCACGGAAACCACGTAGGGCTCGGGGCAATCATCGATTGCAGTTCGTAGATATTCGGAATGTTCGTGTGCGTCACCATCTCGGCGAAAACAGCATTTCGATGTCGTGTCTCTTTGCTACGGATGGCTTGCAACACGCTCCTTCCTTGAACACCCGTGGGCGTCTCAAGTCCCACGAGGTCCAAAATTGACGGAACGATATCGATCAGTTCGGTTAGGCCGGTAAACCGGAGACCGTCGCCGGGTTCGGTCGGATCGTTGAGCGTGAACGGGACGTGCAGACTGCTGTCTCAGAGATGACCTTTCCCGTGCATCCCGTGGTCACCCATATGCTCGCCGTGGTCGCTCGCAAAAACGACGAGCGTATCGTCAGCGAACGGTGAGACATCGAGCGCATCCAGGATGTTCCCGATGGATGCGTCGACCTGTGTGCAGAGCGCGCAGTAGTATTTGCGGATCTGTATCCAATCCTCGGCCGGGATCTTATCGAAGTCCTTGGTCTCCGCGTATTTGCGTACCCGTATCGGTGCTGGTCCCAATCCGTCAGGTCGAAATCGGGCGGATCGATGTCTACGCCGTTATACATCCTGGCAAATCGCTCCAGCGGATTAAACGGCGAGTAGGGACGTAGGAATGAGCTTTAGAGGAAGAACGGTTGATCCGTTCGACACCGCGACTTCAGCAGATCGATCATTCGATCAGCGACCTAGCGCGTCTCTTCGACCTCTTCCTTCACGCGGCAGATGCCGATCGGCGGATTCGTCGCACTTTAGCATAAACAGCCCACTGCCGCGATATTACGTTAGCCAGTCTCGTGGAAAACCTCAGCGCGGGCAAACAGAATGGTATCAAAGCTCCTAAGATCGGAGCTATATTGGAAGCGCTGAAGGAGCCAATTGGTGGACGGAGTGACCGTGAATCTGACTTTTCTACATATCGGAATGGCCAAAGCGGCGTCGACCTGGCTCTACAGGATCTACCTCGAACACCCTGACGTCTTTACCCCGCCGGAAAGTGACAATCCCAACTTCTTCCTCAACCATTACCATCTCGGCCTCGAGTGGTATCAGGTCCGCTATTTCTCGACCTACGCGGGACAGCCCGTAAGCGGAGAGTTCAGCAACTCCTATCTCCTGTCAGAAGTGGCCCTCAGTCGGATCGCACGGCACTTCCGTGATGTTCAGCTGACCTGTATTCTACGCAATCCAGTCGAACGCGCATATCTGCACTGGGCGCACGCTTACTACAAGGGCCAGCGACTTGCGAACCCGGAAACAGACAGTGGAAATCCGGTCCATATCGTGGATGAGAAGAAGCGACCACTTCAGCCATTCAAGATCCCACTCGAGACGGTCATGCATCCCAACGGCTGGGTCTACTGTCGGATGTTTCTGGAGCCAGGTCTGTATGCCTTTCACCTGAACCGAGTACTGCGCCATTTCCCTCGGGACCATCTCCATATTGAGCTCTACGACGATCTCGTTGAGGATCCCGAGTCGTTCCTCGAGCGCACATTCGGTTTCATCGGAGCAGACCCGGATTTCCGTCCCGAATGTCTACGGACGGACGTCAATCCCGAGTCTCCCAGCGCAGATCTGAGCGAGATGTCGAACGAGCTGAGAGATCACATTAAGGGATTCTATCGAGACGACATCGTTGAACTGGAGCAGTTGTTGGATCGCGATCTTTCGGGCTGGACCTAAGAGGAGTTACCACGTGGAAGACCACAACGCACGCACAACGATAACGGATCCGAAGACGGGTCGTCCCGTTTGGAAGATGACGTCCTGGGACGATTGCCATTGTCTCGCGACCTACATGTACTTCCAGTCCTTCTCGGGCGACGGTCGTTATCTCACCTTCGCCTCGAACCGATCAGGGATCTATGAGCTGTATCGATTGGAGGTCGAGAGCGGCGACACCGTTCAGCTCACGAATCGACCCGATCGAAACGAGGATGGCACGTCGCTGGCAAGGCAGAACGTCCATCCCGATGGGAAGGAGGTCATCTACCGGGACGAACAGCGATTCATGGCGATCGACATCGCCACAAGAGAAGACCGGATCATCGCCGAGAACGTGGGATCAGACATCCGGTTCACGGGATACGCCAACCTGACCGGCGACGGCAAACAGATCGTCTTCAGATACGAGCACTCGTCAGGATGTATCGGGATCGGGCTTGCGCCTTTTGTGGGAGGTTCCGTAACGGACGCATTCCGCCTGTCCAGCGTGGACAAAGGGCTCGACCATCTGCAGGGCTCGACGGGCAATCCGGACCTGATCACCTTCTGCATCCTCCCGGATGGACAGAACGATCCTGACGGCTCCGACGAAACACGGGCGCGCTGTCACGTGCTGGATACGGCAACCGGCGAAGCGCGTCCTTTCCTGATCTGTCCGCCCGGCCACCGTGCCACCCACGAATACTGGGCGCCGGATGGTCGTCTCTACTACCACCGCAAGACAGTGCCTGGATGGACCCCCACGAGCATCGATTCGATCGACGTCGACGGGGGCGACCATCAGNTGCATTTCACATCACCCGACCGTCAACTGGGTCACTCCGCGATAACGCGAGACTGTAAACGCATCGTGTCGGACGTACAGCAGGCCGGATCAAACGAACTCTACGAGATCGACATCGCCACAGGCTCTGCAAAGACATTGTGCTGGCCGGACTCCTCCCTCTGTGACGGATTCATTGGCCACGTCCACCCCGCTTTCGACTTCGACGGTAGATACGCCATCTACACGTCAGATGTGACCGGCAAGGCAGCCGTCTACGTTATGCCTCTGGACCAGGTATGACCCGGAAACCCAACATTGTCCTGTTCGTTCCCGACTCCTACAGGGGCGATGTACTGGGGCATCAGGAAAACCCTGGTGCCGTCACCCCGAACCTCGACCGATTCGTCGAGGAGGGCGCCGTATCCTACCGCAATGCCTTTGCGCAGAACCCGGTCTGCACACCCAGCCGATGCTCGTTCATGACCGGGCTCTATCCGCACGTTCACGGGCACCGCTCCATGCGGAACATGCTCAAGGAGCAAGAACCCAACCTGCTGACCGTTCTGAAGCGGGAGGGATACCGCATCTTGTGGAGCGGTAAGAACGACCTCGTGCGGGTGCGGACGAAGGACGACTACGCGCGCTACTGTGAGGAGAAGATCGATCCGACCGGTCAGCATCTGGAGGAAATGCACTTTGCTCGTCCACCGGCACTGAAAGAAGACGATCCGCGTCACGGTGTCTACTACAAGGGCGTTCGACCGCGATGCGCATCCGGTGAGGAACCGCGTTGGGATCGTGACACGGCCTGGGTATGCAGCGCGATCGACCGGATCGACGGGCATACAGGAGATGATCCGCTCTGCTGCTACATCCCGTTGACTGGCCCCCACCCTGCTTACGAAGTCAACGCCGATGCATACGACGCGATCGATCCTAAACTGCTGCCCCCAAGCATCGGCGAGGACGGGACGGGAAACCCGGAGGTCCTGGAAGCGCTCCGTAAGGCGTATGGTAGCGAGGCGATCACCGAAGAGACATGGCGGGAGATCAAACGCATCTACTACGGGATGTGCACGACCATCGACGGACTCTTTGGTCGCGTCGTTGAGGCATTGAAGGATCGTGGTCTGTATGACGACACGTGGATCCTCTTCTTCTCGGACCACGGAGACTTCGCCGGCGACTATGGCCTGCCGGAGAAGACACACAGCACGTTGCAGGACAGCCTGCTCCATGTACCCCTGATCGTCAAACCACCTGTAGACGTCCCCACTGCCGGTGGTTCGCGTGAGGCCCTCACCGAACTGATCGATATCACAGCCACGCTCTACGACTGTCTGGACGTCGACCCCGGTTACGCACATCAGGGTCATTCGCTTCGAGAGTCCTTAGCGGGCGACGATGAGGAGATCCGTGAGGCTGTGTTTGCAACTGTGGGAGCCCGGGAAGGCGAGCAGGCGTTCATCAACCGCCAGGTCGAATTGATGCCGCCAGGAAGCTTCTACGTCAGACAGAGCGGAGCGACCAACTCACATCACGCGGCAGGTTCACACGCTGTCACGTGCCGCACTCATCGGCACAAATACGTTCATCGGGCCTACACGGGTCATCACGAACTCTACGACCTCGAAAAGGATCCTGGCGAACTGATCAACCTGAGTGGATCCACCTCAATGGCAGAAGTGCAGCGGGCACTCAGAGACCGACTCCTTGATCATCTGATCCGCACATCGGACACCCTTCCCTACGAAGCGGATTCACGCAGCATCTGACCGTCCACGACGCGCGGCTCTCTCCTCGCCGGCAGCTATCCCTCTGACTGGACCTCATCCGACCAGTCCCGCCACAAGTCTCCGTGAGGGTCGCGCTTGATGGTCGCGTCAGAAACAGATTCGGGCGTCTTTGCGAACGCGTAAATTGCCGCCTGACGGATGGTATCGTCTCGCGTGTTCTGCCCTGCCATGTGCAGCAAGTTCGCGTGCCACAACACGACTGAACCTGCTGGCCCAAACGTATCGACGGGTTGGGTGTCAGCCTTGATGTCCAGGAGTGGGGGTGCCGTATAGCCATCCCATTCCGGCACACCTTCAGGCCTATCCGGCGGCGCCACATCTCGATGGATATCCTCCCAGTAGTCCCAGATTCGTCGATGGCTCCCCGGCCACAGCATCAGCCCTCCTCCGCCTTCCGGCACTTCATCGACATAGACCGCGATCTGGAGCCGCCAGAACGTGTCGAACAAGGCCTCCGCGTGGGCGCCTCGATATCCCTCCTGTGGCTCGGGACTGTTTGGAAACGTGCAGTAAAGGCCACGCGCTCCCTGCGCCGTCATCCAGACGGGTCCTGTCTTCGGCAACTTGAGCATTTCGGTCCGGCCTGTCGTCTCACCAAGCCATTCGTCCGCCCGGTCCCCAATATGGCCGACCATCCCCTGCCGGCTTCGTTCGGTCATCAGGCACGGACCCTCGGTCACCCCTTCGTCATCCACTCCCGCCGGCCACACGACCTGTCCTTCGCCCATGAGCTGCTCGGCGATATCCCACAGCGGACGAACCGCCGCGTCCACTACGTGCTGNTCTGCTCCGTTGCGGACATAAAGCCGGTGACCCCGTCCGAAGAAGTACGGGTCTCCCCCGGCTTCGGGCCGCAGGTGACCCTCAACTTCCGCTTCCGTGAACGGCAGCCACGTGGCTGGATCATCTCGCCGCATCTGTGGACGGTATTCGTCGATCACTTCCCACAACTGATCGCATACTCGGCCACAGGCCCCATGATCCAGGACGCCAGGCAGAACCAGCAAGCCGTTTCGTTTGAACTGGGCTATCTGCTGCCGCTTGAGTCGAGGAACCGTATGTCCTTCACTCATTCTCGATCCCGTCCCTGTTGTCCAGGTTCATTTCCTCGAGTATTGCCAAACCAAGGAATGCAGACGAAGACAGGCAGGTCAAAGGGAACCAGCGTCGATAAATGACCCCCGAAAAGTTGTTGATGCCGACGATTCCGCTGCCGGACAAACACATCATCACCGTTGACTCACTCAGTGATGATATTCCCGTCAGGGAAGTCACGGTCGACCAGTATAATTTAGCACGCTTCTCTACGATGTCGATTTGCATGTTCTCCTGATCATCGGGCCCCCGCCACGCGCTTCGCCCGCTCAGAGGATTCCCCAGTTCCCCGCAGACAAGGCTCGCTCGACCACAGTCCTATCGCGTCGGCGTCGTCGCGGCCAAGCTCCTCGGCTTCGACCAGCGTGGTGACGCCATCGCTTTCCACCCATCGAAACCCCGGACCAGACACCGCTTCCGCAATCGCCCCCTGGTCATCCGAATAGGCATAAACCCTCCGCACACCGTTCGCGTCGAAGCAGTCTGCCACGAAAGTCATCCACGGAATCTCCACCCCCAGCGAATCCAACAACGCAACCTCGAGCTGTCCGATCAGCTCGGAGGTCACCCCTTGTCCCGTTGGACTGTCGATCGACGCCGGTGCGCCGGGCAACTGCCAGCCGCCGTGGTCACGGGCCATCAGCAGGACCTTCCCATCGTGCTCGACGATCAACCCTGCCTCGGTAAACGGCAGATCGCTGTGATGCGGCACCAGCCGCTTTCCCTTCTCGCTCAGTGCGTGGTAGGTCCGCTCGCTGAACAGCTGTGGTCCGCAAGCCGGCGGCGCGTCGAGCGCCCGGTACTTGTTGTAGAGCCCGAAGCGATCGTGATCGGAGCCATTCGCCCCACCCTCGTGCCACGTGAACATACTCATGAACAGCAGATCTCCGCGGCGTAGTTCGGCATCGACCAGCGGTGCGATGTCGGAAGCGCTCGCCCGCTCGACGCGGCTGACTCGGTCGTTGAGTGGAACGATCCTAGACACCTTATGCGAGCCGGGCGACACGAGCAGGGGCCCCGTCTCTTCGTCGAGATCGACCAGCGGGACGATGGCAAACAGCCAGTTGAGCGATGAGCCCGCCTGATGATAGGTCTTGTAGTCGCAGTGCCCCGTCGGATGACTCCCCTGATAGTCGCCCCACGTGCCGCGAGCGCCCGGCGTCTTCAAGTATGAAATGAACGCCGAGAGGTAGGCCGGTCCGCCGAGCAGCTCTTCCACCGGGCCGAGCACTGCTGGATGTTCGGCCATGAACAGCAGATCGGGGTCGTCCTGGTACTGACCCTCGACGGTGTACATCGTTTCCGGCATCGGGTACGATCCTTCACTGTCGATTGGCAGAAGTTGTCCGCCACGGCCCGAGTAGCAGTTTCCGCTCTTCACCGCTCGTAGGACTCCAGCAGCGACTCGATCGAGCTCCGCCTTACTGAAGGTATCGCGCAGGATCAGAAACCCGTCATCTGTCCAGGATTGTTTCTGTTCTGCAGTCAGTGATATGCTCATTGGTCGGCCTCAATCTGCTAAACGATGACGTTCCCACCGGGGAAACACAATTGCAGGCATCATTGGAACACCTTGCTTGTCGCTGGAGAGCCGCTACCCAAACGCGCCGCTATCAGGCTGTAGGCGACGATGCAGCTATCACAGGCCCGTTGACAGCAGTAGGCACAGTATAGCGTTCCGCGAACATCAGTGGTCTGCGGCCGTTTCGCCGTCATCTTGGCGACCTTTCCGTTGAAGCTTCCGCGAAAAAGGAAGGTGGTATTCGTAATAATTGAAAAGGCTTACGCAAACACGTAAGCCTTTTCGCAAAATTTGGTGGGCGATACCGGATTCGAACCAGTGACATCCTGCTTGTAAGGCAGGCACTCTAACCAGCTGAGTTAATCGCCCCAAATAGAGATCAGGGAGGAGGAAGAGGCCAGAGTTCAGGCCACCCCTATTATGCAGATGTCTCGACCTCCGATTCGGTGGGCTTGGTGGCCGTGTTCAGTTCCTTCTGTGACTTCATCAGGAGGGCCATCGGGATCAGGAAAACGTAGCCGATGACCAGCAGGATCGGTGCAAGCGTCAGGGACAGGAATCCGTCGACGGGCGGCTGGGCCATGCAAATGTAGCCGATCAAAATGAGCGCGATGGCGGCGCCGAACACGATCCCGTTGCGTCGGTCGTAGGGCAGGCTTAACTGGACCTGCGATGTTTCGTGACGTCCGCGGGCCCGGTTGCGTTGTCTGTCTCTGCGTCGATTGGCCATGTTTTACCGTGATCCGCGGCCTCTGGTCGGGTTTGGTTTGCCGAGCGAAAAGCTCCCAGCCGGAGGCCGGTCTTACGACTATCTCTTCTCCGTGATCCGGGCGGCGCGNCCGCGCAGGTCGCGCAGGTAGCTGATGTTGGCGCGACGGACCTTACCGCGACGAGTGCACTCGATCTTCGCAATCCGGGGTGAATAGAGCGGGTAGATACGCTCGACGCCGACGCCGCCGGCCGAGATCTTCCGGACCGTAAACGTGGCGCTCATCCCGTTGCCCTTCTTCTGCATGCAGACACCTTCGAACACCTGGATACGCTCTTTCTGACCCTCGATCACACGCTGGTGGACGCGCACGGTGTCTCCGGCATTGAACTCGGGCAAATCCTTCTTCTGATCTGCATTCACGCTATCGATCAATGAATCCATTGTACCTCTCCCATGGGGATTGGGCTCGCAAGCCCGGCTTCTAGTTTTCTGAATCGCTCAATAGATCAGGTCGCCTCTCGCGTGTTCGCTTCAGCGCCTGATCGTGTCTCCACTTGACGATTTTCGCGTGATCGCCGTTCAGCAGTACTTCGGGGACTTCCATCCCCTCGAAATCTCGAGGACGCGTATACCAGGGTGCGTCGAGCNGNCCGTTCTGGAACGAATCGTCGAGTGCCGACTCCGCATCGCCGATCGCTCCCGGTATCAACCGGATCACTGTGTCCATTAGGACCAGAGCCGGTAGTTCGCCGCCGCTCAGAACGTAATCTCCGATCGACAGCTCGTGCGTCACGTACTTCTGTCGGATCCGCTCGTCGATTCCGCGGTAATGTCCGCANATCACGATCGCGCGATCAATCAGGGAAAATGCGTTGGCCGTCTCTTGGTCGAGTCGGCGCCCTTCAGCCGTCATATATATGACGGGCGTTTCGCTGTCTTCCCCTATTTCCTCGATCGCCTTCGCGAGCGGCTCGGGCTTGAAAATCATCCCGGCGCCACCGCCGAAGGGTGCATCATCAACAGTCTTGTGCTTGTCTTCGGTCCACTTCCGAAGGTCGTGCGCCACCACCTCGGCCAGCCCGGCTTTGATCGCCCGACCGGGGATGCTGTGTGCAATCGCACCCATCACGAGGTCGGGAAATATGGTGATGATATCGAAACGCATCAGGCCGGAGAGGCCATCTCGCGGTCGCCACTTCACGGACTCGGTACGATCCTGAAGCTGACGCCCTCCGTGTCCTCCATGTAGTCCGTGTTTCCCTGCCTTTGGGTTATGTTTACACCAACCCTTCCAGCAATTGAACCACGATCTTCCGCTTACTTCCGTCGACGGTCACCAAATCCTTTACCGCCGGGATCAGGACTTCGTCGCCGTTCCGGTCTACGACGTAAACATCGTTCCCGGGGAGGCTCATCACCTCTTTAACCGTGCCGACCGGATCGCCGTCTTCCGTCTCCACCGCCATCCCGACGATGTCGAACACGTAGAACGTGTCTTCCGGCAGGTCGAAGATCTGATCCTTCGGGATCACGATCTCCGCATCCCGGAAGGTACCAACATCCTCAGGCGTGTCGTAGCCCGCGAACTTCAGGGCCAGTCGACGGCCATACATCCTGGCGTTCTCAAGAGTCAGCGGTTCGCGGCGCCCGCCGTGCAGGATCGCTGTGACGATGTCGAGCTCACCAAACCGCTCGACGTAGTCGGTCAGCGGGCGGCAGAAGATCTCACCGTGGATGCCACGCGGCTTTTGCAGCTTTCCGACCGCGACCTCTTCGTCAAGATTCAGACGACTCGGCTGCGTCATCGCCGGACGCCTTCGTGCCAGCCTTCTCCTCGTGGATCTCCTTAAGAATGCCCTGCTTCCGAATCATACTCCGGCAGGTATCGGTCGGCTGAGCGCCGACGGACAACCAATGCTTAACTCTGTCGGCCTTCAGCTCGACGATTTCCGGCTTCTTCGTCGGGTTGTAGTAGCCGAGGTTCTCGATGAACTTGCTGTTCTGTGCGCGACGCGAGTCCATCACGACGACGCGATAGAACGGCGCGTGACGCGACCCAAGTCTCTGCAAACGAATTCGAACCAATTGCTCCTCCAGTCGTGGGGATTCTCCCGGGCTCTTCCCGGGCCTTCGTGTGTTTTCGTGTCTTTGTGCCCCCCTTTCGCAGGGGCAAGCTTCGTGGTTCAGCTTTTACCCGAACGGCATCATCGGNATGCCACCACCCTTTTTGCCCGGTCGTGTCATGCGCTTCATCATCTTCTGCATCATCGAAAACTGCTTGATCAGCTTGTTCACGTCCTGAATCGACGTCCCGCTGCCCTTCGCGATCCGGCGGCGGCGACTTCCGTTCAGGATCTGGGGACGGTTACGCTCGTCGCGTGTCATCGAGCGAATGATCGCTTCGACGTGAACGAATGCGTCGTCGTCGACCTGGACACCCTTCAGCGCCTTGCCGGCACCGGGGATCATGTCGATCAACTGGTCAAGCGGCCCCATCGCGCGAACCTGCTCCATCTGCTGAAGAAAATCATCGAACGTGAACGACGCCGTCCGTATCTTCTTCTGCATCTCGCGAGCCTGATCCTGGTCGACCGCCGACTGCGCGCGTTCGACCAGTGTGACCACGTCGCCCATCCCGAGGATCCGCGNCGCCATCCGGTCGGGATGGAACGGCTCTAGACCGTCCGGATTCTCGCTGACACCGACGAACTTGATCGGGACGCCAGTCACCTCCCGTATCGAGAGCGCGGCACCACCGCGTGTATCGCTGTCCNGCCGTGTCAGTACTACACCCGTAAAGGCCAGGCGTTCGTGGAACGCGCTCGCGGCCATTACGGCGTCCTGTCCGGTCGCGCCATCAGCAACAAACAGGATTTCATTCGGATTCGATACGCTTTTGATCCGGTCGACCTCGTCCATCCGCTCGTCGTCGACGTGCAGACGACCGGCGGTATCGATGATCACCGTATCGAGCTTCAGTTCTTCAGCGAGCCCCAGGCCCTGCTTCGTGATGTCGGCAGGATCCGTGCCATCGGGCGCCCGGTAAACGGGCACGTCGATCGTTTCACCGAGCACTTCCAGCTGATCGATCGCGGCGGGGCGATACACATCGGCAGCCAAAAGGATCGGCGACTTGCCTTTGCCCTTCAACTCAAGAGCGAGCTTGCCGGCCGTCGTGGTCTTACCCGCGCCCTGAAGACCAACNATCATGATCACGAGGGGCGGCTTCTCGGCGGTGGCCAGCGGCACGTGATCGCCACCCAGCAGCTGGATCAGCTCGTCGTGGACGACCTTGATCACCTGCTGACCGGGCGTGATGCTCTTCGTCACATCCTGCCCGACGGCCCGCTCCTTCACCCGTCCGACGAAAGATCGCGCGACCTTGTAGTTGACGTCGGCTTCGAGCAGCGCGCGCCGAACTTCCCGCAACGCCTCCTCGATATTGGCCTCTGTCAGCTTGCCCTGGCCTCGAAGTTTCTTGAAGACCCCTTCGAGTTTTTCTGTCAGATGATCGAACACGGTGCGATCCTTGCGAAACGGGCGCAGNACAGACTNTGGAAGATATNAGAAAGGTTAATCAGGATCAAGGAATAACGGGAGGAAGGATACTGCCAGAAATGTCGCTATCTGCTTGTAATACAACCAGTAAGACTCAGAGGGCGGATAAGCCGGCGTCGCGAATCGCCTTCACGTTGCCCGCAACATCGCCCCCTTTGAAGGTCGAGGACCCTGCGACGAGCACCCGGACGCCCGCCGCAACGACGTCAGCGGCATTCTGGGGCCCGATACCGCCATCGATCTCGATTTCGGTAGAAGCTTCAAGTCGCTCGATCTCCCCCTGGAGCGCGGTGGCTTTCGGGAGCACTTCGGGCATAAAGGACTGACCGCCAAACCCGGGCTCCACGCTCATGATCAGCGCCAAATCGAGATCTGACAGGTAGGGAAACAGCGTTTCCGCTGAAGTCGCCGGTTTGATCGTCACCCCGGTCTTCATGCCCGCAGCTTTGACCTGGCCGATCAAGTCGCCCAGGTCACCCTCGACTTCCTGATGGAAGTTGTAGAGGTCGGCTCCCGCGTCAGCGAACGGCTGAATGTAGGACGCCGGATCGGTGATCATCAGGTGGACGTCAAGGAAAAGATCCGTGTGCTTCCGGATCGCGTCGACCACGATCGCACCGAAGGAGATGTTCGGGACGAAGTGGCCGTCCATCACATCCAGGTGGATGTAATCTACCCCAGCGTCTTCCACCGCACGGATGTCCCGTTCGAGGTTGCTGAAGTCAGCGGCGAGGAAGGAGGGTGCGATCTTGATAGCCATATCTGGCTCCGGCTACAGTTTCGAAACGATCAGAGACACGCGTGACCCCTGACGGAGAGAGTCTCCGGCCGCCGGCACGTGACGCATCACCCGGTTGGGCGAGTAGGCAGTCGTAAACTCGTATCGGATGCTGCCGACTCTCAGGCCAGCCTTCTCGATCTGGGACCTGGCCTGCTTCAGTGTGACCCCATCCAGGTTCATCATCGCCATCAGTTCACCCGGTGGACCATCGCTCACATAGAGCGTCACACCCTTCCCGGCGGCAACCTGGGCACCCGACCCAGGGATCTGACGCGCAACAGAACCTTCTTCGACCACCGCGGACGGCTCATCGATCACTTCCGATACCGTCAGGTTCGCCTGCTGAATGAACAGGTGTGCCTGCCTGAGTCGCTTCCCAACCACATCCGGCACTCTGAAACTTCGGCGTCCCTTGCTGGGAACAACAAATACGGTTCGGCCTGACTTCACCTTGGACCCGGCCGGCGGGTTATGCTGGATGACGCGTCCCTCGACGATTCTCGTATCCCATCGCGGGTTCTGCAGACGCATCCTCAAACCCTTCTTGGCAAGTGCGCGACGAGCCTGATCTGGCGTCAGATCGATCACGTTGAGCACCTCGATCTGCTCACCTTTCCGGATATACTTGGGCAAGATGACCGTATCGGCCACGAGCAGGCCAACAGTCCCGGTGAAGACGGCGCAGGCGATGAACAGCAGCAATTCACGCCCGATGTTTCGGAGACGTTCCACAGATTCCTAAGGCTGAATGATGGGGCAGACGACAGCGAACGAAAATAGACGCCGCCTTATGTACTGTCAAGATCACCGGGAATACGAGAGCGGCGCCAGATGGCTATACCCTAGGACCGTTTGCACCAAAATGCCATAGTCGATTGCGGCTCGTCCTCGGGTGATACCGATACCGAGGGCCATTCGTTCGGGGTAACTGCCCGCGCCGAGTCGGATGCTGAGGATCTGGTAGGGCCGGAACTCCACGCCGATGCCTCCTCCGGTTGGTGATCCGGCCTCTTTCTGTATGTCGACTGCAATCGTTACCCTTGGCTTGTCCCACACCAGGCCGACCCGTATGCCGTGCCTGTCTGTGATCAGTTGGACGAGATCCACCACGGTCCATCCTCGTGAGATGTCGGGGGTGGCGAATCTGGTGTGGCGTATACCTAGCCCGACTCCCACCTCCTGAACGCGTAGACCCACGATGGCTGCAGTGGCTGACTCGGTTAGTTCAGGTGATCTTGGTGCGCGAGCCCGATGCCGACGCGGCCCTCACGGATCAGAACTGCACCCGATACGGTTTCCAGTTCGCTGATCTCGAATGGTTGGTCATAGCAAACAGATATGGAGAGTGGATAGCCGTGTGCGACGGATGCGGAGTTCCAGAAGAGGCCTTCGGCATTGGAGGCGAGAGCGGTGTAAACTTCGGCCATGCCGGCGGGGAGGAATTCGCCGAGGGGGTGGGTGAGGATTGGGGTTAGGAGGAGGGCTGTGCTAAGGAGGAAATACCCCAAACGGAATCCGAAAAATCGAGCCCCATTGGGGCGACCTGGCAGTAGCCAGGCGCCAGCCCCTGGTAAGCCGGTCCCATAAGTCGAAAGAGCCCTGGAGGGGCGACCCGAAGGGATGTGCACCTATCGCCTTAGATACCTGGGGTCGTATGTCACGCCGTTCGCCTGGAGCAGTTGTAGGAACTCTTCCTTGAAAGTTGTTCGTCTATGGTGATCCTCCTGAGTCCTGATATAAGGTCTCACTCTTGGCAGGTCATGGTAGCTGACGGCAAGACACGCGTATCCTAGTTGTCACGCGAAGTCTGAACATATGACGTCCTTCACCCAACCTGAGGAGATTGATATGATATCTCTGGGGACGTCGGAAACCACGACGCGAGGAGAGACGGATAGGAGGAGATGGACGTGGTCAGGAATGCCACCGATCGCACGAAGTACGCATTCGCGCTCACGAGCCAGGCCTCCCTGATACGGATAGAGGCGGTGTGCAAGGTCCGGGGTGATGAGAGGACGTCTGTCCTTCGTGCTTAACACAATGTGGTGATTCATGAAGAAATAGGATGGGGGCGTGAGCTTCCCATCGCCCCTCTGGGACTCGGTTCGTGTGGGAGGTTGTTTATCGAGGGGCTGTCGCCCCTGGCTACTGTCGAGTCGCCCCATTCGGGGCTCCCCTTTCCCTAAGTCCTCCTCGCAACAATCAAACCAGAGACTCCCTTCGATGGACCGGCCCAGCACAACTGACTGCGACAGTGTATCTTCTCCCAACCGACGTCTGCTTGTCACCTGCTGCCGAAAGGCGAATCTGTCGCCAGTTCGGCGACACCTTGCAGACCACCCGACCACAAAACCACGACACATGAACACCGGATTCACCTACACCGACATCATTGATGCAGAAGCTGAAGGCGAGACCTTACTCGGCTACTACGTGTCCCGGTATGCGCATTCGGATGAAGTAGAATGGCGGGGGCGGATCGAGGCGGGGGTGGTCCGGGTGGATGGAGTAGTGTCCGACTCCGATATGGTCCTGAGGCGAGGGCAGAAGTTGACGTATGAGCGGGAGGGTTGGGTCGAGCCGGAGGTACCGCGGACGTTTGAGGTGCTCTATGAGGACGAGCAGGTAATTGCGGTAAACAAGCCGAGTGGGTTGCCGGTGTTGCCGGGTGGGCACCATCTGCAGAACACACTACTCGCGGTGGTGAGGGAGCGGTATGGGGGTGATGTACCGCCGTCGCCGTTGCATCGGTTGGGACGGGGGACGTCGGGGATTGTGTTGTTTGCCAGGGATACGCAGGCGTTGCGGGGGCTCAGCGAGGCATTTCAGGAGCGGGCGTTGACGAAGATCTATCGGGCGCTGGTTACGGGGACGGGATTGGAACGGACCTTCAGCGTGAACACGCCGATCGGCGAGATCACATATGCTCCGACAGGTAGACTGTTTGCGGCGACGCCACANGGGAAACCGTCTGCGAGTGAATGCACAGTCCTGCACACATCTGAAGAGGACAATCACACGTTGCTCGACGTCAGCATCATCACCGGGCGACCGCACCAGATCCGGATCCATACGGCGGCTGCCGGTCATCCGCTCGTGGGCGACCAGCTATACGATGTGGGCGGAATCCCGAAGCCACTCTTGGACGGCGAACGCCCTCCCCTACCGGGGGACGTCGGCTATCACCTTCACGCTCGCCTGATCGCGTTCACCCACCCCACGACCGGTCGTGAGCTCGTGATCGAAGCCGATCCGCCAGACATCCTCAAGACACCCCAAGAGCTTAGCGCTTAGGCGCACATCCGGTCCGGTAGGACCGTCCCTCGATACGCGCTCGACTGCGTCGAGCACCACTCCTGCCTTCGCTGATCTTTGGCAAGGCAAGCGGGATGAACGGTAGTTAACGCGAGACCGGTCCCCTATCGGGGATGTGTTTCGCGACCTTGTCTTCGTCGATCTCCACACCCAGGCCTGGACCATCCGGAACAGCGATGTAGCCGTCCTAGATCGGATCCTTGAACGATAACATCGTGTGCCACAGCGGGATGTTGGCTGAATGATACTCGAGCCCGAGGAAGTTCGGGATCGTTGCGCAGATGTGTGCGCTTGCGATGGCGGTCAGGGGACTGGCCATGTTGTGCGGTGCGATCGATACGTGATGCATTTCGGCCATCTCGGCGATGCGTCGGATCTCGATCGGACCGCCACTCTTCGGGATGTCCGGCTCGAGCAGATCAGATCGCACGCACCTTTCTCANGCAGGTCGCGATGTAGTTTGGCGCTGTAGAGAATCTCACCCGTACAGATCGGTGTCTCGGTCTGCATCGTCNCCTTGGCCAGCGCATCGACGTTACCCGATTCGCGCACCTCGTCCCACCGCCTCGCATAATCCTCTCACGTCCAGAACGCACCCGCGTGACAGTCACAATACATCCGGATGCAATCGTGGAGTTTGCCCCCCAAGACTCTGTGCATCGGCTCGCCGACGGCCTTCCCCTTCAGGTCCCATAGCGCGGTCTCGACACCGGCTCCTCTCCCCTGCATGCGCCAGAGGGTATCGTGGTGGATCTCGTTCACGTTCCGGGGATCTTTCCCCACGAGCTGGTTCCTCAGTTCGCTGACCGGTGCGCCGACCCATTCACCGAATCCGGGGATGCCCTCATCCGTGTCGATACGGAGGAGGGACCAGTTGCGGTTTTCGGGGCACAGTGAGGGTGTCGCTTTGATATCTGTGATCTTCATGCCTTTACCCGATTGTTGAAACTCAAAAGCCTACCACGAAAGACACGAAACTCACGAAGATGAAAACCCCAAACTTTCCCTGCCCACTCCGGAGTCTCGGTGGCGCACCGAAAACCTGTCTTGGCCTGGATCCCTTTGGTGTCTTTTCGTGATCTTCTTGTTATTAGAAGGAACGTCGTATACCAAAGAACATTGCTCGACTCGTCGGCGAGTATGATAGTTCACCCCAGTCGAAGTTGTCCAGGTGGGCATCGACGAAGGCGTCGACGACACTGTAGAAGACGATGCCGATCGTGGAGAGCAGGTAGAAGTTGCGCTTGGGGGCCTGGCCGACAGGGCGGATTTCGCGATTGATCTGGTCGCGGCGCACAAAAAACGCCACAACGGAACCGACTTCCGCCGCGGCGACGAGTGTGCCTTTGACTTTCTTGCCGCTGTAGAACTGGCCCCATCCCGGGAGGACCAGCGACCGGACCATGGCCTTTGTGGGCGAACGCTTCAGCTTTTCGTCACTGCCAACTTTCGAGGAATCGGGCATCTCACCGAACACAGCAACCGAGTTCAGACAGAGGAAGGCGATGGTCAGGATAATCCTCAGACAAACCTCCGTGCCGGTCAGGCTTGTGCGAGTCGGGCCGCACCGAAAATGCCTGCATCATCCCCGAGGCTGGCGGGCACGATTCGGACGCGTTCCTTCACCCCGACCGTACCGCGATCCATAAACGCCCGCTTGGCCGGTTCGAAGATCAGGTCCCCCGCCCCAGCCAGTCCACCGGCCAGCGCGATCATTTCGACGTTGGTCACGTTCACGAGCGACACCAGGCCGATCCCCAACCACGTTCCGGTCGACTCGAACATCTTGAGCGCAAAGGTGTCGCCCTCTGAAGCCGCGTCGAAGATGGCTTTGGTCGTGAGATCGCTCGAAGAGAGCGACGTCCCAGGCTGTTCGGTCTTGATCCGGTGCTGCGTCCACGTGACCATTGCCGTGGCCGATGCGTATTTCTCGAGACAGCCGTAGTTCCCACACGGGCAACGCGGTCCCTCGTAATTCACGGTAATGTGGCCCACCTCGGCCGCATTCCCATTGAACCCGCGCATCAACTGCCCATCGCTGACCCATCCGCCGCCTACGCCCGTCCCCAGCGTCACGCAGAGAAAGTGACCGACATCCTGTCCGGCGCCGAGCCATTGCTCGCCGTAAGCCGCCATNTTCGCATCGTTGTCGACCTGGACGGAACAACCAAGCTCGGCTTCGAGTTCATCCTTCAGGCGTACGCCGTGCATACACTGCAGGTTCTCGGGCGAGATAATGACGCCTTCGTATGGATCGAGGGGTCCGGGTGAGCCGACGCCGACACCGGAAATGTCGGACAGAGGCGCACCTGCATCGTCAGCGGCATCGCGAACACAATCAGCAATCGCTTTGACGACGGCGCCAGATCCTTCAGGCAGTGGCGTCGGTCTTCGGCCCCGACCAAGGATCTCGCCGTTAGGGCTCACGAGACCGGCTCGCGTGTTTGTTCCGCCGAGGTCGACGCCTATGGTGGGTTGGTTGGACAACTTTGCTCGCTACGTAGCTGGTGAAGCTTCCTGGATAAGCACGCCGCTTGATCGGCCCTCGTTGCTCAGGCTATGTACTCTAGCTCCGGGCAGAGGCGACGGCGTCGACGAAGGCCTTGGCGGTCTTGGTCAGCTCGGCCCAGTTCTTGTCGGTAACGGCCTGCTTGTTGACCATCGCGCTGCCTGCCCCAACGGCGCACGCGCCGTTCTTGATAAACTCGGGTGTCGTGTTGATGTCGACACCGCCCGTGGGCATCAGTTCGACCTGGGGGAGCGGTCCCTTGATGTCCTTGAAGTAGGAAGGTCCGCCTACCGATGCAGGGAACACCTTCACCACATCCGCACCTGCCTGCCAGGCGGTCAGGATCTCCGTCGGCGTGAACCCGGCCGGCATCACGGCCTTGCTGTATCGCTTCGCCATCTCGATCACGTCCGTATTCAGAACGGGACAGACGATGTATTCCGCACCCGCCAGGATCGCGGCACGCGCCGTCTCCGGATCCAGCACCGAACCGACACCGATGATCGTGTCCGTCATCTTGGCCGATGCTTCCTCGATCACCTTCAGCGCACCCGGCACCGTCATCGTGATCTCGATGGCCACGACGCCGCCCTCGCGAAGCGCCTTCGACACATCCATCAGCTCGTCCGGCGAATCCGCCCGAATCACCGCAACGACACCGCAATCTTTGATCTGATTAACAACCCCAGCCATGTCACTTCCCTCCAATGGAAACGCCCGGAGTACACGACTCCGAGCGTTTAGTCATTCTACCAGCGGGCACGCGGCTACGGTTGTCGGCACGATCCTCGAGATCCACCCTCCGTGTCCTCCGTGTCCTCTGTGGTTCCAATGGTTTCGGTTTCTAGCGCTTGATACGCGCTGCTTCGCCCTTCATCGCCGATTCAGCTTCCGCACGCGTTGCCCAGTTCACGTCGCCTGGGAACGTGTGCGCCAACGCTGAGTATGCGCCGGCGAAATCGATCGCGTCCTGCGGGCCCTTGCCTTCGAGCAGGCTTGTGATGAGACCGGCCGAGAAGTTGTCACCGCCACCGACACGGTCAACCAGCTCAAGGTCCTCGTAGACGCGAGACAGGAAGAAGTCGCTGCCGTCGAACAAGAGCGTACGCCAATCGTTCAGGAGACCCGTCTTCGCCACGCGAAGGGTCGTCCCAACATACTCGACATTCGGATACGCTTTCACGGCTGCCTGTGCCACCGACTTGTAGCTTTCGGGATCCAGCTTGTCGAAGTCTTCGCTCGTCCCCTCGGCCTTCAGCCCCATCGTTTTCTCGAAGTCCTCCTCGTTCCCGATCAGGACCTTCACGTAGGGCACGCACTTCGCGATCGTCTCCTGTGCCGCATCGGAAGACCAGAGCTTCGAACGGAAGTTAAGGTCGAAACTCGTCCGGACACCGGCCGCATCAGCAGCCACCAGCGCCTCGACCGTCGTTTCCGCAGCGCTCGGCGACAGGGCGGGGGTGATCCCGCTGACGTGGAACCACTTCGTGCCTTCGAACACCGAGTTCCAATCGACCATATCCGGCTCGATCTTCGAGACCGCCGAGTGACCGCGATCGTAGGTCACCGCGCTCGCACGCGGGCCTACGCCGACTTCCATGTGGTAGAAGCCGTTCCGCTCGAGGCCGACGCCATCGAACGGAACCCACACGACGTTCGACATGTCAACCCCGTGCTCGCGTCCCTTGTTCCGGATGATCCAGCCCGTCCAGTTGTCGACAAGACGTGACACCCACGCGGTGGACAATCCTAGATGGGCGCATCCAACCGCGACGTTGTACTCGCCTCCGCCGATCTCGACGTCGAGCTTCGTCGCGTTCTCCAGTCTTCTGTATTCCGGTGACGACAGGCGAATCATTGCCTCACCGAACGTTACTACGTCTGCCATATTCCCTCCCTAATACGCCTATACGTATAAATCGCCATCCAGCCTTCGGCCGGCCTCCCCGTAAAGGGGAGGGTTACTCGTCTCTACTGCCGCCCAGCATGCCTGTGATGATCAGCAGGCGAAGCAGGGACAGAACAGCCACGAGTGCGGAGGCCACATACGTCCAAGCGGCCGCATTCAGAACCTTCCGAACCGCGGGAATCTCTTCTGACGTCAGGTAGCCGCCGTCCTGAAGCATGGCGATCGCACGACTGCTCGCGTTGAACTCGACAGGCAGCGTCACCAGGCCGAACAGCACGGCGAATGAAAACAGGACGACGCCGATCTCCGCAAGCGTGGGTGTGCCCAGGAAGAACCCGGCGATCACGAGCGGAAACCCGAGTGTCGAACCGAAGTTCGCGACGGGAACCAGGCTCGCTCGAATCTGGAGCGGCGTGTAGGACTGGGCGTGCTGGAACGCGTGCCCGGCCTCGTGCGCGGCCACACCGATCGCGGCGAGCGACCGGGAGCCATACACCGAATCGGACAGGTTGAGTGCCTCACTCCGGGGATCGTAGTGATCCGTCAGGTTCCCGGACACGTGTCCGACCTGAACGTTGAGCGCTTTCCGGTTCGCCGAATTGCGGCTCACGCTCCCGGACAGCCCGCCCTTGTTCAGGATGTCCTGCGCAACCTGCNCGCCGGTCAGCCCGATCCGGGCATCATACTCGTCGAACTTGCTGAACGTACCTTTGACTTTCCACTGAGCCCAGGCGGCCAGAATCATGCCTGGAATCAGCAGGACCATCGTGGGATCGAAGAACGGAAACATCGCCTTCAACCTCCTATTGAGTATACCCCGGCTTCTTGACTATTCCCCGCCCGGTGGCGAGGCGCANAACGGTTCCACACCCTTAAGCCTAACTAAGTTGGTCCCCGACGTCCACGTTGTAGCCGAGAACGAGAGCGGCACCATCCATCGCTTTTTTGCCCTGCGGTTGAACCGTATCCAGTCGCAACGCGCCCTCTCCGGTGGCAACGACCAGGCCAGATTTCGGGTCGGCAGACAGGACCTGCCCCGCCGTCCCGGTGCAGTCTGTTAGACTGGCAGAATGGAGCTTCAGGATTCCGTTTTTCCACTCGGTAAACGCGCCCGGAAACGGGTTGGTTCCCCGGATCAAATTCCGAATTTCGGCTGCGCTCTTCGACCAGTCGACCCGAGCCGTCTCCTTCGTGAGCTTGGGCGCGGGCGTCGCCTCTCGATCGTCCTGAGATTTTGGCGACAGGCTTCCCTCCGCAAACCGGTCCACCGTCTCAACGACGACGTCGGCCCCATCGACCTTCAGCCGTTCATACAACTCGCCGGCCGTTTCGTTCTCACCGACCGGGACGCGCTTCTGGATCAGAATATCACCGGCATCGACCCTGGGCTGCAGCAGGAAGGTCGAAATGCCTGTCTCCGATTCGCCGTTGATCACAGCCCAGTTGATCGGGGCGGCGCCACGATACCGGGGCAGCAACGACGGGTGGAGGTTGATCGACCCGTGCTTCGGGATCGCCAACAGCGACTTCGGCAGAATCAGGAACGCCACGACGACAAACAGGTCCGGCTTGAGCTGTCTGAGCGCGCCCTGGAAGTCCTCATCCTTGAGCGACTCTGGCTGAAAAACCTCGAGCCCGTGAACCTCCGCCGCGACCTTGACCTCGGGCGGCTGGAGCTTCCGACCTCTGCCCCGCTGCGCATCAGGACGCGTTACGACAGATATCACATCGTGATCGGACTTCACCAGACGCTCGAGAGTCGGGACCGCGAAGTCCGGCGTGCCCATGAACACGACCCGCATGACGCCTTAACCATCCTTCTTCTCGACCACCCGAGAAACGGAGCCGCGCGAAACCTCGACCTTCACGTCCTTCGCAACCTGAACGACGATTATGCCTTCCTTCTCCTTCACACCGACGATCTGCCCGTGCATCCCCCCGCTCGTCACGATCTTGTCGCCCTTCTTGAGGGCCTCGATCATGTTCTGCTGCTCCTTCTGCTTCTTGTACTGCGGACGAATCAGCAGGAAATACATGATCACGAACATTAGGATGAACGGCAGCATGTTCATGAACGGGTTGCCCGCTTCCGCGCCCTGTTGTGCCGGAGCGCCCAAGGCATGTGCGTTTGAGACGAATAAGAACAGCAAGCGAATCTCCTCTGGGAGGCGGAGCGCAAAGCGCAGAGCGCCAGGCAGAACCGCACGGTTTCTGGGTGATGTGGGTTGCGCTGCGCGCTAGGCGCCTTGCGCTCTGCTTCCGTATGGTCCTTCCAAAAACGCCTGTCTCCAGTCCGCAAACTGACCGCTGATGATGGCTTCTCTCATGTCGCGCATCAAGCTGAGGAAATAGTCGATGCTGGCGACCGAGGCAATCCGCAGACCGAGCGTCTCGTTCGCCTGGAACAGGTGGCGGACGTAGGCTCTCGAGTACCGGCTGATCAGGTTGCAGGTCGGCGAGAGCGGTGACAGGTCTTCCTTGTATTTCGCATTCCGGACGGTGATTCTGCCTTCGGGCGTGAACACGGTCCCGTTTCGTGCGTTCCGGGTGGGCACCACGCAGTCGAACATGTCGATCCCGCGGGTGACCCCATCCACCAAATCCTCCGGTGGGCCGCTTCCCATCATGTATCGCGGCTTCTCTGTGGGCAGTCGCTCCACGACCGACTCGATCGCGACCCAGGTATCGGCCTTGTCCTCGCCCATGCACGTGCCGCCGACGGCGTATCCGGGAAAATCCATTGCCACCGTTGCGTCGGCAAATCGCTTCCGCAGCTCCGGATAAATGCTGCCCTGAACGATCCCGAACAGGGCCTGCTCGTGACCGGCCGCGCTCTTCCGCCCGAACGATTCGTAAGCCATCATGCACTGATCGGCCCAGCGCAGTGTCCGTTCGCCCGATTCCCGTGCATACGCTTCCGAGCACGGGAACTCGTTACACTCGTCGAACACCATCATCACGTCCGGCCCGAGCAGATGCTGCGTTTGGATCACGCTCTCCGGCGTGAACAGATGCTTAGAGCCGTCGATGTGCGACTGAAAGAGGACGCCTTCTTCGCTGATCTTGTTCAGGTCGGCAAGACTTCGAACCTGAAAGCCGCCGCTGTCGGTCAGAATCGAGCGATCCCACCCCATGAAACCGTGAAGACCTCCCGCTTCGGCGATGAATTCGGCTCCCGGTCGCAGGTAAAGATGGTAGGTATTCCCGAGGATAATCCACGCCCCGAGTGACTCCAGATCTTCCTGACTCAGGGTCTTGACCGTCGCCTGGGTGCCGACTGGCATGAAAACGGGGGTCTCAACCTCGCCGTGTGGCGTATGAAGGACCCCGGCTCGCGCGCCCGTCTCTGAGTCCTGAGCGACCACCTCGAAATGGAACGCGCTGATGGAAACCTCCGGAACTTGTTGTTTCAGAACCAGTTGAGAAGACGGAATATACCGGTGGGTAGGGGGAAAGGCAAAGTCTAACCACCAAGACACAAAGGCACGAAAACCTACTGCGGGAAGTCGCCCCTCAACTTCGCTCGGGGTAAACTCCGGTGCGAAGCGCAGAGATTCGGGTGGAGAAACCTTGGCACTGAGCTTCTAGGCCCTCACTCATCTTGCGGGTGAAGAACCTAGCCCGCAAGAATCCCTCTCATGCTAGCGGGAGAGGACAGCCGAACAGCTGCCTTTCCTGGCCGGCAGGTGAGGGCTTGCTCTGCCTGCGGCTACTCTTCCAGAATCGCTTTCACCGCCATATAGTGCGCTAGCTTCTCATCACGCTTCATTGGGAGAGCGCCGCTGGTCGAGGGGCGACATGCAGGGGGATGCTGTCCCAATCCTTGTCGTGTAGGCCGTAGTCGCAATTTCCTGCGGCTGCCTGGTAGCCGGATTTCCCGTTGAAGCAGACGATTCTCGGTGTGAACTGCTCGATCTTGGACTGAACGCCACCCAGTCCGTCGCCAAACTCGGTGTCAGGGAGATCGCCGATGCCGCGAGTCGTTCGTTTGACGAAGTCCGTCAAGCCAATGCCGTAGCTCAGAAGCAACCCATCTTCGTCAGGTCTCAGACGACGATCGGTAAAGCCGGCCTCGTACAGAAACGGCCAGAACTGGTTCCCCGGGCCGGCATAGTAGTGTCCAACCTCGGCGGACTTCAGGCTTGGGTTCAGTCCGACGAAAACGACGTCCAGACCCGGTTTCAGGTAGTCAGGAAGCACGGCGACACTTGGTTGGAGTTGGCATCGTCTGTAGATTAGCTGCCGCGAACTGGTGGTCATCCTGAGCGGAGTCGAAGGACGTCCACCCCATTAGGATCAATCGTTTGCCGCGCTACGACTCCGCTCAGCGTGACAAACGGGGGTTAAGCAAATGTCACTCAACAAGTATAGCGCACAGATCACACAGAAAAAATCGCAGGGCGCCTCGCAAGCCATGCTCTATGCGACGGGCCTCACGCGAGAGGACCTGGCCAAGGCACAGGTCGGGATCGGGTCAATGTGGTATGAGGGTAACTCGTGCAACATGCACCTCAACGATCTCGCGGCCGAAGTCAGCAAGGGTGTTAAAGACGCCGGACTGGTCAGCATGCGGTTCAACACGATCGGCGTGTCGGACGGCATGTCGATGGGAACGGATGGCATGTCCTACAGCCTCCAGAGTCGTGACTTGATCGCCGATTCGATCGAGACGATCTGCGGTGCCCAGTGGTATGACGCGCTAGTGACGATCCCGGGTTGCGACAAGAACATGCCGGGCTGCGTGATGGCGATGGGCCGGCTCAACCGACCGGGCCTCATGATCTACGGCGGCACGATCAAGCCCGGTTTCTGCGAACTCAAGGGTGAAAGCGCCAAGCTCGATATCGTCTCGGCCTTCCAGAGCTACGGCGAATATCTCACGGAGTCGATCACGGAAGAAGAGCGATTGAGCATTGTCGAGAACGCCTGTCCCGGCGCGGGTGCGTGCGGCGGAATGTATACGGCCAACACCATGGCCAGCATGATCGAGTGTATGGGACTCTCTCTCCCATACTCGTCCTGCACACCGGCCGAGGACAAAGGCAAGATCAACGAGTGCTTCAACACGGGCGCCGTCGTCCGCAACCTCCTCGAGAAAGACCTGAAGCCCCGGGACATCGTGACCAAGCAGTCGTTCCTGAACGGCATGCGCCTTGTCGTTGTCACGGGCGGATCGACGAACGCGGTCCTTCACGGGATCGCCATGGCGCGCGCCTTCGGGATCGACCTGACCGTCGACGAGTTCCAGAAAATGTCGGACGAGACGCCCTTCCTGTGCGACCTCAAGCCTTCGGGCAAGTACGTGATGGAGGAGATCCACGACATCGGCGGCACACCGGCGCTGATGAAGATGCTGCTCGACGCCGACCTCATCGACGGCGAACAGATGACCGTCACCGGTCAGACTGTCACGGAAAACTTGAAGGACATCGAGGCCATCGAGCCGTTCGGTGACGGTGAGAACGGAACACAGAACATTGTTCGGCCTTTCGACGATCCCATCAAGCCGGACGGACACATTCAGATCATGCGTGGCAACCTGGCACCGGAAGGATCGGTCGGGAAGATCACGGGCAAGCAGGGCAACGTCTTCGAGGGCACAGCAAACGTCTTCGACTCCGAAGAGGACATGCTGGAGGCGCTCGAGCAGGACAAGATCAAGTCGGGCGACATCATCATCATCCGTTACGAAGGTCCCAAGGGCGGGCCGGGCATGCCGGAAATGCTGACGCCGACGTCTGCACTGGCCGGGGCCGGGCTAATCGACGACGTCGCCCTGATCACGGACGGACGGTTTTCCGGCGGCAGTCACGGATTCATCATCGGCCACGTCGTTCCGGAGGCCATCGAAGGCGGCCCGATCGCCCTGGTCCAGACGGGCGATCCCATGATCATCGATTCCGACAACGGCGTCATCGACGTCCACATCGACGATGCCGAGTGGGAGGCACGCCGGGCGAAATGGACGAAACCGCCGTATAAAAAAGACCGAGGGACATTGTATAAGTACATCAAGAATGTGAAAACGGCGTCGGAGGGGTGTGTGACGGACGAATAAGCTGAGTGGGAGAGCAGGTGAAACGGAAAAGCCCCTTTTGGCTGACACTACTGAGTTTTTCTGCCCGCTCCCCCTCACCTGCTCAGGGCGGTGCGCGGTGGACGGGTTGTGAATCTTTAATACCTTTTAGTTGTCAAAAAGAGGGACCGTTCCAGACGGTCCCTCTACTTTTTTGTCCAACACGAGAGACCTATGCTGAAAGTCGAACGACTGACCAAGATCTATCAATCCGGATCGCATTCACTGACCGTACTGGACGATGTGTCTTTTTCCGTTGCATCGGGGGAGGCCTGCTCACTGGTTGGACCGTCCGGGAGCGGGAAGACGACGCTACTCGGGCTCTGTGCGGGGCTGGACCGGCCGTCGCGTGGCGAGATCACGCTCGAGAATGTGGAGCTGACGAAGCTGAACGAGGATCAGCTCTCCGACCTGCGGAATCAGATCGTCGGGTTCGTGTTCCAGAGCTTCCAGTTGATTCCGACGTTAACGGCTGTCGAGAACGTGATGGTTCCGCTCGAGCTTCGCGGTGAGCGGTCGGTCGAGAAGACCGCGTCCGATCTGCTCGACCTTGTCGGTCTGGGTGATCGCCTGGATCACTACCCCACCCAGCTATCGGGTGGTGAGCAGCAGCGTGTTGCGATCGCGCGGGCCTTCATCAACCAGCCTCGCGTCCTGTTCGCGGATGAACCGACGGGGAACCTCGACGAGGACACCAGCGAGACGATCTCCGACCTGCTGTTCGATCTCAATCAGCAGTCCAGAACAACCTTGATCATGGCGACCCACGATCTCAATCTGGCGAATAGAACCGACCGCATCATCAGCCTTCGGGGTGGGAAGCTCGTGGAAAACAGGGCCCTGCAGACGACGGACACGGACACGGAGCGCAAAGCTCAGCGCGCGTAGCGCGGGCAGATATGATCAAGAGTCTACTCGATTCGTTCGTATATCGCCTCGCCTGGCAGGATACCCGGTCCTACCGCAGACGGCTGATGCTGTTCTTCTCTTGCATCGCACTCGGTGTGGCTGCGCTTGTGTCCATCCGATCTGTGGGAGAGAACCTGGAGGGGGCTGTCCACCTGCAGGCCAAATCCCTCCTGGGGGCTGACCTGTCGCTGAGATCGCGTTCACCCTTCAACCGGGAAACGCAGGACCTGATCGCCTCGATAGAGGGCGACGTCGCGCTTGAGGTCCGGTTCGCTTCGATGGTCTACTTCCCGCGCGTCGACGGAACCCGCTTGATCGAAGTGCGGGCCGTGGACGGCACGTATCCGTTCTACGGTGAGTTCACGACTGAGCCCGTGGGCCGGCGGTCGATGTTGGCCAGTTCGGACGAAGTCCTCGTCGACGATGCGCTGATGCTGCAATACGGAGTCAACGTCGGCGACTCGCTCCGTTTGGGGCAGTCGACCTTCGTCATCGGCGGTCGTGTCAAAGCCGTAGCTGGCGAATCAGCGGCTGTCATGGATGTCTCTCCACGCGTCTACATCCCCTCTCACGTTCTGGAACGAACCGGTCTGACCGGAAAGGGAAGCCTGGTCTCGTATCGTGCCCACTTCCGGCTGGCCGACGAATCCGTCCTTCCCGAGCTCACGGAGACACTCCGGGAGTTCAGGAAAGATCACGGGATCCGTTACGACACGGTCCAGGGTCGGGCACGCAGAGTCGGCCGGGTGATCGACCAGCTCTACCGGTTCCTCAGCCTCGCGGGCCTCGCGGCCTTGCTGCTCGGTTGCGTGGGTGTCGCCAGCGCCGTACATGTCTACATCCGTCAGAAGCTCACCACGGTGGCCGTGCTTCGGTGTCTCGGCGCGCGTCCGAATCAAGCACTGGCGGTATACATCGTGCAGACGGCGATGATGGGCGTGGTCGGTTCGACGGCCGGGGCATTCCTCGGCATCCTCGTGCAGCAGGTCATGCCGATCTTACTCGCCGACTTGCTGCCGGTGAACCTGGAGATACGTACGGACTGGAGTTCCGTGGCTCAGGGGATCGTCGTCGGTTGCGCGCTTTCACTCCTGTTCGCGCTTCTCCCCCTCGTTCGCATCAGACAGGTCTCTCCCCTGCTCAGCCTCCGAGCCTCTTACGAAGAAACGGGCAGGCGATTCGATCCGGCCCA
The DNA here is from genome assembly GCA_002727195.1 of Gemmatimonadota bacterium. Lineage (GTDB taxonomy): Bacteria > Latescibacterota > UBA2968 > UBA2968 > UBA2968 > UBA2968. The sequence continues at coordinate 174,397 of PBWH01000008.1, forward strand.
GGCAACCGTCGGAGCGCTGATCGCGTGTCTCGTGTTCGGACTCTCCATCCTGCAGATGGGTCGCGTCCAGGAAGGCATTGGCGTGGCGGCCGGGGTCGCCGCAGCATTCGTGCTCCTTGCGCTCGCCGCGTTCGGCCTGACCTACGCCGTCCGGAAGTACTTCCCCCGAACTGTCCGCTTCGAGTGGAAGCAAGGCGTCTCAAACCTGTATCGACCGAACAATCAGACGCAGATTCTGGTTCTGGCCCTGGGACTCGGTACTTTCCTCATCGGGACGCTCTACGTCGTCCAGCACGTGCTTCTGAATCAGGTGTCGGTCGCGGGAGGCGATGATCGTCCGAACATCGTGCTGTTCGATGTCCAGCGCGACCAGATGGACGGTGTCCGCAGTTCAATCGAAGCGGAAGGCCTTACGGTCCTCCACGACGTTCCCGTCGTCACGATGCGCCTGGCTGCCGTGAACGGAGAAACCGTCAAAGAGATCATGGAGAGGAAAGACACGCGCAGCTTCGTTTACACGCGCGAGTATCGATCCACGTATCGTGACCACCTGTTCGATTCGGAAACGATTGTCGGCGGGACGTGGGAGGGTCAGACGAACGGAAACGATGTCGTTCCGATCTCGCTGGCAGCAGATCTGGCCGGCCGCCTGGAAGTCGGCCTCAACGACACCCTGACCTTTAACGTTCAGGGCGTCCCGATCGATTGCCGGGTCTCCAGCCTTCGCGATGTCGACTTCCAGCGGATTCAGCCGAACTTCTGGGTCGTGTTCCCGGCGGGCATCCTCGAAGATGCTCCGCAGTTCGCGGTGTTCACGACACGGGTCACGTCTACGGAACAGTCGGCAACCCTGCAGCGTAAGATCGTGCGGGCCTACCCGAACGTGTCTGTCATCGACATCGGTCTCGTGCTGCGGACGGTGGACAACGTGCTCGACAAGGTGTCTTTCGTGATCCGATTCATGGCGCTGTTCAGCGTTCTGACCGGTCTCGTGGTTCTGACCGCAGCGGTTATCTCGAGTCGCTACCAGCGTATCGGCGAAAGCGTTCTGCTGCGCACGATGGGAGCATCGCGGAAGCAGGTATGGCGGATTCTCGTCCTCGAGTATCTGTTCCTCGGGACATTGGCCGCCCTTGCCGGCCTGTTGCTTGCGATCAGTGGTGGGTGGCTGCTGTCCATCCTCATCTTTGACGCGGAGTATGCGGTACCCGGTGTCACGCTGGCAGCGGTGTGCGTCCTGATCGCCCTATTGACCGTAGTCGTCGGGATGATCAATAGCCGGGGGATTTCGAACCGACCGCCGCTCGAGGTGCTCCGGGCTGAGTACTGATGGCGGATTGCAATAGTGTGTGGCTTGAGGGTTTATTCGTTAACGTTTTTTAGCCGATATAGCCACTCCCGAACCTTTAGGGACCTGTATCTGATAGGGCTGCATTTTACTCCGGCCTTATGACCTGGAGACCACTTGATCGCTCTCCTGATACTCCTGACCACAGTAGCGCTTGGTGATGGCACGCGCACCTACCTCGCCGAATCGTTTGATTGTGGACTCGAGACCAGGTTCACCTCCATGAGTCACAAGGGAAACCTCGAGACAGTCGGCGGTGGCGTTGACAGGGGTACGGCCCTGAGAGTCCACGTTCGCGGGGACACCCACTATGGGACGTCGATGGCCTACCGGTTTCAGGATGCGGAACACGAGGAACCTGAGGAGTTGTATGCTCGTTACTACGTGAAGTTTGGGGATACGTGGGATCCAGGGCGTGGGGGCAAGCTGCCCGGTATCTCAGGCACCTATAGGCGGGCGGGATGGGGCGGTCGATCGGTTGACGGGACGGACGGATGGTCAGCCCGGATGGGATTCCAGAGGTCGAGGGTGCGCGAAGGTGAGACGCAGGTCTTTTATTACACGTATCACGCTGACATGACCGGGCAGTATGGGAACAATTTCCACTGGGACATCGAGGATCGGGGATCGCTCGCGAACTGTCAGTGGTATTGCGTCGAGACCTATGTGAAGATGAACACACCGAAGAAGAATGACGGTGTGTTGCGAGGGTGGATCGACGGTCAGCCGGCGATGGAGAAAACGGACCTGCGGTTCAGGGATGTGGACAGTCTGAAGGTCGAGCAGTTCTGGTTCAACATCTATTACGGCGGGAAGTGGGCGTCACCGGCGGATATGCACATCGATTTCGATGCGGTTGTGATTGCGGATCAGCGGGTGGGGTGTCTGGAGTAGGGCTGAGCAACTGGTATACAGCGTCAACCCACACGTAAAGCCCTCACCCTGTCCAAGGCTTCGCGTTGGCCTTCCCTCTCCTGCTAGCAAGAGAGGGGGAGCTTGCTTATTCTTCCTGTCTTTTCCTCAACACTGCCTCCAATACCTTCCAAACATTCTCCGCAAGTATTTTATGTCCCTCTGCCGTCGGGTGTTTGCCATCCGGCAAATTCAGCTCTGGAATCCCACCAACATTTTCGAGTAGAAACGGGATCAGCTCTGATCCGGTGTCGAGGGCAACCTTGCCGAACATCTCCCTGAATGTGGTCGTGTATTCCTGACCGAGATTTGTCGGTACCTGCATGCCGGCGATGATGATCTCGCAATAGGGATGCTTCTCTTTCGTAGCGGCGACGATGGCGCGGAGGTTCCTTTCCGTCAAGGTCAGATCGATGCCCCGCAGACCGTCGTTCGCGCCCAGTTCGAGAACCAGAACGTCGACCTTCTGTTTGAGGAGCCAGTTGATTCGCCGCAGGCCACCTGATGAGGTTTCGCCACTCAGGCCGGCATTGATCGCGGTTACGGGCCAGTCCATGCTGTCGAGTCGTGTCTGAAGCAGGGCAGGGAACGCCTGATCCTCATCGATCCCGAGTCCCGCCGTGATACTGTCGCCGACGAACAGGACGGTCAGGCGGTCTTCTTTCGCGAGCGCCACGCCGGCCAGCAGTAGAATCAAGGATACCAACAGTTTCACTCTCAGATTGACCATTTGTGCTCGCTCGTGTTAGTGTTACGTCCGGAATTGTGGAGGCCTAAGGGTTTGTCGTTCAGCCTGCTGAATTTGGCGCCGGTAGTGATCTGCCTGAGTAGGTGGCCTAGAGCTACCCCTGCCCCAACGCTCTCCATACACCAGGGGCTCACCCTCCTTCGCCAAGGCTTCGGAGGGCAGGCGCCCCTGGCTACTATCGGACGTCCCTTTCGTGCTGAAACCCTGTAGCAGCGCTCTTGGAGATTCTATGTCTATTGGAGACACGCATCCATCAGAAATGAAGCAATACAACGACCCCGCAACAGGTCGTGCCATCACGCAGTTCACGTCGGCCGACGCGAACAGCTATCCGCTCTACTACTTTATCCCAAGCCACACGGCTGACAGCCGGTATGTCTGCTTTCACAGCGAGCGGACCGGATACGTCCAGCTCTATCGGCTCGACACGGAGACCGGTGAGATCGCGCAGCTCACAGACGGCCGTACCCGTGAATCGGGATGGGCGATCTGGTGTGAGCCGCATCTGCGTGGCATCTACAACCATCTCACTGCGCTCAACGTGGTCACAAACGACGCCTTTTACTTCCAGGATGAGGAAGTGCGGGCAGCCAACCTGATCACGCTCGAGAACCGTCACGTCTGCGACATCCCCGGAAGGATCTCGATTGGCCAAACAGGGCTCTCACCCAACGGGAAAGCGTTCGCATTTATCCACGCCGACCGCGAGCACTTCACGCAGGCCTATTCCGAGCGAGAAGCGCTACAGAACATGAAGCGCTTCGAGTGGGAAGGTGGTCACCAGGGGTGGCGAAACAGAGTGCCGTGCACCATCAGCCTGATCGATACCGAATCAGGTCACATCCGTGATGTCATCGAACTCGACTACCACGTCCACCACGTCTTCTATCTGGACGCCGATAGACTGCTCGTCAACCATCCGAAGGATACGCACGGCATGTGGATCGTCAATCTCGACGGGAGCGGTGTTCGCACCCTGAGGCCAGAAGACGAGCACGGGTCGATCGTCCACCAGGTTGTCACGGCGAACGGCATCTACTATGAGGCGGTCAAAAGGTCAGACAACGGACGGAAGAATTGGTTCGGTCGGTATGACGTGGCGACGGACACCTGGGACGAAGTCCAGATGGACGGCCTGGGATACGTCCACACGGGATTCGATCCGGCGGGTAAGTTCCTGTTTTTCGAAAACGATGACGGTGGGACTCACCAGATCCTGTCCGCCCATCATCCGCACGATCTTGATCGGTATGAGCTCCGCGTGCTCAAGACCCTCACCCCGATCCAGCGAGGTCAGCGGTTCCACGCGCATCCCTTCCTGGCGCCGAATCGGAAGCAGCTGTTCTACACGGAAGTGATCGACGGGTTTTCGCAGGTGTGTGCGCTGGATGTGGAAGATCTGGTTGATCTCGATGAATACTGGTAGGCAATGACAAATGTCTGTTTACCGAACCCGGCTGCCAGAATAAGGACGGCAGACATTGCGATCTAACGGTTTGACGGCCTGTTGCCACTGATCTACCTAAGCGATTGAGGAACCTGAAGATGCGTGTTGCCCAGGGGGTTGCATGACGGGTCTCCATAGGCTATCTTCACATCAGAGTCAGGGAGTGACATCCGGTATTTTCCCACGGAAGGGGGAGGAGGGATCACCTTTTCCTGGAGGCTCTTATGCCTGGACGGGTGTCAAGCGCCGACCTGAGTCCCAAGATGCTGCTACGCAACATCGCAGCGCCTTCGGGGCCGATCCCACCACCCCAGAGCGCGGAAGGCGCGGCCGAAGAGATCCCGCGGGTCAGTCAGGGACTTCTCGGCAATACCTTCAGGCAGCTTGCTGCAGCACGTAATGAGGGTGTTGGAGGCAGGGTCGACCTGCTTGGGTAGTACAGAAGAAAGCCGCTACGACCGACCATCGCAGCGGCTTTCTGTATATACGCCAGACTGAAACCATCTTTCCTAGGCCTGGACCTCGATCTCGTAAACGGCAACACGGTAGCAGACCTTGAGCGTCAGTTCACTTCCTTCCGGCTTCCTGTTGTAGTCTCAGTAGAGTTCGAACAATCGCTCGGCCTCTTCCATCGTATCAAAGCGGAACGACGTCTCGACGACCGTTGTATCAAATCCCCGGTCGTTCCACCAGGTGGGATCGGGAACCAGGTTACGTTCGGACAGCGCGCAGAACGCGTCGTCTCCAGCGTTGTCCGCAATCAGGATCCTGCCCCCGGGCTTCACGACACACTGCAGTTCCTCGAGGCCGGGTGAGGGATCATTCCAGGGCGGGAAGAAGTAGGCCCAGGTCGAGTAAGCGGCCTCGACGGAGTTGGAGGCGACCGGGATGTGCTGAGCCGTTCCCCGCACGAAGTCGAGACCTGCTCTCTTCTCGACCATTCCCGCGCCCGATTCGCTGCGGCTTCCTCAGTCGGTCAGCCGTGAAGCCGTTTCCGGGCCCCAGATCCAAGACTCTGCCGTTCGGTAGACACTCATTCGAGATAGTGAATCAGCAGGCCGTCCCTGTCCATACAGCGGCGTTCGATCCCGAACAGATCCAGATCCCTCGCGCCGTAGAATGGGATGACCTCGCTCACGGCTTGTTGTAAGTCCGGTGATTGCGTTCTCGTTCGTATACGACCGTCCTTCGATACACCTTTCGCCGCGTCAAGCGCGGCTTCGGGCACTCGGGATAAACGGTGTCTAAGGGCATCTACCCCAACAACACCAACTTATTCGGTCAGTGGGCCGGTGACCGTTTCGCCCCGGTCTCCCTTCCACCGCATAAGCCGAATCTCGCCGTCTTCCATCAGACCATACGTATCGGATCGTAGCCAGTTTCCCAGGACGATCAGCTTGCCATCGTATATGTCGAGCTCGATTCCGTGATGGTAGTGACCGCAGACGACAATATCCGTCCCGTTCTGAATCAGCCGATCTGCGGCGCTCTCGTAAACGCGGCGATCGTCTCGGGGATGGACCCGCGCCTTCGCGTCGGATGCGCCGGACGTCAAACGACCCAGCCAGACGCCGATGTCCGGGTGAAGCAGACGAAACAGCCGGATGCACAGCGGGCTCTTCAGAATCGCTCGGCTGACGGTGAAGGACAAACTCGGGTTGAACTCGTCTCCGTGCGTCAGGTGAACGCGCTTGCCGTGCAGAGTCAGATCGGTTGGACTCGGCAGGAGCTCCAGACCGACTTCGTTACTCAGGTAGCGTCCGAGCCAGATGTCGTGGTTACCGGGGAGGATCGAGACGGGAATCCCACGCTGAACGAGTCCGTAGAGTTCGAAGACGACACGGGCGCCGCTCGTCGGGACCGACGAGCGATACTCGAACCAGAAATCGAACAAATCGCCTACGATGTAGAGTGAACTGTCGGCTTCGATGTGCCGGAGGAACGAGATCAGGGCATCCTGATGTTCGTCCGGTGTACGTTTGCCGTGTGGGACGCCGAGATGGACGTCGGAGATAAAGTAGATGCGTTTGGGCAAGGAGAGGCGCAGATATTAAATAGGCTCGACCCGAAAACGACGTCCATTCAGTCGCCTGGCTGCCAACCAGCTTGCAGCAGGTTCACGACGTCACTCAGGATGAGCGGTGACCGTTACGAAGGTAGGATACGGGAAGGGTTGCGACAACGAGCGTGTCAGAGGATGCGGGCGAAGCCAAAGCCAATGGTGTAGCCGCTCGTGTCGAGTCGCTTCGTGAAGTCCGGTCGGAACAGGCCGAGCAGGCCGTTGATCGAGGCGCCCAGCTCGTGGTATAACTGATCGCCGTATTGCGGCGTGTAGCTCAGGTTGCGAAGTCGGCTGTCGGAGATCCACGTACGGCCGTGCCCGCCGTATATGATGATGCCGATGTTCCGTTTCACCAGCCAATCCCAGCCGAGGTACGCGAAGGGGATAGTGCGAAAGTGTTGCTCCCAGAAGGCGCTGAAGTAGTGTTCGCCTTCATCCGGGTTCGCGTGCAGGGAACGGAACGTCCCCGGATTGTGCCACCGCTCGAGACTGGCGTCGATGTGGCCAAAGCGCTGCAAGGGAAGCTGCCCGAATGCTTTACCAGCCATAATCGTCACATCCAGCGCATTGGGCATGATTCGCCTGGCGAAGAAGGTCTTGAAACGCCAGGCGGCATAGAGCCTGATCTGTGTGAAATCGAAGTCACTACCAAACACATCCGGATGGCTTTGTTCGACGTGCACCTGCAGACGTCTCTGTCCGACGATCGCGTGCGGCCCTCCTCCTCTGGCGTGCGTCGCCCGGAACGTGACCGACCTCAGATTCCCTTCTTCGATGGCAGGATTGGGACGCTGCACGAAATCGGACAGGATGGCGAAGTCCGTGGACTTTCGGAACGACCTGTGCTTTTCGATTCTCACACCGGGCACCAGATCGAGGCGCAGGGACCTGAGTTTCACAAGTATCTGCGCGTAGAACCGTTCGCGCCAGTAGTGGTCGAAGTAGTCGTCGCCTCCTGATATCGCCTGGATCGCGTTGAAGTTCGAATACAGGTTGGTCGTCTGTCTGGGGCTGGATCCTTTCCGATAGCCACCGCTGACCCGAAACCGGTCCCGCTTCCCCCAGACGTGCCAGAGTTCACCCCCGGGGTCCATCGATCGATCGCCGTCGCATAACCGATCTCGGTTTGCAGGCGTGTCTTACGGTCCTTCGACCTGATCCGGGGTCGTGCGCTCAGGTAGAACCCGTCGACACGGTTGAACCAGCCGAAGGGACGCAACGTCGACGCCCACCTGCTCCTGTCGCTGTCGTCATCATCGTCACCCAGAAGGTTCGCGACCGCCTCTTCAGGTTTGAACACCTTGTCCAATGTGGCGGTGCTGTCGATCCGGTCGAACGCCAGTCGTTCCTTATCACTCAGCGGGATCACGACGCCCGCCGTTTCCATCAGCGAATCGGGCGCGGATTCGGATGCCAGATCCGTCACCAAGGCCCGCTTCGACTCGAACAGGCTGTCCGGCGTGGCGGCGTTCACGAGATAGTCCGAGATCCGTGTGACCTGATTGTTGCGGATCAGGGGAATCGAGAACCCGAGCATCCCGATGTCCACATACACCTCGGTCCTGAGATCCACGGGCAGCCAGGCGGTGTCGAACTGACGAAAATGCTGATGGAAGGTGATCGTGAACGCCCGGAAAGGCGGTGAATAGATGAAGGACTCGGCCGGTGTCGGGTGAACGTCGAGGAGCGTGTATGCCTCGTCAAGGACTGATATCTGACCGACGAACGCGGATGAGCGCTTGCCCCGGGGTGTCACGCCGATGTCTTACACAGTCTGGTCGTCCATGCGCCGCCGACTGGTCAGCTTGAAATCGTAGGTCTCCAACGCATCAGGATGCGTCACGCCGTGGAGGGTGTGACCGGAGACGAACACATCATCCTCGTAAAGGCTATTCACGAAGGCGGCGGCCAGAAGCGAGAGATCCTCTTCCATGTTTCGCGTCGTTCGTTTCGCCCTCAGGAGTTCACGCCACCCCTTCCCCTCTCTCCAAAAAGCATCAGACAGGCTCTCTATCACCGAGCCGATCGTTGTGTCCTTCCGTAGTGTCATCCGGGTATAAGCGTTCGCCTTCAGCGACGGCAGGTCCGACTTCCATTCCTTTTTCCGCTCGATCACTTTGCGCATTATCGAGAAGGCCGGATCTTCCGCCGTAACCACAAGGGTCTCCATCTCGGGCATCACCGGAATCATCAGGAACGTAATGGGTTTCTCGGCAGTCTCGACACGGACTGTATCCGTCCGGTAGCCAATGTGGCTGCAGGCCAGGGACACGGGCAGCGTTCCCACGGCGGTCTCGAACCGCCCGTCCGGGTTGGTCACGGTCGCGACGTGGGTCCCGACCACCCGAATCGTGGCCGGGAACAGCGTCTCCCCAGACTCGACATTCCGAGCCGATCCAGTGATTACAGATTCAGCCCGTGTGGTCGCACCCAGAGCAAGTAGCAGGCATACAGAGTGACGGAGGTGTCTCAGGAAGGGCATACTCCATTGGATATCCGGCGGTCCATAAAGTTTCGTCTGCAAGATGGTTGAAATTCGCTGACCCGTGACCTTACTTTCCCGCATGGATCTACCCTTTACTTCCCTCGTTTCCCAACTGCCCTCGACCATTCCGTTCGTCGGGCCGGAATCCCTCGAACGGCAGATGGGACACCCCTTCGAGGCGCGTGTCGGCGCGAACGAGAGTGCCTTCGGCGTCTCTCCCGTTGCGGCGATCGCGATGCGAAAGGCCGTCGATCAGTTGGCCTGGTATAGCGACCCGGAGAACTTCGACCTGCGGTCCGCCCTCGCAACACACCACGGCGTTCGGCCTGAGGAAATCGCCATCTCCGCCGGCATCGACGACCTGCTGGGTCTGGCCGTCCGGGCGTTCGTGGAACCGGGTCAGATCGCAGTCGCTTCGCTCGGGGCTTATCCGACGTTCATCTACCACGTCAACGGGTTCGGATGTGGCCTGTCGAGCGCACCCTACCGTGATGGGCGCAACGACCTCGAAGCGCTTGCCGACCTAGCCCAACACCCGGATGTCCGACTGGTCTATCTGTCCAACCCGGACAACCCGACGGGAACCTGGCACAAAGCTTCTGAAATAAGGCAGCTTATCCAGGCGCTTCCGAAACATTGCGTATTCATTTTGGATGAAGCGTATACGGAATTCGCGCCTGACGATGCGACCCCGGACATCCACCCGATCCATCCCAGGACTATGCGTATGCGGACGTTTTCGAAGGCGCACGGGATGGCAGGAGCGCGCGTCGGGTATGCGATCTGTCCGGCAGCGATCGCCAGCGGGTTCGACAAGATCCGTCTGCACTTTGGTGTGAACCGGATCGCACAGGTCGGTGCGGCCGCATCGTTGACCCACACGGCTTTCGTCTCTGATGTCGTCAAGCAGGTAGAGACGGGACGGGACGCGTATGTGTCACTGGCTGCGGATCTGGGTCTGCTCACGCTGCCTAGTGCGACGAACTTCGTGACCTTTGATGCTGGGTCGGCGGAACGGGCGGATGCCATACTCGAGCGCTTGATCGAGAACCGTGTATTCGTCCGCAAGCCGCGGGTAGAACCGTTAGACCGATATTTTCGTGTGACGGTTGGGCGGAAGGATGAACGGGGGGTGTTTGCGGAGCGGTTGAGGGAGATTGTGAAGGGAACGTGATGGGTTGACGAGGGTGATGGGATCCCGTGTGGTCCCATATCTGCGGCGCCTGTCATGGATGCGCTTATCTGTCACTTAGCCCACGGCTGAAGCCACGGGCTACAACAACCGGGATCTTGCATTGCCACTGCATCGATCTTTCCACGAGCTCGCGTTCACAGCCGACTGCGGCGACCTCAATCCGTTTCTCGGTCTGCGTCTTCAAGTCTCGTTTATCCGGGACGACGGTGAGATCTCGATCGCGGAAGGCTTCTACGATGGTGGTGGCACCTTCCGGGCTCGGGCCTACTGTGATACGGAAGGTTAATGGGAGTGGCATTCGAGCTCCAACGTTCCTGAGCTCGATGCTCAATCGGACACGTCCACGGTCGAACCATCCGGCCTGCCTGGCAAATTGCGCATCCATCCTGACGACCCGTATCAGTTCGCGTATAACAACGGAGACTGGTTCCTCCACACCGGAGATAGTGGCTACCGATATGTGACGTCATCGGAGCCAGAGTGGCAGGCCTATATCGACCAGGCTGTCAAAAAGGGCGGTGGAAGCCTTCGAGAACCTGAAAGCCCATCCGGGCGCTGGAGCCGTATCAGGACTCGCTAAGAGGCGAACCAGGGCCTATCATATCGGCGGAAGAATGGGAGCAGTTTCTGGAGGCTTCGAGGTAAACTAATGAGTGAGCTCACGATAGAACGCGTCGAGCCCTGGACACCACACGCATCGGCAACCCCGCTGACGAAACGGACGGATGAACGGCTGGCTCTCTCGTCTAACGGAACGCGAACGTGCGTCGGGGGATGGCAAGTCATCTACGATGGTGTGCAGCCCGGTAACACTTACACTATCGAATGGGAAGCTGTTTTCACGGGACTCGACCACCCGCGCGATTCCCTTCGTGGCAAGGTCTACTGGGAGGACCTGGCAGCAGAGACGAGTCGGCCGAGGGGAGAGTGGCACTACCTGTTGCCCGATCTATCCTCCGGACGAGTCGTGTACCGACGGACGCTGACCGCCCCCGACGACGCCCGTCATCTGACCGTCCGATCCACATTCCGCTGGTCGACGAGCGGCGAAGCCTCATGGACCTACCCGCGAATTCAGCGCGTCGACCCGAACACCGCGGACGAGGCAACACGCGTCGCCGTCGTCACGGGAACGACGATGGACCGCCGCGAATCCTACGAGACGATGCAGGACTGTATCGACCTGTATCTTCCGCTGACCGAGCAGGTGATCGAAGACGGCGCGCAGCTTGTTTGCCTGCCCGAAATCGCCCTGCAGTACGGAGTCTCAGGCCACCAGCTCGACCTTGCGGTTCCAATGGATGCACCGGAGGTACAGACATTCGCAGACCTCGCACGCACGTCGGGCTCGCTAATCCTCCTCGGTCTCTACGAGCGCGACCACGACGCCGTCCACAACACGGCCGCCCTTTTCGGGCCAGCCGGTCTGATCGGCCGCTACCACAAGGTCCACCTGGCGGTAGGCGGAGAAAGCGAATCCGGCATCCTGCCCGGCGACAGCTTTCCCGTGTTCGCCACCGATCTCGGCCGCATCGGCTGCAACATCTGTATGGACAGCTCCGCCGCCGAATCGTCCCGATCGATCGGACTGGCCGGCGCGGACTTCCTGCTCCTCCCGATTATGGGTGACCACCGGGCGGATCGCTGGTCGCAGGGCAACCCCGTCTTCAACGAAGGCCGTTGGCGCGCCATCATGCGGACCCGCGCGATCGACAACCAGTTGTACATGATCGTTGCACGGAATCACAGTCAGGGCAGCTGTATCATCGACAGGAAAGGTGATTTCCTGGCGTGGAACGAGGGCGATCTGCCATACATCATCGCCGATGTCCCGACGGATGGCGGCTACCGTACCTGGAACGGCGGCTGCTTCGCCGACGTCAACTGGATGCAGCGTCGACCACACCTCTACAGCGAGTATGCGAACGAGTCGAACGTGGGGTCACTGACATCGTGAGTCGCGACCGGATCCTGTATCTCGCCCGCCGTTTCCCGCCCAGCCTCGGCGGCATCCAGACGTTCTCCTGCAAGCTGTATGAACACGCCAGCAGCACGCGTCAGGTTCGTCTGCACGCACTGGGACGAGAACATCTCGCCCATCTCGGATGGTTCGTCCCCCGCACCTACCTCGCCTCCCTGATCGAACTGATGCACGGTGTCGACCTCGTCTACTTCAGCGACGGGGTGATGTCTGCACTGGCGCCATATCTTCGCCCATTCACGAACGTTCCCTTCGTCACCACGATCCACGGGCTCGAACTCACTTACTCTGGCGGCATTTTCAGCCGGCGGATAGACGCCGGAATCAAGACGTGCGATCGCGTGTGTGTGGTCAGTCAGAAGACTGCGGAACTCACGGAAGCAGCCGGCGTCGATCGAGATCGCATACGGATTGCCTACAACGGGATCGAACCACCGGTGTACGACGATGCGACCCTGGCTCCCGTGGTCGACCGTCTGCAAAAGGAACTGGGCTTCGTGTTCGGCCAGGACCGGGTCCTCCTCAACATCGGGAGACAGATACCGCGAAAGGGCGTCGCCGAGTTCGTCGAAAACGGCTTCCCGCTGCTCGAATCGAATATCCATCTGGTCATCTGCGGGACCGGCCCTGATCACGACCGAATCGCCGCTTCAGGGCATCCATCCGATCGCATCCACGTCCTCGGTCATGTGGAGGACGAGGTCTCATCCGCGCTCCGCCGAAACTGCGACCTGTTCCTGATGCCCAATGTTCAGTATCCGAACGACATAGAGGGATACGGGATCGCGCCTCTAGAAGCGATGTATGACGGTCTGCCGGTTGTCGCCTTCGCAGTCGACGCGCTCGTCGAGAGCTGCCGTGAGGGTGGTTACCTGATCGAGCCGGCGAACTATGCTGCCTACGTAGACCGGCTACACGCCTACCTGAACGGTCCCGCAGAGCACCGAGATGCGCTGTCGAAAGAGGCGCGTGAATACATCCTTCGCGAATACGCCTGGTCGAGAACGGGAGATACCTACCTGCAGATCTGGGATGAGCTGTAGATCGTGATTCCCGCTCGGCCACAGCTGACAGGCAACCAGGCCGTCGGACTGCTCGTCACCGTCATCATCGCCATCATCGGGATCGGGCTGCCTCTTTCCTTCGTCGGTCTGGCCCTGGAGATCGACCTCACGTCCCATCCGATCACGCTCGGGCTGATGAATCTGCTCGCCATCGGGTGGGTCGTCCGGCAAGCCATCGGGCGCACGGGAGGTGGACTCCGCCGCGCCCTCCCCCTCCATCGTATAGATGCCTCGCTCTATCTGCCGATGCTCGCGTCCCTGCTCGGATCAGCCGTCATCATCTCCGAACTGGACAACATCGCAGTCACCCTCTATCCCCCACCCGAAGAATGGGCCGCCCCTCTGATGGACATCGCCACCGGCAAGCACGGCTGGCTTTCCACGATCTTACTGGTCAACGTCGTCGCGCCGATCACGGAAGAGTGCCTGTTCCGCGGTGTCATCCTTCGGGGATTCCTCATCACCTACTCGACTCGGAAGGCCGTCCTGCTCAGCGCTTTCCTGTTCGCCGCCTTCCACATGAACCCCTGGCAGGGGATTGGCGCGTTCTTCTTAGGCATTCTGTTTGGCTGGTGGTATGTGCGAACCCGATCGCTGGTTCCGTGTCTGGCCGGACACGCGGCTTTCAATGCGCTGCCCGTGATCATCATCGGGCTTCTGGGGGTCGAAGCACACGACGTGACGCAAGCTCCGGAGTTTCAGCCGCTGTGGATGAACGCTCTGGGAGTCGCGATGCTAGGTGGAGGCGTGCTCGTCCTGCAACGAATCTTCCAGGCGTCCCAGCCTATACCGGTGACCGACTGGTTGGGAGCCGTCCGTCGGTTCGGAGATCGGCTTCTCAAGTTCGCCCGCGACGACTTCGGTCGAGAGGTCACGCCTCTCTTCGTCAGCCAGGTCATTGCGGAAGACAATCAGCTGCCCGCATCGAGTACGAGCCTCTACGTCGCTGACGGTCGTGGTGGTGCCGGGCCGACGTCCAACAACCTGCAATTCGACGGTGGTCTGTTGCGTCTTCTCTACGGCCTATCCGACCTCACGCGTGACGAGGCTTACGCTGAAGCCGCGGACGAATACCTCTCCTACTACCTCGAGCGGCTCCCATTGCCGTCTGGGTACTTCCCCTGGGGCGACCACCGGGGATATGATGTCGTTGACGACGACGATATCGAGGGTCACGGTGAGTTCACGGTTGCCCTTCCCCTCTGGCACCGGATGTGGGCAATCGATCCGGAAGCCGTGATCCGACAGGCGGACGCGCTGCGTGGACACATCATCAATCCCGACCGTTCGCTGGCCTTCGACCGTCACCACCCGCCTTCCGGCACGCCGCACTGTATGAATTCATCGGCCGGCGCCTGGATCGTCCTATGGACGTTCGTCCACACGCAGACGGGCGATCAGCAGTATCTGAAGTGGGCAAAGGAAATGGCAGATTACTTGTGGTCGCTGAGGAATCCAGACACGGACCTGCTCGCCGCTCACCCGCACGATTCCGCGTATCCGGAGATGCTCGAGAACGAGCGGCTCAGCCGGCGGGCGAAACGTACAGAGTATCTCGGTCCGATGTACTGGTATGCCGTCAACCTGCTGCGCGCTCAGGAACTGCTACCTAGCAAGTCAGAGGACCTGTTCCGTTCTCAAGCGCTCGAATACATCCGCGCCTTCACGTCACGTTTCGACGCAACCTCTGACGGCCACTTCTACGCGAGCTTCGACATCGAATCGGGAAACCCCCTGTTCGATCGGATCAAAGACGGCTGGTCGCTCACGCCTCAGGCGGGTCCAGAGGAAACGACGAGCGGAGTCGTCGGCCTTCGCGCACCGATCGCACTCGCCTATGCCTACCGGCTGACAGGTGAGGCAGACCTCAAAGCATCTTTCAATCAACTGTACCCTCTATTCACCCTCGATCGATTCAAGGACCTGGATGGCCCCCGCTTGCCGATTTCGGCCGGTCTGCTGGCGCAGGCCATCGGCGCGTGGACGAACCTGTATGCGGCGACTTCGGAGTATGGCTATCTTGCCGGCGCCATCACCCTCGGTCGATATGCCGCACACCATTATGTGGTCAATGACTGGTTTGTCTGCGGCCCCCCGACGGTCCCCCGTTACCGGGATGACACCCTGTCGGGATGGGAGACCTATTCGAATCGCGGCGGGAGTGCTGATCTGGCGCTCGCTCTATTGCGGCTCGTAGGAATCGGCGACGGGCGGGCTGAACTGATTGAGGATGATCCGCTCTGTTACTTTTGAGCTGAGGGTGGAGGACGGAGAGGAAAGTGGGCAACAATACTACATAGGTGCGTCTCATGAGTCTTACGGCAGGATCGGCTGTACTTGATATCACACCCCACTCGCCCAACCATCTCGCAGGTTACGCGAATCGAGATCATCCTCACGAAGGGGTTCACGATCGACTTTCGCTTCGTGCCTTGTATCTCTCGAACGGAACGGATGACCTCGTTCTCGTTTCGGGGGATATCCTCTGGTTTCGGGAAGCTGTGCTCGAGCCGATACACAGGACGCTCGAGGATCAGCTTGGCATCCCGCCTGAGCGAGCGATGCTCTGCGGCACGCACACCCATTCAGCGCCGACTACGAGCGGACCGAACACCAACCGTGAGTATCTCCACTTTTTCTGACGGCGCAGACGCTCGCGGCCGTCACGCTGGCGAAGACACGCGCTGAATCGATCACCCTCCGACTGGGTCGGGGATCGTCGAAGATTGGCGTGAATCGACGGGAGCAGATCGCCGACGGATCGGTCATCCTGGGTGAGAATCTGGACGGGCCGATCGACCGTGAAGCGATCCTGGTCACGCTCGACGGCTCGGGGGAAACGCCGATCGCAGAAGTCTGTTCGTTTGCCACACACGGCACCGTCATGGGTGGAGACAACTACCAACTCTCAGGCGATTGGTGCGGGATCGCCGCATCCGAACTCGAACAGAAGACACAGACCTTCATCTACACGAACGGTGGATGCGCGGACGTAAACCCTCGTGGTCGAACGCGGCCCAGTACATTCTCCGTAGCGGAAGCGTTGGCCGAGGAATTCGTCGGGGACATCGAATCGACACGAGGCTCTACGAACGCCCTCGATGGAGATGACGTGCTGACTGGGGCGTTCAAGCTGATCGAGCTGCCGCACAAGCAAGGCGAAATCGAGGCCGGCAAGGGCCGAACTGCACGGATCCAGATTCACGGGATTCGGTTCGGACCCGTCCGCATCGTGGGATTCCCGGGTGAGGTATTCGGGGAAACAGCAATGGCGGTCAAGCAGGCGTACGCGTCCGATGTCGTGGCGGTGAACTCGTATACGACGGGTGGATCGGCAGGATATGTGCCGGTTCGGGAGGCGTATGATACGGGTGGGTATGAGGTGCGCGTGTCACCGTATTCGGAAGACGCGGAGGATGTGTTGCGGCATGCGTTTATCGAATTGGTGAAGGAGTTGGGCTGATGGGAGACACGAATCTGATGGCGTTCGCCCCTCGATACGATGCGGAGAGTGTTTTTGAGACAGTCAAGCCCTACAGGGGCTTCTAAACGGCATCACTACGGCCTTCGCCAAGGCTTCGGCCCAGCAGGCGGGGTGAATGAAATGGTATGATGCACGAATCATTTCCTCAGTACACTGAACATAGCCCGTCAGTACCCGTATGGTGTATCACGCCGGATATCGATGGGTGTGTGCATCGGTTTTTTGATGCGTCCTCGGTCAGTCCGTCGGGGCGGTATGTGGCTGTGGCCCGGTTTCGATTCGAGGACCGGATGCCGGTTCCGGGGGACGTGTGCGACATCGTGCTCGTTGATCTGCTGACGGGTGAGCAGAAGGTCATCGCAGATTCTCGCGGGTTCGACACCCAGATGGGGGCGCACGTCCAGTGGGGGGCGACTGACAGCCAGCTCTTGTTCAACGACATGGATTGCGAGGCCTGGCAACCTTTCGGCGTGTTGATGGATCCGCTGACTGGTGATCGACAGAAGCTGTCCGGAACGGTCTATATGGCGTCCCGCGACGGGACGAAGGTCGCCAGTACGTGTCTCAAGCGAACGGGTCTGACACAGCCCGGCTACGGCGTTCTGGTTCCGGAGGCACACGTTCCGTTGAACGACGGGGCTGTCGACGATGATGGGCTCTCTGTCACAGATCTTGAGACCAATTCGACGCGACTCGTCTGTTCGTACAAACGGATCCTGGAAGAAGCGACACCAGCGTATGATCCCGACCTGTATGTCGGCCGCGGCTGGTATGGCTTTCACGTGAAGTGGAACCCGCAGGGCGACCGGATCATGATGGTCGTCCGCTGTATCGTCCCGGATAAGTCCGTCCCTGAACACCGAAGCGTGATCTCTATGGCGGAGGACGGGGCGGATATTCGCGTGGCTGTAGGCGAAGAGATCTGGGCGAACGGTGGGCATCATCCGGATTGGCATCCGGACGGCGAATCCGTCACGATGAACCTGAAGCAGGACGGATCACGTCTCGACCTGATCCGGATCGGGCTCGACGGGACGGGTCTCGAGCTTCTGACCTCCGTTCAAGGTTCAGGCCATCCGACGCTTCATCCAAACCGACGGCACATCCTGACGGACGTCTACCTGCACGAGAAACTCTCCTACGGTGATGGCACCGGACCGATCCGCTGGATCGACTGTGAAGCCGACACGGAAGAGCCGGTCATCCGCATCAACAACGACCCACCCTATCCGGGGCCGAAAAGGGAGCTCCGTATCGACCCCCACTCCGCCTGGGACCGCACGTATCAGCGCATCGTCTTCAACGGGTGCGACAACGGCGTCAGACGGGTGTATCTGGCAGACCTATCCGAGAAACTGGATACCGAATGAACCTGCTCGACCGAGATGATATTGAAAGCTTCTTTGCCGGCGTGGTCCGCCTGGAGCGAACCGAGTCGGGGATCAGACCCCACCGTCACACCGAAAAACAGATCCAACACTATGAGACAACGAACGAGATGTGGGGGGTGCGCGCCAACTGCACGGCTGGCGTCGTCTTGCGTCTGTTCACAGATTCGCAGACCGTGACCCTCTCCGGTCGGGTGCTCCTGGGGGCCAGACAGTATGCGGGGATCGACGTCGACGTCGACGGACGGTGGATACGGGCGCTCAGGTTCGATACCAGTGATGAAACCCGATCGTTCAGCCTGGAGTTTGACACGAGAGAGAAAAGAAACATCTCCTTTGTCCTGCCCCAGACTGCGATCGTGGAATTTGACGCGATCCAGCTGGACACCGATGCGACCGTTGCCCCCGGCGCGGAAAGGACGCGTCGATACCTGGCGTTGGGTGATTCGATTACTCAGGGTATGGACGCACGGGGGCCGGCGTCGGCTTATCCAATTCAGCTAGCCCGGATGCTCGATACGGACCTTCTCAACCTCGGTGTGGGTGGTCACATCTTCGATCCGGATGCGCTGGACGACGACCTCCCCTACTCGCCAGACCTGGTCACGATCGCTTACGGGACCAACGACTGGGGTCGGGATCTCACCCTTACCCAGGTGGCGGATGTGGCAAAAGCCTATCTCGATCGTTTGACCCGAACGGTTGCGCGTGACGCACAGATCTATCTGCTGACGCCACTCTGGCGGACGAATGCGGATGAGGTCAAGCCTGGGGGTAATCTGACTGTGTTTTCGGGTGCCATCGCGGAGGCGGCCGGATCGGTATCGGGCGTGAGTGTCATTGATGGGACGACGCTCGTGCCGCATCGGGAAGATTTGTTTATAGATGGTTTGCATCCAAACGATGAGGGGTTCTTGCATTACGCGGTCAGTTTGAGAGGAATGATCGCGTAGAGTGGGCTCGAGTTCACCGTTGAGATTGCGGTCCGGGCGCCGAAGGCGCATTCTCTCCTATTCTGTCTGATGACAGCGGCGCCGCGCACTTTGACATCGAGATACCCGGGGTGGCGCCTCGCTCCGCGTCGGCTTACCCCGGGCTGTATGACGAAGCCCCTTCAGGGCTCTGACCCCATCTGTATTTATCTGTGTTCATCTGCCTGCCGAAACCTTGTCGAAGGCGGGTGGTTCCAGGTCCCCCATCCCCTGAAAACACACTCACCGGAACAACGATTGTATTCCCAGTTCATCAAGTTTCTTGCACCGCTGGTTCTGGCCACCGTCGCTCTGGAAATCGGGGGTCAGTTCCTGAACGGGGGGATGGCCCGTGTACCACGAGCGGCCGAGACGCTGGCGGCGTTCGGGCTGGCGTGGGGGCTGACGAACATCCTTTCGGGACCCCTCTACCAGACGCGTCAACTTGCCCTTGGCCTCATAGAAGACCGGAAACAGCTTCGGTCGTCGACGCGATTTGTCCTCGCCCAGGGTGTGATCCTGTCTGCATTGACTGCTGTGCTGGGCCTTCCGGGTCCGGGACGCTGGATCGTACAGGACCTTCACAGCATCAACGATGCGCTCGCCGACAGTGCACAGCTTGCGCTTCTGCTGATGGCCCCGCTTACCTTGATCAACGGCCTTGGGCGCTACTACTCCGGTACATTGGCCCGGGTCAGACGAACATCGATCGTCAGCATTGGGATCACGAGCGGGATCGTCGTACGAGTCCTGTCGGTCTTCACCTTCGTTGACGCTCCATTCGTCGAGCAGCAACCAATCCTCCTGCCCATCCTCGTGACGACACTTGGATCGGTCGTGGAATACGTGATCCTCATGACTGGGCATATCAAGTATGCCCGGCCGGAACTGAATCCGGGGGGTGGGTCACTCTCGACGCGGGAAATGACTCAGTTCCTGTGGCCGCTGGCCGTCATTATGACCTTCCAGGGCGCGAGTCGTCCGCTGATCAACTTCGTGGTCTCTCAGGGCGACAACGCCACGGAAGCGCTGGCTGTTCTCACCGTGGTCTACACACTCGGCCATCTCCACTACGGCTGGGTCAATGAGCTTCGCAGTCTGTATCCCGCATTCCGCGACGAAAAGGACAGTCTCCGTTATATACGTCGCTTCGCCGCTGGCTGTTGCGCGGTCTCTTTCTCGATCGCGGTCTTACTATTCTGGACGCCGATCCGGACGGTCATCCTGACGGACTTGATCGGAGTCAGCGACCGACTGGCCGAACTCTCCGCCGCGCCACTGATCATCTTCAGCTTCTTCCCGTTCGCCGTAACGACCCGGGGGTATTACCATGGGGTCGGCATCGTGCGACGAATGACCGATGCAATGGCGCCGAGCGCACCATCCCGGCTGACGGCCATCACGATCGCACTCGGTGTCTTCTCGTTCACTGACCTCCCCGGCGCGACCGCCGGGATCGGCGCCCTGCTTTGCGGCTTCACGGCTGAAGCGTCCGTCGTCGCCTGGGGGGTGCGCCGCCGAACCCAACGTCTACAGGAACACGCCACCCATGATTGACTCCACCAACGTATTCGACCTCTTCAAACTCGACGATCGTGTCGCCCTGATCACCGGAGGTTCAAAGGGACTGGGTGCCTCGATCGGAATGGCCTACGCTCAAGCCGGCGCTTCTGTCGTCATCAACTCTCGATCGCAGGAAGACTGTGACGCCGTCGCCAAAGAGATCGCTGACGAGACGAGTGCCCGCACATTGGGCATCGCAGCCGACGTCACCCAGGAGGACGCCGTCGATGGGCTTTTCGGGAAAGTTACCGAAGAATTCGGCCGGCTCGACGTCGTCCTGAACAGCGCGGGGATCAACATCCGCCACCCGATCGAGGAATTCTCGTTCGAGGAATACAAGCAGGTCATCGACATCAACCTGACCGGGACGTGGCTCTGCTGTCGCGCAGCAGGTCGGATCATGAAGCCGGCCGGGACCGGGGCCGTAATCAACGTCAGCTCGACCCTCGGCAAAGTGGGCCTCGAGGATCGGTCCGCCTACACGTCCTCGAAATCGGGTGTCATCGGGATGACACGATCGGTTGCGAAGGAATGGGCCGAACACGGGGTGCGATGCAATGCGCTCTGTCCGGGTCCGTTTCTGACGGAGATGAACAAGCCGCTGCTGAACCAGCCGGAGCGGGTCAGCAAACTGATTCGGCTGACGGCGATGAACAGGTGGGCGGAGATGCACGAGATCAAAGGGGCGGCTTTGTTCCTGGCGAGTGATGCGTCGAGTTATGTGACGGGGTCTGAGTTGTATGTTGATGGCGGATGGACCTGTTAGCGATTTAAGATTGATGATTGAAACCCTCACCTGATCGCTACGCGATCTGTCCTCTGCCGCTGGCGGGAGAGGATCCTTGTATTCAGGCCACTAAGAATAATCGTGTGGGATTTGCCCACTTGGGCCGGGAGCAGCGCACTCTCGTCGCCGTGCTTCGCACGGTGACGTTCAAAGGCTAGATCATGTCTGAAGACCCATTCAAACTCAGGAAACACTAGGAGCCGCTTCGGGTGGTCGATGTGGTGGATGCGCTGGATGGGATCGGGTATTTCGACATCGGGCTCATGTCGGAGGATATTCGCCCGTTGTGGGAAGGGATGACGTTCGGGGACGTGGCGTTCACGGTGCGGTGTGTGCCGGCGAATCGGCCGATGTGGAAGCAGGACACGACGGAGGAACTCATCGGGGCACACGGGATCAGGTTCAAGGAGACGGGAAACGTCCGGTATACGGACCAGATCCAGGAGGGTCACGTGATCGTGACCGACACGGACAGCACAAAAGAGGTCGGTCAGTGGGGGTCCGCCAATGCAATGGGAATGATCGAGCGTGGAGCAGTCGGGATTATTACCGACGGATACTGTCGGGACACGGCGGAGCTCAAGATCCAGAAGACGCCGATCTGTGCGCGAGCGGTGGGATGCACCATCATCCCGGGCCGGATCCAGGTCGTGGAGACACAGACGCCGGTCGGAATCGGTGGCGCCTAGGTCCGGCCAGGCGATATGGTCGGTTGTGACGACGACGGTATCGTCGTGCTAC
>PBWH01000009.1 GCA_002727195.1 Gemmatimonadota bacterium
GGCTACGTAGTGGATTTCAGTCGGCGTAGACATAGGCGAGCACCTCGACGGCCTGCTCCAGCGAGTTGACGACAACGTCGCCGCGCGTTCCCAACTCTTTCAATGCGTGCCGGAATACCGGGCTGTGGACGACGATAACCGGTATGCCCAGACGGTTGGCCTCCCCGATGTCACTCGACACGTTCCACTGACGATAGTTCTTGTGGTCTGCGTCGAAGAACGCGATCAGGACGTCCGATTTGGCGAGCCATATCCGGTTCCGCAGGTTGTTGACGCGTCCCCCGAGGTCGTCCTTAACATTGGGGTAAAACCCGGGGCCGACGTCGCTCTCGCTGATCCCTCGAATGTCGACACCCACATCGTCGCTCTGGCCGTGATCTTCGCAGGGCCCCTTGAACGTGATCGGAAGGTCCTTTGCCTCGGCCATCTTGCGGACGTCGTCACGCCAACTCCCGTGGACGTGGCCGGATAGGAATACCGTCAGGTCGGTGTGTGCCATAGTTTGCTCCTTCGTGTTTTTGGGTACAGCAAAACCAGAAGCATGGAACCACAGAGGACCGGCCTCCTCCAAGGCTACGGTCCGGCAGGCACGGAAGACACGGAGGGTGCGATCCCGATGTAGGAGCCCTGGCTCCTACCGAGTGGGTGCGACCGGTCTCAGTTACCATGCTTTGGCAGGGGATGCGAGAACCGGAACCTCGCAACCAATTCGTGAAACTCTGTCAGGCCTCCTGGATCGCCCAATGAATGAAAGAGATGTGCTGCGCAATCGCAATCGGAAGATCCGAAGCCGGCCAGTCCTGGGGCGAACAGGTCTCCCGGGGCAGCGGTGATCTGGCACTTTGCCCTGGTTGACCCTCGGATAGCGATCGGGAGGGCCTGGTCGCACGCTTTCCCTAAGTAGTCGATGTGCCAGTGCATTCGCTTCCGTCGACGTGTGTGCCACGCGACCCGGGCTGTGAGGCCGCGCATTGCTGAACAGACGCAAATATACCAACCGAGGGAGGCCTCCCATGATCCGAGCCCTCCGACGACGAGCTTCTGGTGACCGGACAGGTGCATCAGCATCAGATAGGCGCCGCGATCTCTGACTTCATTCTCGAGGTGTTCTCACGGAATCGCCAGTCGACGCGTGATACCCGTAAGGAGAAACGTCTGGTCATAGCTGACTGTGACCGGTATGATGTCCAGGTCATTCCGACAACTCAGGAACGATTGGCTTAACGCCAGGTCTGTATGGTAATCGGGGCAGAAGTAGTTGACCTCATTGATGTGGACGACAAATAGGATACCCGGTTTGGCGTCCGGTCACGAAAGCGCTGTGAGTTCTCGCAAATGCTTGCGCCCGCGCTGGACTTCGCGGTCGACGACCGGTATCCCTCGAGTGCCTCGACCTAATCTGTATCGATCAGGTCTACCGAGATGCGATTCGTAGCGTGCGTGTCGAGGATAACGAGTTTGCCGAGTCGCTCAGCCCCGACGACGGTGAGAGGCATTTTTTTCGATGTGTTCGTGGACCGGGTGAGCCAGATCCGTGTGTTGGATAGTAGGAGCTCGGTCAGGCGATCGGGGTTGGGCAGGTAGGTGGTGTGTTCGACCCCGTCGATGGAGCATCGGACGACGAATCGGTTGGGTCGAGATAGAAAACGCGCCGTCTGCCGGGTGGCCGCGTCGACGTAGGGACCGCGCGACGTCTTGGTCACGATTTGCCCGAAGCCTTCAGGCCGTGACCGGTCACGGGAACGACCACGATTCTGTCAGTTGGGCCCGGGCGCTTGCGAGCGGTTGCGATGGCTGAGGCCGAAGTCGGTTCGATAAACCAGCCGGCTGCGGCCATCTCGTCATACCCGGACTTAATCTCGTCTTCGGTGACCGTAACGATTTCCCCGCCGGTCGACCGGATGATCTCCACAATCTGACGCCACCTTACCGGCGCTGCGATCGCGATTCCCTCCGCTTTCGTTGGGGAGGTGGCATTCTCGGGCAGCGCGTCCAGGCCGTCGGACCAGACCTCGAACAGCGGGCTGCAGTTCTCCGCCTGAACAGCGACGAGCTTGGGGATTTGGTCGATCAGACCTGCTTCCTTGAGTTCGCTGAACCCGATGTGCGCGCCGATCAGGAGTGTGCCATTTCCTGTGGGGATCAGAACCTCATCGGGTGCCCTTCGGCCCAGCTGCTCCCAGACCTCGTAAGCGAAAGTCTTTGTGCCGTGGAAGAAGAATGGGTTGTAGACGTGGCTCGCGTAGAACCGTCCCTCTGCCGCCGAGATCGCTGCGTCGGCTGTGTCCTCGCGTGAGCCGGGTATGGGATGGAGCGTGGCGCCGTAGGCTGCGATCTGCTCTCGCTTGGCGGGTGAGGTCGAATCAGGAAGGTAGATGTCACACTGGATATTCGCTCGAGCACAGTAGGCAGCGATCGCGGCTCCCGCGTTTCCGCTGGAATCTTCGACGACGCTGTCGACTCCAAGTGCCTTCGCGTGGCTGATCAGGATCGAAGCGCCACGATCCTTGTATGAGCCGGAGGGAAAGAGAAGGTCCTGCTTGAGGTGGTATGTCCCCTCACCGATGCGATGCTCCGTTAAGGGCGTCCCACCTTCGTCGAAGCTGACTCTGTGTTGCTCATCGACGGGAAGCGCGTCGATATACCGCCACATTCCAAGGGGGCGGTCGTCGAAAGCTTCGGGGTCGATGTTGGGAGAGAACGTGAGGTCGAGGAGGGAGCCACTTTCGCTCACATACCGAAGATCGTTTGCTCCATACGTTTCTCCGTTGTGAGAGACGAGGTTCATGCGCGTTCGGACCGGCCCTTAAGCATGGCGTGCGTGATAGCGATGACCATCCGGCGGGACGAAATGCGGACGGTGAAATTGAGGAACTTGTTCAGGAGCCCGTGAACGAATGAGGGCCCGTTCCCGAGCTTACGGAGCGAGGCAGCGACGACAGCATCTGCCGTGGCGACCCGGAACATACCGGCATCCTTCGCTTTGGCCACTTCCGTGAATTCGGTCTTCGTGAACCCGGGGGATACGGCGAGGCTGTCGATGCCCTGCTTACCGTACTCTTTCCAGAGTGACTCGCCGAGCATCAGGTTGAAGGCTTTGGTGGCGCCGTACGTTCCCAGGGAGCCGCAGGCCTGGTAGGCGGCCGTTGAAGCCAGAAAGATCAGACCGCCGCGACCTCGCTCGAGCATTCTGGGCAGGTATACGTTGGTCAGGAGGACGGGGACCACGCAGTTCAGTACTGTCATATTGACCTGCCGATTGCTGTCGAGCTGGTGGTAGTAGCCGAACATGCCGTAGCCGGCGTTATTCACGAGCAGCCCGATTTCGAGGTCTTGCGTCTCCCTTGCCACGCGATCGCACTCGCCGTCGGCCGTTAGGTCGGAAGCGATCACGCGAGTCTGAACGCCGTGATTCGATTCGAGCTCGGCAGCTATTTCCTTCAGCCGGTCTTCTCTGCGTGCAACCAGAACGATGTTCAATCCCTTGTCTGCGAGTTGCCGGCTATACTCGGCACCTAGTCCGGATGAGGCCCCCGTGACGAGGCCCCACGGCCCATATTTTCTGAAGTCTTTGGCCACGGTTCAGGCCTTCGCTTCCGCCACGAGTTCGGCGGTCGCGTCTCCGTCCAGAGGATAGACCGGACGGGTCACGTGTTCGAACGGGAGGGACTTGAGGTTGGCGCTGGTTGATCCTGGAACGTCAACCGGTACGATCGCAGCCGCAATGTCCTGGAAGTAGGTGCGGAAGCCGTTCGGGCTTTTGCAGATGCAGAGGTCGAAGTCGACGGGATTCAGCCCGCGCGCTTCGAAGACTTTTCGTCCCATGATGGAGACGGGGTTCTCGGTCACCATTATGGTGCAGGACTCGGCCGTGAGCACGGCTGTTTTGCCTGCGCGCTCCGTGGTGCCCTGCTCGACTGTGAAGACGCCATCGTGGAGGCTCTGGACATATGCCTCGCAATCGACCGGGCTGAACCGCTCCGTGTCGACGGTTCCGCCCAGGGCCACCTGGATGGTGTTCCCGACACCGGCCTCGAATGCCTTTGCCACAGCAGGCGCGTCGACCAGCGGGAGAAGTGCTCGCTTGGAGAACCCCGACTCGAGCAGGCCCCTCAGGATCGCGTTGCTGTCTCCGGATGCACCGGAAGATGTCGCATCGGCTGCGTCCGAGAACACGACCAGGCCATCCGTTTCGTTGGCGATCTCGATCGCGTCGTCCAGCGATGTCAGAGGTGCCTGCATCCGTTCGCGTCTGTTCCACATGAATCGGGCGAGACTCTCCGCGACTTCCCGGGCTCGGCGAGGATCGTTGTCCGTGGTGACGATCGTGTTGGTGCGCAGGTTGGGGACGTCCGTAAAGGGATTGCCGATGATCACAGCCGCCGACAGGCCGTCGGACGTCGCCTCGAATTCCTGGCACGTGCGGATGGCCTGTCCGAAGAGGCCGGTCGCAGTCAGCAGCTCGTCTCCACGCACGAGAAGGGGGACTCGCACACTTGCGACGGTTGGCTTGATCCCGCCTTCGAGCAGGTGGACGAGGTTGCTCGCGGCGCGTTTTCCGGTCTCATACATGTCCGTGTGCGGATACGTATGAAAGGCAACTAGGATATCGGAATCCTCTATCAGTCTATCGGAGATGATCGCGTGCAGGTCGAAGGAGGTGACGATCGGTTTGTCACCCAAGATCTTCCTGACCCGCTCGAGGACACGGCCTTCGGGATCGAACTCCTCCTCGCCTGCCATCGCCCCGTGGAAGTTGATGTAAGCACCGTCCACATCCGGGTGACGCTCGACCTCGGCGATCAACTCATCGGTGATCTGGTCGAGGTCCACTTTTGGAACCGGACCTCCGGAGGTGATGGACTGTGCGGAATAGGTGGGGATGACCTCCACGTCGTGTTCAGCGAAGGTGTCGAGCGCACCAGCGATTTCGGTGTTCGTGCCGGAATACGCATCCAGAATCTCATCACCGCGGTGGATGCTGAAGAGGTCGCGCGTTGTTGGATGAGGGTTGAATGAGGAGGTTTCCTGTTTGAATGCGGCGATCAGGACGCGCATGGGGTAACAGCTCCGAAAGTCAAAAGCCTATCGTGAAAGGACACGAAAAACACGAAAGGGTGAGTCGGCGTGGTCTAGGAAAATTCCCTTTTGTTCGGGTCTTCATCTTCGACGCGCTTTCAAGTCAAAGGCAGACCCAGATACGCAGGATGTTGAGCTGCGTGAAACGGCGCTTCATCCTGTTGCACACTCCCTATTTCAGTCGGCTTTGACGGACTCGGCGGGGGCGTAGGCACTAATCCGCTCGCACGCAGTTTCGAAGTAGTCCGAGTCGATCTCGAATCCGACGAAATCGATCCCGAGTTCTGCTGACGCGAGGCCGGAAGCCCCGATGCCCAGGAACGGATCGAGGACATGTTTCGTTCGCTCCACACCGTGAAGCTCGATGCACATGCGCGGGATCTTGACCGGGTATGATGCCGGGTGGGGACGCTGTTTCGAGCGGCTCCGAATCGTCTTGTAGGGGACGAACCAGGTGTTGCCGCGACAACGTCGGTCGTTCTCGGCGGACTTCCACCTGGTGACGTTCGATTTGTCCTGATATTCCACCCCGATGGCGAGGCGATCGAGTTGGACCCGCCCCGACTTCGTCAGGTGGAAGATGTACTCGTGGCAATCGTTCAGGTAGCGGGGGCTGTTGATCGGTTTGAAATGCCCTACACCGATGTTCCCCGTGATGTTGGGGTAATCACCGACATCATTCTTGAGGATCGAGATCGATTTGACCCAGTGGATCACGTTCTGAAGCTGGAAGTGATTCTGCATCCTCGCCAGCACCTGGAACGGCACGGAAGGGTCGGAGGGCTTCGCACCGATGTTCAGGAACACGGATCCCTCGTCAGACAGAACCATGGCCACGGATTCCGCCCACGACTCCAGCCAGTCCAGATACTGGTCGCGGGGGATCGTGTCGTCGTATCCGGAGTATGATGTCCCCAGGTTGTAGGGTGGGGAGGTGACGACCACGTCCACGCTGCCTGGTTCCAGATGCTGCCTCATCCCGGTTACGCAGTCTTCGTCGTAGATGATCTGGTGGCTCTCGCCGATATAAATCGAATGGCTCACACGATGCTCACGGTGCGGGTTCTAGAGCTTGCAGGAGTCGAACAAACTGCCGAGGGAGGACTGCTAGTAGATACGTGCGCGGCCGCCCGGTCGCAAGGGATATTCCGCTATGCAGCCTGGCCGAACAATGCTGCGAACATCAGGAAATCGGAGAAACCAACGGTCCCGTCATCGTCGAGGTCGAAGGTTGAGTCGGTGCCGCCGAAAGCGACGGCGAACATGAGAAAATCTGGAAAGCCGACCGTCCCGCTGCCATCAAAATCCGCAGTCGCTGCAGTGCTGGTGGCGCCGGGCGTGAACGACACTGAACGGGATCCAGGCGCGACGAGAGATCCCGCCAGATCCGATGCCGAACGGGCCTCGATCGTGTAGGTCGTTCCGTCCAGGATGGCCGTTTCGAAGGTGAGGACAACCCGACGGTTGCCCTGGTCGCGAATCCCGGAAGTCGGGACGATCCCCGGGGGCGTGAGCCTGTAGCCGTTCGGGTCAGCTGCTTCGATGCTCATGGGTTTACTGTATTGAATGGCGAGCCTGGAGTCGTCGAGCCGCTCCGCACCTGTAATTTCCGGAAGCCCATCCACAAAAAGCTCGACCGGACTCGACTGGATGGCCTCGATGCCTGCGATCGCCTCAACGACATACCGGACGTGATCGCCTTTGGTGACACCCTCATCTACATAGGTCTGCGCAGGCGACGACGTGACTTCAGCAGCTGGTCCATCGTTCAGAGATCGGGTGAGTCGGTAGTTCTCAGCGGAAGGGGTTGGCATCCAGGCGAGAGAGATCCGGTCGCCAACGATTTGTATGGCTTCGACAAACTCGGGACGTTGAGCGGTGTCGGTAGGGAGGTCCCGTTCGAGGATCTGGATACGTCCCCCCTTGTTCACTCCGATCTCCATTGCACCGTCGTCATCGAGGTCGGAGATCAGCGGGCGATAGGTCAGGGCAATGTTGGTGTGATAGATCGGGCGATACAGGTCGGGACCGTCCCCCTTGATCACGTAGAGGTCGGGGATGAGGGCTACGGCCAACTCGGGTGATCCGTCACCGTCGAGATCTCCCAACGAAATCCCGTTGCCTGGCGTCGTGACCCCGGATATGCGTTGGACCCACTCCAGTTGGAGTTGGTTGTGCGCAGCCGACTCGTATATCTCCAGATCCCACCAACCGTTGAGTGGGTCGTCCCCGTTCGGGAAGGCGCGTGCCACGACAAGCTCGTTCTGTCCATCGCCATCGAGATCCATACCACCCCCGATGATTCTTGCATCCGTGTCGTCGTCACCGGGCAGGAGGATGCTCGGCGAGTATCCGTCCCCATCGAACTCGTAGCTCCACACATCACCGTCCGCATCCCCAACGATCAGGTCCTGGCGGAAGTCGCCGTCGAAGTCGGTGACCACAAAGCGAGACCCCATCTCGCCGATGCCTTCGCTGAAGTCGACGAGCGAAGCGACCTCTTCGAACTCGCCGCCCTCCTGGAAGCGAATCACCCGAATGGTGTGGTCGACTGTCGACCGCGCCAGGATTTCGGTTGCCCCGTCTCCATCGGCGTCCCCGATTTCGCCTCCCCAGACCCCACTTCGATCTTCCACGATGGTCGTCGGAAAAGGCGAGCCTGACAGGAGTCGGATCCGTGCGACCGAACTCGCGAGCAGATCGGGTCTCCCGTCGTGATTCACATCGCCTACATTCCAGGGTAGGAATGCATCCAAAGTCGTGTGAGCCTGAGTAAAGCGATCCTCCGAAAACTCGTTGATTTCAACGGGGCTGAAGGCCAACCCTTCGACGTATGGCATCAATGCGATTTCAGGGCGCCCATCTCCGTCGAAATCCGATACCCGGTCTGGCAGAAAGCCGTCGGGCAGGTTGGCGATCTCGGAGAAGCCGATCGTTGGGATCCGGGCAGGAACAACCGGGATGGACTCCGGTGATGTGAGGGCCTGGAGACCCGAAGGGCTGCGCATCCAGATCTGGAACGTGAGGATCTGGGCAATTGTCGGATCGGGGATGACGGCCTCGTGAAACCGATCGAGTTTGTTAGTACGTATCGTGTCTTGAACGAAGCCGTCGCTCAGGATGGCGCTACCGAAGGATGGTCTTTGCGTAACCCACCGGATACGCCAGGAAATGGCACGTCCGGTCAGGATGGGACCAAAGAAGAGGGAGGTCATCTCGGGCTGCAATGGATTCGCCCGTAGACGAACACGGTGTTCGATCGGGCGGCTCACATCGGATGACTTGATCTCCAGCCTAAGGACGACTGCGGAGTCGGCCAGGTCTGAGGGCACGGACCAGGGCTGCTCGATGTTCTCGACGCTCGTTCCTTCGGCGATCGTGGTCCACATCGGGACTTCTGTGTTGGGGCTCCACGACAGGCGGTAGCCCAAAGTATTGGGCCCTGATCCGGCGGCGATGACGGTTCCCGTTCCAGCCACCTCGAGATCAGAACCTGGAACGATGATCCTGGCCGTCGTCGAGACACGGATCCCTGTGACGTAGGGGATTAGTTCTTCGGCATTCGCCTGGCCTGCCCCAGACATCCGGTCCCACCCGAGCTCGCCGAGATCGCTTGCGGATGCAACGAGCGCTCCCCGGATCTGTTCGGAGTTGAGATCAGGCTGACGAGACAGGAGAAGTGCGGCCAGTCCTGCAACCTGAGGAGCCGCGAACGAACTTCCACTCCTCGGGCCATATGTGTCGTCCAGTCGCGTACTGAATATGTTGACGCCGGGCGCAACCAGGTCGAGCGTCTGGCCAAAGCTACTGAAACTTGCGAGTTGGCCACTGGTTTCGGTCGCACCAACGGAGATGACGCCTGGAAGCGCAGCTGGGTAGGCGACCGGTGCCTGCCCGGCGTTTCCCGCCGCTGCGACGACGACGACGCCTCGCTCGACCGCGTATCGGACGGCATCCTCAATGACGAAGGCCCGGTCAAAGCTTCCCCAACTCAGGTTCAGGATATCTGCACCGTTATCGACCGCATAAAGGATGGCGGCCGCCAGGTCGTCTTCCTGCAGGAATGTGCCACCCTGGTCGAAATTCAGGCCCGCGCGAATCGCCATCAGACGAGCGTCCGCCACACCGGCGATGCCGACCCCGTTGTCTGCCACTGCGCCGATGATGCCGGCGACCTGAGTCCCGTGACTTGACTCGTCGGAGGGGTCGTTGTCCGGAGCGACATAGTCGCCCTGACCGGGCAATGTCGGGGCGTCCGTGAAGTCCCACCCGTACACATCGTCGACGTAGCCGTTCCGGTCGTCGTCCACCCCCGGTCGACCTGCCAACTCAACTGAATTGGTCCAGACGTGTGCGGCTAGGTCTTCGTGGTCACGATCAATGCCGGAATCGATGATCCCGACGATGACATCCTTTTCCTTTGAAGGCAGGACGGCTCGTAAAGCCGGCCAACTGATCAGGTCCAGGTGTAACTGGTCTGTCACTCGAGGGTCGTTCGGTACCTGGAAGGTATGAAACACGTGATTGGGTTGGGCATACAGGATGCCGGGGCGGCTTCTGAGATTCCTGAGCACCTGAGGCATCGATGCGGTCGGCGAAAGTGTCGCCTTGTAGATCTGGCCTCCGAGGGCGGGCTTGCTGTGCCCCTGGACATGGAGAAGCGGCGTGATCTCACTGATGCCGGCAACCGCTGCAGCGGCTTTGCTGCTTGTCGGTCGGGCCTTGAAGAGGACCTCACGGGGGGTGACTGTCATAGCGACAATGGTACCCGAGAAGCACAAGGTGAGTATCACAAGGATAGATTGAACACACCTTATGACGTCCTTGATCGGTGTCATGGACTGCCAGATGCGTTCTACCATAGTACACGACCGTCGCTCGATAAACCAGTCGTCGCTTGAGAATGCGACGACGGGCATGCGGGATGAACGGTGGACACAGGTGGCGGCATTCGTGATCAAAGGACGATACCGGTTAAACGTCAGGACCCGGGGGCCAGTTCCGGAGCTGTCGCAGAGTTGGGGAGCCAGAAGACCAGCAGAGTCGCTGGTATGAGAGCGAGCGAGACGACACCAAGCGCGGTCGGAATGCCCGCCGTCTGCGCCAGCGCGCCTACAAGCGGGATGACAATGCCTGCCGTTCCCCAAGAGAATCCCATCATCAGGCCTGTGGCGGTGCTCGTGTTCTCTGGGATTACTTTCTGCGCAAGGACGATGTTGGTCGTGATGCCAAGGTCGAACAGAAATCCGGCGAACCAGAATAGTGCGAAGCTCCAGTCAGAGGAGACCAGGCAGAAGGCGAGGTGGAACACTCCCGACGTCGCGTTCGATACGACCAGAAGGCGAGCAGCCGAAACCCGGTCAGCGAGATATCCGCCCGCGATACGGCCGAGCGTACTGCACACGAGATAACCCGAGAGAACCCACCCGATCTTTGTCGTTTCCCATCCCCAGGACGCTCCGAGCAGAGCCGTAAAGCTCATGAAGCCGGAGTGAACCATCGATCTCAGCACGCTGATGGAGTATAGCGTCCATAGGGGGCGCATGTGGCGTTCCCTCAGGCTCTTCCATTCGAACCGTGGCCGGTCCGTATGCGCGAGACCAGAATGGTGCCGGGACACCCAGAACAGGATGGCAGCGATCGGGAAACAGAAAGGGATGATGATCCAAAGCTGCTCTAGACCGTGACTGTCGACGATCTGCGTCGCGGTCAGGGGAGCGAGCGCCATGCCGGTCGTTCCGCCGGTCAGGAAGATCGCCATGGTCAGATTTGATCGCCCCGGAACGAGGGAGGTTACCAGACCACCGGCCGTTGGATGGAACAGGGAAGAGCCCAGTGATGCACCGATCAGCATGGCTGTGAGCACATACACCGAAGGGGCGAAGCCGATCGACGACACGAATATGCCGCAGATCAGGACGCCAAGAGCGGCCCAGGCAAACCGGTTTCGGTGGTCGGTAAACGTCCCCACGAGCGGCTGGCTGATCGAGCCGAAGACCGTCACGAAGGCGGGCAGAAAGGAGATCTGGAAAACGGAAAGGTCGAAGTGCGTCCTGAACACCGCATACAGCGGAGGGATGGTAACCATATAGAAATCGATGGCGGTGTGGCCGAGCGTGATCAGCCACACCGATCGCATCGACGCTTTAGGTTGGTTCATATCCCCCAGTCAGGTCAAGACTGAAGCTGCGGCTCGTGGAGGCCGGCCCGCTCCAGGATGACCTCACCCAGTTTTTCGTGGAGTCCGAGTGGTCCCGTTACGCGGACGGTTACGTTGGGGTAGGGCGCCGTGGCCTCCTGTGCCATCTCCGGAATGTCCGAAGTCGCGTGGCGTCCGGGAGACAGCATGTAAGGATGAACGACTATCTCGGTCGCCCCGTCATCGATGCACTTCTGAATGCCCTGAGGGATATCGGGTTCGGCAAGCTCCATGTGCGCGATGTTCACGATCAGATCAGGGCGTTGCTTGCGGACGATCTCACCGACCCCTACGAGCATGTCGTTGGCTTCCTGGCGGCGGGATCCGTGGTCGACGATCAGAATAGCTGTAGGCATAGTAGGCTCCACTCGTATAGGTGAGTCTTAGGATACCACTTTCGGCCTGACTGGTCAACCGGGCGTTCAGACGCGTCTATCTACTTTGAAATCAACTGGTTGACTGTATTCAGGACTTCGTCCACGCTAATCTGATTCAACCGATCCTCGGTCGGTGTTTCGGCATCGCCCGTGAGCGTTCGTACTATGGAGCCCACGGGGCCCCAGATACGGTTGTCCGTTGGGCCGAACAGGGCGACAGTCGGAGTCCCTGTTGCGGCGGCGAGGTGCGTAATGCCCGTGTCGTTTCCGACGTAGACTGGTGCGGAGGCGATGGTGGCGCCGAGATCTGTAAGCGTCATGCCTGACAGGATCGTGTGGTCGTGTTCGAGTCGCTCTATCTGCTCGCAGATGGCGTCTTCGGCCGGCCCGAGCGACCACGCGATCGGGCCCTGGTTGGACAGTCGCGAACCGAGATCGATGTATCGGTCTAGCGGCCAGTTCTTGGAGAGGCTTCCCGAGCCGGGATGAAGGATAGCGAAGGGTGCGTCCCTCTTCGCATCAGACACAGCAACATTGGGTTCACGCTTCAGGGGCAGGTCGAGTGGAGCCAGCCCCTGCAGGAGGTGGTCTATGATGTGCCGGCTGCCATCTTCTGGAGGGTGGGGGGAATGGGATATCACCTGTCCCCGACAGGCATTAGACAGGTTTCGGGTCAGCGTACCATCCTTATCCGGCAGGTAGTTGATGATCAAGTCGTATCGACTTATTGACAGGGCTTGATCGGTTGGGCCGGACTCGGAAAAGTAAGGCGCCCACCCAGCATTATCGATGTCGAGGCGCTCGTCCACGAGGTGTTCAGCCAGTATCGTCCGCGCAGGGTGGCCGGCCACCGTGAGGAAGGCATTTGGGTAGGCCTGTCTGAGTGTGGCGAGAACTGGTGTCGTCAGGATGAAGTCGCCGACGGCTCCCGATCTGAGGACGAGGATATGCTGGGGCGTCATTGACAGTTCTGAATGGCTTCTGGATATTGGCATGAACTGGGGGAAAAGCCAGGCCCCATCGCACTTCGTGCTTCGGCGGAGCAGGCAGGGAAAGGCAAGAGTTCCCCTTGAATAAGGTGAAAACCCGTAACGAGCTCTTAGTGGCAATGATAGGAAAGATGGTCCTCTTAGTGACTGCGATGCTTCTGCCATTCTGTCACGTGGCCGCACAATCCTGGACCGCCGTAAATGACGGTCTGACCAACAAGACGGTGCAGGTCCTGACGGCAGATCCTGGAAATCCCGGCACGCTCTACACGGGGACGTTCAGGGGGGAGCCTTCCGGAAGGAAGGTGATGGTCCGTGGACGGCACTTCATCCGGATTTCACTTTCGAAATAATCACTGTTTTGGAAGTCAGCCCCGCGAACAGCAACATCTGGCTGCTCGGTAAGGAGGAACTGAGGGCGTGTCTGTCCTCGAACGGTGGCCAATCGTGGTCACTGGTCGAGGCCGGGGATCGAGCGGCCTTTGTTCGGCGTTTTCGCTTTTCGCTGCACGATCCGTTGCGCGTGCTGGCCGCGACCGAAGGGAACAGGATCTTCGTGAGCGATTAAACCGGCCAGAATTGGGAAGGAATCGGAAGTGAGGTCATCATGGATTTTTCCAGGGATGTGGTCTTTCACCCCACCGATTCACGCGTGGTGTTCTCTGCGCCCACCAACACGGATGTGCTGTTGAGGCGCTCTGACAATCAAGGAGAGACCTGGTCCGATTTGGGCGCAAACCTCTACGCGACCGTAACCAGCCTGGCGATCGGGACGACGGATCCTGGTTTTGTCTATGCAGGGAGCCGAGGCCAACCTCTACGTCAGTCGGGATGGCGCAGATTCGTTTGAGCGGAAGCCGCTTTGGGATCAGCCGACTGAGGTCCGAACCATCGCACTCGACCACACGAATCATCTTCGGCAGTTTGCGGCCACGGATGACGGTGTATATCTGACAGCGGACGCTGGGGAAACGTGAACGAAGGCCTCCCGACGATGGATTTTCGTGCCATAGTGCTTATGCTTGACAATCTGAACAAGGTGTAAATCGGGACCGGATTGGATGGTGTGTTTCTGCTGTCGATCCAACCTGCGCCGGTCGTCGACGTGGGCGCGGACTTCGACTGCAACGGATCCGTCGACTTTTCGGGTTTTCTCGCTTTTGTCGCGGGCTTCGGGATGTCGTCCTCCGACGCTGGATTTGACGTGCGACTGGACATGGATGAAAGCGGGGCAGTGGATTTTTCAGATTTTCTGCTGTTTGCGGCGGTGTTTGGGACATAGCCAACCACTCGAGTTCACCGTGCGGAAGCACGGCGACCAGACATAAAGCTGAAGGTGGCAGGTGGGCAGAGCCCACGCAATGACAGTCGCCACTCGACGCACAACATCGAAAAAGACTCAGGTCTCCGTTGGTGCGCGCGGTGACACCTAGTCACTCACGAGGAGGGGAACGACAGATGAAAGCGCTAGTCTTGAGCGGAGAGAATCATCGGTTCAATGAAAGTGCGGAGGTTATACACGAGGTTCTCGATGCGAACGATGGAATCGAGTCTGAACTGGTCGATGACAAAGACGCTCTGCGGTCGATGGATGGGTATGACGTGTGTGTCCTGGGGACGGGGTTCACGAAGTCGGTCAAGCAGGAGGATGGCACGGTCGAACGCGTCGACGACCTGAGCCCGGAGCAAGAGAAGGGGCTGTTCGACTACGTCGCAGGCGGCGGAGGACTCGTGGGCGTTCACGGCACCGCCTGGTGGATACCGAGTCGTGCGGTTCCACTGATCGGTGGTCACGCGAACTGGCATCCGCCGGGGCTGACCTTCGAGGTCGAGGTCGATGATCAGGACCATCCGATTACCGATGGGGTTGAGAATTTCGAGGTGGATGACGAGATCTACATGTCGGCCTGGGATCCGTCTATTCACATCCTGGCGTCCACCACGTGGAGCGAGAAACGGCATCCGTTGGCGTGGACTCAGCCCTACGACGAAGGTCGGGTATTCTACACGGCGCTGGGTCACGGGAAGGGAACGTTCGAGCGGCCGATGATGCAGAAGCTAATTGCGAACGGGGCGCTCTGGGCAGCAGGATGAGGCGCTTCGTAGGAGGCGACTCTGGTGCCGAGACGTTGCGGTAGACAATCTGTCGATTCCCCTAGCTATGGCCTGGATCGCCGTCTGGAGACGGCTCCTACGAGTTTGCCGTCTGTCATCTATTCTTCTGACTTTACGCATACATTCGTGATACTTTCGCGGGGTGGTGGGTATACACTTTAGGCAGACATTGTCAGAGGGCCTGATCCCGATACATTGAAGGTATCTGACGCCACAGGGGAAGGATTGCCTCACCAGAGGCGTCGGGCGAAAGGAGTTGCTGATATGAGACGTTTTCTGGCGGCGGTGGCAGTCGTGTTGGTGAGTGTCTGCGTGAAGGGGGAAGCTATGGGACTCGAGAAAGCAACGTTTGCGGGCGGATGCTTCTGGTGCACGGAGGCATCGTTCGAGAAGGTCAAGGGGGTCAAGGCCGTGGTCTCCGGCTATACCGGCGGCGAGCGGGAGAACCCGACCTACAAGCAGGTGGCCGGAGGGATGACCAAACATATCGAGGCGGTGCAGGTCTCGTATGTTCCCGCCGAGATCAGCTATGCCGAACTGGTAGAGGCCTACTGGATGATGTACGATCCGACGGATGCTGGCGGCTCGTTCTATGACCGGGGACATCAGTATACGTCTGCCATCTGGGTGTCCAACGACGAGGAGCGTCAGATCGCCGAGGCCTCCAAGAAGGCGCTCGATGCATCCGGCCGGTTCAAGAAGCCGATCGTGACGCCAATCCTCGATGCGGTCACATTCTATCCTGCCGAGGACTACCACCAGGATTACTACAAGAAGAACCCGGCTCACTACCAACGGTATCGTGTTGGGTCCGGCCGCGATCGATTTATCGAGGCGCACTGGGTCGACATGAAGAAAGAAGAGAAGTCGGCCTATCAGAAGCCATCGGACGACGAGCTGAAATCGCGGCTCTCTGAGATGCAATACAAGGTGACTCAGCACGAAGGTACGGAGCCGCCTTTCCAGAACGAATACTGGGACAACAAGAAGGCGGGGATCTACGTCGACATTGTGTCAGGCGAGCCCCTGTTCAGCTCAACCAACAAGTTCAAGTCGGGGACAGGATGGCCGAGCTTCACCCAGCCCCTGGAGTCTGAGCACATCGTCGAGAAGCGGGATTTCAAGCTGATCTGGCCGAGAACGGAGGTTCGCAGTAAGCACGCGGACTCACATCTGGGACACGTCTTCAGCGACGGTCCTGAGCCGACTGGTCTGAGATACTGCATTAACTCGGCCGCCCTCCGGTTCGTGCCGGTCGAGGAGTTGGACAAGGAAGGGTATGGGGAGTATCTGAAGTTGTTCCAGTAGGACGGATCTCTATCAAAACGATGGACGAGCGGCGGCCTTCGGGTCGCCGCTTTTTTGTAGTTCTCTGACCCTTCTTTGCCTGGTGGATTCCGAGGTGAGAGCGGTTCTCCTCTCCCACATTGTGGGAGAGAGCCCGTCCCGGCGGGCCTAAGGCCGGGGACGGCTGTGTTGCAGACACAGCCCGGTGAGGGCCAGTGCTGAACGGTCCACTCGACTTTCGGCCCTCACCCGTCTCGCGGGCGAAGGTACCGCCCGCGAGAATCCCTCTCCCACTGCGTAGAAGAGGGGAAGCTCCCGGGAAATCGCTTTGGGTTACACAGACTCCTGCCTCTTTGCACTCAACACATCCTTTCCCCGACCCTGTTCAGTAGAGATATTCTGCCCCTATGTCCGAACACATCGTCATACAGCCACCGGTTCCCAGGGCGGAATCCATTCGAACTCGACTTGCGGATCTGGCCTGGTCTGAAGGTCTATCCGCATTCGTTACGAACAGCGTTCCCTTCTCGTTCAGCAGTGGGCGTGTGCTGGCTGAGGGCATCGCGCATCTCGTGGATGCGCTCTCCGAGCGAGATAGGGAATGTGCGGTCGTCGAACTCGGGGCTGGGATCGGATATCTGTCGGCCTTCTGCCTCGATGCGATTCGGCGTGACTTTCCGAAGACATATGGTAGCAGCACGTTTGTGGTGACCGATGGGGCGCCCGACGTGGTGAGTGACGCCGAGGCGTGTGGGCTGCTCGACCGTCACGGGGACCGCGCAAAGTTTGCGATCGCCGATTTACGCGATCAGGAATCGATTTTGGGCCATCACCCCAGGCTACTCCTCCTGTCATACCTCATCGATGCGATTCCACCCGTTCACGTCGAACGCAAAGACGACGGTGTATACGTTGGTCTGATTGAGACATCGATTCCCGCAGATCTCGAGGTGATTGACGGCGGGGTTTGGCCCCCTGTTCGACTGGACGCCAACACAATCGTTGAGCGGCTTAGGGCGAATGATGTGTCCCCGTCGTTAGCCCGCAAAATCGTGCCTTATCTGGAGGAATCGTGGAGCTGGACGCGGAGCGATGTTGACGTGACTGGTGTGATGCTCAATTCGCGCGCAGAGGTCGCGGTCGGGATTTGTGACCTGCTGGAACAGATGCCCGGAGAGAGCGGGGTGGTGGTGACCGACTTCGGCTATGTGGAGACCGAGTCGATCGAGCTGAACGAGATGATGACCGAGTACGGGCTGTGCGCTTTTTGGGCGGTGGCGTTCGAGGAACTTACAGAGGTGGCGTCGGAGAGGGGTTTCCACTGTTATCTGCAGACAGGTGAGGAGGGGGAGACACACACTCTCTTGATTTACAAAGGAGAAGATACGGAGGGGATCGAGCAGGCCTTTACGGCCGGCTTCGAGGATATGGTGAGCGATCGGCCGAGGTTTGTGCTCTACAACCTGGAAGAGGACGCAACGCTCGAGGATGTGCAGGCTGCGATCGAGAAGATCGAGACCACGATGCCGGAGGCCGACGTCCACTCCTACGGAAACCTGGCGAGGTTCGCACATCTGTTGTTGCAGTTCGGGGACGTCGAGGGTGCCTGTGGGTTTGCGCGGCGGTGTGTAGACCTCTACCCGGAAGTCGCCGCTCCAGAGTTTACGATTCTGGGGTCACAGGAGGGGAGGGCCGGTCGATACGGTGCTGCTGAGGTCCATTTTCGGGAAGCAACTCGGATCGCCCCGCGATATGGGAACAGCCATTTCGGGTTGTCTGGCGTACACAAGGCACGGAAGGAATGGGCCGCTTACTTTGATTGTATGCGTGCCTATCTGGAAACCCCGGATTGTGATGTAGAGGAGACGATGCGGGGGATCGCGGATGCGCTGTCAGGGACGGATCTCGATCACCTGAGTCGCGTCGCGCGAAGGTGGTTAGGAGAGGTATGAGGCTCCACTCCTGATGAGGAGACTCTCAACATCGAGTTGAGCTCCCACTACTCGTCTAACGTGGGATTTCTGTCCGCACTAAGGGCTGTCCAAAATCGGCGGAGGTTTCTTAACGTTTCGGGCTGCCCGATGGCACGAAGCGCTGTTGGAGAGGTGGGGGATGCCAGGGACGGGCACCCGTTGTAATGCGGCTGTGTGGTGCTGCTCCGTACAAAAAGAAAGACGGGCGATCTGATACCCGTCTCTGTCTATAGAAGGTTGTTGAATTCGTCGATTGTAAGTCCAGCTTTCGCGTATGATGGCTCTTAGCGTTCCCTTCGCAAGCTCCCTGTGATCTGGCACGACGATTCTACGGTGTGGCGGCTTGCCTCCTTGCGCGCGTCTTTCGGATCGATGTGAGCGAGTGCCCACACTGCGGCGGCAGGATGAAGATCATCGCGGCTCTGACGGAGCCCGCGGCGATTCGTGCGTACCTGGATGGCGTCTGTCTGGATTCACGCCCTCGGCCGGCTTCCACACCATATCCCGCATACCTGAACACTCCGCAATCAGCTGGGCTGTCCGTCCGCTGAATGCGCGCGGAGTCAGGACCTGATGGCGGTGTTTCCGCCTTTCGCTGGGAAGTCGGCGGTAAATGCCGCTTCTACGATCCACCGGATCCGCCGATCCCACCTGACGACCTGATGAGTTACGAACTTGTGGAGTAACCCCTCCTGCGATGGCCGGGCCGTCGCTTTCCTTCCTGTTGTATAAACCCCATCCAGGTATGATCTTATGCGTTGCTCCCCTTGCGGATGAACAACTCCCCCAGGCGGTTAAACAGAAGGGAATCCAGGTCTCTCCATGCGAATCGAAACAGACATCAAGCTCGATTTCAAGGACGTGCTGATCCGACCCAAGCGATCCACGCTCCCCAGCCGAAAAAACGTCGACATCAGTCGTGAGTTCGACTTTCGCTGGAGCAAGAAGCGATTTTTCGGCGTGCCCATTGTCGCGGCCAACATGGACGGCGTCGGCACGATGGAAATGGCAGAAGCTTTCGTGGAAGAGGGACATGGACTGACCGTCGCACTGCACAAGCACTACGCCCCCGAAGCTCAGATCGACTTCCTCCGGAAGCACGGGGGATCGCCGGTCTGGTACAGCATCGGAATCGCCGATGAAGACGTGCGCAAGCTGGACGCAGTCCTGGACAGCCCCTTGCAGAAGGAGGGCACTGGAAT
The DNA here is from genome assembly GCA_002727195.1 of Gemmatimonadota bacterium. GTDB lineage: Bacteria > Latescibacterota > UBA2968 > UBA2968 > UBA2968 > UBA2968. Next base: position 19,222 of record PBWH01000009.1, read on the forward strand.
CGACAAGCTGTGCATCGACGTGGCCAACGGTTACAGCGAGCAGTTTGTGGAGTTTGTGAAGCGCACCCGCGACCGGGTTCCGGAGATGACGATCATGGCTGGGAATGTGGTCACAGGAGAGATGGTGGAAGAACTGATACTCGCCGGTGCAGACGTGGTCAAGGTCGGGATCGGACCTGGCAGCGTCTGCACCACGCGCAAGATGACTGGTGTCGGCTATCCGCAGCTCTCAGCCATCATCGAATGCGCCGATGCCGCGCACGGCCTGGGCGGGCTGGTCTGCTCCGACGGAGGATGCGTCGTACCAGGCGACCTGGCCAAGGCATTCGGTGCGGGTGCCGACTTCGTGATGCTCGGCGGAATGCTGGCCGGCCACGATCAGGGCGGCGGGCAGGTGATCGAGGAAGACGGTGAGCGGTGCGTACAGTTCTACGGGATGAGCAGTGCGACGGCGATGGACAAGCACGCGGGCGGTGTCGCGGAGTATCGCGCGAGCGAGGGTAAGACGGTCCCCGTCCCCTACCGGGGAGACGTCACTGGAACCGTAAGGGAAATCCTGGGTGGAATCCGGTCGGCCTGCACTTACATCGGCGCGCGCCGTCTGAAGGAACTATCCAAGCGGACGACATTCGTTCGCGTGACAGAGCAGCTCAACAACGTGTTCGGCAAGGATCGAACGTCTGCTTGATCACTGGTCGGTGAGATTGCCCAACCGGTCGATGATCGCCGCCAGTTCCGGCTTGTTTGCCCGAAGCTCGTCCAGCGACAATCCGGTCAACTCGTATGGCAGAACCAGCCAATCCTGCGTCTCGTGAACGTAATAGTCAGGCTCCCTCCGCGTGCTTTCCGAGGGTCGATACCAGACCGTAGCGATACGGATCTCTCCCGGTAGGTTCCGTCGCGTCTTCAGAGCGAGCTCGTCGATTACGGCCTGCGCGCTGGCCCCAGTGCTATAAACATCGTCGACGATCAGCAGAGCATGCTCGGCACACAGATGCTCGAGCAGATACTGCAATCCGTACACACGAATGCCATCTGCTTTGTCGATCATCTCGGCATAGCTGTCGAGCCCGCTGTAAGAGGTGCGAATCGCGATGTGATCGGTCGGAGCCTCGAGGTGATCGAGGCCTTCCTGCACGGCGATCCCGACTGCGCTACCACCGCGCCACAGGCCGACGAGGAAATCCGGCCGAAATCCGGACTCGTGGACCTGAGCAGCGAGCCGAAACGAATCGAGCAACAGATCGTTAGCGGCGATGTAGGTTCGGTTCATTGAGTAGTCCGTTTGCGTCTGGGCACACGTCGTGCGACCAATCTATCACGAATCACGTCATACCGTGAGTCTGTGTCGTCCCCAGCCCACAATCACTGAGCTTAGGCTCCGGACTGGCTGATCCCGGAGTTGTGGTTCTCTCTGTGTCCTCGGCGTCCTCTGCGGTAAGTTTCTTCCGGTGTAGAACGTTATGGAAAAAGTCATCCTCACAGCCCAACAGCTTCTCGAAGACTCGTTTCGTCTCGGCCTCGACATCCTCGAGAGCGCCTTCAAGCCCACGATGATCGTCGCAATCTGGCGCGGCGGAACCCCGGTCGGAATGGCGGTCCAGGAGATCCTTTCCTACAGCGGCGTGGACGCCGACCACATCGCCATTCGGACGTCCTCCTACAAAGGCCTAGATCGGCGGGGCCAGGTCGCCGTCCACGGCCTCAACTACATCATCGAGAAAGTCTGTCCAGATGACCGTCTCCTCTTTGTCGACGACGTTTTCGACACGGGCAACACGTTCGCCGCGGTACTCGACGAACTTCGACAGCGTGCACTCGCCAACACCCCTAACGACATCCGCATCGCCGTACCCTGGTTCAAGCCGACTCGGAACGAGACCAATCTCGTCCCTGATTACTACTTACACGAAACGGCGGAGTGGCTGGTCTTCCCTCACGAACTCGATGCCTTGACTCCGGAAGAGTTGCGTGAATCACGACCAGAACTGGTGGCGATTGTTGATGCGGCTAAGGGCAACACCAGCCACCGCCCTTGACTCTAGCCTACTTCCGCGACACGCACCACACGATCGACCCCATATGGATAGCCGGTGGCATCGACGCAGAGCAAGCCTGATCCGGAGTCGTGTGGGTGAGCCAATTCCTCGTCGTTATCCAGCCAGCGTACGGACGCCACCTCACAATCGACACCCGTCAAGCCGCGGGGACCGTTGCCGCCTCCCACCGTACTGACGTGTGCACTGCCACCGCGGGAAAGATCGATGACGGAGCCCGCAGCGATTCGTGCGTACATAATGCACTCATCGATGAATCGACCCGCTTCTATCTCTTTGGCAACCCCCTAACCGAAGAGTCCATCGATTTGATTCCAACGTTGTCAACTCGGGGAGTTAGGGTCTCTCTGCGGCCCAATTAGCTTGCCCAACGTACGCGCTTTACCCTGAAGGCCCGAGACGGTAACTATTTGTTCATGCCTGCGAAAAGATCCGGCTCGCGAGAGATGGCTCGCTGAACATCGATTCCGCATACCTGCGCGACGGTGCCAGCGATCGGGCGAACCTGCTTCTCGATGTAGTGTTCGTAGTCCAGCGGGGCGGAGACGTGACCGACGGGTTGGGGACCCTGCACGGTCATGATGTAATGGATGACGCCGCGGGGATTGGGAAGCAGTCGTGCGGCTTTGACGTGCGGCGGGCTTGACTTGGTGTAGCCGTCGACGCCCTTGCGCAGCTCCTTGCAATACACGAGCTTCTCGTCCATCTCGCCTGACCTGATCCGGTCCGCCCACTCCACAAGCTTCTTCTCGATTTCAGCACCAGACACGTCGCCGAACATCATCTCGAGCAGTTCACGCTGGAGTTGATGGGCCATGTCCGTCCAATCTCGTCTGACGGCCTCCATGCCGACGATCTCGACTCGAGCATCTCCGTCGTCAACGCGTAGTCCGGAGTATCCCTTGGCGCGTGCTCGATCCTCAGAGCCTCGCATCGGCGGGAGAAAGAAGCGGCGATAGTACTTCTCGAACTCCAGTTCGAGTCTGGATTCGACCCGCCACGTCCCCTCGATGTATGTCCCGATCTCCGTGTTGATCTGTGCACACAGCTCTTGTCCTCGGGCCTTTGCGGCTTCCTCGTCGGCGCTTTCGTCAACGTCGGCTTCTACGAACACCGAATCCGTGTCGCCGTAGAGGACGCGGATGCCGTCGTCCTCCAGGCACTTCCGTGTCCATCGCAGAAGATGGTGGCCGAACTCGGTGATCGCGCCTGCAAGATCGGGGGAGGCATAGCGGCACGATGAAGCGGCTAACACGCCATAGAACGAGTTCATCACGATCTTGTAAGTGAATGAGGCCAGGTCGTCTTCATCTCGCTTGGCCTGTTCGCGCGACTCGTGGAAGGTCTCGATCAAATCTGGGAGGATGCCTCGCTCTCGTGAGAAGTTGGCATTGTTGGGGGCTTTGATCCAATCGCCGGTGGCATGGCTACGGGTTTCGATGTTCGAACACGGATCAATGTTGAAGGTCCGGATAATCGAGGGATACAGGCTCTTGAAGTCGAACACGAAGACGTGTTTGAAGATCCCCGGCTCGGGGGCGAAAACGAGTCCGCCAGGTGCGCCGCCCTCACCGATCCGGTCGACGCCAAGCGTCGGTGCGACGTGTTTCCGTCTGTGAAGCTCTGAGGTATAGAGCACGTCGAACGCAGCGATGCTACCCCAGGCGCCATCCAGCGGAAGTCCGGTCAATAGGCTGCGACGCAACGTCAGGTCCACGAGCCCCTCCTGCTCGAGAATGTCGCGGACCAGGCGGCTGTCTTCGAGGACATACTCACAAAAGGTCGATCTGTCCGATTCGTATGCCTGCAGGATCGCTTCGGGTGCAGAAGCCTCCTCCGGAACGTCGAGTGTCTTTCCCCGGCCCAGGATCTCTGTCGCGATGGTGTCCAGTCGGTAGTCGTCGAACCGCTTCGGGATCGCGCGAACGATTCGCATGCCGTCGATCACCTGGCGGCCGGGAAGTACCATTCGACTGCCGCCCCATCCTCGTCCGGCCCGGTGCCACGCCTCATAGCGCGTACGACCCAGTTTGAACGGAACGCCTAACGCTTTGGAGCGCTGTTGCAGAACGAGTAGGTCGAAGTCGATCACGTTCCAGCCCGTGAGGACGTCGGGATCCCACTCCTGCACAATCTCGGTCAGTCGCTTGAGCAGGTCGTCTTCGCTCGGGAGACACTCGACGTGGGCGGGGTCATCGTCACGAGGAGAACCGACGAGGAGCACGTGGTCTGATCCCTGCAGGGCCCCGAAAGGGACCAGGGAGAGGCCGAGGATGCGGTCTGCTCGTGCAGTGGTTTCGATGTCCAGAGAGAGGAGACCGAGATCTGGTACATAGTCGGTCGGGCTGATCTCGGGGTCCGTGAAGATGAGGTCTACACCATCACCCACCCTCGACTCACCTTCAATCGAGACGGCGCCACGGATGCCTCGGTGCATCACATACTGTCTGGCCGGGCTGATGTCGGCTTCATACGTCCGTATGCCGGATTCGGACGCGCGTTCTGACGCCCTGCGTAGCGCACTCAGGTGCGTGGACTGAACGGCAAGCACATTGGCGCCGTCCATTGTACTGTGATCCGTCTCGTTGATCGATACGGCCAGGTCCGCGATGGCGTGCCGGAAGCGGTCGCCGTCCTGACTGCGGATGTAGAAGGTGGGGGTATAGCGGGTGTCGACGAGGCCGAAGGTTTGGCCGGACGCGAGCTTGCCTACACCGAAGATGGTGAAGGTGTTGCCTTCGCGGTGGAAGAGGTGGAGAAGGTAGCCTTGTTTCGTGCGTTGAGTCATGTGGCATGAATATGGCGCAAAGTCAAAGGAAGACCACGAACCGCCGTCGCCAAGGCTATGGCGGTCATGAATCCACGAAAAGACACGAAAGGAAAACCTGGGTTCGAAGTGGAGCTAAGCGTCTTCTCTAAACTCGGAGCTGGTAAGTCACCCTAAGTTTGTTTCCGCGTGGCCGCAATGTAGCGGTTCAGGTGGTCAAGTGCGCTCCCAGACAGAACGGCCTTGCGGGCATTCTCAACGGACTGGAGCGGATCGGGTTCGTAGCCGAGGAGCCAGTCGACGATGCCCGCATTCAGGATGATTCGGTCCTGGATGTGGCCGGCTGTTCCAGAAAGGGCACCGTAGCCTGTCTCGGCGAAGGATTTGGCCGAGATTTCGTCAAGGCGGGGATTCTGGTCGTAGACGAATCCGAATTCGGCAGGATCCAGATCGTGAGTGAAGGTCGTGTCGCCCTGGAAGCCCTGGACGAAGTTGAGCGTCTTCCGATGACTTTCTGAAGGCGCGCCTGATCGCAGTCCGATCTGGGATGTCCCTTCCTCGCCTTTGATCACGCAGCCTGCATCAAGACCCCGGTCTTTCATCGACTTCAGCTGCTTGTCCTCGTATCCGGGGTGGAAGAAGCCGATCACCATGTCGTTCCTGCCGCTCGACCTCATAAGCTGTTGCGCCTTTTCCGACGCCGCCCAGGTGGGGCGCTTCTTGATGTGCTCGCGAACCCCAAGCACGCGATAGGCGTGCGGGGCGAATTCACGCTGCATTGCGTAGGCGAACCCGATGTCCGGATCACTCAGCAGGGCCGCCGTTTGAGTAGTCGGGAGCGATACGCGAGCTCCAAGGGCTTCCAGAATCTGTGCCTCCGTAATCCCTCGCTTTGGCGGTGCTGAGTCTACACCGTGCATCAGCGTCGGTCGCCCGAGAGATGACCGAACGGCTGCGACGAAGACCGTCGGCTTGAAGTATCGGGTCGACCCGTTGTAGGGCTCTCCATAGGTCGTGAGTGAGGGGGTGTCGATCGTCCCGATCGTAGCAGGTTCAACAACGGCGTCCAGGTAGGCCCGGAATTCCTCGTTGTCCTCGTGGTTCATGCGCTGGCCTATCAGGATGCCGGCTTTCAGGGCGGGGTCTCCATCGACGGAGGTGACCGCTCTCAGGGCATCCATTGTTTGCACATATGACAGGTGCTGACCGTGCAGGATGGGGCGAATCGCACCTGCGAGTGAACCGTCGATGGGGTTGTCGAATGAGACCGAGAGATCCGGATCGATAAGGAGGCGAATACCGGCGTCGGCTGTCTCGAGCAGGGGGAGCGCTTCAGCGTGCGCAGCAGTTTCGCTTTCCGACCAACATGTGGACGGCGGATAGGTTCTCCGCAACGTCATCGCTGCAAGGAACGCACCGATCTGAGCCCGGCTGGCATGCTCCGTCCCGGCGTCTGTCAGGCCAAGTGAGTCGGTAACGATATGGTAGATGAGCCGAGGATCGGGGCTCGTGTCCTTGACACCAAGCGGTCGAGACTGGTTGGGGCCCGTGCAGACCCGGGCTTGAGCTTCGAGGAGGTCTAGGTTGAGCGTGCCCGTGTCGGATAGAGGGGGGTGTGTTGTCACGATGTTCGCGAACCTTAAAGGCTTTAGGTACAAGGGGTTATTTGAACATAGCCTACGGGGAACTCTTGTCAAGGTTGGACCGCCACGGCAGTCCATTCCTTTACAAGGATTGGGGGCGCACCTATTTTGAGGCCCTTGCTCTGTAGGCCTGTTTGCCACTGAGCCAGAAAGCCTCTGACAGTCTACGACCGACCCTCGATACAGGCTGGACTACGTCTAGCTTCCGGGATTCACGGTGTCCACAGATGTTTATTGTGATAGGAGACGGGCATGAACGGCCCAAGACTTGGTGATCTGACATTCTTCAACGCTATGTATCTCGATCGGCCCGGGCTGGAAGGGGTTCGCGATGCGGTTGGTCGTGCGGACTGGCCTGGCGCGCGGCGCGAGTTGGCGACCTATCTGCGCAGACGCGAATCGCCGAAGTGGTTTTCGAACTGGCGAGACCGAGAGGATCCTTTCCATCGGCAAGAGGTGGAGCTCGTCGATGTGGGAGACGAGGCGATCGAGAAGGTCGATCTTGATCTGGCGAACAAGGCGGTTCGGAATACGCTGACGAGCTGCAAAGTCGAGCAGGTATTCGGTGACACGATCGACTGGGAGCTGAATCCGATCGACTACCGGGAATGGACCTGGCAGCTGTCTCGCCACCCGTTTTGGGTCACGCTCGGTCAGGCGTACTGGAAGACCGGTGACGAGAAATACGCGCAGGCGTTTGTCCGGCAGATGACACATTGGGCCGAGAACGTGATGGTGCCGGTGGGGGAGGACGGGAACTCCTGGAAGGATGACGCGCGGATGGGGTCGCCAATGACGAACTGTTGGCGGACCATCGAGTGCGGGATTCGGATGGGGCAGACTTGGCCATACGCTTACCACTATTTCCTGTCATCACCGTCGTTCACAGACGACGCTATCTGTTTGATGTTGAAGAGCATGGTCGAGCACGCCCGTCACCTAATGCGCTGGACACGGTCCGGGAACTGGCTCACGATGGAAGCGAACGGTATGTACCACGTCGGCGTTCTGTTTCCGGAGTTCAAGGAAGCGGACGAGTGGCGTTGTGTGGCGATGGAGCGGCAATACAAGGAGTTGGACGAGCAGGTCTATCCTGACGGCGCGCAGATCGAGTTGTCCTCGGGTTATCACCAGGTGAGTCTGCGTAACTTCGTGATGACCTATAACATCGCGCAGCTGAACGCTCAGCCCGTGCCGGAGGATTTCGCGGCCAAGCTCGAGCGGATGTATGACTACGATCTGTATCTCGCGATGCCCGATTTGCGGATGCCGGCATTGAACGACGGGGGATGGACTGACGTTCGGCCGTGGATGCGGAACGCACTCGAGTTCTTCCCGGAGCGGGAGGATTTCAAGTGGGCGGCGACGGAGGGTCGGGAAGGCAAGCGCCCGACAACCCTGTCGACAGCATTCCTCTATGCTGGCCACTTTGTGATGCGTACCGGCTGGACGCCCGACGACGCCTATCTGTTCTTCGACGGCGGACCGTTCGGCTTCGGGCACCAGCACGAGGATAAGTTGAACGTCGTGATCTACTCACACGGGAAGGTTCACGCGACGGATCCTGGCAACTACCCGTATGACGACTCGCAGTGGCGCAAATATGTGCTGTCAACGCGTGCACATAACACGGTGATGGTGGATGGTCACGAGCAGAATCAGCGTGGCAAACCGCGTGAGCAGTATGTTGTGTCGGAGCCGCTTCCGCATACGTGGGTGACTCAGCCGAGTTTCGACTTCGTGTCTGCCAGCTACGAGGACGGTTATGGCCCCGAACGGGACCGGTCTGTGACGCATACTCGTTCCATCCTGTTCATCAAGCCCGATCTGTGGGTGATGACCGACTTCCTGGAGGCAAACGATGGCCAGGAGCACGGCTATGAGTCAATGTTCCATCTTGACACGCTCAAGGCAGACGTGGTCGGCAATCGGAAGAGCGTCGAGACGCGAAACCGTGATGCCGGAAACCTGGGCATCTATGGGGTGATCCCTGAGAATTCCGAGGTGGACATCATCTCCGGACAGGAGGAACCGGTGGTCCAGGGATGGATTCCACGAGGAAAGCCTTACGAGTGTCAGCCGTTGCCGACGGCGGTCTACTTGGCGACCGGTTCGGGCGTAACCGAGTTGACCTACGTGATCTGTCCGATCGCGAAGGGGGAGATGTCGCCGGTCAGCTATGTTGAGCGTCTGTCTCCGGGGTCAGGGCTCGCGGCCGGCCGTATCGCGATGAAGGACGGTCGCTCTGTCCACTATGGAATGCGATTGCCAGGGAGCGGTCCGGCACGCAGCGGGGCGTTCGAGTCAGACTGTGACGCCTTCGCGGTTATCGAGTCTGTCCAGGGCGAGGTGTCGAGTATGCATACGATCGATGGTCAACCGTTGACGCGACAGGGAGCCTCTGTGGAGGTTGGGCACCGACTGCTCGAGAAATTTCTCTCAGCGTAATGGTTGACACGCACGCCCATATCTATCACGTCGACGAGGCTGCCTACCCGATGATCGACGATCCCTATCGTCCAGAGGAAGGGCAGGGAACCCTCGAGCATCTGCGTTCCGAGGTCCGGGCAAACGGAATCGAGAAGGTGGTGCTGGTCCAGACGGGGTCGGCCTACCGGTGGGACAATCGGTTGCTTGCCGATACAGCCGCCGCCAATTCGGACTGGACGGTCGGTGTGTGTACGCTCGATCCCACCAATGCCGACAGTATTGGGGAGCTCGAGAGACTTGCCTCAGACTGCAATGTAAGGGGGGTACGTATAGAGGCCACCGAGGCAGACCATCCGATCTACCATCATCCTGGTTCGGTGGCGCTCTGGGAGGCCGCGCAGCGGCTGAATGTGATCATCTGCGCGCATCTTCAGGCTCAGTATCTGGAACAGCTCTCAGAATTGCTGGCGAGATTTCCTGAGGTCCCTGTGGTGCTCGATCACGCGGCATATCCCAAGGCGGCCGATGGCGTCAACTCGGAGACGGTCAGGAAGGTTGTCTATCTCGCCCGATTCGACCAGCTGTTCGTCAAGCTGACATTCGGTGTCACGAGTTCGGAACAAGCCTTCCCATTCTCCGACACGCACCCGATTCTTCTTCGCATCCTCGAGGCCTACGGTCGTGAGCGATGCATATGGGGATCCGATTTTCCTTGTGAGCATTGGCTCAAGAAGGCGACGTATGCGCAACATCTCGACCTGTTTCGGTCGGAACTAGGTCTCTCTGAGACCGATCAGGAGGCTATCCTAAGGGATACGGCTTTAGGGCTCTGGTTCTCGTGATCACACCTGCCTCCAGCACTTTGATGATAGAGCGTTGAGCGCTGTCGCCCAAACATTGGCGGCTGCGGAGACCGCAACCGACGATCGCGCGACGTTGAACGGCCTGCTGGTGGGGTCCGTGTTTGTCGCGTGGATCAATTTCTGGATCTCTTACGCGGAGTATATCGTACACGCCTCCCGGATGAACATCAGTCACTACCCGGTGGCCCTGTTCATATCATACTTCGTACTCGCTGCCTCGATCCCGCTGGTCCGGCGCGTCTCATCCCGGTTTTCCTTGAGTTCTGGTAACATGGCTCTGATCCTGGCCATGGGGATGGTTGGGGCAATGGTCCCCACCTCGGGACTGATGGGCTTCTTTCTCGGGATTATCGCGACGCCGTTCTACTTTGCCACGGCGGAAAACCGGTGGGGCGAATTTTTCCATCCTCATATCCCTGAGTGGGTCGCACCCAGGGACTATGGTTACGCCCTGACCTGGTTTTTCGACGGTCCTCCCGGTGGCCCGGTCGAAATTCCCTGGTCGGTCTGGATCACGCCGATATTCTGGTGGCTGATCCTGATTGGCGCCGTCGTCTACGCGTCGGCGGCCATCGCCTCGATCCTCCGGAAGCCCTGGAGCGAGCACGAGCGCCTGGTCTACCCACTCGTCAGCGCAACTCAAGACTTGATCCACGTTGGCGACGTGAGTCGCAAACGCTTCTTCTGGCACGAAAAGCTCTTCTGGGTCGGACTGGCTGTACCGGTGGTCCTGATGATCTGGAATTTCCTCGTGTTCCTATTCCCGCTCCTCCCATTCATCAATACGCAGGGACGATGGCTGGCGGTGGCCCGAGGGTTTCCCAGCTTCAGGACGCGGCTAAATTTTTTTACGCTCGGGTTTGCGTATCTCGCCAACCTGGAAGTCCTGTTCAGTATCTGGGTATTCTACCTGATCACGAGTGCCGAAGTGTGGGGGCTGAATCGCGTCGGATTCAAGATCACGGGGACTGAAGATTCCTGGTGCTCGATCGACGCGGCGTCCGGATGGCAGAGCTTTGGCGGGTTGACGGCAATGGTTCTGTGGGGATTGTGGGTCGCTCGTGGCCATCTGCGAGATGTGTGGGGGGGGGTGGTCGACCGGAAGAGGCCGCAAGGGGAAGAGATTCTGACCTATCGTGGCTCGGTCGTCGGGCTGGGTGTGAGCGTCCTAATCATCGTGTTTTGGATGAAGGTGGCGGGGATGAGCCTCGGTCTCGCCGTGCTCCTCCTGTTTGCCACGTTCATCGTGACGGTCGGGGTCGCCCGTATCGTGTCAGAATCCGGCCTGATCTATGTTCGAGCACCCATGACGCCCCAGGTGTTTTCGATCTATGCTATCGGGCCCGGAAACCTGTCGAGCCAAGCATTGACGATCAGCGCATTCTCATACGCCTTTTTCTCACAGGGCAAAGGGCTCTTTATGGGCCCGATGATGCACACGACCAAGCTTGCGGAACAGGTCCGCAATCGGAAGTCGCTCTTTGCCGGGGCCCTGTTCCTGTCGATTGCTGTAGGCCTGTCGGTCTGCACAGGTTTGACGTTCTCATGGGGATACGACAGCGGGGCCTACAACTTCAGTGATTACCCGTTCAGCTCAGGCAGCAAACACGCGTTCAACGCCACGATCAACAAGATCCGTGATACGAGAGGCATGGACTTCAAACGGCTCGGGTTCTTTGGCGCCGGCACCATCGTGATGTCTGTGCTGTTGTTCCTGCGGTATCGCCTGCCCTGGTGGCCCCTTCACCCGATCGGGTTCACGATCCCGTTGACCTACCCGACCCGGAACTCCGTTTTCGCCATTCTGATCGCCTGGATTTGCAAGTCGGTCGTCCTGCGATTCGGTGGCGTGTCCCTCTACGATCGAACGCGTCCGATCTGTCTTGGGATAGTTGTGGGCTACGCACTTGGGGTTGGGCTGTCTTTCCTAGGAGACTACATCTGGTTCTTCGGGGACGGACACGGTGTCCACTCCTGGTAGCTAGATAGGTGAAGTCAGAGTAAAGCGTTTAGAGGGGGGGTGTGAGGGGATGGCTGTTCCCGATCCACAGCGTGATCCTGATCCACCGCGTCTTCCTGGCCGAGGCCTATTTGTCGGTGCGTTGTGTGCCATTCTCGTAAACTTGGCTGCGCCGTACTCCGAGTGGATCGTACGGTCCACCCTGATGACGACGAACTATTTCCCACTCGGACTGGCGTTCACCTTCCTGATCGTTGTCTGTGTTGTCAATCCACTCCTGAAGACTGTCAATTCAAGGGCAGGGCTGTCTCAAGCCGATCTCGTCGTCACATATATGATGCTGCTGGCGGCTGTGTCCGTTCCGACCTACGGGATCACGGGGTATGTTATCTCGGTTTCCGCCTCCTCCTTTTACTTCGCGAACCCCGAGAACGGGTGGGCGGAGTTCCTTCACCAGCATATCCCCGGGTGGATCGTTCCCGAACCAGGTCAGAAGGTCGATTGGTTCTTCGAGGGACTCCCTCCCGGAGAGAGTGTCCCGTGGGACGTCTGGATCGTACCCCTCTTCTGGTGGGGGACGCTGATTGTCTCGACGCTTGCCCTGAGCGTCAGCCTGATCGCCTTGTTCCGGTCCCAGTGGATCGATAACGAACGGCTGAGCTACCCGCTTGTCGAGGTCCCTACGGCCATGATCGAGGGCTCCCAGATCTCGAGCCGGCTACCTGTTTTCCTGAGCACAAAGCTGTTTTGGTGGGGATTCGGTACTTCCTTCCTGAAGGTCGCCTGGGAGATCCCGAGCTACTTCTATCCGCAGTGGCCCACGCTGGGGCGTATCAGGCTCAGGATCAAACGCGGCAAGATTTTCCCAGGCATGTCCTCGGTGCTCACGCTTCCACTGCTGGGAATCAGCTACTTCGTGAATACCGACGTGCTCGTAAGTGTGTGGGTGTTCAACCTGGTTAATGTGGCTGAGATTTCTCTCTTCAATCGGCTTGGGTTCACGATCGGGGCGTCCGAGATCTACTCGGTCAGTCCGCCTTCGCTGGCCTGGCAGGGATTCGGGGCCTTCTCGGCGCTGGTGTTCGGCGGCATCTGGGTTGCGCGTAAGCATTTGACACGGGTGTGGCGGAAAGCCTGGTCTGGCGACCCTTCGGTCGATGATTCACACGAAGTGATGTCCNACCGGGCCTGCGTGCTCACGAGCGTGACCGCCATCGCTTATATCCTGCTCTGGCTGAATGCGGCAGGAATCTCGCTTCCNGTCGCGCTTCTGCTGGTNTATGCNGTGATCACGCTGTATCTGGGGCTGACACGTGTCGTGGTGGAGGGGGGGCTTGTGTTCGTTCGAGGTCCGCTGCTTCCTCAGTCATTCGCTATGCATACCGTTGGCCCCGGATTGCTCGAGCCGCGGACGATGACCGGGTTGGCACTGAGCTATGCGTGGGCGTGTGATCCGATCGCGAACTTCATGCCCTTCGGGGCGAACGCGGCTCGCATTCACACGGATCGCCGACTCCCGAGATCGACCTTCGTGCTGGCGATGGGACTCGGTCTGGTGATCAGCCTGGGGGTGTCTTTCTGGTTCAGTCTCAAGCTGGCCTATGCAACTGGTGGTTATAACTTCGGCGAGTGGGTGTTCAGTCGTGGTGGACAGGTGCCGTTCGATACGATCGTGAACAAGATCAAGGCGGGGCAGGGCGTTCAGCTGTGGTACTATGCCTTCTTCGTGATCGGTGTTCTGGCGACGACGCTGTTGACCTACCTCAGACATAGGTTCCCGTGGTGGCGCCTGCACCCGCTCGGGTTTTCGATCGCGTCGGTCGGTCAGGTGCAGTGGACGATGTTCACTCTGTTCTGCGCTTGGGGGATCAAACGGGTCATGATTCGCATCGGGGGTTTGATGCTTTACAACCGTGGGAAACCGTTCTTCATTGGGCTGACGCTGGGCCACTTCGCGGCGGCAGGGCTGTCGTTTTTTGTCGATGCGATCTGGTTTCAGGGGAGCGGGCACAGTAACTACTTCTAGCTTTCACCAAGGAATACNTTGTGGCGAAACAGTTTATCATNATCGGAGCGGTGTTCGGGTTTCTGGGTGTGACACTCGGGGCGTTCGGCGCGCACATGCTGAAGGAGAAGCTGCCAGCCGACCTGTTCGATATTTTCGAGGTGGGGGTCCGATACCATATGTATCACGCCCTGGCCATTCTCGGAGTTGGGTTGGCTGTTGCGCACTGGCCCGGAAATACGATCGGGTATGCGGGATGGGCATTCACGGCAGGCATCATCGTGTTTTCAGGGAGTCTCTATGTGCTTTCGATGACCGGGGCGCGGTGGCTGGGCGCGGTCACGCCATTGGGAGGTGCTGCGTTTCTGGTAGGGTGGGTGCTTCTGGCAGTACACGCCTGGAGGATCGACGGCGGGCAATGACAAGCCCTAGCCCTCTGCCGTCTTGCGGGCGAACAATTAAGCCCGCCAGAGCTCNCTCTCCGCAGGAGAGGGGAAGAACCGGTGAGCGCAGAGGATTTCTTGAACTCTGGCTTCACTCTGGTCTCATCCTACATCCAGGTATGTAGAGCGAGATTGCCGAGCGACTGCATTGACAAGTGAACTGAAAATCGGAATCGTCGGTGCCGTTGGGCGTGGGCAAAGCTTCCGGGTGGCGTTTGATGCGAATCCCGTGACGCATATCCACGCGGTTTGCGACGTAAACGAAGAGCAGTTGCCTGAAGCTCAGGAGCTTCTTGGGGCGGAGCAGGCCTACACCGATTACGAGCAGATGCTCGAGAAGTCGGGTGTGGATGCGGTGGTTGTGGGAACACCGATGCCGTTTCACGCGCCGATGGCCATCGAGGCGTTGGATCGCGGTGTGCACGTTATGAGCGAAGTGACTGCGGCCACTTCCGTTGAGGAATGTCGCGATCTGGTGGCGGCGGCGCAGCGGTCGGATGCCGTCTATATGATGGCTGAGAACTACACTTATCAACGGCCGAACGTGCTGGTAAGCGAACTCGTTCGCTGCGGGCTATTCGGGGACGTCTACTACGCAGAGGGAGAGTATCTCCACGAGCTCAAGGAGCTGAACGAGATCACGACGTGGCGGCGCAAGTGGCAGACAGGGATCGACGGAGTGACCTACGGGACGCACAGCCTTGGTCCAATCCTGCAATGGATGCCGGATGATCGTGTGGTGCGTGTCTGTTGCGAGGGGAGCGGCCATCATTACACGGATCCCAGAGGCGACGTATACGAGAACCAAGATTCGTGTGTCATGCTCTGCAAGATGGCGAAGGGCGGGCTTGTGAAGATCCGGGTGGATATGCTGTCCGAGCGGCCGCACTCGATGTCGAACTATAGTCTGCAGGGGACGACCGGCAGCTACGAGTCCGCACGGAGCAAAGGTGAGCGTCCCAAAATTTGGCTGGAGTCTCTGAGCCAAGACAAGAACACGTGGTCCGACCTCGCCGACCTTGAAAACGAGTATATGCCCAAGATATGGCGAACGGCTTCCGAAGAGGCGCGTAAAGCCGGGCACGGCGGGGGGGACTATTTCGAGGTGATGGACTTTGTGAATACGATCGTAGACGGGACACCATGCCCGATCGGCATCCACGAAGCGATGGATATGACGCTGCCCGGGCTGGTCTCGCAGGAATCAGTCGCCGACGATGGAAATTGGAAGGATGTACCGGATTCGCGGGAGTGGGTGTGATGGCATTGTTGAATTCATCTAGCCAGAACACGGAACTGACGCAAGCAGANCTCGAGCAGTTCGATCGAGATGGCTATGTGGTGGTCGATGACGTGTTGTCCGACTCGGATGTAGAGGCGCTCCGGTCGGCGACCGAGGATCCCGGTGTGCGGGCGGCGCAGGATGACAAGGGATACGCAGATAAGACGGTTCACTTGCTGTCGATCACGACCTTTCATCCCGCGTTCATGGAGATGGCGAAACATCCTGCGATCGTCGATCGGATTCGTCCCCTCATCGGTGACGACATTCAGATCGAACATACAAAACTGGCGACCAAGCCTCCGGCCAAAGGGATGGGACCGTTCCACTGGCATCAGGATTTTGCCTTCTTTCCCCACACGAATATGAGCCTGGTGGCCGTCATGGTCATGCTCGACGATGCGACGTCCGAGAACGGGTGTATGCAGATCGTGAAGGGAAGTCACAAGTGGGGTCTTCTCGACCATATGGTGGAGGGCACCTTCACCGGAGCGTGTCAGGAGGTAGATCGTTGGAGCGACGCGAGCCGAATCGTGAACATCACGCCGAAGGCTGGCGGCATCAGCATTCACCATTGTCTGTCGTTGCACGGATCGGAGCCAAACCTCTCCGGCAAGCCAAGGCGAGGGCTCGTGTTCCAGTATCGTGCGGACGATGCGTATCAGTTGGCGGACAACGTGTTCAAGGACACGGGTATTCTCGTGAGCGGGAAGCGGCGAGAACGCGTGAGGTGTGAAGCGGGTGTGTTCAGGCTACCAAAGCGGCCGCAGAACGAACATCCGTTCGGATCCGCTTGGCACCAAGATGGAAAGGTGGCGGCGGAGCGAGACTATCATTTTGATGCGGATGTGTAAACGTGTCAGCAGGTCACCCTGAGCGGAGTCGAAGGGCGGCCTGCCAAGTTTGTCACGGTGTCGGGCTTCGATTCCGCTCAGCCTGACACGACTTACTAGCCTGGTAATAATGGCAATTCTATCAGCAAACTTCGACGTCGAGTACTTCGTTGGCGGATTCGGCGAAGGACTCGATCATCCTGAGTGTATCGCGTGCGGACCGGATCACCTGGCATACGCCGGCGGTGAAGCGGGGCAGATCTACCGGATCGATACTGAAAAGCGGACCTTCGAAGAGTACGCCAATACGGGTGGTCACTTTGTCGGTGGTCTGGCGGTTGACGCGGACAGTAACGTGTATGCGTGTAGCGGAGGCGAGGTCAAGCGGGTGACCCCATCCGGCGAGGTGTCGACCTGTTTCACAGGCGCGCCGGACCGAGAGATCGCCACACCAAACTACCCGGTGTTCGACGCCGACGGGAACCTGTATGTGTCTGACTCGGGAACGTGGAACCAGGACAACGGGTGTCTGTTCAAGGTCGCTCCGGGTGGTCAGGGCGAGGTGTGGGAAACGTCGCTGACGAGCTTCCCTAACGGTCTGGCCCTGTCACCGGACGGCAGCTATCTGTATGCAGCCATTAGCGAAGTTCGGCCCCGCGTGTCACGGGTTGCGATCAAGGAGGACGGATCTGCTGGAACGGTCAGCACGGTTGCTGAGTTGCCGGAAGCCGTTCCGGATGGGCTCGCTTTTGACAGTAAGGGAAACCTGTTCGTTTCCTGCTACCGGCCGGATCGCATCTATCGGGTGGCTGCCGAAGGTCCGCTCGATATTTACTGTGACGATCCCGAGGGTACCATGCTGGCTGCCCCCACGAACGTGGCGTTCTGCGGTACCGATCGAGACATCTTCCTGAGCGCCAACTTGGGGAGATGGCACATCTCCGAATACCGAACCGACTCAGTCGGTGCCCCACTTCATTACCCCAAACTTTCCTAGTTTGGACCACACCCGAATCAGATCCTTCGCAAAGTGGCTGCCGAAGTGCGAGGTGCACCTGCACTTCGAGGGTGCCGTTCCCGTGGAACTCGCGCGTGAGTGGGCTCCAGAGCCGATCCCCAGTCCCGCTTCCTGGGAAGCGCAGGACTATCGGTTCGAGTCGTTTACCGGCGACTTCAGCCAGGTGATGCAGCTGACCTGGAAGGACACCTGTACCTCACTCGAACGGCTCGACATCATTTCTTCGCGAATCTTCGAAGGTCTTGATCGTCAGAACGTACGGTATGTCGAGATGTCTTTTGGCATCGGTGCGTATCCGTATCCCGCAGGAGAGACCCTGGCGGCATTCAAGTCCGGCGTTCCGGATGGGATGACCGTACGCATCATCGGCGCCCTGTCTCGGGACCGTGATATACCGGTCATCCGTGAGGCCGCACACGGATACATTTCCTGTGACGATCTGGACGGGGTGGATATCCACGGGAACGAAATGGTCGGTGACCCGATGTCTTTCGTGGACTTCTATGACGTGGCCCGTGAGCGTGATCTGATTCTCAAGGCACACGCTGGGGAGATGCGTGGCCCTGAGTCCATCGAGGAGATGCTGGACAAGTTGAGTGTGAAGCGGATCGAACATGGGGTGCGCGCGATCGAGTCGGATGAGATGGTTCAGCGATTGATCGATGAGGAGGTTACGCTCGGCCTTTGTCCGTGGTCGAACGTGAAACTAGGTTTCTACCCGGATCTGGAAACGCACCCGGTCGCCGATCTGCATCGCGCGGGGGTGAGTGTGACTATTAACACGGATGACCCGACTCCGTTCTGTCATACGATAACGGACGAGTATGCGTGGTTGATCTCGGAACGGAGCATGTCCGTACAGGAAGTCGGAGAGATCGCCAGGAACGGGTTCGCAATCGGCCGGATGGATGAGGATGTACGCCGGAGGTCGATCGAGGAAATTGATCAACTGGTGAGCGAGTACGCGGAGGCGTGATGTCACTCGAAAAAATACAGGCGTATGTTGATCAGGAAGTGGGCGAGCATCGCCTGATGGGCTGCGCGATCCAGGTCTCTGTTGGCGGGGAAATGCTCGATCCCGTTGTGGCCGGTCGGCGTCGGCTCGGCGACTCGTCCGCACTCGTAGGGTGGGATACGATCTTCCTGATCGCATCGATCACCAAGCCGATCGTTTGTGCCGCGGTGGTCAGGCTGATGGAGGAGGGGCGCCTGACGCTGAACGACCCCGCCACCCACTTCATCCCGGAGTTCGTGTCGAACGGGAAGGATGCGGTACAAGTCCGGCATCTGTTGACCCACACTTCGGGGCTACCCGATCAGATTCCCGAGAACCGCGCGTATCGCGAAGAGAAGAAGCCACTGTCTGACTTCATCGTCCGGATTTGCGATCTCCCGCTGTCCTTCGAACCTGGAACGCGGATCTCCTACCAATCCTCGGGCATCGCCATCCTGGG
This sequence comes from Gemmatimonadota bacterium, assembly GCA_002727195.1. Taxonomy (GTDB): domain Bacteria; phylum Latescibacterota; class UBA2968; order UBA2968; family UBA2968; genus UBA2968. Next base: position 37,977 of record PBWH01000009.1, read on the forward strand.
CGAAATCTGTGAACGGATCACCAGGGCATCGCTTGCGGATTATCTGAAGCGCACGTTCTTCGATCCTCTGGGACTGAGGGACACGATGTTGCGGATTCTCGAGCGATCCGATCGCGAGTCGGATGTCAAGATTGCCGGCGAGGGGCTGACACACGGTGGAGCCGAAACGGACTTCGATTGGAATTCTGACTACTGGAGAGGGTTCGGAGCGCCGTGGGGCGGGATGCTGACGACAGTCGGGGACCTGACCCGTCTGCTGCTAGCGTTTAGAGGAGCCGGAGAATTGGACGGGGTACGGATTCTGAGTGAACGCTCCGTGGTCACGATGATCGAGGATCACTCATCGATTCTACCGATGATGAACGAGGCAGATCGTGAGCGCCAAAGATGGGGGCTGGGATGGCGGTTGAGCGGCCCACGGGCTGACGTGTTCGGAGATCTGGTCTCGGACAACACGTACGGCCACGGTGGGGCTACTGGAACGGTCGCTTGGTTCGATCCTGAGCGTGATCTGACTTGTGTGATCTTCACGAACGATCCGGAGGCCGCCCGGGCGCTGAGACCGCGAATCTCCAATCTGGTTGCTGGGATGGCCTAAGCAGCAGGCAGGCTCTGGTCTGCCCCCTGTATGGTCTTCGTGCCTTTGGGGCTTTGTGGTTCTGTCTCGAACTAACCTTCCACCTTCGCGTTCACAAACAGATTACTCACTGACTCATCGTTGTTGATTCGGCGGATCGCTTCACCGAGTATTGGTGCGATCGACAGCGGCTTGATCTTTCCGTTCTGATGGCCCTGGGGCACTGGTATGGAATTGGATACCAGCAGCTCGCTCAGAACGGAATTCTTGACGCGCTCGACAGCTGGTCCTGCCAGTACGGGGTGGACGATGCAGGCCGAGATGTCGAGTGCGCCCCGCTCTCTGAGCGTCCCGGCTGCTTCGACGAGTGACCCGCCTGTACTGATCAGGTCATCGACGATGACCACGTTCTTCCCTTCGACCTCACCGATCAGGTTCATCACTTCGGTGTCGGTACCGCTGGTGCGACGTTTATCCACCACGGCCAGATCGGCACCGAGCAACTCCGCGTATGTCCTGGCCATCTTGATGTTCCCGACGTCGGGCGACACGACGACCAGATCGTCCAGGCGCTTTCGGGCGATGTAGTCGGTGAAGACGTTTATCGAATAGAGGTGGTCGAACGGGATGTCGAAGAAGCCCTGGATCTGGTTGGCGTGCAGGTCGAGCGCGAGGGCTCGCCGTGCTCCGGCCGTATACAGCATATTCGCGACGAGTTTGGCCGTGATCGGTACGCGAGGACGGTCTTTGCGATCCTGTCGTGCGTAGCCGTAGTAGGGGAGGACGGCCGTGATCCTTCGGGCCGATGCCCGGCGAGCGGCGTCGATCAGGATCAAGAACTCCATCAGCGCATCGTTCGGGCTTAGGCCCAGTTCAGCATTCTTGCACACCGACTGAACGATGTAGACATCTGATCCCCGGACATTCTCTTCGATCTGGACGTTCGTTTCCCCGCCCGGGAACGACTCTACCGTCGCCCGGCAGAGATGGGTGTCCAGATGATCGCAGATTTCTTCGGCGAGCTTCTTGTTGGTGTTACCGGTGAGGACTTTGAGGTCGTAACCCACGGCCGCTCCTCCTGATCGAGGCAGCTGAGATTGTGCTTATGAGGGAGCGGAATCGTGCTCAGGGAAACGAATATATGTGAAGATTATGAGATGTGGAAATGAGAAGATGGGGTTGCAACACTTAGGCCGAGAGGACGGGCTCGCAAAAGGCCCTGACGAGCGGGTGCGCGGCTCCCTATCGAGATCGTGCTTCTGGAACGAACAGGGTGGCAAGGAAGAATGGGTGGTCGGGAAGCTCCAGAATGCGGATCTCGTTGTCCCTATCCCCACCTGACGCAACAATGGGTGTGGAGAGGAGATTGCTCTCGTGGTCGGGATTCGGGCCGAAGTTACAGTAGTAGCGCTCCGTAACCTGAGCCGCAGCGTAGAGACGGCCGGCAAGCGAGCCTTCTACGAGGCCGATCGATATTTCCAGCCCGGCGCCAAGGAACAGGTTTGCGCCGAGACAAAGAGGCGCGAGGCGGTCGGATCATATTCCGCACTCTGAGCGTGATCGAAATCGAGAACATTATGGGCGAGTTCAAGGACGATGTGCTGAACCGGGGGACCTGTCGAGTCCGGTAAAATGTGATGGCTCTGATTGCACCGTGCAGGTCTCGAAAGGGTGAACCGGGCGCTATCCAGATCCCGTCGAACGACCCGAGCACCTGGTCTGTCACATCAGTCGGGTCCCCTTGACCGGGCTAGCAAGCGTCTCACCTGAGTGCTGAATCGCTGGAACGGTGAAGGTATACGGTTCGAAAGCGGGGTCGTACTCACCGACTAGAATAATCCGTTTCACGCCATCTGCTCCAGTCCTCTGGCTATAGCTTGACCAGTGCGCTATCCTCTAAACGTCTGTAGTAGCAACTGTGTCTCGCCGATCCGTCAGCTTCCTTGGTGTGACAGGCCCCCGTTCCTTTCAGCCTCACGCGGTAGAGCAGCGAGTTCTGCTCGCAGTTGACACGGATGTCTACGAGTTCGAGGTATTCCCCCGATGTAGCGCCTTTGATCCACAACTCGTTCCTGGAGGTGCTCCAGAAGGTCGCCATGCCTTTTTCGATCGTGGTCTGCAAGGCAAGCTCGTTCGCGAAGCCGACCAGAAGGACGTCGCCTGTGTCCGCGTCCTGAACGGCTACAGGCACGACGTCCTCTTCGCACTGCGCGACCTTCTTCAGCTTTCTGAAGTCCAATTGGAGTTCCAATCCCTCTTCCAGTTCTGCGGACAATGTTCCCCCTTCGTTGTGCTCAGGCGCGTGGAAAGAGGGGGTTGCCTCTTTCGATTTCGCCTTGCGTGAATCGTGGTCTGATTTCGTCGGCCGTATTTGGAAGAAACGGCCAGAATCGATGGGAAATACCAAGCAGGTCGGTGATCCGTCGTTTCAGTTTAGAGGCCAGATCATCTGCTCTTCCCGCCTGAAGATATTCCCACGGTCGTTTTGACTCAATATCGCGATTGATGTCCTGGATCTGGCGCCACAACCGATCCAGGGCTTGGTTGAAGCGTCGATCCTCGATATCGACCCCACGGCCCGAACCCTCAGTCCATTCAATACCAGACAGGTTGGCCTTGACGGCCAGGGCTGCGAGGCGAGAGACCAGATTGCCCAGCGTGTTCGCGCGATCCTTTTCGTAGACTTCATTGAGCCTGGTGTGCGAAAAGTCGCAGTCAGACCTCGCCGGCACTTTCGCCAGCAGGTTGTATCGCAGAGCGTCAGCGACATACCGATCGATCACTGGAATCGGGTCAACTGCGTTCCCGAGCGACTTGCTGATCTTCTGGCCATCTACCGTCAGGAAACCGTGTCCGTTCAGTTCTGTCGGCAATCGAAGCCCGGCTGACGACAGCAATCCCGGCCAGTAAAACGCGTGAAACTTAAGCACATCCTTCCCGATGACGTGGATAATCCGGTCTGTGCGTTCCCAGTAGTGGCCGATATACCTACGTGGCTCGATATCAATCGCTCAAGCTTCCCAGAACTTGCACGCTCCGAGATGATGCCGATCTGAAGACATTCGAATAAACGTATTCGTCGAAATCGATAGTCGATCGATCAGGGCCCGAAACGCCGAAGCGTTGGTTTCATACAACTCCGCAGGGTTGATGCCCCGTTCCCGGGCGACGGCGACATTCTTGATCGTGTTTTCGTCTGCCTCCGAGAGAAAGAAGACGTCATATCTACGCTGTCGCTGCCATCGCACGATACAGTCAACCTGAACGAGTTCGAGAGCGAACCCGACGTGGGGGGTGTTGACGTACGGAATCGTTGTCGTCACAAAGATGGCGTTCATAGCGCATCCCCCCAATCCTTCCCGGCCAACGAGTTCGTTGGCGCTGAAGTCTTCCGGTGTCACTTCGTGTGGGCGTCCCTCGAAATCAGCGATAACGAAACGCACGAACTCGCTCCCTGCACGTTCTGGTGTTTCGGCAGGAACGTCGGCCTCATCGCCGTCATATAGGGCGCTCCACTTCGACAGAGGGTGTCCGAGACAAGAGAGATCAAAGCTTTTATACTAACCGAAGGGAGCTCGACAGACACACAGGTCGGACCGGAAGCCTTCAGAAATTGCCTTGCCTACCGTTCGGTGCCTCCGTCAGGTGGACGTAAGGGTAGATCACGACGTCCGACACCCCCAGTTGGCGATCTCGATCGGTGATGTCGGTCGTGGCATGGGTGACGAAGGTGGGGGTATCTCCCGCCTCGATAGCCGTGAACACAACTAGACAGTCCGATTCTATTCGACTCGCACGCAATTTGGGCGTCAGGGCATCGGCCGACGCTGTGGCCTGTTCCCTGGGGTTGAAACCGAATCCGCGCGAATGCACGCCCAGGAGTCACATACCTTCCTTCTTCAGTGTTGAAGGGCTTTCCCGCATTGGGACGGTCCCGATACGTGAGCCCAAAATGAAAAAGCCCCCAACCGGGTATCGGTTGAGGGCTCGTCTCGTTCTTCAGTTGAGTCAGTGCGTCAGATAACCCGTTCTTCTTCCCATACCCGGTCGACAGATGCCGACGTGGTCATAGTGTGATGGGTATGGGTATGCATCGAAGCCTGCACGAATTCGGCCGTGCACGCGTTCAGCGAATTGATGACAAATGCGATGTCAGCGAATGACTTCAATGTATTTATCCAGAGTCTGTTGTGAGGTCTAAAAATAGACCCGGTTGGGTACCGTGTCAAGCGTCTGCTCCCAAGTTAAGTGCTAACAGCAACTTATCCTTGTCCAGTCAGGGGCTTGGTCCTACATTTTCGCTGGTCGAGCGTCTATCGAACGCTTGAGATTCTGACGAGGCTGACGCGCATGTTGTCTTGGCTGGGTGAAATCGCGGCAGGATACTACGGACCAATCCGGCTCCTGACATCCTACCTGTTTCTTTATGGGTTGGGGACTGCCCTGGCTGCGATTCTGACGCTGGTTCTGATTCCCAAGCTGTGGGATCGACTTCCCCGCGATCAGGGGCGAGAATTCGCCGTCGATGCGGAGAAGAGTCAGGGTAAACCCGTTGGCGCCGGCGTCTTGTTCATACCTATATACCTGTTTGTCTGCCTCCTGGTCGCTCCTCTCGAGCCCCGCATTCTGGCCACCCAGAGCTGCGTTTTCTTGGTCATGCTCGCCGGTTATATGGATGACCGTGCGGGTGGCTTCAGCGAATACTTCCTGGGGGGAATCGACCTCCTGATCGGTGTCCTCGGGGCAATGGCCATCTGTGGTCTTGAGCCCTACCATCTCTGGCTGCCGTTCGTGAAGACAGAGTGGGCGATCTCGCCCTGGATCTTCGTGCCCTGCGCGGCCGTGCTGATCTGGCTCGCCATCAACGCAACGAACTGCACGGACGGTGTCGACGGGTTGTCCGCGAGCCTATGTGGGATGGCCTTCATCTACCTCGCAGGATTTCTCTACGTCATCGTCGGTCACCGTGAGGTGGCCAGATACCTGCTCGTGCCGCATTACCAGGACGGCGCGGTCTGGGCCATTCTCGCATTTGTGATGGCGGGCTGTCTGGCCGGTTACCTCTGGTACAACGCCAATCCCAGTAAGGTGCTGATGGGGGACGCGGGCTCACGGCCGATGGGATTGTTACTCGGCATGCTGGTTCTGGCTTGCGGGAATCCCGTCCTCATCCTCGTCGTAGCTTTTGTCGTCCTCGTAAACGGTGCCACCGGAATCCTCAAGGTGGCTCTGCTCCGCTTCTTCAAGATCTGGATCTTCCGCGAAGTTAGATATCCGCTCCACGATCACTTCCGCCACAACAAAGGCTGGTCCAACACGCAGGTGCTTGTGCGGTTTATGCTCCTGCAGGCTGTAGGGACACCGTTGCTTCTCGTACTGCTTCTCAAGATTCGATAGTGTTGTAAGACAAGACCGGCAGCACGCAATAGGCAGTAGGCATGGGGGGGGAGTGGTGTATCTTGTGGCGACGGCCCCACCTTGCTGAATAGGATAAGGCGATGACCAAAGACGAATTGAAGCAGCGAATCTGTGAGTCTGTCGATCGGAGACGGAGTCAGATCGAAGGGATTGGCGACCAGATCATGGTGAATCCCGAACTGGGCTTTAAGGAGTTCGAGACGGCCAAACTGGTTGCGAACACGATGGAAGAGTTCGGATTCCAAACGGAGACCGGACTTGCGCGGACTGGAGTCAAAGCAGTTCTCAAAGGGAAGAACCCCGGGCCGACCGTTGCTCTGATCGGTGAGTTGGATTCGCTAGGTGTGGCCGATCACCCGATGGTGAATCCGGAAACAGGCGCTGCTCACGCCTGTGGACACAACGCGCAGATTGCTGGCCTGATGGGCGCGATGATGGCGATCGCCGATACGCAGGCGGGCGAGGAGCTGGCTGGAAACGTGGTTTTCCTCGCCGTTCCGGCGGAGGAGTATGTCGAGGTCGAGTTCCGGCGTGACCTGGTGAAAGGTGGAGAGATCACGCTACTCGGCGGGAAGTGCGAACTGATCAAGCAGGGCCATTTCGACGACATCGACGTGGCGATGATGATCCACACCCACAGCGACTCGACGATGAAGAAGACGGGGGTCTCCACGTCGAGTAATGGATTCGTGTCAAAGCTGATCCGGTTCGTGGGCAGGGCCGCGCACTCGGGTGGGTCACCGCACCTCGGGATCAACGCGCTGAACGCGGCACAGATCGCGATCAACGCTATGCACGCGCAACGGGAGACGTTCAGGGATTCGGATGCGATCCGCGTGCATCCGATCATCACCAAGGGTGGGGATATCGTGAACGTGGTCCCCGCCGAGGTGACGATGGAGACCTATGTCCGGGGCCGGACGAAGGAGGCCATTCTGGATGCGAACGCGAAAGTGGATCGCGCTCTACGAGCAGGGGCTATGGCGGTGGGGGCGAAGGTGGAAATCGAGACGCTTCCCGGCTACATGCCGCTCGCTAACGATGCCACGATGGTCGACATGTTCGAGCAGAACTCCGAGGAGCTTTTCGGGGAGGACGAACTGACCAAGGTCGGGCATCGCACCGGGTCGACGGACATGGGCGATGTGTCTCACCTGATCCCGGCGATTCATCCGATGATGGCGGGGGCAAGTGGTCCGGGGCACAGCAGGGACTGGCACATCTCGGATAAGGAGATGGGTTATCTGGGGCCGGCAAAGTCTCTTGCGATGATGGCGGTCGATTTGCTGTATGGAGACGCGGAGGGTGCCAAGGCCGTGATGGAAAATCACGACCCGCTGATGTCGAAAGAGGAATACCTGGCGTTCCAAGAAGGAGTCTTCCGGACGGAGGTTTACGACGGAGAGACGGGGACGTCTGAGGTTGAGTCGTAAAGTCTCGCTCCCAGGCAGAGCCGGGAGTGAGGGTTAAATCTCCAGCATACGCTGAACGGATCGCAGCGCCTTGACCCGGATTTCCTCCGGGACGTCGATGATCTGCTCGTCGTTCTTCAGGGCGTTCAGTGTGTCTTCCAGCGTGATTTCATTCATGTGCGGGCAGCGGATGCTGCAGAGCCGCACCATTTCCTTTTCAGGCGCCATGGCGGCGATGTTGTCGCCCATGCTGCACTCCGTCAGCAGTAAGTAGTGGTGCTTGTCCGATTCTTTTACGAAATCGACCATTTTCGACGTGCTGCTCGAGAAGTCTGATGCCGCGACGACCTCAGGACTGCACTCGGGGTGCGCGAGGACAAGGACGTCCGGGAACTGGGCACGCACGTTCGCGATGTCCTCGACCGTGAACTTCTCGTGCACCTCACAGCGACCGTGCCAACCCACGATCTGGTAGTCGATTCCCGGTTTCGGATCGGTCACAACATCTCTGGTCGGGAAAATGATCTTCTTGCCGGTCTCCTGCGCGACGTTGGCAGCCAGATACTCGTCCGGCAGGAAAATAATCGCCTCATCCTCGAAGGAATTGACGACGCGGGCGGCGTTCCCAGACGTGCAGCAGACATCGGTTTCTGCTTTGACGTCCGCATAGGTGTTGATGTAGGTGACAACCGGGACGCCAGGAAAGCGAGCCTTCAACTCACGGACATCGTCCGCCGTGATGCTTTCGGCGAGGGAGCAGCCCGCTCGTTTGGCAGGTAGGAGGACCGTCTTGTCCGGGTTGAGGATCTTGGCGGTTTCGGCCATGAACCGGACACCGCAGAAGACGATCGGGTCCGCGTCTGTCTCGGCCGCCTTCCGGCTCAGTTCGAGAGAGTCTCCGACCACGTCCGGTACGGAGTGAAACAGAGCCGGTTCCATGTAGTTGTGGCCGAGAATGATGGCGCCCCGTTCCTTCTTGATCTGATTGATCTCGAAGGCTAGTTCGGCCTTGTATCGCAACTCAATATCCGGGACGATACCGGAGAGCTTCTCCTGCATCGCCCGATAGCTTGCCTCAAGCGTGTCCGCCTGAATGCCCATTTTATAATCCCTGTAGCCTGCTTCTGATCGCAGCCGACGGAATCTGTCCAATTCCATCGCCGAATTGCGCTTAAGATAGGCAAACGGCTATTCGGCTGCAACCCGGCCCATTTTCAACCCCTTAGGCTGCCTGCTCCAATTCCTCTTCCTCCTCGATCCGATCAAACAGACGCCCAACCCACGCCTGGATGTCCGTCAGAATGAAGTAGAGGACGGGAACGAGCACCAGGGTGATAAACGTTGCGAAGATGACGCCAAAGCCTAGGGAGATCGCCATCGGGATCAGGAACTGGGCCTGAAGACTCTTCTCCAGGAGAATCGGCGACAGACCGAGAAACGTGGTGACAGAGGTGAGCAGGATCGGCCGGAATCGCTGGGCGCCGGCTTCCCGGATCGCATCCGAAAGTGCCATCCCGCTCTCCCTGTTCTTGTTGATGAAGTCGACCATGACCAGGCTGTCGTTGACGACCACACCGGTCAGCGCGACGACCCCGAACATCGAAAGCATCGTAAGGTCCATTCCCATGATCACGTGGCCCCAGACGGCACCGACGACTCCGAATGGAATAGCGCTCATCACGATCAGGGGCTGCGTGTAGGATTTGAACGGAATCGCGAGCAGGATGTAGATCATCATCAGCGCGAAGAGGAAGCTGTCGCCCAAACCAGACATGGTTTCGGCTTGCTCGCGCTGCTCGCCCTCGAGTGAGTAGCGGACCTTCGGGTGATCCCCGAGAATCTCTGGAAGCACGTTCGCCTCCAGGTCGGCGATGATCTCGTTCGCGTTGGCGACTTTGACGTCCACATCGGCCGTGACGTTGACGACCTTCTGGCGATCCTTCCGTTGTATGGAGGCGAAACCACGGCCGATCTCCGCCTCGGCGGCCACCGCGAACGGGACTTCAGCGCCGGATGGGGTTCTGACGCGCATTTGCTCGAGGTCGCCGAGAGACCTTCTCTCCGACGCGGGATACCGAACCATAACCTTCACGTCGTCCCGGCCACGCTGAATCCGCTGTGCNTCTTCCCCGTAGAACGCCTGCCGGACCTGTCGACCGAGGTCGGCGAGTGTCAGGCCGAGCGTCTCTGCCGCTTTGGTCAGGGTGAGCTTGACCTCCTTCTTTCCCGGGCGGAACGAGTCGGTGATATCCGACACGCCGGGATACTCCACCAGTCTTGCTTTGAGCTTTCCGGCTACCGCCTGCAGTTCGTCATAGCTCTGACCGGAGAACTGGATGTTGACCGGGTCTCCGAGCGAGAACAGGTTCGACGAGAAGGTCAGCGTCGTTGCGTCAGGGATCGGTCCCACACGTTCACGCCAGCGTTGCTCGATTTCGGATGCGGTGACGGACCGGTTCTCGGCAGGCGTGAGTTCCATGTTGACCTCTCCGAGGTGTGCGGCCGAGAATGCGCCACCTGCCCCTCCTGAATTCTGCTGCTGCAGGCGGACCGAGGGCTGGTCTCCGACAGAGGCCAGCATGTGCTTGAAGATTTTTTCCGGTGTTTCTGCCTCGACTTCTGTCCGGATCTTCATTCCCGCACGCTCGATTCGCGTGATCGCTTCCGCCGTGATCTCGGCGGGTGTCCCTCTCGGCATTTCCAGAACCGCGACAACGTTATCCGCGTCAACCGGTGGGAANAAGACAAACTTGATCCAGCCGCCACCGATCAGGCCGATCGTGAGGAAGAGGGTTGTGATGCCCCACGAGATGCTGGCGTATCGCCATTCCAGCACGCGTTCCAGTGTCGGGCGGTAGTAGGTGTCGACGAAAACCCCGAGCCCTTCAGAGAAGAAGCTTTGTATGCGCCGCCAGGTTCTCACCCACCCCCGGGCTGCCGCGACGACGAGCGTTCCGTTCAGGCTCGAGGATCTGATGGCGTTCTTGAGACGCCTGTAAAGTCGCGAGATCATGCCGTCCGAGTGGCTCAGGTGGGCAGGGAGGATGAGCAACGATTCGACGAGAGAGAAGATGAGGGCCAGGATCACAATCTGGGGGATGAGCTTCATGAACTTGCCCATCTGGCCCGGCACCATCAGCAGGGGAGAGAACGCGGCAATCGAGGTGAGCACCGCAAAGATCACGGGCGTCGAGACCTCCCGTGCGCCGTCGATCGCGGCCTGAAGGCCTTTCGAGCCTTTCTGGTTGTGTCGATAGATGTTCTCGCCCACGATAATGGCATCGTCGACGACGATTCCGAGGACCACGATGAACCCGAACAACGAGATGAGGTTGATCGAGGCGTCGATCGACGGCATAAGGCCGATGGCACCGAGGAACGAGATGGGGATACCGAGGGCGACCCAGAAGGCCAGCCGCAGCTTGAGGAATAGAGACAGAGAAATGAGTACCAGGATGAATCCCATCTGGCCGTTCTTCAGCATCATGTTCAGACGGCCATCTAGGATGCGCGAGAAGTCTGCCCACGTTGTCAGTTCGATGCCTTCGGGCAGACGGGCCTGAGCGGTCTTGATGTATGCTTTTACGTCCTCGGCGATCTGTAGGGCGTTCTGGTCGCCCACTCGGGACACTTTGACGATCACCGTGGGTTTGCCGTCGAAGCGGCCGAACTGATCGGTTTCGGAAAAGCCGTCAACGATCGTGGCCACATCCTTGAGCAGGAGGTGAGAGCCGTCGGGGCGGGCCCGGAGGACGATATTCTCGAAGTCCTGGCCGACGTATGCTTGCCCCTTCGTCCGCAGCAGGATTTCACCACCGACGGATCGGATCGATCCACCGGGGAGGTCCAGAGAGGAACGACGAACGGCTGTGGCGACTTCGTTGAACGTGAGTCCGAACTGCCGCATCGCTGTTTCCGCGACCTCTACGGCGATCTCGTAGGGACGGGCGCCGATCAGAGCGACCTGGGTCACTCCGGGCAGCGCGGAGATCTCATCTCTGACCTGTTCGCCGACTATTTTTAGGCTCTGCTCATCCGTGTGTCCGGAGACAGCCACGTAGATGACTTCGCGACTGATGACAATCTCGCGCGAACTTGGCTCTTCGGCCTCGTCCGGTAAGGTGTCGATCGCATCGACACGGGCCTTCACGTCGTCGAGCAGCTTCCGGATGTCGAAGCCNTGCTGGACCTCGATGTTGACCGTCCCGACGTTCTCGCTTGCCGTCGAGGAAACCTCCTTGATGCCCTCGAGTCCCTGAACGGCTTCCTCGATCCTCACGCAGATCGCTTCCTCCACCTCCGCCGGTGCCGCCCCGGGGTAGACGACGGAGACGCTGATCACGTCGGCCGAAAACTCCGGGAAGATTTCCATCCGAAGCTTCGAAACGGTGAGCGTACCTACGCCGAGGATCAGGAACATAAGCAGGTTTGNGGCAACCGTATTGCGAGTGAACCACGCGATCATGCTCTTCATCCGATACCTCCCCCGACCTCGACGCTGGCCCGGACACGCATCCCGTCGACGACCGTGTCGAGCGGTGAGATACAAACGCGCTCACCGGCTTGCAGGCCAGACGTGATGACNATGTGCTCGCTGTCAGCCCTCAGCACAGTGACGTCACGGTACCTCAGACGCTCGTCCTCGACGACCAGAACCTGGTCGGTGCCCCTCAAGGCTGCCCTTGGCAGGATAACGGCGTTCTCAACCAGCCTTCCTCCAATATCCGCTTCTACGTAAAGGCCAACGGCCAGTGGCGGGCGCGTCGACACTTCTGGAGCCGCGTATGGATCCTTTACGCGGGCCACCAGGTGGATCATTCGGGTCTGGGGGTCGATCTCTCCTTCGACGCGGACGACCTGCCCCGTCCAGGTATTAGTGGTCCCGGCAAAGTCAGCGCTCAAGTCGACGCGCGGGCCGTTTTCGATCTCGGGTGCCTCCGTCCTGTAGAGGGGCAGGTCGAGATACTGGAGTTCTGGATCCGGTATTGGTAACCTGATCTCCACGTAGTCGACAGAGTAGATTCTACCCAAAGGGGCATTGGGTCCTACGACCTGGCCGACATCTACTCGCTTGGCCCGAACCCGTCCGTCGAAGGGAGCGCGTACGGTGGCTCGTTCGAGGTTCAGCTTGGCCATCTGGTATCGAGCGCGTGCCGCATCCAGGGTAGCTCGTGCCTGAGCCAGTTGAGGCTTTCTGAGGACGAGGTCACTTGGGTCACCCTCGCCGACTTTCGACCATTCGACTCGTGCAACCTCAGACTCTTCTTGCTCCTGAGAGAAGCGAACCTGTGCCTGGGTGACCCCGACGTTGGCGGTGGCGAGCGCCAACTCGTAGTCACGCGGGTCGATCTGGACGAGCACGTCCCCCTGCTCGAAGAAGGCCCCGTTCGCGAACTTCGAAGAGATCTCTACGACCTGGCCACTGACCTGTGCGATCAAATCGCTTTCAGTCCGGGGGGCGACGGTACCCTGAGTGGGCACCTTGAGCTCGATCGATTCCATCCGCACGTCCAGGGCGCGGATCAGGGGCGGTGGCGCTTTCGGGATCTCTGTCTCGACGTCAGACCGACCTATGATCAGGCCGACGGCTCCCAGTATCCCGACGGCCAGAATGCCGAGCGGCGCGATGACTTTGCGGTTGAGCTTCATCGTACTGATTCTCCTGCGTTTGGTGCTTTTGTGGCAAGGATGCCGGAGCGGCCCTTGAAGTCTCCGCCCAGGGCAAGGTGAAGGTCGATTCTGGCTTCCAGTCGCTGTCTGCGGATCGAGATAAGCTGGCTCTCCGTTTGATACGCCGTACGCTGCGCGGACATCATCGTGATCAGGTCAGTGATGCCGCGGCGATACCTGTCTTCGGACAGAGCGCGTGCCGCCAATGCTTCATCCGTGGCGACGGTTAGCTCCTCCTCACGGGCGGCCAGGAGATCTTCCGCCGCCAGAGCATTCTCGACGTCCGCGAAAGCACGGAGGACTGTCCCGATATAGTTGGCGGTCGCTTCGTCCTGGAGTGCGCGGGTCACATCGATGTTGCCCTGGATCCGACCGCCCTGGAAGAGCGGCTGGAGCAGGTTTTCGGCGAACGACCAGACNGTGAAGTCCCCGCTGGTGAGGTCACCGAGTGATTCGCTCGTTCGTCCCGTGGATCCGGTCAGTGAGATTCGGGGGAATCGGGACCGCAAGGCCTCCTTGTGACGCATCGCGCTAGAAGCGAGCCTGCGTTCTGCCGCGACCAGATCAGGACGCCTCGTAAGGAGGTCGGACGGGAGCCCTGCCGGAACACGAACTGTGAGGGTGGGCAGGTTAGTTGCCATCTGAATACTTCCCGACGGGTAGCGGCCGAGGACGACTTCGACCTGTCGTTTCGCACGCTCAAGCAGCAGTTCCCTGAAGTGGTACTGATCTCGGGCTGTGGCAAGGTTGGTGCGTGTCAGGCGCACATCCAGTGATGGTCTTATGCCACGATTGTATCGGTCTTCGACTTGACTGAGCGAGACCTCGTAGTTGCTGACGGTCGCTTCCGCAAGCTCCAGTTGTCGACGTGCCTCAACTAGGGCGAACCAGGCCTTGGCGGTCTGGCCTGCGAGCGATTCTCTGGCCCCCACGTAGATGGCGGTCGCCGNCTGCCAGTCGGCCACGGCCGCCGCTTTCCCGGCGCTCAATCGACCCCACAGATCCAGCTCCCACGACACGTCCAGCGATACGCCGTAGCTCGTAGAGGTCGATGACGTCGGAGTTCCATCCGCCTGACCCGGTATGGGGAATCCGACGAAGACCTGTTTACGTTTCGATCCGCTTGTTCCCATATTTAACTGTGGCCAGAGAGGCGCGCCGGCGATCTTGGCCTGCCCCTGGGCGGCACGCAGACGCGCCGAAGCGGCGATCAAGTCCAGGTTGTCCTCCAGGGCAGTGTCGACGAGTTTCTTGAGTTCTTCATCGCCAAGTCGATCCCACCAATCACCCGTTCCCTGGGAAGCCATCGTGTCTGCACTCGACCACGCGGCGGCGACATCGACCCGCAAGTCTGGTCGCTGAGGTGGGGGAGCCGTCCCACAGGCCGCGACGAGTCCGACAATGATCCACACCCTATTCCCCACCGTCTGCCTCCTTATCATTTGTCCGGTCTGTGGCCCGAGCCTTCAGTCCGCCAACGATGAATCGGACCAGTCGGTCGATATTGTCCTCAGTCGTTCCCTGGTCGCCGAGTTCGCCTGCCCGCGCTTCTACGATGTCGGTGGCTACCATGGGAAACGCCATCGACCCGACCATGTAGTGAAATCGCCAGAACAACTCTATGGGGACTAGATGGGGGAGGCAGGTCCCGATCGCCATCGTGAAGCGTTTGGCGACGTCCTCGAACATGTGAATGATTTTGGATTTGATCTCCGCCGGCTCCGAATAGAGTCGACCCATCAGTTGGGTGAAGTGCCGGCCTCCCGCCTCCGGACTGGTCAGAAGCCTGAGGGCAGGGGAGACGAACGCCCTGACCAGTGCATCCAGGTCATTTGGGTCTCTGGCCAGCGTCGCCTCAAGCAGCTCGAATCGCTGTTTGTTGACCGGTTCGATCCGGCGTCTGAATACCTCGATGAGGAGGGCTTCCTTGCTCCCGAAGTGGTAGTGTATCGATGCGAGGTTCGCCTCTGCCTCCGCCGTGATCGCCCTGAGCGAGGTGGCACCGACGCCATCTAGGGCAAATAGCTTTTCCGCTGCATCAAGCAGTCGCTCTCGAGTATCTGATTCAGTAGCTGTTGCCATGGATTCAGGATCTGGGATTGGGAGAAAGATGCCTGTGAAACACTCGATTAAAACGATCAATTTAAACGAACGTTCCAAACATACAATACGGGCAACGGTCGACAAGGCCGAAATGTGTAAAACCATGTAATAATTTGTTTTATAGTCCTTTAGTGATAGACGGTGTACAAAGTGCGTGGATGAATCCCATTGGTCAGGTAAATTGAGATCGTATGAGTTCCTTTGTAGAAATCCGTGACGTTTGGAAATCCTACCCTGGTATCTGGCCGCTCAAGGGCGTCTCGTTCGAGGTCGTGAAAGGGCGTACGGTCGGTGTACTTGGGCAGAACGGGAGTGGTAAAAGCACGCTTTTCCGAATTCTGTCTGGGCTGACATACTCCTCAGAAGGTGAGGTCCTGATAGGCGGGCAGAGGCCCGGGCTGGAGACGAGGCGTATCACCGCTTACTTGCCGGAACTCGACCCGTTCTACGCCTGGATGACGACCGTCGACTTGCTCGCGTTTGTCAGCGAATTCTTCGATTCTTGGGATCAGTCGCGTGCCGATCACCTGATCGAGTTTCTGGAGCTCCCGAGGGATCGNCAGGTGAGCGCGCTTTCGAGNGGACAGAAGGCACGTCTGAAGGTTGTTGCCGCGTTCTCCTGGGGCAGCCAGCTCATCCTCATGGATGAGCCGCTCGGTGGGATCGACCAGCCATCCAGACGGCGATTGCTCGACGCCCTGTTCAACGAGTTCAAGACCGGAGAGCAGACGGTCTTGATATCGACACACCTGGTCGACGAGGTCGAGCCCTTCCTGGACGACGTTGTCTACATCAGAGATGGTGAGATTACGCTGGCCGGCGAGGCTGAGGCGCTGAAGTCGGAGCGTGGCCTGTCACTGTGTGAGATATTCGAGGAGGTGGCGACGTGACGGGTGTGATGAGGTTATACCGAAAGGAGCTCAGAGAGCACCGGACGCTGCTCGGCGCCACAGTCGCGGCCATCGCCTGTCTCTACGGCTACGTACTGGTTGGCGTGGAGGGAGAGGCGTCAACGTTCCTGTTGGCCTCATTCCCGATATCCATCACAACCGCTGCCCTGACCTTCGGTCTGATTTCGGCGTTCTGGAGTGAGTGGAAGGGATCCACACACTATCTCCTGTTTTCGCTGCCCGTGTCACGACTGGCGATCCCGGTGTCCAAGTATCTTGCCGTGATGACGGCGGGGCTGGCTGTCTACCTTATGGCTGTGGGAAGTATCCTGATCCTGGACGTGCCGCTGGAGACGTCCACCCAGATCCTCAGCCAGTTTCAGCTCGACCCCAAGACGCTGATGATCTTCTTCTGCACCCAGTCCTTCGCGGGCCTGATTCTGCTGCTCGGTATGGTGGTCGCGTGCGTCTCTCTTCGCTACTCGCTGGCGCGGTTCCAAACAGTTGCCATTTCGGCCTTCCTGATTCTCATGTTCTTCCTCTACTGGTATCTGCTCCCGGGGTTTTCCCGTTTGCTCGGCGAGGAGATGGGACTGATCCGCTCGCAGTTGATCTACACACTTATGTTCGGATTCATCCTGACGGCGGGTGGGTTCGTGCTGTTCAACAAGAAGGCCGAGATCTAGATGCTGACCATTATNAGCATCCGGGTATATGACGGGAAGGGGCGCCCGATGGGTGAGTTCCAGACGTCGATCGAAGCCGTGCAGCTCTGGCTTGCGAATCCGGAGCACGACCAGGGCGATCGACTGGTAACGGCGCGAGATCTGGTGGACCCCGATCGGCAGAACAAGAATTACGACTGGGATCTGTGGGTGAANGCGAGCGAGATCGAAGAGGATCTGAAGCAGGCTTTCTAAGTTCCACCAAGCTCCGCATAGACACAACAAGTAGGGCGCCACGACACTTGGTCGAGGCGCCCATTTGCGTGTTGAGGACCTGGTGAGGCCGCTAGTTCCCGNTTCGCTTGCCGAATGACTCGGCGAAGAGCAGGAAATCGCTGAAATCGACCGTCCCGTTGCTGTTTATGTCCGATGCCGGGTCCGTCGTGCCGAAGGCGCCGGCTAATATCAAAAAGTCGGAGAAATCGACCAGACCACTGCCATCGATGTCGGCGGTCAGCGTCGGCGGTCGGCGTGGCTGGAACGACCACGCCCGTCGCAGTCGCGGGGATCCGCAATTTCGCAGNGTCAGGGTCGTTGGTGTTCAGGATGACCTCACCGGCGAAGGCATCTTCACTCAATTCGGGTGTATAACGCACCTGTCCGGTTTCGCCGGGCGCTATACGTGTCTGGCCTGTTCCTGTTACGCCGGTCGAGGCATCGTCGATGGTAATAGGGAGGTCGACGTGACTGTCGTTTCGAACCGATATGCCATACGAGCGTCCTCGTTAGATATCTAAGGTGGCGAGGTGGGACCGTTCCGTGACCAACTGAGCCACCGGATCAGGGGGCGCCAGAACAACAGCCTCAAACCGCACGGCCAACTCATCGGAGACCGCGCCAGTCGTGCGGATGGTGATGTTTTCGATTTTGCTCCCGGTCTCGCTAGGCATGAACGTAACCCTGACCTGGGTGCTGTCTCCTGGGCAACAGATGTGGAGCCTAACTCCACGGTAATGCCGTCGATGTCCGAGGATGCGCTCTGGTGCCTAGGGTCCAAGAGGCCCGGGTTCCCGATATCGAAGAACCGTTCGAAAGAATCCCCAACCAGGACCTCACCCGTGGACAGTTGCGTGGCAGCGGTCTGATCGACGGGAACGTTCCGAAGACGGTCGATCTCACCAATCAGCTTGGTGCGCCACTCCGTATCTCGTCGGATGTCGACGATCAACTGCCTGGGTGCCGGCTCTTGTCGATCAGCTGATTTCGTCCCACCAGGCGCCATACAGGGTGCCGTTGATCGCCATCTGAAGCAGCGGGAATGAAACGCTGGTCGTCGACTGGAACAGAGAGAGCCGGGCCGTCGTCCCGTTGTAGACGTCCAGTTCCAGGACCGCGACCTCTCCGCCGTATCGGCTGAAAATCTGGTTGTCTATGGACGGCGCCGCCGCCTGGCAGACGCTTCAGTTGTGGTCGACGAAGGAGAGGACAGTGAACTGACTTTTATACTGTTCGTAGAAATGGCGCTTCCCGTGAATATCGACGAGGTCGAACTTCGGGATCGGGTCGCCTGGACTTGCTGAAGCCGAGTGTGAAAGGAACGTCGCCGCAGCGATCAGGGCTGAAACAACGCTTCGGGAAAGGGGTCGTATACGCTTTCTCCGATTGAGCTCTACGTGCGTCTATCCGGGTATAAACGCACGGCTCCTGAATTGGTTGCCATTGTGATTTGGCCTATATTAGGCCGCCAATACAGGGAAATCTATAGAATTTCTCGAATTAGGTAAGATGGAGCGCGGACGGAAGATGGATCGAACGTGAGAAACTGGAACTGGAATTTCAAGCTATTGGCCTGCGCTGTCAGCGCTCAGGGGGTCTTCTTCGGTGTCCTGATGTCGCTCTTCTACAACTTTGTCGTCGAGCGTCTCGGGATCGAGCCTCACGAACTCGGGGGACTGGAGGCGTTGCGCGAGGTCCCTGGATTCCTGAACGTCCTGTTTCTGGCGGCCATGATCCGGTTTGCGCCGCCGATCGTTGGGGCGGCCTCCATGGTGGTCATGGGGCTGGGGCTGATGGCCTACCCATTGGCTGATAGCGTCTTCTGGCTCGCGGTCTACTCGTTTATCGCCAGCATCGGCTTTCACTGCTGGATTCCACTCGAGCAGGCGATGGCGCTGTCCTTCTCGCCGGAAGGGAACAAGGGACGGTGGTTAGGGGTTCTCAGGAGCGTCAACAGTTTTGCGTGGCTGGCGACAATCGCGATCTGTAACGTCGCCTTCGATTGGGTCGAATACAACGGTCTTTTCCTGATGGCCGGTGTGGCCACGATTCTGGGGGGCATCGCGGTCTTCTTTTCCGACAAGCAGAAGCCGCCCGCGCAGAAGGGCTTTGTGCTGAGACGCCGATACAACCTCTACTACGCGCTCAACTTCCTTCAGGGGCTTCGTAAACAGGTGTTCATCACCTTCGCGATCTACGCGCTAGTCAAAGTCCACGGGATGCCGATCNAGACCACGCTGAAGCTGGTGTTCATCAACCAGGTGCTTCTGACGGTCACGGCCTCGTGGATGGGCAAGCTCGTCGACCGCTATGGTGAACGGATGATGCTGAGCCTGAGCTACGTGGGGCTCGCGATCGTCTTTTTCGGCTACGCGACGGTCCACCATCGTCCCACGCTCTACGTCCTCTATTGTGTCGACAACCTCATCTTCTTCGGGGGAATTGCGCTGACGACGTATCTGCACAAGATCGCGTCCGAGGAGGATCTCAAGCCGACCCTGTCGATGGGGGTGACGATGAATCACGTCGCCGCCGTGGCCGCCCCACTCATGGGTGGGTTTGCCTGGAAGTACTTCGGGTACGAGGTGATCTTCCTGGCGGGATCCGTACTCGCCGTGATCTCGCTGATCGTCAGCCAGNGGGTCGATCCCGAAGGCCTTCTTGAGCGGGAGCGCTTGCAGGCCGATCCCGCGGGCGTTGCCCAGCCTGCAGATTGACAGGGATATCGTCACCACCATACTGCGCCCCTTTGGTGACCCTTCAGGCTGGGCCTCAACCGAACGCCGCGTTCTAGATTCACCATACACGAAGATCNCAATAACCAGGAGGAGTTGTGTTTACCTACGAAAAATGTCTTCCCCTGCTCGATCGGGCGGTGGAAAACCTGCTAACACGACAAGTCGTAGACGCTTCGGACGAACGTCTCGGCGGATTCATTGCAGAAGGGCTGGAGGGCGGGCAGGGCGTGTCGTCTCTCTCGACCCTGGGCTATGCCTATCTCCTGGATGGTTCTGCCTGGCAGGGGAGCGACGAACTGGTAGACCGCATCAAGCTGGGAGCCGCCTGGTCCCGTCGGGTGCGCAGACCTACCGGTTGCTATGACCTCGTGACGACCAACTTCGATTCGTCGCCTGACACGGGTTTCATCGTCAACGCGTTGTCTCCAGTGGTGAAGGTGGCTCGACAAGCAGCCAAAAATGGGGACAGCGGGGCCGGTGTCATTGCCGAGGAGATCGGAGAGATCATTCAGGCTGCGGTTCCGGGCATGGTTGCCGGCGGGTTCCATACACCGAACCATCGCTGGGTGTTGGTGTCCGCACTCTCACAGGCGTTCGATCTGTTCCCCGATCTCGAGGGTAAGGAGATCATCGATACCTACCTCGATGAGACCGTCGATATCAACGCGGATGGCGAGTATATCGAGCGAAGCACCGGGGTCTACAACGCGATCTGTAATCGGTTCCTCCGTATCGCGGCGGATCGCCTCGATCGGCCGGAGCTGCTCGAGCCCGTGCGCAAGAATCTGACTCTTTCCTACTACCTTCTGCACGCAGACGGATCGGTGGTCACCAGTATCTCCAGTCGTCAGGATCGGGGCCAGAAGACCATCCCGACCGGGCTAGTCGACAGTTACTATGCGCTGGCCCGGCGGGACGGAAGCGGGTTTTTCGCTGCTTGCGCCGATTGGCTGTTCGACCTGAATCCGGGCGGGGTGCCGTGGGCCATGCATCCCTTCCTCGAGCATCCCGAATGGCGTGACGATGATCTGGATCGGGAGCCCCTCCCAGACAGTTACTCCAACGTGTATCCNGTGTCGGGGATGTGGCGCGTGCGGCGTGACCGGGCGAGCGCGACGACGGCGAAGGGGATTACGGCCCCGTTCAGCCTGACCGTAGGTGCGGCGGAGTTGACGGCCGTAAAGGTGTGTGCGAGTTACTTCGCGGTCGCCCAGTTCAAGGCTTCATCCTTCGAAGGGGACGAGATGGGTGTTTCGCTGAAGGATCTGGGGCGGGGATCTGTCCACGATTCGCCGGGCTATTACCAGCCGGTCGGGACGCCTGTGACGCCAGAGACCTGGGGCGCCGTGCGAGGACGGCGTGACCACTATGCGCTGCCTCCCTTCGAGATGGACATTCGGATCGATGAGGTGGACGGTGGGTTCGACCTGAAGGTTTCGTCCGACGTATACGACAAGGTGCCGTTCCAGATCGCGTGTGATTTTGTGCCGGGTGGGGAGTTGGATCTTGATTCGGGGGTCGTTCAGGGTCGTGCGGGTGAGGTTGCGCTCCTCAAGTCCGGATACGCGATCTATCACGTTGGTGGGGATGCCATATCCATCGGGCCGGGGACGTATGGCCATCGGACCTGGCAGATGCGTGGAAGTGAAGCGGCGCCAGGGCTGTTCAGAGTGCTGCTGACATCGGTGACGCCCGTGGAGCAGACGGTCGAGATCCGTTACGGTCGCTGGTCGGTGGCCACCGAGTCCATCGTGTGAGGCCTAGGCCTGCAGCGTTTCCAGCCAGTCGTCCAGTGAGGTCGCGACGCGCTCGGGCGACGATTGGCTACGTGCGATGAACCCCGGGACATCGGCTCTGCCCGTCGGTAGGCTGGGGTCGCTGTAACGGATGTCCAGGCTCCAGCGGACCGTGTTGCTGACGTTTGAGACGGACCGATGGATGGTCCGGTGCTGCAGGAGGAGAACACCGCCGCGAGGTACCGGGCAGCATACGGGAGCCGCCGGAGGCAGTGCGTCGTCGGGGATTCCTTTGAAGTTACCGGCAGGTCCCAGATCGCCAACGTGATCGATATACGAGAGATGGCTGCCCGGTATCACCTCTAGGCAGCCATTTTCTTTGTCTGAGTCGACAAGGGGCACCCAGAAGTTCACCATGAAGGTTTCTGCTGCGTCTTGCTCGAGATACCCGAGATCCTGGTGCCAGGGGACGACAGAGCGATCCTGGTTCGGCAGTTTCGCCCGGACGTTGAACTGAGGGTGCGCGAGGATCTCCGGCCCGATATACGCTTCCACGATGTCGAGCAGATGAGGGTGGGTGAGGAGAGCGAACATCGCGGGTGACTTGTGCTTCCCCCGAAGCCCCTCGAACAGGATTGATCCCTGGTCATCTGCTGCAGCGTGATCAGGCGAGGATTCGACGAGACGTGCAAGGCGGGTTTCGAATGGCTCATGTTCGTGAAGGGCGTTCACGAGTCCCTCTGCCATCGCCCGGTTCGCGTTCCGATCGACCGCCTCGGTGAACTCATCGATCAGCGGTTCGAGATCGCCTGCAGGGAAGGTCTCTTCGATGACCAGATATCCGTCATGGAGGAAGGCATCGACCTGTTGTTGGTTCAGCTTTGGCAGGGTCTTGCAGAGCTCCCTGGACCTAGATCTGTGATCGATGAATTGCCTCGACGAGTTCCATCGTCTTGATCGCATCGTCCAGATTCGTCTCTGGCTGTCGCCCCTCTCGGATGCAATCCAGGAAGTGGCGGTTCATCGTGTGCTCGCCGTAGGCACGGTAGGGCTTCTTGCTCCGGCTGATCTTGTGTCCGTCCAGCAGCTTCGCNGGGTTGACATCCCCCTCTATGAAAATCCGCCCCCCTTCCTCCGGGTCACCGAAAAACGAAATCCCATCCGAGTGCGCCTCCACCGCGAAGATGCGGCGACCCATCTTGTAGCCCGATTTCAGGAAGCCAGTCGCGCCAGAGCTGAAGGTGACGAGTGCCTGGAAGACGGTCAGGTGATCGGCGCCGATGCGCCGGACGCTGCTTGCGACGCTCTCGACGTCGCCCCCACAGAGATATCGCAATGTGTCGACGGCGTGAACACCGTCTACCGTCAGCTGGTCCACGGCGCCCTTGTAGGTGGGAGGGGATCCAGGTCCGGTATACTTGATGAACATCGCTTCGGCCGAGTGGACGGGGCCGACCTCCTCGCACAGTTCTTTACCTGTCCGGATGACGGGAGCGAAACGCCGCTGTAGCGTCACGCCCGTGATCACCTTGTTCTTGCGTGCCAGGATCGCCAACTGACGGGTTTGTTCGGAGGTGAGGGTGGGCGGTTTCTCTAGGATCAGGTTGCATCCCATTTCGATGACGTTCGCTGCGATATCATACACGTGATGGGGCGGCATGATCGCGTAGACTACGTCCGGTTTCTCCGTCTCGACCATTTCCTGATACCGATCATACTGACCGGGGATCCGAAACTGTTTGGCCACACGCCCTCGGCGTTCTTCGTTCAGTTCGCAGATGGCGCAAATTTCCGCGTCCTTCATCTCGCTGAGCGAAGGATAGTGAGCACCGACCGCCCGGTTCCCGGCGCCAATAAAGGCTACGCGAAGTTTGGTGGGAGTCTCTTTCGTTTCCTTTGCTTTCTTGGACTTGGCCATCGGCAAGCTCCTTAGGGGTCCTCCCGGTCTTTGGCTCGGATCGATCTTCCTTCGTGCTTTCNTGACTTTGTGGTTCTGACGTTGCCTGCTACGCTTCGCTCCAGAGGCTCTCGATAAACCGGACGTCGATACGGCACAGGTCGACGACTGTGTCTACATCCTCACCGGAGTATTCACTGTGGAAACTGACGGGGCCGTCGAACCCGATCCGTTTAATCGTCGAAATGAGTTCAGGCCAGTCGCCGAATCCCGTTCCGAGTCTGACCACACCCGTCTTGCGAGTGCCCTGATCCTTTCGGCCCTGGGGGCGATACTTGATCAGATCCTTGAAGGCGAACACCGAGACGTAATCTCTGACGATGTCGATCGCCATCTCGATCGGTTCCCCGCAGAGCGAGAGATGTCCGGGATCGGTGAAGATGCCGACGTGTGCCGGATCGAACCCTTTGACGATGTTCATGGCCGCACAAGAATTGAGACCCATGGATTTGCCCGAGTGGTTGTGGACGACCGTCTTGACACCGGTTTTCGCCGAAAGCTCCTCGAAGCCTTCCATATACCGGCGGACTTCATCCAGGTGATCCCAGTAGTGTTTGGCCGCCTTCCAGTGCCAGTAGCCCAGCTTGATGTGCCCCACACCCGCTTCGCCGCAGGCGGCGTAGTATTCTTCTGCGTATTCGATGTCCGGACGCGTGAAGTCGCCCGGAGCCGTCACGAGCGGAATGACAAGCCCTTCGTCGGCGAAGGCCTTTGCTGCCTCCGGCAGAGCGGTCGAGATATTCTCGGGATTCACCGGGTATCCGGGACGTACGCACAGATCCGCCCCTTCTACCGTGGCTGCCTTGAGGCCGTTGATGATTCCCTTAAGGTCAAGTCCCTCAAGGTGTTTCGTGAACATGATCTTCTTCATATTGGCACGTCTCCATCATCAGGTTGCATCGTGCGAGTCTCGACAAGATTGACGGACCTAGTGGCTATGTCAAGGGCCCATAGGCTGGACAAATTCCTTTAACGGGTTAAGGGCAATCGTTATATTTTCCGGACGCCGTAAAATCGTGCCGGCGGAATTCACGCCGAGATCCGCCCGCGAAAAGGGAGACCCCGATGCCCAATGCTCTGCTCATAAGCCCTCAGAACCCGATCACCTTCTGGAGTTTCGACGAGGCTCTGAAGATGATCGGCAAGAAGAACGCCTTTCCTCCGCTTGGCCTGCTGACAATCGCGGGCATGATGCCCGATCGATACGACCTGCGTCTGATCGACATGAATGTCAAAGACCTCAGGCCGCAGGATCTCGAGTGGGCGGACGTCGTGATCACGTCGTCCATGATCATCCACTGGTCCTCGCTCGAGGATGTGATAGCTCGCTGTAATGAGGCCGCGGTCCCCGTTCTGAACGGTGGGCCATTGCCCACGCAGTATCACGAGGAAATCGACGGTGAGGCGGTCTTCTACTTGGGCGAGGGTGAAAACGGGTTCATCGATCTCGTCGACGAGATGGCCGCGAACCCGGGGGGCGCTGAGCGGATGACGATTGATCGGCGCGGTGAGTTCAGGGATCTTGTAAACACCCCGCTGCCGCGCTGGGACCTGATCGACTTCCGCGACTACAGCAACATGGTTGTGCAGACCACCCGGGGCTGTCCCGAGAGTTGTACTTTCTGCAACATCCCCTCCCTATACGGCAAAAAGACACGCATCAAGGCCAAGAGCCGTATTGTGCAGGAACTCGACGCCCTTTACGATGCGGGCTGGCGTGGGGCGATTATGGCCGTCGACGATAATTTTGTCGGGAATGCCGACGCGATCCGCGAGTCGCTGGAATCCGACGTGATTCCTTGGCAGGCCGAGCGAGGTTACCCGTTTCAGTTCCACACCCAAGCGAGCATCCGGGTTAGCGACGACGAGTTACTGCTCGAGGCGATGTGGAAAGCGGGGTTCGACAAGGTGTTTGCGGGGATCGAGTCGCCGGTGGAGGAGAGCCTCAAGTTTATGGGCGCTCGCAAAAACCTTCAGGGGGACACACCTCTGCTGGACAAGGTGAAGAAGCTTCAGACCTTTGGTTTTGAGGTGCAGGCCGGTTTCATTATGGGGTTGGATACCGATCCGGCCGATATCCACGAACGGATGATCGCGTTCATCAGGGAAGCGGGGATTCCCGTGGCCATGGTCGGTATTCTCGGAGTGCTGAGGGATACCCCGGACTACAAGCGATTCAAGCGGGCAGGACGTCTGATCGAAGGGGCGAAGTACTCCGGAGATTCCGGTGTCTTCAGCCGTCAGCTCAGCTACGTGCCCAAGATCGATGCGGAGCTGTTGATCAACATGCATCGCTATACGGTGGAGACGCTGAACAGCCCGGAAATTTTCTTCGAACGATGCACCACCCTTTTCGAGCACCACAAACGTAGGCCTCTAGGGAGCGTTCCGATCAGATGGCCGGAGATCAGGGCAACGCTCCTTTCTATCTGGAAGCAGGGGATCGTCGGATCGTATCGGTCGATCTACTGGAAGTTCCTGATCGACACGGCTTCAGTACATCCCGAACACCTGCCAGACGCGGTTCGTCTGGCCGTCCAGGGTCATCACCTCATCACGACTACGCAACAGGCCCTCCACGTGGATGACGTAAAGAACTTCTTCGAGATCGCGACGGCGGAGCTCGAAAAATTCGCGGATGGATCACGTGAAGCCCTCCACCAGGCTGAGGAGTATGCGTCGGGGCTGATGCGAGCGATTCAGCATCACTTCGATCAGGGGACAGGCGAGGTCAGGGCACTGCGCGCCAATGCGGACATTCTGCTCAAAGCGGCGAACGTATATTGCGACGCGGTCAAGAATGAGTTTCAGCATCAGGTGAGTGAGCCCCTGGAGAAATTCCAGGAAGAGGTCGAGCGAATTGTAAAGGGCGCGGCCGCTCAGCAGACCAGCTAGTCCTGGTCCAGGCAACGGAAACGAGAACGTCCCCGTGTCAGTGTGACGCGGGGACGTTCTCGTTTAGGGACTGTGCCGGAAGCGTCCTAGAGTTTCCACAGCGATCCACGTCTCGCTGATAGTCGTTCACTTTACCGGACACGAAGTCAGCCGCTTTGACGACCTGTCCGGATTTCCCGGATTCGTAAACCAGCTTCGCTGACTGCCTTGCTCTTGAGGCCTTCGGTCGCGTCGATCTCGACCGGCCGCGCTTTGGCCAACGCATCGACGAAATCCCACAGTTCAATCTGGCATGGTTTTTCCTCGATAGGGGTGTCAGGAATTGGCGACCGCCTTGACACGACTTGCCCATCCGATACCTTACACGCCACACTTTTAGAGCTACAGGAGGTCCGAATGGAGCTTGCCTACTTCGCGGACGAAGTGAGCAAAGAGGATTTTGACGAGGCGGTACGGCTCGGCGTCGAAGCCGGCGCAACCGGTATTGAGCTTCGCGGAGGGATTTGGGGCAAACGCGTCCAGGAGATCGAGGACGACGAGGTCAAGCGTGTCCAGGATGTGTTGGCCAAGTATGACGTGCGCGTTTACTCCTTGGGGTCTCCCGTTGGAAAATGTCACGCCGATGACCAGGCCGAACAGGATGAGCATCACCGCATGTTCGACAGGATGATCGAGCTGGCGAACGCTTTTGGCACCACCATCATCCGCGGTTTTGCGCTCTGGAATCCCCGGATCAAGGTGGAGGGGCTGGAGGGAAGGGCCCGGAGCACAGAGCGACCGGATCTCGATGCACATCTGGACACGATCGTGTCGTTCCTTGGCCCAATCGTCAGCAAGGCGAGCGACGCCGGTGTGACGCTCTCACTCGAGAACGAGGGAGCGACCATCGGAGGGACGTGCGCAGAGGCGAGACGGATCGCAGATGCACTGGATGAAGCGACTGGCAAGCCCGATGGCTTCACGTTCTGTTGGGACGTCGTGAACGGCGTTCATTGCGGGGAGCAATACGGTCCGGAGGCTTATGCCCACCTCAAGGGGCGTGTGACGCACCTCCACGTCAAGCCGAATGCCGTCAAGGAGATCTTCCCGATCCTCGGGACCGAGGATGCGTCCTATGACGATCTGATTCGGACCCTCCAGGCTGACGGATATATCGGTGTCGCGAGTGTAGAACACTGGGGATCGCCTGAACTGATGCTGAAGGGTGTCCGCCAGTTGAGAGTGGTTCTCGACGGGCTATAAATAGAAGAGATGACTGTCCACCCTCAGGAGGGGTCGGATAGGAGCGATGTATGAAGCTGAACGCTGAACCAAGAATCGCCTATTTCTAGATGGAGATCGGGCTGTCTCCGGACTTGCCGACCTACAGCGGGGGACTGGGTGTGCTGGCTGGAGACACGATCAAGTCTGCCTCCGACTTGAAGCTTCCGATGGTGGCTGTGACACTGATCCACTAGAAAGGCTACTTCAACCAGTCGATCGACGCCAAAGGTTGGCAGGTTGAGGAAGATGTCAATTGGTGTCCCCGTTATCAGATGGATCTGCTCGGGCCGAAGGTCGAGGTGTAAATCGAAGGGTGACGCGTGGACGTGCAGGCGTGGCGGCACGATGTGCTAAGCCCGACCGGCGGTGTGCGGATTCTGGATGCGCTCGACGTAGATGTGAAGAAGTATCACCTGAACGAGGGGCACGCCAGCCTTCTGACGATCGAGCTTCTGCGCAAGAGCAAGCGCTACCTCGAGAAGGTCTGGGACGAGAGGCTTCAGTGGGACGATGAGTTCGTACGCGAGCGCTGTGTGTTCACCACGCACACACTGGTGGCGGCTGGACACGACAAGTTCGGATACGACGTCGTGGAGCAGGTCCTCGGAGACACGGTCGATATGCAGCTTCTCAAGGAGCTGGCGGGTGAGGATGGTCTCAACATGACGGTCCTGGCGCTGAACCTGAGCCGCTACGTGAATGGCGTTGCCAAGAAGCACGGCGCAGTGTCCCAGAATATGTTCTAGGGATACGCCATCCACGCGATCGCGAATGGAATCCACTCCTACACGTGGACGGCTGAGCCGTTCAAGGCCCTGTTTGAACGGTATATCCCGGGCTGGGCGAACGAGCCCGAGTTGTTTGTGGCGAGTCGACCACGTTCCCGATAACGAGGTCTGGGAGATCCACCAGACCTGCAAGCGTCAACTTATCGACTTATGACGATCGGTAAGAATGCGTATTACTTCAATACGCACAGGATGATACGTCGATACGTCACTGAAGCATATCTTCGCTGATCTGTGCTGATTCACCCTTTACATTTGGTTGAAATCTGCGGTGGAAGAGGAACAGGAAGGTGACGATTCTTTCCTGGCGGCTCTAATGAGCTATCCCATCAAATAATCTGGAAGTGGAAAGAGGCCGACTGCAGAATGCAGTCGGCCTCTTTTTTCTTAAACGACGCGGAGAGTTTGCGCAGCAAACTCGCGAGCAACGCGTAAGCGTTTCCCGGATCGATAACCACCCACCCGCATCGGAACCAACCTCCCCTCAAGCGAAAGCAAGTCCCGAATGCGCTCCTCTGTCGGCGGATGTGATCGGAGCCACGACGACTCTGCCGTATTCCCCGTCGCATAAATGAAGCGGAATCGGCGATAGACCCCGGCCATATACCGGTTGTATCGCTCCAGTTTCGTAAGGGCTGACGCCAGTGATCGTGGATCACCGGTGAGCACAGCTGCGTCCTGATCCGCCATCCGCTCCCGAGTTCTCATCAGGCCGGCACGAAGAACCTGGGCGGCATAGGGTGCAGCCACGACGACGAGAGCTGTGCTGATCAAGTCCGGCTTCATATATCCGCCGAGCGCGAGCAACAGCAACAGGAAGCCGAACAGTCCCGAAATGGTCGAGATGCTCTGAACGAACAGGCCGTCGGAAACACTTACCAGGCTGTCTCTGTTCTTGAGGTGTGCGACCTCGTGAGCCACGACACCTTTGACCTCCTCGAGGTCGAGAATCTATGTTAGTCCTGTACTGACGGCGATAAACCCTTCCTCGCGGCTCGCGGACATGGCGAATGCGTTCGGGACATCCGACGGATAGATGGCAAGAGTCGGTCTGTCGATCCCCGATCGCTCGGCCAGTTTTGCGACGAAGTCGTGCAGATAGGGCGACTCGCGATACTGAAGCGGTCTGGCTTTGTGCAGCCTGAGGATCATTCGTGCAGTCGGATCCCCGGGATCCTAGATGGCATCACTAGGCCCAAGCCGAGGATGATAGTGGCGAAGGTGGTGACGAGAACGGCGTATCCGATCAGGGCGAATACCCAGAAAAGGGCAGCGATGATCAGTGCAGATTGAATGCGGTACATAGCGTTTTCTCTATTGAGGTTGAGATGGCCTGACTGGATGTAATGCGTGTACCTTATGGGTGAGTGGCCATGAGCTTTTTATTAACAGATATATATGAGGATCGTCGTCATGCAGTTGGTGGTGCCGCATCGACGGGTTGGTGGGGGCGGACTATCAGGATGGCAGTGCGTCGGTGGGCTTCCCAATGACCAAAAGGATCGTCAGGATCACAACGACGCCGATCCCGAGGCCAACGATCGATGGGTATGCGGCAGCGGTGCCCAGGTAGCCACAGACAGCGGCGACGCCCATCGTCGTGAGGGCATAGGGGACCTGGGTTTTGACGTGGTCGAGATGATCGCACGATGAAGCGATGCTGGACATAACAGTTGTGTCGCTGATCGGAGAACAGTGGTCGCCGAAGATGGCACCGTCCAGAACCGCCGCCGCGGCCAGAATCGTGAGAGCCATGTCCCCGAGGTTGTGAGCAAGCGGAACGACTGTCGGAATCAGGATGGCCATGGTCGTCCATGAGGTGCCGATCGAAAAGGCTACAACGGATGCGAGCAGGAAGATCAGCAGTGGAAGCAGAACCGGCGATATGACGGGGCTGAGCAGGTGAGTGAGGTAGTCACCCGTCCCGACGTCGTCACAAACCGCCTTGATCGCCCACGCGAGAATCAGGATTGCGAACGCGTACCACACCCCCCAGGCACCGCGAAAGAACGTGCTGATGGCCAGCGGCAGGGAGATTGGTCGATCCGGAGATCCGTCCGCGCATCTCGTGAGGGCGAGAACAAAGGCCAGGAGCGCGCCGAGGATGGATGCTCGGAACAGGACGCCGGCAGAGTCCGCATTCTTGAAAGCGTCGGTCCAGTAGGCGCTGGTCAGGTAGCCCTCCGACGCGGCAGATACGACCTCTGCGTTTGCGCGTGTATCCCATCCGATCCCGAAGATGACGGCGGCGATGACGGCCATGACGGGCATTGCGGCGACCCACCACCTGGGGTTGATGGATTCGATGGTCTCGACGTCGGCGTATTGCCCCGTCATTGGTCGCGCGCCTTCTGCCAGAACCTGACCCGTTTGCTGTGCCCGACGTTCCGCCCTGAGCATCGGGCCAAAGTCGCGGCCTAACAGCGTGGACGAAACGACGAAGACCAGCGTCAGGATGCAGTAGAACCTGCTGGGGAGCGCTGCAAAGAATAGCTGATAGCCTGAGTAGCCCGTGCCGAGATCCTTCATCAGGTCTTCGAACAAACCGACCTCATACCCGATCCACGTACTGATGATGGCAAGACCCGCGATCGGCGCAGCGGTGGAGTCGACGAGATAGGCCAACTTCTCACGTGATACGCGAAACCGGTCCGTGATCGGGCGCATGGTCGACCCGACGACGATGGTGTTCGTGTAGTCGTCGAAGAAGATCGCAAGGCCCATCAGGAAGCTGGCCAATCGACAGGAGCGAGCGCCGGCAGCGCCCTGCGAGAGAAGGAGCGCGATGCCCCGGTTGCCGCCTGCCAAAGAGGTTACGCGAACCATCCCGATCAGGCAGGCAGTGAAGGCGAGGATGTGGCCCGAGAAAGAGTTGAAGACGGGCTCGTAGAGATAGGTGATCGCGATCTTATGGATTGCGACACCCGCGACGGCGTCTGATGCCAGGACTCCGCCGGAGATCACAGCGAGGCTCAGGCCCAGGATCAGGCGCCGAGTCAGGATTCCGACGGATATGGCGAGGATCGGTGGGAACAGACTCCACGAGGAAGCGTCGCCTGCCCGGGGCAAGAGTGCACAGAAGCCTAAGGCGAATGCGAACGCCAGGATTGGTCTCATCCAGACGGGTCCGAACAGGTTCTTCACGCGGATACGCTTTGAGGATCGTGGTGCATGGCGAGCGCAGTATACTTTGACTCATGTGACCCGTCAACGTAGCTTCTTCCGTCCTGCAGCCCCGGAATACGCGTGAAAATTAAACACCGCACATACGAGATCATGGAGCGCGCCGAGCACGGCGATCGCACCAGTCGTGCCTTCGATGCGTTCATCGTCTCGCTGATCGGGCTGAACGTCGTGATGGTGATCGTCGAGACGGTCGACATCATCGCGCAAACGTTTGGCACGTTCCTCCAGTTGTTCGAGGTGTTCTCGGTCATCGTCTTCTCGATCGAGTATGTCCTCCGGCTCTGGTCCTGTACATCAGAACCAAGGTATCGTTCCGCAGTCAGCGGTCGTCTGAAGTTCGCCCTGAGTGGTTTTGCCCTGGTCGACCTGCTGGCAATTGCTCCGTTTTACCTTCAGCTGTTCCTGAATCTGGATCCGACCTTGGTGGGCGCGGTCCGGCTGTTCCGGCTTTTCCGCCTGTTCAAGATGGGACGCTACATCCGGTCGATCCGAATCCTGGGGGCGGTGATTCGCGAGAAGCGATCGGAGATGTATCTCGTGGTGACGGTGTTGACGATCGTGCTCGTGATGATCTCGAGTCTTATGTACTACGTGGAACACGAAGCACAGCCGGAAGCTTTCTCCAGCATTCCGGCTGCGATGTGGTGGGGGATGGTTACGCTGACGACGATCGGCTATGGCGACGTTTTTCCAGTGACGACGCTAGGCAAGTTCTTCGGTATCCTGATCGCCATGCTGGGGATCGGTATGTTCGCGTTGCCGGCCGGTATCCTGAGTTCGGGGTTCATAGAAGCCATTGCACGTGACAGCGATGCGCCGGTAGAGGCGAGTGAAGCGACCGTAGGCCGTTTTGTGGAGGCGATCAATCGACACAACACGAACGACACGATTGGAATGATGTGGGGTACACCGTCCGTCTCGGATCCCACGTCGGGCGAGATTGTCGGGATGGAGGCCTGCAGTAGCTACTGGACTGCGCATCTGTCAGGTGAGTCTTCCTACGCCATCCAGATCGGAACCATCGCCTCGAGGGAGGAGCGAGTCTTACTGACGGGAACGCTCATTGACTCGGATGGGGAGCCTCGGCCCGCAGCCTGGGAGGCCCGAATCGAAAATCGACTGATTGCCGAATGGACGGCGTATCATCACACCTAGATTTCAGGAGAAGTACAGTGGCGGAACATACGATTGGTTCGACGACACGGCCCTACAACAAGCTCTCATTTTCTGAGGCTTGTGAGCGCATCGCAGCCGCGGGGTGCACGGATGTGGCGGTGTTCGCCCACGATCGCGAGATACCCGTCGATTCCGGGAGCAGTGCGGACGATGTTGCACTTGCCCGATCGGCAGCGGAGAATGCCGGGTTGAAGCCGTCGATGCTGCTGGGGCGGACCCACCTGGATCTCGGGCTG
Organism: Gemmatimonadota bacterium; assembly: GCA_002727195.1. Lineage (GTDB taxonomy): Bacteria > Latescibacterota > UBA2968 > UBA2968 > UBA2968 > UBA2968. The sequence goes on from PBWH01000009.1 coordinate 70,963, forward strand.
GCGGAAGCGACGGACGACTACAAGCGTCTGATAGACAACGCGGCATCACTCGGTACATCGTGGATCCTTGAACTCGGGACGAGCAAAGAAGAGCAGTATGCGGACTACCCGAAGCTGATGGCGGCGGTCGTCGATCACGCTCAGGGGGCGGGTGTCGGGATTTCGCTGAAACCGCACGGTGGGATAAGCCTGACCGCTCAGGAACTGATCGATTTGCACGACCAAGTTGATCACCCGGCCTTCAGGATATCGTACGATCCGGGCAACATCATCTTCTACACCTGGGGTGAGGTGTGTCCCGAACAGGAGGTCGAACTGGTGGCCTCACGGTCCTCGACGCTGATCATCAAGGACTGCACCCTCGAGGGAGAGAATCGCGACGTGATGGTGACGGCGGGGGACGGTCTCGTGGACTTCCCGTTTGTGATTGAGAAGATGCAGGCCGGTGGGTTTAAGGGACCGATGTATGTGGAGTGTGTGGGAGCAACGGAGCCGGATGACGTGGATCGAGAGCTCAAACGCACCCTGTCATTCGTTCAGGGACTGATCTAGTCAGCGTACAAACTGTGTGATAGCGGAGGAAGTGGATGGCGAAGTTCAACAGAGCGAAGGATATCAAGGTCGGGGTAATCGGATACGGTGGGGCGTTCAACATGGGGCGTCGCCACCTGAAGGACATGCAGACGGCGGGTATGACTCCTGTGTGTGTCACCGAGGTCGATCCCGAACGGCGGAAAGTGGCCGAGGAAGAGTTCCCCGGTATCGATACCTACGCATCCGTGATCGAGATGCTGAAGAAGTCGGACGTGAACCTGGTGGTTTTGATCACTCCGCACAACACCCACGCGAAGCTCGCTTTGCAGTGCCTCAAGGCTGGTCGGAATGTGATCAGCGAAAAGCCGTTGGCGATCACGACCGCCGAGTGCGACGCGATGATCCGGGAAGCGAAGAAACGTCGACTGGTGCTGACGACCTATCACAATCGACACTGGGATGGTTGCGTTCTCGAAGCACTCAAGCACATCAAGCGTGAGAAGGCGATCGGTGATGTCTACCGCGTCGAGGCACACATCGGCGGCTATGGACAGCCCGGTGACTGGTGGCGGTCGAGCAAGTCGATCTCCGGCGGGATTCTCTACGATTGGGGCGTCCATCTGCTGGAATACGCGCTGCAGATCATCGACGACGACATGACCGAGGTGACTGGATACGCGAGCAAGGGCTTCTGGGCATCGAAGACGGCTTGGAAGAAAGACACGAACGAAGACATCGCTTCAGCAGTCGTCCGGTTCAAGAGCGGAAAGTGGCTGACCCTGACCGTGTCGACTATCGAGTCGAACCCGAAAGCAGGTCAACTGGAGATCTCTGGGACCAAGGGTAGCTACGTGTTCGACGGTGGGACCTACGAGTTGATCCATCAGGTGAGGGATCAGAAGGTGCACGTCAAGGGCAAGAACATGCCGAGTGAGTGGGCGAAATTCTACAAGAACGTGGCCAATCACCTGGTGAAGGGAACCAAGCTCGTCATCACGCCGGAGTGGGCGAGACGGCCGATCCATATCCTCGACCTGGCAGGGCAGAGCGTGAAGCGAAAGAAGGCGCTGCCGACGAAATACAGATGACAGCAGAGCCGTGATCGATCGCCTACGATTCATCGCGCTGACAGTGTTTTTGCCCGGGGCTCTGAACGTCTACGCGTATTTCGGGTTCGTTCCATACTACACGAAGGACTCGTTCTCGGTTGCGACGTTTCTGGCTCAGTACGAGTCGAGTGTCTTCCGATACCGGATCCTGGGGCAGAAACTGCTGCTCGCGATCCACGATGCCCTGCTGTCCGTAGGCTATACGAGCAACTTCGACGTTCACATTCTCGACCCGGTGGGGACAGGCGAGTTTTACTTCGCCTACTTTTTCCTGAACACCAGTGCGCTGATCGCGACTGCTTTAGCGCTGGGGTGTCTGCTCAGACTTCCCTGTGTCAGGGCCACGGCGATCGAGCGTGATCTGCTGACGTTGGTTCTGGTGTTCTTTCTCGTCGGGTCACAGTTCGTGGTCGTCCCCTACGACCAGCTCTCGTATTTCTTCCTCGTGATGGGGGCCTTTGCGCTACTCTGGTCCGGGCCATATCCGGCACGACTGACCATCCTGGTCCTCTCTGTCATCCTTGGTACGATGACCCGTGAGTCGACCGCACTTCTTCTCTCTTTGTGCGGTGCTCTTCTGGGGACCTCACTTGCCCGAGAGCATCGTATCGATCGGCGCCTGCTCAGCCTACTTGTTGGATACTTCATCGCGACCTACGTGGGGCTGCGCATCTGGCTCGGATCGTCGGAATCGGCTGTCTCCGAGACCGTCCGGTTTCACCAGCACTTCGGGAAGTCCAGCCTGATCAGTCTGATCTTCGCCGCGTCCGCTTATCTCGTACTCGTCCATGGAAAAGGGGATGCGCGTCTCAGGAACAGATTCCTGTTGTTCGCATCCCCTTATCTGCTTGCCATCCTGCTGTTCGGTCAGTTGGCGGAGATCCGTCTCTGGATGCCGCTGCTTCTGCCGTTCGTGGTCCTCTCCCGCCTCGATATCACCTGGGAAGAACGTCCAGCTTCCTGATCAATCTCGCTCTTTTTTGAATTCCTGCTCCATTCGTAGCCGCTGGGTAAACGAAACCCTCGCAACCATCTCCATCGGTTTTTCGTCGCCCTGAGTGATCTCCACTGGCTACAGCCGCATCCTGTGCCAGCCGTTTACCTCCTCTAGCGTGACCTTCAAAGAGCGGGCACGCCGGACCTTCGTGACGAACTCTTTGAGACGTGGGAAGTTGGTGGACGTCTCCAGCCATCAATTAGAGATCGTTACTCCGTTACAGTGGCTGTAGAAGAACAAGAACTGGAATAGGAAGAAGGCGCTGTAGAAGACGAAGATGAAGGGGAAGAGACTCGCGACACGGATCGTCCAATCGACCCCCATCCCGGCCAGGGCGATGCTGAGGAGTACTAATGGCCACTGCTTCTCCAGCCAGAAGGGCGAGAGGTGGACCGGGTAGTCCTTCCGCTCGATGATGAACTGATACTCGATCCAGCATCCGATGAAGATCGGCATCGCCGAACCCGGAACGGCCAACCAGAGGGTGCGAATGTCCTCCAGGAGGACGGTGATCAGGACGCCGATAAGGGTGGGGACAAAGCTGCCGTGAAAGAAGAGAGAGGGGTTGTATCCCGGCCCGAGATCTTCACCTGGCTTGGGGTTAAAGATCGGCTCAGGAAAAGCACTCCGCGTTGCTCAACGGAGTCCGACGAACCAGGAAGCGAAGAAGACCAGCCACGGGAGTAAAAACATGAGCTACCCGCACACGAAGACGTGGCCCTACTCGGGGATGTGGAAGGGTTCCTGAAGGTCTGGCTAAAGCCTATCCTTGACCTCTGACGGATAGCCAACTGTCCAGTAGCTGTTCTGTCACCTGGTAGGGTCCGAAGTGTTGCGGGAAGATGTAGCTGGGTCGAATGGCCTCGATCATCGTGACCATCGCGTCAATGTGCGTGTTATGCAGTGCCGGGGAGACGAAAAAAGCATCGCCATCTCCGTAGTCCTCGACGTGTTGCTTTAGCAGCACCGTGTCACCGACCTGGTAGGCGCGCTTTCCCGCTAACGTGAAGATATACCCGCAGTCGTCGATGCTGGCTCGTCGGTAGATGGTGAAGTCCGTGTGCCCGTGGAAGGCTCGCTGGGCCTAGACGGCGATTCTGCAGACATCCACGGGGGTGAGTGTGGGCTAGCCCTGTGGCTGGTGGTCGGGGATGGCGACGGTCAGGCGGTTGTCTGGGATTCCGAACTCATGTGCCCGCGCCACACAGTTTGCGGGGAAGATAAACTGACAGCTGGAGGAATCGAAAAGGATTCGGGTAGTGGGACCGGAAAAGTGGTTGCCGTGTTCGTGTGTGGTGAACAGCGCGTCGAGGTGCAGACCAATCTCTTCGGCCGGGATTGGCGAGGGTGAGAGTCTGGTGTCGCGGTCGAGATCGAGATCCATGGGGATCAGCTTGTCGTCCGACCTGAGCAACCACCCCAGATTGCCAAGCCACACGAGCCTAACCCCGTGCTCGACGCCCAGCAGCTCATCGAGCGATCTCGCTCAAAGCGGCGCTTTCTGCTCCGTGCGGACGAAGTAGTCTTCGAGTTGCAGGTCGAGGTGTTCCCGGGAGGAAAAGCAGGCTGTGAGTTCGATCTCCCGTTGGCCTGATTCAATGATGCGAAGGTCATAGACACCGCGTCGACGGCGCAGTATGCGCATCCCGAGCGCCTTGGTACGAGGGCGCCTGTGCGTAAAAGTGCGTAGCCGTGGGAAGCTGCGGACATACTCAAAGGTCGTGGGGGAGACCGATATCTCGTTCTGGTAGGTGAAGAACAGGCGAAAGGTTGTCAGGAAGAACGCGCTGAACCCGACGAGGAGAAGGGGAAACTGAGACCCTGTGAGCGCCCACCAGGCGGCACCCGCGACTCCAACACTCAACCCGAGGAGGGCAAACGGCCACTGCTCCGTAATCCAGTGAGGCGAGATCCGGCGGGTCGTGCGGGCCCCAGCTTGCGAGCTGTGTTCCATCATCAGGACGACCCCTTGTATGACGGGTGCCAGGAATCCGGGTAACCCGAACCAGAGCATCTGGGCGTCTTGGTAGACGCTGGACAGAATTACAACCAGAAGCACGGTCGTTAGGCCGAGGTGGAATACGAGCGTCGCCGCTGAAATGGGGCCAGGCTCAAAGGGTATGCCGGGCATGTGATCGCGTTCAACCGTGAAGGCACGGTGTGTCGCTCGCTGCAAGGCATACAGCCAGAGCGTAAAGAACACGATCCAGAGGGTCAGCCCAGTAGGCATATCAGTAAATGATCAATGAAATCCAGTGTTATTCGCAGTACTGAATCGATCCGTAGGGGAATACGGCGACCTTGCTATCGTCTCCGTGCTGCTTATGCAGCTCAGCGAGCACGTCCTCCCACGTCTTGCAGAACGTGGCGTGTTCGCCATACATCAGCATGACATCCCACTTATTCAGATTGGGAGAGAAGATAATCGTGCGCCATCCCTGGGGCGACGGTTTTGCTCGAAGTTCCGCGCCGGCACCAAAGACAGAGTGGAATCCCATCCCCTCGGGTGAGGCCGTCGAGAGCACCACAGTGGTGTCATCTTTTAGTTTATCGGCATTTCCACCCCGAATCGGCACCATTGCCATGCCTGCCTGCGTAAATTCTGCGTCTTTGGGCCACGCATTGAAGACAGCAATGTCCGGTTTCTCCGGAAATGGTGACGCATAGACCCTTTTTCCGATCTCTACGCCCTCCCAGAAGGCGTGCACTGGGTCTCCAGTGACCAACGCGTCGATTTCCAGATCCGGGTTCAGACAGGGATTCACCAGATAGTCCAGGCCGACCAGACGGGCTACCTCGTCCAGATGCTCGCGAAAACCCTCATGAACATAGCGGTGGTTGGCGGCGATCGACACGCGTCCTGATGCACCGGGCAGGACCAGCTTGGCACCGCCGCCGAAGAATCCGCCTCTTGGGGTGATCATCCCAAGCGCGATCCGGACCTGGCAGGCCATGAAGTCACGGTTGACCCACATCGGAATGCCCCGGCTCGTGTGGCCCAGGAAGTCCAGGTTGTCATCCGCGTTGTGACAGATCACCTGCATTCGGTCGACGATGTCCTGACCGAGCTTCTTGATGAAATCCTTTCGGATCATCGCGCGGTGCGCCGCTATGGCGCCGATGATGCGCACCTGATCCTCGTGGATGCCCCCCGCCTCGAGCTCTTCGAGGATATACGGTACCAACTGACCGGCAGGCGTTGGGCGTGTGAGGTCGTCAATCAGGATAGCCGCTGACGTTTTACCCTTCGCGATCTCGGACAGCCGAGCTGACCCGATGGGATTCGCAAAGGCTTCCCGTATGCCTGCGTCTCCGATATTCGGACCGCCGACCATCTCCGACACTTCAACCGACCAGCTGTCGGGGAAAGTCATCTCGAACGGTTCGTCGTTGTAGTACATCCCGAATGGAACGTGGACGGATTGCATCGGCCTACCTCAGTGACTAGAATTTATCTTAGGAACCGCAGAGGGGGCTTGGGACGAGCTTACGGACAAGATATTTGGTTGTGCTATAAGAGTCTGCAAGGGACTTGGGCCGGGATTCCTCGAAAAGGTGTATGAGAATGCCCTCTGCATTGAACTAAAGGATGCCAACCTCTCGTTCAGGCAACAGGCGCCGATCCCGATCAGCTATCGCCAGACCGTTGTTGGTGACTACGTTGCGGACATTGTGGTTGAGGATTGGGTCATTGTTGAGCTGAAGGTCGTGAGAGAGTTCGACAAAATCCACGAGGCACAGCTACTGATCTACCTTCGCGGGTCTGAGATAGGTCGTGGACCGCCGTTGAACTTCGGGAAAACACGTCTCGGAATCAAGAGAATGGTACTGACCCAAGAGTGTCGACGATTGCAGGGCGTTGACGCTTAGTCGCGAACTACCCTCTGTGTCCTCCACGTACTCTGCGGTTCCCTGCCTTTACCAATTTGTAAAGGACCCATCCGATCGATGCAGTCGTGGACCGTGGATGGCCTTGAACGGGTACTTCTTAGCCGCATCCTCATTGAACTCGACGCCGAGGCCCGGTGCGGTGGGGGCAAGCATATACCCATTTTTGTAAGGAACCTGGACGGGGAAAAGGTCTTCCATGACAGGATTCCCGACGAGTCCCGCTTCCTGAACGGCGAAGTTGTCCGTGGCGATGTCGAGATGGAGGCATGCGGCGGCACTGATTGGGCCCAGTGGATTATGAGGGACGATCTTGATGTAGTGGGTCTCGCACCAGTTGGCGATTTTGCGTGCCTCGGTCAGGCCCCCGACGATACAGAGGTCGATTCGGGCGTAATCGAGCAGCTCCTCCTCGATCAGCTGGCGGAACTCCCATTTCGTGGCGAAGTGTTCGCCGATCGCCAGCGGCACCGGGACCTGCTGGCGAACCAGCCGATAGCTCTGCGGGTTCTCGCAGCGTAGGGGATCCTCGACAAAGAACGGGTCATACGCTTCGAGCTTACGGCCCAGTCGGATCGTATCAGGTGGGTCGAGACGTGTGTGGACGTCGATCACGATCTCGATATCCGGGCCGACGGCCTCCCTTACGGCGGCAAAGTGGTCGACGGCGTCGCGCACGGCAGTCGGTCCGTCGAGTACGCCGTTCCGATCTATCACACCGAGACGTAAGAACTTCCAGCCTTCCGCCACTCGCTCCTTTGCTGCGCGGGCTGCATCCTCGGGCGTCTTTCCGCCGATGCCTTTGTAGCAGGCCACGCGTTCTCGCATCTTGCCGCCGAGCAGCATATACGCAGGCTGATTGAGCGCTTTCCCCTTGATGTCCCACAGGGCGATGTCGATCGCGCTCTGCGCGGCCATGGCGACGCGTCCTCCCGGGAAGAAGTCACCGCGGAACATCAACTGCCACAGGTATTCCGTATTCAGTGGGTCCTGGCCGATCAGGTCGGACTTCAGGTGTTCGATCACGCCGATTCCGGCATGCTCCTTCCAGGTAATGCCAAACTCGCCGACCCCGTAGAGGCCCTCGTCGGTCTCGACCTTGACGAAGAGGTAGTTCCGGCTTGCGCTGAAGCAGGGGAAGCATTTGACGTCACTGATTTTCAAGAGGATTCTCCAGATTTCAGTTGGTGTAGGGGACGGCGCCCTTCTCGTCGACCTCGAATCCCCACTTGTCAATGTAGAATTGCGCAGGCTCAAAGGGATCGTCGCGCTCCGCGAGCAGACGGATGAGATAGCCTTCCAGCTCCTCCTGCAAAGCGGCATACTCCGGCTGATCGATCATGTTGTTCTGCTGGTAAGGATCGGTCTCGTTGTCATACAGAAGCCACGGGCCATCCAGACGACGCGCGTATGTGTAGCGTGAGGTCCGTACACCCCGCCACGGCAATCCTGTATACTCGGCGAACGGTGTGATACACATGGTGAGCGCCACATCATCACCATCCGGTTCACCCCCTGTGAACAACCTCGATAGGTCCCGCCCCTCGACCCCGTCTGGAATGTCGATTCCCGCGAAGCTCAACAGGGTGGGCATCAGATCGACCATGTTGATCGGCTTCTGGAGCGTGGAGCCCTCGCCCTTCAGTCCGGGGCATTGGATCACGAAGGGAACACGAATTGACTCATCCCACGGCTTCTGTTTCCGCTGTTCACCATGGGAACCGACCATATCGCCGTGATCGGACGTGTAGATCAAGACGGTGTTCTCCATAAGGTCCTTCTGCTCCAGGAGATCCTGGATCCGTCCGAGTTGCTCGTCAAGCGCAGTCACGTGCGCGTAATATCCGGATAGTTCCTCCTTGTTCGGCGTCTCACAGTTCGGGCGGACCTCTGCCTCATCAACCGGATACTGGTCGAGATAGGCGTCGGGAATATCCCGGTAGGGATTGTGCGGTGGCCCCCACGACAATACGAGGGCGAAAGGGCGGCTGTCGTCATCGGCTTTGTTGATGAAGTCGACTGCCGCGTCCGTCTGGGTGATGGCGTCGTAGCCGTCCCACTGGCGAATCTGGTCGTCGTCATTCAGATAGTAGCGGGATTTCAAGTAGCTGTGGGTGCAGTTCAGGACTGCCCACTCGTCCCAGCCTTGTCGGCGCGGGCCAGGTGGGATATAGCCCGCACGTTTGTTGCCATCGAGATGCCATTTGCCGACGTAGCCGGTCCGATAGCCACCGGCTTTGAGGCAATTGCCCAGCGTCGGGATGTTGGTCGAGAGGCGGACATCATTAAGGAATACGCCATTGGTCAGCGGATACTGGCCGGTCAGGAACGCGGCACGCCACGGGGTACAGACCGGCGCGTTCGAGATGCAGTTACGCATCACGATACCCTCGGACGCCATTCGCTCGAGGTTCGGTGTTACTACGGCAGCGCCTTCGAGGCTGGTCGTGCACGCACGGTGCTGATCGGAAAAGATAAAGACGATGTTTGGCTGCACGTGAGCTCCCAGTTTATGCGATCAGTTCGCTGATCTGTTTGGGTTGTCCATCCGTGGTCGTCTGCACGGCGGCGATGACCATGGCGAAGCTCTGGATGTTGTCCTGTATCCGGGTCGCCGATGGGGGACCGCCGTCAAGCCAGTCAAGAAACTCGGCAAACAGGTGCTGGTGGTTGTCCCACGTCAGAGTTGGCGCCCTATACGTTTCGTGATCCTGGCCCACGCGTGTGATTGCAACCTGGTCGGTGCCCCAGACTTCTACAGACCCTTCCTCGAACTCAGCCCGATAGTATTCGTTATGCCAGCAGTTGGTGATGCCGGCGGCGGAGCTGTTTCCCTCGTAGAAGGTGTGCACGCCATTGCTCATCTTCATGAGATACATGCCGCTCGAGAAGTGCCTGAAGCTCGACCACTCGGGATTCCAACCGAATCCCACCAGCGTTTCACAATCCCCGCCTGAGAGGAACCGCAGCATATCGAAATGATGCACAGAGCCTTCGAACAGCAGGCCGAAGTCCATGTCGTGACGCCATTGCTTTCCCCACGAGCTGGGCTGGCGGTAGTCACAGGCGTATCGCCCAATCACGTGCTGCAGACGTCCGAGTTCCCCGGATTCCCGGAGGCGAACGACCTCCTGCTTGTTCGGCTCATATCGATAGTTCTGGATAACCGCACACGGGAGGCCGGTCCGGTCTGCCGCATCGACCATCCGTCTTGCCGATTCCAGGGTGTCGGCGATGGGTTTCTCCGTGATAACGGGCATGCCGGCCTCCAGGGCGCCGACGACCGCCTGTTCGTGGAACTGAGGCGGTGTGGCGACTCCGACGAAGTCCGCTTCACACGAGGCGAGCGCCGTCGCGGTATCGGTAAAGCGCTGACTCGAATCGAGGCCCAGTCGTTCACCCTGCGATTCGAGCACGTCGGGAGCTACGTCAACGAGTCCGACGATCTCGGCTCGATCGCCGAACGAGCCGGTTATCCAATCCACCCATCGACCGGCCATCCCGCTTCCGCCAAACATCAACATCCTGTGTCTTGCCATTGCTCTCCTGCCGTGAGGGTTACTTCGTTTCGATATTCCAGTTTTGTCGCCAGACGAATCCTGGCGCGTCCAGTAGGGGCGTCTCGTCGGCAACGGAATCGCCTGTCGTGACAGACAGGGTTCCGTCGGTCAGACGACAGCCCGTCCGGGTGGGCTCGATCGGGGAGACACTGGCCGCACCGGTCTCAGAAATGCCGATCCCAATTGCGACTCGTGTCGCCCTGGGGGCAATCACTTCGATGGTGAGCTGATCGGTCTGGTAGTCATTCCAGAGGAAGAGGGTCGTAGATGGCTCCGGGCTCATTTCTGCCACCCGGAACGCGATCGTTAGCGACTCTGTCGTGAAACAAGCGACCTGCTCTGAACCGAGGGCACGATAGTCTCCGTCCCAGGGCGTCTGATCGATCGAGATCGCATCGAATTCTGACCGGCGACCCAACCTGACTTTCATCCACGCGTGAGGTGGGGCGGCGCCAAACTCGCTGTCAGGGAGATCGAGAAGGATCAATGCGTTAGGACCATCTAGCGCCGCGTGGGTGGCTGGCCTGACCTCGGACGCTTCGTGGAGATATACCAGATGCTGACGCTTGCCCGGGTAGGCGATTGTCAGCGGCAGTTCCTGCTTGCCGTATGCGGGGCCTGATTTCACTCCGAGGGCGAATGTGTTTCCGAAGTAGGCCTGTCGTTCGATGTTCAGGTCTGGAATCGCCGCGCTGACGGTCGTGCCTGCTTTGTCGATTGTACCAACAGCCCTTAGCCGTTCCGGCGCCAGATACTCGGATGCGGCCGTGAAGGGAGTCGTCAGGTTGATGGCCTCGTGAGGCTCACCGAGCTGCTGAAACGCGATATGGTTGGTCATGCTGTTGTGTAGCCAGTCGCCAGGGTAGGCACGAGACATCGCGCCTGCCAGACCGCCGGAGGGCTGGTGATAGTGCCAGAAGAAATCGGCATACAGACACTCGAGCGTCTGCTCGACCTGTGCCCGCATGGCCTCCCGACAGAACAGCAACATACGACCTAGGGGTGCGAGCGCCGTGACGATGTAGGTGGGACTGTTGTACTCGGTCAAACCGCCCTTTCCGGTCTCGACAAACCAGAGGTCCCAGTCGTTCTCTGCCTTTTCGAGTACGTCGGAGCGATCGAGGGCGCGTGCTAGGGTCAGGCGTGACAGGATGTTGAGGAGGAAGATGTTCGTGTATTGCCAGCGCGGTCGGTGTCGATCAAGGCCTTCGATGCACAGCTGAAGCGTGGCTTCCAGCTCAGCATTCGTCTGGTCTGTCAGCAAGTCACGGTGTTCGAGGTAGATCAATCCGGCTTCGGGAGACCAGAAGCTGATGCCGTTCCGATCCTTAACGTCAGTCCATCCCACGCGCCAGTAGAGGTTCCCATACGTCTCAGACGACGAATCGCGATCTTGGTAGCTCGCCATTGTCGAGACCAGGCGGTTCAGGCGATCCCGCTCACGTTCAGAATTCTCGGGATGATCCCTACACCAGCGCGCCAGGCTGACCGCATACCACACCGAGCTCTGAACGACGTCGTACCCCCACCGATCCTTGAGGGATGTCTCCACGTTCGGCCTCAGGACCAGCCCGAGATGGTCCGAATAGACCTCGTCACCCAGCGTCTTGCATCGCTCGAATAGTAACCTGTTCCGGTCGGCAATGGTGTCAACGATGCTCAAAAGGCGTTGGGCCTTCCCTGTGCGCCGTCCACCGGGATTGAGGCGCCGTTGACCCAGCTTGCCCGATCGGAGGCCAGGAAGACAGTTGCGTCCGCGATTTCTTCGGGAGTGCCCAGCCGCTTGGTCGGGAACTCCCGATCAGCGAAGCGCTCGTAACCTTCTGGATTGTCGTTCCGAAAGCGATCCCACGCACCGCCCTCGAACATCGTTGAGCCCGGACAGACGGTGTTCACGCGCACTCCGATTTCGCCGAGTTCCCACGCGAACGCTCCCGCGAGAAACATCTCAGCCGCCTTGGTCGCACCATATTGCGCGCGCGACGGGGCAGGTTTCCAGCCCGATATGGAGGAGATGATGGTAATCGATCCACCACCTGATTTCCGGAAATGGGGGATTGATGCTCGTGAAGCGCGCACCGCGTGGAACAGGTTGAGGTCAAAGGTCCGCATCCAGTCTTCGTCGGTGCTGTCTTCCAGACCTTCACCCTCACGACCACCGACGTTGCAGACCAGCGCGTCCAGACGCCCGAGTTGTTCCACTGCGCCGTTGACGAATGCTTCGGTCGCACCGGACTCGGTCACGTCAGTCGGGATACCGATCACTGTCGTGCCGTGTTTCTGGAGGTCTGTTACCGCCTGGTTCAGTACTTCGCTATCCCTGGCACAGATGCCGAGGTCTGCGCCCTCGGCCGCAAAACAATCCGCGATGCATTTTCCGATGCCACGGGATCCACCCGTGATTAATGCCACCTTGTCTTTGAGATGCAGGTCCATGGATTCCTCTCTAGTCGGGATACAGCCATGGGACGCGTTGTATAATCTGATCTCGCTGCTCGGTCATCACGACCTCAATGACGGTTGGGCCTTCGTGGCCAACGACGTCCGCGAACACGCTTTCGAAGCGATCGGCGTCTTCGATCCGGATGCCCCTGGCCCCGAACGCGATCGCTGCATCGGCGATGCGAGGGACCTTCATGTCCGTGTCACATACGCGTCCATCGAAGGTCTTGGCCTGTGACCCTCTGATGGCGCTCAGGCTTCCATCGTTCACGACAACAACGGTTATTCCGATTCCATGTTCCACCGCGGTTGCCAGTTCGAACGAGGTCATCTGGTAGCCCCCATCCCCACAAAAGGCGATGACTTGGCGATCGGGCATCCCGAGTTTGGCGCCGATGGCACCGGGGAGGCCATAGCCGAGCGTGACCGAGTGACAGGGGTAGAGAAACGTGCGCGGTCCGTATACGGGGAGCTCGTCGAACGATCGGTAGCCGAACGAGGTGACGTCGACCGAGAAGATCGCGTCCCCGTTCGTGTGCTTCCGGATTGCCGAGAACAGCTCGAGAGGCGGCATCGCCGACCGGATGTCGCTAACGGTCTTCGATACGGCCGTAGACCAGTCGGAATCCGGTTCCCGTGTGATCCGGGTCGTGACCGCCTCAATTGTTTCGGCGAGTGGGCCCGAAGCACCGGCCTCAATGTCATATTCCCGGCCGAGCTCGTAAGCGTCCACGTCGATTTGAACGATTCGGTCAGGGATCGGGAGCTGCCAGCTGCGGGTGTCGATCTGCGTGAAGCGACAGCCGATGGCAATCAGTCCGTCCGCCTCGCTCAGGAGACTGCGTCCGACCTTTGCGTGGCAGTGTCCCTTGACCGCGGGATGGGCATCGGAGAGCGCCCCCTTGCCCAGGCGTGTGAACAGGATCGGCGCATTGAGTCGACTCGAAAGAGCTGAGACCTGACCGGCTGCATCCGTATCCGCCACGTTCTTCCCGACGAGGATCACTGGTCGCTCGAACCCGTCGATTGTGGATGCACACGTCGACAGTTGATGGTCGTCCGGTTGCTGAAGCTGCGGGCTGACGATACGATCGGGGATCCGGACATCGCCCGACTGGGCCGCGATATCAACCGGGAGCTCGAGGACGGCAGGACCCGGACGGGGTGCCCGAAGTGCGGCGAATACGCGCTCGACTGACTCCGGTATCTGGTCGACCGATGAGGGGCGCTCGAAGGCCCGGGTGATCGGGGCAAAGAAGGCCTGCTGATCCAGCCCGTGGAAACACTTGCTTCGGTCCCTACCGTCGAGGGCGACCTCCGTACCTCCCGTTATGAGGAGTACGGGAACGGAGTCCGTGTATGCGTCAACTATGCCCGTCGAGGCGTTGGTCGAACCCGGCCCGGGAACGGTTAACGCGACGCCTACGTCGCCCGTCGCCCGTGCATATCCGTTGGCGATCAAGGTGGCGCCCTGTTCGTTGCGGATGAGGTAGGAATCGATCGTCGAGTCGGGAAGAGAGTCGTAGATCCAGATGTTCTGGTTCCCGGGCATCCCCACGACCGTGGACACCCCCTGTGCCTCCAGGGATCTGACGAGAATCTCTCCACCGGTCATGTCGGCTGCTCCGTTCGGCGGGGATAGACGGCCCTTGCGGTCACGGGGAAGTTTCCCGGATCACAGGCCTGACAGATCTGTACGTCACAGGCTGTACTCATCAACATGTACGCGTCTTCGAATGAAAGGTAGAGTCGGTTCTGAAGGAAGCGGGCCATTTCTTCTGCCGCAACGCGAAGGGCCACGGCCGGGTCAGGGTCGTCGCCCGTGGTGAAGATCGGCAGGTGGATCGTGTGGCCCCCGTCGTCACGTAACGGTTGTCCATGTTTCCGCCGTGGGCGCCGGGATAGGCTGTCTCGATCGCGTCACCGTAGGGCGCCGTCCCAATGACCCCAACCATGGGCCGGACGGGAAAGCGAATGCCCGGACTATAGTCGATCCAACCGTCTCGAACCCTGACGACGCGTGTGGCGAACTTATCGGCTCTCTGGGCGAGTAATCCTACGTGCTTCTTCACGGCCACAAACGCGGTATCAGCCAACTGGATGTCGAGAATGCGGACGGCTAGACTGTCCAGAGGGTGCGCGTCTCGAATCCACACGGGACCCGTGGCCGGGTTGGATCCATCGGGATGAGGCTTCTCGAGGAGGTCGGCTGTGGAGGTGATCGTCCCGGTTCTTGCGTCGTGCGTTTCGAACCGGACGGTTTCACCCGAATCGATCGTGAGTGCAAGACTCGTCTGCCGGTCAAGCGCGTAGACGATGCGGTCCCTGGAGAGCGTTCTGGGTGTGCCGTTCATGGACGAGCGTCGTGAGGGGTTGAAGACGGAGCATGATGCTACACGCCTCTGATGGTGTCAAGGCGATCACCATGTGGCACGGGCGTCTTCAGTTGTTATATTCTACGATCACTTTACTAGATGTATGAGGCAATATGATCAACATCCCGGAAGAGCTCGAATCGGTGTGCGGGGAGGCCAGGGAGGCGGGCTTAATCGGTCTGGACACCGAGTTTGTTTGGGAACGAACCTATTATCCCCAGCTTGGCGTGGTGCAGATATCGATCGGCGAGGATCGTTGCTACCTGGTCGATACGCTGGCGCTCGATGATTACAGGGCATTAGCGGGCGTACTGGAATCATCCGATGTCGTCAAGATTCTTCACGATTCTCCTCAAGACCTCACTATTCTGAAGCGACTGACCGGCGCCTCTCCGCGGAACATCTTTGACACGCGGATTGCGGCAGGGTTTGTCGGTCTGCGTGCGTCCCTGTCCCTGCAGGATCTTACACGGTTCCTGCTGAATCTGTCGCTCGAGAAGACCGAGACACGTACGGACTGGCTGAAGCGACCATTGTCCGATAAACAGGTTGACTACGCTATCAATGACGTGCGTTATCTCCCTGCCATGCGAGAGAAACTCCTCGATCGCGCGGCAAAGAACGGGCGGCTGGCGTGGATGCAGCAGGAGTTGGGAGAACTCGACGACGCGACCGCCTATGATCCTCGGGATCCGGAAGAGCAGTATACGAGGGTCAAGGGGGTCGGCCGTTTATCGGACCGCGATTTGGGGACACTGCAGAGTGTGACCGCCTGGCGAGAACGCCAGGCGGAGAAGCGCGACCTCCCGAGACGACACGTCGTTTCCGATGAGGTTCTGGTCGCTGTCGCCAAGATAAGACCCAAGACGATTGGCAAGCTGCGTCAGATCCGGGCCGTTCAGCCTACCGTCGTGGATCGTTACGGTCACGATCTGCTGAAGGCAGTGGCCGATGGCGCAGACCGGAAGCTTAAGCCGTTGCCAAAGCCGAGTCAGTCCACCCCGCACGATGATGTCCGTGTCGAGTTTGGTCTCGCGTTTGTTCGAGGACGAGCCATCGACGAAGGCGTGGATCCGGCCTTGATCGGGTCCCGCAGCGATGTCCGGGACGCTGTGCTGAACGGGAGCGCTGAACAACCGGCGCGACTGATGTCCGGATGGCGAAGGGAATTCGTCGGTGACGATCTGCAGAGGGTTCTCCGAGGCGAATGCGCGCTGCGGATTGGAGGGAAGCACGGCTTGCCCAAAGTGGAAGGGCTGAATGCCTGACGAGAAAGGCTAGTGGAAGTCTTGCTGCAAAGCTCTCGATGCGAGTTCTTCTTCGGCCGTTTTTCGGTCGGCGGATGACTTGATCTGCACCACGTTCACACCAGGCTCCGGTCGAGGGTGAAGGATCCGGCTTGCCCCGGCCTCCTGTACGGCGGCGATGACGGGTTCCGGGTCTTCGGTGAGCGCGATGATCGTGCCACCTCCACCTGCTCCCGATAGCTTCGCCCCGATAGCTCCGCCGTCAAGCGCGGCCTCAATCAGCGCGTCGTTCTTGGGGCCTGAGCCTCCCAGATCTTTCTGGATCGCGTGATTCTCCACCATCAGTTCCCCGAGTATTTCCCAGTCCTTCCCGAGCATCGCACGCTTACCCAACCTGGCGAGATGCGCGATGCGCTCATAACAGCGCGTGACTTCGCGGTCTCCTTCCAGCCAGCGCTCCCGAATGGGTTTGTGTACCATCGCCGAACTGCGCTTCACACCTGTGTGGGCGAGGATGAACGGAAACGCGTCGATGTGATCGTTCAGAGATTCCATCGTCGTGTAGGGTTCATCACCAAAGGACCTGTAGAACTGCTTGCGGCGGAAGTCCATGTAGTTGATGCCGCCGAACGTGCACATGTAGGCGTCCTGGTAGCCACATAGAACCAGGTAGTGCAGTTCGATATGACGGGCCATCTCGGCTTTGTAGTAGAGATGCTCGTCCCGTCCGAGGTATGCGAGGATGGCGCTGAGCATGGAAACCATCATGGCCGACGAACTCGAGAGTCCCGCGCTGAAGGGCACGTTGCACGACCACCTCAGCCTGAACTTCGCGTCACTCAGGTCGAGGAAGTCACAGATCGCCTTCGCGACGTCGAAATAGCCGCCATCGAGGATCAGGTCATCGGGGCCGTTGACGAGGAAGGTCTCTCCGGCGACCTCGAAGGTAAGGTGGTCTGCCGGTTCGATCAGGACGGCGGCGCGCTCCCGTGTGGAGACCGAGATTACGCTCCCCCCGTACATGTCGGTGGGATTCCCGATGATTCCCGCTCGGCCAGGAGCTGTTGCCAGGTAGGTTCCGTGCATCTAGAAGTCGCGGAGTCTCTGCTGGAAGTGCTGCCGGATGCGATACCCGTACTGCTGGTCGGACAGGGCGAAGTCGATGAACGCCCGGTAGTAGCTTTCTGGATTACTGATGTTGTACTGGTGCTCTTCTTTCGTCAGGTGCACGCAGCGGACGTTGCGACCCATCTTGATCAGGTTTCGGATCGCGTCTGTCAGTTCGACTTCGCCACGATACCCGGGGGCCGTGCGTTCTATGGCGTCGAAGATTTCCGGAGTGAACACGTAGCGGCTGGCAACGGCGAGGCGGCTTGGCGCCTCATCTGCCGCGGGTTTCTCGACGATGTCGTCGATCTCGAAATTCTTGCGTCCACGGCCCGCCGGTGACACGATCCCGTAATGAGAGACCTCATCGGGCTCGACTGTGGTGACCGCGATGGTGCAGGCCGATTCGTTCTGGATGTGCGATTTGACCATCCTGCGGATCAGGCCGGCGTGGTTACCGGACCGGATGATGGTATTTCCCAGGGCGACCACGAATGATGCGGAAGACACGAAGTCCTTGGCCGTGAGTACCGCGTTCCCCGATCCGGCCGGGGTGTGATACCCTTTGGGCACCATCTGACGGGCGTAGAAGAACCTGGCGTCTTCCTTCTCGTAGTCGGTCTCCTCGAGAAGCCCTTCCTCACCGATCTGGGACAGGTGGCTGATGAGCTCGGGATCCCGGTCGAAGTGATCCTCGATTGTCCGTTTGTTCCGCCCGGTGATAAACATGATCTTGCTCATCCCCTGATCGACCATCTCCTCTACGACATACTGAACGACTGGCTTTCGGCCGACGGGTAGCATTTCCTTCGGCTGGGACTTTGTCGCCGGAAGGAGTCGGGTCCCGGATCCTGCGACTGGGATAACGACTTTCTGGATCTCCATGTAGACCTCTGGTTTGGCTGACATTCGATGAGGACTGAACGGGGGAGCTTCTTGACGCAGTTTCCCATAAGCCTTAATGTTTCAACGACTTATCAGGATAGTCAGGGAAGATGAGACGCTCCAAATAATAGGAGCCGGGTCGGGTCAAATCAAGATCTATCTCTCTGAGCTTGTTCAACTGGGCGTGTGATAACCGCCTTAGGAAACAGTCGGTTACGGTGAGCATCCATGGCGGAAGAAGAGGAAGAACCACAGGAAGGAGAAGGCGGGGAAGGTGAGGCTTCCCCAGAGCCGGAACAGAGCTCCAGGGTCCCTCAGTTTATTGTCCTGATCTTCGTGATCCTTGTGGGACAAGGTGCGGCCGTCTATTACCTGATTACCGAGGTCTATTACCCGGGCCTGCTCGGCGAACCCGATGAGGTCGAAGGGAAGGCGATGGAGCGGGAGCGACCGGTCTTCGAGATCGATCAGCCGATGCTTCACGAACTGGGTGAGATGGTCATGAACCCTCCGGATCCGGAAGGGATCCGGTTCCTATCCGCCAAGGTAACGATCGAAGTTGATACACCTGAAGCCCTCGCCTCGTTCGACGATCCGCTGGCTGCAGCCCAAGTCCATGACCTCGTTTTCGGACTGCTCACGTCCACACGTTTCAAGGACATGGATGAAGCCGAGGACCGTCAGAAGATCAAAGAGCGGCTCAAGGCTGAAATCAACAGCTCGCCGTTGCTGGAAGACCTTGGGGAGGTGACGAACGTCTACTTCGAGCGTTTCGTCCTACAGTAACGGCTGCCTATAAGAATAAAAAAGGGGTGGCAACCGGGTTGGCTCCCACCCCTTCTGCGTAGCTACAGTCTGAACTTATTGCCTAGGCGGCAGCACCCTCCAGCACGCCTTGTAGCTTGTCCACGAGCTGACTCTTGGGAACGGCACCGACGATCTGCTCGGCCATCTTGCCGTCCTTGAAGATCAGGAGCGTCGGGATGCTCCGGACGCCAAAGTCCGCGGCCAACTGTTGTTCCGCATCAACGTCAACCTTTCCGACCTTCAGCTTTCCCTCATACTCGGTCGCCAACTCATCGATCACGGGAGCGACCGCACGGCACGGTCCGCACCACGTCGCCCAGAAATCCACCAGCACAGGCACGTCGCCTTCGATCACTTCAGACTGGAAATTGTCCTTGGTCAGTTCCATTGCAGCAGACACGATTGCACCACCTTTCTGTTCTTCCGGGTCGTTGGTCAATACCGAATGTATACGTTCTGTCCCCGGTAAGGTTCCAATCTACCGGGATGCGCGATTGTGTCAACCCGCACCAGGTTGCGTCAACCCGGCGTGCTCGAGAGGGCTGGCTGGCAGACCTCCGCGACCGTCCGCGTAAGCGTCACCTGATGTGTGCGGGCACGGCTCTTGATCCTGTCTTCAGCTCTTAGGAGAGATCGATATGCCGCCCAGAGTTCGGCGTCCGTGAAGTTGCCGGCCTGTTCGCTGTATTTTTCGACGGTGAATGGTGGCACCTTGAGCTTACTCGCATACTGGGCCCGGGGGAGACCGGAATCAAGAAGCCAGCGCGTCTTTCTGATGATGCCGATATGCCGGATTAAAAGGGCTAGGATCCCGATCGGACTGTCGCCCTGCTCGAGCAGGTTGCGGAGCAGTCTCAACGAGGTGTTCAGGTCTCTCCGCCCGACGGCCTCGGTGAAGTCGAACACGCTTGCTTCGCGTGAGGCACCTGTGACCCAGGCGATGTCTTCGCTTGTGACCGTGCGTCGGTCGCCCACGTGGAGGTCCAGCTTCTCCAGTTCGTTGGCGATCTCTCGCGGTTTCGTGCCGATGAAAAGGGCGAGCAGGTGGGTCGCTTCGTGGTCGAACTCCAGACCCAGCTTGCGTGATCGCGCCTGGATCCAGCCCGGTAGATCGTTCTCTCGCGGGAGTTTGAACTCGACCGAGACCGCCGACTTCTTCAGGGTGGCGAAGAACTTCCGCCGTCCATCCACCTTGGTTGCCGTGAAGATGAGCACCGTTACATCGGTCGGGTTTTCCACGAGGGGCAGGAAGTTCCGAGCCGATGTCTCAGGTACGTCCTCGACCCGCTTGATGACGACGACCCGTCTGGATCCCATCATCGGGAACGCGGATGCGCGGTTGACGGCGTCGCTCACGTCCAACTCGTTCCCAACCAGCATATCCAGATTGAATGCGCGGCTGGCAGGATCGAGCGTGTGGTCGATCAATGCGGTGACCATTTCATCGCGCTCGAGATCCTCCGGGCCGTGGAGGAAGTAGACCGGGGCGATCTCTCCTGACTCGATTTGAGAACGGAGCCACCCGGCGTTCTTCGCGGATGTTTTCTTCGCGCGTCTCTTACCCATCAACAGACTCCCTGATCGTGCAGTCTTCACGGTCGAATACATCGGTGTTCAATTTCGTGCCCAGGCCCGGTAACTCTGGCGGATACGCATATCCGGCCTCGATCCGGGGCTGCGTGGTCGTCAGGTCCGCATAGAAGCCCCGATAGTAGGCGCGGACGCTTTCCTGGATGAGCGCGTTGGGGCAGTGGACGGACAGGTGGATCGAAGCGAGCAGTGTAACAGGGCCCGTGCAATCGTGGGACACAAACGGGAGATTATACGTTTCAGCGTGCGAAGCGATCTTCCGTGACTCGGCAATGCCTCCCGTCCACGTCACGTCCGTCATGACGATGTCGACCGCCTCCTGCTCGATCAGGTCGCGCATCCCGTAGCGTGTGAGTGCCAACTCGCTCCCGCAGATCGGGATCTCCGTTTCCTGCTTGAGCCTGGCCAGCGTCTGAGGACTGTCCGGTTTCATGAAGTCCTCGAGCCAGAAGGGCTTGTAGGGTTCGAGGGCACGAGCAATTCGGGCCGCAGCGGGAAGGGACCAGTATCCATGTCCCTCCATCATGACCTCAATGTCGTCGCCGACGGCGTCGCGGATCTTCCGGATCGGCTCGAGTCCACGTTCGACATCGCGCAGGCTGATGCTGGTGCCGTTCGTTTCGCGAGCGTAGGCGTCGAACGGCCAGATCTTCATGGCAGTGATGCCTTCCGAGAGCAGATCCGTGGCGAGGGCGCCAGCATCCTCGTGGAACGCGGTCAGGTCCTCATAGGGATGATCCGTTCGGCGAGCCGACTCGTGCCTGGGCACGCCAGGCGTGCCGCGGGCATACAGTGGACCGGCACAGGTGTTGTATATGCGTATCCGATCGCGAAACGCTCCGCCGAGTAGCCGGTAGATCGGGAGGCCGGCGACCTGACCGAGGATGTCCCATAGCGCGACCTCAAGGGCCGATATGGCCCGCATCTCGTTGCCGCGGTTCCCGTAGACGTGGGTCGCGTCGTAGAGACGGCGCCAGTGAGCGTCGACATCACGGGGATCGTGCCCCAACAGCATGGGAGCCCCGACTTCGTGGACGAAGCTGCGAGCGGTTTCCGGTGTGTAGTACGTTTCACCGAGGCCCACGAGTCCCTCGTCGGTGTGGACCCGAACAAAGAGGATGTTTGTAAACTCGGCGATGTGGACGGATTCGACTTTGGTGATTCTCAATGTTGGAGTCGTTTCCGGGGAGAGGGGCGGATCAGGCGAATTCGTATGGGGTATGGCTCCGGGCCCACTGGAAACCGGCTTTGACGGCGCGGGCCTCGTGGGCTGCGTACGCGTCGTCATAGTGCATCAGCCAGGTTTTCTCGCGTATCTCTTCGGGGAGTGAGAGGAGGTCGTCGAGGAGGGTGTGGACGATGCCGCCCCCGAATTCAACCTCGTGGTAAATGATCTCGGAGTCTTTACCGTTGGCAAGGATCATTGCCCGGTCGAAGACTGTGTCACCGGAGAAGTAGATCCGGTCATTGAGCCGGAAGCCGCAGCAGTATTTGTCGGGGATGTGCTTGGTGGGGATCAGGTCGAAATGCAGTCCGTCAATATCGAAGGCGTCGGCGACCGGGTGGACGTCGAAGTAGTCGTCAATCCCGGGGGTTCCTGAAGCCGCATCGGCCAGGCTGCCGCTCAGGGAGTGGTCCCATAGATCCGGGATCAAGGTCTCTGGGAGATAAAGTCTTGGACGCGACCCTCCGTTCAGATACCGGTTGAAGAAAGCGCACTCTTCAAGGCCACCGATGTGATCCGCGTGGGTGTGGGTGATGAACAGGGCGTCTACCGTGGAGAAGTCCCTCCCCGTGTCGGAGAGACTACGGGCAGCCGTGAACCCACAGTCGATGAGGATATGATCATCGATCAGCAGGTTATTGTGATAGTCCTTCTTCGTGAAGAAGTTTCGGACTCCCAGGAACTCGAGCTTCATGACGGTGCGTCTTCTCTCTTGGTCACGTCGCGGAATTCGGCATCCCGGATGACGGAAGGGTCAACCCCCAAGTCTCGTGATGCCGCCTCGGATGAACGACTCGACAGGTATGCGTGCCACTTCCTCCGGATCGCAGAAATGATCAGGAGGATGGTGATCGTGAACAGGGCGAGGCGCAGAGCCATGCCTATCCGTTCACAATCTGGATGCGGATTTCGGGCGAGGGGACCGTTTGGCCAATCACGAATGCCTCGGTGCCCGATTCGCGAACGGCCGAAACCGCTTTGTCTGCTTCGTCAGCAGCCACGATAAAGACGTATCCGACGCCCATGTTAAAGTCCTGGAAGAGTTCCTCGGTGTCGATGTCCTCCCCGATTTTCGCGAGAAGATCGAAGACGGGGAGCTCCGGCCAGGTTCCGCGCTCGACCACTGCCCCCTGATCGTCGGGAAGGGAGCGTGGGATGTTATCGATGATGCCTCCGCCCGTAATGTGGGACATTCCGCGGATGTCGGCCACATCTGCGGCAGCCCTGACCGCATCGACATACGACGGATGCGGCGCCAGGAGGGTTTCCCCAACCGTCTTCCCAAGCTCCTCGACGTGCGAATCCACCTTATATCCGGCCGTATCGAACAGGAGCTTGCGGGCGAGGCTGTAGCCATTGGTATGGAGACCCATTGCCGGAAGACCGATCAGGGTGTCTCCTACCTCGACACGAGTACCGTCGCAGATCTTCGGTTTATCGACCATGCCAACGATCGTCCCGGCGAGATCGTACTCACCGGGGGAGTAGAAGTCGGGCATCTCCGCCATCTCGCCACCGAGAAGTGCGCACCCACTGGCCTTGCACCCGTCGGCCACCCCCTGAACGATGGCCTCGACGATGTCGCCGTCGTGTTTGCCCATCGCCAGGTAGTCCATGAAGAAGAGCGGTGTCGCTCCCTGAACCAGGATGTCGTTCACGCAGTGGGAAACAAGATCGGCGCCCACGGTGTTGTGGACGCCTGTCATGAAGGCGACCTTCAGCTTTGTTCCCACGCCGTCGGTGCTGGCGACGAGGACGGGGTCTTCGAATTCCTTCCAGGCCGGTTGGAAGAGTCCCCCGAATCCGCCGATCTCAGTCAGGACGTCCGGGCCGAAAGTTCCTCTTACGATCTGTTTGATTCTGTCCTTGGTTTCGTTGGCGCCATCGATGTCGACGCCGGCCCAGGCGTAGGCCTTCTGCTTGGACATGCTCGCTCCGTTCGGTTGCCTGGGGAGGACGCGACCTGGCGGTCGGTCTGGGCTAGTTTTGCTGAATATACTCGATCTGGTTGCCCTTGTTCTTCGCGTTGTCGAGGGCCTGGATCGAACGCTTGTAGAGGCCTTCCTGAAGGCTCTTGGGGGAACCCGTGTAGGACTGGATCGCCGAGAATCCGATGCTGACGCCAATCGACAGAGAGTTGCCATTCAGCGTGTATCGCCGGGAGGTCAGCTCCTTGTGGATGCCGTCGGCGCGTTTCCGAAGCTGGTGTTCGGCGAGGTTGGGGGAAAGGAGCGCGAAGTTGACGCTCTCCAGATGCAGGAGCCTTTCTCCCTTCCGCACCAGCGACTTCAAGATCTCTGTGAATTCCTTGATGAGAATATCTCCGGACTCACGACCATACTTGCCGTTGATTCCGGTGATACCCTCAGGGGAGATCAGGATACAGCCGAGTGGCTGCTTCTTCGCAGCGACGGCCTTGAAAAGCCCAGGCAGGAGGACACGATTCAACATCACGCGATTCGGGAGGCCCGTCAGTTTCGACATTCCGGCGAGTCGCATCCACCGTCGGTTTTCCTCATCGAGCTGAGCGAGCTTCTTCTCGAGGGAAGAGGCGCTGCCGTTCGTCGCCGGGGGCGCTGCCGGCGACGGTGCTGATGCCGGTGCATTTTCCTCGGCGGGGGCGGCTTCCTGCTCCGCGGCCTCCTCGGCCGGGTTCGGTTTTGGTGCTTTGTGTTCCGGAGGAGGGGGCGCTGACTCCGGAGGCCCCTCTTTGTCGTATCGGTCGCGGAGGGCCCGCAATTCCCGGCCCCGATCACCGGCCTTCTCCAGCGTGTCCTTTGCCCGATTGACGGCACCACCAACGATCGACTTGTCGTTCACGACGCTCAGACACTTTTGCATCGTCCCACTAAAACCGCTTTGCGCCTTCTGGAAGTCGTCCGCGTCTCCGGTCATCTCGCAGATGCGATACCGGATCTCGGCGATCAGCGTCATCAGTCGCATCTCGTCTTCCGTGCCACTCGAAGATGAGAGTGTCCGGAAGTTCCACTCGAAGTAGGCCGCGGCGAACCGCAAGGCCTCGACTTCGTTCATGGCGACGGATGGGGGGACAGGGTAGTTGCTGTAAGGGAGGAGCTCTTGGTCCCAGACTGCTTTAACCTCCTTGAGGAGCGCTTCGGCCTCGGAGGTGTCGAAGTCCGTGTAGAGCCTCTCTGCATCGCGATAGATCCAGGCGACACGGAGGTAGGATCGAGCGAGCGTTCCTGCCACGGGCGCGGTCTTGAGCGTTTCCGTGAAGATTCCAGAGTAGAATTGGGCCAGGAGACGCGTATACATGTTAGTCTCGCTCAGACCCTTCTTGAGGGTTCCTAGCGTTCCCTGACTCACTGCGCCGCGCGCCTTGATGTTGTCGAGCGCCCCTTCGTGGAAACCGTTCAGGTATTTGGTGGTATTCTTCTTCCACTGACGGAAATCACCGTCATCGACCTGTCCCGAGAAGTTGCAGGTCGAGCAGCAGCCCCAGAAAAACGTGAGCGGGCCCGCCCAGACGGGGAACTCTCCTTCGGCACGAAAGGAGACCTCCAGCGGGTGGCCATCAGGCTCGGAGGAAGAGGCGCGACAGACGTCGCGCGTATAGCGAGGGAACGGATTCTCGGTGCCGCAGGCGGGGCATGGGATCGTGTAGACTCGGCAGAGGCTGTCGACGAGAGGTTGGATCATCAGGTCGGCTAACGTCGTTTCTTTGCCGCCAGAATTTCGGCGGTCCGGCGCTGGGATCCGGTCATGTTGGCTTCAGGAGGAGGGTGACCGAGGTATCCGGTCGCCTCATACAACTCCTTGGGCGTAAACTGACGAACCTTGCCGTCGTTGAATTCGATCAGGAGAGCTTGCTGCTCACCATCGTGGATTACTCTGGCTTCCTTGATGCGTGCGAAATCTGAATTCATCGAACAAAATCGCGTCAACAGGGGTGGAGCAAGATTTCTTTCGAGTGCGAGTGAATCTATCCACCTCATTTACCTTTGTCAAGCCGCCAATTCCGCCAGGGTCAGATGGCGGAAAGTTCTGAATATTCAGGAGGTTGCGTTTTTCGCGGCGACGTCGGATCGGCGCAGTTCGTCCGCCACGAAGACCGCTCTTCGGGTCGCCTGAATGTCGTGGGCCCGGATGATCTGTGCGCCTCCGGATGAGCATAGCGCGGCGGCGGCCAGGCTCCCCTCCAGCCGGTCCTGGGGAGGAAGGGCGGAATCGAATCCGACGAAGGTCTTCCGGGAGGGGCCGATCAGGACTGGGTGGCCCAGACGGGTGAAGGCCGACAGGTGACGGATCAGCACATAGTTGTCCCGGTAGGATTTGCCGAACCCCAGCCCCGGGTCTATGGCGATCTTGTCCTTGGGGATGCCAGCCTCCAGTGCCCGTTGTGCAGACACTTTCAGAAAGTTAGAGACCTCACGAACCAGGTCATCGTATGCGGGCGCGCGCTGCATGGTCCTCGGCGTGCCCTTCATATGCATGGTGAAGATCGAGGCACGAGAAGAGGAGGCGACGTCGAGCATGTCCGGATTACGGAATCCCTCGATGTCGTTCACGGCATCCGCTCCCGCCTCTAAAGCGCGTCTGGCAACCTCCGGTTTGACCGTGTCGATGGAAATCGGCACATCAAACCGCTCCTGGATCGCCGTGATGACGGGAACGGTTCTGCGCGTCTCCTCGTCGACGTCCACCTGGGCAGCCCCTTCGCCATAGGGACCCGCGGGACGGGAGCTTTCCCCTCCGACGTCCAGGATGTCGGCCCCTTCTGTGATCATCGTTTCTGCGTGTCGGAGGGCGTGGTCAGAGGCAAGGTATCGTCCACCATCCGAGAATGAGTCTGGGGTGACGTTCAGGATGCCCATCAGGTGGGTGCGTGAAGTCAGATCGAACGTTCGATCTCCGATGCGGAAGGCTTTCGCCGGTTCGGCCATAGTGGATCACAAACACAAAGTCGGCAGAACCGGTTGGCTCTGCCGACGTGATTGATACCAGGATAGTGCGGTTATTCTTCTGTTGGCGTGTCAGGTGCGGAAGGCGGTTCCGGCTCTTCGGACGGGGTATCCGCATCCGGCGGGTCGGAAGGCTTCGCTCGGCCGTTCTCCTCGATAACGGGAGGCGCCAGGGTTTCTCCTGCGATGATTTGGTCGAGTTGCTTGTCGTCAAGGACCTCGTGTTCAAGCAGCGCTTCGGCCATCTTGTGGAGCGTGTCGAGGTTGTCCTTGAGGAGGCCCTCCGCCTTCTTGGCCGCACTGCTCACGAAGTTCTTGATCTCTTCGTCGATCGCTTCTGCCGTCTTCTCGCTGTAGTCCCGACGATGGGCCATGTCTCGGCCCAGGAAGATCTCGTCCTGTTTCTGACCGTAGGAGAGCGGCCCGAGACGTTCGCTCATCCCCCAGTCACAGACCATTCGTCGCGCGAGCTCGGTCGCCTGGGCGTAATCCGATGACGCACCGTTGGTGAGCTCGTTGAACACGATCTTCTCAGCGGTCCGGCCGCCGAGTGCGATGGCCAGCCGAGCGAGGCACCAGCCGCGGCTGTAGTTGTGTCGGTCGTCGACGGGAAGAGAGGTCATCAGACCCAGAGCCCGTCCACGCGGGATGATCGTCACCTTATGGACCGGGTCGGCCTCGGGAATCAGCTTGGAGACCAGAGCGTGACCGATTTCGTGGTAGGCCGTGAGCTTCTTCTCTTCGTCGGAGATCACCATGCTCCGCCGCTCGACGCCCATCATGACCTTGTCTTTGGCGTTCTCCATGTCGATCATCATCACCCGTGAGCGATCGTGGCGCGATGCAAGGAGTGCGGCTTCGTTGACGAGGTTTTCGAGGTCTGCAGGGGAGAGCCCCGGGGTTCCGCGAGCAAGGACCTTGAGGTTGACGTCCTTGGCGAGCGGTGTGTTGCGCGTGTGCACCCGGAGGACGGCCTCCCTGCCCCGAACGTCGGGCAGGTCGACGATGACCTGCCGGTCGAATCGGCCGGGGCGCATCAGGGCCGGATCGAGTACGTCCGGCCGGTTGGTCGCGGCGATGAGGATGACACCCTCTTTGGACTCGAAACCGTCCATCTCTACGAGCAACTGGTTGAGCGTCTGCTCGCGCTCATCATGACCGCCGCCGATTCCGGCGCCGCGATGACGGCCGACCGCGTCCATTTCGTCGATAAAGATGATACAGGGAGCGTGCGTCTTGCCCTGCTCGAACAGGTCGCGGACACGAGAAGCGCCTACACCGACGAACATTTCGACGAAGTCGGAACCGCTCATGCTGAAGAAGGGGACGCCCGCTTCTCCGGCGACGGCCTTGGCCAGCCAGGTCTTACCGGTTCCTGGGGGACCGACGAGGAGCACGCCCTTGGGAATGCGCCCACCGAGTCGCTGGAATTTCCGAGGATCGCGTAGAAATTCGATGATTTCCTGGAGCTCCTGCTTCGCTTCCTCGGATCCCGCCACGTCCTTGAACGTGATCTTGGGATGGTCTTCCGAGACGAGTTTCGCCCGGCTCTTTCCGAAGCTGAAGGCGCCTTTGGGACCGCCCTGCATCTGGCGGAGGATGAACAGCCAGAGCCCGATGAACAGGAGCCAGGGTAGGAAGTTGAAGAAGACGCTCAGCCAGTTGAACGGCTTTTGCTGGAAGCGGAAGTCGACGCCCTGCTTCTCCCATTCGGCCCGTGTTTCCGCGTCGATGACGCCAAGGTTTACGGTGAAGGAGTCGTAGGAACGTTGGGGGCCACGGTCTGGCGTGGTGAACTCGGGTTCGACCAGCTTGCCGTGGAACTCCGTCTCGATGATCACGGCGCTGGTTATCTTCCCATCGTTCAGAAACTGCTTGTATTCCTTGTAGCTGAGGATGACCTCGTCGTTCGCGGTGTTGCTGCCGAGGAACTTGGAGGCCGATATCGCGACGAGCAGGAAGATGATCCAGAACGCGAGCGTCTTGGAGATCCGGTGCCAGGGCTTCTTACCGTTCCCATCGTCGGGATCGCGGCGGACCCGGTCGGCCGGCTGACGACGTGGTCTCTCTTCCGGTTCCGGCTTTGCCGAAACAACCTCATCCTCGCGCTCTTCAGCGATAGGGGGGTCTTGCTCGGTGCTTTCCTGTTTCTTGGGGTCGAGTTCTGCCATGTAGGTCAAGTATAAGGCTCTACAGCCGCGTAAAGAGTTCGCCACGATCCTTCGAACGTAAACCGTGCCGCGCCTTGTGCCGATTCGGGGACCCGGCTCGATTCACCCGCGCGGATGCCGACGATCCAGTGGACCTCATCCCGATCAGCGAGGACGGGGACTTCGTCCCGGATCAGACGCGGGACTTTCCGATCGATCAGGACGTCATGGACCTTTCGTGATCCCGTAGATCCGAACGGGCGGATCCGGTCTCCCGGTCTGACTGTCCTCATCACCAGGTTTTTCGGAAGGATCTCACGATCGAACCAGACTTCGAACGGTGGGATCGCAGAGAAACGGGTGGGAAACTCAGGTCGTAAGACGTCATCGACCGACAGTTTGGCGTCGATCGCGTCGATCTGGTTAGGCCCTAACCCGATCGGCTCCTCGAATACCGGAGCCTCAGCCCCCAAAAGAATCAGCCGCCCGGTATTGCTGGCGGTCAGATCGGTTGTAACCTGCACGAAACCCGGCCCACGTTTAAACCGGGTCAGGAGGCGGTCGATCAGGCCGAATGTTACGCGGCGAGGGTCGTGTCCGACCCGGCCCAGACAGTGCCGAATAAGCCGCCTTTGAACGGCTACATGATAACCGAAAAAAGCAGGTCCATCAAGCGCAATCTTGCGCTCTGAACGCGCGCAAATTACGGTTTTTGAAGCGTCTAGCGTGATCTGGTCGAGGGCGTCGTCGTCTGCCTGTAGAACTTGAGCCGCCCGATATACGGCTTCCGGAACGCGGGGGTCGAAGGCCTCCGTCAGAAGAGGCATCACCACGTTCCGAATCCGGTTCCGGTGGTATGTGCTGTCTGTGTTGGTCGCGTCTTCTCGCCACTCGAGCGCTCGTGCGGCCGCATAAGCTCTGATTTCTTGGCGGCTTACGTTAAGGAAGGGACGAATCACCCGTCCATCCTCTGAGATCGGGCGGATTCCTGCCAGACCGGTCGTACCGCTCCCGCGAAAGAGGCGCAGGAGCACGGTCTCTGCCTGGTCATCCAGGTGATGGGCCGTCGCGATTCGGTCTGCCCCGATGTCGTCCGTAACGCGAGACAGAAAGGCTTTTCGCGCGTCTCGGGCCGCTTCTTCAAGCGATCGCTTCGACTTCGCTGCCAGCCGCGGGGTGTCGACCGCTTCTGAGTGGCAGGGCAAATCGTACCGGTCGGCTAGCTCGAGGACGAATGCCGCGTCGCCCGCCGATGCGGAACCCCGGATGCCGTGGTCCAGATGAGCGACGTGCAGACGAAGATCCCTTCTCTCCGCCAGGGATCGCAGGGCGGCAAGCAGGGACACGGAATCGAGGCCACCCGACACGGCAACCAGAACGGTATCGCTGGGCTCTGTCATGCGGTAGGTGTTGAGAAACCGGTCTACCCTATCGTGGAATCGATCTTTGGGTTGTGGTGAGTTCACGGCCAGAATATACAAGAAGCACGACGACCTGTAACGTTGTCCCATCTGCTTGATGCGCCGAGGCTGGGCGACTTATATTGCGTGCAAACTGCAACGAACGGAACAGGTCTATGGTCGGTATCGGTATTGTCGGCATCGGGTTTATGGGTATGACGCACTTTCGTGCGGCGAGGAAAGTGCGACGGGGACGGGTTACGGCCATCTGTAGCCGGTCGGATAAGAAGCTGCAGGGAGACTGGCGAGGTATTCGCGGAAACTTTGGCGATCCCGGTGGGAGAGAGGACCTGAGCCGGATCGGCACCTACGCAGAGTTTGACGACCTGCTTTCTGATCCCAAAGTCGATCTTGTTGATATCTGCATGCCGACGTCGGATCACTGCGATGCTGCTGTTCGTGCTCTACGTGCCGGAAAGCACGTCCTGGTTGAAAAGCCGATTGCGCTGTCCCTCCGAGATGCGGACCGTATGGTGAGGGAAGCGGACAGGGCCGGGAAGCACCTGATGGTGGCTCACGTTCTCCCGTTCTTCTCGGAATACGCGTTCCTTGCCGACTGTGTCCAATCCGGCCAGTATGGGGCCCTTCAGGGGGCTCACCTGAAGCGGATCATTTCACGTCCGGACTGGTCGTCTGATTTTTCGAATGTCGAGCGGAGTGGTGGTCCCGGGATCGACTTGCACATCCACGACACACACTTCATCGTGGCGACGTGCGGGACGCCAGACCGCGTGTCAGCGGTGGGGCGGCTGATCGACCCGACTCACGCGTCTTATATCGGGGCTTCATACCGGTATGAAAACGACCCGAGCTTGTCGATCACCTGTACGGGAGGGGCGATTGCTCAGAAGGGGAGGCCCTTCGTCCACGGCTTCGAGGCCTACTTCGAGCAGGCGACTGTTCTCTACGAGTTCGGGACCGTGGCCGGGAGAGTGCATCTGGCGCAGCCGCTTACAGTGCTGACTGCCGACGGAAAATCAAGGCGTCCTCGAACCGGATCGGGAAATCCACTGACGGCCTTCACCAAAGAGATTCAGAGTGCGGTAGACGCGGTTCTGGGCGGTGGGGTCGCTGCAGAGATCTCCGGGGAAGTCGCCCGCAACGCTCTGGCGATGTGCTTCAAGGAAGTCCGGGCGATACAGACAGGTCGTCCTGTCAGGATATAACAGTTCGAACTGGGAGGGGGTCAGGTGTCCGGGACCAAACAGATAGAAGATACCCTGGGCATGACGCATTTCGTAATTTTGGCCACGCACCCAAACCAACAGAATGACAGGAGTTGTGAAGAAATGAGCGAGCATACACCAAAGGCGTTGCGATCGCAGGAGTGGTTCAATAACCCAGATAACCCCGGGATGACGGCGGTGTATGTCGAACGGTATATGAACTACGGGATCACCAGGGAGGAATTGCAGGGTGGTCGACCGATCATCGGCATCGCGCAGACGGGGAACGACCTTTCGCCCTGCAACCGTCACCACATGTTCCTCTCGCAGCGGATCAAGGAGGGGATTCGGGATGCGGGTGGGTTCCCGTTCGAGTTCCCCGTGCACCCGATAGCCGAGCAGGGCAAGCGGCCGACGGCGGCGCTGGACAGGAACCTGGCCTACATGGGAATCGTCGAGATTTTGCACGGCTACCCGATCGATGGCGTTGTTCTGACGACGGGATGCGACAAGACGACGCCGGCCTGTATCATGGCGGCTGCTACGATGGACATCCCGTCAATCGTCCTGTCAGGCGGGCCGATGCTGGACGGACACTGGAAAGGGTTGTTGGCCGGCTCGGGTAAGGTGGTTTGGGATGCTCGCGAGGAGTATGCCGCGGGGAACATCGACTATGACGGCTTCATGGAAATGGTGGTCTCCTCCTCACCTAGCGTAGGGCACTGCAACACGATGGGTACCGCCCTTTCGATGAACTCGCTGGCCGAAGCGCTCGGGATGTCGCTCACAGGGTGCGCGGCTATTCCAGGACCGTATCGCGAACGCGCGCAGATGGCTTACCACACCGGCAAACGAATCGTCGACATGGTTCACGAGGACCTGACGCCGTCGAAGATCCTGACCCGGGAAGCGTTCCTGAATTCGATCGTCGTCAACTCCGCAATCGGTGGTTCCACCAACGCACCGCCTCACCTGATCGCGATCGCGTGCCACATTGGTGCACAACTCGAGATCGATGACTTCCAGACTTATGGGGCGGAGATCCCGCTGCTCGTGAACTGTCAGCCCGCCGGGGAGTGGTTGGGTGAGATGTTTTACCGGGCTGGTGGGGTGCCTTCGGTGATGGCCGAACTGCTGAAGCACGAGAAGATCGACGGCGGCTGCCTGACGGTCACGGGGAAGACGATGGCCGAGAATCTGGATGGCGTTTATATAAAGGACGATCGGGTGATCAAAACGTATGATCAGCCGCTGAAGGAGAACGCCGGGTTCATCATCCTCGGCGGGAACATCTTCGACTCCGGTCTGATCAAGACATCGGTGATCGGGGTCGACTTCCACGAGAAGTATCTGAACAAGCAAGGGGATGAAAATGCCTGGGAGGGTCGGGCCATCGTGTTCGAGGGGCCCGAAGATTACCACGATCGGATCAACGATCCCGATCTTAACATCGATGACGACTGCATCCTGTTCGTTCGTGGGTGCGGGCCCGTCGGGTTCCCCGGATCGGCGGAAGTTGTCAATATGCTGCCTCCCGATCGGCTTGTGCAGCAGGGGACGCCAGAACTTCCGTGTGTCGGTGACGGTCGGCAGAGCGGTACATCGGCCAGCCCGTCGATCCTGAACTGCTCGCCCGAGGCAGCGGTGGGCGGCAATCTGGCGATCCTGCAGAACGGCGATATGGTTCGGGTAGACCTGAACACCCGTGAGGTGAATATGCTGGTCGACGACGAGGAGCTCGAGCGCAGGAAGGGCGCACTCGAATTGAACGTACTCGACAGTCAGACCCCGTGGGAGGAGATCTATCGGTCGACCGTGTCTCAGTTGTCGGAAGGCGCCGTCATGAAGCCTGCCGTGAAGTATCAGCAAGTGAAGAAGGGCATCCCACGACACAGTCACTAGGCAGAATACGTGAAGATCACAGAGATCAGCCTGTCCGTCTTTGAGACGATCTCCAACACGGGACTGTTTGAGCTGCAAGAGGTCCCTGCGGGCGGTGAACGAAAACGCTGGGTTCGGACGGCCGAGGGCGCACCGACCCGTGAGTTGCACGTTTTGCACGTCCGGACGGATCAGGATCTCGAAGGCGTCTGCACAGTCGGAGACGCTCGCTACACGAGAATGCGGACGGAAGACCTCGAACAGCTGAGGTTTCTGGCGCTAGGCGAAGATCCGCAGGAGCGAGAGCGTCTCTACTCCAAGTGCAAGGCCGCCACCCGCGGGATGTTCACGATGTATGGGTGGCACGGCGCGTTCGACAACTGTCTCTGGGACATCGTCGGCAAGGTGGAGGGGAAGTCGGTCTCCGAGCTGATCGGACGGGCGAGGCAGTCGTGCCCGGCGTATTACAACTATGGTGGGGCTACGAAGGAGGCTTCTGCCGAGGATGCGTCGAAAGCCGCGGAGCAGGGGTTCATCGCGCTCAAGGATCACTTCAGAGGGACCGGTGAAGTGAACGCGGAGTGGGCGGCTGCAGTGCGTGACTCGGTGGGGGAGGATCTCGATCTTCTGCACGATGCGGCCGGGTGTAGCTATACACTGGACGAGGCGGTCGAGCTCGGTAGGCGGCTCGAGGCGTTGAAGTTTGGCTGGTTCGAGGAACCCCTGGACGATCGGGACCTGACGGGTCTTCAGCGACTGTGTGACGCGGTCGACATCCCCATTTTGGCGCCCGAAACGCTGATGAATGACGTGGATCTGAGCCGGGCGTGGTTGGAGACGGCGGCGACGGATAAGCTCAGGGTGAACGGACGGATCGGGACAACGGCCTATCTGCACCTGGTCGAAGCGGCGCGCGTGATGGGGACGACGGTCGAGCCGAATGGACCGGGCGGACTGTTCGGCCACGTGCACGCGCATCTGACGTGTGCGGTCAAGAACACGACCTACTACGAGTACTTCCCGAACGGATCACGAGACGAGGCCGGCAAAGAGATCGGCCTCATTAATCCGCCGATTCCCATCGACGGACAAATCACTCCTGCCGGCGGCCTTGGTTGGGGAGCCGAATGGGACTGGGACTACTTCGAGAAGAAACGAGTGACGGTTCGCTAACTATGGATGCGCGTGAAGAAAGATCCGACAGGTCGAACGTTCTGAGACAGGAATGGCCGTATCTGTCCGTTGAGGGATCCGCCTACGAGTTGGGTTACCAGCACGGCGCGCAGGCCTCACACCTGATCGACAAATACCTCCTGTGGATCGACCGGATGACGGGGAAGTCCAGAGATGAGCTCTGCCGGAACGCAATGGCCTTCCTACCGCTGATGGAACGACTGAGCCCGCAGTATGTCGAGGAGGTGCGGGGGCTGGCTGAGGGGGCGGGGATCAGCTTCGAGGAGGCTGTGCTCTGTCAGGCGAGAGGAGAGGCGGCGAAAGTCGGTGATGAAGCCTGCACGGCTTTCGCGATGACCGGCAAGGCGACCAAAGACGGCGCAACGCTCGCAGGGCAGAACCAGGATCTGGCTCCGGATTACGCGGACTTCGCACTTCTTCTTCACGTCAAGCCGACGGATGGGAGACCTCAAGCGCTGCTGTTCACCTTCGCGGGACAGTTGGGATACTCAGGGATGAACGAACACGGCGTCGCTCACTTCGCCAACGCCCTGTATGACTGTCCCTGGAAAATGGGGCTGCCACACTACCCGATCAAGCGCGTTTGCCTGGAGAAGCAGGATGTCGCCGGGATCTCAGAGGTACTGGATACGCATCACACCTGTTCGGCGGGTAACATGGTCATCTGTAGCGGCGATGGCGAGATCGCAGATTTCGAGATCCGGCCAGAAGGTGCCGAGCGATATACGGGAGCCGATCCCGACTGCATCATCCACGCGAATCACTATGAGAGCGAGGTCTACTCCGACCATGAGACGAACTCGTTGGCTGACTCCTGCCCGAGAGCGGACCGAATGCGGTCCCTCGTGACGGAACAGTACGGGGAGGTCAGTGTGGAGACGATGAAGGTGATTCTGGCCGATCACGACGGGGATCCTGCCGCGATCTGTCGACACGGGGCGGAGGAGATGATCTCCGTGTCAGGCT
Organism: Gemmatimonadota bacterium; assembly: GCA_002727195.1. GTDB lineage: Bacteria > Latescibacterota > UBA2968 > UBA2968 > UBA2968 > UBA2968. Next base: position 106,468 of record PBWH01000009.1, read on the forward strand.
ACATCGCTGACGCCACGAACCGGGTACTGCACGTGCGAAAGGGACACGGGTGCACGGGTACCTGGACGGCGTATGAGGTTTGAGAGGGTTGCCATTCGTTCCCAGGCTGGAACCTGGGAACGAGGCTAAGGCTGCTCGAGTAGATCGGCCATCGTGTGCATGTAGAGCGAGACGTCCTGGATGTCGTTCTTGCGCAGGGTCGGGCGGCCATCGATCCTGCTGAGGACGCGGCGGTCGGAGAGGTGTTCGAGGTGACGCATGTCGTCGGAGCTCAGGCCGAATGACTTGAGGGTTTCGAACAGGTCTTCGACCCTAGAGCTGGTGCCTTCACAGTAGTCCTTGGCGTGTTCGGACCATTCGTCCAGTTGGTAGTCGACCGACTGGGCGATTTCTATGTCCGTCATGTCGGTGAGTGTCTGAACGAGATGCCCGCAGTTGCAGCGCCCCATGTGGCCCCACTCGTATCGTGCCCCATCGGTCAGCCGGTCGGCCGTTTCCCTCAGTGCATTCGCCAAGTTTCTGTCGACGTGATCCATGCCGTCTCCTGTGTTCGACGTTTCTGCAGAATATAGACCCTGCGAACAGTCGTATCAATGGGTCAGGTGTGTTGCCCGTTCGTGAACGAACCCCGCTCCAGCTGTCTTTCGATCTCGGCTTCGAGCTTTGGGCCCGGATCTTCCCAACCTTCCGGTTTCAAGATCTTCCCATCATCCCGACGGATCACCTTCCCGTCGACAATCTTCTGCATGTTCGCGCCGTGCACGATGTCGAACAGAGGATCCAGGTTGATCCCGTGTGTGGCCGCAAAGTCGCAGATGTAATAGATCGCGTCGACGAGGGCGTCGGCCTGCTCGGCGACCGTTTGCGCCTCCTCCAACTCATCCATCTCGTCGTTCACCATCTGCCTGATAAAAGCGATTCGCTCGTCAGATATTCGTGTCGGCCGGTCGGGTAACCCTTCCTTGCACGCCGTGGTGAATTGGTGGACGTCGGTGGTGTATCCCATGCGCGGTTCTCCTGGCTTATACGGTGGTCCGCGACGGGGGGGAGGGGGACGCCGATCAGTCTCTCGGCGGTCGCCCGCGGCGTGTTTAAATAAGGGAACCTAATCTACTTATTAATCGGGGAGAGCGAAATCGCTCAGGGTCGGGTCGGGAGGTAGACGAGCACTGTTGTCCTCTCTCCGAGAGCGCTGGCAATGTCGAGTCGCCCGCCCCAGGTATGCACCAAGTCATCGATCGTGGAGAGACCGAACCCGGATCAAACGTCGTTCTCGGTCGTGAAGAACGGGGTCGTAGCACGCTTCAAGGTGTCCATCCCGATCTCGTTGTCTCAGATCGACAGACGAACGAAATCACCCGATTGCGCAGCAGTGACTTCGATCAATCCGCCCTCCGGAAATGCCTAGTTCTCGTTGTTGAGCAAGTCGATGACGAAGTCATTCCGGTCGGATTCTGTCGCGTGAACCTGGGGCAATGGATCATCGATCTCGAGACTCAACTGTAATTCTCTCCCCTCCAGGTTGGATTCCGCTTCCCAGACGGCACGTAAGTTCTCCACTGCTTGGAGCACTGCTGTCTTCAAATCGATGGGATGTGGAACGGAAGAGATATTCTCTCGCAACGCCAGCCCGAGATCGGCGCCACGGCGTCTCGTACGGAGGATATCCTGAACGCACTCGAGTACCTCGGGGTCCGAGGACGCCGAACTGATTAGCTCAGCTTGGAGAAGCATGCCCGTAAGCAGGTTGTTTAGGTTGTGGCCGATGCCCGATGATATTTCGCAAAGCGCGTGCAGACGATGGTCCTCGATTGTGGACTGGCTGTTGCCCTCCAGAGCGGCCAGTTTGGATTCCTGCGTCTTGCGCCGGGCGATCAGCTCTTTTTTTTCAGGTCCTCATACGTGGGGCATCAATGAAAAAGGACCGCTGCAAGCAGCTGCGACCCGACGAGAAAGTATGTCCGCCAAGGGTGGGAATGTCAAGATCAAAGCCGGTTAGGCACCGGATGATCGAGCTGGATCTTCCCGTTCCAGCGCCTGGCTGTCCTGCTTCTGAAGAACGATCTCAACTGCGCGCTTTCTATCTTCATTGATCAGGTGGTGGGTCGCTCCCACCGAGATCTTCACTCGATATCTCCTTGGTAAAGTCGCTCCATCTCGTCGCACACTTCTAGCAACTCGTCCAGCTTGCCGATTGCGTCAACGTGCCCCGACTTCAGCACGACAATCTGGTTGGCCCTGCGAAGCGCTCTACTGCGGTGGTATACCACCAGGCTGGTTGCGTCGGCTCCCGCAGTAGCGAAGAGTCCCTGCCAGAGTTGTCGTTCTGTCTCGACGTCCAGGGCGCTCGATGGGAATAGCCATTCAGTTAGAGCGCGATTTTGCCCTGAGCGGACTGGACACCGAAGTTCGGATCGATTCGGTCGCCGTCGAGAACCGGACGATCGATCCGTTCCATCCGGTCCAGATACTCCTATCGGCTCCGGGTACGGATGGCGTGTGACTTGTTGCCCTTAATGTGCGCCCAGTGCGCGAACTGCTTGATCATCACCTCGAGCCGCGCGATCTCCTTGTCTGGATTCAATAAAAAGCTACGAGGATCGCTTCGTAGCCTTAAACCTTTGATTTCAATTGGTGTGGTGCCGTTCTAAGCGTGCGCCTCTGCGTCAATTTTGGGCATACGTCTCCCCTGAACGGCTCCATTCCGTCGATTCACTCGAAGCCAGCCTGGAATCGTGAGGCGCAGATGCCCAGGGCGGTCGTGTCGTAATCGCCTTCCTGCACGATCACAGTCGGTAGATCAAGGCCGGCTACGTGCTCCGCTGGCACCTTGCTCGGACCGGACGATCCGGCTACATTCGTCAGGGACTTTTCAGGAGCCTTGAGAGTATGCCGGATTTACGCGTAGAAGCCCCGTTCGAACCGTCGGGAGACCAGCCGAGAGCGATCGATGAGCTGGTGACCGGTATCGAGAGGGGAGACAAATATCAGACCCTGATGGGGGCGACGGGAACAGGCAAGACCTACACGATCTCGAAAGTGATCGAGTCGGTTCAGAAGCCCACGATCGTGATCTCGCACAACAAGACGCTGGCCGCCCAGCTCTACGGCGAGTTCAAGGCCTTCTTCCCGGACAATGTCGTCGAGTATTTTATTTCATATTACGATTACTATCAGCCCGAAGCCTACAAACCCGTTACAGACACGTATATCGAGAAAGAAGTCGATATCAACGACGAGATCACGCGTCTGAGGCTGCGTGCGACGAGCGCCCTGCAGTCCAGGCAGGACGTGATCATCGTTGCCAGCGTGTCGTGCATCTACGGGATCGGGAATCCGGACGAGTATGATCGCCTACACGTTCAACTCAAAAAGGGGGAGGAGATCGACCGGGACGAGATGCTCCGGAAACTCGTCGACATCCATTTTACCCGGAACGATCTGGCCTTCGAGCCCGGGACATTCCGGGTCCGGGGTGACGTCGTCGAGATTCGGCCGATGGAACAGGAGCTGGCCGTCCGCGTTGAGCTATGGGGCGACGAAGTCGAAAACATCTCGATGATCAATATCCTGACGGGTGAGGTGGTCGACGAAACGCAAGAGATGTCAATCTTCCCAGCCAAGCATTTCGTGACCTCGGGAGACCGGATCGAGCGGGCGATCCTGGACATGGAGGTCGATCTGGCCAAGTGTTTGGAGCAGTTCCGCACCGAGGGCAAGCTGCTGGAGGCCCAGCGGCTGGAGACGCGGACACGATATGACATCGAGATGATGCGCGAGATTGGCTTCTGTCCCGGTATCGAGAACTACTCGCGATACATCGATGGACGTCAGCCGGGTGAACCGCCCTATGTGCTACTCGACTTTTTCGGCGACGACTACCTGATGGTGATCGACGAATCCCACGTGACCATGCCCCAGGTGCGGGGTATGTGGAAGGGGGATCGCACGCGTAAAGAGACTCTGGTCGAGCACGGGTTCCGACTGCCGGCTGCGGTGGACAACCGCCCACTATATCACGAGGAGTTCGAGGGCAAGATTGGGCAGGTCGTGTTTATGTCCGCGACGCCGGCTGACTACGAACTCGAGAAGAGCGAGGGTGTGGTCGTCGAGCAGATCATCCGGCCCACCGGTTTGCTGGATCCCAAGATCGACGTGAGGCCCGTACGCGGTCAGGTCGACGACCTGGTCGAGGAGGCGCGTGTCCGGATCGAGCGGGACGAGCGGGTCCTCGTCACGACGCTGACCAAGCGGATGGCCGAAGACCTTTCGGACTACCTGCGGGACATCGGGATCAAGGCGCGATACGTGCACTCCGAGATCGATTCGCTGGACCGTGTCGAGATCATCCGCGATTTGAGGCTGGGCAAGTTCGACGTTCTCGTTGGCGTGAACCTGCTGCGTGAAGGACTCGACATGCCCGAGGTGAGTCTGGTGGCTGTTCTCGACGCAGATAAAGAAGGTTTCCTGCGATCGGAACGGTCGCTCATCCAGACGGCCGGACGCGCCGCACGGAACGCGGGAGGCGTCGTCATTATGTATGGGGACAAGATCACCGACTCGATACAGCGTACGATCGACGAAACGAATCGTCGACGAGCACTTCAGGAAGCCTACAACGAGGAACACGGGATCACGCCAGAGACGGTATTCAAGTCGGAAGAGGAGATCATCCAGGCCACACGGGTGACGGTAGATGCGAAGATGGAGGATGACCGGATCGCCGAGCCCGAGACATCTTATGACCTGAATAAGGATCCGACGGAGTTGATTGCAGAGCTCGAGAAACAGATGTCAGCTGCGGCTGCGGATCTCGACTTCGAGAAGGCGGCGGAATGCCGTGATGAGATCGTTCGTATTAAAGAGAAGCTGCTTAGCTGACCAGTGTGACCGAATGGACAAACCATGACCGAACTGAAACGCAAAGACATCCAGCCGCTGATCGATGTGGCACTCTCGGAAGACGTCGGCTCCGGGGATATCACGAGCAACTGGACCGTGCCAGATTCCATGACGGCGTCGGCGGATTTTGTCGCGAAGGCGACCGGGGTCGTCTCCGGGCTTCAGGTGGCCGCCTGGGTGTTCGACACGGTTGATGGGTCCGCAGCATTCGAATCCAAAGTGTCGGACGGGGAGCGTGTGCATCCCGGCGACCTGATTGCGACCGTGTCGGGGCCGGCGCGGGGCCTTCTCACGGGCGAACGAACGGCGCTGAACTTCCTGCAGCGGATGTCGGGGGTGGCGACTCTGACCTGTCGGTATGTCAAGCAGACCCTGGGCACCGATGCCACCATTCTGGATACCCGGAAGACCATTCCGGGCTGGCGGAAGCTCGACAAGTATGCCGTCGCGGTCGGGGGAGGGAAGAACCATCGGTTCGGGCTCTTCGACATGGTGCTGATCAAGGAAAACCATATCGAAGCCGCAGACGGTATCGGGCCTGCTGTCAATGGGGTAAGGAAGCACCTGAACGGGAATGCCGATGACGTCAAGATCGAGGTGGAGGTCAAGACGTTGATCGAACTCGAAGAGGCGATGATGGCCGCTGTGGACTGGGTGATGCTGGACAACATGGGTGTAGACACGATGGTTGAGGCCGTGCAGATGGTCCGGAATCAGAGAGGTGGTCCACTCCTAGAGGCGTCAGGGAACGTCACTCTAGATCGGGTCAAAGAGATCGCTGGGACGGGTGTCGACTACATCTCCGTCGGTTCCCTGACCCATTCGGCGACGGCTCTGGACATCAGCATGCTGTTCCGGTAGGCTGCAGCGCGATTTATCTTCGGCCGGGCTCGGGAAACTGTGCGGGGCATCTTTGTGTCTGGTGCGACGAGAAACGGTCCTTTCCGGGGGGCCTCGTGTCGGTCCTGATCTTCACATTGTATCTGCTCGCCGGCGTCCCCTCCGCACCCGCGGCGGAACTGGAAGACGCGTTCGGCGATCGGGCAAGTCAGGCGACTACCGCTCTGATTACCGCTGTGGTCGGAGCCGACTCCGCGGAGATCTACGAATCTTTCGACCGAGCAGAACAGGCCGCCTACATCGATCGGTTTTGGCGTTCGCACAACCCCCCTCTCCACAAGTACTACTTTTCCCACCACCTGGGTATCCGCCGATACAGCGTATCCGACTATTTCTTCGAGCGGATGGACAAAATCCCGGAGCTGTTCAAGCTGTATGTGAATCGACCTGATGAATCGGTCGTTCGCTCGGCTGATTCGCTGTCCGCAATTCTGATATCCCGTCTGCCTGACGATCCCGTCGCACAAAGCGCGCGCGGCTATGTTCTGCTCGAGGCTGGTAAGTTTATCGAGGCCGATCGGGCCTTCCTAGAGGCGCTGAAGAAGAATCGGAGTTTTGCCGAGGCCCGGAACGGTCGGGCGCTCGCCCTGCTGGCCTAGGAAAAACGAGGGGCGAAGGCGCTCGAGGAGTTCCGGAGCGTTTCGTTGGTGGACGCCGAGTATGCCGCCGCGCCGTATAACCTTGCGATGGGGCATCTCGTGATTCGGAGTCGTGAGGTCGGGCGCTGGTTCGAGAAGGTCATCGAGAACTTCCCAGATCATCCAGATGTGCATTACAAGCTCGGCGCCTACCACGAGGCAGGCCTGGTCCTGGAGAAGGATCCGAACCTGGAGCAGGCGGCGTTGGCGTATCAGGGGCAGGTGGATGTCAATCCCGATCCAGGCAAGACCTGGTTTCAACTCGGGAGTGTGCTGCTGAAGTCGGGGAAGGCCGATGCTGCAGTCCACGTATGGACGCGCCTGATGGTGGAACGCCCCAACTTCAGGTCCAGATATCTGACGCAACTGATCGAGGTCTATCAACTGGCGGGGAAGATCCGTGAGGTTGGAGAAACGGCGGCCGAACATATCTCGGGTCTGGACGACAGTACGCGGGCACTGTTCAGTGACATTTCGATCATCGCGACCGAAGAGGAGAGGCTCACATACCAGGAGATGGATAGCTGGGAGCGGCTTGCGTTTACGCGTCTGTTCTGGCAGAAGCGTGATCCCTCTCCAGCAACGGATGAGAACGAGCGTCGGGTCGAACATTACCGGCGTATCATCTATGCCATGCATGAGTTCGGGCAGGTTCGATGGCCCTGGGATCGTCGTGGTGAGGTTTATGTGCGGTATGGAGAACCGAGGCACAAGAGTCGGTGGGATAACGCACGCTTCGAATTCCATCCAGATGTAATCAGAGTGAAGGATCGACTTCAGGAACAGCTCCCGATTGCCGCACGACAGGAAATCATCGCCCGGTCCAGGCGGATTAGTCAGTCGATTCGAGAGCGGGAATCGGGAACGCTCGATGTGGGTGACTTCGAGGGGGGCGAGTTCGAGTTGAATGCCAACAGACGTCTGTACTCGAGCAATGAGAGGACGGAAGGAAACAGCTACGGGACGAACTCTTTCACCTCGCTCGAAAGGATGGGGCCAACGAGATTCGGGGCATGCCGCTGTATCCGGTCGAACCGGACAAGCCGTGGGAGTACTGGATCTACCCATACATCAACGATGGCATCGAGGTGGTCTTTGTTTCTCAGAGGTACCAGGAGGATTTCGACTATCCTGGGCTGCCTCAGGGAGGTCGCGCCGAGTCATCCAAGAACACTGTGGTCTGGACCCAGAGGCGTCCGGAGACAGTGGTTGCTGCAGCCGTGAGTCGTAAGAGCGATGTCTATTTTCAGATGGCATCGGTGATCCTGGTCACGTCCGAGTCTGCTGACTTTATCGGCGATGGACGCGCCTCATGTCTCGAGCTCTACTTCGGCGTACCTCTCGAGGGCTTGAAGACCGTCACGCCCGACACCGGCACTTTAGCCCGAGGCGTCGCGGTTTTTTCGCTCGATTGGAAGCCTCTCTACCGAAAGCGAGACACGATCCGCTATCTGTCGGATCCAGAACGGCCGGGGCAGGTGGCTGCGAGTGAATCGGCGTTGACTCTGCCGCCGGGGTCGTATCAGATCGGGTCGGAATTTCGCGACGTCGGCGGTGATGCCTTTGGAGCCCGATACGATACCATCACCGTTGAGCCATAGATCCCGGGTACTCTCGCCATCAGTGATATCGAGCTCGCGAGCGAAGTGTTCGAGGACTATCGGGAAGTAATCAAGGGGGCTGAGCGTCATCCCCAACCCGACCCGTACCTACACGACAGAAAAGCCCTTCCTGATCTACTACGAGATCTATGACTCGCAACGGGATGATTTCGGGTAATCGCGATACCGGGTGACCTACACGATCCGTGCTTCGGCGCACGAAGGTCGCTTCTTCAGCAAAGTAATCAGGTCGATCGGGAAGGTTCTGAAGGACGAGCAGAAGGAGACGGTGACGATCTCAACTGACCAGGTGGGCTACCGACGGGACCACAGCGAGTATATTGGGCTGGATGTGTCCAGGTCTAACGAGGGGAAATACGATCTGGTCGTCACGGTTACGGATATGGTGACGGGGGACTCGGTGACAAAGGAAACTTACTTCTGGTTGAGGAAGCCTGCAGACTGAACTAGGAAATCTGGCCTCTATCAACGTCCCCAGCCACAGGCTGGGGACGAGAGTATAGCTGGGAATAGACCCGGGCCGTTTTACGAAAAAAGCTCAGGCGGCCCGATCCAGTAGGAGGCACGCTTTTAGTCGCCAACTTAAGGTGTCGTGACGAAAGTAGCCCGCCTGGCAATCACGAATCTAAGTCACGTCTGGACCGACTCGGATGGAGTGGGTCTTCACAAGACAGACAACACGTTCCCCCTTGCTCAGTCCGAGCTCCCGCACAGCCTCTCCGGTTACCTCCACCGCAAGCCGCTTCCCGATGTCTACGGTCACCAGCTTGCGGCCATCAACGTCCGCGATATCTGAGACCCTTCCTTCGATCGCGTTTCGAACGCTGATTCCCGCTGGCCTGCTCCGGCACAGAATAATGTCGTTGGCCCGTATCCCGATGAAGATCCGCTTCCCCGGCTTGCGATCGCTGCCAGGAATTACCCATTCACTCTGACCATATCGAACGTGCGTGACGCCAGAGTCCGCATCGTTGGAGATCACGTCGACGGGAAGGACATTCTCGAACCCGTGCGCCTCGACGAGGGGGAGGATCTCGGTGTGGTGGGCGATATTGAAGAAGTCTCCAGCGGCAATGACCTTCCCTTCCTGAAGGACGATCACCTGCCCGGTCAACTGAAGGATTTCCGCAACAGAATGGCTGACATACAGAATCGGCAGACCGAGGTCCGAGCGGATGTGCCTGAGGTAGGGGATGATCCTGTCTTTGAGGCCCTGGTCGAGGGCGGCCAGCGGCTCGTCCATCAGAAGCAGCTTTGGAGAAGCCAGAATGGCACGGCCAAGCGCGACCCGTTGGCGCTCGCCACCCGATAGCGATGCCGGATACCGATCCGTGAGTGTCCCGATCTCCAGCAGGTCTACTATCGTCTCCACCTGGAATCGACGTTCCGATGCGGGCCGGAGGTCGAACCCGTAGCGCAGATTGTCTGAAACCGACAGGTGAGGGAAAAGCTGGTCGTCCTGGAACACGTGACTGACACGTCTCTGGTCGGGAGGGAGATCGATGCCTCGTTCTGACGAGAACAGGATCTCGTTGTCCAGGATGATCTCGCCCTGATCGGGTCGCATCAAACCGGACACCGTGCACAGGAGGGACGTCTTCCCCGAACCCGAAGGGCCGAAGATCGCCGTCACGGAGTAGGGGCACTCGACGTCCACTTCGAGCGTAAAGGGCTCCAGGTCCCGACAGACTCGGATGGTGAGCACTATGACTTCCTCAGACGCCGTGAAAGGTATTCGCTGGCCACCATCACTGCGAGGGACAGGAGAACCGAGAGGATGACAAGTCGTGCAGCGGCCGCCTCTCCGCCGGGTTGATTCAGGTAGGTGAAGATCGCTGAGGGAATGGTTCGGGTTTCGCCCTGGATGTTGGAGACGAAGGTGATTGTCGCCCCGAACTCACCCAGGCTGCGAGCGAACGAAAGTAGCGCCCCTACGAGCAGTCCGGGGGAGGCAAGCCGGAGTGTCACTGTGGCAAAGGCCCGTAATTTTCCGGCGCCGAGCGTGCGTGCGACGCCCTCAAGGCGTGGGTCGACCCCCTCTATCGCTAGCCGGATGGCTCGGAGCATCAGCGGAAATCCAACGACGGCCGAGGCCAGAACCGCGCCCTTCCAGTCGAAGGCGAGGCGGATTCCCAGCCCGTCTTCCAACCATCCTCCGAGCCAGCCGCGTCTGCCGAAAAGGAGGAGGAGCACATACCCGGTGACGACCGGGGGAAGGACCAACGGCAGATGACACAGACCATCGAGGATCGACTTGCCGGGAAAGTCCGTGCGCGCCAACAGCCATCCGAGTGCGATGGCAAAGGGGAGGCTCAAGGCCACGCAGAAAACTGCCACGCGTAGCGAAAGGAGGAGAACTTCTGACTCAGCAGGCGTCAACATCAGTCGCTCAGGTCCTTGAATCCGTGCTTCCTGAGAATCTGCCTGGATCGTTCGGAGGCCAGGAGGTCGAGAGCGTCCCGAGTGCGGCGTCCTGACTTGCCGTGAACGATCGCGATCGGATAGACGATGGGTTCGTGCAGATCCGAGCGAATCCGTCCTGCTACTCGCACACTGTCACTAACTCTCGCATCGGTGGCATAGACAATGCCCATCTCGCATTCACCCCGCTCGACAAGCGCCAGTGCCGCCCGAACGTCTACAGCGGGCGCTATCCTGTTTTGCAGACGTTTCCACCAGCCAAGCCTTTTCAAAGCCTGCTTCGCGTAGACCCCGCCTGGCACGTGGTCCGGATCGGCTATGGCAACTCTCCCCAGGAAAGCATCTGCGATGTTGAAGCCACGGTTTAGCGAGATTCTGTCCGGGCCATCCTGGGATGCGATCAGGACCAGTCCGTTGCCCACCAAATCCATTCTTGTCGATGCTTCGATCAGGCCCGCCCGGTCAAGATAGTCCATCCACTGAGTGTTCGCCGACACGTATAAATCTGCCGGAGCGCCCATTTCAATCTGTCTGGCTAGGGCGGACGAGCCCCCCGACGAAATTCTGAGGTCGATGCCCTGTGCCCTTGCTGAATCTGCAAGTTCCTCCAGGACGCCGGCCAGGCTGGCCGCCGCGTAGACCGTCACGGGTCGTTCGGCATTCGCCGGAGTGCACAGAGCAAGAAAGAGGATTACGATAATCAGAGCGGTCATGGAATAGCGAATATTCGTCGTGGATCGACTCCGGTCAACGACGGGCGTATGCGAGGTTGGGTGTGAAGCAGATGCTATACAAAGTGGAGGTGATCGGAGGCCTGCTCTTTGACTTCGCCGATGATCGCGGCTTGAGTGTGCCCGGCGTCGTGAAGCTTTTTCAGGAGGGCTTTCGCGTCATCTCGAGCGAGTGCAAGCAGCAAGCCGCCGCTTGTCTGTGGGTCGATGAAGAGCTCTTGTTCGTAGATACTGATCGAGCCGGCAAAGCGGGTGCTGTGCTCGATCATCGCTCTGTTCTCGGCATTTACGCCGGTGGTCATGCCTTTCTTGTACATATCGAGCGCTTCGGGAAACTGCGGGATCTGGCTAGCGTGCAGCTCAATCGTGACGTCTGACCCGTTCGCCATCTCCGTGGCGTGACCGGCAAGCCCGAACCCGGTGACATCCGTGGCCGCGTGGATCGTGAACGTCGAGGCGAGTTCGGCGGAAGATCGGTTGAGCGCGGATATCGTCTCGAGACAGGTGGTCAGAGCTCCATCCGAGACCCAGCCCTTCAGGTTCGCATTGAACAGGACACCGCTTCCGATCCGTTTGGTTAGGATAATGAGGTCTCCGGGTTGCGCCCCTGCGTTCGACCAGTAACGCTCCGGATGCACGATGCCCGTAACCGACAAGCCAAACTTGGGCTCCTCGTCCTCGATCGTATGGCCACCCGCCAGAACGGCGCCTGCTTCAGTGATCTTGTCTAGCGCCCCCTCCAGAATTCCGTGCAGCATTTCCTCCGGAAGTTTTTTGCTCGGGAACCCGGCGAGATTCAGGCACGTCACCGGCTGGCCACCCATCGCGTAGATGTCACTGAGCGAGTTGGCAGCAGCGATCTGACCAAACAGGAACGGGTCGTCGACGGGCGGCGTGATGATGTCGGCCGTGACGACGATCGCCTGATCTTCCGAAAGTCGATAGACTCCTGCGTCGTCCGACTTGTCGAATCCGACAAGCAGGTTGGCGTCCTGAACCTTCGGCAGTTGCGCGAGCAGTTTCCCCAGTCCGACCGGACTGATCTTAGCCGCTCAGCCGCAGGTCTTGGCGAGACCGGTCAGTGTCTTTTTGTGTGATCTAAATAGCATAGGATGTTCTGGTTCCCAGGCTGCTACGGGTCGGGCCGAAGCCTTGGCGAAGGCCGATGCCTGGGAACGACAGGATTTTAAGCCCTCACCTGACCCACCTTCGCTTCGCTACGGCGAATTTGTCCTATCCCGCCAGCAGGAGAGGATTCTAGTAAATGATCTCGTCTCAATCGAGCAGTCCGAAGAATGTATGAGAATTGTCGGTGAATGTGAAGGGCTGGCCAAATCGGGTTGATCTGTATGACGGCCTGGTCTATTATGCCCACGAAAGGTAGCCCCATGAGCTTGAGTCAGGACGAGATACAGCATTTCGACGATGTCGGATACGTGGTCAAGTCCGGTTTGTTCGGAGAGGAGCTCGTCGATGTGGTGCTGGATGAGATCGATGACCTCCACGACCGTATGGCCGACGCGCCCAAGGAAGGCGTCGGGATAAGCTGGGAGGAATTCGGCGATGTGAACATGCCGAAGCTGATCCGCCAGCTGATGCACAGCGAACTGGTCAGTTTGACGCTGAACGAGATCCTCAGAAGCGATGCGATGCTGGACAGCATCGAGGCCTTGATCGGGCCGAATGTATCGCTCTACCACAGCAAGCTGCTGATGAAGGCGGCGAACGACGGGTCAGCAATCCCTTGGCATCAGGACTACGCCTACTGGAAGCAGGAGGGGAATGAGCCCCTGATGGTCAACTGCATGGTGGCGCTGGATCCGGCCGATCAGGCTAACGGGTGTACCCAGTTTGTCGCGGGGAGTCACAAGTGGGGTTTACAGGAACACGAGCGCGAGAAGACGAGTTTCGGGGTTTTCTTGCCTGGTCATTATCAGGAGCGTGACGACGCCACGCCCGTCGAGATGGCCCCCGGTGACGCTGTGTTCTTCAACGCGCTCGTGATCCACGGCTCCGCGCCGAATACGTCCGGTCGATCTCGCCGGATCAACACCTTCGCCTACAACGTCACTGGTAATGGCGAAGGCCAATGCAGGGAAACATTGAGAACTGATGAAAGAAGATGTGAAGATTGAAGGGCTTCAGACATCTTCTTTCTTCATATCTTCACATAATTGATTCCAGGGGTTTCAATGGCTGACCAACCGAACATCCTTTTTATCTCGACAGACCAGCAGTTCGCAGGAGCGATGAGTTGCGCGGGGAACGAAAACCTGTCCACGCCAGGGATGGATCGCATCGCGGCGAATGGAACCCGCTTCGAGCGGGCTTATTGTCCGCACCCGCTCTGTTGCCCGGCAAGGGCGAGCTATATGAGTGGGAAAATGCCTCACGAGGCGGGCGTGGAGTCTAACGGGATGCCTTTCCATCAGGATCTGATTCCGCAGTCGATCGGAAACGTGATGAGATCCGCAGGATATAAAGCAGCCCTGGCAGGAAAGTGGCACGTGCCCGGTGTTTCGCCCGAAGATCTGGGTCTGGATGTGCTTTGCCCGATGAACGATGCACTGGTACCCGAAGTGTCGGCCGACTACTTCAATAACGGTGACAAACCATTCTTTCTTTTCGCCTCCTTCATCAATCCACACGATATCTGTCAGGTGGCCAGGAATCAGGATCTTCCGCAGGGACCGGTGCCTTCTGCGACTCTCGAAGACTGCCCGGGCCTCCCTGAGAATTTCGCGATTCCTCCGTATGCGCCTGAAGCGCTGCAGATGCTCAGACAGCGATCGCCGAGGATCTATCCGACACTGGAGTGGACCGATGATGACTGGCGTCATTTTCGTCACGCGTACTATCGGTTGTGTGAGAAAGTCGATGCGGAGGTCGTCAGGCTGCTCGATGCTCTGGATGCGTCGGGGAAGGCAGACAACACGGTCGTGATCTTCACGAGTGACCACGGTGACGGTCATGGTGCGCACCATTGGAACCAGAAGACGGCCCTTTGGGAAGAGGAGATCCGGATCCCGATGCTGGTATCGGCACCGGGCGGGCAGTCAGGACAGGTATCGCACCGGCTTGTCTCGAACGGGCTGGATCTGTTGCCGACCGCGTGCGACTATGCTGGCGTAGCGTGTCCCGATGGCCTCGAGGGGCTGAGCTTGCGGCAGATCGTAGAGGGATCCGAGTCCACCGACTGGCGGGAGGAACTCTTCGTAGAGACGCAGATCAACTTTGCCGATGGGCCTGGTGGGCCGTCATACGCGAGGACGATGGTGACGGATCAGTACAAGTATTCCGTGTATCTGATGGGGCAGAACCGGGAACAGCTGGTTGACCTGCAAGAGGATCCTGGTGAGATGGTCAATCTTGCGGTGGAGTCCCGCCATCGGGATACACTATTGGACTGCAGGGATCGGCTGAGGGCGTGGGGCGAGCGGACGGAGGATCCCGGTGTGAAGGTCGTGCCCACGCAGGGATAGGTCTTTCGTTCCCAGGCTGGAGCCTGGGAACGAGGCGATTCTGTGAGTGCTTCCGCGAAGCGAAGGAAGTCGCCGAAGCCGATGATGCCGTCGCCGTCCAGGTCGTAGCGCGGCGCTGCTTTACTATAGACAGACAGGAAGTCTGGGCGATCATCGACGGTGGTCTCCCCGTCGTCGTTGAAGCCAGAATTGATCGCAGTAAGGGTGCGGATCGTCTCCGCCTGGCCCGATGTAGAGAGCCGTTGGACCAAGGTGGCCGAGGTGAGACGGAGGGACTCGAACGGGAAGGGGACTGGATTTGGATCCGGGGTCACGCGAATCTCGCGCCCATCGGCCAATATGATCACGATAACCTTGTCCTTGATCTTTACACTATCGGTTGGAACGCCTTCCGGGCACTCGCAGCGAGCAGTCGCGCGTCTCGTGGCTGGAACCTCAGGCGGATTCGGATTGTAGTCGAACATCCGGTCCACCGTCATCTCGTTGGCAGACAGCGTAGTGAAGAGACGCGTGAGATACGGGTTGTCCGTGAGCAGAGCCTGGCCGTCCCTGAGTGGCGTCACAATAGTCGCATCGATGTCTTCGGTCATCGCATTCGGGTCGAGCGCGATCGACCCGATCCACTCGGCATAGGCTGCCATGTTGTTGTAGAACGACTGTTCAGCGATCCCTTGTAGGCTCCCGTCTTCGAGGGCGCGGTTGTATGCGTCTCGATCCACGGTATACCACCTGAAGCACACCCTCCGTCAGGACTTCGTTCGGCATTGGGATGTGTCGACGGGTGATCGACTGTGTCTGTGTGTCTCTCGGGAAGCCCTCGCGCAGCAGGTCGTCTAGATACTCGACCGGATCCTACGTCGAGCGGAGCCTCGTCAGGTCATTCTGTGCCTCTGTGAACAGCCTCTCAGCTATCACCTCGCTTGAACATAGTCGGTCGTGAATGCATTGCCCCCAGCTTCGTTCGCTGCCTCGGCGACGAGATCGGCATAGTTCTGACCACCATTCAGCCAGTAGATCTTGGCATCGTTCACTTCGACTTGGAGGTAGTTTTCGGGGATCGCCCGGTTCTCGGCCAGCACCCAGGCGATCACGCCCAGATCGGGATCCGTGGTGATGGCGGTGAGCTGCGTGGGAATCCCGGGCTTTTTTGCCACATAGGTGAGCGCGATCGGCTCGATGTCGCCTAGATCCTTGCCCGGAGCCAGTTTCAAAGCGACGAAGTGGAAGCCGTTGTTCACTTAGGGGGCCAGCAGCTCCACGCCCATTCCATCCAGGACATAGCCGTTCTCGGCCAGCCAGTTTGCGACAGCCTGCGGGTCGTAACCCGTGATGATCACGGTGTCGAACGCGCCGCCCTGTTCCTCGGCGACCACATCCACGCCGCCGTCTTCGGCAACGGCATCGGTAAACCGGACGAAGGGAGGGAAGAAGAAGTAGTTTTCGTCGCCCTCGAAGTCGAGGACAAAGGAGGGCTGTGTGGTGAACTCGAGCTGGCGGAACAACTCGTTGTGGCTAACGGAAAGCTCAGGCAGGGAGGGGACAGGCAGAATCCACGCGAAGTCTTCCGGTCGCCCCGAGTACTGAATCTGGACGTGGGTGGTCACCGTGCCGTTCCCTTGAACGAACAGAATCCGCTCGTTGACCTGGCTGATCGGGAAGGTGGTACAGAAGAATCCACCGCAGGCGTGAGTTGCGGCCGAAAGAACGATGGTTGCGGAAACCAAGGTTGCCCGTAACCAACGCGAGGAATCTGGAGCCGTAACCGGGCATGTTTCGATCTCTTGTCACTGATCTATCTGATGATATGCGCGTGGACCGTCTACTTATAAGCGCTCTGCGTGACTGGGCTCCGTCAGGCAGGCGCAAGGTTCGACCGTTTCGAGATTCGGATATCGCCCGAAAGCTCGTAGTCGGGAGGAAGGGCGAGGACCTTGGTGGTTAGGCGGTCAACAAAGTCCGTTACCCGTTCGGCGTTCCCCAGGTCCAGCAAGATCTCGTCGTCGAACGCAACTCCCTCCCAGATTTGCTCGATCCGTTCCGTGAGGGATCGATCCGTTGGCGAGAGTCTGGCTGAAATGGTCCGCTGAACGTATTCGAGCTCGAGACGGTGGTCTTCCCCGATTTTGAGGTCGATGGTCACCAGGGCCTCCGGAAACGCGGTCAGCGCCCGAACGAGTTGATCCGCACGTTCGAGAAGCGCGGAGAGAAGTCTGGATCTCCCGTCAGGATCGACGGCGTCCTCGGGTAACTCGGCCTGAACGAGATCGGCAATTCTGGCCACCTTGCGGTGGTGATTCAGCATCCACCCGGCGCCTGCGAAACAGAGCAGGCCCGCAACGATCGGCATCCAACCTCCAACGCCGAACGATGGAGAGAGGGGTGCTTGGATCGCGCCCGCAGAGCGCGGGATAGGGGCGAAGACGAGGACGGCAAGGCCGTTGAGGAGCAGGACGACGCCCGTGATCAGGAAGATGAAAAGGAAGGCGCGTCGAGGTGGAGCGATTTTGAGTGAATCATTCACTTCCCCAGCGCTCTCAACTTGGCGAGATTTTCGATGTCTTCGGTCAGGTCGTCATCCTTGGGTGTCTCGAGGATGAAGGGAATCTTCTTGAATCGTTTGTCGTTCACGAAGTTGGAAAATGCGTCGATCCCGATGTGGCCTTCGCCAATATGTTCGTGTCGATCCTTCTTCGAACCGAGTTCTGTTTTGCTGTCGTTCGCGTGAACGATCTTCAGGTTTTTAATCCCGATCACGTCGTCGAATTGCTTGATCGTCTTCTTGTAGTCTTTCGGGTCCGTGATCGGGTAGCCAGCCGCGAAGATGTGGCACGTATCGAGGCAGACGCCAACGTGGGCCTTGTCCTCGATGCGATCCATGATGTAGGCGATCTGTTCGAAGGTGTATCCGAGGTTGCTCCCCTGGCCGGCCGTGGTTTCCAGGCAGAGGGTGACGGTGTTGTCGGGGATCGCGTCCAGGACCTGGTTCATGTTGTCCACGATTCGATCCATGCCGGGTTCCTCACCCGATCCAACGTGGGAGCCGGGGTGGAACACGAGATTCGGAATCTTCAACAGGTTGCAGCGCTCAGTTTCTTCCTGGAGCGAGTTGCGCGACTTCTCCTGCAGTGCATCGTCGGGTGAGCCGATGTTGATCAGGTAGCTGGTGTGTGAGCAGGCAACCGTCACGCCTGTCTTTTCGATCGCTGCGAAAAACCCGTCGACCTCTTCCGTCGTTAGTTTCTTTGCTCTCCACTGGTTGTTCGATTTGTTGAAGATCTGAACAGCATCGCAAGTCGCTTTCTGCCCACGCGTAATGGCGTTGAACACGCCACCTGCGATCGATTCGTGTGCACCGAAAATCATTCAGACTCCATTCACTCGTCTAGACCCAGCTCTGCTCTGAGCGGGATGTGTTCCAGGTTGTGCTGACGCCAGTATGCTGTCATCAGCCGCTTCTTCAACGTTCCTCGCGTCGTCATTTCGACACGATCATCACCGCGTCCGACGAACTCGATTTCCTCCCAACTCTCGATCTCGTGGGGGAAGTCGCGCTTGTGGTTGATCACGACTACGCGGTCGAATTCTGGGTAGGAGATTGTGTAGGTCTCCAGGGATGCGTCAACCGGGTTAGGCATCTTCTCAGCGACCGCGTCGAATACTCCCCAGGCCTTGTGGCGAAGGCGCTGAAAGATCGTTCCCGGAATGATCTTAACCTTGCCAAGGGGTAGCGTATCAGGAGACAGCCGAATACGGGTCCAGATCTCATCCTCAGGGATTCCGTTACGCCACGTCAGGTCACGGTCACTTTCGCGCTCGAAGTAGGAGTACTGTCTGGCCCGATACCCGTTCGTCTTCCGGTTGAGCTGTGTGAATGTGTGGCCACACCACTCCTGGGATGTGGTTGTGACCTTGAGCGTGTGCGGATGCTGGTCGGCATAGACGGGTGTGAACACGGACGTCATCATCGAATAGGTATAGATGCCCGTGTTGAACTTCCGGGTGGCGTTCAGCTTCAGAACCTTGACGGCGTCCTCCGGTGATCGCTCGGGACGGTCGAGTTTCACGTGCTTCTTATCCGAGAAGTCCTCGGTGACGAAAATCATCACCGCATTGCCGGGATGGACCTCACCGTATCGGACCTGCTCGAGGTCGTAGCTCGTGATTTCGGCTTTTCCTTGGTACCAATAGTCTCCGAAAGGATCCGCGCACAGTGAACTGGGTAGGAGAAGGAACACGGCCCAGAGCAGTATGACAGGGGGCAGGGAGCGGGAGGCCGGGGGGCGATTCCGTGGTGGGATCCGAACGAAGCTCCAAGCCTCAAATACCTTGCGCCATTTCATCTCTTAACCGCTAGGGATACCCCGTCCCCGACGGGAATGAGCGAAAAATCAACACGCTCATCTGCCTGCATCCTGGTCGTTAGTTCGCGGATGGCGATCGTCGACTCATCTGTGTTCGACGGATCCGCGGCTCTTCCGCCCCAGAGGACATTGTCGATCAGGATCAGGCCTCGCTGACGGAGCAGGGCCAGGCAGCGCTCGTAGTATTCGCCGTAGCTTTCCTTGTCGGCATCGATAAAGGCGATGTCATAGGTGCCGGATTCGCCCGCCTCGATCATGGCGTCGAGCGTTTCGACCGCTGGACCGATCCGCAGGTCGATCTTGTCCGCCAGGCCGTTCTTCTCCCAGTGCTTCTGCCCGATCGAGGGCATCTCGTCGTCGATATCACAGGCCACCAGCTTGCCGTCGTCAGGGAGCGCTTCGGCCACGACGAGCGCGCTGTAACCCGTGAAGGTGCCGACCTCGATTGCCCGTTTGGCGTTGGTCAGCTTGACCAGCAGGGCCATAAACTGCCCCTGATCCGGGGAGATCTGCATCATCGCCAAGGGCAGGTCCTGAGTCTCGTCGCGGAGGGCTTTCAGCTCAGGGCGATCCCTCAGGGTGTTCTCGAGGATGTAATCGTAAACGTTCTCTGGTATGTATCCGTTTCTGCTGCTCATCTTTGCTCCGCTCCTTCCACTGTCCCATCCAGTGAATTACGTGACCATCTTTGAACAGTCATTCCAAGCCGACGGGTTTTGCCGGCAGCTGCGAAAAATCGAATTGGTTGTCTGAGTCTTCTGCTGGCACAAAGTCTTCGACATCGTGCGGCCGCGCCCCGCGCCTCGATCCCCGAATCACCTTTGCCGCGCGTTGCTGGCGCGCCTGGGCCTCCAGGATGTCGTCCGCCGACCATCGCTCGTGAATCCGAGCCTTGAGCTGGTTGACAATGACGGAGCACTCCGCACGGCCTGCCAGGTCGTTCCGCTCTTCCGGGTCGGTGCTCAGGTCGAACAACTGGCACGAGTCGAACTCCGAATAGTAGTTCAGCTTCCAGTTGCCCGCCCGGATCATACAGGCAGGCTGATCCCCGAGCAGTCCCGAATACTCACAGAATACCTGGTTAGGCCAATCTGGTATCTCGCCGCCTTCGAGCAGTCGCAGGAAGCTGTTCCCTGAAACGTCAGGCAGTGGGGGGGCGCTCGCCAGATCCAGGACGGTCGGTCCAACGTCGATCAGATTTGCGATAGAGGAACTGGTTGTACCCGCTCCGAAACGACCCGGACAGGATGCGATCAGCGGTATGCCGGCGGAGCCCTCGTAGAAGCTGCTCTTCCACCACATCCCGTGTTCGCAGCACATGTCCCCGTGGTCGGACGTATAGAAAATAGCTGTCTGGTCAGCGGCTTCGCCTACAGACGAGACAATACGTCCCACGTTTCGGTCAAGCTCCGCAACTAGACCGAGATAGGCGGCAACGGCACGGCGGTTCTGCTCCGGCGACAGAGCGTCGACACCGCGACGTTCTCGCCAACGTCGCAGGGCGGGATGGAGTCTGTCCAGATAATTCTCCGGTTCCGGCTCCGGTGTGGGCGTCTTCTCGTAGTAGTATTCGAAGTCTTCGTGGCTGCAGATCAGGGGGTTGTGCGGCAGCATCAGCCCAACGACGAGCGCGTATGGCCGGTCGCCCTTGTGGGATGAGATGAACTCGCACGCCGTGTCCGTCACCGACGCGTCGAAGGCCTGGAACCCGTTGCGTCCGTGTCCGGCGACCTCGACCGCATACCGGGTCTGGCCGTTGGTCCGATTCAGCCCGGACCCGAGGATCTCCGGAGACACGGCCCTTCCCGAAGGATCCCCGTGAATACGACGTTCGAACCCGTGAAAAGGGTCCGACGGCCCGAAGTGCATGCGCCCGCAAAGAACGGCCTCGTATCCGGCAGCGCCTAGGGCGTGGGCAAAGGTTGGCGTCTGGGAAGAGAAGAAAGCGGATCCACCGTTGTCATAGACGTCGATATCCGACGGATACTGTGCCGACATGAAACCGGCACGCGATGGGGCGCACAGGGGATAGGGACAGTAGACGTCTGTCATCCGGACACCCTGGGCTGCCAACCCGTCGAGGTTGGGGGTCTCCACATACGGATGACCCGAGCATCCCATCACGTGCTTGTTGTGCTGATCGGAGATTATCAGGACGATGTTCGGACGATCGGCGAGCATAGGACTTGACCGGACGGGCTTTCAGTTACTCCTTGGCGCACAAAAGTGGGACCACCCTCTCGATACGCCATCCTACCGGATGACTACTCGGGACAAGGCAAGAACACCAAGGACACCAAGAAATTCAAGGGAAACGCGAACCTTGAGCTCAGTGGTGGGGGAGACGCTCAGGTGCCAAAGAAGAAAGTGATTCAGACGGACAAGGCAGCAGCTCCGGTCGGACCGTATTCGCAGGCGATTCGGTATGGGGATATGGTGTATGTGGCCGGTGAGAAGGGGATCAGCCCGGAGACGGGGAAGATCGTCGAAGGGGGGATCGCGGCGGAGACCCGTCAGACGCTCGACAACGTGAAAGCGATCCTTGAGGAAGCAGGACTCTCGATGGATGACGCAGTGAGGTCCGTCGTCTACGTTACGGATCTGTCGGAGTTCGGTACGATGAACGACGTGTATGCGGAATACTTCAAGGTGGATCCGCCAGGTCGGACGACCGTCGAGGTTACGTCCCTTCCGGCGGGAGCCCACGTCGAGATCGAAATCACGGCCGCGCGACAGTCCTGATGCGAGGAATAGGGAAGGTGGAATCGTCGTTCTACGACGAGAACGGCTACTACCTGCATCACGAGCCGGTGTTTCCTTCCGAGCGGTTTGGGGCCCTGAAGGCGCTGTTCGAGGATCTCTTGCAGAAGGCGACGGTCAGGCCCGACAAACTCGACACTCCGCACTTCGAGGAGCCCCGTCTGCTCGACTTTCTACTGGATGACCAGATCATCGATCTCGTAGAGCCGTTAATCGGACCGGATATCGGTCTGTGGTCCAGCCACTTCATTTGCAAAACGCCAAACGATGGTCCGGCATCCGCGTGGCACGCTGACTCGGATTACTGGAACGGCCGCTTCGAAGCCTTTACGGAAATCGTGACGCTGTGGCTGGCCATTGACGCGTCAGACCGCGAGAACGGCTGTATGCGAGTGATCCCCGGCAGTCACCTTACGACGAGACACGATTATTCACCCGTGGATCGGGAGACCAACACGTTTGGATCGGAAATCGTGGATGTTGACGAGTCCAAAGCCGTCTACTTCGAGCTGAAAGAGAACGAGGAGTCCTTCCACTATTCCCGTATCGTCCACGGAGCGGAGGCGAACACGAGCAGTCGCCGTCGAGGCGGCTACACGATGCGGTATTTCTCGCAGCGAATGAAGCTGAACCGGGATCATTCGTCGAATCAGACCTTCAAGCTGTGGCACTGCCGTGGATCGAATCCACACGACAATCCAGTTGTGAATTGATAAGAGACTGATCTTAGGAGCCGCCTTTTTCGGCGGTGAACTGTCAAATAGGAGGCAACACCTTGGCATTTTTCGAGTTGCGCGAATACAGGATCAAAGACGGTAAGATGGACGAATGGGTCGACTTCATGGAGAAGGAGATCATCCCGTTCCAGGTTGGTAAGGGAATGGTTGTCGTCGGAAGCTTTGTTTCGGAGGAAGAAGAGGATCTCTACATCTGGATCCGGCGATTCGAGAGCGAAGAAGAACGGGAGAACCTGTATGAGGCGGTCTACCAGGATCCCGTGTGGACAGACGACATCAGTGACCGAGTCGGCGCGATTATGGATCGGGAGCGCATTGTCGTAAGGCGTATCCTTCCCACCAGTCGCTCGGTTACACAATAAGGCAGGTGATCGTGGAGATTCTGAGCAGCATACTCATCTCGTCCGTGTGGTCAGGCCATCCCGTGCGGTTCGATCTGCTGACGCACGGCGATCAGCAATTCATCGCGTTCTATGACGCTGACCGGAAAATGACGGTGGGCCAACGGAGGTTGAGCGAAGAAGCGTTCCAACTGTATCGGCTGGAGGGACGGTGGCTCGAGGCGCGTGGGAGATTATCCACAGACCTAGAGTGGGACAGCCACAACAGCATCACGATGACGCTCGATCGAGAAGGTCACATTCATCTGTGTGGAAACATGCACGTCGACCCGCTGATCTATTTCCGCACGAAGGAACCTCTGGATGTGTCGACTTTCGAGCGGGTCGACTATATGGTGGGGGAGAACGAGGAGCGGTGTACTTATCCCGTGTTTATGCGTGGTCCGGGAGGCGAGCTCGTGTTCCGGTTCAGGGACGGGAAAAGCGGGAATGGGGTCGACTACTACAATCAGTATGACGAGGCTGGCAAGACGTGGCGTCGGCTGGTCGATACGCCGATCCTCGATGGCATGGATGCGATGAACGCATACGCCCGGATGCCAGAGCTTGGTCCGGATGGCCAGTATCACATGATCTGGATGTGGCGGGATACAGGGGATTGCGCGACGAATCACGACATTTCATACGCAACGAGTTTGGACCTGGTGAGCTGGTCGGCAGGGGACGGGTCCGCCCTGCCGTTGCCGATAACGGTGGAGGCCAAGCCTTCTATCGTCGATCCGGTGCCCCCTGGCGGAGGGCTGATCAATATGTGTCAGTCGCTCGGGTTTGATTCACGGAATCGTCCGATCGTATCCTACCACAAACACGACGAAGAGGGGAATACTCAGGCCTACGCCTCCCGATTGGAATCAGGAGAGTGGGTCGCCTACAAGCTGAGCGACTGGGACTATCGGTGGGAGTTTGGTGGTGGTGGATCGATCGGCGCGGAGATCCGCGTGGGTGGCGCTAATGTGAAGGAGCCCGGTCACCTGAGTATGAGCTGGTGGCACCTGCACAAGGCGGAAGGGATCTGGAAGCTGGATGAAGAGACGCTACAAGTTGTCGGGTCGTATCCAGAGCCCGAATCCACGCTGCCGGAAGAACTGGCAAGACCCGAGATGGATTACCCTGAGGCGAGAGTAAGATTGGCGCACGGCAGGGAAATCAAACTGGATGGATCGTCTGTCTCGAGCGATAGACGTTATCTCCTGAGGTGGGAGACGCTTCCACCGAATCGAGACAGGCCTCGTGATGAAATTCCGCCGCCGAGTCAGTTGCGGTTGTTCGTGCTCGGGCAGTAAAAGGCCGGCTCTGCCGGCACACCACATCGAACTACTGCCTCACCCCCAGCCTTTGGCTGGGGGTGTTCTTGTATAGCCGGTGCCTTCTCAATTCCATAGGCCGCACTGGATTCCCGCATAAGCGGGGATCCAGACGCCGGAACCTCCCTGACCGGATTGCCACAGCGAGGCTCCGTCGGCCTTGTTCGTCTTCACCTGCCAGTTTATCGACGTTGAACCCTGAGCGGCGTTCCATCGCTGGACCCCAATTGTCCACGTGAGTGGACAATTGAGTTGGTTGACCTACTCCGGTTTCGCTACAAACTGGAAGACAGTTGTTTTCGACTGAGGATACTGGTGCAAGCCCTTGAAGTGGGATCCGTGTTGGCGGATCGTCGGGAGGAGGTATCTCGGAGTCGAGCTGAACAGCTGGTCGTAGACGACGTAGTCGACACTTTTCGCTTTAATCACGCTCAGAACCGAATCCGGTACAGCCCACGGGTAGCTCACCGTGGTTCGCCCGGACATGACGTTCATCAAGAATGGTTTCCTGCATAGGATGATCGCATCCGGAGGCGTAGCCGTCTTCGCCCACTTCGCCGCCTCGAAGTAGTCTCGCCAGACGGGATGGTAAGGTGGGTGATCGATCTGCGTGTTCGCGGTTCGGAGTCCGTTGGCCAAAAGGACAGCGATCGCCAAGCCCATTGGAATGCGGGTCTTTAGCGTGTCGTTGAGCGGTAGCCGTGAGGTGATATCCCGCACGCTCCAGAAGATTCCATAGATGGCGAGCGGGATGATCGGGATGACGAACCGGGTGTCAGCCCATACTTCCGGCCACAAGAGCACAACGAACACATAGAGAGCGAGGTAGACACCGATCGGGGCTTCCTTCTTGCCGTGTCGGATGGTCATCACGATGAAGTAGAAAAACAGGAGGTCGATTGCGACAGCGAGAGCGACGCCCATTCCTTCGACGCCTTGCCGGAAGTCGAGGAACGGCGCAAACGCTGTCGGCAGGAAAACGAGACCGTACTTCGACAGGTTCCTGCCCAACCGTTCGAACAGGAATCCGATGGAGACACCGGGACTGGAATCTGTCTGATAGGGATTCACGCTCGAAAACTGATCGAGATAGGCCGAACTCGACAGGACCCACGGCGCGATCAGGATGGCTGCCGCTACGCCTATCAGGAATCCTTGCCGATACCGGCCGTCCAGAAATTGGGTACAGACCACCATACCGATTGCGGTCAGCCCGATCGTCCGGATGTAGTAGCTGGACACCGCCAGCACCACGAGGACAATCCACTCCTTCGGTATATCCGAGTGTCTGTATTTGAGGAGGAACAGCAACGCGGCCAGAGAGAGCGCGGCGTAGGGGACTTCGGACAAGACCTGGTGCGAGAACTCGATCAGGTGGGGCGACAAGAGTGTGGTGGCCGCCACCAGAGTTGCCGTCAGTTCGGTATCCACCTCACGGACGACGAGCCAGGCCAGCGGAACGACGAGCGCGAAGAACAGGACGTTCAGGCTCTTCATCAGGCTCACATTGTCAGGTGAGACGAGCTGGACGGCCGCCAGGACTATCGGGTAGCCCGGCGGGAACTTTCGAGCGGGCTCGGGCTCGGGCCCATGGACGAAAGACATCCAGTGGCCCGTGACTAGGCCCTTGGACAGCACGACGAATTCTGCGTTATCCCCGAGCCGGGACAGGCGTTCGTCGAAGCAGGTCCAGCCTACAACAAGGGCGGCCGCGAAGAATGTGAGCAGCGTCTTCTGGGTCTTGTTCATGCGGTTTCCGTGGGCAGGGGCAACAGTATCGGTGTGAATATCGTGGGAATGTTCAGCACTGGCAATGCGTGTGCGCGTTTAGGGCCAGGTCGCCTTGTAGACAACGAGCCGATCCCCTCCGACGGCTGACTCACCCTTAGGCCGCAGCTCGTGAACGGGTGTCAGGTGCGTTCGGTTGGCGGTCAGCTCCGGATACCAGCTCGGAACCGACACGAAGTAATCCGGCTTCACATCTTTCAGGAAAGACAACACCGGACCGTCCGCAGCTACACGAGGTTTGAGGTAATCCAGTACCTCCGGGGTCACAAGGCCGATCGTGTCGATCACGCGACGGTCTGAGAAGTACCGGATCGCCCCAATGTCGTGGGTGGCAACGACTGCATCTTCCGTTGTGTTTTCAGAAAGCCATCTACCCATCTCTACGTGAACTTCGTTGATCGCCGCTACATCTCGGGCGTACGACCGGGCCTGGTGTGGGATCCAACCTGCCTGTTGAGAAAGCAGGATTACGAAGATAACGATCGCCCAGGCCTTGTTGGTTGAGGCTCGCCCCTTCAAGAGCGCAGCGAGTCCAGTAACGCCAAGGACCGTGATGATTGGAACGAAGTGCGCCGCATAGCGACCGTTCTGGAACGTCGGGCCCTTGAACGGAGCGACCATCCCCCGGATCAGTGGAAAAGCGACGATGGCGACGGGGATCAGCCAGCCCGTGGGAGCAGACCGATGCCGCAAGGCCTTCACGAGGGCGAGTCCGGCCAAGAGCGTGATCAGCAGGTTGTTCCCGGCGCTGAATGCGACGAAGTCCCACAACTGGAGGAGTGGATAGTAGAGGGTCGTCTTTGCGATGCGATCCAGATCGGCGTTGGCGATCGCGCCGAGCAGGCCGTATGGGCCAACCTTCGCGTGGAACGTATTGGGGAACGGGCTGCCGATGGTTGCCACGTTGAACGCGATGGCTGGGGAGAGGGTCAGTGCAAACACGGCTGCCTGAGGGATATAGGTCCGAACTACTTCTGCGCGATTGTCCGATGAGACGATGCGCAGCGCTGCTGCAATCGGGAACAGGATGAGGCACTCGGGACGCGCCAGAGACGCGAGGGCGAACAGGATCGTCTCTGGATAGGTCGGCCGTTCGCGCGAGGCTAGGTGGCAAACGATTGCGCCTGTGGACAGGGCGGCATACAGTGTGACTTCCATCCCTGATATCGCCCCCCATACCAGGCGAGGTGTCATCACGACGAACAATGCGGCGGCGCCGGCGTATTCGCGATCGAGACCGGACTGCATAGCCAACCTCGCCGTGAGTAGACCTGTGACGAAGAGGGCGAAGACCCCGAACCCTTTGACTGCCCAGACCGTGTCCAAAGGCAGGAGCGACAGGAAGGAGAAGACGAGCGTCCACAGCGGGGCGGTGGATCCGGCAACGGGTTCCCCGGGGTTGAACGCGAACCCTTCTCCATTGACCAGGTTGCGGGCGATCTGGGCGTGGATCCAGCTGTCGTCGAGCGGATAGCCGGGGTGGCTTGCTGTGCCCGCTTCTTCCCACAGGAACAGGGCGGATGCAAGCAGCGTGAGGCACAGGATGCCTGCGGTATGTCGTTTGGTGATCACGAGAGGGAAGATAGGCACCCGGGACGGCGGGGACCATGATAGCTCATCGAGAAGTGCTCGCCATCCCATAGCGGCGACCTATATTGGGCGGCGAAGTGCCTGGCTCAACCAAGAACGAAAGGAACGGTCGTGTATCCAGGAACACAGTACTTCGGGACCTCGCGACACGAGATGGAATTTCTGACGCGACACGGCGTCACCCACTTCGACGCGACCGTCGACGGTTACGATTCGGATACGCTGGCCCGTCACAAGGACGAGGCCGCCAAACACGGGGTCGAACTCGAGATGATCCATATCCCATGGCAGGACAGTATCGGACTGGCAGACGAGGGCCGTGACGAGGCGATCGACAACGTCTGTCAATGGATCGAGAATGCCGCTAAAGCAGGGTTACGCGGACTGAACTATAACTTCCTCGTCCTCAGGGCTTCCGAGGGTGCCGGTGGCGGCGTTCAGCGAACGGCTCGACGTCCTGGTCGGGGCGGGTCGACCTATAGTTCCTTCGTGCTGGCCGAATACGACAACGACAAGCGATATGCGGCAGGGGAGGTCAGTCGTGAGGAGAGCTTCGAACGCGCGAAGTATTTCGTCGAGCGGATCATGCCGGTGGCCGACGTGAACAACATCCAGATGGCTTGCCACCTGAACGATCCGCCTTCACAGGTGCTGAACGGCGTGGAGAAGTGGAACTTCCCCGTGTTTGACGGGCTGAAGCGATTCAGCGAGTTGGTGGACAGTCCGAACCACGGGTTCAACTTCTGTTGCGGTGTCGCGAGCGAGGGGCTGGAAGATCCAGGCAAAGAACTGCCGGCGATCGTCAAATACTTCGCCGAACGGAAGAAGATTTTCAACGTTCACTTCCGGAATATTCGGGGTGGACTGAACGACTTCAGCGAGACGTGGCCTGACGAGGGCGACGTCAACATGCACGAGATGGTCAAGGTGCTCCACGAGGCGGGCTACGAATACATGCTGATGCCCGATCACGCGCCGCATCATGCCGACGACGTGGCGCCGGAAGGTGTGACGGGACGTGTGCGGCAGGCGTGGGCGTTTCAGTTCGGGTATATAATCGCGTTGATTCAGGCGGTGGAGAACGAGAGCGCGGGCTAGACTGAGTGCCTCTTTGTGTCATTCCCGTCCCTCGACTCCGCTCGGGGTGAACTTGCGGGAATCATCGGTCCAGGCAGCACTGGATGCCCGCGTTCGCGGGCCTGGCTCTACAGAACAGATAGGAAAAACACATGTACGTCGGTTGTCAGGGATTCGGCACATCGAAGCGCGAATTGCAGTTCATGACGCGTCACGGTGTCACGCATATGGATACCACGCTTGATCCGTCCGATCTGGATGGATTGAAGCGCGCAAGGGAGGAAGCAGCGGCGGAGGGTGTGGAGCTCGAGATGATCCATATCCCGATCAGAGAGAGCATCACGCTTGCGGATGAGCCACAACGGGATAAGGATCTGGACGGAATTTGTGGCTGGATCGAGAATGCAGGGAAGGCTGGACTTCGGGGCCTGAATTACAACTTCTCCGTGGTGGGCTATCAACGGACACCCGCGCGGTTTGGGCGAGGGGGGTCACAGTTCAGCTCGTTCGAGTTCGACAAGTATGACAACGAGGAACCGCACAAGGGCGGGCAAGTTGATCGGGACGAAATCCTCGCGCGGGCCAAGCACTTCCTCGATCGCGTGATCCCGGTTGCCGAGGAGTACGAGGTCCAGATGGCGAGCCACTTGCCGGATCCGCCCGCCCCTGTTTTGCGCGGTGAAGTGCGGTGGAATTATCCGGTCAAGGATGGGCTGACCCAGTTCAGCGAGCTCGTGGACAGCGACTACCACGGGTTCAACTTCTGCTGTGGGGTCGCCGCGGAAGGACTCGAGAACCCGCGCGAGGAACTGCCGCCGATCGTCGAGTACTTCTCGTTGAAGAAGAAGATCTTCAACGTCCACTTCCGGAACATCCGTGGTGGGCTGAACGATTTCGTGGAGGTTTGGCCGGACGAGGGCGACGTGAACATGCATACACTCGCTAAGATCTTCCACAAAACGGGTTACCCCTACATGCTGATGCCAGACCACGCACCGGTGCACCCGGACGATGTAGCGCCCGATGGTGTCTCCAAACGGGTCCGGCAGGGATGGGCTTTCCAGTTCGGTTACATCAAGGCGATGATCCAGGCTGTGACGGATGAAGGCTAACCCTATAAAACCATTCACTGCAGAGGGCGCAGAGAAAGACGAGGGCCAAGCGTGTCTGCCGACCCGAAGCGTTCTCTTCAGATTGATGTGTACGGACACTACCTGGGCCTGCGCCATATGAGGAACCCTATAGCCTTTGCTCGGCGGGCATGCGGTCTGGGGCTGTTTACGTGGCTCTTCCTGTCGACCGCGCACGCCTATGAAGCGATCGACCTTTCGGGGTTCCGGGATGGCATTAAGCACTGGAATGACAAGTATGGTCGAGACCGTGCCGATGAGCGTTATGCGCCTGATCAGGTCGTCCAGATCGCTGACAACATCCTGACGTATCAGCTCGAGGATGGAGGGTGGCCAAAGAACCTCGATCCACAGCTCAAGGTATCGGAGGCGGAGCTGCGGCCGCTTCTGGGACGTTCGCTGTCCCGCAGCACGCTCGATAACCGGAGTACGTATCCACAGATCATTTATCTCGCTCAGGTCTACACACAAACGAAGCAGCAGAAATACCTGAAGAGCGTCGAACGTGGTCTTGGCTATATCCTGGCTGAACAGCGGGCATCGGGGGGCTGGCGGGGAGCCGACGTAGACGCCGTCACATACAACGACGANGTGATGCTGGGTGTTATGCGGCTTTTCCGAGACATCAACCGGGGCGTCGATCATTTCAACTGGTTGGATGACGGTTTACGCCAGCGGGTTTCGGCGTCTCTTGCGCGCGCGATCGAGGTCACCCTCAGGTGTCAGGTTGTCGTCGACGGGGTCAAGACGGCCTGGGGGCAGCAGCATAGTCACGATACTTTCGAGCCCGTGAAGGCGCGATCATATGAGCTCCCAGCCATCTGCTCGGCTGAATCAAGCGGCATTCTCCGCTTTCTGATGGAGATCGAAGATCCGTTACCCGAGATTGTCTCGGCGATAGAAGCTGGTGTGGCCTGGATCGAGCGTGCCAAGATCTCCGGAATCCGCATCAAGGATATCGAGATCGATCCCGTACGGTTTCACAACCATACGACCACCCGTGATCGTGTGGTCGTCGAGGATCCGGGCGCGCCACCGATCTGGGCGCGTTATTATGAAGTCGATACCAACCGGCCCTTCTTCTGCAATCGGGACGGCATCAAGGTGTATTCGCTGGCGGAAGTGAAACTAGAACGTCGGACGGGCTATGGGTGGTATACGGGATCACCGAGTCGTCTGCTTGACGTGGATTATCCAGCCTGGAAGGCCCGGTGTCAGTCAGGATCCATGTAGCGCTCCGAAGTTTCGGTTCCAGTATCTGCCGCTATCCTGATATACCGTTTAACCCATCCACGTTTAGCGGCTCGAAGAGGTGAAGTTCGCTCGAGGGATCACACTCAAGGATATCACCCAGAAGCCGAGGTCTCGGTCGCCACGGTCAGGATCAGGCAGGAGACGGTCGATCGTTTGCGTCGCGTGGCCGAGGAGCTNGACTACTTCNCGAACCTGTCGGCACGTGCGATGTCGGGTGGGAAGACGTCGGTCATCGGGCTGATCCTGTCCGAGATCAAGTATGCTTCGCGAACTTCGATACGACAGGACGTGGCTCGCTGCTGCGCGCCCGAGGCGTATTGGGATGCCGGCACCGTCGAAGGGATGAGCGCAGAGGAGCGAGCCGTAATGTTCGGGCCCGCGTCGGCGCCGATCCGTGACGATATGCATCTGAAGGTCAATGAACATGGAACCGTCGCGCTTGTTCATCCGGAAAACGCGCAGATTTTCGCCTGGACAGAACACTGAACGTAGATGGGCGATCCATCACCGATGAGCACATGAACTACGAAGTTCATAGAGTGTCTGATGAAGAGATGTACTTCTTCGACCTGCGGGGATACCTTGTGATTCCGGGTGTGCTGAGTCAGGCGGAGATCGATGCGTGCAACGCGNCGATCGATGCGAAGCTGGATCAGGCGCGAACGTTCGAGTCTGGCCGGCTGTCGCGAGGTTCCAAGGCTCTCGGGGGGGACTCCAGCCGGATCGAGTTGACGGGGATGCTCGGCTGGGAGCCCGAGTATCACAAGCCGTTCCGAAAGCTGCTGGTGAACCCGTGGGTGGTGTCGCGGCTTAATGAATTCAGCGGACGGGGATTCCGTCTGGATCACGGTCCGCTTCTGATCAGCGCGAAAAAGGGGGCTGAAGGTCATCGGCTGCACGGGGGCGGCGAACCGTTCAGCCAGGCGACCTGGTATCATCAGCAGAACGGGAAGATCTACTGCCGCGGTATCACTGTCGCGTGGCAGTTGGCGAACTGTAACCCTGGCGATGGCGGGTTCTGTATCGTCCCGGGCAGCCACAAGAACTTCGAGCCGA
Source organism: Gemmatimonadota bacterium (assembly GCA_002727195.1). GTDB lineage: Bacteria > Latescibacterota > UBA2968 > UBA2968 > UBA2968 > UBA2968. The sequence goes on from PBWH01000009.1 coordinate 138,622, forward strand.
CGCCCGACGAGGTCCGGACGATGGAAGATGACATGGGGCTTGTCGAGCAGGTGCCAATGAAGGCTGGTGATCTGCTGTTCTTTGCCGAGACGGCGACACACGGAGCGCTCCCGTGGACGGCAGAACACGATCGTCGATCAGTCCTCTACAAATACGCATCTCGCGCAGCGGCACGCGCTGTCGGCAAGCACTTCACGCCTCAGGAACGGTATGGTGACTGGACCAACGAGCTGACACCCGAACAGCAGGCCGTCCTGTATGGCCCCGGTGTCCATCACGGAGGCCGTCTGCCGATCCTGAACTCGGACGGAAAAAAGGTCTGGATCGAGGGTTCGTCGAAGGATCCGGCTAAGAAGTCGAAGAAAGTGAAGAAGGCTGTGAAGAAAGCGGCGAAGCGGGTGAAGAAGGCCGCCAAGAAGGCCAAGAAAGCCAGGAAGGCGAAGAAGAACGATTGTCGTTAGCTCGTGAGTAAAGTCGAAGGTCCTAAAGTCGATAGTTAGAGTCTGCGGTCTACATGACGGAAGAGCAGAGATATCTCCTGGATCTATGGGGGTATCTGCATATCAAGGGTGCTTTCGGGGGGAAAGAACTGGAGGATGCGCAAGCCGCGGCAGAGCGGTATGTGCATTCGGAGCCTGAGAATCTGCCCGATGGGTTTGCAGTCGACGGGAAACGCCACGTCCACGGTTTCGCTTTCGATAAGTCGCTCGAGCGACTGGCGACCCATCCCTCGATCTGGCCGTTCATCAAGGAGATTACGAAGGGGAGACCGCGGCTGACGAGTGGAACGCTGCAGATCGATCGGCCGATTCCCGAAAACGAGCCGTTGCGATTCCACTGTGCCCGTGACGACTACGGCTGGGATGCGATGCGGTGGGATGTCCGAGATGGCCGGATCTTCTGTAACCATATGGTGGCCTTCCCGTATCTGACCGACGTGAACCCGGGGGACGGTGGTCTGCTGGTTGTACCGGGCTCCCACAAGTCCAACTTTGAGAGGCCGCCAGATCTGTTCAACGGTGGGTTCGTCTCGGACGGCGATGACCTGCCTGGTGGGGTCGTGAACATCACGCCCAAGGCGGGCGACGTCGTGCTCATGTCCGAGAGCGTGACTCACGGTGCGCTGCCCTGGAAACCACAGGATCGCTATCGCATGTATCTGGTGCTGAGATATCACCCGCAGTATACGGAGGGCGATTCGATGCCGGACGAAATCGTGGGTCGGCTGTCACCGGAGACGCGGGAGCTGGTCTCGAAGGCTGCCCACAAAGTGGTCAAGGAGATCACGAAGAAGGATGTCGTGACGCTCTCTTGAGACAGAAGTGAGGCGTGTATTTGGAGACCGGTTCTGGCANCAGGCCGGTCTTTCTTTTTGCTTTTTGAGTNCGCTTCACAAACCTTGTGCAGCTGAGGGTGGAGGATATAGCTCGAGCTGTAACGTCATTCGAATCCAAGCCGGGAGGCGGAGACGGTGGTATGGCCGACAAACTAACGATTGAAATCGCCAAAGACGGGCCCTTGCTGATCAAGGGGCTCGACGCGCTACGGAATTCGAAAGGAGAGGAGGCGCAAGCGATCATCGACACGATCAAGAAGTGTCCATCCGCGTCACCAAGACGGACCCTACGCAGTGACGGCGGGTTCGGGCAGTATATGGGNGAATTCACGACGGCCGTGAAGTATGGGATGAACATCACGCACATCTTGCTGAACAACTCGGAGATCGGNATCTCGAAAGAACAGCGCGCAGGGGAGTGGCAGGTTTGGCAGACCACGCTACACAACCCGAACTTTTCCGCGTTCGCGACGCTGTGTGGAGGATACGGGGTACGCGTCGAGAAGGTGGAGGAACTCGATCAGGCCATACAGCAGGCACATGCGCACGACGGACCGGCTCTGGTCGAGATCATGACGGATGCGGAGTTGATCTAAGGTGGCGGAACCCAAAGCACAGCACCGCGCGTTGATCGAAGACGGCTTCTGTGTGTTCGAATCGATTCTGGATTCGGGGATGGTCGAGCGTGTCACTGACGTGTCGGATCGACTGCTGGGAGCGCAGGGTCCTGAGCATTTCGAGAAGCAACGGTCGACGGGCAGCCTGATCTGCGTGTGGGACGATCCGTTCTTCAGCGAGCTGATCATTTGGCAGCCTGCGTTAGATGCGATCGGCTCGCTCGGATACACGCGGCCGACGTTCTCGACCGGATTCGTCATCAGCAAGCCACCGCACAGCCCGCCACTATTCTGGCATCAGGACTGGTGGGGGTGGAACGATCCACACAGCTACACGGCCGTTCCCCAGCAGCTTTTCTTCATGTATTACTTGGTTGATACCACGCCCGAGAACGGTTGTCTGCGGGTGATCCCCGGGAGTCACCTGAAGTGGCACCCGATGCACAACAACTTTCCCGAAGCTCATACGGATGAGATCCGTCGGGCCGAGGACACGGAGCATCCCGCGTTCCAACCGCACCCAGATGGGGTCGATGTCTGCGTCAAGGCAGGTGACCTGGTGGTCGGTGACAGCCGACTTCTCCACTCGGCGCACGCGAACCGGACGGACAAACGCCGCACCGTGATCACGCTGTGGTATCATCCGGTCTTTTACGAATTGCCCGAGGCGATGCAGGCGCACCTGGGTGGCCTTGAACGGGGGGCACGTGTTCGGGTGCGGGATTGGCCGGACGAAGCCCGCAACCGGNTCGAGCATCTTCTTGCGGTCTACGACGGGGAGGTCGATCCACTCGAGTGGAACCGCACGCCCGGTCCGGAGCTGGTGTGAACGTCGCCGAAGAAGCCCAGGTTACGCACGAGGCACTCGGCCGACTGGGGCAGATGCCGAAGGAGGAGAGGCGCGCGCTTTATAAGTCGCATATCCGTGAAGCCCTCGCTCAGTAGTTGCGTGATGGGGTACTACCTGTTCGAGCTCGGACACACGATGGCGTGGGCACGTGAAGACGACCATCGGACGGTGTATCTCGACGGATATGCAGTCGAGAGAGCGGTACCTCGGGTCGAGAACATCGAGGTGATGTTTATGGCGTCCCGTATCCGGCACCTGTCGGCTTCGCAATCAATTCTAACGAGGATTTGGTCAATGAACGTAAGTTCATTCCATCGGAATTGAGAAAGTTCGTGGATGGTGAACCATTCTTGATGAGGTCTTCTGATGGCTGAGAAACAACGGTTTGGAAAAGTGATCGGTGTGCGAGAGGAGAAGCTCGAGGAGTATCTCGAGTTACACCGGAATGTCTGGCCGGAAGTCGAGTCGATGATCAAGCAGTGCAACATGGAAAATTTCAACATCTTCATCCGAAAGTTGCCTGACGGGAACCACTATCTCTTCATGTACTTCGAGTATACGGGAATCAACATCGATGCCGACAACGCGAAGATGGCCGCCGACCCGAAGACCCGGGAGTGGTGGGCAGTCTGTGAACCGTGTCAGAAGCCGCTGGGCGATCGGGCAGAAGGAGAGTGGTGGGCGGAGATGGATTCAGCGTACTACCTGGCGTAGCCGAGATGAGTATGAAGACATTGTGTGTGTGGGTAAGCGGTCGGGGACAATGGCCGCTCTAGGTGTGCGGGCCTGATACGGGGGTCGACTTCGTTCGCGAAAGGGATGGCGTATTCTGTGTATCCCGGAATTACCGCTACAACGGGCTCGAGCGCACGATCCAGCGATCGATCGCAGATCCGTCCGTCCTAATCACGTGGGCGATGTGTTCCTTGTCGACCTTCATCATCACCGTGTTCGCCCGATTCCCAGGATGCTCGACTATCCGTTCGCCTCCGTGTGGAAAGTGTCGTGTCACCACTTCGACGATCTCACGTTCTGGTTGGNGCCTGTGTCCGAAGTGACGGCTCACGCCAGCCGCGCCGACTGGTCTGCATATGAGCATCCGGCGAACACAAGCGTGTTTATGCGATTCGAGAACGGCGCCGTGGTGAACTANTTTCACGGACACGATGCGGCAAGGAGTGAACTGAGAGTCGCTGTCCATGGGAGTCGGGGCGCATTGATCGGTTCGGTCCTCGACAGGACGTCCAGTATTGGAGGGTTGGAACGCCTCGAGTATACGCCTCGCCCGGCGACCCAGTTCGGGGCAGGAGAGCCATATAATGTGCCGTTCGCAGACCACCTNGGAGAGGCAGGTGTGCTCGCCGATTTNCGTACCTATATTCAGGGCGGCCCCGTGCCCGGGATCAGCGGGTATCAGAACCTGAATGTAATGGCGATCTGCCAGATGGTCGTGATGTCGGTGGAAACTGGGCAGACGGTAAACCGAGAAGAATTGACCTAGCGTCCCACCTGACCCGGGGCGACAAGGAGATCTAGCATATGCGAGTAATACCGATAGGCGGCGTTCAGTTGTCCGGCCTGTGTATCGGCGGCAACCCCTTCAGCGGCTTTGCGCATCAGACCAAAGAGCGCAGCAAGGAGATGACCGACTACTACACGGACGACGTGATCAAGCAGACCCTCCGTGAGTCTGAAGAGGCAGGGATCAACACGTTCTTCGGGCGGACGGACGATCACATCTTCGGCGTGCTCAAGGAGTATTGGGACGAGGGTGGGGAGATCCAGTGGTTTGCCCAGGTGCGGATCGAGCGTGGAGAAGGCGGCGCGGGGGCGTGGCGGGACTGGCTGGCCCGGTCGATCGATCACGGGTGCGCCGGCGCTTACATCCACGGCGGGGTGGTTGACAACTGGTATGCGAATGAGCTCTGGGACAATTTCCACGAGTCGGCCGAGCTGATGAAGAACGCCGGGATCGCGGCCGGATATGCGGGCCATATGTTCAAGGCCCACGCCTGGATTCGGGATAACCTGGACATCGACTTCCAGATGTGCAGCTACTATAACCCGACGGACCGCTCGATCGTCGCCCATCACTCGGATGAGGGCGAGAAATGGGAGGACGCGGATCGGGAAGCTATGTTCGAGGTGATATCGTCAATCCAGACGCCGGTCGTTCACTACAAGGTATTTGCCGCGGGGAACCGACCGATCTTGGAAGGTTTCGAGTTCATGCGCGACAACATACGGTCTGGAGATATCGCATGCGTCGGGATGTTCACGAAGGACGATCCGGAGATGATCCGGAAGAACGTCTCTCTGTTCGAGGAGTATGTGGACGGGGTTGCNGTTCCGGCTTAGTCCTCCAGCTCAGAACAGAAAAGGGCCCGATCTCTTCGGAGGTCGGGCCCTTTTCTGTTCTGCGAGTAAGTGAAGGTCAATCGTTGGTAAAGGTGCCGCTCGATGTGCTCCTGGGGCGACCGTTCCGGAAGCTGGTGAGGAACGTGTCCGCGCTGGCGGCGTTGACGTATCGCTCATATTCTGGTGGCACGTTCCCGTTGATCATGCAACCAGCCTCCAGCGGCGGATACAGTTCGTCGAACCTCAGGATCTTGCTCGATCCCACACGGTGGTAGATGTCGTCTCGCGTCATTTCCTCGGGGTGCTCCTGACCGGATGCGGCAAGCAGTTCACCGAGCGCCTTCACCGTTTCATCGTGGAAATTCTTGATTCGCGGTGCCTTCTGGTCAACGACCAGGCCTGCCACGAGACCGGGCTTCTGGGTCGTGATCCCGGTCGGGCACTTGTTCAGGTTGCACTCGAGCGCCTGGATACAGCCGAGCGCGAGCATCATACCGCGGGCACTGTAACAGAGGTCGGCGCCTAGCGCCAGAGCCCTCGCCATGTGGAACGCGGTCAGGATCTTTCCGCTGGCGATGACCTTGATGTCTTTCCGAAGGTCGAAGCCGGTGAGGGCGTCGTCTACGAACGCCAATCCGTCTCGCAGAGGCATCCCTACTGAGTTGGAATACTCGGGCGGCGCGGCGCCTGTTCCGCCTTCGCCACCATCCACCGTGATGAAGTCCGGCTTGATCCGCGTCTGTAGCATCGCCTTGCACACGGCGAAGAATTCCGCCCGCTCTCCTACACAGATCTTGAACCCTATCGGCTTCCCGTCTGACAGATCACGCAGTTGTTTGACGAACTCGAGCAGGCCGANGGGCGATTCGAACGTAGTGTGCGCCGGTGGTGACACGACCTCTGTCCCTGGAACCACGCCACGAATCTCTGCGATCTCAGGGGTGTTCTTGCTGGCTGGAAGGATGCCACCGTGTCCTGGCTTGGCCCCTTGGGACAGCTTGATTTCGATCATCTTGACGTTGGGTAGACGAGACTTCTCCCGAAACGTGTCGGGACAGAACGCGCCATCCGGTGTCCGGGTACCGAAGTATGCGGTACCGATTTGCCAGATGAGGTCGCCGCCGGGCTCGAGGTGGAAGGGGCTGATCGATCCTTCGCCCGTGTTGTGCGCGAAGTTCCCCATCTTAGCCCCGGTGTTGAGGGNGAGGATTGCGTTCTTGCTGAGGGCCCCGTAGCTCATCGCCGAGATGTTCAGGATGCTGGCGCTNTAGGGCTGCTTACAGTCGGGACAGCCAACCGTGACCCGGATGTCCGGGGTGAACGTTCGTGCGTCCTTGGCCGCCATCGAATGGTGCATCCATTCGTAGCCGACCCGGTAGACGTCGAATGCGGTGCCGAACGGAACGGTATCCAGTTCCTTCTGTGCACGCTGATAGACCACGTTCCTGAACACGCGGTTGACTGGCGTCCCGTCAATATCGGACTCGATGAAGTACTGGTAGATCTTGGGCCTGAGTGATTCCATCACGTATCGACCACGTCCCAGCAGGGGAAAGTTTCGCAGGAGCGTTCGCTGGGGCTGGAAGAAATCGTAGAATCCAACCAGCACGATAGGGCCCACCACGATGTAGGCCCACAATGCCGGGGACCATACCTGACCCAACAGTGCGATCCCGCCACAAACGAGTACTGACAGAAATACGAACTGGCGACGCATACGACCGTTTCCTCCTTACTGCCCATGGTTCCGACAAGCGGCTATTGTGAACCTGCGCTAACAATCAGCTATAGATCTTGTGTCGCNGTAAGTCAACAGTGCTTCTCGGTGCCATTAGCAACGTTTGCCTCGCAGGGAGCCTCGAGGCTAGTCGAACTTGAACCACAAGCCTTCTGGGCTATCTTAAAGCCCTGAACTCGAACAAGGAGAGGACCCTTTGGACGTTGCACGAAATGTCATCTGGATCTTTGGCGACCAACATCGCGCCCAGGCGCTCGGCTGCAACGGCGACCCCAACGCCCATACGCCGAACATCGATCGACTGTCGGCCGAGGGACTGAACTTCGACCGGGCGCTGTCGGGGTTTCCGCTGTGTTGCCCCGCCCGTGGCTCGCTCCTGACGAGTCGATATCCTCACGCCTGCGTTCCCGGACATCAACATCAGATGCCCCCGGACTCACAGACGATCGCGCACGCNTTCAAAGATCACGGATACCACACCGCCTACTTCGGGAAGTGGCACCTGGACGGATTCCAGGAGCGTGAGGGGAGGGCGGCCATGCATATCGTCCCTCCGGAACGGCGCGGCGGGTTCGACGAATGGGTTGGGTTCGAGAACAACAACAGCCAGTGGGACTGTTGGGTCCACGGTGGGGAGGGGGGCGATGCGTTCCACCGGAGGCTACCCGGCTACGAGACCGATTGTCTGACCGATATGCTGCTTCGGTTTATCGAAGATCACGGTCGACGTTCTGAGTCAGGTGATGAGACACCTTTCTTTGCCGCCCTCTCTGTTCAACCCCCGCACGACCCGTATGTGGCGCCTGCTGAGTTCATGGCCCGGCATGGGCCGGCAACCGTCCAGATGCGGGAGAACGTGCCGAGTATCGACTGGGTCGAAGCACGGGCGCGTCGTGNCCTCGCCGGCTACTACGCGATGATCGAGAATCTCGACTGGAATATGGGTCGCATACGCGAGACTCTAGTCCGTGCAGGGTTGGATCACGACACGCATCTGATGTTCTTCTCGGATCACGGTGATATGCACGGGTCCCACGGTCAGTTCCGAAAGACCTCTCCTTGGGAGGAGTCGATTCGGGTGCCCTTTATCGTCGGCGGGATCCAGCCACGATATGTCGGGCGATCGGGGCGGTCATCGAGTCTGATCAATCACGTCGACGTGGCACCAACGACGCTCGGGCTGGTAGGGATCGACCCGCCTGACTGGATGGATGGGTACGACTATTCGAACGAGCGTACGGGAGCGGACGGGCCGTTGGCGCCCGATTCGGCTTACCTGCAGGCCGTGACTCCGACGGGACACGGAGACAGTATCGATAGGCCGTGGCGCGGGGTCGTGACGGACGATGGATGGAAGTATGTTACGCTGGAGGGCCAGCCATGGATGTTGTTCAACCTGGAAGAGGACCCGTACGAACTCGCGAATCACGTGTTCAACTCGAAGTTCAGGACGGAGCGGAGGCGACTTCAGGAGCGGCTCGGGCAGTGGATCTCAGACACAGGCGACTCGTTCGCCCTGCCCGAACTGTAACCCTAACCCTCGAGTGCTGACAATATGGACTTGCCGTTATTCAGATCGGTCTGGACGGCGTCGATTAGGCGGTGCAGGCCCTTGTTCTGGATGCCGAAGCGATCCATCGCGGCGTTATCGATGGTGGGTTGCTGGCTGTCTCCGCCTGAGCCATAGGCGAGCCGTCGTACGATGGCATCAGCCACGTGAACCAGGCAGACGAGGCGCTGATACCGCTTTGCGTGTGCGGGTTCGTGGTGGTGCAGGATGATGTTTAGGTAATTCTTCGAGAAGTTCCACTCGGTGGCCAACTGCCCGCCGGTTTCGGCGTGGCTGAGGCCCAGTTTCTTGCGCTCACTGTCGATAATCGTGGTGTCGTGGCCGGCCACGTCCTTGATGACCCCTCTTTAGTAATCCGAGAAGTAGCGATCCTGGACGATCTTCCCAATGTCGTGGAGGATGCCGGCCAGGAAAGCGGGAAGACCCTCTATCGCCCGGACCCGAGTGGTGAAGGCGTCCTCCTCCTCTTCCTCCTCGAAGGGGTTCGCGATGTCATCTGCGGGCTCCTCATCCGAAGGAGCAGATTCGGTCCGCACCGTGTCGATGCGGGATCGGATTTCGCTGGAGCGAAAGGGTTCAGCGAGATAGGAGCTGGCGCCGGCATTCCGGGCCTTGATGATGGTGTCTGTCGTTGGATTGACGGACGTGAGGATGACCGGAATCTTCTGAAACTCGGGGCTGATGCCGAGGAGTTCGGAAAGGCGGGAGATCGACGTCGGTCTGCTCACCTTTGAGCATCATCGCGACTAGCCGGGCAAGGCGGTTNTTGTCGACGATCAGGATTTGTGGACTGGTTGTTGACACGTGGATTCCCCCAAATGGCCAATAGTCGAACAGTTGTACGCAAAAGGTTAAATAGTCGAAAAAAAGCACAAAAGGGGGTGGCGTGTTTCACGGCCAGGTCGGGCGCTCGATCGCCGTCCGATTGTTGACTTCGACGTAGTCCAGGTAGCCCAGGCGACCGATCGGCCCGATGGTCATCAGGTCGACCTTTCCGTCCACGATGAACCGGTCGTCGATGTGGACGCCGACCACTTCGCCCAGCACGAGGGTGTTGCCGTCGTCAGGATCGTCCGAAGGCAGGTTGATCACCTGGTTCGTCCGGCACTCCAGGTGGGCGGGACTTTCCGCGACACGAGGTGTCGAAACGATCGCGGATGGGGCTGTGGTCAGGCCGACGTGCTCGAATTCGTCGACCTCGCGAGGTGCCGGTGTGGCGGAGGCATTCATCTGCTCTCTTAGGGCAAAAGTGGCCATGTTGACGACGAATTCGCCCGATTTCCGGGCGTTCATGACCGAGTCCTTGGGTCCGCCGCTCCTGTGACCGCTCGTGGCCGCAAACATCACCTGTGGCGGGTCGTAGGCCACGGCGTTGAAGAAGGAGTAGGGGGCAAGGTTCGGTGTCCCATCCGGCCCGAGCGTCGATATCCAGCCGATCGGTCGAGGAACGACAAGCGCATTGAGCGGGTTGTTCGGCAGGTCGTGCCCGGACGAAGGTTCGTAGAACATGGATTATCCTCTTTCTGATGGTTTGGCCGAATCTCGGGCTTCTGCGTGGTCGACACAAGCACGGGCTTTACCGAAATCGCTGTTCTCACTACATTTGGCGAGTCATGTCTGAAGCATACAAAGCCGACATTCTGATCGTAGATGATGTTGTGGCCAATTTCCGAGTACTCGAGGGGTTGCTGTCGGGGGAAGGCTACAAGTGCCGCGTGGCCCGGAACGGTGTCACGGCCATCCGCGCCGCCGAGTCCAAACCACCCGACCTGATCATGCTCGACATCACGATGCCGGAGATGGACGGATATGGGATCTGCAGACGACTCCAGGAGATCGATTCTGTCCGGCAGGTTCCGATCATCGTCGTGAGCGCGCTCGACAACACCACGGACAAGGTAAAGGCCTTTAAGGCTGGGGGCGTCGATTACGTGACGAAGCCTTTCCAGGCGGAGGAGGTGCTGGCTCGTGTCGGCACCCACGTCGAGATGACGCGACTCCAGCGAAGGCTGGCGGATTCCAACGCTGCACTCGAAGCCCGCGTCGAGGAACGGACGCGTGAGATGACGGAGCAGATCGAGCTGTTCCAGAAGTTCGTTCCGGACACCTTCATGAAAGCAATGGAGGGTACCGAATTCGATGTGGTAGAAGGCGTCGCACGTGAAGAGCGGTTCACGGTGCTCTGCTGCGATATCCGGCGATTCACGAACTTCTCCGAATCGATTACGTGCACGCAGGTCTACCGATTCCTGAACTCCTACTTTGCCGTCATGGAACCGGGTGTTCGGGAATATGGCGGGTTTATCTACCAGTATGTGGGCGACGAGATCATGGCGCTCTTCAACCTAGTGGAGGATACCTACACCGATTCAGGTGTCCGAGCGGCACTCGCGTTCCAGAAGCGGATTCTGCCGGATTATAACGAGGGTCGTGCGCGCGCCGGATACGAGCCGATCGAGGTCGGGGTGGGCGTCAATACTGGGCCGGTCGCAATCGGCATCGCTGGAACGCCGCATCGCATGGATGCTTGTGCGTTCGGGGGGGCCGTGAACCTGGCGGCTCGCTGTCAGAGCCTCACGAAGGAGTTCAAGGCTCCGATCATCATCACAGAAGAGACCTACTCGAACGTGAGAGATCAGAGCAAGTATGAGGTCAAGTCGCTCGGGGATATCGAGATCCGTGGCATGGAGGAGACGGTTCCCCTCTACGAGGTTCTGGACGGCGAGATCTAGGCACACAAACGGCCGGTCGATGAAAGGGGACTCCCTTGCGGGGTCCCTTTTCCTTTGTACAGTGATGGAAGATGTCCGAAATAGAGGAAGGGAAAAGGGAGGACTGACGTGAGAATTGGGATGGCCGGTTTGGGCAGGATGGGCGCCAATATCGCAACCCGTCTCGTCCGGGCAGGGCACGAGGTCGTCGGTCGGGATCCGGACGAGGCTTCTCGATCGGGGGTTATGGAGACGGCCGAGATGGTCGAAGTGAGTCTCGCTACATTCCTCAAAGTCATTAAGGTAGATCAGGAAGGTGATCATGCTCTCTTCAGCCGCTTCGAAGTCCATGTATGACCCGTCGCGGTTGGGGGGTACGTCTGGTCGCCCTCATACCTGTAGAAATGGAATCGCTCGTTGAACCGGGACAGAGGACAACCTTCCATCTGAGTGGGGAGAAACGGCCGGGCCTGCTCGAACAGGTCGTCGGCCAGCGACCTGTCATCCACGATGACCCGATCGTTGTTTCGGGCGTCGGGATACACGACCCCATCAGCAAGGGTGGCGATGGTGTAGCCGATGTTCTCGCTGCGGGCGATCAGCTACGCACACGTCGGTGCGTCCAGATACCCATCCACCGTGAATATGCCTTCGCCCAGATCCTTCCGCGTCATAGAGTAACTCTTACCGAGTTCCGATCTTACGGGATTCGCGAAATGCAACGTTGCTTCTCAAAGCTCAGGCCCGGCGATGCATAGGGCCCAGGCTCTAACTGCGTTTGGTCAGGATGTCCGCTTCGTACTGCTCCATATCGCCAATCCACGCCGCTCCCGCGGGTACCTCTGACTTCAAACAGAGCATATCCCACACCGCGCCGAAGGGCAGCGTCTTTGCGTCTTCCATCAGCGCCAGCTTCGAGGCCAGCTGTCCATTTCCTTCCAGTTCAAGGAGTCGGTCACTCGGATCGAGAAGTCCGTAGAGGATGGCCTTGCGAGTGGCTCGGGTGCCGACCACATAAGCGCCGACACGGTTGATGCTGGCGTCGAAGAAGTCGAGGGCGACATAGATGCGATCGAGGGCGTCCGCTCGGGCGACCTCGAGGAACACGTTCCGGACATCGTCGTTCAGGAGGACGACGTGATCGGAGTCCCAGCGGATCGGTCGGCTCGTGTGGATGAGCAGCTTCTTGTGGAAGGGAAGGTGTGCTGTCACTTTATCGGCGATCGATTCGGTCGGGTGGAAATGCCCCATGTCTAGGCAGAGGACCTGGTCCCTGGAGAGCGCGTAATTGGCGTAGAAGTCGTTCGAGCCTACGGTGTAGTCCTCAACACCCAGACCAAAGAGCTTCCCTTCAACCGCGTCGACGCAAAGCGGTCCCACGCCGTGACCCTGGTCGAACATGGCATCGAGGGATTCCACGAGCCGTTCGCGAGGTGAGAATCGGTCAGCCGGATGATCTTTCGCGCCGTCCGGGATCCAGTGGTTGTTGACGCACTCTCCGCCGAGCGCTTCTCCCATGGCCTGCGCAATCTTCCGGCTGGCCACGCCGTGCTGGATCCAGAATTCACGGATTGACTTGTCCGGATGGGCGAGGGTGAGGTTGTCGTTCGCCTTGGGATGCGCGAAGTAGGTCGGGTTGAAGTCGAGACCAATGCCGATCTCTTTTGCCCAGTCGATCCAGCGAGAGAAATGCTTCGGTTCGAGCGCATCGCGGTCGACGACGTCGCTTCCCGTCTCGCAGTAGAAGGCGTGGAGGTTGACACGCTGGGCGCCCGGCAGGAGGTCGACGACTTTTGTCAGATCCTGACGCAGTTCATCAGCGGTACGGGCCTTCCCGGGAAAGTTACCTGTGGCCATGATGCCCCCACCTTCGACCGCCTCCTCTTTTGTCTCGAATCCGCCAACGTCATCCCCCTGCCAGCAGTGCAAGGAGATCGGAATGGCTTGTGCCTTCTCGATGGCCGCATCCGTGTCGACGCCGAAGGCTGCGTATCGATCCGACGCACGCTTGTAATCGTCCTGTATCGTCTGGTCAGTGAGGTTTCCGTCGTATGACATGGGTGATCCTTATCTGATGGGGCTACTTCTTGGCTCGCTTAGCTGGCTTCTTCTTGAACTTCGCGATCTCCGGGCTGTCCGGGTAGAACTCCGCGATCAGCTTGGCCTCCGGTGAAGAGGGACCGTGACGCCAGGGACTCTTGCCCGTTTTCTGCCGAGCCTTCTGTGCTTCGACCGAGAGGAAACTGCACCTCGTGGCAAGGGCCTCGAAGATGCGGTTGGCGATCAGGCGATGCCCCAGGTCGTTAGCGTGGATGTCGCCCGATCCGTCGGGACTGCAGAATGTCCACGGTGACCGTACCTGCGTGCTGTAGATATCGACGAATAGCAGGCTGTGGTCTTCTGCCAGGTCGTTCAGCATGAGATTGTAGAGGGTGTGGCTTTCGCGTGACCCTTTGTTCCAGCTGTTTCCGGAAACAGATCCGCCCGACTCGTTCTCATAGCCAGGGGTCGGGATGGCATAGGTGTTCAGCAGCGCGATCAGCGCGTCGGTTTCCTTCTTCACGTCCTTGACGATGGTTTCGAGGTCAGCCCGGAAATCATCGAGTGGGGTCCCGGAACGCATGTCGTTGTATCCGAAGCTGATGATGACGACGTCCGGTTTCTCTTCGATGATGTGTTTCCGGTATCGTTCGATACCGATCGGACGCTTGCCCTCATAGGTTTCGTAGATCGGAGAAGATTTCGAGAGGATATCAGCTCCCAATCCTCGGTTGATGAGCTCGATGGAACCGCTCTGGCTGGCATCAATCTGTTCGCGAAGGATTTCGCCCCAGCCGAGCGCTCTCTTGGTCGCAGAGGCTCCAACTGTATGACTCTCACCGAACAGGACAAGACGTTTGATCGGTTCCTCGCGGAGATCGTTGATTCCTCTGTTCATCCACACCACCTTGTGTCTCGAACCTGGTTCTCGGAGACGTTCACCGGACTGTCCTTTCCGGCCGGAATACTCGTCTATTTCCACACCGGCCGCCTAAACACATTAATAGGTTCTTTTCTGAGGGCACCTAAGATAACAAGTGATTCGCATGTCGGTCCGTTTTTCTCGCCGTGGGCCGCAGCCATCTGACCTCGGACCGCCAGATCGCTATCTTGTGTCGGTCACGTGAACGCGGAGGACAATGTTATGTTGACGACAGAGCAGGTCGATTACTACCACGAGCACGGCTACGTGAAGGCGGAGGGTTTGTTCACCGAGGCGGAGTCGGAAGAGCTTGCGTTAGAGATGACCCGGGTTATCGAAGAGTGGGGAGAAGAGACCATCGGTTGGCGAGGACCGTGGCGAGATCGATATCTGGCCGAAGATGAGCGATTGAACACGAAGGCTGTGTTTATGCACAACCCTCACTTCTACTCGTCGGCCTGGGGACGGGTGATCTTCCACAGCGGATTGACCGATAGCGTCCGAGCCCTGATCGGGGACGCCGTTCAGTGGCACCATACGGTGTTGCACGCGAAGCCGCCGGAACTCGGTACTCCATTCCCTATGCACCAGGACTATCCGTTCTACCCCCACGATGGACCCAACTTTGTGGACTGTCTTCTTCACCTGGATGACACGCCCAAAGAAAGTGGCTGTCTTAGGGTGGTGCCCGGGAGCCACAAACTCGGCCCGCTCGTACACAACCTCGGACCGGAAACGTCGCCACATCTTCCTCCGGAGACGTATCATCCGGACAAGGTGGAGAGCATCGAGGTCCCCGCGGAGGAGGGGGATGTGATCTTTTTTAGCTACCAGACGATTCATTGGTCCGACTGTAACCGCACAGACGCGTGGCGAAAGTCGGTACGGTTCGGCTATCACTGCACCAGAATGCGGCCGATCGGGCGTGCGGAAGACGACCCGTGGCGGATCGATGGCGAGAACATCCTCGATCGCAAAGACAGCATCATTGTCACTGGCTTCAGATCTAACGAGGGAGATGAGCAGTCGGCCTATACGGTGCCGACGTCGGCGGGAAAGAAGGAAGGTCAATGACCAATGACCAGTACACATTGACCAATGATGGAATGGCCAGTGCCGAATGACCATTGATCGACCGAGTCTTGCTCGTTCGCGAGAGGTTCTATGGCAACTCTGATCACCGGAGGGAGCGGGTTCATCGCGCGGGCGCTCTCGACAGAGTTGGCGGGTGACCGCGAGGTGGTGACTATCAGTCGCCGGAATCCTGAGACCGATGTGCGGTGGGTAAAGGGTAACTTCGGGCTGTTCGAGGATCTCCGCCAGTTGGACGGCACGGCGATCGACACGGTCATTCATCTGGGTGCAGTGACCGGGGGCTGCTCGGAGCATGATGCGATTCAGGTGAACGTGGAGGGGAGTCGGATACTCTTGCGATACGCGATTGATCGAGGATGCCGGAAGTTTGTGATGGCGAGTTCGATCGCAGCGGTCGGTATGCAGAGCGTTAATTTTCGGCCACAGGAAATCCCGATCTCGGACGAGCATCCCTGTCTCGATCGGGATGGATACGGTTGGTCCAAGTTCATGATGGAGGAGGTAACGAAGTACCACAGTCGACAGAACGCCGATATTGATGTCATCAATCTGCGCCTCTCTTCGGTTGCGCCGGACGAGAAGCTTCCCCCGCTTCAGGAGGTTGGTCCCCCTCGGCAGTGGGGGCTGGGTAGCCTGACACTCATGGCTCTGTGCGATGCCGTTCGAGTCTTCCGTATGGCCGCAGAATCTCCAACGGTGCCAGGGGTCAGAATACTGAATGCAGCCGCCCCACGATCCTGGGTCAAGGACCCGGTCGCCAGGATATTAAAGAATTGGTGGGGAGATGGCGTCGATCTGTCATACTTTGAATCCGGAGACAATTCATACGCCTCGGTCTATGACGTGACCGGGATCGAACGAGAGCTCGGGTTTGTGGCAGATCATCTCCCGAGTTGAGGCTGACTACGTACACACCCCTGACTCTGAATAAGAAAGGTAGGCAGGATCTTGAGTACCGAACGACCCAACATCGTGTTCATCATGTCCGACGACCACGCTTCACACGCGATGAGCTGCTATGGAAGCCGGATCAACGAGACACCGAATCTCGATCGGATCGCCAATGAAGGCATGCGGTTCGACAATTGTTTCTGTACGAATTCGATCTGCGCACCGAGCCGCGCCGTGATTCTGACCGGAACCTACAACCACATCAACGGTGTGACGACGCTTTCGACACCAATAGACGGCCGTCAGCAGTCGTTCATAAAGCTTCTGGGGGGAGAAGGATACCAGACGGCAGTGGTGGGGAAATGGCACCTGGGACACGGCGGACACAGCGACCCTCAAGGTTTCGACTACTGGAACGTCCTGCCGGGCCAGGGCGATTACCACAACCCGACTATGATTGAGATGGGCGAGGAGAAGCAGTATAAGGGTTACGTCACGGACATCATCACGGATCTGAGCATCGACTGGCTGGGCAGCCGTGACAAAGAGCGTCCGTTCTGCCTGATGTATCATCACAAGGCGCCGCATCGCTGGTGGGAGCCGGATGACAAGCACGCGGATATGTATGAGGACATCGACATCCCCGAACCCGAAACGTTCTGGGATGACTACAGCAACCGTGCGAGCGCTGCGAGTGAAGCGAAAATGCGGGTTGATCGGGATCTCAATGAGCGTGACTTGAAAGGACCTGCGCCTGATGGGTTATCCCCCGAAGAAGAGAAGCGGTGGAAGTATCAGCGATATATCAAGGATTACCTCCGATGCGTCGCGTCGGTGGACGACAATATCGGTCGGATGCTGGACTATCTGGACGAACAGGGTCTGGCCGAAAACACGATCGTGGTTTACACGTCCGATCAGGGTTTCTTCCTCGGTGACCATGGCTGGTATGACAAGCGGTTCATGTACGAAGAGTCGCTCAGGATGCCGTTCATCATCCGATACCCGAAGGAGATTGCGGCCGGTAGCGTGAATGACGACATGATTCTGAATGTCGACTTTCCCGCCACGTTCCTGGACTATGCTGGCATCGAGAAGCCAGAGGAATTCCAGGGAACGAGTTTCAGGCCTCTTCTGCAAGGCTCGACACCGGATGATTGGCAGACGGCGATGTACTATCGCTACTGGATGCATCTGGCGCATCACAACGTGTACGCCCATTACGGCATCCGGACGCATAAGCACAAGCTCATCTACTACTATGCCGATGCCTTGGGGCAGGGAGGAGCTGTCGACGATACGAAGGAGCCCGAGTGGGAGCTGTTCGACCTCGACAAGGACCCGCTCGAAATGAACAGCGTCTATGGAGATCCCGCCTACGCCGAGATCACGTCAAAACTGAAGGATGAAATGCACCGGTTGCAGGCGGAGGTCGGAGACGACCGATACCACAGGGATGTGGACTGACGAGAGACCGGTACAATCCGACACAAGGACACAACTGTCTGCGCCGCTCCCCACCGGCGTCGATAAGGCGGCTAAAACACAAAGGGGCTCGCGTCCGGTCGGACACGAGCCCCTTTGTCATTCCCGGTATCGTGTGTGATCAGGCCGTGAGGTTTGCCTTACGCACGATATTGGTAACCGTTTCCAGCAGGTTCGAACAGCGGAGCGGTTTCTCAAAGATGGCGTCGAACTGTTCACCCAATTCATTGTTTAACAGGTGGCCGGTCAGTAAGGCGCAAGGGACCTCGGGTGAAAAGTGGGGGCAGTGCGCACGCAGTTCCAGGCTATTCATGCCTGGCATCGATAGGTCGGTCAGTATGAGATCCGGCTTGTTCTTGGCCAACAACTGGATCGCCTCGAACCCGGAACTCGCGATTTCTGAGGAGTGACCACCCATCTGAAGAAACTGAGAGATGACTGTGCGGACGATTGCGTCATCGTCCACCACAAAGACGTGCGCCATATCGGCGCCCCCGACGGCGAGTTGGAGAGATGTTACTGGATCGGTGTCCAGCGATAGAGTGGAGGTGAATCAAGGGGGAGTGTCAGCCATCAGTAATGACGACATACGGATCGTGTCACGTCGCGTCGATACCGTCAGACGGCCATTCGGCTCAGCGCCTGATTCTTGGTCTTCTTCCTGATTCAACCTTCCATTCCTGAGCTTCGCTCGTATATTATGGCGTCGTGCACACTTCGCGAACCGTGTACAGACGTTTATTCCCCCAGTTGCGAATTGAAAGGATACTGTTTTGGCAGAAAAGGCTCCCTGGATCACTTACCGCCCGACGCTCAAGGTGCTCGACTGCACGATCCGTGACGGCGGTTTGATCAACGACCACAAGTTTACCGACGAAACGGTGCGAGCCGTATACGAGACGTGTATCGCGGCCGGCATCGACTTCATGGAGATCGGCTACAAGAACTCGGCCGACCTGTTTCCGAAGAAGGATTTTGGGGACTGGCGTCACTGTGACGAGGAGGATATGCGACGGATCGTCGGCGACCACGACCCGGAGAAGACGGGGTTGAGGCTGTCGGCCATGGCTGACGCGGGCAAGAGTAACTGGAAGGAGAAGGTCGAGCCAGCCGCGGACAGCGTTCTGGATATGATCCGGATCGCATTCTACGCCAATCAGGTGTCGGAAGCGGCGGAGATGGTTCACCATGCCCACGAGCAGGGCTACGAGGTGATGGCGAACCTGATGGCTGTCTCGAACATCACCGAGGCAGAGATCGACACGGTGCTCGAGGCGATCAAGCCGACGCCGGCGACCACGATGGTGATCGTCGACAGTTTTGGTCACCTGTATCGCGAACAGATCGATCTGCTCTACAGGAAGTATGCCGAGGCGATGGAAGGCACCGGGAAAGAGATCGGAATCCACGCCCACAACAACTGTCAGCTCGCGTTCGCGAACACGATTGAGGCGATCATCCTCGGATCGGATCGGGTGGACGCGACGATGGGTGGGATGGGGCGCGGTGCCGGTAACTGCCCCATGGAACTGCTCCTCGGATTCCTGCGGAATCCCAAGTTCGACCTGCGACCGGTCGTTGACCTGATCCAGAACCACATCGAGCCGCTGAAGAAGGACGTCGAGTGGGGTGCGTTGGTCCCGTACAACATCACGGGGCAACTCAACCTGCATCCTCGCGCGGCGATGGAGTTCAGGACAACGAAGGAGAAGGACGATCTGATCAAGTTCTACGATTCGATAATGGCGGACATCTAGATCGACAACAATGCTGGAACGAAGAGGGCTGTGAGACAATCTTGCGGCCCTCTCCCTTTAGGGTAACGATGAAGATCACGAACATACGCGTATACGACCTGATTGGGGGCTAACGGTCGGAACTGGCAATCTACGAGATCCATCGAAATGGCATGGATCCGGGAATGGTTTCGCCCTATCGACAACGGCTGACCGAAATCGAGACGGATGCGGGTGTTTCGGGAATCGCGATCGGAGGATCGCCGGACGTGATCGCGCTCGGTCAGCAGCTGATCGGCGAAGACCCGAGAAGGTACGAAGCGATCTGGCATCGTTTTACGTCCCGGCCGCACAGTGTGGATGGCCGCTCGAGACCACTTTCAACCCTGGATGTCGCCCTGTGGGATCTGCTGGCAAAGGCGCGCTACGAATCGGTTTGCCGGATGCTGGGTGGTCCCGTCCAGCCTTCGATTCGAGCCTACGCGGCCATGCTCGGCTTTCTGCCTGAGCCAGAGGCGGCGGCGGAGCGGTCCAGGGAACGTGTGGCGGAAGGGTTTACGGGGGTGAAGTGGTACCTGCCTTACAACGAGATGGCCGGTCCTGAAGGGTTTCGACATAACGTCGACATGATCCGTGCCGTCCGGGAAGCAGTCGGACCTGATATCGACATCATGGTCGACTGTATTCTGTCCGACTCGAGTCAGAACTCGCTGCAGTACGTAACAAAGCTCGCGCGCGCGTTCGAAGAGCTGAATGTGACGTGGCTCGAGGAGCCGCTCCGGGCGGAGGACCTGAGCATCTACGCCAGGCTTCGGACGGAAACACGAACGCCGATTGCCTTCGGGGAGCATCTCAAACACCGGGAACAGTTCCTGAGGGCACTTCGTGACGGAATCGCCTGTGTCATTCAGCCAGAGATGCACGTCGCCGGGGGGATGACAGAGATGCGTAAGCTGGTCGTCCTCGCATCGTCGTTTGGCGTGCCCTTTGTTCCCCACGCGAACGAATCGTGTCGCAACAGCATACATCTGTCCTTCGCCAACCCGAAGCGGGCTTGCCCGATCGCGGAGTGGGGAGTCAAGATCAACCATAACGTTCAGTACTTTTTCAAGGATTTTTACCAGCCGGTCGATGGCTTCTTCCTGCCGCCGCAGGGTCCAGGCTTTGGGTATGAGGTGGATCCGGAGAAGGTGGAAGAGCGCGTCGATTTGGCCTAGTCGTACTGGAGACGCGTATGTGTGGGAACATCAGGCCGCTGTACAATTTCGAGCCTGTCGCGACGGATGAAGAGATCGAGGCGGCAGCGACCCTGTTTGTGCGGAAGGTGAGCGGATTTACAAAGCCGTCTCAGGCGAACGAGGAAGCCTTCACGGTCGCGATCGACGCGATCTTGGCGATCACGCGTAACCTGATGGGTCAGCTGGTGACCAACGCGCCTCCGAAGAATAGAGAGGTCGAGGCGGAGAAGGCGAGAGAGCGGAGCCGGAAGCGGTTTGCGAGGGCCAGTTAGGCTGACTTCAGAGGCTTGGTCTCCATAGCATTGTATAGTTCAGAAAGAAGCCAGGAAGAGGCCTGGGTCAGACCAGCCTCCTGATACATGCTTCCCTCTCCTGCTAGCGGGATAAGGATTCTTGCGCGATTGATTGTTCGCCCGCAAGACGAGTGAGGTCCTTTCGTCGCGGTGCAAACAACGAGGTAGACTCCAGGAGCATCTATGAAAGTACTGATTGGGGCCAACCCTATGGGGTTGGAGGAGACGCTGCCCCCGTGTGGGGCCGATCATCCGGGCGTGACCTTTGTGCACGAGCCGGATCGAGGGAAGCTGTCTGCAGCGATCGACGATGCGGATGTATATGTCGGGTGGATTGGCGAGGAGCAGTTCGCGGCGGCCAAAGAGCTGAAGTGGATACAGTCTCCGAGTTCAGGCACGAACTATTACCTTGCGATTCCGGCGCTTGTCGCAAGTGATGTGCTGCTGACGAGTGCGCGCGGGACACACGCAAACTGTGTGGCCGACAGTGCGATGGCGATGATTCTGGCCTTCACGCGTGGCGTAGTCGACTGTGTGATTGCCCAGCAGAGCCGGGACTGGGGTGTGGCGAAGGTGGTCCGCCCCAAGTTGCTCGAGTTGACCGGAAGCCAGATGGGTATCGTCGGGATCGGCGCGATCGGAAAGGCAATCGCGAAACGGGCTAAAGCGTTCGGCATGCGGGTCGAGGCGGTTGATGCCTTCACGAACGAGGGTGGGGAGGATGTGGATGCCGTCTGGCCGCTCGAACGGCTCGGCGCTCTGATGCGTGAGTCCGACTATGTGGTCGTGACTCTACCGTGGACACGGGAAACCGACGGAATGATCGATGCTGAGCTGATTGGGGAGATGAAGCCCAGTGGTATGCTCGTTGGGATGTCGCGGGGTGGTATTATCGATAAGGATGCGCTGGGGCAGGCGCTCAAGGAGCGGACAATCGCCTGTGCCGCCCTCGACGTGTTCAAACCTGAACCGCTGCCAGATGACAGCGAGCTCTGGGATCTGGACAACTTGCTGATTCTGCCTCATATCGCCGGGGGGACTCAGCTCGAAGGGAAGTATATCGCGGACATCTTCAGGGAGAACATGGGCAAGTTCCTGGCGAACGATCTGCCGCTGCGGAATCAGGTCGACAAAGAGCGCGGTTTCTAGATCTGCGAAATTGCATCATGATAGGCGGGGCTTCGGCCTCGCCTTTGTTGTGTACATCGAAAACTTGGGAACCACGGAACACACGGAAAGTTTCAGGAGACAGGATGAAGATTACGGGGTATCGGGTCGAACGCTTTGTGGCAGATCGCGGGAGACCCACTGGTGACGCCAACGATCCGGATGGGCAGCGCGGTGCATCGACTGGGTCGTTGCTGTTTGTCGAGACGGACGCCGGCATCACGGGCATCGTACCCGGCGGGACGACGGACGCGTTGTTCCGGGTCGTAGAGGGGGAGGATCCGCGAGGGGTCGCAGGACTGTGGAAGAAGCTGAACAATCACGTGTTCAAGGGAAGCGGATATCGCTCGATCTCATCACTGGATATTGCGCTCTGGGACATCAAGGCCAAAGCGAACGGTGAACCGTTGTGGCGCACTTTTGGTGCGCTTGAAGGGCGTGTAAAGGCGTATGCCTCGGGTCTCGACATGCCGCTCACGGATGACGAATTGGCCGACTTCTACACCACACTTGCTGACTTGGGTATTGACGGGGGAAAGCTCAAGGTGGGGCTCGACCAGAAGGCGGACCTGAGACGGCTCGGGATTATGCGGGACTGTCTGGCGAAGGTGAAAGACGACCCCTACCTGATGATCGATGCGAACGAGTTCTGGTCACCAAAGCAGGCGATCCAGAAGGTCAGCGAGATGGAGGAGCAGTTCGATCTGTTCTGGGTCGAGGAACCCGCCCGGCGCTGGGATTACAATGGATTACGGCAGGTGTCGCGAGGCGTCAAAGCGGCTGTGGCCACAGGGGAGAATCTGCACCACATCGGCGACTATATGTCCCTGATCGGAAAAGATGCCGTCGATATCGTGCAGTTCGGGTCTGGCGGATGCGCTGGATTCACC
The DNA here is from genome assembly GCA_002727195.1 of Gemmatimonadota bacterium. Taxonomy (GTDB): domain Bacteria; phylum Latescibacterota; class UBA2968; order UBA2968; family UBA2968; genus UBA2968. Next base: position 161,559 of record PBWH01000009.1, read on the forward strand.
GGGGCCATTTACCTGGCCGGCATGGCACACGGGTTCGAGAAGCCCGTATCGGTGATCGGCGGTCCCGGCCATCTGGCCGCACACGTGGCGGCCTCGGTCCCGAATCACAACATGATGGAGGTCAAGGATCTTGAAACGCCCAAGGCTTGGTCGACCTCCACGCGCATCGAGGACGGCTGGATCGTGCTCGGAGAGGAGCCTGGTTTAGGCATCACCGTACACGACGAGCATCTCGGCGTTCCAGATGGATTTGCCTCCACAAGAGGTACGGCGCCCCGACGCGACGGTGCCGCGCTCTACGACAACCCGCCGGATCGACCGGTCGGAACCTGAGGTAGCGACGCAGATAACAGCACTGCAACTCAATTGTTACGGTAGTATCTCTTCTCGCGCAGATGCATTCGTCAGCCGAAATTGAGATACGGTTCTCTTTAACGGCTCCTCCCTTAGCGAATATCTGGGCTTCACAGTTGAAGTTCTAGATGTTCCGATACTTAATCGATCAATGCCATATTGACCTGCCCCCATCTATGTATCCACATCCAAAGTTAGGATGCGGCTGCGATTGGCGATTTAATGACCACTGGTTCAGGTGGGCGGTAGCCTAACGCGCTATGTGGTCGAGCGTGATTGTACTGCCTTCTCCACCAGGCCGTCAACACTTTGGCCTCCTGTAGTGTGGTGAAGATCTCGCCATTAAGTAACTCGTCGCTGAACGTCCCGTTAAAGCTTTCGATGTAGCCATTCTCCCAGGGGCT
>PBWH01000038.1 GCA_002727195.1 Gemmatimonadota bacterium
CTGGATCGTACTGTGCTGGACGAGGACAACTGGCGTCGATTGATCGTAGAGGTGCGAAGCCACACACGCGCCCGATCTGGTCGGGATTCAGTCATACTTTCCGATTTCGGACGAGAAGGATCCAGGGAGAGAGGAGCTTGAGACAGGGTGGGCGAAGCTGTCGGCGCGGCTGGCCAGGTTCGCTGAGACGGTCGACCGCCCGATACTTTTGACCGAGCTCGGATACAATCAGACCCTGAAGGCGGCATCGGAGCCGTGGTCCTATCCGGTCGACCCCGACACATAAGACCTGCAGGCAAGGTGTATGCGGGTCGCCCTGACGTCCATCGAACGAGAGCCTGCGATCGTCTGAAGTTTTCTGCGGAAGTGGTTTCCGGAGGCCCGTCCGGTCGGCAGAAACTTCCAACTGGCGACGCGTCAGATGCGGACTGTCACCCGTGGCGTCTGGGGGGCGGGCCGAAACCTGTTGGGGGAGAGCGTGAGATCTCTGATTAGCCCGTGCTTGGTCCCGCGAATCGTCTCTCCCTACTCAGCGACAACCCGCGAGAAACTATCCCTCTGATGTGGCTGGCTTTGGTTAGCGGCTTCTGAATATGGAAGTCGAACGGTTCGAGACGAGGATCGTCCGCATCGAGCTGTCAGCCGCTGATCAGAACCTTCGCGATGGCGGGGTCGGCCGTCCCGATTTCGGCAGCGAACCGGTCGCTCGGAAGCTCGGGAAGCCCGAGATCGATCAACGCGACGTCGAATTCGCCCGGCCGGAATGCGAATAGCGCTCTGGCCGAGTTGTCGAAAACGTTGACCTCGTGGGTGGTGGAGAGCAGGCGGGACAGAAGCTCCCGAATATAGTCTTCGTATTCCACGATAAACACCATCGCCCGTTGGAGGCTGTCGGCTCCTTCGTTTTCGTCCCGTTGAGGAGCGACGGACTTGCTCGAAAGCGGCACTTCTACCGTGAGGGTGGTGCCGTTCCGGGGCTGGCTCTCGACCTCGATCGTACCGCCCCACCGCGTGATTTCACCGTAAACCATCGATAGCCCCAGCCCAGTGTCCACGACGGCTTTGGTCGTGAATAAAGGCTCGAACACACGACACCTCGTTTCATCATCGATGCCGACGCCGTTGTCCGTGATCTGGACACACGCGACAGTCTTCGTTTCCCGCGCCTGTATCCGGATGGTCCCACCTTCGGGTAGCGCGTCGACAGCGTTCAGGATGAGGTTCATGTAAATTTCGTAGAGCCCTGTATGTGTGGCTTCGACGCGGCGGATCTCTTGGGCGTCGACCTCGACGTCGATGGTCTGGCCACGACCTTCCATCTCGGCTTTCCTCTTCGGTTTCGTGCTCTTTATGGCCTCGACAAGGTCGACCGACTCGGTGTGTTCCCGGTCGGATCCGACGGCACGTTGCAATTGTCTGACCAGGTCCGCTGCCCGATGTCCCGCTCGCAGGACCATCTCGGAGTGTAATCATAGTTCGCCCTGTTTGACCTCATCGCGCAGGATTTCTGCAGGCGCAAGGATGCCCGTTCAGGAGTTTGTTCAGGTTGTGGCTGAAGCCCGCGGACAGTTCGCCCAGCGCCGTTAGGCTCTGTATCCGAACGAGCTCACGCTCGAGCGCATCGTGACACAGCTGTTCGCTTGCTTCCTGAAGTTCTTTGGTCCGCTGGGCCACCGGGTCTTCGAGGTCGTCCCTCGACCGGCGTAGCCACTTTCCATTTCCTTCAGCCGAGTGACGTCCGTGTCTGTTCCGATCATGCGAAGCGGCTTGCCCGACGAATCCTTGACGAGATGTCCACGGACTAGGAACCACCGGATGCTCCCGTCCTTCTGGACCGGAACGGTCGTGATATTGATGTCCACTTCGGTCCCATCCTTACGGCGCAAGCGGTAGGCGTCGGGACCGACGCTGTAGCCGAGGGCACATCTGGCGAGTGAAGCGGCGGCTCGAGGGATCTGCCCGGCGGGCAGGGGGGTCAGCTTGAGGAAGGACTTCCCGATTAGGTCATTACGAGAGTAGCCGGACAGCGCCTCAGCCGCGCGGTTCCCGTCGATGAAGGTCCCCGTCAGACTCACATTCTACAGATACCTCTGGATCAGGTCGGCAATGTCTGGGTAGCCCTTCTTCTCGGCCCAGGCCAGCGGGGTCGCCCAGTCGGCGCCTGCCAGAGTCGGGACTGCGCCCCGGTCGAGATACAGTCTGGCCAATTCCAGCCGCCCCCAACGTGCCGCCCATCCCAGGGGGGTGGACTGGAGCAGTTCGTCCTGTACGTTCAGATCGGCGCCGTGGTCGACAAGGACCGTGCCAAAGGCGACGCGATCCTCTTCCGTCATGATGGGCTCGTTCCACACGACACCACAGGCCGCAAGACGGTGGGCCAGGCGGTAGCCATATCGGCCCTCGACGTTGGGACTCGCGCCGTGCTCGAGGATCATGTTGAAGATTTTTGGATAGACAGCCCGATCGACGTCCTTGTGTTTTCGGTGGGGGTTGAGGCGCCATAAACGGAGCGGCTGCTCCAGGATGCTCAACCAGCGGCCACTGTCCGGGGACCAGTCGATGTGTCTCAGGCACAGCCCGGCAAGGTTCACGTCTCCCGCGCATCCTGCACCCCAGAGCAGTTTTTCCGCGAGCCCGGGGTCGTTCTTCAGGTGGACCGACGCGGCAGCCGTTTCCCCTTCTAATGCGGCAAACTGCGCTTCAAGTGCGCCTCCATACCGAAGTAGCAGGCCCTTCATCTCCTCGTCTTTGTTGTTCCACGCGTGGGTGACCGGGGTTCCGCTGGCATATAGGCTTGCGTTCGGGTCGGCCCCAGCTTCGAGCAGGACCTCCGCGATTGCGTGCCTGCCGTTGCCGGTGGCGGCTGCCAGGGGCTTGCCCAAGCTGTCCGGCTTGGTCTCGTATTCGAGCAGTTTGTGTCGATCGTCCGGATGGCACCCCAGCTCGAGGAGAAGCTGGACCATCTCGAGATCATTATTGTTCACGGCCAGGTGAAGCAGACCGACTTGTCGAGTACCATCGTTGACGAAGCGCTCCGGTTCACGTTGGTGATACTGGCGAACGAGGTCTCGATCACCGAGAGCAACGGCCGTCTTGAGGCTTGTCTCGCAGCCTGCTTGGAGGAGGAGGCCGGCCGCAATCAGGCAGCCCTCATTTGTGGGACGATTTCGACCGCGAACATTGTGGACGGCCCCATCGAGTGGTGAAGCACCTGACGTGGTCAAATGGAGATGGTCGGCGCCTCGGTCCAGCAATTCCTTGACGAGCGTATAGAGGCCTTGCGAGGCGGCAGCATACAGGACGCTGCCTCCGTTGCGGTGACAGGCGTTGAGGAGTTCCGGATGTTCGTCCAGGAGTCGGAGCGCTTCAGATGCGTCACCCGCTGTCACCGCCTCGAACAGTTCGTCATTCTCGGGAGAGATCTCGATGTTCTCACACGCGGCGAGCTGAAGTTTCTCCTCTTCCTCGCGAATAATCTGGACAATGCTGTCCAGGCCACGCTCTTGAGCGATCGTCAGCGGTCCCGTGGCATCCCGGTGCGGGTAGATGCCCTGATCGATCTTCGATCCACGCTCCACGAGGAGGCGAACGGCATTCTCGTGACCGGACAGGACCGCGTAGTGAAGCGCACGGTGCTCGTTGTTCTCCGCAACGTGCACGTTGACCAGGTCTGGCTGTGTATCCAGGATCTCGGTGATGCGACCAACGTTTCCGTCAGTCGCAGCTTCGCATAGGTCAGCAACCTTAAAGACCACAGTCGTCTCTTTCTCCGGTGGTCTTCACTCAACGGCCGAAGAGGTCGGGCCATTCCGCGATAGCGCCGCGACGAACGCCCAGCCCCCCTTCCGGATAGACGTGCAACTCGGCGGGGACCTGATGCCTGCGGTATACGCTATACAGGTCGAGTATCATTTCCGCTGGTGTTGAGGTGTCATCGTGTGAGTGAACGGCGAACATCGGCCGTCAATCTGCGTGGACGGTGTCTCCTGCGCCTTCAGGTATAGATGCGTATGGCTGTGCGAGAATGTCAAGCCGAGAATCCCATCTCGCCTAGCCGTGTGAGCTGGAGCCCCCACGTTTCTGCGCACTCGCGGGTGATGCGAATGGCCTGCTGAGCGTCGCGAATGTTCGCCCGCAGGACGGAGTCCTCAGAATCCCGCGACTTGGTTATGCCCTTCGGCCGCGTGATGTATTTGAGGACGACCCCGGATATACTGAAGCCGTTGAGCCACTTGGCGATGTCGTGACTCTCGTTGTCCACCACGATGTGCGCAGTCCCTCCGCGGGGCAGATGAGAATCACATCCCCTGTCGCGGTGTCCGGGGCGCAGGGGTAGACGTAGATGCCTGGGTCGGCGACGTTGGAGATCGCTTGATTCAGGTCCGTTTCGTTCTGGTCGATGTCCCGATTGACGGTTCCTTCCGGTGCCTTGTGGTGAACGAGGTCGTCAGGGAGCCCATCCGGCCAGAGTCGGATGTATCTGGGGTCCTCGGACATTATTCGTCCAACTCCTCGCTATTGTCATACATCTTGAGGATGTTCAGGATCTCCAGATGGTCGTTGTCGATCNCGATCTTCATCGGATTGCATCGGTCGGCGAGGTTGGCTCCGAAACGAATCAACATTTCACCGAGTTCAGCCTGGTTGAAGTAGGCCGCCTATCTGAGTGCTGTGAACTGATGCTCCTCGTCACGGACTTCAAGGTCCGCACCCAGACCATACAGCAGTGCCGCCATCTCGATCNTGCCGTGCCGANAGGCGACGTGGATGGGGTNNACACCGGCCTGACCATCCGTCGCGGCGATCCGGTTCACCNCGGTTGCATCAGCATCGGCGATCGCCTTCACCTGCTGGCCGTCGTTGGCCTTCACNGCTTCGTGAATGGCGTTCTCCATGCGATTCTNCCTNTGGTGGANACGACTCAAGGAATGGCCTATTCAGGNGGCNTCAAGCGGCGCTTACGGACGCGCCTNGCGACGGTCGTGTTCGANTTCTTCAGCCCAGGCTTCGAGGGCGGACAGCATCGTGGACACCCGATCCGGCTCCGCGTCGGCCAGGTCTGTCTCTTCGAACGGGTCATCCGCNACGTTGTAGAGCTCGGCNGGCAACGGGTCGGGAACCACGATTNCGGGANGGGNATCATCCATCAGCTCGGTGACCTCGTCGGGATGNTACTTGTAGCGGATGTCCATCTCGACNTATCGGTCCATGGCCGCTTGCGAGCGNTCATCCGNCGCCTGAAGCGGNNCGGCTGGGCGCACAAGCTTCCAATCCCCATCTCGCATCGCGGCGTTGAGCGTGTAGATCGGATCCCAGCCGTTGAGCTGCCAGAAGCGTACACGATCGTCTGTCCATTCACCCGTTAGGCGGGAACGAACATCCTCTCCGTCGAGCGGCAGGCCATTGTCCGGTATCTCGATGTCGGCGTAGGCGGACAGGGTAGGAAGCCAGTCCGTGAAGTGGAAGAGCTGAGACGATTCGNCCGGTGATAACCCGGCNGGCCACCGGGCGATCCAGGGGACACGGATGCCGCCCTCGTAGACCGAACCTTTCGCGCCCCGGAATCCCGCATTCGGTCGGTCCGTGTCCACGCTGACGCCCTCCGGCACCTGATCTGCGCGGAGCCGCATGGCCGGCCCGTTGTCNCTGGAGAACGAGATGAACGTGTTCTCGGCAAGCCCGAGCGTGTCCAATTCCTCGAGAATGTTCCCGACACCGTGATCCATCTGCTGGATCATGGCATAGGTAATCGCGACGCTCTCGGAGTGCCCGGCCGCTTTGTATCGAGCGGTCACTTCATCCGGCGCGTGCAGGGGAGAGTGAGGGGCATTGTAGGTGAGGACAAGAAGAAAAGGATGCGTCTGGTGTCTTCGGACGAAGTCGACCGCCTCGGCTGTGAAGACGTCGGTCAGGTAACGGCCATCGCCCCACTCACGGGTCCCATTCCGCTCGATCCACCAGTCCCAGTAGTCCATCCATCCGCCGCGGAAGCCGACGAATTCGTCGAAGCCTCTCGCGTTCGGGTGATACCGGTCGTCCAGAGCGCCATTGTGCCATTTGCCGATCAGGCCTGTGGCATACCCACCGGCACGGAATACGTCGCCCATTGTCTGTTCGCGGACCGAGATGCGATCCATCCCGCGTACTTCCTGAGGCGTGAGCGCGCCCGTTCGGTGTGGGTATCGCCCCGTCAGAAGCGCCGCCCGCGCGGGCGAGCAGACCGGCGAACCCGAATAGTGCTGCGTCAGGCACAGGCCCTCGTCGACCATACGGTCCAGGTTCGGCGTGTGGACCCGGCCGTCACTGAAGACACCAAAGTCCCCGTAGCCCATATCGTCGGCAACGATGAGGATGAAGTTGGGTTGTAACACGCTCAACCGCCTGTGACAGTAATCGTTTCATCAGTGACGGTCGCCAACGCGGACTTGTCGACGTCTACCCCGATCCCGGGTCGATCCGGGACGATCAGTTTTCCGCCGTGGACCTCGAGAGGTGTGGAGAGGATGGTGTTGGCACGCTCGAGCAGTTGGAGTTGATACTCCTGGATCAGGAAGTTGGGGATGGCGGCCGCAACCTGCCACGTGGCGGCCATCCCGACACCAGTACAAACACCCACGTGCGGTGCTACAGGGATCCGATGTGCTTCGCAGAGGTGACTGACCTTAACCGTATTTGTGATGCCACAACGGACAACATCGGGTTGGGCGATCCCCAGCGCGCGAGGTTCGTGGATCCAGGGACCGAATTCCCAAGCTGTGCGGAGCGCTTCACCGACCGCGATCGAGAGATCCAGGGACTGGACGAGTTGACGATGACCGGCCAGGTCCTCGGGTGCGAGCGGCGCTTCGAGGAACTCGTAGTCGAGGCTCTCCAGTTCTCGGGCCAACCGGATCGCTTCATCCATTCGGTAGCGCCACAGGCAATCGGCGAACAGTCTCGTTTCAGGATCGACCGATTCCCTGATGCGACGCACGGTTTTGCGATCCACCGGCAAACCGTGACCGAGGAAGAGCTTGATCCCCGCGAAGCCTTCGTCCACGTATCCACGAGCCGCTTCTGCCTGGTCGTCGAGCGTCGGTTGACGAAGCCCTGATACGTAGGCCGTGAGCTCCTGGCGGAAGGGGCCGCCGAGGAGTCGGGCGATGGAAACACCGTGGTGTCTGCCTGCGATGTCCCAGAGGGCTGTATCCACGGCAGCGATGGCGTCGACGGTGAATCCGCTTTCGTGGCCGCGAATGTTGTTGATGTGGTAGAGCTGGTCGTTGATGACCGATCGTTCGAGTGGATCTCGTCCGATCAGGAAGGGACCGACGAGATGCTTCAGGATCGATGCCGGCGTTTCCGGCAGGATCGGTGCCTGTGCTTCCCCCCACCCGATTAGTCCCGTATCGGTGGTGACCTTGACCAGACAGGACTCGACACGGCGGCTGTAGGCCTGCCGCCAGTGAGGTTCGAAGAAGTAGTTCGTCCCGGGAAGCAGGCCGGGTGTTTCCGTCATGCCACGGAGCTGGTAGTGCTGGTCCAGCTTGTAAATGTAGATGTCGACGCGTTCAATTTTCATAGGGGAGCTTGCGATTGCTACAGGTTGAACAGACCGGCCTGACGTGCGACGCTCAACAACTGGTCTTTCTGCCACTGGGTGGCGAAACCGGGGACAGGCTCTCGCACCGCATCGCTAGCGATCACGCTACGCTCGACGAGCAGAGTCTTCCAGACGCACCGGTTGCAGACCTCTTTTTCGTAAGCTGCCAGACGCGAGAACGGTGTGAAGTAGTCGAGGGCCTGCTCGCGATTCCCGTTTTCGATCAGGTCCCAGGTCTTGCGGAAGACATCCGGCATGTAGCACGCTGGCATCGTGCCACAGCATCCGGCCATCATTTCCTCAGGCAGAAAGATGCCGCTGTTCCCGCCAAAGACGCCCTCCAGTGACTCGCCGACGGCGACACCGAGCGATCTGGCCTTATGGATGACGTTACCTGACTCGAGTTTGACGTAGTCCAGGTGGGCGAATCGCTCTGACAGCTCGACGATGTCAGCGGAGGACATCTGGATGTCCGAGAGTACGTGATCCTGGAGGACGATCGGTATACCGACTGTGTCGTCGAGGATTTCGAAGTAACGTGCGATTTCGGACGGCCCGCCGCGCCACCGACCGAAGAAGGGCGGCAGACACATAATGGCCGAGGCACCGGCAGATTCCGCGAACTCGGCCGACCGGGCCGCGACCACTGCGGAGGGATGGTTGACGGTGACGATCACGGGGACTCGGCCTGCCACCTTCTCCAGCACGTACGCGAGAAGCGACTGTTTCTCTTCGTCTGAGAGGAGATGCCCCTCAGAGGCGTTGGCGAGGGTGACCAGACCGTGCACGCCTCCCTCGATGCAGAACTCGATCAGACGTACCTGGCTATCCAGGTCGATATCGCCGTCATCGGTGAAGCAGGTCGCGAGAATGGGATAGATGCCGTGTAGTGGTGCGTCAGCCAATCGTGTCTCTCTTCCGGTGTCCGTGTTGCGGAGAGACCTAATGTCGACACGGAAGAGACCAATGTCACGCGACGGATTTAATGTAGTACTCGATTGCGGTCAAGAATGTACGTCCGTACTTCGAGGATAGATGGTAGCCGACACCCTGAAGAGACCGCAATTCCTCCATTGTGGCCGGGCGATACGTCGCCATTTCGGCCAGTGACCGATT
>PBWH01000010.1 GCA_002727195.1 Gemmatimonadota bacterium
TGTCGGTGAAGCAACACTGCTCAATCTGAAACGAGGCGTCGTCGTCTCCAAGGGGGGCGGCGGAATACCCTTTGGCATTTCCGAGGAACACCTGACCCAGCTTCTGTTCGGGTACCGCTCGATCGAGGACCTCCGTATCGCAGGGGAAGCCCGGGTTGCAGCTCGATGGATTCCCTTGATCGACGCGCTGTTCCTGAAGTCAGATCCTTACATGTGGTGGCCTGATCGGTTCTATCCGGGCGCATAGGAGAGTCTATGAGTTATATCGTCGGATTGTTGAGCCCGGGGGATATGGGTAGCGCCGTTGGCGCAAGGATCGTCGGGCGAGGTGCTCGCGTCTTCACGTGCCTGGAAGGACGAAGTGAGCGAACGAAGAGGCTGGCTGAAGCCGCAGGGCTCGAGTCGGCGGCCTCGCTGGAGGATCTGGTCGAGCGGTGTGACCTGATCATCTCGATTATGGTGCCGTCGGAGGCGCTCGGCGCTGCACAGTCGGTCGCCGAAGCTGTGAAGTCGGTGGGCAAGGCGCTGCCATATACCGACTGCAATGCGATCGCTCCGAGCACGGCGCAACAGATCGGCGCCGCCATCGTGGATGCCGGTGGAGTAGCGATCGACGCGGGGATCATCGGCGGCCCCCCACGAGGTGAGACCCCGAACACACGGTTCTATGCCTCAGGCCCTGATGCATCCGCCTTCGACCAGCTCAACAGCTACGGGATGGACGTACGCGTGATCGGTGAGGAAATCGGTCAGGCGAGCGGCCTGAAGATGTGCTATGCGGCATCGACAAAGGGGACGGCGGCCCTGATGCTCGAGCTGTTGATTGCCGCCAAACGCCTGAACCTGTATGACGCGCTTATCGATGAGTTCGGCTTGAGCCAGCAGGCTCGGCTGAAGTCGCTCGACGAGTTGAATGGCGTACCGTCCAAGTCGAGACGATGGATCGGTGAGATGGAAGAAATCGCGAAGACCTTCGACGAGGTCGGATTGACTCCACACACGTTCGCTGGCGCCGCGGATATGTTCCGGCACGTCGGCGGAAACGCGCTTGCCGATGAGACACCCGAGAATCGGAATCGGGACCGAACGGTCGAAGAACTGATTCGACGACTGGCGCATTAGAGTTCAGGTAGAGAAGCCAGAGTTCAGAGAAAAGGCCAGAGTTCAGGACGGTTGGGCTTCCCTGATCACTGGCCTTTTTCTGGTTTTATCCTGATGGATTGTCAGGTTCCGAACGCCTGCGCGAAGATCAGGAAGTCAGAGAACCCCACATTACCGCTGCCATCCAGATCGAGCGCGGGATTGTAGCTCTGGTTGCCCGCTGCCGCACCGAACCCACCAGCGAAGATCACGAAATCCGTGAACCCCACGGAGCCGTCTCCATTGAAGTCCGGATTGCCTTGCTCGATGGCAGGGCGGTCTCCTCCGAGCCGCACGATCGAAGTTTCCGTACCGACACCGATGGAGTCGATCGCCAGCGCGCTGCCCAGCAGGGCCGCGTTCAGGGAAATCGGCGACGCTTCAGGCAGGTCGCCAAGCACGATGAAGGTGATTTGGGCAAGGCTTCCGGATGCACGGTCAGTATCTGAATCGAGGAGCAGGCCGGCGATGTTGATGCGGCCGGGTTCCAGGCTGGGGAGCAGATACGCACCTTCGAACAGGTCGACGGGTTCGGCGGCCTGAAACAGGATCTGATCCGCATCGTAGGTCACGACGATATCGAAGCCGGTCCGGTCCATCGCTCCTTCCGTGACGGCGACGTCGACGGTGATGTTGGCTCCTGCCTCCGGCTTGGTGAATGTCTGGCGTTGATTCTGGTCGCCCGCCCTGATGTTAAGGTCCAGACGAGCTGGCCCGACGAGCACGGGCGTCTCAGGTTCAGGATCGCCTGATTCCTGGGCCAGGATGGCGCCTGGCAGAAGAAGGAGGACGAAGAGGATTCGGAGCTGTTGTTTGGCCGTCATCATTGCAATTGGCGGATAAGATCGCGGTTTGGTGTGTTGAAGTCAACGGACCGCATACAGAAGCGGCAGAAGCAATCTCTCGCTCCTGCCGTTCTGCATTTCAGGTTCTGCTGACTTGTTACTGAGACACGGATTGTCCGAAGACTGCCGCGAAGCAGAGGAAGTTCTGGAATCCGATGGAGCCATCGCCGTCCAGATCCAGCCGGGCGTTGAACTCGCCGTCGGCCGAGGTCTTGCCTAAGCCACCGATTTCGACCGGGTTCTCCGAACCGTCGTCGTCGCCGCCGGTGTCACCGCCACCTGTATCTCCGCCGCCATCGGCCGCACCGCCAACCGTGGAAGGCGTGCCCGTGAACGGAGTCGAACGGGTCAGCTTCTGGATCGTATGGTCAGCGGCACCCGCGCCGGTGTTCAGGTTTTGTGCGAAGTAGATGTTAACATCGCTATCCACTGCGATGTGACCCACATCAGATCCTTCAAAGATGGTCGTGAGCGTCCCGTTAGGGCTCAACTGATAGATATTCCTGTCCCCTTCAAAGAAGAGCGATCCGTCCGGGCTGGCTGCGATGTGGTTGAACGAACCGACGATGGCGTCCGAGACGTTCTTGGCGGAGAACGTCTCTTGGGCGATGCTGCTGCCTCCGTCGTGGATGATCCTCAGTACGCCATCGGTACCGATCCGGAACAGTACGCGGTCGTCCGCCAGCAATACATTCCCCAGCGGATCAACAGTGAGACCATCAAAGTGTCCTTGGCCGATCTGCGCGTCCACGGCCGGGCCGTCAACGCCTTCCTGACCGCGGCTGTTCCCTTCCGTGATCCTATTCTGTCGACCGTTCCATCTGCATTCAGACGAAAGATGTGAGGATTTGCGGGAGCTTGGAAGTGCCCGAAGAAGATCCGGCCATCGGGACCGATCGCCACGTTTCCGGAGTAGCTGAAACCAGCATCGAGGCCAGCCGCCCCATCTGTAAGCCAGGGTGTTGCGAGCGCGCCGCCTCCACTGTGGCGTTAGATCGACGCCTCCGAGCCTCGCAGCTGAAGCATGATTCCGTCCTGGTAAAAGTAGAGGTTGCCCTCTAGGTCTGATGCCAGATTGGCATTGCTGTCATTCACTTACAGCGCGACCGTCGAGGCGAGTGTTCCGGTCGATGGATCTGTTGGAATAAGACCGCGAATCACCGTTCCGCCGAACCTGCTCAGGTTTGTTGAATCACCGTCCGCCGCAACCTTGACAACGACTCGCGCGAGCGTGTAGTAATGGATGTTCCCCGCGCCATCGATAGTCACATTCTTGATGTCGAAATCGAACTCGCTCGTGTTGAGTGTACTCTGCGCGTAAGTGACCTGACCCTGGGCGGGTATCGCCCCAATAAGGATGGCGAGCGCCACCGCCAGAACCCACCTGCGACTGCTCATACGTCCTCCCCTTTTGCACGGCCCCGGGATCGCCCGGTAGCGGGCGCCAGATGCACGCCTATTGCGAATGACTGAGCGGCAGAGAAGAAAAAGGGACCCTGAGTGAATCCGGATCCCGACCCGATTCCGCCGGCGTTCATAGGGACCCGACCCCTCTGGCGCCAACGGACAGATAATGGACGCTGGCTCGGTCCCTGTCAAGGTAGCGCTGCGTTGACCGGGGTCGGAGCCGCCCGTATATTCAGGCGCTTTTGCCAACCGGTGTCCCCCAACGGAGGAATGATCCTTGTTTGCCGCTCAGATCGTCGCACAACGATTGACACGAATTGTCGATGCCGAGGAACCCACGCTGACCCAGGACGGGCAGATCAAGATCAAGATGGAGCGGGGCTGCCTGTGCGGCTCGGATTCACCTCTCTTCGATTACGACCTCAACGAGGTCTTGGACGAGGCACATCGAAATCCTGAGAAGCGCCGATCGATCCCGTTCATTGACTACGACACCGATCCCTATCCGATGCGAGTCGGACAGTCGATCCACGAGTGCCTCGGAACCATCGTCGAGTCGACTTCCCCGCGGTTCAAGGAAGGGGACTTCGTCCTCGCGCTACCCAATGCACACGATGGTTTGGTCGAATACATGGTCGCGGCAGCGAATCGTGCGATTCACTTGCCCAAAGATGCGGTTCGCAAAGAAGAGATCCTGATGACCCAGCCGTTGGGGACCGTGATCTGGGCGTGCCAGAAGCTGGGCAATCTGCTCGACCAGGACGTGGTGATCGCCGGTCAGGGCCCGATGGGGCTGATGTTTACGCACATGATCGCCAACCTGGGGGCGAAGTCGGTAATCGCGCTCGACAAGATCGACAGCCGGCTGGAGGTCTCCCGGCGGATGAACGCGACCCACACGGTCAACGTCGATCAGCAGGATACGGTTCAGGCCATCCGGGAGATCACGAACGGCAAGATGGCCGACATCTGCGTCGAGGCCGTGGGGCACCAGATGAAGACGATCAACGAGGTAATGGGGTATGTCCGCCGTCTTGGGACGATCCTGTGCTTTGGCGTGCCCGACCACGCGAACTATGAGGGCTTCGCCTATCAGGAGTTTTTCCGCCAGAATCTCAGTCTGATAAGCTCGGTCGGTCCTGACGTTGTTCCCAACTTTTCGCTCGCCCGTGACCTGATCGCTCAAGGCAGGATCGATGTGTCGCCTCTCGTGACGCACACACTCCCTTTTGCCGAGATCCAGCACGGGTATGAGCTGTTCGTGGATCGGAAAGACGGTGCGATAAAGGTGGTTCTGGACTACGAAAACCCGGGTTTATAGGGGGGATCGCGCCCGTCGAGTCAAAAAGGTCTTGACGCTGATCAATCCGCCTCTTAATTAATAATTCTAACATTTGACCTCAGGATACGATTTGGTAGTCGAAGACGCATCATATTCAGAATAATTGGGAATTGGGAAGAGCCTCTACGCGTTCGTGGGGGCTCTTTGTCGTATGGTGCGGGGAGATTGAGAGGGGGAACGTTTGGCGATTTTCGCGTCGGGCGCCGTTGTAGGCCAGCCCGAGTCTGACAGTGCAGGTGTTAGCGTCCTGAAGAAGGGCGGGAACGCAGTAGATGCGGCGGTTACGTCCGCGTGCCTCGGCGCGATCCTGGCCCCGTGGGCAAACGGCTTTGGCGGCTACGGCGGTTGGATGCTCATCCATAAGGACGGTGAGACCCACTGTGTCGATTTCCACACCCGGGCTCCGAAAGCGGCCGATCCAAAGATGTATACGATCGCCGGGGGAGACGGACGGTTTGGCGCGCGGGTGAAGGACCGCGAGAACGAGCTTGGGTTCAATGCGGTTTCGGTTCCCGGCATGCTCGCCGGGATGGAGCTCGCGCTGGAGAAGTTTGGCACGATTTCGCTGGCCGATGCCTTGGCCCCCGCGATCAAGGCGTGCGAGAAGGGGTTTAAGGTCACCGCTGCCTACTCCCAGCGTATTGCGCAGTATGAGGAGACGATTCGGCAGTACCCGGATACGGCCAAGCTGCTTCTGGTGGGTGGGGAACTACCCAAGACGGGCGACAAAATCGTGATCAACGATCTGGGCAAGATGCTGACCCAGGTGGCCACAAAAGGGGCAAAGGAATTTTATCAGGGCCGGATCGCCGATCGGATAGTTCGCTACGTACAGGAGGGGGGCGGCATCCTGGAGAAGGAAGACCTGGCCAAGTATGAGGCCAGGCTTGTCGATCCGATCCAGGGCAACTTCGCCGGTCTGGAGATCCATACCTCGCCCCTGTGCAGCGCGGGAATCAGCCTGATTCAGATGTGCAAGACGGCCGAACACGCCGAACTGGACCTGTGGGCCCGTGACTCCGCGCGGCTGTCACACGGGCTCATCGAGGTGATCCGGGCAGCGTGGATGGAGCGCTACCGACACTTCGGAGACCCCGCCACGATGTCTGTGCCTGTCGATATGATCCTCTCGGATATCTCGGTGGGCGCGTCGGGAACGGAAATTGCCAGCCATATCGGTGAGGGCACGCGCGGCCAGGCATTGCTCAGGCCGATGTATGCCGGTGGCACCACGCACATTTCGGCCGTGGACACCGCCCGCACGATGGTGTCGACCACGCTGACGCACGGTCCGGCGTTCGGCTCGTTCGCCACGATCCCGCGTATGGGGCTCCTGATGAACTCGGGGATGTCACGCTTTGATCCGGGACCGGGCCTCAAGAACTCCGTGGGCTCGGGGAAGTCGCCAATCGTGAACATGACGCCGGCCATTCTGCTCGACGAGGGGAAGCCCGTGATGACCGTGGGGGGGTCGGGCGGAACGAAGATCCAGTCGTCGATGTTCCAGGTCCTCGCTCGCAACCTGCTCCTCGGAGAGGACTTCGAGTGGGCGATGGGGGCGCCGCGTGTCCACAGCGAAGGGAACGAGTGGGCGCGGATCGAGGAAGAGTTCGGCGAGATGGCGCCTAATTACCTGGCCTCAATCGGATACGAGCTGCGCGAGGGCGAAGCGGCCGCGATGATCCGAGGCATTAAGACCGATGAAGACAAGCTGATCGCCCTGTATGACCCGAGGATGAAGGCGAAGGAGAAGGGCTACTAGCCCGGGAAGACACTAGCGTGAAGACCTATCCATTTGGCAGCGGGCGACCAGATCCCGCATCTTTTCCCGCCCGAGCGTTGGCGGATGCCGCGGCACGTGTCCTCCCCGAACTGGGCGACGAACTGGCCCGATATCCTGGCTCCCTCGGATACGAGCCCATGCGCAAGGTGATGGCCGACCGATTCGAGCGACGCGAAGGTGTTCCGATGCCGGTCGAACGGACGGCCCTGACCACGGGGTCCATGCAGGCCGTCACGCTGATGGCGCAGTACTTCGTGAAGAAGCCGGGTGACGTGATCCTGCTCGAGGAGTTCACNTATTCGGGCACGATAGGTGCCTANAACAAGCAGGGNGCCAAGCTGGTCGGCGTCGAGATCGACGAACAAGGGATGCGGATGGACTCGCTCGTGGAGAAGATCGAGNCNTGCACGAAGGAGGGGAACAAGCCCACCTTCATCTACGCTCTGGTGACGTATCAGAATCCGACGGGATCGATCATGCCGCTAGAGCGCAGGAAGGAATTGCTCGAGATCGCTGCCCGATATGACATCCCTGTTGTCGAGGATCACTGCTATGCGGACACGATCTACGATGAGCATCACGTGCCCGCGTTGATCACCATCGAATCGGACGCGACGGTCTTGCACATCGAGTCCTTCTCCAAGATCCTGGGACCGGGGGTGCGACTCGGCGCCTTTACGGGACCGGATCCGATCTTCTCCGAGATTCTGTCCTTGCGTCGGGACGGAGGGCCGAGCGCACTGAACGCAGCAATCGTGTGCGAATTCTTCCGCGAATCCCTAGCCGATCATCTCAAGACGATCAACACGATCGTCAAAGAGAAGCGCGATCTGATGATCTCGCTGCTCGCAGAGAATCGCGANGTGTTCGAGTGGAACAGCGAACCCGGCGGCGGACTGTTCATCTGGGTAAAGCTGCCCGATGCGACCGATGTGGTCGCCTGTGAGCAGGCGGCCGAGGCTCAGGGCATCGACTACGCTACCGGGAAAGCCTTCCACGTCTACCACGAAAGCGTACCGTATTTGAGACTGGCCTTCGGTTACGCATCGCTCGACGACATCCAGGAGGGCATCCCGATGCTCGCTGAGTGTATCCGCGCACACCAGAAGTAGTCGTAACAAGAGTCGTACAAAACGCAAAAGGGCCGGTCCCGTCTGTGGCCGGCCCTTCCTTATTTCGTTTTTCTGACGTTCAGAGTTTCAGATTCTTCCGCAGGNCCGCTTCTACCCGATCCCAGAGAGCATCTCCTCAGTCGCTATCCCGGTATGCGCAGGATGCCTCTTCCTTCAGGTCATCCTTGGCAATCAAGGGCCATCGCAGTCGCTGTGCGCGTTCGCGTGCGAGGGTGGTCTTGCCCGCGCCGGGCACGCCCGAGATAAGGACCGTGCGCCGGTGGTCTGAGGCATTCATCGGGACAGTTGCTCGTGGATCTGACGAAGCTTCGCGTGGTTTGGCCAGCGGGACACACCGGCCTTCGCGATCTCGGCCGCTTGCTTCCGGTCCTTTCGCTCCCTCACGAGAAGAAGGCTGGCATTGACGTAGACTTCCGGATTGTCCACCTCTGCCCGCACTGCCTCCAGAAACCAGGTCAACGCTTTCTGATTCCTGCCTAGGGACAGGAAGACTCGAGCGAGATTGACACGGACACGCGTGTTCCCGGGATGGGCGTCTGCATAAGTGGCCCACGCAGCCGCAGCGCTGTCATACTCCGCCTTTAGGAAATGCAGCGACGCTCTCAGATGGTCGTCGCCTTTCTCACGTCTGGACTCGAGGAGCCGAATCGCCAAAGGCGTGTGCCCCATGGAGGTCAGGACGTGCGCATAGGAAAGCGTATAGTCCTGCTCGTCAGGCAGGTTGGACACCAAACGGTTGTAGACATCGCCCGCGAACGGCAGCCGGNTGGCATCACGNAATGCCTGCCCCAGCCNGTCNAGGAATCGTCCCGCCAATACCCGGCTCATGCCACCCAGCCTCGAGTACAGGGTGTCCGGGTAGCTCTGGATCGCGTGGCGGCCGGCAGCGTCGTTCCGGTAGATGCGGATCCCTTTGTTCTGAGGCCCGACGTGAGCGACCATCTCCCAATCGCGCTCGAGATGCTCATATAAATGGACCTGGTCAGGAAACCGGTCGGACTCGTTCCGGTAGCGGGACTCCACACCTTCGACAAGGATGAAGTAATCGAAGGAAGCATACCAAGCAGGGCTGTAGGTCGGGGACGACTGGGCGGGATCCGTGGTGTGCAGGGGGATCAGTACCTGCGGGATCGATGAGGGCAGTGTTGGGCCGCCATGTTCTGCTGCGACCAGCACCTGATCGATCTTCTGATCCTCGAACCACTCCCGTGCGAGCGTCTTTGGCGCGGGGGCGTGGAACCGCACAAGTTCAGCGCGGACGGCGACGACGAGCGGGGCCAGGGCGGCCACCAGTAGGATTAGCCTCGCACGCGGAACCCTGATGCGTTGACGGAGTGCGACCAGACCGACCCGGATGCCCTGACAAGCGACGAGTACGAGGATCGGGAAGATCGGGAAGAGGTAGTGCCCGAAGCTAGTAGACCAGACAAGCAGGAAGGCCAAGTATGTGGCCGTAAAAACGAGAAGGGGTGCCCAGGTGGCAGGCGAGCGACGGATGATGTCGTAAAGGCCGACGAGGAGAGCCGCCACGAGCACGGGCCCGATGTTCAGCCAGAGCACACCGGTATACTCCTCGAACGGACCCTTGCGCCGGCCGAAGTGACCGACCGTCATGTGTTCTCGTTCGAAGGCGAAGTGCCACTGTGCCGTCTCGTAGTCGAGCAATATATACGGGTTGATGACGAAGAAGATGGCGATGGCGGCCAATCCCCCGACCCATGGTCCTGGCTGCAGGAACGTGGCTTGGACATTCCCGCGGTGGAGAATGATCAGCCGGATCAGGTAAGGCACGGCAAGAAAGAACCCGGTGTATTTGGATGCCGTGGCCAGACCGACCAGCACACCGATCACAAGGTAATCATTGAGAGAGGCTTCGGCGCGCATCCGGACCAGGACGGCCAGGAAGAACGAGGAGAAGAACGCCAAGGGGAGATCGACGACGCTCAACAGGCTGTAGTGGAACAACGTGGGCATCCAGAACAGTATGACGGCTGCCCACGCGGCCCAGATTGCCGGCAGGAACACGCGTCCGAGCCAGAAGGTGGCTGCCGCCGTGAGNAGGGCGAGCAGGGTGCCGATCAGGCGTCCGATGACGACCGCGTCCAGAGGCGGTGCGCCTGAGGGGGTCCAGTCCGCCCAGTTGGATGGATCGGCAAACACTCGGTAGACCGCCTGCCCGGCAAAGTTGATGTAGAAGGTGAGAGCGGGGTAGTTGAAGAAGTCCGGATTCAGGTCTATGGACCCGGTTTCCCAGTCCCACATCTCCCACGCCTGGCGAACGGGTGTCGCTTCCTCGTTAACTTCCGGTAAACCGTGCGTGAATGAGACGATCCGTAGAAGGAGCCCGATGGCCAGGATTGCCCAGGCGAGTCGGAATGGTTTTCTAAAGCCGGGGAACAAGGTCAATGCTCAGGAAATCCGCCGGGAAAGTTGACGCATGTGTGGGTGTCCGATATATTTCGCGCCGCGATGAACGAACCACAATCTACACCGAAACCGGCCCCGATTCCGGGGGTCGACAGTGTGATCGCAGTTGCCAGCGGAAAAGGGGGCGTCGGCAAGTCGACGACGGCTGTTAACCTGGCCCTGGCGCTGGCGAGAGCCGGATTGTCGATCGGCCTTCTCGATGCAGATATCTATGGGCCCAACGTCCCAGTGATGATGGGGCGAAAGGTTCAGCCCGAGATGGACGAGACGCGCGGTATGATCCCGGTCGAGCAGTCCGGCGTCAAGTTCATTTCGCTCGGATTGATCGCGGGTGACGGGGTCCCTATCGTCTGGCGCGGACCGATGCTGGCCAAGATGTTGACACAGTTTGTATACGATGTCGCGTGGGCACCGCTCGATTGCCTGATTATCGACTTGCCTCCCGGGACGGGGGATGTGCAACTCACGTTGACGCAGTCCGTCGCGCTGTCGGGGGCTGTGATCGTGACGACGCCTCAGGAGATTGCGCTGGAGGACGTCCGTCGCGGGATTCGGATGTTCGAGACGGTGGACGCGCCGGTGCTGGGAATCCTTGAGAACATGAGCTATTACGTCTGTCCTTCCTGCGATGAGAAGCACTACATCTTCGCGGAAGGGGGTGGGAAGCGGATCGCGGACAATTTCGAACTGCCTTTCCTGGGCGAGGTTCCCCTGAGCGCCGCGCTGCGAACGGCCAGCGATACAGGCGCGCCGATCACGGATAAGGACAGTCCCGTGACGCAGGCCTATGATCGACTGGCGGATGCCGTTCAGGCCCGATTGTAGATAGACACAGCTTGTTACCTGGGCGGAGATCGGCGAGATCATTCTCGACGGGTCTTCGCCCATTTTTGTGTACGGGTGAATTGTGGCATCGGCCGCGCCGATAGGTAGAATAGAGCATATATCTCTTATATACCTATGGCCAACCTGAAACCCAAACACGTCGCCCCTGCACTGTCGGTTGCTATNCTGCTCCTGGTCCTCGGCTTCGCCAGCAGCGATGGGGATTCGCCGAAGACCAATGCCGATGAGGTGCGTCCTCTCGTCGCCGAGAAGGGGATTGTGACCTTCTCTAAGGGAGATGTTCAGATCCGGCGTATGGGGTCTGATTGGGTGCCTCTATATGTCGGTGACTTTGTTCGGCCGGAGGATTCACTCCGAAGCGGGGTGAACGGGCGGACCGAAGTCAGCTGGGGGAACCCGCGCAGGGTCGTGCGAATGGAGCGCGAGTCTGTTCTGGCGTTGGGCGCTAAGGCGTTGGGGAATCGGCTGGTACTGGCGGGGATCCGGGTGGACCAGGGCGTGGTGTGGGCCAAGGTTGCGGGCAGGCCCCTAAACATATCCGCGGGCGACCTCGAGACATCGAGTCCGAATGCGACGCTTGCTATCCGGCGACAGTCCTCGGGCGATCGGCTTTCCGTCTATCAGGGCCGTGTCCAGGCCTTCGGACGGTCGATCGGTGCCGGGGAAGGGATCGTCAGCCGCAATGGCGAGCTTTCGATGTTCACGGTTTCGTCTGAAGATGACCTGAGGGATGGATGGCGTGATATCGTCAAGGAAGCCACTGTGTCAGCGGCACATGAAGCGTATGTTCCCCAGGCTGAACGCCTGACGCGAGATCTGCACGACCTGAACCCCGAGATCTACTTGGGCGTAGAAGTTGAAATGACGGGAATGCGCACGAAAGGGGTGCAGTTCCAGGCGGACAAGACACGGATCCGAAAAATACGCGTTAAATCCTCACGATGGGATGGGATGACTGCGGACAGGAAGGTCAGGCTGCTGAACGATACGTTCGATGTTCTCAAGGAGCGGTATCCGGGCATCCTGGAGACGGTTGTCCTCGAGTTCGACGATGATCGGCCTCGACTTTCCCTGAAGTACGCNGGCACAGGCTAGCTGGCAGCGTCCGAGGTACGGTTTAGAGCCCCTTCTCTGCGGAGATGGGGCGTTTTTTGTGCGTTTGACGAATTATTAGGTAGGTTGGGGGTATACTACAGAGAACAAATAGCTTGAGTTATAATGACGTACTGTATAGGTTTTTCGTAACTATTTGTTACTGTCCTCGCTATTCTTTGATTTACAATTGGTTAGAGGCGTTAATGCCGGTAACCTCCACCAAGCTGTCACAAAGATCCTCACGTTCATTTTTCCGAAACAACCGACCGTCGGGAAGGGTCGAAGTGTGTGAGTCGCAGGTGTTGGCGCGTGCATACGACACGGTATCACGTGGAGAGACGGTTCCCTCCGGAGATTCGATGGTAATTCGTTCCCGCTCAAAAAATGGTGTGCTGACGACCATCCTGGTCCTCTCGTTGGCGCTTTTGAGCCCGTTGTTGGTCGGGTGCGGTAAAGGCGAGGCAGGCGATGGGGACAAGTCAGCGAAGTCAGATTCGACGAAGACCAAGGAGAACGAGAAGAAGGTCGACGAGGGGGTCCCCGTGAAGGTGTCGCGGGTGTCGAGAGGTCCGATTTCCGACTACGTCCAGCATACCTCCACGATCGAGGCGGAACAGGCGGTCGACGTGTATACCCAGGCGACCGGGCTGGTAGAACGCGTTCTTGTTGAGGAGGGTGATCACGTCCAGGCGGGTCAGGTTCTGGTTAAGCTCGTGGATGACGAGCTTCGACTGAGGTCGGACGAAGCGCGGGTGAACTATAAGAAGCTTTCTAGCAGCTTTACGCGCGCCCAGGGACTGTTCGATCGGAACCTCCTGTCTCGTGAGGACTACGAGCAACAGAAGTTCACGCTGGAGGAAGCGAAGATCCGGTGGGATCGGGCCAAACTTTCACTCGATCACGCGGCGGTGCGTTCGCCCGTCGATGGTGTCATCGCGGAACGCATGGTGAAGCTTGGCGACCGTATCTCGCCCTCCAACCGGCTCTACAGCCTGGTGGATCTGAAGCGTCTGATTGCCCAGGTTCACGTGCCTGGCCGAGACATGCGGTTTATCTCGAAGGGGCAGGCTGCCCGCGTGACGACGGATTTCCTGCCGGGCGAAACGTTCCGAGGGCGCGTGGAGCGGATCAGTCCGGTAGTCGACCCCGGTTCGGGGACGTTCAAGGTGACGATCGAACTCAGGGACTCGACCTACAGGCTGCGTCCGGGCATGTTCATTACCGCACACATCGTGACCGCAACCCGCGAAACAGCCGTGCTCGTGCCGAAGAAGGCGATTATCTATGACGATGGCTTCCCTCACGTATTCGTGGTCAGCGACTCCACCGCCACCCGGGTTCGACTCGACATCGGGTTCGAGGACAGCGAGAACCTCGAGGTCCTCGACGGAACGAAAGAGGGCGACCACATCGTGGTCGTGGGACAGAACGGGTTGAAGGATCAGGCCAAGATTCGCGTGATCGACGGTCCCGGTTTACGGATTCCAGCCAAACCGGACTCGACCGAGCAGACGCAGCCTTCCTGATCCCGAGTCATCGACGATAGTAGCTGATCACCAAGGCATGGGGTGCTCGCCACTCACGTGCCCTTTCCTTTCGATGGATGTCCGTCGCGCAACGTCGTGCTGACGGCCTTCCCTTCAGGAGTTCTTGATGTCGGACGGTAGTAGGGCCGGGCACGTCGGAGCGCAGATCAACCGAACGTTCGAGATTACGACCAAGCGTCCCGTCGCCATATCGATGGTTGTCCTGGCCATCGTGGTCTTTGGTTACGTCTCCTACCAGCAGCTCCCGCTTAATATGATGCCGGATATCACGTATCCGACATTGACCATCCGCACAAACTATCCCGATACAGCACCCGAGGAGGTCGAGAGTCTGGTCGCGAGGCCGATCGAGCAGCGGCTCGGCGTGGTGAGTAACCTTGAAGGCGTTACGTCGATCTCGCGGGCAGGTATCTCCGATGTGATCCTCGAGTTCGGGTGGGGCACGGACATGAACGACGCGGTCCAGACGGTTCGTGAGAACCTAGATCGACTTCAGTTGCCCCGNGGTGTCAACCGGCCACTGATCCTGAGATACGACCCGACCCAGGACCCGATCATGCGGGTAGGGCTCTACGGCAACCTGGATCTCTTCGGGCTTCGCCTGATCGGTGAAGAGGAGATCAAGCAGGAGCTGGAAGCCTTGAAGGGTGTGGCGGCAGCGCGCGTGTCCGGCGGGCTGGAAGAGGAAATTCGGGTCGAGATCAGCGAGCGGAAACTGGCGGTGATGGGACTCGGGATCAACGACATCAATCGGCGTGTGAGCGAAGAGAACGTAAATCTGGCGGGTGGAAGCTTGCGGGACGGTCAGACACAGTACCTCGTGCGGACGCTGAACGAATTCCAGACCCTCGAGGATATCGAGAACCTGGTGGTGGGTGAGCGGAACGGGGTCGAGATCCGGATCAGGGACGTCGGGAGCGTAACCCGGACGAACAAGGAACGCGAGGTGATTACTCGCGTGAACAGCGTCGAGAGCGTCGAGATCGAGATCTTCAAGGAGGCCGATGCAAACATCGTCGCCACGGCCAAGCGGGTGCGGGACCGACTCTTCGGGACACCGGAGCAGCTGGAGTATGTGCGCAAGCTCGAAGCTGGCGAGATCGAGAAGGCGAAGTCGGGCGACCGCCGAGCTCAGGTCCGTCAGTTCGTTCAACTGAAGGAGATGACCGGGTTTGTCGCGTATTCGCTTCCGGAAGGTGTGGACCTGGACCTGCTGTCCGACCAGAGCCGCTTTATTAAGAACTCGGTCGATGAGGTCAAGGAGACAGCGCTGATCGGTGGGCTGCTCGCCGTGCTCGTACTCTACATCTTCCTGCGTAACCCTGTCCATACATCAATCATCGGCGTGGCGATTCCCGTGTCCATCGTGGCCACGTTCGCGCCGATGAACATCTTCAACGTATCGCTGAACGTGATGTCGCTCGGCGGACTCGCCCTGGGTATCGGGATGCTGGTCGATAACTCGATAGTGGTGCTCGAGAGTATCTATCGATGTCGCGAAGAGGGCGACGATCTCGTTCGGGCGACCGTCCGAGGGACGGGTGATGTCGGTGGNGCGGTGTTCGCGTCGACGCTCACGACTGTCGCAGTGTTCTTCCCGATCGTGTTCGTGGAGGGCGTGGCCGGACAGATCTTTGGTGATATGGCTCTGACCGTTGTGTTCTCGCTGCTCGCGTCGCTGGGGGTGGCCCTGTTCGTGATCCCGATGCTCGCGTCGCGGAATATTCGGGTCCGTGAGTCTGACGAAGAGGCGACGGACTCGGGAGAGGACGAAGAGGAAATCTCGGTCGGTCGGATGGCCTCCTCGGGGATCATGCAGTTCCTTTCGATCGAGCGGCTCAAGAATCTCGCCTGCGACGTGAAGGAACAGCGCGTCGGGGCGTCAGGTGCGCTGACCGCGATCGTGACGGTCGGTTGGTTGGTCGCAGAATACCTGGGGCGGACGCTCTGGCTCATCGGAAGCCTCGTGACGACGGTCGTCAAGGCGCTCGTCCTGATTCTGGGTGCGTTGATCTTCTTCCCGATCGCCTCGCTGATCACCCGGATCCGCAAGCGGCCGATTTCGGATCTGTGGGTGTCCCTCGAGGACTTTTCGAAGGACCGCGACGTTTTCGGGAAGACTTACGTCAGGACGGTGTGGAGTGATCTGCTCCACTTCACCACCGTAGGGACGCTCGGGAACGACCTGCCTCGCACTTTCCGCTGGGCGATCCAGTTTATCCTGCGTCCGATCTGGTGGATTGCCACGGGCTCGCTGATCCGGAAGGTCCTGAAGGTCGTCCCCGGGCTGATCGGGAGTGTGGGCGTTCTGCTGCTGGTTTTGCTCGGTCCGGTCTACCTGGTTCTCAGGTTCCTGATCTTCACGACGATGACCCTGGTTGGGAAGGTGCTGATCCACGCGTTGCTCCTCCTGTTCATGACCGGGACTGTGGCCCTGATNCTGTTCGCCGCACTCGCCTTGCCGGTGATCGCCCCGATACTGGTCGTCTTCGAACGCGTGTTCGACCGGATTACCCGGGTCTACCCGACGATCCTGCGGGCGGCGCTCAGCAATCGCCTCACTGCGGTCGGCTCCGCGGTGATTCCGTTTCTCCTCGCTATTTTCTATCTCGTCCCGCTCCTGGGGTCCGAACTNATTCCGCAGGTTCATCAGGGCCAGTTCGACCTGGATCTGACGTTGCCCGTGGGCACACCCCTCGAGTCGACCGACGTGATGATCAGACAGATCGAGCAGCGAATTCTCAAAGAGACAGAGATCGCACAACTAGCGACGTCGGTCGGCGCGGACAAGACGGAGATCTCGTCGGACGACCAGGGGGAACACACGGCAACGGTGACGATTGTTCTGAAGGAAGAGGATGTCACCCAGGCAGGGTTCGACGCTTACGTGTCAGACCTGATCACCCTCCCGGGACGGATCTGGGGCGGGATCACCGGCAAGAGCGTTCTGGCAAAGCGCGAGGACGACCTGATGTACCGTGTTCGCTCGCGTCTCGACAATTTGCCTCAGGTTCGGTACGATTTCTCGCGGCCGGCACTCTTCAGTTTCAAGACGCCGATCGAGCTCGAGATCCGGGGGTACAGTCTGCCAGAGCTGCAGCGGCTCGGGAATGAAATCGAGAGAAGGTTGAGCAAGGTCCCCGGACTCTACGATGTGAAGTCGAGCCTTCAGCGGGGGAGTCCCGAAGTCCAGATCATCTANGATCGGGATGTGATGGCGAAGTTTAACCTGAACATCCGGAGTGTCGCGGACCTCGTGCGGGAGAAGGTGCAGGGGGAAGTGGTGACACGGTTCCGGAAGGAAGATCGCCGGATCGACGTGCTCATTTGCGTGGATGAGGCGGACCGCACGGGCGTGGATGACCTGAGACGTCTGGTTGTGAACCCGGGGTCACGCCAGGTGCCGATTCGGCTCGCGTCGATCGCCGACATCCAGGTCCACGAGGGACCGAGTGAGATACGGCGGATCGACCAGCAGCGCGCGGTTTTGATCAGCGCGAATGTGTCCGGGCTTGACCTCGGAACGGCGACGTCCTTCATCCAGCAGGCGCTGGAGGGCACGGANGTGCCTTCGGATGTGTCCTTCGTGATCGGCGGACAGAACAAGGAAATGGAGACCTCGCTTGACAGCCTGAGGTTTGCGCTGGCCTTGGCGATTTTCCTGGTCTACATCGTGATGGCGTCACAATTCGAGTCGTTCATCCATCCCCTTGTGATCATGTTCACGATCCCGCTGGCCTTGATCGGCGTGATCGTGGTCTTGTTCGCGACAGGGGTGCCGCTGAGCGTGGTGGTGTTCCTGGGNATGATCATGCTGGCCGGGATCGTCGTGAACAACGCGATCGTGNTGGTCGACTACATCAATCAGAAGCGACGCGAGGGGCTGGACAAGATCGAGGCTATCGTCGAGGCCGGCAGGATCCGNCTGCGCCCGATCCTGATGACGACGGCCACCACAGTGCTCGGATTGCTCCCGATGTCGTTGGGCCTGGGGGACGGTGCCGAGATCCGTACGCCGATGGCGATCACGGTGGTGGCGGGGCTGATCAGTTCGACGCTGCTGACATTGGTGATCATCCCGACCGTGTATTCACTACTTGATCGAAGCAAATAGTTGTAATATTGGTAGTTGTGTAGTCTGCTGGTTTGGGGGAGACCGTGCGATTCGACGTCGATATCGGTAACTTTTCGCCGTTTCGCTCGTCTAATCTGCGGTACGTAGGAAAAATCGCCGCGTTGCGGCTGGTTCTAGGAGTAGGAATGAAGAAACTTATCGGCTGGTCGACCACCCTGACACTGCTCTTGGTCGGCTTTGCACACGGGCAGGAAGCGCCCAAGGACCTGACGCTCAGTCTTGAAGACTGCGTCAAGATTGCCTTGGAGAAAAGTAACAGCGTCGTCCAGGGCAAACTCCTGAGAGACCTTCAGGATGTGGGTGTAGACCAGGCCAAGGCNGCTTTTTTGCCGACGCTCAGTTCTGGNTGGGGCAACTCGAACACCATTAACGGCCCCCGGAACGCATCGTTCTTGGACGAATCCACGGGCACCATCGTACAGTCTGTCGGTGAGAGCACGGTCAGCGGCGGCCAGAGCGTCAGCGCCAACCTGAACATGTCGCTCTTCAACGCATCGGACTTCGCGAACTTGGCAGCGGCCAGGAAGAACTACCGGGCCCAGGAGTTGGATCTGACCGCCCGTGAGCATACGGCCGTGTTCCTGGCAAAGCGAGACTATTACAGCCTGCTCCAGACCATGAGCTTGCTCGAGGTGCAACGCGAGCAAGTCCACGTGTCCGAGGAAAGCCTTCGCCGGGCGGAGACGCTGAATGAGATCGGGTCGTCCCCGATTTCGCAGGTGTTCAGTGCGAAGGCGGTGCTGGAAAGCGAACGCGCCACGCTGATCCTGCGTGAGAACGCGGTCGAGATCGCGCGTTCACAGTTGTCTTTCACGCTCGGCATGACGCCTGACACACGGATCATCCCGATCGAGGTGGAGATTAGCGTCGATCCTGTGCCGCTGTCCTACACGAAGGCATACGAGATTGCGACCCGACGGCCCGCGCTCGTTTCGGACCGCTATCAGATGCTTGGTGCAAAGGACAACCTGCGTGCGCAGCGCTACCGGCAGTACGTGCCATCCGTACGCTTGTCGGGAAGCTACGGGTGGAATCTGTCGGATGGTGAGGACTTCGCGGGGTTCGAGGATCTCTTCCTGAGGAACTACCGCTACACCGTGAGTGTGAACGTCAGCGTGCCGATCCTCAACATGGGGACGACGACCGGCGTGAAGCGCCAGAAGATCCAGTATCTTCAGCAGCTCGAAACATACGAGCAGGCGAAACGGGATCTTGGTCTGGACGTCAGGAGTACGCTCCTGAGGCTCGAGCAGCTTCGCCGGACCGTCGACGCGAACGAAGCGTCCGTCGTTGCCCAGGAGCAGGACTTCAGACTTCAGGACGAAGCATACAACTTCGGCGCTGGAACCTTCCTGGATCGTCAACAGGCGCAGCTCCGTCTGTTCAACGCCCGGTCTGCCCTTGTGCGTGCCCGCTATGACTACCAAATTCAGATCGCAACTTTGGAACAACTGATCGGGATGCCTCTGGCGGAAGCACTTGCCCAGTAGGACTCGAGGAGGAATCGATATGCTTCGCAGATTGATATGGGTGGCGGTGTCGGGTGTTTTCGCTATGGGCGGTCAGGTGTCGGCACAGACGACAGATTTCCTGTTTTCGAATCGGTTTATGGGTGCGGTCTCGGCGGGAGCGGGGATCTACTTCTTGGCGGAAGCGAAGAAAGCGCGGGATGACGGCAGTGAAGCATATGACCTGTATTCGATCGCGAGTTCCCCAACCGTGGCTCGTGAACTCTACGACGAGAGCAAACAGAACGACACTAAGGCAGCGATCATGCTGGGGCTGGGGGTCGGAACGATCACGTATGGTGTCCACCTGCTGATGAAGGGGGACAAGGATGAGTTGCCCGACCCGAAGATGGATCGAGGATTGATCGAGGTGAAGGGCGTCAAGGTCGACGCCGGACCCGATCCGTATCGGGGTCGGCTAGGGGTCCAGTTGAGACGCTCGTTCTGATCTGAAAACGACCAAAAAAGAGAGAAAGGCCGTCGTCCCGAAGGATGACGGCCTTTCTGTTTTCGTGTGGTGCGGTTTCGCTAGATGCCGAGTTGGTTTAGGATCCCGTAGGCCACCGCGTGTTTGACTTCGTCCGAGTTCGCATCGAATTCGCCGGAAGCGATCCGGGTTTTGACGTCGGCCACCTTGTCCTCCCGGACGTCGGGCGTGTTGGCGGCTTCCGCTGTCAGTTTGTAACGGAGCGCGTCCGTATCCCGAGCATCGCTCGAGATGTTCACGCTGTCTGATCTGGACGTCGCGCTGTCACTTGCGGTCTCTGACGTGCTGTCCGACGGGCGGCGGTCTCCGACGTGCTTGGGCTCCCTAGGATCGATCGGTTGGGATACTTCGCTGATTCGGGCCACAACGGCCTCCTCGTTCGATGGGCAACAAGTGCTAAATCTTCTGTAAGATAGGCCGGTGCTGTGCGTCCGTCAAGGCGTCGGCACGTCGAGTTGACCCCCTTCGGTCAGTTCCGTATTGTTTGGTCGGCCCTTCCCCCTAGTCAGACGGTAGTACCAATTCCATGAACTTCTTTGCCAGAGTCTTACAACTGCTCGGCCTGATCTGGGCCGGCTACGGCCTGTTTATCGGGCTCTACGAGCAGGACATCAGGGGCGAACTGACCTTCGGAGCGCTCGGTGCCGTTCTGTTCCTGATCGGATGGATGCTCCAAAAACGGGTCGGTTCGTGACCCTGTTCCGGCTGGTCGCGCTCATTGTGTGTGTGGCGTGTGCCCGCGAGCCCACTCGAACTGTCTCCGCACCGTCACCCTCAGTCAAGACCCGCGTCGAACCAGATTCCCAGCAGACCACATCGACGGCATTTTCCGAATCGATCACGCGAGCCTTTCGCGCGAACCCGGACAGTGTGCTTGCCCTGCTGAACCCCGATCGCGCGCCGACGGATGTCCAGGTCGCGGCTGTTATGCTGGAATCATCAGCCGGTGAAGACAAGATCCAGTTTGCCCACTACCTGGCTCGTCAGGGTGACCGGAGCAGGACGGTTCTGGCTGATGCTGCGCGGCGAACGGATGATTGGCAGACGCTGGTGTCCGTGTTGCAGACGATGGGTCGAATCGGTGACCGCTCAGCCGTCCCGGCCATCGGGTCCCATCTGTCCTCGCCGAACAGCTGGGTGCGAATGGCGGCGTGCCACGCGCTCGGAGACCTGGGCGGGCAGGAGGCGGCAAACCAACTGGTGGCCGTGTTGCAGGATACGACAGACACGGTCGTTTCGGCCGCGCTCATCGCGCTGGGCAAGACGGGCGAGCGAACATCGTTGGACCAGATCTTGACGTTGCTGGACCACGAGAATCCGCGTGTGCGAGCCGCGGCTGTATCCGCCGTCGGGCGGATCGGGACGACGCCTTCTCGGATCGAACCGCTGTTGTCGGACACCGACGCAGGCGTCCGGTTCAAAGCTCAGCAGGCCATCGACCGAATACGAGGTAAGGAAACGGCCCGATGAGCGGACGCCGCCTGATCCTGATCCTCGCCATCAGCGCGGCCTGTGGGGGAAAGGCCTCGGTCTCCGTGGACGTCCTGTTCGGTGACCCGTCCATACCGACGCCGACCGACCCACCATATGGAAACGAGGTCGTCTATCCCAGCGGGCTGCGGCTTGGCCTGATCCCGGATGCCGTCCTCAGTTCAACCTACCCGAACCCCGATCAGAATCCGTTTGGCTCCGCGCGATCGCAGCACTACCAGCGCGTTGGGATGTTTCTGCCGTTAGAGATCGCTCCGACGGCCGAGCGTGTTTCAGAGAATTTCAGCCTCTCCGAGTATGTGAACGCAACGGTCCAGCGTGGTGGTACACGCGCCTACGTGGATCCCGAGGTGGTCTGGCACGTACAGCTGGTGCGCTCTGGGCTGGGACGTCCGCTGATCGTGTCTTCGTCGTTCCGCGCGCCTGGCCACAATCGAGACGTCGGCGGAGCGTCGTTCAGTCGACACCTCTATGGTGATGCTGTGGACATCGACGTCGACCAGAACCGCAGCGATGCGAACACTCGAGGCCAGGAAATCTTCAACGAGGCCTCCGACGTCGGCGTCGACTTTGTCCTGCCACTCGAAGACACCTCGGTCGATGTTTCAGGCTTAAGAAGAGTGTCGTGGGTTCACTTGGACGATCGGGGGTTCTAGCCGTGAGCATCGTGGGATTCTGTCTTGGGCTGCTGCTCGGAGCTATTCCTGTGGTTGGGGAAATGCTCGCCTCCCGTGGCGTGTCGACCGATCTGGATTGCGACGGGAAATACGAGCTGATCGTCGGCGGAGTTGTCGCTAATGGTCGGGGCCTGATTCGTGTCGGCCAGATCCACAACCGATCCGTTCGCCTGGTCAGCGAGCTTCCCGTGGAGGTCGAGGTTCGGGATGTTGCGACGGGGGATATCGATGGCGACGGGATGCCTGAGATCCTGACCATCGGGGCGGGGCACCTTCGAGCATACCGGATCGAAATGGGCGAGCCTGTCGCCCTGACCGGTAGACGCCTGAGGACAGCCTGGACGGACAGGCTGTCCTCGCTGACGGTGAGTGACGGAGTGTGGATCGCCTCCACTGATTACCGAGTCGAGCGGGATCAAGATGTCGGAGAGACAAAGATCACCGGGTGGGTGGCGGCGGATGGACAGATCGAGCAGATGTGGTCGATCGACATCGATGCTCACGTGGGGGATCTGGTTCTGGTTTCAAAAGGAGACGATGTCTTCTTGGTCCTGGAATCCGGCACGGGTGACGAGGGTGGGGATATCCGCGTCTACAACGTGACGGGGCACCCACGTCAGGTCTGGACGCATCGGCTGACTGATGGCGTTCGCTGCCGGGCGCTCGAGGTGACCGAAGGGAATCGCGTCGCGATCCAACCCTACGGCGGACCGGGATCGCTCTGGCAGGTGAAAGGGGCGGGAGACCTTCGCCGAGAGCGATCGCTCCAACTGTCCCCGCTCGGATCGATCGTGCCCCGTGTGGGGCCGGATGGGCGTCCAGGCACCTTAGGCATCACCGCCGAACCGATGTGGGCTGTCCGCACCATCTCTTTTTAACGTGCTCTCCGGTCTCGCGCACAGACGGATTGCCAGCCTGACCCTGGTCGCCCTGCTCGGCGCGAAGGTCTATACCTACGACGAACTGGTCCAGATCTTCAGACGGGACTCCGTCTTCGAGTATTCCCTGGTGTTCGTCCTGGCCTTTCTTGCTGGCACCTACCTGCTTTCACCTGACCTCGACCTGGCTGACAGCGATCCGTCTCGTAGTTGGGGGGATTGCCCGGGCGATCTGGGGGCCCCATACCCGCCTGTTTCGTCACCGCGGTTTGTCTCACGTTGCCGTGGTCGGAACGCTGACCCGCTTGATCTAACTCGCCCTTATGGCATACATCCCGGTGGCCGTCCTTCAGAGCCTTATGGGGTGGCAGTGGGAGATGTCGATCTAGGTGTGGGACCGGCTCTGGGCCCCCCGATCTGATTACATCCGACATCGTTCACCTTGCCGCCGATCAGTTCTTCAGCACACGACCCGGCCTGATCCCGTTTATTCGACGCTAAATGATTGGAATTATTGACATTGAAATTTCGCCCCTGTATATTCGCCGGCCCTGACACGCTATGAGGAGCTGTTGATGCCGAAGCGACAAGGTCGTCAGCTTTCAGTGCTGATTATCCCGGACGACGGGTCGAGTACGAAGGAATTCAAGCTCGGCTACGGGTTGATCCGCGGGCTGCTCCTCGCCGAACTGCTTCTGTTTGTCCTGGTGATTCTGGGGGGCGTCTTCTATTCTCGTTCGCTTTACTGGGAGTCAGAAGCGCTGCGCCT
The DNA here is from genome assembly GCA_002727195.1 of Gemmatimonadota bacterium. Classification (GTDB taxonomy): domain Bacteria; phylum Latescibacterota; class UBA2968; order UBA2968; family UBA2968; genus UBA2968. Next base: position 23,511 of record PBWH01000010.1, read on the forward strand.
GACGCGGGACAATCAGAGCTTGCAGAACGAGATGCGTCAGGTGACCGAGTTGGCGGATGCGGTGTCTCGGATGAAGCGGGTGGAGCAGCAGCTGCACGCGATGCTGTCGCCCGCGATTCAGGTGCCGGAGATCCCGGTCGAGGAGCCCGTGGATGTCGAGGCGCCAGCGCTGACCACAGGAGTAGAGCGCAAACGCACGGTCACGCGTGTGGCCCGCCGTGGTCTTGCCACCGCTGATGATCGGCTGCTTCCGAACGTTTGGCCTGTCGGCCGGTTTGACGGGATCGTGACACAGGAGTTCGACCCGCCATCGGGCACGGTGCGTGAAGGTCACCTCGGGATCGACATCGCGGCGGCGGAAGGCGCAATCATCACAGCCACCGCGGACGGTCGCGTCGTCTTTGCGGGCGAGGACGAAATTCTGGGGCAGGTGGTGTCGATCGATCACCTGGGTGTTTACCTGACGCGCTACGGCCACAACTCGGCACTGCTGGTCAGGACGGGAGACTCGGTGAGAAAAGGACAACCGGTCGCGCTCGTCGGGAACACGGGGCGGACTACGGCACCCCATCTTCACTACGAAATCTGGCAGCAGGGTACGGCACGGAATCCACGCGATTTCCTGCCCGGATCCTGATACGGAAGGCAAGGAACGTTTTGGGCGTCAGGGGAAACAAACGAGATCGCGTCGGCGTTGAGACGGTTGTAGGCGAGGGCAGTCAGCTTGACGGGACGATTGTCGTTGCAGATGGAATCCGGGTCGACGGTATGGTCACGGGCAAGCTCGAGGTCGGGGGGAATCTACGGATTGGGCGGCAGGGGAGTGTGGCCGCCGATGTAGAATGCGCGAAGGATGTCGTCGTGGCTGGACGGGTAGAAGGTAACCTCCAGTGCGACGGCGAGATTCACCTCGAGGCGACGGCGATTGTGATCGGAGATGTATCCGCCAATGGGATGGCGATGGAAGAGGGGGCAGTGATCAAGGGACTGGTCTCCGTCGGTAGCGATGACGCGCTTGGCACGGAAGAACGTCTCAGGGCTGCTGCTGGCGGGTAAGCTTTAGAAGACCTGGGTATGGATCAAGCGGGGGGGCCGGTCGATGTGTCGACGGGCCCTTCGTCGCGTACGCGATACTGACCGTTAGGAACCATACATTTCGCGTTTTCCGTGCTGAGCTTGACTGTCATGAGCACGTCATTCCCCACATACTGCGTGGTCAGCACTTCGCCGATTCGGTGAAGGTCAGAGATCAGGCGACCTTCTGACTGAGGGAGTTTCAAGTCGAGTGTGACCCGAGCTCCCTCCAGGTGGTGGTAGATCTGGCTTCTCATCCGATCGAGGCCGTCACCCGTCAGACCGGACACGAAGACGGCATCCGGATAGGTGACACGCAGACCTTCGCGCTCGTCCTTGTCGATCTGATCGATCTTGTTGAAGATAAGGAGCGTTGGCCTGTCGGTGATGCCGATATCGGTCAGGACCTGGTCGACGGTCGCGATGTGCTCTTCCCGGTGTTCGTAGCTGGCGTCGACGACGTGGAGCAGGAGGTCAGCCTGGATGGCTTCCTCGAGCGTGCTCCGGAAGGACGCCACCAAGTGGTGAGGAAGTTTGCGGATAAACCCGACCGTGTCCGTACACAGGATGTCACGGTTGTAGCCGAGGTGAACGCGTCGCGTCGTGGAGTCGAGGGTCGCGAACAGGCGATCCTCGATCAGGACGTCCGCGCCGGAGAGCCCCTTCAGTAGGGTTGACTTGCCGGCGTTCGTGTAGCCGACCAGGGCGGTCTTGAAGATGCCTTCACGTTGTTTGCGACCGGTCTCACGCTGACGGGCGATCTTGTCGAGCGCATTTTCCAGAGCGTTGATCCGGGATCGCGTCGCACGACGGTCGACTTCCAGCTGGGTTTCACCGGGACCTCGGGTGCCGATGCCGCCGCTGGCACCACCCCCGCCGGCCTGGCGCGAGAGGTGCGTCCACTGACGTGTCAGACGGGGCAACATGTAGGTGAGCTGTGCGAGCTCGACCTGGGTTTGCGCCTCCTTCGTGCGTGCCCGGCTGGAGAAGATGTCGAGAATCAGACGGCTCCGATCGATGATCTTGCGGTCGATCAACGTCTCGAGGTTCCGCGTCTGGGCCGGAGACAGGTCGTCGTCGAAGATCACGACCTTGGCGTCGATCTCTTCGACCAGTTCCTTGATCTCCTCGGCCTTGCCTCGACCGATGAAGTACGCCTTGTCGGGTTGTTGACGTTCCTGGAGGGTAGACTCGACGACCACGGCGCCAGCCGTGTCTGCCAGCATGGCGAGCTCGTCGAGCGTATCTTCAACTTCTGATCGGGAAGTACCGTTTGCGGCAAGGCCCACGAGCACAGCGTGCTCGGATGCCGCGGAGGGGGACGTCGTATAGGTGGCTGATTCGCTGCTAATTCTTGCCTGCCTTGACCATCTCGTGGAGGCGATCCCGAATCTCGGCTGCTTTCTCGAAATCCTCGATCGCGACCGCTTCCTTCAGCTGGTCGGATGGATCCTGCTTGAGGCTACGCGGACGATCCTGCCTGATCTCGTCCGCCCACTCTCTGAGGAATTCGACCTCCTCGCTGTCTTCCATCAAGTCTGGTCGATCGAATTCCGTGTAGAGTGACTGGATTTCTTCGATCCCCTCTTCGATGTCCGCCAGCGCGCCGTCGTAGTCGTCGGATTCGAGTTTGAGCAGCGCCGAAGCGCGAACCCGGTGCCCAATCACGAACGGCCGGTTCTGCTCAAAGGCCAGCTTGTCTTCATCGTCAGAGGCATATTGCTTGACGAAGTCGAAGAGCGAGAGGTTTCGCTCCGCGTCTCGCTTTGCCCGTTCGTAGTCTTCTAGTTCCAGGAAGCTGATGCGGCGGTGGTAGTATTGAAGCGCTTCGAGCTGAAGCATCATGCACGTCTCAACGTCCACCGAGAACTGCTTTTTCTTCTGTTCTTTGTCCGCCGCTTGCGCCTGGTAATAGGAGAGCAGGCTTTCGTAGCCGTGTGGTCGCTGACCGTCCGGACGCCCGGACAATTCCATCTGAAGGATTCCCATCTCGATCCGGAGCTGGATCTTCTCACGCCCGTCCGCGCCTTTGATCAGGCGGACGCAGAGCTTGCCTGGATCGTATGGCCAACCGTCGAGGAGGGGTTGTATATCCTTGCCCATCAGGCCAGTCCTTCTGCATCATGGTTGTGCTTCACGCCTGCGGAAAAGCCCCTGACAAGTCAGGGGCTCCACCTATTTTCAGTGTACAATAATGGTCTGCCCATGTCAAGCTGACCACCCTGTACTGAGATGCGCATAAACCCCCGTATGTTTCAATTTTTGACCGGTTTTTCCGTTCTGTTCGCGTGCAGTCGGAACGATCCTACGGTCCCGATCCCTCCAGCCGAGTATGTCGAGCTTCATGCACCCTCAGCGGACCGTACTCCCATTAGACACATTCCAGGTTCGGCTTCTGTCCTGGGGTCCGACACGGGTGAGGAAGATGAGCGTCCGGAGCGTCGCATCGAGGTGTCCGGATTCTTTGTTCATGAGATCGAGGTAACCGTCGATGCATTTCGCAGGTGCGTCGACGATGGTCGGTGTCAGGAACCAGCCGTGGGTGGGGAGTGTAACTGGGGGCGGGACGATCGTGGCGATCATCCGGTGAATTGTGTCAGCTGGTATGATGCGGTCCGTTTTTGTGACTGGGCGGGTGGGCGGCTGCCGACCGAGGCTGAATGGGAAAAGATGGGGCGCGCCGATCTCGTTCAGCCGTACCCGTGGGGGTACGAAACAGCGGACTGCAGCCGGGCGATCGTGGGGAACGGGTTGGGGTGCGGAGAGCTTTCGACGTGGCCCGTGCGATCACGAACAACCGGCGCGAGCGTCTACGGGATCGAAGATCTGGTCGGGAACGTCGCTGAGTGGACGCTCGACACATACGACCCGACCGGGTACGGGGATCTGGGTGACAGAGATCCTGTCCGACTGTCGAACGGTGACACGAAGGTCTTGCGGGGCAACTCGTGGTATTACTCGGATCCCAAGCTCGACTCCCGTTTGTCCAACCGATATCCATTCCCCGCCAACCGATACTATCCCTACATTGGTTTCCGATGCGTATTCCCTGGCGCTGACGATGTGATCCCGTTTGCTGCGGATGCTGTCCTGTCGAACGCGCCGGTTCCAGGACCGGCCAGCCGGAACTGGTCGGACCGAAACCTTCGCGCACGGATATCGGAGGGCACGATCGATGCGGACGGTCCCGTGCGTGAGCAATCGATGGTGCGGGTACCTGCGGGCGAGTTCACGATGGGGTCGGAGGAAGGACAGTATCACGAACGCCCGGTCCGGACGGTTTACGTGGATGCGTTCGAGATCGATATGTATGAGGTGAGTGTCGCAGCCTTTGCTGAGTGTGTCGAGGCAGGTGGGTGCGATGAACCTTACGGTGGGGGGCCGATCTTCCCGAAGGAGTGGGAGGGGCAGAACTGCAACTGGGGGGCGCCCTCTCGGATGAACCATCCCGTCAACTGTGTGAACTGGTATGAGGCGAACGCGTATTGCCGGTGGGCCGGGAAGCGATTGCCCACGGAAGCCGAATGGGAGAAGGCCGCCCGAGGGACGGATGGCCGGGCATACCCGTGGGGAAGCGATCAGCCCGATTGCGAGCGGGCAGTGATCGATCGCGGAGGAGACGGATGTGGGCGAGAGACGACGTGGCCCATCGGGTCAATGCCGGCAGGGGCGAGCCCATATGGGGTCGAGGATATGTCGGGGAACGTCTGGGAGTGGATTGACGACTGGTATGCCTACGACTATTACTCACGAGCGCCGGACGTGAACCCGAAGAACGCGGAGAAGTACTCCGACAACATCCAAGAGGGATGGGTGATCGGCAAGGTGCTCCGTGGTGGGTCGTGGGCGGACCAGGCGACTTCGCTCCATCGCGCTTCGCATCGACTCGGATACTCGGAGACCACCTTCCCGGACTACACGATCGGCTTCCGTTGCGCGCGAGACGTCACGCCTTGAGGTGATCGATCGCGTTACGGATGCCTTCCTGCGCGATTCCCAACTCCACGTCCCCGTGTGTGGCGCCGATATACCAGCGTCCGTCGGGAAGCAACTGCACGCCCGCGTCGAGCACCGCCTGCCTGAACGCAGAATAGCTGCCCAGGTCGACGGCGGCGTATCCCCGGTAGTCTGTCGGTTTCTCAGCGGTTCCTGGGTGAACGTTGAACACCGTTCCCGCGCCAGTCGTGCACAACGTGATGCCTCGGTCAGCGGCTTCCTGTTCGAAGGTTTCCCGAATCGCCTGTCCGTGGCCATTCATTCTGTCGTAGACATCCGGTGACTCCGACAGCACCTCCAGCGTCGCCAGCCCGGCGGCGAGGTTGATCGTCGACCCGTTGTAGGTCCCCCCGTGCATCGTGGTTCCCTCTCGCAGGGGATCGAACATCTCTCTCTTCCCACCGATCACCGCCAGACTGAATCCGCCGGCCACCGCCTTCGCGTAGAGCGAGAGGTCGGGAATGACGTCGAAGTATTCGCGAGCCCCCCCCAGGGCGAGTCTGAAACCTGTGATCACCTCGTCGAAAATCGATATGGTGCCGTGCTCCTGGCACGCATCGACAGCGCCCTTCAGGAACCCGTCCGCCGGCTCGACAGATCCCGAGTTCGCGTTGAGCGGCTCCATAATGACCGCAGCGACATCCCCCTTGGCGAGTTCGGCTTCCAGCAGATCAAGGCGGTTCCACGGAAGTACGCGGGTGTGCGTGTACTCTTCCTCGGGCTGTCCGCCCGTGCCTCCCATTGTCGGGGGGGCTTCGGGAGAACCTGCATCTAGGTCGGGCCGGTAGTTGACGAGAATGTTGTTCATCCAGCCGTGATAGTGACCCTCGAACTTGATCACGGCCTGACGACCCGTCTTCGCCCGAGCAAGTCGGATCGAGGTCTGAACCACCTCGGAACCCGTGCTCGAGAAGATGACCTGATCGACACCCGGTACGAGAGACACAATCTTTTCGGCAAGGGCGATTTCGCCTTCGTGTTGGGCTCCCAGCGTGTAGGACTTGCGGACCGCGACCGAGACCGCCTCGTTGAGGTGGGGATGGTTCGACCCCACGATCAGGGGACCCCACGCCAGCGTGTAATCAAGCAGCTTGTTCCCGTCCACGTCGAAGAAGTAGGGGCCTTCAGCACGTTCGAAAAACAGCGGCGGGTCGGAGACCTTGGCACGAAAGCCCGAGGACACCCCGCAGGCGAGTGACTCACTGCTGCGCGCGTAGAGTTCTGCGGATCGTTCAGTATTCATTTTCGGTATGCCGGTTTGACAGTGCACGTGGGGCAGGCGTCGCGGAGATGACGTCTGCGGGCTTCGTAGACTAGGCGCACGGGAACCAGGGTCGTATTCGCGTCGCCAATTTTTCCTGATTTTTGTTTCGGGTTCTTCGACAACGTCTGGTTGAGCCGTTTTGGATCGACCGGGCAGTAGGTGCGCCTGAACGCAAGGGCCGGGACGATACGGATGTCGCCGTTGGGTTCGACAATGGGGCGCCTGTTGCCGGTCGGGTCTATGCACCCGCACGGGACGGCTACCTCACCGACGTGATACACCGTGCTCGACGTGTGGTCGACGCCCAGTGACATGATGTAGCCATCGGCTCGGATCAGCCGGGCGATCGGATCCTCAGACGTCCAGACGCCGGCTTCGATGTGACCGGCGACCAGGTCGTCAGCGATCGGGCCACAGGCTGCGATCGCGTGCGTGGGGTGGTTGGAGCGAGCGATGCCCGACCTTCGCCAGAAGGCATCCGGAATCGAGCCGTTGGTCGTCGGGCTGGTGTTCACGTTGAAGGTGTGAGCAGCGCTATGGTTGAACGAGGGCATGACGAGTGTGCCCCGTTTGCCCACCGCGGTTAGCAACGCGTCCACAACGGTGTCGGCGCCGCCCTCGACGTGCCCGATGGCCGACAGCGAGCTGTGAACCATCAGGTTCATTCCGGCCTCGATACCCAGTGCGCGCAGGTCGGTCACCAGCTGCTTTTTCGTTACAAGGTCATCAGGCGAGGTGAGCGACGCGTAACCCAGCGCCTCGTGGGCCTCGAAATAGTCCGCTACCTGTTCGGTGGAGATGTCCCGGTCCGTCTCCTGAGAGACGAGCCTGGCGATGTCCGCAATCGTACGGTTGCCATCCGCCCAGAACAACGTCCACTGTGGGAGACGCGCGTTCCGAATCTGGGACGCGATCGGCTCGCGGGTGTTCTCGAGGGTCGGGGCGAGTGAACGTGTACGACGAGGGATACGAGCGTAATCCGCGTGACGGCTGCGGGCATACCGTTTAGCCGGACCCGTTTGACGGACAAGCCGTTCCATCTCGTTCAGGTGTGACTGAATCTCGGATCGAGAACCGCCCCAAATCCATCGCTTCAGGCGTTCGAGCGAGATGTGATGCTGCTCTCGGTGATACGCGGCCCGATCCGTGTCCTTCATACGCTGGATTCGCTCAGCCGTGGCGTCCGTCTCGGATCGCGCGATCTCGATCAATTCGTTGTTACCGGCATCGGCGAGGTAGGCCAGGTAAGCCACACTCGTGTAGGTAGCCGTCGCGAGTCCTGACGTGCTCAAGAGAGCAGGGACATCGGCGGAAGAGTGGTATGCTTTCCAAACCTTGTCGTTCTTGCGGTAGTGCGTCGTAATCCACGGGCACGGGAATCCGTACTTGGGATCACCGGCCAGCGTGTCTGATGTCGAGACGAAGTCTCCCGTGACGAGTCGGTATCCAGGCTTGTATGCCCGAATCGCTGATCGTGCGACGGTCTCTCCGATCCGGTCGACAAAGGTGGCGCTCATCGGGATGGTGGCGCGCCACGAGAACTGCCTTTCGCACACATCGGGACGCGCACCAACCGTATCGATACACAGCCCGGCAATAGGCGTCTGGTATCGACTTACGTGCTCCAAGTAGTTGAAGAACCCGTAACACTCGAACGCGGACAGGAACCGGATCGAGCGCTTCGGCCGGCGAATGTTCCCTGCCTGAATCGTTGACTCCATCGTGCGAGCGGCCTCGACGCAGACGGCTACGCCCGACGCATTGTCGATCGCGCCGGGTTCCGCGCTGTGCGCCAGGACCCACAGTTCCTCCTGTGGGTCGACCGCACCTTTGACGATGCCGCTGACGACGTCGTGGTCGCCCATATATGGACGCACGTCCGCCTTGATGTGGAGCGTGAGGCTGCCGTGCTTCTCGTGGAGCGCGCGCAATCGCTTACCCTCGTTCTCTGACAGAACAAACCCGACCAGACGCGCATCTGCCTGATCCAACGGAATTGCTCCCCAGCCGAACTTTGTCCAAGCCGTCGCGTTGGGCAGACTGTCTACCGGTCGGTCCGTGACGACCGCCAGAGCGCCCGCCGCAGAGAGCTTGCCGATCAGAGAACGCGCGGACAGTCGGGTGAGGACTGTCTTTCCCCTGAGTTCGCGTCTTCGTCGGTGGAGATCGTTAGTCGAGTCGATGACGACGAGGTCTGATCTCAACCCGCGTCGTGGTGTCGCGGCGCTCCATTGAATGATCTGCCAGGGATTCTTCGCATAGTCGATGATGCGTTTTCGGACCGGGGCCACGACGTCCACGGTCGCGTTGCGGATGTCAGAGCACTCACGAATGATCCAGCGTCCGTCACCCGGTTCGCCGCCTGTGCGGATGGGATAGACCTCGGTCGTTGCGCCCGCCTCTTCGTAGGCCTGAGTCAGGAACCGCGTCGTGTCGTGGAAGCGGTCGAAGGAGTTCCACCTGTCCGTGGAACAGATCGACCTTACATCCCGCAGCAGTCTCGGGCCGGATATGGCGCGTTTCAGGGCCTGTCCGTCCGTTCGCAGATATCGGTTCAGGCTGGGTATCGTGGGTGCCATTGTGCTGTAAGTCATTATTTACAGTATTTTACGTGCATTTGTTTCTGTCAAGAAGGTCAAGAATATGCCGATGCACTTAATAAGTGGTAGGAAGCAATCTCAGATCTGCATTAGATCGGAGGTGTGCGATGACCATCTCATATCTGTTGCCCTTCCTGCCCCTCGTGATCGGCCTGATCTGCGCCTCGCTGGTAAAGACGGCCTCGGCCTGAGAGCCGAACCATGGTTTGCTACAAGAGCCATCCTAGGCGGTCTCGGACCGATCCTGTGCTGGTTCCGAATCGATAACTGGAAACGTCCGAACAATCGGAAGCGCCTCGCATGATCCAGAGTGTATCTCATTTCCAGACCCCGCTCGACCTTGCCTCGGAGCTTGCTTCCTCGACCGAGGACGCAACCAGTCTGCTCGACGTCGTGGCCGACGGCGACACCGCCGTACTCGACAGCGTTGATCGAATCCTGAACCAGGGATCAAGCGTGGGGTCGTTGACGGACCTGTCTCGGGAAGAACTCGCGGAGACCTTCAAGGTTTTGGTAGAGCTGTTCGACCGAGGGATCGTCGGCTACGAGTTCCGCAAGATCAACGGTCAGCCCCACAAGGTGTTTACAGACGTCGCCATCGGTAGCGACCTGCACCGAGCGCCCCTTTATAGGGACGGACGCCTCGACAGCTACATCTAGGATTGAGGATCGAGAATTGACGGCTTCGATTTTCATCCTCCATTCTAGATCCTAGATCCCTACCCTTTCCAATCCTGATACTTCTCCACCAGCTTTTGTGCTTTCTCGTCGATCTCTGGCGGCAATGGTTCACTATCCGGGAGTGCCAACCACGCCTCCTGGCTACCGTAGTGTTCCTGGATCGCGGCCTTCAGCCCTTCGATCTCGTCGCCGTAAAGGTCGATAAACCCCAGTAGTGCTCCCGGTTGCTGGATCTCCAGGTTGAAATCGATCAACTCGCCAATGGTCACGCCTTGGGAAGTCCTTCTGCAAGCGAGACGCCATATTCATCCGCTGCTTCGCAGATGCTTCTCCAGGTTTCGTCCTCGATGAAAATTCCTTCCTGCTCACGCTGAGCCCGCTTCTCCCATTCGATCTCACCCGGCAGGTAGACTTTGTCGAACCCGGGCGCGGTCGGTGAAGATTTAATCCAGTCGCATAGGATGCCGATTTCCTTGAGATACTCATCCAGGTCGATGAAAGCTTCGATCTTGATCGCGATCGCGATGAACCCGCTACCACCACGGGTCGGTGGGTCGGCGCTGCAGCCTGCCCAAGATAGACCGCCCGCGATGGCGTCGATCATCGTAGCGAGACCGTAGCCTTTGTGACCCATCGGTCCGCCGAGTGGAAGCATCGCCACGTTGCCATCCCGGAACGCGTTCGGGTCTGTGACTGCTTCGCCCTTCTCGTTGATCAGCCAGCCTTCCGGGAGTTCTTCACCACGAGCGCGGAAGACGTCGACCTTTCCCCCGGCGGCCATGCTCGTGGTGATGTCGAGCATCAGTGGTTTCCCGTTCGGTGTCGGAACGCTGGCTGCGATCGGGTTCGGGGGGAGACGCCGAGCGGTGCCTCCGAAGGGTGCGGTGAATCGTCCGCCGCCGTTCAGGATGAGTAGGCCGATGCAGTCCTGCTCTGCAGCGATCGGCGGGTAGTCTCCGAGTCGCCCGATGTGGCTGGACTGATGACAGGCGACTGTACCCAGGGAGTGTTCCTTTGCTTTGTCCACCGCCATTTGCATGGCCTGATGCGCAATGACGATACCAAGCGAGTGCTCTGCATCGATGACGGCAGTGGTGGAGGTCTCGCGAATGATGTTCAACTTTCCGACAGGCTTGTGAGTACCCTCGGAGAGTGACTTGAGATATCCAGGAGTCCGAATCGAGCCGTGTGAATCATGGCCAAACAGGTTTGCGTCAACCAGGTGATCGGTCATGATCTTGGCCTGGTCCGCAGGTACGCCGACCGCTTCATACAGGGCCTGGCTGAGTTCCCGTAATGGCTCGTGCTGGATGTGTGGCATAGCCGATCCTTTGTGTGAAGTCCGGGTGTTCGTATCGGTGGTGCAAGGTAAGTCTGACGCATCGCGGCGCAAGACCGAATCCCGGCGGCGATCGTTGACAGCGTTCTGGTGCCCCGTTACACTTACGCGAGATCAGGAGAGGAGGCAGGATTGGGTGTTTTGAAGACGGGATTGATTGGTTGCGGCGTGATGGGGCGCAGCCTGAGCGAGAGCGCTGCATTGCTGGATGAGACGGATGTGGTCTGGGTCAGCGATGTGGATGAGGAAAAGGGAAAAGCGCTGGCCACCGACCTTGGCTGTGCGTATGTGGCGGACTACGCGGAAGTGATCGGCCGGGACGAGGTAGAAGCCGTGATGATCGCTACTCCGGGCTTTTTACACGAGGAGCCCGCTGTGGCGGCTGCAAACGCTGGCCTGCACGTGTTCAGTGAGAAACCGCTCGCACCCACATTCGACGCGTGCAATCGCATCATCGAAGCCGCCCGGGTGAACTCCGTCGCGCTGGGGGTCGGGCAGGTGTGCCGGTTCCATCCCGTCCACCGGAAGGTGCGCGATCTCGTGCACACCGGTGACTTCGGGAAGCCGATCGTGATGACTATCAATCGACTGGGCAGCGGGTTCAAAGGGATCTGGCGTGTTCCCTGGCGGACGTCACGGGAACAGAGCGGTGGCACGTTGATGGAGGTCAACGCGCACGAGATCGACTTCCTCAGGTTCGTCGCGGGATGCGAGGCGACGAGCGTGTTTGCCGCCGGTGGAAACTATATCAACCAGGAGATCGACTTCCCTGACGCGGCACTCGTGACGATTATGTTCGAGACCGGCGCGATCGGGTCTTTGCATTCCAGTGATGTCAGCGCGATCGGTGGATACGGTGGACGCGTCGATTGTGAGAACGGGTCGCTCGTGTTCCCACGTTTCTGGGGAGATGGGGCCGAACTGATGTACCAGATCGGCGACGATAAACCGGTCGCTATCCCCGCGGCGGATCTAGCTGGCGATCTGTCGCCAGTGGCTCAAGAGATCAAAGCTTTCGCGGAAGCAGTTCTGGCAGGGGATACGCCTCCAGTAACCGGCGAGGATGGCCGCGCCGTGGTAGCGATTGCTGAGGCTGCGTACGACTCTGTTGCTTCAGGGAGTCCCATCCAACTGTAGGCATCCGATGGCGCGACTATTCGACATACCCGAGTTCTACCGCAGCCCGCTGATCACCCGGGTCAAGCGCGGCCGACAGGAGATCGACCCGAGGAAGCGGGATCTTTCGCCTGCGGTGCTCGACTTCGGTCCGGTCGTGATCCTGCTCGCCCGACACTTCGGGTTCTGTTTCGGAGTGGAGAATGCGATCGAGATCGCGTACCAGACGCTCGAGAAGCACGAGGGTGACCGTGTCTACTTTCTGAGCGAAATGATCCACAACCCGGATGTGAACCGTGATCTGGAGTCCAGTGGCGTCGAGTTCCTGTTCACGCCGTCCGGAGATCAGATCGTGGATTGGGATACGCTCAGTCCGGAGGATGTGGTTGTCGTTCCGGCGTTTGGGACGACACTCGAAATCCAGGAGGCCCTGGCTGAGCGAGGCATAGACCCGTATACCTACAACACGACCTGTCCGTTCGTCGAGAAGGTCTGGAAGCGCAGCGCGGAGTTGGGTGCGGACGACTACACGGTGATCGTCCACGGGAAGGCCAACCACGAAGAGACCCGGGCGACCGTGTCACACAGCGAGCGGAACGCCAAGACTGTCGTGGTTCGTGACCAGGAGGAAGCGGGGTTGTTGTGTGCGATCATCCGCGGAGATGAAGGTTGCGACACGTTCGATCGTGTGTTCCGCGACAAATCCTCAAAAGGGTTTGACCCGGATGTCGATCTCAGACGAATTGGGGTCGTCAACCAGACGACCATGCTGGCCGCTGAGACTCACGAAATATCGCAACAGATTCGGGATGCGTTGGCGACGCGATACGGCGAGGACCAGATCGATGTGCATTTTGCCGATACGTCGGATACCCTGTGCTACGCGACGAACGAGAATCAGAACGCGACCTACTCGCTCGTTGAGTCTTCCGCGGATCTGTCGCTCGTAGTCGGGGGCTACAACTCGTCGAATACGTCGCACATCGTGGAGCTTTGCGAAGCCCGGATGCCGACCTACTTCGTCAAGAATGCGGACGAGATCGAGTCCGGTGACCGCATCAGGCATTTTAGCCTCGAATCCCGGGAGGTCGTCGAGACTGAGGACTGGTTGCCCGCGGCGAGGCCGATCACTATTGCGCTGACCTGTGGCGCATCGTGTCCCGATGCCGTGGTCGAGGGTGTTCTGAATCGTGTTCTCTCGTTCTTCCCGGATACCCGTTCGATCGATGAAGTTCTGGATCCCTATCCTGTCGTCCAGATTGAATCCTAGTCACGTAGACACGGTTAATACACCACCATGAGTTCGGGGCTCAGTCACAATCGTGATCGAGCCCCGCTTTAGTTTACCACCCTTACTAACTCCTACCAGGTCGCCTCATCGAGTGGCCCCAACGCGATCAACGCTGGCTCAATGTCGACCGGGTATTCCGACAGATACGCCGAGATGCTGTCAGCCGATACACCGTCGATTTCGGCCAGATGCTCATCCAGCGACTTCAGTGGTGTGTCGGTGCTGAGGTCGCCGACGATCTGGCTGAATCGGTGGAGTCCGTGCTGTCCGCTGCAGACCAGTGAGGTAGCTGCTTTCGTCTTGGCTCGTTCAAGGGCGTCGGTGTCGATGCCGTTGCCCAATGCCTTCAGCTCTGTCCGCACGATGTCCATCACCCGGGCCGCGTTGCCCGGGTCGACGGACAAGTAGAGGTAGAAGAGCCCCGAGTCGCTGAAGCCGTAGTAGTCGGCAGACGCTTCGTCGGCTAGTCCCTTCTGGATGATCGACCAGAACAGCCGGCTGTTGGTTGACGCGCCGAGATAGGCCGCGAGCAGATCAGCCGTCACCGATGAGGTGTCCCGGGCTGAAGGGGCGGGAACAGCGAAAGCGACGTGCTCCCGGGCGACGCCATCCTTGTGCCGGACGGTAGAGCTGGACGAGAATTCTGGCGGGGTCTGGTTGGGATCTGCGGGATGCGAAGTCCAGTCCCCGCAGCAGCTCTCCACGGTGCGGATCACTTCGTTCCGGTCGAACCGTCCCGTGACGATGAAGGTCAGGTTGTTAGGAGCGTAGCGACGGTCGAAGTAGTCGGCCATTTCGTCACGCTGGATCCCACCAACCGTCTCTTCCGTGCCCAAGATCGACTGCCCGAGTGGATGCCCGGCGAAGGCTGACTGGATCAATTCGTCGAAAATGATCGCGTCGGGGCGATCGTTATACATCGCGATCTCCTCGAGGATCACCTTCTTCTCCATGTCGAATTCTTCATTCGGCAGGGTCGACCGCATCATGTCGCTCAGGATGTCGATCGAATCGTGGATTCGCTCACTCTGGACCCAGTGGAAATACGCGGTGCCTTCCCACCACGTGTATGCGTTCCACATCGCGCCCAGGTCGTCCACGTCGAGGCTGAGCTGGCGCCAGTCCCGTTTGGCCGTCCCCTTGAAGCACATGTGCTCCAGAAAATGCGAGACGCCTGCCAGTTGTGCCGGTTCGTCCCGCGAGCCCGTATTCGCGAGGAAACCGGTCGCCGCGGATCTGATCCGGGGGATCTCTTCGAAGACCAACTGAAGGCCGTTGGCCAGCTTATGAGTGGAGAATGCCATAAGGTCCTTATGCAGAATCAGTTACGTTGCATAGCGAATCTAGTATATGGCGGGCCAGACCGCAAATCCAGCTAGAAATCGGCTCTGAGCGTGAGCGCGTGAATGATGGGGAGCCAGCGTTCGGTCTCGACCTCGTCAAAAGTAGCGGCCCCGAAGGTTGGGAGGTAAGTCCTGATGTTGTGACGGTTGTAGGCATTCAAGACTTCGGCCGAAGCCTCGAATCGCCATCGCTCGAATGAGAAAGAACGTCCGACGCGTATGTCGAGCCGATGGTAGGTGGGGTAGCGGGACTCAAAGAGCCGGGTCCCGTCGTATGACCAGTTCGTGCTGCCGAAGAACGTCGAGGATCGCATCGGAGTGGTCGGCCATGCCGAGCGAATCTGCCAGGCTGCGCTAAAGGACCATCGGCCTGACGGCCTATATGATGCGTCGAGCGTAAAGGCGTGACGTGCATCGAACTTCTGGGGGAGGGTGAGACCTCTGTGCCGCGTATGCCCGACCTGGTCGTCCATGGTCTCTTCCGCTTTCGCCAGGGTATAACTGGCCCACCACGAGAACTGGCCTTTGCTCTCGTGCTTCGCATACAATTCAAGGCCGTAAATGCGGCCGGTTTCCGGGAAGAGTAGGATGTTGTTCAGCAGTTCAGGCGCGAATTCGTTGAAGTCTTCGAACGCCTCCGATCGGTCGCGAACATTCCTCAGTGTTTTGTAGTAT
>PBWH01000011.1 GCA_002727195.1 Gemmatimonadota bacterium
CTCCTACTCGAATCGTTCGTCGGTTCGGGTCGAGTTCGGTCTGGACGTGGATATGGACCTGGTGGGGGTCCAGGTACGAGACCGCCTGGATCAGGTCAGGAACCTGTTGCCCGACGACGTCGAACGGATTGCGGTCCGTCGCATCAACCTCGAAGACTTCCCGGTTCTTGAATTTTCAGTCAGCTGGGCCGGCTCAAACCCCGACGAACTGGCCAATGTCTTTTCGCAGGTGATCAGCCCGCGCCTGCAAAGGCTGGAGGGTGTTGGAAGCGTGGAGATTCAGGGGCTGGCTGAAAAAGCCCTGTTCGTTGAGGTCGACCAGAATCGGCTCAACGCGCACGGTCTGGACATTCGCCGCCTGAACAATGCGATCCGGAACAACAACCGGAATACGTCCGCCGGATTTGTCCGTGATGGCGGCCGGCGAATCGCAGTACGGGCGATCGGCGAATTCCAGCGTGTTGATGAGATCCGCCAACTGCCACTGGATGATGACATTGTCGTCCAGGACGTCGCCGACGTCTCCTACGACTACCCGGAAAAGGAGTGGTTCGAACGCCTTGACGGTCGGGAGTCGGTCACTCTCGAGATTCAAAAGTCGTCCAAGGCCAACATGGTCACCACGGCGGCCCTCGTGAATGCCGAACTGGATGCCATCGTCGAGGAAATCGGGGCGGACCGCCTGAAACTCCAGTTGATCCGAGACCGATCGACCGCTGTCAATGATGGAATCCGTAACCTTTCCCAATCAGCGATTCTGGGCGGTTTTCTGGCGGTCGGTGTCATCTTCCTCTTCCTACGCAACTACAGGAGTACCGTGATCGTTGGCGCGGCGATCCCGGGCAGCGTGCTGACGGTATTCCTCATCATGTACTCCTTCCGCCATTTCGCCGAAGCCACGATCACACTCAACCTGATCTCGATGATGGGCTTGATGGTCGCAATTGGGATGCTCGTCGACCCAGCCGTGGTCGCCCTCGAGAACATCTACCGGAAGCGATACGAGCGGGGAATGTCGGCCATCGATGCAGCTATCGAAGGCGCTCGTGAAATCGGCTTGCCCGTCGTCGCGGGTTCGCTGACCACGATCTGCGTGTTCGTGCCGATGATCTTCATCACAGATTCGCGCAGTTCGATGTGGATGCGAGACTTCGCGATCACCGTGGTCATTTCGGTTCTCGCGTCCCTCGTGGTTGCCCTGACGATCGTCCCGCTTGCCGCCTCTCGCGCATTCGGCCGTTCCGGCGAGGGACGTGCCGAGTCCATCACAAAACAAGTCATCGGTTTTATCGGGCTCTCAGTAATCTCCTATGCGGTGTATTCGACCGGAGTCCGTGAATCTGCCACCTGGCTGTGGGAAGGCGCCCTCTGGGTGCTGGCAGGTTTCGCGGATCTGGAATGGACAGCGTGGACGGGACTGGCTATAGCACTGCTTACCCCGCTCGCGCTGTTCTTCCGCTTCAGGTCTTACGGGCTTCGAGGATTCTACGAGCGCGTCATCAGCGGAACCCTGAGGTATCGCTGGACGACTGTAGCGGTCGCGTGCACGATCATGGCATGCGGATTCCACGTATATGGCCTGATCGAGAAGTCGCCCTACCGCTATCAACCGACCCGACGCGTCGACTTTTCCGTCGAGCATCCTAGGAACTGGGATACTGCCGACCTCCTCGAACTGTTCCTGAAGGTCGAGGAAATGCTGATCCCCATGAAAGAAGAGCTGGACATCAAGGCGGTCAGCTCGAGAAAATCTCGAGGATCCCGATTCAGCACCTCTGTCAGCACGCGGCTCACCCTCTACCTTGTGGACGCTGAGGAAGGGCAGTGGACAACTGATGAGGTGAAGAAAAAAGTTTCAGCATTGCTCCCCCAGGACATCCCCGGCGTCCGGTTCAAGAGTGGACGTGGACGCGGCTCAAGTGGTGTCGGCGTAGGCGTAGAGATCAAGGGTCGCAACCAGGAAATCCTGAACATGATCGCCGAAGATGTCGAGCTAAACATGCAGGGCATCTCGGGTGTGCACGACGTAGAATCCAGCCTCGAGACCGGTACTGAGGAGATCCGGGTCACGATAGACCGGCAGCGCGCTCAGCGCCTTGGACTGTCTCCACGGTCAATTGCCACCACGGTTGCGACGGCCCTCGGTACGCGCGGCAACAGCAAGTTCAAGACAGACGACGGAGAAATCGACATCACCGTTCAGTTGAAGGAAGAAGACCGTGCCACCCTCGATCAGCTCCTGAATTCGCAGTTCGAGAGCGACCGTGGCGAGCTCGTCTCCTTTTCCAGCCTGGCAAACTTCGATTACGAGAAGGGCCCCAACACGATTCGTCGTGACGACCGCATGTCCACGGTTACCATCTTCGCGAACACCGAGGAGTCAGCGCGTTACAGGGCGGGCACGCAGATGACACGTCGCATGAACAGCGTGCCGATCCCGAGGGGCTACAGCTGGCAGATGGACCGAAGCTTCCGGTGGATGCAGCAGGAGCAGAACGAGGGTAACTTCACGATGCTGTTCGCCGCTCTCCTGATCTACATCATCATGGCCTCTCTCTTCGAATCCTACGTCCACCCTTTCACCATCATGTTCACAATCGGCTTCGCTTTCATCGGAGTCGCCGTCGGCCTTTATAGCTTCAACGTGACCATGGACAGCAATGCCTCATATGGGTTACTCATCTTATTCGGCATCGTGGTAAATAACGGCATCGTGTTTGTCGATCATATCAACCGCTACCGGTCTCAGGGATATCCACGGTATCGAGCCATCGTTGAAGGGGGAAAGGATCGCCTGCGACCGATCCTGATGACCGCCACAACCACCATCCTGGGCCTCATTCCCCTCGTACTCCCGATGATCTACGGTCAGGCAGAAGGCTGGGGACGCCGTTGGGGCCCGATCGGGCTGGTCGTGATATCCGGACTGTTCGCGTCAACCATTCTGACATTGATCCTGCTCCCGACGGTCTACAGCCTGATGGATGACCTGAGTGGCTGGATCCGGCGTACAGTTGCGACGGCCCGGACCGCGAACGCCAAACCCGCCTCCTGATGGCCCGAGCCATTGTTCTTCTGAGCGGCGGGCTGGACAGCTGTGTGACCACAGCCGTGGCCGCCAGAGAGCACGATCTCTTCCTGTTGCACTTGCGCTATGGCCAGCGAACGGAAGCACGTGAACGTCGAGCGTTCGAGTCCATCGCCGACCACTACAGCGTGCCCGATGATCGGCGCCTCATCGTCGACACAGGGTTTCTGGCACAGATAGGGGCCTCAGCGCTGACCGATCCGGATATCGAAATTCCCGAAGCTGACCTTGAGTCCGACACAATCCCCATCACATATGTACCCTTCAGAAATGCACATCTTCTGTCTCTGGGGGTCTCCTGGGCAGAGACCGTCGCCGCCGACGCCGTCTACATTGGCGTGGTCCAGGAAGACAGTTCCGGATATCCCGATTGCACCGAAACATTCTGTCAGGCGTTCTCGAAGGCCGTCCAGGCAGGCACCAAAGAGGGACGGGTTGAAGTTCGGACACCTGTCATCGACTTGGAAAAGGCCCGAATCGTTGGCTTGGGGCAAGAACTGAACGCTCCCCTTCACCTGACGTGGTCGTGCTACACGAACGATGACCTCGCCTGTGGAGTCTGTGACAGCTGTGTGCTCCGGTTACGGGCTTTCGAAGCAGCCGGCGTCAGCGACCCTGTCTCCTACGCATAGCAAAGGGGACGACATATCGTGCCGTCCCCCCTGCAACCCCCTCTTAAGAGTTACCTAGTTCTTCGAGATCTCGTCACCACTGATTACAAGACCTTTATGTGTCCCGTTGCTGATCTCTTGATCGGAAAATTGTAACGATTCGATGTACAAAAACATGCGGGCATCCCGCATACGGGACGCCCGCCTTGGGTTTCTGTCTCTGGATCCGGACGGGAGAACACCGTGCATAAATAGCGTGCTCAGCCATCCGCCCATTGTCGGCAGAGATGCCGAAACGCCACTCCGAGCTTCAGGAGCAGATGGAGAGACAGAATGGGAGTGAGGAGGAACTCTGTAAGACGAGATATCGGGAAGGAGGTCTCGGAGGCTTCAACCCGGGCGGATCTCAGAACCCCGAATATGCGGCGGTGGATGGTCTCTGGATTCATTTCGGAGCCGCTCCGGCGTGAGAGCGACAGTGATTGCGCGTGCTGCAGTGCTCGGTGCGGATCGAACACCAGTCAGCCCTGCTGCTCTGCGACCTCCCTGGGCTGTTCGTCGATCGTCGTTTCCACCTGGATCTCGCCGCCGGCATCACATTCGGCTTTGAAGATCGCGCCCTCTTCGACGATCAACGTTCGCGTCTTGATACGACCGACAAACGCGGCCTGAGCCTGAAGATGCACCTTCTCCTCAGCCTCCAGGGTTCCAACAATCCGGCCGCTGACCAGCGCGTCGTTTACTTTCACATCTGCTTCAATCACCCCGGACTCCCCAACAATCAGGGTGCCCGATGACACCAGTTCGCCCTTCAGGACACCGTCGACCCGAACACCGGTCTCAACACGGAAGCGTCCCTCGGAAACCGATCCGCGGCCGATGACCGTATTGATCCCCTTACCGTTGGGGCCCATTTTCAGCTTTTTGAACTTGGAATCCGACTCCATGAATCCATCCTGACGGGGTGTCGTGTGACGGCATAAGTTGTTGTTATCGCACGAAATGAAAAGTAAGTCACTTCGTGCGGCCAGTCAACGACTTTGCGGATGATGGAGCCTTGACAGCCATGGGGCCCCCCGGTATTTTGCCCCGTCAATGAACCAGGAGATCCGATGGCACTGACCATTACAAAATCGGTACGTCCCAACGCCGTATGGCAGGAGATGTATCTCCAGATCCAGGAAGATCAGCGCGTAATAATCTCGGCCGAGGGCCTGTGGTCGCCCGAGAGTCGACCAGCAACGATCCTCTGGTGCGGTCCCGATGGCATCGAAGGACGTCAAGCCGACGAGCGTTACCTGGTACCGGGTTCGAACGTCGCCAGTCTCGTCGCTCGGATCGGGGATTCGCCAGCCATGTCGGTCGGCAACTACTTCGACTTCTACTCACCCTACGCGGGCTCATTGTGGCTCGCGATGAATGAGGTAGAGGAGTATCACAATCAGGCCGGCTCGCTGAACGCACAGATCATCCTCTTCGACCAGTGATCCTGAAACTCTTTCGGCGTGCACTAGAGGCATACGGCATTTCCGTTGCCTTCGTCCTGATTCTCCTCGCGCTGTGGGAAGTCGTGGTCCGTACTTTCGGCATCGCGGACTTCATCCTCCCGCCCCCCTCCCGTATCCTGACCAAACTGTGGACATCGCTGCCCCTTCTCCTGGGGCATGCCAGTGTCACACTCACTGAGGCCCTGCTGGGGTTCCTACTCGGTGCAAGTACAGGTATCTCGGTTGCCCTGGCGATGGCCCGCTCGCGCACGATCGAGCGAGCGCTCTCCCCGCTGGTCATCTCGTCACAGACATTCCCTAAGGAAGCCCTGGCCCCCATCTTCGTCGTCTGGTTCGGGTTCGGGATCGCACCAAAGGTGATCATTGCCGGGCTGATCTCGTTCTTTCCCGTGGTCGTCAACACGACGCGGGGCCTGATCTCCGTGGACCCTCTGATCCTTGACCTGATGCGAAGCCTGTCCGCGACGCCCCGCCAGGTGTTCGCCAAAGTTCGTCTCCCCAACGCCGTGCCGTATATCTTCGCTGCTTTGAAGATGTGTATCACGCTCAGCGTGATTGGCGCTGTCGTCGGGGAATTCGTCGGGGCAAGCGCAGGGCTCGGCCACCTCGTTCGGCTGGCCAACTCCGAGCTTGCCACAGACCTCGTATTCGCCGCCCTGATTGTCCTGGGGGCGATGGGAACGTCGCTGTATCTCACCGTAGAAAGCATCGAGCGTGCCGCATTAAAGCGTTGGGGCGGCACGATCGATACGCTGAAGCGATAGGATGGTCAGATGAGAGTAAGCAGTCTGTTTCTTCTGGTAGCTCTGTGTGCGTGTTCGGCGCAAGATGATGGGAAGGACCAGATCCAGCTTCTGCTGGATTGGAAGGCACAGATGGAGCACGCCGGTTTCTTCGTGGCACAGGCAGATGGGTATTACGAAGCGGCCGGGCTGTCCGTGAAAATTCTCGAAGGAAGCGGCGCTCCGACGACAGCCCAGCTCGTGGGGAACGGAACCTACAAAATCGGCGTCTCCAGTGGCTCGGCCACCGTCATGGCCAGGGCAAAGGGAATTCCAGTCGTATCCCTGGCCGTGATCAACCAGCACTCCCCTGTCGTGGTTTATTCGCTTGCCGCCAAAGGGTTGACCGAGCCCCGTCACCTGGTCGGCAAGCGAATCGGGGTCAACATCGGGGGGACGAAGCACCGGGAGTTCCAGGCGCTCCTCAAGAAGGTCGGGATCGCGGAGGACGAGATCCAGCTGATGGGGATGACTGAGTCCAGCCCGGCCCCCCTCCTGGCTGACAAGGTTGACGCCATGCTCGGATACACGGAGGACCAGCCGGTGACCGTGGAACTGCGGGGCGAAAACGTCAACCGGATCGCCCTTTCGGATCACGGGATCGACATCTACAGCACGAATCTCATCGTGAACGAAGCCTATCTGGGGTCGGACCAGGCAGTGGTGGAGCGGTTCTTGAAGGCGAGCATGAAAGGTTGGTCGGAAGCCGTTCGGAATCCGGAGAAGGCGGTGCAGGCTTACACGGCTGAACGACCGGAAAGCGATCGGGAATTCAACGAGGCAAACTTCACTCAGCTGATTCCGATTCTCACAAGCCCCGACGTCGAGGCTACGGGATTCGGTGCCCAGACAGCGCAGCGCTGGGCCAACACACAGGACATCCTCTTCGACCTGGGTATGATCGAGGCCAAGGTAAACATCGATCAGCTCTTTACGAACGCGCTAAGGTAACGCTAGAACCCACCACGCTCGTCCACGAAGGAGTTGACGGCGTCCAGTGTCGGCATGAAGTTTGCGCAGCCGTGCTCGGTGACCACGATCGCCCCACACGCGTTCCCAAGCCGAGCGCACTTCACGAGATCCCACGACTGGACGAGCCCGTAGATGAATCCGGCACCAAAGGCGTCCCCCGCACCAAGTACGTTCGTGATTTCCACCCGGAATCCGGGCGCATCCTTCACGTCGATCCGGTCCCCTGTCTTGACGTGAACCCTGGCCCCTTCCGCCCCGATCTTCTCGACCACCGCAGAAGGCCCCAACGCCAGCAGATCCCGTATGGCGCTGCTTACATCACCGGCGATATGCGCGTCCGAAACCTGTGAGTGGGTGACCGACACGTCGTTCGAATCACGCAGAACGGATGCCCGGATCTCGTCAGCCGTCCCCAGTACGATGTCCACGGTTGACAAAGCAGAACGCACTGCGACCCCGAAGGATCTCGGATCGGGCCACTGATCCGCCCGGAAATCCAGGTCGAGCACCACCCTACGTCCAGCCTTCCTAGCAACCTCCGCCGCATAAAGCGATGCCGTACGGCTGGGCTCTACACTCAGGTTGGTACCCGCATACTGGAACACAGTCGCATCGCCGACCGGGCTGGCATCGACATCGTCGATCGACAGCGCGGCGTCCGCGCAGTTTTCACGGTAGTAAACGAGCGGGAATCGATCAGGTGGCTCGATACCCAATGCGACGGCGCTTGTTCGCCGGTCCTCCTTGATCGGGATGTAGGACGTATCCACACCTTCCTCAGTCAGAAAGCGCATCACAAATTCACCAACAGGGTCTCTTCCCACGGCCGTCAGCAAGCCTGACCGCAAACCGAGCCGTGCCGCGCCCACGCTGATGTTAGTCGGTGATCCGCCCACGTAAGCGGCGAAGTTCGTGATCTCGGCGAAGGGCGCGCCGATGTCGTTGCTATAAAGGTCGATACAGGATCGACCCATGTGGAATGAATCGAACACGTCAGGAATCCCCGAACGCCGCCCTGTCCAGCTGCGACCGCAGATGGGCTTCGAGTTGAACGAACTCCGTCTTGGCCCGCAGGGTGTTCTCCCGCGGCCGAGGGAACGGAACGGTGATATCCTCGATGATCCGACCGGGTCTGGGTGACATCACCACCACACGATCCGACATGATCAAGGCCTCCGGGATGCTGTGTGTGACGAGCAGGACCGCGGCCTGCGTCTCCCACCACACGGAGAGCAACTCGATCTGCAGATGCTCTCTCGTAATCTCGTCCAGCGCCCCGAAGGGCTCGTCCATTAAGAGCACACGAGGGCGGTGCGTCAGTGCACGCGCGATCGATACTCGGGACTGCATGCCACCTGACAGCTCCCGTGGAAACGCGTGCTCGAACCCTGTCAGGCCGACCTTCTCGACCATCTCCTCCGCCCGCCCCAGGACTTCCTCATCCTTGAAGACCTCCCCTGGAAGCCGAACGTTGTCCAGAACACTTCGCCACTCCAGCAATGATGGCTTCTGGAAGACCGCGCCGGTCAGGCGCTGTTGACGAGCCTCCGAGGGCACCAGACCACTGACCCGGATTTCACCGGTAGTCGGTGTCTCGAGGTCCCCCACCATCCGCAGCAGCGTCGTCTTGCCACAGCCGGACGGGCCGAGCAGACTGACAAACTCCCCTTTCCGAACCGAAAGGCTCGCAGCCTGAAGCGCTTCGACGCGTCCACGCTCGGACTCGAAGGCCTTGGACACCTCCTCCACTTCAACAACCACTTCGTCGTGCTCAATACCCGTGGATATAGTGACCTCCCGTCGGGAACCAGATCAAGTCGACCAGAAAGGAAAGACCCACAGCGGCGGCATACCCCACGATCAGCCCGTAAACCCCTGGCTTGACCCGTTCATACAGCGTGATTCCGCCTAACCGCAGGATGGCTGCTTTGGCACCCCAGATAAGGAAGATATCAAGGACATACAAACGCACGTAGCCATCGAACATCAGGAGCAGCCCGACCGGATGGAACGGCCACCAACTGGCGCGCGCCTGGAGGATGGTGGTCAGAGCGGCCGCTCCAATACCCAAGAACCAGACAAAGATCTTGGCCGGATCAGTAACCGTGCGCGCTGAGGTTTCAGACACCGCTTTCGCGATCCCGTTGTAGACGCCTCGAGGTGCGCCAACGAGCGACCAGGTCCGGAAGGTCGCTCCGCCGTCGAGGTAGCACAGCCAGACAGTATACAGACCCGCGATCGCCAGGCCGAGCAGAACAGCGCTGTAGATCGTGCGGGCCTTCAGCCTCGCTCCGAGCAGACGAGCGACGTGCGGCAGCGCCACCGGGAGCCGCCATCCTGCCAGAAGTCGCCAGTTCACGACACGCGATGCGACAAGCGTCGCCTCCGACATCCTCGAAGTGCCTGCCCAGATCACGGGAATCGACGTGCCCCAGTTCGGGAACAGGTAGGCAAACCCGCTGGCCGCCAGGAACTTCATGATCAAGAACAGGCTCGTCCAGAACAGGATCACCCACGACGCGGCGAGGATCAGGCTGTAGCCTACCGCTGACAGCCAGAAGATCAGAAACAGCGACCCACCAATCAACAACCAAAGTGCGGTTCGAGGAGTGACAATCGCGGTCGAAACGCTTTTCCCCCGACGGGCTTCACGCCATACGTTTGCAAGATGGCCACGTGCGGTCCACACCGACCAGATAGCGAGCCCGATCATCACGCCGTGGATAAACAAGCCAATGATGTCCGGCGGTTTCGCTTCCTGACCCGTCAGGCCGATGGAAAAGCCAACACGGGTCATCCCGTATTGCGCGACCAGCCCGACCAGATAGAGGGACCAGATACTGAAGAGAATGTTCAGCTCGCACAGAAACGCGACACCCAGCACCGTCGGAAGAAGCCTATAGGACTGGGCCGGCAGATATCTCGACACAAGCGACCCCCTCGGTCCGTTCGGACCGTAATAGGGATCGAAGATCGGAATCCGTGGGAATGACGAGTAGAAGTACTCAACGATATTCCACAAAAGCGGCAGCGCGGCCACACCAAACCCGATCCAGAAGGTGGCGGAGCGGACATACGGAACCCAGCCCGGTGTCCGATCGAATCCCTCCGTAAGAGCAATGGGCACCTGGGCCACGGGGAAAGTCAACCGTTCGTGTTGCGCCCACTGTTTCTGGAAGATGGCCGTCAGCGCAATCGATATGGCGGTCATCGCCACCGCCACACTGCCGATCCAGACCAGGGGCATGAGCCAGGCCGACCAGGGGACCACCTGCCCCTCATCCAAGCCCAGGTAGAATCCTTCGATCACACCGGGTCGGTCTGTTGGGTACATCCACCAGGGCAAGTAGTCGAAGATCAGGTCTGACCATCTGTTCTCGGGCGACGCGTAGTATCGTGGTGCCGCCATAACACCGACCCACTGGGTTGCCCAGTTGTAGCCGGCGAAGGCACCGCCTACCCAGAGGACGCTGAAGACCGTCCGGAGCTCAATCGTGGTGAGGGACCACGTGGGGACAAATCGCTTGAGTAGCGTGTTCAAGAAGAGCCAGCCGACAAACGGTAACAGAACCACGAGCGGCAGGTTAGACATCGCCATATGCGCGCTCCTCGATTCAAACTCGAGGTAGGTCGCGCCGCAACCTGCGATGCCGAGTGTCGCGAATGCGAGGACAATCGCGACCGAACGCGGCCGATCAGCGGAGGCCTGAGAGGCTGGAAAGCGTTCTGGGAGTGCCATAGACCCCGAATATACGCCGCAACACGGACCTGGACAATTCGGCCCATATTAAAAGGGCGACGTCTGGAGACGTCGCCCTTTTTTTTTGTTCGCCCGCGGTTCGACTTACTTGAGTAGCATCATCCGCCGCTGGTCGGAGAAGGTGCCCGACCGCATCTTGTAGAAATAGACGCCACTGGCCACCTGCCGCCCGAAGCTGTCTCGGCCATCCCACCTTACAGTGTAGGCCCCGACCTCCTGGACCTCATCCACAAGGGTCCGAATCTCCTGACCGAGCGACGAGTAGACGGTCAACAGGGCCCGCCCCGACTCGCGAAGCTGGTAAGAGATCGTCGTCTCCGGGTTGAACGGATTTGGGACGTTCTGCTGCAGGCCATAATCCGTTGGGCCCAGGCTGACGTTCTGGAGAACTGACGCAGGGACCTCGGTCGTCTCCCCGGCGAGGTCAACCATAATGCCCTCAACGAGCCGGAAATCCGAGAGCCCGGCGTCACCGACCTTACGGAAGACGACCTCCGCAAGTTGACCATTCCCCGATGCGGAGGATCCATCCACCTGAACAGCCCCGACAGCCACGCGTCCCGCTTCGTGGTTCTTGTGCACCATCAAGGCGGCGTTTCCGTTCGTACTGATCATGCTGGCATCGGCCTCTTCGCTCCGAACATACTCAAACTGTTCGGGATCGAACGTGAGAACAAAACCGTAGCCCTTGATGTTTCGAGCGGCCTCGGCGCCGACCTGGATGCGCAGCACATCACTGTCCGATTTTACCTGCGTGACCGTCAGTCGCGCACCTAGAGCTGACTGCTTGAGGTCAAGTCCTTGGGTAATCAGGTCCGCCGGGCTCGGGCCAGACACAGCTAGCGCAGTAACAAGAGTAAAGGCGATTCGTTTCATAGAGAGCCTCATTATTTACGTGGGTCGTCAGGTGATGAACGTCCATAAGCCGATTTCGTTCCCATTCATCCCTGCAAAGGCCACCCCGGCGACACCTCACCAGATCCAACCAGCCATATCCGTTTATTTAACAGCTCTTTACGCAGACATGTTCTTGGCGCCATCCTTGGTGCGGACCTTTACTCAATCATGAGACCCGCCCAAAATGGTCCTTCCACTGGTTTGCAAGCGGCCGACCCTCTGAGCTCTCGAGAACGGCCATATCGTGGGGCCGCATCTCATGGTAGGCACGAGCATGGCCGACGTTCTCGACGATTTCCTCTACCGAGTACATGCCTACCACTGCCACCGCAACCCCTGGAAGGCTGAGCGCATAGTGCATGGCTCGTTCGTGGTCCTGGCCACTCTCGGACATCAGTGACTTGACGGGTTTGTCATATTTCTGGTCAGGGGCGCCTCCATAGACCTTCATGGCCGCGACGCCGACGCTCTGCTCTCGGGCAGCGGAAAGGGGTCCGCCTTGAAAGTCGTAGGTGTGCCGGTCTCCATAATTGAGCGCGAACATGACCGCGTCGACCTCAGCTTCGGCGAGTACTCGCTCGGACTTCGCCGGCCAGTGATGGGCAGTAAAACCGATGTATTTCGTCAAGCCCCGTTTCTGTGCGCTGCGCAGGCCGGCCAGAGCCCCGTCGTCGGCGAGAATCTCGTCCGCATCTAGATTTCCAACGGAGTGGACAAAGGTGACGTCCACCGCATCCACCCGCATATCCTTCAGACTCTGCTCCAGAATCTCGACCGCGCGATCGGCCTTCGACGTGTGCGCTTTCGTCACCAGGAAGACCTCGTCCCTTCTGGAGGGCAAAACCTCCCCTAACTGAATCTGAGCTCGATCGTACCCGGGCGCTGTGTCGAGATACGTAATTCCGTGATCGATGGCCGCGTGAATCACGTCGACGGCGTCGAAATCATTCAGGCCGAAGCCGCCCGGCGCCGTGCCAAGCCCCAGGATGGATACCTCCTCCTCCGTCTTCCCGAACACTCGCTTTTCCAGAGACGCAGTCTTCCTTTGGGTCGCTTCAGACACGAGATACCCTCCTGGGGTAGACCGACACGAGTTGCAACAACGTTCGGATGATTCTGGTCAGCTGAAACAACTGGGATCGTCCGCAGACCGGGTCGGGTTCGTAACGTTGAATATATCGACGAAGATGGGTGAAAGCCCGGGGAAGCTGGATCCAGGGGGGGCCACAACCGCCTCCCAACTCGAGGTGTCCCGAGGCGTAAAGGCATGCTCTACGATAGCATCCTCGGCATCGATGATCGCCCATCCGGCGCGGGCGAGATCCTTTGGCACGATCAACGAGAATCCGAATTCATCGTTCGTGTAGTTCGTGAACAGCTCTTTGCCCTGTCGTCCGCAGCATAGCACAAGCATCACGGCGACACAGACGCCCGGTGCTCTCATAGCGACCTGAGTTTGTAGCTGATCCCGAGCGTGACGCGAAGAGACGTTGCTCCCTCGATGTTGCCGAGTAGCCATCTGACCTCGAAAACGCCCTTCAGCTTCTCGAGGTGGCGCTCCATGCCCAGCAACACGAAATGGATGGACGTGTCCAGTTGATCTCGAAACGCACCGGCTTCGAACCGACGATACCGGTTTACCCCAAGGCCTCCCCCTGTGAACGCGTAAGCCGTCTTCCGTCGGTTGACCCAATAATACTTGAAGATCGTGCTTCCACCGACCACATCGACGTCTCGTCCACCGAGATCCCGTCCCGATCCGGTTTCCCCCGACACCTCTAGCAGCACTTTCGGGCTGAAGAGTGTTGCGATGTCCACTTTGACCAGCCAGAGCGTTCTGGTGTCGTCTCCCTGCACGACATCCTTCCCCACCCGTGGGCCGATATTGTAGAGACCAATACCGGCGTGGGTGGGCGCGGAAATCACGAGGGCCAAGCCGAACAGGACTACCATCATTAGCTTCAAGTGAGTCTTCCTTTTTGTAGACCGTTCAGGAAACAGCTGTACCGAGCGACCTGAGATACGTGTAGGTAAAGATGCCCGTGTCGTGACCGTCTTCCCACCGAATCTGGATCGCATACCGTCCTACGGGGATCACATCACGGACGCCGTCACTGGCCCCCAACTCGTCCGCCGTGATCATGTGCAGTTCGTCAGTCGTCTGGGCTGCACGGTTCCCCTCACAGACAGCGCACGGACACAATCGGCGAAGATCATCCAGCCGGACCTCCTGGGACAAGCCGTCGTCCCAAGACAATCCCATCGTTCCCCGATCCCGGCTGACTTCGATATCTGACAGCGATGGCTCCCGATTCATCCGACATACCTTGACATTTGGTGCTCGAAACCTAAATTCGAAATGCAGCGCTTAAACGCCCCAACCGGGTCGAAGTTCACCTTCGACCCGGAACTTTTTTGGCATAAGGAGGTCTAAGCTCTTGTATATCCAAGTGCTTAGGCGACCATGCAAATCATCCACCACAGATACCCCCACTACCTGATCTCCCAACTCGCCGCCGAGGACGACCGACGTCGCCTGATCCAGAGACTCAAGACGGACAAGCCGAACGATGTCCCCCTACTGACCAGGGATAAGCAGCCCGACGCGGACCTCAAGATCGCCTACAAAACGACGATTCGCCAGAGCGCAATCGCAGCTTTTGTGCTGATCGGAACTGTCTTTCTCTACAACCCGGAGGAAGTTTTGACGGTCGGTACCCGGAGTCGTCCTGCGATCGTCTTCAACATGCAACACATTCCAGAGACGATCCAAAAGGCCCTGCCTCCAGCCCCACCTAGGCCGGTCGTCCCGCTGGCCGTGGAAGGAGAGGAAGTTCCCGACAGCGTCACAATCGAACCGACAGATCTCGATCTGGATGCGCTACCGCTCGACCTAGCACTCGCTGGACCAGGAGGGCCGATGGGCCCCATCTCGGACGAGCCGATGAATGTCGCAGACATCGACTACAAGCCCCACCTTCTCACTCTGATTATGCCTGCCTTCCCGGAGGAAGCGAAGAAGGCGAAGCTCAAGCAGGGCCAGGCAAGGGTCAAGCTACTCGTAGACAAGAAGGGGAACGTCGAGAAGGTCGAATTCATAAACGGCCCTCCCCACTTCCGCGAGGAGGCCATCTCAACAGCGTATCGCTATCGATTTCGTCCGGGCAAGCATCAGGGAGAGGTGCGGAAGGTCTGGATGGAGGTCTCCATCCAGTTCAAATACGATTGAACCAGGGCGTTCAACCCTGTCGCTTGAGATCTGCGATCTGCTCGTTTGCTGCTCGAAGTCTCTTCGACAACACGCGGGTCATATTCAGGATGACCGTCAGGTGGGCATCCCGGTTGCCCTCGAAGAAGGATCTCAACGTTTCCAGTGGAAACTCGATCAAGCACGCCTCGGGGTTTGCTCGAACCGTCGCCGATCTCGGCAGGATATCCACAAAGACCATCTCGCCGAAGAAGTCACCTCGCCTGCTGAGCCGTGTCAGCTCGATGCGGTCACCCCCGTCGGCCCGTTTCTCGATTGTCACCTCGCCATCGTGGAGCAGATATATCGACTCCCCAGGCTCCCCCTCCTCAACCACGACCCCCTCTGCCTTCACATCGTGTAGCTGAGCGCCATTCACGAGGTCACGCAGTTCACCCTGGTTCAGCCCCACAAACAGGGGCGACAGGCTCAGGGCGACATAATCGATATCTTTCGGCTTCATTTCAGCCTGCTTCTCTAAGGTTCCAGGCGATGGCGAATCGTCAACTCCTGAAGGAGTATGCCATACCGTGCGCGTAGCGACGGATCAAGACTAAACCCGTGCCGATAGGCCCAGGCAGCTTCCTTGTAGAATCCCTTGACCGTGAGCACACGGCCGAGCAGGACATAGTTGGGCGCATACTCCGGCGCAATTTCCGTGATCCGCGTCGCGGCCTCGTGAGCATCGTCCAGGTTCTTTCGATCCAGCTGAATCCAACCTAACCCGAACAGGGCCAGATAGGCATCGGGATCCTTATCAAGAACGAGCTGGTAGTAGAGTTCCGCGTTATTAGCGTTTCCAGACGCCTGGTAGAGGTAGCCGAGTGTAACCTGAGCGGACGTATCCAGGGAGTCGAGTGCCGATATCTGAAGGCAGGTCGCGATAGCGTTCTCGACGTCCTTCAACCTCAGGTAACAACTCGCCTGGAGCCGCAACGCCTGGAGGTGGTTGGGCGTACGGAGCACGATGTCCTGGAGCTCAGCGGCCGCCCCTTCCGCATCCCCAGCCTCCATCGACGCGACGGCGCCTTCCAGCATCGGGTCGAGCACCAGGATAGACGAATCCGGGTCAACCGAGAGCAACGTGTCCAAGAAGCTGGACAAGTCTGTCTCCTGCTGAGCGCCCGCGGGGATGCCAAGACCGAGAAATAGGGCCAACAGAAAGATCACGAAAGATACTTTCCTTTGTTTAGAATCACACCGCCTCCCACCAGCGTCACCGTCAGCCCCCCTACAACCAGCCCGATCGTCGCCCCAGAGAGCCGCGCCAGATCGCCCAGGACCTTCGAATGGAGCTTGATGAAAGCCTCGTTCTCCGGCTCCAAAGCGACCGCCTTCTCGATGGCCGCCCGTGCGTGGTCGTCTTCTCCCGCTTCGAAGTAGAGCCTGGCCAAGTTGTAGTAGGCGGCGGGAACCGGCTGCCGAGTCTTTGTCGCTCTCAAGTACAGCTTTTTCGCCGACTTGACCTTGCCCTGACGCTCATAGACCGTGCCGAGGTTGTTGAAAGCGTCTGAGTCTTCTGGATTGCGCTTCAGTACGTCCCGATACGTTCGCGCTGCCAGGTCATACCGTCTCTGGACCAGATACAGATGAGCCAGGTTGTATCGCGCGTCCGTGCTTGCAGGATTCCTCGAAATGGCCTCCTTGTATAGTTTCTCGGCTTTCCTGGCATCCCTGGGCCGATCGATCCCCAGGTGATAACGCTGGGCCTCCGTGAAAACATCTTCCTGAGCGAATAAGGACCCGACGGTCACGAGGACCAGGAAGAACTGCGCGAGGATGTGCGAGTACCTGGTCACCGTCAGAACGGATACATCTCGTCGATGCGTCCCACAAGGGCGTGACGCGTTTGCTCTCGATCTTCGAGCATAATGACGATAGCAGCCCGATGGCGCCAGGCGTCGAGACACTCTCGCACCGTGACATCAAGCCGAAGACACATCATTCGAAGAGACAGGATCCAGGCTACAAGTAGATACACAGCTTCTCCTTTTTCACCACAATAGTATCGGAAAGTCAACCGCCATGAGTCAAACGGGATCAGTTGTCCTCTGCGCCCTGCTCGATCCAGAGCCTGAACGCCTGCGTTTCGCCCGGCGTTAGAAAGGGGCCTCCTACGGGCATTCGATCTCCGATGGTGGCACTACCATCAAGTTTGGCCAGCAAGTAGCTGGCACCCGGGTCACCCGGGACAACGAGGATTTGGCCGGCAGCCTGCGCGGAGGATTGTCCGACCAGTTGGGCACTCGCGATTTGGGCATCGAGCACTAGGTCGGCTCCGGGTGCGAACTGGTCGCTTGCAGCGTGACACCCGACAAAAGCACACCCGGCGTTGAACACTGGCTGAATCTGGGCAGCGAGACTCACCACCGGGGTAAAGCGGAACTCGGCCGATGCTCCGTTGCTGGCAAGTCCACTGTCATCGGTCACCCCCGAGACAAGGATCTCGAATCTGTTGCCGGCTGAAAGAGGGGCCCCAAGGATCAGGACGACCCGGTCGCTCCCCTCGACCTGCACACTCACGATCGCCACCGGCTGGCCATCGAACTCCTGTAAGTTGTAGTTCGTGGCCACCTGCGCGGAGTTCGTTTCGACGGCCTTGTCAAAGATGACCTCGACTGTCGTCTCCCCCAGGGCGGCCGCTGAGAGGACACGGGGGGGCGACGGCGGGGCGATCGACCAGAGCGCACCTTCCTCGATCCAGGTCCGGACCTGGGCAACCTCACCGGCGGTCAGGAGCGGGCGCCCCAGGGGCATCGGGTCGCCGAAGACCGCCCGGCCGGAAGCGTCCAGACCCTCTATCTTCCAAACGAGCAGGCTGCTCTCCGGTTCGCCCGAAACCACCTGCGGCCCGTTCTTGCTCGCCGTGACATCCAGAAGCTCCGCGTAGGAGACGCTTGACGTGAGGTCCAAGTCGGTGTCGACCACGCCGGATCCGCCCGGTTCGTGACAGCCCCCGGTACACGAGCGATTGAACAGAGCCTGAATGTCACGGTCGTAAAAGACCGAAACACCCTGAGGCGCAGTCACGGCCGTAAACTGAGTCGTTTGCGGCGTGTCCCGAACTTCGGCACACCCCCAGGCCACCAGAACCAGCAAGACTGAGAGCCAGAGCCGTCTCATTGGTGACAGTATCCGCAGAATCCGACCCCGGCCGTGTTCGTTGAGACGTGGCACGTGTAACACATGGAGCCGGGATTCTCGTGGAAATCGCCCTCGCCGATCTTGTACGCAAACCGGGCTGGATGCGTGGCCGGATCGGTTCCCCGCACGCCATCCAGATCGACGTGACACTGGACGCAGCTCGGATCATCCCCTTCCGCGTCGTGGCACGCCACGCAGCGCTCCACGTCCCGGCGTGCCCAGTCGGCGTGTCGTCCCCCGCCTGAACCGACAGCGGTCAACATCCACGGACGAATCTCACCGGGTACGGGGCCGTGCCAGACCGGTTTGAACCGCGCGGCCTGACCTTCGACACGGTGACAGTCGATACAATACTCGGGCTCGTGACAGGACTGGCACTGTTTCTCCTTACCAACGGCCTCGAGTGGATGTATGAACCGGTAGTTCAACTCGTGCTGGCGCTGCACCGTCTGATCGATCCGCCCCCTACTGGCGGGAGCCGCTTCCACAACACGATCAGCCGGCCCAGCGGCCACCGTCAGAAGTGCGCCCGTATGGCAGTCTTCACACCAGCTGTCCTCGTGACACTTGGAGCACGACATATTCTCTGCCAGCACGTGGAGCCGGTGTTCGCGCATCCAGTCGTGCTCGTGCGTCTGCGGACGAATCACCTCCACCTTCGGATGGCACGTCTCGCAGTCGAACGGCGCATCCTTGTCCTGGTGGCAGGTCAGACAGTCATCCATGACAGGCCAGTGTACACGAGACGCGTAGTTCGTCTGGTCCATTCCGACGTGGCAGGACTCACAGCTCAGGTTCAACTCTTCCGTGTGATACTGATGATGAAAATCGATCACACGCTCCGGATTCAGGAACGCCGAGACCTCGGGGTCTCCCTTATGACATTTCAGACACTGTTTCGGGTCTTCGACCTCCTCACCGTGACACGAGGCGCAGGCCTTCTCGAGCGGAAGGATATTGTCTATGGCCTTCCGACTTCCAACTGCCTCCGCGTGACAATCGGCACAGACCGCCCCGTAGTCGATCAGGTGGGATTGGTGGGAGAAGTGGATCAGGGCTCTTCGATCTTGTTCTGGAATCGTGATGGGGATGTCCTCCGCCTGCACTACACTCACCAATCCCAGGAGAAGCCACAATACCGTCATCGCCCACTCCTAAAGAACCAGGTCGCGGCACTCACAAACAGACGTAAATCGTGTCCTGCTCCGGGGAAGGGATCGGAGACGGTCGATTCGAGATTCTGCGAGAGGCTCTGCCCCTGAAAGGACAGCGAGAGGGCACGCCCTGGCCGATAGACGATCCCGATGGTATTGGACCAGATCCTACTTCGCGTTCCAGTTCCGCTGTGCGTGAGAAAGCGAGAGTAACCCGACGAAAGGGTAGCCAGCAAGCTATTGCTCAACCGATGTCGGATGACACCGGTGAGCCCGTCTGCGGAGCCGGCGAACCCGCTCCGCCGCACATATCCCAGCGTCCCGTTCAGCACGTTCACTCCGGCGTATGCGCGGTAGCCGACTGCTCCATCGTATCCGGTCCGGACGAGATCCGTGAACAGAGCCAGGTGGCGGTTTACGCGTCGGCTGACCCGGAACCCGACTTCCTTATTGCTACTCTGCGTGAAGACCGAAAACACGCTGTTCTGGTCGACATAGGGCGTGCGATACAGGAACGACCCTCCAACCGTCCATCCCGCCACACGGTATTTCAGGTCAGCTTCGAACCGTCTCGTCTCCCAACCGTTTGGCGTGCTGATATCCCAGCGTATGTTCGCAAGCAGGCGACCAGCCGTTCGGCTGACGTCGAGCCCAATAAGCTGCTGTTCCACCTCTCCCGGCCGGATTTCGGTTCCTGGCAGACCTTCGATGATCCTCGCCTGACTCGTGTATGGTGTCAGCTCGCGGCTCCGCCGAAAAGCGCTTACGCCAATTCCGGTCCCGCGTATCTCTCCTCGCACCCGAACGCCGACCATACTTGCCCGCGCGAGCGAACCCAACCCCTCCTGACCGCCATAGACCAAGGCTCCACCGTAGGCCTCGAGGCGAATACCCCGCAGCTTACCTGAGATCCGTGCTCCGTCAATCCGCCCGATCCCGACCCCGGAGAAGACAGACTGCCGTCCCAGGAGCAGTTGGAACCGTTCCTTCGGATCGTCCCAGCGGAAGTAAGCGTGATAGAGTCGGTAGGCAGGATCCGACGAGCGATAGTCCTGGAAGTCGTGGGATACGCGTCCATAGGCCTGGAAGGAAAGTGCCTCCCGCTGACCGATCCCCTTGATTTTGAGGCGGCCGGTCTGGTAGGCTCGAAGCGAGCCGACCGTCGCAGTATCCTGAAAAGCGCGTTCGAAGGAGTAGAATGCGGTCGTGAACCGACCGGAGGTACTGGCGGCATCCACACCGGGGGCAAGGAAGGCCGCCGCAATCAGGGCAAGAATCGTTCTCTTCAAAGGGCGGTATTGGAGAAAGTGTATGGGAGCCGTCCCGGCGACGCACTCCCCATCAGGCATAATAAAATCCCGGCCTGCCGAATATCGTCGAAAGGAAGCCTTACCGACATCGTGGGGAGATCCGTCGGTTCGGATCCACGACCGGGGAAGACGACAGACCGGGCAACATCCTTTCCTCCAATCACTTACAAAGTAAAAAAGTATATCGCCGGTTGCAAGTCGCCTAATAGATCTTCTGGTCAGGTGGGAATCTAGGACAACATCTCATCTTGCAGCTCGAATCGGACTTTTCGGATGGGACCCTCGACCGGTTGCGTCGCCTTCTTCCCACCCAGGCTCCAGGACTCGAGCTCCCAGTTGTCCTGCTTGGATTGATGCTTCGTCTCGGCCTAGGTTTCCATCATTTCTAGTTCCCCGGA
This sequence comes from Gemmatimonadota bacterium, assembly GCA_002727195.1. Classification (GTDB taxonomy): domain Bacteria; phylum Latescibacterota; class UBA2968; order UBA2968; family UBA2968; genus UBA2968. The sequence goes on from PBWH01000011.1 coordinate 20,872, forward strand.
CTGGGAATCATGCACGCCTGAAAGGTTCAAGGCCCTGATTCGGCATTCACCGGAAACATCCCCTGATACCTTGAGAGAGAGGAACCGGCTTGTTCAGGTGGCCGAGCATCTCTGTCTTCTATTCCTCCAGCGGGGACAGTCGCGCCTTGCGCGCATCCCCGCGACGGACCACTACCAGGTGGCCGCGGAATTCCTCGATCATTTTGAGGAAGATCTTATGCCGGCTCGGATTCTGGGCCATATACCCCTTGTTGTTCCGAGTCAAAACCCCGACCACACCTCGCAGGTAGAACTCCTGCAGGGCCTTGTCGGTCTCAGCCTCGGATCGATCCCCCAGCGCCTTGTAGAAAGGCTGAAGATCAACCTCCAGTTGCTTGGACGTCGGGTTCAGGATGTTGCCCAGGCGAAGGTCGACCTGGTGGTAGTCGCGCACAAACTGACGCGCCACGGAACCCAGACGGACCTCGAGTTCACTCAACTCCTGGTGCACTGCCTGAAAGTCGACACGCAACCGCTTCAATGTCTGGATCTCGCCGGACCGCTACCCCAGAGGCACGCTGGTCTCATCGAGGTTCCCACGGACCTCCATCCCGATGTCGGAATGGCACTCGAAATTAGCAAAATCCCCCAAAACGACGATATGCCGGGCCCGAAGGGCCACGTGTTTAGCGCTCTGTTCGAGAACGAGAGTTTCCGACATCTCGATCTCGAACCGTCCACGCGAATCCCCGAGTACGTTGCCCTTCACCGTGAGGTGGCCCTGCCCGCGGAAAACCACCCCGTGGTAGATGCCTCCGGTAACCTCACCGTTCGAGTCGCCTAGGTTCACCTCCCCACTTTCCATCGTCACTTCATTGATGACGTTTAGACCGGGTTAGGCATCCTCCTGAAGCTGCTTCATCGGGGGCGCCAGATGCTGCCATTTAGCCGCTCCTCTATTGATTAGAGTCGGCCAGCCCGCTAATTGCCTCTCTCTTTTCAACAAGATCGCCCGTCAGCTCGACCAGCTTCTGGAGGATATCGATCCGCACCGGCTTGGCCAGAACCAGATCTGTATGGTCCAGCGCCATCTCGGGCACCTCCTCCGTGTAACCGGACACGATCGCGATGACCGACCACGGCATCAACCCACGGATGACCGATAAGACGTCGATACCACTTACCCCGGACATCTTTATATCCAGCGTCACGAGGTCATACCGTGTCTGTATAGCCTTCGCGAGTGCCTCTTCACCGCTCTCGGCCGTATGAATGACATCTGCCCCCATAGCCGTGATGCCATCCGACAGGAACGACCGAAAATCCGGGTCATCATCAACGATCAGTGCTTTCATTAGTATCCTCCCACCGTGAACGCCTCACCCGTCGAATTGGCCGACAAAAACCAGAAAGTCGGTAAAACTGACCGAGCCGTCCGAATCGAGGTCGAACTTGCTCTCGAACCCCGGGTCCCCTGCACGACTGCCAAAACTGGCGGCAAACAACAGGAAATCTGTGAATCCGACGGATCCATCTCCGTCAAAGTCCGCGCTGGCGCCTCCTGTATCCGCCACGCGATGGAGCTTGAGCACGGCGACCGGAGGTCCACCATCCGGATCGATCGAAGCCGCCAAGCCTGCGAAATCCCCCAGCGGGACTTCCTGAATCAGACTCAGGGTATCCGCCATCACTGAGAATGCCACCGTATCTGACACGGTCCCACGCGTCAACACCAAACGGTTATCCTGGACTGCATAGACACCCGTCTCGCTAACCGTGTCGACCAGGCTGACCGCCAGTGGCCCCCCCAGAAACGTCAGAGACACGTCGACATCAACCTGGTAATCAAACCGGTAAGGACCGCCGGCTTCCAAGGAAATCTGACCATCGACGAACCCGGAAAGCACCAGGTCTGAAACCGCAGCCCTCAACGTGGGCGTCGCGGAAATGTCGATTTCAAGCGAATCGGCGTCCCAGGTGCCCGTCGGATCGCCTCCAAGGGCCTCGGGCGTCAAATCCAACATCTCGGCATCGGCCGTGGCACTCAGGCAGCAGACAAGCATCAGCGCCGCGATAGACGCGCTCAATATACCCCCGTGGCGCGCCCTCGACCGGCCGCCTTCACGACGTCTAGTTCGTTGACACTGCAGGCTTGGCACCCCTACCATGACTTACGTCAAACCAAGAAAGGAGCAATGGATGGCATATCCCGTGATGATGAGCGACACGCCGGCCGACAACATCATCCGTATGATCGGCGATCAATGTGATTGGACCCTGTGGCCCGAGGGAGGCCCCTCTGACGAAGACCTCGCACCGATCGAAGGCTTCTACACATACGGGCACATGAAGGTCAAGGGCGAGTTGATGGACCGGATGCCCAACCTTCGGGTGATCAGCAATTTCGGAGTGGGGGTCGATCACATCAACACAAGAGATGCTGCCGATCGCGGGATTCCGGTGGGAAACACCCCGGACATCCTGAACGGAGCAACAGCCGACATGACCATCACACTTCTGCTGGCCGCGGCCAGGAACCTAGTCATTGGTGACCACTACGCCCGCAGCGCAGCGTTTACGTCGTATGACCCGAACATACTCCACGGACAGGAAGCCCACGGATCGACGATCGGCATCATCGGGATGGGTAAAATTGGTCGCGTTGTCGCAAAGCGGGCAGCCGCGTTCGACATGACCATTCTCTACCACAACCGTCGCCCGAACCCGGAGGCCGAAGCGGAGCTGGGTGCCGAGTATCACTCCCTGGATGACCTGCTGCAGGAAAGCGATTTCGTGACGCTGAACTGCCCGTTGACCGAAGAGACCAGGAACCTGATCGGAGCGCGGGAACTCGGCCTGATGAAAGAGACCGCGATCCTCGTCAACGTCGCCCGGGGTGGGGTGATCAATCACGACGCCCTTGTCGTCGCCCTGAAAGAGGGACAAATCGCGTCAGCCGCTGTAGACGTTACGGAGCCCGAGCCGCTTCCCCGGAATCACCCCCTGCTGGCGCTGGAAAACGTGATCATCGCCCCGCATCTCGGCAGCGCCACCCGCCAGACCCGGGAGAAGATGGCCCAAATGTCCGTCGACAACCTGATCGCCGGTCTCGCCGGCAAGCCGTTGCCTGCCCAGGTGTCCGTCAACTAACGCCCCATCGAGCGGCCGGCCGACTTCAGGTCCTCACAGGCCTGCACCACCCGGTCGGCCATCCCGGCGCGGCCGGACTTCAGCCATCCACGAGGATCATAGGCTTTCTTGACGCCCACCTCCCCGTCGACCTTCAGCACTTGGTCATAGTGCTTCATCATGTGGTCGGCAATCGGACGTGTAAACGCATACTGGGTGTCGGTATCGACGTTCATCTTAATGACGCCGTAATCGAGCGTCTCGTGGATATCCGACAGTTCCGATCCCGATCCGCCGTGGAAGACCAACCAGAAACGCGCGGCGTCCCCGTGCGCCTTCACCACCGCGTCCTGCCCCTCCTTCAGGATGGTGGGCGTCAGCACCACGTTTCCGGGCTTGTAAACGCCGTGGACGTTCCCGAAGGTGGCCGCAAACATGTAGCGCGCCTAAGGCACAGCGCTCAGCGCGTCGTAGACGGCCAGCATATCCTCGGGCGTCGTGTAGAGCTTCTCCTTCGCCACATCTTCCCTGTTCAGCCCCTCCTCTTCTCCACCGACGACACCGGCCTCGACTTCGAGGATGATCTCGTTCTCCGCGCACTTCTGGAGCAGTGGGACGGCGTGGGACATGTTCTCTTCCAGTGGAAGGTCACTCCCGTCATACATGTGAGAATTAAAAAGGTTGGGCTGTCCGACCGCCCTGCGACGCGCCGTCTCGTCAATCAGTGGGACGAGGAAGTCATCGATTTTATCGGTCGTGCAGTGATCGGTGTGCAGCGCGATGTTCACGTCGTAACGATCGGCGACACGATGCGCGTGTTCAGCCAGGGTAATCGAACCCAGAACCGAGTCCGCCAGGTTCCCTGACGAATGAGTACCGGCTCCGATCGAGACTTGGATAAACCCGTCACTGTTCGCAGCGACGAGACCCTCGATCGCCGCGTTCATCGTGTCGATCGTGCTGATGTTGATCGCGGGGTAGGCAAAGTGCTCTGCGTGGGCGCGTTCCAGCATCTCGCAGTACCGCTCGTAATTCACAATCGGCATACATCCTCCATCTAGGCGGCTACGGCCACCGGGTTTCGAAAGCGTCTGTCCCGTCGCCATAGACCAGATCACCGTAGGCCGACCAGGTCCTGCTTTCAGCGTCGTTCATGCTTCCTTCTTCCAATATGTTGACGTTCTCGCTCAACTCTCTGATCGACTGGGCAGCAGTCAGGGCCAGTCTGACGGCCGGATGCCTCAGGACATATCGGTAGCAGTCTCCGGCAGTCGGAATGCCGCGGTCCCACTCTCGATGGCCCTTCAGCAATGATCCCCACCGTGTACAAGTGAAGGCGACAACGGGTATACCGAGTTCGGACGCCCGTGGAAGTACAGAAGCCTCGGACCGTCGATGGGCCATGTTGTAGCGGTGCATCAAGACGTCAACCATGCCCGTTTCCAATGTGCGGATGGCAAGGTCACGGTCGTGGACGCTCGCGCCGAGATACCGGATTCGACCGTCCGTCTTCCACTTGGAGACGAGGTCGAGTGCGCGCTCGATGTCCTGAAAGGACTCGGAGGGTGCGAGATATTCAAGGTAGAAGATATCAAGAAACGACGTTCGGAGGGACAGAAGTGCATCTTCGAGCGTAGAATCGAGGCTCTCGAGCTCTCGGGACTCAGTGCCGGTGGCGATGCAGATCTCCTGCCGATGACGTCGACAGAGCGAAGAGACCCCGTCCACAAGGCCCGAGAACTTGAGTGTGTAGAAGAAGAAGTAGTCTATACCGAGGCGGAATGCCCGGTCGATCATCTGCGGGCGTGTCTCCTTAGATCCGCCCAATCCTAGCGGCTGAACGGGGGTGCCGTCAGGCCTAAGCAGGTCTCCCGGCACTCAGCTCTCCAGCGAGATATGTCGACCGGATTCACTCGAGGTGTAGGCCGCGTCGATAATCCGTGCGATCTGGAGCGCGTCCGTGCCGTCAGCAGGGGTAGGCAGATCGAGGTCTTCGGTGGCGTCCAGGAAGGCATCCAGAAAAGCAAGACCGTGTGCCCCTCCGTAGGCATCCACGGTCGGAAGCGAGAAGGAGATTTCCCTGGAGGGAGCATCGGTCCACTGAGTACTCTCGACAAGCAGTTTCGTTTCGGTTCCGGAGGGCTCCCAGACCACCCGACCCTCAGTTCCCCGAATGGACATGTAGGTCTCATAGTTCGGCCCCATGTAGCCTGAGTTACTCAGCGACAGCTGATACCCGGCCTGGAGGCTCCCGACGAATCCGCCGTCGAACCGGAGCGACACCGTTGCCACATCCTCGACGTCGATCGGCTCGCCGCTCAGCGTGCCGACCATCGCGGACACGTCCTGGATCTCTGAACCGGTCACGAACCGGAGCAGGTCCAGGTAATGGCACCCCAGCCAGGACAGAATCCCTCCGCCTGAGACATCCCTTTTGAAGAGCCAGTGATCGGGATTCCGGAAACGGACCTGGGATGTGATCAGGCGGGCCTCGCAGCCGGTGATCCGGCCGATGGTTCCTGCCTGTACGATCCGGCGGGCTTCCTGATTCAGCGGGTGAGAGCGGTTCTGATACATCACCCCCAGTCTCAACCCATTGGACTGCGCCGCATCCACCACCTTCTGAACATCCTCGACGGTGGCACCGATCGGCTTCTCACTGATCACGTGGACCCCGGATTCCAGCAATTGGATACACAGGTCCGCATTCCTGTCGTTTGACAGGCAGGCGACACCAACATCTGGACTGTCTGCCAGTGCGGACTCGACCGTAGCATGGCTGGCCGAGATGGCCACGTCAGCCTGGGCGGCCTCTTCGGCATCGCCTGGCGTCTCGTCGTAGACGTGCACATCTGATATCCGCTCTGAGAGAAGTAGGGTCTTCAGATGGGCCTTCGAATGGGGATGCGTGCACCCGAAAAGCGTGACCTTCATCAATTCTCTCCTTCCGCCGTGGCTTGGTGCATTCGAGCACCACAAGAATAGCAGTACGTTGGGTCAGAGACGTGGCCATCACACCCACAGGACGGGCACGCGTGAGTAGAGACCGGGCCCCTGCTGACCCCGTGCGTCAGCTCGGATGTGACGATACCGGTTGGAACAACGATGATCCCGTATCCAAGGATCATGATCACAGCAGCGACCGCCTGTCCCAGTTCTGTGTGAGGGGAGATGTCACCATACCCGACCGTCGTCAGAGTGACGATCGCCCAATAGACACTTCGAGGGATACTCGTGAACCCGTTATCGCCCCCCTCGATCACATACATCACCGATCCGCAGATCACCACGATAGTCAGCACCGCGAACAGGAACACCGCGATTTTCCGGCGGCTGGCACGAAGGGCCGACAGAAGCAGATTCGCTTCCCCCAGGTATTGGGCGAGCTTGAGCACCCGGAAGATCCTCAGCAGACGGAGCACCCGGATCACCAGCAGGTATTGGCTCCCTGGAAGGACGAGGCTGACATAGGTCGGCACGACAGCCAGCAGATCGACCACGCCGAAGAAGCTCTGAGCGTAACGTCGTGGGAGTCGGACGGCATACAGTCTAAAGACGTATTCGACGGTGAATAGAATCGTGAATCCCCACTCAAGGGCGACGATCATCTCCCCGTAGCGCGCGCTCACACTGGCCACGCTGTCCAACATGACTACGATCACCGAAAGAACAATCGACACGATCAAAACCTCGTCAAAAGCCTTCCCGGCGGGCGTGTCCGCCTCGAAGATGATCTCGTGAAGTCGTCTTCGTAATGGCGCCTCGGGAACGTTGCGTCTCGATGGGACGTTTCGAATGTTCATATTACCAGGGATTGACCTGCTTCGTCAGCCGGTTACTCTCAAATGGTAGAGTGAAACCGGGTCACCGCCGAGGTGAACCGGGTGCCTCAACACGCACTTGAACGGAATACGCTTCTCATCCATCTCCGCCTCCATCTCGCGGTCTCTCTCGCACAGCAGTACGACTTGGCCATACCTTTCAGCTCCAAGTAACCGCAAGCATTCCGCCTGAAGCGTTTCGTCGAAGCGGAGCTCCGAACGACGCCGAGCATTCACGATCACGCCATTCACCGAAGCGTCTCTCAAGGGAGATGATATACCATCTGCCACAGCGATTGCTTCGACCCCCTCCCCTGCGATCACCCAGTCCAACCGTGTCTCGAGCACGACGACGCCAGCACATTTCGCGCTGAAGGCCCGCCCCAGATTGCCACTTCGGCATCCGATGTCCACCCAGACATCGCCCGACTCGGGCCGGATCAACTCAACTAGTGCTCTGCTGGTCGCCCCGGTCAGATCCCCCGGCACTCGAGCAGTATCGAGCGGGTCACGTTCAGTGAGCCTGAAGCCGATCACCCCCCGTTTGCCCTCGATCCGGACGTGCAGGCTGTAGGGGCCCTGGAGTTCGTCGTCCTCCAGGCCATACGTTTCGGCCAGCACCAGTCTGATGACCTGGTGCAGTTCACCGGACGTAAACCGATGACCACGCCCCACCGTGCAGTTGACGACCACCCCAGACCCTTCGGGGATCCCGTTCAGGATGTTGTAGAGCACCACTCCAGGGGCGAGATCGACACCCGAAACCGCCTCGGCGATGCGCAATAGCCCGGGACGACCCGGAGTCACACCAGCAAACTGGAGCAAATCGGCAAACACCCCCTCGACGCACTCAAGGGACGTGAGGTGGCTCGGGCTCCGATCATACCTAAAATGGATCCTCCCCAGGCGTTGGCGTCTTTCCACGCGAACCTTTGAAACGCATTTCAGACGAGACTTGATCTCTCGAAGGGCGACCTCCTCGAGGCCCCCGGCCACGGTCACAAAAAAATCGCGAACTTTCGCGATTTCAGGTTCATCCTCAGCGAACTCGATCCCCAGCAGGGGCTGTTCGCTTTCACCTTGTCCGCCCACCTAACGCCTCTGGATCCGTCCATCGACGACACCCTTGACGGTGGACGACGTCCTCAGGTGTCTTCCGAGCAGATCCCGAATAGCAACGCCCGTGTCTCGTATCGAGACGTCATCGCCAAGCCGCACACCGTTCGCAAACTCGACAGCAATGGTGTAGTCCACGCGAGGATCGATCGCCTTGCCACCTATCCGAGACTCGACGAGACCTTCTGTACCATACACGACGGACACCCCGGCAGGATAGTACATCAACTCACCAGCCTTCGGGTCCAGCAACTCGAGCAACTGGGTGCCTTTCAGGCTCGCGACCCCTACGGTGTATGGCAGTGGATACGTCTGCATCAGGTCGGCAACGGTTACATCTCCCGTAACGAAATCTTCCGGGAAGTGTGCCGTCCTGACGAGCGCGCCATCCGTCTCCGCTGACGCCTGCAGGAGGTCTGCAGTAAGGTAGCCGAGCGGTGAGGTCAGGGCGTGGTTGAAGCCCCCCAAGGATCGCCCGATCACTGTCGTCAGCGACACGGGTTCTCCCTCCAGGTTGGCCGTCCACCCCATCATTGCCTCCGCCACCTCTTCATTGGAAACCGGCTGCACATCCACGCGGCTCGCGACGACCGCGGACACCGCCCCCTCGGACAGCGTGAGGTCGATTCCCCAGACACCCGTTCCCTCCTCAATCTGAACAACCCATCCCGCTGAAGACCCCTCGACACCCTTCCTAGGCCCAACGCCCACAACCAGATCAACCTCCTCGAGCGCAGCGATTGTCTCGTTGGTAGCACGGTCCGACACACTCACGATGATCGTGATATCAGATCGGCCAGAAATCAAACCGGTGTAATAACGTGCGGCCCGGACAGGGTCCGAAGAGAGCAACCCTCGACTCCCTTCTGCGAGCCCAATCATCCCGATTCGAGTAGAACCCGACCGGAGAATCGCAAACGGTTGCACCTGAAACAGGTGACGACCCGTCTCTGGTCGATGTAGATTCGCGGCCAGAACGGGGAACTCGGTCAGCCTAAGGAACCTACTCAGTTGATCCGACCACGCCAGGTCCCGTCCCCCGACGAACCACGCCGAATAGCCTGCCCGGTTCATGGTATCGACGGTCAAGCTCCCCTTCCGACGATGTTCGAACGCAGACTCGGCCGATGACATCGCACCGCCCAGATCTACCAACAAGGCGGAAGTGCCCGCACGTCGTAGCGCGTCGACGACTTTTCCGGTCCCGAGGATCCCCGCAAAATTGCCAGCAAGGTTCCGGCTTGCAACCAGCGAGAGGCTCTGCGCGTTAACCAGCCCAGCCAGGATAACCGCTGCAAGAGTTATCCATAGTCGTTTCATGACTGCATCCTCGGGCAATGAGATCCAAACTCGAAATAATGGCGAATGGGTTGCTCGTGAAACTCGCTGGCCACCCGCTGAAGTCGCTCAACGGCCAGCTCGAATATCCGCTCCCCCTTCTCTGCCGAAGCCGCACTCGCGCTGCCCATAGTTCCCGTGATGTCTCTCGTATCTCTCCGCCGTTCGCTGAACCCTACGAACGACTGGAGATCCTCGCTGAATGGATTGGGAAAAACGTCGTCGTTCATCAGGTCCTTCCGGATGAGGTGCTCGCGCAGATGCAACTGAACCGACGTTTCCCATTCTCCCCCGTGCCCAACGCTCCCGTTGTCGGTATCACCCCACTCGAGCATTTCTTGCTCGACCATCTTCCACCACGAGAATCCGACCACAAACACGTTCCGCTCGGCCAGAACATCCCGGACGACACGGACCGGAGCATCATTCCCTCCGTGGCCATTCACGAGGATGATCCGATGGAAGCCGTTTTCGTGGATCGATACGCAGATATCCTGCAATAAATCCATGAACGTCTCGATACGGAGACTGATCGTACCTGGGAATCCCTTGTTGTAATGCGTGAACCCGGACCACACAGGAGGAGCGACGATGAGCGGATAGCCCTCTGTTCGCCAGGCTGCCTCTACCGCCATGTAGAAAGGCCCCACAATGTCGACGTCCATCGGGCAGTGAGGGCCGTGTTGTTCGATCGATCCAACCGGAACGACCACCACCGGGGCATCTTCCAGAGCTGCGTGGAACTCATCCCGCCACATCTCGTGCCAGAAGATCTTCTTGTTCTCACCGTTGTATGAGTCTCGGAACACCTGTATCCCTCAAGCAACCGGCTCGCGACCCAGACGTGTGTCTTCGACGGCCAGCCACTCTTTATAGGGCCGCGGCATCTCCTCTGGCGCACCGACCCCGGCCTCCTCGCACCAACGAAGCAGTGGATGATCCCGATGCGTCTGGGGCAGCAGCACCCGTGTGTTGTAGGCGGCGGATTCGAACACTCCCATCAACACCTCCAATACGTGCAGACCCTCCGTCCCGCTGGAGGTGTGAGGTCGCCCCTCGTCCAGGGCGTGCACATACTCGTCGACAAATAGGACATCATCGATAGCCACATTCCAGATCGGTTCCAGATCGGGCAAATCAGGGGTAAGCAGTTGCCACTCCGTCTGAGATTCCCCTGGTACCCAATGGGGATTCGGCAGCCACCATGCCTCCCCACTCCGCCAGAACAGCCGACCCTCCGTACCGAAGAATTCGGCGTGGTATGCCCGGGTATCGACCGTCTCGAACCGATGCTGGTTGAGAGTCGCCGTCACCCCGTCGTCGAAAACGAGGGAGGCCGTGATGTGCTCGCCAAGGATCGTCCCCATGCCACCGGGGGACGGCACCACATCCGTGGGTTCAACGGGCTTCCCGCCGGTCATGGCGTGAGCAAACACGCTTCTGCAAGGGCCGGCCAGTTCCAGGATCGCATTCACACAGTGGGTGCCGATGTTCATCAGGCCATACCCGCCGTAGTAGCCCTTCCCGCTTCCCGCGACATACCTCAAGGACCCGATCTTGCCCCCTTCATACGCGGCTTTGACCGCCCGCATCGATGCGCCGGTGCGACCCTGATGGTGAACGGCGATCTGGCTGCCCTGCGCGGCGGCCAGGGCAACCAGTTGATCCGCCTGCTCGAGGTCCACGCAGAGCGGCTTCTCGATGTCAATGTGGACACCGTGCTCCAGAACACGCATCCCGAGGTCGAAATGAAACTCCGTTCCCGTCGGTATAGCGACGATGTGAGGCTCGGTCTCTCGGATCATCTCGTCCAGATCGGCATAGCGAGCGGCCACACCCAGCTCATCCCCAAGCTCGTTCCGTCTTTCCTCGAGCAGATCGCACAACCCAACGACTTCCGTTCTGGGATGGGCGTGGTAAGCCCGCCCGGCAGCGGCCCCACGACTTCGACAGCCGAGAATCGCGACCTGGTAAGTCGTCACGACAACGCGTCGGCCAGGGAGTGGATTGCTGTGGCCGCTTCGTCGATGTCCGCCTCGGTAATTCCGAGGTGAGGAATTGCTCGGATGAGATACTGTCCAGGACCACTCACCCGGACGCCTGCCGACTGAATCAGCCGGTTGATAAACGTAGCGGAGTCCACCCCGAGTTCGTCGATTTCGAACCGGACCATATTGGTCTCGACGGTGTCAGGATCGATCCGGATCCCTGGAGCGCCCGATATCGCGTTCGCCAGACGTTTCGCGTTCGCGTGGTCTTCAGCCATGCGGTCTATGTGGTGGTCGAGCGCGTAGATCCCTGCCGCGGCAACAATCCCCGCTTGCCGCATAGCGCCCCCGATTCGCTGCTTCCACTGCCAGGCCTCGTGAATGAAAGCTTCAGTTCCCACCAGCACGCCACCGATCGGTGCCCCCAGGCCCTTGCTGAGATCGACCCAGACAGTGTCGAAGCTGGCGGCGTAGTCCGAGGCAGCGACCCCCGTCTCCACGACCGCATTCAGCAGTCGCGCCCCGTCCATATGCATCATCATGCCGCGGTCTCGGGCCACCTGCTCGACCTCACGGATCTGCTCGAGAGGCCAGATCAATCCACCAGGTCGGTTTGTCGTCTGCTCGATCGACAGCAAGCGAAAGGTCGGCTTGTATCTCGTCGGTGGCTCCACCACCTCGGCGACCTGCTGAGCCGTGAACTGACCACGGTCACCGTCGATCGGATACATTGTCGCGCTCGCCAGCACGGCCGCCCCTCCGGACTCGGAAATCAAGGGATGGGCGGATCGATCGAGCAAAATCAAGTCACCCGGTCCGCAGTGAACGGCGTAGGCGATCTGGTTGCACATCGTCCCGGACGGCAGGAGCAGAGCGCTCTCTTTTCCCAACAGGTCAGCCACCATTGCCTGCAACTGGTTGACGGTTGGGTCCTCGCCCTTTTGTTCGTCACCAACCTCCGCCTCGCACATGAAAGTGCGCATGGCCTGCGTCGGTTTGGTCGACGTGTCACTGTAGAGATCGATCTTGATTTCGCTCATCTACCCTTCCCATCCGGTGTAATGTCAACTGGGCCCATAACTTAGTGCGTGCAACTACGCGGGACAAGCCCACAAACACGAATGGCCGCAGCCGTATGGCTGCGACCACTGTTTTGTTCCTCTGGCGTATCAGTCACTGATCTCTAAACAGATTCAGGAACCGATCCTCATACACCCCATACAGGTCCCACTTATCGAGTTCCTCCTTCAACTGCTGAGCCATCACGCGGGACTGCTGCGCGGATGGTGAATTACTGAACTGCAGGAACATTCGCTCGATCCGTTCCATCACCTTCGCGGGAACGGTCTCTTCGTCGACCTCGGTGAGTTCTTCGGTGGAGTCATTGCCTTCGCCCTCCATCGACGAGAAGGCAGAGCGTATTCGCTGCTCGATTTCCTCGATCACCCGCCCCATCTCCTCGACTGCCTCGTCCATCTCCGTGAGATCGACCTCCACGTCCAGCAGGCTCGTCAGGATGTTAATAATCCCTCGTGACGCCCTAGGGTTGGGCATTTGAACCAACTGATGCGGCATCGTCGCCAGCAGGCAGGCGGCGGAAATACCACGGGAATCGGCGAAACCGAGGAGCAGACCGTTCAAGCCTGAGATCCGGCCCTGCTCGAGCACCTCGATCCCGTGATCGACAACGTGATCACGCATGGACTCCCGGTTCGAGATGCCGAGTACGTGTACATCGTCGCTGTGCCGCATCGGAATCGCATAGGCGGCTGCCGTATAGATGGCCTGCACGTCCAATTGTTGCGCAAGGTCGAGAACCCGGTTCATCAGTGCGATGCCCCCTTCGCCACCAACCTGGGCCTCACTCTCGAAGATGATCAGATCCCGATCCGGTACGTGATAGAACACGTGGTTAGGCATGGCCGGCAACTGCGCGATGCCATCCTCCACGACCACTTCTTCGTGGCAAAAGAACTCAGTCATGTCGACATCGGCGAAGGGGACGGCCTCGAGATGCCGTCTCAGGTAGTTGACCGCCCCGACCCCGACGCTCCCCATTCCGGGCCAGCCCGCGAGCAACGTCGGAGAAGCGATCTCTCCTGATATGTCGTTTCGAATGTTCAGATTCATCTTAGCATCCCCACCTTACCCTACAACATACCCAAATCAGCATCAGCCGCGGACAGTCCAGACATCCAATGGATGACGTCGATCTTCGAGCGGCAAAGAGATATGCGCTCCCCCTGCGACCTCTGATGCATAGATCCCGAGGATCATCTCAAGGGCCGTTCGTGCCCCCCTGGCGCTGGAAATCGGATCACGATCCTCTTCGACCGCATCGATCAGGTCACGGATAGCAAGCGCGTTCCCTCCCATCAGCGGCACCGGGTCCAAATCCAGCGGCTCCCAGACCTGGCCGGATTCCCAATGAGCGATGGCGTCGTCTTCCAACATCGCGACCTGGCTGGCGCTCGCGTCGAAGGCAATCGCGCCAGACTCGCCCTGGATCACCAGCCCATAGGGCCGGCCATTCCTTTCCTCACGGCGCCAGGAGTCAAAGGTCGCTGTCACATCGTTCGAGAAAGCGAAGTGTCCGTGCACGCGATCGCCGGCGATAAACCCGACCGGTTCTCCCGCTTCCCGCACATCTGACGGCGTGATGCTCTGACCGTCCACCGTGACCCGGCCGCTCACGCCCGCCGGATCTCCTGCGACAATCCGCATCAGGTTGAACAGGTGAGTACCAAGGACGATCATGTCTTCGCCCCCGCCTCTGTGGTCCATCTTTCCGGCTGCCACCATCCGGCGGAGCCTCCCGATCTGACCATCTGCGACAATCCGCAGGGCCTCCCGCACTTGCGGCAGGTATGCGGCCTGGTGAGCGACCGCAATCTTGAGGTTTTTCGAATCCGCGAGCGCGATGATCCCATCCGCCGCATCCGGTGCCGACGTCATCGGTTTCTCTGAATAAACGTGACAGCCGGAATCCAGGGCATCCGTGATCATCTCTTCGTGACAGTCCACCCACCGTGGACACACGCTAACGACATCCAAGTCCTCACAGGCGAGCATCTCACGGTAGTCTGCGTAAGCGCGCTCGGCACCCGTGTCGGCGACAGCCTTCGCTCGTCCATCCTCGTCCTCGTCTGCGACGGCTACCAGGTCGATCCCGTCGACCTCGCCATAGCACGTATGGAGACCGTGCCCGAAGTTCCCTCGCCCGGTACGGCCGATCGCGCCCGCTTTCAGTCCTCTAGCCACGTCAGGATCCTTTCGGATAGATCACCACACCGAGTGCGATATTGGGCCGTTGGATCAGGTCTTCACACGCATCAGGTGCATGACCCAGAGATACGCGATGTGTAATCAAGGGATCGACTTTGAGGTCACCTCTTGCGATGTAGTCGAGACACGTTTCCATGTTCCGATTCGTTGTCCATCTCACAAAAACAGGCGGATAGTCGGCGCCTCGCTCCCAGTCGTCATCGTGGTAGCCGGGCCCCGTTCTCGCTGCGGATCGCACGTCCAGATTGCCAAGCGCGGCCGCAAACTGATGGTCGATCCGAGCTCCGCCCACGATCACGACCCGACCCATCTGGTGCGTGTCAGGCGCCCGCTTGATCAGTGAGACCAGCATCTTGAACGCAGGGGTACCATCACCGCCAAAGGCCATGATCGCTCCGTCCAGACCTCGATTCCGGGTGAAGGTTCGAACGGCATCCTCACCACCGTCCGCAGTAGGATCGACGCACAGGTGCGCGCCACAAACGTCTGCTTTATCCAGCCGCATCTGAAGGCGATCGAGGGCAACGACGTGGCAACCAGCCACCCTGAGCCACTGCGTGGCAAAGTTCCCGACCAAACCCATACCGACAACAGCCGTAGATTCCGCGATCTCTGGATCGAGCCTGCGAACCGCGTTCAATGAGGTCGCGACAAGATGTACGGATGCCGCGTCGTCATCAGAAACAGAGCCTGGAATCGGAACGGCCATATTCTGGGGTACGCAGCAGTGCGTTGCGTGTTGAGCGTACCCGCCCCCCATACAGGCGACACGATCACCCACCTCGAGCCTGTCCACACCCTCGCCGACGGCGACGACGACGCCGGCATTCGAGTAGCCGAACGGCCGGGGAGCTCCATCCGACGGCTTCTCCCGACGTCGACTAACCCCACCGAGCTCGGTCCCCGGGCTGATCATGCTTGCCGAGACCTCAACCAGTACCGTGCCGGGTTCAGGCGAAGGCATCGGCTCTTCGATCACACTGATGCGTCCTGCCCCATCCGCCGCCAGCACGCGTCTGATATCACTCATAGGCTAACGATCTTCTTCATGCGCTTGGCCATCTCGATCTGTAGATCGCGGTCGCCGCCAACCTCGTGAATCACCGGTCGATCATACCCGATGTTCCGCAAATCCTGAACGATAGTTGGCCAGTCTGTATCGCCATCCATCAACGGCACGAAATTCTTCTCACGCCTGACGAAGTCCTTGAAATGGACGCGGGCAATCCGGTCACCAAGACCGCGAATCCAGTGCTCCGGGAACCCGTAAAACATCATGTTTGCTGTATCGAGGTAGGTACCGACACGGGGACTGCCGACGGCATCAACGAAGTCGGCCATCTCTTTGGGGCTCAGGAGAAACTTGTTCCAGACGTTCTCGATCCCCACAGTCACGCCCTTCTCTTCGGCCGAAGGCGCGATCTCTTTGAGTTCGCCGAGCATCCAGTCCCACGCTTCCTGGTAGGTGGCATCTGCAGTGAGCTGCCCGGGATGCAGCAGAACGGCGTCCACACCCAACACGTGGGCAATTTCGATCGACCGACGCAAGCACTTCTTCCCGTGTTCCCGTTCCGCCTTGTCAGCACTCAAGAAACATCCGCGTTCGGCATACCAAGCGATCGAACTCCCGATCTCGATCCCTGCCTCGTCGCATTGCTTTCTCACCCCGCGGATCTCATCATCGCTCATGTCGACTTCCGGGTCGCCTCCCTCGGAAAACACGAGCTCGACGGCCTCATACTCTGCGTCGACACAGAGTTGCAGGATGTCGGCTAGCGGCGTGTCTTTCAGGATGATTTGTGTGATTCCAACCTTCATATGATCACTCCTTGTCAGATACGCGGATAAGCCAGAAAACCTGGCTCGCTGCATTCAATGCTGTAAACAGATGTGGTTGCTGTGATATACAGGGTGCGTAGCTCGGGTCCGCCGAACGTGCAGTTCGTCGGCGGCTCCGGCGTGTGGATAAAGGCGAGGTGCTCTCCCGAAGGCGAAAACACGTAGACACCGCCGCTCTCACCATCGCCTGCCGTCACATACGCATTACCCTGAATGTCGAGGACCATCCCGTCGCCACCGCGGCCGGGCGAGAAGTCGTAGACCTCCGCCTTTCGTGCCCAGTCACCCTCATCCGTCAGTCCATAACTGAGCAAGGTACGGGCACCCCAGTCCTCCGGATTGTTGTCGATCAGGTAAATCGTTCGGCCGTCAGGGGTCATCAGGATTCCATTCGGGGTCTCTACATCCTCGATCACACGCGTCAGTCGACCATCGTGTTCGATACGATAAACGGCCTGGAGATCCTGTTCGCAGTCAGACCGATCACCATACCTCGGGTCAGTAAAGTAGATTCGGCCCTCAGGATCGAAGCAGAGGTCGTTCGGGCTGTTCAACGGCTTCCCGTTGTAGTCGGACGCGAGCACCTCATGGTCCCCATCCGTCGCCAACCGAATCACAGACCGAAGTCCGCCTTCTCCCTGTGCGCAACACGCCACCAGCCGGCCGTCCGGATCGAAATTCATGCCATTGGCACGACCACTCGGCTCCTTCCATACCTCTGTCTCCCCGGTGGCTCGAAGCACCATGATCCGATTGTTCGGACAGTCAGAGAAGTAGAGGTCACCCGAATGATCCGCTGCTGGCCCCTCGGTGAAGCTGCAGCCTTCTACCGCGCGATTCAGGGCGAGATCGTCTTCATCCATCCCTATTCACCAATTCATCCCCAGTCCCGTGCTCAACCTGGAGTCCGTCTCCGCGACCCCACCAACCGGGTCACTGTCTCTCCGTACCGCCGCCGATACGCTGAGACTCAGTTTCCCCGTAATGCGGGTGTCGATGGAGATGTCAGCCAGAACCCTGTAGTCGTCGAACGCCGAAACCACCGGCTGTACATAGACTGTTCCCGTCAGTCCAGCGGTCTCGGAAATACTGGCGCGCACGGACAGATAGGAACTCCAGCGGAGATCGTCGGTATCGGCCGCGTGAAAGTCAGCCGGCAAGACCTCGTGACGCTCCGATTCTGCCATCAGTGAACTTCCGAACCAACTCTCGACACCGTCACCTGAAACACAGAATCGAAAGCCGGCACCCACAAGATACCTGGTGTCAAGTCGGCGGGCCTTGTCGTAATTCGCCTGGCCATAGGCCTCTATACCCAGCCTCGGTCTCAGACGTCGATTCAAACGGATGTGGGCCAGAGCCTCGTTCGCGAACCGTTCTCCGTCCTCCCAGCCCAGGTCACCTGACGCGAGCAAGGTCCAGCGCATTGCGCCCTGGCTGAACCCGATCGCAGCGGCCGGGGTGATCTCGATAAGATCGACGTTTCCACTCCGCAGGGTCAGGTCCAGCTGAATCAGACCGGTCGTCCCTGTAGAAACCTCAGGGCGCAGCCGCTCGATGTTCACCTGTGCTTCGCAGGGAGCGATCAGACTGACGAGGCATCCGATCCAGAAAATGCGACGTCTACTGAACAATGATATCCCCGTCCAGCGATATCACATCTTTGAGGGCAGAATCGGGGCGACCGATCGAATAATGCGTTCCGTCGACCTGCACACCCAACCGGGTCAACGGGTTCTTCGACGACGTGTCAACGTGAGCCAGCACAGAGTAGGCTCGATCGCCCTGACGGATATTCGCTCCGCGTATCCCCTTTTCCCACACCGTGCTGACCTCAGCCGGTTTATCCCCTGCCAGGTAAGGTGCCAGGACCGTCACCAGGACTGCACTCCCCGTGGGCATGATCGACGTCACGTCCAAATGATACCTCGCCGCCTCTTTCGGTATATCCCCTTCATGACCATACCCAAAGGGGGCATAGTCCCATCCCTCGAATCGCCGGAAATGCAATTCCTCTTCGTGGCAGAAGACCACATCGAGTGCGGCCCGTTCATACTGAATCCTTGCCCGTTTGCCGTCCGGGTCAAGTTCGACCGGTTTCATCCCGTGCACATGCCAGGTCCACATGCTGTCCGCCCGGGGTACCATCTCGTCGACGAGGACGAAGAGGGATGAATCCAGACAGACCACAGAACGCGTACATCTAAGAACACGGTCTCCGTAGGCCTCGGAGGCATCACCTCGGGCATAAGTCATCCGTTCGAGGCTGTGATATCCGGTGAATCGACCAACGGCTGAGGCGTCGCGCGCAATCTGTCCGGCACCGTCAAACGTCACGGCATTGTGAGCCTTGGTTTGCCGCGTCCAACCGTGGTGATGCGGGCTGCTGTATAGGTTGTAGAGTCCGCTGGGTACCGCCAGTGGCTCCCCATACGCCTCGAGCACAAACGAGTTCTGATCGGCGTGCGAATGGGACTCGGATCCGTAGGTTGAGGATCGCATCATGAACCGCACATCCTGATCCGGATCCACCAAATCCCGGCGGATAGACAACCATCCCACGTCCTGGTAGAGTCTGGAGGCCGACCGGGGCAATTCCGCGTCGGGGCAAGTCGTGGGTTCGGTAATGAATGAGAGGGGCGAAAACAGCCCGCGAGATTCGACTATCTCGCCGCCCGCTCGCTCAAGGATCTGGTCGGCATGTGTCAGGAAACGCTGATATCCATAGATTCGCCCGAGGTGGCGCTGGATTCCCCAACTGGAGACGACGGAGCCCTGTCCAGCCGTTCGACCGTCTCCGAAAGGAACGAGACAGGCGTTCGGAGGAACGCACATCAGCCTCCAGTCTCCATGGTTCCTGAACCAGGCTTTCTTGTAGAAGTCGACGTTGGCGACCTCTCGCAGCGCGTATACGAAATGATAGTAGAGGTAGCAATAGGTGGAAGAATACGAGACGCCCTGTGCCCACCCGCCTTCTCGTCCACCCCACCACGGATACATGGCGACTGTGGTCGGGAGAATGAAGTCGAACCAAGATTCGGCGTCATCACATTCACCCGCGAGCGCGATTCCACACTCCCCGAGAAAACCAAGCAATCGACCAGAATGGTTGTCCGTGCCGGTCACCCCGTAGTTGAACCGGGTGAACCTTTCCAAGGTCTGGTTACCTCGATTGCGAAGCGCTTCCCTTATCGTGGCGCGTTCTTCGTCCGTCATCAGGCCATACGCCCAGTCGTATGCGCGCGGTCCCAAATTAATGACGGACATGTGCGGTTCGTTGTTGTGGAAGGTTGACGTAGAACCTTCTACATCCCAGCTAGAGAATTCGAGCAACCGCTCGATC
This sequence comes from Gemmatimonadota bacterium, assembly GCA_002727195.1. GTDB lineage: Bacteria > Latescibacterota > UBA2968 > UBA2968 > UBA2968 > UBA2968. The sequence continues at coordinate 40,710 of PBWH01000011.1, forward strand.
GCTGCACGACCGAACACTCCATCCTCTTCGATCAGGGAGATCAAGGCAAAGAGCTGGGCATCCTGACCCATCTGTCGAGACCCGGTCATGGCATCCTTGAAGATCTGTCCCCACTCATCGTGATGCTTCGAGCGGTCGGGCAGGAAGGGCGGTTCTGTCATGCGCAAATCCGCGTCCAGACGTGCGCGTCCTTCAGCTCGGATCCGATCCCACTCTGCTTTCCGCTCGCCCGTATGGCACGACTGCCTGAAGGCCTCCAGGCGCTTCTCCGCCAACAGATGTCGCGGTCTCCCCTCGATTCGCGACACTAGGACCTTACCCGTCGGTATCCACAATTCCTCGGTCTGATCGGACACGTGAAAGGTAAATGGCTCGCTCCAGACATCGTCCTGTCCTGCACCGAGCGCCCGCCATCGCCAAGTGTATTCTCCACGCTCGAGCGCCTTATCACACACCCAGAGGCATCGTCCCGCGTGCTCGTGCCGGATGGTTCCGCTGCGTCCCTGAATCTCGAGCTCATACGATTCAGCACCGTCGATGGGTCGCCAAACAAATCCGGGCGGGTTGAAATCGACGTGGCTCCCGTTTACCGGCCGACGCGTATCGATCAGCGGGCTGGGTGATCGGTGTTCTCTCAAGGTCTTTCCTGCGCTTGGGTGGTGACGCGCCGTCAAGATAGCCGTTTGCCAGAACCCGAGCAAGGTGGTCCCCCTGTTACCTTGACAGCCCGAAGGGATTGGATTATCAACGTCCGATTCCGCGAGATCAGTCCGTCACACGGACCACTTTCCAGGAGGGCACATGCGACGATTCACGATGTCGGTTCTGCTGGCGCTCATCACGCTGATTCAGGCGTGCAGCTCTCAGGGTGCCGCAAACAAAGATAAATCGATCACCATCTGGTGGGCTCAGTGGAGCCCGGCGGACGGCCTTCAGGAGCTCGGTAATCGCTTCGAGCAAGAAACGGGCATTAAAATCATCGTGCACCAGATTCCCTGGTCCTCCTACCAGGACCAGGTCTTCCTGAACTTTGGTAACCGGCGTACCGATTTCGATGTTGTGATCGGAGACAGTCAGTGGATCGGCCGAGGCGCGACCAAGGGTCTGTATGTCGACCTGACAGACTGGCTGCCGAGCGCAGTTGACATGGATACGGTCCATCCGAAAGCCGCGCGATATCTGTGCGAATACCCACCGGGATCCGGAAAATTCTACGCTGCTCCTTGTGAGACAGACGCGATCGGCTTCGTATACCGGAAAGATTGGTTCGAGGACCCCGAGGAGCAGGCCGCCTTCAAGGCCAGATACAAGCGTGAACTGGGTCCGCCCGCCACCTGGGATGAGTTCCTCGAAGTCGCGGAGTTCTTCCAGCGTCCGGGCGAGAAGCGATATGGCGCGTCTCTCCTGTCCGGACGAGGCTATGACTCGCTGACCATGGGATTCCAGATGTTCCTCTACGCCTTCGGCGGTTCCTGGGGCGATCCAGACACAAGACAGGTCGAGGGCATCCTGAACACCCCTGAGGCGGCGGAAGGCCTGAAGTTCTACAAATCACTGATGTACTTCGGCCCACCGGGAGCCACAAACTTCGACTACGCAAAAACACTGGAGACCCTCACCAACGGCTCAACGGCCATGGTGATGGACTACTTTGCGTTCTTCCCAGGTATCGTCAAGCAGATGGGTGATCAGGTCGGCTTCTTCAAGGTCCCGAGCCACGGACAGCGTCGCGTGGTGAGCCTCGGTGGCCAGGGCTTCAGCATCTCGGCCAAAACCACCCCTGAAAAACAGGAGCTCGCGCGCCAATTCATCGCGTGGTTCCTGCAGAAGGAGATACAGGAGCAGTGGATCACCAAGGACGCAGGATTCACGGCCAACACCGCGATCCTGAGCAGTGAGGCTTTCAAGAAAGCGTCGCCCTACAATCGCGCATTCTCCGAATCACTCGACCTCCTTCAGGACTTCTGGAATGTGCCCGTGTTCAACGAGCTCCTGTCTGCCTTTCAACAGCACATCGGCGAGGCGATCGATGGACTGAAGACCCCCGAGCAAGCGCTCGAAGATCTTGCCCGGGACCACCAGCAGATCATGGAAGAGTCCGGATTGACGAAAGGGAGTTGAGGATGGCTCCGATCGCTGAGCTCATAGAGGTCAGTAAGGCCTACGGCGAAACAGTCGCGGTCCGGGATCTGAATCTGGCGGTCAGCGAGGGAGAACCGATCGTCGTCCATAGGCCGAGAAAAAGATGGTCCTCCTCCTACTATGGTCAGAACAGACAAACTCGACGCGGCCACACCCCACGTGTTCTGGCGAATTCCCGAAACAATGGGTTTACCGTTGAGATGGAGGCCGTATCTCGCCCGACTCACTCGGGCACAGAACCCGCGTTCACACCGAGTGCTCGTCGATACGCTTCAAACGAATACAAATCGTCGGGCATCACGTTCCCGATGTTGACCTCGACACCAAATCGATCGACGAGTTCGCGTCGCATCTTGTGGATGACCGACTCCGTCACGCCCTCGATCCAGGGGCCGGGCAGTTCGAACATGACACGCTCGACGCCGACGGCCGCGACGGTGTCCTCGACTTGCTTCTCCGTCTCCGCATCCGCGTTCACCAGTTCAGCCGCTTCCAGAAGAATGATCTTTGCGCCCGCATCGAGGCAGGCTTTCGCATCCTCTGTAAAGCTCGGGCCGTGATCGAGCCCCTCCTTCTTCCCAACCTCTCCGAACACGTCCATCCCATAGTTTTCGACCGCATCCTTAATGACGTCCACTTTCCAGGAAAGCGAGACGGGTGCTACGTTGTCTGATACCTCGATCCACCGGTATCCAGCTTCGGCACACGCGGGCAGGTACAGATCGAGCTGGTCATACATTTCGGCATACTCTAGATACTGACCACCAGGGAACGGCTCGATACCCAGAGATCTGTAGCTCTGGATCTTCCGGGTCAGCACGTCGTTTGTCATTAGCCGAGACAGTCCAACAGCGATCTTTACGAAGTCGAAATAGGGTGCACCCATCACCTGCAGGTCCTGCTGTCTTGCGGGTCCCATTCCCCAGTCCACGACCATCGTGAACCCCGTCGATCGGGGTTTTCCGCTCCGCGCACGGCCGTCCAGACCGTCAAAGATGTGTGATTCTCGCATTCCATACCTCCGTTCATGATTCCGCCGAGTTCCGAATATAGTCGGTGACGCTGAACGGGCAAGATTGCGGAAAACATCTGGAAGGGCGCCAGCCGGTGGTCTATCTTAGGACCGTGACAAAACAAATCCCCGAATCTCTGAGACCCGCCTTTCAGCATTGCGCCCGGATGGCGCAGGATCACTACGAGAACTTTCCCGTAGCTTCGTGGTTGCTGCCCTCTCATCTGCGCCCGCACCTTCACAGCATCTATGCCTTCGCCCGCACAGCAGACGACTTCGCCGACGAGCCAGGACTAGAAGACGACGAACGGCTCGAGAAGCTGACAGACTGGCGAAGACGGCTTCACGCGTGCCGGCAGCAACCGGACGGACCGATCTTCGAAGCCCTAGCCGAAACGATCCGGCAATTCGACATCCCGGGTCGCCTACTCGAAGATCTTCTCGATGCCTTCTCCCAAGATATCGTCCAGTCACGTCATCGCACTTTTGATGACTTGCTCGCATACTCACGTAAATCGGCCAATCCGGTCGGGCGACTGGTCCTTATTCTCTTTGGATACCACGACAAAGACCAGTTATCGCAATCAGATGCCATCTGCACGGCGCTCCAACTGACGAACTTCTGGCAGGACGTCGGCATCGACCACGATCGAGATCGGATCTACCTGCCACAGGAAGACATGAACAGGTATGACATCTCGGAAACGACGTTGGCCCAAAAAGTAACGACGCCTGGATTCCGCTCACTCCTGTCCGATCTGTCCGAGCGAACACGCAACCTCTTCCTCGCCGGATCCGGGCTGCCGTCCACCGTCACCGGACGGCTCAGGTATGAGCTTCGGATGACGTGGTTGGGCGGATGGCACATCCTCAACCAGATCGAACAGGTCGACTACGACGTGTTCAGACGGCGTCCGACTGTCACCCGCTGGTCAGCGTGTCGACTCCTGCTGCGCTCCCTGTTTCCGCTCAGGACGCCCGTGTGACCAACACGATCGCCAAAATCGTCCGCAGGGCCCGATCCAACTTTTTCTGGTCCTTTGTCTTCCTCGATGACGCCAAACGTCAGGCAATCTTCGCCGCTTACGCCTTCGCACGTAACACGGACGACATCGTGGATGAAACCGAATCGCCCGAAGAGGCCAAGCGTCTCCTCGCTGAATGGCGGGCGGACCTGGATGCGTGCTACTCGGGAAGCCCACATTCCGACATCACGAAGGCGCTCCAGCCCGTCGTAACCAGATACCAGATTCCCAAGGCACACTTTGAGGCGCTGATCGACGGGGTTGAGATGGACCTGACGATCACACGGTATCGGACCTTAGAAGAACTCCGCACATACTGTTATCGCGTTGCCTCGGCCGTCGGTCTGATCTGTATTGAGATCTTCGGCTACGAGTGCGAGCAGACCAAAGACTATGCCGTCAATCTTGGCCTAGCGCTTCAACTGACGAATATCCTCCGGGATGTCGGGGAGGACGCCGCACGGGGACGCATCTATCTGCCACTTGAAGATCTCGAACAATTCGGATACTCAGAACAGCAACTCTTGTCAGGAACGATGGCGGACGGTTTCCAAGACCTGATGGTCCATACCTGCTCGCGTGCGAAATCATACTACCAGCGGGCGGCAGATGCGCTGACGGACACAGATCGGGCGGCGATGTTTCCGGCGGAGACCATGGGCCAGATTTATGCCGATCTCTTGAGGAGGATCGAAGTGCGTGGATTCCCTGTCCTGAATGAGCGCGTTTCTGTACCAACAACACGGAAGGTATATATCGCGGCGCGAAACTGGATCAGGCGATGAACCGATCGCTTACCATCATCGGAGGAGGCTTCTCGGGAATCGCCGCCGCAGTGCGGGCAGCCGAGGCAGGCAAGGAACCGCTGCTGCTGGAGCGGCGGCCGTTCCTCGGGGGGCGCGCCTACAGCTTCTCGCACGACAATCTCCCCTACACCGTCGACAACGGCCAACACGTGCTGATGCGCTGCTGCACCCACGTGATCGACCTGCTTGAGAAGATCGGGGCAGATGAGGTTTCGTTTCAGGCAGGGTTTCGAATCCCTTTCCTGAGCAAAGAAGGCACAGCGCACATCCTGTCAGCCCCTTCCTGGCTACCAACACAGCTTGGCCTGTTCGTTGCCTTCGCACGATATTCCCCCGCGGGCTTATCGGCAGCGCTTGGTCTGCGCCGTGTCCAGCGTGACCTGAGGCGCCCACCCACTGGCGTCAGCGTCGCTGACTGGCTGAAATCATCAGGCCAAACTGACCGAATCCAGAGGTCGTTCTGGATTCCCCTCTGCCGCTCGGTCATGAATGCCTCACCAGAGGATGCCCCCGCCGATGAACTGCTGACCGTGCTATCCGAGGCGTTCGGGACACCCTCAGGGGCGGCTATGGGTTGGGCAACGACAGGGCTGACCGAACTCTGTGCGTCCAAGGCGAGGGCGTTTATCGAGAGCCGCGGAGGCCAGGTCAGGTCCAGTGCTTTTGTGACTGAAATGACGCAGGAGACCGATCAGTGGTCGCTCGATCTTCGGAACGCTGACACTGTGGTCTCGAAGCGTGTCATCCTAGCGGTACCACCGCTTCGAGCAGCAGACCTTCTGGGTCACGTCCTTCCGGATTTGGCAAACCTTCTCACCAGATACACCCCCTCTCCCATCCTCGGCATCAACCTATGGTTCGATCGCCCCATTATGAACACAGCCTTTGTCGGCTTTCTCGACGGTAGTGTGGAGTGGGTCTTCGACCGGCAGGCTTTGACGGGACAGCCGAGTGAGCACGGATACCACTACGCACTCGTGACAAGCGCATCGAGTAAATTACTCGAACATGACGACGCGGATCTCGTTGATATAGCGCTCGATGAACTGCGCTCGCGGAAGCTGGTCCAGCCGGACGAAGAACCGGTGCGCACACTGGTCATTCAGGAGCGCCAGGCGACCTACCTCCGCCCACTGGGCGATCCTCCTATTCCGAACGGCACAGACCTCTCCGGCCTCTTCCTTGCCGGAGATTGGACCGACACCTCACTCCCTCCCACCATCGAAGGTGCTGTAAGAAGCGGGAACCGCGCCGCCGACCTCGCTCTCGTTTGAGGGCACAAAAAAACCGAGGCCGTAGCCTCGGTTTGATCGCGCTCTATCTACCTGTTCAGCCAACTTTGAAATTGCTGACCCCTTCATCGATAAACGTGCGGGTCTCGAGGTCAAGCGCGCGTAACTCGTCGATCCGGTCCTTACCTTCTTCAGTCACGACAATCGGCAGCGCATCGACTTGGTAGAAATCCTTCCCATCGGTGGCCTGAGCGCTCAGATCCGGATGACCGGTGTCGCGAGCGCTAAAGAGGGTGAAAAACGTGTCGGGGTCCATCGCGTACAGGTGTCTACCACGCCCCAGCCACTCACCCGTCTCTTCCTGTTGTTCGAACCCGCTCTCCTTCAAGAGCTCAGCGTGCTGGTCGACCTCCCCCATCACGACGACCAGGTCCTCATCTTCGAGGATATACGAGCGATACGAGCCGATTTGCTTTTCGCGCATGTCCCATCCTCCTTCCTTTAGCGGACAATATACCAAACCTCGCTCTGCGATCGACCGTCACGGGCGACTCTGTTGATCAAGAGCCGCTCGCCCTTCTCGATGACCAGGCCCTGGTAGGTACCGCAAGTCAGGTGAGAATAGAACAGGAGACGGTTGCCAACCTTCCGAAAATGCCCTCGATCCGTCCTGGGAGCAGCCGTCCGCTGCGGGATATACGTAACGGTCTCCCACACGTTTCCGCGCAGTCCGCCCGTCAGCTTCAGGGAGCCGGAGACCAGAAGAAGGTGCTCGGGGCGGGCATCCGGATCGTAGATTCGGTCCAGTTTGACCTTTTCCAGCCCGAAAACCACTTCAGACGACCCGTCGACGCGACCGGAGCACGCGAGGATCACGAGAATGATCAAGAAAGGACTCATACGCTAACCATCGGCATTCGAACACAGAGGATTTACTCAGAAGAGAATCCAGCGGGGACGATCCCGATCCTCGATGTCGACCACGTCGTAGGCACCTCTCGGGTAGATCCTCAGGGACTTCCCCTCACCCACCACAATGATCTTTTCGTCACTCACTTTTGACTGAACCCAGGTCGTTCCACGGATCACGTTAACGGTTGTCGCTGAGCTGAGCACCACTCTGAACCTGAAGAGCGTTCCGGCTGCAGCGGTGACGACAGCCAGCGGTGAGTGCAACTCGAGCGTCGGATTCTTCGCCAGCACCCAGACATTGCCCACCCGTAGCGAGAGCTTTGGAGGTCCACGGGTCTCCTCGGCCGCCCCCACTTGTAGCTCGGATTCGGACTCGAGCTCGAGCTGTGAGGAGTCACTCTTCAGGTCGACGAGGGCGCGGCCAGCCTCGCCCGTCTCTAAGACATCGCCCCTCCGAATGGGCGCATCTTCGAGCGCACGTCTTTCGCCACCCGAGACCACGAACACATCGCCATAGGACGCCGTAACGGACGTACTGGTTTCGCCGTTCCCCTTGTAGGCGCCCGACCGGCTCCCCTCATCGCCTGGACCACCGCCTCGCTTTCGGGGCGAGAAGTCTGATGCCTGAACACGAGCCCTGCCTCCGGACGAGCGAGTCGTTCGACCGACGCCCGAATGCCACAGCCAGCCAAGGAGCAACAGGCCAGCCGCTGCGAAAATTATCCCGCGACACGATCGTTCTCTGGTTTCGGGTTCTGCCTGCTCGACCGGTCCAGACCGTTTCCGAGCCGGTGCCGGCTCCTCAGGATCCTCTTCTTCAGGATCCACCGGGTCCGAAGACACCGATCCCAGATAGGTCTGCATCTGCCCCATTTCGTAGAGCATGCGAGACCGGAGCAGGATCCGCTCACTGACGGCCTCGACTTCCTCCTGATCGGTATCCTGGAGATGCTCGACATCATCCGACAAATGGGCAGCCCTTCGCTCGGAGACGTTCGCCAGGATTCGGCGTTGAAGCCCCTCCGACATACCGAGGAACGCGATAGCGAGGTCCCAGTCGTCGATACCCGTCGTCAGCTGCTGGAGTTCGCGGTCCGTTACCCTACGGAGGTCCTCGATCGAGAAGAGAGCGGCCTGGATGGCTTTGGCCACCTCAGCGTCACGATGGTAGATGGCGGTGAGGAGTGCACGCAGCTGTCGCGGCGCCGTGATTCCGCGCAGAATGGTGACGGCAAGATCCGGTCGTGGTCTTCGGAACGGCTTCCCCAGCCAGGCGTCGAAGTCGAGAACCAGGTCGCGTTCTTCTGCGCCAAGATGATTCTCGAGAGCTTCCCAGTCTTGGCCGGCGATCGCGTGGATACATTCTGCCTGAACGGAGTGCGGAAGATGGGGTAGGATAATACTGGCCCGTTCGCCGGTCCCTTTGAGGAGGACGAGCGTCAGCAGGTCAGCAACCCGGAGGGGATAGTATTGGCGAAAGGGGTCCGCCTCAACGTCTCGATCTCCGAGGATGCCATCGAGTTCTTGAGAGAGGGACTGCTCCACGGCCGACATCTCAGCCCGGTCCACCTGATCGATCGAATCCAGTGAGGCGAGCACCTTTTCACGCTGCTGCGGTTGGAGCGCCTCGATCAAACGTGCACGTGCCTGTCCCCCCAACCTCGCCAGAACAAGGGCCAGCGGTCGATCAGGTGGGACGGCGTTCACCCCGACTGGGCTCCGGATTCGAAGGCTTCGAGATACTTGAGACCGGTTCCGGTATTAAAAAGAACGACCTGATCGTCCGCGTCGACCAACCCACGCTCGACCATCTTCTTCAGACAGGCAAGGGTCGCTCCACCTTCGGGCGCTGCAAAAATCCCTGTGTATGCTGCCATCTCCGTGACACCCTGGAGCAGTTCCTCATCCGTCACCGAGAGCGCGCAGCCTCCCGAATCGCGGATCGCCCTCAGCATAAGGAAGTCACCGACGGCTCCAGGGACTCGAAGGCCTGACGCGACCGTTCGAGCACCCTCCCAAGGCGTTGCCGCTTCTTCACCCGCCTCCCAGGCCCGAACGATCGGCGCGCAGCCAGACGCCTGTACGGACACCATGCGCGGCCGCTTCTCGCTGATCCAGCCAAGCTTCCCCATCTCTGCAAACGCCTTCCACATCCCGATCAGGCCGGTTCCGCCGCCAGTCGGATAGATGATCACATCCGGAAGCTCCCAATCGAGCTGTTCCGCGAGCTCGTATCCCATCGTCTTCTTCCCTTCAACCCGATAGGGCTCCTTCAACGTACTCACGTCGAACCAGCCTTCCGCCTCTTTCCGCTCTGCAACCACACGCCCACAATCGGATATCAGCCCATCGACCAGCTCAACCTGGGCCCCCAGGACCTTGGCCTCGAAATAGTTCGCACGAGGCACATCCCTCGGCATGAACACGTGCGCGCGCAAACCAGCCCGAGCCGCATACGCCGCCGTCGCGCCCCCGGCATTCCCCGCAGACGGAATCGCTATGGCTTTGGTCCCAAGCTCGAGTGCGCGTGAAATCGCAGCCGACAGGCCACGCGCCTTGAACGATCCCGTCGGGTTCGCACCTTCATCCTTGATCAGCAGGTTTGGGGTGCCGATGTGCTGACCCAGAGAACTCGCCTGCATCAGGGGCGTATACCCCTCACCGAGACTGACCTTGAATCGGGGATCCTCGACGGGCAGAACCTCCTCATAGCGCCACATTGTCGGTTCACGATCTGCCAGCGCCTCCTTGGGCAGGTTCTCTCGTACTGCATCCAGATCATACCGCGCGAACAGAGGCGCTCCCGGATCGGACAGGTTTAGGAGTTCAGTTTTGTCGTAGGAATCACCTGTCTTGGTGCAGATCAGGTCCGTCAGAAAACTCATGCATACTCCTCTCGCGTGGAATGACGGAATATGATCAGTCGGCGGATCAGGAGCGTCAAGCGGTCAATCCCGCACCGGTTGCCTGGGACGGATTGCGAATCGATCGAATGGCAATCCCCGCCTTTGCTCCGGCTCGCTTCACAGCTGCTATGTGGTTTCGATCATCGTCGATCAAGAGCAGCTTTGGCACGCCCAACCTCCTCCGTGTTGGGTGTGCACACTCACCACACACCCGGCGTGCCTGCCCTCCCGTGAACCAAAATGAAAGCGCTTAACAAATTGTCCTCCAATGTATTACGATACACACTTAACACCCAAAACGTCGATGTATTCCGGAGATCTGTCGCCAGTTTGATGTCACGTCTGACGGAGAGGCGTCGCCAATCCGGCGACACAACAGAAAGAGGCGCACCCCGGACGGAGGACGCCTCATTCTGTTGTGTATGTGGCTACGAGATCTACGGAACGAGAACCGTCTTCTCGTCCGACGGATCGCTGAAGTCGCTGTCCAACCGGGTCATAACTCGGTAGGTGTAGGCGACCCCTGAGGACACGTTGGTATCCTCGAAGCTGGTCCCTGTGACCGATGAAGCAACGGTAGTGAAGATTCCGGAGGAGGAATCGCTTCCGGTCTGCTTCCTCTGGACCCGGAACGAGGGGAAGCTGGACGGTGCAGTCCACGATATCGTCACCCTGGACCCATCTCCCGAAGCGACCGCCTGGATGTTCGTCGGTGCGGATACATCCGAGGTCGATTCGGTCGTCCGAGTCACCGAAGAGGACAACCTACTCTCGTTTCCAGCCTCATCGACGGCGCTCACCCTGTAGACGTAGGTGGTGTTCACCTCGAGTCCGGTATCGTTGAAGCTCGTTGTGGTCGAGTCTGGCGAGGTCAGAATTACCAGACCAGCCGCCTCGGATCCGACAGCGCGATACAGACGATAGCCGGCAAGGCCGGTCAGAGCTTCGCCATTGGCATCTTCGGTCGGAGCATTCCAGCTCAGGCTGATCACCGTACTTCCTGTCAACTGAGTCGCCAGCTGAGACGGCGTTTCGGGAGCCCGATTGTCCGAGCTCACGTCAGCGGCAGCGAAGAGCGACAGTTCACTCTCGATCCCCCCACTACCCAGCGCCTGTACCCGGTATACGAACGTGTTTCCGGCCATCAATGGTGAATCCACATAGGTGGTCTGGATCGTCTCGAACGTTGCGTCAGCCGTAGCGTCCGACGGCGCCAGATATCGCAGCACCCTGTAGCCGGTCAGTTCGCTCTCCTTGTTTGCCATCCACGAGACCGTAATCCGTCCGATCCCGCCCGTCGCAGAGACGCTACGTGGCGCCAGGAGCTGCGACTCGACCGTGGCCGAAACAAACGCGCTCGGTTCGCTCTCGAGCCCACCCGTCGCCACAGCCACAACCCGATAAGACAGGGTCTGTCCCGCAACCAGGGGCGAGTCCACGAAGGTCGTCTGAGCAGTGTCGAAGGTCTGATCCGGGTCGGCATTCGCCGGATCGAGGAACCGAAGCACCTTGTATCCGGTCAACTCGGGTTCCGTATTCGAATTCCACGTCAGGATCAGCTGCTGAGGCCCAGTGGCGATCCTGATCCCGGACGGCCGCGCCGCGCCCTTCGTCCGGACGCTGGCGGCTGCAGACCTGGGCCCAACGTTACCGACAGCGTCAACCGCACTGATCGCATAGAAGTAGTTGGTCAACTGATCGATCGTTGTGTCCTGATAGGCCTGAACCGTCGACGCCACTTCACCCAGCAAAACAAAAGAGGTGGTGGATTCACGGGATCGAAAAACGCGGTATGAGCTGAGTCCAGTGAGGTCACCGCCATCGCTGTCCGCATCTGGAGGCGTCCAACTGACGGACACGAGCCGCAGATTCGTATCGTCGAGGCTCACAATCACGTCCGAAGGAGCGGCGGGAGGCGTGTCATCCGCCGTAGAGACACCATCGACGAAAGCAGTCAGCGAACTCCTAAGCAGACCCAGTGCCGGATCGATCGCCACCGACTGGACCTTGTAGAAAACAACCTGCTCAGATGTGACCAGCGAGTCGACGTAGGATGTCTGGGCCGTCGTAAACAACGTATCGGATGTGACCGGCGTGAACTCGGACTGGGTATCGGACGACCTGAGAATCAAGTATCCGATCAGGTTTGGGTCATTAACCGCGTTCCAAGTGAGTTCGATCTCACCGATCTTCGAGGTCGTTCGCAGGTTCGAGGGTGCACTGACGCCCGTCGCGCCCGTTGAGATGGAGGCCGTCGTCGACCGCCCACTCTCGTTCGCCGAGGCGTCGGCCGCACTGACCTTGTAGAAATACGTGGCATCCGTCTCCAGTGCGGATTCGTCGGTAAAGGTCGTTTCCGTTGACGACACAGTGCCGATCTTCACGAATGAGTCCTGCGAGTCCTTTGCCCGGAATATGTTGAACTCGTGGAGGCCGGTGAGAACCAGTCCCGCCGTATCACCAAGAGGCGCGTTCCAACTCAACGTAACCGTGTTCGAAACGACGTCGGCCACCGCCGAGAGGTCAGATGGAGGCGCCGGCGGTCGGTTATCCTCCAGAGCCTCTGCGCTGACGAATGTCGAGAGGTCCGACTGTCTGTCCTGAACGTCGACAGAACTGATCCGATAGAAGAAGACTCTGGATTGAGACAGGTCCACGGTAGAATCGATGAACGTCGTACGTCCCGTCGTGATCAGCGTATCGCTGACCTCCCCCGCCAAACGCTGAAAGCCTTCGGTCGCGGAAGTCGATCGCCAGATGCCATAGCCCTTCAAGTCGTTGCTGACGACAGCATTCCATTGTAGGGACACTCGCCCGATTCCGCCTAGCGCCTGAAGATTGCCTGGCGGTGCGAGAGCGTCGTTACCTGAAAAGTTCGGATCGATCGGGTTCGATCGCTCCCTGCCACACGACAGCGCCACCAAAGNGACCATCGCCATCACCCACATCCTGCGTGAACCAAACAACNCCGTGNNCATGTTAACACCCCGTAATGGCCTTGAAGACGGCCGAGTTTCAGCCAACATCTAGAATCCTTTAGTCACAGCGACCCCGACCTGCTTCTTCTGAACGTCGCTCTGGAGCTTCAGAGACAGTTTCCGAGGCTCCGGACGCAGTCCCCTCCACATCTTGGGGATGTTGTCATCGACGCCGCTGGACAGGAGCAGCCGCAATCCGCTGACGAGAAGAACAGCGGAAAGACCGGCCGACATCTGACTCTTAGTATCCCGGTCGCTTGTGCGCTGGAACAACTCCTCTGCCTGCCGGGCATTGGACGCGAGCTCATACTGCTCGAATGTCCGGTTGGCATCCCTGTGAAAGTCGACGGCCCGTTTGGCCAGGACCGCGCTCGTCCCGAGGAACAATAGCCCGAACGTCCGCCGAACCGTAAAGAACGACTCGGCCTGAACGGGAGCAGCCAGTGCACCAACAGCGAAACAGGCGGCCAGAAAGCCGCAGACTACCTTATTGGACATAGACACTCCTCGTCCTCCCATTCCGTTGCCCGAAACCCCGGACATTAGACGGTAGATCGATACACATTGTTTCGTCGAAAGCCTGTCGGACAGGCGACAGTCCCAAGGCGGCGCATCCCACGCAACCTTACAAGGAACAGTTAGTTAGATTGCCATCTCGTATGATAGGATTTCCCACTCGGCCAGACAAGACGGGGAACTAATCCTCGAAAAGCCTCTGCTCAGCTGGCATCTCCCAACGTCGCTGAACACGCACGACCCGCGTAGCCGCCAGTCGGTCGTGGAGCGCTCGCCCCCCCCGATCCCAAAGTGCACTCAGGTGACCGATCCCCAGCGTCAGAAACCCGAGCACATAAGCTGACAGGAACCGGATCCCTGCCTGCCGAACCGTTATGTTCGTCCCCGACTTCGAGACCACTCTGAGCCCGGCTTCTTTCATGCCCGGCAACCATCCAGACTTTGCCAACTGGGGGATCACGAAGATAGCCCGGTAGGCGATGAACGCGAGAACATATGGTCCGTATGTCGCGACCGTATCCCAGATCGCTTCCGGTGAGGTCAGGTAGGCAACCACCTGGTCGAACACCGACTCTTCCTCTTGCGGTGGCCCTCCTCGGCCGCCGCGCCCTCTCCCACCGCCTCTACCACCACCGCCACTCGATGCAGCCAACATCTGGATGCCCGTGTAGAGAACGAGAGGAAACAGCGATACGAATACATCGAGTATGCTGCCCCAGAGGCGCCGCCCTGCTCCTGCCGCCTCGTCGCCGGCGTCCTCCCCCGTTCGGTAATCCCCCAGGGCCTCTATCCTGGACTGCATCTCTTGGCGGACCGCTTCGATCCGCTCAGGGTATCTATCCCGGTCGAGGTGGCCGAAAACATCCTGCAACTCGCTCAGCGACATCTCACCCAGCGAATCGGTAAACGCTCGATCGCTGCTGCCGTTTTCCTTTGACATTACGGCCGTCGATCCGAGAATGAGTAGAGCGTTGGGATCAACACGAGCGTAACCAGTGTAGAGAACACGAGCCCGCCGATAACAGTGATCGCCATAGGAGCTCGAATCTCCGCGCCCTGCCCGACAGGGAACACGATGTTCAGCGCCCCCATCAGTACCATATGCGCGACATCGGGAAGAATGCTCCCGAAGGTTCGATCCGCGAAGTCCACGATCGGGCGAAGGTTGAAGATGCCGAGCGCCATCGGCAACAGCCCCAGCACTGTCGTGGACGTCGTCATCAGGATTGGCCTCAGCCGGACCCTGCAGGCCTGCTCGATCGCCTCGAGCTTCGGTATCTCCTGCTCTCGCCTGAGCGTGTTGATATAGTCGATCAACACGATGGCATTGTTGACGACGATCCCAGCAAGCATGATCAACCCAATGAGCACCACGACGCTCACCGTCTGCCCCGTCAGGATCAACATCAGTACCACGCCGACCAGACCAAACGGGATCGAAAACATGATCACGAAGGGATGGACCAGAGACTCGAACTGGGAAGCCATAACCAGATAGACCAAGAAAATCGCCAGAGCGATCGCCATCTGCATACTCTCGAACGATCGCTCGCGCTCTTCGTTCTGTCCGCCCACATCAATACCGTATTCCGGAGAACGCGGAATGTCACGGATTGCGACCTCGATATCGGTAACGACTTCGCTCAAGTCACGGCCTTCTATGTTCGCCGAGATGATGGCGACCCGTTCCTGATCGATCCGCCGGATCTCCGCGGGGCCCATCTCCACCTGGAGGTCCGCGACCACTGCCAGCGGGATCGGGGTTGGCGAATTTGCTGGCGACACGATAAGCCTCCGCAGGTCATCAACCGTCGCACGGTGTTCCTCGGAAGCGCGGACGCGGATATCAACCTTCCGGTCCCCTCGCGTGAACTCGGTCGCCACTTCTCCCTGCACCTGATTGCGGATGATTTGTCCGATCGTCGAAATCGTCGTCCCCAACTGNGCGACCCGATTCCGGTCAAAGCGGATCTGGACCTCGGGATTCCCTCCCTCGGCGCTCGTCTTCAGGTCGGTCAACCCATCGATGGTCGAGAGGCGGTTCATCACCTCACCAGACAGCTCCTTCAGATTACCCAGATTGTAGCCGGTCACTTCGACCTCGACCGGGGTCTTCGACGTAAACAGAGATGGACGGGAGAACTTGGTCTGTACGGATGGGAAGTCCGCGTAGGCCTTTCGGAGCCGATCCATGACGGCCTCCTCCCGATCCCGGATGACGCCTTCCTGAAGCGCAATGTTGATCTGGCCGATGTTCTCACGCTCTTCACCGGATGAGCCGCCTGAAGAACCTGACGATCCGATGATACTGTAGACGGTTTTGACCTCAGGCAACTCCGTCGCGACGGCCTCCAGTCCGTGAATCGTTGATTCGGTGAGAGCCAGCGGTGTCCCCACGGGCATCTCAACGCTGACCACGAATTCGCCCTGACTCATCTCCGGTATCAGCTCACTCCCTAGGAAACCAGCCAACACACCTGACCCCAGAAGGATCACGAGCGCCAGCCCGATAACGGCGAGCCGGCGACGAAGCGCCCACCGAATCAGCGGAGGATAGATGCGATAGACGACGTCCATGAGCCGGTTAAAGAGCCAGACCAGCGGCGAGATCGCTCTTAGGATTCCGCGGCCAATAGCCGAGAACAGAATGCCTACGAAAGCAAGTCCCCTTGAAACGCCCGACTCACGCGTTTGCGATGCCTGACGACGACGCTCTTCGATTTCAGCGACCTCCGACATCCAGCCCATTTCGAGCGATGCCAGCATTGGGATCAACGTAAGTGCTACCATCAGCGACGCGACGAGTGAGAAGGTCACTGACAGCGCCTGG
This sequence comes from Gemmatimonadota bacterium, assembly GCA_002727195.1. Taxonomy (GTDB): domain Bacteria; phylum Latescibacterota; class UBA2968; order UBA2968; family UBA2968; genus UBA2968. The sequence continues at coordinate 57,069 of PBWH01000011.1, forward strand.
TCCCGGAACAACTGCCCGGCGATCCCTTCCACAAACACGATCGGGACAAACACACAGATGGTTGTCATCGTCGCCGCAACGACAGCCTGGGCGACCTCGCTCGCTCCCACGTTGGTCGCCTCGACCGCACCCATTCCTTCATCCCGATACCTCTGCACGCTTTCGAGCACGACGATCGAGTTATCGACCAGCATCCCGATACCAAGAGCCAACCCCCCGAGCGACATGATGTTTAGACTGACATCGGACACGAACATCAGGAAAAAGGTGGAGACCACCGATATCGGGATTGACAGACCGATGATTACCGTGCTCTGTGGGCTCCGCAGGAACAGGAAGAGGATGATGATGGCTAGGAAACCGCCAATGATCGCGGTGTTCAGCACCTCCGACACCGATTCCCGAATGAACACCGACTGGTCGAAGACGACCTGCATCCCAGTGTGACCTAGCAGGACACCCGACTCGGACTGGAAACTGTCCAGTGCATCGTGAACGCGCCGGGAGACAGTTACTGTGTTGGCGTCGCCTTCCTTGTATACCGCCAGCTCGACACTCTCCTGCCCGTTGATCCGTGTGATGACCGTCCGTTCACGGTGTCCCCGGTAGACCGCCGCTAAGTCGGCGAGCCTGATGGTCGCGCCCTGCCGCTCCCCCACGACGATATCCTGAATCTCGTCGATCGTCTGAAACTCGTTGAGCGTCCGGACCAGGTATTCCGCTTCGCCATCCTTCAGCTGACCACCCGTGAGGTTCACGTTTTCCTGTTCGAGCCGGGAAACGACCTGATTGAGGGGGATCCGCATCGCGGCCAGCTTAGGCCCGTCCACCTCGATGTGAATCTCCTCCTCAAGCCCGCCATTCACCCGAACGGCAGCCACCCCTTCCAGGGCCTCCAGCTCGGGCCGGATCTGTTCCTCGGCGAGCAGACGCAGCCCGATCAAGCTTTCCTCACCGAACAGGCCGATTCGGATGATCGGATCCAGACTGGGGTCGAACCGCAAGAGGACGGGTTTATCAGCATCCTGGGGTAACTGCAGACGATCCAGCTTTTCGCGGATGTCCAAGGAGGCGAAGTCCATGTCCGTCCCCCAGGCGAACTCCACGACAACATCCGATACACCGGCCCGGGAAGTCGACGTCGCCCGGATCACGTTGGTCACCACACNGACCGCTCCTTCAACGGGCTCAGTGATCAGCCGCTCCATCTCGGACGGAGCTGTCCCCTCATAGTCTGTCCGGACCGTAACCGTCGGGTATGTAATGTCGGGAAGGAGATTGATGGCGAGCCGGTTGAAAGCCACCATACCAAATATCAGGGACGCGACGACGAACATCGTCACGGTGACTCTTCGACGAGTGGAGAATGAGATCAGCTTCATCCGGGACTACCGCCCTCCACCGCCGAACGACACNAATCCCTTCTCCCGCATCTCGCCGATAAACGCCCGGAACTTGGCAACATCCTTGCCCAGTTCTGGGTCCTTCTTCACGCGCTGGTCGTAGATCTTCTTAATCTCGGGGAAACGTTCGAACATCCTCGTCCGCATGGCTTTGATGTCGCCACCACGCCCGCCACGGACCCCTTGCTGGCCTCCCCCCCCACGGGCCTCCCCGCCTTCTCGTGCCCCCTGCCGGCCATGCACCTGGCTCTGTCCATCCCGGCCGCCTTGCGGTCGCTGCCCGCGCTGCCTGGAGCGAGACGCAACCTGCTGCGCTCCTTCACCGACAATCCTAACCTCGGCCCCAGGACGCAGCCCTTCCTGACCGACAGTGATCACGAGATCACCGTCGTTCAACCCGGACACGACCTCGAGTCGGTCGCTGTCGGTAAAACCGATCTCGACACGTTTTCGCTGAGCTTTGCCTCCGCCTTCTTCACCCCGCTCGAACACGAAAACCTGATTCCCCTCTCCTTCGAGTACCAGAGCCTTCTTGGGAATCACCAGGGCTTGTTTGCGGGTCTCGGTAATGATGTAGACGGAGGCAAACATCCCTGGTCGCAGGATGCTCTGGCCGCCAGGNATCTCAACCGTCACCTTGATGGTGCCGCTCTCCGGGTCGACGATCGGGCTGATCATCTTTACCCGGCCCTGGAAGGTCTTCTCATCTTCTGTCTCCACCGAGATCCTGGCCACCTGCCCTACCGCGATCCTTCCGATCTCCTTTTCAGGCACTCGAACCCGGGCCAGGAGCGGGTCGAAGTCGGCGACCGAGAAAACTTCCTGGTTGTTCGTGACGACATTCCCAATCTCGACGTTTCTAAGCGTGACCACGCCTTCGACGGGAGCCGCGATACGCGTATAGCTGAGGTTGAGCTTGGCCTGATCGAGTTGAGCGCTGGCCCGGTCCAGCTGGGTCCGCGCAGACTCGAACTGTTCCTCGCTCATCAGGTTGGACTTGAAGATCTTCTCGACTCGGGCAAAGTTCCGCTTCGCGTCGAGAAAGGCGACCTCCATCTGTTTCACCTGGAGACGAGCGTCATCGGAGTCGAGCTCNGCGAGGANGTCACCTTCCTTGACCGGGTCCCCNTCCTCTTTCAAAATCCGAACGATCTGCCCCTGTCGCCGAGCCCGAACCTCGACCCAACGCTCGGCCTCGAGCGTCGTGTTCTTCAATACGCTCTTGGAGATGTCCGATCGAATCGCCTGCTCTGCTTTGACCGGTATGGCAGCAGCGGCACGGCGCTCGCCGCTTCGCCGGCCACCTTCTCCACCACGCCACCCACTGGCCTGCTCCTCACCCCCGCAGGCCGCAAACAGACCTACAGCCAACACCACCAATGTCCGTCTCAATGATCCTCCCACCTACGCACCGCCTGTCGTTCAGAATCTAGTTTCGGGTCTTTCGTCGATCGCACGACTCACAGATCGCATTGAACGTCACGAGCTGCTCTGGATTCAGGATCTCCCGGACTCGGTTTCTCGTTTCTTGCTTGATGGTTCTGAACCTAGGTCTCGTCTCCTGGCTCAGCGTAACCATACTCTGGCGCGCCTCCTCTACGATCTCGTTCAGCCTGNCCTGCTGCTCCTGCGTCAGGTCGAGCCGCTCAGCGAGTCCATCATAGAGGGCCCCACGCCGGGAGTGCGAACCTCCCTGCGCGATACCCTCATAAACTGTTGCAGAGAGGGCCCCAACTCCGAAGCACACCACCGCAAACGTCAAGATCTGCCATCGTTTCATGATGAAATCCTCAGTGTACCCTTGAGATCAGCATACCCACAACGCGATCTCGTGAGTAATCCCTCTCGGAGAGCGAGGAAACCTCCAGAACATCCCGATCCAACGTCCACTCGAGATAGGCCTCAAATGAGAGCTCATCCTGCGCCAGATCGCTGGANAAACCGATCAGCGAAGCCAACCCGACCACCACGACGGCCGCAAGACTGAGCCATAGTCGCCTGCAGGTGTTCGCTCCCCCAACTTCAGCACGCTCCTGCCGTATCCCTGCAAACAGGGCAGATAATGATCGCAAGGACTCGAACTCCTGCTGGCAGAGCCTGCACGTCTCGAGATGGACACGGAGTTCTTCCGTGGCCCCAGGCGACAATTCGCCATCGAGGTAGGTTGATACGTCTGGTGTGTGTGGGCAGGTCACGATCCGGTCCCCTTACCGAAAATTGGCTTCAACTCCAGATTTGACGGCGGGTTGGCTCCGAATGTTCCCGTCGCCGAGACCAGAATATGGGGAGTAAGATTGGGAGGATGGAGACTACTGAACTTCGTCAGTCGCAATCACGAATTTCTTGACGCCAGACCCCTTGATCAGGTCCAGAATACCCATCACGTCACCGTAGGGCAACCCCTGGTCGGCCCTGAGGATGAGCCCTCCGCTGGCATCCACATCCCTAGCGGCGTTACCAAGGGCCGTCCGAAGCTGATCCGTCAACATCGTCTCCCCGTTGAACACCATCGCGCCATCCTTACTGACGTTCAGGATGAACCGTTTTTCCTGCTGGACACGGTCGGCGTTCCGCATGGCGGGCAACTCGACCTTCAGGGCGGATTGCGTGATAAACGTGGTCGTCACGAGAAAAAACGTCAGTAGAAGGAAGAGGACGTCGATCAAGGAGGTAATGTTGATCGACGGTCGCCGCCTGCGTTTTTCGCGGAACTGCACGTCAGTCGTCCACAGACGTCGAAGCTGCGGAGTGGAACCCACTCAGTTTCTTGAGCAGAAGGGACGAGTGCTTCTCGATCTCGAGGATCAGGGACTCTGCCCGCGAGGTGAAGAAGTTGTAGAGAACGAGGGACGGGATCGCGACGAACAGGCCTGCCGCGGTCGTCAGGATCGCTTCAGCGATCCCACCGGCCAGCAGGTTCCCCTGCCCCACACCCACCTCCGATATCTCCTGGAAAACTTTGATCATCCCGATCACGGTCCCGAGCAGTCCCAAGAGTGGAGAGACACTCGCCACGGTCTCGAGCACAACCAGCCCCTTTTCCAGATCCCCGATCTCCTGGCGTCCCTGATCGACGATGTTCTGCTTGATCTCCTCAGGATCGAGGTCCCGACTGTCCAGACCCGCCATGATGACATTGGCGAATGGCCCCTCGAAGCGCTGGCAGACAGAAACGGCAAGACCAACGTCCTCCTTCCCGCTGATGTTCTCGATAACGCTCACGATCTCAGGGCGAATAATCTTGCTGCGTCGCAAGCTGAAAGCTCGCTCAATCGCGATGGAAAGCGCCATAACCGAACAGACGACGATCGGATACATCATCAATCCGCCCTGCGAAAACAGAGCAGAATACAGGTCCCAGTTCATTGCAGCTCCTCTAAATCAGCGTCCGCCCTTCAGGAGCACGTAGGCGAACAGCCCGGTAATCTCGAGGAAGGGTTCGGGAAAGTCATCGGGCAAAGGTTTGAACGGAGCCGAAAGCTCGACAGCCTGAGTGCTCGTCTTCAGGAGCAATTCGCTCCCCTGACTGTCAAGAACCTCCAGTTGTTCCAGCCGGCCATCCGGATAGATCCTGAACCGCACCTTGGTCTCCCCGTCGATGATGCCAAGCAGGGTAAAGGCAGCAGGAGGGAAGATGTGTGACTGGATACGCTCCTTCAGATACTTTAGGTATGGCGCGAAGTTCCAGTTGTAAGTGCTAAGCTGAAGGCCTCCCTCTTCAAGTGCCCGACTACTCGTATTTCGTGCGGCCAGAGACTGGGTCGCCGCCGGGGCACCAAACACCGACCGCTCTCGTTGGGCACGGGTCATAGACCTGGACTGGTTCAACTTTGCGATAGACTCCAGCCCTTTGAAGATCTGGGACGCCTCGGAGGGTTCTAGTTCGGAAGCCTCCTTCGGCTCCTCACGCTCACTTCCAGCCTCCCCTCTAGCGTCGAGCCGGGTCGTATAGTCGCCCTGAATATCCACTATGCCCTCATTGTAGGCCTGGTCAGACCTGGACAGATCGGCCTGAGATTGATCGGCCGAGCGGGCCTCCCGATCGGATCGGTATCGCGTCTCCAGGGGCGGCGCTTCCGGCGTTGCCTCTGACTCGACAAACTCGAATACCAGTGGATCCTGTTGAGCAGGCACAGCAGTCGACTCGATAAAAAAGCGTCCCTTCGGCGTGGCCATCAGCAGCAACATCAGCAGATGCAGCAGAATGGCAACAACGTAGGAAGCCGTATACCGGTTGACGAGTGGGTGGTTTTGGAATCGACGGATGGTCATGCACGTGGGCCTGGATCCAACTGAATATAGGGTCGCGTACGCCTTGGACAAGCCTTATGCAGGTTCCTCCCCATCCCCAGACTAACAGAAAGGGCCGGAGACTGATCTCCGGCCCCACGCTCTGGTTTAAGAAAGATTCCGCTCAATCCATTAATTTGAGAACGTCATCTTTCGCATTGTCTGATTCTGACCGGCGATCAGACGGTAGATATACATTCCCGCGGCCACTTCACGACCGTAAGCATCCTTCCCGTCTCAGGCGATAGCGTGAGGCCCTGCGTCCTGACTCGCTTCGATCAGCCGCTTTACTTCCTGGCCGAGCTTGTTGGAGACGATCAGGCGGACATCCGACTCAGCGGGAAGTGAGTAGCGGATCGTCGTAGAAGGGTTGAACGGGTTGGGGTAGTTCTGATCGAGACTGAAGGTGTAGTCCTCGGACCAGTCCGGGGCATCACTAAGGGCAGGCTTTGTCAGAGCGAGATTCGACGCCGGATCGTTGAAGACGATCGCCCCACCCTCACCACTGAGGAGTAATTCGTCTGTTCCCACCCACTGGTTACCGAGTCGCACGTGGTAGCTGTGCAGGAACGTTAGCAGGACCTCGAAGTCGACCTTACCGTCGATGTCGGTGTTGCTGTTGTCATCCCGCAGTAGATCCAAGCGCGCCCCGTTGAGGTGACTGCCGTTGTAGGTCACGGTCAGGATCGAAAGCTCTGTGTCGACCGTGTCGCTCTCGGCGCCGACCAAGCTCTCGAGGCTCACCTGCGTGCCATAATTGTAGTGCACCTTGAACTTATTCGAGAAGTCCGAGAAGACTTCGAAAACGGCGATCCCGTTCGATGTGTTCACCTTGACGTCCGTGTTCGAACCGTTGTCTCGACATAGATCGAAACGTGCTCCGTTGATCGGCGTCGTCAAATCACTCTTCCGGAAGAAGAACTTTGATGAAACCGTAGCGACGTTCGTGTTGCCGGCAGACTCCCGCTCCGCCGTCACGCGCTTGGCGCCGTTCTGGTAGACACGGAACTTATGGTTGAACTCGTCGAGCACCTGGAAAGCGTCGATACCCGAAGCGTCCGTGTTCGAACAATTCGAGCGGAGCAGGTTGACTCGCTTGCCCTGTATCGGTATACACTGGCTGTCCTTGAGTGTCAGGGTCGGCCCGACGGTCTGCATCAGCTTGTCTTCGCCATACAGCGCGGAGGATGACTTCTGAGTCGCGCCGTTGTGATAGACGAGGAACCGGTGCAGGAATCAGGGAGAATCTCGAAGACGACCTCACCGTTGACATCTGTGTTCACGCGAACGCCGGTGTTCGACCCATTGTCCCGCAGCAGACGAACGCGATTACCCTCGTGAGGATCGCTGTTCTGTGCGAGGAACGTCAGGACGCTATTCGCCGTCGTAACGAGGATGTCATCAGCAGTGGTGGCAGGTCAGCCCAAGGGCCGCAAATCAACCTACCGACAGATATCAACAACATACGAAAGGGCTCACTGGTTGTTCACCAACGAGCCCCGGCAACTGGCCACGGACAAAGCCGTGCCGATTTTCTTACAACTGCAGGCTCGGGTCCCGACACCCTTACTCTGCAGAACCATATACTACAAAGGTTCACACAAAAGGGCCGTTTGATAAGACCGTCTCGTGCTAGACTGCAAGAATTCTACGATCCAATGTTAGATATTCGGAACTCCCGGATCAGACCACAGTAACCCAGATCACACGAGCAACCAGCAGAGTTACTTCAGTCTGCGGCGGCAGCCTCGAGATGGCCTTCGGTCTGATGACGATTGGACCGGCGAGTGCCCTGTAGGACAGAGAGAGCACCGACATACAGAAAGCCTGCGGCAAAGAGCAGAAGGAAGGGAATCGGGAAGTAAATCGCGTGGCAAGCACAATACAGCACAACAGCCATAAAATATAGTCCTGCAATGCACTCCGCGTATGACAGAAAGTCTTTCTTTACCTCATATGCCTTACCGAACCAGCGATCTTCCTTGCGAACGACATTGTACTTGGGCGTACGATTAAAGGGCGTTTTCCGGCCCAGGAGACCGCTCAACACTGCCCGCCCATTATTGAACGATAGCCCCATCCCCAATGCCAAACACCAGGGGATGTATTTCAAGCGCGTCAGCCAATCCTCGTATATTGCCTTCTGCGACAGGATGTAGAAACGCGATACCACTACCGTCGCCGACGCAAACAAGGGTAAATCGACGAGCAGCACCCTGTACCATCCAATATCCTTCCTCGCAAGCACAACGGGAAATATCAGGAGGGCGAGCACAGCGAGCATGAGGTAGGAGGTATTCGCACAGAGGTGAAGCACCGCCTCTGCTTTCACCCGACAGGGAAGATCCGCTTGAAGGACAGTGGGCAGGAGCTTCTTTGCCGTCTGAACCGAGCCCTTCGCCCACCTCGACTGCTGACCCTTCCAACCGTTTATCGAGACGGGAATCTCTGCGGGCGCGGTCTGGTCGTTCAGGTAGACGAACTCCCACCCGGCCAGTTGTGCACGGTAGCTCAGGTCCAGATCCTCGGTCAGCGTATCGCCCTGCCACCCCCCGGCCTCCTCGATGCAGCACTTTCGCCAGACCCCAGCGGTCCCGTTGAAGTTAAAGAACATCCCGGCGCGACTTCTGGCGCCGTGCTCCATCACGAAGTGCCCATCTAGAAAGATCGATTGTACTTTCGTAATGAGCGAGTAGTCCCGGTTCAGATGCGCCCATCTCATCTGCACCATCCCGATCTCTGGCCTGTCCATCAGGAACGGAGCCGTACGCCTCAAAAAGTCAGCACGTGGGATGAAATCGGCATCGAAAATTGCGATGAAATCACCCTTTGCCTGGGCCATTCCCTCAGCCAGTGCACCCGCCTTGTATCCGTCACGACTCAGTCTATGGATCAGCTTGATATCCACCCCGCGTGACTTAGCCTCTGCCACGCAGCGCCTGGCCACACCAGTGGTTTCATCCGTGGAATCGTCGAGGACCTGTATTTCCAGGCGATGTGCTGGATAATCCAGTTCGGCGGCAGCGGTAATCAACCGCTCAACCACATAGCGCTCGTTGAAGACCGGAAGCTGGACGGTCACGTGCCGCAGTCCGTCCTGGTCTACCACAGGCTCTACGGGAAAGTTGTGGCTGTATCTATGGTAGACATGGACCAGCCAGAACCGGTGGAAGCTGAAGACCATCAGCGAGCCGAGAGCGATACAATAGGCCGGCAGCAGAAGGATCTGCCAGAACTCCATGGTCGAACCCCATTGAACTAGATAGTGTGAGCGGGCCCCCGGCGAGGGTAAAGAGAATAAACGGGCCACCCGAAACAGTGTCAAGAAATGGGTCAAATGGAAAGAGCCCCCTGACCGCAATCCGGAGGCTCAGACTTGGCATAACTATTTGTGGTCAGAGCTGGTAGACGTAAGCAACCACGTTCAGAAGCTGCCGATCCGATAGCCGATCCTTGGAGAAGAGAGGCATGCGGAGGCCGTTCAAGCCCTTCTCGTCCAGCCCCCGAACCTTCTTGGCGATCTGATATCGGCTGTATCCGTTGCGAATCAGCGAAGGCGCGGGGCCTGTCCCTTCGGTCTTGTGACAGATCCCACACGACTGTCGGAAGACGACACCACCAAACGAGGCGTCTCCGAGACTCAGCATCCGATCGCTTGGCATTTTATCGTCGACGATCGGTTCCAAGGGCTTCGACTTCTGTTCAGGCGATAGCTCTTCCGACTGCAAATAGGCAACCAGCTGTCGGACGTGGTGTTTTTGGGCTGGCTCGCCATCATAACTGGCTGGCTTACGCTTCGTCATCCACCGGATCATGCAACTTGCGATCGCGTCATCGATCGTCTGCAAGGGAGCGCCATCCCAGCGCCGATACTTTGATTTATGGCCGACGTTATACATGGGGTGCCCCGGACGCACGTAGGAATCCGGGGTCTTCTTTTCGTTGAAGTCAGCGTGACAATGCCAGCACATCAAACCCGTCTCGGAGATCTCGGCCGACCTGAAGAGACGTTTTCCCGCCACGAGGTCAGCATCCTTTGCGGGCAGACCGGCGGCGAACGCGAGACACAGGAGTGCCCCGCTCAGCACCCAAAGGAGCCACTTATTCTTCTGCCTGCCCATCCGCGCCTCCCTCTTCCAGGTCTCGCACGCATCTGAATCCGACATCTCGCCGTCTCCTCTCGAACTTCTCGTAAGCTCGGGTGGTTCCCATCACGCTTTCCTTCGGGCACGCCCAGCTCCCTCCTCGCAGGACCTTCGCATCAACCCGATCCGGGAAGACGTCGGTGCTTGTCCATTCCCACACGTTCCCGCAAAGGTCATAGACGCCGTACTGACTGGCCCCATTGGCGTAGGCGGTCACCTCTGTAGTATCGTGGAGAGCCGTCTCGGCGTTGTTGCAGTTTTGCCGATTGAAGGCATTGCCCCAGGGGTAAGCGCGGCCGTTTGGTCCCCTTGCCGCTTTCTCCCATTCCTGCTCGGTCGCCAGACGCTTCCCCGCCCACTTCGCGTAGGCTTGGGCGTCTTCGAAGTTGACGTTGACGACCGGATGGTCCGCTTTCCCCATCGAATATGCACCACCCTCCCAGTGCTCAGGAAGGGACTCATACCCGGTAGCATCCCTGAACCGCTGATATTGTCGGTTTGTCACAGGGTAGGCGTCAATTTCGAACGCGTCCGAATAAGAGGTCCGATTCATCTCTCCAGCCAGGAACTTCCCCTTCGGCACGGGAATCATCCCATCGATCGACTCACGCCCCCCTACCCCTGTCGGCTCGACAATCGCCCGCCTGGGTTGTGTCGACTCGCTGAGGTGCGTGTAAACCGAGATCTGCTCCTCATCCGAAGGGAACGGTTTCCCGTGCTTCAGCAGGCTGACAAGCCGCCGATCCTCCAGAAATTCCAGCAAATGCGGTGGCACACGATCACTCGGCGCCGGACCACCCGCCTCGAGGTCCAACTCACGAACGACATCCTGTACTTCGGCAATAAGTAGGGGTCTCTGCAGTGCACGTTCCGAGAACTTCTCGAATGAGAAGGAAAAGATGATCCACTTGGCGAGCAGATCCTCGTCCATCACCCCATCCTTTAGGAAGCCTCGCCTCTCAGCCAGACTTCTCTGGATCGCGAACGTATTCAGGAACCTCTTTACTGTCCGCGGGTTCGCCTCAACCGCTTCTGAAACGGTTTCCAGGTAGCTGAGAATCGGATTCTGCTCAACTCGGTCATCGACGAGGTCTTCACGAATATAACCCTGAATATGCTCCGGACGGATTGGCGGCAGATTAAACTGCAACTGGACGATCTTGTCCATGTAGGCGTGCTCGTCGAATCCTTCGATGCCGCGATACTGTGCCTTGACAGATTTCTCGACGATCTCGCTGTCCATCCCGAGTACAAATACACAACCGGGTCGATCCATGAACAACTTCACCGTCTCGAGGACACGAGCGACTCGGGTGGGCTGGCACCGATCCAGGTCATCGATGAAGAAGACCAACACCCCGTCGGTATCGCTGAACGATTCTGGTCGCTGACGCGAGGCAACCCCGTTAATGGACCAACTGATGAGCCTGTCGAGGAAACGCTCGAACTCGCGAAGGAGCGGGAGATTGCGCAACAACGACGCATCAGAAGAGAGCATCCCTTTGAGGTCTGGAGCGTCTGCCTCGTTGACGAGGTCCGCGACTGACGTGGATATCCGGGACCAGTCCAGTCCACCGTCGGACAGTCTCATCTGGTCCAACCGCTGACGCGGAAACTCCTCGCTCATCATCTGCCCAACGATCTCTTCGACGAGAGCGATCAGAATCGCATCCTGTGAAGAGTACTTCCACGCGTTGAACCAGACCGTGCGGCATGGCCTGAACACGGGATCCCCACTACTCTCGATTTCGCGGGTCGTATCGACCAGAAGCTCCCGGATCGACCGCATCAAGGAAGTCTTTCCGCTCCCCCACGCACCGTTGATCGCAATCGTGAGCGGGGTCTGGTTCGATCGGTCCGCGATAATCTTGGCGAACGTTTCGGCGTAGACGGAGAAGCCGAAGTGGTGGGCTCGCTCCGCCGGGGAATCGTTGTGAATATAGATTCGGTCGGTCTGTTTGAGACGATCAATCACCGCGACCTCCAGAGAATCGGAACGTATCAGGGATCGTGAGCGCAGACACGCCCAAAGCATCCGCCTGCTCAGCGCGGGTCATGGTGACCTGAAAAGCCGTCCCCACACAAACAAACACCGTTTCTTCCGCAGACAAGCCAGGCTCGACGGGACCCGCCAGGTGTAAAAGGAATTGCTCGGTGGGCCCGTTGTCGTAACGAACCTCTATCTCCCCTCTAATCGAACCGATCGAGCGTTCTCCACGGTTGAGAATCGAAAGAGACAGGAAGTCCGGCCTGTTCTGGTAAACCCGATCGACCACGCCCAACTCTTCGAGTTCGCCGCGCTCTTCCATCCGATGGAGCCAATCAAAAACCGGTCCGGCGTGCCTGTCGGTCAGGAAGGGCCGGTTGGGCAACCAGCTCACTACAGTAGACGAAACTGAAACGTCACTGGCCTGAATGATCGCGGGCTGTTCACCCGGCACATCGAACTGCACACCAGTGCTATCTTGTAAGATCTCCCGGTTGCAGGCCGTGGCGAGCGCCTTCCTGGTGGAGGGCCTGATCCTGGCATCCTCCGTGGTCCCATTCAGAATGTTGTAAATCGCTCCCTTGGAGAGCTTGCTGTCCTTCGCGATCTGCGCGACAGAAAGCCCCTGGAGGTTGATTTCTGATTGAAGCGCTTCTCGAAACGTCAAGACACATCCCCTCTGTCGGATTGAACTTCAGGTGGCCAACAGGAAAGTAGACACAGGTAAACAAAAAGGCAAGGCACGTGTCTAGTTTTGTATATTTTTCTTGACTCTTGTGGAAGGCCTTGTTTATACTAGCCCTGAGTGCCAGTATTCATTGTGGGCGGGAACCCTTACTTACCCGAAAAACCGCGTCAAAGCGTTTGAACTAGACTAAAACTGACCAAAACTGGATCAGGAACGTGTATCTAGAACACTGGGGACTGGACGAACTGCCATTCGAGAACGTCCCCGCCCCCCGATTCTTCTACCCATCAGCGGAGCACCAGGAAGCGCTCCTCCAGCTGTTCTATGCTGTGAACAGCCGGACGGGCGCAGCTATGCTGACAGGTGAAATCGGTTGCGGAAAAACGATCCTGAGCCGCACGCTGATCCAGGACCTACCTCCCGACCGGTACGAAGTCGGCCTGATCGCGAATCCAAGCTTGACGCCCGTAGAGTTTCTCAAGGAAATTCTGTATCAGTTGGGTGTGGAGTCGACCTCGGAGTCCAAGCTGGACCTGCTTCGCGCACTAAACAGCCAAGTCACCAAGAGCCTGAATGCGGGCAAGGACACGGTTGTCATTATAGACGAAGCGCAGGACATCAACGACCCCGCCACGCTGGAAGAGTTGAGGCTCCTTCTAAATTTTCAGCTGAACGACCGCTTCCTGCTCACGCCTCTACTGATCGGCCAGCCCGAGCTGCGGGAAAAGATCGGATCTATCGAGCAGTTGGAGCAGCGAATCTCGATCAAGTTTCACCTGGGGCCGCTCAAATCGGATGAGACACGATCTTACATCCAGACAAGGCTCGAGAAGGTCAACTGCAAGCGGGAAATTTTTAGCGAAGAAGCCCTCGCCGCCATCCACCGCGCGTCCCAGGGGATACCACGGTCCATAAACAACATTTGTGACATCTCCCTCCTTCTCGGTTTCGGATCAAAGCTTCCTAAGATCGGGCCGGACATCGTGAACAAGGCAGCCTTCGCAATCAAGCAGATCTGATGGCACGACTCTCGGACACGGTTCGCTGCGGCGAGGAGGCCCTGCAGAAATCGAATCGCCCTACCCAGGCGACCGGCGAAGGGACGCTTAGCTCCCTGCTAAAGGCAGAATCAGCCGAATCCACAAACCTGCGAGACTTCCCGATTCTCAGCCAAATCCACGCTGAAGTGGGCACGATGCCTTCCGTGGTCGACCAGATCAACCATAACTCGAACTTCATTCACGACCGGGCCCCGTCGCCTCCGGCCACAGAGACAACAGCCGCTCCCCACGAAACGGCTCCCGCGCAGGCTGCATCGACTGCTCCCCAGCAGACGACTCCCCCGCCGCAACCGGCACAGCCCGCGCCCACGGCAGCGCCGGCTCAGCAAACTCCCCACGCTGAGCCGGCACCTGCAGTCGCCCCTGCATCGCCAGCACCATCACCGGCGTCTGATGTATCAGAAGAAGCGATCAATGCGATGTATGATCGCCTTGACGCCTTTGTGGAAGGCGTCAAGGCTTACCTGCAGGTCTCCGAGGTTGTCGATACGGCAGGCGCAACCGACGTCCTCTATCGTCGCGCGATCTATACGCGGGAATCATCCGCCGCTGACCAAGGATTCGCGGCCACCGCCGTGCTTCACTCGGTCAACGTCTGTATCTATGCAATCAAGATCGGTGAGGTAGTCCAGTTCGATCGGGACCAGTTTATTGATCTCGGCGTCGCTGGCCTGGATCACGATGTCGGGGTGGTCAGGCTGCCTGCGGAGTTCTTCACGAATGACCAGAGCACGGGAATACGTCACAGACGGCGCCACGCGTATCGGATTAGCGAAGTGGTGGCACGTTCTCTGAATTCGGCTAACAAGCAGCTACAGGAGTCCACGTGAGAAGATCCTCAAGGTTTATCCGGATCATCGTCTCATCGCTTGCCGTGTCGATCACGCTGTCGGCTTGTGCGCCATCGGTGGTTCAGATCAAGCCACCGTTCCAGAAGAAATTGCGGCCCGGTGACGGCGTTAAGATTACGGACCGCTCCGGCACATTGCACTCCGGACGGATCGTATACCTCGATAACAAGGTGTTGGTCATCAGAACGCCGAGGCAAACTCTGTCTGACAAGCCCGTAAAGTCAGTCAAATTCGGCACCAGTATCCCGTGGGAAACGATCGCCAAGGTCAGAGTCGCCGGGACCCTGGATAGTCAGCGCAAGCTTATTTCTAACGAGGAAATAAGGATCAACCGACGCACCAACCTGCGTCGCAAGCTCGCGGCCAATGTCGGCCTCCTTGGCCTTGCGACCAGCTTCCTGATCGGCAGCGCCATTCAGGAAAGTATAGCCCCCGCCGACCCGGCGAACCTTACCGGCAACCACGGGAGGGCCAGATTCGCTTTCTGGTCGACGGTGCTCGCCGGGACCGCGGCCAGTGCATACGTCGGATATCGGCTGGGATGGTTCATTGATACCCAGGGTGCGATAGAGCGAATCGAGAGATCAAGGGCAACGAGCAGTGCAGTAGAGCTCAAAACGGCCTCCTTCAAACGGCAAGAACAAGAGGTTTTCGGATCGCCTATTACTTCAACCAATTAAGAAACAACCACTTATTCTAGATCAGTCCTTCTGGCGAGGGCTGTTTATTTTTATCTATTTTTTGGGCTACTTTCTATTTTGAATTGCTTTTTCCAGCAACTTCTAGTCTAGAACAGCCAAGTGGACCAGGGTGCCATGCTGACGCTATTACTTGTGACTTTGTTCTCCTTCTCGCCCATTCAGGCCCAGTCTCTGCCTTTCGAGCAGTCGGGTGCTGTTGATCTCGGAGGCGTGCCCATCCATTCGTCGCCGCAGAACGCGACCTATACGATGGTTGGCTCCACGCCCGAGTATGTTCTGGGTCCAGGCGACCAACTGAAGATCNTCGTGAANGACGGCACCNATNTCGAAGAGACGCTGGTTCGCATCCTCCCNGACAGCACGATNTCCCTNCCCGTANTGGCNCTTGTCAGCGTCGCGGGTTCCACTGTATCTGAGGTGACCAAGCAGATCCTGGATGAGTTGGCCCTGTATTTCCGCACGCCCAGCGTTCAGGTTGTCATCGAGAAGCACGTAAGCAAATCAGCCGCCGTCTTCGGAGCATTGAACCCGCGAACGGCCACTATCGGAGCCCAGAGCTCAGGCCCGGGGACCTATGCCCTGACTGGAAGAACGACCGCGCTTGGCCTAATTTTTATGGCAGGCGGACCGTCGCCTGATGCTCGACTCGATCAGGTCACCCTGACCAGAGGGGCGAGGTCCTATTCGCTCGACCTGCTCAGGGCAACCCGGAGCGGTGATAACAGCCACAACATCCCTCTTGAACACGGTGACATCCTCCAGGTATCCGGAACGCAGCAGGCCGACAGCCGAATCGCGATACTGGGTGAAGTACGAAACCCGGGCGTGAAGAACCTGTCGAGTCAGGCGAACATGCTGGAGGCCATCGCCGAAGTCACGGGATTCACGGAGGACGCAAGCGCAAACCGGATTCGGGTGATCCGAAGGACAGACCCGACCAACCCCACGATCCTGACCGTCAACGCCGAGCGAATCATGAAAGGTGATCTGTCGCAGAACGTCCGGCTTCATGATGGTGATATTGTAGTCGTTCCGCGTGATTGGCTAACAAATCTTGGAGACCTGCTGGATCAGCTCCAACCGATCATCTCCTGGAATGGCCTGATCACGACTGAGCCGATTATGAGCGTCGGCGGATACACAATTAACGACGAGTCAANGACCATAACGACTCCTGAGGAAGCAGCCGCTGCGACGTCTGCCCTCCAGGACTTCACTGCCCAACAGGCCATCATCAATCAGGTGCAGCAGAATTTGAGGACTCCTCGGAAGTAGACCATGCCTCAATTTGACGTCACACTGCGTGACTATTGGCGCATCCTCCGCAAACGGAAGACAATCGTCATCTTTGCCACGGCGATGCTCGGAATCACGGGCTACGTAACGGCATTGATGCCGACGCCGCCACTGCGGTACGAAGCTAGCACGAAGATCCAATTCGAGCAGAGCCAGTCTCCTCAGGTGGCCTATATCGCTGCCCTTGGGGGCTCGNATGCNCTCGAAACAGAGCAAACCGTGATCACAAGCTACCCTGTGGTGACCCGTGTGGCGCATCGCGTCGGAATCCTGGACACGACCCAGGCATCACACGATGAAAAGATCAGGGCGATCCTTCGTGTCAGAGGCATGATCCAGACCGAGGTCGAAGGCCTCACCAACATCATCACCATCCGGGTCACCGGTAACGACCCCTACAAAACGCAGGAAATTGCCGACGCCGTCGCGGAGGAATACCGTTCTTACAACTTCGAGCTAAAGAACGCGAAGGTGCTCGGGGCGCTCAATTTCATCAAGGCTCAGCGCGATACCGTTCAGCGTCGACTCCGTAGCGCCCAGAACAGGCTCAAAGACTTCCAGGAGCACACACAGATCATCTCGATCATGACCCGCACGAGTAACCTACTCGCGCAGATCGAAATCGTCCGGGAGCAGCACGACCACACTCAGACCTTGCACAACAACATCGCTCAGCTAATCGAGGAAGTCGATGAGACCGGCGTCGCGAGCGAGGCTGCCCTGGCTACCATCCCCCCCGAGGAAGCCGGCCCACGATTCTCCCAACTGACGACGCAACTCCAACTCCTCAATCAGGAGAAAAACCGCCTCCTGGTTCGCTTCACCCTTCGCCACCCGGCAATCGTAGACATTGACGTCAACAAGCGCATCGTTCTCGATGAGATGGTCAACAGCCTTCGGAGACAGAAGAACACCGTCTCGGCGCGGCTGGCGAACGTCAAACGTTCACTCGATGAACTAGAGGATAGATATCGCGANCTCCCCCAACTGGCNATCGAGTTAGGCGATCTCGAACGCGACGTCAACACGCAGACCGAGCTTCTTCTCANGCTTGAGGAAGAGTTCCAGCAGTCCCAGATCCTCCAGTCCGGTGAGGTTCCGGAAGTAAACATCCTCCAGCAGGCGCTCCGTCCCTCGAGCCCCGTGAACCCCTCTACCCCTCGGACCTCCGCCACCATCGGGGCGATCCTCGGGTTGATCCTCGGTGTCGTGTTTGCCTTAGTNGCGGAGACGCTGGATACCTCTATCGGTACGATCCAGGATGTCGAAGAGTTCCTCGGGGTGTCCGTCGTCGGCATTATCCCGCAGGTGGATATCGAGGACATGAAAGAAGCCATGGAACGGAGTGGTCTCGACCCCAATGATCAGGAGCTTGTGGAGCGGCGCGTGCGCCTGGCTGCACACTTCGAGCCCCAGTCGACGATCGCGGAGAGTTACGGTGGCCTCCGAACCAACATTCAGTTCGCCACGTTGGACAAAGGCGCGAAACTGATCTCGGTCACGTCTGCCTCCCATCAGGAGGGTAAGAGTACGACCACGGCGAACCTGGCGATGACACTTGCCCAGGCCGGAAACCGCGTCCTGCTGGTTGATGGAGACCTTCGCCGACCAACCGTCGCGCGGATATTCGGCCTCAATCGTGAGCCGGGCCTTACCGATGTCATCCTCGGTAACTACAGCTGGCGTGAAGTCGCCCGGACGGTCACCGACATCACGGTCGGTGGTCTCGGCCTGGAAGACATCATGATGATGCCGGGGATGGACAACCTGAACATCATCACCAGTGGGTTGATCCCACCGAACCCAGCCGAAATCACTGACTCCCGGCGCATGACGGAGTTCCTGAACGAGGTTAAAGGGGCTTACGATGTCGTCCTCGTCGACTCCCCTCCCACCCTTCAGGCAACCGACGCGACTATCATTGGCACCCGCGTGGACGGCGTCATCCTAGTTTACAAGATCGGCCAGGTTTCACGTAGTGCTCTGCACCGGGCAAAGCTTCAGCTGGATGCGGTGAACGTTCCCGTACTCGGTATCGTGATCAATGGATTGCGAGCCGAGGTCAGCGAAGACTTCCGCGACCTCCGCTACTACTCGTATTACAGCTCTGCGAGCAAGGACGAG
This sequence comes from Gemmatimonadota bacterium, assembly GCA_002727195.1. Taxonomy (GTDB): domain Bacteria; phylum Latescibacterota; class UBA2968; order UBA2968; family UBA2968; genus UBA2968. The sequence continues at coordinate 75,615 of PBWH01000011.1, forward strand.
GAGCAATCCGCCAATCCGATCATCCGTGCCTACCAGCGAGCCGGGAGACGGAGCAGAATCGCCTACAATTCCCTGCAGGAAAAGGCGGCACCCTACGTCGAGCAAATTGCCGATACTCTGGGGATCGAACTTGCCTCCGACGAACACGTGGATGACACGGAGACCCCGACGTCTAAGGCAAAGAAGGTCGGCCTAATCGTTCTGTGGACATCGCTCGCTCTGTTTGTCCTGGCAGGCCTGATCTGGCAGGCGAGGCTGATCGGCAGCGTAGCTGGCAGGGGGCCTGTTAACCAGTCACGCAATGTGGCAGATCTCGAACCGGTAGCACTCACCTCCCATGAGGATGGTGTCGAGGACTCCGCAGCGGTCGATCCTGATACCGTAGCGGTCTCCGGCACCCAAGTTGTGCCCACCCCGACGCCACGACCAGAGCCCGAGGTTCGCTCGACCGAGCGCACGATGCAGTATTTCGTCCACACCTCTTCCCACGCCACCAGTCATTCGGCTAACTCGGAGCATCAGTCACTGAAGCGCCTGGGGTACCGTTCNAAAATCGAGGTGGCGAACATTCCGGCGAAGGGTCGGTTTCATCGCGTACTCGTCGGACCTTACCCAACGAAATCGAATGCCCGCCAGGTGGGAGAACGGTTACGCTCCAACGGATGGGCAGGATACACGGCTATCAAGCCACGAAAGCCCTAGCCTCGTGTTTTGCTGAAATGCTTTTGGGGTTGAACTGATTTGTCCAGGCAGCCCCAAAAGCCTAANCTCAGACCAACATTGCTGCGCCNGACCAACCGTTTNTGACGTTTTTCAACCACAGGCTTCCACCACATTCCCGGACAGAACACATCAGCAGCGGTNATAGGCAACTTTCTCGTCCTAGTGGCCGTGACCCCACTCTTCGCGCTCCTCGTCGCCAATGTCCCCCCGCTGTGCAGCATTGGCATCGTGATCGGGCTGGTGATCTTCATTGCCAGTTTCCTTAACACGCAGATCGCGCTGTATGTTATAGACGCAAGCACCCCGAGGCAGACGCGACTCCTGTCCAACCCGATATTCGTGGACCCAGGGACGTGACCCGCCCCCGCAGGATCCTCCATGTCATCACCCGGTTGGAGCAGGGCGGAGCACCCCTCGCGCTTCTGGAAACAACGTCGCGTATGGACCGCTCGGCGTTCGACCTCACGATCGCTGCCGGCGAGACCGAAGAAGGAGCTCAGGATCTCGACCTGACCCGGTCTGGCTTCGACCTGCCGATCCTGAGAGTGCCCTCGATGCGCCGGAGCATTCACCCCCTCCGCGATGCCATGGCACTGATCCAGTTGATTCGCATCATNGCAAAGGGCGACTACGACCTCGTGCATACACACACCTCCAAAGCCGGGCTCCTTGGACGGATCGCCGCCTCGCTTTGTGGTACCCGAGCAATCATCCACTCATCCCACGGCACGATCTTGCAGGGCTACTTCTCTCCGCAGGTAACCCGTCTCTTCGCAGCGATGGAGCGGTTTGCGGCGACGCTCTCCGACAGAATCATCTGCCTCACCAGCCAGGAAATCGAACAATACCTAGACGTCCACATCGGATCCCGTGGCCAGTATACCTGCGTGTGCAACGGGATAGATCTCGACGCATTCGAGCAGGAACGCGGTGACCGGGGCACGATCAGGGAAGAGTTCGGGTTCTCGGATGAGGACGTCGTCTGCGTAACGGTCGGTCGCCTGGTACCAGTAAAAGCTCAGGCCGACCTGCTGGAGGCCTTGGCGACCGCCAGACAGTATGTCCCTTCGCTCAAGTTGCTGGTGGTCGGCGATGGAGAACTCAGGGATGATCTGGAGGCACAACGGCACCAACTCGGCCTGACAACTTCGGTGAAACTGGCAGGATGGCGTGAGGATATCCCCCGCCTGCTCGACGCATGCGACGTCTTCGTTCTGACCTCACTGAACGAAGGCCTCGGCCTCGTCCTGGTCGAGGCGATGGCAAAGAAATTGCCCGTGATCGCCACCGCCGTCGGCGGTGTGCCGGAAGTCGTCGACGACGGTGTTACCGGCGTCCTNNTTCCGNCGGGTGACGTCGGATCTATTGCCAAGGCTATCCAGGACCTCGCCGCCGACCCTGAACTGCGAGCANNCATGGGGGGAGCCGGANACGCCCGGGCGCACGAGTTNTTCTCANTAAACCAGNCCGTCAGGAACACGGAGGCGATTTACCGGGAGCTACTGCCCCAGCCATGATCGTCTCAATCCACCAACCTCAGTTCCAGCCATGGCTCGGATACTTCGACACGATCCATCGGTCCGACCGTTTCATCGTCCTGGATACGGTGCATACTATTATCACCTCTATGCGCAAATAGACGGTGTAGGCGTTCTCAACACCTCATCAATCTATGGGCTAAAGAGATCGCTCACTTACCTATTACGTTCTGAACTCATCTTTATTGCAGGAGTGGTCTGCCTTGCGGGCATTCCCTTAAGGAGCACCTTGGCTCCGCAGGCCCGGCTATCTGCTGGTCTGGTCTGGCTTCAATAGTCTAAATTGGGATCTCAGGGAAGTACTTGAGCAGCCATACCAGCCCGCTATCCTATTCACTTAGTCTCTTCGGCGGCATCTTATTCTGCTCCTCCAACGGAGTCGTTCTAAGCCGCATCCGTGAACTTGCCATATACGTTGCCTTTCTGGTGCCCTTCCCGAGGGATGCGATTTCTCGAGCGCTGACTTAGCTCTCTGCAGTCAGTTCCCCAGTAGATGAGAGTGATGTCGAGTCAGTAACGTGCTACCTTAGGCAGTGTTCAACATCCGTAGACACCTTCTTGCCGCTCGGAACCGCAGGAGGAGCCGTTCACGTCCTATACAACATGCGTCAGCCGACGTCCGGCTTATTCACCTACCATTTGCACTTCTATCACCACGTGTCAGAACCTTACATCAAGTCGCTAAGGGCTAGGCTCCTTCACGATCTGCGCGAGTCGCCGCCCACTTGGGTTGTGCGTTTCGATTCCTGGCGGCCGACCGGGATGATTACGGATTCTTTTGAGGAACTCGAGCAAGAGTTAAGTCGAAGCTACCAGAGCGCTTACTTAACTTCAAGAACGCAGGTTTACCGGCCTCGGAACAAAGATCTTTCCCGCTTGTGACGATTCTTCTATCTTTGTTGTTCACCATTCGGCTACGGTAGCTAGGAGACTCATGAGCAAATTCACTGGATTTGATTCCGACTACGACCAAGAGGCGGTTCCCGAGGTGGAGTCGAACAGCAGTTACGACACCGAGCGGGAGTATCCGATCGAGAAGCGATGCTGCGTCACGGGAGAAGCCGTCAAACACAGCTTCTGCAGATACCCGGACGCGGATCGTGGAACCATGATGGTTCTTTCGAAGGAAGTGATGCTGGCCTACACACAGAACGGCCAGAGCCTCTCGAACGAGTTCGAGCGCGTGCTCGGTCTTCGTCGGAANAAGGAAGCGTAAAAGCGGTAGATTGACCAGGATGTAGACTTGAGGCGGGGATGTGTCTACACGATGCATCCCCCCTTTCTGTTCCTCCACCGATCTAGAAAGCGGACAACGTGGACTGGGTATTTATCGGCATCGTGATCGGCTCAATTGCCTACCTGGCCTTGACCGATCTGGCCTTCGTCGAGAACTATCGAGAGGGAAAAGCGAAGATCGAGCAGACGAAGTTGGACGTAGACCGTCTAGATGAACAATTGCANGAGTCCGAGCACGCCCGATAGGATGCGGAGGAACGGGCATCGAACCTGGAAGAGGAAGCACTGGGTTACGAGCAGGAGATTACGGATCTCCAATACAAGATTTGGGCAGCCATGCCTTCACTTTCCGACCAGGGGGACAACTAGGGCCCCCAAAGCTCGATCAGTTGCAGAAAGTCATAGAAATCGACCACACCATTCCGGTTCAGATCGAACGCTTCGTTGAAGCCCTTGCCGCCTGAGACAGCGCCGAACGCCTCAGAGAAGGGAACGACATCCTCAGGCGCCGACCGAAAATTTCCATCGAAATCCNCTGGCGGCGACTCTTCCAGAATGAGTATCACGACCGTCCCCATCGCACCCCCCCTTACCACCTACGACCTCGTAGGTCAGCGTATCAGTGCCTTTCTCGTCAGGCCCGGCGATATATCTCAGGTTCGAGCCTTCAAGTTCTGACGTAGCGATCGTCCCACCTGAGACACCTGCCCCTGTCAGCGAGTCCCCGTCAAGATCTGAGTCTTTCTGTCGGATGGGCATCACCACCGAATGCCCTACGTGGACGTCGCGACGCCCGAACTTTCGGAAAGTGATGAGTTCGCCAGACTGCCACTTCCCGAGCTCGTTAAGGTCACCGTATCGGTTGTCCCGTTCGCATCTCGAGTCGTGACAATCGGCTGCGTCGACAGCGCACCATCATTTTCAGCGACTGAAGGTTTCTGGGTATGGATGATCTCGGTCGCGATGACGTCAGCCGACAGCGTTCCCGCCGTGGTGACGGCAGTGAGGTCCGAACCGCCAGCCTCATCGCCGAAGTAGAAGTACTTGTTAGTATTGCGGATCACAGAGGTGGAGACAGAGATGCTCATATTGCCACTGAGATTTACGGTGGACAGGGAACCTATCTGCGTATCCCCCGGAATGTCCAGGGTTCCGTCGGTGCTTTCATAGACCCGCACCTCAGAAATCTCTGACGCCTGTATACCGGTAGCGGAACTCAGATCCGAGAGTTGAAGACGGACTAGGACGACGTCATCACTCCCGTCGCCCGTCAGTCCGACACTGAAGATCTGTATGTTGTTAACACCGGGGGTGAGGTTGTGGTCCCGGAGAGCCCTGCTGCAGTTGTGGTCTCAGTAATGGCAGCCAGGGATGGGCGCGACACCAGCAAGGCGGAAGAAATAGCAAAACACGAAGGACCGGCCACGCGACGGACATACGCAAAAGTGGACGGTCCAGAGACTACCCCGCTTCCACCGACGAAGCTGGGCGTGTATAGGTTGGCTGCAGCCGATTTCCCGACGGTTAATCTGGGTTCTTGTCGACCACGTAACCTTTCACTTTGTCCACCACGTTCAAGAGCGGTTCTCCAGCGGAGAATCTCCTGGCGTTCTCGACGATGAGATCCTCCCGTCGCCCTTGTACTTCGGGCGAGATGCCAGCGACGTGTGGTGTGAGGATCACCTGCTGCTGCTTCCAAAGTGCGTGATCGGGAGGCAGAGGTTCTTCTTCATACACATCGAGTGCGGCACCATACAGGTGACCCGACTCGATGTGGCGATTCAGCGATTCCAGGTCGACGACCTTACCTCGACCGATGTTGACCAGAATGCTCCCCGGCTTCATCGCCCGCTGTCCGTCGTCGCCCAACATGTACTCCGTCTCCCCAGTGTGGGGAACGCAGACCACCACGACGTCCGACTCACCGAGCATCACCTTCAGCTCAGCCAGATCATAGATCGCTTCCACGTAATCCGGCCGATCCTTGGGTGCCGGATCCACGCCCACAACACGCATCCCGAACGCGCGGCCACGCTTACAAACCTCAAGGCCGATCCCGCCGAGGCCGATTACCCCGAGCGTCTTCCCACCGATGTGGATCACGTCCGCGCCCTTTTCCCAAAGGCCCTGCAGTTTCCGGGCGTGATAGACGTGCATACCGCGGGCGAACATCAGGATGAACGCGAAAACGTGGTCGGCGATGACGTCGCTGTAAATGCCACGCAGGTTCGTCATCGTCGCGTCGCTACGACGCAATTCCGGGAAGAAGTAGCCATCCAGACCGGCACTCGTTGCCTGGATCCAGCGGAGTTTCCCAGCATTTTCCAGCATCTCGGGACTGATCCGGCCGTAGAAGCAGTCAGCATCTCTGATCGATGCGACAGCCTCCTCTGGGTCTCGGGTCGCGTCAACGTCGATCCCCAAATCCTTGATTCTCTCTATGACATGGTCCGCAAGCGGCGGGCACATCGTCATCTTCACAGCCATCTAATCCCTCGAATTGTGACGTGGGTCACACATACGGATAGCCTCAGAATATTCAATAAGATACAAATGTCAAATGACAAAATCGCTAGATTGACATCTCAAGGTCTCCAAGCTATCGTAACTCTCCGTTTTTCATACGTTTTCAGTTATTTCAGGCAGGCATGGACCGGTCTCACCTCAAATACGCGTTTGTAGCCCCCGCACTGATCGTTCTGATCGGCCTGAACATCTTTCCCCTGCTGTATAACCTCATACTCAGCTTCACGAACGCCGAGTTGAGCGGAGACACTTCGGGATGGACTGGCGGCCAGAACTTCGCCCGGATCTTCGAAGAACCGAGGTATCTCGCTGCGATTCGCACCACTGCCCTATTCGTCTTCATCGCCGTCTCAGTCGAGTTGGTGATTGGGTACACCCTCGCCCTCGCGCTGAAACCGGCCTTCAAGGCCAAATCTGCCGTCCTGACGTTACTTCTGATCCCGATGATGCTGTCCCCCGCCGTCATGGGACTCTACTGGCACGTCATCCTGAGTGGGAATTTCGGCGTTCTCAACCAGGTCCTCTCCCTCATCGGGGGACCAGAACCCCTCTGGTTGACCGACCCTGATCTGAAGTTGATATCGATCCTGCTCATCGATATCTGGATGTGGACGCCCTTNATGATGCTCATATCCCTCGCGGGCCTGAATTCCATCCCTACACATCTGTATGAAGCCGCAGAGATCGACCGTGCGAGCACCTGGACGACCTTCCGACGGATCACGCTTCCGCTTTCATCGCCCATGATCTTCCTGGCCATCCTGTTCCGGACGACTGATGCCCTCAAACAGTTTGACCTGGTCATGGCTGTCACTGGGCCCAATGATGCGTCTACGCAGACCCTGAGCGCACTCCTCTACCAGACGGTGTTCCGGAGCTACAAAGTCGGGCTGGGAGCCGCATACGGTATGGTCGTCCTAGTCATCGTGATTGCCCTGTCCACGGTTTTTGTGCGGTATATCCAGTCCTACCAGGCGTCTCAGGGGAGGACGATGTGAAGAACATCCGAATCGCCATCATCATCGGATACGCCGCGCTGGCCTCGCTTCCACTCGCGTGGCTTGGCCTGACGTCCATCAAGACCAAGGAAGCCGCCATCAGCCCCACGGCCCGCTACATTCCATCGGCGTCGGACGAAGGAAGGCACACGTTCAAACCCACCCTGGATGGCTACAGACAGCTCTTGGTCCCCCACGTGGGCACACGACACGCTATGTGGCACTTCATCGGCAACAGCATCCTGATCGGCCTGCTCAGTACCCTCGCTTCGGTCGCTCTAGGGACGGCCTGCGCATACGGGTTCAGCCGGTATGACATCCCCGGGGCGAAAGACTGGCTGTTCTTCATCCTGAGCACTCGCTTCCTGCCTCCGCTGGCTGTCGTCGTCCCGGTGCTTCTGATGTATCGCACCTTCGACCTGCCGAACACGCACCTCGGTCTGATCATCCTCTACACGGGCTTTAACCTGTCACTCGCCGTCTGGCTGATGAAGGGCTTCATCGACGAGATCCCCCGCGAATACGAGGAAGCCGCGCTTGTCGACGGATACACACGGTTCCAGGCCTTTACCAGGATCATCCTTCCGCAGGCGCGAACCGGCGTGGCCGTGACTGCGGTTTTCTGCCTGATAAGCGCCTGGAACGAGTATGGGTTCGCGATGACACTGAACAACGCTGAAGCCGTCACCGTACCCGTCTACTTCGCTGGTCTCCAGGGCAACATCCAGGGTGTGCCCTGGCCTCAGATCGCAGCGGGGGTCCTGATTTTCGCGCTTCCCATCATCGTCTTCACGGTCCTGGTCAGACGACATCTCCTCCGCGGGGTCACATTCGGGACGATCAAGCAATGACCCCTCCCCGCGACCAAGGAGTTTGGCCGTGCTGAAGCTCGATCGACTCGCCAAAACCTTCGACGATGGGACTCAGGCCGTTCGCGGAATAGACCTGATCGTGCAAGCTGGTGACTTCATCGTCCTCCTGGGCCCTTCGGGGTGTGGTAAAACGACCACCCTGAGAATGGTCGCGGGCCTNGAAACACCTACNTCAGGGAATATCTGGCTNAACGACACGAACNTGAGCGCATCTCCGGCATCGCAACGTGACGTCGGGTTCGTCTTCCAGTTCTACGCACTCTATCCGCACATGACGGTCCGGCAGAATGTCGCCTTCCCGCTCGAGAACCAGGCCATCTCGCCTTCGGAACGGGACGCGAGGGTGGCTCGCATCGCGGATCAGCTTGGCATCACTCCTCTGCTGGACCGCCATTCAAGTCAGTTAAGCGGTGGCGATCAGCAACGGGTGTCGCTCGGCCGCGCGATGGTCCGTGAGNCAGCGATCTATCTGATGGATGAACCGCTTGGCCAGTTGGACGTGAGCATTCGTTTAGACCTTAGAGAGTCGATCCGCAGGCAACAGATGGAAACCGGCGTCACCACACTCTACGTCACCCACGACCAGGAGGAGGCCTTGAGTCTGGCCGATCAGGTCGTTGTTATGAATGGTGGCCTGATCGAGCAGGTTGGGAGCCCAGAGGACGTCTACGCAACTCCGAGCAGTCTGTTCGTCGCTGACTTTGTGGGGCGCCCAGGGATGAACCTCGTAAACGGGACACTCGGAGACGACGCAGTCTTTCGCACCCACGACACCACCTTCAGCTTTCCTGCAACCACGCATCGGGGGGACGCTGCGCTGGGAATTCGACCCGAGTTCGTTAGGTTCAGCGACAGCGGGCAGATCGAGGGAGAGATCAGTATCTCGGAGTATTTCGGGGACCATCACGTTGCCCACGTGAACACGAATCTGGGTTCGATCGCCGTACGGACAGACACGGCACAGACAACCGGTAGTCGTGTTACGCTCGACCTAAATCTGGATCATGCCTGCCTCTACGATCCCTCGACAGGCAGGATTGTGACGTGAGTACGCTCGAGGTCGATGCGCTCACAGTTTCTTTAGGCGAGACCGTGGCGCTCAAGGACGTAACCTTCACGCTTCAGCCTGGTGAACTCCTTGTCGTCCTTGGGCCGACGGGCGCAGGCAAGACGACCCTCCTGAGGGCGATCGCGGGACTACAGCAGCCCGATCGCGGAAACATAACGATCGAGGGCCAGTCAGTNGCTTCAGCCGCTCCTGCCGAGCGAGACGTCGCAATGGTGTTCCAGAATTTCTCGCTCTATCCGGATCGAACCGTCCGGCAGAACCTGTCGTTTCCCCTCACTTCTCCCTCATCCACAGTTTCGGCCGAAGAGATTGACGACAGAGTTCGGTGGGCGGCCGACCTCCTTCACATCACTCCCCTCCTGGACCGACCCTCGACGCAACTATCAGGCGGCGAAATGCAGAGGGTCGCCATCGGCCGGGCGATCGTACGCAGCCCCAGGATCTTCTTGTTCGACGAGCCCCTCACCAACCTTGATGCGAAGCTACGAGAACGTCTTCGCGTTGAACTCATCGCCTTACAGAAATCTCTCGAGACACCGACGATCTACGTGACACACGATCAGTCAGAGGCATTGTCGATGGCCGACCGTATCATCGTACTCAGTGACGGTGAGATCGCCCAAACAGGTCCTCCAGACGAAGTCTATGGCCGTCCGGTTTCTCCCGATGTAGCACTTCAGCTGGGCTATCCCCCCATTAACCTGATTCGTGTCAGGCGTTTCGAAACATCGTGGCTAAGTCCCGGAGGAGATCCGATCGCAGCCTGCAGAAGCGCTGCCGAAACCGCCACCCTTGGCATTCGGCCTGAGAGTGTGCTTACTTCTGGGGGCGAAATCCCGGGGACAATACAGATCGTCGAAGACCTCGGCCCCTCCCGTATCCTCCTCGTGGACTGGGCAGGATGCCATCTACATATCCTCGTCGATAAAGAAACGTCATACCGCCCTGGAGATACAATCTTTCCTCGGTTTTCCCCGGATCGGCTACTCGTCTGGCCGGCCGGTTAACAAGGAAACAGAATGCCAGAACCAGTAAGGACCGTACTCGTTGGATGCGGGGGCATGAGCCGTCGCTGGACCCAGGTCAGTAGAGACACGGAAGAGATTGACCTGGTCGGGTTTGTCGACATCGATGAGTCGGCTGCGAGGACCCGAGCAGATGACTACGGAAATGCCGACGCCGCCACAGGAACGGATCTGGCAAAAATGCTGGACGACCTCACCCCTGATGCGGTGTTCGACTGCACGATCCCCGAAGCGCACACGGACGTCGCACTTGAGGCCTTCGCGCACGGTTGCCACGTCATGTCCGAAAAGCCGATGGCCGATTCCATGGAGAACGCGAGACGAGCCGCAGCCGCTGCGGACGAAGCCGACCGGCTATACGCGATCATCCAGAATCGACGCTATGACCCCAACATCAGACGGCTGAGACGTGCGCTCGATNGAGATGTTGTTGGAGCACTCACGACGCTCAACTGCGATTTCTACATTGGAGCGCACTTCGGCGGGTTCAGGGATCACATGCCGCACGTGCTTCTGCTNGACATGGCCATCCACACGTTCGACNCGGCGCGGCTGATAACGGGTGCCGACCCCGTTTCCGTCTACTGCAAGGAGTGGAACCCCGCCGGATCGTGGTATGATCGCGATGCCTCAGCGATCGCTGTGTTCGAAATGACGGGCGGGATCATCTACACCTACCGCGGCAGCTGGTGTTCCGAGGGCCTGAACACGACCTGGGAGTGCGACTGGCGAATTATCGGCCAGCAAGGCAGCCTCACCTGGGACGGTGCGGACGGCTTCAAGGGTGAGAGAGTCACGGGAACCGGGTCGTTCCGCTCGGAGTGCGAGGAGATCGATGTGGATGACCCCTCTGATGAGGATCGCGTCGGNGGACACGAGGGTTTGATCAACGACTTCATCGACTGCGTCCAGAAAGGCGGTACACCCGAGACCGTGCATACGGATAACATCAAGAGCCTGGCCATGGTGTTCGGGGCCATCGAGAGCGCTGAAACCGGCGGTCCGGTGGCAATCGAGTTTTAGAGGATGGCCTTCTCACTGAAAGACGTCGACGTTATCCTGCTCGACCAGGGGGAGACCTTCATGTTCGAGAACGATCGCTTCGGCCCGGACGAAGACTATGCGTCGACGTATCAACGCGTTGGCGGTATGACGCAGAGCCCAGACGAGGTCCAGAAACTTATCGAAGAAGTTTTCGGCAGAATCGTCCAGGCGTACGATAGCCGGATCGACGATGACCGGTTCCCGACTGTTGGGGACCTCACGCGCAAGATTGCCCCCACGCTACCTCCGTCCGAGGTCGACCTGATCGACGATANCATCGCCGAACACGAGATCGGGGTGATCTCGAAAGCGCATCGATCGACGATACGGATGCTGGCTTCCACACACCGTCTGGGAATCATCTCAAATGTGTTCGCCCAGCCTCCGAGGTTCGAACACAACCTGCAGAAGACGGGAATCTTCGATTGCTTCGAGCACATCGTCTGGTCGTCGACTGAGTCCGCCATCAAACCGTCCCCTAAGGTGTACCAAGTAGCCCTCGACTACTGGCAGATGGAAGCTGACCGAATCGTCTACGTTGGGAACGATGCCAGACGAGACGTCGGTGGCTCGAAAGGGGTTGGGATGCGCTCTGTCTGGATCAACCTGCACGGGGCCGCCCTGCCGGATGGGCTTCCACAGCCGGACGCTACCCTATCTGACCTATCACAACTGGTGGAACTATGAGCACATCAGATCGACCTCGAGCTCGTGAATCCGGTATACGAATCGGCGAGTATGACACGGGACCCAACAACGCGATCACGGACGTGGATGGGGTCCGCGTTGGGCAGGTCACTCTGATTGAGGGCGTTGAGCCCCAGCAGATCGCTGAAGGCCCGGTCCGCACAGGGGTTACAGCAATCCTTCCACCGGGTACCAGGGCGGGAACTATGTGATTAACGGTGCGGGCACCACGGCAGGGCTGTAGTTCATCGATGAGTATCACCGCATCGAGCGGANACTGTGTGATAGGGTTCTCGACGACCTTCAGGAAGCAGGAGCAGGCGGAGGTTTGGAAGGCTTTCGAGGCAGACGAGTCTCTGATCAACGTCCCGTTCCAGGCGATTGCGAAGGCAACAGAAGAAACGATCCTGAACGCTGTGTCCAAGGCCACGACACTGGTGGGCACCAACGGTAACGTGAGACACGCCCTTCCCATCGAGGCCGCCCTGGAGCGGCTCCCAGGCAGGCCAGATCAGCTAGCTCAGCGCGAATTCTACCGCCGCCTCCGAGTGGATTCGCGTTGTGTCGAACACGGGTGCGGACACGTCCTCTTGACCGATCAGGAGGGGGATTTCGGTGCATCCCAAGACAACCCCCTGACATCCGTCCCGGATCAGCCCCTCGATCACATCCACAAACTGCTTCCTGGACGAATCCTCAATCAGGCCCTGGCAGAGCTCGTAGTAGATCACGCGGTTGATCATGTCTCGCCCTCCCTCATCAGGGACGCTCACCGCGATTCCCATCGCTTCGAGGGGCGAACGGCAGAAATCCATCTCCATCGTGTAAGCGGTGCCCAGTAGTGCGACATGCCGAATACCCGCCTGAAGGATCCGCTCACCCGTGGCCTTTGCGATATGGATGAAGGGAACGGTCAACGCGGACTCGATCGCATCGGCAACGTGGTGCACGGTGTTCGCGCAGAGCAGCACGACCTCCGCTCCAGCAGCGACGAGCGATGTACCCGATGCAGACAGGATCTCGGCCACGGCATCCCACTCTCCTTCTCTCTGGAGTTGCTCGATCTCGGCAAAGTCCACACTGTGGATCACGCACCGCGCGGAGTGCCACCCTCCCAGACGCTCACCGATTCCCTCGTTGACCAGCCTGTAGTACTCGGCCGTCGAGACCCAACTCATCCCACCGATCAGGCCGATCGTCCTCATCCGAGCCGCCGTCGCAGTGCCTCGAACAGGCCATCCGAAGGCGTCAAAGGCAGGTCCACCACCCGGTNCTCCAGTGCGCTCGTATAAATGCCGAGAACGGTGTTGAAGTCGGTGAGCGCCGAATCCAGGTTCAAGGGATGAGTCTGGGTGTCGTCCTCCAGCCAGGCGAACATCGCCTCCGTCATCCCTGCCTGGCCCAGGATATCCTCGTCCGGATACTCGTGCGACCCCGACGTCGTCTTGCCATCGATCCCAATCTCCCACCCCCACATGGTCCAGTGGACGTATCCACGTGTGCCGTGCACGGCAATCCGTTTGTGGGTGTTAATCGTCTCACGACCGACTTTCGGCGCAGTCTCTCCGCTCTGCAAAGTGGCCTGCACACCGTCCGCGAAGTTCAGAATCGCGAGCGTGCTATCGGGAGCCAGGTGCTTCTTCCCACGAGGATCGGAGAGCCCTTCAGAACCACTGACCTGTCCAAACACACTCGTCGGCGGATCTGGATGGAAAGCGCCAATCGCCTGAAGTGTGTGCGTCCCCTGGTAAGCCAGGTTCATCCCGCAGCTCGCGTCGATGAACCGGATCTCTCCGATTTCACCGTTGGCCACGTGATCCTGGAGTTCAACCCGTCTCGGGTGGAAGTGCAGTTGATGATTGATACAAACTTTAAGGCTTGCATCCGCTGCGAACTGTTGGATCTCCCGATAGTCCTCGCCCTGAATGGCCAGCGGCTTTTCCACGATTAGGGCGGGAATCCCCGCCTCCTGAGCCGCCACCATGATATCCAGACGGACGTCGGGAGGCGTGTTGACGTGCACCACATCCGGCCTGGCCTTCTCGAACATCTCCTGATAGTCCGCGAAGTGTGAAGGCACACTGTATTCCGCCGCGAACGCCTCACGCACCTCATCTGTCCGAGCCGAAACCGCGACCAGTTCTCCCCGGGAGATATGGGTGTAGGCGGCCGCCAGCCCTCTCGCTCGGTTCTGACCAACACCGATGATCGCACACTTGTAGTCACTCATGAATACCCCCACGGATCAAGCACCACTTTCGCGCATTCGCCGGTGAGCTGCAGTTCCCATGCCTCCTGGACACGGGAGAGNGGGAACCGGTGTGTAATCAGCCGGTCAATCTTGTCACCTGACTGCTGGACGACGCTCATCAATTTCGGGTAGTCCTCGAGGTTGTAATGCCAGGATCCGATCAGCGACAGCCCCTTGCGGATCATATCCGGGCTGATCCGTATGGCCGTATCCTGACTGCACTCACCCACGAACGCGACCTTGCCTTTGCGTCTGGTAGCATCGATACACAACCGATGGGCCAGCGGGTTACCTGAACAATCGAGCGCGCGATCGACGCCTACCCCACCCGTCAACTCACGAATCTGCTCACACGTTTCCTCACCCGGAGGCAGCACCACGTCCGCACCCAGCAAACTTGCCATCTCCTGCCGGAACGGAACGGAGTCGACCGCGATCACGCGAGCACCTCGATATGACGCGTTGATCACGCCTCCCAAACCCACAGGTCCAAGCCCCGTGATCAGAACCGTCTCTCCTGCCTGCAGCTGCATCCGTTCGAACGCGCCAAGCGTAGGCCCAAGCCCACAGCACGCCATCGCGCCGTGATCGTAGCTAACGCTCTCAGGAAGTGGCGGCAGGATCCAGTCGGGCTTCACGATATACTGTGCGTAGGTCCCGCGGCCCTCGGGTGTGCCGAGGAACGACTCGAAATCCGCAGTGGTTTCACAGTGGATGTATTCGCCGGACACACACAGCGCACACGTTCCGCACGGGAATTGGGGCATCACGGCCACGCGATCGCCCACCTTCACTCTGGCCGGCTGAGCCACGGCGACGACTTCCCCTGCGGCTTCGTGTCCCAGAGACGCCGAAGGCCTTCCGGATTCGAAGGCCTTGTATTCAGTGCACATCGGGGCGGAGTGAATCTTCACCACCACCCAGTTCTCTTTCGGCACGGGATCGGGTACCTCTACCAACTTCCCAGCCCGCTCACCCTCTATGATCGCTTTCTTCATCTGCGCCCTCGATTCAGCACGTCACATCCTTCCCTTCGCTCCCAAAGACAGTCAGTCTCTCTTCTTTTGGGATTTTCTCAACCGACGCAGGCCAATAGTGGAGCTGTAGAGCTCTCCNNCCACGGTCCGACAAATTCGGGGGCGTGCCGTGGTGGAGGAGGCCATCCCAGAGGAGGATGTCGCCCGGATTCATTTCCACAGCCACGGCCCGCCCTCGCGCAACGTGATCGTCACAGATCTGCCAGTCTCTCACCTGAAAGTGGATGAGCGGTCCTCCCAGATGGCTCCCAGGAATTACGTGCATACAGCCGTTCTCCCGTGTCGCGTGGTCCAGACTGACCCATGCACTTACGATCTGGGTCCCAATTGGCAGGTCGAAATACGCGTGATCCTGATGCCACGGCTTCTCCCTCCCGATACGCGCGGGCTTGACCATCGCCTGATTAGCGAACAGCCCCGGAGTCTCTCCGATGATGGCCTTCAGGACGCGCAACAGGGACTCGTCTTCAGCCAGATTCGTCAACCGGTCATCGTGGCCCACGAAGTACTGGAGCTTGCGAACTGACGCTACACGCTCCTCATCGCTCAGCTCATCGAGTCGACCACGCACTGACTTCTCATACTGGATGCCCCGAAACCCTTCCGCCTTGCCTGAGATCAGGTGCATCAGCCCGGCTCTGACCGCCACCAGGGCTTTGCTATCCAGAGCCTCCCTGACGAGCAGATAACCATCGACCTTGAACTGTGTGACATGATCCTGTGTAAAGCTGCAGAAACCGCTGATACCTGGAGCGGTGTCGGCGGCCTCATACAGGCCCGGGGGAAAACCCGACTCTGTATACCCATCGTATGCGATTTCGCTCATGAAAGTGCCTATTCCAAAGGAAAATCGACCCGCTGATTCCCCGCGTGGTGAGATTTCAGAATCCCGAGCATGATCTCCAGCGTTTTTCGTGCTTCGCGTGGAGGGGAAACCAGGTCGCCCCCATTCTCGAGCTTGTCGACGACTTCAGGCACAAACCCGGCCTGGAACTGGTGCATATAGCTGACTGGCACCATCGTCTGCCGGGACCACACCCGATGACCGTCTGCTCGGACCAGAATCGTCTCGCGGTCCGAAATCTCGATCCGACCCTTGTCACACGTCAGATACATCTGTGACCCGGGGAACGTCATTTTCGTGCAGTTGAAGTATGCACGGACACCATTCTCGAAGCGGATATATGCCGAGGTACCAGGATCGGTCGCAGGGTCGTGTCCACCGTCCCCACTGTACTCCGTGAAGCTCTCGAAGCCTTCTTCGAGCTCCGCAACTACCCAGCTCGGCGCCGCCTCGGCGTAAAAGCAAATCAGGTCGAGCATGTGCGTCCCGTTCCGGAACATCATCGCCCGTTCGCTGAATAAATCACAATGTATGGTCTTCAGTTCACCGATTTCGCGGCTTCTGATCAACTCCCGAGCTGCCAGGAACGACGGATGCCAGCGACGCGAGTGTTCGATCGAGAGGAGCACCTTCTCCCGCTCCGCCGCTTCGATCATGCGATCGGCGTCCTCCAAGGTCGTTGCGATCGGTTTTTCACAGATGATCGCCCTCACGGATGGATGCGTTGCCGCGTCGACCGTGATGTTGCCGTGCAGGTGGTCGCCGGTCACGACGCTCACGATATTGGGCTGTTCCTTTTCGAACATCTCCCGGTAGTCGGTGTAGAGATTGAGATCGGACCAGACATCCCCCCATTTTGCTTTGAACCCATTCAGCAGGTCCTGATCCAGATCACACACACCGACCACTTCGGTCTGGGGACATCTGTGATACGCCGAGGCGTGTGAATTGGGCATCGCACCGTAGACAGGCAAATCGGTTTCCTCGGGACGATTGGACCCGATGCCTCTCAGGCCGATGATCACTGATTTGTATGTTTCCACTTTCAGGGCTCCGTTTTCAGGTATGCACGGCGAACATCAGCGGTCGTGGAACCAACCATCTCTAGTCCTANNTCGGCCGCAAGGGACTGGAAGGACTCGATCGTGTCGCGCAACACGTGGGCACGACCATCCCCCTCAGACGACCAGTAGTTGACGAAATTGTGCGTCAGGATGCAGACGTGCTTGATCGCGATGTCTTCACCAACCTGTCTCATGACCTCCTGCCGTGCTGCTTTCGAGACCTGACTGGCTTCGGCAGATTCCAGGCGCACATCTCCGACACCCGTCCAGTGTTCGTGCTGCGCCCGGTCGCTGGTAAGCGGCACTTCAATAAAGTCGAGATCACCCACTGCGCCACGAAATGCTCGGTGGGGNCTGTGAACGTCCCAGATCGCATCTGACCAGACCGCCCGCATCCAGGTCACCGCTCTCCCTGGCTGGCTCACACTGCCGTGCGTGAACCCCGCTTCGACCAATGCTGCGAAGGTCTCGTCGTTTGCCGAAAAGTTCCCTCCTCTGAATGAGGCGGGCTCAAACCCGATCGCCTCCATCCACTCCGCTTTCGCGACTTCCAGCATCTCCAGCTGAGCTTGTCCCGCGTAACCTCCCAGGTAGTCGTGGCGATCCGCATGCAGGTATCGGTCCCGCCAGCACTGAGGATGCAGGTGCATGCCCAGTTCTGCTCCCGTCGTCTCTGCTAAATCAAGGTAGAGATCGGGTTGCCGCCTCGCGGTATCGGGTACGATGAAAAGCGTGGCTCGCAGCCCGTTTGCGTGAAGAATCTCGCAGTAAGCCCGAGCAGATCGCTCGGCGAAGTCCCAGTCGGGTGGGCCGCCGGTGGGTGATTGCTCGGCGATCCGCTCGACATCCATCGTCATACAGACGTGGAATAACTCCGCCACCGACTTAATCCAGGTATCCCTCGATGATCTGCTCATGATCATCGATCATCGGATGACGGTCGTCCTCCAGGGGTAAGGACACAAACTGACCGGACTCAGCCGACTGATACCCGGCGGTCGTGATTTCCGTCGCAGCCAGGCCATCGTGAATGGTGGACTCCAGCGGTGCGTTATTCTCGATCGCATCGATGAGGTTCTGAACGCACGCGGCCGCTCCGGTGTATTCTGGTATACCGATATCGAGTGCCTCTTCGTTCTCCTCGAGCCCGTCCACTGTCGCCCTGGCGTGAATGCCCCGACACCACAGGTCAATCGAGTCGATCGCACTTCCCTCTTCGGGAATCCGGTTCCTCCCCACGATCACCGTAGCGATCAGGTGATCGAACTCGCAGACGAGCGTCGCCACGTCTTCAGTCCCGAACTGGTCGTAATAGTCTGGCCAATAGGCGGTCTCGAACTTGGCGTACACGCGATTGGGCATTCCGAACGTGTGGTGGATCAAGTCCACAGGATGGCTACCGAGATTCTGGAGCTCGCCTCCCCCGTTGACACTGGCTGCCGTCGGGTAACTGACATACCGCATTAGATCGCCATCGGGAAACTGGCGGATGAAATGGTTCGTCCAGGTGACAGGCTGCTCGTACTCCCCTGACTTCAGCCGGTGAATCAGCGCTCGATACCCGGGATAGTATCGGTGAGGATAGGCCAGATGGACCTTGACCTCCGTGTCGCGCGTCTCTGCTGCGATGGCACGCGCCTCCTCCATCGTTCGAGCAAGGGATTTGTCGACCAGGACGTGTTTGCGGCAGGAGACAGCTTTAGGGACTAGCCATCTCTTGAGGTAGAAATCCGTCGCGATACAGACGATGTCGACATCATCGCGTTCCAGCACCGCATCGTACTCCCGACTGCACGGCAACCCGTACAATTCCTCGAGACCAGCGGCCTTCTCGGCATTGTGCTCAGCAAGCGCGACGATCTCAGCGTCGGAGCGATTCTTCCAGAGGGGGCCGTAAGTGTTCTGATGAGCACGATTACCGATGAGGGCAACGCGGAACATGGACACTCCAAGGTGAAGGACGGCTATCCGAATCGACTCAGCCGAAAGGGTTCGAGTTCCTCGACACCGACACGGTCCAGGATCTCGGTCGCCGACCAGGAGAAAATCACAGGCGCAAGGGTAACGCCGCTGNGTGTGATCACGAGTTACAGGTTCGGGACGGTCTGTGCGAACCCTAGGATCGATTGACCATCTTACGGAATCGGGCGACGCGCACGACGGGTCTCCTCGATCTCGACATCGGCTAAGGCTGGGGCGATAACGACCGCCGAGGCGAGAACTCGCTCTGCTTCCTTGTCCGTTTTCCCCAGCGACNCGTCGTGCATTCTTCCGTCCGCCCCACCGTGCAGAATCACCGTACCGTCTCGGAACTTCCGGATCGCGAGCGGAATCTCATGATGGGAGGGCTCGTGCATAACGCAGGGTCCCCTGAACAACGGCGAGGTCGGTGAGGTCCTGACCGNGGCGCCAAAGGTATGATACATAGGCCCATCCAGCCCGGCCATTGCCACGACTCGAGCAGTNTCGGCGCCGCAAGCGACTACCCAGACGTCGCAAGGATAAGTTGACGCGTCCGTGACGACTGCCCGAACGTTCCCAGAGGTCTCCAGCGACTCCACCTATTGCCCAAGTCGGACATCAACACCAAGCAATCGACATCTTTCGTGCAGGGCCTGTACCGCCCGAATGGCATCCACGTGGCCGTCGCTTCCAGACAGCGACCCACCACAGAATCCATCGAAGACCACGCCGGGCGCGAGCTGGCGGACCTCCTCGAGACCGATGCTCCTCGCGTCATAGCCCCACGCGCCTGCAACTGCCGGACACGGTCCTCAGGCGCCCGAGCGCTATCCGGAGTGGATGTCCAAAGAAGGTCACTCGAGTCAGAAACCCCCTTCCAACGCGTCCGAAAAACGGTGCCAAAGATGGAACGACCGCCGGTTCAGTTCGAAATAGGCGCGTGAGTCCTTGTCTCGTGCGTTCATCCAAGCAAAAGAGACTCTCGACGCTTCTCGAGGTGGTTCCGGGTCTCGATCAAGCAGGGTAACGGTCTAACCGCGGCGCCCAAGGTGCCAGGCGATCGAAGCACCGACGATCCCGCCCCCGATGACCACCACCCGGTCGCGCATCAGCCAGAAGCCGCCAGAGCTTGGTCCAGGTCCAGGCAGAGGTCCGCCTCAGACTCCACCCCGAGAGCGATCCGAACGAGGGAGTCCGATATGCCGGAAGCCTCTCGGTCCGGCTCCGACAGTCCACTGTGTGTCGTCAGAACCGGGCGCGTGATCAGCGTCTCAACCCCACCTAAGCTGGGCGCGAACATNGCCAGTTCAAGAGCCGCAATGAACGCATCTGCTCGCGTGGCCCCGCCCTCGACCTCGAAGCTCACTACACCACCGTAACCGGTGAAGAGTCCGGAAGCCCGATGATAGTCAGGGTGGTCCTCAAGGCCAGGATATAGGACGCGGGTTACGTCTTTGTGCGACGACAGAAACCGTGCTACAGAAAGGCCGTTCTCGTTATGTCTCGTGACCCGCAAACCAAGGGTCTTCAGCCCGCGGTGCAAGAGGAAACAGGCGTGTGGATCCAGGCTTCCCCCGAGGTGATTCAGGCGATGCGTGACCTTTCTAACAAGCTCCTCGCCGCCGATCACACAGCCGGCCACGATGTCAGAGTGCCCATTCAGATATTTGGTGGCGCTATGCAGCTCGATATCGAAGCCGATGTCGAGTGGCCGAAAGTTGACGGGTGAACAGAACGTGTTGTCGATCAGGGAGATCAGTCCGTGGGTGTTGGCGAATTCGGCCGCTTCCTTCAAACACGCGACGTCGAGCGTGGGGTTGGTAATCGACTCGACGTAAATCGCCCGGGTCTCCGGGCGTAGCACCTCTCCCCAAGTTTCCGGACGTTTCGCATCGATCACCGAGTGCGTGATACCGGCTGCGGGTAGGTCCTCTGTGAGAAGACTGTGGGTGCCGCCATACAGACAATCCTGCACCAGAACGTGTTCGCCCGACCGGAGCACTGCCAGTAGCGCCGTCGAAATAGCGGCCATCCCCGATGCCGCAACCACGCAGGCCTCACCACCTGCGACCCGGGAAATCTTCTTCTGAATGGCCAGGTGATTCGGCGTGTTGTTCAGCCGGGCATACCGGATTTCGTCGTAAGACTCCCCGGGACGACTCTCGAAGGTGGCGCTTTGATAGATCGGCGGCGCGACAGCCCCTTTGGCCCTTGCCTCGTCCTCTCCTTCGTGGATCAATTTCGTGTCTAGCTTCAAGATCTCCCTCGTTTCCCTGCCCCTATCCCTGCATCCTCGTCAGCCCTTAGCGCATGCGCCAATCCATATCGACCACGTTTCCGTTCTGGAACGTGAACCACTTTGTCCAATCCGATTCCTGCCCCCCGATACTGACAGTGCAATCAACGNGCAGCACGCCGTTTCCTTCATCGACAGAGTTGTCCATCACGTCCATCGATACTGTATCCTCACCGTAGGCTCGCTTGAGATATTCGATGGCCTTGCCCTTCAAATTTTCTTCAGTCACGTGGTNTCTTCCCTAGCTTTCCCGGACTCGGTCACATCATCGGCCAGCCCGACATAGGTATTCTTCTCGGTATCGATCCGCTTCGCTTGTTCGCCGATTCTCACCCCGATGCGCTGAACGCCTCGGCCGCT
This sequence comes from Gemmatimonadota bacterium, assembly GCA_002727195.1. Lineage (GTDB taxonomy): Bacteria > Latescibacterota > UBA2968 > UBA2968 > UBA2968 > UBA2968. The sequence continues at coordinate 97,147 of PBWH01000011.1, forward strand.
GTCGGAGATGACATTGTCCTGAAGAACGATGTCACAGGTTTCACCTCGTACGTCTACCCCAACACCGTCAAGATTGGCCCCATTGTCAGCGATTGTGGATCCGGTGATCAGGTTCCGATGCCCCGACCTGAACGTGGTCTGTTCACGGAACAAGACACCGATCTTCTCGTTTCGCTCGATCGTNGTATCCACNACCCGGTTGTCAGTATCCCGGTGTCCGATCGAGATCCCGTAGTCACGGTTGTCCGAACACGTGCAACGTTCCACCAGACCGTCGGACACGCCCCAACAAAAGAAGATCCCTTGGCTGTTTCCGGTTGAGACACATTCACGGAATACGGGGCGCTGGGAGCCACTTCCTGGATGAAACCCGAGGTTCGCGTTGCCCTGCGATCGGCATCGATCGAAGTGGATGTCGTCGCAGACCTGGAAACTGAACCCGTCCCCGTTGTAGGATCGGGATGTCACCCGATCGAAGGTCCACCGGTCGCATCGTTGAATGAAAACGCCACCCGAGTAGTTCCCGTTGATCTCTTCGTTCTCGTCCCGGTTCCCGTCGAGGGTGATGTCGCGAATGGTGACATCGTGTGTCTCTTCCTCGGCCGTTATCAACGGGAACAAGGGTGCNGCAGACGCTCGATGCTCCAGCCACATGTTCTCCCGAAGCCGCTTCGAAAGCGTCAGGACTTGTCCCTCCACCCGAGTGACGGTTGCCCGGACGACATCACGCAGCCAGTCCGACTCATCCTGGTAGCTACGAAGCATGACGCCACTTCCAGGCCGGTATCCCTGGCCATCGCCGACCTCCACACTTGCCTCATACCAATCGGAGTCTCGGACCAGCGCCTGACCGTGTCCCGGGCATTTGTAGAGGACCGTATCATCCCCCTCCCCACACAATGTGATCCCGGCTCGCAAGAATAGCGAATTCGACATATCATACCGACCGGCAAGCACAATTACCGTCCCGCCACCCAGTCGGTCGACGTAATCTATCGCCGCTTGCAAGGCACGATCGTCGCGACCTCGCAGTTCACCTCCGTCACANCCTACGGTGATCTCGACACCACGCGTTTCTGTCCTGGGTCTGTTGTCCATACTCATCTCCAAACCTATCGGCCGGGGCGCTAAAATAGCCCGAAAAGAGTCGAAGTCAACGCATCCGCGACGATGGGGTCGTGTTGATAAGTGGAACCAATTTGCTTACCATTTAGAAGTATTTCCACCATCGGGACGACCCGATGTCCGCAGATGCCGATGCCACCAAACAGATTGTTGCCCACCTGATGGGGATCCCCTTCTTCGACCGCCTGACCGAAGAAGAGGTAGAGAAGAGCTATTCGATTTGTCGTGTGGCGAAATATGAGCCGGATCAGGTGATTTACAAGTTCGGCACGGCCAGTCATCCTTCTNGACGGCCAACTGGTGACCCGAACCAAAGCAGGCACGGATATCGAGTTTATCTCCCCCATCGGCCTAGTCGGCGAGATGGGCGTCATCACAGATGAACCACGATCGGCAGATGTCGTAGGGATCACGGAGTCGATGGGACTCGAAATCACAAAAGACGCGCTCGTCCAACTCTTCGTCGACGACGCCAACATCTGCCGAAAGATTCTGCTCANCCTCGTCAAGAATCTGTCGAACAAACTGTATGACACGAACGGCGAAACCGAAAAGCTCCTTGCGCAGCAACAGGAACAAGCCAGGCAAGGATTACCGCAGGCGGACAACATCGTCCTCTACTAGGGTCCACGGCTAAACTGATTGAAACGACGGACAAGAACTACGAGGCCGAGGTCCTGAAGAGCGAAACACTCTGCTGTGTCTACTTCAATGCCCATTGGTATAGGGCGGTCGCCGACCTAACGGACACAGTCAAGGCAGAGGCTGACCAGGTCGGCGACAAGATGAATTTTTGTGAAGTAAACACGGTCAAACAGGGCAATATCGTCCGCTCACGGCACGTGGCCACCATACCGACCTTCCAGTTCGCCAAAGAAGGCGAGACCGGCCACCAGCTCAGGGGCAAGGTCTCCAAGCTGGATCTGTTGGGCAAGATCAGCGCCGTCCTGAACGCGCACGGAGCGCCGGAGACCGAATTCGCCTCCGAGCCTTCGGGCGAAGCAGAGCAAGCAGCCCCATCACCTCCCGAGGCAGCAGAATAGTTTCCCCGCCCAACCGCGAGCACAGCTATGGCTGAAGAAGAGACCCAGGAACCCACAGAGGATCCTTCAGAAGATCAGGAACAGGCAGTCCCTGCGGAAGAAATTCCGGACGCCGAAGCGCCTCCGGTGGAGGACCTACCGACGGAGGAACAGGTCGAGTCCCCAGCGCCCCCTGCGGATACAGGTGATCCCTTTGTGTCGGTAGCGGACGCAGAGACCTTCAGGGCCGAGTTCGAACAGCTGCCTGATCTGGACCTCGGCGAGCTCGAGAAGTTCGTCAACCGGTATGACGATGTGCCCATGAAGGTATCGATCGAGCTGGGCCGGGTGACCAAATCGCTTCAGGACATCATCGAGTGGAAAGAGGGCTCGATCGTTGAAACGAAGAAGCTCTCGGGAATGCCGATGGAGATTATGGTCAACGACAGCCTGTTCGGTCACGGCGAAGTCGTCGTTGTGGGCGATAACCTGGCGATCCGGATCACGGAGCTGGCTAAGCCCAACCTGGAGTAAGAGCGAGAAGCTTCCATTCCAGGCTCTTTTCTTGACTCGATTCCGCGATTCTTGTAGCTTTCGGCTCGACTTTTGGAGCACGTGCGGATGTAGCTCAACTGGATAGAGCATCTGGCTACGGACCAGAAGGTTCCGGGTTCGAATCCTGGCATCCGCACCACTAATACGGAAGCCGACAGTGTATGCTGTCGGCTTTTTTTATGCCTAAAAGCCAGTGTTTATGCGGGTTTCAGGGGCGTAGTAAAATCGCTACCTGTCACCAGAACGTCGACTCACTACTATAAAGGAGGCTTTCCCGTTTGAGTCGAAAAACAGCCGTTTACACCCGTTTTTGAACTTAACTAGGTCCACTTTTAGGTCCACTTCAAAAAGCGGAGGGAACCCGCATGGCACAGATGTACAAGGAAAAGAATGGAAGCATCAGAGTTCGGTATCGTTTCGGCCCCAAGGGCAAGAAGACCAACCAAATCAAGAAACAGTTCAGGGACAAAGCCAAAGCCCAGGAATTCAAGTCCGACAT
>PBWH01000012.1 GCA_002727195.1 Gemmatimonadota bacterium
GACATCGGGGAGGCCAACCGTCTGGGCGTACCGGTTATTGTCGTCCACAGCCCGGTATTCCGGCACGCAATGAAAGAGTTGGGAGCGCGCAGCGACGTTGTCGTCAACTCCCTGGAGCAGGCAGTCGAGGTGCTCGCCTATGTCTACGCCGACTAAAATCCACTACGTAGCCTTCTACTGTGAATCGAGGGGAAAGTGTGACCCACGCTGCAGCGAGGCCGCTGGGGCGTTGGGTATCTTACTCGCAAACCGAGGGTTCAGAATCGTCTAGAGTTGGGGTGGAAGTGGCTTGGTGGGACGGTGCCCGATCGACAGGCGGGAAGGTCACCGGCGTCATCCCCCGATTCGTGGTCGATGTCGAGTGGGCCCACGGCGACCTGGATGACCTTCGGGTCGTGGACTCGATGCACGATCAAAAGCACCTGATTTTGGCTGAATCCGGCGCCGTGGTCGCGCTGCCTGGGGGATGCGGAACCCTGGAAGAACTGCTGGAAGCTGTCACCTGGAAGCAACTGGGCCTGTTTTCGGGACCGATCGTGATCCTGAACTAGGACGGATTCTACGATTCGTTGGTCACAATGCTGAAACGTAGTATTTCCGAGCGGTTCATGCGCCCGGAACACGGGGATATCTGGCGGGTGGCGTCCTCACCAGACAGGCGCTGACGCGAATGCAGGACAGCACCCTAAAGTATCTCGACCACGTCTCTTCTGATGCGAGCTGCGAGGTCGTCCTCGCTCAGTAAGGGCTTACCCTCTCCCATCTAACCCTCACGGCTTCCAGTCCTTCAGCTCTTGCCGAGCTGCTTCTTCGGGCAAGGGCGCATACATCGGCAGTCCCAGTTCACCCTTCTTCTTCAGCATCAGCAGGATCGCCTCGAATCGCGTCGCATCCGAAACCTTCGCCAGCATGATCTCAACCGATCTATCCCCTCCCTCGATCCGAATCGTTGGGAACTTGAACTTCCGCTCCCACCACATCGATGTCACCAGCTCTACCGTCCTGATCTCCTTCAGCCGGATGGCCAACAGTGGGTTGGCAAACAGCCCGCCATGCTTGATCGCACGTTTGTCTGTCAGCTGAAGGCGTCCCAGCAGGCAGTGAAGCCAGAAGAAGAAGTTGGTGATCAGGTTGATAAAGGAGGGCGCGAAGAAACCGACAAACCCGAGCAACTGGAACCATCCCAGGACCATCCAGGCCGAGGCCAGTCCCGCGAGAATTGCGACGTGGCATACGCCTCCAACCAGCTCGTCCCGACCGCCAGGACTTTGACTTCCTGGATGGGTTCCAGTTTGGGGCGGGAAGGACTGGGCGCTAAGCCATTTGCTACGCGTCGGCCCGTCCGATACAGCGCGAACACCCCCCGGCGACGACTGCGGCCATGACCAGGTTGACGATCCAGAAGACGATCGTGTTCAGGAGGGTAGGAACTAGGAGACCGATCAGATTCTCCATACCTTTTCCCACGCCTCGTCCGTGGTGTCGGAAATGTGATCGGCCAACACCCGCTTCAACTCGAGGGCTTCGCCGACATCCTCCGGCCGAACCAGGTTGACCTTCTCCCGGTTGCGGTCGATCCAGCCCCACACGATTTTCCGGGCGACTTCATCCTCGTCCACTTCTGGTACGTATGCCAGACACTGCTTTAGTTCTGACCAACCATCTTCCCAATCCGCCAGATCTTTCCGGACCCGGACGGTCCCGATCGGCGCATCGGGCCGTACGCAAAGCAACTCCACGCTTTCTCGATCTGCAGACGGAAGGACGAGGACAAAGGGGGCGTCGTCCGGTTTTCCACGGTCGTGAATCGCCACCTGCTTGTTGAACTCCGGACGCGTCGCCTGGATCAGGCGCGCTTCCAGGATCATCGCTTCGAGCTCGGACCCGACCACTTCCAATTCCACGGTCCAGATCCGCTCCAGGATCCTGAGCGTCTTCTGTTCACGCTCAGACCGCCTGGAAAAGTATGTTTTGACCCGATCTCGCAGGTGAACTGATTTGCCGACGTAGATCACTTTCCCCTCGGCATCACGCATCACGTAAACGCCGGGATCGGTGGGGAGGTCGTCCAGGTAGGCTTCGTCGAACGTAAACGCTTCAAAATCGACGTCCGTTAGGGTGGGACGCAACTCATCCAACACCGAGTCGATCGTATCCAGCCCCCTTGACTCGTACTGTTCCAGAAGCCCAAGCAGGAGATCCGTCTGTGTCTTGACATCCTCCTCGATCGAAGAGGGTTCGAAATAAGGAAGTCCCAGTGCCTCGGCCACGTCCGCCGAGGATCGAATCCGAACATTTCGGAAACATCGACGGGCCAACCGGGCGATACAGATTCCACTCGGAACGATGGTCCGGCCGATGTAGAGCCTTGCCATCCCGTTCAACCGCCGCCGGGCCGACGAGAGCCGGAAGCCTGAAGGCAGGCACGCGCCAATGGAAGTCGAGAGCTGTTCGATCACGCGGACGGCAGACTCGGCGGCCCCCGGCTCCACGGTGTAGGTCTCGACCGAATCGATTCCGTCGAAGGTCGCGCGCACGATGCCAAACTCGACGGCACCGTCATCACGATCCCTTGACGCGACGATGACATAGGTCGTTTCCCGAAGACGCCGGTCCCCTCCCTTTTCGCGGAACACCCACAGCCCATCGCGTTCCTCGACGATCCGTGGGTCTTCCTCCGAGGCAGCGCGTATCACCTGGGCGGCCACCGGACCCACGGCTCCTTTGAGCCCGAGTGCTTCTCGTGCAATCTCCTCTGCCGTCGCCCCCTGCGGGCGGTCAGACAGAAATTGAGTCACTCTATCCATTCGGGATTAATCTTGCTCCTAGAAATAGAAATGGGGACCACTTCAGGCCCCCATTTCCAGTCGAATGTCGCTGGCAGCCGACCCTAGTCACCCGTCGCTTTCGGGGGGACAGCCTTATTGGCCGACGNAGCCTTCTTCCGTCGCTTGGACGCGTCCTGGTAGTCCAACTGAACCAGGTTCTTGAGCGCCTCGATCTCTTCATCAAGCGCGCTGATTTTCTCGTTCTGGAGCATCACAAGATCGGAATAGATCCTGGCTCGCTCCTCCTGATTGATGATGGTCTTTCGCAGACCGTCGATTCGTTTGAGCAGCCGGTCAGCGCTCTCTCCCGGGGGCAGACGCGGTCGACCTTGCTCGTCCTTCTCCTCGAACGAGGCGAAACGCTTCGCCAGCGCTTCATCCATCTCGGTCAGCTTTTTCTCGGCCTCCTCAATCTCGCGGATGACAGGACGCTTCTCCACGGCATACTTCAGAACATCATCGAATCCGCCATCGGGCTTGCGTCTGCGGAATGAGGGCTGCGAGGTGCGGATGCCCCGGCGGCGATAGAGAACGACAAGTACGGCGATAAACCCGAGGGATCCGATCGCTCCGAGCGGGAGGATGTAAACTGCGTTGTCCGCGATTATATCGAAGATCGGCGTCCCGGCATCCAGCGGTTCTTCTAGATCAGGAGTCGGCTCATCTTCGGCCGCAACCTGGCCTGCCGCGGACGCCTGCTTCTGATCCAGCAGCTTCTTCAGCGTAAACTCGGCCTCAGGCCGGGCAGGCCGTCCCCTGATCGCTTTTCGCAGGTGGGGAATCGCCTGGTTCGGTTTTTCCAGCCGGACGAACAACTTGCCCAACTCGAAATGAAGGATACCGTTGTTGGGCTCTGGCTCGAGCGCCTTCTGGTATGCGGCCACAGCTTCGTCTATATTCCCGCTATCCAGGGCGTCCTGGGCCAACTGTCGATAGTCGACTTCCGCTGGCGGGGGTTCAGCCGGCTTGGGTTGTGGCGGCTCTTTCTCTGCGGGCGCGAGTGCCTCGAGCTTTACCAGATCCTTGTGGATCCACCCGCGCTTCTTCGAAGGAAGCTCCGCGAGATACCAGGTGTCCTGGTCTCGAACCCGGCCCAGTACGTCACCCTTCTTGACCGATCCGATCTTCTGCGAGTTTGTCGTGGCCCGATTCCTGATGTTCGCTGTCGTCGATCGAACAACAAGACGGTCACGGGCGATGATCTGCGTCAGGTAGCGACCGGATATCCAGGCATCCCCTTCCTCCCACTCGAGGCGGACCCAGACCCCCTGGTTCCCGAAGTCCCGTTTCTCGAGAAACTTGTAGATCTGCCCTTCTGACGCCCGACCGAGTCGTGCCCCCATCCCCCATTCCCCTCCGGAACGCTGAACAGGAATGCTCCTCACGTTAACGGTCCCCCGAGGTGTATCCGTCACGATAACGGCCTGGTCGCCGTGACGCAGTATCCCCGTGGCATTTCCGCCGATCACCAGGAGGGCTGCGGAGGCGAACCCTATGACTGCTTGTCGTATGGTCATGTTGATTGTGTGATCAAGCCGATCCATTCCGCTTCTCTCGTCACGTCGAGCACTGTCAATCCGGCGCCCTCAACCCGTCCCACGAACTGGCCCTCTTCTCTGGCCAGTAAACCGCCCAGAATCACCGTCCCGTCAGGCACGACGGCTTCCCTCAACACCGGAAGCAGCGGCGTCAAAACGCTGGAAATGATGTTAGCTACGGCAACGTCGAATCCTGTGTCCTCGGAGGCCAGCGCCCGCGTCTCCACGCGAATGTCGTCGACCTCGTTCAGGGCAACGTTCTCCGCAACATTCTCGGTGGCCATAGGGTCGGTATCGATAGCGAGGACCTCACGAGCCCCAAGCTTGACGGCCGCAATACTCAGAATCCCCGAGCCCGTCCCAACATCCATCACACGGAACCCCGCGTGGACTGACTGCTCGAGGCCGAGCAACGCCATCTTGGTCGTCGGATGACTGCCGGTTCCAAAGGCCGTTTTGGGTTCGATCGCGATCGAAAACCCGCCGTCGGGTGGGGTGGGCGTGTCCCAGGGCGGATGGATCATAATCCGCGGCGTGGCGAGAACAGGTTCGAAGTGTTCGCGCCATTTGGCCCCCCAATCCTCGTCCGGCACGGCCTCCGGCTCACCCGACACATTCGCACGAGCCCCGAACTGTGACTGAATAGCCTTCAGAACGCCATCCGGGTCGTGTGCCGTCGGGAAATAGGCATTCACAACNACGGAATCGGGCACAAAATCGTCGNTTTCCAGGCCCGTGCNGCCCAGAGCGAACAGCAATTCCGACAACTGCTCAGCGTCCTGGGGGGAAACCGTGATCGCTAGTTGATACCAGGTGTGCAAAGATCGGCGGGGAATCCGGTGGGGAGAGCCAAAATACGGAAAAACAGCTCATTTTCGAGATATTTTCNAATATAGGCCACACGCAGAGAATTGTCCAACGAGGGCAAAAAGAAGGGCCCCCCTTCTGAGAAGGGGAGCCCCTCAACTTGGTCGGCATCCCTGCTTGTAAACCCACNTCCTGTGTCGCAATCCAGAGGACCAGATTCCTGTGGGGGGAACAGCGGCACAACTGGTTGCTAATTAGGATATCGACAAACCAAGTCATACCATTAGTAGAATGTGTGTTCCTTCGGGGGACCGGCCTCTGGCCGGGATATTTGGCTCGACCCGACGAATCGGGGCCAGAGGCACCTCCCACGCCGCCCTTACCTACCAGGAATGGGTATGGTGACCCTGCCCGGGGAACCAGATCTGGTCGATCACAAACGAGACGAGAACGCCCAGCGCGTGGCCCACGAGAAACCCCAGAAACAGGGGCCGCATCNGACGATAGAGGTCGACGCCGCCGATTCTAAGCAGGATCGATTTGATCGCCCAGGTGCAAAAAATCGAAAAGATGGAGTGCACTGCGTGGGTCGGCGGCACCACCATCCCGATTGGAGCAAGTGGCCACCAGCTGAACCGATACCGCGCTATGCTGACTGCCGAGAACGTGACGATTCCTGCAAGAAGGAAGAGATACCGTTCCGGCTCCCACCTTTCCTCTCCCTTGAGCGCCTTGACCAGGCCGTCGTAGGTCCGGGGAGGATATCGCGTGAAGGGGAAGTCATTGAAGTTGTAGGCACCGTAGAGATACCCCAGGTAGAGCGAGTAGGTTATCGCCGCACCGATTCCGACGATAAGCGTCAGACCAATCCCGACGATCAGCCGGCGCTTGTGATGTTCGATCAGGTCTCCAATCCGGGCCGCNTGCACGAGGGGAGGCATGAACATCGCCTTGTTCTGCGACCGAACCGAATCGATCAGTCTCAGCGCAGTCTGACTCGAACCACCAAGTGCGTTCGGTCCTTTGAACAGGAACGGGATCACCCCATTCGGTGTCATGGGCATGCTGAAATACACGACCCCGGTCTCCGCAATCACACGAGCCGCGCCCATGTATAGCAGGAAGATCCCGAAGGTGATCACCACCGAAACCGACCAGTCGATCCCGATCGCGCGTAGCCAGAAAATCAGGAACACTACGCTGAAGATGAAGCCGAACACGCAAGCTCGATAGCTGAGCAGTTCCCTCGAGTCGTCTACAGAGCTCCTGCTGTCGAATGCCTTTTGGAAAACATTTTTCAAGTGCCCTCGGGCCAGCCAGATCCCCCAGAGAATCAGGGCGATGAAGGCGCCGCCGGCTTGCAGTGATGTCGTCGCGTCGCCGGATCCCGATTTGCTGCTCAGACTGATCCCCACACGCCGGTAGACTGCGACCTGCGTGCAGTAGAAGAGGTAGAACGCCCAGATCGAGAACAACACGTCGACATTTGCGAAGTAGGCGAACCCGACCGTGTAGAAGTTGAACCGGATGTGCATCCGCGGGAAGTAGGCCCCCATGCTCATCCAGCCGTGCCCCAACCGGATGAGGGGGAAGCCCGGGCTAAAATAGCTGACCATGTTCCAGGCGAGGATGCTGAACGGGATAGCTGCGCCGATCCAGAATACGCGATTTGAGAGCAGCGGGTTCGTATCCTCCGCCTCGGCCAAATCTCCGGCCGCGTGAAGAATCGGGTAGGCGAGCCGCTCGTTATCGGCCCAGTGCTTCCGGAGCATCACCGAGAAGCAGACGCTCCCGACCACGATCGCCGTGATGAAACTGAGCCATCCGACCAGAGGGATGGTCCAGACACTCCAGGGAATCGGCATGTCGGGGCTGGGCAGGCCCTCGAACAGCCACCGCATGGCATCGCCTTCGTTCGAGGGGATCAGCCAAGGCGGCAGATACTGATGGAAGAATGTCGCCCACTGATTCTCAGGCGTCGCCAGGTAGTATGGGATGGCGATCATCCCGAGGAAATAGCTCGTCAGGCCGTAGGCCGGGACGGCCGCCCCAACAAGCCCCATCGCCAGCATCACAAGCAGCTCGGCACGCGTAAGCACCCAACTGGCCCCGAGGCGACGGAAGACGCCGTTCACCAGCGTCAGTACCGTATAAGGCACGAACAACGCGATCGGGAAATGCGTAATGTTCATCCGGGCCGTATGCGCGATATACTCCACATACGTGTTCCAGAAGATCACCAGCAGGGCCAACAACAGCCCCCCGACGATCGACCGCACCGTGACCTGACTTGCCGCATCCGACTGCAGATGCGTTATGGTATTCGGTAGCGCCACCTCTAATTAGACATCCTGATGAACCAGCTCGTTGCCATACCCTCACCTGAGAGCGACAGGAGGCTGTCCCGGGTCGAGTAATTCAGACCGTAGAGCGTCCCGGGGTCGCGCTGGAAGGGAACCGACTCCGGGATAAGCGCCAGCTTGCGCGGGACCCCGGAAGAGAAGTCGAATCCGGACGTACTCGCCACCGTAAACCGGGCGATTTTTGCCCGGAGATCATAGTAGACCTTCCCCGATTCCACGAACATGAACTTGATACTTGGGCGCTTGAACGTCAGGGAGTAGGAACTGTCCGACAGCACGAGCACTGTCTCCTCCTCGTTCAGCCTGTCCTCAGTCAACATCCTGGAGTCACTGCCATACATAATCCACGAACCCAACGGCGGGGGCTGCATTCCTTCTGGTACAGCCTCCTCCTGCTTCGGGGGCTCCGAACAGAACGTTATCAGCCCACACAGACAGAGAACCACTACAAACCGACCTGACCATCTTGCCATACTAACACCTCACGAAAAACACAAAGGCGGCCCGTCCTTCTGAACGCCCGGCCGCCCGTTACCCATCCCGACCGGACGCCTACCCGGTCAGGACTTCCTTTACACGGTCGAAGAAGCCCTTCCCTCCCTCGGGCGCGTGCCCATTCTCAAGCTCAGAGAGTTCCTTGAAGATGGCTTGCTCTTCCTTGTTCAGCTTTGTCGGAGTCCAGACCACGACCCGAACCAGCTGATCTCCCCGACCATACCCGTTAACGTCCTGAATTCCCTTGCCACGCATCCGGAAGATCTGTGCCGATTGCGTCCCGACCGGAACCTTCATCTTGGCCTTGCCCGAGAGCGTCGGCACCTCGATTTCGGCCCCCAGGGCGGCCTGGGAGAAGCTAACTGGGAGATCGTAGATCACGTCGTTCCCGTGCCGCTCGAACTGGTCGTGCTCGATTTCCTGGATAAACACCTGACAGTCACCCGCAGGGCCCCCCCGACGACCGACGCTCCCTTGCCCGCGAAGCGGGATATAGTTGCCTTCCGCCACGCCCGCGGGGATGTTCACCGTCAGCGTCGTATCCTTTTCGGATCGCCCTTCCCCGCCGCACCTTGGGCAGGGCTCTGAGATCATCGCCCCCTCCCCCTGGCACTTCGGGCACGACGTCACGTTGACAAACTGGCCAAACAGGGATCGAGTCGCCTGACGCACCTGCCCCGTCCCGCCGCAGACATCGCACGTTGTCGGCTGGGAACCCGGCTTGGCGCCTAACCCGGTACAGTCGTCGCACTTGTCTAGACGCTTGAGCTTGATCGTCTTCTGGGTGCCCTCGGCAATCTCCTCCAAGGTCAAAGGAAGCGAAATCCGCAGGTCCTCTCCACGCTGAGGTCCACCGCGGCGCCGTCGCCCCCCGCCGAAGATATCCCCGAAGATACCTCCGCCGAAGATGTCGTCCAGGTTCGAGAAGATGTCGTCAAAATCACCGGCGTGACTGAAGTCGGACCACTTAAACCCACCGGATCCGAACGGCCCACCCAACCCCTGATGACCGAACTGGTCATAGGTCTGTCGCTTCTGCGGGTCGCTCAAAACCTCGTATGCCTCCGCCGCTTCCTTGAAGTTGGCTTCCGCCTGCTTGTCCCCCGGATTCCGATCCGGGTGAAACTTCATGGCAAGCTTGCGATACGACTTCTTGATGGCGTCTTCGGAGGCCCCCTTCTCGACGCCGAGCACCTCGTAATAATCTCTTGGCATAGTCCTCACACACGAAAGGTAGGGAAGATGCTCCCTACCTCGTGACGTTTACTCGCTCTTGTCCTCGGCCTCGGACCCGGGATCGTTACCGGCCTGGGCCGGTCCCTGGCTGACCACCACCTTTGCGTGGCGCAGCACCTTGTCTCCGAGACAATATCCTCGCTCGATCACCTCCGCAATCGTCCCTTCTTCATGATCGCTGGCGACCTGCATCAGGGCCTCATGAAGGTTCGGATCGAAGCCTTGCCCACTGGCATCTATCTCCTTCAGCCCCCGGTTGGCCAGGATCTTCGGCAGCTCTTCCATGATCATCCGGACTCCTTCCTTGAAGGCTTCGGAATCCGTGTCACCTTCGGCGTGCGCGCTCGCCCGATCAACTGAATCCACGAGTGGGAGCAGGTCACGGAGCAACCCCTCGTTCGCGGACTGAATCAGTGCGTCCCGCTCCCGAAGGGTCCGCTTCTTGTAGTTATCGAACTCGGCCGCCAGGCGCATCCAGCGATCCTTGTATACGTCGGCGCCCGGTTCCTCATCTTCTTCAGTCGCGTCTTCCTCGAGCTCCTCGCCTTCAGCGTCCGATTCGGCCGTCTCTGCCTCCTGCTCGTCGACCGTCGCTTCGTCCTGCTCGTCTTTCACTTCGCTTTCGCTCATCCTACTCCTTGTCCGCCTTCTCTTCCAACATTGTCTCCGTCAGCCCCGTGATATACCAAAGCAGCGGCACCATCTTACTATAGGGCATACGTGTCGGACCCATCAGCCCGATCACCCCTGTGACATTCCCGAATCGATATTTACTCGTCAGAAGGCTGCAATCCTTCAACTGCGGTGACTCGTTCTCGCCCCCGATGGTAATCGCAACCCCATCCTCGGTCACCCGTCCGTTCAGGATCTCGGCCATTTGCGTCCGCTCTTCGAACATCCCGATCAGGTCGGCCATCCGCGACTGCTGGTCGGCGAACTCGGGCTGCCTGAAGAAGTTGCCCGTTCCCACGAGGTGGAGGTCCTCCTCATCCACGACCTCGAACAGGCTGTCCGCGCTGTCGCAGATCAGACGGAGCAGCTTTGGCGATCCCTCGCTCGAGGACATCAGCCTTGTCTGGACATCCTTCAGCATATCCTCGATAGACAGTCCGGACAGCCGCTCGTTCACGACCCTCCGCGTCACCTCCATCTCCCCAGAGCCGATCTTGGCGTCCACTTCCATGACCACGGTCTTAACAAGGCCGGACTGGATCGTCACGATCAGCAGCAGCTTCGACTCGCTAAGTTGGACCATCTCGAGCGACCGGAGAATCCCCTTTTTGAAGCGTGGCATCAGGGCCACCCCCAACTGATGGGACACGTCGGCGATCACGTGGGAAACCTGGCCGAGCAGCGAGTCTACATTGCTCTCCCGGATGTGCTCCTCGATCATCGCCGTGAGCCGCTGACGATCCTCCTCGTTGATCTGCTGTTGCCGCATCAGCGCGTCGACAAACACGCGATATCCCTTGTCAGTCGGGACACGACCGGCAGACGTGTGAGGCTGGTAGAGGTAGCCCTTCTCCTCCAGGTCGGCCATCGAATTTCGAACCGTGGCAGCGCTCAAATCCAGGCCGCGCTTGGACAGGGTTCGAGACCCAACCGGCTCTCCGGTATCGATAAAGCAGTTGACCAGACGATCCAGGATCGTCCGTTCTCGGCTGGAGAGATCTTCCATTTAGTTTCCCCCACTAAATCAAGTGGTTGGGCAACACAAGGGGGGAGGGCGGATGCGCGGAATATGACCAAAAACAGGCCCCCTGCAGGAGGCCTAACTGTATGAATTGCACAAACGTATATCAATCCGAACACCCTGTCAAGACGGGGCCGGAGGCCGATTCGAGCGTATCAGTCGACCGACCTGAGGTATGTCACGAGCTGCGCGCGCAGGGTGTCGGGCATGACGAAAGTGGGCATTGGTGAGGGAAACTGTTGGGCCACCAGTTCGAGCCGCTGGTCGCTGGTGNGAAAACTGTCCGGGCGGGCAAGAAATGCGGTCAACCCCTCCCTGTCCCAGTGGGCGTTCAAGCCGTTCAAGGAGGGGCCCAACCGGGTACCCTGCAGGTCGGATCCGTGGCAGCGTGGGCATCCGGACTCGACATACGCCTCCCTACCCTCCGGGTCCTCTCCACANGCCGCCCCAACAAGCAGGACTAGGAGGGCGAATCGCCCTCCTCTAGCTGGTCTCCCGTATTGGCGCCTTACCTGGATCACTTGTTGTGGCGCTCCTGATACTCCCAAATAAGCGACTCAAGTGCCCCTAGGTCGCCATTATCGACTAAAACCGATTCGCTATACTTCCTTTGACTCAACTCTGCTTCTGTTAACCCAACTGACATTCGTCAATCCGATTCTAACAATGATGGAGTTGCGTGAGTTTGTGAACCCCTTATACTCCTTCGTCTTCTTCGCCCTTTCAGCGAGATAGATGCACACAGGTAGGGTCATGACTATGCTGGCGGGTAAAATAGGCCAAACAACCACGCCGACAGATTTGCTTTGCCACCCCACGATTCCCGATTCCCCATCAGGGCTTGGCCCGAAGTAGCCCAAAAGGGCAGCAATGAGGCAACAGCCAAGGAACACCCGCCTAAAGACCCTATGGGTTGGTGGATCAGGGAATAGCCCTCCCTCTAGCCGAGTATACTCGTCCCTTGCGAGTCGCTCCCTGTCGCCGATGAACATTCTAGTCTGCATGGGATTCGTTACCATTCGTAGGTGCGCCGACCAGTTCAGCCCCGATTATTGCAGCATCTAAAGATACCCACATCTTGCCACCACGTTCCCCTGAAACAAAGTCGGTTCTCCAAGCTTGGTTGGCTAGGGTAGAATCTCTGTGATAGTGTGTCCACAGCGGACAACGTGGTTGCCTATAGCATCCATTGAAGCTATCGTGTCCGATGGCCTTCACATCCTAGACTATTTAGCTCCTGAATCACGCAATGACTGAGGTTCCACAGAACANAAGTAGAGACCAACTCGTTCGAGGAATCGAAGGCCCTTATCGAGGCACTCTGGGAACAGTCGCTCCAGGCCATACGCGAGAACACGCAGAATGTCGTCTAGGCCAATACGCGCATCACGGAAGCCTGGACGGAGATGATGGCAGGCAAGAACGGTCAGGCGGAAGCAAAAGCCTCCGAATGAGAGAGGCCGCATCGACACCGGACACAGGGAGGGAGAAACTATGCCGGAAGACATCTACCTGAGCGGGGCGGCCAGAACGCCGATCGGCACGTTCAGCGGAGCATTCGCAGAGACACCGGCCTCCGTGCTTGGCGCCGCGTCGGTCAAAGCGACGCTCGAGCGATCGGGCGTTCCAGTCGAGCGTATCGACGAGGTCATCTTCGGGAACGTTCTGTCTGCCGGACAGGGCCAGAACGTGGCTCGCCAGGTCACGATCGGAGCCGGCATCGATGAATCAGTCAGCGCGACCACAGTGAATAAGGTCTGTGGGTCCGGGCTGAAGGCTGTGATGTTCGCCGCCCAGGCCCTGCGATGTGGTGACGCGTCGACCATCGTAGCCGGCGGAACCGAAAACATGTCGAAGGCCCCTTACCTTCTGCCCAAAGCCCGAGCCGGATACCGGATGGGCAACGGAGAGCTGATCGATAGCATGATCCACGACGGCCTGTGGGACGTATACAACGACACCCACATGGGGGTCTTCGGTGACCGTACTGCAGACCAAAGTGGGATCACGCGAGAGGATCAGGACGATTTCGCCGTCGCGAGTTATCGGCGCGCGCTGGAAGCGAGCGAAAAAGGGATCTTCGAGAACGAAATCACACCAGTGGAGGTGGTAAGCAGACGTTCGGCCGTGGTCATATCGGCCGACGAGGAGCCGCAACGGTTCGACGAAGGCAAGCTGCGCGCCCTCAGACCCGCTTTCGACAAGGAAGGGTCGGTCACTGCCGGAAACGCGTCCAGCATCAACGACGGAGCCGCCTCGGTACTCGTGCAGACCCAGGCTTCCGTCGATAAGCACGGAAACAAACCACAGGTGAAGGTCCTGGGCTACACCACCTATTCAAGAGAACCGGAGTGGTTTACGCTCGCACCGATCGGCGCGCTCCATCGCCTGCTGGACAAGCTTAACCTCACCGTCTCAGACATCGATTTGTTCGAAATCAACGAAGCGTTCTCAGCTGTCGCCCTTGCTGCGATGAAGGATCTGGAGATCCCCCACGAGAAGGTCAACGTCCACGGCGGGGCTGTCGCCCTCGGTCATCCGATCGGGGCCAGCGGCGCACGTACGCTCGTCACGCTCATCAATGCGATGGAAGCCAGGGACGCCCGGATCGGTATCGACGCCCTGTGCATCGGGGGTGGCGAGGCGGTTGCCCTGGCCGTGGAGCGCGTCTAGGAGATCATCCANGGATCCTACAACCGAAAAAGCCTTCGAACAGGGCGCCGACTTTCTGAAAATGTGGTCGCGATTGATGTCCAACAAGGGCGCTTCGGGATTCAGCTTCGCTCCGGGGGATGCGCCTCCCAACGTGTTCAAACAGATCCGGTCCGCCCTCCTCGAATCGATGGAGAAATCGTTCGAGACCTGCATGTGGTCTCCCAAGTTCTTCGATGGGATGAAGGAGCAGATGGCGGCCGCCATAGCCTTCCGAAAGCAGATGAATGAGTGAATGTACGCCGCGCACCACGAGACCGAGTCTCCTGCCCGTCAGGATGTGGAGGGTATGGATCGTCGTCTGCGAGACCTGGAACGTCGCGTGGACGATCGGATGGCGAGTGTCGAGTCCAAGCTGAACGCGATCGTCGACCTGTTGTCCGCAGTTCGGACCGCGACGACAAACGGGACGTCATTTGAGATCAACATACCTGGATGATCGAATGTGGTGTAGGGCGTCTGCCACTAGGATGCAGAGCCGTTCGTCTCAAATGCTCGACTCGAGGTTTCCGGGTGCCATTTTTCATTGGGATTCCCACCAGCAAGCTCGTAGACGTGCTCCTCGTAACGACACAGCCGCCCCTTGTGCCGCAGCCCACCGTGTGAAAAGTTGATCCCGAACGTGAGCTCTGGCGCATCTACCCAGTGTGGGGTTAGCAGGTGGTTCCATAGGAGCTGATCCTCTCCAACATCATACGTCAAGATGTCATCTTCTGATGCCTCCTCAGGCAGGATCTGTTCAGCGCGCTTCTCGGAAACACGTTCGATCGGAGCCCAACGATCGGGGTCCGTGAACCCGTGGAAGTGCTTCCTGCCCCGCACGTTCCAGAAGAGTACGTTGGAGCGATCCATATGGTATCCTGTGCAGGTGTTCGGACCAGACACCCTGGCCAGGGCGTAGCACCGATCCCACTCGAAGTCGTTATCCAGCAGATACTGCTTCCAGGGGTCCAGCACTTGCTCGACAAATCCCACGAAGATCCCCCCTGGACGGTCCAAGACCGTGACGTCTGGGTAACGAAACTGAAACGACTGACCTTCCAGATCCCGCAACGTCTTCCCGCGGTATCTTTCAATGATGTTCTCACGGTCGCCTGTCTCGCGCATCTGACCGATGATCGCCGTAGTGGATTTCTCTTCCAGGAGGCAATTGACGATCTCTTCTGTCGACGGGAACGAGAAGGAGAATGGGATACATTCGTCAGCCAAAATGAAGTTGTTGCGTGAATCCCAGTTCTGAAGAAAATCAGCTGTCGTTCTGATTGTGTGATGTGGACTGCTCATCGTTCTATTCCCTCTTCGATCGGTCAAGGCTCGACCAGATTATGACGTTGTTCGCGTTTATCCCGTCTGCCACGCCATAGCCTTGGCGAAGGCAGGGGTAGATCCTGTGAATGGCCGAATCAGGTCTACCCCCTCGGGGGGCACACCCGATCGTATCGCGGGACAATCCCTTATGGCTCAGGTCCCTCGATACGGCCGAGCTTTCAACATTTATAGGTAGCCACCGACTGACAGGAGCGTTACACGGCCTACTCGGGATGACTGGGCTACACCGAATCTGCTCGCATAAAGCCGAGCGGGAGCGGCATCCAAGTGTTCAGCATTCGTGCGCGATCAGGAATCTCGACCACGTCGACCGGACGTGTGGGGCCAAACAGCAGGCGATGTGCCTCAAATGCGGTCAGGGCTAAGTCCGGGGCGTCGTCAGTCTTTACACAACCTGTCCTGTCTGTAGTGACGAACAGCTTGAACGTGTCGGAATCGACTTCGACATTTACCTCGCCTTCCTCGATCTGGTGTGTCTCCCGCTTCACCTTCATCAGCGCGTCGAGCGTTGTTTCCCAATCGTAGATCTGCCAATTCCCCGACCCGGACACGTTTACGGCCTCGGCCATTCCGCCCAGCAATCTCGACAGTCCGACATCATCGGGCTGGACCATGACGCCAAGCCGACTGTTCTGATCCAGTGAACAAGCCACCAGGACGTCGAGCGCCGTCTCCGCGTCAGTTGCAGTGACTTCTTTGATGCCACCATCCTTGTAAGTCACATACCCGAGCATATCTCCATTCGAGTCGAATGCTACCAGCGGTTCATTGTAACCGCTCAGGAGGTAAAGGATGAAGTCATCATCTCCGCGCAGCACGTGAATTGGCCTGCGTTCGTGCATTGCCTTTGCGGCCGCAATCCAATCCGTCGTGTCCTCGGTCATGAGCTCAAAACGAATGGCGCGAGCATTGCGGTCGGCGTGGCGGATGTTCGCCGGGCCCAACGTATAGGTCAGCACGTTTCCGCACCGCTCATAGCCGTAGTATTGGTATCTCTGACGCTGACCTCCCAGCCACGACAGGTGATACTCCTCCGCTACCATGTCGTCGACTGCACGATCCATCAGGCGTTTCATCAGCCCCTGCCCGCGGTAATCGTGCAGTGTACAGACCCCCCCGATGCCACCAAGTTTCAGGGTCGTATCCCCAACCTGCCAGTCTCTTGGATGACACCCGACGGCCGACACGATCTTCCCGTCCCGTCGGATCGCATAGATAGCCTGCATCCACTCGTCTGTCGGGCGATAGATCTGAGGCAGCAAAGACGGGAAGTCTCGACCTTCTTCGAATCCGAAGGCGTGTCCCATCGTGTCCATGGCTTCTTCGTAATCAGCGCCGGTCAGGCGTTCGATGGTATCAGACATAGTCTCTAGATATCGCTCTACGGGTTTATTGTAGCCACAGTTCTCACCAGGTTGTCCACGGTTAAGCGGTGGTCTTGGCCACAGTCTGGAACTCAGCCCCCTCCACCGCCGTTTCCGCATACCACTGGTCGAACCGGCTCCTCAGAGCTGCTACACGATCCGCACAAGCAGAATCGTCGATCCGGTTGTGAAACTCCTTCGGATCTTCGGCCAGGTTGAAATACTCGCCAGACTCGCCGCCATAGACGTTCAGCTTCTCGGTCTCGGTCCGAATCATCTGCATATCACCGATCTGGCTGAACACAGCATCCCGCCAACCCGCCTCAGGGGACCCGTTCTTCATGCTCGGCACGAGAGACCGCCCCTGAACACTGTCCGGAACCTCGGCCCCCACGAGATCACAGATCGTCGGGAACAAATCGATGTGCTCAACGAGTTCGGACAGTGAGCCGGCCGCCTGTCCAGGGACGTCGATGAACAAGGGGACGTGACAGGATGCTTCACGCATGTTGAACTTGAGGAACAGTTCGTGCTCCCATTGCTGGTCGCCGTGGTCGGCCGTCCAGATAATCACGGTGTCGTCTCGAACGCCAAGCCGGTCGATCGCGTCGATCACCATGCCACAGTAGCCGTCGACGAGGTTCACCATCCCATAGTAGCCGGCGATCAACTGACGGATCTCAACCTCCGTGAGGTGGGCCCATTCCTGCTGCATTCGCTGGATCCTGGGATGTGGAAGCGGTGAATCGCTCGGTCTCTGCTCCGGCAAATCGATCGCGGACTGATCGATCTGCTCGTAGATCTCTTTGGGTGGGAAAAATGGTGGGTGCGGCTCCGTAAACGAGGTCCAACTGATGAAGTTCTCCCCATTCGACACGGCTTCCTCGATCTGCCGAACAGATTCGCTGGCCACGTGATACCCCCAGTATTCCTCGAAGGATCGCGGGCTTGGCCCGGCCGTCGTCCTTCGCGTGCGGCCATCGTTCTCCCAATCGTATCGCTCCAGCACTTTCTCGGACATCGTCTCGCGCCACATGGCCGCCGTAATCTCTTCTTCATAGCCGTTGTCCATTGACCGATCGGTCCAGTGCATATGGCCGAGATGGAAACGGCGGTATCCAAGTGGTTTCAATGAGTGGGCAATCGTGTGCATGCCAGGGAAGGGCTGATGTCGATTCGTGATCACGCCCTGGGCGTGGGCATAGCGACCCGTAGCCAGACTGTGCCTTGCGGGGGCGCATACAGGCGACTGGTCGTAACAGCTCTCGAAATGGACAGACCGTTCCGCGAGTTTATCCAGGTTGGGTGTAGTCGCGAGCGGGTTGCAGAGATGGCTGAGCGCATCGAAACGGTGGTGGTCGGACATCAGGACGAGAACGTTCACGGGGTTCCTTCGTTTGACAGGTATGGGCAATACTCACAAGCTCCCGACCATAGGCCGGTCCTACGATACGCGGTACTTCGCCAGCTTCAATTCGTCTACTTCGACACCCAGCCCCGGACCATCAGGAACGGAAGTTTGCCTGTTCTCGAATGCCAGCTTCTCCGTCAGGACGTCATCCACCAGACCGTGTTGGCCATAGAAGTGGCCGTGGTCAGACGTGAAAACCACGAACGTCTTTTCGGTCAGTGCCCGTGCATCCAGATAATCAAGGATCCGCCCGATCTGCTTGTCCATCAGGCTGATCATCCCGTAGTAGACGGCGATGTCTTTTGCCAATCGGTCGCGCGGCACAAGGTGTGATCGAAATATGTATCACCACAAAGTGAGACCATATTTCGAACTGCATCCACGTAACTCTCAGATGCCAGGAATGCGATGACTCCGGGACGAATCCCTAACACGATAAGTCAAAGCCGTCGCTTTCGCGAATGTCAACGAGACAACGACTCCGTTCGTAACCGAACGGCGCGTCAGACAGCGTCATCGTCAATCAGGTAGTCAGGATTGATCGTAGACCAGGATCTATCGGCGTCCAGCGCCCGAATCGCCTCAACCAGTCTCTCGTCACCTCCGACAATCAAGGTTTGTGCCATACCTACTCTGATTCCTGTTCGTAGAATTCGGCTTCCAGATCCTCGAGCTTACCGGCCAAGAACGTCCGGGCATCGACGATGGCCTGGTTGTAGACCGGAGGGCCGAGCGTCTTGATGAAGTAGTCGAGGATGGCCTGGACCTGAAAGTCGGTGAGATTTTCGTCGAAATGGTTGTACGTGAGTTGGCCAAGACCGTGAAGGACACGTTCCCCGCGGTCGTCAGAGAGTTGGATACCGGTGGGTTGGTCTTGGGTCATCTATATTTCCTGCCGTCTAGCGCCCGACGCTCGTACGAGATATCTGGTTGGTCTACGGCCGTACCTCGATACACCCTCCGCCTCGGAAAGGCGACTCCGGGCACTCGGGATGAACAGCGTGTACGAACACGATCCCACCAGGCTGACCACTAACCTCTCGCGAGGCAGTAGCCGCCGTCGACCTGGAGTATGGATCCGGTTACGTAGGATGCGGCGTCAGAGCACAGGAAGGTGGCGGATTTGGCAATTTCGTCGGGGCTACCCAGGCGTCCCCAGGGTAGTTTCGACCCTTCCGTCTGCATTTCCTCTTCGGTCGTGTACTGTCTTTCGCCGGGGGTGTCGATCCAGCCGGGCTCGATCACGTTTGAGCGGATCTTGTGCTCGAGCAGCTCGTTTGCGATGGTGCGCGACATCTGGTTCATACCGGCTTTGGCGGAGTTGTATGGCAGTGAGGTTGGGAAAGGAATGCGCGCGAGGACCGAGGAGATGAAGCAGAGCGCTCCCCCATCGCCTTGCTCCACCATCTGGCGGGCAGATAGTTGTGCAGCGTGGAAGGCGCCGCAGAGCGTTACGTCCCACGTTCGGTCAAGCGCTTCCAGGGAGAGTTCCAGGAAGGGCTCACGCTTTGAGTAGTATGCGTTCGACACGAGGATGTCCAGACGGCCCATTTCTTTGACCGCGGCCGTCACCATCGATTCAACTGCGTGGCGATTGGACACGTCGGCCTGATAGACGAGTGCCTCCTGACCTGTGGCCCGGACTTCCTCCGCAACCTCTTCAGCTTCTTCCCCGTGGCTGCGGTAATTGATGACAACATTCGCGCCGCATCGGGCCATCTCGACGGCCGTTGCGCGTCCGATGCCTCGTGACGCGCCTGTGATCAGTGCAACTTTACCTGACAGATCTATCATTTCCTCATACCTCTAGTTTCTCGTTTGAAATCGCGTAGCGGTCCACGGCATCCATATCAAGCGTGCACCCCAATCCTGGCTCGTTGGGAACGATTGAGTGCCCTTCCTCGATCGGGATGCCGTCCTCGATCAGATCATCCTCACGCACAAAGCTACCAACCAGATCACTGGGGAGCACGCAATTGCGTGCCACACTGATCGCGTGGAGATAGCTCATCTCGATGATCCCCAGATCACATCCTGACCCATGCCAGATCGGAAGGCCGGCGGCATCGGCGATCGAAGCGCTCTTCACGAACTGCGCCATTGAGCCAACGATGTTCAAACAGTCGACGGCTTCAGCCTTGATGGCGCTGATGATGTCGTGCGGGTTGACAAGATGGAGCGCAACGAGGATTGTGGTGGCCTCTCGAAGCTGCTTGCACCAGTCGAGATTCCACTTTGCCATCGGATCCTCTAGCTCAGCCACGTTTCCGAAAGGCTCGAATGCCCTCGCCAGCGCGATCGCCTCGGATGATCGATAGAATCGCTGGTTCGGGTCAACGGTACACTTGAAGGAGGCATCGGTCGCCTCGAGAATGGCTCGAATCCTGTCGACCATCGGGTCATCGGATATGCACTTCATCTTGAACGCAGGCCCGCGTTTCTCGATAGCCGATGACCACACGGGCTTCCCGCTCCGCATCCGAACAAAGAACTCGTAGGCATCGCGTTCGCGTATCCGGTCTTTCAGCACGCGTCCCAGCACGAAGTGGCCAGACGCCTCATACGCGCTGGGGTGGTCTTTGCTCCAGATGTAGACGTAGCGACCACCACCTGCGTAGTCCTTCCCGTAGTTCACGAACGTCGGATGACCAAGTTCCCTGAAGTTCCACTTACACCACTCGAAGGTACGCGCCCGATCAGTCGACCATCCGATCCGTGACTGACGGCCCTTCCTGTTATCGTTGCGTGCCAGCAGATAGAGTGTACCGTCCACAGACAGCATACCACTACCCTTCCGGTCGTTCGGTCCGTATGCCGTGTTCTCGGCATCCGACCGAACGTTCACGGAATTGAACGTGTCTGCCGATCCCTCGATGCGGTCGGATCAGCACCGAGAGTCGGTGCAGAGCGGAATCAGGTGGTAAAGCAGGAAGGCCAGGCCACCCTTCAACTCTGCTCAGGGTGACCTGGCCTTCGTGATTCTACCAATGGACCGGAATCAGTCTGCGGCTTGAGCCGCACCGTCTCCCTTTGCCCAGATTGCTTCGAGCACCTTGCCGGGTGACATCGGCAGGTTTTCCATCCGGACGCCAATGGCACGGTAGATGGCATTTGCGATTGCGGCCGGAGGCGGAACGATCGGCACTTCGCCAACGCCGCGTACCCCATAAGGATGATTCGGGTTCGGGACCTCGACCAGGACGGTCTCGATCATCGGAAGGTCCAGCGCCGTTGGCATCCTGTAGTCGAGCAGGCTTGCGTTCATCATAACGCCATCGCTGTTGTAAAAGAACTCTTCGTTCAACGCCCAGCCGACGCCCTGGGCCACGCCGCCCTGCATCTGACCTTCTACGTAGCTCGGATGGATCGCCGTCCCAACATCCTGAACCAGCGTCGCTCGCTCGATCTCGACCTTACCCGTATCGGGATCGACGTCCACGTCGACGATCATGCAGGCGTAGGCGTTTCCCGGGTTCTTCGCCTGGACGCTTGCTCTGCCAGTAACCGTTCCGCCATTCCCCTTCGATTGTGCGGCGAGTTCCTTGAACGACATCTTTTCGTTTGGATCCGATTTCGAACTGAACTCCCCGTCCTTGTAGTCGACGTCGTCCTCCGCAATCTCCCAGATCATAGCCGCACGCGCGATCAGGTTCCGCTTCATGTCTTGGGATGCGTGGTAGCCGGCGAGTCCAGTCGCAAACGTCACGCGACTTCCGCCCGTTCCGTCAGTGTGAGGAACAGAATCCGTGTCGGCGATGTTCGGCTTAACCTGGTCGACCGAGATCCCGAGGCCCTCCGCGAACTGCATCGCGATCGACGTCCGCGTGCCGCCGATATCAGTGGACCCTTCGATCAGACCCACTGAGCCGTCCGGGTTCAGACTTGCGATAACAGAAGAGGCTCCCCCACCGTTGAACCAGAATCCTGTCGCCACGCCGCGCCCCTTGTTCGGGCCTTCGAGCTTGGACTTGTAGTGCTCCGTCTCCATGGCGGCCTGCACCACCTCTTCACAGCCGATCTTCAGGAAGACAGGACCGTCAGCACGCCGTGTCCCCTCTTTCGATGCATTCTTCAGCCGCATCTCGAGCGGATCCATCCCGATCGCTTCAGCCAGTTCGTCGAGAACCGTCTCCGATGCGAAGGCGGCGTTGGTCGCGCCCGGTGCACGGTAGGCGGAGCTCTGTGGCTTGTTCACGACGACATCATAGCCGTCGATCTGCGTATTCGGGATGTTGAAGGGTGAGAAAATACATCCGGCTCCGGCGCCCACGGCCGAACCCGGATACGCGCCTGCCTCGTAATACATGTCCGCCTTGGCGGCCACCAGGGTGCCGTCGTTCTTGCAGCCCATCTTACACCGGATGAACGATCCGGGTGTCGGGCCCGTCGCCTTGAGGACTTCCGTTCGCGACATCACCATCTTGACCGGCTGGCCGGTCGCTTTGGATAACAGCGCCGCAGTCGGTTCCTGGTAGACGCGGAACTTGCCGCCAAACCCACCACCGATCTCCTGGGGTACGACCTTGATATCGTTGACCGGGATGCCCAGCAGGTCAGACAGCTGTCCACGGACCTCGAACGGGCCCTGTGAACTCAGCCAGCAGGTCAGCTTCCCATCTCGTTCCCAGACAGCCGTCACACTGTGCGGCTCGAGGTAGCCCTGGTGGACGGTCTCGGTCTTGAACTCGCGCTCAATCACGTGGTCGGCTTCCGCGAAGCCTTTATCCGGATCCCCGAACACGTGCTGGAAATGGTTCGCGACGTTGCTATGCTTGTCCGTCTGCTCACCGAGCGACTTGGTCTGCATCTCCTCGTGCAGCAGGGGCGAATCATCCTTGGTCGCGGCCACGACGTCGATCACGGGAGGCAGCACCTCGTATTCGACCTCGATTAACTGAATGGCTTCATCGGCAATATGTCCCGAAGTTGCCGCGACGGCTGCCACAGCGTGCCCCTCATACAGGACCTTTTCGGATGCTAGGACGTTGTTGGCCAAGTTCTTGGGGATCGCTGTTCCCTCACCCAGGTCCGTGACCTTGTCATCGTAGTTGCTAAGCATGTCTTTAGAGGTCACGACTGCCTTGACCCCTTCGAGCGCTTCAGCCTTGCTGGTATCGATCTTCACAATCAGGGCGTGTGCGTGTGGGCTGCGCAGCGTCTTGCCTTCCAGCCAACCCGTCGGATGTACGTCCGCGCCGTATCGGGCCCGTCCCGTCACCTTTTCGGTCCCGTCGTGCCGAATCGGTCGCTTCCCGATCACCTTGTATTCCTCACCACCCAGATAATCCTGCTCTGCCATCATCAGGTCTCCCAAATCAGAAGTCGTATCGGCCTTGAATCAGCATCGAAAACGTATCTTGAACATAAGCAAGTGTCAACGAGGTCCTCCACATCACGCCAGGCACTGGCGATTCCCCTCTCCTGCAAAGCGGAAGAGGGAATCCTGCGGGCCTGGTTCTATGTCCGCAGGAGGTGTGAGGACCTATCAGCTAGTGAGTCTAACACCACCTCTCACCGGGCTGCGTCTGCGAAACAGCCGTCCCCGGCCTCTGGCTTGCCGGGGCTCTCTCCCACGCGTGGGAGAGAGCCCGACGACGACTTGCGCTGGACACAAAACTAATGTGCAGGACTCCCCTTAGCGATCGGGACGTGGATCACGGTCGGTTGAGGCGCATCCAGGGCCTCGCGGACCGCCGCCTCGATTCCTTCCGGACTGTCTACCCGGACGCCTAATGCTCCGAACGACCTTGCCAGCATCACGTAGTCGATCGGGCCCAGTTCGCTCGTGATCCCACGACCGAACTTACGCTCGTGTCCGGTCAGCGTGATTCCCCACGATTCATCGTCGGCGACGACCATCACGAACTTGAGGCCCTGTCGAGTGGCGGACTCGAGTTCAGAAATCGTGAAGGTCGATGATCCGTCCCCAGACAGGAGTATCACGGGGCGATCCGGGTCGAGCAGTCGGGCAGCCATCGCGCCTGCGATCCCGTAGCCGACAACACCACTCGAGCCGCAGGTCAACCAATGCCCCGGATAGCGATCCGTAATGATCTGATGGGCCCACTGGCCGATGTTCCCGCCGTCGATCACGAGCGTCGTATCGGGTGTCATCACCTTACCCAGCGCTTCGAGGATGTCCAACGCGTGACAGCCCTCGTCGGGACGTTTTTCCGACAACACCCGCTTTCTGTGCGCGTCACGGCGCGCGCGCGCGTCGGCCATCCAGTCGATCTTCGGTGGAACGAACCCTTCACAGATCGTCCTCAGATCGCTCAGGAAAGCACGGGGACTTGCGTTCACGGTAACGTGTGCGCCAGTCCCCTGGGCCAGCTCGTTCGCGTCCGAATCGACCCGCACGATTGCGGCATGATCGCTGATCTCCGGCTGCTGCAGATAGCCGACCCGGTAGTCACATCGTGCGCCAAGCATCAGGATCAGATCCGCGTCGGACAAAAGATAAGGTCCGCCGGTGGCCGATCCCACCACGCCCATGAAGGTATCCATCGGCTCGAGCACGCTTCCGCGGTCCCAGATCGGCACCACAACAGGCACATCGAACGTAGTCGAGAACGCTTCCAGTGTACGTTCGCCCTGATCGTAATACAGACCGCTTCCTGCAACGATCAGCGGATGCTCCGATTCGGCGAGCATCGACGCGATCCGGTTGATCTCCATCGGCCCCGGCAGGCTTTCCGGTTCAGAGACCGGATGGTGAACCTGAACGGCACCGATCGTTACCTCGGCTTCCTGGATATCGAGCGGGAACGTCAGGTGCACGGGACCGGGACGCCCGCACATCGCCCTCGACAATGCTTCGTGCAGATACTGCTGGATCCGCTCGGGTCGGTCGATCACACGCGCGTACTTACACAGAGACTGTGCCGCGCCGATCTGGTCGAAATCCTGAAAGTGCCCCAGTCCCATTGTCTCTGTGGGACCACAACCGGTAACCAAAAGCATCGGGGCGCCGTCAAAGTGCGCGTTAGCCACACCCGTCATAGCGTTCAGGTGTGCGACGCCACTCGAGACCGCACAGACACCGACCCGACGACTCAGCCGGCCTGTCGCCTCAGCGATGTATCCGGCGGCCTGCTCGTTCCGAACGTCAACGAGCCGGATACCGGCCTGCTCCAGGGCGTCATCGAGCGGGTCCATCCCGTGTCCGCACAGGGTCGCCACAAACCCGACCCCGCGACGTCTCAATTCTCGTGCAAAGACTTCAGCGCCAGTCATAGCAAGTCAACAAGAAAAATGAAAGAGTCAAAAAGACCTAACGAATCGCGACTTCCTTGCCCTTGGTGGCCGACTCATAGATGCCATCGAGCATCTTCTGGACCATCAGACCGTGCTCAGCGGGGGCCATGGTCGGTTTGTTGTAGTGCACATGATCGACAAAATTCCGCATCTTCAGCGCAAAGATGGAGCCGAAGTCCTGATTTCTCGGCAACCATCCCGGTTCGCTATTGATCATGTAACCGTTGTCGTCCGTGAACAACTGAGGCGGATCCCAGTTCGCCCCGCTCTTCTCTCCCATCAACTGGAAGTTCCACACGTTCTTCTCGATGTGGGCTGCGAAGCTGGATTCGATGTGAATCGTCGCGCCATTCTCGAACCGGATCTGCCCGACCGCCAGATCCTCGACAGTGTAGGTCTTATGATCCCAATTGGGCCACTGGCAAACGACGTTCGACTTCTTGTTGCCCAGATACGTGTAGACGTTCCCACTCGCCGCCACCGGTTTCGGCGATCCCATCACGTAGTGGGTCACCTCCAGCACGTGCACACCGATATCGATCATCGGTCCCCCACCCTGGAGTTCCTTACGGCCAAAGACACCCCAGTTCGGGATCCCCCTACGGCGAAGTGCCTGCACTCGGCCAAACAGAACTTGCCCGAACTGCCCCGAGTCGACCGCGTTCTTCACAAACTGTGCCTTCGGGTCGAACCGCTGCTGGAAGCCGATGACCAACTTCCGCTTCGCCTTCTTGGCCGCATCCAGCATGCGCTTGCCCTCGCGCGCATCCATCGCCAGCGGCTTTTCTACCAACACGTGCGCTCCAGCACGCAGCGCCGCGATGCTCGTCTCGGCGTGCAAACCGTTTGGCGTACACACACTGACGGCATCCGGCTTCACATTGCGAAGCATCTCCTTGTAGTCGCTGAACGACTGCTCGATCCCGTACTGTTCCGCCCACTTCTCCATCCCCGCCGGATGAATGTCTGCCATCGCTACCATCTCGATATCGTCCATCTCAGCATACTGACGCATGTGCGCTCCTGCGATTCCACCAGCACCTATAAACGCTACTCTAAGCTTCCCTTTGGGCATCAATATCTCCAAGTTTTGCTTGAACCGTGTATCCTGTCTCGGTCGCAAAGCGCCAAGCGGGGAGCCCAAAGCGAAACCTTCCTCTGCCTGCTTTGCGCTTCGCGCTATGCGCTTTGCTCAAGTGCCTTCAACGCCTTCGCACAAATACGCACAAACTCCCCCTCCGACTTCTCCGCGAACGGAGCCGGCAGGAAATAGGCCTTGTGCGATGTATCTCCCTCGTATCCCCCTTCCCGAATCAACCGCGCGGACGAGATATAACCCGGGCAAGTGTTCGAGTATGCGATCGTCGCCGTGGGGCCCTCCGTCATTCTTCTTAATGAGATTCCAAGATCGGCACAAACCTCGCCTTCAAGCCAGAACATCTTTAGCCTGCCCAGCCTCCAGGCCTGCACTTCGTAGTCGACCGTCTTGCGGCTGTCAGGGTAAGACAAGGATTGCCTCGCCCACCAGGTAAGGTGACTCTGGTTGTCCCCTTCGAGCGCCAGTTCTCGGATCTGTTGCTTCGAGGGGCCTCGTTTCAGGGTCAACCCGCCGGAAGCCATCGACATAGATAACTGAGGGTCCAGTTCGAGAGTGGGTTCCCGCTCGAGTGCCCTCAGCACCCGGTCGGCCAGCTTTATCCCCGCGGCCCTTGCCCGTGCCGGGCTTCGCGAAAAAACGTAGGCTCCCGTTTCCGGATCGCGATGGACCACATTCGCATCTGCCCCGCACCCTTTACCGAACAAAACACGGCTCCCTTTCAGCCGTGTCGCGATCCTTCTACGCATCGCACCAGGCCAATCGGGCGACCATCGGTCGTAAGCCCCAGTACTGGTCGGGTGGCAGGCGTGCGAGACGAGGATGACGTCAGATGGTGTCCGTCGCCGCTTGATCCGGAGGATCGGCGTATGCCGGTCATAGACACCGTCGGGGTTCGGCTGATGCAGGACACGATCTCCATCCAGGAGACGCCGATTCATCCCTATCTGACAATCGGCCTCGGTCAGCGAAATCGTCGCCGGCCCAAGGTTCTCGAGCGACTTGCCAACCAGCTCGACCAGTGCATCCTCGAGTCTGACCAGATACCAGACGTTGAGGCCACCGACCGCGAAGTTGAGACCGAAGCTCACGGCTGGACCGCAGTGCGTGTGTGAACAAGGGAACGTGACGGCCTCCGGCCCCAGGCCATATCGATCCTGGATCCGGGTCCGCATCGCGTCAACGAGCACGCGTGAATACCCGAGCACATCGCTCGCCACGATGACCGCGCGCTGACCACGCGCATCCTCAAGCGCAATCGCCTGTGCGATCAGAGGCGACAGGGCACTCTGCGCGTATCGTTCTCGCCCGAATCCCGAAGGCAGGGCCTCACCAGGTGTTGGCGTGATATCCGTTTCGGCATAACCGCACCGCCATTGCGCAGGCATTCGTGTCACTCCTCGATCGATCGGTGGGCCTACCTGAGGACCTCGGCCGACTCGGCCAAACTCGCGACTTCTTCGTCAGACATAAGTGGTTGAACCATCTCCCCCGCCCCTGCCCCAGTGACGACCGTCTGGAAGGACAGGGTGACTCCCGCTCATTCCCCGTGTGTCTGTCGCCTCTGCACGGTCAGAACCCGTCGTTCATCGCGCAGAATGTATCCCACCAGGGACGCCGTCACGAGACCGATCGCGTGATTCGTCGCCCCTTTGCGTTTGATAATCTCTGACGCCGCCGTCCTGATCTTGGTAGCGATCGGTTCCTCGCGATCACGGGTCCAACCTGGCCATTCGCGCAGCGCAGTGCCACCGATCCGGGCGGATGACCACAGCACCACCTCCGAGTCGCCGTGTTCACCAACCACGTGGGCGTGAATCGACCTGCAACTGAGTCCCAGCGAACGTCCAATCGTTTCTCGCAGTCGCGATGTATCGAGCGTGGTGCCTGTCCCGATCACTCGCTCCGGGGCGAGACCGCAGGTCTCCTGAAACGCCTGGGTCAGTACATCCACCGGGTTGGCTACGACAACGACGATCCCTTATAGTTTTTGAAGGTCTCGGCGATACCAAAGGCAATCCTCGCGTTGTCTCTAAGCAGGTCGAGACGTGACTGTTCCGGTCGACCACCGCGCCCAGCACACATCACGAGGACATCGGTCTCGAGCAACTCATCAAGCGTTCCGGACCGGACCTCGGCCGAGTGGTAGAACGAACTCCCGTGTGCGAGATCCATCGTCTCCCCTTCGGCGACCTCACCCCGGGCATCGAACAGCACGAGGTCGTTTGCTACCCCCAGGTGCAGCGCCGATATCGCGACGCTGGCGCCCACCCATCCTGTCCCTACGATGTCTACTGACTGCAGATCTTACCTCAATCTCGCCTCGATCGGTCCAGATTCCGAACATTCCGATAACGCTTGGTCGTCGAGCGACGCAATCTAACATGGCACCGGCCGCTCGTCATCCTACGGAGCTCGTCTTTCGGCATCTTCTCGACCATCATCTTCCCGTTCAGTAGAGGGCCATCAGACGCATTCACGGCTTCCGTCCGATCACGCGTACAGTCGTGCAATAGACGTCCAGACATCAGTCTTCCTGACATCCGCCAGATACGCGCCTACATCCCTACCGGAAGCCACGCCAGTGGCCACGTACTTCTCCCACAATGCCTCGGTCGACGCCGCCATGACGCTGGCGATGTCAGAGCCCCCGCGACACAGGTGGCATTCCCCTGCGACTTCGACGATGTCGAACCTGGCCGATTCAAGGCTCGCGGGCAACGAGGGGCCGTAGACCGGATCCAGACCCTGACTCCTGAACCAGGAGCGTATCGCATCCTGCACGTGCTTGGATCCGCTCGATCCGCCACACAACGATCGCGATGTGCTGAAGTCGGGCTCCTCGAGAAGAATGTGCCCCCACAATTGATGGAATCGAACATTCGCTCGGCCACAGGCTGAGAATCAGGTTGGTGGATCAGCGTGTAACGATAATGCGCGACGTCGTATCCACCACCTCACTCGACGGTTAATGCGTCTCCGCGCACCAGGCTGAACGGCGGCTTAGCGAGATCTGTCAGATACAGCATCTTCGGGTCGACAGCCGTCACGCGGCCTTCAACGCCGATACGTTCAACAATCCAGCGAGCAATGGACCCGGCTCCCGCGGCGGCCTCCAGGCATGAAGCGCCCGGATCAACCCCGATCGCGTTCAGACACTTAGTCGTCGCCCCATCGAATGCCACCTCCAAAAGACGCAGACGGGTCAGTTCACGATCGGCCTCCTGGTCGTTAAAGATGTACTCGCTCAACTCGCTTTCCTCTGGTATGCGTTCGGACCAACAGACCCGGGACGGTCAGCAAACAAAACGGGCACGTCCGAGCAGGCGGAGCCTTCCGCCGCAAGGATCTCTCCCCACAGCTTCTTGTTCCACCCGCTCAGAGGTGCCCGTCAGTCAGAGATCGTGAATCGACCTAGTTCGGCTCGAGATCGTCGGGTGCTCCGCCTCCTCCGAGTACGATGGCCAGTGCCACAGCGATCAGAACGCCAAAGACGCCGTAGACAATCTTCCCCCCCATCCCCTCCTTCTTCTCCTGCTTGATCCACGGGCGATCCTCGCGCTCCTCCTCTTTTTCTTGCTTCTTGTCTTCTTTCTTTCCGGTCTTTTCAGGCGCAGGTGTTTCGGGCTCTGCAACGACCGGCACATCATCTGCCACGGGCTTGGATGCCGGTTTTGGCGATACCGCGGCAACAGGAGCTCGGGGCACTTCGGCCGGTCGAGGTCCGGCAGTCGCTGCAGCAAGAGCGCCCGATAGCGGATACACAGCACGCTCCTCACAGGTCGTGACGCGATGGTCCAGCACCGCCCGGACGCCGTAGTCAAATCCAGATGGGTCTGCCCCTGGACGATCCGCATACTGCCGACGCCCCGCGGGCACAGCGAAAACCGCTCTATCTCCGCTGAATCGCTCCGTCCTCACGACCTGGAACCGGAGGTCTCCCATCAAGAGTCCGTTAGACATTGTCGCCGAGTTCACTTCCCAGCTGACTGCCACCTCGCCGTCACCTGAAGTCGCGTCGGCATACACTTTGGAAATGACTGGCAGCGCCAGGTAGTCCGGCTGAACCACGCCCTTCGCTGCCGGACGATTGGACGACCAAGTGTTACCTTTGGCAAGCGAGTAGGTCGTACCTACCAGCGTCGCCGTCCCCACCGGTCCACCACCCTCTTCATCAACCTCCGCTTCCAGAGGAAGTCGCATCGAGCCGACGGCAGGCCGAACATCACCCACACGCTTCAGGCTTGTCAGCGGAAGGACGATTGCTGTAGCCACTCGAACCCCGCTTTCGTCGTGTAGACCGTAACGAAGCACCTGAGAGGCGTCGTATGAGGCGTCGGAACCGACAGCCGCAGTCAGATCGCCCGATCCGTAGCTGATCCGTGCGTCAACCGATCCGCCGCCAACGGGAACTGTCACCGTAAACTGACCATTTGTGACGTCGTGTGCTGGGGACAGGGACTTTCCGTCGACCGAGTAAGCCAGCATTCGGGCATCACCGAACAGCGTGGTTACAACAAAGGCTTCTCCGATATGCTGCCCGCCTGCCACAAGGTCAATCCGATCGGGTCGATATTCGAAGCGTTCTGCCCGGCCATCTACGGATCCCGACACGTCATCACCAGCGTCGGACAGTCTGACCTGTCGCGTGCGACCGCGGTCCGTGAAGCTGAAGGAAATTGTCTCACCCCGTGACATAGACTCGACTGCGGCGATCGGCATCCCAAGCTCATTTGACACGTAGCCGGCTGACGCCGCTAGTGTGAAGGCGTACTCCCTGTTCACGACGGTAGAGGTTGCGACGGGTGGTGAGGGATCAGTGAGCAAGTTGATCGGGAACTGATTTCCGCCGGTTTGGCTGATGATTCGGGCACTCGCGCGCATCAGGGACGCGGTCAGGGCTTCGCCGGCGTCGACGCCTGAAGGCTGGAGGTACACGCCCTCCAGGAGATATCGCGAAAACAGGTCATATTGGCCACGATTGCCCTGAGGCCACGTATGGGCGGCCTGACCTCGCTCCACACCGGAGTGCGTGTTGGTGATGATGGCGGCATCCTTCCCGGCGTCAAGCGCGACGGCGTTGCAGCCTGCCGACAACAGCGTCACGTCCTGTCCAGCGCTCAGAGCGCTTGCTAGTTCTGAAGGGGAAAGGGTTTCCGCTGGCCCCACGATCAGTCCCCCGTCCTCCGCATCACCAACAATCACGACTGTCGCTTTTTGACCTCGTGTCAACGACGTCAATCTCTCGACCAGATCCGTCTTGGCTTGGTAGGGCGTTCCACCTTCCCATCCCGGCTGGGAACTCGGTCTCAGGGCCGTCACACTCGATGCGCGGGGCCCGAGTGCCTTGATGTATGCGTCAACCGTGTTGGGCGCATACATCAAAGCCTGGCGCTGATACCCCTGCACGATCACGACGACTTCAGCTACGACGGCCATCGCACTGACAAGCCCTATGCTCAGCGCCGCCATAACCTGCAGAAAGCAACGGTAAAAAGTTTTCCCTCGACTACGGGTCATACGGTCTCCTCCTATCCGCCGGCATTCCCTCCGGCGGCCAGACACGCGGTGTCCGATCAAACGTATGCGCCCCCCGGCTGACACGTTGACAATACTAAAAAGAGGCACGGTCACCCGATCCAAGGGGTGCATCCGCGCCTCAAACACAATACGAAATTGCCGTTGGAAAACCAAGCCCGCAGGCCTCAGGGAGCCTTGTCGGCGGCCTCCGGATCCAGGTTGTGCTTCATCCGGAATCTCAGCAGCCCGATCTTCGACAGCCCTTCCGGTACGTTCTTCTTCTTGTTTAGGTTCTCGAAGATCTGGTCACACGCCTCGATGCAATCGCCGCACAGAAAGCACCGCGATGCGCTGTTTCTGTAGTCGTCCGGGTAGAGAGATCCCAATTCGCCTTCAATTTTTTGATCGGCTGATCGCGGTGGCGCGGGTCGGGCAGATCCGGATACAGGCATCGCAATCGATGCATTGTTCCGGGTTCCCGAAGTGGAGGTCGATCACCCGGGAGCGTGACAGCAGCGTGAAGTAGGCGACGCTCGAGCATAGCGACCGACAGAATGCGAAGTCGACGTCATCAGGCTCGATGTCGCGGCGAGGGCCCCGAGTGCCGGAATGGTTCCGAGTCCGAAAGCTCCCATGAGTCCGGCTCCGATGAGTGGGCTTCCGGACGCTGCCGCGGCGGGCAGAACGCTGTAGCTCAGTACACATGGCACTAACCCATTGAGAAAACCGAAAAGGAAGTAATGTGGGACGGACTTTCCGCCACCCACGATGGACAACACGTTCGAATACCAGGTGATGGCCAGACCTGACGATTTCGGCTTCCCCAACCACCCAAAGCGTTGATCGCCGAGGACGATCATCAGCCCAACTGACGCCAGCCAGACGACCGTCCTCCCGGTCGAAGCGTCTCCGCCTCCAAAGACTGCTTCACCGGCCGGCCCACTCAGCGCGCCCAGAAGGGCATAGCACCAGATCCTGCCGAGGTGGTATGTCGCCTGCTGAATCGCGCTGAGGAGGTGGGTCCCGGTCTCTGATGCCTTCACCGAGCAGGTCAGGACATACCCACCGCACATCCCCACACAGTGCCCCGCGCTGCCCAACAGGCCGGTCATCAGCATCAGACCAAAGCTGATTTCACTTGTCCACAGATCCATCTGTATTAGGAGATATTACAGGTTATACCACTTGTGCCTCACCCCAACAAGAGAGATACAACCGATTTATTTATAGAACGTTACCTAACGAGAGAGCCAATGAAGAGGAAGGCAGAAGAGAGGACAAAATCTGTGCAGAGGGCGTCCCAGTGGGACCGGGCGGTCACCGGGGACACAGGCTTGGATATCGGGATCTGGTGCTTGCGACGGGAGGCCGACCGGCCTCATTCAGGACATCAGCCGGAGTCCTCTTTCCGGATGCGGGCGCGCTCGCCGAAGAAGGCCCGGAGTTCCGCATCCATTAGAGCGGTATCTTTGCCCTTCCACTTCCTCAGCACGATACCCGCTTCATCCACCAGCACGGCTTGAGGGAGACTGACGATCCCATATGCTCCGGAAGCCTTACCGTCTGGATCGTGAAGAATAGTCAGTTCGTGTGTGTGACGCTCGAGGTATCGATCCAGGTTTTGCCGTTTCGTCAGGACACACACCGCGATGGTCTGAAACTTCTCCGAGGATTCAAATTGAGCGATCTGTTCAACTTTTGGGAGTTCCTCGACACAGGGCGGACACCACGGCGCCCAGAAGTCAATCAGAACCACTTTACCTCTATAATCCGACACCAATGCGTCAACGCCATCGAGCGTCTGCCCGATCGGCTCCGGCGCAAGCTTGCCTTCTTTCGCTTTCCTGAACTTGCTCCCGACCCACTTTCCCGGCCACTTCCACAACGCCACCTGGGCTTCGACCGGCTCAGAAACGAATCCGATCACCAGGACCAGCACCAATAGGGTGCGCCCCACGCTCATAGATACCTCCCTTAAGGGTTTAACCGTCAGAATATAGGAAGGGCGGAGAGTTGGGCATCACCTGTATGGATGAGTAGGCGTTCACAGAAAAAGCGGCCGCAAACACGAGCAGGGAGGATAACCCGCGTCTACGACCGCTCGAAACACATCGGCGGCATATGTGCCTCCTGTTCTGACGATCAGCCAGCTATCTCGCCTCTCCTGTCGGAGGAGCTCGGCCCTACCTTACGACCGGTTGGCAGGAAATTCCTCAGTTCCGACGATGCTCGATCACCGCCTGAATCGGCACGTTTCCTAGTTCAGTGCGAAGGCGACTGACGCAATTTACGGTCGGCTGTGACCGGGAATCGTGGAACGATTTCTTGTCTTGAGAGGACCCCGAATTTCGACGGACGTCAAGCAGGACCAGCCACATTCTTGCCCTCATCGAGCGTGGGGCGAAGCTTCTCGGAAATCGTGAACTGTCTCGACGTTCCCGTCACAGGGCAGACAAAGGCCAGCCCCACGGCAACCAGTTGGAGATCCCGTGTATGGGGTCCTATCCCGTATAGCCGATCACCGACCACGGGAATGCCGTTATCGCTCAGGTGCCGGCGAATCTGATGCTTTCGGCCGGTCTCGATCCGGACCTCGACCAGAGACTGATTGCGCTCGTTATCGACGCCCAGGCTACTCAGGTGACTGATCGCATCGCGACCGTCGATCGGAGCATCGTATGACCTTGTCTCCCACACCGGAACCAGGCCCTGCACGATCGCCTGATACCGCTTCTCCATTTCACGAAGCTCGAACAGTTTAGCGAGCTGCGTCGCGGTGCCCTTCCTGTGCGCGATCAGCATCAGCCCCGATGCCGCCCGATCGAGCCTATGTACGATAAAAGCGGGGCGTTCAGGTGTCAGATGCCGCTCCGACCATCTGTAGACTGTACAGTGATCGCCCCACTTCGAGCCCTGCGACCGGACACTATAGGGCTTGTACCAGACGCTGTAGGCATCCAGATCCTCGATCAACTCGCAAGGCGTCGGTTCGGTCTCCAGGATCCGTGAATCGTAGTACAGGTGGACCTCGTCTCCAGCTGCGATCGATCGCCCGGTTCTACGGAGCCGTTCTGTTCGTTTGCCGCGTGACCACCAGACCGCCCCCTTCTGCGCCGCGTCCCGGATTCTTCTGCGAGAGAGCCCGGACACGTCCGACAGAACCTGAACCACATCTGCGTCGCCCTCGAGTGATTCGTGATACTCGATCCGACGATCGGCCCCGTCCTGCTGACCGCTCACTGCAGGATTTCCTCAGCCTGAATTTCGAGGATCTCTAGATCCTCTCCCTCGGTCTGCAATTGACTTCCCCCAACCACGTAGCTGCGCCCTGGACCCGTTCCCGATGCTTCCGTTATTCGCAGAACGATTTCTCCGTCACTCACACAGCCCGCTTCATCAATCCCGTCTCCCTGTTCGCCCACTACCACGAGGTATTCTCGATCGCCGGTCGTGATGCGAGCGCCGTGTGCCCCGATCGTTTCAATGTGAGCCCTCTCCCCTCCCGCTTTGAAGGGGCACATCGCCGTCAACAACAGATCGGACCCTACGGGGATGATCGATCCCACGTCCAGGTGATACTTCGCCGCTTCCTCTGGCACACCGTCGAGGGTCTCACAGCCAAAGGGCAACACGTCCCACCCCTCGTGCGACTTGAACAGCAATTCGTCTGCGTGACAGAACACGACATCCAGACCAGCACGATCATAGGTGATGATCGCGCGCTTTTCATCGGGCCGGACGTCGATCGGCTTGACGGCGTGGAGATGCCAGGTCCACATCGCCCCAGCTGGGCTGGACTGGGCGCTGATCGGCGCCAAATCTGAGAGCTTGTTTGGGCGCATCCTGTCTATCAGGAGAATCACCTTCCCCTCTACGAACAGGACGGTCCGCTCGGCCATCTCGGCGCGCATCCCGTAGGCGGCAGATGCATCTGCTCTGGCATAGACAACGTGGTCATCCTGGTAGAATCCCGTGAAGCGACCTACTGCGTCGGGCGAGCGGGCAATCTGCCCGGCCCCATCGATCGTGATGGCATTGTGAGCCTTCGTTTGCCGCGTCCACCCGTGATGATGGGCGCTGTCGTACAGATTATACAGCCCCGAGGGCACGGCGAGCGGTTCTCCGTAAGCCTCGATCACGAACGCATTCTGGTCCGCGTGGGAGTGCGATTCCGATCCATACTGGGAGGAGCGCATCATAAAGCGTACGTCCTCCTCCAGGTCGACCAGATTGGTCCGGATCGCCAGCCACCCGATGTCGGAGAACAGACGTGCCCCGGATGTCGGGAGGTCACCCTTTGCCACCGGGGACTCAGGGGTCAGGAAGGAGAGCGGCGAAAACAGCCCACGGGACTCGACCAGATCGCCCCCGGCTGCGTCGTAGCTCTGCTCGGCGTGTTTCAGGAATCGAGCATCACCGTAGACGCGCCCGAGATGTCGTTGGATGCCCCAGTTCGACGCGATCGATCCGCTCGCGCCGGTCCGGCCGTCACCGAACGGGACGAGATACGCATTCGGCGGCACGCAGAAAAGTCGCCAATCGCCGTGCGACCGGAAGAAGGCCTTCTTGTAGAAGTCGATGTTGGCCGCTTCGCGGATGCCCAGAAGGAAGTGGTAGTAGAGGTAGCAATAAGCGGACGAGTAGGAGACACCCTGTGCCCACCCACCCTCCCGCCCGCCCCACCAGGGATACATCGCCACGGTGGTTGGGAGAATGAAGTCGAACCAGCTGGCGACATCTTCGTGCTCCCCCGCCAGAGCGATCCCACACTCTCCCAGGAAGCCGAGCAACCGTCCCGAATGGTTGTCGTAACCGGTCACACCATAGTTCGCACGGCCGAACCGCTCCATCGTCTGGTTGCCCCGGGCGCCCAGCGCAGCGACGACCATCTGGCGCTCACCTTCGCTCAGGAGGTCGTAAGCCCAGTCATAGGCACGGGGACACAGATTGATCGTCGCCATGTGCGGCGCATTATGATGGAACGTGGACGTGGATCCGTCGACATCCCAGCTCGTAAACTCAAGGAGCCGCTTGACGGCCGCTTCACCGAATGCCTGTTCTCCATCGACCAGGTAGACCAGTGCAAACAGCTGGGCATCTTGCCCCATCTGGTTCGAACCGCCCGTTACTTCCTTCCGGATCTTCCCCCAGAGCTCGGACTCTCGCTTTCGATCGGGAAGAAACGGGGGTTCGGTGATGATGTAGTCTTCCGCCAGCCGATCTCGCGCTTGATTCCGTAGCCGCCGCCACTCTCCTGCCCGACTGCCGCGCTTGCAGTCTTCCCGGAATGCCTCGAGCCTACTCTCAGTCAGGAGATGGCGTGGATGGCCATTCCCGATCCGTGAAACCACTGTCTCACCGCTGGGAATTCGCAGTTCAGCCGTGCCCTCCGTCACGTGAAAAGAGAACGTCTCACTCCAGACATCATCCTGCCCCGCCCCAAGGGCACGCCACGCCCAGTANTATGNCCCCCGCTCGAGGGCATCGGGGCTCACCCAAAGGGCGCGGCCTTCCACAGAGTATGACCGGGTGTCAGCACTCTCGAGTTCAGGATCCGAACCGACACGCAGCTCATAGCGCGAAGCCCCTTCGATCGGATGCCACACGAATCCGGGCGGGTTGATGTCTGCGACAGACCCGTTGAACGGACGCCGCCCATCAATCAGCGGGTTGGGTGATCGAAACGATCTCAAAGGCTGTGCCTTTCGCGGAGGCATTTGAGGAAAATCATGGTCAGGTAGTCAGGTAGTCAGGTAGTCAGGTAGATGCTACCCGAGCGTGATCACGCCTTTGACATATGATTCGTCACCGGACAGGATCTGGTCCATCAGCCTTGGGTACTCCGAGAGATTTGCCGTGTGCGTAACNAGCGGCTTCAGATCGATGATGCCCCGGTGAATCAGCCGAATCGCGGGCTCGAATGTCTCGCGAATTTTCGATGCAGGCGAGGAGTTGACGATCGTGTAGCCGCCCAGGTGCCACTTGCCGGGGTCGAATGTCGCCTGTTCGCCCTTGATCCAGCCGAACAGGTTGATTTTGCCGCCTCGCTTGATGATNGCCGTTGCCATGTCGAAGCCGTGCTGGCTTCCGGTGGTGTCCACAACGACGTCGAACTCGCGTCTCTTGAGATCGACGACGTCGACCTCTCTTCCGTCGTAGACCTCGCGAACACCGGTAGCCTTCGCCAGATCCAACCGGCACTGGACGATGTCGATCGCCACGAGCACGTCCAATGGATAGCGGACAAGGCCCTGGATGATCAACTGTCCCATGAACCCGCATCCGATCACAGCGATCCGGTCTCCCGACTTGATCTGACAGTGATCGATCGCCGTTACGGCGCACGAGACCGGCTCGACAATCCAATACTCGTCCGGCAGGTCCGATTCGGGAATCTTGAAGGCTCGTTGCGCGTTCAGGTTTCTCGTCGTGGCGAACCCACCGCCTGCCACGCGATCTCCCTCCCTCAAGTGGGAGACCTCAGCTCCGACCTTGGTCACGTAGCCGACGCCCTCGTGTCCCGGCCCGGCCATCGGCTTCATCTTGCTGCCCATCTTCACCGTCGCGATGTCCCACGAGCAGATTCCACACGCCCCACCTAACACCTGAACTTGACCTGGACCGGGATCGACGGGATCCTCAGCTTCATACAGTTCGATCTGTCCATCATCTNGATATCGCAGCGTCTGTATCATCCTGATCTCCTTGGCTTCGCTTCGCCCACAAGCTCTGGCACAGATCCACAACTCGGTTGCGATTTACCGTTTGCACCAGAGCCAANCGTCATATGACGCTCCTGCAACTTGGGCCTGAATCCATCAGTCCCATTTGCGGAGCGAGTCGGACGTCCCGAGCCCCGCGCCCAGGAAAGTCGGTAGGCACAGCACGGTGACCAAGCACAGTGGTAATAAGCGCGAGCATAGCCACCAAGGATGCTCCAGGAGCAGGTCGTCTAACACCTGCCACCACCACCGCTCGTCTACAGGCGTATTCCGGACCGCCTCAACCTTACTCCGAAGTCGTTCCTCGACGACCTCCGTGGAATTCACGCGGAATCCAGCATCCTCCGAATGCTCTTCCCCCCAGCGATGCCACACAATTATTGCCGTGGTCATTTTGTTCTTTGCACCTGGCATTTTGACTTTGCTATTTCGCACGCCAGATTGACCCAAGTGGCTGAGGGGTACAGACCGGCACATCGGTATGCGAGGGAACCCGGTTCCGGGNGTTCAATTAGAGGCCCTCACCCCAACTCGGTTTCATCCTTCCGTCAGATTCGAAGGCATAAATGTCAAGGCGGAAGGGGGCCTCAATCGGCCCTTGGCACTGCAAGTTTTCACGCGCGTGAACACGTCCGAACCAACAGATCGAATTAGGCACGCGCGTGCCCAATTGCGTGCCAACCGGCTCCCTGACGGTGAAATCCTTCGGAACCAAAACAGAAAAACGCCCGGAATGTTCATCCGCCCGGGCGTTTTCAAATCGATAGTTCTGTGATCTACACGAACTGATCGTTGCTGTCTCCACGCACGATTGTGACCTGTCCCGCCTCCTCCAGCTGTCGCACCGTCTGCACGATCCTCAGCTGCACTTCCTCCACATCACTCATCCGGACNGGGCCANAGAAGTCCATCTCCTCCTTCATCATCGTACCCACACGCTCGGAGACGTTCCCGAAGATCCGGTCCTTCATCTCATCGTTTGCACCCTTGAGCGCAGTGGAGAGATCTTTCGAGTCGACCTCGCGCAGAATCAGCTGGATCTCACGATCCGTGAGGTTCGCGATATCGTCAAACACGAACATCTGGTTGCGGACGTCTTCTGCGAGTTCCGGGTCCTGCGCATCCAACCGCTCGAGGACGGCCTTCTCTGTCGACCGGCCTGTGCTGTTGAGAATCTCGGCAACGGCTTTCGGCCCACCGATCTCGGTCACCTGACCGGACAGAATCGTCTGCAAGTTCTCCGCCAGGCTGTCCTCAAGTTCGCGAAGAACCTGTGGCGAGATACTGTCCATCGTTGCAATCCGGTAGGCCACGTCGGCCTGCAGTTCCTCGGTCAGTCCGTTCACGACGCCTGCCGCTTGCGTCGACTCCAGCTGCGACAGGATCAGCGCGATCGTCTGAGGATGCTCTTTACTGATGAACGGGATAATCTGGTTGGGATCGACGTTGCGCAGCATGTAGAAGCCGCTCGTTGTCGTCGAGGACACACGGTCGAGGAGGGCCTGAGCCTTGCGAGGCCCCATCGCCTTCTCGAGCGCACCTCGGGCGAAGTCCATACCGCCCTGCGAGACATATTGCCCCGCAATCAGCATCTGCTCGAACTCCTCGAGCACTTCGTCTTCCTGCTCGGTGGTCACGACTTCGAGCTCAGCGATGTTCTGGGCGATCCGCTCGATTTCGATCTCGGT
Source organism: Gemmatimonadota bacterium (assembly GCA_002727195.1). GTDB lineage: Bacteria > Latescibacterota > UBA2968 > UBA2968 > UBA2968 > UBA2968. The sequence continues at coordinate 40,060 of PBWH01000012.1, forward strand.
GAGATACTTCATCACCTCGGCCGTGGTCTCCTGGCCGAGTGAGATCATCAGTATGGCTACTTTTATGCCGGCTGATAGTTCTTCACCATCGTCTTCTTCTGCCATGATGATTCTCCTTGGTCCCACAGGGGGAGCGCCCGGGTGCTCGAGAGGCTTGTGACAGAAGAAGGATACCTGCCAAAAGCGAGCTGTTACCCTTAGTATCGGCAGAAAGGGGGACACGGCCTAGTGATTTTAGTGGGAGCATCTATGGTAACTGATTCCCGCCAAATTGTGTGCACAGGAAAGGTGGCTACACAAGTAAACACGCCTGCACACAAGGGCAAGCCACGACACGCAGGACGGGCGCATCCGGCGTCAACGCCCGGGCACGATGTGCAGGAAAGACACCCGGGCCTCGATGGTGGCGGCCGTGGAGATCAACGCAAAACCGTGCGCTTCCTGAACGGATCCGGCCGACAGGAGGGCGAAGCCCGTTGAGCGGGTCGACATCACATCGCTGTGATCACCGAAGATCGAGAGTGCGTGCGCAGCGATGCTCCGGGCCGGGACGTGGAATACCGTCGGCGTTAACTCGCCGGCGATTTTCTACACGTTCGGCACCATCAGGAGCAAATCCTGGGATGCCGTGAAGGTCGTTGTGAGCACACCGGTTTGGAGTGGCCCCGTGAAACGACCCGGCCCCCCTTCACTCTGCATCTCGATCACGTGGGGCAGCGTGCCCCAGATATTGTTCTGCCTCGTCACGGAGAACGCATCCGCGTGCTGAGCCATATCCGATGAGGGCGTGATCGGATAGATCGCCACGACCTCGTTGATCCTGTGCGCAACGCGGGCTGCCGTCCGCAATGATCTGCATACCCGCCATCTCCTTGCCTCCCATCCATATCCAGATACCGCCCCTCGTGGGGGCAATGGATATGCCATGCCCCGAGAGNATCGCGTCACTCANTNAATTNGTATNGAACAAAAGGGGGGNGGGGAGGCGGGGGCCGGAAACCANCCAAATCTGGGACAGTGGTGTCCCACGCCACCGGGCCGGGGTCACACAGGCGGGTACAGCAAAGCGCCCGCATCGATCGACGCGGGCGCTTCAGGGTTGGTTGGTCTGTCTGGTTACGGGGCTTGGGTGACCGCGCGCTTTCGGGAGCGACCCTTCAGAGCGTCCTTCGATATTCTCGGCGTCACATAGTGAAGGATGCTCTCCAGATTCTCACGTGACTTCTTGAAGAACCTGCAACGGGCATACGGGCCGTCTTCATTCACGACCCTGGCCAGCCATCCGTTCAGGAACTCCAGATCCTCATCCGCGACCTCGAGCCGCACAAGATCGTCCATCTTGAAGGCTTCCGACGACGCGAGCACAAAGCCGCTGGCACTCAACTCCAGCAACNGGGTTGGCAGCCGGTCGGCCTCGTGCGTGCCGAACAGGGCTTCCGACGGGGTCGCTCGCCCGTAGGTTTCCGCCGAGATACGGTCGACTGTCGCACCAGAATCCAGGTCCGTGCTGAAGATCTTGCGATCGTCGTTATAAACGAGCTCGATACCGTGCTCGAACATCACATATGGACTCGGCTTCTCGTATGCCTTGATCAGACGGGTCCGGAACCGGCACTCTCCCCCAGCAGGGGACCAGAAAAACGCCCAGAGCTTGTTCTTAGCCCGTAGACGCACCTCCTGGTCGCCTTCCTTGAAGGTCTCCGTGTAAATCGCCAGATCGTTCAGGTCGAAGATCTCTGCCGACAGCAAACGGAAGTGTTCACGGCCCCTCGCCAAGATATAGATCTTCTGGCCTATCATCAGGTGCCGGGTGTTCTGGGGGCGCCGATCCTCCGGAATATACCGGTAGGACAGCTTCTCCCGCACGGACGCAATCCGGTCGACTTCCTGCTCCATCTCGAGCCAGGGCATTCGGCGAACCGACTGCATACGCTTCTGCACCGCCTGGTCGAATCCGTCTACAGAACCGACGATCGAAGCAGGATTCGTGTCCGGATTTGCGAGGGCGATGCGTTCGAGCGCGCTTTGCTCGAGCGAATCCATCCCCTTGTGATCGGAAACCCGGATCAACTGGTCGTGCCCGCGGGACAGAATGTCACGCCGAAGATACCATCGGCGGATACGATACGCCACGAAAGGCATGATCAGAAGCACGGTAAAAACGACCACGATCCACCAGATCGTCTCGCTTGACACTTCCTGACGATCTCCCACCGCGCTCAGTACGGATTGAAACCCTTCGATCTTCAGAGGGAACAGCACCCGATACCCCCCTTTCAGGATGAAGCCATTGGACGCCCGACCCCCAAAATATAGGCCTCACCATCCCTTTCGACCACTGCACCCGTGTCAGATGAGACGGGCAGTAGGCTGGAAACCGCCTGGATCAGGGCATCGGGAGAGGCATCCAGAGCCACCACGGAGTCCGGTCCAAGCTCCTCCTGCAGCACCTTGGCCTCCGCCTCGTCAGCCAGCACGACCACCGGTGTCTCTCCGCATCGATGCGTCTCTTCGGCCACCCACTTTCCCTTGGTGATCCCGAGAAAACGCCCGAGATGCGGATCCAATAACCCCCCATCCGGATTTTCGCCCTGGCAGACCTCCACGGCTTCCGACGCGGTCCTTGCTTCGATCACTTCGTAATCGGCCTGCTCGAACGTTTCGCGTAAGCGCCTTGTGGGTTGGTCATCAGGTTCCACAACCAGCAGCTTCGCCATCTCGCCCCACCTCCTCTCGGCTGGACGCGTCTGCCACATAACGCAGCAACACCGGCATACCGCGAGGTCGTGCGCCTTCTGCGCTTGTTCGGCGCCCTCAGGGTGAGACGGCTGTGCCCCTTTCGTCAACGGGTGTCCACCCCAAACAAGAAAAGGCCGGGAAGATAATCCTCCCGGGCGCTTCACATTCCTTGTGTCTCCGCCTACCGGTTCGAGAAGTCGGAGGCGTCTATGTCGTGTTTGACCAGCAACCGGTGCAACGACCGTCGATCGATACCACTCGATTCAACCGTCCTTGAGATATTGCCACCGTGGTTGGTCAGGAGGTTATCGATGTAGGAGCGCTAGAATTCCTACACCATCGACTCTTTGGCGTCCTTGAACGGGAGGTGCAGCCTGTCTTTGGCTACCCCCCCTCTCTGGCCCATCGACTCCGGCAGGTCCGCCGGCTCGATTTCACTTCCCGAAGCCAAGCCCACACCGCGCTCGATCACCTGCTGGTGGACGCGATCAACCTGCGTCCGCACCCGTATGAGTTCTCACGGAGGATGGGGAGTGCTTCGGCACTCCTCATTTCTATTTCCCCTCGTTGACACCTCCCCACTCATCCGGTACCATTCGCCGAAACCGAAAGGGACCGGTATGACAGACTCACAAGTCAAAGCACTGCAGACCAGCCTCTACGAAATGATGGAGCGGATCGAGCGGAAAGAAGCGATCCTCGAACAGCTCGAGGACATCGGCAGGCTTCAGGTCGAGATCGCGGATACGGCACCGCAACAGCTCTGCCACTACCTCGAGCGCCGAAGCTACGCAAAAGCGCTCGAGTTCCTCCAGCACGGGTTGATCCACGACGGCCCCAGACCCCCGACAGCGGACGACGAGGAAAAGCATCTCTGATAGAAGAACGAACCGACGTAAAGGGCATCCCCCGCTTCATGTTCACTGACGGCGCAAGTGACGACCAACTCCACCTGCACGTCTCCGAAGTCGGCCCAGGCACACGGGCCCATCCGCCTCACAGTCACGACGGCCAGGAAATTTTCTTTGGCCTGGATGACAAAGGCGAGGTGCTGGTCGGAGACAAGGCGCACGTGCTGAGCGGTGGTGAGACCATCCAAGTCAACTGTACAGTCGATCACGGCATAANGAACATCGGGGACACGACTATGCGCTATGCGGTGATCATCGCCAGGCGCTTACCGTCATCTTGCCACTCTCCTCCGGAAAGAATCTGTTAAATGTAGAAACCCGTTTGGTCAGGCAGCAGACCTCATACNCAGGAGAAACAGATGATTACCTCGATCCGTGACCGCGCGCTGTTGGCCGGGACATTCACCAACCTCGGAAACAGCATGACCACAGAGATGGCGGGTGCGTCCGGGATCGACTGGNTCCTCCTGGACGTCAAGCACGGTTCCGGCGACCAGGATGGCCTCAAACACCAAATTCAGGCCGTCTCCGCTACGCCCACAGCGTCGGTCGTCCGGATCTAGGCCAATGCCGCTCCCGGATACAAACGGGTCCTCGAACTCGGAGCATCCGGCATCATATGTCCCTATGTGAGCAGCGTCGAGGAGGCCGAGCAGGTGGTCGCCTCCATGCGGTATCCTCCCAGAGGCGTCCGGGGCGTGGCAAAACTGCACCGAGGCTCCACTTTCGGGCTCGAGTTCGACGAGTACTTCGCCCACGCTCACGAGTTGCTGACCACTATGGAGATGATTGGAATGGAATTGAGGAAAGCCTTCGACGCTAAAGGCGTCTACGTATTTGTGATGACGCCCTTCCTGTCACAGACCGATCGGCGTGGACGGCCCCGGCTCGACACGGAGGGCGTCGCGCGCAACGTGGAGCACTTCTCACTCGTAAGGGGCGACAAGACGATGGTGGTGTGCGGGGGATCCGGCGAGATCGCCTCGCTGTCTCCATCAGAGGTCGTCGACGTGGCTGCCGCTGCCGTATCGGGTGCGGCAGGACGTTGCTCGGTGGTATGTGGCGTAAGGGGTCCCGATCGGCAGGCGGCGAAGACGGCGAGGCGTATTCAGGATGCGGGAGCAGACGCGCTGCTCATCATGCCGCACGACCCCATCGTAAAGAAGGGGGATCACGCACTGTGGCAACGTCACCAGACGATCGCACTCTCGATCGACATCGGCTTCCTCCCCTTTCGGGCGCCCTCCCAGACGCTCTCGATCGATCAGGTGAAGCGCTTCGCGAAGATGCCGCAGGTGGTGGCCATCAAGGAGGAAAGCGGGGCCGTGGACTGGGTGCGTACGGGGCGTCGCGTCACGAAAGATGCGGTCCCGTTCATCACGGGCGGTGGGGAAAACATGGTCCCCTACTACTACCTCGCAGGGGCTGTCGGCTTCACCACGGGAATGGCCAATCTCACGCTGCCCCTGTCGATCAAACTTCACAACGCAGCGATCAACGGAAGATGGAAAGAAGCTATGCGGCTCCGTGACGAGTTCGAGCCACTCACCGCGATCCGTCAGGAGTTGCAGACACCGATGCTGAAAGCGGGCCTAGAAATGATGGGATTGGCCGGAGGGCCGGTGCGATCGACAGGAGCGGTGTTGGGCAGGAAGGAGCGTGTGCGCCTGCGCACACTGCTGAAGAAAAAGAGCCTGATCTAGGAAAACTCAGTACCCGGTGCCATCGGGATCCGATTACTCTACGACTGCGAGTTTGGTGAAAGCACGGCCGGTCGCCCAAAGGACGACCGCTTACGGCCCCTCACCCCAGCCCAAACACCCGTTCCGCGTTCTTCCGCGTAATCCCTTCGAACGCATCCTTACTGATATCTGCGTTCCGGATGAATTCGATCATCGACGTGTCCTGCACCTTCCTCAGCTTGTCGGTGGCGAACATCAGGCGATCCTTCCACCGTTTAAGGAAGGCGAGCCCGAACTCGGGATCGCGTGTGATCGCGTTGTATCCTGACCCCGCCGATAAATCCGCATACAGATTCTTGTACTTGCCGAACAACTCGTCCAGCCTACCGTCCGGTACCACCGGTCCCTTGGGGTAGCTTTCTTTCCGCGGCACCTTCGCGCTGATCTCCCGCCAGAAATACTGCGCGTGACCAATCCACTTCACGCGTGAGTAGGTCTTCACCATCTGCTCGAACCCCGGTAGACCCGGCTTGTCCCGGTTGATCCACCAGTCGATGTGCATCGTGACCGAGATGCCCAGTCGGTCGCACGCTTCATACACGCGCTGTTGCATCGGATCATCAACGGGCAGACCGCACAGATTCTCGCCGTAGCCCACGCATCCCTGGCTCATGTGCTCTTCCAGGATCGGATACGGGTCGAACTGCCCCGGATACCGGTGCCTGGGGTCGACCGCGCACAGAGGATGCAGACGATCGCGATGACGCTTCGTCATCTTCAGCAGTTCGCGGGTTGTCACCAGGTAGTCCAGCTCTTCCGGAACCTCTACAGCCATCACGACCGCCTGGTCGATCTCGTTGCGATCCATCCAGCGGAGCATAGTCGAAACGGTCATGCCCGGGTCTCCGAACCGGAGCTGGCCTAGGTGCACGTGTACGTCGATCATTTTTGGGTCTTTCTGATCCGGTCGATAATGTGAAGTGAAAGCGTCTGGATCGTTTCGTCGAAATCCGTGTTTTCCACCGCCGGAAGCTTGGCCGATTCACCAAGGTCTAGGATATGACGCTGGAGCTTCTGAATCTGCTTCATGTAGCGTAGATAGCGATGCTCGGGCCGCGCGGCCGCCTGTTTGCCACGCATCTTGAATCGATCCCGGTAGATCTTGGCGTCGGAGATGTACAGGTTCGCGAACACGAACGTCGCATCTTTATAATAGGGCTCCAAGTCCAGCAGGTCAGGCAGCAGATGGACCCCGTCGATCACGACGCTCGTGGACTCCTCAAGGGCGCGTTCGATCGTCGCCCGCACGCCGACGCAGACCCGGTTGGCTTGCTCACGGAAGGCAGGAATCAGCGGATCCAGGTCAGAACCACTGATCTCGGGGTAGCTCTCGAACGCCGAGTAGGAGGACTTGTGCAGCGTGGGCATCAGATCCTGGCTGATCATCAGGCGCATCACTTGCCGGATCTCATCGGTCGAGGCCACGCGCGAAATCTTCAGCAGGTTGGCGAGGGCGACGGCCACCGACGTCTTACCTACCCCGCTCGTTCCACCCAGAAGAATCACGATCGACTTCGGTGGATCCGAGTTCCGAAACTCGTGCCAGCAGGCGTAACGGTCTGAGGCCGTCTTACCGCTCTTACTCTTCAGCAACTGCATCGATGCCTCGCGGACCTCCTCCCGGGTGACAATCTCGCGTCCTTCCCGCCGGAAAGTCTTCAGCATCTCCTCGGCGATCTCGTACGCCTGCTCGTCGTCGATTCCCGTCAGCGTGAACGAGTTCGATACACGCGCCCGGGAAAATGGGCGACAGCCCTGGCTATCCTCGACCAGGATCTCTTTCCCTCCGGCGGCCCAGAAAACACCATCACCGTATGCTCGATCCTCGAACAGATCCTGTACGCTGTCACGGATGATCTGGAGCGCATCCTCCCGCCCCACTTCATCCTCCTTCTGCAGGGTGGACCGCACTCGATCCGCAACCTCATACGCTTCTTCGAACGTAAAATCGTTCTCGATCAGGTAGTGCGTCAACATCCCCCGAAGAAACGGAATGCGCTGGTCACCATCGATGATCACTGCCATAGTCGGCTCCGGACGCCTGCTTCAACAGGCAGCAAAAAGTCCCTTTCGGGATAGAGGACTAATGGTTATGATAGGAAGTCCACATGCGAGGATCAAGGCGGCGGGGTTGGCACAATGTCTAACAAAAACTACAGGTTACTCTTCTTCCTGCTCGTAACGATGCTGGGTACATCGCTCGGCAGCTCGGCGCAGACCACACTCGGTCGAGTTGCACTCGGGGCTTTCGTCCCCACAGGCGATGATGCTGACGTCGCTGAGACTGGTCTAGCCCTCCAGTTGACGGCAGACGTCCAGATTTCTGGAAAAATCGGCGTCGAGGCCGAGTTGAACTGGATCCCGATCAACCTTGATTCCGCGAATCGGCCCGTAGGCCGCCTGATCGAGGCCAGACAGATCGGCGCCGTAGCAGGCTTTCGCTTGATGTCTCAGGCCCTGAGCGAGACCGACTCAAAACCGGCCGCTTACGTCTCAGCCAGAGTGGGATTTTCAAGAATCGCCGTAAAGTCGGACACGACCACCTCCGTACCCGGTTGGATCGGGCGCACGCTCGACCAAACCCAGAACCTCCCTCCTTTCAGCTTCCCCACTCGATCAACGGAGAACGCGTTTGTGATCTCGCCCCGGGCGGGATTCCTGCTCCGCCCCTCGCCCAAAGCCATCATCGACATCTCCGTAGCGCCGGCCTTCCTGTTTGACGGAGGGTCCGTATCGAGGCAGATTGTGGCAACTATCGGATTCGGAATGCTGGGACGACTCGATTGATCCTCCGAGTTCGTCCTTCCGATCACTCCTCCAGGCATCCAACAGAAGCTCTCTCCCGCAGCGATACAGATCCACGGTTCCCTCCAGGTATAGCGAGTTGCGCACCGCCGGCAGCTCCACAGATTTTGTCATAGGTAAACAGAAAGGGGGAATCGGATGGTGTCCGATTCCCTGCAGGCATTGCAGTGCCGGCTACATCAGATGACGTCAGTACATATTCGTCCCACAATGTGTCATTTGTATGGCCGTCAGGTTACGGATGCGTCGAGATACACCACGGAGTGGTCAAAGGAGGAGGCTTGTCGAATAACCTACACCGCGTAAAAACGGCAGGGCAGATCCTCCTGCTGTTCGGGATTCTCTACTTGTTTCTCGTCAGCATCGGCCTGATGGGTGCATCCTTCAAGATGTTCGGTAAGGATTTCGCCACCCAGCTGGTCGAGACGACAACCAACCCCTTTGTCGGGCTCTTTGTCGGCATCCTCGCCACCACGCTCGTACAGAGTTCGTCCACGACCACGTCGCTCGTCGTCGGCATCGTGGCGGCTGGCGGCCTGACCATCGACACCGCCGTACCAATCATCATGGGCGCGAACATCGGAACCAGCGTGACGAACACCCTCGTCTCGATGGGCCACATCACACGTCCCGTCGAGTTCCGCCGGGCGTTGGCCGGCGCAACGGTGCACGACTTCTTCAACCTGATGGCGGTGATCATCCTGTTCCCTCTGGAGTTGGCCACGGGCTACCTCCGAACCCTGGCCGCCGGCACATCCGATATCTTCACGGGAATGGGCGGCATGACGCTGGCCAACCCGATCAAGGCCAGCGTCAAACCGGCAGTCAACGTGCTGGTGGATCTGATCGGGGATCATCCCTGGCTAGCCTTGATCGTGTCCCTGGCCATGATGTATGTGTCGCTCAAGTTTCTGGTCGACCTGGCCCGCGGACTCGTCGTGAGTAAGGCCGAGCGGTTCCTGCATCAGTATCTGTTCGGATCAGCCGGATACGCGATACTCTTCGGCGTGATGATGACCGTGGCCGTCCAGAGCAGCTCGATCACCACTTCATTGATCATTCCCCTCGTCGGTGCGGGTATCATAACAGTCGAACAGATCTTCCCGTATACGTTGGGCGCGAACATCGGAACCACGGTCACGGCAATGCTGGCTGCACTCTCGACGGCCAACGTCGCGGCCATAACGATCGCCTTCGTTCACCTGCTGTTCAACCTTTCGGGAATCCTGCTGATCTATCCGATCGCCGCGATTCGGCGCATACCGATCAAGCTCTCCCAAGCGCTGGCCGGATTCGCAAGCACGTCACGAGGCTGGGCGATCGCATACCTGATTGTTGTCTTCTACGCACTACCCCTGTGCATCATCCTGATCTGGAGGTAATCTGCCATGCTTGGACAATCGCAAAATCGGAGTCACCTGATCGATCAGGCGCTCGGGGTAACGCTCTCTATGCTCGAGAAGGCGCGAGACGTTTTCGGCGTCGCCTGGGACCACCTGGTGGAGGGAGGGTCCGACGAGCGGATCTCGAAGCTGGACCAGGACATCAACTCCGGGGAGCGGATGGTGCGCCGGCTCGTGATCGAACACCTCACGCTGAACCCGGAGCAGGACCTGCCGTTCAGCCTGACGCTGGCCAGCATTATTCACGATGTCGAGCGGTTGGGAGACTACGCGAAGAGTATCGCTGAGCTGAAGGAATGGTCGGACAGTCCGCTCTGGACGGACGGGATGGGAGGACAATGCCGAGAGGTCAAGTCGCGCGTGGAGCCCTTGTTCGATCTCGCGATCAACGCCATTCGGGAGTCGGACGAGGAAAAAGCCACACAGTTGATGAACCTCCACCGCGAGATCAAGGCGTCGACCGACGACATCACGGCAGAAGGCTTGAAGGGGGCCGGCGCTCAGGATGTTCTAGCCGTGCTGGTTGCCCGATACCTCCGTCGGGTCAGCGCCCACCTCTCGAACGTCGCCTCCAGCGTCGTCAACCCGTTCGACCTGATCGCCCGGAACGAGTAGCACCTACTCTGCGAGTAGGCCCCTACTCCGAGAGTAGGCACCCACCACCGTGCCGGTTCGTCCCCGCCCAGCGTTTGGGCCGGGGGCGTTCTTACCCAGCCACTCTTTGCAGTACCCTGCAGTGCTAAGGTTCAGGATGCTGAATTCTGTTTGTGAAATTCTGATGAATTACAGATAAATTTTCTTCACGGGGCAAGCCCTGTCGCGCCGAGGGCAATCTTTCCCACACCTCTGAGCGCAGGCTTGCGGCGCCGCTTTGTTTCCTGTCGCTTGACACGTGGCTTCCGCCCCAGGCTAACGAACCACCGCCCACTTCCGGGCGGAAATCCCAACACTCCCCAGCCTTTCTCTGCGTCCTCTGCGGTTAGACCTTTCACCCCACCGTACACAAAAGGCGGAGGCAGGGACATGTGTCCTCACCTCCGCCTTCACTTTTCCAGGCGTATCTCTTTAGCGCACTAGCCGATCAAGCTCTCGGAAAGCCTTCGACCGATCTCGTTCTGCGTTGTCTGTAGGTCGTAGAAGCCCGTGGCGATCCGTCGCTTGGCCTGCTCGACGTGATCCTCCCGGACGTCAGGAACGTTCTGGATGTCCTCGCGGGCCTGCTTGACCTGCTTCGCTTCACTACGGACATCGTCGACCATACCGGAATCCAGGACCGCGTCGGCAATCGCCTCACGGACCTCCGGTCGATCGTAGAACCCCTCGGCAACACGTTGACGGACCGCATTAATACGTGCCTGGCGAACATCAGGGGCCGCATCGACATCAGCAACCTTAATTTTCGAAACATTCAGAGAACGCGCCTGATTCGAGATCTCGACGACATCCCCTGCCTTTGGTGCCCGGCGGCGTTTACGGACCTCTTCGTTCCGTTTCTCAGAAACGTCGGGACCGCGCAGCTCGTTTATAGCGTTTTCGATTCTCATAGTCTTCTGCCTTGATTCGGCCAGTATATCCGGTCTCTATCAATATTATCGGCGGGGGCAGGATCTTCTTGAGAAAATTCTTGTAGTTTTTTGTAAAAAAAGGTTTTCAACGGGCCTCAAAAGCTCCAAGCAACAACAAACCACACGAAAACAAATACTTAAGAACCTATTCGGTCACCCGGTCAATGAATTTGGCCGGCGGCGCCGCCCGCTCGGTGGACTTTGGCCCCTGGTAGGCCAGTGCAGCCTTGCCCTGTGTCTGCAGACCCGACATCTCCTTGCGCAGGTCGCCCATCCGGCTCTTCAGGAGGGTCTCGTTCTCTGCCTTGATGGCCTGGATCTCCTCGACCGTCTCCCGGATATTGTCCACAAGTTCGTCGACCACTCTCCGCTCTGAAGGCTCACGGTCCAGACCCAGCGAGTGCCAACTCTGACGCAGCGGCCTCAGGTCGGCCTCCAGATCCCTTACTTTGCGCATCAGCGATCGGGTTTCGGCCATATCGGTCGTGAGACCGGCCACATCCATCGCTCGGATGTGTGTGGCCTGGCGGGTGACGGCATCCTTCAGGGCCAAATACTGGTCCTGCTGTATGTTCAGTCGCGCGATCAGATTCTGTCCGGTATCCATATCGGTTACCCCGTCACGCTGAGCTTGGGCATCGGGGGCGCCGCCGGCGTTGCCGTCGCACCCTCTGTCGACTGAACGGCGACTTCCCAAGCCTCGTAAAGGTTCTCAAGCATCCCGATCACTTCCTGGATCCCCTCTTTGTCGATCTCGAGGTTGGCGACCACCAGCTTCCGATACGCATACATGTAGAGCTGATGGAGCGATTCTGCGATGTCACCGGTCTTCATGTCCAGCGCCAGGTTCAACTCCATGATGATGTCCTGAGCTTTGATCAGCTGATCGCCCTTTTCGCCGTATTCCTTACGGTCGATCAGATCCACAGCTTTCTTCAAGGCCTTGATGGCGCCTTGATACAGCATCAGAATCAACTTGCCCGGGGAGGCGGTGTTAACCTGAACCTGCCGATACTGGCCATAAACGTTAGGTTGCGGCATTCGGTCCTCTTTAGGTGGTTATGGGATGGCTGTCAGTTCAGGCTACCTGCTGACCTGCGCGGAAAGAGAGGCGAGCTGCGACCCGAGGAACGAGCCCATCGAGTTCAACTCCGCCAGAGTGGTCTCCATCACCGTGAACTGTCGTTGTAGTGTATTCTGCTTCATTTCCAGTCGTTCCAGCAATCGATCGATCTGTTCATTGTTGGCTTCGATCGTGTCCTCGATCGCGCCCTCACGCGTTGCGACCAGGCCTTCGATCGGGTCGGTCATCGATGCCAGAGCACGGCTCAGCTGGTTGGCAACACCTTGGACAACCTGGACGGTGCCCTGATCCTGACCTTGGGCGATCAGTTGCGCCGGGGTCAGGTTGACTCGGATCGCGAGACCGTCCGTGTTGGCATTCCCGTCATCACCGGTCAAGACGCGACCGTCTCCCGTCGCATCCTCACCGTTGATGGTACCGGCCACATCCTCACCGTTGTAGTCACCATCGGCGATTCCGAGTTCATCGACTGACTGGGAGATGTTGAATCCGGCGTCCGATCCATACGCATCCGACGTAATCCTGACCGCACCGCCTTCGTTGGAGGCCGCGATGGCCATCGCGAACCGGCCCTCTTCGGTCGTCTCGAGCTGCCCGAAGTTCAGGTTACCACCGCCCTCGTTCCGCTCGATCAGGACCAACGTCATGGAACTGCTCCCGATCTCGCTGTCCGTAACCTGAATCTGCCCGTTCGCGTCCAAGGACGTCGAAACGGCACCCGCGAACACACTCCGGATCTCGGACAGGAGGTCGTTGATCGTCTGCGTCGTCGGGTCGGAAATCGTGAAGGTTCCAGTAACCCGCTCTCCGTTGTGCGTATCCGCCTGGATGTCGATCGTGTCGCCTGCGACGACGCCGGCGCCGTTGATTCTGTCGAACGTCGTCGCCGCCGTAACCGGTGTAACGCCGTCCGTGGTATTGACTTCGGACCCCGTCTTCACCTCGGCGACATTCGACGCCAGGACGGTGTTGATCTTGTCGGCCACATCGTCGGTCGTGTCACCGGTCAGAAGGTCGATCGTGTCGGACTTACCGGAGACCGAGTCCGTGATCGTCACGGTCGTATCGTTGGCAAGACCGCCCGAAACGTCCGTCGATCCTGTCACATCCCCCTGCTCGGGCGCCGCCGTGATGTTCACGTCATACGTCCCGGCGATTGTGGCATCCGTCTGGAAGACGAACTCGATGTCGCTATCAGAGGAAGACCCGCTCTCGGCCAGCACGTTCTTGACCTTGCTCAGGTCGTTGGCCAACGCGGCGTCGAGCGTCGCGTTGTCGATCTCGAGCAGACCTTCCCGGTTGAAGGCCACACCAAACAGTGAGAGCGCATTCTCGTCCGCCGCCAGTCCGGTGACCGGGTCGATCACGAGAGACCTGAGCTGGGACTGCAGCGTCAGCAGTGTCGCGTCACCCGAAAGCGGACCTGAGGTCTCCAGCTCCTCGTTGAACACGAACTGTTCACTGACCAGCGAGGACGCCGTGTTGAAGTTGTCGACGAGCGACTGGATCGACGCCTTGATGGAAGCCGTATCCTGGGCGACCGACACGGCCGCGTTCGTTCCAGCCTCGGCCTTCAGCAGGTTGAGCGTGACCCCCTCCAGGGCGTCCGTCACCGTATTTGTCGATCGTGAGAGCGAAACACCGTTGACGCGGAACACCGCGTCCTGGCCGGCGACGACCTCGGTTGTCTGCGCGTCCTGACCTTCCGTTGATGCGGCAAAAGTTCCGAACGTCAGGCTTCCGCCTCCCTCGTTGTTGGCCGAAAGCGATACGGACAGCTGACTGTCCCCTGCCGTATCGTCGGTCACCTCGATCTGACCGCTGCTGTTGACGGATGCGGTTACCACCCCGCCAAAGACGGTCTCGATCTCGTCGAGCAGGTCCTGGATATCGTCGTTGTTCACGTTGGCCATTGTGAACGTGCCCGAGACCGCATTTCCGTCGCGGTCCGTCCCGGAAATGGAAATCGTATCTCCGTTGGCAGCGCTAGCACCGAAGATATCCGCGAAGTCCGTGTTCGCGTCGATCGGGTCGGAGCCATTCTCGGTGTTACCGACGCTCGACGTCTGCACCTCTGCCACGGCAGCCGTGACACCCGAGATACCCTCGAGAAGCCCGATCGCTTCCAACACGTTGTTGTCATCGATGAACGTCGTCGTCCCGTCGATCTGCAAACGGAACGTTGTCGTCCCCTCCTCATCCTCCTTCGGGACGACCGAAGTCGTCACGCCGGCAGGACCGGCCGTATCGATGGCGTCCTTGATGTCGCTGAGCGACATGGTGGCGAGATCGATCGCCACAGACTGATTGCCGATCGTCACGTTGCCCCTCAGACTGCTGGGCAGTCCGATCAGCGTTCCGACGTCCGTCGTGCCGCTGCTGAACTGGTCTGTCTGACCTCCACCGGAAACGCTGTTCTTGATCTGCGTACCCACGCTCGTAAACCCTAGCGACTGGAGGATGTCGGTGGTGCTCGCATCCTGGAGCGAGAAGCCCTCAGCACCCGTGGACGTGCTCGTCATGATCAGCCGGTTGTCCGTATCAGACACGGACAGAAGCTGGGCCGTCACCCCGACGTCGGCCGCGTTGATCGCGCTCTGGACGTCGACGAGCGAATCACCCGATGCGATCGAGATCGTCTGACCGTTGATCACGATGTCCCCGGACAGGCCGAGGTCGTCGGATGCGGATGCGAATGACTGAGAAGATCGGCTTTGAGCCTGAGCAAGACTGAGCACCTCGACCGAGAACGACCCCGGGTTGGACGCGCCGCTGACGGACGCGGACACTATGTCAGAGTTACTCGACGAGGTGGTGAACGCCTCAAAGGCGGACCCATCAGAGAGCGCGTCGGCGCTCGTCTTGACCGCGAGCAGGTCCGTGTTGATCTGCTGCAGGATCTGGAGCTTGAGTTCCTCGATCGCATTCTGGTTTTCCAGAAGGACGGCAGGGCGCCGGTCGATTGCGATCAGCTGCTCGATGATCTGTCCTGAATCGATTCCGGACGACAGTCCGGCAAACGATACACCGGTACTCATACTACCTCCAGCGGCAAGCGGTATCTGCGGAAGGGCATTCCCATTAGGAGCCGCGCTGTATGGCGGTTCCTCCCTTCCTTTGAGTAAAGAAACAGGCCTTCTATCCAGTTATCGGCATGGATCCAGCAACCTTCATTACAGGATCACTGTTTTTCTCGAAGAACCAGTCGCTGCAGAAAGAGTTCCCCAGCAAGGGTTTCTTCGTGTTTTCGTGGTTCAGGCTTCCAGGAGGCGGGGATGGGGGGTCAAGTTCCGTACAGCAGAAAGCGGACAGTTCGCCTGAGTGGGTACCGAATCCCGCGAATGCCCGCCGCCTCCGTTCAGCAGCAGTGCGCTAAGAGCCGGCGTCCTGCCCGCTCTCAGCGTTTAATATGTAGGGGTGTCAGGCGATGTCGTTGACAAACAGCCCGACGATTTTGTCGATGCTCTCCTCGACCTCCAAGACTTGCTCGGCCGGAATCTGGCGTACAACTTCCCCGGTTCCGGGGTCAGTCACCTCGACGACGAGTTTTCCGGACTCCTCGTGAACCGAGATCGCAAGATCGCGGTTGAAGGAATCCAGAGCCTGGTTGAGACGATCAGCCGCCTCTTGAACTTCGCCACGGCTGGGCGGAGCTACTGCTTCTGCTTGGCTCTCCTGGACCCGCGTCTCCTCTCCCTTTCGATCGGAGGCTCGAGCCCCGGAGGAACCATTGGCTTGCGATGCTGTTTCACGCGGCGAGACGCTCGGCATAGATCTGAGTGCGGTTTCCATATCCCTTTACCTCGATGGAACTTCCTTCTAAGCCTGCTAGTGATCAAGCTCTGAGAATCGCGGCGATTGCCACGATTCTCAGAGCTTCGATAAGAACTTCGACGTAAGTGCCGCTATTATCCAAGCAGCGACAGAGCGTTCTGCGGCAGGACGTTAGCCTGAGCCAAGAGGGCCGTGCCGGACTGGACGAGGATCTGCGACCGTGTGAAGGACGAGACCTCGGCCACGATGTCGGCATCACGGATCGAAGATTCCGAAGCCGTGATGTTCTCGATCGTGTTCTCGTTCGCCCCGATGTTAAAGGCCAGGCGGTTCTGATAAGCACCCAGGTCACCACGCTGCTGCGCGACGTTCTGGATGGCCAGATCGACCGCAGAGATCGTCGTCTGAGCCGTCGGCTGATTTGCTATTGTGCTGCTGCCTAGGTTGAGGACAACGCCCGAGGCGCGCATATCAGCGATGTTCAGCTCGATACGGTGGACAGCGCCATCGCGCGGACCCACCTGGAACGTACCACCCGTTCCAGAATCGATGACCAGATCTTCAGCATTCAGATCACCGTCTCTATAGCCATCCGTCGCGGGGTTTATACCCTCAGCCGCTTGGACACCTGACAGCGTGAGCTGGATCCCGAGACGATCGAAGTTGGCCATGATCGAACTACCCGTGGCCACGATACCGGGGACACCTGCCTCGTCGGTGTCGAGAGCGCTTCCCAGGTCGATCGTCTGCGTGGCAACACCGTTACCGAGCGTGATCTCGCGATCACTATCTTCATCGATGAAGCGGTAGGTTCCAGCCGTGGCGCCGGAGACCTGAACCCCCACAACACCTGTCGTGGGCGAAGCCAGAGCCGTAGAAACGGTCGGATCGTTCGAGACGACGTTACCGAAACCGGTCAGCAGGACCTGGTTGTTGTAAGACGTCACCTCCCCGATACGGTCGATCTCGTTGATCAACTGCGTATACTCGGCGTTCAGCGACTCACGGTTCGAGTTGTTGACCGTCCCGGACGATGACTGGACAGCCAGTTCTCGCATACGGATCAGAATCGCGTTGACCTCATTCAGAGCACCTTCAGCGGTCTGAATGAGGTTTGTTGCATGTTCGGCGTTCCGAACGGCCTGCGTCAAACCGTTGATCTCTGCCCGCATTCCTTCCGAAACGCTGAGGCCGGCAACGTCGTCTGCCGCTCGGTTGATCCGGAGACCCGAAGAGAGTCGCTCGATTCGGTTTCCAAGATCTCTGTTGTTGATTTTCAAAACCCGTCGAATGTTTACTGACGGAATGTTCGTATTGACTCGGAGTGGCATCGTGAAAACCTCCTTGTTGGTCTCACCAAATCCTGAGACTGTTACGGCATCCTTGCCGAATTCCAGGCCCGTGGGAAGCCTGGGTAAAGATTGGTCAGGGGACTGCTAAACAACACAATTAGCCGGAATACCGGCCAAAAACCCTAACTATGATACTTGTCGCTTCACCTCCTCGCTCTTTTTGGGAATAGTATGGATGTTTCCTTTTGTCTATGTATCGACGGTGCAGGAAACAACCTTTAACCTTTTTTCCCAAAACAGAGGCGGAAAAACGCAAAGGGTTGGCTGGCGGTTCCGGCGATCCCCAAGGAGGTCACCAGTGCCACGTTTTTAAGATGTCAAAGGTCTATGCGGAACCTTTCCTGGCTGATNTTTTCCCGAAACAAAGTTCCGTTTTCCCGAATCGGCCTTCCCACGTCGGCAAAACTGGAGGTTTTCACGGTGCCAACGGCCAAATCAAGACTGAATCTTTGCTTCTCTTAGTCTTACTTGATATCACTTCATATACCAAGTATCGCCAGGAACGGGTTCGGCTTTAGTTTTTTTTGCAGCCTGACTAAAGGCTATGGGGCCTCAACGGCCGTCAGGAGAATGTCGCGTATACTGGGCTTTTCGCGGCGGAGGGTCCGGAGCTGTAGCCTGGGTTCCCTGTCACACCGTTATGTCTGCAGGCGTTATACATATATATCGCCCTCCTCTACTGCAGGAGCGACAGTGCCGTCTGGGGGAGTGCGTTAGCCTGTGCGAGCACGGCCGTAGCCGCCTGCGTCAGGATCTGGGCCCGCGTGAATTCGGAAACCTCGGCAGCCACGTCAGCGTCACGAATCGAGGACTCGGAGGCCTGGATATTCTCGATGGAAATGTTGGTCCAGGCCACGGTAAAGGCGAGTCGGTTCTGGATGGCACCGATGTCCGCGCGCTCTGAGGAAACACGGTCGATCGCCAGATCCAGGATGGGGATCGTCTCTCGAGCACTAACGAGGGTGGCAATCGAGGTGGTATTCAGGTTGAGTTCAGGCCCGCTGGCCCGCATGTCGTCCAGACCAAACTCAATCCGGTCCACGAATTTGTTATCCGGGCCAACCTGGAAAGAGCCGCCCGTCCCCTGCGTCACTTCGATCGTCATCCTATCTAGAAACCCGTCCCGATAGCGATCATCGAGGTTGAGAATCAGGCCGACGCGGTCGAAGTTGGCCACAGCGGTCGTTCCCGTTGCCACCACGCCCCCAATCGCATCGTTGTCGAGAATCGACCCGATATCGATGGTCTGCGTCGCCACCCCGTTACCGACCGTGATCCGATTGTCGGTACGATCGGTATCCAGGAAGGTGTAAGTGCCTGCGGTAGCGCCAGATAGCGTCACCCCGGCCACGCCGGACGTCGCGCTCAATGTCAGGGCGGTCGATGACGTCTCCGTGACTGTATTCCCGAATCCGGTCAATAGAACCGTATTGTTGTAGGAAGTCGCCAAAGCCACGCGGTCGATTTCCGCGATCAACTGGTCGAATTCGGCCTGCANGTTGTTCCGGTTGATGTCGTTAACCGTGGACGAGGCTGCCTGAACCGCCAGCTCACGCATACGGACCAGCATCGCCGAAAACTGGGTCAGAGCGCCTTCAGCTACCTGTGACAGATTCGCTGCCTGCTCGGCATTCCGCACGCCCTGCCTCAGACCGCCGATCTCCGATCGCATACCTTCACTGATCGCGAGTGCGGCGGCGTCGTCGGCAGCCCGGTTGATCCTCAGGCCTGTCGAGAGACGCTCGATACGGGTGGCCAGCGTCCGGCTGTTCACACCGAGGGCACGCCGTGCCGTAATGGCTGTGATGTTGTTGTTTACGCGAAGGGGCATCCGATGCTCCTTTGCAGGATCTGGCCTTAAGCGTCTGATCCCTGGTGGACGAAAACGTTCGCGCACGGAAAATGCGCACGTTCTGCAAGAGCAACGCCTATGCCATATCCAGCCGCAAGGAACTCAACGCTCTTCACAAAACCATATACATCAACAACTTAAACAGGATCAATTGAAAGCTATCCAGGGTATTTCTGGGGAGGAATCGGGAGAAAATTTCCGTCGCTACTCGGAAAGTGGAAGTCGTAAGCCCTGTCTTTCTAGAACTTTGGGCATACAAAAAGACCCCCGTCCTGAGGACGGAGGTCTTCTGTCATTGCAAGGGACCTACGTGGGATGTGTAGCTACACTTGGGTTGGCCTATGCGGTTACATCCACGTGATGGGTGTCCATCTGAGGCGCGTCGGCAAGTTGAGCGGTCGGTGCACTCCCTCCCCCGTTGCTGACAGGGGCAGTTTGGGGAGCGGGCACCTGCTGAACTGATCTGACGATCAGGTCTACAGCCAGGTCCGCCACCCCCTGGACTGATACAGACATCGTCATCACCTCCTGAATACAGCGCACATCCCTCACTGGGCCTTGTTTATATTTTCGGCATCGCAAAAGCCAATCTTTACGTCAAACGGTCCAGGACCACTAAAGACGGAGATCATAAGATGAGAGTCGGTGTTGTCGGTGTAGGGCTTCTTGGTTCACAGCACGCGAACGTCGTAGCCAGCCACCCTGATACGACACTCGTGGCAGTGGTGGATCCGCGTGCCAGACCGGTAAAAGAGGTGGCCGATGACACCGGGGCGAACCACTACCCAGACCTGGGCGGTATGCTCTCCAGAGAAGCGCTTGACTGCGTGATCGTCGCGACGCCTGATCCCTATCATCGCGAACCCGTCGTCGAGGCAGCGCGCGCTGGCATTCCCTACATCATTACCGAGAAGCCGNTGGCAACGACCGTATCGGACGCCAGACAGATGCGGGATGCGGTCGAAAAATCCGGATCCGACCTGTATATCCTGTTCCCGAACCGCTTCAATCCGCTCGATCGTGTCGTCCAGTATGCAGCACAGAATGGGCTGCTCGGCGACCCCATCCACGGGGATGTCCGGCTCGACGACAACATCTCGGTTCCTCTGGAACTCTGGGGCAAGCGGAGCAAGGATTGGGCGAGCGGCTCCTCGACCGCCCACTTCCTCCTCAGCCATGTTGTAGACCTTCTGCGGTGGTATTTCAGGCCGGCCGACGTAGTCGAAGTGTATGCGATCAGCCACGACCGGGTCCTCGGTTTCACGCCGGATCTGTATGATGCCTACCTGACCTTCGATTCGGGCCTGACCGTCCGGGTCAAGGCTGAGTGGATCAGACGATTCGACGCACTGGTCGAGTTCGAGTTGACCTTCAGTGGAGATCGTGGGGGGATCACTTACCGGAAGCACCCGGCATTCCGGTCTCAACGCGGCTTGCGGCTCGACACCTCCGGAGAATCACGGGCGTCGCTGGACCGGCACATCCGTGAGCTCGGCAAGCAGGGAATCAGGGGCAAGGTCATATCGGACCCGAAGGCTCGGTCCCCGTTGGTGCTGGAGTTTTACGGCGAGGATAACCCGCTAGACTGGGATTCTGCTCTTCACCACTACCTGCAGGCGATTGCCGCCGGGCAATCAGAGCCCGCATTGCCCCGGTTCGGTCCACTCCCCGGCCTGGACGATGCCCTCAGGCAGGTCGACATCGTCGCCGCGATCGTGAAGTCCGCCCAGACGGGGAAGAAACAGAAGGTCGGAGACTCCAGGTCGTAGCCCTAGTCGGTCAACTGAACACGACGCAGCTCGTGATTCGTCCCGAAGTAGAGCCGTCCATCGAGGATCGGGCCGGGCACGCTGAAGGCGCNGGCTTCACGGATCACCGAGTTCACGCGGTCCCCGTCCACACGGGCAACGCCATCCCTCGTGACCAGGTAGATGGCATCCTTGTAGGGTCGCAGACCGTGATCGAGTGGCCTTCCCGGCAGTTCGCCCTCGAGAAGTGTGAAATCCCGTTCATCGGTGTCGAAAGCAAACACAATCGCCGATTCCGCCGCCAGCCCAGTGCCATAGAGTCGCCCCTCCGCTGACATCACGAGGGCGTTGATCGCCAGGAGTCCATCCCTCGGCGCCCCTTCCCACACTGCAGCCTCCTGCTCGTAATCCCACAGGATGAGCTTGGCCTGCTCTTCGCGGGGCTGCGTGCCCGTTCCTGCATTGATCGTCGTTCCGATCGCAATCAGCCCATCGGTCTCGAGATGAGCGAGCGTATAGCAGCTCCCCTCCCCGGCCACGTCTCTGTAAGACCCTCTTGCGCCGGAGTCCGGATCCAGCCAGGCAAGCGGCCCACCCCACAACCCATAGTCCGGGAGCGAAGCCGTCCAGACCCGGCCCTGCGGTCCAGTCAATGTTGACCTTGGCCGATACGAGACATCGTCGATCCGCCCGAGTTCTCGGGGATTCGAGTCCGGATCCGGGCCATAGCCATAAGGTCTGGCGGGATCGTAGACCGAGATACGGGCAGCCGGATACGAAGACACATAAATCTTCCCGGCCAGATTCGCCATCGAGTAGGCCTCTCCACCGGACTCCGAAGCCTTCCCATAGTCGGTCGTCTTTCCTGTAGCGGGGTCGGACGAGAAGAAGTGCAATGGCAGGATGCTGGACCCGTAGATCAGGCCGTCAGGTCCCTCGTGTAGCGTGTAGATCTCACTGCCAGCAGGTTCATAGCTCAGGTCGATCACCCGTGAGGAGCCGGATTCGCCCGTCAATGCAAGCTTCATGTAGAGGAACGTATCGGCATCGGCAAACGCGACCTCTTCCCCCGTCGACAGGCGTGGATCCTGTTGGGCGACCTCATCGACCTGCGTCACCTCGGTCCCGTGGATCGCGAATGATGCGTCCCCCGTCGTAATCACCAGCCGGCCATCAGGATCCCGAACGAGATCGACCACCCCCTCTTCCTTCGTGAGGGACGGGCCCACGTCGGTCCGCTCCCCGGTCCGCGGGTCAAACAGGGTCACGTGCTGCTGGGTCACTTTGATCAAACACGCGATCAGCCCACTCTCGTGATCGACCATCGGGTAGCAGTACATGTCCACATCGTCCATCTGCCCGTATCGCTCGAACGTCCGGGTCGACGGGTCATAGCACGTCAGGTCCGCGCCGCCATAGCTCCCGATCCACAGTCTTCCTTCCGCATCCTCATCGATCCGGCACGGGAAGGTTGCCTGTTCCGGGTTGATCGCGCCCAGATCCTCCAGCAGATCGCCATCGTAGGCATACAGGTGACCCTGGTAAGCAGCCCCCACATACAGCACGACCGAACGAGAAACGCAGGTTGCCGTCGGGTAGTTGGCCTTCGGCTCTGCGCACGGAATCTGTCTACAGGCTTCTGACACCGGATCGACGTCGAGGATGAAGAATCCCTCTGCCTGCTGACCCATGGTCGCCCAGACTCGCTCAGAGCCAGCGGCCGTCCGTCCCACGTGGGCGCGCACCCAGTTGACGGACCTCACTGGAACGCCCAGATCCTCGATCCGAGGGTTCACGAACTGACTCCGGAAAAGTATCCCTCCGCTTTCATCCTCGTCAGGGCGTCGTCAAAGGCGCTCAAGGCGATGTCGATGTCCTCAGTCTCGTGAGAGTAGTTGGGATAGCAGACTGTGTAGAGGAGAATCCCACGCTTGAACATTTCCCCGCACAGCCGGCTGTAGTTGTCGGCATCGCGGGGACTGTCGCCCGATCGGAATGAAAAGATGCCCACGGGGGGATATCCCTCGAAACCGGCCTCGATGTCCAGGCGGGACGCGATCTCGCCAACGCCATCGTGCAATTGCTTCCCTCGATCCCACAGCCGCCCGATCACATCCTCGGTCTGGTAGACCCCGATCACCGCCCGGGCTGCAGCCAGCCCGAGCGTGTCTCCGCCGAAGGTCGACGAAATTACCACGTCTCTCACCGTCTCCATGATCTCGCGCTTCCCAGCGTAGCAGGAGAGCGGCACACCGTTCGACATCCCCTTCGCGAACACGGCCAGATCCGGAATCACGCCGAAGAGTTCCTGGGCGCCGCCGCGTCTCAACCGGAACCCGGTGACGATTTCGTCATAGATCAACACACACCCGTTCGCATCGCATAGCCTGCGCAGGTCGCCCAGGAACGTCTCCGCCTGATCGATCCCTGCGTAGTCACAGGCCACACTGATGGCGGCCACATTCCCTTCGTGACGTGACAACGCGTCCTCGAAAGCCGCAGCATCGCCCCACGGGTGGGCCTCATAGACAGACCGGATAGCATCCGGTACGCCCGCCCGATCCATCACGTTCAGCCACCCGTGATACCCGCACGTCAGGATCATATCTCGCTTCGTATGAGCGCGGGCGATCCGGTGCACGGCCGACATCGCTTCGCCACCGGTCTTCAGGAATCGCACCTCCTCGGCGCAGGGGATGATCTCGACCAGATCCTGGGCGACCGTCACCTCAAGCGGATGGGCATAGCTGTAGACGAAGCCCTTCTCAGCCTGCTCCTTCACCGCTTCGACCACAGCGGGATACGCGTAGCCGAGCGTGATCGGTCCCAGGCCCGCACGAAAGTCGATATACTCGTTCCCGTCCACATCCCACACCCGACACCCCTGTCCGCGTTCGAGGTAACAGGGCTCGATACCACGCAACTCCTCGCGCGGCACTTTGGAATGGGTCTGACTGCCCATCGGGATGACCTGACAGGCAACATCATAGAGTTCCCACGAGGCGTCGGTGCTATGGTCGCCTGGATTCCGTAGCATTGTTGCTCCAAATGGAAAAGCCCGGACGATGCCGGGCGTAAGCCTCGTTCCCAAGCTCCCCGCCTTCGCCAGGGCTACGGCGCGACAGGCGCCCTGGGAACGGTAGAACCTGTCTGTCCCTTAGCTAACAGTAGAACCGTATCTCCCATCGTTCCCAGGCTGGAGCCTGGGAACGAGCGTCTACAGTCCGCGCGCCACCTTCTGAATCGCCTCACCCATGTCCCGGATATCCTCCTCCGACATGTGCTCGTGAATCCCCATCACGACGACCGTCGACAGTGCCTTCACGGCGTTGGGCACGATGTCAGGTGTATAGCTGTATTCGCGGCTGGCGACTTCGCTCGTAAACGGGAACCCTGACTTGCCGTAGGTGTTCTTCTCCGTCAGGAAGCTGCCCCGCATGAAGATCGGATCGCCGATGTAGTGCGCACCTGCCGAGATGCCTTCTGCTTTCAACGCTGCCACAAAGGCATCCGGATCGTGGCCCGTCACGTGGAAGACGAAGTTCCACCAGGTCGCCTCACGGTCATCCTGAGCCGGCACCACCGTGACTCCCGGCGCGTCAGCGATCAGATCGGACAACTGACGGCCGAGGGCGATCCGTCGCAAGGTCACGTCACGGACCTTCTTCAGCTGCGCGACTCCGACGGCCCCCTGCATCTCGGTCATCCGGTAGTTGGGGGCGAGAAACGCGTGATCACGCTCCCCCATATACTTGTAATCCCAGCCCTTGTCGGCGAACAGCTTCAGGCGAATGTACGTCTCCTCGTCGTTCGTGATCGTCATGCCGCCGTCGCCGGTCGTCATGTGCTTCGACTGCTGGAGACTGTAGCACGCCATGTGCCCGGTCGCCCCGGCATACCGATCCTTATACATCGTCGCGTGACACTGACTGCAATCCTCGATCAGGATCACGTCGTGCGCCTTCGCGATCTCTGCGACTTCATCCGTGTCGCACGACCGCCCGAAGAGGTGAACGAGAATGATCGCCCGTGTCCGATCGGTGATGTTCGCCTCGATCGACTCGGCTGTCATGTTCATGCTCAGCGGATCGACGTCGGCGAAAACGGGGATCGCGTTCTGGATCAGGATCGGCATGACGCTGCCTGGATCCGTGATCGGAGCCGTGATGATTTCGTCACCCGGATCCGGGTTTACGGCCCCGACGGCCAGATGGATCGCGGCCGTGCCGCTCGTACTCGACTGGGCATACTGTGCGCCGTAGAATTCGGCGAACGCCTTCTCGAACTGGGGGACGAAGGTACCGCTCTTACCGAACAGGTTTTGGCTGCGGACGGCTTCGAGGAGCAGGTCTTCCTCCTCCTGACCAAATGGCTTCCTGGATGGGAAGGGATCGGTGCGGACGGGTGTTCCACCGTTGATGGCGAGGGCTTCGGACACAGAGAACCTCAGAGTTCAGAGTTCAGAGTTCAGAGTTCAGAGTTCAGAGTTCAGAGTTCAGAGTTCAGAGTTCAGAGTTCAGAGTTCAG
>PBWH01000002.1 GCA_002727195.1 Gemmatimonadota bacterium
CCGGAAGTCATACTGGGCGTCACCCGAGGCGGTGCCAAACGCGCCTGCGAAGGCCACGAAGTCGTTGAAGTCGACCACGGGATCCTGATCCGCGAGGATAAGCCCATAGATGCGCTCGCCCGCCGAATCGTGGTAGAAAATTGGATCCTTCGACAGGGATACAGTTATCTGGTCGTCGATTTGTGGAACCGAACCGTCGTGATCGACATTGATCAGCAACCCATCAGTCAGGGCGAACGGTACCTGAATTGACCGTCCGATTGCCTGGAATCGGATGGTAGCCAGGCTTCCGTCACCGGACGCGCCCAGCTCCGTGTGCCCGAGGATAGAGTTCACCATTCCGAGTTCGCCATCCAGGAGCTTACCACCCATATCTGCGTTATAGCCGGCAAACAGGTCACCCGCCGAAACAAGATCGACGACAGTTACGGCATTCGGATCGAAGCTGAGGTGGAACTCATATGTGCGAACTGCCGATGCCCCTTCGACACCGATTGTGATGTCGAAAGTCTCGCCCGGCTTGATTTCATGATCCGGGTAACCGGTCACCTTGAGCATCGCTTCAGCGTTTCTGGCCGCAGACACGGTGCGCTTGAACGTCGGGAATATCGGCATTTTTTTTCCGATCTCACCAATCAGGCTTGTCTGGTTAGCCGTGGCCATATCCTTGTCAGTACCGTTGACCACGCTATCCTGGTTGATATCGGCGAACGTGTTGTAGTCAGGATTGCCCAAAGGCTTGAAGAGCGCAGCGTTGATCGCGCTGATATCCTCTGGGCCGATGAAGTTATCAGGCACAGACGCGCCTGAGGTGTCGGTATATCCCGCTGCATCTCCACCCAGCAATTCGGTGCCGATACCGTTGCCCAGCTTAACCGGGTTGATATTGCTGACAGCCCCTACACCGGCCGGGACATACACCGTGTCGTGTCCCGTGAGATATCTGGGATGCGCAGCTGTCACGATCCAGCGACCTGGCGGCACGCGCGGCAACGAATAGTCGCCATTGACCCCCGTAGTCGTGATCTGGATACCATCTGTAACCGTATCCTCGTCGGCAATCTCAAACAGGGAATCCGTGAAGGATGTGAAGCTACCCACCTCACGCAGAAAGAAGGTGATCTTGGCGGCCGACGGATGGGCGATATCGTCCCGTCCCTGTAACTGGACCTGACCGGAAACTGTTGCCCTTCCGTTCACGTTGACGGTCGTTGGCCCCACAGAAGGTGGATCGAGGTCCGTCCTCGTATTGTCCAGCATGTTGCTCTCTCTCGAGCCGCTACCGTCCAGCGTGATCTCGCTGCTACCTGTGCCACCCGTCGACTCGAAGTTGGCGATAGCGATCGGGTGCACACCATCGAAGAAGGTCAGCCCTGATCCGGCCGAATCGTCGAACCGGAAATCGAGCCGCCATAGCGTGTTGTCACTCGGGTCGATATAGGCGCCCTGGGAGACCTTGCTGCTGCTGACATGCTCTGGCGTACCGATCGTGAACGGCTGAATACCCGCCGTCGCCGCATCGGTATCGAGTGGCGTAAAGGCGCTCACCTTTGCGGTCAGGAAAATGTTCACCACCTTGACCGCCGTACCTGCAGGTGCCACATCCGGGATCACACCATACTGAAAGGTCTCACCGACGGTCACCTCCAGATCCTCGGGAACGATGAACTCTGTCGTGGCGGTTGGAGCGGACTTCGGTTCGTTACCGCTAAAGATGATCTGTCCCGGCGCCTTCACGACCGGCGAATGATCATTGAACTCGGTAGGCTGGCCACCGGTACCCCTGCCGTCTACAGATACATAGACGTTCAGCGGGAATCCCGTCTTCAAACCTTGATTGGACTGGACGGCCTTGAGGTTATTGATCAGATACTCGCCGCGGAATACGAACGACGTGTCTACGCCTTCGTTGAGTTCCACCTCGCCGTTCAGGGCCCCGTCCGTCGAGTTGGCAACCCAGAACGGCTCAACGGCAGCCTGGGCTGTTACCGTTGCCCAGGTCGTTACATCCCCGAAGTCAGAAGATGTGAGGAGAATCCGGATATTGGGAGCGTTGGTACGATTGTTCGGAGCGGCCAGGCCTCCCGGTGTCGGAGTACCGATCGAGTAGCCGTTATCCACATCGATGGCCTTCCAACTGACCTGGATCGGGTCATTGATGTTGACCGTCTGGTCGACGGACGGCTCCGTCACGGTCACGTAGGGCGGATGTGTGAAGTTGATAGCTCCTTCGTTGGTGAATGAAACCAGCCGGTTAGTCGTGCCGCCGGTCAGGATGCCGTAGATATAGTAGCGTGTGTCCGACGACGGAACGGTGTCTTCGGGAGACACGTAGTTCCAGACATCCCAGTTGTAGATGTTGTCAAACAGGTCGTCGCTCTTAATGCCCACGGCATCGACAATGCGGTGGGTATCATTGTTCCGCTGAGCGATGGCCGCCAGGAGGTCTGCACCGTCCGAATTGCCACTCGTGTTCGCAACACTACCCTCGACGGTTCGGAAGTCGGTACGCGTACTGTAGTAGAACGCGACCGTAGCGTCGTCGTCCGCGTCCAGATCGCCCTCGATCCCCGCCCGTCCCCACGAGATTGCCACATTCCGCGTGGAGGGCCCAAAGCTGAGGTTATGACCGGTCGTGCTGGTGATCATCTGCGACACGCCGATACCGGTCTCGACATCCAGATCACCATCCCCGTCCCCATCGTTAAACTGGTTCGTGTCCGGTGTCATCTGGGGCGAGTGCGAAATGGTCACAGTTGCGTCCGTGGAGGGATTTGCGAAAGGATCGACGCGTACTTTGTAAAGCGCCTTGTTTCCATTTCCGTCAATCGCGCCGAAGTAGACTTTGTATTTTCCTGCGTCAAAGACGCTCGTGGGATTCACCAGACCGGTTGTTGAATTTCTGAATAGCCCCTCGAAGTTGAACAGCCGCTCACTTGCGGAAAGCGAATCAGCCACCGTTCTGGAATGCCGGAGCGAATCAGGAGCAAGCAAATCAGCGACGGTCCGGTCAGCAAGTGAATCAGGCGTCATAAAGATGCCTACGAGCACGGTACCGAGATTATCCGCGTCCTCCACGTCAAACAGGAAGTTGATGGATGTCAGAGGTGTGGGCCGAAAACCGCCGTGTGGAATCGCTGAGCCTCGGGGCATATAGCCACCGCTATCGACAGTGATAGCGTTGTTGTCCTTCTGCCCACCGCCACCAATCATCTCACTGTTAACCTGTATGAGGCCGGTCGTGTTGAAGGCGTCCCCGCCCTCGTCGTCGTAGTCCCAACCGCCGATCACGAACTCGGGTGGATGCGGCGTCAAGAGCGTACCGCTCCGTCCGATGAAGAAGTCGCCCGTCACGCTCGAGGACACATATACGTAGACCTTGCCGTTGTGTGCCGTCGAGGCCAGAGAAATCAAAGCCTCGGTAGAATCAGCGAATGTCGTCGTGAAATCTTCGCGGATAAAGGTAGTGGGTACGAGACGAGGATTCTGACGCTGACCAACGAGAGGCACATCGTCAGCCCCGATCGTAAACAGGCTCGATGCGGTCAGGCCGCTGTTGCCGATCAGTGTAGAGTCCGTAGAGACATAGAAGGAGAACGAGACGTCCGTTTGATTATCTGTAAAAGTCCTCGATTTGGTTGTCAGGCCGCTGTGGGCCAGATCCGGCAGTCCTTCCCTGTCGCTTGGACCGAACCGAGAGGGGAAACCCATCTTGTAGAGCCGACCACCTAGAGTTGTTGTATCGCCGATTGAGGAATCAGGAGATGCAAATGTCACGAACCGCACAGGCTTGTTCTGGTTTAGCGCGACTGGGGGCTTTTTGTCGCTGTTGTTCGCGAAAGCAGCGTTGAAATCGAAAACATACGCCGTATCGAGCGCTGTCCCGCTGCTCCGACCCGTGAAGGAAGATGGCGTGCGGACATCAAACTCGAGAGTCACGGTCCGGGCAGTCATCGTACCCGTCAGACCGACCGAGATCTTGCTCGCTGTTGGGAATCCCGAGATGAAAGGCACCAGAGAGGCATTGTCGGACGTGGCCGTCACTGACCCCGAGACCACCGTGACTTCGGGTGGGAGGGTGATCGTAAACGACCGCGACAATCCAGTATCCGGACCCTTCAACAGGATGTCGAGACGCTGCCTGTATGTCGATGGGGTCAGTACGCCGTTTGGTATCTCATCCGGGAGGACTTCGATGGTCTGTGCGGACAGACCGCTCGTGAGAAACAGCGCAACTGCCGATACTATGTAGGAAACGGCGAGAGTCGTTCTCGTACGTTTCATGTCGAACTCCTGCCCGTAGCTCGATTCATATCGAAACACGGACACTAGGGGTGGGTGGTCTCACCGGGTTCTTAGGACCCGCTTGGGATAGAGACCCACTGCAGACACAGTATCCGGCGTCTTGCCGTTATCTTGACCTGTGTCATCAAATAGTCTACGATCAGGTCGATTCGACTTGGGGTTGTTCGGTCGAATCTTGGACACCCTTCGGCGAACCTGCATAGCCATCAAAGAAGAAAGCAACGTCCATACCAACTCTACCCCCCCACCCTGACTTATCGCGTAAATCCTTTCTTTTACATACACTTAAAAGAAAAAAAGAACCACCTCAGGCTCCGACCCTTCGCGAACCGGAGGAAATTTCTGCCGGGCACCCGCTCATCCTGATTCGAATCCCGTGACCATTCAGAAAGCGTCATCCTTATATATATGTGCGCTGGTGGTGGTCCTCCCACTTGCGATCGCTCCGGGGATCGACGAGTTCGCACTCCTGCCACGCCTGCTCGTCTACCTCGTTCTGACGCTTGGTCTGTCCATCTGGACACTGGTCGGCAGAGGTACCGCGTGGCAGCACCCTCAGGCAGCTACGATCGTTTTGGCCGGGTTCTGGGGCATCCTCGGAGCTTCCGCACTTTGGGCGATCAACCCCTTCCGGTCGACCTTCGACCTGGCGAAGCACATCCCGGCATTCGTGATGTTCCTCCTGCTCACCAGATACCTGGCCAGGGAACACGTACGGGTGCTCCTAACCTGCCATTCTGCCACCGGACTGCTGGTCTCGGTAGTCGGCATCGCCGAATACTTCGACCTCCTGCCCTTTCAACTGCCCTCGACAGGTCGCCCGAGCGCCACCTTCGCGTTCAGGAACCTCGCCGGCGCCTACCTCGCGACGGGTATCCCTCTGGCAGCTCTGACCTACTGGCTCTGCAAGGACCGGGCGCGAAAGGCTCTGGGCCTTGCGTCGGCGAGTGCCATGTGCCTGTTCCTCCTCTACACCAGGGCAAGATCCTCCTGGTTCGGCCTGCTGTCAGGACTCACTGTCGCAAGCCTCCTATGGCTGTGGACGCGGTGGAAATCACAGGACATCCCCTCATGGCGCGCCCTTGCATCTGGAATCCGATCTCCGATCGTCGCTCTCTCCGTTCTCGTGCTCGCCCTCGGTACGGTCGACGACCGACTGGGAGAGGTCCACACGCAGCGATTCGACGAGAAAAAGGAAGACATGGCCACCACGATCGCGTCGATGGCGAAACCAGGTGGTGACCGCGGGCGATTCCTAATGTGGGGGTCGACCCTCGACCTCATTGCAGACCACCCCATCATCGGGGTTGGTTTAGGGAACTGGGAGTACGTTTTCCCACCCTATGACGGTGGCCATCAGATGCAGGCCACATCGAGTCCTCATCGACCGCACAACGACGTGCTGTGGATCTGGTCGGAAATGGGCACGATCGGTTTGATCGTGTTTTCGGCACTCCTCTTCGTCATGTTCGCGCACTGCACAAGGTCCCTGATCGCCGCCGATCAGGACGGTAAACGCATCCTGGTGGGAGCCGTCGCGTCGATGGTGGCTTTCCTGGGGGTCGGGATGTTCAGCTTTCCATTCGAACGCGTCCCACCGGAGTTCCACTTCTGGCTGGCAGCCTCGATCGCGTTCGTGTGGGTCCGCGATCCCGAGCCGACATCGTCTCGTCCTGGGTGGCTCTATGGCTTACCGGTCGTGCTCTTGGGGGCCCTTCTCGTCACGATTCAACACACCCGGTTCGACTGGCTATACAGCAAAGCCCACGTAGCCTACCTGAAGAAGGACAAGGAGCGGGCATCTGAATTCGCAGAGCGAGCCCTTGGCTACGGTCCCTTCGATCACCAGGCCTACTTGATAGTTGGGGACGGTGCCTACCAGCAGGGAAACTGGCAGGAATCGGAAAAGAGCTATCGAAAGGCCCTGCGCTACCATCCGCACTTCCCGAATGCCTTCAACGGCCTGGGGCTCGCCGCACTGGGGCAGGAAGACTACCAGAGCGCCCTCAACTACTTCAACAAGACATTGTCGCTAGTGCCTGCCCACCACATTGCGCAGCACAACAAGGGTCTGGTCTTCGAAAAGCAGGCGATGGTGGACAGCGCCGAGGTCCTGTATCGGCAAGCATTCCGCGACTATCACGGTGCTCCCCTCGTCAATCTTGCGGCGATCTACCGGAAAAAGGGGATGGTGGACAGCGCCATCGCGCTCTACCAGCGAGCAACGACGTTGTCTGTCCCCTCAATCGAGGCATACTACAACCTGGGCAACATCTACCTGGACCAGAGGGATTTCGTTCAGGCCGGCGAGTCCTACGTTCACTTCCTGAACAAGTGGACCGAACGCGACTCCGCTTACGTCGCGGCTCGACAAGGGCTCGGGCAGTCCTACTCGGGTTTTGGTGTCCAGATGGAACAGCGCGGCCAGGTTGACTCAGCTCGCGCCGCCTACGAGCGGGCGTTGGAGATCGACCCCGAGGCTCAATTGAACTGGTTCAACCTCGGCAACGTGCTGAGAAAGCAGAACGACATGGATCAGGCCATCCTGGCGTATCAGGAAGCGCTAGCCCTAGACCCGAACCACATCGACAGCTACAACAACCTGGGCATGACCTACCGCGACCTGAAGCGGGATCAGGAGGCCATCGCGGTCTACGAGCAGGCCCGGCAAATCGCACCTAAAGACGCGATCGTCAACTACAACCTGGGTCAGGTTCTGATGGTCATGGGCCAGAAGGAGCGTGCTGAAGAGATGCTACGCACCTTCAAGCAGAACTGGGATCAGGATCCGATACTCATTCACTACTATATGGGTAACGTCTACGCACAATCGGGTGATACCACGTCTGCAAGGCGAGAGTACCGGGCGTTCCTGGCTCAGTGGAAGAAGGACGATGGCATCCGCAGATCCGCCCAGGGCATCCTGAACGCGCTCGACTCGGGGGACGGCTCGTGACCGCCCTGTCCTGGCTGTGGGGCGGGACACTCGGTCTCACCGCACTCGCATACTGGTCTCAAGTGTATGCGGGTGCCCTGCTGCCCAAGCTGCTCCTTCTGCAGATTGGGCTACTTGCGATCGCAGGGTTGGCATGCGTCAGCCAAAGAAGAAAGGAGATCCCCGGGCCGCTCGTGATCCTCGTCGTTGCCTGGGTGGGTGCGATGTCTCTGTCGCTTCTCCAGTCGACCAACCTGACAGAGTCCGTTGCCCAGTTGAGCCAATACATCGTGCTGTCGCTTATACCACTCCTGGCAGCCTGGACGCTATCGACGCGATACGTCATCCCGATCGCTCGGTCGTTGTCGATCGTAGCAGGTCTCGTTTCCTGTGTCGGCATTCTCCAGTATCTCGGAATCGCCTTTCTGGATATTCCCTCGAATGCACAGCCATCAGCGACCTTCTTCCACAGGAATGCGGCGGCGAGTTTCCTCTATGCAGTCATCCCGTGGACCGTCGTGTGTATGTTCCGGCGTGAAGAGAGGGACTGGCTGTATACTGGGATCTTCGGCGCATCGTGCATCTACCTCGTGTTCACTCGGACACGTGGGGCCTGGGTCGGCGTCGCCGTTGCGGCTGTTGTCCTGGCAGTGCTCTACTGGAAGCTTGTCCCTGCTGACCAGAGGAACACGGCAGCCTTGAGAAGACTGGCTGCTGTGGGGGCCGCCTGTCTCCTCCTTGCCGCCGCGATTCCGGAGGCAACGCCGGGAGATCGGCCCACCTTCGACGATAAAAAGGAGACCGCCCTCGGCGCCGTCACGTCGATCGTTCAGCCGGGCGCGCACCGGGGACGGCCGCAGTTGTGGGCGAACACCCTCAAGATGATCGGCGATCACCTGCTGTTCGGTGTGGGACTCGGAAACTGGGGGTTCAACTACCCGGCATACGCAGGCGGAGAACACGTGAACATCACTGCAGCCCCAAGGCGGCCGCACAACGACCTCCTCTGGGTCGCCAGTGAAACGGGCCTGGTTGGGATGCTGGCCTACCTCCTGCTGATTGGCGCCACGATCAGAGCAGCGGTCAGGGCGATCGGGTCCGTCTCGCCAATCAACAGGGGGATCCTGTTTGCGGCGCTGTTCGTGATTTTCGCCCATTCGGTTGACGGGATGTTCAACTTCCCCAGGGAACGGATCGCGGGTGCGTCAGTGTTCTGGTTCGCGATCGGCGCCGTATGGGTCGCTGCCCCGCAGCGCGTGGGGATGCGCAGCATTACAAGGGCCCACCTGATCATCCCAGCGGTGATTTTGCTTTGGGGCTGCCTGATGACCAGTCGTAGACTCGCCTACGATTACCATCACCTGCGCGTGTATACCGCGGAACGGAGGCAGGACTGGACAACCGTCCTCGAGCACGCCCCGATGGCCGCTGCCCACGGTGACTTCCGGGCCAACACGTTCATCGCTCAGGGTCGCGCCTACTACAGAACCGGTAAAACGCCAGAGGCGATCGAGGCGTATCATCACGGCCTCTCACTCCACCCGAACTCGCTAAACGCGCACAACAACCTGGGGATCGCCTACCGACGCGCCGGGCGGACGGATGAAGCCATCCAGTCTCTCCGGTCAGCCATCAGGCTATTCCCTCTGTTTGCAGAGGCCCACAACAACCTCGGCAATACGCTCCGTGACCGGGGTGACATCGATGCATCGATCGAGGTGCTGCGCGGAGCAACGAGGATGGGGACACCCCGCGCGCAGGTCCACGTCAACCTGGGACGGTCCTACCTTGCCAAAGGAGACTCGGTCAGCGCTCGGATCAGCTTCATGAACGCGCTCAGGCTGGCCCCCGGGAACAGAGTTGCACGCGAAGCGCTCGAGGAACTCAGACCCACAATCGAGGAGCCCGGTGTCGACCGATCCTAGACCATCACAACCCTTGGACAGATTCGTCGGGATCCTGGGCATTGGGATCATCCTGATCCCGCTCCTTTACAATCCCCTTGGGGGCCACTTCCTTCCTCTCAAGCGACTGGCGATCTACGCGCTTGTTATAGCCCTGGGCGTCACCGTGGGGATCTGGAAGAACCGCCGTTGGACGACCACACCGGTAACCCACTACGCGATCCTTTATGTCGCAATTTCCATCTTGTCGACGCTCTGGGCGGTCAATCCCTACGTGGCAATGGTGGAAGCGACGCACCTCGTNGCACTCCTGATCATCTTCCTGCTGACCGTTCAGCACGTGGATCATGACGGCTTCGTCAGGCTGTCAGGATACGCCACGGCTGCCGGCGGAGTGGTCGCCGCCCTGGGATGCGCAGAATACCTGGGTCTGGACAGGGCGCTACTAGAGGCCCTGAGCCTGGAGTCGATTCGTATCCCGTCCGCCGGCCGGCCGAGTGCCACCCTCGGATTCAGGAACATTGCGGCCAGTTTCCTGATCGGATGTATCCCTCTGGTCTGTNTGAACTGGCACCATCAGGCCGGGTGGAAACGGCGTCTGTCCGCGATCACCGTCGCACTGATGGCACTCCTCCTGATTTACACACGCACACGTGGCGCGTGGGTCGGTCTGATCGTAGGCACGGCCGCTGCCCTCGCCTACACATACCGCCAGGGCACGCCGCTCTGGATCGGTATTCGCCCGTCCCGAATCGCTTTGCCCGTCATCCTTGTGATTGGTCTGTCCGCCCTGCCCCCCGATGGGGCTCGATCGCCTCAACAGTTCGATACCGTGAAGGAAACCCCCACCGCCGCCCTGGCGTCGGTCGTTGACCCAGGCGCGGACCGTGGACGGCTGACCTTCTGGAAGAATACTGTGTCAATGATCGTGGCAAACCCCGTCCTCGGTGTCGGCCTGAACAACTGGCAGTTTCATTATCCGGTCTACGACCAGGGCGAGGCGACCCGAATCTATTCCGAGCCTATCCGTCCGCACAACGATCTCATATGGATATGGAGTGAACTCGGCCCAATCGGCTTGCTTGCCTTCCTCGGAATGGCCCTTCTACCTGTCGCCCAGGCCCTCAGGCGAAACCAGCCTCGGAACGTGGCCACGACCGCAGCGTGTGTCGCAACCGTCATCGGATTGATAGTCCACGGCTGCTTCAGCTTTCTGCGCGAGCAGCCCACAGCCTCACTCTTCCTCTGGCTCGGAATCGCCGGTCTGACGATACCACACAGGACAGAGACAAGGGTGACGACGCCGTGGGTCGGAGCCGTAAGCGTCGCCTTTGGCATCTTAGCCGTGGGACTGGGCCTCCGTCACGTCGGGTTTGATCGGTCATACCACGTCGCGAAGGCTTTCTATGATGCAGGAAATCGGGGTCCGGCCCTGCAGGTGGCCCGCGAGGCCAGAGATGTCGGTTCGTTCGACCACCGCGCCAGCTTCCTGGAAGCACGCATCCTGCATTCTGCAGGCAGGAGCAGGGAGGCGGTGGGCGCCTACCGCGAGGCATTGAGGGAACACCCGAACTACGCCAACACACATCATAACCTGGCCGGTGTTTTGGTCTCCCTTGGAGACGTGAGCGGCGCGCTCCCCCATTTCCGGCGAGCGCTTGAGATTCGCCCCACCTACCACGAAGCCNGAATCAACCTGGCGAACACGCTCGCTTGGGCNGGACAGCTGCCCCTCGCAAAGCGAGAGGTGGAAACCGTCATCCAACTGACCGACCGGGTCCCCGAGGCCTACAGTCTGCTTGGCGCAATCCTGCTGCAAGAAGGGAACCCCAAGGCCTCCGTTCGCGCACTCGTCCGAGCCATTGAACTGGAGCCCGAGTCTGTCGAGGCACATAATAACCTGGCTGTCGCATACGAACAGGCAGGCAAACCAGCAGCGGCGCTCGAGTCCTACCGTGTACTAGAGCGAATCTGGAAAAGCGACCCGGCTTATCTCGACACGATACGTGAACAAATCAGACGTCTAGAGAGGTCTCCTCAGTGAAGCGACCACGTAATACATCCTCGCCCGCCCCGCCAGTCCTCCGATACGTCGTGCCAGGCCTCTTCTGCCTAGTCCCTCTCGTGTTCGACTCCGATCTCTATCGGCTGGCACTTCTGCCTAAGCTCCTGCTGATCCAGGCCGGGCTCCTAATCCTCGGTATCTACATCACAACCGGAGAACGTCTGACTTGGCGGCCACCCGGCACGCTTCTTCCTGCAACACTCCTGGTCCTATGGTCGATCATCGCGACGTTTTCNGCGGACATCAGCGTCTATAACGCCACTGCCTTCATGTCGCATCAGGTNACCTTCTTCCTCGGGTTCGTCCTGATATCGCAGACCGTCACAATCGATACATGGGACAGGCTGGTTCGGTGGGCCTGTGCGTCGGGTATCCTCTTCTCGCTGATCGGCTGTCTGGAGTTCTGGGGTGTCGACGTCAGCGCCATCCCATCGAACGGGCGCCCGAGCAGCACGTTCGCCTACCGAAACTTTGCGGCCACGTACCTGGCCGCAACGCTCCCGCTGGCGCTCTGGCTGATTGCCAAAGGACAAGATCATCGTGACCGAATAGTCGGCTCAGGCGCCGCCTGCCTGATGGCACTGTTCCTCGTGTACACACGCAGCCGCGGCGCCTGGCTCGGGGCTACCGCCGGACTGGTCGTGGGCGGCGTCCTATTTGCGACCTTCCGGTTCAGCCTTCTACCCAAGGATGCGTCCCATGGTTTGAAGGCGTGGGCCGTACCGCTAACGGCTGCTCTGGTGGTCGTCCTGATGGCACCCTGGTCGCCACAGATCGAGTCCGCACACTCCCGTCAGATCGACGAGGGCAAAACGGAACTGCTGGACGCGATGTCGTCGTTATCCACGTCGGGAGCCGGCCGGGGCCGCTTGCCGATGTGGAACAAGACCATCGAGATGGCCATCACCCATCCCTTCTTCGGTGTCGGCCCCAACAACTGGAAGCTGGCTTACCCGCCTTATGATCAGGGCGCCATGCTCCGGGATGGATCTGCGCCGGAACGGCCGCACAACGACCTGCTGTGGATCGCTTCAGAGACAGGTATTCTGGGTCTGCTGGCCTACGTGGTCCTTCTGCTGACCGGTCTGCTCGCCGTGGTGCGTGCCCTTCGGGATCGCCACCCCAACAGCGCNGCATTGGTGGCCCTTACCGCCGGGATCGTGGCCGTTGTANTACACGGGTGCTTCAGCTTTCCAAGAGAACGCGCCGAAAGCTCGTTCTTCCTCTGGGGCGCACTCGGCCTGATCCACGCACTTGCACCCGGCAGGAGGAAGAGAGCCAGCCAGCTCCCTCACCCCTACGCGCTTCCTGCCGTGCTCGCGTTGTGCACGATGATCACGATCCTTGAGATACGGTTCGATCGTGCCCTTCTCTCGGCAGTTCAGAGCTTCCAGGGAGGTGACACGATTTCACTGGATCGCCACACCCGGGATGGGATCGAGGCCGGCGCGTTCGACAGCCGAATCTATCTCCTCAGGAACAAGGTCGACCAGGCCAACCGGAACTATCCGCAGGCTCAGGCGACGCTACTCAAAGGGCTCAGCTACCATCCGCACTCTGTGGAACTTTTGAGCGATCTGGGAATGGTGTATGCGATTGCCGGAGACAACGATCGGGCGGAGACGGCACTGAAACGGGCGGCAGACCTGACAAACCATCATCACCAGGTCTACAACAATCTGGGTGGTGTGTACCAGCAGAAGGGCGATTTCGATCAAGCGCAACAGGCCTACCAGCGGGCTGTCGAAATCAAGCGCAACTACCCGGATGCTTGGTCGAACCTGGGCCTCGTCCAGATGATGCTCGGCGACTCGGACGCGGCAGTGCGGAGCCTAGCCGAGGCCGTCGCCCTGTCCAGCAACGATCCGGCACTCCAACATAACCTCGCAGATGCCTACTATCTGAGGAATGGCGAGGGCGACCGAATGATAGCCGCACGACACTACGGCCTATTCGTCAGCCTCTGGCGTGGCGACCCTGCCGAAACGGAACTCGCAAGACAGCGCCTTGAGGAAATCAGAACCGGACAGTGAAACGCCTACCCTCACTCGTCACGCCACTACTGATGGCGTCGGCAATTGCGCTCCCCCTGATCTACAGCTCCGGCGTATTCGACTTCACGCGGTGGCCACGTCTGCTCCTGCTCCAGACCGTCACCTTCGTGCTAGCCATCCTGTGGATGCTGATGCGCTGGCGCAAGGAAGAAGCGCTTCCCCCCATCGTGCCCTCCCTGGCGGCATTCACGCTCTGGCAGCTGATATCGATGCTGTGGGCGGATAACACGGTCGAAGCCCTCCACCGCGGCAGCCAGGCCTTCGCCATAGCGGCGTTTGCGATGCTGTGTGCGTTTCTCCTGAGCGAACACGGAATCCGCAGAATCGTCCAGGTGGTCGCGATTGTAACAGCGTCGGTCAGCGGGATCGCCATCTGCCAGTACTGGGGAATCGCCTTCGATCAGATCCCTACCGCCGGAAACCCGAGCGCCACGTTCGGATACCGTAACTATCTCGCTACCTACCTGCTCGTCTGCCTCCCACCCATCATCGCCGTCGGCTCCCGAGAAACCAAGCGATCCGTCAGGTGTCTGATGATCGGAGCCGCACTTGCTGGTTTGTCCGCCTTGCTCTGCACCAGGACACGCGGGGCGTGGGTGGCTCTGCTGACCGTTGCCGCATTCTGGGTGGTGTCCGACGTCGTAAGGCGCCGCCGCTTGATGCTTCCTTCCCTCCGCGATCTGGCCCTCGTCGGAGGCGGGATACTCGTTGCGCTTTGGATCGGCCTGCAAGCGCCCAGCATATCGAACACCGGGCAGTTCCGGATCGATGAGCACAAAGCGGAGGCTTCGACAGCGATTCGCACGGCCTTCTTACCTGAGGCGAGCCGTGGACGAACAATCATGTGGCGCAACACCTTGTCCATGGTCGCCGACCACCCGATCCTGGGCGTTGGCCTCGGTGGATGGCAGTACGCCTACCCGTCCTATGATCAGGGCGACCGGATCACCCGGAACGTGGCTCCCCAACGTCCCCACAACGACCCACTCTGGATTCTCTCGGAGACGGGAATCTTCGGCCTCGCACTGTATTGTTGGTTGCTCTGGACCGTCTGCCGGCTGGGCCTCGTCGGGGACGGTGAAAACCAGTCGGTGGCCACCGCCCTGGCCCTCGGGGTGATCGGCTACGCGATCCACGGCCTCTTCAGCTACCCGATGGAGCGGGTGGCCTCATCGGCCATGGCCGGCTTCTGNATCGGCGGGTTGGGCGCACTGTCAACGTCGTCCTCCGGACCCACCTACCGATGGA
Source organism: Gemmatimonadota bacterium (assembly GCA_002727195.1). Taxonomy (GTDB): domain Bacteria; phylum Latescibacterota; class UBA2968; order UBA2968; family UBA2968; genus UBA2968. Next base: position 14,512 of record PBWH01000002.1, read on the forward strand.
CCCGACTGACCCCCGCCTTGGCCGTTCTCCTGGCGCTGTCTGCGATCCTTACGATCCAACGTCTCCAGTTCGACCGTGACTACGCAAAAGCGATCGAAGCCTGGCACCGTCAGGACTGGCCATCTGTTACGCATGCCGCTGCGAAGGCACTGAAACACGGCCCACACGACTTCCGAATCTACCAACTCCAGGGCGCCGGTCTCCAGAAGCTAGGCAAGCTCCATGAAGCACGAGAGGCCTTTGAGACCTCCCTGAGATACCATCCCAACGAGGGGCACCTTCCGTTGGCCGACCTCCTAGCCGAGATGGGGGATCTCAACACGTCGATCGTGCACTACCAGAGAGAGATCGATCTTCTTCCGCGGAGTATACAGGCGAACCTGGGACTTGCCCGAACCCTGATGTCCAAAGGTGACTGGGAGGGTGCGGAGGCGAGCGCGAGAATCGCCTCCGATCTCGACCCTAACAACCCTGATCCGAACCTAATTATCGCCGAGGTGCGCGAGCGGCAGCGCGACCTCGTGGGCGCACGATCCACTTATCAACAACTGCTGGCATCCCGCGCAGCCACCCCTCAGCTCTACGGTCGTTACGGAGCGCTCCTGAGCCGCGGCGGCAAGCACCAGGAGGCACTGACAGCCTACCGTCGGGCAGTGGATCTTGATCCAGACGATCCGAGAAACCATAACAACCTAGGTGCCGGCTATGCGCGACTGGGCCAACACGCATCCTCTGCCGCATCCTACCGCCGTGCAGTCGAGCTCGATCCCACCTATGCCCGAGCCTGGCGCAACCTCGCTGATGCACTCGAGAAAGATGGAAACACATCGGCCGCGATCGAGGCCTACCGCACGTTCCTCGAGCACTGGACTGGAGAATCCGAACATCGAGTGTGGGTAGAAGCACGCATAACGGTGCTCGAACAGGGCCAGGCCCGGCCGTGAGAGGGGCGTCGCGCACACAGTGGTCGATTGTCGCCATCATCGCCCTCGTCCCGCTCGCCTACTGGCCTCCCCTAAGAGACTACACGCTCACCCCCAAGCTGCTTGTTGCGCAGGTCGCGCTCGTCGTCCTGTTCGCTTCCCTCTGGTATCACCGGGCTCCCATACGGACATCCTCGCTGTCCCTGCCGATCTTCGCCTATGCCGCGCTGTCCGCGCTGTCGACGCTCTGGGCGACGGATACCACAGCCTCGCTGCTCGAACTGATCAAACTCTTTACCGGCGTCGCACTCTTCCTCGCCCTCAGTGCCACGGACGATACCTATCGAAGAAGAGCAGTGATCGCCTCCGTCGCCTCCGTATCGGTGTCTGCCTTGCTCGGTATCACTCAACATCTGGACATCGCTCCTTTTGTGATTCCATCCGCCGGCTTGCCAAGCGGTACCCTCGGGTTCCGAAACGTTGCAGCCACCGTGACCATCCAGATCATTCCTTTCGCCATATGGCTGTTCTTCAGGAAGGGCGCGAACAGAGTCGCCTGGGGTACTGGCTTGATCGTTCTGATAACCTTCCTCCTGCATACACGGACGAGGGGAGCCTGGATTGGTCTCACGGTCGCGGCGATCACGTGGCTTGTCCTCAACACCGAACGAAACCTGAAGGCACGACTCCGTACTCTGGTACCCATCGTACTGATCGGCAGCGTGCTTGGCCTTATACCTTCGCAGGGCGCGAAGCTCGGACCGCAGGACATCGACGAAAAGAAGACGTCAGTCGGTGACACACTGACGTCCATTCTCGAGGAGGGGGGCGATCGAGGCCGGCTGACCATATGGCGTCAGACCATGTCGATGATCATCGCAAACCCGATGGGCGTAGGATTGGGCAACTGGGCGATACAGTATCCCGCCTACGATCAGGGTCAGCTTGTAACCGACTTCGGCGCGCCTTCCCGCCCCCACAACGATCTGTTGTGGATCGCCTCGGAAGTGGGCTGGGGAGGGTTGGCAGTGTTCATCTGGATTCTGGTGGTCGCAGCACGAATCGCCTGGCACGCTGAGGCAGAGATGAGCGGGTTGGCCGCCGCCGCCTTGGCAAGCCTGATCGCGGTCGTCGTCCACGCTTGCTTCAGTTTCCCTCGGGACAGGGCGACACCGACACTCCTCTTCTGGTTCGTACTTGGACTGCTCAGCACGATGGACTCGGCTACGCGAGAGAGAAGCTCGACCCATTGGGCAACAGCTGCAGCGTTGGTTGCTATGACCTTCGCGCTCACCACCCGAGTGGCTGCATTTGAACAACATCTGAATCGTGCCGTGTCGCTCGAACGGTCGGCAGATTGGGAAGGTGTGGCGGCTGAAACGGAGTTGGCCCTAGGCANAGGCCGCTTCCATACCGAAGCGATTCACCTGCGAGGCTACGCTCTCAACACGCTCGGGCAGTATACGGACGCTGCGACACACTACGAGCGCTACGAAGGCTTCCGGCCATACGACGTGCAGGTCCGCAACGGATACGCGATCGCCTTGCAGCACACGGGAAGACTCGAAGCCTCCGCGGCCCAATACCGTCGCGCACGGGACCTGGTTGCCGCCTCGACCGACCTGGACTACAATCTGGCGACCCTGTTGATCCAGGCGAAGAAACCGGACGAAGCCGTTGAGCTTCTGAAAGCCATCGTCGACCGCGGACAAGGCGACGCAGGCGTCCTGTTTTATCTGGGGAACGCACTCGCCCTGTCAGGACAGGACAGCCAGGCCATACAGGCCCTCGAACGTGCGACCGAACTGGACCAGAACCTGTCACAGGCGTGGTTCGTCCTCGGCGAGATTCGCTACCGATCAGGCGACGGTCACGGTGCACAGGAGGCCTTCATGCTGTTCCTCGAACTGCATCCTGCCGACGATGCGTACGCCCGACGAGCCAGGCTTGCGATACAGTCGCTCGAGACACCAAGAGGCGATGGGAAGGACAGATGACTGAATACCAGAACCAAGCCACGTATGCACTGCTCGCGATTGTCGGCCTGCTAATCGTTGTTCCGCTTGCCTATACGACCGACATCTTCGCCTACACGTTGCTCCCGAAGCGGCTCGCCTTTTCCATCTTCGCCGCGATTGCCGCGCTCGGTTGGCTGACCACGAGCGCTCGCGACTGCTGGACCATACCTTTCCAGACACCCGCCATCGGGCTCAGCGTACTCTGTCTATTCGCCCTGATCTCTCTGGTTAACGCGACCAACCTCTGGGTGGCCGGAAGCGAGCTCGTGTTCCTGCTTACCCTGGTCGGACTGTTCTTCGTCGGTCAGCGAGCAACCGATCGAGACACGAAGATCTGGACCCTTACCATCCTCGTGACTGGAGCAGCCGTGTCGATCGTGGGGATCCTCCAGTATCACGACCTAGCCTTCACCCACATCCCATCGAACGGCCAGCCGAGCGCGACCTTTGGCTACCGGAATTTCGCTGCCATGTATCTCGTCGCCGTGCTTCCGATNGCCTTGTTCGCCTTCCTCTACACGAATTCGCGACCCACCGCCGCCCTGTCTTTCATCACCGGACTCCTTGCAGCGCTCTTCCTTCTCTACACCCGGACGCGTGGAGCGTGGTTGGGCGCATTCGTCGGCACCTTGGGAGCCTTCATCCTCCTCGTCGCCCGGCGCACCACACGCGCGGAGGTGACAGACACAATCCGAAAGACCGGGCAGTTCAAACCTGTGGCCGCCGGCCTCGCGCTCCTCGCCCTCCTCTACCTTGGGCCGATGGCACCGCGATTCACCGACACAGGGCTCCAAAGGTTCGACGAAAAAAAAGCCGACCTGCAGTCAACGATGACGTCAGCCCTCGCACCTTCCGGCGACCGAGGCCGGCTGGCCATGTGGCAGCGATCGCTTCCCTTGATCTGGGACCATCTGCTCACGGGTGTCGGCCCAGGGCATTGGGAGTTCGCCTACCCTCGTTACGATGGCGGCGCCATGATTCGTCCGGACTCCGCTCCCAAGCGTCCTCACAATGACTTCATCTGGATCGCCTCCGAGCACGGCTTGCCCGGACTGGTCGGGTATCTCATCTTCTTGGCGGCAGTCCTGATCTACGCCATCCGATCGACGGCGAGCGGTCCGGCAGGGCGCAGAGAGGTAACCTACGCTGCAATTGCCATCCTGATCGGGGTCAGCATACATGCATGTTTCAGTTTTCCGAAGGAACAGCCGCAGATCGCGTCGGTGTTCTTCTTGTTCGCGGGAGTCGCTGTTCGCGGGCAGCAGGGACGCTCCCTTCCCGAAATCCCTGTCGCTGCAGCCCTGCTGGTCCTCGGAGCAGTCGGTACCTACATCAACTGGCAGCAACTCAACTTTGACCGTCACTTCCTGCGCGCAATGCTGGCCGAGGATTCGGGACGGTGGCAGGACATGGAACGAGAAGCCGCGGCCGGCCTAGAACTGGGGACCTTTCGTTCGCACATGTATGTCATCCTCGGGAGAGCGCACGAGAAGCAGGGACAACTGGACAGGGCGGGCCACGCCTACGCAAAGGCGCTCAAGATCTTCCCGAACTCCTGGCACGCCCACAACGGATCGGGCGTCGTGCGGAAGCGCCTTGGCGACCACCCGGGCGCGATGGTTCACTATGAACGTGCGCTGAAGATCTACCCGGATGCCCCTTCAGTCCGCACAAACCTCGGCGCTCTCTACCGTGCGATGGGGAACCAGGACCGGGCCGAGACCCAGTTCCGGCGAGTCCTCCAATCTGCCCCCTTGAACGAGGGGGCCAACAACAACCTGGGGAACATCCTGAAGGCACGTGGCGAACTCGACAGCGCCGAAGTCTACTACCGCCGTGTCCTGGATCGGAATCCTGGATTCACCCCGGCAAACCAGAATTTGGGAGATCTCCTGACAAGGCGGCGGGAGTATCGTGAGGCCATTCGTCACTACCATGCCGCGCTCGAGGCGCACCCACATAACGCGCTCACCATGTGGAGTCTCGGATCGGCCTACGAGTCTCTAGGAGACCTAGGAGAGGCGGAGACCTATTACCGGCAGGCCATCGAGGCCAACCCAAACTTCCCGAGATCTTACTTCAGCCTGGCAACCATGCTGTTCGGCGTGCATCGCTGGCAAGAGACGATCGATCTCTTCGAAACGTTCCTGACCATGTGGAAAGGCGACCCAAAATTCCGGACCTTCGCGGAGGGCCGCATCAAGGCCAGTCGCGACTGGATCCAGCGGATAGAAAAGAAATAGCCGTTCCCCGAGGGCGGGAACAGCCGAGCAAAGATGCTACTCGAGAGGAGTGTCTAGAATCGGAGACGCCGTGCTCCGTCGAAGCGTCTGACGCACTGCTCCTGATACTCAACGACGAGGAGAGAGAGAACGAACAAAACCAGGGCCGAAAAGGCGACAAAAGGAACGAGCCAGAAAGCCACGGGAACCTCCAGAAAACGTTATAACAGCGCAATATTCAGTGTATCGGCCGGAAGAGTCCCAATCTTGATTCCCAGAAAATGCTTGTATCTGTGGGGCCCTACGGATAGATTGTATACGCTCAACTGGAAAATGGACGCCCAGGAGGTTTGTTAGTGCCCAAACTGAGATCATCAAAAAAGCGACTGCGCCAGGCGCAGAAGGCCGCTGTTCGCAACAAGCCAGTCCGGTCACGGTTCCGTGGAATCCTCAAGCAGGTCCGCTCGGCCGAGTCGAAGGAGACTGCCGACAGAATGCTGACCGAGGCGAATGCGATCATCGACCGCACGGCGCGCAAGGGTGTGATTCACGCCCGGTCGGCAGCACGCTACAAATCGCGGCTGGCCAAGCACGTCGCGGCGATGTCGTAGTCCCGAGCGGACGAACGACACCAGAAACAGCGAAGCCCCTCGACCGTCGAGCCAATGCTCGGGTGGAGGGGCTTTCCCGTGTGCGATCGTGTATGGATGTGGGCCTTGATCAGCCGAACAGGAACCCACCCAGATAGCGTTCGCCGGTGTCGCAGACCACGCAAACCACGCACTGCTCTGGGGACATCTTCGACGCAAGCCCGACCGCCGCATGTACAGATGCTCCAGACGATATCCCCGCCAGGATGCCTTCCTCCTTGGCCAGCCGTCGAGCCATCTGTCGCGCATCGGAATTCGAGACCGTGACCACCTGGTCAAGAATCTCCTGGTTCAGCACCTCAGGGATAAACCCTGCCCCCAGACCATCGATCTCGGTAGGCCCTGCCTCGCCTCCAGAAAGAACCGCTGAATCTGCCGGCTCTACGGCAACCACGCGGGTCTCCGAATTCGACGCCTTGAGGATCTCGCCTACCCCAGTGATCGTACCGCCGGTGCCAACTCCCGCGACAAACACGTCCGGTGCCCCATACATCTGCTCAAGGATCTCTTTCGCCGTCGTCTGTCGGTGAAACGCGGGGTTGGAGGGATTCTCGAACTGCTTCGGCATGAACGCGCCCTCGTTCTCCTGCCGCAACGCCTCCGCTTTCTCGAGTGTTCCCTGCATCCCGTCGTAGGCGGACGTCAGGATCACCTCCGCCCCATACGCCCTGAGCAGCTTCTGCCGTTCTTCACTCACCCCTTCGGGCATCGTGATGATCAGGCGATATCCCTTCACCGCGGCCACCATCGCGAGCCCGATCCCCGTATTTCCCGACGTGGATTCGATGATCGTCATGCCCGGTCGCAACGCCCCGCGCTCCTCCGCGTCCTCGATCATCGCTAGGGCAATCCGATCCTTCAGGCTTCCACCGGGGTTCGAGGACTCCAGCTTGGCCCAGACTTCCGCCCCAGCGGTTTCACACACCCGGTGAAGCCGGACCACGGGTGTGGCCGCAATCAGGTCGAGAATCGTGTTAACGCGTCGCGCGTGACTCATGACGATGATGCCTGTTCCGCACTAGATGCGGAAAGTAATGTTGGATTGACGCTTCTGATGACGTGTCGACAACTCGGAAAACGTTACTGAAGACAAGACCCCGTCGATAGCGGACTCGACGTCTGCCCAGACCTGACGGAAAAGCTCGTCTGATCCGCTGGTCGGGCGATCCTCTCCCCGTCCGAGCAGGTCCAGCGGACCATCCAGCACAGCAAGGACTTCGCCCACCGTCAAGTCTTCCGGGCGACGGGCCAACTCGTGGCCTCCTCGCGGGCCTCTAACACTGCGAATCAGACCCGACTTGCGCAGTTGGTTCAACAACTGAACCAGATACGACTCCGGAATGTTCTGACTCGCGGCGATATCGGCGCTCTGAATCGTCCCCTTCCCGTATGCTAGGGACAATTCCAGAATCGCCCGGAGCCCGTAATCTGCCTTTGCAGAGACGTTCATGGAAATCCCCCGGTCAGCAGCCTCCTGCGATGGCCGGTACGATCGTCACACTGTCCCCATCCTTCACCTCGGTGTCCGCGCCATCCAGGAAACGGATATCTTCGTCATTCACGTAGATGTTGACGAACCGACGGATCGAACCGTCGTCGTCCACGAGCTTCTCTTTGATACCGCCGTGAGCGGCCTCGAGATTGTCGATCACCTGACCGACAGACGCTCCATCGATTTCGACGTCGGACTGATCGTTCGTGAACTTCCGGAGCGGTGTGGGGATTCGAACACTGACGGGCATTTGGTCCTCCTATGGTTCGGTCTCGGTGACCGAATGAGTCGGTTGTCGGTCAAAGAACTGGCGCGTCTGCTCCACCCAGCGGGGGAATGATCGCGGCGCCCGGTCCTGATTTTGATTGCTTTCTTCGTCGTAGGTAAGCCAACNGTCGAGTTCATCGGGATAGCTACCGATGACGGCAGCATCTTCTGTGGAAGCATACCGATCCGCGGTGACCCCGGCGAGTTCTCCCGACAGGATCGCGTTCGCGATTCCCGCGCCGTCCACCCCTAATCCGCCTCGAGCATCTCCAGCCACGACAAGCCCGAGGTCACGGTCGGCAAGGGGCCGACGGTCGATCGGCACCAGCCCTCCGGTTGCGCCCAGCACCGCGTTCTGGAACACAGCGCCTTCACACTCATACTCACGGACCAGTCGGTTCAAGACCGGTTTCAAGTGTCGAGACCAGCCCCTCGGCAACGCCACGCCGATCTTGGCGGTTCGTCCGCTCGGAATAAACCAGCCGATCCCTCGCCCCTCGTGGACGGGACGCCTGAGTGAAACCGTGTCGAGATCGCGATCCAGACCGACCTCGAACTGCATGGTCGCCAGAAACCGCCGGCGTGAGCCTTTGAGAGATCGCGACACCACTGACGCCGCCCCATCTGCACAGACGATCGCCGCACCCTGAAAAGCTGCCTCGAAGCCGTTCCGCCGGGCGACGAGTACGCNATCCTCTCTCCGAGTCACGAAACCGTTGCACAGGTCCGCACCCGCTTCGAGCGCCTGAATCGCCAGCGTCTTGTCGAAACGGGTGCGNTCGATCACGCACGCGTCGACCCCGATCTCTTCCTGGTCTGTCCCGTCGGCCAGCCGAATCGACCGCACGGACTGGATGACCGAGCTCTGATCGACTCCTGCTCGCTCAGGCAACCAACCGGGCACGAATCCCGCGCACCTTGGGGGCTGGCCGACCGAGCGCTTACGGTCGATAATGACGATAGACTTGCCTCGGTCCGCCGCGACTCGCGCGGCGGTGGCCCCGGCCGGCCCACATCCGACAACGATCACATCAAACTGATCCAGAGCCTCACTCCTCGATCGTGAGGGGGAGTCGTTGATCAGACAAGCTTCANGGGAACTTCCTCGAACTGCGACGTTGCGTCGCTCCAGGCGAACGCCTTACGGTTCTCTATTTTCCGGTCGACAACGGAAACCACAAGATACGTGACCCCCGGATACGCGGGTTCACCGAAGAACTGGGCCGCGTTCTGATCCTCTTCAGAGAAATAGGCATCACAGTCGATGTGCGAGTGGTAGATCACAGAGAGCCGTCCACCGGCATCTTCCGTTTCCTTCAGTACCCTAGCGACTTGCAGATCATCCATCCTATAAGCGGTCTTCGGCGTTCGCGGATGGGTCTCCGGGTCCTGCTCGTGAAGTTTATTTTGGATGTTCTCACAGGGGTGGACGACTGCGTCACCCTCGGCCGTCTGGATAAGCAACCCACAACACTCCTCAGGGTAGTCCTTCAGGGCGTGAACTTCGATCCGCTCCCAGGCGGCTGTGTCGACTTCGACTGTATCCATCTTCTACTCTGAGAAACCGGACCAAAGTGGGGTGCTCATGTATTTCTCCCCGCTGTCCGGGAAGACTGTGACCACAACACCTTCATCCAACCCGCGGGCAACCTCGATCGATGCTGCCATGGNAGCGCCGCAGGACTGACCCACCAACAAACCCAACTCGCGGGTCAGGCGACGGGCCGTGTCGTAGGCGTCCTCGGTTTCGACCTGCACCTTGCGATCCCACACCTCGGCGTCATAGATACCGGGGACTATCGAAACGTCCATGTTCTTCAACCCCTCGATCCCGTGGAATTCGGGCGGTTCGATCGCTATGATCTCGATCGCGGGATTCAGTTCTTTGAGCCGCCTACCCGTCCCGACCAGTGTCCCACTCGTTCCAAGCGTCGCGAGAAAATGTGTCACCCGACCNNCCGTCTGCTCCCAGATCTCCGGAGCCGTGTAGAGATAGTGTGCCTTCGGGTTCGAAGGGTTGTTGTACTGATCCGGTTTGTAGTATCGGTCGGGGTCAGATTCAAGGATCTCGCGAGCCTTCAGGATCGCGCCATCAGAACCCTCCAGGGGATCGCTCAAGACCAACCTGGCCCCGTAGGCCTCGATCACGTGACGACGTTCGATCGACACACTCTCAGGCATCACGAGCTCGACCTGATAACCCTTGGCCGCCCCGATCATCGCGTATGCGATCCCGGTATTACCAGACGTTGAATCCAGGATGATCTTGCCGGGCGTCAGTTCGCCCGAAGCCTCCGCATCCAGAATCATCTGCAAGGCGGGGCGGTCCTTGACGGAACCTCCCGGGTTCATCGTCTCCAGCTTGGCGTGGATCGAGACCTTCTCGGGCAGATCGCCGAGCCCCCGGACCTCCAGGAGCGGCGTATTCCCGATCGCGTCNAGCACCGTGGGGAATGCACGGTCGGAAGTCTGGCTCATGAGCAGCGTGATTGGATGAGGGAGGTGTTACAGAAACGGACCCCGTCGGGCCCGCAGAGTTCGATCCAAATATACCAATTGCTGACTAAACGTGTCAAGAATGCGAGACTAACCGGCAGCGACAGACGCCCCCGACTCCGCGGGCTCGACCGACAACGGCAGATGGATGCCGCACTCCGTCTTCCCCTTGCCCGCCCACCTGCCGGACCGCTCATCTTCACCGTCCGTCACAGCTTTGGTGCAAGGCCAGCAGCCAATGCTCGGATAGCCTTGGTCCATCAGCGGGTTATAGGGCAGGTCATTGGCAATGATGTAGTCCCAGACGTCCTTGCGTGTCCACCGGGCCATAGGGTTTACTTTGACGATCAGGCGATCGCCCCGCGTCGGAAATGGCTCCACGACACAAATGTTCCGACGGGATTCACTCTGATCGCGCCGCAGGCTTGCCACCCATCCATCTAACTCAGCGAGCTTGCGGTGCAGCGGCTCAACCTTGCGCATATAGCAGCAATGATCATGGTCTCTCGAGAAAAGTTCTACACCGTGCTTGCGGTCCTGTTCTTCGACAGACAGGTCGGGAGTAACTGGCTCGATTTCAGTCCCGTATCGATCCTCGAGCCGAACCTTCAACTCCAGCGTTTCCTTGAACAGATAACCCGTGTCGATAGTGAAAACGGGTAGCTCCGGCACGACGCGAGAGGCGATGTCGATCATGACAAGACCCGATGCACCAAACGCAGTGCTAATAGCCAACCGAGGGCCGACCTCGGACCACGCCCACTCGAGGATCTCCTCGACAGTCGCCGTCTCCAATCGGTCCGCTTCCCGATCTATGCGTGAAAAATCGACCTGACCCACAGCCTACCTGCTCCTATTCTTGACTAACTTGATTCGGAATATAGCAAAAGCGCCATCTAGCGTCAAGATACCCCCAGAACCAGACCCAGTGAAGGTTACCTGCCTCAATCAATAAGATACCATAATACCCAAATTTCGCTGATCACCTTGACTTTCCTTAAGTTATGCAATATTTTTTGAGGTCAAGAAAAGATCACGCTATTAGCACAGGAACTATAGAAAAACAAAAAGGCCCGAAAACGATGCGTTTCGGGCCTGCCTTTTTGCCTGATAGGATCTCTAGATGTGGGTCCGGAAGGATTTGAACCTTCGACCAACGGCTTAAAAGGCCGCTGCTCTACCCCTGAGCTACGGACCCCTACTCTAGAGCGACTATAAAAATAGATTTTTGGCCTGTTTGTGTCAAGAAATCACGGGAATACGGATGCTTCAGCGCAGGCGCAAAAGCAACGTCAGAAAGTGGGCGCTCTACGCCATCGGAACGCTCACGGCCATTCTCCTCGCCCTTGGCCTCATCAAGATCGATGACGTAGTGATGGCTCAGGGTTGGACCGAACCAGGGCAGAAGGTCTACATCGATTCGCCTCTCAACAGAGTGGTCAAGCGCATTGTGGCGGAACCCGGCGATACGGTAAGGGCCGGCGATGTGGTGGCCACACTCTACGACGCAGATCTCAGATCCGACGCAGCCACGGCTGACAAGGAGCTACAGGGCGCGCGTGCGGCCCTCAAAGTCTCGCGTGCTCGCCTCGCGCTCCTGGAGGAACGGCCGACGGTCGAGGAACTCAGCATCTCCGAGTCCCGCCTCGAGCAGGCCCAGATCAACCTCAAAGCTCGCAAGCAGGCACTCAACCGCGCCAAGCACCTCTACCTTGGAGAGCGGCTGTGGAGCCAGGATGATTTGGACCGTGCGCAGACCAACTACGATCTGGCAGAGGCCAACATCAAGGTCGCCGTCGAGAACCTGAACATCGTCCGACGCGGGGCCCTCCCCTCTGAATTACGAGAAGCCCAGGCCGAGGTCCAGGAGGCCGAAGCAGACCTGGAAGGGGCAACCCAGAACTTGGAGGCGGCAAAAGTGGCATTGGATCTTGCCACGCTTCGCTCCCCTGCTGACGGTGTGGTCGCTCGACAAGATCTCTACCCTGGCATGTTGGCTTCGCAGGGCCAGATCGTCATGATCATCGCCGGCTTGTCCCGCCCCCCGGTCCTGAGTGCGAGGATGGGTGAGAAGGACGCGTGGAAGGTTCGGCCTGGCCAGACCGTCGAGATTCTGAGCAACCTGTTCACAGATCCGGAAGAGTTCCTCGCCTACGGAGAGGTGGACGAAGTGTTCGGCTACGCAGTCGACGAAGGCGGGGTGAGGACATTCAGCCTGGAGGTCGGCATCACAGAGACACCGATTCCGCTCCGATACGGATCAACGGCTGACCTTAGGATCATCGTCGGTCGGCGAAGCATCCTCCAGACCATCTTCGGAATCGAGACCGACACCGCCGTCGAAGCCGGAAAGGGACTCACCGTCCCGCTCAAAACCACCCGGCCCCAGCAGCCCTCTATCGCCAAGCCAGAGGGCCCGACGGAGAAGAAAACGACGCCCTCTTCCTCGAGTGAGCCCAAGAAGGACGACGCGCCCAGCCTCGCCATCCATTAGTAGTTTGCTTGATGCACATCCGGGCCAATTTTCTTGCTCCTGCAAGGTCTCCCCTATATATTCAGCCTTCTCTGGAATCCCCATATTTTCTGCATTTTCAGAAGTTTCGTAGACACATTCACCGCCGATACGCCATACGGTGTGGGAAGCAGGTGAGTTAGGAGGAAGGTGTATGGCAAAGAATAAAAAAGCCGCCGCAAGGAAGAAGATGGTCTACTACTTCGGTGACGGTAAGGCGGATGGAAACGGCAAGCTGCGCAACCTGCTGGGTGGCAAGGGCGCCAACCTCGCCGAGATGTCCTCGATCGGGATTCCCGTCCCGGCCGGGTTCACGATCACGACCGAAGTCTGCACGCATTACTACGCCAACAGAGAAAAGTATCCACGGGAGCTGGCCAAGCAGGTCGATGACAACCTGAAGAAGCTCGAAAAGACGATGGGCGCCAAGTTCGGCGACCCGTCAAACCCGCTGCTGCTGTCGGTCCGCTCAGGCGCCCGGGTCTCGATGCCCGGAATGATGGAGACGGTCCTGAACCTGGGTCTCAACGACGCCATCGCCGCCGGCATGATCGAGAAAGGCGGGAACGAGCGCTTCGTCTGGGATGCCTACCGCCGCTTCGTGCAGACCTACGGTGACGTCGTCATGGGCGTTGCTCCAGAGGGAAAAGAGCACGATCCCTTCGAGGTTGCCATCGACAAGATGAAGGACAAGCGCGGTGTCGAGCTCGACACGGATCTGACCGCGGACGACCTGAAGAAGCTCACAGCCGACTTCAAGCGAATCGTCAAGCGTCGCACTGGCCGCAAGTTCCCGCAGGATCCCCAGGAGCAGCTCTGGGGCGGCATCAGTGCCGTGTTCAAGTCGTGGAACGGTGCTCGAGCCATCATCTACCGGAACATCAACAGCATCCCTCACGAGTGGGGCACGGCGGTCAACGTTCAGTCGATGGTTTATGGCAACATGGGCGACGACTGTGCGACGGGTGTCGCCTTCACGCGGAACCCCTCGACGGGTGAGCGCAAGTTTTACGGTGAGTATCTCGTGAACGCTCAGGGCGAGGACGTCGTCGCTGGTGTTCGCACGCCCGAGCCGGTCGCCAACATGCGTAAGGCCTTTGGCCCCGCATACAAGACGCTCGAGGGCATCTACAAGAAGCTCGAGAAGCACTACAAGGACATGCAGGACATCGAGTTCACGGTGCAGGAAGGCCGGCTCTGGATGCTCCAGACCAGGAACGGCAAACGCACCGCCGCTGCCGCCCTCAAAATCGCCGTCGACATGGTCAAGGAACGACTGATCACGAAGAAAGAAGCCGTGATGCGTGTCGAGCCCGATCAGCTCGACCAGCTCCTCCACCCGACGTTCGACCCCAAGGCGACACGCAACATCCTGGCCAAAGGCCTCCCCGCTTCACCGGGTGCAGCCACAGGCACGGTCGTCTTCACGGCAGAGGAAGCCGAGGTAGCCGCCGCGAAGGGCGAGGGCACGATCCTTGTCCGCCTCGAGACATCGCCCGAAGATATCGGCGGTATGCACGCGGCGAACGGAATCCTGACGGCCCGTGGCGGTATGACAAGCCACGCCGCCGTGGTTGCCCGCGGTATGGGTAAGTGCTGTGTCGCAGGATGTGGCGATATCAACATCGACTACGGCAAGGACCAGTTCACCGTGGGCAAGACCACCGTCAAGAAAGGCGACTGGGTCAGCCTCGACGGTTCGTCCGGTGAAGTCATGCTCGATCAGGTGGCGACACAGGAGCCCAAACTCTCTGGTAACTTCGGCACACTGATGAAGTGGGCCGACGAGTTCCGCAAACTCGACGTCCGCACAAATGCCGACACGCCGCACGACTCGGAAGTCGCGCGCAAATTCGGCGCTCAGGGCATCGGACTCTGCCGCACGGAGCACATGTTCTTCGAGTCCGACCGGATCCGCTGGGTCCGCGAGATGATCCTGGCCGATGATGAGGCCGGACGCCGTCGCGCGCTCGGTAAGTTGCTCCCGATCCAGCGCGGTGACTTCGAGGGCATCTTCAAGGCGATGAAGGGACTGCCGGTCACGATCCGCCTCCTGGATCCGCCCCTGCACGAGTTCCTCCCGCACGAGAAGGATCAGCAGGCCGACATGGCCAAGCAGATGGGCGTATCTGCACGCGTCGTCCGCGACAAGGTCGAATCGCTCAACGAGTTCAACCCGATGCTCGGTCACCGCGGCTGTCGTCTCGGGATCACGTATCCCGAGATCTACGAGATGCAGGTCCGTGCGATCATCGAGGCGGCCGTCAACTGCAAGAATAAGCGTATCAAGGCCATTCCCGAGATCATGATCCCGCTCGTTGGCACGGTAAAGGAGTTCACCGAGCTGCGTGAGATGACCGATCGGATCGCGGCTGAGGTGATGGCCGCCAAGAAGACTAAGGTCAAATATATGGTCGGTACAATGATCGAGATCCCGCGCGCTGCGCTCGTGGCGGATCAGATCGCCGAATCGGCTGAGTTCTTCAGCTTTGGGACAAACGACCTGACGCAGATGACCTTCGGATACTCGCGGGACGACGCCGGCAAGTTCCTCGGCGAATACGTCGACAAGGGCATCCTGGCTACCGACCCTTTCCAGTCGCTCGACCAGGACGGCGTCGGCCACCTCGTGGAGGTCGGCACGCAGCGCGGACGCAAGTCACGCAAGTCGCTCAAGGTCGGTATCTGCGGTGAGCACGGCGGTGACCCGAGTTCGGTCGAGTTCTGCCACAACGTCGGCATGAACTACGTCTCCTGCTCCCCGTTCCGCGTCCCGATCGCCCGTCTGGCAGCGGCTCAGGCAGCTCTCAGCTAGGTCAATCGAACAGCTACCAACATTGGAAGACGCCCCCGGCTCGAAAGCCGAGGGCGTCTTCCAATGTTGGTAGCTGTGTAACCCTCCTGCGCCTCCCGCTTCCCGCGCCGAGGGTCATTCGCCTCCTGGAATCCTTTCCACTCGACGGCGCGCTGCACTATGTTGGTTCCAATGACCTGGGGCTTCCTCCTCAGGCTAACGAACGACCGCCCACTTCGGGGCGGAACACTCGACTTTCTTGGAATCCTTGGCAGTTCACGCCTTTGGTTGCGTCCGGTTGGCTCCCTTCGTGGCCTCCGTGGTTCCATCCGGTTCTTGCATGGCCCCGATCCATCGCATATATTCCCAATGCTTCAGCACCTTCCCCAAGATGTTGTAGTCGGACCCCATTCCCCTGCCCGACTCCCCCGTAGTATCGACATCTCGAAAGCCACGAGCGACATGTCCAAAATCATTGCGATCGCCAACCAGAAGGGCGGCGTTGGCAAGACGACGACGTCCGTCAACCTTGCGGCCTGTCTTGCCATTGCCGAGAAACGTACGCTTCTGATCGACATGGACCCGCAGGCCAATGCGACCAGCGGTTACGGATCCTCGATCGAAGACGATACGCCATCGATCTATGAAGTCTTGGTCCAGGACCGACCGATCGATGACATCATCCGCGAAACCGACGTGCCCTACCTGCGTCTCGCCCCCTCGCACATACGCCTGACCGGTGCCGAGGTCGAGATGGTCAGCGCCATCTCTCGCGAGCGGAAGCTGGAAGCGGCCGTTGAAGCGGCACGCGGCCAGTATGACTACATCTTCATCGACTGTCCGCCCTCGCTCGGTCTGTTGACCCTCAACGCTTTGACCGCCGCGGACTCCGTCCTGATCCCGATCCAGTGTGAATACTACGCGCTCGAAGGGTTGAGCAAGCTGATGAACACGCTCAAACTCGTGCAGAAGCATCTCAACCCGAAGTTGGAAATCGAGGGCGTCCTGCTCACGATGTTCGACGGTCGCCTGAACCTGTCCCGACAGGTCGCGGAAGAGGCTCGAACCCACTTTGGCGATCGCGTCTACAAAACGGTGATCGAGCGGAATGTGAAGCTGGGTGAAGCGCCCAGTTTTGGTAAGCCGATCATTCTGTATGATATCATGTCCGCCGGTGCGCAGAGCTACATCAGCCTGGCCGGCGAGGTTCTCGCGTCAGAAGAGGAAGGAGTGTTGGTGCATGGGTAAGCAGCGGCAGGCCCTTGGCAAGGGATTGGGTGCGCTGATCCCCGGCGCCGATGACGAGACACTCGTCCCCGATCACGACACGAATGATGCCGACGGGCCGATCGTCCTCCAAATCCCGGTAGAGAACATCGAGCCGAATCCGCACCAGCCCCGCGAAAGGTTCGACGAAGAGGCGGTCGAGGAACTGGCACTGTCGATTCGAGATAAGGGCCTGATTCAGCCGGTAAGCGTACGTCGCTTCGGCACCGGATACCAGCTCGTAGCAGGCGAACGTCGACTCCGGGCCAGCAAGTCGGCCGGATTCGAAACGATCCCGGCGATCATCCGTGACGTCACCTCCGACCAGGAGATGATGGAACTCTCGCTGATCGAGAACGTCCAGCGGGAAGACCTGAATCCGATAGAAGAAGCGAAAGCCTATCGAGCGCTGATTGACGAATGCTTCCTGACGCAGGAGGAAGTTGCATCGCGTGTCGGGAAGGATCGCTCCTCTGTCACCAACACGCTGCGACTGCTCGCACTGGCCGAGTCCGTTCGGGATGCGCTCGAGTCGAACCAGATCTCGATGGGACACGCCAGAGCGCTCCTGGGGCTCGAAGACACGCGCGATCAGGAGAACCTGTGCAAGGAGACCATCAGCAAGGGACTCTCCGTTCGGCGTGTTGAAGCTCTCGTCCGGAACGCCAAGAACGGAACGGCGATCCCAAAGCTCAGACCGGCTCCGCAGGATCCTCAGGTCGCCTCCGTAGAAGAGACCTTACGACAGCGGTTCGGAACCGGGGTCAGCATCAGGCGACAGGGCAAGAAGGGAAAAATCGAGATCGAGTTCTATTCGATGGACGATCTGGATCGGCTTCTAGATCTGCTGCAAGGCTAGACCTACTCAGAAATCAAAAGTCGCACTATCCGGGCCGGCTCCCAGCCGGCCCGATCTCATGGAGCTAGAAGAGAATGCTCGGCGGTCTGCTCGACAAGTTCAAGGAAGGCCTGACTAAAACACGCGACGGTGTGTTCAACCGGATTCGTGACGTCGTCCGCGGCAAACCTCGTCTCGACGAGGACACACTGGAAGAGATCGAGGAAATCCTGATCCAGGCGGATGTCGGGGTCGATCCCACGTTGCGAATCATCGACCGCCTTCGCGAGCGATACGCGGACGCGGACGTGGAGAATGTAGAGTCAGCCGTCTTCGAGCTTCTCGAAGAGGAAATCGGATCGATCCTGAGTGCGTCAGTGCCGTTCTCTCTCGACGCCTCGCCGACTGTGATCCTCATCGTCGGTGTCAACGGAGCGGGCAAGACCACCACCATAGGCAAGCTCGCCAAACGGTTCAGCGACGAAGGAAAGAAGGTTCTCATCGCGGCGTGTGACACCTTTCGCGCGGCCGCTATCGATCAGATCGAAGTGTGGGCGAACCGAGCAGGGGCCCACATGGTCCACCACCAGTCGGGAGCGGATGCGGCATCGGTCGCTTTTGATGCGCTGGAGGCCGCCAAGGCAAGGAACGCCGATATCGTCCTGATCGACACTGCCGGCCGCCTGCACACCAAAGTGAACCTGATGGAAGAGGTTAAGAAGATCGGTCGGGTCGTCGGAAAGGCGATAGAAGGCGCTCCCCACGAAACACTCCTGGTGATCGACGCAACCACCGGACAGAACGCGATCGAGCAGGCGCGCGCGTTCCATCAGCATTTGACCCTGACTGGTCTCGTGCTTGCCAAGCTGGACGGCACGGCCAAGGGCGGCATCGTCATCGCTGTCTCCGACGAACTGGAGATTCCGGTACGTCTGGTCGGTCTCGGCGAGGGCGAAAACGACCTCCGCGAGTTTGACCCGAAAGCGTTTACAGAAGCACTGCTCTCCTGAGGACAGGATTGTGCGCGTCGCGATGATCTCGGACGTTCACAGCACGACCGTCGCCCTCGATGTACTCGAGGACATCGAACCGCAAGGCGGGGTCGACGAATACTGGTTTCTCGGCGATCACGCTAACCAGGGCTATGACCTGATGGGCATGATGGTACGTCTCGACGCAATCGAACCGAAGCGCTGCATCACCGAAAACTCTGACCGCTACCTCGTCGACGGAAGCCGCCGGGGGCCGTTTGTCGAGAACGTGCTCGCAAACCCGGAACTCTTGGACTGCGTTGTCAGTGCCGAGTAGGGAACGGGATGGACCCCTGGGGCGCTGTCGGCGACTGGCTGGTATTCCTGGATCTGTGACCTGTCCTTCGAGCAGCGGATGACCCTGCCAGACGGCACCCACTCGTCGGTGTTCACGCCTCGCTGAAGACCGACGAGTGGGTGCCGATCGAGTCGACGCAAACCGATGAGATCGCAGACTATTATCCCGATCTCAATGCCGACCTTATTTTCGACGGCCACGCCCACCTTGAGAACGACCATACCTTCTTCGGCACCCGGTTCGTAACCCTAGGCAGTGTAGCCAACTCCGCCAACGACGACTGGCGAGCCAAGTATGTCATCCTCAAGGCGGAAAGCTCGGGATACGAGGTAATTCGCCGCCGGGTCGCTTTCGACTACGACCTTCTGGTCTCCGCGATCAAGGCTGCTCGTCACCCCAGTGAGGCCTTCCTGCTCAGGTTCTACACCTGATCTTTTAAAATCACTAAACCAATATATTCCAGCAACTTAGACCACCTTGACGATCATGGACGTGTACGGTATATTCGACGCATTGTGCGACTGAATCCCGTCTCTAGGACCGTTATGCCTGTCGACCTTCCCATATACATGGACAACCTCGCGACCACCCGGGTGGATCCGCTTGTACTTAACGACATGCTCCCCTATTTCGCCGACCGGTTTGGGAATGCGGCCAGCCGCACGCACGAATTCGGATGGACGGCCGAGTCGGCGGTGGAGGACGCACGTGAACAGACGGCGAGCATCCTGAACGCTACGCCCAAAGAGATCGTCTTCACGAGCGGCGCCACTGAGTCGAGCAACCTGGCCATTAAGGGCGTGGCTCAGGCCAACCAGAGCCGCGGCTCCCACATCATCACGCAGGTGACCGAACATCACGCCACACTCGATTCTTGCGTCGCACTCGAACGACACGGTTTCGAGGTGACCGTTCTCCTCGTCGACGAGCACGGACTGATCGACCTCGATCAGCTGGCCGACACCATCCGGGACGACACGATCCTCGTCACCCTGATGGTGGCGAACAACGAGGTCGGGACGATCCAACCTCTTAATGAGATCGGACGGATATGTGCGGACCGGGGCATCCTCTTCCATACGGACGCCGCTCAGGCCATCGGCAAAGTGCCAATCGACGTCGATGCGATGCAGATCGACCTTCTGTCGCTCTCCGGGCACAAGTTCTATGGTCCGAAAGGCGTTGGTGCGCTCTACGTCAGGAACCGCCCAAGACCGCAGGTGATCGCCCAGATGGACGGCGGAGGACACGAGCGCGGCCTCCGATCTGGAACCATGAACGTCCCAGGTATCGTCGGACTCGGCTCAGCTTGTCGTTACGCCCAATCAGAACTGGATTCTGAAGCAGACCGGGTCCGAGACCTGAGAGACTCGCTCGAAGCCGCGTTGACCACCCAGTTGGATGGGACGCACCTCAATGGACACCCCGATCGACGACTGGACGGAAACCTCAACCTGAGTTTCGAGGGCGTGGATGGCGAGAGCCTGCTGATGGGCCTGAAGGACATCGCGCTCTCATCCGGTTCAGCTTGTACATCGGCCAGCCTGGAACCCTCATACGTTCTGCGGGCAATGGGTGTTCCCAAGGAACTGGCCCAGAGCAGCACACGGTTCGGGCTGGGCCGCTTCAACACCGCAGAGGAAGTCGAATATGTCACCGGTCGCGTCGTCGAGGAGGTCAATCGACTTCGTGAGATTTCACCGCGCTACCGATCCGCAACCTGAGAATCGAGACGATTGTGCAGACACCGTTCCAACCTCCTCAACCCAAACCCATTCCGGACGTCAAACACGTCGTCGCCGTGTCGAGCTGCAAGGGCGGCGTCGGCAAATCGACCGTAGCCGTCAACCTGGCAGTGACGCTCGTTCAGAAGGGCTACAAGGTAGGCCTGATGGACGCCGACGTGCACGGCCCCAGTCTGCACGCGATGATGGGGGTCAGTGATGAGCCTGATCAGGCGGACGGCAAGATCCTGCCGGTCGAAGCGCACGGCTTGAAGTTCATGTCTCTCGGCCTGATCGCGGGAGAGGACACCCCTGTGATATGGCGAGGCCCGATCGTCGGGCGAATGCTCCACCAGTTCCTGGTCGACGTCAACTGGGGCGAACTGAATTATCTCCTGATCGACATGCCACCTGGAACGGGAGACGCTCAGCTAACACTCGCCCAGTCCGTCATCCTGGCCGGCGCCATCGTGGTGACAACACCGCAGATTGTTGCTCAGGAAGACGTTGTTCGTGGCGGCGAGATGTTCCTCAAGGTGGGTGTGCCGATCCTGGGCGTGATAGAAAACATGTCCGCCTTCACCTGTAGCTGCGGACACACGGAGCACATCTTCGGCGAGGATGGGGGCCAGGTGATGGCCGACCACTTCAAGGTTCCCTTGCTCGGGACGCTTGGGCTTAACGCCGACATCCGCGAGAGCGGGGACCAGGGCGTTCCATCGGCCACCAAGCCGGGCCCGTTGACTGAAGTAATCGGATCCGCTGCGGACGCCCTGATCGGCCTTGTAGACGCTTCGGATGTGTCCGGTCCAAGCATCCGGGTTTCTTAGGCGGGGTTGTGACCCACCTGTAAATCGCCTATCTTAGGCACCTTAACGAAACAGCGCCAAAATCAGAACAAGGAGTCGCCACATGGGCGCAGCTTTTGACACACTCTTGGAGAAGGTAAAGGGCGAGGTGCCCTGTGTATCGGTCGACGCAGCGCGGGCCCGTCTCAACAACGGAGCGACCCCGCTCCTGATCGACGTCCGTGAACGTGAAGCGTTCGCCGAGGGATACATCCCGGGCGCCGAGAACATTCCGCGTGGATTCCTCGAGCTCCAGATCGAAGGCGTCAGCAACGACCGCTCACGGGCGATCCTCCTGTATGGGGACGACAGCCAGAGCGCGCTGGCAACGCGCGACCTCGTCAACATGGGTTACAAGAACGTCTCCTACATCGATGGTGGCCTTGGGGCCTGGAAGGACGCCGGATACGAGACAGCAAAGGATCGACCGCTCACCAAGGCGGAAACCTTCCGGTATGCGCGCCATCTTATCGTTCCCGAGGTCGGGGAACGCGGTCAGGGCAAACTGCTCGACGCGAGAGTGCTGCTGATTGGAGCGGGCGGGCTGGGCAGTCCGGCCGCCTACTACCTGGCCGCAGCGGGCGTCGGCACGGTCGGCATCGTGGATGCGGACGTCGTCGACGTGTCCAACCTGCAGCGCCAGATTCTTCACGGAACGTCGGATGTCGGTCGACCGAAGGTCGTGTCCGCATACGAAAAGCTGAAGGACATGAACCCGGCCTGTAACGTCGTTCCGCATCAGATTTATCTGACGTCGGACAACGTGATGGAGGTGATCGAGCCCTACGACATCGTCGTCAACGGCTGCGATAACTTCCCGACACGCTACCTGATCAACGATGCCTGCGTCTTCAGCGGCAAGCCGATCGTCGACGGGAGCATCTTCCGGTTCGACGGTCAGGTCACGATCTTCCCGTGCGACAAGGAAGGCCCCTGCTACCGGTGCCTCTACCCGGAGCCGCCCCCGGCCGAGATGGCGCCGTCCTGCGCCGAAGCCGGCGTGCTCGGCGTTCTGCCCGGAACAGTGGGTCTGATCCAGGCCACGGAGGTCGTCAAGCTGATCCTGGGCGCGGGAGACCCGCTGATCGGACGTCTGCTGATGTTCGACGCGCTCCAGATGTCGTTTAAGAACTTCAAGATCCGTCGCGACGTAAACTGCCCGGTCTGCGGCGACAACCCGGAGATCACAGAGCTGATCGATTACGTCGCCTTCTGCTCCGGCGTCAACCTGAGCGAACTCCCGAAAGAAGCCGCGGGCTAACGCTCGCAAACAGACAGTGAATTGTGGGCGGCGGGTTTCGACTCACCGCCCGCTTTCGTTCTATGCCGGAAAACTTTGAAGAACTCGATTACGCCCAAACGCCCCTTGGCGAGCTGATCCTCCGGCGACGCCGGGGCGTAGCCAGCGACCAGGATATATATGAGGTCAAGCTGGACGATGCGTTCCTCATGTCGAGCCTGGTGAACGCATCCGAGATCGCGCTAGCCAACCGGTGCATTCCGAAGGCTCAGGGCGAAGACATCCAGGTCGCCATTGGTGGGCTTGGCTTGGGGTATACGGCGGCGGCCGCCCTTCAACATCCATCGGTAGGCTCAGTGGTTGTCATCGAGTATCTTGCAAACGTGATTGAGTGGCATCAGCGAGGTCTGGTCCCCGAGTCATCAAGCCTTACAAGCGACCCGAGGTGTCGCCTCGTGAACGCCGATTTCTTCGCGCTCGTCGGGAATCCGGATCTTGGACTGGATCTCGAACAGCCCGGACGGCAATTTGACGCGATCCTCGTTGACATCGATCATACACCGTCCTATCGGCTGGACGATGAGCACGGCTGGTTCTACGAGCCGGAAGGGACCCAGACGCTATGCGGGCATCTGCATCCAGGCGGTGTATTCGGTCTCTGGTCAGCCGACTTCCCGGACAGCGCGTTCGTGTCAACCCTGGAGACGAGCTTCGAAACGGTGACGGCCGAGGTCATCTCGTTTCCGAACCCACTCCTAAACATCGAGGACAACAACACCATCTATGTTGCCACGCATCCTCGCGTGAACGACTGTGGCTGACCACGCCAAACCAGAAATGATCGATCGACTCGGGACCTTGATCTACGAGTCGATCGCGATGCTGAGTGGCATGTAGCTCGATATATTCACCCACCTGTCCGGATTCGCGTCCACGGCAACAGAACTCGCGGACCAGATGCGAGTCGACGCATACAAGCTAACGCCCCGACTCTACGCGCTCACCGCCGTCGGTCTGCTCAAGGTCGAAGACGACAGGTTCACCAACGGGCAGGAAGGATAGCATCTCCTGGTAAAAAGAAAACGAACGTCACATCTTGTGGTCGACACTCTGGAATGCCGCCCTGAAGACCGCCGACACGGTCCGGACCGGTGGGGCGCAGGCGTTCCACAACTTCTACGCCACATCACCCGGAGAGCAAGACGAGTACTTCAGCGGCATGGATCCCAGGGCTATTCTGACAGGCAGAGACTTCGCGTCCACCGACAACCTGTCCACCTACGACAACTTGCTCGATTTGGGATATGGATCGGGTGGCTTCGCCATCGAGGTCTCCCAGGTGAGAGACGTTCCCAAGTTGACCGTCGTAGACCTTCCCTTCGTCGTTCCCGTGACGCGAGAGATCATCGCTGATTCCGGCATGAGCGAGCGCATCGACTGTGCCGCCGTCGACATGACGACCTCCCCGGTCCCTTCGACGCGATCGTTTTCAAGAACTTCCTTCAGGTCTTTTCCGCAGAACACGCCCAGATCGCGTTTCGAAAAGCAAGAAACTCCCTCACTGCCGGCGGTCACCTCTACCCGATGGGTGACATCCTGGATGACACAAAGGTCGCTCCGCTCGATTCCGTCGCGCTCAACCTCTCCTTGATCAACATCTATACTGCTGGCCAGACCGACTCGTTTGCCCAGTATGAAGAATGACTGAGGGCCGTCGGGTTCGAAAACATCTTCCAGGTCGACGAAGAAACGATCACGGCGACATCACCTTGAAGGTCAGATGCAGGATGTCGTTTGGTCTCGGTATTGATCCATAGCTCACCCAGATCATCACGAATCCATCGTTAGGTGGCACTGGACTACAAGAATGGCTGCGTGGTATAGGACTAGTCGGACCGGCCTCCTGGCCGATTCAGGTGGCTCAATTCTCGGTCAGATACACGATGCTGCAGCCAATGACGGGTGGCAGATTGATACACTCCAAGATCACGAATGGCCCGCCTCGATTCCCGTCGTTAAGAGCGCTCTGTCAAACTCAGAGACTGCCGCAATCGAGGGGTCCTGATAGAGTATGATTTTCGCCGCCGTGGCTTGCGCATTGATTACATACGTGTTTCCATCCGATCGCTCTATGTTCTGGAGTTCAAGAAAGGCCGACTAAGCAGCGGCGACAGAGACCAGATCATGAACTACTGCGTTAACCTAGTCGAATTCCGCGAATTGACACAGAGAGTTCAAACCAAGCTGTTTTCAATCCTCATTTCACGTAACGTCCCAGTTCCTGAGCGACCCGCCAAAGCAGATTGGACCCGGGACTGGCCACAGATCCACGCTGTTATTACTACTGACGGAAGCGTGCTCCCTGATATCGTGAAGTTTGAGCAAGAGACCTCTCCCCCTTGCTTCCGAGTTCTCATTCGTGAACTGGGATGACGCGCAATTCCGTCCTTCTTCGACAATAGTCGACGCGGTAATCTCTCTCGACGGCCAGCACGATGTGGCTGCTATCAAGTCCCACGCAGCACCCAAGAATAAAATAGATGAGTGTATTGCATCGGTATCAGCCGAAATCTCCACTGCTTCACGACGGGGGGCAGGGAACTGATTGTCGTTTCCGGTGCACCAAGCTCTGGGAAGACACTCGTGGGTTTGGAGATCACTTTCAGCAGTGAAATCCGTGGCGACGCTGTATTTGTCACCGGCAATGCTCCGCTGGTCGAAGTCATTAACGATTCGTTGCAAAAGTCCTATCTACGCAACAGAAGGAAGAACCGGCCTAGAACTCATATTGGGTACACGAAGGAGGGTGTCGGCTACGTTGAGAGAAACGCTGATTTCAAAGTCATCCAGGCACACAGTTTCCTTGACCACCTTCGCGTAGAGGATAACTCTAGCGCGCCAACATCAGCTGATGGCAGAGTTCTGGTGTTCGATGAGGCTCAACGCATCTACGCCCAAGAAACGACCGTCAATAGTCGAAGGCTCGATGAGGATGAAGCAGTCTTGATCATGGAGGAAATGGCGAAGCGCGAAGATCCTGTCATCGTTCTCTTAATTGGCCACAACCAGCACATAAACACAGGTGAGCTTGGCCCATCCGTATGGCTTGAGGCGGCGGAGGCGATGGGTTGGCGTTTCGCCTTACCAGACGAAACCTTCGGGCTTACGGAGTTTGGAAACTCTAGCAAATGGACCGATCACCCTGCCGGGATAGCACTACCATGGGCTCACCTTTCACAGTCTATACGAGATCAGAAGACTCGCAACGGCGAGATCGAGCGTTAACTGCATTATGACAGACCAACCAGTCTCCGCCTCGCAGATAGCTCAGGCCCTGCCTGAATCTAGCAGGATATTCCTGACCCGCGAACTACAGCCCGAGAGGTTTTGGGTACGATGAAAGTGCATAGGGGAAGATCGGTCGGGTATTATCGCATCAGGTCAGGGCCGAAGACTGAGGCCTGAGGGAGTATTCGTCGACGAAAACCCCAGCATCGCAGACTGGATGCTTTCGCCAAACGACGATGTCACTTCTTCAAACATGCTGGAGCAAACACAGAATCATTACCAGATTCAGGGCCTTGAGATTGACTACTCAATTGTATGCTGGGACGCAGACTTGCCCAGAGAGAGCGATAGCTGGTCGTGCTACAACGGTCCACCGAGGGGCTGGAAGAGGGGCCGAGAAAGAGGAGGAAGCCCGGTGCAACAGCTATCGAGTGCTACTCACCCGGTCAAGGAAGGGAATGGTCATCTTTGGCCCCCCTTGGTGATCCAACAGGACGTGACTCAACCCGGGCCCCCGGCTTCTACAACCCAATCGCGGTGTATCTAGTTGCCTGCAGAGCAGTGCCATTGCCGTCAGACTGATATTCCTGCTTCACCAGCATCGTGTCCCAAGAGTTCCCCCCTACACTTTCGGTCTACGACCGGTCCCTCGATACACCCTTCGCCACCAAAAAGAAGTGGCTTTCGGGCACTCGGGATGAACGATTGCTATCTGCTGACATGGAAGGAACACCCGGGACGTCACACTAGACACTGGGCTCCAACCCACCACAAGTCCCACATAATCTGGCAGTTGCGTGATTCCCGCCATTCCACCACAGAAAAGCGGTCCCCCGTTTCCAGGAGACCGCTTCCTTTGCATCTGAATCTGAATGCCTAGTACATCCCACCACCAGGCGGGCCTGCCGGCGGCGGCGGAGCCTCTTCCGGGATGTCGGCGACCAAAGCTTCCGTCGTCAGCAAGAGGCTGGCGATCGAAGCTGCGTTCTCAAGAGCCGAGCGCGTAACCATCGTCGGATCCGGGACACCGGCCTTGATCATGTCTTCGTACTTGTCCGTGTCAGCATTGTAACCGAAGGCATCCTTACCCTCGAGGACCTTCTGGACCACAATGGCACCTTCGACACCGGCGTTCGACGCGATCATGCGCATCGGAGCCTCGAGCGCACGACGGATGATATCGACACCGATCTTCTCGTCACCACGGGAGCTGCTGCGGACTTTGTCCAGCGAGTCGATCGCGCGAAGCAGGGCGACACCACCACCCGGAACGATCCCCTCTTCGACGGCGGCACGCGTAGCGTGCAGCGCGTCCTCGACGCGGGCCTTCTTCTCCTTCATCTCGGTCTCGGTAGCCGCACCGACGTTCACGACGGCGACACCACCGGCCAGCTTCGCGAGACGCTCTTGGAGCTTCTCACGATCGTAGTCTGATGTCGTCTCGTCGATCTGACGACGGATCTGGCTGACGCGGCCCTGAATGTCGCTGCTCTTTCCCCCGCCCTCGACGATGATCGTGTTGTCCTTGTCGAGCACGATCCGCTTCGCTTCGCCCAGATCGGCGACTGTTGCGTTCTCGAGCTTGAAGCCAGCGTCCTCGGACAGGACACGACCACCCGTCAGGATGGAGATGTCTTCGAGCATCGCCTTACGACGATCGCCGAACCCGGGAGCCTTGCAGGCCGCGACCTTGAGCGTTCCGCGAACCTTGTTGACCACCAGCGTGGCCAGCGCCTCACCCTCGATGTCCTCGGCGACGATCAGGAGGGGCTTGCCCGTCTGAGCCGTCTTCTCGAGCACCGGAAGGAGATCACGCATTGCCGAGATCTTCTTGTCGTGGATCAGAATGTAGGCGTCCTCGAGGACGGCCTCCATGTTGTCCGTATCCGTCACGAAGTAGGGCGAGATGTAGCCGCGGTCGAACTGCATACCCTCAACGACCTCAAGCGTCGTCTCGATGCCCTTGGCCTCCTCGACCGTGATCACGCCGTCCTTACCGACCTTCTCCATCGCGTCAGCGATCAGCTCGCCGATCGACTTGTCGTTGTTGGCCGACACCGTCGCCACTTGGGCGATCTCCTTGTGACCGGAAACAGGCTTGCTGATGCCCTGGAGCGACTTGACAGCCGCAATAACGGCGGCGTCGATCCCACGCTTCAGCTCCATCGGGCTGGACCCGGCCGTCACGTTCTTCAGACCTTCGTTGAAGATCGACTGGGCGAGCACCGTGGCCGTCGTCGTGCCGTCACCAGCGACGTCGGACGTCTTGGAGGAAACCTCCTTGACCATCTGGGCACCCATGTTCTCGTAAGCATCCTCGAGTTCGATCTCCTTGGCGACCGTCACACCATCCTTGGTCACTGTCGGCGAACCGAACTTCTTGTCCAGGACCACGTTCCGACCCTTGGGGCCAAGCGTGACCTTTACCGCGTCAGCGAGCTTGTCGACGCCGCGCTTGAGCGCGTCGCGTGCCGCTGTATCGAATTCCAGCTGCTTCGGCATAGCTTGATTCTCCTCAGGTTACTCGATGATCGCCAGGATGTCGCCTTCCGGCATGATCAGGTAGTCTTCGTCGTCCAGACGTACTTCCGTGCCCGAATACTTCCCGTAGAGCACGCTGTCGCCCTTCTTGACGTTCAGGGCGATCTTCTTGCCCGAATCGTCCGTCTTGCCCGTGCCCACCGCGACGATCTTGCCGCGCTGAGGCTTCTCTTTGGCCGTGTCCGGGATGATAATCCCGCCCTTGACCTGCTCCTCTTCATCCTCGGGCTGAACGAGCACCCGATCGCCAAGAGGCTTAACCTTGACTGCCATACGACAACCTCCTATAAAACAACGAGTTGCACTGTTTTCTCTTTGTTAGCACTCTACAAGATTGAGTGCTAACAGCGCAGAATATATACACTCTGAATACAGCCTGCAAGAGGAAATCGTCGCCATCGTGCACAAACGCAGAAGGGCCCCGGATACCGATCCGGAGCCCCGTTGCCCGACGCATAAATGTATGCTATGCCGCTACTTGGCCTGATACAGCTTCTGGAACGCGTGCACCTGGTCGTGGAGTTGACGAGCATTTGCCACATCGGTCGTCTGCTTGCACTTCATCGCTGTCCGAATGATCTGGTGCAAGGCGCTTAGCTTGGCGTGATAGTCCTTCTCCCCCGCAGCATCACCCTTGGCGGGTTCCTTGATCCGCTGGGCGAGAAAATACTGAGCGACCACCTCACGGATCTTGTCCGCGTGCACTTCCTTGTTGGTCACCCATCGGACGATCTGGTTCATGTTCTTCTCGGGGGCAGCTGACAGCTCGTTGATCAGGTTCATCGACTTCTCGATCGTCTGGACATCCTCGAGCATCGCGGCGAAACGGCCGTCGTCCCCGTAGATCCCACATGGGATCTCGCAGTGACCCAACGCGATCTGTGGCGTCAGCAGGATGGCGAAGACAGCGATGATGGACACGGCAACACGCATACGAATAACCTCCTCAGATGGGGTTCCGGAATACTCCCGGCGATCGTTTGTTCATTCACGAAACGTGTGTATATTCAGGCCTGGCGGCGAGAACGGGCTTAAAGTAGGGTGGCGTTTCTGATGGGTCAAGCGAGGGGCTCCTGGACACCAGGCCAATAACGCGAGAGCGGGTCCTCGCTTATCTGAAAGAGACGGCCAGCCGCCCCCTCAAGGTCCGAGAACTCGCCAAACAGATGCGCGTCCCCGACGGGGAGTATCGCTCCTTCCGGCGACTCGTTCAGGAGCTCGAACGCGACGGCTCGATCGTCAAGCTTCGGAACAGTCGCTACGCGCCAGTCGCGGACAGGAACTTGATTACGGGACGGTTGTCGGTCACCTCCGCAGGATTCGGTTTCGTCGCCGCAGAAGGCTCGGAGGTCGAGGTCTTCATACCCGCCACGAGCCTGGGGCCCGCATACCACACCGATCGGGTGATGGTCCGGGTCACGAACCGGGGCGGCACACGGGCTCAGCCAGAAGGTGAGATCACCAAGGTCCTCCAGCGAGGGCTCACGGAGTTGGTCGGCACCTTCCACCGCAAGGGCCGCTTCTGCTATGTCGAACCCGATGACGCCCGATTCGGCAGCGTCATCAAAGTCCCCCCCGGTCTGACGGAAGACGCCGAGCACGGCGAGATCGTTGCCGTCAGGATCGACAACTGGGACACGCCGCACAGCCCCCCTGAAGGCCGCGTGTCCGAACGGCTGGGCGACCGGGACGATCCCCAGGTCGACGCCAAAGCGGTTATGCTCGCACATCAACTCCCTCGCGAGTTTCCCCCGCACGTCGCGACTGCCGCCGAGCAGATCGCGACAGAAATCCCCCAGAAGGAAATCCAACATCGTCGGGACATCCGGCAGACCCTGACGTTCACGATCGACCCCGCCACGGCACGGGATTTCGACGACGCGCTGTCACTGGAGACGATCGAAGGTGGGTTGTTCCGGGTCGGCATTCACATTGCCGATGTCGGCCACTACGTCCGGGAAGGCGATCCGATCGACCACGAAGCGCTGGCCCGGGGCACGAGCGTCTACCTCGTAGACAGCGTCGTCCCCATGCTGCCCGAGCGGCTGTCGAACGAGATCTGCTCCCTCAGGCCGAATGAGGACCGTCTGGCGTTCAGCGTCTTCGTCGACCTAGATGGTCAGGCCGAGGTGCGCCAGGTCGAGATGACGTCGACGGTCATCAACAGCGATGGTCGGCTGAGCTACGAGCAGGCGCAAGAGGCGATCGAGGGCCTCGCAGACTTCGGCGATCTGGGACAGGCGATCCGGACCCTCGAGGATCTGCGCCAGAACCTGACCCGACGGCGGCTCGAGGATGGCGCGATCGACTTCGACCTCCCGGAGCCGGAGTTCGAACTGAACGAAACGGCCACGCCGGTTGCGATCCGTGAGCGATCACGACTGAACAGCCATCGCCTGATCGAGGAGTACATGCTCCTGGCCAACCGTCTGGTGGCCGAGCATCTGACGACATCCGACACCCCGTCACTCTACCGCGTGCACGGGGGACCGGATCCTGAAAGCCTCGAGGCCTTCAGAGAGGTAGCCGCCGCATTTGGCGTCCGAATCCCTGCGAAAGGGTTCGGGACGGGTAAGTCGATCACCGATTTCCTCCGATCGGTGCAGGACAAGCGAATCGCGACGGTACTTAACGAGCGTCTCCTCCGCTCGATGAAGAAGGCCGAATACACGCCGCGTAACATCGGCCACTTCGGCCTGGCGTTCCGCGACTACACACATTTCACCTCCCCCATTCGCCGATACCCGGACCTGGTCACGCACCGGATCCTGCGAGAGCGGCTGACCGGTACGATGACTCCGGGGCGAGCCGATGTGCTCGCTGAGCGCCTTCCCCCGATCGGCCAGCAATCTTCCGAGCGCGAGCGCGTTGCTCAGCAGGCGGAATGGGACTCGATCAAGATCAAGCAGGCGCGCTACCTGGCGGAGCACCTGGGCGAGTCCTTTGCGGGCACGATCGTCGGCGTGCGGGCGATGGGTTTCTTCGTCCGGCTCGACGATATCCTGGCCGACGGCCTGATCCACGTGCGCACGCTGGGCGACGATTACTACGTGTATGATGAGCATCAGGCGACGCTGACCGGAGAACGCACGGGCAGGTCCTTTCGGCTGGGTGACCGGGTGGATGTTGAGGTCGCTCGAGCGGACTGGAAGCAGAAGCAGATTGACTTATTGTTAGACGAGGAGCCTGCCCCCAGGGCGGGCGCGGGCAAGAGAAGACGCGGAAGCCAGCGTGGCCGGCGAGGACGCGGAAGACCTCGCTAGAGAAGTGGTGGGGATCGGGGACGAAGACGGTTCGAGTCACACAGTTACGGGGGCCAAATGGATCAGGGGGTCAAGCACTACTGCGGTATCTTCGGTGTCTACGGTCATGCCGACGCGGCACGGCTGACCGGGCTTGGGCTGAACGCCCTTCAGCACCGGGGAGAGGAAAGCTGTGGCATCGCCGTCGGCGACGGATCGACCATCCGCGTACACAAAGGAATGGGGCAGGTCTCGGAGGTCTTCGATCGACCCGAGATCTTCGATCGGCTGGCAGGCCACCTGGCGATCGGACACAACCGGTATTCCACGACCGGCTCTGACACGGCGGCCAACGCCCAACCTTACGTAGCCGAATGCCGGGGTCACATCGCCGTCGCCCACAACGGTAACCTCGTCAACACCGCCGCCCTGCGGAGCGAAATGCAGGAGGATGGGGCCATCTTCCAGACCTCGTCCGACAGCGAGGTCATCCTCCATCTGATCGCCAAGTCTCGCCAGACGTCGATCGGCGATCGCGTCATGGACGCGATCAGCCGACTCAAAGGCGCATACTCCCTCGTCATGAGCACCGAGAAGCACCTGATCGCAGCCCGCGACCCCCACGGGTTCCGTCCGCTCTGTCTCGGTCAGCTCGGCGACGCCTGGATCGTCGCGTCAGAATCCTGTGCCCTCGACATCATCTCCGCTCGATACATCCGCGACATCGAACCGGGAGAGTTGGTCGTCATCGACCAGAACGGGCTTCGCACCTATTTCCAGGACGAGGAGGCCCCGAGGCGTGCGCACTGCATCTTCGAGTTCATCTACTTCTCCCGCCCCGACAGCATGATCTTCGGCGACAACGTCGACAAGACGCGACGCAAGTTCGGCAAACAGCTCGCGATCGAGCAGCCGGCCGACGCCGACATCGTGATCTCCGTCCCGGATTCGAGTAACACAGCCGCCCTCGGGTATGCCGACCAATCGGGCCTCCGATTCGAGCTGGGACTGATCCGGAATCACTACGTGGGCCGTACCTTCATCACACCCGGGCAGGACAGTCGAGCCGCGAGAGTCCGCGTCAAGTTCAACCCAGTTCGGGGCGTCCTCAAGGGCAAGCGAGTCGTCATCGTAGAAGATTCCATCGTCCGTGGGACGACGCTGCGCCACCTCGCCCGGATGATCCGTGAGGCAGGCGCCCGGCAGATCCACGTGCGCGTGAGTTGCCCCCCGATCGTCTCTCCGTGCTTCTATGGGATCGACTTCCAGACCGAGAAGGAACTGATTGCGAACGAGAAGACGATTGAGGAGATCCGTGAGCATCTCGGCGTCGACAGCCTCGGCTATCTCTCGCTGGACGGGATGATCAAGTGCGCGCCCAACGGAGACAATCACTACTGCACAGCCTGTTTCGACAGGCAGTACCCCATCCCCGTGGAGGCAGCGATGGGCAAACTGATGCTGGAGAACGGCCACCACGCTGCCGTCTGACGGCAACCAAAGCCGGGCTCGTGCGTCTATACGGTTCAGACCCTGACGTCCGTATCACCGGTGACAATCAGACCCCATGATCCGCCTACTCACAGCGCTCGTAATCACCGCCTGCTCTCCGCTCGCCGTATCCGCGGACGCCGGTGACCTCCTCGATACGGGGAAGTTCGCCAAGCGGGTCAAGGCGTCGGGCGATCAGGCCCCGGTCGTGAACGCCTGGGTGGACAGTCTCAGGTCGGCGGTAGGCGCCCATCAGTTCGAGTATGGCAGGCTGATGAACGAAGCGCGGTTCTGGCAGGGTTTCGCCCCTAAGCTGAAGACCCTCCGCGAGCTGGAAAAGAAGACCCGGACCAGAACCGATGCCTTTCTCGATTCGATCCGGGCGGCGCTGACTCCGAAACAGACGGAGCGTCTGGACCGGATCCTCAAGAAGCACGACCTGCTCGACTATCCTGTTACAGACGTCCCGTTCCACCGGATCAGTACCTCGCCGCTGAGCCCCAAATTCAAGAAGCGGGCCAAGGCCTACCGTGTATCCATACCGGGAGAGCCGACGGAGGCGGCCGGGTGGTCGTATCGCGAACTGCTCGAAACCTGGACCGCGACGACCTACGTCCCGATACCGGAGGGGACCGTCAACCAGACGCTCGTTCAGTCGGCGGACGTCCAGGTCTCGGCCAGCAGCCCGATGCTGCGAACCCTGATCGCGCGATCTCCGATCCTGCTCTCGGCCACCCTGATGCCGCCGGACCTGAGTCGTCGCGAGTTCGACATCCTGTATGAGCACTACCCACACACGTTCGAGAGCAAGGCATCGGCGGCAGCAGCCTACACTGCTTCTCAAAAGAGCGACGAGAACATCCTTGTTCGACTCAGGATGAGCACGCCCTACAACGAGTACTACCTCAACACCGACCGATACATCATCTTTCTCGAGGATGAGGAAGGCACGGGCTACGAACCGTCCCTCATCGACGCCGCCCCGGTCCGAGGCGTTGAGACACTCGAGATCAGGCTGCCTGGCCAGACCGTCACTTACACGGACATATTCGGGCGGTATACCGGTCAGCCCGGGTACAAGACGACGCGGACTCTCCGCAATCCTTCGAAGATGCAGTATTCCGGTAGGGAGCGGCTCCTGAAGCTGTTCTTTCCGGCGCGGACATTCGACGGAAGGCCGATCGTCACACCCAAGACGAGATCCCTCAAGCTCGTGGTCCAGCCGGAGCTGGAGAACCTTCCACGGCTGGAACTCACCTGGGACACGAGCAAGAAGCCCAAGAAACGAAAATGACGCATACGACACGCCCAGCACTCCACCGCCCGGTCAGGCTTGCGCTGATCGGGCTTCTGTTCGCCGCTTGTGCCTCGGCCCCTCCCGACGGTGGGATCACGGTTCGACCGGTGCCGAAGCCGACTCCGCCCGATCCAGCCGCACTCTCTCATTTTGTGGACGCCCGGTTGTTCGAAATGCGTGGCCAGCATGAACGGGCGATCGCATCGCTTCGCGCCGCCATCTCCATCGACTCCACATCCGCCACGCTGTATGGCGCCCTGGCACGCAACCTGGCCGCCAAAGGACGTCACAGCGATGCCGCGGCACCGGCGGCAGCCGCCCTGGCACGAGAAGGCTCCAACCTCGACATCCGCTGGATCTACCACGAATCACTCATCAGTGGACTGAAGGACACCACAGCTGCGCTCGACCAGTTGGAGGAGATCGTCCGACGGGATCCGAACCCGATCAAGGGCTACGATCGGATGCTGAAGATCCACGATGCACGCGGCGACAACGCCGCTGTGATCCAGACCTTGGACAGGATCTCAGCCCTTCCCGGGCTCAACGAGCACGCTAAAATGATCGCTGCCCAGAACTACACCCAGCGGGGGGTCAGCAGCAAGGCACTCGCCCTGTATACGGACATTCTTGGGGGGAACCCCGGACGGAGTGACGCGTGGGTCCGGCTGGCAAGCCTGCAGACAGAGGCGGGAGACACGCTCGGGGCCGCGAGGAGCCTCCGACGAGCCGTCCCGAACCAGAACGGCCGCGTCAACCCGCGGCGTATCTGGCGCCAGCTCGCGAACATCTATGGGAAGAAGACGAGGATGGACTCGTTGCTGTCCGAGTCCCCCCCTGACCTTGAGTTTCAAGAGGCACTTGCCGGCGTCTACCGGTCGATCGCAGGGAGAGATCCGTCGCAGAGGGGTGTCCATTTGCTGGAACGCTCGGCGCTCCTCTTCAACCACCTGTCGCGACTTAAACCGGACCGGGCAGACCTGTTCGCCAAGCAGGGCGAACTGCTTCTGGGCCTGAACCGCCCCGCGGATGCAAGGAGAGCGTTTATCCACGCGGGTGAGGTGGACAATCGTCCCGAGTATCACCTGGGGACGGCTCACACGCTGCTCTACGAGCGAGAGTATGAGGCCGCGCTCCAGATCCTGGAAGAAATCACGCCTCGGGTCACACCGAAATCCGAGTTTTACGGGAAGACCATCCTGTCGCTCGGGAACGCGTACTCTGCCCTTGGCCGCCACGGGGAAGCCAGAGCCGTATACGAGGCATCTATGGCTCTGGCTCCAGAAAACACTGCGTTCCCGTACGAACTCGGCGAAACCTACGTTCGCGACGGAGACTGGGAAGCAGCCACCAACGTTTTCAGGAACCTCTTGCCACGCGTCGAGGAAAATCCCGTTGCGCTCGGACAGACGCTATATGGGCTCGCACGCGCACTCGAGCGTTCGGATGCCTTCGCGGAGTCTGCTAGAACATTCGAGCGCCTGCTGTCGCTCCACCCCAACCACGCGGACGCACTGAACTATCTCGGGTATATGTTCGCCGAACGCGGCGTTCGACTCGGCGAAGCCGAGAACTTCATAAAACGCGCGCTCGGGAGCGATCCCGAGAACGGTGCGTATCTGGACAGCCTTGGTTGGGTCTACTTCAAGATGGGTGACTACCGTCGGGCACAGGAGTATCTGAAGCGAGCGATCGACAACGAAGAAGCGGAGATGAAGAAGCTGGGACCTCAAGACACGGCTCGTCGCAGAGGCATGCTCGAAAACCTGGCGGTTATCTACGACCACGCTGGGGACTGTGCGTTGGCACTCAACCAATTTTTCGAGGCACGGGCCTGGTGGAAGCTGGCGCTCGAAAGCGACCCGGACATCGAACACACAGCAGAGAAACTGGAAAAACTGACCAGTGAACACGGCGACCCAGAGGCCGAGGATGCCGACCGCTGATCGCGGAATAGCCGGCGTCTTACTTTTCCTCGTGCTGTTGGGTGTCGGGTGCGCAACCAACCCGCCCCTCCTACCGCCACCGATCACCGATCCCGCCGACCTGATCGACAGAGTCACCTCCCAGACCGATTCGCTCCAGGACATACGCATGCGGTCCCGTATCTCCTTCGAAATAGACGGCGTGCGGCAAAAAGCCACGAGCATCGTCTTCGCCGAAATGCCGAGCCGCCTGAAGATGGAGGTCAGCGGCACTCTTGGGATCAGCATCCTGTCCGCCAGATTCTGGGGCGACTCCCTTCGCGTCTATCTTCCGGAAGACAACGGATATCTCGAAGGGCCCGCGGCGACCGTCCTCTACCAGATCACGGGGATGAACCTCGACTTCTACGATATCCAACCGATCATCCTCGGCATTCCAACTCTGGCCAATGAAGACCGATCCTACCTCACCTCGTTCGAGACCACCCCGACCTCATATGTCCTGAGCTTCTCATTCGGCGTGTATCGGAAGCGGATCTGGATCGACCGCCGCCGCCTGACCGTCGCCCGAGAAGATATCATCGGTCACGACGATGAACTGCGGTCGCGCCTGCTCCTGTCCGACTACGCAATGACAGATGGGTGCCACCTCCCGGGCGAGGTCCGAATCGAACAGGGCGAGAACAAAATCTCGTGGTCTGTCGAGGAGCTGAACATCAACGACGGCAGCAACCCTGATATCTTCACCCTGAAGATGCCACCGGGCGTCTCTCGTCTGGGTCAGGACCACTAGAAAACGCACGGTTATGATCACCGGGCGTCGAGTTCGCGGTCACGCTCGGAACGCGGGCTATTTCTTCCCGAACCCCTCCAGCTCATCCTTCAGCTTCTCGAGATCCACATCCTCGTCCTCGACTAGGTAGGCCAGCAGCATATCAGGCGATCCGCTTAACAGCCGGTCCACCACCTGTCGGACGGCCGACTTCCTGACCTCGGATTGCTCGACCAGGGGCCGATAAACCTTGGCCCGTCCGCCCTTCCGGAAGGTCACGTATCCCTTCTGCTCCATGATCTGGGGTAGGGTCCTGATGGTCGAATCGACCATCCGATCGGGAAGGTGCTCCTGGATCTGGTCCACCGTCGCTTCCTTGAACCGCCAGATCACCTAAATGGTCTGGGTTTCGCGGGTGGTCAGCCCCTCTTCTCGTTTACGCGCCATAACGCTAATATTACAGCGAATGCTGGCGCTTGCGTCAACTTCGCCGGAAAAGACGGGCGATTCTGGATCCCGTTCGCTTGACGGCGTGCTCGCCGACAGCCATCACAGGGCTCGATTCTGCCTCGTGCTCCCGCCACCGGTTTCTCAGATCGATCATTGTCTTGGCTGTCAGCGTACCGGTCACCTCGAGACCGGTCGACTTCTGGAACTCGCGAATCGCTTCGCTCGTGGACAGGTTGAGTTCACCCGAAATCGGCGTGACGTCGTATCCCAGGTTGTTCAACAGCACCTGTGCTTCATAGATATGCTCCGTACCGAGCTCGATGTCCTCTGGCTCATCCGGTTTGAAAACGGGAGCTTCCGGCGGCGACGTGATCTCCGAGATGAGCACCCAGCGGGACAAGCGAATCTCGAATACGGCCAGCAACAGAGAGACGAGCGCGAGTAGTACCACACCCCCACCTGGCAACCATCCCACCTCGTAATGACCGATCCCGTCGTCGATCCACCGGAGTTCGTAGAGCCTGTCGAATACGATCAGATGCAGCCCGCTGGTCCCTGCGAGCAGGTGAAGGACGGCCAGGATCAGCGGTGTCTTGATCGGGATCCGGAGCGGCGTGGGTGCCTGGCGTCGCAGGTAGGCCAGCATTAGCGTCCAGGCATCAACGCTCAGCATGGCGAATGGGAGCCGTGCGAGGATCGCGAAGGTCTGATCCACCGGATTATAGGCAGAGGTGGCGCCGACAGCTACGATTCCCCCCACACCCAGCGCTGAAACGACATAGGTGAGCGAGGTCAGGGTGGAGACTGTCCGGGCGGACGTCTTAGGGAACTCTATCTGTGTGGTATCGAGTCGATTCATGCGCGTCGTCCAATACGAGC
Source organism: Gemmatimonadota bacterium (assembly GCA_002727195.1). GTDB lineage: Bacteria > Latescibacterota > UBA2968 > UBA2968 > UBA2968 > UBA2968. The sequence goes on from PBWH01000002.1 coordinate 53,016, forward strand.
GCAATATACGGGGAGAACGCCGTTCATCAAGCCGGCCTCGTCTGCCGATACAAACTGAACCACAGAACCACTATCGCCAGCGTCGCCGATACGGCGGGAACGAGGGCGGTGGACTCCGTCCCAAACGTGGCCTCCGCGACGATCGCCATCCCGAAGCCCGCTACCAGCAGCACGGCCATCACGAGAAACGCAAATTGCTCGCGGTGCGCCGCCATCAACAGTGTGTGTGCGAGCCCGCAGAGAGCGAACGGCGGCACACAGGAAGCGAGCAGTCGAATGGCGCGGACACTTCCGCCAAAGTCGTTCCCGAACACGGTTACGACAAGAGGAGCCGCAAGAAAAAGGAGAAGCAGGGCAATGATGCCGTAGGTCACAAACCACACCCCCAACCCGGTGTGTCGACGACCGTCTGAAACCGCGTGGGCCAGGACGGCTTCGAACCCGGCGCTCACGAGGACGTAGGTCGCAGCCGCCGCTCGATACCCGATGTAGAACACCCCGGCCGCCACGGGAGACATCACGTAGGTCGCGAGATAGGACAGATACAGAAGATTGCCAAGGTAGTAGACACCCGGCAGATGCAGGAGGCCCGACCACATCGTGTTGAGATCGACTCCGAGCTTCGCAGAGACCCGGAAATCGGGACACTTCCGTTTGAGCAGGGCCAGACACATCACCGCATAGCCGCACCGGGTGACCGCGTAGCACCATCCGACCTCGACCAGTCCGCCCCCCGAATGGAGTGCCACGACCAGGCCAACCAACAACGCCACGTTCAGCACACCGATCACCAGGAAGCTGAGATGGGCTTGCTGCAGCCCCTTGAAGACGGCGTTGCCACCGTCCCCGGCGCTCATGAAGATCGTCGATGCCCCGATGAGCAACACGGGAAGCGCCAGGTGGACGCCACCCCACACCCATCCAGCAACGACCATCAGGAAGAACACTGCAGGTGCCACAGTCAGCTTGTAGGAGAGGACCTCGTTCAGGACGTCCGACACGCGAGCGCCACCGGCTACCGACTTGATCAGACGGTTATTCATGCCGAGATCGAGCACCGGAACGAAGAACGCCGTCAAAGAGATCGCGAAACCGTAGTCACCCAATGCGCCCGGGCCGAGTTCACGAGCCACCAGGACCATGCCGAGCAGCCCCCCGAGAGTATGCACGACCTTTTCCAGTGTAAGGTAGACCACGTTCCTGCGAAGGCTCAAGGGTCATCCCCCAAACAAAAATGGAGCAAGCATACCGCCTGCTCCATCGCTCTATCGTTATCGGTGCGCGAATCTACCCGCCGCGGCCACCGCGATCTAACACTCGAATCACCACAACATCCACCTCGCTAGTGTCCCCGACGCCTGGTGCGATATTGTCGGCGACTGCGAGCTCGAACACATAGTCTCCGGTAGCGGGAGGCAGAAACTCAGGGGTAGGTCCATTCGATCCCTGGAGGCTGACAGCCGGCCCCAGAATCTGGCGCCAGAAGTAGCTCAGCTGGTCCAGATCGGGGTCCGAACTGGCCGACCCATCGATCACCACCGTCTGTCCCGGTTGGAAAGCGACGATCCGGTCAGGCTCGAGCTCGGCGACAGGTGGGCCCTGAGTCACAGCGATCTGTAGCATTTCCGTCACGGTCTCCCCGGTCACACCGTCGCTGACTTCCACGGCCAAGCCGTAAACACCGACTTCCCCCGGTGCCCGCCACACGACGGTCACCGAATCCTGGAACAGGTCGATCAGGGTATCCTTGCTGCTTCCCGTAAAGACGCCCCCACTTGCCGTCCACTGAAAGTCCAGTTCGTCGTTGTCGGCGTCCTCTGTGAACAGCTTCAGGTTCACCTCTCGACCTCGACCGACGGACGGATTCTCACCCAGATCCGTCGTGACGTCCACAATCTGCGGTGGTTCGGACCGATCGAGCAGTGTACATCCTGCTGTGCAGAGGATCGTGAACAGGTAAAGATATCGTAACATCTACAGCGAGTCCTGGCCAAGATACATCATAGAAGAAAAATCTTCGTAAATGACTGTAATGTAGCGCTTTGCGGTGTAACTGTCAACGTGCCCGACGCCTGAAATTCGCTTGACACAGCGATAGGCGCAAGCTTCGTTCGTAATCCGTGAACTGGTCAGGAGCCAATGGGTTCCAACCTCCGGGGCCCCTTGGCTTTCTGTGTTTTAGGACCTCCGTATGGTCGGGACGGTATGATCCACAAGATCCTCTGCATCGATGACGATCTGAGGATCAGGACGATGCTCGACAAGGCCCTGAGGGACGAGGGCTACGACGTCATCAACGCCCTGAGCGGCGAGGACGGGGTCGAGCTCACCGAGAGCCAAGATCCCGATCTGATCCGCTGGATATCGGCCTCCCAGGCGTCGACGGTATCGAAGCCCTCAAGCAGATTATGAAGAACCGACCGGAAGCTGCCGCGATCATGAGCACGGCCGGGGGGACGATCGAATCCGCGGTCTCAGCGATGAAGGCCGGGGCGTAGAACTACATCCAGAAGCCCTTCAATACCGACGAGCTTCAGCTCCTGATCGCCGAAACGTTAGAGACCGTCAAACTAAAGAAGTGACGGTGCTCCAGAGTGTCCAAAGGAACCGTAGCGACGTCGACAAGATCGTGGCCGAGTCCCCCGCCTTCAAGCGGGTCCTCAAAATGGTGCAACGGGTCTCGGAGAGTGACTCCGCAACCGTCCTGATCGAAGGAGAAAGCGGTAAGGGCTAGAAACACATCGCCCAGATGATCCACTACAAAGGACCTGATCGAGTCCGAACTGTTCAGGAACGAGAAGGGCGCCTTCACCGGGGCCGCCCAGTCACGGGTCGGCAAGTTCGAAGCCGCGGACAACGGCACGCTGTTCCTGGACGAAGTCGGCGAGTTCAGTCAGTACAACCAGATCAAGCTCCTCCACGTGCTCGAGGAGCGGTCCTTCTACCGCCTGGGCGGTAAAAAGAACATCAGCATCGACGTCCGCATCGTCGCCACGACAAACCGGAATCTCCAGGAGGCCACCAACGCCGGCGATTTCCGGGAGGATCTGTATTACCGCCTAAACGTCGCGAACATCTACTTCCCCCCGCTCCGCGAGCGACGCGAAGACATCATTCCCCTGGTAAAGCGGTTCCTGGACGAATTCGCCGGGACGTCGACCGACGGCATGCGCAAGATCGCTCCTCAGGCTCAGGAGATGTTGCTCAACTACGAGTGGAAGGGGAATGTCAGAGAGATCCGGAATGCGATTGAGCGGATCGCTCTGCTGGAATAGGGCGAAACGCGGCTCGCAGAACACCTCGATTTCCTCGGACATGGTGCGCCCTTCCGAGCGACATCGTCAAATGCACGGAGCGCAGATCTGGCTGGGTCGGAAGCCTTCCGACTCCCCGCCGATGACGTCATCCTCGCCGAACTCAACAAGGACCTGATCCGGCAGGCACTCGAGATGACGGGCGGAAACCAGGTACGGGCCGCCAAATTGCTCGAGCTGACGCGAGACACCCTCAGGTATCGGCTCGACAAATACGGAATCCAGACCTGATCAGTTTTCGGCAAACAGCCGACGAATGATCGGTGCCACATCCTCCAGAATCTCTTCCCGACCCGCATCCAGATAAGCCCTGATTCGTCCCTTCCGATCCACCACCGCCAGACGCATATCGTGTGCCCCGGCTTCGTCGTGCTCCACGGAAGCCTTGAAGCCCGTTTCGATCAGATCTCGAATCCGATCGGCTTCGCCCGTCAGGATCTTCCATCGATCCGGATCGGCCCCCACCTCACGACCGTAAGCGGCCAACTGGTCCTCTGGGACCTCAGGTTCGATGCTGATCGTAAGCGATCGTAAGTCCTCTACCGGCTTCAACCCTTCTTGCAAGACCGCCATCTGACCGGCCACACCGCTGCACGCTCCTCTGCAAACCAAACTCCCGAAGCTGACAATGAGCACATGCCCACTCAGACCGCTCCGTGTCACGGTCTCTCCCGCCTGATCTCGTAACCTGAAGTCCGGGAGTTCGCCGACCACCGAGGCTCTCTGTGCCCTGATCCCACGGATCCGGTCCAGTTCGCTCTTGAACAGGAAGGCCGTGACGATCAGCATCAAGAGGACCGTCGCGCCAAATATGCGGAAGAACAGCCGGCGGTTGGATTCGGCGTTCGTGCTCACCCCGTGCCTCGTTCCCGATCACCCACGGCGATGGCAGACCAGACGATCATCACGACCCCGAAGAGAGCGGTGATCGCGAGGCACACCGGCAGGTCGGGCAACGAGTCTGTCACGGTGGCGTCGGGGTAGTAGAGGACACGGCGAAGAGCCGCGGTTGCGTAGGTCATCGGGTTGATGCGCATCACCCACGCAAGCCACTCTGGGGCCCCGGACAGCGGGAAGAACGCTCCCGACAGCAGCCACATCGGGAGGAGCAGCAGATTCATGATCGCGTGAAAGCCTGCTGTCGACTCCATCCGCCAAGCGATCTTGAAGCCCAGCCCCGTCATACTGATCGCGATCAGGATCAGGGTTCCCAAAGTTGCCAGGAACGACACGGGCGTGATCGGAATGTCGACTAGCGGCGCCAGAATCAGGAACACGAGCCCCTCCCCCACGGCGACCGTTGTCCCACCCAGTATCTTGCCCATCACGATCGCAAACGATCTGATCGGGGCGACGACGACGGACTGCATAAACCCTTCCCGTCGGTCCTCCACCACTGAGATGGTCGAGAAGATCGCCGTAAACAGGAGGATCAGCATCATCGTCCCGGGGTAGATGTATTCGAGGTAGGTCGGGCCGTCCCCTATGCCGGTCGAAAAGGATCCCCTGAACCCTGAACCGACCAGCACCCACAGGAGTAACGGCTGCAGGATCGATCCCATCAGGCGGTTTCGATCTCGCACAAAGCGGAGAATTTCTCGCTTCCATAGCGAGTAGATGGCAAGCAATAGGATGGGTCGATCAGGCATCGTCGCCCCCGACCACAAAGCGCTGTCCCGTGTGCGCGACAAACACATCCTCCAGTGTCGGTCGCCCGATCGAGACCGAATCCGCCAGGTCTCCGCACGCCCGGTAGACGTCAGCCACGAGTTCCTTCGCTCTATCAGACGTAATACGGACGTCCCCATCCACCATCTCAGCGTCAAGCCCCAGGTTCTCCTGTAGGGCGACTGCTACTTCGTCCGGCAGCGATGTCTGAACCACAATCACATCCCCCCCCACGGACCGCTTCAACTCACCGGGCTTCCCTTCGGCGATCATCTTGCCCGTGGCAAGGATGCCAATCCGGTCGCAGCGCTCCGCTTCTTCCAGGAAGTGCGTCGTCAGCACGATTGTCACCCCCTGGTCGTCTCGCAGCGCTTGCAGGTCCTCCCACAGCATTCGTCTCGCCCCGGGGTCCAGACCCGTCGACGGTTCGTCGAAGATCAGGAGTCCCGGGCCTGGAAGCAGCGCCTTGGCCAGCTCGACTCTTCGCTGGAGCCCGCCCGACAGGGTTTCGATACGGGCAGCCATCCGATCGCCTAGCCCCAGTCGCTCCGCCATCGTCTCGGATGCACGCCTCAACTCGCCGCCCAACATTCCGTAGAACATGCCGTGGTGGATGAGGTTCTCCAGGACCGTCAGCTTCGGATCCAGACTCGGCCGCTGGAATACCACTCCTATCCGAGACCGGATCGCGGGCCCCTCGGTCGCCGCCTCGTGACCGAACACCCGGACCGAGCCCGTCTGCGGCTTCAGGTGGGTCGACAGAATCCGGAACAGCGTAGACTTCCCACCGCCGTTCGGACCCAGCAGCCCATAGACCTCGGCACCGCCGACCTCGAGCGAAATCCCATCGAGCGCTCGACGGTCCTCGTAATCGTGAGTCAGGCCGGAGACTGTGATCGGTGTGTCTTTGAACACCTGCCAACTCCAACAAAAAAGGCGACAGGCATTCGCCCATCACCCCAAGTGATTCCGATGCGATCCGTGTTCAAGGAAGCCGGTCTGCTATCAGAACGATCCACAGAACGGGAAGGTAAACCAGCGTAGACCGAAGCAGATGCCGCGCCCGCTCCGTCGTGCGCTCCCGGGCGAAGGACAGGCTGAACCAGACTATCACGGCGCTCAAAAGCAACGCGATTGCAAAGTAGACCGTGCCCGTCATCCCCATCAGAGCCGGCATCAGGCTGCACGGCAGCAGGGCCAGACTGTAGACCACCATCTGATGAGCCGTCCGACTCCCTTTCGTGTCCTCGACCGCCAGCATCCGATAGCCTCCGCGAGCATAATCTTCCCGATACATCCAGGCGATCGCGTAGAAATGAGGAAACTGCCACAGGAAGAGAATCCCGAATAGTACGACTGCCCCAAGTCCCAACTCCCCATGGGCCGCGGTCCATCCGCCAACGGGCGGGAGTGCACCCGAGACGGCGCCGACCAGGGTATTGTGGACGGTGATCCGCTTCAGAGGCGTGTAGGCCACCAGGTAAACCACCGCCGTCGCCACACCCACCAGCGCCGTCGCGACGTTGACCCAGGCCGTGAGGTACACAAGACCGACCGCGAGCATCGTGATACCAAGGGCAAAAGCCTTCTCCGGTTGGAGCCGACCCGCCGGCAACGGTCGGTCAGCTGTTCTGACCATCCGCGCGTCCTGCTCGCGCTCCAGGTAGTGATTGAGCGCACAGACTCCTGAAGAAACGAGGAAAGTCGCCAGCAGCGTGTGGATCAGGCGAAGCAGATCGACGCCACCTGGGCTCGCCAGTACGTAACCGACAGCCGTGCTGATCACGACAAACGTCCCGATCCTCGCCTTCGTCAGCTCGACGAAGTCGGCGAACCTCGCGGGGGTGAATTCCTGGATGTCCGCTTCGGCCTTCACGCCGGTTCTCCTGCCAGATGTGGTTCTACCACGAGCTCAGTTCGCACGGTCAGCCGGAAGCTGCGCGTGATCACCAATACGGTCGTTGCCAAAATCGTTGCCCCAACCACCACGTGACCGGTCGCCACCCACACCGCACGCTCGGTCCAAATAACCGAAGCCCCCAGCAACACCTGAATGATCAGCAGCAACGCCAACAGGAATACAGGCCGAACGAGCTCGGGCAGGTTGACGTGTGCTCGAACGACCCGAGCAACCAACCAGCCGATGGCGCCGCACACGACGATCGCCCACACCCTGTGGGCGAACTGGATCATCACCTGCATCCGGAGCGTCTCCACCTCGACCGGATAGGGCGCAGTAGGGTCTGTCTTCAGCTCGGACACGGGCGGGATCAGATGACCGAAAGCGAGCGGAAAATCGGGGATCACGAGAGCAGACTCGGTGTGCCGTACGAGAGCGCCGAGGATGAGCTGACCATACACCGTCGCTCCCGCAAACACAGCGAGCCACCGTGTCGACAGCGTCTCATCACCGTCCTCGATCGAGGGTGTAGCCTCGGTCCAGGAGCGTGTCGTGGCGACCCAGAGGACGACGATCATGCAGAAGAACGTCTGCGCCAGGCAGGCGTGGGACACAGACACCGGCGTTGGGAGCAGGTAGAGAACGGTCAGCCCCCCGAGCAACCCCTGGATGATCACAGCAGCGAGGGCGATCCCGGCCAGCCGACGAACCCACCGCCTCGACTCCACACGCCATGCCCATATCGCCAGGATGACCGTCAGGAATCCGACCGCGCTGGCGATCATCCGGTGGCCGTGCTCGTAGAACACCCCACCAACCATCGGCGGCATCAACATCCCGTAGCTGAGAGGCCAGTCAGGAACGGCCAGACCGGATCCCGTACTCGTGACTAGTCCGCCGGCTGCAATCAACAGAAGCGTAGAGATCGCTGTGAACCCGGCGAAGCGGTTCAACCCGCGTGAAGGCGTGTCCGACATGGCTATTGTGCCGACGGCAGCGGTAGCGTGTTCGAGACCCGGGCGATCCGCCTGGCCCGAAGCCAGAAGAACAGGATCGCTCCCGCGATCGCCGTCAGTAGGGTTACGATCACCCCTAGGAGCACGAGCACCCCTGCCTCCGCCCCTTTGACCTGGAGCGAATTCGGGTCACCATAGCAGACGGTGCAGGCAAAGGTGCTCGCCGGCGCCCACAGAACGAATCCGAGGATCAGCGTCAGAAAGCGTTTCACAGATAACTCCATCCCTTGAGCTTTCGGAGGAACCATACCCCGTAGAACAGCAATCCAGCCGCAGCCACGAACGACGTAAGGCTCAAGGTCAGCATCAGACCGTCGCCGGACTGCTGGAACGTTTGAAGCGACCAGTAGCCGAAGCCTGCCGTCATCAGGACCGACGCGACGACGAACACGATGTGGAACGACTTGAGCGACACCTGTCTACCCGTGGAATACCGAGTTATGATCGGTCATGATCGGGAGCAGCATCAGCACGGTAAAGAAGAAGACCGTGATCCCCAGGATCCAGTAGATCATTGCCTTTTCTTCGATCAGATGCATGAAGTAACACGCCACGAGCGACCCCTTGACCGTGGCGATCAAGAGTCCAACGAACAGCGTCATGAATACCGAGTTGAACTCGATGTAGGATGCCCCGACGGTCGCGGCCGTCAGGACAATCAGAGCCACGCCGATCTTGATGTAGCCACTGATATGTTCTCTGATTTCTTCAGCGGATTCAGCCATAGCGCGTCCTTACAGAAGATAGAGTGCCGGGAACAGGAAAATCCAGACGAGATCCACGAAGTGCCAGTAGAGGCCGGCGCATTCGATCCGGTTCGCGTAGTGCTCCGGGTTCTCCTCCAGCAGCTTGGAGCCGCTCGTCAGGAGATACACAAACACGGCGATACCGCCGATCACGTGGAGTCCGTGAAGCCCCGTCATCGTGAAGTATGTCGCGTAGAAGTTGTTCGTCGCCGGTGAGATATGGTGCGAGAACTTTGCGCCATACTCGAAGGCTTTGACGACCAGGAATCCACACGCCAGGATCACTGTGACCCAGAGATACATTTTGGCCTTGGCGTTCTCGCCCATCTTCAGGTTGGCCCATCCGAGGACGACCGTCACCGACGAGATAATCAGGATGGCCGTATTCAGCGTGGCCAGCGGGATATTCAGCAGATCCGCCCCGTGCGGCCAGTCGTCCGAGCCGACGCGAAGCAGGATATACGAGGAAAACAGTGCGCCGAAGAGCATGACTTCCGACGCAAGGAACAACCAGGTCCCCAGCTTCCCACTATACAGACCCGACATCGGGTGTGGTTTAACTGTGTAGGGAATTTCGTCCATCATCTACGCCTCCTCTTGCCACTGCGGCGAATAGTCTTCCTTGGCCCCATGGACGCTGTACTCATACGCATCTCGATATACCTTCGGCACCTCGGTGAAGTTCCCGTGCGGTGGCGGCGTCGGGGTGTTCCATTCGAGCGTCGTCGCGTTCCACGGGTTATCGTTCTCGACCTTCTCGCCGTTCTTGCGAGCCCAGAAGAAGTTGATGATGAAGAAAATCTGCGCCGCACCGAGCAGCCAGGCGCCCCACGAACTCATCGCTGTAAGTCCTTGGACCTGCTCCCCGTAGGCGTACTGCGTCTGGTCATAGAGCCGTCGCGACACACCGGCCATCCCAATGAAGAACATCGGCATGAACACCATGTTCATCCCCACCAGGGAGAACCAGAAGTGCAGCTTGCCGAGGGTCTCACTCATCTTCCGGCCGGTCACCTTGGGATACCAGTGATAGATCCCTGCCAGCAGGGCGAACACGGTACCAGGGGCGACCACATAGTGGAAGTGCCCGATCACGTAGTAGGTATCGTGAAGATGCAGATCCGCGCCCGTCAGACCGAGCGGCAAACCGGTCAGACCGCCGATCGCGAACATCGGGATAAAGGCGAGGGCGAACAGCATCCGAGTGGGGAAGCGAATAGACCCGCCACTCAACGACAGCGCCAGCGCCGTCAGGATGATCACCGATGGAATCGAGATGATCATCGTCGTAGTCTGGAAGAAATTGCTCATCGCCGTCCCCATACCCGTCATGAACATGTGGTGTGCCCACACGATGAAGGACATGAAGCCGAGGAAGACGGTTGAGAAGACAATCGTGCGGTATCCCCAGAGCGGACGACGCGTGTTGTTCGTGATGATCTCTGCCACGATCCCGAGGGCCGGGAGGATCAACACATACACCTCGGGATGGGCGAGGAACCAGAAGAGGTGCTGCCAGAGCAGCGGGCTCCCCCCACCAGCGACATCCAGCGGCTGGCCGGAAATCACCAGACCACTCGGGAGGAAAAAACTGGATCCTGCGACGCGGTCCATCAACTGCATCACGCCGGCCGCCTCGAGCGGCGGGAAAGCGAGCAGCAGGAGGAAAGCCGTCACGAACTGTGCCCACGTGAAGAACGGAAGGCGGAAGAACGACAGTCCTTCGACCCGCAGCTGGATCGTGGTCACGATAAAGTTGACTGAACCGAGCAGGGAGGACGTGATCAGGAAGACCATCCCGATCAGCCACCAGGTCTGCCCTGGTGGAGCGGTGTTCGCCAGCGGTGAGTAGGATGTCCAGCCGGACTGGGCCGCGCCGCCTTCGGCGAAGAAGCTAAGCAGCATGATCACACCACCGGGCAGGAACACCCAGAAACTCGCCATGTTCAGCTTCGGAAAGGACATATCCGGCGCACCGACTTGCAGCGGCAGGATGTAGTTCCCGAACCCGCCCACCGACAGGGGCACGACGCCCAGGAATACCATGATCGTGCCGTGCATGGCACCCAGCTGGTTGTAGAACTCGGGCACCATCACGCCACCGGGCATGTTGGCTTCGCTGAACCAGGTTCCGATGAGGGGCATCGGCTCACCCGGGTAGGCGAGCTGCCAGCGCATCATCATCATCAAACCGAACCCGAACAGCAGGAAAAACAGGGACGTCACGGCATACTGAATGCCGATCACCTTGTGATCGATCGAAAAGACGTACTTACGCCAGAACGACAGCTCTTCGTGGTGACCGTGCCCGTGATCGTCGTGATGCTCGTGTGCGACACTCATCTTAGGGCTCCTTAGAACGAGAACTCGTCTTCGCTTTCTTCGACCTGCTGCTCGGCGAGCCAGGCATCGAAATCAGCCTGCGTCTGGATGTGGATCTGGCCCCGCATCCGGTAATGGCCGAGACCGCACAACTGCGCACAAGCGATGTCGAAGCTGCCTGTCCGCGTCGTGTTGAACCAGAACGGGATCTCCTGTCCGGGGATCGCGTCCTGGGTCAGCCGAAGAACGGGCACTTTGAAGCTGTGAATGACGTCTTTGGAAGTCAGCTTGACCAGTACCGGCGTCTTTTCCGGCACGTTCAAGTTGTTGATCGAATTGAAGTCGTCTTTGCCGTTGGGGTCGTCCGGATCGAGACCGAGGAGATTCTCGGGAGTCACGAACTCAGAGGACTTGCGTCCGAAAATGCCGTCCTTACCGGGGTAATGGACGTTCCAGGCGAACTGCTCGGCCAGGACTTCAACGACGAGCGCGTCTTTCTCGTCCGGCGGTTGGGACTTGAAATCCGACCAAACAGGCATCGAGAGGCCGACCAGCAGGAACGCTTCGAAGACGACGATAAAAACCTCGAGATACTTCGAGGCCTTACCCTTGATCGGCTCGTAGCGCGCTGTCGGATTGGCTCCGGCCCGGAACCGAATTAGACAGTACATAAAAAAGATGCCCCAACCTACGAAGAGCAGCAGCATGAACACGTGAAGCACGTTGATCAACTGGTCGACTGCGTCTCCGTGCGTCGAGACATTCATCGGCAGCCAGTAGCCGTATATTTTTTCCTGCATACGAGCCCCTCCCTAGAAAGCCCCTGCAGCGAAAAGAAGTCGAGCCGCCGGGCATTCCGGCGGCTTGACGTTCCGGGGTCCTAGTTCCGTTTCAGATCCGCAAGACCGTAGGTGAAGTCAGCCGTAGCCGCGCCATCGGCGACGGTCACCTCGACCGACTTGCTTCCGAACACCTCGTGCCAGGCGGTTACGGTGTAGGAGCCGGCCGGCACGCCCTTGAGCGTGAAGGCGCCCGTGCCATCACTTACCCCGTAGAACGGGTGTGATGTCACGCCGATGTGCGCCGACATCCACGGGTGGACATCACACTTCACCGGGATCATCACCTCGGGCTTCTCGAGCGAAATCTCTTTCACCTTCATGAACTTCGGCATCGCCAGGTTGAACTCCTTGTTCACTTTCGGCTTCGGGTGAACGTTGTGGAGCGTGCCATCGTTGTTGAGCACCTTGATCTTCTGGCCAGCCATCACACCCATGATCTTGGGCGTGTAGATGCAGCCGGCCTGATCCAGCACTGCCGGCTCAGCCGGCGTATCGAAGCTCTTGCCCTCGAGGCCCTTGCTGACGTAGACAAACACATTCAGCAAGGTGTTGTTGTCGTTGACCACGACCTTGTCACTCAGAACTTTGCCCGTGTGCTTCGACGCGCACACCGGATCCGCCTGCATCTTGAGTTCCTTGCGACCGGGGACCTTGCCGTCCCAAGAGATCGTGCCGCTGACATCGCCGGCATAGGCGGAACCCGACGCGATCAAAGCGGCGGCAACCACTGCGATTGATTTGCGAATCATACTACACTCCTTGCAATGAACGACGAGGGTCACTCGCGTTATTGGTTTCCCGGCGCATCCCTCCACCACCCGTCTCTGGGTGGATGCAACCTGGCAGATTCTCTGTTATCTCTGGCTCAACCGAACGTTCTGGTGGAGCCCGAAGATGATATAGTCGTTGATGGCCTGGATCACGGAATCCGTGTTCGCCTGCATCACGCCGTATTCGGGTGTCGTTCCCTCCGCCGGCGGCAGATAACGAGCCATATTGTCCGGCAGGTAGGTCAGGGCATCTCCGAAGAAGGTCGGCATCTTGGTGCCCGGAGCCAGCTGCTGCGGATCCCACAGCCACTTCGCCATCCAATCCGGCTTCAGACGCTCACGCGCCATCTTCAGGTCGGGGGCGTAACTTGCCGGATCACCCTTCGGCTTGATGTCGCCCTGCTGGTGGCAGGTCCAGCAGTTGTAGATATCCGCGCTGAACAGCATCTCGCCGGCACGGATCCCCTTCGAATCCAGCGTTTTCTCGACCACCGTCTGATACGGGAACTGCTGCTCGTCCAGACGGGCGAAATAGGTGGTCAGGTCGGTCGCTTCACCGTCCGAGAACCCGAAGCTCGGCATCCGGACATCCAGCCACGGACGGACCGGCCCGACATTCTTGAAGAACTTGAACATCCAGTCAGGCTGCACCTTAGCACCCTGACCGTGAAGGTTCGGCGGGAGGAACCCAATGGCACCGGCTTCATCCTGGCCGTCGGCCACGTAGCTCGCTACGAGTTGATCGCGTAACGCGCCTCCTTCATTTTCAACGATGTGACACCCCTGACAGTTCCGCTCATATACGACTTTCCGACCCTTCTCGATCTCGATCTCGGACGGCGAAAGGTGACGCAGGCCGCCCGGTTCGATGAATGTCTTCGACATGCTCAGCAGCGCCAGCGTAACCGAATGCGCATCCGCATCGGACAGGGCGAAGTTGGGCATTCGGAGCTTGTCCGCGAACTGTTTGACCTTACCTTCGTCAAACACCCGCGGGTGCTTCAGCTTCGTGAAGAACCAGTCGTGACGCGTTTTCGGGATATTCATCGGGTTGAGCCCGAAATCCAGCTTCCCGACATCCTTACTGCCCTGTAACGTCAGCTCCGTGCCAATCGGGGTTGCGTCCTCGAACCCGGGAATCGCGTGGCAGCCGAAGCAGCCCTGTCTCAGGATCATCCGCTCGCCAACAAACAGGTCCTTGGCCTTGGCCGACATCTGCGCCAGGCTGTCCTGGGCGACCAGGACGGGCATCCGTGCCTTCAGGAAGTCGAGGGCGAGATCATCACGCACTTTGGTGTCGATCGATGCCGGACGACGGTTCTCGAAGTCCTGGTTTCGCAGCCCCATCAGATACGCCGTGATGTCCGCGGCTTCCTGGTCCGTCAGGCGCAGGTCGGGCATCAACGTCTCGGGGTAGTAGGCCGTCGGATCCTTGACCCACTCGTAGAGCCACCCGGCCGTCATCTTGCTGCCGACATCGTTCAGGTTGGGCCCAAAGTTGCGCAGATCGTATTGCTGGCCGTAGTCGTCGCCATCGCCCACCACGTGGCAGGCCTTACACCCCGTCTTCTCCACGAGGCTCTGTCCCCGAGCAGCGTCGCCGGCCGGCGGGTCCGGGTAGGAGATGGTTTCGGAATGGTGGAGCAGATACTCCGTAATCCCGTGGATGGCCACCGTGCTGATGGCGCGGCTCTCGGGCGAGTTCACGTTCTGGAGGTCGAAGATCTTGGGCATCTTCGTCGTCGGGCGGAAGCCACGCGGATCCCGGATCCACTTCTGCATCCACGGACCGTCCAGCTTTGCACTCACCCGGCTGAGGTCGGGACCGACCTTACGCAGATCCAGGTATCCCTGGATCTTGTGGCACCCAGCGCACCCGAGCGTCTTGACCAAATGGACACCACGGTTGAGATCGTCCGCTTTGGGCACATCGACGACACCTTGGTGACAGGACGAGCAGGACTGCTCGATATACCGGGACGGATACATCGGGTAATCCCAGTGATGCATCTTGTGGTAGTGGTAGAGCCGTTCCCACCGCGCCTTCTCTTCCTGATCGCTCGGTGTGTGGGCGGCATTGTTGAACGTCACACCGCGGTCGCGCCCGACGTGGCAACTGGTGCAACCTGTCACGTCGATCGGGTGGGGCGATCCGCTCGTCATGAACAGATCCAGATCCGGATGCGAAGCGAGTACCTTCGTCATCCCGATCCGCTCGTCCTCCTCATAGGTGTCAGCCATATAGCTGGCGAGCGCCTCGTTCTCGAACGTCGCGGTTTCCCAGTCGATCTCATATCCCTTGCGGTCGATGTTCACGTGGCACGTGTTACACCGGTCGACCTTGGGGACGGTGATGAAGTTGATGTCGTTCTTGAGGTCGCCGAGGACGATCTGCCGGATCTTGACCGTTGGGGAGATGAAGTCCAGCATCGGCATGTTCCGGAACTCGTTCTCGAAGATCGGCAACAATCCCTGGAGCCTGCGCTCCAGCAGGGCCGTCTCTTTCAGCAAAACAGCCTTCTGACCCTCGAGTTCCGCCCGGCGGCCCTCGATCTCCTCAAGCTTCGCGTTCGCCGCGGCCTGCCTCTTCTCGACCTCCTCCTTAATTAGGCGCATCTCGGCCATGCGCTTTTCCATATCCAGGAGGGTCTGTTTCTTTTCCGCCGTCTCGTCGCTGTGCCCTGAGTGCTGGGCCTCCTCGAACTCGTACTTCACAACGTCATACTCGGCCTTTTCGAACTTGAGGTTCTGGTCGGCGATGTAGAATTCGCCGCGAATGACCTCGAGCTCCGCCAGGACGGGCTGACGCTCCGCGTCGCGCGCAGAGATCGCTTCCTCGACATCAGCGGCTTCCTTCTCGATGGCTTCGAGTTGGTTCTTGTCGACCGCCTCGTTTGCCGCCGTCAGTTCGACCTCGGTCTTGTGCTGATCCAGCCGCATGGCCTCACGCTGGAAATACTTCCACTCGCGATCGTAGTCTGCCCAGATCATCCATACGACCGAGATCGCGAGGGCGACGCTCGACAGCGCAAAGACGACGTTCATCTTGTCGACGTTGTAGACGAAGTCGACAAAGCCACGCTTGTCACTGTTCATCAGAACTACTCCAAGTGTGAGACATCAGGCAACGGCTAGATATTGAAGAAGTACTCCGGGATCGCCACGAGATATTTCAGGTTGAAGAACCAGCGCAACAGCATCTTGGCCGGCAGCGACAACATGAATAGGAAGAAAACGACCATCACACTGTAACGGGCGAATCCGAGCTGTTTATAGAAATCTTTGAAAAACGTCCGGGCAAGCAAGGGGGGAGGGATCAGGAAAAACGCCCCCACGATCAGGAATCCCCATATCTCTCTGGTCAGCCAGAATTGTGGCAATCCTGTCCCCATCCACTTCACATAGATGAACTCAGACAGGTTCACGTTCACAAGGGCTTCCAGCTTGTGGCTGTCCCAGTACTCATAAGGGCCGTAGAAGTTCCAGTTCGGTCCGCGGAGGAAGGTTCCGATGATGATCAGAACAACCCACAGCACGATGAAACCGAACAGGAAGATGGTGATGGCGAAGGGACGTTCTTTCAGCGTGTAGTAGCCCGACCCCTTGGTGTTCCGGTCCATATAAGGAATGGCCATCAGCCCGACGATGACGAGTGTGGGCAGGACAACCCCGGCGATCCAGGGATCGTAATACACGAGCATCTCCTGCAGACCCAGGAAATACCACGGCGCTTTGGACGGGTTCGGTGTTTTGGCGGGGTTGGCCGGCTCCTCGAGCGGCGCGTGGATCAGGATCGACCAGAGCAGCAGTCCGACGGTCATCAGGACCAGACAGATCAGCTCGGCATAGACCAGGTGCGGCCACGTAAGGACCTTTTCCTGATACTCCGCTTTCTCTCTGGGTTCGCCACCGGCCTCGATCAGCTCATCATTCTCGTGCGCCTGCTTCAGGCTCAGCCACATAAAGAACCCGACGAACACGAACAGCAGGACGATCGGGACGTTGTCAGGTTTGGTGACGATGATCCGGAAGTTGGGATCCTGAAAGCTTGCCACGAAGAACACGACAAAGCCGACCAGATAGATGATGCCCGCCTTGGTGGTCCACAGGAACCTCATCTTCAGGCAGAACAGACAGAACAGCGTCGACAGAGCGAACAGGATCTCCGGCGATGATAGCCAGTTAATCGCTTCCTTTACGACTTCCATTTACCCTCCCGTAGAACGGGTCAGGGCCGACTTACATCGGCCCTGAAATGCCGCCGTCCTTGCGGACGCGCCAGAAGTGAACGGCCATCAGAATCGCCGCAACAAACGGAATCGCCAGACAGTGGAGCACGTAGAACCGCAACAACGTACCTTCGCCGACGAACCGTCCAGCGAGAAGACCGAATCGGGCATCGTCGCCCGCGTGCACCAAGGCAACTTCACCGATTTTGAGGAATGACGCCCCCGGTCCCTCGTGCCCGAGGAAAGGCGTTGCTCGAGCCATGTTCGAACCGACCGTGATCGCCCAGATGGCCAGTTGATCCCAGGGCAACAGATACCCTGTGAAGCTCAGCAGCAGTGTCAGCAGAAGTAGGATCACTCCGATTGCCCAGTTGAACTCACGCGGCGGCTTATAGGACCCGGTCATAAAGACGCGGAGCATGTGAAGCCAGACGGTAATGATCATCAGGTGGGCGCCCCACCGATGGATCTCGCGCATAATCCCGAGCGGAACCTGCTCGCCAAGATCGATGATATCGGTGTAGGCATACTCGAGAGTCGGCCGGTAGTAGAACATAAGCATAATGCCGGTCACGACCTCGACCATAAAGATGAAGAAAGTGAGACCTCCCATACACCAAGTATACCGCACCCGGATACCCGACTTGGGCGTCCGCACGGGGTGAAGATGGAGGAACACGTTCGTCAGGACCACCTGTGCGCGGCCGCGCTCATCCCTCGGGATATCGTGCCGGAAAATCGACTTCCAGATCTGGCTCTTTTTGACCGATTCCATCAGGTCGGACGTCTTCGGCATGCCTTGCTCCGCTGAGTGTTTCTAATTCGCGTTGACTAAATGACTTTCATAAAGGACTCGGGATTCTCCCACTGTCCTTTTTCCCACTGATACTTCTGAGTCTTGTCGACCAGGATTTGCCCGTCCTCAGCCAGCACGATCCGCACGCGTTCCAGCGGGCGTGGCGCCGGGCCCTCAAAGTGAATCCCTGTCGAATAGAACCCACTACCGTGACACGGACACTTGAACTTGGCTTCACCGGCCAGCCAGTTGGGCGTGCAACCCAGATGTGTGCACACAGACAGGAGCGCGTAAATCTGGTTGCGCTCCTTGACGATCCAGACGGAGAACTTGTCCTTCCACCGCTCGTCCACACCGATGTCGTAATCCTCGGGGAAACCGATCTTGAACGACTGGGGCGGCTCGAACAGAACATTCGGGAAAAGGAACCTGCCGAAAGCCGCGAGAGCGGCCGCCGAAGCACCGGCAAATGACAGCCATGCCAGCGTCAGCCAGGTAAAAAATCCACGACGCGTCGTAATCCCACCCTCGACGACCGGAACGATGCGATCGGGTCCGGGCCGAATCGCCGGCGGTGCCGGGGTCGTCTGAACCACGATCTGCGTCTCGCCACCGCCTTCGCCGGTCAACGCGCGGGCTGCGGCAGCCCGATCGGAAGCCGACTTCTCGGCTGGGGCCGCAGCAGCAGTAGGCGCATCCCCTCCACCCTCGGCAGGTGCCGCTGCTGGCGCGTCGCCACCACCACCTTTGGCGGCTCGAACTGCAGCAGCCTTGGACTTCGCCCGCTCGACGCGGTCGGCGATTTCGTCAAACTGTGATAGATCGATTTCTTCAGACATCGAGAACACTCCGATTCGTCGGTTTCCGGAAACCGGCGATGATCACGAACAGGACTAGGGAGTCAGCGAATTCGTTCGGGGGAGGGCCGTAAACGCAAGAAAAACGGCTCGGGTAGAGCCGGAATCAAGGCGCCGAGCATCTGTCCCTCTCATATCGGTCAACGAGATGGAAGGTGTTGTAAACCCGATAGTTGGCAAGTTTCTTAAACCCGACGCGCGCGAAATATATCCCAAGAAAAATGCCATGTCAAGCTGAAAGCCGGCGAGTTTAAAGGGTTTTAGGACCCGGATCACGGTTCGTCCCAACCATCGATCACCTCGATGGCCGCCTGCCGCACTTTCATGCTGGGATCGTCCCCCTTCAGCGTAAGAATATGGTCCCTGAGCTTCTCCAGCTTCAGAGCGCCCGCGGACCGGATCGCAAATACCATCGCGGTCACCCGCTGATCCTCACTCATCTCGATCGTCTCGAGGAACGGCCGGTGCATCATCTTGCCCAACACTGCTTCACCCGAGGCATCTCCCCGCCTCGCGAGCTGGAGGGCCGCATTCCACCGGACGTCCGCCACCCGATCGTTTACGGCCAGCTTTAGCGCATCGACGACACGGTCGTCGGTCATTTGGCCCAACGAGTAAACGGCGGATTTTCGGAATCCGGGATCCTGGTGCTCCGCGAACTTCAGCAGATGAGGAACGCTCACCTCGGCACGCAAACTACCCAGCGAATGGATCGCATACAGTCGGGTCTCTTCGTCTGGATCCTCCAGGGCCCCGATCAACGCCTCCACCACTGCAGGGCTGTCCACCATTTCCATGGCCCGTGCCAGATAACGGCGTACCCGGGGATCGTCGTGGACAGACGCCTCGAAGACGCGAACGATCTCGTTCGCAAACTCGGGATCAAGCGTTCCCTCCCGCTGCTCCACCGACAGCACCTTGACGAGTTCGTAGGCAGCCTGCCAGCGGCTGTTGATCCCACCCCTGCGAATCGTGTCCAGATAGTCGCTTGCAGATCGGCTATCCGACGTGAGAATCCCGAGAAAAAGGTAAATCGAGACCCCGACAAGGACGATGGCCAGCGGGAATACGACGAATTGCGTGATCAGTTTGGAACGGGGGACATCTGCCGACGCGAAGCCGGCGGAACCTGAAGGTTCTGCCCCTTCTTCAGATCTGGACGACTCTTGAGATGGAGTGTCTTCTGACACGGTTATCCTGGAGAAATTGAGGCTTGAATGCGAGCGGGTTTGAATATAGGGGCGCTCAAAAACCGAGTCAAGAAACAGCCTTCAGTTACCCCACCCAATTCGGGTCAGAACCTTGACACTCCACCCTAACGCCCCTATTTTTAGCTGCGATTGGAGATGAAATTCAGACATACACCAGGAGAAACGAACACGTGAACGTCGACCTTTCCCAGTTCGACAGCATCTCGGACCGCGTGGCCCGGGCCAAAGCCAAGGCCGAGGCAGTACGGAACGCCAAGGCATCGGGCGGAGCAGAAGCAGCTGGTCCCGCAGCAGCAGGTGGAGACGGCAGAGGCGCTGCGGTCGCCACGGAAGTCGTCGAAGAATCGTCGGGGCTCGCGATCCTGGAATTCCAGACCGGCCAGCACTTCAAGTGGCGCGGTCGCGCCGCCCGGACGGTCGGGATCCGCTATGATCTCGTGAGCTTCGTTTACGACGATGAGCCAGATACCGTCGTCACCGCGGACCGCTACCGGATGAGCCACGCGCACGATGAGGGCGAACTGGTGTTCGCCCCAAAGAGCGAGGTTTATAGGCCGGAGCGTGTGTCCGACTTCGAGCGCACAGGCTACCACGACTACCTCTGGCTCGAGGGCCGCTCGGGTATGACGGCCAAAAAGCGACGCCCTCGCCACATCGCTATCATCAACCCCGACTACTGCACTGGCTGCAACGCGTGCATCGAGGTTTGCCCGACCGACTGCATCGAGGAGGTGGATGTAAAGGAGGCCGGGCTGGATGGACACGGCAAGTTCTGCGAGGTGCGCCTGGCCGACTGCATCGGCTGCGTGCAGTGCGTTAAGATGTGTCCCTGGGAGGCGATCGATATGGTCAACACCGACCGTGTCGAGGAAGCCTACGGACTGCCCTCCGGGAGCCTCTAGACGAGGATTCGCTCCAGGAGTTAACGACGGACCGAAACGGGGACTGTGAGGATCACTCACACACCCCGTTGGGGGCGCCTCCCAGACAGGTTCCCAAACTCAGTAAAAGGTTGACTTGGCGGATCAGATGCCTATATATTGGCGGGAATTAGGGTAGCTTCTGCCGGTATTAATCCCCCCCTTCCGGCCTCCCTCGACCACCCTCGTGTCCCCCGAATCGAATTGACCGAGTCTCTCGCCGCGTGTCCATCGGCGTTGTGACCCCATCCAGGCATCTCCTCCGTCGTTTCGCTCACTGGCCAAGCCGCCAGGAGCGCTCCCGGAGCCTATTGTTGTCAAGCCAGAATGACCAGAACGGCAGTAACCAGGGTCCTGCAAAATTGTTGACGCCCCTCGGCAGCACCCCGAGCGACTCGATCACCAAGCGGGGCAAGGCCGTCCAGGTCTTGAACACCAACACGGCGAGCGATGTCGCCGTCTCGACCGAGCATCAGCCAGGAGGTAGTCGGAGCGTGACAGAACAGACCTCAGACAGCAAGCAGGCGCTCCCGCAAGAGTGGGACCTCGATGAGTCGACATCTGAATCGGGCATCTCCGAGGAGGATCTCGCAGCACGACTGGACCGTCTGGAACAGCGGCTCGATTCATTCGAGAGCACGTGTTATACCTTCCTGTTGTATGCCAAACAGCTCTCGGACCGAACCGTATCGTTCTTCGATGATATTTTCGGGCTAGGACGTCAGGACTTGGCCCAGATCCACGATCGCCTCGGCGTCAACGCCAACAACAAGGGCGACTACAACCGTGCGATCGAGTCGTTCAAGAAGCTCGTGGACCTGAACCGCACGGCGTCCTCGTGCTACAAACTCGGCGTCGCCTACGACAATAGCGGCAGCCTCCAGGAGGCCATCGAGGCCTTCCGGGGCGCGATTGAGTTGGATGCCGGCTATCTCGACGCCCACTACAAGCTGGCGGAGGTCTACAGCGGGATGGAGAACTTCGGCGAAGCCGTCCGTTGCCTGACCCGAGCGACCGAAGTCAACGGGCAGAATGCGGAGACCTTCTACCGCCTCGGCTGCGTGCACAACGCTCGCGGCAGCTACGACGACGCCATCAAGGCGTTCAACCAGGTCATCGAACTCGATCCCGATCATCCGGGCATCCATCAGAGCCTGGGCCTCGCCTACGAGAACAAGGGCGAGCACAATCGAGCAATCGAGTTCTTCAAGAAATCGATCTAGTGTCAGTCCGCAGCCTCACAAGACGGCTGAGCGAAGAGCGGTCCGAGGCTCAGCGACGAGCACCGGAGGCTTCGATTCTCGATCCCGTCGAGGATGTTCCCTCCGTGACGGATGACGGGCCCACTGCGTTGTTTAAGGGGCGCCGCCCCGAGCCGGAAGAAGAACTGGTTGAAGAAGAAACACCGAAATCGACGGGATTGAAGCCCCGTCTCGAAACGCCCCCGGCGGATATTCCCGGGGGTATCGCTGCAAGATTCAGTCTCCGCAGCCAGCGCGTCAGCGAGATATCGCGGTCCATCGACGCCATCACCATCGAGTTGCAGTCAAATTGAGGAGGAGTAGGTCAAGATGCCGGAAGAGATAGGACAGGAAGCATCGTTCGAACGCGCGTCTTCCGAGCGGGCCCCGGAAACCACGGACGATCGGGATCTTCTGTACCTCGGGGTCGACCTGGGGACGGCGAACAGCTCGGTGGCTACCGGTACGGACGTCACACGAACCGTCCCGAGCGTGGTCGGTTGGCCCAAGGATCTGATCGCGTATCGGTTCCTGCAGAAGCCGATCGTCTACGGCGAAGAGTGTATTCGGAACCGCATGGCTCTGGACCTCTTCTACCCGCTCGAAAAGGGTGTGCTCAAGTATCGCCCTTCCTCGGGTCCCGTGAACGACAGCAACCGGGAAGCTGAAGCCGTTCGCGAACTCGTCCGACACGTGGTAGAGCTGGCGGAGATCAGGCCCAACCAGCGCGTGCGTGCCGTTGTAGGCGCCCCCGCTCTGGCTAGCGAACAGGACAAGCAGGCGATCATCGACGTGATGCAGGACCTCGTCGACTCCGTGATGGTCGTCTCCGAGCCCTTCCTCGTGGCCTACGGACTCGGCCTCTACAACAACTCGCTTGTCGTCGACATCGGAGCCGGCACGCTGGACCTCTGCCGGATGCACGGTACGATTCCCGAGGACATCGACCAGCGCACGCTCTACAAGGCAGGCAATTTCATCGACGAGAAGGTCCACTCGCTGCTCCAGGACAAGGTCGCCGACTCACCCGTCTCGATCTACCAGGCACGCTCGATCAAAGAGCGGTACGCCTTTGTCTCACCGATCACCGAGGGAATCAGCGTCGAGTTCCAGGTCGAAGGGAAATCGGTCCTCTACAATATCGCAGAGGAGCTGAAGGCAGCCTGTGAGGAAATCCTCCCGGATACGCTGCGAGCGATCCGCGAACTGATTACGACCTTCGAGCCGGAGTTCCAGGATGAGTTACGGAACAACATTGTGCTCGCCGGTGGCGGCAGCCAGATCCGCGGACTCCCGGTGGTGATCGAATCGGATCTCGCCGAATTCGGACCCGCTCGGGTCACCGTCGTCGATGATCCTGTTTATGCCGGTGCCCTTGGAGCGTTGAAGCTCGCGCAGGATATGCCGGAGAGTGAATGGGAATCGGCCTGATCGAAACCGCATAAACCGACAGAAAGTCCAGAGCTCCCCGGGAGTTTTGGGCTTTCTTTCTTTCACCCAGAACGAACACGATGCCAGACGCATTCCTACAGATTCCGACCGAACAGATCGACAGCCGCAGGTTGCCCCTCCGTGGGCGAGTGGATGACGAAGACCTCCAGACGCTGATAAACTCGATCAGTCGATACGGCGTCATCGAGCCGGTGATCGTCCGTCCCACTGACGACGGTGATTACGAACTGATCGTCGGCCGACGGCGTTTCGAGGCCTGCATCCGCCTCGGCTACGACACCATCCCGGCGATCGTCAGGCGTGTCTCCGACGATCGTGCGAGAGAGCTCGCCTTCCAGACCAACCTCCAGGTCAGCCTGCTGAACATCGCCGACGAGGTGGACTTCCTCAGAAAGGCAGATGTCTTCCACTTGAGCGATGAGCAGCTGTCCGAACGCTACGGTCTGACTCCCCAAGAAGCCTCGGTCGCGCGTCGGTTCAACCGGCTTCCCCCTCCCATCCGGGAAGCCGTTCGAACTGGCGAAATCGACGAACGACGGGCACTCGCCCTCAGTCGTCTGGAACGCGAAACGGACAAGACACGCGTCTTTAGATACATTGCCCAGCACGACCCGTCGATCGACCAGGTCGAAGACATCGTCGACCGGATCGAAAGCGGCGACGCACCCCAGATCTAGAGAAAAAGAAGCGGCCCCCTTACTGAAACGAGGGCCTTGGAACGAGAACAAGGTCGCGGGCATCGCCTGCGACCTTCTCTATTTATGCGTCAGTCTCATCACCCTCGGCTGAGGCACCAGTCGCTCTATCAACCTTCCAACTGACGGAGCACCTCCTGCATATCTTCCGGCGGCTCCTTCTCGAACGACATCTCCGCCCCTGTCGTTGGATGCGAAAACACCAACTGCCGAGCGTGCAGCATCTGTCGCTCGACGCCCTTCAATAAAGTCGCCGCTTTCGAACGATACAGCGGCGAAATCCCCTTCAATCGCTTGTCCCCTCCGTTGTATACAGGGTCCCCGAAAACCGGATGCCCTATGTGGTCGAGATGCACGCGGATCTGGTGGGTCCGCCCCGTCTCGAGTCGAACGTCAAGCAGCGAAAGAAAGGCGTAGCGTCCGAGGACTTCGTAGTGCGTGACGGCAACTCGGCCCTCACTTGACACGCTCATCCTCGTGCGATCACGTCGGCTGCGATTGATCATCGTTTCGATCGTACCCGCGTTCTCCGTTGGATGCCCCCAACAGACCGCGACATATCGTCTGCTGACCTCTTTAGCCTCCAACTGCGCGGAGAGCTTCCGATGTGTCGTATCGTCCTTGGCCACCACCAGCAGACCGGAGGTGTCCTTGTCGAGGCGATGAACGATTCCGGGACGAAGATCGCCGTTGACCGTGGACAGTTGAGCGTGACCGAGAAGCGCATTCACCAGCGTCCCGGATCGCAGCGCGCCGGCCGGATGGACGACCATCCCGGGCGGTTTGTTCACCACCAATAGCCAGTCGTCCTCGTGCTGAATGTCGAGGGGAATGTCTTCGGCGAGAGGGTCGAGGGGCTCAGGCTCGGGCAGCCTGACGGAGACGGTTTCACCGGGCGAGACGCGATGGCTGGATTTTACCGCTTTGTCGTCTACTAAGATGAGCCCTGCGTCGACCAGCTTGCGAATCGCTGACCGTGAGAGATCGGGTAGCAGGGAGGCGATCCATCGATCCAAGCGATCATTCGCCGGAGCCTCTACCGGGATCAGCTTGATCTTCTGGTTGGTCTCGTCCATAGCCGATGATCAGCAAGATGACGCCGACGGACACGCAGGCATCCGCGACGTTGAACACATACCAGCGAACATCCCCAATTCCCAAGTCCAGGAAATCGATGACCACCCCATACCGAAGCCTGTCGATGATGTTCCCGATTGCCCCGCCCAGCACGAGCGCGAGCCCGATTCCACCCCAACGGTCCTCTGGCGGAGTCTTGACGAGCATCGAGATGACGATCACCATCGCTACCGTCGACAGCAGCAGATGGACCGTCCCACTACCCAGCTTAATGCCAAACACTGCACCCGGGTTGTGGATGTAGGTCAGACGAAAAAAGTCGCCCAGCACGTCGACCGATTCCCAGAGCTCGAAACGGTTCGTCACGAGTTCCTTCGTCACCAGGTCGACGAGCAGGGCGACTACCGTTATCCAGAGTCTTTTCACGAGCGATCCAGAAGCTGACGGCTACGCACGCTTCTCTTTTTCCGCGGCCTCAGCCTCTTTGCAGGCTACACAGATCTTGGTCGTGGGGACGGCCTCGAGACGCGCTTTCGAGATCTCGGTCTGGCAGACCCGGCAGACCCCATAAGTGCCTTCCTCGATACGCTGAATCGCGCCTTCAAGCTGTTCCAGGTAAGCACCATCCCGTGAAGCAAACAGAAACGCCTTTTCGCGCTCCATGGATGCACTCCCCAGGTCCGACATATGGTCGGAATAGATCAGGTCTCCAGAAGAATCCGCGGATGTGTTGTTCATCGAATGAGACTCGAGAACCCCAAGATCGTTCCGGATCTCGTTCCGCTTGTCTACTAGGATCTTCTTGAAGTATTCGCAATCTTCCTGCTCCATCCTCCGCCTCCTCAACCAGCCCCGGACGCGCCGATGCGCCACGGGGGAATCGGGTGAATGCTTAGAGCTTCCGGAGGGCCAGCGTGCCCTCGTGTCCGTTGACTTTCGATTCCAGCCGAACTGCCAGGCCCTCTGGTATCGACCCGATAACGACATCTTCGGCGAGCACCTCACCTGCGACGTAGTCTCTATGTGCTTTCGCGGCGGACTCCAGCCCGTCCTCGCCCTGGATACCCACTGAAATCCGGTCGGACACGTCGAACCCGGCATCCTTCCGCATATTCTGAATCCGGTTGACGAGTTCCCGGGCCGTGCACTCCTGGATCAGTTCGTCATCCAGGTGCACATCCAGTCCCACCACGAGATTGTTGTCAACGGCGACGACGAGGTCGTCCTTCTCGCTCCTCATCGCCTCGAGATCGTCGATCGTGATCTGACCGTCAGCGACATCGATCGAACCGCCATCCTTCAGGGCCTTGATGTCGGCGGCGGTCATGGCTTGAACCCAAGCGCCGACTTCCTTCATTCGTTTGCCAAACCGTGGCCCGAGTGTGCGGAAATTGGGCTTATATGAGACATCGCTGAGTTCGGTCTCATCCTCCACCATTACGATCTCCTTGATATTCAATTCATCGGAAATCAGGTCGCCCATCTCCACCAGTTCATCCCGGATGTGCTCGTCCGGTGGCAGCAGATACAGCTTCCGCAGCGGCTGGCGAACCTTCAGGTCGTGCTTGCTCCTAAGCGACCGCCCGAGCACCACCGCACGTGTCGCCAAGGACATCTGCTCCTCCAGCCCACTGTCGCGGAGGCCTTTTGCTGCCTGCGGCATATCGCAGAGATGGATACTGCACGGCGCGTCTGCATCATACGAACGGACAAGATTTTGGTAGATCTGCTCGGTCACGAACGGCAGCACCGGTGCAAGCGCCTTGGTGAACGTCACCAGCACCTGATACAGCGTCGCGTAGGCCGACAGCTTGTCCGAGTCATCTTCCGACTTCCAGAAGCGCCGCCGGCTCCTGCGGATATACCAGTTCGTCAACTTCTCCACGAACGACACCATCGCGGGCACCGTCCGATACAGTCGATAGGCTTCCATCTCCGCGTTGATATCGTGGAGCAGCGTCTGCAGCTCGGACACGATCCAGCGATCCAACCGGTTCGTCGACATTTCGCCATCCTTGTCCGGCGACCACCCATCGATGTTCGCGTAGGTCACGAAGAAGCTGTAAGCGTTCCACAGCGGAATGATCACATCGCGCAGGCTCTGGTTCATTCCCGATTCGGTCAGCCGCAGCTCCTCGGCTTTCATCGCCGGCGAATTCAGCAGATACAACCGCATCGCGTCGGCGCCATACTTCTCGAGCATCTCGCCTGGATCGGGATAGTTCCTCAGCCGTTTGCTCAGTTTGCGGCCGTCTTCAGCCAGCAGCATCCCGCCGACGATACAGTTCTGGAACGCCGGTTTGTCGAACAGCGCGGCAGACAGGATCGTGAGCGTGTAGAACCACCCCCGCGTCTGATCCAGGTTCTCTGAGATGAAGTCCGCCGGGAAGCTCGCCTCGAAAGCCTCCTTGCTTCCTAAGGGATAGTGATTCTGCGCGTAGGGCATCGCGCCGGACTCGAACCAGCAGTCCAGGACCTCGGGGACACGTTGAAGCGTTCCGTTTCCAGACGGCGCGGGGATTTCCAGATGGTCGATGCAGTGCTTGTGCAGATCGTCGACATTCTCACCCGTCAGTTCTTCCAGTTCGGCGGCACTACCGACGCAAACCGCCTCACCCGTCTCCTCGTTCCGCCAGATCGGCAGTGGCGTGCCCCAGTATCGGTTCCGGCTGATCGCCCAGTCACGCGCGCCTTCGAGCCACTTCCCAAATCGGCCATCTCTTATGTGCTCGGGGATCCACCAGATCTGCTGGTTCGCGTTGATCATCTTCTCCTTCAGATCTCCTTCGACCTTCACAAACCAGGTCGAGATCGTCCGGTAGATCAGGGGCGCGTCGCATCGCCAGCAGAACGGGTAACTATGAACGAGGGTGCTCTCATTCACCAGCGAGCCCTCGTCCCGCAAGCGACGGACCACGGCCTTATCGACGTCCTTCACGAACTCACCGACGTAATCGGTCACCTCTTCCGTGAACCGGCAGTCGGCATCGATCGGGCACACCGTCGGCAGCCCTTCCTGTTGGCCAAGCTGATAATCGTCTTCACCGAAGCCGGGCGCCGTGTGAACGATCCCGGTGCCATCCTCGACCGACACGAAGTCGGCGGGCACGACTCGGAATGCTCCTTCGTTCCACAAATCCTCGAAGTAGTCGAACAGCGGCTCGTAGGTCATCTGGAGGAGTTCGTCGACAGGCTGCGCCTCGACAGATGCGATCTCTTCCTTCTGTTTGCCGAAGACCGCCTCCATCCGCGCTTTCGCCAGGATCAGTTGCTCGCCGTCCTTCATTATCACACGGACATACTCGACGTCCTTCCCGACGGCCAGACCCATGTTCGAAGGCAGCGTCCACGGCGTTGTCGTCCAGGCAAGGATCGAGAGCTTCTCCTCCCCCTTCACCTTGAACCGGATCGTGATCGACGGATCCTGCGTGTCCTGGTAGCCCTGGTTGACCTCAAAGTTCGAAAGCGGCGTCGCACACCGTGGGCAGTAAGCAAGCGACTTGTAGCCCTCGTAGATCAGCTGCTTGTCCCACAGCGACTTGAAGACCCACCACACGGACTCCATAAACTCGGGGTCCATCGTACGATACTGCTTGTCCCAGTCGACCCACCGCCCCATCCGGTTGATCAGTTGGTTCCATTCCGACGTGTAGGTCATCACGACTTCACGACAGAACTCGTTGAACTTCTTGACGCCGAACTCGAGGATATCAGGCCTCGACTTCAGCCCCAGCTGCTGTTCCGCCTCGTTCTCGACTGGAAGGCCGTGACAGTCCCATCCCCAGCGACGCTCGACGCGGTAGCCGCGCATCGTCCAGTATCGTGGAACCACATCCTTGGTGATCGAGGCGAGCAGGTGACCGTAATGCGGGAGGCCCGTCGCGAAGGGCGGGCCGTCAAAGAAGCGGAATGGCTTGTCGGCCGGTCGGCTTTTCACCGACTGGCGATACAGGTCGTTCTCCTGCCAGAACTGGAGCACCTTGCGCTCCATCTCCGGAAAGTCGACCTGACTCTTGACGGCCTTGAAGACCGCCTGTGTTCCATTTGTTTCGTTCATTGTTCGTTGCTCTATGCGTTCGGCAAGAGATGCGCTTTGATCTCTTCCAGGTGTTCTTCGATCAGCTCGACTTGCTCCGGCCAGAACAGATCCGGAACCGGCTCGATTGGGACCCATCCCATTTCGGTATGGACGTCCGCTTCGAGCGGCTTTACATCCAACTGATCGGTGCGGTAGAGGAAGTAGTGTGTCAGCTTCCACTCCGTCTTCGAGAAGTCGAGACGTTCCTTGACGCCGAGTTTGGACACCAGTTGGAGGTCTTCAACCCCGACCTCCTCCGCGATCTCACGTCGCGCGGCCCCTTCGATCGACTCACCGTGCTCGACGTGTCCTTTCGGCAACACACCGATTTCGTAATTCTTCTCTTTGGCGATAGCGATCAGAATGTCCCTATCGGACACGCGGGCAACCACCCCGCCTGCCGCGACCGACTCCTCCACCCCATCGGGGCGTATGTACCAGCTCTTATTGATCATTGTTACAGCTAGACCCCCTGTTGGTTCTTCCTACGTAAAAATCCAAAAGGGGCGTGGGGCGCAAAAACGGCGCTCAAACAAACGTAATCAAGACCTCGCAAGCCCAAAGTCGTGATTTTTCAAAGCAGCGTCAGGGCCGTGCAACATCCTGCCCCCAGCGCCTCTTGTTTACCGCTTTTTTCCTATCCCTATTCCCAATAGTGCCCGTATAGAGGCTTCAACCTCTCACGAGCCGCTTCGCTGATCCTATCCGGCGCTGTAATGATCGCAAACTCCGCGGAACTCAAGCATTCACAGCTCGACGTTTCCGGCAAGATGCCAGCGGCCTTTTTCACGATCGCTTTGGCCATGTCGGCATTCTGGTGCAGAACCTCGATGATCGCCTCGACGGTCACGTCTTCTTCTCCCTCGTGCCAGCAGTCGTAGTCCGTACCCGTCGCGATGATCGCGTAGCACATCTCAGCTTCACGGGCGAGCTTCGCTTCCGGAATAGCCGTCATCCCGATCACCGATGGCTTGAGCGTCTTCCGGTAGAAGTGCGACTCCGCCCGCGTCGAAAATTGGGGGCCTTCCATACAGACGTAGCTACCACCGTCGTGAACGGTCACGCCAACATCTTTCGCGGACTGGATGGCGATGGCTCGGAGCTCGTCGCAGAACGGGTCAGCGAACATCACGTGCCCTACGATACCGTCGCCGAAGAAGGTTGCATCCCGCAGACCTCGCGTCCGGTCGAACAGCTGGTCCGGAACAATCATATCGCCCGGCAAAATGTGCTCTTGCATAATACCGACCGCACTGACACCCAGGACGTGCGTCACACCAAGCGTCTTGAGGGCAAAGATGTTCGCGCGATTCGGAATCTCGGACGGCAGGTGTATGTGCCCCCGCCCGTGTCTCGGCAAGAAGTAGACCGACCTGCACTCGATCCGGGTTTCCACGATCATATCGGAGGGCTTCCCGAACGGTGTCTCGATATCGTGCTCGGCAACAACCTCGACCCCACTCATCTCGTAGACGCCGGACCCGCCGATCACCGCCAATGCTATTGGTTTTGCTTCGCTCACAAGTTCTCGTCTAATGAAAATCAGGTCGCGGGCTCTGCTCGCGCCTGTGACCTATCTACGCCACCCTCGCCCCCAACCTGCGGTTGGGGGTGGGCCATCCCGAGCGCACTCCCATTCCCGGTCAAGCCCTCATCTGTTCGCACCAGGCGCTAATGTCCCCAGCCCGAATCTCACCGAGGCGGGCTCTCTTCCGCCAGCAGGATAGGATTCTTCCCCACCCACCACCCTTTGCTCAGGACTAGTCCGTCGACTCTTCCGGAATCGAATCCTCGTCCGCCCCGTTCGATCCGTTCGCATCGTATTCGTCGACCAACTCCTCTACGACAGGCGGATCCGAGAACTCCAGTTGCGTCAGGTAATCCTGCTGCAACTGGATCAGTGCTCCGAGCCGCGTCGCGAACTGATCTCGCTGGTTCTTCAACTCGACGATCTCGTTCCGGATCATCTGGACGTGGTTCCGCGCCTTCTCGATCGCCCGATTCCCGCGGATGTCCGCCTCCTTGATAATCAGGCGAGCTTCCTTCTTCGCGTTCTCGTGGACGTTGTCGGCGGCTTTCTGAGCGGTTCGCAGCGTCTCCTGGAGCGTCTCCTCAAGGTCGCGGTATCGCTTAACCTCCGAGTCAAGCGTACGTTCACGCTCCTTCATCTCCAGGTTTTCACGATTGAGACGTTCGAACTCTTCCGCAATCATCTCCAAGAAAGCCTGCACCTCTTCCGGGTCGATGCCTCGGAACGCCTTCTTGAAGGACTGCTTCCTTATATCCAGCGGCGTGATCTTCACCTTCAACACCTCGTGCGTTTACAGGGGATGCCCCTCGGCTACGAACAGCCGATCACTGCAGCAGAAGACTGCCGATCGCAGTTTTCACGATGTTCATCAAAAAAATTAGGATGATCGGTGAGAGATCGAACATCCCAATCGAGGGGATCATA
Source organism: Gemmatimonadota bacterium (assembly GCA_002727195.1). Classification (GTDB taxonomy): domain Bacteria; phylum Latescibacterota; class UBA2968; order UBA2968; family UBA2968; genus UBA2968. The sequence continues at coordinate 84,605 of PBWH01000002.1, forward strand.
TTGCGAAAGGGCGTCATTATCGGTTCGGTCAGGCTGAACAGCGTCCACATAAACCGATTCTCCCTGAGGAACGGAATCCACGATGAAACGATCCTCAGGATGATCAGCAGCATAAACACAGAGACGGCGCCATACAACAGACCGCCCAGAATCCGCAACGGCTCTCCGGCCACAACGCCGCTGAGGATGATCCGAAACGATGCCAACAGCTCCTCGACCATCGACTGCAGGAAATACGCACCCAACAGGGTGATCAGCACGACGATCAAGGGCGCAATACTCATCGCGTTAGGCATCGGAAGCGACTGAGCCAGCGGCCAGATCAAGGGGTCGGTCAGGCGACGCAGCTGATACGACACCCAGCCGAACGGGCTGATCTTCAGGAAGAACCACCTGAGGATCATCAAGAGGATCACCGTCACCACGACGACTTTCACGACCACGTTCAGGCCTCTGGCTGCCTGCAGGATCAGTTCGTCTAAAATGGCGTACACACAATCCTCTAATTTCGTTGCCCAAAGATGGCCGTCCCGACGCGAACAATGGTCGCGCCCTCCTCGACCGCCATCTCGAAATCACCCGTCATACCCATCGACAAATCCACGATCGAAGGATGGTCAGCCGAAATCTTGTCGCGCAACTGTCTCAGTTCGGAGAAGCAAACGCGAACAGCATCTCGATCGTTCGTGTTCGCGGCGATTGTCATCAATCCCTGAACGTTCAGCCCTTCGATCCCAAACACGTCACCGGCAAGCGTTTTCAGATCGTCTGGTGTGACCCCGAACTTCGACGCCTCACCCGACGTATTGACCTGCAAATGAATCGCCACTTCCTTACCCGCGTTAGTCGCGTGCTTGCCGATCTCTCGGGCGAGTCGGACGCTGTCGACGGACTGGATCGTGCTGAACAGATCGACGGCGACCTTCGCCTTGTTCCGCTGCAGATGGCCGACCAGATGCCAGTCAGGGTCACCCGATATCGCCGGCACCTTCGCCTGCCCCCCCTGCACCCTATTTTCGCCAAGGGTATCAGCACCGGCATCGACCGCGGCCTGAACGACCTCTACGGGCCAGGTCTTCGATATCGCGACGACCAGCACATCCGCTCCTGTGCGTCCAGATCGGATTGCGGCTTCCGATACGCGATCGTTCACAGACGCCAGATTGTCGCGAATTCGCGTACGAATCGCATCGATCTCAGGCGCTTCTGGAGTCGTTTCTGGCACAGGCTGAATCCGAGTTAAAACCAAGTCCGGCAAAGACTTGTTAATATAGGGACCAAGCAGAATACGGGCAACCGAAAAGGAATCGCCATTTTTTCGTAAACAATTGATTTAGAAAGCTTTATACCCATACACCTGTTCGGGCGGTGCCCCAAACCAACTATGACGTGAGGAGACTGCGGGATGCCAAGGAATGGATACGGACATATGGTCCAGGACCACTACGTCCAGCGAATTCGAGCGATCCACGAAGCGCGAGCGGATCGTCTCTCCAGAATCAAGACAAAGCGGCAAGCGCTGGCCTATCAGGAGCAGGTCAGGGATGACATTCGGAAGGCCTTTGGGCCCTGGCCGAAGAAGACACCGCTCAACGCGGCGACCGTCGGCACCATCGAAGGCCGTCACTTCCGGATCGAGAAGGTGACATTCGAGTCGCGTCAGGGATGCCTCGTCACGGCCAGTCTCTACGTCCCCAACCGGATCGAAGGTCTGGCTCCTGGCGTCGTCGGTTCTTGCGGACATTCGCCCGACGGGAAGGCCGCCCCGATCTACCAGGAGTTCTGCCAGCGTCTCGCGCGATCGGGGTTCGTCACGCTCATCTTCGACCCGTTCAACCAGGGTGAGCGGGACCAGTATTACGCCGTGGGGGATCGCGAGATCGTCCGGAGCTCGACACACGCGCACAATATGATGGGCAAACAACTCGACTTGATCGGCGAGTGGTTCGGCGCCTGGCGCGCCTGGGACGGGATTCGCGCCCTCGACTACCTGCTCTCCCGCCCCGAGGTCGATCCTGATCGCGTCGGTCTCACGGGCAACTCCGGCGGAGGCACGATGACCACTTGGATCTGGGGTGTCGAAAATCGCTTCGCCTTCGCCGCGCCCAGCTGCTTCGTCACGACCTTCCAGGCCAACCTCGAGAACGAGCTTCCGGCTGACTCCGAGCAGTATCCACCCGGTGTGATCGGGCGCGGGTTGGATATGGCGGACTTTATGCTTGCCCAAGCACCCAAGCCTGTAATGCTGCTGGGTCAAAAATACTGCTTCTTCGATCGCAGAGGACTGAAGGACGCCTACGACGATGTCCGGCGATTCTATTCACTCGTTGACGCCCCGCGTCGCAACACTGCCCACTTCCTGGGGCCGGAGGGTCACGGCTACTCGTCCCACAACCAGAAAGCGATGGTCGACTTCTTCGCCTACCACGCAGGCGTGAAGGCGAATACGGCACCCCCTCGCACGCATCCTGTCTCCGACCTTAACGCAACTCGAAAGGGTGAGGTCATCGATGCCGGGGCCACACCGATTTTCAGGCTGATCGGGGAGAAAGCGGACGGTATCTTGGCAAGCCGAAAGAAGCTGTCACGGGATGCGCTGAAACGAACAGTGAGGCGAGTGCTGAACCTGACTTCGTCGAGATCTGTGCCCCACCACCGCTGGCTGCGAAGTACGCGGGCCACTGGACAGACAACCGCGCGATACGCCGTCGAGACCGAGGCGAACATCAGGGCGATCCTCTACAAGACGATGGACAGTTCATTCACCCACAGCCTGGACGTCGAGCGACAGGTGACGCTATACCTGCCGCACCTCTCTTCGGAAACGGACCTTGCCGAAGAGCCGCTCGCAAAGAAGCTGGCCAAGGCAAGCCCGCTCCACAGCCTCGACGTAAGAGGTCTCGGAGAATCGATGCCGGATGACAACCGCGACTTCTTCCACAGCTACGGCGTCGACTATATGTATAACGGATATGGTTCGATGCTCGGTGAGAGCTACCTGGGCAGGCGCGTTCACGACGTCTTGCGAACGATCGACCTGCTGGTGTCGGAGGGCGCGGCGAAGGTGAGTCTGGTAGGACGCGGGCAGGGTGCCGTTCTGGCGACCTATGCCGGTCTCCTTCACCCGAGCGCGGGTCAGGTCACGCTCAAGAATGGACCGTTATCGTATCAGGAGTGGACACAGACGCCTATCGTGAAGTGGCCGTTCGCCAATCTGCCAAGCGGATGTCTGAAGCACTTCGACCTGTCCGATTGCATCCGGGCACTCGGGAGCCGAGTCAACCTGGTTCAGCCTTGGGGGCCGGAGATGAAGCCATACACGAAGGCCCGTCTCTCCGCTGTCTTGTCCTCTGCCAAGATCAGTTCAGGACGTATACGGACGGTCTGACAACCGTGTCTGCCAAAGTTGATACCGCTTTGGGCTCACTTAGTCTTTGCCCGCAGCGGGCACACTTAGAAGTTTATCTACATTATGCACTCGCTGAAGTTTACCTACGTAGGCAAACTCTGCTCGACAATCCTTAAGACTTTTCCCGCGCGGGCAAAGTCTCGATATCAGGCCTTAACCAGGAGGATCACAAGGCCGGTCACGACAAGGATGACACCGACAAGCTCGATCGGCTTGACGCGTTCCCGGAAGAAGAGTGTGGAGGATAGGAAAGCGAAGAACAGTTCGATCTGACCGAGTGCCCGGACAACCGCCGCGTTCTGAATCGTCATCGCCGTCAGCCAACAACCGGATGCGGCCATCCCCGACAGACCGACGAGCCCTGCCGTCTTCCACGACCGAAACACGGCCGAAAGCTGGCCCGGTTCGTGGAGTGCGAGATACAAAGTCATCACGACGGTCTGGAGGACCAACACGGTGCCTAGCGTCAGCGCCGCCGAAATCACGAACTCGCTCGCAAGCGAAAGGCTGGCTGCTCGGTAGCACACGGACGCGATCCCGTAACAAGCGCCGCATCCAATCCCCAGCAGCGCTGCCTTCTGCAGGATCGATCCGAGCAGTTGACGCACGCCCCCTTCCTGGTTCGCCACCGCCATCAGCATCACCCCCACCAGGCTCACCACAATCGCTAGGAACACTGATGCCGTGAGCGGATCGGCCAGTACAAGTATGCCGAAGATTGCCGCCTGAACGATCTCGGTCTTCGAGTAGGCCGTTCCGACAACGAAGTTCCCGTACGAAAACGATGCGATGAGGAAGGTCGTACCGAGGACCTGAGCGATCCCACCGACGGCTGCGAAAAAGGCGAATCGGAGTCCCGGATCGGGAAGGTCGTAGCCGATGATTCGGGTCAACACGAGCAGGTAGATGGCGACGAAGGGCACGCCGAAGGCGAACCGGACATACGTCGCGCCGGCCGTACTCAATACGCCCTTGAGGTGCTTCTGAAGGGAGGATCGAACGTTCTGGAGAACGGCGGCTGCGACCGTGATCGGAACCCAGAGCTCAAACAACCTTAGCCTCGTACCTCAATTCTGCAATACTGATCCGACTATTCACCTGCAAGAAGCGCCTGAGCAAGAATCTTCTCGGCGACCTCCATCGTCTTGACACAGTCCCGAAACGGCGATGACGTTACATCTTCCACTGTCTGAATCGAGTCGATGAACTCTCGATTCTTGTCGCGAAATCCGCAGGCCTCCCAGGTCGTCTGGCCGCCAGCGACCTCATAGCAATCGTATTCCTCGCCGTCGTAGTCGCCGTCTTTGTAGAGGTAGGCTTTCCCCTCTACCTCTGCGTCCGTGTAGATGGCGGGAGCGTGCATCTGGACGCGGAACACACGTCGCCCGCTCGCCCAACTGTTCACGACGTATCCCGTCGCATCGTTGTCGAAGTAGACGGTCGCCCCGATCCAGTTGATGTCTGGCGTGCCGATCCGCTTGCAGTGGCTCTCGATGTCGATGACTTCCCCGCCGCACATCCATCGCAGCGTGTCGATCGAGTGTGTGCAGTCGTCCATCATATGATCGCGGGCGCCGAGCATCGGGCTGATCTGACACTTGAAGAACTCGCAGACCGCGTGCGTGATCGGTCCTTTCTCCAGGCAGGCTTCCCGCATCTTCTTCAGCAGAGGGCTCGACCGACGCTGGTGGCTGACCTGCGTGATGACACCCTTCTCTTCTGCGAGGTGAGCCAGCATCTGCGCCTGATGCCAGGTCAGTCCCATCGGCTTCTCGATATACAGGTTCAGCCCCTGCTGCAAACACCACACCCAGATGTCATACATATAGTGTGGCTGACCGATCACATAGATACCCGCCGGATCGACCTCCTCGACCATCTTGCGATAGTCCGTGTAGCGGCCACGCACTTCATACTTCGTTGCCGTCTCGTTCAACCGCTCTTCGTTCAGATCACAGATCGCCGCGATCTCTACATCGTCGAACGAGTTCAGCGATGGATAGTGGACGTTGTTGGCCATACCACCGGCGCCAACAAAAGCTACTCTAGTGCGGTCTGACACAAGTCTCTCCTACTGATGAATTGCAGATAGACATACTCGGAGATATTGGGGTTGGGATGGGCGAACTCCTCGATGGTCCGGGGAAGAGCCGAAGCTCTCAGTTCTCCCTGAACCGCCTTTTCTCGGTGTCCTCCGTGGTTCCCTAGTTGTCTATACAGTATCAAACAGATACTTCGCGTAGACAATGTCTTCAGCGATGTTCGCGTCGACCTTGTCTGGATCGCTATATTCGGCAGTCAGGCAGATGTCCCCGGAATAGTTCCGTTTCTTCAGCTCGCGAACCGTCCTCGTCCAGTAGGCCATCCCGTGTTTGGCCGTCGTCCATACCTTCTTCCACTCGGCCTCTTCGTCCTGCCCGTTGGAGCGTTCCCAATACGCACTCTTCAGGTTCGCAACGCGCAGGTGAGACCACACGATGTCGATCGCCAGTTCGGGCGGCTCACCGTTCAGCCCATTGTGGGCCTGATCGAGCACCGCGCAGATATGCTTCGGGTCGTAGACCTCGATCAGGTGGCGCAACCCCATCGCGTTGTTCACGTTCATATCCGCGTGGTTCTGGACGCCGATCGCGACCCCGTGTTGATCCAGCTCCGGAATAGCCGCGTCATACTTCTCCTTCAGCTTCTGCTCGGATGCCATATACCCGATCGACAGGTCGATCTTCTCACACACACGGATAATCGGCACTCCCGCTTCAGCACAGGCAGCGATCGTCACCTCGTCGGTCGGTCCCGCCAGCGTCCCGATCCGCAAGCCGTGATCGCCAAAGATCTTAGCCGCATCTGGAAGGCCCTTCGTGATGTTGTCCGGCTCGACTTGAAAACCCGGGCGTACGGGAAACTCGACGCCATCAAAACCCAGGTCGGCCACAAACTTCGCCAGCTCGGGCAGCGTCTTCTCTTTCCACGGTTTGGTGAATACGGTGTATGAAATGCCCATCTCTACCCCTCTCTCGTTCCCAGGCTCCTGCCCAGGAATGCAAAGACTTTCCGTTTACAGGACCGTTCGTCCTTCGATACGACCGCAGTTCTGTCAGCCTATTGGCAAACCGTCACGGCTTCACCAACACGGTCACTCAGGATGAACGATCGAAAACCTACGAGTGCCCGCCGATCTCTTCATCCCAGGACCTGACGGCGGCACTCAACCTTGCTACCAACTTGGGCTCCGTCTCCGCCAGGTTCTCCCGCTCACTCGGATCGGTCGCCAGGTTCGCAAGGTGCACGTCTTCGCCCTCTTCGATATCGTCTTCTCGTCCCTCCAGGACAAGCTTCCAATCCCCTTCTCTGACCGCCAACTGACTCGGCCCGTATTCCCAGAACAACAGCTCGTGAGGCGGTTCTTCATCCTTCCCGGTAACGAGACCCAGTACACTCTCCCCATCGATCTGATGATCGGGCAGCGGAAGACCGGCCGCTTCGAATGCAGTCGGAAAGAGATCGAACATCGCACACGGGGTATCGATCGTCTGGCCACCATGGATTGTACCGGGCATCGCCAGAATCGCCGGCTCACGAATCCCACCTTCATAGAGGCTACCCTTGTGGCCGCGGAAGATGCCTGCCGTGCCGCCGTAGTACAGATCCTCGTTCCCGTCCAGCCAATTCCTGGTCTCTCGTGACGGTCCGTTGTCACTCGAGAAGAATATCAGCGTGTTCTCGTATTCGCCCGCATCCTTGAGCGCCTTTACGATCGAGCCTACCCCGTCGTCCACAGCCGAGATCATCGCCGCCATAATCCGGCGATCGGGTGGCAGATCGGGATATCGATCGAGATACGCCTTCGGCGCGTGCATCGGGTAGTGCGGTGCGTTGTAGGAGGCGAACACGAAGAAGGGATTGTCACTCCCGCGCTCGATGAAGTCGACGGCTTTCTCCGTCATCAGTTCGGTGAAGTAGCGCCCATTGTGCCACACCTCTCGATTATTGTGCCAGAGATCGTGAACGGGATTGACGCCCCTTGCCTGCTGCCAGTAGAAAATGTGCGAGTAGTAGTCGACACACCCCGCCAGGAACCCGAAGAACTCGTCGAACCCGTGCCGGTTCGGCCGCATTTCTTCCGCCATCCCCAGATGCCACTTCCCGAACAACGCCGTCCTGTATCCATGCGGTTTGAGGGCACTCGCCAGCGTCACCTCTTCAGGCGGCAGCCCCGGCGTCCCCCGCTTCCCCGCCAGAATCCGGGGAACGCCCGCCCGATTCGGATAACGTCCCGTCAACAGCGCCGCACGAGACGGACTGCATACGGGCGAGTTCGAATACCAATCCGTAAACCGAACCCCATCCTTTGCCAGCGCGTCCAGATGTGGCGTCCTGATCGCGTCCGAGCCGTAGCAACTCAGATCCCCGTATCCAAGATCATCCGTGTAGATCATGACAATGTTTGGTTTATCTGCCATACGTTCCTTCTTGTTAGGTCGGGCTCCGCCTGACCGGCGTTACAATCCGTCCCCCCTCGCCCCTGGTCTTCGGCCAGGAGCGGCCGATCTCTTCGCTTTACCTCAGTCCGGCTACGCCCCCAACACCTCCAGCTTCCTCTCGCTCAACACCACCCCAAGCCCTGCCTCATCCCCAACCCGCAGCACACCATTCGTATATGCAAGCGGCCGCTCACACACATCATCCACCAGCAACCCAGGCCCAACCAGATCCGACGCCTCCGTCACCCCCTCGCACGCAGCCCCAAGATGCAGCGCCACTGCCGTGCCGGGTGAGAGCTCAACCGTGCTCCCCAACAAGACATCGATCCCGCTCATCTCAGCCAGATGGATCAGCCGCTGAGCCCTCAGCACGCCTCCTGCCTGGCCAGGCAGAACGTTGAACACGTCGACGCTCCCGTGCTGAGCCAGGGCAAGCGAGAAGGCATCATCGAAGTCAGATACGTGCTCGATCACGCGCACCAACACCGCCGCTTTCACGGATGCCAGCTCTTCTGCGATCGCCTCCACATTCTCGTTCACCGTCTCCGGTGCATTCTTCGCCACACTCCGAGCGACCGACTGAATCGGCGTCTCTACCGCGCGCACACCAAGCGCGTGCATTTCATCCAGCTTTGCGATCGCTTCGTCGGGTGTCCACTCCCCGCTGGCGTCGACCCTGATGTGCGCGTCGGGTGCGATGCGACGGACGACCTTGATACGTTCCAGGTCCGAATAGTGATCGGCCCCGACCTTCAGCTTGAATGCCTTGAACCCGCCATCTGCCTTCTCCTGGATCTCTGCGTCGATCCCGTCTTCGTTCCCGATAAAGGCGACCCACGAAATCAGGACGGACCGACGCTTCAGCCCGCCGAGCAGGTCGTAGACAGGGATGCCGTGGACACGCGCCGTCGCGTCCAGAAGAGCGGCCTCAACAGCGGCACGTAAGGCAACCCGCAACTCTCGGTGGAGTCCGTCAGGCAGGCGGATCGCTACCTCATCAATGAGCGACGCACGCTCGGCCAGCTTCCGGCCCACCAGGACGTCATTCATCAGATCGTGGACCTGTACCCATGGGATCGCACCCCAATTACTCTCGATATCAGAGACTTCACCCAGCCCGACCGAGCCATCAGTTGTCTCCAACTCGATCACCAGGTATTCGGAGCCCAACTTGCCCCCCTCGTGGCCCCCCATCGGCGCGACCTTAGTGTTGTATATCCGCGCCGAGGCCACACGATGGAAGCGGATCGCTCGTATCTCCACGCTCATCCCGATCGAAAGTTATCCAGGGCATCCTCGTCGAAGGCCACCCCCAGCCCCGGTTCATCGGGCGGGACGGCACCGTCGGGCCCCGTCTGTACCGGATCGACGATCAGGTCGCTGTCGTGATAGAGCGGTCCAAGGATATCGGCCGGATAGGTTTCGCTGTCGATCGTCTGTTCGGCGGCCGCCAGGTGAGCCATCGCGGCGGTGGCCACCCCCAATTCCAGGTTGCTACCCATATGGCAGACGAGGCCGGCCGATCGAGCCACTTCGGCGATCCGTCGCGAGGCCAGAATCGATCCGTTCTTCCCCGGATACAGGCTGATCACGTCCGCGGCGTTTTCGCGCACGACGTTCACGGCCTCTGCCGGGGTAAAGACACTCTCGTCAGCCATCACGGGAATCGACGTCGCCTGACGCACCTCAGCCATCTGGGTGGGATCGTCACGGCCGACCGGCTGCTCGGCAAACAGAATATTGAGGTGTTCCATTTCCTTGAGGGCACGTATGGCGTCGGCGACGTTCCACCCGCAGTTGGCATCAACCCCGATTGGAATATCTGGACCGGCAAGCTCCCGCACGGCAGCCACCCGCTCGACGTCTCCTTCGACATCCAACCCCACTTTAACCTTGAGAGTCCCGAAGCCCTCGTACAGGAACTTCCGCGCCAGAACTAGCGCCGCTTCCACATCGAAAGCACCTACGACCATCTTGATCGGAATCGGCTCTCTCACCTTCCCCCCCAGCAGATCGTAGACGGGCTTCCCTCTGACCTTCCCGAGAATGTCCCACAGCGCCATCTCGACTGCCGACTTGGCAAACGGGTTCAGCTTGATCGCGTCATCGATCGTCGCGCAAGCCTTGACGATGTCGGTCGGATCGCTCCCTGCTAGGGCCGGCTCAAACAGGTCCTCGATCACGGCAACACATCCCCGGCTGGTCTCGCCACTCCATCGCGGCGCAACCGTTGCCTCTCCCAGCCCGACCACTCCTTCATCCGTGTGCACTTTGAGCATCACATACGGGGACGTCACGTGTTCGCCATGCGCCGTTTTCGTGCTCATCCCCTGCTTCAGGGGGACCTCCACAGGAATCGGCTCCAGTCGCGTGATCTTCATCGCCAGTCCTCCAGGAACCGCTCGACCACGTTCCGCGTGATCTGGCTGATCGCTTCGTCATCGAGCAGCGAACTCACATAGTTGATCGATCCTGTCGAGAAGACCTGACCGCCGCTATCCGTCTCGAAAAACACCATCTCCGCGCCTCCATCATCCGGGTTGGTCCCCTTCGCGAGCAGATGCGTGTTTGGCGGAGAACTGTCTGATATCTTGTCCGTCTCGTGACCGGACGCCCCGCCCGGGCAACGCTCGTGCTGGGAGACTTGACCAAAAAGGTCGCCCTCTCTCAGCCCCGTATTTGCGAACACCCAGTGCGTACTATCCACGACCCGATACGGTGCGCCGGTCATAATCCCCCGATCGTCATATACGACCCCGAGAACCTTCGCTTCCGACTCACGTCGCCCGTGCATCCGGCTCTCTTTTCCGGCTGCCAAACGATCCGCTTCGATTCCGTTGTGCACCACCATCCGGTTGTCCTCGAGAATCTCGACTTCGCAGTTCAACCCGTTACCCCCCAGATACATCAGACAACCATTCGAAGACTGCGTCCAATCGCTCACCCGCTCAACCATCGACCAGGTCCAGTATTCGGGATGGGGGCCAAGCATCAGGATCTGGTAAGCGTCCAGATCAAGCGTGCCGGCGTGAAGCTGAGTCTCGGAGTACAGATCATACTCCAAGCCCTCACGCTCGAGCCACGCAAGCAGACGCCATTCGGTGGGTGCAACGTGACAGGCCGAACGACCTTCGATGGGATGGGCGGGCTGAACATCCAACGGAATGTGATTGATCGGCTCAGGACGGTCAAACGAGAGCGTCGGATAGTGGTCGCATTTATAGTGCGCGTGATCTGGATCAATATACCGATCCAGCTCGAACCGGGCGTTCACTGTCGGGCGATCCGGCAACCCACCAGGATGGATATAGTTGCTTCGCCCTCCGAAGTTGTTGTAAGCGTTCCAGTTGATGTCTGACGCGAGCACGGCGATCCGAGCAGTCGGCTCGGATGGAGCGACGACCCAGGGAAACGAGAAGAAGCAGCCCGTCACCGACGTCGCGTGAAAGTAGTAGAGCCCACTGCGGTCTGGCGCCGCCACGTACTGTTTATGGTGCGGGTTCGTGTAGCCTTGCTCGTTCCAGCGAGCGCCAACCTGGGAGTAGTCACCGTCCGGCGTGACCTGTGCGTTCGCTCTAGGCCCGTGTTCGTCATACCACCCGATCTGCCGCACGTGCTCTTTGACAAGCCCGTATCGGAAGAGTTCCAGCTTGAATTCCTCTGGTGAGTGAACACGGAACTCTGAATGCTCCCCCGACCGCACTGCTCTCGGCCAGGCATACCCAAGCAGGCTATCAGACAGCAGACGAAAGTGGTAGGGCGATGCATCCCCAACTTTGAGGTCGACGACCTTCCCACCGTAACCCTCTTTCTTCAGCGTAACCCGGTATGCTCCACTCGTCAGGTCGGCTCGCACGGCTCCGGTCGCACTCGACCTGGCAGTCACCACATCAGCCCCGCTCTCGAACTCGAACAACACGTCCGAAAGGGCCAGATACCGCTCGTCACTGACATATCCGATGAGCACGGATCCCTCGTCTCCCAGTTTCTGCTTCACGACACCTCGAATAACCTATGCGCACAGCACGCTGTCAAAACAAAACGGCCCCGAATCCGCAGATTCGAGACCGTCTCGCCTTTGATTTTCGATTCTATTTCGACCTGCGACTATCCTCTCCAAGGCCCCGTAATCGCGAGCGTAATCCCGGGACTCTGAATGTTCACAAACATCGTCGACCCGTCCGGTGAGAATGTCGCCCCGGCAAGCTCGCTGGTGGAGTAATTGTTCTCCGCGAACCGGAAGATTTCGCCCTCGGGTGTTACGCCCACCAGGTTGTCCCCCTCGGACCCGTCTTCGCAGATATAAATGTCGCCCCACGGCGCGACAACCAGGTTGTCCGCCCGGTCGATCACCGCCTTGTCATCGGGTTCTACGAACAACTCGAGCCGTCCCGGATCCTTCTCCTCTTCGGACGTTCCCTCGAACGGGCTGGGGACATACTTCCAGATCTGACCGTGCTGACCCCGCCCACCGTTCGTGCACGCGAAGTAGACCGCATCGTTCCCATACCACATCCCCTCGCCCCGGGTGAATCGCGCAGCACCTTTCCCCCATCCCTGGAAACGCAGGTCATCGTTCGGCGACTCGACGTTGTCGATATCTATCCAGGTCACGGCGATCCGATGTTCCACCGGAACCGACACGTGATCCTCGAAGTTCCTCGTATCCAGACGGAGGGTATCACGGGCCCCGAGGGCCTGCAGTTTCCCACCCTTCGCCAGTTGACCCGGGACGTCCGGAATGAACCGGTAGAGCAACCCCTCGCCATTGTCCTCCGTCTGGTAGACGCAGCCCGACTTGGGATCTACAGCAATCGCTTCGTGGTTGAACCGACCCATCGCTTTCAACGGAATAGGATCGGCCAGCCCACCGTCTACGGTAGCGGGAATCTCGAAATTGTAACCGTGGTCGACGCTCGTTTCCTCACCTGCTCTGGCCGTCGTCTCCTCGCAGGTTACCCACGTGTTCCAGGGCGTGGGGCCACCGGCACAGTTCCGTATCGTCCCGATGAGGCTGAGATAGTGGCGTTCCAGTTCCTGCTTCTTCGTGTCGTAGACAAGCGTAGATGTCCCCCCTGCGCAGTATGCACCACCCTTTCCCCGATCGTAAAACCGATCGATGGCCACATCCTTCAACTTCTCCTGCTTCTCACCCAGTGGACCGCCCTTCTCCCCCATATGCCGGGGACTGACCTCGTGATTCCGGACGATGATGGTCTTCCCTTCAGGTCCCTCGAAGGTTGCCATCCCATCGTGCGCGGCGGGCACATAGAGCCCGTCGTCCATCAATTCACCGGTGAGCGAAAACGCTTTGTAGCTGAAGCCCTTCGGCAGGTCGAGAAGCTTGCCCGGATCCCGTACGGGGGGCCCGTAGCCGGTCACGTGGTGGGCGGCCAGCGCGTCTCCGGCCGAGATCAGTCGGTGCAGACCTGAAAACCCGAGCGAGACAGCACCGGCCGTCTTCAAGAATGAGCGTCGCGAATGAGGCATACATCTATCCTATGGTAAAGTCCTAGCGCCGAGCAGACAGGGGTCGACGCCACGCATCAGCTAATGACGGAACAGAAAGCAGACGGTTGAGCCCATCCACCCCGCCCACTCGATTATACATCACACCGTTTGCATATGAGATACTGCAGGATCCTTCAGGGCGGGAAATCAACGCGATGGCGTCGGTCGCCTCGACCCTGCCCTCTTTGAGTACACGTAAGTAGAAACCCGTGAGACCGAGCTCGATCACTCGATCCAAGAAACGGAGATCACCCACCTTTTTCGCCAGCTTGTGGCAGGGCTGTCGTGGCTGACTGACCTCGACTTCCGCCTCTCCGACCGCATAGCGATCACCGATCTGGACGTCATGCTCCCGCATCCCGTCAACGGTCAGGTTTTCACCGAACATCCCCGGGCAGAACTGCATACCGGTCTCTGAAGACCAACGATCATAATGATCCGCGCTGTAGACACAGATGGCTTTATCGGGCCCACCGTGATTCTTCCGGTCCACCTGCACATCACCACGGATTCCAGTGGTCGTCAAGGTGACGGGGCCGGCCATGGGCGACTTGAAGATCCCAGTGTGCAGGTGATCGCCCCCGAAGGAGAGCCGGGACGAGCCGGCGGCGTTGACGGACACGACCTTCATCGAGAATCCTGAGACAATGCGTCCAGATCGAGAATGTTCACGCCACCACAGTAGTTCTGGACCTGATACCGCCTCACCTGGCTCATCTTCTTGACCACGTTCGCGATCCGTGCACCAGGTAGTCGATCTGTTCGAGACTCTTGTGCGCCTTGGTCCCCTCATCAGCATTGGCGGTCAACTTGGCCACTTCACGAACCCGAATCTGCGCTTTCACCCGTGCCCCGAGTTCACGCCAGTCGAACGGCTTACGAACGTAGTCGTTCGCCCCCAGAACGAGCCCCGCTGCCGCCTCGTCTCCCCCGGTCGCGTGAGCAGGCATCATAATGACCGGGATTCCCTTGAAATCCTTTTCTGCGCGCATCCGATGCAGGAGAACCAGGCCATCCAGCCGAGGCATATCGATGTCTGTCTCGGCGGATGCCAGCTTCGCCCTCACGAGTGCACGGAGGTCCTCCGGCGCCTCTCCACCGCCCATACAGACGAACTTATGCTCGCCCCCGTAGTCCGGGTTCGAACGCATCACAAGCGGAGAAATCGGCCGGACGGCGCAGACATCCTGGAGGGTCTCTACCAGTCCAAAAGCGTCTAATCCAGGCAGGTCGACATCCGCGATGATTAGGTCCGGCACGTCGGTCCGCAGTGCCATCTCCACATCATTCCCGAAGTGACACATCGCGAACGTGTGCCCATCCAGGATCAGGATGCCTACAAAATGCTGCCCGACAGCCTCGTGAGCCGTTGCGAGTAGAATCTTAGCCATCAGTCATCCTGCTTGAGGAGAGCTCTTTCCATCCGGAAGCCTGCTCATATGCATATGAGATATTCAGGATCGTTCGTTCGTCGAAGGGCTTCCCGATGACCTGCAATCCGACGGGAAGTCCATCGTCAGCAAGACCGCAAGGTAAGGAAACGGAACACAACCCAAGATAGTTCACGAGTCGCGTCGTCAATCGCGCCGGGGCTTTCGATACATCGGCGATCGGTGGAGCAGTATACAGCGTGGTCGGCGCCACAACCGCATCCCACCTGGACAACCGTTCGGTCACAGAACGGCGCATCCGCTGTTGGCCTAACAGAGCAAGCGCATAGTCCGACGCGGACACAGCCTTGCCCTGCTCGATTCGTTCGCGAATCCGTGGATCGACATCATCGCCCTGCTGGTCAAGCGTATCTCGATGGCAGGCGAATCCCTCGACGCACATAATCGAGACACTCCCACGGCCGTCAATCTCCGCTTCCAGTTCGGTCACGGCTTCGGGCAACTCGACATCTTCGACTTCGGCACCCAGATCGGCCAGCACGGTAATCGCACGATCCACAGATTCTACAACCTGAGCATCCGCCCCATCAAAGAACGGATACCGGACGACCCCGATTCTCCGACCGCGGATCTCCTGTTCGATCCCGTCGACAGTCGAATGCAGGGGGGGGGCCGCGTTGGTGACGGCATCCTCCGAGTCAGGCCCGGCTATCGCGTCGAACACGTATGCTGCATCCTTTACGGTCCGGGTCAGAGGGCCGACGCTGTCGAGCGTCCAGCTCAGCGGCACGACACCGGCACGGCTGACACGCTCTACGGTCGGCTTGAGCCCGACGACGCCGCAGAAGGCCGCCGGCAGCCGAATCGACCCACCCGTATCTGTTCCGATGGCGGCTACCGCACATCCCCTCGCCACGGCAGCGCCTGACCCGCTGCTCGAACCACCCGGTACCCGATCTGCTTTCCGGGGGTTGGGCGGTGTCCCGTAGTGAGGGTTGACCCCATACGGGCCGAACGCGAACTCGACCAGGTTCGTCTTGCCCAGGAGGACACTTCCTGCAACCGACAGCTTCCGGGCGACGGTTCCATCCCGATCGGGCACACGATCCTGCCAGATCGTCGTCCCCGCCGTGGTAGGGATCCCGGCCGTATGGACAAGATCCTTCAAGGCAATGGGAACACCGCAAAGCGGTCCCACATCCTGGCCGGAACGAAGGGCATCCTCGCTCCGTCGAGCATCCGCGATTGCGCGGTCCGCCGTCACCGTGATATAGTCGTGTGTGTCGGGGTTCAAAGCCTCGATTGCATCCAGATGTGCCTGTGCCACATCCACTGGAGACAGTTCGCCGGACCGGTAGGCCTCACCCAGTGCCTCGACCGTCTGGAAACGCAATTCCGAACGCGACACTACCGACCTGCCTGCTCCAACTCCGCTTCGAATGCCTCAGTGGATGAGGCGTGAGTATCGATCAGCTCCTGCATCTGGACCAATACCTTCTCCTTCGTCGACAGACCGTAGCGATAAATATCCATCGGACCAATCAGCTTCATGTAAACCTTGTTCTCGGCTGTCCAGTCATCGGCACACGCGCTCGGCTTGGACGCCGACTCGAGGTAAGCGCCAAACACGTTCGCGAATGACTCGAGGAGAGACTCCCCGTGGAGATCCGGCGGAATCTCCGGAAATCGGCTGACCAGATCGCCTGCGTTCACGACACCATCTCTTTTAGGTCGACGACGGCACCGCCGTTGGCGGCTGACTCGTTCGCTCCCAGGACAGCGGCCAGGCTGTTCAGGCCGTCTACATACGGACTCTTCACAGCTGTCGGATCCTTCTCCCTGATCGCCTGGACGAACGCCTGGGCCTGTTTGGCAAACGCAACCCACCCTTCCTCGTGTCCACCGACAGGTTCTTCATTTTCCGTCGCCTGACTTGTGTTCCACACGATCATCGAGTCGTCCGACACCACCAGCACTTCCCGCCTGGACACGCTCACGTTCGTCAGCACGCGGCTAGTAGTGGCGTTCGCTGTCACCCCACTCTCGAAACGATAGTTCACGTTGTAGACGTGGGGCAGATCCATCGGCGCTGCCCCCTCACCAGGTTTCCGATCCACATAGAAGGCGGAAACCGACTCGATATCACCCAGGAAGTATCGCAACAGATCGACATAGTGGATCGTGTTCTCGACGAACGTCCCACCGCAGAGATCCATCCGGCTGGTCCAGAACCGGGCCGGCTTTCCGGTGTAGAAGAGCTGGATCTGCGCGTGTCTCGGTATGCGCTCTTGCAGCAACGTCCGCACTGTGTCCGAAGACGCGTAGTATCGGCTCATAAACCCGACCTGCGAAACAATGTCACCTTTCTCGATGGCCTCGCTAAAGGAGACCGCCTGAACGATGTCCAGCGTCTGCGGTTTTTCGATGAAAATCGCGATCCCCTTCTCAGCGCAGAGCGTCTCCACGTCGTCGTGAAGCGTCGGGGGGATACACAGGTAGACGCCGTCCAGATCTTCCTTATCGAACATCTCGTGGTGATCGGTATAGACGTTATCGACGCCATACACTTCGGCTTGCTCCTGCGC
This sequence comes from Gemmatimonadota bacterium, assembly GCA_002727195.1. GTDB lineage: Bacteria > Latescibacterota > UBA2968 > UBA2968 > UBA2968 > UBA2968. The sequence continues at coordinate 101,982 of PBWH01000002.1, forward strand.
CGACTGTTCGTTCACATCGCAGAACGCCTGAATCACGACCTCGCCCTTCTTGGCCAGTTCGCCGATCGGCGGAAGATGTGAGTGGATGGCGATATGCCCGATACCTATGAATCCAAGTCTGACCGGTGTCACGATAGAGCCTCGATTTCCTTGATCAATTCTTCGTCCAGCGGCTGCCCGTCAGACACGGAGACGGACACCTCAAGTTCAGCGATGTCGGCGACGCCGCTCAGGATCAGCGACACGTTCGGATCGGACAGAAGGTAACGAAGCCCGAGCCGCTCGATCGGTTCCGCCTGCCCGGCCAGCAGATCCTCGAGTCGTTCGAGCTTGCCATACAGATCCGAAAACCGCCCCTGTTCCCTCCAGTGGTCGCGCTTCGATCCAAGGAGACCGCCGTGAAGAGGCGACGCGCAGATCAAGGCCACGTCCCCATCCACTGCCGACGGGATCAGCTCCTCCCAAGCGGCCTGCGTCAGAAGGTCGTAATTCAAGAACGTGATCACGGAGACGAACTCATCCGTCTCCTGAAGCACCTTCGACATCAACCCGAGATCCGAACCCGTCAGACCGATGTGATCGGTGATCCCCTGTTCCCTGATATCAATCAGCGTCTCTAGCGTCCGTCCGGCGTCCATGATTCCGTCCCAGCCGGCCTGTTCCGCCTCGTGAATCTGCAGAAGGTTCACGTGATCACGCCCGAGGCGCTTCAGACTGGCATCCAGTCCTCGCCAGACGGTATCACGCGTGTAGTCGAACGGCTCAGGATAGTAGCCGACCTTCGTCGCCAGGTAATGCGGCTCGGACACGCCCTTCAGCGCAGTCCCGAGAATTTCTTCGCTCCTCCCTTTGCCATAAAGCGGAGCGGTATCGAAATAGTTGACACCGAGTTCAAACGCGCGCTCGACGACTGATACGCCGTGAGAAACGGGTAACAGTCCCATCTCCGGACGACCATAGAACCAGCTGCCGCCAAGTCCGATCTCGCTGACCTGCCAGTCCGTCTTTCCAAAGCGTCGATATTGCACGGGATCCCTTTGCTAACGCACCTGTCGATACAGGCGCACGAGTCGATCGTCACCGACCGAGCACTTATAGAGCAGGCGGAGAAACCACATCAGGAAGACAGTTCGCCACACACCACAGGCTCCCCACCGCCTGCTCGAACTGATCACGGACGACTTCGTGAGCCCGAACCTTCCCAGGCGTCGGATCGCATCACAGAACTCGGAGTCTTCGAAGATCATACGAGGAGGGAAACCGCCCACGGTGTCGAACGCCTCTCGACGAACGAAGATCGCCTGATCGCCGTATGTGATGCCGAAACACCGGGAGCGAAGTGTACTGAAAAATGCGATCAACCGAAAGGAAAGCGTCCGCTCAGAGATCCCCAACCGAAAGCGCCCACCGACGGTGTCGTCTGCATCGAGAACCGCGTTGACGTCATCTCGCCACGTTGCGGGGAGAACACAGTCCGCGTGGAGAAACAGGATCGTTGGAGCCGTCGCGGCCGCCGCTCCCGAGTTCATCTGATGGGATCGGCCGGGCGTACGTAAGGTGATCACTTCAACACCGGTCTTGCTCGCCGCGATCCGGGCCGTATCGTCCTCACTTCCGCCGTCTGAAACGATCACCTGGACATCCGGATGTGAGTCGAATTGGCCCAGACAGCCCTCGATCAAGGTGGCCTCATTGAGCACGGGGATCACAACCGAGATGGCCGCCCGCTCGTCCTCATTCAGCTCAGTCACCTGGCGCGTCAGATGACGGTTGGGCCCAGCGTACGGCGTAGCTCACGAACGACGCTGCGATCAGGAATCCTGCCAGTGGCAGCAGGATCGGTTTAGGCGGATCGAAGTCCATCGCGAACGTAAGTAGAAGGGCAGCCATCACGCAGGTCGTCGCCTTCCCCCAGATGTTCGATGACGGGACCTCCTTGATTCGAGAAGCGAGGAGAATCCCCCCTACGACGATCAGCACATCTCGCCCGATCACGGCGACAGCGACCCAGAGCGGCATGCCCTTGAGATACACGAGAAGCGCAGCGATCGTATCGACCGCGAGTTTGTCAGTGACCGGATCGATGATCTTACCCCACTCCGTCACCTCGTTTCGCGCTCGGGCCAACGTCCCGTCAAGGATATCGGACGCGACCATCACCATCACGAGCCAGAAAACATACCAGCGATACTCCTCGCCGAGATAGATGTAGTAGAGCGTCGGCACCACTAGGACGACCCGGAGCATACTGAACGCGTTCGAGACCGTCCACAGGCTAGCTATATCCAACCCGGACACGCCGGCGGATTCTGTTTCCTCTTCTGGCATACTCATACGGTTGGGTTCGTTTCCACCGCCGCGTGTTCGAGTAGCGACGCCCAGCGTCGCGTATCCAGAACCCGGCATACACTCGTTTCAGATCAGGGCTGCTCTTTTCGGGCTGCTAGAACATCAGGCTCTTTTGCTGCTCCGACGACGCACGTGCCAGGTCCAGCACGCACATCGTTCGGACACCGTCAGTTCCGGGCACGCTCGGAGCCCGGGAATCCACGATCGCGCTTACGAACTCCTCCATCTGTCGTTCTAACGCGCCTTTAGAATGGTCAAAGGAAACCGGTTCTCCGTCCACCGACAAGCGATTCCGCTCGACACGCATCGTCCCTTCAGCCCCGACGATTAGCGAACCCTGGATCGTCTCCTTCGACCGAAGTGAGAAGGCGATCGCCCCCACGGCTTCATCCTCAAAAGTCAACCCGATCCATCCCTCCACATCGCCGTCTGACAGATCGCTCCCTGCTCGTATTCGGGCGTCGACAGTGATCGGAGCCGTATCCAGCAGCCAGAGCATCGCATCCACATCGTGACTCCCGAACAGCGGCAGATACAGCCCACCGCACGCATCCACATCGCGACGCCAGTCCGTCGACAGCCGTTCTACCCAGAAGCACGTCTGACGAGCATAGTTGATCGGCCGCCCGATCCGACCGTCCTCGATCAGACGCTTTGCCTTCTGATCCGAAGGCAGGAAGCGCCTCGACTGCCCCACCATCAGGTTTCGACCGTGTTTGTCCGCCACATCCGCCATCTTTCGCGCTTCATCTTCGTTCAGGGCCATCGGCTTTCCCACCAGCACGTGCTTTCCGGCGGCAAGCGATTCGGTCGTGAACTACAGGTGCAGATCGTGAGGCAAACACAGCACGGCAGCGTCTACTTCAGGTGACGTGATCGCTTCCGCCAGTACCGTAGTGAAATGGCCGCCATAGGTAGCTGCCGCTTCCTCTGCCCATGACGGATCGACGTCCACGCAGAACGCCACCCGAGCAGCGTCACAAGCCTGAATCGCCTTGAAGTGCGCGTTCCCGATCTGACCATATCCGACCATTACGATGCCTACGTCTGACGTAGATTCCTCAAGTAAGGAGCAGTCGTACCCCAACAACGAGCACGATAATGAGAATGAGCCGGTTAAACCAGACCTTAGGCATCCTATGGTTGAGCAACATTCCCAACAGGGCTCCCACGGCAAGTGCCGGCAGCATCAGGAATGAAATCGCGAGCGACGCCTCATCGATGAGTCCCAGCCCGAGATACGGTACAGCTTTGACGAACGTCAGCACAGCGCCGATCAGGAACGCAGTAGCGACGAAGGTCCGGCCAGCGAGACGAAGCGGGGCCAGATAGAGCATCATCACGACGCCCCCCGCGTGCATCAACGTCGACACCAGCCCTGTAGCGATCCCGACGACAAACCCGCCCGTCCGGGTCGTGGTCTCAAGACTGTCCGACAGCCTGCCACCAAACACCTGGTAAAGAGCATACAGGCAGGCCATCATCCCGAGAAGCTTTCGAAACACGTGCTCGGGGATGAGCCCCAGCAACATCGCGCCGATCGCGATCCCCACGAGACAGCCGGGCAGCAGAACGCGGACGAGACTGGAGTCCCAGCGTTTCCAGTAATAGCGGGCACTGATGAGGTCTGTCACCACGACGAGGGGCAGTATCACACCGAGAGCCTGCTTCGCCGGGATCACGAGCGCCAAAATCGGGGCCGCAACCACGCCGACCCCACCCCCGAACCCCGCGCGCATCATCCCCGTCAGCAGGCCCGCCGCTGACATCACCAGTTCATCTGTCACGCCTACTCCAGGTTCACAAACACAAGACCGGCCACGGCGACCGCCATCCCCAACATCGTACGGGTGCTGAACCGTTCACCCCAGACCCATATGGCAAACACCGTATTCAAGATCAGCCCGGCGGACGCCTGAATCGGGAACACCACGACACCCGCCAGTTCCTCGAGCGCGACCAGATAGGTCACGATACTCACCACATTCACGAGACCAAGCACCACCCCGTCCCGCACCCCCGTCAGGTTCTCCCTCCAAACAGGCGACAGAAAACAAAGTAGACCGCCGATCGCCGCCACGCCAAACAGGACGCCGACGAATGTGGTCTGCACATCGGGCACACTGGCTTCAACAAACGCCTTTGAGGACGTGTTCGCGATCCCCATCCCCACGAACAGGAGCACCATCAGAAACAGAAAAGAGCGCGTAATAGGCTGTGGGTCGTTCGATTGCTTCAGGCCAATCAGGGGCAGTGAGACCACACAGGCGAGGATACCGACAACCTGAAGGACCGTCGGAACTTCGTGCCAGACAAACACCGAGACCAGTACCGGGATCACGACTGACAACCGAAGGATGGCCGTAGCGATCGCCATCCCGCTGATCGACATCGAGGTACACAGCAGGTAGTACGTGCCGATAAAGCAGACGCCCTGAACGGTCCCCCAGAACAGGGTCTCGGGCGAAAGGGACAGGTTGCCTTGCGTATAGCTGAGGAGAAAACAGACGGGAGAGGCGACCAAGTAGTTCACGACGGCCACGAGCATCACGTTCCTGCCCCTGGCCTGAGCCGCTCGAATCACTTGGAAGAACGCAACCGTGAAGACAATGTTAACCACGAGTGCGATCATCGTCTGATGCCCCTTCTCTCCGTCATCCACCTTCGATCGCCACGTGTCGTCATCGCGGTCGAATATAACCACGGGACCGATCCCCCCAAAGCGGATCGGCAGGTTTCGGCAGCTCTACCTTGACCCCGTCATGGCCCGTAGCTACCTTGTGCGCTCACTTTTATGGTGAGTGGGTGGCCAGGGGAGATCCAACGTCATTCGGGACGAACGGGACAGCACAAAACTGGAGACGGTGATGGGTAAGGAGTGGGAGAAGTTTCTGAACTTTCGGTGCACTTGCTGTGGGAACTGCTGCCGGGAACCGATCGTCCTGATCACGGATGAAGACATTCGTAGGATTCGGAAGCACACGGGTCAGGAGCCTAGTGAGATCGCTGCCTTCTACCCACCGTCCGAGATCGAGTGGGGACTCGACAACCCGGGCTGGATCAAGATAAACGAAGATTGGCGCATTATGGGGCTCGTTCGAAAGGAGGATGGGTGCCAGTTCCTTGGCGAAGATGACCTCTGTGGAATCTACGACCACCGACCGGTGGCCTGCCGGCGGTATCCTTTCGACGTCGAATTCGACGAAAAGGAAGAGTTGTCGCTCCTCGGTATCAACGATTCCGTCGAATGTCCGTATGAACTCGACGGCCGCTACGACAAGCGGGAGATCAAAGCACTCGTCGAGTGGGAAGACGCAGAAGAACAACCCTACTTCAAGCGAGTCGAAGCCTGGAACAAGAAGAAACAGGGCGGAGGCCCGAGGAAATTCTTTGAACACATCGACGTCTAGCCCGCACGATCCAGTCCCAATAGCCCTCGGAACAAATCCGCCATTAGGTCGGCCGCTCTCTCACGCTCGAAGGGCGCCCACCACTCTGGGTCCGGCTGGATGTCTGCCGTCCCCTGAAGCAACGACCGCATAGCCCGCTCGACCGCCTCCACGTCGTGTCCTGTACACACACCCCCACCTGATTGCTCGACCAACTGGCTTGTTGCCCCTCGCGGCGCGATCGCCAGGAGTGGCTTCCCTCTCGCACCATATTCATAGACCTTCCCCGGTATGTTCGACGCCAGAACATCCCGAGGGTGATCCACCACCACCAGCACATCCGCTTCATTCTGCCATCTTGCTGCCTCCGCCCTCGACACCGGCCCTGTCACGGTTGCCCGACCTGCGTCAACGAGCGGCTGAATGACGTTCTTTTCTGGCTCGCTCAACGCGCCAACGAATACGATCTCGAACGACTCGTCAATTCGTTCGGCGGCCTCGACCAACAATCGGGGCGATCGATCGGGATGAGACGCCGAGAACGACCCGGTGTGGACGAACCGGAACGGACGGTCGCTGCCCGTCTCGACTTTCGACAGTTCCCCTCTGGTGAAACCGTTCGGCACGACCGTAACGCGATCCCGGCGCAGCCTCCTGAGATAACTCCCGGACACATCGGTGGTACACGTCACCCAGTGAGCGTGTCGGAGCACATACCGCTCGAGCGCAGCTTCGACCGCAGGCCTCAGCCCCCGACCTCGAAGTCCGTCATCGAGGGGATCGTAGATCCACGAGTCGCGAAAATCAGCCAACCAGGGAACGTGTGTGGTCTGCTTGAGAGCTGCGCCAAGGAGAAACGACGAGAATGGCGGTCCGGTCGTCACGACTAACCGGATGGGAAAGGTTGTCATCAAGCGGCGGGCGGCTCTGTAGGCGCCAGGAAGCCAGCCCACCTGAGCGTCCGGAAGAGTGAAGCGACGAGCAAGGGCAGCAAACGGTGACAGCGGGGATTCGGTTCGGGTACGAGAACGAGCGGCTTCAGGGAGCTGACTCGCGGTGCGATTGAACAGGCGGCGATACCATCCGACGGGCTCACTGACGCGGTATACGGATCCCGCATCCTCGACGCCGAAAGCATCGGTCGTCAGGATGTGGGGCAGAAAACCGCGTTCAGGAAGATGCTCGACAAGTGAGACCGCTCGCTCCGTTCCGCCGGAAACGATCGGAGGGTAGTGGTAGGCAACGATCAGGACGTCGATCATGCAGCGTCAGCGCCCGTTCGGGCCAGGCGAAGCAACTCGACCTGCATCTCTAGGTTGAGCAAAGCGGCATCGGGTCCCGCAGCGACGTCCGTGCGCCCTTCAGCGACAGAAGCCGAGAAGGATTGGATCAGCGTGTGCAGGAAGTCGTCTCCTGAAACCGTCTGGTCTCCGTGGCTCAACGACGCCCGGTATATCCCGTCCTCGTCAGCGAACCCGTCCCAGTCGACGAGAAAATCGTTCACACCGAACCGCCGCATCGGCGCCCCATCTACGATATCCCGAATCGTAAAGGACGTGTGACCGCTCCCGAGTTCGCCTTCGTAGGCAAATGAGGCTTTGCACTCCGCTTCCTCGACCGTGCAGTGCGCCGTATCCGGAACGATGCGCCCTTGCCCGAACAAAGCGATGACCAGGCTCAGCGGATGGCTGGCGACATCAATCCAGTTCGCCTCATACAGCTTCCGGTCTCCGCGGCGACGCACCTCCATTTCCATATGGATGGATTCGACGGCGTCGAACGAACCCCGGACACGCTCGTAGAGTGTTCGATACATCGGGAGACAGGCAGGATACTGAGCGGTCATACAGAACAGATGACCGTATGATTTCACGGCTTTAACGACGTCCCGGCCATCATTCAGGATCCGATTCAGGGAGTGATGCTCATCCCACACCAGAGGCTTCTCGCAGAGGAGGTGGGCGCCGGCGGACAACGCCTCGAGGGCGTGGGACTTGTGGGCGGAATAGGGGCTGGAAACGACGACCACCTCAGGGCGTGCCTGGTCGAGCATCTCAGACACCGACGTATATCCGGTACCCGAAAACCCGAAGTACTCAGTCAGTCGTGTCCGGGTCCTGGCCACCGAGGCATCGGACGTGCCGACAAATGCGACGACATTGTTCCCGCTGAGCGCGTGCCATCGGGCGTGATGTTGGCCGATGCCCGAGGCACCGATCACGCCTACCCGTAATCCGTTCGTCATTTTCGTGAGGCCTCCTGCCCTCAAAATAGACAGCAGGGAGCATTCCCACAACGCACGTTCTGCGGATCCAAGAGGATGACGCCGTCCGAATGCGTGACCTTCAGCGTCTCGTCCTCGAACCAGACGCAGTTCGCTTCCGTATCCGGCGTGTCCTCGACAAGGGCCCAGCACGGATCGACCCCCATCACCGAACAGGACGTCGACAGCGCGTCGACGTCTACCCCTCTCCGCGAGAGAATCGTGACACTCGGTGGGCTGTTCACCTGTTGTCCCGAACGCGGATCAATCAGGTGGCCATACTGCTTCCCGTCGATCGTCACAAACCGTTCGTAGTCACCTGACGTCGACCCCGAAGATGGTCAGGTTGTTGTCACCGGCATCGTCGTAGGCGCCGGTATGGTAAGACGCCCCGAAATTCATCCCCAGCCGTGGACTGATCCCGAACCGGCCGACGATCGCCTTGTTCTCGTTGTTATCGGACTTCTGGCTGCCGCGACCGCCCCGGATCCGCAACGCGCCAGAGCTGTTGATCGCCTTCTCTTTAAACCCGTTCACGACCTAGACCTCATACGTCGCGACCGACAACTCGGATGGGTAGAAAGTACCGAAGAATCCCATTCCCGACTCGCTTGAGGTGGAGAGCATGATCTGGCGGTTCACGGTCGGACGTTCTGTCAGTTCATTCAGCGGCCTGTCGTGCAATAGGTTGAAAACCCAGGGTGGCGAGAGGATGACGCCGCCGCGGTAGTTGAACGCTTCGGCGAATTCGAAGTCCATCACCGCGAACTCTAGCTTGACCTCGCCGTCCGAGGCGCTGCTTCCCTTCACCAGGCCGCCGTGCTCGAACTCGATCTCCGCGCTCACACGGACGCGGTCGCTGACCTGCCCGTAGATGAACGGGATGAAGCGGTGTTGATCGAACGTGTTCTTGCCACCCTCGTTGTATTCGAACTCCTGATCCAGTTAGCCGCCGACGGCTACGCCTCGGCCGGCGCGCTTGATGTACGGTTTGTCATACGTGCCACCCGGCAGCTCGGGCCGTTTGTCTTCCTCGGCAACCGCTAACCCGCACAGAACCAGACGGCTCATCACACCGTTCGTCGAACGTTATAGTGACTCAGTGATTGTTTCACTACTAAAATATCTTCTAAGCCAACTATACAAAGATTCTTCCCTGTCAACGATTTTCTGGAGAAACGAGGCTACCACCCCATCAACCTTGTCGCCTGATAGACCAGGAGGGCGCCGACATACGCCAAGCCGGTCATATATATGAATGTGAACACCGCCCAGCCCCAGGCACCGGCTTCCTGTTTGATGACCACAAGCGTCGACGAGCACTGCGCGCAGAGAGCAAAGAACACGAGTACCGACAACACGACCGGAATCGTGAACGCCGGACTTCCGTCGTCGCTCTTCGCGTTCATCAGGGCTGACTTCAGTGACTCCGCGTCTTCCACTGGATCCTCGACGCTATAGATCGTCCCGAGCGAGGCCAAGACGATCTCGCGGGCCGGAAGCGCGCTCAGTGTCGCGATGGCAAGACGCCAGTCCCATCCGAGCGGCTTCACGAGCGGCTCGATCGCCTGACCGCTTCCCCCCAGCAAGCTGTTCCGGAGGGCCAGGGACGGGTCGTCCGTGTCTGTCCTCGGAAAGGTCGCCAACGCCCACACGATCACCGACGCGGCGAAGATCACAGTCCCGGCCCGACGAAGGAACGCCAGACACGCGTGGTAGACCCGCATCCAGACCGTTCGGGCATTCGGCATTTTATAGGAAGGGAGTTCCATTAGGAATGGCGCGCTGTCGCCACGCAAGGCGCATCGCTTCAGCAGCAGGGCGACCGGAATCGCCACCGCGATCCCGAGCAGATACAGCCCCATCATCGTCGCCGTGGGAAGCCCTAAGGGCAGGCCGCCAACCGACTCATTCGGGATGAACGCGGCAATGAAAACTGTATAGACGGGAAGTCGGGCGGAGCAGGACATCAACGGAGCCACCAGGATCGTCACGAGCCTGTCACGACGGTCCTCGATTGTGCGAGCGGCCATAATGCCTGGAATGGCGCAGGCGAAGCTGCACAGCATCGGGATAAACGAACGCCCGGAGAGCCCGCACCGTCTGAGCAGGCGATCCATCAGCATCGCCGCTCGGGGCATATACCCGCAATCCTCGAGGATCGCGATCGCCAGGAACAACATCGCGATCTGCGGCAGGAAGATCACCACACTCCCGACACCGGCCACCGCGCCATTCAACAGGAGACTCTGGAGTAACCCCTCAGGGACGATCGTGGCCACACGATCGCCGATCCATCCCATCAACCCCTCGACGGCGTCCATCAGGGGGCCGGTCCAGGTAAAAATCGCCTCGAACACGACGGCCATCACCACCGCGAAAGTAATCCCGCCGAACACCGGATGCGTCAACAACCGGTCGACCTGATCCGAACGGCTGGCGTGCAGACCATCGGGCCGGACCAGACTATCTGAGAGCACCCGATCGATCCAGACGTCCACATCCGGATCAACCGGCTTCGGTGCCCGCAACCGGGTGACCCCGTCTACGAGTTGGTCGAGACCGTCCCGTCGCGTGGCACACACGGAGAACACGTCGATCCCCAACGCGGCGGACAATGCGGCAGCATCGACGGTGACCCCTTCCCTTTGCGCAAGGTCGACCATATTGACGACCAGCGCTGCCGGAAGGCCCGTCGCCAAGACCTGTGCGACGAGGTTGAAGTTGCGTTTCAGGTGAACGGCATCGACGACGATCAGAATGCCGGCCAGTGGTTGATCACCGTCGGCGCGCCGCTGGAGTACTTCCTTAACGATGCGTTCGTCTGGGGATTGTCCGTCGAGAGAATAGCTGCCAGGAAGGTCGAGCAGTTCCAGTGAGGAACCGTCGGGAATACGGAGCTTACCCTGCTTGCGCTCGACCGTCACGCCTGAGTAGTTGCCGACACGCTGGCTGAGCCCTGTCAGCGCATTGAAGAGAGTGGTTTTACCGGTGTTGGGGTTGCCGATGACGCCGATCAGGGGAGACGACTCATCGACTGATTCAGAGGCAGGATTCACGCAAGGGCTTCAGCCGGATTCGGATCGACCCGAATCTGCGAAGCGTCCTCCTTCCGAAGGCAAAATCGACCGCCTTCTGTGTGTACGACGACGGGACATCCCGTCCTTAGCACCTTGATATGTGACCCGACAACGATGCCGACCGACTTGAGCCGATTCAGAAACCGCTCCGGTCCGTGGATCTCACTCACCGTCGAGACAGCATCCCGCTCGAGCGCGCACAGACTGTCCTTTTGCACCTCGTGCACTCCGTTCGTCACAAACCCTAGCAAACCTAGCACCTTGTATACCGGTCACGCTGATTGTATAGTAACCCAAACATATCGTAAGCAACGCTACACCCCGTTTGGCTGTGTGTCAAGGGCCAACAGCTACCCTATCCGAGGTCCCGGTCGAGCAGGAACATCCCATACTTGTCGTCACCGATCATCTGCACCTTGTTCAGGATGTCCCCGACGTGTGACTCTTCTTCCACCTGACGCTCCACAAACCAGCGCAGAAAGATATCCGTCGCGTGATCCCGCTCGGCCAACGCCAGGTCGACCAGGTTATTGATCATCTCGCTGGCGGACTGCTCTTCACAGAATGCGTCTTCCACTGCGGCGATCGGGCTCTCCCAGGCCTCGGGAGGCTGCGCGATCAGGTCCAATTTGACCTTGCCGTCCCGGTCATGAATGAAGCTGTAGATCTTCAGCGCGTGCTCGCATTCCTCTTCATACTGATGTCGTGCCCAATGCGCGAAACCTTTCAGATTCTCCGACCGGAAATAGCATTCCATCGCCAGGTAGTGATACGCGCTGTGAAACTCGTGATTCAGCTGGCTGTTCAGTGCATCGAGCACTTTGCCCTTTAACATGTCTCCTCCAGAATCTGGCCCTCAGCCTGGCAGGCTGCGTAAGGTCCTTAGTGAAGCCTTTTTCAAATAAGGTTAGGCAAGTTTATGTCCGCCGAACTGCCCAGTAAAGGAAAAACAGGACAATCCTAACCACGTGGCTATCACAAGTGCTTTTGTGTATACTTCAGCCCAGAAAATCAAGCATATGGAAGGAGGAAGCGATGATCGCCCCCAAGATGCTCGACGCGCTGAACGAGCACCTAAACGTCGAGTTTTATTCTGCCTACTACTACCTAGCGATGGCCGCCCATTTTGAAGACAAGGACTTCAAGGGGTTTGCCACGTGGATGCGCATGCAGTATCAGGAAGAACTGGCTCACGCGGCCAAGTTCTTCGACTTCATCAATGACAGGGAAGGCGTCGTTCAGTTGACCCGGATTGAGGCCCCGCCGCAAGAGTGGGACACACCTCTCGCGGTGTTCGAGAGAACGCTCGAGCACGAACAGGAAGTCACCCAGCGGATCTATAACTTGGTCGACCTGAGTCTGGAAAACCGCGACCACGCCACCAACACCTTCCTCCAGTGGTTCGTGACGGAACAAGTTGAAGAGGAAGCAACGGCTTCGGAGATCATCCAGCAGCTCAAGCTGGTAGGTAATGACGGGAACGGCTTGTTCCTGATGGATCGGGAACTGGGGCAGAGAATGCCAGCAGATGAAGAAGGGGCAGATGCCGCCTGAGCGGTCTGCACGGGGTTAGCTGTTGCGGAAATTCCGTTTGACGACCTCGGCCAGGATCCGTCGATGCACCCGTTTCCTAGGCATCGGCATCCAGTTCCAAGAAGACCAGGCCAAGGAAGTACTCACTGGCTTCGCCTGCCTTGAGCCAGGCGACTCGCGAACTTAGTGACAGCGAATCACCATCAGGAAAGACGGCTCCGACCTCGACTTGATCGTTTTTTCTGCAGTGCCGATGCGGCTTCTGACGTAATCGCGAGCCCCATTCCGCCGCCGCTCAGGTTCACCACGGCGCCTCGATACCGGCCTCAGGACCTTTCTGACTCGATCTCGGCGACGTCCGATGAGGCTTCTCGCCTGTGGCGCAACGACTGAGGGTCGTCAAGGAAGGTCTTCAGCAATTCGTCCAGATCCACGGGGTCTCCGAATGATTAAGCAATTGAATCCGCATGATGAAACACATCAACTAATCCATGAGCGGATTTATCCCGCCATGGTCACGCGTGTCACGAATCGACTTAAATGTCGTTTTTTCAATGCTCTTTGTTGACAAACGCATGAGGCCATATTATAGTAATATTAATATTCGGCGTGGCTTTTTCTCAACTTTCATTTCCCTTTGAGTTCCCACGGTCACGCCCATCCCCTGGCAACATTCCTGACTTCAGATCGAAGAGAAGACATTTCGCCGGTTGGGCGGCGAGGATGAGGTCCGTGTGCGTGCGCGAATTATCGCCAGCACCAACGTGGACCTCGAAGAGGCAGTGCGGGAACAGAGCTTCCGCGAGAACCTCTACTACCGATTGAACGAAATCCAGATCAACCTGTCGGCGTTGCGGGAACGCGGCAATGATGTCACCCTACTCGCACTGAGCTTTATCGAGGAATTCGGTCGCGTCTACTCGTTGGGAAGCCGGAGCCTCTCTGAAACATCGAAAGAACTCCTCCGCCAGTATCACTGGCCCGGAATACATCCGTGAACCCCGGAATGCTATCAAACGGGCGGTGATCTTGAATGACACGGCGGGGACGCTGCAGCCGGAGATGATCCCGGTCAGCATCCGCCAGACCAACTCGCTCGCGACCCTGAAGTGGAACAGCGAGCAACTCATCATCAACTTCCCGGGTGAAGGCGTCACCTTCGAGGAGGTCAGGAGGAGACTGATCAAACACACGCTGAAGTCGACGGACTGTAGCAAGAACAGGTCCGCTCGCATGCTGAAAATCTCGCGCGCCGAGGCTGCTCCGAAAAATCGAGAAGTACGGCCTCGAGCCCAACTGACAAGGAGGACATCGGAGCAAAAGCCAGAGAGTTGAATCGGTTCGGATCCCTACCCGAACCTGATCGCGCCGCTCACTGCGTTTTGGCTAGCTTCCTCAAGCGAAGCCGACCGCACACGACCCCTTAGGCAGTCGCCCTTCCCTATGACCGCCCATCGTGAACGGCAACGATCGAAATTCCCACGGATTCCCCAGTAGTACCTGGAGAGACACATCAAGAATCTCGTTCCATTCGGGACGATCGCAGGATGCTATTGTTTTCGAATCACGACGCGTGCAATGGATGCGCCGTCGTCATACGAGTATTCAGGGGGACCGCAATGCCCGCAACAACCGCGAGCAAAAAAGAAGATACGAGGGCTCAGAATCGAAAAGGTACCGCGCTCGAGCTCTATCTGAAGGACATCGCTTACAACACTCTCCTGACGCCGCAGCAGGAATTCGACCTGGCGGTCAGGATCCGTGCCGGGGACCGGAAGAGTCTCGAAAAGATGGTGGAATCCAACCTTCGATTCGTCATCACTATCGCCAAGGAATACCAGGGACGCGGCTTACCGCTTGAGGACCTGATCGCCGAAGGAAACGTCGGTCTGATCAGGGCCGCCACCCGCTACGACGAAACGGTCGGCGTGAAGTTTACCACCTACGCCGTCTGGTGGATCCGTCAGGGCATCCTGTCCGCTCTCGCCGAAAAGGCGCGGATGGTCCGACTGCCCGTAAACAAGATCAAACATCTATGCAGGCTCGAGCGGATCGCGTCCGGGCTGAAGCAGGAGTTGGGCCGCGAGCCGAATACCGAGGAAGTCGCACACGTGGCCGAAATGCAGCCGAAGCAGGTTCAGGATTTGCTGGACGCATCTCGCTGGCACGTCAGCCTCGATTCACCGCTCGAGGAGGGTCCCGACACCTCCCTGCTCGAAATCATCGAGGACAAGGAAGCGGAAAGCCCCGAGCGCACCGTGATGCAGCGCGCGATGGTCGAGGAGATCCGGTCCGCCCTCGAGACCCTTTCACCGCGGGAAGCCCAGATCCTCAAGATGTATTTCGGCATCAACGGTGACAATCCGATGACGCTCGAGCAGATCGGCAACCAGTTCAGTCTGACCAAGGAGCGGGTTCGCCAGATCCGTGACAAGGCCCTCGGGGCGCTGAAGCATCCGTCACGAATGCGTCGGATAAAGGTTTACCTGGGCGAGGAGTAGACGTGGCCGAGTCGTTCTCAATATCAGGCATTCATCACGTCACGCTCGTCGTCGGTGATCTGGAAGCAGCCAGGGCGTTCTACGGGAAGATCCTTGGGCTCGTTCCCATCGACCGTCCTAACTACGAATTCGAGGGCGCCTGGTATGCGTGCGGAGACATCGAACTGCACCTGCTGCTCGCAGAGGAACACGCCGACCCGTCGCGACGGCATCTGGCCATAGCCGTCGACAACTTCGACGAGTGTATCACCTCACTCCGGTGCGCAGGCGTCGGCATCGTCGGGGGCCCCGGCGTTCGACCTCACAACAGCCGATCTTTCGCCTTCTGTAAAGATCCCGCCGGGAACCTGCTGGAGTTATCAGGCCCACCAAAGTAGCGGATCACTCAGAGTCAAAAGGAAAAGGGGCGTGTCCAATGGACACGCCCCTTCCTCGTTTCCGATACAGTTGGTTTCTACTCAGGCTGCCACCTCAAAATCGGCTTCCGTGCGGCCGTCGCCTCATCCAACCGTCGAACCGGGGTGTCGTGAGGGGCTGCCTTCAGTAGCTCAGGCTGTTCGTCCGCTTCCTTCGCGATCGCACGCATCGCTTCCACAAATTCGTCCATCTGCTCGAGGCTCTCCGTCTCCGTCGGCTCGATCAGAAGCGCTTCGGGACAGACCTTTGGCAACGGGAAATAGATCGTCGGCGGATGGATCCCGTAGTCGATCAGTCGTTTGGCAATATCGAGCGCCGTAATCCCGTTCGCCTTCTTCTGTCCCGCTGCGGATAGAACGCCTTCGTGCATTGGCTGCGCTTTTTTCGGACGGTCATACACGTCCTCGAGCTTCCGAGTCAGGTAGTTCGCGTTCAGCACCGCCATCTCGCTCGTCCGACGCATCCCTTCAGCGCCCAGCATCTTAGCATACACGAACGCCCGGACCACCATCCCGAAGTTGCCCCAGAACGTGCTCACTTTCCCGATCGATTCCGGCCGATCGAAATCCAGCACGAAGCGCTCGTCAATTTTGCGAACGATCGGGGTCGGCAGATACGGTTCGAGAATCGACTTCACCCCCACCGGTCCGGATCCGGGACCACCACCACCATGCGGCGTCGTGAACGTCTTGTGCAGGTTGATGTGCACGACGTCAAAGCCCATGGCGCCAGGCCGGCACTGCCCGAGAAAGGCGTTCATGTTCGCGCCATCGTAGTAGAGCAGACCGCCACCGTCGTGAACAATCTCCGCGATTTCGAGGATCTCGTCCTCGAACACCCCGAAAGTGTTCGGGTTTGTCAGCATCAGACCGGCGACCTGATCGGTCATCTTGGACTTGAGGTCGTCGACATCGACCGTCCCCCGCTCTGTCGACCGGATCTCCTCGACCCGATAGCCGCACATCGCCGCCGTCGCCGGGTTCGTCCCGTGCGCCGAGTCCGGAATCAGCACCACCTGCTTGTCGTTCCCTTGCGCCCGATGATACGCGGCGATCAGGGAGATGCCTACAAATTCGCCCTGCGCACCGGCAGCCGGCTGGAACGTAAACGTGTCCATCCCCGTAACCGCCTTTAGGATCTGTTCCATCTCCCAGATCATCGAGAGCATCTGCTGGTTGCTCGACTCGAGCGGATGGAGCCCGGCGATCTGGGGAACACGGGCGGCCTTCTCGTGGACCTTCGGGTTGTACTTCATCGTACAAGATCCGAGGGGATAGAAATTCGTGTCGATACTGAAGTTCAGGTGCGACAGACCGACGTAGTGACGGACCAGTTGCAGTTCGCTCAACTCCGGGAGCTTGGGACGGGTCTTCCGCCGCAATTCAGCGGGGACATCTGGTCTCTCGTCCGTCGTGAATGTGGTGCATCGGCGTCCCGGTTTGCTCTTCTCGAAAGCCAGCATCTTCTCGCTCATAGCGCCCCCTCCACTACCGACACTAGGAGGTCCACATCTTCGGCGGACCGTTTCTCGGTCACGCAGGTCAGGATACAGCCGCTCAGGTCGGGATCGAAGCTCCCCAGATCGACACCGGCCGAAATCCCCTGTAATCTGATTGTGTTCAGAAGTTCAGTGGCTGGCCGGTCGGGCTTCCAAACGAACTCGTTGAAGAATGGCCCCGTAAACGGTGTAGACACGCCCGAGAGGTTGGCGAGTGCGGATTGGGCGGCGTGACTTCTCGTCCAGTTCACCGACGCGACTTCCTCCAGGCCGTGAGGACCCAGAGCTGACAGGTAGACGGTCACAGCGGTTGCACAAAGGGTCTGGTTCGTGCAGATGTTCGACGTCGCCTTGTCGCGACGAATGTCCTGTTCGCGAGTCTTCAGTGTCAACACGTAGGCGCGCTTGCCGTTCACGTCGGTCGTCTGACCAACGATCCGTCCCGGCATTCGGCGAATATGCGACTGCCGTGTCGCGAAGAATCCGACATACGGCCCGCCAAAGCTCAGTGGTAGACCAAGCGGCTGACCATCCCCCACCACGATGTCGGCCCCATACGAGCCAGGCGGTTCGATCAGCCCGAGCGACATCGGGTTCACGGCGGCCACGAACGACGGCGCACGATCCGCGAGCAGCTTACCGATCTCTTCGAGTGGCTCGAGCACGCCTAGGAAGTTCGGGTTCTGCACGACGACTGCCGTCGCCGAATCGTCCGCGTGATCGGCCAGCCAATCGAGGTCCATCGTCCCCTCGTCCGTCCACGGTGCCGTCACCGCCTGCAGCCCAATCCCTTCCACATACGTCTCCACCACCTGTCGATAGAAGGGGTGCAGACTGCGAGGCAGGATCACATGATCGGCCTGACGGATTCTGACCGCCATCAGCACCGCTTCGGCAAGCGCGGACGACCCGTCATACATCGACGCGTTCGCCACCTCCATCCCCGTGAGTTCGCACATCATCGTCTGGAATTCGAAGATGGCGCGAAGGGTCCCCTGGCTGACCTCGGGTTGATACGGCGTGTACGCGGTGAAGAACTCGCCACGCGAAATCGTCGCGTCCACAACAGACGGCGAAAAGTGGTCGTAGGCGCCGGCTCCCAGGAAACTGAGTTCGGGTGCTGCCGCCCCCACCTCCGCCGCCATGCGTTCAAAAAGCTGCGTAGCCTCCAGTTCGGACATTCCCGACGGCAGGTCGAGCGACGCCAGACGCAGTGATTCCGGAATCGGCGCTTTGAGATCGGCCAGTTCGCTCAATCCCAGCGCACTCAGCATCGTCGAGACATCCTCATCGGTGTGAGGCGTGTAATCCATGCTTACTCCTTCTCCATCTCCTTTAGCTCTTCCCACAGGACGCGGGCTCGAGCCTCGAGATCATCGACCGTCCCGTCATTGACCACGACGTGATCCGCCCGTTTGATCTTCTCGTCTTCAGGCACTTGATGCTGCATCCGGGCCCTCACTTCGGCCTCCGACACCCCCAGGCGATCCATCGTCCGCGCGATCCGTATGTCGTCTGGCGCCGTCACCACGACGATCACATCATACAGACATTCGGGATCACCGCGCTCCAACAGAACAGACGCTTCGATCACAAACGTCTCCACACCGCGTTCTCGAGCGGACGCTACACGACGTGACAGCCGACGCCCCACGTCGGGCCACACCACATCGGTCAACTGGCGCCGCATCTTATCCGACACGAATGCTCGTTTCCCCAACTCCCGTCGGTTCAACACGCCGTCGACCAGGATGTCCGCCCCGAAGGCATCGACGAGACGCTCCTGTACATCTGGATCCTCGACCGACTCGTGACCGACCTCGTCGGCGTCGATTCGATCCGCTCCCCAACCCTCGAACATCCGGCATACAGTGCTCTTGCCAGACCCGATCCCTCCAGTCACGCCGATCGTTGTCATTCGCGTTCTCGCTTGATCTTGGCGCGAAGCCACAGCGGCAACCCCTCCAGCGTGTCCTCCTCGTCCCATCGCGCGATCGTTCGACAATTTTTGTGCCGAACGCCCAGCCAGACGACCACCACCAACATCACGATGTAGAGCCAGATTGCTTCTTCCGACGTCAGCAGCGCCTGCAACCCGAACCGGTTCCCGACAAACGCCGCGAAGGCCGTCTCGAACGCGGCCGGCGACGTGCGCGTGATCCGGTAGAGGGCCACGTCGAAGGTTACGCCGTCCCTCAACGAGTCAATTAGGTTGGGCAGCGCGCGCTCACCACCGAGCGTCACGATAAACAGCACGGCAAGGTAGCTCTGGTCATACGCCAGATGCGCACGGCCGGCGCCGAACCCGAGGACAGCATCCACATCCCGTAACGGGATCAGGCCGTCGCTCAGCGCCGCCGCCGCAACCTTGAAGCTCTGTTGGAACCGCCATTCCCTGGCGACCCACACGGCGAGACCTTCATTGAACCAGACGGGGATCCGAGTCGTCTTCGGGACAGCGTGATGTAGGAGTATATGTGAGAACTCGTGCCGAGCCGTCTGGAGGAGTGCGGTCGACTGACCGGCCCGGCGACGCAGGACGATCGTTTTTGCCTGGGGGTAGGCAACACCGACGCCCCAATGGGGGATACGATTCTGCGTTAGGTCGCGAAAGTCTCGGTCAGACCTGACAGCGTAGATCGTGATGGCAGGGATCGGGACGTCTCCCAATTCCTGCGCGACTTCTGACTGCAACGCAACAAGCGTGTCGAGAAGGGCTGACGCACCGCCCGATTCCGCGTCCGGTATCAACAAGCTCAACCCACGGGATCGGACCTCGGAGAAGCCATCACGCCCAGCTGCCTGCCCCCCCCCGAAAAGGAGCAGGCAGAGCACCAGCGCTCTACTGCTTGCTCTTCCCCAGATACTTGAAAAACTCGGTACCCAGCGGCAGAACAACGGTCGTGCCCTCACCCAGCGTCTTTTCATAGGCCTCGAGCGTCCGCTGGAACTCATAGAACTTGGGGTCTTGCTGGAACGCATCGGCATAGATCCGGAGGGCTTCCGCATCACCTTGGCCTCGTATCTGCTGGGCTTTCAGGAACGCATCGGACGTGATCCGAGTCACCTCGAGGTCCGTCTCCGCCTGGATTTTGAGCGCGGCCTCTCCACCCTCGGCGCGATACTCTTTCGCGATTCGGGCGCGTTCTGCTCGCATTCGATCGAAAACGTTCTTCTTGTTCTCTTCCGGGAGGTCGGCACGCTTGATCCGCACGTCGACAACCTTGACACCGAGATCGGCGGCATCCGACCGAGAACGCTCGGTAACGGCTGCCATGATCTGGTCACGCTCCCCGCTCACGATTTCCTCGAGTGTCCGTTTACCTAGTTCCTCGCGCACGGCCGCATAGATGATATCGTCCAATCGGGACTGCGCACCGAATATCGTCTGCACAGAACGCATGAACTTCAACGGGTCGACGATTTTCCAACGGGCAAAGTTGTCGACGATCAGGTTCTTTTTGTCCTGCGTGTAGATCGGCGCCGGATCGGCGTCGCTGAACAGCAGGCGGTCATCGAACGAGTGAACCTGCTCGATAAAGGGCATCTTCCAATAGAGCCCCGGATTCTGAAGTGTCCGGCGAGGCTCACCCACACGAGTCACCACCACCTGCTCCCGCTCATCCACGATAAACAGGACGGCATCCGCCGCGATCCCCAGAACAACTAGTATGATCAGTCCAATAACGAGAGGTCTCATTGTCCGCTCCCTCCACCCGCGCTCTGGCGCGGCAAGTTCAGCACATTCAGCAGACCGCCCTTCCCGTCCGACTGAACCACGTACTTCTGAATGTTTGGCAGAATCTTTTCCATCGTCTCTAGGTAAAGCCGCTTCTCGGTCACATCCCGTGCGTTGCGATATTCCTTGAGCACGGTCAGAAAACGATCCGCATCACCCTGAGATCTTTTTACACGCTCGACGGCATACGCCTCGGCCTGTCTGACCTGCTTCTCCGCTTCACCGCGTGCCTTAGGGATAATTTCGTTTCGGTAGGCCTCGGCCTCGTTCCGGAGTCGCTCGCGATCCTCACGAGCGCTCGCCACATCCTTGAACGCCGGGTCGACCTCACGGGGGACGGAAACTGCCTGGAGTTTCACGTTCTCCAGCCGGACGCCAATCCCGTAAAGCTCGAACACCGTCCGGATTTCTTCCTCGATCTCCGTCTGGATCTTCAGCTTCCCTTCCGTCAGCGCCTCATCGATCGTATGCCGCCCAACCACCTGGCGGAGGGCTGATTCAGCCACGCCGCGCACGGCCTCGGACTGTCCTGCCACGTTGAACAGGTAATCCTCCAGGCTGCTGATCCGATACTGCACAATAAGCTCGACATCGACGATGTTCTCGTCGCCCGTCAGCATCACCGATTCGCGCAGGACCTTCTGATACCTAGGGGCCGGATCCAGACTGATCGTGCGGAACCCGATCTCGACACGCTTGACCTGGGTCACCTTCTCCTTCTCGATCCGCTCGATCGGTCGGGGCAGATGGTAGTGAATCCCTGAGTCCGAAATTTCGATGGCCTCGCCGAAGCGCAGCACGACTGCCTGCTCCTCGGGGTTGACGATGTAGATGCCACTTGCCAGCCAGAGCAGCAGAATGAGGCCTAACGCGTAGACCACCAGTTTCGGACTGAAATTCAAGTCCAGGTTGGGTTTATTCGGGAAATCGTATTGTTGCATGGGAGTCCTTAGTTGGGGGATCCGTTTTCCAGCGCTTCACCGAATTTTCGTACACCCTCGATACCGCGAAGCGTGACGTTGATACCAGCAAGTTTATTGGCGGACAGGCTCGCCGTAACGGGATCCTGTTCGTCGAGGTAGCGCGACATGAAGCCCATCAGGAAGACATCACCGCATCCCGTTTCATCCTGCGGGACACCGGCGGGCTGGGGCGGTGAGTGGTGCAGAATCGTCTGCCCGTCCCTACGGTAGATAGCGTCAGCTCCGTTCTTGTTTCGCGTCACCAGAACGACCGTTGAGCCGTTGTCCAGGATTCGGTTGGCGAAATCGGTCGTCTTTGCTTCTGTATCCAGACCCGAGCCCGCGAGAAGTGCCGCTTCCTGCTCGTTCATCTGAATCACATCGGTGCAGGCGACCCACTCCTCCCACCGAGGCGGAACGCGCCAGAACCGCCGATTCTGATCGTCTATCCCCAGCGTCAGGCTGTGAATGTCCATGAAGATCGGAGCGCTGCTCTCCGACCGAACGTGCTGTAGCGTCTCCAGCTCAAGTTCGGTGCCCGTGATAAAGTTCACGATCAGCGCATCGGCATCGAGATAGGGCGAAAGCTGCTCAAACGTCAGCTTGGGGACACCACCGAGCAGCGTCTCCTGCTTGTTACCCTGCTCGTCGTAAACCATGAAGCAGTGGGTGTTCTTGTCAGGGACGAAAGAGACCGCGTCAAAGGAGATGTTGCTACAAGGCTCCAGATAGCCCTTCACCACATCCCGCATGTCCTCGCCGACGTTGACGACTGGGAAGATCTGCGCGCTGTCTTTTACGATCGCAGACAGAGGCAGGAGACTATAGAGAATGCCACCGTAACTCTCCGTCTCGATACCGTCTGGCGTCCGAATTGTATCCCGATTGATCGTGCCTAATAGGGCGATCCGGCGCCCAGTGTTTCCCCCCAACAGTCCCTCCCCTGTGGTGACCCGATGGTCGGCCAATCTACCACAATCAATCAGGTGTGTCAACGCGACCCGAGCGGCGGAAACCGCTAAATAACAGCCAATACAGGCCCTTTGCTACCCGGATTCGGCAATGGTCAGACCGGACGCGGTAAGGGCCTCGATCCGTTCCTGCAGCCACGGATAGCCGAGCAGATCGGGATCGGTCTCAGCAATGCGGTCTCCGACCTGCCGGGCCTGCTCGATCAGATCCTGATCCCGTATTAGATCGGCATACCGAAACTCGGGGAGTCCGGCCTGACGGGTCCCGAACAGCTGCCCGGCTCCCCGAATCTCGAGATCCAACTCCGAGATGCGGAACCCGTCTGTCGTCTCACACATCGCGTTGAGCCTGGCCTCAGCATCTTCCGTCAGCTCCTCGTCGGGGTCAGCGATCAAGATGCAGTAGGATTCCGCCTCACCACGCCCAACTCGCCCTCTGAGCTGGTGGAGCTGCGAAAGCCCGAACCGCTCGGCGTGTTCGATCATCATCACCGTCGCGTTCGCCACGTCGACACCGACCTCGACCACGGTGGTCGACACCAGTACATCGATTTCGCCTGAGCGGAACCCCTCCATGACGGTCGACTTCTCTTGCCCCTTCAGGGACCCGTAGATCAGACCCACCCGCAGGCCTGAAAGCGGTCCCTCAGTCAGCTCTTCATACGCCGCCTTGGCCGACCGAACCCCGCGACTCCCTTCGACTCTGGGATAGACGATATACGCCTGGCGCCCCGCTGTCACCTGCTCACGGATAAAGCTAAAGGCGTTGTCACGGTCCTTTCCCTTTCGGAGCCCGGTCTTGATCGGCTGACGTCCCAGAGGCATCTCGTCGATCGTCGACACTTCGAGATGCCCGTACAAGGTCAGAGCGAGCGACCGCGGAATCGGGGTCGCCGTCATCACCAGCAGATGGGCATCCTCACCCTTCTCGCGCAGAGTCAGGCGCTGTGTCACCCCGAATCGATGCTGCTCGTCCACCACCACTAGCCCCAGCTGTTTGAACACGGTCCCTTCCTGGAGAAGAGCGTGCGTGCCGATCACTATCTGTGTCTGCCCTGACGCCACCAGCGCTTCGGCCGCCCGACGATCTGCCGCTCGCAGCCGTCCCGTCAGGAGGCCAGCACGAATACCCAACGGCTCCACCATCAGCTGGATATTGTTCGCGTGCTGTTCCGCCAACACCTCGGTGGGAACCATGATCGCAACCTGAGCACCCGAGTCGACCACCGCGAGCGCAGCCATCAAGGCGACCAGCGTCTTCCCGGACCCGACATCACCCTGTAGCAGACGATGCAACGTCCCCTCCGACGTCATATCGTGTTGGATTTCACTGAGTGCCCGTTGCTGTCCTCCGGTCAGATCGAAAGGCAGGCTCTCCACGAGACGGGTCGCAGAGTCCTGCGAGGTGACCGCCATAGCAGACCCACGAGGCCGTTGGGAAAGTCCCCACACCGCCACCGTCAGAAGTTCGTCATAGGCCAGGCGTCGGCGCCCTGCTTCCACATCATCCAGGGATTCAGGAAAGTGGACGGCCCGATAGGCGGCCCCCAGCGACGGGAGCCCTTCCCTGAGGTCTGGACGCATTGAATCATCAATGTCGAGTGCCTCGAGAGCGTCCCAGATCAATCGCCTGAGCGTACGGGCTGTCAACGACGACGATTTCATGTTCGCCGTCGTCCGGTGCAGGGGGACGATCTGGCCGGTGTGCACCCGATCGTCCTCATCCTCTTCAGAACCCGACAGTAGTTCGACCTCGGGGTGAGAGATCTGACGCTGCCCCCGGTAGTCGGTCACCTTGCCGCCGACCGACACCCAGTCCCCGACCTTGAACGCATCATTCATATACTTGTAGCCGCCAAACCAGACACAATCAAGTTCGGCGCTCTCATCTCTGATCGTCGCCACGAACCGGGGGCGTCTGCCGGGCACCATTCGAGAAGCGACCACCTCCCCCACTACCGTCGCTTCCTGCTTCAACGGCAATTGGGCAATCGGCGTTTCCGTCGACCGATCGAGGTAACGGGACGGCAGAAAGCCTAAAAGATCAGCGACGGTGTGGATCCCGACCTGCTCGAGAGCGCTCGACCGGCGATCGCCGATCCCTTTGACACGTTTGACACTGAGCTTATGGATATCAGGCATACAAGAACCGGGGCAATCTTGACCGTCTGTGGGCGTAACCGTATATTCGCAAAGCGTTTGCGGTCATCTCCTTGCACGCGACCTGTTCCCGTCCCCGACGGTTCCAGCCCTCGATTCGAGACCGGATGAAGACTCCAATCACAAAGATCCTCCTGTGCCTGACCCTTACGATGGGCTCTATCGTGCCCGCAATGGCCCAGGACGCGACCGTCACCTTCAGTCAGGACGCGGAGTCTTTGTTCCAGCGTTCGCTGGCCAGGTATATCCAGGCCAACTACGTCGCGGCCCGGGACGGGTTTGTCGAACTGATCGAGGAACACCCGCGCAACCAGAGAATTTCTGCGGCGCGGCTGATGCTTGGGAAGAGCTACTACAAGCTCAGAGAATATAACTTCGCTCTGGCCGCCGCAATCGAACTCTACGAGACCTTCCCTTACAGCAGGTATCTGCCTGAAGCGGACCTGCTCGTTGGCGACTGCTATTTCCGCCAGGGGCAAACATACAGCGCAGCGGCCCAGTATGCGCGTGTCCTGGCCGCCAAGGCCGGCACCCCGCTCAAAGCAAGGGCGGCAGATCGGCTGGGCCAGATGTACGGGGCGGAAAAACTCACAGATCGCGACCTCGACAGGCTTCGCGCCGACTTTGGCCGGTCGATCGTGGATGAAGCCGTTGCATTCGGTCAGGCAAGATGGCCCGAGAAACTCAGTAAGCCGGAGGAAGCGGACAAGCCGCTGGCCATGTTCCTCGAGCGTTTCCCGAACGGTTACCTCGAGCCCCTGGTGCGACGCCGACTGCTTTCCAGAACCCGCGCACCTCAGCCGAAAGAAGAGGCCCCCACGACCCTGGCAGTCGTCGAAGAGGACCCGACCAAAGCGACATATCGCATCGGCATCGTCGCACCCATGGAGTCTCCGGCCGGCAAGAGCCTGCGCGACGGTATCCTCCTTGCGCGTGAGCGTTTCCCGCTCCCGGAGGGCGAAACGATCGGCCTGATCTTCGAAGACTCAGAGGGTTCGCCGATCCGGGCAGTCAAAGCGGCCGAGCGCATTATCGAGAATTACGATGTCCTGGCGATCATCGGCGCTCTCCGCAGTGAGGAGACGTTGCCCCTTGCCGCCCATCTCAGTCCTCAGAACATCCCACTGATCGCGCCCACCGCTTCCGAGGACGAGATCGCCTCCCTGCCCTACGTATTCCAGATGAACGCCACACCAGGCGCCCAGGGCCGTCGGATCGCTGACTACGCCGTCCGAGAAATGGAACTGCGGACGCTGGGCACCTTATCCTCACGCGACAAGTATGGCGATCGACTGGCGAGAGAGTTCACGGCGCGGGCGGAAGAACTTGGCGGAGAGGTCGTTGTCCAGGAATGGTATGAGCCAGGCGCAACAGACTACCGCGGCCAGTTCAACCGGATTCGCGATGCAGGTCTGGCGCTCATCATGCCCGACCTGGTCGAGACCACCATCGACTCGCTCATCCGCAACGGAATCCACGTCGAACCGCCTCCAACCGTTCCCGTCGATCCTGACACGGTGAAGCCGGAACCGGTAGAAACACTCGACGGCCTGCTGGTCGGCGCGTCCACATACGAAGACGTTCTGCTAATCACGCCCCAGGTCGCCTCATCGCTGATCAAGGCTCAACTTCTCGGGAGTGATGGCTGGAACTACCCCGAAGTCGTCGAGGATGGAGGCCGATACGTCAGGAACGCGATCTTTGTGGCCAAGTATAACGAGCGCAGCGATCTCGAATCCGTTCAGGAGTTCGTAAACCTGTATCGTGGTAGATTCGGTCGAGACCAGGACATCGCCTCGGCACTCGGTCACGACGCGATGCTCGCGGTCCGCGAAGCCATCGCAGCCGGCGGTAAAGAACGCCACTCCCTTCAGGAAAAACTCCAGAGCCTGACTGACGTCCCGGGTGCCACCGGAAGAATCACCTTCCGTCCAGGCGACCGTGAAAACGCCTGGATGTATCTCCTCTCGATCCGTCGCGGTCGAATCCAGACCCTCAGCTTCGACTCAGCGCCCGAAACGCAGGACCTCGAGTAGCTCCTCCGCAGCACCCTCACGTTCGGCACGATCTTCGCCCCCCTGATGTTCGCCCGATTGCGCGTATTCGGCCACAAACCCATACGCGCCAATACCTTGTTCGATTCAGGCGAGCATCGACGTGTGGACCTTCCTGATCATCCGGCTTTCAGTCCTTTCCATCCCGTTCAATCTCGTGCCTGTTGCTTTCCTGTGTGGCCAAGCGACAGATCTATCTCACCCGGACGCGTATACGACCCTTCCTGTCGAGGTCGAGCTGGACGGCAGGACGTTGAACGTCAACGAAGCCTCCCGCTATCAGCTCATCTCGTGCCCGCTTCTCGACGATGAGTCCGCCAACCGGATCATCCGAGAACGTGGTCGACGAGCGATCCCTGACCTCGACTACCTCGTCATTTTTCTGGGCTGGCCCCCGGAGTATGCAGACCATTTCGCACCCCACTTCCAGTTCGAGAGAAAAGCTCGCCCCCGCGCCATCAGGGTGCGTGGGCAGATTCTCGCTACATCCAGAAGTCGTTCTACCGATGATGTCCGCTTGCTCTCTCGTCTGGCCGTCCGCGCCAACTGGTTTGAATTCGGGTCGGTAACCGAACGAGATCCCGGTGAGCGATCTCTCGCCGATCACGCCGCTGGGTACATAAATATCCAGCCCTCAGCCATTATCGAGATCACGGCAGGACACATCCGACCAGGGCTCGGTCTGGCACACAGCAGGCAAAAACGGAGCGCTTTGATGACTTTGTAGCGCTCAGGTTCCGAACGGATCGGATCCGTTTCATCGTTGGAGCACGGAGCCATCCGGGGCGTCGCAGATCAGTGGAGAACCGAGTCCGTCCAACTTCTTGCGATACACGGGATCTCCAGATGGGACGCCGATTTAGAAGACGGGGGCGCCAGGCTTCGACTCTGCGGTGACCACGCAACAAACAGGGTTATCGATGCCGCCAACCGGCTTGCCGAAACCGCAACGCTTCTCCACCTCTGATTGGGGAACCGCGATCGATCGTTTTCCGGGGGATCGTCGCGTAGCCGTTTCCCCGAAGTCCTCGCGCTCAACCATACCCTTGGCGTTCGACACGTCTCCCTCCACGCCGAATGGTCCAGCCCGGTGGGGCATCTTATCCGTAGAGGGCGTAAAGTCCAATCTCTCAGGAAGCCAGGCAGCGCAAGGGCAGAACCTGCTCGGTGCTTGGTCCCACACCATCGGCAATCTCAAATTCCAGGGCACCATCCGATATCTGTCGCCGGACTACGTGACGATTCAGGGATCGGACCGCGGGCCAGGCCGGGGCAACCGGCGTCGACGTCCGGACGTGGCGCCAGGATATATGCCTTTCGTCCCGAGTCGTGGGGCGGACTTAGTGCCATCCTCCTCCCGAGTATCGACCTGATCTGGTCAACGCCCCTGACTTTGAGGCTGAGTCGACTCAAGCTCTCTTCCATGTATCACCGGGAATCCACCGCCACCGCATCGGTTCAGATCGACATCTCCAGCTAGAATAGCCTTGCTGCTTCCAGGCACCATATCTACATTCTGACCCCCCCACTCAGTTCCCCTTCTCTGAACCATCTCCCCGCCAATTCAGGACATCATGGCGGTCACCTTTCTACACATCGCCGACACGCACGTCGGGGTGGAAACCTATGGTCGGCTCGATCCGGCCACGGGCCTCAACACCCGGGTTGCTGACTTCACGTGCTGTCTGGATTTCGCCTTCGACGCGGCGATCGAGCGGGACGTCGACTTCGTCGTATTCGCCGGCGATGCCTACAAGACTTGCGACCCTTCCGCGACCCACCAGCGCGAACTCGCACGGTCGATCCGCCGACTTTCGGATGCGGATATCCCGATCGTCATCGTCGTCGGCAACCACGACGCGCCGGTGGCCTTCGGAAAAGCCAATTCGGTCGACATCTTCCGTATCCTCGGCACCGACGACATACATATCGCGGCCACGGACTGCGTAATCGATCTCGAGACGAAGTCCGGTCCCGTTCAAGTCGCGTGTCTGCCCTGGCTCCACCGGAGCCATCTGCTCGCCACGGACGACCACAAGGATCTCACGGAGGCCGAGGTCCTCGAACATCTGCAAAAGCTGGGGGCCAACCTCGTGAACGGTCTGGCCGCACGCGTCGACCGTCACAAGCCCGTCGTGCTGGCCGCCCATCTGGCTGTCGCCGACGCTCTCCTTTCCGGGTCCGAACAGACGGCCGTCATCGGCCGTGATCCCGTCTTCCTGACCTCCACACTAGCGCAATCCGCATTCGACTACGTTGCTCTCGGCCACATCCACCGACACCAGAACATGAACCCGGAGGCCTGCCCACCGGTCGTCTATTCGGGCAGCATCGACCGGATCGACTTCGGCGAGGAGCAGGAGACCAAAGGATGTTGTCTGGTCACGGTCGATCACGACGAATCAGGCGATAAACGGGCGAGCTACGAATTCGTCGCCACACCATCCCGTCCCTTCCGCACCATACGGGTCGATGTAACCCACGCCGTGGATCCGACCCAGACGATCGTCAGCGAAATCGACAAGTACGATATCGCCGACCACATCGTCCGGGTCATCTATCGATCAGATACGCCAGTCCAGCTCGACTACCACCGAATCCGCGAGGCAACCCGGTCCGCCGCACTGGTCGCCGGCATCTATCCCGACACGGAGAGGATCGTCAAGCAGCGTCGGACACAGGTCACGCGCGATATGGGCTTGTCGACGGTCCTCACTGCATACATCGACAACAATGCGAAGCTGGGACCCCTCAGAGAGGATTTGTTGAAGCGCGCTCAGGAACTCGAAGCGGAGGCGGCCGGATTATGATTCCTGTCGGACTCACGCTACGGAATTTTCTGAGCTACGGTGAGGACGCCCCGAGCCTCGATTTCTCCGCCTTCGACGTCGCCTGTATCACGGGTCGTAACGGTCACGGCAAGTCCGCGTTGTTCGACGCCGTGACGTGGGCGCTCTGGGGAGAGGCCCGTAAGGCAAGCTCCGACAGGAAGCCGGATGACGGCCTGTTGCGCATCGGGGCGACCGACATGCGTGTCGAGTTCGTCTTCGACCTAGACGGACAGCGATTCCGGGTCACCCGGTCCTACCGGAAGACTGCCCGCTCAGGGTCGAGCAGCCTAGAGTTACAGGTCTACGACACCGATGGTGACCGGTACCGGTCCATCTCGGAATCTAGCTCGATCCGAAAGACGCAGGCCCGGATCGACAAACTGATCCGGATCGGTTACGACACCTTCGTCAACTCTGCATTTATCCTCCAGGGCCGTGTCGACGAGTTCACGCGCCGGTCCCCTTCAGAGCGGAAAGCGATTCTGTCCGATATCCTCGAGCTATCCCGCTACGACGAACTCGGTGCCCTGGCCAAGGACAGGGCGAGAACGGCGGAGGCGGAGATCGTCAAACACCGCGCAGAAGCTGAACATGTCCAGGCTGCCGAAGATCGCCTGACTGAGCTCGAGGAGCAGTTGGCGAAGACGAAAAAAAACCTGGCGGCAAAGGAAACGGCGTCGACCCACCTCGAGGCAGCCCTAGAGAAACATCGGCAGGTCCGGGCCCGACTGGAGGCCCTGCGTGCACAGCGGTCGGCCGTCCAGGCCGACCGCGACGGATTCATGCTTCGGCTCCAGGAACTGCAACAAGAACTGGATACTGCCAGATCTTCCGTGGCCGAATTCGAGGATCTGCTCTCAGAGAGGGAAGAGATTCTGTCCCAAATCGTTGAGCTGAAGCAACGGAAAGAACAGGAAACCGATCTTGGCCGAAAACAGAGCCAGCGGCAGGAGTGGCTCATAGTGCGCGCGGGGATTGCGGCCGAGGTGGAAGCAGCTCGTGCCAAGGTTGATGCCCGACGACAGCACTGGGAGGCGGCCGTTGCCGACCTGACGAAACGGATTGCGTCCGGTGATCAGGCGCTTGCTGAGCGACCGACCCTGCTGGCCCACCAGAAAGAACTCGCGAACCTCCGAGAGCAGGATCGGGATCTCAATGCGTTTCGGGAAGAGCGGGACCGGGCGGAAACGCGTCGCCGTACGGTCGAGCAGGCCTACAACGGCGAACTGTCACGCCTGCAGGTTCAGATCGAGACACACCGCGCCCGGCGAGCAGAACTCCGGACCGCGCTCGACCGCAGAACAGCGTTTGAGCGAAGCTTCAACGACGCCCGACAGCACCTCGAGACGTTCACCGAGCTGAACGAGGAAATGGAGCGCATCAAGCGCGACGGGACAGATGCCCAGCAGACGGAAGAACGGCTGAAAGAGCGCATCGAGGGCCTTGCGAGACGTCAACATCAGGTGGCCGCTCAGACGGATCAGCTCCAGGCGCGCGACGATTCCGACTGCCCGCTTTGTGGATCGGAACTGGACGAAGAGCATCGGGCGGAGGTCCTGGAGCAGATCCGGGCTGAAGCCGAGCAGCTCGCCTTCGAGCGGGAGTCCGCCATCAGCGACCTGACCGCGACCCGGCTGCGCAGGGATACCTGTCGGGCTGCTTACCAGAAGCTGCGAGACCAGGTGCACGAGCTGGCGGATGCTCCCAAGCGTTTCGCGCAGGCCGAGGCAGAACTGGCGAGAATGAAGTCGATCGACGAGGACCTCGAGACGCTCGTCGGTCAACTCCAGCAGTTGGAAACGGCGTCAAAGACTTATGAGACATCGAGTCCCGAGGCTACCGAGCTCGCGTCCATCCGGAAAGAGATCGACTCGCTGACCGAACGAACGGCTCAGCACGAGGCCATCCGGGCCCGAATCGAGCAACTCTCTCCGGTGGAGATCGAACTCGCCCGACTCGACGAGCTGAAGGGCCTGGTAGACACAGCCCGCAACGAACTGCCCGATGCGACGGAAAAACGGGACACCGCAGCTGAGTGGCTTGCATCGGGGAAGTACGCGCCCGAACAACAGGCCCGGATCGAAGCGCTCGATAAACAGATCGACGATCTCGCGTATGACGAGTCATCTCATCAAAGGCTGAAGTCGGAAATCGAGGGACTGCTGCCCATGGAAAAGCGTCTGGAAAAGCTTCAGGCCGCGGAGCGGGATCTGGCGGTTGCCACGACCAAGGTCGACACCACCTCCGAGCGTCTTCAGGAAGCCCGCTTATCACACGAGACCGCTGAGAAAACACTGGAAACTTTCGAGGGGATCGATAAGGAAGCCTCGACGACCGTGGCTGAGATCGAACGCCTCACGGACGCGCTATCACGCAGTCGAGTCGAACGCGACGATGTGCTCAGGACGCTCGCAGCCAGCGAACACGAGCACAAAACGTGTACCGAGCTCGTGCGTCGCCGTACTGCGATTCAGGAATCGCTCATGGTCAGTGAGAAAGATGCCAATATCTACCGCGAGCTCGTCAGAGCTTTCGGCAGGGACGGGATTCAGGCACTGCTGATCGACCAGGCCATCCCGGAACTGCAGGATGAGGCCAACCGCATCCTCTCACGACTGACCGATAACGGCACTCAGATCACCCTCGAGTCACTCAGTGAGCTCCGGAGTGGCGGGACCAAAGAGACGCTCGACATCCGGATCAGTGACGAACTGGGTGAAAGACGATACGAGCTCTATTCTGGCGGAGAAGCCTTCCGCGTTGATTTTGCCATTCGAATCGCCCTCTCCAAGCTGCTCGCGCATCGCTCGGGTACTCCGCTGCAAACCCTCGTGATCGACGAAGGATTCGGCACGCAGGACGAGGAGGGCCTCACGCACCTGATCGAAGCGATCCAGACCATCAGCGACGAGTTCGAGAAGGTCCTCGTGATCACGCACGTGGACACAATCAAGAGCGCGTTCCCCGTTCGGATCGAAGTCTACAAACACCCCGAGTCGGGCTCCAACTTCCGGATCGCCAGTTGACCGCACCGGATCAGCAGGCGTGGATACACGTCGATCTGGGAGCGATTCGCTCGAACGTTTCCTGCGTGTCCGAGTTCGTCGGGCCCGGTGTGGAGGTGATGGCCGTCATCAAGGCGGACGCATACGGCCACGGCATTATCAAGACAGCTCAGGCTGCGATTGAGGGGGGCGCATCCTGTTTGGGAGTAGCCACGGTCTACGAAGGGCTGAGCCTTCGAGAGGCCGGCATTGAGGATCCCATTGTCATCCTGGGCCTCACCCTCCCGGAAGCGACCTCGGCCATCGTGGATGCAGACCTGTCGGCTACTGTCAGCGCCGCGGAATCGGTCGAGGCCCTTCAGGAGGCGGCCGCCGCTCAGAACACCGTCGCCAAGCTCCACCTCAAGGTCGACACGGGCATGGGACGCATCGGCGTCGCACCCGATGGCGTTGAACGGCTTCTCGACCTTATCTCGTCTGGCTCACACCTGGAGGTGGAGGGTCTTTCCACACACATCGGGTGGGACGTCGACCAGCTATCGGAACTGCAAAAACAGGTCGACCGGATCCAGCGCACCTTCGACCAGCTCCTTTCATCCCATCCCCGTCCCCGCTGGGTGCACGCGGCCAACAGTCTTGTGACGCTGTCTCAACCCGCCGTCCGCTACAACCTCGTCCGCGCCGGATTGCTGACCTACGGCATCCCGCCCTGCGATCACCCGGCTCTCCGGGCCGCCCCACTCGACGCCCTGACCGCCGCTCTCTCGATTCATGCCCGGATCACTCAGGTGCGGGAGCTTGAGGCCGGTCAGGCCGTCAGCTACGGGGGACATACGGTCGTCGATCGCCCGACGCGTGCCGCCATCGTCCCCGTTGGATACGGGGACGGCTATCCGCGCTTTCCATCCCCGTCGGGCTCAGCCCTCGCAAATGGTGTGCGCTGTCCGATTCTTGGTGTCATCTGCATGGACCAGATGGTCATCGACATCAGCGATGCCGATGTCGACATCGGAGATGAAGTCATTCTGTTGGGAACTGACCGTGCCACATCCATCACAGCCGCAGACCTTGCCCTGCTTGCGCAGCGGATCCCCTATGAGATCGTAACCGGCCTCGGCGCACGACTCCCTTACCGCTACACCCCGTGATCCCGCACACGGCGTCCTCCCTGATTTTGGCTATATTCACAAATTATCAGGAGGTTGCCAATGAAGCGACTCACCTACACCTTCTTCGCTGCTATACTCCTTTTCGGCTGTGGGGATGGGAAACCTGACTCGGTTGGCCCCGCGCAGGAAATTCTCGTCCTGGCCGATCCTTCGGAGTGGGAGCGGCTGGAGCCCGTCGTCCGGGACATCTTCGAGAAGGTTCTGCGTACCCCACAGGTCGAGAAAATCTTCTCCATCCAACACGGCCGGATCGAGGACATCGAACCCTACAAGCACCTTCAGCGGAAGATCCTGCTCGTCCTGAGCACCATCGACGCGGACCACGAGACCGGTTACTTCCTCCGGTCGCTTCTGTCTGAGGAGGTCATCGATGCCGTCCGGACGGGGAAGCCGGGCATATCCATCAAGCACGATGTCTGGGCGGATGAGCAGTTGCTGCTCGTGAGCTCAGCCATGGACGTGGAGACGTTGATCGAGGATCTGCGTGGATCGTCGGATCGTCTGTATGCGTCGGTCGAAAGAGCCCGGAACGAGCGGATCGCCAAGCTCATCTACCGGTATGGCGAGCGTGAGGACGTCACAAAACAACTGGCGCACAAATTCGGGTGGCAGGTGCGGGTCCCCTTTGGCTATCGGATCCTGGAGGCCAAGCCGGACAGCGGATTCGTAGTCCTGGCGAAAGAGTCGCCGAGTCGATGGTGTTTCGTCTACTGGGAGGACGGCATCGCGCCCGGCACCCTGACCGAGGACTGGGTGATTGCCAAACGGGATGAGATCACGCGTCGCTTCTTCGACCAGGATCGTATAGCACCAGGGGAAGTCACTTCCTACGAAACTGATTTCTCGGGCAAGCTGGCCATCGTTCTCCAGGGCCTGTGGCAAAACCCGAAAGCGTATACGGGGGGGCCGTTCAAAAGCTACGCGTTCGTCGATCTCGAGCAGGACAGATTCTATTTTGTCGACGTGGGCGTCTTCTCACCAAACAAGCAGAAGGAAACCTACCTGAGACAGCTGGACCTGATGGCGAACACCTTCAAGATGGCGGGCGAGCAAAGGGTTAACTAACTGGGTCGAGGGGTTTGGGAAAGGGACGGCGTGGAAGCACGAGAGGAAGAACCGGAATTGCACCGATAGTCACGAATCGGGTCATTGCAGGCAGCGCTGAGGAAAAAAGTCGTGACTGGCATCGTCATACTGGTTCCGCTCGTCGTCACCTTCCTCGCACTCCGATTGGTGTTCCAGTGGCTGGACTCGCTGGCGCAACCACTGATCAAGGGCATCCTCGGTTCCGAAGATGACGTCCCAGGGCTGGGTATTGTCCTGACGTTTGTCGTCGTGTGGCTGGCTGGTTCGATCGGGAACAATGTCGTCGGGAAGCGATTGATCGGTCACGGCAACGAGATCCTGGCGCGGATCCCAATTATCGGCAGCATCTACAGCCCGTTTAAGCAGTTCATCGACACCGTGGCCGCTCCGAAAGAAGCGCCAAGCTTCACGAGGGCCGTCCTGGCGGAATATCCGGCTGACGATCGGTGGATCCTGGGGTTTGCGACGGGAGAGGTGACGTTGCCCGGCCAGAAGCCGGGTCGGTGTGTGTTCGTGCCGACTTCACCCAACCCGGCTACGGGATGGATGGTGATCTTTCCGCAGACCCAGGTGGTTGAGACCGACCTCACGGTCGAGGAAGCGATGCGACAGATCGTCTCCGGGGGCATCGTCATCCCCGAGACTCTCGGGAGAGCGTATACCGTCGATGCAACGAACGAGTTAGACTTCCCTACGCCTCCGGGTCCTGCTCCAGACGCTCTCGAAGCAGGCGATTCAGTATCTCCACCTCAGAGCCCCCCTCGATCCGAGCACGCTGGATAATCTTCTCCATCAGGTCGGGGTCCAGAGTCGTCGCCAGACGGTCCAGCCGTCTATCTGGCTCCTCGGGAGCCGACGTGACCTCGTCACTCCGATACGCGTATCCCACGAGGATCACGAGAACGACAATCACCACAAACAGGAAGAACAACGTGAGCAAAATGCCTCCGGAGGCAGTCTTGACTTTGAGAGGGGATGAGTCTAATCTCGTAGAGAGATTCGAGTCCTCCACCCCTACAAGGTAACGGGAGCGACGGATGCTCTGGTGGGTAACGTGCTTTGTCGCTACGGGCGTCGCGATCGTAGCCAAATGGTATTTCACAACAACGATCGAGAGACTTCGACAGTCTCTCCTTCGCGAGCAGCTTGAGGCACTCGCCCTGAAGGGTGAGTTGACCGATCTGCGTCAGGACCAGCGAAGCAAGAGCCGGCTCGTCCGAGAGCGTGAAGCGGAGATCAAGCGGCTGAAGAGCTCGATCGCCAAACTCCAAGGCGAGATCCACGGGCTCGAGGACGAGATCAAGTGCTGACAGACCTACATTACTAGCTCAACCGAGCCGCGTGCCACAGGAATGGGGCTCTTCTTCTTTTCTAGCCCTTCTCCTGCACCTCAGCGAAACCGAGCGTATCCGCCACCGCCTTGACGACCGAGGCGATTCTCCCCACATCCACCACATACTGAGCATCGCCGCCGTTTTTCTTGATCTGGGCAGCGTGTGCGTTCACACACGTCCCGCACGTGTTCACCACACTCGCCGCCAGGCTGAAGGTCTCGAACAGCAGCAGTCCAATGCCTGCGTGCGACAGCATTATGTTCATCCGCAGCTTGGCCGGCTGACCCTTGATCTCAGGGTCGGTGAGCACATCGTTGAACTTGTACCAGACGTTGTTCATGCTCATGATCGCCGCCGCGCTCTGACACCCCTCAAGCTGTTCATCCGACAGGCTTCCCTGCGCGTCCTCGAGAACGGCCGCCGTCACGTCCGGGTTCCCACTGACCAGGGCAGCTGTGTACGCTGACCCCCAGGCCGCGACGTCATCCAGACTCGACGTCGTCAGAACCCCCAGATTGAGCCTCAGATCCTTGGCGTAGTCGGGCAAGGTGGACTTGAGAACCTCTATTCCCACGCGACCTCCCACAAATGAGAAAGGCCGACACATCCGTGCCGACCTGACGGGCTACGTCTCGATGACGTGCCTACTTGACGTAATAACCGATGAACAGAAAATCGATAAACAGCAGCAGACACAGCACCTCGACGGCGAGAAAAAGGTAGATCTCGATCTTCTCCCGAAGTCCCGCCTCTTCGACAGGTTCTTCCGCCGGTGTCTTTGCCTCAGCTTGCTTCTTTTTGGCCATGAATCCTCTCGACGCTTTGCGCGGAAACGGCCCCGCAACCGTCACTAAACCTAGACTCTTTCGCTTCGTAGGTCAAGGGAACCAAAACCGGGTACAAGGCGTTGTTAATCAATGAATAACTGGACAAACCCCATGCCCCTTGTTATCATTCTGTCCGTTCGAAAGCCGCCTGTCCGGAGATTGCATGCACTTCCTCAGACGTAGTATCCTTGCCCTTTCGGTCGCCCTGCTGGCGATGTCGACGGGCCTTTTCTCACAAGCCAGCGGCGAATCCCTCCAACCGGGGGATCGTGTAGAGATCGTCCTGAAAGCGGGACGAACCGTAGTCGGTAACCTCATCCGAGACGGTGCAACGCTGATCGAATTGCGGGTCGGGTCCGGTAAAGTCCGCATCTACAAAATCAATATCAAGACCATCAACGGACGATCACCCTTCGCGGATGCCGCTCAGCAACCGACTGGTCCTGTCGCCGAAGTCACACCTGAAGAGGTGTTCATTCCTGGTGGGGAGTACCAGATGGGTGACAGTCGGGGCAAGGATTGCCCCATCCACAAGGTCCAGATCGACAGTTTCTACATCGACAAATACGAGCTGACGAACGCCGAGTATCGCGTCTACCTCGACCAGACCGGTAAGCAGAAACCCAAATACTGGGACAACACCAAGTACAATGGTGACGACCAGCCCGTCGTCGGCGTCTCTTGGGATGAGGCGTCTGATTACTGCAGATGGGCAGGCAAACGACTCCCAACCGAAGCCGAGTGGGAGATCGCCGCGCGTGGCCGCGATGGCACCTTATTCCCGTGGGGCGACGTCAAGAGTATCGTCGCGACCAACACCCGGGAGTCGAAGGAAGGCCGGCCGCTTCCGGTCGGTTCTTTCGCCGCGGGGGCCAGCAGTTTCGAGCTACATGACATGTCGGGGAATGTCTGGGAATGGTGCTACGACTGGTATGATAAGGAGTATTACGGGGACTCGGCCTACAGCAATCCTCGTGGGCCGGACAGCGGGAAAGAGAAAGTCATCCGCGGGGGTGGGTGGAACATCAGCATCGTCGACATGGCTTTCCGGAAACACGTCAAACCTAGCGAGCGGTATTCCTCCCTCGGGTTCCGTTGCGCCCGTAAGCAGTAGCACTACCTCCAGAAAGCAAGAAGGGCCACCGTCCGAGACGGTGGCCCTTCTTGCTTTCTGAGCGGATCAAGCGAGGGGGTCAGATATCACCGAACCCCTCGATCTCATCGAGGATACTGGTCGGATCATCTCGCACCAGTATCAGAATCGAGCTGTGCGGGACGATCAGGTATTGTGCGCCCTCGAACTTGATCTCCATCGCCGCCTTCTTCATAAACAAGGCGAAATCACCGACACGGGCTTGCATCGGCAGATACCGAGGCTCGTTCTCAGAAGCCTTCCACGGCTCGTCATCATCACGTGTTTCAGGGAGAGGGATGCCTGGGCCACACTCCACGACCAGGCCGCCCTGCACCTCCTCCTTCTCCACAACGGTCTGGGGCAGGTACAGTCCCACATCCGTCTTGTGTTCCATCTCCTCCTGCTTGATGAGCACGCGGTCGCCGATAATAACGACCTCACGGTTCCCCATCTTCATCCCTACTTGCCTCCTGTGTCTGTCCTCTCAATCATCCGGGCTCTGGGCACACCGGAAACCGATATGGTCCTGCATGTTCGCCTCGGGGGCCCAATGTCGTGCCGCACATCGGACATCGGCCTTGTTCCCTGCGTAGAAGCCACCCCGAATCACGCGATACTGGCCTCCCGGCGGCCCCTCCGGGTTATCTCTCGGGGCCGCCTCGTAATACTCGTCGTAATACCAGTCCTCGCACCATTCCATCACATTGCCACACATGTCAATAACGCCGTAGGGGCTGTTTCCACCCGGGAACTGATCGATAGGTGTCGTCCCGCCGTAGTCGTTGCTCGAGTTGACGTTGTCCTTCCGGAAGGCGTCCCCCCAGGGATAGGTCTGACCGACCGTCCCCCGCGCCGACTTCTCCCACTCCGCCTCAGTCGGTAGTCGCTTCCCGACCCAGTCGCAGTATGCTTTTGCATCATTGAAGCTGATGTTGGTCACCGGGTGTTCCGCCTGATCGAGCTGGTAGGTCCCGCTTGTCCACTGTGGCGGTCGTCGGTGACCGGCTACATCGACAAACATCTTGTACTCCTGGTTGGTCACCGGATACTTGTCGATCAGGAAGGCGTTCAGCAGGACCGATCGCTGCGGCATCTCATCGCGCGCGCCTTCGTCATCGCCCATCACGAACTCACCGGCACCGATCTCCACCATTTCTTTAGCGTTGACCTGCTCCTGGAGAGCCATTCGCTGCTCGTTCAGGGACCCCAGTTCCTGCTTGAGGGCCTCGATCCGGCGCAGACTCTCTTCCGCAGCCTGCTCGGCCTCCTGAATCTGTCGCTCAACATTGGATCGACTGTTTTCGAGCTGCTCAACTGTCGGCTGAAGCAGGGCTGCCTGCTTCCGAAAGACCGCGAAAATCTGGAAACAGAACGCGCCAAAACACACCATCAGTACCGGATACATCCAGTCCAAGAGACCTCCGATCTGTCACGAGAATCAGCTTGTCGCCTTGCCGTGAACGGGCGTTCTAGACTTTCGAAAAGTTAGTGTTTTGAAAGAACTTAGTCAACCGCTTTGGATTGACGAGCCTGCTCTTCTCCTTACACTACCGCTGCCTGCGCCTGCCATCCGGCTCCCAACTGGGCGCTGAAATCGTCTATAGTGGACCGATAGGCATCGTTCGACGCAACGTTCGCCGCTTCGTCGCTTGACGTGCGATGGTCATACAACTCGCGCTCCTTGACCTCTCCAGATTGCGCATCCTGCCACTCGGTATACCGATAGTCATTCGTACGGAGGGTATATCCCATCACCCCGCCGCCTCTTGGATACTGGCTGATTGCGGCCTGCTTCCAGTCCCGTTCCGTATCCTCGACGAGTGGGACCAAACTCTGGCCCTCGCAGTGATCGGGAATGGGGATGTCACAGAGGTCACAAAGCGTCGGATACATGTCGACGAACTCGGTCAGTCCACCGGCATGCGATCCAGCCGAGCCACGACCGGGTGCACTAAGAACCATGGGTGCCTTCGTGTCGATCTCGAAGTTGGTGTGCTTACACCAACTTCCGTGATCACCCAGTTTCCATCCGTGATCGCCCCAGAGCAACACAACCGTATCCTTGTCCAGACCGAGGCGACGTAACTCAGCCATCACACGTCCGACCTGCGCATCCATATAGCTGACACAGGCGTAATACCCGTGCTTCAGCGTCCGCGCCAGGTCGGCGTCCATCGCCCCATCGTCAGGTATATTCGTGTAGCCGCGCAGCTCACCGAAATTTGTCAACGAGTAGGCCGTGGCACCCTCGGGAGCGTCTATCGTCGCCGGCAGGGGAATTACCTCCGGATCGTACAGATCCCAGTATCGTGTCGGTGCACTGAATGGGAGATGGGGCTTATGGAAGCCCAGGGCAATGAAGAACGTCTCATCCTTCAGCTCGTTCAGCGCCTGAATCGCCGCATCCGCGTCCTTACCGTCGTGGTAGGCACTGTCCTCGACGTCGGCACTCTCGTATGCCGGACCCAAGCCACGTCGTGTCGACCCGCTGGCCTTTAGAATTTCGTCGTTCCGGGTGATCGTCTCGATCGCTTCGTCGGTCAGGTAGCCCCGTCCCTGCCAGTCACCCTGTGAAACGTGCGGCTCCGAGGACCATCCCTGGAGATCATCCTGACGGTGGTGGTAGATCTTGCCGATCGAGCGAGTCGTGTAGCCGTGGTTCTTGAAGTGCTCGGGCAATGTGATCACATCGGGCATCACCGACCGGACCGGCGTCTGCAGGTCGAAAATCCCAGTCGTATCCGGCCTACAACCGGTCAGGACACTGGCCCGAGAGGGCGCACAGACCGATTGCTGACAGTACGAGCGGTCGAACACAACACCGTTTTGCGCGATTTCATCGATGTGGGGCGAGTGGACGGCATCGACTCCGTAACAGCCGAGTTCAGGTCTCAGATCGTCTACGGCAATGAACAGAACGTTGGGCATGCTCCCTCTCTGGAATGGCCACAAAAGGGCCGTAAATCCGCGTTTCCGAGCGCTGACAACCTGTTGTCATCAGGTTGATGATAACCTATTTCAGGGAGTTTCGGGGGAACGCAGTCGGTTTTTAAAAGGTTTTGTTTAGCACAGATTCTAATCATAAACGATGATCTGACGATCAGTGAAATTCTCGTTCGAATCCTGAGCACTGAAGGACACACCTCCCAGTCGGTCAGCGATGTTCAGGAAGGTGTCGACCTAATCTGCGAGCAGGACTTCGACCTTGCGACCGTGGACATCTTCGTGTCGCAGAAGAGCGAGCTGGTGATCATCCAGGAGGTGACCAAGCAGAGGCCCGAGGTCAGGCTGATCGCTATGACGGCGTTTGAGGCCCAAAACGACATCGACGTGCGTGGATTCGCCGAACGATACGGCGCAGTCAAATCGTTCAAGAAGCCCTTCGACAAACAGCACGTCGTCGACGTGGTGGCCGTAAAGCTCCAGGTCTGACCCTCAACGAAACGCCTTCTCCAGATCGCGCCCTGCCGGGCGCGTTTTTTCTACGCCTCTACCGAGACGACTTCACATAACTATTGAGCCAGGCGTCGAGCGCTTCCAGTTCTGCGTCTGTTAGCTTGGCGAGTCCCGCCGCCCTGAACTCGGAGACCGTCATGAGGTCGACAACCTTCAGCACCAACACGGTGAGCGGCGGTGTGGAAACCGATCGTGATGGCGCGACCTCTGGAGCAGCCGGCTCAGGACTTTGGGGTTGGGGGAGCAGAGGCTCCGGTTCGCGAGGGTCTCCTTCGCTATCGAACGCCGCACTCCGTTTACGCAGAAAGTCTGCCAGCTCACGGTCCCCCTTGACCGGGGCTAACAGCACGACCTCCCTATCTGCCCCCTTCCTGTCCTTATACGTGATCGTGAACCATCCTCGGATGTCGCCCGCCTTTGCGAGCTGCTTCCCGATCCAGCTGCCAGTATCCTGCATAAACGGGTTCCCTCGTCTCCGGTCCAGCTTCACGTGTACGATTCCGACGTAGGGCACAATCGTCAGCCATTGGTAGTTGTAATCGTCTCCCTCGATCCATAGTGCATCGACTTTACCTGCCAGCTTGATCTTGTAGAGCGTGGGCTTCGTGTCGTTCGGGGCAAACCGGTTTTCGTCGAATTCATAGACCTCGAACTCCTGGAACATGACATCCTCGGCAAAGGATGTCGTCCAGCACGCCAGTAGCACGCCTATCACACGACTGATCCGTCTCATCAAACCTCCATACATAGATTCTTTCATAGGGGGTGCGAAGATACGACGGTCAGTCGGCCTTGGCGACCCATTTGGAACCATCCTTCAGAGATCAAAGGCCTCGATAACCCACCACTCACCTCAATCTGTCACGGTGCCAATCATAGCCGACGTTGACACAGGGAGAACGCAAACCCATATTTTTTAGCTTGAGGCAGGCCGATGTGGACGACTGTCAGCCGAATTGCTGACGGTCACTGGGTGAATTCTCTCGTAGTGGATGATGTCGAAGCCAACCGTGATGTGCTGTTCCGAATCCTCGACCGCGCCGGCGTCGACTTGAGACTAGCCGAGAATGGTCAAGACGCCATCGACAAGATCGCGGAGCAGATGCCGGACATCGTCTTAATGGATGTCCGCATGCCCCTTATGGATGGCCCCACCGCGTTGGCCAAAATTCTGGATATATACGGAAGGAACGCACCGATCGTCGCCGCCGTCACGGCCTCGGTGTTCGAGCACCAACGTCAGGGCTTCCTCTGCGAAGGGTTTAGCGGGTTCCTTGACAAGCCGCTTCGAGCCGAGCAGGTATAACAGTTCCTGAACGAGCGACTCGACGTGAAATACCACTACGATGATGATCCTGTCGAGCCATCGCCCGCCACCAACCGAATGGACTGGAGCGGTGCGCGGCTCTCTGCCTCCGTTGCATCGCAGCCTGCTGGAAGCAACGGAAGCTTCGGCGATCATTGAGCTAAGGGGTCTGCTCGATCGAGTGACCGACGAGGCGCCCGAGTTGGCCGAGCATCTGAGCAAGCTTACTCAAGATTTCCATATCCACGGGATCCGGTCCGTTCTAGCCAGCATTGAAACCAAATGAACGAGCCGACGGAATGAACCCCATACTCCTTGTCGCCCTGTCTGTGATCGGCCTCCTGAACGCCGCCTATTTATCCTATACGTATCTGTTCCAGATGGGTGCCTGCGCCGGAGAATCATCCTGCTCGGAAGTCCTGGGTAGCGCATACGCGGCTCTCTTCGGCATCCCCTTGTCTGCCTATGGGCTCGGCGCCAACGCCGCGTTCCTCGTCTTTAGCTGGCGAGCGCTTGAACCTGATAGTCGTGATCAAGCGGTAGGCTGGATTTCCACCCTGTCGATCCCGGCTGTCCTCGTCGGTCTCTACCTGACCTATGTGCAGGGCGTGGTCATCGGCGCGTGGTGTCCGTTCTGCCTGCTATCGTTCGCAGTGTCGATCGCGCTCCTCGTCCTTTCCGTCCAGCATCGCAGGATCACCTCGACGCTAAGCCCCCTGATCCCCTCCCTAGCGTCGAGACACCTGATCCCGCCCGTCTTAGCTCTGATCTTGATCCCGACCGCCTACGCCCGGATTCACGCTCGAATCGGCAGTTCACCTGCAGCCGCTCACGTCAATGGATCGGAAGTGATCGCAAAGATCCGAGAACGCGAGATCACCGCCCATGAAGTCGATCACGCGAACAGACTGAAGATGTATCAGATGCGGAACGGATACCGTCAGGAGTGGATTGATCGAGAATTGCTGGGGACGGCGGCTGCGGAAAAGGGGATGGATGTTCGCGCGTTCGTTCAGCAGGACATCTACACAAAAGTCGAGGTGACCCAGGCGGAGATCGACAAACGATACAACGAGATCAAGGATCGCATACCAGCTAACGTGTCGAAGGCATCTATCGAACGGAACATACGGAACGAGATCGGAAACCGGAAAAGCAAGATTGCGCTGGACGCATACATCCGCGACCTCGAGGCGCGCTATGGCGCAGTCTACACGGTGCCGGCCTCAGAACGGTTCGCCTTCGATTCGAATCCACGCGGAGGCCCCGAGAAGGGAGCGGGCCCGGACGCCCCGATCACCATTGTCGAGTTCTCTGACCTGGAATGCCACTACTGTGCTCGAGCACACGCATACCTGGGAGACCTGCTGAAGCGGAGAGGAGACAAAATCCGCGTCGTATTCAAGCACCTGCCGCTCGAACGCCATAGACACGCCCGCGGTGCCGCAGA
The DNA here is from genome assembly GCA_002727195.1 of Gemmatimonadota bacterium. Taxonomy (GTDB): domain Bacteria; phylum Latescibacterota; class UBA2968; order UBA2968; family UBA2968; genus UBA2968. The sequence goes on from PBWH01000002.1 coordinate 146,497, forward strand.
AATCGCAGCCTGCGTCCAGAAGCAAGAACCGTTCTGGTCACTGGCGGACTCTCTTTTCGGGAATCAGGACGAGCTGGTTGAGGCGAAGGTGTTCAACTACGCAGCAGAGGTCGGGGCTGACACGGTGGCCGTGCGTGCCTGCCTGGAAGCGGGGATCGGGAAACAGATCGTTGACGCGGATATCGCGGAAGCCGATGAGTTGGGCGTCTCCTCAACGCCGACTTTCTTTGTCAACGGCCATTACGTCGGCCCTCTCCCCGAAGAAGGCCTGGAGCCACTGATCGAAAAGGAACTGAAATACCTGGGCCAGGCCAACTAACTACCCCGCCCTGGCATCATATGCCTCGATCACCTGTCCTCCGGAGCTTCAGTGAAGGAAGATCAATCCTCGATTCAGAGTTCCTCCCCAAACCGCATGTCGAACGAGGGCCTGTCGTCGTAGGCCAGCCGCAGGAATTTTGTCATGTCCGGATAGTGTTCCTTGATGAACTTGAATGTCCGGTTGAGCAGGTCCACACGGTCATCGGATTCCATCGCATCCCACGGCTCGGACTTGACCGTAATCTCGATCGTATGCACCCCCTCCGCCCGATCCAGTTCGTCCAGACTGAGCGCCTCGCCGTTCTCGTGCAGGAAGCGAACACTCAGATAGATCTCGGGGGCCAACGCGAGCAGGCCTTCCTCAAGCGATTGAAAGACGTCTCCCTGGCTGGCCAGCGTGTCTACGACACCGTCGGCCATTTCCACCTTAACGAACTCCGGCTCCGGCTCTTCCAGCTGTTTCGCTCGTTTCTCTCGCTGATACTTGTAGATCCGGTCCATCTCGGGATCATCGCAGGTCTTCACGAACAACATGATGACCAGCGTCGGGATCATCGCCCCGATCAGGCCGAGAATGGCGGTGAGGATCAGCGAGCCGCCCTGTTTCTGTAGTTCTTCTTCAGCCACGGTCTTCCCGGTAGTAGACCAGGGACCGTGTGAGTCCCCGGTCAGAACAACGTCGTACGAACAAGCTCAATTTGGGAAACGCGATGCGGTGAGACAAGCGAGAAGGCAAGCGTCAGGCAGCGTGGACACATGAGAAAGGGAGCGGCTTCTCTGAACAGCCGCTCCCCTGTCATCCTGCCACATCGCCCTTATATGGAGGCCAGCAGATCGTTCAACGTGGAGCTCGGTCGCATGGCCAACGACATTTTTTCCGGATCGGGTCTGTAGTATCCCCCGATATCGACTGGCGATCCCTGCGCACCGATCAACTCCAGGGTGATCGCTTCTTCGAACGATTCCAGGCCCTGGGCAACGGAACTGAATCGATCTTTCAGTTCACCGTCGTCGGACTGTGCGGCCAGCGCCTGCGCCCAGTAGAGGGCCAGGTAGTAGTGGCTTCCCCGGTTGTCGAGTTCGTTCACCACACGGGACGGCGACTTCCGCTCGATGAGGAACTTGGAGGTCGCCTCGTTCAGGGTCCTGGCGAGCACCTGAGCCTTGGCGTTCTCCGTCTTATACCCCAGATCCTCGAGCGAAACGGCCAGCGCCAGGAATTCGCCGAGCGAATCCCACCGCAGGTGACCTTCTTCGACGAATTGCTGAACGTGCTTGGGTGCGGATCCACCGGCGCCGGTCTCGAACAGGCTCCCGCCAGCCAGAAGCGGAACGATCGAGAGCATCTTGGCGCTCGTCCCGAGCTCGAGAATCGGGAAGAGATCCGTCAGATAGTCTCTCAAGACGTTTCCCGTCACCGATATCGTGTCCTTCCCCTCACGTGCGCGTTCCAACGACAGGCGCATCGCGTCGACAGGAGTCAGAATCTGGATATCGAGCCCGTCGATTTCGTGATCCTCGAGATAGGCCTTCACCTTCTCGATCAGGTTCGCGTCGTGTGCCCGGTTCGGGTCGAGCCAGAAAACGGCCGTTGCCCCGGTCAGTCGGGCGCGAGTCACGGCCAGCTTGACCCAGTCCTGAATCGGCAGATCCCGGGTCTGGCACATCCGCCAGACATCACCAGCGTTGACGGCGTGCTCCATCAGCACGTCGCCATCTCCGCTGACGACACGAACCGATCCCGCTTCAGCCAACTCGAACGTTTTGTCGTGTGATCCGTATTCCTCTGCCTTCTGGGCCATCAGACCGACGTTCGGGACGTTGCCCATCGTCGTCACGTCGAACTTCCCGTTCTCCTTGTGGAAGGAGATGACTTCCTGGTAAATCCGCGCGTAGGATCGATCGGGAATCGTGAACTTGGTGTCCTTCTGGTTGCCATCGGGGCCCCACATCTGACCGGAGTCGCGAATCGCAGCGGGCATAGACGCATCGATGATCACATCGCTAGGAACGTGAAGGTTCGTGACCCCACGGTCCGAGTTCACCATGGCGAGGTCGGGCCCAGACGTGTAGCACGCCTCGATATCCACCTTTATCTCCGCCTGCCGAGTCTCCGGCAACGATTCGATCTTCGCATACACCTCTCCGATCCCGTTGTTCGCGTTGACGCCGAGCTCGTCGAACGTCGCAGCGTGCTTCTCGAACGCTGGCTTGTAGTATGCGCGAACGGCGTGTCCGAACAGGATCGGGTCGGACACTTTCATCATTGTCGCCTTGAGGTGGAGTGAGAACAGCACGTCCTGCGCTTTCGCATCCTCGATCTCCGACTCGAAGAAGGCCTTCAAGGCGGCCGCATCCATGACCATGGAATCCAGCACTTCCTTGTCCTGAACCGCCATTTCCTCCTTCAGGACGGTTACGTCTCCACCTTCGTTCACAAACTCGATCCTGAAACGCCCTTCACCATCCATGACCACCGACTGCTCCGAGGCGTAGAAATCCCGCTCTGACATGTGTGCGACGTGGGACTTCGAATCGGATGACCAGTCCCCCATCGGATGCGGATTCTGCTGCGCATAGGTCTTGACGGGCTGAGCCACCCGACGATCGGAGTTTCCTTCGCGCAGTACGGGGTTGACGGCGCTACCCAGCACCTTCGCGTAACGATCCTGAATCGCCTGATCGTCAGCATCCTTTGGCTCCATCGGGTAGTCGGGCAGATCGTAGCCCTGATCCTGAAGCTCTTTTATGGCGGCTGTCAACTGGGGGATCGACGCGCTGATGTTCGGCAGCTTGATGATGTTCGCCTCGGGTGTCTTGGCGAGCTCACCCAACTCGGTCAGCGCATCGCCGATCCGCTGCTGATCCGTCAGGTTCTCTGGGAAGTTCGCGATAATGCGGCCCGAAAGGGAGATGTCTCTCGTCTCCACCTCGATACCGGCTGCACCCGTGAAGGCCTTTATGATCGGCAGGAGCGAGTAGGTCGCAAGTGCCGGGGCTTCGTCAGTCTCTGTGTAGATGATCTTGGATGGCATAGGCTAGACTCGTCTGTGTGTCGGCGTGCAGGTCGTTGGGGACGCTTCAATCTATCGCGTTTAATGGATAAAGAAAGCGAACCATTCGAATACTACACATTCCGGCAAGGAATGCAACACTTCGGGAGATCGTGGTATCTGGAGTAACTGAGAGAGAGGGAGAGACCACCGTATCAAGTCAGCTTCCGTCTGAAAATAGTCATTGGGCATGATGGTTTGTTCGCCCTCAAACCCGGTCCGGATCTTGATCGCACGGCTGATGGGGGGCACAAGAATCACACCTTCGGCGGACTCGCCTTTGCGGGCGGACTTCCGAATCGCCCCCCACCACGGTCTCTTCCAGCTGGTCCGGAATGGCGATCTCGAGACATAGATGCTGACGCAACCCACCAGAAACGGAGTCCGCTTTGTGTCGCTCTCCCGACCCGAGCGTGGCCGTCAAGGTGTAGACTGTGATGCCAACAGCCTCGTGACCGGCCCGCACGTCCGCCAATCGACCGTTCCTGATAAATGCCTGAACAAGTTTCACTGTTCACCTTTGTCGGAAAATGGCCAATTCATCCCTATAAACTAGAGAAAGAGAGCCCGGGATCGTCAACTGCTAACTTGGCCTTGCCCGGCAACCCAACCGCTCGACCAGGCCCATTGGAAATTGAATCCGCCCAGGTCCCCATGAACGTCAACCATCTCTCCCGCCAGGTACAGCCCCGGAACAAGCCTGGATTCCAACGAAGCCGGATCGATATCGTCGGTTGCGATCCCCCCAACCATGACCTCCGCCTCCGCCAGCGGGCGTGACCCGAGAACTTTCACTTCCCAGTTGGTGAGCCCCTCGGCGATGCGACGTCCCTCTTCAGCCGAAATGCCGGCCGCAGGCCTGTCAATAGGCATATCCAGAATGGGCAAGAGAATCGGAGGGATCTTGTCCGGCAGTAGGCCCGTAAAGCTGAACGCCGCGGAGCGATGGGGATTTCGATTCCAGCGGTCTCTCAATCTGCATTCGACCTGATCCACGTCCTGCCCGGGGAAGAAGTTGATGCGTACCGATACATCGTGATTGTCGACATACGGCGCGACAGCCTCACTGAGATTGAAGATAACGAGCCCGGAAAGCCCGTAGTATCTGAACAGCAACTCCCATTCGTCCCGCTTGACCACCCTCCCATCCACCAACGCCTCTGCCTCGACCATTGCGCGTACGCCCTGCAGTTTGTGGAGCGAACTGCGCTCGGTTTCGAGGGGACCCAGCCCCGGATACAACCTGGTCCGGCGATGCCCCAACGAGCAGGCCATCCGCAAACCGTCGTCGCTTCCGCCAAGGGTTGGCGCGGTGATGCCACCCGTCGTCAATACGACCCGGTCGGATTCAAACGATCGCCCGTCGACGGTTGTCACTTTGAAGCTGTCACCTCGATCGATCTGCGTCGCGTCAGCCTCCTGGACCACCTGGATCCCCGCACGGACAGCCCAATCTTCGAGCAAACGGACCACGCTGGTCGCCTGGTTGGAGGCGGGGAACACACGCCCCTTCCGCTCCAGACGCGTCTCGATTCCCAGATCACGAAAGAACGCGAGGGTCTGCTCGACCGGGAACGCTGCCAGCGCCTCGCGGGCAAACTCAGGATTCGATCCGTGAAAATGTGAAAGGTCACCGTCTGTGTTCAACATATTACAACGACCGTTCCCACTGATCAGGATCTTGCGACCGAGCCGATCGTTCTTCTCGAGGAGCGTGACCTCATCACCGTGATCCGCGGCAGAGATGGCAGCCATCAGTCCGGCCGCTCCGCCGCCAACGATGAGTGTCTTACGGGACACGTCAGATCGATCCCTTGTAGAGGTGAATCGAATGCAAGTCGCTACCTTTAGGATGTGAATTGTGGTTTTGGGCCCACGAAGATACGCCTATCATGCGCGTGTGGCTGCAATCAATAACATGGGAGCGTGACGATGAGCTTTGAGAGTGAGTTCGAGGATCGAATCCCGGAACACTTTGGTAAGGACGCACGGGTCGAGGGACCCCTGGCTGAATCGGGCGCGGGGAGACGTCTGCACGGCATCGACCTGACCCCTTCCCTGACCGCCGATCAGGTGACCTGTCTGCTCGACGGTCTCGCAAATTTTGGGATCATCAGCATCGCCAGTCAGGATCTAGACCGTTTCTCACTCGCACACTTCGAGCGATTCGCAAACCATTGGGGAGCACCCGTCCCCCACCCCACCAATTTCACGCGAGGCGGCAAGCGGGCGCAGTCAGATGCGCCAACGGGTGGAACGATCGAGTGGCTGCCGTTCGAGAAGCGACGGGTAGCCGCCGTCAACGCTGCATTCCCCGGAGAACTCGAGTGTTTGCCGCACGAGTCGCCGACAGTACTCGTCGTCGCCAACTTCAGTGGCAAGGTGGCGGACAGCTCCGATGATAGCTATTTCATCGACAAGAGCAGCCTCCAGGTGGGGAAGGACACAGCGGCCCCGATCAAGGTGAGTGAGGGCGGATCCTGGCACACGGACATCGAATACGAGCCGCTACCGATCTATGTTTCGATGTTCCTGGTGCACCGCTCCCCCGTGGCCCGGAACGAAAACGGAACGTGGGTCGACGATCACGATCACGACACAGCTCATCCCTATCTCGAGGATTCGGACGAAGAGTTGCTTCGACTGAGAAAGCGACTCCCACTGAACGGTGAGACCGCCTTTGCCGATACCGCCGCCGCATTTGCCGCGTTGCCCGAATCCGAGCAAGCATCACTGGAGACGATGAACGTCAGACGTCGGCTGAACGAAGGGGACAAAGGCTGGCTCGCGCCACTCGTACGCGTCAACCCGAGGTCGGGCATCAAGTCGCTCCACAGCCCCATCTGGGCGTCTCGACCACGTGTCAGACCGGCGATCGAGGTAGACGGGATGTCGATGGAGGATTCACGCACTCTCCTGGACCGACTCGAAGCACACTGTCTGCAGCCACGGTTCCGTTACGATCACCATCACGTAGCAGGTGACGTAACCATCTGGAGCAACTACATGTCGCTCCACAACTCGCCGCCGATCAAGTCGAACATCACCTCGATCGACGATGCGCGCCTGCTGTATCGGTTGAGCTGCAAGGGAGAACCGGCGGTGAGTCTGCCGAGGAATGATCCTCAGGAGTGGCTGGACGAGCACATCGCAGGTGGATACACCACGCCAGGCGAGATGCTCAAACTTGAGTAGGATTTCAGTTCTGTCTGGGCCAAAGCACTTATGCTACACCAAAGAGAGGATTTTCTCTCTTTGAAAGCCAGGTGTCGTATGAAATAGCCCTCGGCACGCCATTCTTGGCCAGCAGTAAGTCTCACCCCTGTCCATTCGCTGCGTTTCCGCCTCTGACTTTTGCCTTGGCTTTGGCCAGCCCGCTATAGGCACCTACTTCCGTGAACCCTTCGTGTCCGCGACCTTCGTCGGTCCCGGGCCAACAGCCTTTCGAACCTCGAAGTAATCCTCACGCGACAGTTCCTTATCAACTGCGCCAAGCGCCTCTGCGATCTGGTCTCGGGTTTTGATCCCGCACACCGCGACATTGATCGAGGGATGCATCAGCGTCGTCGCCAGAACGAGCTGGTAGATCGTCAGGTCATACTTGTCGGCGAGGGGCTGCAGACTTTTGACTCGGCTGGCCAGATATCGGAATCGATCCCCACTGAAGTCAGGATGATTCTGCCGGAAATCGGCGAAGGTTTCCTCGCCCGTGTACTTCCCGGTCAGCAGGCCCTTGTGCATCGGTGAGTAGATCATCACGCCGATCCTCTCCGACTGACAGTAAGGCAGTAGATCATCCTCCCCGGCCGGCTCAATCAGACTGTAGGGCGGCTGTGTGACCGAGTAGTCACCGAACGCGCGCTGAGCCCGGGTTTGCTCAACGTTGTGATTGCTCACCCCGTATGCCTTGATCTTGCCCTGCTCACGCAGCCGATCCAGGGCCCCTGCGATATCTGCTAAAGGGGTCAAATGATCGAACATGTGGAGCAGGTAGAGGTCGACCGTTTCGATACCCATACGGCTGAGAGAGACGTCGCAGCGCGCCGTAATGTGCTCGGGTGACAGGTCAGGATAGCGTGTCCCATCATCGTTGAAATAATTGAAGACCTTCGTGGCGATGACCAGGTCATCACGCGTCAGGCCCTGAATGGCTTCACCGACGACAGTCTCAGCATACCCGTCCCCGTAGGCCTCCGCGGTATCGATGAAGTTGACGCCGTTCTCTATGGCATACCGCAGGGCAGCGATATAGTCCTCCTTCGACTGCTCCCCCCAGAACCGGGGGCTCAACTGCCAGGTTCCGATCGAGATGGGAGAAACCTCAAGTCCGCTTGATCCCAATTGTATTCGATTCATCATTTCCTCTTTATTTGCGCATTCGTATGAGTGAACTCAGCGATCGACAAGCCGCATAATGGCTTCACGTCTTGCCACCTGCCCCGAAACCTGATCCGTCACGGCCACGGTCACCCGATTGTATCCCGGCTTCAACTCCTTGGTATCGATCTCCAGGTAGACCGGTTCGTCGGCGGTCTCCCCGGTGGATTCATAGCCGATCGACACCTGGGGTTCACGATCCGACACGGCTCGCCGGAACATCGTCCTCAACGCACCGAAGGCACCCGCACCCTTTCGGATCTGCTGATCCACCGTGTAGCTGACCTGATATCTGGTCTGGCCGAACTCATCCCGCGTCAGTCCATACACCTCATAGTAGATATTGAACGGTCTGCCCTTGAAGAAGCTTCGTGACGGGAGCGGGATGACCCACACATCCATTTCGGGGTCCAAGCCATCGATATGCTTTCGGAATCTCCGATCGGTCGGTGACGCCGACACGGACCAAGCGAGGCTTAGGTCGCTGATCGAGAGCGAGTCCGGCATCTCTGGTATCTGGACGTCCTGCGAGTAGATCCCCCATTTGCCTGACGCCCGATCGAGTACTTCCACGTTCAGTCGGTAGTCTCCTGCCCGAACATCCAGCGAGGCGAGCTCGACGAGCGTGCGATCAGGCTGTCCATCCGGTGCCTCATACCCGCCCACGTCGTTCTTTCGGAAGGCCTGATTCTCGGGACCGCCTCTGAGCGTCAGGGTCCGCTCGACTGCGTAGATCGTCCGCCCATCCTTAAGCTTTGCACGTTCCAGGTGTGCAGTAGGCACGCCAAAGTACACTTCGAGTCGCGTGCGTCCTGTGCTTCCCCGGAACGTTGCGACGTCATAGTAGAATTCGAGCGGGGCAAAACCGAACGGGAAGTCATAGTGTTGGGGCTGCTCCGAAGCCAAGGTCTCATAGATGGCTCCCGGATGGTGCTCGACAAGCCTGGCAAGGACGCGTGTTGGAATGTTCGCGCCACTCGGCGTTTGCGGGAAGGAGAAGTTGCCGTTCAGGGCGATATCGACGAACACAAACTCCACCCCGCCACCGATTCTCGAATAGATCCACGACTCCCATTTGGCATCCCCCACGCCAACCAGGGGGTAGACGGGCTCAGTCATCGGCGGGTCTATGGGCGAGCTGGGATCTCCCATATCGGCAAACCACGAATCGACGCTCTGATCACGGCTCGATAACGACGGCGCGTTGACGCCGATCTCGTTATAGAGTCGCTCTCTGACGAGTTCGGCTGCCCCCGTTGGAGGCGGATTCGGATAACCCGACCTTGACCGGTAATCCGGTTCGCCATACCGAACATAGACGTCGCCTCGCTTGTCGAACGGGCTGTTTCCTTTAGAGAAGTTCCGGATCGAGTACCAGACGCGTCGGTAGTGCTCCGCGCGGGCCCCGTTCCCACTAAGGCCCGACGAGGCATCTCGATCCCGCCAGAACCGGGTTATGACGGCTTCCCGTTCACTTTCGTCCTTCAGAGCCTTAAGCGAAGCCACGTCGTCCTCTCCGGCGACGCGCGAAAGATCGTCGTAGACGGATCGCATTTCTTCCGAAGCGGCCGACAGAAACCGGCTCCAATGCTCCATCGACAGGTCTACCTGACCCGCAGCTGCTTCTGCTTGCCCAAGGGCGGGCAGGAAACCGGTCTCCCCCGTAAACCGTTCGAGCAGGATCGAGGACACATTCCGGATCTCCCTGACCATCGCTCGATCCGCCAAGCTCTCCATCCACAGAACGTAGCCAGCGGGATCTTGCGTTTCGCGCTCGATGTAGGCCGCCAGCAACTGGTCAACCTCCGGCCCGGCATCGGCCCCCTCCGTATCAACGAGGAAGTTGGCCAGCTCGATATATCCTTCCACTTGCTCGGGAGACATCTTGATCGCCTTGCGATAGGCGCCTTTAGTATCCCGATCCCGCAGGTAAGCGTGTAGCCTCGCGATATTCAGTTGAGCTTCGACGAACTTCTTGTCCGCGCCCAGTGATCGCCTGTAATACTTGAACGCCTGACGGTAGTGGTTCCGCCCCTTCGCGACCATTACCTTGCCGAGCCCGTTCAGACCTTGCGCCTTTGCGCCCATCTTGATGGCCCTGTTGAACGCGGCTTCTGCCGAATCCGTCTCTCCGCGCTCAATCTGGCCGTCCCCGAGCAGGATCACAGAGGTGCTGTCTCCTTCCTGACCGGCTGCCTCTGTAACCGTTCCACACATCAGGAACCCGACCAGAGTGACTATCCGTGTGGTCCAAACAGTGTTCACGTAAAGGGTTCCGTCTTTGTCCACTTTTGTCGTTCGCCTTTCTTCGTGCTGGCGGCTTTGATCCTGCCTGCGCCTAACGTGCCGCGGAAAACCCCGCTGCGCAAGGTGATCCGGATTGAGAATATGGTAAAAGCCCTTCTGCAGCCCCCGAGGTTGTTCTCTGTGTAGTCACCCGCAGAAATGCACCTGGGCCACGTGTCAGAATGGCTGGGCGCTCGTATACAAGGTAAAGGAGCTGTGCAACGATGAGCATCACCAGAAAATATCGGGTCTCTGTCGAATTGGACGCCTTCGAAGCGCCATCTGATGAGACCCTCGAGATACGGCTTCACAGCGACAGGAACGACCTGATCAGCCGATATTCCGACCTTTGACCTGCCCCCCTGGATTGTTCCCATTCCTGGAGTTAGGATATGGGACAGAAAGGGGGCCATATGGCCAGGAAGCGTTACACGGCAGAACAGATCATTGGTCATCTCCGACAAGCCGAGATACGCATCTCTGAAGGGAAGACAGTCGCAGAAGTCGTGCGTGAACTGGGTGTGAGTGAACAGACCTACTATCGCTGGCGGAAGGAATACGGCGGTATGGAGATCGAGCAGCTGCGCCGGCTCAAGGAGCTGGAGAAAGCGCGTCTGAAGCGTCTGGTGGCCGATTAGGCACTGGACAACGCGATTTTGAAAGAGGTGTCGCGGGGAAACTGCTGAGCCCGACGCGGCGACGGAAGGCGGCGGTCGTGCACGTTCGTGAGACGCTGTTCGTTTCCGAACGTCGGGCTTGTCGTGTACTTGGGCAGGTGCGGCGCACCCAGCGGTATACGCCGAAGGTTGCCGATGATGTGGTCATCAAGTCATCCGTTGCTGTCGCATCCTAACTTTGGATGTGGATACATAGATGGGGGCAGGTCACCGTCGCTTGATCCTGCCATCAGAACGCCTCCTGCTGTGTGCGCTCTAACTTTCACCTAACTTGCTCCATCAGGGTTAGAGAGCATTAACTCAGGTCCGTAGTCCAATGGATATACTTCAAATATTGTTTGTCCTCCAGCCCCGTAGAGCCTTGCACTGCCCCCAAAGCCGTTGTCGCTTACGACAAAGATCGGTTGCCCCTGGCTGTTTACGACCGTGAGCTTTGTGCACGTCAGCTCACCCACATCTGACCCCGTCTGTTCTGTTGCAGGAGCTGCTGGCTGTGGTGAGCCGGCTTGGTTCTCCAGTGCTGTTAGACGAGCCTCTATCGTTGTCAGGTCCGGAGATGAACCCATCTGATTGGTTGCCGGAGCGGTCGGCTGTTGGGAGATTTTTTGCTCCAGAGCCGTGACGCGTGACTCGATGCTTGCCTGGTGGCTCAAGGGTGGACCTGGATGGCGCATTGCCGGTGCTGACGGTTGGCGGGAGACTCTCTGTTTCTCCAGTGCCGTTAAGCGTTGTTCAATCTTTGTAAGTATTGGGTTCAAGCGTCGGGTATCTATCTGTTGAGAACCGGCCTGGTTACGGCCACGTGGCTGTGCGTGCAGATGTGTTGTAGCCACAGATAGGATGAGACAAAACGCTAGGATGCCAGTCACTAGCAGGTGATAGGGTAGACGTTTCTCTCGAGTTGTGTGACTGTCTGCGGTTTACATTCGATCCTCTTATCTTGATTCAATTTTGTACCGAAAAGGGTTCGATCTCTACGTAGACAGAAATTTAATACGGTTAAAAGTTCAGTCTGCGCGACACGCTGGTCCGAGTCGATGGCAGTCCACTACTGGAGCATAACTATTGGGGACAGAGTTGACAGGATACACGTTCCTGCAAACATTATGATATTCCGCTGTTTCGCTTTGCCGCTGCACGTTTTCGTGCGTCGGGCTTTCCCTGTATTGGGGCAAGTTAGCGGTAAACTATTGGATTTTGGATTTCGACTGAGGGAAGCAGATGCAGATTGACTTAATTAGTCTGTTGCAAAACAACACGGAAATGAGCCTTTTCGTGATAATCGGTGTCGGTTATCTGATAGGACGAATTGGCGGATGGGGTATACAACTTGGCTCGTCAATTGGCGTCTTATTTGTGGCCTTATACTTTGGTCACCTCGGATTTTCAATGTCGCCGATCGTAGGAACTATAGGCTTTGTCTTCTTCATTTATTCCGTCGGTTACCAGGCTGGTCCACATTTTTTTGTGGCTTTTCGCGAAGATGGTGTCCGCTACATCCAAATTGGCTTAGTGATCGCTGCAACGGCATTTTGTACAGCAATTCTGGGGGCATCATTTTTCCAGCTAGAAGCTGGTTATTCAGCTGGTGTTCTTGCAGGGGGGCTCACTTCAACCCCCACCTTGGCTTCAGCTCAGGCTGCAATAGAGGCGGGGATGGCACACATACCTGCTGGCATCTCTGCTGCTACAGTTGACGGCAATATTGCTGTGGGCTATGCAGTCACTTATGTGTTCGGGTTAATTGGACTAATAGTATTTCTTCAGTTCATCCCAAGGGTTCTTGGATTTGATCTACCCGAGGAATCGGTTTTATATGCCGAGAACATGAGTAGCGGACAAAGGGACGCCGATGACGAGTTAGGACTCGGGACCAAAGGCCTTCCAGCTTTTCGTATCTATGAAATCACCAACCAAGATTCGATTGGCAAGAGCCTATTGGACCTAAAGTTTCTGCAGACCACAGGTGCTGTTATCGCTCGATTGAGACGAGGGTCAGAGGAAGTCGTCCTTGGACCGGATACAGTCCTCGAGGAAGGCGATATAGCGATGATTCTAGGCTACAACCACAATCAGATAAACTCCGGAATCCTCCTGGGCACGGAGACTACCGATCCAGATCTGGAAGCTACTCCATTTAGCACATCTAGGATTGTAGTCAGCAACAAGGATACTGTAAACAAGACCTTGAGGGACACTGGTGTAACCAACGTATATGCTTGCATTACTCATAGCGTAACGCGGGGCGGTGTGGATTTGCCTGTTTCTCTCGATATGATTATCCAAAGGGGCGATCATCTCACGGTTTCCGGCCCAGATAAAAACCTCGAGCGCCTGGTTAATCATTTAGGTCAGAAAGAAAAACCTGTTCACGAAACTGATTTGTTGACTTTCGCATTCGGAATCGTTGCAGGGCTTTTCGTTGGGAAGATTACAATAGATGTTGGCATACCTATTGGTATAGGATCAGCGGGGGGCCTGCTGGTTGCTGGCTTAATTGTAGGTTGGGCCCGAGGTATAAATCCTACCTTTGGGCGTGTCCCCGCAGCTGCCCGATTCATTCTCATGGAACTCGGATTGTTGCTATTCTTGGCTGGGGTTGGCCTTCGAGCAGGATCTGGTCTTGTAGATGGTATTCTTTCAGCAGGCCCGGCTCTGTTTGTAACGGGAATCTTTGTTACCCTAATACCTAGTATCGCCGGCGTTCTATATGGGAAGTACGTATTGAATATGAATCCGGCTATTCTACTGGGTGCAATGTGCGGGGGTCTCACAAGCACCCCAGCGCTTGGAGTGATCACCGCTCAGGCCAAAAGTGATATTCCCGCGATTGGTTATGTCGGTGTGTATGCATTCGCGAATATCATCTTAACGATCGCGGGCCAGCTGATTATGTTTTTCTAGGTAAGTAACATCCGTCTTCTTTGTGGTATTTATTGCCCCACTCATTTGGTGTAATCAGGTTGTTGAACAATTGTGAAAAAAGCCTATCTAGTGAGAGACTCTTCCCCAAGGCTGATGCTCGATTGAATTCGCACGCAAACCCATCTCGGTTGCACAAGTCTGGATTCCTGGAAGTAACCTACCATAAAAACAAGGACTCGGGTTATCCACTCGGGTCCTTGTTTTATGTTAGGCTACTGTGCAAGGGCGAGTTTTGCGGTCTAATTCACATAAAAGTGAACGAATACGCCCTCCCAGCCGCTAAAGAAGGAATATATAGGGTAGGTCTGTTCCCCTCGAAGCGATCAAGAAGCTGATTGGTCGACCTTCGCTGCCTGAGGAATACGATGAGACTGACGCACTAGCCTGCCGCGCTCGATAAAGAGCGTCCCGACGCCCAGTTTCGAGAGCCAGAATCGGCCGGCCCGGGCCGCGAACTCTGAGCCGTTGTCCGACCGGATGTGCTTGGGAACGCCATACCTGAGCATCAGTTGCGCCAGCGTTCTGAGCACGTCCCGCGAGGTCTGCTTGCGTGCCACCTCGATGGTCAGACACTCGCGGGTAAACTCATCCACGACCGTCAGGAACTTCAGCAGACGACCTTCACGCGTCCTGTCGAACACGAAGTCGTAAGCCCAGACGTGGTTGCGATGCTCCAGTCGAAGCCGGATGCTGGACCTATCGTTGAACCACAGCCGCTCTCTCTTCGGCTGCCGCCGGCACCTTCAGCCCCTCCTGACGCCAGATCCGCTCCACCCGCTTGTGGTTCACCCGCCAGCCATCTATCTGTCTTCAGGAGTGCCGTGATACACCGGTAGCCATACCGGCCATACTCGGTCAAAATCGCAAGGCCCCCCTTTCTGTCCCATATCCTAACTCCAGGAATGGGAACATTCCTGGGAGGGCAGGCTACTTTTACCTACACTAAATCGCGCCCATCAGCAATTTTTGTTCATTGATGCTTTGGTCGCAAAGTTTTTGCACGATCGGCCCATCGAAGGGTTGGCGTGATTTCATCCAAGCAGTTTAGTAGCACATCAGGCAAACGCGGCGCTTCCTCTTGGAATTGTTGGCCGCACCTCGGTGATAGAGGCAGCCGTTGCAGATCACCACCTGACCCGGCTTGGCCAATATCCATCTTTCTTCCGAGAAACGTGGATGATCCTCTGACGAGCGAACGGGAACGCGATGGCTACCAGGCACAATTACCACTGCACCATTACTCTCGCTCAACTCTTCCAGATAATACCCGATATTTATCTGACCGGGCGTGGCACTGTAGGGTGTGCCCTATGGCTCGATGGGCCAAGGCACATCACGGTGCCAATTCTGATCCTCCTGCCAGGGCTTTGTAATACGGGCTATGGCACTGTGAACCTTGAAGCAGGTGCCCAATATTACCTACGCCAGGGTGAAGACAGGCGCGTTGTCGAGCAGGAACTCGAAGCGCTTATCTTCTTCAAGCAGCTGATGAACGAATTGTTCTCCACGACGCTTGAAGGCCTTGTCGAGCGCAGCACGCAGGGAACGGCCCTGTGTTTGGGTTATCGCGTCGTCGACTACGAGATAACCCCACTTACAGAAGAAAGCCGCGTCTTCAACTCTTTTGGCTGAAATGACGGCGTTTAGATATTTTGGATAGGCCGGTTTTTTTGCATAGTCGGAAAATTTCAGAATGATCACACTCTATAAGAGTCAAGGACATTAAAATCTTAACATGTATGCGAGAAAGGGCGCTCATCCTGTGGATGGGCGCCCTTTCTCACATCTGTGTGAATTGAGCTACTTCTCTTTCTACCTCTGGGCCGCCTTACTCAAACCGGTTCGGGTCCCAAGGTATGCCCGGCTTAATATATCCAAACTATCTGTTCAAGTGCCCGGGCTACCTGACTGAGGTAGCCAAAATGGTATCACTTCACTGAATTTAGGGGAAGTTCCGAATAAAGTGCTCCCGCTCCCCTTTCAGATGTTCAATTTCATTCAAAATCATATCGCGTGTAGGGATATCCTTCGGAACATCACCTTCACCGAAATCATTGTGGATGAAATGTATCAGTTCGTGTACTGCTTCGTTCCCTTCTGCATTCCGGTCCTTGGCCAATCGATCCAAGAATCCGATGGCAGCTTTGAAAAAATTGAGAGCTAGGTTTTTGTCGGGTTCGCCCATGGCCATCCCCTTTACGAACGCCATGTGGAGATCCTGAACCTTGTGGCCTCTTTCCCTGAGATCGGAGGGCAACCTATCGATGCGCTCTCGAAGTGCCTGATCCATGGCATTAATCTCTGCGGGACTCGGCGGTGCATCTTCGCCATCATCATGGTGGGGAGGAGGTGCTCCGTGCGAAGGCGGTGCGCCATAATTCCAGCCCTGAGGGTCGCCTGATGGCGAAGGCGGTGCGCCATAATTCCAGCCCTGGGGATCACCTGATGGCGAAGGCG
>PBWH01000013.1 GCA_002727195.1 Gemmatimonadota bacterium
GATGAGAATGTCTGCCCCGTTCATCTCCTGCGCATCAGATCGCCCGTTTTCGCTAGGCGCCTCCGTTCCAGTCTGACCTGCCATCCTTCTGTTCTCCTTGAAGCGGTTTCGTTCGGCCGATTTATGACCAAACGTGTGGGGGAGTGAGTGTCCTAAAATAAAAAATCCCGCCGCGAGCGATGCTCGGCAGCGGGTCGTTCAGGGTAAAGCTCTAAGAGCGTTTACCGACGTGCCCACCGCCGACCGTCTACACCTACGAGGCGTACGGGTACCACGTCGTTGCTCTCAGGGAGAAGGTTCGTTCGAGGGGTCACAGTCAATTATCCTATCAATAGCAGTTGCTTTAGTTCGTCGGCTCAACAGTGCCTGAACGTAGGCCGCGGTGCAGAACGTGTCAAGCCTTATCCCGTTTTCAGTCTTTCGTCTCTTCCAGGTCGTCGGCGTCCGCGACACCCAGTTCTTCCAGCTCGCGGATCCGGTCTCTGAGTTTGGCCGCCCGTTCGAATGCTTCCTTATCGATGGCGTCACCCAGTTCCTTTTTCAGGCGGTCGAGCAGGTTCAGTGGTCGTTTGGTCAGCAGTTCCTGTTCGAGATCGTCGAGGGCCTGTATCGAGCGCTGTTTTTCGATCCGGAACTCCTCCGCGTCCACTTGGTCCAGACCTCTGATGCGATCTCGCGAATCGTCGATGATCTTGGTTGCCGACTCGAAGTCGTCATCCTGCATCGCGAGCATCACTCTGGCGACCCCGTTGATTCGAATGATATAGGGCCACCACTTTTCTAGGTTGTTCTGGTCCTCCTCCCGCTCGGCATACGTGTTCACGAAGCGGAAGAGGTCCATGTTCCGATCCGTATCGCGGATGACACGGTCGTAGTCCTGGATCTGAAGCAGGAAGACATACCTCTCGTAGATCCGGCGGCTTTCGTCGAACAGTTCCTGGCACTCCTCCTCGCTCAATTGAAAACCGTCGAGGGACTCTTCTTCCTCAAGGATCGACTTCTGGGACTCGAGGTAATGATCAAGGGCGAAGTCGGCGTCGTGGGGGCGGCGTCCGTCCGGGCGACCGTCCAGGTTCATCTGGAGCACGCCCTGGAAGGCACCCTGGTCGACACGTACCTGGATCTTCTCGACACCCGAGGGGTCGATCACCTTGCGGATGCTGTTCTCCGGGTCGAACGGCCAGTTTTCGAGGATTTGTCCGATGTCTTCGTTCATGCAGACCGTCGTGGGCGCGGGTTGTGGTGTGCGGCGGAATCTAATGCAGAGGTCGGGGCGGAGCAAGCCCTAGCGGGCTTCGTGGGGACCGTCTTGACAGTTGAACGTGAGCGGGTTACCGTAAGTTCTCGATTTGTCTAGAGTTAGCCGTGATCGGGCTGTGGCGGCCGCTGCGCAGCACATACCGGGCTCCAGACCCGTCGGATCCAACACATTTATGTCGACGACACCCAAAGCCGTTTACGCCAGACTGTCCATCATGATGTTCATCCAGTTCGCGATCTGGGGATCGTGGGCTGTGCTGATCGCCGGACACATGGCGCATCTGGGCTTCACGGGGACGGAGATCAGTTATGTTTTCGGCACAACGGCATTCGGGTCCCTGATCTCTCCGCTCATCGCGGGGTGGGTCGCCGACCGGGTGATGCCGAACCAGACCTTCACTGCGCTGTGTCATTTCGCGGGCGCGCCGATTCTGTATCTCGCCTGGCAGCAAACCGAATTCATGCCGATGTGGCTCGCGATCTTCGCCTACGCGATGCTGTATATGCCGACGATCGCCCTCACCAACGCGATTGCCTTCCACCATTCTACGGATAGTCGAGCCTTCGGCAATGTCCGTATGTGGGGGACGATCGGTTGGATCGCGATCGCCTGGGTAATGTCCTACTACCTGGAAGTGCGCGCCGAGCAGGATCCGTCCGGACACTACCTCGGAGATTGTCTGATCGCGACAACCCTGTTGTCGATCGTGATGGGGATCTATTGTCTCACCCTCCCATCGACTCCGCCGTCGCGAGACGACAAACATCCCTACGCGTTCCTCGAAGCCTTTAAGCTGACGCAAGACAGGAACTTCGCGGTTCTCCTGGTCGTGTCGTTCGTCGTAGCGATCGAGCTGCCCTTCTACTATAACCTGACGTTCCTGTTCCTGACCGAACCGGAAACGGGTGTCGGGCTGTCAGCGAGTTCAGCCAACGTGGCTATGAGCCTGGGGCAGATCGGTGAGGTGGCGCTAATGCTGCTGCTGGCACCCTCGATTCGAAGACTGGGGATGCGCACGACGATCACGCTCGGAATCCTGGCTTGGCCCGTACGATACGCGATCTTCGCGATCGGACAGCCGGCCTGGCTGGTGATTGCCGCCCAGACCCTTCACGGGATCTGTTTCTCGTTATTCTTCGTCGGGGGAATGATCGCGGTGGAACGGCTGAGCCGTCGGAATATCCGGGCAAGCGCTCAAGGGCTGATCGTGTTTGCCACAAACGGGGTCGGCATGCTCGTGGGTCACTTCTTCAGCGGTCGTGTCCACGAGTATTTCGCGCTGCCGTCAGGTGGACACGATTGGTCGATGATCTTCCTCGTGCCGATCGCGATCACGATTTTCGCGGCGATCTGGTTCGTCGCCCGGTTCAGTGAGTCGGAGTATACCAAGGTTTCCGAGGCTATCGCGGAAGCGGAAGCGGAAATGGGATAAAAAAAGGACCCTTCTAGGTCCCTCCCTCCCAAACTGCAGTGCTTTCTGGATCAAGCCCGTAGTTGACCTCTTCGACCGGGCCGTCCAAGCTTCACAAGCTTCGGACCCGCATCTTCGCCGTCATCGGAAGAACGCTGAGGCATCGGACGGACGTTGGACGGACCGCCCTGGGGGCACGGGGCTGATTCAGCGCGATGACCAGACAGAAGATTCCGGTGATAAACAACATTCCGATCGTCAAGAACAAGACTCCGCTGCCCTTAACAGATCTCCTTAGGTCGAGTGTAGCAATGCCCTGTTCTATTTATTGGCAGAACCCGAGATGGGTTACGCACTTTCTTTTCAAAAAAACAAAACGTAAGTGACTGGTTATAAAAGATACATTCTGCCCTTTCTCTTGGCGGTGGGGGTGTTCAGCCCAGCGAGCGCTCAGGTGCAGGCAATACAGGACGCTGTGGCATCCGTGGAGGCGGATTCACTGCTTTCGGACGTCGAGCGACTGGTCGCTTTCGACACTCGATTCATGGGCAGCGATTCGAACTGGGCAGCGGTCGAGTGGCTGGAGGATTGCTTCCAGGCGATGGGGTACGACGTTCGGCGGGATTCATTCGTGGTTGATGTATCGAAAAGCGTTCTGGGTCAGCAGTTCGTTCTGAACGATCTGACCCAGGTGAACCTGGTGGCGTCTCACCGAGGTGTGATCAACCCCGATCGAAAGATCGTGCTCGGCGCCCACTACGATTCCATCTCGCTGGACCGACCACAGAGCGAACAGGACTTCGCACCGGGTGCAGACGACAATGCGACAGGGGTCGCGGCCGTGTTGGAGATCGCCAGATTACTGCGGGATCGTCAGACGGGTATGACTGTCGAATTCGTCCTGTTCGGAGCCGAGGAGCTCGGGCTGGTGGGGAGCGCCGCCCACGCGGCTGCGGTGTCTTCTCGTGGGGAGGATGTCGCGGCCATGATCGGGCTAGATGTCCTGGGGACGCGTTCTGATATCGTCCCTGATGCGTTCACCTTGGATACGACCGCGTCCTACCTGGACGTGGCCAATCAGGTGGCAGATGCGGCAGAAGCCTATACAGATGTGTTCTCCCGCGACGGGAGTTCCGGGTCCCGGCTCATGGTGACATCGATCGGGTGTCGCTGCTCGGACCATCAATCCTATCTGAACAACGGGATCCCGGCTATTGGTGTGTTCCAGTACTTCACGAACCCGTCTCCGCACATCAACACGTCGACCGACACGATCGAGCAGGTTGACATCGCGTATGTCGCGGAGATCACCCGGGCCATCCTTGCCGGTATCCTCGATGTCGCTGGCTTCCCGCGTCGATCGCCGGACTTCGATGCGGACGGAACGGTCGGGTTCGGTGACTTCCTTCTGTTCGCGGAGGCGTTTGGTACGGAGATGACCGATGCGTCGACCGAGGCGTTCGACCTCGACGGTGACGGCCAGGTCGCTTTTTCTGATTTCTTGATTTTCTCGGGCAGCTTTGGCCGCTCGTTTACCTGAGAGATACTATGGATGCGATAGCCCGATTCTTCGAATTCGATAAGTCGGATACCGACCTGCGGACCGAGGTCGTCGGAGGCGCCACGACGTTCGTGACCATGGCGTATATCATAGCCGTCAACCCGGCCATACTCGCTCAGGCGACGGGACAGGAGCTGTTTGCCGAACTCGTTTCCGCCACGTGCCTGTCTGCCGCGATCGCGACGCTGTTGATGGCCTTTTCGGCGAACTACCCGTTTGCGCTTGCTCCCGGCATGGGGCTGAACGCGTTCTTCACCTTCTCCGTCGTGATGGGAATGGGAGTCCGCTGGGATCTGGCCCTGTCCGTCGTGTTGGCTGCGGGCCTGATCTTCCTCGTGCTTTCGCTGATCCGTGTGAGAGAGGTGATCATGCACGCCGTTCCTGCCGGGTTGAAGCACGCGACCGCCGCCGGTATCGGTCTGTTCATCGCGTTCATCGGACTGAAGAACGCAGGCGTGATCGTCAGCAATGATGCAACGCTGGTTGCCATGGGGAATCTGCATACAGGGCCGGCAGCCTTGGCGCTTGTCGGCTTGGTTGGTACCGCGGTCCTGATGTCCCGCAGGATTCGTGGTGCGATCTTGATTGGCATACTTGGCGTGACCGGTCTTGCGATTGTGACCGGTGTTTCCGAAGCGCCCTCCGCGATCCTGGGAACCCCGGTCTGGCCGGAACATCTGTTTGGGAAAGCGTTGGAGAATCTGGAAGTCGCTTTCGATCCGGCCTTGATCACCGTCGTCTTTGCCTTCCTGTTTGTGGATCTGTTCGACACGATGGGCACACTTGTTGGATTGTCCCAGAGGAGCGGCTTCCTCGATCAACAGGGCAAACTGCCGCGGGCCAAACGAGCGCTCATATCAGATTCGCTGGGCACGGTGGTGGGTGCCGTGTTCGGGTCATCGCCGGTGACGACGTATATCGAGAGCGCGTCTGGTATTTCGGAAGGCGCCAGGACAGGCCTCGCTAGTGTGGTGGTCGCTATCCTGTTCCTGGTCGCCTTGCTGTTCACCCCGCTGATCGAAGCGATCCCCGTGTTCGCGACGGCTCCCGCGCTGATCGTGGTGGGTGTCCTGATGGCATCTTCAGCTATACGCGTCCCCTGGGACGAGATCTCAGAAGCGGTACCCGC
Organism: Gemmatimonadota bacterium; assembly: GCA_002727195.1. Classification (GTDB taxonomy): domain Bacteria; phylum Latescibacterota; class UBA2968; order UBA2968; family UBA2968; genus UBA2968. Next base: position 5,363 of record PBWH01000013.1, read on the forward strand.
CTTCCTGACGATCCTCGTGATGCCGTTGACGTTCAGTATCGCGCACGGCGTTGCCGCGGGTATCGTGATGTATCCACTCATCAAGCGGCTGAGCGGAAAAGGTGGCGACGTGCACATCCTGATCGATGTACTGGCCGTCGTCTTTATCGCTCGTTACCTGTTTCTGGCACCGTAGCAGACAACTCAATTTTGCATTCGAATGTAAAATTCGGAGGAGGCTCGATGAAAAGCCCAGCCAAACGCGCGATCGTCTTCGGGATGGATGGCGCCAGCATGGAGATCGTCAAGAACCTGGCCGACTCGGGTCACTGTCCCAACCTGGCAGCCTTGATGAAGCAGGGCGCCTGGCGGCCGATGGTCGGCGTCTTCCCAACGCTGACGCCTCCCGGGTGGACGGCCCTGTCCACGGGGTCGTGGCCGGGCACCCATCGAGTGATGGACTTCAACATCCACAAGCCCGGCAAACGGCTCGACGATGCGGAGTGGGGGATCAACACCGGTCTGTCACAGTCCGAGTATGTGTGGAACACGTTCGAACGCGCCGGTAAGATGCCGATCCTCGTGAAGTGGGAGATGTCCTGGCCCCCAACGGTCAAGAAAGGGATTCAGGTCGAAGGGACGGGGCCCGGGGTATCGAACCACCATCAGTTGGCGGGTTATCACCTGTTTGTCGGTGGGAAGTGGGCGCCCCGGAGATTGGTCGCGCAACGTGATCCGGAGACACTCGACCCGAGCGCGCTGCAGAACGTTCGTGAATTCGATCCTGTAGAGATCAAGGAAGCGAGCGGGTGGAAGAACTTGCCTTCGTCGAAGAAGCCGCTGAAGGAGGTCGAGCTAGTGATCCAGCCGCTGACGCGCGGCCGTCGGGAGATGAATCAGGGCGAGAAGGGGACACCCGTGACCTGGCACGTGCTGATCTATGGGAAGGGCTCCGGATACGATCGCGTTAGAGTCTGCAAGACGAAGGATGCAGCGAAGTCGATGATGGACCTGGGCGTGGGTGACTGGAGCGATTGGTGGCTCGACCGGTTCGAGATCGACGGCAAGAAGCGCTCGGGCTACGTCCGGGCGAAGCTGATCACCCTGACCCGGAATGCGGACTCATTCGAGCTGTTCTTTCCCCAGATCTGGCCTAATGCCGGCTACACCAAACCGTTGAGCGTGGCGAAGGAGATCGACGAGAAGGTCGGCAACTTCCTCCAGAACCCGATGCGCGATGCGCTGGGACTGATCGATGACGATACCTACTTCGAACTGCTCGAGTTCCACCATCAGCGGATCGCCGATGTGGCCGAACACCTGACGTCCTCACGGAAGTGGGATCTTTTGATGACCGAGACGCACGCGTCCGATTACACGAGCCACTTCTTCCTCCGGGCGGCCGATCCGCACTCCGGGGCCGAACCGTCGGTGCTGAAGCGTTGTCGAGAGGGTGTTCTGCGGACGTATGCATCGATCGACCGTCTGATCGGGCGCCTGCGCAAGATCGCCGACAAGGATACGGCCTTCTTCATCGTTTCCGATCACGGGGGGACCAGCCAGCAACATCAGGTTGTGGATATCGCGCAGGTGCTCAAGGAGAGCGGTTTCCTAAAGTACAAAGGACGAGGCAAGAATCGCACGATCGACTGGAGCCGAACAAAGGCGGCCAATGTTGGGCTCGTACACATCTTCATTAATCTCAAGGGACGTCAGCCGGGCGGGATCGTCAGCAAGAAGGACTACGACAAAGTGCGGAGAGACCTGATCGCCGCCCTCTACGACTACAAGGATCCAGAGACGGGCTTCCGGCCGTTCGCATTGGCCATCACTCGAGAGGACGCAGAGATGGTCAATCTGTGGGGCGATCAGGTCGGCGATGTTGTGTATGCGCTGCGTGCGGAGTTCGACGGTGCGCACGGTAAGCAGCTTCCGTCCGTCACTTTCGGTATGGCTGGTCAACACTCGACGTTCATCGCCGCCGGCGCCGGTATCAAACGCACCGGCCCACTCTCCGGCCAGGTCCGCGTCGTCGACGTCGCACCCACGGTCTGCTACCTGACCGGAACGCCGATGCCGAAGCAGGTCGAAGGCGGCGTCGTATACGAAGCCCTCAAAAACCCCGACTGGCACCTCCCATAACCGCCGCCTTCACGGCGGCGGTTCCGTAGGAGCGGCCGCCGGTCGCGAGAAAGCGCTTTACCTAGCAGCAGGCCGACCGGAGGTCGGCTTCGGCTTTCCTCTTTCGCTAGTGGGAGAGGACGATCACGCCTGAAAGGCGGGACCCGGTGAGGGCCGGAACGATTGCCGAAACTCGCCGTTGTCTACTTGGTTGCAGCCGGAAAGAACGACACCTACCAGACCCCCTCCACAAACACCGCCTCATCCTCACCAGGCCACGGCGGCATTGTCACGCCCACTGCCTGCAGGCCCTCTGATCCCGCTCTGAACTGGAAGTGCGTGCCCACCGGAATCGTCAGGCTGGTTCCTTCAATTAGTTCAACGACCTGTTCGCCCTCCCCATCCTTCCGCCACATCTCGCCAGATCCACCGACGCAATACCAGACCTCGTCCACCGTCCGGTGCGCGATGGGCTTCGATGTCTTGCCGGATGCGAGGGAGAAATGTGCCATGTTCCCGCGTTCGGTGCCCACGAGGATTCGCACATCACTCCCGTCAGGCGCGGCGACATCTGGATGATCCGGAAGCTGTCGGGTCGCAAAGCTGCTCATCCATCCGCTCGCTCGCGCAGGTCCGCCAGTTCAGCCTTGTAGTTCCCGCCGTCCGGATCACTCTTCGGCAGACCGAAAACATTCCAGAAGTCCGTTGTGGTATAGGGTGTGCGTCTGAGATCGGGAATCTCGATAGGTACACCACCCAGCTCTGCAGACTTATTGGCCAGGATTCCCGGCAGACAATACTCGATGCAACGATACACGTCGATGGGGGAGGGACGTCCCTCGCGGATCGCGTCGACGAACGCTTTAGCGACCTTCGAATCTGCGCCACCGTGACCGGTCGTCGTATCGTCATCTCGTGCCGCATAGCCGATCGGGATCCGTTCCCAGCCATCTCGCGTCTCCTGCGATCTCGTGAGCCTGCGCGCGAACTGCTCGTAGCCGAACCACTCGGCGCTCCCGTCGACCCCGAACAGACGATACCGGTGCTCCTCCGGCCGACGCGTGTTCAGCGTGACCATGATCTTGATCAGGTGCCCCTTCGCGGTCTGATACAGCGCGATCTGACCGTCCGAACGGAGGGGGCCTTCCGGTGATCGCCAGGGCCCGCTGCGGCAGGTGACAGACACGCATCGGTCGTCGAGCACTTCGAGCAGGGGACCGAGATCGTGGGTGAGATACTGGATGGGAGGCTGATCGGCACGCCAGACAGGGGAGAGGTCGGTTCGACCCTCCTCGCGTGCCCGAGTCGGCGTGTAGCCCGTTCCGTCCGACGCCCTCAGGGTGTTCGGGAGGTAGTGAAGGTATTCACCTTCGGCGACCGAAATCGGTCCGAAGAGATCATCGACGATCCACTTGCGGAAGTAGCGGAAGAAGTCCCAGAAACAGGTGTTCTCGGCGAGCATGTACGTCTTGCCGGTGCGCTCCACGGTGTCCCGAAGGCGGATCAGCTCTTCCTCGGTGTATGCACCCGGCACTTCCGACACGACGTGCGCGCCTGCTTCCATCGCGATGCAAGCGTGCTCGACCTGGACCTTCCCGTGACTGGCAATGACGACGGCATCCGGCTCGAGGGCGAGCAACTCGTCGTATTCCTTCAATAACAGCGTCTTCGCGCCGGCCGACTCGATCTGCTCCCTTGCCCGCTCATGCCGCGACTCATACCAGTCACAAGCCCCGATGACATCTGCTCCTTCGGTCGTCAGAAAGTTCCGCAAATGCGAAAACCCGCGCCCGAGCCCGAGAATCCCAACTGTAATGTTCGACATAGCCTGTATATGTTATGCCTCTATGCCTCTCCTTCAGGAGAGGGGCGATCACGCCGAAGCACCAGCGAAGGCGGGATCCAGGAGAGGTCGGTGGTGTGTGGCGCCTTTCGCTAATACCCGATCGATTTCAAATACGCCCGGTTGTCCACGATACTCTCAACGGCCCCCTTGTGCCCTCCCGGACACACCACCACCCAATCGTCATACCCCGTCTCTTCAATCGCGCTCAAGAAGGCCTTGTAGTCACACATCGGCCCTTCGCCGATGTCGGCTCCTTCGCCATCCTTCTCATCGTGCAAATGGACAAGCGAGATCCGGTCCGCGTATGCCTGAGTGGCCTCGACCGGGTCATAGCCCCACCGAACGGCGTGGGACACGTCCATGCACAGCTGACAGGCGTACAGCTTCGGCATGAACCGGACCCACTCTTCCTTGCTGTCGACAAAGTGGTTGATGTGGGGGTGAAACGTGACCGTTACGCCGAGGGGCTCACCATACCGGGCCAGTTCGTTATACATCTCTGCGATTCGCAGAAGTTCGTCGTCGGATGTCGGGTGATCCTTACTCCCGGGACCTTTGGTCATGAACAGCGAGACGCCCAACTCAGAGGCGTACTCGATCCGCTGTTTGTTGATCCAGAAGGCAGCGTCCTCGCGCGACATGGGCACGTTGGGTCCACTGACCGCTGCGATCTGAATCCCGATCCCCTCGCAAACGCGCCGTAGACGAGCAGGCGTCCCGAGCCAGTCGAGCGATTCCCGCGTCTCCCAGCCTTCCCATCCGTGCTCGACGAGATGGGCCAGATGGTGCTCCAGTTCCTCCTGCGGCCACTTCAAACTGCTGTATGCCCAGCGTAACGCCACACCGACCTCCTATGGACGGATTGCTTCCAGTTCTTCCCAGCGATGGAATGACCGTTCCAGCTCCTGATAAATCTCCTCGAGCCGTGCTTTCAAGGCCGGAATATCACTCCCGTCCTGATAGATCGCGGGGTCCGACAGCTTCTGATGCAGATCGTCTCGNTCGGTNTCGAGGTGATCGATTCGTTCCGGNAACTGTTGCAGNTCCTCNCGCTCACGGTTGGTCAGCTTGCGATCGCGACTCTTCTTCCGATCCGTTGTGGGGTCGGGCTTCTTTTTGGTCGGCCGATCGCTTTTTGGCTCGGGACGTTGCCTCACGTAGTCCGTGTAGCCGCCTACATACTCGTGAACCCCGCCCCTCCCGTCAAAAGAGATCGTGCTGGTGGCCACATTGTCCAGGAAAGTACGGTCGTGACTCACGACGAGGACCGTTCCCGAGAAGTCAACGACCGTCGACTCCAGTACCTCCAGGGTCTCGGCATCCAAATCGTTTGTGGGCTCGTCCAGCGCAAGCACGTTAGCCGGCGTCGCGAACAGCTTGGCCAGAAGGAGTCGGTTGCGTTCACCTCCCGAGAGCACCTGGACAAGGCTTCGGGCGCGAGATCTCGGGAACAGAAAGTCCTCAAGATAGGCGTAGACGTGTTTGGTCTTGCCGTCGATCTCAACGCGATCACTTCCGTTGGCAACCGAGTCGAACACTGTCTTGCTGTCGTCGAGTTGAGCGCGCACCTGGTCGAAATAGGCGATCTGCAGCCGTAACCCGTGGGTGACGGACCCTGATTGCGGTTCCAGTTCGCCAAGCAACAGGCGAAGCAGTGTCGTTTTGCCCGATCCATTGGGTCCAATCAGGCCCACTTTGTCTCCGCGCATGATCGAAGTCGAGAACCCGTTGAGCAGCGGNTCGGGTCCATACGAGAAACGCAGATCTTCCGCCTCGATCACGCGACGGCTCGTCTTGTTCGCTTCCTGCAGCCGGATCCGAGCTTCTCCCGTCCGCTCTCGTCGTTGGCGTCGTTCCTTTCGCAGCCGCTTGAGCACCCGGACCCGTCCCTGGTTGCGGGTTCGACGCGCCTGAACGCCCTTCCGTATCCACGCCTCTTCCTCGCTCAGCTTGCGAGCAAANTGCTCGGCCTGGATGGCGTCGGCTTCGAGTTGCGCTTCTCTGCGTTCGAGATACGTTCGATAGTCACAGTCCCAGTTGTTCAGACCGCCGAGTTCGATCTCCACGATGCGGGTAGCGAGTCGCTGAGTCAGGCTACGGTCGTGAGTGACGAAGCAGAGCGCGCCTCTGTGTTTGAGCAGAAAGTCCTCGAGCCAGAGAATGGCGTCCAGATCCAGGTGGTTGGTAGGTTCGTCGAGTAGCAGCAGATCCGGCTGGGTGGCCAGTGCGCGGGCGAGCAACGTACGTCGCTGCATGCCGACCGACAGGGTGGCGAATGGCGCTTCCCCGTCGAGCGACATCTTGCTCATGACGACGTCGACGATCGGCGGTCCCGTCTGCTGGTCCGGGACGTTCTCCGATACGACGTCGCGTATCGATTCGCCCAGCCCCGAAGGGACGTCCTGGCTCAGCATGGCGATCCGCGAACCCGTTTCGGTGGATACGGTTCCGGTGTCCGGTCGGAGTTCGCCGGACAGGATCTTGAGCAAGGTCGACTTGCCCGCTCCGTTTCGGCCGAGCAGGCAGACGCGTTCGCCGTTCTGGATCTGGAGACGGACGCTTTCGAGAAGTGGGGGATCGCCAAAAGCGACCGAGAGATCGTCGACTGTTATCAGTGTCATTGTGCGTATACAGACGCCCCCAGCCGATCAGCATTCGGCTAGGGGCTCTTCTTTGAAAGGACCGCTAGTTCTGAGGCAGGGTTCTGGTCAGTGAGTTGAGTCTGAGATGCCGTGTGNTCGAGTAGCGACGCCGTGCGTCGCGTATCGAGAACCGGCATATACCTGGTCAGATCACCCGTACAAGCTTCTCGAGTAGGCCCGGACTTCGTCCAGTCCTACTCGAAGAAACGGTGGGTAGCACGATGCGTTACCTGCGTGTGGCTGAACCAGCTAGACCTGAGCGACCGACTCCCACTGTTTGTTCTCGTTCGACTTGTAGCAGGCTTCCATAATCGCCACGGCATCGACAGCGCAGGCGAGGTCGGCGTCGAGTTCTTCTTGCGTGAGTTCTGCGTTGATCGCGGCGACGAGCCGGTCGACACGGGTTGGGCGTTCCGTGCCGGTGCTGATGTCCTCAGGCTCCTCGCGCGGTTTCTGCGTGACGAAACCGCGTCCCTCGATCGGGAACAGAGTGGCCTCGGAACCGACCACCTCGAGCGCACGCTGACCGCCGGTCTGGACCCACGATCCTTCCACTGTCGCGACGACACCGTTCGCGAACCGGAACAGCGCCACGCCGTTGTCGTCGACGTCCGGGTAGATACCGGCGACGTTCGAAATCGTCGCGAGTACCTCGGTGACGGGACCGAGGATCGTCCGCATCAGATGGACGGCGTGGGTGCCCATGTCCATAAACGCACCGCCACCGGCCAGCTCCGGGTTGTGGAACCACGCCAGCTCTTCTGAATCGAACCAGTGCCCGTAGGCCGCGTGGTGTGCGTTCCGGTATCGGGCGTGTGTCAGGTTACCGAGCGCGCCTGAGTTCACGTGCTTGATCACGCCCTGCATCTCCGCCGAGAAGGGTTGGAAGTAGCCCATGTGGACGGTGGTGCCGTGTTCCTTGATCAGCGAGACCGCCTTGAGTGCGTCGTCGACGGTCGTCGTGAATGGCTTCTCGCAGAAGATGGGCTTCTTCGTCGGAATGGCGGCTTNGAGCAACGGAAGATGTCGCGTGTTCTCGGCACAGATGATGAACCCGTCGACGTCATTCCGGTTGATCACGGCATCGAGATCGGCTGAAAAGTCCGCAGAATACTCGTTCGCGAAGTTCTGGCCGCGACTCTCCATGTTGTCCCAGATCGCAACGACATCGCTGTCGTCACGTTCGCTGACGGCTTTCAGGAATCCTTTGGTGTGTGTGTGCGCAGTCGAGAGGAAAGCAATGTTCGGCATGCTGATACTTCTCCAAGAGCGGGAACCGCAGAGGACGCAGACCGTGACTTAGCCACTGGTGTGTCAGGCGTGCCCTCGGTTCATGCAGGTTCAAACCAGGTCAGAAGCGCTTCGCGAATGTCGGCGTCTTCCTGTGCCTGGTCGGGGTATGAAAAATGTCCGGCTTGCAAGATACGGATTTGGCGGTTTTGGGGGAGCGCATTCGTAACGGCAAACTGGCCGGAGGGCGGAACCTTCGGGTCGAACAGCGCCGGCGCGCCGAAGATCGGGATCTCGATCCGGCTGGCTGCCGTGGCCGCATCGTAGTAGGCGAGCGTGGTCATCGCGCCCGGGTCTCGGCCGACATACTCGGCAACGCCCTTCCCGCCTCCCTCGCAGGGGCAGACGACACGCAGGGGATGGTTCCCGAAGGTCGGGACCTTCAGGAAGCCGCGGGTGAATCGCCGGTCTCAGGGAAGCGCCAGCGCGCCGAGCCCGCCTCCGAAACTGCCCCCGGTGAAGAANAGGCGAGACCTGATGTCCGGGAAGAGGTCGAGTAAGAGGGTGGCCGCTGACCAGATGGCGCTGACGCAAGGTCGGATGAGATAGTCGTCACGGCTATCCAGACCGTGGACCACGTGCGATTGCGCACTGTCAGGGAGATGATCTGCCGCGGACAGACCAAGTCCCGGCGCGCAGGGGAAGATCGCAGCCGCGTTCTCGGCCAGAAGCGCATATTCGGGTTCTGATCGGCCCCCGTATCCGTGGCCGGTTACGAACCCGGTCGTGATGTCACCGGACTTCGGGTAGACGACCCACGCGCCGGTGCGATACCCACCCAGCGTGTCGAACGTCGCGATGCTCAGGTTGTATCGGTTGTCGGCACTATCGACGGGTTCGACGTGTAGGTTCAGATCAACGTCGGTATTCTGTTCGAACGTCGACTGCCAGAAGGCGTCGAAGTCNGGTGGCGCTTCAGGAAGACCTACACCGAGAAGGCCGACCTCGCCGTAACCATAGGTCGGGTCGAAATGGTAATCTTGGAGGAACACGTCAGGGGACGATCGCTAGGTCGACCTCGAACACGCTGATCGGCACGGCCAGGCTCCAGGCGTCCAGAACCTGCGGATGCAGCTCCCCGATCACCCCATAAGGGGTGCCGTCACGAACGATCTCACCGACGCGGCCAGGCAGGTAGGACGGATGGTCAATGGCCCGCACCTCATACTTGAACTTGAAGTAGTAAGCGAGTGCTTCGAGGTAGCTCTGGATCCCTGACAGGTTCGCCTCTTCTGACGCCACCACTGCGGCCAGCCGCGTGTCCGTACGGGTGCCGTAGTGCTGATTCGGTGCCTGAAGCGAAATTTCGCCAACCTCGAACAGGTTGTGTGGGTAGGCGGCGCGTCGACTCGTTTCCTCGATGCTCAGAAGACCTGGTATAAGTGAGCAGCGTGCGCATCCATAGTGCTCCGACATGGGATTCGAGATGACGACGACCGGCGCATCCGGATTGTTCATCCGTGTCGTCTGATTCTCGACTGAGCCTAGGATGGGCAGGAAGGCTTCCTGGAAGCCGGAGCCGACCATCAGGTTCCGTATGCGGTCTGAGAGATCCTCGATCGGCGCAGACTTCCCGATCGTGAAGTCACGCGGCATGATGGGNTCGAAGTTGTCGTATCCGTANCCGACGATTATGTCTTCGATCACGTCAACGGGGTGCAGGAGGTCGTCCCGGAACGGGGCCGACCGTACTGTGACCTTGTCTGAGTCGACTGTCACGTCTCGGTAGCCCATGCGAACCAGTGCGGTCTCGATGTCAGAACTGGCCAGGTCAGTCCCGGCGAGGGTCCGGATCCGATCGAGGTCCGCGGACACGGGCTCGGTGACGTCGAACGGACACGAGATCGATCGGCCTCTCGGTGTGTCGTATGGGTAGCTCACCTTGATGGGGGTGATCTCAGCGCCCCGGTCCGCCAGGTTCGCCGCGAAGATCGCGATCGTATGGAGNACGTGATCCAGCACGGTTCCCGTCGCCTCGACGAACAGGTGCGAATCCCCGACCTCGACCCTACCGAGCGATGCACTGTTGATGACCGGTGGCATCGAGAGGACTTCGTCACGCGCGTCCCTGAGAAGGGGATACTTCTCGAACCCTTCCAGCAGGTGTGCGTAGGTCTGGCCTGTCGGGTGGTACTTCAAGATCTGTGTGAGGGACATCTCCGCCTCTGCTTCGAGCGGGACGAACTGTGTGTCGGGGGAGACGGCCTGATACGAGATCGGGTAGACGATGTCCGACGCATCGTAGATCCCGATTGCGATCGATCTTCGTCCGCGACCGTAATTGTCAGCCAGACGTTCTTGGGTTTCGATCAACTGCTTGAGCGCATCGTCATCGATGGATACGCCAGTGCACTCGAATCCTGCCACAAACGGCCGGATTTTTTCGAGAGCCGGATCGACCTGGATCTCACGCCAACCATCCGCTTCCTGCTGGAAGAACTCGTATATGGGGTAAGCGGAGTCGCGATACCCTTTCAACGCCCGCGCGAGACCCTCCGTGCACCACAGGTCGGGACGGTTGGTGTCCTTCAACTGGACGCGCAACTCGTCACCCTCGGCTTTGACTTCGGCTTTCGCATACTCGAGCCCACGCTCCAATTCGGGCAAATCGTAGCTCTGCCCCGCAAGACGCTCGAGATCGGACTTAACGACTGATATGGTCGGCATGTTCGTCGTCTCTTTAGTGTGCTTCTAGTTCATCGGAAGTTCTTCTCTCCCACAAGTNGGAGAGGGCCCGCACTCGGCAAGCCTAAGGCCGGGTGAGGGCGGTTACAGCNGCGCCCTGCTNCGATCTATCTCTGATTCCTTAAATACTCCAGATCGGTGCTGAACAGATCCCGGATATCCTTGATCCCCAAGGACACCATTGCCATTCGGTCGACACCCAGGCCCCACGCGATGACGGGAACGTCGATGCCCAACGGCTGAGTCAACTCGGGTCTGAACAATCCCGCCCCACCCAGCTCGATCCAACCGAGCGTCGGGTGCTTGGCCTGCAGCTCCACCGACGGCTCGGTGAACGGGAAGTAATCGGGGACGTATCGAACTTCTTCTGCCTGCGCGACTTCCAAGGCAAACAGCTTGAGGAGGCCGAGCAGCGAACGGAAGTTGATCGAGTCGCCAAGGACGATCCCTTCGACCTGGTTGAACTCGGCCCCGTGTGTGGCGTCGATCTCGTCCGGACGGAAGCATCGGGCGATGGCGAAGTACTTGCCAGGGATGCTCGGGCCGGCTGCCATTGTGCGCGCCGAAATGGCAGTGCCCTGAGTTCGCATCAGCAGACGTTTGGAGCGCTCCGAGTCGAACGGATACCGCCAGCCACGTGACTCGGTGTTACCTCCATCTCGGTGTGCCTGTCCGACCTTGCTGAAGAACGGCTCCTCCGCCACCTTCGACTCGGACGGCTCGCTGATGAAGTAGGCGTCGTGGATGTTCCGAGCCGCGTGGAACTGCGGCATGAACAGCGCATCCATGTTCCAAAATTCGGTCTCAACGAGCGGGCCTTTCATCTCTTCGAAACCAAGAGAAAGCAGCTTTCGCCGAACGCCATCGAGGTAGGTCCGGTAGGCGTGGTGTCGACCGACCTGGATACGAGGCGGCTTGATCGACAGGTCGTAACGTCTGAATCCAAAGCTCTTCCACGAACTCGACTGAAGCATGTCCGGCGTCAGCTGAGAGACTTCCTCACCTGTCATGTTTTCGGTAATGACGCTCTCAAGCGCGGTGGCACCATCACCCGTCAGCCTGTAGAATCGAACGACCTGCTCAACGAGCCGCACAGGAGACTTGCTCTTACCTGGCCCCGTGGCCGCTTCACGTGCGTGGACCTGTAATTCCTCAGAAAACGTCTCGATCGCGAGGGTACCGTCAGGATCGTCACCAAACGGACCGATCAGATCATCGAACAAGGTCTTCGAGTAGAAGTGGGCTCGTCCCGCATACTTGATCACGATGTTGGGTCCGTCCGTATCGATGACGCCTTCCTTCTTAAGCCCACCGAATGCACTACCCCAATCGCCCTTGCTGAACCGCTCGTCGCCTTGCAGATCTTTGAGCGTGACCGAGCCTTCTGCTGCCGCCGTCAGCAGTGCCGATTCAGGCGAGGCCCCCGCCGACAGCTGAGTCTTACCGAGATCGGTAAGCGCAATAGACGTATCGCTCGATTCCTCGGCAATCTCCAGCAGCGACTTCGAGATCAGCCATTCGACGGCGCGCCGGATCTGGCCAGCTCCAAGACCGGTCGCTTCTCCCAGGGCCCCGTCGGACTGCACGCTGGCCGAATCGCTTTCGAATCCCCGAAGCGTCTTGATTTCCAGCGCGTGTAACGATGTGATATCCACGTCAGCCATTGGGTCCAATCCTCAATCTTCGATTCTCGATCATTAATGAAAAAGCTCTCCCGTCCACATAGGGACGAAAGAGCCTGTGACAGCGTTTCGCTGCGTCTTCCGCGGTACCACCCCAATTCTCGGAACGGTCCTGTCGCCTCGGGCACTTGTGCGCAGCCATCACTGCGCGTCTCGTGTCACGGTGAGCCTCCGGCAGTACCTACGCACGTTTAACAACGTTTCAGTCCTGCAGCTCGGGAGGGAACTTCGGTCGCTCATCACGGCAGGCGCTCTCAGTTCGGGACGCCCTCTTCCTGTACGCGTGGGGACGACTTACTTTTCNCCGTCATTGCCGATGGGAGAAAAATATAAGAGGTGCCCCGAAGGGTCAAGATGGAAGTGTGGATTCTCGTCCTACTCCGTGTCTGGGATATACTTGTTCGCTAGGTCCACGTAGTCCTCGCGGACCGGGCTGAAGATGTCGAGCGATTTGCTCGGACCGCCGACCGCAACTGCACGGTGCGGCGTGTTCGAGGGAATGATGAAGGCGTCGCCCGGCTGGCACACACGCGTCTCATCNCCGATTGTCAGCTCCATGGTGCCTTCGAGTTGGAGTCCGCTTTGTTCGTGCGGATGGTGGTGCCTGTTTACGACAGCGCCCTCGTCCATCTCGAGGAGCGACAGCATGATATTCTGGCCGTATGGCGCCTTGATGCGGACACCGGGGGCCACTTCGTTGGTGGGGATTTCATCCCAATTGATAAAAGGCATATCGAAAACCGTCTGAGTAAGGTGAGTGCCGTGCGAAGCCGGAATCAAGGTCGGATGCGCCGACTCCGCAAGGCGTCGGAAGTGGACGGACTTTCCACAGATGGGGAACATCTGGAAAAACTGTCTCGGCCGGATACTCTCTTGGAACTAGACGACCTCAACGGGACAAGGTTTAAGTTGTTGTAAGTTAAGGGTTAAAGCATTTTTTTGGTTGGGTGGTCAATAGGGTAGCGTGCGGCACATCAATTGCATAATCACGAGGAGAATAACCCTGTTTTGACCAAAAATCCCCGGGACGTCCCCGATCCCGCAAGCCAAGGAGCAGAGACGTGTTCGAAGAACGGTCAGAGGAAGTCGCCGAAGAACTGAGCGCCCGTGCCCGTGTGGCCATCCTGATGATCGCGCTCGGCCAGGAGACGACCGCTGAGGTGATGAAGTATATGTCCGACTATGAGATCGAAGAGATCGCCCAGTCGATTAGTGAACTCGAACTCGTGACGACCGAAAAGGAAGATCAAGTCCTCGAGGAGTTCGAACAGCTGCTTCTTGCGGGGCAATACGTGTCCCAGGGAGGAATGGACTTCGCCCGAGGCGCCCTGGAGCGTGCGATCGGTCCCAGACGCGCGTCCCTGTTNCTCGATCGCGTGAACTCGACGACAACGAGTGGCTTCGGCATGCTCAAGAATGTCGATCCGAACCAGATTATTCCCTTTATCTGTAAAGAGCATCCCCAGACGATCGCGTTGATCCTGTCTCAACTCGACTCGAATCAGGCCGCAGGTGTCCTGAACGGACTGAGCGAAGAGCAGCAGGCGGACGTAGCCTTCCGGATCGCCGGGATGGACAACATTTCACCGCACGTGCTTCGCGAACTTGAGGCCAGCCTCGCGGGAGAACTCGAGACGATTCTGTCTGGCCAGGTAACCGAGATCGGCGGGCCGAAAGCCGTCGCCGAGATTCTGAACCGGACGGGTCGATCGACCGAGAAGGCCGTGCTCGAGCGTCTGGACGCGGCAGACCCTGAACTCGCCGAAGGTGTTCGCAACCAGATGTTCACGTTCGGCGATATCGCCAATCTCACCGATCGGGAGATCCAGCTGCTGCTTCGCGAGGTCGACTCGAAAGACCTGGCGATCGCGCTTCGCGGGTCGAGTCCCGAAATGCAGCAGAAGATCTTCTCGAACGTTTCGGATCGCGTNGGGGAGATGATGCGTGAGGAGATGGACTTCTCCGGTCCCATCAGGCTGAGCGACGTCGAAGAGGTCCAGTTGCGGATCGTGCAGACCGTGCGTCAGTTAGAAGAGGCCGGCCAGATCACGATCGTCAGGGGAGATGTACACGATCAGTTTGTTTGAGCNCCAGCCATAACGAATACCAACACGCCCTCGGCTTTAGCTGAGGGCGTGTTGGTTTTGGGAGATCACTCCGGACAGGACTTTCGAGTTGAACATTGCATGCTCTCAGGTTAGCTTCTGCTGTATGAAAGAACTGATCTATGTAGCGGATCCGATGTGCTCCTGGTGCTGGGGGTATCACCCGGTGATCGATCACGTCCACGATTCAGTCGATGCGCCGATCCAGTATGTCATGGGGGGGCTCGCACGGGATTCCTACGAACCGATGTCCCAGGAAACAAGGGCCTACGTCCAGGACCAGTGGCGGAAGGTGACGGAGGAGACCGGAGCCACGTTCAACTGGGACTTTTGGGAGGTCTGTCAGCCGAGGCGGTCCACCTATCCCGCCTGCCGAGCAGTGATCGCAGCCGCAGATCAGGACAAGACACGGGAGATGTTCGAGGCCATTCAGCGAGCGTACTACCAGGAGGCCAGAAATCCCTCCGATCTCTCGACCCTGACGGATATGGCTCGGGAGATTGATTTGGATGTGGATCGATTCACCGCTGACATCGCGTCGGACGAGGTGGAGCAGGAGCTGCAGGACGGGTTCAACGTTCGCCGATGCCTGAATGCGAACTCGTTTCCCAGCTTGATCGCCCTGACTGAGGACGGCCAACCCAAGTGGCTGACCAAGGGCTACGCGACGACGGACCAGGTGATGGACCGGATCCATCAGCTGTCCGCGTAGATTGACTTCTGGGCGCGTCTAGGGAATACTTTTTCGAACAATCTCGCTAGTCAATTAGCGAAAGGACCGTCATGAGGTTTATCATCGTCTCCCTGCTTCTCGCCGTCTCGTACGCTTTGGTTGGGGCTGAGGACTGGCCAGGGAAGAGCCAGGGAGGGCTGAAGTTCTTTGCCGACCAGGCTGCCTTCAAAGGAGCGGATAGCCGATCGCTCGTGGAGTTCTACATCCTCCTCGAAGCGGCTCAGATCCAGTATGTGCCCGAGGGCGGGAAGTTCGTCGGAGAGATGGACCTTTCGGTCGCGATCGAAGACTCAGCGGGAACGGCTGTCGAACGCAGTTTCTGGACGCGTCGGCTGTCAGTGCAGGACCTGGCCAACCTGAGCGAAGGGGGTATCCCGTATCGAGATGTGACCGGCGTTCAGGTCAGTCCGGGCATTTACCAGGCGGTCGTGCAGATCGAAGATATGTTCGGCGATAAGTCCGGTGAGGTTCGTCTTCCTTTGACGGTTCCGGATATGGCTGGCGCATTCGCGGCCAGCGACGTCATCTTGGCGTCAAGAATCGAGAAGTCCACATCGGATGGCAAGTTTTCGAAGTCGGGTTTTGAGGTGGTACCGAACACGACACGGCGGCACTTGCTTGGGGAGCCCCTTAATGCCTACCTCGAACTCTACAACCTTGCGCCGGGCGAGACCGAACGATCGAAGACGTTCGTCTTGGGATTCAGTCTGACGGACACGGCCGGGGTTGCGGTCAAGACCTACCCGACAAGCCGGTTTCAAAAGCCCGGATCGAGTGCGGTCAAGACACTCGTCGCGGAGACGACGGACCTGAAACCGGGACGATATTACTTCCAGGTCGAGGCGTTTGATGCCGGGAATCGCCAGCATATCAGGAAACGTCGCTCCGTGAGGCTCGCGTCTGATGGCGCCAGCGCGGAAGAAGAACTGACCGAGGACCAGCTGCGCCAGTTTCGCTACTACAAGACGATCGACGTCCTTGCGTCTAAGGAAGACAAGAAGGTCTACGGTCAGCTGAAGGGGGACGATCAGGCGTTGATGAAGTTCCTGCGCCAGTTCTGGAAGAAGCTGGATCCGACCCCCGGTACCGACATCAACGAACGGCTGATCGAGCATATTCGCCGGATGCGGCATTGTGATGACTACTTCTCGGGGCGTGCCGGCCAGTCGGGTTCGGAGACGGCAATGGGACGGGTCTACATCCAGTATGGTGCGCCGGACGACGTCGAACGCGACGCATCTGGGGGTGTCTCAAAACCGTCCGAGCTCTGGCACTACGGGCGATATGAGTTCGTCTTTCTGGACCGGAACGGGCTGGGGCACTACGAACTTGTTCATTCGAGTTACCCCGGCGAGCTGAGCAACCCGATGTGGGAAGATTCACCGTTCTAGAAGGACTGGTTCTTGGGGGTGAGGATGAGGTCTTCCGGTAAGCGGAGGACCTCCTTTTTTTTTAGGTCGGCGGGTCTGGTGTCGAAGCGGGTGGGCTTGAGTTTTCCCTGGGAGAACAGGACTTCTGCCTGATCCCAGTGATGCGGGGACTGACTGTCATCCGATTGGCCATAGGGGAGCGCGGAATAGGACTGAATCCCGGTCGGGTTCAGCAACATCACCGTCGGCGCAGACTGACCGCCGCGGCCGTAACGAACCACATTCTGAAGCTGAGTGTCGATCCTTCGGACGCTCACAGCACCAGCCAGATTAATGCTCGGCAGCGCCCACGACCGGTCCAGCCGTTTCATTCGGTGGACTTCCTTCCACCGCACGTCCATGTGACCGCAGCGGGCCTTGTGTGAGACCACAGCCGTCCGGAACGCGTCGATCAGGTGACGAGTCGTCTGGTCGGACATTCGCGTGCCCAATTCGATGCTCCTCACGTCGATCGACCGGCCAGCCTTGGCAGCAGCTTCTCTCCAGGATACATAGAACGCCGGGCCGTGTGTCTCCACGTCGGCGTGATGGTTCCAGGACATCAGGGCTTCGTAGGCGGACCGCTCTGACTCGGTCCACTTGGGGGTAAGACGACCGGTGGCTACGGCCAGAGCCCGAAGCCACCGTCCGCTCCCGATGACATATGTGTCCACCGGGATATTGAGTATCTCGTTACGGGACAACCGCAGCGGCTGTCTGACCAGCTCTTGGATTCGGGTAGATCGGAGGGACTGCCTGCCGGGTTCGTTGTTGAAAATGTGATCGGGGAATCGGTCTGGAGTCAGAGGAGCAAATCGCGTGACGAGGTCCGGTGACGTGTCGGCGTCGACGATCCAGCCGGGTCTGGGATCCACTGTTTGGACGAGGTCCTCCTGAACGTGGACACCAAGCCAATCAGACGACACCTCATCGCTGACAGGACGATACCAGTCGACCGATTCCGAGCGGATTGGTACGTGACCGGCCTGGATGTAGAAGAGGGTTCCCGACCGGTCTGCGAAGAGGAAGGTCGCCGGGCCGAGTTGGCCTGGACGGATCGCCTCGTAGAAGGACTTCAGCGTTGATGCTCTGAACATGCCATACAGTTGCGTGAGTTGCCCGGCCCCGAGATCCGGGACTCTATAGGCATGCCCGATTGCGCCCTGCCGATGGATAATTGGGCCGAGGTGTGTGCGCAGTCCGACAATGGATCTCGGCTCGTTTTCCCTTACTTCGATCCGGTAGGGCTGTACGTCAGCCGTACGTGTTCTGCCGTTCCACCGGTAGCGGATGGCCCCGGCAGACTCGAACACAACCCGGTACACGTCCCCGGTGTCTGGTCCCTTCGGGAGCCATCCCCAGCCAATGGTACGGTTGTGCCCATACACCGGGAGTGCCAGGCCGGGGTAGGTCATCCCCCAGAGATGGATCCCCGGACCGTGGAGGTGCGCCTCATACCAGCGATACGTCGAATCCCAGGAATCATAGGGATCCGCGATCAGCGCGGCGGCATCCAGGGTCGTGCGTTCAGGAGCGAGACCGACAAGGGTGCCGACTGCTGGGGGGACCTCGGCAATCTGCTCGCGACGATACTCTGCGTCGAGTTGCCGCAGGATTCCGCGCCAGAAGATATGGCGAGCCAACCCGAAGACTTCGTAAGGCTGAATGCTGTTACGGACCGTCGGCTGTGTGGCGATGAAATGATTGATGCCGGCTGCGAACGCATCGGCCCACTGGCGGACCGGGTCTGGTGCTTGGGCGAGTTCCCGTTCGGCTGCCTCCCGATGTCCCCAGAGTCGTTGCTGGAAATCGCTGGTGACGCCGTCAGGACCGATGCGGGCTGCCAGCCGACCATTGGACGTGGCGTAGTTCTCGAGGAGAGCATCGAGTCGATCCTGAGCCTGCGCGTAGCCGTAACCGAACGCGACAGCCCGGTCCGTGTCCCCATATATGTGAGGAACACCCCAGCCGTCGCGATAGATTGTGACTTCCTCTGATGACACCGTGCCGATCACCAGCAAGGCGGTGACCTTGACACCGATTTTCGTCCGGTTTAGTTTTGCCGAAAGGGTAGCTATCATCGTTTTCGAAGGGGCATTGGGACGGCCGGTCGGCCTCGATTATGCCTAGACTATAGGGCTATTCGATCATCCCGTGACAGGTAGGAGGATCTATGGCAGAGGAAATATCGAACGACCAGCAGACAGAACTGCTGTTTATGCAGTTGGTAATGATGTTCCAGGGCATGGCGATGCAGCAGTTGGGCAAAGTCATGAACCCGATGACCCAGACCGTTGAACGCGATCTGGGCCAGGCGAAGAACTTTATTGATCTGTTGTCCATGATAGAAGAAAAGACGAAGGGGAACCTGAGCGAGAACCAAGAGACGCTGCTACAGCAAGCTTTGTTCGACCTCCGAATGAACTATGTCGATGAGGTGAAGAAGGGGGGCGCGCCGGAAGGGGACGCGGAGTCGCAGGAAGAACCCGCTGCTTCCGAAGACGCTTCGCTAGAGCCTGAAGAGACCGGCGAGGATAAGAGCGAGTGATTCGTGTTACCCTCACGATCGTAGCCGCGATCTTGTGCGCGTGCTCGCACTACTCGACCAGTGCGAGTGGCCGGGGGGGCACGTCCTCAGTCGCCGTTCCTTTGTTCGACAATCGGAGTCTCGAGTCCGGGTTGCAGCAGGCTCTGACCGACAGCCTGATCCAGGGGTTTGTCACGAACGGTGCCGTTCGGGTGTTGGATGAGGATCAGGCCCGGTTGGTCCTGCGGGGCGAGATCGTCGATGTCAGGGAGGAGCCCTTCACGTACGACGGCGGGTCTGAGCAGTTCCAGCTCAGCATCTTCCTCGGCATTTCCTGTTACGACACAGAAGAGAAGATGACGCTCTGGGAGGAACAACGGCTACGTGGGTTTGGCATCTTCGACGCGCAGCAGGATCGTCAGGAAGCGCGAACGCTCGGACTCAACGCCGCGATTCGGATGCTCGTCGAGGACGTGGTTGACCGTACACAGGTGGGCGGGTGGTAGGGCAGTCGATACGCGTCGTCCGCTCTGAGTCCGAGCGAGAAGCGGTTCGGACATTGTTGCGCACTAAATTCGAGGTCGCTCCCAGCGTAGGGGCGGCTTTCGCGCGTTTATGCGATCAGTTGCTTGAGGGTTCCGCTATCACAGGTGAGTGCTCGCGGGTGTTTGTGGAGGACGGGAACGCCCTCGGCCACGTCCTGCTTGTGCCTCGCCCCATTCGGACTGCACGGAGGCGACTGCTCCGCCGGCCTGATCGGTCTGCTTGTCGTTCATCCGGAAGCGAGAGGGAAGGGGATCGGTTCTGCGCTGATCAATGACGTCCATCAGCTTGCCCGATCGCTTGGTCTCGGACTGCTGGTTTTGGCCGGTGATCCCGCTTTCTAAATTCGCTTCGGCTACCAGCAGGCATACGTCACCCATACGGCTGAACTCCAGCCATTGTCCATATCTGGTACGTCCGGTCTCAGGGAGGTTACAACGGACGATATGTCGACACTGCCAGACCTGACCTCGTGCGATACGCCCACAGGTTCCGTCGTCCGAGACGAGATGAGGATGTCGTGGCTGCTCGACACGGGACATTCCTACTCGTTGCTCCGGGCCAACCCTGCCATGCTGGGCAGCCTTGCGACCGAAGACCTGTGGTGTGTGTCGGAAGCGGGTGGCTACATTCGCGGCGCTGCCTGCGACGACGCCCTGATCGTGTATGAGGCTGCGGCAGCCACGGATAAGGCCACTGAGGTTGTGCTGAACGGGCTCGACGTCCTACGGGCTGAGCGTGGTCTTGAACGGGTCATTCCCAGTTTGCCGGGGGATCACGGCCTGGTTCGAGAAAGCGAAGCAGAACCCGTCGGCCGAGATGATCCAGAGTTTCAGTTCCGGGTGATCGATCTCACTCAGTGCCTGAAGGCAGCGGTGGACGTGATCGAACGTCGACTGTCCGAGACAATGCCGGACTGGTGTGGTGCATTCACCCTCGAGGCGGGTGGGAAGAAGATGTGCTTCGACTGGCGGGGCGATGCCTTCCGGTTCACCTTGTCGCTGTCCGGCCAGGACGGGCAGATTCAGATGTCAGAATGGGGTCTCGGTCGGTTCCTGCTCGGGCAGGATGATCTGGGCAAAGCTGCAGCGGCCCCCGGCCACGACGGCGAGCTTGATCGGGTTCTGCTGACGGATCTGTTCACCTTGCCCGCCGCATGTCTGTGTTTCCGACGCTATATAGTCCTAAAAGAAGCGTTTATGTCTGAATTCCGGTCGGGAAACGGCCACGTCAGGTCGACTCGAGGGATGGATGGGCTGAAAATGTGAGGATTTACCTCAGAATAAGGGCCGCGGCGGCTAAAGCATCTACCTTTTTCTCCGATAATATCATTGTGTAGTATTACTTACCATCACTCTATTGCCAAGGAGGGCAAGATGGTGAAACAGGACGTATCACGGAACTTCCCTGGCAGACCGAGTGCCCGCGGGTTGGTTCTACCCAGGGTACCCTGGGTCAACGCCGCGGCCAAGTCGGGTCAGCTTTCCTTCGTCCCGAAGAAAGCACTCGTCCTCGCCTATTCAGATGGAGGGAACTGACTGACAACGACGCCTAACGTGTTTTGAGACCTGCTCGAGGTCGCCGCTGACTGACCGTGACGTTCGTGGCGATTGGAGAATTGGGACTGACAGACCTGCCCTACGGTGAAAGGCAAACGCACAGGAGGTGACGGGGGCCAGGCTGTCGCGTGGATATCGAGAGGCTCTGAACGACGTTTTCCCGCAAGGGAACAACCTCCCCAAACCTTAAAAGTCCACTTAAGGAGGGGGTTATGGTTCGATACCACTCAGAGGATCTACTCAGGCAGCATGGTTTCGAAGAAGGACTCAAGCTCATGAATGTGCTGACGGCTCGGGACCTCGGCATGATTCCGGAGCGGAGGGCAGTCCACTTCGTCCGACAGAACGTGATGTTCTTTTCCGGTCACGGACAACCGGAGGGAAGCCATCGCTAATCAGATCAAAAGCTGCCGAGAAACATGTCTGCCATCGACTCGCTACCCGGCAGACGTGGAATAAGGCGGGACTGACTCGGGAAAGTCGGTCCCGCCTTTGTATTTTCCCATTAACTGTATGCAAGACACACTCCCAACCGTCCTCCCTTCGCCAAGGCTACGGCGCGGCAGGGCAGGTTGGGGGCGAGGTCCCGCCAGGTAAGCGTAAGTCGTGTGCGGGGCATGCGACCACCAAGCTTAGAGGCGCTGGCGGACTATTCTTCTCCGGCCGCTTCCTTCGCCTGGGCCTCCAGGTATGCGATTAAGCCGTTCAGCGACTTGTGGACGTCCTTGAAGTAGCGGTTCTCTCTGAACGGCCGGATGATCTCCCACCGGTCGTAGGCGAACTTCTCTGACGAGTATTCGGCGGGATCATACATCAGTTGAACCCCGTGCGTATGGAACTTTCCGCTCGTACGTTCCTCTTCGTCCTCCCAGACAATCTCGCTCCTGACAATCTGACCCAGCACTGGGATCTGCTTCGGCAGTTCGGGACGGTAACCGTCTATCTCACGACCGAATCGCGTGCGGGGATAGAAGTTGAACAGGAACACCCGCTCCTTCAGCGCCTCGGCCTTTTCCTCAAGTCGCATTCGCCTGGCGGTCTCTGGTAGCGCGTAGTCGACGAACTCTTTCGACGTTCCGAATCGGAAGCCGTTTACGCTGAAGTCGATGAGCGGAAGCCGCAGCCCGGCTTCTTCGGTTTCGTGGGCGACGGGGCGGATCGTAATGTTCTCCAGACCGTCTCTTGCGACTTCGGTCACGACCTGATAGTAATCGCTGTCGCCGGAGAAGGTAGATCGGGCGCCGTAGTGGAGGACCAGCGTGTCGCCGACCACGAGGTAGTTCGGGTCACGGCGATCCTTCGTGCGGGAGGGAATCGGTTTCTTGATGTGGAGCGTACGTCCGACCTCCTGGCTGCTGAGCCCGAGGACGTCCGAGTAGCCGAGTTCCAACAGAACCGACTTGTTCAGCTTCTCCTCGAAGTGCGGTTTGCTCACGTGTACCGTTCGATCGTTGGCGAGATTTCCCTTCATCGCATCCTTGAAGCGACCCACCAGCGACTCTCCAGAGAACAGGGTGCCGGACCGTTTCTCCTTCGGTCGTCGATACGGCTTGATCTTCATTTCCTCGATCCTGGCGCTGAGCGCGCCTTCGGATGGAAATTCGAGATTCGTGAGCGTGACGAAGCAGTCGAAGAGAATCTGAGGGTAGACAGGGAGGGCGCCGCCACCAGGGCGATGCGAGAATCGGAGGGAATTCCGTTTGTCCTGCTTGATGATCTCGGTGATCGGGCGGATTTGGTAACCCGTTCCGGACGCCGGGTTGAGATCCGGATAATCGGTCAGGTGGGCGCGACCGAGAACTTGACAGTCTAGGACGCGTGGTATGCGGTCGTACAGAAACCACAGCCGTAGGATCTCTCCTTCGGCCTTGAGCCGACCGTTGTTCTCCGTTGTCAGCCCGTCGGGCATGGTCACGAAGATTGATCGGTCTTCGACCAGAACGTCGCCACCCGATTTGAAAAAGAGTACGCGACCCAGGTCGAGGTCCTGTGGCTCGCCGGTTGGAGACTCGATCAGCGTCGCGTTGGCGGAACCAACGTTGAAGCTCTTCAGGCGGTCCAGAGCGCGTTGCTCGGGAGACTCCCGTTTCCGGGTGGTCTTCTTGATGAACAAGTTTGTCAGCACGGTCGATGCTCCGTACGCTTCATCCTGCACACGGTTCGATTTTTACCGGGATGATATCCCCCTCGGAGGCCGATGTCAAGTTTCTGAACGGACGTAGGTGCGATATTTATCAATGATTTAAGCGGTTGATCACCCATAGGGTGACCGTTATATTGGCGAGCCACTTCTGGATTGTAAGGAGCCTTCCGACCACGGAATATGAGCCGGATCACGCGAGATTTCACCGCTACGACGTTCGTCGTCCAGGAGGGCCGTACGCTGCTGCTCCGGCACAAGAAACTGGGCGCGTGGTTCCCACCCGGTGGTCACATCGACAAGGACGAGCTCCCGGATGATGCGGCCCGGCGGGAAGTCCTAGAAGAGTCCGGTCTGCAGGTCGAACTCATGACCCACCGATCGACCCTCGGGTCTGTCGGCGTGATCAGTCAGCCGGAGTGCATCCTGCTGGAAGATATCCACGACGACCACCAACACATCGACCTGATCTACTTTGCTCGTGTCATCGGTGGCGCGCTCGAGGTCAGCGAACGGGAAGCCGACGATTACCGCTGGTGCTCGCACGAAGAACTCGAATCCGACGACATTCACGAAGACATCCGCCGTCTCGGTCAGCAGGCCATCGAGAAGGTCGGCGCTTCAGAAAGCGCGTAAGCCTTGCCTCATCCCAATGCCGTTATTGATGATGCCCTGAGTCTGGTGGGCAACACACCTTTGGTTCAGCTTCCCCGGATCGTCTCGGAAGGGGAAGCGGACCTGCTCGCGAAGCTCGAATTGCTGAATCCTGCCAAGACGGTCAAGGACAGGATCGCCTACTCGATGATCTCGGCTGCCGAGCGAGACGGAAAGCTCAAGGCCGGGATGACGATCGTCGAGCCGACGAGCGGCAATACAGGGATCAGTCTTGCCATGGTCGCTGCCGCCAAGGGCTACCGAATCATCCTGACCATGCCGGATACCATGAGTCAGGAGCGGCGCAACCTGCTCAATAGTTATGGCGCTGAGCTTGTGCTCACGCCCGGAGCACTCGACATGCAGGGCGCCGTAGATCGTGCTCGCGAGATCTGTGAAGCGACACCGGACGCCACNTTNATGCCNCAGCAGTTTNCGAANCCNGC
The DNA here is from genome assembly GCA_002727195.1 of Gemmatimonadota bacterium. GTDB lineage: Bacteria > Latescibacterota > UBA2968 > UBA2968 > UBA2968 > UBA2968. The sequence continues at coordinate 29,724 of PBWH01000013.1, forward strand.
CAACCCGGCGACCCATCGCGAAACGACNGGACCCGANATNCTGCANGCGTGCNNTGGTNGGGTNGANGCNTTTGTGAGCGGCGTGGGNACNGGCGGTACGATCACGGGTGNGGGGGAGGCNATTCGCGNNGCNNGCCCNGANGCACTGATCGTNGCGGTNGAGCCGTCNAAGTCGAACGTGNTGTCCGGNGGACANCAGGGNCTNCACGACATCCAGGGGATTGGCGCCGGTTTNNTTCCNGAAGCGNTGAACAGAGACGTCTANGANGAGATCATCTGCGTCGACGACGTNGACGCGATCGCGACCGCCCGACGGTTGTCCCGTGAAGAGGGTATCCTCGCGGGGATTTCCGCAGGGGCAAACGTCCACGCTNCNCTCGAGATCTGCAAACGTCTGGGCAGCGGNAANCGTGTGGTCACCGTGATCTGNGACTCCGGAGANCGCTACTTCAGCGTNCNAGGCTTTATCGATGAGNGAGAGAGNTAGACGCTGACCGTTTCGCGAACCGGCGTCCGGTCGACCGTTGTCTGGTCGTANACNCGACGACGGCTGCTCCGCAACAGCGTCGGTCGATGNGCNGTNGGAATGGTCTTCTCCTCNGTCTCTTCCGGCTNCACGGTAAACAGATTCAGAATCTGGACCCCTTTTTCNACCCCGAACATTTCGATCAGGCTTTGGATGGCTTCGGGAGACATGTTTTCCTCCTGAGACGGTCANATTTTCTGACCCGTTGGACCGAGCGAACAGAGAAAGCCTTGTTCTGTGCGGGTTTTTCCCGGCACTTCGGTCTGATCCCATGAGGTTTTGCAAGCTTGATGCCGACTCCTCCCCGCCGCCCCGCCCCGGCAAGGGGGCAAAGGGCAGAGAGCGCAGGGCAATCGCAGTAAGTCAATGGGGGGTGGTGGAGTAAAGCCCCGGACGGGACGTGCGCTAGTTAGCCTGGGGTGCCGGACGCCAAAGGCGGCCAAACCCCAGGTATAGTGCAGAAGACACAAGCGACGCCGCTGAATCGCAGAGGAGATACTGCTGAACGCGCCATCGGCGTCCTGTCACGAACGAATACAGAATCATCCTGGATCAACCGACGAATGCCCGATATACCCAACTACCTGACCGGATACGAAACCAAATACGCCGACAACCCGCGCGAGGCTGCCATCAAATGGTTCCGCGAGGCGAAATACGGGCTGTTCCTCCACTACGGCCTCTACTCGCTGCTGGGCCGGCACGAATGGGTTCAGCTGCGTGAAAAGATCCCCGTGGCCGAGTACGCAAAGCTGGCCGATCAGTTCACGGCTGAGGGATTCGACGCGGAGACGATCGCGCAGACAGCGAAGGCCTGCGAGTTCCGCTACATCAACCTGACCACACGCCACCACGACTCCTTCTGCCTGTTCGGTTCGGCAGAAACATCCTTCAGCAGCACCAACGCGCCGTGCGGACGTGACCTCGTGAAGGAGCTTGCCGAAGCCTGCGATCGTCACGGGTTGGGGCTGTGCCTCTACTACTCGCACGGAAGGGATTGGAAGCATCCCCACGCACCGAACAACGACTGGGGCGGCCGGGCGAGACCCGAGTATGATCCGCACGAGCCGACCTACGCGACAGGTGACGATCACGATCTGCAGATCTACCTGGACTTCTGCACCGCGCAGATCACCGAACTGCTCGAGAACTACGGCCCGGTCGCCGCCATCTGGCTGGACGGCATCGCCGTCCCGGCCAGCGGTGACAAAAACCGGTTCCGCTGTCAGGAACTCTACGACTACATCCATTCAAAGCAGCCGCAGGTGCTGGTCTCATACAAGCAGGGCTTGCTGGGAACTGAAGATTTTCAGGCGCCCGAACACAAGGCGATCGAAGCGACGGGCAAGCCAATGGAGATCTGCACGGCGATGTGTCCAGGACCGGAAGGGAAGTCGGTGTCGTGGGGATACCTGGAAGCGGGGAAGGGACATCATCTGAACGCGGATCAGGTGTGGGACGTGCTGCGAACGGCACGCGAACGCAACTGTAACCTGTTGCTGAATTCGGGACCACTCCCCGACGGATCCCTGGACCATGAGGACATTCCGGTCCTGGAGGAAGTGGGACGCAGAATTCGCGAGCAAGGGTTTCCGGAATAGGACAATGGCAGAGCACCAGGAACAGATCCAGCACCGAGCGGAGCCGAGCAAGCGCTCGTCGATCCGGTCGATTGCGATCGCGTCGTTACTGACCGTCGCCATCAACGCGATCATTCCGTATACCCATCACTACATGCACACGATCTCGCTGGTCGAGGGTATGATGCCGATGGGCGTGCTGATGCCGTTCCTCCTGCTCGTGTTCGTAGTGAACCCGATCCTGAAGGCTTTCGGAAAGGGCATTCAGCTGGAGCCGTGGGAACTCGTGGTCGTGTTCACGGTGTCGTATGTGAGCATCCATATCAACGAGATGCTCGGTCGCGTGCTCGCCACCTACGCAGTGATGCATTACATGGCGACACCGGAGAATCTGTGGGCGGAGTATGCTTACGGCCTGGTGCAGCCGTGGATGGTCGTGGAGGACGCAGGCGATCGGCTCGCCTGGTTCTACGAGGGCCTTCCCCAGACGGAAACCGTACCGTGGCACATCTGGCTCCGGCCCACCTTCTGGTGGCTCAGCTTCCTCGGCGCGATCGGGGTCGGATGCGTGGCATTCGGGACCATTATCCGCCGGCAATGGGTGGAGCAGGAACGTCTGACCTTCCCCTTCGCGACGGTGGCCGAAGAGCTCGCCGAAACGGCTGGCCCGCGCGGGTTCCCCCAGTATATGCGTGAGCCCCTGTTCTGGGTCGGCTTCGCGATCCCGGCGTTCATCGTTCTGTGGTATATCGGCGGCTACTTCAATCCGGGATGGCCGTCCATCTTCATCGGTATCGAGAATCGCTCCATCAGGCTGGGACGCTACGTGCCCGCACTTCACGGCCGGATCAACTTCCTGATCATGGCGTTCGCTTACTTCACCGATCTACAGGTGCTCCTGTCGATCTGGGTCTTCTGGGTCATTACCTGGATACAGATCGGCGTAACAAACCGGATTGGGGTCGTCGAAGGCGTCGGCGACTTCGGCGGCGCGATGCAGCAGGCGTTGGGTGGCTTCATTGTCTTCTGCGTCTGGGGGCTGTGGAGCGCTCGCGACCATCTGAAGGACGTGTTCAGACAAGCCTTCTCGAAAGAGAAGACCCTCGACGATTCGAACGAGCTGATGTCCTACCGGACGGCCGTCTTCCTGTTCCTCGGAGCCTTTGGCTACATGCTGCTCTGGATGACGAAGGGCGGTATGAACCCCGGGATCGCGTTCCTGGTTGTTCTGTTCTGGTTCGTGTTCTATGTCGGTTTCGCGAAAGTAATCGCGATGACAGGGCTCGTGTTCGCCGAATCTCCCGGTCTTGGGATAAAGATTCTGTCGATCGCTCCGCCGGACTCGCTTGGACCGGGTACGATCGCCGTGCGCCAGGTTCTCGGGAGCTGCTATCAGAACGGAAAATGTTTCGCTATGCCGGGGGGCGCATTGGCCGCCCGGATGGGCGAACCGCTCGGAAAACGGGGGCGAACGCTCGGTGCGACCATCGTGGCGACCTTTTTGCTCTCATTGGTGGCCGCCGCCGTGTCCACGATCTGGCTGGGATACCAGGATGGAGCGTTCAACTTTGGCTCCTACATGTTCCGGGTCGCGGCGCCGAAGTACTACGACGGCATCGTTACGTCGATCCGTGACATCGGGAAGAACACGCACTACGGGACCCGAATGGCCTTCACGGCCTGGGGTGCGTTGGTGGTCGGTGTGATGACCTTCTGTCAGTATCGATTCACCTGGTGGCCCATCCACCCGATCGGCTACACTCTCGTCCCGTTTCACTCGACCCGAACGGCGATCCTGTCCGTCTTCTTGACCTGGGTCGCGAAGGTGATCATACTCAGGGTAGGTGGGATCAGCCTGTATCGTCGAGGGATTCCTCTGGTGATCGGTTGCGTTGTCGGTTACACGTTCGCCCTGATGATCAGCATGGTGGTCGACCTGATCTGGTTCCCGGGGCAGGGGCATAACCTGTTTTGGGGCGACTAAGGAAGCGGAGAGCAAAGGGAGGAGAGCAGAGGGCAGGCAAGACCGAGATGTGAGCTGAGCGATTTTCTCTGCCCTCAGCTCTTCGCCCGCAGCCCTCTGACCGAACCCGTAACTCGATTCTATGACCAAGAAAGTCTACAAGTTCTTCTCCAGCGGTCTCCGGAGAAGTGATGTCCGCGAACGAATCTTCCGCATCCTGGGGATTGCGAGCCTGCTGGTCGCGATCGCCGGGTCGGTGATTCTCGTGGTCGCCTTTATGATGCGGATGCAGGTGCTTGTTGTGGCCCTGTCCGGTATCCTGTCGATGGCGCTCGCGTTCTACCTGTTCGTTAAGCTCTGGCCTCAGGGCAGAGAAGACGAGGTCGTCGATCGGCGGGTCGAACGGGTGAAGAAGGCGATTCAGGCGAAGAAGGCGCCGCCGAAGCTGACACCCGAGGAGTATCGACGCCAGCGACAGAAGGCCCAGCAGATGATCGCGAAGAAAGCTGCGCCAGCGTTAGCCAAAGCGATCCGCGGGATTCTGCACCAGGCCAAAGAGGACGCCGTACCCCGTCCGCGTCGGAATCCGACGTAGAACAGAAGCCTATCGATGTGATCACGCCTTCAGTCTTTGACTGAGGGCGTTTCTGTTTGTGGGAAGCGGTAGAGGTAGATCGATCCGCCAGCCCGGTGGAAGGGCGTGTAGCGGGCCAACCAGTCCAGATCCTGTCGTCCGCTCTGTTGTGCGATCTTCCGGAAGTGCGTCAGGTTGTGGGCACTGATCGCGTAGACGCCAGGCTTCGGCAGGAGCGCTTCGACGTCCGGCATCGACCGAGCCTTGACGCCATACAGGGCCGGGATGGTCGTCCCGAAGTACCGGAGCGTAAGCGGCTCGTCGGGGTGTTCGGCCTGCCAGTCCGCAAGAGCCGGCAAGTCCTGGCCCCAATCGACGTTGGAGTCGTCGAGTAGATACGGGCCGTTGCTGACGCCGCCGGACAGGACGTTGAAATAAGAGAGGTAGTGCGGGTAGGCGAGGACGCTTGCAGCGCCAGCCCAGAGAACCAGGACGACGTAGACGGTCTTGCAGATCCGACACGGCTTGTCCAGCGCGGCCAGCCCGATGAAGGCAAACAGGAACGGGTAGATCGGCAGGATACGTCGAAGCCCGAGGTTGGCTTTGTCGAAGAAGGATGCGATGAGCACAAGCACGATCGGGGTCAGGAGATACAGGGCTGGTCGACGGAGGTCGGGCGAACGCAGAACGGCCCAGACTGCAATCCCGGCGAGAAGGATCGTCGGCTCCGGTGTCTTGACCAGGAAGGCGACCGGATGGTAATACCACGCAGGCTCCGAACGGGCTTCCCCAAGCAAGTAGAACTGGTAACCCTCCGTCCATCGGCTGTAGATCGCTTCCATACCTTTCAGATACAGGGCAGGCCCATTCTGCAGGTCGTATCCGACGAACAGCATCGCGAGCGCTGTGACGGCCACGTATACAGACCCACGGAGTAATGAAGAGAGGCTGCAACGTCCTGAAACGACCTCGTAGAGGCTCAGGATCAGGAAGGTCGGAAGGAGAAGGAGGGACGTATACTTCGCCAGGAGCGCGAGACCGGTGACGCCGCCGCAGACGACCCAGTCGATCGGCCGACCGCGTTCGATCGATCGCCAGTAGGTCCACACGGCGCCAAACATCAGGGCCGCACACCCGAAGTCGGTCGTGGCCAGGCGGCCGTGGGCCAACAGGTTTGGGGACAGGGCGATCAGGAAGGCGCTCACGAGGGCTGAGCCTGGCCCCGCGAGTTGTCGGACGAATCCCGCTGCCACGAACACAAGACACGCACCCAGCAGCCAGATTGGGGCGCGCGCCCAGAAGACGTAGTCATCCAGTCGGTCCCGGTTGCGGATGACCTGGTCGCGGGCGAACGCGACCTGAGCACGCTTCTCCCAGCCTACGTGTTCGTAGTTTGGCGGTGCGAAGTTTCCCATCCGAAGGGGAAGGGCAACGAACTCCTGGAGCAGCGGAGGTGCCTCCGGGTTCAGCCTGAAGTCACTCCGGTCCAGGTAGGTATATCCGGACGTGATGAACGTGGGTTCATCCCAGGTGAGCGACTTTCGGCTTGCGGAAGTCGACGCAAGGACGAGACAGGTGATCGCCAGGATAGGTACGACGAGACGTAAGTTGACCGGGAACATGGCCTCCGGATGGCTTGGAAATCAGGCTATCTTGACACCGTTATGGGGCCACAGTATATTCGCGAACAACCAAGGGACGTGCCATAATCCCGAGACCTAAACCTACAGACAAGGAGGCAATGTATGGCACGGAGAGGCGTCAACAAGGTGATCCTGATCGGCAATGTCGGATCGGATCCCGAGCTCAAGTATACGAACAATGGGGCTGGGGTTTCCAACTTCAGCGTCGCCACGAACGAATCGTGGATGGACAAGAACACGAACGAGCGCCAGGAGCGGACGGAGTGGCATCGGATCGTCGCCTGGGGCCGTCTGGCCGAGATCTGTAATCAGTATCTGCGCAAGGGAAGCAAAGTCTATATCGAAGGTCGTCTTCAGACGCGCAGTTGGGAAGATCAGAACGGCCAGAAGCGATATACGACCGAGATCGTCGCCGCTGAAATGCAGATGCTCGATTCGCGTGAGGATGGGGCTGGCGGCGGATATGGTGGTGGAGAAGGCGGTGGTGGTTACGCGCAGCAGCAGCCCGCCGGTGGTGCACCGCAGGGATCGCCCCAGGGAGCACCTGCAGGTGGCCCCCCGAGCGGAGCCCCTGAGCCGCCGCCGTTTAACGATCCGGACGACGATCTGCCGTTCTAGGTTTTCCGTTCCCTGGTCCCTCCCGGGCCAGCTGATCTGAACGAATAGATGAAGACAACAGCGCCTCGGCACATGCCGGGGCGCTATTCGTTTATGTCGTAGAGCGACCCCTCGATGATGTGGATACAGATCTGCTCCAGGTTGTCCACGCACGCCTCGAAGAATCTCTCACCTTTCTCCGCTGTTCCTGCCCTGGAGTCCCCAATCGCGCCGCGCTCTGTGCGCTCGTCGAACCGGCGGTAAGTCTTGATGCCCGGGACCGTCGGGAACGCGGACTGCCCGTCGATGTGGAACCGTTCCGGTCGCACCCAGTCGGGTCGAATGGCCAGAATCATCGATGTTTCAGTCTCACCCGCGTGGCTCGATCCCTTCTTACCTGCCTCCTGGATAGCCTCGGTCTCGTCCTCGCTGGGACCACCATAGGGCGTACACGCCACCACTTCGATCCCTTCCATATCTGTCATGATTCGCTGCAGAAGGACGGCGATGTTCGCTTCGTTGCCGCCGTGGGTGTTCACGATCAGGTAGCGGGTGAACCCGTGTGAAGCCATTGAGGCGATGATGTCGAACATCACGAGGAGATGCGTCTCTGACGATGCGGAAATGGTGCCCGCGTATCGCATGTGGTGCTGGGAATACCCCAGCCACATCACAGGCAACATCAGGATCTGCTTTCCCATGCGGTTTTCGAGCCGGTCCACGCACTCCTGTGCGATCAGCGTGTCCGTCAGGACGGGGAGATGGTCACTGTGCTGTTCGAGCGAGGCAACGGGAACGATGACCAGGGTGTCCCTGGGCAGTGCGTCGATGTCTGGCGATGTCATGGACTCGATTTTCATGTCTGCTCCTTTGCGTTGAATTGCAATTAAAGGCAGAAAGGCATAGAATATCAACGCTGGCAGAGGTGAAAGCGCATATCAGAGGAACGCACGACGTGAGTACACAAGCGATGCTGGATCTGACATACCGGGGCGAACCCCTCGGGCGGGAGCAAGACGACTTCGGACAGCTGACCCGGTCCGATGACTGCGTGACGGATCGGGAGGAGCTGCGGCGACGGTTCGAAGCAGAGGGTTACCTCTACATCCCAGGGCTGTTGGATCGCGATGAGGTGCTGGCAGCGCGTACCGAAGTGATGCAGCGCCTGTGGGATGCGGGCATTCTCGACAAGCGGCATCCGATGATCGATGGCATCGCGCTCTCCGAGGCCGAATACGATGGCGCCGCGACGGGGCCGTTCATGCCCTACCTGGCCAAGAACAATGCGGCGCTGGAGAAGGTCCTGTATGACGGACCCATGATCCGGTTCTACGAGTTCTTCCTCGGTGGGCCGGTCAGTCACTTCGATTACACCTGGTTCCGCTGTAAGCGTCCTGGGAGAGGGGATGCGACGACGCCGCACTGTGACATCGTCTACATGAGCCGCGGAACCAAGGACCTGTATACCTCTTGGACGCCGTTCGGTGATGTGCCGCTCGAGATGGGCGGTCTGATGGTGCTGGAAGGATCCCACCGAAACCAGGACCTGAAGTCGAGCTATGGCTCGACCGACGTGGATCTCTACTGCTCGAACGTCGGCGACCAGGATGCGGTCGTGCAGCAGGCCAGGGATGAGGACCGGGAGTTGACAACCGAGGAGCGTCAGTCGATTCAATGGAACTCGACGGGCGCTTACTCGAGTGACGCGATCGGCGCACGTCGGGAGCTTGGAGGACGGTGGCTGACCTCAGAGTATGAGATGGGGGATCTCCTCCTGTTCTCTATGTATCTGATGCACGCGAGTTCCGACAACCGGTCCAACGCCGTCAGGATATCCTCCGACTCCCGGTATCAGCTGGCCAGCCAGCCGCAGGATGAACGCTGGATCGGGGATGACCCACCCGCTCACGGGATCCGGGCGAAGCGCGGCATGGTCTGCTGACCTTACTGTCGAGCATACGATCACGAGGGGTTGTGCCTTGAGCGCGACCCCTCTTTGCGTGTACACGAGAACGTTGACAACGCGCATGGGGCGTCCCATCATTCGCCGGTCACTGACAGAGGAGTCCATATGGCGACCAAAAAGCCGGCACTCAGGAAACGATTCAGCCAACCGTCCTACACGATCCAGTCCGATGAGATTGCTCTGGCGATCAGCGAGCTGGGTGGGTGTATGGCACCGGTGGCCTTCTACCGCAAGTCAAAGAATCCCGTGACACCGCTGGCTGTGGCGCCCTGGTGGAACGAGAAGATTCCGTCGGACCAGCCGCCTGTGATCAAGGCGCTCCGAGGCGACTTCTTCTGTATGCCTTTTGGCGGCGGAGAGACGAAGTACAAGGGGAGAGCCTATCCGCCCCACGGAGAGACGGCAAACCGGAAGTGGCGGTTTGGTGATCTTTCCCGCACCCGCGATGGGAAGGCTCTGCACCTCAAGATGGATCTTCGGCTCCAGAAGGGGACCGTCGAAAAGTCACTCGGGCTCGTGAGCGGAGAGAACGTCATCTACGTCCGTCACCGGATCTCCGGTCTGTCCGGACCGATGTCGTACTCCCACCACGCAACGCTGCAGTTCCCTGACCGACCTGGAGCAGGCAGACTTTCCTTCAGCCGGTTCAAGCACGCGGCAACCTTCTATATCCCCGTAGAGACGCCCGAGATAGGGACCTACTCGCTCCTGAAGCCGAACACGACGATTCGCGACCTGACACGTGTGCCCCTGATCGATGGGACCACGACCGACCTGTCCTCATACCCGAATCGACGTGGCTACGAAGATCTGGCCATGATCTGTGCAGACCCCAAGTTGGAGTTCGCGTGGTCCGCCGTGACGTTCGAACGCGAGCGATACGTCTGGTTCAACCTGAAGGACCCCAAGGTGCTGGCGAGTACGGTCTTGTGGTTCACGAACGGCGGTCGGCATTTCGCGCCCTGGAGCGGACGTCACATCAACGTGATGGGGATGGAAGAGGGGACGACCTTCTGGGGGGACGGGATCGAGGCCTCTGCGAAGTCGAACGCGTTGACGCGGAAGGGGATCAAGACAAGTCACACCTTCTCGCCACGGAAGCCGTATGATGTGCCGTGCATCATGGGCGTCGCGCGTATACCGAAGGGCTTCAACGAGGTGAAGGACATCAAACGGATCGACGATCGAACGATTCGTCTGGTCGGGAACAAGCGGCACAATGTAGATGTGCCGGCGCAGTTAGGCTTTCTCGAGACGGCGAGTCTCGAGGGGTTGATTGAGTAGAGCTTGGTTGGGACCTGTGGTCATTGGGAGAGTGATGAAGCTCTCCTCTCCCACGCGTGGGAGAGGACGGCTGCGTCGCAGACACAGTCCGGTGAGGGCCAGATCGAGCTCGCAGTCGGCCCTCACCCGTCTTGCGGGCGATCGGTCGTGCCCGCAAGAATCCCTCTTCCACTCCGTAGGAGAGGGAGAACTGGCCTAGGATCGGTGGCGCAGGGATTTTTGGTTCCCTGAACTCTGGCTTCACCCTGAACTCTGAACTCCAAAAAAATGATCTGGAAACCTGAACCTGAACTCCTGACGTCACTCGACACGGCCATCCCGGACATCCTGGCTTCACAAAAAGACAACGGCCAGTTCGGCACAGAGCCGTGGATCTCGACCGATCAGAATCTGCTGCTGTCGCTCTCCGCCGGATGGTCACTTGAGGAGAGCCGGTACTATGGCGACGAGGCGGTGCTGTCGGCGATCGTGCGGGGTGGGGATGCACTGATAGATGCGCAGGACGAGGCCGGGATGTTCACCTTCCGGAAGAAGGATCACTCGACCTGGGGACAGATCTACATGCCCTGGGTCTACAGCCGCTGGATGCGCGCCTACTGGCTGACGAGAGATGTGTTCGGCTCAGAGGACCGGGATCGGTGGGACAAGGCTTTGCTGCACGGCTATACGGGGATCTCGGAGACCTGCCTCGATCGAGTACACAACATCCCGACTCACCACGCCATGGGTCTCTACTTCGCTGGGCTGACCTTCGAGCGACAGGATTGGCTCGATCAGGCCGTCGCGTTCGGACATCGGGTCTCAGACAACCAGTCAGAACACGGGTGGTGGCCTGAACACGACGGGCCGGTCGTGATGTACAACTTCGTGTATAGCGACGGGATCGGGACGCTCTACACAATGAGCCAGGACGAGGATCTGCTGGCGTGCCTCGATCGTGCCGCGCGATTCCACGCCGCCTTTGCCTACCCCGATGGCAGCATGGTTGAGACCGTCGACGGCCGGAACTGGTATCACCTCGGGCCCCGACCCGGCAACCCGGGATTCAGCCATACGTCCCAAGGACGTGGGTTCCTTGCCCAACAGCACGCCCGGATGATCGAGTCGGCTCCCGGCGAGCAGGCATTCGACGCAGACTATGCGGCGACCATGCTGCTCCATGCGGGCGAGGGGGAGGCGGAGCCAACAGCGGGAGCAAGCGACGTCTTCGACTACCAGATGGGCGATCTGGCGACGGTGCGGCGCAGGAAGCCCTGGTTTGTTTGTGCGAACGCGTTCAGGCAGGATCCGCACGAGAATCGATGGGGGCAGGACTGGCAGAACTTCATCAGCGTCTATCACGACGCCATTGGGCTCGTTCTCGGTGGAGGGAACACGAAGCTTCAGCCCTTGTGGAGCAACTTTACCGTCGGGGACCCGGGAACGCTCAAGCACACACAGGGAGACGGGGATCCGGATTTCCTGTCGGATGGTGTGAAGCACGTACCGGATCGGGCCGTCTACGCAACAGAAGACGATCGTGCAGAGGTGCAGTTGACATACGGGTCTGTCGAGGGCCGTGTGACGGTTATCGAGCGCGGCGACAACGAACTCGGGATCGTCTACGAATGCGACCCTGGCGAGGATCGGTCTGTCCAGGGCCACCTCACGCTCATCCCACGCCTCGGTGAGAACCTGGGTTTGTCGACCGGAGACGCCATCCCGCTGGGCGAGCAGCCCTTCGCGTGGTCGGTCCCGGGGCAAGCCGGTTTCGTCGAGCATAACGGCTGGCGACTTCTGCTCCCGGCAGCAACGCGCATCGAGTGGCCGACCGTCCCGCACAACCCCTATAAGAAGGGCGGGGAAGGCGACATAGGCAGCAGCCGCATGGTCGTCAGCATGCCCTTCTCCTCTGATCGAACTCGATATGAAATGGTATTACAGATCCTGACTGCCTAGTGTCTCTGAACTCTGAACTCTGAACTCTGAACTCTGAACTCTGAACTCTGAACTCTGAACTCTGAACTCTGAACTCTGAACTCTGA
>PBWH01000014.1 GCA_002727195.1 Gemmatimonadota bacterium
GTTTCCTGTTTCCTGTTTCCTGTTTCCTGTTTCCTGTTTCCTGTTTCCTGTTTCCTGTTTCCTGTTTCCTGTTTCCTGTTTCCTGTTTCCTAAAAACAAAAAAGCGCCGCGAACGATCTCGTCAACCGTTCACGGCGCTTATTTTGGCTGCCCCCCAGGGATTCGAACCCCGATTACCTGATCCAGAGTCAGGCGTATTGCCATTATACGAGGGGGCAATAAATCTGTGTCAGGAAACTTCCTGCTTGGGTGACAGGACATCGAGCGCACGCTCGAGACGGCGAATACACGTCGCCTGTCCGAGCACCTCCATCAACTCGAACAATCCCGGACCGAACCCGACGCCGCACAGTGACAGTCGTGTCGGGTGAATCAGCTTTGATGCGGACAATCCGAGCTCGCCGGCGAGCGATCGCACAGCACCCTCGATACCTGACTCGCCGAATACTTCCAGTCCGCGAAGACGCTCGACGAGCATCGTGATCCGCTCTGTCGTATCCGTCTTCCAGTGCTTCTTGTAGACGGCCTCGTCGTAGCTGTCCGGATCTTTGAAAAAATAGAACGCCTTCGCGAAATCGTCCACTTTCTCGACGCGAGGCTGCATCAGCGCCACGATCTTCCGCAGCTCTACCTCACGGGAGGTATCTCCATCAGCGAGCAGCCCGGCCTTGACCCACGCACCCTTTGCCAGGCCCAGCAACTCGTCCACCGACTTCATCCGGAAGTGCTCGCCGTTCAGCCAGGTCAGCTTGGTCTCGTCGAAGATCGCGTCCTTCTTCAGCGTACCTTCGATCGTGAACGCGTCAACCAGTTCGTCCAGCGTATATACTTCGCGACCGTCACCAGGCGCCCAACCCAGAAGCGCGAGGAAATTGACAAAGGCACTCGGCGTAAAACCGTCCTGCTGATACTCGACGACCGTCGTCGAGCCCTTCCGCTTGCTCAACTTACTCCCGTCCGTCGCCTTCAGCAGCGTCGAATGGCCGTACCGTGGGACATCCCACCCCAGCGCCTCAAACAGCATGATCTGCTTCGGCGTGTTGGAGATGTGGTCGGCGCCGCGCAACGCGAAGGTCACACCCATCTCGTGGTCGTCGACGACGACGGCGAGGTGATAAACGGGTGAACCGTCCGAACGGGCGATCACGAAATCGCCGATTACGCCGTTGTCCCACCGGCTGCCCCCTCTGATCGCGTCATCCCAGACCGTCTCACCGTCCGGAACGGCAAAGAAGGTTGCACCGGGTACGCCGGCGGCTTCTTTCTCGTCCTGCTCTTCCGGCGTCTGCCGCGGATACCGCGGGGCTCGCTTCTCCTTCTGCGCCTGCTTACGAATCTCCTCGAGCTCTTCTGCCGTGGCGTAAAACTTGTAAGCCGCGCCGGATTCGAGCAGTCGCTGAGCGGCCTCCCGGTGTGAGGCTTCATTCTGAGACTGGAAGACCGGGTCGCCGTCGAAGGCCAACCCCATCCAGTCCAACCCGTCCGCGATCGTCTTGAGACTGTCGTCGGTCGAGCGGGTCGCGTCTGTATCTTCGATCCGGAGCTTCAGGGTGCCCCCGTAGTGACGGACATACAGGTAATTGAACAGCGCCGTCCGGGCGTTCCCTACGTGGAAGCCCCCTGTCGGAGACGGCGCAAACCTGAGCACTTCGGTCGACATAGATTGAATTGCAGCGAGTAGCGCCAGCGCTGAACTGGCGGGTCGCTGTCCTGGATAGCTGGCGGAGAGGGAGGGATTCGAACCCTCGGCAGAGGAAACCCCCTGCAATGGCTTAGCAGGCCACCCTGTTCAACCACTCCAGCACCTCTCCGGAATCATAAAGTCCTGTTAAAACAGGTACCTCGCGCTGGTCTGGCGAAGAGCTAGACATTAACCAAAAGGCTTATTTGATGCAAGATTTTCCAGATTGGGTAGGTTCGAGACGAGGCCGGAGGCAAAAAAATGGCGGAGAGGGTGGGATTCGAACCCACGGACCCCGTAAAGGGTCACCGGTTTTCAAGACCGGCTCCTTCAACCACTCGGACACCTCTCCACACACGCGCCACCCCGCGGCGGCACAGAAAATGAACATCCAATCTGGCCTGAGACCTGTCAAGGGGTTTGTCCTCCGTCGCGTCCTCGAAAGACAGACATCATTTGATCTATGTCCCAAGTCATAGTGCTTGGGGCTCTTTTGCCTGCGCCGCCTGTTTCGTGAGGTTTCCTCGCTTCTAAAGCCCGGAGCATCTCGGGCCAGTCGCACAAGATGGTCCCCGATTCTAGCACTCCTCCCCACCCTCTGTGCTCTCTGCGTCCTCCCTGGCGCGCCTTAGCGCGGACCGCGGAGGGGCTGCGTTTAAAAGCTTTTGACTTTGGTCCCAGGTCTTGACTTTGATCGCCAGTCAGAGGCCCCGCTGTGCGATCGCCGATAGGGGTTGACAATCCCCTCCTCCAGCAGTTATTTTCGCCCCGATTTTTGAGCCCAAACCTGTGTAATTAGCTAAAATACGGTCCTCCGGACCGGGAAGTGATACCCACAATGAGAACTGCTCGAAACCTACGACGACACGCGCTCCTCCTCTGCCTGTTTGCCGGCCTTGTAGCCGGATGCGCAGGTAAAGACAATTTCCAGAACAAGATGAAGGGCCTCTGGGTTCTCAAATCCAGGACATTACCCGGCGGCGAAACCGTCGTGCCACCGTCTGTCAGCGGACGCCTCGAGTGGTTTCCAATGGACATCAACGCCCGGACAGCACACGTCAGCGTGCTGACAACCCACGGAGACGAAGGCGTCCAGATTCACGGGTCCCACTACAACCTCAACGACTATCAGACGTTCTCCCAGGAGAGCTACCTTCGGGTTGGGGGCGGAATCAGAAAGACCCACGATAAAACCTACACGAGCGAGCGGACCCAGTCGTCCGGATCTATCCAGGTTGAGGGGTCCCGGATCACCTTCCGGCACGATGGGGGACCCACCTACGTCTTCGAAGGTTCCAATCTGACGATCGAGCACGCCGACGGCACGAAGGACGTGCTCGCGAAGTAGCACCTCCCGGGCCTGCGGGAACGACCAAATCGGTTGCTCCCGGACGGTCCATCCTGTATTTTTTCCTCCGATTTCAGGGGTTGTACGCGGGATGTCCCAGCACCTTTCTCTCGTGCGCGTCGGTCAGATGGGAGCTATCGACCAGGCGACCATCCAGGCAGGGACACCGGGCAAAGAGTTGATGCGCCGTGCGGGCTCGGGTGTATGGTCGGCCTGCGTCAGGCACCTCGCCCTACACAGTGATGCGCGAGTCGTAATCCTCTGTGGGAAGGGCAACAACGGCGGAGACGGATATGTGGCTGCCGCCCGAGCGGTGGCCAACGGTCACAGAGTCGATACATTTTGTTTTGCCGCTGACGTCGACATAGCCGGTGATGCCCGGATACACCTGGACGAAGCGAGGGCGCAGGGCGTTCACGTCGAGACGGACGCCGACCCTGGAGATGATAGGGTGTCGGACGCGATCAAGTCTGCTGACCTGATCATCGACGCGCTCCTAGGGACCGGGATCAAGGGATCCCCAAGGAGTCCCTACAAGCAGGTGATCGAAACCGTGAACCGGTCCACCGGGCAGGTTGTAGCGGTTGATGTCCCGTCGGGGATGGACGCCGATACCGGAGAGGGGTTGTTTCCCCGGGCGAATCTAACGGTGACGTTCGGAGCCCTCAAACCGGCTCACGTGTTCTGCCCGGGTCGCTCCGCTTGCGGCAGGCTCGCAGTCGCCGACATCGGACTTCTCGACAGTGAGGTGCAGAGCAGGCGAGACGCGATCGTGAGTTTCGGCGTTCAGGATCCGACGCTGCCCGCACGACGCGGGGACGCCCACAAGGGAGACGCCGGACGGGTCTACGTGCTGGCCGGTTCCGCTGGAATGACCGGAGCAGCCTGCCTGACTTCGTTGGCTGCTCTGCGCTCGGGAGCCGGGCTGGTCACCTTGGGATTGCCCAAATCCCTGAACGATATCGCCGAAGTCAAACTGACCGAGGTGATGACGATACCGCTACCGGAAGTCCGGAAGCGGAGATGCCTGTCGCTCAGGGCTCGGGGCTGGATTCAGGATGCCATCGAAAGGGCAGATGCGATCGCCATCGGCCCGGGCATGGGTCGACATCACGAAACGTCAGAGCTGGTGAGGCGTCTGCTCAAGGAATCGAGGACACCCATCACGCTCGATGCCGACGGGCTGAACGCCTTCGAGAACAACGCGGGTGCACTGTCGGAAACGGAGTCGGCATGCGTGCTTACACCGCACGTCGGCGAGTGCAGACGGCTTACGGGAGAGCCCGTGACCGACCCGATCGCCTCCGCCAGAGCACTGGCTGACACGACGGGGTCGACCGTCCTGTTGAAGGGGGCTCCCACGGTCGTCACAAGCCCAGATGGGCAGTGTTATGTCAACCTTAGCGGAAATCCTGGGATGGCAACAGCGGGGTCGGGAGACGTGCTCACGGGACTCATTACGAGCCTCCTGGCACAAGGTGTTGACCCGGTTCGAGCAGCAGTGACGGGCGCCTACTGGCACGGACTTGCCGGAGATCTGGCCGCCGACCGAATCGGTCAAACAGGATTGATTGCAGGGGATCTGGTGGACACACTCCCCGAAGCAGCACAAGCTATCGAAGCCGGAACCAGCCGTCTTCGTTACGTAGACCACCAGCCGTAATTGAGGAAAGACCGGCGACAGGTCACGATATGCCGAGCACCAACGAACGTATTGATCAACTTATCGAGGAATCGTATCTCCTCAGCCTGAGCGAGGAAGAGATCCGCACTGATCTGGACCGGTTCGTCGAGGTTTGCGGGAAGGTGATCCGCGAGAACGTCCACGACCGCAAGCAGATGCAGGAACTGGCGCAGAAGCTCGGTCGTGCCCGCGCCCTCAGCCTGATTGAGGATCAGAGCGACGAGGACGACGAGATCGAAATCGCCGAACCCTTCGAGATCGAAGACGACGGACGAAGCCCGAAGGAAGTGTTCGCCGAGAAGGTCGCCCGGAACAAGTGCCTGATCTTGCGGACTATCAGGGACTGCAACCCCGGGCTCGAGGATTTGATCGACCGGGAACGGTATCCCGCGCTCGCAGACGACGGCGAACCGAGCACGCCGTTCGCGACGGAAGCGGGCCGGTCCCCCAAGGACATGGTGTTCAAGGTTTTTTACGTCGTCACATTGCTGTTCGTGCTGCTGCTCGTATATCTGGTTTTGCTTCAGCAGAACTTCTAGTCCTGAGGCACATCCGAAGGACTCCCCCGACATCGACTATCTGGCGCCTGCGATCCCTCCCTCAGAATCGCAGGCGTTTCTGTGCACCCTCACGCCAAAGGTGACATGCCCAAACGCACCGACATCGAGAAGATTCTGCTGATCAGGTCCGGACCCATCGTGATCGGCCAGGCCTGCGAGTTTGACTACTCTGGGACGCAGGCCTGCAAAGCCCTCCGTGAAGAGGGATACAACGTCGTCCTCGTCAATAGCAACCCAGCCACCATCATGACCGACCCGGAGATGGCCGACCGGACCTACGTCGAACCGGTCACGGCCGACGTCGTGGCGGCCGTCATCGAGCGGGAGCGACCGGACGCCCTACTCCCGACACTGGGCGGACAGACCGGCCTGAACGTCGCAATGGATCTGTTCAAGATGGGTACGTTGGAAAAGTTCGGCGTGGAAATGATCGGCGCGAAACCCGACGCCATCGAGAAAGCCGAGAATCGGGAGAAATTCCAGGTCGCCATGACCAAGATCGGCCTGGACATGCCGAAGGGTCGCTTCGCCTACACGCTCGAAGAGGCGATGGACGTCATCGGAGAAATCGGATTTCCGGCTATCATCCGCCCCTCTTACACCCTCGGCGGGACCGGCGCAGGAACAGCCTACAACGCCGAGGAGTTCGAGGCAGCCGCCGCGAGAGGGCTCGACCTCTCCCCCACAACGGAAATTCTCGTCGAAGAGAGCATCATCGGGTGGAAGGAATACGAGCTCGAGGTCATGCGTGACCTCAACGACAACGTCGTCATCATCTGCTCGATCGAGAACCTCGACCCGATGGGCGTGCACACAGGCGACTCCATCACCGTCGCTCCCGCCCAGACGCTGACCGACAAGGAGTATCAGGTCATGCGTGACGCCTCGCTCCGATGCATCCGCGAGATCGGCGTCGAAACCGGCGGGTCGAACATCCCGTTTGCCGTCGACCCGAGGAGCGGCCGTCAGGTCGTCATCGAAATGAACCCGCGCGTGTCCCGGTCGTCCGCACTGGCGTCGAAAGCGACGGGATTCCCGATCGCCAAAATCGCCGCCAAGCTAGCCGTCGGTTACACCCTCGACGAGATCCAGAACGACATCACCCGCGAAACACCGGCCTCCTTCGAGCCGACGATCGACTACTGCGTCATCAAGATCCCCCGCTGGACGTTTGAGAAATTCCCCCAAACGGAAGACCTTCTCGGCACCCAGATGAAATCGGTCGGTGAAACCATGGCCATTGGCAGGACATTCAAGGAAGCGTTCCAGAAGGGCCTGCGTTCGCTCGAGATCGGGCGCGCCGGCTTCGGGGCCGACGGTGGGGACGCCGACCTGGCCACCCTGGATAGGGAGGAGATCGAGAAGATGCTCCGGTCGCCGAATTCGCGCCGGCTCTTCTACCTCAAGGCCGCAATCGTATCTGGCTTCACCATGGATGAGATCTACGACATTACCGGCATCGACCGGTGGTTCCTCCGGGGCATGTTCGACATCGTCTCGGTTGAGCGGGAACTGACCGCCCTGGTCGATTGACCGACGGGCTAGCGGAGAGGATCGGGTGGGAGCACTCAAGACACTGGACGAACTGAAGCAGCGGGTGACGCGTGAGCACCTGCTGAACGCGAAGCAGCACGGGTTCAGCGATCGCCAGCTGGCGCATCTCTGGAAGACCGATGAGTGGACGGTACGCGAGTTACGGAAAGCGCTCGACGTCATTCCCGTCTACAAGACGGTCGACACCTGCGCCGCGGAATTCGAAGCCTACACACCGTATCACTACTCGACCTACGAAACCGAGAACGAGGCCCGGCGTACAGATCGCGAGAAAATCATGATCCTCGGTGGCGGCCCGAACCGGATCGGCCAGGGCATCGAGTTCGACTACTGCTGCTGCCACGCCTCCTTCGCCTTGAGAGAAGACGGGTTCGAGACGATCATGGTCAACTCGAACCCCGAGACGGTCTCGACCGACTACGACACCTCGGACAAGCTCTACTTCGAGCCGCTGACCACCGAAGACGTCCTGTCGATCGCCGACCTCGAGCAGCCGGACGGCGTGATCGTCCAGTTCGGCGGTCAGACGCCGCTCAACCTAGCCCGTAGCCTCGAGAAGGGCGGCCTCAAGATCGTAGGCACCTCGCCCGACAGCATCGACCTCGCCGAAGACCGGAAGCAGTTCGGTGCCTTGATTGAGGATCTCGGCATCCGTCAGCCCGAGAACGGTACCGCGGTCAGCGTCGACGAGGCCGTTCAGATCGCCGATACCATCGGGTTCCCTGTCCTGGTCCGTCCGTCATACGTGCTCGGTGGACGCGCCATGGCGATCGTCTACGACACCGACGCGCTCGTCAGCTACGTCGAGAACGCTATCGATGCATCACCTGAGGCCCCGATCCTGATCGACCGATATCTCCAGAACGCCCACGAATTCGACGTCGATGCGGTCGCTGACGAAACGGCCGTCGTGATCGGTGGCGTGATGCAGCACATCGAGAGTGCTGGAGTGCACTCAGGCGACAGCGCGTGCGTCCTCCCACCTTACGACATCACCGAAGAGAACCTTCAGCAGCTCAAGAATCACACGCACAAACTGGCCCGTGCACTCGGGGTCGTCGGCCTGATGAACGTCCAGTACGCGATCCAGGACGGGCAGGTCTACATCATCGAGGTCAACCCTCGTGCGTCCCGTACCGTCCCCTTCGTCAGCAAGACTATCGGCGTGCCGCTGGCCAAGGTCGCCGCCCGAACGATGGTCGGGAATACGCTGGAGAACCAGGGCTTCACGAGCGAGGTCTCCTTCGACCACATCGCAGTAAAGGAAGCCGTCCTCCCGTTCAACAAGTTCCCGGGCGTTGATGCGATCCTGGGACCGGAAATGAAGTCGACGGGCGAGGTGATGGGAATCGACACGGACTTCGGACTGAGCTTCCAGAAAGCACAGCTCGGCGCCGGAGTACGACTCCCTGTCGAGGGCACGGTGTTCATCAGTGTCAACGACCGGGACAAGGACGGTGTGGTCGACCCGGCCAAACGCCTGAACGAAGCCGGGTTCCGGATTGTTGCGACGCAGGGAACCCAGCAGTTCCTCGAATCCAAGGGGATTCCGGCCGAACGCATCCTGAAAATTCGAGAAGGACGACCGCACATCCTCGACGAGATCAAGAACGAAGCAATCGCCTTGATGATCAACACGCCCGCCGGCGAGAAGACCCGCTCAGACGATTACCAGATCCGCCAGGCCGCGGTCCAGTATGGCGTCCCATATACGACGACCCTGTCTGCCGCTCGTGCCGCCGTCTCCGGTATAGAGTCGCTGAAGAAGGACCAGACCGTCCGGATCCGTTCACTCCAGGAATTCCACACCGCCTGACCATGTCACGCTGGATCCGAATCCTCCTCGCCACTGCTCTGCTGCACACGCTCCCCGCGTGCGTCTACTACAACAAGTTCTACAACGCGAAGAAGCAGTTCGCCGACGCCCACGAGCAGAGGGAGAAGTCCGAGGCGGAGCCCGAGAACCGGATCTTTACCAACACCTACCGCGACTACTACCTCGCCGCCATCAAGAAAGCGTCGCTCGTCCTCGACCTGCACCCCGACAGCAAGTGGGTCGACGACAGCCTGATCCTGATCGGTAAGTCATACTACTACCGGGGAGAGCACAAGGAAGCGCTCGAGAAGTTCGACGAGATCCTGGAGAACTTTCCCGATAGCGATCTCACCGTCGAAACCCTCTACTGGAAGGCCCTTGCCGCGTGGGGGAACGATGACATCTCCCAGAGCCGGGATCTCCTGAACCGGGTCGGCAACCTTCAGGATCCCGTCTACCGTCCGCAGGCCAGACTGGCCCTCGCGGAACTGGAACACGCCCAGGGCAACTATGATGTCGCGGAGCGGAGCTACCTCAGCCTGGTCGGTGATCTAAAAGATCGTGAACTGGAGACCCGACAGTGGAAGGGTTTGGGCGATACATATTTCGCTCAGGCTGACTACGACAACGCGCTGAATGCCTACCGGAAAACACTCCAGTCCAAGCCGGACGACCTGACCAACTATCAGACTCAGCTCCAGATTGGGGTCACCCAGGAGCTTACGTATGACTTGGACGGTGCGCTCGCCACCTACGAGAAGATGGAGCGCATCAAGCGCTTCCGGCTCTACCAGCCCAAGATTCGGATCCGGATCGCCAACGTCTACCGGCTGACCGGCGACGTAGACGGTGCGCTCGAAGCCTACGACCGGATCATCAAGCGGAACCCACGAACCGAGACCAGCGCCGAAGCCTACTACCAGATTGCGATGATCGAACACGAGGTACGGCGGAACAACGAGAAGGCACTGGAATTGTTCGCACAGGCACGCAAGGAGCGGTCCACTTCAGAAGCGGCGCTGAAGGCTCGGGAGATGGAAACCACGCTCTTCGAACTGGACAGGTTCAAGAAACGTGGTGAGAAGGAAAGCAAGCGAGGCAATGAGGCCCTGTTCAACGTCGCCGAGATCTACCTCTTCAGCCTAGGCGAAGTGGATTCCGCCCTCAGCACCTACGAGCGCGTTCTGGCGAGGGCGGACAGCAACTTCACCCCCAAGGCCCTTTACGGGATCGGTCTGATCCAAGCTGACAGTCTCGGAAATGCTCACGAGGCAAACAAAATCTTCAACCAGCTGGTCGAAGAGTATCCCGTCACACCGTACGCCGTCGATGCGCGACGCCGACTCGGACAGGATCGATCAGACAACATACTGGCCGAAGCCCGGTTTATCGAGGCCGAGACGCTGAAGTCGGAGGGCGCCAGCCCGAACGATGTTGTGGACATCCTCCGCCAGGTCACAGATGAGTATCCCAACAGCATCTATGCACCCAAGGCGCTCTATGCCTTGGCCTGGGCATACGAGAACGACCTCGACGATCCGGACTCTGCAACCACGCAGTATGAACGGCTGGTCGACACCTACCCCTTTTCCGAGTTCGCCGAATTGTCGGAGGACAAGGTCAAGCAGATCAAGAAGGAAGCGCGAGACCGGGTTCGTCAGAAAGAGCGTGCGGAGCGAGAGGCCAAGAAAGCTGAAGAGGCAGAACAAAAGGCTTCTGAGGAAGCTCGGAAAACGGCTGAGGCCACGTCGGCCGCACCCGCACCCGATCCGGAGCCCGCCACAGATGCGGGTCTGACCGACACATCATCAGCAGCGAAGGAAGCCGAATCGCCGGCAAAAACGACGCCACCCGACCCGCCGCCACCGTCCAAACCGATTCCGACGGACGGTCCGCTGGAGGGCAGTCAAGCCGAACAGTTGCCGTCCCTGGTGTATGCCCCCCCGCCTCAGGCTCGAGAAGAGCTGCTGGAGGAAGAAGAAGAAATGAACCCGAACGTGAATGTTCGGATGCTCGTCGGGAAGAAGGGGAAGGTCACACGGGTGGTCATCGTGGACGGTGACGAGTTGCTGCACGAAGCGGCCTTCGATCAGGCCTTTCTCTACCGGTTCGAGCCGGGCAAACACGAGGGGAAGGTACGAGATGTCTGGATCGAATTCCCCATTACCTTCATCCCCCCGGCTGGCGGGGGAGGAGAGCCGGAATAGAACCGCAGATTCCGACATTCGAGCACGAGCAGGCAAGCGTCCTGACGAACGAACGCGTGGCTGACGGCATTTACGTGATGCGTCTAGAGTCACCCGAAATCGCGCGAGCGGCTCGGCCGGCCCACTTTGTCAATGTCCAGACGGATGACGGGCTGTCGCCGTTCCTGCGCCGTCCACTCAGCATCCTAAACACAGACGTCGAAGCTGGCTGGATCGAGATCTACTACGACGTGATCGGCCCCGGCACCGAGCGACTCGAGACGGCCGTCGCCGGTGAAAGCCTGGACCTGATCGGCCCCCTCGGCACCGCTTTCGAGCCACCGACCCCGCACACCCTCCTCGTCGGTGGCGGCGTCGGCATCGTCCCGCTCGCGTTCCTCGCCTGGCATAGCCCGAATGAGCGCAATGCCATGACCCTCCTGTTCGGCGCGGCCACGGAGCGGCGGATGCCCGACCTGGCTCGTATCGCTCCGGGAGACCTGAAGACCATCCTTGCCACCGACGACGGAAGCGTTGCACACCATGGCTTCATCACCGAGTTGATCGAGCAGCATCTCCAGAAAGAGACGACGATCCTAACCTGCGGCCCTCATAGGATGATGGCGCGCGTCGCTGAGATCGCGGAAGCATCCGGCGTAGGCTGTTATGCCTCGCTCGAGAACCACATGGCGTGCGGATTCGGTGCCTGTGTGGGATGCGTCGTAGAGTACAAAGATCACGAACGAGAAGATCGCCGCTACCGACGCGTCTGCATCGAGGGACCGGTCGTCAACGCGCACGAGATCGTTTGGTAACCATGAACGTAAGCGTCGACATTGGTGCCGGACTGGTCGTACGTAATCCTGTGCTCATGGCCTCAGGAACGATCGGCCACGGCGCCGAGTATGCGGGCCTGTTCGACCTGAGCAAGATCGGCGGCGTCGTCACCAAGACCATCACGCGTCATCCTCGCGCGGGGAATCCTCCTCCGCGAACGGCGGAAACCCCGTCGGGCATGCTCAATTCCATCGGCCTGACCAACCCTGGCCTTGAAGCGTTTATCGAAGAGAAAATCCCCGCACTCGAGAAACTCGACACGGCCCGCATCGTGTCCATTGCCGGAACGTCGAGCGAAGAGTTCGCTGAAATGGCCGACACCCTCTGCCAACGGGGAGGCTTCGACGCGCTCGAAATCAACATCTCCTCGCCCAACATGAAGGACGGCGGCATGCTCTTCGGCTGTCGGGAGGAGGCATCGTGGGAAGTAACGGCCGCAGTCAAGGCGGTGGCCACCGTACCCGTCCTCGTGAAACTGACCCCGAACGTCACCGACATCACGGCCATCGCGACGGCCGTCGCGGACGGAGGCGCCGACGGGATCGCCATGATCAACACGCTCCTCGGCATGGCAATCAACGTTGAAAGTCGCCGCCCCATCCTCGGGAACATCACAGGTGGGCTGTCAGGTCCCGCCATCAAACCCGTCGCCCTCGCCCTGATCTGGAAGGTCGCGCAGGCGGTCGATATCCCGATCGTAGGAATGGGCGGACTCACCACACCACGTGATGCGGTCGAATTTCTGATCGCCGGCGCCACAGCCATCCAGGTCGGCACTGCCACCTTTGTCAACCCCACCGCGGGCCCTGACGTGCTCGCGGGACTCGTCGAATGGTGCGAGCAGCACGAAATCGACGATGTCCGGGAACTGATCGGCAGCCTGCAAACGTCGTGATGCGCCTCCGGGCTCTCACCCTCGTATTCCTGACCGCCTGTGCGGTCTCTCCACGCTACCCCGAGTCGGCTCCCACTCCCGAACCCGGTCACCGTGCCACAAACCTGCCTCAGCCAAAGCAGTCGTCGGAAAGTCGTGTTGTTTCTGTCGAAGGTGCCTACCAGGTCGGCATGGCCTCCTACTACGCCCACAAGTTCCACGGACGCCAGACCGCCAACGGAGAGATCTTCGACATGTACGGTCTCTCCGCCGCCCACCGAGAGCTCCCCTTGGGCACCGTCATCCGCGTCACCCATACCGGCAACGGCCGCTCCCTTGAACTGCGCGTCAACGACCGCGGCCCCTTTATCCTCGGCCGCATCCTCGACCTCTCACTTGGCGCCGCCCAGAAACTCGACCTGGTCGAAGAGGGCGTCGCCGAAGTCCGCATCGACATCCTCAGCGAACCCTGAAATTCAGCCTTTCCGGTATCAACCCCAACGCCGCGTCCCGAGCTTGTCGAGGGAGGGTTCCATCATCAGCCCGAGGTAAGCCGGACGCGCCACCCCGCCACCAAAGCGACGGAATATAATCCCGGATCGAGGCGCCCATCCACCTCAGCGTCCTCTACTCACCCCCATGATAAAGGGCCTGCCGACTCACTCGACAGACCCATTGTTCTTCGATCCCTCCCCCGCCCCGTCATCAGGCGGTGGTTGACCGTAATTCTCCGCTTTTCGCCAGATCATTCGTTCGTATTTGAGACGCTCCCGTTCCTTAATCTCGTCCTCATCCATCAACATCCGCGTGATAATCGACGCCAGCCGTTCCGGGTCACGCTTGCCGATGTTGGCCAGCGTCTTGAGCTCGTTGGTCTGACGCTCGTGCCGTCCGGGCAACGCAATCGGCTTCTTGGTCTTCTTGAGACCCTTGGCCGCATCCTTCTTGACCTTGCCCTTCTTCATCTGCGCGTCGGACTTGCCCGCGCGCGTCAGGGTCACGCGATGCTTCTTCAACGGCTTCAGAAAGCTGCTGAGCAGACCTTCCAGCGGTTTCGATTTGCCTTTTCCGTTCTTGTCGGCCACGTCGCTCTCTCAGGGCAACATCAATGCGGCTTCGGTCTCATCGGTCGAGAAACTGGTACGGCGGAACCGGATATCGAAGGGAAAGACGAAACCGCGGACTCGCCCGAGCAATCTCCACTCGGTGAGATCGACCACCGCCAGGCCCGGCTCGAAGATCTGAGGCTCCAGTGCCCCAACATACGCCGTCAGTCCATCGGGCGTGATCCCCAGACCGCTCGTGGCCGCAGCCAGTTCGATCGACCTGATCACGAGGTTCCGCGTTACATCCAGTTCCACCAGCGACGTCGTGGTATTCACATACAGGCGCGTTCCGTCCTGAGATAGCCGCATCGCGTTAACGTCTTCTGCATCGAACTGGATCTCGCCCACGATGGCGTTTGTCCCGGTATCGAGCACGCCAACCGTCGCTCGATCTCTCACTGTATAATAGGCCCGATTTCCGATGACGTCGATGACGATCGAATCGAGCGTTCCGTTCACATCGACACGCAGGACCTCTTGATTCTGCGTTAGATCGACCACGGAGATGTCGTTCAGATTGGCGACGTATAACCAGCGGCCGTCAGGTGAAACCGCCATCTTTCCCGGACGATTTCCCGTCTGGATCGTGTCAACTGGCGCCTGAGCGGTCAAGTCGATCACCCGGACGATGTTGTTAGCCGCCTCTGCCGTGTAGGCGAATGTCTCGTTGGGATGGAGCGCGAGTGCTCCCGAGGTCCTACCGGGAACACTGTAGAGCACCTCGTGAGCGTCGTTGATCACGAACATGCCGTACTGCTCGTTCACGTAGATCCGCTCGTGATCGTCGGAGATCTTCATACTGCCCGGATTCCGGAAGGGCAGGAACGTCTGGGCGAGATGGTTCTTGATGTTGTAGACGTCGATCGAACTGGAACCCGGATCCAGGATATACAGGGCGAGGTCAGGAGAAGTCTGGGGAGGGGTAGAGGTTGTGCCGAACGCGTCGGAAAACAGCAGGAAATCCTGGAAGTCGACGATCCCGTTCTGGTCGAGGTCGAACCGGACGTCGTATCCGGCTTCACCAACCGACGCGCCAAATCGCTCGGTAAACGCGAGGAAATCGGTAAAGCCGACCGCCCCGTCGTTATCAAAATCGGAAGCCAGTGAACCGGTCGCCTGAAAGTGCAGCCTGAGTGCACCGTCCGCCGGCGCTGTCGCCAGGAGTATGGCGGTAACAAACCACATACAAACAGCCATGCCAGATCCTTCTTCGTGAGCCGTCCCTTTTGTCAGGTGACCTCGACTCGGTTACCCCCGGCTTTTTTCGCAGAATGCAGCGCCTGGTTCAGGTCTCTGAGATACGACTCGCCCAACCCCTTGAAATCGGCCCCTTCGGCGGGAAGCACCGAACTGATCCCCGCACTCACCGTGATCTGGGCCGACGCCTCTCCACATGGGAACTCGTGGGTCCGGACGCGTGCACGCACCATGTTCGCCCGGCTACGCACCGCCTCGAGCTCACCCGGATACACCATCAGGCAGAAGTTCTCCCCGTCGATATGCCCCAGCTTGGCTTCGTCACCGACGAGCGACTGGATCAACTGACCGAGCCCCTTGATCACCTGATCCTCTGCCTCGCGGCCGCGCGACTCGTTCACCTCCCACAGGGCGTCAGGAGAGATGAGGATGAGACCGACCGGGTGCCCTTCCTTGACCGATTGGGTCAGTGTCTGAGGGAGGAACGCTCTGCAGAACGAGATCCGGTTCGGGAGACCCGTCAACGCGTCTGTCCCGGCGAGCTTCGCCCAGCGACGGTTCTCCTCGCGAAGACGACTGACCTCTGCTTTCAGTTCCCGGTTCTCTTCTTCAAGTTGCGCGACGCGCGACCCGTTTGCATCAGCCATAGTGTCGACTCAAGCCGAGTCTCGGCTGGTCTTTGCTTCCAGCAGTCTGTAGAGCATGATCCCCGCAGCCACGGACACGTTCAGGGACACCTTTTGTCCGAGCATAGGGAGATGAATGATCGAGTCGCACGCCTCGAGCGTCTCCGGGCGAACCCCCTCCACCTCGTGCCCCACCACAAAGGCGACCGGGAAATGAAAGGCCTGCTCCCGGTAGTCGATACTCTCTGGCGAGGATTCGAGGGCCAGGACCTGAACACCCTGTTCCCTGAGGTCGCCGATGGCGGACAGGGCATCAGGATAGTATGCCCACGGGACATACTCATCAGCCCCGAGCGCAACACGGCTGATCTCCTTCCTGGGAGGCTGTCCCGTGAACCCCGTCAGAAGAACGCCTGACGCACCGACCCCATCGGCCGACCGGAAGATGGCGCCCACGTTGAACAGCGACCGCACATTCTCCACGACCACGTAGATCCCGGACCGGTCGATGCCGGCGTTAAAAAAGGAGCCACCTGCCATCGCTACTGAGGTGGCTCCCTGATGATCCAACCTGAGAGAGTTTGAATCAGCTCGAACTCTCTTCTTCCGCTTCCTCGGCCTCTTCGACCTCAAGATCGGGCGTCTCCGCCACGCCGTTCAGCCTGCTGCGGACATCCACGACCGCCGTCTCGAGCCGCTCGTGGGCTCTACGCCCAAGTTCTGTCGCCAGTACAACGCCAACCACACCACCGAGCGCCGCCCCGACCACGAATCCGGACCAAAAGTGATCTGTCGTGGGTTCTCTTCGATATCTCATTCTTCCCCCTGCTTGAAACCAGGATCCTGTTTCAGCATACGTTTCAGCACCTTGGCAGCTACCTCGGCATCGCGACCTTGCAGTTGGAATCGGCCCTTGTTTCGGTCCGAGCCCTTCCCCCCGCCCACGCCGCCGAGATCGCTGTCTTCATCGTCCAGTCCGCCACCTAAGGATGCGCCCCCACCGGCTGCGCCCGCGCTGTCACCCCCACCACCAAACCTGCCAAGGAGTCCGCCTCCACCGCCATCGCGGTTCTTCTTACTGCGCGTCCAGACCTGCACACCGATGTAGGCCGCGCCAAGGACGATGACAATGACTAAAAGCTGAGTGACTTCTGCGGTATAGTCCACTAGAAAATACCTCTAAGTGATTGATCTTTCGGTAATTTCGCCGGTCGGCCGGGACAAGTCAAGACGCTACGTATCGAGACGCGTCTTCAGGGTCACCAGGGCGTCCCAGGTAGCGGGGAAGCCTCCGAACCCGGCCATCTAGAGGATGACTTCGCGGATTTCCGCCGGCGTGGGCCCGGTCCCTATCGCCCGGCCCACGTGCACAGACAGCTGGGTCGGCCACCCTATGACCGCCAAGGCGGCGATCGTGCACAGCAGACGCGTCTTCAGGTCGAGCCCATCCCGGCCATACAAGTCCTTCATGACGAATGCCATGGCTATCCGCTCTAAGTCCGGATCCAGCGCTTTCATCGACTCCGCTGCTGCGTCCACCTGATCTCCGAGCATCTCCTTCAAGATCTAACGACCCCTCGCATAGTCCTCGGCTTCGCTCATTACATTCCTTTCACCCGAGGTGGACGTCTGTCGTATGGCCGCCGCGCCAAGCAGCAACGGGCGCAGGAGTCAACTGTTTCCCGTCCGACAGACCTTCCGGCCGACCGGACAGGACGTCCGCCATTCTCTCTCGCCAGCCTTCCAGCACGTCGACATCCGTTTCGGATCGGTCCTGACACTCGTTCGGGTCCGACGCCAGGTGGAAGAGCTGTTCGTCACCTGTGATCGGATTCCAGATATACTTCCAGTCCGCATCCGTCAGGAACTGGTTTGCGTTCTCGAGATGGTAGCAGGGCGAGTGTTCACCGTGGTAGGCGTCCCGCCAGCCGTCCGTCTCCCCCCGCAAAAGGGGAAGGACACTCCGTCCCTCGACTGTATCGGGAATCGGTGCTCCTGCGACGTCGAGAAACGTCGGCATGATGTCTTCCCACCCCACGAGCTCGTCGATCGTGCGGTTGTTGTCGGTTCCCAGACTGGACGGTACTTGCACGATAAACGGGACCCGTGCCGATGCTTCATAAGCATACGTCTTCCGCCAGAGATGGTGATCCCCAAGCATCTCCCCGTGATCGGACGTGAACAGCACGAACGTCTCACCGTGTCCACCCGTCCGGGCCAGCCGAAGGAAACGGCCGACCTGCGCGTCCAAGTAAGACAGATAGGCAAAATACGAAACACGCGCCCGCTGCATCGCAATGTCAGACACACGCCCCCGCCACGCGTTCACGTCCATCGGATACTCGGCACCGGTCGCGTGTCGCTCCGCCCAATCGCCGATAAACGGGTCAGGCATGTGACGCCCCACGAACTGATCGTAGTACACCTGGGGAGGGCACCACGGCGGGTGGGGTCCATTGAACGACAACGTCAAGAAGTACGGTCGCGTCGGGTCACGTCTGTCCAGAAACTCGCGGGCCTGATCGACAAACCAGTTCTCCTCCATCAGCATCTCGGGCAGATGGTTCGGCCGTCCCATCCACGAGTTTGAGTCCACGCCGTGGGCGAACTTCTCGCCAAGCACACCAGGCTGTCGGTCGAGCCATGCCGAGTAATCCTCGGGGGTGATCATTTGCTCGTACCCGAGGTGAAGTCGCCTCGGGTAGAAGTGCGTCTTGCCGATGTTGATCGACTGATACCCTGCCTTCGTCAGTTCCCCCGCCATCGTGACGTCATAAGTCCATGGCACGTTGTCCTGGTAGCCAACCATCCCGTGCGTTGCCGGCGTCTGACCCGTCATCAAGGTACGCCGGGCCGGACAGCAGGACGGGCAGGGCGAGTATCCTCGCGTGAACATCGCCCCCTTCGCGGACATCCCGTCCAGGTGGGGGGTTTCAGCAACCGGGTGATCCAGCCGGCTCAGTGAATCTCCACGGAAGTGGTCAGTGATGATCAGGACGATGTTGGGACGTCGGTCGGACACGGTTTCCTCGTCGGGTGGACGGCAAAAAATGGCTTTGGAGGCACCCAATTTACGAAAAAATGTTGCCTAAGGACCACTTTTCCTTAAGTTTATGAGCTTTCCATGCCATTCGAAACTACGGCAACAACAGGCAGTGTACTCATGAGTGATTCAGAGAAGATCGAGGACCTCGACAAGAAGTATATCGAGGACGGCAGCACCCAGGAGTTTGCCACCCTGCTCGAGCAGGAAAAGACCGAAAAAGAGCAGAAGGATGTCTCGGTCGGGCAGAAGATTTCGGGTGTGGTTCAGAAGATGGACGACTCGAGCGCGTTCATCGATTTCGGGGGCCGCAGCGAGGCCGTCATCGACCTCCAGGAGCTGCGGGACGCTTCCGGCGAGCTCAGCATCAAGGAGGGCGACAAGCTCGAGGCCTACGTGGCTGCCGTCGAGGGCGGGATTCTGCTGAGAAAATCGATGAAGTCGTCCAGCCGCCAGGCTATCCGCGAAGCGTATGAAAACGCCGTCCCGATCGACGGAAAGATCACCGGATTCAATAAGGGTGGCCTCGTCGTCAACCTAGGCGGCATGCGGGCCTTCTGCCCGATGTCCCAGATCGAGATGGGATTCTGTTCCGAGCCCGAGTCCTACGCCGGTAAGACCCAGAGCTTCAAGGTTCTCGAGCTCAAGAACGGCGGTCGAAACATCGTTGTTTCGCGGCGGGCGATCCTCGAGGAAGAAGCGGCGGTCGCCGCCAAAGCCCTGCGCGCGACGCTCAACGTCGGCGACGAGATCAAGGGGACGATCACCCGGATCGAACGGTTCGGCGCGTTCGTCGACATCGGCGGCATCGAGGGTCTCGTACACGTGTCCGAGATCAGCCACAAGAGAGTGAACGACCCCAACTCGGCCCTGAACTCCGGGGATCAGATCGACGTGAAGATCCTCGACATGGAGAACCTGGGATCGAACAAGGAACGGATCTCACTCTCGATGAAGGCCTTGCTGCCTGACCCATGGAGTGAGATTCACCAGGTCGCACGCGAAGGCGATGTCATCTCAGGGAAAGTAGTCTCCCTCCAGAACTTCGGCGCGTTTATGGAGATCGCTCCGGGGATCGAGGGACTCATACACATCTCACAGATCTCTGGAGAAAAAAAGATCGGAACACCGGGCGAGGTCCTGTCTGTAGGCCAGGAAGTGCAGGCCAGGGTGCAGCAGGTTGACACCGTGCAGCGTCGGATCTCCCTGTCAATCCGTGCGGTCTCGGAATTCGCAGAGCAGGCAGCAGCCGCTCAGGATATGTCCGACTATCAGGCTAAAGAGAAGGAGCTGGCGGGGCAGGCCGATAATGCGATGGCCGACGCGCTCAGGAGAGCAGGACTCGCCTGATTCAACGTGCTTCCTGACACCGACCGTGACCGGCTCGAGCGGGAAACCACCGTTCAAACCTTCCGGGCGGGCGGTCCGGGCGGACAGCATCGCAACAAAGTAGAAACGGCGGTTCGGCTGACCCACATCCCCACCGGGATCGTTGTCGTGGCCGCCGACCATCGGAGCCAGATTCGCAATCGGGACCTGGCTTTTATGCGTTTAACCCAGCGGCTGAAGGCTCGGGCCAAGCGAACGCCTCCACGTCGTCCGACCAAACCTACCAAAGCATCTAAGAAAAGACGTCTCGACCAAAAAAAAAGGCGGTCGCAGACTAAACATCTGCGCCGCTGCATCGACTCTTAGGTTGAGACACTCTTAGAGGAACGCGTTCTCCGGCATAGACTTGCTGTCGTGGTTCACGCGGATATACCGCACGAGCACCTTGTTCTGCAGGTTCAGCTTTTGTACGAGGTTCCTCAGAGGCTCCTGCCGTTCGACCAGCTGTTCGTTCTGGGCCTTGAGGCTCTTTGAGTAGTTCATCAGCACGTGCATCTGACTCCGCTGCTCGTCCAGCGTCTCCTCGACTCCCACAGCCAGGTTGGACTCCTTCAGCTTGCCCATGTCGTCTTGGATCGCATCCAGCTACTCGATCTGTTTCTGGTAGCTTTCCTCCTGCGCGTCCAGCGCATCAAGACCGGCCATCACCTTCTGCTCCTCCACATCGCCAATGCAGTCCATCAACTAGTCACCCGACATCTGCTCGAACTCGTCGATCGTCGGGATCTGGTCCTCCTCCTTCAGAACCACGTGGAGTCGTTGCACCTGTTCCTTCAGTGCCTCGCGGGTCTCTTCGAGATCATCCTCGAACTTCTTCTGGAGATGCTTCTCGCGCCTCATATTTTCCATCAACCCTTTGATCTTCAGATCGTCGGCCGGCGCCTCGGGAGCACGAAGATCGACGGATTCCTGTTCGGCCTCTTGCTCTCCCTCAGCAGACTCATCCTTGACCACAGCCCCGTCCAGAAGGTCAACAAACGACGCGGGAGACTCAAGCTGCAGGTTCCAGAGATCCCTGCCGAGGATACTCTCCGCCTGGATAACACTCGCATCCAATTCGGCGTGTCCGTTCCGTACCGTGGAACCCATTGAGGGCGATAATCTGGTCGAACCGGAGAGTGAGGTAGTCCGACTTGAGGGAAATGAGCTTGTTCCAGCGTTCCGTCCCATACCCCGAACTGTCAAACGCGCGCTTGACGGCGTGCACGTCCTCGTTTCGGACAAACTCGCGGGCGTGACCACGGAACTCCGTTCCCCAGTTCTCACCATAGAACTTGGGAATACTGACGAGATGCGGGAACGCGATCCTGAAATGGTCGTATTAGGTCCGGAAAGTCCGGACCTACTTCATCCAATACTCGTATGGGCATTCTGGGGGCATGTTTGGCTTGGTCTGCAGCTAGCCCCGACCCTGGGGCGACCTTTTGATGAGCGAACCTGACTTGATCTATGAACTCAATTAGTAATGCGTGCCCATATGGGCAATTCTTATGTGATTCAGATCACACGGCCCAAAACTCGTACACGTATTACCTGGAATAGTGATCAAACCCTTTCTTTTCATACCGTTGGGACGACCCGACGGTCCCAATCCGTACTTCGCCCACCCCTTCGGTGACCGTCCCAATGTACGACAACCGGCACTCGAAGGAGGCTTCTACAGCGAAATTATGTTTGCAAGTTGTAAATGCAAGCTCGTAATCCTCCCCCCCGCCAAGCACCATGTCGATCGGATTCTGACCAGATGTGTCGCAGAACGCCCCTAGAGCCTCCGAAATCGGCAGGCGATCAGGGTCGATCACCATATCGACGCCGCTTGCTCTGCAGATATGACGTAGGTCGCCACCTAGCCCGTCAGAGACATCGATCATCGATGAGGCCACCTTCCGGGTAGATAGATCGCGTCCCGCCTCCACCCGTGGTTCAGGACGAAGGTGACGTCTTAGAAGCATCTCACGATAGGCGGGTGTCACACCGTCTACTCCTTTACTGACGGCCAGCCCTGCTGCCGAATCGCCTGGCGTCCCGGTCACATAGACGGCATCACCGGGTACTGCCCCAGACCGATATACGACCTCATCCACCGGGCACGCGCCCACCGCCGTCAACGACAGGACAAGCGGCCCATCAGTGGCTGTCGTATCACCACCGGCCAACTGGACACCGAACCGAGCGCCGCTCGTCTGCAGCCCCCCCACCATCCGCTCGATGATCGTGGCATCGGAATCGGGGGAGGCGGAGATCGCGAGAAACACCTCCGTGGGTGTGCCTCCCATCGCCGCGATGTCAGACAGGTTGACGGCCAGAAGCTTGGCCCCCAGGCCTTCCGGCGTCGATGTCTCGAGACTGAAATGCACCCCCTCGACCATGGTATCCACGGTGATGAGAGTCGCGCTATTTCCCCCTCCATCGATCACGGCGCAATCGTCGCCGATCCCCTTCAGGAGCCGGCCGTGGGCATCGGGCTGATGGTGCGTGATCAGGTCGATCAGCTCGAATTCGCCAAGATCACTCAGACGCATCGTCTTCTCCGTTGCGTCGTCGATGCCAGGCCACCACGTCAGCGTAGGCCACATCACCACCGAACAGGTCGAGCGCGCTCCCGATGGTCAGGTCAACGCGTCCCCCGCCGAGCTGATCCACTAGCTCCAGATCCGCTAGGGAGCTGGCACCGCCTGCGTATGTGACGGGGATGAGACTCTCTTGTCCAAGCAACTCGACCAGTTCCTCCTGGATCCCGAGGCGTTTCCCCTCCACATCCACGCCGTGGACCAGAAACTCTGCGCACTGATCGGACAACTCGCTCAAGGTGTCCGTGTTGACCTCCAGGTCCGTGAACGCCTGCCATCGATCGGTCACCACGTAGTACGCGCCGTCCCTCATTCGGCAGCTCAGATCCAGAACGAGTCGTTCCTTCCCGACCATGGCGACCATCCGGTCCAGGGCGGACGAATCGAGCTGACCACCCTTGAACACGTAGGACGTGACGATCACGTGACTCGCACCAGCCTCCAGCAATTGCGATGCGTTTTCTGGATTTACCCCTCCCCCCACGTGCAGCCCCCCAGGGTAAGCGCGAAGGGCCTCCACGGCCGCGGATTCGTTTCCTGACCCGAGCTGAATCACGTGCCCGCCGGGAAGCGCGTCCTTCCGGTAGATCTCGGCGAAGTGGCCCGAGCCTTCAGACGCCTCGAAGTTGGTTATCGTCCCATCCCGATCGATCGTCGACCCTACGATCTGGACAACCTTACCGTCTCTCAAGTCGATACATGGACGAAATCGCAAACCCCACCTCCGTCAGCCATCCCGTCGACGGCATTCAGGTAGCCTGCCTCAGGGATGTTCGTTATCTTAGACGCCGCCTGACACCTCAATGACCCTGAAAACGGGCGAAAACGGAGCAGAACAGCGCACGTGCAGGACCCAAGATACGAAAAACTGGCTGACGTACTCGTCGGACATTCCACGAACGTTCAGACCGATGAGAACGTTCTGATCGAAGCGATCGACATCCCAGACGACATGGTGATCGCCCTGATCCGCGAGATCCGAGAACGCGGAGGGAATCCGGTCGTCACCCTCAAACGGAACCGAATCCAGCGCGAGTTGATTCGGGGCGGATCGGACGAGAACATCGTCCTGGCCGGCGATTACGAAGCCTACCGGATGAAGAAAATGGACGCGTATATCGCGATCCGGGGCAGCTTGAACATCGCCGAGATGTCGGACGTATCGACCCAAGCGATGAATCGATACCAGAACGACTGGCTGAAGCCGGTCCACTTCGATATCCGCGTTCCCGACACCAAATGGGTCGTGCTCAGATGGCCGACCTCGTCCATGGCGCAGCAGGCGTCCAGTTCGACTGAGGCTTTCGAGACCTTCTACTTCGACGTCTGCACCCTTGACTACGCCAAACTCGCAACGGCGACGCTGCCGTTAATGGAGCGAATGGATGCGACAGACCAGGTCCGCATCGTCGGGCCTGGCACCGACCTGTCCTGCAGCGTCAAGGATATCCCGTGCAAGGGATGCGCCGGCGAACGGAACATCCCGGATGGAGAGTGCTTCACCGCTCCGGTCCGGGATTCCATCGAAGGCACCCTGCGCCACAACACGCCGACCCTGTACCACGGGGTCTCGTTCTCAGATATCGAGCTCACCTTCGAAAAGGGAAAAATCGTCCAGGCGACCGCAAACAACACCGAGAAGCTAAACCAAATTCTGGACACGGACGAAGGTGCACGATACATCGGCGAATTTGCCATCGGGTTCAACCCGCACATCCACCGCCCGATGCTTGACATCCTGTTCGACGAGAAGATAGCCGGGTCATTCCACTTCACCCCCGGCCAGGCCTACGAAGATGCGGACAACGGAAACCGCTCTTCCGTGCACTGGGACATGGTGTCGATCCAGACGCCTGAGTTTGGCGGGGGTGAAATCTACTTCGATGACGAACTGGTCCGGAAGGACGGTCTTTTCGTCACCGACGATTTAGCCTGCTTGAACCCGGACCAGTTTTAGCCACACTACACAGAGGTAGACCATGATCATTGCGGTCACCAACACCAAGGGTGGCGTCGGCAAGACGACCACCAGCGTGAACCTAGCCACCGGCCTCGCCGCACGGAACCTGCGGACCCTCATCGTCGATCTCGATCCACAGGGGCACGCGACTCGGTGCTTTCTTACCGAACCACCGGACCGGGACGTGACGGATCTCATCATGGAGAAGCCGTCTCAGGCGGAACGCTCGATTCTACCCACAGACTACGAGAGCCTCGACATCGTCGCGGCGACGGATCGCCTGACCGAGACCGCCGAACTCCTGCAGACCCGCATCCGTCGCGAAGAGCGGTTGTCCAAGGCACTCGGTCACGTAGTTGATGAGTATGGTTATATTGTCGTTGACTGTCCCCCCGTCTTGGGAGTCCTGTCTTACAACGCGCTCGTCGCCGCGGACACCTTGCTAATTCCCGTTCAGCCCGGTGTCGGAGCGATCGCCGGCCTGGACCAACTCCTCGAAACTGCCGCCGAACTGCGGGACGAGGAGGTCGAAGACCTCAGCTACCGAATCCTCACCACGATGTTCGAGATCCGCACGACGCGAACGAACGCGATGGTGGAGGATCTGCTGGGCCGTCACCGCACCCGGCTGCTCCGGTCGATCATCTCCAAGAGCGAATCCCTCAACCAGGCGAACCTGGCCGGCAAACCCGCCGTTGCCTTCGCCGCCAGTTCCAGGGGCGCTCAGGAGTACGACCTACTGTGTGAGGAGATAGGCCGACTCCGTAGCTGATCGGAGGCGAGTTCTTTCAGCACGAAGGCGCGAAGACTCGAAGGAAAGGCGAGTCATTCGAGGGCCTCAACCCCAACACCGCGTTCCGCCTTCGCCGTAGCTTCAGCGAAGGCGGGAGCCTGTCGAGGGAGGGTTGCGGCGGCCACGTGTATAGAAGCGCGGCCATACTCATATGTAGACGGACCAGGATCACACGCCGGCGCAACTGTGAAGGGTAAGAATGGGCCCGGTAGACAGCCGGTTGCAGCTGTCAGGCAGCCGCCTTCTTGTGTACGGTGGTGAGACTCCACAGCTCAGGTATATTCTTCCCTGATGGCATCCAACACCTCACATTCCCAAACCGTCCGCCTGCCGATCTCTGGTATGTCCTGCGCAGCTTGCGTATCTCGCGTTGAGACCGCACTGGCCAACACGGACGGCGTCGACGCCAGCTCTGTGAACCTCGCCACGAGTGAGGCGACGATCACAGTCGCAGACGGCAAGACGATCAACCGTGCCGTGGTCTCTATCGAGAACGCTGGCTATGGGGTCGCCGACCGGACATCCAACATCACGGTTGGCGGCATGTCCTGCGCCGCCTGCGTGAGTCGAGTCGAAGACGCACTGACCGCGGTCTCTGGTGTTCAGTCGGTTGACGTCAACCTCGCGACCAATGAAGCAACGGTACGGCATCACGTCCTGGACGAGAACGTTCTTTCGGACGCCATCAGGACGGCCGGCTACACGGTATCGAAGTCATCTGAGACGACGACTCCAAACGACCGAAACCTGCTGACGTCCCGGCTAATTTCGGCAGCCATCCTGAGCATCGCTATCAAAGCCGTCGGGTCGGGAGACCTACTACAGAACCAGACGATTCAGCCTGCCCTCATCGCCCTGCTCGCGACACCCGTCCTCTTCTGGTGCGGCTGGACGTTCCTGGCAGGATTCGTGTCGGCCCTCAGGCACGGGTCGGCGAACATGAACAGCTTGATCGCCGTCGGCACGCTTTCCGCCTACGGATACAGCCTCGCTGTCACTGTCGATGCGATCGCGTCGTCTTCCCCTGCCGGCCATCTCTACTTCGACACGGCGGCCATGATCATCACCTTCGTGCTCCTCGGTCGTCTGCTCGAACATCACGCCAGGACCCGCACCTCCGACGCGATTCGCTCGCTCATGGATCTCCAGCCTGAAACCGCCCGCCTCGTCACGGACGACGGAATAGAGGAACGTCCGGTCGACCAGGTCAAGGTAGGTCAACGGATCCAGGTTCGTCCAGGCGACCGGATTCCCGTCGACGGGTCGGTCACCAAGGGCGTCTCGAGCGTCGACGAGTCCCTCATCTCCGGCGAAAGCATGCCGGTCGACAAAGCCGTCGGAGACAGGGTGACCGCCGGATCGATCAACAAGACCGGGAGTTTTGTCTTCGAAGCAACCGGCGTGGGATCCGAGACTGCCCTTGCTCACCTGATCGACCTGGTCAAGCAGGCACAGTCCTCGCGCCCCCCCATCCAGCGGCTTGCCGACCGGATTGCCGCCGTCTTCGTGCCCTTGGTTTTCGGAATCGCCGCTGTCACTTTCGGGATCTGGGTTGCAGGGATGGGCTCACTGACGGATGCCATGGTGAACGCCGTAGCTGTCCTCATTATCTCGTGCCCGTGCGCACTCGGGCTTGCCACCCCGACGGCGATCCTCGTCGGCACCGGCAAGGGCGCCGAACATGGCCTGCTCATCAAGGCCGGTGATGTCATCGAAACCGCCCATCAGATCCAAACGGTTGTGCTCGATAAGACAGGGACACTGACACTGGGTCGCCCGGCTGTGACGGACATCCTCTCACTGGGTGAACGATCAGAAGATGATCTCCTTCACCTGAGCGCATCACTCGAAGCAAACTCGGAACACCCGATCGGCATCGCGATCGTCGAGGAGGCAGCTCGGCGACATCTCGTTGTGAGCGCACCGGACCGATTCGAGGCAATTGCGGGCGGAGGTGTGGAGGGTCAGGTTAATGGCATCTCGGTGGCCCTCGGTACCGAGCGATACCTGTCCGCATCCTGCGTCGACACTAATCGAGAGGAAATGGAACGGCTACGTCAGGAGGGCAAGACGGTCGTCGGCGTCTCTGTGTCCGGGCAGATAGAAGGAATCATCGCAGTTTCGGACGAAATCAAACCGGGTGCGGTGGAGGCAGTGGAGCGGCTGAAGGAAGAGAGTATCGAGGTCGCCATGCTCACGGGAGACAACATCCACGCCGCGGAGGCGGTCGCAAGGTCCACTGGCCTGGATCTTGTCGTCGCGGACGTACTACCGGAAGACAAGGCGAACCGGATCAAGGCCTTACAGCAGGATCGCGGGACGGTAGCGATGGTGGGTGACGGGATCAACGACGCGCCGGCCCTGGCTCAGGCGGACGTCGGGATCGCGATCGGTACGGGCACTGACGTGGCCATCGAGTCGGCTGATGTCGCCCTGATGTCAGGCGACCTCTCCGGGATCCCGGCAATCATCCGGCTGTCACGACGGACCATGCGGATCATCCGGCAGAACCTGTTCTGGGCGTTCGCCTACAACGTGATCCTGATTCCGGTCGCCGCCATGGGCTGGCTGACTCCCTGGGGCGGACCGACGCTCGCCGCCGCCGCCATGGCCTTCAGTTCGGTCACCGTGGTCGGTAATGCGCTTCGTCTGAAGCGTTTTACGCCTTAGTTCTGCTTCACGTAGTTCAGGACACCCTTCACGATGCGCTCCGCATCTTCCTGACGCTTCCCGTGAAACCGGAGCGCCCACGCGTCTCCCTTGAACGACACGTTCCGGATCTCCACCAAAATCTCTGCCTTTGCTTGATTGCCCGCAGGACGGCCATGTTCCGCCCACCGATCTGCGACGGCACCGAAGGGTGGTCAAGCGCTTTCTGCATGACCTTCGCGAAACGTTGCGAAGCCTGATCGGACCGTCCCCCCTTCTTCTGGTAGATCACGAGCGGTCCTTTCGGCCGTCCGGGACTGTTGTCTGCGTGGAGAGACACAAACAACGTCTTTCGCGAGCTATGCGATCCGTAGAACCGATTCGCCACCGTCACCCGGCGACCGATGTTGTGCGAGCCCGGCCTAACCATCGGGTCTTTGCGACGATTGTACTGCCCGTCGTTATAGACCTCATTCTTCTCATTCACAAACGTCTCCCCGGCGGGGACGTTGTCACGCTTCACGTGGTTCGGGCTGATAACGGTCAACTCGACCTCCGCGCCATAGAGCGTCAGCCGCTCCATTACCCGAACGGTCATGTCGTAGACATACTCATCCTCAACGACGAGGACCGACTTGCCTCTGCCATCCTTGTTCGACACGATCGCGCCCGGATCACGGCCCCCGTGGCCCGGATCGAGCACAATTCGCCACCCTTTCAGCGGCGTCTTGCGACCCTTTAGATTCTTGAATCGCGTCCCAAGATCGGCCTGGTATGCCGCCAGAAGCTGTGAGGCCCTGCCGTAGTCTGCGGACGCACTTGTCTTGGAGGGTTCGAAATAGTCGCGCGAGGGCTGCCGCTCACGCTGCGGCTGGCTCCAGTAGTAGGGGCCGTTCGGAGTTAGGAATTCCTTGATCCGACTGCCGACCTGGAGCTTCTGCCCCGGGTAAATGCGGGCCGACCTCAGCCGGTTCAGCTTCTTGATCTGACCGACGGTTGTGCTAAACCGGGTGGCGATCTCCCAGAGCGAGTCTCCCGGCTGCACTTCATAGACGCCGGACAACGCAGAGGCCTTTGAGACGCACGTTACCACTGTAAGGGCAACGATAGCGCCAATGGAGGGTAACTTCATATACATATATGGGACGTCGGAGGGGAAGGGGTGACAAAATTCTATCAACTTTGGTCCGTGCCGACAAGCGCAGCGGTACTCAGAAAGTTCTACATCGGTCCTGATTCACGGGTTATTTTCACCACCTCAGGCCCTTTCCACCGATCGGCTTGGTGAATATCACCAGATTTTGGGAACCGGTGCCAACTACGGCATATTTACAAATCACTAATTTTCAAATACTTATACCCCTTCCTGGAGCGCTCGATGGCTTTGGTACGATCATTGCGAAAGTCTCTCGGCGCAACAGCAAGGATCTGGAACGATTGGCGAACTGAAATCGAAGCTTGAAGGAGACGTAAGATGGCAAAGGGAATCTTCTCTCGTATGGCGGATATCGTAAAGGCGAACATCAACGATCTCCTCAACCGTGCCGAGGACCCGGAAAAGATGATCCGCCAGATGATCCTCGAGATGGAGGAGGCAGTCAACAAGGCGAGCGCATCGGTCGGTACGGCCGTCGCCAACGAAAAGCGGCTCGAGCGTCAGTATCTGAACGAGCAGGACCAGGTCGGCGGCTGGCAGAAGAAAGCCGAGCTGGCGGTTGAGGCAGGTGAGGACGATCTCGCACGGCGTGCTCTCGAGCGCAAAACGACCGTTCAGGAAGCCATTGGCGACTTGGAAGCGGCCCTCGAAGAGAGTCGCAAGACCTCCACTCAGCTCAAGCAGCAGCTCCAGCAGCTGAAGGCGAAGCGGGACGAGGCTCGCACACGTCAAGGCGCCCTGATCGCACGTCGTCGGGCGGCCGAAGCCCGGAAGCAGATCGCCAAGGGTATGTCCGGTATCGGCGACGACGCATTCTCGAGCTTCGAACGATTCCGCAATCGAGTCGAGAACGAAGAGGCCGAGGCGGATGCACACACGGAGATCGCCGGCCCTAGCGCCGCACTCGACACGGAATTCAGCAAGCTCGAGCGGAAACAGGCCGTGGACGCCGAACTCGAGGCACTTAAGAAACAAATGGGTAAGAACGATGCCTAGACACTCGAGATCTCGACGTCACTCGTCCACGCAGGGCATCCACCACATCGTCGACGAAATCGTGTCGGAAGTCTCCGACGCGCTCAAGGACGCCGAGTCCAACATCCGTCGCGAGTGGAGCTGGGCCAGGGACGGCTGGCAAAAATCCAGGACGGTCCGTGACTTCAAGTCCATGAAGGACAAGCTGAACGAGGTCCCGGATCGGTTAAACGACCTCGCCACCGATGGGAGCTGTTTCGTGCAATACGTGTTCGCATACTCGTTCAAGGCTGTCGCCGTCATCATGATGGTCGCCGGCCTGATCGCTGCCGGGGACCGTTTCTCCGACACCCCGATGGAAACGGAGAACATCGTCGCCGGCCTCTCTCTGCTCGTCGGGGGGCAGTTCGGCTTCTGGTTCGGTCATCTCATACAAAAGTCTGCGGACCGGAAACGGGACGCAAAGGATCAGAACCGTCTGCTCAGACTCGCTCGTAGCAGGGGCGGCAGCCTCACGGTCCTGGAAACCGCGACCGACCTTCGGCTGACAGTAGACAAAACAGAGGAGATGATGCGCGAGCTAGCCGCCCGTGGACACGCCGAGGTGCGCGTGTCCAAATCGGGACTACTGGTGTATCACTTCGCCGAGATCGAGTATGAGTCCGAGAAGGGTGGCGCCAGACCAGTAGACGAGTTTGTAGAAGGAGAGGTCATCGATGGAAGAGCTGATAACAATCAGTGTGATGGTCGCCATGATCGTGTTGGCCTCAGCGGTCCACAAGTATGTCGACCTTAAAACCAAAGGAACCGTTCCGGGCGAAACGGACAAGCAGATAGGTGAACGACAGGATGCGCTGGACCGGCGCATCACGGACATTCAGGACATCCTGATTGCCATCGACGAGAAACTCCACTGGAAGAACTGAGACAGACGGCCCCTGCAGCCCCTCTGGGAGGGAATATGGATCGCACATCACGGATAAACTTCCGATTTATCGGCCTTGGGGTCTCGATCTTCGTTTGCGCGATCAGTATAGAAGGTGACTTCGATCCCGGGCAGTTCTTCGCCACGATCGTCGCCGTCCTGTTCTTCATCGGTGCCTATCGCGCAATTTCCGGAAAGCCGGTCAATGAGATCCCGAAAACCAGAAGCTCGGATGCAGAACTCGTCAGGCACTTGGC
Organism: Gemmatimonadota bacterium; assembly: GCA_002727195.1. Lineage (GTDB taxonomy): Bacteria > Latescibacterota > UBA2968 > UBA2968 > UBA2968 > UBA2968. The sequence continues at coordinate 31,187 of PBWH01000014.1, forward strand.
GGACATTCAGGAGATCGTCATCTCGATTGACGAACGACTCAGAAGACTGGAGCGGGACCCCTCGGGAGTAGAACCATCAGCCCAACACAACGCACAGTCGCAGGCTTTATCGGCCTCGGAGTTTGCATCATCGGGGGCGTGATCAGCAGTGAGACACGATTGGGTCCCGGAGAATTCCTGGCCCTCGTCGGAGGACTGATCTTCATCGTCGAGATCTATAAATCTACGTTCACCACTAAGATTGAGGGCACCGAGACAAACGACTAAGCCGTTCACAACCTCGAAAAGAGAATGACCGATATCCAGGAGATCATCTTCTCTATGGACCATCGGCTGAAACGACTCGAAGAAGCGCAGCTTAAAGAGGGAGTCCAATGAATCGTCCTATTGCACTGGTTGTCGGTATTGTCTTCGTCGGTCTCACCATCGGGATCGGTCACGGCATCCACAACCACGGGTTCAATCTGTGGCTCATCCCTATCATTGCTATCGTGCTCGGCACATTCCTGCGTGCGTTCAAAATGCTGACGAAATCGAGCAAATCGGTTGCTGATACTGAATCGAAACGACTAGCCGAACTGGAGAGCCGGATGTCAGACCTGCAGGATATCGTGATCTTGATCGACGAACGGCTCCAGCGAATCTCGAGCGAGACAACCAAACCGGCCAAAGTGTCGTCCCAAGAATAGGAGAGAGAGATGCTCGTCAAACTTGTCGGCCTCCTGCTCATCCTCGTTGGAGGATGGGTCGCTCTCGACACCCTCTTCCCTCTGATCGGATCGATCTTCATGCTCGTCGTCGTCTCGATCAAGCTGCTGGTCGCCCTGGCCATCGCCTACTTCGGCTACCGGCTGATCACGCGAGACGACGAGTATTAAACGGAAAACCTATGACGCGTAAACAGAAAGCACGCCTGATCAAGAAGGCGCTCGCGGGAAACCAATCGGCATTTTCGGAACTGTATCAGACCTACCGATCTAACGTGGTCGTCGACTACATCCGGGCCACTGACCCGGATGTAGTCGACGACCTGAACCAGCAGACCTTCATCCGCGCCTTCAAGTCGCTTCTCCTGCTCAGGAGCGATTCCGCATTCGGCACCTGGAACACACGCATCGCCATCAACTTCTGCTTGTCGCACCGGCGGTCCGAGAAGATCCGCAAGGACTGGATGGAACTCCTAGAAGACTTGGAATATGCTAAAGCGCCGATCAGCAAAGCGACCCGATGGGAGATACCTGAGGACGTAGTCCTGCGAAACCAGGGACGAGACCTCGTCATCCGTGGCATCAACGGCCTGCCCAAGCGGTATCGGAAGGCGATGTGGCTGCGCTACGTCAAAGACTGTTCATACGAGGAGATCGCCCACGCGCTTCAGGTCCCGATGGGTACCGTCAAGACGTGGCTCAACCGAGCCCGCCATCAACTGAGTCGCGACTTCCGGCGGCTCGATCCACAGGGTATATGATCAGACAAACCGACATTCTGCTCGCTTCGTGACCACCCAGCCTGAAAAGGATCGCACGCTCGAGTTGGCGAACGCAACTAACGAACAGCTGACGATCGCCACCGATCTGCCTGAGTCGGAGGTAATGGATGCGCGAGAGGCCCGACGCGCAGGTGACGAGGCCTACGAGTCCGGCGATCTGGACGACGCCCGTAGGCATTACCTGAAGACCATCTCGAACGACCCCCGCAATGTCCGCGCCCACCACAACCTGGCCGCGGTCTACCTCTCTCAGGGGCTGGCCGAAGACGCGCGAACGGTCCTTCAGCAAGGGCTGGAGGCATTCCCCGATTCCGCAGAACTGCACTACCAGCTCGGACTCGCGTACGTTCGGCTCGACGACCCGAAATCGGCGCGTCAGGCCTTCGAGCGCATCGTCGAGCACAACCCGGATCACCTGGACGCACGGTTCCAGATCGCCTTGCTCCACGCCCGGGGCGCGGCGCCTGCCTCCAACGACCGAGAGCAGGCCATCGAAGCGCTCGACGCGATCCTGGCGGCCGTAGACCGGGGGGTGCCCTACGACAGCCTCGACCGGGCTTGCTTCCTCCTCGCCAGCTTCCTCGATGACTTCCCGGACCAACGTCAAAGAGCCATCGAGGTCTATCGACTTGGACTGGAGGCGGACCCGCTGTTCGCTCCTGGCCACAACAACCTGGGTGTCCTGCTGATGAGTGGGGGGCAGACAATCCCTGCTCTGGGCACCTTCAAGATCGCCATCCACTTGCAGCCGGACTACACGCTCCCCTACCAGAACCTCGCCCGTCTCCTGTTCGACCACATGAGTCCGTCTCAGATGACGGAAGAGTATGCGGCGCTTTCAGACGAGTTCAGTACGGAGGGACCGGCCATCCTGGCGAAACTCTCTCTCGAGCTGATCGACTTGGGCCGTGGACAGGTTTACGAGAGCCTCTACACGCACGGCCACAGGATCAAGAACCTCATGGGCCTGAGTGGCGGGCGTCTGCGCAAGATTGCCCGAGACGTCGGCGATGGTCAGGATGTGACCGACCGGCTGAACAACTTGATCAGCGAGCAGGAGCAGGTCTACAATCAGTGGGTCGCCTACCTGCGCACGATGAAGCCTGACACGATCAACCCGACCCTCGTGGATCTGCCGCCGCTGATCCGCGGCACGGTCGGCCATATCGACAACACGCATCCGGACCGCGCAATCGAATTCGCGACCGAGGAACGCGTGCCCCAGGTCAAGGCCGACGCGGCCATGCTGCGCGAGGCGGTCACAAACCTGATCCTGAACGCGTTACAGGCTACCGAACCAACGGATCGGGTGTCCGTTCAGACAGGGTTCGACAACGCGCGTACTTCTGTGTTCATCGAGGTCGAGGACGACGGCCCCGGAATACCGAAAGGGGTTCAGACCCGGATTTTCGATCCGGGCTTCTCGACACGGGACCAGGGCAATGGATACGGCCTCAGCATCTGCAGCCGGATCATCTCCGCTCATCGCGGTACGCTTCGCCTGATCAGCCGAGAGGGAGCAGGTGCTGTATTCCGGATTGACCTGCCCGTCGACTTCGAAGTCATGTCAGAAGAGGAGTCGATCCGGTGGCTCCGCTCCACCGGAGATCGATCCAGCCACCCCATCGCTGAAGAATTTCTCGAGTAGCCGATGAATGCGCACATCCTGATCGCTGACGATCAACCCGAAATACGCGACACCCTCGCCGAGAGCCTGGTTGCCGAGGGACGGTCCGTACACGCCTGTGGCACAGGACGGGAAGCGCTCTCCTACCTGACGGACGGTGAGCGGCCTGTCGACCTGGTCATTTTGGACCTTGACTATGGGCCTGGCGAACCGGACGGCCTGGAAATCCTGCGCGATATCCGCAAAGAGAACGAGACCATCCCCGTCATCATCCTGACCGGCAAGGGAACGGTCGAAACGGCCGTCACCGCCTTGCGATACGGGGCTACTGACTTCATCGAGAAAGACTTCTACATCGAGGACAGACTGGAGTTGAGCCTGGAGAAGCTCGAGCGCGTCCTCTCCGTCCTCAACGAGAACGAACGGTTGAAGGCGGAGGTGGAAGACCTGGGCCGCGAGGTCCGGTTTTACCGCGACGAGGTCGGTAAACGCTACCAGGTGATCGTTGAGAGCCGACAGATGGACGCAATCCTCACGCAGGCCACCCGCGTCGCCTCGATTCCTCGACCCGTCTTGATTCTCGGCGAACCGGGTACGGGCAAAGAGCTCGTGGCAGCCGCCATCCACTATGGAGGCGCTCGCAAGGATCGCCCCTTCGTCAAGGTGAACTGCGCCGCGCTATCCAGCCAACTCCTCGAGAGCGAACTCTTCGGCCACGAGAAGGGCGCCTTCACAGGCGCGACCGAGGAGCGACCGGGCAAGTTCGAGGCCGCAAACGGCGGGACACTCTTCCTCGACGAGATCGGCAACACTTCTCCCGAGTTTCAGCAGAACGTCCTGCGCGCGATCGAGTACCAGGAAATCCAGCGTGTGGGGAGCGCCCATCCGATTCAGGTGGATGTCCGGATCATCGCCGCCACAAACGCGAATCTCGAGGAAGAGATCCAGGAAGGCCGTTTCCGCCAGGATCTCTATGACCGACTCCGGTTCGAGGTCATCCGGATTCCCCCGCTGCGCGAAAGACCGGAGGACATCCCGCCCCTCGCCGATCACTTCGTCAAGCTGATCCTGGAGGAAGTGCCGGGACTCGAAAAGCGGTCGTTTTCAGACCAGGCGCTCAAGGCCCTCAAGCGTTATCATTGGCCCGGGAACGTTCGTGAGCTGAAGTTTTCGGCAGAGCGTGCGGCGTGCGTCGCCGCCGGCCGGGATTTGGAGGTCGAAGACCTTCCAACCGAGATCTCGAACGGCCAACAGACTGTAGCCGGTGTGCCTGCCGCCGGCTCGGGTGGCTTCGAGAAGGAGCTCGAAGCGTTCGAATTGGGCATGTTGAGACGGGCGCTCGAAACCGCGAACTGGAACCAACGTAAAGCGGCCGAATCTCTTTCCCTGAGCTACGATCAGTTCAGGCACTTCTACAGAAAACACAACCTGAGCCGGGAAAAGCCAGAATAGGCTGACTCGACCGAGTCAGTCATGCTCGAACCACAGCAACCCCGCCTACGCATTGGCAGATTCCTGTTCGAAAGTGTCTCAGCCTTGGGCACGAATCTGCCCGTCCTGTTCCTAGCCACCTTTCTGGTCCTGGTCCCTCCCTATTCCCGCTGACCTGTACCGCCGCATTTGCCGGTCTGACCCTGATGGTCCTGGACGCGATGAAAGGACGCAGGGTTCGGGTCCTCTCGGCCTTTCGCGCCTTCCGACACCCGATCCGGTTCGCCTTCCTCAGCAGTGCGACCGTCTTGGGCGCCGGGATGTCCCTTCTTTCGCTCCTGTTCGTCTCTGTTGCCGTCCTGCCGTTTGAATCGATACCACCTCCGTTCGTGCCCGACATCGAGAGTGCCAGAGGCATCCTGACGCAAATCATCTCTGAGGAGGCGACAGCCCGTCTCCCGGCTTCCCAGGAAAACCCGAACTGAGATCTCATTGGTCCAGTACTGGTTGGCGTCAGCATTCTGACCCTCGGCGCACTCACGATATTCCTCAGATGCTTCTATCTTCCGCTTGTCGCCGCTCAACAGCACCTGCCTCTCGTCGAGGCCTATGTCGAGTGCCGGAACACGATTCGGCGCCACGGCTACGCTCGTCACCTGATCCTCATGCTGATGGCCGTCCTGATCGTGGTCATCCCATACCAGGTTCCGATCGACAACACACCTGCGAGGATCGCCATTCTCATCCTCATCCCGCTCGCTCTGGGCCTGATCGCGTCCGCCTACCATCAAACCGTCGGTGTCGAGGAGGCCAACCTAAGGCTTCAAGAGCAGCAGTTCGTCGAGATGAGGGACGAGCGCCAGATCGCTCACGGCCTGCAGATGGACCTGCTGCCCGACACCCCCCGACCTGGAGAACTACCTTCTGGATGGCGTGTCCGTACCGGCCAATAACGTTGGTGGAGACTACGTCACCTATCGGTGGCTCGACGAGGATCGCGGGAAGCTGGCCATCGTGACCGCAGATGTATCCGGCAAAGCGATGCACGCGGCCGTAACGGCACTCCGGTTCTGCGAGATTCTGGAGTATGAATGTCGTGGCCGCACCGAAGCAGGCGCTATTCTCGATGGCCTCTCGGAGGCGATTGACAAGCAGACAGACGCCGCGACCTTCGTGACCTGCTGCATAGGCATTCTGGACGTGGGAACAGGCCGTGTCGAGATCGCCAACGCAGGGCACTGTTATCCATATCAGATCGGTCGAAAATCGAAGCCCGCATTGCCTGTCGAGCTCAACGGACTGCCACTCGGCATCCCCGTCGCCATCCACCCGGACCAGCCCTATGAGAACGTAACCGTCGACCTGATGCCGGGTGACGGCCTGCCCTTCTACTCCGACGGCTTGGTAGAGGCGCAGAACGCGAAGGGTGACATATGTGCCGAGGATCGCCTTTGCGAGATCATACAGCGCACCCTTCCGACCGACGGACCCTCGTCATCTGTCCGCACGATATACAAGTCGGTGGATCGGTTCATAGATCGTGCCAGCCGCATCGATGACATCACGATCGTTGTGCTCAAGCGCAGCATCCCGCCCGATGCACTCGTTCCGCCATAGGACGTTCCCCGAGGCGAACACTCCAAACTTCTGCCGGTACGCCCCTGCCGAAAGAGCACCGCGCGTTGACACGCATGAGGCTAATGGTATATTCAGGCCATTCTACAGGAGTGTGAATGACCCAGGCAGAAAACCTCATCCTCATCCACTATCACGAAGTCGGCCTCAAGGGCAAGAATCGGGGCCGCTTCGAAAATCAGCTCATCTCCAACGTCAACAAGACGCTGAAGAACATAGAGATCGGCCCGATCCGTCGAATCTCCGGCCGAATCTACGTCGAGTTGACACCCGAGTCTCCCGTTGGCGTCATCCGCGAGCGGCTTGGGTGGGTCTTCGGCATCGCCAACTACTCGGAGGCCCTCCGGGTGGACAACGATATCGAGCAGATCCGTCAGGCGGCATGGGCAGCTGCCCAGAAGACCACTTTCGGTTCATTCAAGATCGCGACCCGCCGTTCCGACAAGACCTTCCCGTTCAACTCTGACGACATCAACCGCGACGTGGGCGCGTATGTGCAGGAACGCTCGCAGGCCGATGTCCGGATGACCGACCCCGACCTGACCTGCTTCATAGAGGTCACCACGAGCGGCACCTTCGTCTATGCCGAAAAATTCCCTGGACCGGGCGGCCTGCCCGTCGGGTCGAACGAGAAGGCAGTCAGCCTGATTTCGTCGGGGATCGACTCACCCGTCGCCTCCTACAAGATCATGAAGCGAGGCGTCACCCTCAGCTTCGTGCACTTCCACAGCCAGCCGTATACAAACCGGAACTCCGAACGCAACGTAGAGGAGCTAATCAAGCACCTGATGCGGCACCAGTTCAAGGCCAAGCTCTACAGTGTTCCTTTTGTCGAGATCCAGCGGCACATCATGCAGCACGGAATCGAGGGCTATCGCGTCATCCTGTATCGTCGGGCCATGCTGCGTATTGCCGAGGCGGTCGCACGGCGTGAACGCGCCCACTGCCTCGTCACAGGTGACAACGTCGGCCAGGTCGCCTCCCAGACCTTGATGAACTTGAAGGCCATCGAGGATGTCACGCTCTATCCCGTCCTCCGCCCGCTTGCCGGTGACAACAAGGACGAGATCGTCGAACAGGCGAAGAAGATCGGTACCTACGAGATCTCGATCGAACCTTACGAGGACGCCTGCACCGTCTTCATCCCAAAGCACCCGACGACGCGCGCAAAGCTCGACGACATCCACAAGACCGAAGCCGAGATGGATCTGGATGCCTTGATCGACCAGACCCTCGCGCAAACGGTCGTCAAAGTGATCGAGTGGTAGACGACATGAGTCGATTCACGGAAAAGACGGCGATCGTCACGGGCTCAACGCAAGGACTCGGGGAAACGGCCGCCAGGCTGTTTGCCGAAGAGGGGATGCGAAGAATAGTCCTCACAGGACGGAACGAGGAACGTGGGCAGACCGTTGCAGCGTCCCTCACTGAGATCGGGTGCGAGGCCCGGTTCGTGCCCGCCGACCTCGCCGATCCCGAAGCCTGCCGATCGATCGTCGCACAAGCCCGCGACCATGTGGACTCGGTAGATATCCTCGTCAATTCGGCCGGCCTGACATCTCGCGGTACGATCTACGACACATCGCTCGAGTTGTGGGACCAGTTGATGGCCGTCAACCTTCGCGCGCCCTTCCTCCTGATGCAGGAGAGCATCAATTGGATGCGCGAGACCGATACGGCCGGCTCCATCGTCAACATCATCTCCAGTTCGGCCTACGGGGGCCAGCCATTCCTGACCCCGTACTCGACATCCAAGGGCGGTCTGGCAACGCTGACCAAGAACGTCGCCTACGCCGTCGCACGTCGACACATCCGCGTAAACGGACTAATGCTCGGCTGGATGGACACGCCCGGGGAGGACGTCATCCAGCGACAGGTGCATACGGACGGCGACGACTGGATCGAAGAGGCGGAGGCGACACGGCCGTTCGGTCGGCTGATCAAGATGGACGAGGCCGCCCGAGCGATCGCGTATCTCGCGTCCGACGATTCGGGCCTGATGACCGGCGCTCTGATCGACTTCGACCAGAGCATCATCGGTGGCGGTGACGCGCCCATCCCGTTGGACGGCGAATTCGGCATCGAGTGAGGTGACCATGGCAGACGTATCGACATACCAGTTCGCAGACGACGGCTCGATCCCCAACCACCCGACGTGGCCGATGATCGTCTACAAAGGTGCCTTTGCCGATGCCAGCGGAGATCGGGCGATCGCAATCGAGAACGCCTTCCACACGAACGGCTGGGGCAACAGCTGGCGAAACGGCATATATCCTTTCCCGCACTTCCACAGCAACGCACACGAGGTCCTCGGAATCGCAGCCGGATCCGCCACCGTGCGATTCGGCGGCGAGGTCGGCGGCGTATTTGAGGTCGAGGCCGGCGATGTCGCCCTCTTACCGGCAGGCACGGGCCACCAGAACCTGGGCTCGTCTTCAGACCTCCTCGTCATCGGAGCCTATCCCTCCAACGCCGCCAACTGGGACCTCTGCCGCGGCAATGACCTCGACCGCCAGCAGATCCTCGACTCGATTCGCACCGTACCCCTCCCATCAACCGATCCTGTCCTCGACGCCTCGGGCGGTATTCACGACCACTGGCAGTAACAGTTCGGACTTTCAGACCTCCGACTTTCGACCCGAGACCTTCGACCCGCGTACTATCGATAAAAAAATATTAACGCTGAACTCGTCATGATCGGCACCGAGCTCTTGCTCGGCGAAATCGTCGACACGAACGCCAACCGTTTGTCTCTCGCCCTCCGTGACATCGGCATGGATCTGTACTACAAGACGACGGTCGGTGACAACGAGCAGCGGATGATCGAAGTGCTCAACCTCGCCCTGGATCGATCTGACGTCGTCATCACATCCGGAGGAATCGGCCCGACGGTTGATGACATCACACGGCAGGCCGTCGCGCAGGCCACGGGCCGGGACCTTATCTACAGCAAGGAATTGGAACGACAGATCGCGGCACGGTTCCGGAAGTTCGGTCGCCAGATGGCGGACAACAACAAGCGGCAGGCCTACATGCCGGAAAGGGCGACGCCGATCGAGAACACCGTCGGGACCGCCCCGTGCTTTCTGAGCGAGGACGTGGGCGGACGAGGCTGCATCATCGTTCTACCAGGTGTCCCCCGTGAGCTTGAGCACCTTCTGGAGTACAGCGTGAAGCCGATCCTGATCGAGCGAATGGGCGGCATCAGGATCACACGCGTGAAGGTGCTTCGGACGTGTGCGGTCGGTGAGAGCAACGTCGATCGCGTCATCGGAGACCTGATGACATCGTCCAACCCGACCGTAGGGCTCGCCGCCCACATAGGTCAGACCGACGTGAGGATCACGACCAAGGCCGACACCGAAGAAGAGGCTGATACGGCGATCGCGGGAACGGAGGCAACGCTACGGGAACGTCTGGGCGTCGCCATCTACGGCGAAGGGAAAGAAACGGTGGCTGAAGTCGTCGGCCAACTACTGAAAGAGAAGGACCTCAGGATCGGCGTTGTGGACACGCTGACCGAGGGTCAGTTCGTCCGGGACATGGACGAGAACGGTTTTGGAGACCGCGTCATCTCTCACGATCCGCCTGCTGAAGTAGTCGGACGCGAGTCCGCTGAGTCGCTCGCCGAAAGTGCTGCCCAGGAAACAGGCCTGGGCCTCGCTATGGTCGGACCCTCTGACGAAGGGACGACCTACATGGCCGTCCACGGTCCGGGCAAAAACAGTCTCGTTGAGAAGAGCCGAAACTACCAGGACAGTGACCACATCCGCCGGTGGCTGACCACACAGGGCCTCGACTGGGTCCGACGCGTCCTTTTGGGCCAGCTCGAATCACCGGCCGATTTCAGGTAACATTTGGACCAGGCCTACTGGGACAGAGTCGCCGGGCGATTCGACAGCGAAGTCCTCAAGATCCTCGAGCGTGACCGGAACGGCACGCTTTCCCGGACCCTCCGCGACCTCGCCTCAAAACGGAAAAGAGTGGCCGACTTCGGCTGCGGCAATGGCTCACTCCTCCCCATCCTCTCAGCCGTCTTCCGGGACGTCTCCGCCATCGATTTTTCGCGTGCCCTCCTGTCCCAGGCACAAACGCGAACCACCGACTCCAGAAACATCACATTTCACCAGGCTGACCTGGTTCGACCGATCGAGCTACCACACAAGATAGACGTATCGGTGTGTGTGAACGTGCTCCTCAGCCCCGACGCAATCGTCCGCGAAGCTATTCTCGAGAACGTGACACGTGCCCTGAAGCGCAGAGGCAAGCTTCTGTTGGTGGTGCCCGCGTACGAGTCTCTGCTCCACACCTACACGACTATCATCCAGACCAACGTCGACCTGGGCGATCGACGTCAGGACGCCGTCCTTGAAGTCCAGGCGGTCTATGAAGAAGAAGTGGTCTCGCCCCTCGAGGGAACCGTCGTGCTGGGGACGGAACCCACCAAGCTCCACACCCGCGAATCGATTGAGTCGGCCATCCTTGACCAGGGCCTTCGAATAGATCGGGTCGACCGGATCGAGTATCCCTGGTCAGAGATGATCGATGACGCTCCTGAGGACCTGGGTGCGCCATACCCGTGGGACTGGCTGGTCCTCGCTAGGAAGCCTTAGTCTGTCCCACGCAGACGGGTCTGCCAGACCTCCATCAGGCCGAAGTTCCCCACGATCAAATCCAGGAACGCCTGGATCGCCGGACTGAAATACCGACCCCGCCGCCACGCCAGTCCGATCCGTCGCTGCATGCTGACGCCCACCACGTTCAGGGCGACAAGCGTTCCCTCCGTCAGGGCGTCCTGAACAGTCATATTGGGCAGAAACGAAACCCCCACCCCGGCCTCCACCAGCTTGCGCATAGCCTCCGGGCTGCTCATCTCCATCACTCTTCCCGGAGAAAGACCGGCCTCTGCCAGATGCTCGTCGACTGGTTTCCGAGAGACCGAACCCTCGTGAAACAGGATCAGGGTTTCTGTGACCACCTGCTCCAACCGGACACGCTTCCGGGACGCGAGTGGATGCCCACTCCCCACAACCAGGGGCAGAGAATCCTCCAGCAGTGGCATGGTATCGATCTTCGGGTGAACATAGGGTAGCGTCAAGACGCCGAACTCAGACCGCCCTCGCAGGATCTCATCAACCAGAAAGCGGGACGCGTCCACCTGGACAGAAATGTCGACCGAGGGAAACCGACTGTGATAGGCCTCAAGCACATCGGGCAAGACATAGATTACGGCCGCATCGATCGCCCCGAATCGGAAACTCTCACCAGGCTCGATCTCCCGGTGGTGAATTCGGTCCTCTGCCTCTGTGGTCAGATCGTGGATCTGTTCGGCATACGTGAGCAACAGCCGGCCCTCCATCGTGAGATCGATGGATCGACCACTCCTGTTGAACAGTTTGACTCCAAGCGATCGCTCGAGGTCTCGCACTCCACTGCTGACCGTTGGCTGGGTCAGGTTGAGCTCCTGGGCGGCACGCGTAAAGCTGAGAAACCGGGCGACGGACAGAAAGGTATTGAGATGATAGAGGTTCATTAGCCCACTCATAGATATATTCAATGTATAATATCAATTATATTGATTGGACCCATAAGAGTCAATCCCTCACATTCCGGATGCCACGATACATCCAAATCATCCATTGTGAGGAGCCAGAAAATGGGTCAGCGTAAACTGCGTGTCGCCATCGTGGGTGTCGGTAACTGCGCTTCTTCTCTCGTCCAGGGCGTTCAGTACTACCGCGATGCAGCCGAGGATGCATTCGTTCCTGGCCTGATGCACGCGAACCTCGGCGGCTATCATATCAGCGACATCGAGTTCTCCGCCGCATTCGACATTGATTCCGAAAAGGCCGGCAAGGACCTGAGTGAGGCCATCTTCGCCGGTCCCAACAACACGTTCAAGTTCAGCGAAGTTCCTTTCCTCGACGTTCCGGTCCAGCGTGGGATGACACACGATGGTCTGGGCAAGTATCTGTCCGAGGTCATCACCAAGGCGGACGGTGACACAGTCGACGTCGCCGAGGTACTCAAGGCCACGGCTACGGACGTTGTGGTGAACTACCTGCCCGTCGGCAGCGAGGAAGCCACCAAGTGGTATGTGGAGCAGGTCCTGCAGGCGGGATGTGGGTTCGTCAACTGCGTGCCGGTCTTCATCGCCAGCACGGGTCACTGGCCGGAGCGCTTCGCCAAGCGGGGTCTGCCGATCGTCGGCGACGACATCAAGTCACAGGTCGGCGCGACGATCACCCACCGGGTGCTCACCCGTCTGTTCCGGGAGCGTGGCGTGAAGCTCAAGCGCACCTATCAGCTGAACTTCGGCGGCAACACGGACTTCTACAACATGCTCGAGCGTTCGCGTCTCGAATCGAAGAAGATCAGCAAGACGCAGGCGGTCACGTCCCAGCTCGACTACGACCTCGGCGACGATAACGTCCACGTCGGCCCCAGCGATCACATCCCTTGGCTCCAGGATCAGAAGTGGTGTCACATCCGGATGGAAGGCGAAACATTCGGTGGAGTGCCGTTGACGGCAGAGCTCAAGCTCGAAGTGTGGGACAGCCCGAACAGTGCCGGTGTCGTGATAGACGCCGTCCGCTGCTGCAAGCTAGCCCTCGACCACGGGATCAAAGGCCCCCTGCCCGGCCCATCAGCCTACTTCATGAAATCGCCCCCCGATCAGTTCAGCGACGACATGGCCCGCCAGATGGTCGACGACTTCATCCTCCAATACGGCAGAAAATAGAACACCGTAACCGCGGCCTTCGTGGTCGCGTAGGCACAGCGACCCTAACCGTCGCGCACCGCCAACATCCCTTCCCCTTCGGGCGATGCAACAAAGAAGGCGGATACTCCGGTGCGAGTATCCGCCTCTTTCTTTTTCCAACTCCTCTACGGCTGTAGTGCTCTCGCTTGCTAGATCTCGGGCCAGGTCTTGTCCACCAACTGATTGAGGTAGGTCTTAGGCTCTCCCAATACACGTCTTTCTGACAGAAAGAATCAGTCTCCAGGTGCGATCTGATAGAACTTCCCATCGAGTAGCAGAACCTTGTTGTAGTCGTAGATCGCCACGTAGCTGCTTCCTATGACTTCGAACTCGTTTCCGTGCACGACGAGTGCCGACCGCTCGTCAAGACCGGTTCCCATTACGTGTGGGTGTTCCTCCACAACTCGAGCCATCGCAAACTGTGTATTCCATTTCAGGAAGTGTGTCATGATCGCGGTATCGGGAAGAAACCCGAACTGCTCGACAAATGGATCGACTTCCGTGTCCGCCGACCAGATCCGGGAAAGCCGAGTGCGCCTTGGTCCCGCGATGAGTAGCCATCGCCTTCGAGGCTGTACCGGTCGTGAAGAAGAGACCACCGGCTTTCCGGATTTCCTCGCAGAGGGCATCCGAATTGGCAATCTCACGACTTGCGGTATGTAGAACCGCACCGTTTCGGATCTCGAAATCGCGAGACCAATGGACTGTCCAGCCCCATTTCTTTTGAAAGTGCTCGGCATCGATGTCGACTTCAAACACCCCACTATCCCCGAACTCAGGGATGGTCGGCCAACCTCGCTGAACATCATCGCTTTGCGTCAGGTCATTGGAACCGGGAATCGTCAGTATACGCTCACCCTTTCCGCCAGCAGCCTTGAGAAACCGGGGATGAAGCTCCGGAACACGTCCCACGCCACTGATGAACAGAGACCCTTTGATCGGTAGGCTTCCCATCGCTCCTACTCCTTGATCCCCTTCGCCTCCAGCCAACTCACAACGTCCCGGTGCTTACGGTCATCCGCCTGCTTGTAGGGTGTCTCACCCAGAGGGTTCTTCACCGACGGGTCTGCACCTCTGGCCAACAACCTGCTCGCCACAGTGACCTGTCCGTTACGACACGCGAAGCCGAAAGCACTGTCCAGTGCTGCTTTGGGGGCACGTGGTTCCTCCCAGGTCGGAAGCGCGCCCGCATCGGCCACGGGAATCCCGTCGTCACCGAAATAATCGTCGAGCAAATCCCGACATCCTGCGCCTGCCACAATCATGAGATTCCGGGCCGCTCCTCGATCGATCAACAGGTTTGCTACGTTGACACAGCTGAAGATCGTCGCATTCCACGCTGGCGTCCCGTTCGAGACGACACCGCCATCGCTGTCGATCTCTGCACCACTGTCGAGCAGGAACTCCGCCAAGTCGACATCGTCGCAACTGGCAGCCCAATGCAAAGGCGTTTCACGGGAGGGGTTGTCCTCATTCGTCGCTCTGGCATTCACGTCTGCCCCCGCGTCGATCAACCGACGTGCCATCTCGATCGCGTTCGGAAGACAACCGGGGTAGTCTGCAACGGTGTGCAGCAAGGTACGGGTGTGAGGTTTCTCGGTTCGGACCCTGTCCTGTGAGTGATCCTGGGCCAGTTCCGGGTTCGATTGTAGAAATTCGCCAAGCGAATCAGCGTCGCCTGCCTTGATTGCTATCCTTGCCTTTTCGACGTTTGCCACAGATCCCTCCTCTCGTCTCCAGGGTGAATGGAGTTTGGGCGTGAAAATGACAGGGCAACAGGTAGGGATGTCAAGGAAGTCAGGAGGGATACAAGAAGGACGCGAACCCTCTCAGTTCGCGCCCCAATAGTTTGATCGGATGAGAATCCCATCAGGTGGTCTGGCCACTCACGATTCGCGCGTCCAATGCTCGCTGAGATCGTCCTGGGGGTACCAACCCAGGAGGCGTTTCGCCTTGTCGTTGGAGAAACGCCCGTGTGGCTGGTCGGAGAAGATGCTGAACACCTCGCATCTCGTGGGCATCGTCGACAGGTCGACTTCGACGGCTTGCTTCACCGCCTGAGCCGAGTCCCGCCAGCTGACGAGGTGTGGATGGTTGAACTTGCCGTCATCATCCGCTCGAAAGATGTAGAACAGAAGCATCAGGAGATGGAGATCATTGTGTTCAGCGAACACCCGGCAAATCTCCTGACCGATGCTCTTCGAGTGAGCATACAGATTAATCCCGGGCTGAGGCGTCGCCTCCGGCCCGATTCCATAATCGTAATTTTCGTAGGTCGGACCCTGAATGGTGAAGTGCGGGCCCGTGTTGATGACTCGTTTCACACCGTTCGACACCGCCGCGCGCATCGTGTGGTAACATCCCAGCGCGTTCACATCGAACGCGCGCTTCCGATCCCTACGCTCGACTGTGCAGTTGATCACCACATCCATCCCCGCCATCGCTTCGTTCACCTGCTCCAGCGACGAAATGTCGACATGCAACGATTCGTGATCGCTCTCAACAGCCACGATGTCCGAGAGACGTAGCTCGTGGTCACCTTCCAGCGCGCTGACGCAGTAGGGCCCCAACCGTGAGGCGGCTCCGAGGATCAGAATCTTCACGACGTCACCCTTGGTTGGACATCCAGCCGCTTCTCGATCCGATCGGTCAGGAATCGCGTCCCTGATGACACCACGTGGAAGACAGACCAGCCACCGGAGGGATCAGCGAGCGCGACGCGAACAGTATCAATAACCGCTGTGCCCGTTGTTTCGTCCTCAGCCGGAGCTCCATCGACGACCTTACCAAATCGGAGACACGTCACGTCGAGTTGTCTGGACCGAGCAAACTCCCGGCACACGAATTCTGCGATATGGAGACGCAGGATACCGATATCTGGTGTCACCGCAGGTGCCCACTGTTCGTCGATTTCAAACGACGGATCCAGCGTCCCGAATAGCTCCAGGCTGCTGACCAGAACAGCCTGACTGATGCCCTGTTCAGTGGCGGCGTTAAGCAGGTTGTAGACCCTACGACTGTAGTAGTCGATCTGATCGCTCTCCAACATATCCGGTGGCTCACAGACGAGTACGATCGCATCGATCCCCTCGCACAGCCGGTCGGTCGCCTCGTCGTGACCGAGTTCGCACACGACAATACCGTCTCCCGCATCCAGATCGGTCAGGCGCACGGCATGGGTGTCGCCCAATCCACCAACGATCAGCTGGCTGATCTCGGATGCACCCGATGTGACCAGCACATTCATGCAGCCCCCCACATCGTCTCATCCTGAAGCTTACGGATCGTGTGGACGAATCCGTCCCCCACCGTCACGTCGCCATAGGTGATCGCCGATCCCTTCGCGACATCCTTCGTCAGCGTAGCACCACTACTCAAGCCCAACGGCAGGAGCCCCTCCTTCACCGAGACCTCCGCCCGCTCGATGATACCACAAACAGTGTAGCCGCCCCCTCCATCCAGCACCTTACCCGCCTTGAGATCCTTCTTGGCGACCGTGATAACGTCAGACGTATGCCCGATTGGGGCACCCGTTGGCAGACCGAACAGAGCCGCCTTCGCGATCGTAATCGGTGCCTCGACGGCCACCAGGTGATACGGCCGATACAGCAAGAAGTTCTGCCCGTTACCCCCTTCGATCGCGATGTATCCCTTGAGATCTTCCTGGATAAACGGGTGATCCGTCCGAATCACAACGAACACGCCCATATTCAGTGGTCGTTCGAGCGGAGTCTTACCGTCGTCAGCAATACTGTTCGCCAGTTCGACCACGCCGCTGCTCTTGAGGACACCGCCTTCTCCTTCCAGACTCAGCACCCGGGCAATATCCGAGATGTTTACCGACGGTTCATGCATCCCGCGGACATCGGGCGGCAAACCGGCCATGTTGGATAGTGAGGTCATCTCCACCTGCGCCTTGGTCCCGTCGCGGAAGGAGTTGTACATCTTGAAGTTGATCTTCCGGCGCGCGATCATCTCCTCGCTGAACCCGAACCGGGCAGGAACCGTGTCGGGAACACCCTCTCGATCGTCCCCGAGCATGATGGTGCCTCTGCCGGCTGCCACCACGTCGAACCCGAGCGATGTCGCCCAGTCAACGATGTTCATCGTGCATCCCGGCTGGTCCCCATCGACGAGCGAGTAGACGACCCCGGCTGCGTCAGCCATCCGCTTCAGGTAGGGTCCGACGGTCACGTCCGCTTCAACATTCACCATCACGATGTGCTTATTGTGATGGATCGCGTCGTGTGCCGTTCGGGTTCCCACCGAAGGGATTCCCGTTGCGTCGACGATAACATCGATCTGATCGCTGCTCGCGATCAAAGACCCGTCGTCTGTTATCGCCCGTTTTCCCGTGGCAAGCGCATCCTCGAGCCCGTTCCCGTTCTGAACGACGTAGGTCTGATCGGCCGTGTATCCCCCCGCCTCGAACGCCTCCTTTGCGCTGTCCAGGTTGATATCGGCGATCGCCCGTACTTCCATCCCCCGCATCCCGGCCACCTGCGCGACCAGACCGGTACCGAACTTCCCCGACCCGACCAGACCGACCCGAATCGGGTCCCCGTCTCGCTCGCGCTGCGCGAGCAAACCACTCAACATGCGTTACCTCTTGAGAGTTCTGATTGCTTGGGTACTTGCTCTTAGGTCTCTTACAATAGGCGCCGACGTCGAGGCCGTTGTGCAGCCGTCCCCGTCCGGAAGCGCCGCCTATCCACTCTACATTGGACCCGGGGTTCCGGCTTCGTTGCCGCTTTGCCTCCAACCCGGGCTACTTGCGCCTCGCCCTGCCTGGCTCCCCCACCCACCAACACCTTTTCGTGCCATCGTGTCTTCGTGGTTCTTGCTTTCCTTACGCATCGAAATAGCGTTCCGGCGAGCCCGCTGGCGGTATCCGATCACGCTCCAGTGCAGTCCGGGCGATCGTCATCGCTATCCCCATTCGCGCCGGCGCGACGTCCCGCTGACGGAAATTGAACGTCGTCCCACCCCATCGCGTCCCCACAGCCACCAGATCAAAACGGGTGAACCGTTGATTCGTTCGATCGAAAGTAGCGTGTCCAAGGATCGACGGTTCGAAGCCGCGTTCACCGATCGAGCAGCACATTTCGCCTCGTCGATAGACGGAATCTCGCGTCGGCTGCGTGCACCAGTCCCCCTGCTCGATCAGGATGCCGTGTCCCTTCAACACGAGCGTAACCGAGTTTCCGTCCGCTGCCGTACACGTCACGGTTAGTGGCACCCGGTCTGGCGCATCCTTCGGCCACGGAGGCGTCTCTCCCCGCACGATATCCAACAGGTGAAACCTGACCAGCTTGCGGTGGATCGATTCCGGTAGATCGAACGTGTCGCCCTGCCTGACATCCTGCGGAACCATTTCGCGAACCTCGTCCGCCGTCAGCCAGACATGATTCAAGTTGTGCGGGTCGAACGCCCATTCCTCCGGCACATCCGTCGTCGCCACGAGATCACGGCATCCCAGCTCGAGCACCAGCCCATCCTCCGGATAGGTCCACACGTGGCGCTCGTCTCGATTGACATCCTCGACCGCAGACTTCGTCATCTGAGTCTTGCGGTTGGACCAATTCTCCAGACCCGACTGCATCATCTCGAGCAACTGGTCCGGGTCGGCGGTATGGCGACTGCCGAATAGTTCACCGTCGATGCTCGCAACATACTGCCCTTGATGACATTCACGATGTTCCGTGTTCGGAGCAGCAGCCTTCGCTTCCTCGTATGAGAGCCGGAACCTGCCTTGCCAGGAGATCGTCCTGAACAACTCGCCTTCTGCATCCGCCTGACGCTGCAGGTGATTGATGTTCACGGCTGCAGGAACGAAGTGCTCGTTGATGAATGCGATGACGCGTGGATCGGAGTAGGTGCGCTCACGGCGCACGACACCGTTGTTTCAGACACAGCCGAACGGGTGGCCGTTCATCGCCCAGATGAACAGGGGCTTCAGTTCGACCGCCGCTCGTTGCCGAGCCTCCCACATCGTGCCCAGCCAACGAATCTCCGTCCACCGCTCCTTGGACGCTTGTGGTCTGCACCGATCGAAGAAGCCCCGGAACGTCTCCTCCGTCAGAGCCTCGACAGAATCATATACACCGTAGATCGTTTCCATCTTCTCACTCCCGTATTGCTAAACGCGTCCCTCGAGATAGGCCTTACGCCGCCTCTCGGGTAATTTCTCGACCGCGTCGCGAAGCGTGGTTCGCGGCATCCGGCTTTAGTGCTTCTTGAGAAATCGTTCTTCCGTCTTCAAATTTCTTTTCCCGACTTCCCGGAGCATCCACCCCACAGCCTTGTGAATCAGGTCGTGTTCGTGACTCCGGAGCTATTTGGCCAGCGCGAGGGTATCCTCGAATTCGCCGGCGCTGATGAACGCGTAAGTTGCGATAACCGCTACGCGCTGCCGCCACAGACCGCCTGTATCTGCCAGGTCGTAGAGAACGGATCGATCACGCTCGAGCAACCAGGCCCCGAGAATTTTGTCGGCGGAACTGTCGACCAGATCCCAATTGTTGACGTGATCCAGATAGTCCAGTTAGAAGTCGACAATCTTCTCGCGGTCGGTTTCGTCACTCCGTTCGAACTTGAGGACGAGAATCAGCAGGCCGGTCAGGCGACACTCGTGATACCGATCCCTGAGCAGGCTCCGGGCCTGTGGCAGCGTCAGGTCCCTGAACTTGCGATCTATTTTTCGCTGCGCTGGAACAACAACGCCGAGGAACTGATCCCCTTCTGCTTACTCACCCTTCCCTGCCTTGAAGAAA
Source organism: Gemmatimonadota bacterium (assembly GCA_002727195.1). Lineage (GTDB taxonomy): Bacteria > Latescibacterota > UBA2968 > UBA2968 > UBA2968 > UBA2968. Next base: position 50,905 of record PBWH01000014.1, read on the forward strand.
CGTGGATAGACGGCCGCCTTCTCGGAATCGGACGGCTCGGAATTCCTCGCGGGCGGCCTTTCTGCTCAACGATCAGGCCTTCCCGAGCAGCTCTTCCGTATAGGCGAACAGGGCTGGTGTCCCACCGGTGTGGAGAAACACGACCGTTTCATCTGAGCCGAGCTCGCCCTTCTTAGCGAGATCGATCAAGCCTGAGAGCGCCTTCCCTGTGTAGATCGGATCCAGGATCACGCCTTCGGTCGTCGCCATTAGCCGAAGCGCTTCGTTACCCGCTTCCGAACAGTATCCGTAGCCCTCAGAACCGATGTAGTCCGGCGAGTTCCAAACATCCTCTCGGTCGAAAGCGAGATCGACCCCGAGCAATTCGACCATTCTGGTCAGTACGCCCAGGAAAGCATCTTTGATATCGTAGGACCACTCGATCGGCGCGATCCCGTAAACACGCGCGCCGAGTCCGAGCACTTTGTTCCCGAAGATCATACCGGGCTGCGTGCAGCTACCGGAACATCCGACGATCGCATCGACCCGCTCACCCAGCGCATCCATCTGCTCTGACATCTCGGCGACTGCCAGCGCATACCCCATGGCGCCATACGGTCGATTCTCGGGCTTCATCACGACAAACGGATTCTTTCCCTCTGATCGGACATCACTCGCGACCTGCTCCTTCGCTACATCCAGCTCTTCCTGCGTGGGCACGTCCACTGTCTGGACTGAGGCCCCCAGCAAATCATCCAGTAGCAGGTTGCCTTTCGACTCTTCCGTCTTGTGATCTTCGACGACGGCGATCCTGCATTCCAGGCCAAGCTTGGCCGCGGCAGCGGACAACTGGCGGCAATGATTTGACTGGGATCCCGCTCCACCGATTAGCACATCCGCTTCGTGGTGGACCCCCTGGCCGACCGTGAATTCGAGCTGGCGGGTCTTGTTTCCGCCGAACGCGAGCCCGGTGCAGTCGTCCCGCTTTATGAAAATGCGGGGTCCGCCGACCGCTTCCGTCAGTCGCGGGCAAAATTCGATGGGAGTGGGAAAGTGACCCAGGGAAACACGGGGCAATTTGGAGATTCGGGAGCGAAGTTCGTAGACGGTCAGCACGGTTTATCCTCTCGTATAGTCGCATTCAGGAACGCGCTCTTTATAAGGCATTCCCCCTTGGACGGCAAGCATGATGACGCCTCGGCCTTGCCAGGACCAGGGTCTTGACTTATCCATGGGGTCGCTTAAAACACCACTTCAAGGGGTATGCATGAAGATTCTGATTACAGGCATCACAGGGCGCATCGGGGGGAACGTAGCAGCCGGGCTGAGAGAAGGCGGGCACGACATCCGCGGGTTGGTCTGGCCGCAGGACCCCCGTACTCAGAAGCTGGAAGCCCTGGGGATCGAGCTGATCGAGGGATCCCTGACCGAGCCCGAAGACGTAAACCGAGTCGTAGAGGGGGTTGATGCCATCTACCATCTTGGGGCAGCGTTCCAGGGGGGCGGCCCGTTCTCGGAGAGCGACTACTTTGACATCAACATCCGGGGAACGTTCAACATCCTCGAGGCTGCACGCTCGAACACGTCGCTCAAACATCTGATCTTCGCCAGCACGGACGCTCAGTACGCCAAGTACCCACCCGAGGGAATGGGCGATCCGATCAGGGAGGACGAGATGCCGCGCGAGCCTTCGGGCTGGTACGCGTTGTCCAAATCAATGGGTGAAGAGCTCTGCAACGGCTACGTCAGAACCTTCCATTTGCCGATCACCATCATCCGATTCTGCCTCGTCGTTGGCGCGGGAGAGATCCTCGACTTCAACCAGTTCTACCTCAGCAAGCTCAAGTCACGTCCCGAGTTGAAAGCGTTCTGGAAGGATGAGGAGAAGCTGGTCCTGTTACGCGACAAGAAGAACAGGCCTTACAAGAAGCACATCGCCGACGTCAGGGATATCGTTCAGGGCTGTCTGGATGCGCTCGGAAAAAAACCGGCCATTGGGGAGACGATTCAACTCGGCGGCCCCAAAGCCTTCACGTGGGACGAGGTTATTCCCTACTTGAGCGAGAAGCTGAATATCTCGTATGTAGATGTGGTCTCGCAGGGCGTTCCGACGTTCTACCAGTTCGACCTGTCCAAGGCTCGGAACCTGATCGGCTTCGAGCCACAGTATGACATCATCCGGATGATCGACGATGCGTTGCGCTATCGCCAGGGCGAAGACATTGGCGTGCTCCCCACCTGACCATGGCTGACCTGAGCCCATTCTGGACCGACGGCCGATTCGGCGCCGTATCTCTGACCTTCGACGATGGCATCGTCACACAGCTGGACAACGCAATCCCCTGTCTGGATCGTCACGACCTCAAGGGTACCTTCTACCTCAACCCCGAACTTGGCGACCGGTGGTATAAACTCCTGGATCGGTGGAAGGCCGTAAGCCGGAACGGTCACGAGATCGGTAACCACACCAGCAGTCATCCGTGCTCGTGCAACTTCAAGTTCAGCGAGCACAACTGTCTCGAGAAACTGAACCTCGAGGACATCGCGGAGACCATCGACCACGCCACCGCCGTTATGAACGAAGCGTTCCCCGAGCAGAATGGCCACCGGAGTTTNTGCTATCCCTGCTACCAGAGCTATGTNGGGTCGGGCGTAAGTCGCCAATCCTACGTGCCGCTCGTCGCGGAACGGTTTGTCTGCGGAAGAGGCGGCGGCGAGCGGGCGAACGATCCCGCCCTGATCGACCTGCCATACACCTGGTCCTGGGCCGTAGACGGGCACAGCGCACAGGACATGATCGACTACGTCGAGAAGGCCGTATCCGAAGGTCGTTGGGCCATCATCTGCATGCACGGGGTGGGTGGCGAACACATCGCGATCGAAACGGAGTCGCTGGCAGGTCTCTGCGATCACCTCGACGCAAACAAGAATCGTATTTGGACGGATACAGTAGTGTCGATCGCCGACTACATCGTCGATCGACGTAAGGAACTCGACATCGTTGCACCGTAAGTCGCTCGCCCGAACCCGCTGAGGCACAAACCCGTGNACTACGTGCCCTATCTCTTCATCGCCATCATCGTGATCAGCATTGTCTACATCGCAGCCACGATCGTGAAATAAATGCGCTTCGTCGAAATGGCGAACCCGAGGATCGACAAGCTCGTCAGTCAGAACGAGCAGGTTAGTCAGGCGACCGAGATGGAAAAGGAGATAGCGGAGGCTGCTCGCCTCACCATCAATGAGCGGAACACCGAGGTCAGAAAAGCAAAGCTGAGCCTCACCCAGACCGCGAAAGCCCTGCGTGAGGCTCAGGCTTAGGGGAAGGATCTCGAGCTGGCAAAGCAGAAGGAAGAGTTAAGAGGCTGAACTCCTGATGCCTGGCGAGATGGTCCTCATCTTGCTGTTGCTCGTGTGCGCATCCAGCAGGATCATCTCACCCAGCTGTTGTTCGGCTACGTGTCCACATCAAACCTGATTGCGGAAGGCCAACTCAAGGCACCACGTCGGATACACGAACAGTTGGCGCACTTGTTCCCCGCCCAGGTATCACAGATGTTCTGGTCGGATCGGTTCTAGATGGAGCGCTATATACGTCCGAGCTGCTCACCTGTCAGGACCACATTGTCCTGATCGAGGCCAGCCAGAGCCCATACAAAGGAATGTATAACCTACCTGGTGGAGGCATCGAATTCGGCGAGACGCCGGAGGAGGCACTAACACGTGAGCTTGCCGAGGAAGCAGGCCTGACCGCCCTCTCGCAACCTAACCTCGTTGGCGCCCTGTCGCAGGTTGAGCGTCACCCGGATCAGGACGACGCAGAAATCCATTTGCTCGGAATTCTGTTCCGTGTCGAACTTGACAGTCGGATGCCGGTGAAGGAAGAACCAGACGGCCACGACACGCTGGCAGCCCGCTGGATCGATCGGCGGGACCTAGATAGGCTGACGATCGGCCGATTCGCACAACAAGGCATCGACAATTAGATACGGAGACTCGAGCCATGATCCTCTCCTGCTGTGCATGGGCACTGAGTAACCCCGAAGCGGAAGTCCTGAGCCTGCTGAAGGATGTCGGTCTGACGGCCGTCGACATCCGACCCAGCTGGCTTCGAACCGAGGCTGCGCAAGACGCCTGCGATTCGCTGGATCTCGACGTGGTCTGCCTTGCAGCCTCTCACGAGAAGCTCGAGGGAAGCACGTTCAACTCGGATGATCCCTCCCGAGTCGATCCCTTGCACCGACACGTCAAAGAAGCCCTCGACCACGCGTCTGACCAGGGCGCGGGATGGGCCTACGTCGTACCGGGCCGCCAGACGGACACCGAAACCTTCGAGCGATACGCCACGCACTATTCCGAGATCGCCGAACACGCACAGTCGGTGGACATCAAGCTCTGTATCGAACACTTCCCGGGCACCGCATTCCCCACCGTCGAGTCCACACTTGACTTCATCCGCGACACGGGACACCCAAACCTGTATCTGCTGTTCGACATCGGTCACGCACAGATGGCGGACGAAGACCCCGCTGAAGTACTAGCCAACGTCGGTGACCGACTCGGCTACGTCCACCTGGATGACAACGACGGCGTCAACGACCTGCATCTCGCCCTGACAGATGGCGTGCAGACACCCGAATCACTCGGCGACCTGTTCAGCGTCTTAGACGACGTCGGATACGACGGCCCGGTCAGCCTCGAGATCAAGAATGACGTACCCGATCCCCTAGACGCCATCACCCGTAGCTTCGGAATCGCCTCCGACCTGATGGGATAGTCGAATGCCCTCGGACAGAGTCCGAGGGCGAAGCGTGTGGGCTCTGCCCACACCATTCCAATTGCGATCCTCTCGTCCCTGCGCTCTGCGTGGGGACGCTGCATCAGGCAATGCCACCTTTCCGTTCCCAGGCTCAGCCAGGGAACGATCATACCTCCACCGTCACACTACTTCCCGCCATTCCCCCCTTCGGGTAATCGACCACCACAGTCTCCGCCTCTCCACCCCGCTCCACCACAATCTCGATGCTTTCTGAAAGCTGATTCGGATTCGCGACGGTCAGGGCGAGCCCACTTTCAGTCGGGCCCACCATCAGCACACATCCCTGATTCACACTCACCTGCACCGACCCGACCTCTACGGTCCCCGGTTTCCAGAACACAGCCTGCGTCGCCGCTCCCCAGCGGACCACCTGTGCTTCTCCTGTATTCTGAACGATCGTAAACTGAGGAGACACATTCAGTTCAGTCATCGCCTCAACCTCGGCGCCCATCACTACCGCGTATGCGTAATGCGCATCCTGAGGCCCCATCCCGTGCTCGATCCACAGGCTGAACACGTCACGCATCACGCGGTCCGACGACATGTTTCCGTTGATGTCCTTCCAGGCGCCCCACTGCGGCTCCTTCCGCAGATCGACCGCCATCTTCTGAAGCAACAGATACCCGATCCCATCGTGGTGCACCCAAGGTAAGCCGCCAAACAGACGATCCGTGTAGAGAAACGGCTCCGGACCATCCTGCGTACCGATATGCACATCGCTCTTCATCAGACACTGATTGATCGAGGTCACCACCGGATGCNGTCCGTGCGCCGAGATATCCGCACCCAGACAGACGATCACGTTGTCTCGACAGAACCAGCTCTTCCGGGCGGAGACACCATCCCGGACCGCGCGCATGGCGGAGACACCATTTGAGCCGTCTGAAACGCCCCCAACAAACGGATCTGCGCCCAGATCCTTTCCCACGCTCAGGGGCTCCAGCGGCTCATCCGATCTCTGACAGGTCACGCCAGGGATCCGCTTCCAATCCCACGCAGGGAAGATGCCGTCATACTCGTCTCCTCGGCCCATGAACAGCGTGACCCCATCACCCATGTGATAGTTCTTCAGGCCTTCCTGGTTGCACGACTCACTTCGTACGGTTCGCGTCGAACTCATCCGGATCGAGGCGTATCGCTCAGCTGCGCGATGGATCATGAAATCTGATCGCCAGAAATACCGGTTCCCGCTTGGTGCTCCATCGCCTGGAGACCTGTGATCCTCGAGCCGGTCTCTGAACGCAAGCAAGTCGGCAGATTCGTTGACCGCTACTTCTGCCAGATGCTCGCACGGCTCGATCAGCTTCTCCGATTCCCATCGACTCCGGTGGGGACTCGAGATAAACCGACCGACCACGTGGTAGTCCATTCGGCTTCCCCAGGTCATCCAGTTCGTGCCTTCCAGGGTCAGATCGGTCAGGATCTTGATGTGCTCGGTCGACAATGCGAAGCTAGTCCCGGCCAGCAGGGTCGCATACGGCGCCACTGTCTCGAGAAAGTGCGCACCGTAATTGCCCTGGTAGAGCTGAGGACCGTGTTGATGGAAGCTCCAGCCCGGCTGTATCCCTTCGGGACCCTCGGCCCCCCGAACTTCACCCAACAGTTCGCGCAGCGCGAGCGCAACCAGATCCGCATCCTCCGTCAGCACACCCCGGACAAAGTTGATCGCCGAAACCCAAGCACGGTTCTGCCCGGTCATCCCGATCTCGACACCAGCCAGAATGTCAATGGTCTGATCCCAAAGAATCTCATCCAGACCCTCCCCGAATAGAACCAGAATCCGCATGAGAGCGGACGGAGCCCCGATTGTGTTGTGCCACCAGTTGTCGCTCTCCGGTTTCCGGGTCACCCAAAATCGCTGCGCGTTCTGTGCCGTCCCCATCAATGTGTCGGCCAAGGTGGAGTCGGTCTTATCGTGTCGTCCAGCGCGCAGCAGGAGGATCGATCGGGTCAGGTGCGCGTGTGGCAACCAGGTAGATCGCCCCCTGTCGTCGTAGTCCACGTCAGCCCAGCTTCCACCCGCCTGGATGGCGTTCGCCTGCGCACGGGCTAGCGGAAGACTCAACGGAAGCCGTTTGTTGTAACCGTAGACCTCGCGCTCGAACAGCCGCTCTCGAATGGTTGTGAAGTCGCTCATTGCGCTTTCAGATGCTGGTCCATCCAGCTGATCGCCCGTCCCACGTAGTCTACTACAGGTTCGGTAGCTCCCGAGAAGCGAGCGCCATGGCCGCCGCCCGGAATCACCACGTGATCTGTCGGTACACCAGCCGCCTTAAGAGCTTCGTGCATCACCACCGACTGATTGGGATCCACGATGTCATCCTTCTCGCCGTGGATAAGCAGCGTAGGAGGAGACGCACTCGTCACGTGATTAATGGGAGAGGCATCTCTGTGGATGCCATACTCTTCGGAGAGGGTGTCCCCGTCCCTGGGTTCTCGACAGCCCAGGAATCGCTCGGAGGCCTGATCGTCGATGAGGAAGTTGGATGGCGCGGCCCGGGCAACCACACACTGCACGTTTCCGCTCTCCGCCATCAAAGGGTCACCACTCTCAGAATCACCAGGCGCGGGTAGACAACCGAGCATCAGCACCAGATGGCCCCCGGATGATCCACCCACCGCGCCGATCCGGTCCGGCCTTATGCCGTAGTCGTCCGCGTTGTGTCTAATGTGGCGAACTGCACGCTGCGCATCTATGATCGGATCCGGATACTGAAACCGTGGTGATGCCCGGTGGTTGATCACAAAAGTCGTGTAACCCGCATCGGTGAGTGGAACCGCGTAGACCTGCTCCTGTCCGCTCTGCTTCAGCGGTTTGGAACCAAACCCGAGCGGCGCGCTCCATCCGCTTCCCGATATGAAGAGCACTCCATACCCGTTCGGCTCGTTCGGCGTATACACATCCATCAGAAGCGCGAGCCCTGAATACATCCCGTAGATCACGTTTGGCTGGATTTGACCGTTCACAGAAGGTGCTCCTTGATAAACGCAATCCGCTTGTCAGACAACTGGGCCTTGACCTCATCGTCCGTCTCACCGCCAACATCCTCGCGATAGTAGACGTCGCACCTGACACCCAGCTCATCCATACGCGCCTTCAGCAACGTACCAAAGATCGGATGATGGATCCCGTAACCCGAATCGATCTCCGCCGTCATAGGCAGGTTTTGTCTGTAAAATGACGTGCACGTCGGCGGAGCGTCTTCAGTCACGTGGTAGATTCCCGACGATGAGTGGAANATCTCCTTCGCTCGATCCGTCCCGAACTCGTCCGGCTCGAGCCTGANCAGCTTGAGAAGCGCCCCGTTCTTCCACGCCGGACCTGATATGGTCTCCTTGATTCGGTTGCAGTCATAGAACGACTGCCCATCGTTTACAGCCACCACCGAGAGATGCGAAGATTCGCATTCCACAGGATCGTCATTCTCGGGATCGGCGCGATCCAGCTTTTGGGCGGAATAGAACGTGATCCCCGCACCCGCGGAGCCCCCGCCGGCGCCGAAACGCTGTTTGTCCAAACCGAGTTCACCTGCCTTGTAACGGAGGAACTGGATCGCTCTCACGCCGTCCTCGAACGAGGCCGGAAAGGGATCCGTATCACTGAGCCGGTAGTTCATTGAGGCCACGGTTACGCCGGCAGACGTCAGGGAATCCACGAGGCGATGACTAACACCGGACTTGTCACNTCGGTGGAAACCGCCCCCGTGGATATTCAGGAACAGGGGTGTAGGGTCGTTGCCCTCTGCTTTGTAAACGTCGAGAGGGTTTCTCTCGTACGGACCGTATTTGAGATCCGTGTGAGTGGGTTCAGGAATGCCCGTGCTCCCTTTCGCCTTGGATCATCTGATCTGTCGCCCTCCCTGGTAGACTGCCCCTACGTTTCGGGCTGCGTATATATCCTGTGAGGGATCTCCTCGGAAGGCCACTAGGTCCGCAACCTTTCCCGTTTCGATCGTGCCGAGTGTGTCGCCCATGCCGATGGCCTCGGCGGAGATTCTCGTCGCCGACACGATCGCATCGGGAGGCGTGAACCCGACCTCGACCAGCAACTCCAGGTCGTAATCGAGGTGCCCAAACTCGAGCATGCCGACGCCCGAGTCCGTTCCCGGCAGCACCCGCGCCTTCAGGTCATACTCGAGCAGCTTTCGCATCACATCCAGCCGCGTCTGAGCGCGCTTCTCCAATCCTTCGAGCTCGACCTCACCCTCGTGCGACAGCGATCCCATATCCCGCTCGTTCCGCAGCGCCACGATCCGAGGGTACTTGGTCCACGCCTGGAGCGTCGGACTGATCCAGATCTTACTCTCTTCCATCATCGCAGCGATTTCGGGATCGAACCGCATCACGTCATCCGGATCGAGAAACTCAGCATGCTCCATCAGGTCGATTCCCGCCTGGACGGCACGCTTCATGGACTCTCTTGCCCGGCAGTGCGCCGCCGTAATCCGGTCGAAGTGGTGGGCTTCGTGAACAGCTGCGTGGAGCTCCGCCTCCGTATAGGACGCGCGTCCCGGAATCGTCCCTCGTGTACCCCCGCCGGACGCCATAATCTTGATGTAGTCAGCACCTTCGTGAACGAGCCGGCGGACCGACGTCCGGATTTCGTCCTCCCCATCTGCTTCCTCGTTGCAGAACCAGAAGTGTCCNCCGGTACACGTAATCGGTCTTCCGCTGACCTGCATGCGTGGCCCCGGTATATACCCGCGCTGCAGCCCTTCCTTCAGCGCGAACCCCACTCGATTCCGCGCGCCGTGTTCCCGGATCGTCGTAATCCCGGCACGAAGATGTTTCATCATGTTCATCGCCCCGGTCATCACCATCATCTCGTCCGTCTCGGAGAACATCTCGTCGTAACTCCGCCCGTCTCCAGCGAGGCTCAGGTGCGTGTGCCCATCAATCAGCCCCGGGCACAACGTCATCCCACTGAGGTCCACCTCGATCGTCCCGTGCTTCGCCTCGTTCCGCACGGCTTCCACCTTCCCGACCGACTGAATAACCCCCTCGTCGATCAGCACGGCCTGCCCAGACATCGAGCTCCCGTCAATCCCGTCGATCAACGCATCGGGCAGCAACAGCTGCGGATGCTCGATATGTGGATACATCATCATGTCAGCCCCCTATCTCGTTAGGCTGTGGCCCTTACGACCTTCAGGAACAAACGCCGTGTTTTCCTCGACACGCTTCCCTTTCCTACGAAGTGGGAGAGGGATTCTCGCGGGCCTGCTTTAGTGCCCACAAGAGGGGTGAGGGCCGAATAGCGAGCCGTATATGCTTGAGCCCTCACCGAGCTGTGTCTTCGACCCAGCCGTCCTCTCCTACACNTGGGAGAGGTGAGCTTCGACAACTCCCCAAGTGGTCGCCGGGTATGATCTTCTATGAAGCCTTGGCGCAGTCTTGCTTTGGTCACTTGTCATTGTCACTGGTCACTGTAAGCGCCTTCTGCCGTTTCAACCTCGGCGACAGGACGCCGGTCACGATCACGACAAAAATCGTCCCAATCCCACCACTCACCACTGAGAACACAGGACCATAGTAGTGCGCCACTACCCCTGACTCCAGTCCGCCCAGCTCGTTCGACGCACTCACAAACACACCACTGACTGCACTGACTCGACCTCGCATTTCGTCCGGCGTCGAGAGCTGGATCAACGTATGCCGGATCACCATGCTTACATTGTCGAACAGGCCGGTCAGGAACAGCATCGCGAATGAGAGCCAAAACGACTCTGAGATCCCGAAGACGATAGTCACCGNGCCGAAAGCGCCGACCGCCATTAGGAGGTTCCATCCGGCCTTTTGCATCGGGGGCATGTGAGCGATCAGAAGTGCCATGCAAAAGGCTCCCATCGCGGGTGCCGCCCTCAGCCAACCAAAGCCTTCCGGTCCGACGTGCAGGATCTCTTCGGCGTAGATCGGCAGCAGATACACGGCACCACCGAGCAGTACGGCGAACATATCGAGTGACATCAGCGTCAGAACTAACCTGTTCCGCTTGAGGAAGGTCAGTCCGCCGAACAGGGCCGCCATCGGCGCTTCCGCTTTGGCGCTTCCGGTTGCCCGGAAGGACATCGTCAGCAGAAGAATCGCGTAAATCATCGACCCAATGGACGCAGCGACGTAAGCGCCCGGTACACTCCAGACAATGATGACGCCACCTAGGGCGGGCCCGATGACCCAACCCAACTGCATCATACTCGTGCTCCACGCGACAGCATTCGGATAGACGTCGCTGGGAACCAACTGGGGAAGGAACGCAGACCGTGCGGGACGACCCATGGTCACGCAGGTCGCGTCCAGGACGAGCAAGGCGTAAATCCAGCTGATCGAACCCTCGGACCACGACAACCACGCCAGACAGAGCGAAGNGAGAGTCATCCCGGCCAAGCTCAGGATCACCACTTTTCGCCTGGAGAACCGATCTGCCAGATACCCAGAAGGAAGGGCGAGCACCATCGTAGGAGCTGCCTGAGCGAGCCCCACGAAGCCCAACGCGAGCGCCTCACCGGTCCGCTGATACATCTCCCATCCGATCGCCACGCCCTGAATCTGCGTACCGATCAGCGCCGCAAACCAGCCACCGAGATACCTGCGGTAGTCGGCAATCCGGAACGCGGCATAGGCGTCTTGTGGTCCGGGCTCAGACTCGATGGGACCACCTGTAGGCAACAGCCATAAGCTCCTATTCGATCTTGCTGCCCACGCCCTGCTCGATGGCGCGGTCGTAAACCGTTCTCGCGGCGGTCAGATCCTCGACCGCCAGACCGAGGGCCTTGAAAACGGTCACCTCGTCAGTCTGGGTACGGCCTCCGACCTGACTCATCACGACATCCCTGAGCTGCGCGATACTGGCTTCTGACATCTTGTTCTCTTTGAGCGGAACCAGGACGTCTCCGAACTCGGACAGTGCCGACACCCTCGAGTCAACGATCAGTTGACACTGCGCCATCGTATCCGAGTTCAGCTCGCGCACATTCGGCCGGAAAGAGCCTACGGCGTTGAGGTGGCATTCCGCCTGGATCGCGTCGCGCTCGACGATCGGCACTGAGGCCGCCGTGACCCTACAGACGATGTCAGCCTCAGCCAGCGCTTCACGTACGAAGTTGTGGACCCTGATCGCCGCTTTGGTTTCATCGTTTGCCCATTCGGCGAATCTGTCCGCGTACAAACGGGTCCGGATCCAGATGTGCAGCTCGGAGAGTGCGCACAGCACCTACAGCTCGCAGATGCGATCGCGCCTGCACCCCGGNTCCCAGCATACACAGCCGCGAGGCATTGGGTTTCACCATCAGGTCGGTCGCAAGCCCGCTGACCACTCCGGTCCGTATCTCCGTTACGACCCCGCCTCAATCAGCGCAACGGCCTCGTCGTGTTCTTCCTCGAACAACAGGATGTATCCCTGATGCGACTCGAGCCCCGCATCGTGATTGCCGGGATAGATTGGTCATCACCTTGGCCGCCGAGCCGAAACCGCTCGCGGGGATCAGCATCGACCCGAAGAAGCCTGCCCGGTCAGCGAGGAGGATCAAAGTCCGCTTGGACAATTGCACCTTGTCTTCCGCGATCGCCACAAACGCATCGCGCATCCGATCGATCGCTGTCTTCACATCCAGCAAGCGCTCGACATCCGCACGACTCAGATAGATCATGACCCAGATCCGAAGGTTGAGTCGACCTCATTTCCGAATGTCAGAAAATCCAAACGCGTCACGCTTACGTGACCGCTCCCGACAACCGCCGTATCAGACCCCTCCGCTGTGTCAGGCTCGGGAGAATCCACATCGTGCACGTAGATGTCGCCCTGCTTCTTGAAGATCGAACCGTAGAACGCTCGGCCCAAGTAGGCGGAGATGGGCCGACAATCTCTCGCTGGGTCGACCGGCATGTTCACGTTCCACGTGATCGGCTCTTTCAACCAGTCTTCCCTGGCCATCAAAAGCTCGAACGTATCCTTCAGCATGCCTTGGATGGTCGCACTCAACCGGTCCATCGCATCGGAGGGGATGTGTCGATCGTTCGCCCAAGCAAAGAAGACTTCACTGTCGAGCATCTGCGACAAAGCGACAGCTGGAACACCGGCGATATTTGCCTCCAGACACGCGCCGACGGTGCCGGAGGACCAGGTGAACGAAACGCCCGTGTTCGCCCCGATNTTGATGCCTGAAACCACGAGGTCAGGTTTCTTCTCGTCATACAGGTTGTAGATCGCGAAGTTCGTGCAGTCAGCCGGCGTACCCGAGAACGCGCACCCCTCGACACCNTGGATCGTCCGAGGCTCTACCACCATGTCACTGAACCGCGTGATCGACTTTCCTTTCCAGCTCTGCTCTTCGAGTGGCACCACGACCCGGAGATTCCCAAGCGGCTTGAGGAAATCGATCGCGGTCTTCAGCAAGGGTGAATCGATACTGTCGTCGTTTGTCAGAAGAATGTCCAAACTGTGTTCATCCTCTATGGGGTGGAAACAACAAGAGCCCAAGCTATCGCAGCCTGGACCCTATATCGAGCCGCCCTGCGCCGAATCAGCCACAGAAATGCTGCGGCGTTTCGGGTGGCGAATAATTCACACGCAGATGATCGGTCTCCAGTTGCTCGTGGCCTGCTATCTTCGAATCCAGACAGGCTTCGAGCATACCGCTGACAATCTGGGTCCGTTCGACCGGAATCGGAGACACACCGGTCTGCAGCATCTCGCAGATTTTGTGGACGAGAGACGCCGAGTAGTTGACGTTTGGAAGTGGTGTAACAAAGAACTGTGTCGACACGGGATCGGCCTGTCCCGCCAGACGCGCAGCAAAACAGTAGTCGAAGACCCCGCCATTCAACATCAGCAGTGTCGCCCGAGTCCCGTCGGCATACTCGATCAGATAGGCGGCCGGCTTGGGCACCCGCTGATGGAGTTCACGGGTCCCGAACATATCAAGCGGTCGACCATCCTCGTCGGGCAGTCCCTTGGGTGAATCGCACCGCGACAGAGCGGCAATCAGTAGTTCCTCCGACCAGACACCCTCACGTCCCGCCCGCCAGACGGCCTGCCCCTCGAGCAACTGAACGGACTTCACCCCCGTCTCCCCACCCTTCCGCCGCTCGACCATACACTGCATCGCTTCCAGACAGTGATAGTCCATGGCGTCTGATCCGCCGACCCCGATCATCAGCGCTTCCTCGATCATGCACCCCGACTCCAGCTCGAGATCAGGCAATCGCCACGTGACGGGAAGCGACGAGCCGGCCAGCATCGGGAAGTCGAGTCGTTTGGAGTCGGCGACCATCTCCTCAGCCTTTGCCCAGCTGTAGGACAGATGCTTGTCGTTATACACCGGTACGGATCGCCCGTCCGCCTCGAACACGTCGACGCACTGCTTGAAGAACTCATACCGCGGATACAGCTTCTGCCCCTTCTCGTTCGACGGATACTCGCCGTGCTCACCGATGATTAAGACCCCATCGACATCGAGCGCATCTCCGCCACACCGAAGGGCCTCAGCGATAGTCGGGTAGATCTCGAACCCGAATTCCCTCGCCCGGTCGAGACTCTGATCACCTTCCGGTCGTTGATCGACATACAGCGAGACGACCTTCACGTCCGGGCGAATCCATTCGCCTTCATACGCATACCCGACAAGCAGCCGATCGATGAAATGCTGCGTGTGCTTCAGATGCACATAGATGGTCGAAATGACGGCAACACGTTTCATCACGTTCTCCAGAAGGTCGACTGTTCAGGCGCCGAATACTGAATCCTGAGATGCGGTGTCTCGATCCGCGCGCTGGCCTGGTACAGACTCTCCACACCTGCCGCAGTCAAGCCCGTTGTCACGAGTGTCCGCTCGAGCGGATACGTCTCCTCACCAGTCAGGAACATCTGCTCGACGTTGTTGACGAGAGGTGTGAAGAAGCTCGCCAACGTCGTCCGCGCCGGAGGCATCGGCAGATACATCTGAGTGGACAGGGTCGATCCGTCTCCCATTCTCGCCGAAAAGTTGAAGTCCTGCACGAGCCCCCGCATCAGCAGCATCGCGCACTGTAGACCGTCCGAGTGCCCATACACATAGGCCACGGGATCCTCGACCAGCGACTTCATCTCGTCCACCGTCGGGAAGACGTGGTTGAAGCCCTCACGAGCCGGGGTCAGCGTATGACTCCTGCAAAGGGCGGCATCCATCAGCTTCCGGGACCATACANCGTTGTAGAGCGCGTCCCAGAACGCATCTCCACGATATGCCTGCAGCCACTCGATCCCTGTTTCCCCACCCTTACGGCGCTCGACCATGCACTGCAGCGTCTCGAGCCCGTGGAAATCGTAGCTGTCCACGCCACCGTAGCACACGCAGACGGCCTCTTCGACCTCGGCTCCGTAGGGAAACTCGATCGAGGGGGTTCGCCAGGTGACCGGCAGCGATGATCCCGCCATAAACGCGAATCCCATCTCGCGGGCGGTGTCATACATCTCCTGGGCCCAATCCCAATTCCACGACAGATGCTTGTCGTTGAAAACAGGCACGGATCGACCAGAGGCGCGGAAAACGGCCACGATCTGCTTGAACAGCTCATACCGCGGGTAGAGTCGCTGACCTTTCTCATTCTGCGGGTAGCTGCCGTGCTCGCCGATCAAAAGAACCCCGTCCACCGCCAGTGCATCGGTATCCAGCATCAATGCATCTGCAACCGTTGGGTAGATGCGCATCGTCGGGAATCGTTCGGCCCGTTCGCGGCTCAGATCACCATCCGGCGTCTGGTTCACATACAACGAGACCACATCCAGGTCGGGCACGTGGTGGCGGCCTTCCCATCCGTATCCCTCAAGGAACCGGTCGACGATGTGTTGGGTATGCGAATACTTGCGATACTCGGTCGTGATCGCTGCGATTTTAGGTCTGCTCATAGCCTCTCACGTGTGGACTGTGTCGACACCCAAGTAACGCCGTGCGGATCTATCGGGACAACCGAAATCTGTTGCCGCCTTTCCGTGGAAAACGGCTCTGGCGACGAATGCGGTACGCCGCCATCATGTATAGGGAATCCACCAGACGAGGACGGTATGGAAGCACTCAAAGTCATCACGCGAACGAGCCTGAGCCAACCAGAGAAGGACACGCTGTTTCGCTGGGGCGAAGATCTCTGGGACAACGACCGATACGGCCTGACCTGGCGAGGCACAGACGTGCACTTTGTCGGATACGAAGACAACGAACCGGTGGCTCACGCGGGCGCTTGTCTCCACACGTTGCGTGTGAACGGAGACAAGATGCGTCTGGGCGGACTCAACTCCGTGATCACGATCCCGAAAGCACGAAGCAAAGGCTACGGCGGGCTCGTCGTCGAGGCTGCTGAGATCCATATGCGGAATGCCATGGGCGTCGACTTCGGGATGCTCTTCTGTCACCCAGAACTGGAAGCCTTTTACAGCCCGAGAGGATGGCAGACGATTCAGGGGCCGGTAGTCATCGATCAGCCGGACGGGCCAAGAGATAGCCCACACACGGTCATGGTTTTGCCCTGCAAAGACCAGGAGTGGACGAATCGACCGATCACCCTGGGAAGCATGCCCTGGTAGGAAAAGCCGGCTGAACCTTTCGTCCCGAGCACGTAATCGAAGACATCGACATCACTGTACCGGTGACGATCAAGACCTCGCAGGCGCCCTCTTCCCCGAGAAAAGCCCTTATGCTGAGCCAGGGCTGCTAAGCGGCCCCCTCTGCTTGATCCATCCCCCACATCTTCACATTTTCACATTTTCACATCTTCCTTCTCCACATCATCAATGGATTCTCAATGAAGCTCGGCACCCTGGTCTACCTGAAGCAAGACGGAAAAACCCTCATGCTCCATCGCGTNAAGAAGGAGCAGGACTTCCACGAGGGAAAGTGGAACGGGCTGGGTGGCAAGCTGGATCCGGGTGAGACGCCGGAAGAGTGCGCAATCCGCGAGGTGAAGGAAGAGAGCGGACTCGATCTGGTAGATCCTCGACTCCGGGGAATCATCACGTTTCCCATGTTCGACCAGGTCGACGACTGGTATGTATACCTGTTCACAGGTCGCGAGTTCTCTGGCGAACTGATCGATTCTCCGGAGGGGAACCTCGCCTGGATCGCCGACGACAAGCTCCTGGATCTGAACCTTTGGGAAGGCGACTACACCTTCCTGAAGTGGCTCGACCAGGATCGTTTCTTTTCGGCCAAGTTCATATACGAGAACAAGGAACTTATCGATCACTCGGTTGTGTTCCACTAAGCGGATCAACAAAACACACGAACCAGGAAGCCATCCAATCCGTCCGCGATTTCTACCAGTCGCAGGGCATTTTCATGATGTAGTTCGGATACGGTACCTCTCCCGCCCTCCTCATCATCGACGTGGCCTACGGCTGGACAGACCCCGAATACGCGACCGAATCACAGCGGCTGGACGAAGCGGTCGTCGGGATCAATCGGTTGTTGCCTCTGTGCCGCGAGCGCAATGTCCCCATGATCTACACAATCTACCCCGCCCCCCGGAACAGCGAAGAGCCGATGCACTAGACCGATGCGACGAAGCAGCGATATCGGATGCTGTCCTATCACCGGGCTGCCCCACGAGCTTGAAACTCGAACTTGCGTATCCTCTTGAACCAACACTTCAGTAAGAGTCCACGGGGATGGAACAGCTGGTTCTTCGACCAGATGAGCATTCCCTATCAGTCGGATATCTTAGAACTGGGCTGTGGATCGGGAGATCTCTGGTTCGACAACGAAGCGCGCGTGCCGCAGAGTTGCGAGATCGTTCTCAGCGACTTCTCCCCCACGATGCTCAGCAACGCGCAACGGAACCTGCGACATCTCGACCGGGACGTCACGTTCGAGCAGTTCAACGCCAACGCGATTCCCATCGACAACGACACGTTCGATATCGTGATCGCGAACCATCTGCTATTCTGGATGGCAAATTGAGAAAGCGGGATTGGTGAGATAGCCCTTGTGCTCAAGCCGGGAGGCAGGTTGTATACCTCGACAACCGGCGAACGTCATCGCCCAACTCTAGCCGTGGGTGAGGTCGTCGGGGCTCACTGTTCTAGCGCCGTAGGTCACGAGGGTGCTGATTCCACCCTATGCAGCGACGCAGCGACGGTATGCCTGTTTACCCGGGATTCCGCTTCGCTCCACCCCGGGCTACTTGCGCCTCGCCCTATTCAGGGCTCTCCCTTCACCACCCTTCTGGTAGACCAGCTTGCACATAGCGTATCCACGTGACTCATTCAGTTTTACGTACGACGTTCGGTGGACCAACAACGCACGTTACCACCGCAATCCCCATAGTCTGCACGACGTCTTCCCTCTGTGTCCGGAGCCTGCCCCGAGCGGAGTCGAGGAGTGGTTCCCACTCCTTTGTCTTTAGGCTCTAGGAGCATTGCTTCTGAGAATTGTCGCCGCTGAACCGTCCATTTTGTTACTTTTCAGACCTCCNTGAACCGCAGCTGAAAGGAACGATCGGTGAGCGTCGATACCGACCCGTCTAAGATCCGTAACATCGCCATCATTGCGCACGTCGACCACGGCAAAACCACATTGGTCGACGGCATGCTCAAGCAGACCAACGTCTTCCGCGACAACCAGGAGGTAACCGAGCGGGTGCTCGACTCCAACGACCTCGAGCGTGAGCGCGGAATCACGATAACAGCCAAGAATACGGGTATCGTCTACGGAGACACCACGATCAATATCGTGGACACGCCGGGACACGCCGACTTCGGGAGCGAGGTCGAGCGAATCATGAACATGGTGGACGGGGTCCTTCTGCTCGTCGACGCGGTCGAGGGACCGATGCCCCAGACACGGTTCGTGCTGAGACACGCGTTACAACGCGGGCTCAAGGCGATCCTGGTCGTCAACAAGATCGATCGACCCGCTGCTCGCCCGGACTGGGTCGTGAACGAGACCTTCGATCTGTTCGTGGAGCTGCGAGCAACGGATGAGCAGGCGGATTTTCCAGTGCTCTACACCCAGGCCATCGAAGGCCGTGCGGGTCAATCACCGGAAGGGCTGTCGGACGACTTGGCCCCGCTTTTCGACGCCATCATCGAAACACTCCCTCCTCCACCTGTCGCGGTCGACGGGCCACCCCAACTCCTCGTCACCACCCTCGAATACAGCAGCTATGTCGGCAAAATCGCCGTCGGGCGTCTGAGTGGCGGATCGCTTACGACAGGCCAGACGGTCGCCCACGTTACAGCGGGCGGGGACACCAAACCGGCCAAGATTGGCGAGGTATTCACGTTCCGTAACCTGAAACGTGAAGCGCAGTCCGCAGTTGGGGCAGGGAACATAATCGCCCTGTCCGGCGTGGAAGACGTTGGAATCGGAGACACGATAACCGACATCGCTGATCCACAGCCGCTTCCCCCGATCGAGGTTGAGCAACCGACGGTGCGCATGACGTTCAGCGCGAACACCAGCCCCTTCTCGGGTCGGGACGGCAAATATGTGACGAGTCGGCAGATCCGGGAACGGTTGCTTCGAGAGTTGGAGAGCAACGTGGCGCTTCGGGTGGAAGATGCCGCGGCCGCCGGAGAGTGGAATGTCTCCGGCCGTGGAGAGCTCCATCTCGCTATCCTGATCGAAACAATGCGGCGCGAGGGGTACGAATTCTCGGTCAGCCAGCCCGAGGTGATCTACCGAGAGAACGAAGGCAAGCAAGAGGAGCCGTTCGAGGAAGTCTACATCGAGGTCCCGAGCGACGTCGTGGGTCCGGTGGCCGAGATGTTGGGTCGTCGGAAAGCCCGGATGCTCGACACCCGGCATGCCGACGACGGAACGGTCCACAGCACTTACCGTGTTCCGACACGCGGTATGCTCGGGTTCCGCCAGCCGTTCCTCACCGCCACTCGAGGGAACGGGATCTTCCACGGCGTGTTCGACGCATACGACGACTTTGCCGGCCCGATCGAAACCCGCGAATTCGGGTCACTGGTATCCCAGGAACACGGCCCTGCCACGACATACGCGCTGACGAATCTGAAGCAGCGGGGAACATTCTTCATTCCGCCGGGGACTGAAGTCTATGCCGGACAGGTGGTCGGTCAACACATCCGTGAGGACGACCTCACGATCAACGTTTGCCGGGCGAAGGTCGGCACGGGTCATCGTACGAAACCGACCGGTGATGACGAACAACTGCCACCGCACCGGGAGATGTCGCTGGACGACACTCTCGAATACCTCCACGCCGACGAACTCCTCGAGGTCACACCCAACAGCCTGCGCATTCGCAAGAAAGAGCTTACCCACCACCTGCGCGAGAAAGCTGCCAAGCGGCAGAAGAAGTAACCCGACTGCGCCCCTTCATTCCGCCCTTTGGATGTCCGATCTGAATCGGATATTATGGGGAATGTGACTTACGAGGGGATTCTACGCTGAAACATATCCTGACATGCCTGCTCCTGCTCGAATCGGTCCTAAGCGCCGGGACGGCCACCGCTGAACAGCCGATCGCCATCGAGCAGGGAGAGTACCGGCTCGGAGACAGTCCGCAGACGCCTGAAGCTGGTCTGGCCTGGCTCACGATCGACACGGACAGTCCCGCGTGGCTGCCCTATGTCGTGGAGAACGGCCATTCGGCGAATCAGTTCACGAACGCCTGGCGGCGCTTTCGTCTCCCGGACACGGCGGTCATGGACCCGACCGTATACGTGGCCGGCTGGCCCGCGTTCGAAGCCTACATCGACAACCAGCTGGTGTATAAAGCTGGTGTCGTGCACTCGGACCCACGCAACAAATTCACCTTCCACTCCTGGCATCTGATCCCGCTGCCTCTGAACTTCGCCGGCAAGACGATCTACTTCAGGCTGTATTCCGATCAGCCCGCCTCGTTCACCCACGGCTTTATCTCGGTCGCCGCTCGGTCCGACCATCTGATCGCGATGGTCCGTCGCGACCTCGTACACCACCAGACCAAGGGCAAGATCGACATCATCAAGAGCTACGGTCGCCACTTACCACAGGTTGAATGCTATCCGAACCAACTGAACCAGGTGTTCATGAACCTGCTGGTCAACGGAGCTCAGGCCATCGAGGACGCTGGTTCGACCACGATCGTCACCGGAGTGGACGGTCATGATGTCGTCGTAACCGTCCAGGACACAGGTCGAGGCATCGCGCCTGAACACCTCGAGCGCGTCTTCGAGCCCGGATTCACGACCAAGGGTGTCGGGGTGGGCATGGGGCTCGGTCTCTCGATCAGCTACAAGATCATCGAGGATCACGACGGCCGAATCGAAGTGGACAGTATCGTTGGCCAGGGAACGACCTTTCGGGCACGCATCCCCATCCGCCACGAGAACGGCGAGACGTGACGCCCCCCTCCGATGAGGTCACCCAGGAATCGGTGATTCGGACCGTCGCGGGACTGCTGTCGGAGGACGATCAGCCGGAGGTGGTGCCGATCTCGACCGGCAAGTTCAACACCTCCTTCTTCATCTCGGCCGGTGTCGAATGGGTGATCCCTATCGCCCCGCCCCAAAACGCTGTCTTCATCTTCTACGAACATGACGTGATGCTTCAGGAGACGGGAATCCATCGGCTTCTCCTCGAGAAGATATCTGTCCCCGTCGCCCCAATCATCACCTACGACGATTCTCTCCAACACATCGACCGCGACTTCATTGTGATGGAGCGCCTCCTCGGCCGCCCGATCTCAGACGTATCCTGCAACTGCGCCCGGGTCCTCGAACAGGTCGGTGATTTCCTCCGTCAGACGCACAGCCAGACCGCCGATACATACGGGTACATCGGAGAACACCGTCCCATGGAACCGCAGAACAGGTGGGTCGACGCATTCCACACGATGTGGAACCGTCTGATCGACGGCATCGTCGACGTGGGGCACTACTCGGAGTCGGAAAGCGCCATGTTCAGGGATCTCCTGGACCGCCACCTGACCCTGTTCGACTGCGACATACACTCCTCCCTTCTCCATATGGACGTCTGGGCAGAGAATATCCTCGTCGACGACAACAACACGGTGACCGGTCTGGTCGACTGGGACCGCGCCCTATGGGGCGACCCCGATATCGAATTCGCCGTCCTCGACTACTGCGGCATCTCCGAACCAGCATTCTGGAACGGTTACGGGACCGTACGAGACACCTCGACCGAAGTCCGAGTCCGTCAGGTATTCTACTTGCTATACGAGCTTCAGAAATACATCATCATCAGGCAGGGCTGCGGAAACGATTCCACCCGTGCGCGGCAATACAAGCAACAGGTCTTCGATATCTTCTCGAACTCTGGAACCCGTTAATCATTCGCATGAGATAGCACGTTGGAGGTCCTTTATCTGACAGCCGAGTGTAAGCCGTTCGCGAAAGCCGGCGGCGTAGGCGATGTCGCCGGTGAGCTCCCCCCCGCGCTCGCCAAACAGGACGTAGACATCGAGATCGTCACGCCCTGGTATGGCCAGGTCCAGTTCAGCGATTACACCGTCGAGTTCAACAACCAGAGCGAATCCATCGAGCTGATCTCCCAGCCTGAAGTCGATGGTGTTCCCGTAACGTTCGTCAAGAACGCGCACTACTTCGAAGGCGAAGATGGGACGCCTTACGTCCACAGCCCCGACATCCCCTTCAAGGATGACATCCTGCGATTCTCCTTCTTCTCCGAAGCCTGTCTGCACCTGATCAAGCAGAAGAAGCCGGATATCGTGCACATCAATGACTGGGTCCTCGGATATCTCTTCGGACGCATGGAGATGGAGAAACTCAAACAGAAACGCGTCCTCACCGTACACAATCTCGGCTATCAGGGCATCATATCGCGCGACGTGAACGATGGGTGGAGCATCCAGGCCATTGATCAGGATGACCGCATCGGACCTTTATTCGCTGACCCCAGACCCGAATGGAACTCCGTCAACGCGCTGCGGTTGGGTCTCGAGCTTTCTGATCACGTCAATACCGTCAGCCCGACTTACGCGAAGGAGATGTGCCTCCCGGAGAATCCGGGAGCATTCTTCGAAGGCGGCAAAGGCCTCGACGAGACGGCGGCTCGACTTGCTGGTGAAGGGCTTCTGACAGGCATCACCAACGGGTTCAACTACAACGCGCCGCCCACAGACACCGCGCTCGACGAGCTCCTAACTCAAAAGGCTGCCGCGAGGGCCGAGCTCAGTGCCGACTTCGAGGACCGGAATGGCTTCTTTCTCGGTTTTGTCGGGCGAGCCGTCGAGCAGAAGTTTGGACTGCTTGTCGCGACCCTGGACGGACAATCGGTCCTTGAACGAATCCTAGACATACCCGGCGTAAACGTCGCCGTCGTTACAACGGGTCTTCCGGAGTATGAGTCCTTCCTGCGACGTGTGTCGTCACGACCTAACTGTACCGCCACACTCGCGTTCGACCGTGAGCGCGCCCGGTCCATCAGCCTTGGAAGCGACGTCTTCCTCATGCCCACTCTCTTCGAGCCGTGTGGGATCACCCAGATGGAGTCGATGAGCTGCGCGACGCCCCCACTCGTTCGCTGGACGGGTGGCCTTGTCGACACGGTCATCCCGCACACGGAGTCCTCCGGCACAGGTTTCGGCTTCGCTGGCGATACACGGGTCGAAGTGCTCGAAAACCTCATCAACTCGGTCGTCGATGCGAAGCGTGTTTTCGATGAGGAGCCTGAGCGGTTCCGTACGATCCAGCGAAACGGATACGATACTCCGTTCGAGTGGTCTGCTTCTGCCGAGCAGTATGTGAGCGAAGTCTACGAGCCGGCCCTCCGTGCCTGATCGAACCGAGACCATTGGGCTGATCGGGCTCGGGCTCGTTGGGAGCGCGCTTGTCGATAGGCTGGGCCACGCTGGCTTCAGTCGGAGCGGCTACGATGTTGACCTGGACGCCCTCCAGCGTTCCGTTGATGCCGGTTTGGCTCCCGCCGGTTCCCCACGGGAAGTCGGTGAAGGATGCTCGCGGGTCGTCCTCTCTCTACCCAATTCTGACATTGTTGAAGCAGTCATCGAGGGCGACGATGGCCTGCTTGAGGGCCTTCAGCCAGGCGACCTCCTCATCGACACCACGACCTCCGACCCTGAACGCTGCGCGTCTCTCGCCGCCCGGCTCCTCGAGCAAGGCATCCACTTCCTCGATGCGACCATACTCGGATCGAGCCAGATGGTTGCCGACGGAACCTCACTGGTTATGGTCGGTGGCGACTCGGGTCAACTCGAACACGGTCGCGACATCCTCGAGACGTTTGCCAACCAGATCTTCCACCTGGGTGAGAACGCGAAAGGCGCGGAAGCCAAGCTGATCGTCAACCTAATCCTTGGCCTCAACCGCCTGGTCCTGGCAGAAGGGCTCCTGCTGGGGAAACAGGCCGGCGTAGAGCTCGGCGCGCTTCTGGAAGTCCTGCAAAGCGGAGCCGCTTACTCGAGGGTGATGGACCAGAAGGGCTACAAGATGATCGACGAAGACTTCGAGCCCCAGGCCAGGCTCGCCCAACACCTGAAAGACGTCGGCTTGATTCTCGACATGGGCATGAAAAAAGATCAGAAGCTCCCCCTGAGCGCCCTCCACGCCGACATCCTCCGCGCCGGCGTCGAAGCCGGCTACGCCGACCAGGACAACTCAGCCGTCATCAAGGCCCTTGAACATTTCACAAGTGAGAATTTTCGCAACCGCGAAAACTTCTAAGCAACGCGCAGCGTTGCCTCAATACATATGCGTCCTCACATCTTCGTCACAGCTGACCCCATAGATGGCCTTCGATCCGTCGAGTCCGTCCGCCAAGCGATCACATCCGGCCACGCCAAGCGTCTATGGGATGCCCAGCTCGCCATCGCCGAACAGGAACTCGCCAACAAGGTCTACGAGCCTGGCGATCGCTTCCCGGGCCGGGACGAGATGAGCGCACGACACGCGAACCGGGACTATACCGTCGTCCACAGAGCCGGGACACGTGCTCTCCGCGCAGCCCTTATCAATCTGATTACCGAAGACACGCGCTATCGCGACGATTCGTTGGCGCAGATGGAGGCGCTGTTCGACACGGCTCGCTGGCCCGAATGGCGTGACATCGCCCACAAGGGTATGAACATCGACCTGCGTGCCGGTCAGCTCTCACGATACCTCTCGATCGCCTACGACTGGCTCCACCCGTACCTGAATCAGGATCAGCGAGAGAGGATCGTCGAGGGGGTCGACCGATGTGGGATCCAGCCCTACCTGCAGGACGTTGCTGACGGCGTCAGATGGGCGAACGGCACGAACAACTGGATGACGTGTGTCGTTGGCGGTCACGGTATCGCAGGACTCGCACTCTCGGATGATCACCCTCAGTCGCAGGATCTGATCGACTATGCGCACCCTAGGCTGAACGCCTATTTCGATCGGTATGGACCGGAGGGCGAGTTCAACGAGTCCGTCTCCTACGCAAACGCCCACGCCCTTCCCCTTCTCTACTTCAGCGCCCATCGATACGCGTCCGGGGGTGGCGAAAATCGAATAGCGGCGTTTCCGATTCCGGACACGTGTCGCTGGATGATGTATTTCACCTTACCGCCGGGGCACGTCGTTCCCTTTGGCGACTCTCACATCGGCAGACCGCCCAGTGCACCCATGTTCGCCGCTGTCGCGGAAGCCACACGAGACCCCGAACTCCAGTGGTTCTATCTCGAACACAGCGTCCCGGACGACCCGGATGCAGATCCCTGGGAACTACTCTGGTTCGATCCGACGCTGGAGCCACGTGAACCAACAATTCCGCGTGGCAGGGCCTATCAAGGGCACAGCCAGAACATCAGCGTCCGATCCAGTTGGGATCCAAAGGCGGCCGAATGCGTCGTCTACGGAAAGGGTGGACACGGCTCGGAGGGACACGGGAACCACGATTCCGGACAGGTTTGCATCGACGCCTATGGAAAACGTCTGATCACAGATCCCGGATCTCCACCCGGCTATCCTGCCGACTTCTTCGGCGAGAACAGATACCGCTACTACAACGCGTCGGTTCTCGGCCACAACGTCCTGATGTTCGACGGTGAAGAGATGAAGCGTGAGCGCACAGACTGCGCCACGATTCTCGACAGTCACTTCGAGGACGGCGAAGGAGGATGGTGGCAGATCGACGTGGCCGCGCTATACGAGGGCGTCGAATCCATCGTTCGGACTGTCGTTTACGCCGCCCCTTGCACGGTGGCTGTTTACGACAAAGCCACGCATCCGGACGCGAGCCAGGTTTCTTTGAGATGGCATTCCGTCTCCGATCCGGAGTGGTCGCCGGACGGGCGTTTCTCCGTTCAGAACGAAGACAGCGGAGTCGATGCGCTCGTCTGCTCACAGCTTGCCGAGATCGGGGTGACCTTGCAGCATCACGCGTATGCCGAACCCTACAACCGGTTCCGCCTCGGTGACGTCTTCGAGCAGAAACACGAGCCCTACCTCGACTGTGTTGTCTCAGGTCCTGACGTGTCCATCCTGACACTGTTCCGGACCAGGCAGGGCCAGAGTTCAGAGAACTGGGAAGAAACATCTGATGGGTGGTCCTGCGGCTCATCATCGGTTTCTCTTTCGTCCAACGAACTGACCGTCACAGACGGACCCATAACCTGGTGCGTTCAGGTCTAGGAGGCGCGGGATTTGGCAGATCACAAGATACTTATCGTCCAGTTTTCGGAGCGGACCTTCGACCTGACCCGTAAGGAGTTCGCGGAGAGCGGTCTTACCTACGTCGAACGGCTGGACGATTTCGCTGGAGATCCAGCTGAGATCACGGCAGCTCTGGGAAACATCGGCTCTCGTTCGTTTATCGAAGAAGCCACTTCGCTCGAGTGGATTCAGGCGTTCAGCGCGGGGGTCAATCAGTATCCGCTCCAGACACTCAAAGACCGTGGCATTGTCCTGACCAACGCTGCCCGCATTTACGGTCCCAACATTGCCGATCACATGATGGCGTTGGCTTTGATGCTCTGTCGACAGATCGAACCCATCCGACGGGATGTCCTGAACGATGGCTGGCCCAAGAAAAAGCGCCTCCCCAACCCGGGTGAACTGGAAGGACAGACCATGCTGGTGGTGGGGCTTGGGGGTATCGGTGATGAGACGGCCAAACGGGCCGCCGGCCTCGGCATGCGCGTCGTGGCTACACGCCGCCAAACAGACCGACCCATCCCCGACTATGTCGAAGCCGTCCATCATCCGGACGCGCTTCACCGATTGCTGCCCGAAGCTGACTGGGTCGCCGTCTGTGTTCCCTACACGGATGACACGATCGATCTAATATCCACCGAAGAATTCAGTCTGATGAAACCTGGTGCACACATCCTGTGCGCGACCCGAGGTGGCATCATCAGCACTGATGCACTAATGGCTGCCCTCGATAGTGGCCGACTCGCCGGCGCTGGCTTGGACGTAACCGATCCTGAGCCACTCCCTCTCGACCATCCCCTCTGGCAGTATGAGACCGTCATTATCACCCCACACCAGTCTGGCTATTCAGAAGCCGCCAACCGGCGACTCGAGGACATGATCCGGCGGAACATTCGCAGTTTCCTGAAAGGTGAGCCCCTGGAGAACGTTGTCGATCTGAACCTCCAATACTGAGGCAACACGATGATCGTAGACACACATACCCATTTCTATGACCCGACTCGGCCACAGGGCATCCCCTGGCCACCCAAGGACAACGAGTTGCTCCACCGCACCGTCCTCCCGGCGAACTTCAGGGACGTCGCGAATCCGTGCGGTGTCACGAACACCGTGGTCGTTGAGGCCAGTGTCTGGGTCGAGGACAACGATTGGATTCTCGACATCGCGAAGGACGACCCCACGATTGTCGGGTTCGTGGGCAACCTAGACACGGAGGATCCCGATTACGTCAGCAATCTGGACCGGTTATCACAGAACGCGCTGTTTCGCGGTGTCCGACTGCGCCGTAAAGAGTTACAGAGCGCAGATAGCGAGGCGACCCTAGCTGACATGAAGGCACTGGCCGATCGGGATCTAGAGATGGACCTCCTCGCCCAGCCCGGTGACCTGGTCACAGTCGCGTCTATAGCCAGCCGGCTCCCGGATCTCCGAATCGTCTGTAATCACGTGGCCCACGTCCTGATCACTGGAGAGAAGCCTGATCCGGAATGGGTCGCTGGCCTGAACGCCATCGCCGCTCACGAGAACGTCTACATGAAAGTTTCAGGGTTCGTCGAGCGCGCCGAACTACAACCGGCGCCTACTGATCCCGCATACTACAAAGCAACGTTTGATGCCATGTGGGATACGCTGGGTGAGGATCGGCTGGTCTACGGCAGCAACTGGCCGGTGTGTGAACGAGCCGGGTCATACGAGACAGTATTCGCGATCGCTGACGCCTTCTTCAGCGACAAGGGTGATGAAGCGAAGCAGAAGTATTTCGTTGAGAACGGGAAGCGGGCGTACAAGTGGGTAGAGCTGTGATGTGACTGGATCGGCATAGTTGTTGCGCCTGTGTCGAGCGAGAGAGGGGGAGAAACCAAAACCTCAACATAGCGGAGATGCTATGTCGATCTTTCGGTCTCACAAGGAATTGCGTGTCTATCAGATGGCGTTTAAGGCAGCCATGCAGATTTTTGAGATCACCAAATCCTTCCCAGTGGAAGAACGATTCGCACTGACCGATCAGATACGAAGATCATCGAGGTCTGTCTGCTCAAATATTTCCGAGGCGTTGCGAAAACGCAGCTACAGAAAGGCTTTCGACCTAAAGCTGTCCGACTCAGACACGGAAGGTGCTGAGACTCAAACCTGGCTAGACTTCTCTTTAGCTTGTGGCTATATCGACGAAGGAACGGCATCAGATCTGAGCCAAAAATATGACCACATCCTAGCCAGGCTCGTTAAGATGTTGGCCAACCCGAAGCCCTGGCTGCTTCAACATCCGACCTAGAGCCCGGCCTTTCGCCCCCCTCTCACGTTTACCTGTTCTCCCGCTCTGCTTTTGAAAGGATCAAACAACTTGCGAAATAAGATGAAAGAAAGGCTCAAATGTAATGAACCGGCATTCGGACTGTCGATCACGTTCAACTCGCCTCAACTTGTGGAGATCGCTGCCCGGATGGGGTTCGATTGGGTCCTGATCGACTGTGAACACGGGACGATCAACCTCGAGTCTGTGGAGTCATTGGCGAGGGCAGCGGAGGCTTCGGGAATCACGCCAATCGCCAGACCCAGGAGCAAGGATCCTGCTGACATACAGCAGGTCATGGATCGAGGGGTGATGGGCGTTCAGGTTCCCCACTTGAAAACCGGGCATGATGCTCAGGATGTGGTTGATGCCGTGAAGTATCATCCGCTCGGGAAGCGTGGTCTTGCTGCAGGAACACGACCAGCTAACTATGGATTCGGAATAACCCAGTCGGAATATGTCGAAGAGGCGAACCGGGAGAGTCTAATCTGCGTGCAGTTCGAGGACAAAGAGGCGATCGAGAATGCGGACGAGATCCTGAAGGTCCCAAACATCGACGTCTTCTTCATCGGTCCTTCCGATCTGTCGCAATCAATGGGTCATCCCGGTCAATACGACGAGCCATCGGTCGCGGAAGCGATCAACAGCACGTTCGACAAGATCCTGGCAGCAGGGCAGACGGCAGGCACGCCGGCGAACGCGGACAAGATCAAGTCCACACTCGACCGAGGCGTTCGCTACACGTATACACACACCACAAAGCTCCTTGGGTCTGCTGCAGATAGCTTCTTTGCCGCAGCGCGAGGTTGATCGAATGGACGCCCCAGTCATCGGCATCACAACCAGCTTCGAGTCTTCGGACAAGAAGGGGCGGGCTCGCATCGTCCTGAATGCGGATTACGTGTCTGCTGTCGAGCGGGCAGGTGGCGTGCCTATGGTGATCCCTGTGATGACATCACTGGAGGCGATGCGGCTGGCCATCGGCAGACTCGACGGCCTGGTCATACCGGGTGGACCGGGCATCACCGACGGCTTGGTCGGAGATCTCCCGGAAGACCTGCCACCCGTCGCACCGGAGCGAGCACAGTCGGATCGGATTGCCTTCGAGTCGGCACAAGAACGAGAGCTTCCGATCCTTGGCATTTGCTATGGCATGCAGTTCATCAATGCCCGGTATGGCGGCTCGATCTACGGCGACGTCCAACACGAAATCGGAAGCGGCCCTCACCACCCCAAGCGGACGGACGAAGACGCCCTAGAACACACCGTCTCGATCGAATCGGGCTCCGTTCTATCCGATCTGATCGAGACGACGGATCCAGTGAACAGCTTCCACATCCAGGCGGTGGCCGAACTCGGGTCCGATCTGAGGGTCAGTCTGCGAAGTGATGACGGATTGATCGAAGGCATCGAGACCGAAGACGGGCGCGTGATCGGCGTGCAGTTCCACCCGGAACAGCTGCCGGACACGAGCTGGGACCGTCTGTTCGGGGATCTCGTCAACCGCTCGAGAAAGGGAAGCTGACGTGTCGGTCGCTGACGCGGAGAAGTGGAACGGGCGATATGCCGATTCAGAGGAAGGTGATACTTCACCCCTGCCCTTTCTGGCCGAGTCGATCGATCGCTTCACTCAAGGAGAGGCGCTCGTGCTAGCGGCGGGCCGTGGCAGAAACGCCGTATATCTCGCGGAACACGGCCATCGAGTTACGGCGCTCGACATCTCCGAGGTCGGCCTGGCACAATGCTCACGACTGGCGGCATCTAGAAACACTGAGCTGACAACCCTCTGTACCGACCTAGACAACCACTACCTTGGATCGGCAAAGTATGACCTGATCACGAAGTTCTACTACTACGAGCCATCTTTGTTCGCAAAGGTAAAGCGCGCCCTGAAGCCAGGCGGGCACCTCATCTTCCAGACCTTCTCGCAGCGACACGCCGAAGTCGGCACATTCGGCCCGCGAAACCCAGCCTACCTCGCCGATCTGGCCGACATCCTGCCCACCTTCGACGGAGATACGGTCCTTCACAGTGAAGAGGTTGTGATATCGGACTACGAGGACACGGAAGCCGTCTGCCAACTGATCGTTCAGGTGACCTGACGCGAATACGCCCGGAGGTGATCGATGTACAGATCAACCACACTGACCGTTAACGACAGCCCGATGCACACGCTGATCATCGCGCAGCACCTGCCCGTGGCCCACGAAGGTCTGGAGAAGGACCCGTTCACGATTGAGGTCGTTGAACGCTATGCGGCGGCCGGATACGTTTGCGCCATCCCCTTCATCTTCCACTACTGGCCGCCCGAAGAGAACCTCGCCGTCAAGCGCGAGGAATTCCGCGACGACTGGACGGTCGATGACATCAAGGCGACGTTCGACACGCTCTCCGGCATGGACAAAGTCGACGCGGATCGCACCGGCATCCTTGGCCACTGTTGGGGCGGCCGGGTGGCGTGGCTGTCGTCTTGCCACATCCCCCAACTCAAGGGATGCGCGGTCTTTTACGGTGGGCGGGTGAAGGTACCTCACGCGGACAATGGGCCCGCCCCGATTGCGTTGGCCGACCGGATCCAGTGCCCGGTACTCGGCATCTTCGGGAATGACGACCAGAGTCCCTCGCCGGAAGACGTGAACGACTACGAGCAGGCCCTCGTGGATGCTGACGTCCTCCACGAGTTTCACCGATACGATGGCGCCGGACACGGATTCCAGGACCACACAAACGCAGATCGCTACCGGCAGGAGCAGGCGGAGGACGCCTGGTCCAAAGCTGTCGCCTTCTTCGCTAGGCAGCTTTCCTGAGTTGGATCGGGACCGATTCGAAAAGCTGGTTGCTGACGCGCTCGAGGTGCTGCCTCAGAAGCTCAGGGAGCGGCTCGTCAACATCGATATCTCCGTTGATGACGAACCAACGCCCGAGGTGCTGGACGAGTTCGATATCGGACCGGAACACCTGCTCATGGGACTCTAAACAGAAGTCCCGTTGCCTGAACGGGGAGGTGACTACGGGATAGCGATGCCCGATCGCATCTTGCTCTTTCAAAGCCACATCGAGGCCGTCTGCGAGACAGACGATCAGATCGCGGAGGAAATCCAGAAGACTGTCGTCCACGAAGTCGCACACTTCTTCGGTCTGGAGGAAGACGAAATTCCAGAATGGGCCAGGTAAACGTCATACCGACGTCATCGTAAACAGCCAAGGGTCCGCGGAGCGATGCTCCACGGACCCTTTTGACATCCCTGATGTGGCTCCCCACGAGCTGACGGAGCCCTTACCCGCTTTCACGGGCACTTACTCAGTCATCCCACACCAGTGATGCAGAACTCGTGTATTCGGTCACCCGCGTCTCGAAGAAATTCTTCTCCTTCGACAGATCGATCGTCTCGCTCATCCACGGAAAGGGGTTCTTCGATCCCCACTTGGCATTCAGCCCGATTCGCTCCATACGGCGATCCGCAATATACTGAACATACTCACGGAACTGATTCGCGTTCAGCCCCAGCACCCCGTCGGGCAGACAGTCCTTCGCGTAGGCCACTTCGTAGTCCAGGGCCGTGTCGATCATCTGCTCGATCTCTGCCTGCAGCTCGGGCGTCCAGACATCCGGGTTCTCCTGCTTGATCCCGTTGATAAGGTCGACGCCGAAGTTCAGGTGAATCGTCTCGTCACGCAGGATATACTGGAACTGTTCGCCGATCCCCGTCATCCGATTCTGGCGGTTGAAGGACAGGATCATCACGAACCCGCTGTAGAAGAAGATCCCTTCCATAATCACGTAGAACCCGACCAAGTTCTTCAGGAACTCCTGCTTCCCCTCCAGCGTGTCCGTCGTGAAGTTCGGGTCGAGTACCGAGGATGTCAGGTCCATCACGAACTGATCCTTACCCTGGATCGACGCGACCTCGTTATACATGTTGAACACTTCACGGCCGTCGAGACCGAGCGACTCAACGCAGTAGTGGAACGTGTGCGTATGAATCGCTTCTTCGAACGCCTGGCGGAGCAGATACTGCCGCGCTTCGGAGTTCGTGATGTGCTTGAAGATGGCGAGCACGATGTTGTTGCCGACAAGGCTTTCTCCCGTGCTGAAGAACCCAAGATTTCGGAGAATCACCTGGCGCTCAGCATCGGTCAACGCATTGGACCGCCAGAGCTCGATATCCCGCTGCATGGGGACTTCCGTCGGCATCCAGTGGTTGGCGCAGCCGTTCAGGTAGTGCTCCCAGGCCCACTCATACTTCAACGGCATCAACTGATTGACATCGACTGCCGCACAGTTGAGCAGTCGCTTGTCATCAACGTTGATCCGCTTACTCAGGTCGTAGGCCTCCCCGTTCGCACCGCAGCATCCCGCCGCAGTCACCGGAGTCGTCGGTCCTGTTTGTATCATCCCATCTACGCTGACTGCTGCCATCCTCTTCTCCTCTTACGGGGATGTGCCTGTTGTTGCCATCTCGGTCACGGGGGGAACCGTCTGAAACCTTCTGAACCACAAAGACACGAAGACTGGAAACGTGGAAGAGTCCGGCACGACATTGCGGCCTGCCCCTGACCTGCCTTCCCTACGTCCTCTGTGCTCTCTGCGATACTGCTCCTAGTTCTTGATCTCCAGCGTATACACTGCCGGCGGAAGTTCCAGCCGATTCTCCAGGAACGTCTTTGCCACTTCCGCTCCTGTCTCTACTGCCTCTTTCCGCGTCCGAAACTCATCCTCGCCCCCCACTTCCTCACCGTCAGATCGTGAACTCACAGCGCATATCCGTATGAACTCCTCGCCCGTTCGTGGGCGCGAACCTCGGCATAACCGCGCACGCTCACCCCCCTTGACCTGCCAGGTCTCCGCGCAATGCGAGACGGAACGGTTATGAGTGGATGGTGTCTCCTCCTACTGGCACGCCTCACAGTCCGGGTCGGTCGGGTCACAACTCGGCCCAACCACCGTAGCGGGCGGCATTTCTGTCGGAATCTCGTAGGGGCGGTCGAACGACTTGTCTTCGTCTGTTGCCGGTGCACTCGCCGGGAGGGCACTCGCGGACGGTGCCTCCGAACGTTGCGGCGGTTCCGGTGCGGGTGGAACGACGCTCGTCTCCCGCTGGACCTGAATCTCGCTCGATGCGGATTTGGACTTCATCCAGCGGGGCTGCATCCCACGTTTGTTGATGTCGACCGTCGACTTCTCGATCTGTGTCGGCGCCAGCGACCTCAGGTAGTAGGTCGTCTTCAAACCACGCTTCCACGCCAACATATACATATCGTGGAGCGCCCGACCACTTGGCTGTGAGATATACAGGTTCAGCGACTGTCCCATGTCGATCCACTTCTGCCGGCGGCTTGCAGCCTCGACAATCCATGTCGGATCGATCTCGAATGACGTCCTGTAGATCGCCTTCACATCCTCCGGAATCCGGTCGATCTCCTGGAGCGAGCCGTCGAAGTATTTCAGATCGTCGACCATCTGATCGTCCCACAGACCGAGACGCTTCAAGTCATCGACCATGTGCTGGTTGATCACCGTGAAGTCACCGGACAGGTTCGCCTTCACGAACAGGTTCCGGTAAGTGGGCTCGATCGACTGGGTCACACCCGCGATGTTCGAGATCGTCGCCGTCGGCGCGATCGCCATCACGTTACTGTTCCGCATCCCGTGTGTTTTCACAGCCTCCCGCGCCACGTTCCAATCGAGCGCAGCGGATCGGTCCACTTCGACGTGTCCGCCACGCTCTTCGGCGAGGATCTCGATCGTGTCGACGGGAAGATGCCCCTTGTCCCACTTGGAGCCCTGGTAGCTCGAGTAGGACCCGCGTTCCGCAGCCAGTCCGGTGGACGCCAGGATCGCGTGATACGAAATGAACTCCATCGTGCGATCGGCCAATTCGACGGCCTGATCGGACTCGTTCGGGGCGCGCAGGATGTAAAGCATATCTTGGAAGCCCATCAGCCCCAGACCGACGGGACGGTGACGCTGGTTGCTGTTCTTCGCTTCAGGCGTCGGGTAGAAATTGATGTCGATCACATTGTCCAGCATCCGGACAGCCGTGTCGATCGTCGTGGCCATCAGCTCGTAATCGACGCCGCCTGGATTCGTGTGTGCCGCCAGGTTGACCGACCCGAGGTTGCAGACAGCCGTCTCGTCCTCGCTCGTGTTGAGGAGAATCTCGGTGCACAGGTTGGAGCTATGGACGACACCCACGTGATCCTGAGGCGAACGGATGTTCGACGGATCCTTAAACGTGATCCACGGATGGCCTGTCTCGAACAGCATCGACAGCATCTTGCGCCACAGGGTCACCGCGTCGATCTGGCGGTAGTGCTGGATCTCACCGGCCTGGGCCATCGCCTCATACTGAGTGTAGCGCTCCTCGAAGGCCTTCCCATACAGGTCGTGCAGGTCGGACACCTCATCGGGCGTGAACAACGTCCACCTACCGTTCTCCTCGACGCGCTTCATGAACAGGTCGGGAATCCAGTTGGCCGTGTTCATGTCGTGCGTGCGGCGACGATCGTCACCCGTATTCTTCCGCAGTTCCAGGAAATCCTCGATGTCCAGGTGCCACGTCTCGAGATACGCACACACCGCGCCCTTACGCTTACCTCCCTGATTCACGGCTACAGCGGTATCGTTCACCACCTTCAGGAACGGCACCACGCCCTGGCTCTTCCCGTTCGTCCCCGCGATATGCGCGTTCGTCGCACGCACGTTGGTCCAGTCGTTCCCCAGTCCGCCCGCCCACTTCGACAGCTTGGCGTTATCCGAAATCACCTTGAAGATGTGCTCGAGATCGTCCTGAGCGGTAGAAAGGTAGCAGGAGCTGAGCTGCGGATGCCGTGTCCCCGAGTTGAACAACGTGGGGGTCGCGGAGACAAAGCGGAAGGATGAAAGCGTTTCGTAGAACTGGATCGCCCGCTCCTCTATCCGGTCTTCTTCCAGGGCCAGGCCCATCGCGACGCGCATCCAGAAGAACTGGGGCGTCTCGATCCGGCGGTCGGAGATGTGGATCAGGTAGCGATCAAAGATGGTCTGAAGACCGAGATACCCGAAATCGAGATCACGTTCCGGCATCAGGGCGGACGAAATCTTGTCCAGGTCGTAGTTAAGCAGGCTCCCGTCAAGACGTTTGGCGCGAACACCGGCCTCGAGGTAATCGCCGAATCGTTCGCGCACCACCCGAGCCCGATCCCCTACCGCCGGCTTCTCACCGAGGGCGTGGCGATCGATCACGTTCAACAGTAGCCGTGCCGCTACATCCCCGTAGGACGGCTCGCGCTCAACCCGCTGACGTGCGGCCAGAATCATCGCCCGCTCGATGTCCTCCGGCTTGATGTCATCATACAGGGTCCGGTAGACTTCTTCGAGAAGGTCACTGGCATCGACCTCCGCCAGACCGTCACAAGCGTTGTAGATCTCCATCCGGATCCGCGTCGGATCCAGAGGCTCCCGTTTGCCTTCCCGGTTCATCACCCGAAGCTTTGGTGCTTCAGGAGCTGGCGCCTCCCGGCCACTTAGAACGCGAGCCCGGGTATGCTCATCCCTGTAAACGATATAGCGCCGAGCGATTGCGTAGTGCTCGGCGCGCATCAACTGGATCTCGACTTTGTCCTGGATCCGCTCGACCTCGATCATCTCCCCCTCACGAGCCGTCGACTGAACGTCCGCGATGACACTATCCGTGATCTCTGCGATCTCGGACACGAGCGATGGATCCAGCGGAACCGATTCAGGCGCATTCGCCTCAGCCTTGAATGCTTTAGCCAATGCTTCCTCGATCCGAGCGCGATCGAATGGAGCGGTACGACCGTCCCGCTTCCGAACGTTTACCCCCTGAGCCAGTTGCACCATAGTTGGACAGACCTCCCAAAACCGGTATAAATAATTAGCATAGCTACTACGGGGGAGTAGAAACTACGATATCAGAGATGCAAATTCTATTCGCCGATAAGTACTGAAAGCGTCCAAATCGGACCCGAACAGCCAGGGCTATTCCGTTGGAGGAAACGCGACAGCAAGAGGGGAAGAACTGCCGACTGAAGAACGACCCACTATGTTGTGTAAAAGAGGCTGCCATCTTCGGCTCGGGGAAACCGATGTGTGCGGGTCCGAGGGGGAACCCGAATGCCACGCCGAAAACGGCTGTTTTAGAAGGGGTGACACTGGTCACAACTGACAGCAAACACAATATATTGTGCCCCCACCGAAAAGTCAACCCTAAATCTTGCCCATTTCGTAACACAGGGGAATTCGAACGGTATCCTTTGAATTTCAAACATTTAGCCAAATTCCGACCTAAGATGACCTCAAACGACACTAATATAAGACCCCCAACCACTATCAGCCTGGCTCATCGATCGGTGCCAGACCTGCTACATCAGGACCGAAGGTTGTCAATCTTAGTCAGTCCCATGGCCCCCAACCAGGTCGAAAACGGATCAGCTTGACCAGTCCTGGTGTAGACTGAATACATACTAGATCAAGTAAAAACGCTTTCCCGCGGACGGAAGTTTCTATTTATTATGCAACTTGGGTCCATTAGACCTCGTATGGATAAATGAAACGGATCGAAAACGTACCGACGAACCTGTTTACCGGCTTGCTGGGTGTTGGTAAGACGACGGCGATTCTCGATCTGGTCGGCAAGAAGCCGGGCAGCGAGCGGTGGGCAATTCTCGTCAACGAATTCGGGGATGTCCCGATTGATCAGGCGGTTTTCGAAGAGCGAGCCGTCGACGGGATCCGGATTCGGGAAGTCGCAGGAGGATGCCTTTGCTGTACGGCGGGTGTCTCGCTCCAGGTTGCGCTCACCCTGTTGCTGCGGGAAGCCGATCCCGATCGGCTGCTGATCGAGATGTCGGGTATGGGGCATCCAGGGAGCGTCCTGTTCACGCTCCGCGAAGGAAGCCTCTCCGAGGCCATCGACCTGAAGGCCACGCTCTGCCTGGTCGACCCGAGAGATGTCGACGAGCCGGAGATCAGGGATTCGCAGATCTTCCAGGATCAGGTCCACCTGGCCGACGTGCTTGTCGCTAACAAGGTCGATCTGGCTGAACCGGAAGAGGTTGATGCCTTCGACAGGTGGAGCACGTCGCTCTATCCGCCGAAGGGTGCGGTCCACAAGACGAACGGCGGTGAGATCGACCCGAGTTGGTTGGACCTGGACACCGACCCGTTGAGGGTTCCGCTCTTCCCGGACCTCCACGAACTTGACGGGCACCAACACGACGAGCACGCGCACCACGATCACGCGCACGATGAGGTTGAGGACGACCCTATCCTGGAAGCCGGAAAGCCTTACCGTTCGGTAAACGAGGGCTACGGTCGCTATGCCTGCGGTTGGATTTTCTCGCCCCAGGACGTGTTCGACGAAGAGGAACTTCTGATGACGCTGGCCGGAGACGACGACGTCGATCGGATCAAGGGCGCATTCAGAATCGGGGGCGACGCGATCCTGCTGAATCGCACAGGATCGAAGATTGAAACCCGACGGACGGCATATGCACGGGACAGTCGCTTGGAAATTATCACGCGGCGAGCAGACACGGACTGGGCTGCGGTCGAACGCGACCTGCTCGCCTGCTTGAAGCAATGACTGGCGTGATGAAGTTGCTGGGCCTGCCGTGCCGGCTCGTGATCTTGGCGTATCGGTGGACGGTTTCGCCACTCCTGCAAGCGTTATTCCCGGGGATGGGCTGTCGGTTCCACCCCACGTGCTCAGAATATGCACTCGAGTGCTTTAAGTCTTACGCGCCCTGGAATGCACTCTACCTGAGCGTTCGACGCGTCGCGAGATGCCACCCGTATCACCCGGGCGGATACGATCCAGTTCCCGATCCGGACCCAAAAGGGAGGATGCCCTAGCGCTGTTGTTTTGGAAATTTCTTTTTACAACACATTGACGAACCGAAACGAACCGTTCGAGCCACTCGAACCGCCCATCGTACGGATGTATACGTGCGGTCCTACCGTCTACGACTTCAGCCACATCGGAAACTTCCGTTCCTTCCTGTTTGCGGACGTCATCAATCGATTCCTGACAGCCGCCGGATACGACGTCATCCACGCGATGAACATCACCGACGTCGGTCACATGACCGACGACGACATCGCCGATGGCAGCGGCGAAGACAAGATGGCCGTCGCCACGCGTCGGATCAAAGAGGCGAAGAAAGCGGGCACGCTGGAGGAGGGTGCGGTCGAGGATCCCAACAACCCCTATGAAATAGCGCGCTACTACACGAAGGCCTTCATCAAAGACGCGAAACAGCTGGGGATCAAAGTCGCCTGGGAATACGGCGATCGAGTCGTCCACGCGACGGATCACATCCCCGAGATGCAGGCGATCATCGAGAAACTGATCGCCAAAGATCACGCCTATGTCGCCGACGATGGCGTCGTCTACTTTAGCCTCGAGAGCTTCCCTGAATACGGACGGTTGAGCGGCAACACCCTGGACAATCTCAAGGCAGGCGAGGGGGGCCGAATCTCGGAGGAGCATCAAGCTGCCAAACGGCACCCCGCCGACTTTTTCCTCTGGAAGCCAGACCCCCACCACATCATGAAGTGGGACTCGCCTTGGGGGACGGGTTACCCCGGCTGGCATATCGAGTGCTCCGCGATGGCCAAGAAGGTCCTGGATCGTGAGACCATCGACATCCACACGGGTGGCGAGGACAACATCTTCCCCCATCACGAGTGCGAAATCGCGCAATCCTGCTGCGCGGACGGTCTCGACCATTTCTCCAAACTTTGGATGCACCCCCGCTTTCTGCTGGTCGAAGGCGAGAAGATGTCCAAAAGTAAGGGAAGTTTCTATACCGTCCCGGACATCATCGAGGGCAAGTTCACGGGGCGCCCGGTCGATGCGGCCGTCCTGCGGTTCGAGCTGATCAAGACGCACTACCGCTACAACGTGAACTTCACCCAGAAGGGAATCCAGGATTCGGCAAGGACCGTCCGGCGGCTCAGAGAGTTCCGTGAGGGGCTGGAAACCGCCTGCGAAGGGAAAGCGGCCGACGTTGGGACAGATCACCCAATTGTGTCACAATTCCTTGACGCGCTTGCAAATGATCTTAACATGAGCGCCGCTCTGGCCGTGGTGAACGACTGGATCACGGAAAATCAGGACGATCCGGCTCAGTCCCTCGGAGCATTCGACATCATCAACAGCGTATTGAATGTCGCCCCACTGGTGGACGACCGAGGTGAATCGGTCGATACATTGGGGGGTGCCGAGACTGATGGCGGTATCGACGCCGAAGATTGGTGCCGCCGCTTGGACGAAGCACGGAAGTCGAAGGATTACGACACCGCGGACGCCCTCAGGCAGGAACTGATGGACGCCGGCTACGAAGTACGTACGACACCTGAAGGAACCACTGCGCAGAGGAAACTAGCCTGACGCGGACTGTGGGGTCCGTCGCTCGTGGCTCGGGGGGAATGTGAACAAGAAAAGTCAATCCAATCAATTCACGATATTGCTCGTCCCGCACCCTCGGGGGGAACGGCGTGAGTGGATCGTTTCGAAACGCGCGATTCAGATCGCGGCCGGATCTCTGATCGCATTCGCGCTGATCACCGGCCTGCTTGGCATCAACCGATACGTCGCCATCATCAAAGGCCTGCACGTCGCGAAGATGCGGATCGAAAACCAGGAGTTGAGGGCCGACCTCGCGCAGATCAGCGAGCATTTGGAGAGTCAAGGGGAACGTCTCGAAGGGCTCAACGACACGGATCGCATGTTCCGGATCTGGGCTGAGCTCCCGGATATCGATCAAGAAACGCGCCAGCTCGGTGTCGGTGGTGGAAGCGATGCGCCCCCGACGTGGGAAGGCCGCGTCTCCAACTCGGCTGCCGGCCTGCTCTCCGATGCCTACGTCTCGTTTGACCGTCTCGAGCGTGAGTCCCAGTTCCTGGAGGACAGCTTCCAGTCGATCGAGTCGGAGATGGCCCAGGACGAGGCGGTCCGTGATCACACGCCATCGATCCTCCCCGTCTCACCGAAGGTCGACTACTACGTCTCGTCGCGCTACGGTCCCCGTCCCGATCCTTACACGGGCCGCAAGGAATTCCACGCCGGTCTCGACATCGCCGGCCACCGCGGCACGGACATCTTGGCCACGGCCGACGGCATCGTTCAGAAGGTGTCCAGAGATCGGCTGATCGGACATTACATCGCCATCGATCACGAGTATGGCTACCGCACCGTCTACGGCCACCTGCTCCAGAAGCCGACCATCAAGGTCGGTGACAAGGTCAAGCGTGGGGATGTCATCGGAAAGCTCGGAAACTCAGGTCGCTCGACCGGCCCGCACGTCCACTACGCCGTCCAGCGAAACGGTCGACACTTCGATCCGCTGAAATACATCTTCAACAGCCGAAAGATCTCCAGCCCCTACGCCAAATGATCGGCTGCAGGTAAAAGACAAAGGCGAGGCGCTCCAAACGAGCACTCGCCTTTGTCTTTTACCTGAACTCTGACCTCTGGCCTTTTCCCTGGTCTCTCTTCGCCTTCCCTACCCCAGAATCTCCGCCGCCTCTTTCGCAAAGTATGTCAAGATCATATCCGCCCCCGCTCGCTTGATCGACGTCAGCACCTCGAACATCGCCGTCTCTTTGTCGACCCAGCTTTTCTCGGCGGCTGCCAGAACCATCCCGTATTCGCCCGAAACGTTGTAGGCAGCGATCGGCACGTCGAACGCCTGACGGGCTCTGGTGATCACGTCGAGGTAGGCCAATGCCGGCTTCACCATCACGATGTCCGCCCCCTCCTGGATGTCGAGCGCGATCTCCTTCAACGCCTCCTCAACGTTCGCTGGGTCCATCTGATAGGTCTTCTTGTCCTTCGGCACATTCTCGAGCTCGCGCGGCGCAGACTTTAGCGCGCCCCTGAAGGGCCCATAGAAACACGACGCATACTTCGCCGAATACGCCAGAATCCCAACGTCGTCGAATCCCGAATCGTCCAGGGCGACTCGAATCGCTCCCACACGGCCGTCCATCATATCCGATGGTGCCACCTGGTCGACGCCTGCCTCTGCGTGCGACACAGCCATACGAACGAGCACCGCGATCGACTCGTCGTTCGCGATCTCTCCGTCGACGAGCACGCCGTCGTGGCCGTGGTCCGTATAGGGGTCGAGCGCCACGTCCGTCTGCACACAGATATCCGGCACGTGTGCCTTGATCTCCGCAATGGCGCACTGGATCAATCCGTCCGCACGGTAGGAGGCCAATCCCTGCGCGTCCTTCTCGTCCGAATAGCCGAACAGGTTGACCGCCGGCACGCCGACCTCCGTCAGCGCTTTACACTCCTTGACGAGCTCGTCGATAGACAGCCGGAACTGACCCGGCATCGAATCGATCGGCTCACGCACCCCGGTTCCGTCGATCACAAACAGGGGCTGGATGAAATCTCCGGGATGGAGCAAGGTTTCGCGAACCAGCGTACGAATCGCCTCGGTCCGTCTCAGTCGGCGCGGTCGATGGGTGAGTTCCAAGGATTGTCCTTATGTCTTGATGGAATCCGCAAAAACAGTATGTTCAACGTGCTGTTTTTCCAGAGCATACCACGAACGGGAGCCAGATGGCTGAACTGACTGCTGACAGGATTATTCAGAACTTCGAGATACTGGGCAATTGGGAGGAGCGATACAGGTATGTCATCGACCTCGGACGCAAGCTGCCCGAACTCGACGAAAGATACAAGACGGAGGACAACCGCGTCAAAGGTTGCGTCAGCAACGTGTGGATGATCACGCGGGTCAGTGAAGGCGAACCGGCCACCCTGGAGTTCAAAGCGGACAGCGATGCCCACATCGTGCGCGGGCTGGTGGCGATCCTGTTGGCGATCTACTCAGGAAAAACGGCGTCCGAGATCCTCGACGTGGACATTCGAGACATCTTCCAGCAGCTGGATCTTGAGCGGCATCTGAGTCCGAGTCGGAGTAACGGGTTTTTCTCTATGGTGGAGCGGATTCAGAATCTGGCGAAGGCGGCCGCCTAGCAGAAGATCGACTCATCCTTTACTCTCAACCGAGCGGGAGAGCGGATGCGAAGGCGAGCGGGCGAAAAAGCCAAGACCTTCTCATACTCTCCCCCGAGCGACAGCGAGGGTCTCCCCCTCACCCGCTCAGCTCTTAATGCTCTCCACGAAGGTTCCGCGCTTGGGACTGACGAGTCGGCCGGCCACGCCTCGCTCTATTTTGGCGAACGCGTCGTGGTTGTGGATGGACTCAAAGTTGTTGATCTCGACGTAGAACCAGGCGATGCGTTCCAGGTTGAGCATCTCGCTCAGGTCCCCGGCAACATCCCGTACGATATCTTCGACGAACTTGGGATTATCGTAGGCCCGTTCGGTCACGAACTTCTCGTCCGGGCGCTTCAGCACCGGATACAGCTCGCAGGATCCCGATCGCTCCGCCACATCCACCAGATCCTCGAACCACACGCGCGACTCCCCTGTCGGCCTGACGTCGATCGACACTTCTGATCGCTGGTTGTGCGCACCCCGATCGCTGATCTCCTTGCTGCACGGACACAGGCTGGCCACGTTCGCTTTCACCCCGATCAGCTTGTCACTCTCGCCGTCTCGATCCATCATCGCCCGCAGGATGCATCGGTAATCGAGCAAACCCTTCTGGCCGGTAACGGGCGCCTCACGCTCAAGGAAAATCGGGAAGTTCAGGTCGACATACGCCTCCTGCGCATCCAGACGCTCGAGCAGTTCTTCGAGCACGATGTGCACGCTGTCCGGGTGGAAGTGATGGTTCCGCTCGTTGAGCGCGATCATGAACCGCGACATATGCGTGCCCTTTTGATAATGGGGCAGGCTGACCGTCATCGAGACGTCTGCGACCGTGTTGAACTCACCGCCTTCAAGGAGCGGGAGTGTCAGTGGATACCGCACGTTGGAGACGCCGACCTGGTCGATCTCGATCCCACGATCGTCGGGGAGTTGCTGGATGTCCTTGAGCATCGTCCTCGTTTCCTAACAAATTAAAAAGCTGTAGATTAGCCTCGGGCCTCTTAGCCGCAAATCAGTTTATCACATCGCAATTTGAAGGTCAACCCTTTGCTCCAATCTATGGCAATTGTCTGGAACGTCGACCCGGACATCGCGCAAATCGGCCCGATCACGATCCGGTATTACGGGCTGCTCTTCGCGCTCTCGTTCTTCCTCGGGTTCAACATCATGCGGTCCATTTTTCGACGCGAAGACAAGCCGGAATCGGGCCTGGAAATGCTCCTAACGTATATGATGGTCGGCACCATCGCCGGCGCCCGACTCGGCCATTGTCTATTCTACGACCCCGTCTACTACCTCTCGAATCCCCTTCAGATCCTCAAGGTCTGGGAGGGCGGTTTGGCCAGTCACGGTGGCGCTATCGGCATCCTCACGGCGCTCTATGCCTACACCCGAAAGCGTCCCGAGCAGCCATATCTCTGGCTGCTGGACCGGATGATCATCACCATCGCACTCGCCGGCATGTTCATCCGGCTGGGCAACTTCTTCAACTCTGAAATCCTGGGCATCCCCTCTGACGTCCCCTGGGCGATCATATTCGACCGGATCGACTCGGCACCACGGCATCCGGCCCAGATCTACGAGTCGCTGGCCTACGGGATCATCTTCGTCGGCCTCTACCGGCTGTATTCCAGGCTCGGAGAGCGGACACCCAACGGTTTCCTGTTCGGCCTGTTTCTGACGTCTGTGTTCGGATTCCGATTCTTTATCGAGTTCGTCAAGGAGCGGCAGGCGGCGTATGGGGGGGATCTGCCGTTGAGCGTGGGGCAGTTGCTGAGTATTCCGCTGGTTCTGGGGGGTATTGTGATGTTGGTTAGGGCGCTCAAGAACGAGGTTTACGTGGCTAAAGCAGGAACCGCAGAGGACGCAGAAGACGCAGAGAGTTGAAGACCGTAACTCCGAGG
This sequence comes from Gemmatimonadota bacterium, assembly GCA_002727195.1. GTDB lineage: Bacteria > Latescibacterota > UBA2968 > UBA2968 > UBA2968 > UBA2968. The sequence goes on from PBWH01000014.1 coordinate 95,516, forward strand.
ATCACTCGTAGGTTCGAATTGCGCTCTAAATCATGGGAACTCCCCCTCTGTGTCCTCCGCGTCCTCTGTGGTTTCCTTGCTTCTATTCCTTTGCATTCCAAGCATTTAGTTGCGTCCAAATGCCCGTTTTTGTAGATTCTGGCGGCTGAGATTGAACTTGAAAGAAGGTCGGCTCAGGCTGACCGGACCTGATCGGAGGACATAAATGGCCAAGGGAAAAGGAAATCGTGTGCTGGTGAAGCTCAAGAGCACGGAGAGCAGTCACTATTACCACACGATGAAGAACCGTCAGAATAACCCGGATCGGATGGAGATCAAGAAGTTCGACCCGATGCTGAATAAGCACGTGACCTACCGAGAGGATCGCTAGGTCTTCAACCTCGGTGCCTACGGGTGCCCGGTACAGGCAGTCTCCGACTGCCCACGTGCAACGGAAATCGCCTCGCGGACGAGATGTCCCGAGGCGATTGTTGTTTGTGGGTAATGGGTAGGTGTACAGCATAGACGGCAGAGCCAACTGCGTTTCAGGCCCTCACCGGGTTTTCGCCCCCGCGAAAACCGTCCCCGGACCGAGTCGCACAGGGACGGGCTCTCTCCCGCCGGCAGAAGAGGAACGCCCAGCGCCTCGACATTGTGCAGTTCTCCTCAGCTCTCAGCCCTCGGCCAACACCATCCGCACCAACGCCGCAAGCACCTCGGGTGAATCATCCGGATGGGACAGGTATCTAAGGGTCCCGTTTGGATCGATCATATAGACCAGCGTCGTATGGTCGACGAGATACCCGAGCGCCGTCTCCTCCTCTGACTTCGAATAGTAGACACCGAAGTCATCCGCAACATCCTTGATCTCTTCGACCGTGCCGATCAGGCCAACGACGGGAAGGTCGTAGTAGGACAGATACTCCCGCACCTTCTCGACCGTGTCGCGTTCGGGGTCGACGCTGACATACACGGTCTGAACCCGCTCGCCTATCTCGCCAAGTAGCGCATCGACGCGCGCGATCTTGGACAGCGTCATCGGGCAGGCGTCCGGGCAGGTCGTGTAGCCGAAGAACAGGAAGATCAACTTCCCTCTCAGGGTCACCGTGTCGAACCGTTCGCCGTTCTGGTCGGTGAGCACAAAATCGCGGCCGAACTCCAGCTTCTTGAGCTCGGGCAGCTCCTGTGGTTCCTCGACGATCGCCACGGGCTCTGTGGAATCCCCGGGCTCGGAACAACCAGCGAACAACAGACAGACCGCAAGGGTGAGGTGCTTCGTGTATCTCATCAAGGTTGATCCTTCACGCGAGCAGCCACCGTCAGGTCGCCGCTGCGTTCGAAATGGAGCGTCAGGGGAATGTCGTTTCCAGCTGCGATCGGGTAGCGGGCACCGATCAACATCAGGTGCAGCCCGCCACGCTCGAGCGTAACGGGTTCGTTCACGGGTAGGTCGATCGGTCCGCTCTTTCGCATCTTCATCACGCCGCGCGCGTCCACCTTCATCTCGTGCAACTCGCCCGAATCGAAGGCGGCCGTCGACACAGCAACCAGACGATCCTGCTGATCGCCACTGTTCGTCAACGTCAGGTAGCCGGCCGTCACGGCCTGCGAGGGTAGGATGTTCCGCACCCAGGCGTCCCGTATCACGACGGGATGTGGCTCACTGCACGCGGTCGCGAGCAAGCCGAGCAGCAACACGTACGCCGTGCATCTACCCATCGAATCGACTCACCAGTGAGGCCACGTAGGCTCCGATCGCCCGACGCTCTTCTCCCGGGATATGCGGATACCCGGGCATCCCGACCCCTTTGTTTATCACGCCGACCCGGATCGTCTCTGAAATGGCACCCAGAGATCGGCCGTTCTCGAATGCCGTCGCGTCCCTGAAGTCTCTAGGCGGTGGCTTCATCGACCGAGCGACCGGCCCGTCTCCTCGTCCCTCCTGCCCGTGGCAAACGGCACATCCGTACCGCACGTACAACGCCTTCCCGCGAACGACGGCCTCTTCACGCGCTGACCGCTCGGTCTCCTCTGAGTCGCCGCAGCCGGCCCACATCGCCAGAGCCGCCGCAAAGATGATTCCTAGTCGCATCTACCCTCGCGAGAGCATCGGTCCGAGCGGGCGACCACCCAGCACGTGCAAATGGATGTGATAGACCTCCTGACCACCGTGCTGCTTGCAGTTGATCATCAGCCGGTAACCGTCGTCTGCGATCCCTTCTTCGCGCGCGATCTTCGATGCAACGGTCATCATCCGACCCAGCACCGCCTCATCCCCCGTTTCGACGTCATCCATCGTGGGAATCAGCTTGTTCGGAATCACTAGGATATGCGCCGGTGCCTGTGGATTGATGTCACGGAAAGCGGTCACCAGATCGTCCTGATACACAATGTCGGCGGGGATCTCTTTGCGAATGATTTTCGAGAAAATGGTTTCTTCGGCCATAAGGTTCCCGTGTTTGTGTGAGGCAAGAGGCGCGCGAATGATGCGCTTGGAGCGCAAGAGAAGCGCAACCAGGCTATGGAATGAGTATGCCAGAACGTGCACCTGATGGCAATGATTTCAACGTCGAAAGCCTGACAGGTATCAGCGCTAGGTCCCTTGACCGAAGTACCTCAGGGTGACCGGACAGTGTCCGATTAAAACAAAGTAATTGACAGAAACAGGAAAAGGTATGTATATCTATACACACCTTCTACGCATTCTATTGACAGAAGCCCTTCGTTAATGAAAAAGGCGCCGCTGGTCTTCAACCTGCGTGCGTATTGGAGTCCCCATGTTCTCGATGCAGAACTTCGAGCACACCTACACCGATGATTCCGTCATCAGGGTCGATTCGCTTGATGTTCCCCAAGGAGGGAAGTTGCTGGTCAGCGGCCCTTCAGGCAGCGGCAAGACGACTTTCCTCCACGTGCTGTGTGGCATCCTACGCCCCACATCCGGTCGGATCCTCGTTCGGGATCAGGACATCTACGCGCTGCCTGAATCGGCGAGGGACAGGTTCCGGGGGCGGACCATTGGGATCGTGCTCCAACAGTTCAACCTGCTCCCTGCATTGACCGTAATCCAGAACCTGATGGTCGCACAATACGCGGCCGGCTTGGAGAAGGATCCCGCCCGGACAGATGCCCTGCTCACGAGTCTCGATATCCAGGGACACCGAGACACGTTTCCCAACCAACTCAGCTATGGTCAGAAGCAGCGTGTCGCGATCGCGCGTGCATTGGTTAACAACCCCGCATTGCTCCTGGCCGACGAACCGACCTCGGGGCTCGATGACGAGAACGCAAGTCGCGCCGTTGACCTCCTGATCGAACAGTCGGAGCGCCGGAACGTGACGCTTGTTATCGCGAGCCATGACGACCGTGTCAGGCCGCGGATCCCGGATACCTACGAGCTATGAACCTCCCGGTACTAAGCCTGGCATTCCTGCGACGGCGCCGACTCAGCGGACTGCTGAGCATCGGTCTTCTCGGTTTCGGGCTTGGGATGGTCGATGCCGTACTCCTTTTCAGTCAGCAGCTCAGAGACGGGTTGGAGCGCAACATCGGCGGGATAGACCTGGTTGTGGGCGCAAAGGGCAGTCCCCTCCAACTGATCTTGTCATCCGTGTTCCAGGCGGATGCGCCGACGGGGAACATCCCGCTGGCCGAGGCACAGGACGTCGCATCGCAGCGTGGGGTCAAACGAGCGATCCCAATGGCGTTGGGTGACAGTTACAAGAGTCACCGAATCGTCGGTACCGAACGGAGCTATGCCGACCTCTATGGGGGGCAGCTCTCTGAGGGGCGCTGGTGGTCCTCAGAGCTGGAGGTCGTGATCGGCCCCGAAGCGGCAACCAAGACCGGCCTGTCGCTTGGAGATACCTTCTCCAGCATACACGGATTCGAGTCCGATGGGCACAGCCACGCTGAGAAGATGCGGGTCGTCGGGGTGTTGAATCCGACCGCCGCAGTACTCGATCGCCTGATCTTGACGTCAGTGCAGACCGTCTGGCACGTACACGGGGTCCACGATGACAAGCACGGCGAGGAAGATCACGACCACGCGGATCACGACCAGGAAGGACACGATCACGCCGAGCACGCTGATAAGGACCACGACCACGGAGAACAGGCGGCAGAGGATCACGATCGCGCGGGACACGATGAGGAAGGTCACGACCACGGTGAACAAGAGGAAAGCATGGCGGATGTCCTGGATCCGGGCAGCCACTCTTCCGACGAACTGGAACTGACAGCCCTGCTGATTCAGTACTCATCTCCGATCGCAGCAGCGCGGTTTCCGACACACGTAAACAAGACCACCACCCTTCAGGCCGCCTCGCCTGCCTTCGAGACCGCACGACTGTTCGCGCTCATTGGCGTGGGTATGGACGCGCTCCGCGCCTTCGGAGTACTGCTCGCCTGCGGTGCGCTGATCGGCGTGTTCGTCCTCCTCCACGAGCAACTCAGCGATCTCAGCCACGAACTCGGCGTGCTTCGACTGTTGGGCGTATCCAGGGGTAAGATCCTCGGCATCGTGATCCTCCAGGGCGTCATGCTGGGGTCGGCTGGATCGGTTTTCGGTATCGCGCTGGGTCACACAGGACTTGCGGGCTTGAACGCGATTATGTCTACATCGGGGCTTGGCGCGACGGGCAGCCTGACGTGGCTACCTGCTGAACTGGGCGTCCTGCTTGCGGGACCGATCCTGGGGGCTGCAGCGGCCTTTGCGCCGGCCTGGAGAGCCTATCGAACACAAATCTCACTCGTTCTCGCCGAGAACTAGTTAGATATCGACTCGTCAACGTACTAACAGAGGACTTGATGGCAGAAGCGCAACCGAACATAGATGACCGACTCCCCGTAACTGTGCTTTCCGGATTCCTGGGAGCCGGAAAGACGACACTCCTCAACCACATCCTGAACAACCGCGAAGGGCTGCGCGTCGCCGTGATCGTGAACGACATGAGCGAAGTCAACATCGACGCCCGCCTGATCGACAAAGGTGGAGCTGGGCTTTCACGGACCGAAGAGAAATTCGTTGAGATGTCCAACGGCTGCATCTGTTGTACCCTCCGTGACGACCTGCTCGCGGAGGTCTCTCGCCTGGCGCGCGAGCAGCGGTTCGACTATCTCCTCATCGAATCGAGCGGAATCTCAGAACCCATTCCCGTTGCCCAGACCTTTACGTTCGAAGACGAGAACGGCATCAGCCTCGGTCAACTCTCGAGGCTGGATACAATGGTGACAGTGGTCGACGCAGTGAACTTCATACGAGACTACGACGCAGCTGAAAGCCTGAAGGAGCGCGGCGAGTCACTCGAAGAGGACGACAATCGCTCGGTCCCCGACCTTCTGATTGAACAGGTCGAGTTTGCAGATGTCATTCTGCTCAACAAGTGTGACCTGGTACCCGAAGAGCTGGCACGCGAAGTCGAAGCGACGCTCTGCGCTCTCAACCCCGGCGCCCAGATCAAGATGGCAACGCGTGGCGAGGTTCCGCTCGAGACGGTGCTCGGAACCGGACTGTTTGACTACGAGAAAGCTGCTGGATCAGCTGGTTGGATCCGTGAACTGGCCGGGGAGCACACACCCGAGACGGAGGAATACGGGATCTCCAGCTTCACTTACAGCAGGTCGGAACCCTTTGACGCAGAGAAGTTCTGGGCCTACCTGCACGATGCGGGTAACTGGGGCGGCGTACTTCGTTCCAAGGGCTTCTTCTGGGTCGCGTCGGACTATCGCATTGCATATGAGTGGTCGCAGGCAGGTGGTGTCAGCTCTGTCAACGCGTGTGGGGTATGGTGGGCGGCTACGCCTCGTGAATACTGGGACCACCCCGATGGCCAGATGCCCGACGAACAACCCGGATGGCATCCCCGGTTTGGCGATCGTGTTCAGGAGATCGTGTTCATCGGGCAGGATATGGATGAAGCGTCGATGCGTGCGAGGCTCGACGCGTGTTTGATCGAGAATGAGCTCCTCGAGGGGGACAGCAACACCTGGTCTGAACTCCCGAACCCGTTCCCCGAGCTGCAAGCCGAGGAAGAATCAGCATGACTTCACTACATTCGCCCTCAGGGCGGTAAATGAGAGGTCGCAGAATGAGAACCCAACGGACAGCCGTGCTGATCGGCTTCCTGTCGATGTTTCTGACCGGTGCCGTTGTATCGGCTGAAGGACTGCCGCAAACCGTTGCCTGGGAGGTGCTGGGCGACATGACCTACAAAGACGACGGCAAGACGTTCTTCGCGACGTTTTCACCGCGGGTCCAAAAGCTGAAGGACAAAGAGATCATCGTGGCCGGCTACATGATTCCAGTTGAGCCATCCGAGATGCAGGGGCGGTTCGTTCTCAGCGGGCTGCCACTTGCAGGATGCACGTTCTGTGGCGGCGGTGGGGGCGAGCCGGAAACCTACATCGAGGTCACGGTGGTCGATCCCTTTCGGTTCACCTACGATCCGATTGCCCTCAAAGGCAAACTGATCATTGTAGACCAGGACGAGTGGGGACTCTTCTACCGACTGCACAAAGCAACACCGGTTAAGCTTGCTGCGGCGGAATTGCAGAAGCTTTTGATCCCCACACGCGAGGCCGCCTATCAGGTCGAAGTCGATGAAGGGCCAGAAAAAGGAGACAAAGTCCCATGAGCGAGTCACTCACCAGAAACACTGCAGATCAGTTCGCTATTCTCGGCTCCACCCTCTGCCTGGTTCACTGTATCATCCTACCCGGTGCCTTGGTGCTGTTCCCATCGCTCTTCGCGCTGGGACTGACCGACGAGCACTATCACGCCGCGCTTCTGAAACTGGTTGTCCCTCTCAGCCTCCTGGCGCTCTTCATGGGCTACCGAAGACACCGGAAATTTGCGGTCCCGCTCTGGGGTCTGGCGGGCCTCAGCATACTGGCGCTACCGGTTGTGGCCGGGCACGATGTGCTGGGCGAATCGTTGGAACGGATCTTCACCATCGCCGGCAGTGTCGGAATCGTCGTCGCCCACACCAGAAATCAATCCCTTTGCCGTGCCTGCGAATGATCTGCCGCCCACCTGCATATGGAACACGCTGAGGGCTTCGCCGACTTGGGCACGCTACAAGCTAAAGCCTATACTTCCACATACTTTTAGCCCACTCCCAAAGGGAGACCGTGTATGAAACGACTGAACTTCACCCTCGACAACTCAACCGTTAATCTGCTCGACACCCTAGCAGACAAGTACTACCAAGGCAACAAATCCCGTACGATCCGGGAAGCCCTCCAAAGCCTGGCCGCTCACACAGGTCACGACGGCTGGGTGATCACGGGCTACACACCGGTCGAACTCGTGGAGGATGCCGACTGCCGTACATGTGGAACCCATCACGAAAAGGGCGACGTCCTGTTCCACCCCGTGTTCGAGCGAGGGAGCAGTCCCCAAGCGATGTCCAGCCTTCCCAAAGAACACTGGTTGGATTGTGGCGAGTGCGTAGAGAAGAACGTTTCCACAGATAGCCCATAATTGCTTGAAAAATATTCGGTTATATATGGTTATCAGATTGCTCTTGCACTGTTACAGATGGACCGATAGATTTATACACACCCAATACGCACTTTACCTGTCTTCTAGAAGAAAATGCTGAAAACGACACAATCCCTTAGTGACAAAGCGGCGATCCTGATCTCGACAGCGTGCACTGTCCACTGTCTGTTGATTCCGGTGGCGATCGTCGCGTTTCCCGTCCTGGCCTCCACGTTCTTCGGCGATGGGGCCTTCCACACGATCCTCCTCTGGCTGATCCTGCCGACTTCTATCTTGGCGTTGACCCTGGGGTGTCGCGCTCATCGTGACTATCGCGTCGTCCTGCTCGGTCTGACGGGTCTTGCACTGGTCGGTGTCGCGGCGGTGGCCGGTCACGACCACCTGAGTGAGTTTGGGGAACGAGGCGTGACGATGGCCGGGTCCGGCTTCCTGATTCTGGGTCATATCCTGAATCAGCGACTGTGCAGTCACGACCACTGCCACGATCACGACGCGATCACCGAACACCACGAACACTGAGACCACAATGCTTCGCCCAGCCACAAACGCGACCCTTGTCCGGCCGATCATCGCAGTGCTGGCGGTCGCGTTCGCTTTTGGGATCGTCCATAGCTTCGAGCACGATCACCACGAGCACGTCGGGTCCGATTGTCTGGCCTGCGAGTGGTCGCAGTCTCTCCATATCGCATTCCTCGCGCTACTCCTGCCGGTGCTTCTTTTCGCCGGTACCTACACGCATACCAAACGCGAATCCTCTGATCATCTCCTTTATCTGTCTCCGCTTGGTCGCTCTCCGCCTGCGATACAGTAATCGCATCATCCACCGCATCCTTACTTGCTGCTCTACGCAGTGAGTCCGAATCCAACATGCCAGGCCAGCAGCCGCCTGGTAGAACCGATGTCGGTCCAGTCTTTTGACTGTCAGGCCCTGTTAGGCCTCTACTACTGTACACCAGGAGAACCAAGATGATTTCCAGATACAAAGGCGCGTTCCTCGCGCTCGCCTGCTCGCTCTCGGCCGTGATCGCAGGCTGTGGTGAAGATGATCCGATCAGCTCTCAGGAGGAGCACTTCGAGGCCGAAGGTCTCGTGATCGTCGATTCCGGCGTCCGTTTCTTCCGCTACTTCCAGGGACAGATCGACGCTGCGGACAACAGAACCGATCACCTCGAGGCCGAGGTCGCCGAACTAACCGGCCATTGGAGCATCCGGTTCCTCGACGGAGCCGGTAGCGAGTTCGCCGCACCGACCGACCCGGACTTTCGGTTTACGTGGGTGATCGCCGACCCCTCAATCGTCGAGGTCGTCCAGGACCCAGGTGATGAGGGTAAATTCGAATTCCATCTGCGCGGTCTCCAGGCCGGCGAAACGACGATTGTCCTCGAGGTCACCCACGTCGATCACGCAGATTTCCGCACCATCCCAATAGCCGTTCACGTCGAGGAGCATTTCGAGGCTGAAGGTCTCGTGCTCGTGGACTCGGGCGTACGTTTCTTCCGTTACTTCCAGGGCGTCGTCGACACGACCGGCGGCCGTCACAACCATCTGGAAGCGCCGATCGGCCTGACTGGTCACTGGAGCATCAAGTTCCTCGACGGCGAAGGTACTGAGTTCGACGCACCCACTGGAGGCGAGCTGACATTCGGATATACCATCGCGGATCCGACGCTTCTTGAGGTCTTCCAGGATCCGGGAGACGAAGGCAGTTTCGAGTTCCATCTCCGTGGGCTGGCAGAGGGCGAAACGACGATTATACTCTCCGTCCTCCACGAAGGTCACGCCGACTTCTCGACCCTTCCGCTATCCGTCCACATCGAAGCTACGGCCGGGCAGCACGGTGAACCGATGGGAGTCCGCGTCAAGGACGAGGAAAGCGGTAAGCTTCTGACTGAGACACCACTTGCCGGTCAGGGCGAAACCACCGGAACGCTGACGGTTGTCCAGGCTGACAGTACCGACCACCTGGAGGTTCAGTTCTTTGACGCCCAGGGCGTCGAGTTCCAGCCGGCAGCTCCGCCCCACGCGCTTGGGATCGCGGTCGCTGACACCACGCTGCTAGGCATCGATCCTCCGATGGATCCCGAATTCTGGGCGTTCCGCCTGATCGGCAGGGCCGCGGGCGCGACGACGATCACCCTCTCGATCCTGCACGACGGGGACCCGGAGGAGACGTTCGCAACCATCCCGGTTACTGTCACAGCTCCTTAGCGAACCTGTTACGAGGCTGGAAAGAGTGATGCCCCGAGATCTGACACCTTTGAAGTGGATCGGACTACTGATCGTCCTTTCCTGCTTCTGTTCGACCGTCCACACAGAGGAAACGGTCGATCTCGAAGGCCAAGTCGTTGATCATCTTACCGGTCAGTCGGTCGAGTATGTCGACGTTCGGCTGGCCGGTACGATGCGGGGCACGTCCACCGACGAGCACGGCCGCTTCAGTCTTTCGGTACAGCCTGGCCAGCAGATCCTTCAGTTTTCGAGGATCGGCTACCGGGTCGCGACGCGAACCGTTCACGCCTCGAGCTACACCCGAACGGCTCTGCGGGTCGAGCTGGTGGCGCAGGCCTTGATGATGAAGGGGATCGATGTGTTCTCCCAGACCACCGGGACCCGGTTCGAGCAGCTCCACGAATCTGCCGGGACACTCAGCGGCGAGGACCTCGAGCGAAACTACAGCCTGACGCTAGCGGAAACAATCAAGAACGAAGTGGGGGTCGGGATCCGGAGTATGGGCCCGGCCCCCGCTCGTCCCGTAATCCGAGGCCTGAGCGGAGATCGAGTCCAGATCACACAGGACGGGATCCAGGCGAGAGATCTCTCATCCACGTCCCCTGATCACGCGGTGACGCTCGAGATGTACAATCTGGAGCGAATCGAGATCATCCGTGGCCCCAAGACGCTGCTCCATAGCTCTTCGGCCGCTGGAGGCGTCATCAACGTCGTCAAGAACAGGATTCTCGACAGCCGACCAGCACAGGTCTTCGGGAGCCTGGGACTTCGGGGAACATCAGTGGACCGTGGCGCTCTGAGTGCGGCCTCGATGATCGCCCCGGTCGGACCGCTCGGCCTGTTCGGTGAAGCAACTTACCGGACCACGAGCGACCAGGCCACCCCGAGCGGCAAGCTGGACAACACGGAGGTCAACACCAGAACCTTCGCGGTAGGCCTTTCTCGCGCTGGAGATCGAGGATACGTCGGGGCCTCCTACGACCAGTTCGACACTGAGTATGGCATCCCCGGTGGCTTTATCGGAGGCCACCCGAATGGAGCGGATATCGACATCGTCCGACGCGTGCTCGACGCAAAGGCGTCCTATCGGTTCGAAGACTCCAAACTGAACCGACTCGACGCGTCCTTTGTGCGCACGTTCTACCACCACTTCGAGTTCGAATCCAACGGAAACATCGGAGCCGAATTCCTCTTCTATGACCATATCGGTGATGTGAAGCTCCACCTAGGGTCTGACGATGACCGTTCGAGGACCATCCTCAGCGCCGGGCTTTCCCACCACGACCTCAAGCTGGGCGCCTTCGTCTTTACTCCACCAACGACGCGACTGTCCGGAACACTCAGTGCCTACCACGAAATGTCGCGAGACCGCTTCGAACTCCAGGTGGCGGGACGATACACCTACGCCGCGCTGGACCCCAGGGATGCGGCGCGGGCGCGGGTGTACTCTGACGACCTCGACCGCACCTTCCACGCTTGGTCCGCTGCGATCAGCCCGCTCATCTCCCTGTCGGATCAGCTTGTTGGTGGGTTTTCCATCAGCCAATCCGAGCGAATTCCGACGATAGAGGAGCTCTACAACGAGGGACCTCATCTGGCAGCGTATACCTTCGAGATCGGTGACGCCACGCTCGATGCGGAGCGGGGTATCGGACTCGAGGCCTTCCTCCACTTCCGCAAGCCGGATTTTGACCTCCTGGCAACGGGGTTCTGGAACGAGTATGGGAATTACCTGACCGCTCGCAACACAGGCGAGATCAACTTCGCCCAACTCCTCCCGATCTACGCGATCGATGGCGTCGAAGCCAGGTTCCTGGGCCTGGAGAGTCGTCTGGGCATTCGATCGGGTGAGCGTGTTCTCGCCGAAGTGGGCGTCAGTTACGTCCGCGGAGAGAACCGCGACGATGACCTCCCCCTGCCCGAAATCCCACCGCTTAAGACGACCGGTTTGGTCGAATACCGCCACCCCTGGCTGACAATCGGGGCAAGAGCCGAGATCGCCGGTCGACAGGGTCGCGTGGACACGAACGAGACACCGACCGACGACTATGCCGTGTTCGGCCTGTATGCGCAGAAGGATTTCGACACCGCCCACCTGCATCATACCCTGACCCTCACACTGGACAACCTCGCGGACACGGAATACCGCAACCATCTGTCCCGCATCCGGTCTGTGATGCCGGAAGCGGGTCGCAGCCTCCGTCTCAACTACCGGATCAACTACTTCTAGGCTCATCCGGGGCCCAAACGCGCCGAGTACCCGCGGTCCATCCTCACCTGCCTGACCAGACCTTCGTTCCGCTGGACCTATCCTACCAGCCTGCGTTACTTGGTAACAGTCGATTGAGCGTTCGGTCGGCTGCATCTGGATACTCGCACGATAGGAGGCAGACGATGAAGGTCAGACCTGACCTGGTGCCCGGACCAGAATCCGAGCATCTCGAGGTCATCCAGTTGACAGAAGAGGCCCTGCCCTCGTCCCACGTCTATATGGAGGCGCAGATCTTCACCCCAGACTCCGAGTGCCTTGTCGTCCACCGGTCCGCGCACCCACACGGATCCGACCCGAAGGACCCGGAACATCAGTTCCTCGTCTGTAACCTGGAAGACAACTGCAACCTGAACCCGATCACGACTGAATTGGGCACGACAGGTCCCTCGATCTCCCCAGACGGCGAACATCTCTACTACTTCATCGACGAGACAGAAGTGACCGGGGGGCGTCTGATCCTTAAACGAGTACGGCTGGATGGAACGGATCGCGAAACCCTCTACGTCCTCGACCACGCGATTCCGGACACGAGCTTCCGACTGAGTCGACCCTATCCCCTGTCGACCATCTCCTCCGACGGCAAACGAATCGCCATCTCAGGCTTCCTCGGCGACGGGACTGCAGAAGGCATCGACTGGGGCCTCCTCGTGTTCAAGATCAACGAGCCCTCGGTTCAACTCGTCTTCCACGGCACGTCCTGGTGCAACATCCACCCGCAGTACTCGCGACAGACAGACCCGGACGCCTCGCACGACATCCTGATCCAGGAGAATCACGGCAACACCGTGAGCGCCGGAGGAAAACTCGAAACGCTCGTGAGCGGGAGAGGCGCGGACATCCACGTCATCCGGGACGACGGTAGTGGCTTCCGCAACCTTCCGTGGGGACGAGACGGGAACGAGCACTGTCAGGGACACCAGTGTTGGATCGGGCGAACGGACGTTGCAATCACGAGCACCAATACCCGTGAGCCGGCTGAACAGCAACTAATCTCCGGACGCGCATCGCCCCACACAAACCACGACGGGATCGATACACCGGACAGTTGGCGAAACGACCTATCACGATCCTTCGACGGCCCGAATTTCTGGCATTTCGCAACGGATATCGACGGGAACAGGCTGATCACCGACGCCGGACCACGGGACGGCGGAGGCGCCGTATGGCTTTTCGATCTGCCCGAGGATGAGGAGGGTGCCCTCAAGAACGCACGGTTGGTCGCCAACCCGAAATCGTCGTGGCAGAAGGAGACGCACATCCACCCATTTCTGTCGCCGGATGGGAGGTCGGGGTTCTTCAACTCGGATGAGAGTGGGGTACTGCAGGCGTATATGGTGAGGGGCTGGTCCTGATAGGACTCAAGGAACTTTACTTTGCTCTGTTCACCGCGCAGAGCGCGGCGACCAGAGCAAGTCGAACGCACAGCCTGGGCAGGAGCACAGGGATGGGAGCGGGCTCCTGCCCGCCCGTCACGGAAAGCAGTGAACCCTCGTCGCCGCATTTCACACGGTGACGACCATCCGGTTAGCAATCAGAGAAGGACTCACATCAACGCTACATACGACACCGTCATCATCGGCGCCGGTTCTGCCGGCTGCGTGCTCGCATCCCGTCTCACGGAAGACGAAAGCCGATCCGTTCTCCTCATCGAAGGGGGCCCAGACTTCGCATCCGTCGAGAGCCTGCCGGACGAAGTCCGTCTCGGATACAGCACCCCTTCCGGGATGGTCGCCCGGAGCTACGACTGGGGCTACGAGGCCAGGACAGGTGTGTCTCGTGAGCCGATCATCCGCGGCAAGCTCGTCGGCGGGTCGAGCGCCGTAAATGCCCAGATCTACCTGTGGGGACTCCCCTACGACTTCGACCGGTGGGTCGCACTCGGTAACGACACCTGGAGCTGGAATGCCGTCGAGCCGTATTTCAGGAAGGTCGAGACAGACCAGGACTACGCTGACGGTCACGGTCAGGACGGTCCGATTCCTGTTTGCCGATACCGCAAAGCAGACTGGCTCCCGGTGCAGGCGGCCTTCCACCAATCCTGTCTGGACAGGGGATTCGCTGACTGTCCCGACCTGAACAAGCCTTATGCGACCGGCATCGGCCCCTACCCGATGAACAACCCGGACGGCATCCGGGTCAGCACGGCGATTGGATACCTAAACCCGGTGCGCTCTCGGCCAAATCTCACGATCTTCTCGAACACCGAGGTCGAGCGAATCCTCCTCGATGCCAATCGAGCCACCGGTCTGACGCTGAGCAGGGATGGTGAGATGACAGAGGTCAGGGCCGACAACATCATCGTTGCCGCTGGCGCAATCGGGTCGCCGCTCCTCCTCCAGCGTTCAGGTGTCGGCGACCCGGATCACCTGAACAAAGTCGGTGTCGATCTGTCGATCGCCCTTCCTGGCGTCGGACAGAATCTGCGTGACCACCCGGCTGTACCGATGTACTGGGAAGCTGAAACCACGGGTCCGCTCAACGTCCACTGGCACCAGGTCGGCCTGCGATACACGGCCCAGGGATCGTCCGACACAGACGATATGATTGTCTACGTCGCGCACGTTCGTGACGAGCCGCGACTGCTGATGCGACCGACGGTCAACCTGGCCAGAAGCAACGGTCACCTTGCCATCACGTCGCCCGATCCCGCAGCCAAACCGGAGATCGACTACCGAATGTTCGACGATCCATACGACCGTGAGCGAATGCGGGAAGCTATCCGGCTGTGTCGCCGGCTCGTCGAGCATCCGGCGTTTGAACCGCACGTCACTCGGCCGATGCAGCCCGATCACCGCGATATCGAAGACGATCAACGCCTGGACGCGTGGATCTTGGCGCACGCCACGACAGGACACCACGTCAGCGGCACGTGCAAGATGGGTCCCGCATCAGATCCCCACGCTGTCGTGGATCAGAACGGTGCCGTCCACGGTGTCGAGGGTCTGCGCGTGATCGACGCCTCCATCTTTCCCGACTGCGTGCGAGCCAACATCCACGCCACGGTATTGATGATGGCCGAACGACTGAGTGACCAGTGATGGTCATCGTCGGATCGGGGATATGCCAATTTTCCCCGCACGGGAAAATTGAGTTGGCGAAGACCCTATCGCGACTTCCCCCTGCGTCCCTCAAGGTTGAACACGTGCTCAACTTTGGCCTGCCGACCCAACCATCGGAGATGGGACCGGTGGACGGTGCAGTAATCTGGAATCCTCTCCCGCCAGCGGGAGAGGACAGCTCGCAATAGCGATCAGGTGACGGCTTAGGATCGCCGCTCAAGCCCAGACTGCGCTCGCACCTCGGCAACTCATCCCTGTGGGCTACACCAGGCCAGATCCGTTCCGAACTCAAACTTCCCTACGCGGGGAATTCCGTTTCGCTCCCCCCGGTCGGGCCGCTCGCGTATCGGTTTGCCTCCGCATACCGGATTGAGATGCGCCTGAAATTGACACCGATACGGCAACGGTCTATATTCAGCCCGTCAGGACGCTCTGTCCTGCTGCTCTTTCAGATAGAAGCTAATCGATGCTTCAGGTGCCTGGCTGGACGCCGTTCAGCCAGGGCTTAATAGGGAAGACGGTGCAAATCCGTCGCGGGCCCGCCGCTGTAACCGGGTTGTCGCGCACACGATGCCACTGGCTCACTCAAGAGCTGGGAAGGCGTGCACGGCGCATACCGGAAGCCAGAAGATCTGCCTGAATGCTGATGACATCCTTCCTCGCGGATCGGGAAGTGGACGTCCGCCAGGCCTATATACACCGGCAGACGAACCCGACTTCGCGTGGAGTCGGGTTTTTTCGTTTACAGGTGCCGGTGCCGCAACTCGTCTACATCCTGACGATCCTCATCATCGGATCGTCCCCTACCAAAGCCGAACCGCTATCGGGTCGCGTCGTTGACGCCGAAACGGGAACCGGGCTGTCTGACGTCCTGATCAGGACCTTGGGAGGCTCATCTCTTTCGGACAGTTCCGGTATATTCGGCCTGCCGAATCGTGCGGAGAGCGTTCGCCTCTCTCGCGTCGGCTACCGCGACCTCCTGCTGCACCCTCCTTACCCAAACGCCTTGATCGTAAGGCTTGTACCGAATCCGATCCCGCTCTCACCGGTCGATGTTACAGCCCCGACCCCACCGAGCGAGCCGCTTCCCGAGCCCGCATTTACAACCGTGATCGAACGCTCTGCCTTCGATCAGCAGACCACGACGCTGCCGGAGGTCCTCGATCGTTCTGCTGGTATCCAGGTTCAGTCTCTCGGCGGCGTCGGCACCGTCAGCACCGTCAGCGTTCGAGGCGCATCGTCCGACCAGATCGAAGTCTACCTCGACGACATCCTCCTCAACGCCGCGATTGGCGGTGGCGTCAACCTCGCGAACCTCCCCCTGTCGAACGTCAGACGAATCGAGATCAACCGGGGCAGCGGCCAGACGGGGAACGGTGTTGGGGGCACGGTCCACATACGGACGCGGAAGCAGGATTCGGGAAAGACGGAGGCTTCAGCATCCTGGGGCTCCTTCGACACCCGCAGCATCAATCTCTTCACCTCACAGTCTGCAGGACGCGCGCGCTATCTCGTTGTCGCCGACTATGCCTCGAGCGACAACGATTTCGGTTTTCTCGACGACAACGGCACTGAATACAACGCGAACGACGACCGTTTCGCTGACCGGCAAAACAACGACGTCAGAAACGCGAACTTCCTCGGCAAGGTAGTCTTCAACGCGGACACCCCTTTCGTCCTTTCAGCCAGCCAGTCGCTGCACGCCAAACGTCAGGGCATCCCAGGCATCAGCAACAACCAGTCGACAGCCGCACATCTTCGCTCGATCCGATCGTCGACACAGATCACCGCGGAGCATAGATCACTCGGGCAGACCGGACACACAAAGCACACGCTCTACTTCAGTCACACGGGTGAGACCTTCCGCGACACCCTCGGAGAAGTGGGCGTCGGCCGACAGGACAACACCTACCGTACACGGGTCGCCGGACTGCGTTCAAGGTCGGGTCTGGTTTTTGCGAACCAACACGTTCTGCTGCTTCAGTCGGATATCAGACGAGAGACCTACGACCCGACGGCAAACATCCAGCTAATTACCCCGCTGTTCGCGTCGCGTCGATGGACTTGGCAGGCCCGGCCTCGGCTTGAACTGTCATTCCTGGACAGTCAAATCCACTGGTCGATCGCGCTCGACCTCCGACGCATCCTCAGCAGTTTCGAGGGACGAAACCCGTTCGCCTTCTCGCCACAGGCTCCTGAATCGAAGTCGAGCCGAAATCTCTACGGCTGGCACACGGGCCTCAGGATTCGCATGTCGGACGGTTTGAGTTTCAAGGCAAACGCGGCGCGATCGGAGCGTGCACCCTCTTTCCACGAACTGTTCGGAGACCGTGGAGGCGTCTTAGGAAACACCTCGCTGGACCCGGAACGCGGGCATACGTGGGATGCGGGTATCCTGCTCGGTCACAGGGACGTCGCCTTCGAGGCCGTCTACTTTTACCAGCGCTATGACGGCCTGATCCAGTTCGCGCAGACCTCTCAGGCCACATCACGACCGGTGAACGTGGGCAAGGCCAGAGCATTCGGCGTCGAAACGAGCGCATCGCTCGGGGTATCGGATCAACTCCTTCTGTCCGCGAACTACACCTTCCTCCATACCGAAGACCGGTCGGCCATCCCCCATCTCCAGGGGAACTCGCTCCCCGGTAGACCCCGTCACAAAGCCTCCGTCCGACCCGAAGCTCGCTTCGGGCGGATGACGGCCACATACGTCTATGCCTTCGAGGACGGGAATGTCCTCGACCAGGCCAACCGCAGACACCTGCCCTCCCGTCACCTGCACAATATCTCCCTCAGGGTACGGGTCGGATTAAACACCAGGGTCGGCATCGATGCCACCAACCTGAGCAACGCTCGTGTCTTCGATCTGTGGGGATATCCCCTTCCAGGTCGCGCATTCGGCGTCAGCTTGACTCAACAGTGGGAATAGCACCACAGAAGGAGAGAAAATGTTGCACCTGCTACGCCTTGCATTTTGCCTGATCACATTCGTCGGCGTCTCATACGGCCAGCGCGCCGTTATCGTCACCACGGACTTCTCGACCGGAAGTCTGTCCTCGCTCGACACTCAGACCCTGTCCCCCTCGAACGATCTACTCCTGATCCACAGCGACGCCGCGGTCAGGACCCACGGTGACTTCGTCTACGTCCTGAACAAACTGAACGGAGACAACATCATCGTTCTGCAAAAGGATAATCTCGCGACGCCGGTAACCCAGTATTCGACGGGTAACGGAAGCAATCCGCACGACATCGTCTTCGCCTCGAGCGAGAAGGCTTACGTGAGCCTGTATGAGCGTGATTACGTGCTCATCGTGAATCCGGCTACGGGTGACTCGCTCGGTTCGATAGACGTGTCCGCTTACGCCGACGAAGACGGCATCCCTGAAATTTCCCAGATGGCCATTCTCGGAGACCGTGTGTTCGTCACCGCCCAGAGACTGAATCGCGACGCCTTCTTCTCGCCGACAGAGTCGAGCCTGATCCTTGTCATCGACACGCAGACGGATACACTGATCGATGCGGACGCGGATACCGAGGGTGTTCAGGGCATCGTGCTGGCGGGCACCAACCCGACTTCCGTGCTCCAGCGCGGGACAAAGCTGATCATTTCGACGGTGGCATCCTTCGGTGCACAGGATGGTGGGATCGAGATCGTAGACTTGATATCCTTGCAGATGGAGGGTCAAAAGGTCAGCGAAGAATCCTTGGCCGGAGATGTGGGTGCGATGGCCATGCTGGACGATACGACAGGCTACATCGTCGTTTCCGACGCGAACTTCGTCAGCAGCGTCAAGCGATTCGACCTGAGCACGGGAGTCGTCTCAGACACGCTGCCGGATCATTCGGGCGGATTCACCCCGTCGCTCGCGCTCAAGGGTTCGTCGCTCTGGGTCCTCGACAGGGGCACCTTTTCCGACCCGTCTGTTGCCGGTGTCGTCATCTACGACACATCCACGAACACGCGTACGTCCGGCCCGATCGGAACGGGTCTCCCACCATCGGACATCGAGTTCGTTGACTTGAATCCGGCGGACTTCAACGACGACGGCAACGCCAATTTCGACGACTTCCTGCTGTTCGCGGCGGCCTTCGGCAAACAGCCGGGAGACGACGCTTACGGGTCACAGTACGATCTCGACCCGAACGGAATGGTCGACTTCACCGACTTCCTGATCTTTGCCGAGAACTTCGGTCAATGAACGCGCTCAGCACTCAGCCCTTTGCCCTCAAAGGACACAGAATGTCAGAGACAAAAGCCATCCCCCCCTCAGATGAGCAAACCCCTCACCACAGCATCCACGTCTACTATGGATACGGCAAGGGGAAGACCACTAGCTGTATGGGCCTGGCAATAAGGGCTCTGGGAGCGGGCAAACAGGTCGCGCTCGTCCAGTTCGACAAGGGCTACGATGGGGTTAACGAACACTACTCCGAGCGGCACATCCTCCGTCAGCTCGAGAGGATCGACTTGCATCCCACCGGCTGCGAGCGAATGCGCGAAGACGGTTCCTTCCGCTTTGGTGTCGAGCCCCAGGACATCGAAGAGGCCAAACGCGGGTTCGAGATCGCCGAAGACCTGATCCGCAATGGCAGGCAGGATCTGCTTATACTCGATGAGGTGTTGGCCGCGGTCACCTACGATCTCGCCAAACAAAAGGACGTCGAGCGCCTGCTGGACACCTACGACGAAGACCCGCGATGCGAGCTCGTTCTCTCCGGCCACAAAGTATGGGACAGCCTCGTGGAACGTGTCGACCTCGTCACCGAAATGCGAAAGGTCAAACACTACTACGCCCAAGGCACACCTGCCCGTTTGGGAATTGAATACTAGGGTCCGTGTCTTCCAGTAGGCCAGGACAGAGTCCTGGCCATATCTAGAAGCCGGATTACAGAGGCGAAAAAAAGGTGTATGCCGGGTTCTCGATACGCGAGGCAGACATTGCTACTCGAACACACTGCGGTAAAGCTCGTTTCGAACAGGAATGCAAATGCTGAGACAGACAGCCTGCGTGATCGCCGCACTCTTCGGCCTCCTGAGTGAAGCGCTAGCCGAATCGACCAACACGCTCAAGGGAGCCGTCGACGCGTACACCCGAGGCGTCGACTACTTCCCCTCCAAGATCGACATCCGTCACGCGAAAGGATTCGACGTCGCCTACCACGGCCACTACAAGGTGGCCCGCGTGCTGAACCCGTGGAAGGACGCGACGGAGACCTTCACCTATGTCCTGACCCAGAAGGGCACGCCACGTCCGGACGGCTACGAAGATGCTCAGCATATCGATGTCCCAATCGAACGATACGCAGCGCTGTCGACCACCTATCTCCCGCATCTGGAAGCGATCGGTGCCGAGGAGAGCCTCGTCGGCCTGACGACGGCCAGCTTTGTTTACGCGGACTGGATTCTCGAGCGGATCGCGGACGGCCGAACCGTCGAGACCGGAGCTGATGGGGGGCTAAATCGCGAGACCATCGTCGCGCTGCGTCCAGACCTCGTGATGACCTACGGATCCGGTAACCCGGCCGGCGACGCGCACCCCAAGCTGTTAGAAATGGGGATTACCGCAGCGATCAACGCAGAGTTTATGGAAGGAACGCCGCTCGGGCGAGCGGAGTGGATGAAGTTCACGGCGCTCTTCTTCAACCGAGAAACCGAGGTCGAGCAGGCATTCGGCGGCATCGAGTCTCGCTACGTGGAGCTATCTGAAATCGGCCGAACAGCCAGGGTCAGGCCTCGCGTCTTCACGAATATGAGCTGGCATGGGCTGTGGCACGCCTCTGGTGGGAAGAGCTTCATCGCCGTCCTGCTTGCCGATGCGGGAGCAGACTACGTGTGGAAGGACACAGAGAGCGAGCGGAGTATCCCGATGGAGTTCGAGAGCGTGCTCGAACGCGCTCAGAATGCGGACGTCTGGATCAACACCGGAAATTGGGGCAGCCGTAAGGAAGCAATCGATGCCGACGAGCGTTACGCACTGTTCATGGCATACAAGAAAAGTGAGATGTACAATCACGTCGCCCGTGTCAAAGAACACGGTGGAAACGACTACTGGGAATCGGGCGTCGCGAACCCGCACCTAGTGTTGGCCGACCTGATCCGCATTTTCCATCCCGAAAGCCTCTCCGACCACAAGCTGTACTACTACCGGAAGCTGGACTGACGTGGCCCTCCCCCAACCAAACATCGTGGCCTTCCCGGAGCGCCGATCGGCAGCACCTGTCCTGGTCCTACTCACGGTCTGCCTCCCCGTCGTCGCGATCGTCAGCCTCACAGCTGGATCGGTCAGTATCCCGATTCGCGATATAGCGGGAATCTTGTTTGGGTATCCGTCAGCCAATCCCGCGTGGGATCAGATCGTCGTAAACCTCAGAGTGCCGCGTGCTCTGACCGCAATCCTGGCTGGTGCCGCTCTCTCACTCAGCGGCCTGCAGATGCAGACGATGTTCCGAAATCCGCTGGCCGGCCCGTTTGTCCTCGGCATCAGTTCTGGAGCCAGCCTGGGCGTCGCCCTCGTTGTCCTGGCCGCCGGTGCGGGCGCATCGACCCTGATCGCTGGACTCGACACCTTCGGAAACTTCGGGCTCGCGTTCGCCGCCAGCACCGGAGCAGGCACCGTCCTCGGTCTGGTCCTGGGGGTATCACGCCGGGTCGAGAACAACATGACCCTCCTNATCCTCGGCCTGATGTTCGGCTACGTNTCNGGNGCGATGGTCAGCGTCCTNATCTACTTCAGCGCNTCNAACGNNGNNCAGGCCTACCTGATCTGGACCTTCGGCAGTTTCGCCGGCGTCACCTGGTCGCAGTTGACCGTGTATGGGCCGCTGGCCGTGGTTGGTCTGCTCGTCGGCCTGTTCTCCTCGAAAGCCCTGAACGCGCTGTTACTCGGGGAGACCTACGCCGCAAGCCTCGGCCTGACCGTGTGGAGAGCCCGCTTCTGGATCCTCTCCAGCGCCTCGATGCTCGCCGGCGTCACGACCGCCTTCTGCGGACCGATCGCCTTTCTCGGCATCGCCGTGCCACATCTTTCGCGAAGTATCCTGAACACCTCAGATCATCGTGTCCTGATTCCGGCCGCCTGCCTGATGGGTGCGATCGTCGCGCTCATCTCTGATCTCGTCGCTCGCGTACCGGGGAGCCATATCACGCTCCCGCTGAACGCGGTCACCGCCCTGATTGGCGCTCCGGTAGTCGTCTGGATCGTCCTCAGACGCAGAAACATCAAGTCGGCCTTCGCCTCGTGAGCGCCATCCGAACACAAAGCCTGACGATCGGCTACGCACACGGGCGACGAACACCGACCGTGGTCGCCAGTGCTCTGGACCTTCAGCTGCAACAAGGCGAACTGGTATGTCTGCTCGGACCGAATGGCACGGGAAAGTCGACTCTGATGCGCACAATCGCGGGGATGCAACCCTCCCTGGGCGGATCGATCCACCTGTCGGAATCACCTCTGGAGCAACTCGACCCATGTGAGCGAGCCCGGAAACTGAGCATCGTCCTTACAGATCGGATCGACGTTGGTCACCTGTCGAGCTACGCCTTGGTCAGTCTGGGACGGTATCCGCACACCGACTGGTCTGGTCGCCTTACTGACGAGGATCATCAGGCCGTAATACGAGCGATCAGCGCGGTAGGTGCAGAGGAACTGGCGGACCGACCCGTTACGGAACTCAGCGACGGAGAACGCCAGAAGATGATGATCGCCCGGGCGCTCGCCCAGGACACGGACATCATCCTGCTCGACGAACCCACGGCGTTCCTGGACCTCGCACGTCGAGTCGAGATCGTCGCCCTGCTCAGGAACCTCGCACATCGCGAAAGCAAAGCCATCCTCCTCTCGACCCACGACCTGGAGATCGCCGTGCGCAACGCCGACCGGATTTGGCTGATGAACCAAGGAGGCGTCCAGACGGGTGTTTCCGAATCGCTCGTGCTGAATCGCACCTTTGAAAGTGCCTTCGTCAGAGACGGAATCGAATTCGACAAAACGTTGGGCGCCTTCAGACCTTCCCACGATGCCGAAAGAAGGATCTGCTTCAGCGCGTCCGGTCTGGAAGCCGACTGGACCACTCGGGCACTCGAACGTGTCGGTTTCGAGGTCGTCGCCGAGAATGCTTCAACCGATCTCGTTCTCGAGATGANGCTAGACGAAGAGGGAACCGTGTGGACGCTCGTCTCGGATGAACGACGTCCCTTCACGAGCCTCGACGACTTGATCCCCTATCTGCAACGGAACGTGCTCGATCGCTCTGCGAGGTCCGATGTCTGACCGAATCGTCTCCCTGATCCCGAGCGACACGGAGATCCTCGACGCTCTGGGCCTGGTCGAGATCTTCCATCCTCATCAGGTCGAAAAACCAGTCCATCGAGGCACCGCCCGGAAACCGATACACGCATAAAATATTGTTTTTAATGGATAAAACCCTGAAACAGCTCTGTCGAGTGGCTTCTGCCTTGCCCCATCCGCCACGAACCTGTAAATTGTTACCCTCTTTTAGCTAGTATTCGACTTTGAAACGACTCAGCATCATCCCCGAGAGGTAAGCGATGTCCAGGCGATGCAGTCTTACGGGAAAGTCGCCGCTCGTCGGCAACCACGTTTCCCACTCCAAGCGCGCGGTCAAGCGCGTCCAGAAGCCGAACCTGAAGAAGAAGCGGATCTACGTCCCTGAGTTGGGCCGGTTCGTCCGCGTTCGGCTGTCCACACGCGCGCTCCGCACCGTCAACAAGAAGGGCTTTCTCGCCTTCCTGAAGGACGAGGGGCTGTCACTCAAGCAGGTCACCAGCTAGACCTGCCGGACACAAGGAACGACTGAGGGGTAAGAGCTTCGGCTCTTACCCCTTTCTGTTTATACGTGGGTATTTTCGGGAAAGACGACAGCGTCACCGTGCGAAGCACGGCGACGAGAGGGTGCATCAACCACAAGGCGCTGGGCGGAGCCCAGCAACTGAGGGGCTCTGCCCGTCCCCTGATCAACCATCGTCGCTCTGGTCGCCGTGCTCGGCACGGTGACCCGGTGCCCTCCAGTCGGCCCTCACCCGTCTTGCGCGCAAAACAGCAGTCCAGCAAGAATCCCTCTCCCACTTCGCAGGAGAGGGAAATCCGGCCTACGACAGTGATTATGGCTGCTTGCCTCTCTCTGCATCCTCCCTGGCCCGCCTTAGCGCAAGGCCCGAAGGGGACTGCGTTGAGAGGTCTTCGCTTTTAAATCAGCGAGTCCGCGCGAGCCTGAGCGCGTTCCCCGTCACCAGCAGCGACATCCCGATATCCCCCACCACGATCGCCGCCGCTAGGGACACGACCCCACCCGCCGCACCTGCCGCGAGGATCACTTTAACCACGATCGACGCGACGATGTTCTGACGAATCACGCGACGGGATACGCGTGCGATCCGGAAGAGATACGGCATCTTCGACAAATCATCCGACATCAAGGCCGCATCGGCTGTATCCAAGGCGGCATCACTGCCCACCACCCCCATCGCCACACCGACCCGAGCAGCCGCCAGAGCGGGCGCATCATTGACGCCATCCCCGACCATCGCCACGGGACCGTGCTTCTGCTGAATCGCTTCGATCGCGGTCAGCTTTTCCTCAGGCAACAACCCTGCTTCAACCACATCCACACCGACCGCCTCCGCAACCCGCTCAGCCGCCATCCGGCGGTCACCCGTCAAGATCGTCACGTTCCTAATCTGATCACGCTTGAGCGCGTTCAGGCAGTCCGCGGCCTCATCTCGGATCGCATCTTCGAGAACGATCGCCCCGAGGACCTCATCGTCAGTCGACAGAACGACAGCCGTTCCGGTGAGTCCATCGACCAAACGGCTTGCCTCGTCCTCAAGGGACCCGTTCAGCATCGATGGACGACCAACCCGGTAGGCAATCCCGTCGACCTCTCCCTCCACGCCCAGCCCGGCACGCGACTGGAAGGACGACGGCTCCACGCTCCCGGCATACTTGGCGATCGCTCTCGCAATCGGATGCTCGGACCTCGACTCGAGAGCGCCAGCAATCTCCAGAATTCTGCGCTCGTTCAGACCGTTCGCCGAAATCACTTCCAAGACTTCGAAGGACCCCTTGGTCAGCGTCCCCGTCTTGTCGAACGCGATGGCACGCACATCGGCGATCGCCTCGAGGTTATCCCCACCCTTGATCAGCACACCATTCCGGGACGCACTTGTGATCGCGCTGATCACGGCGACGGGCGTCGAAATGATCAGCGCGCACGGGCACGCGATCACCAGGACGGCCAACCCGCGTGTGAACCAGTCGCCGAAGGCTTCTCCCCACAGGAGCCAGGGACCGATCATCACGATCAGAGCCAACGCGACGACCACCGGCGTGTATACCCGCGAGAACTGTCGCACGAACTGTTCGCTCGGCGCCTTACGCTCCTTTGCATCTTCGACCATCTGAACGATCCGGTTCAGTAGGGTCTGTGTTGCGACGCGCTCGGCTCGGACCTCGACATACCCCTCCTGATTCATCGACCCTGCGTAAACGGGATCATCGATCGTCTTGTCAGCTGGAAGAGACTCACCCGTGATCGTGGACTCATCCACCGAAGTCTGCCCGCTCACCACGACCCCATCAACCGGCAGGCGGCCGCCAGGCCTGACGGCAAGGACGTCACCGACTCGAATCTCTTCCACTGGAATCGTCTGGTTGCCGTCCAAGCACACCCGCTCCGCCACTTCAGGCTCGAGCGCCATCAGCTGATCGAGGGCGGATCGGTTCCGATCCACCGCGTAGTCTTCGGCAAGTTCGGATAGCGAGAAGAGGAACCCGATCGCTGCTGCCTCTGCGAACTCTCCGATCACGGCCGCGGCGATCAGAGCGGCGGTCATCAGGAAATCCATATCCAGCGAGAGCGAGCGTAGCGAGCGGAGGCCTGAAGGAATGAAGTTGGCCCCGCCGACGAGTGCCGCTACCAGGAGCGTTAAACCGGCGGTGGGGGGGATCGTGTCGTAGATAGGGCGCGACTCGGTGGTCACCTGGAAGGAGAGGACGAGGCCGACGATGAAGAGCACCCCGGAGAGGGCGGTCAATAGTCGATGATACGGGGATTCAGTTTCGCAACAACAGGACACGTTACGCTTTCCGGCTGAGCTCGATCCGTTCGAAAGTCACGCCTGATTCTTTGACCAACCCGAAGTAGACCTCTTCGAGTTCCGTTTCGTAGTCGTAGGGTTCGACATATGCAATCCGTGTGATCCCGGCCTGAATCGACTTCTTCAGGCATCCAAAGCACGGACGCGTCGTCGAGTACAGGATACCGCCCTCGGTACGGGCCCCGTGGCGTGCGGCGAAACAAATCGCGTTCTCCTCCGCGTGTACGCACAGACACGTATCCAGACTGTGCCCGGATGGAGCGTGCCCCGCGCACCTGGGACAACCGCCTTCGTAGCAGTTCTTGACCCCAGCAGGCGTACCATTGTAGCCCGTACTGATGATGTTCCGCTCTTTCACGATCACGGCGCCGATCTGGCGTCGAATACAGTTCGATCTCTCCGCGACGTTGTAGGCGATCGACATGAAGTAATCGTCCCACGAGGGGCGTTCCATCGGCGTCTCCTTGTTGGGTTGACAGGCAACCTGAATGTAGGGTAGCGTAGAGGGAGTGCCAAGCCTTACGGCTCGTCCCGCAGTGGGAGTAAACCGCGCTTTTTGCTATATTTCCAGCCGCAATTACTGGCTTCTAGACTCAACCGACACGAGGAATGATATGATGCAACCCGGCGTATCCGCTTTCGGCATCTGGAGCGGCGGACACTTCATGCACTTCGGGGGGGACATCGGCCCAGATCGGCTCGAGCAGCTGGTCAAACAAGCCTACGACAGCGGCATCCGAACCTTTATGACGGCGGACGTCTACGGTCAAGGCGCCGCGGACGAGCTCCTGGGTCGTGCGCTCTCCCAGTATGACCGAGACACGTACTGCCTCGTCGGTGCCGTCGGTCACGACTTCTACACGGGAATGCGCCAGGCCGAGAAGGGGTTCCCTCGCTTCACGGATCCCGAGCTCCGCGATGCCGATGAATACGGAGCCTACCTGGAGATGGCGACCGACAAGAGTCTCGAGCGCCTGGAAGAAGATCGCTTCGACCTCCTGCTGCTGCACAACCCCGATGCAGTCGGCTACCACAGCGACGTCGTCTGGGACGCCTTGAAAGGGCTCAAATCATCGGGCAAGACGGATATGCTCGGAATCGCCCCCGGACCCGCTAACGGGTTTACGGTGGACGTCATTGATTGCTTCGAGCGGCACGGCGACCACATCGACTGGGCGATGATCATCTTGAACCCACTCGAGCCGTGGCCCGGTGGGCTGGTGCTCGACGCGGCCGAAAAACACGCCGTCAAGGTCATCGCTCGCGTCGTCGACTATGGCGGCATCTTCCACGACGATCTCGCCCCGGGCACGAGCCTTCCCCGCTCCGACCACCGTGCCTTCCGTCCCGCCGGCTGGATCGAGGCGGCACACGAGAAGCTCCCCCGGTTCCGCGAAATCGCCGAAGGACACGGCCACACACTCCTGCAGTTCGCCTGCAAATGGGATCTGGCACAGCCCGCCGTCGAGTCGGTCGCCCCGACGCTGCTCCAGGAGGGCGGCCCCAACCCGAAGCCGGTCGAAGATCAGGTGATCGAACTCTCGCAGGTGGCCGACAAGGAAGACCTGACCGAGACCGAGTCGGAGGAAGTTAGAGCCATCGGCGACAACAAGAACTGTATGTCGCTCAAGGGCGCGTCCACACAGTATCTCGGCCAGCCGGTCGGCGATCAGTGGCAGATGACGCCCGAACTGCTCGAAGTCGGTCGCAAGTGGGGCATCGAACCGGATCGCGACCTCTACTACGCGTCCGACCTTCGGGACATCCGCGAGAAGGGTGCCCCCCGGAACGGCGTACCTCAGACGAGTATCCGCAGACTTTATCTCCAACTGCAGGTCTTCACGGGATGTCGGGACATACAGGCGCTGGCCGCAGCCGCACGGGGAAGCGGCATCGAGTCGGTCGTCTATGCTGACCTGAACGACCCGTTCGGCGTCGCGCTGCTCACGATCGACGAGGATCCGGAATTTTTCGTGAAGGATGTGCGGAACTTCATCAAGGACAGCCCCTTCGATGAGCTGACGCACAAGCCCGAGATGACCATGGTAGGCCGCAGCTATTCGATGGGCCGAGAAGCAAACCTGGAAGACTGGCTGCTTGGTAAACCCCGTCGGAACGCGCTTAACCCCGATTGGCCGTGGGCGGTCTGGTATCCGCTGCGCAGGAAATCGGAGTTCAACATCCTCCCGCCCGCCGACCAGGGCAAGATCCTGATGGAGCACGCGATGATCGGCCGCACGTATGGATCGGCCGGATACGCCCAAGACATCCGGCTCGCCTGCTACGGCCTGGACCGCGACGACAACGAGTTTGTAATCGGCCTCGTCAGCAACGACCTGTTCCCGCTGTCCAAAATNGTCCAAGAAATGCGCAAGACCCAGCAGACCGCTAAGCATATGGCGTCACTCGGCCCCTTCTTCGTCGGCCGCGCCATCTGGCAGAGCCCANTAAAGAAGTAGCTCGTTAGCACGTCACGGCTGCCTGCCCGCCATAGTCTAGCGCCGGTGGGAGCGAAGTCGAAGCGCGACGTCGCAGAGCAACGCAACATCCGTGGGGGTTGGCATCCGTGTCGCCCCCTTTTCTGTTCTATCTACTCACACACCTGCCGAAAACTCCCACTCCCATACCGGTGCGCATCATCCCACTAGAACAACNCTCCTGCCCCCCCGCCAGCAGCACCCTGTTCATCGCCGCCCATACCCCGGCCACCTGCCCATCCACGTCTCCAAACCCCCACTCCTTAATCCGCACTGCTCGATCCCCGCATACCGCCCGCTCGAAATTATCGATCGTCGTCGTCAGCGGGTGAAACCGATTTTCTGCCACGTCATACACGTGGAAGCTGATCACACCGGTAACAACCTCCCCTGCCAGCCCCTCGAACAACAGCGTGTTCGCCAACGCACTCTAGTCATCAGCCCACCCGATCGTAACCGTCGGCACCCGAAACACACGTCCATACTCCGTCGCGAAAGATGTGAAATCCCTAAAATCGACCTGTCCATCGGTATCCAGGTCACATGCGGCAGTAAAGGAACAGTCACCTGATGAGATGTTGAAGCACCCGGCAAAAATCAGGAAACCGTCAAAATCTACGGCACCCGAACGGTCGAAGTCGGCGTTCAACTTGGCCGCTGCACGCACAGCACGCCACCAATCCAGTAGGAAGACCTGAAGTCGGCACTCGCGATCTCGGATTGGACAGGTCACGTGACCCACTCTTCGACTGACACGCACACGAGCTGTCGTTCGCCTAAGCGCCGCGTCCACCTGTCACCCCAAGAGCCGATCCCCTGACGGATCGAGAAACGCCACATCCTTGTAAGCATCGCATCCAAATATTTTGGCAGCCTGAATCGCTGNCATACTCACAAACTCGGGCTCGTTCATCAGATTGATCGTCACGTTCGGATGCGCCACGAGGCTGGACCGCACCGGGCTCAGCACATCCAGCAGGGCGGCTCTTGCGAATGGATCCGTCACCAGCTCAGGGTGCTCACCCACCGTGAACGCACCCTCCTGCGAAACACCGTCGGCCATCTCGTGATCCACCAGAACGACTTCCGAAGAGAACGTCCTTCCCCGTGATCGCGCCAGGCGATCGGCTAAGGTCAACTCATCGAGGAAGGCACCGACGTTCCTGATAGCCCACTCATCCAGTTCGACCGTGATGCCGTCTTCGAAAACCACCACGCTCCGAAAATCGAAACCCAGGTCGAAACTCATCCTCCCTTCACCTGCTTCCACGGCAGCCTGCATCGACGCACGCAGCCGGGATCGACCAGACGTCGTGTCAAACCCTAGTGAGGCTGCGTCCTATGACCCAGAGGCGAACGGGTGGCGGCCAAAGTCGTGCCCGATCTGCCCCCCTTCGATCCAGCTGTAGTGATGCCCCGAATCGATAGCGATCAATATCTCCCCGTCTGCGCCGCCTCAAGATCAACACGAGACCGGCAATACTCATCGAGGCGCGTCCAGACGGTTCAGGATCGTGCTGACCATCGCTCGTTCCATTGTGCGTGGAAACCAGGATCCAGCGAACGCGGCGAGCCGGCTTGCCAGCCCGGGAAGCAACGTGGCCCGTCGCCGAAGCACACTGTCACAGATCATCTCTGCCAGCCGCTCTGGATCCATCCGGGAAGACTCACGACTGTTGTCCGGGCTGTATCGCCGAGCGTGGTCGGTACGCGTAGGGCCGGGGAAGACGGTCAGGACGTGGATGTCTGCGCTGTGTAGTTCCGCGCGGAGACTGCGGGCATAGCTCGCGATCCCATCCTTCGTCGAAGCGTAGGCAGAGGCGCCTGGATACCCGACGTAGTGAGACAGCGAGCTGACGAAGACGATCGACCCACCCGAGGCAACCCGTTCGTCTCGGAGGAGCGAAGCAGTCAGGGCCATCGGCGCGGTCAGGTTCAGGTCGATGACTCGAAGCTGATCCTCAAGGGGCACAGCAGGGAGCCGACCGACCGCGCTGATCCCAGCGTTATGGATGACCACATCCACGGGGGGCATCTCGACCAGACACTCGACACAGCGCGACACGCCGTCCGAACTGGCCAGATCCGCCACGACGAACGTCGAGACGACACCCCGATCCGACAGCGCTCGTTTCGTCTGTTCCACGCCCCTCGGATCGACATCGACCCCAACGATCTCGTAGCCCTTGCCCGAGAAGACGTCGACAAGCGCCCGACCGATGCCTGCTGCCGCTCCGGTGATCAGGCAACGTTTCATCGCCGCGCCATCCGGTCGATCAGGTAGGGAACTCGNCGTCCGAGCGTCCAGACGNTCCAGTTGACCAACCCGGGNACACTGCGCCACGGACCCCGACCGATCCGTTTCGCAATCCGGATGGCGACCTGTTCGGCCGACGGAAACCGTTGCCAATCGACACGCGTCTCGTCGACCCCGATCTTCTCGTGCAGACCCGTTCGGGTCGCACCTGGATGGATCACCTGCACACGCACATCTGGGGCGAGCTCGTATCGCAGGCTGCGTGCGAGACCATCAATGGCGGCTTTCGTCGCGCCATACACGGCATAGTCCGGACAGGGCAGGTAGGCGATCACCGATCCGATCAGCACCACCTGGCCACGAGCAGACTTCAGGTAGGGCCAGCACGCGTGGATCAGGGCCAGATTCGCGCGGAGATTGACAGAAACGACGCGACGAACCTCATCCGCCGTCTGGTGTTGTGTTCGACCGTAGTAGCCGGTCCCGGCATTGAGGATAAGCCGGTCGACCGTCTCTATGCCGAGGGTATTTAGGCCACCTGAAACNCTGTCCGCGATGTCCGCCCGGGACAGGTCTATCTTGAGATAATTTGACACATTGAACCGAGTCGCATCCAGCTCGCCCAATGGCCGTCTCCCCAGGAGGACCAGCCGATCACCCACCGATCCATAGTGGTTGGAGAGCTCACGCCCAATCCCGTCCGTCGCTCCGGTGATGACAGTCGTTTTCGCCTGACCAGCCTGAATTGACACGCCTGAACCGCCCCTCTATATTCTCAGCGTACAATACCAATAACNCGCACCAACCGCCACGCCTGGACTGATCTCCCCCTTCCGATCGGCCGGGCGATTTTTGTTCCCGCCTGGAGAGGCTAATGAACGAGCTTGAACTTCGCTACGGCAACAACCCGCACCAGAAGCCTGCCCGCATATTCCGGAAAGATGGGGGTGACCTACCGGTCAAGGTAATCCGTGGAGCACCGGGATATATCAACTTGCTCGACGCCCTAAACGCCTGGCAGCTGGTCAAGGANCTCAAGCAGGTCTTCGGAATTCCCGGGGCTGCCTCGTTCAAGCACCTCAGCCCCGCNGGCGCTGCGATCGGCCTGCCGCTGAACGACACCCTTCGGCAGTCCTACTTCATCCCCGACAGCGACGACCTTTCACCCGTGGCCGCGGCCTATGCCCGGGCCCGGGGAGCTGATCGGTTGTCCTCTTTCGGCGACTTCGCCGCAGTCAGCAACGTCGTGGACGTTTCGCTCGCCAAGATCATTCGGCGTGAGGTCTCCGACGCGATTATCGCCCCAGGCTACGAACCCGAGGCGCTGGAGATCCTCGACCGGAAACGGAAGGGTTATCTGGTTCTCGAGATTGACCCGGACTACGACCCGAGCGAAGCACTGGAGCAACGAGACATCTTCGGCCTGACGGTCGAGCAGAAACGGAACGACCTGGTTACCGGTCTGGATCTCGTCGACAACATCGTGACCACCAACAAAGACCTCTCCGACGAGGCGCGTCGTGATCTCGTCATCGCCTCAATCGCCCTGAAGTACACTCAGTCCAATTCGGTCTGTTTCGCGAAGGACGGTCAGGTCATCGGCAACGGAGCCGGTCAGCAAAATCGGCTCGCCTGCACGGACCTGGCTGGCAAAAAGGCCGAAGGCTGGCACCTCCGCCAGCATCCCAAGGTCCTCGGGATGGAATTCGCGCCCAAACTGATGCGTCCGGATAAGATCAACGCCATCGAGATGTATCTGACGGGCGACATGGCACCTGAGGCACGCGCTGCCTGGGAACGAAACTACACCACCGCTCCCGAGCCGCTTTCTGATGACGAGCGATCTGACTGGATGGCGCAACTGACCAACGTAGCGCTTAGCTCGGACGCTTTCTTCCCGTTCCGTGACAATATCGATCGCGCCGCCAGGACCGGCGTGACGGCCATCTGCCAGACCGGCGGGTCGATCTCGGACGAGAAGATCATCGAGGCCGCCAACGATTACAATATGGTTATGGCGATAACTGGCGTCCGACTATTCCACCACTAAACTACTAATTTTCAAATAATTACGCACACTTTTACGTTACGTTATGNTTGCCTTGACTTTAACGTTACGTTAAAGTATGTTTTTGAANGTTGATTCATCGCAAACAGGAGGCTGCTTGCCAGAGACAATGCACATCGGTGAGCTCGCAGAGCTTGCCGGAACAACCACGCGGACTGTCCGATTCTACGAGGAGAAAGGGCTCATCAAGCCCTGCCATCGTTCCTCGGGCGGTTTTCGGTGCTATTCGGAAGAGCAGCTCACACAGTTGAGGATGGTCCTGAGCCTGAAGGAACTCGGGTTCGGCCTGGAGCGGATCAAGGCCATCCTCAAGAAGCGGTGTGAGGAAGCGACGGCCGGAGTTCTGGCTGCCGACGTCCTGGAAGATCTGCGCAAGAAGCGGGAAGAGCTAAACGCGCAGATTGTTGAACTGGAGGGCATCCGAGCGAAGTTGGATTGCACGATCAACTCGCTCTGTCATTGTCTTCCCTGCGATTTGAGACTCGAGGAGCGGCTGTGCGACGACTGTGAGCGCTTGAAGACACAGGTCGAGCAGCGCGTGCCGTTCTTCCACACGATTCAGACGAACTAAAAAAGCCGACGGTTCGACCCCGCCAAAGATCGAAAACCGACGGCTTGCACTCAGGATTCAGCAGCAAAACTGCATCCCCCTGGGNTTTTGGAATATATCCAAGGGGTTCAGAAGTGTCAATTCCACGACGGTTTTATGGGCAACCGTCACTCTATGCACACGCGTGAATGGACGAGGACGTGATGGCGAACTTCAACGGGAACGAATCGCGCGAAAGTACTGACCTTTACCTCAGAGACATTCGAAAGTATACCCCTCTCCCTCGGGAGGAGGAGGCACGCACCGTCGCCAAAGCGCGAAAGGGCGACAGGCGCGCCCTGGACAAACTGATCACGGCGAACCTGAGATTTGTCGTCCGCGTCGCCGGTGAGTACACCAACCGTGGCCTGCCTTTGCAGGATCTGATCGCGGAGGGGAACGTCGGCCTGATGCGGGCGACGGAGACCTTCGATCCGTCACGGGGCCACAAGTTCATCACCTACGCTGTCTGGTGGATTCGGCAGGCAATGATGTCCGCCCTCAACAAGCANACGAGGGCCGTCANGGTGCCNGTCAACCAGATCGACGATCACGACGCGATCGCCAAGATCGCTCGGACGATGACGCAGGAGTTGGGTCGTCAGCCCAGCCAGGAAGAACTCGCCGAGCACACACAGATGTCGCACAAGCGCGTGCGTCGAGCGATGGAGTCGAATCAGCCGTCGCTGTCGATGGATCAGCAGATCTATGCGGACGGGACGATTCGCTACTCGGACACCTTCGTGGCCGACGAACCGTCCGCCGACGAGCGCGTCCACGATGCGTATATGCGTCAGTTTCTGAAGGAGAGTCTTGCCCAGCTCCCGGAGCGGGAGGCCAAAATCCTCGGTCTCTACTACGGACTCGACACGGACGAGCCGGAATCGCTCGAGCAGGTCGGTCGCCGCTTCTCGATTTCAAGGGAACGCGTCCGTCAGATCAAGGACCGTGCGCTCAGCCGCCTCAAGTCGAACATGTTGCCCCAGGAGACCGAAGCCGCAGCATAGACGCTCGAAAGCCTAAAAAAAAGAAGCGCCGTATCCCCTCGCGGAGATACGGCGCTTTCTGGTGTACGACTGAATCGTGTTGCGACTACTTACTTGCTGACCCCGACNCTGACGCCAACCCAGAAGGAGGAGTTGTCTGCGTTGATACCGTCATCAGCGTAAGAGTAGCCGACATAGGGGCTGAACGACCAGTTACCGGAAGCCCAGCTGATCGAACCGGATAGCGTCACATCATTGAAGCCGCTGCTACCGCCATACCCCTCGCCGCTGAACCCAACAGACGCACCGAGACCAAAGACCGGAGCGTTGTCACCATCACCCAGTGGGAACTCGGGGCCGACACCGGCCGTGACGTAGAAGTCATCGATCAGACCAAAGTCGTAGTAGAGCGTAATGCTCGGAGCCAGCTGGTGGTCGAAGCTCAGACCACCATACACCTCTTCCGAGTGCTTAGTTCCGGCGTTCAGGCTCGGGAACGTATACTCGATAAAACCGATCGACAAACCAACCTGACCGTCTTCACCCAGGCTCGTTTCATAGCTCAGCGTGAAATCGAGTTCGTCGACCTGGTCCAGCGTGCCGCGGTCCATCGCAAAGAAGGATCCCCAGACATTGAGGGCGATTCCAGACTCGCCGAACCCGAAGGTCAAGCTGGGCTGCAGGACAAGATCCTCGTCCGAACCCAGGATACCACCGCGCCAGACGTAACCGGACAGGGCATCCAGCGATGCGTCCACCGAAACTTCTGACTGAGCACGTGCCTCGGTGGCGCCGAGCCCTNCGATCACTGCACATACTGCGATAAATCTCTTCATCTTCGCCTCCTCCTGGCAAACTGCTGATGCAGCGTAACCACCTCGAACTGTTAACCNAACGAGTATATGGTAGTTCGAAGTATTAATTTGTTAAATCGCAATTAACTCTCATTTCCTGGTCTACAGAGCCTCTTCGCCCTGCTCACCAGTCCGAATTCTGACGGCTTCGCTGACCGGGGTAACGAAAATTTTTCCGTCACCGACCTCCCCCGTCTTTGCCGTCGCGATTATGGCTTCCTTCGCCGTATCGACGTCACCATCCTTCACGATGACCTCGATCTTGATCTTGGGGACGAAGTCGACGCGATACTCGGCGCCGCGATACACTTCCCGATGTCCCCGCTGGCGTCCGAACCCTCGAACCTCGCCGACGGACATCCCGATAATCCCTGCTTCGGAAAGAGCGTCGTGCACTTTCTCCAGCGCCGAAGGCCTCAGATATGCTTCGATTTTCTGCATTTGGTTTTCCCCTGGTTGCGTGTGTGGCTTACGCCCGGTGGTCGGAAGTGGTCGTTACGAAATTGGCGTAGGCCGGCACACCGTGCTCGAGAACGTCCAGGCCAGCATCCTCTTCCTCTTCAGAAACCCGAAGACCGATGGTCACCTTGATCAACATGAACATGACCAGAGAAGCCAGGAAAGTGTAAACAAACACTGCCGCAATACCCGTGATCTGCGTGACAAAACTCCCAGCCTCGCCAGGGATGCAGAANAACGGGATGGCGCAGGCCAGCGTGCCCCACGCGCCACAGACGCCGTGCACGGAGATGGCACCGACGGGATCGTCGACGCGGATTTTGTCGAAGAACAGGACCGAGAACACAACCAACACCCCCGCGATACCACCCGTCAGGACCGCGCCAAGAGGCGTCATCGTNTAACANCCGGCCGTGATACCAACNAGGCCAGCCAGCGCGCCGTTCAGCGTCATCGAGATATCCGGCTTCCCGAACTTACCCCAACTCACGAACATCGCGATCAGAGCGCCTGCTGCCGCACTCAGGTTGGTCGTGACGGCGACACGTGCGAAGTTTCCACCATCCATCGACGT
Organism: Gemmatimonadota bacterium; assembly: GCA_002727195.1. GTDB lineage: Bacteria > Latescibacterota > UBA2968 > UBA2968 > UBA2968 > UBA2968. The sequence continues at coordinate 131,942 of PBWH01000014.1, forward strand.
GGTCGAACCAGCATTGAAGCCGAACCAGCCGAGCCAGAGGATGAACACGCCCATCGCCGCCATCGGCATGTTGTGACCGACGATCGCGTTCATCGAACCGTCCGCATTATACTTGCCGCGGCGGGGACCGAGGACGACCGCGCCCGCGAGAGCGGCCCATCCACCCACGCTATGCACGACCGTTGACCCGGCGAAGTCGATGAACCCGAGATCTTCAAGCCATCCGCCGCCGTGCCACAGACCGCCCCAGGACCACGCGCCCTGGATCGGGTAGATGACGGCTGTGATGATGACGCTGAAAACAAGGTAGGCTGCAAACTTTGTCCTGCCGGCAACGGCGCCAGAGACAATCGTGGCTGCGGTCGCGGCGAAGACCGTCTGGAAGATCAGGAAGGAATACATCCAGTTGGCTTCTTCGCCATACGCGTTGACATCCGGGTTCACGAAGAACTCGTAGACGTCTCCGCTGAACATCAGTCCGAAGCCGATAGCCCAGAATCCGATCGCACCGATTGCGAGGTCGGATGCGTTCTTCATCATAATGTTGACTGCGTTCTTCGCTCTCGTCATGCCCGACTCGACGAACGAGAAGCCGGCTTGCATGAAAAACACAAGGAACGCGGCGATGCACGTCCAGATCCAATCAAGATGCTTGGCCACATCACCGAGCTGCGTCGCCAGATCCGGATCCTGAGCGCTCGCGCTGATCGGCGCAAAGATCGCGAGACTCGCGAGTCCTGCGCACACCCCTCTCCACCTGTCCATCCGATCCTCCTCCTATGGAGTGAAGCCCCCTGTCGGGGCTTTTTTATTAACCGGATCGAATATATCGGGACGGTGTTTCTGCTTGATTTCCAGCAAGTGAATATGGAATGAAACTTTCGAGCTTTTTGGCGCAGGAGTGTTACTTCGTATAAATACCTGTTTTTAAATCACTTGGGGAACAGCCCTCGCCTCGTGATCTGTCGGCATGTTTAATCGACGTAAACTTCCCGTGAACGGGATGTGAAGCTGAGTGGAAGGTATAACAAAAACCCCGACTCCGTGAGGAGTCGGGGCGCTTAATCATTCAGGAAAAAGCAGTGCTAGGGGGACTTCTGCATCAGGGTCCGGAGACGACCCAGCTCACGCTCCAGGGTCTGGATCTTCTGGAACAGTTCCTGTTCAGCCGGTGACACGCTCATACCGACAAGTTGGCCATTCGGATGGATCACGGGAGAGCCCGATTCGCGACCGGAGACCAGGGCCTGGGTCGACATCGTAATGCTCTCACGACGCACTCGAATCGGGACGGAATCGCCGGGGGCCGTCTCCATCACTAGCCGCTCCAGGTGATACGGACCGGCGACGGGCAGGCCGTTGTAGGTGACGATGTGATCCCCGGGTCGGATCCCGGAACGCCAGGCAGGACCATCTTTCGCGACACGCGTCACCAGGACGGGATGGGACTCGCGGTCCACTTCGACCCCGAGCCATCCATAGGTCACGTGTCCACTCTCGATCAGATGCGTGGCGACACGTCTCGCACGGTTGATCGGGATCACGAACACCGACGTCGGCTGGTCGGAGACCGGCTGGAGGCTGGATCCCCCGTGAGGAAACAGCGGCGCCGCCCAAACCATCCCCATCACCCGTCCCGAACTGTCAAAGACGGGTGCGCCCCCGTAGCTGGGATACACGGACGACGTGATCTGAATCAGGTCCTCACCTTCAGCGACTTCATATACAGACCCGATCGACGGCAACAACTGACCAAACGCGTTCCCCAAAACAAAGGTGTAGTGACCCACTCGGACCTGATCCGAGTTGCCGAAGGCGATGTGTGCTTCCGGCGCCTCACTGACGCGGATGACGGCCACATCGGAGGTCGGGTCGGAAGCCACGAACGATGCGCGAGACGTCTGTCCATCGGCGAGCGTCACCCTGATCTCACTGGCGCCCTTGACAGCTTTGTCGACGGTGAGCACGTGCCCGTCACCATCGATAAGGAAGCCTGTTCCGTGGGTATAACCGTTACCGAATCCGAGACCGGCCACGTCCGAGTCGTAGATCGTGTGTACACGAACGACGCACCGACGGTTGGTCTCGAACAGCTCCGAGATCTCCGCCTCGAGCGCGCGCAACAATCCGCCCGGCGGACCCGTAAGGGTCTCCTGGCCAGTGGCAGGTGCAGCAATGCCCGCCACTCTCAAAACAAGAATGACGGGCATCAGAATGCGTTTGAATGCTAGGTTCACAGATATCAGGCCGTTGGCCCCCTGATCTAGCTAAAATGAAACGGGAATGCGCTTGGCTTCACCGCGCTGAACGACCGGGCGTGTTCGCGGCTGCGTCAACAGACGCGAAGCGGGCAAATCCGTTCGGGCGCGATACAGCCGGCGCGACAGTGCGAAGGACTCTTCCTTCGACAGCTGCCTGAGTGCCCCACGGTCTAGGGGCTCTGCCGGCAACGGCGCCACACGCTCGTTCATCGCGCCGTAGTACTGAACGGCCTGCGCTGGATCGAGCGGCGCATCGGGTGTGACCAGCTCGATCGGCTGTGTCGTCTCCGAAGCCGTGATGGTCTGCTCCGGCTCCCGATCGAGAAACACGGAAACACCGAGTGCGAGCATCGCCGCTACAGCGCCTGTCAGGACGGACCGTCCGACAGTCGGGAACAGCGCCTGCTTCACCTTGTTTCGCATCCGAGTCTCGTTCGCCGCTTCCATCAGGATGCGACTGCGAAGCTCGAATTCGAACTCGGCCGACGGCTGGACTTCAGGCAGATTCCCCAGCCGTTTCTGCAGCGCGACCATATTCTCATACATCGCCGAGCAAGCCGGGCTCTCAGCAATCATCTGCTCCATCTCGACCCGGTTGGCCTCGGGCAGCTCTCTGTCAATGTATGCGGAGAGCTTTTCGGAAAATGAATCGACTGTCATAACCTTTCCTGCTGCCTCCTGAGTGGTTTAGACGCCCAGCCCCACATCGCGCCCCTCGCTCTTCAGCTTCTGCTGAAGTTTGAGCCGTGCGCGATTCACCCGGGACTTGACCGTCCCAACCGGGCAATCGACGATCTCTGAAATCTCTTGATACGACATCCCCTGCACGTCCCTGAGCAGGATCACCTGCTTGTAGTTGTCGGGAAGTGAGGCGATGGCTTGTTGAATCTGAACATCTGCCAGTGAAGATTCGGCGACCTTGTCAGGCCGTGCCGACTCGTCCGGCAATTCCATACCTGTATCTGTCTCTTCATCCCGCTCGAGCGAGAACATGCGCCAGCGCTTCCGCCGCCTGAGCTCGCTCTTCGCCAGGTTCCCGGCGATCGTAAACAGCCACGTCGAGAAATTGGCGATGGCTCTGTACTCAGTCCGTTTCCGGAACGCTCTGAGAAACGTTTCTTGGACGATATCTTCAGCCGTCTCCCGATCTCCAACAAAGCGATAGATGAAGTTGTAGAGACGACCGTTGTAGCGTCCGACGATCTTACCGTAGGCATCAATATTCCCGGCGCTGACCTCGGCCAGGATATCCATGTCCGAGAGCTCTCCGGGATTCTGCCTCGAGCTGACCATAAGCATATTGTTTCCTCCCATCGGCGCACCCCGTTGTTGACTGCCCGCACGGCTAAAGGATGTGCACGTTCCTTGAACGAGCTGAGACAGTAAAGGTTCCCAAGGTTGAGAGCATGGACGAAAAAATGCCTAAAATTCAGAAAAACTAATACTTACGACGCGTAAATATCACGCATTCACATACTGACAGACCCTCCGGATACGGGTCTATTCAATATAGAGGCAAATAGGCAGAAACCACCGTAAAAAATGAGGTTACGTGAAATGGGGGCGGTTGACGGGGGCTTGCGTGAGGGAATTGGAACCGTATATATTGACCTGAAGAACACGACATCGCAACTCGAAGGAGCCACAGATCCTATGGCAGACAATCAGGTAGCAGAAAAAGACGGAAAATACGCCCCACCGAGGGCTTTGAGCCAGGAGGCCTACACCTCCTCGTTCGAGGACTACCAGAGCCGTCACGCGGCATCGATCGAGGACCCGGAGGCTTTCTGGTCGGAGGTCGCAGAGACGTTTCACTGGTTCCAGAAGTGGGACACGGTCCGGTCTTACAACTACGACGTGGACAAGGGCCCCGTCTCGATTAAATGGTTCGAGGGCGGAAAGACCAACATCACCTACAACAACCTTGACCGCCACTTGGACAGTCGCGGCGACCAGGTCGCCATCCTGTGGGAGGGCAACAAGATAGGTGAGGACAGTTCACTCACCTATCGCGAGCTGCACGCCGAGGTGTGCCGCTGTGCCAACGTCCTCAAGTCACGCGGTGTCAAGAAGGGCGATCGCGTATCGATTTACATGCCTATGATCCCGGAGCTGGCGGTCGCCATGCTTGCGTGCGCCCGTATCGGCGCGATCCACAGCATCGTTTTTGGCGGTTTCTCAGCCGAGGCCCTCGCCGACCGCATCGTCGACTCCACCTGCCAGATCCTGATCACGGCCAACGGGACGCACCGCGGAGACAAGCCCGTCCTCCTGAAGGCTGCGGCAGATGAAGCCATGCGTCTCACCGACGAGAGGATGGACGGCAAGAAGGTAGAGACCTGTCTCGTCGTACAGCGTGTACCTGAAGGCGGTGACGTCCCCTGCGACATGCAGGAGGGACGCGACATCTGGTGGCACGATGTCGTGCCACAGGCCTCAGACAACTGCCCGTGCGAAGAGATGGATGCCGAGGACCCGCTCTTCATCCTCTACACCTCTGGGTCTACGGGTAAGCCGAAGGGCGTTCAGCATAACGTGGGCGGTTACATGGTCTACTCCGCCTACACCCACAAGAATGTCTTCGACTACCACGACGGCGACATCTACTGTTGCGCCGCCGATATCGGATGGGTAACTGGTCACAGCTACATCATCTACGGACCGCTGTCCAACGGCGCAACGACGATCATGTTCGAGGGGCTCCCGACCTACCCGGATGCTGGCCGATACTGGGACATGATCGACAAGTACAAGGTGAACCAGTTCTACACGGCGCCGACAGCGATCCGGGCACTCGCGGCTGCCGGAGAGGAATTCCCAGCCAAATACGATCTCTCGACACTCAAGGTTCTCGGCACGGTCGGTGAGCCGATCAATCCGGAAGCCTGGCAGTGGTACCACCGGAATGTGGGACGCGAGCAATGCCCGATCGTCGATACCTGGTGGCAGACGGAGACCGGCGGCATCCTCATCAGCCCGCTCCCCGGCGCCACCGCGACGAAGCCTGGCTCCGCGACCTTCCCGCTCTACGGGATCAAGCCGGTGATCCTCCATCCTGAATCCGGCGAGATCATTGAAGGCAACGGCGTGGACGGAGTACTTGCGATCGCTGAACCCTGGCCTGGCCAGATGAGGACCGTCTACGGGGATCACAAGCGGTTCGAGGAGACCTACTTCCAGCAGTACAAGGGATACTACTTCTCCGGCGATGGCTGTCGCAGAGACGAGGATGGATATTACTGGATTACGGGCCGTGTCGACGACGTCATAAACGTCTCGGGACACCGGATGGGGTCAGCCGAGGTGGAAAGCGCCCTCGTCGCCCACGCCAAGGTTGCCGAATCGGCCGTGGTCGGCTTTCCACACGAGATCAAGGGTCAGGGCATCTATGCCTACGTCACCCTGAACATCGGTGAGGAGTATACGGACGACCTGAAGAAGGAGCTCATCGGTCACGTCCGTAAGGAGATCGGCCCAATCGCCTCTCCGGACGTGATTCACTGGGCCCCCGGCCTGCCAAAGACGCGATCCGGCAAGATCATGCGCCGTATCCTCCGCAAGATCGCCGCCAAAGACACGGGCGACCTGGGTGATACATCGACGCTGGCCGATCCGGCCGTGGTCGACCAGCTGCTCGAGAACCAGTAGACAGAACCAGGCGACACGAAAAGGGGCACGCTGCTTCGGACAGCGTGCCCTTCTTATTGGAGCGAATGTGGCACACCCAGAGAAGGCCGTCCTCCTGCTCTCCGGGGGGATGGACTCGACAGCCCTGTTGTGGTGGATGCGTCACCAGGGGATTGTGACGATTCACACGGTCGCCATCGACTACGGTCAACGACACCGGATCGAACTCGAAGCAAGCAGCCGTCTGAGCGAACTGGCCGGAGCTGCGGCACATAAGGTCATCGCTCTGGACCTGACCCAGATCGGTGGAAGTCCACTGACCAGTGATGCCATCGACGTGCCGGCGGCCGAGGCTGACCAACAGGTCGTCACCGTCGTACCCTTCCGGAACGCCCTCTTCGTGACGGCCGCCGCTGCCTACGCGGAGACCGTCGGGATATCAAACCTCTACATCTCCCCGGTGGCCGACGATTACGCCGCATACCGGGACTGCCGTCGGGAGTTCTACGACGCGATGGAAGCTTCCCTTTCCCTCGGCGCCACCCAGGACACCCGCGTCCACATCCAAACCCCCTTCGTCGAAAAGTCGAAGGTCGAGGTCGTGTCCGAGGGCATTCGACTCCGCGTCCCCTACGAGCTCACGCATACGTGCTACGAGGGCACCCAACCTGCCTGTGGCCGCTGTGACGCCTGCACCGAACGCATCGACGCCTTCAAAGCAAACAGCCTCACCGACCCAATCCCCTACGCTATCCCCATCGACTGGTCGACCTGACCTGTACGGTCACTCGGGGTGGGTCGAACCATTGCCAAGAAGAAACGGGCTTCCCCTCTCCCGCCCAGCGGGAGAGGGATTCTTGCGGGCCTGATGCAACGCCCGCAAGACGGGTGAGGGCCAGAGATCCAGTACCTGCTTCTGGTCCACAGAAAGAAGAAGCCGGACCCGATAACAACCGGATCCGGCTTCACCTCCCGCCCTAGCGGGCTGTAGCCTTGGCCTAGGCCGGCTCTCCCAAGCCCGAAGGGGCCGGAGCCCCCCGCTCAGAGTTGGGTGGTAGGGAGAGGCTAGCTGTTCTTCAACGCCGTAATCGCCTCCATCAGACGGCGGTCCGCCTTGGACCGAATGTCCATCAACCGATCGACCTCGTCCAACGCACCATCCGTCGGCGTAATCCGGTAAACCTGTGTCCAATCGGACAGTGCCTTGACGACCAGATCCAGCAGCATCACGTCCGTGGCATCGTCCTGCACCATACACTCGTCCGCGAGAACCCGCCGGATCATCTGCATCGGCTGGCCAAGGTCGGGACCATCTTTATCCTTCTCTTCGCCCACCCCCAAGATATCTGGAGACAGGTTGGAAAGGAAGCCATCCGAGAGGAACCGACGCGTCTTGTCCTCCGTCCACGTCTCGTTAAGCATCTGGTCGACCGTTAGTGGCTCCGGCTCATCCCGCGTTTCGGATTTCTTCGCGGAGCGACGGCCACGATCGTTCCGGTTTCCATCGGAGCGGCTGTCTGAGCGACTGTCCGAACGGGAATCCGATCGCTGGCTGTCCTGCCGGTCACGATTGTCCGAACGTCCGCCGCGCCCTCGTCTGCCTCGACGACGACGCCCCCTGCGGTCGCCCTGCCCATCGCCCCGGTCGCCTTCATCGGACGCACTCGACTCGGCCTTCGACTCCTTGGCCGGGGCGGCATCTGATGACTTTTTTCCTGAACCGGAAGACCGGCCACCGAATTCATCGGGTTGAACGAGGTCGGGGCCACCTTTCCTAGGGCGTCGCCCGTAAGCAACCGACTGCCCTTCGCCATGATCCTTGTCGTCTTTACTAGCCTCAGCAGCGTCTGCCTTTTTGGCCACGCGCTTTGCCGGCTTCTTTGCTTTCTTGGCGGGCTTTTCCGATGCGTCCCCAGCGTCGTCGCTCGTTGCCTCTGCCTTCTTCGCCTTCTTTGCCTTCTTTGCTTTCTTAGCTTTCTTCGCTTTCTTGGCCTTCTTCACTTTCTTCGGCCGCTTTACCTCTGAACCCTCCGCCGTGGCTGCGCCATCGCTACTCGATGCATCCGCGCCTGCAGCGTCGTTCTCGTTCTCATCTGCCATGTATTTCCCTTCTGAAGTCTCCCCTCGGAGACTCATCTATGCCGCACGATTCCCTCGCCCACTTGGGCTGTCCTGCTGGCTGGAATATAGAAAATGCGTCATGAAAAGCCAACCAGCCCGGAACAAACAATGGGGAGGGCCGACCTTCAGCCCTCCCCATTGGAATCAGGCAACTGCCTCGCGATCCGGCCCTAGTGCGAGTGGCCGTGGTGATCGTGCGCCTCTTCCTTCTCCTCCGGAATCTCCGAGATCATCGCCTCGGTGGTTAGGAGCAGACCGGCAATACTGGACGCGTTCTCGATCGCCGTGCGGACAACCTTTGTGGGGTCGCTCACGCCCGCCTTCGCGAGATCTTCGAACGTATCGGTTCGGGCGTTGTAGCCGAACGTATCGTTCTCTTCCAGGACGCGCTGCACGACGATCGCCCCCTCGATGCCGGCGTTCGCCGAGATCTGCTTGAGGGGCGCCTCGATCGCGCGACGGACGATATCCACACCCGTCTTCTGGTCCTGGCCCTTCACGGAACTGCGGACCTTCTCCAGACGGTCGATCGTCCGGAGCAGGGCCACACCGCCACCCGTGACGATCCCTTCTTCCACCGCGGCACGCGTGGCGTGAAGGGCATCCTCGACACGCGCCTTCTTCTCTTTCATCTCTGTCTCGGTGGCCGCGCCAACGTTGATCACCGCTACACCACCGGCGAGCTTCGCAAGGCGCTCCTGGAGCTTCTCGCGATCGTAGTCGGACGTCGTCTCCTCGATCTGCGTCCGGATCTGCGAGACGCGGCCCTGGATATTGGCATCATCGCCGCCACCGTCGATGACCGTCGTGTTGTCTTTGTCGATCACGAGACGCTTGGCCTGACCGAGATCGTCCAGTTCGACACCTTCCAGCTTGATCCCCAGGTCTTCAGTGATCACGCGACCACCCGTCAGCACCGCGATATCCTCAAGCATCTCCTTACGACGGTCGCCATATCCGGGAGCCTTCACCGCGGCGGCACGGAGCGTACCGCGGACCTTGTTGACGACGAACGTCGCGAGCGCCTCACCCTCGATATCCTCGGCGATCACCAGCAGGCCCTTGCCCGATGCGGAAACCTTCTCGAGCAGCGGGAGGAGATCCTTCATGTTCGACAGCTTCTTCTCGTGGATCAGGATGTAAGGATCCTCGAGCACGGCCTCCATGTTGTCCTGATCGGTCACGAAGTAAGGCGACAGGTAGCCGCGATCGAACTGCATCCCCTCGACCACGTCCAGAGTCGTCTCGATCCCCTTGGCCTCTTCGACCGTAATCGTGCCGTCCTTGCCGACTTTCTCCATCGCATCCGCGATGATATCGCCGATGCTGGTATCGTTGTTGGCGGAAATAGTACCGACCTGAGCGATCGACTTCCGATCCTTGACCTCGCGGCTCTGGTCCTTTAGCCCACCGACGATGGCCTCCGCGGCGGCATCGATACCACGCTTGATATCCATCGGATTGGCGCCAGCCGTCACGTTCTTCAGACCTTCACTGAAGATCGCCTCAGCCAGGACCGTTGCCGTTGTCGTTCCGTCACCTGCGACATCAGATGTCTTGGAGGCGACCTCCTTGACCATCTGTGCGCCCATATTCTCGTAATTGTCGGGGAGTTCGATCTCCTTCGCGACGGTAACACCGTCCTTCGTGACCGTCGGCGATCCCCAACTCTTTGCGAGCACGACATTCCGCCCCTTTGGCCCCAGCGTCGCCTTGACGGCACGGCTTAGCGTGGCGACCCCGTTCAGGACCTGCTCACGGGCTTCAATACCGTATGTAATGTTCTTGGCTGCCATTCGACTGAATCCTCCGTTATGCTGAACTATTCAAGAATCCCGAGAACGTCGTCCTCGCTCAGGATCACATATTCCTCACCGTCGACCTCGACCTCGTTACCGGCGTACTTCCCGATCAACACGTGCTGACCCGGCCTGACGTCGAGCGCGATCAGATCGCCGTCGTCACCGCGACGCCCCGGACCGACAGCCACGACCTCGGCCTCCTGAGGCTTCTCCTTGGCCGTATCCGGAATGATGATACCGCCGGACACCTGCTCCTCCTCGTCGACGCGCTTGATGAGGATCCGGTCACCCAGAGGATGAATCTTCATCGTTTTCCTCCAACCTGTGAGAGCTTATCCAACTGAAATTCAAAGATTTACAGAATTGGCACTCAGAACACGAGAGTGCTAACAGGCCAGAATATAAAAGCCCTTGGAGTCGTACGCAAGGTGGATTTGCGGACTCTGAGGGCTCTTTTGTATTTATTCGGGGCGCGCTTATTCTGCGGCTTCGAGCTTGGCTTTCTTCTGAGCGATCAGCTCCTCGAGGTGAGCGATTTCATCGGTCAAACGCTCCTCGTTGAGCGGCCCTTCATCCTCCTCAGGCGCCGGGGGCTGGACAAACGGACAATGAGCGTCTTCCCAGTCCCCAAATCCGCCGGCCATCGAGATCAGATTCTCATATCCGAGTTCCTGCATCGACACGGCACCCAGCAACGACCGAACACCTCCGGCGCAGTAGACTATTACCTCGTCACCCTTGTTCGGTACCTTCTCCTCGACCTCAGCCTCCAGCTGTCCTCGTGGAATATGGATCGCACCTTCGAGGTGACCGCGTTCCCACTCATCCAGACCACGAATGTCGACCAGCGCCGGCGTATTGCCGCCATCCAGATATGCCTTCACCTCTTCCACCGACATCTCGCGAATCGTCTCGCGCGCCGCGCTAAGCAGATCTTCCCTTGATTTCATCCCTCTACCCTAACCTCGATTGGTGTCTCGGACGGTTCAGACTCTCGTCAGAGAGCGTTGTACGTAGTCTGTGTGATATACGGAATCGAGTTTGCCCCACAAGGCGAAGCGTTCCCGCCTTAGGCCCCGTGACATCGCTTGTACTTCTTCCCGCTTCCGCACGGACAGGGATCGTTCCGCCCCACCTTCTCGACCTTCACTGGTCGCTGCTTCGGGCGGCCATCCCCTTCTCCCGTATTCGTTGCCGTCTCGGCCATCGGGTCTGCTTCCGCGGGCGGCGCAAAACCCATCCCGGCCGCATCCTGGTGAACCAGAGCCAACCGCTGAGAGGCTCGCTCCTGACGCTGGACGGGACTCTCGTCGATTCGAATCCGGAACAGCGTACGGATTGTCTCGCGGTTGATTTCGTCCAGCATCTCGACGAACATCTCGAACCCTTCACGCTTGTACTCGATCAGTGGATTCTTCTGTCCATACCCGCGGAGCCCGATGCCCTCCTTGAGGTCATCCATCTCCCGGAGATGCTCTTTCCACTTCTCGTCGATCACGCTCAGGTAGACCATGCGCTCGATCTGTCGCATACGATCCGAACCGATCAATTCCTCACGCCGTGCGTAGGCCGCCCGAACCACATCCCGGATCAAGGTGAGCAGGTCCTCCCGGTTCGTCGTCGGCAGATTTTCGTCCGGGTCGATCGGCGACTGGAGGAAGGTATTCCTGAGATCCTGGGCCAGCGCATCGACGTTCCAGTCTTCGGGATGCTGCTCTTCGCCGAGATGCTGATCAAGGGACGCTTGCAGCGCATCTTCGATGACCTCGACGATCTCATCGAAGATATCCTCCTCCTCGAGCGCGTGGCGCCGCCGATCATAGATCACTTCTCGCTGCTGGTTCATCACATCGTCATACTCCAGCAGGTGCTTCCGGATCTCGAAGTTTCGACCCTCGACACGCTTCTGCGCGCGCTCAATCGAACGGGTCACCATTCCGTGCTCGATGACCTCGCCCTCTTCAGCCCCGAGACGATCCATGATCCGGCCGATCCGTTCCGACCCGAACAGTCGCATCAGGTTGTCTTCCAGGGAGATGAAGAACCGGGAACTACCCGGATCCCCTTGACGGCCGGCGCGCCCACGAAGCTGTCGATCGATACGCCGCGCCTCGTGCCGTTCAGTTCCGATGATCTGCAAACCGCCTTCACCGTCCTCCACGACGCCGGCCCCGAGTTTGATGTCGGTCCCGCGCCCAGCCATGTTCGTCGCGATCGTTACCGCGCCGGGTTGACCGGCGTTTCGAACGATCTCCGCTTCCTGCTGGTGTTGACGGGCGTTCAGGACCGAATGCTTGACACCCTTTCGGTTCAGCATTCGAGAAATCAGTTCTGAGACCTCGACCGTGATCGTACCCACGAGAACAGGCAGACCCTCGCAGTTCAAGCGCTCGATCTCGTCCACGATCGCGTTATATTTTTCGCGCTTGGTCCTGAAAATCAGGTCGTCGTGGTCTTCTCGACTGATCGGCTCGTTGGTCGGGATCGTCAGGACGTCGAGCTTGTAGATCTGCATGAGCTCGGCGGCTTCCGTCTCCGCCGTTCCCGTCATCCCGGCCAGCTTGTCGTAGAGACGGAAGTAATTCTGCAGCGTGATCGTCGCAACCGTCTGGGTATCCCGCTCGACGCGAACACGCTCCTTGGCCTCCAGCGCCTGGTGCAGACCGTCAGAGAACCGCCGCCCGGGCTGGGGTCGACCCGTGAACTCGTCGACGATCACGACCCGCCCATCCTCGATCACATACTGGACATCCTTCTCATACAGCGTGTAACCCTTCAGCAGCTGCTGGACGCTGTGAATGCGCTCGGACTTCCGGCCATAGTCCTGGTAGGCCTCATCGGCAGCGCGGGCCTTCTCATCTTCAGTCGCGGCCTCATCACGCTTGATCAGATCGAGTTGCTCATCCAGGTCGGGCAGGACGAACTCGTCCGGCTCCCGGTTGATTTCTTCGCGCCCTTTTTCTGTCAGGTCGATGATGTGGCTCTTCTCATCCATACTAAAGAAGAGATCTGCATCGACCTCGTTCATCCGCTTTTCGCGCATGTAATCGGCTTCGACCCGCGCGATTATCTGCTTTACACCCTCTTCCTGAATCAGCTTCATGAATCGCTTGTTGCGTGGGGCCCCACGCTGGACCTGCAGCAACTTCAGACCGGCCTCGAACTCGTCCCTATCGAGCGCGGATTCCGCTTCAGACAGGATGCCGTTGACCACCTTTGTTTGCGCCTTCACGAGTTTTTCGACCAGCGGCCGCATCTCGTCGAACCGCTCGGTATTCGACTCGGGAACAGCACCCGATATGATCAGAGGCGTGCGCGCCTCGTCGATCAGGATGCTGTCCGCTTCGTCGATGATCGCGTAGGCATAGCCACGCTGCATCAGATCCTCGGGACGGACGGCCATGTTGTCGTACAGGTAGTCGAACCCGAACTGATCCTTGGTCCCGTAGGTGATGTCTGCGAGGTAGGCGGTGGCGTGATCGCATTCACGAATCCGGAAACCGTCCTGGCCGTCTTCCTCCACCATGAACGCTTCCGCCCCGAGCGAGCGATCCTGGATGATTCCGACCGTCAGCCCGAGCCACACGTGGAGGGGGCCGATCCACATCGCATCTCGTTTGGCGAGATACGAGTTCACCGTGACGAGATGGGAACCGCGTCCGGTCAGACCGTTCAGATACAACGCCATCCCCGCGACCAGCGTCTTGCCTTCACCGGTCGCCATTTCCGCGATCTTACCCTCGTGAAGCGTCATCCCGCCGATCAACTGGACGTCGTAGGGGACCATGTCCCACGTGAACGGCTCACCCGCCCGTTCCCACTCCCTGCCCAGCATGCGGCGCGAGGCCTCCTTGAACACAGCGAACGCCTCGGGAAGGAGATCGTCGAGGACATCCGCCTCGATGTCTTTGATCTCCGCTTCCGCATCGTCCACCTGGTCGAGTATGGCCTGCCGTGGCTCCCCCTCGAGCCCGGGAAGCTGCCCGCGGAGCGACGCGAGATGCTCGCGTGTCTCCTTTTTCTCGTCGGCGAGCCTGTCCCTGAAGGTGCCCGTCTTCGCCCTGAGCGCATCGTCCGAGAGGCTCTCGAGCGTCTTAAAGACAGCGTTGATCTCGTCCACGACCGGCCGCACCTTTTTGACATCGCGATCGTGTTTGGAACCGAATACCTTGGTCAGAAAGTCCAGCATATTGAGCACGTCCTTTTCGCCGTTTATCGGCCTGACTGGAGCCGGTAGGCGAGAAACTCGGGTAATCCCTGATCCAGAATCTTTTTTTAGTTGACTCACGTCCTATGGGACGCGAACCAACTATAATATAACGAGACGCGGTGTCCCAGAGGCAGACCGAAGCTCAGGGCTCTCCATCGCGGGGCTGTCCCACGCTCCCGACGTTGACGAGCACCCGTCCTTCCGGAACCACGGCCTCTCCCTCGGCCTGAACGATTTCCCCCGAATCCTCAGCGAACACGAAGGCTCGATCGGAGTGCCCGACGAACACGAGGTCGGCGTCTATCCGCTTGAGAGCGAACGCTGCCTCCGGCGACCCGAAAATATAAGGAAATTGCTCCGGATCGTGATTGGAGCCGTGGACAAACTCGACAGACCCGCGCCGTTTCGCCAGCGGAAGGGCTTCAAGCCATTCGAGGTCAGCGTCCTCCAATGCCTCCTTCGTCCACCGAATCGCTTCCGAAGCCATCCCGCTGAGGTTCGATGTATCGATAAGACGGGAAGCCGCCCAGTCGTGATTGCCGGCGCATACGAACGCCGCCCGGTCACAGATACGCGCAATACATTCGGACGGATCCGCACCGTATCCAACGAGATCCCCCAGACAAACGATCTCGTCGACGCCAGCTTCGTCGCTAATCGCTAACGCCTGCTCGAGCGCCTCTATGTTGCCGCGGATATCTTACAGGATGCTGACGAGCACGGATCACGTGCCCTCCGCCTGCGTACCTTCCAGATCGGGACTCGCCAGCCTGTCGAGGATACCGTTGATGAAGCCCGGCGCCTTCTCGACGCTATAGACCTTGGCCAATTCGATCGCCTCATCGATCGATACCCGGACGGGCACATCCTCCACCGAGCGGATCTCCGTAAGCGCCATCCACATCAGAATCCGATCGATCCGAGAAATCCGGGAGACATCCCAGTTCTCGGCCGCACGTCCGATCTCTTCGTCGAGCTGCCCCCGGTTCGCCCACATCGCTTTTCCAATCGACATCGCGTAATCGGATGCCTCCTGGGACAGCTCAGACCGGAGAACCATCGTCTGGAGCGTCTGGCTCACAGGATCGTCCGTACTCATCGCCCAGTAGACAGCCTGCAAGACCGCTTCACGAGCTTTTCGACGGAAGTGTGTCACTTACCCATCCAGTTTGCGTACGAGGTCCACCATCTCGATCGCCGCTAGGGCGGCGTCCCAACCCTTGTTCCCGGCCTTCGTACCCGCCCGCTCCATAGCCTGCTCGATCGTATCGGTCGTCAGTACGCCGAAAATGATCGGCAACCCCGCCTCGAGACCGATCGTGGCGATTCCCTTGGCCGTCTCGTTGGCCACGTAGTCGAAGTGAGGCGTCGAGCCACGGATCACGGCCCCTAGGCAGATCACCGCGTCATACGACCCGCTCGTCGCCATCTTCTTCGCGATCAGCGGGATCTCGAACGAACCTGGTACCCAGGCGACCTTCGTCCCTTCGGCGTCGCCGCCGTGACGAGCGATACAGTCGACCGCTCCCTCGAGCAGCTCCTTGCCGATCAGCGAGTTGAATCGTCCTACCACGATTCCGATCCGCACGCCATCGGCGTTCAGTTGACCTTCAATGACCTTCGGCACGTTGCTCTCCATCGGTGTCGTCGACGTTCAAGTCTGACTCGTTCAGAAGGTGCCCCATCCGGAGCCGCTTAGTCTTCAGATACTCGACATTATACTGGTTGGCCTGGATCGCCATTGGGACGCGATCCATGATCTCGATGCCGTATGCTTCCAGACCGACCCGTTTGGCCGGGTTGTTCGTGATCAGGCGGACCTCTTTGGCGCCCAGGTCGGACAGGATCTGCGCCCCGATCCCATAGTCCCGCTCGTCCATCTTGTAACCGAGCTTGACGTTCGCGTCGACCGTGTCGTAGCCCTCCTCCTGCAGCTTGTAGGCGCGGATCTTCTGCCGCAATCCGATGCCGCGTCCCTCCTGGCGCATGTAGACGATGATCCCCCGAGATTCGCGCTCGATCATCTGCATGGCCGTCTGGAGATTTTGTTCGCAGTCACATCGCAGCGACCCCAGCGCGTCTCCCGTCAGGCATTCCGAGTGCATCCTCACGAGGATGGGTGTCTGGTCGTCGACGTCACCCTTGGTCAATGCCACGTGATCCCGGTCGTCGACGTCCGATTCGTAGAGGTGCAGGGTGAACTCGCCCAAACGCGTCGGCATATGTATCGACTCCACACGGTTCACCAGTTTCTCGAACCGCCGGCGGTACGCGATCAGATCCTTGATCGTGATCAACTTTAGGTCGAACCCCTTCGACATCTCCAGCAGTTGGGGCAGCCGGGCCATCGACCCGTCTTCGTTCAGGATCTCGCAGAGAACACCGGCGGGGGCCAGACCGGCCAGTCGAGCCAGATCCACGGTCGCCTCGGTGTGTCCAGCTCGCCGGAGGACACCGCCTTCTCTCGCCTTAAGCGGGAAGACGTGACCAGGACGCGCAAAGTCTGTGGCAACGGCACGAGGATCCACAAACTGTCGGACCGTCTCATACCGATCGTTCGCCGAGATTCCCGTCGTCGTGTTGTGCACAGCATCGATGCTGATGGTGAACGGCGTCCCGTGAAGGGCCGTGTTCTCATCGACCATCAGATCGAGGTTGAGCTCCCGTAGACGCTCGGGAGTTGCCGGCAGGCAAATGAGCCCGCGTCCGTACGTCGCCAGAAAATTGATCGACTCGGGCGTCACCTTGTCGGCCGCGAGGATGAAGTCCCCCTCGTTCTCGCGATCCTCGTCATCGACGACGATCACGATTTTGCCGTTCCGGATGTCCTCGATCGCGTCCTCGATCGGCGCAACCTGTCTCTCATTCGTTTCTATTTGATCGCTCATCACTCTTGCCCGGTTTCAGCGTTCGTAGCCCAGTTCTCGTATGGTGTCCCACGTCATCCCCGAGCTAGGCGCCGATCCGGCCTGGATCAGCCGCTCGAGATATCGGGCGATCACATCGACCTCCACGTTCACCCGGTCATCTACCTGCCGATCCCCCATCATCGTCACCGACAGGGTGTGTGGAACCAGAGTCACCGAGAAGCGGCCCCGATCGCCGACATCCTCGACCGCCACCACGGTCAGGCTGATGCCGTCGATCGCCACAGAACCCTTTTCGGCTATGTAGCGCGCCACGCCTCCGTCAACCTCGAACGTGAAGTTGATGTTGTCCTCGAACGCGTCCCGGGACACGACCGTGCCGATCCCGTCGACGTGTCCCTGGACCAGGTGACCGTCCAGCCGATCGGCCAGCCGAACGCTCCGCTCTAGGTTCACGGGATCACCGGTCGCTAGATCGCCCATCGTCGTACGGATCAGCGTCTCGACCACGGACTCCACGACAAAATGATCGCTACCGACCTCGACCGCTGTGTGGCAGGCGCCATCGATACTGATACTGTCACCAACGGCGGTGCCGTCCAGAACTGTCTTCGCCTGGATCGACGTCCGTTGCAGTTTCGCCCGGCGCTCCAGCGCCTGGATCGTACCGACCTCTTCTACAATACCCGTAAACAATGTGACATCCTATGGATTAAGCACGTTGCCTGTCACCAGCACATCGGGGCCGAGACGCTCGACAGCCAAATCAGCCAACTGAAACGCCTCCCCTATCGAATCAAGCTGCAACCCGTCAACCGATGACAAACCGCCCACCAGCTTCGGCGCCGAGAACAGGGCGAGCCGGTCGACCAGACCTTCTTGCAGGAAGCTCCCCGCCACCCGAGCCCCGCCCTCCACCAGTAGGTGGATCATGTCCTCTTCCGCCATCCGTTCGAGCACCGATCGCAGATCGACGCTCGCCTCTCCGTAGGTCCAGACTTCGGCACCCGCATCCTCCAGGGCTGTTTTCCGGTCAACCGGCGCCGATGCCGTCTTACACACGATGCATCGATTCCCGGAAAGCACCTTCGCGTCCGTCGGCGTCCTGGCCTGGTTATCAAGGATCACCTTGACCGGATCGTCACCGTCTACGTGCCGACAGGTCAGCTCCGGATCATCCGTCAGCACCGTCCCGATACCCACCATGATCGCCTGAGCCTCTGCTCGAAGCGCGTGTCCCCTGCGCCGGGCCGCCGGGCCAGTGATCCACTTGGAATGCCCTCCGGCTGTGGCGATCGAACCGTCCAGACTCTGTGCGAGCTTCAGCGTCACGAGTGGACGGCCCTGCTCTCGGTGCATCAGATAAGCCGAGTTCAACTGACGCGCCTCCACCTCGAGCTCGCCCACGTCGACCTGGATGTCCGCCTCACGAAGGTGGGCGAATCCCTGCCCTGAAACGCGGGTATCGGGGTCCTCGATCGCACAAACGACCCGCGCCACACGACGATCAACAAGGAGCTTGGAACAAGCTCCGGTGCGCCCAACAAAGCTGCAAGGCTCCAGATTCACATACACCGTAGACCCCTCAGCCAACTCGTCCGGCACGTAGCGGAGCGCTTCGACTTCACCGTGACGTTCGCCGGGCCGATGATGGTATCCGCTTCCGACAATCTGTCCATCTTTGACGACCACCGCACCGACCATCGGGTTCGGGCGTGCCGTCAACCGAGCTCTCCCGGCCAGATCGAGCGCAAGGCGCATGTAGTCGCGGTCCGTCACGGCGCACAGCCGGCTACTTGACCCCGAACACGTGCTTGGCCACACCCACGTTCCCCCGAGCATCCGACGCTCGAATCACGAGGGTATACTCACCCGCTGACAACCCGTCCAGCGTCAACGCGATCGACTCTTCTGACGAGTCGAATATCCCGTCGCCCGGGAACATGACGGTCCAATCACCCGAATTCAGCGCGTAGGAGGCCGACTTGACACGCGACGTCGCATCTTTGATCGAGCCACGCACGGTCGTCCCGCTTCCGCCCGCCGTCACCTCCGAGATCCGTACCTCAGGCTCCGTATGGTCGACCTTGAAAGGCACGCTGATCCGCTCGGAAGATCGCGCCAGATCAGGCGGATTGCTCGGCGCATCCGACACCGTCAGGCGTACCAGAACCGTACCCTCCGGCGCCGACTCGGTATCCCAGGTGTAACTGTTTCCCGTCAGATCTTCCGCGAGCAGCTTCCAAGTCTTCTCGTTGCGACCCTTGTAGTGCAGGGCGTAGGTAAGCTTGTCGTTATTCACATCGGCACCCGTCCACGAGATCTCCCAACCGGACGATGACTCTTCGGAGGGCGAACTGGATCGTCTTCCACCGCCCCCATTGCCTCCACCGCCACCCGCGCGTTCCTGATGGGGTCCCTTCACTGCCAGGTCTACGATCAGAGGCTGGATATTGTCGGGCAGTCCGGAGACGATGACCTCGCGAACGGAAGGCGATTGCTTACTGTCACCTGACAATGTCGCACGGTACTGGATGTATCGAGTAGTCCGCACGGGAATTTCACCTCCCTCTCCGACGGCCGTCCACCCGCTCCACGTGTCATCGGGGACTTCGCTGTTCCCGGCTCTGACCTCGAAAGCGACCCGCGTCCCCTTGGGCGCATCGCCATCCCAGTTCACGCGACCCCATCGGGTCACGAGGGAAAAATCCTCAGGCTCGCTCGTGAGGGTGCCTGACTTCGCAAGTGAGGAGGCGACGCGGTGTACACTTCCACTTCCGCTGGCGGCTACCCAGCCGCCCCCTTTGCCATCAGACAGGTATGTCCACGGCTCTGCGTCATCGATCGTCGCGACGATCGAGTGGCTGCCATCCGCATACAGGTGGTAGAGCGCCCCCTTACCACCGGTCAACACCACAACACTGCCATTGCCGCCAGCCGCCAGCGCCTGGACCGAGGGTTCAGGCACATCCCACAGCCGCCATCCACTCCCCGTCGGTTCGACCGAGTAGACCACCGACTGGCCACCGGGCTTCCCGCCCGCCCCGTTCCGTCCATTCGGGTTGGGTGGACCGCCACGTCCGGGCTGCGCGGCGCCGCTCGAGGCACCTGCGATCAACCGGCCGTCGGCCAGGACAAGCGCCTTGATCTCAGCCTCTGAAGCGTCATACAGAACATCAGCCTTGCCGCTCGGATCGACCCGGTAGATCAGGCCGTTCTGATCCGTCCCCGCATAGATCGTCCCGTCGTCTGCCCGAACCAGGCTGACGACGTTCGGATCGTCGGTGGCGAGCACCTCGCTCACGTCGCCCGACTTGGATATCATCAGCACACGACCCGTTGGCCCGCCTGTCGCAGCGAGCAGTCCGCCTTTGCCATCTTCGATCAGTGCCCAGACGTGCTGATCATCTGTTCGCGCGAGTGTCTTTGGCTCACCGTTCAGCGGGACAGCATAGACGAGTCCACCGGGCGACGACCCGGCATAAACGACGCCATCTACGGCCAGAACGGAGAAGATTGCGCGCTCCGGCGAATCGAACAGCAGCGTGGCGGATCCATCTGATAGTTGATAGACGCGTCCCTCACTGCCGGTTCCGGCGAAGACTCGTCCCCTTCCGTCGCTCGACAACGCCCAAACGAACTCTTCACCGGTATCGGCAAACTCGGTGACGGACGGCCCGAGACGGATCTCCCCATCCCTGGTGATCGACACGGCGTCGGCTTCACCCTTGCTGAAGGCCCCTTGCGTGTCCTGCCGCCAGATCACTGGCGAGACCGCAACGGTAGAGGATGAAGTCAGGAAGGACACGATCAGAAGGATCGGCGCGAAACGGATGAGAAGGGACTTCACAGATACCTACTTCTTCTTGGGTGTTGGACCGGGCTGACTGGGGGTAAAGCGCAGAGCCGGGCCATCGGAGCCAATTGTCAGAAATACGATCTGCTGACCGGACAGGACGTAAGGGGTGGAGACATCCGCGCTTGAGATCACGGACTGATTGACGGGTCTGATGTTGCGCGAGTGCCTGGACTGCTTCATCGCCGCCGCGACCGATGGGGGCAATGACGCGAGCTCCAAGCCGCCAACCGTCGCGCCGGGCCGATTTGCGATCAGCTCGACGATCATCGTGTTGTTCGTTCGCTCACGCTCGAGCACATTCAACAAAGCGTCGACACTTGAGACTCTGTAGTAGCCAGGGATCCGCTTGCTCTCCTGCGCAACGTGACTCCGTGCGCTCGAGACCCGTAGCGTCAACCTCCCCTTTCGAACGTGCGGTGGGACCACGACCAAGGTTTCGATCGTCTCCGCCTTACCTAAATAGGGGGCCACCTCAATACGAAGCCCGAGCCGATCCCCCGGCTCGATCCGTGAGCGATCCAACTCGATCGACCGGATGCTGGCCGCCTTCGTGGTTTCATCGATGTCGAGTTCGAACGTAGCGGATTCGACGCGAACTTCCTCAAACGGGTTCCCTAGGAGAAGCTGGATGGGCCGAGTCACGCCCAGGATACCCTCTCCCAGCCCCCTAGGCCCTGCATAGATATTCGTAAAGGAGAGTTCCGGGTGCCCCTCAACCTTCAGCGAGAGCCGTGTCTTGACCGTAGCCTCCCCCACCGCCTTCGATGCAGTGAGGACAGAACTGACCACCGCGGCCTGAATGAACTGAGGACCAAGCATACGATGCCTCAGGACCTCCATTTTGTAGGACCACTCATTCTGGCTAGACCTGACGCTGATGTTCGTGGGCATCAGTTCGGCGGTCCCACCAATCACGCCCCCGATCCCGGTCGCGCGGTCTTGCGTGATGGCTCCGACCTGCTTCCCGCCAGAGCCGATCTTGAAGGAAATGAACTGATTGGCGATTACATCGTGGATGAAGGCTGTCGTCATGGGCAGCCGAGAGGAACCTAGGTAGAACATCGGGTGGCCAAAACCGACCACGCGATCCCCGTCCACGTGCGTGACGGTGCCGATCGCCGTAAGGTTGAAGTCTCCACGAACCAATTGGACGCCGAGGGACGATCCTGGCTCCAGCGTGGCTTCTGGAAGTGAAGGATCGTAGCCGCCGCCCCCCTGGACCGGCACCAACCCATACCCTGACAGTTCGTCGCGCAAGCGCGGGACCACTTCAGGTGAGAATCCCGAAACGTATACAGGCGCATTGATCGGTGTAAGTTGGCCGTGCTCGATGGTGGAAGGGCGGGAAGGGTCTGAAAGCCTGGCGTATGAAGGAGGTGGATCGATCGCATCCGGAAGGGTGGCTTGCTCGGGGCGCTCCATGATCTCCAGCATCTCGCCGATCGGAGTGATTCCCATGACCGGGTCCAGAGCGAACGGGTATCCCCAGGCCACAGCTCCGATGAGCTTGCCGTCGATGTAGACAGGGCTCCCACTCATTCCCTGAATGCCACCCGTCTTCTCGAGGGAATGTCCGGAGACCTTGGCGAGGATGCGATCACTCTTCGGCCCCTGGTTCTTGATCACGCTCAGAATCTCGACCTCGAAGGTGTCGATCCGCGTCCCCCGGAAGACGGTTTTGCCGATCCCGCGCATACCACGCTTGATCTCGTCCACCCCCATGATCGGGGTCTCCGTCGAGGCCAGGGGGGCACTCGTGAACAAGACGGCAAGCAACCAGATTCTTGCCACTGTCAAAGACCGAAAACTCACGCAAGTTCCTTTTTCACTAGCATTTATCGCTAAGAAACGAAATCTACTCGCTGGTCGGATCAAAGTCAAGACGACGGCCCGAGCCGACACCTGGAGATCTCCATCGATAGCAACCTGGCCGTAACATACACGTTAACACCACTTGTGGTTGCATTGGGGGGGGGTTATACTCAGATCTATGTCGCTGCGGCTTGTGACCGTCGGGAAGCCCAGGCAAAAAGGGCTCGCAGAGGCGGGTCGCGAATATGCTGCGCGGATCCGGCGATATACGAAGTTGGAAGAGGTTGGGGTTAAAGAAGAGCGCGCGAGAAAAGGCACGCCGACCGCAGAGATCTTGAAAAAAGAGGGCGGTCGGATTCTCGACCGTATCGGGGCGACCGATTTCGTCATTGCCCTAGACAAGGGCGGGGAAGCGGTCGGATCGGAAGATCTGGCGAAACGGCTCGATAGGCTGAAAGACACCGCCACCGTGGGGACGCTGATCATCGGAGGCGCGCTTGGCCTCGATCAGACGGTCCTCGACCGCGCAAACTGGACCGTCAGCCTGTCAGCGCAGACCTATCCCCACGAACTTGCCCGGGTGATGGTCCTGGAACAACTCTACCGCGCTCAGACGATCCTCAGAGGAGAGCCCTACCACAAGTAGACTAAAAAAGGCCCGGTGACGAATCCCATACAGCCAGGGAGAGATGATTCCGCGTGTGTGGTTGCACCTCAGGAATCTGGCTGCCAAAGGGATTTGTCCCGGGCCATTTTTATGTACGATCTGAGTTGTTACTTAGTCGTCTCTGGGGGTGCAGACGGTGGAGAAAACAGGGAGACCCTGCGGCGTCAGACGGGCCGATCGAAGGGGTACGACAGTGGCCGTCAGCGAGGAGAGGGAGAGCGTTTCTCCCAAGGCAAGACCAAGTTAAGCCATTGTTTTTTCTCAGTCAACACACAATTGGGGACAGCGGAGGAGTATACGAAGAAGACGTTCGGCCGGCACGGGGAAGCTCCCGAACCAGGCACACACTAATTGGGCGATTGGAGCTGGAAGCGCTGACTTTTGTCGATCCGGCGAACCAGATTCCGGATCCGCTCGGACTTACGAACATCGTTACGGAGGGCGTAGTAGAATCCCGTGTAGGCCAGCCTGTTCCGATACCGTCTGTCAACTGTCGCGAATGCCATCTCACTCACCGTATGGATTGAGGGTAGCCTACCTGTTTGCACGACCCTGAGCCCGAAACGTTCTAAACTTCACGCCCAAACCTACTACACATCCGTGCAGGTTTCAAGGTTGTGTTCAGGTTCCGCTGCAGACTTTCCCTCACGAACCACCTTCCCTACTTTTATAAGACTTCCACCCCAGCGAGGGAACGCTAATCGAGTTGAGACGCGTTGAAAAATTCACTTCCGGGAGGTGTGGCCCTTAGTCCGGAAGATGACACAAGGCCGGCTCCGAACCGAGTTCGGGAGCCGAGGCCGGTATCGGGTATATGCCCCTTGTCGAGACCAAATCGACAAGGGGCTTTTTGTTTGTCTGCCACTCAACATACGAGGCCCTCTTCTTCATGATCATCTTCGGTCTACGAAAGACGGTCACCCTATCTGCAATCACCGTAGAGGAAGGAGCACCGTGTCATCTGCCGAAGAGCGTGAGACCCTAGACCGCGCCCTGACAGAAGACCAGAACGCTTACAACAAACTGTATCGCACGCACCGAGACCGAATCCAGGCGCCCGTTTCCCAGAGGGCCAAGGATCCCGACGACATCGACAACCTCGTCCAGGTCAGCTTTATTCGGACCTTCCGGAGTCTGGGCAAGTTGAGAGAAGACTCGGCCTTCTCCACTTGGCTGACTCGGATCGCGCTGAACGTTTGCATCACCCACCACCAGGGACGGCGACCGATGCTTCCCGAGTCAGTCATCGACACCGAGGTCCAGAGCCGGGTGCAGTCACCAACCGTCGAGGATCGTCTGGACCGTCAACTCCGATGGGACGTCCTGCTGGAAGACATTTCGAAACTGCCACCGAGATACAGGTCGGTAATTACAATTCACTTCGTCGAAGACCATGGCGTATCAGGAGCTGGTAGAACGACTAAACATCCCGCTTGGTACGCTGAATACCTGGCTGTTCAGAGGAAGACAGATGGTCAAGGCCTCCGTCGACCTGGATGGAGACCTGAAAGCTTGACCGCGGCATCTGCCGACCGTATGATGCCAGACCCGTGAGGAGGAGAGGAACAGGTGGGAAAACTCAGACAGAAGCTGCTCGTGCTCTACGCGCATTCACCGGATCTGAACAGTAAGGTGGTCGCCTGGTCCGTGTTCGACGGTACCACCGACGAACAACCCTCGACCGCGTCGGAAACGGACCCGCCCTACGGATCTGTTGTCGACGCAATGCGTGATGGATGGCGCGTCATCCAGTTTCCACAGCAGTTTCCCGCCTACCCCGGCATGGAGTACACGACATCGTTCCTGAAGTTCGAATACATCCTGGAGAAGCTGGAGGACACCGATGCCTGATCAGCATCTGCTGGACACCAAGCAGGTCGCACAGTTCGCCGCCGATGGCTTCCTACGGTTCGACAACCTCGTACCGGATGAGCTGAATCGAGCCGTCTGCGACTTGTATGAAGAAGGAGTACCGCGGCTGAAGGGCGGAACGCCGCTATCCGAGGCCTGGCCCTACTCACCAATCGGTGAGGTCTTCCGCCTGCCGGAGGTGCAGGGCATCTACCGGAGCCTGGTGGGACCAGACCCGCTCTACGACCATCANGCGATCCACAAGGTCGATGCCGGTCGCGAGCGCGGGCAGATCTGGCACGCCGACGCCATCATCGACACTCGTGTGCATTACGACATCCAGTTCTTCTACTTCGCGCACGACACCCCAAGAGAGATGGGNGGTACGGCCTTCCTGCCCGGCAGCCACTTCCGCCGGATCTCTGAATCAGACATCGCGAGATACCAGAACTTCTCCGGTCAGACGACCATGGTCTGTGAAGCAGGAACGATCGCCGTCGCCCACCACGGGATCTGGCACTGCGCACAACCGAACACGACGGATCGGATGCGCTACATGTTCAAGCTGCGCCTCAACCCGACCGTAAAGCAGACGCTTCTCTGGAATACGTCCGATATAGACGACCTCGACGTCATCAAAGCCCTGAACGCGAACCACGGGTGGTATGGCAACGAAGTCCGCCTCGAGTATGTGAATCGCATCAAGTTTTGGCGCTTCCTGACAGGCGACGACGCCTTCGACATGTCCTACTGGCTCTCTCGCCTCGAGAACACGCCGGAGGAACCGCTCGCCGCAGCCTAAAAACGGGAACGGGTCGGCCGGAGATCACCGGTCGACCCTTTCTCGTTTTTAGGCTCCCCGGGTGCCATAGCCTTGGCGACGGCGGCAGCCTGGGAACCAGAAAGCATCGTAGACACGAACCCGAGCGCTGATTATCTTCGCGCTCGCGTCCCGCAGTTCAACCAGACAGAAAAGCCGACGCGGACGCCGTCGGCCTGTTGAATTCGAAAGGTAAAGCATGGCCAAGCTGAAAGTGGGCGTCATCGGCGTCGGAGGAATCGCCCGTTCGCACTTCCCCGGGTGGGCGGCGTCAGAGCACGCTGAAATCGTCGCCGGCAGCGACATCAACCCAAAGGTACTGGACGCCTTCGCAGACAAAACAGGCGCCACCAAACTCGTAACCGACCCGAAAGAGTTGTTTCAGGATCCGGACATCGACATTATCGACGTCTGCACACCCAACAACTACCACGCACCGTTGTCGATCGCGGCGCTGAACGCAGGCAAGCACGTCATCTGCGAGAAGCCCCTGGCCCCGAACCCTTCGCAGATCAAGAAGATGATCGCCGCGCGCGACAACTCGGGGAAGATGCTGATGACGGCACAGCACTTCCGCTTCCAGGGCAAGAGCAAGGCGATGAAGGCCGAACTCGACACGGGTGTNCTCGGCGACATCTACCACGCTCGNAGCTGGATGCTCAGGCGCTCAGGCGCGCCCGTTCGCCCCGGGTTCATCCTCAAGGAACACAGCGGCGGTGGTCCCTGCATCGACATCGGCGTCCACATCCTCGACCTGACGCTCTGGTTCATGGGCAACCCGCGTCCCGTCGCCGTAACGGGCGTCGCGCGTACCGAAATCGCTCACCAAAGGGGCGCGTGGACACGCATGGATGGTGGCGCTCGTATCCCCAGGAAGTTCGACGTCGAGGATATGGCGGCCGCCTTCGTCCGCTTTGAAAACGGGGCGACGCTCGTCCTTGAGGTCAGCTGGCTGCTCCATCACAATACGATGGGCGAAGACATGCAGATGTGGCTGTATGGGACGAAGGGCGGGAGTCACTGGCCGAACTGCGAGGTCTTCCAGACAAACAACCAGACCAAGCAGCACTACAACCGTGAGCTCATGAACACGCGCGATCAGCTCGAAGCGCACGCACAGGAATGCGTCGAGTTCGCTCAGGCGATCGTGGATGGGGCGCCTTCACCGGTACCGGCCGAACAGTCGATGCAGGTGATGGCGATTTTGGATGGGATCTACAGGAGCCAGAAGGCAGGGAAGGAAGTGGCGATCAAGTTTTGACGAAGCTCTGGGGGCGCGGGATAGCTCATGCCCCCAGAGCCTTTGACCTAGGCTTTTTGGTTCCGCTCCTCGGCCTCCCGTTTTTCCAGCTTGTGTTTCTGCCAAACGCCAACACCTCCGAGAACCAACACAGCAAGGGCAAGGAATCCCAAACTGATCATAAACTGATCCATGTCAGTCTCTCCTCAAGTAAACCGATAGGCCGATGGCTGCTAGACACATCACTGAGCTCACGATACTGCTGAGCCAGAAGCCGTACCTCAGGTTCGTCTTCACGACAATCGGGCCAATAGCCCCGATTAACAGGATTCCGACACCCAGGTTGGGCAACGCCGCGCTAAGCGTTACAATCTGGTTCTTGTTCAACAACCACCTCCGGTAATATACCCGCATCTAAGCTGAGACAACAGGCGCGCTGCTCGGAGGGAATGGTTATCTCTTGGTTTCTCAAGAATTTCGGCAGATCTGTGGTATCGCTTGATTGAATACAACAAGCAAATGCCTACGAAGGATTGAACACAATGGAAAGAATCACACTCGGAAGAACCGGCCTAGAGGTCAGTCAGATGGGATTGGGTGCCGGCGGCCCCAGCCAGATCGGAAAGAAGACAGGGAAGTCGAAAACGGAGTCAGCCAACATCGTCGTCAAGGCCTTCGAAGCCGGGGTCAATTTCATTGACACGGCTGAGGAGTACGGGACGGAGCCCCTCGTGGGAATGGCTCTAAAGGAACTGCCACGAGATCAGATCGTCATCTCGACCAAGAAGAGCTCGCGGAACCGCAAGGCGGATGAGGTTGCGAAAAGTTGTGAGGAGAGTCTCCAGCGACTGGGGACCGACTACATCGATGTCTACAGCCTGCACGGTGTGTTCCCCTGGGACTACGAGCGGTGTCGTGAGGACCTGTATCCGGAACTGCTCAAGCTGAAGGAAGCCGGCAAGATCCGATACATCGGGGTCACGGAGATGTTCAATTCCGACAAGACCCACGAGATGTTCGACCAGGCTCTGGACGACGACCTGTGGGATGTCGGGATGATCGGCTTCAACATCCTCAACCAGACGGCAAGCCGGTCGGCGCTCAAGAAGGCCATTGCGAACAACGTGGGGATCCAGGTGATGTTTGCCGTGCGAAAAGCGTTGAGCAACCCCGATTTCCTGGTCGAACAGATCAACGCGCAGATCGACGCCGGAACAATCGACGCGTCTGACCTGGATGATCTCGACCATCCGCTCGACTTCCTTGTTCACAAGAGTGGTGCCGTCAGCNTCCCGNATGCCNCCTATCGCTTCTGCCNGTTCGAGCCGGGCACACACGTAATCCTGTCCGGTACCGGCAACCCCGATCACTTGCTCGAGAACATCGGAAGCTTCGATCGGCCCGCCCTGCCTCATGCAGATGTCGACCGCCTGAAGCACATCTTCCGTAACGTCGTCGATATCACCGGCCAATAGTAGACGTCGAATATGTTGTCGTCGGCGCCGGGATGGTGGGTTCGGCCGCGGCACGGTATCTGTCGCCTACATCCGGATCCGTAGCCCTGATCGGCCCTCCCGAGCCGGAAACGTGGTCTTCCCACAAGGGTGTCTTCGCCAGCCACTAAGATGAAGGGCAAATCACCCGCATCCTCGATCCTGATCCTTTCTGGGGTGACGCCGCCCAACGATCCATCCGTGCATATGATGGGATCCACCGCGAAAGTGGCATTTCGTTCTATACAGCAAACGGCTGCCTCCACCTTGGGCTACGTCCGACTGCATCCACAGGGCGGCTGACATAGAAACAAGGCTGGGGGCCCCTTCAGCCAGCTCTCCCATCCACAGCTCGCATCAAAGTTCCAACACCTTCATTTCCCGGACAGCTTCACCGGACTGTTCGAGGCGGCTCCCACCGACCATATCTCACCTTGAGCCCTGGTCTCTGCGCAGACGACTCCAGCCGCCCGCAGCGGCTGCCAACTGGTTTCCCGCCCCTGTTCAATCGCTCAAACCGACGAATGACAACTGCCGAACCAACCTGGTCTCGGAAGAAGCAATCACGGCCGCACACGTGATCCTCGCCTGCGGAGCATTCACAAACGCCCTTCTCGGAACACCGATCAATCTGATGACCAGGGACCGCGTGATTCTGCTCGTAGAGATAAGGGAGCGTCTACTTCCCAGGTTCTCGGATCTGCCTTCTCTGATCGTTAAAGACCTGGATGGAAAGACGGCTCTACGTTCAGTTTATTCACTACCGCCGATTACCTACCCGGATGGCAAGGTCTACTACAAGATTAGCGGCGATTTCGAAGGGACAACGGGCTTCCGTGATGTGGACGAAGCGAAGGAGTGATTCAGGTCCGGAGGCGGTCCCGGAGAGGGTGAGGCGTTGATCGAGGTTGTGGGGGAGATGTTGCCTGAGATGGATCTAACAGTGGCGGTCACCAAACCGTGCGTCAACTGCTACACACCGAACGGGCTTCCATACATATGGGCGCTTCCCGGCAACGAGCGTCTGATCATCTGCGCCGGAGGAAACAGTAGGGCGGCGAAATCATCCGATGAACTCGGAAGGCTTGCGGCACGCCTTAGGATGGGAGAGTGGGACTCGACCTTCGACGTCGAACAGTTCGTCCCAGTAATCCTTTGAGGAAAAACGCACCCGGTACCTAAGGGCGACCGCGTCTGAGGATCAGTCGCCGAAAAGGTCGGCGGAGAACCGCTCCACGATCGTAGCTAAGGGGACGTCATCATCGACCAGCCGATAGCATAGTGCAGCGAAGGTCTGAACTTCGAGGATGCCGGTCAGATCTACGTTGGCGTTGTCTTGAGACTCGACGCCGAACCACAACATCTCTCGCCTGTGGCGGACACGGTATTCGTCGAGTATCCACCACCGATGCCCTCGATCTTCCAGACCTGCTTCGGGCCTGCATCGAGCCAGGCTTGCAGCAAACCGGTCTCGCTCGACTTCCCCGTTCTACCCTCACCCCGCCACTCCGGCCAGTCCCCCGACCACGCCGTCGACGTCAACGCCAACATAACCCCAACACACATCCCGACAACAGCCTTACGCATCACGACCTCCAGAATCAGTTTCTTCTAGCTATCAATCGAACCCTAACTTAACTATAGGAACCGGATAAACAGCATTCGGTCAAACCCTGACCACATTGCAGCAGGCTGGAGGCAGCAGATCGATTCCGAAAAGTCGTCGTCCCAATCAGGCGACGTTACTCGCAACAAGCGTGTCCCCCTCAGACACTACCTTTCCCTCCTCGCCCAATACCTGAGCCCGCACAAAGGCCGCGTCACCGCGCTGGCCATCAGTATGGCTGCCGGCATCGGGCTGAACCTGGCCAATCCCCAGATCCTTCGCTTCTTCATCGACACAGCGCAGACCGATGGGCTGGTCAGCGAACTCGTCTGGGCCGGCACCCTCTTCCTGGGCGTGGGATTCGCTCGGCAGATCGTTCAGCTTCTCAGTTCCTACCTGGGTCAGGATGTCGGCTGGCGTGCCACCAACCGGATGCGCAACAGCCTCGCCCACCATTGTCTCAACCTGGACATGGGTTTCCACCACCTCCGCACGCCCGGTGAAATGATCGAGCGTGTCGACGGAGACACGACCGCCCTCTCGAACTTCTTCTCACAGTTCGTCCTGCAGATCATCGGCAGTATTGTCTTCCTGATCGGCGTTCTGGTCCTCGTGTTCATGGAGGATTGGCGCGTCGGCACTGCTCTGAGCCTGTTCTCCCTCGTTGCATTCGGCGTCCTCAACCTGACACGAAGCATCGCCGTTCCCATCTACACGGCCGAGCGCGAGAGTTACGCGCGACTCTACGGATTTATCGAAGAGCGGCTGATCGGTCTAGAGGATATCCGGACGAACGGCGCGAGCCAATATGCGACCAACGGGTTCCACGATACGAACAACGTCGTGTTCGCGCGGGTTAAGAGGTCGGAAGTGATGAGCGAGCTTCTCCAGGCGATCACGGGAATTCTATTCGTGCTCGGATACGCCCTGGCGATGAGCATGGGGATCTGGCTGTATCAGGACGGGCCCTTCACCATCGGATCCGTCTACCTGATCTTCCACTACACCTCCATGCTCAGGGAACCGCTGTTCCAGCTCAGTCGACAGATCAACGAGCTTCAGCGCGCCACCGCCGGTTTGCAGCGGATCGAGGAACTGCATCGTGTCGAGACGACCATCGCGGACGGAACAGATCCTCTGTCTGAACAACATCCTCTGTCTGTCCACTTTGGCGGTGTCACGTTCGCTTACAACCCGGGTGAACCCGTCCTCGAGAACGTCACGTTCGACATCGAACCCGGTAAGGTATTGGGACTCTTGGGGCGAACCGGAAGCGGCAAGACCACCACCACACGCCTTCTCTTCCGGTTCTACGACATCCAGAGCGGCACGATTCGCCTTGGCGACCAGTCGATCTCTGACATCCAGCTCAGCGACCTGCGCAAACACGTCGGCCTGGTCACCCAGGACGTTCAGCTCTTCAATGCGACGGTTCGTGAGAACCTGACGCTCTTTAACCCGGACATTCCCGAAGACAAGATCGCTGCGACACTGGATGATCTGGGTCTGGGGCCGTGGTATGAGAACCTGCCAAACGGACTCGACACCGAAATCGCGTCTGGCAGTTCGGGTCTGTCTGCGGGCGAAGCTCAGCTCCTCGCGTTTGCTCGCGTTTTCCTGAAGGATCCGGGACTCGTCATCCTCGACGAACCCTCATCGCGTCTCGATCCCGCAACGGAACGCAAGATCAACCACGCTGTCGAACACCTGCTCGAAAACCGAACGGGCATCATCATCGCGCACCGTCTGGATACCGTCGAGACGGTCGACGACATCATGATTCTCGATGGCGGGACCATCCTTGAACACGGCCGCCGCAGCGACCTGGTCGCGAACGAGAACTCGCAGTTCTCACGACTGCTCAAGACAGGGTTGGAGGAGTTGATCGCGTGACGATGGGTCAGACCACATGGCGTCTGCTCAAGTTCAGACCCCTCCTGTTCATCTCGACCGTCTTCTTCCGGGGGATCGACGACGTTGCGCCGTTCCTGGCTGGCGTGTTGATGAAGGGCTTCTTCGACGCGCTCACCGGTCAGGCCGAAGCAGGCTTCACGCCCTACACGATCGTCGCGCTTTTCGTGGCCGTGGAAATCGGTGACCGGATCGCCTTGATGGGATCCGCTTACTGCTGGCCACGCTGGTGGTATGGGATCGAGACTTTGCTTCGACGCAACCTGATCACGGCGATCCTCGAAGTACGAGATCCCACTCGTATTTCGAGCACGTCCGGCGAGGTGACCAACCGATTCCGCGACGACGTCGTGGGCATCGTCGGCTACCTGAACCGCTACATCCACATGTGGGGCAACCTCGTGTTCGCCGGGCTCGCCATCAACTACATGGCGAACATCGACGCGACCATCACCGCCATCACGATCGTCCCCGCGATCTGCGTCGTCGTCGTCGTCGACTTTGCCAGGAAGCTGATCCACAAGTATCGGACAGCTCAGCGTATCGCCACCGAGCGGGCCACCAACTTCATCAACGAGATGTTCCAGTCGATCCTGGCCGTCAAAGTGGCAACGACCGAAGACCACGTAACGCAGCGATTCCGCCAGCTCAACGACGAACGCCGGAAGTCGACGCTCATCGACAACATGCTCAACGAGGTGTTGAACTCTATCAACTTCAACCTCGGCCATATCGCGACCGGTGTAATTCTCATCCTCGTCGCGGAGAAGGCGAAGACCGGCACGTTCACGGTCGGAGACCTCGCGCTCTTTACTACCTATGTCGGACAGGTCGCCCGAAGCGGTTCGCTCCTGGGTACGATTCTGGCCAACCATAAACGTGCTGAAGTCAGCTACGAGCGCGTGTCCGACACCATCGACAACCTGCCTGGGAGTCGCCTATCCGATCACGGGCCTGTCTACTTCACCGAGCCCACCCCGGAGCCGCTCCCACTCGAAATCGCAGAGCCCGACCGTCTGCGTGAACTGACGGTACGCGGTCTCACCTATACCTATACCGGATCCACGAACGGCATCCACCACATCGATCTGACGTTGAAAGCCGGCTCGTTCACGGTCGTCACCGGGCAGATTGGCTCCGGTAAGACGACGCTGCTTCGGACTCTGCTCGGCGTACTACCTGCTCGATCGGGCGAGGTCCGCTGGAACGGCGCACCCGTTCCGGATCCGAGAACCTTCTTGATCCCGCCGCGGTCGGCCTACACCCCTCAGATCCCGAGACTCTTCAGCGAATCTCTCCGAGAAAACATCCTGATGGGCATGCCGTTCGATGAGCAGGGCGTCGATCGTGCCATTCACAACGGCGTGATGGAAGACGACATCCCGACTCTGGAGGCCGGCCTCGAAACTGTGGTGGGTCCGCGCGGCGTCAAGCTCTCCGGCGGTCAGATCCAGCGAGCAGCTGCCGCCCGCATGTTCGTGCGGGGCTCGGACCTCCTCGTGTTCGACGACCTGTCTTCCGCCCTCGACGTCCAAACCGAGCAGACGCTCTGGTCGCGCGTTTTCGAGCAGCAAGCCGTCACCTGTCTCGTCGTCTCACATCGTCGCCCCGCCCTGAGACGGGCCGATCAGATCATCGTTCTCAAGAATGGCCACATCGACGCGGTCGGCACACTCGAGGAACTCCTGGACTCGTCCGAAGAGATGCGCAGCTTGTGGATCGAGGAACAGAACGGCTCATGAAGAACGAATCGTTTGCCCCTCGACACACCCCACTGTCGGTGGGGTGTGTCGAGGGGCAAACGATTCATATGCGATCTGACCTATCGTGCTTCGATACGTCGCACACATCTCTTTCCGGGTTCTCACGCAGTGAACTGGTTCCTTCTTGCGCCTACTCAGCATGAACGGTGACGTCCTGCCACATGAAGTAAGACACTCCCGCCTGATCAACGCCTCACCCGTCTACTACGGATGGGTCATCCTCTTCGTCGGCGCCGTCGGAAGTATCCTCAGCAGTCCCGGCCAGACTTACGTCATCTCCGTCTTCATCGACTACTTCATCAAAGACCTCGGTGTAGATCGCTGGTTGGTCAGCACCCTCTACACCGCGGGCACGCTCGGCGGAAGCTTCGCGCTTCCCTTCGTCGGTCGACAGATCGACAAGCGAGGCCCACGTCTGATCCTCGGCTACGTCTGCGTGCTCTTCGGGCTGACCTGTATCGGAATGGGCTATGTCAAGGGAGCAGTGGGGCTTGGGCTAGGGTTCTTTGCGCTTCGGATGCTCGGCCAGGGCAGCCTGGGCCTCGTGTGCAAGAATGCGATCAATCAGTGGTGGGTTCGTAGGAGAGGATTCGTGATGGGCATCGCGGGCGTGGCTGCCTCGTTGCTCGGAAGCGGGTCATTCCCCGGGCTCGTCAACTGGATGATCCCGGAGTTCGGGTGGCGGACCTCTTATATCATCCTCGGCTTTGGCGTGCTCACCATCATGGTCCCGTTGGGAGCCATCTTTATCCGGAACCGACCGGAAGACTATGGGCTCCAGCCGGACGGACACGCAGAGGATAACGAGGCAAAAGGGGATGACGAACCCCTCGAGGTCAACTGGACGCTCGACGAAGCGATCCGAACTCCGACGTTCTGGATCGTATCCGCCTCACTGGGCTCGATGAGCGCGCTCAGTACCGGCATGACCTTCCACTTCTTCAGCATCTTCGACGACAGCGGTCTGTCTTCTTCCGTCGCGGCCTCTGTCTTCCTGCCCATCGCCGCCGTCGGGGCGTCCGTTCAGTTTGCGGGCGGACTGTTGATCGATCGTATCCCCGTCCGCCTGATGGTCGCCGTAGCCCTCCTCCTTCAGTCGACGGCCCTGGTCATGGCCTCGATCCTCACGGGTGCCGAGATGGCGCTCGGGATGGGTGTCATCATGGGCATGCGCGGCGGCCTGCAGCTGATCGTCAGCAGCGTCGTCTGGGCGAAATTCTTCGGACGTCGCTATCTGGGAAGTATCACAGGTGTGTCGTCAACGCTGATGGTCGGCAGTTCAGCGCTTGGGCCAATGCCCTTCGGTGTCGCGCGCGACATCTTTGGCAGCTATCATCTCGTCCTGAATGCCTTCGCCGTGATCCCGACCATCCTGGCGGTCCTGTGCCTGGTTTACGCCAAAACGCCTAGACGAAAGAGCGGTCCGTGATGGAAGTCATCTCCAGAGACGTATTCGTTCCATCTCCTGGTCCTGGACAGGGCGTGATGGGCGGCAGCTTCTACACGCAGCGTGATGGTCTGCGGCTGATGAGCGTCCACGCCATCACCCAGCGTAGCGACACGGTGGAGGTCGCATATATCCGCTACTCAGATGACAACGGTGTGACCTGGGGCGACACGACCGAGTGGCCGATGCACTTCGAAGCGGAGGGCGGTCAGGGCCGGCGTCATTTCTGGGGTGGATACCTGGATCAGACAACTGACCGCTTTATCTCAATGTGGAATCAAGGTGTACTGCCCACCGACGATCCCCTCGAAGGGATGCGTCAATGGGCGCTCCACTATGCGGTGTCAGAAGACGGTGGAAAGAGCGAGATACTACGCGAGCAGGTCGTTCACGAGGGTGACGAATACGACGGGATCCACCACCTCCCCGGGGTCACGAAGGGCAAGAATTGCGTCATGGTCGGTGATCGAGGTCAGGTACCGTTGACCAGAAGCGACGGTGTCATTCTCGTTCCCGTCCAGAGTACACCTGTCGGCCCTGACGGCGACTACGCCAATCCGGGCCGGGGATACACTTACACCGACTGCATGATGCTGAAAGGGACGTGGCGAGAGGATGGTGGTTTGAACTGGACCTGCTCAGAACGTGTGCTGGGCGATCCGGAAAGGACGACGCGCGGCGTGATCGAACCAACGATCGCCGAGCTGACCGACGGCAATATCCTGATGGTCATGCGTGGCAGCAATGACGCGGTGCCCGAATGGCCCGGCCACAAGTGGATGGCGTTCTCGCGAGACGGTGGAGACACGTGGACGGAAGCTTCGCCGTGGACGTATGAGGACGGCTTCGCCTTCCACTCACCGAGCGCCTGTTCGCAGCTGCTCCCCCACTCGAACGGGAAACTCTACTGGATCGGGAACCTCACACAGGAAAATCCACGCGGCAATCGTCCACGCTATCCGATCGTCATCGGCCAAGTCGATCAGGATAAGGGTCTGCTGATCCGAGACTCCGTCACCCCGTTGGATGATCGCCAACCCGGTGAGAGCGAACGGATGACCCTGTCCAACTTCCACTCGCGAGAGGATCGCGAGACGGGACACATCCTCACCTTCCTGCCCCGCTTCTTCGTCAACAGCGAGGAGGGCGAGCATAGGTTCACGGCGCTCAGATCACCTGCCGGATATGACGTCCCCAGACGAGGGTAGCTGTGGCACCTGGGTTGGGCCGCCAAACGCATCAGGCAAAACGATCCGGGCTCAAGGCCGCCGTGTCATAGCTGATCTCCCTGCCTTCCACGATCTGGGATAGGATCCTACCTGACTCAGGACCCAACGAAATCCCAATCGTCGCGTGTCCGGCGCCGATGATCAGGTTGTCGTACGCGTCTGTCCGTCCGAGTAGGGGAAGCCCATCCGGTGTGCATGGACGCAGACCCCGCCAGATCTCGATCAGCTCCATCTTGTCTGCAGACATTTCAGGGAAGTATGAGGGCATGGCGTTCAGAATCGACTGCACGCGACGCTGGTTGATCGTCAGATTCAGCCCGGCGAGTTCGAGCGTACCGGCGAAGCGGAAGGTGTCGGCCATGGGTGTGACACCGACCTTGGTTTCGGTCATCATCATCGGGAGAGATGGGCAGTTCGGCGGCCGCTTGAAGGTGATGCTGTATCCCTTAGCCGGCTGGATCGGCAGTTTGAGGCCAAGATCCATTACGACAGCGGGGGACCAGGAGCCTGCGGCCAGGATAACAGTGTCGGCCTGAAAGTCGCCACGCGTCGTGCGAGCAGCGTTAACCTTCCGGCCGCTCGACTCGAACCCCAAAACCTGACAATTGCTCTCGATCGTCGTGCCCTTCGACCGCCCCTCATTCGCGATCGCCCTGACGAACTGTGCCGGCTGCAGATGGGCGTCCTCAGGGTAGAACACCCCACCGACTGCGGAGACCGGTGTTTCGGGAACGAGTTTAGCGATCTCCTCCGGCCCGAGTGTTTCCGTCCGGATACCCGTACGCCCGGCGATCCGCGCATCCTCGATCTTGTGCTCGAGACCCGCCTCGGTATTACACGCGTAGAAAGACCCTTTGTGTTCGTAGCTGAAATCGAGATGCTCGGCGAACGTCTCGTATCGCTCCAGGCTGTTCAGGTGCATCTCTCGCAGCACCGGCGTCGCCTTCGCCACGTGAGCGTCCGTGCAAGACCGGTTGAACTTCCACAGCCACGAGATCAGGTCACGATCCAGCCGCGGCTTGATGTAGAACGGACTTTCCGGGTCGAGCATCCATTTGAGGCCCTGCTTAACGATTCCCGGTTCTGAGAGCGGCACGCAGTGGCTAGGTACTATCAAACCCGCGTTCCCGTAAGAGCTACCCGCGCAGACGTCCCCCTGGTCGATCAGCGTCACCGAATGGCCTCGTGTGGACAGCTCGTAGGCTGTGCAGGCGCCGATCACTCCGGCGCCAATCACCAGGATATCACTACCGTTCGCTGCCACTCAGTAGATCCTCTTGATCACGTGGAAACCACGCGGCGTCTTCAGCGGCCCCCCGACGTCGCCCGGTGCAAGCGACTGAACGAGTTGTTCGAAGGCCGGTATCAGGTCGCCCGGCTTGAACGGACCGAGATCCCCTCCGTCCGAACCCGATGGATCCTTCGAATGCGTCCGAGCCAGGAGGCTGAAGTCTGCACCCGCCTTTGCCTTGGTCAGGAGGACCTCGGCCAGCGCTTCGTTGTCCACGACGATATGTGCCGCCCGCATCTCACCCGTATCCTTCGCGGACATCCACTCGGCCTTGGTTGCCCTCACATAGGCCAAGTTCTGATTTCACGAGATCGTAGTCGGGCGCCCATTTCTGTGCAGTTTCCAGAAACAGGATAGAACGATCAAAGTTTCCCTTCTTCCCATACGCCGTACCGAGCGAGATACACGAAAGATCGACGGTGGGCGAAATAATCCACCGATTGATGGGTGTGTCCGTCACACGATGTCCTTGGGGGTTTGAGTAAGACCAAGGTACGGATGACCACAATCAAAGCAAGCTGTGTCGCACTCATGAGAATGGCGTCGGTACTGCCG
This sequence comes from Gemmatimonadota bacterium, assembly GCA_002727195.1. Classification (GTDB taxonomy): domain Bacteria; phylum Latescibacterota; class UBA2968; order UBA2968; family UBA2968; genus UBA2968. The sequence goes on from PBWH01000014.1 coordinate 170,374, forward strand.
ACCGCCGGAACCACTCGCACCCACCCCGACCATACGGATGGAGATCCTTATACGGTTCAGGCCCACTACCTGGAGGCAAACGAGCGGATCGATCTCGATGGCCGGCTTGACGAGCAAATCTGGCAGCGCCTCACCCCCGCTACCGGGTTCATTCAGCGCGACCCGAACCTGGGTGACCCGGCACTCAACGAAACCGAAGCCCGGTTCTGCTGCGACAGCCAGAACCTCTAAGTCGGGGTCCGGTGCTTTGACAGTGATCCTGACGGCATCGTCACTCGGTTGAGCCGGATCGAACGCACGATGTATAGCGACGACACGTTCACCCTCTTCATCGCCCCCCGTCACGATCACCGGACAGGCCTCAAGTTCGGCACCAACCCTTCGGGATCGCGCGCGTCAAACGCGACATTTTTGCGAAGTCGAACGTCGGCCTCCTGGTCGGCACCAAGCGGCTGAACAGCGAAGATCACAGCGTAGGTGGAATCGATCCGTCGTTCCGCCCGGGAGACATCACCTTAATCAATGCCCAGCTGGCTGGCTCCTGAACGCCGGATGACACAGAGGGAAACACTGGGTTTCGGCCGACTACACGCGTGAAACCAACCTGATCCAGCTCTATGCCTGTGCCGACCGAATCGGGCGGGACTTCAACATCAACAACACGGGGTTCGTGTGGAAGGAACGCTACAGGGGTGAAAAATGGGCCGAGGTGCAGGTCCAGTATCGGCCACGACCGAAAGGCGAACAGAATCCGGTTCAACAGTATAGCACGGGTCTTTGATTCGACATTCAGCACCCACTCCTGACGCAGAGATACCTGGACACTCAGTTGACGTCACACCCAGATGCCGTTTTCGGGCAGTCGTTTCTCGATCAGGACTGGGGGTGCGGGTTTGGTGGCTGGTTCGATATCGACTTCGACTCCGGAAACTATATCTCTTTCTGGGGGAGCTATAAGCACCGGCACGACATCTCAGGTCCTGTTGACACCCTGGGACCTCAACTTCGGCGGTGGGACGACCTTCCGTCTCGTCTTCGACTAAGACTGGAGGCTCTCAGTCTCCGACTTCTACAACTTCATCGCTCGCCACGTGAGTCGGGCGTGGTCTACTCAGCTGGATCTTGGCTACCGCCCGAGGCCGCACTGGAAGTGGACGGCTCGACTCAGACACGCGAGCGTCTTTGACCCACAGGATGAGCTCGAAGAGCGCATCTGGCTCGGCTCACTTCGCACGGAGTATCTCTTCTAAACCGACACCTTCCTCCGCCTCTTCTTTCAGACTCGGTCAGACCGTGGACCAAACGGTACACAAACATCCTATCTGATCAGCAACGTTTTTGGTTGGGAGTTCCGGCGTGGAAGTCAGCTGTTCATTGCCTTCAACGAATCGCGTGATGATGCGTCCGGATCGTTTCGGCTGGACAATCAGGCGATCGTGTTCGAGATCGCCCATCAGATCGATCTGTAATAGCCTCGTTCCCAGACGCTCCTGTCGGACCGTAGCCTTGGTGTAGGCCTGGGAACGAAAGAGCCGGGCATCAGGATCGTAAGGTGGGTTGCTGTCCCTAACCGATCAGCATACCTTGTGTGCCGCATAACCAACCGTAACAAGGAGGGTAAACCACGTGTTTGGGCTACATTACCTCGACGTCGCAACCCTGATCCTCTATCTCGTAGGCATCAGCATCGTTGGTCTGCTGGCGTCTCGTGGCGTCAAAAAATCAATCGACTACTTCATGGGTGGTCGCCGCTTCGGCAAGGCGATGCTGATCATGCACGCCTTTGGGACCGGAACGCACACGGACCAGGCGGTCAACGTCGTTGGCGCCTCCTACAAGCTCGGTCTGGCCGGTATCTGGTATGCCTGGCTGCCGCTGTTCGTCACGCCGTTCTACTGGATCATGATGCCGCTTTTCCGCCGAATGCGGTACATCACGACCGGCGACTTCTTCGACGAGCGGTTCGGGATGGGACTCGGCCGGGTCTATTCGCTCTTCGGGATCTTCTACTACATCCTCTCGATGGGCATCATGCTGGAGGGGACGGGCAAGATGGCCAGCGGCGTGACCGGCGGCGCGATCAGCCCCGAGGTCTGCATCATCATTATGTCGGCCATGTTCCTGTTCTACGGCCTGATCGGCGGTCTTCAAGCGGCCGTCGCGACGGACTTCATCCAGGGCGTCTTCATCATCATCCTTTCGTTCATCCTCTGGCCGTTCATGCTGGATCAGATCGGCGGCTTCTCTGGCATGCACGAGGTTCTGCCGCCTGAAACCTTCAGCCTCACGATCCTCGACGATCCACCGGCCGGATACGATCGGATCACCTTCTGGTTCGTGGTCATCCTCACCATCAACACGATCTTCAACATCCCCGGTCAGCCACACGTCATGGAAATGGGCGGATCCGGCAAGACCGAGTGGGAATCCCGTGTCGGGTTCACCTACGGGAACATGGTGAAGCGCTTTTGCACGATCGCCTGGGCATTCATCGGCGTCGGCGCGATCGCGATCTACCCGAACCTGTCGGACCCGGAACTCGCCTTCGGTCAGGCCACCCGCGATCTGCTTCCTGTTGGCCTTGTCGGCATCATGCTTGCCTCCATGATCGCGGCCGTCATGTCCTCCTGCGATTCGTTCATGGTCGACGGTTCCGCGCTCTTCGTCGAAAACATCTATCGCCCTGTGGTCGCGCCGGACAAGGATGACCATCACTACCTGAACGTCGGTCGGGTGGCCGGCATCGTGATGGTCATCGGCGGTATCCTGGTCACCGAGTTGTTCGACAGCGTGATCGCCCTGTGGCGATTCCTGGTGCCGATGTCAGCCTTCTGGGGAATCGCCGTGTGGGGCGGGATCATCTGGAGACGGTGCAACGGTTACGGCGCGTGGGCGGGGATCCTCGGCTCAGTCGCCATCTGGGCTTACTGCAACTACGAGCTGAGGATGGAGCTCCAGGACATGATCGTCTGGTATCTCTCAGGCGGGATCCTGCTGATGATCGCGACGTCGAAGTCCACACCGGCCATCGCGAAAGAGAGCCTCGACAAGTTCTACGACTTCATGCACACGCCGATCGGTCAGGAGCAGGACCTGCTCGATAAGGGATACGAGCTTCGGGATTGAGTTGTTTCGCAACGGACAGAAAACGGGCGATCCTCGGTGGAGAGGATCGCCCTTTGTACTTTAGATCCTATGGTAGTGCGAGTTACCGTCTGTAAACCTGTTCGCCCGTGGTGCCAGGGGCAAGGGTCAGGACATTCCCGGACAGATCGTAGACGTGATAGGCCTCGTTCCTCGGACCCTGCCGCCTCGAATTCCAGCTCGAGCATGCCCCCTTCTATTTCGAACTCGCCAACCAGCTGAGCCTGCCCCCCGTCGGCAACCGTTCGTGTGATCGCCAGACGCCCATCCGGGCCCAACTTCATCACCTCAGCGGTGACACTAGTCACGGGTGATGGTGACACAGCGGTATGGAGCGTCCACGTCCCGACGAGTTGCGTCTCGGGCCCGATCAGGGACTCGTCGCCCCCGCAGGACACGCCTCATCGAAAGGGCGGATCACCAGGAACATCGAAACAGAATGCGTCATGTCAGCCTCCTGACGTGCGTATGTAGATTCATTCGTTCTTCTCTTGGACACGTAAGCCGGCGGAATCTGTCACTCGACCATTAAAGCGTCCATCGGGAGGCGAACTGACGGGCGATTTCGGTATGTAACCGGATCCCGTGCGGAATGGCTCCATCGGCGAAGTCGTAGTCGGACTGGTGGAGGTTGGGGTAGGTGTCGCGATCAAGTGGCCGAACCCCCAGGGCGAGGAACGTGGCCGGAATCCTCTCGGAGTAGAAAGAGAAGTCCTCCCCACCCATAACCGGAAGCATATCCTGCCCCGCCAGGTCTTCGATCCCATCCACCACGCCCTGCGCGTAGTCACAGGCATTCTGGTGATTGAACGTGACCGGATACCCGAAGCGGTTGGTCACATCCGCTCGCGCGCCGAACGCTTCAGCCGTCTTCTCCGCGATCTGGCGAACCCGTTCGTGAGTCGTCTGCCGAACCATCTCGTCCAGAGCCCTGATCGTTCCTTTCAGGGTGGCCGTCTGCGGAATGATGTTGTAGGCCGTCCCCGCCTTGATATCCGCGACGGTCACCACCGCGCTCTGGAGCGGATCCGTGTTCCGCGAAACGATCGACTGGATGGCTGTCACCACGTGCGAGGCCACCACGATGGGATCGACCCCGAAATGCGGGAACGCCGCGTGTGCGCCCGTACCTTCGATCGTGATGTCAAAGGTGTCCGAACTCGCCAGGAACGCGCCCGGGTGAACGCCAACCTGTCCCTGAGTGAAGTCGGGCCAGCCGTGAAACCCGAAAATCGCATCGACCTTCGGATCGTCGAGGACCCCTTCCTCGCACATCCTTTTGCCGCCGGCTCCGCCTTCTTCGGCAGGCTGGAAGATGAACTTCACGGGACCCTCGAGCTCGTCCCTGATCTCGCTGAGCACCTTGACAGCGCCGACCAGACAGCTCGTATGTCCATCGTGGCCGCAAGCGTGCATCTTCCCGGGAACCTTCGACCTGTAGGGTACATCGTTCGTCTCTTCCATCGGGAGCGCGTCCATGTCTGCGCGCAGAGCGACACACGGTCCGTCCCTCTCTCCCCCAAGTGTGGCGACCACCCCCGTCTCGGCGACCCCGGTCCAAATCTCGATACCCTCGATCGGCCGGATATGCTTGAGAACACGCTCGGCGGTCCCGCTCTCCTCGTACTTCAATTCCGGATTCTCGTGAATCTCGTGTCGCAGTGACGTGATCTCGTCTACAACGCCGTCAATGATTGGTGCTATGTCCCGCACGGTCTATCCTCTCAATCGCAGCCAGAGCCCGCTCCTACGAGGTGTCTGTTCTGTCATTGGTCCCTGGACATTAGTCATTGGAGATTGTTTACTCTCGCACACTGCCCTTTATCTCTCCCTCGTTGTGGACGATCATCCCGCCCCGGTTCACGACATCCCCTCCAACCTGGCCATACAGCTCCAGCTTGGATCCCTCGTTAAGGATCACGTCCATGGCGGACGATCCTCTCAGCACGAGCAGGGCTCCCGGCGCCACCGTGATCGATCCCATCACGAGGCCCTGGAACGTCGTGTCCTCTGAGATCGTGATGTCGTGTCTGTAGATGCTCCCGTCGGTCTTCATGTCTGTCCTCAGAGATCCTGTGCCAGTCCCACCCAACCGTTTCCTTCACGCACCGCATCGATCGTCGACTGATATATCCACCCGTCCTTGAACGTCTGATAGGGTTCGATCGATTCACCTCGAATGTCACCGGCAAACAGCTCGGCAAGTCGTGTCCAGTTCCGCTGCGTATCGTTCTCGATATCCGCCAGCGAGTCGGTAATCTCCGCGGTTACGGGCATCTCTGTCCACTCTCCCTTACCCACCTTCAGCCTGAGCGGCCCCTGTGCGTAGGCGCCCTCGATCAGGATCGCTCCCTCGCTCCCGTAGAACGCTACATAATCGTTCTGGTATCGCGGCTGAAGGCCGCCGTGCTTGAACAGGGCCGAGACGGGCTGTCTGGTCGCGAGAGGTGTATCGAGACGGGCCATCACCGTATACGTCCACTCCGAGTCCGCCGATTCCCACGCCTCCACGTCATCCGCCGACTCAGGTGCGAATCGTCCCCGCTCCCTGAAGTCGTGTACGCCACCCACGACGGGCACCCGAGGCAGATCACTTCTGGCTTCTCCGTTGACAGAGACGATGTGACCGTTCAGCACGTGCTCGCAGATCGACAACTTGTGCGTGAAGTTGTTGCTCAGTCGCCCTCCACCGGCATCGATCCGGTGAGACCACCCGAACGGAATCAGCGGATTCAGGTTGTAGTGCGAAATGCACTCCGTCTCCCACGGCTCACCGATCGCCCCGTCGGCCACTAGCTGCTTCGCCAGGAGCGCGTTCGGCTGATACCGGAATGAGGCAGCGAACGCCGTCTTCACCCCCTTCTCCCGTGCGGCCGCATACATCTGCCGGGCTTTGTCCGCCGAGGTGGTGATCGGTTTGTCGCAAAACACGTGACAGCCAAGCTCGATCGCCGACATCACGGGCTCGAAGTGTGCGCCACCGGGCGTACCCACCAGCACAATATCCGGGCTCAACTCCTCCAGCGCCTGACACCAGTCCGTACCCGCGTAGGGGATCCCCATCTCACCCGCCACGCGCTCCACGACATCCGCGGTGCGAGACGCCATACCAGCGATCTCAACACCGTGATACCGAAAGGCCTCGCTGTGCCCTTGCCCTGCAAAGCCCGCCCCAAGCGTCAACGCTGTGAGCTTACACATCGCTCTCCCTCTGCTCTCTGCGCCGCGCGCTCCACCTGCTCACCTGCGACTGATTTTGTGGTAGTGATCCAGCATTTCAGGATTCAGCCCGGTTTCGTTCCGTTCCGCATCAAAGGGAGACCGCAAGCAGAATGCGTGAGTCGACGAACCGTGATCGTGCCGCTGCTAGAGTCGCTCGCACGCTTCCGCCCAGGTCGGAATGTGATCCTCGTCGATCCGCCAGCCCACGTGATCCGGATGTTCTGAGGGCTCAAACCACTCCGGTCGCTTGTGGAGTGCTTCACTGTGCACACCCTGAGGCGCGAAGATCGAAACGGCGTCGATGTCTTCCCATATGGACAGCCTACCCACCGTCCGTTTTTCGAACCCGTCCGAAAAACGGGGGGGAACCCGGGCGCCCCAGTCAGCCCGACCTGTCCCCGCATGATCGACGAATCCTCCGGCCCCTTGGCCACATCGGAGATGTTCGCGATGCGATCGACAAAGCCCTGGACCGACGGGTCTCCGAAACCGGCCTTCAGGATGCCGTATGTCATGAATCCGAGTCTGGCCATGGTCACCTTCTACGTCAGGAACGAGCCGAGTCTGATGTGCTCAATTGTGAAGTCGCTGGCGTTGACGAGCTGTCGCAAGAGCGTGCCTAGCACACACCTCTTAGTGGTTCGATCGCCAACAGCGGCGCGAATCTATGATCGGACGCGGAGGGCCCGGGGTAGCCTGCGGCAACACAGGGCTATCTTTCACAACCCCTTCGGGGTTGTCCCGGATCGATTCCTTGCCCGTTTCCTTCGCGTCGTCGTGTCTTCGTGCTGGTGGTATCGTGTTTTCGTGCCTTTGTGGTTGCTCTGGTTTCGCGGCAACGGGAATCCGCTCCCAGGTATCCGCCGGCAGATCCATCACGTGTGCGTCGAACCGGAACTCATACCGCTCGACGGCGGCGCCGTCCTTCGGGCCGACCAGGATGGTCGCCTGCTCCATATCCTCGTTCGTGCAGACTCGCCAGCCGGGGACGTCGAACGACGCCTCCCGACGTCGTCGCTCGCATTGGTTGATCTCCGTAGCCGTCATCCACGGCACGCCCTTGTCCTTCACGTATCCGACGATATCCCGCAGACCGTCCCGTCAGGGAGGATCAGATAGGATGGCTGGTCGGTCCCGTCCTTAGAACTCTTCCCTAAATTCTCGACACGCCTGTCCAAGAGAGAATTCTCGCTTTCCAAGCTACTGCCCAGTGATACGCTCAAAAGACCCCCTGCCACGACGAGCCTAACCAGCGACACTGGCCTGTGTCTTCTCTTTCAGGGTCTGGGCAGCGAGTATGCCGGCCACCGGGAATACCGCCAGAATAACGAACGTATCCTGATACGCGGTCACCTCGCCAGCCCCAGCATCGAGATGTGCTTGGAGCAAGACCCCGCTGAGAGAGGTCCCGATGACGGACCCCACAAACCGAAGCATGCTATAGACACCCGCTGCTGCACCCCGGTATTCCTCCTCAATCGTGCTCATCACGTATCGATGGAGAGACGCCAGCATGAGCCCGGCGCCCACGCCGTGAAGGGCAAGGCTCCCTCCTACCGTCCATAGGGATGTCTCTTCATCGAGCGTCCAGAAAATGAACATCACGCTGATCTGAATCAGTAGCCCCATTGAGGCCGGAATGCGGGTCCCCCACCGATCCGCCAGGTCGCCGCCAAAGCGCGTCACGAGCGCCATCGCTCCCGAGTTCAGGACGAGCATCGCGCCCAGCTCCGCCGGCTCGAGGTGGTGAATGTCGACCAGGTAGAGCGGGACCAGAAAGGACAACCCGCCCATCGCCATCATCCGAGTTGAGGCACAGAATGACGACGTCACAAAGCGAACGTTCGTCATGATCCGTGTCGACACGAACGGATTGTTTCGCCTTGCTTCCCACCACCAGAAACCCAAAAAGCAGGAGACGGATACGATCAGCAACCGCCAGTCCCGCATCGGAGCGACACCGGTGATGGCGCGGCTCGACAGGAAGAACACGAGCGACGAGAGAGAGACCGAGAGCAGGACGAAGCCGGACCAGTCGAATGCTCTCAGGTATGATCGCGTCTGTCCGGGAATACGTTCACGCGAGGGAACTCGCGTCCAGACGACAAGAAAAGCCACGGTGCTGACGATCAGGGGTGGACCGTAGGTCATCCGCCAGCCCCACGCCGCAGCGACAAACCCGGCGATAAACGGGCCGACAAACCCGGTAGACGGACCGACTGAACTCCACGTCCCAAGCGCCCGACCGCGTTCCCGCTCGTTGAACAGCGAAGAGATCAGTGACATCCCGAGCGGCATCATCCCGGCGACGCCCAGCCCCAGCACCGCCATACCGAACATCACCGATGGGACGAATGTAGCAGACATCATCAGGACCGTACCGGTCGCGAAGATCATTGTGCCCATCAGGATCAACCGACGTGGATCGACACCGTCGCTGAGCCGCCCATACACAGGCATCAGCAGCATAAACGGGAGCGTAAACGACGCGGACACCCACGCCGTCAAGTCTGCAGTCAGCTGGAACTCATCACGGATGATGGGAAGGGCGACGCGGGACATCGTCGAGATCATGGGCATCAGCATCGACGGAAACATCAGGCTGAACATGATCCGGCGCGCCTGCTGGAGCGACTCAGCGGGTGTAGCCGGTGAAGGTGTATCAGTTTCGGCAGTGGACGACAAACGGAACTTTCGATTGCAGTGAAGTCAACAGGCTTCTTATCCTACGCACTGGGATTGCACGAGACAAGCTCGGCAGTAGCTCCCCCGCCCCTAACCTGCGGTTAGGGGCGGACCATCATCCGAACAGAACAACAGCCAGGACTCTACTGAATGGACTACACCAACTTCGGATCCGCCGGGGTGAAAGTCAGCCGCATCGCCCTCGGTCTCGGCCTGCGCGGACAGGGCAACGAAACGGAGGCACAGAAACTCGTCGAACACGCCATCGCCTCCGGGATCAACTTCATCGACTGCGCCAACATATACGGACCCAACGATGACCGCGCGAACATCGGCCGCTCCGAGGTTGTCGCCGGGAAAGCGATCGCCGACAAACGCGACCAGATCATCCTGACGTCGAAAGTGTGCGGCCAACTGGGACCCGACCCGAACGACCGCGGCACATCGGCCTTCCACATCCATCGCGAGATCGAGAACTCGCTCCGACGTCTGAACACGGATCATCTGGATGTTTACCTCGTCCACAACTACGACGAGACGACCACGCTCGAAGAAACGATGCGGGCCCTGGACGACATCGTGAGGAGTGGAAAGGCGCGATACGTCGGCTGCTGCAACTACACGGCCTGGCAGGTCTGTCGCGCTCTCTGGGTCTCGGATTCAACGAACTCGGCATCCTTCATGTGCGTCCAGAATCCGTACAACCTGCTGAACCGGGGTCTGGAGAACGAAATGTTCGGCCTGATCCGCGACCGGGGTCTCGGCGCGATGGCTTACAGTCCCCTCGCGGTCGGCCTGCTGAGCGGCGCATACCGACCGGGTGAACCGCCGCCTGAGGGTTCGATCTGGGCTTCGGGGCGTTTGGGTGACTACGTGGCGGAAACAGCGGGAAGTGTCGGGCGAAGGATGAGTGTATTACTCGAGGTCGCGGACGAACTCGGAAAGACGGCCGCGCAGGTTGCCCTCGCCTGGATTATGTCGCACGACGAGATCACATGTGCGATCAGTGGAGCAGACAACCAGGGACAGATCGATGATGTGGTGGGATCAGTGGGGTGGGAGATTCCGAGAGAGTTGCTGGAGCGGTTGAACGAGGCCTAGGAGAAACCGCCAACCCTTAGCCCTCACCTGCTCACGCTAGCAGGAGAGGATTCACCTTTACGGGCAATGCACGCTGGAGCGCTGAACTTATCGCTCTTTAGTATACACATACGGCCTCTGACCCCAGGGCATGGGGCGCCCTCGCGCAATCACCATCAACTCATACCAGTCATCACGATCCAGCGTCTTCCCGACGGCGTCGACGGCTTCTGCCAGATGATCGGGGTTGGCCGTCCCCACGAGCGGGATAACACCACCCGGAAGCTGCATCAGCCACGCCAGTGCGACCTGGCTCATCGTCCATCCATACTGATCAGCGAACGCCTTTACCTGCGTAGCCACACCTGCCTCACGCTGTTCCTGCCAGTCATCCCGCGCTGAAGATTTTCCTGCCAGGACACCCTTGTGATTCGGGCTCCAGCACAGAACGTTCATCTTCTTCTCCAGACAGACCGCCGTCAGCCCGGTTTCGATCGGCTCGAGGTGCAACAGGCTGAACTGGGTCTGCAGGGATTCGAGCCTCACGTATTCGGACAGCGCCCGGATTTCATCTGCAGTGTAGTTGCTGACGCCCACGTGTCTGACCTTCCCCTCGCTCTTCAGCTCCTCAAAGGCCTGACCAATTTCTTCCGGATGTGCCAGGTAGTCGATCCGGTGAGGCTGGATCAGGTCGATGTAATCCACGTCGAGACGCTTGAGCGACACCTCCACGCTGGACTTCAGATATGTGGCAGACAGGTCGTACGCTTTGTGCTCATATGCGGGGACCATCCCCGGGAAAACTATCCCGCACTTGGAGGCGATGATCACGTCTTCGCGTGAGATGCCGGCCTCCTTCAGAGCCTTCCCGAGAACTTCCTCGGATTCACCGCCTGTATACACATCCGCTGTGTCGTAGAAGGTGATCCCTGATTCGTGGGCACGTCGTACGGTGGCGATACCGTCGGCTTCGTTGGCGTGGGTCAGGCTCATGCAGCCGAGGGAGATGGCGGAGACTTGCTGGCCTGTGGTGCCTAGTTCCACGGTCTTCAAGTGTGCCTTCTCTATGGTGTCGATGGGGTTCCCCTCTCCCATCTAGTGGGAGAGGCTTGTCCCGGACTTGATCCGGGACGGTTCGGCGCCTGCGTCGAACCCGGTGAGGGCCTGATCTGGCGTCAGTGTTCCCCATCCGGTCGCATCTCGCCCAGGGACTTTTCCCCGGGGTGTATCCACTCTACCGCGGGACTCTCCACACGTCCATAGGCGTTCCAAACTTTGAATCCGAGCAGAGCGCGCAGGTCGTCATCGGCCTCCTCTACAACCGACTCGAGTGCACCCACCGTCAGGTTCTCCTGCCCTCGGAACTGGGGACCGCAGAAGGTGGACAGCAGGGCCAGTCGGTCTTCCGTTCCCGTATTCGCTCCCGTGCCGTGCCACGTCCTCGCGTCCAGAACAATTGCTGTTCCCGCGGGGGCTTCCGGCTGGACGGCCATCCCTTCCCCGCCGGCGTCTGGCACTTTGCCCCACAGATGGCTACCAGGCACAAGGCGCGTCGCACCGATCTCAGCCGTGAAGTCAACCAGCATCCAGATCACGTTGATGGCCGCCAGGGGTGCAATCATCGGTGGTTCGGGCATCTCCTCGTCCACATCGAACCGATCACGCTTCATCGACCCGATCGGCAGGGCATCGCGATCCGGTCGTGTCGGTGTCGGCATCCACCACTGATCCGTATGCAGCGGCATATCGACCCCACCGGGCTTGGCGATGTTCGCCCCATAGCTGCTGATGATGTATTCCTCACCCAGAAACCGGTCCACGATGGTCCGGACGGGCTTCACCTTGAAGATCTCGTGGAACACCTTCCCCTTGTTGATCAGCATCCAGACACGCTGGTTCCGCCCGCCCGCCTCCTCCGTGAACGCCTCCTGCCGAATCCGGCCGTCCGCATCCCGAAAGGCCCCCCAATTCTGTTCGGGCCCCCCATCCCTGAAATCAGCACCAGTCTGCCGCTCTGCCTCAGCCTGCTCGACCAGCCGCTCTCTCATCCGGGCGACCTGTTCACAGGAGAGCGCCTCCTCGATCAGACAGAATCCTGCCCTCTGAAAGTCATCGCACACAGCATCGAGATCCCGCGTAAGCTCCGGCACCTTCAGCGCCTGTCTCTGGTCATTTGTCATTGGACATTGGAATGTCGGCTCCTCCAGCACGCTCCCGATTGATCACGTGCTGGATCCCAGCCGGGATTGCCTTCAGCCCCTGGTAGAGGAACTTCGGAACAAGTGTCAGCGAATCGATCTTGGCAATCGAAAACCATCGGAAGGTGAGTGTCAGTGGCCCCTCGATCCCCTGGTGCGTCTGGGTCTTGTCGAGAGCGAGCTGCATCGCCTCGTTGCACGCGCAAATGCAGACCACGTAACTGTCTTCGGTAACGCCTGTGTCCGCGATACCCGACTCAGAAAACTGCACATTGTCCAGAGTCTCCACTTCCGAGAACACGTCCACTTAGTGCCCGAACACCTCACGCCGTTCGCGGTCCATGCACACAACTTGCACATCACTGATTCGCCAGGCAACCAGGATCGGGCAGGTCTCATAGACAGATAGTTTCATCCCTCCTTCACCGCATTGTGCCAATCCTGCGGATTGTCGTATTCCGGGTGTTAACTGTCTTGTCCCGGCATCATCCAATTGACCAGGACACCATGCACACAAGTTACCTGACAACCGCGCTCCGCAACCTGCAGCGTCACCGCTTCTACGCGATCCTCAACGTCGTTGGGCTCGCGATCGGTATTTCGTGCCTGCTGATCGCGATCATCTACGCCCAATCCCAGTTCAGCTACAACACACAACACGAGTAGCTGGATCTGATCTACCGCCTCGTCACTGAAGTCACCGATGTCGAGGGGACCCGATACGATGTTCGAACGGGCACTGTCGGGACTCACCTGACGGAAGGATCTGGAGGTCGCTGAGGAAGCGGCCCGTTGGCTGCGTGAGGATCGGCCACAGGGCTCGTGGGTCACCTTCGTCAAATTCAAACACCTGCATCGCCCCTGGCTCCCGTCCCAAGATCTGTGGACACACTACGATCCGCTGGTCCGAGCTGAAGATCTGGATCCTCGGTTCACCCAGCCGATCGAAGACCTGCATCCCTTTCACCAGACCTTCTGGGAATAAAGAGGTGGTCGGTTACCACGGAGCGGTCGAAGTGCTCGACCAGAACATCCAGACCGTGCTGGACGCGCTGGACACGACCGGCGAAGCCGACAACACCAGTGTCATCTACACCTCGGACCACGGCGGCAACCCGGGTGATTCACCGCATCCTGGATCATGCGGCCTCTACGAGGAGTCAACACGGGTTCCGTTTATCGTGGCCGGCCCAGATCCGGCGAAGGGCTCGACGATCACAGACGCTGTAGGAGGGATCAACCTCTACCCGACTGTCGCTGAGGTCGTCGGCGTCGACCAGCCGCCCGAATTGAGAGGGGTCTCCCTGAAGGGCCTGGCCATGGGGGGGATCGGGAGGCAGATAAACCCGGCCACGCGCTCTGCCAGTTGCACGCGACCGCATTCCTGGGAAGCAGATTCGCCTATCGCGAGGATCACTGGAAGGCGGAACTCGCTTCGAGTGGTCAGCTCCTCGAGGAGTTGGACAAGCGTGGCTGCGGGCGGGATACAGAGCGGCTCATCCCGAGATCGGATGTCGTCTTTCCTCCGGCCGAAGACGCAATACCGTAACCTCAGCCACGCCTCGCCTCGGATCATCCTCCCCTCATCGTCTTTCCTGTATTATCCTGTCCCCAGTTCTTGAAAATCCAGGCTTTCGGCCCTCACCCGACCTGCGGGCGAAACTGCCGGCCTGCAAGAATCCCTCTCCCACTGCGTAGGAGAGGGAGAGCGTTGTGAACTAGATCTCACCTGTGATTTCTTGACCGAATAACTAAATCGTAGTTGGGCTGCATCCAGGAGACAGGAAACCTCTCCTGCTGGCGGGAGAGGACAGATTCGCCGACGGCTAATCAGGTGAGGGCTTTGCCCTTTACCGCGCTTCTACTCTATTCCGCATCGAAGAGTGGAAAGACCTGAACTCTGGCGTCACCCTGGCTTCTCCCTGGGTTATGACACAGGACTAGATGGCACTCCCGAAAGCAGATCCACAGCCCAAACCCCGCCTGGCCCCCCAGGTCACCTACCGCGCGATCGCCATCGGCTGCGCGTGCGTGGCGTTCCTCGCCTGGGGCGGTCACTACACCCGGCACATCGGTCACACGACCAAGATGGCCCAGGACCATCTGCCCTGGGGAGCGGTTGTCCCGTTCATCCTGATCTGTGTGGTCGCCAACAAGCTGCTCGAGTGGCTCGCGCCCAGGCGTGTTCTGACGCGATCTGAGCTGCTCACCATCTTTGGCATGTCGCTCATCGCCTCTGCCCTGCCCAGCTACTTCATGGGCCACATGATGGCGAACATCGCCGCCCCCTACTACTTCGCGAACGTGGAAAACCGGTGGGCGGACTTCATCCATCCACACCTGCCATCGTGGTCCGTCGTAACCGACCAGACGGCGGCAAAGTGGTTCTTTGAGGGAAAACCCAGGAACGTACCGGTCCCTTGGGATGCGTGGGCCATGCCTTTGTTCTGGCGGCTCTCGCTCGTCGGCGTCGTCGGCTTCTTCGGGTTCTGCCTGATCGCGATCCTGCGCAAGCAGTGGATCGAACACGAACGACTGACCTTCCCGCTGATGACACTCCCCGAGTCGCTCACCGAGCGGGAACCACGTGGATGGCTGCCAGTCGGCACGATGAACCAGCCGCTCTTCTGGCTCGGGTTTGGCCTGGTCTCCTTCCAGATCTACTGGAACATGATCTCCTACTTCGTCCCCCTGTTCCCGACCATCCCCCTTCGATTCCCGCTCCTCGAATTCGGGCCGCATTTCCCGCCGATTCACGCGCGTCTGTATCCGCTGATTATCGGGACGGGATATTTCATGGAACTCGACATGACCCTGAGTATCCTGGTCTTCCATCTTCTGCTGACCCTGGAGATGGGGCTGTTCAACCGGCTGGGAATCGAGATCGGTCCAACGCACGTCTGGCCGTCATCGGAATTCGAAAATTGGCAGGGATTCGGAGCGCTGTGTGTGATCGTGCCGTGGAGCCTGTGGATGGCCCGCGGTCACCTGAGAGCGGTGTGGCGTAAGGCGTGGACGGATTCGGACGAAATCGACGACTCGGGTGAGTTTCTGTCTTACCGAACCGCTTTGATCGGCCTGGTCGGCAGTGCGCTGTTCATCTGCGCGTGGTGTGTCTCCTCCGGCATGTCACCGTTCGTAACCGCTGTGTTCTTTGCCCTGCTCATTGTCATCTGGATGGGGATCACCCGTTTATCGATCGAAGGCGGGCTGATCAGTTCACGCACGATGCAGGCCCAGTTCGCGACCTACCGGATCCTCGGCGTCGAGAAGATCCCGCCTCAGGGCCTGGTTGGGTTCGCGCTGACCGAAACCTGGCATCACGACATCAAGACCATCCTGCTCACCGACCTGGCGAACGCCTCCTACCTGTTCCGAAACTTCAGAGCGGAGCGAAGACGCCTGGTCACGGCGGTTGGGCTCGCCATCACCATCGTGGTTTGCGGTAGCGCTTACTACCAGGTGACATCCAGCTACGAGACGGGTGCTTACAACTACGGCGGAATCTACGGCCCCTACGTTCAGAATACGTTCGACACCATTACCAAGCTGATCCGGGATCCCTATTCGCTGAAACGTGAACGAGCTCTGATCGGGCTGATCGGAGGCGCCACCACCATCGTAATCCTCGGCTTGAGATACGTATACCCGGCCTTCCCCCTCCACCCCATCGGGTTTGCCGCTTCGACGGCCTATCCCGTCAACCGGATCGTGTTCTCGTTCTTCTGGGCGTGGCTGACCAAGCTGATCATCCTGCGGGTCGGTGGAATCGCTGCCTACAGACGGGGCGCGAACTTCTTCCTGGGCATGATGATCGGCTACTTCGTAGGAGTAGGTGTCTCCTTCGTCGTAGACTGTATATGGTTCCCAGAGCGAGGGCACTCCCTAGCGCTCTACTGATCCTTATAGGTATTGACATTCGGGCCTGCCCGGTCAAATTCACCTCGGCTAGCGGTCGTGTGCTAATCTCCCCAATAGATACAACTTATACATACATAGCCTGCGAATAATGCCGGGGTATACCTGGGCAATGACTGCCAGCACCCAATGCTTGGCATATTACTCTATTTAACAGACATTTAACTATAGCGGTGATCGGGGTGAGCTGGCACCTGGGTGGACCTCGAGACCTACTTCAACACGGGTTTTCCGAACACGGTCCTCGCGATGACGGTCAAGAACTTCAGCACCGAGGTCCAGTATCAGCGTGAGACGTTCGAGCTGCCCCGTAACATCCAGTTCGGGCTCCTGTTCGACCTGATCTCGCTGATGAACAATACACCGGCCCCGCATCATCTAGACCTCGCGGTCGATCTGACAAACCCGATCGACTTCGATGAACGGATTCTGCTGGGTCTGAAGTATCGCTTCCAGACCCCGGGGAGCTCACTGGGGTACTCGCTCCGCGGCGGTTAAAAAAACAAATCCCGCCACCGAGAAGTTCTGCCTCGGTGTGGGATCCGGTTCGAGAACGAGAGCGGAAAAGGCGTCCGGATTGACTATGCGTATCGTCAGTTCGACGGCGACTTCTTCGACTCGGTCAACATCATCTGCGGTGGTATCACGTGCTATTCTGCTGAGGGTGTAAGCAGTTTTTCGGGGCGACGAGCTCTCGATCGTCGCCCCGTTTATTTTTTTAACGCGGAACTTGTCCCTGACTCGATCAGGGAGCGGAAGGGCTCGCCGTCAAAAGACGGCTCCCACGATGGGAACGGTGAACGAAGGTTCTCGCAGGTGGAACACACCACCGAAGTGAAGTCGCCGGTTACCTATTGCTCGGTGACCTGTCCCTGCCTTTCTTCTACTCGTATGTGGAAAATTCTCCTCATCCTCGCTATGTCCTGGCTGTTTTCTGCCTCCGCACACGCGGAATCCGTCATTCTGTCCGATGGCTCCGTCCTGAAAGGACAGAGCCTCAAGGATACACCGGATTCGCTCGTCGCGGAGACCTCGTTCGGAACGATTCGGCTCGGGCGTCAGGACATTCTGTCGGTCCAGGCGGAATCAGCGAGCACGGCTGAACCATCCGCCACCAAGCCTGTCCCCCGACTCGAAGAAAGTTACGGCGTCGACGAGGACAGAGCAGCCACCCGGTTGATCGCACGTGTATGGGGTGAGGACACAGCGGCCGCCTTCCAGCAGATGGACCGTACCGCCAAGGCCACGTTCCTAGACATTGCGTGGGAGAAGGAAAGCCGTCTCCTCCACACCTATTACTACGGGTATCACCTGGGGCTTCGCCACTTCACCGTCTCTCCGGCGTTCTTCGAGCGAGACGGGATGATACCCCGCCGATACGTCAGCGGCTTCCCGACCATCCACGATGTGACGGTTTGGAAGGCGAAGGAATACGCCCGCGAAATCCTGCGCATCAATCCTGACGATGCCGTCGCCATGGGCGCGCTAGGCTATCTCTGCCTGGAGCTGGACGAGATCGATGAGGCCCGGAAGCTCTTCACTAAGGCCGTCCAGAAGAACCGCCGATTCGTAGAAGCCAGGAACGGGCGAGCGCTTGCCTACATGCGAATGCACCACCAGAAGGCGCGGGCGCTCAAGCTGTTCCGAGAAACCGTCGCGATGGACCGCACCTATGTGGGCGCCCTCTACGCGATGGGCATGTGTCACATCGCGATGATGGGTCACGACCGGGTCGGACTCGACGAGTATTTCGGTCGAATCGTGGAGGCGGATCCCAACCATCCGGACGCCTACTACAAGCTGGGCGCGTTCAACGAAGCGCTTCGACGGATGGACCGCGCCGCCGAAATGTATTCGCGACAACTGGCGGTCAATCCCTCACACCGCAAGGCCTCCGAGCGGCTCGCCCAGGTCAGCATGATGCTCAAGGGCGCCAGCGAGCAGGCGCTGACGCACGAGGAGTTGGAGCGGCTTTCGGGGCAGGACCCATCCACCTATCTGCCCCTGCTCGCGGAATCGTTTATCGACCGGGATGACTACGAGAGGGCCGGCGACTGCTTCAGCCGGTATATCGCTGCCCTGCCGGCGGAAGAGAGCGCCCATTACAGCGACCTCTCCCTGCTCGCCGACCCGAAGACGGTCGAAGAAATCGATACCGCCTACCCCCGTGAGGAGCGCCGACGGTTGATCCGGCAATTCTGGGTGCTGGCAGACCCGACGCCGACCACACCGCTCAATGAGCGAAAGGTCGAGCACCATCGGCGCGTCTACCACGCACGCAAGACGTTTGCCGACGGGATCGACCGGCTGAGCCTGCTAGGCTGGGACAAACGGGGCGACGTCTACATCCGGTTCGGCGCGCCTGATCACCAGAGCTGGTCAGACTTCCTGGTCTTTGAGACCAAGCCGGCGGTGGCAAAGGTCAAGAAGCGGATCAACCACCTCGCGCACGATGCCCTGCTTGAGATCCTTCCCCCACGGCACCTGCACGGCGCATCCGTCACCATAGGTGGTGGTAGACAGGTATCCTCGGACGTACGGGGCATTCCCACCTTCCCGCTCCCTCGCAGGACCACGATCATGAGCGACGGTGTGGAAACCGGCTACGAATGGGAGAGCTGGATCTACGGGAATGTCGGCGGCGGCATCGAAGTCACCTTTATCGACGAAATCGGCAAAGGGTTCTACGCGTTTGCCCAAACCCCACCTGGCTCCCCGAATCGCCTGCTCTGGCAATCGCTCGCGCCAGAAACCGTCGTCGGGAGGATCGTCAACAAACAGCCGTCCACTTATTCACACGACCACGGGGGCGACCCAATCGGCCTGTTCGCTGCCTTCGCCGCGTTCCGCGGCGACGACGGCAAATCTGACTTTGAGGTCTACTTAGGAGTACCGACATCGGATGCTTCCGGTGGTGGAGGAGAAGCGATCCTCGAGCGCGAGGTTACGGTATACGACCGAAACTGGAACGTCGTCCATCGGGAAGCGAAGACGCTGCGGGAAACCGTCGAGCCCGATCGGCAAGACGGTTTGGTCGTCGACCAGCTGAATGTTGCGCTGCGACCGGGAGAATACCTGGTCGCAGCTCAGGTCAGGCAGCCGAGTACGGGTGGCATACAGATCCACAAGTCGCCGGTCACGGTGACCGACTACACAGGCGCTCAGACAGTCGCCCTGAGCGATCTCGAGCTTGCAGGAAGGGTATCTCCCGCACAAGGGGCCAGCAAATTCCGAAAGGGATCGTGGGAGGTCGTACCGCTCCCCACCCAGAGCCTGTCGGCCGACACCCCAGTGAACCTGTATTTCGAGATCTACGGGCTGACCCGGGACGACTTCGGCAAGACCAACTACCAGGTCGACTATGAGGTCGAAACACAGGCCGGAGGCTTGAGCATCGTCAGCACGCTTGGCCGGCTTATAGGACAAGGACCGGACGACCTGAAGAGCCGCGTTTCCTACGAGCATACGGGCGACACCGGCGACGAAAAGATGAACGTCAGCCTGTCCCTCCCGGAGGCATCCGGCCCGGCCGCCCGCATCACCGTTCGGGTGACGGATCTTGGTGCCACGGGCCATCCGTCCGCACACCGGTCGATGGAACTCACGATCGCGGAGTGAGCGAGCTATGCCATCTGCCGGCACAACAGGTCGCATCATCGCGACCCTAATCATCTTCAGCACGCTCTGCGCCCCATCTGCGGCCGAAGAACCCGTTCTCAGGCTGGACGAGACCTTCGGGATCCTGCACAGCGACGGGTGATCGCACGGATGATCGGCCGCGTAGCCGGTCCATCTGAGCGGAAGCGGATCGACGTGCCTCGTTTCAGCGATGACGAGTTCGCTTTGAGCGAAATCGAAGTAGCGTCTGTCGGAGGACGGGCTCGGCGAGAACCGGTCTTTCCGGAAGGGAGATCTCGAGGCGATCCCCATGCCTTCCAGATCGTTCCGTCAGGAATCGTCCGTCTATCTATATTATGATGTCTACAACCTGCTGCGCGGCGCAAACGGGCGGACCCGATACCGGGTCGACTATGAGGCACGCGGGGGGGCCCGGATGCCGCGCGTCGACTATTTGAGAGAATCGCGCGATTCCTCGGCAGAGACGAGGACAGGAAAATCACGCGGATCTCTTACGAACACGAAGGCTTCCAGGGTTCCGAGCCGCTCTGCGTCACCCTCGACCTGTCTGCCAAAAGCAACGGAGACGTCGAAGTCCACGTCACAGTTACAATTACAGTCCTCAAGGGGCTCCACGAACCTTCCGTATCCCGTCACCCGAAACTGAACATCGGAGACTAGATGGTCCTTCGCTTCATCCTCGCGATACTCTTCACCACAACCACCACAGCAGTTGCCCAGAACCCGAACCTGATCGCCGGTATCGGGAAAGGCGGATTCTCCGGGGACGGTCTCCCGGCGGTCGTCGCCCAGCTCAAGGTCCCCTCCGACGTCTTTGTAACACCGGACGGATCGGTCTACATCGCCGACACGGGCAACGACCGGATCCGTCGCATTGATCCCGAGGGCAAGATCCAGACCATCGCCGGCAACGGTCAACGCATTTTCTCGAACGACGGCGGACTGGCAACCGAATCGGGACTCATGGCCCCTTCCGCCGTTGCCGTGGACGGCAGAGGCAACGTTTACTTTTCCGAATGGACAGGACACCGCGTTCGCAAGATCGGAACGGACGGACGGCTCACCACGCTGGCCGGAAACGGGGAGTCCGGATACGTGGGTGAGAACCTAACGGCTACGGAGACCTCGCTCTGGTCGCCATCCAAGATTTTCCTCGACGGAAAGGGCAATCTCTACATCGCCGAGTGGGGCGCCAACCGGATCCGGGTCGTCAACAGCGAGGCCCGGATCTCCACTGTCGCCGGGAACGGAGATAAGGGGTTCTCAGGAGACGGGGGGCCCGCGACAGACGCGAGCATGGATCGACCCAATGGCCTGTTCGTCACGACCGACGGAGAGATTTACCTGTCGGACCTCGGGAGCAACCGCGTACGGAAGGTCGACTCCGACGGGATCATCCAGACCGTGGCCGGGGATGGGGAGGCGAAGTTCCTCGGCGACGGGGGGCCGGCGACCGAAGCATCGCTCGATACACCAGCCGGACTGTTCATCGACAGGGCAGGCAGCCTCTACATCTGCGATGGCCGGAACAAGAAGGTGCGCAAGGTGGATGCAGAGGGTGTGATCCACACCTGGATCCACGGCCTGATAACTTCTAGCGTCGAAGGGAAACCGCGCCGCCAGCCATTGCGGAACCCGACTGGGGTCTTTATCGATCCCGTCGGTCACATCTACGTGTCCGACGGCACGATGAACACGATACTCCGAATCCCCGACGACGCGGCGGGCACGACTCTGAATGTCGTCCAACCCGGCACCGTTGGCTTCGCCATCGACACCGGATGGTGGGAAAGCTTTATCAACCTGTTCTGACGGCGCTCCTGATGCTGCCAGGCAGCATCGGTGGCGTCATTGGCCAGACGGCTTCGACCATCGCGGGAACCGGTGATCCGGGATTCGCCGGTGACGGTGGACCGGCTGTCGAAGCGATGCTCTCCGTGCCTTCCGCCGTCTTCGTCGACGTCGACGGCAATATCACGATCGCCGACACCTCCAACGATCGCGTGCGACGGATCGTGCCAAACGGAACGATCGACACCATTGCCGGCACAGGTGAACGCGCCTCCTCCGGGAATAACGTCCCCGCTACAGATGCTTCTGTCAATACCCCCACCACCCTGTTCGTCGACGGATCAGGAAACACATACACCGCCGAGTGGACGTGCCATCGTGTTCGCCGGATCACGCCAGCCGGCATCACCTCAACCGTCGGGGGTACTGGTCAACACGGGTTCGGGGGCGACGGCACCGCCGCAACAGAGATACCGACCTGGTCGCCATCGGCCATCTACCTAGGGAGCGACAGCGCACTCTACCTGGCCGAATGGGGGAATCACCGCATCCGGAAGGTCTGCGCCGACGGGATCGTAAAAAGCCTCGCAGGAACGGGATTGTCCAGATTCGATACGGACGAGAGTCTCGCCACCTCGGCCCGGATCACCAACCCAAACGGTATCTTTGTCGACAGTGGCGGAACGGTCTACTCCTATGAGCTTGGGAACCACCTGCTCCACAGGATAACGCCGGACGGACGGCTACAGACCGTCGCGGGGACAGTCAGGTCCGGGTTCAGTGGGGATGACGGCACCGCTACGCTCGCAGAGATCCACAACACCGGTGCGATCTTCATCGATGGAGCCGGAACGGTCTTCTTTATCGATGTGGGAAACGCCCACATCCGTAGCATCGATCAGGGCGGCACGATCAGAACCCTGATCGGTGGCGGCATAGCGAGTGATCAATCGACCCCCACGGGACTTGCGCTGGAAGGCCCGACTTCGATCTTTGTAGACCAGAGCGGCGAGCAGTATGTGGCGAATGGGTCGGACAACGGCATCCGCCGTTTCTCGGGTATCGCCTCGCTCACGTTTTTTCTGGCCGCTCAACCCAATCGGCAGACTTCGACGGCGATGGTCGGATCTCGTTTCGGGATTTCCTCCTGTTCATCGATGCCTTTGGAAACAACGACCAGAATTCACAATTCGATGCCCGGTTCGATCTGCTCGAAGATGGCTCGATCGACTTCACAGATTTTCGACGTTTTGCCAGGGGATTCAGGCTCGGACGATGAGAATCAACACAAACCTTCCGGCAGAGAACGCGCAAAGGCATCTCTCCAACGATGCTCGCAACCTAGAAGCCACCTTCAAGGCCGCGGCCAGCGGGTCCGGGGACATCGTAGAACTGTCCACGGGTCTGGCGAAGGACAAACTCCTCACCACGGCATCGACGCTCGTTCTGCGCAAAGCCAACGACCTTCAGGGTCGCCAGATCGACCTGGTCGTCTAGCAGAGGGCGAAGGGCCCAGAGCAAGGACCAAGTGCAACCACTTCCATCCATAGCCACACTGGCTGAACAGATTCGATCGGGAGATCTCAACCCGCGCGATCTGATCGAGACGTGTCTGGCCCGAATCGAGGAAACCGAACCGAAAATCCACGCCTGGGTGGCACTCGATCCGGACCGCGTGCGTCAGGAAGCGGACATCCTGGCGAAGGAAGCATCCAATGGGTCCGCGCGAGGTCCCCTTCACGGTGTCCCGATCGGGGTCAAGGACATCGTCTTCACAAGGGACTATCCGACGAGAGGCGGATCGGAGTTCCTCGAGGATCACGTTCCGGACTACGATGCGACCGTCGTCGAGCGACTCAGGGATGCCGGGGCGATCATCCTCGGAAAGACCGTTACGACGGAATTCGCCGGTTTCGACCCGGCGGAAACACGCAATCCCTGGAACACCGAGCATACCCCCGGAGGATCGAGCAGCGGCAGCGCGGCGGCCGTCGCAGCGGGAGCCGTACCAGCTGCACTCGGATCACAGACAGGCGGGTCGATCAGTCGGCCGGCCGCCTATTGTGGGATCGTCGGCTTCAAGCCCACGTATGGTCGCGCGAGTCTGCGCGGCGTACTCGAACTCGCGTTCAGTCTGGACCACATCGGTCTGCTGACCCGTAAGGTGGAGGACGCTGCAATTGTGGGTAGCGTCATCTCGGGATACGATCCAAAGGATCCCAACAGCGTCGATCACCCGGTCGACTTCACGATCCACCCCTGTGACCCCGCTCCACCCATCGGGCTTGTGCACGCCCTCTTCACGGAATGCACGGAGGACGAGACTCGGAACATCACGTTGTCCGCTGTCGGGTGCCTAGAATCAGGAGGCGCCACGACCACGGCAGTCCGTTTACCCAAGAGCTTCGCCAACGTTCACGCTATGCATCGGATCATCATGCACGCCGAGGGGTCGGCCTACCACGCGGACCGCTTCAGTCGAAAGCCGAACCTGTTCAGACCGAACATCCGTCGCCTGATCGAAGAGGGTCTGCTTCTCCCCGCCGCGGCCTATGTCGAGGCCAAGAAGCACCAGGCGATCTTCCGCCGCGATATCCTGAGTATGTTCCGAGACGTCGACATCATCGTCACACCTGCCACACCCGCACCTGCCCCACACGGTCTCGAATCGACGGGAGACCCGCTCTTTAACTCTCCGTGGAGCCATTCGGGACTCCCCACCGTCGTCATCCCGGTCGGCCTGGACGCCAACGGGATGCCCGTGTCGATCCAGCTCGTTGGCCGCCACTGGGACGAGTCCCGCCTGCTGTCCGCCGCCGCCTGGTGCGAATCCGTCATCGGTTTCGACGCCCTACCCAACCTCTGATTCGTGCGCTTTCTCCTATTCTGCCTCTCTCTCTGGGTGACCCTGTCCGGCACGGCGTCGGGAGACCCGTGGGCATCCCCCGTTCTGCGTCTCATCGATCACAGCGTGAACGAGACCTTCGACGAGGCGCACACGATCGCAGACTCGCTCCTCGTTGCCCACCCCGACCGGCCCGAACCGCCCTTCTACAAGGCGACCGTCCTCTGGCGTCAGGGCCTGAACGTGCGAGACGGCAAGAAATACGACGACCAGATCCTCGCCTACCTCGCCTTGAGTATCGAGCGCACCGAAGAACAGGTGCGGCGGCACGGCGATACAGCGGAGATGTTCCTCTGGTTTGGGAATGCCTACGGGTTACGAACCGGGCTACGGATGCTTCGGAAGGAGGTCTTCCAGGGCGTCGTCGACGGCATCGAGGGACGGCAGTATCTCGATGAGGCAATCCTCATGGATCCTAACCTCGTCGACGCGAACTTCGGAATCGGGCTCTCCGACTACATCCTGTCTCGAAACCCGACGATCCTACGCGCGGTGCAGCGGCTGTTCAGCCTCCCCTCTGGAGATCGACGCAGCGGGATCGAGCGTCTGGAAATCGCGATCGCCGAAGGACACTACAACCGGATCGACGCCCTCTCCGCCCGTGCCTACCTGGATCTGTATTACGAGATGGACGCCATCGCCGCCCGCCGCCGACTGGTCGACCTCCTGAATCGTTACCCGAACAGCCTCGACTACCGAATCCGCTACGCGGACACGATGCTACGGCTGCAGATGGAACACGGCGAGGACCTCGCCCAGGCGATGATCGACTCGACCGCATCGATCCGGAGGATCGCTTACCAGCGTAAGTGGCAGCTGTTCCGATGGCGCGAACTCAAACTCACGTTCATCCAGGGCGTCGGCCATTTTCTGCTGGGCAACCGGGCCAGAGCGCGAGCCCTGCTCACCGCGGTCGCCGCACACAGTCGGGACAACAATAACTGGCTCGTCGGGCCTGCAGAGTTGATACTCGGCAAGCTCGCGGACCTGACCGCAGACCGGGCGACGGCAAAGGAACACTATCGACGATCCGAGCGCAGGGACGACGTCTGGGGGTCGCACGACGAAGCGAAGCGATTCCAGATTCAGGCCTATACAGGTCAGGAGCCAGCCGGTCGACCCGTGGACGACGAAATCCGGTATCCGGGACGGCCCTAACGTGAGTGACGCCACCATAGCAGAAGCGGCACTCGAGGTTAAGGGTGTCACCAAACGCTACGCTTCCGAAGCCGGCGATGTCAGGGCGAACGAAGATGTCCACCTGACCGTGCATACAGGTGCACTCCACGCGATTGTCGGCGAGAACGGCGCGGGGAAATCCACCCTTGCTCACATCATCGCCGGGATCACGCGACCCGATTCGGGTTCGATTGATGTTTTCGGCCAAACACTTCGCCTAGGCATCCCTCGGGAGTCGAGAGTGCTTGGGGTCGGTCTCGTTCCCCAACACTTCTCACTCGTCCTGCCGATGACCGTCTGGGAAAACGTCATCCTCGGTGACGAGCCTGCCACGTTCGGTTGGGTCGATCGGAATCAAGCCCGGCAAGCCGTCACCGAGGCCATCCAAGCCCTTGACCTGAGGATCAGTCCTGACGACCGCGTCGCCGATCTGCCTCTGCCTTCCCGCCAGGGCGTCGAAATCGTCAAGGCGCTCGTAAGAAAAGCACGGCTTCTGATTCTGGATGAGCCGACTTCTGTCCTCGGCCCCGAAGAGTCGAAACACCTCTTCGCCCTAATGCGAAAACTCCGGGACGACGACGTCACCGTCCTGCTGGTCACCCACCGAATTCGGGACGTGATTGAGCACGCGAGCGCGGTCACCGTCATGCGTCACGGAAAATGTGTCGCCACACACAGCCGTGACGAATTCGACGAGGACCGGATCGTCTCTGAGATCATCGGCGAGAGCCGCCCCCCACAGGAAACCGAACAAGGCGGAACGGTCGATGGCCGATCCGTGTTGACCCTTGAGGACATTACCGTCAATACAGCTGGTCGTGGTGTTCTTTCGTCCATCGATCTCACGATCCGCGAGGGCCAAATCATTGGCGTCGCCGGCGTCGACGGAAACGGGCAGACCGAACTGGCGATGACCGTCGCGGGACATTTGCTCCCCGAATCCGGCTCGATCCGACTCGGGGACGAGGAGATTACCGACCAGGGCCCTGGTGAGAAACGGGCTGCGGGGATCGCCTACATCCCGGAGGACCGGCGAGGCACGGCACTCATCGAAGACTTTAGCATCCGCGACATTCTGTTTCTGGGTGGCCACGACCGGTTCGGGACGACCTGGTCCTGGGACGCGTGTGCGGCAACGGATGCCGCGAACGACCTGATCACGGCCTTCGACATCCGGACGCCATCCGCCCTCGCGCGTGTCGACAGCCTCTCGGGAGGCAACCAGCAGAAGGTCGTTCTTGCCCGCGAGTTGTCCCGCGATCCGCGTGTTCTCGTGGCGGCGCACCCGACGCAGGGTCTGGACCTGGGTGCAACCCGATTCGTCCACAAGCGGCTCCGTCAGGTTCGATCGTCTGGGTGCGGTATCCTGGTCATCTCCAACGATATCAAGGAGTTGCGCGCCATCAGCGACCGGATCCTCGTGATGTATCGAGGGAAAATCGCCGGGATTCAGGACACAGCCGACTACGATGAGAATCGGATCGGCGCCTGGATGACAGCGGGGAAGTCGTGAACGGGATTCTTGCCAAAATCCTGCGAGGAGACAGAAACGACTCCATCCGCGCCATTGGAGAATCACTGGCCATTCTTAGCATCGCCATAGGCGTCGGGCTCGCGATTGTCGGTTTGAGCGGGGGCAGCCCGATCGCTGCCCTGCAGACACTTGCTTATGGCGCGTTCGGCACCAGCCTGAACCTGTCGGGAACGATCGTCAAGACGGTCCCCCTTCTCCTGACCGGACTCTCGGTGGCATTCGCCTTCCGAGCGGGACTGTTCAACATCGGTGGAGAGGGTCAGTTGTATGCGGGAGCCATCGGTGCGGCGTGGGTCGGGTCGATGGACCTTGGCGTGAGCCCGTGGATTCACCTGCCATTGACGTTGCTCGTAGCCGCCGTGCTGGGCGCATGCTGGGGAGGGATCGCGGGTTGGGTCAAAGCCAGGCGGGGCGTCCACGAAGTCATCAACACGATCATGCTCAACTACATCGCGATCTATGCCGTCGACTATCTCGTCAGGGGACCGTTGAGTGCCGGCAGCCACACAACCCGATCGCGCGACGTTGTACCAGAAGCTCACTTGCCCGTCCTGTGGGAAACGCCCCCGATCGGAGTGAGTGTCGGCGTTTTCCTTGCGTTCGGCCTATGCCTGGCCTGCTACTGGATCCTGTTCCGGACTTCCTTCGGTATAGATCTTCGTACGGTCGGCCAGAACGCGGACGCTGCTGAAACAGTCGGCATCTCGAGCGGCCGAGTGTTCATCATCGCGATGCTCGTGTCCGGAGCGATCACAGGGATCGCAGGGTTTATCGAGATCACGGGCGTTCACCACACCCTGTATGCGCAGTTCTCCCCTGGATACGGATTCGACGGGATCGCCGTCGCCCTTCTGGGAAGAAGCCACCCCGTGGCGGTCGTCCCCGCGGCACTTCTCTTCGGCGCACTGCGAACGGCCGACCGCTGGTTGCAATTGTCAGCCGGTGTCCCAAAGGATATTGTCATCATCATCCAGGCCATCGCCATCCTGGCGGTCGGTCTGCAGTCTGCACGAGCTTCACGCCGCTAATCTCAACGGATCTCTACGGAGCGTTACATGATTCTGAAATCACTGGTCGTCGGGCCACTGGAAGTGAACTGTCTGGTGCTGGCCTGCGAGGAAACAAAGGAAGGTATCGTCATCGACCCGGGCGACAATGTCCCGGGCATTCTCGAGATGGTCGAGTCGGATGGGATCCAGGTGAAGGAGATCGTCGCCACGCACGGTCACTTCGACCATATCGGGCGCGTCAAGACGCTAAAAGAAAAACTCGACGTCCCGTTCGCGATCCACGAGGACGACATGTTCATGGTGGAAGGGCTCGTGGAGATTGCTTCGTTCCTGGACATCGAAACAGACGAGGCACCCGAAGTCGATCGCTTCATCCAGATCGGCGAGACGATCACCTTTGGCAACGAGTCGATGTCGGTCGTACACACACCCGGTCACGCCCCGGGGAATGTCACGCTGCTCGGACCGGGTCACGCGATCGTCGGGGACGTGCTGTTCGCGGGGTCGATTGGCCGGACGGATCTGGAAGGGTCGGACCCGGAGGTCCAGATGGCGTCGATCAAGCGGGAACTGATGACACTGCCCGATGAGACGCAGGTGTACCCCGGTCACGGGCCCTTTACGACGATCGGGCAGGAGCGGGCGACGAATCCGTTTCTGCGGGGGGTGTAGGGACAGCGGGAAGACCCTAGCAGGAACTCCGCCACCGCGACCAAGCCTTCACCCGAATCACGTCCACCTCAAACCTTGTGGACGCGATTCGCCCTCTCCCGCCAGCGGGAGAGGACAGGATTTCGGGACAAAATCCAGGTGAGTGCTTGCGTCTTGAACTTACTTTGGCCTACGGCGGAGCTTCGCGCGTCGCCTCGATCGCGTTCGACAGGATCAGGAAATCGGTAAAACCGATCGAGCCGTCGCCATCCAGGTCGAACCGGATGTCGAAATCGGGGGAGCTGGTTGTCTCGCCAAAGCGAGCGGCAAAAAGAAGGAAGTCTCGGAAGTCCGGCACGTTGTCCCCGTCGAAGTCGACGACGCCGTTCAGCGTCACCGATCGAGGAATAGCCGAGACGAACTCGCTGGATCGGAGCATCTCGGCTGTGTTCAGTCGAATCGTGGTGGATGCGACAAAGCTGTCCTGCGTCGTGAAGAACATGCGCCCAAGCAGACCACTACTCACGTTGAGGGCACCGCCGAACGTGGCGGCCGTTACCTCGACCGAACGAGCCGTCACCTCTGGGCTAACCGTCTGAGCGGCCGAGAACACCGTTCCGGGCAGGAAGGACTCGAAGGCCACCATCGTCGAGTCGTAGTCGAAGCGCAGGATGTATCCCACCATAAGGTCGAGCGCGGCACCGTGCACCTGGACCTCGACCGTCTCTCCAATTGCCACGCCGTTCCTAACGGTGCGAGCCTGGTTGCCTGAGCTCGTATCGAGATCGAGCGTGATCTCGAACGCCTGACCGGTCACAAACCGAATCTCTGCGCTCGAAACATCCAGTTCATCGATATCCCCCGTCTCGCTGTCGAACATCGTGGTGACCGACTGCTTGAGGCGGATCGTCGTGTTGCCGGGGATGTCACGGCGGGCCTTCAGGGTTAGCAGCCCCAAGTATCCGGGAGCGCGAACACTCGCCGGATTCCCGCCGACAGAGATCACGGCCCCTCGTCCGCCCACCTCACTCGTCAGCACGCCCTCGAACTTCTCGATCTCGAAATTCATCGAGAAGGCTAGGTTATCGTCCACGAACGCGAGCGTGAACCCGGACGTCAACCCCCTCGCCAGGCCCCCCACGAACACCTCGATCAGAACCCGATCATCCTTGCTCAGAACGGGAAACGTCCGCCGGCCGTCGTTGGCGGGGGGCTGTCCAGATACCTGTGTATCCAGAAAGATCGGCTTCTCCGAGAACAAGCCCGCATCGGCACGTTGCGCGCCGAAGACGACGGTCAGGAGAATCAGGACGAGTTGGACAAAACACATAGATTTCGTTCGAGCAAAAACAGTGATGGCGGTGGACACGGCCTGCTTCCCATGTATCGGCCCGATTCTGGATTTCTCCAGCACATGTAACGAGGCCCCGAGGGGAACCCTCGAGGCCTCTCACACTGTCTATGTCCCGGTTTTGTCTACTCTCTCCCAAGTGGGAAATGGAATCCGGCCTGTATCCCGTATTCGTTGACCGATCCGCTGGCAAAAGCCTTGAACCACCGGAACTGCCCGAACAGATCGATACTCTCCGTCAACCCGAACACCGTCCCACCGGCCACGGTAATCATCCCGTTGTTTGCCGAGTTCCCTAGACCGCTCACCCTCAGGAGTCCCCCGCCACCCGCGAAGTAGATCGTCCCGCCATAGCGGCTCAACGCGGCCTTGTAGTGGATGCTCAACCCAATCGGCATCTGGGTGATCCCACTCTTCCGATACATCTCGAAGAACGCGGACAGCGACGTCGGGTAGTCCTCGCTCAGCGGGATCTCCACCGATCCGTGTCCACCCCAACGGCTTGGGCTCGGTTTGAAATTGACGCCACCGCCGGCCTTGACGCCCCATTGCAACGCGTCGGCCGATCCAGCCACCAGAAAACTCAATGCAATCGAAAAAACAAACCGCTTCATACCGCCTCCTGTTCGTGCAACCAGCCAGATTACGTGCTATCGATACGCGTGTATAACGTTCATCCCGCCTGCCTCGCCGAAGCGCGTGTGCGAAGGCAGGAGTGCCCGGAGCCGCGTCCCCGACGCGGCGACCTGTCCGCCACAGCTTTAGCGACGGCGGAAGGGTGTATCGAGTATCGAGGGACGGTCGTAGACAACCAAGACCAGCCCTCACCTGGGTCTCGCAGGGCGAATTCCTGTCCCCGGATCAAGTCCGGGCAAGCTCTCTCCCGCGAGCAGGAGAGGAATCAGGCAGATCGGCACACGCCTACTAAATCGCTACAGTCATCAGGATTGGGATGTAGCGACCTACTCACCTTCGTAGATCTCGCAAAAGATAGGAAGGTTGGTGTAGCAAGGAAAGATACCTGCACTTACCCGAACGTCTCCAGCATACTCGAGAGATAGGATTCTATCGTGGACGAAGGGCAGCAGATCAGCACCTGGCCCGAATCGGAGCCCCGAAGATCGAAAGCGATCAGATAGACCGGATCGTCCGGCTCGGCGATTTCGAGCCGCTCCCCATCAACGACCTCTACAGGGAGACAAGTTAGAGGGACGCGACTGTCGCCCAGGAGTGCGTCAGACCGGAAAGATGTGCGGCTACGATCGCCTCGAAACGCTTACTCGCATTCCTCCTGAGCGAAGTAACCGCGTTCTGATCTAGGCAATCGAAGCTGGCCCACCTGACTCCACCCTCATCGAATAGATCAGGCCTGAAGGGTCTAGCGCACGTAAGGCCTCGTCGAAGGTGCATCGATCGACATACGCAACTTCCGCCGCTCCCGAGGTGGCAGCCGATCTCGCAGGTCAGCATCGAGCGCCTCGAACGCCAAGCCTTCAGTGCACGTCATTTCAGGCGACTCAGCGATCAGACGTAGAGAGTCGCTACGGTGAGATACTTCGGTATCACCATACGCCAGCTGCTCGAGAAGGTGAAACACATCCTGACGGCTCCCCTCGATCAGGTTGTGGGCGGCAGGAAAGGTAAAGGTCCCGCGGGCCCAGACGTGAAGGGCATGAACCAGACGGTCGATCGTGGCCATCTTCTCCGGATAGGTTCGGCACGACGGCATCGAGAAAAGCCACAAAGGCCGGCTGCGCTCGCCCACCGTGTAAGCTCTTCCCTCTGTAGGCGTTGTGGAACGCTGCCCACGTGGACCTCCACCCACACGAAGGACAAACGAGTTGCCTGTCTCGATCTCGCTCCCATGCGTCATCGAGCGCCTACCCACACTTGGGGTAACGCCGCTCCGTTACGCGACGATTCGACTCGTAGCGCGCCATCCGCGCAATCCCCACCTCATCGACAAGCCGATCGTCCCTGAGCCTGGACGCATCGGCGGCGTAAAGTTTTCTCATCAGGGCCTGCTTGAGACGTGCGGCCCACCGGATCAGGTCAGTTCTGGGCATCGCAAGTTTCTTCGGAATCGGGAGAACCGTTATATTCGTGCACAATGAAAACCGAACTCTTCCTCGTATGCAACGCGCAGACGTTGTCGGACCCGAATGATCGATCCGTCGGCTGGTGGTCAGACCTGTCTCTGTCTCCAGATGGCCGCCGACAGGCGATGTTACTCGGCGACCGAATCAAGACCACTTACGAAGACATCAACTTGATGTATGCCAGCCCACTCAAACGATCGGCAGAGACAGCCGCCATCATCGCCGATTCGCTGAAGGTAGTCGTTCGCAAGGATGCCGGGCTAAGGGAACTCGACGCGGGTCGGATGGAGCCGACGCCGGCTGACGCGGGAACGGCCCCCGACTTCGCCGCCGGTACTCCTGGCAACGGAGAGTCCTACGAAAGCCTGCACCGGCGCGCGACGCGATCGATCGATGCCATCGTCACCAAAGGCCTCGGGAAACGTACGCTGGTCGTTACCCACGGTGGACCCATCGTCGCCTACCTGAGAGCGTTTCTCGGATTCGGTCCCGATGACGCAGACCGCGCCCCCTTCTTTGGATGCGTGCCATCCTCGCTCCACGAGCTGGTCTTCGACGACAACGAGAAGACCATCCTGAGGCTCAACGACGTCTCTCATCTCGCCGATGCCCCATCCTGATTCACCTCACCCTGACTTTCCCGCCAGAACGGGCAGAACGCGGCGCATTTCACAGCTGGTCGCGGGAGAGCCCGGCACAATCGCCGGACGAGTTTGCCTGTCAGACGCAGAAACGCGTCTGGTAGACGAATCCGGGTCCATCAGGATCCTCGACCACAACCCGGTTCCGTCGCACACCCTCATCGAAGCAGATGGCGTCTGGAAGGACGGCGGCTTCCACGTCCAGAGCGAGATCCGGATACTCGCACCCTCGAGAAAGGATCCGGTCACGCGTCGGCGACAGCACGAGATCCGGGCTCGCGTGCTCCGTAACATCCGAACCTGGTTCGACGAACGCGATTACCTTGAGGTAGAAACACCGCTTCTGATTCGCGTCCCCGGAATGGAGCCTCATCTCAGGACATTCGAGACACGATCTGAGGATGGCCGGCAACTATATCTGCCGACGTCTCCCGAATACGCGATGAAGCGGCTGCTGTCCGAAGGCCTGGAGCGCATCTACCAGATCTGCAAATCCTTCCGCGACGAACCAGCCGCCCCCTTCCACAATCCCGAGTTCACGATGCTGGAATGGTATCGTGCCTACGCGGACTATAGCCAGATCGCAGAGGATACCGAGCAACTCGTCGCTCACCTCGCCCGTCAGATGACGGGATCGCATCGACTGTCGTTCCGTGATACGGTAACCGATCTCACGCCGCCCTGGGAGCGTCTGACCGTTCGCGAGGCGTTCAGCCGATACAGCGACGTCGATGCCGATCCGTGCGACCCGGACTCATTCCTCGAAGCTGCTCGCGCAAGCAAGCTCTCAGATATCGACGCCAAAGACGATGCGGACAGCGCATTCTTCAAAATCTTCCTCGACCAGGTCGAGCCACGTCTGGGATCACCAAGGCCAACGATCCTGACCGAGTATCCCACCCGAATGGGAGCGCTCGCCAAACGGTCTTCGCACGATCCCACCATCGCCGAGCGATTAGAGGTCTACATCGCCGGCATAGAACTGGCCAACGCCTTCACCGAGCTGAACGATCCGGAGGAACAGCGCGCTCGTCTCGAGCAGGAATCCGACAAGCGACGAGACCTCGGGATGCCCGAATATGAACTGGATCAACAGTTCCTGGGCGCGCTCGAGCAGGGCGTGCCCCCATCCGGAGGCATTGCGCTCGGCGTCGACCGGCTTATCATGCTGCTGACGGATGCGCCGCACATCGCGGACGTCCTTGCATTCCCGTTTCCGGATCTTTAGGGACGGGTGTGAGATCAACGAACGGAAAGGGTGGATATGAGCAAGCTTGAAGGGAAAGTTGCCCTGATCACGGGCGGCGGCACGGGAATCGGACGCGCAACCGCACTGCTGCTGGCGGCCGAAGGCGCGGATATCGCCGTCAACTACAGCCGGTCGCGAGACGACGCGGAGAAGACCGTCGAAGACGTCCAGGATATCGGCCGAAACACCATCGCCGTCCAGGCGAACGTCTCGGAAGATGCCAGCTGCAGGGCGATGGTCGAAACGGTCGTCAAGGAGCTGGGGCGCCTCGACATCCTCGTGAACAACGCCGGTACGACCCGGATGGTCCCACTCGACGACCTGGAGGGTCTGACCGAAGAAGACTGGGACACGATCATGGCCGTCAACGTCAAGGGCACGTTCTTCTGCTGCCGCGCGGCGATCCCGCACATGAAGACGAACGGCGGAGGGCAGATCGTCAACACCGCGTCGATCGCCGGAACGACAGGTCAGGGCAGCTCGATCGCCTACTCCGCCAGTAAGGCAGCGATCATCTGCATGACCCAGTCGATGGCCGTCAGCCAGGCTCCCGATATCCAGGTTAACGCCTTCTCGCCGGGACTCGTCGAAACGCGCTGGGTCAAGGGCTGGGAAGAAAACAACGCGCGCCACGCCAAGGGCACGCCGATGCAGCGGAATGCGGAGGCAGAAGACGTCGCAGACGCGATCGTCGGTCTGATCCTAAGTCCGTTCACGACCGGCCAAAACCTGGTCGTCGACGGCGGCCGCAGCCTCTGGCTCTCAGCGATCCGCGACTGATCTGTTAGCAGCGTGGGGAGGCGGAATACGGGCGGCTCACCGGGTGTGAGCCGCCCATTCTGCTTTTAGAGGCTAGGGAACCACAAAGATACCAAGAAACACACGAACCGAACGAATGGGTTCAGCCTCAAAGGGACGTCCAATAGGAGCCAGAGGCGGAGCCGAGCCTTAGCAAGGCGCAACCCCTGATTTCGACATAGAGCCGACGCCCGTGCCGGGAACACCGAACGGCTATGCAATCAGATACGGTCGTCGCCCGACTAGTGAGGCCATTAGCCTCTCCCTGTCACCCGAGATTTCGCGACATGTCACTCCCCCACATCGATCCCGTGCCGCTCCAGCTCGTCGACGCCGCATACGATGACGACGACTGGATCTGCTAGGTCAAATACGACGACTTCCGCGCGATCGCGTATGTGGAAAACGGGGCATGCCGCCTGATCAACCGTAAGAGCCGTCACTGCAAGCGCTTCAGACGGTTATCCAATCGCATCCCGGATTCGATTCGCGCGGAATCAGCCATTCTCGACGGTGAAGTGGTCTGTCTGGACGACACCGGTCAGGCCCAGTTCGAAAACCTGATGCAGAACCTGCGCCCTCCCGTCTACGCCGTCTTCGATCTCGTCCACCTCAACGGTCGTGACCCCCGTGACGAGCCCATGGTCGAACGCAAACGTCTCCTCGAGGAGATCCTAGCCGATGACCCGACGCCGCTCCTGTTCGTTCGGCATCTGGAGGGTCAGGCCACCGCACTCTACCAGAGCATCTGCGAGATGGACGGTGAAGGCATCGTCCTCAAGCCGAAGCAGAGCCCGTACCGTCAGATCAAGGGCAGGACCTCGTTGCTCAAGGTAAAGAACCTCGATTACACTCAGGCTGAAGACCGGGGGGATTAGTTTGAGTAAGGCCAACCCATTTGCCAGATTCACGGCACAAGACGGTAGACGGGTTAGGAGCAAAGCGCATAGCGCGAAGCAAGAGCGGTTTCGCTGAGCGCTTGGCGTTTTGCGCTCTGCCCCGAGAGAAGTATCGGGTGCCGTTTTCCTTGGCTCGCCCGATTCCTGAATACTCGAAATACAACCCATTCCACCTATTCGCTATGTTCTCCCGCTGACGTCCCCTAGTGTTTGGAACACGCAAAAACTAGCGAGGTCCCGTGTCTCCTTCCTTCTATGGCCGCTACCACGGTGAGCAGTTTGACAAAGCCCAACCCATCCGCGGCGAGCACTACGATTTCTATCACGAACTCGCGTTCGATTTCCTTCTCTTCACACCGGACGACCAATTTCGAGTCCTGGACCTCGGCTGCGGGACCGCCAACTTCCTGATCCATATCCTCCAGACCTTCTGGGAGTCCACCGCTCTCACCTACGACTTCTCATCGGAGATGGTCGAATACGCGGCGAGAAAACCCCGGGCCTGGAAGGACGAGTTCAAACAGCGCAACCTCCACGACGGGATCCCCGACGAGATCGGGTCGTTCGACCTGGTCACTTCGTTCTCCGCCATCCACCACCTGAAGGACAAGGCAAAACGGCGAATGTACGATCAGATCCACGCCCATTTGAATCCCAATGGTTGGTTCTTTCTTCTCGACGCCATGGTCACCCGTTTCGATAATGAGATGTTCAGCTGGGGAAGGCCCAAAACGCAGGCAGACGGCAAGAGCGATGCGAGAGCGCCGAACTGGGCCAGGAGAATCTCGAGTTGATCGAGTCTTGGAAGATAGATGTAGACGAATACAGTCCAGATCGCGACAGGCTGGATTCTCTTACCGATCAGCTGAACTGGCTACGGGATGCGGGTTTCGCGTCGGTTGACCATATCTGGCACAGCTGGATGGAACACTTTGTCACTGC
Organism: Gemmatimonadota bacterium; assembly: GCA_002727195.1. GTDB lineage: Bacteria > Latescibacterota > UBA2968 > UBA2968 > UBA2968 > UBA2968. The sequence continues at coordinate 207,309 of PBWH01000014.1, forward strand.
GAGGAAGGGTTGACGGACCGTGAGGCGAAGGCTGTTCAATCAGGGCATAGGCAAGCGCGAAGCAAGGCCGGTTCCGCTATGCGCTTTGCGTTTGGCGACTCACTAGTCCGAAAGGTGTTCAGATAGAGTTACGCCCGAGATCCTCACCATCCGCAAACTCAAACGCCCGGACGCCGAAATGTGGTGGCCTGCGTATGCAATCACAGACGACGAATTCGGTCCCTGGTTGTTCAGCCCGAACGGAACGGCATGCCGAGGTCGGTCGGGCACGGACTATACGAGCAACTATGTTAATCGCGGCGATCGAAACGACGGCTTCAACATCACGCATCTGATGCCGAAAACAGGTTGGTGGGTAGCGACCTGGAGACGGAAACACGGCGTCGCGATCAGGATCGATATCTGCACGCCTCCCTTATTTACAGACGACGAATGGCAGTATGTCGACCTGTAGCTGGACCCACTGCTGCAATCGAACGGGCGGGTCGAACTGGAGGATGAGGACGAGTTCGAAGAGGCGTGCCGGAGGAAGTTGGTCGGTCCCGATGAAGCGACGTCAGCCATCGATGCATCCAAATGGATCATGCGAGCGCTCCGGGATCTTCCGGACGCCACCGTGGATCTCGGTCTCGACCCCATCCTGGCCGTCTCGGGTGTTCGACCTGCAGATTCCTGACACAGTGCGAGCCTGAACCAAATCTAACGGGAGGCGAACTAAAAATCCACCTGTCGTGCGATCCCGTATATCTGCCGCCTCAACCACTGGTGTGCCGGATCTTCGTGGACGGCTCGATGCCAGTACTGCATCACCTGCAGGTCCGGCAGGTCGACCGGAGGCTTGAGCAGTCGCAGATCGGTTCGCCTGAGAATCGTGGCGAATTTCTCCGGCATCGTCACGATGTATGGGGTCTGGCTGAGAATCGGTGGGATACTCTGAATGTGCGGGACCCGAAGTGCCACACGCCTGTCGATCCGCTGCTTACGGAGGGCCTCGTCGAGTAGACGGTCGCCTCTGCCCTGCGGTGCGAACAACACGTGCGCGTGATTGGTATACTGCTTCAGCGTCATTCGGCGCCGAATCGTCGGGTGGCCGTCACTGACCACACAGACAAAAGCGTCGACGAACAGCTCCTGCTGGAACGCTCCTGCCCCCACATCCTGATTCCCGATCAGCAGGTCGATGTGTCCGCTCTCGAGCGCGTGCTGTGGCTGGAAGGCCGCCGTCGAAAGGATCTCGATCTGCACGCCTGGCGCATTCACGTGCAGCGCTTCGATCAAGGGCGGCAGCAGAATCGCCTCGCTGTAATCCGACATCGAAAGCCTGAAGACCCGATCCAGACGGTCTGGTGAAAAGGTCTCAGGGTCCTGAAGCAGAGACCGAACTGTCCGGAGCGCTTCACCGATCCCCGGCGCGAGTTCGTTCGCACGTGAGGTCGGCCGCATCCCTTCCGACGTCCGCACGAACAGCTCATCGTTGAACATTGTCCGAAGACGATCCAGCGCGTGACTCACCGCCGACTGAGTCCGCCCAAGCCGTATCCCGGCTCGAGTCAGGCTCCCCTCTCGGTAGATGCAGTCGAAGGCGTGCAGCAGATTCAGATCTGCAGATGTGATATCAATTTCATTCATCTTTAGAATGATCGATATGAATTCGTTTGATGTCAATGAATCGGCCAGGTTTTGGGACAGTGAAAACCCTAAACCGCCAAGGACGCCAAGAAACGCCAAGGGAAGGGGGGGCTCAGCCCAAAGGGGCGACCGTTAGTAGTCAGGGACGGGAGCCTATTACCAGAAGTAGCGCAGGCAGACGCCGCAATGAGGAAACGGAGCACCTGCATCATGCCCTTCGGCGTCAACACACAAGAGAGATACGGAACAGCCCAGACACGGTCGTCCTGACCAATCGGAGAATCCTATGCAGACCTACAAAATCGCATTGCTCCCCGGAGACGGGATTGGACCAGAAATCGCTGCTGAAGCACGTAAGGTGCTGGACGCGCTTCCCTCAGACGTCGAATTCGAGTGGACGGAGGCTCCGTTTGGCGGAACCGCCTACTTCGAGACGGGCAAGGCCTTCCCCGAGGAGACCCAGAAGGTCTGCGACGAGGCCGACGCGATCCTGAAAGGCCCGATCGGCCTGAGCAAAGAAGAATCCGAAAAAATCCCAGTCTACGAGCAGCCGGAACGGGGAGCCCTGCTCCCCCTTCGTCATCGGTATGATACCTTCGCAAACTACCGCCCCGTCTACTTGCCTTCGGCGCTCACCAGCTTCTCACCCCTGAAGCAGAAAGTCGTGGGTGATGGAATTGATCTGCTGATGATCCGCGAGCTCGTCGGCGGGCTGTACTTCGGCCCAAAGGAGGAGGGCACTGACGATCAGGGACGGCGCTTCGTCCGCGAAATACTCGAATACGACGAATCGCAGATCGCCCGCATCCTCCACGTCGCTTTCCAGGAGGCCAGAAAGCGGAAGGGCGTGCTGCACAACGTCCACAAGGGAAACGTCCTCATCTCGAGCGTCCTGTGGAACCAGGTGCTCGATGAAGTGGCCAGCGAGTACGAGGACGTGGAAATCAAACACGTAATCGTCGATGCAGCAGCCACGGCCCTGTGTCTGAACCCGAATCAGTTTGACGTGATGGTGATGGAGAACATGTTCGGCGACATCCTGAGCGACCTGGGTGGCGGATTACTCGGTTCCCTTGGTCTGATGCCGTCAGCCTGCGTCGGACCGGACAAGTCCTACTACGAGCCGGCGCACGGATCGGCCCCCGATATCGTCGGTCAGGGCGTTGCGAACCCCTACTCGATGATCGGCTCCGTCGCGATGATGCTGGAAACGAGCTTCGGCTTGAGTGAGGAATCCCGGATGGTCTGGTCTGCCCTCGAGCAGGTCTTCGCTGACGGATACGCGACACCCGATCTGGCGAACCAGGGAGCTGGCTTCAAAGCGCTGAGTACGTCCGACTTCGGTGACGAGGTCGTAAAACGTCTGACCGCAAAACCGGTAACTGCTTGAGACGATTGGGGCAAGGAACTCTAGATAGAACTGGATACTAGCCCCGAATCCACTGCCGAAACTAGATCTCGTACTCGTCAGGTCCCATCAGCAAACACGTCTTCGCGCCGCCACCGTAGGTCTGATGCTCAACGTCTGAGACGTCGTACACTTTCTTCTTCAACTCGGCGTGTAGGGGATCGATATCTGCGAGCTCGAAATAGAGCCGCATCCTCTTTGGCCGATCGGCCTCATCATCGGGCAACATATGGTGGGGATAAAGCGTCATCTCCCCATAGTTGAGGACAGCGAAGTCAACGACACCTTCATCCTCGAACTTGAACCCCACCTTAAATCCGAGGGCGTCCGTAAAGAACGTCGCCGCGATCTTCGCGGAACCGGACAAAGTGGCTCGAAACCTGATTTGAATCTCAAAGACCCGGCGCGACCACCAGGGCTCGCTTTAGCGTTTCCAAAGGTCTCAATGCCCAAGCGAGAGTTCAGGTTCGAGCATCCCTGAACTCTCGCTTCTCACTGGCCTTATCCTGGCTCCCTAGACTTTCGCCGGCTCTCCCAACTCCCGCTTACCCCTGGGCCACCGGAACTTGGCTTCTCCCGTCAACAGCGCCCGGTGCTCGTCCGACACCGTCTCCGCGAAATCCGGATCCGGATCATACCCCATCCACGCCTGGAACATCGTCGGCATGTAGCCACCCAGGATCAGGACACGCTCCTTATCCGACTTTATGATCCCCGCCGCGTGGATCAGCGACTCGTAGAATAGAAGCGTGGATCCTGCCGGCACGATCACCTGGTGGATCATCGACGGATCCTCGTAGGCGGCATTGACGATATCCTCCTGCGGCACATCGGTCGGCACCTTGTGCGTTCCTGCGATCACCGTCGTTCCCCCGTCATCCGGTCCCAGATCGGTCAGGTTAGTGAGCGCCTTGATAAACGAGAAGTGATACAGTCCGTTCTCGTAGTGGCTGTAGGCTGGGTTGATCCCGCGGTGGAAACCGTGACGCGTCTTTTCCTCCTTCAGCGGTCGCCGAATATGTGCATCCGACTGCTGGAGACGCGCCGGCCCACCGATAATCTCCTCCGCCATCCCCACGATTCGCGGATGCGTCAGGTAGTCGAAGAAACAGGGCGCCAGATGAGGCAGGTTATCGACGCGGAAGAACTCCTCCTTCGTGCTAGTGTTCCAGCAGTTCGGCCCTGGCTGCTCGCCGGTCCGCCGATACAGATCCTCGATCTCGTAGACCTTGTCTTTCAGCGTGCCGACCTCTTCCTGCGACAGCAGATTCTCGATGATCACATATCCATAGATCTCGATATGCAGACGCTGGGCCGAGGTCAGGGCGGGAAAGGGTGTCGTCTTTGGCTCGCTCATCATTCGGTTCCTGTGTATCGTGTGGATCTTGAAGTTTGCTCCCGCGAATATAGGAACTCGGCTCTCATGAAACACAAACAAATCAAGCTCTCATTACCCCTGGTCATCCCACTGATACTGTGCGTCCTCGGTCCGGGCAAGGCTCAAGCAAAGCCGTGGACGAGACACATCATCGACGACATATCGTCCGGTGCGGACGGCGTGCGAATCCTGGACGTGAACGGCGACGGATACGTCGACATCACCACGGGCTGGGAAGAGGGCGGCATCACACGGGTCTATGTGCACCCCGGACCTGACCGCTCGAAGGAGCCTTGGCCGTCCGTCACGGTCGGACAATCGCCCAACGTCGAAGATGCGGTCTTTTGCGACGTCGATGGCGACGGTCACCTGGACGTTATCTCGAGTTGCGAGGGCAAGACCCGATCGATGTTCGTCCACTGGGCACCAGGAGAACCGGATCGCTATCTGGACGCGGAAGCGTGGACGACCGAACGGATACCGGCGACTCAGGGGAAACGCTGGATGTTCGCGCACCCCCTCGACATAGACGGCCAGTTCGGGATAGACGTCGTTGTATCCGGAAAGAACCAGGGCGCAATCATCGGATGGCTGCAATCCCCCGAAAACCCAAAACACCTGTCTGACTGGAAGCTCTACCCTCTATATCAGGCGGGCTGGATTATGTCCCTGATCGGTCAAGACGTGGACAACGATGGCGACACGGATCTGGTAGCTTCAGATCGTCGAGGAGATCGATCGGGTGTCCTGTGGCTGGAACGCCACACGGTTGGCGACACCGGGTTGTGGCGTGAGCATCGGATCGGTGGCGACGGACGGGAGGTCATGTTTTCGGACCTCGTCGATCTGGACGGCGACGGACGAAAGGACATCGTCACTGCCGTCAAGCCCAGAGAGATCCAATGGTATCGCTGCCCGGAAGACCCCACATCAGAATGGGAAGTGTTCACAATCCGGGTAGGCCCCGAGGATCGCATCGGATTCGCCAAGGCGGTCGCCGCTGGAGATCTGGACGGTGACGGCCGACAGGATCTGGTCTTCACCTGCGAGCGGGCCGTACCGCCGCGGTCGGGTGTCGTGCTACTCAGATACAACGACTCACCGACGGAAGGAGAGTGGACGGTCACCGATATCATCGGCCCGGACGGGATCAAGTTCGACCGCATCGAGCTCGTAGACCTGGACGGAGACGGCGATCTCGACGTCCTGACCTGCGAAGAGAAACACGAGGGTCGCGGACTCGGCATCTTCTGGCTCGAGAACCCTTTTAACGGGTCTCGTCGTTAAAGGTCACATGCAGAAAGAGACCCGGATCAAGCTCGCCCTCGCTGGCGCATCGGTCGTGATGACCCTGATCATTTTGGAAGGAATGGTTCAGGTGTTCTTGTCTGCGCCCCAAACGGTTCGCGTACGATCGAAAGGCTTCAACCCGACACAGTCGGCGCCAGATCAGGTCGTCGAGAACCACCCGGGACAATCGTCGATCTACGTTCACACCCCAACAGGTGGACGACTCAGACCGAACACGCACGTCACGATCGAGAACCATCGCCTGAGCGGAAAGCGTGTCGAAATCGAGACCAACAGCCTGGGTTATCGCAACCGCGAGATCGGAGAAAAGCGCGGAAGGCGAATCCTTTTCCTCGGCGACTCGATCACCTTCAGTGACTATCTCCCCGACGCCGAGACGTTCGTCCGGCAGGTCGAAAAAATGGCTCGCGAGAGCGGGCAAAATTGGGAAACCGTGAACGCGGGTGTCGGTGCCATCGGCCTCGAAAACGAGCTGGCCATCCTGATGGAAACGGGCATCTCGATCGATCCCGACGTCGTGGTCGTCTGTTGGTATCTGAACGACTTCCACGCGTCGCCTGGTGTCCGGATACAACGCTTGCCGTGGCCGTTCGACCTCAGCCGCCTGGCCACACACGTCTGGTGGCTTTATAACCGCGCCATCGCCTCTGCCGACAGACGTCTTGGCGCGAAGGGTGGGCGGGACGCATTGGCTGATTCTCTTTCTGCTCGTGGCGGCACGCCTGAGCAGGTCGCGTTCGACAACGTCATCCTGTCTGCCTACCCGGACTGGGGTGGCGCCTGGGCGAAGGAGACGTGGCCGGTTCAGGCAACAGCATTCGAGCGAATGAGGGACCTCGCATCGACACACGGTTTCCAGCTGTCTGTCGTTGCCTTCCCCGTTCGAGGACAAGTGGAGGCTTCTTTTGTCGAAGATCTGCCACAGAGAAGGTTGAAAGTGCTGATGGCCGATCTCGACCTCCCACTGCTCGACCTCTTGCCGGTTCTGAGGGGGGCGTACACGCGCTCGATTCCACTGTTCCTAGACCACTGTCACCACACCGCCGAAGGTTCAGAGCTCATCGCCACCACCATCCATGACTTCTTGGTGGCTCGAGCGCCTTGACGTGGGTCGGGTGCCCGGTCAGGATTATCGATGCGACCCATTAGCTTTACACCTTCCGTGTCCTCCGTGTCTCGAGCCTGTCCTGAGCGTAGTTGAAGGGTGGTTCCATGCTTTTGGGGTTTCTAAAACAAAATGCCAGACGAAATCCTCGGGCGTGTGACGATTCCGGATACCAGGACGTGACAAACTACACACCCATCGACTGCAGCCTGCACGACCGACTCGAGTCGATGGCTGAGCTCGGAACTGAGATACTGTTGGTCTACGAGCTGGACGGCGCGTCCACCCGAAGATCGGAGAGGATCGCCGATGTCTTCACCCGTGGACAGGAGGAGTTCGTCCGGCTGGCGCCAGGGATCGAAATCCGTATGGACCCTCTGATATCCGTCGACGGAGTGCCCTTCATCGCGTAGCGGGGTCAGGTATGCGATCAGCACAGCCCGACCGGTTCGGCCTTGTCGCCCCGTTCCTCATCCTGGGAGTGATGATCACGTTCCTGATCGACGTCTACCTCGAAAGCCCGCCCAGTGTCTGATCGACAACCTCGAGACGTTTCGGTCGTATGGGATCAACACCGTCAGCGTCTTCTTGATGGGATCTTGCTTCGGTGACGTGAAGGGGTATCTCCCCGACGCATCCCTGGACCCGGTGATCAGGGACCGTTTCGAACCCATTATCAAAGCCGCCGATAACCTGGTAATGCACGTACTGGTCGGATGTCTCTACTAGGGCAACTCACGCGCAAAGGAAGGTCTCGAACACTGGACACAGACCCATACGAATCGAGCGATCGCGAACACAGCCACCTGGCTGAAGAGTCTGGACAACGAGAACTTGTCTGTCGACGTAGACAACGACGGGATGTCCCCGTTCAACGTCAAGCAGATGATCGATGCCAGCCACGAAGCCGACCCGAACTGCATCATCTGATTCAACGAGCGGGCACCCCCACCGTCGAATGCGGACATCTACCTCCACTTCAGCGAGAAGGTCGATGGAAAGCCCTGGGTGCTGTCCGAAGGAACGCCGACGAACCCGCCGACCGAAGGCGGATACTGAAACGCCTGGTGCAAGGAAGACGGTTACTACAATTACATCCGGATCGGCCGGTATACGGATAAGATGAAGCAGAACGAAATCGAGAATGCCCGTCGAGACATCGACGTTTACAACGGCTACGTGAAAGCCTGCACGTGGCTGCAATGCGGGATCTGCGAAGGAATCGGCGGCCCGTTCATAACACCTGGTGGTCGGGCGGACGGTGATTGGTCGACCGACATCAATACGCTGCAATCGGATGCCGGGAGCCTGTGGTGATTGGAGTGGGTCCGGGATACCTACGGCGCACGGTAGCCACAGCTAGCCTGACCTCCAGATCCACCCGTGCTTGTACACCGTGCCTGTTCGAGAAGAGGCAGCGCTAACTTTCGCAAGACCGAGGTTTCCCGTGGGTTTATCCTTCGGTTCTTCGAGTCTTCATGCTGCCTTTGCACTTCCCACCAAGATTCGCTCTGCGCCCTCTGCGTTTAGAGATTTGGGTTTTGACCCGCCCCCCTATATTGATCAAGTCATTCGACAATCGAATCACGACGAAAGGAAGGCAGTGGGTAACACGACCATCTCCATCGAAAACGAATCCTTCCTGATCAACGACAAGCTGACCTACTCGGACCTAGACGGCAGCAACCCTAACGCACACGGGCTTCTGATGAACGCCCGCTTCATCCAAGGCATCTTCGACGACAAAGCCGACCCCGGCCGATTTGCCCGCTGGGGCAACGACATCTGGGATCCGAAAGCCCACACCCAAGGCCTGATCGATGCGCTGCCCGAATGGTATGGCTACGGCCTCCGCGCCTTCACGACCGGGTTCCAGGGCGGCGGTCCCTGTTTTACGATCAACAACGGTACGATCGACAACAATCCCTTCAGTGAGGACGGCAAGAGCCTCGATCCGGCATACGCCGAGCGGATTGACAGCCTGATTTGGGGAGCAGATGCACTGGGGATGGCTGTGATCGTCAGCTACTTCTACGGCGCTCAGGCCCTTCGGCTTCCGGACGGCCGCTCCATCAGGAACGCGGTCACGACGGCATCCCGTTTCCTGAAGGACGGCGGCTACTCGAACGTCCTGATCGAAATCGCCAACGAGATGAACATCGGCGAGTTCCGGCACCACCCGATCATTCAAGAGCCGGAAGGCATGGCCACGCTGATCAACCTGGCGCGTGACGAGTCCGGCGGAATGGCGGCGGGATGTAGCGGCGGCGGCGGTTACCGGAAACGTGAGGTCGCCGAGGCCAGCGACTACATTCTCGTACACGGCAACGGTCAGTCACGGCAGAGATACTACAATATGATCCTTGAAGTGAAAAGCTGGGATCAAAACAAGCCCATCGTGTGTAATGAAGATTCGCCGGCCATCGGCAACATGGGTGTCGCCTATAAGACGGCTACGTCCTGGGGCTATTACAACAATATGACCAAACAGGAGCCGCCCGCAGATTGGTCGGTCACAAAGGGCGAGGACACATTCTTCGCGTATCGAATGGCGATGGGGATTGGGATCGACGTGCCGGACATTCCCGAAGAGGATCAGTACTACTTGCAGGGCCTGGAACCGGAATGGTCCTATGACGGACAGCGCTGGATCCGGATGGCCAGCCTGTATCCCGAGTCGATCAGCTACGTCGATTTCTACCGGGATGGTGAGCTGTTCCACACCTCTTACGATGAGTCGTTCGCGATCAACTTCCAGAGCAACTGGCGGTATGGTGGCGTGGACATCGGTGATGACCGTGCTGAATGGAAGGCTGTCGTACACCTCGGTGATGGCCGCGCCCTGGAGAAGACGGCCTGCTGAGTTGCCAGTGGGAGGTGTTTGGGGCTCTATCTCCTGTATGGGGAATAGGATATGAAATTAGGACACCGTAGGATCGCGCGACGCGGTATCGGCCTGCTGGCATTGGGCTGTGCTGGCCTGGGGCTATTGGGTTTCGCCGTTTACTTCTGGTCGCAAAGCGCGACAGAAAAGTACATCGCCACGGCGCAGGAGCGATTCGAAGGCGATCCCGTCGAGGCCTGTGTCGCTATGTTGCAAGGCGATGGCGTTTCCCTCAATCGGAATCGTCGACATGCCCGACCTCGTACGATAACCTGAACGGCTCGCCGCAAAAATCGAGATCGGCCTGAAATACGGCGACGGAGGGATCTGTCTGTCCCGCCTCTCAACACTCCAGAACCACACAAAACTGGGCGACGCCACCCGTTCAGTTCTGGGTTCCTGATTCGGACACGCTACGCCGCGGTCAGTTCGAGCGGAGTCGAGAACCCGTCCCAAGGGAAACGAATGACACCGACCGAAGCCCTACAGCAACTCGACGAAACGGGTGATCCTGACAGGATCGGTCTCGACTGGGAGCGTTCCGCCGCAGGTGATCGCATCCCGGCGTTTCTGACTCAGCAACAGATTACCGAGTCCCTCGCCTTCTGTGGGTTTGGGCACGAATACACGGCCGCCCTGATCGACACCGCCCGCATCGTCACCCGAAGCCCCGCCCTCCTCAGACTCGCCCGCCACGCCGCCTGGGCGCTGTTCGAAGGTCCCGAATCGCGCGAACTCCTGGGATGGCCCGCCTTCTCCCGATCACTGGGCGATCGTGCCGGACTGTTCTGGATGCTGATCGGACTCGGCGTCGTACCTTTTGCCCGAAAGCATCATAAAAGCCTCGGTATTCCCGAATCCTTCACCCGTGACACCTGTCGACAGGTCTGGCTCTACTGCGAGGGTTACAAGTCGAATTACGACGGCGTTCCCGGTATTCAGCGTATTCGAACGAACTGGCTCCGTCACTACGTTAGGGAGCCCATCTTCCGAATCGGTCGGCTCGAATACTGGCGCAAGCCGAACCCGATCCCACCGCACGCGTACAGAAACCGCCTATCCGGTCTGACCGTCGCGCTCGCCTGGCCGGACCTGAAGATCGATCTGGACGGCATACCCATACCCGGAGAGCCGGATGGGGGGTATTGGCACACAACCTTCGAGGAAACCGAACAGGGAGCCACGGGACAGCCCATAGCCCCTTTCGGGAAAGTGCTCCACAGGACGATCACGCTACCGAGCGCCGAGTGGGAACCCGTTCTGAGACCGGACGACGATATTCTACAGGTACATATTCCGCCTGTCGATCCGCTCAACCTCGAATCCGTCCGGTCATCCCAAGTCGAAGCGCTCGCTTTCTTCAAGCAACACTTCCCCGACTCAAGCCCTCGAGCCTTTGTCAGCACCTCCTGGATGTTCAGCGACCTCCTCGAAACCTGGTTCCCAGAGTCCAACACGGTGCAGTATCTGAGCGAACTCTATATCTTCCCTCTCGCATCCGACAGCGGCCTGTCCTTCATCTTTCCCAAAGGATTCACACCAGAGACCGCGGCGCGTGACACACGGCTCCAGCGAGCGATCCTGGATCACCTCGCAAAAGGAAAGCGTTGGCGAATTGGAGGCATGTTCCTGCTCGTGGACGACCTGAAATACTTCGGCTCCCAGCACTACCGCTCCGCCTGGAAGCTCTCCGAGTTCGCTGAGTCGCGTTGATTCTCCATACGTGCTGGGACAGTGAGGCGACGTTCCGGATCAGTAAGATTCCTGCCACCTCGCGTTTCTCTGCGTCCTCCGCGCCCGATGCGGTTAACAATCTTGAATCTGACTAGCCTGTATGAGAACCATGCGTCTCGATGCGCGTTCTTCACGCTGTCCGGCCTCCGACGACACGAATCAGAGCCGCTTCAGGTCGCTCGTCTCCATCAAGGGCAGAAACACCTCGACGACACGAAGCGGGCCAGTACTGTTGGTGTTGTAGAGCCTGTGCATCTCGTCGTAGTCGAGCCCATCCCGGATGGTCTGGGTTCAGCTCAGGGAGTTGACACCCGCGTTGTTGATCAGCACGTCTATCCGGTCGACCGACGACCTGGCTCTTTCAACAGACGCCTTCACCGAATCCAGGGACTGCACATCCATCGGAACGACCTCGAGCCTGTCGCTTTCAGATGCGGCCTGATCCAGCTCCGACCAATCCGGCTTGAACTAACCCGCGAATACCTGCCATCCCGCATCCGCCAACTGTCGCGATATGGCCAGCCCCAACCCTCGGTCCACTCCTGTCACCACCACATTTCCGCTCGTGCGCATCTCTCGATCACTGACAGGGTTCGTTGCCTCATCTGCTTCCCTTACGTAAACTCGAACTCGCCGAACAATCAAACGACGAGTCACGCGCTGTTGCCCTGGAGAACCTATGTCAGACCTGATTCAAACCCTCACCTCCACCACGATCGAGTCTATACCGGACCTGGCCCGCGATCAGTGGATCCGTACGGCTGGATTCCACGACCCTGGCGATGGGGGCGGCGCGTTGTATCGCATTGAAGAGGGAGCGAACGGCAACGGTGCGGACCGAATTGCGATCAAAGACGGGCTTGTCGCGTCGCTACAGGAGAGCACGTCCGTAAACTACAGGATGTTCGGGGCGATCGGCGACGGCGAGAATGACGACGGCGTGCAGATCAAACGAACGCACGAGTATGCCAACGAACACGGGGTCCCAGTCATCAACCTGAGCGGCGAATGCTGGATCAAGCAGACGAACGACATCCCGATCAGGACGAACGTCAGCCTGGGACAGACCACTTTCCATATCGAGGAGCGTTACAACTCGAGAAGCAACCCCAGGTTCGTTATCGAGAATGATCGCCCGTCCGAATCGCTCGTCGACGATGCGGAGCTCAAGGCGGCGCTGCTCGACCAGGTCAAGCCCGGTACCCAGTTGATCCACGAGCTTGCTCCCTATGCCGGCTGCCTGATTACGGTCGCCGATGAGGAAGACCGGATCGGCATCCGTGCGGGCAACTACAGCAAGTCGGGATGGGCGCGTGAGGAGTTCTTCTACGTCGAGGAAGAGGGCCGGATCATCGGGGACATCGCCTGGTCCTTCAAGGACTTCACGAAGATCACTGTCACCCCGTGCAGCGAGAGCTACCTGATCGTGGAGGGTGGACGATTCTTCTTCTCCGGCGAGACACCCGAAACGGAGTCACGATCCTACCATCACCACGGGATCGCGATCCAGCGCAGCCGCACCATCGTCCGCGAACAGTGGATGGGGCTGGAGCGGGGTCAATCGGACGACGCGATGGTCCCGCGTCGCGGGTTCTACGTCTTCAGCAACGTCTACGACGCGACACTCGAGAACATCCGCGCGATGCCGTGGGAGAAGAACCGAAGGGACAAGGACCGCGAACTCTGGGCCGGGACCTACGGGATCGGCGGCGCCCGCATGCTGAACTGCCAGTTCCGAAACCTGACGGCGGAAGCCGGTTGGGTGTCGTGGGGCGTGTTCGGCACCAACCTGAACAAGAATTTTCGCGTCGAGAACTGTCGGCTGAACAGGATCGACGTCCACTTCCACTGCTGGAATCTGACGATCAAGGACTGCGAGATCGGCTTCAAGGGCATCCAGGTGACGGGTGGCGGAGATCTGATCATCGAGAACACCATCCGACACGGTAATTCGTTCGTCGGTTTCCGTCGCGACTACGGCTCCCGATGGGAAGGCAACGTGCGGCTGAGCAACTGCAAGCTCAGACCGACTGGAGACGGTCGCGTCACGGTCCTCTCGTATCGACCGTCCGACTTCAACTACCAGTATCAGGTCGGCTATGGTCGCCGGGTCACGATAGAGGACCTGCTGATCGACTATGCCGTCGCTCCCGAGTCCGACGCGCCCTGCTGGCTGATGGACGTCGAGTCATTCGGCCGTTTCAGCCACGGGGACAGACTCTTCTTCCCGCACCGACTCGACTTCCGGCGCATATCCGTTGAGAATCGCGACAGAGGAGTCCGCCTCGTAGATATCGAGGAACCCTCTGACTACGAACAAGTTCGTTCGGGCTCATACGACGGCAAACGTCTCTTCCCGAATTGCACGATCGTATGCGAGGACATAGAACTCGAGCGCCAGCTGGCCGACGACGAGTTCCATCTCCGAATCGGACACGGCCCCTCCGGTTACGACGACCGATCCCTGCATCCCGACATCAGACTCTCCGACTGCGATGACGCCCGCCTCCACCTCGACACGGACGTGGTCGCCGCGTGGTTCATCCGAAGTCCGGGCAGCACGATCGACACCCGCGCCAGGGGCTCGGCATCGTCGAGCGGACACATATCGATCAACGGACACATCCTCCATAGCGATGAAAATGCCGGACACGCCATCGAGAGCATCGCTGCCCTCGAGGCGGACGGGATCAACCTGACTGACGCATACGTGGACAGGCTCAAATCACGCCACTAGCCTGTATCGAAGCAGGAAAGCCACCGTCACACTGAGCCCTTCGTCAGGCTCAGGATAAACTCCGTCGAAGCCTGCCCTGCGAACGCACGGGTGTCGGTCCTCACCAAACTACAGGAACTGTAAAGGATCAAGTGTTTCCCAAAGCTCAGCCCCCAAACTCGACGCGGGCGATACCTTCCCCGACCTCGACTTGAACCTGCTGGACGGATCGTCCCTCAAGATCCCGACTGCCGGATGGGCGATTCTTCTGCTCTATCGCGGCGAATGGTGACCGGTCTGCCGTCGGCTGTTAGCCGACTTTCAGTATCACCTGGACCAGCTTCGCTCACGCAACGTGGAGGTCATCGCCGCCTCCAACGACTTCAGGGCTGACGTAGAGAAGATCGTAACCAACCTGAAGCTGTCGTTCCCCGTCGCCTACGAGCTTGATCCCGCAGCCATATCAGAGGCAACGGGTGCCTTCTACGATTGTGAAGACGAGGAGCCTTATCTCCACGCGACTGGTTTTATCCTGAATGAAGCAACGGTGGAGACCGCTATCTACAGCACGGGGTCACTCGGCCGGCTGACTGCGGAGGATACGCTGCGGTATACACGAGACCTGCCGTGAGTCTTCAGCTGGACCCTATCCGCGATACCTTGATCGCGAGGGCAGAGACCCTCTGGCTGGAGGAAACTGGTGTGTTCAGGAATGGGGACGGGACAGATCCATACCTCCCGAGCAGTCTTTTCATCGCCTACATCCTCTACAGCATCGACGGTCTCGATGCGGTCAGTATTGATCGCTCACGATGGACAGACTGGATCCGGGCACAGCAAAGCGAGAAGGACGGCTCTTACTGCTTCCCTCCTCCTTTGGGATCCAACATCCCGCGTAAGGGCATCGCACTGTGGAACGCGAAACGGGTTCTCGGCATCTTGGGATCCGGTCTCGCTCACTTCACGGAGTATCAACGCGAAGCATCTGATGTCGCAGGGTTACACGATTGGTTCAGAGCATGGGCTTCCCTCGGTGATTCGCACCAGGAGGTGCTCGCGCTCGCCCCGATGCTGGCCAGTCATCCGGACGACCCCTGACGAGAGGCCTATTTCGATGAGTTGGTGTCGCAACAGCATCCCGCCCTCGGATATTGGCCCAAAGGTGACGCGCCCCCGAACATCCGCCGCACCTTAGCCTACACCCTCGTGCACCTCGGGATGAATCGCATCCCACCGCAGCCGGATCGAATCATCGACACGATGCTCGATCTCCAGGACGAGTCGGGCCTCAGGCAAGGTAGCCGCGGGTTCTCGACGATGAATGCTGTCTTCATATTGTTACGTCTTCCTGCCCTGATCTGTCAGAGGGAGAAGGAGACAGAGATGGCATTGAACCGGACCGCCGACGCAGTGATCGCTGACTATCAAGAATTCGATACTCAGGACCGTTCGGACACACATCGCTATGCAGCTTCGGTCCAGACCCTTGCCCTGCTTTCACAGGCCCTCCTCGATGAAGAGAAGAATTCATGACTCGCTACCCTCCACCTTCGGGGCCTACTGGGTGCCGAACGCATCTTCCTTTGATCCTGAGCCCTGAGTTGATGTCTGTGTTCAGTAATGACCACTACTCTTGTCTTTCTCTGCTTCCTCCGCGTCCTCTGCGGTTAAAGACTTTCGCTTTGGGTTTTTGATTTGTCCCTCAACCAGAACCTGACCACCATCAGCTGCCTGAACTGCCGCGACGTCGTCGAAGGCGAGCGCAGTCCCGACGCCTTGACTTGCCAATCGTGTGGTCACAGCTACCCGGTCTTCGAATGCATCCCCCTCCTGGTCAAGGAGTCGAGGATCAACCTTGCCGCATCCTGGCGAGAGCTCGAGAAAGTGCTCGCTGACAATGGAGACCGCCTGGAAGAGGTCAAGGACGCGCTCGGCCGTCAGCCAGAGCGAGCCGAACTCCTGAACCGCGGGATCCAAGCCTACCAGTCGGACAACAGCTATCTGGCAGGGCTCCGCGATGCCATCGGACGAGCGATTGCCAGGAAAGAAATCGCAGAACTGGAGGAAGAAGGTCGGCTCCCACGGCAATACACGTTCGGTGAGGGACTGGCGTTCTTCTACCGGGACTGGTGTCGATCGGAAGCCGCCGAAACCGAGATCAGCACGATCATCGACACCGTCAATCATCAGCTCGAGGCCTATGCGGACAATGTCGACTCGGTACTCGTGCCGGGCGCAGGGGCGGGTAGATTCGCCTGTGAACTCGCACGGACGTTCGACCGCGTATATGCCTTCGACTACTAGATGCACATGGCGCAGATCTTCTACGACATCGCGCTGAAGGGCATCACGATCCACCGGGTTAACTTCCGCAGTAACGTGGTCCACACCGAAGACGTTGTCGTCTCCTTCTCTCTCTCGATCCCCGACGGCGAGATTCGCTCGGCCCTGGACGCCGGAAAGCTCTCCTACTTCACGAGCAATGCCCTCGACACACCTATGCCCGGCAACTCCCTATCAGCAGTAGCCAGCATCTATTTCATCGACCTGGTGCCCATCAAGGAGCACATGCTCGAGGCACGGCGCGTCCTGAAGCCCGGTGGTCTGTTCATCAACTTCGGCCCGCTCCGCTACATGCGCGGCGACGTCGCCAACATGCTGTCCGGCGAAGAGATCCTTGACCTCTACAGCCAGTCTGGCTTTGACATCCTCGCCCACGACGTCGTACCCAACACACAGCTGGCGAGCTCCCAGGTCATCACGTCGGTGCACAGCAACAACTTCGTGTTCGTGGCTCGGAAGCGGTAGAACGTCACCGGGCAAAGCCCGGCGACGAGAGCACGCCGAAAATCCGTTCGTGGTGGGCAGAGCCCACCACTATCCTTCGCTGGCCTCTGGCCAGCCCATCCACTCTATAGCGTACTCTCACCCGCAGCCTGCGGCTAGGGGTGTGAAGCCTCCTAGTTCTAGGCCAGCTGAGCGCGATCACTGCCCCTTGGACGTTGCCCCCACCCCGATTCTTCCTTACCAATCCTACCTCGCATCCACCAACGCAAATCGGAGCAACACAATGCCTCTATCCTGGGACTTCCCCTACCCCTCGCAGCGCATGCCGGTATTCGCGCGCAACCTCGTCTGCACCTCACAACCCCTGGGCGCACAGGCCGGCCTTCAGATGCTGCAAAAAGGCGGCAACGCCGTAGACGCCGCACTCGCCACAGCCATTACCCTGACCGTAGTCGAGCCGACCATGAACGGCATCGGCAGTGACGCCTTCGCCATCCTCTGGGACGGCGAACAGCTCCACGGCCTGAACGCCTCTGGTCGATCACCTGCCGCCTGGACACCGGGTCGGTTCAAGGACCACGACACGATGCCTGCGCACGGCTGGGACGCCGTAACGGTTCCGGGATGCGTCTCCGCCTGGGTCATCCTGTCCGAACGCTTCGGCAAGCTCCCCTTAGCCGACCTGTTCGAGCCCGCCATCCGCCACGCCNGCGACGGCTGGATCGTGCCCCCCATCGTCGGTCGTTCGTGGGAAGCCGCGGTAGCGACTCTTGGTGGGATGCCGGATTTCCAGCGTGAATTCATGCCCGGTGGACGAGCCCCGCATATCGGCGAGACGTTCACCTTCGAGGATCAGGCGCGAACGCTCGAGCGAATCGCGGAGACAAACGGAGAGGCCTACTACCGGGGAGATCTGGCCGAGAAAATCGCCGCTCACGCTGCGAACACAGGCGGCGCAATGACCGTGGATGATCTCGCGGCTCACGAAGCAAACTGGGTTGATCCCATCCAGAAGGACTACCACGGGTTGACGCTCCACGAGATCCCGCCAAACGGTCAGGGCATCGCCGCCCTTCTGATGCTGGGCACGCTCCAGCATACCGACGCCGCGGATCACGACGTCGATTCCGCCGACAGCATCCACCTTCAGTTGGAGGCGATGAAGCTGGCGTTCGCAGACGGTCACCGCTACGTGTCCGATCCCGACACGCGCGACATCGATTACACACAACTGCTCGATGACGCCTATCTCTCCGAGCGCGCGAAACTGATTGATCCCGCACAGTCTGGTCAGCCTACCTTTGGCCAGCCGGGCCCGGGCGAGACAGTCTACCTGACTGCGGCGGACGAAAGCGGCATGATGATCTCCTTCATCCAGTCCAACTACATGGGCTTCGGCTCTGGCGTCGTCGTACCCGAGACCGGCATCAGCCTGCAGAATCGCGGCGCCGGATTCGTACTGCAGGACGGACACCCGAACCAGGTCGCCGGCAGCAAGCGCCCCTACCACACGATCATCCCCGCCTTCACGACCAAGGACAGCCAACCCGTCATGAGCTACGGCGTGATGGGAGGCCCAATGCAGCCCCAGGGTCACGCCCAGATGATGATCCGGATGTTCGACCACAACCAGAACCCGCAAGCCGCCTGCGACGCGCCTCGCTGGCAGGTCTTCGCCGGCAACGTCGTCGGCGTAGAACCCGGCATGCCCGACGAGGTGATCGCCGACCTCAAGTCTCGAGGCCACGACGTCCAAATCATGCCCCCCGCCAGATTCGGCGGCGGCCAACTCATCTACAAACTGGACGACGGCTACTGCGGCGCCTCCGACTGGCGCAAAGACGGTCAGGCCGCCGGCTACTAGCCAACTTCACCCCCCCTCAACGCAGAGGCCGCAGAGAGAATTGGGCAAAGGTCGTGCTGACCCGAGGCCCCCTGACCCAACTAGGTGTTCTTGGTCGACCTTGGGGTGGAGTCGAAACCNCACCAGTCGGCACCCAACCGGTCTGGTTGGTGGTTTCCTTTCGTGTTTTTCGTGTATTTCGTGGTCTTCTTTTCTATCCGGTTGAGTGACAAACAACGGTGACACTCGAAGCCCGACTCGCCCAGCTAAGAACCCTCTGGCCAGACCTCGAATGGTCCGACGCTCGCCTCGAGGAATACGACCACGACGTCATCCACCTCGACGAGAACTGGGTCTTCCGCTTCGCCTGCAAGGTCCGCGAACACGAGCCCCTCGGCCTCGAGATCGCCCTCCTCGATCGTGTCCGCGACCGTATCAACCTGCCCATCCCGCACTACACAAGAGTCGCACCCGACTTCGAAGTTGCGGGCTACGAGCGGATTCCCGGAGCATCGGTCACCCTGGATGGCTGGGATCAGCTGGATCGCGCAGCACAGGAAANGGGGGCTGCTGATCTGGCCCAGCTACTCAACGTGGTACACAGCGTCCCGATTCCGGTCTTTCGAGCCCTCGACGGAAAGCGGGGAAAGCGACTCTGGCCGAGTTGGCGGAGACGCTTCAGACGGTTCCCCCTGATACCGGACGGCAAACTCACGGACTCCGAGTTCGGATACCTGACGGAGCAAGTGCGAGAGTTCCAGTCTCTCAAGAGGAGAGCCCTCTACCAGCACTTCACGGTGCTCCAGGGTGACATGGACATCGAGCACATCCTGATCGACGGAAAGGGCGTATGCGGGGTCATCGACTTCGGTGATTGCTGCATAGCAGATCCAGCAGTCGACTTTTGCCAGTTCTGGAGCCTGGGAGAGGACTTTGTCGATCGTGTGCTTTCTCACTACGACCCGCCGTCGGAAGGGTTGAAGCAACGATCTCGTTGGATGTTCCTCGCCATCGCGATCCACATGCTGAGCAGAGCCAAAGTCGGTGACAGTCAGCGATGGCGGAGGGGCTATCAGATCTTCCCGAAGGAAATCGCAGATCCGTCCAGATCAAACGGCTACTGGTAAGAGAGGCGCAATGAATACGATCGAATCGATCAGTCCGATTCTCAGCGTAGCAGACATGCAGCGCAGTCTCGGCTTCTACGTCGATCTGCTCGGGTTTGAGAACGCCGAGTGGTGCAACGACACCTTTACCGGCGTTTCTCGAGATGGCTGCTCGATCCTCTTGCGGCAGGACGACGACCCCGCGCCGAGCCGCATCTACATCTCCCTCGAAAACGCGCGTGCCGTTCACGACGAACTGAAGCCGAAGGGCGTCACGATCGTGATGGGACCAACAGACAAAGGCCACGCATTGGAAATCACGATTGAGGACCCGGACGGGAATCTCATTCGCATCGGATCTGAACCGGAGAAGTAAGAAATGCAATCCAGAATGAGCATGATCACACTCGGGGTAAGCGATGTTGGTGCGTCCGCTCGGTTCTACCGGGATGGTCTCGGCCTACGATGCAAAAGTGGCGATGGAGACATCAAGACCATCGCGTTCTTCGACCTGGCGGGTACGTGGCTGGGCCTGTATAACCGGGATGCGCTCGCCGAAGACGCGACCGTATCCAGCGAAGGATCCGGGTTCAGGGGCGTAACCATATCCCACAACTGTGCGTCGAAGGAGGCGGTCGATGCCACGTTCAAGCAGGCCATCGATGCGGGTGCGACGGCCGTGAAACAGCCGCAGGATGTCTCCTGGGGTGGTTACTCCGGCTACTTCGCCGATCCGGACGGTCATCTGTGGGAGATCGCCTGGAACCCGCACGAGTGGATCGGCCCGCCGGATGAGGACGCGTAGCCGATGGAGCGCTTCGATCAGTTCGACACTCGCCTGACCGAGTGGGCTGCCTTCACTGGCGTTCCCTTCCTTCGGATCTCTCTTGGCGTCATTTTCTTCTGGTTCGGGATGCTCAAATTCTTCCCGGGATTCAGTCCTGCCGAGACGCTGGCCACGGACACCATTCGGGTGATGTCCTTCGGACTCGTTGAGCCACACATCTCGATCATCATCCTTGCTGCCTGGGAAACGCTCATCGGTATCGGCCTGATCACCGGAAGAGCGCTACGAGCGACGCTCCTGCTCCTCTTCCTTCAGATGCCCGGCACGATCACTCCGATGTTCTTCTTCCCCGATCTGTGTTTCCAGACCATCCCCTTCGTCCTGACCATCGAAGGTCAGTATATCGTGAAGAACCTCGTCCTGGTGGCCGCAGGAATCGTCATCGGTGCAACCGTACGAGGGGGTCGACTGACTGCGAACGAGGCCGCCGATGTCTGAGGTGAGAATCGGCCTGATCGGCATCGGTTCCTTCAGCACCAACTATCACGTCCGAAACCTGCTGAACTGTCCGGACGCTCGGATCACCGCCTTGTGCGATCGCTCACAGGAGCAATTGGCCGTCACCCAACAGAAGTTCGGCGGCAGCCAGACATTTACCGACCACCGCGCACTCCTGGATGCCGACCTCGTCGACGGAATCGTCATCAGCACACCCAACCAGTATCACTTCGCCCAGTGTAAGGACGCGCTTGAGCGGGACATCCCTGTGCTGGTGGACAAGCCTATCACGGTGACCGTTGAAGATGCCGAAACGCTCGTCGAGTTGAGCAAGTCAAGAGACGTGATCCTGATGACGGCCTTCACACGCCACTTCATGGGCTCGACCGAGCTCGTACGTCGTGAGGTGAGAACAGACCTGGAGATCCAGCACCTCGCAGCCGTCCAACGCCAGAGTAGGATCAAGAACACCATCGCCGACGGGGGTATGCTCCATCGTCGCACCGTCCACATCTTCGACGTGATCCCCTGGTTCACCGGACAAACGATCGTCAGCGTCAGCAGCACCATCGAATACGAGCACGACCATACGGAGGAGCNGCTCGTGGACGCCCGCCTGACGCTCGAGGATGGCCTGATCTGCGATCTCCTCTGCATCAAAGACTGCGACGAGAACCAGGACGAGGTTTCGGTCTACGGCCGGAACCAGAGCTACCGGCTCCACCGTGCAGGCCTCGAACGCATGCACGACCGGAATTGGGAAACGGTCGATGTCCTTCCCGACGTCGGCAACTCGACAACCCACTTCATCGAAGCCATCCAGGGCAAGCCGTTCGCCCCCGACGCCCCATACGCCGATTGCCACAGCGAAGACGGACTACAATCCATTCGCATCCTGGAAGCCGTACATCGCTCCGCTCAGACGATGGACCCTACANACCTGTCCGAAGCATAACGCCGTTAGTTCGAGTAGTGGGGCTATGCCCCGCGTATCGAGAACTGCAACTCGTACCATATCCCGGAACAACGCGGAGCCTGGATGTCGCACACTCACCAAGCTGCGCTTATTTCTGTGTGTTCCGTGTTATCCGTGGTTCCAAGGTTTGCCTTTCCCTCTGCGTGCTCTGCGGTGAGAGCTCTTGACTTTGACTTTTGTTTAAGGAAACAGAATGCCCAACCCAATCCGATTCGCCCAACTCTCCTTCTGGTTCAGTCACGCCCGTGGCATCTGCAGCGCCGCTCAGCAACACCCGAACGTCAACCTCAAAGCGATCTGGGACGCAAACCCGGACCGTGGCCAGGCAGCATCCGAGCAATTCGGCGTCGAGTTCGTCGCCGACCTGAACGAGCTGCTCGCACGCGACGACATCGACGCCGTAGGGATCGCGTCCGAAACCCAGTTGCACGGCGATCACGTCATCAAGGCTGCCGAAGCCGGCAAACACTGCATGGTCGAGAAGCCCTTCACGCGCACCGTAGAGCAGGCAGATGCCGCAATCGCAGCTGCAGAGAAGGCCGGCGTGCAGGTCATGCCAGTCTACAACCTTCGCTTCTCCCCTGCACACGAGCGGATGAAACAGGCCGTCGACTCAGGTGCGTTGGGAAAGATCTGTCAGGTCCGCCGGAGACACGGGCACGACAAATACAGCGCCCAGGAATTCGACGCCGAGAAGATCCAGAAAGACCCCGTCGACCCGTGGTTCGATGCCGAGGCGGAGGGTCGGAGCTCGCTCTATCACGCCGGATCACATTCCGTCTTCTGGATGCAGTGGATGTTCGGGATGCCGGAGAGTGTGGTCTCACTGGGCGCGGCCAGCGTCGAAGGCTTGCCCGTCGAGGACAACAACGCCGCGGTGTTCAGATACGCCGATGGCAAGATCGTCACCCTTCACACGAGCGAGACCGAAACCCGAGCTCCCCTGGCGACCGAGATCTACGGTCACACCGGTTCACTCATCCAGGTCCGCGGCGACCATCCGTCGTCTAAACTCGACTTCGGAGACCCGGCCACCCTGATGCTCTTTGACGGTGAAACCGAAGCGTGGCAGCCCCTGTCTGACTACCATCGTTCCTTTGTGCCACCGGGCTTCAGGGTCTTCGACAAGTTCTTCGACGCGCTTTCAGCCGACGAAGAGATGCCGATCTCGATGTATGATGGCCGTGAGTGCGTCCAGATCCTGGCCGCTACGGAGCTGGCCGCAAAAGAGAAGCGGCAGGTCGAGTTGAAAGAAATCACCGGCTGAGCCCGGTGGATCAGCTTGGCANCCCGACCAGCCTGAGCGGAGGAAAACATGCCCTCGACATATGATCCCCCCAAATCCAGACCGGTTGTCGTCGTCCCTTACCAGGCATCGTGGGTGGACGAGTTTCATCAGATCGGAACCCGTTTACGAAAGATCCTGCAGGACGAGGCGATTCGGATCGACCACATCGGCTCTACATCTGTTCCCGGACTGGCGGCGAAAGACATCATCGACATCCAGATCACCGTGAGAAATCTGGACAACATTTCGGAGTTTATCGGTCGGATGTGTGCGGAAGGCTATGTCTACAGAGAAGGGAACCAGTCAGACATCTACGTCGGTCCTGAAGGCGGTGATAAGCGCCAGTGGCGGAAGCGCTATTTCCGTCAAGCAGAAGGTGAGCGGTCCATCCACATCCACGTCCGGCAGCAAGGCAACCTGAACCAGCGTTACCCGATTCTGTTCAGAGACTATGTCCGGAACAATCCGACGGCACGTGCAGGCTATGACCAGATCAAGCGACGGCTCGTCGAAATCTTCCCTGAAAGCATCGAGGGATATCTCTATATCAAGGATCCACTGATGGACATTATGTTCGAAGCAGCGACGGTCTGGGCTGCACACACAGGCTGGGAACTCGACGATCAGTATCTGTGAGGACGATGATGCGTGATTATCCGACGACGGCTGACGAAATCACCCCCGAGTGGTTGACCGATCGTCTACGGGGTCGAGGCCTGCTCGAATCTGGCGAGGTCACCCGAATCGCGGTCAGCCAAAAGCCGATCGCACCGCCAGCAACCTCTCGATCGAGTATTCGCCGGACGCATCCGGAAAATTGCCCGAGCGTGCCTTCTTCAAATACAACATGAACGGCCGGGATCGCGTTGCGGTTCGACGCCACTGCGCGGCGGTACGTGAAGCGCTCTTCTACGACGAAATCAACCGGGGTCTCGACGATCCGATCGGCCCGGAGGCATATGACATTGGGGGCGACTACGATGATGGCGTGGCATACCTGATCATCGAGGACATTGCCGACGACCACTACCTGGTGGACAAGGCCGACGTGGATTCGCCCTGGGGCGGATGGGCGCCATTCGAAACCGTTCCCGCAGAGCGCTTTGTGGAGACCACACGCAGGCTGGCCCGCTTCCAGGCCGCCTGGTGGAACCATGCTCGCATCACCGAGCCAGATCTGTCCAGCAGTACGGGCGACATGCTAAGCGTTCCGATGACGGGAACAGAGACGTTCGTCGAGAAGACGCTCACGGATGAATGGGAAGACAACATCGTCGAGGGCTTAGAGAAGAGAGGAGAGCCGGATCCATCGGCATCGCGGGAAACAATGCGCGCCGCAATCGAAGCCTGGCCCGACATCTGGAAGGATCGTGCATCACAGGGCAACTTGAGCCTGATGCACGTAGACATGCACTTGCGGAATGTGCTGTTTCGAAAGACCGACGACCGCCCGATCCTCATAGACTGGGAAGGCCTGACCACAAGGCTTGGCATCATCGACATCGCCCACCTGATCGCCACCTCGATGCTCTCTCCCGACTACCTGAGCCGTCTGGATGGCCTGTTAGTTCCTGCCTACCACGAAGCGCTGATCGAGGGCGGTGTCACGGGCTATTCACTGGAAGACTGCGAGCGGGACTATCGTCTGGCGTGGCTGGCGCTACGGCGCGACTTGATGAACACAAGATGAACACGGATGACATGGAGGTCCGGTCGTCACTGCTTCTGCGTCAGGATCACGGTGGGACGGATGGGACGGAGTCAATGACCTGCTTGCGGCAGGATCAGATCTAGAACCTTGACGCCTTGACCCAATCCCGAACTTTCTCCCACCCAAACCCCGTCGATACCTCAATGTCTGGGCCCCAAGAACACGGAGCGGAGCTTTGGCCATCCGTATCTGCACAACCGTGGCACGTACCCAGGCACTCCTCCACCCCAATTCCATCTTGTGTTCATCCGTGTTCATCTAGCCCGCCAGAGGCGGGCGGGTGATCCGCCTTTGACTCTAAATAACCACCGGAGAACCCGTCTCCGCCGACGCATACGCCGCACAAAATATCTCCACCGACTTCTTCCCTTCCTCCCCCGACACCACCGGCGGCGTCCCCTTCGTGATCGCCGACACCATATCCTCCGCGATATTCGCCACCGTCCCCTCGATCTCGAACTGACTCAGGTCCACCGACTCCTCATCCTTCGTCATGATCTCGATGCCTCGGCTGACGGCGCCCTTTCCCTGCCCCCACCGCACGGTCCCTTTCGTCCCCGTAATCTCGATCGTCGTTCCCAGGTGCGGGTAGCTAGATGTCGTCGTGGTGATCAGCCCCCACGCGCCACTTTCGAACGTGACCTGCGCGATCGTCATGTCCTCGGTCTCGATATCGTGCGTCTTCGTCGCGCTCCGCCCGTAGACCTCTTTCACCGGCCCGAGCAGCCAGTAGATCAGGTCGACAAAGTGGACGCCCTGATTCGCGATCGACCCGCCCTCGGTTTCCTTCCGACTGCGCCATCCCAGCGGATATCCGCCGTTGTAGTAGCTCTGCTCCCGNCACCACTTCATCTTGATATCCCCGAGGATCACGTCACCAATCACCCCCTGATCGATCGCCGCCTTCAGACGCTGATTCTCCACGCCATACCGATTCCCGAAGTCGACCGCCAGAATCTTCCCCGTCTCCTCCGCCTTCGCGATCGCCGCTCCACACGCCTCGACCGTGATATCCATCGGCTTGGTCACAAACGCGTGCTTCCCCGCCTCCATCGCCTCGATCGCATACTGACAGTGCGTCCCGCTCGACGTATACACCCCGATCGCATCGATATCATCCCGCGCGAACATGGCCTGGTAATCCGTCGTCCAGTCACACCCGAACTCCTCCCCCTTCTCCTTCGCCTTATCCTCCTGCAGATCACACACACAAGCCAGCGTGGCCCCATCCGCTCCCAGGATCTCCTCCGACGCCTTCCGCCCCCGCCCCATACCCATAATCCCAAATCTCACATCACCCATCTTCTATTCCTCTCATCCAGTTCAGCACGAAGGCGCGAAGACCCGAAGGTAGCCCACCACGGGCCATGCCACAGGCCCAACAGCCGAAGCCACGCCTTTCTTTTGTCACTTATCATTTGTCACTTGTCATTGATCAGGCATCAACGTCGACCCACCCACCATCCTTCTCCAAAGCCGACTCGTACATAGCATCCAATATCGCTCTACTAACGCGCCCATCCGTTCCCGTCGCCGTCAGTGGCGCCCCATCGCGGATCGCCGCCGCGAAGTTGTCCATTGAGTTGAACCATTCCGGCTCGTCATCGACCGGCGCATCCGTCCGCCACGCACCGTCGTAGAACCACTTCGTCGTCTGCTGTTCGAACGGCCCCCCGCCGGCTTCGAAATACGCGCCTTTCTCACCGTGTAGTTCATACTGGAAGTACCACGTCGACTGGGGGAAGCACGTCGTGGCCGTATACGTGAGCATGTGTCCGTCTTCGTATTCCCAGATCGCCGACCCGAGATCTTCTGCCTCGATATACGGGTGATCCTGGTTCCACACGTTCGCCCGCACGCGGGACGGCACACCAGCCGAGAACGCGACCATATCGACGTAATGGATCGACTGGTTCGACAGCACGCCGCCACCGTCGAACTCCCGGGTACCGCGCCACGAATTGTTGTGCTTGAAGTAAGGCTCGAGCCGCTGGACCTTCAGGTTCAGGTTCCCCGCCCGCAGCTTCCCGAGATGACCTTCCCGGATCACCTTCTGCAGTGCGCAGAAACCGGGCGTATGCCGCATCTCGAAGTCGACGCCCAGGAGGAGATCCTTCTCCTTCGCCTTGGCGATCATCGAATCACAATTGGCGAGGTTCGCGTCCATCGGCTTCGTCGACAGCACGTGCTTGCCCGCTTCGAGCGCCTTCTCCGCAACCTTCCCGTGGTTACCCGTCTCCGTCATCACCACGATGACCTCGACGTTGTCGTCTTCCAGCCAGCGATCCATGTCGAGCGAATGAGGTACGTCGAAGGTGCCACCTGCTTTTTGGGCGAGTTCGGGGTTCAGGTCACATACCCCCACGAGTTTCGTGCCGGACGTCTCCGTGAGTGCGCGAGCACGGTTGAAGCCCATTCCCAGACCTATGACGGCAAACCGCACGGGATCGTCGTGCCACGGCCGCTGCAATCCCTGACCCGACTTCTGGGCGACCACGCCACCCGGTGCGGCCGTCGGCCAGGCCCGCTGCATCGCGAGCACCGTTCGCTTCGACATCTCCTCATTGCTGACCGATCGATCCGGGTTGTGCGTCTCGACGCTGACCGGTCCATCCAGCCCGCGGTTCAAGAACGACTCGAGCACACGCTCATACGGGATCAGGTCGTCGCTCAGCCCTTCCACCGCATACCGGGCCTTGATGTGCAGCATCGTCGTCCGCGCCATCATCCGCTGGATGTATCCGTCCCCTTCCGACTTCCATTCCTCGCTGCCCCAGTTGTTGTGTGGATCCCACGCCAGACCCCACTCCGGCATATCCATCATATCGAGCATCGCGAACACTTCGTCTGTCGTAGTTCCGCAATTCTCGAACGCCAGCGTCAGATTCGCTTCCTTCGCCCGTTCCGCCAGGGGAGCGAACATGTCCCANGTCTTCTGGAGCTGATCCGGCTGCCTCGCAAGCGCGCCCTGCCCTTCCTCATATCGCTGCCAGAAGTAGAAGGATCGAACCCGTCGGCATCCGAGTGCGTGTGCGGCACGAATGATCCCCTCCAGCTTCTCCGCTTCCTCCTCGCGAACGCCCTTGTCCGGCTGATGGGACTTCGCCAGCGACGACTGCAGACAGCCGACCTGCATCCCGTGTTCGTCGAGCAGGGCCTTCAGATCACTCAGCTGTTCATCGCTCAAAAACTCGAACGACTTTCCATAGACGCGACCGCGCAAGTCGACCGTATCCAGTCCCCATGATTTGATCGTTGGGACGGCCTTCGTGATATCGACACCCAGTTCATCGGTAAAGATCGAAAGCAGCATTTCGAAACATCCTTCCTGTCAGAATTCAGCCGGTCTTGAACGAAACCAAGATCCATCCATCGGGCGGGATACACAAGCTCCATGGGCAAAGGGTTGACGCACTTGGCTCGGATCGATTACTTCAGCAGCAACCTCGATAGCAGACCATAGACGGATGAACCACCAAGACCATCAAGGCCACAAAGAAAGGCGGGGGGTGAGAGCGCCCTGCAAGGGCGTGGCGCGCATAGCCCGGGGTAAGCCGACGCTGCAGCGGAGGCGCAGCCCCGGGTCATAAAGCGACCAAGGCAGGGCGCCGCAATCGAGCCGCAGCAAGACGCTATCATCACTCTCGGCGCCGTTTTGGCGCCTGACACACAGGAATCCGATCTGTTCGTGCCGAACAGAGCCTTCGGACCCTCAAGGATCAGCACCACAGGGAGGCAATTTGGCTGGAAGCAAACGCAATTCGATGGTCTTGAGCCCCGGGTCGGACAACGTCGTCATTGCCCTGAGACCGTTTCAGGAAGGCGAGTCGATCGAGGGGGTATCAGCCTCGGAACCGATTCGGCAATACCACAAAATGGCGCTGACCGACATTGGCCAGGATCAGCCGGTCTACAAGTATGGCCAGATCATCGGATACGCCACTGAGCCCATTTCCGCTGGCAGCTGGATCCATACCCACAATATCGGAATGGGACAGCTGATGGAAGTCGATGTCACCGACATCGCCACCGAGATACCCGAACCACTTCCCGCGATCGAGGACCGCTATTTCATGGGCTATCGCAGCCCGGATGGTCGAGCGGGGACCCGCAATTACATCCTCATCGGCAGTACGGTCGACTGCTCCGCCCGCGTCGTTCAGATGGTGCTCGACGAATTCGAGCGCAAGAAGGGGGATTACACCCGTCGCTACCCGAACGTCGACGGCATCGTCGGCCTCACGCACGACAGCGGATGCGGGCTCGTCACGCTCAGCGAAGGCCACAAGCAGCAGAACCGCACGATCCAGAACCTGATGGAGCACCCGAACGTCGGTGGACGCGCGATCGTACAGCTGGGATGCGAGAAGGGTCAGGCGGCCGTCATCTTCGGCGAAGACCGCCTTGTCGCCGTCGAAGGCGGGGTCGATCACACGGAAGACACGATGCCGGTGATCACGATTCAGGAAGAGGGGGGCACCTGGAACACCGTCGACCGGATCGTCAACTATGTCGAACGGACGCTACTCCCACGAGCGAATCGTCGCCGTCGGACATTAATCCCCGCGAGCGGACTCATCCTGGCCACGCAGTGCGGCGGGTCCAACGCGAACAGCGGCTTCACGGCAAACGCGGCCATAGGCTACGCCTCAGATCTCCTCGTACGGTGTGGCGGTGCGGCCTTCATCGGCGAAACAACAGAGACCTTCGGTGCCGGACACCTCCTCACGCGAAGGGCGCGCACAAAAGAGGTCGGTCAGGCATACCTGGACTTCGTCTCCAACTATCGCACGTACCTGGCACGCGGTGAAGGGACGCCCGAAAACAACCTCGCCTACGGAAACATGGAGGGCGGCCTGTCGACCATCGCCGAGAAGGCGCTAGGCTCGGTTGCAAAGGGTGGTACGACAGCCTTGAACTGGGCGGTCGACTATGCGGAACAGATAACAGAGAAGGGCTTCGGCTTCATGAACAGCCCGGCTTTCGATCCCGCCTCCTGTACGGGACAGACGGCCGGTGGTGCACAGATCGGCATCTTCAGCACGGGCGCGGGCAGCTGCTTTGGTGGCATCCTGATCCCGTGGATGAAAATCGTCAGCAACAGTGACACCTTCGAGCGTCTCGAAGACATGGAAGTGAACGCCGGCGGAATCGCTGAGGGGGTCGACTCGTTCGAGGATGTCGGTCGCCTGATCTTCGAATACACCCTTGCCATGGCCAGCGGTGCGAAAACCTACAGTGAAAAAATTGGCTACTCTGTCGTCAACATCTGGGACAAGGGCGTAGTAACCTGATCCACCAGGATACCTGTCCTATATTCTTCTCCGACCT
The DNA here is from genome assembly GCA_002727195.1 of Gemmatimonadota bacterium. Lineage (GTDB taxonomy): Bacteria > Latescibacterota > UBA2968 > UBA2968 > UBA2968 > UBA2968. The sequence continues at coordinate 237,801 of PBWH01000014.1, forward strand.
GACCACCGACTCAAGGAGCGGAGCCCTATGTCGCAGGAAAGCGACACCGTTCGCAGCCTGATCGAGCAACTCAACTCCGGAATCGACGCGTCTACCGACCGGATCGGCATCGTATTGGCCGCCGGTCACGGGAAGCGGATTCGGTCCGAGATAAGCAAGATGCTCCACGAGATCTGGGGGAAGCCCTCTGCTCAACGGGTTGCGCTAGCCGCCCAGGATGGGTTGGCCAACCGGAACCAGGTCGTCGTGGTCGGGATCAAGGGCGCGGACGTGGTCCGCTCGACGGGGCACGCGGAAGGGCGAGTTTTCGCCTACCAAGAGAATCCCGTTCTCGGTCTGCCAGGCGGTACGGGTGACGCCGTGAGGGTTGCCCTCGAGGCGTTCGACCCGAGCGATCACGAGCGGCACGTCTACATCTTTCCCGGAGATATGGGTCTGCTGTCGGGTGAGGTCGTCAGAGGATTCCGCCAGATCTACGAAGGGTCGGATGCTGACATGATGATGCTCACCGGTCGTTACAGCGGCTCGGCGGAGAGTAACTACTACGGACGAATCCTGCGGGTGCCCGAGCACGACGTCAACGGGGCCGCCTCTGGCGACGATCGCGATCGCGTGATCGAGATCCGTCAGCACTTCGACATCCTGGACCAGGATCCGAATACCCCATACGAGGTCGAGTTCAACGGCAAGACATACGCGTTCGAACGACAAGAGCTGATCGAAACGCGTGAAATCGACACGCTGACGTTCGCGTTCAAGGAAAACGCACTTCGCGAACATATCGCCAACCTGACGACGGACAACGCGCAGGGTGAGCTCCAGATCACCGACCTCGTCCACCTGTTCAACGAGGGCGGCCTGGTCGTCCGGGCCACGATGGCGGAGAAAGAAGAGGATATCCTCGCCTTCAACGTCAAAAGCGTCTGGCGGCAAATGGAATCGATCGCGCGGGCACGCGTATACGAGAAGCTGCGCGACACGATCACGATCGTCGACGAGGAAGACTTCTACATCGCCGATGAGGTTGTCGACCATATCCTGGAGCTGGATGAGACGCAGGGGCCACTCGATATCGTGATCGGAAAAGGTGCGCACGTCGGCTCGCACGTCCGCCTGAACCTGCGTGTTCACATCGGCGACCGGAGCAAGCTCACCGGAAACATCGAGCTCGGAGAGGATGTTCAGATCGGCGTGGGCGTGCAGCTCAGCACCTACCCGAACCAGACGCTCCGCCTCGACGACGCCGTCCAGGTACTCAGTCGCAACATACTGAAGGGCAACCTCGCGGTCGGCAAAGGCAGCCGGATCGAGTCGGGGGTCATTATGACAGGAAGTGACGACTTTCCGCTCCGGGTCGGAAAAGGCGTCACGGTGAAGGGTACGAGCTATATCTACGGCTGTTCGATCGACGACGGCCTCTACATCGAGCACTCGGTCCTCAAGTGCCAGCACGTGGCAGCACGTACACGGGACGATGGCTCCATCCAGCCCATCCGCTACGTCCAGCCCGATCCCGAAGGTCTGGATTCGATCCAGGAACTCTAGATCCATGTCCGAGGAAGACAAGCCGACCGATTGGTTCGAGTCCTTGTATCGCGACGCAAGCGACGAGGGTGAGGGTGTGCCGTGGACGAACATGGCAACCCATCCCAGTTTCGCCGCGTGGCTGGAGACGAACAGCCTTCAGGGCTCGGAAAAGGAAGCGCTCGTCGTCGGTTGCGGCATGGGAGACGACGCCATCGAGCTCGAATCGTGGGGCTACCAAGTGACCGCGTTTGACGTGGCCGAGTCCGCAATCGATCACTGCAAGAGACGATTCCCGGACAGCACCGTCGACTTCCAGACGGCCGACCTATTCGACGAAAACAAACAATGGCGGCACCGATTCGACTTCGTACTCGAGATCTACACCATCCAGGCCCTTCTGCCGAAGTATGCGGAAACCCTCATCCCAAAGATCGCCGACTTCGTAGCACCTGGCGGTCGACTGCTAGTCGTTACGGTAACCGGCGACAAGCCGAGATCCTTCGAGGATGGCCCACCCTGGATCCTGACCCCGGATCACGTCACCGAATTCGAGTCGTTGGGGCTCGAAATTGTTGACCGAATGGTCCGCGAAGCCGCGTCCAAAGCGAACAACGACGTCTGGGTGACGACCTTCGAACGTCCGGCGTGAACCTGACCTTCCGTGACATCCGACCTGACGATCGGGGTGTCCTGCTGTCGATTCTCGAGCAATCCTATCAGCCGCTCAAGGAGCTGAACGAGCCCCCGTGGATCCCGCCCGACGATCTCTGGGCGCAGTACGACACGGATGTATTCGAGAGTCTGGATGATCCGGGCGAAAAGATCTATCTGACGCAGATCGAGGGCGTCGTCTTAGGATTCGCGTCATTCTCGACGGACGGCAACGAAACGACGATTGGCAGGAACTCTGTTCTGCCGGAGCACTGTGGCAAGGGAGTCGGAACGGCTCAGGTTGTCGAGATCATCCGTCGAGCGAAACCAATGGGCATCCGGACACTCCACGTCTGGACCGGCGAGCATAGGTTTTTCGAACCTGCTCAACGCATGTACTTGCGCTCCGGGTTTGTGGAAGTGGAACGAAAAGACGACGGGAACGACGTCGGTCGCGTACTGATTCGGTACANGCTTTACCTTAGCCAATAAACCTCGCGATTGTAGGAGGGCTTCCCCTCTCCCATCCAATGGGAGAGGGAAGGCCGAGCGAAGCGAGGACAGGGTGAGGGCCTGGGCCTTAGGTGCTTACCCAGGTTCAAGTCCATTAGGCGAGAGAGAGCATATGGCAATGCAGTACGGCAAGATCCCCGGACTGGACAAACCGGTGTCCCGAATCCTCCAGGGCACAAGTCTGCAGGGCCCTCCTGACATGCTCGAGAAGGCCAGTGAAGATGGCTTCATGGGAGATCTCTTCGACGGCTGCCTTGAATCAGGCATCACAACGTTCGACACGGGGCACGTTTACGCGGGAGGAAACTCCGAGCGGGCCCTTGGCGAGTGGATGGAACGGCAAGGAAATCGCGACGACATCGTCATCCTGACTAAGGGCGCCCATCACAACAACGACCGGAAGCGCGTCACGTTCCACGACATCGCGTCGGACCTGTTCGATTCGCTCGCAAGGCTGCGTACCGACTACATCGACATCTACCTGCTCCACCGTGACGACCCTGACCTGCCGGTGGGGCCGATCATCGACACGCTCAACGAGCACAAAGATGCGGGCCGCATCCAGGTATTTGGTGCCTCCAACTGGACACACCCACGGATCGAGGAAGCGAACGCCTACGCCGAGTCGAACGGCCTGTCTGGCTTCACCGTGAGCAGCCCAAACCTGACGCTGGCAGTGGAGGCCGAGCCACCCTGGAAGGATTGCATCAGCATCGCCGGAGACGCGGGCACTGGAGCCAGGCGATGGTATGCAGAACAGCAGATGCCGCTCTTCCTCTGGTCGAGCATGGCACAGGGGTTTTTCTCCGCCCGTTTCAGTCGCGAATCCTATACGGGTTATCGTGACCAGATCCCCGAATCCTGCGACCGCGCCTACTGTCACGACGCCAACTTCGATCGCCTCGACCGCTGCGAGATGCTCGCGAAGGAGAAAGGCCTGACCATACCCCAGGTCGCTCTAGCCTTCATCCTCGGCCAGCACCTGGACGTCTACCCCATCATCGGCGTCTTAACCCGCGAAGAATGCGCTGAGAATGTCGCCGCCCTAGAGGTCGAACTCACCCCGGCAGAAATGGACTGGCTCGACCTGAAACGGGAATCTTTATAGAACACCACGGGGGCTACGAAGTGCTTCCCCTCTCCCACCCTGTGGGAGAGGAGAGATTCCGCACCTCAATCGGTCTCCTTCAAATCCTCCCACGCCTTCCCGTAATACGGACTCGCAACCGGTCCATCCAACAACGGATCCCCCGTCTTCTCCATCCACGCAAGCAGATCCTTCTTCAGTTCCGCCCTCACCTCAGCATACGCCGGATCCCCTGCCACGTCGGTCATCTCGAGTGGATCGCTCTCAAGGTCATACAAGGCTTCCTCGAAGTTCGGACGACGCCATTCTGTCTTCNAGAAGTGCCGTCTCGTCATCGTCGCCAGACGCAGATCTTCGAAGATGTTCACCTCGAAATATCGGATATACTTGTAGCGATCCGTCCGCACACACCGGATCGGGTCATACGTATCGTGAAACGTCTTCTCCGCATAGATATGTACGTTCACGGCAGCCGCTTCTCCCTTGAGCTGTCCCAGAACACTTTCCCCCGCCAGATTTTCCGGGAGCGGAATCTCACAGGCTTCGAGCAATGTTGGCAGGATATTGATCCCGCTCGTTAAGGTATCGATTCGACGCCCTTAGCCCCATCTACCATTCGGGTAACACATCATCAGAAAGATCTCCAGCCCCGGATCGAAGCACGTTCCCTTCGCCCGTGGCAGATCGATTCCGTGATCCGTCGTAAACACGAAGATCGTGTTCGACCACACCCTGTTTTTCTCGAGAGCCCCGACAATCTCACCCATCCCATCATCAAATCGACGGACGGCGCCCTGGAACGCTCCCATCTCTTTACGCACGTCCTTGTGGTCGGCCAGGTAGGGAGGCATCCAGGTGCCGTTCGACGTGTCAGCATCCGTATCATTCGCGGTCCATTTCTGGTGTGTTTCATGGCAGCCGATCTGCAGATAGAACGGTCGGTGGTCACCCCGTCCTGACAACCACTCATCGATCTCCACACCGTGTTTTCTGAGATCGCCGTCACTGTTTGTTCCTGTGGCTGGGCCGTTCAGGAATCCTTCGAATCCCAGGCTCCTACAGTCAGGGGACTCGTGCTCGTACCCACAGAGAACCGATTCATACCCAGCGTCGCCGAACAGTCGTGCGGCGTGCCTTTCGCCTGGATGTAGGTCGAATCGTCCTGAGGGTGGACCGGTCACGCCCATGACCCCGTTCTGGTGCGGATACCGTCCCGTACCCATCGAGGACCGACTCGGGCTGCAAAGCGGAGACGTACAGAACGCGTTCCTAAACGTGACGCCTCAATCAGCCAGCCGTTGACTGTTGGGCGTATGGACTTCTGCAATGCCGTAAGGGGAGAGATGCCGCCCCGTATCGTGGGTGATGAACAGGACCACGTTCGGTCGGGAGTCTGGCAACGACACCTCCGGTGGATGGGTCAGATTGCGGTCAGGTCGATCCGAATGTATGTTGGCAGCCCACTGTTCGCGCAAGGGAGAAGAGGATGGCGGACCCGACGTTCAAACAGCTGACACGCTGGTTCATCGACACCGGCGCCGATCAGGTATCGCACACGAAGAACGGATACCTGGCTCACGCAATCGGAGTCTACAACGACCTGAAGAAGTGGGATCTTGGGGAGGACTTCGCTCGTGCCGGCCTGTTCCATTCGATCTACGGCACGCAGCAGTTCCAGGGTTTCACGCTTCCCGTTGACCGTCGAGACGAAGTTCGGGACCTGATCGGCGACTACTACGAGCGCCTGTGCTTTCTGAACTGTTTCATGCAGCGCGAAACCCTCTACAGCCAGTGGGCCGACGACAAGCAAACGTATTCGATCACGCATCGTGAAGCAGGCGAACAGATGGAGATGGATCGCAAGACCTACGACGACCTCTGCACCCTCCACCTGTGCGACTGGCTGGAACAGGTCGAGCGGTCGGGCATGTGGGACTTCAACCGCGAAGAATTCCATAATCTCGGCACCCGCCTCGGCGGCATCGCCGAAGCCTCCTACGACACGGTGTTTGCCCGCGAACCCTCACCATCATAGCGGAGGACGTCGCCGTGCAAAGCACGGCGGCGAGTGGCAAAGCCTGGTGATTGCGACGCGGGCAGAGCCCACGCTCTTAGGTTTGCCTTTCCTTTCGTGTCCCCCATGTATTGGGGCCAGCTTTGCGTGCGGCTTGAGCTAGTCGCCTGGCTGAGAGCAGGGCCCACGCCGCAAGCTTGGTTTACCTTTCGTGTGTGTCGTGTATTTCGTGGTCTTCTTCTTTGTCTAACAGAAGGATTAGCTTGCAACCCAATATCATCCTCATCAACTGCGACGACCTCGGCTACGGCGACCTCGGCTGCTACGGATCGACCCTGAACAAGACCCCCGCCATCGACCGCATTGCGGCTGAAGGCACCCGCTTCACCGACTTCTACATGGCATCACCAGTATGCTCGCCTTCGCGCGGCGCCATGCTCACCGGTTGCTACCCTCCGCGTATTGGGTTCGGAGAATTCGACGGCCGCTGGGTCCTGTTCCCAGGTATGCCCATCGGGCTGAACACGAGTGAAGTCACAGTCGCCCAGATGCTCAAGGATGCCGGATACACGACAAAGATCGTCGGTAAATGGCACTGTGGTGACCAGAAGGAGCACCTCCCCACCCGTCACGGTTTCGACAGCTACTACGGCATTCCCTACAGCAACGACATGGGGATCCAGAAGGAGGACGACAAGTATCCCCCGCTTCCACTGATGCGCGACCTGACGGTCATCCAGGCCCAACCCGATCAGCGGGGTGTCACAGAGCGATACGCCGAAGAATCCGTCCGGTTCATGCGCGAAAGCGTCGCGAACAGCACGCCCTTCTTCCTCTACCTCGCCCACATGCACGTCCACCTCCCCCATTACCCTGCCGAGCGATTCCTCAAGGAGTCAGAAAACGGTCCATATGGCGGAGCGGTAGCGGCTATCGATTGGGCAACCGATGTCCTCCTGCACGAGTTGAAAGCGCTCGACATCGACGAGAACACACTCGTCGTCTTCACAAGCGACAACGGATCACGAATGCAGGGCCAGGGCGGGAGCAACGGTGAACTGAAGGGCATCAAGGGCACGACGTGGGAGGGTGGTATGCGGGTCCCGATGATCGCCCGGTGGCCCGGCAAAGTGCCGGCAGGCCGTGTGTCCCGCGAGATCACCCTCTCCATGGATTTCTGCCCGACTTTCGCGAAGATCGGTGGCGGCTCGGTTCCTGACGACCGGATCATCGACGGCAGGGACATTCAGCCGATTCTCTATGACGAAGACGGCGCCGCCTCCCAGCACGATGCCTTCTTCTACTACAAGAGAAATATGATCGAGGCGGTACGGAGCGGAAAGTGGAAGCTCCACATCCGTCGCGAGAGGCCTAAAGCGAAGGGGAATCAGACGGTCGACACAGGAAACGCGTCTCCGATTGAGGAACTCCAGGAGCTGTATGACCTGGAAGCGGACATCGGTGAAACAGAGAACCTCTACGATCAGCATCCCGACGTGGTGTCGGACCTGCTCGCGAAGGCCACGGCGTGTGGAAAGGACATCGGAGACACGGGCGCCGGCGTGGAGGGTGAGAACATTCGCCCCGCAGGGAGGGTCGACAACCCCGACACCCTCACCCATCTCGACCCCGACCACCCATATATGATCGGGATGTACGACCTGAAGGAGCGCGGATAGCGACTAGGCCCATTTGCTTTTCCCGCCGCGAACCTGTTACGTAAGACCCTGTTCACACGCTCACGTATCACCCAAGGAGATCAGATGGCGGTTATTCAGCCCACCCCGGACCACGTCCTCGACGAGGACACCCGGGAAGCCCTCAAACACGTCAACACGACGGCCATTGTCGACGTGCTCGCCCGTAACGGCTACGACGCGCGCTACACCTACATGCACAACCTCAAGACGATGAACCCCGGACAGCGCCTCGTCGGCCGCGCCATCACGGTTCGGTTCGTACCGGCCCGCCCGGATGCGGACGCCGAAAAGCCACCCGGAGAGGAATCGCCCGAATACGCTGGATTCGAGCTGGCCGGGCCCGGTGACGTCATCGTTATGGAGTCCATGCGCAACAAGCTCATGTCCATCGGCGGCGACATCAAGTTCCTCCGACTCAAGCAGCGTGGCGTCGACGGTCTCGTCTGCGACGGTGGTATCCGCGACATGCATACGGTCAAGGACTACGGGATCATGCTGTGGGGCTACGACAAGACCTCGAACCTGGGTACGAAGGTCGGTACGCCCTACTCCACTAACGACTCGGTCAACGTGGACGGCATTCTCGTGCGGCCCGGTGACTACATCGTCGCCGATGATGACGGCGTCGTCGTCATCCCGATGGCCGTCGCCCCCGAGATGGCTCAGAAGGCGATCGAATACGACGACCTCGAAGAGTGGATCCGTCGGCGGCTGGACGAAGAGCATCTCTCGCCGGGCAAGTACTATCCGCCGGACGAAGAGACCTTCGCCCTCTACCGCAAGTGGAAGGCCGAGCAACCCCAGCCCCACGAACGCCAGGATTAAATACGGCAACCGATCTCGTCCCCAGGCTCCAGCCTGGGGACGTTTCCTTTTCTACACACATGCCAGACACCCCCCTCCACTACCAGACCATCACCCGGATCGCCGACCGTATCAGGTCCGGCGAACTGACATCCGTCACAATCACCCGATCCATCCTCGACCGGATTTCAGCCCTCGACGGTCAACTCAAGAGCTACGTTACCGTGATGGCCGACCACGCGCTGTCACAGGCCGAGCAGGCCGACCGCGAACTCGCATCCGGACAGGATCGTGGTCCACTCCACGGCATCCCGATCGCGGTCAAGGATCTCTGCTTCACCACGGGCGTCGCCACGATGGGTGGCAGCCAGGCCCTCGCCGACCACATCCCGGATTTTGACGGAACGGTTGTCACGAAGCTGGCTGAGGCGGGCTCCGTCCTTCTGGGCAAGCTCAACCTGACCGAGGGCGCGATGGGCGGCTACAACCCGAAGTTCGACGCCCCCGTAAACCCCTGGAACCCCGATCGCTGGGCGGGCGCATCCTCGAGCGGATCTGGCGTCGCCACTGCGGCCGGTCTCTGCTTTGGCTCACTGGGCAGCGACACCGGTGGCTCGATCCGGTTTCCCGCGGCGGCGTGTGGAACGGTCGGCCTTAAACCGACCTGGGGACGCGTCAGTCGATACGGCGTCCTGGCACTGGCCGAATCACTCGATCACGTCGGCCCGCTCACTCGCAGCGTAGCTGATGCGGGCACCATGCTCGAAGCGATTGCGGGTCAGGACCCCAACGACCCGACCTCTCTACCGGATCCTGTCCCGGATATGCTCGAAGGCCTCGTCGACGGGCTGACAGAAATCCGCTTCGGCTTCGACGAGCAGTATGCCTCGGAGGGCATCGACGAGGAGCTCGTGAAGGCTGTCGGAGGGGCGGTTGGTCTTCTGAAAGATCTGGGAGCGGACATCAGAGACATCGGCCTGCCGGACATGGATGCGTTGGTCGCCGCGTGGCCAGCGTTGTGCTCGTCTGAAGCCGTAGCCGCGCATCGTGAAACGTATCCCGGCCGGCGGGACGACTACGGGCCCTGGTTCCGCGGGTGGCTGGACATGGGCGCCGGCATATCGGCCGCGGAATACGCCGAAGCCAACCAGATCCGCCTGGAGTCCAACGGCCATCTCCGGCGCATCTTCCACGACATCGACGTCCTGATCTGTCCGTCAATGTCCGGCCCCGCCCACCCCATCACCCGAGACATCCTCTACGGACCACCTCCGTTCGCCGACAACGCCCCACCTGAGGCCGCTCGACCCGCCAATTTCCAGCGCTTCACGGCTCCTTTCGACTTCAACGGCGCGCCGACCCTGTCCGTCCCGTGCGGACTGACGCAAAACAGTCTACCCTTGAGTCTCCAGTTTGTCGGCCGTCATCTGTCCGAGCCCCTGCTCTGCCGGGTTGGTCACGCCTATGAACAGGCAACGGACTGGCACCTTCGACATCCTGAAATCTAGAGGTGAAAGCAATGGAAGGAATTGATACCAAACTGCTGAAAGGCAAGGTCGTCTGGGTAACAGCCTCCGCCCGAGGGTTGGGCAGAGCCATTGCCGAGCGTCTGGCGCACTGTGGTGCGTCGATCGTGGTCCACAGCCGATCCGAAAAGACCGCCGCCGAATTCGGCGAAGCGCCATCCACAAGCCACGTCGCCGAGGAGATGGCGAAGATCGGCAACCCCGTGACGACGGTATTCGCCGACGTATCTGATCCCCTCCAAGTCGCGGCCGCCGTCGAGCAGATCGAATCCGACCTGGGCCCGATCGACACGCTCGTCAACAACGCCGGCGGGGACATTGCGGCTGAGGGCGGAAAGCCGGAGCCGAACAACAGTTATGGGATATCGCCTGAGGATGTGCAATCCGTGGTCAACCGAAACCTGATCACCACCGTCGACTGCTGCCGTCAGGTCCTTCCCCGCATGATCGAACGTGGCAATGGCAGGATCGTCAACATCGGTTCGATCGCTGGCTTCATCGGTCGGTCAGAAGGCGTGATCTATGCTGCCGCTAAAGCCGCTCAAGCAAACTACACCCGCTGTCTGGCATCCGAACTCCGCGAGCACAACATCACGGTGAACATGGTTGCCCCCGGCGGCTCCCTGAGTGCCCGCTTCCTCGCCACGCGGCAGGCCAACCAGGATTACCTCGACGCCATGGACGAGTCCACGCTCCTGCGCTATGCCACACCAGACGAGATCGCCGCCGCCGTACAGTTCTTCCTCTCACCACTCGCCAACTTCGTCAGCGGCCAGATCCTCCGCGTCGACGGCGCCGCCCAGCTCTGCGCCGCATGATTCCGTAACCACTGACTTCACGTCGGCGGTTGATCCTCCAGTATCTCATCGCCTTTGCCCTGCCCCGACCCCATCACAAATTCCCGGACACGCCCATGAACCCCCAAATCCAACAAGCCCGCGAAGTCGCTACAAACATCCTCAACCCCACCCCAAAAGACCTCGACCACGGCCTCGCCCTGCACACCGAATCCGTCGTCGTCGAATCCTACAGCCTCGGCATCATGGCCCCGATGGACGGGGACCGAATGGCAGCCGCCATCGAATCCGGCGCAACAAATTTGGAGTTACAGGACCTGGGGGAAGACATGCGCATGACCGGTTGGGCCAACGACCCGTCGCTACGGGACGAGTATGAAGAGATCTGGAAAGCCTCCGGCGTCACCTGCTCCTACCAGAACGCCGGCGAAGAAGGCAACGACCCGCTACGTCTCATCAAACGCCTCGCCCGACACACCTACGTCGCGGACAAGATGCCCGACTTGCTGAAACGTGTCACCCATCCGGACGACATCGTCGCCGCCAAAGCGGAGGGCAAACACTGCCGCTATCTGACCGGCAACGGAATCCCTTTGGCAGGTGACCAGGTCAATACACAGGAGGAGCTGCGATTCATCCGCGTCTTCTACCAGCTGGGCGTCCGGATGATGCACCTGACCTACAACCGGCGGAACCCCATCGGCGACGGGTGTGGTGAGTCGGCGGATGCGGGTCTGAGTGAATTCGGTCTTGAAACGATTCGCGAAATGAACAGAGTGGGTGTCTTGATCGACATTGCCCATTCAGGCAGGCAGACCGGACTTGATGCCGCAAGAGCGAGCGAGCGCCCGATCGTGATCAGTCACTCCTGCGCCGCCAGCCTGAACGAGCACATCCGCTGCAAGGACGACGAAACCATCCAGGCCGTGATCGACTCTGGCGGGTCGATGGGCATCACAAACGTCCCCCATTTCCTGGGCGGAAAGGGAGACATCAGCGCGATGCTCGACCATATCGACTACGTAGCTAGGACATTCGGCGCCGATCACGTCACCATCGGGACCGATCGCTCGTATACGTCCCATCAGTCAGCTGCGGAGAATGCGAAGGTCCCCAAATGCAGGCAGATTCGCGATCGGTGGGAGGCGCTATGGCCGGAGGGATCTCGTGGGACAGAGGCCTACAGGCAGGACCATCAGGCACAGAGCCTGATGTGGACGAACTGGCCGCTGATAACGGTAGGGCTTGTTCAGAGGGGTTACTCGGATGAGGATATCCGAAAGATCATTGGTGAGAACATCCTGCGGGTATCGAGAGACGTATTGAACTAGCGAGCGACCACCAACATCAAGCCCTCGCCCTGCCCTCGTTGCGCTAGGCCATCCCTCTCCCGCTAGCAGGAGAGGCAAAGCATTTGTCTATCTGATCTGCATGGCAGAATCCTCTCCCGCCAGCGGGAGAGGACAGATCTGCCGAAGCGCGAGCGGGGGCTGATCAGGTGAGGGCTTTTCGTCGAGACGAGAGATGTCGCCGCCAACAACGTGACCCGCTCTCACTGAGACCTGCTGACCAAGGATCACGGCTCCACCGTATCCTGATAGTCGAGCCCACGTTCTTATGTCATCCCCTCACAACCATCACCCGATTCTCCGTAAACGCCCCCTCCCGCAACATCTCGTCGACCGGTCGGTTGTAGTACTCCTCTCCGCCAGGATAGCCACGGGTCCCGTCGAAGTAGGCGAAGGTTGGGGTTGACCCGATACGGTTGGCCCCGACGGGTACCTCCAGGTTGGGAGCGTTGATACTCACTCCGGGTTCGACGACCGTCAGCACCTCGCACGTCGCTCCAAAGTCTGTCGTCTTCACATACACCAAACGCTGATCCTCACGCTCGGACATCCACATGGCACGCGACGGTCTGCCCTTGATCCATTCGTGGTTGTAAGGCGAGAGTGTTACAAGCAGATAGATCGTGTCGTCCACGAGGATGCTTCCGCGGGCTTCGGTCACGCGAAGACCCGGCCACTTCGATTCCAGGTGAGGATGAATGGGCTGTCGGGTTTGGCGACCTGTCTCATCGAATGCGACCAGGAACAGCTCTCCTGGTTGGGCACGGTGCGAGAGGAACACGACGTGGGGACGTGAACGCGAATCGACCAGAACGCCGCAGTTCGCGTGCTCGACCCTGGGCGTCGGTTCAACCCGTCTTTCTGTGCTCTGCGCGATCAGGTCCATCTGTTCTGGACGTCCCGGCAAATCGATCGACCTACCGTCGGCCGTCATCCACATCATCCCCCCGTCCGCACTCTTGCAATAGGTGACGGCCATGTGTAATCCGCGCCCGAAGTCGTCTTGCCCTTCGTAGAAGTCAACGGCCGCGTGGATCACCCCATCCGGTCCCATCATCATCTGCGTGTGGAAGGCAGCATAGGCCTCCCGATACTTGGGCGCATTCGCCACGATGCGCGACCGTCGTGACCAACTGCCGTCTGATGGCCGGACATAGAAATCGACCCCGGCGTGACGGTTCGCGCGGAGCGTTAGATACAGCGTATTGTCCGGACCACAGAGCAAGACCGGATAGGTCCCCTCCCCGGTCGGTTCCGGGTCGGTCCAAAACGAGCTGTCATTCGGCCGCACGGACCGACGCCACGTCACGGGTGAGTTGTGACCGCCCAGAACGACGTGCAGGTATCCATCGTGATCCACGGATAGAATCGGGCGCGCGTGGTTGTCGAGCCCCTTCCCAAGCGTCACCGTCTCCGACCACGTTCCCGCAGCCTGATCGAAGGATCGAACCTGATTCAGGTAGCCATCGCGACTGATATCCTGCCAGACGACGTGAACCTTGCTCTCCCAGGTCACGATCTTGTTCCCATCCCCAACGGTCGCTCGTTCACTCCCGATTTCTGATATGGCGTCGATGTCAGCCACGATTTGCGCCTGCGTGTTCGATCACAAAGGTGATCAGGACCTCGTCTCGAAAGAACCCCTCCCAAAGGCTGTGTCCCTGACCGGCGGCCACGTTCAGTGTCATCTGTCCTCCCAGCGTCGTGTATCTTTCAGCCAGGTCGCCCGAGTTCCCCTCTATCGGCACGACGTCATCACGGTCGCCGTGTATGTGATAGATCGGGACATTGGCATCGACCAGCGGATTCAGTCTCTCGATCGGATTGTTTTGGGCCAGTGCATCGGTCAGTTCACCCGGCGTCATTCCGTAGGCCTCACACGCCCGGTCGGCCCCGAGGAAGCTGACGAGACTACAGACCGGATAGATGCCTGCGATGCAGGAGACAGAGTCCGCGTGTTCGACCGCCCAGTTGTAGAATATCAGCCCCCCACGACTTCGCGGAAGGAGTGCTGGACGCGAGCTAAACTCCAGACCGACCATATGGCGGTAGAGTGACGAGTAGATGTGTCGTCCCACCGGACTGCCGTAGGACTCGCCCACGTCAATGCCCGCAATCGTAATCCCTCTCGCGAGAAATCGCTCGAACATCCACTTCTCGTTCGCATCCGGATACGGGGGAAGTGTGGGGGCATACCACACCCACGGGCTGTAACGGTCGGACTTCTGCTCGGCTCGAATCAGAAACGCTTCGCATCCATCTACCTCGAACAGCTCACCGGGTACAGGCAACGATTTGGTGTTTGCTTGCATAGCTTGAAGCCTCCACCGTAACAAAGGCAGACATTCGGATACCACGCAACCCGGATGATCGAACTGGAGACGAGACCATGGCAATGCCGTTTACGCCAGGGCAGACTCAGATGCATATTGGCGTGCTTTCGCCACGGTGTCTTTCGGCCGTCCAGAACAGGCACGCGGAACCAATGTCATCTTTCACTCGCGGGACACAGCAAGATCGGGGCACCCGAAATCACTAACGAATCGACATCCCAGGTATCAGGACTCCTCAAGAAGGTCACGCCATGAAGATGCTGCTCCGCGACATCACGCTCGAAGAACTCTCCCGAATATTTGACCGTCACCCGGAGTCATCGACACCCTTCCTGAAGGATCCGTCGGCGATTCGTCGAGCCAAACGACTCGCGAAGAAGAACGGGGTGTGGGACGACATCACCGAGAACCTCGATCCGGCAGCAGACATCCCGGTCATCAAGCGATCTGACTACCGTCACTACCAAAGGGTTGGCGACCGCACACTTCCACAGCAGAAAGACTCCGAACGGCTAAAGAATCTCCTTCTCGCCGCACACGCTGTATGGCTGGGGCACCCGAAGGCACACATCGACTACCTGCAGGATCTGCTCTGGGCCTACTGCGACAACTTCACTTGGGTACGGGCGGCGCACGAGGATCGATCGGTCGACCTGGGATCGGTCAAACTGGCCACGCTCTTCGCGGAGATCAATTTCGTCCTCGGAGATCAACTCGAGGAGGAAGTCACAAAACGCGTCGACACCGAGATCCGCCGACGAATCTTCGACAACTTCTTCAACCCCGCTGATTTCCTGATGTGGAAAACCGTTCGCATGAACTGGAACCACGTGTGCAACGGGTCGATTGTCCGCGCGGCACTGCATATGGTCCGGGACCCCAAGTATCTGGCCTCCCTTACGTATCACGCCATCCAGCACCTAACCTATGCACATGACGGCTTCACCGACGATGGAGGATGTGAAGAGGGCCCCGATTACTGGGGGTTCGGATTCGGTCACTACCTTTACGTGGCTCACGCCGTGCATCATCGCACGGGCGGTGAGCTCAATTTGATGGACAACCCAAAGATCGAACGGATCTGTCAGTATCCCCTGGCGTCGAACATCGCCGGAAAATATCGCTCGACCTTCGCCGATTCGGGACACGGCTACATACCGTCCCGTGTCGCGATCACGATTAACGAGTTCTACGACATCCCTGAGCTATACGACCTCTGCCCGCTTCACAACGACGGTACTCTTCAGCTGGCGCTTGAAGACCACAGCCTGATGCACGACCTCGCGATTTATGGCGGTCAGAAGGCGAAGGGCAAGAGCAACGACCGGGACTACATTCTGGAGGACCTCGGGCAGGTGAAAATCAAGGGGAAGCCCGGCAAGAAGCAGATGACGGTCATGGCCATCGCCGGACACAACGGCGTACCGCACAACCACAACGACATCGGCAGTTTCATCGTCTACCGGGAAGGCAAGATCCACCTCGTGGACCCGGGTGGTCCGAAATACCGAAAGGCCACGTTCGGGCCCCAGCGATACGAAATCCCCTACTGCAACTCGTTCGGTCACTCCGTCCCGCTGATCAACGGCAGGATGCAGGAGAAGGGCAGTCAACACTTCGGAACACTGGCGACAGAGAATCTGAACGGCGAGGGTAACAAGCAAATCGTGATCGACATGACAAACGCCTACCCTGAAGGCACCGTCGATCGACTGATCCGGACATTCACGCTCGAGTCCGAAAAGAGCGCGCTTACGATCCAGGACGAATACAGCTTCGCTCGCGCTCCGAAATCGTTGGAGGAAGTGTTCATCACGTTCGAGAAAGCGACTGTCGCCCGGAACCGCAAATCCGTTCAGATCGGCACTCGAACAAACGGCGTACAGATCGTCCCCAACGCAGACGGCGCCTTCTCCATCGAACGCCTCACCGAGGCAGCCAAACTCGACGGTAATAACAACGAAGTCATCACCCGAATCAGCTTCACCCCGAAGAAACGTAACAAACACATGACATTGAGATTCATCATCGGCTAGCCATCGCTTCCCCTCTCCCACAAGTGGGAGAGGGACGGTCTTGCCGAAGCGTGAGCGGAGGCAGATCAGGGTGAGGGCCTAACAACTCGTCTGTCCATGTCCGAATACATCATTATCAAACGCCAACACAACGACGCCAAGATCCTCCCCGTCGTCCTCGTCCACGGCCTGAGCGGCAACGCCCACCGAATGGTCGACCGCTCCCTCGCCCACATCGATCGCTACCTGAAGATCAACACGCTCCTGATCTTCCCGACCTACGTCCCACCCTACCAGTTCCTCTACGACAACCTCGACGGCGAGCTCCTGGCCGAGGTCCAACGGTTCACGCGCGACCGATCGGCTTACCACCAGAAGCTCTGCCTCTATGGCTTCTCTGCCGGCGCCCAATTCGTTCATCGCTTCACCTACGCCCATCCGGACAGGGTCGCCTGCTGCGCCGCCCTGTCTGCTGGGTCCTGGACGCATCCGAACGGTACCTTCTCCGACCACCCCGGTCGACCCGGCTTCCTCGACCGAAAGCCCTGCAATATCCCCGAGGTCCACCGCGTCGCACACCGCAAAGCGCGAAATGGGATCAACAAGGTCAGATGGATCACAGGTTGCGGCCGAAAGGACATCCGCTATGACACAACAAGGGCTTTCCACGCGAACCTGAAGGAAGCCGCTCCCAATACGCGATTCATCTCCTTTAACGCCGGCCACCGCGCCACCGACCACGTCTACAAGTCAGTTTTTCAGGAGTTCCAGAGGTTTGCGTGACGTCACAGTGCGAGGCACGGCGACGAGTATGCACGTTTGGGGAACGGGGTCGTGGGCTCCGCCCACAACTAAAGGGATGGCGCGTCGCTCTCGTCCCCTGGCTCCGCCAGGAGACGTCAGAAAGGGAAGACACAGATGGAATACAGAAAACTCGGAAACTCAGGCCTCGACGTGTCCGCCATCGGCCTTGGCACCAACAACTTCGGCCGCCGCGTTGACCAGGCGGGTACCTCACGCGTCCTCGACCAGGCATTGGAAGAAGGCGTCACCTTTATCGACACTGCCAACATCTACGGCAGCGGCCAATCCGAAGAGTACATCGGCAAAGCGATCGAGGGAAAACGCGACCAGTATATCCTGGCCACCAAAGCCGCCATGAAAGTCGACAACGGCCCGAACGGCATCGGTGCCTCCCGTCACCACCTCTTCCGCGAGGTCGAGAAGAGCCTGACCCGTCTGCGCACGGACTACATCGACCTCTATCAGATCCATCGTGCAGACCCGAACACGCCGATTGAGGAAACGATGCACGCCCTCGATCAGCTGGTCGCCCAGGGCAAGGTACGCTATGTCGGCTGCTCGAACTACGCCTCCTGGGAGCTCTGCGAGGCGATCTGGACCTCCCACACGCGAAACCTTGTCCACTTCGTCACCCTCCAGCCTAGATACAGCATGCTCGACCGGGGAATCGAGTCGGAGCTAGTGCCCTTCTGCAAGACCTACGGGATCGGCATTCTGCCTTACTTCCCGCTCGCGAACGGATTCCTGACCGGCAAGTATCGCCGGGGTGAAGCCGCCCCCGAGGGCACGCGTCTGGCAGAGAACGATCGCGGCATGTTCACCGACGCGAACTTCGACATCCTCGAAGGACTCGAGGCATTCGCGAAAGAACGCGGACACACCGTGCTCGATCTCGCCTTTGCCTGGCTGCTCGCGAATCCCGCAGTAACGTCCGTCATCGCCGGCGCCACCAAGCCGGAGCAAGTGACGTCCAATGCCGCCACAGTCGGATGGTTACTCTCCGACGAAGATATGAGCGAGATTGACACCATCCTGTCCGGCGGAGACTAGCCACCGTGTGTTCGAGTATCGGCCCGGACGTGGTCCAGACTTACGCGAAGATCCTGCTGTCGTGGCCGGTGGATCGCTCGGCTTCCAGCGGCTAATCTGTCCCAACCGAAGGAGCATCCATGAAACGAATCCTGCTTGCCCTATGCGCCGTCAGCATCCTACCGACGACCTTGCTCTCCGAGTCCGACTGGTTCCCTGCCGTCGTCGTGATGATCGAGGAAGAGTATGCCAACATCGACACCGACCTCACAGCCCCTCAACTCGCCGAAAAAGGCATCGTCCACGGCAAACGGTTCAACGCCCGCTTCAAGGACCACCGGATGAACGTCTTTCTGGGCAAGGACTACTCAGACGTGGAAAGGGACGAATGGGTAGCCCTGATCGAACAGGCCGGCAATCTCCAGATCGCCATCAGCTTCGGCCACGCTGCGACCAAGATCAACTGCGCCAAAGGCGATACGGTCTACATACAGGAGTTGGGCAATCCAGAAGACAACAAGGACTGATCCGTCGCATCTCCCCTCACAACTCCCAACACCATCTTCGTTCACAGCTGAGTGGTCGGATCCTTTCCCTGGCTACGGGTTTTCTTCTATTCTTCGCGCCTTCATGCTGAAAGTCTTCGCTCTGCCCCTACCTCGGATACTGGAAATTCCTTCCCTAATCCGGAAAAAATATCCTCCTTTCCATTGACTCCGGACCCCCAGTAAGCCTACATTCAAGTCCGTTATCTACAGGACCTTAGCACGCCTCCCCCGGCTGTGGATTCCGCTTTGCTTCCATCACCCCGTGGTGGATCCACTCGCGACCCAGGAGAGAGTCGCTGGTCTGATCATCGCAGACCCTGGATCCGTCATCCTGCCTCATCATCTGCGAAGGCTTGTACGGGGAACCCTATGGCTGGTGAAGCCATTCTGATCGTCGACGACGATCCCTTCATGCGTGACCTGCTGTCCGAGTCTCTGACCGAACTCGAGTATCACACGATACCGGTCAGTACGGCCAAGGACGCGCTCCACTCCATCAGCGTGAACAAGATTCACGTTGCGCTCATCGACCTGTCCCTGGTCGATGCACACGGGCTAGAAGTCGTCGATACCATCATCGACGGATCCCCAGACACCCAGATCATTATTATGACGGGCTACCCGAGCATCCAATCTGCCATCGATGCGTTGAGGCGGGGTGCTCAGGATTATATCATCAAGCCCTTCAAGATGCCCGAGATCCACGCGGCCGTTGCGCGCAGCCTGAAGAACCAGCGGCTCGAGGCCGAGGTAATTCAGCTGCGCAGGAAGGTCCGCGACCAGGAACACGAACTCCTCCAGCTCCGGAGGCGCACGGGAGGCGGTCCCGTTTCCGGTGCCCAGGGCCCCAGACCGGTCGGAAGACCTACCAGTTTGCCTGGCGCATACGGTGGTGCACCCGCCCCCCCGGCTCAGCAACAGCCCGAGCCGGAAGCCCAACCCGATCCTCCATCCCCTACTGAAGGCGAATAACGTGTCGAAACTATGCGAAAAAATCGCAGGGCTCCAGAACCGCGCCAAACAGCAAGCGCAAGAAGTCTCCGATTACCTGGACAACCCGAGCAAGCTTATCGAGACCCTCAAGGGACAGGTCAAGACTGTGACCGCGCTCCAGCAGAGCATCTCCGATCTGAACGATAACAAAGAAGGCTTGACGAAACCCGAGCTCGACGAACTCAAGCGTACGTTCAAGGAGCTCGCGGACATAACGACACAAAACCATCAGGATGCCACCATGAAGGGCATCCGCCTCACGCCGCAGGTATACGCGGCGAAGCCACGCAAGCCCCAGGGACCAGCCGCCGGCAAATGAGCGACGCAACAGACAGCAAGCAGCCGACGGACGCAGACCAGGAGGATGCCAGGGAATTTGCCACGTCCTACGTGGCCTTCAACGAAGCCCTGGCCAAGCTGGAAACTTCGCACAAGAGCCTGGAGCAGCACTTCGACTCTTTGAACAAAGAGCTCGAAGAGACCAACCGACAGCTACAGAAGAGCCTTGACGACAAGGAACGGCTAAACACCTACCTCCAGAACATCCTGGAGAGCCTCGGTACGGGTGTCATCGCGGTGGATTCCGACGGCAGCATCACACACTGCAATGCTGCTGCGGCGGACCTCCTCGGACACGACATGGACAAACTTCTGGGGAAAGCGTCAGAACACGCGCTGGGTGAGTCGTCTGGCCTGCTGGACCTCACGGTTCAGACCGGGCATGGCGTCGATCAGGAACGCGTCCTCCAGACCAGCGAAGGCTCCGAATTCCCAGTGCGTTTCAAGACCGCCTGCCTGACGAACTCGGACGGTGAAACCATCGGCGGGCTCGGCATCTTCGAAGACATTACCCAGATCCGAGAGCTGACGGATCAGGCCAGTCGCGTCAGCACCCTCACCGCATTGGGTGAGATGTCCGCGACCGTGGCGCACGAGATCCGGAATCCCCTGGGCGGCATCGGGGGATTCGCCGAGGTCTTAAACCGCAAACTGGAAGTGGACGATCCCAGACGGCAGCTCGTGACACGAATAGTCGAGGGAATCGATCGGCTCAACAGCGTCGTTTCGAACCTGCTCAACTACACGCGCCCCTCCCAACTGACCACGCGTCCCGTCAACTTCGTCGAAGTCATCGAGGACTGTCTCGGGTTCTTCGAGATCGACGCCGGTGCACGCGCAAAAGAGATCGAAGTCCGTCGACAGTATGAGGCAGATGAGATCACGATCGAAGTCGACCCGGAGCAGATCCAGCAGATCGTACTCAACCTGCTGCACAACGCGGTGCAGGCGATCCCGGGTAACGGATGGATCCGGACGGACATCCAGACCCGAGCGGATGAGGACACGGAAGGGCTAACGCCTCCCTGCCTCGTGTTCAGCGTCGCCGATTCAGGGATGGGCATGAATGAAGAGACGCGGTCCAAGCTTTTCCGTCCGTTCTTCACGACCAAGGAAGACGGGAACGGCCTCGGACTCGCAACAGCCAAGAAAATCGTAGAGGCTCACGGCGGCACGATGCGTGTCACAAGCGCCCTGGGCGAAGGAACCCAATTCGACGTCATCCTCCCCCTGACGTAGTCCACATCGAGGAACCCAGCATGAGCAAGAAGAGAATTCTGATCGTAGACGACGACACCTACTCGCGTGAGTCCATCGCTGCCCAACTGGACGAGCAATATGAGGTGGACCAGGCGGAGAACGGCGACCAGGGCCTCGCGAAGCTGGAGGAGTCGGACTTCGACGTCATCCTTTCGGACATCCGAATGCCCGGGATGAGCGGCCTAGATTTCCTTGAGCGCGTCACGGTCACGCGGCCGGAAGCGCGGGTCCTAATGATCACGGCCTTCGGAGAGATCGGTAATGCCGTCGACGCCATGCGAAAAGGCGCCTACGACTATCTCATAAAGGGTGAAGTTAAGGGCGAGGAGTTGATCGTCCGGATCGAGCGCGCGCTCGAGAACCAGGAACTGCGACGCGAAAACACACGCCTCAAGTCGGAACTCGGAAAACGGTTCAGCTTCGGGAACATGGTCGGCAAGACCAAGGTCATGGAGGAGCTGTTCGAGATGGTCGAGTCCGTCGCCCAGAGCCGGTCGACGGTCCTGATCAATGGGGAGAGCGGAACGGGTAAGGAACTCGTCGCTCGCGCCGTCCACTACAACAGCCCGCGTGCGAACAAACCTTTCATCAAGCTCAACTGCGCAGCCCTCCCCCAGGACCTGATCGAGAGCGAGTTGTTCGGACACGAGAAGGGCGCCTTTACAGGTGCGGTCAAGCAGGTCAAGGGACGCTTCGAACTCGCCGACGGCGGCACGCTCCTCCTCGACGAGATCAGCGAGATCGAGCCGCCGCTACAAGCCAAGCTGTTGCGCGTCCTGCAGGAGCGTGAGTTCGAGCGCATCGGCAGTGGCACCACGATCAAGGTCGACGTCCGCATCGTCGCCACAACCAACCGCAACCTGCGTGACGAGATCGAAAAGGGCAACTTCCGGGAAGACCTCTTCTACCGACTCAACGTCATCCCGGTCCAGATGCCCGACCTCCGTGAACGCAAGTCGGACGTCGTCCATCTGGCCGAGTTCTTCCTCGAGCGATACAACCAGGAAAACGACAAGAGCATCTCCGGGTTCAGTGAGAAGGCGATGGAAGTTCTGATGAGCTACGACTGGCCGGGCAACGTGCGTGAACTCGAAAACTACATCGAGCGCGCCGTCGTCATCTGCAAGGAACCCCAGGTAACCGAGAGCCATCTGCCGCTCGAGATTCTGACTGGTGAACCGAGAACCGCGAGTTCGGGCGGTGGCATTACGGTCGGCACAACAGTCCGGGAGATGGAGAAGCAGCTGATCCTGAAGACGCTGGAGAGTTGCGACGGAAACCGAACGAATGCGGCCGACACACTCGGCATCAGCTCTCGAACGCTGCGCAACAAGCTTCACGAATATGGGATGTCGGGAATCTTCAAGAAGGGCGGAAACGGCATCGCCGAGACGGAAGCGGAGACAGCGGACGAAGAATAGCCTCGCGATCAGGCGGGGGTACGAGCGGGCGGCTCCTTCAGGAGCCGCCCGCTTTCGTGTACGGGATTCGATCAAAGACAGGGGACGCCCCTCCCGAGTTTAGCTCAATCCGGTCCGCACGCCCTTCCGTATGATGCTTGTCTTCCGTGGTTCGTCTCTAGAATCTCGTCGTCTGCTTCGGCCCGATATCAATCGCGAACGCTGCCGCATCGAAACACCGCTTCAGCATCTCGAACCGCACATCCGCACGCCCAGGATTGTCCCACAGGTTCTCGAATTCATCGGGGTCGTTCTCCAGGTCATACAACTCCCCATAGTCGTGTCCGTGATAGACGCTGATCTTATAGCGCCGGTTTCTAAGCATCGTCGCGTAAGACCCATTGATCTGGGCACGGCCCGGAGGATTGGGGTTCAATGCGCAATAGTATTCGCACCGGACCTCCTCACGGTGGGAGGCATCAGGATCTGTAAACAGCGAGCGAAGCGAGCGGCCCTGCATGCGTTCAGGTACGTCCACACCGGCCAGCTCGAGTAACGTCGGCGCGATGTCCGTCAGTTCCACCAACGCATCGCTGGTTCGATTGGTAACCCCAACGCCTGCTCCCGAGACGATCAAGGGCACACGAACCAGTCCCTCGTAGAACCGACATCCCTTCAGGATCAACCCGTGATCTCCGAGCATCTCACCGTGATCGCTCGTGTAGATCACGAGCGTATTCTCTCTCTGCCCGCTTGCCTCCAGAGCGTACAGCATCCGCCCCACGTTGTGATCGATCAGCTCGATCATCGCGTAGTACCGAGCCCGCTTGTCGTATGCGTCCATCTCCTCAGGGGTACGGCCGGCATTCTGGAAGTCGACACCCTCCAGCTTCCGCTGATTCTCGAGGTCACTCTCGCGGAACAACGGTCTGATCATCTCATCTGCCCGGTACCGATCCAGGTATGGCTTCGGCGGATCGAACGGTGAGTGTGGATCGAACATGTTCACGCTCATCAGCCACGGGCCGTCACGGTCCTCGTTCATGAACGCGATCGCCTCGTCCGCGCACCAGGACGACTGATGCAACTCGGGAGGAATCGATTCTGGATCCTCCATCATCTTGCCGAGATCGTGGCCCTGTTCGGTGAGCCAGTCCTTGTAGGCGTGGCCTTCGGGCCATTGGTCACGGGGATCGTGGCTCCACTTGAACACGCGGTATCCGTCGTCACAACGGGGTTCGATCCGCCCGTACGCCCCGGCCAGGTGGAGCTTGCCTGCCAGACCGCAATCATACCCCGCGTCGGCCAGAATCCTGGTGACCAGCGGCGCCGCATCGGCCCAGTAGTCGTTGCCGTTCGAACACCCGTGAACGGAACTAGGATACGTGCCGGTGAGGAAACTCGCGCGACTCGGCGTGCAGATCGGACTCTGACAATGGGCGTGCGTAAAGGCCAAACCGGATCGGGCAAGACGATCGATCCGGGGCGTGTTGATTTTTTCGTTCCCCAGGCAGCCGATCGTGTCATACCGCTGCTGATCCGAGCAAATCCACAGAATGTTGGGTCGCATAGTCCTGTCCTATAAAGAGTTACCGATCGACCTCGATCATCGTGAACAATATGGACTCCCAACCCCCCATTTAAAAACCCTAATCAAGCCCTACGCCCAAAAAATAAGTATTTCTACTTTATATCATAAATTTTTATTGCCAGCGCCTTCGTCCCGGTTATATTTTCGAGCAACTAGAAGCAGGAGCGGCGGCAAGCGGTTTAAAAGGACCCAGCCTCACTTCGGAGATCGCTTTCAACGTGTTTTGGGTATTCTCCCTGACCACAGGATCGCCAATCCAACGAAAGCGACGCCGGAGAGTTGACGGCTCGACAGCGCGGGGTCGCGAACGTGAGTTGTGGGCCGCAACAGTTAAGAGGAGGGCACTATGCCACCAGGCTATTTCTGGCGGTCGTTGCGGACGTAGACACCAAACCGCAACGACCGCTTTTTTAAGTGTGACGTTAGTCGCGCCCTCCCCCACGGCCCGGGGAAGACCAGAAGGAGGGCAGATCGTGACCAAAGTCAGCGATATACTGGGTGAGAAGGGAACGAAGCTTGTCTTTATCGGTCCGGACCTCACGTTGAGACAGGGTCTCGAGACGATTGTCGACAACAAAGTCGGAGCCCTGCCGGTGAAAGATGCGTCGGGAGATATCCTGGGCATCATCACCGAACGTGACCTAATGCGTGAAGTTTACGACCACGCAGATCTGGAGACTAAGATCGTCGGGGACGTCATGACGAAGAACATCATCACGACCAGGCGTGACGACAGCATCGACACCGTGATGGAACAGATGACCGAAAACCGGTTCCGGCACCTACCAATCGTGGAGGAAGGACGGTTGGTGGGGATCATCTCGATCGGTGACCTCGTCAAGTCACAGCTCGCCCATCTCAAGCATCCGATGCAGAATCTCCGCTACTACGTCTCCGGAAACGCCGCCTGACCACCACCAACGAGCAAAACGAAAAAAGGTCCACATCCCTTAGAGTGGTGTGGACCTTTTCCTTTTTCAAAGGGATGGATCAGTATCGTTCAGCGAATCGACGACCGAGTTCGGGAGTGGGCACGCGCACAAGACGGAATCCGATCGCACTCGCGGCGCCGAGTGTGTCGGAAAAATCACGATCGGCTTTCCGCGGAGCCCGATCCATAAACGACCCGCCCCGGAATCATTGCTGGCGGAACGAAAAGGGTCAGTGGCGGATGGCAAACGATACGCTTGCTATGTTAAAAACCCGCTGATCGACTAACCTGTCGGTCAACGGATNACGGCGCCCGTCNCCTCCCANGGGTGCCGTNCTTTTATGTACANACGCTGACCATCCNCTTCCTGCNGTAGCGGTCCGCCCCNCCNGGGGACGTCGTGACGCTACCCGCCCCATTCCCTCTCCNNCAGAGNATTGGGGAAAGATTTTCTNTTCTTCCTNTCCCCACCCAGCCGAACCATTCCACCANTACNCACTGTAAATANAACACTTATATCTATTTCTGATGCTCTGTGACNTGTCCATCAGGANAGGGTACAGGCTTTGCTTTTCTGGTTGCCGGTTCATTCTGATTGGTGCTCGATAGAGTGATCGAGCCCGCCACCCCGACGTTGGAGACAGCCATGCTGGTTCGCAATCTCATCCTGAACAAGACAAGCGTTCCTGTGCTGAACAAGGTGCTGAACGTCACCTCGCTCAGGCACCGTGCAATCTCGAACAACATCTCGAACGTGAACACCGTCAACTACAATCGCAAAGAGGTCGACTTCGCCTCCTACTTGAAGGCAGCCGTCGTTCCGCCTCCCGTTGTCGGCCAACGGACCAACAGCCTTCACATGCCGGTCGGCAAACCCGATCCGCTCGCCAAACCTCAGATCTTCGAGCAGGACCCGGGACCGAATACGACAGGTATCAACAACGTCGACATCGACCAGGAAATGGCTGACCTCGCCGAGAACCACCTGATGTACAACATCGGGAGCCAGATTCTCAGCCAGAAGTTCCAGGCCATCAAGAAGTCGATTACCGGCCAGATCACTTGATACAGGTGAGTTCGATGAACATCCAGACACTACAGGCATCGCTGGTTTCGACCGGCAAAACACGACCGGGCGGCCGGCTGGACATCCGCAGTGATGCGCCGGCTCAGCCCTCCCGCCCCCCCGTGGGACGCCCCTCCGGCGCAGATCCCCTTGAAGGTGCGGGATTGCTGAACGTTCTGAATGCCCAGGAACAACAGGCGCTTGCCGCCGCATTCTCGCAAGCAAAGGCACCCACTTATTCAGGCGGCGGAACCACCGTCGATGAACCCACGGTCCTGGGCACGCAGCTCGACCTGCGGGCCTGACCGACCGCCATCCCAATTCCAGACCCCACCCCCCATGAGACGACATCTATTGAGCCTGACCGCGATCGCGATCGCCTCGAGCGAATCCGGCGCGAACGAAACGCCCTCGATTGCCGACCAGCTCAACTACTACAGCGCTCGAGCCGTAATCGCTCGGAGCACGCAGCCTGAGATCTTCAAACGAATCGTCTACAAGAGCACAGGGCGCAAGATCATCGACCCGGCGCCTCTGCCTCAGATGGAGCAGCTGACGATCCCGCACACACCGTTCGTACGCGAGCAGGATCCCCTGAAGGATTTCGTGCCCACCGTCGCCAGCCAGAAGGCACACGGACTCAGCAGCGCGATCCTGGATCGCATCGCCCAATATGACGGCCTGATCGACACCTACAGCAGAATGAACGGCCTCGAGTCGAACCTCGTTAAGGCCGTGATCTATGTCGAATCAGCGGGAAATAGGAACGCCGTTTCCTACGTGGGGGCCGAAGGGCTGATGCAGCTGATGCCTGGAACCGCGTCCGACATCGGGGTGGGCAACAGCTTCGACCCCGCCCAGAACATCTATGGCGGCACGCGCTACCTGAGCACGCTGCTTAAACGGTTCAAGCGTGTCGACCTGGCACTGTGGGGATACAACGCGGGACCTGAATCCGTGAAACGGAACCGACTCCCGCTCGAAACCAAGCTCTACATTCCGAACGTCCTTCGCGTGAAGTCAATCCTAGACAGAGAAGGTGTGTAATGGCCACCGGTAGCCTCATTACAGGCGTGTCTTCCGGACCGAGCGGGACCCAATCCTTCAGACACCTCGAGCAGTCCGGCAGGATCCTACAACAGGGGACGCCAGGAACATCTGAAGCGCAGAAGGCTCAAGGCGAATCGGAATTCATGAGCCTTGTCTCCGACTTCATCGGGGACGTCAACCACATGCAGCAACGCTCCGGCAACGCGCTGAAGGCATTCGTCGCCGGGGAGATCACGGATCTCCACCAGGTCATGGTCGCCGGCAAAGAAGCAGGCGTCGCACTCGACCTGATGATCGAGATCCGTAATCGCGTCCAGGAGTCATTCCAGGAAATCATGCGAATCCAGGTCTAAGTCAGCGAATAGCAGGTCTCGGTTCCCCTGGAGCCTGGAACCTGACACGTGGAAACAACACTAGAAAACAGACGACACCGGAACACACACAAACCCAGAAGATGTTGACCTATGGATGCGTTGAAAGCGTTTTTCGATAAGTCTAAAGAGTCGTTCGACGATATGGACAGCAAGAAGAGGACGGCTGTCGGAGGCGGCGCTGGTGCCTTAGTCCTCCTCGTCATTTTCCTGTCTATGTCTGGCGGAAACGGAGGCGACGTCGAGTATCTCCCCCTCTACACTGACATCGACCTGAAGGAAGCCGGGGAACTGGCCGGCCAACTCCGCGAGATGAACCAGGACTTCAAGGTCGGCGGTGACGGCTCCATTGTCATGGTTCCTGAAGACGATCGTCTTATGCTCCGAAACGCACTGGCCGCTGAAGGATTCCCGAAAACGGGATTCATCGGCTACGAGGTCTTTGACGAAGTCCCGCTCGGGATGACCGAGTTCCTTCAGGAGATCAAGCACCAGCAAGCTCTGGAGGGCGAACTCAAACGCACCATTCTACTCCTTGACCAGATTGAGGATGTACGACTCCACGTCGTGCTCCCCAAAGCCAGCCTGTTTACCGATCAAGAAAAGCCAGCCACCGCCTCCATCATGCTGAACCTGCGCCAGAACATGCGCCTCTCGAATCCCCAGATTCAGGGCATCCAGCGATTGGTGGCGAGCAGTGTCGCGGGCCTGGATCCGAACCACATCACGGTCGTCGATAACCTGGGCAACATGCTATCCGAAGAGATGGACCCGCTTGCCCGAATGACCTCGAAACAGCTTGAAATACAACGGGACGTCGAGGCATATTTGGAGAGTCGGACTCAGGATATCCTGAACAGGGTCCTCGGGCCCGATCAGGCGTTCGTTCGCGTGTCCGCGGAGCTGGATTTCGACCAGCGTCAGGAAGAGATCAACACGTTCGACCCGGACAACCGGGTGACCCGAAGCGAGCAGCGCAACGAGGAGAGTTCGGCCGAAGCCGGGACCAAGGAAAACACCGTTTCGAACTTCGAGATCAACTCCTCGATCAAGCGAATCACCGGTTCGGTGGGGCGCCTCAAGCGCGTGTCCGCCGCCCTGATGATTAACGATCAGAAGCCCGTCATCGGGTTGGAGCCCGGCGAGTTCCGGACCGAAGCCAGAACGCAGGAAGACGTAGACTATATCAGCGAAATCGTCCGGGGAGCCATCGGGTACGACGACGGCCGNAACGACCTGCTCACGGTGAGCACCTTCGCCTTCGCCACGCAGGACCTCAAGCGTGCGGCTGCCAAAGAGCTGCAGGACGAGGAGACGAAGGAACTGATCATGACCATCGTCTGGCAGGTCGCCAAGGCGATCGCCATCGTCGTCGCCCTCCTCATCCTGCGCGCCATCATCGGGGCCATCGGCCGCGGTGTTGCCCGCGAGGAAGAGATCGCAATGGAAGCCCAACGCGAGCTCGAGGAAGACGATGCCGGGGAGGAGCTTCCAGAGACGCCGCACGAAATCATCCTGGGCCGTATCGCTCAACTGATATCCGACCGACCCGAGGACGCCGCCAAGCTGATCCGGACGATGCTCATCGAAGAAACACAGCGCAACCGAGGAGGCGCAGCCTAATCCATGAATCGCGTTCTGCGATCACCCGAAATCTCGGAAAAACCTTACGTCATTCCCGTCCAGTCCGCTTCGGCCCCGGAGCAGGACGACGCAGAAGAGGGATTCCAGGGGTTCGGACCCTCCACGGAACCGTCTATCGAGGACGAGGAGGAAACGGAAGCCAGCTCGGAGGAAAAATCCGAAGCGGACTCCTCCGCCTCAGAGGAGACACCGGACAAATCCCGATCTGAGGAGGACACGACTTCCGAGGGACCTGATTCCGGCGATCAGTCGCAGTTGGAACCAAACGACGCGACCGACGAAGGGAGTTCGGAGCCGGGAGACGCCGAAGGGGACGCACCCTCCGGTGAACCTGATGAGGCATCTGAAGGTTCGGATCCGCCGACAGAAGGAACCGACGATTTAGCCAGCGTCATCAGCGCCGAAGAGTGCGAGATGATTATCAGTCTGGAAAAGGTCGCCGAGCATGAGGCTGCAGTAACCTCCGGCGCCGAGTCCGAAACGCCGACCGAGGAGTTGCCTGCGTCAGCCACCGAGATCGAAGCGATTGTCGAAGCGCGTCTCAAGGAATTCGAGGAGCGCTTCCAGCAGGAAAAGGAAGACGCCTACCACGCGGGCTTCGAGGCCGGCACGAACGAGGGGATGAAGCAGGGCCTGAACCAGGCTGAGGAAGAAGTGGTCCGATTTCAGGAGTTGGTCGACACCCTCACCGGCCAGTGGAAGGACACCCTCAGGACTTACGAAACCGCGGTCACGGATCTCGCCATTCGGATCGCGCGCAAGATCATCGACGTCGAGATCGACCACAACAGTGAGTCGGTCCTCCAGGCGGTACACGCGTGCTTGGGGTATGTCGAAGACAAGACCAAGGTCATCATNCGCGTAAACCCTGACGATCTCGAGGCCGTTCGACGACACCGCAACGACTGGCTTGAGTCGCTGGAGAGCATCGACCACCTCCTCATCGAAGCCGAACCCACGGTCGCCAAGGGCGGCTGTGTGGTCGAGACACCGATCGGAGACGTCGACGCACAGATCGAAGAACGACTCGAGCGACTCCGAATCGCCTTGCTCGAAGAAATCAACCAAACCGACACGAACCCGGACCCGGACCCGTGCACGCACACAGACTGAACCAGATAGTGGACAACACGGACCCGATTCGCATACGCGGCAAGGTCAACCAGGTCGTAGGACTCGTGATCGAGTCGGACGGTCCGCCGGTATCGGTCGGAGAACTCTGCACGATCACGAACGCCAGTGGGGGGCCGCCGGTCCTAGCCGAAGTCGTTGGCTTCCGGCAGAGCCGGGTCCTCCTGATGCCGCTGGGACCAATGGAAGGGATCGCCCCTGGGAGCAAGGTCACTGCGAGCGACAAGGCCTTCAGCATCAAATGCGGGGACAGTCTTCTGGGTCGCGTCATAGATGGACTGGGAGAGCCCATCGACAGGAAAGGCCCCATCTGGGCGACGGACAAACGCTCGGTCATCGCTCCCCCACCCGGCCCGCTTGGGCGTCAGCGCATCTCGGAACCCCTCTCCACAGGAATCCGGGCGATCGACGGTTTGATCACCTGCGGCAAAGGCCAGCGCGCCGGCATTTTCGCCGGCAGCGGAGTCGGGAAGAGCGTCCTGCTCGGCACGCTGGCACGAAACGCGGAAGCGGACGTCAACGTCATCGCCCTGATCGGTGAGCGTGGCCGGGAAGTCAGAGACTTTATCGAGCGGGATCTCGGACCGGAAGGTCTCGCGCGCTCCGTCATCATCGTCGCCACCAGCGATCAGCCCGCGCTCGTCCGGATCAAGGGTGCGCAGGTCGCGACGGCCATCGCCGAATACTTCCGCGACGAGGGCAAGAACGTGATGCTCATGATGGATTCGGTGACCCGGGTCGCCATGGCCCAGCGGGAAGTCGGGCTAGCCATCGGTGAGCCGCCCACGACGCGAGGATACACACCCTCGACCTTCGCCATGCTCCCCCGCCTCCTCGAACGCGCGGGCATGGGCGAGACGGGCAGCATCACGGGACTGTACACGGTCCTGGTCGAGGGCGACGACATGGACGAGCCGGTCGCCGACGCGGTCCGGTCGATCCTCGACGGTCACATCGTCCTGTCCCGTCGTCTCCAGTCGCAGGGCCACTACCCGGCAATCGACGTACTCGAAAGCGTGAGCCGCGTGATGGTCGACGTTGTATCCGACACGCATTTCGAGTCGTCCAACCGGATCAAGGAGATCCTCGTCAACTATCGCGAGGCAGAAGACCTGATCAACGTCGGTGCTTACCAGGAAGGCAACAACCCGGAGATCGATCACGCGATCCGGTATGTCAACGGAATCAACGCGTTCCTGAGGCANGGCATCGAGGACAATACACCGTTCCAGCAGATGTTNGAGCAGATGNTCGNCCTGCTGGCGGCTGAATAGCAGAACAGGCGGCCGCGTCCCCCACCCCACGCGCGCTGTTTGAAACCAACCGGATTCCCGTCGCGTTCGGGATGACCGGTCACGGGTGGGCTGATGTCGGCTCACCGATGGACGATGAGTGCGTTCCCGGAAGGAATAGCCGGCTTTGGCGAAGAAATTCAGGTGGCGTCTCAACACGGTTAAGAAGGCCAAGGAACGTCACGAGGACCAGAAACAGCAGGCGCTTGGCGAAGCGCAGACGTCGCAGAACGCTGAGGAACGCGTAATGGACGAACTCCAGGTGCAGCGCCAGGCACAACAGGATCGGCTCAAGTCGACCCAGTCCGGAAAGCTGAACCCGATCGACCTTCAGGCCGCCCACGCCTATATCAGCGACCTGACCCAGAAGATCGAGGCACAACAGGAACGCGTCGAGGCGGCCCGGGCGATCACGCAGAGCCGACGAAACGACCTGGTCAAAGCCGTGCAGGAAAACAAGGTCCTGGAAAACCTGAGGACCCGTGATCACGAGGCGTTCAGGAAAGACGAACGCAAACGCGAGCAGGCGGAGACGGATGAAGTCGCAAATCGTGCCGCCCATCGCCGACAACAACAGGACGAGTCCGAGTCGTGAAAAAAATAGCCCTGATACTGCTGCTCCTNATCGGCATGACCCTGTCTTTCTCGGCGATCGGGTTGGTCATCCTGTTTGCCACGGGTGCCGTGCAGAGCATCGACGAAGCCAAGGACCTACTGAGCGGGCAGCTGCCGGGTGGGGAGAGCGCCTTCCTCAAACCGGGCGATGTCCAAGAAGCGCAGGACGGTCTCCTCCTTCTCCAGCAACAGAAGCAGGAACTGGAGGAGCAGATCGTGTCACTCCAGGAAAACCAGTCGGTCCTCGAGCAGAGCCACGCAGACCTGTCAACGAAAGTCGCGGACCTGACGACCCAGGTCGGCAAGGAGGATCAGGACGCCGCGCAGAAGCGCGCTGCCCGTTTGGCGCAGCTCACCACGCTCTACAGCGCGATGCGGCCCGGTGACGCAGCCGCCATCATGAACGGCATGTCCGACGAGATGGTCCTGGAGATCCTGCCGACGCTTCCAGAGCGGAATGCGGCCCGGATCCTCAACAACCTGGCGGACGAACAGAGAAAAGCTGACCTGTCCGAGAAGCTATTGAACGGGCAGATAACGACAAACTAAAACCGTGTCCCTGCCCGGTCTTCCTACCGGGCCCATCCCTTCACCCCAAAAACCGTTCTCTTTAATCCCAATTTGGAGACCCACCCCATGCTCCTGAATCCTCTTTTCGGATTGATCGGAGATGCTCCGCCGTCGGGAGAAGCTCTGCCCACGACGGAAGCGATCGACGGTCGTCCGTTCCAGGAGATCTTGTCCGGCGTTCACCAGGCGACTGAAGGAAGCCAGAGCAACAGCTCTGTATACCCTTCGCTCGCTCAGGTGATCGTCGAAGCGATCGCTGCCGAAGGGCAGGGATCGTCGGGTAGTACGCAGCAACCGGGTCTCGAACGGGTCACCTCGGATCATCCCCAAGAGGGGTCGACCAGCTTTGGTCACACGAATCCGCAGGGACCGATCGAACCGGGTCTCACGAACGGCGTCACCCGAGTTTCGCCTCGCGAAGAGCTCTCTCCAGCAGTTATGGGGAGCCCTCTCGATCTCGACGTAGAGGCGGACCCGGCGGTACGTACCGAACCGACGCAGACNGAGCTCTCCTTCGGAGGGCAGACGCCTGAGTCGGACGATGGCCACGCATCGCCGAATCTCCAGCATCAACNATTACCCCGAAACCACACGCCCGCTCCGCAGGAGAGAACAACCACCAACATCGACAAGTCGGTTGCCCCTCCCCTCGAAGAAGGACGTGACGACTCAGAGATCCTCCAGACCGTGAGAGGGCAGGACCGGACGGATCAACCCACTCGAACAGAACGAGATCCCCACGTCGCTTTCACACCGAACCAGAACGGCTCGATCAGCCGCGACGAGGCACAGAACCTGAACGTTTGGGGCGAAACGTTGCGTTCGCAGAATCACTCGGAAGGGACCGAGCAGCCACCCGATCAGGGTGGACGGACAAATGCTCCGGTTACGGGGCAGGACGCTCTGCTAGGCCGCGCACCATCGTTGGAAACAGGAAACGGTGTGCACCCGAACCAGGACGCGCCGGTTGCAGAGGGTCAGCNTCTTGAGAGCCCCCCACACCAACAGCCTACGCTGTTCGAGTGGGAGGCAGTTCGGTTGTCCGATCAAGCAACATCTGTCTTTCGATCCGACCAGCCTACCCCCGAAGCCGCTTTGGCAGAGGCTGAGGGAACCGAGAGGATCGGCGATGATGCGGCCGGCGTGATGGACCAGCGCCAGTCCGTGACAATCGATCGGGACGGACAGGCGGCTCGAGCAGGCCAGGAGACACGGGATACCGCGCTCCCACCTGCACCCGCCGCACGAATCGAGGCCGCGCTTAGCGACCTCGAATCACCTCGACTCGCCAGAGACGTCGCGACAGTCGTGGCATCTCAACGAGTCAACACGAATAACGGTGAGACGGGACAGAACGTCCGTGTCGCCGAGTTGCTGCGGTCGATGGATGGTGGATCGGAACCGGTCGAAGGGATTCGACGGCTGCCGACCGCCAACACGCCCAACGCAAGCCAGCCGAAGGCGTCCGTGGAGGCTGCTCAGCCTCGAACGATTCCGGGATCGGTCTCAGGGGAACTCGGCAGAATAAGTGCCCCCGCTACCGACGCAGCGCCTTCGCCGGAACGACTGCCCGTGGCAGACGGACCGCGACAGGACTGGACGTCTCACGTCACGCTGGACGACGGAGCGACCGACGACTTGGCCGAGCACGTTGCTCGCACCGAGACGCGGGAAGCCCGACGGCCTCTGCTTGGCCATCAGGTCGAGGAAGAGGTGGAGATCCTCCGCAGCGTGGAGCGATCCGTATCCCAGGATCAACGATCCGTTTCCCTGGATCGCACACCCTCACCGACGGCTCGCGTCGTCCAGCACGAGGGTGGTTCGGACGCCCCGCTTCAGGACCTGCTCCCGACGAACCGACCGGAAGCACAGGTCATCGGCACATCACCCACTGCAGCGCCTGAGTCGGCGATCCCGACGATCGGCGCGGTGAGCGGCAGTCACGAATCGATTCCCTCGATGGAACCGGTGACTGACCAGCCGACGACGGCACCGACCGACGTCGAAGAGACGAAAGTTACGCAGCGGATCGTGCGTGGCGCGCGTTTCCTCACGCGGGAGGGTGCCAATCAGGTGACGCTCAGGCTGGATCCGCCCGAACTGGGTGAGATCACGATTCGGTTGTCGAGCGTCGACAAGACCCTGACCGGCGAGATTCGCGTGGAAAGCCGGATGGTCCAGGAAATCGTGAACCGGAACATGGCGGAGCTACGAGAGTCGCTCGGCAGTCAGGGCATCCAGATCGACAACATCGAAGTCTCGGTCGAATCCGGGAACCGTTCAGGCGTCGATCGCGAAGGAAGCTCTGCCTTCCGTCGCGAGCAGACCAACCAGGACGGCCGCCCGACATCCGATCGCGATCGTCGTCCCGAGGACCGTGAGGACACGCCAGACCGTCCCCCGCGGGACCCTCAGTCCGACGGTGACATCGATCTGATTGCGTAACCGCGTGACTTCACGTCGCGCCTGCTGTTTCATCGCGCGAGTTGTTAATCGCGCAGATTTTCCGGACGAGATCACACATTCGTCCGCGCATCACACCACCTAGGGACACGGACGTCATACCGGTGGTGGCAACACCGAAGGGATGGTCACTCTAATGGAAGGAGGTGAATTCACATGTCGATAGGTATTGCATCGCCGACCGCACAATCCGACGCGGCCGTTGCACAGGCCACCGCCCTTACTGACGCGGTATCATCGGACCAGGAACTCGGTCGAGATGCATTCTTGAGGCTGTTGACCTTGCAGCTGCAGAACCAGGACCCGCTTGATCCGGTCAAAAACGAAGATTTCGTCGCGCAGCTCGCTACGTTCAGCTCCCTCGAGCAACTCACATCCATTAACGAGGCTGTGTCCAGCGATCAAGGCGTAACGGCCACTGACGGCGTACGCGTCGCGATCGACAGCAACACAGCGGTCGGCCTGATGGGTCGAGAGGTTCAGGTCTCTACAAACACGATCGACTATTCAGGTGATGGATCGACACGAATAGGCTACAACCTTGAAGGACCTGCGGACAACGTCACCATCAGGGTCTTCGACGGATCGGGCAATCTCGTTACAACGCTCGTCGATGGAGAACCGGAGCAAGGGAATGCAAACGTCGTATGGGACGGCAAGGACGCCGAAGGTGATACCGTAGGCGCAGGCAGCTATCTGTTGGTACCCTCCGCGAAATACCAGGGCGCACCCGTAGAGGTCGCTTCTGGCGCCGCGGGAATCGTAACGGGTGTTCGTTACCAGGATGGTCTACCGATTCTCATCACGGATGAAGGAGAGACACCCCTCCACGCGGTCACACGCGTAACTGAAGGAAGCTGACGATGAACAAAGTTTATCCGAACGGTGCGATGCCGCTGGATCCGAGCATCGTACAGACTCCAGGCGTTCAGCCGAAGGGCCGTAGCGGCTCGACGGACAAGACGACCGGGGGTGGCTTCCAGGAACTGCTGCAAGAGCTCGTCACGAGTCAGGGTGGGCCCAGGATAGGCTCGTCCGGCGTTGCTCCGTCGTTGAAGTTCTCGGCGCACGCCCAGCAGAAGCTGGCTTCACGCCAGATTAATCTTGGCAGGGATGCGATGCAGCGGCTTGATGAAGCCGTCGCCCGGGCTGCTGAAAAAGGCGCAAAGGACGCGCTGATGTTGATGCCGGGCGGTGAAAACGGTGAAAATCTCGCGTTTGTCGTGAGTGTGACCAACAGGACGGTCATAACGGCCATGGACGGCGAACACATCACGAAAAACGTCTTCACCAACATCGACAGCGCCGTAGTCGTCACCTAGGCACCGTCGATACGGGAAGGTTTTGGGTGGTGCCGGGGGGCTGAACACTGACCTCTGGACACTGACCACTGCCTCTCAACATCCCAAGGCAGAACGGCTAAGGAAAGCTGCTCTGTCGCTACATCCACCCCGGAGCTGGACCTCCTCAGGAGGAAGCTCCCTCCGCTGCCGATCGATTGACGCAGCGGATACTTGCACGGAGGCAGTTGAGTATGTCTATCAACTCATTGTTCATGGGATTGTCGGGCATCCAGGTTCACCAGCAGCGCACGAACGTGGTGGCCAACAACCTCGCTAACATCAATACAACGGGATACAAGGCCCAGCGTGCCCACTTCGAAGAGCAGCTCGCTCAGACGCTGAAGGACGCGACCGGTCCTGAAGGCGGTGTCTCGGGTACCAACCCGATTCAGGCCGGTACCGGTGTCCGATTGAAGAGCATCGACACCAACTTCAGGCAGGGCAGTATCCAGACAACGGAGAAGACCACGGACCTCGCACTCGAGGGAAACGGATTCTTCATCCTCCAGGATCAGAACGGCACGCAGTACTACACGCGTGACGGTGCCTTCGGCTTCGACGCCGACGGCCGGTTCGTCAACCCGAGTAACGGTATGCTCGTGATGGGTAACCTCGCCACGAACGGTGAGTTCACCGGCGGTGCGACGGGCCTGCAGCCAATCCGCCTGGATCTCCAGCAGGAAATCCCGGGTTCCGCGACAACGCACATCAAGTTGTCTGGTAACCTCGATCCGGGTTCCACGCCAAGCCTCTCCGCTGACACGGAATTCACGGTCGCTTCCTCCTTTGTGGGCGCGGGCGTGACAGGCGCGATCGACGAGAGCCGGATCCAGATCAGGATCCTCTCCACAGGTGAACCCCTCGAAGGTCAGATCACGATTCCTGACGCAACGTATAACGAGCTGACGGACGTGGCAGATGCCCTGAACGCGGCCATCAACGCCAACGAGACACTCGTCGGTAAGGTGGTCGCTCAGCTCGATGACGTTGGGCAGATCGAGCTCAGAACGACGGGCGGGTCAGGACTGACGCTGGAGGTCGATGACGTGTCGGTCGGTGGTGTTGCGGCGGTCTTCGGTGCCGGTCCGGGTACTGGTGCGGCCAGCGCAGCTGCTACCACCGCGAGTGACATCAACACCCTGGCCCAGGTCGGTAAGGACCTGGATGACGACGACGTGATCCAGTTCAACGGTTCCCGGCGTAACGGCACGACGTTCGAGGGTATCTTTACCTTCGGTGCGGCCAACGACGGCGTCACGATCGGTGATCTCCTGACGGCCGTTCAGAACGAGTTCGGTGGCGGCGTCACGGNAGCACTCGATNCCAACGGTAAGATCACGATTACGGATTCCGACTCGGCACAGATCACCGGTTTTACGACGCTCTTCAGCCTCCAGGATAGCGGAACGACGTCGTCTGGGCTTATTGGTACAGAAGAGCCTGAGCAGCATCGGATCAGTACGGTGATCTACGACTCGCAGGGATCGCTGAAGACGATGAACGTGACGCTCACGGAATCGACGGAATACAACAAGTGGACGTATGACGTCAAGATCGACGGTCAGCGACCGCAGCAGGGTGCCCTCGGAACCGTCACTTTCAACGAGGACGGCTCGAACCGTCTGTTCAAGCCGGTCGAGGGTGTGGACTCGCAGGTCGAGTTCACNCCGGCCGGTGGCGTTGGGACGATTCGCGTGTCGCTGACGGGTGGGCGGCAGACGGACACGGCGATCACGGGCCTGACGCAGTTCTCGTCACCGTCCACGGCAGGTGTTGCGACGCAGGATGGTCGCGCGCCTGGAACGCTAGAGCGAATCTTCATCTCGACGGACGGCATAATCGAAGGCCGCTTTGACAACGGGCAGACGATGAACCTCGCCCGGACGATCATCGCCGACTTCGAGAACCCGGGCGGTCTGCAGCGCCATGGCGGTAACCTCTTTGCCGAGACNGAGAACTCTGGCCGTCGCGTCGAGGAGCGTCCGACCGTGACGATCGGAACCCAGGTCGTCTCAGGTGCGTTGGAGCTGTCGAACGTCGACATGGCCCGTGAGCTGACGGACCTCATCATCTCGCAGCGTGGCTTCCAGGCCAACTCGCGAGTGGTCACGACCACCGATCAGATCCTGGCCGAGACGGTCAACCTGAAACAGTAATAGACTAGGCTAGTCCTAGGCCTTACGCCTGGGGCTAGCCTACTCCCGAAAGGGCACTCTCCGATTGCCCACGGTTTCGTGAACAGGCAGCTTCCGGTCGCCTGGGGGTCGACGATCCGGAGGCTGTCTCCTCTCGTAGCCCCGACCTCTCAGCTCTTCGGAGAGCGCAACAACCGCCAGAGGCCGGGTGGTGTGCGTCATCTCATCGCACACCACCCCCCTCTCACGCTTCATCAGAACGGACAAAAGGGGGAGGGTTCCCATGGTCAAAATCACACGTCTTAATGACACGGTCCTTGTCGTCAACTCCGACATGATCGAGTTTTTGGAAGCCACCCCTGACACCATCGTCACACTCACGACCGGTCGGAAAGTCGTCGCGAAAGAATCCGTAGACGAACTGATCGACAAAGTCGTAGAATACAAGAGACGCTGTCTCCGGCTCGAGCCGGATGTCAAATCTCGATAACACCTAGGTTTATAGGCGAATTTTCAAGGGGTAATGTCTTATGGACATAACCACAGTAGTCGGGCTGATCGCCGGCTTCACACTCATCGTGATGGGTATTCTCAGCGGTGGAACGATGTCCGCTTTTATCGATACGCCATCGCTCCTCATCACGCTCGGCGGAACACTTGCTGGAACGCTCATCAACCATCCGCTCAACCAGATGGTCGGACTCGTAAGCGTCGGCATGAAGTCGTTCTTCTGGACGAGCCTTCCGGCGACGGAGCTGATCGAGAAGATCGTCGGTATGGCGGAAACAGCGCGACGTGAGGGAATCCTGGCGCTCGAGCAGGCCGTCCAGGAGATCGATGACCCCTTCATGTCCACGGGCATTCGACTGGCCGTCGACGGCACCGAGCCAGAGCTGATCCAGACGATCCTGGAGACCGAGCTCTCCTTCGTCGAGGAGCGACACAAGGCGGGCGCGAACATGTTCACCTACATGGGGTCGGCCGGTCCGGCCTTCGGAATGATCGGGACCCTCGTGGGTCTGGTGAACATGCTCCAGAACCTGGACGACCCGTCTGCGCTGGGACCCGGTATGGCGACAGCCCTGATCACGACCTTCTACGGCGCCGTGGTCGCGAACATGATCTTCATCCCCATCTCGGGTAAACTCAAGATCCGGTCCGCCGAGGAACTCCTCCAGAAGCGGATGATCATGGAGGGCATCATGTCCATCCAGTCCGGTGACAACCCGCGGATCGTTGAGCAGAAGCTGGCCACCTTCATCGCCCCGTCACTCAGACCGATTGGCGAGGAAGATGGCGAGTAGTCGGTCTGCTAGGCTGAGGCTGGTTTGCCTAATCTGATCAACGAAGACGACTGCCCGGAAGGCCTTCCGGGCTGGCTCGCGACCTTTGGCGACCTGATGTCGCTGCTCCTGACCTTCTTCGTGCTCTTGCTCTCCTTCTCATCGATGGAGGAGATCAAGTTCCAGAAGGCGATGGGATCGCTGCGCGGATCGCTCGGCGTGTTCGACTCGGAGCCCGAGTTGAGCCAGCCAATCCGCATCCTGATGCCCCTGGTGCGTGGATCCGTCGCCCAATCCCAGAACATCCGAAAGAGTGCCGAAGAGCTGGAGAAGACGCTCTCTGACGAGGGGTTCGAGGGTGACATCACTCTGGAGGGAACGGCGAGCGGGCTGGTCATCCGGATTCAGGCGCCCGTCCTGTACGACGTCGGTCGCGCGGTGCTCAAACCGAGTATCCAGAACGCGCTGAACAAGATCGGCGACATGCTGATCCTGCTCCCTAACGAGATCGTCGTCCAGGGCCACACGGACAATCGTCCGATTATCCGGGGCGACTACGCCTCCAACTGGGAGCTGTCGTTCCAGCGCGCCGTCAACGTGGTTCGGTATCTCATCACCGAGACCAACATTCACGGGCGCCGACTCAGCGCCGAGGGATACGGGGAGCATCGTACCCTGGTACCGAACACCACCCAGGAAAACCGGGCCAAGAACCGCCGCGTCGAAATCCACATCCTCTACGCCGGAGAAGTCGACGGAAACCTGGAAATCATCGCGAAGGCCTTCGAGCAGGCAGGTGTCGACGGCCAGAGAGATGGCGGCGGTGCCATCCTCAAGAAGCGAAGCTGGGAAGAATAGGGAGACCATCCGATGGCGATGATCAAAGAAGACGATTGCCCAGAAGGCCTCCCAGGCTGGCTCGCGACATTCGGTGACTTGATGTCGCTGCTGCTAACCTTCTTCGTGCTCCTCCTATCGTTCTCGACGATGAGCACCGTGAACTTCCAGCACGCCATGGGGGCGCTCCAGGGCGCACTGGGCGTGCTAACCGGTGAGCCTCAGCTCAGCCTGCCGATCCGCCAGTCGATGCCGAAGACGGAGGGGAACCTCTCGCAGGCGGAGATGATGAACAAGGCGGGTTCCGATCTCGAGCACGCCATCGAAGAGGCCGGCCTCCAGGGAGACGTGCAGTTGGAGGAATCGACGTCGGGGATCATCATCCGAATCTCCGACAAGCTCTTCTTCGAGACCGCGGACGCCAAAGTACTGGAAAGCGCGTCTGTTGTGCTGGACGCGGTNGGGAAGGCGATCAGCCAGATTCCCAACCACGTGAACATCCAGGGCCACACGGACCCTCGGATCATCAACACGCCCAACTTCGCGTCNAACTGGGAGCTGTCCGGCATGCGAGCGCTGTCGGTCGGTCGCTACTTCATCGACAAGTGGAGCATCTCGCCCCAGCGCATCTCGATCACGGGATACAGCGAGTATCGACCGCTGGCGCCGAACGACTCGGACCTAAACATGGCCAAAAACCGGCGCGTCGAGATTCACATCCGATACATGAACGAGCGCGGCGTCACGCCAAGCCAGATCTACAACCGGATTGAATCGCAGGGCATATCCGTCGATGGTCGTGATCGTCCGTTGCCGGTCCCTGAAGAACCCTAAACCACCCCAATCAGCAGGATCAAGATGGCTGAAGAAGAAAACACAGACGACTTAGCCGATGAGATGATGGCGGAAGAGGCCGGAGATGCCGGAGATACGGCAGATTCCGGTGACACGGCCGATGAGGGCGGCGAAGACGATTTCGAAGCCCAGATGCTTCAGACCATGCAGGCCGAGATGGGCGGAGGTGACGACGCGCCCGCCGAGGATGGCGGTGGCGGCGGAGATCTCGAATCCCAGATGATCCAGGCCATGGCCACCGAGACTGGCTCGACGGCCGGCCACGCGGCTGCCGCGATCGAACACGTCGGCGGAATACCGGAAGGGGCGTCGCCAAACAACATCCGGCGGGTCCTGGACGTCAGGCTGTCGGTGTCCATCGAACTGGGCCAGACCTACGAACCGGTCAGCACCCTGCTCCAATGGACGGAGGGTTCTCTGATCGAGCTGGAAAAGGTCTCTGGCGAACCGGTCGACGTCATCGTCAACAACAAGCCCTACGCCCGTGGCGAGGTCGTCGTCATCGCAGAAAACTTCGGTGTACGACTGACCGAGATTTCGCCCAAGCCGGCCCGTTCGGCAATGGACTCCTAGTCCTTTCCCCTCACGAATCGCTAGGGTTGTGGACGGAACATCCTTCCGTCTGGATGGAAAACTATACCTGTGACGACCTGAAACGCGCATCCCTGCCCGGCATCCTGTCGGACTGACTCAGCTGTAACACCACCCACCGAAAGACCCCATAGACGGGGCGTTTCGGCCCACAAACTNGCCATCAAGCCTCCCGCTGTAGCCCAATCTGTCCCGCACGTGGCATATCCGTTGCTTTTTTTAATCCCGACCAACCATCGGAAGCACCAATCGGAGCAACGACGTGAACATCTACTTGTCTCTTATCACGGCTATTCTACTCGGCTGGACGGGAACGCTCGAAGCTACGACCGAGGCCAATGCCCCGGACAGCCTGATGGCGGACGTCCCGGCTCAGACCGCGACTACAGAGGCCGAATCCGCAGTAATGATGGAATCAACGGTCCTCCCGACCGGCAACAGCCTTCCGGATACCACCGGCATGGTCACGCGCATGGGGCTCTCGCTCCTCGTCGTGATCGGGCTGATCTGGGGGGCCGTTCAGGTGCTGAAGAAACTGAGTCCCGGGAGCACCGGAGGCCGCAACAGCGGGCAAATCCGAGTCTTGGACCGCGCCTACATCGCCCCGAAGAAGTCGATCTACGTCGTCCAGATCGGGTGCAAGGCGATGGCTTTGGGCGTGTCTGACCAGCAGATCACTAACCTGACGGACCTGGACCTCGAAGAGACGCTTGAGCGATATCCCGAGCAGCAGGAATCGAGGGTGTCCCAGCGCTTTACGGAC
Source organism: Gemmatimonadota bacterium (assembly GCA_002727195.1). Classification (GTDB taxonomy): domain Bacteria; phylum Latescibacterota; class UBA2968; order UBA2968; family UBA2968; genus UBA2968. The sequence goes on from PBWH01000014.1 coordinate 281,021, forward strand.
GTCCTGAAAACGGTCAACGCCCGTTTCGCCCGTCACACGGAGGAAGCGGCGACATGACCCGCCGCTGGCTCAAGATCGGGTGGATGGCAATGGCCATCGCCCTTTTTGCGTTTCCGGATGCTGTAGACGCGCAGGGACTGCCCAAAATCAGCGTGGAAGTGGGAGAGGCAAAGTCGGCCGAGGACGTCTCGGTCACCCTCGAGATCATCTTCCTNCTGACGATCCTGTCGCTGGCCCCGGCGATCCTGATCATGCTCACGTCCTTCACCCGGATCGTGGTCGTGCTCTCGTTCCTCCGGATGGCCATCGGCACCCAGCAGATCCCGCCAACGCAGTTGATCGTCGGCCTGTCCCTCTTCCTCACGATGTTCGTGATGGGACCTGTCTTCGAGCAGGTCTACGACGAGGCCGTGGTCCCGTATATGGATGAGCAAATCGACCACACGCAGGCCCTCGACCTCGCGATGGCGCCGATCCGCCGTTTTATGCTCAAGAACACGCGGGAAAAGGACCTCGCCCTCTTCACGAAAATGGCCCGGATGCCGCGCCCCGCGAACGTGGACGAACTGTCGAACCGTGTGCTGATCCCGAGCTTCATCATCAGCGAACTCAAGACGGCTTTCCAGATCAGCTTCGTCCTCTTCATCCCCTTCATCATAATCGACATGGTCGTATCGAGCACACTGCTCTCCATGGGTATGATGATGCTACCACCGGTTACGGTGTCTCTACCGTTCAAAATCCTGCTGTTCGTACTCGTCGACGGCTGGCACCTCATTGTGCAATCGCTCGTCGCCAGTTTCAAGTAGACGGAGTCTCCCCCATGCGAATCAACCTTGGATGCGGATCGGATCGACGACAGGGGTATGTCAATGTCGATACCTTTGCCCCTGGATCGGATGTCCGCAGCGATCTCATCGACCTCGGCTTGCAGTCGGGNACGGTGGTCCTGCTGGTACCCGACTTCTCCTGGGTACTCCAAAACGGGATGTCGCTCCCCGAGTCGCAGAAGTGGGGTTGGGCAATCGACGCCATCTTCGACAACCAGGACCACGAGGGGGAATATCACCGCATCGGATTCACGCAGACCCGGATGCGCCGACTCCTCGAGGAAGCCGGATTCGGCGGTATCAAGGTCGACACCGTGTTCTCTCACGGAATGAGTTCGATCCGCGACGTCGCCAGCACAGTCGAATCCCGATACCGCTTATCGCTCCTCCGCCGGGCCACTAACAAGATCGTCATGGCCAAGTATCGCCTTCGGGGTGCGCTGAAGAGCCGCCTTTCAGGAGCAGCCTGAGATGATTTCGACGCACACACCACGCATGAAAGACGCGGGCCCGCTGCCCTCTGCGGTCAAAAACGGCACAATCTGGCGCCTCGCGTGCAGCCAAACCGAGCGATCCGCCAAGAGAGAGACCTGTGGAGACAGGCCTTTCTCTCGCTCTCCCGCTCTACCATTCAAGGTGGGAAGGAAGGGGGCGGAATGAGCCCAGAGTTTGTCGTCAATCTCGGCAAGGAAGCAATCTTCCTGATGCTATTGATCTCGGCCCCGATGCTGATCGCCGGTCTCGCCGTCGGTCTCGGAATCAGTATCCTGCAGGCCGTCACGCAGATCCACGAAGTCACGCTGACCTTCATCCCCAAGATCCTGGCCGTATCGCTGGCCCTGATGATCGCGCTCCCCTGGATGATGCAGAAGATGCTCGACTTCATGAACCTGCTCATGGCCCGCATCCCCGTGATGGCTAGCTGACATGCCCGTCTTTTGCTACTTATCGTTTGTTTCTTGTCCCTGACCCATGGACCTGACCTGGCTCGACTTCTCTGTGGCACGCTGGCAGGTGTTCTTGCTGGTCTTCGTCCGGATTATCGGCGTCATCGCCGTCAGCCCGTTCTTCGGGCACCGCGTCATCATCAGCCAGGCCAAAATCGGTCTGGGATTGGTCGTTGCAATCATGATGTTCTCGTCGATGCCCGTCCACATCGACCCCGAGCCGAACCTCCTCCCCTACCTCATCCTGGCAGGCAAGGAGTTGATCCTCGGGATGCTGTTCGGCTACACGGCACGGCTCGTGTTTTACGCGGTTCAGTTCGCGGGAGAAATCATCGGTATCGACATCGGTTTCGGCGTCGTCAACATCATCGACCCACTGTCGGCCGAACAGATTTCCGTCATCGGTACGTTCAAGAACCTGATCGCGATCGTCACGTTCCTCGCGATCGACGGACATCACGTCATCCTTAACGCGCTGATCAAGAGCTTTGAAATGCTGCCGCTGGGAGGGGTACACCTGGGCGCTGGCGTCGGACAAAGCGTCATCGACACCACGGCCCAGGTCTTTGTCATGGCGATTCAGATGGCCGCACCAGTCATCACCTCCCTGTTCCTGACGTCCCTGGCCCTCGGAATCGTCGCCCGAACGGTGCCACAGATGAACGTCTTCATCGTCGGTTTCCCGCTCAAGATCGGGGTCGGCGTCGCGATGTTGATGATCTCACTGCCGCTGTTCCAGGTCGTACTGGTCAAGCTGTTCGGCGATATCGGCCCCAACCTGAGCGTCCTGATGACACAGATGCAGAATCCGTAACGCTCATCGAAAGTTTGTGCAGCAAACTCGCAAGCAACGCACAGCTTTGCCGATGACGCAAATGCAGAACCCTTTGAGCATCGTGGGGTGTGGGGACTTCAAAACTCTGAACTCGCTACTCTAAACTCGGTCTAGCTTTTGGCAGAAGAGTCTTTCCAGGAAAAAACAGAACAGGCGACACCAAAACGCCGCGAAGAATCGGCAAAGAAGGGTCAGGTCGCCAAGAGCCAGGAGCTCAATTCCGCAGTCGTCCTGATGTCTGCGCTAGGTGGGCTCTACGTGCTGGGCGGGATGATGTATCGCGACCTGAGCGGGTTCACCGTTGGTGTGCTCACGAACCCACAAGGGATCGACGTCAGCCAGGGGAACATCTGGAACCTCGCCGTCGACTGGGCCCTGTTCTACTTTGGCGTTTCGGGCCCAATCATGATGATCCTGGCCACGGCGGCGTTCGTCGTGTCGATTTCCCAGGTGGGCTTCACGGTGAACGAAGAGGCCCTGAGCCTCAAGCTGCAGCGGCTGGACCCGATCGCCGGCGCGAAACGCCTGGTGTCGAAGCGTTCCCTCGTCGAACTGTTCAAGGGCCTGTTCAAGATCGGGATCGTCGGCTACGTCAGCTACATCACCATCGAGCCGGAACTCGCGACGATGGCGATGCTCATCGACGTGGGGATCGGCGACACGTTCCAGTATATCGCCGGCATGATCATGAAGGTCGGCCTGAGAACGGCCGTGATCCTGTTGATTCTTGCGGTGCTCGACTACGCTTACCAGCGTTGGGAACACAACAACAGCATCAAGATGACGAAGCAGGAAGTGAAGGAAGAGCAGAAGCAGACCGAGGGTGATCCCCAGGTGAAGATGCGCATCCGCAGCCTCCAGCGTGAGGCTGCCAGACGCCGGATGATGGACGAGGTACCGGAAGCCGACGTGGTCATCACCAACCCGACCCACTACGCGATCGCCGTGAAATACGACCCCGAGGTCATGGAGGCTCCGATGGTCGTCGCTAAGGGACAGAACCTGATCGCGCAGAAGATCAAGGAAATCGCCCGGGAAAACGGCATTCCGTGCGTTGAGAACAAGCCACTTGCTCAGACCTTGTTCAAAGCGGCCGAAATCGGCCAGGAAATCCCCCAGGACCTGTACAAGGCCGTGGCAGAGGTTCTGGCCTACGTCTTCCGTCTCCGAGGCACCGCCGCCTCGATGGCCAACTAGGACAAATCGGACCCAAATGACACTGAATAGCACAAAAGACCTGTTTCCGGCATTTTTTCCCGCTCTCCCCTGCTCCCCTGCTCCCGCTCGGGGGGCTGCGGCCGGAGGCGGCACATTGACTAAACTATTGAATTGTCAGTATATTAAGGCTGAATTGGGATCGTCTGGAGGTGCGCGGTGAACGCGTTCTTCGACAAGATTTCCGAATACACGGACGTGCTTTTTGCGCTGTCCGTAATCGGTATGATCTCGGTGATGATCATCCCGATGCCCCCCGGTCTGCTGGACGTACTCCTCGCGTTCAACATCGCGTTCAGCTTGATCGTCCTCTTGATGACCATCTATATCACCAATCCCCTCCAGTTATCGGTTTTTCCGGGATTGTTGCTAGTCCTCACCCTATTTCGCCTGTCCCTGAACGTCGCGTCCACGCGGCTGATTCTGGGCGAGGCTTACGCCGGTGAGGTGATCAACGCCTTCGGGCAGTTCGTGGTCAAAGGCAACTACATCTTGGGTATGGTCGTCTTCCTGATCATCGTGATCATCCAGTTTGTGGTGATCACGAAGGGCGCCGGGCGTGTTGCCGAAGTCGCGGCACGGTTCACGTTGGANGCGATGCCCGGTAAGCAGATGAGCATCGACGCCGACCTGAACGCCGGGCTCATCACGGAAGAGGAAGCGCGCACACGCCGGCAGAACATCTCGCGGGAAGCGGATTTCTACGGCGCAATGGACGGTGCCAGCAAGTTCGTCCGGGGCGACGCCATCGCCGGTATCCTGATCACCCTCGTCAACATCCTGGGTGGTCTGGCCATCGGCGTTCTCCAGCTCGAGATGCTCGCGTCCGACGCCGCCCAGACCTACACGATCCTGACGATCGGTGACGGTCTGGTCTCGCAGATTCCGGCGCTGATCACATCGATTTCGGCCGGTATCATCGTTACCCGGTCGACCTCTGAGGACAACCTCGGAGCCGACCTCAGCCGCGAGCTGACGTCGAAACCGCGTGCGATCATGGTCGCCACCGGTGTGCTCGTCGCATTTGCGCTGGTACCCGGCCTGCCCCCCACTCCGTTCCTGATTCTGGCCGCGGCCTCCGGATTCGTCGCCTTTACGGCGCAGCGGCAGGCCACCGTCGAGGAAGAGGAAGCCGAAGCAGCTGCTGAGGAACAGGAACAGCCAGAAGAGAAGGTCGAAGACTACCTGCACGTCGACCCGCTGGAAATCCAGATCGGTTACGGCCTGATCCCACTCGTCGACAAGGCGCAGGGCGGCGATCTCCTCGATCGCGTCACCATGCTACGCAAGCAGACGGCNCTCGATCTCGGCATCGTCATTCCCCCGATTCGGATCCGGGACGACATGGTCTCGCTCCAGCCGAACCAGTACGCTGTCAAGATCCGCGGCGTCAACGTCGCGATGGGCGTCATCGAGCCGAAGAGCCTGCTGGCGATGGATCCGGGGTATGTGGAAGGTGAGATCGAGGGAACGGACACGGTCGAACCCGCCTTCGGGCTTCCCGCCAAGTGGATCGCCGACACGGCGCGCGAGCAGGCGGAACTCATGGGATACACCGTCGTGGAGCCGCCTGCTGTCCTGGCAACGCACCTTACAGAAGTCATCAAGGCGCACGCCTTCGAGATCCTGACGCGTCAGGACACGCAGGCACACATCGACCGGATCAAAGAGAAGAGTCCGACCGTCGTCGAGGAGTTGATCCCCGACAACCTGGCCGTCGGTGGCGTTCAGAAGGTGATGCAAAATCTGCTCAAGGAGCGGATTCCGGTACGGGATACCCAGACGGTCCTCGAGTGCCTGGCAGACTATGCATCGGTCACAAAGGAGCCAGACGTCCTCACGGAATACGTCCGGGGCTCGCTCGGGCGGACGATCTGCCAGCTGTTCCAGAATGAGGAAGGCAGCATACCGGTCCTGACTGTGGCCCCTGAGCTCGAACAGTCCATCGCCGACGCCATGCAGAGCACGGCCGGCGGCATCAAAGTGGTTCTCGCACCAGACACGCTGAACAGCCTGTCCGAGACACTGTCCGAACGGATCGACGCGATGGTCTCGAACGGTCAGACACCGATCGTCCTGACCTCACCGAACGTGCGGCTCGCCTTCCGGCGGGTCACGGAAACCACGTTCCCGAGCCTGACGGTCCTGTCCTACAACGAAATCGTCCCCGGGGTAGACATCTACTCGGTCGGAACGGTCTCGCTGGAAACGGTCAATGAGAATTAAGAAATACGTCGCCGACAGCGTGCCCGAGGTTCTCAAGCTCGTGAAGAACGACCTGGGGCCGAAGGCCGTCGTCCTGAACACTCGGACGCTCGGCAAGACGGGCATCCTCGGCAAGAAGGGCCAGGTTGAGGTCACTGCTGCCATCGATGGCAGCGGTCGTACCGCAGCTCGGACCGGCAAGAAGCCCGCCAGGCAGGCACCGGAAGCAACAGCTGCCGCTCAGCCTGCCCGGCAGCAGGCGCCACGTCCGCGCCCTGCCACTGCGNCACAAGCCCCTTCCCCTGCTCCGGTCGCTCGGGCAACCACCGCTGACCCCAATGCACTCGCCCGGATATCCGCTCAACTCAACGAGCTTCAGGCCAGGATAGGAGGCTCAGGAGCAGGCGTCCCGGCCGGAGTGCTTCCAGAGACTTTGGGCAAGCTGGCCAGCCAGATGGAGCAGGATGACCTGGACAGGTCCCTGGCTTCTCACGTCGTCAAGAAGTTGCTCACTGATCCGGGGGCAGAGGGCTACAAAGCGGCCGGCCCGCTCAAGAAGCGTGCAGCCGCCCTGCTGGCAGACCGGATGGGCCCGACCAAAGAGACGATCGTTACCGGGAAGATTCGCTCGGTGATCGCGCTCGTGGGCACATCAGGCGCCGGCAAGACGACGGCCGCAGCAAAACTGGCCGCTCACTTCGCTGGCCAGGACAAGAGCATCGCGCTGATTTCGACCGACACGGACCGGGTCGGCGGGCTCGAGCAGATCCGGGCATACGGTCGTATCCTGGACCTGCCGGTCGAGACCGCCTACACGGCAGACGAGATGCGGGAGGCGATGCAGAAGCACAAGGACAAGGACCTCGTTATCGTCGACACCGGCGGGATCAGTCCGGAAGACGAGAACCAGAAGGAATCGCTGAAAGACGCACTTAGAGAAGCGGCACCAAACGAGATCCACCTGGTTATCAGCGCCCCGACCGGCCTGCGACAGATGCGGGATGCCGTTGATGGCCTCAAGGAAGTCGGCGTGGATCGACTGCTCTTCACGCGAATGGACGAAACGACCCGCTACGGCGCGGCCTGCAGCATCGCGATCGAAACGGGAATCTCCGTTTCCTACGTCACCAACAGCCGGGTGGTACCTGGCGACCTCTGCGCAGCAGAGTCATTGACGTTGCCCAAAGCCCTCTTCGTAAGGAGCCTCAATGGCACCGCAGAAAGCTGAAGGACCACGGGCAGCCGCCTGGGCCGTCACGAGCGGGAAGGGCGGCGTCGGCAAGAGCACGGTCTCGCTGAATCTGGGTATCGCGCTGTCCGCCACGGGCAAGCGTGTTCTGCTGATCGACGCAGATCTCGGGCTCGCAAACATTGATATCTTGCTGGGTGTGTCACCGGAGTATAACCTGCAGGATCTGCTGCGTGGACGAGCATCTGCCTTTGACGTGATCGTTGAGGGCCCCGAGGGCCTGTCGGTCCTCCCCTCTGCCTCAGGTCTGGGAGAGTCTGACGCGTGGCAGGCGGGGGACGGAGAGCAACTGACTGAAGAATTGAGCCGTCTCGAGCGCGCCTTCGACCTGATCCTGATCGACACGGGCGCCGGCATATCCGAAAAGGTCACGGACTTCGTCCTGTCCGCCGACCGCGCATTCATCGTTGCAACGCCTGAACCAACCTCGATCGCCGACGCTTACGCGATGGTCAAAGTCGCGACGGGTGACCGAGCGGACCTGCCGGTCGGCCTGATCGTAAACCGCGCACGCTCGCCGAAGGAAGCGCACGAGCTGCACACAAAATTCGAAGAAATCGCCGACCGCTTCCTGGGTCTCCAGGTCGACAAAGTCGGCCACGTGGTCGAGGATCACGAGGTGGAGCGGGCGACACGCACCCAGCATCCCGTGATTGTCGCGAGCCCCCAGTCGAAATCGGCCCGCTGTATCCAGCGAATGGCAGCCGAGTTAGCCGGTCACCTGGACCACACGGATCACAGTCAGCCGGGTCTATTTGATCGCCTTCCGAGTAGGCTATCAGAAGACGCTGTCGCCTGATTGGCGAAAAGACACGAAAGAGTTTGGTGCAGCTGTCAGGGTCGATCGACCAGCCCTGGGTTCGGCACAACGTCAGGATGGGACAACCTTGGTTTCTCTTGGTGTTCTTGGCGGTTGAACGCTTTTGACTTTAGGTTTTCGAGTTAGCAGTTCCGTATCGGGCTGACCTCAGCCCCGTCGCGAAGAGTGCATCGTATGAAAAACAGGACACCCGCCGAATCCGCTCGAGCCTACCAGGCGCAGGTACAGGCTGCTGCGGACCCGAACCGCGAGGAAAACCTGATGCAGTATCTGCCACTGGTGAAGTATATCGCCGGCCGGATTGCCATCGGGCTGCCCAAGTCAGTCGAACTCGACGACCTGATCAACGCTGGCGTAGTCGGCTTGATCGAGGCGCACGGCAACTACGATGCGTCGAAGAACGTCAAGTTCGAAAGCTTTGCGTCGATGCGGATCCGCGGCGCGATACTCGACGAACTACGCGCCATCGACTGGGCCCCCAGAAGCACCCGCGCCAAATCCCGGGAGATGGAGCGAGCGATCGCCGATCTTGAGAACAAGATGGGCAGGAGCCCGACGGACCAGCAGGTCGCCGAAACCTTGGACGTATCGCTCGACGACCTCTACAAGCTGCTCGACGACCTCTCCTCGACGACCCTGTTGAGCCTGGACGAGCTCACCTATGGCTCCAACGACGACAAGCCTGTTCCACTCGTCGACACGCTCCAGTCGCAGGACAAGAGCGACGCGCTCACAGACCTTGAGCGAGAAGAGATGCGCAACCTCCTTGTCGATTCGATCGGCCTCCTGACGGAGCAGGAACGTCTCGTCATCGCGCTCTACTATTATGAAGAGCTGACGCTGAAGGAAATCGGCCAGGTCATGGAGCTGTCCGAATCCCGCGTCTCTCAGATCCACACCAAGGCCGTTCTCAGCCTGCGCGGTAAACTCAGAATGCGACTCCTGCAGTAGCCGGTATGGCCAGGCGTTCACAGAAATTCGAAATGTCCACGAAGACAGAGATGGACCAGAAACAGAGACTCCGACAGGTCACCGAAAAAGTGATCGGCCTCCCCTCACTCCCGACGGTGGTCACCCAGTTGATCAACCTCGTCGGTGATCCGGCCACTTCGGCGCGCGACATCTCACAACTCATCTCGGCCGATCAAGCCCTCACCGCCAAGATCCTGAAAGTCGCCAACTCTGCGTTCTACGGATTTCCCAGAAAAATCGCGACAGTTCAACTGGCCATCGTCGTCCTCGGCTTCGAAACGGTCAAGAACCTCGGGCTGAGTGTGGCGGTCCTCAAAAGATTCCAGGCCGGCAAGGCCCATCCCCTGTTCGACCGGCAGCAATTCTGGGAGCACGCGATCGGTTGCGGGGTCGCCGCTCGAATGTTGGCCCACAAGCGCAGCAAGAAACTCGAGCCGGAAGCCTTTGTCGCGGGCATACTCCACGACATCGGCAAGTTGATCCTCATCGAGTACTTCCCGGACGAGTTCGGCGAAGCGTTGGAACTGGCGCACGAAGAGCTTCTGACCATCTCGGAAGCTGAGATGAAGGTCATCGGCGTCACCCACGCAGAAATCGGTGGTTGGCTCGCTGAGAAGTGGAATCTGCCAGAAACGCTAGTCCAGGCCATCACCCACCATCACGATCCGATGGCGATGGAAGACCCGAACGAAATCCTGATGATCACTCACGCCGCGAATGCACTCACCCGGCACAACCACGTCGGTCAGGCCGGTGACTCGCTCGGCGCATCCTTGAGCCCCGAGGCGAGCGCGATGTTCAAGGCCGGACGGGACATTTCGGACGAGGACCTGCTGGCTGAGCTGAGTGAAGGGCTCGAGGTCGAACTGGAGAAGGCGCGCGTATTCAACGATCTGGAAGCGGAGCTATTCGAGAGCCGGGGCTCGGATGATGACGACGAAGGAGAGCCTGTCGGCGCCTGATGGCAGCGAGAAACACCATACGCGAGATCATCGAGGGAGCGGACGCATCGGTATCCAAGGACCCTGCCTTCGAGGAACTGCTCAAGCACGTCGACGCCCTCACCGAAGAAAACGCCCGGCTCGAGAAGCGACTGAAGGCTTCCCAAGCCCAACTCGTGCAGTCCGGCAAGATGGCCGCCGTAGGACAGCTCGCGGCCGGCGTCGCGCACGAAGTCAACAACCCGCTCCAGATTATCCTGAGCCGGGTCCAGCTGTTGATGCTCCGTCACCAGGAGCAGGACGGACTGGTCAAGGATCTTCGCTTGATCGAGTCGAACGTCAAGCGGATCTCCCGGATCATCCGGAGCCTGCTCGACTTCGCCCGACACAACAGCGGCGAAGAAGAGCATAAAGAGATCGACCTGGTCTATCTCGTGAACCAAACCATCAACCTGATGCACCACTTGCTCGAGAAGGGCAAGGTATCCGCCCGTCTGCACATCGACGACGACGAGCCCTCCAAGATTGCCGGCAACACGGGAGAGATGGAGCAGGTTTTCCTCAACCTGATCATCAACGCCCTGCAAGCCATGCCCGGAGAAGGCGGGGATCTGGAGGTCGACATCAAGCGGATGGAAGACCAGGTGATCGTCAGGCTGCAGGACTCGGGCGAAGGCATTCCAGAAGAGAATCTGCCCAAAATCTTCGACCCCTTCTTCACGACGCGGGAAGAGTCNGGTGGCACGGGACTCGGGCTGTCGATCATCTTCGGCATCGTAGAAAAACACAACGGACGCATCGAGGTCGACAGCGAAGTCGGCCAGGGTACGACCTTCACGCTCCGCTTCCCCGCGCTGCTGGAGGACTAGCACGGCGCAAGGCATCCCCAGGCGACGTGCGGAAAACCGAGGCATTCAATGGAAGGCCTGGAACTGCTCGCCATATCGCTGTCGGTCCTGTTTGGATTCGGCACGATCTTCTCGATCCTCCTATGGTGCCGAAGCTGGCGCAAAGAGGATCGTGAACAGACCGAGCAACAGATCAAAGCCCTTCGCGGATCGATCCGAAANCTGACCGAAGCCGTGGAGATGCTCGATCATACCGCTGCGTCCCTGCAGACCGCCGACGGCCTGCTGACACAGCAACTTGAAGATCTTCGCAGCTCGATCACGAAGCTACAGAACATCCGAACCAGACCCGAAGAGACAGAAACTGAACAGCCGCCGGAACCAATCGGATCGAATCCCACTTCCGAGGAAGAGCCAACGGAGGCCGATCCGGGAGACGGACAGACGGAGCCTACCGAGCGATCGGGCGCTTACGACGCAGTGAGCGACCTGCTCAAGCAGGGCAAGTGTACGGTCGACATCGCGCGAGAACTGGACATCGGCGTCGCCGAGGTCCGGATGATCGCAAGAATGCGAGCGGCCGACCCACCGAAAGAGCCGGCCTAAACCCATCGTAGAAGAGGCTCACGATGAAAAAACTGACCCACCCCACCGTTTGGGCAATCCTGTTCATCGCCCTGGCAACAGCCTGTGGCAAGAGCACGCCGACCGGCGTGGAAAACGAAGACGTTAGCGGCACCTGGAGCGGCACGTTCTCCGAGTTCTCCCTGATGGGCAGGTCCCTGTCCGGAGATGGTGACTGGACGTTCACGCAGGACACCTTCGAGATCATTTTCTTCAACCCACCGGAAGGTCAGGCGGAACGGATCTCGGGTGACTGGAAGTTCGCCGATGGACGGATCGCCCTGAAGCTCACGTCGAGCTTTCCGATCGATTCCGATATCGGCGCGACCGATACCCTGTTCGTCTCGATCCTGCGCGACGAGATGTCGCTGAAGACGATCACCGAATCCTCGATTTTACTCGTCAAGACAAGGCTGGCCTCGGGCGACGTCGAGAATCTGATGGAGTCGTCGTTCCGGGTATCTGAAGCCGTACACTTATCGAGACACGACACCCCTTCAATTCTGGACAGGCGATTCCGACGTGCAAATCTCCGGATCCAACCCAGTACTCAACACCTTCCGACTTAGCCTCACGACGGAAGCTCAGCGCGACTCGCTGCTGATCAGGCTAAGCGAAGGACAAACGATACAGGCCCGCGTCGTCGACGAACTGTCGACTGGACGATGGGCCATTCGTTTTATGGGGCATACGCTGGTCGCGGAAAGCCGGCTTTCCCTGAAGCCGGGTCAAATCGTCGAAACGCAGGTCCAGGATGTAGGCCCTCCACTAGTCCTCTCGATCTCCGGCCGACCCGGGTCGGAAGTAGCTGCGGTGGGCGCTGCACTGCAGCAGCTCGGTCTCAAGGACGATGCGACCAGTCAAGCCATCATCGCGGCTCTGATTCGGAACGGCCTCCAGGTCAGACGTACCGAGGTACAGGCTCTGCGCGAGTTCCTGACATCGCTCGGTGATGCCGTCTCTGTCGATGACCTGAACGAACTCGTCGACCGCATCCTGTTCCTCCGCTCGAAGGGTCTGCCCGTCACCCCTGACTCGCTTTCCGCTTTCTTTTCCTCCGCCCCATCGGGCACCCTTGGCGCGCTCCTCGAAGGCCTTGCCGACCTCCTCAAGGGACTCGACCGCAAACTCGATCCCGGCTTGCGCGATCGGCTGACGGGCATCCTCAGCGAACTCCCCAACAGCGACAAGCTCACGCCTGAAGCGCTCCGGAAAACGCTCCAGCGTCTGGGGTTGGATCTCGAGTCACAGATCGTCAACGAGACGGGTATCGACACGCTGAAGGCCGCCCTGCTCCAACTGCAGTCCTCGACCGATCTGACTCCGGATGAGGCAAGCCAGATCGCGAACCTGCTCCGCTTCCTGAACACATCACAGGCAGCAGCCCTTCCCGGCGACACAGGCGGTCCCATCGCCTTCCAGCTACCGTTCGCCGACGGCTCTCGGCTGTCGACAGCAAATATCCAGATTTCGCGTGGCGGATCCAACGGTGATGTCGATCCCGCTCGCATCTCCTTACGAGTCTCAGTCAACCTGACGGAGCTCGGTCTCATACGGATCAACCTGGCGTCGTATGAAGGCCGGAATAGCTGTCGCATCTGCGTCGAGAACCAGCAGGCTCTGGACCATATCGCCTCAGAAGTGAGCCAGTTGTCAGACGGCCTCTCCCGGTCCGGGTATCCGGTACCCGATATCCAGCTCCACCTGGATCAGCCGGAAGATCAGACAGCCCCTCCCCCAACCCGAATCGGGGTCGACTTCAAGGCCTAGGACCACCAGGAAGTACCAGGCCAGAGCAAACATCCGACTCCTTGACAAACCGACTCCACGACAATGAGATCCCGATCGATGGCGACCTCGTCCGCCAACTGATCGATACTCAGTTTCCCCAATACAGATCCCAGCCGCTACAAGCACTCGATGCGACTGGCTCAACGAACCGGCTATTCCGGCTCGGTCCCGATCTTCTCGTCCGCCTGCCCCGACAACCTGACGGCAAGAGTATCGACAAGGAGGACCGATGGCTGCCCATCCTCGCTCAGCACTTGCCCGTGTCCGTTCCAGAGATCGTGGGCATTGGAGATCCAGGATGTGGCTACACCGAACGCTGGTCGATCACCCGCTGGTTGGATGGCCAGTCACCAGGAGCCTGCCGACCTGAGGACTCAGTGAGTGCAGAACGATCGACACTGGCCAATGATCTGGCTGACTTCATCCTCGCTCTGCGTGAGACTGATTGTCCTGAGTCCACAACCAGCGATCCGACTCTGGACGGCTACCGCGGGCACACCTTGATCGAGTATGACGACCAAACCCGAATCAACATCCAAGAATGCCGTTCGATCACTGACCTCGACATCGACCTCGACGCCGCATCGAGGATCTGGAACGAAGCGATCGAACTGCCCGCGACACCCGAAGCGCCTCTCCGGTGTTATCACGGCGACCTGGTTTCCGAGAATCTGCTGATGGTCGATAACCGGTTGACGGCCGTGCTGGACTTTGGCGAATTGGGGGTCGAGGACTCGACTGTCGACCTTCACGGTGCTTGGGAACTGTTCGACAAAGAGGCACGACAGATATTCCGCACACGGCTCGAGGCAGACGAGTCCGAATGGCTGCGTGGTCGTGCGTGGGCCCTAGCGATCTCCTTGAGCACCTTCACGTACTACTGGAACACGATGCCGAGGCGACGAGAGGACAGGTTGGCGATGGTCAGAAACGCCATTGCTGACTCAGAATGAGGGAATCTCCTCGCGATCTTATTCTCAGTTACAGGAGATCTCCGTGCGCGGCGCCGACNTGAATAGGAGTGCGATGCCACACACGCTGGTGCATACTCGAGGTTCGGCCAAAGAAAAGGGGGCACGACCGGATTCTGGTCGTGCCCCCTTTTGAGTATCTCCTGTTTACCGCTTAGTCCGCCGGCACCGCCTCGTTCTCGATGTGCTCGGCGTGGCCGTTCGCCTCCGCGTGCTCGTTCATCTTCACGCTGACCAGCTTCGACACACCGGGCTCTTCCATCGTCACGCCGTGCAGCGCGTCGGCCGATTCCATCGTGACCTTATTGTGGGTCACGACCAGGAATTGGGTGTCCTTCGAGAACTCCTTGATGACTTTCACGAAGCGACCCACGTTCGCGTCATCGAGCGGCGCGTCGACCTCGTCGAGGATACAGTAGGGACTCGGCTTGACCAGGTAGATCGCAAACAGCAGCGAGATTGCCGTCAAGGCCCGCTCCCCACCGGACAGCAGGTTGATGCTCTGCAGCCGCTTCCCGCGAGGCCTCGCCGAAATCTGGATCGGTGCTTCGAGCGGATCCTCGTCGTCCGGCATGATCAGGTCGGCTTCTCCACCTTCGAAGAAGGCTGCATACGTTCGCTGAAAATTCTGCCGGATCAACTGGAAGGTTTCCATAAACCGCGAACGCGCGGTCCGGTCGATCTTCTGGATCGTCCGCTTCAACGTTTCCTCAGCCTCGAGCAGATCGTCCCGCTGCTTGGCCAGGAACTCGTATCGCTCCTTCTGGATGTCATACTCCTCCAGAGCGGCCAGGTTGACCGACCCCATCCGGCGCAGCCGATCCTGAATCTCGATCACCTTCTTGGACGAGATGTCGGCATTGAACTCCGGCTCGTCGAGACGACCGGCTTCCTTCAGGTCGATCTCGTAGTCACGCATAATACGACGCTGCAATTCCTCCGCTCGCGTCTTCAGCTCGGCAAGCCCGACCTCCAACTCGTGCAGCCGTTCACGATTCTGCGTGACATTCCGGCTCCGTCCTCTGAGCTCTTCTTCCACACCACGCGACAGTGTCAGCAGTTCCTGCTGTGTTTCGGCCTGGCTGTCCCGCTTCTTCTCGGCCTCCGTCTGCAGCTCGTGCAGTGACTGCAGCTCCGTGCTCGCTTCGCCGACGGTTCCGTCGAGCTCGGCCTTGCGTTTCTCGTTTTCTTCGGATTCGGCCGTCAGACGTGTCTGTTCGTCGACGATTCCTTCGGCTTCCTTCTCCAGTCGAGCCACATCCTGGGTCAGACTATCGACCCGTTCCTTCATCGACGCAATCTCCACACGACGGGCGGATACACGATCGTGAGCCTCGCTCCGCAAGCCTTCATGGCGTCTGAGTGTCTGAGCCAACGCCCGCTCGGCTTCCTCGATCACCATCCGTCGCGACTCCAGTGCCCTGATCTCGACCTGACCGTCACACACCTGTTTAGAAACCTCTCTCATCAACGACTCCAGCCGTTCGCGTTCCGACGCGACTTCCTGCTGTGCGTGCTGATGACGCTGAACGGCCTCGGCTGCATTCTGCTCGTCGCGTTGCAAGGCCGCACGACGATTCTTCAGATCGGCGAGGGTTTCATCCTCTCGTTCCAGACGAGACGTTCGCTCACCCAGTACGTCGACCACGCCACGGATGCGGCCCTCCAAATCGTTCAGTGCGGTCTCCAGTTCGCGCACCGACCGGTCGAGTTCCTCGATCTGCTGTTGCCGCCCAATCAGGCTCGACGCTTCGCTCGAACCGCCGCCATACACGATCCCGTCCGCGCCGAAGACTTCGCCCTTCAGCGTCACGACATCGATCCCGTGGGCGCGAAGCGCGATGAAGTGGCGGATCGCCGTCTCGGCGTCACGCACAACAAGCGTGCGGCGTAGGAGTGCTCGTGCGGCTCCTGACGCATCCCGCGAGCGGGAGAGGAGATCGCTCGCGCGACCGATCACCCCGTCACCCGCCGGAACGCTCCAGGGCGTGCCCGATCCCTGCAGAACACGCTCGAGCGCGATGAAAGCACCCGTGCCGTGTTCCCCTTCGTTCAGGAAAGCGACCGCATCGAGGGCATCGTCCGTCGAGTCGAGGATCACGCAATCGAGTGCGCGACCCAGGGCAGCCTCGATGGCTGGCGCATACGCTGTATCCACCTCGATCGTATCGGCCACCAGGCCACGAATCCGATCCTTGAACGGTGACGTTTCCGCAGTCAGCGCCTGCACACTGTTCGAATACCCGTCAAAGCTCTCCTGGAGCTTCCGGAGCAGCGCGAGCCGTGCCTTCTCGGCTTCCAGACGACTGCGGACCCCAACCCGCTCCTCGACGAGCGCGTCGCCTTCCTGCTGGATGCGGGCCTTCTCTTCGGCCAGCTCGTTGCGGTGCGCTGTCTGTCGCTCGATCTCGGACTCGACCTGAGCAACCTGCCGACGTGTCTCCTCGAGCTTCTCATCCGCGTGCTGAGACTCCGAAACCAGCCGTTCCGCGTCTACCCCGAGACGGTCCAAGCGCTCGTGAGCGCCCTCCTGCTCAGTCCGTGCACGCTCGAGCCGGGAACTCTTCTCGTTCATCTCCCGGAACAGGTCGTTCGACCGCGTCTTCTCCTGCTCGACACGGCTCCGCCACCCGTTCAGGAGTTCGGTCACCTCTGCCAGCGTCTGCTCGTCGACCGCGAGGGCGGTGCTCCCCTCCTCCAAGGCGCCTTGCGCTTCTCGCGTTCCCTCTTCGGCCCGTCCCTTGTCCCGCAGGGCGCTCTCACGCCGGATCCGCAACTTTTCCTGCTGACGGCTCGCCCGTTCGAGGAAAGCGGCGATGCTCCGGATCTCCTCACGCGCGATCGCGATCTCACGGTCCTTCTGGTGAACGAGGTTCACCTGTCGGCCGACTTCGGCGTTCGCGTCGGCAAGCGCCTGATCCTGCTCCGCCAGCTCTGCCCGAATCTCCTCGAGTCGCGCCTCCTGACGGGCCACGTCGGATGTCCCGACATCGATGTCCTCTTTCAGGAACGACATCTCCTCGAGCATCGGCCGGGAGCGTTCGGACATTTCGAAATACTGGAACCGACCGAGCTTGATCTCCAGCTCCGTCAACTCGTCGGACAGCTGCTTGTAGAGACGCGCCTTCCGCTCCTGGCGCGCGAGCGACCGAACCTGCCGTTCGACCTCGCCGATAATGTCAGCGATACGCGTCAGGTCTTGCTGGATCGACTGCAGCTTGTTCCACGCGGAGCGACGGCGAACCTTGTAGCGTGTGACGCCGGCGGCCTCCTCGAAGATGCGACGACGCTCATCGGTCTTGTCGCTGATGATCTCGTCGACCATCCCCTGCTCGATCACGCTGTAGGAATGCGCGCCGAGCCCCGTGTCCATCGTGAGGTTGTGGATGTCGCGGAGCAGACACGGAATCTTGTTGATCAGGTATTCGCTCTCGCCTGATCGGTAGAGCCGGCGCGTGAGCGTCACTTCCGTGAATTCGACGGGCAGCATCTTGCTCGAGTTGTCGATCGTAATCGATACCTCGGCGAGACCGAGGGGCTTCCTCGAACGGGAGCCCTGGAAGATCACGTCCTCCATGCTGCTGCTTCGGAGCGAGCGGGCACGCTGCTCACCCAAACACCAGCGGATCGCGTCGACCACGTTCGACTTACCGCAGCCATTCGGACCGACGACGCACGTGATACCCTTCTGGAACTTCAGGTCCACCTTCTGCGCGAAGGACTTGAACCCAAACGCGTTCATCTTCGAGAGATACAACGCTTACCCTCCTGATATTCCTGAATATGCAGACTCCGCCGACCATGCCGTGAGGAGGCATTGGAGAGTCGACCGGCGGCCGAAAAAGTACCGGGGAAAGGGAGCGTTCAGGGAATGCTGACCTAGGGCCATAGCCTTTTCAGAATCGCGGGGACAATCCTGGCCGCCTATAGCGGCTTTGGGCGGGAGAAACAGAGCGAAAACCGCCTGCACAACAAGCGGTATCGGGGGCCCGGTCAAGCCTTCGCATAATACTAGATCTAGTAGGGGGGGTCAAGCCTTTTCTCCTGTTCCACGCAGGACGTGGCCGCAAAGGCTTGGGGATATCATCTATTTATTTAATAGCATTTTACACCCAAAAACAAGCTATCCAGCCGTCTCGGACTCTGGTGTTTGCCCCATTGGCACGTGCCCCCTATTTTGGGCCCTCAATCGCCAAAATACACCGGGAGCTACCCATGTCGGCTGAAACCATCGATCGAATTGAGAAAATTACCCTCAAGTTTGAGCGTCCACGCTTTATCGGGAAAAATGCTCGAAAGGGTGACCACGGCAGCCACCTCACGGATCCAGTCGTCCGGATTCACAGTTCAAGCGGCGCGATCGGCGTTGGGTGGTCGCGAATCGACCAGAAAACTGCGAGCAGCCTGATCGGTCGCCCAATGAGTGAGCTGTTCGATCCTCAGGTCGGATGCACCGCTGACGGCCTCCCCATCGACCTTCCCCTGTGGGACCTTGCCGCACGGCTGGCCGACCAACCGCTGTACCAGTTTCTCGGAGCCCGTGGTGATAGTGCGATCGAATTGTATGACGGGTCGATCTATATCGATGACCTCGGCAAGACCGATGAAGAGGCGGATCAAATCTTTCGTGATGAGGTCGAGACCGGACTTGGCTTCGGCTACCACAACTTCAAGATCAAGATCGGCCGGGGCGCACGCTGGATGGGTATCGAGGAAGGACTCGACCGCGACATCCGCGTCATCCACACCGTTCGAGAAGCTGCCGGCCTGGAGGCGAAGATCATGATCGACGCCAACAACGGAACGACGCTCAACATCGCGAAGGAAATCCTGAGGAGGTGCGAAGACGTCGGCATCTACTGGTTCGAGGAAGCCTTCCCTGAGGATCCTGAATTCAACGAAGCGTTCAAGGCCTATATAGATGAGCAAGGCTACGACACCCTCGTCGCCGATGGGGAGTCCGGCCCCCCTCCTCCCACGTACTTCACGATGGTCGAAAAAGGGTGGATCGATGTCGTCCAGCACGACTTCCGCGCCAAAGGCCTGACCTGGTGGAAGGAAACCGCTGACCGCGTCGCGCCGTGGGGTGCCCGTTGTGCGCCACACTGCTGGGGCAGCCTGATCGAACGCTACACGCACGCGCACTTCGGCGCCTCCATCCCGAACTTCTCGCTCCTGGAAGCCGCACCCGCCGAAACACCGGGAATCATCCTGGACGGATGGGACCAGGAAGACGGCAAACTGATCGTTCCCGATACGCCAGGCATCGGGTTCGACCTGGAATCGGAAGTCATCGAGAACGGACTCAAGTCCGAAGGTGGCTTCGCCGTGTAACAGAGGCAGACCTGGGTGTCTCATTTGTGTTTATCTGCGTCCATCTGTGGTTGCAGCTGGTCTTGGGTTCCTCACAGTGCACAGACTGAACGCTACCAAGGTCCAGCCCTTCTCCCTATCTTGCCGCTAGAACTCACGCAACTCTTGGGATAGAAGCTCAATGCCAGCGATTCAAAACAGACACGTCGTCGCCCTGCCACGAGGAAACAAAGAAGTCTTTCTCTCGTGGAGACTGCTGAAGACGGATCCAGCAAACGCTGCATTCTTCGTCGAACACATGGTCAACGGTACCTGGCGATTCCCGACGGATGAAGCAGTGGTGGACGCGACGACGATCCAGTTCCCGGTCGATGACTCCGGCCCACAACAATTTCGGATCATTGCGCCCGATGGCACGCCGTCCGAAACAGCCACGGTAGATCCAACCGCTGAAGCCAGCCTGATCGCCCGAGCCCACAATCTCGATCCCGACGCGCGCGTTCAGGGGGTGGTCATCGGCGACCTCCAGAACAACGGCCGTTACGGGTTTGTCGTTCGATCCGCAAAGGGCGGGACGGTCTGGATGACGGCCATCGGGATGGACGGTGATCGGCTGTGGGAGATCGATACGAACCTACCAGAGCGGGGTGGCTGGGACGGCTCCATGCATCACGTTCCCTTTCTCGCCTGGGACCTGAACGGTGACGGCCGGACAGAGGTCGCGTTCCATTCGTTCGGCGGGGCGTACCCGAAGGACACATATGACGAGGCCGTCGACGGCGAACGTTTCACGGTGGTCGACGGCGAAACNGGCGATCGCGTCTGGGAAACGAATTGGCAGGCGATCAAGTCACGCGTGATGATGACCGTCGGGCATCTTGACGGGATCGATGAACCGGCGTCGGTGGTCGTGCTCGATGAAACGTATGNNGATGTCACGATGACAGCGCTCAACGGCGTCGACGGCACCGTCAAGTGGCGGGTGGATCAGGCCAGGGGCGCCGGCCACAACCTTGACATCGGGGACATCGACGAGGACGGCGTTCAGGAAGTCATTTGCGGCGGGATATGCTACAACGGTGACGGGTCGAAGCGGTGGGAGGCCGAACCCTTCGGCCACACCGACCTGTCGAAACCGTGTCGCATCGATCCCAGCCTGCCGGGAATGCAGATCTGGTACGCAGTCGAAAAGGAGAACGCGGGCGTCTACCTGGTGGACAAGGATGGACAGACGCAGTGGAAGCATCCGTTCAAGCACGCGCACTACGGATGGATCGCCCGCCACGCGCCGGGTGTAGACGGGCTCCATCCCCACACGGCCGAGGACAGCCGCCGCGTCGAACAGGATCACTACCCGGTGTATCTCCCAGACGGATCGACCTGGCTGAACCTGACGGACTGGCAACGCAAGAACTTCGTCCCCGTACACTGGGACGAGCGACCCGAAGTCGCGTTCGTGATCCGCAAGGAGGACAAGCGCGTGGTTCGCCTCCTAGCATCAGGGGAGATCGAGGATCTACCCGACAGCAAGCTGCCGGAAACCGCCGAGTATGGACGCAACCTGGGATGCGTGGACGTCCTGGGTGACGCGAGAGAGAACATCGTCACGGTGGATCCGGTACACCATCAACTGCTCGTGCTGGCAAATCCCAACCGGATGTCGAGCCGTTCTCTGTCACCGACGGAATCTTTCGAGTATCGACACGACAGAAGCCAGTTGGGATCGGGCTATTACATCTACCTGTCGCCCCCGATTCTGTGACAATCGGCTTGCTGCTCTGGATCATCCTGGCGACACCGAGTATGAGCCCTCGAGAGAAGCCAGCCCCCATTCGCGACCGCTTACGAATTCGTGTTGCACGTTGAAGTACTGAAGGCCGAATGGACGGTGCATCTCGAACGCCTACGAAAGCTCGAAGGATTCGAAGAGGAAACAGACTGACGTGGACACTCTCCTGATCAAGAACGCGCACGTATATGCTCCCGAAGACCTTGGGATCATGGATGTGCTCTGTGCCGGCGACCGGATCATCGACANTGGCACGGAAGTCTGGCCGGTTGGCGAGCCCACCGTGCATCAAGCGGAAGGTCGACCGCTGATTCCCGGCCTGATCGACACACATATCCACGTCATGGGTGCAAGCGGGGCGGGCGGTCCCTTATCCCGATCACCCGACATGCCTCTCAGCTGGATCACGCTTGCCGGCATTACAACAGTCGTCTCGCCTCTAGGTACCGACAGCCTCAGCCGCTCGATCCCTTCGCTTCTCAGCCGGGCCGCCGCCTTAACGGAAGAAGGCATCAACGCCTACGCCTACACCGGCGGCTGGCGAAATCCTGTGCCCACGCTGACTGGAGATCCGCAGGCTGACATGGCCTACGTCGACCGGATCCTTGGGATCAAAGTCGCGATCGCGGAACGAGGCTCACCGCCCCTCTCNGTAGATGACCTTTGTCATCTCGCCCAGGCTGCTGTCGTCGGAGGCGGGATTGGCGGCAAGCAGGGCATACTGCACGCCCACATTGGCGACCGTTCCGAAGGGCTTGAGCCCCTACGCGAAGCGGTCGAGGCATCGGCTATTGCGGCAGATCGTTTCGTCGCCACTCACGTCAACCGGAACCCGGATCTATGGGCGCAGGCATTTACGTTCGCCAGAGAGGGCGGAGGAGTGGATATCACGTCGCAGATCCAGAAAGAGCGCGGTTACGGCAAGGCGATCGAGCCGGATCGCGCGCTCCTCGAGATCCTGGATGCCGACGTTCCCATAAAGACGGTTTCCCTGTCGACGGACGCGGGAGGATCGTACCCGTTGGAAAGCCGAAACGGCAAGCAAGCCATGGCTGAGCCGATGACGCTGTTCGAGACCGTGCAGAAAGTGGTTCGGTCAGGCGTCACCCTTGAGGACGTACTGCCCCTGGTCACGCTGAACCCCGCGGCACGGCTGGGGCTTTCGACAAAGGGCCGCATCACGGACGGCGGCGACGCAGACATGGTGTTGTTGACAGAGGACGCCGAGATCGATTGCGTCTGGAGCCGTGGACGGCTGATGGTTGCGGACGGCGATGCCGTCGTCAGGAGTGATTACGAGTGAGCGAGCAAATGATCCAAACGTGGAGGTGGGATGGGAAGCTATAACATTTCGGTGTTGCCCGGCGACGGCGTAGGCCCGGAGGTGGTCGCGGAATCAGTCAAGGTCCTCCTTGCCTTGGAGAAGCCCTTCCCGAACCTCCGGTTCATCCTGAACGAACACCCCATCGGCGCGAAGTGCTACCAGGAGTCGGGAACCGACCTCCCCGACTCGACACTCGAGGCCTGCAAGACATCCGACGCCGTCCTGTTCGGTTCAGCCGGTGACCCACAGATCCGCTTCGACGACGGCACCGAGATCGCACCCCAGCTCACCCTCCGTTTCGTCCTAGATCTCTACGCCGGGATCCGTCCGATCAAGAAGTATCCGGGCATCTCCCCCCTGCTCGCGGCCGATCCACCGATCGACTACGTGATCATGCGGGAGAATACAGAGGGCCTGTATGCGTCTCGGGGTGGCGGTGTACGGCTTGGTGACGAGATGGCCGTCGACAGCATGGTCATCACCCGCAAGGGCACCGAACGGATCGTGAAGTATGCCTTCGAGATCGCTCAGCAACGGAACGGTGCCCCACGAGATGGCGTGCGCCGGGTAACGAGCGTCGACAAGGCGAACGTGCTCAAGAGCCAGGCCTATTTNCGCGAGATCTACGACAGCGTCGCCGAGAACTACCCGGGCACCGAACGAGATTACGCCTACGTCGACGCGTACACGGTCTATCAGGTGTCCCGTCCCGACTACTATGACGTGGTCGTCGCCGAAAACATGTTCGGTGACATCATCTCCGACCTTGCTGCCGGCACGGTTGGCGGGATGGGTATGGCACCCTCAGCGGATGTCGGCGACAAGTACGGCGTGTTCCAGCCCTCGCACGGAACCGCCCCGGACATCGCCGGCGAAGGCATCGCCAACCCATACGCCCAGATCCTGTCTGCCAGCATGATGCTGACCTGGCTAGGCGAGCGAAACGAAGACGACGACGCCAAAGCCGCTGCCGTCGCGATCGACGAAGCCGTCGGCCGCGCCCTGCAGAGCANCTCGACGCACACCGGCGACCTGGGCGGATCCGCCAAAACCGTCGACGTCGGAGACGCCGTCGCTTCAGAGCTGTAGGCAGAGGTTACAAAAGGAAACCGCAGAGGACGCTGAGGACACAGAGGGCGGGGTTGATGGGAGCCCCGGACGGGACGGGGCGCGGCGCAAGTAGCCCGGGGTGGAACCGAAGCGCCAGCGAGACGGAACCCCGGATTTAGCGCAACTGCATTCCTCAGGCGCCGCGGTATTCATTCAGAACAGTCACTGATCGACATCGGCGCCCTGTAACCACAACACAACAACGAACCGATTCCGTATAACCGTCACGTGAAGGGTCAACTATGAACGCAGCCACGAAGAGGAAGCGCGTCACCGAAGCCATACGCGCTGAACAACGTGTGGCAAAGGCACTGTCTCACGAGATCCACGGGTATGCCGAGCGCCCATTCAGAGAGAGACAATCGTCTGAAGCCCTTGCCCGCTACTTGACCTCTCGCGGGTTCAAGGTCGAGTTCCCATGGAAAAACATCCCGACGGCTTTCCGCGCCATTCGCGGAACCGGTAAGCCCGCCATCGGCATGCTCGGCGAATATGACGCCTTACCCAACTGCGGCGCCGCAGACGGATCGTGGGGCCACGGCTGAGGCCATAACCTCCTGGGCGTTGCCCCGGCCGCAGGTGCGGTCGCCGCTGCAGAGATTCTCGAACAGACAAAGACCAAGGGTCGCGTCATCTACTACGGCTGTCCCGCTGAGGAAACGCTGGCGGGCAAAGTCTACATGGCACGAGATGGCGCGTTCAGAGACATGGACGCCGTTCTTGCCTGGCATCCCGGCACCGGAACCGGCGTGAACAACTTCGGCGGATCCTCGCTCGATTCGCTCGTCTACGAATTCCACGGCCGGACGTCCCACGGTGCCAGCGCGCACAACGGCCGCAGCGCTCTCGACGGCGTGATGCTCATGGACGTGGCCGCCAACTACTTGCGCGAGCACATCCCCGAAAACTGTCGGATCCACTGTATCATCCGAGACGGCGGAGACGCACCCAACGTCGTCCCGGCCTACGCGAAAGTTTGGTATTTCGTTCGCGGGAAAGACCGCGCCCAGGTCGACGAGCTCCGGAAACGCCTGACGGCATGCGCCGAAGGAGCAGCCCTGGCGACAGAGACAACCATGAACTGGCACCGCATCACGGCGGTGTATCCACGATTGCCGAACGACGCAATGTGCGATGCCGTAGCCCGGAACGTGGAACTTTTCGGCCCCCCTCGAGCCTCAAAAACCGATCGTGCAGCCGCAGAGAAGATGGGCTACAAGGACGGCTTCAACGGCAACGTCTCGACAGGCCACGGCACCCAGGGACGGGGATCGTCCGATGAGGACAACGTCAGCTGGTTGGCACCGATGGGACGGTTCACGGTCGCCTGTTACGCCCTCGGAACCCCGGGACATCATCGTGACATGGCCGCTCAGGCCGTCCTGCCCTTCGCCGATCGGGCGATCTTCCAGGCTGCGAAAATCTTCGCTGGATCTGCTGTCGACCTGTTCCAGAAACCGGAGCTATTGTCAAAGGTGAAGTCTGAGTTCCGCGGCAAGACCAAAGGATTCACCTATGATCCGCTGATCCCGAAACGGCAGAAGGTCCCTGTCGACCCACCATAGCCCGACGCACACGAGGTGACGTCATGCAGGCCCAACGGCTGATCTCGCACGCCGTTCGACAGATGGAGGTGGAGTCCTTCGAGCTCGGTGATGTTCCCGATGACGGGATCCTCGTAGAGAACGAGTACACCGCCGTATCCATCGGCACGGAGATCTACAACTGGACACACGGGGGCGAGCCGGGTTCAGAGGGTCGCTTCCCAAGGACGACTGGATACTGTAACGTCGGTCGCGTCCTCGAGGTGGGCAGAGATATCGACCACGTCCAGGTCGGGGATCGCGTCAGCGGGCAGGGCAACCACGCCAGCCACGGCATCCTCCGGGCGCGATCCGGATTCCAGGTCGTGCCGGGCGACGTGGGCTCGAAGTCAGCCGCGTTCATGGTCATGGCCGCTATCGCCCTCCACGGCGTCAGGGTCGCGCAGATCGAACTCGGGTCGTCGGTCGTCGTGTTTGGTCTCGGTCTGGTCGGACAACTATGTGGACAGTTTTCCCAGCTATCCGGCGCGGCCCCCTTGATCGGTGTCGACCTCGACGAGTTTCGGATCGACAAGGCCATCCACCACGGCTGCGACATGGGCATCAACCCGGGTCACGTCGACGATCTGCGCGAGGTGATCTTCGAAAAGTGTCCGGAGGACGGGGCGAACATCATCCTCGAGTGCACCGGGTTGCCGGTCGTTTACCCGCAGGCCGTATCCCTTGCCTGCCTCGGCGGCAAGATGGTCGCCGTCGGGTCTCCCCGGGGCTCCGTTGAGATGGACTTCCTCAAGGATGTGCACTTGCGAGAAGTCAGCATCCTTGGCGCGCACCAACCGAAGACACCAGACACCGACCATATCTACTACCGGTGGACCAAGGACCGTGAGCGAGCTCTCGTGATGCGGCTCATGGCCACCGACCGCCTGCCCGTATCTCACCTCGTTACCCACGAGTTCGCACCGCAGGACTGTCAGGACGTCTACACGATGCTCGCCGACGCCCCAAAAGATGTACTGGGTGTGCTGTTCCGGTGGGAATAGCTCCACCCAACTTCTCTATCCTTCGACCGACCAAGCGCCAGTGAACGATGAGTCCAACAGGAGCACGGTGCCACGAGAGTCTGTCGCAATCCTGGCGGCACTTGGCGTGCTCCTCGTGCTATTCCAGTACACGGCCCTCCCCAAACTGGCATTCACAGTTGGTGCTAGGTGGAGCCTGCCAGACTTCCTCGAGAATCTGACCCGGGTCCCCTGGAGCGCACTCGACCAAACCATTTTCGTCGCCATGGTGGGCCTGGTCCTGAGTCTCATCTACCTGGAGGTCAGGCGCCAACGTGTCTGCCTGCTGCTCGAATGGGTCTTCCGGTCTGAGCGTTCAACCATCGTGTTCACGGCGTTGGTCCTCTGCGTNTCTGTCAGATACTATTTCTCGTCGGGTGACCTGACCTGGGGCGGAGACGCCGCTTATCACACACTCTACGCGTGGATTGCCGCTGAGGGATTCAAGGCCGGCACGATTCCGGTCTGGACCCCCCTGGTATCGGCTGGAACCCCGTTCCTACAGTTCTACGGATTCACCTTCTTCTACGCCATCGGCCTGCTGGACCTCTTGGTCGACCACCTGGACACGACGATCAAAATTGCCCTGGGTCTTGCCCACACGGCCTCGGGCCTGGCCGTCTACCTGCTCACCAGAATCGCGTTCAGAAGCCGACTTGCCGGGTTTGTCGCCGCTCTCGCGTACACGCTCTCGTTCTGGCACCTCCAGCAAGTCCTGGTCATGGGGCGCTATCCGATCAGCCTCATCTACCTGTTCCTCCCGATCCCGTTCTGCGCTGTAGAGTGTATGCGTCAGGGCCTGGGTAAGCCTCCTGTGTGTTCGGCCGTTCTCGGCGGGTCCATCGCGCTCCTCTTCTGGACGCACCCGGCATACGCAGCCTGGTCGTTCTGCCTGCTGCTGGCATTCATTGTCATATGCCGGGCCAGACCGAATCGATTCTCGCTACGCCATCTGGGGGTAGGAGTTGCGGGAGGCCTGATCTTCGCCTCGTATCTCGTGGTTCCGATGTTGATCGAGCGGGGCTGGACAAACCTGGAGCACGTCATCGACCTGACGTATGAGCCTCCAATGACCTGGCAGCACCTNTTCATCTGGTCCAACCACCGAACGCGGCTGTTCCCGCTGCCCGAGGGAAGCGACCACTGGCACGGTGGTTACCTGGGAATCAGCCTGGCTCTCTTATGTGCCTATGGTCTGGTTCGCCGAATCCGCTCCCGTCGATCCCTGCGCGTATCGGACTGGCCATATCTCGGCCTGGTGGCGGCAACGATCCTCGTCAATGCGTGGCGGATTCCCTTCGTTCGCGATTTCGAGGCGATCCAGAGCATGGGGTCGGGCCGTTTCCTCCTGTTTGTCGTCTTCTTCCTCAGCGGGTGTGTCGCGTTCGCCTGCAGAGAACACAGCCGAGTGGGTGGTACGCAGCGTCTCCTCCCCATCCTCCTGGCAGTGATTGCCCTGGACCTCGGAACCACGACGGTTAGACAACCCTACCACTTCTCGCGCGAGAAGGCCTACGTGAACCTGGGTTCGCTCAAGGAAGACCTGCTCACGCATACCAATACCCCGAGACAGTTCAGCTCCAGTAGATTCTTCCACAGCTACCACCCGGTCAACAACCTGACCGCTGCGATGGGCAGACGGGCTACGATCTATGGTCCCTATCACGAGCATCCGCGAGCCGACGACCGGTTCATCAAGCCTTTCCTGGACCGCGCGGTCGCCGAGGTCGGTGGATCGGACCAGGAGGTTCGGACAGTCATCGGTTCGCCTGTAGGCAGCATCCTCCTCGAGGGGTTCCACCTGTTGGCGACCCAATACTTCCTCCGGCCCAAGCCTGGGGGTGGCATCGTTCAGCTCGATTTTGGTGACACGTCACCCATCATTGTGTCCAACGAACTGCGTCACGCACAGACTGCCGAAACCGCCAGCGATCCCTTCATGATCCTGAGCGAAATGCGAGTGTACCCCGTCGGGCACCGAGCTGACCGGATCCTGATCCCTGACCGAATCCCGGAAGCAGCCCACCCGGAACCGGCCACGATCCAACTACACGGGCACGAGACGCGGATCGACGATACATCCATCCGGTTCAGCGTGAGCGGGCCGGCCTTCGTTCGTCTGTCGTATGCATACTATCCCTTCCTGGCTGTAAGGCTGAATGGCAAACAGGTAGACGTATTCGAAACCCTCGACGGTTTTGTTGGCCTTGCCGTTCCTCCTGGAGAACATCACCTCAGCATCGAAGGTCATCTCTCCCCTGCCCGGCGGGTGATACTCGCCCTGATTGGGTGCCTGAGTCTCGGGATCGTTCTCTGGTCGAGACGCAAGACGAGGCGGTAAACAAGACCCAATCGTCGCTGAAGCGATCACCCGTCCCGGCTGAATGTCGCCGTCCGGATCGACACCCCATATTGGGTGCGGCAATGAATCACGTGAACCCGGAGGACCAATGAGCAAGCCGAACATCCTGTTCCTGCACAGTGACGAGCACTCTTTCCGATACCTGTCCGCACGCAGTCGCGAGCGGGGCGGTGAACCCGTAAATACGCCCACGCTCGACGGGCTGATCGAAAAAGGCGTCCACTTCGACGCCGCCTACTGTCAGATGCCCCTGTGTACGCCCAGCCGGATCTCGATGATGACGGGTCGTCACTCCCATCGATGTGGTGCGTGGGGTAACGGCTCGGTCGTCCCCCCTGATCTCCCTACCTTCGGGTCACACCTCCGTGAGCACGGTTACGCAACTGCGACCGTTGGCAAGATGCATATAGGAGGATCGCGACAAATGGCGGGGTTCGGCGCGAGACCTTACGGCGACTTTGGCGGCCCCTGCGCGCATCAACTGGATCCCTTGAGCAGGCTGGATGCGGAGGGCGGTCCCGGCATGGGCATGCGTTCTCGAACCGTGGACGCCGGGCTGTCGGAGATACCCGAAGCCTACTTGCAGGAGAACGTGGTTGCCAAAACGGCGATCGCGTGGGCCCGCGAGCAGGAACACGCGAACCCCGATCAGCCCTGGCTTCTCTACACGTCGTTCAGCCGCCCGCACTTCCCGCTGACAGCGCCTTCGAGACATCTCGACCGCTACTACCCCGAAGGCTTCTCAGGACCTCGCGTCCTGCGATCGGGCGACGCGGCACATCATCCGATGACGGAAGGCATGGTCAAGGGATTCCGAACCGAAGAAGTCGAGCCCGAGGAGGGGAAAAAAGCACGCGCCGCTTACTTTGCTTGCGTGGACTTTCTGGACGAGATGCTAGGCGATTTCCTGGCTACGATGGAACACGCCGGCCTGTTGGAGAACACGATCATCATCTACACGTCGGATCACGGGGAGATGGCCGGCGAACACAGCCTCTGGTGGAAGAACACGTGGCACGAAAGTTCGTCACGTGTGCCCATGATCATCTCGACTCCAGCCCATCGATCGGGTGATCGATCGGCTACCGAAGTCACTGAGCCCGTCAGCCTCGCCGATCTGTTCCCCACCATGTGTGACCTGGCCGGGGTCCCTCACCCAGACGGGCTAGACGGTCACAGCCTGACGAACGCACTCGAAGGGAAATCACTGAACTTGGATCGGGTTGGCATCATTACCGAAGCACTCGCGCCCCGCTGGGGGAAAGGAACGGAGTTCAGGAT
Organism: Gemmatimonadota bacterium; assembly: GCA_002727195.1. Taxonomy (GTDB): domain Bacteria; phylum Latescibacterota; class UBA2968; order UBA2968; family UBA2968; genus UBA2968. Next base: position 311,053 of record PBWH01000014.1, read on the forward strand.
GGTCCGGTCGGACCGTTACAAATACGTTGCGTTCAGAGATGTAGAGGATCTGGCGTTCGACATCGAGAACGACCCAGATGAGCAGAGGAGTATCGCGTCAGACCCTGCCTTTGCGGAGGCGCTCGCCCCGCTGAAGGCGGCTGCGCTGGACGGGTTCAGCTTCGAGGAGACAGAGGCGCTAAGGAGCAAGCAGAATGCTGAACTGAAGAAGGCACATCCGGCAGCTTTCGTGCCGACGACGCCGAACCAGATTGTGCTGGGTAACGGAAAACTCGTGGAGGCGGACAGCCCATTATACGACCCCGTCGTACTGTCCCATGATCTGGGTCGTGACTTGGAAGACTGGGTATAAACAAATAGCCGGATCGAGGCGATACAGTGCCGGTGCGCCAGCCCACCGCCGTGGAACTCGACGTCGAGACCAAACCCCTCTGCCGCGTGGGCCACCTTCATCGCGCCCGTGATCCCGGCGTCCTCATACACCCCGGTGCGAACGAAATCAGTAGCACCGTTCACAATGAAATCGACGTGCTGCTCAAGCCCGAAGATATGCTCCGTTTGCAGCAGCGGCGTCTTGAGCAATGATCTCAGTTTGTTGTGCGCGAAGATCGACACCCCGCCGTCCTTGTAGGGATCCTCTAGCCAGAAAAACAGGGCTTCGTCGCAGGCTCGTCGCTATTCAGAAACCGACGGAACACGAGCAGACGCATTAGTACTTTCAGCGGTATGTCGAGCACCTGCCCTCCGCAGGTGAGATGGTCACCTGTGATCGGAGTTGGTTCAACCGGGCGCTCGTAGAGCGCGTCATGGGCTTCTGTTCGGAGGACGAGGTTGAGGAATTCTTCCGCTCCGTACCCAAATTCGAGCGGATGTTTGTTCGGTCGAGCATTCTCCCCATCAAATACTGGCTCTCGGTCAGCCACGAAGAGCAGGAGAAGCGATTCCAAGATAGAATCGACGACCCAGCCAAGCACTGGAAGCTGAGCCCAATGGACCTGGAAAGCCGCACCCGGTGAGTCCAGTACTTCAGGGTCAAAGACGACACGTTCCGACATACCGACATCAAACAGGCCCCCAGGCACGTCGTCCACGCAGATACCAACCGCAGGGCCCGTCTCAACTGCATCCATCACCTACTCAGCACGATCCCATACGAGGATCCCAGACCGACACCCGTGGAGCTTCCCCCCGTCAGCTGGACGACAGTTACGTGCGTCCTTCGTTTGATCATCAGAGATTCGTGCCAGAAGTCTTTTGATCCGCACTCCCGTACACAAGAAGGGCGCCACCGATCGATCGGCGGCGCCCGTTCTCTTTTCTTGAAGTACTGGCCTACTCTCGCTTGATCACCACAAAGCTGATGTCATCTTCGGGTTCCGAAAAGGCCAGAACATCTTCCTTGATCGCCTCGAAAATAACGAACGCGCTGTCACCTTTGTACCGGTGCAGTACTTCCTCCAGACGCATCGGGAAGTATTCCGTCCGGGCACCCTCGTGCTCGATCAGACCGTCGGTGTAGACCAGCATGATATCACCGGATCCGATGAGATCGATCTCATTGACCTGATACGGATCCTTGTATCCCAGGACGCTCTTATTGTTCCTGCGATCGATGTCGGACTGCGAGGGCAGCGTACCGATCGGTGGAAACGACACCGGGTTCGGAGTCGTCACGATCTTGTCGTGTTTCTGGGAGAAGACAACCGGCGGCGGATGGGCGGCAGACAGAAACTTGAACGTGCCATCCGTGTAGATCTCGCCGTAGAGCATCGTGATGAATTTGCTGACTGCCGATGAGTTGTAGAAGCGTGTGTTGAGGTTCTCGAACAGCCGCTCGGTGATGTTGCCCGAGTAGTCTAGTTCGTAGATCACACCGAGCAGGAAGGACTGATGCAGCATCGCGGCCAGCAGGGCATCGGTGATCTGGTGGCCGGACACGTCGAGGATACCGATCCCGGCCTTCCGTTTGCACCCTTCGAGCGCCTGAACCACCTGAAGCTGTCCCTGCTTCTTGGCCTTCTCGATCCGGGCGTCCAGGTCGTATCGCTTGTTGAAGTCGACGTAGAGGATATGGTCACCACCGATCGCACCATTGAGGGGGATCGTCTGACCATAGATGTCAAGACCGTCCAGAACAGGGACTTCGCCAGCATTCGGGCGAATATGCCTTGCGATCTCCTGGAAGTTCTCCAGCTCGCCACTCAGCCTCCGAACGGAGGACTTGATGTCACCGAGGATATGCTGCATTGACTCTTAATGTAAGCAATTCTGATACACAAACCACTATACAATTAGCACTATTTCAAAACTCTATTAAACTAAACTGCTGTTTAATATACTCCTATGACAAAAAACGCTGATACATATCAGATACGGTCAAGATTTGAACTGAGAGGCCCAGCGCTCCATCCTTTGGTCTTCGTGCCTCATACGCCATCGGAGGAGTCGCTGTGCATACTCCAACATGGTGGCCGCGTGAGCGGTGCTCTGCGCGAGGTTCGTCGATTCACCCGGATCTGCATTCAGATCGAAAAGCATAGGGGGTATTTCAGAAGAGGCGAACTGAACATACTTGTAGTCGCGATCCCGGACCACCCAGATCAGACTGTCGTCAGGATCGACACCCGGCACGTGCCGGAAGTCCTTCTCGAAATGGATGTCCACCTTCCCCTCAGCCACCGAGCCACTGATCCGATCGGCCAGGCTCACACCCTGAACGCGATCNGGAATCGTGATGCCCATCAGATCGAGAATAGTCGGCGTGATGTCCACGGATTCGGTAAATCCGTCGAGTGTCTTTCCTCTCGTCGGATCGGCAGTCCATGATGGGTCACGGATAATCAGCGGAACGTGAATCCCTGCGTCGTAGACCTGGCCTTTCCCAGTCAGGTAGTGATCGCCCAGGTATTCACCGTGATCCGACGAAAACACGATCACCGTATCCTCCCACTGACCGGTCTCCTCGAGCGCGTCGAACAGCAGCCCGAGTGACGTGTCCACCTCGGTGATCATCCCGAAGTAATTCGCCTGCGTCTCCCGCAGATCGCGGTCCGACTCCAGCTGTGGATTCGCGTGGATCAGCTTTTGATACGGATGATCAGCGGAAAGCTCTTCCGGATCCCGAATCGCCGCCGGCATATCGGCCGGATCATACATATCGTTAAAGGGCGCGGAACAGATCCTCGGAGGATGAGGCTTGATGTAGTTCACGTTCAGCACCCATCCCGAGGCCTTGTTCGCCGTGACGTGCTCGATCGCCTTGTTCGTGATGAATCGTGCCTCGCAATCCTCGGCTTTGTAGTGCGCGGGATACCGCAGCGACAGATGTTCCCCCGGGCCTTCATCCGGAACGTTCGGCTGATGCACGGTCTTGTGTGTCAGCAACCACTCCGGATAACCCTTCTCCCTCAGATATTCGAAGTATTCCTGGCTGTCATACTCGTGATAGACCAGGGTCTCGAACCCCGGAAGCACGTTGTCATAGTTGAGCTCCTGCGCGCGAGGGTCATCATCCGGAAGCGTTCTAGGGTCTATCGCGTAGTCGTTGTAGCCGAGCAGATGCGGGTCGTATCCGGCATCCCGAAGCCAGCTTCCAAGGTTGTCCTCTGCATCCATCAGCGGCGTCTTGTTGTGGATCGCGCGATGTGAGCAGAGATACCGACCTGTGTAGATGCACATCCTGCTCGGCCCACACGGCGCCGTCTGGACGTAGCAGTCCTCAAACCGGACACCCGCTTTTGCCAACCGATCCAGGTTCGGCGTCTGCACTACCAGATGTCCCGCGCACCCCAGGCTGTCCGCCCGCCACTGATCAGCAATTATGAATAACAGATTCACCCCATCACTCTCCTTGTTACCCCACACAATGTTCTCCTCTCCCACAAGCGAGAGAGGACGGTCTCGCCGCAGCTATGCGAAGGCGGGACCCGGTGAGAGCTCCAGACGCCTCNGGACTACCTACCTCCGGTTCCCTCTCAACCGATCGCAAAGCTCGTAGATAATCTCCCTCAGCACTTCCGGATGGTCGGACACGAGCTCGTAGAGTGCTTCCCGATCCAGGACNAGNAGCCNCGTATCCTCGACGGCGGTCACCGTCGCAGAGTGCGGTGCCGGATCCAGCGTCGTCAGNTCGCCAAAGAAGTCCCGCTCCCCGAGCTCCACAAAGGTCCGATCGCCGTCGTGAACCTAAACGGTCCACTCACGACGATAAACATCGTCCGTCCGCTGCCACCCTTCTCGTAGAGAATCTCGCCGACGTGGATTCCCATGATGCCCATCAGACGGCTGGTCAACACCGTGATCAGGACGAGTGTTACCGCCTGGGTCAGACCGAAGAATAGGCCAAAGAAGCGGGCCATTTCGTCCACGTCCGTATAGCGGAGACGTGCCTGGTCGAAAAAGGCGAAGTCGATCAGCTGATACGTGGTCGACTGCATGAAGTAGACGGCGAAGATCGCGAGGATATACGGTAACTTCAGGAGATCGCGGAACCGGACCCAGGCCTTCTGCTCCTCAGGCGCGTCAGCCAGGCGCTCGCGGTGGGTGTGTTGCTCGACGTTCGCAAAACGCATCACGACGACCAGCGTCACCATGCATCCGAAGATGCCGCCGCAAGACACCCAAAGCAGGTTCTCCGTACCTATCCAGGCGACGAGGAACAGCGTGCTTGCGCCACCGAATACGCTGGCCAGCAGTTCGCCGTCCCCGACCAACCCGAAGAGTCGCTTGCCCTNCCGCACGTCCAACACGCTGCCGGCAAGACACCACGTGACGACAGACATCCGACCGCTGACGACGGGATACCACACCAAGAGCCCGAACGCCGGCCACCCGGTATCCCCGGAGGTCAGCCCCATCCGAAGGCCAACGATGCTCGCTAGCATAAAGAGAAGCGTTCCGAGCAACAGACGTTATGCGTCCACTTGCGTTCGACCCGGTAGTAGAACGTCCCGGCAGCTCTGGCGACGAAGGCGGAGACGATGTAGACCCACGGAATCATTTCAGACCCGTAGGTCGACAGAAAGAGGGCGCTGCTGCCTACGTAGAACGAGACGAGTACGATGCCGGCAAAGAAGGAGAACGCGACCAGTTAGACCAGTGGACGTTCCTCTCCCGGCTCGATCTTCAATGCCGCGGAGACGCCACCGCGGTCACCGTTCCGTCTCAGCTTGTGGGGTTGGAGCTGCTCGGGCATACGTTTACCCGTCGAGGAGCCCTTCATCGGATAGCGTCTTATACGCCACCATGAACGGTACGAAGAAGCTCGCGAAGCTCTTCGGCCCCGGGCCACCGAAGATAATCGCATCCTTGTTCACAGACTTTGACCCGCGCCCCCCACTCCCCAGCCCCGATGCAAGCATCGCATCCATCATTCGCTTCGCCTGGTCGAGAAATTTTTGATCCCCGGACAGCTCATACGCGTGGCAGAGCGCTTCCATTTCTCTCGGTCCACCCGCGCGCCTATTCAGGCTGGGCAGTTCCTTGTAGAAAAACCGGCCGTCGGGCATAACACAGTGCTCGAGAAGATCTGCCATTTCCTCAACGATGAGCGTTGCTACACGATCGTCACCCGTCACGGAGTGATACCGATACAGGGCGTTCACCGCGATAGAGATCATGAACGGAACACGCACCTTGGTGTGCGAGGTATAAGGCGCCAGGAACGCCCCCCACTCGCGTTTCCAATCCATGAATTGCTCGGCAATCAGGGTACACGCATCCAGATACTTCTGATCCCGAGTCTCCTGATACACGCCCACCAGGCCCCTCATCGCCCAACCGGTCTCGCGTGCGGCAAACCCGCCCGCTTCCTTGAACTTCGGCGAGTCGAGATGACGGAGCATGTTGTCTGCGATCGAGATGGCCTTCTTGAGGGCCTCGCGCTTGCCCGTGAAGTGATAGTAGTCGAGTAGTCCCTCCGTCCACTCGTGCGACGGTGTGACCCCGCCTGTCACGTGACCCGCCGTATGGATTGGCTGACCGCCCATCTTAAGCGGATCGTCGGAGTAGTGACAGAAGTCGACATCGATCCAGTGCTGAGCGGCCACTGAGGCAATGTCACGGAACCGGCGCTCGCCTGTCTTGGCGAACAACAGATACATCCCGTGCGGGAAGTCATACTCGTTGTTCGTCCAGACCAGATCCCCCTTCCCACGACCTTGTTGCGTATATCCCGCATCGGGACCGTCTCCCCAATGGATCATCCCTAGGCCAAGGCCGCGCCCATCAGCCTTGTCGATCAGACCGGCTTCGATCGGCTGATGCCTGTCCGCGGGAAACAGATTCTCCCACACACCCGCGTCACGGTAGACGGACTCGGGCAACATGGCCACATCGGGCATTTGAAACTGAAGAGAACGGGCGGTAATATCCTCGAGGGAGGTCTCGTCACCGTGGAAGTGGAGGAGGAATCGATGCGTCTTCGCGACACCTTGCAGGATAGTCACCGGTGGCTGCGACTCCGGATAGATGTCGACATCGATTCCATCACGATGTACGGCGAGTCGCTTCGGGAAATTCTGATGCGCCTGAAACTGCGTGATCGCCACCCCGAAGCCATCCGCGCACCAGTCCGCCCAGAAGTCCCCGTAAAACGTCTCGAGTACGTGCTCGACAGCCTGATAGAGGATCGTTTCCTGATCCAGGAGGCGCTCAGACTCACCCTCTTTGACGCTCGTCCGGTAGTGTCCCTCTCCGAGTGCCATCTTTGGCTCAGATTTCGCGCCCGGGCGGGAAATCATCCGGATCGCGGAAAGATCGACGGAACCCGAGGGCTCTCGATTCACAAACTGATACTCGACATCCACCCATGGCTTCCCGGCCCAGAACACAAGCCGGATCGTGTACCCGAACAGCAACTTCCCGGCTTCGCTGCGAGGGGTACCAGTCAGCTCGATCTCTGCTCGTATCGGACCGGCCTGAACGACCTCGGCAGACTCGACCGTGTCTCCGGCCGTCGTATAGACGTTCTCGGAGGCGTCGACGATCTCGAAACCGCTGAACAGATTAGCCCGTTCGCTATCCCCCAGGGACACGGAGGGCAGGAGTGCGCCGTCCCTCTTGTCGATCCTCGCCTCGAGCGGACCTGTGCTCACGTCGATCACCGAGTCTGACTCCATTACGGTCACAATTGCCTCTGGCTCGAGGGATCCACCCTCGAAGTCATAGGCCATGGTGTGTGAGGTATTCCCCGGGAGATCAGCCAGAAAATCGGCCATTAACCACCGAACAGATCCGTCTGGCCACGTCGACGTCGTCCGAACCTGACAAGCCACCGGCCGGTCACCATTCCGGACCACCAAGGTCTCCGGATCCGACACCGCGGATTCAGGCAGCGGGATCGCAAGTGAGACGGGTTCAGCCACCCGATCATACATCGAGAGCTTGTCGAATCGAAGGCTCGACACAGACATCCTTTTCGTATTTAGATCACTGTGAAATCACGACTTACAAGCATAAGCAAGGCCGACGTTCAGAGTCAACCCAACGATCCGCAAAACCTTCGAACAGCCGTTTCCGCTTGACGCCGGCAGGTCGCAATATCACCTTGAGCCACTGCGCAATTCATCACATTGAACAAGTGAATTCTTACCCAGCCGGGTACGATAAAGGAGAAGCACGATGCCACTACAACTGGGAGATACGGTTCCCGATTTCACCGCAGAAACCACAGAGGGAACGGTCCGTTTTCACGAGTTCATCGGCGATGGATGGTGCATCCTGTTCTCCCACCCCGCCGACTACACGCCCGTGTGCACGACAGAACTGGGTACGGTCGCAAAGCTCAAGGATGAGTTCGACAAACGCGGTGTAAAGCCGATCGGTGTAAGCGTCGACCCACTCGACTCGCACAAGGGCTGGGTGAATGACATCAACGAGACCCAGAACACGACGGTGAACTACCCGATCATCGCCGATTCGGACCGCACGGTTGCGGAAGCCTTCGACATGATCCATCCCAACATCGACGACAAGGCAACGGTCCGATCCGTATTCGTAATCGGCCCGGACAAGGCGATCAAGCTCACCCTGACGTATCCCGCCTCCACCGGGCGCAACTTCGACGAGATCCTGCGCGTTATCGATTCCCTTCAGTTGACCGCAACCCGCAAGCTCGCCACGCCCGCTAACTGGAAGCCAGGCGACGACTGCATCATCGTTCCTGGGGTCACGAATGAAGAAGCGTACGAAATGTTCCCAGGCTACAACGCCGTAAAGCCCTACCTGCGCTACACACCCGACCCGACAAAGTAAGAGGGAAGGGATCTGTTTCATTGCGAGCCTGCACGTCTTCGGACGTGCGGGCTTTTGCATCTGAGGACGCGATGCCTTTGAACATGACGATCCTGTGGAATCGAGCTGAACTTACAGGAATACGCACAGAGGAAGATCCGCGCATACCGGATTTTAGGGACCGTGCGGTAGGCAGGCTAGAGGCATTCGGCTACGTCGTCGCCGCCACATCGAACAGAGACAGCGTATCCGATCTAATCTCTGACGCCAAGGTCTAGTGCTCAGGCTCGATCACGTCGGATGCCTTCGCCGCAGCCAGTCGCCTGAAGTGGATCCAGGCGAGCGTCGCAGGTATGGAGGAATACTGGCTACCCGAGGTCCGAGAAAGCGACGTCACCATCCCCTCGGTCAGCGGCATCTACAGTGATGTCAACGCCGATCACATTTATGGATTGCTGCTCTCTTTGGCGAGTGGAATACAGACCTACGCCAAACGACAGTCGCTGAATACGTGGGACAAAACGGATGACCCCCGTGAAGCACCTGGCGGGGAGCACGCTCGGTCTCGTCGGTCTGGGCGGAATCGGTCTCGAGATGGCTGCCCGCAGTCACATATCCGGCATGCGTGTGATCGCTGTCGATCCGGCACTCAAGGGAACGCCCGATTACGTCGAGGCTGTCTACCCACCTGATGAACTGCACCAGATGCTGGCACAGGCAGACTTCATCGCCATCAGCTTATAGCACCTTTCATCGACAGAGCACATGTTCGACGCAGCGGCATTCGCGGCCATAACGGAGGGCGCTTACATCTTCAAAATCGGCAGGAGCAAGGTCATCTCCCTGAACGCCCTAACGGAGGCATAGCGAAATGGCAAGCTGACTGGCGCCGGACTCGATGTCTTCGAGGAGTAGCCGCTACCACCGAACCACCCGCTGTGGGAAATGGACAACGTCATCATCTCCCCCTATTGTGCGGACCGGTCCGACTACCCGTATCAGGAAGAGCGATGCCTGGACTTTATGGTAGAGAATGAGGGCCGATACGCCCGCGGAGACAAAAGAGCTACGTGGTATAGCCTCTCATACGCTGGAATCCTCTCCTGCTAGCGGGAGAAAACAAATTTTCGCCAACGGCGAAATCTGGTGAGGGCTATGATCCGGGTCTTCCAGTGCCCTCACCTCCTCCCTTCCCAGCGCCCCTTGTACTTATCCACCGCCGCCTTCGCCACCCTCGGTTCGCGCTTCGGATACTCCCCTTCCACATTAGGCGGCGTGATCGGCGGCAAGGGCTGCACGATCTGACGCCGTTCAGGCGTAAGTCTTCGGACCAGTTCAGGTGACGGCTGATATCCGTACCGATCCGTCCCCCAATGCGGCCCGTATCGAATGATCAGGATCCGTCGTTCCCCATCGTTGACCCGCTCCGCCGACCCGTGCGCCATGCAGTCGACAAACATCAGCGCATCGCCTGCATTGTAACTCACCTCGACAGCCCCTTCGACGTTTTCGAGACCGCCTCTGCCTTCACCCGACTCGAATGCAGGATGGAGCAGGTTGGATTTGTGGCTAGATGGAATCACCATCGTCCCCCCGTCACCGGGCCCAACATCCCTCAAGGCGAGGAGGATGTTGATCTGCCCGCACCGGAACTGACCGTTGTGGTAGCGATACTGTGTCCTGATGCGACGCTTGTGCGCGCCGGAGTGAAGCGGCGTTGCGGCGGTCTGCTGACGAATATCCGCGAAGGACTCGTCAATAAACAACCCATCATCCCCACCCACGAATCGCGTGATATGGTCGATCCAAGAGGGATGATCGATCAACCGCTCGAAGGGCTCCCCCATCTCGAACACCTGGTGCAGGTGACGGGTCGTACCCTTGCTGTTCGGCGATCGGCGCACCCATCCCCGCCACTCGCCCGGTTCGAGATCCTGATACGTGTCGAGGATCGCGTTGAGTTCGGCCTGGTGGTCAGCCTCGACGGCCCCTTCCAGCATCAGGTATCCCCGCAGGTCGAACAGATATTCGTCCATCTCAACAGACATCACACCCTCTCCTCACCTCGTTCCCAGGCTCCAGCCTGGGAACGAAAACTACACACCCAGAATCCCCAGCACCTCACTCAAGTCCTCGATCTCGTAATCAGGCGCCGGAATCCCCTCCTTCAGAACCGACCCATCCCGATTCACCCATGCCATCTTGCTCCCCGCCCGGTGTGCCCCTTCCAGGTCATCCTCCTGAGAATCCCCGACATACAGGGCATCCGACGCAGAAACGCCCAGCTTCTCCAGAGCCGGCAGAAAAATATCCGGATTCGGCTTGTATGCTTGCGCCGACTCCGAGCTCACCACCAGATCGAAGTGGAGTTCATTCCTGTCCAATGCCGCTTGTAGATGGTCAGAATCTGCATTCGAAACCACACCGTGCGGAAACCCGTTCAGCTTCTCGATCGTAGACCGAACCTCGTCATACAGACTGACCTCACCCAGAAGCTCGAAGAAGTGATCGACATAAGGCTCCTGATCCGCTTCGATCTCCAGCTGAGCGAACGTCGCTTTCAGGCTCCGGTTATTCGCCACACGAAACGTCATAAACGCGTCGCCCCTCAGCATCGGAAGGAAGTGCTGATCCCACTCGTGCAGGAACCCCTTCCCATCCAGGTCGAGCCTGTGATCGTCGCAGATCTGCTGACAGAGACCATGGAGCCTTTCCATCCCGCCCGCAAACAGTGTCCCATATCCGTCAAACAGTACCGCTTTGATCAAGAGCATCCTTTCGAGTCAGACGTGTGAATAACGAATATGCGCGGGGAAGAGTTCAGAGACGCTTGGAATGTCGTTTAGTTCCCCTCTAGTACAAAGTGGGAGAGGTCTTGCGAGCCTGCAGTTCCCCCCGCAAGAGGGCCGTGACATCGAGGCCCCGATGGCTTCGACCTCACCCAGAACCAGTCGAAACGCCGTTTCCCTTTCGTGTTTTTTCGTGTATTTCATGGTCTTCTTTTGATCTTATCCTGTGATAGTCACTATCACTCGTCACCGGCACCGCCTTCCCATCCAGAAACGCCCACTTCCCCACATCACACGCCGACGCCCGCACATACCCGTTGATATACGATCGTCTCGGCTGATCGGTCGTATTCGGCTTCGATCCGTGCACGGTATACGACGTGAACATCACGACGTCCCCCGGCGAGGCCTCTAGCGCTACCGCCTGGCTCACATCGACCTGTTCCTCGACCTGACCTTGAGCATATCGCTTCACCTTCAGATTTCCGAGCTTGTGACTTCCCGGCACAATATGCAGACATCCGTTCGCCACCGTCGCCTCATCCACGCCGATAATCGTCTGCACGCAGTTCAGCTACTGGTCACGGAACGCCGGTGTCGGCCGAATATCCTGGTGCCACGGGAAACCGATCTCGCCTTCGGGCTGCTCCTGATCTCTTCGAACGCCGGATGAATCATCGACGGCCACTGCACCTTCCGCAGATACCGAACCGCTTCCCCATCGCTCGTTCCCTCGGGCGGCCTGCACGTGGATGTGAACCTCACACCCCTTCGCGCACGTGTAGAGATCGTCAATCCCACCTGCGGCGACCAGTGAGGTGATATAGTCGTATCCCTCCCTCAGCCACTCGATTTCACCAGCATCGAACACGCCTCGGGCAACAAGGTATCCTTGCTCACGAAATTGGGATAAATCGGTGTCTGTCAGTCGTGTAGTAGACTTCATGGGTCACGGCTCTCCGGATCTCGCTGCCAGAGGCGGTTCCTACGATCTGGTCATTGGTCATTACTCAGGCTCTAATCCCAAATTCGGCCTCAAACGCCTCCCATACAGCCTCACTCGGCGGATCCAGCGCCGCTTCGATGACTTCTTCCACCTGCTGCCTGTTAGCCGGCCCCGCCATCACCATCCCGTCGATGTCCGCAGCCAGACAGAAGTGCAGCGCGAGCGCACGGATGTTAACGTCGTGCTCCTGACACCAGTTCCACATCTGGTGCGCCACCGGCTCTTTGCCTGGATACCGCCGTCTTTCCTGATTATCATCCGGCTCGGGACCGGCCAGCGACCCCATGCCCTGAGCACTCGCAAGGATGATGCCCACGTCTCGCTCCTTGGCCAAAGGAAGTGTCGTCTGTGCCGCCGTCTGACTGAGCAAGGTGTAGTCGAGAAAGGTGAGAACGATGTCGATGTGACCGGTCTCGATCGCCCGTTTGTGAAAACCGTGATCGCGCACGCCGATCCCGATGTAGCCCAGCAACCCCTCGTCCTTCATCTTCAAGAGCTCGTCCAGACACGCACCCGGCTTGAGCGGATCTTCGATATCCTGAGGATCGTGGATAAGCACTGAGTCGAATCGATCTGTCTTCAGGAGGTTCAAACTGTTCTCCACGCTCCATCGTGTGGCGTCTGCCGAGTAGTCGTATCGGCGGTCGGGATGCGTGCCCGTTTTCGTCTGCAAATAGACCTTCTCTCGATAGCCGCCCTCCAGAGCCAGCCCCACGCGACGCTCGCTCTGACCATACAGGGGCGATGTATCGACAAAGTTCAGCCCCAGACCGATCGCCCGGCGAACCCCCTCGTAGGTATCCTCATCGGACGACTGGTTGCCCCCGAAGAAGGCGCATCCCAAGCCAATCGATCGCACCTTCATCTCCGTGCGCCCCAGCCGACGCCATTCCAGTTCAGCCATTCAGCTTCTCCTATTCCATTAGCGCTACAAAACGCGCCATCGCCCGCAGACGCTGGATGTAGGTTCGCGAGCTGATCACCTGTGCCGGGATCCTGGGTCCGCCGCGTTCACGAGCACGCATCTCCCCGTCCTCGACCCACCGCCCCTTCTCGTCGAGGGTCGCAACCATATTCGCGATTTCGGCTTGGTTTTCCGCGGTCACTGTCCCCGTCCAACGCGCCAACTGCTCAGCTCCGATCGCTTCCCGATCTTCGGAATTGACACGAGCATAGTATGCTTCGATTCGATCGACACGGCCCCCATCCACCTTGAAAGCGTAGTGTGTCGGCATATCCGCGTCGTTATAGGTCAACTCGTAGGTGTCTCGGACAAAGTACAGGGGTGTGTTGGTCTTGAGTTCGTAGAATCGCGCCATGCGCCCGTCCGGAAGCATGGACTGTTTCGCCCACGCCAGTGCGCTCGGGATCGGATCGAGGAAGCGTTTCTGGCCTGTGTGGACATACAGATCGATTAGAGAGCGCATCACGCCGAACGACTCGCCACCCGTTACGGATGTAGGTTCGAACTTGCGCGCCCATGCAGGCTCCATCCGGTGGTTGTACTGTTGGGCCCACGATGGCTGGGGATCAGGCATCTGGGCGAGAATCATGAAGTCTCCCGCCTTGAGCGCCGCATTCAGGTAGCGCTCATCCCCATAGGTTCGATGCGCCTCCAGCATCACGTCGATCACGTCCGAAATCGCATTGTCGTTGAACGTGTAGTAGTCCCTGTAGTTGATGTCCGGCCACGTCCACGACCACTCATCCGGATACCGGGCTTTCAGCACGGGATACTTTTCGGGATCGGGATCCGACTCCCAACGCTGAGGCCACGCGCCATTCGGATACTGGACGCGTAAGAACGCGTTCAGACCGAACTCGACGGCACCGTGGATCTCCGAATCTTTGAAATCGAGTAGCCTGTCGATCCGCATCAGCAGCCGCATCGCGCTTTGCGAGTTGTCGTCATCGAACACGCTGCTGTGGCGTCGGTCTCCAGGATCCGAATCTCCCGCTTCGACATCTCGCCTGTAGTGCCAACGCTTGCTAGACTCAGGGCCGAAGTCGATCCGGTAGTCCCACCCGCCGGTGGAGAGCTGCCCCCAGACGAGCGCACGCGCAGCCTGAATGGCACCGTTCAGGTAGAGCGTATCTTGGGTCGCCTCGTAGGCATCCAACATCGCCACGCCGACCGCCGGCGTCCCGGGCGGCTGCACCCAGATCATCGCCTCCGTCGCCACACCCTCACCATCCCGCAAGCTCAGGTCGTCTTTGTATCGCCACAGGTAACCCCCCTCTGTCGCGATCTCTCGCCTGAAATATTCCGTCGCCCGGGTCATGGCATTGAGCACGTCCTGTCTCGTCACCTCGGAAGAAACGGGACCATACAAAACTGCGATCAGCGCACATATTGAAAGGATCTTTATCATTCGTTCCTCACTGTGAATCGTTCGCGAATCAGGCCTACCATACCGCATCCCCATCTTGAAATCAACCGAATCGACGAAGCCTTCAGCCACTTGCTTTTGTCGTCGTAACCCCTTCCTTTCACGCACTCCAGATAGCTTACAGAAAGTACGGCACGCGAATCTGGAATCTGTCTTCTGAGGACTGTCTTCTGGGTTTTGCTGTCGTTTGTACTCTGTTTTCTGTCCTCTGAATAGACGCCGCTATACCTGACCCGCATACTTGGTGACCATATGCCTGACTCAGACACAAACATCATCTTCATACTCACTGACGATCAGGGCCCGTGGGCAGCCGGCTGCTACGGCAACCGCGAGATCCGTACGCCAAACATCGACCGCATAGCCGAGACCGGGATCCGGTTCGACCAGTTCTTCTGCGCCTCTCCTGTCTGTTCCCCCAGCCGAGCATCATTCCTGACCGGACGGATGCCCTCCTTCCACGGGGTCCACGACTGGATCCGCGAGGGGAATCACGGCGAAGATGCGGCAACCTACCTAGAAGGTCAGACCGGCTACACAGATCTACTTTCTGCCGCGGGATGGACCTGCGGGATCAGCGGAAAATGGCACCTCGGCAACAGCGTCCTTCCCCAGCACGGGTTCAGCCATTGGTTCGTCCACGAGAAGGGTGGTGGCCCATACAACAACGCACCCATGATCAGGAATGGCGAACTGTTCGAGGCACCCGGCTACGTGACTAACGTCATTACGGTCGACGCACTCGAGTATATCGATCGCCACGCCAGGGACGACGACCCATTCTACTTGAGCGTCCACTACACAGCCCCGCACTCTCCCTGGACAGGCCATCCCCAGGACATTGTCAACAGCTACGATGACTGTCCCTTCGAGACGTGCCCGCAGGAAGACGCTCATCCCTGGGGCGGCGCGCTGTCCAGGTGCCTGGGTGATCGCGAGATGCTTAAAGGCTACTTTGCCGCCGTAACCGCCATGGACATCGACGTTGGTCGCATCCTCGACCGTCTCGAACAGAAAGGCATACGGGACAAAACGTTTGTCGTGTTCACGAGCGACAACGGGTTCAGCTGTGGCCATCACGGATTCTGGGGCAAGGGCAACGGGACGTATCCGCTCAACATGTATGAGAACTCGATCACGGTGCCATTCGTGGTCAGCCATCCGGGGCGAATAGAGCCGGGACGCGTCAGCGACGGGATGTTCAGCGCCATCGATTTCATGCCGACACTGCTCGACTACGTCGGTGTGGACGCACCCGAGTCTTTAGATCTTCCCGGAGTGTCGTTCACAAAGGTTCTCGATGGGGAAGACGAAGCCTCGAGGGACAGCGTCGTCATTTACGACGAATATGGAAGCACGCGGATGGTTCGCACCCGCGAGTGGAAGTATGTCCACCGTTATCCTTCCGGGCCCCACGAGCTCTATGACCTCGTCAACGACCCCGGCGAGTGGACGAACCTCGCCGAAAATCGCGCACAGACTGGGCGTATTTCAGACATGCTGGGAATAATGGAAAACTGGTTCGACCGTCACACGTTGACGGAGAAAGACGGCAAGAACCTCCCCGTTACGGGAGGCGGTCAGGTGCGGCCGGTCGGAGGACACTGGGAAGACGGATCGCAGGCGTTCATCCAGCGATAGACCCGGAAGGAGGGAGAGATGGATCGGGAAACCAGACGGGCACTCGATGACATTCGTTCGGAGATAGCCACCCTCAGGCGGGCAAACCGCCGAGTAAAAAGAAGTGCGGGCCTGTTGTGTGCGATCCTTGTGGGTGTGTTGTCGATCGCGGCCTCCTCCATTTCGACCAGGATGACGTGGTCTACATTCCTCAGCCGTAAAGCGAAACCACACAGAAAGCAGGTCGTCACTCAACCTCTCGGTGAAGTGATTCAGGCGGCTGCGATCCAGACCCTCAACAACGACGGGCAACAGGTGGGCTTTATCGGAACTGATACGGCTGGCGATGGCCTGATCGTGCTAGGCGACGTCACCGGCCTGCCTCAGGCCGTGGTCTCGGTGGATACGGATAGAGCAGGACAGTTCACCGCCTTCAACGGTGAAGGCACAGAGACGACGATCATGGGCGTGGATTCGTTCGGCGACGGATTCATCGGGGTCGGCAATACCGCCGGTGGATTGACAGCCACGATCGGTGTCGGCACATCAGCAGGTGGTTTCCTGGGAGTGGCGAACAGTGAGGGAACGGGTGGTGCGAGGATGGGCGTGGATACCACGAACGTGGGGCATCCCGCGATCTCGAACGAGTCAGGCATCGCCATCTGGGCATCCGACGACGTGCCGACCGTTTCAGCCAGCCCGGGCGATCCCTCGGGTCTCCTTGGCGACCTCGACAACGACGGTGACGTTGACTTCAGCGACTTCCTGGTGTTCGCGCAGAACTTCGGCCATTCGCTGAGCGGCTAGTCCCGACGGATATACCGGCTCACAATCGCAGCGATACCGTAGAGCGTCATCCCCATCAGGAATACGACGTCCGTCGACGAGACGAATTGCTGTGAGGTCCATCCGAGGGCAGGGCCAAGGGCCGCCCCCATGTCGGACGCCGTGACGTAGCGGGAGGTCGTCCGGGACCCGCGACGACTCGCTTCCGCCAGCAAGATCGTCGTTAGTCCGACGGCACACATGAAGAACACGAGCACAGCAACACCGATCCATGTGAGAGAGTCTGCGGTCGAGGCGAGCATCAGCACGCCAGTTCCTCCGGCGAAAAAGAGGGTTGTCGCCCGTCCTCGGCCAATGCGATCTCCCACGTAGCCCAGCACGGGTGCGCCGAAGAAGTCCGCGATCCAGCGCACCGAGAGGAACAGACCGTTCAGGCTCGCCACCCCAATGGTCAGCCCGAGCAGCCCGATGTCATCACCCACCGTCTGTTTCAGAACCAGCCCGAGTGTCGACATCACCAGACCCGGGCCCACACACCCGACTGCGAACCCACAGAAAAGAAGCCCACCGGATGAAACGCTGACACCAGCCTCGACCTTTTCTTCTTCGATGCGGTGATTCAGCCCTCTTCTGCCGAACAGACCCAGCGGAATCGCCAGCAGCGAAACAACAGAGAAACTGACGAGCGTGGACGTATACCCGATCAGGTCGTGGCCAACCGCGCCCAGAAGATTACCCGCCAAAGAGCCCGTTCGTGAAATGCCGGAATAGAACCCCATCGACCGACCCAGTCGGTGATCCGGATTGCTCTCGACCACGGTCATCAGGCCGATCTGCCGGATGAACGACCAGCAGAGCCCCCAGGTCACCCTCGCGAGGATGAGCAGGCCGAAGTGCGTCACGCTCGTGTAGGCGTATGTCACCACCGCCCCCAGCCCGAACGACAGGACCACGAGCAGGCTGAGATTGATTCGCCTGCAGAGGCGCTCAGCCAGGTGATTCGTGATGAGCCGGATAAACCGGTTCGCGGAAAGGACGAGACCGACCTGAAACGGCATCAGTCCGATCTCGGTGAAGTAGGTGGGCAGGACCGAATACAGCATCTGATCACCAAGCAACGAGAACGCCGTCGCCAGTCCGATTAGAACCGTTGGTCTTGATGCAAGTCTATGTGTCAAACATTGTCCTGAGGCGCCGGCACACCGCGTTCCCGAGTGATCCGAGCGTTAGCTCGGATTGTATCGAGGGGCGCCCAGCTCTGAATCGGATCCCTAAGGGTGAAACTCAGCTTTCTGATCCTGCCTGCTGCTCCCGCCGATCATCCGCTCCACGTAAGCGGTCACCTGCCGGATCGCTTCATCCACGAGCGCCTGTCCGGCTTCAGCCGTCGCCTCCAGCGGCTCCTTGTCATCCTGATCCTGCATGGCATCGTGTCGAACACTATCCGGGAACAAGGCGAGGGCCGTCGCTGTCTCAAACTCCTGGGCGTGACCGGGATACCGCTTGGTCTTTAGGTGCTGACTCGCGAAGGCCTCCGGGATCAGATCCCAATACGAGTAGAAGTGCAGGTTGGTATTGGGTGCCTGTAACTTGAAGTAGAGTTGCCACTGCCCCAGGATGCCCTTCACCGGTGCCACATTCCCACCGTGACCATTCAGAATCAGCACATTCTTACAGCCATGCCTGATCACGCTTTCCACCGCGTCGAACAGGACGGCCAGCCACGAGCCCGGTTTCGCCGTAATCGTCCCTTTGTGCACCATATGATGCTCGGAGATCCCCACGTTCATCGGAACGGTCACGGCGACCTGAGGATACAGGTTCATCGCGGCTTCTCTAGCGATATGCGTGGAGTGCCGGATATCGTGACCGGTTGTGATGTGCTCGAGATGCTGTTCGTTCGCGCCCGTCGGAATGATCGCCGTCTGGAAGTGCCCCGCTTCGAGCCCTTCCCGGAATTCGCGTCTGGTCAGCCGGTCCATCATCACTTCGCGCTCAGCCATTTGTCGCCTCTTAGGTCGTGCCTGTTGTGGAGAAACGTGCTCGGCAACCAATCACGTTCGACAACATATGTCAACGCGATTCTGACACTTCAGGATCACTAACTCCCCCAAAGAAGAAAAACCGGAACGTGTGGGAGAGAGACGGTTACCACGTGGACCATTCGACCTCTTTCGAATCGGTTTGTATACACGACCCCGTCATAAGACACAACTGAGTCTCAAAAGGTTCGCGCCGTATACCGTCCGAAGAACGTCTGGTGAGATAGTGTTTTGGCCTAGAGCGGGAGAATCACGCCCTGTGTCGGAAAGTCGTATGCGTTGTGGCCTGACAGATACGGGATGTCTTCATCCGTCAGGATGTAGTCGCTGACGGGTTCGTCAGCGAACACGGAGGAGACATTCGGGTGGAAACGCAGGGGACGTCTGCGAGCCAGGAAAGAGGCGCAGTGCGTCATTGCGATCATAAAGCGCGGTAGCTTCGATGTGTTGGGCGTCCCCCGATGCCAGATCCGCATGTCCCGGATCAGGAAGCTGCCCTTCCTCGTGTTCCCCCGGATTGGAGGCACCTTCACGCGCCGTCTCTCCAGGAGGTCGGGATCGACCTTGATGTCCTCGCCCACAACATTGGACATCAACAGGTGGCTCCCTGGCCACAGTTCGATGCTGCCGTTGCGCTCATCGACATCCTTCAGAGCGAGGTTTACCACAAGCTGGTAAGCCGGGTGGGGGACCTCCAGACCTCGCCAGAGGTCACCGTTGTCCACGTGTACAGGTTGAAGCTTGCTGTCCGGGAGGTTCGTGTTGCCCGAGTAAAACCGATTGTAGGCATCATCCCCGAGAACCCGTCGGGTAATCTGTTTCACCCAGGGATTCTCGATCACGTCTTCGAACACATACGGAGCAACCGGCGGAGGGTCCTGCTGCACATTCCCCCAGACGAACTGGTGCGGTACGTCAGGGCGTGCGAGAATGACCTCGAGATCTTCGACCATCCGACCCCACAGGACGTCCAGATGATCGTGCTCGACGACATCCTCGAGCACGACGAACCCGTCTTCGCGAATAGCCTTCTCCGCCTCCGCGACCTTCGCGTCCTCAAGTGTGCGCGAGTCTCTTTCCTGTGGTGTCAGGCTCAGGTAAGTCATAGTCCCCTCAGAGGGTTTCCTTCAGCACTCAACACTCCCTACTCAGCACTCTGAATTCGATGTTCGATTATCTCACCCGGAGATCTCGCCTCCAGAGGCGACTCCTACGAGTGACTCGGTCTCCGTCATTCCGTGGTTTCCTGCTTTGATCCATCTTCGGAGGCGGTACCCACAAAGTCACTATCCGACGACTCACTGTAGTCTCCCGCCCACAGTCTCTGCATCTCCGCACTCAACTCCAGCAGGTCGTCCAGATCGCCAATCGCATCCACACGACCGTCTTTGAGGACCACGATCTGATCAGCGTGTCTCAGCGCCGCTCGTCGACGTGTCACCGCGAGACACGTCGACTACTCGTTCTCCCGACGTTCAAACATCCGGGCCCACAGTTTCTGATCGGTCTCAACATCCAGCGCACTGGACAGATCATCGAACACGAACAGCTCCGGGTGACGCAGGAACATCCAAGCCGCGGCCGTTCGCTGCATCTGGCCACCTGACAGCCGTAGCCCCTTGGGACCAACGATCGTTTCCAGACCGTCGTCCAGATCCTTGAGGTCATCCTCCATCACCGCGGCTGCAATGGCGTCGTCGATGTTGTATCCGTTCTCTTCGGGCAGTCCCATCAGCAGGTTGTCGCTTAGCGAGGCGCTGTAGAGAGCCAGGGATCTGCAGTATATACGCACTGCGAGAGGGTACGAAGAAGTCGTCCGGATTGTCCACTGTCGTTCCGTTCCACCGAATCTGCCCATCCTGTTTGGGCAACAGTCCCAACATCCTCCGAAGCAGAGTGGTCTTCCCGGATCCGATTCGCCCTGTGACGACCGTAAACGAGCCACGGGCGATCGCGAAGCTCACGTCCGCAATCCCATTCTCGGAATCAGGGAACGTGTAGGTCAGGCCGTCCACCTCGATCTTCTCCAGAGTGTCAGATACCGACCATTCCGGCAGACGGAGTTGAGGCGCGTCTCCCTCCAGAAAGATCGGCCCGTGCTGAACGAGTGTGCCGTCAGGTGTATCCTGCATGAGCATTTCCATCCGTTCGACCGCCACTGTGGCGCGGGGATACCGGACCAGGAGGGATCCTATCCATTCGCCGCCTCTTATAGTCGTTGCCATCAAGATGCTCTCCGGACCTCAATGGCAAACGCGCCACTGGAATCCGAATACGGGGTCCCCGTCACGCTTCCGAACATCTCCAGCACGGCCAGGCCAGCTGTGGTGAGCACGGACTGCAAATGCTCCAAGGTGTAGTACTGCATCCAGTTGTCGATCGTCCAGACCCGATCCGACTCGACGATCGTGTATCGCTCGAGGGAGACAGCCGCATCTGGATACGTGACAGTCGACCTGATCTCTCCGTGTGGTTCGGCTGTGAAGAATCTGCCGCCGGGCGTTGTTCCAGCCTCCGGCTATCGGTCATCTCTTTCAGCGCAGTCGAGAACTTCACATCGAATAAAAATCGTCCTCAGCCCCGATCGCCTCCTGAACGTGACTCAGAAACGTTGAACGCTTCTCGGGTTGCAGCACACAGAAGTTCCAGCTGATCATCGCTGCGAGATCAAAGACGTCGTCGGGCTGGTAAGCCACGTAATCGGACTGGACATAGTCGGCCGAAAGGCCTCTCCCCACTGCCTCATTCCGCGCATAGTCGAGCGATCGGCTGGACACGTCGATCCCCGTGACCTCGGCCCCATTTTCCGAAAAACGATTGGCATAGTGACCCGGGCCGCACCCGTAATCCACCACACGCTTCCCGTGTCCGTGCGGAAGGAAGCCGCCTCCGTAATCCCGCCGAGATGACAGGTCAGCATCTGGGCCAAGATGTGTTCCTCCACCCACAAACGGGCTACCTTGTCGGTCGAGAAGGGATCGGGACGATCCGTTGCCAACAGGAGCCTCTCGTATGTGCTGTTTATCTTCACTCAGCCAACATTGGGGCTAACTCACTGTTTTGAGGAAACTTCGTGCTTGAACCAGGAGTCATAAAAATGTTGTCCAAAACGCTGAAATGATGACATTTAGGCCTGAACGGCCCTTCAGACGAAACCGAAAGAGATCCATGAGTAAGAAAAAGCCCCCAAAGAGCAGCACCACAAAAGAGTTTCTCAAGAGCGCAATCGTCGTGATCGGTGCTTCGATCCTAGTTCGGTCGACCGTCGTCCAGGCGTATCACGTCACGTCTGGGTCGATGGAGGACACGATCCTGACCGGAGACTTCGTGATCGCCGACAAGCTCACCTATGGTACCCAGGTGCCTGATCGGCTTCCCTTCTTCGAGACCAAAGTGCCTTCCTTCCGGATGCCCGGGTTCTCTGACCCTCAGCCAGGGGAGCTGGTTATCATCGAATCTCCAGAAGATGACAGCAAGGACCTGTTCAAGCGTTGTATTGCGGTTTCCGGCCAGACGATCGAGATCCGGAACAAGGGGATCTACGTCGACGGAAAACCGTTCGAGAATCCGCCCGGCGTCAAGAATACGGATCCACGCGTGCTCCCTGCCCGTTTTATCGCAAGAGACAACTATGCGCCCTACAAGGTTCCGGAGAACCACATCTTCGTCGTCGGAGACAATCGCGATAACAGCTACGACTCGCGGTATTTCGGTCCAATCTCCCTCGACAACATCAAGGCACGGCCACGCCTGATCCTGTTTTCCCGGGATGTCATCCACCCGCTGTGGGAGTTGACCCGATCCATCCGATGGGGTCGATTCGGTTTCTTGCCCTAGTCCATTTGGCGCCTCTGGGTATGCTGTTTCTGGATGCAGCCCTATCCCGTCGCCTTCCTACGAGAACCTCAACCCAGGGTTCCATCTTCGCCACGCTTCTCCTCCACCCCGGACTCCCATCACCCAGCCCCTCTCAGCGTCCTCTGCCGTTCCAGCTTTTGACTTTGGCTGTAACCGACTGGGGGTTTGCCTACACGTCCCAAACGAATCAAGCTAAGAGACGAATTCGCCTCTCAGCCTCATGCCCCACGATCGCATACCGTCTGTACCAGTTGGCGCGATCCGGGTTTGCCCGGCGCTGTCCCGCTAAAGACCGCCAGGCCCTATACACTCACTGCAAACAACGGCTTAGAGATTCAGAAAAAAGGCGCCTACTTAGCCCCTCGCAATGCATTCTCGCGAACGGTTAAGCAGGCGCCTTGAGGACTGCGGTAGAAAAATCCTGCAGCAGGGTCGTATGTCCAACGCCGGACTAGATATATAGATGGCCCGTCCAGTTGCCAAGAATATAGCGACGCGACGGGCCACGGTCAGCTATGCGGGGGATGACTTATTGCACGCGACGCCAGGTGTCTGTAAATCCGTCGCTGTAACTTGCCGTCATCACATCTCCCGAGTACACCTGCCGGAATCCCTCGTCACCACCCTTTTCCACGCCCGTTTGCCCCTTGGCCGCGTGGAAGAACGTCACCTCTTCCGCTTCGAACGAAGCCTTGCCTTTCTCGGTCTTCCCGCGAACATAATGGCTCAATGGCGATCCGACGCGCTCTCGATACCCGCGCTGAACCAGGGCGTGTCGCTTCCGTGTGATCGCTGACGTCGAGATCTCATAGGTGCTGAGTGAGTGGTCCATGATCTGGTTGTCACCCTCGTTTCGCACCATGGTCACCGAGACGTGGGCTTTCCGGGAATCAATCGGCTCCCAGTGGATCGTGCCCTGTACCTGAGGCGGTCTGAGGGTATTTCCGTCCGCCAGCGTACGCGACTCGAGTTGCCACGTTCCTTCGCAGGCCTTCTGCATGTCCGCCAGCCGGTCGCTGCATCCCAGGTGGGAAACAGCCAGAGCACAAATCACGAGTTTCTTCAACATGCCATCCTCCGTACGGTCCTGATCGCTTGCATAAGTATAGCGCAGCGGGCAAGATAGCATAACGGCGTGAGCCGGTCAACCAACGGTCTAGCAGTCGATTCCGCATTCCTGGTGCTCTCCCCTCAGCTTCTGGAGGCGCCACCCACAGCCTGACCGTCTCTGACCTTCCTGAACTCTTGCCAATCCTTGCTTCACCCTGGTTTCACCCTTGTCTTATCCCTTCCCTGGTCATCTATTACCCCCGTTAGCGACCATCCGGCCTCGAGTCTCCTGTGAACGATCTCTTCCGCGGATACAACCTCCGCGACTACAACAAAAACGTCCGTTGCTTCTTCATGTTCGGCGTACCCTTGATTGCCGGCATGATGATCCAGGCGCTGCTCTACAACCTCTACCTGACGCGGCTGGGATTCCAGGAAGACTTAATCGGGCAGCTTGTTGGCCTGGGTCCGATCGCGAGCGGGCTGTTCGCCATTCCGACGGGATATGTCAGCGACCGGATTGGACGACGGCCCTTCCTGCTCGCCACCGCTGGCGTGCTGTTCACGACCCAGGTCGGCCTGGCCACGCTATCCGACCCACGCATTCTCCTGATCCTCTCGTTCCTCGCCGGCACCTCAGGCGCGTTTCTCTGGGTCAACCACGTCCCTTTCCTGGCGGAGAACGCCCACCCAGAGCGAAGAGCCCAGGCCATCGCAATCTGGATGAGTCTGCAGGCCATCACGAGAATGGTGATCAGCCTGGTTGCCGGATGCTTGCCAGACATCATGGTCGGACTCACCGGCGCCAATCCAGACCTTCCGGGTCCGTATCGATACGCACTATACGTCGGAGTCGGGCTGTGTCTGATTTCTGTCTTTCCACTCCTCGGCATCGAACGGGGGGGTCGCCGTCCAGAACCGACCGAGGCCGAAGCGGACGAAGATGCGCCATTCCCGACCAAGGAGTTCGCCGCATACGGATCGATCAGCATCTGCCGTGGTGCTTCGATGGGCTTCTCGTTCCCGTTCTTCAACGTCTTCCTGCAGCAGGATCTCGATACGTCGACGGCCCTGATCGGGATCATCTTCTTTGCCGCTCAGATCGTGACCGTACCTGCAACCGTGATGGCGCCAGCGATGGCCCGTCGACTTGGAACGGTCAAGACGATCGTCCCCACGAGAATCATCGGGTCCATCTCACTCGCCTTTCTCGGGCTGACCGGAAACCTGTGGGAAGCCCTGATCCTGGTGCTGATCGGAGCGACCGTCGAAGCCATCACCACACCGACCGAGATGACCTTCGCGACTCAGGTCATACCGCGCAAGTATTGGGCACGTATTCAGAGCGTTCGCGTCACCGGCTTCCAGATTCCGTCTGGCATCGCGAGTGTCACGGCGGGGTTCCTGATCGTCCGATACGGCTACTGGATCACATTCGCGCTGGCTGGAGCGCTCCGCATGACCAGCGCATTTATCTTCTTCTTCGCCTTCCGGAACACAAAAGAAAAAAGGCCGGAAGACGAGCTCCCGGCCTGACGTTTCACCCCACAGCCCGCGTTAGTAGTGGGCAACCTCCAGCTTCATCCCATCCGGATCTTCGTAGTAGACGGCGCAGTAAGTCGGACTGTATTCCGGACACGCGACGGGTGGATCGAGCACAACCGCCTCGATCTCCTGGAGCACGTCGTATAGCGCATCGATCTGTTCACGACATTCCGCGTTGAGCGCAAGATGATGGAAGCCTGCTCGCCCACGGATATACCGGTCATCTCGCATAGTGGAGTCCGCCAGCACGATCCCGAAGCTGTATCACGCCCTCGAAGGGTTCCACACGGCGTATGTGTCGCCGCTGTGGGCGAACGCGTATCCGAGGAAACCGAGCACACGATCGTGGAAGGTGGTCGACCGCTCCAGGTCGCTNACATACACCATCAGATGTCGAAACGAACCGGTCATCACTGCNCAGGTAACGCCGTCCGAGTGTGTTCAGTCCATCGCGTGGCACGTCTCGCGTCGACGTGCGGATCCGTCGATGGAACTGCCTGATCTCATTCCATTCTTCGTCTGTCAGTGCCGCCATCAGCAGGTTACGGACCCGGACCACCATCGGATCCGTCTCGAAGCGGAGGCTGCTCGATCGGCTGTTGTGCTGCGGCTCACCGTAACGAACATACACATGGAATCAGCCTCCATCAGCACCGACAGAACCCGAATTCGATACGGCGGTGCTTCATCCAGTACCCGCCTACAGATCACCACGGCCTCAGCGTGGTGACCCGACAGCATCTTCATCCGGGCGAGATTCCCCCACGCGGCATAGTGGGTGGGGTTCGCTTCCGTCTGGGTCAGATACGCGTCCATCGCATCATCGACGAAGTCGCCATCGAACCGGCTGCGGATCTCGTNCCACACTCCGAGCTTGTAATACGCATCGTGATGGTTGGGGAACGAACGCGTCACTTTTCGGATGTGGTAGGGTACATCCGTTGCTCGCGTCGCAACCTGGCTCATGGCCAGGTTGTAGCTGGCCGCCTCATACGATCGGTCGAGTGCTACTGAAGTAGTCACGACCCACCGTCTGTCCGTTGGGACGCTTCACCCAGGAAAAACCGAGGCCGTTGTAGACCGCCGGCTCCTTCCGGTGGTGCTTCCTGGCTTCGAGGAACATCGCCTCTGCCTGCTCCAGAGAGTCCGATTCCAGGTAGCAGTATCCGAGGGCAATCATGCCGACACCGTCGGATGGGTTGCTCTCCAGGAGGGTTTCCAGCAGTGCGGTGGTACGACCCAGATCGAGGGAGTCCTTCGTTGCCACGTAGACCCAATAGTCCGGCGTCAGGAAGTCAGGATCGTTGTAGAAGCTTGGAGAGGCATTCGGGCGGCGCTGGCCAAGCTGAAAATCGACATACAGCTTGGAGAACCTGGGACAATGATCATCCCAGAAACGGGAAAGGAAGATGGCCTGCTTGCTGCCCTTCAGNTTGGAGAATCGNTNCGCNGCACGCTTGTCGACCTGCCGGACNAGCATCTCCATCGTGCGACGTTCCGGACGTTTGAACAAGCACGCAAACTCCGGTGTCGCACCCGACAACGAGCAGGGCAAACCGATCAGGCAGGAAACAATCAGGGTGATCAGGGTGTGCACTATGGACCTCCCGACGGGAAATCAATGCTGCCGCAAGATACCCACTGCGTAAGACATCGGCGGGGATCGAATTGACGCGCGAGATCACGGCTCTGCTCCCAAACCCGCTTCCCGTGTCGAAACCGGACGTGATGCTCGCAACGCTGTACATGGAGCGGCATCCCGCGCTGCCTACGAGGGATGCCGTCCACCTTGGTTCAATGCGTGCGAATCGAATTTAAAGGATCGTCTCGGCAGACCGTCACTTCGACAGCATAGAGGACGTGTCCAGGATCGATCCTTCGGCCTTCTGATCGCGTGCAGTCTGCTGTTGGTCGTTGTCCGATGCGCCGCCCTTCACCGGGCTGACCTTGCCCCTCTCCTGCTTCTGCGCTCTGTCCTTCCTGCGATCACTCCGTCCTCTCCGACGCAACTCTTCTGACCGCCTGAATTGAAGCAACCGTGCTACGATACCTGCAGGCATGGCGTTCCTTTCGCGGAGGGTGATGCCAGGGGTGCTGACCGTTCCCTTCGATCAGAGATGGTCTTAAGACCTACTGGTCCCGCGCGCACCGGAACCCGAGCGTCGCCTTCTTCGCCGTCACGTCTTCCCAGGTGAACCCCTGAGAGAACAGGGCGGATCCGAACGGATCATCGTCGTAGCTCCCTCCCATGATCGCCGTCTCCACCAATCCGAACGACTCGCGCGTGCGGTCGGTCCACTCCCACACGTTACCGGTCATGTCATAAGCGGCGTACTTCGAGAAACTGTCGTTCGTGGTGAACGCCTCCCTTTCCCCGTTGTAGTAACCGACGGGTGAAGGGCCTGGCTCGAAGGGATCGCCACTATCGAAGTAGTTCGCGTCAGCCGAGGTGATCTCGTTCCCGTGTGCATACAACCGGTCTTCTTCGCCGTTCGCCGATACCACCCACTCCGTCCACGTGGGCAGTCTCGCGCCGATCCACTCGCAATATGCCTTCGCAGANACGAAGTCGATACCGACGACCGGAAAATCACCCCTATCAAGATAGAAGTCCGGGAAGATCACGCCGTCGATCGCCAGCGGCGTGTTGGGCGCACCCCTTCCCGTCCGATCCCAGAACTGGAAGTATTGCAGATTCGTCACCTCGTACTTGCCGATCAGAATGTTACCCGCGTGCGCACGTTCGAACAGACCGGTCGACGTGTTTCGGAAGACGATCTCCGCCGTGGTCACCGGCTCGAACACATGCTGATCGAGGGCGGGAGTACGAAAGGTCACGGAGGTATTCACCCGCTGGTTATAGTAATGCCGGAAGTATAGGATGTCTCGAAAGCCGACGAATCCGTCTCGGTCGAAGTCGAAACGGAAATCGCGCTGCCCGTAGGACGCGGCGATGGCAAGGAAATCGGTCAGGTCGACACGCCGGTTCTCATCGAAATCCATCCTCAGCGGGGTGAAATCGGTCACAGGCGGAATGATGCGCTCTGCAGGCGGGGGCTCTGGCGGTTCAGGAGGCGTTGCCCCACCCAGAACGGTCACCCTGAAACTCTGNGTAANCGCCTGGGTGCCGTCCGTCATCTGGATAAGGAGGCGGTGAGTACCGCCCTGCTCGAAAACGGGACGCCAGTTGAAGAGGCTCCCGGACAGGATCGCACCTTCGGGAAGCGGGGTCGAATCGAGGGCGGAAAAAGTGACCTCACGACCTGCGGCCGAAGTCGACCCTCTCAACTCCACCCGTACCAGCTCACCGACATTCACCGTGTCTGGTTCGATTTCATCGAATGAGATGCGGACTGCCCCACCCTCGATCGCGTCGACTGTTCCCGGGTTAGTCGCGTTCCTTGGAATACCAGAAGTCAGGTCGTAGGCATCGGGATTGACGACCATGTCCTCACCGATATACTCGGCCCGCCACGACCCAGTCAGCTCCTGCAATTCCTCGCCGTTCGTGTAGCCATCGTGGTCCGAGTCGCGGTCGGCGAGAGACTTGCTCCACTTGGTGTAGTTGGAGGACTGGAGCCACTGTTTGGCGTCCACCCCAAAACCGTTCAGGGGATAGGTCGATGCCCCTCCGATAGGCTCCGATGTCTGGTGACAGAGCAGACAGCCGAACCGGTCCCCGTTCGGCACGCCCCGACGCATCCAGCTATCGGCGTGGACCTCGGCAAGCAGACCGGTCGCTCCAACCACTACCGCGAGGATGGTTTTGATTGATGATCTCACTCGCCCTTCGCTTTTTCGAGTTGGAAGACAGCTTCTTTTCTCGCCACCGCTTTCCCGTTCAGGTCCTCGATCGTCAGGATCAGCCTGTTCACACCGGGCTTTGCGGCGCCGAGATCGACTTCGAGGTATGATCTCTCGAACGAGCTGGATCCGGACTGCTCGACGGTTGCGGCAGCCTCCTGGCTTCTCGCGCGCCTGAACACCCCCCGAAGCTGGGAGTCCTTCGCGACCACGGTCGTGGTCACCGTGTAGAGCGTGGAACCGAACGCGTCCTGAGCCAGGTTATAGACCTCATAGTAAAACTTTAGACGCTCGTCGCTCCGATATGTTCTGGAAGGATGGGGCACGATCTGCAGAGCCCCCCGCCGGAAACGCACCCGGCCGGTATAATCGCCGGCGTCGGACGCCAGGAGCAGGTCGCTGATTCGGAGCGAGTCCTGCCCGTAAGCTTCTACGTCGATTTCACGGGTTACGGACCCCGTCTTGCCGGTTCCAGCCTCCCTGACCGTCAGCGTGGCGACGTATCGTCCCGGGGGCACAGTACTGGGTATGACATCGACGAGGGTTAATGAATCGGCCGGATCGGAGAACTGGACTGTTCGTTCCTGTCGAATCACGCGCGAGAAGGCGGTATCGGCAAGCGCGATCGACCGGGTGAGGATACGGGTTCGTCCTTGCGGGGTGTCCCTGGCCCGTACCGAAGCAGTCGGGACGGCATACACGATGTCCAATCGCGTTTCACCATCCTCGCCACGAAAGTCGGCCACGTCCGCCTCGAAACCCACCAAATCCGGATACCGAGGTGCGTCATACAGATCGGGCGATTCTACGACGCTCCGCTCGAAGGCGATCTCCGGAGCAAACTCGGCGAGTCGGATCGTCGACTTCAAAGAGGCAGGTTCGAACGAAGGAAGCGGCGCAAAATCGAATCCGCCCGACCCGCCGGTCTCTTGCGTAAAGTCGAATACCGCTCCCAGACTCACGTAGGTCCAGGACTCCCACCGGACAATGCTGTTGTCACGCTGAAGCGTAACGGGCGCGTATCCTTGCGGATTGGAGTCGAAAGAGCCGAGCACATTCGTACCGGCCCGATCCCGGTTGAGCTCCTCCTGCTGGGCGCGGGTGCGGCCCGGCATGAAGGTTCCCCCGGGATTCTCGAGGATGTCCCCCTCCACGTGATGCACCGCCAGACCCGCATCGCTCCGTACGGGAAACACCGGCCCCACCAGCTCTCCGTCGGGGGGATCGTTGTAAAGCTGGGAGTAGATGTTCATCTTAACGACTTCAACGTCAGGAGGCAAAAGGCTCGGCACCCAACCTGAACGTGCACGGTAATCGGGCTCTCCGTATCGCACATAGACCTCGCCACGCCGGTCCCAGGGGTAGGCCAGGTCGGAATAGTCGCGTCGGGCGATCCAAACACGGGAGAGATGCTCGAGATGACGCTCGTTCGCGTCAGTTGTCAGATCGGGATCGCGCTCGAGCCAGAATCGCGACTCGAACTCCTTCCGATTTTCGTCGTCGAGCTCTTCATATGCCATTCGGTAGGCATCCCTGAGAAGGGGGGACAAATCCTGATATACATCCCGCTCCCCTTTGCCGATGCGGCCCAGGAAACGATCGAAACGCTCACGCGCCCGAGAGAATCGCCCCGTACGATAGTCCTTGTAGGCAACGACCGGGAGTAGCTCGTAGGCCTCGGGATGGGACCGGAGGACGGGTTCGATGTCTGCCTCGATCTCACGGAACGCCTTAAGCCGACTGAGTGCGTGGCCAAAGCGAACGATCGTCTCCGTGTCATCCCGCTCCATCGACGCATAGGTTCGGTAGTAAGAGACCGCCTTCTTGTCCTCTTCGTTCTTCTCGTACCAATGTGCAAGGATCCGATAGGACCTGGCATAGTTCGGATCCTGCTCGATCGCCTCCTCAGCGTATCGGGTCCCGGTTGTATTGTCTCGGTCGAAGTAGGCCTGAGCCAGGTTTGCGTATGATTCGACATAGGCAGGGTCCTCATCCAGCGCCTTCTTGAACATCCGTATGCCCTCGTCGAAGCCTTCAAATCGCCGAATGGACACCAAGCCCAATCCGTTCAGAGCAGCCGCTTTGGCGTCAGAATACGTCAAAGAGGTGTTGAACGCTTCAGTCGCCTGTTTGAGCAAACCCCGCTTCAGATAAGCGTGCCCCACCTGCGCCCATCCGAGCCCGTCGTTTGCGTCGGCGAGCACTTCGGCCAGTGAGCTTTCCGCCGCACTCGCTCCGTATTGGGCGAATTGTTCGGTCAGCAGCCCCATGGTCGCATCGGTCACGTCAGACAGCTTATCGTGGCGCCAGATACGACGCCCACTCGAGGAACCGGCCCACAAAATCCGCCCCGTGGGGACCTCTATCAGCCGTGAGGTCACACCGATATTGTGGACCGTTCCGTCCTTCCCCAGTGTCTTCAGGCTACTGCACAGGACGGCATCCACTTCCAGGCCAGACCGGGCCATAGTCCGCCACCGGAAGTCGAGACGGGGCGGTGCCGTGCGCGATGGTTCCGACCCCAAGCTGCCCTTTACGACTTCGAACAGGCCGTCTCTCGTCAGCCCCAACTCCAGACGACGACGACAATCCGCGGCGAGCGGACCGTCAACCGTCGTGTGGACTGGCTGCAGAGCGATCTTCCTGGGTAAATCGCTTGCATCCGGGTTGAATACAGGTCGGTCGAAATCGCCGAACCCCATGGCATCAACAAGCTTCTGTACGGGAATGTCACCGACGTTCCGGGAGGCCTGCGTCCAGGTCCACGCAGGATTGTCGATTGTCTCGCCGTTCCAGATCCGCGTTCCCGATGCCAGATCCAGGACGGCGACCCGGATGGTGAAGTGACCGAGTTCCGTTATGTCGCCGACCACAATGTAATCCGCATCCACACGCCCCCGGATGGCCTCCAGGTCTCCCGAGGTCAGCGCATCGTCCAGGGTGCGGGCGAGCAGATCACCGGACAGGCTGTCCGGTTCGATCAACTCGAACCGGAGAGAATCGAGAGCGGTGAAATAGCTGCGGTTGTAGAGTTCCGCCGTGATCCGGTCGGAAAGAAACACGCCATAGTCCGGATCTGATGCGAACCGGAATGGGTGGACGGCGATGCGGCTGGTAGCCAGAACCTGCTCGCCGAAGAGGAGGGTCGCTAGGCAGACCAGCGTCAGGAGAATCCTTCTCACGGCCCGATACCGACCCGCAACTCGAAGCGATTCGGCTCGAGAATCAGGTTGTCCAGAACGCTGGCGCCCCATACGGCGGCAAGCAGGATGGCTGCCGTGTTCGCAACGCTCGCCTTGCTCCGGTAAATCTCATAGCGCGATTCGAAGGGACGCGGGATCTCACCCCCTTCCTGGAGCAATTCGAGGCTCAATTCCGAGACCGTTGTCGCCTCGTAATCTCGCTTCGCGCTGTCGTAGTCCCGAGCCGCTTTAGCCAGATACAGCCCGGATGCGGCTATAGCACCAAGCGCAACCAGACCACGCTTCCTGTGACCACGATACATCTGTCCCCATCCCGGAAGAATCAGCGATCGACCGGCAGCCTTGAGCTTTGACGTACCGGCGTAGTGTTCGCGCTTCTCACTCAGGCTCAGACCCACTACGAACGACTTCGCTTGAAGGAGGTCAGCACTCGCGAAGGGGGTCTCGACGTGTCTTGCTTCCAACGCTGGATCGAGACCATATGCGTATCGGAGGGCCTGGGCCGCTCGGGCAGAATCACCTATCGCGTAATAGCAGCGCCCGATCTCGAAGAACAGAGACGCCCGCTCGGGCCCGGTGGGTAGGTCCGCGGACGGGATCGCAGCCAGCAGGCCAGGCATCGACAGCAGTTCATTCAACCTTTGCCCTGCTGCTTTGTCCGAATCGGCCTGATCCTGCGCGCGCACAGGAGAACACAGGTTCCCCATCAGAAGAACCACNCACCCCAGCAGGCTTGTCGTAAGTCGCGTTCGCAAGAATGGGCCTCAGGGCCTGAATGAGTGGATCGTTCCACCATCGTCGAGGACAAGCACAGACGTACCCGACGCCGCGTGAATGTCCCCGTTGGTGAAGTCACGGTTCTTCGGAAGTATCCACGTTGTCTCATAGTCGCCATCCACATTAAACACGTGCACCTCTCGAAGCGTTGGATCGAGCAGGAAGATCTGTCCTGACACCCCATTTGAAAGCGCGTGGGGCCTCGCGCCAGCCGCTAGTGTGACGGGAGACCAGTCGAACGCGATCGGGATACGGTTGACGGCCGAGATATTCGCCCGATAGACGTTTCCATCTCGGTCGATCATCCAGACGGATTCGCCGTGAACTTCCAGATCCTGGACCGGCGCCGGGAGTTGGAACGTATCGACTTCGTTCAGGCGGTCATCCAACACTCTGAGCGTCCGACCGCTTGCCACGTAGATCAAGAACGCGAATCGGTCACTGGAAACGGCCGTCCGCGTGGCCCCTTCGGGGTTCGGCCAGCGCTTGACATCCCTCGCGGGACTCGACCCGTGGGGAACCAGGACNGTCTGTCCGTCCGAATCACTGATTCCCGCGATCAGGACCTGGACGATACTCCTAAAGTCACCAAGAGGTGTGGATACCATCACCTCGATATCGGAAGGAGGCGTGTCGACCGAAACCGACTCGGATCGCAGGTCACGATCGTCACGTTCGACCGGCGCTCCGGACCTGGAGATCGTCCCGCTGAACCGGCTTGTCGATAGCCGACGCTCCCGCGTGACGAGCGAGCCGTGATGGTAGATGTAGACAACACTGGACGACGGGTTCGAATTCACGCCGTAGAGAAGAGTGATGTCCCCGGATGCCGGCTTGACATCCGTGGCGCTGGACGTCGTGTTCAACCAAAATCCGGACGATCTCATCACGCTCTCGATTGATGTGTCCAAAAGAAAGGACCTGATGCGATAGGCATATTCCACATTCCCGACGAGACCGGTGTCCACGAACGTCCGGCGACGCGGATCGTCCGTGCCATAGATGACCATCTCTTCACCCTGGACAGAGCGAATCACCTCCACGCGTGTGACTTCGTCGGACGGTCGCCAGTTGACCCGGATAGATCCCGCAGCAGGGCTGGTAACAGTCGAGGAGAGTTGCGCCCCCGGAACACGTACCGTGCTGGCATCAGTGGAAGCGGCGGGCGCATTCTCGATGGGCACACGCACTCTATAGGTGACCGTCTCTCCTCCGGGAGCCGACTGGTCCCTGAAAGTGAGCGTTCGGCGTTCGAACTGGCCCCCCGGGAAGCCGGGCACGACGCCGACTATTTCAAAGTCGTTCGAGATGCGACGCCGTACTTGAAACTCGGGGATCTCTCCCTGACCGATGAACGACCACGTCAGGACGACCGACGCATTCGAGGCNTCGAAACTGGCAGGCCCGATCTGGAGGATCGGAGTATTGGCGGGATCCTGGAGGTTATCGCGTTCTGAACTGAAACAGCCTGAAAGTAGAGCGAACAGGCAGAGCCATCTGGTTGGATAAGACACGNCAATCGTCCCGGTACGAGGTGAAGTCCGCTCCATACTTAGCACAATACTAATCTTGTAACGGCCACCNTGTCAATCGAAGACCTCTATAAAGACGAGCCTGACCCTGCGGAGACGGCCACTGATTCCTCGGGCATGAATCAGAACCCGAACCCGATGTCGATAAACGGTAACGCAGGAAGCCACCCCTCGGACAGCTGACCGAACGTGGCGCCCTGACTGCCGGGTCCGCCAGGCCCTCCCTGTCCACCTCCCCCGAATCCCCCCGTGGTGTAGGTGTAGCGTCTGACGTTCTCGCGGTTGTAGAGGTTGGTCAGGCCNAAGGCGACGCGCATTTGTACGCGTCCATAATCATACCAGTGGCTGATCTTGGCATCCAGACGGTGATACAGGGGATAGCGATCGGACAGAAACTCGCCCAGCACGAGCGACCTGAACTGACGGCCATCCGAGGTGGTCACTGTCTCAACGAAGCGAGGCGTGTATGGCCAACCGCTCCGGATCTCCCACCCCAACCCCAAGTGCCAGTTATCCTTGGGTCTGAAGATCATGTCGATCGAGAACGAGTGCCGCTGATCGAACCGCCTTGGCGCCTCGTTGCCCGCTGTCTCGAACGTCGCCCCGGAAAAATCGAACGTCTCCTTTACGCTCGAGAAGGCATAGTTCATCCACCAGTTCAGCCTGCCGGTGTCTCGTCGCACGAACAGCTCGAGACCCTTCGACACGCCTGAATGTGGGAACAACTGTACGCGGTCACCCTCCGCTTCCGGGATGAAGTCCGTCTCGTCGTCCAGATTCTCGAAGCGATACTTGATGTCTGCCAGATCCTTGTAATACGCCTCGGCTCGCACGAGCAGGCCACGCCCGATCCGCCGCTCGATCCCGGCCACGTAGTGGGTCGATAGTGACGCGTCTTGGAATGCCTGCTCGCCGTCTTCGACCTGCAGTTCCTGGATGTCCTGTGCCTGAT
Source organism: Gemmatimonadota bacterium (assembly GCA_002727195.1). Lineage (GTDB taxonomy): Bacteria > Latescibacterota > UBA2968 > UBA2968 > UBA2968 > UBA2968. The sequence continues at coordinate 346,639 of PBWH01000014.1, forward strand.
AGTATTGCCCCCAAGCCGCCCGAAGCACAGTGTTCTCATCGACACTGAGGGCCACTCCCGCGCGCGGACTGACCTTCGTGTCGTCCGTCCACGACTGACGGTCGAGCCTCAGTCCGACGTCGAACGTCAGAGACTCAGTTGCCCGCAGCTTGTCGGCCGCATAGAGACCGATCTCGCTGCCCGTGTGCTTGACCAGGGACGACTCGGTCGTGTATCGCGCCTGTGACACCTCCGGCCCCGTTGGAATCAACGTGCGCTCGAAAAAGTCATATTCCGTCTGGCCCGCCTTCAGATCGACCCCGAAACGAGGCGCGTGTCGCTTCCCGCCGATGAGCTGGATATCAGCCTTCACGCCGTAAATATATGTGTTCCGCCAGTCGTCGACGATCTTGGAGACGTTGTTGTCGAACCCTAGCTCGGTCCCCTTCCGCCGATGATACAATTGACCGAGGTGAGCGATCGTCCGGACACGAGCCCCGCTCTCCAGCGACGCGTTCCATATCGACCAGACATACCCGTTGGCGTACTGACTCTCGAACCGGTCGAACGCCTGGTCGACAGCAGAGAGATCATCCGCTGCAAGCAATCCGTTGATCGACAACTGGTGGCGGTCGTTGGCCTGGAAGGTCAGCTTGCCGAACGCATCGTAGAAGTCGGGTGAGAAGTCATCATCTGGGTTGAACTTCGCGACGGCTTGGTCGAGATGACTGACGCGCCCGGAAACCAGGTAGGACATCCGTTCGGTCGCGCCCTCGGCCCGAGCAGTGGCCTGGATGATNCCGATCTCTGCCCGCGTCAACGCACCCTCTCTCGGTGTCCGGGTCCGCATCTCGAGCACGGCCGTTTCCCGATCGCCATGCTCAGCCGGGAATCCGCCCGTCATCAGGTCCACGCTCTGGATCAGCCCGACGTCGACGATGCTCATCACACCACCACCGAGGTCCTTCAGATGGAAAGGTTCNTACAGCTCGAGCCCATCGAGCGTCACGAGAATCTCGTCGTAATCACCGCCCCGNATGGTAAATCTTGCAGAGAAGTCACTGGCCGTCACACCGGGCAGACGAGACACGGCTCGGTAGATGTCCTGCCCCACAAACGGCATCGCCTCGAACTCTTTTCGGGTCAGGGTCTGGGGCGCGGAGGGCGTATCGCTCAGGATGGAGAAGCGCCCGGGCGTTACCACGATGTCATCCAGCGAAAGCGCGGAGGGCCGCAACTTGATCGCAAGATCGATCGGATCCCCGGCGATCTTGAGGTCTGTCAGCAGCCACTGGCGATATCCGATGAACGAGACTTCCATCCCGTAGATCCCCGGCGTGATGTTCTCCAGCAGGAAGGAACCGTCAGCAGCCGAAATCGCGGCCTGCGACTCCCGTGAGGAGTAGAGCCTGATGTTTGCGCCCGGCAAGGTCGTGCCGTCGGTGGCGTCACTCACGACCCCCGAGACCGTTGTCGTGTCCTTAGCACCGACATCACCCGTTGATATACAGAGGGCCAGGCCGAACAGGATGTGCGCGTAGCGTCTGATCATCGATGCCTACTTGAGGTAGTCGAACGAGAACCCGAGAGCGGTCTCGGGAATGGGCAGACCGTCGAATCGACGGAGCGCGGACTCGACATCGGATTCCGACATGCCGTTGATGTCCTCGACGCCGATGGTCTCGTTCACGAATTTCGGCAGGATCGGCGCCATCGTCAGCACCAGGGGGTCTTCCTGAATCGTGAAGTGGACGAACTGGACACGAACGCCCTCTACAGGCCCGGTCCCTCGAAAAGCAATGACCTCACCGGCCTGCCAGAAGTCCCCGGAGAAATCCCGCACAGCCGCACCGGGTACGCCGCTGCTGAATGAAGAAAAGGTTCTATCCGGGTTGAAATCAATCGTTGGGGGAGCTGGTGGATCGTTAACCTGGGTCCACATACCGGTCAGGAGACTATCGACGGTTCTGAAGGAGGACGGGNCCTCTGCCAAACAACCGATCAGGAACAGAGGACACAGCAGGACGATTCGGATTCGCGTGGTTTGCACGGCTCTGCNCTGCGATAAGTAAACAGATACTCACTTCAGGTTAGGACTAGAGTTAGCCGATTCTCGGCGGAAAGTCAAACACGTAGGCTGGACAGGCCAGAATGGCCCCGTTATATTCATGAAAGTCCACAAACCCCTTTAAATACGGAAGATACCCTCAGTCAGAAGCGAGTCGCATTCGATGCCCAAGTCCGGTAGCTCCCAGAATCAAGTCGTCATTGACGGAATCAGTCTAACCTTGTCTCTCGAGGTCGATCAATCTCAAGAATGGATCGGCCAGACCGATGTCCTTAAACAGCTCCTCGCCTGCTGGTTGGTCGTCCACGAACAGGATCTTCCGCTGGCGCCCAGACTGATCGGGCCACCCGGTATCGGAAAGACGACGTTGGCAATGGCCGCCTCGAGGGAGAAGGAGCAGTCCCTCTACATATATCAATGCACGAGCGATACGCGTCCCGAGGATCTGCTGGTCACACCAGTCCTGATCGAATCGGGCAAGATAGCCTACCACGCGTCCCCGTTGGTTACCGCCATGATCACGGGCGGCATCTGCATCCTCGACGAGGGCAACCGGATGAACGAGAAAAGTTGGGCCTCGCTTGCCCCGCTCCTCGACCATCGCAGGTATGTGGAAAGCGTCATCGCGGGGATCACCATCCCCGCCCATCAGGACTTCCGTTGCTGCGTCACGATGAACGACGACGAATCCACCTACGAGATCCCGGACTACATCCTCTCCCGCCTGCAGCCGACGCTGGAGATCGGGTATCCGAACCGGCAGGACGAGCTGGCCATCCTCCAGTATCATCTTCCGTTTGCCGAGGACCAGATGCTCAACCTCACGGTCGACTTCCTCCAGCGCGCCCAAGACCTCAACCTCAAATTCTCACCTCGTGACGGGATCCACATCCTCCAATACGCCCTCAAGCGGCTAGGACAAGACCCAGACCATCCGTTGAGCAAGGACGAAGCGTGGCGCGAGGCACTTGTGCGCGTGCTGGGCGAGGAGGCGAAGGACCTCGACAAGCTGGCCGAACAACAAAACCGTGCGCTCGGCGGCGAGGTCCCCGGGGTCAACCTGAGCGACTTCTTCTTCGGCAGCGACGATCCGCTGAACCCGAACCGCGACGACGATAACTAGCGCTGTCCAAGCCCGTCCGTGGCACTCATCCGTCTTGCGGCCGAAAAGACCAGCCAGGCTTCTCCTTTCGCTTATGCATCCCGTCCTCCAACTCTCAGACCACATCACACTCCTCCCCGTCATTCACGGGAGCGGCGACTTCGCACTCGAGGTCCGTCAGCGCATTCACGCGGATGACTACGACTGTGTCGCAATTCCGATCCCCGACGATTTCGAGGAAGCGGTCGAAGAGGCCATTGGGCACCTACCGCGCGTTCACATCGTCGCTCAGCGAGAGGGTGGTGTCGGCGACGAGGCTTCGGCATACAGCTTCGTACCGATCGACCCCTGCCAACCCCTGATCGCAGCTATCCGGGAAGCCTTGGCAGCCAACATCACGAGAGCCTACATCGATCTGGGTGTCGAGAACTTCGAGCAGCAAACCGCGACATACCCCGACCCATACGCACTCAAGCAGATCAGCCTGGAAAAGTTCGATGCCGCGCTCGTCACTGGGCTCCCCCGCCCCGAGCCTGACAGCCAGCGAAGAGATCGGATCCGGTGGATGGCGCATCAGCTACATCTGCTCGAGCTAGATTACGAGCGAATCCTCTTCGTGTGTTCGGTCATGGATTGGCCCTGGATTCGGGAAGCCTACCAGAAACACGATCCGGCACCCGAAGACGCCAGTCCGGTCTGGCCGGCGGAAACCTTCTACGTCGTGCCCAACTGCCTCTACTTCGTGCTCGGTGAACTTCCCTACATCACACAGCTCTACGAACATCGACGCGCGGAGATGATGCCCGACGAGACCCAGGCCATCGACGGAATCAAGTCGCTCATCTTGGAGGCGCGATCGGAATGGGTCCGGAAGCACGACCTAGAGTCCCACTGGCTGACACCGCAGACGCTGTCGCTGATGCTGAAGTACATCCGCAACCTGACGCTGCTCGACAGCCGAATGTCGCCCGACCTCTACAACATCGCGTTGGCTGCCAAACAAATTGGGGGCGACGACTTCGCCACCACCCTGATCGAAACGGCGCGGCGATACACTCCGCAGATTGCCTCGCCTCATCCTGAAGTATCCCTCAGGTTCGACCTCGGGATCTTCCCGTCTGGTGACGCGGACACAAAGAACCGGCTCCTCGGCGCCCAGCTCGAGTGGCGTGAACTCCCCCTCCAACCGAGCCCACCGGAGGAGAAGCAGCAGAAGTGGTCGATGCAGTGGGACCCATATCGCCAGTGCTCATACCCTCCGGAGGACGACCGGATCGAGAGCTTCAACGCGCACGTCCGGGAGCAGGCCCGCATTCTGATCGGGGAAGACCTGGCGCGATCCGAGAAGTTCACGTCCTCCCTCAAGGACGGGCTGGACATCCGTGAAACACTTCGGAACTGGCACACCCGCGATCTATATGTCAGGGAACTTCCACCTTCGAAGGGATCGATCGACGCAGTCATCTTCCTCTACGACACGCCGGCCGACCCGCACAAATATCCGTGGCACACGACGTGGTATGCCGAGCACAACGAGGAATCGACGCTATGCTTCTACGCCACCGACTTCTCGGACAACATCCTGGGTCCTGGCATTGCGCAAGCCATCTACGGCGGCTGCTTCCTCCTCTTTCCGCCGCGCTCGATCCCGGATGTCTGGACCGACCCACGGTTCGAGGAAGCCGAAACACTTGAAGAGCGGCTGATCATGGGAGCCACTCTCCACTCGAACGAGAAACGCATCGCTCTGGTCTCACCGGTCGCCCCCTCAGCCGGATGGCGCCGGATTGCGAAACAATTGAAGAAGCGTCTCGTCTACATCCCCATGAANCGGTTCTCGCTCCAGACCCTCGACCGTCTAAGACGTTTCCACGTGCTGAACGGCCGAGAAGTCCGGTCCTACGCGTCGCAGTATATCCGAAACATTCGCTAAGGGTCATATCTGGACGTCATACAACACCCGTTCGGCTCCCGTTACGGCCTCGACGAGATCGAAGCCGTCATCCCCGTGATGAAGAGCGGTCTCGTGTCAGGCCTGACCAGCGACGGAAAGGTCGATGCCTTTGCCAGTGAGTTCGCCTCCCATTGCGGGGTCGACTTCGCCCTTCCCCTGAACGGCGCCTGCAACGCGCGCTCGATCGCCACCCACCTGATCGGTCTCGAGCCGGGTGACGAGGTCATCACCAACCCGATCACCTACATCGCGACGGCGATCTACCCACTCAGGGCTGGCGCCACGATCCGATTTGCTGAGACCAATCCGGACACACTGAACATCGACGTGGATGCGGTTGAGGACCTGGTCAATGAACGGACGCGGGCGCTGTATGTGTCCTCCTACGAGGGATACTTCCCGAATATGGCCCGCCTCAGGAAGATTACTGACGATCACGACCCCCGATTCGTGTTCAACCCGGCTCGGTGTGCGGGCGGCCGATACGATGGGCGTCACACCGCGCAGTATGCCGNTGCCAGTGCTTTCAGTTTCCAGGAACAGAAGAACATGGCCACCTGCGACGACGGCGCTCTCGTGCTCCGGGACGGCGTGTCCGGTGGGTGGACGCGAAAGGCCACGCAACTCCGAAACGTCAGGGGAACGGGCGAAATCATCGGCGAGAACTTCAGGATGGACGAACTCAGGGCGGCAACCGGGCACACGCAGCTCCCCAAGCTCGACACTATGAACGACGAACGTCGAGCCATCGCCCAACGATACACCGACGGCCTAGCCGATCTGCCGATGATCAAACCAGTTCAGACCGACGGGCCACACAACCACGTCTACCATTGGTATGTTGCACGGATCGCGTCGGATCAGATCAAAGCGGAGACTGCTATCTTGAACCAGCCGCTGGGCGGAGAGGACCCTGCGCCGACACCACGAGACGCGTTTGCTCACCTGATGCGGGCTGAGGACGTCGATATGCCGACACACAACCAGCCAGCCTATCTCGACGAGCCTTTCACGTTGCGGGGATATGGTGAGGGGATTTGTCCTGAATCCGAACGACTCTGGAGANACGAGATCTTCCGCCTCCCGCTGAACCTCGACATGACCGAAGGCCAGGCCGATCACGTCATCTCTGCTGCCCACACGTCAGCCGAACAACTTGCCTAGCTTTTCAATTGCATCCATGGGCGACTCGCCGCTGGCCGACGGCTGGCCCGAATCCGAGTCCAGCTTCCCAGACACCCTTCCCTTCCTGGAAGAAGACGGTATCCGAGAAGCCGCCAGCTGGACCGAGTTGACAGAGGAGGCGATCTCGGATTGCCTGGAGGTGGGCGCACTTTTCCGGAACGATCCCAACCTCGAGATGCTCGCGTGGCACGCTCACCGCCTCATTTATAGGACCGAGTCCCGGCCGCCCATCTCGAAATGGCCCGCCCATCTTCCTGCGCTTGATTCGCTCACAGGAGCATTCTACCTCCTGATCGCACTTTCGGGCATCGATGCGATGGTCCGTTCACACCAGGCGCACGGGATCCCCGAAGCGGTGAGCCGTCTGAACTGCCGAGACATTCATATCTGGGCGAGCGAATACCACCGCCTGGGCGAGCCCCTGGACCACGGGTTTGTCCATACCTTCGACCCGCCCAGATGGGGTCTACATACACGCGGATTCCAGTGGATTGCGGGTAGTCTCGTCGGACGAATCCTTCGGCTGAACCGTCTGCAATTCATCCACGCCCCATATCGCAGCGCCTTTCGGGCCTATCGACACACAGAGTCGGGGCGCGTCCAAGTCGTAGCCGAAGCAGGTCATCGATTCACGGACGCCGGATGGAAGGCCAAGGATGACGACGACACGGCGTGGCCATCTGAGTTCAAGGAGACAGCCGAAGAGATCCGGGCCACGCCCGTCCGGCCCACGGGTCACGCGCAGCAGGAACCCATCACGCTGTCGATGACCGAGTGGCAGCTGATCCTGAAACCGGAGGACCCAATCCTCGAGATCCACATCCCGGAGGACGGGCGAATGGGATTCGACGAGTGTGGCGCATCGATCCAAGATGCCATCCGAGACTTCACGACCTATTTTCCCGAAAAAACCTTTAAGGCGGTCGTCTGTAGATCCTGGCTCCTCGATCCACAATACCAGGACGGCATGCCCCGAACCTCGAACATCTTCCGGTTCCAGCGCGAGTGCTACCTCTACCCGATCGGGCCCGGCTCCGGCCGCTGCGGTTTCTTCCGCCTCTTCACCCACGATGACCTAGCCACACTCCCTCGCGATACAGTCATGCGCCGTACTTATCTGGATCTGTTGGAAGCAGGTGGCCTCTGGCGCGGCGGCGGGATGATGCTGTTTCCAGAAGACCTAGACTGGGGGAAGCGAGTCTACCTAGAGCAGCACGGACTCCGCCCCTGACCACAAAAACGCCAAGAGCGAACCACACTCACTCGGAGGAAGAGAAATAAAAGTAGCAAGAGTATTCATCGTTTCTGCCCTCCTCCTATTCTATGAACCCGTCCTCATTCGATACCTTGCCTCAGAGATCCCCGCCGTCGGCTTCTTCAAGAACCTGATCCTCATTGCCGCATTCTTCGGCACAGGACTTGGGCTGAACCCGAAACTCGACGTCGGTCGGGCCATATCATGGTTTGCGGCAACATCATTGCTCCCCCACCTCCTGGTCACTGTTAGTGTGGTGACCGGACTCAGTCAGATCGCTTTTGCAGGTACAGGCCAGGAGGCTGTTTTCGTCCCCGGTGTACGTGGGCCATCATCTGCAGCTTCTGGCTGATCCTGGCCACGCTCGCCTTCTGGTTCATCCGGATCGAGAACATCTTTGACACGATGTATCAGGCCGATCGCTGGCCGATCAGCATCTATCCCTTCTGGCTCAAGTTCATCCTCACCTTCATCGTCCCGATCGCGTTCGCCATCACCGTTTCCGCTGAAGCACTCACCGATCGACTCACTACGAATGCCCTAATCCTGGACATCGCCGTCGCCATCGGTATGCTGACGGTCTCGTGCATCTTCTGGCGGATCGGGCTCCGGAATTACTCCAGGGCCTCCGCCTAGTCCCCCTCCCCCCAAAACCAATAACCACGGAAGAACCGGACCACCCGGACCGGCGAAATCATCCTTGTTTCCGGCATGTGGGCACCTTAGGTTGGGCGGGCAATGGCAGACAACCTTTCACAGGCCCCTCCTTCACCTGCAAACCCGCGCCCGATTGTCTCGATTGGGGCCGGCGGGATCGTGCGTGATGCACACTATCCGGCGTATGATTTCGCCGGTTTCAAGCGTCGCGGCATCTTCGATCTCGACTCCGCCAAGGCTCGGAAACTGGCTGACGACTTCGGTCTCGACACCGTGTATGCAGACCTTGAGCAGGCCACCAACCAGCCAGATGACGTCGTATATGATGTAGCTGTCCCAGCCACCGCTTTGCCCGACCTCCTTCCCGCGTTTCCCGAAGGGTCAGGGCTCCTGATTCAGAAGCCAATGGGCGAAGATCTGGCTGCGGCGAAAAGGATCCTAAAGATCTGTGAGGACCGCGACTTCACGGCTGCAGTCAACTTCCAGATGCGATATGCGCCGTTCGCATTCGTGGCCCAACAGATGATCGAACGCGGAGATATCGGCGACGTGCACAGCATGGAATTCCGCGTGACTGTCCACACCCCCTGGAGCCTGTGGACATTCCTGGAAGGGATTCCCCGTCTGGAGATCCTGTATCACTCGATCCACTACATCGACCTGATCCGCCACTTCATGGGCGAACCGTCAGGCGTCTACGCAAAGACTACCCGACATCCTGCCAACCCCAACCTGGCTGCCACGAGAACGAGCCTGGTTCTGGATTATGGTGATGACCTCTCGGCGAACATAGTGACGAACCATGGCCACGATCACGGCCGCAAACATCAGGAGAGCTACATCCGTTGGGAAGGAAGCCGGGGTGCCATCCGCGCGCAGATGGGGGTGTTGCTCGACTATTCCACGGGCGAGCGAGACATCTTGGAGATTTCGAAGGACGGCGCAGACTGGACTGGGGTACCGTTGGAAGGAACCTGGTTCCCGCACGCCTTTCACGGCACCATGGGAAGCGTGATGCGGGCGACCGCAGGGGAGATCGACCGGGCCTCGACGGACGTCACCGATGCGATTCGCACGATGGCCGTGGTCGAAGCGGCCTACCAGTCCAGTGAAAGTGGGAGCACACCGATCCCGGCTTAGGCCGGAGCGAGGGAGATATGGCAAGCAAGGAAGTGATTCTGATCGCGAGCGGCGACCTGCGTCTCAGCGCCAACCGAATGTGCTGGCCGGCGCAAAAGGCCATGGAACAGAAGGTAACAGCTGCCATTCGGAAGGAGGGCTGTAAGGTCCGGCGTGGCCATCCATACAAGAAAGCCGAACGGCACGGCTTCATCGCGAGTCAGAAGGAAGGGATGGAGATCTTCCGTGACATACCGAACGACGCGCCGTTGATCGTCGCGGAAGCCGTGTGGCAGTTCAGCCACCACGTATTGCCCGGGCTGACGACGCACAAGGGTCCGATCCTGACCGTGGCCAACTGGAACGGTCAGTGGCCGGGACTCGTCGGGATGCTCAACTTGAACGGGTCGCTCACCAAGGCGGGTGTCGATTACAGCACGCTCTGGAGCCTCAACTTTACAGACGGCTTCTTTAAGCGCGGTCTGCGCGAATGGCTGGATACGGGACGGGTAACCCACGACACGAGTCACGTACGCGACCTCAGGAACTACCGTCTGCCTGATCGTAATCGTACGGTGGGCGAGAGCCTGGCTGCCGATCTGCAGAACGAGAAGGCGATCATGGGGGTGTTCGATGAGGGATGCATGGGCATGTTCAACGCCATCATCCCCGACCATCTTCTGAACCCGACGGGCTTGTTCAAGGAGCGGCTCAGCCAGTCAGCGCTGTTCGCAGAAATGCAAGCCGTGTCCGACAAGGAAGCCCTGGCCGTCCGGTCGTGGCTCGAGCGAAAAGGGTTAACCTTCGACGTGGGCAAGAAGCCAAAGACAGAGCTGACGGACGACCAGATTCTCTGGCAGTGCAAGATGTATATCGCCGCCATAAGGATTGCCGACGACTACGGGTGCGATACGATCGGGATCCAGTATCAGCAAGGCCTAAACGCCACTTGTCCGGCATCGGATCTCGTCGAGGGTATCCTCAACAATGTCGACCGTCCTCCCGTTAAGTCTCGCGAGGGTGATCGGGTTCTCTACAAGGGGAACGCCCTCCCCCACTTCAACGAAGTCGACGAATGTGCAGGGCTCGATGCACTGATCACCAACCGGGTCTGGCGGTCACTTCGTCAGCCTCCAGAGACGACCCTGCACGATGTCCGCTGGGGCGAGCACTACAAGGGACGTGGCGTAAACGACTACGTCTGGGTCTTCCTGATCTCGGGAGGCGCGCCGCCCGCCCACTACATCGGGGGATACGCGGGCACGACCTCGTATCGCCAGGTCCCCATGTACTTCCCCTTTGGGGGCGGAACGTGCGCGGGTATCAGCAAGCCCGGTGAGATCGTGTGGAGCCGCGTGTTCGTCGAGGACGATGAGCTGCACATGGATATTGGTCGCGGTAAGGTCGCGAAGCTGCCCGATGACGAGACGCAAAAGCGTCTCAACGCCACCACACCGGTCTGGCCGATTATGCACGGTATCACCTACGGCGTCTCCCGCGACCAGATGATGGCTCGGCAGAAGGCCAACCATATCCAAGTTGCCTACGCCAGGACAGCTGATGCCGCCAACCGGTGCCTAGCTGCCAAAGCCGCGATGGCTCAAGCCCTGGGCATCGACGTCCACCTCTGCGGCACCAAGAACGGCGTCACGGACTGACACTTTGCAAGGGCAGTCTCCGACTGCCCACAGGAGCCTCTATGAAACTAGCCCTAGTCCTCCGCCCCTTCAGCGAAGAAAACCTCGCCGTCGCCAAACAGATGGGCGTCACGGACATCGTCACGACCCTCCCGACCGAAGGCCGCAGCGGCCGCGTGTGGCCATACGAGGCCATCGTCCGTAACAAACAGCGCATCGCCGACGCCGGGCTCGAGTGGTCGGTCGTCGAATCCGTCCCCATATCCGACAACGTCAAACTCGGCAAAGAGGGCCGCGACGCCGAAATCGACGACTACTGCCAGACGATCCTTAACTTGGGTGCAGCCGGCGTGAGCATCATGTGCTGGAACTGGATGGCCGTCTTCGGCTGGATGCGGACGTCGTTCACCACCCGCACTCGGGGGAACGCCCTCTCGAGCAGCTACGACCACAAGCTGATGGAGAACGCCCCCCTGACCGAACACGGGGAGGTCTCTCAGGACCAGCTGTGGGAAACGCTAGAGTACTTCCTGAAGAAGGTCATCCCCGTCGCCGAAGAGGCGAAGGTTCGCCAGGGCATCCACCCCGATGATCCACCGCTGTCACCGATCCGCGGGATCAGCCGGATCGTTAACAGCATCGAGAACTACGACCGGATCCTCAGCCTCTACCCAAGTGAGTATCACGGAGTCACCTTCTGTCAGGGTAACTTCACGGCGATGGGCGCAGACATCCCTTCGGCGCTCAAGCACTTCGGAAAAGACAGGATCCCGTTCGCCCACTTCCGTGACCTGCACGGAAAGGTGCCGACCTTCGCGGAGTCGTTCCACGATGACGGGGATACGGACATGGCGCAAGCGCTCAAGGCCTACATGGACATCGGTTTCGAAGGCCCGATCCGGCCGGATCATACACCGACGTTCGCAATCGACGAGAATGAGACGGGGGGATACAACATTCTGGGCAGGCTCTTCGCGGTCGGATATATGCGAGGGCTGATTGATGGTCTCAACTCCGAGGCCTAGCCGAGGAGTCTGTCACAGCTGGCACCTAAGGTTGTATGTGGCTACACTCGGGAATATGCCACACTACGTCTACATCCTCTCGAGTCGCAACAAGACGCTCTACACCGGCCTGACCAACAACATTCGACGCGGAGTTCGTGAGCACAGATCGAAGCGAAGGGGCTTCACCTCCAGATACAACATCACTCGACTCGTGTAGTTCGAGGAATATGCCAGCCGACATACTGCGTGGTATCGAGAAAGGCAAATCAAGGCTTGGCGGCGGGATAAGCGAGTTGATTTGGTAAGAACCCAGAACTCTGATTGGGAGGATCTGGCGGCTGACTGGGATTCCTGATTCGTCGGCTGGACGGATTCCTCGCCGGTCATTCGACCGACTCGGAATCGCTATGAAAGACATACGCATCGCCGCTGCACAATTCGAACCCCAAGACAACGACGTCCAGTACAACCTGGGCCGCATTGAAGCCCTGACGCAACAAGCGGTCGATCAAGGCACCGAAATCGTGTCGTTCCACGAGTGCTGCATCCAGGGATACACCTTCCTGATGACACTGTCGCGCAACGAGCTTCTCGACCTTGCAGAGCCGGTCCCGGATGGGCCATCCGTTAAGCGACTGATCGAGATGTCCGGTGACTTCGGGGTACCGATCGCAGCCGGCCTGGTCGAGCGGGATGGCGACCGGATGTTCAACACCTACGCCGTCGTCAGTCCTGACGGCTTTGTCACTAAGCACCGCAAACTCCACGCCTTCATCAGCGACCACATCGATTCCGGGGACACGTTCACAACCTTCGAGCTCTGCGGGTGCCCTTTCGGAATCCTGATCTGCTACGACAACAACCTGCCCGAGAACGTCCGGATTACAGCCATGATGGGCGCCGAGATCATCTTCATGCCTCACGTCACGTGCGGCATGGAATCCACCATGCCTGGACGTGGCAAGATCGACAAGGCGTTATGGGATAATCGGGATCGAGACCCGGTCGCACTAAGGCAAGAGTTCCTGGGACCGAAAGGACGGGGATGGCTGATGCGTTGGCTGCCGACCCGTGTCTACGAGAACGGCGTCTACGGAATCTACACGAATCCGATCGGCGTCGATCACGACACGATCAAGAACGGGAACGCGATGATCATGGACCCGTTTGGAGAAATCCTGGTGGAATCATCGGCTCTGGAGGATGACGTGGTTGTCGGTCTGTGTACGGCAGACAAAATCGACATGTCATCCGGTCACCGATATCTACGAGCGCGGCGGCCGGAACTGTATCAGAAGCTCGTGGATCCGTTACCGGACGACTGGGAAGCGGGCACAAACCCGGGCTGGAAGAAGGACGACGGCGCTTAGAACAGGAAAGGGCGACCGTGTAAAGGGTCGCCCCGTCGTCGTTTCGTTCAGATTCAGGCAAGATTAGACTCTCGGAAAGACACGCTTGTGTGGGAAAAAACAGTGCCGGGGTAGATATTGCCCTCTCCCATAGTTGCGAACTCCCCGAGAGTTTCAGCTTGGTTCACGGACGCCGGGTTGCATCGGAAATTACCCAAATTACGGAAAATAATGGGCTTAAAGAATTTTTCTGAGATTTGTGAGTGATCACTGACCGTGTGATGGTCACCCTTTAGGCGGTAACCGCTTATTTTCAGGAGGGTACAAAAACCTCCCGGAAGCCTTACCGTCGCTTTGCTTGCGTGTCACGGGGTAGATCCACGCCAACGCCACGACAACATTCCAGGAGTTCAGCCTGTTTTTGCATGATCATGAACGCTGATAGGTTCCAGGGGTCCCAAACAAATGGGTGAAAAACGCACCGTTTACAAAATTTTTCGTAGTTTACTTTCTGGATTGCCTAGTTCAGCATCTGCGAGACCTGCGCCAAAAGATCAGCCATCCTGAACGGCTTCTCCACGTAAGCCGTGATACCCGCCCGCTCCAAGCGACAGGGAGCCGGCCCGTCCAGCATCCCTGAAACCACGAGAATCGGTGTCGCGGTATGATGCGTCAACAGATCGGCGACATCCGTACCGCGGGTCTCCGGCAAGCCGAGATCCAGTGTGATCAGATCGAACTCACCGGATTTGGCCTCTACGATCAGCGACGCCAGCTGAGCGTTTGCCGTCACCTCGTAGCCCATCCCGACAAGAGCCTCCTCCATCAGGCAACGTGTCTGCTCATCATCCTTGATGATCAAGATCTTCTTTCCCAACGATGCATCCTCCCGACAAGTTGGTCTCAAGATCGCCTTCCACGATCCACCTGTCCAGTGTACCACAGAAAGTGAAAGGCGCCGATCCGAAGATCGACGCCTTCCGTGCAGGTGGGAGCCGGTCCAGCCGAAGCCTGCCGGGTGAGAGTGAAGTCGCCCCGTCAGGACGCGGCCCCCTAAACAGTTAGATCTGCGAACCGCCGTCTCCTTCCTGAGTGGGTGCAGGTACTTCCCCCATACCCATCCCTCTGCCAAAGCCTCCGCGTCGGTGTCCTCGGAAGTGACGTCCGCCTCGGTGGCGACGCTTCGGCATCTCTTCAAGCTTCTGTCGCTGCTCATCTGTCAGGATCTTGTTCAGGGAGAGCTTCGCCATAACCCTGATCTTCGTCATTTCGGCATGTGCAGCATTCATCTTCTCCACGGTCCGATCGACCTTACCTTGATTCGGCGCCTTCTCGCTCATCAGTTCTCGAAGCTCAACGTGCGCCAGCTGCATGTCCGCCTTGAGCTTGATCATTTTCTTCCGATTCTCCGTCCGCAGCGACTTCAGTTGATCCTTCTGCTCCTGCGTCAGATCCAGGGCTTCGAACCTCGGTCCCGCGAAGTGATGATGTTTCCCACGGTGTCCCTTTGCGTAGACGGCCGTCGCCGCGAGCGCCAGAACCAGCGCGCCAATCCCCATCCACCAATACTTGCGTTTCATCGTGTCCTCCTTTGTTGGGTCGTTCGATCGCTATCGCGATCCTGACCACTCCGACCGATTTCCTCAGTGGAGTCCCCTCTCCTTCGGAGACCCGTCTCCCGTCTTCTGTGTTCTGCCCGTTAGACGAGAGCACCGGCGTGTTGGTTTCGACTTCTGTCATCTTCTGTAACCATGTGTGTTGCCGTGTGTTCGAGTAGCGGCGCGTGGGGTTCGCATATCTAGAACCCGGCAGATACTTGCTCTGTGGGGCTGATGCCGGCTTCTCGATACGGCCTGGACTGCGTCCAGCCCTACTCGAAGAAACGGCAACGACACGGCCTTAGCCCGAACAAGCATTCCCTTCCTTTAGAACCTCAGTCCAAGGTTGAGCGACAGTGACCGTCGCCCATCATAGTGGTAATACGCATCGGTGGATTCGGACGAATCGATCCGATAGTCCAGCCCGAGTTCGAGCCGGTCGACCAAGGGCAGCTCCAGGCCGATCTGGCCATAGGTGATCCTGTCGAGACGGATCGCCAGATCCGATAACGGAGCGCCATTCCCGTCAAGGGCGACCTGATCGTCGTATGTCTGTGTCTCGTAGCCCCCATGAACGACCAGGGAGGCTCCGCGGGGAAGCTGCTGCGCCAGCCTGACTGTGTACTCGCTCCCGCTGTAGTCGTATCGGTCCACGAGGATATCCTCATCCAGGCTTAACCCGCCGAACAGAACATCCTGAGCGGGAGAGAGGGTGTTGAATCGGCGCTGAAATCGCAGGCTTACACCGGTTGATGGCGTCAGCGACTGCGCCAGCTGGGCCCCAAGCACCACCTGACCTTCGTCAGCGAAGTGTGTCTTGTAGCTGTAGCTCAGGTCGCCTCGCAACGTGGTTCGCGAGGGCAGGAAGTGGGTGATCTGGCCGAACAGGTAGTGGTCCGCGTAGCTGGAGGCATCCAGATTCCAGTAGTTTCGCGTCGCCAGGTGATACCCGACGCGCAGCATCGTCTTGGACTGCACGTAGACCTTCGCATTCAGGAAGGCACGCATCCCGGCGTGGTCATAGACGTCATAGTCCGTCCGGTCGATCCGGGTCAGGAAACTGGCACCCGCATACAGTGCGTTTCGGCCTTTACCCAGATTCCGGATGTGGGCAATCCCGACCTCCTGTGTCGTAAACGAGCGCTCGGTGGCATTCGCAAACAGGTAGCCAGTGCCCTGGTAGAACAGACGCGTGTCGTAGCCCTGCCCACCGAAGGCGTTCGCGATGTATGTGGAGACCTCGGTCAGGTAGTCGGACGAGGCCTCGGACGTGGCGAAGATGTTGTTGTCCGCCATCGAGTTCACGGAAACCTCACGAATCACTTCGGCCTGGACCGTGGCAGCGGTCGCGAACACGGCGATTGCTGCGAAAATGGAGCGCATCATCGATTCTCACCCTTGGTTGACAACGTGATATATGGGGGAGCACAAAGCCGATGTGCTCCCCCATATCGGTCCTAATTCCCGTCTGCTGCTGCAGGCTCATCCGCCGGTGCGGGGGCTGGACCACGGAATCCGCCCCTGCGACCACGGAACTTTCCGAACCCACGGCGGCCCTGCTTCTCGGGACGAATCGACGCTGGGTTGATCCCGAACTCGGTCAACTTGGCCTTGAAGGCCGCCCGGATGTCAACGTGAGAAGCTTCGGCTTCACGGAGGCCGTCGATCTCGGCACGCAGGTCAGCCAGATGCTCCTCGGTCAGTACGCCACCGAGTCGCTTGTTAAGGCGATCGCCTGGATCGGGAACTTCGATCCCGTAGCCCTCGAGTAACGTGGACAGGGCAGTCTGAATCTCGTCTCGAGATGCTTCGGCGTTCTTGAGTTCCTCCATCGCCGCCTTCACCTCTGCCTTCTGCTCATCGGTCAACTGCGCACGAACACCACGCAGGATCCCGCGACGACCGAACCGATGGTTGCGCGCTGCGCCGTCATCGATCCCGTCTCCATTCTCGTCCACGAAGGTGCCCTGCGCCGGCGTGAACGTGGCATCGGCGGCCACGACCGCGAATGCCAGTGCTCCGATTGTCATCCACTTCTTCATCATCCTTTCCTCCTNNTGTGAGGTGGGAGTAAACCCGGCAATCTTCTGGTGCGACTTGCTTTCTGATCTCTTGAACGTCCAACAGNCTCGATTGGATGTTGGNTTACCNTACGGGCTATGTAACAGAACGTCCTGGCTNTNAGCANGTGNCTCAGGATCCTCACNANCAGNACNCGNCCGCTACACCCAAAAGATGGGCGAGATGGCCAGCGAAGTCTGTTGGGGGTTGGTAACCGGTTTGTAAACGAGTGTAACGAGTGAGTGGGTGCTTACTTCCCGTGGGCTCGGGAAGATCAGAGCGTAATCAGCTCAGGAGGCGTTCGCGCCGCTCCATCCGGCGCAGAGCCAGGAACAGCAGCAGTCCGCCAGCGGCCAGCACGGTCGCGCGATTCAGGAGGATACGATCATCCCAGACCGTGAGATCGATCCCGGCGGGAATGTTGAAGGGATTGAGGAACAGGTTGTATACGGATCCGTCCGCGAGGTCATCGGAGACCATCATGCAGAGGAGGAGGCAGCCCAGAGCGAGCATACCGGCGGCATTGCTGCTGCGGACGCAGACAGCGAAGTAGAACGCGAGGTTGGCCACGAGAAAGGCCGGCACGGCGGCATTGAGGCCGCCGAGGACGAACGGAAACTCGGCAAAGAGGAAGTAGGACAGCGTGCTCATCGCCAGGGAGGACAGCAGCAGAATCCCGTGCAGCGCCCCGAGCCGAACCGACCAGATCGCATAGTGCGAGGACGCCGTGCTGAACAGCGTCTCGAGCGTGTCACGATCTCTCTCGGACGCAACCAGATCCATGCTGAGGTAGACGGCCAGCGCGCACATCGGGAGCTGCACCAGGATGTTGAGCGCATCCTCTACGCTGAAGCCGTCGCTCGGGTTGAACGTCATCACGGCATACAGGATCGCATAGTATCCGAGCACGCCGAGCACGCCGAACAGGAGCTTCCGGTGGAACACAATCCGCAGGCTCAGGGCGACGGTCTGTAAACCCGACTGCCAGAGGTCCCTGTAGGTCAGGCTGCCCACGACAATCCCCTCCGAAGCAGACAGACGTACGCATCTTCGAGGTTGGGCGAAGGGGAGGTCGCCTCGATCCCGTCCGGACAGGTCTCCGCGAGGAACCGCGCCCGGATCCCGCCAGGCGAACGTACGTGGGTGATCAACTCGAGAGACGACTCCCGCCGTTCGAACTCCTCTTCGGGGATCAGCGCCTCCCACACCCGCCCCCGTGCGACGGCACGCATATCATCCGGTGGTCCGTGGTAAAGGAGTTGCCCCCTATTCAACACGGCGAGCTGGTTACAACTTCCGCTGATATCCTCGACAATGTGCGTCGAGAACAGGACCACACGATCCTGGCTCAACCGCGCGAGCAGATTCCGGAACCGGATACGCTCGATCGGGTCCAGACCGGCCGTCGGCTCGTCCACGACGATGATCTGGGGCTGATGCAACAGCGTCTGGGCGATCCCGACCCGCTGTCGCATCCCCCCGGAGAAGGTGCCGATTGAATCATCGATCCGGTCCAGCAGGTTCACCTCTTCCAGAATCTCGTGCACGCGATGTCTCCGAGCCTGTTCCTCCCGGAATCCCTCCAGGAGCGCCCGATACGTCAGATACTGACCGGCAGTCAGGTGGTTGTAGAGCCCGAAATGCTGCGGGAGATATCCGATCAGCCCATTGGTTGACCGCATCTCCGCCAAATTCTGCCCGTTCACGAGAACCGATCCGTAGCTCGGCTCCAGCACCTGGCACAGGATCCGCATCATGGTCGTCTTGCCGGCACCGTTCGGACCCAGAAGACCGAACATCCCTTTCTCGATCGTCAGCGATACACCGGCCAGCGCCTGGAACGGTTCGGTGCGCACCCCGATCAGCGGAATCGAGGCGGCCCCTCTGTAGGCGCCGCGTCTCAACCAGCCCAGCCTACCCGTGATCCGTTCGATATCGACGCGGCCATCCCGGATCCGGTCGGCGAGCTTACGGGCCAGGACAACGACCAGATACAGGACCATCGAGGCAATCGTCACCGAAAGCGTCTGAACCCGCAGATGGATGGTCGCCATGAACGCCACCGGTAGTACCACCCTCCAGATCCGCTCGATCCTCAGCGACGTTGCCGGCGTCCGGATGACGAGCCCGATTACGTCTCCGCCGAGCTGACGGAGATACGCCCACGTGAGTGCCGACAGGATGAACAACCAGAATGTGTCCTCGAGGTAGACGTGGAAGAATCCGATCAGACAAAGCAACGGGATCCGCCAGTGGAGGCTGCGACGTGTGGCGCCTCGATCCAGCAGTTCTCCCGCCTCGATCCCCGATCGAGCCGCCCGACGATCGAACCGGGCCCACTCCCTCCGGAGCCGCCCGGGTGCTCCGTATACCTTGGTCAAGGTGCGGAGTTCCAGCCGGTCGACGGATGCGAGCGCCCTCAGCTCCGCTTGACGACTCCGGTGTACGCGCAGTCCCGACCAGATCAGCGTCAGGAACGCGAGCCAGAAGGGCAGTGCGGCCAAACTCGTCCAGAACCAGCTGGCGTATCGGTCATCGACCCAGGCGCACGCCCCCGCGNNCANCGCNGTCGCCAGCAGGATNCCNGGCCANCCGATCTCGANAAGCCAGGCCTTCGTNCGGTCCAGCCCCACNTAGGTNACGGGNATAANGATNAGCGTCGACACCATCGACACGGTCANNCCNCCCAGGACNGTGATCGCGAAGGGNGGCCAGATCTCGAANTCNCCCCCCATNTCGAGCGACANCGGAAGGACACCGAGCANCGTNGTCGCNGACGTCATCAGGATCGGCCGTACNCGNGANCGNCCCGCCAGCAGCACAGCCCGGGGTCGACGGAAACCACGATCGGATCGAAGCGCGCCGATCGTGTCGATCAGGATGATCCCGTTGTTGACCGCGATACCGAGGAGCACAACAAACCCGAGCAGCGCCATCGGTCCGGCCTGAGACGTGAGCCCGGTATCGGTCATGATGAGCGCCCAGCACGACCCCACCACCGCCGTCGGAATCGTACAGAACACGATCAGGGGCGCTCCCATCGACTCGAACAGCGAAGCCAAAATCATGTAGATGAGCAATGCGGCGACGGCCATCATCCAGTAGTAGATGGTATCCGTCTCGGCCGACACCAGCTCCACCGTTGTACCGGCGGGAATCGCCATTTCCTGCACCACACCCCGCACCGTCTCGCGAGCTGCGTCCAGCATCACCTGCGACCCGGCGACCTCGGTCGTAAACCGGTACTGCACGGATATCCGTCGGGATTGATCCGTCCGTACGATCGTACTCCGACCCTCGTTGGTCCGGACACGCGCCAGCTCGGCCAGGGGTGCATACAGCCCGCNCGCCGTCTGGACGGGGATCTGACGGAGCCCGACGAGGCCCGGGCCATCAGCCTCAGGGTCGTCGGTTGTGCGGAGGTCGATCGGCGTCTCGGACCCGTCCGGGTTCAGGAATTCGACCGTCGTCCGGAACCCCTCCGGGTTCGCAGCTTCTACTGCGGACAGAACGGCATTCGTCTCGAGGCGCCGGTCGAACAGGACCACCGCATCCGGCAAAATCTCGACCTCTGGTGAACTCCGCTCGACGTCTGCCCGGACGCTGTTGGCGTCGATCTGTTCAAGCTCTTCCAGGCGATAGGCGAGATCGTCCGCGACCATTCGGAGAACGGTAAAGTCGTAGCCTCGAACGATCGCCTCTTCTGTCGCGCCGCCCGTCTGCAGGCTGAATCCGCCACCCCCGCGCCCTCCGCCCCCTCTCCGGCCACCACCCCTGCCTCCTCCCGCTCCACCCGTGATCGGGGGATCGTAAGACGCCACACCTGCATTGAAATCGACCAGCTTCTCGTCGAGCTTTGCCTTCACCTCGATCAGCGAGATTCCGTCTGGCCGCTCGGATCGATCCTTGAGCATGACCGTTATGCTGCCCAGACCTTCATCCGCGCTCGCCGTAAACCGGTCGACACCCGGCAGATCGCGCACCATGGCCTCGACCTGAGCCACGGCTTCGTCCGTCGCGTCGAGCGTCGTGCCTTCCGGCGTGTCCACATACACGGTGAATTGAGACTCTTCCTGAACGGCCTCTTGCTGGAGCATAANGAAGAAGGACAGCCCCAGCGTCACCACGAAGGAAAGGCTGACCCCGATGGTCAGCCTGACCGGATGTCTCAGACACGCTTTCAGTAGGAGCGTATATTTCTCGATCAACTGGCCGGTCTCCAGCGGTGGCTTGACCGCACTGCTCAACGTCTTGGCCGCAAGGGCAGGGACCAGCAGGAGGGCGACCGCGAGAGAGGCCAGAACGGGAAACGTGATGGAAAGGGCAAGTTCCGTCAGGATGTCCTGGAAGTCGCTGGTGATGAACACAACGGGCAGAAAAACCACCACAGTCGTGCTTGTCGCCGCGACGACGGCTCGACCGACCTCCCTCGTCCCGTCCCGAGCTGCATCTTCGGCCGACTTTCCAGCCTCGAAATGCTTGAAGATGCTCTCCATCACCACGATGCTGTTGTCGGCCAACATCCCGATGGCGAGTGCCATACCACATAACGAGAGCACGTTCATCGACAGCCCGAACGCGTAGAAGAGATTGAACGCCAGGAGGAGGGAGGTTGGAATGGCTAGCAGCAGGACCGCCACGAACCGAAGCGTCCGTAGGAACAGGAACAGAACCGCCAGACCGAGGATCACACCGGCGACCGCAGCCTGCTTGAGCGTGTCGAGCGCGCTCCCCATCAGGTCGGCCTGGCTCGTGGTCACCACCAGCTCGATCCCTTCCGACGCGTAATCCGCGTTCAGCCTCTCGACCGCTGCCTCTACACCCTCAGCGACCTCGATCAGATTGGCCTCATCTTCCTTCTGAATCTGGATCGCCACCGAGGCCTTACCGTTGACACGGCTGATATCGGTGCGCCTCTGGACCCCCGGATAGACCTGCGCCACATCGCCCAGGAGCAACGGCACGTCGGGCTTCAACACGACATCCCGGATCAGCTCGAGATCGTCGAACTGCGTCTCCACACTCACCGGCAATTGGCGGAACCCGTCGTAGATCGTACCCAAGGATGTCCGGGGTCGATTGTACTGCCTCAGGCGGTTGTTGATGTCGTTGAGGGTGATGTCGTGTGCTTCCATCATCACCGGGTCGGCGACGATCGCCATCGCCTTCTGCCGACCGCCCTGGACCCCGGCATTCACGACCCCGTCCACCGCTTCCAGCTCAGGCTTGATCTCATCCTCGGCGAATTCGCGGAGCCAATCGAGATCGGCCTCTCCCAGCACCTGAAGGGTCATCACCCTCGAGCTGATGTCACTGGTATCGAATCGCTGGACGTTGACGCGAGTGCGCGGTGGGAACTGCGGCTGAAGGCGGGACACACGGGACTGGATCTGCAGGAGGGCGAACTTCATGTCCGTATCCGGCGCGTAGGACACCCGAATCGTCGCCCGATTCGCCAAAGCCGTCGACGTCATCTCCACGACCCCGTCCAGTTTCCCGATCTCTCCTTCGATCGGTAGCACCAGGTCGCGCTCGATCTGCTCCGGACTCGTACCACGCAGGTTCACGGCCACGAACACTTCCGGATAGATCACCTCGGGCAGCAACTCGACGGGAAGCCGGTCGAGCGAGATCAGCCCGAGCATGCTCAACGCCGAGAACAGCATCGCCGTCGTGACGGGTCGCTTTATGGGAAGGTCAGAGAGTTTCATGGAGGCATTTGACTGGCAATTTCGCTTCCAGGAGAAGCCAGTTCCCCTCTCCCACTTGTGGGAGAGGAGGACCCGGAGCAGAGCGACGGAACCCGGTGAGGGCCGTCCGCACTTGCGCGAGCCCTCACCCGAACATCGTCCGCCCGAAACCACGCGGACGATATTCACCCTCTCCCGCTAGCAGGAGAGGGGAAGCCTGCTGGATTCAGTACGCTGCTGGAGGTGTCCGGGGTCCACGTTGCGTTCCCAGCCTGGAGGCTGGGAACGAGGTTAGCTCCTCACCCGTTCCACCAACTCATACACCACCGGTATCACCACCAGCGTCATCAGCGTCGACGACACGAGTCCTCCGATCACGGCGATCGCCATCGGTGCCCGTAGCTCTCCCCCCTCACCCAGCCCGATGGCCATCGGAAGGAGTGCCAAAACGGTGGTCGCGGACGTCATCATGATCGGGCGGAGCCTGTCACGGGCCGCGCTCACTACGGCCCCACGGACAGACCGTGCCGTCTCACGAAGCTGGTTGATCCGGTCGACCAGCACGATCGAGTCGTTCACGGCGATTCCGCCGAGCATGATCACGCCGATAAAGGCGGTAATGCTCAGCGGTTCTCCAAGCAGCCAGAAGCCCAGCACGACGCCGACCCCTGCCAGCGGCAGGGACAGCATCACGGTGAAGGGGTGGAGGAACGATTCGAACAGCGAGGCCATGACCATGTAAACGAGGATGATCGACAGGATCAGCGCGAACTGGAGGCTTCCGAACGACTCGGCGCGGTCCCGTTCCTCACCGCCGATCGACAGCCGGTATCCGGGTGGCATATCGACCGTCGCCAGGATCGCGTCGATCTGATCGATCGCGTCACCGAGCGTGGTGCCGTCCGTGACGTAGCCCGTCACGCGCCCGATCCGACGCTGCCTTTCCCGGCGAATCTCACGTGGTCCCTCGACGATGCGCGGATCGGCCACATCAGCCACTGTCAGGATGCCGCCATCGGGTGTATCCACCCGGATCTGTGCCAGCTCCGCCATCTCCATCTCTTTGAACCCGACGCGGATCGTGCGCGCACGCTGACCTTCCGAATACTCACCGACNTCCTCNCCCGACAGNCGTCGTTCNAGATCACCGATCAGANCGTCCGGNGTNAGCCCGAATGANGCNGCNACGTCCAGTCGAAGNGCGAGATCCAGCTCGGGCTGTCCGCCCTGGAAGCTGCTGCGCACNTTGTAGACNCCGGNNGCCTGCGCGATCCTGTTCTTCAGNTCCTCTGTCAGCCGTCGCAGAACATCCAGNTCCTCTCCNGCGACCTCGACCACNANGGGCGCNGTCNGGGTTCCCATCACGGNTTCGAGCGGGCTCTCGTGNAGCTCGTATTTNACNTCGACATTCGGGAGTTCGCTCAGGTNNGNGTCGAGCGCNGTNACGATCGAGCCNACNCGNCTCCGATNCCCNTCNTTCAGCAGAACCGACANTGTTCCACGGTTNGGCCCNGTCGGCTCNCCGACATTCCACANCTGCGCGGGATCGACCCCGATCCGTCCGTAGACGTGNNCGACCTCGTCNCCNGCNACTGANGCNACCACATCNGNGATTCGTTCGGAAACCCCGTCGGTCAGCTCCAGACGCGTGCCCTCAGGAAGCGAGAACGCGATGTGGAAGATGCCCTGGTCTTCACGTGGCATAAACGTGACATCGATCGTTCGCCCCGTCGTTGCAGTTACCACGAGTACGAGGAGCACGATCGTGAAAACCATCCCCTTGCGATCGAGCGCCGCCGTCAGGAATCCGGTAAAGCGGTGGTAGGGCCTCTGAGAACTGCGAGCCTGCTGCCGACGGAACACCCGGGAGGCGATCATGGGAACGACTGACAGGGCGACGGCCAGCGAGGAGATCAGTGAGAACGCGACCGTCCACGCCTGCTCCTTGAACAACTCGCCGGCAAGCCCGTGGAGATAGACGATCGGGAGGAACACGGACACGGTCGTCAGCGTAGAGGCCAAAATGGCTGTTCCGACTTCCGACGCACCGCGAGAAGCGGACTCCTGGGCAGATGCCCCGCCCTCCAGGTGGCGGTAGATGTTCTCGATCACCACGATCGCGTTGTCGACGAGCATGCCGGCGCCGAGCGCGAGTCCCCCCAGGGACATTACGTTCAGCGTCAGGTCCTCGAAGTACATCAGCGTGAACGTGGCCAGAATCGAGATGGGAATCGCCAGCCCCACGGTCGCGGTCACTGCCCAGCTTCGGAGGAACAGCAACAGCACCACGATCGCCAGCAAACCGCCATAGATCGCGGCCTCCTTCACCTCGTTGACGGCCAGCTCGATGAACCGGGCTTGGTTCTCCACGATGGTGAAGGACACGCCGGACAGGTCCATCTCGAGATCCTCGATCGCAGAGCGCGCCGTCTGAACGACGTTGACCGTGTTTGCATCCGCCTCCTTGTAAATCGCCAGCCCGACGCATTCCACTCCGTTCAACCGGGAGATCGACTCCCGCTCCTCATACATCAGCGCGACCTCGCCGATCTCCGACACGCGGACCGGCACCCTCAGCGAACCGTTTCCAGTGCCTCCTCGACGCTCACCGACGATGAGGTCGCGAATGTCATCGAGGCTGCGCAGCCGACCGAGTCCCTTGACCTGATACGAGCGCTTGGCATCCTTGAGCGTTCCGCCGGACACATCCAGGTTCGCCTGTTGGATCCGACGGGCCACGGCAGCCGCATTCATGCCGAACGCCTCGAGCATGTAGGGATCCAGCGTCACCCGTGCCTCTTTCTCCGCCCCTCCTTCAACCTCAGCTGACGCCACCCCTTCCAGCGCCTCGAGGTTCGGCTTGATCNCNGTCTCNATCGTCCCGAGCAGNTCNTCCACATCCTGAGTGCCGTCCGNCGAGAGAACGGCCACACGCATCACGGGNAGCGCCTGGGGATCCTCNCGTGTNACATCNANCGANGANATCGCNTCNTCCGCGCCGTANACGGCNGTCCGCTTCTGGACGTCCAGCANNGCGAANTCCATGTCNGCTTCCCACGCGAACTCGGCCACCACNACAGANTGTGATGCNCGNGTNACNGANTAGACNCGCTTGACCTGGCTGATCGTCTGNATGTCTCTCTCGAGCCGNCGNGTNTANCGCTCTTCCATNTCCCANGGNGATTTGCCNGGNGCNCGCAGNTCGACCGANATCACNGGNNTATGGAGTTCNGGAAGGAGATCCGTNCCGAGACGCTCGAGCGAGATATAGCCGAGNAGGACCACAGCCAGGACGGCCATNGCGATNGTCGTCGGATACCGGGTGGAAAACTCNGGAAGGGTCATGACGCGGTAGGAAGGCNGNNCCGNTACGGAGTNTCCNAACCCGTGACACGAACCCGGGTTCGTCCGCGCAGCGTCTCGTAGTTGCTCGTGATCAGGCGATCACCTTCTTCGATCCCGTCGACGATTTCGATGGAATCCCGACTCTCGAGGCCGGTCTCGACGGTGCGCATCTGGGCACGCGCACTCTCTTCGACGAAGATCACGTCCTGATTCTGCCGCTTGACGACCAGCTTCTTCGGTACGACCACCACGTCGCGGTGGGCGGCCTTGACGATCTCGGTCCGGACAAACATCCCGGGCCTCAGCATCAGGGCGGGGTTCTCGACCGTCGCAACCACCCGCAGCGTGCGCGTTGTCGGGTCCAGGACGGGGTCCACTGCCGTGATCTTGCCTTCGAACACCTTATCAGGAAAGGCGTAGTTGGAGACACGAACGGGTTTCCCGAGGGCAATCGCCAGCACCTGCGAGTTCGGGATCCGCAAATCGACGAGCACCTGATGGTAGTCGACGATCTTGCCGATCACCTCGTTCGCACGTATCTCCGTACCCTGGGTGATCTGGGTGACCTCGGTCATCACCCCGCTGATGGGCGCCCGGACTTCCGTCTTGTTGACCTTGATCCGCGCCTCCTCGTAACTCGCCACAGCGTCGGCCAGGGCCTTCTTTGCGTTGTTCAGGTCGACCTCGGTCGCCAGACCCCGTTCGAACAAAGCGGCCTTCTCTTTTACGGTATGCTCGGCAGTCTGGCGGGCCAGCTTCCGCGAGGCGACGTTCGCCCCCACGATCCACTCCTCATTCTCGAGACGCGCGATCACCTGTCCGGCCTCGACGCGATGACCATCCGACAGTCGCAGGCCATCCACGTCCACGAGATACAGGTTGCCTTTGACCTCGGTCGGAATCTCCGCCTCGCGCACCGAACGCAANGTACCGGTCGCCGTGATCGTCGATTCGATCGTCGAGAGGCCAGCAGGTGTCACCGTCACGGGAACGGTCAGATCCACGCTGCGTTCCTGGGAGGGCCGGCTGCAGGCGAGCGAAACCATCACGAGACAGCCGATCATATGTGTCCTGAGTCTCAACGTCTTCGTCCTCCTCCACCGAATCCACTCTGTCTGCCCTGTCCCTGGCCTCGGCCACGACCGAACCCACTGAAGTTCCACGATGGGACGTCCTCCTCGAACACAACGTCTGGATTGTCGGGGTCGACATACCGCCAGCGAATNGCGTCNGCATACAACCGACCGTCNGCGNCGTCCGACAGNTCNACNGTCGCCTCCATCCCTTCCTTGAAGGTGAAACGACCGAGCAGGTTCCAGCCGGCTTTCAGATGTTCACTCTCCAGCTTCAGCGTATCCTGGCCAGCCTCGTGTGCCACGCTGACCTGAAAGGCGTTGCCCAACCCGAGTCGGCTTTTCATCTGCGGTGGTGGGTAGTAGTACGCCACATCGTACTCGCCATCCTGGGGAATCCGGGCTCGCCAGACCGCTGGCTGTGCCCCATCCCCCGACCGCTTGTAGCGGAAGTTGTTCTCATACCGTCCGTAAGCCATTGGAAGGTCGCGTGTCGACCAGTTCCCGCCCTTTAGCTGTGGGCGCAGATACTTGGTGACGCGGCGGACGGGCATGGAGAATCCCTCGTCCTCATTATCGACCACGATCTCGGCCAGACGGGAATCATCATCCTCGACGATCGTCACATAGGACCGCGGCATACCATCCACCACTCGCTCGGGGACACTCAGCGGCGCGATCATCGGGCGCCGATTCCTGGCGAAGAACGGGTCCACGGTAACCCGGTTGGGACGATCCCAGATGATCAACCCGATCTCGACCTCGCTGCCCCCCTCGATCTCCACCCCCTTCACCGCCTCATCCTCACGACTCGTCACGGTCACCTGGACGAACCCGCGTCCGGGCTCCGCGTTCCGGACCCGCACCTTGACCTGATACACGACGGAGCCCCATCCGTCGTCCATCTTCACAGCACTGGCTTTGGTAAGGGTGTAGCCGGGAACGTGCGTCGAATAGATCCACTCGTTCACGAGTCGTGAGATCGTTTCCTTCCGGTCCTGCCGACGCGTCCCTTCCGTAAACGCCGACTCGACGTCCGTAAACGGAAGGTCCTCATACCGACTCTTCACCCCGATGACTTCCATGGCGTCCAGGAACGAATCGTCACCGACAACGGACTCGACCATGCGGAACATCGTCGGGCCCTTGGCGTTTAGGGCGCGTCGATACAGGTCAGGTTCCGCTTCGGGGTCCAGATCGGCGAAAGACCGCTGACCCATCTCTGTCATCAGGGTATCCCAGGCTGCTGTTTCACTGCGTTGAGGGCCGCGCTGTCGTCGGCCGCGTCCCCGGAACCGTCCCCGTCGGCCGGAGCTACTCGACGCCTCGCGCAGCTTGGTCTCCACATCCTGCTGGAGGAACAGCGGCAGCCCACGCTCGACCAGCGCGGACTGTTCACCCGAGAAGGATCGATCGAACGACCACAGCTGAACGATCGGACTTCTAAACAGTCCCCCACGGCCGCCTTCTTTGCTGAAGAAGGTCTCGAGCATCGCAGACACGAAGATGTCCCGCTTCAACTGCACCGGATCGGGCTCGCCCCGGCTGAACCGCTTCCGCCGGTCGAAGTCACGCTTGAACCGCCGGCCCAGCAACACATCCTCCTCGATCATCAGGACACCCGGCTGGACCAGCCCACCGCTCTCCTCCCATCCGGCATAGTACCATTGGATCTGGAAGGGCACCTCGACCAGGGACAGCCGTGGAAATGCGTATGGGATCCCGGTCTCCTGCTCCATCACATCGATGATCTGATCGAGTGACTCGAGGACCTCGTCCTTCGCTTCCTCGAAGAAGGTCACCTGACGGAGGTGCGACGGATGGATGTAGAGCGCCATCGTGACATCCCGGATGGTCGTCTCGAACACTTCGTAGTGCCCGGCATTCAGCGAAAAGGCAGGAACGGCGTCGTCCACGGTCCATACCGTCTCCGCCCGTCCCTTCTCGACCATCGTGCTGTCCGGCACGCCCTGGGTGACGGCTGTCAACGCCTCTGGCACAGTGACCGTCCACAACGCGGTCGCGTAGTTGNGGCTTCGCTCACGGTAGTCTGCGCCGGGCGACGGGTACCACCGGCTTCTCGGTGGGAGAAACACCGACCGATCCTCGATCCACGCCGTCGTGTCGCCCTTGTAAAATGGATGCCTGCTCTTCTTCAGCCTTGACCCTGTTCTGATCAGGTCGAACGCATCGAGGTCGATGTCGCCGGCATACGTCATCGATACGCGTGCTGAATCTCCCGGGTGGATACGGTGAGCAATGTGAAGGAGTCCACCGCTACGACGGTAGGTCGTCTCTTGCCCCGCGACGTTCACCTGATCGACCTNTAGACCGGGATTCAGGCTGAAGGTCAGTTCGTCCAGTGCAGCCGAGCCCCGGTTCACCACGTTCATCACCACAGACGCCTTTAGAGGCTCGTCGGACAGCAGGTCGACAACGCCGTCGTAGCGCGTGACGTGAAGGGATTCGGTCGAGTGACTCTGATGTTGTTCGAGCAGAGTCGCCCTGTACGTCTCGCTGGAGGTATCGAGGTGTTCCGAATATGCGTAGACCGTCGCCGAGCCAGCGATGCCGACCAGGGCCATCCCTCGGCCAATCCACATCCACCTTCGGGACTGTGCGAGCCTGGGGTATCGGTTGATCGAAAGCCCGAGGAGACCGAAGGCGAGCACCACATACATCAAGCGCTGGCGGAGGACATCGGAGATATCTCCGATCCCCAGGATGTCGGAATAGAAGAGTGGGGCGTAGAGTGCGCCGAAGTCGAAGACCCCGTCGTATCTTCTCCCGAGGAACATCACGACGGCCATCGTGTAGGCCCCGATCGTCAGGGCGACGGCTGTCTGCTTTCGCATCACGGCACCGAGCACGAACGTGAGGGCGGATACGAACACNAGCGACGGCAAAGTCATCACCGTCAGGTAGATCACATACGGTTCCAGCGTGAACGGTGTCCCCGTGATGCTGATCTTGGCGGCCTGGATGACCACGGTCGTGATCAGCACGCCAAGGCTCAGCGCGCCCAGCGCGGTCATGGCGCCCAGATATTTCCCGATCACGAGCTCGGCCGTGGAAATCGGGCTGGCATCGACGACTTCATGGACGTTCGCCCGTTCGTCGCCGGCCCGGAAGTCTCCGACCACGAATGCGACCACGACGGTCTGGAGGAAGCTGAACACGTAGAACGGGATGAACGCCCCGATGGCCAGGGCCGACTGGAACTCGACCCCGCGAGCCTCCGCGATCGCCAGCATTACGCCCAGCACCACAGGAATAAACATCCCGATGGCACCGAGCACGCGGAACCGGGTGCTCCGGAAGAGCATCGTCCGTTCGTAGCGCATCACGCTCAGTATGTTGTAGAGAAAGCTCACTCGGCTCTTTCGCTAGTGATCTTCGAGGAGGGCGCCCATACGGTAGACATAGGCATCTTCCAGATTCGGGGGAACTGCCGTCGCCCCTTCGGGGGGCTCTGCTGATCCGACGAAACGAACGTCCATCTCGTTCCCTTCCAGACTGACATTTACCACCTGGAATCGCTCGGATACGTCCTCGAACGCTTTGTCATCCAGACGGGATTCCCAGACGACGCCTTCCGCCAATTCGATAAACGCCTCCGGTCGGCCGGAATAGACAAGCTGCCTCGGCGCGAGCACAGCGATCTCCTCGCACGTGCTCGAAATGTCGCCCACGATATGCGTGGATATCAGGATCGCCCGATTCGCGCTGAGGCGGCCCAGAATCGAGCGGAATCGAATCCGTTCCTCTGGGTCCAACCCGACCGTCGGCTCGTCGACGACCAGAAAATCAGGATCGGCCAGGATAGCCTGCGCGATCCCCAATCGACGCATCATCCCGCCCGAGAAGGTGCCGGACTTCCGGTCCCGTACCTCGGTCAACCCGACGTCCTCGAGCGCCTGGTCCACACGTGCGCGGCGATCACCACGTTTGTTGATCCCGGCCAGGCGGGCACGGTAGTCGAGAAACTCGCCAGCAGTCAGCTCGGGATACGCGCCAAAGTGTTGGGGCAGGTACCCGAGCCTCCGACGGACGGCCTCTCGCTCGGTCTCGAGGTCAAACCCTTCAACCGTTACCCGACCGGATGTGGGGAGCATCTGGGTCGCCAGAATGCGGATCAGCGTCGTCTTGCCCGCACCGTTCGGACCCAGCAGCCCAAAAGTGCCCTTCCCAATCTCGAGGGTCAGATCCTCGAGCGCAGGGGGGGCATCTTTTGCGTAGGCCTTGGTCAGATGCTCGATCTGAATGGCCATCGATTCAAAGACGGCTAGCGCCCGCCTCCTCCACCACCACGTTGACCCCGCTGTCCGCGCTGGCCTCCTCCACGTTGCGCTTGCCGCTGCATCTGGGTCTTGAGCCGCTCGACCTGAGCCGCTCTGAGCACAGCCGACACGGCCTCTATCAGTTCGCCACGCAGCGAAAGCATGTCCTCCCGCACGTCCTGGAAGTCACGCTCCCCGCTCCGGATACTGCGCAGCAGATCCGTCTGCTTTTGGTGCACCGGCTTCAGTGCGGCTCTCAATTTCACGAGCTGATCATCCGTGATGTTCGACTCCGCATCAAAGGCCAGCATCCCCAGGATCTGGGACGCATTCACGCCACCGCCACCGCCACCGCCACCACGTCGTCTCCCTCCTCCGCCAGGCTGGGCAAGGACCTCGGTCACTAACGCGAACGTCAGTGCGAGCAAGCCCAACGTAATTAATCGCTTCATCGCTACCCTCCGTATGTGTGATGTTCTCCCAATGATAACACTTAATGCGGGGTCCTTCCATCGTCAACCTATCGTCTGTTTGCATCCGGGGGTTAGATCGTGATAGATCGGGATTTGTTCCCACGTAAAAGGCCCGCCGGAGGGAGGGCCTTTTTGATGCAGTCTTGAGGTCTTTTTCACTGCCTACGGGTCGTCCTGGACCTGGTACACAACCGAGTCCGGTGCCATGGATGCGAACAGGCCGACACCACCCTGTAGGTTGAATCTGGGCTCGTCCAGCAACCTGGGATCCTGTTGACTCGATACCAGGAAGTCACCGTAGTTGGTGTCCAGCGTGTAGACCAGCATCGAGTAGGTCCCAAAGCGGGCGAAGGAATCGAAGCCGTATGCGGAACGCCTCTCGGCGATTGGTGACCCGATCCGGCGAGCCCCCAGACCCCTCTGCCGGACGACTATCAGGTGATCGGTCCCCTGTATCACGGTTCGGATGCCAGTGACCGCGAGACGCTCTCGTTCGCGGAGCAGTCAGACCGCGTTGTTCTGGCTACGGTCGGTAGCAGTGGGGACGTCACGAGACTCGCTTTTCTGACCCGGCTGGAAGGATGCAGGATCATCGTTGCCAGCGCCTCGCCCCCCGGCTATCGGGTGGTCGTATGTTCCATCGTCCTCCCGATCGACAGCTTGTTACCACACGTCGATGTATTGGTCAGTCACGGAGGGAACGGCAGCATTCTTCAGGCGCTCGCTCACGGCGTGCGGTCTGTCTGCCTGACATCCATGTTCGAGCAGGAATGGAACGCCCGCAGGGTCGACGTGCTGGGTGTGGGCACCTGGTTGGAGCCGGGGAATACAGACGACCAGGCGGTCGCGTGCGTCAGGGAGTGGATGGATGGAAAAGGAGAGGGCCGTCTGGGTGAGTGGTCAGAACGAATCGACGTCGATCAGACCAAACGGAACTTCCGGAAGCTCTTTGAGGAGTGGACCGCTGCGCGCAGATGATCAACCGGGGTCGATCGCGTAGCACTCGACGGCAGTGTTACCCGGGGTGCGGAACATCCACGACGACACGGCGACCTCTGGAACATTCCGGAAGGTGTCGTTCACAACGACGATCGAGGGCCGCTCACCGACCATCCCGATGATCCAGAGATTCTCCCGATTCAGCTCGAGGATCTTTCGGAACAGCCGCTTCTGTTCTTCAAGATCGACGGTGCGCTCGAGCAATGCCCACAAATCCTGAGCCTCCTGGATCTTCGGCGTGGGACGTTCGCCCTGTTTGCCTTGCGTCTGATACCACCGGCCATATGCGGGTGCGTTCCAGTTGTTGACGTCGACGGGCACAAACCACTTCGGGTCGAGCGTCGGGATCTGTCCGGCTGCCCCTCCCCAAACAGCGACATCGAAGGTGAGCGCCCGCTTGCGTTCGGTCCACAACTGTCGCGCCAGCTCCTTGATCTCCGCCTGAATCCCAACCTCGCGCCAGTTGCTCGCCACGATCTCCAACTCCCGGCTGCTCTGATTTGTGGTCTCAATGTAGAGTGTCAGCGGCCGCCCATCCCTCAACAGTCGATATCCGCTTCCATCCCGATCCGTCAGGCCGATCTGGTCGAGCATTCGGTTCGCCTTCTCCGGGTCGTACTCCGTGTAGGCCTTGGAGAACTCTTCCCAGTAAAACTCCGACGACCGCGGCGGAGAGACCTGCCGTGGCTCACCGATCCCGAAATAGTTGATCTCGTTGATCGCCTCCCGATCGATTGCGTGCGAGAGCGCGATCCTGAACTCCCGCTGTTCGATCAACTCCCTGACAAGCGGGTCGCGGTGGTTCAGGTTCGGCATCACGCAGGTCGGCCCTGAGGACCCGTCCAGCCACTCGAACACGCGGTATCCACCCTTCTCCCGGTGTTCCAGAAGCAGCGAGTAGTTCCGGAAGTCGATATGCCGGGACTGCATGCCGATTTCACCGTTGATAGCCTTGAAGTTGATCGTCTCGTTGTCGAAGATCTCGAACGTCATGCCATCGATATACGGGAGTTGACGACCTTCCGGATCGACCTTCCAGTAGTAGGGATTCCGCTCCAACCGAATCGGGCGCGAGGGAGGCGGCTCGACCATCAGCCAGGGCCAGAGCCGTGGCGTCTCCATTGTCCGCCACTCCCACTCCTCTTTGAACAGCTTGCTCCACAGGTCGAAGCCCTTTGCCAGGGCCATCTGTTCGAGCCAGTCCGGATCTACGAAGTCTACATGGAAATGCTTCAGGTAATGGGCCGGGTAGGCGCACATCTCCTGGCTCCTCCCGGAAGCCAGTTTCTGGAGGAACAATCCTTTTGTCTCGGGGAACGTGAAGGTCACCGTCCACGGATCGATCACCTCCATCGTCATCACGCCCGACGCGCTCTTGAAGTCGTTGGAGATAACCGGGGTCAGGTCGGTGTTCAACAGGTAGTGGTGATACCAGAACGCGATGTCCGCCGTCGTAAACACGTGACTATCTGACCAGCGGACACCTTTCCGGATGTGGAACGTGTAACGCTTTCCGTCATCCTCGATCGTCCAGTGCGTCGCAAGGTTCGGGATGACGTCCTTGCCCATCGCGTCCCACCGTACCAGTCCCTCGTATGCAAGGCGGTCATCGAGAATGCCTACATCTCGTGGCCCGTTTCCAAACCGCGTCCAGATACCCCCATACGGTCCCATCTGCTGGGGCGGCACGACGACCAGCGGATTTTCCGGCACACGATCTTCGACCGGTGGAAGGACGCCCGCGGCGACTCGTTGCTCCAGCATCGGAGCCTCCCGAAACCTGCGCTCGCCGATCCACTCTGTGACGCGGTGGACGGTCTCGACAGTAGGTTCGGTCGCTACGGGTTTGGCCGGTGTGCTCGTTGCCTGAATCGCTGATTGGCCGGGGACATTCTGGCTCCTGGCCGTAGCGATAGCTTGCGTCGCGGCGACCTGAAAGCCCATGACACGCTCGATCTCATCCTCGCTCTGGGGGGTCGCGAACCAGGCAAGCCTTCCCAGGATCGTAACGAGGACAATTAGCGCCCCGAGGGTGAGGGCGATGCGCTTGAATGCGGTGACTGTGGGTCCTGGATGGGTCGGCATACTGAAAAGGTGTCAGATTGCCAGAAAGGAGGAAAGGGAAAAGGAGGGCCTCAGGAGGATTTAACGTTGATCATTTCTCGATGTAATGCAGATGGAGAATTTGGGGGCAGAGGAAAGGAATTGGCATGCCTATTCAAGCCCTCGCTCTGTCTGCCTCCGCAGCGCTTCGGCAAAACCTGTCCTCTCCCCGCCGGCTGGAAAGGATTCTCGATTGCTGAGGATCTTGGGTGGGTCAGAAGCGAAAACCTGGAAACCACATAGGACACGGAATACACAGATTACTTCTGTGGAGATTCCAGGAAACCATGGCCCTATCGGAAACGAGATCACCTGCCGGCCTGGCATCGTACGGTGGAAAAGAAGAATCTGGAGGGCTGGAAAATGGAATAGGTGTGGCCTTTTCAAGCCCTCACCTTGATTTCGCGCTGCGAAATCCTGTCCTCTCCCGTTAGCAGGAGAGGCTTCTCCAGTACTGGGCGTGTATTCGTATATGGAGATGAAGTATAGGAGGCTTCCCCCTCTCCTGCTGGCGAAAAAGCGTGAGTATCGTCCGCGTGGTTTGGGGCGGACGATGCTCGGGTGAGGGCTTGCGGTGCTCGGGTGAGGGCTTGCGGTGCTCGGGTGAGGGCTTGCGGTGCTCGGGCCCACCTACAGAGTTCTGCTGCACAGGAAAGGGGCGTG
>PBWH01000015.1 GCA_002727195.1 Gemmatimonadota bacterium
GAGCCGATCCAGTGATTACAGATTCAGCCCGTGTGGTCGCACCCAGAGCAAGTAGCAGGCATACAGAGTGACGGAGGTGTCTCAGGAAGGGCATACTCCATTGGATATCCGGCGGTCCATAAAGTTTCGTCTGCAAGATGGTTGAAATTCGCTGACCCGTGACCTTACTTTCCCGCATGGATCTACCCTTTACTTCCCTCGTTTCCCAACTGCCCTCGACCATTCCGTTCGTCGGGCCGGAATCCCTCGAACGGCAGATGGGACACCCCTTCGAGGCGCGTGTCGGCGCGAACGAGAGTGCCTTCGGCGTCTCTCCCGTTGCGGCGATCGCGATGCGAAAGGCCGTCGATCAGTTGGCCTGGTATAGCGACCCGGAGAACTTCGACCTGCGGTCCGCCCTCGCAACACACCACGGCGTTCGGCCTGAGGAAATCGCCATCTCCGCCGGCATCGACGACCTGCTGGGTCTGGCCGTCCGGGCGTTCGTGGAACCGGGTCAGATCGCAGTCGCTTCGCTCGGGGCTTATCCGACGTTCATCTACCACGTCAACGGGTTCGGATGTGGCCTGTCGAGCGCACCCTACCGTGATGGGCGCAACGACCTCGAAGCGCTTGCCGACCTAGCCCAACACCCGGATGTCCGACTGGTCTATCTGTCCAACCCGGACAACCCGACGGGAACCTGGCACAAAGCTTCTGAAATAAGGCAGCTTATCCAGGCGCTTCCGAAACATTGCGTATTCATTTTGGATGAAGCGTATACGGAATTCGCGCCTGACGATGCGACCCCGGACATCCACCCGATCCATCCCAGGACTATGCGTATGCGGACGTTTTCGAAGGCGCACGGGATGGCAGGAGCGCGCGTCGGGTATGCGATCTGTCCGGCAGCGATCGCCAGCGGGTTCGACAAGATCCGTCTGCACTTTGGTGTGAACCGGATCGCACAGGTCGGTGCGGCCGCATCGTTGACCCACACGGCTTTCGTCTCTGATGTCGTCAAGCAGGTAGAGACGGGACGGGACGCGTATGTGTCACTGGCTGCGGATCTGGGTCTGCTCACGCTGCCTAGTGCGACGAACTTCGTGACCTTTGATGCTGGGTCGGCGGAACGGGCGGATGCCATACTCGAGCGCTTGATCGAGAACCGTGTATTCGTCCGCAAGCCGCGGGTGGAACCGTTAGACCGATATTTTCGTGTGACGGTTGGGCGGAAGGATGAACGGGGGGTGTTTGCGGAGCGGTTGAGGGAGATTGTGAAGGGAACGTGATGGGTTGACGAGGGTGATGGGATCCCGTGTGGTCCCATATCTGCGGCGCCTGTCATGGATGCGCTTATCTGTCACTTAGCCCACGGCTGAAGCCACGGGCTACAACAACCGGGATCTTGCATTGCCACTGCATCGATCTTTCCACGAGCTCGCGTTCACAGCCGACTGCGGCGACCTCAATCCGTTTCTCGGTCTACGTCTTCAAGTCTCGTTTATCCGGGACGACGGTGAGATCTCGATCGCGGAAGGCTTCTACGATGGTGGTGGCACCTTCCGGGCTCGGGCCTACTGTGATACGGAAGGTTAATGGGAGTGGCATTCGAGCTCCAACGTTCCTGAGCTCGATGCTCAATCGGACACGTCCACGGTCGAACCATCCGGCCTGCCTGGCAAATTGCGCATCCATCCTGACGACCCGTATCAGTTCGCGTATAACAACGGAGACTGGTTCCTCCACACCGGAGATAGTGGCTACCGATATGTGACGTCATCGGAGCCAGAGTGGCAGGCCTATATCGACCAGGCTGTCAAAAAGGGCGGTGGAAGCCTTCGAGAACCTGAAAGCCCATCCGGGCGCTGGAGCCGTATCAGGACTCGCTAAGAGGCGAACCAGGGCCTATCATATCGGCGGAAGAATGGGAGCAGTTTCTGGAGGCTTCGAGGTAAACTAATGAGTGAGCTCACGATAGAACGCGTCGAGCCCTGGACACCACACGCATCGGCAACCCCGCTGACGAAACGGACGGATGAACGGCTGGCTCTCTCGTCTAACGGAACGCGAACGTGCGTCGGGGGATGGCAAGTCATCTACGATGGTGTGCAGCCCGGTAACACTTACACTATCGAATGGGAAGCTGTTTTCACGGGACTCGACCACCCGCGCGATTCCCTTCGTGGCAAGGTCTACTGGGAGGACCTGGCAGCAGAGACGAGTCGGCCGAGGGGAGAGTGGCACTACCTGTTGCCCGATCTATCCTCCGGACGAGTCGTGTACCGACGGACGCTGACCGCCCCCGACGACGCCCGTCATCTGACCGTCCGATCCACATTCCGCTGGTCGACGAGCGGCGAAGCCTCATGGACCTACCCGCGAATTCAGCGCGTCGACCCGAACACCGCGGACGAGGCAACACGCGTCGCCGTCGTCACGGGAACGACGATGGACCGCCGCGAATCCTACGAGACGATGCAGGACTGTATCGACCTGTATCTTCCGCTGACCGAGCAGGTGATCGAAGACGGCGCGCAGCTTGTTTGCCTGCCCGAAATCGCCCTGCAGTACGGAGTCTCAGGCCACCAGCTCGACCTTGCGGTTCCAATGGATGCACCGGAGGTACAGACATTCGCAGACCTCGCACGCACGTCGGGCTCGCTAATCCTCCTCGGTCTCTACGAGCGCGACCACGACGCCGTCCACAACACGGCCGCCCTTTTCGGGCCAGCCGGTCTGATCGGCCGCTACCACAAGGTCCACCTGGCGGTAGGCGGAGAAAGCGAATCCGGCATCCTGCCCGGCGACAGCTTTCCCGTGTTCGCCACCGATCTCGGCCGCATCGGCTGCAACATCTGTATGGACAGCTCCGCCGCCGAATCGTCCCGATCGATCGGACTGGCCGGCGCGGACTTCCTGCTCCTCCCGATTATGGGTGACCACCGGGCGGATCGCTGGTCGCAGGGCAACCCCGTCTTCAACGAAGGCCGTTGGCGCGCCATCATGCGGACCCGCGCGATCGACAACCAGTTGTACATGATCGTTGCACGGAATCACAGTCAGGGCAGCTGTATCATCGACAGGAAAGGTGATTTCCTGGCGTGGAACGAGGGCGATCTGCCATACATCATCGCCGATGTCCCGACGGATGGCGGCTACCGTACCTGGAACGGCGGCTGCTTCGCCGACGTCAACTGGATGCAGCGTCGACCACACCTCTACAGCGAGTATGCGAACGAGTCGAACGTGGGGTCACTGACATCGTGAGTCGCGACCGGATCCTGTATCTCGCCCGCCGTTTCCCGCCCAGCCTCGGCGGCATCCAGACGTTCTCCTGCAAGCTGTATGAACACGCCAGCAGCACGCGTCAGGTTCGTCTGCACGCACTGGGACGAGAACATCTCGCCCATCTCGGATGGTTCGTCCCCCGCACCTACCTCGCCTCCCTGATCGAACTGATGCACGGTGTCGACCTCGTCTACTTCAGCGACGGGGTGATGTCTGCACTGGCGCCATATCTTCGCCCATTCACGAACGTTCCCTTCGTCACCACGATCCACGGGCTCGAACTCACTTACTCTGGCGGCATTTTCAGCCGGCGGATAGACGCCGGAATCAAGACGTGCGATCGCGTGTGTGTGGTCAGTCAGAAGACTGCGGAACTCACGGAAGCAGCCGGCGTCGATCGAGATCGCATACGGATTGCCTACAACGGGATCGAACCACCGGTGTACGACGATGCGACCCTGGCTCCCGTGGTCGACCGTCTGCAAAAGGAACTGGGCTTCGTGTTCGGCCAGGACCGGGTCCTCCTCAACATCGGGAGACAGATACCGCGAAAGGGCGTCGCCGAGTTCGTCGAAAACGGCTTCCCGCTGCTCGAATCGAATATCCATCTGGTCATCTGCGGGACCGGCCCTGATCACGACCGAATCGCCGCTTCAGGGCATCCATCCGATCGCATCCACGTCCTCGGTCATGTGGAGGACGAGGTCTCATCCGCGCTCCGCCGAAACTGCGACCTGTTCCTGATGCCCAATGTTCAGTATCCGAACGACATAGAGGGATACGGGATCGCGCCTCTAGAAGCGATGTATGACGGTCTGCCGGTTGTCGCCTTCGCAGTCGACGCACTCGTCGAGAGCTGCCGTGAGGGTGGTTACCTGATCGAGCCGGCGAACTATGCTGCCTACGTAGACCGGCTACACGCCTACCTGAACGGTCCCGCAGAGCACCGAGATGCGCTGTCGAAAGAGGCGCGTGAATACATCCTTCGCGAATACGCCTGGTCGAGAACGGGAGATACCTACCTGCAGATCTGGGATGAGCTGTAGATCGTGATTCCCGCTCGGCCACAGCTGACAGGCAACCAGGCCGTCGGACTGCTCGTCACCGTCTTCATCGCCATCATCGGGATCGGGCTGCCTCTTTCCTTCGTCGGTCTGGCCCTGGAGATCGACCTCACGTCCCATCCGATCACGCTCGGGCTGATGAATCTGCTCGCCATCGGGTGGGTCGTCCGGCAAGCCATCGGGCGCACGGGAGGTGGACTCCGCCGCGCCCTCCCCCTCCATCGTATAGATGCCTCGCTCTATCTGCCGATGCTCGCGTCCCTGCTCGGATCAGCCGTCATCATCTCCGAACTGGACAACATCGCAGTCACCCTCTATCCCCCACCCGAAGAATGGGCCGCCCCTCTGATGGACATCGCCACCGGCAAGCACGGCTGGCTTTCCACGATCTTCCTGGTCAACGTCGTCGCGCCGATCACGGAAGAGTGCCTGTTCCGCGGTGTCATCCTTCGGGGATTCCTCATCACCTACTCGACTCGGAAGGCCGTCCTGCTCAGCGCTTTCCTGTTCGCCGCCTTCCACATGAACCCCTGGCAGGGGATTGGCGCGTTCTTCCTAGGCATTCTGTTTGGCTGGTGGTATGTGCGAACCCGATCGCTGGTTCCGTGTCTGGCCGGACACGCGGCTTTCAATGCGCTGCCCGTGATCATCATCGGGCTTCTGGGGGTCGAAGCACACGACGTGACGCAAGCTCCGGAGTTTCAGCCGCTGTGGATGAACGCTCTGGGAGTCGCGATGCTAGGTGGAGGCGTGCTCGTCCTGCAACGAATCTTCCAGGCGTCCCAGCCTATACCGGTGACCGACTGGTTGGGAGCCGTCCGTCGGTTCGGAGATCGGCTTCTCAAGTTCGCCCGCGACGACTTCGGTCGAGAGGTCACGCCTCTCTTCGTCAGCCAGGTCATTGCGGAAGACAATCAGCTGCCCGCATCGAGTACGAGACTCTACGTCGCTGACGGTCGTGGTGGTGCCGGGCCGACGTCCAACAACCTGCAATTCGACGGTGGTCTGTTGCGTCTTCTCTACGGCCTATCCGACCTCACGCGTGACGAGGCTTACGCTGAAGCCGCGGACGAATACCTCTCCTACTACCTCGAGCGGCTCCCATTGCCGTCTGGGTACTTCCCCTGGGGCGACCACCGGGGATATGATGTCGTTGACGACGACGATATCGAGGGTCACGGTGAGTTCACGGTTGCCCTTCCCCTCTGGCACCGGATGTGGGCAATCGATCCGGAAGCCGTGATCCGACAGGCGGACGCGCTGCGTGGACACATCATCAATCCCGACCGTTCGCTGGCCTTCGACCGTCACCACCCGCCTTCCGCCACGCCGCACTGTATGAATTCATCGGCCGGCGCCTGGATCGTCCTATGGACGTTCGTCCACACGCAGACGGGCGATCAGCAGTATCTGAAGTGGGCAAAGGAAATGGCAGATTACTTGTGGTCGCTGAGGAATCCAGACACGGACCTGCTCGCCGCTCACCCGCACGATTCCGCGTATCCGGAGATGCTCGAGAACGAGCGGCTCAGCCGGCGGGCGAAACGTACAGAGTATCTCGGTCCGATGTACTGGTATGCCGTCAACCTGCTGCGCGCTCAGGAACTGCTACCTAGCAAGTCAGAGGACCTGTTCCGTTCTCAAGCGCTCGAATACATCCGCGCCTTCACGTCACGTTTCGACGCAACCTCTGACGGCCACTTCTACGCGAGCTTCGACATCGAATCGGGAAACCCCCTGTTCGATCGGATCAAAG
The DNA here is from genome assembly GCA_002727195.1 of Gemmatimonadota bacterium. GTDB lineage: Bacteria > Latescibacterota > UBA2968 > UBA2968 > UBA2968 > UBA2968. The sequence continues at coordinate 6,091 of PBWH01000015.1, forward strand.
ACGGCTGGTCGCTCACGCCTCAGGCGGGTCCAGAGGAAACGACGAGCGGAGTCGTCGGCCTTCGCGCACCGATCGCACTCGCCTATGCCTACCGGCTGACAGGTGAGGCAGACCTCAAAGCATCTTTCAATCAACTGTACCCTCTATTCACCCTCGATCGATTCAAGGACCTGGATGGCCCCCGCTTGCCGATTTCGGCCGGTCTGCTGGCGCAGGCCATCGGCGCGTGGACGAACCTGTATGCGGCGACTTCGGAGTATGGCTATCTTGCCGGCGCCATCACCCTCGGTCGATATGCCGCACACCATTATGTGGTCAATGACTGGTTTGTCTGCGGCCCCCCGACGGTCCCCCGTTACCGGGATGACACCCTGTCGGGATGGGAGACCTATTCGAATCGCGGCGGGAGTGCTGATCTGGCGCTCGCTCTATTGCGGCTCGTAGGAATCGGCGACGGGCGGGCTGAACTGATTGAGGATGATCCGCTCTGTTACTTTTGAGCTGAGGGTGGAGGACGGAGAGGAAAGTGGGCAACAATACTACATAGGTGCGTCTCATGAGTCTTACGGCAGGATCGGCTGTACTTGATATCACACCCCACTCGCCCAACCATCTCGCAGGTTACGCGAATCGAGATCATCCTCACGAAGGGGTTCACGATCGACTTTCGCTTCGTGCCTTGTATCTCTCGAACGGAACGGATGACCTCGTTCTCGTTTCGGGGGATATCCTCTGGTTTCGGGAAGCTGTGCTCGAGCCGATACACAGGACGCTCGAGGATCAGCTTGGCATCCCGCCTGAGCGAGCGATGCTCTGCGGCACGCACACCCATTCAGCGCCGACTACGAGCGGACCGAACACCAACCGTGAGTATCTCCACTTTCTGACGGCGCAGACGCTCGCGGCCGTCACGCTGGCGAAGACACGCGCTGAATCGATCACCCTCCGACTGGGTCGGGGATCGTCGAAGATTGGCGTGAATCGACGGGAGCAGATCGCCGACGGATCGGTCATCCTGGGTGAGAATCTGGACGGGCCGATCGACCGAGAAGCGATCCTGGTCACGCTCGACGGCTCGGGGGAAACGCCGATCGCAGAAGTCTGTTCGTTTGCCACACACGGCACCGTCATGGGTGGAGACAACTACCAACTCTCAGGCGATTGGTGCGGGATCGCCGCATCCGAACTCGAACAGAAGACACAGACCTTCATCTACACGAACGGTGGATGCGCGGACGTAAACCCTCGTGGTCGAACGCGGCCCAGTACATTCTCCGTAGCGGAAGCGTTGGCCGAGGAATTCGTCGGGGACATCGAATCGACACGAGGCTCTACGAACGCCCTCGATGGAGATGACGTGCTGACTGGGGCGTTCAAGCTGATCGAGCTGCCGCACAAGCAAGGCGAAATCGAGGCCGGCAAGGGCCGAACTGCACGGATCCAGATTCACGGGATTCGGTTCGGACCCGTCCGCATCGTGGGATTCCCGGGTGAGGTATTCGGGGAAACAGCAATGGCGGTCAAGCAGGCGTACGCGTCCGATGTCGTGGCGGTGAACTCGTATACGACGGGTGGATCGGCAGGATATGTGCCGGTTCGGGAGGCGTATGATACGGGTGGGTATGAGGTGCGCGTGTCACCGTATTCGGAAGACGCGGAGGATGTGTTGCGGCATGCGTTTATCGAATTGGTGAAGGAGTTGGGCTGATGGGAGACACGAATCTGATGGCGTTCGCCCCTCGATACGATGCGGAGAGTGTTTTTGAGACAGTCAAGCCCTACAGGGGCTTCTAAACGGCATCACTACGGCCTTCGCCAAGGCTTCGGCCCAGCAGGCGGGGTGAATGAAATGGTATGATGCACGAATCATTTCCTCAGTACACTGAACATAGCCCGTCAGTACCCGTATGGTGTATCACGCCGGATATCGATGGGTGTGTGCATCGGTTTTTTGATGCGTCCTCGGTCAGTCCGTCGGGGCGGTATGTGGCTGTGGCCCGGTTTCGATTCGAGGACCGGATGCCGGTTCCGGGGGACGTGTGCGACATCGTGCTCGTTGATCTGCTGACGGGTGAGCAGAAGGTCATCGCAGATTCTCGCGGGTTCGACACCCAGATGGGGGCGCACGTCCAGTGGGGGGCGACTGACAGCCAGCTCTTGTTCAACGACATGGATTGCGAGGCCTGGCAACCTTTCGGCGTGTTGATGGATCCGCTGACTGGTGATCGACAGAAGCTGTCCGGAACGGTCTATATGGCGTCCCGCGACGGGACGAAGGTCGCCAGTACGTGTCTCAAGCGAACGGGTCTGACACAGCCCGGCTACGGCGTTCTGGTTCCGGAGGCACACGTTCCGTTGAACGACGGGGCCGTCGACGATGATGGGCTCTCTGTCACGGATCTCGAGACCAATACGACGCGACTCGTCTGTTCGTACAAACGGATCCTGGAAGAAGCGACACCGGCGTATGATCCCGACCTGTATGTCGGCCGCGGCTGGTATGGCTTTCACGTGAAGTGGAACCCGCAGGGCGACCGGATCATGATGGTCGTCCGCTGTATCGTCCCGGATAAGTCCGTCCCTGAACACCGAAGCGTGATCTCTATGGCGGAGGACGGGGCGGATATTCGCGTGGCTGTAGGCGAAGAGATCTGGGCGAACGGTGGGCATCATCCGGATTGGCATCCGGACGGCGAATCCGTCACGATGAACCTGAAGCAGGACGGATCACGTCTCGACCTGATCCGGATCGGGCTCGACGGGACGGGTCTCGAGCTTCTGACCTCCGTTCAAGGTTCAGGCCATCCGACGCTTCATCCAAACCGACGGCACATCCTGACGGACGTCTACCTGCACGAGAAACTCTCCTACGGTGATGGCACCGGACCGATCCGCTGGATCGACTGTGAAGCCGACACGGAAGAGCCGGTCATCCGCATCAACAACGACCCACCCTATCCGGGGCCGAAAAGGGAGCTCCGTATCGACCCCCACTCCGCCTGGGACCGCACGTATCAGCGCATCGTCTTCAACGGGTGCGACAACGGCGTCAGACGGGTGTATCTGGCAGACCTATCCGAGAAACTGGATACCGAATGAACCTGCTCGACCGAGATGATATTGAAAGCTTCTTTGCCGGCGTGGTCCGCCTGGAGCGAACCGAGTCGGGGATCAGACCCCACCGTCACACCGAAAAACAGATCCAACACTATGAGACAACGAACGAGATGTGGGGGGTGCGCGCCAACTGCACGGCTGGCGTCGTCTTGCGTCTGTTCACAGATTCGCAGACCGTGACCCTCTCCGGTCGGGTGCTCCTGGGGGCCAGACAGTATGCGGGGATCGACGTCGACGTCGACGGACGGTGGATACGGGCGCTCAGGTTCGATACCAGTGATGAAACCCGATCGTTCAGCCTGGAGTTTGACACGAGAGAGAAAAGAAACATCTCCTTTGTCCTGCCCCAGACTGCGATCGTGGAATTTGACGCGATCCAGCTGGACACCGATGCGACCGTTGCCCCCGGCGCGGAAAGGACGCGTCGATACCTGGCGTTGGGTGATTCGATTACTCAGGGTATGGACGCACGGGGGCCGGCGTCGGCTTATCCAATTCAGCTAGCCCGGATGCTCGATACGGACCTTCTCAACCTCGGTGTGGGTGGTCACATCTTCGATCCGGATGCGCTGGACGACGACCTCCCCTACTCGCCAGACCTGGTCACGATCGCTTACGGGACCAACGACTGGGGTCGGGATCTCACCCTTACCCAGGTGGCGGATGTGGCAAAAGCCTATCTCGATCGTTTGACCCGAACGGTTGCGCGTGACGCACAGATCTATCTGCTGACGCCACTCTGGCGGACGAATGCGGATGAGGTCAAGCCTGGGGGTAATCTGACTGTGTTTTCGGGTGCCATCGCGGAGGCGGCCGGATCGGTATCGGGCGTGAGTGTCATTGATGGGACGACGCTCGTGCCGCATCGGGAAGATTTGTTTATAGATGGTTTGCATCCAAACGATGAGGGGTTCTTGCATTACGCGGTCAGTTTGAGAGGAATGATCGCGTAGAGTGGGCTCGAGTTCACCGTTGAGATTGCGGTCCGGGCGCCGAAGGCGCATTCTCTCCTATTCTGTCTGATGACAGCGGCGCCGCGCACTTTGACATCGAGATACCCGGGGTGGCGCCTCGCTCCGCGTCGGCTTACCCCGGGCTGTATGACGAAGCCCCTTCAGGGCTCTGACCCCATCTGTATTTATCTGTGTTCATCTGCCTGCCGAAACCTTGTCGAAGGCGGGTGGTTCCAGGTCCCCCATCCCCTGAAAACACACTCACCGGAACAACGATTGTATTCCCAGTTCATCAAGTTTCTTGCACCGCTGGTTCTGGCCACCGTCGCTCTGGAAATCGGGGGTCAGTTCCTGAACGGGGGGATGGCCCGTGTACCACGAGCGGCCGAGACGCTGGCGGCGTTCGGGCTGGCGTGGGGGCTGACGAACATCCTTTCGGGACCCCTCTACCAGACGCGTCAACTTGCCCTTGGCCTCATAGAAGACCGGAAACAGCTTCGGTCGTCGACGCGATTTGTCCTCGCCCAGGGTGTGATCCTGTCTGCATTGACTGCTGTGCTGGGCCTTCCGGGTCCGGGACGCTGGATCGTACAGGACCTTCACAGCATCAACGATGCGCTCGCCGACAGTGCACAGCTTGCGCTTCTGCTGATGGCCCCGCTTACCTTGATCAACGGCCTTGGGCGCTACTACTCCGGTACATTGGCCCGGGTCAGACGAACATCGATCGTCAGCATTGGGATCACGAGCGGGATCGTCGTACGAGTCCTGTCGGTCTTCACCTTCGTTGACGCTCCATTCGTCGAGCAGCAACCAATCCTCCTGCCCATCCTCGTGACGACACTTGGATCGGTCGTGGAATACGTGATCCTCATGACTGGGCATATCAAGTATGCCCGGCCGGAACTGAATCCGGGGGGTGGGTCACTCTCGACGCGGGAAATGACTCAGTTCCTGTGGCCGCTGGCCGTCATTATGACCTTCCAGGGCGCGAGTCGTCCGCTGATCAACTTCGTGGTCTCTCAGGGCGACAACGCCACGGAAGCGCTGGCTGTTCTCACCGTGGTCTACACACTCGGCCATCTCCACTACGGCTGGGTCAATGAGCTTCGCAGTCTGTATCCCGCATTCCGCGACGAAAAGGACAGTCTCCGTTATATACGTCGCTTCGCCGCTGGCTGTTGCGCGGTCTCTTTCTCGATCGCGGTCTTACTATTCTGGACGCCGATCCGGACGGTCATCCTGACGGACTTGATCGGAGTCAGCGACCGACTGGCCGAACTCTCCGCCGCGCCACTGATCATCTTCAGCTTCTTCCCGTTCGCCGTAACGACCCGGGGGTATTACCATGGGGTCGGCATCGTGCGACGAATGACCGATGCAATGGCGCCGAGCGCACCATCCCGGCTGACGGCCATCACGATCGCACTCGGTGTCTTCTCGTTCACTGACCTCCCCGGCGCGACCGCCGGGATCGGCGCCCTGCTTTGCGGCTTCACGGCTGAAGCGTCCGTCGTCGCCTGGGGGGTGCGCCGCCGAACCCAACGTCTACAGGAACACGCCACCCATGATTGACTCCACCAACGTATTCGACCTCTTCAAACTCGACGATCGTGTCGCCCTGATCACCGGAGGTTCAAAGGGACTGGGTGCCTCGATCGGAATGGCCTACGCTCAAGCCGGCGCTTCTGTCGTCATCAACTCTCGATCGCAGGAAGACTGTGACGCCGTCGCCAAAGAGATCGCTGACGAGACGAGTGCCCGCACATTGGGCATCGCAGCCGACGTCACCCAGGAGGACGCCGTCGATGGGCTTTTCGGGAAAGTTACCGAAGAATTCGGCCGGCTCGACGTCGTCCTGAACAGCGCGGGGATCAACATCCGCCACCCGATCGAGGAATTCTCGTTCGAGGAATACAAGCAGGTCATCGACATCAACCTGACCGGGACGTGGCTCTGCTGTCGCGCAGCAGGTCGGATCATGAAGCCGGCCGGGACCGGGGCCGTAATCAACGTCAGCTCGACCCTCGGCAAAGTGGGCCTCGAGGATCGGTCCGCCTACACGTCCTCGAAATCGGGTGTCATCGGGATGACACGATCGGTTGCGAAGGAATGGGCCGAACACGGGGTGCGATGCAATGCGCTCTGTCCGGGTCCGTTTCTGACGGAGATGAACAAGCCGCTGCTGAACCAGCCGGAGCGGGTCAGCAAACTGATTCGGCTGACGGCGATGAACAGGTGGGCGGAGATGCACGAGATCAAAGGGGCGGCTTTGTTCCTGGCGAGTGATGCGTCGAGTTATGTGACGGGGTCTGAGTTGTATGTTGATGGCGGATGGACCTGTTAGCGATTTAAGATTGATGATTGAAACCCTCACCTGATCGCTACGCGATCTGTCCTCTGCCGCTGGCGGGAGAGGATCCTTGTATTCAGGCCACTAAGAATAATCGTGTGGGATTTGCCCACTTGGGCCGGGAGCAGCGCACTCTCGTCGCCGTGCTTCGCACGGTGACGTTCAAAGGCTAGATCATGTCTGAAGACCCATTCAAACTCAGGAAACACTAGGAGCCGCTTCGGGTGGTCGATGTGGTGGATGCGCTGGATGGGATCGGGTATTTCGACATCGGGCTCATGTCGGAGGATATTCGCCCGTTGTGGGAAGGGATGACGTTCGGGGACGTGGCGTTCACGGTGCGGTGTGTGCCGGCGAATCGGCCGATGTGGAAGCAGGACACGACGGAGGAACTCATCGGGGCACACGGGATCAGGTTCAAGGAGACGGGAAACGTCCGGTATACGGACCAGATCCAGGAGGGTCACGTGATCGTGACCGACACGGACAGCACAAAAGAGGTCGGTCAGTGGGGGTCCGCCAATGCAATGGGAATGATCGAGCGTGGAGCAGTCGGGATTATTACCGACGGATACTGTCGGGACACGGCGGAGCTCAAGATCCAGAAGACGCCGGTCGGAATCGGTGGCGCCTAGGTCCGGCCAGGCGATATGGTCGGTTGTGACGACGACGGTATCGTCGTGCTACCGTACGATGTGGCCCAAGAGGTCGCCGTCCACGCGAAGTCGGCCCTGGCCACCGACATGAAGAGCCGCCAAAAGCGCTACGCGTCATTGAACCTTCCGCTGGACGGGACCGTAGACTGGGAAAGGATCGAAGCCTACTAAGCCAGCCTGGGGTAACCGATGTCACTCGTCATACTGACCCTGATACTGTCTATGTCCATCTCCACGCACGCAGATGTCCCACCCGGTGTCACCGTCGATCGTGATCTAGTCTACGCGACCGTTGACGGCAAAGACCTGAAGCTCGACGTCTACTGGCATCCAGATGCGACGAAGCCAATGCCGCTCATCGTCTGGGTCCACGGAGGCGCTTGGCGAAAGGGCAGCAAGAAGAACCCGCGAGCGAAGGGTTTGCTCGACAAGAGATATGCCGTCGCCAGCGTCCAGTATCGGCTCAGCCAGGAAGCCATCTTCCCCGCTCAGATTCATGACTGCAAGGCCGCCATTCGCTGGCTTCGATCGAACGCCGCGCAATACAAGGTCGACCCGGACCGATTCGGGGTCTGGGGCGTATCAGCTGGCGGTCATCTCGTCGCTCTTCTGGGCACTTCGGGAGATGTTGAAGAACTCGAAGGCGATCTCGGGGTGACCGGAGTCTCCAGCCGCGTACAGGCCGTATCCGACTGGTATGGTCCGACCGACTTCCTCCGGATGAACGACATCCCGGGAAAGATCGATCACGANCCTGCGGACTCGCCCGAGTCACAACTCATCGGCGCACCAATTCAGGATCACCCCGATCTCGTCACCCGTGCCAACCCCATCACCTATGCGTCGCCTGACGACCCGCCCTTCCTGATCATGCACGGCGCAGCAGATCTCACGGTCCTTCCGAACCAGAGCACGCTCCTGCACGCCGCGCTCCAGGACACCGGCGTCCCGACCAACCTCATCATCATCGACGATGTCGGTCACGGGTTCGCCTCAAAGGGCAAGGCTATCAACGATACGTACCGGCACGTGGAGGCGTTTTTCGACCGGGTTCTGCGAAGCACGAACAGCGCGTGGATTTCGCCCGACACGAACCCGCATCCCTGGGTTTCAGACACACGGCCGAACATACCAGGTGTTCACGACGTCCTGTATTTCAGTGAGCGGATTGGTGGCTACCATAGCTATCAGGTCTATCTGCCCGACGTATATGACGATCCCCTGAATGAGCAAACCTATCCGACTGTGTATTGGCTCCACGGACGGGGCGGACGACCCCGGAGTTCGAATGGCTTCATCTCCCGCGCTCACGATGCGATCAGCGCCGGTCTATGTCCACCGATGGTGATCGTCACGCCTACGGGAATCCGCTCGAGCATGTATGTCGACTCGAAAGACGGAAAGTACCCGGTCGCATCGGTGATCTTCGAAGACCTGATTCCACACGTCGAATCGACCTACCGTGTCTACCGCGACCGTGAGATGCGCGCCATCGATGGCTTCTCGATGGGCGGATATGGGGCGGCGCACCTTGGGTTCAAACATCCGGAGGTCTTCGGCACAATCTCGATGATGGGAGCGGCGATCCACAAGCCTGAGTTCTTTCGCTCTGATCGGGCAGATATCTTCGCAAACGCATTTGGTGATGATCTCGAGTACTGCGACCAGCAGTCGCCCTGGACGCTTGTGCGACAGAACGCGGAGTTGTTGAGGAACCGGACGACGATGCGCCTCTTTGTGGGGGAGAACGACAGCCGGCTAAGGGCCAAGAACGTTCAATTCAGTGTGATGATGGAGACGCTGCAGCTTCGGCATGACCATGGGGTGGTGCCTGAGGCGGGGCATAACGTGCGGCAGGTGTTAGAGGGGATTGGGGAGGAGACGGCTTGGGGGTTTTATGCAAAGGCGTTTAAGGTAGAATGAGTGACCAATATCCAATAACCAAAGGACCGTCGAGCTCGTATACGACCGACACTTCGACAAGCGCTCAGTGTGACGGTGTCGTAGGGCCGCAGTATGGACTGCCCGTCGACAGATTTTGGGTAACCCTCAACAGACATACAACCAAGGGTCGGAGATGCCTACAGACCTGAGTCTATTCAAGTCGATTGGGTCGAATGTAGTCTTTGACGAACTCTGTGAGGTTCAGGCTCCGGAGCGGATCTCGATCGGGAGTGACGTCCATTTTTACCGAGGGTCTTATCTCAGCCCGTGTGGGGAGTATATCGAGATTGGCTCAAACACTCACTTCGCACCGTACTGCTGCTTGTATGGTCCACTCAAGGTCGGGAACAATTGTGCGGTGGCGGCACACTCCGTGTTCGCGAGTGTGGGGCACGGGTATGCTCGAACAGACATTCCAATGGTCGATCAGAAGGTTCTGAAGAAAGAGATCGTGCTGGAGGGTGATGTCTGGGTTGGGGCGAATGCGGTGATCACACAGGGTGTGACGGTCGGGCACAGCAGTATTGTGGGAGCGGGGGCGGTGGTGACTCGGGATGTGCCGCCCTACAGCGTGGTGGGAGGGGTGCCGGCAAAAGTGATTCGGGATCGACGGGAGGTGGAGTCGGAGATCCTGAAGAGCAATTGATGGTCAGAGTGACATAGCTAAGTCGATGGTCTACGACCGTCCCTCGATACGCCTCGCCTTCGCGCCAAGGCGCTACGTCGTGGCTACTCCTACCTTCGCTAAAGCTACGGCAAGGCAGGCGGGATGAACGGTGTCTGCAGGTGGCCGTCAGAGCCTAGAATGTCGTGCCGAGGGTCAGGTAGCCGCCGACCGAGTTACCGAGATCGCCTACGCGCATTACGCGGACCTCGATCCCGACNAGCGCGGTCTCGGCGACCATTCGGCCGGCCGTGATGCCGCCGTAGATGAGCGACCGGACCTCGGACGTCAGCACCACCGTGCCGGAGTCGAGGGCGATGCGTGAGACGCCTCCCCCAACCGTTGGGCGAACGACCCAGGGATACGATCCGAGCGTCACACCGATCTCCGCGGCGATCTGTGACTGACTGGCGTCACCGATCACGTTGTTCCCGCCCGAAATGCCGTCGGGCAGTTGTTTGTTCTCGTCACCGTTGTGGAACGTGAACTGGACGCCGGCGTAGAATGCGCGTTCGTCAGAGACGTGCACATCGAACCCGAAGGACGCGCCCCCGCCGCCGCGGTAGAACTCGCCTGACCCCACACCACCGAAAATCCGGAGGACACCCTCCGCGTGTGTTTCGGTGGCCATACCCAACATAACAAACAGCACACAGGTGACAATCGTGTGTCTCATCGATTCCTCCCGTCTTCCCGGCCCGCCGTTGAAGCTGGAATGCTTCAGTCGTGCAATGCCGAATACTGAACAATGTGCTCTATGAGGATTCCAAATCGGGGGTGAAAAGTCAACTTAGACTCTTTCCTGAATCATCGGGCTGATGAACTGTATATGTCGAACACTCACCACCCCCAGTTTCGGCCGACCTTCGCCAAGGCTTCGGTCCGGCAGGCACCTCACGCAGGCCAACTTTTGAACCAGCTAGTAGCTAAATGAGTCGCCGGCTAGGCCGCGGCGTGCCGATCGAACAATCAGCTGAATCCTAACCGCTGTGGTGGCTTCGCCAAGCGCTGCGGGACTCAGGGCCGTCGAACTCACCCAGCGATGTGGGTTGACACCATCACAGTGCTACAACCTTGAGACGATAGTTGCGTGCCTCGGTCGTCGTGGACGATGGGGAGGCGGATTCGGAAGGCGGTTCCTACGCCTCAGGTGCTTTCAACGTCGATCTGGCCTTAGTGGTCTTCGACGATTTGTACGGAAATTGCTAGGCCGAGGCCGGTTCCTTTGCCGGCGGGTTTGGTTGTGAATCCGGATTCGAAGATGCTGGTGAGATCGGCCTAGTCGATACCGACGCCGGAATCCTGCACCTCAATCACGACAGTGTCTCCGTCGACTGAGGTCCTGAGCGCGATTCGGCCCTCGCCGTCGATGGCCTGGGCGGCGTTGATCAGGATATTCAGGAAGACCTGATTCANCCGGCTCGGGAAACAGACGATCTCGGGAAGGTTGCCGTATGACTTCTCTACCTCCACACGACCTTTCTGCAAGTGTCTATCCTGTCGCAATCTGCATCACAACAGCGCACACCAAGGCCCTGACCAAAACACAAAACGCCCCGATGCCAGGCCTGTATGACCGGTGAACGGTGCGTTCGGTGAACCGGTGTTCGGACGTTGTTATGTTTGGAACTGCCACCCCTTTCACCCATCTGTCCACACCGCGCGACGCGGCAGTTCCAGAAATGCTTTAGCCATTGGCACATAAGGGGGAGAGCTAGTGCATTACACAAGAAGACGCATAAACTTTATGTATACATACACTTTTCCGATCTTCTCGGTAATTCCATTCACTAAACCGAGGGATTAGTGACGTTGTTGACTAGAATTCCGGCGGCTCAGACGGACGTCCCTGGCAAGCCTGGTCACAGTCTGCTCACCGTAATCAGCCTCCACTGACTCGAGATACCGATTGAGACGGTCACCAACCTCCCAGTAGGTCCGCAGCCGTGCGTTGTTCACCGCCTGCTTCGCCCGAACGATCCCTTCCGACAACGTTCGCTCGACGTCTCGACGCAGGGTGTTGTAACCCTCAACCTGACTCATAGACGGCCTCGGTTCTCATCACGCTCACCAGCCCGAGAGTTTGCGAAGCAAACTCGCAAGCAACGCAAAGCGTCGCCCTAACCATAACTCTCCTTAGTAATCTGATCCTTCGTCACACCCAGCTCATCCAGGAAACCAAGTGCGCTTTGCAGAAAGGACGGAGGAAGCGTCTCACCCTTTTCCTTTGCTTCCTTCTTCTGCCAGGGATGATGATCGGGACCACACACGAAGACCACGCGTCGCTCCGGTGTCACGAGTGCCTCATCCAGAAGCGCTTTCGAAATGCGTCCACCCCGAATGTCCTGGCCAAACGACGACGGATCGTCTTCACGCGTCAGGGTGTGAATCACCTTCAGCCGATCGGGGAACTGTCGCTGAAGTTCTGCCAGATCCTGGTCGAAGATGATATCCTCGTGCTTCTTGTTCGAGTAGACGAGTGTGTGCTTCAGGTTCTCGTTCACCCGCAGATCGTGCTTGATGATGCTGAAGCTCGGGACAATACCGCTTCCCGCGCAGATGTGTACGATCTCATCATTCTGTTGGCGGATCTCATCAGTCAGTTTATATGGGCCCGTGAACCCGGTCACCACCATCTTCGTACCCGGTGGTGTACGCAGCGCGAGAATCGGCGACAGCAGCGGCGGATACTGGGTCACACCTGAGGTATACCGCTCCTCCTTCACGGTAATCGCGATATACTTCTCGTCCGGCGAACTCGCGAGAGAATACGCCCGCGGTGGCTCCTTTTTCCCCTTCAGGTCCTGCAGGTAGGCGACCCAGCGCTCGAGGGCACCAAACTGCTGAGGAGCGATCGTGAGGAAATTCCCTGGCTCGTAATTCAGTTTGTCGTTGCCCGTAAACAGCACCAGCGTCACAGTATCCGGCGCCTCCCACTTGACCTCGGAAACCATCACCTCGAGCTCTTTGATCCTCGATCTCACTTCCGCCATCTCATTTCCCTCAGGTGCGCGTTAAGAACCTGCCTGATGCCTATTGCCTGCTACTCATCCCCTGATATAACAAAACCCCCGCCGCGACACCAACGTTCAACGAATTCACCGGCTCGGCCATCGGGATCCCAACCGTCTGATCCGCAAGCTTCACCACTTCGGGATTGATCCCAAACGCCTCATTCCCCAAAAGAAAAGCGTGCGGCTTCGAATAATCTACTTCCGTAAACAGTCTGCCATCCACATCGGTCGCGAAGATGTGCACCCCCGCCCGCTTCAGATCGTCGCATAAGGAGCCAGGTCGCTGATCAATCAACACGGGAAGCCGAAACACGGATCCCATCGTCGACCGGACCACTTTCGCATTCAGCAGCTCGACTGACCCCTTCAGCAGGAAGATCCCACCCGCACCAGTTGCTTCGGCCGTCCGGACGATCATCCCCAGGTTCCCCGGATCGCGAACCTGATCCAGGATCAGCAACGGCTTACCGGATTGAATGACCTCTTCCCGATCCCATTCCGGTTCACGCGCGACCCCGACCACGCCCTGCGGCGTCTCCGTATCGCACATCCCCTTCATTGCCCGCCGATCGGTCATCTGGACCATCACGTCAGCATCGGCCTCAGCCGTCTGATGCAGCGTGGCCAGCCGCTCGTTCCGGTCGAGCATATCCCGCGCAAAGATCAGCTGCTCGGTGGCACCATCGACCTTCAGCGCCTCCTCGCACAGCCGGATTCCCTCGATCAGGAATGCGCCTTCCTGTTCACGAGCTTTCCGCTTCTTCAGCGCGAGGATGCGTTTGGAACCTTTAACTGCCATTAACCAATGACCAAGAAAATACGGGCCATCCGGAACCTGTCTCGATGACTGCCGAGAGCCTCAGGATGACCCGCAATCAAGCTGCTGGGTTTTGCTGTCCTCTGTCTTCTCTTCCTCAACATTCGGCAGATGGCAAAGCTCGCTGTCAGAAGACGGCCCCTACGAATCTCTAAGGGACATCAGGCCGTTCGGACTCCTCACCTTCACTCAACTGCCGCCGGATGTCGTGGATCTCTTCCCAGATCCCCTTCTCCTTCCGCGCCAGCGAAATGAAGTACACGAGAACCGCTGCCCAGATCACGGCGTACGCCGCTGCCATATACTCTAAGAATTGCACGCTTCACCCGTTATCGCCCCTGCTTACAGTGGGGCGGTCTTTAGCCTCGTTCCCAGGCTCCCTTCGGTCGTTCCCAAGCCTCGACGAAGGCCGACGCTTGGGAACGTCGATACGCTTCCTAACAGAAACCGAAACCCGGCGGACTGAAAGCCCGCCACTTCTATCACAAAACTGCTTGCGAGTTCCGCCTCACGGAACTCGCAAACAACGCGCAGCGTTGCCTCACTCCGACATCTGACCGAGGATCGCTTTCCGATCCCGCATCTCAGCCCGCAGATACGCGAGCTCTTCCTTTACCCGCTCGAACGACACCCGCCGCGAATAGATCGCGATAAACAGGCAGAGCCAGACGAGCGCGCAGATCCGGAGCGCGAATTTCATATCCGGTGGCAGCCCGCCACCACCTTCCCGCATCACTGTCGGATGATGCGTCCGCCACAGCTGAACCGCGTAGTGAATCAGCGGCGCGTTCATAAATCCGATGATCGCGAGCACCGCACGGAACCGTGCGCTCTGGATCGACTCCTCGCTGTAATTCTTCAGCATGATATACGAGAGGAAGATCAGGAACATCACTGTCACGAGTGTCAACTGGGCATCCCACACCCACCACGCGTTCCAGACCGGCCGTGCCCAGAGCGGCCCGGACAGCAACACGAGCACGCAGAACAGCAACCCCACCTCTGCCCCGATCGACGCGTAGATATCGTAGTTCCGCGTCCGCTTCCACAGATACAGAATGCTATAGATGAAGCACACAAGAAACCCGAGATACATCATCCACGCCGACGGCACGTGATAGTAAAAGATCTTCTGCGCCAACCCCATCTGCGCTTCGATCGACGTCTCCACCAGCACTAGCCAGGGCGTATACAGCATCCCCAACAGCGCGAGCGATCCGAAAACGAGTGAGATGATGTGAGGTTTTTTACCCAAGGTATTTACCCAAGAGACTGAACTGTTGGTTCTGAAAACCCGCGGTCCATAAAGGCCCGCGACTACTGACTATCTGACTGCCTCATTCCTCAACCACGTACTCGAACAAATACATACACACCACAAAGAAGATCCCACAAAATGCCGCCCCGATCCTCACCCAATCCATCGCCGACGCTAATGTCGCTCCCTCGAGCATCGTCCGAAACGTCTCCACACTCGCCAGCAACACGGGCACGAGAATCGGAAGCGTCAACACCGGCAGCATCGCTTCCTTCAGCCGCGTGTTCACCGAGATCGCCGAGAACAGCGTCCCGATCGTCGCGAACCCGAGGGTGCCGAACAGCACGGGTAACAGAATCCCCGGCATCGCCGAGAACAGAGGGACGTTAAGCAGGATCGCGAACAGAGGCAACAGGAGCACCTGCAGCGCCAGCATCGTCAACAGATTCGCCAGCATCTTCCCGAGATAGATCGCCGACCGATCCGCCGGTGCCAACAGCATCCCGAAGATACAGTCGTTCGCCTGCTCCACCGTAAACGACCGCGTCAAACCGAGAAACCCCGAGAACACCACCGCCACCCAGTAGATCCCCCCCGCTCCCTGGATCAAGGCAGGCGACCCCGGCGTAAACGCAAAACTGAACGTCACCAACACGAGCACCGAAAAAAACGCCATACTGCTGACCCGTTCTTTACTCCGAAACTCCGTCAACAGATCCTTCCAAAGGATCGCCCGCGTTTGTATCAGAAACTCATTCATTGGTCACGAGATTTTGCGCAGCAAAGTCGCAAGCAACGCACAGCGTTGCCCGAATCAGGGAGAGCTAGGGATTGACGCCTTCTTCTTTTGTCATTTTGAATTTTTCATTTTGCCTTTTGCATTTCCCTCTCCAACTCATCCACATACTCACAATCCCCATCCCTCACAACCCGCCCCTTAACAAGGATCACAAACCGCTCTCCCAACGCCACAGCTTGGTGTAGATCGTGCGTCACGAGAATCGCCGTCCTCCCCTGCTCCTGCAGATATCGAATCCGCTCCGTCAAAACATCACGGCCGGCAACATCTAGCCCCGTAAACGGTTCGTCGAACAGCAGGTAATCCGGATCGTGAATCGTCGCACGTGCGATCGCCAGCCGTTGCTTCATCCCCCGCGAAAACGTCCGAACGCGATCCTCCGCTCGCTCGGCNAGATGCACGTCGGCCAGCGCCCTGTCGACGGATCCATCCAGATCACCGAGACTGTAGAGCCGTCCGTAGAACGCCAGGTTCTCACGCGCCGTCAGGTCGTCATACAACATCGTTTGATGGGAAATCACACCGAACTGACTGCGGACTTCATCGGCCGATTCAGCCAGATCGACCGAACCGACGCGAACGGCTCCTGACGTCGGCTTCGACAGGCCGGCCACGATCCGGAGCAGTGTGGTCTTCCCGGCTCCGTTCGGCCCGAGCAGAACGGTGGTCGACCCGGAGAGTACGGAGAACGAAACGTCGGCGAGCGCCGAGAGCGCGCCAAAGCGCTTGGACAGCGCACGGACTTCGATCCCGGGCGCGGACACGGCCTAGTCGGTATCCCGAGTCAGGTCCACCACCTCCGCCTTCAACGCATCCCGCCGCTTGTCGTATTCCGATTCCTCGATCGCCTTCCGCTCGAACCGCTCGTCCAGGTCCGCGATCTGTTTGATCAGCACCGCCCGACGCACCTCGATACCCAGCTCCCCGTCAGCCGAAACGGATCCGGAGGGCTTCGTCCCCATCCTCAGGTATANCAGCGCCAGCAGCGCGCCCACCGCGATCCCGCCGAGCGCCCAGGGACCCTTACTCCCGGTGTCGAGCGGATCCGCGTGATCACCGGCGGCTGCCGGCGGCGCGGTCGGGAGCGCCAAGCGGAAAGCCACCTGTCCACCGGCCGAGACATTCTCCTTCAGCAGCCGCCTGAACTGACGCTCACCCATCGACACAGCCCCCAGATCCGTCATCGTATTCTCGGTCAGCTGGAAATCAGCCGGCGTGATGAACGCGTCAAACGAGGGCGTCGCATACTTGAGCGTCTGGCGGAACCAACCGTCAGCCGGAATCGGTGTCGTAAACGAAAGCTGCATTCGCCCTGGTGGAACGGGTCGTGAATCGACGAGCGTCGGCCCGTGGTTGTGCACACCCGGAATGTCACTCTGAACCTCGCTCACCCCGACGGGCAACGGAACCTCGAGCCCGTGACCGTGACCCGTCCCCGTCTTAAACGTGCGGTTGCCCGTGTTCTGAAAAATCAGGATCTGCGTCGCCTGCCGGGAACTCGCATCGATGATCAGGTGATGCGAGATCATCTGGATCGTGTTGTCCTGGTCGGTCGGCTCGTAGACCAGGATCTCCACCGACTGGCTCTGATCCGTTACCCGATCGGACCGATACTGCGCGCCATCATACTCCGCGGACAACATCATCGGCACCTCCGCACTCGGCGCACCGGCGACCTCGAACGTGAACGCACCGCTCGCGTCCGTCGTGTCCGACAGCACTTCGGCGGACTGTGCCGAGTGGTAGACCAGCTGAACGACCACGTTCGGCTCGAGCCGATCAAGCGTGCCGTTCTTCACGACGCCCTTCACGGTCGCGGCTTGAGCCGCTGTACATAAGAGAAGCCCGCCAATCACCGGGCTTATTACCATCCCTATTCGTTTCATTCGTCTGCTTTCGATACTACGTAAACGCCTTGCCGTGGGCTTCCCGAGACGCCGCGATACCGACACGTCGCCTAAGGAGCAGACGACTCGGAAGAGTCGCACCTACGCGTTCTCCCGGACTCCGGCAATTTGGGCCCACGGGCTTCCTTGGTGGGCTTGGTGTCCTTGGTGTTAGTTGGGTTTTGGTTTTCCCTTGGCGCTTATTGGCGCCCTCGAAACCCGCCGCAGCCCCTAGCGCGAAGAGGGTTGGCGGTTACCTGCTTTTGCCTTTCCGTGCCGCCGCGATCTCCTGTTCCACGAGATCCTCGATCTGCCCCGCTTTCCCGTTCCCCTTGTCCAGCTTATCGATCAACTCGATCGCCTGCGCCTCATACCGTCCACGCGTCTCGGTATAATCATCTCCTTCGATCTTCCCCATCTGGTGATCGAAGTCGATCTCGCGAATTGCCTCCAGAACCTGCTCACGCTTCTCCAGCAGCTCCCGCCGCTTCGACTCCCGACTCGACGTCCGCTCCACCTCACCTCGCTCGACAAACAGCGGTCGACACACGTAGGCGAGCGCCCCCGCCCCCACGATCACGTATATAAGAATATCAACGTTCATTCTCGCCAATTGCCGCATCCACGGCGGCCCCTATCCTCTTTACACATCCCTCGCCCCTAGCCTGCCAGCTAGGGGTGGACCATCCCATCGCACGACGATGCCCGGTCCAGCTCATTGATCAAGCGCCGCATCCAACTTCGCCCGCTCTTCATCCGACAGCGAGGAGGTCGATTTGTGCTCTTCCTTCGCTTCTTCCTTCTTCGCCCACCCCTTCAACACCAGCCGCACCGCGAACCCACCGACCACGATCCCGAAGAACGGCATAAACCANGCCATCAGGTTGAACCCTTCCGNCGGCGGCGTCACAAAAATCCGCGCGCCGAACTCCCCCACAAACCCCGCGATCACCTGCTCCTTCGTCTTTCCCGCCTCCAGCTCCTTAGCAATCCGCTCCCGCTGATTCCCGGCGTACCCGCACCGACACTCATCCAATGGCCGCGTCGGACAGCTCCCACACAAACACGCCAGCTCCTTCGCCACATCCATCACGTGCGCCTCTTCGACCTGCGCCTGAACGGGCAACAAAAGNCTCACGAGAGCCANAAGACAGANCTTGATGGTCAACAACCTCAACATTNGCTATTCATCGCTCGATATTCGTCATTCGATTTCGATTTTAGGCGACCGCTTCTCTTCCTCGCGTCTCCCGCAGCCCCACGCTCCTCCGCTTGATGGGTCGCTTCTTATCCGGCCAGATGACAACAATCATGCCAAACGTCATCACCCAGCACCCGATCCACACCCACATCACCAGCGGGTTCACGTATGCGGTGAAGAACGCTTGATCCTGATCATTCATCCCTTCATACAGGATGTACAGATCTTCCCGCAGGTTCGACCGGATCGCCACTTCCGTCGTCCGTTGCTGGTCCTGCCGTTTGTAGTAAACGTGCTGTTCGGGAAACAGCGTCCCCAGTCGCTTCTGGCCCGTGTAGACCCCGAGCTGTGTCTCGATCACAACCGTCAACGGATTCTGCGTCTGATCGTAGCCTTCATAGGTCAGCTTGTAGCCGCCCAGCTCAAACGACTCGCCCTTGCGGAGGGCAACCTCCGTCTGCTGGTTGAATGCGTTGCCAGTGAACCCGATAAACATCAGAACGAACCCGAAGTGAACGATGTAGCCGCCATACCGTCGCTTGTTGCGCCCGAACAGCGTCCACAGCGCCAGCAGATAAGGCTCGTCCGAACTCTTCCCGCGAGCCACCGCGCCACGATGATACTCCGCGAAGATCGTCACCGTCACGAAGGCGCACAGCGCGAACGAGATGGTCGCGTAGGCATCGCGCATCCCGAACGCCGCACAGGTTCCGACTGTGATCAGGCTGACCACCGTCGGCATCGTGAAGTGTCGCTTCAGGCTGCGCGTCGACGTCTTCCGCCACGCCAGCAGCGGACCGACACCGGTCAGCAGCATCAGCACGAGCCCAATCGGGATCATCACCGTGTTGAAGAACGGCGGCCCNACCGTGATCTTCGAGCCTGTAACGGCTTCGGAGATCACCGGAAACATCGTCCCCCACAGGACGGCAAACATCGCGCCCAGGAACAGCAGATTGTTCAGCAGGAACCCGCCTTCACGCGAGACGGGTGAATCGTAATGCGTCTCGCTCTTCAGCATACCGTATCGCAGATACAGAAGCAGGCTGCCCACACTCGCCGTCACGATCACCGCGCCCAGGAAGAACGGGCCGATCGGCGACTGCGCGAACGTGTGAACCGAAGACACCACACCGCTCCGGGTCAGGAATGTACCGAACAGACACAACGTGTAGGTCAGGAGGATGAGGACCATATTCCAGACCTTCAGCATCCCCTTCTTTTCCTGGATCATCACCGAGTGCAGATACGCGGTCGCCGTCAGCCACGGCAGCAGCGCCGCATTCTCGACCGGATCCCATCCCCAGTATCCACCCCACCCGAGTACCACGTAGGCCCACTTGCCGCCCAACAATTGACCGACCCCCAAAAGGAACCACGGGATCAGCGTCCAGCGTCGCGTAGTCTGAATCCATTCCGCATCGACGTGCTTGCTCGCGAGCGCGCCGATCGCGTAGGCGAACGGTACGACAAAACCGACGTAACCGGCGTAAAGAATCGGAGGATGGATCGCCATCGCGGGATGCACGAGCAGCGGATTCATCCCCTGCCCGTCCGGTGGCTTGAACCCTACAGGAACGTTCTCGACATCGCTGATCAGGAGAAAGGGATTCTCCATAAAGAGCACGACACCAAGGAAAAAAAGCTGGGTCGCACCCAGAACCGACATCGCGTAGGAACTCATCGGCCCACGTGACCCGGACATCTTGCGAACAGCGAAGTAGGAGTAGACGGCCACGACCAGTGACCAGAGGAGCAGCGAACCTTCCATCGAGGACCAGATCGCCGTCAGTTTGTAACCCGTGTGGAGATCCCGACTCGATGCTTTCGCCACGTAGTAGACGTCGAAGCGATCAGTCAGGAACAGATACTCGAGAAGCAGAAATGCCACGCCAATCAGGAGGAACGTTGACTGAATCGCCCGCTCCGCGCTCACCGTCATATCCATCCGACGGGACATCGCCGAGATCAGCGATGCGAACGTACCATACGCGATCAGCGCAAAACTCAGATACAACAGAAATTGACCAAACTCAGGAATCGCCACTGAAACCTACAAAGTAAATATTGATCCCTCTCCTTCAGGATAGGGCCGTCGTGCTCCGCACGAGCGGGAGAGGTAGGCCCTCGTCTTGCTTCTTGCGAGCGCCTTAGATTTTCTTCTCCTCGTGCATCGCCTTCATCTCTTCGTAACTCTTGCTCTCATATTTCGACGGACACTTCGCCAACAGATGATCGGCCACGAACACTCCGTCCGTCCCCGTGATCCCCTCAAGGATCACGTCAGACTCATCACGAAACGTGTCAGGTACGATCCCTTTGTAGCGGATCGTCTTCTTGTAATGCGTGTTTGCAGCCGTCCTGTGCACNGGCTCCCAGATCTGGAACTTCAGATCCAGCGACGCATCGTCTCGGACGATTGACCCCGGCACCACCTTGCCCGCCAGCTTGATCTTCCGCCCGACGAACTCCGCTTCCTTCGCCTCCAACTCCGCCACCGTGAAATAATACATTGACGTCTCGCTGAACCCCGAGACGATCAGCATCACCACACAACTGGCGATCACCAGGATTCCCAACCCGAATTTGAACTGTTTCGCAGTCATATTTTCCTGGCTTTGACCCGGCTTCATCCTGGCCGTTTTCTGAACTCTATCAGTCTGTAACTGCGGGGTTTAAAGATACAGATTCGCCATCTCCCCGCAACTTAATGCGGGCGGATCGGCTGACAAAAAACCGCAATCGGACCCCGATCGACGCGGGTCAGCACCAGGGTCGCCGATCCGGAGCCCTTGAGCTTCAGTTTTCCCCGGATCTCGTCCGGCTGCATCGGAAATCTCCGCTTCTTGATCTCCAGGCGACCGATCCTGTTCGACGTCACATAATTTCTGACACGCCGAATGCTGAAATCCATCACTTCTTCGACGAGATAACCTTTCACAAACGGGCTCTCGACGTGTGATCCGGCCGTCAGGTAGGCCACATCCTCAGCCAGTTTATCCGCCCCGATGTCACGCGCCACCTGCTCCACCAGATGCGCGCGGATCACCGCTCGGTCCGGCTCGTAGAGATACTTGTCCACCGCTCCGCACGGCACGGATTCGAACGAGGTCTGAACCAGAGATTCGCCCGTCGGCAAGACAGTCGCTCTCACCTCTGCGTCAGTCCTCAGCGCCCCAAACCAGAGCACCGCTTCCCGACATTCCCCACCGACCGAGATGAACTCCACCTCTGCATCTGCGGGCACCTCCCCGTGGTCAATACCGGGAGCAACTTTGATGCCCACTCCTGTTACATTTCCCAGCCACGATCGATCGTCCACAGGAGGCGCATAATCGCTGAGATGCACCACCCGTCGCCCCCCTTCCCGCCGGGACGGATCTACAAACACAGCATCGAAATTGGGACACAGATGTCCCACATTGGCCACGAGGAACCGAGCCGTCAGCCCACGCGCCGACAGATTCGCCCGCGTCATCCCGACCCGCTCCTGCCGAATATCTACCGCACACACATTGGCCACGCACGCCAGTGCAGCCGTATCGCCACCCACCCCGCAACAAAAATCCGCGACCGAGTCGTACCCGGAATATCGCCGAGCCCGATGGTTCGCGACCACATCCCCCGACGCCTGCTCCAGCCCATCCCGGTCAAAGAACATTCGATCCGCCTCGGCAAACTTCGTCTTCGCCCGCTCCCTCAGATCCAGCAGCGTTAACGCCGCCCGCACCCGATCCCCGGGAAAATCCCGCCTGAGCACATCCTGCTTTCTCAGCGAATGCCCCTCGACCTCACGAGCCTCGTTCAGCAGCCTGCTCCCAGGTTCGGACTGGAAATATGTCAACTCGTCCAGGGTCATTCTCTAACGCACACACCCAAAAGAAGAGCCCTCACCCGCTAGCGGGTGAGGGCTTAAGAATCTCTCGCATCCCCGATCTCAGTTCTTCTCCCCAATTTTCCTTCCTGCCTCTGCCTTTCTTCATTCCTTCGCGTTTTCGTGCTAGGGGGTTTTTTTCTTAAGTGGTTCCCCCTAATACACAAAAATATCCTCCAGCGACATCAACTCAGGCGTCGCGATCTTCCCCAACCGCTCCATATCGATTTTCGACGTATCCCCCACGATCGAGATCAACCGCGGCCTGCCCTTGATGTGTTTCGCGTGGAAGTCCGTCAGCGTCTCGATCGTCGCTTTCTGCACGGCCTCGTAGCGTCCCTCCCGAGGA
Organism: Gemmatimonadota bacterium; assembly: GCA_002727195.1. GTDB lineage: Bacteria > Latescibacterota > UBA2968 > UBA2968 > UBA2968 > UBA2968. The sequence continues at coordinate 28,976 of PBWH01000015.1, forward strand.
TCCGGGTCCAGACCCAGATACGCCCAGCTCCGAACGGCCCCAATCACCTCCCGGAAGCTTGTCTTACCGGTCCGGTAGTTGTTGATCAGGGCTTCCTTCGCGAGCGAGAACCGCTGCTCCTGCACCGGCATCTCGTCGAACAACCTGAGATAGGCTTCCATCGCCTCACCCGTCTTGTCCGCCTGGGTGCCCATCCCGCCCCAGTTCAGATTCTGTTCGCCCGGCCGATCCGCAAACGAGTAGCCTCCGTAAACCGAATAGGCCAGCGCCCGAGCTTCCCGAATCTCTTGGAACAGCATACCTGACATCCCTCCGGAGAAATACTCCCGGAAGAGCTGGGCCTCGGGCACCACGGACTCGTCATACGGGACACCCGCAAACTCGACGTAGATCTGTGCCTGCGCCGTCTCCTTGTGGAACACGCGAACCACGTCTGACGCCGGCTCAACAATCTTCAGGATCATATATGGTGGTGGTGCCTTAAGCTTCTGCTTGATCGGATACTTCTCTTTCAGGAGCGCGACNACCTCGTCTACAGGCTTCGAGCCGACGTAAGTGATCGTCTGCTCGTAATCAAGGAGACCCGTCGCCAGCCCGTGGAGTTCCTCCACCGTCAGCTTCCCGATCGCATCGTTCGGCAGCATTCGCAGATACCGAGACAGCCTGGCNTTCCGGTTGAAGATTGCCAACCCACCCCGGATGGCTCGCGGATCCTTCTTCGAATCCTCCCGATCGGCCAGGACGATCTTGATCANCTCGTCCAACGTTTCCTTTGAGGCAGTCGGCTTGTTCACGACCTGGAGCATCAGATCGAGCGACGCCCCCAGATTCTCATCCAGACCTGAGATCGTGAAGCTTGAGGCGTCACTCCCGCTACCGAACGAAAAATCGGTCGCCAACTTGAACCACTCTGTCTTCAATTCCTCGGCGCTCATCTCACACGTGCCCGAGACGTCCAACAGCTTCTGGGCAAACTGGATCCGGTTATCCTGGTTGAACCCCAGCTCGACACCGATCCGGAAGACGAACAGATCGTTCAGCGGATTCTGCGAGTAGTAGAGCTTCGCGCCCGGTACATACTCGACGACGGTATAGTCCGATGAATCGACAAAATCCGGTGTAAGCGCATTCACGTCGATGCCAACCACACCTTCTGCGAACGTCGACCACTTGGTCGCGTCGATCTTGACCGGGTCGATCGGCGGCTTGTCGATCTTCGGGACTTCGTGTGCGGCATCGCGACGGTAGGCCACGACATAGTCGTCACCGAAGTACTTGTTGGCCACCCGCACGACATCTGCCTTGGTCACCGTTGACAGCGCGTCCAACTCAGCGACCGTGTCATCCCAGTCCCTGAAGGCGATATAGGACCGACGCATCGCCGCAACACGGGCGTTGTTACTCTCCNGAGCGCCCTTTTCCCGCTTTTTGAAATTGTTGACGATCGCCTCGATCAACGTCTCATCGAAATCGCCCTTCTTCAGTGCATCAGCCTGTACGAGCAGAAGCTTCTCCACATCCTCGAGCGTCTGGTCCTTTTTCGGAACGGCTTCGAACTGCTCGACACCCGCATCGTTCATCAGCATTCGGTGCGCGCTCGCTTCACGCACTTCCTGGCGCTGTTCGAGCCGGTTCATCAGCCCCGCGCTCGCGTTATCGAGCAACTCATCGGCAATCGTCACGGCCGGTGCGTCCGGATGCTTGAGCGGCACCGTCCTGAAGGCAACGATCACTTTCTCTTCACCAGGATAGGTCGCCTCGACGCGCTCGATGCCCTTCAGCGGCGGCTCGTCCCAGGAACCCGGATCAGGCACCCGCTTCGCTTCCCACGCGGAGAAGTGTTGGTCGATCAGCTTGATCGTCTCGTCGATATCGATGTCGCCGGCGATGATCACCGCCATATTCCCCGGAACGTAGTACTTGCTGAAGAAGCTGTGGATGTTGGTCAGGTTCGGATTCTTCAGATGCTCGATCTCACCGAGCCCGGTCTGCTGACCATACGGATGGACCTTGAAGAGCTGGCGATCCAGAACCTCGTTGATGATCCGGTCCTTGTTGTCCATCGCCCGGTTCTTCTCTTCGTAGACCACCTCGAGCTCCGTCTGGAAGAGGCGGTAGACGGGATTCTGGAATCGCTCTGCCTCCAGCATCGCCCACTGCNCGAGCCGATTCGACGGCAGCCCGATCTTGTAGACGGTCTCCTCGAACCACGTGTGTGCGTTCGTGTAGGTCGACCCCATCGACCCGAGCAGGCGATCAAGCTCTCCGGGCAGGGCATACTGAGCCGCAAGCTGCGACTCCGCGTTGATCAGTGCGTAAATCGAGTCCCGCTTTGCCGGATCCGTCTCCTTGAACCGCTCGTCATAGAGCCCGTAGATCCGGTCAATGTGGGGCTTCTCCTTCTCCCAATCCGCCGTCCCCATCCGCTCAGTACCCTTGAACAGCAGATGCTCCAGATAATGCGCGAGTCCGGTCGTCTCCGGCGGATCGTGCTTGTATCCGGCCCGCACCACAACCTCAGCGTAGAACTCCGGCTTCTCGTGATTCTCGCTCAAGTAAACAGTCAGCCCGTTATCCAACTCGTAGATGTGGACCTTAGCCCCATCCTTCGGGTTATCCTTGTTGACCCGCTTATACCCGGCCTCAACGCTCGCACCCCACGCGGCAGCAACAACAATTACCAGATTCAGAACTCGACTTAGTTGCCTCATCCAACTCTCCTCGAAAACGCTTCCAGGCTTCTCATTTTGCATTTTGCATTGTCTCACTGCGCCGNAGGAAACGGCCGATCATTTCGCACATAGGTCCCGTCGAGAAACTCGCTGAAAAAATGCTTCACATACGGATTCTCCACCTCGTCACTCGACTCGTCCGCAAGCAAACTGGTCTGCGCCGGATAGAACACCTGATCCGACCCATCCGCCAGCACGTGATACCACGGCTGATCCCGATCCGGCTGCGTCCGGTTCCCNTGATACCAACCCTCACTCGCCCGGCACACGGTATCCACCGCCACCACCACACCCCGGTACCCATATCGTCGATGCCTCACCAGCTGCCCCACCTCGAACATCTGATCGCTCTCCGAGTCATCTCCTACGAGTTCCGAAACGAGCCGACTCTGCTCCTTCGTCGCCCCACCCTCGTCGAGCGCATCCGCCAACCCATCCCCAAACGCGAGCAGCGCCTGCCGTACAGACCCCCGCACCCGCTCCGATGGATCATCGATCAGCGCAAGAAGATGCCGGATCTGTTCCTTATCGTTTGCCATAAGCCATCATTCGTTCATTCGCCACAATAGAGAAGAATTCAAAAAAACCCAGGTAAAGACCAGAGTTCAGGAAGACCTACGACCGACCCGCTGGCACCAATATCTGTGTCCATCGGTGTTCATCTGTGGTTCCACCAAACCAAGCTCCGTCCCGCCGAAGATCCCATTCCCGAATCGAGCCACCAAGCCACGGTCTACACTACTACCTCTCCGTGTCCTCTGCGTCCTCTNCGGTTCCATCCCCAGCACAGTCTCACCCAGGGCTCCTTCCCGATAGGACTCCCGGAACCCAGGCATTTGCACCAACATTCCGTGTCTTCCGTGTCCGAAGCTTGTCCTGAGCGTAGTCGAAGGGTGGTTCCCCGCTTTTGACTCTATCTTTAGTTACTCGAACTGATCCCGAAACGCCTGAAACTGCGTCTTCAACCAGTTCATCTCTTCCCGCAGAATCCGAACCTTCTCCTCGAGCAGATCGATCCGTTCGTTCTCCACCTGAACGGTCACCGCCGCCTGCTCGGCCGGCGCCGCAGCTTCCGCGACCTCCACCTCGACCTCACCCGAGAACAGATGCGCATACCGCGCCTCCTTCGTTCCCCGTTGCCGTGGCAACTGCTGCACGTAAGGCTCGGATTCACGCGTCGACAGTATTCTCAGCGTATCGGCCACCTCTTCCAAATTCCCGAACCGGTGAAGCCGCTCGGTCCGTCCCCGGATCTCACCCGGCGTCTGAGGTCCCCGCAGCAACAGCACACAGACAACCGTCGCTTCCGGCTCACCCAGGTCCAGCCGCTCCGTAAAGGTCTGACGATATTTGGCCACCCGGGCGCCATCGCTGACCAACCGCTGCACGAGCCCCTTCCCCATCAGTTGTTCGAGCGCCCGGAAGACCGTCGTCTCTTCCAACGCCATAACCGGATCCCGGTTCGACTTCTGATTACACGNGTTCATCATCGCGTTCAGACTCAATGGGTAATTCTGCGGCGTCGCCCGTTCCTTCTCCATCAACGCCCCCACCACCCTCGCCTCGACTGCTGAAAGATCAATATCCATCGTGCTCGCTCCGACTACTTTCCCAATCCCTCGACACGAGGAAGTCGCTACAAGCTAGCGCCCTTCCCTCCATGTTCTCTGTGGTTCCCTGCTTTTGACTTTGGCTCTGCATTGAACCCAACTTTCAGCCCCAACCTACCACCCCATTGCCTCCGTCACTGNCCGCGGAAAAATTTCCGTCACATCCCCATCCAGCCGGACGGTCACCGAAGGATGCCCATCCTGGTCCGTCTCGCCCCGGTTCACGATCGCATACGGGACACCCCGCTCTGCCGCCGTCAACGGCACTGATGCCGCCGGATGCACGGACAGCGTCGACCCCAACGAGATCACCAGATTCGCTTCCTGCGCCGCCGCGAATGCGCGCGACAGATCTTCTTCCCGCAGATTCTGACCAAAACTGATCGTCGCCGTCTTCACGAGCCCACCACAGCCACATCTCGGGGGCACGTGCGTATCGGCGAACGCACGGAAGTAGAGATCCGGCTCATACCGGTTCCCACACCCCAGACACTCGATCTCGTCGTTCGTCCCGTGCAACTCGACCAGACAACCGCGCGATGTCCCGGCCCGAAAGTGAAGACCGTCCGCGTTCTGCGTCACCACGGCGATCACCTTCCCGGCCTGCTCCAGCCGAACACACATCTCGTGAACAGCGTTCAGCTCTGCTTCTCGGAACGCGTCATACGCTTCGACCTTCTGGTCCCAGTATTCGACGCGGGCCTCGTGGGAGGCGAGAAAATTGGGATAGTAGACGGGTTGCCTGCGCTTCCACACGCCTTGAGGGCCGCGGAAGTCCGGGATGCCGCTCGCCGTGGACACGCCTGCTCCCGTGAAGACGAGAATCCGGCTCTCCTCACGGATCAATCCAGTAAGCGTTGCAATGTCGGACGCATTGATCAACGAAGCTCGCTCCGCTTCACGGTCAAAAGGGCGGGGCTAAGAAATCTAAGAATGCCGGCAGACGGGACAAACTCACTCCATCTTGATCCGCCAGGTTTCGCCATCGAGAACGGCCGTCATATGAGTCCCTGATCCGGTCAATGATGCCGGATCCTTCAGGAAAGCCATAAAATGCTCCACCAGCTTTTCCTCCCCAACCCTCTCCTTGTAGGGTCCAGGAAGACAGCGCTTGAAGAACATGAAGATCCTGGACTTCTGCGCCCGGACGATCAGCTTCTGTGTGTCCTCCCAGGTCCGCAGTCGATAAACCGACAGATCGGGATCGTTTGAGTAGAGTGCCGGCTCACGGTTCGTCCGGACAAAGACATAGGTCGTCGGGTGGTCATAGCGCGTCCAGTTCAGGTCTGTCGTCTCATCCTCGATCTCGAGCCCGAAAATCGACGGCCGCATCGGGAACGTTGCCCGCAGCTCGAACCCCAGCTCCCCGGCAAACAGCCGGTCGTAGAAATCCTTCGCTGCCTTCCGAACTCGCTGAATCGCCATNCGCTCCTCGGTNATCGCAAAGTAGTCGACCTGCGACAGAAACTCNGACTCGACGCACGCNGTGAAGTGGCCTCGCTCCGACAGAANGTCTCCGCGAGCGTTCGCGAACTCGTTCTCCAGGTCGGCCGGCAGCAGTGACACGTGATGGCGGCTCACCACCGACGCGAGGCTGTTGTGACCACGCTCTAACATCAGTTTACCGCCCTGCGGGATGTTCTCCTGAATCCATCGCCCCGCCTCGACCCGGCTGTCAGGCTGTCGGTACACATTGACAAGCGCGTAAGCCCGGGCACTCGGCTCGATCGCCAGAATGGCCACAGCAGTCATAATCAGGTTTCGCGCTTTCGTGAATGCTACGATCGGGTAAACGGCCAGTACCGCGAACACCGTCGCCATCGGCACGAAGAAACGGATCGGCTTGTCCGGCAGCCGGGCCACCAGCAGGTAGTAGACGACAAACGAAATCGCCAGTAAGAGCGTCGCCTGAGACCGTCGGATAAACGCCAGCACGAGCCCCGCCACAAACACCACCTGCACGACCCACCCGATCCCCAGCGGGAACACGTGGAACGGCTGGTAGAAGTAGGTCGACACCCCTTCCAGGTGAAGCCAGCCCCGGTGCGTGGCAGCCGACTCACTGGCCTTCGTCAGGCTGTGCTCGATGTGATAGGGTCCGGCGAACTTCGGGAAGAAATACTCGGAGAACTCGAACACCGCCGCCGGCGTGAGCAGGAGCCAGGTCAGCACACAACTCCCAAAGGCGATGTAGATACCACTGTGAGTCAGGATGGGAAGTGCGTCACAAAGCGAGGTGGGGCGGTCGGCTCTCAGGAGATGCGCGAGCCCGAGTGGTAACAGCAGAAAAAGGCCGTTGATCTTCGTGGCCGTGGCCACCCCGACCAGACAACCTGCAACGATATAATCGCGTCTTTCGCCTTCGGACAACACCCGGAGACACCCCCAGAGGGCAGCCCCGAACCACAAGCCCAACATCCCGTCGACTGTGGCCAGATGGCCGGCCTGGATCGACATCGGAAAAACGGCCGCCAGCAAAGCGGCCCCCAGCGCGCCAATCGGCCCCAAGAGACGAAAGCCGACGAGCCACGTGATCCAGATCAGAACCACACCCGACATCGCCGACACAAGTCGCCCGCAAACCCGGCTCGCGTTCGCAGCCAGCGCCGCATCGCCAAACGCCTCGAACCCGCCCACCGTCGCCAGAGTCTCGGTCACAAACCGGTAGAAATACAGAAAGACCGTGCCGTAACTGTTGAACTGGTAAAGGGTGCTGCCGTATCGGATCACCGGAAACGGCCCGTCATCAAAACTTTTTGCAGCCTTGTGAAGCGCATCCGAATCCGCCCCGAACCCCGCCGTCATCACCGACACGGGCTTCCCATCCAGCTCGAACCCGTTGAGCGACCGGAGCCCCCAATCGAGCCCACTCATCTGCAACGCCAACCCGAGCAATAGGATCACAGCCAGAGTCGCTCGCTGAGCCGTTTTGCTCACAGCAACGGCGCTCCATCTACCAAAAATTTTGATCTTTGCATTTTAACTTTTGTCTTGTTACAGGCTTTGCCGGATCAAAAAATCCCGCGTATCCAGATGTGGAATAGACTCTTTCAGAAACGTCTCCAAAAGCTGCTCGTCCGTCAGCCCGGTCGTATCGATCGTCAACTTCCGCCTTATCCACGTCCGCCGATACTCCTCCTGGAACGCCGCCTGCATCTCCTCGATATCCCCTTCGGGCACCACCTCATATCGATGGGGATCCGCCTTCATCCGCTGCGCGATCTTGTCCCGATCTGCCGTCAGGTGCACGAGAATCGTATCCTCAGGCATCCCTTCTTCCCACGCACGGGATGACTCCACCATCCGCCCGATCGACGGGTAGTAATACTTCGACCCGTACACGGCCTCCTCGATATGGAATCCGCCGAGCAGGATGTGTTCATACTTGTTGATCAGCCTTACGTGATACGCGATCTGAAACCGCTGGAACCGCTCCTTCAGAATATCCGGAAGACCCGTCATAATCTTCTGGTCCTCCTCNGACTTCAGCATCTGGCAATCCGGAATCGAAAAGTGATCGTCCAGATGGTGATGAATTCCATTCGCNTGCCCCCAGTCCATCAACCCCTGGCACAACGTCGTCTTCCCGGTGTATTCGGTCCCGATCAAAATCAACCGCATACTATTTGCCTCTCCGTAATGAGGAAATCCGTTCATCCCGAGTAGGGCCGACGCGACGTCGGCCCGTATCGAGGAACCGGGCCNTTATCGATACACCCGCTGAACTACGACCCTAAATCCGCCGCGAAGTATGACTCCGCGTCATACACCGGCGCATACCCGATCTCCCGCTTCGGCGTCTCGATGTCGAAAATGTTGTAGGTATTGTTCGAAATCACATAGTAATGCGCACCGCTCGGCAACGTCCCGTTCCGGTGGGCCTTGTAAGCGCAGTCAACAAACCGAGCCGCATCCTCCTGGTGACACCACACCGAGAAATACGCCGTCTCCTCCCGATTGACGTTTCGCGCGTTGATCCCACCCCACCGTGCTGCCACCGCGCCGTGCCCATTCGCCGCAAACCGCCGGCACCACGCCTCGACATAGGACTTCGCCAACCCGTAGTCCGACCAGGGACACGAAGGCAAAGTCGCCGGCAACGGATCGGGCCACGTTTCCAGCTTGTCGAATTCACGCGCCGCGATCGTCTTGTAGGGCTCCTTGTCGAACGGCACATACGCGCTCCCCGTCGCGTGCACCGAACTCGACCCCACCATCATCGCCTCCGGGCACACCTCCATCACCGCCCGGAACACACAATCCGTCATCGCGTTCATCTCACCGAGGACCTCCTTCCGCGCCAGATACACCACCAGATCTCGGCCCTCAAGGGCCCCCCGGAATCCCGCTTCATCCTCCACCACATCGAGATAGATGAACTCCTGCCGATCCTCCGAATCCGCAGTCTTATCCTGCGCATCCTCCAGATCGATCGCAGACACCCGGTATTCTGGATCCAGCTTCGGCAGATACGTCCGCAGCCCCGACCCGATGTTTCCCTTACCGCCAACCAACAATACATCAATCAAGGTGCACCCTCACATCCTTCAATGTCGCACAGCACTCAGCGCCGACTTCAATTTGCATTTTGCACTTTGCATTTTGACTGATCCACCCGGTCTTGATCCCACCCCTAAACCTCTATCTCATCCAGCTCTGCGTTAAGCGACGCCATAATCGCATCCAACTCCCGATGATCTCCTTCATCCATAAGAACATCGCCCGGNGTCCGCATCAGATTATTGTCGAACACACCGCGCCGAACGAGCACTTCCTTACACACCTGAAGCCCGACCATAATGAGCTGGTTGATCAACGGCAGATGCAAGTTGTACAGCCGTCTAGCTTCTGCCTTGTCCCTTGCCTGGAACGCATCCCACGTCTTCACGTAGAGGTCGAGCGTCTGCACCGCCGGCATAAACCCGGACGACCCGCGCTCCATCTCGCCCATCATCCACCGCCCGTGACCACCGCCAAAGATCCCCAGACACGCGTCGCCCACATCCTGGATCACCTGCGTCAGGTTGTGTGCACTCGGCTCGCGTTCCTCCTTGATGTATTTCACTTCCTCGATATCGGTCAACAGCCTTACGAGAAACGCCGGGGGCAACGGAACGATCTTCGCGTGCTGCACCATAATCGGCAACCCACTCGCGTCGGCGATCGCCCGGTAGTAGTCCATCACCTGATCGAGTGACGCCGGCGANATATACGGCGGCAGAGCCACCACCGAATCGGCCCCCGCATCCGCCGCCTGCTTCGCCAGCAAAGCCGCCATCTTGGTACTCGGCGCCGCCACACCCGCCACCACCGGAATCCGCTTCGCCGTCACGTCACAGACNGTCNTCAGCGACTCGCTCCGCTCCTCATCCGTCAGATACTGAAACTCCCCCCCCAGCACCGGATACACCAGCCCGTGCGACCCACAGGCNACACTGAACTCCACCTGCCGCGCCATCACCGCCTGATCGATCTCATCCGTCTCCGTCAGCGGCGTCTGTAACACCGCAAATATCCCCTTCCAACCTTCTTCAGCCATTGATCAACCTCTCAGTATCCACTGTGTTACCGAGTGCCCCGCCGAACAGGCGTGGTGTATCGAGGGACCTGTCTTAGACGAACCAAGTTGGATCCTTATCTCTAAAATGGTACCCAGGTTGTCGCCACGATCTCGTCGCAACACGCCCCTCCGTGTCTTCGATGGTTCCCCCTTAGTCCCTGTCCGCCATCACAGAGCCAATACCACCGCACGACGTCTCGTAGCTCGCAGACCAGTCGGGCCCTGCAAACAGCAGGTGGGCGATAGACGAAGGCGTTGGCATACTCGGTCATCGTATCGTTCACAAAACCGTACAGTCAACACGCAAACGACGGGATGAGGACGGCCTGATCGAGAAGTTGCTCGATCTTTTGATCGCCCGACACGCAGAGCGATTGTGGAATTTCCACAGTGCTTGTCCGAGTAACTGTGGGTTCTGGGTCTGACGGATAAGATAGGATGGAACCACCGCCCGGCAATACTCCGGGTAGGTCATTTTGTCTCGGCAGAATTGACCCTCCTAAGCGGAACGCCTATCTTGTGACATATATTGTAGAACACTGAATCAGGAAACGCCGGTGGGGAGTCCAACCTGGTACGCCGACCAACCTGACAGACGTTTTCCCGATAGGGTTCTTGAGCACACGACGACTCACATCGACCTGCCTCCTCATCGCCCTCTTTGCCGTCGGCTGTGGCCAGAGAGACCCCGTCGAGGAGATGCAGAATACCCTCACCTCAGCGCCGGAATACACCATCATCCTGGAAGATATGCAGGAAGAAGGCGCGGTCTTCGCCAAGTACTACCATCGCTACCAGATTCTCCAGGGGGAACGCACGGTTCAGACGGACTGGGTCGAGGTCAGCGAGGAGATCTACCGTAAATACGAACCCTTCCTGGGTATGGCCCTAGTCTCCAAGTCTGAATCAGAGGGCGTGAACAACAAGCCGCACCCCCCGGGATACCACTACGTCGGCAACTCGCACTACGGATACTGGGGCGGCGGCGGGTTCTGGGTGTGGTATGGCCAATATTCGATGATGCGGGATATGCTGGGCTGGGGAATGGGACGCCGGGTCTACCGCAACGAGTATGACGACTACCGTACCTCGCGCGACCGTGGACGCCCCTACTACGGGCAGAACCGAGACTACGGCACTAACGGCAATCTGACCAAGCAGCAGAAGCCAAACTTCTACAAGCGACGTCAGGCGTCGCTCAACCGCAAACGCAGCAGCTTCTCACAGAATGCACAGAGCCGTCTGGGCCGAAGCCGGTCCGGCTTTGGCGGCAGAGGCAGAGGATTCGGAAAATGATGGTCGACGACCTGATCCTGAGCGCAATCTACCTGGCTGCATCATTCATCCTCTTCTGGATCGGCAAGCTCGCCTACGACCTGACGACGCCGTCTTACCAGGTCAAAGAGGAACTGGTCGAGAAGGACAACGCCGCATTGGCCCTCGCGTTGGTCGGCTACTACTTCGGCCTGGTCCTCGCCATTGGGGGCGTGATGAGCGGCGACTCGCGCGGCCTCGAAGAAGACCTGATCGACATCGCGATCTACGGTCCGCTCACCATCGTGCTGCTCAACGTATCGAGGATCCTCAACGACCGGCTGATCCTCCGCAAGTTCAAGGTTCGGGACGAACTCATCCGCGACCAGAACAAGGGCACCGCCGTCGTCGTCCTCGGCACCTACGTCGCCACCGGCCTCGTCATCAACGGAGCCGTTTCAGGCATTGCCGTTCTCGACACCACCAGCACGATCATCAGCGCCGTCATCTTCTGGGCCCTCAGCCAGATCGGCTTCGTCATCGCCAGCCTGATCTACGACGCCATCACCTCCTACGACGTCCACGACCAGATAGAAAAGGACAACGTCGCCGCCGGAATCGCCTTCGGTGGCGCCCTCATCGCCCTGGGCAACATCCTCCGTCACGCAGCATCAGGGGACCTGATCGCCTGGACACTTTCGCTTCAGGACTTCGCCATCGAGCTCGCCCTAGGTCTGGTCCTCCTCCCGATCGTACGCTTTCTCTCGGACAAGGTCCTCTTGCCGGGCCGCAACCTGACCGACGAAATCGTCAACCAGGAACACCCCAACATCGGCGCCGCCTACATCGAAGCCTTCAGCTACATCGGCGCCAGCCTCCTGATCGTCTGGTCGCTATAAGGTTCCGTATAACGATCCTGACGTTCATCCCGAGTGCCCCATCGCAGCGCTGAGCGCGAAGGTGGGGTGTATCGAGGGACCGTGCCCGACACATCCGCTAATCAAAGCCGCCTGCTAAAGGCATGTCTTTTTGCCACCGGCTGTTCCGGCATCGTCGCCGAATTCACTCTCTCCACCCTCGCCAGCTACATCCTCGGCAACACGACGCTCCANTGGACGCTCATCATGTCCCTGATGCTCTTCACGATGGGCGTCGGCAGCCGGATCAGCCGCTACTTCACCTGCCACCTGCTCGACACCTTCATCACGATCGAGTTCGCGCTCTCCATACTGTGCGCCACCTGCGCGATCGCCGCCTACTTCGGCACCGCCTGGCTCGGTGAGTCCACTGCCGTCATCTACGGCTACGCCGGCGCCGTCGGCCTCCTGATCGGTCTCGAAATCCCGATCGTTGCCCGGATGAACGACGCCTACGAGGGCCTGCGCACGAACATCGCTTCGGTGATGGAGAAAGACTACTACGGCGCCCTGGCCGGCGGTCTTTTGTTCGCCTTCTTCGCCCTGCCCAAGCTCGGCCTGACCTACACCCCGATCGCATTGGGCGCCATCAACTTCGTTGTCGCCTCCGTCCTCTACTGGCGCTACCGAACGCTGACAGTCAGGAGCGGCCGTCTCCAACTCGCCTTCTGGACCGTCGGCGTCGCCATCATCACCCTCGCGGTCTTCGCCAAACCAATCACCCTGTTCGGCGAACAGAGCCAGCATCGCGACCGCATTGTCTTCACCACCCAGACACCCTATCAGAAGCTGGTCCTGACCGAGTGGAAAGACGACCACTGGCTGTTCATTAACGGCAACATCCAGTTCAGTACCTACGACGAGGAACGTTACCACGAGCCCCTTGTCCACCCCGCCCTCGGGGTCGCCGGATCTCGCGAGCACATCCTCATCCTGGGCGGCGGTGACGGCCTCGCGCTACGCGAAGTCCTCAAGCACGACGACGTCCGTCACGTCACCCTCGTCGATCTCGACCCCGAGATGACCAAACTCGGCAAGGCCCACCCCGTCCTCCTCGAAGCCAACGAAAGTGCTTTTACGGACGCCCGTCTCACCGTCGTCCACGAAGACGCCGGCACCTTCGTCCAACGCACCCGGGACCGCTACGACGTCATCATCATCGACCTCCCAGACCCCAAGGGCCCCGACCTCGCCCGACTCTACACTCGTGGCTTCTACCGTGACTGCCGCCAGATCCTCTCTCGGGAGGGCGTACTGGTCACCCAAGCCTCCAGCCCCCTCCACGCCCCCAAAGCCTTCCTCTGCATCCTCAAGACAATGGAGAGCGCCGGCTACACCACCGTCCCCTTCCAGAATGCCATCCCCACGATGGGCACTTGGGGCTGGATCCTCGCCAAACAAGACGAGACCACCCCGACCACGCTCCGCAACCATCTGGCCGCCTTAAGATTCGATGGATTGGATACGCACTTCCTGAACCAGGAAGCCATGGTAGGCATGCTACACTTCTGGAAAGGCGTCTTCGACGACGCCGAGGAAATCGCGGTCAACACGCTAATGGACCCCGTCATCGACCAATACTACCACGACTCCGAATGGGGTTTTTAGCGCCGCAGAATGCGGGCTAATCCGCGAGCCAAAACCCACGGCGCCTGTGAACAAACAGGCCTCGGTCCCTGCGCTCCGCAGTACGTCGTTCCTGTCAACTCATGGGTGGCGGACCCTTTCAGGCGGTCGGGAAAGGGGAAGGGGCGTTGGGAGGGGCGTGTGGAACACGAGGAAGGGGGCGGCGAGGTACAGCCCCTCGCAGCGCTTGAGGAAGTGTCCTTTTGCCTCCTTTTGGGACTTACTAAAAAGAGGTCGCCGACAAGGGTCTGCGAAACCTGGGGTGGATCTACAACTGCCTAATGGACAGAAGAATCCTCACCTTCCATCCACCTAAGTGTCGCCATCTGAACCGATAACTGATAATGATTACTGCTTTACCCAGCCCCTCGCCGTCTATAGACGGCTCCTACGACGGCAATTCCGCTTCATACTGGTAACCCGGATCCACCTCTTGCCGCCGCTGAATCTCCAGGATATGTTTCCACGTTTCCCGCAACCCATTTGGACACCACGGCATCTCGTGCCTGATCCGACGATGTAACTTCCCCAACCGGTAACACGGCACGGCCGCATACATATGATGCTCGGTGTGGTAGTTCATGTGCCAGTAAAGAAACTGCGTGACCGGATTCAGGTAGATCGTCCGACAGCACAANCGGAAGTCGGGCACGTTGTCCATCAACCCCACGTGCTGGACCGAATTTGCAATATGCTGCATCCATCGCCCAAACATCTTCGGAAACGTCACCACGAACACCACAATCCAGTATCCCGTGGCGATCGAGAACCCGGCACTCGCCAGGTGCCCCACAAACACGATCCGCTCCCACCGGGTATACGCCGCCCGCCGTTCTGGATCGGATTCGGGCAGAATCAATTGCGTCCACGCATCCTCCGGAATATGCCCCTTGAACGACTTCCACTTCCCCTTCAGCGTATTCCAGGGCTGTTTNACGTCGACAATGTGCTTCTTCCAGATGTTCGACGGATCCAGCTTCGTCGGCAGCACAACCTCCTGATCGTCCGGAGGATGTAGCGCGTATTTGTGGTGCTCCGTATGGCTCGCCCAGAAATGATGATGGTTGTGCCACCCAAGAAACGAGAACACGCGCAGAAACATCCGGTTCAGCCACTTCTGCCTGAACACCGAGTCGTGAATTAACTCGTGAAACGCGTTGATGGTGAAGGCCCACGTGTGCCCGTTCAGGAACACGATGAAAGCCGTCACATACCAGTCCCAGTGGAAATACGAGTACACGGCCGCGCCCGCCCCTCCAAACATCACCCCCAGATGCCCGAACGTCTGCGCAAACCCCAGGAAGTTGCTCTTCTTGTTGAACGCCGCCAGCTCTTCCCTCGTTAGCGGTACCCGATACCAATCCACCCGCGTCTTCTTCTGCGGGGCGTTGTAGACTGGCCCCTCCGTCAGCACATCATCATCACTGAGCTCGGCGCTCTCTTTTTTGATATCAGCCATCATCATTACCCTTTCGCGACTACCCACCACTCAACAGCCCGTTGTGAGGTCTGCTTTTGGCACTTTGCATTTGTCGTTTTTCATTTTGCTTTGAACCGCCCCCACATCATAGGCCTCCCGAGCCCCTGCCGCAATCGGCTGTCCGCGGTCGTAAACATCAACCTTACGAGAGCAGAAATAAAACGGCCCGTCCACAAAATGTGAACGGGCCAGCTCGCTTCCAAGGCTCTAGGTTTTGACTTTCGATTTAGGTCTGTCGTTCGATTTTCGACTTTCCAATCTTCGACTCGCGACCTCCGGTTTATGAACCGGGAAGAATATTGCTAAACATATACGTCTGCACGAACTCCCCCGCAGCAGCCGCAAACTCGTCCTCACCCCACTGCTCGACCACCAGCACCAGTCGTTCGGTCTCGTCGAAGTAGGTCCAGTTGACAAACTCTTTCCCNACCCCGTCCTGCGTCTCCCCACCATTACGGTGGAAGTACCCCGCATCACTCGACTCCGCCTCGTAGGCTGTCCCATCGAACGTCACCTTGTTCGGCGGATCATCCTCTTCGAGAATCGCGGCCCTCACATCCTCCTGGATGTCCGACAACGAGATCCGCCGATACAACACCCACGTTTCGTCGTCGTCCACCTCCAACTCGAGATACCGCACCTCGTTGGCAGACGTCAACTCCCACTCATCCGTCCAATCCCCGTTGTAGTCATACCGGTTATGAGCCATCACCTCCCACGTCTTCAGGTCGAAGTCGACATAGTAGCCCTTCTTCAACCCCGACAGGGTCAGGTCGCTCAGCGGATCGAGAGCCTCTTCCTGGTCCTTTTTTTTAAACGGATTCCACATACGTATTGAAAATCGAAGATCAAGGGCTTCAATCCTCAATTCTCGATCCCCTATTTCTCGATTCCCATCTTCGCCTTCAAAGATGCCAGCCGCGCGTCCGAGCTGCCCCCACCTGCCAGCGCCTTGTCGATCTCGTCATCTGCCGACGTCGGCTGTCCCGCCAGATCGCCATAGGCTTCCGCCAGAGACTCATCCTCATCCACCCGCTCTTTCATCCGCTCGAGCATCGAAATCGTCCCGGACGAATCCACCTTAGCCAGCTGCTTATTGATCTTCGTCGTCGCCGCGGCCGTCTTCGCGCGTGCGCGCAACGTGATCAGGTCGTTCTCGTAACTCGCGATCGTCGACTTCAGCTTGTCCACCTGGCTCTGCAGGTTCGCCGCCGTCGCCTCCTGCTGCTGCGCATCCGCCCCCAGTGTCTGGGCGCGCGTCGCCGCATCATCCTTCCGCGAAAGCGCCTCCGTCGCCAACCGATCCGCCTCGCCGGCATCGAGTTCCCCGCCCTGCGCCTTCTGAAGCAGCAGCATCGCCTTCCGCTCATAGTCTGCAGCAGCCTGCGCATTCTCCTCTGCCTGCTTCTTCAACCGGATCGCCTGCCCCTTCACCTGCGCCAGACTCGTCATCGCATCGTTCAGATCCTTCTTCAGATCCTTGATGCCCTGCTCCGTCATCTTGATGGGGTCCTCGAACTTATCGAGTGCCGAATTCACCTCGGCCTTACCCATCCTGAACATCCTCTGAAATATGCTCATGTCTTTTCACTCCCTAAACGCCGTATACGCCGCTACACAGATTACGACCTGATAACCCTAATCTCCCTCCCCTATAAAGGAGGGCCGGAGAGGGGTCACACGCCTCTCCCTCTTCTATTCCTCTATCTCTTCACTCACTACCTGACGACTCACTTTCTCACCGCCTCCAAAAACTCCCCCGCATTCTCCGCCAGCGCCAACCCCAACGCATTGATCGACCCTTCCAACTCCGCCCGATCCAGCGTTTCCAAGTTCAGCGTATCACGGAACAACACGGTATTGGTCTCATCATCGATCGCAAACGCTCCGTGGATCAGCGTCCGATTGATCTCCAGCAACCGCTTGTACAGATTACCCGGATTGTCCGGAATCGGAATGATCGCCTGCTCCAGGATCAGAATCGGGTCCTCACAATCGATGATCAGATTGTTCAGACCACTCTCCTCATCGTTCACGATCACGAGCTCTTCGGTTTCGTCTTCGGACGAGATCGGAAGCTCGAGTTCCTGTAAGTAACCCTTGANCTTTTCAAATGCTTCAGACATCTAGAACTCCTGTTGGATAGCAGCGCACGCGTGCGGCCCGATGGTTCGAGAAAGACGTCCGTTGGATCCACACGGCCAAACGGATGTTTCAGAAANNTATGNGGTTCGTTCGGGGTGTCAAGATACCCCTGCTGACAGGNAAGGAGAAGCGGGAATGGCNGATTCAGNGCTGAATTGTGCGGTCGTCGGGTTGGGGNTGGGTAGACACTTCGCCGCGGCCTTGGATGCGAACGAGGCGGTCGAACGAATCGCCCTGTGCGATCAGGATGCAGCCAGAATAGATGAAATCAGCCAGAACAGCACAAAAGCCGGGGAGAGCTATCCCGACCTGCTGAGGATGCTCGAAACAGAGAAACCCGATCTCGTCTGTCTGGTCACGCCCGACCACCTGCACCGACCCCACGCCGAAGCCTGCTTTGCCGCCGGAAGCCACGTCCTGCAGACCAAACCGTTGGCCACCACCCTCGAAGATGCCCGGGCCATCGTGAATTCGGCCGAGGAGCACGGANGCAAGCTGATGGTCGCCCACGAGCGNCGCCTCCGACCCAGCGTCAGGCGGATCAAGCAGGCGATCGACAGCGGCGAGATCGGCGACCTGATCCACCTCCGGATCGACGCCATCCAGGACAAACGACTGCAGTTCGAACGCTCCCCGTGGTACGCTTCATCAGAAGCTGGCCGATCCTCCCTCAACGGATCCGGCATCCACGAAGTCGACTTGACCCGTCACCTCATTGACCGCCCGTTGAGATCGGTCTCCGCCTTCGCCAACCGCCTAGGCCACCTGTCCTTCCCAAAGGACAAAACCACAGCCGCAATATTCGATTTCGAAGGAGATATCGTCGGTCAGGTCACCGTGACCTACGAGGGAAGATGGCCTGCAGGTAAGTACATCGACGATCATCTCCGAATTATCGCGACGGAGGGCTCCGTCTTCGGCAACCGCATCTACCGCGAAGGCGCGGACAACTGGGAAGAAATCGAAATCACCGCCAACGAAATCGTCACCGGCATCAAAGGCTGCGTCGACACTTTCGTGGACGCCGTCATCAACGACGCTCCCATAGCCGTCACCGGCGAAGACGCCTTCGCCTCCCTGGCCGCCGCCTGCGCCGCCGACCAAGCAGCCGCAACAGGCCGCAACCAAACCCCAGAATCCCTCTAGCCTAAATTCCTCCCCTAAAGGGGAGGAAGATCCGGCAAAGCCGGATCAGTAGGGGTCGCTTATCCGCTTGCTTCCTTCACCGCTTCCCCACCGTAACCCCAGCCCAATCATCCGTCCTGAACGGACTCGCCAGCAACCCAGCCTTGTTGTAGAGATTTCACACAGGATTATCCGCACAGCGACGGGCGTCTCCACCTCATCCCCGTCGATCTCCGGCAAAGGGTTGTACAAAGCTTGGACGGACCACTGCATGTTCGACTTTCCCGAACACACCCAGACCTCGCCGACTATCACGTTCGTNTAGGCAATCCGGTTCTTGCCCTCGATCACAAGCGTGTGAGGCCGACCGACCGTCCGGGACCCGAAGGAGACAGACGATCGGCCATCACGATCCGCCCTCGTCGACTACGTCTCGTCATCGAACGTCACCGACTCGCCTCGATCTGCCGTTCCCCAGACATGAATGGAAACGCCCTGCTGAAGAACCGCGTGGTCCCCGAAAAGGGCGTTCGACACAACATTCGNTGGGCTGCCAGCACTCGTCAGGAACGCGAGCCCAATCGCGGCGATTAGACTAGACGTTCGAAACCGTTGGCTGACTCTGCGTATGGGTTTCTCCATTAGTATGAACAGTTGCCTGATGTTGATGATCGGTGTGATTGCCATTGCTCTGTGCTGGCGTTTGCGCCTGCTGCTGCGCGTCCTCGGCCTGCTGAGGCTGTTCCTCGACCGGTTTCGACAGCGCCTCACGCAGAATGCGTCCTGGCTTGAACGCGACCTTGCGTCGTGCAGGTACATACACGCGCTCACCTGTCTTGGGGTTGCGAGCACCTGCCTTCGCATTCGAATGCTTAACGGTAAAGGCACCGAACCCGCGCGCCTCGATACGGTTCCCTTCGACGATCGCTTCGGTCAAAGCTTCGAAGAATGCATCGACCGATGCACGTGCTTCCGTTTTCGAGTAACCGAACTCCGCGGCGATCGTTTTTACTAGATCGGCTTTCGTGACCGTATTCACACGACCCCCCGGTTAATAGATCTGTTGAATTTAAGAGTAGGGTAGGTAAGACAATTGTTCAGCGAGAGCAAGCGTCGAGATGTCCCGATTTCATGATAATCACAAGGGACTGAAGAGAACCGGTCGAAGGACATCGTTGCGTGGCTGACACCAAACATCGCGGGCCGAAGATGACCCTGGATTGGAGAAACGACTGACGTTTGGCGTGGGGATTTCAACGTGTAGATGCCCTTACAGGGGGAGTAGGCGATCCAGTTCACGACCGCGTGGAGCGATCGGGGCCTCAGCTTGTCCAACCATAATAATGTGCCTAATCTCTGGATGCAAGGGCTAGATGTTGAAAGTCCGCCCTCGAAGGAACTTAAATGAGTGAAAGAATGCGCGTCCTCATAACCGGCGCCGCCGGGTTTATCGGGAGCCACCTAGCCAGGCGGTATCTCGATGAGGGTGCAGCAGTCGTCGGCGTCGACAACATCAACGACTACTACTCGGTCGAGCTCAAGGAAACCCGCCTCGNCCGCCTCGCGGATGAAGNCCGTTTTACCTTCGTAAGGGGCAACATCGACCAGCAGACGTTCGTCGATAACCTGTTCGTGGAAGGTGCGTTCACGCACGTGATCAACCTGGCCGCGCAGGCCGGCGTACCTTACAGCCTCGAGAAACCAAGAGAGTACATCACCAGCAACATCGTCGGCTTCATGAACATCCTCGAAGCCTGTCGTCACAACGACATCCGACACTTGGTCTACGCATCGTCTTCCTCGGTCTATGGTCTCAACGAGACCATGCCCTTCGACACGAGTCATCACACCGAGCATCCGGTCTCTCTCTACGCGGCCACCAAGAAATCAAACGAGTTGATGGCACACGCCTACAGCAACCTGTTCGGCCTGCCCACGACCGGGCTTCGGTTCTTCACCGTTTATGGTCCCTGGGGACGACCAGACATGGCCATCTACCTCTTCACAAAGGCCATTCTGGAAGGAAAACCCGTCGACATCTACGACGGGGGATTGGGCAGGCGGTCGTTCACCTACGTCGGTGATATCGTCGAAGGGATCACGCGCACGCTCCGGAACGTACCCGAGCCGGATGCCAATTGGTCACCCAATAGCCCTGACCCCAGCACCTCATCCGCACCCTACCGCATCTACAACATCGGGAATGANCAGACCGTATCGGTCAACGAGGTCATCGAGATGTTGGAACGGATTACGGGCAAGAAGGCGCTCCGGAACGACCTACCCGAGCGCCGAGGAGACGTACGAGCCACTTTCGCCGACATCTCTGCCCTGGCACGCGACACGGGATTCCGCCCTCAGACCTCGATCGAGCAAGGCCTCGAATCCTTCGTCGCCTGGTACCACGAATACCACAACGCGTGATGGGAGGGTAGGGGAGGGTGGGTAACGTAACAGGTGACTTTACGTCGCCCGGTGTTTCCTCTTCTCGACCCTATCGCTGGCAACCCCTCGCCCCCACCTCCCTCACCCCTCCATCTCCCCCAAATAAAACCCTACCCACGTCACAATCTCCTCCACCGGCTTCCCGCGATCCATCACGTGCCTCTTCCGCACCCCCAATTGCTCCAGTTCCTCCAGCCGATCCGCCTCAACCGAATCCGACAACACCAGCACGGTTATCCGCTGGTGAAATCGCTTGATAAACGTCAGGCACTCTGATCCCCCAATCTCCGGCAGATCGAAGTTCATAATCACCGCGTGAAAGAAATTCGGCGCATCGTTCAGCCGACCCAGCAAGCCCCTCCCGTCCGACACCACCTGCAGATTCAGGTTCTCCTGATCCAGCAGGACTCCTCCCAGCTTCATCGCCATCACCCCATCTTCTGCCAGAATCGCCTGGATCACGCGCTCGTCTCCGCCTGTATGATTATCTGCTCCCATCATATCCCGAATATAACGGCTCCTCCCTGCACCCCATAGCCCACAGGGCGACGGAGGGTTTCATCTTCCTTGTAACCTGTCACCTGAAACTCGAAACGCCTTTGCCTGTAAAGCTTTCCGTAAATGTGCCGATATCTATACGGGTGGGGAAGTCTATCCTCTTCGTAAACAGAAAAAGTTTGCCCCTCCTCTCGAAGTGAGTAACTTCGAAAAGAGGGGCGCTGACCAAGCGGTGTCGCATTGCTCCACGGGCTTTTGACACCACGCGCCTTATCCCCTCCGATATGCTGGATAAGACGTTGAAGTCTGTTTATTGAGGTCGGCTTCTCCACCTCTTTATATATACTTCTCAGTGGTTCTCTCCCCGGTTTCCCAGGAAGTTCGCTCTTTATTTCCCTTCAGGCTGCCCGATTTCCGCGTCGAGCACCCCGTTTCAGGGAGGCCCGGGGGCTTGCCCCGAGCGAAGCGAGAGGGCGGGGCGGTTATCCCCTTACTCAACGATATCGGCAATCCCTTGAGCGATCTTTAGCCTGATCCCGAAAAAAAGTACCCCACCCCCCTTTCTCTTATGTTTTTGGGCTGGGTGGAGGGCCTTTGGTCACTTTGCATTTGTCATTATTGAATTGATATGCATCGCTATCCCATCTGGCACATCCGCCACCAAGGCGCCTACGAGTCGATTCGAGACGTCTACCTGTCCAACCGCAACCTGACGAGCGGACAGATCGACAACTCCACCGACCACCTCCACGATCCCTACCTCATGCACGACATGGAGCGTGGCGTGGACCGGATCGAGAAGGCCATTCGTGATGGTGAACGCATCACCGTGTTCGGCGACTACGACGTAGACGGCGTCACCAGCACCGCCCTCCTGCTCGACTTCCTCGACACCGTCTCCGCAAACGCGCAGCCCCTCCTCCCGGATCGCTACCGGGACGGCTACGGGATGAAGGCAGCCACCGTCGAATACGCCATCAACGACGGCACAAAGCTCATCATCACCGCCGACAACGGGATTTCGGCCTTCGATGCGATCG
Source organism: Gemmatimonadota bacterium (assembly GCA_002727195.1). Classification (GTDB taxonomy): domain Bacteria; phylum Latescibacterota; class UBA2968; order UBA2968; family UBA2968; genus UBA2968. Next base: position 51,408 of record PBWH01000015.1, read on the forward strand.
AAAAAGCCCAGGGCGTCGGTGTCGACGTAGTCGTAATCGATCACCACAGCCCCCAGGATCGTCTCCCGCCCGCCCACGCCGTGATCAACCCCAACCGTCCCGACTGTGAGTATCCGTTCAAAGGACTGGCCGCCGTCGGCGTCGCCTTCAAGGTCGTCCAGGCCGCTTCTGAGCGTTTCATGGGCGGGCACGAACGCAGAGGCTACCTGAACAGCCTGCTCGAATATGTCGCCCTGGGCACCGTAGCCGACATGGCTCCAATGAAAGGAGAAAACCGACTGCTCACGAGGCGGGGCATGCAGGTCCTCGAAAAGTCGACCCGGCACGGCATCCGTGCCCTGAAGTCGATATCGAGCACCAAGGGCAAGATCGATTCGACCTCCATCGGTTTCTTCCTGGGCCCAAGGATCAACAGCGCCGGGCGCATTCAGAAGGCCGATGCCGCCCTCGACCTGTTGAGAGCGAAGAACCCGGTCGACGCCTCACGACTTGCCGAAGATCTCAACGCGCTCAACCTCCAGCGTCAGGAACTCCAGCATATGGGCATCGAAGATGCCGAGCGCCAGGTGGTCGAGGAGCGACTCGCCTATCACCGGTTGATCCTCGTCAAGGGAGACTGGCACCTCGGCGTCATCGGGCTGATCGCCGGACGGCTCAAGGAACGATACAATCAGCCGACCATAGCCGTTTCCGGAGCCAAGTCGGACACCTTCGTCGGATCCGCAAGGTCGGCCGGCGGATACAACATCGTCGAAGGCATCTTCCGCGCCTCGGATCACCTTACCCAGTACGGTGGACACGCCGATGCCGCCGGCTTCTCACTCAAGCCGGAGAATTTCGAAGCCTTCCGCGAACAAATCGTATCCGATGCCTGTGAGCACCTCTCGGACACGGACCTCACCCCCCGTCTCGACCTCGACCTGACCCTTCGCCCCGAAGACATCTCGCTTCGGACTGTAGAGGACCTGGAAGCCTTCGCCCCCTTCGGCGTCCAGAACGAGGCCCCAAGATTCGCCGCAATCCAGTGCCGGATCGACCGTGTCGACACCGTCGGCCAGGACGCCGCCCACCTCAAGATGCAGGTCCAGACCGGCAAGACCCGCTGCGAAGCCATCTGGTGGCGTGAAGGCGAAATGGTCTACGAACTCAACCGCGGCGACATCGTCGACCTGGCCTTCACCCTGGAAGCCCGAAGCTGGAACGGCCGCACCAGCCTCCAAATGGTCCTCCAAGACATGCGCCCAACTGCCTACAACTAGCCATAATTCTGAAACCAAGAGCGCCGCAAAATTCGGGGGTATCCGCCAGCCAAAGCCCTCAGGGCCTGTCAACAAACAGGCCCCGAACCCTGCGCTCCGCACTACGTCGTTCCTGTCAACTCACGGGTGGCGGACCCTTTCAGGCGGTCGGGAAAGGGGAAGGGGTGTTGGGAGGGGCGTGTGGAACACGAGGAAGGGAGGGCGGCGAGGTCCGGCGGTGGGTGGCGCATCCCCGGACCAACGCGGAACTCTTCTCAGTTTCTATCTGGCGCTGCCGGGGCCTAGCCCCTCGCGGCGCTTGAGCGAGCGCGTTTGGGGGCACCTTTGAGACGCAGTCAAAGGTGCCTCGCCGACAAGGGTCGGCGAAACCGGGGGTGATATTTCTGGTCCCCCAACCCTTAACGGGAGGCACCATGGATAACGCACCAACTTACGATGTCATAATAGCCGGTTCCGGCATCGGTGGCCTCTGCGCCACCCGATCCGCCCAGGAATCCGGCGCCCGCGTCCTCGTCATCGAGAAGGCAAACCAGATAGGCGGCTCCGCGGCCGCCTCTGGCGGCACCATCTGGACCGCTCGCAACCTCGAAGAATGGTCCAAAGTCCAACCCTCCGGAAACACCGCCCTCGGCCAAACCCTCGTCAACGGCTTCAAACCGGGCGTCGAGTGGCTCCGTTCCCTCGGTCTACAGGTCACCGACGTTGAGGACCGCCCCTACAAGTTCAAACGCGACATCGTCCGCCTCGATCCCGACCCCCGAACCGCCTTCGAATCCTTGGCCCAACGTATCGAAGCAGACGGCGGCACGATCCGAACCGAGACAGCAATCACCGGCATTGAGCGCGACAACGGACGCACGTCTGCGGTATCCGTCAGCACACCCTCCGGCTCTGAACGCATAGCCACATCTGCCCTGATCCTCGCCACCGGCGGCTTTCAGGGCAACGCCGAGCTCCGCGCACGATACATGGGCCCCTGGTCCGATCGCATGATCCTCCGAGGCGTCCCCGAGAACACTGGCGACGGTCTGCTCGCAGCGATAGAGGCAGGCGCACGAACGTCCGGCCCCTTCAGTCGGTTCTACGGTCACTACCTGCCCGCACCTCCCGCCGAAGTCGGCCTCCACAACTTCGTCCTGGTTAAGCCCGACTTCAGCGAATACGCGATCACCATCAACCTGCGCGGTGAACGGTTCGACGACGAATTCCTGGGCGACGAAGTCACCGTACACAGCCTGATCCACCAGCCCGAGGGAATGGGCGTCCTCCTTTTCGATCAGCACATTCGCGACAACATGGAGCAGTACTCCCAGTGGCCCACCTCCGACGTCGATCGCGTACGAAACATCCGGGACGCCGGCGGCCACGTAATGGAAGCCGACACCTGGAAATCCCTGGCCGAACAAATGGCTACCGAGTGGCAAGTCCCCGCGGCGACGGCTCTCCAGACCATATCTGCCTACAACACCACCTGCCAAGACCAGAATGGCACCGCCTTGACAGTTCCGAAGTCAGGAGGCCTTGTGGCACTCGAAACCCCGCCGTACTATGCGGTGCGCGTACTCGCCGGGATCACATATACATATGGTGGCGTAACCATCAATCCGTCGGCCGAGATCCTCGACAGTTCCGACCGCCCGATCCCCGGCCTCTACGCCGCCGGTGCCGACTGCGGCGGCATCTACACCCGCGGCTACACCGGCGGCCTCTCGATGGGCCTCGTCTTCGGCCGCATCGCCGGCCAAACCGCCGCAGCCTATTCGCGAGGCTGAAAACACTGATTTCACCTATAAACAGGAATCCTCTCCTGCTGGCGGAAGAGGACAGATTCTCGCGAGCTGCTTTCGCGAGCGAGAATCAGGTGAGGGCTTTGCTGCCCGTCTCCCACAACTGACCACCCATGACCATGACCTGGCTCCCCCTAGAACCCGACGTCGACTCAATCCTCGCGAGCGACCCCACCCCCCTCAACTCCCTCGCCAACGGCGACACCCCCGCCATCGTCCTCCGCCAGGCATACGAGCCCGACGACGGCTACGCCCTCATCCAGCGCTTCATCGACCGCGACCTGATGGACGATCCCGCCACGCGCGATCCCGGCGGAAACCGAAAACGCATCGACATCGGAACCAGCCTCGGCAACCGCGGCAACGACAAAGACGCCTTTCTCGAACACGCCAACGGGACGGCCGATCTCTTCTCGACCCTCTTCGAGGGCTACCCGGACCCTGTCAGCCTTATATATGGCACGCTGACGGCCCTCGGAGCGGGCAAACAGGTATGCACAGCCCGGGAACAGGATGGACGGAAATATGGACCTGCCATCTTCCGGATCCACTACGAAGGCCACCGCTACAGACCACACATCGATCACGTGACCTTGCGCGAAAAACGATTCAATTACGAAGTCACGCGCTTCACACATCAGTTCGCCGGCGTCCTCTGCATGCAGAACACAGCGCCGATGGGTCAGGCCACCCAGTCGATCCTGCACAAATGCTTCTGGAACGAGGACATCCAGCCGCACATCGATGCGGACACCTTCTACGATTATGCGGAAAAGAACGGCGTCCCCAACTTCCAGGTCGACCTCGAACCCGGCGACCTCTACTTCTTCAACACCGGCTTGATACACGAAGTCCCAGCGCTCGAGGGTGACGACCCCCGAGTCGTCCTCGCCGTCTTCATCGGCTACTCCGAAGAAGAAGACGAAATTTACGTCTGGTCCTGACACCTCGTTCCTAGGCTGCAGCCTGAGAACGAAAGAGAACCCGGAGAACCCATGCCATTCAACGTCAGAAAACGAGGTAAACTCACCTACTACTACAACGGCGACGCCCCCGTCCTGTCCTCCCTCGTCACCGAGGAACAGTCTGACGGCGACCTCAAAATCCACTTCGCCGGACTGACGGGCGGCTACTCCGCCAAAGACGCCCTCGACCTGGACGACCTCGTCGAGATGGAGCCCCTAAAAGAGATCCCCCTGGTCTTCCAATCCTGGGAGCACTGGCTGCAGGAAGCCAGCATTTGCGACTCCCTCAAGCAAATCGACTTCATCGAAGTCCACGCCTTCGGATGCCAGCCCAAGAGCCCCAACCCCCTCGTCGACCCCCGCGGATTCGCCGACGCCCAGGACCAGCTCAAAAAGGACTACGCCGAAGCCTACCGCAGCTTCTTCCGCGATTATCTGCCAGACAACGGCGTCCCCGCCCGCTTCACCGTCCACCTAGTAGACGTCCCGGACAAAGCCGCCTCATACGAATTCTACAGCACCGCCCTCTACCAAAAAAGCTTACTGTAGATCCTCTTTCCTCCAAGGAAGGGACAGCGGCCAAAGGCCGCAGGGATAGGTCCTTAAAACGTGCAGCCTGGAACCCGAAACTGACTTGTCTATGACTCGATCCGACCTGAACATACACCTCAACAGCCTCTTCTCCGACCTCAAAGAGGACACCGTCGACCGCATCATCTATGGCGCTCCCCACACCGAGATTACGGGAATCGCCGTCGCCTGGATGCCCTACCGCGAAACAATCCAGAAAGCGATGGACCTCGGCGCCAACGTCCTGGTCACCCACGAGCCCACCTTCTACATACACCGGGACCTGCGAGACGACCACCTCGGTGGTCAAGAGGTAGACGATAAACGTGAGTGGCTCGACGCCCAGGACATCACCATCATCCGATGCCACGACGTATGGGACGCCATCCCGGACATCTGGATCCCCTATGCCTGGGCGATTTCCCCGAATTGGGGACATCCAGCAAGTCGGAGCGCTATTACAAAGTCTATGACGTTCCACCGCAGAAAGCCGAGCAGTTCGCAAAGGGAGTAGCCGCTCGAACGGCGGCGCTAGGCCAGCCCACCATTGGCTTCTAAGGGGACCCGAATCGCGAGGTCCGATCCATCGGCCTGGGAACCCGGTGCATCAGCCAGGCGTTCCGCATCAAGGAGATGGGCGCAGACCTGGCCATCTTTGTTGACTACGTCGTCCGGGCGTGGATAGACGGCGAGAAGTCGGCTGACACCGGATACCCGTTGATCATCGTCAACCACCGCGTCTCGGAGGAACCGGGAATCGTCAAACTGGCAGAGCATATCGACGGGGCTTTCCCGGACATCCCGGTGACCCACATCCCGCAAACGTGCACCTACAGATCCATCACAACCTAGGCGGACAATGAGCGACAAACCCACCATCGGTCTCACCCTCGGCGATCCTGCCGGCATCGGTCCTGAAATCGTCGTCAAGGCGCTGTCCGACAGGGCATCCTATGAAGCGTGCCGTCCCGTCGTCTACGGGGACAGATGTATCCTAGAACGCTCGCTCTCAGACCTCAACGCATCGCTCGAACTGAACGCCATCGGCCAGCCGTCCGAAGGGCGCTTCCAGATCGGTACGATCGATTACATCGACCCGGGCTTGCTGTCCAAGCCGACACCATATGGTGAGATTTCCGCCGATGGAGGCAGAGCCGGGCTGGGCTACCTCGACCAGGCTATCAACGCCGCCTTATCCGAGGCCGTCGACGGGCTGGCGACCGCACCCCTTAACAAAGAATCCCTCCAGGCTGCGGAAGCCCCCTTCATCGACCACACAGCAGCGCTCAAGGCAAAAGCCGCGCTCCGAAAACCGATGACCCTGTTCCTGGTCAGGTCACTCAGAATTTTCTTCCTCACGCGGCACATCTCTTTCCGCGAAATAGCCGACGCCATCACCGAGGGCAGGATCCTCGAAGCCGCTCCGCTCTGCCAGCTCTACTTGCGCCAATTGGGAATCGAAAACCCCTATCTCGCCATCGCCGCCCTCAACCCGCACGGCGGCGAACAGGGCCTCTTCGGCACAGACGAAATGGACGTTATTACCCCCGCCGTCCAGAAGGCCAAAGAGAGCGGTCTGAACGTCACCGGCCCGGTCCCCGCCGACTCCGTCTTCCACCAGACCTCCGAGGGCAAATACGACGGCGTCCTCTCCCTCTACCACGACCAGGGCCACATCGCCGCCAAAACCCTCGACTTCCACGGCACAGTCAGCCTGACCATGGGCCTCAAGTTCCTCCGCACCTCCGTCGACCACGGCACCGCCTTCGACATCGCCGGCCAGGGCATCGCCGACCCTCGCGGGATGGTCGAAGCCATCAAAGCCGCCGGCGCCTATTCCCTCTCCGTAAAATCCACCCTCGATTTCTCTCCCCCAACACCTCAAAACTCAAAACTCACTACTCCTCATTCATCACTCGCTGTTTCCCCCTAACTCAGTTCTAGAATAGCGTCTGAGAGCAAGAACACGGAGCGGAACACAACGCACATCCCCCTCCATTCCATCTTGCCTGCCCCACCGAAGCGGCTTGCCGCGAAGGAGGGTGTTCATCGCATGAAGATCAAGCGAGGTGGGCCTGCCGGGCCTTAGCCTTGGCGGAGGCCGGTGACCGCTCTTGGCTTTCCTTCTCCCCATAGACGCTTTCCCTTTGGCCCTCGGTACACAGTCTCTATATTCGAACACAACATCCTAATCAGGAGACCACCGTGACCACCGAAACCGCACCCGCCAACCGCTTCCAGAAACAGTTCGGCGTACCCTACGAGGTCGCCCGTACCAAAGTCCAGGACTACATCCGCGAAACCACATTCGTCGTCCTCGCCTCCAGCGACGATGACGAAAACCGCGAGGGCGCGTGAAGCGCGCGATAGGGGCCAGCATCCTGGCCGTGATTGCTTCGGCAGTCGTGGCGGAGGTCACGATGCCAAAACCACCGACCCCACCCTTACGGCCGACGATCCAGAGCACCCCGATCATGCAGGAGCGCGACACCGAACTGACGACGACCATCCGCGCGCTGGACAGCCTGAGGACGGCGAGCACGTCAGTGGAGTGGGAGCTGGCCCGAATTGAAGCGATAATGGACTCGATCCAAAAGCGCCTGCCGCCTGCTTCACGTAGGACGAAGACATACGGCCAGAAGGAGGTCGACCAGCCGGCCATACCCATCCGTCGGTCCATTCCCAGTGCAGAGAACTCTGGTTTGAAAGTGACCTTCACGGTAAATCCCGACGGCCAGGCCACCGACGTCAAGGTGCTGTCCGCCCCGCTGGACCAGGTCGATCGGCTGACCAGAGCAGTCGAAGGGTGGCTCTACGCCCCCGCCGTCAAAGCCGGCCGCCGTGTCCCCGTCCGAATCACCACGTCCCTAAGGATCTCAGACGACTAGCACCTCAGCCCCGGATGGGGCGCCGCGGTATACGATCGCTCCAAAAACCCTTAACCCTCGGCGCCAACCTAACAAACCCGTAAACGAATATGCCCGACCTCAAATTCGCATTCGCCGGTTTCGGCCACACCCACATTAACTCGCTCTACAAACTCGTCCAGGAACGCGACGGCCTGACCGTTATAGGCGCTTGCGAATCGGAAGCCCCTTCACGGGACAGCGCCAGCAAAGCCGGAATTGACCTGACCCAACACACCCTTGACGAGATGCTCGACGCGGTCGACTGCGACGTCGTCGCCATCGGCGCCGCCTTTGGCGACCGGGGTGCCATCGCCATCGAGGCCCTGAAGCAGGGCAAACACGTCATCGCCGACAAACCGCTCTGCACCCGGATGAGCGAACTCGATGAGATCACACAACTGTCCGCCGATGCCGAACTGCGCGTCGGTTGTATGCTCACCCAACGGGGATCCCGAACCTCCTTGGGCCTTCGCCACCTCATCCAACAGGGCAAGATCGGCGACCTGCACGCTATCAACTTCGGCGGCCAGCATCCCCTCAACCTAGGATCGCGTCCGGCGTGGTATTTCGAGCCAGACAGACACGGTGGGACGATCACCGACATCTTCATCCACGCGGCCGACAGCATCCCGTGGATGACAGGCCTCGCCTATGATCGCGTCGTCGCCGCAAGATGCTGGAACGCGCTCGCACCCGACTATCCGCACTTTGAAGATGGTGCTCAACTGATGGTTACGCTCGAAAACGGCTGCGGGATCGTCGGCGACGTCTCCTACTTCATGCCGTCCGAAGGCGGTTACAAAATGCCCTACTACTGGCGCACCACGTTCTTCGGGTCTGAAGCGGTTGCCGAGATCTCCGCCATATCCGGCACCATCGACCTCACGGTCGACGGCGAAGTGGTCTCGTTGGATCCCGAGGGCCCGCCCCCCAGGAACTATCTGGATGGCTTCATCGCGGACATCGCCGGCGAATCAGATCCCGAAAACCTCTCTACCCACGACGTACTCCAGGCCACACGCACGGCGATTCGTGTCCAAGAAGCCGCGGACACCAGCCGATTCGACGTCTCCCTGGCCTAGTAAGTAGTCCGGATGCGCCTCTTCGAGATCCTTCTCATCCTAGTCTGCGTGACCGATGGGTCCGCCCGGATCATCCAGGCCCACAGACGACCCTTCTGGCTCTCGATACTCCCACTGCTCGCATTCCTCATCGGCATCATCCACGCAGCAGGGGAAGGAACACGATGGCAGATGAATCCCGTCTACGTCGTGGTGTTGGCGACATTCACCTCCGCCCTGATCCGGGCGTTTCGATCCGGTGAGACCGGTGAAGGATCCCTCGCCCGATATTCTGGGATCCTCGTCCTGGTCCCTTCGCTGGCCACCATAGCTGCCGGAACCGCACTGCCCGTGTACGAACTGCCTATACCCCGTGGCGACTACAGCGTGGGCGTAAGAGAAACCCACCTAGGCCCCTCGGTGATCGCCTTCATCTATTACCCCACTGACAAGCCGTCGGGGACACGTGCCTCACTCGACAACAAAAGCGTCAAGGACTACAAGAATCACCTGGCGACGCGATACGGGATCCCGGTAATGGCCCTAGGCCACATCGGGCGGCTGGAAACCCACGCATCTGAGGGTGCCTCACTCTCACGCGAACTTCCCCGTTACCGGGTACTCATCGCTGAACCCGAGGCTGACAGACCTGCCTTACACGCGATCTCCCTAGCGGGGGAGCTGGCCAGCCGCGGCTTTATCGTAATCGTTCCCTCTGTGTACGATTCGGCATCTACCGTCGACGCAATTGTTGAGAAACTGGAGACCCTGGACCCGACCGGAGCTTCCGGCTGGCTCGCTGAACGCCTCGACCTGGCAAGAGTGGGGATCTACGGGTTTGGCGAAGCAGGTGAACGTGTACTCGAAGCCTGTGTCGACGGCGCCTTCAGAGCCGGAGCCACCATCGGCTATACCGGACCCATCAGCTCGACCCCGACACCCCTCCTGGTATTTCGACCCGAAGATGCTGGCGATCCCCCGATCAGGGCCGCCGAGGAGACCACCTACATCGTTGCTGCGCGAGGCATGCTGGCGGGCAACTTTTCGGACGACGCGTTAGTCTCGCCGCTGATGCCCGTCCTCGGTGAGTTCGGCACCATCGACCCGTATCGCGCATCGGCCATCACGGGAGCGTACGTCGGCGCCTTCTTCAACAAGCACCTGACCCGGGGCACCGTCGAGCACCTGATGGACGGCCCATCAAACGACTACCCCGAAGTCACCATCCAGATCCACGACGCCGAAGAATAGGCGTTGTAAGCGAGAAGCTTCCCCTCTCCCATCTCTATGGTAGAGAGATTCTTGCGGGCTCGCTTTTTCGCCCACAAGACGGGTGAGGGCCTACACCATCACAGGACCACAGACCGCCATGAAACCCATCCGCCTATCCACAACCGGATCCGACCGCGCGACCGGCTACAACATGAGCAGCAAACTCATCCGGACGGATGACGCCCTTTACACAGGTTGGCTGGACGCACCCGACGAGCTCGGTGACACCGTGAAAATCCGGTTCGGTACACACGACCCGGCGAGTGGTGAGCTCCAATCCATACAGACCATAGGCGAAGGGATCGACAATCACTGCGGTCCGGCCCTTGCAATGGATCCGGCCGGCAGAATGCACGCGATCATCGGCCACCATCACGGTCCGTTCCTCTACCGTTGGAGCGATGCGCCTTCCGACGAGGAGAGTTGGAGCGACCCCGTTGCTCTGGGTCCGGACGACACCTACCCCTCACTGGCGATCGATGCCGAAGGAACACTCCATCTCGCCCACCGTGAGAAAGCGGACCGCTGGCAACTCTGGTACCGTCGAAAGAAAAAGGGAGCCGATTGGGAACCGCCCGTCTCGGTCGCCATCAGCCCCACCCCCGGATACAACCACTACATGATGTCGCTGACGGTGGGACCGACCGGAACCCTCCACCTCGTGTTCCAGTTCCACTTCTCCGAAACCGGAAACGCCGCGGACTGCAAGGGTCGAGCCGCCGTCTATCTGCGCTCACTCGACGGTGGTAACACGTGGATTGATGACGCCGATCGAGAACCCGCCCTCCCGGTGACCCTGGAGACAATGGTCCCGCTCTACGACTGTCCCGATGGTGGCGACGACCGACACGCCGTTCGAGTCGCCAACCACGTAGTTGACAGCCAGGACCGGGCCTGGTTCTTCGCCTCAGTCCACGGCGCTCACGGAGGAATCATATACAGGAGGGACTCCGACGGCTGGACGGAGTTCGATCTGGGCAAATGGACGGGCGGACTGAACCTGGAGGGCGGTCGCTCCTCATCCCTATCGAGAAGCCTCGACGGCAGCCTGCACCTGGGCCTTGGCACCAGCGGTGACGGCAGCCGAACCTCGTGGTTCGACTCTTCTCTCGAACTCTACTACGTCACCTTTGACGAGAATGGTGAGAACGGGTCGTGCAATCGCCTCACGGGCCCCGACGCCGAAGCCGCTAACTGGCTCCCCGCCCTCGAGAACTGGGACTGGAACCACACCGACATTTGCTGCCAGCACGGCCACTGGATGACCTGGACCCGCGGCCTCAACGCCGGCGGCATCGGCGGCAACAACAAATCCGCCCTCAAAACCGAGGTCTACCTCACTCGATTGGAGTGACCTCGCCACGCCGACCTCGGCCGCAGTACCAGTTCCTGTGGTCCGTCTGGTTTTTCTTGGCAATCTTGGCGGTTATCGCCGTTAACTCTCTGACGAGGTCCTGGCGCTTCTATAGACTGACAATTCTGGCACCGTCCCACCCTGTGATTCCCTTGGTCTTCTTGGTATCTTGGTGGTCCCCTACCTCTTGCCTTTCAGGAGACGAATAACAGATGCAGCCGAACTTCATCATCATGTTCCTCGACGACTCCGGCTGGGCCGATTTCCGTCCCTTCGGCGACACCCCCTATCCCACACCCAATGTCGAACGCCTGACGCGTGAGGGCGGCCGCTACAACCAGTTCTACGTCCCACAGGCCATCTGCTCCGCATCCCGCGCCTCGCTGATGACCGGCTGCTATCCCGGCCGACACAAAATCTACGGCGCCATACCGCCACGCGCACGAGGCCTGGACCCTGCTTTCACCACGATGGCCGAAATTCTCAAACCCGCCGGCTACGCGACAGGCGTCTTCGGAAAATGGCACATCGGCGATCACGAGGAGACGCGCCCGCCAGCTCGCGGATTCGACGAATCCTCCGGCCTGATGTACTCCAACGACATGTGGAAATACCACCCCCAGTCGAGACACTTCGACGACAAGGAGCTCCAGTTCTGGCGCAACGGCGAAATTCAGATCAATGACGTCACGCCCAAGCAGCAGCGGTCCCTGACCACTTGGTACACCGAGCACGCCGTCGACTTCATCCAGCGTCGCAAGGATGGGCAGTTCTTCTGCTACGTCCCGCACAACATGCCCCACGTCCCCTTGTACTGTAGCGACAAGTTCGAAGGCAAATCCGAGCACGGTCTCTATGCGGACGTCATGATGGAAATCGACTGGTCGTTGGGCGAGATCCTGAAGACCCTCGATGAGACGGGAATCGCCGACAACACGCTCGTCGTCTTTACGAGCGACAACGGCCCCTGGATCTCGTACGGGAACCACGCCGGATCGACCCCATACCGGGAAGCAAAGGGCACGGGGTTCGATGGGGGTACGAGAAGCGCCTGTGGAATGCGATTCCCCGGCCACATCCCGGCTGGCTCCGTGTCCAACCAGGCGTTCTGCAGCGTGGACCTCTTGCCCACGTTCGCTCAGCTGGCTGGAGCCACCCTCCCCGACCGCCCGATCGACGGAGTCGACGTTTACGACATCATCACCTGCAAACCGAACGCGACGAATCCGCACAAGTATTATCCCGTGTCAACGGGCCGCACCTTCGACGGAGTCGTGAGCGGCGACGGTAAATGGAAGCTCCACCTCCCCCACAAATATCGCACGCTCGCCGAAGCCGGGAACAACGGTCAACCGGGACGCTACGAGGACGCCCACATCGACTTCTCCCTGTTCGACATGGCTAACGACCCCTACGAAACCACCAACGTCCTCGACCAGCATCCCGATGTGGCCAAACAGCTCCAGACCTACGCCGAATCCCACCGCGACAGATGGTGGACAGAAACCTCCACCTGATGGACGTCAACCCTTAGCGAGGTTTTGGTTGTTTCGGCCCCTAAGGGGCAACGTTCGTTAACCTGGAGGTCCGTCTCCCCGAAGGCGAGATGGAGCCCCAGGATAGAACGCGGAGACCCGCACGCCGCCGCTGTACGGTGACGGCAAAACGAATCGTTAAAACCTCGGCGTCTGCATCACGTATCTCGATAGATACCACTCGAAGGAATACCCGATGAAACCCGATCGAATCCCCACCCGAAGTGTCATCCCCGCCGTCCTTACCCCATTCACCGAATCCGGCGAAATCGACTGGGATGACTACCGCGCCCACATCCAGGACGTAACATCCGTCGACGGTGTCACCACGTTGATGATTAATGGCGCATCCAGTCAGGACAACACACTGACCAGAGAGGACAAGAAACGGTTAATCCGAGACGCGATCGACGCGACGGACGGTCGCACGCCCATCATTGGGGCAGTGCGGGAATCCAAAATCGAATCGAACCTCGGAATCCTCGCAGCAGACGCAGAACAGGCCGGATCCGAAGCCATCCTCATCATGCCGCCCGCTTGCTCGGAAAACGCCAGCGTAGACGGCGCGCTCGCCCGGTTCAGGACAGTCTTTGAGGCAACCGATCTCCCGGTCGCCTTCTACCAGGTGAACCCCGCGAGAAACGGCTATCCGATCGAAACCATGGTCGCCCTTGCCGAGCAGGACCAGGTATTCGCCGTCAAAGAGGGAAGCGGATCCCCCGAAACCAGCGAAAAAGACATGCGGTCGATGCGAGCCGTCGATCCGGACATCGCTATCTGGTCCACCCACAGTCGCTGGCTCATCGGCGACCTGGCTATCGGCGCGGACGGCATCCTGTCCGGCATGGGCAGCATCAGCGCAGACCTACACGTCGCCCTGTGTCGAGCGATGTGGGACAACAACCTCCCGGAAGCCCAATCGGTCAGCGAGATCCTCTGGCGACTCACACAAGTCTTCTACGCCCCCGGCCAGAATGCGCACACCCGCATGAAATACGCGCTCAGCAAACTCGGGCGACTCGAGAACGACCACGTTCGTGCGCCACAGAAGTCTCTGGATCAATCAGAACGATATCGCGTGGACCAGATCCTGAACGAACTCGTCAACGCCTGACCCGGACTCCCTAGACCGTACCCGAACCATGCCGGTCGTCCTGCCACTGGACCGAGAGGAATCTTCGGCTGCCTCATCTATCCTTCGTGCGATATGGGAATGGCCCGACCTTACACACAGGGCACCTCGTCTTCACCGGACGACGGCCTGAATGCCCCAGCTTTCTAATGTGTCACTATGGCCTTAGGAACCCTGACATCCCAATGATCTTCGACTGCCTGCCGCCCGTATTGGGCACGATCGGGCTCGCATATATCATTATTGTGCACATCCGATACCGCGACCTGTACGGGAACTATCTGGTTAATATCGGGAGACTCAAACAGCGGGAAGAACAGTGCAAAATTGAGGAACTGGAGCCATCCTTGACGCTCGCTCAGAATCAGCTCGAAGAAATCAAGGAGCAGACCCGCCAAGCAGAACGGCAGGAGGAAGTTCTGTCGATGGAACTCTACACGGCGTCCAAAGGGAAAGGCTAGATGATCTGGATCATCCTGACCGCAAGCGCCCTGATCGCGATCACGGCCTATACCAGAGTCCACCTGCGGCGTGCCCGTCTAAAACTGGCCGAGGCCGAGAACGACTGAACCCGCGCGGAGCGTCACCTCGAAGCCATTGTTGAGCAGCGCAAACCGATCGGGGCCCAGATCCGTGAGAAGGGTTGGGTTGGGAGCGCCCGAAGGGTGCGCAGCGCCAATAACCCGGGGTGTAGGCGAAGCGTAGCGCCGCCGTAACCACGGGTCCCCTCGACACACCGAGCCAACGCCGCACAAGAGTTACTCCATACGATGTCGTCAGCTTCGGCGCCTGCTAACCGTTGGCTTGAGGCCTCCGCCTCCCGATCCGATACACACCTGTCCACAACCCACCGCTACGGGGTCGGCGCAAAGGGCTGCCTGCCGGACCGAAGCCTTGGAGACCTGTCCCGCCGAAGCTTAAGCGAAAGGGGAAGACCAGCCGAAACCGGGGGTGGTGATCTAGCACCAGGACCGAATCCATATCATCGACCAACCGACCACAGCAGCAGTTCTTCAGCCGCGAATCCCTGTTCTGCCACGCCGTTTGGCACAAGTTGCGCATGCGACGCACTTACAGAGCACTTTTACAAGACCCGAAAAATGGGCATCTTCAGTTGCTTGAATTCCGGTCGCCACGGCGAACGGATCAATGACTGAACACCATGATTACCAATAACGGAGACTAGAAGACTTGAGCGACACACCGAACGGCGTCCCATACACGACACTCGACCGCCTGATCCAGGACTTCGCCAGCCGAGGCCTGGTGTTGCTGTCACCGGAAAGCCTCGATATCTCGCCGGACGTGCATCAGCGCGTCTACGAGAAGGAACTCGCGGCATACCGCGACAAGAAACCGGTGACCCCCTCCAGCATTCCCGCGGTTCTGGAAGTCCTGAACGCTCCCGGGCTGGTCGACGCCTGCAACAAGCTTGTCGGGGAAAATTGGGCGATCGTCCCCTTCACGCACAACGCGTCTTTCACGAGCGGTCCCCGCGACCAACACTGGCACAAAGACGACAACGGACCTTACAACGGCCGCAAACAGAGGCATCATCAGTCCGTTCAGCTGGAGATGCTCTACTACCCGCAGGACGTGCGTGAAAACATGGGCCCCACGGCCACGATCCCCTATTCACAGTACTGGACCTACAACCACGAAGAGAATCACGACAACTTCGCCGGCGCCGATCACCTGGACTTCAACTACCAGCTCAGCGGTCTGGAACGACAGCACGTGAGCGGACCGGATTCGGAGTATAGCGTCGAGGACATCGTTAACCGCAACACGGCCCACGACGTCCGCATGCGGGATGCCGTCACCGACACTGGCTGGCCGCTCGTGAAACAGTTCGAGGCCGCCCCTCTGCGGGCGGGTAGCGTGCTGCTCTATTCGCACAACACGTTCCATCGCGGAAACCATCGACGCGACGACTGGCGCACCTGGCCGGACAATCCACGTTTCATGTGGCGATTCTGGATCTACCGCACCTCGGACGTCGTCGATGGTATCGCCTTCCCGGTCAGCTGGCCAACAGATGACGAGTTGACCGGGATTGATCTGTCGAACGTATCCGATGACGTCACGGAGGTATGGCGTTACAACGATCACTGGATCCGTACGACCGATGCCCCTCCGCCAAGGGATACCGCTGCCAAACTCTCACCAGAAGCCAGACAAACAGAAGCTGAGGCGTTGTTCGATCAGCTCCACGCCAAGGGAGACGATGCGGAACCACAACGCGTCGGCGCTGCTTACAAACTGGCGTCGATCGGTGACACGGCAGTCAGTACGGAATACCTAGAAAGGGCGCTCTACACGGATCGGGAGAGTGTTCGTCGAGCCGCCACATACGGCCTGATTGCCGTCGGCTCGGATGCAACGGACGTGTTCCTCGAGGCTACCCGTTCATCGGCCAAGTGGGTCCGGAAGGCCGGAGTCTATGGTTTCGGTGACGCGTCACCCCTGACAGAAGAGGTCCTTAGCGCGGTTACTGGGCTGCTTTCCAAAGACCAATCGGTCTACGTGCGATCAGTCGCAGCGGGATCCCTCGGTTGCCTCGTTCGCCGGGCAGTCGCGACGGGTGAGGGAACCGACCTGATCCCCCGATGCGTCGAAGCACTGATCAAGTCTCTGAAAATCGAAGAAAACAGACCGACCATGGACAGCGCTCAGAATCGCAGCATCAAGTTCGCGCGTCCCACCGACGACAGTGACGTTTGTGAGGGAGGAAGTGTAACCTTCGGCCAGGATCGCTTCCAGAAGGTGAGATCGGCCGTTCGAGAGAACGCCCTGTGGTCAGCCGTCATCATCTGTTCTCACGGTGCCAACCTCCTCGGCGACACGCTCGAGCCTTTGATCGGTATCCTGCGCGACATCGTTAGGACCGACCAAAACGTTATCAGCGTCGGCTTCGCCCTAGACACGCTGACCCGTCTCGCCACCATCAAACAGCCTGAAAATCAGCCTCCCGAGATCGCAAGCCTGAGCAACAACTTGACAGAAATCCTTGGAGAGTCCCCGGTCAGGGCCTGGGAATCCCTCGTCCGCGCCGGCCTGGATCCGACGGTCCTGACACAGTTCTCGCCACAAACCTGACGGGAAGGATTACGACCCTACAGACTTGTATCGTCAGCCTCATCGAGATCTGGCGGAGGTTTTTGAACCTGAAACAGGACAGATTGGTCCGAGCAGAATAGAATCGTATAGTGTCACCCATGACCCTCTCGGACCCACCACACACTCGCATACGTGACACCCAAATGAAAACCCGCAATCCGATCGTAATTCACTACGTTTCTGACATGAATCGCGCCAAATCCCTCTAAACTGGCGCCTTCGACGTCAGACCCATCTTCGAATCCGACGGCTAGACGACCTTGGACTTCGGCGCAATCGAACTCACCCTGCATTCACTGGGCGACGACGGTGAACAACCTTTGCCGCACGCCGGCCTGAACTTCTACGTCGACAACATCGAACAGATCCAGGCTGACATCGAACACCTTGGAGAGCAGCTGATCGAACTTCGCGAACCATCCGGCGGCGTTACTGTGCGAGTCACCACATTCAAGAACTCCGAAGGCAACGGTTTAGAACTCCGCCAACAGCCGTAGCCATACGAGACCCCATAGCCGCGTCCCGAGCTTCGCTGAGGGATGATCGCATCGTCAGCCTGGGGTTAGCCGTGGTGTCTGCGGCCCAACCACGGATTATCACGCAGTCACGAAACCATTCCGAGCAGAACACAATCGTATACGTAAACCCATCACCCTCTCGGACCTCCACACCAACCCATGCTCTTCAAAGGCACCACATTACACGGCATCAAATCCGGCGACATCACCCTGGCCTTCCGCCGATGGAAATGACCGGCCGCCAAATCCGGCGGCACACAGTAGACCGCCATCGGAGTCGTGAACATTGAAGACGTGACCGAAACATCCCTCTAGAAGATCACGAAAAAACAACGTACCCAGGCCGGCTACGACACCCACGACGACCTGATCGAAGCCCTCGGTAAAAGCAACGGAACTCTCTACCGCATCAAGTTCAGCTGCGGCGGCACCGATCCCCGCATCGACCTGCCCGAGGATGACGCATTGTCAGCCGATGACATCATCGAGCTCCAACGCCGGCTCGAACGATACCACAAGACTTCCTGTTTGGGCCCCTGGACGCACTCGGTCCTGACCGTCTTCCGTGACCAACCGGGAGAGGCCGCCAGGATGCTCGCTGAGGAAACGGGGTTCGAACGCGACTGGCTGAACCGAACGTTCGGAAGCTCAAGAACCTCGGTCTCCACCATCAGTCTGAAAACGGGCTACAAGATTTCACCGCGAGGACGGCGCTCATGAAAGCGATAGGTCTCGATGGCTGACCGACCTGACATCCTTATCGCCCATCGCGGCGGCGTGGTCGACGAAGAACGGTCGGAGAACAGCTTCAAGGCGCTTGAGGAGGCAATCCGCCGTGGATATTCCCACGTCGAAATCGACGCCAGGATTACCGCGGATGGTCACGTTGTCTGCTTCCACAACGATGAGCTTATGGAAGAAGCCGGCATCAACGGCTGCATCTCTGAGATGACACGGGACGAAGCCAAACGAGTCGTCCTGACCCGCTCGGGTGAACAGATACCATCGTTCGACGCCTACTGTGAACGTTGCGCGGGCCGAATCGGTGTGATGATCGACCTTAAAGGTTGTTCCGACCCGTTCATCGACCGCTACACGGCCGAGGTGCAAGCCACCCTCCGCGCGCACGACCTGATGGACGACGCCCTGATCCTCATCAACAAGATTCCCAGGGACAATCAAGCTCCGATCGCCGAACGGTTCCGTGGCCTGTCTCGTGTGTCGTGGCGCCGCCCACTTTCCGAAACGCAGGAGATCGTCGCTCGCGACGATTCGTTCGTCGGCGACCACTACGTCTTCAACCACGGGGAGGACTTCAGTGCCCGTGACGTCGAAGGGTTCCACGCCCTCAGCCTTCAGGTGATCCCCGGAATCAACACCTACCATTACCGCGGACAGGATCCGATGGCGATGGGCCGAGAACACATTCGACAGCTCCGCGCCTGCGGCGTCGATGGCTTCCAGATCGATTCCTGCTACGATCCAGAGCTGATCCCCTGACGCCGATCTATCGAATTCCAGTGTTGGGACGGGAACCGCTGGCCGCCTCGACCCGAACGAGACAATCTCTGGGTCCCAACTGGGGATCGTCGATTTCCGTGACCTCGTGGCCGGGTCCCGATGTGATCTTCCTGAGTGCCTTCACGTTATGTCGCTCCGATTGGTATCCTGATTGACCTTCTTGAGTCAAGTATACAGAATGTATTTGTTATAACGAACCGTTCTTCCATGTTGGGTGGCCCGGGTCTGTTGACTCGGCAATGCCCGTTGGTTACAGTTGTTGAGATTTCTTGTTGGTTTTATTGAGATTAGGAATCCTGTTCGTGCGAAACCTATCCCAGAATATGATGGCCATTCTGCTAATAGGCTCGGCCTGCGTGGTCGCGGAAACCACGCCCAGATCGAGTCTGCAGCTCCTCTCCGAGCCTATAGGGGGGCGCGGAGCGGCCCTTTCCGGAGCCCTTTCAGCCGTCACCGATGATCAGTCGGCCATCCACGCCAACCCGGCGCTCGTCTCATTACTTGCGAGCAAGGATTTCGTTTTGGCCCACCACTCCACCATCGCCGAAATCCGCCAGCTACAATCGGGCTGGGCATACGGGACTGGGCGGGTGGGCATCGGCCTGAGCCTTGGCCTCAACACAGCAGGCGGATTCGAAACGCGAACCGGACCGACCTCCAGTCCCATAGGTACCTTCAACCTCTTCGAACTCAACGCGGCGATGACCTACGGGCAGCGGATCACCCCAAGCCTCTCCGGAGGCCTCACCGCCCGATTTCTGCACGAGGATCTAGAAGCCGACCGCGCTTCGGGATTCGGCCTCGACGCCGGACTGGCCTATACACCAACCAACAGCCAGGTCACCTTTGGAGGCTCGATCCTGAACCTAGGTAAGATGGAAGCACTCGATCAGGTCGCCTCACCCCTGCCCAGAGAAATCCGGATTGGCGCCGCACTCAACCACGACCGTTTCCTCCTGTCGTCTGACGTGCGGTTCCCCCGCTTCGGTTCAACCGGTGTTCTGGTCGGTGGAGAGTTCACGCCCTTCCCCGTTCTGACCGTCCGGGCGGGATACCAGACCGGACACGACACCAGGTCCGTGTCCTTTGGCGTCGGTCTCAAGCGCAAGAACTGGCGGATCGACTACGCGTTCGTTCCTTCCGACCTCGGTCTCGAGGACTCACACCGGGTCTCGATCGGAATCCGATAATCCTTCGTGGCAAGCGGCCCCCCCCTCGACAACGGGACGTCCTCGAACCCCGAGAGCCACCCGGCAGTGACCTACGAACCCGGCTGGCAGGTTGGTGAACAACAGCCCCCGGTCCGCCCGGAGTGGGTTCAGGTCGTTCTCTTCCTCGCAACCTGCCTGACCACCACGCTCGCCGGGGTCCAGGCCTCTCCCGTCTTCAGCCGACGCTACGCCGACCGCGATCTCGAGTTGCTGGACCTGTTCCTGCCCGAGAACCTGATCCTAGGCGTCCCCTTTTCCGCCTCCCTCCTCCTGATCCTCGGTATCCACGAGATGGGGCACTTCATCGCCGCCCGTCGGTGGCACGTACGTGCGACCCTTCCCTACTTCATCCCGATCCCGACCATCATCGGAACCATGGGTGCGGTGATACGGATCAGGTCACGGATACCGAACCGTCGAGCCCTGTTCGACATCGGGGTCTCGGGACCGCTTGCCGGCTTCATCCTCTCCGTTGCCGCCCTCTGCTGCGGGTTCTCCACCGCGGAGGTTGTGTCGATGCATGAGTTCGAAGGCAAAGGCGCCCTCGTCTTCGGTGATTCACTGCTGACCTCAACACTCCAATATCTTATTGTTGGTGAGATACCCCCGGGACACGACCTGCTGCTGGAACCGATCGGTTTCGCAGGATGGCTGGGGTTGTTCGTCACCGTGCTGAACCTGCTCCCTATCGGGCAGTTCGACGGCGGACACCTCGTATACGCGATGTTCGGAAAGCGACACGAGATGGTCGCAAAGGCGACGATCGTCGGCCTCTTCGGAATGTGGATGTTCGGACCCGAGTATGGTTGGCTGACTGCCGCAGATCCGATGTCGACCTGGCTGGAAAGCAGATGGCCCGGTTGGATCATCTGGGGAATCATCTCGATCGTAATGGGAAGACGTCATCCCCCCACGTTGGACCCATACACAGGGTTGGACGACCGGCGCCGCTGGATCGGCTACGGGACCACAGTCATCTTCGTGCTCTGCTTCATCCCTAACCCTATTCGATGGATGTCACCCTAAGACATCATCCAATTCGTTAGGTCCTGCGCGAACACTGGTGGCTACCAATACACGGCGCTACCGAACTCCGAGCAGCACCACCTTGAAACCTGAAGCCTGGAACCTGATTCCGTCCATCCATGGCCAAGCGAAAAGCCCGTAAAGCCGCAAAGGAGAACCCCGTTATCTACAAGGGCAAACGGGGCCGCATGGCGCGTGGACGCCGATCTGCCCTGCCTGTTCGGCCGTGGCAGGTCGCCAGCATTCTCCTCGCCATTTCAGTCACCGTTGTCGCCTACACCTGGAGACCGGGCGCGCACCGGGACGACACCCCCCACGTCACGTCTTTAGCCAACACCTGGCGGGCGGAACCTGGCGATGTTGCCGCATTCGCGGACACCATGGCCACCCGCGCCGTAGACGTCCTAGCCGGCTTGGGCGTACCGGAAGAGCACATCGCCGTGCGCCGACTTCCCGAGCATCGAAACAGCGCGATGCGGTGGGAGCTCTCGTCAGACATCCCCGAGGACATTCCGCTCGCCGTTTCGAACCTCTGGCTCACCCGACTGGCGCACAGACTCGGCGGCTCAGTCGTCGAAGGCCGAGAGAACCTCAAGGGCGAACAGCTTTCCATGCTCGTCGGCCTGGACGGCCAGCGTACCAACCTGATCACGCTGCGCAGAAGCCCCTACGTAAAGCGAACGCGGGGAAGAATCGCCATCATCATCGATGACTGCGGATACCAGTCTCGCGAACTGCTCTCCGGCTTCTGCGAGCTGCCCGTCCCCGTTACCTTCTCGATATTTCCCGGTGAACGCGAAACCGTTTGGGCCTCGGACCGCGCGATCCACGCCGGTCACGAAGTGATGGTGCACCTCCCGATGGAGCCAATCAACTATCCCAAACAGGATCCGGGCCAGGGAGCCATCTTCACCCACCACAACTACGACCGTATCCGACAGACGACCAGCAACGCCATCCAGGCCGTGCCCGGTGCCCGCGGGATCAACAACCACATGGGATCACGGGTGACCGAAGACCGGCGTGTCATCGGCTACGTGCTCGACGAAATCAAATCACAGGGCCTGTTCTTCATCGACAGCGTGACCAGTAAGCACTCGGTCGCTTACAACGTCGCGTTGGAGATGGGCATACCCGCCGGACGCAACGTCCAGTTCATCGACCTCACGGAAGATCCCGGACAGATGGAACAGAGCCTGCGAGCCCTGTCGATGAAAGCCCGGCAACACGGAACAGCGATCGGCATCGCCCACGCCAAACTGGCCACGCTTCAGTCTCTCCGTGCCGGCATCCCCGGACTGCGCAAAGAAGGATTCGAGTTCGTCACCGTCTCTCAGGCCATCAACTGACGTGACCCGACCTCGCCTGACGCTCCTTTCCGTTGTCCTCCTCCTCCTGACCACCCCCATCTTGACCGACAAAACCCGACTCATCTGGGGCTTCCCCACCTGGTCCCTAATCACCTTCACTTTGTCCGTCGTCTACGCAGCAGCCATCGCCCTTCTTCTGCACAGGTATTGGGGTCACTGTACGGGCGATGTGGAGCAACTCTGACGTCCACAAATCAGATGTTGGAGACTCTCTGGAGCCTGCGATAGGCAAAGGGAGGGTTTTTCTCGCTTTGAAAGCCCGGAACGAGCACACACATCTCATTCCCTAGATCTAGGCAATCGGCACGCCTATCTCCCCAGCGTCCTCTGCGCTCTCTGCGTTAATGCTTTTGACTTTGACTTGGGTTTATGGGCACTGAATCAGACACGTCACTTCTCGGTCCTACCGGAACCATCTTCCTCCTGCTTTACCTATCCTCGCTGCTCCTGATCGGGTGGCTCGGCCGTCGAGCACGCAAGGACGACTCGCTGACCGACTTCTACCTCGGCGGTCGAGGCCTCGGTACGCTGGTCCTGTTTCTCACGCTCTACGCCACACAATACAGCGGCAACACCCTCGTCGGATACGCAGGAGTGGCTTATCGCAGCGGCTTCCGATTCATCGTCTCCGTCATCTTCATGATGTCGATCGTTGGTGGATACTTGCTCTTCGCCCCACGCCTACAGGCGCTGGCCGCACGGTTTAACTTCCTGACCCTCGGCGACTATCTTCAGCACCGATACGCAGACCGGCGGATCACCATCCTTGCGACCGGCCTCGCGACGTGGGCGCTCGCCAACTACATCCTCTCGAACCTCAAGGCCATCGGTTTCATCGTCGAGACCACCACCGGAGGCCGGATCCCCTTCGCCTACGGCGTGTTGCTACTCTCGCTGATCATGGTGGTATACGAGACCCTCGGCGGATTCCGCAGTGTCGCCTGGACAGATGCCATCCAGGGCGTCCTCCTTTTGTCAGGCTGTCTCGTAATCTTCGTCGCCATCCAGATCCACTACGGCGGCCTGATTGAGGCGACGTCTGTCCTGGCCGAGCGATCCCCGCACCTGCTCGCCCCACCTGACGCCGCAGCCACCCTGACTTGGCTCAGCACCGTCGCCATCATCTTCCTCGGTGTCCCGTTCTACCCCCAGGCCATCCAACGCATATACGCGGCTGGAAGCGCCGCGAGCCTCAAGCGCGCCTTCCAGATCATGGTCTTCATGCCCCTGGTCACCACCTTCTTCATCTTCTACATCGGGATCGTGGCTGCCGCCTACTTCCCCGGCCTGGACCGCGCAGCCAGCGAAACCGTCGCGCTCCGCGTACTCAACGACCTCAGTAGCGGCCTGCCCTCTCTGGGATGGATGCTCGTCCTCTTCGTCGCCGCCGTCGTCGCTGCAATTATGTCCACCGTCGACTCCGCCCTGCTCGCGATCTCCTCAATCGTCACTCAGGACCTCTACCGACCCACCCATCCCGACGCGTCACAACGACGCCTGACCTATGTCGGCAAGCTCTCCTCCTGGGGCATCATGGCCATCGCCGCCGGCCTCGCAATCATCCTCCCCCAGACAATTTGGCGCCTCACCGAAATCAAACTCGAGCTCCTCTGCCAAGTCGCCCCCGCCGTCTTACTCGGCATCCACATTAAGTCCCTCTCCGCTTGCACCGTCCTGACGGGCATGACCGCCGGCACCTTCCTCACAGTAATTCTGATGTCCGCCAGCTGGCTCAACCTCGGCCCCTCCAGCAAACCCCTCGGCATTCACGCCGGCATCTGGGGCTGCGCCCTGAACTTCGCCCTAGTAGGTCTCCTCCATCGACGAGAACGGGGTATCCGGTAACCGCGCCCTTTATGGGTGCGCGCATATGGCCGCCCCATATAAACTTCCATATACCGCTTTCTGTGTACAGAAAGGCGCCCATCGATCGGAACCTAGTGGCGCTCGGCAATGAAGATCTCCAGACCGGAGGTCGGTCCCACGATTCACATCCGTACACTAGAAAAGCGCCCCTCGACCTGAATCGAGAGGCGCTCAACCACACACAAGATCTCCCAGCCAGAGGCCGGTCCCACGAGCTTAATCTCCGCTGCCTGCCTCCACTGAATCCACCACCGCCGACGCCGCAACCTCCGTACTATCCTCTTCCACCACCGGCGTCTCCCCCCAATATGTTGCCCTAGGATACATCATATGCATCACACTCGAGTCCGTGAGATACACGAGCTCATCACCAACCGTACGCACGTAATTGTGTGACCAGTCCGACGTCGACCGCCCAAACACCGCGTGAATCATCTCGTCGCCTGAGACATTCGTCAGTCGAACGTGCGTTCCCGAGCTGTCGTCGACTGAGTACTTCAACCACTTCTCCGGGTTCTTCGAAATCAGCGTCTCCTTCTTCACCTGGAGCGCCTTGTCGAAGAATGTATCCATCCGGTTGGGCCGCATCGCCAGCGTATCGTGACCGGCGATTGTCCAATCCTCACCGTCACGCTCGATCGTCAGCGTATCGTCCTTCGTCCACAGCTCGATCGTCTGAATCTTTCCCTGATCCTCCGGGAACACTGCATCCGATTGTGTCTGCAGCCCACTCTGCTGCATCTGGGTGAACAGATACAGAGCGACCAAGACCGCGAGCACAATGGCAATCCACTTCAGATTACCCATACAGCTCCTCCAATCGCTTTGTCCGGTTCGTCTCCAGTCGCCACTGCAGCAGACCATACAGGATCACGAGCAGAGCGGGGAGAATGAAGTTGGTCGACTTCCACGTCGCTCGCCCGGCCTCGTCTACGGCAGCCAGTGGTCGCGACGTGATCTCGCGGGAACGCAGCTTGACCAGGTCCCGATCGCCGATCAGCACGTCCGTCGCGTTCATCACGAAAACGACATTTTCCGGCATCCGTCCACCACCCTCATCCAGCAGGAAGGCCGAGTCCGGGATCAGTACGAGCTGACTCGTCACACTCGTCGCCCCCACCTTCGAGGTAGCGTAGACACCGACCGTCCGGCTCGTCTCCGTCAGCGTCTCGAACATCGGATTCTCGATCGGGTTCAGGTTGAAGAACCCGGCCGCGATTCCAGACTGATTCGACGTCTGAAGCAGCGACTGCACCGTGACCGACGAATCCGCTGAGTCCCAGGAGATTTCACTCGGGAACAGCAGGTGGACCTGCTCGAGCCCCTCGACGATCACGTGATCCCCGAAGTCGCGAATGATCGGGAAGAACGGATATGCGACCGCCGTGTTGATCCGGAAGAACCCACGCTGCTGCGTGACCGTGATGTTGTTGCAGAACTCGTCGAGAACTAGGTTGTCCTCGAGCGACACACCATACATATCCAGCACGTCATACAGGTTCGACACGATCGGCTGGCCCTGCTGTGTCTGCAAGCTCGCGTCGATCTTGCTCTGCGCCAAGAACAGGTTTCCGCCCCGGTCGACGTAGTCGGTCAGGTGCTTCAGCTCGTCCGCGCTTATCGAATCCGTCACTCCGCTCACGAACAGCAGGCTGACGTCCGCGGCGACCGCGCTCGCCATCGGAACCTGCTGGACCTGATAGGTTTCGGACAGTTGGGCCCGGATATTCTCTGACCCGCCTTCCTGTCCCTCGAATTGAGCGATCCCGATCACCTGCTTCTGATCGTCGACCATTTTCTTGATCTTGCTCGTGATCTCATATTCGAGGCCCGTCGTTGTTTGCACGACCGGGATCACCTCCCGCTGGTCCTCATACAGGAACACGAGACCCATGTGCACACGCTTGATCTCGAGCTTGTCGTTCTCGACCACCTGAAGCTGCACGGGCTGGATACCGTACTTCATGGCCTCCGCCGCCAGCTTCTCGTCGTTCTCGGGCTGATAGAACTCGAAACGAAGATTACCGTCCGAGTAGGCTGCATACTCTTCCAGAATGTCCTGGAGGAACCGGCGGTTGTTGCCGTATCGGCCCGGAAGATTCTTGGAGAAGTATACCTTCGCCGTCAGCAGATCATCGACCTTGCTCAGCACGGCCTGACTCGACGAGGACAGCGAGTAGACCTGTCCGTCCGTCAGGTCGAGCCGGAAGAACCACGACCGACCGACGATGTTCAGCAGCGCTACCGCCGCGATCGCGATGGCGACATAGATCGTGAATGTTTTTCGATTCGTGACCATGGCTACCTCCACTTCCGCATTTCGACCGTTCTGATCGACAGCGTCAGGAAGAGCCAGATCATCGTGCCGAAATAGATCAGATTGCGGGAATCAATCACGCCCCTGGAGATGTTCGAGAGGTGATGATCGACCGCCATATACTGGACGATCGCCGAGATCGACGTCGGAACGAAGATCAGCAGCTTGTCCATCAGGTAGAACACCAGCACGCCGACAGCCCCGATGATGAACGCCACCACCTGGTTATCCGTCAGACTGCTCGCGAACGTCCCGATCGACGCGTAGAACGCGCCCACCAGCAGCAGACCGAGATAACCGCAAAGGTTGGCGCCCACGTCGATGTTCGTCCCGACGGCCAGCAGCGTAAAAAAGTGGACGAAGGTGAAGGCCAGACCAGCCCCGATCAGCGTGACCGCAGCGAGATACTTCCCGATCACAAACTCGTGGTCTCGAATCGGGAGTGTCGCGATCATCTCCGTTGTCCCCATGTTATTCTCTCGAGCGATCAGCCCCATGGTCACCGCAGGGCAGAAAAAGAGATACACCATCGGGATCACCCCGAAGAGAGATCGCATGTCCGACTGATTGATCAGGAAGAACGTGCTCGTGAAAAAATAGCCGTTCAGGAGGACAAACGTGACGAGGAAGATGTATGCCATCGGGCTCTTGAAACAGGCGGCCAGCTCCTTCGCGTAGATCGACTTAAAATTACGCATGATCGCCCCCTTCCACCGTCAGCCCCCGGAACACGTCCTCCAGCTGAACACGATAGGGACTCATCTCGAGAATCACCCAGCCGGAATCTTTCGCGTAGTTGAAAATCTCCGCACGAGGATCCGCCTCCCGATCATACTCTATCGAAAGCACTCGGCCGCCGGCTTCTGTTGCTTCGTCGCCTTTGATTTCCAGGCTTTCGACTTTCGACTTGAGACCTTCGACCGACTCTGCCGAAGCCTGCGACACTTCCAGGGTCAATTGTGTGCGACCCTGAAAACTGGCCATCAGCTCCTGTGTCGTGCCGTTCGCAACGATCTCACCCTTGTCGATGATCACGATCCGGTCCACCGTCGCCGCGATCTCCTGAAGGATGTGGCTCGACATGATGACCATCTTCTCACGGGCCAGACCTTTGATCAACTCACGGATCTCGACGATCTGGTTTGGATCCAGACCCGACACGGGCTCGTCCAGAATCAGGATCTTGGGGTCGTGTATCATCGCCGCTGCCAACCCGATCCGCTGCTTGTATCCCTTGGAGCAGGTCGAGATCGGCTTGTGAATCACGTCTGCCAGTCCGCATTGCTCGACAACCCGAGCGAGCGCCTGGTGGAAAGCCTTACCCTCCAGCCCACGAATCTCCGCCGTGAACTGGAGGTAATCGAACACCTTCATCTCCAGATACAGCGGGTTCGTCTCTGGCAGATAGCCGATCTGTTCCCGGATCTCGAACGAGTTATCGACCACGTTCAGACCGTCAACGAGGACGTTGCCAGCGGTGGGTGCGAGGTAACCGGTCATGATCTTGAGAGTCGTCGATTTCCCGGCTCCGTTGGCCCCCAGGAACCCGAGAATCTCTCCGTCGTGTATGTTGAAAGAGATAGATTTCAGGGCCTGGAAATCGCCGTAGTTCTTGACGAGGTTATCTATGCGAATCATGCTCGATGAGGCCTCCTCTGCATCGATAATGAGTAGTTAGGGGTTCTTGCGGGCGGAGAGACCGTCCCGCATTCCAGATTCAGAACAGAAAGAAAAAAAATTCGGGACGGCTCCACAAGTCGAATCCAATAAAAAACAGCGTGTGCGGAGCCGTTTCGGGGTCGACTTTCTGGCGCCGGAGGGCCCAAGACCATAGGTTGTACGTCTAATTCTGCACACACGCTGAGATTAGCTCGCATTCTGAACGGCCGGGAGAACCCTCAATGCGCACCTGTATGATTGCGATCCTGTCGTGCCTGCTGACCATCGCCACCAGCTCCGCCCAGACGCTCGATGACGACATCCGTCAACTGGAGCGGATGAGTGATGCCTTCGCCAAAGTTTCGGCGAAGGTCCAGGCAGGTGTGGTTGCGGTGTCCACAGAGCGAATCGTCGCCACCGCCAGTCCTTACCGCGGCATGCCGTTTGATGACCCATTATTCCGCCGCTTCTTCCGGATTCCCGAGCGCGAGCGCAAGACACAGGGCCTCGGGTCGGGCGTCATCGTCAGCCCTGACGGCTATGTCCTCACGAATAACCACGTCGTCGAGGGGACAGACAAAATTATTATCGACCTCACAGACGGACGGTCTTTCGAGGCTCGCATCGTGGGAACCGATGAAAGCAGTGACGTCGCCGTCTTGAAGGTAGACGCCGAGGAAGACCTCCCGATCGTGCCTAAGGGAAATTCCGACGACCTCAAGGTGGGCCAGTGGGTGCTCGCCATCGGGAACCCCTTCGGACTCCAGCACACCGTGACCTACGGCATCGTGAGCGCCGTGGGCCGTGGCGACGTCGGGATCGTCGACGTGGAAGACTTCATACAAACGGATGCCGCGATCAACCCCGGGAACAGTGGTGGGGCGCTTGTAAACCTTCGTGGCGAACTGATCGGGATCAACACCGCAATCCTCAGCCAGAACGGCGGCTACCAAGGCATCGGGTTCGCCATTCCCGTCAACCTCGCCACCCGGATCAAGGAGCAGTTGATCGAATACGGCGAGGTCCTCGTGGGGTACCTGGGCATCAGCTACCAGACGCTCTCACCTGCCATGGCGGATGCCCTCGGAACCGGCACAGGCTCCGGCGTCCTGATCAACGAAGTTCACGCGGACAGCCCGGCCGAGAAAGCCGGCCTGAAACGTGGGGACGTGATCGTTTCGATTGACAGTGGCAAGGTGGCAAATGAGGATGATTTCCGAAGCAGAATTGGACTGGCTGGATCGGAGAAGAACATCAAGGTCGAATTCTGGCGCGGAAACCAGAAACGAACAGTCCGGACAAGACTCGAGGTCTCGGAATCTACGAGTGGTCTAATCTCGAGCCGAAACGAACTGCTCGGCTGGGAGCTTCAGGAGATTACCAAGGACTTGAGCCGACGGATCGGCTACAGACCCGGGTCCGCGCTGATCATCACCGATGTCATCCCGGGCAAGACGGCATACCGATCCGGACTGCGCAGGCTGGACCTGCTACTCGAGATCAACCGCCAGCCCGTTGGAACGTTCGAAGAGCTGCGGGATGTGCTCGCCGGCCTGGACGCGGGCGACGAGATGCTCCTGCTTATCCGCCGCAGCCGCCGCGCCTTCTACGTCGTCATAAGAATGCCAGGCAGCTAGCCTAAAGCTCGCTAGACCCTAGACCTCGTTCCCAGGCTAGATCAACCCCGCCGACGCCAGAGCCACCCGAATCTCGGCTTCCTGCTCGGCACTCGACGCCGGCATCGGCGGCCTCGGCAGCCCTCCATCCCTGCCCTGCAACCGCATCGCGCATTTCACGTTCGCCGGCAGGTTATCCTGGTTGATCGCGTTCCAGATCGCGAGCAGCTTCTCGTGCACGCCCTTCGCCTTCGCGTGGTCACCGTCCTTCACGGCATCCCACACATCCACGCACAACGTTGGCGCGGCGGTAAGCACGGCCGCGATCGCCCCGTGTGCCCCGAGTGCAAACGACGGGTATAGCAGCGCATCGACAGCCGTCATAATCCGTCCCTTCGACTCGGATGACACCAGCAGGTCTGCGAGCAGCTTTACATCGCCGGCGCTCTGCTTCACCCCGATCACCCCATCCACCTCCGTCATAATCCGGTCCAGCAGTTCTGGCGACAAATAGGTCCACGGAACGACATTGTAGATCATCACGGGAAGACCCGTCTCCTCGGTCAGCGTCCGAAAGTGCTGAACCATCGCGTCGTCTGTCGGGCGGAACAGATAGTGGACCGGTGTCACCTGAAGAGCGGCCACGCCGAGGTCTGCCACGGCCTTCCCACGGTCTACGGACCCCTGAGTACTGTCCGTAATGATCCCCGTAATCACCGGCACCCGGCCCGCCACGGCGGCCACCGTAACCTCCGTGATCTGCCGTGTCTCTTCTGTCGAAAGCGTGTGCCCCTCTCCCGTACTCCCACATACCGCCAGACCATGGACACCTGCGTCCCCCACCAAGCAGGAAACATCCGCCTCGATGGCTCGAGCGTCGATGCCTCCTTCAGGCGTAAAGGGTGTTACCATCGGTGGAACAATGCCGTAAATCGAGTCCATATCAGTGCAAGCCTCCCTGAAAAACCCCTATCATCAGATCGTTCAAACCGTTAAATCTCAATCGCCTATGCGGAATAACAGTAAAAATCAGGGGAGCGTCAGATACCCCGCGTCCTGATCGACGACGACAAAGCCCAACTGCTCCTGATCCAGGATGCCCTGGGTGGCGAGAGCGTGGAGATCGCCGCTGCCAAGGATGCGCGTGAGACGTTCGAGGCGATCTATCGCCACATTCCAGACCTGATCACCCTCGACATCGACAGCACGTCGCAGACACTCGACCTGGGGACGTTGAAATATCTCGAAAAGCCCCCTTCGGCCAAAAGAGCTCGCCGCCCAAGTCCGGGCCATCCTCTGGTTCAAGCTCAAGCAGTACCAGATCTTCGAAGAGTATAAACGTCTATCCGAGCTCTCGCTGACCGATCCGCTCACTGGAGCCTACAAACGGCGCACGCTCAACACCTTCCTAAAGTCGAGGCTGCCCGAGTCCCAAGGTCACGGCATCCCCTTCTCCTGCGTGATGTTTGACATCGACAACTTCAAGGATGTCAACGACACCCACGGCCACCACGTCGGCGACATCCTCCGGAAAGACATTTCAGGCCTCTTTCGCAACCTCTGAGGTCGTCGCCCACCACCACTTCCGTTCCGGCGAAATCGAGATCAAGATCACCATCAGCGGCGGCATCGCCTCCCAGCCCGAGGACAAACTGGAAGCAGACCCCGAAGCCATGATCAAACTCGCCGACCAGCGCCTTTACGCCGCCAAACGCAACGGCCGCAACAACGTTATCTCCACAGGTTGAAAATCGGCCTTAAAAAGTTTCCATCACAGGTCGTCACGCCGTAGCTTCAGCGAAGGCGGAAGATCAATTCATCTCGACGGGGGAATTACCTTCCCTGCTAGCCCACCCAATTTGCCTTTGTCATTATTCATTCTGCATTGAGTAGTGCCTCACGTTCCCCGTAGACATCCCCGTTGCCACAATCTCCAACCTCCCATCCCCATCCAGATCCAAAACCTCCATCTGCCCCATCCCCAACTCGTCATCGATCGGCTCTTTCACCCATCCGTCGCCCTCAGGCCTGTACAGATGAAGTGACGTCGGCTTCCCGTTATACCCGCAGACCAGCTCCACCACACCATCCCCATCGATATCGATCGCCTGAATCGAATGCCCCCGGTGAAGGGTCGCGTCCACGATGGTCCGTTCCCACGGCCCACGCCGAATGTCGCCTTTGCACTTGTAGATTACCAGCTCGTTCCCGTGCCACGGCTCGATCGACAAAATCTCGTTCACCCCGTCTCCGTCGATGTCGTATGCCCAGGTCTCGCTACTCTCCGTCTCACTGATCACCCACTTTGACCACGGATCCGTGAGGCTCTCCGCGGGCGGCTCATACCAGATCAGCCCGTCACGCGCGCCGATCAGGATATCCTGACGGCCGTCGTCGTCCACGTCGCAGACGGACAGCCCGTGATTCAGGTGCAGGTCTTCGGCGATCGCGTAATGCGGCCAATCGCCATAGGGATCGTCCGGATACTCATACAGCCAGAGTACACCCGGATCACTCCAGTCATCGAGATCGCCGACCAGCCCGCGGATCGACGCCACGATCAGCGCGTGTTCACCCGTCCCCTGAAAGTCGACCGACGCCAGCCGGTGGATATACGGGAAGGTATCGATCCGGTGACTCTTCCATTCGCCATCGCCTTCAGGCTGTTCAAACCAGTGCAGATACTCGATGATCGATCGGTCCCGCCTGCCAAAGCCGCTGCCTGCGATCACGTCCAGTTTCCCGTTCCCCGTCAGGTCGTGCGTCGCCAGACAGATCGTCCCCGGATGTTCGGACGAGATGATACGTTTCTCGAACGTCGGCGCCTCATACCACGCCACCGTCTTCTCGCCCGTCGACCCCACCACAATATCCGTCAGTCCGTCGCCGTTGATATCGGCCGTCGTGAGCCCATACGCGCTCTTGATGTTCTCGTCGACCTGGTGTGTCTGGAAGATCATGCGACTGCCTTTCGTTCTCTCACCACATCGTCCTCGTCGTGAGCAGCGTACGCAGATTCGAGTGACGACCGGACCTCGGCATAGGCCGGATCGGTATAGAGGTTCGATTCCTGCGCGGGATCACTCTCCAGATCATACAACTCGCCGTAGTCCCGCGTGTCATAGAACACGAGCTTATACCGCGACGTCACGTATGTCCGCTGTTTGTACGGTCCCTGAGCAGGCCGGAACTCGACCAGACAGAGATCACGTACTCTCACTTCAGGATCGATCCAGGCGGACGACTGTACGACGCCCTGACTCACCTCGAGCGGCGCCAGGCCGGCGGCATCCAGACAGCTCGACTCGATGTCCACAAGCGACTGAAGGGCCTGACTGTTCTGACCAGGGTTCGTACAAGCAGGATGAGCCACGATAAACGGGACGCGTTGCATGGCCTCGTAGGTAGGTAGACCCTTACCCCAGAGTCCGTGATCACCGAGGTAGTCTCCGTGGTCCGAAGTGAAGACGATCAGGGTCTGGTCGATCGTGCCATCCCCCTCCAGACGATCGAGTATACGTCCTATATGGTGGTCCATCAGACTCACCATCCCGTAATACACCGCGCGTAGATCACGAATGTCCGCGTCGGAGAGATTCGGTCGGATCTTCACGTCTCCCCACGCCCGGTCCTGAAGTTCCGGATCCTCGCCGTAGAAGTCACCCGCCGCCAACGTGCGGTAGAAGTCAGGCTTGCCCTCCGGACCCGAAACCGGAACAGCGTCTGGCATACCGTTCGGATCGTATTGCGATGCCCACGGTTCCGGCGTGACATACGGATTGTGAGGATCCTGAAAACTCGACCACAGAAAGAACGGGCGTCCCTCCTGCTGCGCCCGATCGATCGCATCGATCGACCGATTCGCCACCCACGCGGATCCGTGCAGGTCTTCGGGAAGCGACCACGGACCATAGTGGTCGTAATGGTGGATGTCGAAATGATCGGCCAGTTTCACGCCCTGAGCACGCAACCACGCGCCGTAGTGCATACCCGCGGCGTGCGGCTCGGAGGTATGCCCGATCACCAGCTCGGCGCGGTCGAACCCGAAGTAGGGACCCTGCCACTGATCGAAGAAATCGAGACCATGAACACGAGGAGCCGATTCCAGGCTCTCGGGATCCTTGCAGGCCTGGAAGTGAGCCTTTCCGATCAGGCTCGTCGCATACCCCGCATCAGAGAATGCGTGAGCGACTGTCGGGCCGTGACCCTCCGGCAGCGAAGTACCGACGTGAAAGCAGCCGTGTTGGGAGGGGTAGGTTCCGGTGAGAATACTGCAGCGTGAGGGTGTGCAGACCGGATTGACCGTGTAGGCGCGTTCGAAAAGGATTCCCCGATCTGCCAGACGATCGAGGTTCGGCGTATGAATGGCGGGATTCAGGCGGCCGAGCGTGTCCCAACGCTGCTGATCGCTCGTGATCAGGAGGACGTTCACGTTGCGTCAGCCAAGGATCGCGCTCAGTTGATCCACAAACCGATCCGCCTGACGCTTGAACCCCAGATCCGTCGGGTGCGATCCGTCGACCGTATCGTCATCGCCCAGCAGCGATGCGCCTTCCATATACGTCAGCCCCGATACGCCTTCCGCGATCAGGCTGTCATACACATCTCGAAAAGCAACGCGGCTGGTCTCATTCCTCTCCTTGCGAGACGGAACAAATCGCGCATCGCCATACGTTCGGTCCTCGACCAGAAGGATTGGCGGATCTGTTCTTGTCGCCCGGATAGTCTTCACAAGATGACCGGCCCGCTCCGCAATCAGATCTGCCGTCATGTTCGGAAGGCAATCGATCACGAACACGTCCGGATCCTGCTCCGCC
This sequence comes from Gemmatimonadota bacterium, assembly GCA_002727195.1. GTDB lineage: Bacteria > Latescibacterota > UBA2968 > UBA2968 > UBA2968 > UBA2968. The sequence continues at coordinate 86,293 of PBWH01000015.1, forward strand.
AGTAGACTCGCGACCTCGGGTTCCATCTGTCCGTTCCCGGAAAACCCGAGGTTGATCACCTCGCAACCGAGCTTGCGGCCCACACGTGCCACGTGGTTCGTCCCGCACCGGGACGCCGAAGCGCCGTGGGTGATCGACGTCCCGTAGAAGACGACCGTCTTCCGTCCTTCCGGTCTCTCGATCGCCCCAATGGACGCGCCATCAGGAATTCCGATCTCGACCGACGAGACCCCGTTGTACAGTGGCAGGTAGACGGTGCATTCCTTCTCACCGCTGATCAGCCCGCTCGCCAGGACCGCCGCTACATCCGGCGTCGTCTCCGGTCTCCCCACCCCCGCCCACTGGAGCCCATCCTCCGAATCGATATACAGATCGAGCCCACTGCAAGCCGTGGCCGGCATATGTGACATCGCCAGCTGATCCAGCGTCAGCGTCCACCGTCCCCGAATCTCCGTCGCATCAGTCCTGAACTTCACGCAGATCCCTGCCGAATGACGACTCAGATTCCACACCACCTCCCGCACCACCCCCTCAGCGCGAGCCGGCAACCGATCAAACGGCGCCTTGGTGTCGCTCCATCCCTGCCCTTCAACGCTTAACTCTCTGATATCAACCCAGCGCATAATCCCTATTCAATGGAGAATGGATATTGGTTAACGGAGTCTTCTTACCCCGGTTCAGTAGACAGGTTGTAAAGTCTTTCGTATCAGTGGAGTGCTAACCGAGGAGGCACTCGTGGGAATACGAAGACGAAGAACACACTCTAGAGAATTCAAGGTTGAAGCGGTTCGTATGGTGCTTGTAGATGACCGGACTCCAAAGGATGTGGGTGCCGAGATCGGCGTGCATCCGGGTCTGGTGTCCCGATGGGTCAAACAGCTGGGTGATGACCCGTCGGATGCGTTTCCGGGGAAGGGACACCGGAAATCAAAAGACCAGGAGATCTACGAGCTCAAACGCGAACTGGAGCAAACCCGACAAGAACGCACGAGAGAAAACCAGGCGTTGGCCCTGCACATACGTGCGATCCATCGTGAGACAGACCAGACCTACGGGACACCGCGCATTACCGACGAGCTGCGAGAATCAGGTATTCTGTGTGGCCGCAATCGTGTCGCCAGGATCAAGCGCAGTCTTGGGTTGTTCGCGATCGCCACTCCGAAGGCCTACAGGCTCAGGTCAACCCGGGCCTCGTCTGACAGTCGACCTGTCCCGGATCTCGTGAAAAGAAACTTCACGGCAGAGCGACCAAACAAAACGTGGGTATCTGATATCACGTTCATACCGGTCCAGAACGGACACGTCTACCTGTGCACGATACTGGACCTCTTCTCACGCAGAGTCGTCGGATGGGCAATCGGCGCGTCAAACAACACCGACTTGGCGATCGCTGCCCTGGAGATAGCCTGCAGGTCACGTCAGCCTGTCGAAGGAACGACCTTCCACTCTGATCGAGGAGCCCAGTATACAAGCGACAAACTCCGCAAGAAGCTCACTGAGAACGGCATGAATCCAAGCGTAGGAAGAACTGGCGACTGCTACGACAACGCTGTTGCAGAAGCATTTCTTCTCATCGCTCAAAACGGAGCGCGTTAACCGAGATCATTACGGCACGCTCCAGCAAGCAAGAAGAGTCATCGAACGATACATCAGGTTCTACAACCAAAAACGCAGACACTCCACGCTGGGTAAAATCAGTCCAGACAGATACGAGGCCCTAAGGGCTGCTTAACGATCTGTCTACCCTACCGTGGTAAGATCATACCAGAACCTCGGGTCCGCCAAAGTCCAGATTCTCGGCACACCGCCCAAGAGCCCGCCGACGCCCTCCGTGTCTTCCGTGTCCTCTGTGGTTCCTTGGTTTTGGTTTCCGGTTTCACCGCAGCGCCGGCGTAATCTTCTCCCTCATATACGCCGCCATCTCGTCTCGTCTCTCCTGATCCCCCGCCACGACATTCTCCCCCGAACACAGCGCCGCATCCTCATCCACGTGAAGCGGCGTCCGACTGTCGAACAGCATCCACCGCATCAGGGCATCCTTCAACGTCGCGATCTCATCCCCATACTCGGGATCCTTGATCAGATTCGTCGTCTCGTGAGGATCCTTCTCCAGGTCGAAGAAGCACGAAAACTGGTCATCCTCGTTCAGCAGCAGCTTACGGGTCTGGCTGCGCGCCATATACTCGCTCCCACGAGATCCCTCCGCGAACACCACCGATCGTTCGTCTCCCGACTGCGTCAGGTCTCGTCCATCCATATCCGCCGCCGGTTCCTGCCCCACAGCGCGCAACAGCGTCGGCGCCAGATCGGTCGAGTTGATCAGCTCGGAACTTCGCGCCTGTCGCTCCCGCTCACCCGTCAGCTTGATGATTGTAGGAATCCGGATGAGCGACTCGTACATCCGATTCCCTTTCCCGATCATGTGTCGGTATCCCAGATACTCGCCGTGATCGGAGTTGTAGACGATCACCGTATCATCATACACACCCATGTCGCGCAGGGCATCGATCATCCGGCCAACCCAATGGTCGATCTGCGAAATCGACGCGTAGTAATAGGCCATCACCCGACGAAGCTGAGGGTCCGTCCACTGATCGTGCGGGAAGAATCCGCGCGCATAGAGGAGATCGGTCTGGTCACACTGTTCCATATACCCTGGCAACAGCGTCAAGCTCGCGGGATCATACATCTCGTGCCACGGAGCAGGCGGAACGTAGGGATGATGCGGCGGCACAAAGCTCGCCATCAGAAGGTTGCCATCCCCTTCCCACCCCTCGATCGTCTCGACGGCGTGCCGCCCAACCCAGGTCGTGACGTGGTGTTCCTCGTCCAGATTGCTCACCATCGCCCCGAGCGTATCCTCGTAAACCTGCGGCGCCTGCTTCCGATACTCGTTCACCTGGTCGATCAGGTCGATTTCATCGATCAGCCCGTGTTCACGCAAGTAACGATGGTAATCGTCATCCAGTCGCCCCACCCCGTGCTGCTCGGACAAAAGCATCTCATCGAACCCGACATCCAGATACGTCGGCGAGAAGTGCATCTTCCCTACCGCCTTCGTCCGATACCCCGCCTCACGCAGAATCTTCGGAAACGTCGCCATCCCGGCCGGAATCGTACAGTGATTCGACCACCCCAGATGCTGGTGCACGTGCAACCCGGTCAGGAACGAGTACCGCGACGGCGTACATACCGGATACGGACAAAACGCGTTCTCATACACGGTCCCATCGTGCGCAATCGCATCGATATTCGGCGTCCTCACATCCGGATTCCCGGTACATCCCAGACAATCGTGCCGGTGTTGATCTGCCTGTATAACAAGTATGTTCGCTCGACTCATTCCCTCACCTTACCCGTAAAGAAGATCTCCCTCCCTAAAGGGAGGGACGGCTGGCAAAGCCAGCCAGGGTGAGTGCTACGCGCTTTGCTCTTTGGTTGCTCCCCGCTCTCCGCCCTCAGCTCTCCCGGCTGATCCTCTTCTCTATCTCAAAACAGTGAAGGGCATTCCGCCGCCGCTCAAAATCCATCGGCAACATCCGCCCCGACAGATCCTTCACGGCATACCCCTCATCCTCGAACTGCATCCGGAATCCCTTCCGATTGCACCGGAAGATCATCCTTCCCTCGTCCGCCATCAACGAAAGCGCTCGCTCGATCCACACCGCGTGATCGCGCTGCACGTCGAACGACTCGTCCATGCCCTTCGAGTTCGAGAACGTCGGCGGATCGAAATAGATGAGATCGTATCGCTCAGATCCGTGAAGCCCTTTCTCCGCTTCCCGTAACCACGCCAGACAGTCCGTACGCAGGACCTCGTGTGCATCACCCAGCGCGTTGAGGGTGAAGTTCTCGCGTGCCCAGTCGTTGTAAGTATTCGACAGATCGATCGTCACGGAGGACCGTGCACCGGCAAGCGCGGCGGCCACCGTCACACTTCCCGTGTAGCCGAACAGATTCAACAGCCGCGCATCCTTGGCGTGCTCACCTATATACGCCCGCACCATCCGGTTGTCGAGGAACAGCCCGGTATCGTGGAAGTCCGTCAGATTCACCAGGTAGCGCGCATCACCTTCGGCGACCGTCTTGTAGCTGTCCCGGTTCTCCAACCGATCATACTGGATATCTCCGGTCTGTCGCGACCTCGATTTCAGGATGACACGCTCATCCGGCAGATCCAGGACGCGCTTCAGAGCTTGCACCCCCGCCCGCTGCCTCGCCTCGCTCAGCAGATTCTCGTCTCGCGNCTCGTTCGCCGTCACGTGTGCCGAGACAACGTCATCGATATCCTGGTAGAGATCGATTGACAGCCCATATTCGGGCAGATCACCATCGTAGAGTCGGTAGCTCGTCACACCGCTTCGTCTCGCCCACTTCCCGATATGCCGCAGGTTCCGGCGCAGCCGATTCTCCAGCATCTCGACCCCTGGCTCTTCTGCCGCCTGCGCCTGCAACCGCTCCGCCGTCGCGAGCTTGTAGAGTGCGAACCGACACGGGATTGCCCCATTCCGGTAGTCATAGGTGCGTCGCGGCCGTAGTCGGAGCTCACGACAGAGCGGGGGATTCCCCGTGAAGACCGCTGCCGTCCATCCCGGCCAGTGTCCCCTGAGCCGATCGCCAATCGTCCGATACAGCCCCGTCAACTTCCGGGCATCGCCCATCCGCTCGCCGTACGGCGGGTTCATGATCATCAGCCCCGNGTNCACNCCGGANGGCGGNGTNACGTCTCGNACATCCCGCTCCTCGACCTGGATCAGNCCGTCCACCCCAGCCTGCTTCGCGTGCTGCCTCGCCGTCTCAACCGACCGTCGATCCCAATCCGACCCGAACACGAGCTCACGCGACCCTCGGACACGCTGTTCCCGCGCCTCAGCGACCTGGCGATCCCAGGCCGCCCCATCGTGATGCTTCCACCGGGACACACCACTGCCTTCACGCAACAGCCCTGGCGCCGCTTTACACGCCATCATCGCCGCCTCGATCAGAAACGTCCCCGTCCCGCACATCGGATCGACCAGCGCGCCCCCTTCTGCCGCAATGCCGGGCCAACCGGCTCGGAACAGCAGCCCTGCCGCCAGATTCTCCTTGAGCGGCGCCTCCAGCCCCACGGTCCGATACCCCCGTCGATAAAGGCTTTGGCCTGCCAGGTCGAGACTGATCGTCGCCTGATCGCGAAAGAGATACGTGTTGATCTGCAAGTCAGGCTGCTTGAGATCGACCGAAGGACGATCCCCCACGATCTCCCGAACCCGATCGACGATCGCATCCTTCGTCTTCAGCGACGTGAAGTGGGAGTGCGTGATCGCGCTTTGGACACAGTTCGCATCGACGGCCAACGTCACAGCGGGGTCGAGATGGGATTCCCATTCGATTGCCTTCACACCGGCATACAGTGCATCCTCATCCTTCGCCTCGAACGACGCCAGCGGCCACAACGCTCGGTTCGCGATCCGGGACCACAGACAGACGCGATACCCGACCTCGATCGACTTCTCCACATACACGCCCCCCTTCATCTCCCTCTGCACAGGTACGCTCAACTCTTCGAGCTCCTGCGCCAGCAGATTCCCCATCCCCGGCGGCGCCGTCACAAAAATGCTGTCTGTTGAATCACTCATAGAAACGAATAAAGCAGGACCTAAGCCCTGCCAATACTCGTTCCCAGGCTCCTTTGTCGGGCCGAAGCCTACGGCGAAGGCCGGCAGCCTGGGAACGAAATAGCTGACCATTGACGACTGACTACCTGACTAATGCCTATTGCCTATTGCCTCCAACTTCTCACTAAGAAACCCCAAACNCCCCCCCACCTGCTCCTCACTCAAACTGTGCAACACCACCGCCCCCGTATACCCCACCCGATCCAACAACTCCAAATACCGATCATAATTCAGAAATCCCGTCCCCGCCGCATCGTGTCCCGCCTCTCCATCCTTCGACAGATCCTTCGCGTGCGCAAAGACCACGTGTTCCCCGATCAGATCGAACGCCTCGTCCAGGATCTCGTCCATCCGGGGCAGTTCGCCTTTGTGGAACAGGTTCGCCCCGTCGATACACACCTTCAGCTTCGGCGACCCAACCGTGTCGATCGCCCGTTTCGCCTTCTCCGCACTGTCGATCACATTCGACACTTCGGGTTCGAACGCGACGAACACGTCGTGCCGCTCAGCGATCTCGGCAGCGCGCTCCATCGACGCGATCATGTCATGCCACGCCGATTCGCTGTTGTTGTCCGGGTGCGGTCGCCACAGATAGTCGGCACGCGTGCCGCTGCACAGCGTAACAACCGACGTCCCCAGTTCGCCTGCGTGCGAAGCCAGCACCTCGAGTCCGCGGAAACCGGCTTCTCTCGCGTCGAGATCGGTGTCGATCATGTTGAACGTGCCCGAAAGCCCGCCAATCTCGATCCCGCGCGCTGCGGACGCCTGACGAATCCGTTCGCACAGACCATCCGGGATCGACTCCGGAATCTGATCGATACCCGCACAGCTCATGTGCCACTGCGTCGCCGGAATACCGGCCTCGACGATCGCGTCGAGCACCGACTCCAGACTGTCTCGCTGGAACACGGTCGAGAAGATGCCCGCTTTCACGCCGTCACAACCTCGATCGAATCTCCCGGCCGGATCACACCCGACTCGAGAACCCGCGCACAAATCCCACCGCTCACCCCGCCCAACGCCTTCGTCATCCCCTTCTGCGTGATCGTCTGGATATACCCGCACGGCGGCCGTGGTCGATCGAAAATCATCGTCGTCTCCCCCACGCGGAACCGCTGCCCTGCCAGACTATCCAGCTCGATCCCACGCGTCACGATGTTCCGTCTGTGCTGACCGTCCCCGACCTTCACGTCCGACTCCGCCTGGATCTGCGCCAGCACCTCACTCTGGATCAACGTCACCTGGCACTCGTCGACGTTCGTCCAGTATCCGGTGCGCATCATATACCGATCCCCTTCCAGCCCACCGTCCTTCACCGCGCTGACTTCATCCACCTTGACCATCGGCTCACCGCCAGAGGCGACGATGTAGATTTCTTCTACGACTCCTGCCATATCAGCACCCATTGAATGTGGAGAAAGACGATTGCCTCTTACTCCTCACCATCTGATTTCACATTAATTCTTCAGTGACTCCGACGACATCGCCCACGCGCTCGACCACTCTGTATGCGTCGCTAAAATCCCCATCTCTTGTCAGATCCGTCGGCACAACGACACACCTGAGCCCAGCATTCACAGCTGCTCGCATACCCCTGGCCGAATCCTCTACAGCGATGCAGGATTCCGCCGATAGCCCCAGCCGTTCCAGCCCCATCAGGTAAGGATCCGGATTTGGCTTCGACCGTTCATAGTCTTCGTTGTCGACGACGCTCTCAAAGTAGCTCAGGAACCCGGTCGAACGATGGATAATCTGAAAGTGGTCGCGACGAGAACTCGTCACGATGACCATCCTGACCCGATCCTTCAGCGCCTCCAGCGTCTCACGCGCCCCGGGGATCGAGAGATCACCCTGAGAGAGCAGATCGCTATACACCTGGTTCCGTTCGTCCCGTAGCCGTTCGAACGTCTCCCCGTCGAGATCGGCCAGCTCGAACAGACTCTTCCCGGCCGTCAGTGAGACCTCGATATACTCGTCTCGCGTCAGGTTGTGGCCCACGGTGGCCAGCGTCTGCTTCGTTGCTTCGAAGTAGAGATGCTCGGTATCGACGAGAACGCCGTCATTGTCCCAGAGGATGGCTTGCAGCGACACGGTGTTATTGACCGACCTTTGGTTGAACTGAGATTGCCGTTTCCCTAATATCCTGAAGAGAACCGAATCCGATGACCGATGAAATGATCCTACAGGAACTCGAGGGACTCGCCGAGCAGCTCGACATCGCGCTCAACCGAGTGGATCTCAAGGGACGCCCGGGCGGACTCTGCGTCATCAAGGGCGAACGACGCTTCATCCTCGACCGGACACTCGACGTGAAATCACAGGTCGAGGTACTATCCAAAGCCTTCGCCAAGCTCCCCCTCGACGACGTCTTCCTCAAACCTGCCGTCCGCGACATCATCGACAACAACGACGAACCCTGGGTCTAGGTCGCGGGGAGCCGCCTTTCAATCCTCAATCTTCTATCCTCAATCCTCGATCTACCGAATGGCTTCCCGCGCATCCGCCAGATCCTTCCGCGCACCTCCCAGCACCATCGCCAGCATCGCCGCCCCATACGCCGCTTCTTCCGTGTGCCTGGGAATGCTCATGGACATGCCGAACGTCGTCTCCGCGATCCCTCGCAGTACAGGATTCTTCCGGATCCCGTTCCCCGCGCCCACAAGCTGCGATCGTTCACCTGCACCCACCGCCAGCGCTTGCTCGTAGAGCCCCTTGAACTGGTCGATCACACCTTGCTGCAGGGCTCGCGAAAGATGCCCCGGGCTGAAGTTTGCGGTACCGATGCCCGTCAATAGCCCTCGCCTTGCCGGATCCTCTCGCGTACCCGTGAACAGGGGCTCGAAGGTCAGCCCATCCACATCGGATTGTATCTCGACCGCAAGCTCGGTCATCCGCTCGTAAACCGCATCGCCGTCGCCATCAACCCCGAACACGTCACGCCCGACCGCCAGGTAGAAATCGCGAAGCCAGGCATACGTTCGCCCACCCACGAGTCCGGCGCCAACGAGGATATACTTCCCGTCCACGTGCGGCCGGCCTTCCAGTCCCGGTCCCATGTCGGCTGTATCCGCACTGACCGAAACCTGGCCACCAGTACCGACGTTGATCAGCACCGCGTTTTCGGGATCGCTCACGCTGCCCAGAAAGCTGGCCTGGTTGTCTCCACAAGCCACGGACACCGGTATACCGGTATCGAGACCTGTATCTGACCACCCGGGTGAGAGCGTACCCGCCTGCGAGCCTGATGCCTGCACAGACGGTAACAGGTCGGGCGTAAAACCCAGGCGATCCAGCAGCGGCGTATGCCACGAACGTGCTGCCACATCAAACAATCCTGATCCCGCTCCGTTGGTTGCGTCCGTCACCGGCTGAGTAGAGGTCAAATGAGCGGAGAGGAAGTCGGGCAGGAAACAGGCCGTCGCTCCTGAAGTCAGATTGCCTGATCGCTTCAGCCATAGCAGGGTTGCCCCGAGGTAGCCGGCCTTGGCCCGGCACACGTGACCATCGCCATCGGTTTCCTCGACGGCCCGTGTCAGTTCGGAGAGCGGGCTGACTTCACCCTCTGCAGCGCGCTGATCCTGCCACCCGATGAACGGACCGGCCGGCTCGCCATCTTCCTCGACGAGCAGCATCCCGTGCATCTGCCCCGTCACCCCGACCGCTGCGACCTCACGATCCGACGCCGCCTCCCGCAGGACGTCTCGCGCGATGCTCAGAATCCGGTTAGGATCCCATTCACTGCGCCCGAGTCTTCGGTCCTCTGCAGACGTCGTCTCCGCATCGTTCGGAGCCGTCGCCTTCCCGACCACATCCCCGCCGACGGCATCTACAACGATCGCAGTAACCGTAGTCGTCCCGACATCGAGACCAAGATAGTTTCTCACGCTGCCCTGTAGGGTTGGGGGTCGCTAAGGACGAAAGGTTGGAACATCAACTTCTTGGTGGTCTTGGTGACCTTGGTGGTCAGATCCTGGTTCTAGATATGCCTGATATTCTTACCTAGCGTCGCGACGACTTCGCCTGTCGCCACCATCGGACGAAGCGCTTTCGACCACATAACAGCTTCCTCCGGCGCAACCAGCGTCTCGAGCACATTGCCAAAGGGGTCGGTCACGTCTGCAACAGGATCACCCTTCGCCAGGACATCATAGATCTGCGCGCGATACTCGAGGATACCGCCCCGATTCGAGAGCAGACTGAGAAAGCCATCCACGACCGTTTGCCGCTTCGGGATCGTGGGCTTCCCGTCCATCATGCCGTAGTGCTTCATCAGGTTCTCGACGCCCGTCACGCCCTTCCGGATGCTCTCTTCGTCCCATCCGATACAGCCGCCCAGTTCCGGATCGATCGTCGGAATGCCTTCGTCGGGAGCAGACCGCGCGAGCTGCCCCTCAGGACCACGCGCATCCAGGATGTATCCGATCCCGAACATCTGCGCCATCTCCATGCACGCTTTGTGAATCCGCTTGCGGCGATCGACCCGCACCCGGACCTCATCGATCATCGGCCGGATCCCGCCCTGGTGGAGATCGACGACATAGTTCGACTGGAGTACCGCATTCTGGAACAGCCGATAGGCGATGCGCTCGCTCGACGTCCCGTCCTGACGGCCCGGAAAGCAGCGGTTCATCTTCTTGTTGTCGATNGGNCTGANGGCCTGGTGNGCNTGGAGNGCNTGGACGTTCACGATCGGCACGGCGATCACACGACCGCGCAGCTGCTTCGGATCCAACCGCTTCAGCACGCGACGGATTACGGACAGCCCGTTCAACTCGTCACCATCGCTGATCGCCTGTAGATACATCGTCGGGCCAGTGTCCACGCCGTTCACGAGCGAAACCGGGATCTGTGTCGGCGTCCCGTCTCGCATCTCGGTCACGGCCAGATAGCCCTGTTTCGTTTCACCGGGCTTCGCCTTGAGATGTTCGACTTCTAGGAGTTCGCTCACGAGTGACTCTCAGGCGGGTATCTTGACGGTGGGCTGACCGTTGACGTCCGACCAAACACCACACGGTCCGCCACCGGGGCTTTCGGCGAAGTCGACTTCCTGCCCCGCCATATCGAGGACAGGCTTGTAGAACTTCGACACCTCGGTCGCGTCGCCGGTAACGTAGTGGCCAATCAGGGACCGTCTGAACCGATCGGTTGTCGTGTTGGGAAGACTGCCGTGAATCACGGCCCCGTTGAAGAAGAGAACATCACCCGGATCGAGCGCGATCGGGATAGCTTCCATCTGGGATGGAACGGGAACGGTGACATCCGTAAAGCTTTGAATGATGTCAGCGGATTCGGTGCACAGGACAGGTAGATCTCCGGACCGTGGTAACACCTGAAGACATCCGTTCGCCTCGTCGCACCGATCGAGCGCCATCCAGGCGGCCATACACGTTCCCGGTTTGGCCTTCAGGTAGAACTGATCCTGGTGCAACGCCTGACCCGGTGAGCCGGCCGGCTTGAAATACAACATCGTCTGCACCGCATAGACAGGTTGGCCGGTCAACTGCTCGAGCCACCCGGCGGTACGGGCATCGATCATCCATTTCAGGCTCACGTCATCCCACCGGTGCATATGGATCACCCGCGGGAACGCCTTCAGAGGATCCGTGTCCGACGGGTCGACCCCGGAGAAATCCCCGGCATACAACCCAGCCTCACGCAGCCGCGTGCAGTGGTCGATGTAGAAATCGACCTCATCCGTCGTAAACAGATCTCGAGCGACCGCGTATCCATCTACTTCGAACTGCTGGAGCGCCTGATCGGGAACCTGAACCACTGAATCCTCTAGCCTCAATACTGTTGTTTCGGGACGGCGCCTAAACATGCGGGCTCCCTGTATACGTGTCAACGAAGCCTTTGATTCAGCGAGGGTTACAGACAGACGCTTGAACCACAGAGGACGCGGAGGACACAGAGAAGGACACGTCAACTAGGTCTCGGACTAATACGGACATCCGGGTTCTGCACAACTAGAGGGAACCACCGGTTTACCCTCCGCGTCCTCTGTAGTTCCTCAAAACTAAAGAAGGCCGGCGCTCGCTACGGAGCACCGGCCTTAATTCCCACAGATTCGAAATCCGAGGATCAGCTTTTGTCTTCTTCCTTCTCGTTGAGAACCTCAAATGGCGTGGGATTCATGATCAGCGCATCAGCCACATCCTTCATCACGTCTCGTTCGGAATAGTATCCGTTCTTGACCTGTTCTCTCACGCGGCGAAGCTTCTCCGCTCGCGTCTCCTTGGGTTCGTCAGAACCTGGAGGAAGTGGCTTGAATCTGACGCTGGAGTTCATTGTTGTCCCGTTAGCTGCGGAAGACCTCGTTCCGTCCTGGACCCGCGCAAAAACGCGGTTGAGGCGGTCTCGACATCCGCCCGACCTGGCTCTGTTGATGAGCCCCGACTCGCTACGTTTAATACATCGGCGGGGTTGCAGAATGCTTAACGGAAATGATTGATAATAAATCACTTGTGAACACCCATGTGGTTTTCCATGCACCCAACCATGACAACTTGATACGAAGACTTGTGCGTTCCTATTGGAACCTGGAACTTTCATACTAGAACACGCCTCAACGAACTCATCGTGTGGCGTATTGAAGGCTTAATACTTGAGTTGCGTAACCGACTTCGAGATGAGAGCAATCGCCACCGACCCCATCCCAATCAACCCCATCGAAGACTTGTCTCGAGAGTCGTGCTCGCCGCACCCGATCCAGGTATCTCCCAGCGCGACCAGAAGGGCTAGGGGAAATGCCAGAATCAATCTTTTGATGTTCGATATCAAGCTGGACTATCTGTTCTCACGAACAAAGCCCCCAAGGATCGATCCCCCNGGGACCTTGCGTTGTATTGTCGCCGCAAAGTTATGCCTCGACGCGGCTATCCACAAACAATATCAACCAGTTGCGTCCTCAACCCAGATCAAGGGGTGGCGCAACGGAAGGTTTCGGAGCACTTCGAAAGTCCTCGGATCCGGTTCTAGAGCCGTCCATGTATCCAGCCACTCCGGACGACCAAGGTTCAGACCGCCCAAAAGCAGACTTGGGTGGCGCACGGGCCACTCATCCCAATAGAGCACGTCTTCTCCATACGGCCACGCCCGCTTGTCNGCAATGTAGGGATGGATGAACGCGATCCCCTTCGCCATCCCACGCCCGTCNGGTANCTCCAGNCGCCACAGGTCCTCGTTNGGTGATGAGGCGATCTGAGCCACGGCGGCCACCGCGTCGATCANGAACAACGAGTAACCGTAAGGTTTCGTCCGCGCAAGCTCAGCAGGAAAGCCGCCCTGATCGTCCATCATCTCCGTCAGATAGACATCCCTGAACTGGGTGCGCACCCAGGCCAGCACGTCGTCATCCCCCACGAAATCCGCAAACGCTGAAGCCTGGACCGACCAGCAGACCCCGTGGTTGTTCGGATGCACCTTCTCGGTGATCCCGTATTCGTGCGTGTTGATCCAGTCGAGGTAGGCACGAAACCACGACTTGATGCCGTCTGTAGTCGAGGCATCGACGTNCGGCGACTGACAAAGGATCTTCGCGCCACGCGCCACCTCGCACAGATGAAGCGTGTCGATGATCCCGATACTCCTACCCGAGTTCCGACCTTTGATCGCCTGGCCGTAGAGCAGGTTCGGGGTCATCCGTGTGTCTGGGTCGACAAACCAGGCACGAAGATGACGGATGGCGTGAATCAGGATGGTGGGTTGAGGATCGAGCAGGAAGGCCGAGGCCAGCGTTCCGATGATCTCACTGAGCCGGACGAGGGCGTGACGATGGTTATAGAAGAGATTAGGATTGGTTTCACCGTCCCGACGGATGTAGGGTCCGGCGGGATTGGTCGGATCCGGCCACCAGTAGTCACCCTCAGAGTAATAGTCGTGACGCCCACCCTCGCTCCGCTCGCATTGCTCGGCCGTAACCGTCACCGGCACCTCTTTGAGATACCGTGCGGCTTTCTGCTCAATGCGGGCGGCTTCGACGTCGCGAAGACTGGATGGGCTCGTGATCGACACGGCCTAGCTGACCGAATAGTCGAAAGGCGTGATAGCAGACTCGGGCACATCGATCCCGAAGCCCGGTGCTTCCTTCGGTACCAGATACCCATCCTCGGGCACGGCCTGCCACGGCGGGAACGCCTCCTCAAGCGGGATACCAGGCGATGATCCCACAAAACACTCGATCCACGGTGACACGGTTGACGAATACGTGAAGTGCTGCCCGAACACGTTGTTCGCCCCGCCGTGCAGATACACTTGGAGACCGGCCGCCTCCGCCATCTGTGCGATCTTCCGCGTCGGTGTCAGCCCGCCTACCCAGTTGATATCCGGCTGGAGGATGTCGAGCGAACCATCCTTGATGATCCGCATATACGGAAACGGGCTATACATATGCTCGCCCGACGCCAGCGACACCCAGTTCACGGCTTCCCGCACGGCACGATGGCCGTCGATATCCTCCGGAATCAGGAACTCCTCGATCCACTTCAGCTTATAGGGCCGGATCCTCTGGGCGAGCCGGATCGTGTATTCCACATCGAAAGCCATGTAGCAGTCGAGCATGATCTCCACCTGATCGCCCACCAGCTCACGCGTCTTCTCGATCAGCCCCTCATTGGCGTCGATTCCCCCGACTCCGTCTGCCGGGCCATACGGGCACGCCAGCTTCACCGCCTTGAACCCCAGCTCAAGCTGCCAGTCTGTATCGTTCCCTGTCGCATACGTGAAGATCTTTGCCTGCGTCGGTCCACCAAGAAGCTCGTAGACGGGCTGTCCCTGCAGCTTCCCGTTCAGGTCCCACAATGCCAGGTCGACCGCACTCATCGCGCACGAAGCGAGCCCCGAGCTGCCATACGGCTTCGACATCCGGAACATCATATCCCAACATTTCTCGATCGCTAACACGCTCTCGCCCTGCAGGATCTCCGCAAAGTGGTCGTCCACGATCGCGGCCACAGGTCGACCAAACGTGGTTTGACCGAGACCATATGAGCCGTCTTCTGCAATCACTTGCACCCACACGGATCCCCACTTCTTCGGCATCCAAGAGGGCCGGTATCGCTTGTAACGAGGATACCGTGACATCGGATTCGCGACCTCCGCCTCCTTCGTCCACGGATCCCTCCGCGCCTCACCCGACTTTGCCGTTCTCGGTGCCTCGATCTGAACCGCCCTTATCTCTTTGATATTCAAATCTGTCTCCGCTTCTTCGCCTTCTTACGTGCCTCTTCACACTTCACACACAGTGAATAGATCTGCCCCTCGAAGCCCCGCACCATCCCCAGCTTCTTCTTGCACACCCTGCACCTGATTGGGCTACCCGCCATAATTGTGAATCAAAGGCTCTCAACGCAGAGATCGCAGAGAAATACAAGGCAAGGTTCGCTGCCTCGGTCCGGATCCTCCACCAACCATAGATTCTCTCTGCGTCCTCCACGCGCTCCGCGGTAAATGGTTTTAATTTGTTTCAATGATCAAGAACCAACCGGAGAAGCGCCATCCGGATGTACAGCCCATTATGCGCCTGCCGGAAGTAGGCCGCCCTCGGATCCGAGTCCACTTCCGCCGCGATCTCGTCAACCCTGGGAAGCGGGTGCATCACCACGGACTTCTCCGGCAGCACCGCCATCGTCCGGTCGTCGATGATATACTTCCCGCGCGCCTTCTCGTAATCCTCGATCCGATCCCCGAACCGCTCACGCTGGATCCGAGTCTGGTATACAACGTCCACTTCGCGGGCCACCGCGCTCAGATCGTCCGCCTCCTCCCAGGAGATCTTGTGTTCGTCCAGATGCNNTTTGATATCGTCTTTCATCCTAACGACCTGCGGTGCCACGAAGTAGACCTTCACATCGGTATACTTGGACAACAGGTAAGCCAGTGAACGTGCTGTCCGTCCGTTCGCCAGATCACCGACCATGGCAACGCTGATCCCGTCGAGTCGACCGATCTCCTTCTGGATCGTGTAGACATCGAGCAGCGCCTGTGTCGGATGCTGGCCCGGACCGTCACCGGCATTGATGATCGGCACAGATGCCACGTCCGCCGCCGCACGAGCCGAACCGCTCTCGAAGTGACGCATCACGATCACGTCGCTATACCCCTCGATGATCCGGATCGTGTCCTCTAGCGTCTCACCTTTCGCCGCGGACGAGAACTCCCGCGCGCTCTCCGTCGTGATCACCTGCCCACCCAGCCGAAACATAGCCGACTCGAACGACAGCCGGGTCCGCGTGCTCGGCTCGTAGAACAGACTGGCCATAATGCGTTGGCTCAGGATGCTCGATCCATACCGGCTGACCACTTCCTCCATCTCCTTGGTCACGCTGAAAATTTCGGTCAGGAGATCGCGGTCGAACTGTTGGGCCTCAATGACGTGAAAGAGTTTATCCATGGGATCCTCGGATCAGTCGGGTTCGGCGTCGAGCACAAAAAAAGCTCCCCCTGGGGAGGGGAGCAGCTGTTGCACCAGGATGGATCGGGCGATCCATAACGCGCCTGTTCAGTGTCGGATAATGGGGTTTCTCAGCCTCGAAAATATAAGTGAGGCGGAGATCGGGCGGCAAGCAAAATCGGTTGACGAGAACACCCCACCCGGTATCTTCTGAGAGTCACGTCCAAAGGGTCGGAGCAACTGGCGAAACGCGCGTATCCAGACGCGCCGAGTGGAACCAACCACGAGGAAACTCCGACCCGGATCCTGCCGAACGCCTGGGCACTCACAACTAGAGCCCGGGCTATATCTATTTCTACCCCAAGCGTCCGGACTCCTTCAGGAGGATCGCGATGCCCGACGCATCTCCACTTGCTGCCTATCTGTCCGAACACGGCGCCGAAGCCGACGCCGGATTCGTTGCCTACCTCGCGTCACTCGAGAAGGTCCACAACGTCCTGCCCGACGCGGCACGCTCGATTGTCCAGGAGTTCGCCGATCAACGCGGCAACCTGAAGATGATCGCCAGCGAGAACTACTGCTCGCTTCCTACGCAGCTTGCCATGGGGAACCTGCTCACGGACAAATACGCCGAAGGCATTCCCGACCATCGCTTCTACGCTGGCTGCGACAACGTCGACGCGATCGAGAGCAAGGCCGCCCAACTCGCGTGTGACCTCTTCTGTGCCCAGCATGCCTATGTCCAGCCCCATTCTGGCGCCGACGCCAACATGGTCGCCTTCTGGGCCATCCTGTCCGGCCGGATCCAGGATCCGATGCTGAAGAAGATGGACGTCAAGAGTCCCTTCGATCTGACCGACGCCCAGTGGAAGGAGATTCGGGAGAGTCTGGGCAACCAGCGTCTTCTCGGACTCGACCTCTCTTCCGGAGGTCACCTCACCCACGGCTACAAGGTCAACGTCTCCGGCCGAATGTTCGAGTCGCACTCCTATACGGTCAGCAAGAAGAACGGACTCCTCGACTACGACGAGATTCGCGATCAGGCCAAGGAGGTCAAGCCGCTCATCCTGATTGCCGGCTACAGTGCCTACCCGCGCAAGGTCAACTTCCGCATCTTCAAGGAAATCGCGGACGAGGTCGGCGCAGTCTTCATGGTAGACATGGCACACTTCGCCGGTCTGGTGGCCGGCAAGGTCTTCGAGGGTGATTTCGACCCCGTCGCCCACGCCGACGTCGTAACGACAACCACGCACAAGACCCTCCGCGGCCCCCGGGGCGGCATGGTCATGTGCACGGAAGAGTTCGCCGATCAGGTCGACAAAGGCTGCCCGATGGTCCTTGGCGGACCGCTTCCCCACGTGATGGCCGCTAAAGCCGTCGCGTTCGAGGAAGCCAGCAAGCAGGAGTTCCGCGACTACGCCGCACGCATCGTTGAGAACGCGCAGGCCCTAGCCGCCGCCCTGATCGACACGGATCACACGGTCCTGACCGGCGGAACCGAGAACCATCTCCTCCAGCTCGACGTCCGTCCACACGACATCAACGGACGTCAGGCCGAGGGCGCTCTCCGCGAGGCCAACGTCACGCTCAACCGGAACACCATCCCGTTCGACCCGAACGGCGCCTGGTATACGAGCGGTCTTCGCATCGGAACACCGGCCCTGACCACGTTGGGCATGGGCCCGGATCAGATGAAGGAAATCGCCAACGTCTTCAAGACGATCCTGTCGAACACCCGGGCCACGAAGATCACCAAGGGCAAGAGCGCCGGCCAGATGAGCAAAGCCCGCTTNAAGATCGAGGACAGCGCACTCGCAGATGCCCAGGCCCAGGTCGCCGACCTGCTCGGCCGTTACCCGCTGTATCCGGAGCTGGATCTGGACTACATCCAGAAGGCATTTGCTTAGCTGCGGCAGGATGTTCGTAGTGACGGGTGTGCAGGGACTTGACCCATGTTTTCCTCTGCGCTCTCTGCGTCCTCTGCGTTGAAAGGTCTAGACTTTGATTCTGTCCCTCATCGCCTGTATGGCAAAGAACCGCGTCATCGGACGCGACAACGACATCCCCTGGAACGTCCCAGGCGAGCAGGCCATCTTTCGCCGTGTGACATCGGGCCACGCCGTCATCATGGGCCGCAAGACCTACGAGTCCATCGGTCGCCCACTGCCCAAGCGGACCAACATCGTCGTGACCAGACAGTCCGACTATGAAGCACCTGGCTGCAACATCGTCACTGATCTCTCCTCAGCCCTTGAGGCTGTCCCCGCCGATGAAGACGAAGCTTTCATCATGGGTGGCGGCCAGCTTTATTCAGAGGCACTCNGCCAGGCCGATCGAATCTACCTGTCCGAGCTGAGCGAAGACATCGACGGCGAGATCACCTTCCCCGAGTTCGAGGATGATTTCAATNTGATNTCCGAGGATGCGTACCCGGATGCCACCATCCCGTATGTCCATCGCGTATACGAACGAACCTAGATTTCCGGAACCCTGGCCTCTCCCTGGCTTCTGGCCTGAACACTCCCAGGCGAATTAACGCCTCTCAACAGTTAGGCTAACAATGGCTCTCGACTCCATCTCACCACTCGACGGTCGCTACCTCAAGGACCTCAAAGACCTCTGCCTCTACACCTCCGAGTCCGCTCTGATCCGCTACAGGGTCGAGGTCGAGATTCGCTGGCTCCTCTGCATGTCGCAGACCGAGGCGATCACGCACGTTCGTCCGTTCACAGCCGAGGAAACAGCCACGCTGCAGAGCTGGATGGAGGACTTCAGCGAAGCGGATGCGGCGCGGGTCAAGGAGATCGACGGTACGACACGCCACGACGTGAAGGCCGTCGAGTATTTCGTGAAGGAGAAGCTGGAGAAGAGCTCGATGGCAGACATCATCGAGTCCGTGCACTTCGGCTGCACATCCGAGGACATCAACAACCTGTCGCACGCGATGATGCTCAGGGACAGCATACAGAAGGTGTGGATCCCTTCCGCCAAACAGTTGATCGAAGACGTCACGGCCCTTGCAGTCGAAAACCGCGACGCCACCATGCTCGCCCACACCCACGGCCAGCCAGCCACGCCCACCGTCATGGGCAAAGAGCTCGCCGTCTTCGTACACCGGTGGAAGCGTCAGCTCGCCCAAATTGAAGCGCAGGAATACCTGGGCAAATTCAACGGGGCCACGGGCTGCTACAACTCGTATGCGATCGCCTATCCCGACGCCGACTGGGACGCCATCTCACGTGGTTTCGTCGAATCGATGAACTTAACGTGGAACCCGCTGACGACCCAGATCGAGGCGCACGACTATATCGCCGAGACCTTCCACGCCCTGATGCGCTTCAACAACATCACCCTCGACTTCGACCGTGACGCGTGGACCTACATATCNATGGGCTACTTCAAGCAGAAGGTCGTCAAAACCGAGGTCGGCTCATCGATCATGCCGCACAAGGTCAACCCAATCGACTTCGAGAACTCCGAAGCCAACCTGGGCCTCAGCAACAGCGTCCTCGATCACCTGGCCTCCAAACTCGCCGTCTCTCGTCTCCAGCGCGACCTCTCCGACTCGTCCGCCCTGCGGAACATCGGCGTCGGCGTCGGCTACGCCGNCCTGGGCCTCAAGTCCNCAATCCGCGGCGTCTCGAGAATCTCAGTCGACCAGGCNGCCCTGTCCGCCGACCTCGACAACAGCTGGGAAGTCCTCGCCGAAGCCGTCCAGACCGTCATGCGCAAGAACCAGGTCGACAATCCCTACGAGACGCTCAAGCAGCTCACCCGCGGCGAATCCATCACTGAAGCCGACATCAAAGACCTCGTCGACTCCCTGGACATCGACCCGACAGACAAAGCCCGCCTGGCCGCCCTCGCCCCCAACACCTACATCGGCCGCGGCAAAGCCCTTATCGACATCATCAAGTAGTACGCCATCAGGGAATACGGCTACGCGTGCACACCGTTCATCCCGAGTGCCCGGAGCCGCATCTTTCCGCGGCAGAGGGTGTATCGAGGGACGGTCGTACACAACCAGACGCCTGAGACACGGTCTGCAGTATTAAAAAGGGTGAGGGCCTGCCCAAGCCCGACCACGTCACCTATCCGCGGCTACAATTCCTTTTGTCACTTGTCATTTGACACTGGTCATTGCGCCCGCTCCAAGAGCGGCCGCAGCCCCTCCCATTCCAACCAGATATCCGTCAGCGCCGCATCCTTCTTCTCTTCGTGCTCCACGTGGTTCAGCCTGAAGTAGATCGCGTACCTCGGATGAGGGCTCACGTTCGTAACCGACCCGTGCTTGATCTGGTAGTGCACAAGGAAGACATCTCCCGGGTTCGCCATCTGCTGTTCCGCTTCCGGCTCATCAATCGGCGGCATCCCTTCCTTCCCACCCTTCTTCAGAATATCGAACCCGTGCTCCCGGAAGTACTGCTCGTAGAGCACGTGCGTCCCCGGCCACAGGGCCAGATTCCCCGCCCAATCAGTCTTTACCTCGCTCAGCGCGACCCCCACCAACATCGTGAAGTTCAGCAGCTTGCCCTTGGGTACCCCATTCGTCGGCGAATGGCGGCCGTCGAGATGCCCTCCCAGGTGTAGCTCGGGATCCCCCAGTACAGGAAACCGGATCGCGATCTGTCCACGCCGCGCCTGGTTCACCCGCCCCTCGCCGATCGCAGACTCGACCAACGACCAGGCTGGCGTGTCATTCAACAGACCCGTGATCACGGGCTCGTCGCGTAGCTCCGGGCAGAAGGACTGTGCGCGATAGGTGATCATCTGTTCGGGGTCAATTCCTTCACCAAACGACCCGTTAATCGCCTTGAGGGCCGCATCCACCTTCTCCTGCGGAACCACCCCAGGCACCTTGACATAACCGCGATCGACGATCTCCTGCTTTTGTTGTTCTGTGAGTCCCACTTGAGTTTACTCCTCTATCCCGGATCACTGATGTCCGATCCTATTGCAGGGGTTTTCTCGTCTGAAGAGCTTGGGACAGGGCGCTTGCATGTCGACACACCATTGAGGCAACCAGTACGCCTCATCCCCTCTCTGCTCCTCTGCGCTCTCTGCGATCCAGCTTTTGACTTTGTGTGTCGGGTTGAGGGCCGCGCCGTATTTGCTTTTTGCCTGCCGAGCCCGCTTACTACCTCCCAACCGCAATCTACCATACGTAAACTAGGATGTATAATGCTCTCACAGCTCCACTCAGAAGTCGAATATGCCAAACTCCTTCTCAGCCAAGATGAGTGGCGTCCCTACCCGCGTCTCCAGGATCGAAACGCATGGGAAGCCCTGCCGGCCGACGTCAGATCCTCGATGATAGCACGCGGGGAGAAGAGCCTGGGCTTCGACTGGCCTTCTCTTCCTGCGACCATCTTACTGCAGTACGCACGCAACGGAAACCGATCCAACTTCGAACACATCAGCTTCGATCGTCGAACCCGACTGCGGCAACTCGTCGTCGCCGAGTGCGCGGAGGGGAAGAGTCGATTCATGGACGACATCGTCAACGGCGTCTGGGCAATCTGCGAGGAATCCTACTGGGGAGTACCCGCTCACCTGAACATGCAGGAGGCGGGTCACGGGCTTCCGGATACAGCCGAGCGAACGGTCGATCTGTTCGTTGCCGAGACGCTGAATCTTCTGGCGTGGACCTACTACCTGATCGGTGAAGCGTTCGACGGGATCTCGCCCCTTATTCGGCCACGCATCGTGCTCGAAATCGATGACCGTGGCCTTAAGCCGATGGAGGAGCGAGAAGACTTCTGGTGGATGGGATTCACTCTCGAACGCAAATCCTCCGACGGCAAGGTTTCACTCCGACGCGTTAACAACTGGAACCCCTGGATCATCTCCAACTGGCTGTGTGC
Source organism: Gemmatimonadota bacterium (assembly GCA_002727195.1). Classification (GTDB taxonomy): domain Bacteria; phylum Latescibacterota; class UBA2968; order UBA2968; family UBA2968; genus UBA2968. The sequence goes on from PBWH01000015.1 coordinate 108,204, forward strand.
CCTGCTCCTGACCGAGCCGGACGATGCACGTCGCTCCCGGAACTTTTACAAAGCCTTGCGGAGCCTCGACCACTTCATCGACCCGTACCCGGACGATGGCGGCTGTGACGAGGGTCCTGGATACTGGGGCCGGGCAGGCGCATCCCTCTTCGACTGCCTCGAAATCATCAGATCGGCTACGGACGAGAGAGTCGACGTTTACGAGGACCCGAAGATCCGTAACATCGGCCAATACGTGTATCGTGCGCAGATCGCGGGCGAGTACTTCCTCAACTTTGCCGATGCCCGTGCGATCGTCTCGCACTCTCCTTCGCTGGTCCATCGATACGGTCAGCGGATCGCGGATCCCGACATGATGGCCCTTGGTGCCTGGTTCGCTGACGGCGACACAGGCGGTGGAGGCGCCCTTCGGGACACGATTGGCCGTCAGCTCCCGGCCATTTTCTCACTCGATGACCTTGCCCAGGTGGAGCCCCGCCAACCTTTGCCCCGTGATGTGTGGCTCGAAGACATTGAAGTCATGACCGCCCGAGACAATGATGGCTCGGCCGACGGGCTCTATGTCGCGGTCAAGGGTGGACACAACGAGGAGAGCCACAACCACAACGACATCGGAAACTTCGTTGTCTTCGCCGACGGGAAACCCATCATCATCGATGCTGGCGTCGAAACCTACACGGCCAAGACCTTTGGCCCTGATCGATACAAGATTTGGACGATGATCTCGCCCTACCACAGCTTGCTGCCCACGGTCGACGGTGCGGAACAGTTGCCCGGTCCGGAGTACAAGGCGACCGATGTATCGTACGAATCGGATGACGTGTCCGCGACCATGCGGCTGAATATCGCCTCCGCCTACGGCGAAGAGGCCGGAATCGAGCAATGGTCCCGTGAAGTCACTTGTGTCCGGGGCCAACGAATTGACATTACCGACACCTACAAGCTTGGCCGACAACCAGGGGAAATCACTGCTGGTTTCCTGACGCCGTGCAATGTAGACATCTCGACGTCCGGGACCATTCGACTGTCCAAACGCCACTTCAACGAGGGCCGTGAGTCCGGTCAGGCCATCTTTCGGTATGCGGCGGGGCGCAGTGTCACATTCGAGAAAGTGACGATTGAAGACTCAAACCTGGCCTCCGTCTGGGGATCGGAATTGACCCGGGTCATCCTCACGGCAACGAATCCCCCTCTAGAAGACACTTGGACCTACTCGATCGAGAAATAGCCAGGGATTGGAACAGATCACCGACAATCAACTCTTCGATGAGTTGGACTTCACGCGACGGGGCCTGGCCGACGCGGCAAGCGCGTTTCGTGCCGGCGATCTCGCAACGGCCAGATCGGCATTCGTGTCGCACTTCAGGACCAGATCATATCCTGTCGCGCTTCCCCTGGAGAAGCAGGAAGATCTAAGGGGCCACGGGTTCGCGTCTAGGGAGGTGACGGAGGAAGCCGACCGGATCTGCGACCACGTGTTCGAATTCGTCGGCCATCCCCCCCAGCAGCTCGGCAAGGAGATCGCGTGGAACGAGGATCCCGTTGACTACGAGCAATGGGCGATCTCGTTCAACCGTCACTTCCACTGGATTACGCTCTCCAAAGCCTACCGCACCACGGGGAACGAGAAGTACGCGCAGGAGTTCGTCGCCCAGCTCCGGAGCTGGATCGCGGCGATGCCAGTGGAAATCGGGACGCGCTGGATCCAGGCCGGGTGGGCGCCTGAAGGCAAGATGTCGCTCTCCCTGGACGCGGGGATCCGGNTGGGCCAGACGTGGGTGCCTACGTTCTACGCGTTTCTCGATTCACCCAGCTTCACCGACGATGACCTGATCGCCATGGTTAAGGCCTTCCGGGATCACGCGGTCTACCTGATGGACCCGGTGCACTTCCGCTCGCTTTCCAACTGGGGAGTCATGGAAAGCAATGGTCTCTACCACATCGGGGTCTACTTTCCGGAGTTCAGCGCGTCTGGAGATTGGCGTGGCACAGCCATGTCCCGTCTCCACCAGGAAATAGACCTTCAGATGTATCCGGACGGCGCCCAGATCGAACTGGCAAGCGGCTACCATCACGTCAGCCTCCGCAACTTCGTCATGGCCTACGAGGCTGCGGTTGCGAATGACCTTCCCGTACCGGACGACTACCTCGTTTCTCTCGAACGCGCTTACCACTACAGTCTCTACGTCTCCCTACCGGACCTCCACATGCCGCCCGTGAACGACAGTGGCGCATACGACATCCGGCAGGCCATGCGAGATGCGCACGGATTCTTCCCTGGCCGGAAGGACTTCGAGTGGATAGCCACGGACGGGACNTCCGGTGAGCCAGTGGACGATGCGTCGACTGCATTCCCTTACGCGGGGCACTTTGTCATGCGTTCGGGATGGAATGCCGAGGATCCGTGCCTCTTCTTCGATGGCGGACCGTACGGCTACGGCCACCAGCACGAAGACAAACTGAACATCATCCTGTATGGACACGGTGAGACTTTGATCGCCGATCCGGGCAACTACCAGTATGACACGTCCGAATGGCGACGATACATGCTGTCGTCCTGGTCGCACAACACCGTCATTGTTGACGGGCAGGGCCAGCATCAGTATGGCAAGCCGCGTGAGGAATACATCGTCGACGAACCGCTCCCCCATACGTGGATCAGCGAACCCGGATTCGACTATGTGTCCGCCGAGTATGGTGAGGGGTACGGGCCGGATGAGGACAGGACCGTCTCCCACCGGCGATCTATCCTCTACATCAAACCTGATATCTGGGTCGTTACTGACATCCTCGTACCGTCAGACGATGGCGGCCACACCTACGAATCGGCCTTCCATTTCACTTCCGATGATGCGGAGGCTGACGGGCTTTGTGCGTTATCCTCCCGCCAAGATGGGCCGGGATGTGTCATCTACGGATTGAGCACAGCTGACGCATCTCTACGGATTGCGAAAGGGGAGCGTGAGCCGAACTTACGCGGATGGATGCCGAAAGATGGCGGCATCTCTTGCTGCCATCCTGCACCCACAGCCGTCTATGGCTTTGGCGGCAAGGGTAGCGTCCTTGCGACGTATATCATCTCTCCGATCCCAGCAGATGGGTCGGGGAGCATCGCCTCGGTGACGAGAATCCCCACGTCACCCGTTGGCGTCTCCGCGATTGCCGGAATCATACATAAGACGGATGGGACCCAGATGTACTTTGTGCAGAGCACGGCTGGCGACCAACGCGTCTACGTCCGCGATGGTGAGACCGATGCGGAGGCGGGGGCCATGGTTGTGGATCCGTCAGGCAGGATTGAGGCGATTCACCTGGCAAACGGCACGGGCGTGTGGGGAGATGGGATGAAACTGACTGTGGGTGACACCATCTACTGAGCCACGATTCAGGAAGAGCATGCTAACCGAACGCTACCACGACAGCATCGAAAAGGTACTTGTCGAAAAGACTGACTTCAGACCCTACCCGACCGCATCCGAACGGCAGGGATGGGAGTCGCTCCGTGCGACCACCCGTGACAAACTGATCAGTCGCGGTGCGGAACGCCTGGACTTCAAGTGGCCCGCGATCACGGCCCGGATGATCCTCGGATTCCTCCGGCACGGTGACCGAAAGACGCCTGAGAATACCCGCAGCATCCGCAGGGGCGCGCTGGCCGACCTTGTCCTTGCGGAATGTTGTGAGCAGCAGGGCCGTTTCCTCGACGACATCGTCAACGGCATCTGGTGCACGTGCGAGGAATCCTACTGGGGCAACCTCGGGGCGCTCCACCTGCAAAAAGCCGGTCACGACTTCCCAGACCCCAACGAACGCGTCGTCGACCTCTTCACGGCCGAAANGGGCGCTTTCCTCGCCTGGATCAACTACCTCCTCGAACCGCAGCTCGGATCCNTTTCTCCACTCGTCCCAGATCGGATCCGCTACGAGATCGAAACGCGGGTACTCGAGCCCAACCGTCTCCGGGATGACTTCTGGTGGATGGGCTTCACGAGCCGCGGCGTCAACAACTGGAACCCGTGGATCAATTCCAACTGGCTGACGTGCGTGCTGCTCCAGGAAGACGGGGAACGACGCACCCAGGCCGTTCAGAAGATCCTTCGAAGCATGGACGTCTTCATCGAGACCTACCCGTCCGACGGTGGATGTGACGAGGGTCCGGGATACTGGGGACGAGCCGCCGCCTCGCTCTTCGATTGTCTCGAACTGCTGTCACTTGGAACGAACGACGCCGTCAACGTGTATGGCGAAGAACTGATCTCGAAGATGGCCAGCTTCATCTACCGGACCCACATCGATGGAGACTGGTATGTCAACTTCGCAGACGCGTCTGCACGGGTGACGCCGTCGGCTTACCTCGTCTACCAGTTCGGGAAGCGCATCAACGACTCCAGGATGATGGCGTTTGGCGCTCACTTGCTCGAGCAGAGCGGAGGGGCAGGGCAGGGNGAAACACTCCAGAGATTTCTCCCACAACTGTTCAGTGATGACAGCGAAGAATCGGCGGCAAGGGGTATCCCCTACGAGTCTCAGGTCTGGCTCGATCAGATCGAGGTGATGTGCGCAAGGGAGTCGGACGGGAAGCCGGACGGCTTCTTCCTGGCTGCGAAGGGCGGACATAACGCGGAAAGCCACAACCACAACGACATTGGGACTTTCATCGTCTACAACGACGGAAAGCCGATGATCATCGATGCGGGCGTGGGTACGTATACCGGACAGACCTTCAGCGATCGCCGGTACGAGCTNTTTACCATGCGGTCGTCCTACCACAACATCCCGAAGGTAAACGGGGTCGAGCAGAAGGAAGGCGGGGAATACCGGTCCGCTCGTGCGCAATGCATCCACAGCGATCGGGTCAGTTCACTGACCCTGGACATTGCGCAGGCCTACCCGGAAGAGGCGAGCATCGTCTCCTGGAATCGGACAATCCGCCTGGAGCGGCCCGATACTATCTTCGTCAACGACGTCTACGAGGTCGGCGAGGTAAAGGACCGATTCTACCTGCACCTGATGACGCCTTCCGAGGTCGAGGACGATGAGGGTGGAACGCTGACGCTGTCGGCAAGGGATCTGCCCGGCGACTGCCAGACAGGAACCGGGAGGGTACTCTACGACGCCGATCGTTTCCGGGTTCAGGTCGAGACGGTGGAGATGGAGGACAGCCGGCTGGCAGGGATCTGGGGAGATGTGCTGTATCGGATCAACCTGAGGGCGACCGACCCGAAACCCAAAGATTCCTGGAGGCTCAGGATAACGCGCTAGGCGATCGCTGATCGCCGAAGTGGTTGGCGAAGATCAGGAAATCTCCGAAGTCGACGAAGCCGTTCGCGTCCAGATCACAACGGATGTCGTGTTCACCGGCGGGCTTGCCGAACGACTCGCTGGACATGATGAAATCCTCGAACCCGACGGACCCGCCNTGATCGACGTCTCCCACGAGATCGGACCAGGAAGCGATCGAGGAAGACATCGACACCGAGTACAACGTCTCGTAAACCAGCCCTTCCAACGAAAGCACCGAAGCCACAAAGGCGACCTCGTCATACGTGCCCGCATCGGGGACCGTGATCGCNGTACCACTCGGTCTCATCACCTCCANGCTACCATTCTTCATCAGCAGCACATCGAGATTCCACGTCGGTCCGGACGGTAGGTCGAAGGAAAAACGTAGCCCGCCTGACCGACCTTGGGTGGGAATCCGTACGTAGGTGGCCCCGAGTGATTGAACCTGCGCGATCCCACCCAGCGTCAGGGAACCGATCGGATTGACCGAGTTTGCGTTGACTTCCTGATACGCCGAGGCCTCCGNATAGTAGCCTGCTGACAGAGCACGACTGCCGGTGAGATAGTTCCAGATCCAGTATCTCGGCAGGACGCCCGCGAAGCCTCCCGGCAGTCCCGGTTCGGTGTCGGAGATCGTATACGGGTTCGGGCGTCGGCTGGCGAGATCCTCGAAGGTCGAGCGGATCACGTCGGTCACGTGAACGGAAGCCAGATGGACCGCCAGAAGCATGGCGCCATAGGGCCGGAGAGAGATCGGCGGCGGCTCGTAAATCGCCGCCTCAGGCAACTCGAGATACGCGTTCACCAGCGTGTAGTGGTCGTTGACGTCGGTGAACACTTCGCCTTGTATCCACGTCGCCGTCAGCTCGTACCACCACGCTGCNTCAAGGGACAGGTAGTAGGCGAAATGAACGGCGTGAAAGAATTCGTGGGCCGCCGTGAAGCGGAGGCCTCGAGCCGGAGTCGGAGATGTTCGAGCGTCCCACACAACGGAGTATGCTGGTGCGCCTCCCTCAGGGCCCCGTGTTCCCACGGACCGGTGGACTCGGCGCTCGCTGAATGGAGCGGGACAGCCAGAAGAATCAGCAGGATCAGGCTTCTCATGACACAGATCGAGTGAACGGACCGACAGATCAACGGACAGACGTTAGATGAACGGCAACCCGCTTTGGCTCCCCGATCACCTTGTAATCCCTTACAATGGACGTTAAACTGCCCGCTGAACTGACATTCCGAGGTAACCTATGCTAGCAGACAAGTGGACATTCGATGCGCTCGCCGACGTCCTGATCGACCGTGAGGACTGGCACCCCTTCCCCACTGCCACGGAGCGCGATCCCTGGGAGTCCATCCTCCCGCATATTCGCACGGCGCACTTGACCAAAGGGGGGGATCTCCTGGGCCATACGTGGCCCGCGCTGCCTGCGACGCTCTTCCTGGATTTCGCCCGAACGGGCAATCGGCGGAACTACGAGACCGTCAGCTTTGGGCGGCGCAGCAACCTGCGCGATCTCGTCATAGCAGAATGTGTCCAGGGGCAGGGCAGATTCGTCGACGACATTGTCAACGGTATCTGGGCGATCTGTGAGGAGTCGTTCTGGGGCATCCCTGCCTGTATGTATATGCAGAAACCCGGCCCTGGACTGCCCGATGTCGAAGAGCCGGTCGTTCCGTTGTTCGTAGCCGAAACCATCTCCCTGCTCGCCTGGACGGTCTACCTGATCGGCCCCGCCCTCGACGAGGTCTCACCGTTGGTCGTTCCCCGGATCAAGCACGAATCGCAGAGACGGGTGCTGGCGCCGCTCCTGGAGAGGGACGACTTCTGGTGGATGGGTCTGACCGGAGAGGCGCATCCCATCACCGGGCGGAAGCGACGCGTCAACAACTGGAATCCCTGGATCTGTTCGAACTGGATGACGGCAGCCCTCATCCTTGAAGAGGATGAGCAGGTCCGAACGGAGCACATCCACAAGGCCATTCGCTGCGTAGACCAGTTCGTCGATCCCTACCCCACGGACGGCGGATGCGACGAGGGACCGAGCTATTGGGGCCGTGCCGGTGCGTCCCTCTTCGATTGTCTCGAACTCCTTCACAGCGCCACCGGCGGTGCCATCGACGCCTATACTGAGCCACTCGTTCAGGAAATCGGGCGCTTCATCTATCGTGCCCAGATCGACGGCCAGTACTTCACCAACTTCGCCGACGCCTCCGCGCTCGTCCGACCCTCACCCACGATCAGCTATCTCTACGGGAAACGAATCGGTGACGAAGACATGATGGACTTCGGCGCGTGGGCCTCGCGTCAGACCCCCGCAGGGCCGACGGTCGGAGACCCGAAGCCCGCCCAATGGTCGATCGAAAACCTGAGCCGGGGCCTCCCCGCGATCTTCACCGCACCGGAGATCCTGGAGCGATCCCCCCGTCAGCCGCTCCCACGCGATGTCTGGCTGCCGGAGATCGAAGTGCTCATCGCTCGTGACCAGGCCGGTTCGGCCGACGGCCTCTTCCTGGCGGCGAAGGGCGGGCACAACGAGGAAAGCCACAACCACAACGACATCGGAACCTTCAGCGTCTACGCGGGCGGACGTCCCTTGCTCGTCGACGCGGGCGTCGGGACCTACACAGCCAAAACGTTCGGTCCAGACCGCTACGACATCTGGACCATGCAGACCGCCTACCACAACCTCCCCACGTTCAATGGCGTTCAGCAGCGTGACGGGATGGTTTATGCGGCGTCCAACGTTGCGTATGAATCAGACGACGAAACAGCCTCGCTGGCCCTCAACATCCATAAGGCTTACGAAGAGGGCTCGGGACTGGAATCATGGCGACGAACGGTCAAGCTCACACGCGGCACCTCTGTCGTCGTGGATGATGTATATTGTTTCGCTTCGGAACCGACGGATCTGGTCTGGCACCTGATCACCCCGTCGGACATTCACCTCGAAGAAGATGGGTGGATCCACCTCACACCAGCGCAAACTGTGCGGGACCGTGAGTCTGCTGAAGGCTGGGTTCACTTCGACCCCACGCGGGCGGATGCGTCGTCGGAACGGATCGAGATCGACGACGAACGGATGTCCGCCTTCTGGGGAGACCATCTGAACCGGATCACTTTGAAGTCAGTTTCGCCCGAGGCCAGCGGAAGCTTTTCGGTCAGCATCTCGGAGCGCAGATAAGGAGCACGGCATGGCAAATCGCATCGAAATCGGCGGACTCAAGGTCGACGAGGAACTCTACAACCTGGTCAAAAACGAGATCGCCCCCGGAACCGGTGTCGACCCGGACGCTTTCTGGGAACAGCTGGGTGGAATCGTCTCGGATCTCGCCCCCCTCAACCGGGAGCTTCTCGGCAAGAGAGATGACCTGCAGACCCAGATCGATGCGTGGTACTCCGAGCGCAAGGGCCAGCCTATCGACGGTGAGGAGTATAAGGCGTTCCTGACCGAGATTGGCTACCTCCAGAGCGAAGGTGACCACTTCGAAGTGACCACGACGAACGTCGATCCTGAGATCGGCCAGGTCGCCGGCCCNCAGCTCGTCGTGCCGGTCGACAACGCTCGCTATGCACTGAACGCGGCCAACGCTCGGTGGGGCAGCCTCTACGATGCGCTCTACGGCACCGATGTCATCCCAGAGTCGGACGGTGCCGAAAAGTCGGGCGCGTACAATCCGGTTCGCGGTCAGAAGGTCGTCGATGCCGCCCACGCGATCCTCGATGAAGCCGTCCCGCTCGCATCCGGATCCTATGGTGACGCCACGAGCTATCGCGTCTCGGATGGTGCGCTCGTCGTCACGACATCGGCCGGGGATTCCGGCCCGTCTGCGGATGCCTTCGCCGGCTATGTCGGTTCGCCGGACGCGCCGAGCCGCGTCTTGCTGCGTAACAACGGTCTCCACATCGAAATTCACATCGACCCTGAACATCCGGTCGGCAAGGCACACTCCGCCGGCGTTAAGGACATCGTCGTGGAGTCTGCCGTCACGACGATTCAGGATTGTGAGGACTCCGTCGCCGCCGTCGATGCCGAAGACAAGGTCAGGGTCTACCGCAACTGGGCGGGGATCATGAAGGGTACGCTCGAGACGAGCTTCGATAAGGGCGGGCAGACGATCACGCGCAAACTCAACCCCGACCGGACCTACACGGCGCCCGATGGCGGCGAGCTGACCCTTCCCGGACGCAGCACGCTCCTCGTCCGCAACGTGGGCATACATATGTACACGGANGCGGTTACGACTGCCGATGGAGACGAGATCCCGGAAGGATTCCTCGACGCGATGGTCACGGTCCTCGCCGCGATCCACGACCTCAAAGGGTCAGGCCCGATCTCGAACAGCCGCGCTGGAAGCGTTTACATCGTGAAGCCCAAGATGCACGGCCCGGCGGAAGTCGCCTCGACGATCGCCCTCTTTGGCCGCGTTGAGGACGCCCTCGGCCTGGAGCGGAANACAATCAAGATCGGCATTATGGATGAGGAACGGCGCACCACGATCAACCTCAAGGCCGCCATCAACGAGGCCCGCGAGCGGATCATCTTCATCAACACGGGCTTCCTCGATCGCACCGGAGACGAGATCCACACGAGCGTCGAAGCCGGCGCCTTCCTGCCCAAGCCGGAAATCAAGGGTCACAAGTTCATGTCCGCCTATGAGGATTGGAACGTGGACGTCGGTCTTGAAGTGTCCCTTCCCGGCCACGGCCAGATCGGCAAAGGAATGTGGGCCATGCCCGACCACATGAAGGAGATGGTCGACACCAAGGCCGGACACCCGCAGTCGGGTGCCACCTGCGCCTGGGTCCCCTCCCCGACAGCTGCAACGCTCCACGCCATCCACTACCACCAGGTCAGCGTCTCAGACCGTCAGGGCGAGTTGTCCTCTCGCGGTCGCGCCAGCCTGGACGACATCCTCACCCCACCTCTGCTCGATCGTGAGTTGAGCGATGAGGACAGGCAGAAGGAACTCGACAACAACGCTCAGGGGATCCTGGGCTACGTTGTCCGCTGGATCGACTCCGGTGTCGGATGCTCCAAGGTCCCGGACATCAACAACGTCGGCCTGATGGAAGACCGCGCCACGCTCAGGATCTCGAGCCAGCACGTCGCCAACTGGCTGCACCACGGCCTCCTGACCCGAGAACAGATCATCGAGACGTTCAAGCGCATGGCCGCCGTCGTTGACGAGCAGAACGCCGGCGACCCGAGCTACACGAACATGGCCCCCGACTTCGACAATAGCATCGCCTTCCAGGCCGCGCTCGACCTCGTCTTCGAAGGCCGCACCATATCGAACGGCTACACCGAGCCCGTTCTCCACCGCCGCCGCCGCGAAGCCAAAGCAAACGGCTAACCCGCCAGCGTGTCACCCTGAGCGGAGTCGAAGGGCGGCTCGCGGCGATTAGGGGACGGATTCCATCTAGGCTACCCTTTGACCATCCATCTCATAGCAGCACTCCTGCTCCTGGCGTCCGCCACCCACGCCCTGACCCCGGAGCAGTCCGACCTCATCAACAAGGCGGGCAACAGCTCCGTCGAAGTCGAGCGCTACGAACACCTGATCTCGCTGTCGCAACTGACCGACCTCGACCCCCAGCTGAACTCAGACCTGGCAAAACTGCTCCCAGCTGTAGATCTCTGGGCGAACGAGCGCGAACACTGGCAACACGAGAACCGTCGCGTTCGCCGCAGATTCCTCAGCGGCTACTATTCTCAGAACTATCCGCCCGAAATTCAGAAAGACTCCCCGCTGTATCCTATCTGGGCGATGTATCGCGGCCGAATGAAGATTCAACAGCCGATCCAGAGCGGGAACCTGAAGAGCGATCCGGTCAAACGTGCTGAATACTATGGTGAAGGTCGTCGGCTACTCAGGATCGCAAAACAGGCATTCCCCGAGAACAGATTAGTCCGGATGTATCTGGACGAGACGTTCCCGTGGCCGGTCCTCAATCCCGTCGACCGGGACGCTCCAGAGTGGGCCAATCTGCAGCGAGAAACACTCGAAAAGCTCAGACACATCATCGTCTGGTGGATCGAGACTCGTCAGGCGCCCGATGGGTCGCTCGGTGGCGGCTGGGGTGACGACGTCGAGATCTGGCGTACGTGGACGCCTGTCCTGATCGGCTTCGAAGACTCAGTCGTCGTTCAGGGTCAGACCAACATCGCCGAGGGCCTTTTCTCACAACCGCACATGGAAAGCGGCTATACGTCCAGGATGACGGACGTCGAGCACACGGGTGAGGACTCGGGCGACACAAACACGTCGATGATGCACCTGCGGCCGGATGACCCGATCTGGCAGCAGCGTGCGCTACGCATCTTTGAACTCTACCGGGACTTGTGGTCCGGCCGGAACGAGCGCGGCCAACTCCAGTTCAGGAGCACCTACTTCACCGCGACCGAAGTCAGCGATTCTTCACAGCTGGCCTGCGACACGGTATATCACCCCCGGGCCGTCCAACCTTCGTTGCTTTACTGGCAGCGTACAGCTGACCCGGAAATGACTCGCGTCTTCTCAGACTGGATCCGAACGTGGGTCGACGCCACGTCCCGCTCGGAACGAGGCAAGCCAGCCGGAATCATCCCTTCCGCGATCCATTGGCCAAATGGCGACATCGGAGGCCTGGGCGAGCACTGGTGGGATCCGCAGAACCACAGCGAGCCGACCCTCTATCGCTGGCCCAGCGCGATGGGAATGATGACCAACACCATGCTGCTCGCCAGCCACATGACGGGCGACGCTTCGTTCCTCGATCCCGTCCGCTCAATGGCTGAAGCACGGGCACGATACCTGAAGAATCCCGTCGAGAACCCTGAGCCCGGGACAGAGGCCTGGTGCGCGTCCCGAATGGGTATCGCGCCCACCCTCGCCAAGTACCGGCAGTTGACGGGCGATCCTGAATTCGACGATCTGCTCATGAAGGACGCAAACGGCTATGTCCGTTTCCGCCTGACCGGCGACCGTTCGCATTTGGTCGAGGGACTCGACCGATCCGCGGCCGCCTTCCGGATCAACCGCGCCTCGTATATGGAAGAGGTTCGCTGGACTGACCGTCAGCTTGCGTTCAACGGCAACTACGCCAACGACTATGCGGACCCAACGTTACCGAGACCGAACCTGTCGGCACTATACGCGTCGGTCACGGGCGACTTCGGTGGCGCCCTCTACTTCCCTATGAACACCGTCCGCTGGAAGACACACTCCCGCGACATCGGCGCGCTCGTCACGTCGGCGGGCAAAGCCAACTTCCAGGCAGAGCTTTACCACTTCGGCCCAGAGCGCCGGGACATGGGCGCAGAACTCTACCTGCTCGACTCAGGCGAGTATGAGATGACACTGACCAATACAGTGACGGGGACCTCGACGTCTTCGACCATCACGGTATCCGGCCCCCGTAATGCGGTCAGCTTCTCTCTGGACAGCCGCCAACTCCACACGCTGTCTCTCCGTAGACAGTGAAGTTTTCAGTCACCTGACCTCCGTAGCTTGCCTGACCGCCATAACCTTGGCGACGGCGGTAGCGGAGGAGGATCGATCCCAATGCTTTCCCAACGATACAACGCCACGCTCCCTGGCCTGCTGATCGATCACGATCACTGGCATCCGCATCCCACGGCCTCCGAACGAGACGCCTGGTCGGCTTATCCCGCACCGCTTCGTCGTGCCCACATCCAGCGCGGGGAGAAAGCATCCGAGTACGGCTGGCCGGTCCCCACCGCTACGTTCTTCCTCGACTTTCAGCGAACGGGAAACCGGAGTCGCTGGCAGAAGCAGATCCGCGACACCCGTCGCCAGACACTGGCCGACCTCTTACTGGCGGAATGTTTCGAGGGGCAGGGCCGCTTCATTGATCCCATCATCGATGGCATCTGGGCCACCTGCGAAGAAACCTTCTGGGGTGTGCCGGCGCATATGAGCCGGCAGAAGGCCGGCGTCGGGCTCCCCGACGTCGAGGAACCGGTTGTTGAGCTCTTTTCCGCCGAAGCGGCGTCCCTGCTCGCCTGGACACTCTACCTCCTAGACGAGCAGCTCGACGAACAGTCGCGGCTGATCGCGGACCGGATCCGCCTTGAAATCGACCGGCGCATCCTGACTCCCTGTCTCGAGCGCGATTTCAACTGGATGGGGTTCAACAACACGGGCAGGCGGGTCAACAACTGGAACCCGTGGATCATCTCGAACTGGCTCACCTGCGCGCTCATCATCGAAACCGACATCGACCGACGGACTCGCCTGGTCTCACGCGCAATCGAAGCCCTCGACAACTTCATCGACCCGTATCCGCACGACGGTGGATGCGACGAGGGCCCCGGCTACTGGAATCACGCCGGCGGCGCCCTCTTCGACTGCCTGGAGATCCTGCATAACGCTTCGGACGGGCGGATTGATGTCTATGACGACCCGAAGATCCAGGAGATCGGTCGGTTCCCGTATCGGACCCAGATCCACGAGAACTACTTCGTCAACTTCGCCGATGCGGCTGCCCGGATCAGCCTCCCGCCAGCCCTCACGTTCGGCTATGGGAAGCGCATCAACGATGCCGACCTGATGGCCATCGGCGCCTGGAGCGCGGACCGGGCGAACATCCTCGAGGAAGGCCTGACCGACAGCCTGGGGCGCCAACTCCGATCGCTCACGGTGATCGATGAACTCCTGGGGGCAGGAGGTCGTACACCGCTCCCCCGCTCCACATGGCTCTCCGACATCGAGGTCTACTGTGCCCGTGATACTGCCGGCACGTCGTCCGGACTGTTCGTCGCCGGAAAGGGTGGCAACAACGAGGAAAGCCATAACCACAACGACATCGGAAGCTACGTCGTCTACATCGACGGTAAACCCCTGATCGTCGACATCGGTGTCGAAGACTATACGGCCAAGACATTTGGTCCCGACCGATACGACATCTGGACCATGAACTCCAGCCACCACACGCTCCCGACGATCAACGGGACACAGCAGGCACCGGGTCCCGAATATCTGGCAACAGATGCCGCCTTTTCTGATGACGAGGGCAGCACACGGTTCAGCTGCGACATCGGATCCGCCTATCCTGACGAGGCAGGCGTGACATCGTGGAATCGCGAAGTCCTTTTCGAGCGTGGCAGCACAATCATAGTGGAAGACACGTTCGAGTTGAGCCGTGCAGACTCACTCGAGTGGAACGCCATGACCCCCTCTTCCGTTCGCATCGAACCTGGAGTTGTTCACCTGGACGAAGCGCCCCTCGAGCTTGGCGGGACCTCAGCAACAGGTCAGATCCTCTACGATGACGCATTCCTCCACGTCACGCTCGACACCTACCCGCTCGCCAAGGTCAGTTTCAAACGGGGCAACCCCTGGGGCGACAAACTGACTCGTATCCGCCTCGTCGCCAAATCCGTTCCCGCTACCGGCTCCACGAGAATGGTCATCTCCCGCTAGTCCCCTTCTGTTTTAAGGACGATGGTTCTCCCCTCTCCCATTGAATGGGAGAGGACGGCTCCGCCTAAGCTCGGAGAGCGCGGGTGGAGTCAGGTAAGGGCCAAAACGCACACGAGATCTCTAACAATGATAAAAACACTACTCATCCTCCTCTTCCTGACCGTTCCACTCCACGCCGAGGACCAGCGCAACATCCTGACCGGCCGCGTAACACAGGAACTTCTCCAGGATCTCATCACCCCACTCGAAGACTTCAGACCCTTCCCAAAAGCGAGCAACCGGGCCACGTGGCAGAACCTTCCGGAGCCCCTCCGCAAACGGTATATCCGAAATGGCGAAAGAAGCCTGGACTTCGAGTGGCCGAACCTGCCGGCCTCCGTGTATCTCGAGTTCGACCGGGTCGGAAATCGGAGCAACTACGAGAGTATCGCAGGACGTCGCCGCCGCGCGCTGATGAACCTCGTCATGGCTGAGGTCATCGAAGGGAAAGGCAGATTCCTCGACCAGATTGTCAACGGTGTGTGGGCAACGTGTGAGGAAACATCGTGGGTGATCCCTGCCCACATCCATCTGCAGAAAGCAGGCGTTGGCCTGGCCGATGTGAATAATCAGGTTGTCGATTTGTTCGCTGCAGAGACGGGCGCGTCACTCGCGTGGACGCACTACCTGCTCGGCGATCAGCTTGCGCAGGTGTCACCCCTTATCCCTGAACGGATCCTTTCCGAAATCGATCGCCGCATCCTCTCGCCCAACCTCGAGACGGACCACTTCTGGTGGATGGGCTTCCCGGATCGACGCGTCAACAACTGGAACCCGTGGATCAACACCAACTGGCTGACCTGCGTGCTCCTCACTGAGCAGGACCCCGACCAACGGATCGACGCGATCCACAAAACGATGCGCAGCGTGGAGAACTTCCTGAACCACTATCCGGCCGACGGCGGATGTGACGAGGGACCGGGCTATTGGAACGTGGCCGGTGGCAGACTCTTCGATTACCTCGAATTCTTACGCGTTGCGTCTTCAGGTCAGCTCTCTTACTACGACCACGACCTGATCAAGGCCATCGGCAGCTATGTCTACAAAGCCCATATCCACGAGCGATATGTGGTCAACTTTGCCGACGCCGGAGCAAAGACAACCATCGCCGGTGAAATGGTCTACCGGTATGGGAAGCGGATCAACGATCCGACGATGATGGCCTTTGGCTCCTGGGCAGTGCACAGGCGGGATCCGATCAAGCGAGGCGTCGGCGGAAACCTGTCGCGCCAGCTCTTCTCGATGTTCGAGCTTCAGGAGATGTATGACGCCCCCGCCTCGCAACCCTACCTGCGCGACGCCTGGCTCCCCGACATCCAGGTCATGGGCGCCAGATCTACCGCCGGATCACCCGAGGGCTGGTATGTGGCAGCCAAGGGGGGACACAACAACGAAAGCCATAACCACAACGACGTGGGAAGCTTCATCGTCTACATCGACGGCTATCCCGCCCTCATCGACGTGGGAGTGGAACGCTATCGCAGACAAACCTTCAGCGGCGACCGATACAAGATCTGGACCATGCAGTCGGCCTACCACAACCTGCCGACGGTCAATGGTGTCATGCAGAAGAACGGTAGAAAGTATCGCGCCGAGGACGTACGGTACGAGGAACAGGAAGGCTACGTCCAGCTGAGCCAGAACATCGCCGGGGCATACCCGGAGGAAGCGGGAATCGAGGAATGGAACCGGACGATCCGTCTCGACCGGACAAATGGCGTTTCGCTGACTGACGACTATAAGCTCGAACGAGCGGACAACCTGTCGTTCAGCTTCATGACGCCATACCCGTCGTTGGTCGAAGGAGGTCGTGTATCTGTTTCAGGTATCCCGAAGGATGAGGAGAACACTGTCACCTTCGCGATCGGCTTCGATGAAGCACAGTTAGCGGCGACCGTAGAAGAAATCGCCCTGGATGATCGGAACCTGCAACGCACCTGGGGCGACAAGCTCTACCGAATCCTGTTCACCCACCGAACCAACCCGACCACCGATCGAATCACCTTCAACATCACCCGCCCTTGAACTGGCTCCTCAATCTTCTTTCTCAACCCACCTCCGCCAAGGGATTCGGCGCGGCAGGGCACCCATCAATCCAAGAGGGCTTTCCGTACGGCATCGTGGAATGCGGGCCTTAACCCCCTGATTCCCCAGTTGTCGCGTGTCGGGTGAACGCGGTTCGTCAACAGCACCACCGCCAGATCCGCCTCCGGATCGACCCAGATCGATGTTCCAGTGAATCCAAGGATTCCGTGTGACGTCGGTGAGAAGTGGTTGCCAGAAGTGCTCCCGCTGGACGAGACGGTATCCCAACCTAGTGCCCACGTACTCTCCGGGATGAACCCGACCCGTGTCCGGAACAGTTTCACCGTATCGGGTTTGAGAATACGCTGGCCATACAGGCTGCCCTCGTTCAACCACAGTCGCGTGTATGCCGCCGTGTTCACGACGGTCGAAAACAGACCGGCGTGTGGCGCCACCCCACCCATTACGGCCGCGTTCTCATCGTGCACTTCCCCGTGAACGAGTCGACCTCGCCACTGTCGATCATCCTCGTTCGGCACGATCCTGGACTGGTTCTCCACACTCGGGCAGAACACCGTCTCGTACACTCGGAGCGGCTCCCGGATGTGGTCCCGGAACAGCTCATTCAGCGGCGCACCACCGACCGCTTCCAGGACGCAGCCAAGCAGGATGTATCCCATATCGCTGTAGACAGCGCGGGTCAGGGGTTCGTACTCCAGCGCCATCGACTTGACCGCGTCTTCCACTTCCCGCTTATCGATCAACTGCTTGTAGAGGTGAACGTGTGCGGGCAGACCGCTGCAGTGGGAAAGCAACGCCCTGGGCGTGACGCGGCCATCGAGCGCACAATCGGTCAGGATGTCTCGAACCGGCTGGTCGAGATCGAGGTGACCGGAGTCGACGTAGACCCCACAAAGGGTCGCGGTGGCGATCACCTTTGTCACCGAAGCTAGGTCGAACAGGTCGTCCGGCTTCGTGGTCAGGGCATCTGCATCATAGGTGTGCCCCCCGGCCGCCCACACCGCCAGGGTGTCTGACCTATTCATCACTGCTGCACACGCAGCCGGCGTGGTGCCGAGCCGGATGTGGTCCAGGAGAACCTGTTCGGCCGACTCAAGCCGCTCTGCGTCGATGCTCCGGTGATAGGACTGAGAAAGCGGGATGTTCACGCCCGATCCTCCACTCGCGCAAAGCCAACTCTATGAAGGTTAGATATCACCGACATTCGTCAAATACTGCCTTGCCATGATCGGCCGGAGCACGTAATTGTGAGGGGCTTATCAGAGAAATGTCGGGCCATTTGGGACGGAGTCGATTGGTGACGTTTCTGGCTGACTGTATGCTGGGCAAGCTGGCTCGGTGGTTGCGCATCCTCGGTTACGACACAGTGTACGACAATTTCGCCGCCGATGACGACCTGCTGCGAGTTGCGGGGCAAGAGGGACGCGTTCTGCTCACCCGGGATCGCCCGCTGGTTGAGCGAGCAGCTGCGATGGATGACGTGACTTGCATTCACATCGACGCCCTGGACATCGATGACCAGGTCGCTCAAATGGTCGCCGACGCAAGTATCGACCTGGATCGACCAACCTTCACCCGATGCCTCGAGTGCAACGTGGGGATCGACAGCGTATCCCGTGACGAAGTAGAGGCCGTGGTTCCGCCGTATGTGCTGCAGACCCGTGACACCTTCTACAGGTGTCCGTCGTGCGAGCGTGTGTACTGGTCCGGTTCGCACACCTCGCGAATGAACGCGAGGATCGACGCGTTCAGGGAAGCTGTGTCTCGCGGGAAGGCCGCACAGAATGTCTGAGCAGGACATCCGTCTCGTATATATAACGACATCCTCGGAAGAGGAAGGCGCACGGATCGCGTCAGCCGTTGTGGAAGAGAGGCTTGCCGCCTGTGCAAACATCGTCCCTCGCATTCGGTCGATCTATCGCTGGCAGGGCAAGGTGGAGGATGAGGCGGAATCGCTGATTCTGATGAAAACGAGAGCCGACACAGTCCAGAGCCTGATGAATCGCGTCCGGGAGTTGCACACCTACGACGTGCCAGATATCGTGGCAATCCCCATAAAGGATGGCCACCCACTCTACGTCGAATGGATCCTCGAGAACACGACTGAGGAGTGAGGAGAACGCAATGCCATTCACAGTATACGACTATCGAAATCCCGAACACGTCAAGAACCTGCTGATCACGCCCGAGATGCGATCCCGCATCCTCAGGATGGAACCGGGCCAGGGCTTCAACGCCCGACACTCTCACGACCTGGGTCATGAGGTCTTCCTGATCCTGCAGGGGATCGCTGAGTTCGAAATCGAGGGCACCATCCAGCAGGTCAAGCCAGGCCAGCTATGCTTCGCCCTGACCGATGAAGCGCATTCCGTCCGCGTGATCGGCGACGACCCCGTCATCATGTATCTGTCCGTCACCCCCCACATTCTGCCCACACACACCGGCCGCTCCGCTGAAGGTGAGGCCAAGCAGCCGATCAATTTCTCTCCCGCAAAAATCTACGACGTCGACCTGGACACGAGCGTGTGCCGAGAGACCCGGGTCGATCGACACCGTCAAGCCGTTGAGGCACTTTCCGGCGCCGTGCAACAGATGGCCGATACCAGCACTGCCAGGCTAGAGAGTATGACTGGTGATCCTGAGGCGTCACGAGAAGCTATGTGGCAGGACGTCTACAAGGTCTTCAAGGCCGTATCTGAACTGGGCGACAGCTGGAACGACCTCTCCTACGACATCACCGCCAATGGCTGAGCTGCCTTTGACTTCGCTTTCGCTCTGCGCTTCGCTGCCCAAGAGTGATGAATAGAAGCTTCTGAAGGATACGCCCATGGATAAAGTCAAAATCGGCATCATCGGCTGTGGCGCGATCGCGCAGGTACAGCACATGCCCAACTTCCACGAGCTTCAACACCTGTTCGAAGTCACGTGGACGTGCGATGTCAGCGCGGGACTCGCCCAGTATCTCGCGAACCGCTTCAACGTTACTAATCACACGACGGACTACTCGGACGTAATCTCAGCCCCTGACGTGGACGCCGTCCTGCTCTGCCACCGGGATCCCAAAACGGAGATCGCCGTCGCCGCACTCAATGCGGGCAAGCACGTGTTCATCGAGAAGCCAATGTGTTTCTCGAACGAAGAGGCCGCGGCCATTCATGCTGCGGGAGAGGCCGCAGGAACGGTCTCGCAAGTAGGCTACATGAAGGTCTACGATCCCGCCTTCGAGCTCGTCTACGAGGAGTCGCAGGGTTGGGACGCGTCCTTCGTCCAGATTAATCATCTCCATCCAACCAATGACCTGCACACGAGCCAGTTTCACATCGAACGCTTCGACGACATCCCCTCGAGCGCAGGTGAACAGTCGACGGCTGCTCGTGCCGCCGCCCTCGAGCAGGCGCTGGGACCCGATGTACCGACCGAAGCATCGCGCGCCTTCTTCACCCTATCTGGAAGCATGATCCACGACCTTTACGGTCTACGATTTGTCATGGGCAACCCGACACGGGTCGTCAATACTGACGTCTGGAAGGACGGCCGCGCGGTATCGACCGTTTTGGAGTATGAGTCGGGCGCCCGGTGTATTGCCACCTGGATCGACCTGCCCAACCTGTGGGACTTCAAGGAAACACTCGAGATCTACGGCGACGACAAACGCGTCATCCTCAGCTATCCGACCGGCTTCTCCCGCGGCCAGCTGTCAGAGGTCGTCGTCCAGGAGATCGATGAGAAGGGCCTTACCAACGCGCGCAAACCAGCCGTCGAATGGGAAAGCCCGTTCGTCGCCGAGCTGAGACACTTCCACGACTGCATCGCCAACGGCACCACCTGTAGGACCCCCGTAAAGGATGCCCTCGACGACATTGCCCTCATCATCAACATCACAGAATCGTATCTGAAGGGTGGCCCCGTGGAGGTCGCGCGATGATCGCTTTGCGCTTTGGGCTCCGCGGCGGTGGCTGTGAAGGGGGGTGGAAATGCCTGCCATAGGAATCGACCTGGGCGGGACGGACATCAAGGGCGCTGTCATCTCGGACGAAGGGCGGATCCTTCACCAAGACCTGGTCTCGACCCAGCCTGAGTCGGGAGCAGACGGAGTGGCGGACCGAATCGTTGGTCTGGTGGGGAGCCTTTGTGACACACACGGCGTCACACTGGATTCCACTTCGGGCGTTGGTGTCGGCGTGCCCGGCGTCACACGTAAGGATGGCACCGTCGTCATCGCACCCAACCTTGACTGGCACCACGTTCCGTTCCGCCAGATGCTTCAGGATCGGCTGACCGGCTCAGCTGTCGAGCTGGACAACGACGCGAACGTTGCCGCCCTCGCCGAGGCGAAGGCCGGAGTGGGAGCAGGATGTGACTCGCTCGCGTTCCTGACCCTGGGAACAGGGATCGGTGGCGGCATCGTCGTCGACGGCCGTGTTCATCACGGCGCGTCTTACTCTGCCGGCGAGATCGGTCACATGGTCGTCATTCCTGACGGCCCGTTCTGTGGGTGCGGCAAGTCCGGTTGCCTGGAAGCGATCAGCGCAACAAAAGGCATGATCAGCCACGCGGAGAAACTGATCGACGACGGTCTCGTCACTTCCTTGAAGAAGGAGGACCTGACTCCGAAGTCGATCTGTGACGCAGCGGCAGAAGGTGACGAGATTGGAGAGGCTACGGTCGACCACGTCGCCCGTCACATCGGGATCGCCGTTGCCAACCTCATCAACATTCTCAGTCCGGAAGTCATCGCGATCGGCGGGGGCATTTCGGCAGCTGGATCGCTGATGCTCGATCCGATTGCCGCGTCAGCGGAAACAAACACACTTGAAGGCATGTTCGAGCATACGCGCATCGAGCTCGCCCGGCTGGGCAACGACGCCGGGTCGATTGGGGCAGCGTATCTCGTCATGTCCTAGGCGAGCCACCAAATGTCGATCGATCCTGCACAGCTTTACCGCGACCTGGGTACAACTCCGGTCATCAACGCATCGGGGAACATGACCGTTCTTGGCGGATCGCGTGTCTCACCGCGCGTCCAGGAGGCCATGGTCACCGCCAATCGCCATTTTGTTTCGATGAACGACCTGCAGCGAGCGACGGGGGAGCGGATCGCTGAACTGCTCGGCGCCGAGGCCGCATTCGTCACCCCGGGCTGTGGCGCCGCACTCGGCCTGTCTTCGGCGGCCTGCATGTCGGTCGGCGATCCGCAACGTATGGAACAGCTGCCAAACGTCGACGGCATCCCCAATCGATTCCTCTTCCAGGCGCGCCAACACTATCACTACGAGCGCTGCCTGACCATATTCGGCGGCCAGGTCCTGATTGTAGGGAACGAGAGGGGCACGTCTGAGGAGCAGCTCGAGGACGCGATCACCGAACAGACAGCGGCTATTCATTACTACGCATCCGGGGACCCGGACGACACCATTCAGCACCTGAGCGACCTGCAGCGCATTGCCGACCGTCACAGCCTGCCGATCACGGTCGATGCCGCTTATCAGGTCTATCCGCTCGGGACGATGAAAGACTACGCACAGTCCGCCAACTGTCTGATCGGATTCGGTGCCAAATACATCGGCGCCTGCAACTCGACGGGCATCCTGGCCGGCAGGAAGGATCTGGTTGAAGCTGCCTACCAGCACAGCTTCATCGGCTTCGAGACAGGAGATTACGAAACCGTCGGCCGACCGCTCAAACTGGACCGTCAGGAAATCGTCGCCGTCGTAGTGGCTCTGGAAGAGTGGTTGGAGATGGATCACGGGGCCCGGATAGCCGAACACTGGCGCCGCACAGACTACATCGAGGACCGCCTGAAGGACATCCCCAACCTGTCCACCAGCCGCCTCGTCGAGGACAACAGCCTGAGCAACGGCGTCCTGCTCACCCTGGACGAGGGGGCGCTCGGGAAGAAGGCCCCTGATGTCATCGAAGAGCTGAAACAGGGCGACCCCATTGTCTGGACCCGCGGAAGGGAAAACAACATCCGAATCGCCGTCGCCCACCTGGTCGAAGACGAAATCGACATCGTCATCGACCGTTTCCGTAAAGCACTGCTGTAAGGAATCCGCCGTTCAATCTTCGATTTTCTATCATCAATAAAGATGCCCTGGCTCTACCTTATCGTCGCAATCGCCCTCGAGGTCGCCGGAACGACGTGTATGAAGCTCTCGAACGGCTTCCAGCGCATCCTCCCGTCCGTCGGTGTCGGCGTGTTCTATCTCGCCTCTATGGGCGCGATGATCATGGCCGTAAAGTCTCTGGAAATCGGAGTGGTCTACGCCATCTGGTCCGGCGTTGGGACTGCAGTCATCACGACCATCGGCATCATCTACTTCGGCGAATCCTTTTCACTCATCAAAGTCGGATCCATCGCGCTGATCATCCTCGGTGTCGTGGGTCTCCAGCTGTCGAACGCTCACTGACATGCCCGATCCCACAAGCCCGATCGCGACCCCTCGTATCCTTGTATCGCCTCCATCTGACGCGAATCATGCGCACCTCGGTTGGCCTAAGCTGACGGTCACCTCGAAGGGCCGGCACATCCTCGCGTATGCCGCGGGGCGAACGCACACGATCGGTGGAAGCCCGGCCGTATCCGTCTCCGAAGACGGAGTTGAGTTCTCTGACCCTACCATTCTACGGGTTTTCAGCGAAGGCGATGATTATCCCCATTGCGGAAACCTGGCGATCGGAACAACCGCTGACGACGTGGTCATCCTCCTGGCAATGGGCCACCGGGGGAACGAGGCGAACACCATCTTTGGATGGGCATCGGTAGGCGGTGGCGAGAACTGGCAGGAGATTAACGTCGCGGCGCTGTCAGCTGGCAGGACCGGTTCGGTATACGGTCACGTGTTTCATGTCCCCGGCCGTGGGTATGCGGTGTGTGGCCACTACCGACAGGGATCGTACCCGCACGACGTTGGCCTGTGGATCTGCTTCAGTCAGGACGGCCTTCATTGGGCGGCCCCAGAACACGTCACCGATGAGGCGCTCGTTGAGCCGGCCGTCATACCGACCGACGAGGCCATCGTCGGACTCATCCGTCATACCGACCCCGGCCTGACCTCAGGTTATGCCTCACTGAGAGCGAGTCGCCGACGTATGGACTGGGAAGTCTCTCAGTCGCCGGTCCGGTCAGCGAGTGGGGCGCGATCAACGAGCCCCTTCATTGTTCGCGAGAGGGAAAGCGACCGTCTTTTCGCGTTATTGACGGAGCGCAAATCTGAAGGCAACACACCCGGACGGATCTCCCTCTGGGTCTCTACAGACGACGGTCAGGCGTGGACAGATCGCGGAACGCTCGTCGACTTTCCCGCCGGCGACACGAACACGGACTTTGGATATCCCTGGATGGCACAGCGGGAAGAT
The DNA here is from genome assembly GCA_002727195.1 of Gemmatimonadota bacterium. Lineage (GTDB taxonomy): Bacteria > Latescibacterota > UBA2968 > UBA2968 > UBA2968 > UBA2968. The sequence continues at coordinate 132,354 of PBWH01000015.1, forward strand.
GGAAGCTGGTTGATGGCCTTCTACTCGGGTGAGCGCGACGGCCCAAACGCCATTTGGGGATTCGAGTTCCAAACCGATTAGCCTTCAACACACACGGAGAATCAGAATGCCCCTGAAGATTTACGAATCCTCGAAGTGCGGCACCTGCCGCAAGGCCCTCAAGTGGCTGGACGGCAAGAAGGTCGCCTATGACGTGGTGGACATCACCGAGAAGCCCCCGACCAAGACCGAGCTCAAGAGAATGCTTGGCCACTACGACGGCGATCTACGCCGCCTATTCAACACATCGGGTGTCCAGTACCGCGAGCTGAAGATCAAGGACAAACTGCCCTCGATGTCGCCCGCCGAGGCCATGGACCTCCTCAGCCAGAACGGCAAGCTCATCAAGCGCCCCTTCCTCCTCACCAAAGACACCGGCCTCATCGGTTTCAAGGAGGACGAGTGGACCGCCGCTCTCGGCTAGCACGGTCGCAGATATCGAGCACCCGTAACCGCCGACTTCACGTCGGCGGTATCTCCTCCCCATCCCCGAGGTGACACCTTTCGCCCCAACCCCAGCGCAGGCTCCCAGAAGATAAAAATCACCGGCATCCGCACCCAACCCTACCCTACCAGATCAACATGCACCGCCCCATAGCCGCCGCCAACAACCCTGTCGGCGAGCGACCTGAGGATCTCCACTGCCCTCTGGCTCGACAACGACGAGGGCATCTCCGGTATCTCCATTGGAGGCGGAGGCCCACTTGCCAAGAGCATGGTCGACAACCTGCACGTAGGTAAGGACCCGCAAGGCGTCCTCGGACATTCAAATTCGCACGGCATCCTCCCGGTGAATTTACTTGTTGCTGCTTGGTATTTCATGCTGTTTTTCTGCTCAGAAAATAGGTATTAAATACTTGTTTATATAAGAATTTATGCGGCTTTCTGTGCTGGTAGATAAAAATCAAGGGACATCCCTTAACTACCTGCTAAGCGTCACTTAGTGCACATGGGACCCCACTTAGTATCAAGTTCTAAATGGTGGAACGATCCCCTGTTGGTGAGATAGCATTCACCTAGCTATATTGGGCCTTATGCTGATTCTCAATTGGCCTTGGAGTTTCGATCTGTGGACATGATCTGGCTCATGCTGGCCCTGGCATCCCTTGCGATCGCCTACATGCTGGCCACCTTCAAGAAGTACCGCGCCCATCTGGAAAAACTGCTGGCAGCCCTGGGTCAGTTGTCAGCGGGCAACGTGAAGCTCCACGACGAACTTGCGAAGGAGCAGATGGCCAAGGAGGATGATCTCAAGAAGGTGGAAGAGTCGAAGCAGCAGATCGAAACTAACAAAGGACGGATTGGGGAGTTGGAAGACAAGATCAAGAACGCGAAGGAGCTCCAGGAGACGCTGGTCATGAAGTCCCAGAGCTGGAAGCTGGATAAGTAACCGTGGGCACTTTCGAGATATTCGTTCTCATCATGACCGTAATGGTCATCCTCGTGGAAGCATACACGAGTCGGGATCTGGCGAAGGCGAGAGAACGGCTAGCGGAAGAAGAGGCAGAAGGTAAGCGGGTTCGAGGTCAGCTCAAGGTGTTGCAGTTTGAGCGCGCGCCGATTGCCAAACAGTTGAACGACCTGGAGAAGACACTGAACAGCCAGAACCACCAGATCCTCGCCATGCAAACCCAGTTAGGCGAGGTTGCTGAAGAGAACGTGAAATTGAAAGAGTCGTCAGAAAAGAAGTAGCCTGCCGGAGCGTTCGCTCCTCAGTCACTCACTATAGATCACCGGACAGAGATCCGGATCTTCCAGGTTCTCATTGTAGTATCCGCCAATCGTATCCAGCGGGTCGCTGTTCTCCGTCCGGAGATGCAAAGCGAAACTCCTTCGCGATTTCCCCGACACGTTTGACCGGCTACCGTGATAGGTCAATCGGTGATGGAAGCTCACCGATCCTGACGTCATCGTCGCGGCAACTTCCTCCCACTCTGCCGTATCGGGCCTTGGTATCGACTCTGACTGCTCGTCCAGGTCAGTATCCCGAAAGTGGCTTGGATTCTCGTTCAATCCCCACCGATGTGACCCACGCACAAACGTCATCGGCCCACAGTCTGACTCGACCTCGGTCAATGCCACCCACGCGGTAAACACCTCACCACGGAACCATTTCGTCCAGTGTTACGTGTCCTGGTGAAAGCCAATGTGGCCGCCCGACCCGCTACCTGAAGGCTTCACAAGAAGCTGAACGGCCCAGAGCTGTACCCACCCGGCCCCCGTTGCTTCCGCCGCACAGCGTCCGATCTCAGGGTGGCTGACAAACGAGCGGACCATGTGATCAGAAAGATGTGGCTGGTCGATCTTGATCAGCCGGTCGGTCGGATCACCCGGACGAAAACCGGAGTGTGGTGGGACGCCGGTCTCATAGTCGCCGGCGATCAAGGCATCCATCCTGGGGATAACGGATTGCACGTCCTCTGGCGGGATGACGGATTCGGCTAAGCAGAATCCGTCGGTATCGAACTGCTCGGCGAGAGACGCCAAGTCAATCTCCGGCTTTTTCCTGGATCCGATCGAGCTCGATAGACTTGATCCGCTTGAGGGCATCGTCCAGCAGGGAGCGATTCGTAGCGATCAGGTCGGCGACGATTCCGGTCAGGAACATCTGGAACCCTGCCAGCAGAAGAATCGCGGCCAGGATCACGGACTGGACGTGTAGATTCCCCTGGTCCGTGAACAGGAAGTAGTAGACAAACCTCATTCCAAGGGCTACACCGGCCAAGTAGCTGAGCGATCCGAACAGCGTAAAGATCTTGAGTGCCTTGTACTGAGTGTAGGTCCTTAGACTGATCAGGCCCGACCGAATGACGAAGGTCGAGATGTTGTTGAAGAGCCGAGATTCTCTGAGCTTCGGGTTCGTGTCGATCGGGACGCTCATCACGGCAAAGCGCTTCTGCCCGGCCTCGACGACGTGTTCGGCCGTATGGTCGAAATCGGTAAACGTCGATAGCTGAAGAGCGGCATCCCGGGAATAGGCCCGGAATCCGCTCGCTACGTCGGGGATGTTCATGTTTCCCAGACGGCTGATCATCCGGCTTCCCATCTTCTGGAGGGCCTGCTTGGTGAAGGAGAAGTGCTCGATCGTGTCCGTCCGCCGGTCTCCGATCACGATCTCGGCCTTCCCCTCGACCACGGGCTTGACCAGCTTCGCGATATCCCAGCCGGCATACTGGTTGTCGCCATCCGTGTTCACGATGATATCGGCGCCTGCCTTCAGGCAGGCATCGAACCCGGCGCGGAACGCGTACCCGAGCCCCCGATTACGGGGAAACTCGACGATGTAATCGGCCCCCGCCTCGCGTGCGACCTCGACAGTCCGGTCCGTAGACCCATCGTTGATCACGAGAATCTGGACTTCGTCGATCCCCTCGAACTCACGTGGGATGTCAGCCACGGTACCTGCCAGCGTATCTTCTTCGTTCAAACACGGAATCTGGATAATCAGCTTCAACGTTAGTCTCCAAACACAGCTGCCGATGCTTCTTTGGCGATCTCGACCTTCTCTTCGTTGCTCACCGCGCCCATCGCTTTGTAGAACGCTTCGTCATAGTTGCGTGTCTTGATCACGACCGGCATCGGAACGGCGTGACCGAACACGAGGGCCTGCTGTTTCGAATCCAAGCTGGCCAAAACGCTCCGCAGACCCGGCCCGTTCGACACGCCTGTCAGTAGAGCGCCGATATCCTTCTCATCGTTCAGCAAAGCCGTGATCTTCGTTCCGAGCTGAGACAGAACCTCCTCGTCGATTCCGGAGGGTCTCTGATCGACCACGAGGAGCGAAACGTAGTATTTTCGCATCTCGCGCGCAATGATCCCGAAAATCGTCTGCCGCGCCGTCGACGGGTTCAGGAACTTATGCGCCTCTTCGATCGTGATCACCAGATGTCGCGGTTGGTCCGCCGGATTCTGCGTCGCGTAGAAGTTTTCGCTCTTTGCGACATACTTCTCGTGAATACGCCTGGAAATGATGTTCGCCACGAGGAGATAGGCCAGCATGCTCGTCTGCCGGCCAAACTCGAGCACGATGTGGATCCCGCGGTCGATGTATTCCATCATCGTGTCGACAGCGTCAGGACCGGCGAGACGATCCACCATGAACGGGAAGTTCTGCAGTCGCTTCAGCTTGCGGTGGACGGCGGAGAGCGAGCTCTTGTTCGCCCCGATCTCTTCAGCGAAAGACTCAACATCAGGGCCGTCTAGCGACAGGAGGGTTCGCAGCCACTTGTTCTTGTAGAGCGCATAGACCAGATACGCCGACTCCGAGGCAGTCGGGTTCAGCTGCAACTCGTCCTGAAGGGCAATCACATCTTCGACCGCGACCTGGTCAAACGTGATATACACTTCGTGATCAGGCGCCTGGCCCCGCTTACGCGTCGACTCCGGGTCCAGCGAGAACAGAGCGACTTCGCTCCCGAACAGCTGTTTCAGACCTTTTACGAACCCACCCTTCCCGTTCCCCGACTCCTTCATGGCCTGGAAGCCATACTCGTTGTGCATGTCGAAGATCAGGTTCACCGCCTTCTTTTGCTTGATCAGTCCGCACAGCACGAGTCGCGTCAGGAACGACTTCCCAGTCCCCGTCTTCCCGAAGATTCCGTTACTTCGCTCGACGAATCGGTTCATGTTCAGACAAACGGGCGTCTCCATGTCAAGCGGGGTCCCCATGTGGAAATACCGATCGTCCCGCTCCTCACTCCCGAACACCCGGGACACATCCTCCTCTTCCGCATCTACGACTTTCGAAAAGTGGCTGGGAATCGTCTTCACAGGACGCGCTTCGTCCTCGACGATCTCACCCTTCTCCAGCATCAGCATCGGGCGCAGCGCGACGGTCACATAGGTACTCGCCCCGTTCAGCACGCTGTGCAGCAGCTGGTCCCCGTCGTGCGGCGGATACAGCAGAATATCCGGATTCGTCGCGTCCAGTTTAAGGTCCGTGATCATTGAGAAGAACTCGTTCTTGAATCCCTCGACGACGACAAACTTCCCCGCCTTGATGTCCTCGACACTCCGCTCCGGATCGAGCTTCATGTCGACGCCCTCGACGAGCGAACCTTGCGTGATGACCCCAAGAGGATCACGGCTGGATGTAAAGTCGAGCTGTTTTCCGTTCTTATTCGCCACGTATCCCAACCTGACTCTTCGCCCCGATGGTTACCACTTCCTGTCGCTTGCCCTCTACCGCGGCGCCAGCCGCATCAACCACTCCGTACCAGGGGCTTGCGCCCCTGGCTACTATCGGTCCCCCCTGCCGGGGCTGAAACCATCTGTGTCCATTCGTGTTTATCTGTGGTTCCAAAGGTTCACTCATCGGAACACGTGTAGAGTCTGGATTGTCGAAACCCACTCCTTGCAGCAAATACCCACCGTGTCCTCTGTGTCTTCTGTGGCTCCCTGGTTTTCTATTGAGAGATTCTGCGAATCAACGAACTCAACCGCTCATAGTCATCCCGGATCAACCGCGAAAGTTCCTTCCCAAGCGTCACCAGATACGCCATGTCGTATCCACGAACAGCCCACGCGGTCCTAACGGATGCAATAATCAACTCATCGGTCGGCAGCTGTGTGCCGGCCAGAATTGACCGCACGAAATCCCCATTCCCCGTCAGGCCCTTCACTTCACGATCATCGCAGGCGTAGCAGAACGTGTGGATGCCTGGAGGCTGTAACGGCAGGATCTGGAGGGGTCCTCGGTCACCTTGATGACCGACTATAACGGCATCGAATTCCGTACGAAGCAGCTCGAAAATCTGAGGCTGCTCACGGCGTAACTCTTCCTCGGTCATGCCGTATGCAGTCGGCTTCCGATTCGCGTCCACCGACTGCGTGCGAATGTCGTAGACGAGACCGAACGACACGGGATCGGTCGTGGTTTTGACGAACGTTCCGAATCCTGGCGCCCCGTTCCGTTCGCTCGCCTGGGCGGTGAAATACGAGGTGCTGCTCTCGATCACTTCGCCGACGTGCTCGGCTGCATTGACAGTTACCATCAGGACCTCGGTTAGTTCGCGTAGTACTCGGAGCCACCCGACCCGCTGTAGGGCTTGATCCAGTCTTCCTCGATCCCCAACCCAAACCCGGGTGCATCCGATGGGATCAGCTTTCCGTCTTTGGGTACCGCCATACCCGGTAGACAATTCGCCTCCTCCAGTGGGATACCCGGATCCGACCCCAACCAAAACTCCGCGAGAAGTGACTCGGGCATCGCCATCGCAAAATGCTGGCCGAACGGCGTGTTGGCGCCCCCGTGAGGAATCGTCTGGATCCCGGTAGCTTCACCGATCGTGTAAATCTTCACGGCCTCGCTCAGACCGCCACACCATTTCAAGTCCGGTTGAAGGACGTCCACACAGCGGTGCTCCACGAGCTGGCGGAACGCGATTCGGCCGTGATGATCCTCGCCTGTGGCGATCGGCATCCAGGGGCAGGCTTTCTTCAACGCAATGTGTGCTTCCAAATCCCCGGGAATGAGTGGCTCCTCCAGCCAACGCATCCGGAACGGTCTCAATCGCTCGGCCACCTGCACCGCGTAATCGAGGTTGTATGACATGACGGCGTTCAGCATCAGGTCCGCATCCGGCCCGATTTCCTCCCGTGCCGCCGCCACCTTCCCCTCCAGCCGATTCAGCCCCTCCGTCCCCTCGCGATACTGGATCGGGTTCGTCAGTTTGAACGCCTTGAACCCGAGTTCCATCCCCCAGTCCAAGTCGTCCCCTGTCGCATACAGATCAATCGCCTCTCTGCACGGGCCACCCAAAAGCCGATACACCGGGAGATCGAACAGCTTCCCTTTCAGATCCCAGAGCGCCAGATCCACCGCGCTCTTCGCCACCGTCGCGTGCCCGGCGTCCCCAAGCCGCTGGATGGACCGCCACATCAGGTCGTTTAGGTATTCCGTCGCCAGACAGTCCCGTCCTTCAAGCAGCGGCATATACACGTTGTCGATCACCGACGCCGACGGCGCACCAAAACTGCACGAACCCAACCCCCAAGTGCCGTCCTCAGCCGTAATTTTGACCCACACCTCCCCGCCGCCCATTCCCGGCATTTTCCCGGGTAAACGTGAAAACTCTGGATAGTAATTGATCGGCAACGACCTCGGAGACGTCTTGTTCCACGTATCTCGACGAGGCCTGGTCTTCTGCTCCTGCTTCGGGAGTTCGATACGGACGGTCTGTATGGATTTGATCTTCATGTTGGCCTCAACGAAAGACGATGGGAGCGAGAAGAAGCGCGTAGAGCAGGCCGGCTGCCTATCCGACAACAGCCCTGACGGCGGTCCACGGCCGGGCCCATGCGCTTGTTTGGCGCGCTTCTTTCTCGCGCCTTACCTCTTTCAGTTACACATCTACGATTTTCTTCTTGAGCTGCTTTACCGACACACCCACCTGCATCCGATTCTTGACGTAAGCATCCCGCAACATCGAGTAGAACAATTCACGCTCTGTTCCCTTCACCACGGCCTGCTCGTGAGACTCGGACAGCACAACCGGATACCCTCGACCCTTGCGACACTGATCGATCACAGCGGCGTGTATGAGGTTCAGGAGATCCTCGTCTTGCGCGACCCAAAGGGGTACCTCGACCCGGCCGATCTCCTGTCCCGTGTGCACATAGAAGAACACGATGCTATGGGGGCCATAGTCGTCCAAGATCTTGGACGCACTCTCGAAAAGCGCTGATCGTTCGCCAGGTTCCAGCAGACGCCAATACAGGGCCGCGTCGGTCACGCCATTGATCGGATCACACGGAAGCTCAGTACGTTCACCGGTCATCCACGGGCATCGATCGCACACCGTCGGCGTTTCGGGACACATCCCCACCCGAAGCGGATTCACGACGTCCGATCCACCCGGTGAGCTGATGTAGCCACATACCGGCGTACGGTTCTTCCTGAGCTGATCCATCGAACCAAGGAACCCCCTCAACATCTCTCGTCGCAGAGCGGGCGGCTTTCCTTCGAGCATCCACAGAATCAGCGTCCCATCCGACATCGCCACAATCGGAATGTCTTTTGACCTTTGATCCTTGTCACCTGACATCTCGGCAAGTTTCACCAGCCGGGTGAACTCCATGGCCATGCGCCGATGCCCCACCTGCTCGCGAGTGATTATCGCGCGATGTCCGGACCAATCCTGGTATAGATCTTCGTCTTCAAAAAACAGTTCTGGCTCCGACCCCATCTCCGGTCGATCGCATGTTCCGTACGTCATCGACACATAACCGAGGTTGATCAGAAAGCAAGACGCCACCTCGTTCCGATCCGGAAAGATCTGAGACCCGTCAGTCGCCACCACTGTAAGGGTCCCGGGCCGAGATGGCAGTGATCCAACCGCGGTTATTTCTTCGATCGGTCGGGCAACCAGCCAGGAGGTCCGCGCCTTCGCGATCTTGTCGGACAGGGCATCTGGGTCAGACGCCCACCGCCGCCATTCGCGGACCGCTCGCTCTACCCGCTCCGCATAGTCGTTCGTCAACGCCTTCCGGTTTTGCACCATCACGTCGATCTGCTTCTTGACCGCACCTAGATTCAGCAAAACGATGATCGTGGTTTTGTGTCCTGTGCCTGTGTACACCGTTCATCCCGAGTGCCCAGCGACGCGGATTTCCGGGACGATGGGTGTATCGAGGGACGGTCGTTAGCGGCCAGTTTGCATGCCGTCCTAGATAATAGACTCATAGTAATATTGCCTTCCCCCGCCCTGAACGGACCCATCCCTCGTTCGGCATACGAGCCCCATCTTCTGGAGTGCGTTCAGCCGGTTGCAGGCGATGTTGATGTTCTTGTCCAGTCGCTGCGCAAGTTCGGCTGATGTCCCCTGACGCGCCGCCAGCATGACTTCTAGCGCCTCTCGCATAGGCGTTTTGAGCACACCCAGAATGCATCGGCTTTCACCGTCGACGCAAAGAGCCGCCAGGTCGCGAAGCTTGAGCACAGCCTCGAACGTCTCGCGGATCGACTCGTTCGCGCCCTGGATGAACACATACCGCGTGCCCAGCTCACCGCTCGCAATCCGCATCAGCAACTTGCACAGAAACTCATCTGCAGCCGAAATGTCGACAAACTGGATCTGCAAGAAATCCAGCGGTGTCGCGGAATCCGGTACCGTTTCGCGGAGGTGCGCCGTCAGTTCATCCAGGAGTCGTTCACCCAACTCACGACTGCTCAGGATGCCCGTCTCGGACGTCAGCGTATAGGGAGAGGATCGAACCAACATATCACAGCATATCCCGATATGGCCAGGGGGGGACCACAGTTAAGATGTAACTTAATTGAATTCAATTAATCCGAATCTACAATAGACACACTTAGGCAAGAGGTCAAGGGGCGTGTAGCAGTTCAGGACGCTTTGGTAGGGTATTCTCGCTCGTATTACAAAGAAATCGCTTGGGGGAGCGGGAAAGAGCGCGTGGAACAGACCGTTGTCAGACCGACCGTGCCTTGGCGACTGCCAGCCCCCTGCGTTTGTTTCGCGCGCTTCTCTCCCGCGCCGTCTGCCTGCCCAGCAGATTAGGTCAGCCCTTCTACCAACCCCTCCGGCAACCCCGGCATCTCATGCGTAATCCCATACGGCAGTCCGTGAGTCTGCACATATTTGGGTAATTGCTCCAGCGTTCCCAGGATCGCTTGTTCAGGAAGGCTTGTCAGCGGCACACGAGCTTCCTTCAGCGCACGCTCCAGGAGACTCGTTTCTTGCCCCTGGATCCGGGCCATCAGCACGATTCCCGGCCCCACGAGATCGCCGTGTGGAAGGGGATCGGCAATCTGATTTTCGACAGCATAGGCGAAGTAGTGTTCACTCCCCTCCTCCGGTCGGGAATGTCCGACCTGATTACACAGCTGGACCTCCAGGGCGAGGCCATCCACCAGCTGTTTGAGTCCATCCGCATCACCTCGACCTGCAGCCTCCGCACAGTCGATCGCCGCGTTCAGAATCGACTTCGCGACATCGTCCGCCCAGCCTTGGTAGCGTGTTGATGCGTCGAGTTGATCGTGATCTCTCGCGAACCGCCAATCCCAACTGCCAGTCACGATCGACAGCAGATCGCACACGCCGGCTGCACGGAGCGTATCCGGAGCGGAGCCCAACACGTCCAGATCGATCACTACCCGCTCCGGCGGACCCGTTTCGACATACCGAACACATCCCGCCTCTCGGACGCCGGACGCCCAAGTGAAAAACGCGTCGACGGTCATGGCCGTCGGGAGCGATACCACGGGCCGGCCGGTCTTGAATCCGACATACTTCGCGGCGTCAACAGCGACACCTCCGCCGACCGCGTAAATCACGTCACCCGTGAGGTCTTCCGATAGGGCAGAGAAATGGGATTCAGTCGCCTCGATCACCTCACGTCTAGAAACGGGATCGAGACGCAAGCGGCCCTCGACCGCCGAATGCGCTGCGGCGCTGTAGAAGAGAGCCACCTCGCGTTCGTCCACAACTTCTGCAAAAGGCTTAATCTCGATCTCGGGAAGCGCCCAGATTCGCAAAGTCTTCCTTCACTTTCTCGTGTCGTTCCTTGATTCGTCTCGGCCGACAATAGAAGAAGTAGATCAGTCCACCAATCACGCAGACCAGATCAGCACAGTGTCTTCCATCGGGTTTTCTCCCTTGCACCCCAGTACCATCGCTCCCGCTCCTGGTCGGGAAGGGAGTAGGGTCTAAGGATCGATCGGCCACATCGGTCGACGAATTCTCGTGTAGGGAAACATCGTCAGGTCGAGCGACGTCAGCCCGGGTCCATCCGCGATGATGATCTCCTTCGCAATCGGGTTGAAACCCGCCCGGAAATGGACCGCCGACTTGACCGCCAGAATCTGGTAGTCCATGGGGTCGATCCCGGCCGACCGGAACACTTCGGGATCCCGGGTCTGCACACGCTTGCTGCACACGATCACATCTACTTCGTCGACCCGGATGACGGCAGCGATCCCGATGTCGCCCCAAGCGCCACGGGACATCGGACCCTTGTACTGAAACCGGCCGTTGTAGATGAGCCGCACACGACCTTCGATATCGATCGACTCCCCGTGCAGGTCATCCGTCTTCGCTCCAAGCGTCGCTTTGATCGGTTGTCCCACACCAGCATCGATCGCCTGCTGCGTCACCTCCGGATCGTAAATCGTCGCGACTGCCGCGGTCGCCTTCTGCTTCAACAGTTCGCGCAGCAGTTCAACGCCGTCGTTGGCACTTCCGCCTCCAGGGTTGTCCGCCATATCCGCGATCACAACCGGGCCCTCAGACGCCGCTATCCCCCTCGTCACCGCATCCTGGATCGATGTCGGGTGATACATGAACGCCTCCCTTCCCTCCCAAGCAGCCGACCCGAGCCGTTCAGCTTCTGCATCCGCGACGGCCTGATCACCATCCGCATATGTCAGCACCGCATACCCGAGCGACGGGACGTCGGCAAACGGGAATCCGGCGAACAGCGCCGTCGTCAGGATCTCCTTCGGCCGATCGGGTCGTAGCGCGTCCGCCCACAGATCGAGATAAAGACCGGCTTCCGTGTGACACATCCCGACGGGTGGCATCATCGGCGGCTTGTTTAGCGCTGGTATGGGGGAGACGTCCCCGTTAACGATTCGGATGATCAGCTCCGCAGCCTCGGCACCTCTCTCGCCCATATCCGTGTGCGGATACTTCTGATACCCGATGATCGTCGTGGCCTGCTCAAGCATCAGCTCCGTGATATGTGAGTGCAGATCCAGAACCACGACGATCGGTCGATTCGGTCCCAGTGCATCCCGAACACGGCGGATGGTTTCTCCTTCTCCGTCGTCGATTCCCTCTGCCACCATTGCTCCGTGCAGCCCGAGCAACACACCATCGGCATCGTGATGGGCACGGACCCCGTCGACGATGTGGCCAGTCATCGTGTCGAAAGCATCCGCCGTCACGAGACCAGATGGCGTGGCGTGAGCGGCTACAGTCAGAACGGCCTCGTCCTCTCGCTTGTCGATCACATCGAGAAATCCACCGAGTACGGTCGCGTTTCCGGCATGAGCCTCCCGGATGGCTCCCGGATCCGACAGATACTGTTGCGCTCTAAATGCGTCGACATCCGTCGGCACGACCGAAAAGGTATTCGTCTCGTGCGCGAAGCCTCCCACAATCCACTTCATCCGATTCTCCTTTGATCGCGTTCGACATATGATGATTCTACGATTGGCACCGGTCAATCCGCATCCGTCCCTGAGATCCCCTCAGTTTGGGCTTGTCTTTTCCTTCGGGTCTTAGTGACTTCGTGTTCGGGCATTTTTCTTCTCATTGGAAAAGAACTGAGATGGCATTCAAACTCGCATACTGTGCGCTCCGCTGGCGGGAGCCGGACCTCGAACCCGCGCTTGAAGCATTGAAGGAAGCCGGGTGGGACGGTTGGGAGTGTCGGCTCCCGATCGAGTGGTTGGGAACACCGACGCGTATACGAAGGATCTGCGACAACACAGGGATGCCGCTGATCTGCTTCTCGGCACAGGGCGTTCCCCAGGATCCGGACCAGGCGAACCAGGAAAGATGCAAACGCCGGATGGACTTCGCGGCGGAGGTCGGTGCCGATTGTCTATTGTATATGAGCGGCCGTAAGCCGGAAGACCGCGCGGTCACCGACGAGGACATCATCAAATCGGCAGAGGCGGCCGACGTCTGGCAGGACTACTCGTCCCAGTATGGTCTCGAGCTGACCTACCACATCCATACCAACACCCTGGTCGACTCGATCGACGAGTGGAAGCTGTACATGGCCTACCTGAAGAAGGCCAAGCTCTGCATCGATGTCTCGCACGCCGAACTGTGGAACTACGATCCCGTCCAGTCCCTCGATGACTTCAGCGATCAACTCAATTATGTTCACCTTCAGGACTACTCATCCTGCACGGTTCGGGAGTATGGTAAATACAACCCCACGTGGGTCGCTGTGGGAGAAGCCGAATGCCTCGACTTCAAAGGCTGTCGCGAAATCCTGGAAAGGAACAGCTACAGCCGCTGGGTCACGTCCTGCCCTGGCACACCGCCCTATCAGGGTGAAGACGCCGTCAGCGAAGCCAAGCGCAGCGCCAAGATGTATGAATACTGCAGATCACAAGGCTTCTAACAGGTGAGGGCTGTGCCGTCGCCGTACCAGAAAAGACAACATGCCCGTATTCAGAAGCGGAATCGGCCTGGCGCAGGCCCTGTCGACTCTCGAATTCTTCGAGCTGGTGGATCTCCGGGTCGGTCAGACCCGTGAGTTCCCCCGTGTGGGCATTCGCGGGAAACTCATCATCCTAGGCGGTGTTTGTGTGCTTGAAGACGGACACGACCAGGTCACCGCGGACGTGGATCACAAGCAGTCCATCGAGACCTTGTCTCCCACCGTGAATCCGTCTACGTCCTCACCGACTTCTCTGATCACCCCGCACACTTCGTGTCCCTGTGCACGCGTGTGGGACTGATTCCACTCGCCATAATAATTGTGGAGATGGCTCCCGCAGATACCGGAGCATTTTGTATCAACGATCACATAGCCCGGTGGCAGTGCGTCGGTTTCCACATCCTTCAGCGCGATCTTCTCGATGTCTTCGTAGATGACAGCCTTCACCGCAACCCTCCTTCGAACGAACCTGCTGGATTAACGTCCAGACAAGAAAGCGCTGCAGGCCAGGGCACGCTATGGGATTGGGAGGGGCTAGAGAAAAGGCCAGACGGCAGGGCAGATTCGGACCGTCCAAAGAGAAGTCCGGATCCAATTAGTTCGAACGAGACGCCTGTGCAGGCCTGGGTCAAACCCATCGATCAGGAGGCGATGACAGGGGACCTGAATCAGGGCTGTCGACAGCCAGATCAGAAGGAGAGCAACCAGGCCTCCCCGGTAGACTGGAGACCCGCTCTGCTCGAACAAGATGAGGATAGCAGACAGGCCCTCCAGGACCATGAGAGGAGACACGAGAAAGGTGATCCGTCGTTGGTGCGCGCCCTGATAGGCCGGGTAGGTGGCGGGCGGAACCATGGCCATCAGTGGATAGTGCACGATCTGGATCGTCCAGATCAGACCGACCAGTGTGAGCGTAGAGATCGCGTGCGTCAGAGCAACCATTACAGACTGAGCAGGTGTTGGGCCGAGCGCTTGCCCGAAAGGAGTGCCCCCTCGATCGAGGCGTGCGTCGTGTGATCGCCGCAGACCAGCGGATTCTGGGGAGGACCGGCCGACCGGGCGGGCGGCAAGGCGTGCGGGAGGTAGTAGGCCTTGAGGAGTCGCCAGCCAACGGCATCGGGACCATACCAGCTGACCAACTGGCCCGCTACCTGGGCGAGGATCTCCTCATCGGCGATGCCAAGGACGGTGACCGAGATCAGAGCCTTGTCGTCTGGTCCATAGGCCGGTGAAACCGTTGTCGGGACGCAGAGGTTGTTAATAGGGGCCGCGCCTTCCCCGTTCAGAACTAGGGTTGGCCGTCCAACCGGATCTTTGTCCGCGAGAAAATACAGGCAGGTGACGCCACGCCAGTTGGGGACGCCAGAGCGGCTACGATTCAGCGCACTCAACCCATTCAGATCCGTCGCCATCACGATATGGTCGGCCTGGAACCCTTCTCCCTTCTGCGACATGACCTGACCATCTTCTACTCGGCTGACAGGTGTGTCCGTCAACACCCGATGGTCATCCAGCCGAGCGACCATCTGATCAGGTATGGCCTGCATACCAGATGAGGGCACGGCCGCGCCACCGAGCGCGAAGTGTCCGAACACGAAGTAGAGCATCTCGGCCGGCACAATGAGATCACGGTCAAGAAAAACACCGCCAAGGAATGGTCGGAAAAATCGGTTGACCATCGCATCAGTGAACCCCATTGAGACCAGGACGTCCGCTGCTGTGCCGTCCTCGGAAAAACGTCCATCCGACAGGTAGGACAGAGCCCGTTTGCGCAATGCTCCCACACGCATCTTGTCCTTGAGGGTACCGATCGGCGCCGTCAGACCTCGGAGGGCACTGATTGGAGCGCGCCACGGATCCGCCACTTCATGGAAGGCCCCATCGTAGCGTATCAGCACACCTGACTCGAACGGATGCAGGTCCAGTGCATCAAAATCGAGGACCGCGTTCGCCTCAGGGTAGTTCTTCAGCAACACCTGGAAGCCACGGTCAAGACGATAGCCTTCCACATCGTCGGTCCGCACCCGCCCCCCCACCGAGTCCGCCGCTTCGATCAGGAGATAGTCGACCCCGGCCGCTTGAAGCTCGAGGGCACAGGCCAAACCGGCCAGGCCTCCACCCACGATGATCACGTCTGCTCGCTGCATCATAATCCTATAGGGCCGGCGTTGTAGACGACCCGTATCCGGTCATCTCCACAAACCCGACGCCTATCCGTTCGCCAGTCGTCGTGGTGACATCCACTGCCCCCTCCCAATAGCGGAGCGTCGGAATCAGCCGACTTCGGTTCTCCTGATCACCCATCTGGCTGCGGACGTCCAGATCGATACCCGCTTCAGGCACCCGGACGCTCCACCTGGACGGATACGAGTCCCCCGATGGGCTGTCCCACTTTTCCAACGGCTGGATATCGAATGCTTCACCTTCCAGATAGGTGGTCTTCGCATCGCTACCGACAAGTGTTCCACGCGCGTGGTCGATGCGTCCTTCTCCGTCTCGCAGGACATAGAGCATCAGTTCACGACCGTCATTCAGCTGCAGGCTGAACCAGTCCCATCCGACCTGACCGGTCGCTAACGAATTGGTGAAGAACTCCTTGTCCATCCAGCTCTGCCCGTTGACGGCGTACTGCTTGCCATCGACCGTCACAGATCCGACGGTCTTCAGGCGCGTAAAGCTGTAGTACTGACTCGCCGCCGATCCTTCCCCCTTGCGACTGAAGCCGTTCGGCCCCTGGAAGATCAGCGGCTTTGCCGGCGTCGTGCTCAGCTCGAACTGAAACCCCAACTCGTCATCCACCGCCCTGAAATCAAACGCCTCTCCGTTCCAGGCCAACTCCCACGTCCCCTTGGTCCCCGCCGGCGCTCGGCTCCAAGCCACCCGCCTGTCCGGATAGGCCCCGAACCCACCCAGCAACGGCACAGCACGATACAGCACTTCACTGAACCGATGGGTGTTGCCGTTTCTCCCGCTCTCCCCCGTTCCCCCGCTCACCTTCAGGGCGCGGGGAAGAAGGGAGATGGCCGCGTGTCCCATAATGAGATCCTTCGCCCCCCACTCAGACGTTACCTCCGGCCTCTCCTTAAGCAGCCCCACCCGAAAGAACGTGAACTGATACCCAAACCGTTTTCCCGTCTCCGCCTCCAGATGCCCGGTGAAGTACCACCACTCGGTCTTATACCCATCCCGAGCCCAATGATCTTCGGGGAACGACCACGCATAGTCGGTCTTAGCAATCTCCCATTCGCTCTCGCTGGAAAGCCCAATCGACAACAGGGCCAGACAGGCACCTGCGATGACTAAAGTCTTCAGGTTCTTCACTTCAACACTCACTACTCAGGACTCCCACGGACTCGCCGTAGCTGCTCGCAGCGTCGGTGGCCGCCACTCTGAACGCGCTCTTAGATTTCTTTGCTGAGTTCCGTTGCCGGTGTCCGACTCGCTCTTACCGCCGGATATAAACTTGCAGTCACCGCCGCCGCCAAAATGATCGCCGCCTGCTGAGCAACCGGCCAGGGGTCGAAATACGGCTGTATCGTCCACCCGAAGTAGGCCCGGTTAATCACATAGATCAGAAGCCCCGCCAAAAGCAGCCCACCGACAGACCCGAGCAACAACCCGAACAGCCCCATCGCCAGGCCCTTCCCCACGAACACCCTGAACAGCTGCGTCCGCTTCGCACCGATCGACCGATAAAGCGCGAGCTCTGGAATCTGCTCACGGGCGAGCACGAGCAGCATCAACGTGATCCCGGCGACCGCGATCAGCAGGCTCATCCCCTTCAGGAGCTGGGTAATCGCAAAGGTCTGGTCAAAGATTTTCATCACTTCCGTACGCAGCCGGCGGTTACTCCGAATCTGCAGCGACCCGTCGGGCAATGTGGCCTTGAGCTCATCGACAACCTGTTCGGGATCGTGTCCAGGTTTCAGATACAGCGCAATGCTGTTGATCGGCCCAGGACCGAACGCGTCGGCCATCGTCGCCAGATCCATGACCGCTGCCCCACCGTCGACACTGTAGTCGTAGTAGACACCGGCAACCGGAAAGTGCCGCTCTCCCGTCGTCGTGTAGATCGGAACCGTGTCCCCCGCCCATCGATCGAGCTTACGGGCTAGCGTTTCACCCACAAACAACCCGCCATGACGGACAACGGCTTGATAGGCCTGCCTCGGCTCCCCATCCAGCAGCGGAAACCGTGACTCCCCTCCTTCTAACCCCATCTCGACGCCGGCCAAACCGATACGGTGATCACCACTGTAGGCTCGGAAACCCCGCAGTCGATCAATCGCTCGAATGGCCGGATGCGCCGTCAGCCGTTCGACGATTGCCGGATCTATCGCCCCGTCGCTCCCCTTCCCTCGCCAGGACGTCGGAGCAATGTAAATGTCCGCCTGAACCGAGGTCAGGATCCATACGTCGAGGGTCTTCTTGAAACTGCCGATCATCAGCGTGATGCCAATCAGCATGGTGACGGCAATCGCCAGACTCGCAACAGCGAAGGCTGAAGTTTGCAGACGCACTGCCAGACCCTTCAGGCTGTAGGCGAACCCAAACGAGCTAGCACGCACGAGACCTGAGACCTTGCTGACCGTCAGCGGCGTCAACAGCGGCAGACCGACGAGCAGCGCGACGGCGAGCAAAAAGCCGGCGTGCTGCCAGGTATGACCGATCGCAACATACCAGATGGTGGACAGCGATAGAAGCAGGACACCGATGAGAAAGGAGAGCGGCGCGAGCGAGCTGATAGCCTCGTGGAGCGTAAAGGAAGCCAGGAGGGATCGTGTGTCCCGACGACTCATATCCAGCGCGGGAACGAGCGCACCGGCAACGGCACCCCCGATCCCGATCGCAGCGGCCATGACGTAGAGCCAGAAGGGCAATTCCAGGGTCGAGATTTCAGACAGGAGATATAGGTTCGAGAGCGTCGCGCTCACCATACCGACATTGGCTTCGGCCGCCCAGTAGCCGAGCGGTATCCCCAGTGCGACACCGAGCGCGCCTAACAGGGCGACCTCGCCGACGATCAACCAGAAGACCTGCCTGCGGGTCCCGCCGATCGACCGTAACAGACCGAATTCTTCACGTCGCCGGACCAGAGACGCCTGCGTGCTGCTGTAGACGAGGAACAACCCAACGAACAGGCTGATCATGCTGAGCGCTGTCAGGTTCAGCCGGAAGGCCGACATCAGCCCCTCAGCCTGCTGCTCGCGCTGAGCCGGTGTCACCACGCGAACAGACTCACCTAGGCGTCGTGCGAGCTCGGCTTGAACCTGATCGATCGCGGCACCTTCTTTTACTTTGATGTCCACCTGATGGATCTGGCCAGGCGCACCGAGGACACTCTGAACCTGCCCGATATCCATCACGACCATCTTTGGGCTGGCCAGTGGACTCAGGGCCTGAAAATCCACGAGCGCCCCAACCGTCAGGTCGACCACTCGGGATCCGGCCGCTACCCGGAAGGAATCCCCTTCCCGCCACCCCTCCTGCTCCGCGAGTCTAGGCGTGATCGCCGCCCACCCCGACGTCGACATACTCCCCGTCAGATCCGCCGACTCCACTTGCCAGGGAATATCCATTGGCGCAAAGAAGTCGAGCCCGATGATCTCCAGAAACGGTCGATTCGTGAGTTCCTGCAACCCCTCACCCGTATCGAGAATCACCTCGAGCCGAATCATCGGCCAGGCCGCACGAACGCCCGCAGTCTGCAAAACGGACGGGTAGAGCGAGTCAGGAAACGACGGCGTCCGTCCCATCACCGACAAATCCGCCTCCCCACTCACCGCTTCCACACTGCCTTTGAACGCCGCCAGCGCATTCCGGTTGATAATCTGGATCGACAGCACCGACGCCACCCCGAGCGCGACACCGAATACAGTCAAGAGGTAGAGACTCTTCCCCGCCCGAAAGTGCGCCCCCAGCGCTTTCACAAAGTACTGCTTCAAGGCTTTGCCGTTCCGCTCTGCGCAGTGCGCTTTACGCTATGCTCTATCCTCCCGCCGTGAATCTCCCACACGTCGTCAGCCAGTTCCGCGAACTCTCGGCTGTGGGTAACGTAGACGAGCGTCATCCCCTCCTCACGAGCCAGCGACAGCATCAACTCCATCACGCGATCCCCATTCTCGTCGTCGAGGTTACCAGTGGGCTCGTCCGCAAGAAGCAGCTTCGGATCCATCAGCAGGGCACGGCAGATCGCCACCCGCTGCATTTCACCTCCGGACAACTTCTGTACCGGATCGCCGGCTCGATCAAGGAGGCCAACACGATCCAGCAGACGGTCCACGCGATTGTCGAACGCCTTTGGCTTCTCATCCGAGATCATCGCCGGCAAGGCGATGTTGTCTCGAACGGACAGATGTTGGATCAAGTGAAAAAACTGGAAGATCAGGCCGACGCGGTCACGACGGAGAAGCGTACGGGCTTCGTCGGACAACGCAGAGAGGGTCTGGCCAAACAGGCTGACTTCACCCGTCGTCGGCACGTCGATGCCCGATGCAAGATTCAGAAGCGTCGACTTACCGCTACCGCTTCGTCCCACGATTGCCACAGTTCGACCGGTTTCCACCCGGAAGCTCAGGTCATCGAGAACGGAGCGTGCCTCACTCTCGGCGGTTTCATAGAGTTTGGAGACATGCTCAAAGGTTAGTGCGGGTTGTTGTTCAGAGAGACTCACTGTATCCTTTCATTGCCGAGTAAGACTACCCAAATCCAGATACTCGGTCAAACAACGCCCATTTATATGTGTGGCTGACAGACCTGACGCAGAGCCGAAAACCGAAGACGCCGCCAGAGGTCCAGAGATCGGCTACCCTGGTTCACGCTTCCCGACCAGAACGGTTGCGACGTTCACTACGAGCCGGACAGTGGCCGTAAGTCACGGATCCTGTTCCACCACAGCGCGGATTGGTGAGGTTTCTGCAAGGCTCATCTCGTGGACCTGCAGGACAACCTGGACGCACTGCAATCCGACGGCGTCGAACCCTACGAGATCAGCTATGACCCGGTCGAGACCCTCTCGGGATTCGCAGACGAACACGGGATCACCTATCCACTCCTGTCCGACGTGGACAGCGGGGTCACCACCGATTTCGGAACCCTGAACACCCTCGTGCCTGAAGGCCACCGGTGGTATGGCGTCCCGTTCCCCGGGACCTACACGACCGACGTGAATGGCATCATCCGTTCACGCACCTTCTACGCCAACCACGCCGTGCGGGACTCGATCGCCCATATGGCGTAGGATGGCTAAAAGCTGCAGGACGGGCCTCGCACCGAGCACACGGTGTCGGCTTCTGCATACGCAATTCGAGCATCGCTTTCGGCGGACACCATCCGTCGCTGCCAGGTACACACCTTAAGGTCGACATGGATATCGCCGATGGTTTCCACATCCAGGCAAACTCGCTTCCGGAAGGCTACATCCCAATCCACATCTCGGTCGAAGGACCGAAAGGCGTAACCGCTCCACCATTCACCTACCCCACCCCGGAGCCGCTCAGCACCGCCAGCCTGGCTGACGAACTCAACGTCTACACCGGCTCCATCCAACCCCAGACCCCGGTCACGTTCAAAGTGCGAGAAAACGTCACACAGACCCTCAACATCGATTCCCACGCCTGCTCCGACAGCGACTGCCTGCTACCTGAGTCTCACACAATTGAACTGAACACCAAATGGTTCCCGAATCCGTAAACGAGAACCCTCTCCTGCTGCGGGCCTGTCGCACCACAGCCTTGGCGAAGTTGGACGAGGGACGGCCAATGCGCAGCGTTGGCCAGGGCAAGGGCGTGGTCTTCGCCGAAGTTCCGGTCTCCTTTGGGTTGACCTCGGGACTCAACCCTATCATTTGTGTTCGTCTGTGGTTCCTGTATTCTGGCTTTCTCTGCGTCTCTGCGGTTAAAGGGTTTATTTTCTTCAAGGCTAACCATATGAACAGATTCGTCTTCCTCACCGACACCCACTACTGGACAAACGCCCCCGCCGACTTCAGTGCTCCCAAGATGCTGACCTGTGGCGCCGAAATCCACGAGGCGATGGTCTCGGCGATCAACGCCATCGATCCGGATTTCATCTTCCACGGCGGTGACTTCCTTTGCGGTGGCAGCTCCTTCGACCTCCCCACAGAGGTGTTCGAGCAGTCGATTCGCGACGTGCGGTCTTACGTCGACCGGTTTGCAGCGCCCTTCTACGGTATCCCCGGTAACCACGACTGCGATGCCCAGACCTGGTCCTTTGAAAGCTTCACCGAGGCCTTCGATACACCTGAAGTTCTCGCCGTTGACCAGGTATCCGACAAACTGCGAATCGCTCGCGCCAACGTATTCATAGGGGACACGAAACAGTGGGGCGCTGGAGAATGGACTGATCAGCACGACGAGTTGCTTCGCGAGGCGAATCGCGACGCGATGGCTGTTTCCGTACCGCTCCTGCTGTGCCTTCACAGCTGGATCCTGCCCGATGGACCCGTTAAGGAGGGCGAAGAGGGTCGCGGCTGCGTGCGAGGTGCTGCTCGACTCCTGCAAACGGTGACGGACTGCGCCTCGATCTGCGTGGTATTCACCGGGCACCGACACCTCAACCGGATCACCACGATCCGGGACTTCCTCATCGTGGATACATCCTGCCTCATCGGCTATCCCTTCGGCTTCAGGGAGATCTCGCTATCCGATGACGGCTGGTTCTCGACCACGTTCCACCGTCTGACCGTTCCTCAGGCCTCAGAGGCGTACGGGCAGCGCGACGACGCTGGAGAAGACGCTCATTGGGAAGGCCAGCCCCACCATCAGAACCGCGACATCCTCATTCCCCGGCTCCGGAACCTCCTCTCTTAGTGTAAAATAGGCCAATACCGGTCATCCTGAGTGACCGCGTGAGTGGACGGATGCGTGGTTTCCTGAACAGACGCAGCTAAGGCGGTCGTATCGAAGGGCGACCGGTGTAGCCATCGAATAGGCCGGCTTCAGCGCCGATCGTGCTGAGGCCCCCATTTAGGGTGCATCCTCTCTGGTGTGCAAAAGAGTCGTGTCTTCCTTCGCGTCTTCGAGTCTTTGTGCTAAGCTTTGCAGCCAGAGGAGAAGAGCGAGGATAAACCACATCGCTCTCGCCTGATAGGGGTCGACGCCACTGCCAGTGAAGTCGGGCCTACACCTACCGGCGGAACGCGGGTCACTCCATGTTACAGTGGCCGCCACAATCGCTCGTCGAAGGTGGGCGAGCCCAAAAACGGTCGGGGTCCGGATTCCGGGTTGAAACACCTGGATGATGCAGAAACCGGAAGTAATCGCTGACTCGAGAGGTCGGCGGTGAACCGGTCACTACCCGCCTGAGCCTGGAATCCCGAGCGCCGCGCGCGAGGGAAAGAGCAAACGGAACCCTAACTCTCGGAGTTGAGTATTCACTCGATTCCAGGAGTTCAGGGCTTGGTCAAGAAAACCGAGAACGCCGGATTCGTCTCCGAATCCGGCGAGCTGGCTGTGTATCCGTTCATCAATACAAGCTGCCGAAATCGCTGCCCGAGATGTCTGCATTCAAAACACGTGAACATCCAACCGGGAGGTCGCGCCAACAGCTGCGGCGGACTAATGCAGCCGGCCGGTCTGACCCGTCGGTCCGGCAAAGACTACCAGATCATCCACCGGTGTAAACGTTGCGACGAAACGCGTATCAACGTAATTGCCCGCGACCCTGGTCAGGCCGACGGCCCCGACCGATGGATCTCGCTGTCGGCAATGATCTAGCGTAACAGAAACGGCCTCCTCGCTTGATAGCGGGAGGCCGTTCACTCTTGCTTCTTTCGTCTTACGTCTCCCGCACCTCCACACCCTTCCAAAACGCCACCCGATCCCGGATCTTCTCTGCCTCCAGCTTCGGATCCCGATAAACCCACGCCGAATCCGCGTTCGTCTCCCCATCGACGACCGCGTTGTAGTAGTTCGCCGTCCCCTTCCACACACGGAACGTCGTCGTCTCACTATCCGTGAAGTGCTCTGCCTTCATCGAATCCGGCGGAAAGTAATGATTCTCTTCCACGACAATCGTGTTCTCACTCTCCGCTAATACCGAGCAATTCCAAACAGCCTTCACGGGGTCACTCCTGTGAAATTCGACATTCTTTGGTTGCCTTTACGCCGTCAGCGTCTTCAAATCCTCCAGCACTTCCTCCCCATGTGTCGCCGCCTTCACCTTTGGATATACCTTCGCGATCTTCCCTTTCGGATCGACGATAAATGTCATCCGATTCGTCCCCATATACTCCCGACCCATAAACTTCTTCAGCCCCCAGACGCCATAGTCGTTCACCATTTTCTGCTCTTCATCCGCCAGCAGCGTAAAGGGCAGGTCGTATTTGGCCACAAAGTTCGAGTGCTTCTTCACCGAATCCGTACTGACCCCGATGACTTCCGCTCCCAACTTCTCGATCGGCTTGATGTTGTCACGGAAGTTGCACGCCTCTTTCGTGCAACCGGGCGTATTGTCCTTCGGGTAAAAGTAGATGACCACCCACTTCCCCTCGTATTCCTTGAGCTCGTGAACGGTCCCTTCCTGGTCCGGCAACTTGAATGCCGGCACCTTGTCACCTTCTGCCAATCTCATCCGCATCTCCCCATGACGTTATTGGTCTACCTATCTCTGCTTGGTTCAATTGGTTTTCCAGCTAATGCAAACTAGAGCCGCAGCAACAACACTTCCAGGGCCAGGCAAGGACTCAGTGCCTGGACGGTTAGAGAACCTCGTCTCCCGCACGCAGCCCGACCTCCGTGTCTTCCGTTGTTCCCTTGGTTTTTCTACGGCCCAAGCTTGCTAACCGCATCCGGCCGCACCGACGTATCGTCCTTCTCCCGTTCTTCACGGATTAGGTCCAGCAGATCCTTCCCGCGATCGGGATCGCGTTCAAACAGGTTCCGTCGCTCATACGGGTCCACGGCCAGATCGAACATCTCCGTCTTCTCTGGCCGCATATCACCGTCCGTAAACAGCTTCAGATCCCCGATGCGTGCCCCGATGTTGCTCCCGCCCCTGAAGTTCCAGAAGAAGGTCCGATCCATCTTGGTCGCCTCACCCGTGATCAGCGACCACACGTCTTTCCCGTCCCACATCGGATCCGACTGCGTCTCGGCACCGACCAGGCTGGTAAAGGTCGGCATCCAATCGACCACCTGAATAGGAGCCGTCACCTTGTTCGGGCTCAGGGTTCCAGGCCAGTTGATCACGGCTGGCGTACGGACACCGCCCTCATACATAGTCGCCTTCTGACCCCGCAGCGGGAAGTTGCTGCCAAGTCGCGGCATATACTCCTGGCGTCCCGGATACTTGTCGGTGTCGTGCAGCGGGGCATCCGGAATCGCGCCGTTATCAGACGCGAACACGACGATCGTGTCATCCAGGCTCAGCGTGCGGTGTAGCGATTCAATCATCTGCCCGATCGCCCAGTCCATGTGACTCAAATAGGCTGCATATATCTTGTACGAGCGATCGCGCGCCGGATCAGGGTCGTAACGCTGATCGCAATACGAGTCTATCCACTCTTCGGGCGCCTTGATCGGCGTGTGGACGGCGGTAAAGGGAACGTAACAGAACCACGGCTGCGTCTGCTGCTCGATCCATTCGATCGCCTCGTTCACGATGAGGTCCGTCACGTGTCCTCGAACGTCAACAAGCTCCCCATTCCGGTGCCACGTATACGACCACTCCCCTTCCTTATACCGATGGCTATACGGGTCCACACCCCCCGCCAGGCTTCCATACGAGTAATCAAACCCGAACTGACTCGGGCAGTACTTCGGGTCCGACCCAAGATGCCACTTCCCGAAAAGCCCCGTCGTGTATCCAGCGTTCCTGAGCGTCGTCGCCATCGTCTCGTATCCATCAGGTAGCACCGCCTGATTCGAAGGCACGGTGGCGTGACGCCCGAACCGCCCCGGATGTCGTCCCGTCATCAGCGACGCACGCGTCGGCGTACACATCGGGCAGACATAATGCTGATCCAACTCCACCCCGCTCTGTGCGAGCCGATCCAAGTTGGGCGTACGAATCTCCGACCCGTGATAGCCTACATCACCCCAACCCAAATCATCGGCAAGGATGTACAGAATGTTCGGTTTCCGTTTCTCCATCACTCTATCTCCAACTCGCCGGCCATTGCGTCTAACCACTACCCTTGCCAACAGCCTACCTGCACTGTATGGGACAATTCCTCCAGGCTATCATCTCATCGCCTCACCATCGTCCGGTATTCACCACCCCTACTGACTATTGACCGGGGCGGCCGTGCGGCGGGGAAGGGACTCACGGCTATTAAACATGATTCCTCAACATCAACTCCCCAGGATACGGATTAAGATACGCCTGCTTCTCTACCCAATCCGGTGTATCACACCGCGACAGATGATGCTTGAGTAAAGTAATCGGGACGATCAGCGGCAGGATCCGCTTCCGCATCTGCTCGATCAGATCCAGCAACTCCGCCTTGTCGTGGCCGTCCAGTTCGTTCTTGATGAACCCCATCAAGTGCATCAGTACATTGGTATGCTTCCCCGGTGTCGCCAGGACCTGCACGCAACGCGTCATTGTTTCAGCGTACTGAGCGACCTGTCGGTCGAAGTCATCGCTACCGGCCTGACTCACGATTGGACCAAGCTCGCGGTAGTGGACAGGACTGTGCGCAAGAAACGCCATCTTGTGAGCCGTGTGGAACGCTACCAGACCGGCAGGCGATCGATCCTCGCTCAGGAACCGCTTCCACCGACGATAGATGAACAACCGCGCTATGAAATTCTCTCGCAACGGCGCGTCATTGAGCCTGCCCTCCTCCTCCGCAGGCAGCAGCGGAAACCTCTCCACCACTGAGGACGCATACAGACCGCGGCCGTCTCTCGAGGGGATGCCGCTCTCGGCGTCATACACCCGGACCCGAAAGAGTCCGCAGCTCGGGCTGTCCTTCTTGAAAATATAGCCGTCCAGATCCTGATCGACCAGCCATGGCATCTTCTGCTCGGACCAGGCCGTCATCGCGTCGGTATGGTCTTCCGCAGACTGAACGCCCAGAAGCTGCGGCGACTGGGACGAACCAACGAGACGGATCGCTTCGCGGGGCGTGGGCATGCCCACCTCGACCTCGGGACAAACGGGCACATAGGTCGCGTACTCCGAGAGGCTGTTCACCACGAATCGGTTCCGCTTGTGGCCCCCGTCAAAGCGGACTTCGTCCCCCAGGAGACACTGGCTGATTCCAATGCGAAGCTTGTCGTCGCTCACGTCGTTCCCTCTGCGCGTTTCGTCAACCCGGCGATCATTCCCGAAAAGATGATACGATGGATCGGGTAGAGTGCATACCAGTAGAGCAATCCGAACAGACCCTTCGGGGCAAAGTAGGCACACTGGTTTAGGCGAGACCGACCCTCGCTGAGTTCCTCGACATCGAACTCGAGCCACGCGTTACCAACGGCCTTCATCTCCGCGCGCAAACGGATCGAGCTGTCCAGTTTCACATCCTCCACACGCCAGAAGTCGAGTGCGTCACCAACTCTCAGTCGGTCCGGATCCAGTCGTCCCCGTCTGAGACCAACCCACCGACACACCGATCCATCAGGCCGCGGATCTCCCAGAGCCAGTTTCCGTAAAGCCAGCCGCGTTTACCGCCGATTCCACAGAACGTTCGAAACACGGCTTCGCTCGGCGCACGCACGATTGCCGAACGCCGGTCACAAGAACGCGTTTCATCTGTAGACACGCCTCGCTTCTCGATGAACGATCGCGTGCAGATCAGCGGTAATCTCCGGCGTCTTGGCGTACCCACCCGCGAGGACGAGCGCGATCGGGATCCCCCGTCGATGAACGGTTTCCAGCACCAGACGATCACGACGGGCAAGCCCGCTTCGCGTCATCTTCAACCGACCGAACCGGTCTCCCACCGCAACATCGACCCCGGCCAGGTAGATCACCAGATCCGCCTGCGCGGCGTCGAGTGCCTGATCCAGATGGTCTTCGAGCGTCGACACATAGCCGCCGTCATCGAGCCCGTCTTCCAATGGTACGTCCAGATCGGAGTGCTCCTTCTTGAACGGGAAGTTCCGTGCACCGTGAAGCGAGAACGTGTACACACGGGGATCATCCTGGAAGATCGCAGCGTTTCCGTTCCCCTGATGGACGTCCAGGTCGATCAGCAGAAGTCGTTCGAGGTCACCGTCCCTGAGCAGACACCGAGCGGTGACCGCCACGTCATTAAGCACGCAGAACCCTTCTCCATACCCCGGATACCCGTGGTGCATGCCACCAGCAAGGTTCGCCGAGATCCCGTCTTCGATCGCCATGCGGGTCGTCAGGATTGTCCCCTGAGTCGCCCGGCGTGACCGTCGAACAAGCGCCTCGGACCATGGAAGACCCATTCGCCGTTCCGCTTTCGCGTCGAGAGTGCCGTCACGCAGTGCGTTGAGGTAGGCAGCGTCGTGCACCGTCGCCAGGTCATCCCAGCTCGCCTCATCTGGCACGACAACGTCAGCGCTTGCGATCAGATGCTCATCTTTGAGACGCGCATACAGAGCCGGGAACTTTCCCATCGGGAAGCGATGACCCTCCGGTAACGGCGCAAAGTAGCCTTCGGAATAACAGACTCGCATGACAGTGCGTGTGGTGGATAATGAAAAGCGGCTTCGCGGAGTATTCCGCAAAACCGCTCTGGTGACAACCCTTACGTTGTCTCACCCAATCCTGGATCGGATCACGACTCGACCGCGGTCGCCTGCGGAGGAAGCGTCGACGACGCGACCTGCATCGCAGACCGCTCTACAAGGGCATCGGCCACGAGTCGTACCGCCTCTTTCACGCCCCACGTCGGCCTTGGATAGCCAATGGGAGACAGCTTGACGAGAACCTTCTGTGGCGAACGAAGGATCACGGACACACCGAAATGCTGGGAGAATGCGTCCTCACGCACCATCATCTCCACCATCAGATGGCCGCCCGGCTCTTCTCTATATATGTGCCCGGGCTTTAGCACTACAGTCACGCCACAGTGCTTGAGTGTTGCCGTCTCGAGATTGGCGTTCTTGAGCAGTGTGTCCGGCTCATACGAACCTTCAAGCAAAACGTTCGGCATATCCTCGATCCGTTCCGACCGACCCGGTTCCGTCGTGGCGGTCGCGTTGGTCCATTCAAAGAAGTGAATCTTCGACCCGATCTCTCGGGCCTTCTGTTCGTATTTCGTTGGCTTCCGTCCGGGGATGTCAGAGACGTATGTCGTGCCGTGCTTCGACGCGAGCTTGGATTGGCCCTCAAGTACCTCGATAATCCACTCGGCATAGTCGGCATGGTCTGTCCCGATCATCAGTTCGCCGTCGGGCGTCAAACGTCGGCTAACCAGATCGACGAAGGCCGGCTGAATTAGACGTCGGCTGTGGTGCCGCTCCTTCGGCCAGGGATCCGGGAAGTTGACGAACAGACGTGCCACATCCCCTGGAGCAAACAGACTGTCGAAGGCGAAGGAAGCGTCCGCCTGGATCACCCGGACGTTCTCGATCCCGTTCTCTTTCAGCCGGGCGAAGAGCCTCTGAAGGCTGCCCAGCGACCGCTCGATGCCTACGAACTGTCGGTCCGAAGATGCCTGCGCGAGATCGGCGAGAAACGCGCCATTCCCGAACCCGATCTCGACATCGAGCGGACCGTCGAATCCGAACAGGGCCTTCCGGTTGAGCGGCCAGTCCAGTTGCGTCCACGGAACCGAATAGAGATGTAGTGCAGTAGAGAGTTTCATTTAACCGAGTAAGCGGATGACATGACCCGGGGAGACACCTAGACAGACAACTTTAAGTGTACTTGCCTGCCCATGCGCTGTCACGCTAAAACAGCTGTCCTTGCTGGGTGAGAGATCGGCCGGTGATCGCCGCCACCTTCGCCACATACGCGTCGCGGTCGAACTTTCGCTTCAGGCCGTTTGCATTCATGTAGCGGACAGTCCCGAAGATCGGTCGCTCCTGCCACGGGCGATCGTGTTTACCGAAGCACCAGGCAACGCCGGCATACGAGTTTACGTCCCGGCCGTCGAGTTCGTACTTGTTGTTGAGGTATAGCGCCATCTCGAACGCCTCTTCGGGCGAGTCGCTCCACTCGAGTATTTTCTTTCCCCAGTACATCCGCATGTAGCTGTGCATTTTCCCGATGGCGACCATCTCCGTCTGCGCCGCATTCCAGTAGGGGTCGTGGGTTTCGGCCTGCTCGAATGCGTCCCGGTCATACACGTGCTCACGCGGATCGTCCCGGTGCTTGTCGAGCGTCTGCTGAGCCCAATCAGGCAAACAACTGTAGCGATCGTAGTCAGGCTGAAAGGTGCAGAAGTTCTGGCTCAACTCCCTGCGAACGATCAACTCTTCAAGGAAGGCATCGACCCCTTCGCTCGTGCGGTCGTCGCAGGCAGCCTGGATTTTAAGTGCGATATCGAGTACGGAGATTTGCCCGAAGTGGAGATACGGGCTGAGGTTTGACACGCCATCCAGGTTCGGATCGTTCCGATCACCATCGTAATCGGCGAGCTTCGTCTGGATGAACCTCTGCAGATGCCACGCACCTTCCCGCTCTCCTCCCACATAGGTATCGACCCGCTGTACTGAGCGATCGATGGCCAGATCTCGCAAGAGATGATCGACATCCTCGATGTTCAGGTCGCCACGCACATCGTCCTTGTAGAGAACCTTCGGGCGTGTTTCCACCAGCGGTTTCAGATAGTCGCTAAGCGATCGATGAATCTTTGGCCGAATCGTGCGTGCCGCATACTCCGCTTTGTCGGAAACAACGCTCACGGGAACGACGGCATCCGACTCGACCTCGATCACCCGACAACCCGCCTCCTTCGCCACACGATCTCGCCAGACGCGTTGTATCCGCAAGTAACCGCGATCCGTCACCAGAACAGCCGCCCGCTTCGCTTGCTCGATCGCCACGGTGTCGGGTGACCCGCGGAACACGGCGAACCCGATCCCTCTCTGCTTGGCCGAAATGCTAACGTCGCGCAATCCTTCGAGCATAAACGCATAATGACGCTCGTTGGCCTCGGGATAGTTATCGGTCAACCCGAAGACGATCAGCACCGGCAGGTCGCGTTCGTTCGCCAGCCGTATCGAGTACGTCAGCGCGTGGTTATACCGTACACGATGCGACGCCTGCATCCAATATTGGACATAAGCGCCGCTCCGTTCAGGTGCCACATTCAGATCTCTTACACGCGTTTCCTGGATCATCCGTCACCTCATTTGCAGGCTCCAGCCTGAGAACGCTAACGGAGAATGGTTAATTCTTCTCCGTCGTATCCCGCAACAGCCGCTCCACCTCCGGGTGCTTGCGAACCCGCCCAACCTCTGATGTCTCACTGCTTCTTCAAATTCTGGCGCGGACCGGTCGTCCTAACGCAGTTTCTAGTGAGGTAGAGAGCTAAACCACAGCGGCCTCCTTCTGGAAGGACAGCGCGAGCTCCTTGTCCTTCGCTTCCACCATCACGTCAACGTCTCGCCGTGGTAGGACACGCAGCATCAACTCAAAGTCATCCGGCTCGATCCTGGCCGAGTGTGCGCCTGTCATTTTGTCCGGGTCCTGGCTGGACAGATGGATTTTCGGCCGTCGATCTCCCCACGTCGGGAACGCCAGATTGAACGCGTCCTCCAGACTGAGTTGGTCTGGATTGATCCGGTGATGCAGCGTGTCCACGATCGCGGGGATACCAAGCCGGTTCGCCACCTCGACCACATCGGTGATCGGCCAGGTGCGCTCGTCACATTCCAGAGCGAGATACTTGAGAATCTGGGGCTCCGAGGCGAGACAGTCGGTAAAGCGATCCTTGGCGGCTTGACGATCATCGTAAGCACCACCGAGATGCAGGACGATCACGCCGTCTGATGCGCCGAGAAGGTCTAGCGCTGTGGCGGAATAGCGTAACTCGGCCAGACCACGCGAACGCACGTCCTTATCGGGACTACCTGGATTGATGAACTGCCCCGGATGCATCGACAGTCGCTGACGAAGATACTGCGCCTGCCTGCCAATCCGCTCGAGGGCGGGTCCGTAGTAGTCGACCCAATCGAACGGGAAATCCGGGTAGGATCCGAAAGGCACCAGATGTTGCCCGATCCGGAAGAGTCGCCAGCCTTGATTCGTGTTCCACTTCAGGATCGATTCCAGCCCCTCGAGATTCCGGCGGATGGCGTCGTGCACCCGATCCTGATTCGACAGGGATTTGAGACGCAACGAGTGGTTGGTCGATGCGGACAGCGTAAGGTTCTGACACGGATAGCCAAGTCGCATAGCACAACTCCTGAATAATTTCCGGAAAGTCTATCAATGCCAGATCGCGTGACAAGAGGAGCCCCACCGATCGATATTCCTCGCTAACCTATTGTTTTTATAATTGCTATCGACCAGAACGAAAAAGCTCGACAAAACCTTGACAAGAGGCTTTATTCTTGAATGTTTCCTGTGTTTGCTGCTGCAAGCCATTTAGGGAGTGTCTATGTCTATGTCTTCGTTTGTCAGCCCGATCACCCGTTGGTTCGATACCACCACGGGCGCTCGTGTCTCCGACACAGATCTGGATCGTGTCGATCTGATCCGTATTCTGCCTTTCATCCTGCTCCACCTGTCTGCGCTCTTCGTGCTTGCCGTCGGGTGGAGTCCGGTCGCAGTAACGGTAGCCGTCATGGCCTATTTGATCAGGATGTTTGCCGTCACTGGCTTCTACCACCGCTACTTCTCTCATCGATCCTACCGGACTTCCAGGATCGGTCAGTTTGTCTTCGCGCTTCTCGGTGCCACAGCCGTCCAACGCGGTCCGCTCTGGTGGGCGGCCCACCACCGTCACCACCATCGCCATTCCGACAGCGAACAGGATCCCCACTCCCCCGGGCGTAACGGGTTTCTCTGGAGCCATATGCTCTGGCTGACGACTCGCCGAAACTTCGCGACGGACACTTCGGCCGTACCCGACCTGGCCCGATTCCCCGAACTCCGTTTCCTCGACCGATTCGACATCCTCGTCCCCGCCCTTTTCGCGACTGGTATGTATGTCCTCGGAGAACTCCTTCCACCAGCCTTCGAAACGAGTGGATGGCAGATGGGGGTGTGGGGGTTTATCATCTCGACCCTGGTCCTGTTCCACGGAACGTGCACAATCAACTCGCTGGCCCACCGATTCGGTAAGCGGCGCTACGACACGGAAGATGACAGCCGGAACAGCTGGATCCTCGCGCTGGTCACGCTCGGCGAGGGGTGGCACAACAACCATCACCACTGCCCGGGAGCAGTCAGGCAGGGCTTCTATTGGTGGGAGATCGACGTCACCTACTACGTGCTGAAAGGTCTCGAGCGGATCGGCGTTATCTGGGACCTGAACGACGTGCCTGAAAGAGCATACCAGCCATCTCAGGAGGTCCGGACATGAGGCAGCGAATCGCCATCGTTGGGATGGGTATCTCGGGTCTCGTCGCCGCACACAGGCTCCACGAGGCCCACGACATCACCGTCTATGAAGCGAACGACTATATCGGCGGGCACACCCACACCATCGAGGTTGAGAGAGACGGACGCGTGTGGCCCGTTGACACGGGGTTCATCGTCTTCAACGAGCGGAACTACGTCAACTTCATCGCCCTCCTCGACGAGTTGGGTGTATCGTCGCATCCGACCACCATGAGCTTCAGTGTCCGTTGTGATACGGCCAACCTCGAGTATAACGGGACCTCCCTGGAGAAGCTGTTCGTGCAGCGTCGCAACATGCTGCGCCCGTCGTTCCACAGGATGGTCCGCGACATCGTTCGCTTCTACCGTGAGTCAAGAGAGCTGCTCGAGGGGCACGATGACACCACCACGCTCGGCGAATATCTGAACTTGAACGGCTACAGCAGGGAGTTCACGGACCACCACATCATCCCTATGGGATCCGCCATATGGTCAGCTGACCCGGTGGACATGCTGACATTCCCGGCAACCACCTTCGTCCGCTTCTTCGACCACCACGGGTTCCTCGACCTCAAGGACCGTCCACAATGGCGTGTCGTGGATGGGGGTTCGCACGCCTATGTGAAGCGCCTGACGATACCGTTCCGCCATCGCATCCGCCTGAATACACCTGTCCGGTCCATCGCACGGACCGGAGACGAGATCTGGATTGCTGCCAGCGACGATACCGTCGAAAAATACGACGCTGTATTCATCGCCTGTCACAGCGATCAGGCGCTCAGGATGCTGGAGGCCCCGACACCGTCGGAGCAGGACATACTGGGCGCCATCCCGTACGCAGAGAATCCCGTTGTGCTCCACACGGACACATCGCTGCTGCCCAAACGCAAACGCGCGTGGGCCAGCTGGAACTACCTCCTCCCGGGAGATGGACGGAGTGGCGCTACCGTCACCTACAACCAGAACATCCTACAGGGACTCGACGCCCCAGAAACGTTCTGCGTTTCGCTGAACCAGACGGATCGGATCGATCCGGCTCGCGTCATCCAGTCATTCACCTACCACCACCCCCAATACACCGTTGGAACTGTCGCGGCCCAGCGCCGGAAGGACGAGATCAGCGGACAGGAGAACACATACTACTGCGGAGCCTACTGGGGCTTCGGATTCCACGAGGACGGCGTAAACAGTGCGATCGATGCAGTGAACGCGTTCGAGGAGAATCTGGCGTGCAGAGCTGCCTATACGAAGGCCGGTTGAGACACCGACGCTTTTCCCCGACCGAAAACACCTTCGCGTATCGCCTTTTCATGGTGTATCTCGACCTCGAGGAGATGGAGGATGCCTTCCGCTGTCACCCGCTCTGGTCCGTGAGACACCCCAACTTGGCCGACTTCACCCGAGGCGATCACCTGGGCGACGCCCGAGTCCCGCTCCATACCTCGGTCAGGGATCTCATTGAAGAGCAGACCGGGAACAGACCGTCAGGCCCTGTCCGACTACTCACACACTTCCGCTACTTCGGCTATCGCTTCAATCCGGTCAGCTTTTACTACGCGCACGATGCGGAAGGGACTCTGGACACGATCGTCGCCGAAATCAACAACACACCGTGGGGTGAACAGCACACCTACGTGTTGAGCGAAGAGCTAAACGTGGGGACGCCCACCCACCGCCGGTACGAATTCGACAAGTCGTTTCACGTATCGCCATTCATGCCGATGGATCACGATTATACGTGGCGATTCACCGACCCTGATGAGAGACTCGCGATCCACATGGACAACCACGACGCCGACGGTCGGTGTTTCGACGCCACCCTTACGATGACGAGAACCGAGCTTTCACGGACGAGCCTGTCCCGCGTGCTGATCCAATATCCCCTGATGACAGCCCAGGTGATCGCGTCCATTTACTGGCAGGCCACGAAGCTTTGGCTCAAGGGGACACCCGTCTACGACCATCCGGCGACAACAAACGGTAATTGAGAGGAATACCAACGTGAAGACCTTTACCCCCGTCGATCGTGCAATTCGTTCCCTAGTGCTAACGAAGCTCCAGAAGATCCGTGTCGGGTTCATCATCATCGAGGACGCCGACGGATCCTACGCCTGCGGCCATCCGGACGCAGACCTTCAGGCCCAAATACGTGTCGAGGACCCACGCTTCTACCGATTGGCCGCCCTCGGTGGAGACGTTGCTGTCGCGGACGCATACCTGGACGGTGCCTGGACCTGTCCGGACCTCGTCTCCTTCTTCCGGATCATCATCCGAAACACGACGTTCCTGGAGCGCACGGCCTCAGGGTCAGCACGACTGGGCGACTTGGTATCTCGTCTCGTACACGCACTCCATCGGAACACGCGATCGGGCAGCAGGAAGAACATTGCCGCCCACTACGACCTCGGAAACGACCTGTTCGAGACCTTCCTGGACGACACGATGATGTACTCCTGCGCCATCTATCCCTCCGAGAACAGTACGTTGGAGGAGGCCTCGCACCATAAGAACGACCAGATCTGCAGCAAGCTGGACCTGTCGCCGTCCGACCATCTCCTCGAAATCGGTACGGGTTGGGGTGGTTTCGCCATCCACGCAGCGACCAACTATGGGTGCCGGGTCACCACAACGACGATTTCCAAAGAGCAGTACCGTCTCGCTCAACACAGGATAGCGGCGGTCGGCCTGGAGAATCGGATCACGGTCCTTCTGGAGGACTATCGAGATCTGACCGGTGCATATGACAAGCTCGCATCGATCGAAATGATCGAAGCAGTCGGCCACCAGTACTACGATGACTACTTCGAGACGTGTTCCCGACTCCTGAAACCTGACGGACTGATGCTGCTGCAGGCCATCACCATCAGCGACTGGGCCTTCGAGCGACACAAGCGGTCCGTCGACTTCATCAAGAGCCACATCTTTCCCGGTAGCTGCATCCCCTCTGTCACGGCGATCTCTGACAGCCTGGCCTCGGTCACCGACATGCGGCTCGTACACCTCGAGGACATCGGGCCTCACTATGTTCGAACACTCCAGGAGTGGCGGTCACGCTTCACGAAGGCCCGGGCCCGGATCTCGGAGATGGGGTATGACGAACGTTTCATCCGGGGCTGGCACTACTACCTCACCTACTGCGAAGCCGGATTCGAAGAACGCTACATCTCGGACGCGCATCTCCTGCTGGCGAAACCCCTGAACAGACCTGCTCCCGTGCTTCCGGGGATCCGGGATGCTTCTGAACGACGGCCCATCGAAGCGGCTCTTACGGCGTGATGACGCTGCCCAACATCGTCGGCGTCAACGTTGGATGGTGGGCGTGTGTACTCGGTGCAGCCAGAGGAAACGAGTGGATCGGTCCGGCAGTCGTGATCGGCCACCTCGCCGTTCACCTCGGTCTCTCGCGGAACCGGACTGACATCGGACGCTTCCTCACCGTGGCGGCAGTCGTCGGGTTCTGTATCGATTCGTTCCTTGGCTACAAGGGTGCACTCATCCATCTGTCTGGGTGGCTATCGCCGCTCTGGATGGTCGCCCTCTGGCCCAACTTTGCGACCTCGCTCACCACATCGCTCGTCTTTCTGAAGGAACGTCTGATTCTGGCGTCGGCTCTGGGCACGATGGCCGGTCCAGTGGCCTATGCTGGGGGCGCCGCATTGGGCGCCCTGCGAGTTACCTCGGGCGGATGGCTATGGGTTGCAGTGGCCTGGACGATCGCGATGCCTCTGCTCGTCTACCTGTCACCCGTAGTCCAGCCAGCCGAAGACGACCTGGCATAGCGAGTAACAGCGTGACTCTGTTTCAGACAACTGTCGCGACCGCCCTGCTGGCGTGCGTCCTCATGTCCATCATCTGGCTTATCCAGATGCGTACGGGCGATGCCGGGATCGTTGATGTGGTCTGGTCGGGCGCCCTGGGAATCGCCGCCGTTGTTGCCGCTGTCTGGAGTTCAGGACACCCGACGCGCAGGGTGATCGTGGGGGTGATCGCCGGCGTATGGTCGGCTCGCCTGACGATCTACCTGTTTGTCGACCGTATCCTTCGGGCCGAAAACGAGGACGGTCGATACCGGATGCTCAGGGAGCAGTGGGGCCCGTCAGCCCAGCCCTGGCTGTTCGTGTTCTTCCAGGGGCAGGCATTCTTCGTGGTCGCCTTCTCTGTGCCGTTCTTCGTCGCAGCGGGAAACCAACAGCCGATCGGGTGGTACGACTATGCCGCCATCGCGATGTGGGTGATCTCGATCGCCGGCGAATCACTCGCCGATCGGCAGCTGTCCGCGCATCGATCTCGGCCCGAGAACAGAGGCCGAACGTGCCGGACAGGCCTGTGGGCCTACTCCAGGCATCCCAACTACTTCTTCGAGTGGCTTCACTGGTGGAGCTACGTGCTCCTCAGCCTGGGGGCCGCATACTGGTGGCTGTCTCCCGCCGCCGCTGTCTTCATGCTCTTCCTTCTTTTCTATGTGACGGGCATTCCCTACACCGAGAAACGCGCGCGCGCCACCAGAGGCAATGACTATCGCGACTACCAGCGAACCACGAGCGTCTTCGTGCCGTGGTTCCCGAAAGGAGAGCAACCCAAGTGAGTGTTGGCATAAAGTGGGCAGAGCAAGGCTGGCTGCCCGATTGGCTTATCCGGCTCGGCATCCGCAGACTTCAGACTGAGCGGCTTCAGACTGAAACGCGTGATGGGACCGAACTTCAGAACGCGGCGAAGCGTGTCTTCGTAGACCGGCTCAAGAACAGTCCGCTCGTCCTCTACGCGAGGGAGGCCAACGAGCAGCACTATGAGTTGCCACCCGAGTTCTTCAAACTGCTAATGGGTGATCACCTCAAATACAGCAGTTGCTACTTCGAGAACACGCAGGACTCGCTGACCGAAGCCGAGGCTTGCATGCTCTCGCTCACGTGCGAACGGGCGGGTTTGGCCGATGGACAGGACATCCTCGAACTCGGCTGCGGGTGGGGATCCCTGACGCTCTGGATGGGTGAACACTTCCCCGCGTCTAGGATCCTAGCTGTTTCCAACTCAGTTCCACAGCGTCACTTCATCGAAACCCAGTCTAGTCTCCGCGGAATCGACAACGTCGAGGTGATGACCTCGAATTTCGAGCAGTTCAATCCACCGGGTACGTTCGACCGGATCGTGTCGGTCGAGATGTTCGAACATCTTCGAAACTGGGAGACAGCGCTCGAGCGCGTCGCAAAGTGGCTGCGCCCTACAGGGAGCTTCTTCGCGCACGTCTTTTGCCATCGATCGCTTCCCTACATCTACGAGCCGGGCGGACCCGATGACTGGATGGGCAACCACTTCTTCAGTGGCGGCCTAATGCCGTCCGACGACCTATTCCTGTACTTCCAGAAAGATCTCGCCCTGACCGAGCACTGGACCGTCGATGGCAGACACTACGAGCGAACCGCGAACGCCTGGCTTGAGAACCTGGACGAAAACCGTGATGAGGCGCTGACCATTCTCAGCGAGCACTACGGAAACACGGATGCTAAACGTTGGCTCCAACGGTGGCGCATTTTCTTGATGGCCTGCGCAGAGCTCTGGGGATACGCTGGCGGGCAGGAGTGGTGGGTCAGCCACTACCGATTTGTCCCCCGGGAGACGGGAGTCCGATTTGCAGCCCGGGAACCCGTCCTTGCGGGAGACGTTTGACGGTAGCCAGGATCATCCTCGGACTCGGCGGTGTGCTGTTCACCTCGGTCGGCGCCTATTACCTGTTGTTCCCGGCCGAAGGAGCAGAAGCCGTCGGCATCCAGGAAATCAGCGCCGGTGGGTTGGCCGATGTCCGTGCGGTCTATGGGGGCCTGGATGCTGCCGTTGGTGTGTTCCTGCTGTTGTCACTGATCCAGGGCCGGATCTGGCTTGGGCTCCGGGTTCAGACCTTTGCTTTCGCTGGACTGCTGGTCGGCAGGTCTATCGGTTTCGTGATGGACAGTCCGGAAGAATCACTTCAGGTCGTCCTGCTCGGGGTAGAGGCGTTCTGTCTGGCCCTGTCCGTCGCCGGGTCGAAACGCCTTGCCGAACGTTAACGATGTCCGAGGGTCCCCAGGTCCTCATCCGAACGGAGTGGCTGAGACGTTGGCTGGTGGGCCAAACGGTCGTGATGGCAAGCACGCGCGACACGCTGGCCGGTGAGGCGAACGCCAACTCGGGAAGCCGAATCGATCGGGTCGACTGCGTCGGTAAGCACATCTTTCTGCGTTTTACGTCGGGATGCGTCCTCCACAACCATCTGTTGATGAAGGGCCGGTGGCGAAAGTACCCCGGAGGAATGCTGATTCCGCCTGATGACGCCTGGATCCAGATCGACAGGGGCGAATCGGTAATCTGCAATCTCCACGGTCAGATGTTGGAGTGGATGAGCGAAGACGAGGCACGTCAAGTCATCGCGTCACTCGGCCCGGACGCCCTGAAGCAGCCGTATCCACTGGACCAGATTGAGCGTAACCTGATCCGAAGTACGTTGCCCATCACCGAAGCTTTGCTCGATCAGGCGCTTCTGTCCGGTATCGGGAATACGGCGAGAAGCGAAATCCTGTTCACGGCTCAACTGGATCCGCGTAAACAGTCCTGTGATCTGACGCCGGGCGAGATGGAGCGTCTGCACGAACAGATCGTCGACATTCTCTGGGAGAGCTACCGCAGCGGTGGCCGCTGGCGACATCGCGTCTACAGACGAAATGGTGAACCGTGCGTTGAATGCGGGGCACCGATCGAGATGATCAGATTGGCACCGACGCGCCGATCAACATACTACTGCCCATCCTGCCAGACGGAGCCGCTACCGAGCCTCTTCTGACAACGGCATTCGACCGAGTTGGAACCTCAGGCAATCTTCGAGATCAGGGTATCGGAAGTCGTAGCCGGACGAGGCAAGTCGATCGGGGACGCATCGTGTGCTCGAGAGCAGCATCGCATCCGCCATCTCTCCGAAAGCCAGCCGGGCCACGGCCGAAGGGACGGGGAATGGCGTCGGTCGCCCGAGAATGCGCCCAAGCGTCCAGGTGAGTTCCTGGTTTGTGACGGCAAACGGGGCCACGACGTTCATGGGCCCAGCATGGTCTTCCATCAAAGCGTGATGGATTGCGCCGACCGCGTCGTCGAGAGAAACCCAGCTCACATATTGGGCACCAGATCCCAGACGTCCTCCCAATCCGGATCGAAACGGGGGAAGCATTCGGGGCAGGGCACCGCCGAACCCGCTGAGAATAACGCCGAACCGGGCTTGAACAACGCGGATGCCGGCGTCTGACAGGGGTCGTGTTTCGGATTCCCAATCCTGACAGACGTCCGAAAGGAATCCTGTACCGGCATCACTTGATTCACCGAGCATATCGGTCCCCCGATCGCCGTAAAAACCGATGGCCGAGGCGCAAACGACACAACCAGGGCGTTCGTCACGTTCGAGAATCGCATCGACGAGACGTTTGGTTCCCTCGACGCGACTGTCACGGATTCGACGACGCTTCGCATCTGTCCACCGACCGTCGACCGACTCGCCGGCGAGATGGACCACGGCATCGACCGGCACCTCCGGGATCGACCACGAAGGGGTATCAGACCCTTCACGGAGGATGCGTTCCAAGCGATGGCCGCCCGCGGACAGAAAGGACGACAGCGCGCGACCAATCAGGCCAGACGATCCTGTTATAGCGACTGTCAGGCGCGACCGGTCCCCGTAGCGAGCGTGGATTCGGAGGTCTTCACGGGTGGTCCGGTGCCGGTATGTGAACATCCGGTCGAACTTAGCAGCCACGAAACCTCCGGCAATCCAGTCACTCACGGGAGAAGCCGGCAGCTGGTAGGTGACGTCATCGTCGAGTATCGAGTTCCCGCCATCTACAGGACTCGTACTGTGGACGTGACGCCACAACTTGAACGGTCCGCCGTCCTGGACGTCGCAGAACTGCTTTCCCTCACGGTAGGCCTCGTGTCGAGCCCGCCAGCGAAGTGGAACCGGTCCGAGACGCACCTCGAGATCTATGGTGTCGCCGTCGTGGATGGTCCCCATCCGTTCCACAACCCGAACACGCTCCCACGGCGGGGACAAACGTTCGAAAGCCCCCGGGCGCGCGTGCCACGAAAACAGCTCGTCACTGCTTGCCGGGACCGCTGTTCGTCTATGTAGTCTGGATGTAGGCACGCGTCATGATACCTGAGGCACAACCCGGGTCAAGTCGACACCTTGACGATGTCCGGGCCATTGGATACTTTGACTTTGCCCAAAGGTAGACAAGACTTGAACACACCCTACTCACATATGGACGAGGCCGTCGACCGAGGCCACTCGATCAAGATCGTCGCCCAGCGCACTGGTCTGTCCTCCCACGTTATTCGCGTCTGGGAACGGCGGTATAAGGCCGTTACGCCCAAGAGAACGACCACCAACCGGCGGCTGTATTCGGACGATGATGTTAATCGACTGCGGCTGCTGGCCGAGGCAACCGAAAACGGCCACACAATCAGCAACATCGCAGACCTCAGCGATGAAAAACTGCGCACGCTAATCCAAGACGACCGACCAACAATACCGCGCTATCAACCCCCACCTGGAGGCGATCCGAAGCCTCACCTCAAGGCGGCGATTCTCGCGACGCGCGAACTCGACGCCGACGCGCTCCACACCGCCCTAGAGAGGGCCTCATTGGAGTTGACGCAGCTAGTTGTCCTCGAAGACGTCATCGTTCCCCTGATGCACAGGATCGGGGAACTCTGGCACGACGGGGAACTCAGAATGCTCCACGAGCACACGGCCTACGCGGTGGTGAGTTTCTTCGTCAGTTCACTGAAGACCGCATACGCACCGACAAAGCATGCGCCCACCGTTGTGATTGCCACACCGGCCGGGCAGCTCCACGAACTGGGTGCGTTGATTACAGCTGCGACAGCAGCATCCGATGGCTGGCAGACCGCATACCTCGGCGCTTCCCTCCCTGCCGAGGAGATTGCCAGGACTGCCGAACTCCAAGGTGCCGCGGTCGTCGCACTCAGCGTGGTTTATCCAGCTGACGACCCAACCGTCGATGAGGAACTCCGTCGTCTCCGCCGTCTCCTTCCCGAGAATACAGGCCTGATCGTCGGCGGCCAATCTGCCTCCGCGTACTGCGATGTGGTTCGCGAAATCGACGCGGATGTTGTTTCTGACTTGAGGTCGCTCAGGGACCATCTAGCGGAATATCGACAATAATTTCTAAACGGGTCAGTATCAAGTTCATATAAATAGTTGTCTTTAGGCAGGTTGGAGAGACATCTTCCCTGCCTATTTTTTTCGTAACTATACTAGACAAAATCTTGACAAAGTAAGTCTCGTTGGGTATTTTCTTAGTCAGAAACAAGACAAAGAATCGAACATGGAGGCTTTCCAATGAGATCTCCCATATCTGATGCCGCATCGACTTACATGGAGTCACTGAGTCGATACCCCGTGATATCCGCCGAAGAGTTCGACCGAATGATCCTTCTGGCGAAGAAAGGCGATCTGGAGGCGAAGAATCGGATTGTTCAGGGCAACCTGAGGTTTGTCGTGCAGATCGCGGGCGAGTATCAGACCGGCACATTGCCGTTCGCCGACCTGCTGGCGGAAGGTAACATCGGCCTCATCAAAGCGGTCGACAAATTCGACCCGTCTCTGGGCTACCGATTCAGCACCTATGCGGTCTGGTGGATTCGGAATGCCATTCAGCGCGCGATTCGCCACCACAGCCAACCCTTCAGGCTCCCCCACAACCGATTCGACGACCTGAGCAAACTCCAGAACAGCGCAGATCGGATGTCACAGGAAGCCGGGCGAGCCGTTTCCCCGAACGAGGCTGCCGAGATGCTGGACATGAACCGCNATCGGACGGATCTCGCCCTCGGCACGCAGAACGCCTCGGTTTCGATCGATGGTCTGGCAGACGATGAAGAACGGTCGCTCCACAACATCCTGCCCGACGAACGCTGCCTGCAGGACGAAACGCTCTTCCAGGGCGAGATCAAGGAGAGGCTAGAGCTAGCGATGCAGAACTTGAACGCGCGTGACGCCGAGATTATCACCCTGACCTTTGGGTTGAAGGACGAACCGATGACGCTGACCCAGGTTGGTACACGGTTCGGGATCTCGAAGGAGCGAGTGCGCCAGATCCGCAACCGGGCCATGCTTCAGTTGAAGACGTTGTTGCTGGATGAGGAAGGCCTGTCAGCCGCCTACGTGTAAACGACAACACCCTCTTTCACACGCCACGAACCCGCCTTCGGCTGGCGGTGTGGAAGAGGGCGTTATACTTCTGCCAAGACTAGACGCGCTCGTAGAGCGTGATGCACACCTGAGAACCCGGGAAAGCGCCCGATCCGTAGGTCTTCGCGCTTCTGCCTCGGAAATAAACCCGGCTGTCTCCAGAACGGATGTGCAGGCTCCCGTCACAATCGTCGCAGATCGTTNGNACGACGTAGAGACCCANGCCCCTCGCCGTATCTCTCGACACGGTCTTCTTCACCGCATTCGTGATCGCTTTGCCGTGTGACCACTCGGTCA
This sequence comes from Gemmatimonadota bacterium, assembly GCA_002727195.1. Taxonomy (GTDB): domain Bacteria; phylum Latescibacterota; class UBA2968; order UBA2968; family UBA2968; genus UBA2968. The sequence continues at coordinate 175,489 of PBWH01000015.1, forward strand.
CATCGTACCGCTGGGCAAGGCTGTTGCGGATTCCCATGCCCAAATCTGACACGGCAATCATCGCGAACTTACGCCCGAGCTTGTGGTTGGTGTATCGCTGAGCGGCCAGATACCCACGGTCCCCGCTGTGATCGACGATGTTGTGACACAACTCTGCGATCACATTCTTGAACCACGTAATCTCTTTCACAGTGTAGTTGAGCTCCCCTTCCAGGATCGACGAGACCCGCGCCTCAACGTTTGCCAACACCGCCTCCACGTCCTCACGGGCAGAAATCTCACGGACCTCGATCAGGGACTCGTTCTCTACGGCCGGCTTACCCATCGTCGGTTTCCTCGGTAGACTCGCACCATTTTTCAGATAATCGAACACCCGCATACGCGTCAGGTAGCTCTCCACATCTGAATTCTCTGGCAACAGACAGTCGATGTCCCAGAACTGCCTGCTTAGATACCGCGCCACCAGGCACAGCAGCGTCATCCCGTATGGGTCGACAAACCCGAGCCGAGAGAGGTCCAGCTGGATTCGGTCTTCCCGTCGCTCTTCGCAAAATGCGTACAGCCGGACGAGCAGGTGGTCCACAGATTGCGCCGCCAGGTTTACCTCTTCGATCGCGAAGGAGGACGTGCTCATCTAAGCCCTTTAAAGCACGCAAGCGCACCTACCTCGACCGAACACACGACGTCCCGATAGCCCGCCGACTTCAATGTCTCCAGATGCCAAGAGATGGGGAGACGTCCGGGTCGATCTGGATCAAACCCGTCTTCTGGCACGACGAAATCCGCTGCCAGAAGGATTCCGTCCTCCGCAAGCGTGTTCAGGCTTTCCGAATACAACCTCGAGATGGCCTCGCCATCTCCGACGTCGTGTAGTGACTGGAGCGTCACGATCGCGTCAACCGTCTGCTCGAGGATAGTCAACCGGTCCACGCCCCTGAGGTCTGCCTGTACGCCATCCACACCCGGATGCGTGTCTACGTACCGACAAAGGGACGCAGACCCGTCGATTGCAACATAACGAGCGTCAGGAAGTGCATCGATCACCCGCCTGGCAAACCTACCGTCGCCTGAGCAGAGCTCTACAAAGGTAGGCTGTGTACAGCTGAGGTCGATCAGTGTATCCAGCATGTGTGCGCGAACCTGTTCACGCTCCGGCCATCGTTCGTCCAGACTGTCGGCCCACGTAACTATTTCTTCTTCTGTTTCAAACTCTCTTGGCAATTGGTTTCCTCGGATCGATTCGAGTCAAAGGTCGACGCGGGCCAACCAGTCATGTGGGTCCGGGGAGAAACACACGAAGGCAAAGTGACGGAGGTAGAGCGTGACCTGCTTTCCACCCCGACATAGGAATAGCGCGACGAGGTCGCGTCCGGGTTCGATGCGTTTGGCGGTTCGCCAAAGGGCCGGTCTCTCAGGCCGTTCGACCTGATGACGGTACGGACGTATAGTTGGGGCTAGCTGATCCGCTCGTAGAGTGTGCACCTCGACCGGTAGCCACGCTGGTTGAACACGCGCATTCCAACAGTCTTGAACAGCGGGGTGATCTCCTCAGCAACTTGATCTAGCGACACGGTATCCAGTGTCAGCGCAACCAATCGTCCGCCTGATCCCAGAATCCGGTGACTCGTTCTGAAGAACTGTTCATAGAGGTTCGCATTCGTCCCTCGCTTGCCGACAGCTTCACCCCACGGTAGATCAGCACACACCACGTCAAAGGACCCATCAGCGAGCTTTGGGTCTGCAACGGCTGCCTCCACTAGCTCCACCCGATCACCCAGACCAGCGCCGTCAGCATTTGCCTGAGCTTTGGCAAGCAGACCGCTGCTGATGTCAACACCCACCACCCGCTTTGCACCACGCCTTAGCAGGCGTTCCACCACGATTGTCCCGCTGCCACACATCAGGTTACAGAATCGGTCCTGTTGGTCAGGCTTCGATAGCTCGACCATCGCCGCCGCAAGCGTCGCGTTCAACGCGCCCCTGAAATCAGCCTTCCGCCACGGCCGCGTGGACAACGGGCGTCGACCGATACGACACATGACCTCCCACCCATTTTCGGCCGGCCTGACCGTGATCAAGAGATCCCCATCGCTGGACCTGAAAGGGATACCCAGCTCAGCCGCCAGCTTCTGTCCGAACTGCCGAAAAGTTTCGGAGTCCGATCCCGCCGCATCGAACCGTAGTCCGTCCCACGCGGCGTCTCCGGTTAGCTCGATCGCCGACCGGATAAGCCGGACGACACGTGGAAACATCGGTTCGGACATGAGCGACCCCGGGCCCTTCACCTCAAACGACCCCGCTCGATGGACAGCCTGGACGATCCGCAGCTGAAGAAACGATCCCGCATCCCCATCCAGGATCACCCGATGTTCATCCTGCCTCTTCGACGGGAGAAACCCNGCCCGGCCCTTCGTTCGCCGGATAATTTCATCCTTCGCCAGATCCTCTACTCCTGGTAGCACGGACGCCACGAACTGGGTGCCGGTCGGGTGATTTGGACTACGTAGTTTGCCCATAGCTTGCAATAAAGAAGGCGTGACTCGATGAGTCACGCCCTGTCTTCGAAGTGTTGCTTGGCGAATGCGCGGCCAGAACTAGACTTCAACTATCGTTCGAAGTCTCATGCAAGCTGCATAGACTCGAACGCGACACAGATCTTCACTTTCCACGGCCTATATTTCCCTGTTGCCGCACTATTGCCTTCGTTGTGCGACCGCAACCTGCTTCTCAGGTTAGCAGTCCAACCTATGTATCTTCGCTTTCGACTATCCAGACTCTCAAGAATATATGTGGAGTACACAGCACCCTCTCTCCCTGTATTCGCGTCGGTGACGGTGGAGTATACTCACGATCTCTCTTCTCTGGTAGGTGGCGACATTGACCTATTGAATATGAAAAGCCATCCGTAGCTCGCCCAGCAAGCGAAGGATGGTGGAGGCGGCGGGAATCGAACCCGCGTCCGAAGGCAGTCCAACGTCAGCGTCTACGTGCGTAGTCTGACTTTTGAGTCTCACGCCCCGAACCCCCGACAGACAGGGTGACCGGAACGCCAGTTCGATAAGCGTTCGCCCGGACATCCTCGAACAGAGACGTCCGAACTAGCCTGCTAAAGTCGGCGCCCGAGCCTCACCCCGCAGGCTGAGTGAGGCCGGACGGACCGCAGTAGGGGTTACCTACGCAGCCATTGCGTACGAGTGATCGTCCGCAGATACGTTTTGGTTCCACCGGATTATCGAGGAGGTGGCCCTCGGCACGCAGCTCACGACTTTCTACCCCCGTCGAAGCCAAGTCGCCCCCAGGGAGTCCCTTAACCAGACACACCTGTTTCGTATGTCGTTTCGAAGATACCGATCCCGCGTGTTTCGGTCAATTTTGGCCGCTCTGTCAGACCGGGGGATGAGGCAAAGGCTGGGAACAAAGCCCGAGCCTCGAGATACATCTTTGGTCATTTGTCACTGCGACTTCTCCTTCGCCGCCCGAAACCACTCAATCGTCCGGCGCAACCCGAGATCCGGATCCACCTCCGGTTCCCACCCGAGTAGTTCCTTCGCTTTCGTGATGTCTGGACGGCGCACTTTCGGGTCATCCTTCATCGGTGGTAGATACTTGAACTGACTCTTGCTCTCGCTGATCTGGATGATTTTCTCCGCCAGCTCGATCATCGACATCTCCGATGGATTCCCTATGTTCACCGGCTCGTGATAATCGCTCTGCATCAGCGCGTAGATGCCCTGCACGAGATCGTCGACATAGCAAATGCTCCGAGTCTGCTTCCCGTCTCCGAAGATCGTGATTTCTTCGTCGTTCAATGCCTGGTCAACGAAGGTCGGAATCGCGCGACCATCATCCATCCGCATGCGTGGGCCGTAGGTGTTGAAGATACGGATGATGCGCGTATCGATCCCCACTTCGCGGTGATAGGCCATCGTCATCGCTTCGGCGAAGCGCTTGGCTTCGTCGTATACACCGCGAACACCGATCGGGTTGACGTTGCCCCAGTATTTCTCGGGCTGGGGATGGACCTGTGGATCACCATATGACTCGGATGTCGACGCCAGGAAGAACTTGGCATTCTTCACGCGCGCCAGACCCAGACAACGATACGTGCCGAATGCACCCACCTTCATCGTGTGGATCGAGTGAACAAGGTAGTCCTTCGGGCTTGCCGGGCTCGCAAAGTTCAGGATGTAATCGAGCGGGCCCGGCACGTGCACAAAATTCGTGATGTCGTAGTTGAGGAACGTAAAACCTTCCTGACCGATCAGGTGCGCGATGTTCTCCGCACGACCCGTCAGGAGGTTGTCCATAGCCACGACCTCGTGCCCTTCCTTCAGCATGAAATCGCACAGATGCGATCCCAGAAACCCAGCCCCTCCAGTAATCAATATCCTCATCAGAACTCCATGAATAATGACGCGGCGGCGACCTCGTCGATGACCTTGCTGTAGAACAGCACGGCCATCTCAGTGCAAGTGGGTGTCGTGCCGCCCACTACCTTTGCCGTATTCGTCAGCGTAAAGGTCTTGTTCCCTGGATCGATCCGTTCGGGGGAGAAGGCGAAGAAGAAGTCCTCCCCGACGGCCAGCCCGCTCTCTTTAATCAGGGGCAGCAGCACCTCCTGCGTCGTTCCCGGATCTGCTAGCAGGAATTCAGGATGTAGGAGAAGTCGAGATCTCGAGTCTTCGACAGCGGCGGCGGGACGCAGATAATGACGACGCCCGCTTCGGCCACCGNGTCGAAGGTCGTCGTTGCCGTCAGCTTGCCCGTCGCGCGCAACCCGGACACATCGATACCCGACACCGTGAACCTGGCTTTACCCAGCTCGAGAGCCACGGGTAAACCGACATACCCAAGCCCAACAACGACGACGTGGGCAGTCTTTGTCCTAAGCTTCTTTTGTAGCGCTTCGTCTGCCCCGGCAGCGGTTTCCAGGGCTTCGCTCACCCCTCTCTATCCATCAAACGCAGCAGTACGGCCTTCTGGGCGTGCATCCGATTTTCCGCTTGATCGACAGCGATGCATTGGGGGGTGTCCATCACGCCTGCCGATACCTCATACCCTTTGTGAGCGGGCAAGCAGTGCATGACGTACGCGTCGGTCGATTCGAGCAGCGCCTCGTTGATCTGGTACGGTTCGAACGCTTTGATCCGACGCTCTTTCTCCTCTTGATACGACGGCTCCAGGAAGAACTCCATGTCGATCCACGTGTCGGTATACACAAAATCGGCGTCCGACACGGCTGACTTCAGGTCGAGAGTCTCCGCAAANAGACCTGTCTCTCGGGCGGCTTCGAGCAGCGCGTCATCCTGTGAGGACGGGTTGGTCTCAGGCGTCACCGCCGTGACTCGAACACCCGCCTTGGTGCATCCGACAATCAGCGAGTTAGCCACATTATTGAGCACACCCGTATACACGATGTGCACGCCCTCGAGCGATCCGCGTACCTCTGCCATCGTGATCAGGTCGCCCAACGCCTGACAGGGATGATACCGGTCGCAGCACCCGTTGATCACCGGAACCTCGGAGCCGGATGTCAGGTCGAGGAGATCACTGTGATGCTTCATGCGGGCAACGATGACGTCAACGTATCGCGACAGGACCTGGGCCTCATCCTTCAGGTCTGCAAGCGCGAAGTTCGTGGCCTGCCAGTCCATGTAGACGGCGTGCCCTCCCATCTGCGTCATACCGACTTCGAACGATGTACGCGTCCGGGTAGACGTTTTCTGGAACAACATGCCCAGACTCTGGTCGACCATCGCCTGACGGAATCGCTCGGGATGATCCTTGATGACCAGGGCTTCTTCGACCGTCGCAAGAATCTCGTACGGAGACCAGTCCTTTAGCGTGATTAGATCCACGTTCGATCCTCAGGTGGTCTCGAGGGCCTGGCCGACAGCCTCGAGCAGTCCCCTTTGAGACTCCCCAAGCGAATTCTCGACAGCGCATCCCGATGCGTTCCGGTGGCCACCGCCTCCGAACCCACGAGCGATCACGTTCACGTCCACGAGACCTCTCGATCGGAGACTCACACGATGGTAGCCCGGCGATTGCTCCTTGAAGAACAGAGCGACTTCGACGCCGTCGATCGACATCGCCTGGTCGACGATTGCGTCCAGATCACCGCCCAGCTTAAAGACTTCGTGACTGACGGAGCAGGTCGCTACCCGGCCGTCGTAATGGAGCTCCAACGTCGAAAGCGCNTGACCGAGGGTATGAACCGTCTCGAACGTCTGGTGAGCGAACAAGTGATCGGCGATCGATACCGGGTCGGCACCGTAGTCGACAAGTTCGGCACACGCCTTCAGGGCGCGTTCGGGATGGGAATACTTGAACAACTTTGTGTCGAACGCAATCCCCGCATACACCTGCGTGGCCATCTCGGCATCGATCTCGACACCGGCCGTCTTCATCAGTTCGTAGATCTGTTCGCTCGCCGCGCTGGCTTCCGAATCGATCAGCACCACGTTGCCCTCTTCAGACCCGACAGCGTGGTGATCGATAATCATCGTCCGAGTGTCCTGATCGATCAGCCGAGCAACGTTGCCGACCCGATGCGCCGAGATCGTCGGCGTATCCACAAAGATCGCGTGGGAGACCGGCTCGTGGTCGGTCAGGTCGTTGTAACTCTGGATGTCCTCAAACCCGCTCAGAAATGCGAACTTACGGTCGGGATCATCGTCAGCCACGACCATCCGGCAGGGCTTGCCCAGCTTCGCGAGCAACCCGCTCAGACCCAGAAGGGCACCGAGCCCATCACCGTCGGCGTTCACGTGCGTTGACAGCAGAAAGGGGCCGTCCGCTTCCAGAAATGCGATGGCTCTGCTGTAGTCCATCAGACCTCCNCTCCCTTCACTCAGCCTTCGAGTGTCTCGATCTCATCCAAAAAGTCATCCACATCGGAAGACGTCAGTCGATAGCTCCTCAACTTGAACGTCTTCGCCGAATCGTAATCTCGTGCATCGTTCGACGTATACACGACGCCGTGTTCTTTGGCCGCTGTCTTGCGGCTCATCCGGCCCGCCCGAACATCCTCGGTCAGCAGGCGGATCGCGCGCTCATACGGGTGTCCGTATCCCCCGCCACCGGCCGTCTCGATTCGCACACGGTCCCCAGTTTCCAGAGCGATGTCCTGGAGCCGGCCCGCGGGATCGAACGTCTGCCAGTGACCCTCCTTGAAGAGCGAAATGTGTGACGTATCGCCCCGAGATCCACGGTGGTGGCCGGCTGCTCCGCGCTTACCACGATCACCGTAAACACTGACCCGCATCCCCGGTTCCAAACACTCTAGCTCGAGGATTGTCCCGTCGCCTCCTCGGTACCGGCCCGCGCCGCCGGAACCGGTGCGCGTCTCATACCGGATCACACGGACCGGCGCCGACCGTTCGATCGATTCGACAGACGGAAAGGCCGAGAATCGGCCGGGCGCGTCGGTGTTTGAGAGACCGTCACCCCNTCCACTAGCACCTCCGCCTGACCCTACGGAGATACTGGTGCCTGAAACACCTTTCTCTCCGTATACCTCGAAGGCAACGACATTGCCGCCGCCCCCGTCACAGGCCCGGCCACGGCCTTGCACGGCCTTCGAAAACGCCTCGATCGTCAGCGAAATCACGCGATCGGACAGGACATCTGCCGTCCCGCTGACCGCCGTTGGGAAACAGGCATCCAATAAGGAACCTTGGGGGACTCGAATCTCCAAGCCTTCCTCGCTGAACCCACAAGCCGGAACCTCCGGAAACAGGTGTCGATACCCTACGCGAACACCCGCCCGGGTCGCCGAGATCGGGCAGTTGGTTGGTCCGGACGAACAAGGATCGGTCCCCTCGAAATCGACGGTCGAAAGGCCGTCGATGATGGACAGTTCGACACGCATCGATCGCGTCTTACGCGGGTGGATGTCATCATCGAGCCGATCCAGGCGCACCGTTGTTCCGTGGGCAAGATCCTGACGTGCCTGCCTCAGAGCTAGTCGTGCGCGTTCCTGTGTTTCTCGTCCGGCTGACTCGACCGTCTCCCAACCATGTATTTCCCCGAGTCCAAGCAGCCAGTCCTGGAAGACCCCAAGACATTGGATCTGAGCCTCCAGCGAGTTTCGAACCGTTTCGGGGTCCCTGGCGTTCGCCGACATCAGGTCCAGCAGCCCACCATTGGCCTCAGCGAGAGAAACGCGAACACCTTCCTCGTGAATACTTCGCGCGGCTGGGGCGATCCCTCCCACCGTTCGTCCGCCAAGATCGGGATAGTGCCCAGCCGCGGCAACCCAGCAGACATCGGAGTCCACCGGAACGGCAGAGACGGCGAGCACATCGCAGAGTGTTCCGCCACCGTCGTACGGGTCGTTCGACAGAAGGATAGTACCTGCTTGGGGAAGCCGGTCCTCGGTCACATCGATCCATTCCTCGAGCAGCGCGGACAGGAAGGGCGCGCTCGAAGAGCCTTCGACCCAGCGGGAGCGATCGGAGAAGAAGAGGCCGACGGCCGTCTCGCCGAAGGCGATACCTGAATGATCTCCGAGCGCTCTGAACGTCGTTTCTGCCTCATCGGCACCCGCCTGGACGCGGGAAGCAATCCGGCTTCTCAGCACAGCGTCCATCAGCGTCGCTCCAGGATCAGCATGTTCTCTCGCCCCACACGCCAATCGAAGTCCGGCGGTACGACAGTCGTCGCACCTGGCTCTTCGATAACACAAGACCCCACCCCAGACGCGCCTTCGTCGAGATCCAGCCGATCGATGACAGCACACTCGACCGATACGCCCTCGCTGAACACGACTGATCGAGACTGCAAGTCTGCGTGGCCATTGACCGACGTCCGTGGCAGTATATCGGCGACCGAATGGGTCTTGGAGGTTCCTGTAAGAAGTCCTCCCCAAGCGGAGAACAAACCGGCGTTCGGTGGAACGATGATCCGTGGCATCCCCAGAGATGTCGCGATCCCTGCCGCGTGTAGGGGACCGGCCCCCCCGTAGGCGAACAGGGCGAATGTCGACAGATCCGCGCGGTTGTGCAGAGCCATCTGCCGGATCTGTCCGGCCATCTTTTCATCGACCGTCGACAACACCAGCTCAGCCGCCTCCTCCACGGAGACACCAAGCGGCGCGGCGACGCGCTCGTTCATAGTCTTGTAGGCGGTGTCAACGTGNAGTTCTCGAACAAGAGGATCGCCTTGAACAGACGNGGACAGCCTGAGGGTAGGTGATATCCTGCCCAGAAGCAGGTCAGCGTCGGTCACTGTCGCACGATGAACCTGACGACCATAGCACGCTGGACCGGGATCCGCTCCCNCCCCTTCTGGCCCANCCTCCACGACGCCCGCCGCGGAAACGGTTACGATGCTTCCGCCACCAGCGCCGATCGTCGCGATATCCAGCATTTCCACGGCCAGTGGGATTCCGAAGGCGAGTTCGCGTTCACGGGTCAGCGCTGGATTTCCGTCACTGACGAGGCACGCGTCAAAGCTCGTCCCCCCCATGTCACAGGCCACAAACGCGGGGGTATCCAAGGCTTCACATACGGCGTGGGCACCCCACACCCCCGCCGCCGGCCCGGAAAGCGCAGTACGAACCGGGTTGTCCTTCGCCGTCTGGGGATCTACCAAACCACCATCGGATACCACCACCTGCAGAGAATCTGTCTGCGTCACCTTCTCCTGGATACCGGCCAGATAAGTCTCGATCAGCGGAGCGACGTAGGCGCTTGCTGAGCCGGTCGAGAACCGTTCGAACTCCGATGGAACATCGGCCACCTCGTGAGACGCGAACACCAGCCTGTCCGGCCACCTGGAGCGAATCCCATCCCTCGCGGTCCGTTCGTTCTCTGGCGACGTGGCCGAGTGCAGAAACGCGACCAGGATGGCATCGACGCCAGCGCCCCAGAGATCCGCGGCAGTAGCCACAACTTCTTCGACGTCCACGGGCACGAGCGTTCCATCGGGACTGGATCGCTCGACGACTTCACATCTATGCAGTCGGGGGACTAACGGCGCAAATGCGGTTTCCAACCCGTAGGCACCCCGGCGATCACGGCGGCGAAGTGCAAGAATGTCGCGGAAACCCTCCGTCGTGATCATACCGACCCGGGCGCCCTTCCGCTGAATCAGTGCGTTTGTGGCCACTGTCGTTGCGTGAACGATGTCGCTGGTCGATCCTTCGCCAACCGCCAGGCCCAAGGCTTCGGAGAAACCGACGGAGAAGTCCAACGGTGTCGAGGCCACCTTGACCGTCTTCAGCTTCCCGTCACTCAGGGAAACGAGATCCGTGAACGTCCCGCCAATGTCGATGCCGACAATCGTGCTCAAGGGTTCAGCCAGGCGTTAGGGTCGAGCGCCTGCTCCTCCTTCATCACTTCGAAATGCAACTGGGAAACATCGTCCAGCCGTCCCGTACTGCCAACAGTACCGATCAGGGCACCTTCGGCGAGGATCTCACCCACCTCGACGCTGCGTGACTCCAGGTGGGCGTAGAGCGTGTAGTAGCCCTGCGGATGTCTGAGCAGGACCAGCTGGCCATACCCGCGCCACCAATCGATCAGCATCACCTCTCCGGGGGCGATGGCCTGAACGTCAGTACCAGTCTCCGCTGAGATCGTCACACCGCGATTCATCGTCCACGTCCCCAGGTCGGGATCCCGCACGCGCCCGAAGGCGGTCAGAATGGTTCCGCGGACCGGCCAGGGCAAAGTGCCCTTCTTGCCGGTAAAGTCGAAGTCAGGAAGTTCGGCGAGCCTTCTCCCGGCGAGCCGCTGACGCTCGATTTCCTTGATGATCTCGGCGATCCGGTTCTGGCTCTCCTCAAGCTCTTCGAAGTTCTCCTGGATGGCCGATTTCAGAAGCGTCTCTTCACGCCGAAGACGTCGAAGACGCGTGTTATACTCCGACACGGAAGACTGGAGATCCTGCTCCTTCTTCTGCATCACGCGAACCAACGTCTGATGATGGGCGTGCTGAACCTGTCCAATTCTNAGGTTTTTGCGGACCCGCTCCCGAGCAGTTGCCAGGGTAGCCATATCAACCCGGTCCTGTTGCTGCGCTTTGGAAAGATACGTCAGTCTCCGTACCCCTTCGCTTAACGATCCGCCTGAGAACAGGAGTGCCAGCGGGTTCTGTCGGGCAAGTTTGTATGAGGTCCGCAATCGATCCGCGATGCCCGATTGGTGTGACTTCAGATACCGTTCGGCAGTCGTGAGCGCTTTTCGCGTCTGGCTCACCCGTGACTCGAGGCTCCGCTCCATCGCCGCAAGCCCCCTCAACTCGCGCTTGGTCTGGGCGCCTTGCTGCTGAAGCCGATCCAGCTGGCTCCCCGTAGACAGCTTCTTCAGCTCTGTCTGGGACAAGACCGCCTGGTTGCGTTCGAGCGTGGCGTTCAAGCTGTCCATCGCCGCTTTCTCACGATCCAGTTTCTCCTGCAGAGTCTCAGCGCTCGCCGCTCCCAGCATCAGGAGGATGGTCGCAAGCCCAATCATCAAGGCGTGATTGCCTGAAGGACGCGGTTCAGCGAGGCCAAGCTGCCGATGACCCCCAGCGCCAGCCCGAGACCGACGAGAACGATCGCGACCGAGCCGTGAGACAACGACGCGTCTGACACAAACCAGTTCCCCGTGACCTGATCGCTCATCATCAGCACCGTGGCAGCGATCAGGCCACCGATCGTACCCTGTAGCGCGCCTCCCAAAAGGAACGTCGCCCGAACGAAGGCGGCCGTGGCGCCCACCAATCGCATCACCTCGATCGCTTCCCGCTGGGCAAGCACCATCAGCTTCGAAGTATTGCTCACGGCGAAGGCGCAGGCCACACAGAGCACCACGCCAAGGAATGTGGCCAGACCGGTCGCGATATCCAACGCCTGATCCAGACCTCCGAGCCAGCCCTCACCGCCGTCCACGCTCTCCACACGACGGTGATCCTGGACTTCCGATACCACCTGTCGCGCAGCGGTAGTCACATCTCCCTCTGGATCGAACCGGACGCGAACGGAGGCCGGGAGTGGGTTTGTCGATAGCGCATCGAGGAGATCATTCCCGAACATCTCACGAAACTCTTTCGACGCTGCCGCCTTATCCACATAGGCAGCCTCAGCCACCCCCGGAATCGCGGCGACATCATCTGCGATCTTCCGTGCGTCTGAGCGTGACGTTCCATCCTTCAGGTAGATATCGACCTCGACCCGATCCTTGACCGCCGCCCCCAATCCCTGGGCCGCGTCCACCATCAGTACGAACAGACCGACGAGCAGAAGCGATGCCCCAATCGCGATAGCCGACAGTGCACCAACAGTTCCCGTACGCCAGAGCGCGACGGACGCTTCTCGCAGGGCACGTACCATTCAGGATTTCTCCAGTTGCGATGCCTGACTCGCCATCAGCGCGCCGTCCTCGAGCGTCATCGTTCGCAGCGGGTGCCGTTCGACAAGACCGATATCGTGCGTCGCCATCATGATCGAGGTTCCCTTTGCGTTCACATCCGACAGGATCTCCATCACCCGCTCGGTCGACTCTCGATCGAGGTTCGCCGTCGGTTCGTCAGCGAGCAGAACATAGGGTTCGTTAATCAGCGCTCTCGCGATCGCAACGCGTTGCTGTTCACCGCCGGACAGTGATGACGGCTTCTCGTCACGCTTGTGCAACAGGTCAACCTGCGATAGCAGAGCCAGTGTGCGCCGTTTGACCTCTGATCCCTTCGTTCCGGTCACTGCCAGCGCGAAGGCGACGTTTTCAAACACCGAACGATCTCTGAGGAGCTTGTAGTCCTGGAAGACNAACCCAATCCGCCGGCGCACATACGGGATCTGGCGCTCCTGGATCGACTCCGAATCATACTCCCCCACGAACACCACGCCCTGCGTAGGCCGTTGATCGAACAACATCATCCTCAGCAGCGTGCTCTTACCCGACCCGGTCTGACCGAGGACATACACGAACTCACCCCTAGCGACCTCGAAGTCCAGGTCCGACAGGATTACTCGTCCTTCCCTCTCATACCACACGTGCTGAAACTCGATCATCGATACTCCTCGTTCCCTGGCTCCAGCCTGGGAACGAATGTGTCATGCCCGCAGCACAAAATGCACGCGATCCGACTCCTCCGACGGCTCCCGAAAGCTGAACCCGTCATAGGCCGCCTCGAGCGCGAATGCTGACCGATCAATTGCGGCCTTGATCTCACGCAACGGATAGATCCGCTGCTGATGCAGTTCGTGAACGTCTTGACGGGGCTCGTCGAACTTGATCTTGAAGTCGTTATACTGGACACCCTCTTCGAAGTAGCTGTGGCGCACGTAACTGAACCCGTCACCCCGTTCGCGTTCCCGCATGTCGCGAAAGTGGCGGATCGAGTTGGTCTCCGTGCACACATCGAAGATGAAAAGCCCGCCCCGATGAACGATTCCGTGCACGTTCTCGAACATCCGGTCGATATCCTCGACACACATCAGATAGTTGACGCTGTCATACAGGCTGACGGCACAGTCGTGACGCTCCAACCTCTCTAGCTCTAGAAACGACCGGTGATACAGCCCGATCTCATACCCGCCCTCAAGGACCTTCGAGCGGCCGACGTCAAGCATCTCGTCGCACGCGTCGGCGCCGTTCACCCGATAGCCACGCTTGGTTAACTCTACCGCGAGCGAGGCCGTCCCACACGCCACGTCGATCATCGTCGATGGCACCAGATTATGTCTGAGGATCAGCGCCTCGACGTGATCTGCCCAATGAACATAGTCCACGTGACGCATCACGAAGTCGTAGATCGTCGCGAGGGAACTGTAAGGGGTCGCCTCTGTGGTCTTTTTCTCGAACACGTATAAACGCAAAATGGCCAGCCACTGTGGCTGACCTGATACGGGAGTAAGATCGATCGAGCCTAGAAGTCCAGCGGATCCCTGGCTTCGTCTCGCTCAATCCGGTAGTAATCCTTTGCCTGGNCCTTCGACACGTTGCTCCGGGGGAGGTCGAGAACTTCGATATCGAGATACCGGTCCGTAAACGCGATAGCGATGTGGTCACCGGTCTTCACGTCTTGACTGGCCTTGGCGGTTGCGCCCTCGACCACGACGATGCCGTTGTCGCACGCACGCTTGGCCTCGGATCGTCGCTTCACGAGACAGCAAGTCTTCAGATACTGATCGAGCCGCATAGGGTTCGCATCACTGGAAGCGGATGTCGATATACAGCTTCTGACGTGTCTCGGCGAGCACCTGCTCGAAATGTGCCTGCATCTTCACCTGGCGGACGATTTCACTCAGTGAACTCTCATCGTCATCGACCTTCACCAGGTGCCAGCCGAACTCGGTCTGCACCGGCTGGCTGACCGACCCGAGTGTCATCGATGGCAACACGGACGCGAAGCCTGGGGGTGGCTGATCGTCGGAGTACGTACCGAGACGACCCCCATTCTTGGCAGACTCCGCGTGATCGGATTCCGCCTTGGCGACCTCTGCGAAGTCCTCGCCGGCCCGGACACGCTCCAGGAGTTTCACCGCCCTTTGGTATGCCGCGGCTGCATCACTGTCAGATGGCTTTAGACCAATAAGGATATGGCGAGCCCGGACACGCGTACCCTGCTTTTCCTCGACCTTCAGAATGTGGTAGCCGAACTCGCTCAGCACCACATCGCTCACCTCGCCCGGCGAAAGTGAATAGGCCGCTTCCTCGACAGGTTTCACCATATCCCCACGGCTGAAGAAACCCAGATCCCCTCCGCGAGGACCTGAGCCGGGATCCTCGGAATGCTCCCGCGCCAGCTCTGCGAAATCCTCACCGGACCTGACCTTTACAAGCAGTGCTTCCGCCCTCTCTTTGGCCTCGGTCTTCCGACCCTTGTTTGCCTGGGGCGATACCATGATATGACTGACCGAGTAGAAGGGTGGAAGGCGTCCCTCGTGACGACGACGGTAGTTGGCCACCTCCCTCGGTGAGAGGGAGATCTCCTGGATCATTCGGTTGTGCATCATCTGCCGGATAGCCTCTTTTCGGAAGCGCTCTCTCAGTCGGTCCCGAACCTCGCGCTCCGTTAGATCCTCCGACTGGAGTTGGCGGTGGAACTCAGCCGCCCCTCGCTCGTCTTTCATCGACTTCATGTGATCGCGCACTCTCTGCTCAATCATCTCTGACGGGACCTCAAGGCTGTCTTCCTTCGCCTTCGCGATCAACAACTCGTCCTGAATCATGTTGTCCAGGATCGACCGGAACATCTGCTCCGCCTGGGCGCCGGCCAGTTGCTCCCGCGACAAGCCCTGCTGGAGCGCGGCGAACGCCATCTGCTGCAGAACATCCGACTTCAGAATAATCGATCGGTCGATGATGGCGACAATCTCGTCGATCATCTCCTCTGACCGCGCCGGCGCCACAATGCCCGTGGCCACGGTCAGGCCGATCAAGATGGTTCGAATTGCTTTCACGATGACCCTTTCACCCTCCCAGCGTCCATCAGGACGAAGTTTCCAGCCTGTCATACTTGATTGACGCGGGAATCCGATTCCGGATTTCTTCGAGCAGTTTCTTGCGGACGTCCTCCCTGCGTTCCGTGAGGATACGTTGCCTGATCTCGTCGCGAACATCCAGAAGATCGCGAGTGCTTCCAGCGTCCTTCCGGTCCAGAACCTCGATCATATGATACCCGAGTGGCGTCCGGACCTGCGTGAGTTTCCCGATTTTCGCCTTTTCGCACCCCGCCCAGAACGCCGGCTCGACGCGGTCCTCAGTGAAGTAGCCGACGTCTCCTCCCCGCGCCGCCGACTCGTCGATAGACTCTTCGAGCGCGACCTGGTCGAACATGCCACCATCATCTAGACGTTTCTTAACCCGGTTGGCGTCGGATCGACCTTTCACCAGAACCTGGCGAACACGAATCTCCGGTATATCACGCGTGAAAGTGGCCGAGTGCTCGGCATAGTAAGCCTGAATGTCGTCCTCTGTGATCGTGGAGACAGCGGTGAACGATCGTTCGAGTAACTCCGACCTAAGGATCATCTGAACGGCCTGGTCGACGCGGCGCGTAATCGCAGGGTCCTCGTCAAGTTCCTTCGTCAGCGCTTCCTGAAACAGGAGTTGTTCCTCGACCCAAGCCTCGACCATCCGCTGGCGATCGTCAGCCGTCAGTCGCCCATTCAAATGTATGGGCACCCGCCGGTCGAGTTCCTGACGGGTCAGGACGGCGTCACCGACCTCAGCGATCACCTCGCCTGTCCGCGTGTCGCTACAGGCCATCAGCCCCGCAAAACAGAGGGTGACCAAAAGGGACCGTCGCGATCCGGTCCAGACAATGTTCGAGGTTAAATCTATCGCTGTAACTCCCTGGAGATTAGATAGTTCCGACGATCACCACGGCCGAAAATATAGGCCGTCACAGGAGGCTCATCAACACATTTTTAGCGCATTTCAGGCGGTTCTCCGGGCTGTTCCCCTCGAGTTCGACCTCCACACGCGCTTCCTCACCCAGGAAGAACTGGAGTGGAAGCGGAGAGGCGTTCACCATTCGTTCCACGTCCTCCCGTTGAAGGGTCCGCTCAGCTAGGAACCGCACGATCATGTCATACCCAATCGTCAGAGTATGGATTCCGAGCTGCCTGGCCAGGAGCTTCACCTGAATCGAGTTGAGCAGGGCCTCCGTCGCCTCCGGTAACTCGCCAAACCGATCCCTCAATTCTTCCTCAATCGCGAGAAGCTCGACCGTCTGTCGGGCCTCGCCCATCCGCTGGTAGAAGCCCATTTTCTGGTTCGCGTCCGGAATGTAGTCCTCGGGAACATAGGCCGACACCGACGTCTGAACGTCCGGTTCGAACCCGGGGGTGATATCCTGCCCTTTTATCTCTCGAACCGCCTCATCCAGCAATCGACAATACATGTCGAAACCGATCGCAGTGATGTGCCCGTGCTGCTGAGCGCCCAGGAGGTTTCCGGCACCACGAATCTCCATGTCGCGCATCGAGATGTGGAAGCCCGATCCGAGATCCGAAAACTCTTCGATCGCCCGAAGACGTCGGGCCGCAGGCTTGCGCAACGCTTTCCAAGAGGGAATAAAAAGGTAAGCGTACGCCCGTTGGTTGGATCGCCCGACCCGTCCACGAAGCTGATAGAGCTGCGCGAGTCCCATGCGGTCCGCGCGATTCACGATAAGCGTGTTCACGCTCGGGATATCCAGCCCCGACTCGATGATCATCGTCGAGATCAGACAGTCATACTTCCGCTCCATGAAATCGAGCATCACCTTCTCCAGCTCACGCTCCGGCATCTGACCGTGACCGACGCCGAACCGGACCTGAGGCACGAGCCGCTCCAGAAACTCGCGGATCGTGTAAATCGACTGGACCCGGTTATGCACGAAGTAAACCTGCCCGCCGCGGTCGATCTCCCGGAGGATGGCCTCTGCGATGCGTTCTTCTGAGAACGCGACGATCTCGGTATGAATCGGAAGCCGGTCCTTGGGCGGTGTCTCGATGATCGACATGTCCCGGGCACCCATTAGCGACATGTGGAGTGTCCGCGGAATCGGAGTCGCCGTCAACGTCATCACGTCAACCTGCCGCCTGAGTTGTTTGAGCCGTTCCTTGTGTCGAACGCCGAATCGATGCTCCTCATCGACTATAAGCAGACCGAGGTCTTTGAACTCGATGTCTTTCGACAAGATGCGGTGTGTGCCAATCAGGACATCGACCTTGCCCGTTTTCACCCCCGCGATGACCTGGGTCTGTTCTCCCCGGCTTCGGAAACGTGAAAGCACATCCACAGTCACGGGCAGATCACCCATTCGCTCGGCAAACGTTCGCCCGTGCTGTTGCGCCAGAATCGTCGTCGGCACCAGGACCGCGACCTGCTTCCCGTCGTTCACGGCTTTGAAAGCGGCGCGAACGGCCACCTCCGTCTTCCCGTAGCCCACGTCGCCGCACACGAGCCGATCCATGGCCGACTCGCCCTCCATGTCCTCGCGAACATCCTCGATCGCCTGCATCTGATCACGCGTTTCCTGGAAGGGGAAGGAGGCGGCCAGAGCCGTATGGAGTGCCCCGTCTTCCGTGTAGGCGACGCCGGGCTTTGCTTTCCGCTCGGCATATAGGGACACGAGCTCCGTGGCCATCTTGAAGATCTCCTTACGGGTCTTCTCCTTGACCTTCTCCCAGGTCGCCGTACCCAGCTTGTTCAGCACCGGCGCGGCGCCTTCCTCACTCGAGTACTTCTGCACACGGTCCATCTGCTCGACAGGTACGAAAACCTTGTCGTTTTCGCGATACGACAGCGTCAGACAGTCACGCGAAATCCCGTCGACGGAGAGACGCTCGAGACCCGTATACCGTCCGATCCCGTGATCCACGTGAACGACGAAGTCGCCCTTGTTTAGCGCGGTGATCGCCTTGACCGGCAAGCCTTCCTTGAACCGGCGATACCGCCGCTGACGACGGTTACGACTGTAGATCTCGTGGTCGTTGAAGACCGCGACGCGACCTTCCGGGTAGACGAACCCACCCTCCAGCGGACCAACTTCCACGGACAGGGCAGCCGGGCAGTTCTCCAGCAACTCTTCCATCCTCGCCTTCTGCCCGGGACTCTCACACAACAGCACAAGGTCGAAATTGTCCCGCCACAGCCGTGTGAGATCCTCCTCGAGAACCGGGAGGTGACCCTCATACTTGCGACCGGCACGCGACTTGAAATCGATGCTCCCCTCGTGCTGACCGAGGGCATAGTTCTCGATCCGGCTAAGGGTTTGGAATCGCTCGAGCACGTGTGAAGGTGCGTCGAAGATGTGTTTGGGTGCGAGCAACTCGGGCTCGCCACGTCGAGGTTTTTGACGTTCGAACGTCGTCTGGAGCCGTTCCATCACGTCCTCTCCGGCCCGCTCGAGACCGGCCGGGTCGTCCACGAACAAATAACTCTCGTCTTGAACGAAGTTGAGCAGACGCGCATCCGAACCGTAAAGGACCGGCAGATACGATTCGATCCCGTCGAACGCACCGAAGTCCACGAGGTTTTCGCGGAGCAGCTCAAGTTCGCAGTCGTGGGCCTTTTCGAACGCCGCGATGTGCTCCTCGTACTGATCGGCCAGTGTATGAACGAGAATGCCTTCGCGGCACGGCAGGATGCGGACGGACGGCAACTCCTCCACCGAGCGCTGGGTCGACAGATCGAACCCGCGGATCGACGTGATCTCGTCTCCCCAGAACTCGAGGCGAACTGGATGGGCGTTCCCAAACGAGCAGAAGTCGAGAATCCCACCACGGATCGAGAACTGACCCACGCCCTCGACGGTCGTGACGCGTTCGTAACCGCACTCGACGAGATGATCAGCGAGGGACTGTGGCGCGTGTTCCTGGCCAACCTCCAGAACACGGATGGCGAGGTCGAAGATCTCGGGAGACAGCGTCGGCGACAGCAGCGCGTCGAGCGGCACAACGATCACGCCAGGTTCGTCACGCGTCAGGAGATCCATCGCCTCAACCCGCACCCCTACGACGTCCAGGTGTGGCGACCGCCGATCGTAGGGCGACATATCCGGCGCCGGGAACAGAC
>PBWH01000016.1 GCA_002727195.1 Gemmatimonadota bacterium
TATTAGATGCCCTGTTCGACGCCGCACCGGATCTGATCCGGCTGGTCATACGCCGCGCCTGGGAGCGGTCCCAGAACGATGATGACGAAGTGAAACCGAAGCCCGAGAAGGCCCCGGACACGGAGTCGGTGGCCGACCCGCGGATGGTCGACGAGGATGCTGACCTTTCCCTGTGGAAGCGCGGCGAATGAATCTCGGACTCTCCACGGTCGACCTCGGGAATTTCGTCCTCGATGAAGGCAGCTACCTCGGTCAAACCCTCAAATACGGAATCGAATACGGGCTGCTGCCCGAAAACGCCGATGACGCACTGAGAATGTATCTACAGATGCACACGATGTCGTTCGGCCAGAAGAACAGGTCCGGGATCGCGATCAACCGGGAGGATATGGAGCAGGGAATCTTCCAGGCGACCGTCTGTCTGGACATCGGTCTGCGTGATCAATCCAAGGGAGAACCGAATCGAGCGGCAGAAATCCTGTCGGCCGGGGAGTTCGAGGCTATCCGAAAGCGAGGGTGGGAACTTGCGTTCTTCTGGATGGAGGACATGCACGAGGAGGGGAAGCGGTTCCCGATGAGAAGGGAGTCGGCGTTCCTAATGGACTACGCGACGCCGACCCAGAAGTGGGCACATACCGTCCCGGAAACGTGGATCTGTGACGATCCCGAAGCAGAGGGTGAGCCGACAATCGTCGACCCGGTCGGAGAGTATGATGTATATCTGGACCTGATGCTGCGGGTCAGTTTATTGAAGCGGTTGCCGGCGGACGCCCTGAAGCGTTTCGGATCTGCGGCTGGTGCTCGGGGGCCCTTCTGCGATCTTCTCAGAAACCTGATCGTCAGCGTGTCGCTCGGTTTGGAGTCTCTGGTGCTGAGCACTGCCGAAGCCGAGTATTTCCGAGAAAGTCCCTTTGGACCGGGAATGGCGACCGCTGAGGAAGTGTTAGTGCGCCTCCTGTGCCAATTGGAAGATGGAGCGGATCCCCGGGCCCTCGATAGGTTCGGCGAGGACGTCCGTGAGGAAGTTGCGCAGTTGGTGTCGCAGGAAACTGGCCTGATGACCCGATTGGCCGTGGTTACTGGCTGATCGGACGATACATTGGATGAGAAGGAGCGTTCCTTGGGGGGCGCTCCTTTTCTTTTTGTACTAGCGGTGAACTGGGAGTTGTGAACCGTTGTTCTTCGAGTGAAAGCTTACGTGCCGCTCTCACCTTCAAGCGAGAGGAGGATACCGACAGTGGTTGAGAAGGGTGTCATCAACCCGAACCCACGGGAAGGTTATGGACCTGTCCGACGAAGCCCTTATCAATCGGGTACGAGACAGAAGTGTAGAGGCATTTGCCACGCCAGAATCAACGACGTCGTGCGGGACGAGGCGCGGCCACGGATGATCTCAGTCTGGAGGTCTTCAATCGCGCCTGGGAGCGTATTGCGCAGTTGGAAGAGGGTGCGGCGTTAGGTCTCTGGCTTATCGCATCTCGATGAACCTTGCGTTGAACCACATTCGCATCATCAAGCTGGCCTGCCCCCATCTATGTATCCACATCGACTGTTAGGATGAGGAGGCGATTGGCTGTGTCCTGACCACAGATGCAGGCGGTCTGTAGCCTAACGTGTTGTGTGGTCGGACTTGTGTGCCGCCGTCGTCACGAGGGCGTCTACACCTCGGCCTCCAGCTGTGTGGTGAAGATCTCACCATTGAGTAATTCGTCTTTGAACTTCCCGTTAAAGCTTTCGTTTCTGCCCCATATCAAAATGAACCTCACCTCCTATTTCAGAGTGATACCAATGCGGACAATTTCCCGATTTAATATCAATTACAGCAACTAACCCCTTGATTTTTGTGCTCCAGTCTCCATTGCAAGTCAAAAATCACAGTTTATATTCCCATCACTACAATTAATTCCCCTCATCAGCTTGCGGCATACCTGAAGCTGCATCGAACAATCCGCCAATCCTTGCCGCATCCTATCGATTAAAAACAAAAGAGTGGCCTTTTGAAAGAGATCGCCGAGAAGGTTGTTAAATCCGACGGTTCTGATTTCGAAGAGCGCAGGAAGCTCATGCAGATGGAACTCCTGTATGATGTTGCTATAGACCTGAACAGTTCGCTCGATTCAGATGTTTTGCACGGGGATATCCTGACCAAGGCACTTATGATGTCGGACGCGTCAGCAGCCGCACTGCTGGAAATGGACGAAGAACTAAGGTTCCGAACAGTAGAAGTGTTATCGCCAGAGCCGTTTCCTGAGGACGTTTTTTCAAGGGATGAACTTCTGAATGCTTGGAATGACAGGCACTTGGTTGAGTTCACGAGAGAGGGAGTGGGTTGGAATCATATATGCGTGATTCCATTGATTTCGCGTGAAAAACCGAATGGTTTGCTGATTGTTTCCGACAAAGAGCAAAGAGATGGCACCAAGACCAGGTTTACGGAACACGATATACATCTACTACAATCGTTCGCATATCTGGCTGGCGCGTCTTTTCAAAATGCAAAGCTCCATACTCAACTCCAAGATACACTGTCAAAACTGGACAAATCCTCTTTTGAGAACCGTCGGAAATTGCTTCAGATGGAAATGCTCTATGACATAGGTCTGGAATTGAGCGGTTCTCTGGACCCAATGATGGTTGTCGATGACATACTGAATCGTGCAATCGCAATGGTGGATGCGAGGGGCGCGGCACTGATCGATTACAAGGGTGGAAAAGATGTTTTTAGCACGACAGCGTGTGTTTCCGTAGAAGAGGTCCCGGCAGACCTCCTGTCAAGACCTGTGCTTAAGGAAGCGTGGGACAGTGGTAGAAATCAGGCAATTTCTCTTTCCACTTCTTCTTGGAGCGAACTCTACGTTGTCCCTCTTGTGTTTCAGAACGATGTCTCCGGATTACTCGTTGTTGCGGATAAGGAAAATATCGATGGGTCGGTCAGTCCGTTCAGTGATGACGACGAATCTCTTCTGCAATCATTCGCGCATCTGGCGGGAAGTGCATTAAGGAACGCAAATCTCTATAAGGACCTACAGGCTACCTATGAAGCTCTAAAGGAGACACAGGACCAGAAAGACTTCGTTGAGGGGGCTTTCGGTGTGTATCTGTCTCCCAACGTGGTGGACCATATCATGGCTAATCCTGATTCCATCAGCCGATTAGGAGGAGAAGAGCGAGTCTTGACTGCATTTTTCTCAGACATCGCTCGTTTCACAACTATATCGGAATGCCTAGAACCAAATGAGCTTGTTGAACTTGTCAATTTTTACCTGACGGAAATGTGTGAAATCATCGAGGAGCGCGGCGGAACAATAGACAAGTTCGAAGGGGATGCTATTGTCTCCTTCTTTGGGGCCCCCATCTATTTCAAAGACCATGCGGAGAAGGCGGTGCTGAGCGCACTAGATCAACAACAGAAACTGCGCGAACTGAGGCTGGAATGGGCAAAGCCCGGTGTGCTGCCGCGTGAGTTGGAGTCCTTACATCGAAAATGGACCCAACAGGGCACGCCGTTTATGCACGTCCGTATGGGGGTAGCAACAGGCCCCATGGTTGTGGGCAACATGGGATCCAAGACCCGATCAGATTATACCATGATGGGCGATACGGTTAATCTGGCCGCAAGGTTCGAAAGCTGCCAGAAACAATACGGCACCAGCATCCTGGTAAACGAGGAAACTTGGAATACGGTGAAAAACGAAGTTGTTACTCGGCTTCTCGATCGTGTTCAGGTCGTTGGAAAGCAGGAGGCGGTGGGTGCATATGAAATCGTTGCACGCAAAACCGAGATCTCAGAGGATGCCCTGAAGTGCGTCTCACGATTCAACGAAGGCCAAAAATATTACGAAGACTTTGAATTCGCAAAAGCGTTGAAATTTTTTGAGAGCAGTGTGGAGCTTGACCCAGCTGATGTGCCCTCTCGGATATATGTGGAAAGATGTGTTCGGTATATGCAAGCACCGCCTGACGATCTCGTGCATCGGTTAGATAGCAAGTAATCCTGTTTTCCGAGATAGACNTTTTGGAAAGAAAAAGACAATGAATCAGCTTTTCCTAATGCTTGTTGCCCTCTGTTGTTTCCCTTTTTCGCTTTCGGCAGTGCAACCATATACGCCACAATACGAAAACGCTATTAGCGATGCGGGGCGGTGGACTGAGTATCCCGAGTTATCCGGTAAGGGCCTTATGTGTCTTGAAATTGATGATGACAATACGGTCTGGTTTGGGACTGAGACNGGGGTCTACAGTTACGATGGCCTGGACTGGAAAGAATATCCCATCTCAGAGGATTTGCTCGGATTAGGTGTAGGATTTCTTGTTTTTTCGCGNGAGGGGATTCTTTACGCGGGATCCAATACGGCATTGAGCGTGCTAGAAGACGGCACGTGGCGCCGCGTTTTGCCGACGTCTTTGGATATGNGGTTACCGATAACGGGTATGTATCCGCGTTCTTCANAAGGTGTCTTGGTGGCTACTCCGCACGGTGTGCTGNTCTACGACGGAGAAAGCTTCCGAGCCTATACAGATTCAACTGGTAGAACNTGGTTGGCAAAGAATACTCCTGGCATAGAGATATACGAAATNCCAGAAACNGCNCTGTATGAGCACATTCTTCCCGAGGGGCATCCTGCAGGAGTAGCAGGGAAACACAAGGAGTTTCATCCTACAGGGATATTCGAGGACAGCAAAGGCCGCATATGGGTAGGACAAGCTCTTGGGGACGTTCACAGTTTCAGAATTCAAAGTGACGGGTCCCTATCCGATTGGATCAATCACTCTCAAAAAGACAGTGTTCTCGTTCCCGGAGCGGGCGGACCGGGCGTCCTCGGGACGCTCGAACTGCTTGAGACGTTGGATGGTGAGGTCTGGATTGTAACAGATCATCACGTTCCGATCCTTGCCTTTAAGGATGGGATCAGTCGGTGGATTGACTTGGTTTCATTGTCTGATGGTTTGAATGTTAGAAGTTGGGGCAGAAATTTGGTCTCGCACGCAATCCAACATACTGATGGATCGATTTGGGTTGGAGGTTTTCAGTTGCAAGTCTACCGAGAGGGAGCGTGGACTTTTTATGGACAACGTTCATCCGGGGAAAACGAACTTCCCTTAAAGCGCAGACGGATATTAGGGATCAGCGAAGCAAAAGACGGGTCTATTTGGTTTGCTCAAAGAAAAGGGAACGTGTTTCGGCTTAAATATCAATCGCAACAATGGACCACCTTCAAGGATCTCTATTATGGCGGAGAAAATCGGGCAGGAGCAGAGTATTTCCTAGAGAAGAGTGGCCGCGTTGTAGAACACGACACCGATACCGGAACTTGGTTGAGTTACGGACCTGAGGACGGTGTTATAGAATACCCTAAGTCGATCCATCTGTCCCGGCAGTACGGTGTCTGGGTCGCTGGAACGCACTCTGGAATTGCTGCTGCGGCAAATTTAGTTGGTGGCAGGTGGTCTATGCATAGACATCCATCCCTTTCTTGGTCTATGGGGGGAGGGGGTGGGGCAAGAGATNTAGGAGAAACATCTGACGGTGCACTTTGGTTTATGGGTCATGGTGGANCTTCTGAAGAAGTGATGAAAAACTTCAATCCAGGTACGATCGTTTTTGATGGAATGCGTTGGCAAAATCAAACTTGGGTGGATGATGAACTGTGGGGAGGCTGGAAGGAGTATACACCAGGTCCTAATGGTGCAGAAGGTGTCTTACGGTGGTTTTACGGATTTGGGCAGACTAA
Organism: Gemmatimonadota bacterium; assembly: GCA_002727195.1. Classification (GTDB taxonomy): domain Bacteria; phylum Latescibacterota; class UBA2968; order UBA2968; family UBA2968; genus UBA2968. Next base: position 5,733 of record PBWH01000016.1, read on the forward strand.
TGATCAAGCAATTTGGATGGGAAGAATAGGTGGTTTATTCAAGTATGTTGAAGGTAGAATGAGTTATGCGAATAATTCCCAGGTCGGTCACGCGACGGTTCAAAAAATTCTGGTTTCTGTTGATGGAAAATTGTGGGTAGGAACGAGAGCACAGGGGGTTTTTGTTTTTGATGGGAATAACTGGGTCAATTATGGCATCAGGGACGGGATGGTGGGGGACAATGTTATAGATATTAGAGAAGGGCCAGATGGTACCATATGGGCTTCTACTATTGAGGGGGTATCAAGCTTTGACGGTTCTACCTGGACACCACAGGAGTTTTTGACCGAGAACATTGGTACTGGATCCCCACGTTTGTCTATCAATCAAGAAGGCTATGTGTTCCTGAGGGTCGAGCGTGGCATGGGAGCGAAAGGCTGGCCTGGGCCTGTACTGGTTTCGACGGATTCAGTTTTTTGTTCAACGACTCGTTACATCCCTGATGGTGATGCACCGGAGACGGAGATTGTTCGTGCAGAGGAGTCTGTATCCGTAGAGGGTAATACGGTTATCACGTGGTCGGGTCGTGATTTGTGGCGTGAGACGCCAGACGATCGTCTTGAGTATGCGTATCGGATGGACGGTGGTGACTGGTCTGCGTATTCGACGTCAACNCACGAGACGTTTTTNTCCCTTCCGAGTGGTCATCACACGTTCGAAGTTCGTGCCCGTGATCGTGACTACAACGTGGATCCGACGCCTGCGGTTATCAGTTTTGTTGTTGCGCCTCCGGTTTGGCAGGAGCCGTGGTTTATCTGCCTTGTTGTTGTGTTTGTCGGGAGTTTGTCGTGGCAGGGTCGTCGTGTTGTTGCTCGGACGCGTGAGCGTAACCAGGCTCGTGAGGCACTTCTTCGTGAAGCCCAGGAGGAGTTGGAGACGGCTCAGGCGATGCAGCGCAAGCTATTACCGAAGGAGAACCCGGATCTTCCGGGTGTGGATGTCGCTGGTCGTTGTACTCCGTGCACGCACGTAGGCGGTGATTTCATCAAGTATGCCGAGCGTGAAGATCGGTTGTATATCTCGGTTGCGGATGTGACAGGTCACGGTATGGAGGCGGCGATTCCTGTCGTGATGTTCAGTGGGATCCTTGACAACCATCTGGATGAGGATCACGCGATGGACAGTCGCTTCACGATCCTGAACCGTTCGCTTTGCCGGAACCTGCACAAGCGTTCGTTTGTGTGTTTTTCGATGGGCGAGTTCGACATTCCTGGTCGTCGGTTGCGTCTTGGTAATGCGGGTTGTCCGTCTCCGTATCATTTTCGGGCGTCAGCTGGTGCGTTGTCTGAGTTGGAGCACAACCACCTTCCTCTGGGTGCATTGTTGGACTCAGAGTATGGTTCGTATGAGTGTTCGTTCGATGTGGGTGATTACTTCGTGTTCTTTTCTGATGGTTTGGTTGAGGAGGAGAACGCGTCTGGTGAGTTTTTTGGTTACCCGCGTATGGAGCGTGTTCTGTCGGGGTTGTGTTCGGAGGGTCTTCCTGCTCAGGGCATTTTGGATGGTTTGTATTCTGAGTGGGAGACGTTTAAGGGCACGGCGCCGCAGGGTGATGACGTGACCTGTGCTGTCGTACGCATCACCTGAAACTCCTAATGTCTTCTGATTAAGAATGGAGGAAACACGATAATGCCNGATGAACAACTGGGTGATGANCCTCAGGTTGATTTAAGCATACCCATGATACCGGAAATGGAGTTGACCGCGACTACTGTTGCTGACTCCGTCGGNGCATTCATGGGACTGGACATAGACAAGATTGAAGAAATGAAGATTGCGGTCATTGAAGCCTGTATCAATGCATTTGAACACAGCGAGAGTGATGAACGCAGAATTGACATTACTTTTCAAATTGAAGAGAAGGGCATCACAATAACGATTAACGATGGCGGAAGTGGGTTTGATATTGACGAGGCAAAACGGAAGATCGCAGAAAAGCGCGAGAAGGGCCTGAAGCGTGGATGGGGTTTGACGCTGATAGAGGAACTTATGGATGAAGTCTCGATTGTGACGGCCGAGACAGGAACACTCATTAGCATGACCAAATACAAATAAAGAAGAAGGAACCAGGGGGAACAGAATGGCAAAGGAAGAATTATCTGAGAGCGGAGCATCTGCCGCGGTTGAAGGAGTGGGTTACATCAATAACACCGCCGCAGAGGTAATCTCGCAAGAGTGTTACAAACTCCTTGATGAGGGGACGAATCATCTTGTTCTGAATATGGNAAAAACTCGAATGATCAACAGCGTAGGTATTGCAATCATCATTGAGGTAATCGAAAAGGTGATTGAGAAAGGCGGGTCATTTGGATTCTGTTGTCTTTCCCCGACGGTAGAGAAAACACTGAAAATTATGGGATTGTTCAAGATAGCCTCAGCATACGCAACTGAAGAGGATGCCCTTAGTCAGGCTTGAGCCTACGTCTTGGATGCAACAATGGACCAGATTCGNTTCCTGCAAGGCACCGCTCCCCTTCGCAACCTGAGGAAAGAGGTTCTGGAGTTAGTTGTCCAAGACCTTCAGGACATTAGGCCTACCCCAGGTGAGGTCCTGTTCGAAGCAGGTGAACCGGGTGATGCAGTCTATTTCATAGTCTCTGGTGGTATTCGGATTGAGAGAGATGGAGTCGACTTAGTCAGCCTAAAGGCAGGAGAATGTGTTGGGGAGTTTGCGCTTATCGATGACGGACCTAGGAGTGCCTCTGCAATCGCAAACACACCTACTCACTTGCTGAAGTGGAATCGCCAAGACTTTCGGAAAACNTTGTCAAGCCATCCCGAAGTCGCATTTGGCATGCTTGAGATGCTGACGCAGAAGCTGCGCCATGATGTGGATCTACAGGTTGAGGTCGGCGCAGCAAAGGCAAAGCTTCAGAATGACCTGCAGCGAGCCAGAGAAGTTCAGATGGCCATGTTGCCAGAAAAGGACATCAGCTGNAGTCACTTTGAGCTAGCCGGTTTCTGTCAGCCAGCAGAAGAAGTGGGGGGTGACTACTATGACTATTTTTTTCTTCCCGACGGTCGGTTCGCGATAATCATAGCTGATGTGGCAGGACATGGCTTTTACTCCGGCCTTCTTGTGGCAATGGCCAAGAGCTGCATGCACAGTCAAGTAGGTATCAGCATCGAACCTGATAAGGTGATGGAAGCGCTTAACCGGACGGTCTCACTATCCGTTGCGGCGGGAATGTTGATGACTGGCTGCTACGCAGTATTCGATCCTTCAGCCAAACGGCTCACTTACTCTAACGCAGGTCACAACTACCCGATTTTACTGAAGCGGAGCTCAGGCGAAATCGAATACCTGGAGTCGACTGACCCGTTGATGGGTATTGCCGGATTTGAAGAAACGCGNCGGAAGTGTGCCACGCGTCGGTGGGAGCCGGGTGATACGCTGCTGTTGTATTCCGATGGGATTACGGAAGCATTTGATCGTGAAGACAGGATGTTTGGCGAAGATCGGCTATGTGATGCACTATTGGGAAGCGCGGGCAGTTCAGTTCGTGAAGTCAGGGACCACATTATTGAGTCTATTAACATCCATACGAGGGGTGCCCGACAGCAAGATGACATGACCCTCGTTGTAACTAGAGCAAAATGAACTCCAGTATCTGGTAAGCTCTCTCGTGGCAAGTTAGGCAAGGTGCTCTAATTTGATGGGACTCCCTCCGCAACCCCGTCATCACAGCCGGCACAGAATTCTGCCCCCTCATAGTTCATCNAGTCGAGAGCATCTTCTCGCTAGATAAACCCCGAACGCAAAAGCCTCGCCTCACAGCCGGCACAGAATTCCGCCCCCCCATAGTTCATTCAGTCGAGAGCATCTTCTCGCTAGATAAACTCCGAACGCAAAAGCCTCGCCTCTTGTCGAANTTGTCGCCTGTCTCTCTTCCNNGGNCCCCCAAAGAAGAAGATAGAAGGGAAGGCGTCTGTAAGGTTCAAAGTCGATACGGATAAGACCGCTACAGATGCGACCACTCTAAAAGGACACGAGGTGTTTAAGGGCGCTGCTGTCAAGGCCGTCAGTCAGTATACGTTAGANCCTGCGAAGTACGGTGGGCAACCTGTGTCGGTTTGGATGGCGGTGTCCCCCAAGTCCACGTTACTGTCAGAGTGATCTCACGGACTGCTTGACTTCACGGATTGGCCTGCCGTTCCTGAGTCGCAAAGGAGGGAACACCTAATGACGATTCAGGANCAGCTCAAGTGGGACCAGGTGGACGACGAGACGCTTGCTTACATGAAGGCGATCGGTGTCGACTACCTGACGGTCTACCCGACACCCGAAGACCTCAGTGACGGTAGGGACAGACTTCAATACTGGAAAGATCGTGTGGTGCAGGTCGAATCTCATGACCTGGTGCTACGGAACGTGGCAAGCANGTGTTGGGATGCGATCACTCTCGGGAGAGAAGATCGAGANCAGAAGATTGATGCCTGGTGCATGTTTCTGCGGAACATCGGGGAAGCCGGNATNCCCACGTTGGGCTACAATTTCAAACCGATCGGGAACTTCCGGACGGAATCAGCCATAGGACGTGGNGGCGTCAAGTATAGCACCTTCAACTACGATGAGTGGTCTCAGAGCGATCATCGTGTGCCGGATAAGACGATCGATGAGGACTCGATGTGGGCGAATATCGAGTATTTCCTCGAACGGGTGATTCCGGTAGCCGAGTCAGCCGGGGTCGTGATGGCCCTCCATCCCGATGACCCTCCGATCCCCGAAGCGATGGGTGGCGCGGCACGTATCGTCTCCACGCTCGAGCAGTACCACCGGATCTTCAGGCTTGTGGACAGCCCATCAAATGCCATGCTCTTCTGTCAGGGATGTGTGTCAGAAATGGGAGAGGATGTCTTCAGCGCGATCCGCGATATCGGAGAACGTGGCAAGATCGCCTACGTCCATTTCAGAGACATCCAGGGTACACCTAAGGACTTCCGCGAGGTGTTCATCGATGAGGGAAAGACGGATATGCGGAAGGCGATGGAGACCTACAAGGAGGTGGGTTTCAATGGTCCGTTCATGATGGACCATACGCCGAGATTTCCGCAGTCAAAGGCGGAGTGGGTCGGCAGGGCATATGCAGTCGGATACATGCGGGCGATGATTCAGACCGTGTACGGGGATGCATCGTAGACAAAGGATTGTGGGAGTCGTCTCCGACTGCGAGGATCTTATGCGGCGGAAGTCAGTAGTCAGTGGACCTGCTTGACCGAGCTTCGAGTTTTGACCTTCCGACGTTAGACCGGGTTTAGAGCTTGAGTTCGTCCGAAATCCCTCGCATCGCCTCGATACAGAAGGCGATGTGATCGTCCAACTGGACGCCCAGTTCCTCTGCGCCGATCACGATGTCTTTCCGGTCTACGCCGCGCGCGAATCCGGCCTGTTTCATCTTCTTCTTTACGGACGATACCTTGAGGTCTGATAGGGACTTCGAGGGGCGCATCAGCGTGACGGCAACGATGAAGCCCGACAGCTCATCGCACGCGAACAACGCTTTGTCCAGCGAACTCTCACGGGCGACACCCAGGTAGGGCGCGTGTCCCTTGATCGCGTGCAAAAGTTTTTCGGGATACCCTAGTTCGGTCAGGATTCCAATCCCGAACATCGGGTGTTCCTCGGGAGTGGGATGTTTTTCGTAGTCGAAGTCGTGCAGCAGGCCCGTAATTCCCCACAGCTCAGCATCCTCGCTGTACTTCTCCGCATACGCTCGCAGGCAGGCTTCCACTGCCAGCATATGCTTGATCAGGTTTGGGTTTTTGGTGTGCTCGCACAGCAGTGCCAAGGCATCTTCTCTGCTCGGCAATCCCATTACGGTCCTCTGTGTGCCTTGCCGTTCCCGCTGACCCGGCGGGCGTGTTCTCTCAAACCAGTCAGCGTGCTTTCCAGTGTTTCCTTCAACAGTTCGTATCTCCGGTTGACCGAAGTCTCTTCCAAGAGCAGCTGCTGGCGATCTTCGGGCATCCCTAGAGCGGAAGCGATCGTGTATGAGAGCAGGCCTACTGCCTCGCCCGCTCGCTTCGGAGCGCGATACCAACCGATCGATAGCTTGAGTGCCTCGACGTAAAGCGCCCGGGTTTTCTCTACCAATACGGCGTTCATCTCTTCTTCGAGGTCTGGCAGTCGTTCGACGGTACCCGAGATATAGGCCTGGTCGTCGTGACGCTCGATGAGGCGGATGCGATCGGTTCCTTCTACGATGATGTTCATTCTGCCGTCGGTGAAGGTGTTGATAACGTCCGTCACGCGGGCTGCACATCCGACCGTCTCAAACTCGTCATCGACACCCATCATCAGGCCGAACTCCGAGTCGGCGTCGACACACTCCTTCGTCATCAGTTTGTAGCGATCCTCGAATATATGTAGTGGGATACGCACACCCGGGAGGAGGACCATCTTCAGCGGGAAAAGGGGGATCGTTTCGCTCAAGGTCGACTCAATGTGAGATTGCCGAACCGTTTTGGATCCTGCGGCTCGCCGTAAGTGACGGACCAGGTCGCTCGCTTGGCCCTGCTGTTGCTGAAGAAGGCGACGTTCATTCTGGCGTAGCTGGTGTCAAGGGGAACAGCGAGCTCGAGTTCCCAGGCCAAAACTGTGACGCGCGAACTGACTCGACATTCGCCGGAATCACTTTCTGTGAGCAGGCCGAACGGGGTGGCTGACACGACCTTTGCTGTGGAGGGGGCGAACGGTGGGGACGCAAGGCTGATCTCGAATCTTGTGTCCTGCCGGGTTCCTCCCGGTGTATCCGATAGCGTCGCATCGATGCCCGATGTTGTTTGGTGAGAAATGGCCACGTAGAGGGTGTCTCCCCGGTGGCCAATGAGGATGCGAGGCGAGGGGGCAACCTGACTTCCGTCCCAGTCTAGTTTCAGAGGCTCGAAGGTGGCTGCGTCGGCCCACTCATGGGGGGTGAGGGTCCCGTCGAGTGTCGGGTGTGCGGTAAGTTGCGGAACCTCGACGGCCGGCCGATCCGGATGGGGAGCACCCATATCGCTCAGAGCGAGAAAGATCGATCGTCTCAAGGTCGGGTCACTCAAGCTCGCAAATATACGCTGAAGGTCGGACACTGTCCGATGGTCTCCGATAACGCGTAAGATATCAGCTGCTCGACTTGAGCCCCCTTCTGTTGCCCGAACCAGGTCCTCGATGACGCGGTAGTGTCGAGTTCCCAGGTCCACGAGCTTGTCTGACGCGCTGCTGAACAGGATCGGGTGCCGTGACTCGAGGGCGCTCAGGATTCTGGCCACATCCTCTTTCGCATATCGGACCGGTCTGTATGCACGAACCAGATATCCGGAGGTCTCGTCATCCTGCTCGGACGACCATGGCCAATCGGATTCGGCGAACCCTTCTGTATAATGCGCGAAGATGCGGGCGGCGTATACGCGAACCGAGGGGGTTGGGTCGTTCAGAAGGTCGAGCAGGAGGTCCGGTGCGACAGGGGAGCCTCGCGTGACCAGCGCGTAGGTTGCCCCAAGTCGAGCGTCCGGGTTGACGTCCTCGAGGCCAACGTTTCTCAGGATGCTGTCGGTAACGACGTCGCCACGGTTCTGGAGTAACCACGTTGCACCATAACGTGTCGACGGGTCCGCAAGAAATTCACGCAGGACGCGCTTCTGAGTTTCCGGCGCAAGACCTTCCAGAGCCTCGACGATTCCGCCGACCTCGATCAGGTCGTCCTGGGGTAGCCGTGGATCGTGTACGATCGGTAGTTCCCCGTTTCCTCCCTGCTCTGCGACCAGAAAAATCGGATTGCCGATCGTCTGCTTGCCGCTCTCTGACGTGAGGATCGCCCGCACATATCCGCACTCATAGGCAGGAAGGAAAAACCGCTCCTCCCAGATGGTCCGCTCCGGCTGGGCGGACCATATCTCGACCCCATCGGCGATGAGCGACACCGAGGCGATCGGGTCTTCCCCGTATACCCGGATTCTGACGAACGGTTCGCCCTCGTGAAACACCGTTTGGCCGAAGGTCTTTCCGTCAACCTGCATATCGAGGTGGGGGGCTTTGCGATCTGATACGAAGCAGGAACCGGCTCGAAGGGCTCGTATAATCTGGTCCGGTGCATTCCCGTCCGCCCACACGGTTGTGTGGTGTGGGGGAGAACCAGCGATCGACTGGCTGGCCGTGGTGACGAAGAGTCGCCGTCCAGATTGCAAGGCGGCATCCCAGGCTCCGCCAGCCTCGACATCGACCCACTTCCCGTCGCGCAGGGGCGAGAACACTTCGATTCCTGATGTAGACAGATCCAGGTCACCCGCCTCGGACAGGACGACCAAGCCTCTATGGGATGACGCGGTAGACAGGAGGTCCGCCAGCGACTTCGGAATCGGAGCCCTCGCGTCGATTCCTAGGACCCGGATGCCGACGCCGTCCTGTAGCCATCCGGTAGCCAGAATAGGGGTGAGCCTGGGCATGGTCAGACCGATCTCTGCGATGAGCTCGTTCTGACCGATAAATGAACCCGTACCGGGTGTTGTCGACAAGGCGACCCAATCCAGACCGGATTCTATGGCTCGATGGATCTGTTCGGAGATTCCGGAACCCGTGTTCGATGCGGGGAAGGTCGTGATGTCTCCTCTATACCATCCCCATTCGGCGGTCAAGGGAGCCGCGATCAGGATCAGGGCAAGGATGGTTGCGGAGAGACGCATGGGGATCGTCAGAGACGGGCCTGGAGGTCCGGAGACAGACCCTTCTTCAGGAATTTTTGGAACTGCTGGCGATCACGGGTCATTCCAGGGAATCGAGCGATTTCCTGGCCGTCGGATGTGACGATGGCGTAGAAAGGCAACGCGACGGTTCCGAATTTGGCCTGTTGCAGGGAGCGATTGTCGTCGTATGCCTGCCCCTGGCCGTCGGTATACAGGTGGACAAGTACATAATTCTCGAGGAGGTCCCGGACGGACGGATCGGGGAGGACGTTTGCCTCCATCCATCGGCAGTTGGTACACGCGTAGCCCGTAAAGTCGATGAAGATTTGCCTACCTGTCGCATCTGCCTCCGCAAGCGCTTGCTCGTAGTCGTCCATCCAGGCGAGATCTTTGACGTCACTGCCTCCACGGACCTGTGTGATCGAGCCCTGACTGCCGTATGGCGGGAAGAATGCGTCCAGCTCGCCCAGCGGCGCCCCGAAGAGGCCGGTCAGGAGATACAGGGAGAACGTCAGGCAGCCGGTTGTGGTCATCAGACGGCCTGGGCCTAAGGTCTCCATAGGGGAGTCGTGGGGGAGACGAATCTTGCCCAGCAGGTAGAACCCACACAGGGCGAACAAGGCGATCCAGGAGGCGATGAAGACCTCGCGGCTCAGGATGCCCCAGTTCCACACCAGATCGACATTGCTCAGGAACTTCATAGCTGCCGCCAGTTCCAGGAAGCCCATGACGACCTTTACCGAGTTCAGCCAGCCACCCGACTTGGGGAGCGATCTGAGGCTCTGGGGGAACAGCGACAGGAAGAAGAACGGTAGCGCGAAGGCTACCGAGAAGGTCAGCATACCGACGATCGGCCAGATCCAGGTGCCCTGCGTGGTCAAGACCAGCAGCGTTCCAACAAAGGGGGCTGTGCAGGTGAACGAGGTCAGCGAGAACGTCAGCCCCATCAGCAGGATGCCAGCGTAACTCCCGCCTCCAGCGCTGTTCAGTCGGTTGAGCAGCGCGGTGGGGATATGGATTTCGAACAAGCCGAACAGGCTAAGGGCAAAAATCACGAATATGGCCGTGATCGCCAGGTTGATCCAAGGGTTCGCCGCGAACTGAGCTGCTCCGGAAGCCCCCAGCGTCGCAGCGAGAAGCATGCCCAGCCCGGTGAAGGTGGCGATGATACCACCACAATACACGACGGATTTGACTACCGATTCCGACCGACTGGGCGGGGTATCGCCTTCGCTTTGCTTGGTGAAGAACGAGACGGTGATGGGGACCATCGGGAAGACGCAGGGCGTGAGCAGAGCCAGCAGGCCCATCGTGAAAGACAAATAGATGAATGCACCCAAGCCTTGTGAGAGCGCAAGGTCTACCTCGGCCGTGCTCCCCTTTCCGGCCAGCAACTCGTTGGGTTCTGGGGGGGCTTCCTGGACGGCGTAGACGTAAGCCGCCCGCGCTGGGCCCTGCTCGACCTGTATCGGGATCGAGAACGTCTCGGTGGTCGGGGGGAGGCACGCGGACTCGTTGCAGAGCATATACGTGACCCAGCCTGAGGCAGTCAGTAGGCCGGGGAGCGCATCCTCGGGGATCGTTACCCGTGTCCCGAACCGGACGGACTTCCCGAAATGCTCGACCTCGATGTCAAAGTTGGGATCACGATCGACCACAGGTTCCGGCTGGATCACTGGGCCCACCAAGGTGAGGGGGCCATCGTCCAGGTAGATTTCCGTAGGATGCGGGCCGCCCGGCGGTGTGGTCGCAGAGTAGATGTGCCAGTCACCCTCTAGCTCGACGTCGACCCAGAGGGTTGCTGTTTCCCCCGGACGAAGACTCTCCGGTTCGGCAGCAAAGGAAAAGTGTGCGGATTCTTGGGCGGAAACGGCTTTTCCGGCCCCAACCAGGAGGAAGAGTGCGATCGTGTGCACCCATTTTCTAGCTGGCATCGGTGTGGGCCTCCCGAAGGGCTGCGTGCGAAACCGCCCATCTGGACAATTTCGGAGTCGCCAGTAGCCTGGTTCTGGTGGTGAAGAAGGTGTTACAGTCCGTGAACGCGCGAAGCCACAGAATGTTGCAGCGGCTAGGCTTCGGCCTGGGCAGCCTCCGTCTGGGCCGTCTGGCCGTTCGACAGAATCTCGATCAGCTTCTGCGTTGCCAGGCTGAAGCTGCGACCCTTACGGTATACGATACCGACGGGACGGGCAAACGGGCCATCGTCGAATGGCGTGGCCGCCAACGTGCCCCAGGACTGCTCGTACTGGACCGAAAGGCGTGGTAGGATAGAGATGCCGATGTCGACTTCCACGGCGTGCTTGATCGTGGCGATGTGGTCCAATTCCATCACCACATTGGGGCGAACGCTATGTTTTCGGAGAAACCGGTCGATCGCCCGACGCGTCGGCGTTTCGGGGGTGAATAGAATGAGAGGGCGACCGGCCAGTTTTTTGGGGTCCAACTCTCCCTGACCGGCCAGATCGTTCTCCGGATGGCTGACGACGACCATCTCGTCTTCGGTGAATTTCAGGACGTCGACATTACGCTGTGCCTTCGGATAGGCGACGATCCCAAGATCAATCTCGCTGCTGGCGACTTCATCGTAGATCTTCTGTGCCTGATCATACTGGAGACGCAGGTTTACTTTGGGGTAGGTCTTGATGTAGGTCTTGAGGTGAGGAGCCAGTTCCAACATACCTACGCTGTATATGGCGGCCAGTCGGACTGTTCCGGAGACCACGCCCCCAAGGGCTTGGATACGGTGCTGCATCTCCTCGAACCGCCGGACGATCTCTCGAGAGTAGCGATAGAAGATCTCACCCTCTGCGGTCAGGGTGAGGCGACGTTTTTCGCGCTCGAGCAACTGCTTGCCCTGCCGCTTTTCGATGCTCTTGAGCTGCTGGCTGACCGCGGATTGGGTGACGGAGTTCAGGACGGCTGTTTTCGAGAAACTCTGGGTTTCTACTAGATCACAAAAGACTTTCAGGCTTTCAACGAGCACAGGATGGCTCCGGGAGATGGGTGGAACTCGATCGGTTCAGCGCACCAAGTTAGGTTAGATTCCGGTGAGAAATCTATAAGGTTACTGATTTGAACAGAATTAAATCTATAAGTGATACGATATAGAGTCAACAGAAAAACTGGAGTTTTGGTTAACACTCTTGTCGTTCTGAGCTGTCACTTTAGCCTGTTTGTGTTGTGGTAAGTATTTTATTTATAATATTTTAAGATATTTTATGGTGTTTGACATGATTAGCAAGTCGAATAGCTGGACCGCTTATCGTCTCGCGGCCAAGAAATCGTTTTTTAGCTGATATGGGCTTGTCCCCCAGACATGCGAACTGTATATTCTTCGCCTGTTCAAATAAACCCTATTAGGCAAGCCACTATGAACTGGTTCGAAAAGCTGAAGTCCGGGATTCGCACCGTCGTCCGAAGGGGGATGCCGGATGATCTTTACGTCAAATGCGGGCGCTGTCACCAGATGGTTTTGAGGAAACACCTGGAAGAGAACTATGGCACGTGCCCCCACTGCGAACATCATTTCCGGATCCACTACAAGCAGTTCCTCGACCTGGTCCTCGATCCAGGCAGCTACGAGGAAATCGCCCAGAATGTGAAGTCCACGGATCCATTGGAGTTTAAAGACCTCGTCAAGTATAGCGACAGGCTCAAAGAGCACGGTAAGCGCAGTGGGATGACGGCTTCGGTCAGCGTCGGCGTCGGGAAGATCGAAGGTCGACCCTTGGGGATTGGCATTCACGAGTTCGGATTTGTGGGCGCGTCACTCGGGTCCGCGGAAGGAGAGCGAATCTGTCGGCTGATCGACCGATGCGTGAACGATCGGGTGCCTCTGGTGCTGGTCTGTCGGTCTGGCGGCGCCCGGATGCAGGAGGCTGCTCTATCCCTGATGCAGATGGCCAAGATCAACGCTCGATTGACCCTGCTCTCCGATGCAGGGCTACCGTATATCTCGATCCTGTCGGACCCGACAACAGCCGGGGTATCCGCCAGCTATGCGCTCATGGGTGACATCAACATCGCCGAACCGAATGCACTGATCGGCTTCACGGGAGAACGGATCACCGGGAGCTCGGTCGGGGAGGAGGAGCTCGCGGCACTTCGGCGTGCCCAACGTGCGGAACAGGTTCTGGAGAACGGGTTTGTTGACTTGGTCGTGCCGCGTAAGAATCTCCGGGCGACCCTGGACAGGCTGTTCGGACTGCTGCTCGACACTCGGATGACCGGGAGTTGATTGATGAAGATTCTGGTCCTACAAGGCCCGAACATCAACATGCTCGGGAGGAGAAAGGCCGCACACTACGGCACCGTGACGATGGACGAGATCCACGAGCAGATGGCTGAGCGCGCGAAGGACCTCGGTTGTGAGGTCACATTCTTTCAATCCAACCATCAGGGCAGCCTGGTCGACGAGGTTCAGGAAAGACGTCAAGATGTTGATGGCATCATCCTGAACCCTGCCGGGCTGACTGGAGTCGGCTACTCCCTTCGCGACGCTGTCGAGGACAGCGATCTACCGATGGTCGAGGTTCACCTGTCGAATATCCACGCCCGGGAGGAGTTCAGACGACACTCTTGCTTCTCTGCCATTGCTGTCGCCCTGGTTGCCGGGTTTCGCTGGAGAGGGTATATCGCTGCCCTGGAGATGCTGGTGGCAACGATTCGGGAGGCGGATAAAGGCTAGGCAGAGCGGATCTAGTATGAGAGGAAGGGCCTCGCGGGTAAGGTTTCTGCGAGGCCTTTTACGTGTACAAGCGGCTTTCGTCGAGGAAGGGTAGGATCACGGGAGGTACCGCATCTGAGACGTCACTGCCAGTTGCGAGCCGCTCTCGGACGGCCGATGAAGAGACATCCGCGAATCGAGGAGGTAGTGCGACGGGATGGATCCTATAACTGAAGCTCGCTTGCGGCGGCTGTGCCAGGTAGTCGGCCAACTCGTCAACGTCGACATCGGCTCGGTTGGCCACGGCGATCTCTGCCTGGGAGAACAACGCTTCCAGATCGCTCATCATGTCTTCGTAGTAATTCTCGTCAAACAGGCGAACCAAGGTGTCGTATCCAATGGCGAAGATGGGGTGCAGGCCAGGTGACAGCTCGCGAATGGCAACCGCCTTGTCGATGAACCTTGCGTGGCTGCACCCGGTAATTCCCACGTGGTCGTGTCCTTGGGCCATCAACTCGAGCATGAACAAACGCTGGCCGAGATCGGCACTCGTTACGGTTTTGTCGACATTGGCGACCGACAGCTGTAGAAGTATGGATGAGGCATTGGCGGCTTCGGCCGCTGACTCAGCGAGGGCCCTGTGGGCGAGGGTGGGGGGGTTGAAGGAAGCGTCGAGAATCAGAGACCTGCCCGATTGGTTCGGCTCACGAATAAACACGGCCTTCGGGGAGGCGAGCGGATCGAGGTCAGACATCCGAGTTCGGAGCCGGTCGATTCTATCTGCGTCTGCAATGGTCACACGCCTATGGTAGGCGTGACCGTTGCTACGGTCAATCATTCTGGGTTGACCGTGCTGGAGGTGCGGTGTATGGTGAATAGGGTCCGAGAAATTCACCCAATAGAGAGGCGAGATCATGCACGTTGGAATGAGAATGCCGCCGATGGCCAGGGAAATCGGTGTGGAGTCGACGATCGCGTGGGCGGGGGAAAGCGGGTTCGGGTCGGTCGATCTTCCCGAGGCGACTCCTGACCTGAGCAGGGCTTGCAGGGTATCTGGAGTCGGGATCGGGACGGTGGACTGGGGGGTCGGTGGCGATCTCCTAAGCAAGGACACGGCGAAGCGTCGTAAGGCAGCAACGGCCATGAAGAAGCGCATCCGGGACACGGCCAAGCACGGGAACAACGTGGTCTTTCTGTGCCTGTCACCAGACGATCGCACGCAGAATCGGGCCGATACGTTCGACATCCTGAAGAAGGTATATCCAGGTATTCTCGCGCAGGCGGAGAAGTCTGGCGTCCACCTGGCTATCGAACCCTATCCCGGACCTGCCCCCAACTACCCGTTCCTGGGATGCACGCCTGAGACGCTGAGAGGCGTGTTCGAGGCTGTACCATCCCCGAACTTCGGCATCTGTTACGACCCCTCGCACTTTGTACGGATCGGGGTCGATTACAAGCGCCTGCTAATGGAATTCGGCGATCGCGTCAAGCACGTGCACGCGAAGGATACCGAAATCCTGGAAGACGGCGTGTACGAGTTCGGAAGGCTGGGGCAGAGCTTCGGCCAACGATACAGTTACGGGGAAGGGTGGTGGCGATACTGCATCCCGGGGTGGGGTGATGTCGACTGGCATTGGGTGGTCGCGCGGCTGGAGGAACTGGGATACGAAGGACCCCTTGCGATCGAACTCGAGGACCACCGCTATAGCGGGAGTCCAGAGCTCAACAAGGAGGGCTTACTCGCGGCGAAGGGATACCTGGAGACAATCCTCCGACCACAATAAAAAAGTGGCCGAGCATCCGGAGAGATGCCCGTTCGTCTGACTGCCCTGAACAGGCCTGCCCCGGTCCCGTTATTAGTTGGGGCAGTCAGACTTTCCTTATATGGCTTGGCTGTATCGAATCGGGTCGAGAGCGTGCTCGTAGGTGTGACCAATCAGTTTCCGATCCCTGCGAAGCGTTTCCTTGCTGTTCCCGAGCCTGCAGAAAATGTTCCGCGCCTCTCTCCGGGCTCCCTCTGCTAGTTCAGGCTTGGTGACAGCGGCCCAGTCTCTCCGATGTCTGCCAACGTCTTTGCCCTCATCCTCATCCTCGAGCGCGTCCGAAATCTCCAGCACGTCGTCGAACAGAGATTTCGCGTCTTCGCTGTTGCCGTGTTTCCTGGCGTATACCCAGGCGACTCCGGTGGCCTTTCTCCGGGAACGCATCTCACCGCGGCTCTGTGCCTGCCGGACTACCTCCTGGGAGGCCGCTCGGGCCTTCCTGTGTGATCCAGACGTCAGGTATGCGTCAGTTAGTTTGGAAAGGCCCTTGAGGTCGTGGATCTCATCGAGGTGAACGGACAAGCCGGACTCGGCAAGGTGGCTGGCGATTCGGTGGCTTCACGCGGCGCGTTCGGTTTGGGTGGCGCCGTCGCGGACTGCTTTCAGGAACCCTCGGGAGGCGATCGGCTCGAGCTTTGTCTCGCTGGTGCTGAGGACGGGGAAGACGTCTTTGATCTCGTCGCGCGCTTCGTTGTAATTCTGACGATCCAAGCCAGTCAGGCGAAGCAGCGTGCCGAGGTCGAAATGACCGGCAGCGATGGCGATTCCCTTCAGCAGGCTGGATGCTCCGGATGAGAACTCGAGCACTCGCTGAGCGGCCTGCGCCTGCACATTGTCAGGCAATCCATCCCTCGAGGGATTCGTTGGTGGCGGCGATGATCCGCGCATTCGTCGGTATCTCTTCGACACCGCCGAGTCTGTAGATCACTCGGTTCTCGAGGACTGTCAGAAACTTGGCCTGGAGCTCGAGGGGGAGAAGACCCACCTCGTCCAGGAAGAGCGTTTCACCCTCGGCGAGTTCGAAGAGGCCCTTCTTGTCGATCTTGGCGTCGGTGAAGGCACCCTTCTGGTAACCGAAGAGCTCTGCCTCGATAAGGTTTTTGGGAATCGCGGCGCAGTTGACGGGAACAAACGGTCTATCTGGAGGGCGCCCCGGCGGTGAATCTCTCGGGCCACGACCTCTTTGCTTGTCCCGCTCTCACCCGCAAGGAGGACGATGGAGGGGGGCTCCGCTACCAGGTCTATCAGGGTAACCACGGTCTAGAACGCCGGGTTTTCGCCGATGATCCGGGGCTGGTCGTTCTGTTCGGGCCTGGGGGAGCGGAGTCGGGGGATGACGGAACTGGTTCTGGCGGCCTTTCGTTCATGGCCGCCCTGGGAACTCTAGCTCTTCAGGGTGGCGACGACGGCGGCGCCGATGTCGGCCGGGCTCTTGGTAACTTGGATTCCTGCGGCCTCGAGGGCAGCCATTTTCTCGTCTGCAGTGCCCTTGCCGCCGGAGATAATGGCACCGGCGTGACCCATCCGACGCCCAGGAGGAGCTGTCTGTCCGGCGATAAAGCTGACGACGGGTTTGTTGAACTCGGCTTTGATGTAGTCGGCGGCCTCTTCTTCCGCCGTGCCTCCGATCTCTCCGATCATGACGACGGCTTCCGTCTGATCGTCATCTTTGAACAGCTTGAGGCAGTCGATGAAGTTGGTCCCATTCACGGGATCGCCACCGATGCCCACGCACGTCGACTGGCCAAGCTTTACGTGACTGAGCTGGTGGACCGCCTCGTAGGTCAGCGTGCCGCTTCGGGAGATGACACCGATGCTGCCTGACTGATGGATCGATCCGGGCATGATCCCGATTTTGCAACCGCCCGGCGTGATGACGCCAGGACAGTTCGGCCCAACCAGGCGGGTGGATCTTGTTGAGAGATAGTGCTTTGCACGAACCATCTGGAGTACCGGAATATATTCGCTGATGCACACCACGAGTCCGATTCCGGCATCAGCCGCTTCGATGATGGCGTCGGCGGCAAACGCTCCAGGGACGAAGATCACCGATGCGTCAGCGCCTGTCTCCTTGACGGCGTCTGCAACCGTGTTGAACACGGGCACGCCTTCGTATGTCTGGCCACCTTTCCCCGGCGTGACGCCGCCCACAACCTGCGTGCCGTATTCCTGCATCTGTTGGGTATGGAACCTACCTTCGCCTCCCGTGATCCCCTGCACGATGACCTTTGTGCCCGCGTCGATGAGTATGCTCATCCTTCCTCCGTCCCGTTTACCTGGCTAGTTGTTCCTGGTCCGTTCCTCAACCGTCCCGTCAGCCTGTCCGATGATGATTCGATCTGTCAGTCCCACAAAGAGGCCGCATTCCACGACACCCGGGATGTTCCTAAGTGCTCGCTCCAATCCGGATGGGTCCTCAATCGCGCCGAAGGGGCAGTCCAGTATGTGATTTCCGTTGTCGGTCACGAATGCGGTCCCGTTATCCGTTCTCAGTATGGGGTCGCACCCCAATGCCCCGATATGGCCCGAAGTGGCGTGCCTGCCGAAGGGGGTGACTTCCACAGGCAGGTCGAAAGCGCCTAACACGGCTTTGTCCTTGGTTGGGTCAGCAACGATGATTTGAGTCTCCGTTGCACGGGCGACGATCTTTTCTCGCAGGAGCGCCCCACCGCCGCCCTTGATCAGGTTGAATCCGGGGTCAAGCTCGTCCGCTCCGTCTATCGTAACGTCTATTCTGCTGACCTCGCTGAAATCCGTCAGGGGGATCCCTCCTTCTCGGGCAAGCTTATCAGATGCCTCTGAGGTCGGGATTCCCTTTATGCTCAAGCCCTCCTTGACCCGCTCCGCTAGCCGGACGATCGCGAAATAGGCCGTCGAACCAGTACCGAGTCCAACGATGTGACCGTCGTCTACGTATTCTGCAGCCCTTTCGCCGGCCAGTTGCTTCGGATTCTCGCTCATGGGTTCCCTTTCAACGGGTGGGAAGATATGCCCGGGCCGTCTTGCGAGCAACGAGAATCCCTATGGTTGCGGGGCCTCCTGGAGAGGGGCTATCATGTCCACCGACCGACAATCTTGGACCGATATGGGAGGTGAGGATGGCATACTCGACTCTGGAGGACTTTTTCGGGGATATCGTCGGGAAGGCGATGCGCGGACTCGGGATCGGTGCTGATGAGGTAGCGGCTGCGTCAGGCCTTTCCCCTTCAGATATCTCGAGGATCATGTCCTACGACTTGATCCCGGACGATGAGACGATCGGAAAGATCGCAGTCGCGCTTGACCTGGATGGTCCCAAACTCATTCGCGTTGCCAAAGGGTGGTTGCCAGATGGGGGAAATGACCCGTTCTCGAATGAGCGGATTTCGGTCGACAGGATCATCCTGAGCGCGGGGATGGAGGTCAATGCCTACGTGATGAAGTGTCTGGAGACGGGGGAGGGGGCGTTGGTCGATGCCGGGGGTGAGCCGGATCGCATCGCTGCCCTGATCGAGCAGCTGTCCGTGAACATCACTTACATCCTGGTTACCCACGGTCACGGTGATCACGTGGGTGCTGTGAAGGAGATGAAGCGGAGAACGGGGGCAAAGGTCTACTGCTCGGCGGAGGATTCAGGGATGCTCGGGGGCGTCGATGAAACGGTTTCTGACGGGTGGTCTGACGAGGTCGGGAACGTTCGGGTGGTAGCGCACGCGCTGCCAGGGCATACAGTTGGTGGGATTGGCTACTACTCAGAAGGGGCGCTCTTCTCGGGGGACGCACTGTTCGCGGCCTCTCTGGGGGGCACGCGGAGCAAACCGGCTTATACAGGGCAAATCGAGAAGGTGAGGGGACGGGTTCTGGCGTTGCCGACCGATACCAAGATATTCCCTGGACACGGGCCAATCACGACGGTGGGTCAGGAGTTGGAGAACAACCCCTGCTTCGTCTAGATACGGGGGAACTACTCTTCGGGGGGGCCGTCGGGGTAGGCGATCAGGGAGACCTCTTCCTCGGACAGACGTATCGTTTCGCCCTGATCCTCGAACAGGGCGTCAAACGGGTCTGAGCCGTTCTCGCCACCCAGATTCGACAACTCAACCCAGCGGCCAAGTGCGCCGCAAACCTCGTCTACGGTCGACTTGCGGGCTTCTAGCCTCCGGAGGAGCTTCCGGAGTTGCTCGATTTCCAATTCGAGTTCTCTTGCTTCCTGCTCTGCTGCAGAAAGTGCCTCTGAATAGAGGATATCGTTTTTCTTTTCTGACATAAGGTCTCCGTCTAAAGCTCGTAAACGTTAGTCGGGGAGCCCTTCGGAGTCAAGGATCATTTGGCCAGAGAGAGCGGTTGCTCGCTGGGTCTAATCGATGCAACTTTTGGCCGGGTCGCGATTTAAATAACATGGCCCTCATGCTGCGCTGACGAGAGATCCGCCGAATTCTACGACTGTCCTCGTAGCCACCCGAATGCCAAGTTGTAAGTATCCCTTTTATTACCAGTGCATTGCGACCAGCGAAATACCTTACCAATACGTCTGCAAGATAATCGAATCCGAGTGCTGTGTGGGCGGCACTGGACGGTAACTCACAGGAGTATCCCATGCAAAATTGGCGACGCGTTGCACTCGTCCTGGTGACGACCCTCTTGCCGACCCTCACATTAGGTCAGGAGTACTTCGGCAAGAACAAGGTCAGTTTGGGAGACTATGACTGGCACTTCATCGAAACCGAGCACTTCACAATCTATTTCGACAAGGGCTCCTTGCCTGTTGCCGAATTCGCTGCCAAGGAGGCGGAGCGGTCACTGGCGGAGATCGAGGAAGGCCTGAACTATGAGATGAAGGGGCGCTATCCCCTCGTCCTTTACAACTCTCACAATGGTTTCGCCGTCAGCAACATCATCAACTCCGAACTGACCGAGTTCACCGGTGGGTTCACCGAGTTTGCACAGGGCCGAGTTGTCATCCCCTACACGGGGTCGTATGCCGATTTTCGACACGTGATTCACCACGAGCTCGTTCATTCGGTTACCATCGAGCTCTGGACGGGAGGGGGCTGGCTCGGGGCAATGCTAAACCAGCAGGCAACCATCCCGCCTCTGTGGGTGGTCGAGGGCATCGCTGAGTATCTGTCCCGCTACGGATGGGATGTCGGTGCGGACAATATCATTCGGGACGCCACGATTACCGGGTATGTGCCACCGATCGAGTTTATCCCGCAAGGCGGCCTGTTCGCATACAAGGGTGGCCAATCGATATTCTACATGATCGAGCAGGAATACGGTCGAGATAAGGTTGGGCAGGTTATCCGGGACGTTCGGACGGCCAAGACGATCGACAAGGCGTTGAAGTCGGCGCTCGGGATCGGGGTCGAGGAACTCAACGAGAAGTGGCATATCTGGCTGAAGCGCCAGCATTGGAATCAGATCAACAAGCACGACAGCCCGGATGAGATCGCCAAGTCGCTAACCGACCGTGAGGAGGAAGGGGGAGTCTTCAACGTGGCGCCCAAGTTCTCGCCTCAGGGAGACAAGATCGCCTACCTGTCCGACCGGAAGGGTACGTTCGATATCTACCTCCGTTCGGCAATCGATGGGAAGGATCTGGGACGTCTGGTCGAGGGAGAACGTTCGAGCGACTTCGAGTGGATGTTCGTCCTGCGTCCCGGCATCACCTGGTCGCCTGACGGCCGGCACATCGCTTTTGCTGCGAAGTCGAAGAACAAGAACACGCTCTACACGCTGGACGTGAAGCGTCGGCGTCTGAAGAAGCGGTTCAACTTCGATCTCGACGGTTTGTTCGAGCCGGCGTGGTCGCCGGACGGGAAGCGGATCGCGTTCTCCGGCTTGAAGGACGGCTGGTCGGACGTATACATCGTTGATGTCGAGACAGACGATCTACACAGAATCACCCACGACCCCTACGACGAGACGAATCTCAGGTGGTCACCGGAGGGAGAGTGGATCGCTATGAGCGCCGATCATCCGGACGAAGACCTCAACTTCGACGGCCGCAAGGACTTCGAATATGGCCAGTATGACATCTTTGTGATCCGGCCTGATGGGTCGGAGTTGCGTCGGGTCGTTCATAATGAGGCAAAGGAGTCATACCCTCAGTGGGGCCCTGATGGTAAGAAACTGGCCTTTATCTCTGACCGGACCGGTGTGGGGAACATCTACGTCGCTGACATCGACGGTGATGAGCACGAGAAGGCAGTGACCAACCTCCTCGCGAGCGCACTCGACTTCGATTGGTCGCCTGACGGGAAGAAGATGGCTTTCACCGTGTTCCACAAGGGTGGATACGACGTGTTCACGCTGAAGAACCCGCTCGACAAGTTGAAGGCGCCGACGGAGCTTCCGCTTACCCGTATCGCAAAACGCAAGAGGGGGGTCGAAGACAAAACCTTCGTTGAGATCCAACGCGAACGCTCCCGCTCCGAGCAAGACTCAGTTGCCTCGGCACAGGAGGATGAGCTTGACGCCGCTATCCTGGATGAAGAGGTCGCCGGAGCATCGACCAGTGAGGAGGCGGTTGCCGATGACTCGGCAGAGCGTCTCGAGCAGTGGGTGTCCGATCAGGTGGCCCTAGCGGCAGCCGAGGATGCTGAAGACCGTTCAGCGGAAGACGAGAATGTCGCGGTCCTCGACGACTGGGAGCGGGAGTTCAAGGTCAACAAGTACAGGGTGCAGTTCAAGCCGGAGATCTTCGCGGCGAACGCCGGCTTTGACACTTTCTATGGCGTCAGTGGTCTTGCACAGTTCTCCTTGAGCGATGTGATGGGGGATCACCGGCTGTCCCTGCTGACCAGCCTGAACTTCTCGATCGAGGACAGCGATTTTTACCTCACCTATGCCTATCTGAAGCGACAGACGAACTACTTCAACACGTTCTTTCATACACGTCTGTTCTTCTTCAGTGGGAATCGGCTGTTCGCCGACCGATACTACGGGGTTACGAGTGCGATCGACCGGCCGTTCAATCGGTTTAGCCGAGTCGAGGCCAGTATTCGCTTCATTACGATTCAGCGTGACGAGTTTTCCAATGCGCTGAACCCGTTCGTTAACAACGGGTTCTTTGGTGGTCCTACGCAGAACAATCAGGGCGTGACGATCCGGACAGATCGCGCAGCCATTCCTCAATTAGCACTCGTCGACGATAACACGCGACCAGGCTTCTTTGGCCCGGTCTCCGGTCGACGCGCCAGGCTCGACCTCGAGGGAAGCCCGGCCGGGCTCGAGTACTTTACTGTCTCCGGTGATTACCGGAAGTACATGCGGATGCTGGACCAGTATACGTTCGCGATCCGACTTTCCGGTGGAACGAGTTTCGGGCGAAACCGGTCGCGGTTCTTCGTGGGCGGCGTCAACAACGTTGTAAATCCGACCTTCTCGACCATCGCCCGTGTTCCCACGGATCAGGTATTCTTCTCGAACTTCGTGTGGCCTCTTCGAGGGGTACGCCTTTTCGAGACGGCGGGAGATTCGTATGCTCTCGCCAACATCGCGTTCCGATTCCCGATGTTCCACCAGATCGCGATGGGATGGCCCTTGCCTTTCTTCTTCCAGGATGTCCAGGGCGAGTTGTTCCTTGACGTAGGCGGCGCCTTCAATCGGGATGCGTTCGACCCCTGGGAGGCTAGGGACGGCGGTTTCGAGCTTCGCGATCTCAGAGCCGGCTATGGGTTCGGCACCCGTGTGAACCTTGGTCTTTT
The DNA here is from genome assembly GCA_002727195.1 of Gemmatimonadota bacterium. Taxonomy (GTDB): domain Bacteria; phylum Latescibacterota; class UBA2968; order UBA2968; family UBA2968; genus UBA2968. Next base: position 28,614 of record PBWH01000016.1, read on the forward strand.
CATCTTTCGGTATGATATTGCCTGGCCGACGGATTTCGCGGAATCATTCCATCCGTTGCAGTACTTCTCGATCGATATCACCGGCGTATTCTAGAGTTTCGAGAGTTGACGCTGATGCGCCCTCGCCGATCTCGTAGGCGGGGGCGTATTTTGTTAGGGTTACGTTTGGACGCAATCAAATGCAAGACTTGCGGGAGGGTTTACGATCGCTACGATATCCGGTGTCCGGACTGCGGAACGCCTAACCGTGAGGATCGGGGCGGGGGGCGGAAGGTCTGCGTCTCGTGCCGGATCTTCGCTGGCGTGTCCGTCCTGCTGTTGATCTTCTGGCTGTACGTGTTCTGTACACGTGTGCTCTGAATTTGGAGGCGTTGTGGACGCAAAGAAGCGATACATCGAGGGGCTCTCGCTCCTAGCCAAAGACGATCTGAGTGGCGCCGTGGCGGCCTTTCGGGACAGCGTCGCTCTGGACGATCAGTTTGGGCTCGGATATCTCGGTCTGGCGCAGGCGTTGGATCGGCAGGGCGTTGTGGATGAGGCGATCAAGGTGGTACAACAGGCGATCGTTTTGATGCCGGAGGACCCGCTCCCACACACCAGTCTATCCAGGCTTTATCAACAGAAGGATCTGATCGAGGAAGCGGAGGAAGAAATGGCGGAGTCGATGCGACTTCAGCGCGCTAAGGAAAGCTAGGCCGCCTCCTGGGGGCGACGGCCCCATACGAGGGATATAAGGCCTGGACCGCCGAAGACGAGAAAGCCGACGTATGCAAGGCTGTGGCACACGGTGGCGAAGGCAAGCGCTTCGTCCAGCGGTACGCCATAGATCTCGTTCAGCGCGCGGCTACAGAAGAGGTGGTACGTTCCGGCACCGCCAGGCGTCGGGATGACGATACCGAGGGTTGCGATCGTGACGACCACGATCGCTTCCGTCACTCCGAGATCGTATTTCGCCGGAAAGTCGAACGCGTAGAGTGGGACATACAGAGACCCGACGTAGGCAACGTTCAGGACCAGGGTCCACCAGGCGATCCAGATGGCACGGGAAGGGGAGCGGATGGAGTCCATTCCGTCAAGAAAGGACCGGGCGAGATCGATGATTCTCGCCGCGATGACAGACGAGAACAACGATTGCAGTCGATCCAGGATGCGTTGGCCACCGATCGAGAGGACGAACAGGGCAAGGGTTGCGATCCCGATGCCCAGGGCGGCCCAGATGACGATCCCTTCCATCCAGGGGAAGACTGCCTCGAGTCTTTCTCTGACCAGAAACATCACACCTGCGAACATTGCCAACAACATGATCAGATCGATCAATCGCTCGACGGCAACGGTGGCGACGAGACCGGACATCTTATTCGGATCGCGTTCGATCGCCCAGATTTTGGCGATTTCTCCGGCTCGTGGAATCAGATTGTTGCCCGCGTACCCGATCAGTATCGCAGCGACGAGCTTGTGAATGGGTAAGCCGGGTAGGACCGACCGCATAAGGATACGCCAACGGTAGGCGCGTGGGTATGAGGCCAGCAGTACCAGGCCGACTGCTCCGAGCAGCCAGATGGCATCGCTCTGTCTGACGATTTCCCACACGCGGGACAGATCAACGTGCTCAAAAGCCGAATAGAGAAAGAATCCGGCCAGTCCAAGGCTCAGGATGATCTTTGCTACTTCACGTGGATTGATCACGCCTGGAATACCTCGGCTAGGCTGTTTAGGTCTCTACCGTGTTCGGTTTTCAGCCGTTCGCCGGCTTCGGCGGGGGTGACACCATCGTGAACGATCCCGTAGATCGCGCTGGCGACGGCGGCCGGGTCGTGGGTGCCCGGGTGATGCACGTTCCGTCCCACGAGTGCTCCGCGAACGTTCGCGCCGGCTGTCATTCCTGAAGCAAACTCCTCGAACACTCTCATCGGGTCGCCAGTCGATTCTCCGCCTAGCATCAACACGGGACAGGACGTCGACGCCGCGACCTCATTGTATCGCTCCGTGTATGGGATCTTGATCCAGGTGTTCAGAGACGACTTGCCGAGTCCGGACGCGACGCCCACGGTACGGATCATGGCTTCTGGTGTTTTGGTCACCCGGTATCCTGTGTCCGACCGTTCCACAGGCAGGGGCTCGAGATACATCGGTATTCCGTGGTCGACACAGGCGTCGATGGCCTGGGCACATCCGGTAAGCGTTTTCAATGAATCGGGGTTGGTGTCATCGAGACGGAACATCGCCTTGACAGCATCCAGACCGTTCTTCGCTGCCCGCTCGACAGTGTAGGCAGTGAAGGTATCGTCCATCTCGAATGCCGCACCCGCCAGACCACCCCGGTTCATAGTGCCGACCATGATCCGTCCATCCAGGATAGACGGCTTTCCTGCGTCCACGATCAAGTGATCGACGATCAACAGATCCTCGAGGATATCGGGTGTACCAAGGATCCCATCGCAGTTGGGGGTGCTCAGGACGCGAACCAGCCGCCCCAGATACCCGTAGCGGCTGCCCATCGCGAGCGGGTCACCTGCGGCCGTATTTACGGCCCGCGCAGGATGATCCGCTGCAAGGATCATCACGTTTCCTGAGTCTTTTACCCACGCCGTGGGACGTTTGCGTGTCTTCGCTCTTTGTGAGACGACTTCAGGCTTTGTGATTCTGATTCTGGTGATTTGGTCGTAGAGCGTCCGGGGAAAGAAGCGGTCGAGTTGGAAAGAGTTACTGTTATCCATAGCCAAGATTGCGTAGCGCGGTGTCCTTCTTTCGCCAGTTCTGAATGACTTTTACATGTAAGTCGAGGTATACGGGGTGTTGCAGGAATTTTTCGATCCGTCCGCGAGCGTTCTTCCCGATGTCACGGAGCGTCCGTCCACCCTTGCCGATCACGATGCCCTTTTGGGAATTGCGCTCGACGATCACGTTGGCCTTGATGTAGATCTTCTTTCGGTCTTCATCGAAGGACTCCACCTGGACAGCGATCGCATAGGGTAGCTCCTGACGGAGTCGGTTGAAGATCTCCTCCCGGATCAATTCTTCACAGAAAAATCGCTCCGGCTGCTCCGTGAGCACATCCTCAGGATAGAACCTCGGGCCAAGCGGCAGGGTTTCCTCGAGGCGTTCCCGCAGTTTGATTACGTCCGTACCGGCCAGAGCAGATACTGCCAGGACGTGTCGGGGGGATGCTAGATCGAGGATACGGTCGAGGGAGGATGCGGCCTGTTCTTCCGGGACGAGATCGCATTTGTTGAGGGCGACTACGACCGGGATCGCGTGGCCGCTGACTGCCTTGATCACCTCGCTGTCGAACGTGCGATCGAGGTCGGACGCGTCGGCGAGGCATAGGATGATGTCCGCACCCTCGAGGGCGGTGTCGATCTCGTTGCGCATCAATTCGTGGAGACGATAGGCCGGGTCGAGCAGGCCTGGTGTATCGAGAAACATCATCTGGGCCTTCTCGGTCGTGAAGATGCCCAAGATACTCTTTCGCGTGGTTTGGGGTTTGTCCGTCGCGATCGACAGACGTTCGCCTACCAGCGCGTTGAAAAGTGTCGACTTACCCGTGTTGGGCCGTCCCAGCACGACGATGTGCCCCGATCGGAAACCCTCCGGAGCGTTCAGCAATTGGTCCATAGTGTTCAGAAGTATAGAGAGGCAGAGATTCTGTATGTATTGTCCAGGTCGTCGTTCTCGAGGAAGGCGACGTCGACGCGGATTCTGTCTGTTGGCGAGAGTCCGGCACCGGCAGTCAGATGATCACCCTCGATCCCCAGACGGGCGGAAAGCCCCGTACGGTGTCTGTACTCCGCACCGACTCTGAGGTGCTGACCATCGTCCGCTGATGAAGTTTCGGCGTTCAACAATAGGCTCGCAGCAAGGAGAAGATGCCCATCGATGGGGCCTACTGGTCGTGTCCAGCCCATACCAAGGTCCAGCGAGGGGGAAATGGTGTCGCTTTTACCCGAGTCGAAGGAGATGCGTGTCGATCTCGCATCGCGGATGACGAGACCGACACGCAGGCTGTCTCGAGCGATGTACTGGAGGCCTAGGTCGATGCCATACCCCGTCCCATTTCCTACGCTTAGCTTCCTCCAGATGACCTTTACTCTGCTTCCCAGAGATAGTTTCTCGTTGATCGCTCGACCGTAGCCGACGTCGAGGGAGTAGTCGGACGTTCCGGTGTTGCCCGATACGGTTGGACGATTATCCGCTCCGATCGATCTGCCCAGATCTTCCAGCGCGCTGAGTTGGATGCCATCCACACCGACTCGAACGAGGCCGACCGAAAAGGTCCCCGCATTGCTCGGGATTCCCACGACGATGATATCGTGATTGATCGTTCCACCAAACTGCTCGGCGTGTTGCGCCTGTATCTCGTTCCTCCCAAGGCGCGTCAAGCCAGCGGGATTCCAATACAGAGACGTGGCGCCATCGCTGACGCCCACAAATGCGCTCCCCATCCCCAGCGCCCGTGCACCTGCCCCTATGGAGAGGGGGTCGCCAGCATACTCCTGGCTCACAGCTGACCCTGCCAGGAGCAACACGCTGCAGAGAAGGCCGCACATCAACGTTCGTCCAAGGCAATCAAGATGGCCTGCGTGCCCGCCTCGATGGCGGCGCTAATCGATTTCAAGTCCTTTCCGGAAACCGTCACGTGTGGCGTCTGTCTCGGTCTGGGCAGGTGGTCGGATGCGATCAGAAATGGGGGAGCAAAGAGCAGGCGATCGTGCGTCGTTGGTCCCTCGATGAGTCTGCCCACAAAGTCTAGGGGAAGTCGCCGGTTTCCGAGTCGGTGTCCGCGGTGTGATTCGGTTGGCACGTTCGGTGACCAGCTTTCGGTGAACGTGAAGACGGACACCTCCGCGGGCAAGGTTTCACTATAATCCTGGATGCGGGCTCTCATCAGCAGTCGTCCACCAGCTTTGAGGTCCAGGTTGCCCCGATAGAGGTCAAGGACAAGGTAGTAACGCTCCTCGGAGGCTTTGGCCCACTGAAGCTCCTGTCGCAAGGCCTTCTGCTCGACGCCGGGTGGAGGAGTTGCCGAGACCAGGGCGGACAGAAGCAGGAACAGGGCCATCAAAAGACGTAGACCTGCGTTCCGATCTCGGCGTGGCGATACGCTGTTGTCAGATCGTCAGCATCCAACCGGACGCAGCCGTGCGTGATCGATCGGCCCAACAGGTTGGGGTAGAGCGTGCCGTGTATCGCGTAGCTATCCTGCAGTTCCAGGGCGAAGTCTCCGAGTGTAGTGCCGTCGAGCCGGTTGAACATCCAAGGGAGGACTGGGGCCTCTTCGTTCTTCTCGACGAACGCCCAGACCGGTTTCTTCCAAATCGGGTTCTTTACCTTCTTCTGAACGCTGAAGACTCGACGAGGTGTCTTGAAGTGCCAAGCCTGGCGACGCTTGGCACCGAGGAGGATCTTGCCACTTCCAGTTGCGCAGGTCGCCTCAACGACGACAGAATCAGGCGACCGAACGGTGAGACGATTCCGGTGGCGGTCGATGACAATATACATATCACGTCCGGCGATCGACTCGAGTTCCCGCCTCAAGGACTCGACATTTTCCCGAAGTTGTGGATTGTCTTGCATAGCAGTGGGGGGCCCGACTGACGTCGGCTTTGTCTTGTTCGTTGGTGGGGCGTCTGAATCGACGAAACCGCATGCTGAAAGGAGCGCGGCCAAGACGCTTGTCCTGGAGAAGCTCATACGATCACCCTACAAATAGGAAAACCGAGAGGTCGTTGCCCTCTCGGTTTCCTGGAACTCAATTATTTGCTGCGGTTCTTAGAGCTCGTACCAGGGCCGATTCTTCATCTTCCAATCTTCGATCTTCTTCATCGCCACCTGAACGGCTGACTGAACTTGGTTCAGCTTGCTCTCCGCCGACTTGGCCTGCTCGAGAGCGGAATTGAAGCTGCCGTTATTCAGGCTGCCGCGGGCATCACCAAGAGCTGCTTCCGCCTGACCCAGGTCGGCCCGGAGCTGGTCGAGGTCACTGTCTGCACCTTTGCCGCGGGGAGCGCCGTCCACAGCCGCGCGGGCGTCGCCGATTGCATTGGAGACCCGGTTTACGATCGCCTGGGCCTCATCACGGAGGCGGGTCTTGGTCGTCTCTGCCAGAGACTTTGCCTGATCGGCTTGATCCTTTGCCTGAACAGCGGCCGTTTTAGCTTCTTCGTAGTTGCCCTGCTCCGACTTGGCTTTAGCGTCCGCGAGCGTGTTCTTCGCCCGGTTGTAGGCGTCGGCAGCGTAAGTGTCAGCACCCGCCTGACGGGCGGAATCAAGGGCCGCCTGGGCCGCATCCAACTCGACCTGAGGGGGAGAACCGCACCCAACCACGGCGACGACAAAAGCAAGGAAAGCACCGAATTTAAGAAAGGATCGCATCCGCCCCTCCTACGCAAGGGAATGTTTAATAACGGTGATCGATTGTCTAGGCGCCGTCATTCTCGGCGTCAAGATACCATAACTCGTGTGTATATGGCTAGTTAGACAACTCATAAGATACACCTACTAGGATGGCATGTCAAGGCGCATTTTGTTGAAGAACAAGGTGTTTGGGCCCTATCGGGGCTCACCGATCATAGCGCCCTCTTTCAGGGTGATAAAGCTTGTTCCGCGGTCGAATTCTGCCACTTTTCCGCGATAGCGCAGAGCCTGGCCGACTTTGAGGTCTTCGAGGCTGTCCCGCCACTTTTCCTCGAATCGGATCAGAACGTCGGAGGAGGATAGTCTGGAGGCTTGTTTCACCGTCACATACAAGTCGTCCCCCTTGCCAAGGTTGACGTATGTGACCTTACCCTTCCAGGCGACGGGGGACATCCGCCAGTACTTGAATTCTTCGAGTTTCTCGTCATCGCTCAGCGGACTGGATGGCCCGAACATAATGTTGAACGTTCGGTATGTAACCTCGATGCGATTACTCGATTGGTTGCGCTTGCTGTGCTGGTTCCAAGCATACGCATAGACGAGGATACAGACGATGATGGTCAGGGCCAGGAAGCCCTTGACCTTCGTCATCTTCACCGATTGAGACTGTGGCCCGTAGGCGATCCGGTGCAGACGCTGCAACTCGGCCATCCGGGCTCTTTCTCCCTCGGTCTGCTCGTACTCGGTGGGCCGGCTGTCAGGCGTGAGGTCTAGGCCACAGACGCTGCAGCGGCCCCCCTCGGTGACCGTCACCTTCTCCCCGTCAGGAACAGACTTATCGCACAAGGGGCATTCGCTCATGCCCGAACTATAGGCCCTGAGGTCTGACACGGGCAAATGCCCCTTTATCGTGCGCCATAGGGAGGAATGCCTATTAGGGAGGAATGCCTACTTACTGAGCTAGCACGAAAACGCCCTTTCCCCGGTTTCGGTCACTCAAAGAGTTCCTACGCGGAGAAAGGGCATTTGACCTCGGCTCACCCCGAGACCGAGGCTGTAAGCTGCAAGTTAAGTCCGACTGGCCGGGCCGGATGTGAAATCAGTCACATTGATGTCGCGCTCCTTGCCGTGATCGACTTCCTGGTGATCAAGCGACTCGCCCTTCCGAACCGTCTTCAATCGTTGGTGTCGACGATCCTGTGGTCCCTGATGTTCGGTCTCTCCATGGATCTGCCAGGTTTGGAGACCATGCTGCTACACTGCCTGGTTTCAGGTCTGCTCTAGAGTGGCCTGCTATAAATCATTCTCGGTCTGGTTGGACGACACTGAAAAGAAAAGGCGAGCCATCGGGCTCGCCTTTGTCGAAGTCACAGTCTTGCAGAACTTTACGGCCCCTTTTTCAGGATTACGTTCAGCGGCTGGATCGGCTTGTAGAGATACTTCGCGTCCTCCAGCGACAGTGACGTCCCGAACACGGCGATCTCGTCGATTTTTCCGCTATACTTGTAGTGGTTGAAGCGGGCGACGATGTCATTGATGGTCCACGACATATCCATCAGGATATTGCTCTTTTTTCCCTTTTCTTCCCCATCGATGTAGAGGCGCCACTCTGCGTCCATTTTCCCGCTATTGAAGTTCTCCCAGGTAATCACGACGTGATGCCATTCGTCGGCCTTCCACCCGATGTTCGGTACCGTGATCACGTGCTTCTCGACCATCGCGTCGGAGATCTCCCCGGTCTTGTTCGGGTAGCAGCCAAAGCGGAGCGATCTGGGCGGTTTTGTGAAGTCCACAAAGATGACGGCATCGTCCCAGGGATAGGCATTTCCTTCTCGTTTACCGATGTGAAACGGCTCGGGGAAGTCAGCCTCAAGGCCAGCGACGTTGACGCTGAGCCAGAAAGCAACGGCTCCACTCCAACCGTTGTCGCTGTAGGCGAAGTTGGTCTTTGCCGGGTAGCTCATCGCAGTGGCCGTGGGCTCGAACTCTACGTATCCGTCTGCCACGCCGCCGTTGAGGTGGTGACGGGTGTTGGCGCCGTCAAGTCGGGCCCCCCGATCTCCCTCCGCCCAAAGGGCATCCACCCCCTTTTCGAAGTTCGAGTAGAAGAGAACGTTCGCCTCCAGATTCTCCTCGATGGCCTTCTCCGGACCGCCACATCCTATTGCTGTGACCGCAGATAGGACAAAGACGTGCCCGAGTTTGAAGGCTGATTTCCACGTTCCGTTCATTCTGCTACTCCCTGGTTAGACCGCCACGGTCTTTGGGTTCGATATCACTTAAACAGCAAGGCTGGCAATATATACAGGCGGTTAGGCCACGCAAGCGCTTTGTCCGAATCGGGACGCCTAGAAGGCATTCAGTTCGGTGTTCACGGTCAGGGCTTGGCGTGTCTGATGCGTCTGACCGGTTCCCCTCGTTGGGCGGTATTTGGTGCGTCTACCGGAGTACGAAATTCTGAACCGTAGGGCAGGGAAGGGCTCGAACAGCAATCGGAGTTCGCCCTCGCTCGTCGTGGTTCGATCTCCTGCTAGAAAGTCGCGCGTCGATTGGTCGGTGGGGCGCCGCCCCTGAGCCGCGTCTCCACCGACGTTGATAAGTTCTCCGTTGACGCTGGGGTTATCCCCCTCGCGGGATCGCGAGGCTGTCATCACAAGTCGGAATCGGTCGGTCATCCACCATTGCACGCGCCCCCAGATCCGGTCCGCATTGGGCCCGAGCGGATGGCCGAGCAGCGAGCCGAAGTGGGTATAGCTGTTGATGTTGAAGTTATGCGCATAGGTGTAGGGCTCGATGCGCGCATATTCGATGCGTAGGTCGGTATCCTGGATTCCGAAGGGGTCTGTCAGGTAAGTCCCGACCTGAATGCCGATCTGGTTCGAGAAAGCCTCCGGCGTGAACTTCTGGAGATCGTCGAAGAAGAGGGCGCTGTAGAAATGATAGCCTCGTCGTGGTCGGTAGCTGATGTCCATTCCGAAGGTCAGGTTGTCAGATTCGCCGGCATAACTCTGAGATCCGACAAAGGGTGCGATCGGGATTGCGTATGCCGGCTCGAACTGCCGATCCCCATAGACAACGCTTTCGTGGACACCGAGCCGAAGGCTCGGGTTGAGCGTAATCTCCAATCGATGGGCGACGAGCCGCTTTGGAGCGGGAAGGGTCCGCCGATGGCCGTTGCTGGTTGTGGTCGTCCCGAAAGCAAGGTCCTCTTCACGCGACGTCCTCAGCAGGGCGAACAGGTGGTCGAAGCTGAGAGCTTTGTGCGAGGCTGTGAAGCGGCCATAGACGTATGATGGACCTGCACGGTCGAGCGTCAGGTTCGCGTTGCGTCCGGGGCCCCAGTCGAAGGCCTGCTTCCCTCCTTCGAGATCGAACCACGGCAACTGCATCCGAAAGAGATAGCGACTCTCTCTGAAGTCGACGGTTTTTCCTTTGAGTTGAACCGTCTCTACCGGGGATGACCAGACATCGTCGATCGACGTTGCGGCCTGGTCGCTCCACTCTCTGGCTTCGAAGTGCTGCGCCCTGAACGTGACCCGGTCATGGAACCTTCCTTCTGCAATCAGGCCCACGTAGGTCTGCGATACCCACTGACGGTCCGTGGGGGAGTCCACCGCGACGAAGGCCTGCCGAAACAAGGGATTCAGCCTGATATCAAGCGCAGAGTCCGCGTAGGCATACAGTTGGCCGGACACGCTTTGTCCGAGACCACCATTCGATGTCGGCAGAGACCGTTTCAGGAAGCGTCGTAGTGCAGATCGCTCGATGTCGGACAGCCCCCCTCGTCCGATCAGGTCCTGCGACACGTCGACGACGGCCTGGAGACGAAAGGGCCGGATTCCAGGGAGTGGCGCAGTATGGATGCGGGTCTGAACCCGGTCGAGAATCCGATAGACCGGGTCGGACAGCGGGATGTCCGCGGTGGCGGGCAACGAGGCGAGGAAACAGAGGAGGAGAAAGAGTCGTGACACGTTCGGGCTTGAATCTGGTCCAGTCTGCTTGGCTTTGGGAGTCGGGGACGCGCCAGCTAGGGCGACCACGAATCTCGTGGGGTGAATATGATCGAGTACCCCGGGGCTGTCAAGACGGTCCTGGGTACAACCGATTGTAAAACCTAAATATAGCGGAGTAGGTGCCGCATCTAAAAAACTTGACACCTTACAGGCCAATACATTTCTTAGATTCGCTTCGCCTCTTCCGTCCCCAATGAGGCGCGCCTTCACCTACACTTTCCTGCATTCCTGCGGAGTTAACCGAATATGCTTAAAAAGATCGGGACCGCCTTCCTCTGGCTCATCGCCATCTTCATGCTGTCCTCGGTGACCATCTTCAACCCGGGGCAGGTGACCGACTTCTTCGTGAAGTTGTTCAACATCCAGCCCTCCATCCCGGAACTCAAACCGATCGTGATCACCGAACGTGATCGAGCGATCAAGGACCGGGCTGACTCCGTCACGAGGGAGGATCTCCGGACGACTTTGGAGGCCCTGACCACGAACGGATCGCGAGTTCCAGGATATCCGGGACACAAGCGCGCTTTCAACTACTTGAAGAGCCAGTTCGAGCAGTTGGGCTTCCAGGACATCGCCGTCGAAGAGTATGACGTGACGGTGCCCGTGGATCAGGGGGCATCGCTGAAGAGCAACGGAATAGACGACGTCCAGCTCTACTCGCTCTGGCCGAACCACGTCCAGACGCCCACGTTGCCGAAGGCCGGGCTCACGGGTCCGATCGTCTATGGTGGGAATGGAACCTTCAAGGAGTTGAACGGCAAACCGGTCGATGGCAGCATCGTCTTAATGGACTTCGACTGTGGCCAGAATTACTTCAACCCCCGGATGCTCGGCGCTACCGCAGTCGTGTTCTTCGACAACGGCCGCGTGACGCAGGGAGAGGCGCAGGACAAGTTCCTCCTGGTTCCGGCTGACCTGCCACGTTTCTGGGTAGAGAAGCAGGACGCGCAGACGCTTCTGGGGCTTGCCGATCGTCAGGCCGAAGTGACCCTCAATGCCAAGATGACGTGGGAGGAGGTCCCGAGCTGGAATCTGATCGCCACGCTCAAGGGCGTCGACGATTACATCACGGAGCGAGAGGAACGGAAGTGGAAGGATCAGATCATCGTTCTGAGCTCGTTCTACGATGCCATCTCGGTCGTGCCTGCCCTGGCCCCCGGGGCCGAGAATGCTACTGGCATCGCCGCTCTCCTCGAGTCGGCCAAGGCCCTGAAGGCGAATCCTCCGAAATACACGGTCAAGTTCCTGGCCACGGGTGCCCACTTTCAGGGACTGCGCGGCGTTATCGATTTCCTCTACAAGCATTCTCGTGAGAGTGACTTCTGGCGGGAGCGAATTCCCGACAGCGAGAAGATCGACTTCCGTCTGTTCATCGGGCTGGACATGAGCAGTGAGTCTGATCAACTCGCGAGCTTCTCGCACGGAACGTTCAACAACAACTTCTGGACGACGGACAACTACCTGAATAACCTGTTGGCTCCGTACGCCGAGAAATTCGATGACTACCTTGCGCGTGTTTATCCGGGGGAGGCTCGACACGTCGACGCGATCGCCCCGCCAAAGCGGACGTGGAAGAACTTTATGCCCGTGCGTCTCGGGTTCGACAGCGAGATGGTCACGTTGGTTGGTAAGGAAGGGATCACGATCGCGGCGCCGTCGACGAGCCGACGCTTTGTTGATACGCCGAATGATAATCTCGAGAATCTGAATCTCGATAACCTGACCCGGCAGACACAAACGTTGGTCGGTGCCCTGCTCAAGGCCAGCGAGGATCCGGATTTCTTCCGGGTCTCCAAGCTCAAGCTGCAGGATCGTGGCCACCGGCTTCACGGGAAGATCCGCAAATACGATCGGAATATAGATTTCGCCCTGCCTCGCGTGCCGATGTCTGGCGCGATCGTTACCTACCAGCAATGGGGGCCAATCAATAGTGCGGCGGGCGTACGCACCCTGATCGTGGACAAGGCCTCCGAGGGGCCGATCTACGACGAGAGTTACGGAGCCGGTGCCGAGTTCGGCCCTAAAGAGGCTGTGGACCAGACCGGCGCGTTCGAGTTCGACATTATGGTAAACCGTTGGGGGAACTGGGTCCTCGCCTACGACTTCGACGATGAAGGTCGGATCACCTACGCACCGGACTTCGGGACTGAGGGCGATCTGGAGGGGAAATCGAACTCCAAGTCGAAGTTCCCGACCTTCCAGCGATATGGTTGGTGGGAGAACGAGATGATGGAAGTGCTGTTCGAGTGTCGCTCGCTCAGTGTTTTTGAGATCATCGACTCGAGCTACCTGACAGCCCTCGACAAGATGACGGTCCTGAACGAAGACGATGTTCGTCCTATCGAATACGGCTTCTCCTATGTACTCGGTCAGAGCACGCTCGAAGGAGACGTGACGAGTGCGGGCGTGGCCTTCGCCAAGTATAATTCGACGACAGGAGAAACCGACCCGCTCAAGATTCTGATGAGCACTGGGCTGTTCGGGGTGAAGTATCTGCTTCTGAACGCACCGGAGGAACTCTTGACGAGTCCGGTTGACAAATGGGATGTGGACGAGGCCCTGAAAAAACGGTCGCGAGGGGCGGGGCATCGGGGCGGCGTGATCTTCCGACCTTCCTACGAAGCGGCGAAGGATATGTGGGTCGTCGACGATGTCCGGATGAAGCAGTTGGCTCAATACGGGATCGAGAATCAACGGCTCGAGATGTTCCACGACCGGGCACGCGAAGCGCTGAGCGAAGCGAACACAAAGCTTGCCGCGTATGACTATGAAGGTTTCATGGAAGCCGCGCGACGGGCCTGGGGATTGGAGGCCCGTGGTTATCCTGAGGTCATGTCGACAGCGAACGATACCGTCCGTGGCATCATCTTCTACTTTATTCTTCTGCTTCCGTTCTCATTCTTCTGTGAGCGTCTGCTGTTCGGGTTCCCGGACATTACCAAGCGCCTCGGTGGTTTTGCGGGCTTCTTCATCCTGTTCTTCATCATCCTCAGGTTTGTGCATCCAGCCTTCAAGCTGAGTAACTCGCCCTACATCATCTTCCTGGCATTCGTGATCCTTGCGCTTGGTGCGGTCGCAATGGTGATCGTCATCTCGAAATTCGGGCAGGAGGTCCGGAAGATGAAGGCAGCTGCTGCAGGCATGTATGAAGCGGATGTCGGGCGATTATCGGCGACCACGGCAGCGATTACGCTCGGGATATCCAACCTGAGGAAGCGGCCGCTTCGAACAGGTTTGACTGCGATCACTCTGACATTGCTGACGTTTACCACGTTGTCGTTTACGTCCGTCCAGACATCGCTCCAGTTCTACAAGCTGCCGCGAGACAACAACCCGTCCTACCAGGGTGTCCTGGTCCGTGACCGCGCGTGGCGAGGCATGCAGGAATCGGTGCTCGACTATCTTCGGAGTGAGTTTGAGGACCGGGCGGCTGTCGTGCCGCGGGCCTGGGTGTTGTCCCAGGTGCGTGGTGAGCGGGCCTATATCAATTTCGAGCGGGTGACCGAAGCATCTGCGCCGCCCAGAAGCAGGGCCACGTATATCGACTTCGATCTGGGATTGACCACCGGTAAGGACAGCTTCGTTAATGCCGTTCTCGGGTTGACTGCAGATGAACCGCAGATCTCGGATGTCGACGACTACCTGGTCGCGGGTCGATGGCTAGAGCCCGGCGAAGAGTTCGTCTGTATCCTGCCACACGATCTTGCCGAACTGGTAAGCATCTATCCAGAGGATGTGGGGACGGCGCAGATCCAGATGATGGGGCAGACGCTGACAGTGATCGGTATTCTCGACTCAGATGCCTTCAACAAGTGGAAGGATCTGGATGACGAGAAGCTGACGCCGGTCGACACGGTTAAGGAGAAGGATGATTTGGCCGATGCGCAGGACCAGGATCCCCGGGTGGTCGCGGCAGCACCGATCGAGACGTTTACCCATCTCGAGTCAACCAATACGTTGATCGTCCCGTATCAGTTCGTGCGTGATGTGGGCGGTACGCTCAACTCCGTCGCTATCTCAGATTTTGTCGACGAGAACGGTGATATTAAGGAGAACTTCATTCCTGATATCGAGGAGTTTATGGCTCGGGTCTCTCTGACGATGTTCGTTGGGTACCAGGAAGGGGTCACGGTCTACAGTTCGATCGGATCGACCAGCCTGTCCGGGCTTGGAAATCTCTTTATCCCGATCTTGATCGCGGCGCTTATCGTTCTCAACACGATGATGGGCGCGGTTTACGAACGGTTCAGAGAGATCGGCATCTACTCGGCCGTCGGTCTGGCGCCGAACCATATCGCGGCGTTGTTTATGGCCGAGGCCGGAGTGTTCGCAACGCTGGGAGCTGTGTTCGGATACCTGATTGGGCAGGTGTTAGTGCTCACCCTGTTCGAGCGCGGTCTGCTGGGTGGGTTGGAACTGAACTACTCGTCACTGTCCGCGATCTCTGCCACCTTGATCGTGATGGCGACCGTGTTCCTGTCGACTCTGTATCCGGCGAAGAAGGCCGCCGATATGGCCGTGCCGGACGTGACACGAAAGTGGGAGTTTCCGGATCCGGAGGGAGACAGCTGGGTATTCGACTTCCCTTTTACCGTCGGTGGCGCGGAAGTGCTCGGGATGTATACGTATCTGACGAGGGTGTTCGAGTCATACGGTGAGGGATCGGTTGGCGACTTCGTGGCCGATCACATCAAGTTCACTTCGTCGGACCATCAGGGCGAGCCGCAATATGAGATAGAGTTGACGGCGTGGCTGGCCCCGTATGACCTCGGGATTAGCCAGGAGGTCGAGTTAAAGGCGATCCCGACGGGTGAGTACAACATCTACAGGATCGAGGTGATCATCAATCGCTTGAGCGGGGATGTCGCGTCCTGGAAGCGGATCAACCGTGGCTTCCTGAACGCCCTCCGCAAGCGGTTCCTGGTCTGGCGCACCATCCCGGCCGACCTAAAGCATTCGTATGCCGAAGAGGGGCAGCAGATCCTCTCGGGTGAAACAGCAGAGGCTGCCGTCTAGGCGAATCCGATAGCGTTTTCGGAGGACGATTTGGCTACAGAACCAAAAGACAACGAACAGGAAGACCAGGCGCAATACGACGACATAATGCCGCCCGATGCGCCGTACGAAGATGGCTTCAACATGAAGACCATCTGGGCGGTGTTCTTCGTCGGTCTCGTGATGCTGCCCGGGGCGATCTATCTAGGGCTCGTGACCGGCGGCAACATGGCCGGTGCATCGGAGTGGGTGACTATCATCCTCTTCCTCGAGATCGCGAAGCGGTCGTTTATCCGGCTGAAGACCCAGGAGTTGATCGTCATCTACTGGGTGGCCGGAGCGCTCCTTGGTGTCGGCGTTAAGCTGGGAGGCGGAGCGCATACCTACGGAGGCCCGTTTGGTGGGTTGATGTGGGATCAGTATTTGATCCAATCACCAGCGGCTGAAGGTCTCGACAAATACATGCCGGACTGGTTCGTTCCGCCGTTGAGTTCGATCGTCTACGCGGAGCGGACCTTCGTCCATATCGACTGGGTCAAGCCAATCCTGATCCTGTTCCTCGTGACCGTAGTCTCGCAGGTCGCAAGGCTGTCTCTCGGGTATATCACGTTCCGCGTGACTAGCGATGTCGAACGGCTTCCGTTCCCGATGGCGCCCGTTCAGGCGCGTGGGGCGACAGCGCTGGCGGAGACATCGGCGAAACAGGAAGGATGGCGCTGGCGCGTGTTCAGTACGGGAACCTGTATCGGTATGGTGTGGGGGCTGCTATATGTCGTTGTGCCCACATTATCCAGCGTGTTCCTGACAGAAAAGATCGAGATCCTGCCGATTCCGTTTATCGACTTCACTGGAGAGATCAAGAGTATCCTTCCGGCGGCCTCGTTCGGGATCGGAACCGACCTGATTCACGTCTTCTTCGGATTCGTCCTGCCATACTACGTTGTCGTGGGGTCGTTCGTTGGCTCGGTTCTCGGCAATCTGGTGCTGAACCCGGTCCTCTACACGTATGGCATCCTTGAGCGGTGGTCGCCAGGTATGACGGCGGTCCCGACGAAGGTGTCGAACGAGTTTGACTTCTGGCTGAGCTTCGGGATCGGATCGTCGCTGATCATCGCCTTCACCGGGTTCATTACCGCTGGCCGCTCGATGTGGGCCCAGTACAAGAAGAACAAGGATGAAGGGAATGAGGGCGGGAGCCTGGGCGAGTTGCCTGAAGGTCGCGGCGACATGGACATTATCTGGCCGCTGATGTTCTGGTTTGCGGCAACCATCGGGTTCATCATTATGTGTCAGCTTCTCGTACCCGAGTTCCACTGGGGATGGTTGATCTTCTTCGGGTTCATTTACACGCCGATTTCGTCCTACATCGGCGCAAGGATGATCGGCCTCACGGGATCGCCCTACGGCGCGGATATCCCGTATCTGCGGCAGGCGGCCATCCTGCTGTCCGGCTACAAGGGTGTGGCGGCTTGGTTCGCCCCGTTGCCGATCCACGATCATGGCACCGCCGTCCGGACCTACAAGCAGCTGGAGCTCACGAAGACCAAGTTTGTCAGCTACGTGAAGCTGACGGTTGTTACCACTGTCGTCGTGTTCTTCTGCAGCTTCCTGTTCTGGGAGTTCATCTGGCGTCTGGAGCCGGTGCCCTCTGGCACCTATCCGTATGTCCAGCTCCTGTGGCCGTTCGACGCGACGATGCAGACGCTGTGGTTGAAGTCGACGGTACCGGAAGGTGCACGCTTTGGTCAAGGTGGTTTGAACCTCCTGATCGATATCGTAAAGCCGGAGATCGTGTTCTCCGGGTTTGCGGCGGGCGGCGTGCTATACGCCATCCTCGCCGCAGTGAAGGCGCCGACGCTGATCTTTTTCGGGTTTGTTGGTTCGCTCGCGCAGTGGCCGCATATGATCCTGCTGCAGTTCGTGGGCGCGATCCTTGGTAAGTATTACTTCTCGAAGCGGTTCGGCGAGTCGAAGTGGAAGGCCTACGCACCGATTCTGCTGGCAGGCTACTCCTGCGGGATGGGCCTGATCGGCATGACGTCTGTGGCGATCGCGTTGATCTCCAAGGCGGTGTCGACAATCGCCTTCTAGATAGACGGCCTTGAGAGAAACAAGAAAGCCCGGGCGATGTCAGGTCGCCCGGGCTTCTGTTTGATGTGCGGGTATTCTATGCCCCCGGCGGGGTTTGGCGGTGCTGCCAGGCCTTTTCGTAGACGGTCCAGGCCAGGTCATCGATTCGGCCGGCGACTTCGGGATCCGACACACCGTTGTCGTCGAACGCTTCTCTGGTGGCGTAGACGAAGCGCGGTACGACCCAGGATCGGAAGTCCAGTGACAGCCCGCTTGCCACGACCTGCCCGGTCATGTAACTCGCCTGACCGCCTGCCGACATAATCAGGCCGATGACCTTGTCGCGCAGCGAGAACCCAAAGTGCTCGATCGTCGCCTTGAGGCTGGCGTTCATGTTATAATTGTATACGGGAAAGCTGAAGATGATCCCGTCCGCCTCGTCGAAGGCGGCTCGCAGTTCGTCGAGGCCCTCGCTTCCGTCCATGCCATAGGGGAGGATTGTATAAGCCTGCAGGGATTCGTGTCGAACCTGAATGCTCCGTCCCTTAAGGTGGTCGACGGCGTGCTGGCTGAGTTGTTTGCTTCGGCTCTCTTCGGCTAGAGAAGCGCTGACGACGAGAATTTGTATCGATTCGCTCAAGCTGGTCTCCCGTGGAGTAATGAGATCGGTTTCGGAAACAGGAATAGACCTGCCAAACAGACCTGTCAAGACGATTTCTCGTGCCAGACCAATCCTCCCACACTGCTGACATCCATCCCCCGTTCACGTTCGCGGTGATCGGGGATCTCCACTACGGGTTTCCCTTGGAGCAGACCGGACTCGAGCTGGGTTCGTTGCGTAACCTGTCGGAGGTCGAGCGGTTCGCCGAAAACGTTGGGTATACGCTCGAGCCGATGGCTGAATCGCTCAAGGAGGTTTCACCCGACTTCATTGTGCATACGGGCGATTTGGCGGCTAATGAGAACGACCAGGCCGAGTTCAGGGCCGCGACGCACTATCTCAGGAGACTCGGCAAGTCGGTCCTGTTCGCTCGGGGCGACAAGGATGATGGAGCCGCCTTCGATCAGACGCTGCTGCCGGTCGTGTCGACTGTGTTGGGGCGACCGGTCGATCAGCGCTACTACACCGCCGAGATCGGTGTCTGTCATCTGATCTTTCTTGACACCTCGAGCTGGGATCCGGAAGGGTCGCAGGCCGAGTGGTTCCGTTCCGCCCTTCGGCACGCGGAAAAACGGGGCGGCCGCGTCTTTGTCTTTGGCCACCATCCCGCTTGGACAGTTGCCAAAGCCTTCTACTCGAATCGGCTATTCTGTGAAGACGTGACCCGCACCCTGAGCGAGCATCAGATCGACGCGTATTTCTGCGGCCACACACACAACCAGAACGCGCTATGGCATCGCACGGGGCATCGTGCGACGCTGCAGTTCATGGCGGCTCCCATCGGTCACCCGGACGAGCTCCCAACGCCGCTGCAGCGGGTACAGTCTCTACTCGTCGACCCGGACGATGTGATGGACTGCTGGCCGGGGTATCTCGAGAACACCGCGCCTGGGTGGTTCCTCGTACGGGTAGAGGAAGACGGGGTAAAGGTTTCCTGGAACCACCTGAATCGTGGTCCGGAGTTGGATGTCGTCTGGAAACGTCCAGGTCACGTGGAACGATTCTGGCAGGTGCGCCATCCTGAAGACGCAGTGCTGATCAGTCGCGACCTCTCCACGATCCGACGGATCAGCCTTCGCTTCTGCGCTTGGGATGCCATCCGCCCGGGAAAACGTGTACATCTGAACGGAATCGAAGTCGGCCAGTTGCCGCCTTCCGCTCGTTTTGCGCCGCAACAGATCGACCTCCCGATGACCGCCACCGCCGTGCTCGATGTGATCAACCGCGTGGAGATCGACGCCCCTGGCGTGGAGGCCAGCACGATCGGGAATATCCAGCTCGAAGGGGTACTGCCGGGTGGACGGATCGTCCGTACGCGGCCGACGGGGGAGGTTTTTACGTGGTCTGACCGGTGGGACCTCTGGCGACTCCCCGATTTGCAGAAGGTGATGCCAGGACGTCCCCTCCGAACACTCCTGAGTTTCCAGTAACAAAGGTGAATGTTTGACAGATCAACCGAACCGGCTGGCTACGGAAACCAGCCCGTATCTGCTCCAGCACGCCAGAAACCCGGTGGACTGGTATCCCTGGGGAGACGAGGCGTTCGAGCGTGCCCGCACGGAAGACAAGCCGATCTTCCTGAGCGTGGGATACTCCGCCTGCCATTGGTGTCACGTNATGGAGCACGAGTCGTTCGAGGACGACGAAACGGCCGCCGTGATGAACGAACACTTCGTGAACGTCAAAGTGGANCGTGAAGAGCGCCCGGACGTCGACGAGATNTACATGAACGCNGTGCAGATGATGACACAGCAGGGCGGTTGGCCGATGAGTGTCTTNCTGACGCCCGAAGGGAAGCCGTTCTACGGTGGGACCTACTTCCCGCCGGACAGCCGGTATGGACGCCCCGGTTTTCGCCAGGTCCTCGTCAGCATTGCGGACTTCTACAAGAACAAACGGGGTGAGGTCGACCGGGCAATCTCGGGGTTGATGGAAGGGCTGGACAGGATCGCCCGGCTACCGGGAGACGAGACGGATCTGGATCCGGACCTGATTACCCAGTCTGCGTCGTCTCTGGCGGAAAGTTTTGACGAACGCGACGGTGGTTTTGGCTCACAGCCGAAGTTTCCGAATGCGATGAGCCTGGAGGTGTTTCTCCGGAACTACGCACGGACGGGACAGCCGGATGACCTGCGTCGTGTGACCATGACGCTGGAACACATGGCCAACGGCGGGATCTACGATCAACTCGGGGGTGGCTTTCATCGATATAGCGTTGATCATCGTTGGCTGGTTCCTCACTTCGAGAAGATGCTGTACGACAATGCCCTGCTCGCGAAGCTCTACCTGCAGACTTACCTGGTGACCCGGGCGGATCTCTTCCTGAGAATCGGTCTGGAAGTGCTGGATTACGTGATTCGAGAGATGTCTGCTGTAGACGGCGGATTCTGCTCGACGCAGGACGCCGATACCGAGGGGGAAGAGGGGCGGTTCTATGTGTGGACGCCCGACGAGATCAACGACGTTCTGGGCGAGGAGAGGGGGCGCGTGTTCTGCGCGGTGTTCGATATCCACGACATCGGGAACTTCGATGGGAAGAGCATCCTGAACCTCCCCCAGTCGGCTGACGAGATTGTGGCGCAGCTGGGGCTCGAGCCAGAGGAAATCCAGCAGGTGATCGCGGAGGGACGCCGTTTACTGCTGGAGGCGAGGTCCCGGCGTGTGGCGCCAGGCCGAGACGATAAGGTTCAGGTCAGCTGGAATGGGCTGATGATCAGCGCGCTGGCGATCGGATACCAGGTGACGGGCTCGGCGCCCTACCTGTTTGCGGCCCGACGTGCGGCTGACTTTATCCTTGAGCACATGCGTCAGGATGACGGGAGGTTATTCCACAGCTACAAGGACGGTCAGGCCCGCCACAACGGGTATCTGGACGACTATGGTGCCCTGCTGAACGCCCTTATCGATCTGTATGAGACCACCTTCGATCATACCTATTTGGACGCGGCGGCAGACCTGGCTGAACTCACTGTNGAACAGTTTTGGGACGAGGAAGGGAATGCGTTCTTCTACACGGGCATCGATCACGAGTCGCTGATCATTCGGTCGAAGAACCCTTACGATAACGCTACCCCGGGGGGCAATTCACTGGTCTGTTGCGCGCTGCTGCGTCTCTCCGGTCTGTTGATGCGGGATGACTTCAGGGAGAAAGCGGAACGGACGGTTCGGCGCTTCCAACCATACATCCAGAGCACGCCGAACGGATTCGGTCAGATGATCTGTGCCGCCGACTACGCCCTCTCCGGCGGCGTGGAACTGACGGTAACGGACGGCGAAAGGGGCCGTGAGCTGGTCGATGCTGTCCACAGGGTTTGGGTACCCAACCGAATCCTTGCCCGGTCAAGTGAAACTGGGCCACCGATGACGTCGGAGCGACCAGCCGTTTCTGGGGCCGCTGCCGTTTATGTCTGCAAAGATCGAGCGTGTTCGGCACCGCAGACCACCGTAGAGGAGATGATGGCGACGATCGGACCGGTCCTCGCGCCGGCAGCTGGGGCCTGATTGACAGAGATCGTGTAAAAACATATATTTACAGGTTCCGAACTCGCGGTTCTCCAATCATTTAGAGACGATCGTCCTATGCTGTCGAGCATGACCGGCTTTGGGAAGTCCGATATTGAGGCTGACGGCAGTCGTGTCAGCGTTGAGATTCGTACGGTCAACGGCCGATACGGGGACGTATCCGTTCACCTGCCTAGGTATCTTTCCGAGTTTGAGCCACGCATTAAAGAGTTGGTTCTGGGGCGGATCGCGCGTGGCCGCGTGGATGTCTCTATCTCTTACCAGAGCGACCAGGCGACTCAGGGTACGCCTACCCTGAACGAGGCGGTCGCAGACGCATATGTATCCGAGCTGACGAAACTAGTCGATCGCGGTCTGGCCGGCGAACCGACACTCGCCTCGGTAGCGTCGCTCCCGAATGTATTTTCGTTCGAGACCCCGGAAGTCGACGTGGACGAGGTGTGGGGCATCCTNGAACGTGGNTGTGAATCGGCCGTGAACGAATGTCACCGCATGCGGCAGGTAGAAGGCGCAAAGCTTGCAGACGACTTTCGAGGTCGAATCGAAACCCTGAATGGTCTGATCTCAAAGGTGGAGGAACTCGCACCGACGCGCGTGGAAAGCGCGAAGAAGCGTTTGAAGGAGAAGCTGGAAGCGCTTCTAACTCCTGAGGCCGTCGACCAGAGTCGGGTCATGATGGAGATCGCGATCCTAGCAGATCGGTCGGACATCACCGAGGAGTGCGTCCGGTTTCACAGCCATAACGAACAATTTCTCGACACCCTCGATCGGGACGAGTCGGTAGGTCGTCGTCTCAATTTTCTGCTTCAGGAGATGTTGAGAGAGGCGAATACGATCGGTTCGAAGGCAGGTAACGCAGAAATCGCTCACATCGTCGTGGAGATGAAGGAAGAGATCGAGAAGTTGAAGGAACAGGTTCTCAACGTCGAGTAGCGATGGCGGACACGATTACAACAGACCGGCCATCGTTGTTTGCCGATCGAGATGACGCCTTCGCTTTTGTCGTCTCAGGCCCGTCCGGTGTCGGGAAGACATCGATCTGTGGCAGCGTCATTGAGAACGACCCTCGGATTCAGCACGTAATTACGACGACGACGCGAGGACGACGTGAGGGTGAGGTGGACGGCATTGACTATCACTTTGTCGATCAAGCCGATTACCAGAAGCTCCTAGACGGAGATGCCTTCCTGGAGCACGCCACCGTCCACGGTCGGAACTACGGGGCGACGAAGCAGGCGTTTCTCGAGGCNCTCGCTGATGGCGATGTGATCCTTCTCGAAATCGATGTGCAGGGGGCGCAGACCTTGCACGACGTGCTGGGAGATAGGTGTGTCACTTTATTCATCCTGCCTCCGTCACTGGAAGAACTCCGGGCGCGGCTGGCGGGCCGGCGGTCAGAGGGAAAGGACGCACTCGAGATCCGGACCCAGAACGCGATCGCCGAAATGGCCTTTGCGCCGCACTACGATTACGTCATCGTCAACAACGAGCTTTCGCAGGCGATCCACGACGTAGAGAGTGTCGTGCGAACCGAGCGAAACCGCGCGCAGCGGCAGACACATTTTTTTGACGCATTGAATATCGAGCATACTTAACCCGAGGCATTAGAGGAGAGACGAGATGGCAAAGACGTTCTACCTGGAAGATTTGGCCAACTTGGGGATCAACCCCTATGAGGCAGTAATCGCCTCGTCGCGTGAGGCTCGTCGACTCAACCAGAACAGGCTGATGGCGGATGGAGGAGAAGGCCCCGAGAAGATGACCACGACCGCGCTCAGTCGTGTGGTCGATGAGAAGGTCGAGGTGGGGTATGGCGACAGTGGGAGCCAGAATGAGACTGACGCAGAAGAAAGTTCTGCTGGGAGTTAGTGGCGGAATAGCAGCCTACAAAGCGGTTGAAGTCCTGAGGGAACTCCAGGCGGAAGGTGCTCAGGTTCGGGTTGTGATGACGGACGCCGCCAAAGCGTTCATCCAGCCTCTGACCTTCGAAGCTCTGTCGCAGCACCGGGTCTACACGGATCTGTTTCCTGCGCCAGGTGATCCCGCGATTCCGCACGTTGATCTGGCGAAGTGGCCGGACGCGATCCTGATCGCTCCGGCCACAGCCCATGTGATCGGTCGTTCGGCTAACGGACTGGCAGACGATCTGCTGACGAACATCCTGCTCTCTGCCGAGNCGCGCGTCTTCCTTGCGCCAGCAATGGAGACCCAGATGTATGAGAACGCGGCGGTGCAGAAGAATCTGGAATCGCTGTCCTCTCGTGGGTATACATTGATCGGTCCTGGATCGGGCCAGCTTGCTTCTGGTGCCACCGGTGTGGGACGGATGTTGGAGCCAGAGGAGATCGTGGAGACCGTGACAGAGGCCCTGGAGCCCAGAGGAGATCTCGCCGGGAAGAACGTGCTCGTCACAGCTGGTCGTACGGAAGAGGACATCGATCCCGTACGGTTCATCACGAACCGATCGACTGGAAAGATGGGATTCGCCGTTGCCGAGCAGGCCGCCAGGAGAGGTGCGCGGGTCATCCTCGTCGCCGGGCCCACGGCGCTCGACACGCCGGATGGCGTGGATCGGGTCGATGTGAGGAGTGTTGCGGAGATGGAGGGTGCGACGCGCTCGGCATTCGAAGCCGCAGATGTTATGGTGATGTCGGCGGCGGTTCTGGACTACCGAGCGCGCGATGTCGCTGCCGAGAAGATCAAGAAGGACGGGAAGGGTCTGACGGTCGAGTTGGAGCCGACTCACGATTTCCTTGTGGACCTGGGGCGGGAGAAGGAAAGCCGCCTTGTCGTGGGGTTCGCGATGGAGACGCAGGATGCCGAGGCGAACGCGAGGAAGAAGCTCGAGGCCAAACACCTGGATCTGATCGTTCTGAATGATCTGCGGGTCGAGGGGGCAGGGTTTGGCGTGGATACAAACGTGGTGACGTTGTTCGATCGCGACGGTCGTGAACAGGCGTTCGATATCGCGAGCAAGCACACGGTGGCTGATCGCATTCTCGATTGGGTGGTGGCCTCTTGGCTGTAGATGACGATCCTGTTGCAGCAGCCCGGGACTACCTGATGTTCCAGCGGGAACTGGGCGTGTCCCAGGTGCCCCTTCCTTCAGGAGTCGAAGGTGCGCCCGTGGAGACGACAGAAGCGCCAGCTCAGGCGGTCGATGACAGCACGTCCGACTCTCTGGAGGCATTTGGGTCCACCGTCCTGATGTGTACGGCTTGCGGTCTGTGCGAAGGACGGACACACGTCGTCTTCGGGAGCGGGAACCCGGAGGCTGCAATCATGTTTATCGGAGAGGCTCCGGGGAGAGAGGAGGATCTACGGGGCTTGCCGTTTGTGGGCGCAGCCGGAGAGCTGCTGACCAAGATGATCCTTGGCATGAAACTGACGCGCGAGGAAGTTTACATNGCCAACGTGATCAAGTGCAGGCCACCAGGGAACCGTGATCCGCAACCGGAGGAGATCGCGCAGTGTGAGCCGCACCTGCTCAGGCAGATCGCGTTCATTCAGCCCAAGGTGATCTGTACCCTCGGCCGATTCGCTGCGCAAGCCCTGCTCAAGACGNCAACNTCTATGGGGCGGCTGCGCGGAAAGGTCTACACCTACGAGGGGATCAGGTTGATTCCGACGTATCACCCGGCCGCTTTGCTCCGCAACCCGCAATGGAAGCGGCCGACCTGGGAAGACCTGAAGCTCGTGCGTTTCGAATTCGACGGGATGCAACTCTAACGAGGACGGCAGTGGCAATCGAACGACCCGCAGCGCAGAACATGTCCGCGGACCGGGTTACGCCCAACGAGATCGAGGTCGAGAAGGCGGTTCTGGGCGCCATGTTGATCGACAACGATTCGATCAGTCGGGTGATCGAGACACTCGGCAATGAGTCCGCGTTCTACAACTCCACNCATCGGCGTGTGTATCGCGCGATCGTCGCGTTGTTCGAGCGGAGCGAACCTGCCGACCAGGTGACGGTGTCCGAGGAGCTGGCGCGTGAGGGTGACCTCGAGGCGGTGGGGGGCGCCGCTACAGTTGCGGCGTTGGCCAGTGAGATGGCGACGGCGGTCAATGCGGAGTATCACGCCAAGATCGTGCTCGAGGCGGCCTTGAGGCGGCGCCTAATCGATGCGTCCACCCAGACAGTCGAGGAATCCTACCTCAAGACCGAGGATGTCCGGGAAGTTATCGACCGAGCGGAGTCACGGATTTACGAGATAGCGAAGGGAGATCTGGGCAAGGGCGTGGTTTCCTTGCACAGCGTGCTGGACGAGACGTTCGAGGCGATCCAGCGGGCTCACGACCAGAATGAAGATCTCACTGGTGTCACAACCGGGTATGATGACCTCGATCAGTTGACCGGAGGGCTCCAGAGATCCGATCTCGTGATCCTGGCCGCCCGTCCCGCCATGGGTAAGACGGCGTTAGGGTTGTGTATCGCTCGGAATGCTGCGGTGAAGCAGCGAGTCCCCGTCCTGTTCTTCTCCCTTGAAATGGCTACGCACCAGCTGGCGCAGCGCCTGCTCGTGGCCGAGGCGAGGGTAGATTTCCACAAGCTGCGTACGGGAAACCTGAAGGAAGAGGACTGGCAGCGACTGGGCACGTGGACGGGGAAGCTGATGGAGGCCCCAATCTACATCGATGACACGGCCGGCATTTCCATCATGGAAATGAGGGCGAAGGCGCGTCGGGCACAGTCGGATTATGGCATTGGGTTGGTCGTGGTCGACTATCTCCAGCTGATGACGGCCCACGGCAGGACGGACAGCCGCGAGCAGGAGATCGCTCTGATCTCAAGATCGCTCAAGGGGCTGGCGAAGGAACTCGATGTCCCGATCCTCGCGCTTGCTCAGCTTTCCCGAGCGGTGGAGCAGCGGCCGGACAAGCGTCCGATCATGTCAGATCTGCGCGAGTCCGGGAGTATCGAACAGGATGCGGACATGGTGATGTTCCTGTTCCGACCCGAGGTCTACAAGATCGAGGATGAGGAGGGAAACACGCAGGAGGGCGTGGCGGAGATCATCATCGGCAAGCATCGCAATGGTCCGACGGGCAGTGTCTTCCTGACCTTCCTTGGCCAGTACAGCCGGTTCGAAAATCCGGAGCTCTACCGCGATCCACTCGAGATTTAGCACGCCGACTGATCGCGTTCACTGCTTTGACTTCAGTTGGCGATTCACTTACAATGAAGTGCTAACTTCATACAAAACAGGCTATTCTGACGATTAGAGAGGTTTCTCCCCCATGCCCGGACCGTCATCTACCGTACGTCTCTCCAAGCTGCTCTCCCTGATGCTTCGCCATCGTCCCCAGGAGTTCGACCTCGATGTCGACCGGCACGGGTTTGCCGATCTTGACGTCGTGCTCGGTGCCCTCCGGAAGAAGGATTCGCAGATCTCGCTTTGTGACATCGAGAACATCGTCGATGGAACGGANAAGAAACGATTCGAGATCGAGGATGGCAGGATTCGGGCACGGTATGGGCACAGTTTTGAGGTCGATCTTGGGCTGGACCCGGCCGAGCCCCCTNAGGCGCTCTACAAGGGCGTTTCTGCCCGTGAAGTAGATGGCACGCTGAGCAACGGTCTCAAGCCTTTTGACCGGCAGTATGTGCATCTCTCATACGACCCCGATGTAGCGGCGCAACTCGGGCGGGGTGGAAATGCCGTCATTCGCATCGATTCATTGGCCGCACACGAGGCAGGTGTCGCGTTTTATGACTGTGGTCCGACGATGCTGACCGAATTCGTTCCAGCGGACTACCTGTCGCTCGAGCGCGAAGCGTCGCCTCGTGCTCCGAGAGAAGAACATCCGCGTAGATCGTCTTCCTCCAGGCCGTCCTCCCCCCAGGTGGCAGAGCCGGCCCCAGTTGAGGATGAGAAGCCCAAGTATGGGCGTCGTCGTACCTTTCGTCGCCGATAGGTCTGCTCTGGAGAATTCTCGTTGGATCAGCCACGCAAACGCACCAACCACTCTGCATCCCTGCTGAGCGCCGCTCGTGACATTGCGAGCAACGTCACGGCAGACATGATCATGGTCGTGACCGATTCTCTCGTAAACCGGAAGGCGGTCGAAGATCTCAATACCTTCTGTCAGGTCCTTGTGGTGACATCCAGTGATCGTTTCCTCAAGGGTATCGAGGCGAGTGGTGTCTGGCGAATCCACTTCGATTCCAACGTTGACGACATGTCCTACTTCGAACGCGTCCGGATGGGGATTGTGCTCGGGATGGAAGGGGGATATATCCGGCGTGGGAGCCGACTCGTCTGCTTGACGGGGATGGTCGATCGGAGAGGGATCGACGCCGCCGTCGTGGTGGACACGAGTCGCGGGTTTGAGGGGNACCATCCGGNCAGCATAGCGGAGCTCGCGGGTGACCTGCCGATCGAGGTCGTCCGATCACTCCTCGACATTGCGGTCGACATCGGGCGTGAGGGGCGTGAGGGAGATCCCATGGGGACGCTGTTTGTGATCGGAGATGCCGATAAGGTGCTTCGCCACTCCCGGCCGATGACATTCGATCCGTTTCGGGGGTACTCTGAACGAGAGAAGAATATCACGAACCCCGATATTCGCGAGGGAATCAAGGAAGTAGCGTTGATGGACGGTGCCTTCATCATTCAGGATGATGGTGTCGTGCTCACTGCCGGCCGCTACATCTCGTCCGACGTTAAAGGATTGATGCTGCCGAAAGGTTTGGGAGCGCGTCACGTGGCGGCCGCATCGATCACGAAGTCGACCCGTGCCATTGCCCTGGCCGTCTCAGAAACGACCGGCACCGTGAGAGCTTTTAAACGAGGAGAGATTGTGATGCGCATCGATCCTCCACGGCGCCGTCTGAGGCATTAGGGCGGATGGAAGTCATCATTGTCNGTGCGGGGCAGGGAATTACATTGCCAGTGCGCTGACCCAGGAAAAATGCAATGTCACGATCGTCGACACCGATCGGAGTCTTCTGGACCGGTCGGAGGAGATGCTCGACGTTCGGACGATCTGCGACCACGGGGCCAAGTCCCCGGGTTCTGGATCGGGCCGGTGTAGCCGACGCCGACCTAGTGGCGGCGGTGATCAACAGCGACGAAGTCAACCAGATANCGGCCGTGACCGCCAAGGAGCTTGGGGGGTGACACTCACGGCCGCTTGTGTGTACAATCAGGCCTACCACGGGGGTGAGAAGGTCGAGTATCGCAACTTGCTCGGGATCGACCTGATCATCTTTCCTCAGGCACTCGCCGCATTCGAAATCGCCAAACTGATCGAGAACCACGCCGCTGTGATGGTCGAGACGTTCGCGCAGGGGCGTGTCCAAATGCGTGAGGTGGTTGTCAGGCACGACTCGGCCGCCGCGCCCGGCTCAGATGACTACGCCCGCGATGATGCTGGCACAGACGCTCGAGAGCCGGCACAAAGAGGCCAAGCTGATCGAGGAGGACCGTCGGCGCTGCGACGAACTGTTGCAGATCGCCACGCGGAACAACACTGGGCCGGGTCTGGCTGCAGTCGGTCCGGTACAGAATTTCTCCACCATCCCGGAGGCCGGGAAGTGGCTGCCGTTGCTGTGTATGGTTATGGGCTGGCTCGAACTGTTCGCCATCCTGGTGCTGTTCGTGCCGTCGTTCTGGAGAGGACGCTGACGTGGAGTTGTTCGGGGAGGATCTTGTGTTCAGGAAGGACGGTGACAACCTCGAGATCGTGGTGTCCGGAAAGTCCTACAAGGTGGATCGGGTGGTCCGTGCATTCCCCCAAACCCAATCCGAAGAATATATAAGCTTTCTCGACAGGTTCGGGCACGAGGTGGGACTCCTGGAGAGTACCGATGGGATGGATAAGGACTCAAAGACCGCGCTACTAGATCATCTCAAGCAGGTCTACTTCGTGCCGACAATCGAGGAGATCCTGTCGGTCGAGACGACCGGGACGACCAGCAAGTGGACAGTGGTGACCGACGATGGGGAGCGTGTGTTCCAAGTCCTTGGTCGGGAGTCGCTCGACGGGGAAAAACCACCCTTGATCCGCGTAACGGACGCCGATGGCCGGCGATACCAGATCTCCAACTACTGGAAACTGGACAAGGAAAGCCGGGCCACCATCCTGGAGTTGCTCCCCGACAAGATCCTGAAGTGGAGGCTAGTTGCCCGCTGATCCAGCGGCATGGTTGTTCGGATGCGTTGACACGCGGACGGAGATTCGATTCGCGATCGCTGTCTGCATGACGGTCACCCTCGTCGCCGAGGGGACGATCGGGTATGCGCTGATCGAGGGCTGGTCGCTTAACGACAGCCTGTATATGACGGTCATTACCATCACGACCGTTGGATACGGGGAAGCCCAGCAGTTGTCTGAAAGCGTTCGTGTTTTCACCATCGTTCTGCTTCTGTGCAGCATCGCGACTGCCGGCTACTCGGCGTCGACGGTGATCAGTTTTATTTTCGAGGGGCAGATCTTCCAACTGATGCGAGATCGTCGGATGAACCGATCCATCGCCAACCTGTCTGACCACTATATCATCTGCGGGTGCGGCGTTGTGGGGAAGGAGGTCGCCCTCAAGTTCCTGGCCGCCGGTGTACCGTTCGTGATCATCGAGCAGGACCCGGAAATCTCTGAACTCGGGCGCGACGAGTCGATCCTGTTCGTGGAGGGTGATGCAGAGGAAGAGGAGACGTTGACGGAGGCGGCGATCGAGCGAGCGACAGGACTCGTGTTGACCCTTCGTCAGGACGAAAGCAACGTCTTTGTCGTCATGACGGCGCGACAGATGTGCTCAGACCTGACTGTCGTCGCCCGGGCAGCTTAAGGGAAGTCCACGGGAAAGCTGATCCGGGCAGGCGCTGACCGAGTGATATCGCCATACCAGATTGCCGGGTGCCAGATCGTCTCCGTCATCTAGGGGCCGACGGTGATGAAGTTCCTCGAAGTTGTGGTCTAGGGCGGGGACGTGACCATTTGCGTCTCGAGGAGGTCGCCCTTCGTCCGGGTAGTGGCCTGGTCGGAAAGGCGCTCCGAGATTCGGGGATTCGGCAGCAACAGGTGCGATCATCTTCGGTATTCACGACCAGACCGGACAATCACGCGTTGATCGCGCCTCGGATGCCCAGATATCTGACGTGGTGATCGAGGAGGGCGACATCCTGATCGCATTGGGGAACGAGGATCAGCTCAACACCCTGAGGGACCACGTGGAGGGCGTCTGATCGACCGGATCCGACCGTGGATGCCGATCGGTTCGGTCTGCCTGATCGAAGCCGGATGTGTCGGCACGTTCCTGCTGGGGGACCTAGGCCTGAATGTGCCGCTTTTCTTTTTGACATTCAGCGCCGCCTTTGGCGGATATGTACTGGCTATCGGCGTGTTCGATCGGTGGTCGACCCGGACGATCATCGGTGCCGGATGTCTCTTCCGGGCGACCCTTCTGCTTACCGAGCCCACCCTGTCAGATGACATTTATCGTTACCTTTGGGACGGGACGGTATCGCTGGCCGGCATCAACCCCTACCTGCTGCCGCCATCTTCACCCGACCTTTCCGGTCTGGCTCCTGAGCTGCTGTCGCGCGTCAATCACTCTCACCTTCCGACGATCTATCCGCCGCTCGCGCAGGCTTTCTTCGCCGTGTCCGTGTGGGTGTCGCCTGAAACCTGGACCATCAGGTTGGGGCTCTGTGTGGCGGAACTGGTGACGGTCGCCTTCCTCATCGGTCTTGCTCGATCCTACGACCTGTCACCCACGGTGGCCATCGTCTACTTCTGGAATCCACTCGTGCTCGTCGAGGGGGCGGGGCAGGGACACATCGATGTGCTCTCCGTCAGCCTGCTCGTTGTGGCGCTGCTGTATGCGCGGGGCCACGGGTATGGGCGAGCCGCCGTCGCCTTTGCCCTGAGCGGCCTGACCAAGCTGCTGCCAATGGTGCTGCTTCCCGCATTCTGGCGATGGGCGGCCGTCGCTGAGGCGGACGGGAGGAACGTGCTGGTTGCTGCATTCACGACGCGTGCCGTGCTCGTGCCTGTGGTGGGGCTGGGTGTTTTTGTTCTGGGGTATGTGCCGTATATGGACGTGGGCTGGCAGGTACTGGGATCCCTGTCAACGTATGCGTCGACGTGGTCTTTCAACGGGGCGGCATACGACATTCTTACGAGGGCAGGCCTGGACGAGGTCCTGACCCGGATGGTGCTGGCCTGTGTGTTCGGGCTGGCAGTGGTGGTGGTGTCCATCCGGAAGATCCCGCCGATTCAGGGTGCCTATGTCGTGATCGGGACGTTCCTCGTTGTAACACCGACACTCCATCCCTGGTATGTCGTGTGGATCGTCCCGTTCCTGTGCTTCTACGGGAACGTCGGTTGGATCGCCGGGAGTGGACTGGTCGTCGCAAGTTACGAAGTGCTGGTCGACTACAGGGGGGCGGACATCTGGGAGCCGACTGCCTGGGTCAAGTACGGCATCCTTCTGGCTGCCCTTGGGATCTGGTGGGGATCTCAGTGGATGTCAAAAAGAAAGGGAGCGTCTCTCGACGTTCCCCATTCTTGAATCTCTTTTCTTCTAGTCTGCGGACGCTGCCTCCTGCTTTGAGGACGCTGCGTGTCCGTTCGCTCTCTGCGACACGTCCTGGGTAGCCGTACCTTTGTCCCGCGCCTTGACCAGGTTGCCGGGTCCGAGGACAAAGTGACGGTGGTCCTCCCGCGTCTCGTGGACATCGATATCCAGTTCGTGCTTGAGCGCACGAATCCCTCGCTCGAAGTAGTCCCATACCCGATACAGCACGACCCATGACAGGAAGAGTTCGAGCCCAGTTGCTGTCGACGTCATGGCCGTCAGCGTGGACTTGAGGTATCCGAAGATCCCTACCCAGAGCGACGTGAGAAGGAGGACTCTGAGTCCGAATATCACGTTCCGCTTCCGATACTGCAGGTCTGCGTTCCAATATCGCTTGATCTGCTGGTTGCGGACCTTCTCGAACTGGAGGACACGCTGGTAGGCGGCCTCGGTAAAGGTCTCGTCCGGGTTCGTGCTCCATTCCGAGATCCATCGCTAGAACCGGTAGAGCTGATACTCGAACTCCACGTCCTCGATGATGTCGGGCACGAGGAACGACTTTTTGCCGAAGCTCTTGTGGATGTCCGGGATATACTTGCAGTTGAAGGCCGCTCGTCGGATCGTTTTCTCGCCCGACCGCAGGTGCGGGTCCTTGTTGAGCGCGATGAACGGCTGCTTGATGTTGTAATCGCCGTTCTGCGTGTTGGACATGGCGAAGGACATCGTGTAGCCAGTGTCTCGTCCATCGCCTCGAAGGAAATGTCATCCGCTTCCGATGCAACGACGACAAAGGGGGACAGGATGGCCGCGGCGAGACCGATGTCCTCCAAGGCCGAGGCATAGTCGACGACGATATAGTCGTATCGGTTCGGAGACTTCAGGCTGGCGAGCAACTGTGAGAATCGCTCTACCACGTAACTCAGGTTGTGGCTCCGATACTCCTGGAGGAACAGGCTGTTGTTGTTGTTCGACTGCTGCTCATTTCGAGTGCGACTATGCCTGTCAAGGTCAAAAGCCCCAATCAAGGGTAGGCGCTCAGGTCCAGTAGAAGGTAAGGACAGATCTCACGAGACAAATAGCCCGGAAGGAGGCAAGTGACTGTATATTATAAGTTTAGCATCCTTGACTCTCCTTGGGGGGTTTTATACATTAAAATGTTGTTCAGGAGACCCTTACGCGGAGCAACTATGCCTACATATGAGTATCAGTGCCAGAATTGCGACCACCTGTTCGAGGAATTCCAATCGATCACGGCCAAGCCTTTGAAGAAGTGCCCTGAGTGCAAGAAAATGAAACTCCAGAGGCTGATCGGTGGTGGGGCGGGCCTGATCTTCAAGGGATCTGGCTTCTACATCACGGACTACCGTAGCGATAGCTACAAGGCGGCAGCAAAGAAGGACTCGGGATCCGGGTCGGGTGGTGGGGAGAAGTCAGGGGGCGGAGACAAGAAGTCAGGGGGCGGAGACAAGAAGTCAGGGGGCGGAGACAAAAATTCGAGCAGCAAGAAGACCACGTCGAAGTCGGACTGACGGGCAAAAAATAAGCAGAACTGATTGCGAGAACCACAAAAGCGTTAAGGAGTTAATCGTAAGATGCCAAGCGTAGTCTCAGGGAGTGGTGTAGTGAAGGGCACACATTCGATCCTTAAATATGTCTGGTTTCTCTCAGCCCTGATGCTGGTCACCGTCGGCTGTAACACAGAGTCGGCTGACGACCTGTTCACGAATGGCGAGTACGCGACGCACGACGTCGAAACCTACGATGAGGCCGTCGGTCATCTGACCAAGTTTCTTGATCTGTTCCCGGATGACCCGCGGGCCGATGTTGCATTGCAGGCGATTGCCCGTGTATACCAGGCTCAGGGGAAAAGTGACAAGGCGATCACGTCTTATGAAACGCTCATCTCGAGATTCCCTGACAGTCGATATGCTGACCAGGCACAGTTTATGGTCGGCTACATACACGACCTGAATGGCAAGAAGGACGCAGCAATCAAGTCGTATGAGGCATTGATCGCCCGGTTCCCGGAATCGAGTCTCGCCGACGACGCTCGCGTCTCGATCAAGAACATTGACAAGCCGTTGGAATCGTGGATCGGCACGCAGAAAAGCGATCAGTAGTCTGGGGAGGGGAAGGACAACGTGACGATAGCAACCGACGTTCAAGCGATCAATGAACGTGTGATCTCCGAGGGCGCCTTTGTGGACCGGCTGCTCACCGAAGTCTCCAAGGTGATCGTCGGGCAACAGGTCATGGTCGACAGGCTTCTGATCGGCCTGCTTTGCGGTGGACACGTATTGCTGGAGGGCGTGCCGGGTCTGGCCAAGACCCTGACGATCAGCACGCTGGCCGGGACGATGTCCTGCACGTTTAACCGAATCCAGTTTACTCCGGATCTACTGCCTGCTGACCTGATCGGCACGATGGTCTACAACCAGGGGAGCGGCGATTTTGTCGTTCAGAAGGGCCCGATTTTCGCCCAACTGATTCTGGCGGATGAGGTCAACCGAGCCCCGGCGAAAGTCCAGAGCGCGATGCTCGAGGCCATGCAGGAGCGTCAGGTCACGATCGGCACTGAGACCTTTCCGATGGCGGATCCCTTCCTGGTGCTCGCCACGCAGAACCCGATCGAGCAGGAGGGGACATACCCGCTTCCCGAGGCGCAGGTCGACCGGTTCATGCTAAAGGTGCGGGTCGGGTATCCAACTCGAGACGAGGAACGGACGATTATCGAGCGCATGGGATCCGGCCAGGAACCTAATCCGACGCAGGTCATCCGCCCTGAAGATGTGATTCGTGCTCGGACCGTCGTCGACGATGTTTATGTGGACGACAAGGTCAAGGACTACATCGTCAATATCATCCAAGCGACCCGTTATCCGTCGAGTGTCGGGCTCGCCGACCTGGACCAACTGATAGAGTTCGGATGCTCACCACGCGGGTCCATCGCGTTGCTCAAGGCCAGCAAAGCACACGCGTTCCTTCGGCGCCGTGGCTATGTGACGCCGGAAGACATTAAGGCGGTGGGAATGGATGTGCTCAGACATCGCGTGGTGCTGACCTACGAGGCAGAGGCGGAGGAGATGACACCGGAGGATGTTGTACAGCGCGTGCTCGATCACGTCGAGGTGCCCTGACTCCGTGATTCCCGCCGAGATCCTCAAGAAGGTCAAACGGGTCGAGCTCCGTACCCGGAAGCTTGTGAACACGGTGTTCTCCGGAGAGTATCACTCGGTTTTCAAAGGCCAGGGGATGGCGTTCTCGGAGGTGCGGGGCTACCAGCCCGGGGATGAGATCCGGACGATCTATTGGAACGTGACCGCCCGGATGGGGGAACCCTTCGTCAAGGTTTTCGACGAAGAACGAGAACTCTCGGTGATCCTCATTGTCGATGCGAGCGGGTCCGGGGACTTCGGAACCGTCGACCAGATGAAGGGCGAGATCGCCGTCGAGATTTGCGCGCTTCTGGCATTCTCGGCCATTCAGAACAATGACCGCGTCGGGCTAATTATCTTTACCGACGAGGTGGAGAGGTATGTTCCGCCCAAGAAGGGCAAGAAGCACGTTCTGCGAGTGATTCGTGAATTGCTGTATTTCCAGCCCGAACATCGTCGCACCGACGTGGCGGAGGCCTTGGACTATCTGAATTGCCTAAACCTGCGGCGCAGTGTCGTGTTCATGGTTTCGGACTTCCGGTCAGGCGATTTCGAGTCGGCCCTCAGGGCTGCGAAGCGGAAGCACGATGTGATCGGGATCTCGGTTCACGATCCACGTGAAGAGGCCCTTCCGAACGTGGGGATCGTCGAGCTGGAGGATGCGGAGACCGGTGAGGAGATCCTGCTCGATACGTCGGACGCCGAGACCCGGGCTCTTTTCGAACGCCAGTATCAGGACCGGGCGGCGGCTCGTGTCGAGTTGTTCCGATCGCTCGGGGTCGACACCATCGATGTGACAACGGCGGAGCCCTACGTGGACCCGCTCATGCGGTTCTTCAAGGCTCGCGCACTAAAGATTCGGGCATAGCTGAGGCAAGCATGATCGAAGTCGAAAACCTAACGAAACGTTACGGGTCCCTGACGGCCGTGCGAGACATCTCGTTCACGGTCGAGAAGGGTGAGATTGTCGGGTTCCTCGGGCCAAATGGAGCAGGGAAGACGACGACGATGCGTGTCCTGACGTGTTTCCTGTCTGCGACCGAAGGGTCCGCCCGTGTCGCCGGGTTCGACATCTTCGATGAACCTCACGAGGTCAAGAAACGGATCGGCTACCTGCCGGAGGCTCCCCCGATATACCGAGATATGCGTGTGCGGACCTACCTGGAGTTCGTCGCGAACATCAAAGGGGTTCCGCGAAGCGGTCGCGCGAAGCGGACGGACGAGGTGATGGAGCGGACTGGACTGACGGAGCGGGCGCGGCAAGAGATCAGCCAGCTGTCCAAAGGGTATCGTCAGCGCGTCGGGCTCGCTCAGGCGTTTATCCACGATCCCGAAGTGATCATCCTTGATGAGCCGACCTCCGGCCTTGATCCGAATCAGACGCGCGAAGTACGGGCGCTGATCGAGGAGCTGGCTGAAGATCGAACGGTTATCCTCAGTACCCATATCCTTCCGGAAGTGTCCGTGACCTGCAGTCGGGTCATCATCATCAACAACGGTGAAATCTCTGCCATCGACTCACCGGCGAACCTGTCCCGCAAGATGAAGGGAAACGAGCGTATCTATGTGGAGGTCACGGGGAGTGTCTCTGAGGCGGCTGCGGCCCTGGAGACCGTACCCGGCGTGTTGAATGTCGAGGCTTCAACGGATGGGGTGGATGGCTTCCTGGTGGACGCGCAGATCGAGGAGGATGTGCGCCCGCAGATTGCGTCGGCCCTGGTCGGAAAGGGACTAGGCGTCTTGGAAATGAGACGAATGGAGATGTCACTGGAGGATATCTTCGTGGAGCTTACGACAGAAGAAGGCGAGGGGGAGCGTGCGTAACTTCGCGGCGATCTACTTGAAAGAGATGCGATCCTATTTCGGGTCGCCCATCGCCTACGTGATGGCGGCGGTCTTCCTGTTCTTTACTGGCTACATCTTCCAGAACCTCGTGTTCGAGTTCCACCAGATGAGTCGCTATTTCTCACAGGATGTCATGGCCGGAAAACGAGGAGGCGTAAACACGAACGACGTGATCATTGCGGACTTCTACAGCCTCCAGTTCTTTGTCTGGTTGATCGTGACCCCAATGCTGACAATGCGTCTCTATGCAGAGGAACAGCGACAAGGGACGTTCGAATTACTGATGACTTCTCCCGTGACGGTGTTTCAGGTCCTGATGGGCAAGTTCGCAGCCTGCTTCAGCCTGTATGCGATCATTGAAATCGGTGCGCTCAGCCTACTCGGCGTACTGTCGATGTATGCTACGGTCGAATGGGGGCCCGTCCTGTCGGCACAACTGGCCGTCCTGCTGCTCGGCGCGACGTTCATCAGTGTGGGGATCTTCGCCTCATCGGTAACCGAGAATCAGATCGTCGCGGTGGTGGTATCCTTCTTCATCCTCCTGTTCTTGTGGTTCATCGACTGGTCCTCTCGGTTTGTCGACACGCTATGGGCCGGCATCCTCCGGTATCTGTCAATCCTTGCCCATATGGAAGATATGAACCGCGGTGTGATCGACACGGTCGATATCGCGTTCTTCTTTAGCCTGACCGCGTTCTTCCTGTTCCTCACCCACACCTTGATCGAATCCAGAAGGTGGAGGGTGTAAGGTGGCGAACCAGGTACGAAGACGCGCGATTAAATACGGCTCCAATGCCCTGACATCGATTCTGATAGTTCTGGGATTGATCACGGGCATCAACTTGCTCGGGATCTTCTACCAGGTCAGGTTCGACACGACTGAGGGCGGAATTTACAGCCTGTCGGATCAGACGCTNACCCTTCTCAGCGGTTTGGAATCGGATGTCAGCGTGATCTCATTCTTCCGTGAGCAGGAGCGCAAGGCGGTTGAACCGCTTCTGCGCCAATATGCCTACCATAGCGNTCGATTCAGTTACCGGGTGATCGACCCCGATCGTGAACCCGTCGAAGCAAGACGGTTTAAAATCAACTCCTATGGCATGTCGGTTGTGATCTCCGGTGATCGTGAGGAGCGGATCGCTACGACCGAAGAGAAGGACCTGACGAACGCGATCGCCAAGGCGGTGCAGCAGGAGAAGAAGGTGATCTACTTCCTGACCGGGCACGGCGAATCTTCGGTAGGAAGCACGGGGCGCACGGGCTACAGCCGAATCAGGAACCTGCTGCTTGAGGCCAACTACGACGTCCGGGATTCCCTGGTGCTGGTGACCGAGAAGGTCCCTGAGGACTGTGACCTTCTCGTGGTCCCCGGGCCCAAGACCAGGCTGTATCCGACCGAGGTCAATGCGATCCGGTCACACTTCGAAGGAGGGCAGTTCGCGGGGATCTTTCTGATGGATCCAGGGTACCGAACGGGACTCGAGCCAATGCTTGAATCCTGGTCTGTGGTGCTTAACGGCGATCTCGTGATCGAGCAAAGCGCTGTAGGAAAGACACTGGGGATGGATTACTCCATGCCGGCTGTGGCAACCTACGCCGTACACCCAGTGACCGAGAAGCACGAAGGGCTGATGACGGTGTTTCAGTTCGCCCAGTCCCTCGGACGGCGGGGCACCGTACCCAACGTGAAGCACACGAAACTGGCCATGACAACCTCGTCCAGCTGGGGTGAAACAGATCTCTCGATTCTCTGGAAGCCGGGGAAGCCGGAGTATGATCCGGCCACGGATACCACGGGCCCGCTTACGCTTGCCGTCGCGCTCGAGGGGGAACTCAACACCCGGCTTCGTGAGAAGACGGATCACTCCAACCGGAACGCCCGCATCGTCATCTTTGGCGATTCCGATTTCGCGAACAACCAGCTCCTCAGCATGCAAGGGAACGCAGATCTGTTCCTGAATGCCGTCAGTTGGGCACTCGATGAAGGTGCACGGATTTCGATCCGGCCAAAGGAACGTGGCTACCGTCCGATCACGTTGTCCGTCGACGAAGGTCAGTGGATTAAACTGCTGTCATTGGTGTTCATCCCTGGAATACCTGTCATTTTGGGTCTCCTGGTCTGGTATCGCCGTCGCTAATTGAAAGGTCTCGAGGACGAGATGAGCTTCAAGACGACCGGAATCCTTGCCCTGCTGCTCGTGCTGCTTGCGGGTTACATCTATATCTACGAGATCAAGGGGTACGAAGAGCAGGCGAAGGCCCAGGAGGANGCGCGAAAAGTAGCGACCGTCACAAAAGGAACCGTTGGCAGGCTCAGGCTCGATAAGCCGGGGGTGTCGATCTCGGCGGTCAGAGACTCTTTCGAGTGGCGCATTCAGACACCGATCGAAACGCTCGGCGACTACGAGATGTTCGAAGAATTGCTGGTGTCGGCCGGGACGCTCGAGAAGGCAGGTGTCGCCGCAGACTCTTCGCAGGTCAGCCTGCCTGATTTCAGCCTGGCCGATTACGGGTTGGCAAGCCCGGCGATCCGGATCTCGTTCGANGACGCAGAAGGCGGTCCCCAGGAGGTGGCGATCGGCGACCGCAGTCCCACCGGTGTCTACTTCTACGTGAAGATCGCAAGGGACGACCTGATCTACCTGGCTGAGAGTCGCTACTACTTCCAATTCGACCTGACCCTCGATGAGCTACGGGACAAGCGCTATGTCCGATTCGATCCCGACCGTGTCGTCGGGATTGAACTGCTGCACGGCGANCAGCGGATCGACGTCAAACGGGAAGATCTCAGGTGGTTGATGGTCCATCCATTCGATGACCTGGGTGATGACGTTGGAATTGGCACCTTCCTTACCGACTTGAGAGACGCTCGGATCTCTTCGTTTGCCTTGCTGGACGATGAAGATCCAAACGGGTTGGAGGATCCGTGGTTCCAGATCGTCATCGATGAGGGGAAAGATGGCGAGAAGAACGGCGTCGTGTTCGGTAACAAGACGGGGCCGCGAGCCTACCGTAGATATCAAGCGAAGGCCCACGGAAATCCCTATATCTTCGAAGCTGANTCTTCATTCGTGCATCATCTGCTGGAATTAGGCAACAGCTTCAGAACGCGTGATGTTTTCGCGTTCAATCGGCACGCGGCTGACCAGGTTGAGTTCGTCTACCCTGATTCGACACTGTCTTTCGCGCGACAGGGCTTTGAGTCCTGGTCGGTCGAGAGCCACCCCAACCACCAGATCCCCGGGAGGCGCATCGAGGACTTCCTGGATGAACTGAACGGACTTCGGGCGACCTCCTACGTCTCGGAGGGTATGCACGAGCAGGGGCGCTCGGTGTTCGAGTCCCAGGGGATTCGCATCCGAGTTCTGGAGAAGGGCGCTTTGCTCCGTGAAGTCGTCGTGGGTGCGTTGGACAAGCACCTTTTCGCCGCAACAAACGATCGAGAGCAGATCGTGCAGATCGATCCTTACTTCCTCGGCAAGATCCGCGATGTCCGCATCCATCCCAAACTGGGCGCCGAACAAGGCTGATCGACCACACGGTGTGACTGGTCGACTCCCGCAGTACTTCGCCGCGTTTATCCTTTCGGTGGCCTTCGCTTCGGCAACGACTGGCGAGAACTATTCCTTCCGCGCCACCGTCGACAGAGACTCACTGACGGTCGGCGATCCTGTCCATCTGACCCTGACGCTTGATTACCCCGAAGGGACTGCACCCGAATTCATCCCCGACTTGGAGCTGCCGGACGCACTTCGCACGCTCGCAGCGCCGGATGCGGTCGACCGGGCGAAAAATGAAGGGATGCGTCGGCGGGTACAGACGATTCGGCTGGCCGCTTTCCGTCCGGGCGAGGTGTCGATCGATCGCCTCGCTGTTTGTGTCGTTCGATCACCCGGCGATACGGTCAGGCTGTCTGACAGCCCGATCTCGCTCCTCGTCCTGAGTGTGAGACCCGACAGCCTGACTGACATCCTGGATGTGAAGGGACCCGTTAGTATAAACCCTGAGATACCGATCTGGGTCTGGGTCAGTCTTGGGCTGCTCGCCGTTGCGATTGTCCTCCTGGTATTGTGGCTACGACGAAATCGTTATAGCCCGGGGGAACCGGAACCGGTCGTGATGGTGGTTGACTGGTTTGCCGAGATCCGGAAACTGAGGGAGTCGGACCTGGTCGACTCCGGGGCCTACGACGCCTACTACACAAGGCTGTCCGAAGGGGTCCGCCGGTTCGTCGAGCAGCGGACGGGCGTGGAGGCTATGGAACGCGCCACATTCGAGATTCGGGGAGATCTGCAGTCGGCGGGGATGGCCG
Source organism: Gemmatimonadota bacterium (assembly GCA_002727195.1). Taxonomy (GTDB): domain Bacteria; phylum Latescibacterota; class UBA2968; order UBA2968; family UBA2968; genus UBA2968. Next base: position 70,060 of record PBWH01000016.1, read on the forward strand.
ATACGAGGATACTGGAAGTCGAGGCGTTCCTTAACGAGGCGGATCTGGTAAAGTTCGCAAAGTTCCAGCCCGGTGCCACACGAGCCAGACAGGACGCGGATCGTGTCCTGACCTTGATGACGCAGATCGACGGAGAACACCCGCGTCCGGAAGGCGCGTTGGAATCGGCGAGCGTGTCGTGATCAGATTCGTAAACCCCGAAGTTCTTCTCGCCCTCCTAGTCATACCGCTGCTCGTGTACGGCTACGTCAAGCGGCAGCGGATGCGTGGGGGCAGCATCCGATTTTCGGACCTGAGCGCCGCTCGTCGTATCGTGCCTTCACTGATGCTTCGTTTGAGACACGCCCTTCTGGTGCTTCGATGTCTGGCGATCTTCTGTCTGGTAGTCGGTCTAGCGCGGCCGCAATCGGGCCGGGAGGGTCGGGAGGTCCTGAGCCAAGGGATCGACATCATTATGGCGATCGATTGTTCCACGAGTATGGAGATCGAGGACCTGGGGGATGCTTCCCGGCTTGAGGTTTCGAAGCTGGTCGTGGCCGACTTTGCCGATGGGCGCGTGAACGATCGTCTGGGGTTGGTTGTCTTCGCAGGCGAGGCATATACCCAGTGTCCATTGACGCTGGACTACGGCGTGTTCCTGTCCTTCCTGAAGGATGTGCGTCCTGCAGAAGAAGACTGGGACGGGACCGCGATTGGGACGGCGATCGCGACAGCCGTCAACCGGCTACGGGACTCCTCAGCCCAAAGCAAGGTGGTCATCCTGCTGACGGACGGACTCAACAACCGGGGCGAGATCGATCCTCTAACCGCCGCAAAGGCCGCGGAGGCCGTTGGCATCCGGATCTACACGATCGGAGCCGGGTCGGACGGGGAGGCGTTGCGTCGTGTTGATGGTGGGTTGTTCGGTCCCCGACAAGTGCGGGTCAAGGTGGAGATCGACGAAGAGACGCTGGTCGCCGTGGCCGAGTCGACGGGAGGACTATACTTCAGGGCAACGAGCGCGGAGAAGCTGGAGGCGATCTACGCCGAGATCGGCGAGATGGAGAAGACCGAGATCAAGACCAGGGAGTATGTGAACTACCGCGAGCTGTTCTCGATGTTCGTCTGGTCGGGTGTCTTCCTGTTGGGCCTGGAAACGGTCCTGGCCAACACGCGATTCCGGAGGATCCCTTGATGCGGTTTGGTGATCCCGGCGCGTTCTGGTTTCTCCTGGCTCTGCCCGCGCTGGCTGCCATATATGTCTGGTCTTTCAGGAAACGCAAGCAGGCGTTGGCCGGGTTTGGTGCCGGCCACCTGATGGAGAAGTTAACTGCGGCGACCAGCAGCACGCGACAGATCATCAAGGCTGTGCTCCTTCTGTTCGCCTTCTTCTTCCTGGTGCTTGCCCTGGTCCAACCACGGTTCGGGACGCGTCTCGAGATGGTTTCCCGACGCGGGGTCGATGTCATGGTCGCACTCGACACGTCCTTGAGCATGATGGCCATGGACGTGCCCCCGAACAGGTTGCTTCGGGCACGTCTGGAAATCGAGTCACTGATCGATCGTCTGGAAGGTGATCGTGTCGGGCTGGTTGCTTTCTCTGGTCAGAGCTTCGTACTGTGTCCCTTGACGCTCGACTATGGCGCAGCCAAACTGTTTCTTGATTCGATCGATACGGGACTGATCCCGACCCAGGGAACGGCGATCGCGCAGGCTGTTCGTACGGCCACAGATGCGTTTGGGGGTGAGGAGCAGAAATACAAGGCTCTGGTGTTGATCACCGACGGTGAGGATCACGTGGGTGAAGCGATCGAAGCGGCTGAGGCGGCCGCCGAGGCCGGCGTAAGGATCTTTGCGGTGGGGATCGGGACTCCGGACGGGGAACTGATTCCAGTCAAGCGCGATGGCAGAACGGAATTCCTGAAGGATCGAGATGGGAATATCGTGAAGACTCGTCTGGATGAAGCGACGCTCGTAGAGATGGCAAAAATTACAGAGGGTGGATACGTTCGAAGCCAGCGAGGTCGTATCGGACTTGATGAAGTTTACGCACAGATTTCATCGATGGAGAAGCGGGAGCTCGGCTCTCGCAAACTGTCCCAGTACAAACACCGCTACCAGTGGCCATTGGGAACTGCTGTTGTGCTGATCATTCTGGAGAGCCTGCTGTCCGATCGCCGCCGCGTGTCGTAACAATGGAGAGGCCGGTTTGCGTAAGATCGACCACATCCCGGTGGTAGCCGTTCTGTGGACGGTACTGTGTGCGTTCTCTTTCCTCGATGATGTCGCAAGGAAGGTAGAGCAGGGGAACGAGCACTTCGACCGCGCAGAATTTCAAGAGGCGCTGAAGGCTTATCAAGAGGCTCAGACCGATCGTCCGGACGCCCCCGAGCTTCATTTTAATCTGGGCGATGCACTCTACAAGACCGGGGCAGTTGTCGAGGCGATGTCGGCTTTCGAGCAGGCCGCAAAGACAGGCGACAAAAACATGGCGGCGAAGGCGTATTACAACGTGGGGAACTCCCTCTACCGTCAGCAGGCCTTCGACAAGGCTGTCGGTGCGTATGAGAAGTCGCTCGAACTGAATCCTGACGACCGTGACGCAAAGGTCAACTTGGAGATGACGCTCGAAAAGCTGGAGGAGCAACAACAACAGGATCAGAACCAGGATCAGCAGGACCAGAACAAGGATCAAGATCAGGAAGACGACGAGCAGCAGAATCAGGACCAAGCGGATGATGAAGAGAATCAGGATAGTCAGAATCAGCAGCAGCAAAACGAGAACGACGAACAGGATCAGAGTGAGCAGCAGAATCCGAATGACCAGCCCGAACAGGGGCAGGACGAGCAGCAACAACAGCCGCAGGAGCCGGGCGAGTTGAGCCCTGAGGAGGCACAGCGGCTGCTCGACGCGATGAAGGATCGCGAATCCGAGTCGCAGAAGCGGCGTCGTGTACGGTTGCAAGGGAAGCGATATAGAGGGAACCCGTGGTAAGCCTGCGTATTCTTGTCGGGGTGGTGTGTCTGAGTCTCGTGAGCGTGCCTGTTCAAGCGATGACCGTCCAACTGTCTGCCGACCGTACCCGGGTGGGGGTCGGCGAGGTCTTCTCTTTGACGGTCGCCATGTCGATCGAGGAGGTTGCAGTGCCGACGCCCGACCTCACACTTCCGGATGCGTTCGACCTCATCGGGTCAAGGTCGTCCACGTCGACCTCGATCTCGATCGTACAAGGTGCCGTAAGCCAGACAAAGACGGTAAACGTGGTGAACTCCGTTCGGGCCAAGGAAGAAGGAACCTTCACGATCGGTCCAGCAAGTGTGGTCTCTAACGGGCAGACCATCCGGTCGCAAGCGATTCAGGTGGAAGTCGTAAAGGGTGCTGCCGCTCCTCGTGCATCGTCGCCCCTGTCCGGGCAGGATGCGGTCACGGCTGACCAGCTCCAGGAGATTGAGGAGAACCTATTCATCGAGGTGAGCGCGGACAGGGAGTCCGTCTATATCGGTGAGCAGATCGTGCTGACATATGATCTCTACTCCCGGTATCGCATCCAGAACCCGAGATTCGGTGTGGTACCCTCATACACCGGATTTTGGGCTGAGAAAATTTTCGATGCGAGCCGCCTGGAGCAGCGGTCGGAGGTCGTGAACGGCCGCTCATTCAACCGGTCGAGGCTCAAACAGGTCGCGTTGTTTCCAACCGTTCCGGGCAAGCAGAAGATTGAGCAGCTCGAATTCGTGTGTGACATCCCGCTCAGGTCTCGGCGACGCAGCCTGTTCGATGTGGACGATTTCTTCAGTTGGGATCCCTTCCGGTCCCGCCAGGTGACGATTCGGGCCACGGACATCGAGCTCGACATCAAACCGTTGCCTGGAAATGTGGCCGCATCGTTTTGTGGCGGGGTCGGCCGGTTCGACATCGAGGCTGTGACGTCTTCGGAGATGGCAACCCAGGGCGATCCTGTAACGGTGACGATCACAGTAAAAGGACGCGGGAACCTACACGGGGTGGGCGAACCGCGCAGGCCTGACACGCAATCCTTCAAGTTCTACGACCCGAAGAGCACGGTGGAGACACGGCTGAACGGCACGGTCCTTGAGGGTGAGAAGACGTTCGAATACGTGGTCATCCCCGTCGAGAGTGGGACTGTGGAGTTGCCCCCGTTCGAACTCGCTTATTTCGATCCTGATCGGAAGCGCTACGTCACCGCGAGATCTCAGCCGGTGCTCCTTTCGGTTGCTCCGGGCGAGCAGGTCGAGGAAGTATCCATGAGTGCTCCTTCTGGCCGGGCCGTCGAGCTGATGGCTCAGGATATTCGCCACATCAAGCCCGATGCACGGAGCCTGGAGCCCCAGGGGGCTTACCTATACCAATCGTCAACGATTTGGGGGCTCAACGCGCTTCCGCTCCTTGTCCTCGGGGTTGCCATCGCCTGGAGGCAGCGGCAGGAGCGGCTTGACGTCGACGTTGCCTACGCACGTAAACGCCGTTCACGTGGTGAGGCCCGCAAGCGGTTGGACCAGGCGCGGGAGGCCAAGTCTGGAGGGTCAGCTGAATTCCACTCGGAAATACGTCAGGCTATTGCCGGATTCCTGTCGGATCGCCTGAATCTGGAGAGCGGTGAGCTGACAGAAGGGGATGCGCGTCGACACCTGGCTGAGCGAGGAGCTGCCGCCGAAATGGTCGACGAGGTGGCGGCTATCTTGCAGGTCTGCGACTTTGCGAGGTTCGCGCCCGGCGAGAACAGCCAGTCGGACAGAGAGGCACTTCTTGTCCGAGCAGAAACGGCGATCGAGGGGTTGGAAGGATCCCTGTGAGACGGTGGATGATCCTGACTGCCCTTATCCTGCTTGGGATGATCTCCTCGACAGGGGCCGCGACCTCGGCATACAACGAGGGTAACCGGCTGTATCGCCAGGGCGACTACGCAGGCGCGATCCGACAGTATCAGGGCGCGATCTCGTCCGGCCTAGAGCACGCGGATCTATACTACAACCTAGGGAACGCACATTTCAAGGCCGGGGAGATTGGACTTGCCGCGCTCAGCTACGAGCGCGCCCGCCGGCTTTCGCCATCCGACCCGGATATTCTAGAGAATATCGCGTTTGTCGACGCAACCAAAGTCGATCGTTTTGACGTGGATTCCCCGAATGCGGTCACACGATTCCTCATCGGGATCTACCAGGCGTTTTCACCTGATCTCTTGATGGTTTTTCTCTCGCTCAGCTTCGCAGGGCTTTGTTTCGCCGTGGGGGCATGGTTCTTTTCCGGGCGACGGACAGTTTGGTTTCTGGTCGGTGGGCTGTGTCTGGTTGCGTGTCTGGCGTGGGGGGGACTGTTGACCGCCAAATCAGACGAGCTATCGACACGAGAAGGGATTGTCCTGATCGATAAGGTTCAAGGCCGCAGTGGTCCTGGGGGCGAGTACCTCCAGGTATTCACGCTACACGAGGCCACAAAGGTCTCCGTGGAGCGCGCCGAGGGGCGCTGGACCCTGGTTCGCCTGCCCAACGGAATTGGGGGATGGATTCCCACCGAGGTTCTTGGCATGATCTGACGCTTTGAGCTTCCCACGAAGATTCTCCTCGTCTATATTCGCCGTGTCCACCACACCCGCTCAATCGACCACTGAACGTATGACACCCAACGCCTGGTTCCAATGCTTCAGAGGCTGTGAAGGTCGCTATCCTCTGACTCAAATCATCTACGAGTGCCCGAGCTGTGGCGGCCTGCTCGAGGTCCGTCACGATACCGACGCTCTCAAGACACGGTTAGGCAAGGAATGGCGGGGCCTCTTCGACGAACGCTTCATGCGGACGGACTGGCCGTACGGGAGCGCAGTGTGGGGTAAGAAGGAGCTGGTCTGCCCCGTCATCGAGGACGATAACGTCGTGTCGATGTGGGAGGGAGGATCCAACCTCTTCTGGGCCGAGCGGCTGGGACGTGAGATCGGCTGCGAGGACCTGTGGATCAAGCAGTGCGGCAATAGTCACACCGGGTCGTTCAAGGATCTTGGCATGACCGTTCTTGTCTCGATGGTCAATCAGATGCTCCACGAGGGACAGACTGTTCCAGCGGTGGCCTGCGCGTCTACCGGGGACACTTCTGCGGCGCTCGCAGCGTATGCGGCGGCGGCCGGGATCCAGTCGGTCGTCTTTCTGCCGAAGGACAAGGTGTCGACCGCTCAGCTCGTTCAGCCGGTCTCGAATGGGGCCCTGGTAATGAGTCTGGAAACAGATTTCGACGGATGCATGCGTCTGGTTCGCGAGATATGCCAGAAGGAGAACATATACCTGGCCAACTCGATGAACTCGCTCCGGGTCGAGGGACAGAAGACGGTGGCGATCGAGCTCGTTCAGCAGGATGACTGGAACGTGCCGGACTGGGTGGTGATTCCCGGTGGGAACCTTGGTAATTCGAGCGCCCTGGGGAAGGGCTTCCTCGAGATGAAGGAGCTGGGCATCATCGACAAGCTGCCCCGAATCGCAGTCGCTCAGGCAGCCAATGCGAATCCGTTGCATACGAGCTACCTGAACAACTTCGATACGTTCGAGCCGGTTCAAGCCAAGACCACTCTGGCAAGCGCCATCCAGATCGGGGATCCGGTTTCGAGAGAGAAGTCGATCGCCACCCTGAAGCAGTTTGGAGGCGTGGTCGAACAGGTTACGGAGCAGGAGTTGTCCGAGGCCTGCGCGCAGGCGGATCGCACGGGGCTTTTCTGCTGCCCTCATACTGGTGTCGCATTTGGGGGTCTCCTGAAGCTGCTGGAACGGGGGGAAGTGAAGCCGTTAGACAAGGTCGTGGTGATATCGACCGCACACGGCCTCAAGTTTACGGATTTCAAGGTGCGATACCACCAGAACGAGCTCTCTGAGTTCGGCGTCGAGCCGACGAGGCCAAACCTTCCAGTGGAGCTTCCAGCCGAATATAATGTGGTGCGAGATGCTCTGTTCCGGAAACTCGATTCAGCGGCATAGTTGACACATCGGGGACGCGCCTATATATTCCAGGCGAGAGGATATGACTCCAAAGTGGTGATTTGCGGCATATTGCAGCCACTCTAAACAATGCGCTAAAAAGCCCTGTTCGACCTAGATTGCATCATTGCGACGCAATAATGACTCCCGGGTGCTTAAGGCATTCGGGAGTTTTCGTTTATAGGCAGGCTATGTCAGACGAAACGCGACTCGGGACACGTGCCGTCCACGGTGGAGAGCAGTATGTTGACGGGGTCAAGGGGCACTGGGGACACGCGCTAACGGTCCCCATCGCCCAAACCTCGACGTATGTATTCGAGGATACGCAGGCGGTCGACGACTTTGTCGCCGGTCGGTCCAACCGCCTCGACTACGGGAGATACGGCAACCCCACCCAGCACGTGGCTGAACAGAAGCTGGCTGACCTCGAGGGGGCAGAGTCAGCAATTCTGTTCTCATCCGGAATGGCCGCTGTGACCACAACCCTCTTGGCGATGATGCGGTCCGGTCAGCACGGTGTGATCATGGATGACTGTTACCGGAAGACGGCTCAGTTCTGCAAGATGGTGTTGAAGAAGTTCGATATCGAGACCACTTTCGTTCGTGCGGGAGATTACGAGCAGCTCGAAAGCGCGATACAGGAGAACACCCGGTTGGTCGTGTCTGAATCTCCTACGAATCCCCATCTTAACGTGGTTGACCTAGATGCAACAGTCGCACTGGCCAAGAAACATCGACTAAAGGTCGTGATCGACAGTACGTTCGCTACACCCCTGAATCAGCGACCACTCGAATTCGGCGTCGACCTGGTGATCCATAGCGCGACCAAGTATCTGGGCGGCCACAACGACCTGATGGCGGGAGTGGTCCTGGGGGACGCGCCGCTGGTGTCGGCGATCCGGGACTATCGTGGGATCCTCGGCGGGGTTCTCGACCCGCACTGTGCTTATCTGTTGATTCGGGGCCTCAAGACCTTCCCCCTTAGGATGGCTCGGCAGAACGAATCGGCCTTACGGATGGCTCAGTATCTGGAGAATCATCCCAAGATCCGTCAGGTCTATTACCCGGGACTCCAATCGCATCCGCACCACGAGATCGCCCGTGCACAGATGACGGGATACGGTGGTGTCGTGAGCTTCGACCTGGCCACGGATCTGGACGGCACCATGCGGTTTCTGGATGGTCTCCGGGTACCGTGTATCGGGGCCAGTCTGGGGGGCGTCGAAAGCATCATTTCGCACCCGTCGACGATCTCCTACTACGAACTGGATCGAGAGGATCGGATCGCGATCGGCATCCTGGACGAACTCGTTCGTTACTCGGTCGGAGTTGAGGATGTCGAGGATTTGATTGCCGACCTAGATCACGCCCTCGGCGCCATCTAGTGAACGAGCAGCCGGAAAACTATGCGGCAACTCTGGTCGCGGGCGGGAAGTCGCTGTTTGAAGATCCCGACTGGATCAAGAAGGTGCTGGTTGGCGGACTGATCTCGATCTTCCCGGTCGCGAACTTCCTGACCTGGGGATACACCTACCGGGTGTTTGTCGATGGGCTGAACGGCGCACCAAGTTTGGTGCTCCCGTCGTGGACGGATTGGCGGCCCTTCTTTCGGGTGGGGTTCTGGATCTTCCTGATCACGCTGGGATACGTGATTCTCGGGGCCTTCGGTTTGGTCGCGTTCATCAGCCTGACTCAGGGCGGCGTGTCAGGCGATCCCCAGACCATGACTATGGTGGGGCTGGGGAGTATCGCGCTCTTTAACACAGTTTCCCCGGTGGTCTTCACACGGTTCGCCCAGTATGGCCGTGTGTGGGGGTGCTTCGAACCGGACGCCATCTTCAGGGATCTCAGTCGGGTGATCCGCCTGGACTATATCCAGCTCGTCTTTCTCTTCTACGGCCTCTGGACGATGTCACTGATCGTCTTTCTCGGGCTGCCTATCGTGGGGATTCCGCTGGTTTCTGTCAGTCAGTTCGTCCTGATCCTGCTCTTCTCACACGTGTTTGGTCGGATGATCGGGAAGCGGCAGCAAGATCCGCCTACACTCGATCAACCGAATACAGAATAGGCCAAGGGCCCTCCCGCTAAAGCAGGAGGGCCCTTGCATTGGTATGTGAGTCTCTGGGGGAGAGTTAGAAGGACACCCGGACAGAAACGCGAATATTCAGCGTTTCGACGTCCTGAGCGCGGTCTCTGATCCAACCGTCCCCTCTGACCACCCGAACGGTCATAGCCTCCCGTTTCCCAACCTGCACCGTGAGGCCCCCTCCGTAGGACCAGAGCCGCGCTGCGCCCTGAAATAGGGGGTCCGTCGCGTCGTACGCATTCTTGGTCAGGTCTTTGTAGGTGGCCTCTCCGAAGATTGTCCAGCCCGATATAGGGGTCACCCGTAGCGATCCTCGGGCCCTGAAATCGTTGCCGTTGCTGTCCCGATCCTCGTAGAGCAACGGACCGGTGCTGGCATCGAGATTTTTGAACCGGGTGATCTCGGTCGCTGAAGCTTCGATCTTCAGCCGTCTGCTGGTGTAGGCGAGTGATCCCCTGCCGACGAACTGCTTTCCGTTCCTGAACGTGATCTGACCGGCCTCGCGGTCGACGCGGATGTAGGTTCCCGCCAGATCCAGGCCTGCCGACCAGCCACCGACCGCGTAGGTCGCACCCAGCGTCACAGTCGATTCATCGCCCGGATCGTAGTTTGAAACATTCTCGAGCGGGGCGTATGGTCCGCGAATGACGTATCCTCCGCCAACGCTGAAAGCCCAATGACGGAACTGGTACGCAAGTGTCAGCGCGCCACCGAAGTCCAGCCCGTGGCCGAACGTCTTGATCGGGAAGTCTAGGTCGTTGCGTGCGATTCCAGTGGCCAGGTCGGCGGCGATCGTGTCCAGTGAGTCACTCCCGGTCGGGACATTCACGTAACCGGTAAACAGGGCCTTGCCCAGATCCCATTCGCCGGCGATCTGGGTGTCGAGGGGCCCGCGCGCATCCCGTATACCGGATGAGTCTCGCATTTCGAGATACATATAGGCGCTGCGGATATCGATGTTGCCTGCGGCGACGGGCAATGAAAGGATGAGCGGGCTCACCGCCTGACGGTATCGGGTCTCGTCGACTCCGTCCTGAACCGTCACCTGGTGGACGAACGCGCTCGCGTCGGTGAACACAAGTGGCCCCACAACGGGCTGCGATTCTACGGACGAGAGGCAGAGGAGGGTCGTCAACAGCGTGCGCTTCAGGATCGTCATGGTGTGGTCGGCTCCGGGCGCGGTGGTTTGTAGGGATTCTCCGTTTCCGTACCTGACAGACCGCTCAAGGCAGGTGAACCAAGTGTGTGTCCACGCGTCAGACGATCTCGGACCATGCGGTTCGGGTCGGGTAGGTTGAGAAGTCGGTGGTAATCCTCCAGCAGTTCTGCCCCTTCCTGGCCGCCGAGAAGGTCGCTTTCGGCCCAATGCAGGCGCTGATTCAGGAGTGTGGAGGGTTCGTTTAGCTCGGTCGCATCTCTGATGTGGCCCTCTGCATCATGAATCTGGCCGACGAGATACTCGGCGAGACCCTGCGCATACAGCGAGAAAGCGGCTGGATTCGTTACAGGCGGTCCTGTGGCGCTATCCGTGCCAATCAGGCTGAGGGCTTCGCTCGAGGCTCCCAGAATCGCCTGATACGCTTCGCTTGGCCTCTGCTGGTCAATTATGAAGGGAGAAGAGGCGTAAACCACGTTACCCAAAGGGCTCAGCAGTTCCAGAGTCACGCGAATTCTGCCCAACCCGAGATCGGACATGCGTCCGGTAAGGACTGTGCCAGCCCCGCACCACCGGGCGAATCCTGCAGGCGTGGGATCGTTAGACACTTCCCGGTAGACCTGGGACACGATCCAACTGGTGAACGGGTCGACGTGAAGCGCGGCGGACCGCAGTTTGATTTCAGGCAGGACGCAGTCGAGCAGCCCGAATTCGAGGCCCGAGTCAGGAATCCGCGGCCCTTCAATTGCAAGGGGGTAGACTGCTAGCCAGTTCTCCGACAATGGTTTACCTGGGTTGCTTGTTAGTAAAGTTTGGGTGGAATCCTGCAGGAGCCGGCGATTGAGGAAGTGGACACGCCGGGTCAGGCGCTCGTGGAATCGACGGTCAGGTTTGAGGCTGAGGGCTCGTTCGTACTCGGGGAGCGCCAGGTCGGGTCTATCGAACCCGCCGTCATAGACGATCCCCAGAAGGAGTCTGAGTCGGACGTCGGTCGGGATTGTTTTTGCAGCCCAATACCCGTATCGAAGGGCTCGAACGTAGTCACCCTGAGCATAATAGTCTAGGGCCGCTGACCTGAGTGCGCCACCATCCCGGTCGGGCATGGATCCGCGGTCAAAGGCAGGCACAGGTCCCAGTTCGGAGACTGTCGATGGGGGAGCGGTCGGGGCGACGGCGCACGCGGTGAGCGTCGCGACTAGGCACAGCCTTATCCAGAGGCGCATAGCAACTAAGGTTCAGTTTTAGGGGGAGTTACCTGTCCCTTTAGCTATCGTCAAATGTGTGGAAAGCTTAAGATGAATCTGAGAGCCGAGACCGGGGAAGGGTGGCGATGAATTCGCTGCCCTCGCCAAGGGTGCTCGTGACGTCTATGGTGCCCGAATGCTTGTCGATGATTCCTCGGATGATGGCCAAACCGAGGCCTGTCCCCGCTTAGTCGCGGACCACGAGGGTATCCGACGGGTAGAATTGGTCGAATATGGATTGTATGTCTTCCTTCTTAATGCCTATGCCAGAATCTTTTAGGGAGATTGATCCTGACTCTCCTGTGTCACATATCATCACGGCAAACCGGCTCTGAGATGCACGGCATTTGATCGCCTTGTCGATCAGGTTCGTGACCACTGTCTTGAGGTCGAGTTCCATCTCTTCAGGCGTGCTGACCCCCGGACGCTCTTGATCAGCGATTCCACGCCCTCTCCCTCGATCCAGCGCGTAACCACGCTATCGGCCAGTTCCGAGGTCGGGGGAGACCCCAACATCTCCGTCCCGGCTAGGTTGACTTGCAACACCCGGTTAGCTGTCCCGATGACCTCGATCGGTTCGCTGTTCTCTGCCAGGGCGCTGCTCTGAGCCTCGGAGACGGCAATGCTGCTTTCATACCTGTCAACAAGCCCCCCGACGAACCTCCACGTTCCTGCTCCGGCGATCAGAACAAAGACGCATCCGGTCTGAACGAGGATCGAGATCAGCCGATCTGCCCTGGCGGTGACCTAGTCCTGTGGCTGGTGGACGCACAGGCAGGTCATCAATTCCGGGAGCCATTGTACGTCAACGATATCTCGAGATATCTTGTAAGATCCCTGGCAACCTTGTTTGCGCGTCATCCAGGAGGGTGAGGATGTCCTGGGGACCTGGACCGGCCAGTGGTGTCCGGTTTTGGGGTGGGCGACCAATGTCCCTTCCTTAGTCTAAGATGCACGCGAAATCCCGCCATAGTCTGATCTGAGCCGTCTTAAGGACCTCCTGGACCTCCTGGACCTGCTAGATTGCCTGCCCCTGGTCGGTTAAGTCTAGGGGGGCATGGCTGATGATGATCCGCAGGTTTTCACTGATGACTCGGGTATACTCAGCAATCTGATGCTCCATCGTGCTCTGGAGACGCGAGGTGGCGGCTTAGGCGGACAGGATCCCCGGCAAAGCGACCAGCAGGGCAGTGGCAAGCCCGGACAGTAACTGAAGTCGTCGTTTATCGCGTATCGTTTGACGTGTTTCCACAGAGAAAGCCGGAATTCTCCTAGAATCCCGGCTTTCTCCGACTGTATTTTTCCCACCGCTAGACCAGGGCCCAGGCCTCGTCCAGAACGCGTTTCGCGTTAGCGATAATGATTTCGGTCGACTCACCCTCCATCGGGGACACCTCAAAACTGAGGATGGGCCGCTTGTCCGGGGCCAGGTAGCCGATATTGAGTAGTTCGCGGAGGAACTGGGCTGCCTGGGGGACGTCATTTTCCCCGCCCTCACAACCGAATCGTGGGTGGTTGTCGCCGTAAGCGGGGTGGTTGGCGTTGTCAGGGAAGTTCGGGTTGTCCATCACGCAGTTCCCGATGTGTGCGTGGACCATGTGGTCTCGGGCAAGCCCGAGGGCGTAAGCCGACGTTTCGCCCTGAAGGGGGAAATGGCTCAAGTCCAGCATCAGGCCGAAGTTTGCGTGCTCAGATCGGACTCGTAATGACACCTCTACGGCCAGGGCATTCGGCCCGACAAGACAGTTCTTCCCGTATGGGAGACGGTCGAAGGTCTCTAGCACGACCGACATGCCCTTGTCGCCCGTATATGCGCAAAGCTCGCTGAGCGACTTGACTAGGGCGTCCGTGGCCGCCGATCGGTTGTCAGCGCCCGGATCGGGACCTGACAGGAGGGCCACACCCGGGGCCCCTAGCTCTTCCGCCTGATCGACGCCGCCTTTGACCATATCAACCGCTTTAGTGCGTTCGGCCTCGTCCAGCGAGTTGACGTCCAGCTGATTGACCAGGCAGATCGGCTGTGCACCGAAGGCAACATCCATGTGGGCCGACTTCAGCAGAGCTGCCGCGTTCTTACGGACCTGCGCATCCTTCATCTGCGTCACTTCGACGACGTCGAAATACGTGTCGAGAGCGATTTTCTCCAGAGTTTCCAGGATCGGCCCCTCACCTTGAAGGCAGGCCTTGTAGGCCATAAAATGGACGATGCCGATTCTGGCATAATGGTGGATGGGTTCTGTCATCGAAGACGTGCTCCTTTCAAGCGTATATCTGTGCTTCGCGAATGGCCGCAATGATAGCCTCTGGGCGCCCTGTTGTCAATCTTCCGAGACGGCGAATTCGCTTGACTCTCCAGTTCCTCGCCTGTAATCTTATATGCTCAGGAATGGTGCGTGGGGGGTTTCCGGAGCGGTCAAACGGGGCAGACTGTAAATCTGTTGGCTTACGCCTTCGGTGGTTCGAATCCGCCACCCCCCACCAGCTCCATCCTGCCATCCTTGAACATCCTCTCTTGTCTTGTATTCCAGCCGTTGCTCGATCATCGCCCGCGACGGGAAGTGTCTGTGGCGACATAGTTTATGGCGCTCTTCAATTGTAGACTTCCTTAAGAATTGGCTTGACACTTTTTCACAGGTTTAATAAATTTTAAGTCTCTTGTCTTCTTGGACTGCCCCGTTTGGGGTGGGCGTATTCAAGCGTTTGATATTCAAGAGGTTAGTATAGGGGCGGGAATAGCTCAGTTGGCTAGAGCGTCAGCCTTCCAAGCTGAATGTCGCGGGTTCGAGTCCCGTTTCCCGCTCCAAATTTTTGCCGAGTTCCCGAGTCGGCTGGGATGCCGCGAACCGGCCCCGGGCCCATGTAGCTCAGTCGGTAGAGCACTTCCTTGGTAAGGAAGAGGTCGCCGGTTCAAGTCCGGTCGTGGGCTCCACTATTTCGAGAGAAAACTTAGCGGATGCGGCTCGAGGCCGCCCCGCTTGTGATGATCGGATAGGCCAGTAGCTCAATTGGTAGAGCACCGGTCTCCAAAACCGGCGGTTGTGGGTTCAAGTCCTACCTGGCCTGCCACTTTCACACGCTGTTCCCCGGGAGCGAAGCCTTGGCCGGGGCGGGATGTCGCATATGTTTGGGAGAATAGCAACGCTTCTGGATGAAGTCCGAAGCGAGATGTTGAAGGTCACGTGGCCGACCAGGGAAGAACTGGCGAATTCCACGACGGTCGTCCTGGTGTTCTCGGTCGCGCTGGCGCTGTTTATCTTCGTGACGGACGCGATTCTCTCATTCGTGATGGATCAGATCCTGAACTAATCACCCACCTGTAAGGTCGATCGAGCTATGGCAATACGCTGGTATGTCGTTCACACCTACTCGGGACACGAGAACAAGGTGTGTGCCTTCATCGACAGCGCCAAAGAGGGAGCGGGTCTGGCCGAGAAGATCGAGCAGGTCGTGGTGCCGACCGAGGAAGTCGTCGAGATGAAGGACGGTCGAAAGACGACATCTCAGAGAAAATTCCTGCCCAGCTACGTGCTGGTCCGGATGGAGATGGACAAGGAGACGCTGCATTTCGTGACCAACGTGCCGGGGGTCACGAGCTTCGTCGGGCCGGGCCGTCGCCCGCAGCCCCTGATGGACGAAGAGGTCCAGAGGATTCTGGGCCAGATCGACCGCAGTCAGACGCCGGAGGTCAGCGAAATCCCTTATCGCATCGGCGATCGGGTCAAGGTGACGGACGGGCCATTCAGCGATTTTATTGGCCTCGTCGACGACGTCAACCCGGAAAAGAGCAAGATCAAGGTGATGGTCAGCATCTTCGGGCGGAACACGCCCGTCGAGCTGGATGTGCTCCAGGTCGAAGAAGCGACCGAAACGACGTAAGCAAAGGCAAGCAAGATGGCGAAGAAAGTGATGACGTTGATCAAGCTGCAGATCCCGGCAGGGCAGGCGACGCCCACCCCCCCGGTCGGTCCCGCGCTCGGTCAGCACGGCGTGAATATCATGGAGTTCTGCAAGGCGTTCAACGCCCAGACTCAGGACAAGGCGGGGTTGATCATTCCCGCGGTCATCACGGTTTACGCCGACCGTAGTTTCTCGTTCATCCTGAAGAGCCCGCCCGCGGCCGTGCTGTTAAAGAAGGCTGCCGGTTTGGCGAAAGGATCGCCGGAGTCGAACCGTGAGAAGGTGGGCTCAGTGACGAAGGATCAGGTGCGGGAGATCGCGGAGTTGAAGAAGGAAGACCTGAACGCCCATACGATCGAGTCGGCTATGAAGGTCATTGAGGGCACAGCGAGGAGCGCCGGAATCACCGTCGAGGCCTGATCTCGGCGATACCGGCAGGAGAAACTCTATGGGAAAATCGAGCAAGGGTTATGCGCAGGCGCGCGAACTGTTCGACCGCAAGACGCAGTATTCGCTCGAGGACGCGGTTGGTATCCTAAAGCAGATGCCGACGAAGAAGTTCGATGAAAGCGTCGAGCTCGCACTGAGACTGGGCGTCGACCCGAGACACGCAGACCAGCAGGTGCGTGGTACGGTCGCCTTGCCACGTGGTCTCGGTAAGTCGGTCCGCGTGATCGTGTTTGCGAAAGGTGAAGCGGCGAGCGCGGCCGAAGAGGCCGGTGCGGACGCCGTCGGGGCCGACGATCTGGCCGAGAAGGTATCGGGTGGCTGGACGGACTTCGACGTCGCCGTCGCGACGCCTGATATGATGGGAACGGTCGGTAAGCTTGGACGGGTGCTCGGTCCCCGGGGGCTGATGCCGAACCCGAAGAGCGGGACTGTGACGCCCAATCCGGCTGCCGCCGTCGAAGAGGCGAAGGCCGGGAAAGTCGAGTTCCGTGTGGACAAGCAGGCGAACATTCACGTGTCGGTCGGCAAGATTTCGTTCGACGCTGACGCGATTCGGGAGAATGCTCAGGCCGTGCTGGATACGATCGCTCGGGCGCAGCCGTCGGCCACCAAGGGGCAGTATGTGAAGTCTGCCACGATTTCGACCACGATGAGCCCGGGGATCCGGCTCGATCGCTCCGCCGTCGGGGCGTAGCGAGGGAAAGAGGATCTGATGCCCACAGAACAGAAAATCGCCGCCGTCGAGGAGATGGAGACACTTCTGAAGGACTCGACCGCGGTCTACTTCGCTGATTTCAGCGGGATCGATGTTCCGACGTTCACGAATCTGCGTCGGCAGCTGCACGCCGAGAACGTGACCTTCACGGTTGTGAAGAACCGGCTGGCCAAAATTGCGGCTGCCAACGCCGGGATCGAAGGACTCGGTGACGCGCTGAGTGGTCCGACCGGCATGGTCTGTGCTAACGACGATCCCGTCGCCCCAGCACGCCTGCTGTCGAAGTTCGCCGAAGATGCCGATGGGAAGCCGAAGGTCAAGCTCGGTTACTTGGACGGCACCGTCTACGTCGAGGAACAGGTCGAGAAGCTCGCGAAGCTCCCGACCCGTGAGGTGCTTCTGACACAGGTCGTCACCGGGCTTCAGAGCCCGATCTCCGGTCTGGCCTTCTGCCTTTCTGGAATCCTTCAGGGCCTGGTAGGCACGATCCAGGCTGTAGCTGACAAGAAGAAGAACGAGGGCGGCGAATAGGTTCGCGGCCCGTCTTTTATACCCTTAAAACGGATATCATCCACACTCGCCCGATGGAGGAACCCAAGATGGCGGTTGACAACATTATCGAAGAGATTGAAAAGCTGACCGTGCTCGAGCTTGCCGAGCTCGTGTCGGCTCTTGAGGAGAAGTTCGGCGTGACGGCCCAGGCGGCCGTTGTCGCAGCTCCTGCAGCCGGTGGTGCGGCTGACGCAGGCGGCGCGGAGGAGGAGAAGTCAGAGTTCGATGTCATTCTTTCCGCAGCCGGCGACAAGAAAATCCAGGTCATTAAGGTCGTTCGCGGCATCACGAACTTGGGTCTCAAGGAAGCAAAGGCGCTGGTCGATGAGGCACCGAGCTCGGTCAAGGAAGGCGTCTCCAAGGACGAAGCCGACGAGATCAAGAAAGAGCTCGAGGAGGCCGGAGCGGTGGTCGAAGTCAAGTAAGCGACATCTCAGTGGTCGCGCAGTAGAATCGACCGTTACGACTCCTGGCCGGGCCGGATTCCGTGCGAATTCGCGTTCCCGGCCTTTGGTCTGAACCACCACGAGAGAAGGCACTCCCTTGACAGAGAACGGATACATCGACAGAAAAAGCTATGGTCGCATTGAAGCCGCGATCGATATGCCGAACCTGCTGGACATCCAGTTGAGCTCGTATAGCGAGTTTCTTCAGCGACATGTCTCCTCCTTTGAGCGCGGAGAGCAGGGACTGCAAGCTGTCTTCAATAGCATCTTCCCGATTACGGACGTCCACAATCTCTTTTCACTCGAGTTCGTCGAGTACGCAGTCGGGACCCCGAAATACGAAGTAGAGGAATGCCTCGAGCGAGGTACGACCTACGCCGCCCCCTTGCGCGCCACCCTCCGGCTTGTCGCACGGGAGAAGGTGGGGAACAGCGACTACCGGGTAAAGGACATCGTCGAGCAGACGGTCTTCCTTGGAGAGCTCCCACTGATGACGGACGAGGGAACGTTCATCGTCAACGGTTCGGAGCGCGTCATCGTGAGTCAGCTACATCGTTCACCAGGCGTTTTCTTCGACGAGTCGATCCACCCGAACGGGAAGCGTCTGTTCTCGGCCCGCATAATCCCTTACAAGGGCGCGTGGCTTGAGTTCAGCATGGACATCAACGACATCATGTATGTCCACATCGATCGGAAGCGGAAGCTTCCGGTCACGACTTTCCTCCGTGCGCTCGGGTTCAGCAAGAGCGAAGAGATCCTGTCGATCTTCCACGACACGAAGGAAATTCTGGTCGACGAGGAATCGGTCGGGGAAGTCGTTCTCGAGGATGTGGTCGTCAAACGCACGGGTGAGGTCGTTGTCGAAGGGTATACGACCCTGACCGAAGAGCACGTCGAAGCGCTGACCGAAGCCAAGGTCAAGAAGCTGATGGTCATCGACGTGAACCCAGAGGATGACGGCGGCGTGGTCACCAATACGCTCGGCAAGGATCCGTGCGACAACGACGAAGAAGCACTGTCACGGATCTACAGCCTGCTACGCCCTGGGGATCCGCCGAACATCGAGACCGCCCGTGGTCTCCTGGAGCGTCAGTTCTTCAGCCCGCGGCGTTACCATCTGGGTGATGTCGGACGCTATCGGATGAACGAGCGTCTCGACATGAAGGTACCTCTCGACTTCACGACGCTCTGTATCGAAGACTTCCTGAAGGTTATCAATCACCTGATCGACCTGTTCAAGGGTGACGGCTTCACTGACGACATCGATCACCTCGGTAATCGGCGGATCCGTTCCGTTGGCGAGTTGCTCGGAAACCAGTTCTCGATCGGTCTGTCGCGCATGGCGCGCACGATCCGGGAGCGCATGAGCCTGCGCGATTCCGATCAGTTGACACCGCACGACCTGGTGAACGCGCGGACGGTGTCGACTGTGGTTCAGGCCTTCTTCGGCAGCAGCCAGTTGTCGCAGTTCCTCCAGCAGACCAATCCGCTCGACGAGCTGACGCACAAGCGTCGCCTGTCAGCGCTCGGGCCAGGTGGTCTGACGCGAGATCGTGCAGGTTTCGAGGTCCGCGACGTCCACCACACGCACTACGGTCGAATTTGCCCTATCGAGACGCCGGAAGGGCCGAACATCGGTTTGATCGCGTCGTTGTCGACCTACGCCATCGTGAATCCCTTCGGGTTCCTCGAGACGCCGTATCGCGTCGTCGAAAACGGCAAGCTGGTCAGCGGCGAAATCAAGTATCTGTCGGCCGACCAGGAGGACAAACAGACGATCGCCCAGGCCAATGCGAACGTCGATGGTCGTGGTCGGTTCGTGGAGGATGTGATTCAGGTGCGTCGTCGAGGCGATTTCCCCGTCGTGCGTGGCGAGGAGATCGGCTACATGGATGTCTCGCCATGCCAGCTCGTGAGTGCGGCAGCGGCCCTGATTCCGTTCCTCGAGCACGACGATGCCAACCGTGCCCTGATGGGATCGAACATGCAGCGGCAGGCAGTTCCCCTTCTGCGCACCGCGGCGCCGTTCGTTGGTACCGGCATGGAGCGCCGTGTGGCAATCGACTCCAAGGCCGTCGTGACCGCACGGCACGCCGGGACGGTTTCGTATGTGAGCGCCGACCGGATCATCGTCAAGCGCCGCCGTGATCGCGGCGGCGAGCTGGTCGGGTTGACTGACGAGGACGTCTATAACCTCACGAAATTCAAACGCTCGAATCAGGACGTTTGCATCAACCAGAAGCCGATCGTCCGGACGGGCGACAAGATCAAAGAAGGTCAGGTCCTCGCCGATGGCTGCGCGACGCATCGTGGTGATCTGGCCCTGGGTGCCAACGTCCTGTGTGCGTTCATGTCCTGGAACGGTTACAACTTCGAGGACGCGATCATCATCTCTGAACGTCTCGTCCGGAAGGACATCTTCACGTCGATCCACATCGAGGAGTTTGAGCTCCAGGTGCGCGACACGAAGCGGGGCACGGAAGAGATCACCCGTGAGATTCCGAACGTCAGCGAGCAGGCTGTGGCCAACCTGGATGAGCACGGTATCATCCGAGTGGGTGCCGAGGTCGGTTCTGGTGACATCCTCGTCGGTAAGGTGACGCCGAAGGGTGAGACGGAGCTTTCGCCTGAAGAGCGCCTCCTGCGCGCTATCTTCGGCGAGAAAGCTGGTGATGTGCGTGACGCTTCGCTGAAGTCGCCGCCGGGGATGGACGGCGTGGTCATGGATCGCAAGGTTTTCTCGAGGAAAGAGCGTGACGAGAAGACCCGGAAGGCTGACAAAGAAAAGAGCAACGCTGCCAAGAAGCGCGTGACGGAGAAGATCCGGGCGATCGAAGAGAGCCGGAACGAGCAGCTGCTCGAGATGCTCGATGGAGAGCGCCTCCGCACGATCCGTGACCTCGAGAACGATTCGGTCGCGTTCCGCGCGGGGACGACGTTCAACGACAAGCTTCTCGAGAAGATCGACTTCGAGCGGCACCGCCCGGAAGAGGGGTGGACGGACAATACGGCCAACAACCGGAAGGTCGAGCGCCTGGTCGAGTTGGCCAATGACCTGAAGCGCCAGGCCGATGAGGAGCTCGAGCGCGAGCTGGAGAAAATCCAGCGTGGCGACGAGTTGCCGCCGGGGATCGTCCAGCTCGTGAAGGTCTACATCGCCCGGAAGCGCAAGCTGATGGTCGGTGACAAGATGGCCGGACGCCACGGTAACAAGGGTGTGGTGTCTACGATCGTGCCGGAAGAGGATATGCCGTATCTGCCGGATGGTAGGCCGATCGACATCATTCTCAACCCCCTGGGCGTTCCGTCGCGGATGAATCTGGGGCAGATTCTGGAGACCCACCTGGGTTGGGCTGCTGAAGCATTGGGGCAGCACATCGCCACGCCGGTGTTCGACGGAGCCTCGCTCGAGGATATCAAGACTGCTCTCCGGGAAGCGGGCTTGCCTGCGTCCGGGAAGAGCTTGCTTTACGACGGGAAGACGGGTGAGCGCTTCGACCGCGAGGTGATGGTCGGCTACATTTACATGCTGAAGCTTTCGCACCTCGTGAGCGACAAGATGCACGCGCGGTCGATCGGGCCGTACTCACTCGTGACGCAGCAGCCGCTGGGCGGAAAGGCTCAGTTCGGCGGGCAGCGATTCGGCGAGATGGAGGTGTGGGCACTCGAGGCCTACGGAGCCGCCCATATGCTCCAGGAGATGCTGACCGTCAAGTCCGACGATGTTGCTGGACGCTCCAAGATCTATGAAGCGATCGTGAAGGGAGAGAACCCGCCCGAACCGGGGGTTCCCGAGTCCTTCAACGTTCTCGTCAAGGAGCTCCAAAGTCTCTGTCTGGATGTCGTCCTGGAGAACGATCTGGCCGACTGACAGACGGTCTTGGATTTCTTAGATAACAAACGCGATCGCGAATAAGGGGGTATTCCTCGTGGCTGAAGCCAAAGCATCGACCAGACCCACAGATTTCAACGCAATCCGCATCCAGCTTGCCTCGCCGGAGACCATCCGTAGTTGGTCTCACGGTGAGGTGACGAAGCCGGAGACGATCAACTACCGCTCGTTCAAGCCCGAGCGGGACGGACTCTTCTGCGAGCGCATCTTCGGTCCCGTAAAGGACTGGGAGTGCCACTGCGGGAAATACAAGCGCATCCGGTATCGTGGTGTTGTCTGCGACCGCTGCGGCGTCGAAGTGACGCAGTCCAAGGTGCGTCGTGAGCGGCTCGGACACATCGAGCTGGCTGTGCCGGTAACGCATATATGGTATTTCAAGTCTCTGCCTTCGCGAATGGGCTACCTGCTCGACATCTCGATTCGGAACCTCGAGCGTGTCATTTACTATGAGTCGTATACCGTTCTGGATCCTGGAGACGCTCCGGACCTGAAGTACAAGGACCTGCTGTCCGAGGACGAGGTCTACGACCTGCAGGAGAAGGGTTACAACTTCACCGTCGACATGGGAGCCGGTGCGGTCAAGAAGCTGCTTGAGTCGATCGACGTCGAGGAGTTGTCTGCCGAGCTTCGTACGCAGGCCCGGATGGAGACTTCCGTGCAGCGGAAGCAGGAGGCGCTCAAGCGACTGAAGGTGGTCGAGGCTTTCCGCCAGTCGGACAACCGACCGGACTGGATGGTGCTCGACGTGATTCCTGTTATCCCGCCGGATCTGCGGCCGCTGGTGCCGCTAGAGGGTGGACGTTTCGCGACGTCCGACCTGAACGATCTGTATCGGCGCGTGATCAACCGGAACAATCGTCTCAAGAAGCTGATGGACATCAAGGCGCCCGAAGTCATCCTGCGGAACGAGAAGCGGATGCTGCAGGAGGCTGTGGATGCGCTGTTTGACAATGGGCGCCGTTCAAGGGCTGTCCGTGGCGACGGAAACCGGTCGCTGAAGTCGCTGTCCGACCTGCTGAAGGGCAAACAGGGACGCTTCCGTCAGAACCTGCTCGGGAAGCGCGTGGATTACTCGGGTCGTTCGGTCATCGTCGTCGACCCGCACCTCCGCCTGCACCAATGTGGCCTGCCGAAGCATATGGCACTCGAACTGTTCAAGCCGTTCATCATTCGGCGGCTGGAAGAGAAGGGGCTCGTGCAGACGGTCAAGAGCGCGAAGAAGCTGGTTGAGCGCGAACGACTTGAGGTCTGGGATATCCTGGAAGAGATTATCCAGGATCACCACGTTCTGCTGAACCGGGCGCCCACGCTTCACCGTCTCGGGATCCAGGCTTTCCAGCCGGTTCTCGTCGAGGGTAAGGCGATCCGCGTGCATCCACTCGTGTGTGCTGCATTCAATGCTGACTTCGACGGCGATCAGATGGCGGTTCACGTGCCGCTTTCGTTTGAATCACAGATCGAAGCGCGGCTCTTGATGCTGTCGGCGAACAACCTGCTGAAGCCGGCTGACGGGTCGCCGGTTGTTGTCGACAAGCCGCACGATATCGCGATGGGCTGCTACTACCTGACGAAGATCGTCCATACGGGCGACGAGGATAATCTGCCTGTGTTCGCGTCGACCGAGGAAGCTCGAATGGCGCAGGAGTATGGGCGAATCTCGCTTCACCAGGCGATCAAGGTTCGGGTGGCTGGTGAAATCATCGTGACGACCGCCGGGCGAGTGGTGTTCAATACGATCGTACCGGAGAAGGTTCCATTCGTCAACGAAGTCGTCGACAAAGGGGCGATCGAACGTGTCGCCGCCGACGTACATCGAGCCTATGGAAACCGTGTCACGGCCGACTTCCTCGATGGTCTGAAGGGGCTGGGTTACGAGTATGCGACGGCCTCGGGTCTGACGATCTCGATGGACGACGTTGTCGTTCCGCCGCAGAAGGATGAACTGATCGATCGCGCCAAGGAAGAAGTGACCAAGATCGTCGATCAGTATGCGATGGGAGTGATCACCGAAGGTGAACGCTACAACAAGGTGATCGACGTATGGCAGCACGCGACAAACAACATCGCTATGGTGATGAGCGAGGTCCTCGAGGCTGATCAGGATGGGTTCAACCCCATCTACATCATGAAGGACTCGAAGGCGCGTGGTAGTGACGACCAGGTGAAGCAGCTGGGCGGTATGCGTGGTCTGATGAACAAGCCCCAGAAGAAGCTGACGGGTGCCATCGGTGAGATCATCGAAACACCGATTATCGCCTCGTTCAAGGAGGGCCTGAACGTCCTGGAATACTTCATCTCGACACACGGTGCCCGTAAGGGGCTGGCTGATACGGCGCTGAAGACGGCCGAAGCTGGTTATCTGACGCGACGGATGGTTGACGTGGCGCAGGATATCGTGGTTACCGAAGACGACTGCGAGACGATCCTGGGTATCGAGATGACGGCGCTGAAGGACGGCGAGGAGATCGTGGAGTCACTGGCTGACCGGATCGTCGGGCGGACTGTGCAGGACGACGTATTCGACCCGATCTCGGGTGACCAGATCGTGGAGGCCGGTGACGCACTGGACGAGGAACTGGCAAACAAGATTGCCGATTCCGGCGTGGAAACGGTGTATGTTCGGTCGGTTCTGACCTGCGAAACGCGACGAGGGATCTGCGCCAAGTGCTATGGCCGGAACCCGGCTTCCGGGCGACTGGTCGATGCCGGCGAGGCTGTCGGCGTGATCGCCGCTCAGTCGGTCGGTGAGCCGGGTACCCAACTGACTCTAAGGACGTTCCATATCGGTGGTACGTCGAGTCGCATCGCCGAGCAGGCGGAGATTACGGCCAAACGGGAGGGAACGGTCAAATTCAGCCGCGTTCGCACGGCCGAGCGGTCTGACGGCCGCACCGTGGTCATTACGCGGAATGGTGAGATCGAAGTTCAGGATGATCAGGGCCGGCCACGAGGCGGACACTACTTCGTCCCGTTCGGCGCTTTGCTCAGGGCGGAAGACGAGCAGGAGATCGAAAGTGGTGGCGTTCTGTATGAATGGGATCCATACAATAACAACATCCTGACGCTCCAAACTGGGACCCTGCAGTTTGTCGACCTGGTCGACGGTGTCACTTTCCGCGAAGAAGCGGACGAGACGACCGGTATGGCGGCTCAGGTGGTCGTAGAGCACCGTGATCGCACGCTGTCCCCGAGGATCGTGGTTGTCAGCGACTCGGGCGAGGAGCTCGGACAGTATATCCTGCCCCTCGGCGCACGACTGGTATCGCAGGACGGTCAGAAAGTGATGGCTGGGGATACGCTGGCCAAGATTTCGCGTGAACGGAGTAAGACACGTGACATCACGGGTGGTCTGCCCCGCGTGGCCGAGCTGTTCGAGGCCAGACGGCCGAAGGATCCGGCCGTTGTGAGTGAAATCGACGGAACGGTCAGCTTTGGCGGCCTGGTCCGTGGGTCACGCATTGTGCACGTCACCTCCGATGACGGTGAGGATCGGAAATATACGATTCCGTATGGTAAGCATCTCCGTGTCCAGGAAGGGGATCGCGTCCTGGCCGGTGAGCGCCTGTCCGAGGGATCCGTGATTCCGCACGATATCCTGCGTATCCAGGGGATCCAGAAGGTCCAGGAGTATCTGGTCAGTGAAATCCAGGCCGTTTATATGCTCCAGGGCGTGAAGATCGACGACAAGCATATCGAAACCATCGTGCGCCAGATGCTGCAGAAGGTGCAGGTCACGGATCCGGGCGACACGAACTTTCTGGAAGGAGAGGTCGTCGACCGGTTCCGGTTCCGCGACGAGAACGACAAGGTGATCGAGGAGGGGGGCGATCCGGCAACGTTCGAGCCCGTCCTGCTCGGTATTACCAAGGCCTCATTGCTGACGGAAAGCTTCATTTCTGCAGCCTCATTCCAGGAAACGACTCGTGTTCTGACAGAAGCTGCTGTCCAGGGCAAAGTCGACCGTCTGCTCGGGCTGAAAGAGAACGTCATTATCGGTCATCTGATTCCGGCCGGGTCGGGCGCGGAGAAGTATCGTCAGCTCTCAGTGACCCCCCTGGACGCGGAGGAAACAGCCGCACCGGAGGCGGAGGAAGAAGCAGCCGAAACGGCAGGTTTGCCCCCGATAAATGCCTGATTTTCGGGGGCTGGAGCTCCCGGAGGAAAGGCTTGACAGCGTAGAATCCAACTTATATATTGGAAGTCTCCCATAAGAATTCCTAAGGAGATAGTTGGTGCCCACAATCAATCAGTTGGTCAGAAAGGGCCGCAGGGTTAAGCCCAAGCGGTCCACCGCTCCCGCACTCAAGGGATGCCCACAAAAACGGGGTGTTTGCACGCGCGTCTACACGACGACGCCGAAGAAACCGAACTCCGCACTCCGCAAGGTCGCCCGCGTAAGGCTGACCAATGGGATGGAGGTTACGGCCTACATCCCTGGAGAGGGGCACAACTTGCAGGAGCACTCTGTCGTGCTGATTCGGGGTGGCCGGGTAAAGGATCTTCCGTCGGTCCGCTACCACATCGTTCGGGGCGTTCTCGATACGACTGGGGTGTCCGACCGGAAGCAGGGCCGCTCCAAGTACGGTACCAAGTCACCGAAATAGCTTGGGCGGTTAGCCAACCGGCAGGATCAGGAACAAAAGGGGGACGCTGCGACAGTTTCGCACAGCGGTCCCCCTTAGTATGAGGACAATATGGCACGTAAGCGTCGCGGTGGTAAGCAGGGCGTCGGTCCTGACCCGAAATACAAGAGCCTTTTGGTCACGAACTTCGTGAACTGCCTTTTCAGGCAGGGCAAGAAGAGCACGGGGGAGAGGATCTTCTACTCCGCCCTGGACACGATCAAAGAGCGCACAGGGAACGACGGTCTGGAAGTGTTCGAGAAGGCGGTCGACAACGTCAAGCCGATGGTTCACGTTCGGTCACGGCGTGTCGGTGGTCAGACTTACCAGGTTCCGGTTGAGGTTCGCCAGGACGAGCGTCTCGCGCTTTCGATCCGGTGGCTGATCAGCTTCGCAAAGCAGCGCGGCGAAAAGACTATGGCCGCCAAGCTTGCGGGCGAATTCATTGATGCATCGACCGGCCAGGGCCGCGCGATCCAGCGTCGCGAAGAGACCCATCGGATGGCCGAGGCAAACCGAGCGTTTGCTCATTATCGTTGGTAGCGTGAGGGGCGTGGGGAGACAGGGAGATGCCGAAGAATAGGTTAGAACAGACACGAAACATCGGCATCATGGCGCACATCGATGCCGGCAAGACGACCACCACGGAGCGCATCCTTTACTATACAGGCGTTGTGCACCGGATGGGTGAGGTCCACGATGGCGCTGCCACGATGGACTGGATGCAGCAGGAACGTGAGCGTGGGATTACGATCACGTCGGCTGCCACTACGTGTGAGTGGAAGAACCATCGGATCAACATCATCGACACGCCCGGTCACGTCGACTTTACCGCCGAGGTTGAGCGATCGCTCCGCGTGCTCGACGGAGCGGTCGGCGTGTTCTGCGCGGTCGGAGGGGTTGAGCCCCAGTCCGAGACCGTTTGGCGCCAGGCCGACAAATACAACGTGCCTCGGATCGCATTCGTCAACAAGATGGATCGCACCGGGGCCGATTTTTATCGTGTTGTCGAAATGATGCACGATCGGTTGGGATCGAATTTCGTTCCTGTTCAGATTCCGGTCGGTGCAGGCGAAATGTTCACGGGCCTGATCGACTTGGTGAAGATGAAGCTCGTGTCTTACCAGGAGGACACGCTCGGTATCAAGTTCACGGAGAACGACATTCCCCGTGACCTCGAAGAAGAGGCGAACATCTACCGCGAGAAGCTCCTAGAGTCGGTGTCCGATTTCGATGACACGCTGATGGAGAAGTTCCTCGAGGGTGAGGAGATCCAGGAGGCAGAGATCATCGCTGCGCTTCGTCAGGCTGTGGTGAGCGTGACGGCCGTCCCGGTCTTCTGTGGTTCAGCCTTCAAAAACAAGGGCGTCCAGCGCCTGCTAGACGGTATCTGCGATTACCTGCCGTCGCCGTTGGATGTCGAAGATGTTTCTGGAAACGACCTGAAAGGTGAGGAAATCACCCGGGCAGCCAAGGACGACGAGCCCTTCTCGGCGCTGGCTTTCAAAGTCATGACCGACCCCTATGTCGGCCGATTGACCTACTTCCGCGTTTACTCCGGCAGGCTCGACGCAGGATCGTATACCCTGAACGGCAACAAGGGCAAGAAAGAGCGTATTGGCCGGATGCTCCAGATGCACGCCAACAAGCGTGAAGAGATCGAGAGCGTGGGGCCTGGCGACATCGCTGCCGTGGTTGGGCTGAAGGACACGGGGACCGGTGAGACGCTTTGCGCCGAGGACAGCCCCGTCATCCTCGAGTCGATGGAGTTTGCGAAGCCGGTGATCTCCGTCGCGATCGAGCCGAAGACGAAGGCTGATCAGGACGCGCTCGGTCAGGCTCTGGCCAAGCTCGCAGAAGAGGATCCGACCTTCCAGGTCTCCACTGACGAGGATACGGGACAGACTATCATTTCCGGAATGGGTGAGCTGCACCTGGAGATCATCGTCGATCGTCTAATGCGTGAGTTCAAGGTTGCCGCAAGCGTGGGTAAGCCGCAGGTGACCTACAAGGAAGCGATCCGCAGCACGGTCGAGGCGGAAGGCAAGTTCGTTCGTCAGTCCGGTGGTCGCGGGCAGTATGGACACGTCGTTATGAACGTCGGCCCAGGCGAATCGGGCACCGGGCTCGTGTTCGAGAACAAGATCGTCGGCGGCAAGATTCCAGGCGAGTATATCAACTCGGTTCGTCGTGGTGTCGAGGAGGCGATGACCGGTGGTGTTCTGGCGGGTTACCCTTTCGAGGACATCTACTGCGAACTCGTCGACGGGTCCTACCACGACGTCGACTCCTCGGAGATGGCGTTCCAGATCGCCGGGTCGATGGGCTTCCAGGCGGCGGCTAAGAAGGCCGATGCTTTCCTGCTCGAGCCGGTGATGGACGTCGAGGTCGTGGTCCCAGAAGAGTACATGGGTGATGTGATCGGCGACCTGAACTCTCGCCGCGGACAGGTCGCAGGGATGACGAATCGCGGCGACGCTCAGGTGATTTCGGCCACGGTCCCGTTGAGCGAGATGTTCGGTTACGCGACCACACTGCGTTCGGTTACGCAGGGGCGCGCGATCTACTCGATGGAATTCGCTAAGTACGTCGAGGTACCTAACAGCATCAAAGAAGAGATTATGGCGCGAACCGGGGCTGCCGCGTAGAGCCTGCAAGATCAATTACAAAAAGCGAACAATAGACGACCAGTGAAGGCCTGACAACGGGTCTGACTCTACAGGAGGATGCATCGATGGCGAAGGAGAAGTTTGAGAGAGATAAGCCGCACGTGAATATCGGAACCATTGGCCACGTCGATCACGGTAAGACGACGTTGACCGCTGCGATCACGAAGACGCTCGCGGCAAAGGGTTTAGCCGATTTTCAGCCCTTCGAGGATATCGACAAGGCTCCAGAAGAGAAAGAGCGCGGGATCACCATCAACACCGCTCACGTTGAGTATCAGACGGAAACCCGTCACTATGCGCACGTCGACTGCCCGGGGCACGCCGACTATGTCAAGAACATGATTACGGGTGCCGCCCAGATGGACGGCGCGATCCTCGTGGTGAGCGCGGCGGATGGCCCGATGATCCAGACGCGTGAGCACATCCTGCTCTCGCACCAGGTGAACGTGCCCGCAATGGTTGTCTTCATGAACAAGTGCGACATGGTTGACGATGCCGAGCTGCTCGACCTGGTCGAGCTGGAGGTTCGTGAGCTCCTGAGCCAGTATGAGTATGATGGCGACGAGGTGCCGATCATCCGCGGTTCCGGCCTGAACGCTCTGGAGTCCGACGATCCGGATTCGGAAGAGTGTAAGCCTATCTGGGAGCTGATGGAGGCCGTCGACAACCACGTGCCGATGCCCGAGCGCGACGTCGACCGCGATTTCCTGATGCCGGTCGAGGATGTCTTCACGATCACGGGACGCGGCACGGTCGGCACGGGTCGTATTGAGCGCGGTATCATCAACATCAACGAAGAGATCGAGATCATCGGCCTCAAGGACACGCAGAAGTCGGTTGTCACGGGTGTCGAGATGTTCCGCAAGCTACTCGATCAGGGCCAGGCCGGTGACAACGTCGGTCTGCTGCTCCGTGGTATCGACAAGGAAAACCTGGAACGCGGGATGGTTATCGCGAAGCCCGGGTCGATCACGCCGCACACGAAGTTTGTGGGTGAGGTCTACGTCCTGACGGAGAAGGAAGGTGGACGCAGCAAGCCGTTCTTCACGGGCTATCGTCCGCAGTTCTACTTCCGCACAACGGATGTGACGGGTGCTGTCGCACTGCCCGATGGCGTTGAGATGGTGATGCCCGGTGACAACATCACGATGGACGTCGAGCTGATTCAGCCGATCGCCATCGAGAAGGAACTCCGCTTTGCAGTCCGCGAAGGTGGTCGCACGATCGGCGCCGGCGTCGTTACGGAAATCATCGAGTAAGGGAGACGAACGTGCCCGCGCAGAAAATCCGCATCCGCCTGAAGGCCTACGACCACCAGGCACTTGATCGCTCGGCCGAGGATATCGTCCTGACGGCGAAACGCACCGGAGCACTGATCTCTGGGCCGATCCCGCTTCCGACGAAGCGGTCGCTGTATACCGTGCTGCGTTCGCCGCACGTGAACAAGAAGTCGCGGGAGCAGTTCGAAATGAGGATTCACAAACGCCTCATCGACATTCACAACTCGACACCGCAGACGGTGGACGCGCTGATGAAGCTCGACCTGCCGGCCGGTATCGACATCGAGATCAAGGTCTGACCGTGCTTGGATTGATCGGTAAAAAAGTGGGGATGACCCAGATCTTCGACGACAGCGAGCAGATGGTACCTCTCACGGTCGTGGAAGCTGGGCCCTGCCCCGTCGTTCAGGTGAAGACAGAAGCCTCTGACGGCTACGCCGCTCTGAAAGTCGCTTTTGGCGACGTCAAGGAATCGCGGATGACCAAGCCGGAGCGAGGTGTCTTTGACAAGAGCGGCGTGGCCCTGCACAGGGTGCTGAAGGAGTTCCGTGTCGACGGTGAGCCCGAACAGGCTGTCGGTGATGTCCTGAATGTGACGCTTTTCGAGGCAGGAGAAGTCGTCGATGTCTCCGGGCGTTCGAAGGGGCGGGGCTTCGCCGGTGGCGTGAAGCGGCACGGATTCAAGGGGGGGCCCAAGACGCACGGTCAGTCGGATCGGCATCGTGCGCCGGGTTCGATCGGTCAGAGTTCTACACCGTCGAAGGTGATGAAGGGTATCCGCATGGCCGGTCATATGGGAGATCGAAACGTGACCTCGTGCGGGTTGACTGTCTTCGGAATCGATGAAGACCGGAATCTGCTGTTGATCAAGGGGGCCGTTCCCGGTGGCAACGGGTCGACGGTCGTCATTCGAAAGCGCAAGTAACAATGGCAACGGTTGACGTATACGATGTCCAGGGCAAGGCTGTCGGTAAGGCCGACTTGGACGATGCTCTGTTTGGTGTAGAGCCCTCAGAGGGAGCGATCTACCAGGCGGTGAAGGCTCATCGCACGAACCGTCGACAGGGCACAGCCGCGACCAAAACGCGTGCCGAGGTGTTCCTGACGAAGCGGAAGATGTATCGCCAGAAAGGGACGGGACGGGCTCGCGCGGGTAAGGCGAGCTCACCAGTTCGTGTGGGAGGTGGCGTCGCGCACGGTCCTCAGCCGAGGTTCTACTCCGAGCGGGTGCCACAGAAGGTGCGGACGCTCGCACTGAGATCCGCCTTCTCGCTCAAGGCTTCTGCCGATGGCGTCAAGGTGCTCCAGGATTTCAAGCTGGAAGCTCCGAAGACGAAGGAGATCGCGAGCATCACAAAGGCGATCGAGGCAGATTCAGGTAAAACGCTGATGCTGATCGATCAGCACGACGGCAACATCGCGAAGTCGTGCCGGAACATTCCGGGTCTCGACTGCCTCGCGGTGGGCCAAGTCTCGACCTACGATGTGATCAATGCGGACCGTGTCGTCTTCACCGAGAGCGCGCTGGGCCGAGCCCAGGGACTGTGGGGTGCATCGTGAAGAACCTGAGGGAAGTCATCCGTCGACCGCTGATCACGGAGAAGGCCACGCAGCTTCAGGAAGCGGCTGGGAAGTATTCCTTCGAAGTCGATACACGCGCGAACAAGATCGATGTCAAGCGCGCCGTCGAGGCGATGTTCGATGTCAAAGTCGTCAAAGTCAACACGACCTCTGTGCACGGCAAAGTGAAGCGGCTCGGCCGTTTCGCGGGACGTCGATCGGATTGGAAGAAGGCGATCGTCACCCTGGCGGACGGTGAGACCATCGATTTCTTCGAGAGTTAAACCCATGGCCAAATCATTCAGACCCGTAACACCATCACTCCGGTTCAAGACGGTCTCGACATTCGAGGACGTCACAAAGTCAACACCGGAGAAGTCTCTGCTTGAGCCGAAGAAGCGGACCAGCGGCCGGAATAACAAAGGCCGTGTCACGGTTCGTCACCGGGGCGGCGGACATCGACGCCATTACCGGAAAATCGACTTCAAGCGGAACAAGCTTGAGATACCGGCCAAGGTAGCCGCGATCGAGTACGATCCTAACCGGTCTGCCCGAATCGCCTTGCTTCACTATGAGGATGGCGAAAAGCGTTACATCCTAGCTCCGATTGGCCTGGGGGTAGGAACCACGGTTGTCGCCGGTCCGGATGCGGACATCCAAGTCGGGAACGCGCTTCCTCTTGAGCGTATCCCGGACGGAACGAGTGTCCACAACGTCGAGCTTCAGCCCGGGAAGGGTGGTCAGATGGGCCGCTCCGCAGGTACGATGATCCAGGTGATGGCCAAGGAAGGTGACTACGCTCAGCTTCGGTTGCCCTCTGGCGAGATGCGCCTTGTCCGGTTGACGTGCTATGCCACGGTCGGGCAGGTGGGGAACACGGATCACGAGAACATCGTTCTGGGAAAGGCGGGACGCTCTCGCTGGCTCGGTCGCCGGCCGGCCGTACGCGGCGTCGCGATGAACCCGATCGACCACCCGCACGGTGGTGGTGAAGGGCGCGCGTCCGGAGGCGGCCATCCGGTCACGCCGTGGGGGCAGCCCACGCGAGGCTACAAGACGAGAAAGAAGAAGAAGAAGTCGACCAAGTTCATCGTGCGCGACAGACGAAAGAAGTAGCGCCGGACTAAAAGCACAGGAATCCACGAATGTCTCGTTCCCTCAAAAAAGGTCCCTATATCGAGCCAAGCCTCGCCAAGAAGGTCGAGGCTATGAACAAGTCGGGTGAAAAACGCGTGATCCAGACCTGGGCGCGTCGCTCGACGATTTCTCCCGATTTCGTCGGTCATACACTGGCGGTGCACAACGGGAACAAGTTCATCCCGGTCTACGTGACCGAGAACATGGTTGGCCACAAGCTCGGAGAGTTCGCCCCGACCCGGACGTATCGCGGTCACGGCGGTCAGTTAACCGAGCGGTCGACCCAACTGAAATAGGACTAGATCGATGGAAGCACGGGCCATTCTCAGGTATGCAAAGATCTCCCCGCGTAAGTCACGCCAGGTCGTGGATCTGGTTAGGGGCAAAGGGGTCGAGGAAGCACTGAACATCCTCCAGTTCACGCCGAAAAAGGCTGCGCGTCTGGTCGAGCGCACGCTCCGGTCCGCGATTGCAAACGCGATCAACCGGGAAGAAGAGCCGGCGCGGGAAGAGGAGCTTTATGTCAGGGCCGCCTTTGTCGACGGCGGTATCGCATTCAAGCGGATTCGGCCGATGCCCCGTGGGGCGGCCGGCCATATACGCAAGCGCATGAGCCACATCACACTCGTCGTTTCCGACGAGGCCTAATCAGGGGGCGCTCTTGGGACAGAAGACCCATCCGATAGGATTCCGACTCGGCGTATCGAAAGACTGGTCGTCACGCTGGTACGCCAACAAGGCCGATTTCGCCGGTCTGCTCGAAGAAGACTTGATGCTGCGTCGCTACATCAACAGCCGGCTTCAGCGAGCCAGCTTGGCCAAGGTGGACATCGAGCGTGCTCCGAAGCGTGTGACGATTTCGATCCACACTGCCCGACCCGGTATCGTCATCGGTCGGAAGGGTGCAGAGGTCGACAAGTTGCGTGATGAGCTGAAGCACATCACGGGCAAAGAGATCTACATCAACATCCAAGAGATCAAGCGTCCTGAGTTGAATGCCCAGCTGGTGGCGGACAACATCGCTCGACAGCTTGAGCAGCGCGTGTCGTTCCGACGAGCCATGAAGAAGGCTGTCGCTTCCGCGCTCCGAATGGGCGCCGAGGGCATCAAGGTAATCTGCTCTGGACGATTGGGTGGAGCCGAGATGGCACGGCGTGAGATGACGGAGCCGGCGGGTCGGGTCCCTCTGCACACACTCCGCGCAGATATCGATTACGCCCGCTCGACGGGGTATACGACTTCGGGAACCGTCGGTGTCAAGGTTTGGATCTGCCACGGTGAAGTGGTCCCAGAAAAGGAACAGAGCCTCGCAGGCTAGGAAAGAGGAACCGCAGTTATGTTGATGCCGAAGAGAGTTAAGTGGCGCAAGGTCCAGCGAGGCCGGATGAAGGGGATGGCCAAGGGCGGAAGCCAGGTCAACTTTGGTGAGTATGGCCTACAGGCCCTAGAGCCGGGGTGGATTACCAGCCGTCAGATCGAGGCCGCGCGGGTCGCGATTACGCGTTCACTCGGTCGTGGTGGAAAGATCTGGATTCGCGTTTTTCCGGATAAGCCGATCACTGTGAAGCCAGCGGAAACCCGNATGGGTAAGGGTAAGGGTAACCCGGAGTTNTGGGTCACCGTTATCAAGCCGGGCAGGATCATGTTCGAGATCGAAGGCGTGCCCCGTGAAAGCGCCGCCCACGCGGTGCAACTGGCCAGTCGGAAGCTTCCGGTGAAGACCCGATTCGTCGAGCGAAGCGAGGGAGCGTGAAAGNAAGCGAAATCAGAGAGTTGAACGTTGACGAGATCCGTCAGCAACTGGACGAGCGCGAGGAAGAGTTGGCGAACCTAAAGCTCCAGCTCGCCACGCACCAGTTGGAGAATCCGCTGACCGTTCCTGCCGCCCGGAGAGAAATCGCCCGGCTCAAGACGGTNCTGCGTGAGCACGAGTTGGGAATACGTAGCCTGCCCGGTGGGGCAAATGCCTAGTCAGGAGATCGATTGATGGCGGAAGCCAAAGCGCGAGGACGACGGAAGACTCGAGTTGGGGAAGTGATCAAGGATCGAGCGGACAAGACGGTGATCGTGCGGGTATCCCGCAGGGTCCCCCATCCGCTCTACGGCAAAGTCGTCCAGAGATCGAGTAAGTTCGCCGCTCACGATGAGGCCAACGACGCTCACGTCGGTGATACGGTGCGCATCGTGGAGACGAAACCGATCAGCAAGACCAAGCGCTGGCGTGTCGCGGAAGTCGTGGAGCGGGCCAGGTAACGGCCGGCCAGGGGAGAGAAGATGGTCAGGGAGTATACTGTTCTGAACTGCGCTGACAATTCCGGCGCTCGAAAGGTGATGTGCTTCCGTGTCCTTGGTGGCACGAAGCGCAGATACGCTGGGATCGGGGACACGATTGTCGTTTCTGTGAAGAGTGCCCAGCCGAACGCGGCAGTCAAGAAGGGCGAAGTCGCCCGCGCGGTGATCGTGCGGACGAAGAAGGAGGTACGCCGGGCTGATGGTTCGTATGTCCGGTTCGACGAAAATGCGGCCGTCCTCGTGAGCCCCGAAGGGGAGCCGAGAGGGACGCGTATCTTTGGACCCGTTGCCCGTGAACTGAGGGACAAACGATTCATGCGGATCGTGTCGCTCGCACCCGAAGTGATATAGGTCTAATCGTGAAACAACGAATCAAAAAGGGCGATACGGTCGAGGTGATCAGTGGTGTGGACNCGGGTAAGCGCGGCACCGTGCTCGACGTCGACGCAGAACGTTCCCGAGCGCTTGTCGAGGGCGTCAACTTTATCAAGCGTCACGAGCGTCCGAACCCGAACAACCAGCAGGGCGGGATCGTCGAGAAGGAAGCGGCGCTGCATCTGTCCAAGCTGATGCCGATTGATCCTCAGACTNGTGAGCGGACCCGGGTCCGGCGCAAGGTTCTCGAGGATGGTTCCAAAGTGAGAATCGCCGTCAAGAGCGGTGAACAGATAACGGATTCAGAGTAGGCGGGAGAATCATGATGGATGCACGGTTACAGACGCTGTATGAAAACGATGTGATGCCTGCTCTCAAGAGCCGGTTTGAATACAAGAACGTGATGCAGATCCCGCGGATGGAGAAGGTCGTCCTGAACATCGGCGTGGGTGAAGCGGTCCAGAACAGCAAGGCGATCGAAGGTGCCGTCGATGACCTGGGTCGGATCGCCGGCCAGCGTCCGTCGATCCGCCGGGCAAAACGGTCCGTGTCGAACTTCAAACTGCGTGAAGGGATGCCTATCGGCTGCAGTGTGACGCTTCGACGGGATCAGATGTGGGAGTTTCTTGATCGGTTTTTCAATTTTGCAGTCCCGCGGATTCGCGATTTCCGCGGTCTGTCGGTGAACTCGTTCGACGGACGCGGCAACTATTCTCTCGGTATCCGTGAGCAGATCATCTTTCCGGAGATCGATTACGACAAGATCGACCAGGTGCGCGGCCTGAATGTCACGTTCGTGACTTCCGCCAACACCGACGAGGAGGCGCTGGAACTGCTGCGCGCCCTCGGAATGCCTTTCGAACAAGCTGAAGCGGCTTAAAGGAAGAGGATCCCGTGGCCAAAAAATCCATGATCGCCAAGTCGAAGCGGAAGCCGAAGTTCAAAGTACGGGCTTACAACCGGTGCAGTCGCTGTGGNCGGCCCCGTGCCTACCTGCGTCGCTTCGGTATTTGCCGTATCTGCTTCCGTGAACTCGCGCTCGAGGGTCAGATCCCCGGGGTGAGCAAGGCTAGCTGGTAAGACTAAGGACTGATTCGCTTATGATGACCGATCCGATCGCCGACCTGTTGACTCGCGTTCGTAACGCGTGCATGGCCGGACACCGAAAAGTCGATATTCCTAGCTCCCGGATGAAGCGAGAGATCGCCCGTATCCTCAAGGATAGGGGCTTTATCCACAATTTTGCACACGTGGAAGACAACCGTCAGGGGTATCTGCGCCTCTACCTGAAGTATACGGATGAGGAGGCCAGCACTATCCAGGGCCTCAAGCGTGTGAGCCGACCCGGTCTTCGCCGGTATGTGGGAAAGCAGGAAATCCCGCGCGTGCTCAACGGACTCGGGGTGGCAATCCTGTCGACGCCCGCAGGGATTCTCTGTGACGACGAGGCGCGCAAGGCCGGCGTCGGCGGCGAAGTACTCTGTAACATCTGGTAAGGAGTTTCACTGTGTCACGTATCGGAAAAATGCCCATNCCCGTGCCGAGCGGCGTCGATGTCAAGATCGGCGATAAAATCGTGACGGTGAAGGGATCGAACGACTCGCTCGAGGTGCTGATTCACCGCTTGACGATGGTTTCTCTGGACGGTGATCAGCTTGTCGTGACGGTCGAGGATACAAAAGATCAGGCGTCTCGTGCGGCGTGGGGTTTGACNCGGGCACTGATCGCCAACGCCGTTGAAGGAGTCACGAAGGGGTTCGAAAAGCGTCTGGTGGTTGTTGGTGTGGGCTATCGGGCGGACTTAAAGGGTAAGAACCTGGATCTGCAAGTGGGATACAGCCACAACGTCCCCGTGACGCCGCCTCAGGGCATCGAGTTCTCGCTCGACGACCCGCCAGGCGGGATCGAAGGGGCTCAGACGATGGTGATCGTGAAGGGCGCGAGCAAGGAGCTCGTGGGCAGCACGGCTGCAGACATCCGGAAGATCCGTCCCCCCGAGCCATACAAGGGGAAGGGTATCCGGTATGACGACGAATATGTGAGGCGCAAGGCTGGAAAGACAGCTGTCGCGTAGTGA
Source organism: Gemmatimonadota bacterium (assembly GCA_002727195.1). Taxonomy (GTDB): domain Bacteria; phylum Latescibacterota; class UBA2968; order UBA2968; family UBA2968; genus UBA2968. The sequence goes on from PBWH01000016.1 coordinate 107,464, forward strand.
GTAAGGATTACCGGCTCTATGAGTAAGCGAACGAAACGAGACCTCCGACGTCGCCGCCAAATGCGCGTCCGGAACAAAGTGCGCGGGACGGCCGAACGACCCCGGATGGCAGTCTTCCGGAGCGCCAGGCACGTCCAGGTTCAGCTGATCGACGATACCTCCGGCAGAGCCCTGATGGGCCTGTCGAGCTACTCACCTTCGATCGCGGATGCGGTTTCTGGGGCGGAGGACAAGCGCGCGCAAAGCCACGCTGTCGGCAAGGCAATCGCCGCAAAAGCAGCTGAGGCCGGGATCAAGGAGGCGGTGTTCGATCGAGGGGGGTATCTGTATCACGGCCGGGTCAAGGCCTTGGCCGAAGGTGCTCGCGAAGGCGGACTCAAGATCTAGCTCATCTTCAAGAAGGAGGCCAGATTGGCCAGAATTGATCCGACAGGACTCGACCTGACCGAGGTCGTCATTAACAATAGCATTAATCGCGTTTCGCACGTCCGAAAAGGTGGACGCCGCTTCTCGTTCAACGCGCTCGCCGTGGTCGGTGATCGGAAGGGTCACGTCGGGGTCGGGATGGGCAAGGCTGGCGAGGTGGCCGAGGCGATCCGTAAAGCAACGGAGAATGCGAAGAAAGAGCTGATTCGCGTTCCCGTGATCGACGGGACGATCCCGCACGAGATTATCGGAGAGTTTGGCGCTGCTCGTGTTCTCCTGAAGCCGGCTGCTCCAGGTACCGGTGTGATCGCCGGTGGAGGCATCCGCACGGTACTTGAGCTCGCCGGTGTGCAGAATGTCCTGAGCAAGTCGCTTGGCTCAAAGAACTCCCAGAACACGGTCAAGGCCGCCCTGAACGGGCTCGCGACCCTTCGCGACGCCAAGGCCTTCGCCGAGCTCCGTGGCGTCGATGTCGNGGACGTGGCCGCAGGATAACGATCATGGCGACGATCAAGATTACTCAGGTGCGGAGCGCGATCAAGCGACAGGCCAACCAGCGCAAGACGCTGGAAGCGCTTGGGATCAAGCGGATGCACCAGACCGTGGAACACTCGGATACACCCCAGATTCTGGGGATGATCGACAAGGTATCACACCTGGTCAAGGTCGAGCAGGCCGGTTAGGTCGAGATAGGACGAGATAATGGATCTTTCAAACATCACGCCGCCCAAGGGCGCAACGCGAACAAAGAAGCGCCTCGGGATCGGTCCCGGCTCCGGCGTCGGCAAGACCAGTGGAAAAGGTCACAAAGGCCAGAATTCGCGTTCCGGCGGCGGGGTCAAGCCCTGGTTCGAGGGCGGTCAGATGCCACTTCACATGCGTCTTCCCAAGGTCGGCTTCAACAGCAATCGGCCGGACAATCAGGTTGTGAACCTGAAAGACCTGACTCGGAAGGGGATCAGGGGGGCTGTCACGCCCGACACCCTGAAGGCAGCAGGCCTGATCGGATCTGCCTCGCGACCCGTGAAGATCCTTGGGGTCGGTGAGATTTCCGAGGCGATTGAGGTGAGCGGCGTGGCCGTCTCCAAGTCAGCTGCGAAGAAGATCGCCCAGGCCGGTGGAAGCGTGGCGTCCGATGCTGCCGAGTCCGCCGAAGAAGCTGCCAAGGCCGACCCAGAGCCCGTCGAGGAAGCACAGAATGANGATGCCNCTGACGAAGGCGAGAAGGAGTAGANGGCGCCTTGCTTAAGACGTTCCAGAGTGCATTCCGCATTCCCGAGCTTCGCAGCCGGATACTGTTCACGCTGATGATCCTGGTGGTCTACCGGATCGGCGGTCAGGTGCCGATTCCGGGGATCGACCGTATCGCCCTGCAAGANTTCTTTGCGGGTACCGAGAGAACGCTGTTCTCGATGTACGACATGTTCGTCGGGGGGGCNTTCACCCGGGCGACAGTGTTCGCGTTGGGCATTATGCCCTACATCAGCGCTTCGATCATCATTCAGTTGCTTGGTGCGGTCATCCCGGTTCTGCAGAAGCTACAGAAGGAGGGTGAAGAGGGCCGCAAGAAGATCACTCAGTATACGCGGTATGGGACGGTCGCCCTCGCGGCGGCTCAGAGCGGTGCAGTCGCTTATTTTCTCGAGTCCTTGAGGTCACCGATTACGGGACAGTCCGTGGTGGTCGACCCGGGCATCGGGTTCACATTGCTGACCGTTTTGACGATCACGTCCGGGACCGTCTTCATCATGTGGCTCGGCGAGCAAATCGACGCCCAGGGGATCGGGAACGGTATGTCGATGCTGATCCTGATCGGGATCATCGCACGATTACCGTGGGCAGTCGGTCAGGAATACGCCGACTTCATCACGAACGACAAGTCGATCTTTGTCGAGATCCTGGTACTCGCGATCATTGCAGCAGTCACAGCCTTTGTGGTGATGTTGACGCAAGGGACCAGGAAAATCCCCGTCCAGTATGCGAAACGTGTCGTTGGGCGGAAGGTTTATGGCGGCCAGACAACGCACATCCCGCTGAAGGTCAATGTGTCCGGCGTGATGCCGATCATCTTTGCTCAGGCGATCATGTTCCTGCCGGCGACGATGGCGAGCTTCGCTCCCAACGTCGAATTCGTGCAGCAGATCGCCGTGGCGCTATCGCCTGGAGGCACCTGGCAGTCGATGCCTTACTGGGTGCTGTATAGTGTGATGATCATCTTTTTTGCGTATTTCTACACGGCGATCGTCTTCAACCCTGTAGACCTCGCGGACAATATGAAGCGGCAGGGCGGATTTATCCCCGGCGTACGTCCCGGGAAGCGGACGTCGGACTATATCGATCGGATCTTGACTCGCATCACGTTGCCGGGGTCGATCTTCCTCGCGGCCATCGCCGTGTTCCCGTTCTTCGTCGTCGAATGGCTGGGTGTGAACCCGGGTCTCTCGGATTTCTTCGGGGGAACGGGCCTGCTGATCATCGTGGGAGTTGCGCTTGATACGTTGCAGCAGATCGAGTCCCACCTGCTGATGCGACATTATGACGGATTTATGAAGAAGGGCCGCATTCGAGGACGACGCGGTTAACGCGCCGCATTGGCGGCGGAAAGCCAAGGGCTGAGCTATGAAAGTTTCATCATCGGTCAAGAAGCGCTGTAACCACTGCAAGATTATCCGCAGGCGCGGGGTTGTTCGCGTGATCTGCAAGGCTAACCCCCGACACAAGCAGCGTCAGGGCTAGGAGAGCACATGGCACGAATCGCCGGAGTAGATATCCCTCGAGAGAAACGCGTCGAGATCGCGCTGACCTACATCTATGGTATCGGCGGCACCTCGGCAAAGAAGATCCTGTCGCAGACTCAGATCGACCCGACGACGCGAGTCGAAGCGCTGACCGAGGAAGAGATCGGAAAGCTGAGGAGCGTGGTCGAAGGGGACTACAAGGTCGAGGGTGAGCTCCGCAGTGAAGTAGCGATGAACGTGAAGCGCCTGATGGATGTCGGCTGCTATCGCGGTCTTCGCTGGCGTCGCGGTCTGCCGCTGCGCGGCCAACGGACAAAAACAAACGCCCGGACTCGGAAAGGTCCGAAGAAAGGTCAGGTTGGGCGGAAGAAGTTGTAAGTCAGTCTAGCTGCCATTTAAGGAGGATTGTTTGCCCCCCAAAACAGGACGACGGCGTAACAAGCGAGTGGATTCGTTGGGTGTCGCCCATATCAAAGCGACGTTCAACAACACTATCGTAACGCTGACAGATAAAGAAGGAAACGTGATCTCCTGGGCCTCGACCGGAAAGGTCGCCTTCAAAGGATCCAAGAAGAGCACACCTTTTGCGGCTCAGATGGCCGCAGAAGCCGCTGCCAAAGAAGCGCTCGCGATGGGGCTCAAGCGAGTAGAAGTCTGGGTCAAGGGCCCAGGTGTCGGTCGTGAGGCTGCTGTTCGTTCTCTGCAAGGTGCAGGGCTTGAGATTTCCGCTATTCGAGATGTGACCCCCATTCCGCACAACGGCTGCCGCCCTCCCAAGCGGCGACGCGTCTGACGGGCTGGTTTAGGAGAGATTCATGGCAAGGTATACAGGCGCAAACTGCAAGCTCTGCAGACGGGAAGGCGTGAAGCTCTTCCTCAAGGGAGAGCGATGCTACCTCGACAAATGCGCGGTCGATCGTCGCGGATACGCACCGGGACAGCACGGCCAGCGGCCAAGTCGCAAGCCTTCGGAGTATTCATTCCAGCTGCGGGAGAAGCAGAAGGCGAAGCGGCAGTACGGGATCCTGGAAAACCAGTTCCGTGGATACTACCGGAAGGCAGCGCGTGGCAAGGGCGTGACGGGTGAGGTGCTCCTCCAGATGCTGGAGGCACGGTTGGACAACATCATCTTCCGGCTCGGGTTCGCCCCGTCCCGTAAGTGCGCCCGGCAGCTTGTTCGCCACGGTCACGTGACGGTTGGTAACAAGCGCGTGAACATCCCCTCCTTCCAGGTTTCGCCCGGTGAGGTGGTGCAGATCAAAGAGAAGAGCAGGCAGTTGCCGCTGGTTCACGATGCCCTCAAGCGTATGAGCGAGGGACGTCAGGTTTCCTGGTTGTCCGTGGACAAGGTGAACCTGAGCGGTACCCTGCTGGAGCATCCGAGCCGAGAGGACATTCCGACGGCCGTCGAGGAACACCTCATCGTCGAGCTCTACTCCAAGTAAACGCCTGCTTAATCGATTTCCTCTTCAGGAGAACTGCATGAAGCCGAAGAATTTTCAGATGCCTCGATCCGTACAGATCGACGAAGACTCTCTGACGGACAGTTATGGGCAGTTTACCGTCCAGCCACTTGAGCGAGGCTTTGGAACCACGATTGGAAACGCACTGCGTCGCGTCCTACTCTCATCGATCGAGGGCGCTGCCATCAAGGCCGTGAAGGTTGAGGGTGTGCAGCACGAGTTCTCGACGCTCGAGGGGATTGTCGAGGACGTTACCGAGATTATCCTGAATCTGAAGGAAGTGAACATCCGCCTGCTCGAGGGGGAAGAGAAGGTTATTCACGTGAAGAAGGAAGGTCAGGGCGACCTCACGGCGGCCGACCTTCAGGTGGATGCCCAAATCGAGGTGATGAATCCCGAGCAGCACATCGCGGCGCTGGACCGTGATGGCGTTCTGGACATGGAGATCACGATCGGTCTCGGACGAGGCTATGTGCTCAGCGAGAACAACAAGTCCGCGGATCAGCCGATGGGAACGATCGTCCTCGATGCAGCGTTCTCGCCGGTCCGTAAGATTCATTACGATGTGGACAATGCCCGCGTCGGTCAGCAGACAGACTATGACAAGCTGACTCTCGAGGTCTGGACGAACGGCGTTGTGCGCCCTGACGACGCGGTGGCTCACGCATCCAAGACGCTGAAGGATCACCTCGAGCTGTTCATCAACTTTGACGAGGACCCGGAGCCGGTAGAGGAAGAAGTGGTCGACGAGGCCACACAGAGGATCGCTCATCTTCTGAAGATGCCCGTCGAGGAACTCGAACTGTCCGTGCGATCGGCCAACTGTCTCAAGGCCGCCGATATCATCACCCTCGAGGATCTGGTGGTGCGTCCTGAGTCGGAGATGCTGAGGTTTCGGAACTTCGGCCGGAAGTCGCTGAACGAGTTGAACGCCATCCTTGAAGGGCTGGGTCTCGCGTTCGGCATGGAAATCTCAAAGTACAAGGATGTTGCTCCGAAGACCGAGTCGGTCGCTCTGGTCGACGAGGACTTTTAGGATCTGAAGGGATAAGGCAAGACGATGAGGCACGGTAAGAGAGGCCGCAAGCTCGGCCGAACAGCGAGTCATAAGCGTGCGACGATGAACAATCTGGCGACGTCGTTGTTCACGCACGGCATGATCCGCACCACAAAGCCGAAGGCGAAAGAGCTGCAGGGCGTTGCGGAGCGACTGATCACGTTTGCCAAGCGTGGGGACCTCCACGCCCGTCGACAGGTGCTGAGGCGAATCCGGAACAAGGTCGTTGTCACCAAGCTTTTTGATGAGATCGCACCGACATTTTCGGACCGACAGGGGGGCTATACACGCGTGCTGAGCCTGGGGCCGCGGCGTGGGGATGCCACCGAGGTCTGCGTGATCGAGCTGGTCGGAAGTGAGTTGAGATCGGAGTTCGCTGATACCGTTTCCAAGCCTGCATCTGCGGCTGCGGCCCCGGCGGAAGTCGAGGAGGCGGAGGAGCCGACAGAAGACACTGAGGAGATGGCAGAGACGCCTGAGGCGGCCGAGGAAGAAAGCACAGAGGAAGAAACAGAGACGCCCGAGGCATCCGCCAAAGAGAGCGAGTCGGAGGAGGCTGAAAACCAAGCGTCCGACGAGGGCGAAGAATCCGAAAAGGAAGAAGGGGATTCCAAGGCGTGATCTCTGTCCCTCGAGCAAGAAAAGAAAGGCAGCCAGGCGTGATTGTCTGGCTGCCTTTTTTCTTTTTATTTCTCTGGAGTGGTGTCGGCGCAGAAGCAGTCCGGGCCGTATGGGTTGTACGGCACGAGATGACTTCGCAGGAGCGTATCTCTGAGGTCGTCCAGCAGGCGTCCCGAGCGGGGTTGAACACGTTATTTGTTCAGGTCCGAGGGCGGGGAGACGCATACTACGAGAGTGATCTGGCTCCGCCAGGTGAAGGGATCGAGCCGGGGTTGGACCCGCTGGCGTATTGTGTGGAACGTGCGCGCGATGCAGGTCTCCAAGTGCACGCCTGGGTGAACGTCTACCTGACCTGGTATCCAGACCGGGAAGCTCCAGAGGATCATCTGCTCCGAACGAATCCCGACTGGTTCATGATATCGAGCGACGGGATCGATCTTGGACAACCTGGCCTGACAGATGACATCGTCAAACGAGGGGTGGAAGGTCGATACCTATCCCCGGCCCATCCGTCTGTTAGCCCGTATCTGCTAGAGGTCATCGGCGAAATAATCGATCGGTACCGTGTCGACGGCATCCACCTGGACTATGTGCGGTATCCGAACGAGCACTACGACTACAGCCCTCTGGCGCGAACTGGGTTCTGGGCGGACACGGACACGGATCCACCCACCATCGGAGGGGCTGAGGAGGCGGTGAAGACCTGGAACCGATGGCGCAGCGCAAGAGTCACTGAATTCGTCAGGGAGGCCAAAGCCCTGTTACTGCGGCGCAATCCTGCGCTCGTTTTGTCCGCTGCGGTGAAGCCGGATCTGGAGACTGCCTACACGCGGTATGGACAGAACTGGATTGATTGGGTGAACCGACGCTATCTCGATGTCGTTGTGCCCATGTTCTACACTGGTTCGAATCGACGACTTCTTGAGCGCATGCGGCTTGTCCGGAAGTATGTACAGAAGGGGCGCGTCGTGGCCGGAATCGGGGCCTGGAATCAGGATACGGGGGATACCGTGAAGCAAATCGAGGGGGCCCGCGATGCGCGTCTGGCCGGTTTCTCGTTGTTCTCGTATGAAACGCTCAAGAGCGTACCGAGCTTGCAAAGTGCAATCGCAGAGGAGGCTTCCAGGTGAGCCGTGAATACGTCAAGCCGAAGCCCGGGGGCGTGATCGAGGTCGATGTCGACGGTTTGAGTGTTAAGGGGCATGGCATGGCCTCCTACGGGGAATATCGGGTGACCATCAGGGGAACAGTGCCTGGAGACACGGTCATCGCGCGTCTGAGGAAAGTGCGCCATCGACGCAGGGAAGCGGAAGCTCGGGTCGTGGATCGCACTGATGCCAGCCTTGAGCGACAGGAGGCCGCGTGTAACCACTTTGGACTGTGTGGGGGATGCCTTTGGCAGGACCTTACGTATGACGACCAGATTCTGCTTAAGGAACGGGTCGTCCGGGAGGCCGTCCAACCTGCGGATGACGTTGAGATCGGACAAACGCTACGAGCCCCATCTCCTTTGCAATACCGGAACAAGATGGAGTTCTCATTCGGTACCGGGGAGACGGGCCTGGTCGAGATCGGACTCCATCCGGCAGGGCAGTTCGGGCGGATTTTCGACCTGGGTTTGTGTGAGCTCGTACATCCCGTTGCGAGCGAAATGGTTGAGGATATTCGCGTATTCGCGAATGAGCGAGGACTCTCCGTCTATGATCTGAAACAGCACCTCGGTCTGCTGCGATTCTTGACGGTTCGGTACGCTGCACAAACGGGTGAGGTGATGGTCATCCTAACCACGTCAGAAGAGCCATTTCCATTGGTCGAGGACTTGGCCATCCGATTGGTCGAGAAACACCCTGATCTGGCCAGCGTTGTCCATACCATCAATCGGGCCAAGGCTCAGGTCGCGTATGGGGATGAAAGCCGGGTCGTGTGTGGTAAGCCCGCGATCAACGATCGGCTGGAGCCATTCATGTTCGAGATTTCGCCCGCCTCTTTTTTTCAGCCCAACACGTTCCAGGCCGAGCGCATGTTCGAGCGGGTTGTTGATCTTGCGGACTTGAGCGAGGGAGAGACCTGTCTGGACGCATACTGCGGTACGGGCGGTATATCGCTATTCCTATCGCAGATGGCGGCGCGTGTGGTGGGTGTAGAGGTTTCTGAAGATGCGATTCGGGATGCGGTCGGGAACAGCGCGCGAAACGGCGTCGAGAACTGTCAGTTCATATCTGGCCCAGCCGAAGACCTGCTAGGTCAGCTCCGTGATCAGGGAGACCGCTTTGACGTAGCGGTGACGGATCCTCCTCGCGCCGGTATGCACCATCGTGCGCTCAGAGCGCTGATTGATCTGAAGCCTGAACGCATCATATACGTATCTTGCAACCCGGCGGCGCTAGCGACCGACGCGGCTGCCCTGACTGCTCATGGCTACAGGATGGAGTATCTGCAGCTCGTCGACATGCTTCCACAAACGCCCCACTGCGAGGTGCTTGTCCGTTTCTGTCTGGGCTGAAAGCAGAGGGCGGGCGCTACTTTTCGGCTGCGCCCGCCCTCTGGCTCTCATTCGCTGTATATTGTAGACTAGCGATCGATGGACAGGATTTCGTAGTTCAGGGTACCTGCAGGCACGGTCGCCTCGACCTTGTCCCCGACCTTCTTGCCAAGCATCGCTTTCCCGACGGGCGACTCCGTAGAGATCTTGTTCTCGCTGAAGTCCGCTTCGTCCGTTGAGACGAGCGTGTAGGTGACTTCGCATCCCTTGTTCTCGTCCTTCAGGGTCACCGTTGCACCGAGATACGCCTTGTCCTTCGGGATCTGGGCTTCGTCGATAATCTCCGACCGGGTCAGCTTTTCGTGGATCTCGGCGATTCGCTTCTCGAGGTGCATCTGTCGCTCTTTAGCCGCGGCATACTCGGCGTTCTCGCTCAGGTCACCGAATTCGCGCGCCCTCGAAATCGCATCGATCACGACTGGGCGCTCCTCCTTCTCGAGCTTCTCCAGCTCGCTCCTGAGTTTCTCGTAGCCTTCTTTGGTCAGGTATACCCGGTTCATGCATACTCCATAAAAAAAACCAAGGTTCCGCCAGCGGCGAGACCCCGGAATCAATGTTCCGAAAACGTAGGCTGGTATGAAACCAGTGTCAAGGCGTAATTCCCGGATACTGGCCGAATTGGGCCTATCGTTGACAAGGCAGAGGCCAAATCCTATCATCGGTTCGAGCATCGTCAGTCAGGCCTGCACTAGGAGGCAGATGTTGGACAGCAGCTTTATCAGAGGCGTGATTCCCGCGCTCGTGACACCTATGAATGACGATGAATCCCTGAGCAGGGATGGGATGAAGCGCCTGATCGATGGGGTCATTGAGGCTGGTGTGCACGGGGTGTTCACGTGTGGCACAGCGGGTGAGTTCTGGGCGATGGACATCGACGAGAAACGTGCTGCTTACGAATGGACGGTTGAGTTCACGGATGGCCGTGTCCCAGTCTACGTGGGCACATCGGCAAACTCAACGGCGGAGGCTGTCGACCTTGCTAAAATAGCTGAGACCGCTGGTGCCCAATGTCTGTCGATCCTGACGCCGGCCTTTATCACGCCGAGCGATGACCAGATGTTCGCCCACTATGCTGAGATCGCCGATGCAACGGCTTTGCCGATCCTGCTCTATAACCTTCCTGCACGGACAGGTAACGCACTCCGCCTGGATGTCATCGAGCGTCTGCATCGGCGATTCCCTCATATCGTTGGTGTTAAGGACAGCTCTGGAAACTTCGAGCAGGCTCTGACTTTCCTACGGGAATTGCCGGACACATTTCGAATGGTCATGGGGCGCGATACACTGATTCTTTCAGCTCTGCAGGAAGGGGCAGCGGCGGCGATCGCGGCGAGCGCCAATGTCGCGCCGGACATAGCGTCGGGGATTTACGACGCCTATGTGGACGGGGATCAGGCGCGAGCGCGTGACCTCCAGGACAAGCTTGTTCCTCTGCGCGATGCCTTTACGCTCGGGACGCACCCTGCGATGCTGAAGGCTGGGGCTGATCTGGTAGGTCTGGCTGGGGGGCCTCCTCGGCGGCCCGTCTCACGTCTAAATGACGAACAGATGGCTAAGTTGAAAAAGATCCTCGAGGCCATAGGAAAACCGGTGGTTGCTTGAGCAAAACCCTTGTCACGGGCGGGGCGGGATACGTTGGGTCTCACACCGTCGAGTATCTGCTCGAACTGGGGCGCCCCGTTGTCGTCCTGGATGACCTCTCTACTGGCCACCAGGAAGTGGTCGACTTGTTTACCCGTCTGTATGGGCCTGAGCTCTTTGCGTTCGAGAGGGTCGATCTGCGAAACCTGGCCGCCACCCGCGATGCATTCCAAAAACATCGCCCATCGGGTATCATCGACTTTGCGGCGCGAAGCCTGGTTGGCGAGTCGCAAGAGAAGCCTCAAGACTACTTCGACACGAATGTACTGGGTTTCTGGAATCTTGTCCGGGCGTCCGAAGGATTGCCTCTGGTCAAATCCACTACGGCTGCGACTTATGGCGACCCGACCCCGGAGGACCTCCCGCTCGCTGAAACCTACCAGGATTGTGTCATCGATCAGGGGCGGTTCGAACAGAGCCAGCTGATGCCCGCCGCGGTGTCATTCGAATCCCTGCTCACCTGGTATGATGAGATGGTCTCAGGGGAAGCGGCTCTTGCGCTGACTGATCGTGACCGGGCCCGTCTGATGATTCCGACGAACGTATATGGGCTCACCAAGCTGATCGATGAGCTTATCCTAGAGAAGAGGTGGCAGGCAGAACAGATCCCCTACACGGCGTTGCGATACTTCAACGTCGCAGGGGCATCGGAATCCGGCCTCATCGGGGAGGATCACGATCCTGAAACGCACCTCATCCCCATCTGCTACAAGGCTGTGCTAGGCCAACGCTCCGAAGTGACAATATTCGGGACGGACTATGGCACCGAGGATGGTACTGCCATCAGGGACTATGTATCGGTCTACGACCTGGCTCGGGCACACGTTCTCTGTCTGGATCGCATGAGGGACGCATCCGGCGGATACGTTTACAATCTGGGTACGCGGGAAGGATACAGCGTAAGGGAGATCCTGGACACGGCGGCATCCGTCACAGGGGACGCGATTCCCCAGTTAGAGGGTGATCGTCGTGCGGGTGATCCTGAGCGATTGATCGCCGACGCGAGTCTTATCGCGTCGGAGCTCGGATGGAAGGCGACAACGCCTTTGAAAGAGACGATGTTTCGTGCCTGGCGCTGGCACTCGCACAACCCGCACGGTTTCCGACCGATTCAGGAGGAGCGCTATAACCCTTTCTGGCAGCGATGGATCACATTTGCCTCCCAGCGTGGCTCCAGGCCGTGGGAAGGTGACCGAGAAGCGGGTGGCGACGGCCCGAGTGTCACGTCCTACGAGCCGACCTGTTATCTCTGTCCGGGGAACACACGGACGACCGGGATCGTTAACCCGGATTACGTCCATACCTATGTGTTCGAAAACGACTTTCCGTCCCTTTCTGGGCCCGATGTCCCTGTCAGCGCTGTAGGAGCAGGCTATGCTGCCCGGACCTCAGCGGGCGTCTGTGAGGTCATCGTCTACAGCCGAGATCACTCCGCGCGGATGTCTACGATGCCAATCGACGGGATTGCGCACGTGGTGGATGCCTGGGTCGAGGCCTATGATCGATTGAGCGCGCTTCCAGAGATCGAGTATGTTCTGATCTTCGAGAACAGGGGAGCCGTGATGGGGAATTCTCAGTTGCACCCACACGGACAGGTCTATGCCTTCGGCTCGATCCCCGATCTCATGTTGCGCGAGCAGATCCAGATGTTCGAGAAATCGGATTTCGTGGCTGAAGCGCTTGAAACCGAGCTGATTGATGGCCGCAGAGTCCTCCACGCGAACGATGGATTCTGCGCATTCGTTCCGTTTGCGGCCTGGATGCCCTATGACATCTGCATCGCTCCAAGGCGGGCTATCGGGTCACTCTCAGAGGCCACCGACTCGGAGCGAACTGACCTGGCTGAATTGCTTCAGGCGGTTCTGAAGGGGTTGGATAGCTTGTTCGACGCTCCGTATCAGTATTCTCTCGCGCTGATTCAGGCTCCGAGTGATGGTCAGGATCGGCCGTTTCACGCCCAGATCCATATCACCAGCCTGTTGAGAGGGCCTGACATCAGGAAGCATGTTGTTGGCGCAGATATCTTCGGCAGGAGCGTGAACCCTTCAGACCCCAACATCACTGCGGCCGAGATCAGACGAGCGATGTCGCAGTCCACCGGAATGTCAGAAGCAGGAGCGGACGTTGGCTGATATCGTACAACGCTGTGTCGTCGGGTTTCGCGAACGTTTTGGGGCGGATCCGAAGTTGGTGGTGCGTGCACCGGGCCGGGTCAATCTGATCGGCGAGCACACCGACTACAACGAAGGCTATGTATTCCCGGCGGCCATCGATCGCTACGTGGTGTTTGCTGCCAGTCCAAGGTCGGACAACCAAGCAGTGATTCGTGCGGTCTCGTTCGACCAGGATGCAGAGTTCACGATCAACCGGGGACTGTCATCGGAGGGTCACTGGTCAGACTACGTCAAGGGCATGGTTAATGAATTCCAGGAAATGAATCTGCGTATGGCTGGGTTTGATGCGACCATCGCCGGGGATGTGCCAGTGGGGGCGGGCTTGAGTTCCTCCGCGGCTGTCGAGATGGCTGTGGGACGGGGTCTCCTAGAACTGAATGACATCTCGATGCCCGGCCCGAAGCTCGCCCTGGCAGGCCAGGCGGCGGAGAACAGTTTCGTGGGCGTGAACTGCGGGATTATGGATCAGTTTGTTAGCGCCAATGGGCGGGAAGGGCACGCGCTTTTCCTGGATTGTCGAGATCTCTCGTTCGATCTCGTTCCGGTCGGGGATGAGGATCTCAGGATCGTCATCTGCAATTCAGGTGTGAAGCGGGGGCTGACGGATTCCGTATACAATGAGCGCCGATCGGCCTGTGAGCACGGCGTCCGTCAGTTGTCCCTGGCGACGGGCGAGTCTTTTCGGTCGCTCAGGGATGTGACGATCGAACATCTACAGGACTACAGTGGCGCGCTGACCGAGGAAATCTATGGCCGGTGTCGGCACGTGATTACTGAAATCGGACGTACGGAGCAGGCGGTGGACGCCCTCAAGGAAGGTGACGTCGAGACCTTTGGCGGGTTGATGGGGGAGTCACACGTGAGCTTGCGGGATGACTACGAAGTGAGCGGCCCCGAGCTGGATCGCCTGGTCGAGATTGTTCAACGCGTGGATGGCGTGGTTGGCGCACGAATGACGGGGGCTGGTTTCGGCGGATGTATCGTGTGCCTGGCCCACGACGCGGCAGTATCGGCCCTATCCTCGGCCGTAGAGTCAGGCTACAACGCAAACTCCGAGTATACGGCTGAAGTGTATGCCTGCCGTCCCGTCAACGGTGTCGGGCGGATCGAGTAATCCGGTCTATCAGGTCTGATCGCACCAGTCCTTCGCGTTCTGGAACATCCGCAACCAGGGTGATGCCTCAAGGTCATTCCACGCAGGCGGCATCCATCCCCACTGCCATTTGAGGAAAGCACGCTCAGGGTGCGGCATCATTGCCAGGTGCCGTCCGTCTTCCGAGCAAAGCCCAGCGATGCCGTCAGGAGACCCGTTCGGATTGAGTGGATAGGTCTCGGTGGACACTCCGGAATCATCGGCATATCTCAGCGCGACGAGATTCCTCCGCTCCACCGATTCCTGGACCTGCGGATCCGGAAAATACGCGCGTCCTTCCCCGTGAGCCACCCAAACACCAAGCACCGAGTCTGCCATGCCTGATAGCATGATTGCGGGGCTCTGCGGCACTCGAACGGTCGAGAATCTGGATTCGAATCGGCCCGACTGGTTTTGAACGAATCGGGGTTGGGATGTATCTGGGAGGTCGTCGCCCGGCACCCACCCAAGCAAAGCCATCAACTGGCATCCGTTGCAGACGCCCAGGCTGAAGGTATCTGCCCTGTGGCGGAAGCGCCGCATCTGCTCGAGCACTCGCTCGTTGTATCTGATCACTCCCGCCCAGCCTTTTGCGCTATCCAGCACGTCCGCGTAGCTGAACCCACCGACAAAGGCGATGCCGTGGTATCCATCTAGGGTGGCTCGTCCGTTCGCAAGGTCCGCAGTGCTGATGTCCCACGGTTCGAATCCCGCCAGGTGAAAAGCGGATGCCATCTCCCTGTCGCCGTTGCTACCCTCTTCTCTGACGATCGCGATCTGCGGCCTCCCATCACTAACCGTGGCCGGCGCTGACGGCGCGAAGGAGAGCGAGAAAGCAGGCGTGCAACGCGACAGGTTCGTCTCCCGCTCCTTGTCCGCACAGTCCGGGTTGACCTGAAGTCGTTCTAGCTGGTAGCTGGTTGCTTCCCAGGTGTCTTGCAGATTCTCGATGGAATCAGTGAGTACTGTTTCCCCGTCCAGGGTTACGATGATTTGGGTTGAATCCGTCGTACCACCGATACGCGTGCAGGGGACGCCGGCTGAGGTGTACTGGTCGATGATGTGGTCGGTTTTGCCGGCGCTTACCTCAAGAACCAGCCCGAGCTCCTCATTGAACAGGTACTCAAGGGTGTCGATACCTGGATTCGTGTCAATCGAAACGCCAATGTTTCCTGCGAAAGCCATTTCCAGCACGGTTGTGAGCAGGCCACCATCACTTCGGTCGTGGCCCGCCAGTATCTCCCGTTCACGAATCAGTTTCTGAGTCACGCGGAAAGCGGCCGAGACGAGGTCTGTGTCGTTGAGATCGGGGACGACATTGCCAACCTGTCCATAGACGTGGGCCAGCGCGGAACCACCCAAACTGTTTTTCCCTGCCCCCAAATCCACATACAGGAGGTCTGTTTCCGTCTGCTTCAGGTCCGTTGTGACGGTCAGGGTGATGTCGTCGCAGGCCGCGTAAGCGGAAACGACGAATGTTCCTGGAGCCTTGACCGTTTCGTCGCCTCCTTCCGTCGGAGCGATGGCGGCCATCGACAGGCTGTCCTTCCCTCCGTCAATCGCCAGGCCCAGAGCGATCATGGTGTCACGGACGGCGAGGGCCGCGTCATACATGTCCGCACCTTCACCAGGCAGCTTGGCCGCATACATCCAGTTTCCGGAGCACTTGATATGGTCGATGCCAGGCACAGACGCCCAGACGATGTTGGTCAATGCCTCGCCGATCGTCATGCGGGCCATAGCCGCAGGATCCACGATACCCTTGATCGGTTGTTCACCGATGGCGGTCGCGATTCCCGTAAGTCCCGTGTGGCTCTGCGCGACCACGGCGACGTTGGATAGCGGGAGCTGAAATGGGCCGACGCATTGTTGTTGAGCGATCAGGCCGGTCACGCTCCGATCGACTTTGTTCGTCAGGAAGCGCTTCGAACCCACAGAGAGCAGACGCAGAACGCGGTCCAGCGCTTGCGGTACCGTCACCCCGGCAGGGAGCGACAGGGGAAGGAAGTCGCGGGCTACGCGATCAAGCTCGAACGTCTTCTGGGGCATGTCTCCGAGTACACTTTCCAGGTCGAGATCGACCGGCGTGACGTCGGATCGGGCATCGTAGACCACGATTCGGCCGTCACCGGTGACCTCCCCAACGGTGGAGAAGGGTACCTTCTCGCGATCGCACAGCGCTTGGAATAGGTCCTCGTGCTCCGCTTGGATCAGGAGGGCATCGTTCTCCTGGTATTCCGCGCCCCAGATCTCCAAAGCAGAAAGGGTTTGGTCACCGAGGTGAACATCGTGGAGGTTGATGCGGGCCCCGAGCGGCTCCACGATCTCTTTGAGCACGTTACAGTTCCCGCCGGCGCCCTGGTCGTGGATGCTCACAATCGGGTTGTCCTCACCTAGTTCCACGCACGATCTGATCACACGGTTCACCTTCTGGGCCATCTCAGCGTCACCGCGCTGTACAGCGTTGAAGTCGAGCTCTGTGGCGTTTTCTCCCTGAACCATGCTGGAAGCCGCGCCCCCGCCCATGCCGATCCGATAGGCGGGGCCACCAAGCTTGATGACCTTCATCCCGATCTCTGGATCGTATTTCTCGGTGTGGCGATCGTCGATCTGGCCGACGCCGGCGCTAAACATGATCGGCTTGATCCACTCCCGACGTTCGCCTGAAGAAAGGCGAAGGCCGAAGGAGCGGGTGTAGCCCTGGATCACGGGTTCGCCGAATTTATTCCCGTAGTCGGATGCCCCATTGGAGGCCTCGATCTCGATCGTCAGGGGATCGGAGAGGTTGTCCGGATACTGGAAGTCGCTGTCCTCCCAGGGGAGTGGGTAGCCAGGAATCCGGAGGTTGCCAACACAGTAGGCTGCCGTGCCTGCGACAACCAGAGAGCCGCGTCCGGTCGCGTGTGTGTCCCGAATGCGTCCCCCTGTACCGGTTTCGGCCCCGGGGAAGGGGGCGACACCAGACGGGAAGTTGTGTGTCTCTGCCGTCAACAACGGGTGGTAGACGACGCTTCCCGGCTTCAGAGCCGAGGGGCCGCCCGGAGTAGATGGAAGAAGCGTGTCGATCCTGCACCCTCGAATGGCGCTCGAGTTGTCGCGGAAAGCGATGATGCTGTTATCCGGGTGCGCATCGAGCGTTTCCTGGATCAGGCCAATCAGGTGGTGCGGCTTGGTTTCGCCGTCGAGAACCAGTCTTCCCTTGAAGAACCAGTGACGAGAGTGCTCGCTGTTGGACTGCGCGATGTCGAAGCACTCGACGTTGGTCGGATTCCGCTTCAGCTTGTCGAGAAACACGTCGCTGTAGTAGTTCAGGTCCCATTCATCGAAGGCCAGCCCCATCGTATCGTTTAGCTCTTCCAGAGCAGTCCGGCCTTGCTCGATGAGAGGGATCCTCGTGACGGGGTCGGGCTCTATGCCCGGATCGAAGGTCGTAAGCGGTTCGGTGTACTCACACTCTGTCATTCTGTCGTGGACTAGACAGAGGAAGACCGCGCGTTCAGCCTCGTTCAGAGGGGAAGAGAAGCCATATCGGCGGGATCTCTCAAGCCTGTCAACGCCTTCAATGCCACAGGCCCGACATATCGATACGGCGTTCGTGGACCAGGCCGTGGAGAAGCTGAGCCTCGGGCCAGCCTCCACGTATTCGACGACGTCCAGGAGCGACTCCGGGGAGAGTTGGTCAGGCTCGTAGGTCTCGGCGAGCAGCCAACGCAGCTTCTCGGTGTCTGCTTCGGTGAGGGACTTCTCGGACTGGATATAGTAGCAGACCTCGGTCGTCAGGTCGACCGTTCGGCCCGTCTGGGAGGCGAATCGCTGTGATATGGATTGGCTATGGCTTTCCGCTAGACCGGGGGACCTGTAGAGCCTGAGAATCGGCATGTTGTCTCCGCGTGGTGGGCCAGGCTGATGGTGACGCTTTGAGAATACTACGGCCCGTTGTATGTGGGAAATTTATGATTCTGATCGTTTGGATAAGGTGTAGATATGTTAGTTTGGTAGGCCTTTCTTGGCCTATCCGGGGGGAGGTGTATCATGTGTTTCGCTTGGCAACAGTTGGGCGCGATGGTTTTTGAGGGCGACTTGGGGAGGGATTTCTTGAGGGCCGGAATAAGGAAGGCCGCCGGATCTGGCGGCCTTCCTTTAATCGTTGAGCTTGAACTTGCCCTGGTTGGCGAGATCGCTCTTCCGTTTTTCGATGTGCTTCTGCAGCTTACTTACCATTCCCTTCTTGCTGTCGATGTCCTTCTGCAGCTGATCAAGATCGGCCTTCAGCTCTCCCGTCTCGCGTTCTTCCGCTTCTTGTTTCTCCTCAAACGTCACGATCTGCCCTTTGGCGAGATGGATCTTGTCGCTGATATCGTCTGCCTCTTTTATATGGTCCAGAAGGATCTTGATTGTAAAGCCTATCGCACCGCAACCGAGGATGAAGAACCACCAAACGCTCATGGTATTCCGCTTTGTCTCTGAGTATTCAGGGAACAGGACAATGCACTGCCTTTCCACGGGAAGGGTATGACGAGTATACAAAAGGCCAGCGTAGCGGCTGGCTTTTCCGTGTTCTAATCGGTAGCGAGGGGAGGATTTGTACCTCCGACCTTTGGGTTATGAGGCCCAAGTTGGAGCCCTGTTTATACTGGTTTCTAGGGGGGGCCAAAGTGGCCCACTCTTGTTCTATTTTAGACTAATACTTCCTCCTGTGGAAGAATAATTGAATGGGTTGAAATGGGATGTCTTTATACAAATGGCTCTGGTTGCCTGACGATTGAGGGGCTCATCACTATATCAATGGGACGCGCATTTGTGACCCGAGGTCATCCTGGATTGAGTAGCGGTTTACCCACGCTGAGGGCACCTGCCCTGATCTCCGCTTCGATCTGCGAGGCAGCCTGCCCATCCTCCACAACAATGAAACGATAGAATAGGTGCTCAGCGATGTAGTCTTTGATCAGGCCATCGAACAGCCCGTTTTCGCCCTCCGCAATCCGCTCGATCTCATTCTGACTTAATTGAGGCAGCACCAGCCGATCAGCTACGTATACGTTAAACTGGTCACTATTCCGTCTGCCGATGCGTGGGTTGCCCTCCTCTGAACGAGCCCACGCCTTTCGCCGCTCTTCTGCATAGCAGTTACATCGTTCCGTATCAGGCCGCGGCCTGATATCCCTACGTAGATGAGGCGACCATCGTTATCCCATATCGTATACATACCTGCGCCGGATGGGACGATGGAACTTGCCCAAGCGCTGAAGCTATAAAGCCGACCGCGTTCAAGGGGAGCCAATTGCCCGTATGCAGACATCGATGCCTCTCCGATTGTCCCGCTCTGGGACACCTTGTTATTCTTCGAAGAAGTCTCAGTCGATTCGATTCAGAGAATAGGATGCGACCTCGCTGACCCCAAGACTGTTATCGATCATCAATTCGGCAAGTTGCCGACCGCCAATCAGCACAATACTTTTCTCTAAGCTGGCGATGTAGTCGTGAGCACTCTTCGTGCAGTCGATTCACAGACCGAATTAGTGTCAGAATCGCCGCTGTGGTCCCGACTATTTTCCGAAGAGTCACGAGTTATGTAATAGGATATAATTATGGAAATCGATGAAATATGGAACGAATCAGAGACCACCAAGGATAAATTGACCGGACGAACCGCATTTTTTCAGTTAAAAAAGGAACCGAATCGCTGGTGGCTAATGCGGCCCTCTGGAGAAAAGTATTTTTCTTTAGGTTTGAACCATGTGGATCCGGCCACCTTGCGCTATCCGGAGAATTTACACATCTGGAGGAAGGTATATGGTAATTCCATGGAGCATTGGCTGAAGGAATCCGTGGCACCTAACCTAGAGGATTGGGGCTTCAATTGCCTCGGCTGGAATCAGGAGGTGGTAACGCGTGGCAAAACCAACCACCGACATTCAAGGCATTTTACCTACGACGAATACCAATGGCTGGACATGCCCTATTGCCATCAGCTGCCGTTTGCAGATTTTCACTGGTGGGAAAACGAGACCCGCTATCCTGATTTTTATTCGGATGGATTCGCCGCCTGGTGTGATCACGTGGCCCGTGAGCATTGCGCCGTCATGGCCGGGGACCCAAAGCTCATCGGCTACTTCTACATCGATTGCCCTACCTGGCTTTTTATCGGCAACGACAATGAATGGAAAGGTCCTTATTTTGACCCGAAGATGCTGGAGTCGAAGGTCGGTAAGGAGGAAATCACCGAGGTCACCGGTCAGTATTACAAAGTATGTCACGACGCGGTTCGCCGCTATGATCCGAATCATCTGATTCTCGGCGACCGGTATGAGGCAAACTGGACTTTGGACATCTCAATCATGGAAGGTGCACGGCCATACGTGGATGTATTATGTTTTCAGGATTTCAAGGATCCCGTTGGGAATCTCGATTATTGGTATAAGGAGACGGGTATGCCGGTGCTCTGGGCCGATGGTTCCAAAAACGTAACCCTTCCTGACGGCCGGAAGACCATTGACGGGGATGCCTATGGCGAGATCCTGAAGGGCCTGACGGAAAACCCCGGTTGTGTGGGTGCGCACCTCTGCGGCGCTTACCTGAGTAACCGGGTCCGTAGGAAAGGGTTGCTCGACGAAAATGTCCAGCCCTACACTGAGCCCATCCAAAAGATCCGTAAGGTGCACCGCCGGGTCGAAGCGTGGGTGCGAGAGCAGGTTTAGAGTTTCACATAAAGATCCGCTGCATCGGTACTACCTGACCGTGTTGCCGTATGGGCCGAGTGTGTAACGAACTCGATCTCTGCCAGCCCCTGTGCTGGGCCATCGAGAACCTAGTGGGACGCATCGTATCACTCAGATATTCTGGAGTTTGAGTTTGAGGTGATGGATCGGTGGGCACAGCTCGTATATACGTAATGTAGAAGGGGGGCCAGATATCCTGGCCCGCCTTCTGTGTTAGAGTCGAGCGTGTTTGAGGACGTTGGTTTGTGGTGTGAGGTCGTCGAGGTAGTTCTGTGTCATCTGGATGGTGGTGTGGCGCATAAGCCCCATAACCGTCCTTACATCCAGCCCGAGGCCACCGTCTTCTATGCTTTTGAGGCACTGGCGGGCAAACCTGTGCCGGAATCCATAGAAGGACACCTCTTTCGACAGGCTGTATTCCTCCTCGCCACGCTTGATCCTTGCTTTCTTGCGCAGCTTGTAGAACGCCTTGGTCAGTCCACCTGTTGCCCACGGCATGGATTGACCGTGTCCGTTTCGCAGGCCCCCCAGCACAAATGCGTGTCCTTTTTGGTGTCTGGTGTATCTGGTCTTGGTGGCGAAGATGCCCTGCTCCTGCCTGTATTTCCAGTCCCTCAAACGTTCGACCAGCTCATCCGCCAACGGCATATCGCCGCTTGTTTTGGGGTAGTAGTAGGTGCCGTCAGGGTGCAGGATCCTGTCGGGGATTTTCAGAATGCCATCATCCAGCTCATACTGGGTCCAGGGAAGATTCACGGCTTCGCTGTTTCGCAGGCCCAGATACCTGCCCAGCCACAGGGCGATCTTCATAGACCCTCCAAGCAGCGCTGCCATCGCAGTGTCTTTCTCGACCGCATCAAACAGGGCATCAATCTCTTCGTCCTTGATTCCGCGCCTGGGGTTGTCTGCCTGCTTGTTTCGTTTCCACTTTGAGGTTCTGGCGACATTGTGCGGCACCATCTTGTTATCGACGGCGATGTCCAGTATGCGCCTCAGGGCATCCAGACGGTGTTGGACGGTGGATTTTGAGTAACCCTTGTTGTGCTGGCTCTGGGTCCATTTATCCACCTGCTTCACCGTCAGGTCTTTGATGTCCCCGATCTCGGTCTTGAGCCAGTGAAAGGCCTGTCTTGAAAGCAGCTCGGCAGTCGCAAGACTCCGTGAGCAGTGGACGTGGATGTATTCCTCGTTCTCCAGTTCGAGGAGATCGTAGTCCGTGGTGGTCTCGATGTAGAGACCTGGGCTTGCGCCAAAGAATTCCTCGGCCTGCTGGAGGCTGAGGTAGTTGAGGTGCAGCCATCGCTTGACGTCTGTTGGGCTGGCGCTGGCGTTTGCCGTAGCCCGCTCGACCTGCTCGATGTCGGACTTGAATTCCTCGGCCTTGGCTTTGTCCCTGAATCGTTTCTTGAATCGGTTGGTCTTCTTGCCCTTGGGGCCGAAACGATATATAACTCGCCAACCTTTTCTTTCTTTGTGCATTGATGCCATTGCGGGTTCCCTCCGGTTTTTGCAGCGGGCACAAAACGGGCACACTTGGGTTCAAAAACGGGTGTAAACGGCTGTTTTTCGACTCAAACGGGAAGGCCTCCTTTATAGTAGTGAGTCGACGTTCTGGTGACAGGTAGCGATTTCACTGCTTACCTGAAACCCGCATAAACACTGGCTTTTAGGCATAAAAAAAGCCGACAGCATAAACTGTCGGCTTCCGTATTAGTGGTGCGGATGCCAGGATTCGAACCCGGAACCTTCTGGTCCGTAGCCAGAT
>PBWH01000017.1 GCA_002727195.1 Gemmatimonadota bacterium
CGAGTCATTGACCGCTGAAGTGTTTGTGCGATCCCTATATCTAGCTGCGCTTGGCAGAGAGCCGTCACCAGATGATTTGTTATATAGAATAGAAGAGCTTGGAAGCGGAAAGGATCGCGCCTCGCTTATCGATGAAGTATATAGTTCGGAAGAAGCTGATTCCCGCCGGCTAGCGGAAATCGATGCACATTCTATCCGGACTAGGGAAAGATAAGACTGACCTGCCCCCATCTATGTGTCCTACATCCAAAGTTAGGATGCGGCTGCGATTGGCGATTTGATGACCACTGGTGCAGGTGGGCGGTAACCTAATGCGCTATGTGGTCGAATGACATACAGTAAGGGCGGGGCGAAGGCGTTTCCAGAAGGCGATGGGGGTAGGCACGGTCCTGGGGCGTCAGGATTTGTACGTCCCTTTCCTGGCAACGCGCCATCTCATCGCACGCCCAGGCCTCGTTTGTGTCGAGGATCCCTCGGGCAATCTCGGGGCCGATCTGCTCGACCTGGATAAGGTCCTGATAGCTCGCCGAAAGGATGCCGTCGATATCGCCGAACCGTTCGATCAGCCGGCCCATCCCATATCCGCCGAGTCCGGGACAGGTCGACAACGCCAACCATCGAACCGTCCTGTCAGGCATCGGTCGTCCGGCTNTCTTGGACGATGTCTCCGAGAGCGTGCAGTAGTGGGGGGAGTCCTTCTCCTGTTACCGAGGAGATTGGCATGGCTTCCATGCCAGATATCTGGCTGACGGCGCGGTCTTCAGGCGGAATGGCATCGATTTTCGTGGCGGCAAGGAGGCTGGGCTTTTCGAGCAGGGCAGGGCTGAAGTGCTCCAGCTCGCCCCGCAGGATGGCGAGGTCACCTTCGGGGTCGTGGCTGGAGACATCGACCATGAAGAGCAGAACGCGTGTGCGCTCGATATGACGCAGAAATTGGAATCCCAGTCCCTTGCCTTCGTGGGCTCCCTCGATCAGGCCGGGGATATCCGCGACGACAAAGCTCCCGAAGTCCTCGTAGGGCACGATCCCCAGGTTAGGTTGTAGGGTGGTGAAGGGGTAGTCGGCGATCTTGGGGTGCGCGGCCGAGATCCTCGACAGGAAGGTCGACTTGCCGGCATTGGGGTGACCGACCAGGCCGACATCGGCGATCAACTTCAGCTCGAGTTCGACCTCGATCTCGACTCCGGCTTGCCCCGGTTCCGCACGTTCGGGGGCCCGGTTGGTCGGTGTGGCAAACCTGGCGTTTCCTCGTCCGCCCCTGCCCCCCTCGGCGATGACGACGCGCTCTCCGGGATCGGTCAGGTCCGAAAGGATCTCCCCCGATTCCGCGTTCTTCACGACTGTGCCGGGGGGGACACGGAGCGTATAGTCCTCTCCGTTGCTGCCTGTCTGGTTTTTGCCCTTTCCGTGCTCGCCGCGTCCCGCGTTGGCGTGTTGCTGGTATCTGTGGTCGAGCAGCGTCGCCAGGTGAGGCTCTACGAGGCAGACGACATCCCCACCATCGCCACCATCACCACCGTCGGGGCCTCCGCGGGGGATGAATTTTTCCCGCCTGAAGCTCTTACANCCGTTCCCGCCCGTCCCGGATCGAACGTAGATTTTGACTTGATCGACAAACATGGTGCCAAACTATANTCACGCGGCAGGGGGGGGGCAACCTAAGGAGGCGATCAGCCGTTGCCGAACGCTTGTTTCAGCCTCGACTCGATGTGAGGGGGAACGAAGGGGGAGAGGTCTCCGCCAAACTCGGCGATCACGCGAACGAGCGTCGAGCTTATATGAGCATAATGCTGGCTTGGTGGCAGGTAGATACTCTCGAACTCAGGTAGCATCAGCCGGTTGGCCGTGGTCATCGCAATCTCTGACTCGAATTCGTCAAGTGTGCGGAGGCTGCGAATGACGGTGTGGATTCCTCTTTTCTGCGCGTAGTGAACAGTAAGGCCCTCATAGGCCTCTACGTCGAATCGATCATCATTGAGGACTGTCTGGATCATCTCGGTTCTTTCTTCGACGCTGAAGATCGGGTTTTTCGCCGGATTGATACCGATGGCGACGACGACGCGGTCGAAGATCTTCAGAGCTCTGGTGGCCAGGTCCATGTGCCCGTATGTCATCGGGTCGAAGGTTCCAGGATACAGCGCGATACTCATAGCAGATCCTCATCCAGGGTTGTCAGAGCTGCCCCGTGGGCGACCCACATCAACGGGTCCGCATCGTCTGTCGGTCGGACCTGGTCGAGTTTATCTAGAATACGGGTGGCCTTGGCGTCGCTTACCAGGTCCGGTTCGCACGCGATGGCCGTCTTCCCGGTCGGGGATGCCTGAACGTGTTTACCGAGAAGCTCGAGCAGGTTCCCGGCGCCGTTCGGCTCCGAATTCGAGGGACTGACGGTCGACACGGCATCGATCGATGAACCCGTGATCTGGAGACGTGTCACCCATCCGGACTCAACCAAGAAGGCGGCGAATGACTCGCCGCACTCTTCTTGCACTCCACGGCAAAGCGCGATCGGGCTAGCGACCAGCCGGACTTCCGTTGTCGGGCTGCCGAAGATGGAACCGATGCTGTTCGCATACAATGAGGGGATGGCCACCCAGATTGCTGAACTTCCCGTTACCGCATAGTCCACACGGTATTCACCTCCGTTGACGGCCAGCGTTTGCTCTACCTCCCAGCACACCTGGGACCGTTGATCCACGGTCTCCGCCAACTCTAGGGGGACCTTCTGGATATGGTAGAGACCCGCCGGAAGCGCCAGACAGCACAACCCGGGAGGCTCTCGGTATGGTGCCGAGTTCGTGATCGCTGGCAGGAGCCGGTCCTTTGGATCCATCCAGTCCTCTATCGTCAAAGGCCTATCGAGTTCGATGGTCTCGGAGGATTCTCGGTGCCCGTCAGGATCGATGGAGCAGATTCTGACTTTACGATCGCAGGCCTGGATGCCGACGCGGTTCACGGTGAAGACAGGGTGATCAGTGGGCGAAGCTTGTCGAGCGTTTTGGAGCCGATCCTCTTGACCCCGGTCAGTTCGTCCACACTGCTGAAGGGACCGTTTGCTGACCGATAGGCGAGGATTTGGTCCGCCGTCTTGGGGCCGATGACCGGGAGTTGCGTCAGTTCACCTGCGGCAGCGGTGTTGGTGTTGATGGACGTGGGGGCAGCCGCCTCCACAGGAGACGTAATGTCGGGAACGGAAACCACCTTCTTCTGGACCTGGAAGTTTTCGGTATCGGAGGGCCGGAAGTAGTCGTAAGCAGATACAACCGAACCGATAACCAGGATGGCCGTGAGGGCGAGAATGGCGATTTGCACGTTTGGGCTGAAGGTGGACACTCGCGACCTTCGTGTTAGTTGAATTCGATCTCCCCGAACAAACGGAACTCGTAGGTCATGTTGGTGAGTTCCCTGAGCTTGTCCTTACGGCGCTCGTTGCGGAAGGAGAGACCGCCAGTGAAGTTTTCGCTGAACCGATATTGCGCACCTACCTGCCCGGACCACGTGGCCTCATTGCGGCGTATGATCTCTTCCTGTGGTTCCTCGCCTGGTTCGGGCTCGGCGACAATCCGTGGTCGCTCCACCTGGGTGTTGTCCGACATCTGGAAGGTGAAGTCCATGTCGATGTTGCTCTGGAGCGATTCGAATATCTTCGGTTTGATGGAGTAGCGCAACTGCGCCCTCAGGCTGGACGAGTTCGTGATGGTGGTGCCGATCTTCCGTTCTTCGAGCGTTGGGAACGATCCGTCATCTTTCTCCTGAACATTCCTCTGGTATCTCAGATCGGTATTCCGCGTTCGATTGGTCTGTAGTGTGGTCGACATCCCATTCTTCCAGCGTGTCGACAGGGATAGCATTGGGCTGAGTTTCCTGTCCTTCGTATCGTTCGTGATCGACAGCGAATCGAGTCCTCCCTCACCCCGCTTACCGGTTGACAGCTGGAAGTTCGATGTCAAGTTCGCACTCGTCCAGAACCAACGGAGAATCGGGCCCTTATGGAGTCCACGCCAGTTGAGCTTCAGATCCGGGAGTGTTCTGCCGCGATCCTCGGTGTCGGCATTTGCCCTGCTCACGGAATGGCCAACGGTGGCGGTTGACTGCAGGCTCAGGCCCAGTGGGAGGCGCACAGATGCGCTGATATCAGCTCGGTCGCTGACGTTTGATGAAGGGGTCCGGGTGAGTGACTGGCCTTCGAAGAGGCTGACCCTTGCGCTGTCAGTGAGACCGAACTGGTAGGCCAATCCCGGCCGGGTTCTAATTCCGAAAAGGTTAAATTGTTTGTTTCTGGCGATCTGTGAGTTCACGTTCGATATGGAGGACCCGGCAACTCCGATGAGCTTCAGAACATGTCCCTTTCTTGTGAGAGGCCTGAATAAAGCAGGGAGGTTGAATCCGAGCCGGAGGCTTGCCTGACTCTGCGTGTTGATTGTTAGCCCTCGACGTCCGTTACCGTTTTCTGTCCGCTGCCCCCCTGTCTCCAGGTTTTCCCTGTAGCTCGTGTTGAACTGGGCGTTGGTGGTCAGCCATCGAAGGAGTCTGGGCGAATAGCCTGTCGTGAAGGTTTGCTGCCGCCCGATCTCTCGGCCGAACTGGAGACCGGTGAACTCGAACGATTGTCTCAGATCGCGCGTGATCGCGATTTTGTAGTCGGTCGTGAAACTTCTAAAGGGAAGATACTTGATTTCGTAGTTCTCGTTCAGGTTGAAGTTCTCCGTGTCTGTGCGGATAACATCCACGGTGTCACCTGCGGCGGCCGAAAAATCCAACTGGTCGCGTAGCTGGCGAGTGAACTGTGCGCGGTAGCGGAGGGTCGACGGAAGGTAGAAGAACTCGGAATCTTTAACCTGCTTGATCAGTGGAAACCACGCGAATGGTTTCACTCCCTTCTTCTGCGGGATGCTGATGTCGTAGTTAAGGGTGCCAGTGAGTTGGTCCTGTGAGGACGACCGGCGCCGTGTGATCGCTCCACTGGTCGAACTCGTGCTGACAAGGCTTAGAGACCCGTTCAATCTCTCGAAGAGGACTCTGGAAATTAGGCGACGACCTTCTTGGGCTGGTGTCTTACGGAATGTGATGTTCAGGCGGCTCTGGTTGTTGATGTCACTTTCGTTTGCCTTCTGGGCGTCCGTAAGGACGATGTCAGAGCCTCGGCGAATTCGTGGTACGCTGCTCGTTCTGTTGTAGCTGTATCGAAGTGGGATGGATGTCTGCCAGGTGGGGGGCAGGAACTTATCCAGATTGACGTCCGTGTTCAGGTTGATTCTGGAGGTGGTGTTACCCGATGCAGCGCCCTGGAGATCCTGAAAGTCGCCACTCCTGCGCTCCAGCTCCAGGTTGAAGTTGCCGAGATCCGCCATCACGGTCCGCATGCTCATGATACCCGAAATGGCGCGCTTCTTGCGAATGTTGTCAACTGTGAGCTCGTCGACCCACAACTCGCTCTCTCCGTCGAGGATCTGGTCGCCGCGGTTCCTGACCCCGAGGGTAAATGCCTTGATCCTGTTCAGCGACGGGTTTCCGCGAACCACGTAAACCTTTTCCTCGATGCTGGCCTGGATTTCCTGTTGATCAGGAACATACGTTACGGGAACTTCGCCCACATTCAGGGCGAGCGTTGTGTCGACACTCGCTGAGCGCGTAGTCTGCAAGTCGATAAGTTGACCCTTTAGCTGGGTCATAAGCTCGAGGTCGATATCCATCGTGTTGGTCTCAGGCTCCCATCCCTGGTATACCCTTGAGCGGAACTCGTACATGTGGGTGGTGTCGTCTTTGGCGGGGCTGAACCGCAGGAATACTTCGACTGGACTGCGCACGCCCCCGATCGTGTCTTCTGCTGCAGGGAAATGTCGATTCGCCTGGGGGGAGGTGAGATTGTTGTTCCCGCCGTGGACGAATAGCTTCATCCGACCGTAGCGCGTATAATCTTCCCCATTTACGAAGGTGCGCGAGGCGGACCGAGTGTCACCCGGATGAAGATCTTCGAACTTGATCGCCAGGGATCGCTCAGTCAGCGTTAGCCCTGTGGTCGGGTCGCGTTCCAGGTCCAGGTTGGGCGGAGGAACGTAAATGGGGTTATCGGTCCCGATCGCTGCGACCTCGAAGTCGCCGGAGAGCGAGATCGGGGAGGGCTCATCCTCCAGCCAGTCGTTACCGACCGCCTTCGGCTCATAGATGGACAGTTCGACCCGCTGGTCGCTTTCGATCCAGAATCGGACAAAATCGATTGGGCTGGCGAACGTCGTGTCCGGGGTACCTTCCAGCATTCTGGGTGACCGGCTGCCGCTGAGCGGGATGCGAATCAGGCGCCAGGGCGGGTTTGTGGCTCCACCGCCGACCCGGTTCGACTCCGTGCCTTCCACAAGGACCAGTGGACCGTCATATAGACCGGTCTGTGGGTTGTATCCACGGTCGCTGAACAGGTCGAAGCTGTATCGAATATAGTTGTTCCGCGTATCGAGGAATCCGTTGCTGTTCAGGTCCTCGGTGTTGGGTATGGAGACCCGGTCGGAGTTGTTGTTCTCTGTACCATTGATGCCTGGCGGGTAACGTTGCTCCCGCTCAGTTTCGTTGTTCCGGGATAGGTCGACATCGGCAAAGTTGTCTCCCGATGGATCGTCGGGCACGGGTTGGCCCGGGTAGATCGCCGCGAAGATCGCCGCTTCGTCAGGATCAGTCAGACCATCCAGCCCGACATCTTCTTCGGCAGTGGCGATACCATCACCGGTCGGGAGGCCCCCAAGTGGTTCGTCTTCCGTTCGGAACCTGCCGGGGTGCGGGTTGTGCGCGGGATCATCGAGCGGCAGGTCGATTTTTTCCGATATCTCGCCCAGGTCTATATGAAACTTCCCCGTGCGGCCCCGGATCCAGATCTCGAGGAACTTGGATCTGGAAAGATCCCATCCGTCCAGGTTGCCCATGATTCCGCCCCACGAGTTCACCGGAGACTCACTCAGGTTGTCTCGCGTGGACCGGGGGAACCCGTTGGTCCGAGCGGGATCAAAACGGATTCTCAGGATGTCGATGATCGCCTGCTCGGTCGTAAGATCTTCACGATTGGGCTGGATCTCGAAGAGTGATGTTCGGTCTCTTTCTACCGGGGTATACCAGGTGAACCGCCCCTGCGGGAACAGTTCCCTGTCGAGGGCGGATCCGTTTCGTGTCGGCGTACTTGACTGGGTCCACGCGTTCTTGAAGATCGAGAATCTTTGCTCGTCCTGCGACCCTTCGAAGTCGTCGATATAGGCAATGCCCTTCGTGTTGGGGTTCGGGATGCTCTGGGCGACTTCGAGGTCCATGTCGATCCGTGACGGCGCGCTCGAACTCACGAACGGGATGATATTGACCAGATCGGTCAAGAAAGCTGGTTTGAACTGGAGGCGAGCGTTGGCGTCCCAGATGAGAGTACGGGCAGGCTCCTCGCCGACTCGCACGCGTTGGGCGGCCGTGGTCTGGTTACTGTAGAGAAGTGTCATGCCGACGAAGGACTGCTGGTTCTGGACCGGATGTTCGAGCCGGACGCCGAGCAGGCTCTTCTGCTGGCCGAAGCCGCCAAATGGGTCCTTGGCGCTGAAGTCGATCTTGAGATTCGCGGTAGGGTCTGAGACCAGGTCGCTCGCGTCACCGATGAACGAGATCGTCCCGAAATTGTAGTCGATCGTGTAGTCCTTGCCACGCTCGAGCCGTCTGTTGTTCAGCGTGACGACTTCGCTTTCCTGCAGGA
The DNA here is from genome assembly GCA_002727195.1 of Gemmatimonadota bacterium. Taxonomy (GTDB): domain Bacteria; phylum Latescibacterota; class UBA2968; order UBA2968; family UBA2968; genus UBA2968. The sequence goes on from PBWH01000017.1 coordinate 7,715, forward strand.
CCTCCGCGCCGAGGTTGAATCGGGTTGCACGGCTTTGGGAGAGCGTTCGGATGATATACTTGCTCTTCTCCGCCCGAGTTTGCGAGTTACTCTCCGAATACAGTTCGGGAACGCCCTCTTCGATATCTGCGCTCTGGCTCCCGGTCCCGAAGGGCTCCAGGAACGGGAAGACCAGGTGGCCTAGCACGAGGTTGAGCCCCGGGATGTTACTCCCGTTGTCCGTGTCGACGATGTTGTCCGGCGGGCTGGAGGCTGAGGAGTTGTTGGTGTGGGTGTCGAGCCCGAAAATCTGGATATACGGTTTCCCGTTCTCACTGTCGATGGGCTCTCTGCCCGGTACTTCCTGCAGGATGCGCAGGTCGAAACCATTGGGCTCGATGTTCCGGCCACCGAGGCTGTAGACGTTCCGCCAGGTGAGGGGCCACGTAGCCGACTCCGCTCGTGGATTCCTTGCCTTGATCAGCTTCAGTCTGATTTGGGGCTGGCCTGCGCCCTGGATAAACCCGACATCACCGAAGCGACGCCCGTCCCGTGTCTTGTAAGCCACCGCCAGCGCGGAACCCGTCGAGACACGGAGACCGGTCATAATCAGATATCCTCGGGCATCGACGAGATACTGCTCTCGGTCGATCTGGTGGTATGAACCCTCCTGAAGGCCATCCGTGGCGCTTCGAGATCCAAGCTCGTTCGGCGTGCCGTCGTTGTTCCACAACGCATAGGCGATCCCGGAGACTGCACGATCCTCGATGTCGTTCAGTTCGTTGAAGTCGTTGATGTAGACATCGACAGAAGAGAGATCGATCTGGTCACGTTCCGCTGGATCGTTCGGGAACGCGTTCCGGTGTGATGTGTCGAAGAAGAAGTAGGCGTTCGAGAGGAACTGGTGGTCACGGATCTGGTCGGACGATTCCTCGGACGTTCCCTGAAACGTCTTCCGGTTACTCGACCCTTTGTCCTGGGTGGTCACCAGCGTGAGATCCAGGCCTCCGATCGTACCCTCCGCCTTGATTCCGAACAGACCGCCACGACCACCTTGGAATCCGATAAGGCGGGTGCCGGGCAGCGTGAGGTTCGTGTTTCCGGCTTCGATCGTCCGGATAATGGCGTCGTCGTCACCGTCGTACCGGAGACGGAGGGACTCTGAGAGCTGAAGCTGACGGTTGCTGTTCTGCTCAAGGTTGACGGATATCTTTTCTCCAATCTCGCCGTTGACATTTACCTGTGATTCCTGCTCAAAGGCGATCGTCGGGAACTTCGAATTCCGGATGGCAGCGGATTGGGCTTCGCCGTCGGTAAACTGACTGACTCCGGACAGGTCCAACCGTTGCCGGGCAGTGATGTTGAGACGCGTCTCGTCGCCGCCCGTGATCGCACTCAACCCCCTGGGGACCCGGAAGGGGATCTTTATGGCCACGAGGCCCTCGCGATCGCTCCCACGTTTACTCACCTTACGACCCAACAACCCGGTCATGATGCGCGACCGGTGGAACTGGTGGTTCATCTGGTTGAATTCTTTGAAGGTGGCTGCGAACGGAAGCCCGTCGATGCTGCCGGCAACCTCTTTGTAGATTAGGACGACCATCCGGTCTTCGTCCAGCATCTGATAGCCGGTCTTCAGGAGCTTGTGTCGTTGCGATGAGATACGCGGAGGCCAGGGCGCAGGTGGCTTGGCGTTGCGAGCAGGGGGACCTGCGAAGCGTTCGAGACGAGCGGTGTTGGGCAGCTTGAACCCAACCTGTGAGAACCCGGGCGTGGGACAGGCTGCTAGGATGATCAGCGCGGCAAGGACGGCGCGCACGGCGTTCGGTGCGTTGGAGGCGAACCTCAACGCTTACCTCGGGACATATCGCAGGAGCTCAACGTGTGAAAGGATCGGCGGAACTGTAGACAGAATAAGAACTTGCGTCGATTCTGGGGATGCGAAAACATAGCATAGGGTATTACAGTGGGCAAGGAAAAACGCGGCTGTAGATGTGGCCCAGGTCAATGGCAACCGGGCGCCACTTTCCTCGGCTGAACGGGTTGACTTATATTCGGGCAGACACTCTAAACTGATGCATATCAATGTCTTGGAGAGGCATGATCCTCCGCACCTATCTCATTCGTGAACAGATTGCTCCGTTTCTGTTCAGCTTCTCTGTCATCATGTTCCTGCTGGTCCTGGATACCATTCTCCAGCAGGTCGACATGATCCTAGGACGCGGGGTGGACTGGGAAGTTGCGCTGGAGCTGTTCTTCCTTCACACGGCCTGGCAGGTCGCGCTCGCGGTTCCCATGTCGGTGCTGGCCGGCTGCCTGATGGCTTTTGGCCGGCTGAGTGGAGACAACGAGATCATCGCCATGCGCGCATTGGGCGTGAGCGTGATGGGGTTAATCACCCCCGCACTGATTTCGGGGGGCGCATTGGCTTTGTTGCTCGTCCTGTTCAATGACCGGGTGCTCCCGGATTTCAACCATAGGGCTCGGCTGCTGACGATGGACATCCAGCGCAAACAGCCTACCGTCGCGTTCGAGGACCGCGCCGGCATTCTGATCGACGATTTTCGTGACCATCAAATCCTGATCGGGGAGGTGGACGAGCGTGCGGGGATCCGTGACGTGGTGATATACAAGTACGAGGCGACGGGCTACCCTTTGACCGTGACGGCGGAGGAAGGGGAGATACGGTTCGCAGAGGGATCTGATGACGTGTTCCTGATGCTTCGTCAAGGAGAGATACACCGGCTCGATGATGAGAAACCGGATCTGTTTGTGACGGGAGCCTTCGAGAAGCTGACACTCAAGCTCGGAGAAGGCGGTCGGAAGCTTTCGCGGACCGTTTCTGGGTATCGGAACGATCGCGAAATGGATATCGGGTCGATGTGGGACCGCGTTCGCACTTACGAGAGTGATGCAGATTCGATCGTCCAGGCCTCATCCGGTCGGTGGTCCGCCTTAATCACGCAGGCTGTCTTTGGTGGGGGAGAGACACGGCCCGAACACCCATCTGACGTGATCGCATTTCGTCGTGTCGCGGGTCGGCTGTCCTCGGATGCGACCCTTGCAAGCCACAAACGGCGACAGGCCGGGCGGTTGCGAGTCGAGATTCACAAGAAACTGTCGATCCCAGCTGCCTGTTTGGTCTTCGTGGTCGTGGGCGCGCCTCTCGGCATTCGTGTACGTCGCGGTGGGGGGGCGACGGGGGCGGCCCTGAGTGTCGGCTTCTTCCTGCTCTACTGGATTTTCCTGATTGCGGGTGAGAAACTGGCCGACCGTGCCGTTGTCCCGCCCTGGGCGGCGATGTGGACGCCGAACCTGCTTCTGGCGGGCGTGGGCCTGATTCTGATCGTCCGCCTTTCGAGCCGAGTACGATGACTATCCTGCTGCGATATGTGCTGCGGAAGTTCATGGTAGATGCTGCGATCAGTGCGTCCGCTTTCGTCGTGATCTTCATTGTTGTCGACCTCTCCAACCAGATCAGCGCTTACCTGGATCAGGCGGCTGATCTGTCCAGCATTGTCGCTTACTACGCTTGGTCCATTCCCTACTTTCTATTCCTGACCCTCCCGATGTCTCTTCTTCTGGGAAGCCTGTTCTGCATCGGTGGGCTGTCGCGGCGGAACGAATTGTCCGCCATGAAGGCATCGGGGGTAAGCCTATATCGCGTCCTGCTCCCTATTCAGGTTTTCGCCCTCCTACTGAGTGGGGCAGCCTGGGCGGCCTCGTGGTCGTGGATCCCGATGGCCAATCGGGTGCGGGCGGAGAATAGTGCGGTGCCGACGTCTCCTGGACGTCAGCATCGTATTCAGTTGGTGCTCAGGGATGTCGAAGGGCAGGTGGTGTCACTTGGCGAGTATAAGGCGAAGGAACGGCGGGCGAAGCGTGTGACGATCGACCGGTATGCGGAGGGGGATCTCGTCCAGAAGATCCGGGCTGACGAGATGGTCTGGACGGGGACTGAGTGGTCGCTGATCGGCGGGGAACGAAGGGAGCTGGTGTCAGCAGGTGAACGCGTTGCCGCCTTTGACACACTGCGAGCAACGCACCTAACCCTGATGCCCGACGACTTCATCCGTGAGGCGAGACCAGTCGAACAGCGGGACACTGAAGAGCTACAGCGGTTGATCGACCGCAAACAGATGAACGGAAAGGAGGCCACGCGAGACCGGGTGGAACTTGCCCTGCGGACCGCTTTCTCGTTCTCGGGGTTGGTGATGGTGCTGTTCGGCTTGCCCCTGTCCTCATACACCCGTCGTGCCAGTCGGCCACTACAGGTCGGGATCTGCCTCCTGATCAGCTTCGTTTTTTACGGATCTATGCAGGCGTTTCGCGCGATAGGCTGGAACGGCATCATCGACCCGACGGCTTCGGTGTGGATCCCGAACGCGGTATTCCTGATGGTCGGTGGCCTCATGCTCAAGCGAGCACATACCTAGACGGTTCAGTAGAGGGTGTGTCGCTGCCCGTCGTCGAGGATGTAGTCAAGAGGGTCCTGGGCCTTGTTTTTGAGGATGACCGCATAGTGCAGGTTCACTGCGGTCGCTCGGCCGGTTCTGGCCATCTTCCCGATCACGTCCCCCCGAGATACCCGTTGCCCGGGCCTTATCAGGCTGACGCTTTCGAGATGGGCGTAGAGGGTCCGAATTTTGTTGCCGTGATCGATCGATACCATGTAGCCAAGGCGTGAGTGGTACCTGGCCACGTCGATCCGGCCGTCAGCCGTAGCCACGATCGGTGTGCCCTTTCTGCCAGCGATATCGATCCCGTTGTTGAAGGACGGCTCACCTGTGATCGGATCGGTTCGGTGACCAAAGTTGGATGAATACCATCCCTCTCCCTTGACCGGGAAGATCGAGGGTATGGATCGGCGGACATCTCCCGCCGTATAGACGGCCGCCCTCAGGCTGTCATACCTGGCTGCCAGGTCCGAGGCTTCCCGCGTCAATTGATCTAGGTTCCCATAGCCTACTCGTGAGTCGCCGAGGATGTTCTCTTCGTCGCTGGCTCGAGCATCACTGATCAGCGGCTGGCCTCCAGGCCCAGTGACAATGACACGGGCGAAGGCGCGCATCCGGGTGTCTGCCGTGCTCAGGTCACCAACCCGCTGAGACAGGCTAGACATCCGGGTCTTGAGGATGTCCAGATGTGCACCCAGCTCCGTGTTTTCGGCCTTCAAGTCTGCATACGCATTTTCGGCCCCCTGACGCGCATAGTACGCGTGTCCAAAGTAACCTGCGGTGAGAATGAAGAGCAGGAGAACGGTGGCGCCGGCCCATATCAGCGAGGTGGCAAGGTTGAATTCCCGAACGTGGTCATCGTTGTGGGGGATGACCATCAGGGTCAGGAAGCGCTTCACGATGCCACCTGTGCGATCGGGCGCTCACCGGCGAGGCGATCCATAATATCCTCGCGGACGACCGGAAGAAGTGCTTCCTCGTCCAGGCAGAAAACCCGAACGACGCGCGCCTGAGCTTCGAAGTTCCCGATCAGCGATTCCTTGAGCATCGAGATCTCCGGCTCGTCGAACGAGAGGGGAGCGGATTTACTGATCGGGACGGTCGGCCCAAAGAACACCTTCAAGTCCACCTCGGGGCTCTTGCTGAACCGAGGGATGTCGATCAGGATCTCATCACCTTTGAGGTCGAGGCCGGTTTGGGCCGCATACTCCTGGCAAAGACGAATCTCTAACTCGCGTCGAGCATTCGGGTTGTAGTAGAGCGAACCAAACAGGTAGAACAATTCCTCCTGCTCGCCGTAGGGCAGGAAGATGCGGGCGACTTTGTAGAGTTTTCTCCGCTTGAGTCTACCGACCATACTCTCTCGCCGGTCGAGACCGAGTCGATCCATCTCCGTCTCGAGGCGGTGGACCAAGTCCGCCTCTGTCGACCTGAGGAAATCAGGCTCACCAAGTGCGCACTCCGGGTGGCCGAACAGGTCTTGGATCCCACGCTTGAACATCGCGTTCGCCGAGCGGACGGCGTGATGCCAGTAAACGTTCCGATACATCAGGTAGCTCGTGAAGATGAGCGCCTCGACGGCCGAGACACCCTTGTAGGTGATCGCAGGACGCTCTCCATTCGAGTCATAGGTGATCGAACCGATCAGCCGGTCTCGGTTGACGCTCTCACCGAACGGGACGCCGCAGTAGCGGGCGTCTCGGAGGAGGTAGTCTACCTTGTCGGGGTCGAGGGTTCCAGAGAGGATGTGGGCCAACCGAAGATCCTCGCGGGGCACACTGTTCCCACCGTTCTGGTAATCGATTACGTTGGCGACGCGCGACGGATCGATACCCGCTTTTGAGAGGGCCTGGTGCACTTCTGTTGTGGGATCCTGAATGATCTGACGGCCCCGTTTCTCGTGGTCCACGAAGAAGGCCTGCATCTCCTCGAGCAAATGCGAGTAAGGGTAATGCCCGATGTCGTGGAGCAAGCTCGCTGCGAGAAGAACGCGTACATCGTCGATCGTGAAGTCTGGCGAGGGATCGGACTGCAGCAACTGTCGAATGAACTGTCCAGTCAGGTGGAACACACCGAGCGAATGCTCGAACCGGGAGTGACGGGCCCCAGGATATACCAGAAGAACGTGACCGAGTTGCGAGATGTCGCGGAGGCGCTGATAGTCCTCAGAGTCGACGACATTGACCAGATCCTCGGGAATGGTGATGTAGCCCCAGATGGGGTCACGGATGTCTTTTCCGGAATCGAGGAAGCTTAGGTCGAGCATGTGGTCATTGGGGGGCTGGTTTGCTCGAGCGAAGGAACTCAGCTTCTCTCTGCGGCTCGACGAGTTGCTGGTTGGTGATGATCCCCAGCTCGCCGACGGATGTGATCGGGGACAGGGTGGTCAACGCCGTCCAGTCCGGTGCGGTTACGACGAGATTCCACGACAGCAGGATATACATATAGGTGCTCTTGCTACCGTGCTCGACATGGGTTTCACGGTCGTCTAAACTCGTCGGTTTGCAGATTGTGAGGATCTCTATCGCCTGAACAGGCCGAAGACGTTGAAACATCGGGATCTTGGCGAGGATTTCGATGAATCGCTTGGTATTTTTGGTGATTTCCATTGGGATCAGAGGGTGAGTGCAGGATCACTCACACCCGATTGCAGGCTGTTCGTGTAGAGCCTGATGAGATTGTCTACATAGGCGTCGTCCGCTTCTTGCGTCGGCAGCTCGGAGGAGCCGACAAAGCGGCTGAGGCAATACTGCAGGAGTGAGAAGAATAAGGACATTGTTGTCAGTTGCGGATCTACCGACAGAAAATCGCCCGAGTCCACGCCGCTCTGGATCTTTTCCCGAATCTTCTTGATAAGGGGGGAGAGTTCAGACGACTCCAAGAACCGCTGCCTGAACTTGTGATCCTGCAGGGAACTGTAAAGCATCAGCCGGATGAACGTCTGATCCTCTCGATGCTGTCTTACAAATGACTGCGCGTAGGCCGACATCAGGGTCGGAAGATCCGCGTCCAGCGCGTCCGGCGCCTCATTTGACCAGATCTCGGTTCTTTGCTCGATGGACGTGGTGATGATCGCGTCGTACAGGTCTTCTTTCGTGCGGAAATGTCGGAAGATGATCGCTTCTGAAACACCTGCAGCAGAAGCAATTGCGCGCGTAGTCGTTCCTTTGAAGCCGAGAGAGGCAAAGAGGTTCATGGCGACCTGAATGATCTGATTGCGGCGCTCTGAGCAGGAAAGACGTTTCTGTGGCACGGTGAACCCCCTGTTGAGTTAAATATCGTCGCCGGCTCCGGGTATGTCAAGGTAGGCCCCGAATGCTCTTAACGTGAAAGACTACAATAGGTTCTGAGATTTTTGTTGTCTGCTGCGCGTATCGTGACGTACACTTTACCTATCGGAAACGCAGGGAGCGCACCTTTGGGTCTCTTAGATTTGATCATGGGTAGGAAGCGTCGCGAAAAGCGCGTTTCCGCCCATTTCCGAGTGACGATCGGCCAGAGCGAGGAACACTACTGGACCGAGGATGTCGCCATCGGCGGTATCCGGATTCACTTGGGGAAGCAATTGTCTCTGAGTGATTTTCACGGCGGTAATCGTGACATTCCGCTGGAGATCGAGTTGGATACAGGGCCCATCATCGTTTACGGGGAGCCGATCTGGACGATGCGGATGGAGGACGGTCAATTGAGCTCCGGGTGGTTGTTTTCCCGCTTTGACGACGACGGTCGAGAACGACTCAAAGCTTTCATTGATTCTGAAAAGTGATTGACCCACAGGGGCTTCCGATTGGAGGCCCTTTCTTCTTTGTGCTGCGACATGGCGAAACGAGCTGATGACGGAAGGCGGGCCCTGGTCCGCCGTATGGTCTTCCTGCTGGACAAACAGTTCGGCGGAGCTGACTGGGATCGTACTCGGAAACGGCCCGACCCCTTGGATGACCTTGTCAGGACGATCCTGTCACAGAACACCACCGATGAGAATCGAGATCGTGGTTTTGAGGCACTGCGGGACGCGCTCCCGGATTGGGAATTGGTGCTGGATGCCCGGCTTGACAGAATAAAGAGGCTGATCCGCCCGGCCGGGCTGGTGAACGCGAAGGGGCCCGCAATCAAGAACTTCCTGCGATGGTTGAAGCAGGAAAGAACGGTTCTCGACCTGAACTACCTGAAGGACCTGTCAGCAGATGAAGGCATCGAGATTCTGACCCAGCATCGCGGGGTCGGTCTCAAGACTGCCTATATCGTGCTGTCCTTCGCCTGCGACCACGATCTCTGTGCCGTGGATACGCACGTGCATCGGATCCTGCGGCGAACAGGCGTGATCGACGATCGGTGCACGAGGGACCGGGCTCACAATGAGTTGCGGCCGTTGATCCCCAAAGGAAAGGCGAGGTCCTTCCACGCGGATATGATCGATCTCGGGAAACAGATCTGTTTCGCCCGGTCACCTAACTGCGATGCCTGTCCGCTTTTCGAGGTGTGCCCCTATCCCGTAGAAACGCCGTAGATAAAGGGGTTTTGGACCATTTTCGCTTGACACCGATGGGGGGATCCTCTACGTTTACCGGCGCGGTAGGACTGGCATGCTCCCGTAGCTCAGCTGGATAGAGCAACTGCCTTCTAAGCAGTAGGTCGCAGGTTCGAGCCCTGCCGGGAGTGCATCCCGCAGGGCCGTTGTCAAACGACCGCTAGACATTGATATCGACATTGTGGTGGGTGTAGCTCAGTTGGTCAGAGCGCCTGATTGTGGTTCAGGAGGCCGAGGGTTCGACTCCCTTCATCCACCCCAGAAACGCCCTCGGCTCGAGACGGGAATCTCCCATCCCGGGTTGAGGGCTTCTTTTATCCCGAAGAGACGTTGATGCTGTTTTCCCGCGGTCGGAAGCATCGGCGGCGCGCCGTTGTGCTCGGGCTGGACGGTGCACCGTATTCGATGATGACGAAGTTCATCGAAGAGGGGCGGATGCCGAACCTCGCCTCACTCTTTGAAGAGGGAAGTGCTGTGTCGATGCGGTCGGTGCTGCCGACCGTTTCCTCGGTCGCCTGGACGTCGATCGTCACGGGGTGCAATCCCGGTAAGCACAACATCTATGGGTTTATTGATCGTGTTCCTTTGACCCACGAGATGTTTGTTCCCACATCGAGGCACATTCTGGCGAGGACCTGGATCGATGACTTTAGTGGTCAGGGCAGACGGGTCTGTTCGATCGGTGTGCCGGCAACCTATCCTCCTAAGGAAGTCAATGGCGTGCTCGTATCCGGTTTTCTTGCGCCTTCGCTCAAGGGGGCAACGCATCCCGCATACCTTGAGAAAGAACTGGAACGGGCCGGGTATGTGATCGACATCGATGCCTGGCAGGCGCGGGAAGATCGGGATGCCTTCCTCGATGAGCTGTTCAACGCCTTCGACCGACGCTGTGAAACGATGTTCAGGTTCTTGGGGCAGGAGCCTTGGGACCTGTTCGTCGCGCACATCATGGATACGGACCGCCTTCATCACTTTCTCTGGTCCCACTATGAGGAAGGAGATGAGGTATACGGTCCGTGGTTTCACCAGTTCTATGAGCGCGTAGACAGGATGATTGGTGACCTGGTGGATCGTATTCCACGCGACGTCGCGTTGTTCGTCCTCTCGGATCACGGGTTCTGTGGACTCAAGAAGGAAGTTCACCTCAATCACTGGCTGCGGGAGGCCGGGTATCTAGAACTCGCGTCGCCTCAACCGAAAGGACTACTGGACCTAGCGTCTTCTACAAGATGCTATTCTCTTTTGCCGGGCAGAATGTATCTGTCAGTCCGGGGGCGAGAGCACGGCGGTTCGATCGATCCGGGTGCGGTCTACACAGAAATTCGCGAAGAAATATCCGAAGGGCTCAGGGGATTGAGGGACGACGAAACGGGCGAGTCGGTGATCGAGCGGGTATTCACGCGAGAAGAGTTGTTCAGCGGAGGCGCGTTCGAGACGGCGCCAGACATCGTCGCCATGCCGGCGCGGGGGTATGACCTCAAGGGTGGGTTCGACAAGGAGGTCTTGCTCGAGCGAAGTCCGGTATGCGGCACGCACACCTATGATGACGCGATCTTCTTCGCAAGAGGGGCTGAGCTCGACGAAGACGGACGGATGCAGGTCGTCGACGTGTTGCCCACCATCTATGAGAGTCTCGATGCCGAGATCCCACGCAACATTGATGGCAGATCATTCCTGAACTAGGTCGTTACTAATGGCGATGAAGATTATCCTAGTCGTGAGCACCCGGCCCAATTTCCCGAAAGCCGCGCCTCTTCTGAATCTGTTGCGTGATCAAGACGCATTTGATCCGGTGCTCGTGCATACGGGTCAGCACTACGACGTGAACATGTCAGACGTGTTCTTCTCTGACCTGAACATTCCCGCTCCAGACCATCATCTTTCTGTCGGGTCCGGTTCGCACGCTGTGACGACCGGGAAGACAATGATGGCCTTTGAGGCCGTCCTCGAAGCGGAAGCCCCCGACTTGGTCGTGGTGTTCGGCGATGTGACCGGGACGCTGGCTTGCTCGCTCACTGCGGCCAAACTCCACATTTCTGTCGCCCACGTCGAGGCCGGCTTGCGCTCGCGTGACAAGAAGATGCCCGAGGAGTTGAATCGTATACTGACCGATGCCCTTTCCGACTATCTGTTCACGCCTTCGAGCGATGCAGATGAGAATTTGAAGGCGGAGGGCGTTGACGATGAGCGCATCCATCTGGTCGGGAACATCATGGTGGATAGCCTCAAACTGGCTGAGTCGGCCCTGGATGAGGAGGCTGTATCCGCGTCGCTGGATCTTCCAGAGCGGTTCGCCTTCACTACGCTCCATCGTGACTTTAACGTCGATACCGAGGCGGCCATGACCGCTTGTCTGGATTGCCTGGAAGGCGCCCAGCGGCATATCCCTATCGTTTTTCCGATGCACCCTCGGACCCGCAACCGCATAGAAACGTTCGGTCTCGAGGACAGGCTCAAGGGGCTGACCAATATTCGGGTGATCGACCCGGTGGGATACCGTGAGTCACTTGCGTTGCAGAAACGATCAGACTTGGTGATTACGGACTCGGCCGGGCTTCAGGAGGAGTCCACGGTATTCCAGAAGCCGTGTCTGACGATGCGTCCAAACACGGAAAGGCCCGTCACCGTAGACGTCGGATCGGCGTCGATCGTAAATCTGGATGCCAAGCTTGTGGAGTCGCTTACGGTGGATGTGGTGGAGGGGCGCTACAAGACGGGTGAGATTCCAAGGCTATGGGATGGTCTGACGAGTGAGCGGATCGTAGAGGTCCTGTCGACTGGAATGAAATGAGCGGAACGAGCGTCTTATGTTCATCGCCGGGAAACAGGAGGAGGAATATGCGATTCATGCGGTTCGTGCTTTGTGTGGTTGGTCTTTGGGGCCCGTGGAGCGGAGATACTCAGGCTGACGGAGACCACATCCTTGATACGAGTGAAGAAGGGATGAAGAAGATCGCGACCGCACTGGGCGTCGAGTGTATCCACTGTCACGTCGCAAAGACGCCCGAGGGCAAACCTGACTTCGGGGCTGTTTCTGCCTTCAAGGCAACGACGCTTTACATGAAGACTCACTTTGTCGACAGTTTGCGGACGGCTGACGGTGAGATCCTTTCGTGCGAAAACTGCCACAACGGTCACGCTCAGTTCATTCCGAGGGAACCCGATCACGATCTCGAACCGCTCTCGGCCAACATGGAGCGGAGGGAAGTGATGAAGATGATGCGTGGGTTCACGAAATCGCTCGGGGTCAAGTGCCTATTCTGTCACGAAAAGGCGACTGACGGTCGGATGGACCCCACGATCCCGACCAAGCACGTGCGAATGGCGCGGTTCATGGTCGATAACTTCACCAGCTTCACCACACTCGACGGCTCGCCGGCCACGTGTATGACCTGTCATCAGGGAAAGGCCAAGTATCTGCCCAGGCACGACGGCGAATAGCCACAAGGCCTTGCTAAGGAGCCCGGTACACAAGGTGTGCCGGGCTCTGTCTGTGTACTAGAGGTTTTGCCTTGCTCGGGCTGGGCCGGAATGGTCGACCCCGGTTTCAGGCCCAGCCGCCGTCCGCGTATCCAGCGCGGACTGGAGTTACACACGAGTCGCACTACCACAATCACCCAGACCCTGATCATCACGGTCTTCGCCGTTCTTGCGGCAGCAACCGTGCTGTATCTCTTGGGAAAGAACGATCTCGTCGAGACCGGTGTGATTGTCGGGGCAATCGTGTCGCTCCTGATCTCCCCAATCTCAGCCTACCGGGTGCAGAACTTGATTCAGCAACTGGACGAGAAGGGGCGGGATCTGGAAGACATCAGCACGCATGATTACCTAACCGGGATCTACAACAGACGGTTCATGGTCGAGTAAGCGTCGACGATCCTCGCTCTGGGGCTGCGTTACCGCTTTCCGGTATAGTTGATCATGATGGATCTGGACCGGTTCAAGCAGGTGAATGACACCTATTGTCACGCGACCGGCGATGCGGTGCTCATCGTGCTGGCGAAGTCTATTCGGTCATTGATTCGCGTCACCGACATTTTCGGTCAGTACGGCGGAGAGGAGTTTTTAAGCTTCATGCCGCATACCCCGCTGGAGGATGCGACCAAACTCGCCAACCGGATTCGGGAAGGTGTTAAGGAACACAAGTTCAGCAACCTGAGCGTGACGCTTAGCACGGGTGGCGGTGATGGGTGAAGCGACCCAGACGCTGGATGATCTGATCGATACGGCTGATGTCGCACTCGATGAGGCGAAGAATGCTGGAGGAGATCGTGTTGAGGCCAACAAGCTTGCCTGTATGGAGGAGTAGGGGCCAGCTGTGTCCAGTATCAACAGCGCGCTACTCGTTGTAGTCGAACACTAGGACATCCTCCACGATCGGCCGGATCGTCTCTGCGCTTACTGCCACGTGGTCGGGATGAAGCAGGTAGGTGTCTCTTGCCGCTTCATCTGTGAAGGTCATCACGAATCCCCACTCGTAGCCTTTGCTCTTGCCCTCAGGGCTGTTGTTTCGGCCTGCCGTGACTTCGACGATTCCCTCAAGCTTACCCATTAGGCCCTCAAGCCCTTTCAACACGGCGTCCGTCTGGTCGGATGTGACGCCATCTCTCAGCTTCAGCAACACGACGTGCTTAACCATGCATAACCTCGTTCACGTTGGATGTTCCCTATGTGACGTGTCTCATGAGTCATCCCCCGCATTGATGCCGAAGGCAGCGGCGTATGTGCGGGTAACCTCGTTGAGGTTGCCGTAAAACGCTCGCGTTTCCGGGTCGGGGCTGTGTTTCCAGAAGCACGGAGGGATCACCGAATCGTTTGCCAGGGGCTCACGATCCCGATGTCCATAATAGATCTGGAGCGTCTTCCGCTCTGCTTTTGTGGATCTCGTGGTGGCTGTGTGTAGCACGGCGACATTGAACAGGCAGACGGTCCCGGAAGGACCGTGGATATCGACGATGCCGCCTCTCGCCAATTGCGCTTTCTTCTCCTGCAGGATGTCGTCCTCGATCGACTCGGGTGAAATCGAGAAGCAGTGGGTATCCGGGCCGACATCCGTCAAATACAGCATCAGTTGGATATAGTCCATCCGAAGGGGATGGTCCTCCCGGTGTGGTCGATCTCGATGCCAGCTGCGGTGGACATCGCCCTTATAGGGCGCCATGTGACGAGCCCCAATCTCACCAAAACATGTTTTGCCTCCCATCAGCTCCTCGATAGCAGTCAGGATAGGCGGGTGACGGACCACTTCATCGAAGGCAGGTGTCGTAACCAGGGCATCATAGTTCGCTATCTGGTGGTAGCCGTAAGGGTGCCAGCGGTAGCGGTTCGACTCCCTGTCCGTGTCAAACAGGTCGACAAACCTGGCCAGGTCGTCGCCGAAGATAAGGTCTTCACGGACAATGTATCCGTTGGACTGGAAGCTGCACAGGTCTTGGTCAGAGAGTGTGGGCACTAATCCTCACAAATGGCAGGTGGATGCTTCCAGATCTGGGTGGCTTCCTGGAATGTATGAGCAAGTTGCAGGACGCCCCAATCGTCGTGATGGCGTCCTACGATCTGGACGCCTACGGGCAGCCCATCCGGTGTGAAGCCACAGGGCACGGAGATCGAGGGGCAACCTGTGACGGAGATATAGTAGCAAGACCGCATCCAATCGAGATACGTGTCCATCCGCACGCCGCCGATCTCGGTGATATACTCCGTTTCGATATCAAAAGGAGGGACCTGGCTGACGGGGCAGATCAGATACTCGTGATCGCTCAGGAATGCCTGGACCCGGTGGTAGAGTTGGGTGCGTTTCTGTTCCGCTCGAGAGACGTCCGCACCGGTCAGCTTGCGACCGGCTTCTATGTTCCAGATGACGGTGTCCTTCATCTGCTCTCGATGATCATCTAGAAGGTCGCCGAACCCGAGCTCGAATAGCCATGCGCGCCAGACCTGAAACGCTTCGTCTGCCCCCGAAAAGTCGGGTTCGCCGTCGACGATCTCGCACCCGAGTTGCTCGAACGTCGTGCGCTGTGCTTCGATCGCATCGGTTATGGCGGGGTCGACGGGTAGACTGCCTAGATCGCGACTCCAGGCGAGCCGGCATCCGGTGAAATCCCGGCCCAGGGGTTTCCCGAATCTGTCGCCGGGATCCTCGATCGATATCGGAGACCTTGGATCGGGGCCTGCGATGGCGCTCAACATCAGCGCGACATCCTCGACCGTGCGGGCCATCGGACCCTGAACCGCTAGGGGAAACCAGCCCACGTCGCTAGGCCACGTCGGAACACGTCCGGGTGATGGGCGGAACCCGACGACGTTACAGAAGTTCGCCGGATTGCGAAGCGAGCCACCAAGGTCACTACCGTCAGCGATGGGGACCATCCCGCACGCCAGCGCAACGGCTGCGCCGCCGCTGCTTCCACCACACGTTCTGGTTGTGTCGTATGGGTTTCGCGTGACGCCGAAGACAGGGTTGAAGGTCTGGGAGCCAGCGCCGAACTCCGGCGTGTTGGTCTTGCCGATGGAGATCGCGCCGGCGCCCTTCAGCCGTTCGACGATCAGCGCATCACAGTCGGGCACGTGGTCGGCGAAGATGGGTGAGCCGTAGGTCGTACGGACGCCGCTCGTGTCAACAAGGTCCTTGTGGGCGACGGGGAGGCCGTGGAGCAGCCCCAGGTCATCTCCCCGAGCCCGGGCCTGATCCGCTGCCCGCGCTTCGTTCTGCGCCGCCTCTGGTGTGAGAGTGACTACGGCATTTACGTCCGGGTTGAGTGCCTCGATCGTGTCGAGATGGTGACGCATCACTTCTTCCGAGGATACCTCACCCCGTTGGATGAGTCTCGATAGGTCGGTGGCCCGGAGTTTCCGGGTGTTCACGAGCAACCCATCGAGTTCCCGCAATTCAGGCACTTGTAGCAAGCTCCGTTTCGGATGGTAATGTGGCCGCACACATCACAGAAAGGCGCATCCGATTGAACGTAGGAGAGCTGGCGATCGAGAACATTCGCGGGGTCAGTAGCTGAATCAGACGTGGCAGTCGTGGGCACGGGCGCGCGGACGCGAGTTTCTTCATCTGAAGAAGCACGGGGTGTCACGTTCTCGTGGTCCCTCTGCTTTGCCTGCGTCGCGTCCACCTCCATCGCATCTTCGGGCTTTACCTGCAGGAAGTCGGTCCGCCCAAGATACTCGTAGCCCAGGACGCGGAAGACGTAGTCGATCACGCTGGTTGCGAAGCGGATGTTCGGATGGTCGACCATCCCGGCAGGTTCGAACCGGGTAAACGTGAACGTTTCGACCAACTCCTCAAGCGGGACACCATACTGGAGGCCCTTGGATATCGAGATTGCGAAGCAGTTGAGCATCGACCGGAAGGGGGCGCCTTCCTTGTGCATGTCGATAAAGATCTCGCCCAGTGTACCGTCCTCGTATTCTCCGGTGCGCAGGAAGACCTTATGCCCAGCAACACGCGCTTCCTGGGTGAAGCCTCCTCGCTTCTTGGGAAGTCGGTCGCGGACCGGCTCTGGCCGCCGCGCAATGGCATCCTCCACGGCTGCATCGACAATGGCCTGGGGTCTCGAGTCCGGGGTGCCCCCTTCGACGTCGCTCTCCGTCTGTTCTGACCGAGTTGACGATTGCGCGGACAGGGGTTGAGACAGCTTAGACCCGTCTCTGTAGATAGCGACGGCTTTAAGTCCGAGCTTCCAGCCTTCAACGAACAGCGATTCGACCTCATCGGGTGATGTTTCGTGAGGGACGTTGACGGTCTTCGAGATCGCACCGCTGATGAATTTTTGTGCGGCGGCCATCATCCGGAGATGGGCCATCGGCTCCAGGTATCGTGTCCCGCGTTTCCCACACCGGTTGGCGCAATCGAAGACGGGCAGGTGCTCCGGTCTTAGATGGGGCGCACCCTCGATGGTCTGGTAGCCGCTGATTACATCATTCGCCAGAGCGACTTCATCGGGCGTATAGCCAAGCGCCCCCAGCAGATCGAATCCAGGCGTAGAGGCGTCCTCGGCAAGGCCCAGTCGTTTCATCGCTTCCGGGCCGAGCACGTGGGGCGCCACCGCGAACTATAGCTCGAATGCCCCCGGAAGTGCATCCTCGATGGCGGCGATCTCGATTTTGGTCAGCCCACGCTCGATCAGGCTGTCTCTGTTGATGACGGGAGCGTCCTTGAGCGACAGCGTTCCCACAATATGGGCGACGATGTCACGGATTTCGTCTTTCCCATAGCCCAGACGTTCCAGGGCCAATGGGATCGAGGCGTTCACAATCTTGAAGTAACCGCCGCCCGCGAGTTTCTTGAACTTCACCAGCGCGAAATCCGGCTCCACGCCAGTGGTGTCGCAATCCATCAGCAAGCCGATCGTTCCGGTTGGCGCGAGTACGGTTGCCTGCGCGTTCCGATACCCGTGCTGGCGACCGAGTTCGATCGCTTCCTTCCACACCGACTGCGCGGCTTCGAGCAGGTCGGCCGGGCAGTCCTTGGAACTGATTTGACCGGCCGCCGCCCGATGCATCTCCATCACGTTGAGCATCGGGTCCGCATTCTCGGCGTATCTCGGGAACGGACCGACGTCGGCAGCCATTCTGGCCGAGGTCGCGTAAGCCTCACCGGTCATGATCGCCGTGATGGCCCCGCAGATCGCATTCCCTTCCGGGCTGTCGTAGGGGACCCCCATGACCATCAACAGGGATCCCAGGTTTGCATAGCCGAGGCCCAACGGTCTGAAATCGTGGCTGTTCTGGGCGACCTGACGGGTGGGGTAAGACGCGAAGTCGATCAGGATTTCCTGAGCGATGAAGAAGGTGCGACAAGCCGCCCGGAAACCTGGGACATCGAAGACACCGTCGTCACCCAGGAACTTAAGCAGGTTGATCGACGCCAGGTTGCAGGCGCTGTCATCGAGGAACATATACTCCGAACAGGGATTGGATCCGTTGATGCGACCGGAGTTCGGGCAGGTGTGCCAGTTGTTGATGGTCGTGTCATACTGAGTACCGGGGTCCGCGCAGGTCCAGGCGGCGTGAGACACTTGAGCCATGATATCTCGGGCGTCGTGCGTTTCCCACACCTCACCCGTCGTCCGAAGGGTCGTCTGCCAGGATCCGCCGGACTCGACTGCTTCCATGAAACGGTCGGAGAGACGGACGGAGTTGTTCGAATTCTGTCCGCTGACCGTTCGGTAGGCTTCACCGTTGAAGTCCGACGAGTAGCCACCGGCGATCAGGGCTGCGACTTTCTTCTCTTCGCTCGATTTCCAGTTGATGAAGTCCAGAATTTCGGGGTGGTCTGCGTCGAGAGTGACCATCTTTGCTGCCCGTCGGGTGATGCCTCCGGACTTGGTCGCCCCGGCACCACGGTCGAAGACGTCGAGGAAGGACATCAATCCAGAGGAGGTGCCTCCACCTGAAAGGGATTCCATCGAACCTCGGATCCGGGAAAAATTCGTCCCCGTTCCAGACCCGTATTTGAACAGGCGAGCCTCATTCTTTAGGAGCTCGAAGATGGCCATAAGGTCGTCATCGACGGACTGGATGTAGCACGCCGAACACTGTGGGGCCGCGTATGCGTCGGTAGTCTTCGCGACCTGCTTGCGCTTCGGATCCCAGGACCAGTGTCCGCTGCTGGCCTTGTCGATGCCGTATTCTTGGGAGAGCCCACAGTTGAACCAGACGGGGGAGTTAAACGCGCCCATCTGATGGATCAATAGGTGGGAGAGTTCTGCTTCGAACTCCTTGGCGTCTTCCGGGTTGGTGAAGTAGCCCCCCTGATGTTCACCTGCGGCCCGGATAGTATGCGCGACCCGGTATACAACTTGCCTGGCAGATGTCTCGTGACCAGTTTCGGCAACACCCCGCTTCCGGAAGTACTTCGAGGCGATGATGTCAGCCGCGAGCTGTGACCAGTCTTCGGGGACTTCGTAGTCCTCGAGGCGGAATACTTCGGTGCCGTCCGGCTCTGTGATGACGGTGGACCGATGTCCGTATGCGACGCTATCCAGCGGAGACGTCTCGGGAGACGTAAACGTGCGCTTAATTTCCATGACGATGAGATTCCTTTGACTTAAGGAGAGGTGTTCGGGGGAGAGGGAGGGTCTTATCATCATACCCCGTGATTGGCAGTTGGTCACGGGGTGGTTCGGCCTGACCCTGGCGGATTCAGGTAGCCCGGGATTCGAGCTGCTTGAGCTCGTTCTCGAAGTCTCGCAGATCCTTGAATTGCCGGTATACCGAGGCGAATCGGACATACGCA
The DNA here is from genome assembly GCA_002727195.1 of Gemmatimonadota bacterium. Lineage (GTDB taxonomy): Bacteria > Latescibacterota > UBA2968 > UBA2968 > UBA2968 > UBA2968. The sequence continues at coordinate 26,925 of PBWH01000017.1, forward strand.
ACCTCGTCGACCGCTTTGAGTTCCTCCATCACGAGTTCCCCGATGGTCGGGTTCGCGGCAATTTCCTTCTCGCCGCGACCAATTAGGTTGGCCTCGATACGATCAGCGACTTCCTCGATCTGGGATGTCGAGATAGGCCGCTTGTTGAGGGCCATCTGTAGCTTGACGATCAGCTTGTTCTTGTCGAACGGCTCCCTTCTGCCATCCGACTTGATGATCGTCAGCGGTGTGTCCTCGATGTATTCGTATGTCGTGAACCTTCGTCCACAGCTCAGGCACTCCCGCCGTCGGCGAATCGCTGTGCCTTCTTTGCTACTTCTGGAGTCGACGACTCGATCTTCGAGTCCGTCGCAGAATGGACATCTCATGGTGCGAACCCCTCTATCTTGTGCCTGCAAAGAGTATAATACACTGGCTTGGGTTGAACAAGAGACCCGCCTCCTGTCAGCAGCCTGATCGTGGTCCAGGCTACCGAGCCCGAGACAAGCGGCCGGCCCTTGCCTTTCCGCCTGATTTTCATGGACTTAGCGCTCTTGGAGCAGTTTTTCCCGGAGTTCAGCATTGTCTCATGTCGTTGTTTTTCCTACGATAGCATTACCTCAGATCGATACCGACTCCTCCCGGTGATCTAGAGGGCCCCGCGAGACTTCTACGTGGTAGTATGCCTACTCTGACAGCCGCTCTCGACCCGCACGGTATCGATCTCAAAGCGCGGATCGTGGCTGAATTCTTTGGCAATCCCTTCCTCGAGTGCTCCGCCGAGCAGCTTTCGTTTCGGCTCGACGCGACGACTCCGGAGGTCACCGATGCCGTGGCCGATCTCGAAAGGTGCGGCGTGGTCCAGATGGACGACGACGTCGTGTATTTCGAGCCTGCCGGCGATCTGTATGGTGATCTCCGGGACCTCGCGGCTATCTATCGATATCAGACATTCGAAGCCCGAGAAGAAGTGCGGCAACTCGAGTCGCTAGCCAGGTTGGAAGCGAGTCTTGCCGTCAGCCGGGAAGAGGTCTCGGCCATCCTCGACGTGGTGCCTCTCGGTGTGCTGCTGTTGGATCGTTATGGTTCCTTGCTAAAAGCAAATGGCGTGGCCCACAGTCTGCTGGACCTGGAGTCCGCGCATGTTCGGGACCACGTGTGCGGCGCCCTGGACCTTCCGCTCGAAGACCTTCTCGAACGTTCGATCAACAAGGAAGTCTACCTCGAAACGACACTGTCAGTGATCACTCGCCCCTTTCGCGTTCAGGGCAGCGATGTAGGCATCGTGATCACGCTCCAGGACATCTCTGACCGTAAACGGCTCGAAGCGGAGGCCGAGCGAACACGAGAAGCTTTTTTCTCGATGATTCGGCACGAGTTGAAGCGGCCCCTGCACTCGATCGACCGATTTTTGAACACGGTCGATCTCGATGGTGGGCTGGCCAGCCACGCCCGGTCAGCGGCCGGACATCTCAGTTCGATGATCGACGATCTATTGCTGCTCTCCAGGATCGACCGGGATCCTCTGACGGTGCAACCGACTCAGAAAATAACTGCCGCAGAACTGATCGCAGGTTGGGACCTGGTTTACCGAGACATCGCCTCAAAGAAGGATATTTCGCTTACGTCGCGTGTCGACGCTCCGATACCACCGCTGATGATCGACGAACGTCAATTCCAGCAGGCAGTCGGAAACATCCTCGACAACGCGATCAAGTTCACGCCCCGGGCCGGAACAATCGATTTATGGGCCGAGCAGCAAGGCAACACGCTCAGCATTGTGATCGATGATTCCGGTCCGGGGATTCCCCTTGAGCAACGGGATCGCGTTTTCGACCGGTTCTATCAGGTCAGAGATGGGAACGACCGGACAGACGGGCTAGGGCTAGGTCTGGCCATCACGGCCAGGGTGATCGCCGCGCACGGTGGTTCAGTCGAGGTCACGGAAAGTCCTGCCGGAGGCGCGCGATTTATCCTCTCTATTCCATCACATACCGAAGACACCGAAAGGTCAGGACGATGAACGGAGGCACTGTTCGGTTTGTGCACCGCCCGATCCAGGACGAAGCCAAGGGTGGGGGAGACAACGATTCTCTCGTGAAGGAGCCCCTGATCGATCGTGAAACGATCGGTGAAACTGGGACGGGAAGGCCAGGGAAGCAAGGCTGGTTTGGCCTGGCCATATCCAGGCTGTTTGGTCCTGCTGCAGGTACACGCCCCACCTGCAGGAAGCTCGACCCACAACGTTGGCTGCCGAGGGATTGACGTGAAGACTGTCGACAACGCCAGAACTATTCTGGTCGTCGATGATGACTCATCCGTTCGGTCCTACGTCCGTGGGACCCTCGAGAGGCAAGGGTTCCTGGTCGTGACTGCCGGAGCCGGTGTCGAGGCTCTCGACTATTTGAAGTCTGGTGAGGCCGATTTGGTGATTCTGGACGTCCAGATGCCAGAGATGAGCGGCTACGAGGTTCTGGATCGGCTCCGTGACGACGCCCGGACGGATAAGCTCCCGGTTATGTTCCTGACCGTCGAAGACTCTAGAATTCAGGAAGCCGACGGGCTGCGTGCCGGTGTGATCGATTACATCAGCAAGGACGTTCTCCGCCCGGATCGTGTGGACATCCTGATCTACCGGATCCGGAACTTCTTCGCCTGGCTGGAGAACGAGCGACTTCGCGGCGCCATCGCGACTATGATCGCCGCCAATCACGAAATCAACAACCTCCTCATGGTGATCCAGGCGAGCGCGGACATCATGCGGTTGAACCAGGTGTTCGACGAACAAAGCGAGAACGCGGAGCTGCTGAAGCGTATATCCGATTCAGGGAAGGACATTTCGGGCGTGCTGGAACGGATATCCTCGATCGAGCGCTGGGAAACGACTGCGTACATCAAGGGGGTGGAAATGCTCGGTCTGGAGTCTGTCGAGGCATGACGAACGGGCAGACTGATCTACTTGAACTTATCCAATACGCATCGGAGTCCTCAGAGGGCCTGGTTCGGATGGACGCGGTCAGACGTCTCAAGCGACGGTCCCTGCAGCGGCTGGATGCGCTCGCCCTGTCCGAGTTTGCGCGCAAAGCCGAGGACCCCGCCTGGCGGACGACCGCGGCTCAGGTCCTGGGGTTCCATCGTATTGCTTGCAACTATCCCGACCTGGTTGGCCCGCTGAAGGGGGCGGCTGCTGCGGAGCAGGACCCGGAGGCTCGAAGGGCTCTGGTCTATGCGATTCGGGATACAGACGGTGCTTCCGATCTGTTGGATCATCCGCTGATTGACGTGGCAGGCGAAGCGATTGCCGGTGTCCCACGATCCGAAGTCGCCTGGCACCGCATGCTGGATGCCTATTTCTCTGGGCTGTCTCCGAACCTGGAACATCGCATTCTTCGGCTGGTTAGGGGGCCGGATGAGTCCGCCGACTGGGTCGTCAAATACCTGCTAATGTCGTCTTTTGAGCAGGCCACCGACGACCCGACGGAGAAGGCGGGCCTCTTGCTCCAACACATCGATCAGGGTCGTGCACTATCGGCGCTTCTGGCGGCTGATGATCGGCTGAATCGAACCCACCAGGAAATCTGGCCGGGGCTCGCGCGCCGGGAACGCAAGCGGGTCCTGCTCGAGCTGTTTACCCGGGGCGTTGCCGAAGCGGGACTGGAAACCAACCTGGCAGAAGTGCTGGTGGACCGTGTGCGTCAAGATCCCGATTACGTTGGCAAGCACGGTAGAAACTTGCGTGCCCTGCTCAAGGCGCTCTCGCCAAGAGATGGGGAGCAACTGACTCTCGTTGCCGCGCACGCATTCGACGAAGCGGAGTCAAAGGCAAGGATTCGGCTTGCGGACCTGATGATGATGGTTGCCAAGGAGTTGCCCAACACGACCGAAACCGTCGGGAAGATTCTGGCGGATTGGAAGGAAGCCCCGCCTGAGCTGCTGCTGAAGCTACGGCAGACGAGGATGGGGATACGGTAGACGGTGGCAGTGATCTTGAAGCCGTCCGGCGCCCAGTGCAGGGGAGGGAGCGTCGGACGGCTTTTTTTGTTGTACACAGGTTAGGTCTAGAAGTATTTCCCAAACCATAAGGAGAACGACATGCCGCTGAAGTCTCTCAGGTTGCCGAGGGTATCGGTAAAGCGAGCAACACCGTATCGAGCGGCCAGTGTGTGTGACGTGTCCTGGCCAGAGCCAAACCGAACGTCTGTTCCGGCCTCGACAAAGCCGCCCACCGTTGCCGAAATCGTAGGGAAATCCTCGAACGGGCGAATCGTCAGGTCAAGGCTGGCGCTGCTTCGCCCTGCTCGCAGATCTGTGTGGCTGAGCTAAAAACCGGCTGTCAGCCTTGGAGGGTGATCGAGTCGCAGGATGCGACCTACCGCTGCCCCAATGTGAGGGACGATTCTGTTATCTGTACTGAACTGTTGTTGGATGCCGAACGAGATCGAGACCAATGTGATCCGGGTGATGGTGTCTGGAATCTGCGCGCCCTGGATGTCAGTGGACCGACGATACCCGTATGTCAGAAGTTATGTGCCGGCAGTCAATCTGAGATTCGACCGTTTCCGGCGGGCGTAGCCGGTGCGAAGGCCGAAACCGCCGCTCGCACTTGAGAAGTACGCGCGGACACGGTTGGGATAACTGAAGCCAGGGCCGTCGATACCTGGGCGCACAAAGGCGTTATAAACCGGGTTGTAGATATGCCCGCAAGGGAGTCCGGCTTGCCCGTGGGGGATGATGAGCAGGTCACCCAGGAAGGACCGCTCACCCCCGCCTCCCTGGCGAGACGTGTTACCGTCAGCTGGTATGGGAGTTCCGCCGCGCGTCGTGTCGACCCCGATCAGAATCAGCTTTGCCAGGCCGGGGGCGATGGCGGGCGAATCAAGGGTGATTTGTACTGGGATATCCGGGGGGGCAGCTTATTAGCGGATAGGGGCGCAGACAGTGTGAGCATCGATCTCCAAGCGCAATAAAGTATCGATCGAGTCATCGCATCCTTTTGTATACGGGTGAGCAACCGGCATGTATCTCAGGTGCAACCCGCGTATTAAAGGAGAATGCAATCGTAAGGCACGGATTATAGGTGGGTTAGGATTTGGACTGGCTGTCCGGGGACCCGTGACGTGTTGCCAAAGGTGTCCTGTTTCTTCAACACGGTGAGAGAACTGTCGCGATAAGGGTGTAGCACGCGTGGTGATGGGTGATCGTCGCGTCGGGGGGAAACAGTCCTCAGGAAGTCTGTCGACTGAGTGAAGGGCCAACCAACAATCGACGCCGCGACAGGCAAATCTTTAGTGTTGCATGGGTCCGAAGTCCCTGATGACGATTCGTCCGCCTGGAGCGAACCAGTCTTGAGACATCTCTAACACCCTTTCCGAATTGGGCATCGGGCTGAGGCTGAATGAGAACAGGATACGGCCAAAGGAAGTCGAGGCATCGAGGGGAGAGGATGTCGGCACCGAGGAATCGAGTGTTGGTGTGGCGGCAAGATTGGCGCTGAGCCTGCCGAAGCATCTTGATCGAGAAGTCCAGGAAGGTAAGAGACCCATCCTACCCGATGCTTTTCAAGCAAGATGTGCGGTGCGTTGTGACCTGTCCTAGCTCCGACTGCCAGTACACTGTGAACGGACGGGGTACAGGTCCAGCGCTTTCACGCCCTCCGACCAGCCGAGGAGCAAGGGGCAGCGGGTGAGGTCATACGTACGAGCTGCCCGGTCCATAATATCGACGGATAAGGCTGGGGCCGTTTTCACGCACTAGCGAAGCATCTGCGTGATGCGGCGTGTCTCTCGGTTGAAGGCCTGCTCGAACTCGGGGTAGTACTGGATAATCTCGTAGAAGAATCTCGCCGCGTCCCGATCGATGATGTGGAATCGCTGCTTAAGATCCTGCTCGGTGGGAAAGATGATCTGTCGTCCCACCCGAAATTCTCGAATCGTCAGGGGCAGGGACTTGTTCAGCGCCAGGATTCGCTTCAGGACGAGGACACCCTGCAGCACTTCGATCCCGGAGGCTCCTCGAACGCCAGACGGGTTGATGTCGGACAGGAGGACTGTCCACGCCTTGTGCGAGCCATCCGTGTTCCTACGGTTTCCTGTCATCAGCCGGTTAACATAGACATCGCCGTCGCTCAGCGTGTCGTAGCTGATGTGGGCTTTCGGCGGTACGAATGGATGCTCCGCGGTCCCCTTCGTGCTCGCATCGAAGTTGAGGACCAGGGTGTTCCCGCTGCCTTCGCGCGCAGTCAGCAGCTGGCTGAGGAACCGAGTTCTGAAACCACTGCTGTCAGGGGCTGCCGGGTAGTCTTCGAACGTAATGATCCGATCGACATCGATGTTCTCAGCGAAGCCGGATTTGAGCACGATCTCCCACAGCATCCGTCGAACGATGATGTCTTCTCCCGGAACATCTCCTGCGAGCAGCCCACGGAAAGGTTCCTGATCACCGAATCCAAGGTCCGTTTCAGCACGATTCTGGATGGCTCCAATCAGTGACTGGAAGATGTCGCTTTCGTAGAGGAACTTGAGGTCGAAAACGTCGTCATCACGGATCCGGTAACCATTCCTGAAGAGGGTATTCCCGAATGCGTTGAACATGTCGGAGTCCTTCGGGATTACGTAGCTGAAGTTCTTCTCGCCGACCGGGACCACGTGGGGCGTCAGGACGACGATCACTTCTTTCTTAACTGAATCGGTGGCCTTTCTCCTGAAGGGGAGACCCAGGATCGGGATCTGCGAGAGGATGGGAATCCCGATGGTCCGCTCCTTCTCCTCGGTCGATATCAGTCCACCAACGATGAACGGGGTGTTGTCGGCGATGCGAACGAACGTCTGAACCTGACGGTTGTCTACACGAGGGGCCAGAAGGACGCTGCCTCCTTCGCCGATCGTCTGGATACTGAGATCCTCGTTGACTGCGCTCACGATCGTTTCGACCTGCATAGTGATTTCACCGCCATCCTCACTGATGCGTGGTCGAAGGTTCAGAACGATGCCGGTCTGGATATACTCGACACCGGATGAATATCCTACCGTGGTGGACACCGACTTCGAAACCGGTACTTGCTGGCCGACCTGGATACGCGCCTGGCGGCCATCCAGTACGAGAACGGAGGGACTAGACAGGATCTCCGCGTCCCCCGTCTCCATTAGAGCTCTCAAGCCGGTTCGGAAGAAGAGAATGTCCGAGAAGCCGTTCCGGTTAAATGTGAACGTGAAGGGGCGATTCGCACCGGTGGCGGTGTCTTCCTCGAACCCGACGTCGTAGTCGCTGTCCATCGCTCGAAAGTTGACCCCTAGGTCCTTCATCTTGTCCGTGTTGATTTCGATGACAAGGGCTTCGATGACGATCTGGCGAGCGGGAAGGTCCAGTTTCTGCCTCAGCAGGTTGAGCAGGTCCTGCATCGGCTCAGGGTCGTTGCGGTCATAGGCGACCATTAACCGTTGCTGTGGCTCACCTGATGTCTGTTGGTGAAGGAAGGTGCCACCGAGGTCGGAGACGGCGCCATAGCCCTGCTTCTGCTGCTGGTAGACGCCCGCCGGAGGAGGATCCATCAAGCTGGATTTGGTTGCATCAATGAGCTTGATCACAACGGGTAGTTTCCACTGGCCGGACATGAAGGTGTTGTAGACCCGGTCGTTCGGCGTCTCTCCGGCGGCCATCGTATACTCCACCGTCGTATAGCCGAGTGACTTGAGCAGGGCAAGTGCTCGATCGGCTTGCAGGTAGCTCAGGTGATAAATCAGGTAGTCGAGATCCTGATTCTCTTCCGACGCAGTCGATACTTGGGCGATCGCGTAATCTACTCGGGCCTTGTAAGAGGTCAGGTCCGGGTTGGCGGATACTCCGGTCTGTCCGACGGTGCGACCATAGACGTAAATCTGGAACCCACCCGCGGCGGTCCGCGTATAGGCCAGTTCGAGCGTCTGGGAGCCGTAAGCGGATTGTTTGGCCAGGAGACGTTTTCCCGAGAGTCCGGCGACTCCGTTGGTCTTCCAAGATCCTCGTGTTGAGTCTGACTCGGTATAGTCGTAGTTCATGATCGCGTCGAGCGCGAAGGTGTTGATCAGCCTTTTTGTACGGATTTCGGACGCGTGAGGGGATGTGACTGAAAAGCCCTGTTGCTGACCGTTCACAGGAGACAGTGTGAGCGATGCGATCGTCAGGATGGCTAAGGTGATATGTGTTCGCGGCAAAGAGAGGCTCCGTCTACTCATCGCTGACCGTTCCCTGATTCATGTCACGGAGGCGACGGGTCAGCGTGTGGATGATCGTCAATGCCACGTTGAAGTGGCGCTCCAGGATGTCGTAGAACTCGGACTGGCGAATGCGGAGCAGCAAGCAGTCGGCGCGGGCCGTCGCTGTGGCTGATCTCGGCTCACCGTCCAGGACGCTCATTTCCCCAAAGTAGTCCTGGCGTGTGAGCATAGCAAGAGATTCGGAGCCCTTATGGATCTCGATCTGGCCTTCCACGATCAAGAACATCTCGTCACCGTGATCTCCTTCCCGGATGATGACATCGCTCTCCGAGTAGACCACTTCCTCGGCGATACCGGCCAAGTGCCCGAGTTCCTCCGGGGGCATCTTCGAGAACAGAGGGATATTTTTGAGGAACAGGATTTTCTGTACGGTGATCAAGACAGAGACTCCTAGGAAGCAGTGGCCAGGATATCGTTGGCGACGTTCCGAACGATGGGGGAGTCGTCGTTGTTTAGCTGGGCCGCGCACTCCCTGGCGCGATCGGGTGACACCGATCCGAGTGTTGACAGTGCGGTCTCACGAACAACGGGGTGGCGGTGTCTGAGGTTGGGGTCGATGTAATCTGGTCCATCGATCTCCTGAACACCCGACGCATACAGGGCACCGATCCGGACCCAGTTCGAACAGTCCTCCTCCAGAAGCACCTGGATGAGACCTGATAGATCATCGGTCACTGCCTCATCCTGCCCCCGGATGGTCTGGATGGTCTCCGTCCTCAATTCGCCCTTCAAGACATTCTCCAGAACTTCCACAGCGTTATTCCTTGCATCCCCCTCGTGTCTCAGGCTCGAAACGAGCAGATTCATTCGGACAGACGGTACGAGTGCGTCGAGCAGGGCAAAGGCATTCGCGTAGTGACGTTCGGATACCTGCTCAAGGGCGGCGGTCATGACTTCGAATCCGTCCTCCTCCCTCATCCGGGCTGCCCTCGCTCGGTTGATCCGGCAGGCTCTCAACTCGTGAACCGTCAGTTCCTCGAGGTCGTCTCTACGCTCCCGGGTCAGATCCAGGTCGATGACCATCTGGCTGAAAGCACGGATTGCGCTCGACCGGAGCTGAGGATCGGTCGAGGAGGCAGCTTCTTCCAGCACGGGAATCGCCTCTGCGGACCCGATCCTCACGAGGATGGGGGGGATGCCGTGCCCGCTCGAAAAAGCACCTTCGGTTTCAGACAGTTCGAGGTAGGGGAGCAAATGATCCAGGGAGTCCTCACCGAATTCAGCTAGGGCATCTCCGGCCAGCGCGGCCACCTTCGGGTTGGCCAGCAAGGGCGTGATCGCAGGGATGAGCTTCGGGTCCTTCTGGTTGAGACACGCCTCCAGTGCGGCTCTGAGCACATCGGTCTCGGCGTCCTGAAGCAAACCGATCAGAGGTCGCACCAGCCCGCCTCTCTCCAGTCGACCCAGCGCGTGCGCCGCGGCGATTCGGATCTCTGGGGCCTCGGATGAGAGCATCTCTTTGAGCGCTGATCCCGCCGCCAGCAGGCGATCCAGATCTTCGGAGTCTATGAGCGCCGCAATGGCCGCCGCCCTGGGCCCGGGCTCGGGGTCGTCCAGGCTCTGCTCGATCTGAGCCGTGTGTTCGGGTTTCCCCAGCTTGTGCAGTGCGTCAAGTGCTCCTTCTCGCACGTCCGGATTCGCGTGCGTGATGTGCGCGATCAGATGCGGTATGTCATCGTCTGTGCCGTGGTCCCTCAGGTAGGCGAGAGACGCGATCTTGAGTCGGGTGTCCTCTCGTTGGAGGATTGCGCGGTACTCAACGGACCAGTCGACCTGGTCGAGTGTGGGCAGGATCCCGAGGAGGTAAACGACCTCCTCATCTCCGGCCGTGGAGAGGTTCTCCCGGATGTGACTTTCGATTGCGACATCGTGGAGGGCGGCGGTCTCACCAGAGGCGTCGAACTTCTGGTTTCCGAGTGAGTCCGCCAGAGCACGGATATATGCGTTGTGGTTGACACGAGTCAGCACGACCCAGGAGACGGCGACGATCGAGGCAATGAGCGCCAGATCGTGCAGGGCGGACGATCTGGCAGCGAGAATGAGGGCAAGTCCCGTGAACCCGGTCGCCAATGGCTTGCCAATCCCCTCGGCAAGCGCTCTGGACTGGCTTCGGCTCTGTCGTGCGATGCCGAGATAAAGCATCTGGAGAGCAGCGCTGTCGATGGTGAATGCGAAGATCTGCACGACGAACTTGGTAGCCACCATCCACCCGAAGGACTGGGTTGCCCACGTTGCTGCGCTCGCGATCACAAGGGCCGCTGGCATCACGACCAGGCCGGCGAATACACCGCCTTTCTGAAGGACTCTGTGGACGATGAAAAGCTGGAGTAAGAGGGAAACTGCGCTGGCCACGCCGTAGAAGCTCCCAAAGAAGCTGGCGAGGTCCTCGATTGCCACGTGCGTCCGGGCGCCGGCCTTGAACTGGTAGTCGACGAGCGTGAGTGCGACCGTGGCGACCAGCATCAGGCCGACGATGGCCTGGATCTGCCGCTGGCTCAGGAGACTTCCCTGAGATCCGATACCGGCCTCACCGCCCTGACGATCCGGAGCCTGCCTCCCGATGCCATCTCTCCTGCTCGTCCGCCGAACGACGAGGGCAAACCCCACGAGCAGACCCGCAATAACGAGGAGGAGGTTCAGCGAGCCGAACGCCTGAGCAAACGGCCGGACAACGAATCCTGCCCCTATGCAGGCCACCGTTCCGCCCGCGCCGACGAGACCGAAGAGCCGCTTGGCTTGACTTGGTGCGAAACACTGGGCAGCAAAGCTCCAGAAGAGAATCATCGGCAGGTTGACGACGAGGTCGCCCAAGAGGTAAGCGGCGATTCTGCCAGCAGGGCTGTCTTCCATCCCGAGGACGATTCTCAGGGCGCCACAGGCGGCAGCTAGGCCAAGCGCCAGTGTCGTCACTAGGCGTCCCAGAGCCCATCTGGATGCCAGTCTGGCATAGCCGAATGCGACGAGACAGACGGTGGCTGCCGTCGCGGGATACATATAGGCAAGATCGGAGGCTGAAAACGTCTCGAGAAAGAGTGCGTCACCCACTGTTCGCCCGACGAGTGCGGACGCAGCTACAAACATAAAGCCTGACGTTATGTCGTAGAAGCGTTTACGCTCGGCCGATTCGAGGTCTATGAGTGGAGAGCGGGCTGGCATGGAGGCAGATTCCGGAACGGCAATGCGTGGGTGTTTAGAAGCCGGCGCAATATAGCCCGGCCCGGTGGGGGTGTCAACACGACCACCCCGTCCTTGGTCTAACTTGATTCAGAAAAAACAAAGGCTTGTAATGCGTACGTTCGGGTGAAGTCCGTCCAGAAACGGGATCCCCTCCGGGCTCACGGACACCAGATTCACTACTACCAGAAGTTGTGTCCCACCAGGAAAACGACATCCTCGGCGGTCGATAGACCATACCGGTCTGTCAGCCTTGCATCTCTGAGATTCGCGTCAATGACACGCCTAATTCGGCGCGCTGCCCGCTCGGGCATCGTCGCGATGATCCTGAGCTTTCCTCTGACCGCTACCGCGCAGTCTCCTGAGCTGTTTGTCTTCAGCGCACCGTCAGGACCGTCTTAAGTTGCTTGGGGAAAGGAAGATACGGTGACCCTCGTGGTCGGTAACAACGGGTCCGCCGCGACCACCTTCGATGTGACCCTGTACCTGAGCGCAGATGAGGTCCCCG
>PBWH01000018.1 GCA_002727195.1 Gemmatimonadota bacterium
GGTGGCAGAGGAGCAGTCTGCCGGCCGTTACCGTGTGGTTTGGGACGGTTCGGATGCGATTGGCCGGAGCGTGGCCAGTGGCGTCTACTTCTACCGTCTGAACACCACGCAGTTCAACGCCGTCAGGAAACTTATGCTCCTCAAGTAGGCAGAAGTTTCCAAGGCTAGTCTTTCCTTGGACAGATCCGGCCGAGTTGCGGGGAAACCCGCAGCTCGGCCGGTATCCAATCCCGCAGGTCACACCCCGTAACACCACCCCGCAGCACCGTTCTCCCATTTTCTTTCGCCCGCTTCTTGGGCATCTTGACTTGTGCCATCCCTTTGTCCGTAATCTCGTTCCGATGTCCGCGAAGCCCCTTCGCGTGGCACGTGGATTGCAGACCAAATGCCCCGAATAAGCTCTCAGCGAGCTGATTCAGGAACCGAATCCCACGCATCAGGGCACAATTCAGATGACACTCTGCAGGCCCATACGACATATCATCCTGTTCCTCCTGAGCCTCATTGTGGCGTCCGGCTCTCTGTACGCCAAGACCGGACGGTCGAACCTGACCCTCCGCCAGGTCGGCACAGGAGACTCTGAAGTCAGCGTCCAGGTCGGTCAGACGGTCTCGGTCGAGTTGTGGATCGAGGGGGACGGCGAGGAGATCACGGGGTCGTCCGTGTTCCTGTCGTTCGACGATACGGCACTGGAGCTGATCCCGCAGGGGTTCACCGGTGGGGGAGACCCGATCCCGTTTGCCCAGGGCGGGTTTATCAACGGTGTGGTCTTCGACAACAACACGATCAACGACCAGATTGGTAACAGTCTCGCCAACGGACTTCCGCTCTTCCAACTTCGCTATTTCGAGAATATTCAGTCCACGCCGTTTGGCAGTTCGAATCCCGCCATCGGTAACGGACGACTGGCTACTTTTAATCTCCGGGTTCTTAGGAAACCCGAAGCCAACACAGTGTCGATCCGGGTGGACGCGCGTTCACCGGTCGGTAGCGACACTGGATACTTCAAGACCGGTGATCCTGGCACGATCTATACGTTCAGGTCGATCAAGACCATGTCGATCACGATCCAGGGATTGGATCTTTCAGTCGCACTCCCGGATCTTTTCCTGCTTCCCGGACAGATCGACAAATCGATCGATCTCGACGATTTCATCGACGACCCGACGATCAATGATTCTGAACTGACGTGGACGAATTCCACGCCTGATCCCAACAACATCAACGTGTCGATTGACCCGACCACGCACGTCGTGACCGTCGATCCGCTGACGTTTATTGGGATCTCGAATGTCACGTTTACTGTAGATGACGGGTTCGGGGGGATCGAATCAGACGAAATACGTGTGATTGTTGACACACCACCCGTGTTCGACAATGACGCGATCCCCGACAACGTTCAGTTCGACGAGGACACGGTCGACTCGACGCTGTTGCTGGTAGCCACGGATGCGGACGCGGATGCGGTCCTGACGTATGCAGCGGACTCGACCACCGCTGCGGATACCAATCACACCATATCTATAGACCAGACGAGCGGTCGCGTTACTTTGACACCGAACTTGCACTACAACGGAACCGAGACGATGACGTTCAACGTTTCGGACCAGTTCGGACTGACCGACACTGTGGCTGTGGACGTTATCGTAAACCCGGTGAACGATCGCCCTGAGTTCTTGGAAAAGCCGTTGCCTGCTCAAGAGGTAGGCGTTCTGGGTCGAGTCCAGCTCGACCTCGCCAGTCGTGTGCGCGATGTGGATGATCCCCTAACCGACCTTCAGTTCACGTTTGGGGGCGCAGACAGCATCGCGTTCGACGTGACCAACAACAACTCTGCAATGACGATAACGCCTGTCCCACCGTTCATGGGTGCAGAGACGGTCACTGTCGTCGTTACGGACCCTTCAGGGGCCGCCGACATGACGACACTGCGTGTCGAGGTGCTTCCTCCAGCCGACCCCCAGCCACCTGAGGTGACTGTCGACTTTCTTAAGGTCGATGTCGTGTCCGGAAGCACGACTCCTGCAAACATAACGTTGGACGATCTGGTCAGCGACCTGGATCACGCAGATGACGACCTGACCTGGGTCATCTCGCCCGTATCCTTGATCTCCGTGAATGCGCAGAAACTGACCCAAAGGATTCTGTCGGTCTCTGCTCCTCTCGAAAACGTCGGTTACGCAACGGCCACTTTGACAGTGACGGACCCAACCAATCTGCAGGACACGCTCGCCGTCCATTTCTACGCATCGAGTGTGGGGACCGGAGTGCCCGAGACCGGTGGTTTGCCGGATCTGGTCCTTGGTGCTGGGCAGGCGGAGGACATCATCCTCAATAACTACTATTTCGATGCGGATCATAGCGGAGACCAGGTGACCTGGACTACGACTGGTGAGCAGAATGTGATGATCGCGATCGATCCGCAGACGAACGTCGCGACGGTGACCGCACCAACTGCAATCACCAATCAAATCGAGAACGTAACGTTCACGGTGGCGGATCCGGACCAGCAGACCTCTTCGGTTGAAATTCGAGTCACCCTGGTTCCTGAGGGAGGGGTAGTTATCGATCTTAGCACCATAGGTGGACGCCGAGATATAGGCATTGGTATACCGGACACGCTGAGTCTCGACCAGCTTCTGGTGGTGGGGACCCCGAGTAACATCGTTTGGAGTGCCGAGTCACGGGATGCCCAGACCATTCTTGCTCAGGTGCTCGACGGAAGTAGCCTTCAATTGATCGGCTTCGTCGAGGGAGAGACAGAAGTCGTGGTAACGGCAACCGACACCTCGACTGTCAACAGTTCGACCGGGACGATCCGGGTCGTCGCCAGCAAGTCGACGAATCCTGGCGATCTGTCGGTTAGGGACATCGGGGCTCTGACTCTCCGTGCGAATCGTGACACTACGATTGGTCTGTCAGAGCTGATCGTCGCCGGAAACCCTGCCTCGGTTACGTGGTCGTCCCAGGGCAACGTCAATGTCGGGGTGGAGATCGACAATGTGACCAAAGAGGCGATTCTTCGTCCCGTGCTCGGATTTGTCGGAGACGCTGGTCCCATTGTGTTTACTGCAGACGATGTTAATTCGGATTTTTCGGTTTTCAGTACAGCTGCCCCAATTACCGTCGAGGGCGCCACAGGCAGCAGCCGTGGTCTTCTTGAGGTGTCGCTGATTGCAAATCCGATTCGGAAGAATTTCTTGGATGCTTTTGTGGTCAGTCGGCTCGAGTTGCTGAGTCTCCCTATCGTCGAGGTCATCTTCGACCTGGGTGACAAAGCG
Organism: Gemmatimonadota bacterium; assembly: GCA_002727195.1. Classification (GTDB taxonomy): domain Bacteria; phylum Latescibacterota; class UBA2968; order UBA2968; family UBA2968; genus UBA2968. The sequence continues at coordinate 3,282 of PBWH01000018.1, forward strand.
ACCCCCAATGTTCTGCGCATCGAACCCGTGGAGGTGGATCGCATCTGGGTCGGCGACTTCATCATCGACGACGAGACGACGGGAACCGTGCGCATTGCGGCGACTGGTATCATGGCGGCGGAGACTCCTATCGCCCTTACAGACACTGTTACGATCGAGATCGGTGAGACCGGCATTACGAACGAATTCCAGATCGTCAGCCGTGGGGCAGAGGTCTCTCTGCCGCTCGGCAGTGTCGATCGACGCACCAAGGTGGCGCTGTTTAAGACAACCTCACTGGACGGCGGCAGTGATCAGGGCCTGAAGCCGGTCTCGCATCAGTATGTGGTCCACGCTGCAGGCGACGGCAATGTCGTGTCCCCCGGATCGATCTGTCTGGATATCCAGGAACGTCCCGACGACCGGATGGGCATCTACCGGAAGGTGGACGGGCGCTGGGCATACGTTCCCACTCGTATCGAGAGAGAACGGCTGGTCGGTGATTTCACCGCCTTCGGCACGTATGGCGCCTTCCTGGACGAGTTGGGACAGAGCCGGATCGAGCGGATGACGCTGTATCCGAACTTCCCGAACCCGTTCAACCCCGAGACACAGATCCGCTTCGACATCGCAGAGTCTGGATACTATGAACTCCTGATTTACAACGTTCTGGGTCAGCAGGTCCGGTCACTGGCCCGAGAGACGTTCTCACCCGGTGCCTACCGGATGGCCTGGGACGCTCGTGATGACTTCGGTCAAACCGTGGGTGCCGGTGTGTATCTCTATCGACTCGTTTCCGCTCGTGATGCGATCACGCGCAAGATGATGCTTCTCAAGTAGGTTCGCTATGAGACGACACGACTCCACTCTTATGGTTCTGTTCGCTTCCTCCGCGCTGTTGATCCTGTCTGGCTGTGGCGGTGGAACAGGGATGGGCGGCGTGCAGGGATCGCAGGAGACCCTCATCTTTGAAGGTTGGGAACTATATCGTACGGCTGCGACGGAAGCAGACTACGCAGCCGCCGAGCAACTGTTCGGGAACGCGCTGTCGCTGGATCCGAGTTTCTCGGAGGCGCACAACGGTCTGGGCTGGATCAACCTCCAGCGTGCGGGGCAGGAGCAGGATTCCGACGTCCAGGAGCGGCTGTTGCAGACGGCTCAGACTAACTTCCAGCGTGCGACGGATACCAACCTGGAAAACGCTGACGCGTGGACAGGCCTTGCTGGCGTGGAACTCGCGCTCGACAACTATGACAGCGCGATCAACGCCGCGAATCAGGCGCTTCAGATCGATCCCCAGTATTTCTCGACACACGACAACGTGGACTTCAAGGACCTGCACCTGGTGCTCGCCGAATCCTACCTGGCGTCGGGCGTGGTTTCCTCCGAAGATGTCAACGATACGGCCAACGCACTCGGCCAGGTCGACATCCTCTCCCCCGGATACCGTCAGTTGTATCTGGACGACAATCTCGAGGAGGGTGACCTCCTGCTGAAAATTGAGGAGCTCCAAGGACCATGAAACAGCTCGCCTTGATCCTGATTGCCACAATGGGACTGTCGTCGGCTGGTCACGCGCAAAGCGTTCTTGCCGAGCAAGTACCGCCTCCGTTCCCGCTTCCCGCGGGGGAGGGTCTGTTCCGGTTGGCCTCAGCCGAGCCGCTGGGCCAAGGCGGATTCCAGATCCGCCTGCTGAATGAAGCTTATCAGATCAGTGTGGATAAGGTCGGTGAGGGCACCTCGGTGACCGGCCATCTCGCCGCCGCTTTCGGCCTGGCGAACACCCTCGATATCGCGGTTTCGATGCCGCTGATGTTCGACATCGCAGGCGGACTGACCAAATACGGAACGGGAGACGTTACGACATCGCTCAAACTCGGCATCCCGGGCCGCTTCCCCGCGAGCTTCTACGGTGGTATCGAGTTCTCTGCCACGCACCCGTTCGGGTTCAAAGGCGACCAGCCACTGGAAGTCCGACCGTTTTCGCGAGGCGATCGAGAGATGGCGATGCGTCTGCTGTTTGACGTCAATCGAGAGGCGATCGGTATCCGCCTCAACGCAGGATACCTGATCCAATCCGGTGTCCGCGACCCGGGGCTGATCCTGGGGGGGGGGGTCGAGGTCGGAAGAGGCCAGATCTTCACGATGACCGCCGAATACATGAGTGAGCCGAGTATCCTGGGGGCCCGCACCGAGAGAGCTGTATTCGGCGTGCGGATGAACCTCTGGTGGCTTCAGGTCGAGGCAGGGATCGAACAGGGCTTCAGCAAGGATCTGCCCGAATTCTCAGGCATGGGCGGGATTCGACTCGCTACCAGCTTCGGGAGTAAGCGTCGTAAATCCTTCGGGAACCGGACACGACGAGTTTCGGTGGAGAAGGATATCAGCACGGGCATTCGGGTGGCCGTCGTGAACCTGCAGGGATTCGAGAACCGTGGGGCCGGTGAGGCGGTTGCGCGCCAGATCAAGACGGCATTAACCAGACACGGTCACGTGCGCCTCGTCGACGTCGGTGAAGGTACTGCCTTCCTGGATGCGGACGGCGCCGTTAGTCTTGCCGAACAGGCCAGCGCCGATGTGGTGATCACCGGGCGCGTCCTTCAGTATGAGCTGACCCGCAACTCGAGACCGAATCTTCCTCTGGTCGTCGGCTTCCCGGAGACGGCCGCACGGGTGAACGCGGATCTCAGGATCGTGGATGCCCGACAGAACGGGGATCTCTTCTCGACCAATCTCAGCGGGGTCGGACGCAAGAGCCGCGGTGTCCGGATGTTCCCGGTGTCCGGGGATGACAGGACGAGCTATTTGACCGAAGTTGAGAAGAACAAGGTCTGGGACGACGCGATCAATCAGGTCGTCGTTAGTCTCCTCAGGCAACTGTCGGAGAATTTCAAATGGTTCCCCGGGTAGAATGCAAAACGTGATCAGGCAACATTGGGGGACGATGGTCGGCATCACAGCCGTGGCCATCGTCCCTCTTGTCTTTTTAGACCGAATCGACCGGTATGTCTTGCTCCCGCAGCTGACGATTGCTCTGGCGGGCATCGCGTTCGGATTCGTAGCGCTCGGTCTGTTCGGTCGCGAAGGCAAGGGGGCGAAGGCGCTGAGTCTGGCTTTTGCGTTTCTGGGCGTGCAAGTTCTGTCCGTGGCGGGTGCACACACACCGACGCTCGCCATCGTGCCGCTAATCAACGAGTTCGCCTTTGCCAGTCTTCTGTTGATCGTGGTTGTCGGGTTCACCCAACGTGACGTGGACCGGACGGTTTGCGCAGTCGCGTATGCGTCGGTGATCGTGTCGACGATTGGGTTACTTCAGTATTTCGATATCGGTCGTGCCTGGATTCCATCCTCGGGGCTACCGAGCGCGACCCTCGGGCACCGCAACATCGCTGCCGTATACGCCCTCGCCAGCCTCCCGTTTATCGCCCTTCAGTTCCATTCGACCCGTGTCCGGGGACTTTCGCTGTGGTGGGCTTTGGGGTTGTCTATGAACCTGAGCTTCATCATTAGCACTCGGTCACGCGCAGCCTGGGTCTCTCTCGCTCTGGCGGGCGCGTTTGGCCTCGCTGTCTGGCTTCGGACGCGTCGAGGGGCGAACGATCCTGTGGATCGCCACAAGCTGGGCGCGTTGTTCGGAGCCTTGCTCCTCGTCGTGCTGCTCGCGGCATCGCCCGCGTCGATCGGCAAATCGCAGGGGGAGGCGATGTGGCACAGGAAGGCCTCGGTCGGCGAGACGGTCAGGTCCATTGCCGACGCCGACGGGGACAAGGGGCGCCTGATCCTGTGGGACGCAACGCTGGAGATGATCCAGAATCAGCCGATCATAGGAGTAGGGCCCGGAAACTGGCGAATCGCCTATCCAGCCTATGCGGAAGGCCGGATGATCGACGCGAGAGTGGTCCCGTATCGGGCGCACAATGACCTACTGACGATCGGATCCGAAAGCGGTCTCGTTGCGCTGGGTTTTTATATCTGCTTGATAATACTAGCTTTATGGGGATCTTTCAGACCCGGAGACAACTCTGGACTTTCGCTGGCGGCAGCTATTGCTGTTGTAGGGACGATTCTCAGCGGGCTTTTCGGCTTCACGAGGGAATTCTACGGCGCCTCTGCGCCCCTCTGGCTTAGTCTGGGGATCCTGATTCGGGCGGGGTCATATGAGCGACCTCAGCGCCCCCTGCCGGGAATCATCTGCATTGCTGGAGCGGCTGTGTCCGTTGTTGTCCTGGTGATCGTCATTCAGCTCATTCGATACGATGGGAGGATGGTCGATGCCCGAATCGCATCGGCCGGACAAGACTGGTCGAGTGTGATCGACGCCACCGAGGTGGCGACCAATTGGCACGTTGACGACGCTGCCTTCCTGCTCCGTGGTCGAGCGTTCAATGAGGTGGGCAGGATTCAAGAGGCGGTAGAAGCCTACCGGACGGGTCTCCGTCTGCATCCGCACTCGACGTCGTTGTGGATGGGGCTGGGGGTGACGCAGCGCAAGCTAGGGAGCCCTGGGGCAGAGGAGAGTTTTCAGTGGGCGCTTCACTACGACCCCAAAGACGGTCGGGTACTGACGAACCTGGGCACACTGACTGCGTCTCAGGGGCGGATGGACGAGGCGATCTCATATCTCGAGCGAGCGTTGAAGGCCCAATCGACTCCGCCTTCCGTTTATGGCAGTCTGAGCGCGGCCTACCGCCGAAAGGGGATGCTGGACCAAGCAGTTGACGCTGCCCGACGGGGATACGAACTGGCTCCCGGCGCGGATATGGCGAACGCCCTGGGTCTTGCGCTGATGGCCACAGGTTCGGTTGAGGAGGCCATCGAGATCTACAGGTCTGGGCTCTCGTCCATCCCGGACCACGCCCATATCCTCTACAACCTGGCGAGAGCGCTGGACCGGAAAGGGGCGTCCGGGGACGCCATCCGTACGTATCAAGAGGTTTTAAAACGGCTGGACGGTCGGTTTTCCGATCGTCGAAAATCGATTGAACAGCGGATCACGCTCATCGAACAGGGGCGGGGATCCCGGTAACCATATTGACCATCGTCGCTTATGATGACTATATTCCGAACACGAAGCCACAAGGCCTGGGTCCCCCTGTTTGTCGCGTTTTTCTTGGTCGGCTGTGAAGTGAAGGCTTTTGACGTGGCGGCGCCCGATTTCGGGGCCCGTGATGGCAGTGCCGTTGTTTCGGCCGCGATGCCGAGCTTCTTCAGAGGTCTGATCCAGCGGGTCGAGCTGAAGGTGACCTCGGCGGACACGTCGCGTTTGAGGACGATCACTCGGAACATGAACTTCCCGATCCCGGGGGGGAGGCTGTCCGTCGCCCAGGTGTCGGACATTCCGATCGGGGACCGGCGGTTCACCGTGCGCGCCTTCGATACGTCCGGTGCGCTCCGATTCCGTGGGTTCACGGATTCGACGATCGTCTTCAACCAGACCTCTATGGTGACGGTCAACGTCAACAGGGTCGGGGGTGACGTCGACTTCGTCACGACGATCGATCTGGAGAGCCTCGAAGGAACCGGCCTGGACCCCTCAGGGGTGGTAGGGCTGGCAGCGACCTCGGTACTCGATGTGCTCGAGATCGTTCGGGACCCCTTTCATCCGAGTCTCGGCTTGCTCCCGATCTTCTCCGTGCGGTTGGGCGATCGTTTCAACGAGGACCTGACGGGCAACCTGACGCGCGTGTTCAGCGTGCAGCAGATTCCGACCGGCGAACGTCAGTTCGTGGCGCACCTCAAGGATCTGGCGAGCAACCAGACGACCGCGCTGGCGGATACAGTTTCCGTGGCCGTCGATACGGTGAACGCAGTCAACGCTGTCTTCAATCTACAGCCCGTTACCGATCCAACGACGGTTCGGGCGATCTTCACGCAGGAGACACTCCCGCGTGACTCTTCGGTCGTTGTCGTTAACCCCGTTTTCTGACCGAATCCTCTCACTCGTCTCCCCGAGTTCAGGAGGCCGCATTGGCCGATGCTACGTCCCCGGGGGGGCATTCTACACACAATCAAGTTTCATTCGAGTTCGGCAAACAGCCGGAGATCACCCAGTCCGAGCCGGTGACCGTGCGGTGCACGCATTGTCGGAAGTGCACCACCGTTCCCAGATGGTTCGAGAAGGAGGGGCTGGAGCTCCATTTCTGTAGCGAACGCTGCAGGAAGTTGTGGCGTGAGGATCACCATGTCGACGTCAGTCTCAGGGGGCGGCGGGAACACCGGGGCGGGAACTGGGAGACGATCGCTCGTCAGGTGCGGGAGCGGGAAGGATACCGCTGTCGTGACTGTGGTATCAGCGAAGAGTCGCTGGGAAGGCAGCTGGATGTCCACCACGTGGTGCCGTATCGGGCGTTCAAGTCACCAGAACGGGCGAATCGGGAAGATAATCTGATCGCCGTCTGCCCCTCCTGTCATAAGAAGCAGGAAATGGACGGACACGAGGACCTTCCCCTGTTCGGCAAAGGGGAGCGGCCGTGGCGCTAGGAGCAGGACGTGCAGCATAGGAATCACAAAGCCCTACTGAAATCAACCTTGGCTCTCGGCGACTTCGGGTGTGCCATTGGCGCATTCATGGTGGCATACTGGCTTCGGTATCACTTGCCGTTCCTGCCGCCCCCACCGCCGGGTGATTTCGGTTTATATCTCCGGTTCTCCGTATTTATAGCCTTTGCGACGTTTGTGACGCTCTACAGCACCGGGCTATATCGGCTCGAGCAGCCTTTCTTCGGGGTGGATGACTTCTTCTCGATCATCAAAGCGATTACGTTGGCGCACCTGGTTTCGGCTGCCGTCGGTTTCGCGATTCGAGGGCGGATTCCCGGGGATCCTCTGGAGACCTATTCGCGGATCGTTCTCGCCCAGTCCTGGCTTCTGTCGATTGTGGCATTGACCGCGTGGCACGTCCTTTTTGACGTCTTTCTGAGCGCGTTCCGAAGGCGCGGACTGGCTCTGACCCGTGTCTTGATCGTCGGAGGCGATGAATTTGGCCGATCCTTCCACGAGCTTCTCTCGCAGAACCCTGAACTCGGGTATGCGTCCGAGGGGGTGGTCGCGGAAGATCAGGTGAGCATCCTTGGTGATCGGCTCGAGCGGTCGACCGTTGACGAGGTCATGCTCGCATCGAGGGAAATGGGATCGCAGGAGATCATGCAGGTGATGGCGACCTGCCAGGAGCAGAGAGTACGCTTCAGCATGGTGCCCAATCTGTTCAACGTGCTGACCAGCCGCATCCAGGTACGGGAGATCGCGGGGGTACCGATCTTCGTGCTGGACGAGCGGATTTTTCTGAGGTCGAGCCGAGTCCTCAAGCGGTCGATTGATCTGGTCGTGGGAGGCTTCGCGCTGGTGCTCGTGTCTCCTCTCTTGGCCTTTGTGTCCCTTCTCATCAAGCTCGATTCTCGCGGACCTGTGGTTCTCAAGCAGGAGCGGATCGGCAAAGGCGCCCGGCCCTTTACCGTTTTCAAGTTCCGTTCGATGCGTCAGGATGCGGAGTCGATGAAGGCCGGTCTCGAGGCTCTCAACGAGTCTCAGGGGCCGTTGTTCAAGATCAGGAACGATCCAAGGATGACTCGTGTCGGGCGTATCATCCGTAAACTCAGCATCGACGAACTGCCGCAGCTGATCAATGTGTTCAAGGGTGAAATGAGCCTGGTGGGGCCCCGCCCTCCTTTGCCGTCGGAGGTCGACCAGTATGAGTCGTGGCAGCGCAAGCGGTTCGAGGTGCTGCCGGGGATCACGGGTCTGGCGCAGATCAGCGGGCGCAGTGACCTGAGTTTCGACGAGACGCTCCGTTTCGACTTCTTCTACATCGAGAACTGGTCGCCGCTCATGGACCTCAAGATTATCCTCAAGACACTACCCGGTGTGATTCTCGGTCGCGGGGCTTACTGATCCCTCACATGCTCGACCACTCGCACAGGGCATTGCTGGTCGCGCACTACGTCGGGCTGGCGTCCGTTGTCGCGGTATCTCTCGTTCTGTCCGATGCTGGATACCAGTTCGCGAACCTGCCGAAGACCTTCTCTCTCCTGTGTGGCGCCTCCGTTGCGAGCATCGCACTCCTCGTTCTTTCCTTTGGTGCCTCTACAAGCTCGCTTCCCTCGCCTGTCTTCCTGCTGATCCTTGTATCGGGGCTGCAGTGGACGAGATCGCTTAATCCCTACGAAGCGTCGATCCCGTTGTTGGTGACGGTCGGCTCGGTTGGCGTGGCATTCGGGCTGGCTGGAAAGGCTCCGGACGAGACGAGAAGGCGTCACCTGTCGCTCACTCTGTCTGCTGTGGCGGCGGTCGTCAGCCTGATCGGCGTTCTCGAACACCTGGGTGTTCCGTGGGGGCAGCTCAAATCTGCCGGCCGCCCCAGCGCCACGCTCGGCTTCCGGAACACGGCGGCGACGTTTGCTGCAGGGTGTATCCCCTGGTGCATTTACCTCAGTACCAGACCCTATAAACTCGGCCGGATGCTCGGTGCTACGGCGACAATCGCCTCTCTGCTGTTCCTTCTGTATACCAGGAGTCGGGGTGCCTGGGCAGGCCTGGCTGTTGGCGCAGCCGTCTGGGGTATCCTGTATGCTGTGCGACTATCTCGAGGCCAAGCCGTCCTGCCGTCCTGGAAACATGTTTCGGTTGTTGCCTGCATTCTTCTACTGACGATCGGGGCAGGGACACTCCCCGCGGCCTACCAGGATGCGAGTCTTTCGCGTCTGGACGAGAAGAAGCAGTCAATCGCGCAGACCGTGCGGTCGCTATCCGTACCCGGTGGAGACCGGGATCGGCTCACGATCTGGGTTCACACCATGGACATGGTGTTCGATCATCTGGTGGCGGGGGTGGGATACGGCAACTGGAGCGCTCACTATCCTGCCTATGACCGGGGAGACATTCTACACGTTCGATCGGCGCCGCGTCGGCCCCATAACGATTTCCTGTGGGTTCTGTCCGAACAGGGCATCGTTGGGTTTGGTCTCCTCGTCTGGGTACTCGTGGCGGCAGCACGGCGTGTGTGTCGGGACCCGGATGATTGGCAGACGGCAGCAGCCGCTTCGGCCACTGCGATCCTGGTTCACAGTCTGTTCAGCTTCCCAAGAGAACAGGCGGCGCCCTCCATGTTGCTTTGGATCGCACTGGCTGTCTGCGTGGGAGCCCGTCAGGGCCGTTCCCGGCTCGTCCCATCCGCGCAATGGGCTGTTCTCTCGATTGCTTGCGTAATCGGAGTCGTGGTCGCGGCACGGTCGGTCCAGGCGGATCGGTTGTTCGAGGGGGCTATGGTGAGTCAGATGCGCGAAGATTTTCGCGCTCAGGAAAGAACGGCATCGTCCGCTCTCGCGCTGGGTGCGTTCGATCATCGAATGTATCTGTTGCTTGGAGATGCCCTATACGAACAGCATCGGCATCAGGAAGCGGCGGATGTTTACCGGGAATATGTCGAGAGACAACCCCACCTTGCGGCGGTGAAGAACAATCTCGGTGGGCCCTGAACGCATTGGGAGATCACACCGCCGCGGAGGCCGTATTGCAGGAGGCGAGAGCGGTCCTACCGAATGACCGTATACTGGCGAGAACCTTATCGGAAGCATACCGGCGTCAGGGTCAGTTGGATCAGGCGCTTTCCCTGTATCGAGATCTGGCGACACTCGAAACCGAAGACCATCAGAACCTGGGTCTACTCTATGGCGAAGCTGATTCGCTCGAGTTGGCCATCGATCATTACCGGAGGGCCCTGCAGCAGGATCCGGATCGGTATCAAGTGGTCTACAGCATCGCGGGTATTCTGTTGATTCAGGGGAAGCTCGACGAGGCGATCGCTCAGTATGGGGCGCATCTGGACTCACCCGATCCCGACCCCACGCTCGTTCGACGATCACGGGCCCGGCTGCGGGAGGCCTATGTCGCTTTGAGCGCGAGACGAGCCGGGGCAGGGGATCACGACGGCGCAGTTCAAGCACTGGAAGACCGTGTGCGGTTGGGGGAGATGGAGGCAGCAGACTACCACACGCTTGCACTTGGCTACGGCCGAGCTGGGCGTTTTGGTCGGGCGGAGGATGCTGCAAGGATGGCGCTGAGGTTGGATGGGGGCATGACAATCGCCCGGCTTACGCTCGCCAACGCCCTGTTCGAGCAGAAGAAGCCCGAAGCATTCCGTCACTACACCGCGTTCGTTGAGACGTGGGAGGGAGACCCCAAGCCCCTTCAGTTGGCTCAAGATCGCCTGCGACGTGCGAAGCAATGAGAGCTACCTGTGCACTGGTATATCGCTGGTGCTGGTGGTCTACGACCGTCCCTCGATACACCCTCCTTCGCGCAAGCCGCGACGGAGGGCACTCGGGATGAACGGTGCCTGATCGCGCTAGGTAGGTGGGGCCGCCTCGCCGAAGACACGTTGACAGACGCCGTTCACGCGCTCGACGTATCCTTCCGGCGCGAACACATACAATCGCCACAGCCGTTCGTACTGATCCTCCACCGCCTTGACGTCGAAAGGCGGGGTGTCCCGAGGCTCATTCAGGCGGCGAACACCTTCCCTCGTGCGAACCAGCACGCGGGCCTCCTTTATCGAAGAGATATCCGGGCAGTATAGGATCACCTGACCTGGCTCCAGGACGACGGCATCGGCGATTTCGTTCTCCACATCCTGCCGTGCCTTTATGGATCGGTTGTAGGTGGCGATTAGTTCATCCCGCCCGCGTCGTCCGACGTGGGCCGTGGTAAGAGTGTAGGTCCGCTTGAGCAGTCGGCGGCGATTGAGGTTCCGGATCAGGCGCTCGATCCGCTCATCTTCGGTGACCGTCAGGTCGCGCAGCAGAGCGTCGTCGGTGAACCCGTGGAGGTGTGATTCGGTCAGGCCGCCCTGGACTGCGAGTTCGACCGCCTTCGCGATCATCGCGCCAGAGACCACCTTGGCGTGATGATAATAGACCCGCTCCGTCAGGAAGTATCGCAGCCTGAGGAGATGGAGGACCTCAGTGCGCGTGCTCATTTTGGTCGCATCGACTGCGAGCTGGTCGTCCTCGATCACGAAGGTCGAGAAGATCCGGTCGTCATAGTCCTGCCTGAGGCCGGCGAAGTAGGCGTCCCTGCGGAGGTAATCGAGCAGGTCGGCGTCGACGGTACTCGAGATGATCTGACGCATCCAGGGGGTATGGTAGGCTTCGTCGGTCAGGAGGGCGATCACGTCCGCTCCGAGCCCTGACGCGTCGATGGCTTCGCCGATCTCGCCCTGGTTCAGGAAATGTTGGAGCCGGTCGGCCGTGTCGTGTCTGGGGAAGAGCTTTCGCTCGTCTTCGAAGGTGTGTCCGAAGGGGAGGTGCGAGATGTCGTGGACCAGCCCGGCCAGCGCCACCGTTGCCTCCTGACCCTCCGTGATCGTGAATCCGTTCCGGCGTAGAGAGGCGATCATCCGGCGTGCGACGGCCGATGTCCCGAGGCTGTGCTCGAACCGGGTGTGGAGGCATCCGGGGTATACTAAGTAGGCCGTGCCCGTCTGCCGTACGCCCCGCAGACGCTGGAACTGCACGGTGTCCATGACACGACGCTCGGCCTCGGTGAACTCTAGGTCACCGTGTATGGGATCTCGCAGGATCATGGTTGCTCCGGGATGGATCGGGGGCGGTGAAATTGACAGGGGTTGGGTGGCGTAATATCTTTGCCGCTCATAACGGAAACCCAACAATGATGAGGAGGCTCCCACATGGGTGACGCCTACACACCAAAGAAATCTGATCGATTTTCGTTCGGCTTGTGGACCGTGGGGAACGTCGGGAGGGACCCGTTCGGAGACCCGGTGAGGCGCCCCATTCCGCCGACGCGTATCGTGAAGCGACTGAGCGAACTCGGCGCGTGGGGCATCAACTTTCACGACAACGATCTGGTCCCGATCAACGCTTCGCTGACGCAGCGGAACAAGATCGTGAGAGATTTTAGAAAAGCTCTAAAAGACTACGACATGGTCGTACCGATGGCAACCACCAACACGTTCTCGCATCCTGTGTTCAAGGACGGCGGGTTCACGTCGAACGATCCGAAGGTCAGGGCATATGGTCTGCAGAAAATCATGCGAGCGATCGACCTCGGCGCTGAGGTGGGAGCGAAGATCTACGTGTTCTGGGGCGGCCGGGAAGGCGCGGAGTCGAACATCTCCAAGGATCCTGTGGAGGCGGTTAAGCGTTTCCGTGACGGACTGAACTACCTGTGTCGCTATGTCCGCGATCAGAAGTATGGCATGAAGTTCGCGCTGGAGGCCAAGCCGAACGAACCTCGCGCAGACATCTACTTCCCCACGACAGGACATTACTTGGGGCTGATCGAGACGCTGGACTATCCAAAGATGGTTGGTGTGAACCCCGAGGTCGCGCACGAGCACATGGCCGGTCTGAACTTCCATCATGGCGTCGCTCAGGCTATGGATGCGGGGAAGCTGTTCCACATCGACCTGAACGATCAGCGGGTCGGTCGATACGATCAGGACTTCCGGTTCGCTTCAGAGGACTACAAGAGCGCATTCCATCTGGTCAAGCTGCTGGAGGATCGGAAGTACAGGGGACCAAAGCACTTCGATGCGCACGCCTACCGCACAGAGGACGAGAACGGAGTTTGGGACTTCGCTTCGGGCTGTATGCGCAGCTACAACATCCTGCGGGAGAAGGTAAAGCGTTTCCAGCAGGACGAAGAGATCCAGAGCATCCTAGCGGATATCGCCGCACAGAACCCGGAGTTCGAGAAGCACCTAGGCAAGTATTCGAAGAAGAAGGCACAGACGCTGAAACGGGTTAAGTTCGACATCGATGCAATGGGGAAGGTGGGATTGGCCTACGAGCGGCTGGATCAGCTTCTGACGGACCTGCTTTTAGGGGTCAGGTGAAAGAAAGCAGTGTCGAAAATCTTCAACCGCAGAGGACGCTGAGGGCGCAGAGATAAACAAGTCTTGAAGATTCTGCTGGTCCCGCAGACACTATACCAAGAGGGGCTTTCTGCCCCCGACGCAGAAGAGATAGGATATGTGACTGGGTGAGGAAGCTCTCACTCGAATCGAACAGAATGTCGATCCAGGTCTAACTAATAGTTAATACAGATAGTTAGGGAAAAGGGGGTCTTCCGGACATCGATCGCCATTGGCATACGACTTGCACAGTTAACGTGCGGACTTTGAACCAGCGGGTTGACTGTGAGCCCTGGTCACCCTGCTTTTATTCACGTGAGCGCGTAAGTCGTTGTAAAGGCAAGAATTAGCGTGTTTGGCCCGGTTTGGTCTGGAGCGACCGGGTTGGGCAGGAGAGGAATCTATGCCGGACATTCTTTCCCAGGACGAAATCGACGCCCTGTTGTCGGCGACGGGTAGTGACGACGACGAGAGCGTGTCGACCGGTGAGGTGCGGGCCACCAGCAATCGCCCGATCATCACCTACGACTTCAAGCATCCGTCTCGCGTCTCGAAGGACCAGACACGGACGCTTGAGAACCTGCACTCGAACCTGGCGCGTATGATGGCGTCATCGTTCTCGACGATGCAGCGATCGGTGGTCGACTGCGATATCGCTTTCGTCGATCAGACGACCTATGCCGAGTTCATCATGTCGCTGTCGAACCCGTCCTGCTCGTATACGTTCACGATCGAGCCGCTGGGTGGACCGGCGGTCATCGATTTTTCGATGCCGGTCGCCTATTCGTTTATCGATCGCCAGTTCGGCGGCACGGGAGGGAACCCGCCCTCAGAATCACGGCCTCTGACTGCGATTGAGCGGACGGTGATGACGAAGGTCGTGACCCGGACGCTCGCAGATCTTGAAGCCACCTGGGAAGCCCTGCTGAAGATCCAGGTGTCAGACGCCGAGCTCGAAACGAACCCGGAGTTCATGCAGGTGGCAGCGCCTTCGGACACGGTCGTGTTGATCGCCTTCGAGGTGAACTCTCAGCACGCGTCGGGACTCGTAAACCTGTGTTACCCGTACTTCACGTTAGAGCCCGTTATGGCTTATCTGAACGTCCAGACGTGGGCGAGCCGCGAACGTGGTCGTCGAGAGAGCCAGCAGGAGGAGCGCCTCACACAGCTCGATCGCATCTTCGCTCCCGTGAAGGTGCAGTTGGGGAAGACGGCGATTCCACTGGGCACGGTCCTCCAGCTCGAAGAGGGGGACGTACTGAAGCTCGATCCGACGCTGAACGATGACGCCGTCGTGTTCGTCGGTGATCGACCAAAGTATCTGGCTCGACCCGGGCTGCAGGGCAAGCGTCGAGCCGTCCAGTTGACCGACCGGATCGTGAAGGCTGACGAGTCTCGGTACATGACAGAGGTCGAGAAAACGGAGACCGGGGAACTCTAGTCTCTGAATAGCAGATCTGAGATGGCCGTTTGCCGAAGGCAGAGCGGCCATTTCTGTGTACACATTGACAGGCACGTCGGAACAGTTTAGCTTCCGATGTTATTGCGGCCCCGGGTAGTCTCCTTGGGGCCGTGTTGATTGCATGGCTCAGGAGGGGTATGCAGCGTTTGGTCTATAAGACGGTGTTGATTTTTGGTCCGCCGGGTGCGGGGAAGGGAACGTGGGGTCAGATCCTCGGCCGGATTCCCGGTTTTCTGCATTTCGCGAGCGGTGACATGTTCAGGTCGCTTTCACCGGACAGCGATCGTGGAAAGGCGGCCCTGGAGAGTATCCGGAAAGGCGAACTGGTTTCCGACGAGCAGGCCCTTTCTATGTGGCGGGAGCAGTTGAATAATCTGGTTACGATCGGGAAATTCAACCCCGAGAAGCACGTCCTTGTCCTCGATGGTCTACCGCGAACGCCCGCTCAGGCTGTCGAGGTCGAAAGCGACCTGGATATTCGCCTGATCCTGTTTCTCGACAGTCCGGACCGGGATCTTCTGGTTCAGCGGTTGTATGGTCGAGCGCTTGTCGAACACCGGGTCGACGATGCGAACGAGGACATTATCCGGCGTCGATTCCAGGTCTATGATGATCAGACGAACCAGACGTTGGAGCACTACCCCAAGGATCTGATCCAGCAAGTCGATGTTTCCCAGCTTCCACAGAAGATCCTCCTGGATATCTGCCAGCATCTGGACGAACGATTGAGCGGCTAGGTGTCCGAGGCGGCTCCCAAACTTCTCTTCATCACTAATCCCAACGCCGGGCCGGGGGATATCGAACCTGGGCATCTGATCGTTTCTGCCATCGGTGACAGAGCCGAATACGTGGTCCAGGAGACGGAACGTGCCGGTCACGCTACCGATCTGGCCGCGGCGGCTGTCGGCGCGTATGACGTGATCGTGGCGATGGGGGGCGACGGAACTGTCAACGAAGTGGGGCGGGGACTCGTCGGGACGTCCACGCCGATGGGTATCGTACCGGTGGGATCGGGGAACGCGCTGGCCCGCGCACTTGGGATCTCTCTCGAACTGGCCCACGCGTGTCGGGTTCTGCTTTCCGATAAGACGCGGTCGATCGATGTCGGGCGTGTCGACGATGAGATCTTTCTTTCGACGGCAGGGATCGGGATTGACGCGGAGGTCTGCTGGCACTTCGCGAAGCAGATCGGGGGCCGCCGGGGACTCCTTCCGTATCTGAAGCACGGTCTTCACACGGTCGCAAACTATGAGGCGCGTCCGGTTTTGCTCTCGCTGAACACCCATCCCGACCCTATCGAAGTCAAGCCACAGCTGTTGACGTTCGCGAACACAAACGCCTTCGGGTATGGGGCCGAGATCGCCCCGGGGGCTCAACCTGATGATGGCGAACTCGACGTCATCGTCGTCGAGGATATGACGTTACTGAAGGCCGCACTCAGCGTTCGCCGCCTGTTCAGAGGGACCTTCGATCGGGTTCGTGGTGTGTCACGATATCAGGCCAGCGAAATCAGGATCGACCGTGAGGCGGGCGGGTGTTACCAGGTGGATGGGGAAGCGAGGGAGGGGGGAAGTACTCTGAACGTGTCCCTGTCGCCGCAGAGTCTGAGGGTCGTCGCACCTTTCTGAACAACGCAGAACCGAACGCGGGGCGGATGCCGATTGGGTCGGCACCCGCCCCGTTTCTGCTCTTGCTAGAGGAAGAACTTCAGGCCGGCGTAGACACGATCCATGTCCGTGGTGACCGCGTCGGTGAAGATGAAGTCGTGTCGGTAGTTCAGCCCTAGACGGACGTTCTCTCCGATTACAATGTCGATCCCGGCCCCGGGGGTGAGACCGAAGCTGCCGTCGCCGATATCGGGATCGTAGAGTCCGGCGTTCAGGCTGACGTTGTAGACGAACGGATGCCAAGGATAGCTGAAGTTCGTGCCGACGCTGTAGATCGAGAGGTCTCGGTCGGACAGGTAGGCGTAGCCGCCCTGGACGCCGATCCAGTTGTCCATCCCGTATTCCATCTCGAACCCGTACATGAAGCCGGTCTCGTCCGAGAGATTGGCGCCCTGGAAGAAGCCAGACCCGAAGGCGGCGTTGAGATATATCTGCCTGATGGCCGATCCGAAGGGGTTCCCACCTTTCCCGTATTCACTTTCCTCCGGTCCATTCGTCCGTCCGACGTCCTGTGCCGTTGCCGACGTGGCCGCGATCGCCACGGCTGCGATGATGTCGAGTATTCGTTTCACTTTTCGGTCCTCCTAGGCTCTCTTTTCGGAGCGATGGTCTTGTCGATCGGATGGTCCAGCGGCTCTGAAGGGCCGCCGTCCGTCGTGCTAGATGCCGATGCTGCGTTTCTTGTAGGCTTTTCGGATCTCTTTCTCGTCGGTCCATGCGATCTCGGCCGAGGTGAGGTGGGTGAGTTGGAAGGTCGCCTTGTAGTAGACCAGCTTGTCTTTCCCGACTTCCTGGATATTCGAGGTCAGCGTTCCTGTCAGCACGAAGTCGGCCGCTGTCTGGCTGCCCTGATGGTTCGCCTGGGACGGGTCCACATAGCCGGAGCGCTGGTATTCATACTCCCGGGCGATGTCTTTCCGGTTCTTGCTGTCGACGAATCTGAACTTGCCGCTCTGGATCAGCGAGGTCCGGATCTTGTCTGAGAGGGCATTCAGGTCGATGTGTTCAGTGGTTCGGTTCCGCATCTTGCCGACCATCACGGCCGGTGCGTCGGCGTTTTGGACCGGCACCGATTCGACCAGCGAGTTGACCATCGTCTTTGCGATGAGCTGCACGTCGTTCTCGTTGAATCGGTCGTCCAGCAGCGCGATGGTTTTCGGGTCCTCGTAGGTGCCTCTGGTGAAGGCTCTGGGTCCCGCGCAACTGATCGACAGGACGGCGATAAGCAGAAAGGTACGTTTCATGGTGTCCTCCTTCTAGTCCCACTCGCACTCGAAGTGCGTTCCGGTGATGGTCCAATTGTCCTCGAGCATACGGTCTTGATACAGCCTGATCAACAACCGGCAGTCTGACCTGAGGGAGCTCGCCGGGTATTTAAAGGCGTGTGTGCGTGCCCTCGCCCTGGTCGTGTCATCCAGTTCGGATAGCCAGTGGATGTCCGGTCGCGGCGAGGTGAAGACAGTCAGTTCTCGGGGGGCGACGTTGGTCAGCGGAATCCGGCCCGTGAAGGAGACCGTGCGCACCGTTCGGGGGATCAGCAGATCCGATCGGTCGGTGGTCGTGTCGCTCGTCCAGCGTCCGCCGAACACCTGGTTCAGGTCGGCTGTAAAGACCCGCTCGATTTCACCGTCCGGGATGATCACGTAGAGATACCGGGTCCTGGGCTGGGATCGTTGCCCGTCGATCTTCAGTGTGATACTGAGGTCGATCGACCGGTTCGGGGCCAGGGCGTGCAGGGACGCCGCCTGGATCGTTTCCGCCGCGATGCCAGCCGTCTGGAGTGCGATTAGTCCGTCGGCGCTGACGTCTCCGGCATACCGTCGTTGGGTGATCATCTGGACGAGTTGTTCCGTCTTGAATCTGCTGTCGGATAGCTTGGCCAGGTCCGAGCGCGTCAACGGCAACTGATCCGATCGTTCGTAGACGGGCGGTAGCTGGTTCCCGGACCACTCGACGATGTTGACGACCGGTCCCAGTGTCGGCAGATCTGCCGGTTTGGCGTGCGCTGTGGTCACCAGACAGCACAAAACCGCAAGTATGCGTTTCATAACGTCTCTCCCCTGATCAGCTGTATTGCCGGTGGTTGATGAACGTGCGTCTGCCTGCTTCGATCCTGATTGTCCGGACTGTCTCGTCCGTTACGATTCCCCACCTGTCCAGCCGCTGGATTCGGATCTCGTGCTCGCCCGGGGGCAGCGCGATTCTCCCGATCCTTACTTCGCGTGGTAACGTTACCCAGCTCCGTGTATCGGCTTTCTCTGTGGCGGCGGTGAACATGTTGACCAGAAATCCCAGCCACTCGCTCTTCTTTTCCGCCCCCTTGGTGGCGGCGAGCTTGACGAGCGCGCGTGCCACAGTGCGGGCGAAGATGTTCCCGGATCTATCCTCGAGTGTCGCTCGCGCGATGGTGTCGAGGTTCTGGGCCGGGCTCGGTGTTACGGACTCGTTGCCGATCAGGACTCGAACAGGAGTGTGATCCTGGTGGGGTGTCTCGAACGTCGGGAGTGCGATCCGCATCCAGTAATCCACCTTGCTGGCGTGGTGATGGCCTCTCCGGTGGCGATCGCGTACCTGATGCGAGATGCGCCGTGTGCTCCCCTTGCGGGCGCGATCCAGATCAGATTTGTAGATCGGTATGTCTACCTCTTCCTGGATTTTCCGGCTGATAAACCCGATTTCTGTGAAGACGACGAGATCGCCATTGCCCGATCGGCTTTGTAAGGCGGTCAGGGCAGGAGGCCCCGCGTAGCCAAGCTCCGCCTCGACTCTGGCCAGATCCTCATCGAGTTCGGCAGGTGCTGATATTCGGAAGTGGCTCGCGTACCTGCGGTATGCCATCTCCGCGTCCCTCAGCGATACATAAGCATCGTTATATTCGAGCTCTGATTCGTAGAAGAGCGCCGTGAGGTAATGGATGAAGGCGTCGTTCTTGTAAGTGAATTCCGTCTCGTCGTGCGAGGTGTAGCGCTCCAGTCTCAAGTTCGCTTTCCTGCACTCGACGAGAGCGTTCTCGGGGAGACCGAGATACCAGTAGTTCAGTGCCCGGTAGTAGTGGATGAAAACGAGCTCATAGGTCTCGCCGCGATAGTCACGAGATTCATCGCTGGTTACGAAGGCTGCGAGTTCTCGTGAAAGAGAACGCGTGAACAGCTCATCCGCGATCCGTTCCGCCTGGTCCAAGAGGACATTTGAGTGGGCATACTGACCGTCATAGTGCGCGATCAGCCCGGTCTCTAGGAAGAAGAGCAGCTTACTCGGACCTCGGGCGGCGCGCTGAACGGCATCGTAGGCACCGGTGTAGTCACCCGCAGAAAGGCTATTTCGGAT
Organism: Gemmatimonadota bacterium; assembly: GCA_002727195.1. Lineage (GTDB taxonomy): Bacteria > Latescibacterota > UBA2968 > UBA2968 > UBA2968 > UBA2968. The sequence continues at coordinate 22,585 of PBWH01000018.1, forward strand.
CGCCGGCGTATTGGCGGCGTATGGTGCACAGGCGACAGTCCAGATGACTAGGACGAGCAGATATGGGATTGGGCGAGTTTTTATTGGAATCTCCAGCAAGCCAGTATCGCAACGGAGATGCCAATGGGAGAGGTTCGATATAAGTGTATATTTTACAATAGTTGTAATGTTGTTAACAATGGCCTGTTATGTATGGAAGTCGGGCGGGTGTGAAAATAAGCTACAGTTGGTGGGACTGAATGAAGCGGATTCTGATCATAGGTGATGATCCGTCCGTTCTCGATGTGCTCCAGGAAATCTTGTCGACTTTCGGCTACTCGGCTCATCCTGTCGATTCGGCTAAAGAGGCTGTCTCGGCGCTCTCAACAGAACGGGTGGACCTGATCTTCCAGGATATCTCGATGCCGGAGATCACGGGGGGCCAATTACTCGACTTTATTCGAAAGAAAGGATTCCAAACGCCGGTGGTCGTGATCTCAGCCCACATCGAGGAGGAGGTCGAAAAGCGCATGCGCGCTGCCGGTGTGAGCGGAATGATCGAGAAACCATTCGAGGTGGCGGAGGTGCTCGATGTGATGTGATGGAGGAGGCGCTGGTGCGTCGGAAGTAGGGTAGGGCCTAAACAAGAACGAAGAAGGGGACGCCTCTCTCGGAGGCGTCCCCTTTCTGTTGTTTGCAGTGGAGTGAAGGTACTAGGCGCGTCGCTCGACCTTGAAGTTCTCGATAAAGAGCACGTCCACGCCACCCCTCAGGAGTTCCTGGACGGCCTCACGGGGTCGGCACACAATGGGCTCTTCGTGTTTGTTGAAGCTCGTGTTGATCCCGAGACTGAGTCCGGACTTCGCTTTGTAGGCCTTGAGAGCGTTGTAGACGTACTCGTTCTCTTCTGCGTTGATGATCTGGGGACGCGCCGTTCCGTCCTTGTGGACGATGCCGGGCGCCATCCGCTTCCCGAAGTCGGTCACGTCGAAGCAGACGGTCATGAATCGTGAGGCGAGTCTGCCAGGCTCGAAGTTCTTGAAGTAGAGAGGGGCATCCTCTTCGAGAATGATCGGGGCGAAGGGCATGAACTCCGTCCGATCCAGTCGCTCGTTCAGCCAGTGCATCATGGTCGGGTCTGTCGGCTCTGCCAGGATGGTGCGGTGACCGAGCGCGCGGGGTCCGTACTCCATCCTGCCATTGAACAAACCGATCACTTCCCGCTTCATCAAGCAGTCGGAAATCGCTTCTGCCGGGTCGTCCAGCTCGGTGAACGTTACCGGTGCGGCATACAACGCGTCCAGGATTTCCTGCTCGGCTGTCTCGTTCCCGCAATAGACGTTGGTCGTCTCGAGCGGCTCGAGCCCCCAGTATCTACCGAGTACGTCTAGGCACGCGCCGACAGCGACCCCTCCGTCACCCATGTGCGGGTGGACGAAGATCGTCTCGACGCCATCCAGTTCGAGGATCTTCTGGTTGATACGCACGTTCGCGAACGTTCCACCGGCCAGAGCAACCTTGCTCTTTCCGGTCTTCCTCACGGCCTCTTCGATGATCCCGCACATCGTGTCTTCCAGCACCTTCTGAGCACCGTAGGCGATCTGCTCGATCGAGTATCCTTCCAGCGCTTTCGACAGGGTCTGGTAGGCATCCCGGAAGAGCAGGTGCTTTTTGTTGAGGAAGCACATCCGCTCCGGATCGTATCCATAGTATTCCGAGATGATCTTATGGGTTTCTTCGCACGGTTCATATGCAGCGAGTCCCGTGATCTTTCCACCGTGTTTGATCGGGTTGAACCCGCAGATGTAGGTGATCAGGAACCAGAAGTTTCCGGGGGAGTGCACACGCGGCCACTCGACGACGACGTTGAGGTCCGAGCCTGTTCCCGTATAGATGCTTCCCGCAAGGCCGTCACCGCCGCCGTCCGCCGTGACCACGAGAGCGTTGTCATATCCGGACGTGTAATAGGCGGAAGCCGCGTGGGCCCGGTGGTGATCGACATACTCGATGTCGGCTTCGATCCCGAATTCACGGACCGACTTCTGTAGGGACTGTTTGTTCTTGCTGACCATGCTGAGCATGTGGCGGGACGCCTGAACGAACGAACGGGTGGCCGTCACCGGGCCAAGCAGCCTGGAGGTGCCGGCGAAGATCCGTTGGAGCATCGTGACATCGTTGATGTCCGAGTAGATCGGGTAGTCTTCCGTCTCAACCATCGATTGAAACCCGACGCATACGCGGTCGATGTCTCTGGGATCGATTCCCGTATGGCTCATTAGGTTCTGGAGCGAGAGGAAGGGGAAGCCGAAGTGCAGCTTGTTGCGCGAGAAGCGCTCCTCGTTGGCCGCGTAGACGATAACTCCGTCTTCGATTAGCGCGACACCGGCGTCCTTACCGTCGTGTATTCCGATTACGATCATGGCTTTCCCTTTCAGGAACGTTCCTGTTCGAAGGTCACCTCGTAGAGGATACCTGAGAACGACTGTCTGCTAGCGTAGATGTGTTTGTCGTAGATGCTTTCGGTCAGCCCGGAGAAGACTTCCACCGGCTGGACGCGCACCCGAACACGATGCCCGACCTTGGGCAACTGTATCGCGTTCCGGATGTCCTTTACCGTCGTGTTGTGCTCGAGGTTGTCGATATCCTGATCGGTTCTGACCAGGACGTGAAGCGGCCTCTCCAGGTCAGCCTCCGTCAGGGCGAGACGATCTCGGTGGTATCGGTTCGAATCCTCGACCTGCCGGTTATAGCCGTAGCTGAAGCCCACGATCAGGACGTTTGCGTCCTCGATTCGCGTTGCGAGGTAGTCGCGTGATCTATCGTAGGCGACGATCACCTGACCCAGGGTGTCCCGGAGATGCCGTGTCGAATCCCAGTTGTGGATCGCGTGGACAGTCAGAAGGGCTGTCAACAGGGGCAGCCCGATTCTCCAGGGGAGCGATCGCGAGGCTCCGGCGATCACACAGCCGATCAGGAGACTGGCAGGAACCAAGGCCACGACGACATAGCGAGCCATAAACCCCTCGGGCAGGCTCGGGAACGATGCGTAGGACAGGATCGCCAAACTGGCCCACACCGTTATCAGGCCGAGCCCGGGGAACGAGAGGGAGCTTCTGCGCCGAAGGACAAGGACAGCCCCGCTGAGCACGGTCGCCCACAGCAATGCGGGCGTCAGGACTGCGCCCAGACTGAACGCAATATCCGGACCTGACGTGCCCTTCAGCAGGTGGATGTTCCCGATCGTGAGAGTCGCGAGGGTCTCGAGGTTCGCAGGCTTCCACATCCAGCCCTGTGATCGATCCTCTGCAAACGGTGCGAAAGGTGGAACGGGGTCTGACCCGATCGAGAGCACGGGGACGATCGTCAGGCCGATCAGGGCGATCGAAGGCAGGAATCGTCTGAGTTGATCCCGCCGATACAAGACGAGGTAGAGCAGGACGATGGCCGGGATCAGTTTGGCCGATCCCTTTGTCCGGTGTGCGACGACCGTGACCAACACGAACAGGGCCCGGTGCAAGAACTCCTGTCGACGGTCTGACGGCGTGTTCGCGATCATTCGCCAGAACAGTCCCAGCGCACCAAGGATAAGGAGTTCGGCCAGCAGTTCGATGTCCGAAACCCATAGGGCACTGGCGACGCCTGGTCCGGCCAGGGCAAACGTCAGGGCGGCGATTCCGGCCGCTCGTCTGTCTAACCCGATCGTCAGTGCAAAACGTGCGATTGCGGCGGTAACACCTGCGAACAGGACAGACTTGAAGCCGTAGTAGACCCAGGGCGTCTCGCCGGCTAGGGCATCCAGGGCCTTGAAACCGAGTATCTGGACCGGCCGATACTGGAAGCCCCAACCCTCGGGGATCGGTCGCAGGATCTCCCATACAACGGTGAGCCAGCCTGTGTCGCGTGCCTGGTTGATCCAGTCGTAGTCGTTGTCGAACAGGCGGAGTCCGGACAGGACGGACGCGCAGATAAGGAACGCGATCGATCCCGTCCAGATGGGCAGGCCTCGTCCGGAAAACCAGCGGGTGACGGCGTCTAGTTGCAGCGCGTCAGGCTGTCGAGGATGCGATAGTATCGCTTTTGCATCCGTGGCCATTCACATCTCCTGAAGGCTTTCGTGGCTTTCCGAGCCATGTCGTCGCGGAGGTCCGGATTCTGGTATAGCCGGATGATGTTCTCTGCGAGTTGCTCGGGGCTATCGTGATCGTAGTAAGCGACTTCGTTGTCGCCGAAATAGGATTCCACGGTGCCGATGCGTGAGCAGACGGACGGGAGGCCCATCGCCACGTATTCGAGCAGACGCACGGGCAGCATCACCTTGTCGACAAAGACGTCCTTCTTGCAGGGGACGAGACCCAGGTCCGCCCGACGGATCAACTCCGGGACCTGTTCGACCGGAACCCGATCGTGGAATCGGATCAGGTCGGTCATGCCCCGGTCCTTTACCCATCCTTTTACTTCCTCGAGGTATTTCTCTTCACCGTCACCGTAGATGTCCATTTCCAGCTCGGGAATCGACTTGCGAGCGAGCGAGAAGCCTTTCAGCGCGGTCTCAAAGCTGTATCGCCGCAGGATTTGCCCGTGGTGGAACAAGCGGAACGGGTTCTTCCGGTTCATCTCGGTGGGGTGTGGCGCTCCGGACCCGTCGTATCTGAAATACCTCGGGTCCGGAGCGTTCATAACGACCTCCAACTTGTGGGCTATGGGATTCCGCGTGAGAAAGAGGTCGCGGATGTTTCTGTTGACGGTCATCACCGCGTCCGCGTAAGCCAGGCTGGCCTGCTCCAGAAAGACGAGAAGCTTGAAGAATCGTGACCGCTCGTCGACCCCATACAGGGACTGGAACAGTTCGGGCGTGATGTCGTGCATGTCGAGAAGGACACGCGCACCGAGAATCTTGGGCAGTAAAGTCGTGAAGACGAGCACGTCCGGCATGTTGTGCACCTGGACGACGGGATACCGGTTTCGGATGGTGAGCACGGACAGCTTGAGGAACGCGAGGATGAAGAATCCCGCATACTCAGCCAGATACTCGGCCACCCCCTGGCCACGCCGGTGCTGAAGTGGCAGCCTGTGGACGTTGACGTTGCCGATACGTTCGGTCACCTGCTCACCATCCCCCCGCAGACAGACGAGGTCGACGACGTCGCCGCGGTCTGCGAGTGCCTCGCACTGACGGCGAACCCTTACGTCGTGCGGGTAGTAGGCGTGGACGACCATCCCGACTCTCACGACCGATCCTCCAGAACGTTCTCGTAGATGTTCCGGATGCGCTGCCCGACCGCTTCAGCTGATAGAGGCGCGATGGCCTCACGGCCGTTTGTGCGGCGCGGTGTCTTCAGCACCTGCTCGATGGCCTCGGCGATCTGATCCGGGGCTGCATCGGCGAGGAGACAGTTTTCTGTGTTGCCGATCACCTGACGGACATCACCCACGTCGGTGGACACGATCGGCAGGTTGCAGGCCATTGCTTCTTTGACCGCGTTGGGGGAGCCCTCGCGGGAAGACGTGAGCAGCAAGAGATCAGCAGCGTTCATGTATGTCGGGAGGTCGCTGTGGGGTTTGTTGAATACCACGAGCGGATCGATTGCCCGGCCGTTCTCGCGTACGGAGGCGAGGGCGCTGTCCGCGAGTTCGAACTGTTTCTCGGGACGCGAGGGATCGGAGACGAACAGCGCATAACGGCCTTTTGTGTCGAGACCCAGGCGCTGGCGTGCCTTGTAGCGGGACATCGGCTGGAACTGACCGAGGTCAATCCCATTCGGGATGATGTGACTGTCGACGTCGAGCTGCCGCTGCATCTCGACAGACTTGACGATGCAGGCCGACGCACGGCGCGATACCCAGCGGGAAATCGGGCTGATCCTCGGGCTGACGAGGTCGGTGCCGCAGAACGACACGACAAACGGGATCCTGCTTTGCAAGGCGAGAGGGATGCCGTTATACCCGAAGTGCGCGTGGGCAAGGTCATAGTCGTTCGACTTGATCTTGCGGCGGACTTCCGGGATGCCGCCGAGGAGCTCCCACTTGTTCTTCTTCACGTCGAGGAAGACCACGTCGACGTCAACGCCCAGACCTCTCAGGGAATCGATCTGCGTGGCGACGAATGCGCCCAACCCTGGGTCCCGGTCGACGGGATACATACTCGTGACGGCGAGAACCTTCACGAATGCCTCTCGATCTTAATCCCGCGGCACACGTGCATGCTCTTGAACAGGCCCGTGTAGCCGAGCGGTGTGTATGAGAGATTTGCCTCGTCGAACCAGGACACCATCTCACTCTCGGAGACGAATTTCTGTAGCGGGTTGTAGAGCCAGTCCACAAGGTCGATAGTCAGGTCGTTCTCCGACGCTTTCCGGCTCCCCGTTGCTTTCAGGAGCGACCAGTAGAGCGGCACGAACGGAAGGACCGTGGAACGTCTGAGGCTAGAGGGGACCTTTCCGAACAGGCCGCGTGTCTTGGTGTGTACGATCCCCAGCCCGTTCTCGCGTCCGATGGAGTAGAGGACGGTGCCGCCAGATGTAAGGACTCGAGCAGCCTCGAGGAATCCTCGCTGCGGGTCAGGTGTGTGCTGGAGCATGTAGACGCAGAGCACGATGTCGAATTTGCCGTTCTCATACGGCAGGCCCAGGACCGAACCTTCCGTCACAGAGATGTCGACACCAGACGCGGCCGCGTTCGCTTCGATCGTGTTGACGTTGTCGGGGGAGACGTCCAGGGCCTCGATTTCGAGGTGAGGATATGCCTGCTTCAACAGGATTGAGAACTTCCCCGAACCGGCACCGATGTCGAGGAGCGACGAAGCCGTGAGAAGACGCTCGTGGCCGACGTGGTCCACGATGAATCTGAGGAACCCGGCGTCCTGGACGTCGTAGTCCTTCCAGAAGTACTGTCCGTAGAAGTCACCGGACGCCTTCTGCTCGGGGGTATGGATGTTGATCGTAGCGCTCATGTCGTTCGTGCCCATTCCTTCTGTGGTTGCGAATCTCAGGTCGATGGGACGGGGACCATCGGCACGGCAACCGGCTGCCGTGCCGATACAGGTTTGCCATACACTGATGTCGTTCGGTCGACCGTGGTCTGGACACTGAAGTCGCCCAGGGCGCGTGCGCGTCCGAAGATGCCCATCGCTTCTCGCTGGACCGGATTCCGGACCAGTTCGAGCACGCGACTCGCAAGCGCCTCAGCATCTCCCACGGGAACGAGGTATCCCTCAATGCCGTGGGAGATGAGTTCGGGAACACCGCCGACCAGCGTGGATACGACCGGTCTGGCCAGCAGCATCGACTCCAGGATGGCGTTGGGAAGTCCTTCCGTAACTGAGCTCAGGAGGGAGACGTCACCCAGGACGATCAGGTCAGCCACGTCTTCCCTGAATCCGAGGAAGCGTACGTGATCGATGATACCCAGACGGTGCGCCTCTTCGATGAGTTGGCGACGGTAGGCGTCGAATCCCCCACCGGCGATCAGCAGGTAGGTATCCCGCGCCTGGGCCTGCACACGGCGGAAAGCACGCAGCATCGTGACCAGATCCTTCTTGGGGTCGATTCGTGAGACGGCGGTCAGGACCACACTCTCGGCTGGAATCTGGAGCTCCCGCCGCAGGTCGAGTAGGCGCGAACCAGACGGATAGGGCTTGTCGGTGATTCCGTTGTGGATGACCGTGCAATCGTCCCAGCCATAGCTGGCCATTCGGTCAGCGATAGCGCGGGAGTTAACCGTTCGGGCATCGGAGAAGGTGCCGATGAAGCCGTTCAGGATGGCGTGAACCACCCGCTTGATGCGGCTGTGCTGCGGGTCGATTCCCAGCCCGCGCTGTGAGACCACGACGTTCGGTACTCCGGCAAGCCTAGCGGCCCAGCCTCCGAAGAGATTCGCGATGTAAAGGGTCGTATGGACTGTCGAGGGTTGGATGCGCCTGATGTGGCCGAGTAACCTCGTGAAGGTCACCACGTCGAACAGACCTCGACGGTTGAGCACGATGACCTGATCAGCGGCCAGATGGAAATTGTCCAGGAGGGATCCCTCACCGTCTAGGCAGATGACAGTCGTGCGATACTGCGTGTCGTCGAGGTGCTCGATCAGTCGAAGCAGCTGTTTCTCGGCGCCCCCGATTTCAGGGCGCGGGATTACATAGACAATGTCTGTACGCTTGGTCAACGTCAGATCCGTTTGTTGATCATGTCGGCGATCAGGCCCAGCGCGATGGTCTGGAAGGACCCGAGGAGGAGGAGGACGGACGTTTCTGCCAGGCCACCGGTTACGATGATTTCGTGCGCCAGCTTGCCCATGCCCAGGGTTCCGAGCCCGGCGCCCAGCGGCATGAACACCCGAAGCGGGTTGAAGTAGACCGTGGTGCGCACGATCAGCATGAAGAAGCGATAGGTGTCCTTGATCGGATGGATCTTGGACTTACCCTTTCGGACGTAATATTCGATCGGCGTGTACTTGACCCGGAAACCGTGCGTGAGCGAGCAAAGGGTGATCGTCGTTGTGAACGAGAAGCCCTGCGGCAAGATCTTGAAGAACCGGAGCGCGAGATCCTTCCTGAACACGCGGAGACCCGAGTTGTAATCCGGGATCTTCGTTTCGGCTAGGTAGTTAGCGAGCTTGGAGAGGACCCACTTCGCCGGACGGCGGATCAAGGGAATCCTTGCGCCGCCGCCGACACGGGCGCCCACGACCATGTCATACTCGCCGGCATCCCGAAGGAGGTCTGGGATCCGGTCCGCCGGGTAGGTGCTGTCGGCGTCGGTTATGACGATCCAGTCACCCATGGCCGCCTGAATACCGGTCTTGAGCCCCGCGCCGTATCCACGGTTCTCCTCGTGACGAACGACACGCGCACCCGTCGACCTCACGAGTTCGGACGTCTTGTCCGTGGAGCCGTCGTCGACCACGATGACCTCGTAGTCGTAATGCGAACGGGCCATCACATCGCACACGCCTTCGACGCTCTCGACGATACCTTCCTCTTCGTTGTATGCGGGGATGACGATGGAAACCATACCGACCCGCTTCGGTTCGTCGTGGGCCGGCAGATCCCGGTCAAGTGTCAGGACCGCTTCTTCGCTTTCAAAACGATCGTCCATCCGAGTTTCTCCAGGTTGGGGTGTGTTTCGGTGTAGGTTTCCAGTTTTCTGTTGAGCCATTGATTTAGCCGTACCCAGTTGAGTACCCCGAATCCGAACGTGTGGTATTTCTGTGATTCGATGTCATATCCAAGCTGCATAAGCGTGTTCGCGATGGCTTCGACCTCGAAACGGTGCCGATTGTGCGTGAAGTAGGGGGCATCGAGCTTGCCTAGGAGCGCTTTGACGCGACGACGGATCCGCGCGGGTATCAAGACCTGGGTGACCGCATTCTTGGTCGTCTTAAGCGCGTCGTCCACCTTGATGAACGGCGATGCCGCGTTCGGCAGCGATATCACGAGGTTTCCACCAGGTGCGAGTATCCGTGTCATCTCCGCAAGGACCGATTCGGGCGACGGGATATACTCCATCAGTCCGAGTGCCATGACCGTGTCGAAGGTCTCGTCGCCAAACGGGATGGCTGTCGCATCCGAGGCCGCGAGGTCGACCGATTTCCGTCTGTCGTGAGCGGCGGTCTGTGCGTTCCGAAGCATGGGCACGGCAAAGTCGGTGGCCGTGATGTCGGCACTTTCGGGGAGCTCGATCGTGACGTTTCCGGGGCCACACCCCACGTCGAGGATCCGTCCCGGTGTTCGTCCCGCGTAAGCGAGGGCTGTCCGTCGTCTCTCCCACAGGTTGTGCTCATAGATGGATGACGGTCTGGTGTCATAGAGACGATCCCAGTTTTCCGCTTCAGCGCTGAAACGTTTGCGGATGGTCGCCGTGGCGTTCATCGGGATGCTCCCGTAAACGACAGTTGGCGGCGGGGGATCTGTTTGTTCTTGTGTGTCATCGCGACGAATACGAGCCCGCCGAAAACGCTCCAGCCGATCATGGCGGCTGTGGCTGCGATCGAGAGTGCGACGCCGTGCTCGGGGGACGCGCCCAGGTAGGCGAGCAGCGTCGCGTAGGCCGCCTCTCGGACGCCGACACCGTTGATGGACAGCGGAATCGCAGTGACGAGAGCCGTGAGGGGAATCGCGACGAACAGGGCCGTCATTCCGATCGGGATCTCGAGAGCGCGGGCGACACAGACGTTGATGAGGACCATCGTCACCTGGAATGTGACGGCGAGTGTGGCCGCCAGAACGAGGTCCCGGAGACCCCACGATGCGCCGAGCAAGGGATACAGCTTGGCAGTAGCCCGCTCAGGCAAAGCGTTCAGCAGTCGACGACGTAACCGGAAGCCGACGACTGCGGTCAGGAGAACCCCACCTGCGAACAGGCGTACGGCCGACACGACCGAGTGGGGGATCCTGTCGTCGAGGAACGTGGCGACCGAGGCGATCAGGACGAGGGCTACGAGGTTCATTCCGCGGTCGATAATGACCGAGGTGACCGCCCGCGACCGTGAGCTTGCCGACTTGGGCAGTCCCAGGGCTCTGAAGATGTCGCCGCCCGTTCGGCCTGGGAGGAACGTGTTGAAGAAGAGGCCTACCCAGAACAGCCCGGCGAGTCGTGAGACGCTGACCGTCTGTCCCAGCGTGTCCAGAACGACCTTCCACTTGAGCGTGCTGACAATCAGTCCCAGGGCGAGCAAGCCGACGATGGCCGGTATCCAGCCCGTTGGGAACCCGGATAGGGTCTGGCTGACTTTCGTCAGGTTAACGCGGTAACCCACGAGGATGAAGGCGATCACTGTGATCGCGGCCTTGACGGCGATGAGCGCGCGGGGGTTCATCGACTCCCAACTGCCTCCGTTGTCTCGCTGTTCGCGACAGCTTCGCTTTCGAGGATGTAATCGCCGAGGACAAGCACGTCGAGCCGGCTGGCTTCGAACGCTTTGACTGCCTCGTCGGCCGTCCGGACGATCGGCTCCTCGTGCATGTTGAAGCTGGTGTTGATGACCTGGGGATACCCGGTCAGCTTCTCATATTCCGTGAGCAGTTCGTGGAAGCCGGGGTTCGTCATCTCGTCGACGACCTGGGGGCGGGCGGTACCGTCCACGTGTACGACCGAAGGGGCTTCCAGCTTGCAGCGCTCGGTGGCGTCGTAGGTGATCGTCATGAATTCGGCCGCCCGATGGGCCTCCTCGTAGCCGAGGTAGTACTCGCTCGCTCGACTCCGGAGGATGGCGGGGGCAAAGGGCATGAACTCGGTGCGGTTGAGTCGTTCGTTCAGCCACTTGTTGACTGTCGTGTCCGTGGCCTGGTATAGAATCGACCGGTTGCCGAGGGCGCGAGGACCGTATTCCATCCGTCCCGATACTCGGGCGATGACACATCCATCAGCCAGGTAACGGGCGGCTTCCGCTTCCACGCTGTCGGACCGGTAGACTTGGCGCCCCGTGGCTCGGATGGCTGACTCGATCTCGTCGGGGGAAATGTCGGTTCCGAAGTAGACGTTGGGGATCCACTCGAGGGCGATCTTGGATCGCTGCGCGACTGCGGCCAACGCGCTGCCCAGCGCGAGACCCCCGTCACCCATGTTCGGGTGGATGTAGACGTCCTCCACACAGGCGCTCTCCCGGATGCGCTGGTTCAGTTTGACGTTGGCGAAGATGCCGCCGGACAGGACCACCTTTCCGAGGCCCGTGCGCGAAACGGCCTGAGCGACGTATCGTGAAACGATGTCTTCCAGGTGCTTCTGGATGGCGGCCGAGACATCCTCTTTGCTGAACCCGTCGAAGATGCCACAGAGATGCTCGTATTCCGCCGAGGCCCACATTCCCTTGTTCACGAAGGAGAACTTCGCTTCCGAGTAGTCGATCCGGTCTCGGAGGTAAGGGAGGACGCGGCTTGGATCCCCGTGCGCGGCAAGACCCGTGATCTTGCCCTCGTGTTTGCCCGGTGTGAAACCGGCCCAGCCTGTGACAAACCCGTAATACTGGCCGGGCGTGTGGTAGTAGGGGATGCTGTGGATCGGGTTCATACGACCGTCCTTGCAGACGGCGATCCGTGAGCAATACCCATCGCCGACACCGTCGAGGGAGATGTTCAGGCACTCATCCCAGCCCGAGGTGTAGTAACCGGAGGCGAGGTGTGCGGCGTGATGGTCGATGTGATCGATCGGGGCCGTGATGCCGAGACTCCGGATCACCGTTTCCAGTTCGCGCGTCTTGCTGGCTCGGAGCTTCTTCCCATTCAGAGTACGATAGAGCCCGGCACCGAACTGTGTCCCGCCCGCGAAGCGAGCGACGCCCATTTTCGACAGCCCGATCAGGACTTGACGCTTGAAGTCCTTCGGATAAAGGCCTTCCCAGTGCGCTGCCGCGTAGGTGCTGTGTGTCTGGTTGGCGATTGCGACGACGCCGATGTCCGATCGATCGACGCCTGACAGTCTTAGCACCTCTTCGATCGACTGCTCGGGCCAACCCCAGTAGAGCTTAGTCCGGTTGAGACGCTCTTCGTTCACCGCAGCAACGACTTGCCCGTCGATGACGAGAGCTGCGCCGGCGTCGTGTTGTGCGGAGATTCCGAGTACGATCATGTCCGATCCTCTGCTGTGTGTGCGAGAGCGACCAGCTTGTGTCCGTGGTCGAAGACGTTCAGGTGAAAGAGGGTGTAGAGCGCGGCCGAAATGAACCGCTTACCGAAGCCGTAGGATCCGGTCGTCGCGCTCTGAGGGCTGCGAGAGCGGATCCAGGCATAGAAAGGGTCGTGGAACGGCATGCCCCACGCGCGAACATCCACATCCGTGTAGCCGGCACGCTCGAGTTTTGCCCTCAGCGATTCCCTGGTGTAGTGCCTGATGTGACCCATCGCGACGGAGGCTTCGTTCAGGGGACCAGAGGGGACAGTGATGACAAGGTGTCCGACCGACCCGCCGATGTTCCGCAAGGCGGCCTCATCGTCGTCCAGATGCTCGAGGACTTCCGAGCAGACACCGACATCAGCCTTCATGGGCGGGACATCCTTCTGGATGTCGACCACGGCGAAACTACCTTCGATCTGTTTTGAGATCTGGTCGATGGCCGTGGGGGAGAAGTCCACACCGGATAGGTAGACATCCGGCGAAAGCGAGAGTTCCTTGAGGAGCTCGCCGCTCCCGCATCCGATGTCGATCAACGATCCGTATTCGATCCTGTTGAGCCGGGATTTGATCAACCTGCGCGTATGGCGGGCGACCGGGCTGTAAACCTTCATGTCGTGCCAGGTATTCGCCCACTCGCGATCGTAGAATTCTGCTGGTTGTGCAGCTGTATGAGCCAAGACAGGGGTCCTGTTTTCAGGGTGAATTGGAAAGAATTTCCCGGATACACGGTGTCCGGGCGATTCTCTCACGATTCTGGTGTTCGCGTAAGTGTATTTTTTACAATGGGATGTTTAGGAGTTCTGTCCGGGTTTTGGGATGGCCGGGTGGGCGAGACAGAACACCGTGTTACTAAGGGAGCAAGGGGTATACCACGTATTCGCTCCCTATACCGTGTATCGGCGGGATCCGTGATTATTTGAGGGTTTTCGAGGGTAAATCGAGGGGTAAACCGAGCAAATGACAGGGGGTGCTAGCCGGATCGACCTGGAGCTTGGGCTGGACGATCCGTGAGGCCGGATTCCGATAAGATCTCGAACACTTCGAATCCGTCATTCGAGTAAACCAGCCTGAAGTGTCCTGGGTGGGCGTTGACGATCGGGCGCAGAGCCAACGCCATGCTCGAGTTGCTGTGGTCGAGGATGACGTGAGAGACACGGGATTTCCGCGAGAGATCCTTGAGTTTGGCGAGGTCCCAGGTTAGGGAATCCTTGTAGATTTCTCCGGTCGTGTTGAAGCAGGTCGTGCTGGGTTTGTCCGTGAAGAGGGTCAGGACCCTGGGACGATGGAACACGGCGGCAGACACGTCACTGTGTCGGATGGTGTCGAAGAGAGACGACACCTGGGGATCTCGCAGGATATTCGCGCCTGTGGTCGTCGGTCTGAGCGCGTACTGCCCCCAGTAGGCTGCGAATAGGGGCGCGAAGACCGCGACCGGAATTGCATAACGATATGCGTAAATGCGTCGCCAGCCGGACGCCCTCCATGCAAGCGGAACCTTCCGCCACAATGCGATCGCGACGACCCGGAGACCGATGAAGGCGTGGATGCTGAGCAAGGGAATGACCGGAATCAGGTAGCGCAGCACCACCAGCACAAACGACAGGACGAGGCCAAGCTGGGCGGCTAGGAAGACGTCCACGAAGCGGACGCCTCGGCGACGGATCGCGGAGACGAGGCCGATAAGGGCAAGGACCGCGAAAACGACCGCGAATGGTGTGTTGATCAGCAGCTCGGCTTGGGAGCCCCACTTAGGGTAGAGCGCGAAGAACCTGGTCAACTGGTAGGGCAGCACGTTGACCAGGTTGTTGATGAACCAGCCGAGGATGCGGACCGGACTCGCGCCGATCTGTCCCGACATCATTCCGACCATCTTCGATGAAAAAGCCAGGAATACTACGGTCACGAGGACGGTGATCGCCGTGGCGCGGAAAAAGTGGCTCCTGCGGAACAGTAGCGCGTAGGCGGGCAGGGCGACGAGCATCGTGAGACCCGCGGCTCGGGTTCCGATTCCTGCGATCATAGTAAGGCCCAGGATCAGCATATCTCTGCGGGAGGTGTCGTCTTTGAAGAACCGATTCGCTGCAGCGACATAGGCAAATGACACCGCCAGGAAGGGAAGGTCGGACAGGACCTTGTTCGAAAACTTCAGGAAGAAGGGCGAGAAGACGAGGAACGCTGTCACCCCAAGCGCGGCGGCGGGGGACAGCTCGTCTCTTGCGATCCGATAGTATGCGAGGTAGCCCAGAGCCAGGAGGGCGATAATTCCGATCTTGAGCGCCACGAAGTCCAACCCGAATATAGTCAGGATCGTGGCGAGATACGCCGGGAAGACCGGAGGATACGCGTAGGGTGCCCACGGGAGGTAGTCGTTCTCCACGTAGCCACGGAGCGGCGCGTACTCGGTGCCGTCCAGCAGTGACTGCGCGTGAAGGATATACTGGGCGTAGTCGCCGCCCCAGTCGTGCCCATCACGAGCTGCGGTGGCGTAGAGTACGAAGCCTGCGGCGACCAGGATGAAGAGGCGTGTCTTTTCCTGTCTGAGAAGGGTTCTCACTATAGTTTCCCTCAGATGTGTTCCCGTCTGAAGCTCAGGTAGTGGTAAGGTGTTCCCCACAGGTCATTAAGAAGCTCAGTATTACGGTAGGCGTCCTGGAGGGCCGTGTGATCGTCTTCCCTGAAGGCCGAGATCACGGCGGACAGGTCTCGAGAAAACGCCCGGATTCGAGGATCGGCCGAACGGGACAGGGTTCCGTGTAGCGCGCTGGGTACGAACAGGTTCTCCGCCCTTTCGGTCCCCACTGTGTAGTCGGAGAGGCGATCGACGAAGTCGTGCGCCTCGGTCACGACGACCGGATCGGATTCTCGCTCGGCGTGATCCGGGCGGAGTCCCGTCAGGAAGTAGCCGAGGTTGCGCGACCATTCCGAAAGGATCCTGTCGTGTCGTGCGGGGGCCTCAGGGACATCCTTATACCAGCTATACGCGTCGGCCAGTGACCACGAGGGCGACGTTCCGGACACCTGGCAGTCGTTCTGTCCCAGCCGCGGGAGCAGTTCGTGGTAGCTCCACAGATATGGAGAAGTGTAGAAGGGGTTGACCAGGTTGTCCTTCCACCAGGCCTCGATCGTGCGCGACGTGGGAATGCGGTTCCAGTCCGGGCCAAAGGTGGATCGGGTCACGAGGAGCGATGCCTCACTGTGGATGTCCTCTATCCCGGACAACTGGCAGATCCGGTGGAGGAGGGCGCGTCTCAGGATCTCCAGCGTGCCTCCCACGCGGTCGTTGAACGAGAGGACGCCCATTCCGCCTGGGGCGATCAGCTTGCACAGCTTGTCGAGGATTTCGTCCCGATTATTGAGCGTATACAGGAAGCCTTCTGCCAGCACGAGGTCGAACAGGCGATCGGACTGGAACTCGTCAACGCCCTGACCGACCAGCTTCTCGATCTTCGAATCCAGATCGTACTGCTCGAAGGTGTGCCTGATCTGGACCATGGTCTGCGCATGAGGTTCGACCAGCGTGAGCCGGGCTCCGTGAACCGCCAGCACGAGCGCGTTTTCTCCCGAGTTGCATCCAAACTCGAGAACGCTACTCCCGTTGAGGAGCCGGACAGGGATGCCAAGGTGACGCTCATACAGGTTGCGGCGTTTGGCCGCGTGGTCTCGCCAGTCCGTCTCGGAGGAGAGTCGGATGGGGACCGGGTTGAATGCGTTCTCTTCGTAGTAGGCGAGCAGTGTCTCGGACATCGTGGGGTCTCCAGATACGTCAGGCAATCGCTTCGTCGACGGCGTGAAGGGGATCGGGGGCCTTTATACCGAACACCTCGGTTAGTCTCGAGGTATCCAGCGTCGTGTGTTTGGGCAGGGCATCAAGGAGTACGCCTGCGTCGGTTGAGCTGATCGGTGTGAGCAGTGCTTCGGGGGCAGCGATCTTGCGTGTCAGGTGTTGTGCGACCTCCGCATAGGTGACGTCTCGATCCGCCGAAATCTGTGTGATGCCGGAGAGCCGGCTCTCGGCGACCCGAACCAGCACGTTGACGACAAGCGACATCGGGATCGTCGAGGCCCTCAGGTCCGAAAACGGTTGGATCGGATGGCCTGACCGCAGGGCCTCGCGCCACTCTTCCAACAAGGCGTTTCCGGCTGCAAGCACCTTGGTCAGGCGTACGACGGCAGCTTGTTCACCCAGCGCCAGCACGTGTCGCTCCGCGTCCGCTTTCTGCCGGCCATATTCTGTCTGAGGCCTCGGCGTGGTTGTCGCGTTCGCCATCGGGGTCAGCCCGTCGAAGACCTGGTTCGTAGAGGGATAGACGATGAATGCTCCGGAATCGTTCAGGCGGCGCGCCAGTTCCGCGGTTGCCGTGACATTCAAAGATCGGGTCTGGTGCGGTTGATATCTACAGGCCGTGAGGGAGGTCGCCCCGGCACAGATAAAGGCAGTGTCGATCTCGCCAAATGCAGGCCAGCAGGCGGGATCGCCCAAGTCTAGGTACCGTCGCCGATCGTCAAGGCAATCGACCCGACGGGTTGTCGCAGTAAGGCTGACGCCGCGTGCGACGAGGTTGGCGGAGAGTACCCGTCCAAGGGACCCATCCGCGCCAATGATCCAGACGTTACCGAGGGCCATGGTTAGCGAATCGGGGAGCAGCAGATGGATATCAGGTAGTGTGCCATCGGGTAGAAGCCCGTGTGTACGACTTCGTCGTTCATCGAAAAGATGAAGACATTCGAGAAGTGCTTACGCAGGAGCGTCGTCAGGCCCTGGTGATCCTTGCAGTTGACGTGGCCTTCCTTGCTCTGCGGCGAAGCATACGCCTGTGACTGGATAGACGGGGAGCCGACGATCAGCGTGCCTGTGTCGGTCAGCGAGTCGGCAATGTTGCTGATGAACCGATCCTCGTCGTTCGGCTCGATATGCTCGAGAACGTCCAGCGAGTAAGCGGCGTCAAACGATCCATCGACGGGGCCGCTCAGCATGTCGTGTGTGCGGAAGGTGACGTTCCAGTCTCCAGTCGTCTGTCGTGCGTCCTCGATGAAGACGGGGTCGAAGTCGACCGCTGTCACGTGGTTCGCCTCCTGGCAAACGAGGCGCGTTCCGAAGGCATCGGCGCACCCGACTTCCAGGACATGTCCCATTCCACTGAGCATCTTGGCGGCGAACTTGTAGCGCGAGAGCACGAAGGTCAGGCGCTTCGGGTCGTCGTTCCACACCTGATTGCTCATCAGTCCAAATCGGTTCAAGCCAGAGGATTCCCGTAATTCGATGCATCTCTGATACTGGGGTTCTGTCGTCTGATCGATCCTAGCGGCTTCTCCCACGGCTTCCTCCTAGCTCGCTGCTTTGACCGTTTCGGTGGTCATGGTTTCTGGTTTCTCCGACCACTCGGCTTCCGGCTGGACCTGCGAGCTGGTTCGGGTCAGCCTTGCGAGTTTGAAGATGGACGATCCGACCGCGAGGAGTGACCTCACACTCAGCGCTTGGGAATTGTCTTTCAGGTTCCGATTCGGGATCCCGGCTTCGACATAGTCTGCCCCGGAGCGGAGCAAGTCGATCAGGGTTCCGGCAAAAGCGCCGTAGCCGGTCGTCCGACCGTCAAGGCCCTGAACAAGCCGACGTCTGCAGATGTTCGGCCCGTTGTAGTACTTCAGGCGATACCCCGTGATCAGGTTCAGGATGGTCACATAGGCTTTGGACAGGTTCCGGCGGAAGAACGAGCGCGCATCGAAGAGCAGGTACCCCACGACGAGATCGGCGCTCCCGACGGGCTCGAACACGGACTCCAGATCCTTCCGGTAGCAGATGTCACTCATGTCCCCGGGGATGTAGACGAGATACTCCTTAGTTGACAGCTCGATCCCCTTCTGGTAGCAGGCACCGATGCCCTGGTTCGTCTCGTTGTGCACGACAAGGATGTTCGGGTTCTGAGCCGCCAGGCGGTCGGCGATTTCGCCGGTCGTGTCGGTACTCCCGTCGTCAAAGATGATCAGCTCGTAGTCGTCGAACTGACGGGTCGCCGCTCCGACGACCATGGTCGCCGTCTCCTGGAGACATCCCTCCTCGTTGAGGGCGGGCATGATGATCGAGATCGAACGGTCCATGGGGCTAGTTCCTGTCCATTGAGATGATGACGCGTCCTGCCTGGCCGCTACGGACGGCCCGAATCGCTTCGTTGATGTCGTCGAGGGCGAACTCGTGGGTGATCAGGCCGTCGAGGTTCATACGGCCGTTTTCCACGAGGCTCACATACCTGGGGATGTCGAGATGCGGTTCGCAGCTTCCCCCGTGCGATCCCGTCAGAACCTTGTTGAAGTGCAGGGGGAGCGAATAGATCGAGATGTTGTTCCCTTTCTGGGGGACACCCACAAGGATCGTCTTGCCATCGGGATGGGTGGCGTTGTAGGCCTGCTCGATAACGCGTGCATCACCGGTCGTATCGATGATGACATCCGCACCCGCCTCACCGACGATTTCGCGGATCGACGCGTCGAGGTCGGTGACCGCCAGGGCGTTGATCGTGTGGGTCGCGCCGAATCGGCTTCCCATCTCGAGCTTCTCCTCGTGGAGGTCGATCCCGACGATCGGGTTGGCGGACACGAGGTCCGCGGCCTGGGCGATGTTCAGGCCCACGCCTCCAAGCCCCAGTACCACGACGGACTGACCGATCTTGACCTGGGCGTCGTTGTTGATGACGCCGGCGGCCGTGGTGATCGCGCAGCCGAAGAGTGGAGCCAGCTTGAGGTCGAAAGACTCAGGGATTCGGGTGATGCGATTCTCGGACACCACGGCATACTCGTTGAAGGTTGTGACCCAACCGGCATTGCACGGGTTCCCGTCCCACTTGTAGGCAGGGGGCTCAGATTCGAGGCCGTCACTCGGCCGCCAGTGGAGGACGACACGGTCACCGACGTCGACGGTCTTGACGCCGGGGCCGCGGTCGACCACCGTTCCGGATCCCTCGTGTCCCAGCAGGTGGGGCAGGAATTGGTCGGGACCCTTGGTGCCGTCGATTTCGTTGATCTGGGCGCCGCAGATACCACTGCAGTGCACCTTGACAAGCACCTGACCGAAATGAAGAATTTCCGGCAGTTCCACATCGTCGATGACGAGGGGTCGCCCCTGCTCGACTAGAATGGCTGCTTTCACGGTATGCTCCCTTACTCGAAGTAGATGAATTCGTGATCGCCAGTGTAGCCGAAGTGCCGGTACAGCCAGATCCACTCGCTGGTCTCGAAGAAGGACTCACACGTCAGCGCCCAGCACTGCAGGTTAAAGAGCTCCTGCTCGTTGCGGTAGCTCTCGAGCATGATGTATTTCTGCTTGCCGACGCGTTCGATTTCGGAGACCGCCGTCTGGAGTTCGAAGACGCGCAGGTTGTGGAGGCATCCGAGCGAGATCACTAGGTCGAAGTAGTCGTCGCCCCACGGATACTGATCCTGGGCCTGGTAGAGGAACAGATTGTCCCTGATCCCTTCCGGAGCGTCGCCGATCCCGTGTCGTGAAATGTCGAAACCGACGATCTCGGCGTCCGGAAGCAGTTGCTTGATCTCGTAGATGATGTGGGCTTTCCCGCACCCCACGTCGAGGATGCGCGACTCGTTTGTCAGCCCGTAGCGTTCGATAAATTGCTCTGCCACGCCCTTCCAGCGGCCATCGTAGCTGTATCCGCCGTATCCAAACCTCCGGTCACCGTCCCAATAGTCGTACTCGTATTCCTTAGCCGTGTTCATGCACGCGACCTTATCGTCGACCATGCGCGCCACGTAGTCTCTGGCCGTCCTCTTGTGCAGCGGTGTGATGATGTTCAGCAGATTCCCCAACGTGTTTCTCCTATACGGCGATGGTTTGTGGGACGTCGGTGAGTGCCTGTACGGTCTCGACGATCCGGTCGGCTGTGATCCCATACCGGGCCATGAGGTCGTTCTGCGAACCGTAGTCGTCGGCAAACACGTCCGGGATCCCGATCCGGCGGAAGCGCTTGGCGGCGACGAAGTCCGCCTCGGCGATGATCTCGGCGACACAGGACCCAAGTCCACCGATCTCGCTATGTTCTTCGACGGTTACGACGACAGGTGTCTTTTCCGCCATTGACAGGAAGGTCTCGGTGTCGAAAGGCTTGATCGTGGGGGCGTGCAGAATTGCGGCGTTCAGCCCTGAAAGGGCAAGCCGACTCGCAGCTTTTTGGGCACGGCTGAGTGTGATCCCGGTTGTCAGGATCAAGGCGTCGGAGCCTTCCCGCATAACGCGGGACTGGCCAATCTCGAGGCCAGGATGCTCGGGGGTGACGACCGGATCATATCCCTTGGCCAGCCGGATGTAGAGCGGACCGTCGTGGTCGACCGTCTGCGGCATGATGTTGCGCATCTCGACTTCGTCGGCCGGGGCAACGATTCCCATCCTGGGGATGGCGCGCATGATGGCGATGTCCTCGGTGGCCTCGTGGGTCGGTCCGAGCGGGGCATAGACGAATCCTCCGCCGTTTCCGATCAGGCGCACGTTCGCGTTGTGAAGCGCGAGGTCTAGGACCACCTGCTCGTAGCATCGGCGGGTCAGGAATGTGGCGATCGTGTTGACGTAGACGATGCGGCCGTCCGCGGCGAGTCCGGAAGCCAGGCCGACGACGTTCGCCTCGTTGATGCCCTCCATGAAGAACCGGTCCGGCATCTTCGTCCGGAATTCATCGAGGACCCCGACGCCAAGGTCCGATCCTACGAAGCAAATGCGCTCGTCGTGCTTGGCCAGTTGATACACTTGATCGAGGCAGGTCTTACGCATGGC
Source organism: Gemmatimonadota bacterium (assembly GCA_002727195.1). Classification (GTDB taxonomy): domain Bacteria; phylum Latescibacterota; class UBA2968; order UBA2968; family UBA2968; genus UBA2968. Next base: position 43,939 of record PBWH01000018.1, read on the forward strand.
TTACTCCCAGGTCGTTCATGAGCGTATCGATATCCTCGCTCGAGATTTTGCTCTTGTGGTGCCACGCGAGGTCGTTCTCACACTGGGGGATCCCCTTACCCTTGACCGTGTGGCAGATGATGGCGTTCGGCTTTCCTTCCTCGTAAGGGAGAGAGGAGAGCGTTGCTCTAAGCTCGTGGATGTCGTGTCCGTCGACTTCGCGCGTGTTAAAGCCGAATGCGGTCCACTTGTCGGAAAAAGGCTCCAGGTCCTGGACCACCGATGTGGCGCCGTAGGACTGGTGCTTGTTGTAGTCGACGAGGACCGTCAGGCTGTCCAGCCCGTGCTTTCCGGCGCTCATCGCGGCCTCCCAGACCGACCCTTCGTTGCACTCCCCATCGCCGAGGATGACGACCGTTTTGGTGTCGCGGCCGGCCATCCGGGCGGACAGGGCGAACCCGAGTCCGATCGACAGACCGTGTCCAAGGCTGCCGGTAGAGGCTTCCACCCCGGGAACCTTGTGGTCAGGATGCCCGCCCAGGATGCCCCCCGACTGGCAGAAGGACCAGAGCTCAGAGCGGGGGATGAATCCCTTGTCAGCGAGCAGGGCATAGAGGGCGAGACAGCCGTGCCCCTTGCTCAGGATGAACCGGTCACGGTCCTCCCACTCAGGATTATTTGCGTCGTAGTGAAGGATGTCGTCGAACAGGACACGGATAATCTCCACGAGAGAGAACGCCGAGCCCAGGTGGCCTCGCTGGGCTGCCCGCAGCGTCAGCAGGATGTCCCTTCTCAGGTCGAGCGACCTAGTGTCCAGTTCGGTCTTCAGTCCAATTGTCTCCATCAATGTCTCCTAGACGAGAGCGTCAGCGCTCTCGAGCATGCGTTGTGCTTTTGCAAGCTGGGTCTTGCGGGTTGTTGCCAGGTCCGCGGTATCCGTCGCGTGCCGACGTCGGGCGATATGTCGGGGAACGAACTCGTTCAGCAGGATACAGGCCCACTTGCACGCGAACAGCGGTGTGTATGCGTCGGTTCGAGCCTCAAGATCCGTGTCCGCTGAGAAGATCGATTGCATGCTCGCCCTGAACTTTTCCTTCAGCTTCGGTGCGATGTCCATTGCGGGATGTGGATGGAGCGCGAAGTCGCAGACTATCTTTGCCGGGTCGTCCCATCCGAAGTGTTCGAAGTCGAGGAAAGTCCAGCCGTAGTCTGACTTGAGGCCGTTGTGAAACCCGAAATCCGAAGGGCTCAGGACCCGGTGCGAGAGGGGTAGCTCCTGCATCGGATCGAGCATTTCACGGGCAGCGGCAGCTGCAGTCTGGTAGGCGGGAACAAGATCCATCTCGAGGAACGCCGCCAGACCGGTGCTGGCGTCCGCGTAGGCAGGAGCCGATCGCAGCGTCTGGATTCGATGCTCGATGCTGTCGGCGATCTGTGTGGGGGAGTAGCCCGCGTCTGACGCGTTGCCTATGGTCACGGCGTCCGAATGAGCGCGCAGCTCGTTAACGCCTGCAATAAATGCGGTGGCCGCGTCGATGTCCTGTGTCCTAATGTCGTCGGCTGGCATCCCGCGTCCGTCCACAAAGGCATAGATGGCGAGTTGCTTCTCAGGACGACAAAGGAAGGGTGCCGGGATCTGCCTGATTCCGTTGTGCCAGAGGAAGGTAACGGCGTCATACTCCTGCTGCAGACGATCGCGACCGGCATCAGGCGTCGGGTAGAACTTGGCGATGAGGCGTCGCTCGGCGCAAGTGAAGGCGTAGACTGCGCTGTTCAGGCCGCCGTGAAGCCGAACCAGGTTCTCGATCCGGGTTCCCGTTGTTTCAGAGACAATCTGGGTGATGGCATACCGTGTCATACGAGTACCAGTTCTGAAATCGCGTTCCAGGAAGAGGCGACCGTGAAGTCCAATGACGGCTCTTCGACCCCGTCGGTGGGGGAGAACAGGATCTTCGTGACGCCGATGGGGAATCCCGGCTCCCGGAAGACTTCGATCAGGTCGTCGATGAATACCGTGCAGCCTAGATCGGCGATTCGATCGACTTTGCTATCCCGGGTGGGCTCGAAGTAGACGTCTCCCGGCGTGAGGCTACTGGAAAGGAAGAATCCTGTCGCGTCCATCCAGTTCAATGCGGCATCTTGAAGGTTGGGTCCGGTTGGGTCAATGTTAGGCCGCTCTGTCTTGTGGCTTACGATACTGACCGGAATGCCCCCCTCCCTGCAGATGCGGATAAATGGCACGACACCGGGGATCAACGCCGCTTCGTTCATCTTGTCGCCGTAGAGTTCCACCTGTATCCGCTGCCATTCGACATCACCGGCCGGCAGGAGCCGGATCCGATCCCGGACCGCCTGCTTGGATGCCGGCGTGGATTCGGGGATCAAGCCCCTCTCGACGGCCAGGCTGTGAGCGAGGTCGTCGTAGCTGACGATCGTGTTGTCGAAGTCTATGCCGACGTGGACGTTCATTTGAGCTTCAGTGCCTGCATCGTGCGGATGTTGGAGTAACGGGCGTCGCCCTGTGCGTTCGGGACCCGGCCCTCGTTAAAGGCGGCGACGAGGTCCTTGACGGCGTCCTCGATCGTGTGTGACGGCTCGAAGCCGAGTTCGTTCTTGATCTTGTCCGACGAGATGTGATAGGAGCGGTGATCGTCCGTTTCGGTCGTCGTAATAGTGACGTGTTCGCCCACGACGCCCTTGACGATCTCCGCGATCTCGGAGACGCGGTGATTCTGGTGTCCCGCGTTGTATACCTTGCCATCGATCCGTGCGGCATCGTAGCTCAGGCTGTTCACATACAGGTCGGTAACATCCTCGATGTGGATGTTGGGGCGTCGCTGTGCGCCGCCGAATACGGTGATCTCACCCTTGTGGTAGGCGTGAGCGGTCAGGATGTTGACGGTCAGGTCAAGTCGCAGGCGAGGAGAGTAGCCGCACACCGTAGCGGGACGGAGGGTCAGAGCTGTAAAGCCCAGGGTGCGTTCAGCTTCGAGAACATCCTCGCACAGCGCCTTGTACTTCGAGTAGTCGGTCAGCGGCTCGAGCGGGAGATCCTCCATCACGTTCGGGTCCTCTTTGACGCCATAAACACTGGATGAGGACGCGTAGATGAATCGTGATACCCCGTGCTGCTTGGACAGTCGGACGAGAGGGAAGAAGGCTTCGTAGTTAATGCTCTTGCCCAGTCCCGGGTCGAGGTCGAAGCTCGGATCGTTTGACACACAGGCCAGGTGGATCACGTCCGTGCAGCCTTCGAGCGATTGGTTCAGGACCGTGGGGTTACGGAGGTCACCCTTGATCTGCGTCAGGTTCGGGTGATCTTGGCAACCGGAGAGGACATTCTCACCAAAGAGGTAGAGGTCGAGCACGCGGACGTTGTAGCCCGCGTCGAGCAGTTTTGGGACAAGGATTGCGCCGACGTAACCTGAGCCTCCGGTAACCAGTACCGTACGATCTGATGCGTTCACGTTTCTCCTCACTTCATCAACGAGACGATGTGTTTCTCGATAGGAATCTTGGTCAGTGGCACGCGGTTCCCGAGTTCGGTCACCATGTGCGCGCCGGCCAGGTTGCCGGCGAGACCAACGATGTCCCACGGCGCTTTCTGAGCGACCAGGAGTGAAGTCAACGCGAAGACTGCGTCGCCCGCTCCCACCCGGTCACTGACTTGGGTGGCAAAAGAGGGGACCTCAGTGTATCCCGCGCCCTTTTCGTAATGGAGCGTGCCGAATTTTCCCCGCGTGACTGTAAACTGGTCGCAATCGATACGCTGGGTGATCTCATCGAGCAGGTCCCGAGGTTCGCCATCCCGCATTCGGGTCTCGATCGAGACCTCGTGCTGAGCAAGGCAGACGTAGTCACCACGTCGATACTTCGAAACCGGGTTGAACCCGCGATTGCCGGCGTTCGACTGCGTGTTGATGGCCAGGAATCGGGCTTCATTGCACAGCGTGTCGATGACCTTGGAGGTCAGGAAGCCGTGGCCATAGTCGGCGGCAACCGTGACATCGGCGTCGCGGACGGACTCGTAGATCGCGTCCAGAAGGGCGGTTTCCTCACCACCCTTGAGTGGACGGTCGTCCATCTCGTAGATTTCGAGCAGTTTGGCCTGGGTGTAGCGGTCCACGTAGCGTCGCTTGCTGATCGTGGGAGCGTTCTTCTGCGTCAGCAGGATGGGCTTGACGTTGGGGAGGAGGGCCGACCGCACGAACGCTTCCTGCCGATTCATGTCGCCAAGCGCGCAGATAAGTGTGACTTCCTGACAGAATCCTGCCAGGTGGTTGGCGATGGCGAGGCTTCCGCCCGCAAAGGTCTCGGTCCCTGTCGACTGACAGGCCAGCACGGGATCCTTGGTCGACTTCCCGATGGCGTCGCAAAAGACATACTCGTCGATGATGGCCTCACCGACGACGACGGCCTTCAGTGTGTTCAGCTCGTCGATATGCCCAAGGACTTCCTCGGGTTCGTGTCGCTCGCGGAAGGCGTGTAACCACGATTCCTGCTCAGGAGAGAAGGGGCTGAAGTGACGGTTGAGGAGCTTCGAGGAGCTGAAAACCAGGCCCTCGGTAAACTCGATTCGTAGGCCAAGCTCTTTGGCCGCTTCTACCTCGGGGCCGAGGTTGACGTCCGCGTCCAGCTGTCTCTGGCGGTACTCACCACCCTTGCAGAACACGTCGGGACGGACTGTTTTTAGCGTGTTTTCGGCAGTAGGCCACTCGTTGATTGCCACGTAATCGACGATTCCGAGGGAGGCGATCGCTTCGGCCCGGAGTAGCTCGGGAAACGCAGGGCGATGCGTGCCCTTATTGACGAACTGATCTGGCGTTAGCGTGACGATCAGAACGTCGCCGTGGGCTTTTGCCTGCTCGAAATGGCGGATGTGACCGATGTGGAGGAGGTCGAAGACGCCGTGACACATCACGACGGTCTGGCCGGCTTCACGTCGCTTGGCGACGGCAGATGCGAGTCCTTCGACGGACAGGAGAATTTCCGGTCTGGTTTCCACGGATACCTCGGTAATTGGCGTAAGTCTGGAGTGGGCACGGGAATGCCCGTTCGGCGGGGTGGGGTATCGGAGGAGCCAATTGGGATGAGTCGCTCCATTCCGATTTATCGGCTGACTTCAGCGTTTGCTTAGCCGTTTTCACGCGGTGACGAACGCAATTGTGGTACCGGTCCTTCAGGGGCCTCGGGCCCGAGTTTGTCTATGGTTCTTAAGTTTTTGTTTATTTGTAGTTTAGGGTGTGTTCGGGGTGGGCAGAGGGGCGGTGCCAGGACCATCGGTCGAGTGGCAAGTTAGGAAAGAATTTCCGAAAGGAAGGGCGTGCGGATCCCGATTTTCCTGGAAGGGTAAATCGCCTGGATCAGGCGGATTGAGGGTCTGGTGAGCGCGACGGCTGTCGCACCGCGAGGCGTACGCGGATCATCGCGTAAAACAGGGAGAGCCCTCCTGCCGACAGAATTAAGACGATCGGCATCAGCGGCACCCGATACCGGTTGCGTACGTGGAGTAGCGCATAAGGCAGGCAGTATGCGAGAATGGTAAATCCCAGTGTCCGGACGACGGGTCGATTTCGCCATGTCCAGATGCCGGCGAGCGCGAATCCCAGGAGGACGTAATAGTAGATGTTGACGGACGTGGCCAGGAAGGGAAGTATCTTGGGAAGTGTCTTTCGGACCCCGTTCGCGTCCTTCCAGAACAGTACGGCTTTCTTTCCGACCATGCCGACCATCCATCCCGGTCTCTGAGCGAGGTCTTCGGCCACTCGTCCTGCATATCCTTCGCCATCGTTGGTGTTGTTCAGATCCCACGTTTCTTGCTTGAGTGCGATGTGGTCCTCGCGTTTCCGGTCTTCCCCGCCGATGTCGGCCCAGCGTGTCCCGAACCAGACGGCACTCGCAACGCTGTCGTGGACGGGGGATGGATCTCCGAAGTGACTGTAGTTGCGCGCCATCCACGGACCCCAGAGTAGAAGGACCGGAAGACCCAGCAGGAGCGTACGACGGATTATCCCGCCACATGAGTTGGCGCCCCCAAGCCGCATCAGTCCCGGCAGGCCGAGTGTCGCGAGCTCGGGACGAACGAAGGCGATCGCTCCCAATAAGAGTCCGGAGACTGCGGTCCAGCGTAGGTCGTTGACGAACGCCTCTCGGGTGACGGTCCAGGCGTAGACGAGCACCAGGACGGTCGTCAGCCCTTCTCTCAGGATCCGCGTGTCATAGTAGATCAGGGCCGGATAGCAGGCAACGAGGATGGCGGCGATCACACCGGCCTCTCGACCGTTCAGGCGCCGGCCTACAGCGTAGGCGAAGGCCACGATGAGCGATCCCAGGAGGGCCTGGAGAATGATGGCGATCCAGGGGTGGGTCCCGAAGACCATATAGATCGCTGCGAGAAACAGGGGATAGCCAGGTGGACGCTCGCGGGTGGGCGTCGTGCCATCCATCGTGAACCCCGCGCCGTTTGCCACGTTTGAGGCGATGGTCTGGTAGCCGCCCGAATCGGACCACGTTTGCTCGGGAGGCACGACAATCGCGAAGGCGATCCGGGCGAGGAACGCGGCCGCTATCGCGAACAAGACGACGCGTGGAGTCTCCGCGAACTTGTCCGTGATGCGTTTCACGAGACATCTCCTGACTGCTGCAACCACAGTTCCAGGCCAAGAAGGGACCAGAGCAGACGGCTGTTGTTCTCGTATCCCGATTTGTGCCGCGTATACAGCCCCTGGACCACCTCTGCTGACACGAACCGGCGAATGGAGGCCGCCTCGTTCAGGACCGTATCCTGGACGAGCGTGGAGAGGTCGTCGCTCAGCCATCGCGCGATCGGAAGCTCGAACCCGTGTTTAGGGCGTCTGGTGATGGATTCCGGCAGGACGTGTCGGTACGCGTGTTTGAGGACCCGCTTGGTCTTGAGGCCCCTCAGCTTCAGTGCGTCGGGCAACGAGGCGGCATACTCGACGACGGTGTGGTCCAGGAACGGGACTCTCAGCTCGAGGGAAACCGCCATGCTCGATCGATCATCCTTGACGAGATAATCGTCGACGAGCGTCGTTCGAGTGTCCAAGTCGAGGAGCCGCGCAAGGTCCGATGAGGCTCTGGATCCAGGTAGATCAACGTTGCCCGTACCCAATTCATCCGTGAATGCGGGTGCGTAGAGTGTGTCCGCATAGGGGGTCGGAAAGGACTGTTGGAGTTGTAGGTGACGGTCGAACAGGTCGAGATCAGTGGAGCGCACAAACGAACGCGCCCGGTGAACGAGGTTTCGTTTCGCGTGGCCTGAGGGCAGCGCGTCCAGGGTGCCCCGCAAGACTCGACGAGCCGACCTCGGGAGCCGGTTGAATGCCTGCGCTATGGGGATCGCCCAGTATCGCTCGTATCCAGCGAACAGCTCGTCCGCACCGGTTCCTGACAGCGCCACCGTCACGTGTTCCCGCGCCAGCTTCGATACCAGGTATGTCGGTAGCGCAGAGGAGTCTCCGAAGGGCTCGTCGAAGTGCGTCAACACGGTTCGGGCAAGGTCCACCGCGTCCGGTCGAACGACGAGTTCGTGATGGTCGGTGCCGAAACGCTCGGCCACCGTCCGGGCGTGAGACAGCTCATTGTAGGACTGCTCCTCGAACCCGATGGCAAACGTCTTGATCGGCCGATCCGATAACTCTGACATCAGGGCGACGATGGTGCTGGAGTCGACGCCGCCACTGAGGAAAGCCCCCAGCGGAACATCGGATATCATCTGCCGCTCCACCGAGGCACGTAGCCGATCACGCAGTCCATCCGCCGCCTCATCGAGGTCCTTCGGGCCCGTATCGTCGTAGTCGAGCGACCAGTATGGGGTGATCGAGACCTCGCTGTCCTTCATCGCTAGGGTGTGGGCGGCTGGAAGTTTTCGGATCTGTCGGTAGATGGTGCGGGGCGCCGGGATGTAGCGCTTTCGCAGATACAGGTCTACGGCGGTCGGATCGATGTCGCGGCTGACCTCCGGGTGCTTCAGCAGCGCCTTGATCTCCGAACCGAAGACCAGGCTCTCTAATGTGTCGGCGTAGTAGAGCGGCTTGATGCCCAGACGATCCCGAGCCACGAACAGGGACCGATCTCGCCGGTCGTAGATCGCGAAGGCGAACATCCCGTTTAGCCGGTTCACACAGGCCGGTCCATAGTCTTCATACAGGTGCAGGATGGTCTCGGTATCTGTTCGGGTCTTGAAGATGTGTCCCCGAGCTTCACATTCTGCGCGCAGCTCCGGAAAGTTATAGACCTCTCCGTTGTAGACGATCGTGCATGATCCGTCCTCATTGTGGATCGGCATGTCCCCGCCGTCGACGTCGATAATGCGGAGACGTCGCGATCCGAGTCCCGCATTCCTGTCGATCCACGTGCCGTGGCCATCAGGTCCGCGATGCGCGATCGCACGCGTCATGTCATCGAGAACGCTCTTGTCGATGCGGCCCGTAAGCTCACGGGTCACGATGCCGGCGATGCCGCACACAGTCTAGGTGCTCCTCTCACGCAAGATACAGTCGTAGACGGATGCGTAGGCGTCTGCCACCTGTTTCCATCCCATCGTACTGGCTTTCTCTCTCGCCGCCGTGGCGTAACGTGCTCGCACGACCGTGTCTGTCGAAATTGTGCTGATTGCCTCTGCGATCGAGGCAGGTGAAGCCGGCGGGATCACGATGCCGGAACGTCCATTCTGAACGAGATCCCGACTCCCGGGTATGTCGGTGACGATCACNGGGAGCCCGCTGGCCAATCCCTCGAGGACCACGTTCGACATGCCCTCGACGATTGACGGGAGGCAAAGGGCGTCGGCACGCCGGTAGGCGCTCGGAATCTGGTCGCGTTCCACGGCACCCGAGAATGTGACGCGATCACACAGGCCCAGCCTTGTGGTCTGGGCTTCCAGATCCGATCGCATGGACCCGTCTCCCGCGATCTCGAGGCTGACGGCCGAGTTTTCGACCATCGATACGGCATCGATCAGGTCGGATACCCCCTTGTAGGGTTCGAGACGTCCGACATAAAGAACGCGGAATCCGTTACTCCTTTCGTCCGAATTTTCGGGGTGGAATCNATCTGTGTCGATACCGTTCGGGATCACTCCGACATCCGCGGTTGGCAGGATGCGTTCGGCGATTCGCTTCAGACCGTGGCTGTTTGCCACGAGGGCATCCGCCCTCGACCAGACGCGTGTGCTGACCTGTCGCAGGATAACCCCGATGCCCGGCCCGTCTTCGCCCTTGCCACCGTGTACGTCCCGCCCCCGGAAGGAGATCAGATAGGGGATCCCGAAGATGGATTTGGTCCAGGAACCGATCGCGCCGGCGGGAACACCAAAGTAAGCGTGGATGATATCTGGCTTCCACGTCACTGCTTCTCTCATTGCGCGCAGGGTGGCCGATGCGACCCAGCTCAGGATCTCTATAGAAGACGTTTCGAGTGGTCGCGATCGGAGCGCGGGCACTCGGATGACATCGACTCCTTCGTCGTTTTCACGAGAGGGCAGGTTGCCATAGGAACTCGTGATCACGCGAACGTCGTAGCCCTGACGGGCGAGTTCGACCATCGTGTAGTGCGCCGCGTTCCCCGCGCCGCCGCCGATCGGCGGGTATTCGTGGTTCAGGACGAGGACGCGCATCGTTCACAGACCTCGTTGAAGTGATTACCCAGGCTGGAGGCGACACGCGGGGCGTCATAGGCCTCCGGTGCTTCCCAGGCTCGGGCGTCGGCCTCGGCGGCGCTGAGTAGTGTCGACTGAACGTTCTCCTGATCGCGGACGTCAGCGACGAAGTGTCCGAGCCCGGTCAGGATCCGGTCCGTCGTGCTGCCCTTTGGCGTGATGCCCACCACGGGTTTCTCCGCGCCTAGGTAATCCACCAGCTTGGAAGGGAAGAAGACGCTGCTGCCGTCCACGGGGGCATCGACACTGACCAGCACATCTGCATCCTTCGCGTAGGCCAGGCTCTCCAGATAGCTGACACTCCCAACGGTCCGAACGTGATCATCGAGACCCTCGGACCGGATCGCGCGCTCGTGTTCAGGGTCGATTTTTCCGACCAGAAGGATGTCGAATGCACGGCCGTCTCTCGTGTTGCGGAGCTTGTTGGCCGCCCGGATCAGGGGAAGGGGTGAACGAACCCCGTAGAAATTTCCGGTGTGAACGACNGTACAGGCATCCTTNCTGGACGATCGAGCCGATCGTCGGAACAGGTCGCGGTCGAAGCAGTGGGGGATGACGGTCGCCTTCGACCGTGCCGACTGAACGTNCCCATCCAGCATCTGATCNCGGGTCTCTTCGTTATTGTAGACCAGTCCATCGGTGGACTCCAGAACGTCTTGCTGTATCCTGACGTTTCGCGCCACCTGCCAGTCCGACTTGCGGCCGAAGTAGGGGCTGTCGACCCAGGGATCGCTGAAGTAGGCGACCCAGGGGATGTCGAACCGCTGCTTGAGGTCTCGGCCCAGGAGGTGACTGCTGAAAGGCTTGGCGTTCGTGTAGATCAGGTCGAAGTCGCCCTGTTCGATCAGGCGCGTGGCCGCGGCCTTCGCGTATGGTATCCAGCCAATCTGTCGATCGGGGAGGTAGAGCAGCGACGGACACGTGCGCGCGAGGACGGAGATCGCCCACTGGGGACCAAACGTCGGGGTGCGGACGATCTCAAGGTCTTCAGGGATTAGCCCCGACAGTGTCTTGTCCTGACCGATTGGTGTCCGGTCCGGATCGACTGTCAGGATCACAGGGTTCCATCCGGCGGTCCGCATGTGCCGGACGATCTTGATCGTCTGGATCGACCGCGCTTCCTGAAGCGGAGGGAAGCTGTGTGTTATGAAGAGGACGCGTTTCATGTCAGGTATCGTTCACTCCAGATAGCCAGGACAATCAGCGACCAGGCTTGGCGCTGAGCCCGTGCATTTCCCGCGGTCGCCCGGGTCAGAATGCGATTTACTTGCTCCCTTCGGAATCCGAGTCCAGAGAGGCTATCGACCATCAACCACTCTCCGGCGAAGCCCTTCAGTTCGTCGGCGAGCCAGCCATAGGCGGGGACGGGAAAGCCCTGCTTGGGCCGGTCAATGATCTCCTGAGGCACGGTGCCCTCCAGCGCTTTGCGAAGGACATACTTGCGCTGCCAGCCGTCGGCGCTCCGCTCCCGTCTCACCTTGAGGCGCTGCGGCATCCCCGATGCGAAATCGATCAGGTTGTTGTCGAGGAACGGCACTCGGAGCTCGAGCGAGTTGGCCATCGTCATACGATCCGCCTTTGCGAGCAGATCATCAGGAAGCCACGTCTTAGCATACATATAGAGGATCTGGTTGAGGGGGTCCGGAGTGTCGACCCCCTCGTAGACGCGGTCTGTATAGGCTTCAGAGATCCCGTTCTGCGATCCGGCGTGGATCGCCGCCTTTTCAGACGCGTCGAAAACCGAGGTCATGGTCAGGCCGAGGTTGCGCGCGAAGTCCTGAGGACGTCCGGCGAGTGCCCGCGCCCAGCGTGCTTTTTCCGGATACAGGTGCACGGGAATCGATGCGAGACGACGGAGCGCAGCGGGCCAGGCCATCCAGTCGGCCCGCTTGAGCAGATGCTCGACACCAGGGTAGCCGCCGAACAGTTCGTCGCTCCCTTCGCCGGAGAGGAGGACGGTCACGTGCTCACGCGCGAGTCGGGAGACCGCATACAGAGGGACGGTGGCGAGATCGGCTAGGGGCTCGTCCGAGTGCCACACGACATCCATCAGGTCTCGCGCGAAATCGGAGGCGGAAACGACTACCTCGTGATGGTCCGTGCCGAACGCCCGGGCAGCCTGCCGGGCGAAGGGCCGTTCGTCGTATGGCTCCCCGACGTCAAAGGCGACGGAGAAGGTTTTGAGGTCGCGTGTGCCCGCCTCGCGTGCATAGGCTACCATTGCCGCCGAATCCAGACCGCCGCTCAGGAGTACGCCAACCGGGACGTCGCTGACCATGTGGGACGAGACCGACTGTCCTAGTCTTGCGTCGAAGTCCTCGATCCACGCCTGATCGTCACGCTCCGGCTGTGATTCGAATGCGAGGTCCCAGTAGGGTCGGGGCGCGTGGACATTACCGTTGGATGCTTCGATAAGGTGTCCGGCTGCGAGCTTGCAGACGCCCTGGAACATGCTGTGGGTCCCGGGGACGTAGCGGAACGTGAGGTAGTGGGAGAGGGCTGTTTCGTCGATCGTCCGGCTGATGCCGGGAATCTCGAGAAGAGCCTTGAGCTCCGAAGCGAAGCCGAGTTGGCCATCGCTGGTGTGTGCATAGTAGAGCGGCTTGATTCCGACGCGATCACGTCCCAGGATGAGTCGCTTGTTCTTACGGTCCCACAGCGCGAAAGCGAACATCCCGTCAAGCTGTTTGATGAACGCGTCACCCTCCTCCTCATACAGGTGGAGGATGACTTCCGAGTCACTCCGCGACTTGAACCGATGCCCCTTGCGCTCCAGCTCGTTTCGCAGGGACTGGAAGTTGTAGATCTCCCCGTTATAGACCATCCAGATCGACCCGTCTTCGTTGCACATGGGTTGCGCACCGGCCTCGAGGTCGATGATGCTCAGCCGGCGAAAGACAAGGTTGGCGTGAGCGTCCGTGTAGACACCGGCGTCATCGGGACCGCGGTGGTTCAGCGTGTTCCCCGCACGATCGAGCGCAGACGGGTTCATTCCCCGCCCTTTGGGGTCGAACAGGCCAACTATCCCGCACATACCGTGGCCTTTTCGCGGGTGTTGTCGACGAGTTGGCAATAGGTCGGCATCGTCACGTGGTCTCGGTGTTCGACGAGCATCTCGAGCATCTGGTGGAATCCTTCGAACGAGACGACGTGAGAAGGGTCGACGTAGATGTTCAGGAGAATGAGATCCGGCGTTTCGATCGACGCGTGCAGCATCTGGCGGAACAGACGGATGAAGTCCTCGTCGTGATACCGGCGATCGGGTGCGGCGATCAGACCCCATGAGTCGAAGGGGCTCCGAAGGTTGTCCCAGCATCCGGTCAGGGGGAACTCGACAACGTTGTCCGAGGTCGTGTTGGGCGCCGCTTTCAGATACAAGGACGTGATCGATGATGAGTAGGCATATCCCAGCGCATCACACACGTCGTAGATCACACGCCGGTCCTGCGGCCGTTGGAACGTCGAGAAGTGGGGCGTTCGAAAGCCGTGCACGTCGGCTCCCAGCAGGTCGGTCAACAACGTATCGTTTTGCGCGATCTCCTCGTGGATCTGTTCGGCTGTCAGCTGGTGGTAAAACATCGAGCTGTAGCAGGTTCCATCGGGTCGCTGGGCCGTGTGGTACGAGTATCCGTGGTTGACGATCTCATACCCCGCCTCGACGAGGCGCCCATAGGCGTCCGGGGCTTCCTCGACCAGTTCGCCGATCAGGGCGAAGGACGCCGGGATCTCGTATCGTCTGAGGGCATCCGTCAGCTTCGGGAGCGCGATCGCGTCTTCCTTCGTATCGCAGTCGAAGGACAGGCAAAAGACCGTTGAGGCTCCGGACGCAGAGAGCAGATCCGGCCAAGTATGCGTCTCGATAAACGACGCGTGCCTGAAAGCTTTGTGTATCAGGCGTGCCGGTCGACTGCCTGGGTGGCGGAGGGCCATTTTGGACAGGGTTCTCATCGTCTAGTTCTCGTTCTGATCATCCGCTGACTTCTCGGCCTCGATCCACATGCTCCAGCCCCACTTCCGGGCATATGCCTTCTTGATGAATCGCGGCATGACGTGCCCGAGGCCCGGCATGGCGCGCTTGAAGATGTTGTCCAGCTCGGTGCCGAGCAGACGGGTGCGGACACGAGCAAACGGTGTGAACAGGGACCTGTAAACTTCGCTCGTGGTCACCGGCCAGGTGTGGGGGTTTCCGTCCTCCCGGGAACCGTCTCCATACCGGCTGCCCAACGCGACCTGGTCCAGAAAACGACTCTCACGGTGGAGCCACCCTTCATAGAACCGAACCCAAAACCGATAGAGGATCGACTCCCGGTTGTATAGCATGACGCCGACCGACCCACCCGGTTTGACCACGCGGTGGAGTTCCTCGACCGTCTTCGCCGTGTTGGGTGTGTGGTGGAGGACGCCCCAGGAGTAGACGTAGTCGAAGGTGTTGTCGGGAAAGGGCAAACGCTCGGCCTGGGCCTGGCAAGGCGTCCGATCGATCCTCTTCAGCTCGAATCTCCGCTTCGTCTGTTTGACGGCGGTGGGGGTCAGGTCGATAGGGGTGACCTTCGCACCCTGCAGTGCCCAATTCATGGACATCGTGCCCATGCCGCATCCAACCTCCAAGACACGCGCGTCCTTGTATCGGTCGTATGGATACAGACGCGAGAACTTCCCGCCGGGACCGTGCAGCGGATGGTTCCAGTAGTAGAACTCGTGGTCCACCTGAGCAAAGAACGCTTCATCACCCAGCTCGAATAACTCTGCCTTGCCCTGTGCACGGCCGTAGACCGGTTTGCCGTGGGTGTCCCCGTAAACCATCGGATTGCGCGACCACCAGTGTCGAACGTCATCCGGCCGTTTCTCGGCTTCCGTGTCTCTCACAGGGGGCGCCGGCCTTCGCCAGCGTCTTCCCAGAAGCGATCGGAGAGGCGCGCCCAGGATATCCTGGAGCAGAACCGCGGGTAGAGAGGCGGCGAAAACGGCGCCGAAGGCCAGCTCTGCACCCCAGATCCTCTCGAGGAACCGTCTAATCCTCAGAGACCGTTGTGTCGGGCCATCGAGATCGAATTCCCGTCCTCGCCCGTTGCGCACGGTCATCGGAAGACCGAGTCGTCTTAGCCGACGCTCGATGNGTCCCCAGCCGACGCCGATTGCATCCGGGTAGAGCAGCAGGATGCCTTCGTATCGTTTGCGTGCCTCCTCGGGCGAGAAGGACAGGTCGATGATGCCGCCCGTGGATGCGGTCGGCAGCCGATAGACTTGCTCGAAGAAGGCGTCGACGGGGAAGGTAATATCAGCCGTGATATCCTCGGGGATGCACAGGTCGAATCGCTCCTCCGCAGGTATGACCGCCATCCGCTCCAGAGTTTCGTCGAGCGTCCGTTTGTTGATCCGGTACTCTGCCAGCCGAGCGGGCTGCGCCAGGATGTGCAGGATCCTTTTCAGGATCCCCTTACCGGTCCCGAGCTTCGCGTATCGCGGGAACACGTTGCTTGGCTGGAGGACAGCCAGTTTGCGACGAACCTTTGGCGAACTCATGCCGTTCATCGAAGTCGTGGAATCGATTCGGGATTCTGCTGGGGCTGGGATGATGCTCACTGTCGGTCCTTTTCTTCTGCGGTACTACGACTCCGGAAGAGCGATGGGAGCCACGCGAGATAGTCGTTGATTTCGGTCTGCATCATTTTCTTTTCGTCGAAGGCCTCGACGCTTGCAGAAGCTACTTCGAGCTGTTCGCGAATTCGATCGGCTTCAGTGAAGACGCGGGCCATCGATTTTGCCAGTGATCCCGCATCCCCTGTGAGAACGAGATCGGCGTTGGCGTCGTTGACGACGTCCGTGGTCCCTGAAATTCGCGTCGCGACTACGGGAAGGCCCGCGGCCTGCGCCTCGATCAGGACGATCCCGAACCCTTCATAGAGTGTCGAGAGTAAGAAGAGATCGGCGGCCCCAAAGTAGGTCGGCAGGTCGTCGTGGTTGACATTGCCCAGGAACAGCACGTATGGCTCGAGTCCGTGGCGTTTGACGTATGCGCGGGAAGCGGCCTCGAGGTTTCCAACGCCGATCACGATAAGCCGCCAGGACGGGTCCGCATCCACGAGCCGGCGAAGCGCGTCCAGAAACGTCCTGGGGTCTTTCTGCGGGACGATTCGGCCGACGGTGATCGCGACCTTGTGGTTCGACGTCAACCCCAACTGCGACCGAATTTCGTCGACGCGATGCCCGTCCACCTTCCGGAATTTGTCCAGGTCGACGCGATTGTGGAGGACTGAAGTCCGTGACCGGTCGGCGCCCATACGTGCTGCATAGTCGACCATCGCGGTGCTGACGCAGTAGATCCTGTCGGCGAACCGCAGACAGAACTGTTCGAGNAGTCGCTCTTCGAGGTCGGCAAAGAACGGCTTCGGTGCGTAGTGCCGATCCGTCGCGTAGGGTGCGTGGATGGAAACGGCACATGGCTTCCCTGTGAGCTTTGCCGCAACGATACCGGCGGCGGCGTTGTAGCCGAGGGATCGTGCCCGGACGACGTCGACCCGATCACGNAGAATCGTACGGACTAGGCGCAGCGCGAAATAGGGGACGCGGAACAAATAGCAGAGTCCTTTGACGAGCGTGTGATCGGCAAACCGCTTGCGGTATACCTGAAGGTGGCGTCCCGCTTCGAGAGACTTGGACCGGGATTCGTTGCCCAGGAAGGCGAAGGTCACACGATCGAACAGACCGGGCGGCGCATAGTGATTCCAGATGAACGATCCGACGCCAAGTCTGAGGAGCGAATCAGGCGAATCAGCAGGAAGACAGAGGAGCTGTGGGCCCTGTTTGGTATCAGCATCGGGCGGCTTCCGGACCAGCAGCTCTATCCGCTTCGAAAGCGGGTTCGTCAAACGAAGCCATTCAATACCGCAGAGAATGCGTGCGATCCCAAACGCTCCAGCGAGGCTGAGAATCCGCCGTTTCGGCGGGTTCGAACAGTCAGCAGGGTTCCGGATTTTTTCGATCGTCGGCCAGACAAACCGGCCCTTCATCCGCCTTAAGCGTGATCGGATGCCCCAGACGGTCGTGTAGTTCAGGGAGTCGAAGAACGCTGTGTTGCCTCTGAAGCGACGCACATACCATCGTGCGACCGTTCTTGGAAGGAGCGGAAGCCAGGGGAGTCCGTAATGGGCTTCACGCCTGAAGCTGGCGTAGTTGGGTGCGACGACCCAGAGAGCGCCGCCGGGTTTGAGCACGCGCCACGCTTCTGCCAGCACGCGATCGATGTCCTGAACGTGTTCGAGGACGTTGTCCAGCAGGACGAGACCGAAGGATCCGTCCTGGTAGGGGAGGGACTCGCCAACGCCCTGGAGAAACACGCTCGCATCTACCCCGGCCGCCTGCTTTCTCGACGCGGCGATGGCCAGCGGCTCCGAGTCAGGCTCGCAGCCGAAGCATCGCACACCGACGGAGTCGCACAGAAGCGCGAACGTGCCGTATCCGGACCCGATCTCCAGGTAGGGGCCATCAGGCGCTTCGGCCAGGGCATTGTGGATCGATTCGTAGACGCTTCGCTTCGAGGCGAAGTCCATAGAGCTCGTGTAGTGCTCGCGAGTCAGGTCGCGGTCGTCGTCAAAAGCGAAGATGCCTTCGTAGACGGTCTTGACGAGCCGCGTCCACTGGTTGCGGATGACGTCATTATTTGCCCTGCGGTCGAGCTCTTCGAGCTTTTCGTTGTGGATACTCAAATCAGGTTCCGTGGTTCAGGTTGTTTCGAGCTTTGCTCGCATATCCGCCAGCGTGGGCATTCCCGACAACACGTAGAGTGAGCCGACATACGTGGCCCCGGCGATCGGTGCGATCAAGGCGCGATGCCACAGGTTGGCGGATACGAGTTCAAAGCAGAACGTCATGAAGGCAGCCGAGATCACCACCTTGAGCGCGAAACCCAGGTCGAACCGGAGCCGGAAGGCCGCTCTCGAAAGGACGATCGAAGTTCCGAACAGGACGCCAAACGAGAGGAGGGTGGCAATTGCTGCACCGGCAAGCGGGTAGACAGGAACTAAAATGATGTTGAGGATCAAGTTTGTTCCTGCGCCGACAGCCGATTGAAGGACGATCCGCCCGGTCAGCCGGTTCAGCATCATCACCTCACCCCCATATCCCGCAAAGGCGTTCAGCAGCAGGCCAACTGCGACGAACGGTACGATCCACAAACTCGCCTGGGCGACTGCTCCCGTCGCCAGCAGAGACATCACAAGCGGACTCAAGCACGAGATGGCGACGACGACCGGCAGCCCAACTGCAAGCATAGCGTTTGCGCTACGTACCGCGAGGCTGCCGAATCGGTTCGTATCACCGGCCGACCACAGCCTGGAAAAAGTCGGGGTGAAAGCGAAGAAGACCGCAGCGGTCAGGTGGTTGACCAGGATCGAGAGGTTGTAGTTAGCAGCGTAGATACCGACGACTTCCTGCGAGTGATAGATGCCGATGATGAGCCGATCAGAGAGGTTCGTCATCCAAGCCATCGCCTGCGGGAAGAGCAGGGGCAGCGAGAACGTCCAGAACGGCTTGAAACCCTCCCAGTCCGGTGCGGCAAACCCGAAGTGCCTAGTGAATTGCACTGTCAGCCAGATCGATCGCACGGCCTTGAATCCCACCAGGGCGATGAGAAGGGCGGTCAACTCCTGCCAATACAGCACAGCGGTGACGAGTACGATGGCGTTTAGCACCGTGAAGGCCATGTCCACAGAGACATACCGGCGATTTTCATCCCGGATTCGGTAGGACGTCATGAATAGTGAGACGAGCGCAGTGAACGTCGAAAGCAGCATAGCCAGATAGGGCAGTAGGGGATCTCCGAGTGCGTCTGCCCCCCAGACCGACAGACCCGCCGAGAGGATGCCAAGCCAGAATGCCGTCGAGCCCACAATGACGAGGACTGCGCAACTGTGGACGCGCGCTACGTGCGTCCGATCCTGCACTCCGGCGAGAAACCGCACCGTCGCAGAGGGCAGTGACCAGAGGACGACCCAGACAAGCAGCCCTGAAGCTGCGTTGACGGTGGCCAGACGGCCGTAGTCGTGCTCGCCCAACGTCTTGATCAGTACGGGCAGCGTGATCAGCGATGTCAGCTTGACCAGGATCTGACCGATGCCGAAAGCGCCGGAATCCTTCAGATGGTCCAGAAAGCTTCGACCCTCACGGACGGTATCCGGGTGAGTCGCTGTGGCGGGCAGTGCCATCCAATTCCTGAAACTGAGTTTGTGAGGTCGAACGAGGTCCCGCTGGGGGCGTTCGGCCGGATGTGTTCGCTAGTTCGGGTATCCGTGATCACACCGCTCGGTATGGGGTGGTGAGCGATGATTCCAAGCGATCGGGCGGGATGTGTTGCTCTCTTCTATCTATCGACGGATTCCCGGTTTGGATTACCCCCAAAGAGGAGAAAAGCAACTGCTATGCCTCGTCCAGGCCGAACTAGGGTAAAATTCGTAAGATTTTGTTTTGTAGTGGCTTACCTTAGTAGGGTAGGTCCAGTCGCCGCGTATTTGGCGAGGGGTGGATAGAAAAATCTTCCCGGGAAGGTTCAAAGAGTCCTAGTCCGGTTGTACAGGGGAGATCGGAGAGCAAGAACGTGGGTGGTGCGAGGTCAACTCGTGAGGCGATACGGAGAAACCTGGGTGCTCAGGGGTGAGCGCTATTGCTGAATCGAAGCTCTTTGTGGAGAGGAAGCGATCTGTGTTCGTGTCCCAAGATGGTTTGTGGCCGTCTGCCACAGATGATACAGGCCGCAAGCCGCTAGGATCAGAAGTGCTGGCATGATCGCCTCTTTGAGCCGAGACATCGCGAAAACGACCGAGTGAACCAGGGCAAAATAGGAGATGTAGATCCCGAGTATGCTCCTGACCCATAGATCACGTGACAGGATCCATCCTGCAGCGGCCAGGGCAACCAGGACCATATACTGGGCCCAACTCAGATACCACACGAGGCCCTGCCCGTAGGCACCGGCTCGGGTGAAGTATTTCAAGAACTCCATCGCACACTTCTCGACGAACCGAAGCGGATACCGGAGGACGATCTCCGTACCCATGCGCGAGAGGATACGGTCCTGATCGACTTCGTCGTGATTCGTCTGGACCTTAGCGATTGCCTGATCGATCTCCGGCCAAAGTTCGGCCGGTATCCTCCTTGGCCAATGTTCGTACCGAGTCAGGGGGTAGTGGGCTGTGAAGACGTTGTGGCCGCCGTAGGAGCCGTTCAGCAGGAACTTTCCGTGTACGGTGTAGTTCCGGATGGTCCAGGGCGCAAGGGCGAGAACCGCTCCTGCGAAGATCGCGAGCAACTTAAGGCCCAGCCTGGGGTAGGGAATGGGCGTGAGATAGTGTCTGAAAAAGTATAGGAGTAAGACGCAGCCCAACGCATAGAGAGGGAAGTAGGTCAGGACAATCCGGGTGAGCATGGCGGACGTCCATACGGCACCGCAGAGCAATCCTAGGGGCCAGATTCTGGCCGATTCCTGACGCTGTATCAGCGTGATCGTAAGTAGTGTGGCCAGACCCACCAGGATCAGGAAGAAGAAGTCGGCGTAGAGGACGCTCGCGTAGTAATAAAGGGGGAGATAACTCAGTGAGAGTCCGACGGCGATCCAGCTCAATGACCGCTCTCTGAAGAGCCGCCAGGTGATTGCGAATATGATCAGGTTCAGAACGCCGAGCAGCACGTACTGAGCAACGACGACGTTGGCGGGGTCCCTCCCTGTCATGGCATAGACGGCCGCAATGAATGTGGGATAGCCGTAGGCACGCCAGGAGCGGAACCCGAGGTCCGGCGGTTCTCCCCAGAAGTGCTCATCCAAGATCTGGTTGGCAATCTTGACGAATGTATGTGGGTCGCCGGGCTGAAGCGGGTCGACTTGCCAACTGGCGTTAAGGACGAGGCACCACGTCCACGAGAGTGCCAGGACCAGGACGATATCCTTCAGGTACATATCGCTTGGGGTCCGGTGCCGGATTATGTCCACAAACTTGGGTGTATCAATAAGGGCGACTCGCATCGCATACTCTCCTGTTGTTCTCTAATCGCGTCTGGACCGTGAATCGCGTCGACGCATCTGTTCACAAACAGCGAAATCGTAGGCCGGATTGGCTCTGGAGTATCCGGGGTGCGAAAACTGCGGGATGGCATACCTGGGATGGAGATGAGGTCTCTGTTTCTACTATTGGCAGATGCACTGCAGCGCTTAGCACTATCCGCCGGTAAACGAGTTAGCAACTCCCGTACCCAAATCAGGCAATTGTCCTTGGCATTGTTTGTGAAGGGCTATGTCAAGTGTATCTGTATGTTAATAAACAATTTGAGATTTCGGGGCGATGTCTCCGTCGAGCCGCCACCAGTCCATTGACCGGAAGCCCTAGGAAGATCATTCTTCTGCTTGATCGTCCCCGACGCGGTTCAGGAAGTTCTTTCTTTACGGGATCGGCGCGGCGGGAACGTGGAATCCCTCGTCCACGGCTGTGGAGTTACCTGGAGCCTCTGGCAGGATATCGGTGTTCGTCTGACCTGACGGGGCCAGGTAAGGAGTCTATCGGTGTGATCACGCCTACGGAATACGGGCCCGAAGGATCTTGAAATCCAGCATCTGACCCGTTCCCACGACGATCTGGTGGGGATTGTACTCTGTGGGGATCGTCCAGGTTCGCAGCGGGGCTGGTCGGCCCTTCGATAGCGGACGACTACGTCTCCGGGGTGATCGTTCACCAGATCACACAGATACAAGGCACCGCCAGGCCGGACGAGGCGGATCAGGTTCTGTAGGACGGGATCGGGGTCATCGAAAACGTCGATGGTCTCCAGACACGTGCATACATCGAACTGTCGACCTTCCGTCTGGGTCAGGGCGGTGATCGAATCCTGGACGAACTCGACTCCCTCCACGTGTGTAAGAGCGAGACCTAGATCGACATCCGAGATTTCTATCCCCGTGCAATTCGAAACGGGCAGCTCGTTCTTTGCGTAGTGAAGGAACGCGTCAGCGGCACATCCGACGTCCACCAGGCTGAAGGGGCTCTCACGATCCGCTTTGATGACCTCGACCAAGGCCTTGAAGGACTCTTTCGGCTCTTCGTACTGCGTCAGGTTGTTTTAGTAAACCTTGCGGTAGTTCGCGGTTGAGATGCTCACGGTGCTCCACCTCTTGTTCTGGTTAGTACTGATACCCGTTCGGGGGTGTCAGAGATGATCGTATTGTGTTCGGGGTCATCGGCCTTTGAGGAGACGAGGTCGGCCACGATCGAGGCCACCCGGTCCGCGCTGCCACCGTCGGTGTATCCGAACAGCTCTTCGACGAATCTGTTTCTGTTGTTCCACAGCCTGCTTCGCACTTCCGCATCGCCCAAAGCAGCTTCGACGTGAGATCGCATCTGGTCCGGTGTGGTGGCGTGAAGAAAGGCATCGAACTCTAGGTATTCCTGGTGGCCAAGGGCATAGAAGTCCGTGAAGACCGTGGGCTTGCCCACCAGGATGGCTTCGGTGATGGTCGTCGACCACTGGCTGACTACCACGTCGGTCTGATTGAGGGCTTCGGTCATTATTCGGCCCTCGTCGATGATTCCCGGACGTCCTGTTGCCTCGAGCATCTTGATCACGGGATCCGGGTCGTCCACGGGATGCAGTCGGACGGTTGGATCACTGTTGGCCGGTAGGCTATCCAGGCACGTCTCGACGAAGTGCGCGACCTGCTGACCGCCCGATACAATTAGGACCCGTCTCGGGCGATCTAAGCCAACGGGAGGCATCCGGTCGACGTTTCGCAGATGATCGTGCCGCCAATTTCCCGTTCTGGCGACCGTCTCCAGCGGATAGTGGCCGGTTTCAGTGAGACAGCGCTCCGCTGCCTTACCCCAGACGCACGTCACGTCAGGGACGGTGAATGTAGCAACCCGGTGGTCGGCACTCGCGTCGACGTTCCGGTGGTTGTAGTCATAGTGTGAGTCCGTGATCAGTCCGTGCATCAGACCGACGGTGGGGATGGACCGCCTAATCGCTTCCACGATCAGAGCGCGCTGATACGGCCCGGTCTCGTAGGTGGCCACAAGTGCGGACGGATTCACGGCGTCCAGCAGATCACGCGCCGCGACAAGCATCGCGGCACAGTGGGGGAGGGTCGTCACAAAAGCCCTGCTCAACTCGTCGCGCAGTGGTGGGAGGAGTGAGACACCGTCGTGGCTGAGGTGTGCTGCGAGTTCGTCGCTTTCCCGTAGGCGCCGCCATACCGAGTCGAAATGCACTCGTGCCTCGCGATACACCGAGTGGATACGACGGATCGACGTGTTCGCGTAGAACCCGACCCAGCGAGTGTCGTCGGGCGCGCTTCTACGTCGTTTCCGCAGGCTGTTTAATCCCTCCGACCTGGGATGATAAGGGCAATCGACCCCGACGAAGGCACTCCAGCCGCGTCGTCTCAACGCAGCTAGGATCGGTTCGCACTGCTCGTCCTGCATCCCTCCATCGCCGTCGGCGCGCCAGTTTCTGGCGACGGTGGAGAACAGGAGCCGATCGCCGATATCCGTTGACGGTCCCGGGAGCCCAAGCTTCAGGGCTTGATGTGCGGCGGCGACCGGGGCAATACGCCCCCAGAAATGCGCTCGGGGCTTGACCTCGTTCGACTTTGCCGGCGAGCCGATGCATTCCGACCGGATTCCGTGCGACTCGGCCACACTCCGCGCCACGTCTTGCCAGATGTGCTCGGTGTGGTCGTTGACCGACTGGTATCGGAGAAGGGTGGCCGGGTTTTCCGTGACGAGCTGGTTTACGGTGCCTGCCAGGCCAACAGCTCGGGCGAAGGTCGGCCAAAGGTAGGACGGGAGGAACTGCCATAGTGACACGTCCTCCCAGATCATCCAGTCCGGGAGACATCGCCCCTCGACCGTTGCTTCCTGGAGGCGATTGAAGAGTTCGTTGGTGGTGTAGAGCTTCTGGTCGGGTTGCACTTGCTGCCACGGCCGGTTGCCCGACCGATAGCCGACGTCTACTGGCGTTGTGGACAGAGGCTGGTGACGTTCCGTTTTGCTCAGCCGGACGTCGAGGACACGATGGTCCCGGTGGGCAGACATCGTCTAGACCGACCCTGCGACCGCAGCGTAATTGAGGCTCTCGGTGGTGTTTCTGTTTGTGTTGACCTTGGCGTCCTGGCGGGTGTGCTTGTTCTCTCCTCCGGTTCGGATCAACCGGTCGGGGTCGAGCCCGAGCCCGAGACTCTTGTTGATCCTGTCCATCCACACTTTGACTTCACCGATCAAGACGTCATCCGGGATCTCGGTCATGTTGAGCACGAGGTCCTGCCGCTCCGTGATCTCCTCGAGGAACTGGTCCTGGTTGGTGATGTATCCGTTCTCGATTGCGTGATCCCACATGCCCGTCGAGGGGAGGGGGAGCAGGAAGCCCGCGCTCGGGTAAATGTCGTTGTCGAGGCAGAACTGCATCGTCTGACCGATCGTCTGGACGGTCTCCTGCGGGTATCCGATGACCAGGCTGGTGTTGCTGCGCAGTCCTACCGCGTTCAGGACTTTGATCTGCTCGGCGAAATACTCCGCTTCGACCCGCTTGTTCATGGCGTCCAGGATCTCGTCGTTGGCGGACTCGAGAGAGTATCCCATCACGAGGCCACCGGCCTCCACGAATTTTTCCGCCACCGCCTTCCGCTGCGCATACGGCACGTCGGAGACACCGAAGAGGTCTGATCGTATCGCGGCCGTCCAGTGGATGCCCAGGTCCGCCTCGATCAGCGCATCGGCTAGGCCCTCGGCCTGGGATAGCTTCGAAAAGCTCAGCTCATCCCAGAAGTTGATGTAGTTCGCCCCATACTTCTCCTGGTTGCGCCTCAGCTCACCCATGATTGACTCGACCGACCGGTGCCGATACGGATCGTTCCAGAACACATAGTGGCAGAAGGTGCATTTGTGTACGCACCCTCGGGCGGTGTTGACGGGCATCACCACCGCCTCCTCCTGCGGGTAGAAGACGGTTTCGTGCGCGGTCGAGTTGCCAAGTTCCAGGTAGCGCTCGACGTCAAAGAGGTCCCAATCAGGAAAGGGCAGGTCGTCGATTTTCCGCACCGCTTTACGAAGCCCATTGTTCACGATGCTTCCGTCCTCCGCCCGAAAGACGATCCCCTCAATCATCCCGGTCTCCCGGTCGGCTGCATCAGGCACGATGGCCGCGGGTGAAACGCCGGCGTGGAGACAGTCGAGCACTTCGACGATGGTGACGTCTCCTTCGCCCAACACGACGATGTCGGCCGGGGAGTTCTCGAGGAGCAGGTCTGGAATCGACGACCCCACCGAGTTGCCGACAATCACTTTGCAGTGCGGCTGGTGCTTCTTGACCGTATGGATGAACCACTTCGTCCACTTGTAGTGGGTGACGATGCAGCCGAAGGCAACGACGTCGTATCGGTGGGTCCGGACGTATGCCTCAACGGTGGCGTCGTCCATCTGGTGAAGATCGATGTCGAGCAGGTCGAAGTCGTATCCTGCTTCCTTGATCGCGGTCGCCACGTAGCCCAGGCCGACGGGCAGGTAGCGATGGGGCGCTTCATAGCGAAGGCACGGATTAACTAGTAGTATCTTCATCGTAGATTCCTCAGAGCCAAATGTAGTTGACGGCAGGGTAGAACGGCGGTGTCTCGAGCCGAACATCCCAGATACCGACCTCTTCGAGCAACGACGTGACCATACTCGGGTATCCGTTGTAGTTGAGGACGTAGGCCATAATGCACGACCCCTTCGGCGTGCGGGGGACGAACGCCCGGAGTGCGACGGTCGGTTCATACAGATTGACACACAGGGAGAGGATGCGAACCATCACGTGAGGATGGGTCTCCAGGAATCTGGGCGCTTTCTCGCAGACATCGCCGCGGATGAGCACCACTTTCTCGATGTGGGGAATCGAACGGTCCGCGTCGAATATCTCTACCGCATCCTGGATTTCTTCACGGCTGTCCGCGAAGTATCCGAAATCCCTCTTGTGCCTCAGGAAGTTCGGACCGTCCTTTTCGCCCGGTTCGGTGTTCCCGGCGAACGTGTCGAACCCGCATACCTTGTAGGTGTAGTTGTATGGCTCGAAGGCCGCGACGGCCTTGGCGAAGAGCATCAGGCCGTGGCCGTGGTATACGCAGACGTCTAGGATGCTCCCGGTCACCCCGGATGTATTGCGGACAACATCCGTGTGCCAGGCGATCTTTGCCAACTCCTGGCGGGACAGAAAACGTCCGATGTTGTTCAGCTTCTCCGCCGTCGACATGTCCGAAGACTCGAAGTGCTCCATGCGTCTCTGCTCCAGGTCGATGACATCCTCGGAGATATACTCCGTGCGGATCAGAGGTTCGGTCACTGCGTCCGCCATGCTCAACCCTGGTCTTTCTCGAAGATCCAGAACGTGACGTCGTCGAATCCCTCACCCTTCGGCAGGAACCCGGTCTCAAGGAGCGAGAGCTCCGGGAACTGCTCCGCGTACAGCTGTCCGAAGTTTCTCTTGTAGAGTGCGCCTTCGTGCCCACGGTAGGGTACTTCCACTGTCTGCTCCGCGAAGTACTCGCCGCACAGGACGAAGCGCTTCGAGCATCGTACGATCTCCGACATAACATCGGACAGCGACTCGGGAGACACGTGAATCAGGACGCCCATCGTGAAGGTTAGGCCGAAACTCCCATCGGCGAAGGGGAGGTCACGACCGGGTGTCTGCAGAGTCGTCACTTGCGGCAGCTTCGATCGGAGTTCCTCGAGCGCCTGACCGTTGACATCGATTCCCGTCAGGTCGATTTGCCGGTCGCACCCGGCCAACCACTTGAGATTCCCGCCGACATTGCAGCCGATCTCGAGGGCGGAAGCGAACGGATAGCGTTGGGCGACGTCCTGCCAGAAGGGTCCCCGGTCCACCCACGCCTCTCGATTGCGCTCGACGTAGGCATTCCCGAAGTCCCGGGCCCAGAGCTGCTCCAGTCGGGTCGTGTCGTTGTCAAGTGTGTCGATGCTCACATGGTTCTCCTGTTCTTCAGTTCGTTCGGCTTCGTGCGTGGGCGCCTGACATCAGGCACGGGCAAGGATCCCGTTCATGCGGACGGGGATCCCCCTCTCGGCCAGGTAGGCCTTGGCCTCCACCGGGGTCTGTTCAGTGAACTGGTAGATGCTGGAGGCGGCCACGGCCGATGCGCCGCCGATCTCGATTGCCTCATACATGTGTTCAAAGTTTCCGCATCCTCCCGAGGCGACGACGGGGATTCGTACCGCGTCGGTAACACTTCGGATGAGGTCGAGGTCGTATCCAGCCATCGTGCCGTCATTTTCGATCGACGTGAGCAGGATCTCACCTGCTCCAAGTGACTCCGCCTCCTGGGCCCAGTCGACGGGATTCCAGCTTGTAGCCTCCCGACTACAGTGCGTGTGGACTGTCGGGCCATCGTGCTCGGACTTCACGTCGATGCTGACGACGACGCACTGAGAGCCGTATCGATCGGCGGATTCCGAGATGAGGCTGGGGGAGGAGACGGCGGCTGTGTTGACGCTGACCTTGTCGGCCCCCGCCCGAAGGAGGCCCTCGACGTCACCTATACTTCGGACACCGCCTCCGACCGTCAGGGGGGCGAAGCAGTCCACCGCGATGTCTCGTACCGTATCCAGGTCCAGAGCGTCGCCTGTCGGAGTGGCCGAGATGTCCATCAGGACGATCTCGTCGACCTCTCGCATGTTGTAGACCTTCACGGCGGGGAGTGCCGTTCCGACGCGACGCCACGAGTCGAACCCGACGCCTTTGACGAGCCCGTGGTCTTTCAGCAGGAGCGTCGGCATGATTCGTGTCTTGAGCATGCTAATTGGCCAATACACGGGAGAGGAGCCGCAGTCCGAGCTTCTGGCTCTTCTCGGGATGAAACTGGAAGCCGATCACAGTGCCGGCCGCCACGACCGCCGCGAACTGACCGCAGTAGGGTGTGGTGGCTACCACCTGCTCCCGGTTACCCGGAACCAGATGGTAGCTGTGCACGAAGTAGAAGTCGGAGCCATCGAGCGCACTATCCATCAGCGCGTGCTCCCGGGCTACGTGGACCTCGTTCCAGCCCACGTGGGGGACACGGGTTTCGGGTGTATCCGGAGTGAGGCGTTCCACGCTGCCCTCGATCAACCCGAGGCCTTCGGTGTCCCCGCCTTCCTCACCACGGTCCGCCAGCAGTTGCATCCCCAGGCATACGCCCAGCAAGCGCACCTGCCGGTCGTATACGGCCTCGCGGATCGCATCGACCCATCCGCGTTCGTGAAGGTTCCGCATGCCCTCGGCGAAGGCGCCGACACCGGGCAGGACCAGATGCGAGTAAACGTCCATCTGGCCTGGCTCGTTCCGAACGGCTACTTCAGCTCCGCAGTGTTCGAGCGCGTGGGTGACGGACGCGAGGTTGCCGAGTCCGTAGTCGATGACGAGGCAGCGAGCCACAGGTCAGGAGGCGAGGCTGAGGATCACGCGGGATTCTTCGTCCTTATTGTCGTAAGCCCGCTTGGTCAGATTGCCGTCGGTGTCTTTGACGAGGTTTCCGTTACAGTCTGTTTCGAACAGCTTCTTGTTGGTAAACCTGTCGCAGACCTTGATGAACGCCTCAACGGACAGGTCCAGTGTCTCGAGGATGTCCTCGATCGGCTTCCCGAGGTAGGTCCAGGGAAACTTCCCGTCGTTACGGCGCACCAGCGCCATCCCATCCTGGCGGGAGAGACGTCCCCTTCGGATGTGCAGACACGCGATGTCAGTCGCACGGCCAAACCCGAACTTCAGGAACTTGAAGTAGTCGTGGATGCCGGTTTGATGGTTGTCCAGATTCTCGTAGTTGACCACCGATCCTTCGACCGTCGTCGACAGAGTCTCAAAACCGCTGGCGTTGGCGATGAGCGCGTTTGTATACCCGTCCCAGGGGAGGTAGTGTCCGAGGAACAGTCCGGTGACCCCGACGGTCTGGAGTTCCTCGTCCGAGGGGTATTCGTAAGGGATCAGATGGCGCTTCTCTATCCCGTCCTGCCCGATCAGGTCGGATACGCGAATCCCTAGGAGTCCGCCAAATTCTTCGAGCCAGCGCCGGTTGAGGACGTTGTTCTCCGCGGCCTGTGCCGGCCCACCGTATTCATCCTGAGAGTTCTCTCCCCAAATGATCAGAGGGACGCGATACTGAACAGCGGCCCTGACGGGAATCGTGAAGATGCCCACGTGCTCCGGCCAGGAGATGTCGCCCACCTCGATCAGGCCGAACCGGTTGAGCTTCCGGCGCACGTTCGGGTTCGGTGTGAACTCGACGTAGTCGACGCCCAAACGCTTGATGTTCTCGATGTTCCGACGACCCAGTTTGGACAGGTGGCAGGTGGTGGAGGTCACGCACAGGGGGTTCATGCCGAGCTCCAGCATTCTCATCACTTGGACGGTGCTGTCTTTGCCTCCGCTGACAGGAACGATGCAGTCCCAGTTGCCACCTGCTTGGTCGCGATACCGGCTCAGAATTTCCTCGAGCTCCGACCGCCTAACGTCCCAGTCGACCTCGTCGCGATTCTCGAAGTTCCGACAGGCGTTGCAGACGCCCGTCTCGTCGATCAGGAGATCGGGTTTGGTATCGGGCATCACACATTTGGTGCAGTATCTCATGTCAACTCCCGTTTGAGGCCAGCCGTGGGGCGTGGAACGCGCGCAGATCGGCCCGGCCCGTTGGGTGGACCTCCGGATTGTCTGTCGCTCTGTCCGCTTCATCTACGATTTCGCGCAGAGCTTCGGTGTCGAGCCACTGATCGTTTGTGTCGCTGCTGTAGCAGAATCCGTCAGAGCAGCGGGTTCCGCCCACCTTGTCTCGATATCCCTCCTCGTGCCACTCTGGGAACTGGGGGAGGATCGTGTAATGGGTGTCGTGCTCGACAGTGTGTCGGGCGTCGTCTCCAGGCACCATGACTTCGTGCAGCTTCTCGCCGGGACGGAT
The DNA here is from genome assembly GCA_002727195.1 of Gemmatimonadota bacterium. Lineage (GTDB taxonomy): Bacteria > Latescibacterota > UBA2968 > UBA2968 > UBA2968 > UBA2968. The sequence continues at coordinate 73,551 of PBWH01000018.1, forward strand.
TCCCACGACCTCGACCTGCGCATCCGGTGCGACAGCTCTGGCGATGTCAACCAGCCGGACACTCGGCAGCTTGGGGACGAAGATTTCTCCTCCCTGCATACGGTCCAGGCTTTGTAGCACGAAGTTCACGCCTTGCTGCAGCGTGATCCAGAAGCGAGTCATGCGGGGATCGGTGATCGGGAGCGTGCCGTTCTCTCTGGCGGTCTTCAGGAAGAAGGGGATCACACTGCCCTTGCTCCCCGATACATTGCCGTAGCGGACGACGCTGAAGCGTGTTTTGTGGTAGCCGGAGTAGGAGTTGGCCGCTGTGAAGAGCTTGTCGGCGCAGAGCTTAGCCGCGCCGTAAAGATTGATCGGATTGGCTGCCTTGTCCGTGCTGAGAGCGATGACCTTCTTGACGTCGCAGTCGATTGCTGCGTCGATGACGTTGGCCGAGCCGAGCACGTTCGTCTTGATGACTTCCATCGGGTTATACTCGCCCAGATGGACGTGCTTCATGGCCGCCGCGTGGACGACGATGTCTACCCCGTCAAGCGCCCGATACAGGCGTTCCCGATCGCGAACATCTCCGATGAAATATCGGAGCTTCGGGTTTTCCGGGAACTGCTGGTTCATCTCGAAGTGTTTCTGCTCGTCGCGGCTGTAGACGATGACTTTCCGTGGAGAGTATCGATCGAGCAGCGTTCTGACCAGCCTGCGGCCGAACGTACCCGTACCCCCGGTAACCAGTATGACCTTGTTATCCAGCATGTATTCGCTCCACTAGAAACGGACGATCATTACGTGTAGACGGCGAACCGACGAGCGGTCCGATAGGATGGGATGGGATCTGCTCAATCAAGCGGGATGGGTGGGTATTATCTGTATCGGCACATTTGTGAATCTCTAAAGCCGAAATCCCATCTTGGCCACGTGGCGAGGCAGCAACGATTGTGCCATCCTCTGGAACGCTGGATTCGCCCGCCAGGGATGCCTTCGCCTGTTGTTCTTGATCGAATCTTAGAACTATGTAAAACAAGTATTTATTTACGTGTTTAGGTGTGCCAGTGAAGGGAATGCGGGAGAGGTGTGGCGACGGCAGTGCCTCGAAAGGGGCGGCAAATTCTTCCGCCGGAGGTGGCGGTGAGGACTGGGCCTACCGGCCCGGTTGAGGCGAAGGCCCGGTCCGATCGACCAGTTCCCAGGTCAGCGGCGTGCCCCGGTGGACATCACGGGACGCCTTGCTGCCGAGGATGTGCGGCAGATGCCGTGTGTGCAGGCCGTAGCCGGGACGGATCGCCCGGACGTTCTGCAGGGTGAACGCTTCGCCGGCCACGACGTCCTGGACGACAAACAGCGACCGCCTGAAGACGCGGCTTTCGTCTTCCGCATCGATCGAACCATAAGCGACCTTTCCGCGTGCCACATCGGCGTCGCGGACGGCGTCCATCATCTGCCGAAATTCGTGCGGCTCCAGCGAAAAGGCCGAATCTGGTCCGGGATCGTTTCGGGACAGCGTGAAGTGTTTCTCAACGATCGATGCGCCGAGGGCGACGGCGGCGACGGGTACGGCTATTCCCTGCGTGTGGTCGGAGAGGCCGATCGGGACGCCGAAGGTCTCGGACAGGTGCCTGATGGTCTGCAGGTTGGCGTCCGCCGGGGACGCAGGGTAGGCGCTCGTGCACTTGAGCAGGGCCAGTTCGCGACACCCTGAGGAACGCAGTGTGGCCACCGCCTCCTCCAGATCGTCAAGCGACGCCATGCCCGTCGACAGGATCACCGGCTTCCCGGTGCTACCTACTTTCTGGAGCAAGGGAATGTCCCCGTTCTCAAAAGAGGCGACCTTGTGGGCGGGTACACCAATGTCCTCAAGGAAGTCGACGGCCGTCTCGTCGAAGGGTGTCGAGATCAGGTCCAGACCCAATCCGTTCGCGACTTCCATCAGTTCAGGCTGCCACTCCCACGGTGTGTAGGCCTCCCCATACAGCTCATAGAGCGTCTTGTCTTCCCACAGCGTCCCTTTGATTCGGAAGTATTCGTTGTCGCAATCGATCGTCAGTGTGTCCGGCGTGTAAGTCTGAAGCTTGATGGCGTTCGCTCCCGCTTCTTTGGCCGCCTTGACGATATCCACCGCCCGGTCGAGGCTCTGGTTATGGTTCGCGGACATCTCGGCGATGACGTATGCCGGCTCGCCGGGCCCGATCCGGCGGCCGCCGATGGTGATGTGACCAGTCACTGCCCGTTCTCCTCTGGTTCGTCCGAGTCCTCCTCCGCCAGTTCCAGACGCAGATAGATGCGGCGGCCCTCGTGGAGGAAGTAGGCCCCCTTGTAGGGGGGAAACGTGCGAGCCCTAAGGATGTCGATTAGGTCACCGGCACGGTAGGTGTCGTCGAGATCGATGCAATCGATACTGTCTACGTCGCGCTTACGGTGCTGGCTGCCTTCCTCCGGGTTCTGGGGCGATCTCGGGGGCTGTCCGTCCAGGAGTTGTGGCCACGTGTCGAGGAACAGCTCAAACTCGGCTTTCTGAAGCCGGTCGTACAGCGAGTGCCCTGTGTCTGTCGGGAGGATCTCCACCTCCCTGCGGGCTATGAGATCGCCCGTGTCGATTCCGCGATCCATGTAGTGCAGTGTGACTCCTGCGGGGGTGTCGTCAACGATGCTCCACACGTTTGGGTACGTTCCCCTAGTGTAGGGCAGATACCCCGGGTGGAGATTAACGCATCCCTGCGGCGGTAGATCTAGGATGATGTCGGGCAGGATGTAGCCGAAGTGGATGGAAAGGAGGAGATCCGGTTTCAAGGCGCCAATCCGGCTCGTCGTTTCGGGGTCCCGCATTCGGTCGCCCTGGAACACCGCATCATCAGGCAGGCACGACTGTCGGACTAGTTCCTCGGCATTGAGGCCTCGGTCCTCCGGGTGAACGACCAGCCCGGCCAGCTGGATCGGCTGATCCGACAGCCAACTCAAGATCTTCAGAGCAAGCGGCCCGTTGCCAGCGTAAAGTACTCTCACGATGGGTGCTCCTGCAGCCTGGATACGACACGCTCCGCTCCGCTACCGTCCACAAGTCGTTGCCCGGCGCTTCCCATCCGGGCGAGACGATCCGGATTCGCAGCGAGTCGTACGACGCGATCTGACAACTCGCGGGGTGCAAGGAGACTGCCATCCCCCAGTGACTCTCCCGCTCCTGCCCGATCTACGGCCGACGCAATGGGTCTCTGGTTGTCTGCCGCAGTCACGGTCAATGAAGGGGTTCCCAGGTAGGCGAGTTCCCAGCACGTACTCCCGGCCGCCGTGATCGCAATGTCCGCGCGGGAGGCGAGGTGTGGGAAATCCGCAGGGGACAACAGTATTTCGATATCATCCCGACCTTCTGCCAAAGAGGAAATTTCGCGGTGGGAGGGATTGGACGGGCCCAGTATGACCTGTGTCTTGAATTCTTGCGGATCGAGGAGGAGGATGCCCTCCAGGACGATCCGGGTCAGACACCGAGGATCGCTTCCTCCCATGGTCACGAGAATGCGGGTCTGTTCGGACGGGTTCTCCTGTGGCGTTCGAGCCTGGAGGACCTCCCCTCGCAGCATCGCGTAGTTGGGACCCAGGAGCGTGGCAGCGTTCGGGGGGCAGACAAAGTCCGCTTTCGAGAACCCTGGGCTCGGGTTCAGCAGGGCGGTAACCGGATAGTAGTCCAGTCGTATCGTGTCGTCAATGACGAGGAGAGGGCGCCCGGCGGCGTGGATTGCACACAGGTAGGTCTTGTCGAAATGATACCCGTCTACCACGACCCAGCCGTCTCCGGCCGCAAGTGTGGTGCCGAGGTCGGCTTCAGCGACGACGTTACCCAATTCGATCCGTTCCTGGCCGTCCCATTCTGGCAACCGGTCCGGGAATCGTTTTGTCACCAGTGTAACCCGACCGCCTCGTCGCTTCCAGGCCTGGGCGAGCGCGTAGCATCGAACCAGGTGTCCCACGCCGATCTCTGCGTCGCCGTCTGCGCGGATGGTCAGGTGGTCGGGCATCAGGACCCGTCAGGCGGCTGCTGTGGCCAGCGTGTGGTGGATACCTTCCGCATGGTTTTTCGCGTGGTGTCGGTGTTCTCCCACCCGCATACGCTCCAGAAGCTCGGTGTTCCTGTCCAGAGCATCGAGCAGCTCGAGGGTCGAGAAGGACTCGGGCGTGGCATCCGGGAGGAGTGCGTGCGCCTCCCGAAGGAGCTGGAGATCCATCTGGTCATCCAGGCAAAGACGGACGTCGGGCCGCAGCCATCGGCCATCCGCGACATAGGGGGAGATCCGGAAAAGGTGAGGATGCTCGTAGAAGTACGGCGTAACGTGTTCCCGGTGCCTAGGCTGCGTGTCCGACGCGAGGACCCGCTCGAGCGCGCTGAGCCGCATGATTTCCGCGTCAAGTCCGCGAGGGAAGGACCTTACGTGCACACAGCCTGCATAGTCTAGGTCATTCTCCTGGTAATGCGTGATCAGTCCGCCGATGACGCCGGGGTCGATGAACGGGCAATCGGCGGTGACCCTGACGACGGTCTCAGCACTGGCCTCCCGCGCCGCGCCGACGAAGCGGTCGAGTACATCGTGTTCTGATCCCCGGTAGCAGGTCCATCCGGACTCTACGGCGTGATTTTCGATCGAGTCGTCGTGTGGTGAAGTCGAAGTGGCGATGATGATGCCGTCCACGGCGTTCGCCCTGGCGGCTCGTCTGGCCACCCAGCTCAGGATCGGTACGTCACCGATGGTCTGGAAGATTTTGTTCGGTAGACGCGAGCTCTGTGTCCGTGCCTGAATCACGATTACGGGGTTCATCTTGGGTCTCCGAGTCTTGTGAGCGAGTAGACGACGTCATCGAGGTCTTCGGCCGTCATGTCCGGGAAGAGGGGGAGCGTCAGGAGGCGGTCATAGGCGGCCTCAGCAGCCGGACAGATTCCGTCAAGGTCACCCAGCCGTTTCCGGTAATAGGTGTGCTGATACACGGGGCGGTAGTGTACGTTGACCCCGATGTTCATGTCCCGCAGGCGCGAGAAGGCCTCATCACGGCTGATCCCGAGCCGCTCGGTCTCGAGAAGTACCGCGTAAAGGTGCCACGCGTGCACGCGGTCGGACAGGACCGTCAGGGGGCTGACACCGTCCACCGTCACCAGAGCTTCGTGGTAGCGGTCCGCTAGCTCAGCGCGTCTGTAGACGAAACTGGGCAAACGTGCCAGTTGAGTCCTGCCCAGTGCGCACTGGATGTCGCTGAGACGATAGTTGAAGCCGAGCGTTTCCTGGTCGTACACGTGGGCCCCTTGCCGAGCACGCAGACGGTGGTCCGTATCAATGCCGTGATTCCGGAACTGACGGGCCGACTGCGCGATCTCGGGGTGAGATGTGACCAACGCTCCGCCCTCTCCGGTCGTGATCCCCTTAACCGGATGGAAGCTGAACGTCGATACATCCGCCAGCGATCCCGACATCCGGCCCCGGTAACTGGCTCCGATGGAATGGCAGGCGTCCGCAATGAGGCGAAGCCCGTGACGATCGGCGAGTTCTCGGAGCCCCTGGTAGTCACACGGCTGTCCCGCGTAGTCTACGGCACAGATTGCCTTCGTTCTTGGAGTGACCTTCGACTCAGCGTCCGACAGGTCGATCAGGAGCGTGTCGGGATTGACATCGGCGAACACAGGTGTCCCACCCGCGTAAAGGACCGCGTTCGATGTAGCGGCGAACGTGATCGCTGGCACGATGACTTCGTCTCCCTCCTGGATGTTGATTGCGTGGGCAGCTGCGTGAAGGGCTGCCGTGCCACTGTTGACGACGACCGCGTGGACCGTGCCGCAAAACGATGCGAGGTCCCGTTCGAAGTGCTCCACCTGGGGACCGGTGGTCAACCAGCCTGACTTCAGGGCCTCGACCACCGCTTCGACATCTCGATCATTGATCGATTGCCGGCCGTAGGGCATAGGAGTGCTTCTGTCACGATGTGACGGCCTGTCGAACTTCTCAGTCACGTTGTCCCTGCTGTGGGTGAGTGCCATGGTGGTGAGGCGACCGCGGCCGCGACGAAACGATTGGGGTCGGTGAATGATTGGGGTACCGAATTCGGCACGTGCGGAGACGGTGACTTGATCAACACTGTGAGGCATCTGAATGCCAGCATCGACGACAGGAATCCGAAGTGCTCCTCCAGGGCATCGACTCTCTCGAGGAACGCCGCGGGAAGGAGCGGCTTGCGACGGAAGCCGCCCGAAAGCGGGTAGGCTAGGTAGGCCAGCCGCTCCGAATGCTCGATCCGAAAGCTCGGAAACCGTGACTCGAATTCGGCGCGTCGCTTCCAGAACATGATCGTGGGTATCGCCTGGTCTCCGTCCAACGGGTCGGCCGAGCTTTCATCGGACAGCGAAAAGGGATCGGTCGACAGGTCGTGATCCTCAGGGTGAAACCGGGAATAGACCACGTTGGAGAATGGCGAGATATACGGCTCCATCAAGATCACGCGTCCTCCCGGCGTCAGGACCCGTTCGGCCTCCTCGACAAACCGGGTTGGGGAGGGAATATGATGGAGGACGTCGAACAGAAAAATGTTGGACACTGACGCATCCCGGAACGGCAGCTCCTGAGCATCGGACCGTGCATCGAGCCACGGATAGGGGAAGATGTCCGTGGACAGGCAGTCGGGGTCGTAGTCCTTGAAGTTCCCGATTCCCCCCCCGATTTCCAGGCGCTTGCCGGGGACCGGGGACGCGAGATCGACCATCTTCCGATACCATCGGCCATACAGTGTGCGAAGCAGGTCGTTCTGATTCCACACCCCGCGATGTGCAGTGAGATCGGATTCCATGTCAGTGGGTCAAACGAATTTCAGTTTCCGGGAGGCGACAACGCACATCTTGAGCAGGAGCCACCCGTGGGTGAACCGGCTGATGTTGGTGACGCCGTAGCGTCGCTCGCGGTAGCGGATCGGGACCTCGACGATCTTGAGATGCTGCTTGGCGGCGCCGAACAGGAGGTCAAAGTCGCCAAAGGGATCGAAGTCCCCGAAGAAGCTGCGGCCGGCGGCGATCTTCTCGTAGTCGCGCTTCAACAGGACCTTCGTGCCACACAGAGTGTCCCGCAGGCGCTGCTCAAGAAGCCAGGTAAAGGCCGTGCTGAAGAACTTGTTGCCGATGAAGTTCAGAGTTCGCATTGCCAGTTTGTCCATCTGGTAGACGAGGCGCGTGCCGTTGATGAACTCGCCCTTGCTCTCGATCAGGGCACCGAAGAATTTGGGCAATTCCTCTGGCGGTACGGTCAGGTCCGCGTCCAAAATCATCAGGACGTCCCCCTTTGCCGCGGCGAATCCCTTTCGGACGGCGTCGCCCTTGCCGGTTCCGTCTCCCTGTGAGAGGAACCCGATGTCTTTCTCCGGGTAGGCTGCGATGACACGCTGGATTTCCTCGGGTGTGCCGTCGGTCGAGTTCCCGTCAACAAACAGAATCTCCGTATGGTGACCCATGGTTGGGGTCCGCTGGACGGCCTCTTCGATCGTCCCTTTCTCGTTGCGGCAGGGGATCACGACCGTGCAACTATAATCATCGGGGTTCCTCAGCCACCCTCGTTCCTTTGCGACGATCATGGTCACAAGCCCGAGCTTGCGAAAGCCGGGCAGGCGAGAGAGGTACCGGTTGACCCACGTTCGGATCGGGCGGATACCCTTGGGCATTAGCATCAGATGGTTCTGCTTGACCACCTCGAAGTCATTCAGGTAGAGGAGGTTCTCGATATCGTCGAGGGGAAGCCAGTTCTGGAACCGCGTCGGCATCTTGAGCCCGATTTTCTCGGCCAGCCGGATCACCGGTTCCCAGAGATGGTTGAAGTAGTCGATGACAATCCGTGTGTCCGGACGAGTGACCGTGCGCAGACGCGCGAAGAATGCCTGTATGTCCTCGAGGTCGCCCAAGAGGCCGGAGATCACGACATAGTCGAACGTTTCGTCGAGCTCGAATGTCTCCGCGTGCATCTCCAGGAACGTAAGATGGGGATGGCGTGCCCGGGCTTCTTCAAGCATGCCCTTGCTGAAGTCGATGCCCACGCCGCGTGAGGGCTTGAGCGCTGCCAGCAGGTCTCCGGTCGAGCAGCCGATTTCCAGTACCGAAGCCCCATCGGGGATCACGAACCGATATCGATCGATGATCTCGCCGTGGAAGTAGGCGTTCCGGTTGCGGAACCCGGTTCGCTTCGATGCGAGACGATCATACCGCTCGATCAGCTCGCTGCTGTCCATTGCCGGTATGTAGGGGAGGGTGCGTGAGAAGGGATCGACTTCGACTGTGGCTTTCATGGAAACTCCGTGTATTGGATCGATCTCAGTCTGCGGCGGTACGGGCCGATGTCTGTGCTTCGGTGCCCAGCGAGTTCTGATACCATTCGAGGGTACGCTTGAGGCCTTCTTTCAGTCCGACCTGGGACTCGAATCCGAACTTCTGCTTGGCACGGCTGACGTCCAGACAGCGCCTCGGCTGACCGTTGGGCTGTTCCGTATCCCAGACGATCTCGCCCGTATAACCGGTCAATGCCTTGATCTCGTCCGCCAGCTCGTGGATAGAGATTTCGTGCCCGCTGCCAATGTTGACCGACGCCGAGTCGTTGTAGTGCTCGGCTGCCTTGAGGATGCCTTCGGCCGCATCGGTGGCGTAGAGGAATTCGCGTGTGGGTGAACCGTCTCCCCACAGCCGGATCGACGGCGCATCGGCTTCCTTCGCTTCCAGACAGCGCCGGATGATGGCGGGAATCACGTGTGAGGTCTCCAGGTCGAAGTTGTCGCCAGGACCATAAAGGTTCACGGGAAGCAGGTAGATGCTGTTGTAGTCATACTCCTGCCGGTAGGCCTCGGACTGGACGAGGAGCATCTTCTTCGCCAACCCGTAGGGCGCGTTCGTTTCTTCCGGATACCCGGACCACAGGTCCTCTTCCCGGAAGGGTACGGGCGTAAACTTCGGGTAGGCGCAGATGGTTCCCACGGCGACGAACTTCGGGATCTCGAACTGACGGGCATACTCCATCAACTGGACGCCCATCATCAGGTTGTCGTAGAAGAAGGAGCCCGGATGCGATCGATTGGCGCCGATCCCACCGACGGCAGCGGCAAGATGGAGGACCATGTCCGCCCGGTGGGCGCGGTAGAGGCGGATGACGTTTGCCTGGTGCCGCAGGTCGTAGTCGTTGCTGCGTGGCACCACGATGTGCCGGCACCCTCGCTCGCGGAGCGCGTCGACGACGTGAGTTCCGAGGAATCCGCTGCCCCCGGTTACAATCACTCGTTTATCGGACCAGAATTTCATCTCTCGCCTCGTAGTCAGCGGTGCGTGCTTTCTTCATTACTCAGTGTGCTCCAGCGCGTGCGGCATGATCGGCGGGAATCCCCACTCGCATATTGGTTTTCCGATGCACCAGGAATAGCAATACCTATTCCGATTTACTTTTATTTATTCAAATAATTGTAAATAAAGTATTTAGGCGTTTATGGTGGGGGCGGTCTGCCAGCGATCCAGGGGGAAAGTCGTTCCCACCAAGCGGCAGATTGTGTCCGGGTGCAGCCAGGGATGGTCAGGAAACGGCGGCGCGGGCGGCCTCGGCCGGGGCAGGTGGTCGGTTATCGGCAGGGGGTGCCGGTTCGACCTGGTTCCGGTCCCAAGGGCGCAGTGTGCTCCCCAGGATGCTTTGATAGGCTTCGCAAGGGGTCCAGCATTGCGGGCATTTGTTTTGCCAGATTTCCTGCTGAAGGGCCTGCGTCTCCGGTCGATTCCATATCTCGCGGAGGTCATAGTCCGTGTCGCGCAATGCCCCAACCTTGCGGTTGTAGATGGTGCACGGAAAGACGTTTCCCCACGGGTCGATGAAGACCGACGACTTGAGCGCCTGGCATCGGATGGGGTTCTGTCCGGTTTCCAGGTATCGACGTACACGCTTCATGTAGGCGCGTTCGAGCAGGCTGACAGGCGTCCGAGCGAGTCCGCGCAGATGCGAATATTGCTCTACGGCGTCAGCGAGGTCGGACCCGGCGACTTCCGATCTCACACCGGTCCGTTTGTTGTCGAAGAAGTGATCGGACTCGTGGACAATGTTGACGTAGTAGTCCGTGTAGGTCAGGTCGGGGTAGAATTTCTTGACAGCCTCGAATGCGACAGGGAAGTGGTCGACGTTCGATTGTGAGAGTGTCATCCCAAGGACGGTCTGAACCCCCTTTATCTCGCGAAGCCGACTGAACGTCTCCATCTGTCGCTGCCATCCACCTTCGATTCCCCGGATCCGATCGTTGGTTTCTTCGTCGCCATCCGTGCTCACTGTGATGATGAGCCGCTCAGGCGCCATCTTCGCGATTTCCCGGGCATTCTCGACGATCTTGTCGGGGAGGTAGCCGTTTGTCGGGAAGTGGAGGAGGAGTAGGTTGGGGCAGTGGTCAACGACCGCCTTGCAGACATCCACGAAGTCTTTGCGCAGCGTCACCTCACCACCGGTCAGGTCGACCCAGAGGAAGTCGCGAGATTTCCTGAAGAAGGTCTGGATCTCCTCAAAGCTCATCTCGTTCCGCGGCTTCATTTCCCAGATGTTGCAGGTCTGGCACTTGTAGTTGCACCAGAAGGTGGTTGCATACGTGAGCTTGTAAGGGAACTCGAGGCGACTGAAGTTGGACTTCAGGACGCGGGCGCCCAGGTGTGCGTAGGGTAGGACTTTCATGTGTTCCTCAGCGTTTGCGTCAGGCCCGACTTCAACGAGTAGCGGGGCGTGTATCCCAGGTCTTTCGGGTTGGCTTCGCAGGCCAGGGATGCGCCGAATGGCGCCAGACGGAAGGCCGGTAACCAGCGGGATATCCCGAGGGTGGCATCCAGTGCGTCGTATATCAGCTGTATTCCGGCGCAGAACAGGCCGACCGGAGTCTGTGGTCGAGGGTGCCCCGCCAGCTCTGAGACCGTCCGGAACAGCTCGCCGAAAGTGGTGGGCGATCCATCGGTCACGAAGACCGGGCTACGGCCATCGAGACGTCCCTCGAGCGCAATGGCGCAGACGGACGCGAGGTCGTCCACGTGGATGGTGCTGAGGCGCCCCGTCAGGTTGAGCCGACCGAGGCCGGTCGTGGCGAGGCGAACGAGCGTGTTCATGCCGCCGTTTGACCGGTTGCCCTGCCCATACACGAGCGCCGGGCGGAGGACCACTGTCTGGACTTCGCGGCCTTCGAAAGCCTCTTCAACCAATCTTTCCGCTTCCCGCTTGCTACGTCCGTAGGCCGTGTCCGGTTCTTCGTCGCTTGTGGCATCCACTGGACGGCGGAGGCGACTCCCGGTCGAACGAGACAGCGCTGTCATACTGCTCATCAGGGTAAACCGACGGAGGGTCGGGGTGTCCGCAACCGCCTGAAGAAGGTTCCGAGTACCGACGGTGTTCACCTTAAACGCGTCGTCACTGTCGACCAGCGAAGCGTTCGCCGCAAGATGCAGGACTTGCGTGATGTCCTGCCCAATGCCCGGGAGTGACATCGGACCCATCAGGTCACCGATCCAGGCCTGACAGCCCGTGTCGGCCAGATGGCGAGCCTGCTCACCGGTACGGACGAGGGCGCGTACGCTGTAGCCCTGAGCACAGAGGTGCGAGACGACGTGGCTCCCGACGAAGCCAGTGGCTCCAGTAACGAGTATTTCAGGCATGTTCAGTCTTGCGTGGTACGTGTTTGGCGACCGAATCGGGCACGGGAACGGAGAACTCCGTCTTGACATAGCTGTCCGGAGCCGCCGATTCACGTTTACTCATCATCAGGTTCAGTTCGGTGTGGTTGTTCCAGAAGCAGTCCCGGCACGAGGAGGCCTCTTTGCGCATGCTGTCGGACTGTTCGGAATGCCAGAAATCGCGCAGCGTGATGTCCCGCGTGTTTGCGGCACTTCGTCGCATTTCCGCCCAGGGGAAACACGGGTAGATGTCTCCCCAGCTGTCTACGGCGAGCGTGTTGTATCCCGCGTAACACTGGATGGGGAGGTGCTTCCCACGGAAAGCGCCCTTGAAGAGCTTGAGGTAGTCGACGGTGTTCTCGATCCGCCCGGTCTCTCGCTTCTTCGCGATCAGGAAGTCGACGACCGAATCGAGTTCCGCCGCTTCGCTGACCATAAACTCCTCGCTACGCTCTTCGACGTCGTAGTCGAGGCCGATGTCCTGAACGGGCATGAAGCTGATCTGGTCTACGCCCAGGTCGATCAGCAGGTCGATCAGGTCCGGCACCTCCCGGTAGTTTTCCTGCGTGATGACCGTGGTGGTGGTGATCGACATCTTATTGGTGTGTCGCTCCCGGACGCTGAGTAGGTTCCTCAACGAAGTGAGCACATCGTCATAGCTCTTCTTAGATCCGCGTATCTCATTGTGCGTTTCCTTGCACGCGCCGTCGATCGAGATCGAGACGCCGTGGAGGCCAAGGTCGAACAGCCGTTCGGTGGCTTCCAGTGTCTTGAACGCGAATCCGTTGCTCGACAGGTGGGTCATGATGCCAAGGTCAACGGCTCGCTGGATCAGTGCCGGCGTGTCAAGGTCCAGCATGGGCTCGCCACCGGTAAACCCGATCGCGGTCGTCCCAATGGCGTCAAAGTCATCGATCACCCTCAGCTTCTCTTCAAGGTCGAGTTCCTTCATTCCCGCCTTCTTGTACTCGATGTGACGGTAAGGGAGATCGCAGAAATGGCAGCGCAGGTTGCACGAGTAGGTCGTGAAGAACGTCCCGTGGATGGGACCAGCCAGAGGACGGTCCACCGTGGGGCTCAATCGGAGGGCCGGCCACTTCAACGCCTGCTTGAATGGCCAGAGGACGCGGCCACGACGAACCTGGTTCCACAGGACCTTTAGGTAGGATTTCCTGATCATCGGGTCGCCAGAGCTTTCTCTTTCTTGGCCGATACCTCAGGCTTGACGCAGGACCAGCCGCCAACAAAGAGATACTTCAGCCAGGTGTAGACATAGCGGAACCAGACCTTACGGAGTTTGATACACGAGTCTCCGTGGCTTCGCTCGTATTCGTGTGAGGGGATCTCGGACACGCGATAGCCCGCGTGCAAGGTCTTTATCCCCATCTCCTGTTCGATGGTCGTGATGTCCTCGACCAGGTTCAGGTGACGGGCAGTGGTCGTCCGGATTGCCCTGAACCCGTTCTGGGTGTCCGTCAGGCCGACACCGAACCGGTAGTTGATGCCCAGGGTGATAATGTCGCTGCCCACCAACCGCAGGAACTTCATGAAGTCACCATGGAGCTCATCGGAGCCGCCACGCATGCGCGATCCCACGACGAGATCCGCGACGTCATCGTGGATGGGTTGAACCATGCCTGGGATGTCGTCGGGGGAGTGCGAGCCGTCGGCGTCGATGAACACGGTCACGTCACCGGTCGCGTGTTCGATCCCGACGCGGATCGCATCACCCTTGCCAACCCCGTTGTCCGTGACGATGCGTGCGCCCAATTCCTGGGCGATCTCGACCGTCCCGTCGGTGGAATGTCCGTCAACGACGAGGATTTCGTCCGCATACAGCGCACATCCTTTGATGATCTTGCCGATCGAGGGCGCCTCGTTCCGCGCGGGTATAACGACCGTTACTCGGTTTCCGGTCGACGTGGTGTGACCGTTTCGTTCCAGCGTCTGTATGCTCATCCCTTGTCTCCGTTGTCGGTCCAGACTTTGGCTTGGTGGGGTCCCTGTCTGAGGTCGTAGATCTCGATGTGCTGGCTCGCGGTATACCGATGCGCCAGTGCTTCACGCACGGCCTCGGCTTTGTCGCCTCCGGCCTCGAAGAAGGCCTCAGGTATCGTGGCGGCAGGGTTGTGTAGGCTGAGGAACGATCCACTCGATCGCAGACGTGCATACCGGTCGAGTGCCTGATAATCCTTCAGGAGCACCGCCCTGTAGTAGCTCTTGACGTCGACGAGTTCGAAATCGCCTTCCTGCGTTTCTTCCGGGTAGAAGTGGATGCGGTCCCTGACCTGCTGGGGTGCATCGTCATATTCGTTCGAGAGATAGAAGTACCAGATGGGCCACGCGCTGGGGGGGTGGGTCGCGAGTCTCGCGTCTTCCGCATCCAGCCTGCTGACCAGTTCCGCCGATGCATCCCGGTAGCCAGATCGGAGGTCGAGTATATCCACCATCCGGCCGTAGCTCGTGGGCAGAATAATGAGGATGCAAACCACCGCGAGTGTTGAGTCCAGCCGCCGCCACTTCGCACATTCCGCGGCGATGAACGTGAATCCCGTCCCGGAGATCAGCGCAATCACGGGCAAAGCGATTGCGTAGTTCCGGAGGATGTCATAGAGCCGCTCGACAACGAGGAGCGAGGGGGGCGCCAGCGCCATTAGGGCCATCCCGATAAGTGTCACTTCTGTTAGGCTGGGTCGGCGGGATCCTGCGATCAACACGCACGTGCCGACGATGAAGAGCGCCGCAACCAGAATGCCTTCGGTTGTGGTCAGTCGGTCCGTCCAGAATGGAATCTGACGGGTGCTTAGCACGAGGTCTTCTGCAAGACTTTGCCGATGGACGAACTGGCCGATGTAGGTCGGGTAGTCCTTCGGGAACAGGCCGAGCTTCTTGGCGATCTGGCCGCCCGTTTCGAAGCAGAAGGCCGGGAACGCCATGCCGAAGCCCAGGATGCCGACGCGGGTGATCCGCTCATAGATTGGGTGTCGCTTTAGATGTGCGTAGACGATCTCTACCGCGATGAAACCGACCGTGACGTAGGCGAGGTTGAAGTGGCAGGTGAAGGCGAAACCGATCGCCAGGCCTGCGCCGAGTAAACGCCACGGTTTTGTGTACTCTTTCGTCTGATAGTTTGTCCAGAGATATGCGCCCAGCGTAGCCAGGAAAACTCCGTTCGCCTGGGAGTACATGGATCGGCTGTAGTGGACGTGCAGTGGTGAGACTGCTAGGATCAAGGCGGAGGCCAATCCCAATCTCGTTCCGCCTATCTGGCGACCGAGCAAGAAGACTAGGAGCACGGTGAGCGTACCGGACAAGGCTGAGACGCCGAGCCCGGCGTAATCGCCGGTACCCACTACGACCATCCCCAGGAAGGTCAGGATCGTGTGCCCAGGCTTGACCGAGGTCATCGGGACCGTCCCGCGCTGCTTGACGTAGGCTTTAAGGCCCAGGCTGGTATCCGCATCGGACAGACCGACCTTCGACAACAGGTAGTCACCCGTATAGTGCAGCGTCTTGGCTTCGAGGAGATACCAGGCCTCGTCGTAGTCGTAGACCCCGCGATCCGTTATACCCCAGAGGCGGAGGCCGGCAGCGAGGACGAGGACGACAGCCAGAGCGACGTGTGTGGTCTGAATTCGGTTTGGCAGGTTCAACCCGTTCCCTCTCGGGTGTGTGTGTGAGAAGGACAGTAGCCCTTCTCTCATGAGGTATCGGCCGATTGGCGGATCCGCTTAGTGATTTCGACAAGGAGCCCTCTGCAATTCCAATACCCACAAAAAGAACCGCTCCCCGGGCGACCTGACCCGAAGAGCGGTTTTGTGGTTATATGCTGATTTTTATGTATTTATGAGTTTTGTTTGGTGCCCGTCCTTAGCAGAGATCTACTGATCGGGGTCGGAAATATTTTCCTCTCCAGGGAGAAGTTGCTCGGTTGGAACCCTCCCGAGGGGCCGGGCCGGAACGCCCGCAACCATCTGTTTGCCATCGACATCGCGGGTGGCTACCGCACCGGCAGCGATCAGACCCTCGGGGGCGATAGTCCGGCCAGGCAGGACCGTTGCGTTCGCTCCGATCCTTCCTCCACGTTCGATCCTGGTCCCGGTGTAATTCTGCTTCCTCTCCTCTGTACGACCGAGGAAGTTGTCATTGGTGAGGGTGACCTCGGGGGCAACGAAGCACCCGTCGCCGATATCCGAAAAGGCACATATGAACGCGCCCGCCTCGATCTTTACGCTGTTTCCTATCCGAACCCGGTTTTCGACGGCCACACCCCTACCAATGATGGTGCTGGAGCCGATCAAGCTGCCCTCGCGAACCGAAGCCAGGTCAGCAATCAGGCTGTCTGTCCCAACGGTGGATCCCCGGAAGACAATGGCTCCGGTGCCAACAACGACGCGATCCGAAAGTTGGAGCGGGGGTAGATCTGCACCGGGTTCGATCGCCATCGCCCTCGACTTCAGGGGTTTCTTTCCCACAACGGAGTGGTCGTCGATCACGCAACCGTGGCCAATGATCGTGTCATCGTGGATGACGACGTGGTGTCCTATTCGGCAGCCAGACCCAATGTCGACGTTCTCACCGATGACGCAGAAGTGCCCAAGAATCGTCTCGGATCCGATTTGGGCGGAATCAGGAATCACGCTGGGCATAAGTGGTCATCCCAAGAGGTTGAGCGGTAGCTGTTCATGGCATCGGACACTTTACAAATATAGGTCAATCGACTGGTGCAAGAGGGGAGTGGCCCATGCCAAACCGCCCCCAGCCAGTAGTCTGACTGAGGGTGGTCTGTTATGTCTGGTAAGCTTGTCAGGTCTTCGACCCTGCGTCGGGGTCCTTTCGGCTGGCGCTATACCATTCGACGCTCATTCGCAAGCCCGTCTCAACTGAAACGGTTGGCTTGTAGCCCATCAACTTGCGTGCCTTTTCAATAGAGGCCAGCGAATGCTTGATATCGCCCGCTCGGTTGGGGCCGTGAATTACTTCGGTATCGACCTCGGTGAACGTGCGAAGATGGTCGATGACCTGATTCAGGCTCGTACTTTCGCCACAGGCAACGTTGAATACCTCACCCGAAGCCCCGGGCGCGACTGCGGCCTTCACGTTCGCCTGAATGACGTTCTCCACAAAGGTGAAGTCACGTGACTGTTCGCCGTCTCCGTTGATCGTGATCCCGCTGCCGTCCAGGAATGCCGTGATGAACAGGGGCATGACGGCGGCGTACTGCGATTTGGGATCCTGCCCTAGACCGAAGACGTTGAAGTATCTGAGCCCAACCGTTTCCAGACCGTAGGTGTGCGCGAAAACCTGGCAGTATTTCTCGCCAGCCAACTTCGCGACGGCATACGGCGAAATCGGCATGGGAGTCATGTCTTCCTGCTTCGGCAGTGCCGGGTTGGCCCCGTAGATAGATGAAGACGAGGCGTAGACGACCCGTCGGACGCCGTTGTTCTTCGCCGAGTCCAGGATGTTCAGTGTGCCTTCGACACAGACTTGATTGGTGGTGATGGGATCGTTGATCGAGCGCGGCACAGACGGGAGTGCGCCCTGGTGGAAGATGACTTCCACATCCCGAGTCGCTTCGTGTACTGTGTGGTAGCTGCGCAGATCGCCTTCGATCAGTTCGATCTTGCTGAGGAACGGGCCGAGGTTGTCTCGTTTGCCCGTGGAGAAATTGTCCAATACGCGGACGTGGTGGCCTTCATCCAGCAGGTGGCGGACCAGATTGTGGCCGATGAATCCGGCGCCTCCGGTTACGAGACAGTCCATTCAGGCTCCTGTAGCGGTCCCTCGCTACGCAACGCCTTCGGCGTGGCTACTCGGGATGAAACGGTTTCGTGAGACCTGTGGCTAAGCGGCTTTGGGGTCGCCTTTCTGAACAGCAGGCGAGCCGGTCTGCGAGGCGAGCGCCCGCATGCGGTCCGACCAGATCTGGTTCAGGCGTCGTGTTCGACCCTTCTGATACTCGATGACGAGCAGGCAGAGACCGCAAAGCACAACGGCGGCGAGGAGGATAAAGCTGATAAAGAGTAGTTCCACGGTTTGTCCCTTTTTCTAGGTATCGTCCCGTTCTCCAGAATCTTGACGGAGAGACTGGCCCCAAGGGAGCAACCGTAATGCCACTCACTACAGCGTTCTTCTTAAGTGATTGATTTTAAGGGTTTTGTGGGGGTTACGGGGCTGCTCACGTATCCACGCGTTAGGAAGATCCTTCAGGTTCACCCCTGAATTCCCGCTTTCGCGGGAATGACCTTCCCCACAAACCTCTACGCCAATCGGCCTCTCGCGGCCACGTCCAGGACAGCTTCAACGCGGTCATCGCGGATTCCGTAGATCACGTCGTGAAGGAAGACGGTCATGTCGCTGTAGCCTGAGACCATCTCGATCTTGTCGCCGACCTTGAGGTCGCGGGCGTTTTTCCCGAGTCGGAGGTGCCCGTGCTCCGCGTTCAGCTGGACCACTTCGATGTCGTCATCCAAGGCCTCTGGCAGGACATAGTCTCCGTGAACGGTTTTTCGGCCGGCATCGATGACCGCGCGTTCGGGCTCTCGATGACTGACCACGGAGGCGAGCACGGTGAGTGCATAGTGCAGGCCTTTGGCTCCGAGCTTCTTTGCGTAGTAGGTATCCATCATGACCCCGCCGCCGGCCTGGATCTCGGTGACCCCGTCGAGGTCGGGGGTGTAGGCAAGCGTTCCGGTTCCTCCGGCGGATACGATCGGGACGTCGAGGCTGGCTGCTTTGACCGCGGCGACCGACTCGGCCAGCAGGCCCATACATCGCTTGCACTCGGCCTCCTTCTTGTCGTCGGGCATGCCCATGGCGTGTCCCTCGTAGCCCATGATGCCGCCGAAGTCGACGCCGTCTGCGTCCGCCGCGTATCGCGCGAGTTCGGCGACCGGCGCACCCGGATCCACGCCTGACCGATTCATCCCCACGTTGACCTCGACCATCACACGCACGCTAACCCCGATGCTGCCGGCGGCCTCGCCGATCGCATCGATGTGGGCAGGATCGTCGACGGCGACCATGACGTCGGACATGTGCCGCAGGTTGACGAGGCGGCTCACTTTCTGGGCACCGACGACCTGGTTTGCGATCAGGATGTCACGGACGCCCGCAGCAGCCATTACTTCTGCTTCACCCAGCTTGGCGCAGGTCACGCCCATTGCGCCCGCGTCGATGCACTTCTGTGCGATCACGGGGCTCTTGTGGCCCTTGGTGTGCGGGCGCCAGTCAACTCCGGCGCCCTTACAGCGGGCGGTGATCGTCGTGATGTTCTTCTCAAGTGTGTCCATGTCGATCAGGAGCGCCGGGGTGTCGAGTTCGGATTTGTGTTGACCGATTGGTGAGTAGGCCATGTTCGGAGTCTTCCTGCTAAGAGTTATTTCTAAAGAGAATTAAATGCATTTTACCGCAGATGGCGCTGAGAACGCAGAGAAAATCTGGGAGTAGGATGGATGGTGCTGCCCCCGAACGATCTCAGTTGTGCGATTCAGATTGGTTGCCGCCGACTACTGAAGCATGCCCGGGGCGTAGACTCGGCCGTCTTTCACTGTCGAAACGTGTTCGAGTCTCAGGTCTCCGGTGCGTTTTTCGCCGAGGGCGTCGGTGAACTCGGCCGGACCCTCAACGATACGGATGAGGGTGAGGTCGGCGGCTGCGCCTTGCCGCAAGGCCCCGATGTCACCGACCATTTTTATGGCGCGTGCGGGGTCGGTGGTCACCTTCTGGATTGCCTCCTCGAAGGAGAGGCCGAGGTAGATGAACTTCGACACTGTTTCGAGGAGGCTGTGAACCGGGCCATCGACGTTGTATTTGTGGAGGTCGCTCGAGATGGTTCCGGGTGGGAAGCCCTGCTCGAGGGCGGCCTCGGCGACGTCAAAGGAGAAGCTTCCGGCCCCGTGGCCGACGTCGAACTGGATGCCCTTGTCGAGCGCCTTCTTTGCCGCCGATCGCAGACGCCCGGACTCATCGATGACGCCCGTATCGCTCCGATGATAACAATGTGTGACGATGTCACCACCGCGGAGTTCGTCCATCATCTCTTCGAAACTAATGGGACTGGCGTTCGGGTGGATCATCAACGGGAGACCCGTCGCCTCGCAGACCTCCAGCGCCAGTTTTAGTCCTTCCGGACCGTTGTCGCCAACGATCCCCGTACTCATCCTGATCTTGATTCCGACGATGCTGTCCTTGTAGGTCTCGCACGCTTCGAGGGCCTTGCTGACGTTGGCGTATCGGATGTCGGTCAGTTCACCGATATCCTGGGCGAGCTGTCCCTGCGACGAGATGTGGAGGAAGGACTTGATGCGGGTGGCACTGACGTCGATGACATACTTCTGGAATCCGGGGTAGATGTCCGCGCCGGCCGATCCGGCGTCGAACGCCGTGGTGACGCCTTTTCCAACGCAGTTGGGGTCGGCGGGGATGCCGAGGTGCGCGACACCATCCCACACGTGCACGTGCAGGTCGATCATGCCGGGACACACGATCGTCCCTGAGGCATCGATCACGGTTTGCGCGTCTTCTTCGTGGATCTCGTCCGCAATCGATTCGATGCGTCCCTGACGAATACCGATGTCCTTCCGGTCCTGGTTCAGGCCTTCCGGGGTGTCCTGGAGTTGTCCGCCCTTGACGAGCAGGTCATAGCGGGTCGGCATGGCGATCCCCCATCAGAAAAAAGGAGCGGCAGATAGGCCACTCCTTTCTCCGTTCCACGGTTGCGTCTTGTCTACAGGTTCGGGTTGACGATGCTCCACTCGGACAGTGGTGGCAGGATCCCGTCTCCGATCGTCTGATCACGCAGCGCGACCAGGTGGTCGTAGGACGAACGAAGTGCTGCGATGTCTGTGTCCGACCCTTCGGGCAGTGACCACTCCGCCCCGGCATCCGACAGCCTGGCCGGCATGGCCATCATGATTTTTTCGAAGCCGTCACCGTTCAGGTAGCACCCGCTCGGCCACTCGTAGGGTTCGCCGAGGACGCCACGGAGCATGAAGACACTTTGCTGCGAGGGTGACTGGAAGGAGGAACGCCCACGCAGCTGAATGATGCGCGTGCCGCCCTGCGTCACCTTTTCCTGGATGTCCTTCCACTCGTCTTCGGACATCCCCTTGCCGTTCACTTCCTGGCCGCCCAGTGCGTCACTCAGACCAACGCCGTCGATCTGGATGCCGCCCTGGAACACGGCCATCTGCTCACCGTGACCCCCGTAGGTCCGACATCCGGTCACCTTCGACTGCAGGATCCCGAAGTGCTGGGCCAGAGCCGACTGGAGCCTCGTGCTGTCCAGGGCCGCCAGGGTAGAAACACGCGTGGAAGGCAGGCCGGAGTGAACGAGGGTGGTCAGGCCGGTGATGTCGGCCGGGTTGAAGATCACGATCACGAACTTTGCGTCTGGACAGTTCTCCTTGATGTCGATGCCGAGCTGCTTGGCGATCTCGGCGTTGTCTCGACGGAGATCCTCCCGCGTCATGCCTTCCTTACGCGGAGCGCCGCCTGATGTGATGACGTATGAAGAGCCAGACAGTGACTCGGCGATGTCGGCCGACCACGTGATGTCCGCATCGGGGAAACCGCAGTGATACAGTTCCTCGGCCGCCCCTTCGAGCCCCTGAGCAAAGGGATCGTACATGCAGACCTGGCTGGCCGTGCCCGATGCAACCAGGGTCTGGGCCAAGTTCGACCCGATGGCCCCTGCCGCGCCGAGCACCGTCACCTTTTCATTTGTCAGATAAGACACAGTTCAAACCTCCGGTAAGGACTACTCGCCGCCGCCCAATGCGTTGGCCATGTTGAGTGCTTCTTCGGCCTTCTTGGCGGCCTCGCGCGCCTCCTCACCCTCGGTGGCAGCGGACTTATGTGCATACGCCTTGTAGAGGGCGTCCCAACCTCGAGCAAACTGCGGCTTCAAGTCGACAACCTTCTGGAAGGTGCTGATCGCCTCATCATACTTCTTCGATTTGTCGTAGATGGAGCCCAGCTGATACAGGGCCTGGTGGTCGTCGGGGTTGTTTTCGAGCGACTTCGTAAACAGGCCCGCGGCCTTCTCGAGATTGCCCTTTCCGAGATACGCATTGGCAAGGTTGAAGACGGTGTCGGCGTTGTCCGGCTCTTTCTCCATCGCCTGCTCGAGATACTGGACAGCCTTTTCGAAGTCCTTCATTTCGGTGAAGATCCCGCCAACCAGGGAGAGCACCTTCGGGTCCTCGGGATTCACCTCGAGAGCTTTCTCCGCGCTCTTGACGGCGCCTTCCACGTCCTTGGCCAGCCACTGGGCACTAGCAAGCGCTTTGATGATGCTGATGTTTGTGGGGGCCAGTTCCGATGCCGACATTAGGTGAGGGATCGACTCCTCGTAGCGTTGGTGGTTCAGCAGTCCGATCCCGATGTCAGCGTGTGCCTCGACCATCGAGCTGTCGATGCCCAGTGCTTTCTGGTAGAAATCGATCGCGGTATCGAGACTGTCCATCGCCATGTAGACCTTGCCCGTCGCCTTGTAGGTGTCGGCCCGGTCCGGATCGACTTTACGTGCCATCGAGAACTCATTGAGCGCGTCATCGAAGCTCTGCGCGTTCAGCGCTCGAACACCAATGTTAAAGTACCGCGTCCACAGAGTCTCCTTCGTATACCAGATGCCGCCGAGAAGGAAGTCGCTGGCACCGACGAGGCGCATGCCTTTCTTCCAGAATTTCTTGCCCTTCTTGTGGCTCATCGCCTTTTCGAAGTGCAGGTTCATCTCGTCGAGCATCTCCTTATCCGCGTAGAAGGTGCCGATCATGAAGTTCGACTCAGGATCTTCCGGCTTGAGCTCGACGGCGATCTTTAGCATCTCGAAGGCCTTCTCGGGTACCCGCTGCTTGATGTAGTTGCGGGCCGAAGACTTGGCGACCTTTGCGCTGTTGACTCTCATCTGTGCTTCGGTCGCCTGCCAGCCAAGGGCCACAAAAGCGAACACAAGCACGAAAGAGGTTAGGACCTTGATTCGGCGCGTCATGGCCGACTCCTTTCGTGTGGAAACTGTTTTACTGAGAAGAATAGAAGGGCGTTAGTTGTTAATTGTTCTAGACTTGCGGCGCAATATAGTCCCCGGGTTTTTTAGTGTCAAGCAAGGGCGAGGTGGGGAAGAAAGGCTTGTCTACCGGCTTGTTTCTTGTAGGGATAGGGCGGAGTTACAGTTCCCCACAGGATGTGGAGATGTGTCCCTCGGTACATCGCGCCTCCGCTTCGCATCGACTCGGCTACTCGGGATGATCGGGCGCAATAACGGTGTCAGGCATCTCACCTAGTGTTTCGACAGCATTTTGCCGTCGCGGGCCCAGTGATCGGCCGGAACGTCTTCGACGACGACCATAGTGTAGTCCGGTTTGGCGTCGCAGATGTCGACCAGGGCGTCGGTGATGGCTTTGACGAGACGTTCCTTTTGGTCCTGGGATCGGCCTTCGAGCAGTTTGACGTTTACGAATGGCATGGGTGGTCCTCCAAGTGGATAAGTAGCTAGATCAACGGCCATCAGCACGAAGGCGCGAAGAAACGAAGAAGAACACAAGAATCAGGACGGATGCGGTGTACACTCAAGCGGGGCGGCCGATCTTCATATCATCAATCCTCTACCGCCTCTACCGTGCTTCCTTTTTGCTGCACCATTTCTGTGAAAATCGATAGGGCGGCCTGAAGTAGTTTGCCCGCTGTGGCCTCGTCCTCATCCCTGGCGATGATGTCGACGGGGAGGCGTTGGCCGCCTTCGACTCGTTTTCTGAGGGCGACATAGGCTTTCAAGTAGGTGTTGGGGTGGGTGGCCATGACGTCGTGGAGGATGGTGCCCAGTTCGGATTCGGGGAGGTTGACGGCAACGCGGAGGACGACACGGTTCGCGGTGTAGATTTCGGCGATGGCGCCTTCGATGCTTTGGTTGAAGAGGGCCTGGACCTCGCGGGGAGGGCCGGTCAGGTTGTAAATCGTGGTGTCATCTATGACAGTCTCTACACAGGGGGCGACACCGGCGGGGTTGGGGTGGACAATCGAGCCTTCAGGTGAGGTCGCCATTTTGACGAGTCCAGGACTGACGTCCTCTCGCTTCTCGATCTCCCTGTCGCGCATAAATTTCTCCACGAGCGACTCGTTTACGACGATGTCGACGCCCTTAAGCCGGGCGATGGCCTCTACGGTCAGATCATCAGGGGTGGGACCAAGCCCACCCGTGGTGATGATGGCGCGTGTCTTCCTGTCGAGGGTATCGCTGAGCACGCGGATCATGTCTTCGATGTCGTCGTCGAGAATTACGATTCGGCGAATGTGACCGCCAAGTCGTGCGATCTGCTGAGCCATCCAGAATGCGTTGGTGTCCTGGATCTGGCCCATCAGGAGCTCGGTGCCGATGGAGTAGAGTTCTACGCTGGGCAGGTCGTTCACGAAGCTGCCTCCTCGGGGTCGATGATGACGAGTGTCTTGATCGTGTCCTGTGCGGCCGATACGGTGGCGAATCCTTCGCCCGCTCGATCCAGCGGGAATCGATCCGTGACGATCAGGTCTGCCGTGACGGCGCCGGACCGAATCAGGTCCATTGCATCTGCCGTGTCTGGTGGGCCGCATGAGTAGCTGGCGGTGAGCGTGATGTGGTTGAACCAGAAGTCGTGGGGGCTGATGGGGAGCCGTTCGTCTTCTGCCGAGGGCGTGAAGAGGCAGACGGTGGCGCCAGGAGCGGTGGCCGTGAGCGCGTCCTCCATGGCCGCAATCGATCCCGGACAGACGACGATCAGGTCTGCCATGTCTCCATTGGTCGCGTCTGCGACGCCATCGGCTAATCCAACGGTCGACACATCGATGGCTTTCTGCGCACCGAGTTCGAGCGCCTTATTTAGTCGGTAGGGAACACGATCAGCGGCGATCACGTTGCCGGCGCCATGGTGGCGGGCCACCAGCATCAGGATCTGTCCCATCATTCCGGCGCCGACGACGAGGACGTGGTCACCCTCTTGTATGGGCGACTTGCGTTTAAGCGCTTGGACTGCACACGCCACTGGCTCGATCAGGGCGGCATCTTCCATCGAGAGATCGTTGGGAATGACGAAGCAATCGTTCCGCAGGTTGTGTCCCGGCACACGGACGTATTCCGCCAGACCACCCGGATCGATCGAGGACTCGCGCCACGCCTTGCACATCGAATATTCCTGTTGCCGACACCGCCGGCAGGTCATGCACGGCGCGTGGTGATGGATGAACACGCGATCGCCAACGGCGTAGCCTTCGGCGTCCGTGCCAAGTTGGACGATCCGACCGGCCGGCTCGTGGCCGAGTACGGCCGGGGCCTTACGGCGGACATACCAGGGGAACGTGTCGCTCGTACAGATGCCGCACACGGCCATCTTGACGAGAGCATCCCCGGGTCCCAGCTCTGGTATGGGTTGTTCTTCGATGCGGACGTCGTCCAGGTCGTAGAGACGGGCGACGCGCATTCGGGTGGGTATCGCGGAAGGAGTACTCAAACGGTGAGACGTCAGCCTGCTTCGGCGGAGCTTGGCTCGCTCTTTCCGGGCACGACGGCGAACTTGATTCCTTTGCCCTGGTGGAGCAGGTCTTCGAACACGTGTCTGAGGTCGTTCAGAGAATAGGTGCCCGATATCAGACCGCTGACCGTGATCTTTTTATCGGTCAGGAGCTGGTAGGCTTTTTTGACGGCAGAGCGGGTGTAGTGAAAGACGCCCTTGAGCGTGATCTGATCGTAGTGCAGGCGAGAGGTGTCGAAGGTTGCCTTGGTTCCGCTAGGGAGCCCGCCGAAGAGGATGACGGAGCCTCCGGGTCTGGCAAGGTCCGGTGTCTCTTCCCAGACTGCGAGCTGCCCTGTGCACTCGATCACGATGTCGGCGCCGAGGTCATTGGTGAGCTCTTTCACCCGGTCAAACGTGTTCTGCTCTTCGACATCGATGACTTCGTCCGCTCCGAGCGCCCAAGCCAGTTTCAGCCGGCTCTCGCGTCGACCGGCGACGATCACGCGTTCGGCTCCGAGCGCTCTTGCCACCATGACGTGCAGCAGCCCGATGGCCCCCGCCCCGATGATCAGGACGGTGTCGTCAGGCTTGACCTCGACCTGATCCATCCCGTAGACGACGCACGAGAGTGGCTCCAGCATGGCGGCCTCTTCATACGAGAGGTGCTCGGGCTTCTTGAACATGTTGTTCGCCACGATGTGCGACGGCATGCAGACATACTCGGCGAACGCTCCCCACACCATCGTGTCCATGACCTTAGCGCAGAGGTTCTCCTGGGCCTTGCGGCAGTAGATGCAGTCGCCACAGGGCGCTGACGGCGCGGTCATGATCTGGTCGCCTGGCTGGAACTTGGTGACCCCTTCCCCCACCTCGTGGACGTCGCCCGAGAACTCGTGACCGAACGGCCCGGGGATGGTCATTTTCGGATGCCCGCGGCGGAACGCTTTGAGGTCGGTTCCACAGGTCAGTGCCGTGCGCACACGGACGACCACCTCTCCCGGGCCAGCCTTTGGGATCTCGACATCGCGCAACTCCAAGCGTCCGGGTTCAAGCAGCAAAGATGCGAGCATAGTGCTTTCTGGGAGTAAATGGCGTGGTAACGGATTGTTCGAATGTAAGCCGTCACCCGGCGGGCTGCAAAGTCTTTTGGATTACAGTCGGGTGACGGCGGGCAGACTCGAATGGTGAAAAGCCTTCTCCACGCCCGATTTCGGCCGACCTTCGCCTAGGCTACGGTCCGGCAGGCGCCCATAATTCGCTAGGTAGGTAGTGCCGTTCCGATGAAGTGCTCACTTGAGTCCTACCCGCTTCTAGGAACCCAGGGCGGGCCTCACCTCGACTCCGCTCGGTGCAAGCTCAGCCGTCGACCCCAACCCAGCGATGCGAATTGACGCCAATATTTGCAGTCGCACTGCGGCGAAGGATCTCGACTTCCGGAACTCGGCTGATGATAGCTCTCTACAGCGCGATCAGTATGTTGGCCAAACGGCTCAGCTGATCGATCACCTGTTTAGTCGATTGGAAGATGAACTCTGTAGCGGACTGGATGACGATCGGCAGTTGACTAAGGCGTGTGCCGGATTCGAGATCGACCACGAAGATGCGGAATACGCCAGATGTCAGCTCTTCGCTGCCTGAGACGAAAGCCGTCGTTCCGTCAGGTGATATGCCGAACCCGGCCGCCTGCTCCCCGATCGTGATGGTGTTGGCCAGTTCTAGGTTGGGGAGGGAGATGACCAGGAGGTCGCCGACGAAGGTGGCGAAGTTGAGGCTGCCTTCCGCGGCGGGGGCCGTCTTGAACAGGGTAACCAGGAGGGATCCTCCGACCGGGTTGGCGGCCAGTTCGAGGACCTGGTCAACGAGGTCGACGGGATCGCTGATCTGGAGGGAATCCACAACAGCTCGGCTTGCCACATCGATGGCAACGATCTGGATAAGGGAGCCGCTCGCGTGTCCTTCGTCGGGAGTGGCCGTGGCTGTGTAGAGTGTCGCACCGTCCGTAGACAGGGTGATCTTGTTGATTGCAGTGGTGCCGGTGAACATGCTGTCCACTTTTGTTCGCGTTGCGACGTCGACGACGGCAATGTGGTCACTCCGTAGGCCCACATACAAGGTCGACTCGTCAGGGGAAAGGATCATTCCGCCCGGATCGAAGCCGACCGCGACCTGACCGAGGGATGTCCGGGTGTTGAGGTCAATGACCTCAACGGCTCCGGCCGCTGTCTCCGTCACGAAGGCGAGCGTCTCGGCCGCGTTGACCCGAACCTTGAATCCGCTCGGGGCGGCGGGGGTCCCCGTCACGGGATTCTCGACCTCGGTCAGCTTGATCCCGAAGGCGAAGCTTCCGTTCTCATCGTAGGCCTGGAGCGAGTCGAGGTTGGCGACGTAGACGAGTCCCGCCTGTGGTCCGAGGGTCAGCCCTCTGGGGAAGCTGACAGAGAATGCCCGGGAGGGTATCGAGAGGTTTGTCGAGATGTCCACAGCCTCGACCCGGTTTTGGACGATATCCGAGACATAGAGTAAGGTGACGGACTCCTCGGTTGTGGACTTGCCGAAGTTGTTGGCGAATATCAGGAAGTCGCTGAAATCCACAGTAGCGCTGCCGTCGAGATCGAACTTTGCGTCGAATCCGTCCTGTTCGGACGTCTTCCCGAAGGCTCCCGAAAAGTCGAGAAAGTCGACAAAGTCGACTCGACCGCTCCCGTCGAAATCCGAAGCGGCAACGTCAGTGGACTGGGAGTGAACAGTCGGTGATGAAACCAAAATGGTGAAAAGCGTTAGAAAAGCACCCATGCGTATACGATTGGATCTCCGTGGCCCCGGCAAAACTGGTCGTAAAGTGTTGAAAGCGGACAATGATACCGTGACAGATATGGGCTGTCAATGCGGCCTCCTCCACTCGACCCCATCGCTCCGAGTGGGAGCCGGTCCTCGCCGAGGCGAAAGACGTGAATGGTGAATCGTGAGTCGTGGGCTTCGGCCCGACCGACGTGGGAGAGCGAGAGACCCATCCATCTGTCTCAGACAGGACCCGAGCCTGATTTGCGCGCCTATGTGCGCAGGAATATGTTCACTTCCTTGCGGATGGGCCGCATGCTAGTTTTGCAGCATATCGAAAGGAATTGTTTGTTTCCAGATTATCCGACGACGTTCTGGGTGTTGGCTGTCCTGTCCGTCGTCTTTGTGGGGATCGCGAAGGCCGGGTTTGGAGGCGGCGTGGGGGTCGTTGCGACGCCACTGATGGCGTTGACCATATCGGTCGCTGATGCGGCTGCCATCATGCTGCCACTTTTGATCGCGTGTGACGTTTTCGCGGTCGCACACTACCGAAAGACCTTCGACCGCCGAAGTATCAAGCTCATGCTGCCCGGATCCGTTCTCGGGATCGGTGTGGGCGCGGCGTTTTTCGGATACTTCGCGTCGAATGAACGCATGCTTCAGATCGGGCTCGGCGTTCTGGCGATCATATTCGTACTGTATCAACTAGTTCGGGGCCTCGTCAGCGAGGCGATCGCCAAACGGCATTCGCACGCAGCTGAAGGTATCCTGATGGGCGCCATCTCGGGTTTTACTTCCACGCTGGCTCACGCCGGTGGGCCTCCTGCAAAGATCTACCTCCTGCCTCAGAAACTTCCGCGCGAGATCTTCGTCGGGACGACGGTGATCTTCTTCGCTTCGATCAATCAGATCAAACTCATCCCGTATATCGGGCTGGACCTGCTTCGGATCGGGCACGTGGGCACGATCGCGGTGCTCGCCCCGCTCAGCTACGTGGGGGTGAAGCTGGGCATCTTCCTGAACGCACGGTTTACGGACCTGTGGTTCAATCGACTGGTCTACTCGATCCTGATGATCACTGGGGTCCAACTGGTGATCGGCAAGAGCGTGATCATTTACTTCTTCGTCCAATAGCTTGGCGCTTCCCCGAATTAGATACTGCGCTTTCTCCGAGCGACGATCGCGCGCTGACCTGGCGATCCGTTTCGCTCGGGATGCTGCTCGTGGTGGTGGTCAATGTCGGTGCGCCATACGCCAAGTATATCCTCAATTCCTCACTGCTCGCATGCGATTACCTGCCGATGGGCGTCTTCCTGCCCTTCCTGTTCGTTGTGACGCTTGTCAATCCGCTTGCCGAGGCAGCCTGTCTCCGTGCGCTGTCACCGAACGATCTGGCTGTCGTTTTCACGATGTCGCTCGTCGGATAGACGCTTCCCACATTCGGCCTGACGGGGTATCTGCTTGGGACGATCGCGTCACCCATCCATTTGTTATGTGCGCACGGAGAACGGGTGGGCCGAGCTGATCCATCCCAACCTCCCGAAGTGATTGTTCCCGTCGAACGACACGATGACCTGGTTCTCCGAGGGACTGCCGCCGGACCAGGCTATTCCGTGGGAGGTCTGGTTACCGCCGCTATTCTGGTGGATCACGTTTATCGGCGCCCTGCTCACTGTCAGCTTCTGTCTGGTCGCGATCGTGAGACTTCAATGGATCGATCGGGAGCGGATCGTGTTCCCCCTCGCCCAGATACGGCTCGAGATGATCGCCTCGCCTTCGGACGATCGGAAGTTGCCGGCCTTAATGCGGGCGAAGATCTTCTGGGTTGGCTTCTCGATCCCGTTTCTCGTCGTGAGTTGGAACATCGTCAGTTATTTCCTCCTGACGTTTCCGGAGATTCCGCTAAAGAGAAGTGGAAAACAGAAAATCTTAAAAATGCACTCGAGTGGACTTTTAAGAAAGGCCAACAGCCCAATTAGATATTGAGTGCAAGATTCTGTTTAATATTGGTTTGTGTTTAAAGGAAGGAGAGCGGGTTTTCCGGAAGTTTTGTTAGAAGAGAAACGTGATTTTTCGAGCGAGAGTCACCCAGACAGGGCAGGCATTGCCCCCCCAGGTGTATTACTTGCGGTCTTCCTGACGGCCCAGGGGCTCTGACTTGAAGAACCCCCAGCTGTTGTCGCCGAGCGCTTCGAGCTGGCTGTCATTCAGCGCCATTCCCAGGCCCGGGCCGGTCGGGACGACCAGATATCCGTTCTCATACTGGACGCGATCCTCAACGACGTCGTCGAGGTATAGCTGGGCGCCGGCGGCGTCGCCGGGGAACTCCAGGTTGGGGACCGATGCCCCCAGATGCGCCTGGGCGGAGGTGCCGATCGAAAGTTCCTGGGTCGTGCCAATCAGGGTCGACAGACCGCAGGCTTCGGCGATCGTGAAGAGGTGACGCGAGCGGCGTATGCCCTGGTGACATGTCGTGATGTTGAGGATGTCGACCGCCTCACCTTCCGCAAAGGCGATCGCCTGCTGATCGTTGCCGCAGTGCTCGCTGATTGGGAAACGAACGCGCTCACGGACCTTCCGTTTGCCGGCGATGTCGGGCGCCGGGCTCTCGACGAGAATCGGGTCGATCCATTCCAATCGCTCGATGGCGGCGACACAGGACTTCCAGTCAAGACGGCGGCTGAAGTCGAGCGACTTGATGCGAACTTTGTCCCCGAACTCGTCCCTGAGTTTGTGGAGGAACCGCTCGTCGACATCGACGTTTCCGCCGACATAGACGCGAAAGAGGTCGAACCCCAGAGCCAACATTCGGCGGACCCGATCGATATTCGGGTCGATCTCCGACTCGTCGAACTGTCGGAAGATGGGGTAGCAGATCTTGTAGCGGTCGCGGTAGGCGCCGCC
Source organism: Gemmatimonadota bacterium (assembly GCA_002727195.1). Classification (GTDB taxonomy): domain Bacteria; phylum Latescibacterota; class UBA2968; order UBA2968; family UBA2968; genus UBA2968. Next base: position 104,385 of record PBWH01000018.1, read on the forward strand.
ATAGAGGTCGTGGATGGGGACGCCCAGCGATTTTGCGCGGAGGTCGTGTATGGCGATGTCGATACCAGCGCCAAGCGGGGCCTGATACTGATCGACGATCGGGTCGACGGCGGGGGGATCGAAAGGATCGACCCCTTTGAGCGCCGTCCTGAGCCGATCTTCCATAAGCGCGACGTCAGGCTTGACCGGGTTGTGGCCCAGGTCGGACATCTCCCCGATCCCTACGGTGCCATCGTCGGCTGTCAACTTGGCGATGATGTGGGGTGTGAGGGTTCCGTTTTCGCGGCGGGTGCCGACGGCGTAAAGGGTGACGTCCTGGATTCGCATAGCTTGCTCTCTTCGTTCCCTGGCTGGAGCCTGGTTACGAGGTTAGGAGGTTACGAGGCTCGCCTTTCTGCTGCGTGAACGGTGTTGCGCAACAGCATCGCTACCGTCGTCGGGCCGACGCCGCCGAGTCTGGGGGTGATCCAACTGGCGACTTCGCCCACAGATTCGTCGACGTCGGCGAGCAGCTTCTTGCCCTCCCACGTGATTCCTCCGCTGACCACGATCGCGCCGGGCTTGATCATTTCCGGCTGAACGAAATTCGGTACGCCTGCCGCCGCTACGACGATGTCGGCTCGCTTCGTGTAGAACGAGATGTCTTTAACTCCCGTGTGAACGATGGTTACGGCTGCATTCGCGCCAGGCTGCTTGAGCGTGAGGAGGAGCGAGAGAGGACGACCGAGGGTTGGGCCGCGCCCAATGACGACGACCTCTTTGCCCGAGATGTCGATCCCGTAGTGGACGAACATCGCCTGGATGCCGGCCGGCGTGCACGGAACAGGGCCGTGCTCCTGAAGCACCAGCTTGCCCAGGTTCACGGGATGGAGGCCGTCGGCGTCTTTGTCCGGATCCATCCGGGTGATGGCTTCGTTGAAATCGAACTGGTCAGGAACGGGATACTGAATCAGGTAAGCGTCGACTTCGAGGTTGTTGTTGAAGTCATCGACCGCAGCGAGCAGATCCGCCTGCGTCTTGTCTGCCCCGACATCGATGTGGAAGGATTTGATGCCGACCGTTTCGCACGTCTCGTGCTTGCGGGCGACGTATCCTGCGCTTGCGCCGTCATCCCCGACGAGGATCGTACCCAAGCCGGGTGTGACCCCTTCTGCCGTGAGTTCGGCTGAGCGCTTTTTTACTTCGTCCAGTACGGATGCCGCTACGGCTTTTCCTTCGAGTAGTTGAGCCGCCATTCGCCTACCTCCTCTGTCTTGAATAGAAAAAGCCCAGGGGCTTGCCCAGGCGGTCGGCGAATTCTTTCAGCGCTCCCCGGTAGTTTGGCAACTCTTCGCGTTGCCTGCGCGATTCTGACGAATCGTTCGGCATTCTTTCTGCCGAGACCTGAAGGTCCTCTACCTACAGTCTGGTGACTGCATTTCCGCCAGTTACGCTGAACGGTGTCAATTTATGTTCTCGAGAGCAAACCGCCAAGTTCGCCAAGGGGGCAGAGCGAGTAAGCCCCGGTGGGCTCGGATAGTTATCGATTCATCTGAGTAGATGGTTATGTCTTGGTGGTCCCCTCGGCTGGCAGGGGGAACGGCTTGGCGTCCTTGGTGGCTAATTGCGTTTCAGGATGTCTACAGGGAGGGGATGGAAGCCGAGCTCGTAGACCTCGGCGTCTTCGGGGAGGCGAAGGTCGCGGGACGAGAGGTCGGCGAATCCGGGGTCGCCGTCTGTGAAGTTGCCCTGGATCGCGAGGATTTTCGGTTCGCCGGGTTCGTGAACGGAGACCCAATCGCCGACGCAGATGTTTCGGTTGATCAGGTTTCCCTCGGGCGGGATACCGAGCACGTGGTGGTAGTAGGCGGCGACTTCTCTGAGATCCGGGTAGCGGATGGAGTAAGGGGGATCGAGTGGATTCATCCGGTCGAAGGATTCGCGTAACTCGGTAAGGCGAGCCTTTGTCGTTTCGGACTCGTCCATCCCGCGGGCGTCCACCTCGATGGCGGGGAGGCAGTCGGCGAAGATGTTGTTTGTGATCCGGTGGTTACGGCCGCCTGCCACGCGGACGCCTGCCGTGTCGTGGAAGACATTGCTCTGTATGGCCGCGCCGCTCGCGAAGTCATCCAGGTCGATGGCCACCTTCGTGTGGTGAATGCGGTTGTGACGGATCAGGGTTCCGCGCTCGGTCCAGTCGCCTCCCATCCGAATTGCTCGGTCGAGGTCGTGGATTCGGTTGTTTTGAACCGTATGTTCGTTGCCCGAAACGGTGATGCCTGTTCCGCCTCCCTGAAGCCGACTTCCCGTCACCGACACGCCAACACCTGATATGGCAACCGCGACCTCCCCCGAATCCATAACCGTGCAGGAATCAATACGGTGATCGCATCTCTCGAGAACGGCTCGATCTCCACCTGAAACGGTGATCCCCGTTCGGACGCCACGAATGGTCACATCCTGGATGGTGACGTGTGTGCCAGCATCGACGCGAATCCCGTCTTCTTCGCCGTCAACAATCTGCACGCCTGACAGGGTCAGGTGGCTGGCATTGCGAATCGTGATGACTGCATCCTCGACGGATGATGTCAGCGTGACATCCGGGCCCCCGACGATGCTGAGTGGTTTGGCCTCTGATGCGTGAGAAGCTTCGAGATTGAGGGGCCCCGTATACTGACCGGGAGACAGCGCCACGGTCAGTGGGCCAGCGTGTGAGATGCGGGCGTCTTGGATCAGAGCGGGCAGATCGCGAAGCGGCGCACCAGGATCGGATGTGTTCGGTTCGAGTGTGATCATTCGGGTAATCTCGAGCGGACGGTCTGCATCACGTTCAGGAGCTCTTCCAGGTGTGCCTCGGTATGCGTGGCCATAAGAGAGATCCGGAGGCGCCCCGTTCCATCCGGTACCGTAGGCGGGCGGATGCCGAGCGTGAAGATGCCTTGATTCAACAAGGTATCCGCAAAGGCGACCGTGCGTTTCGGTTCGCCGATCATCACGGGAATGATGTGGGAACGGGATGGGCCGGTGTCGAATCCTGATTCGGCCAGGCACGTGCGAATGTGCTCAGCCGACTGGAGAAGGGTGGTTCTGCGTTTGGGCTCGTCGTCCACGAGATCGATTGCGGCGATGGTCGAGGCACACAGAGACGGAGGGAGCGCGGTCGTGTAGATGAACCCCGGTGACCGATTGATGGCCAGGTCGATGAGTTCCTGTTTGCCGGCGATCGCGCCGCCGAATGTGCCCAGCCCTTTGCTGAAGGACGTCATCCAGATGTCGACGTCAGCCGCGACACCGAAGTGTTCCGGCGTTCCCCGTCCACCTTCACCGAAGATCCCGGTCCCGTGCGCATCGTCGACCATCAGGATCGCCTCGTGGGTCCTGCTGAGTTCGGCGAGTCGATCGAGGGGAGCCAGGTCGCCGCCCATGCTGAACACGCCGTCTGTGACGATCAGCTTGCGGCCGGACGACGGATGGTCGGCCAGTTTTCTGGACAGGTCATCTACATCGACGTGGTCGTAAACGACGACCTCCGCGCGGGACAGGCGACAGCCGTCGATCAGGCTGCGGTGGTTGAGTCGGTCAGAGAAGATCACGTCGCCCGGCCCGACGACGACGGGGATGATGCCCGTGTTCGCTGAGTAACCACTCGGAAACACGAGCGAGGAGGCCGTGCCGAAAAACCCAGCGAGGCGGGATTCCAGCGTGGCGTGCGGATCTGTGTGGCCTGAGATCAGGCGTGAGGAAGGTGCGCTGACGCCGTAGCCCAGGTGGGCGTCGATGGATGCCTGCCGTAGGCGAGGATGCCCCGCTAGCCCCAGGTAGTTGTTCGAGCAGAACAGTAGGAGTTCACGACCGTCGACGGCGACCGCAGGTCTGTGGTTGCCCGATACGGTCCGGAAGGCGCGGTAGAGGCCCTCTTGTTTGAGGGTCAGGAGTTCGGCTTGGAGATTGGGAAGCAAGAGGTGTCCGGCAGGTTGATGGTCATCGGAAATTGTTGTAATCAGTGAACTTGTGAAGTCGCAGCCGATTTGACACTGTCTGGGGGGACGCCTATATTTTCGCTGCTTCGGACGGGGTGGGATAGCGATTTACCGCCCATCTCATTTCTTCGCCTGAAGCCCCTCACTCTATGGCTGAATCGACTCCAGTGCGCCAGCCCATGTGGCTGATCTTCTTCGTTTTTCCAATCCTGTCCGGATTTCTGACGGGGCTGTCACACGTCCCGCTGCCGACTGGATTTCTGGCCTACGCCGGTCTGATCCCTTTGCTGCTGTCCGCGGCTGTGCTCCACGGCCGCGCGGCATTCCTGGCGGGGTTCATGCACGGCGTCGCGTACTTCACGGCTACAATATACTGGATTGCCTGGATCACACCGCCGGGCGTTCTCGCGGCTGTTTTCTACATGGCGCTGTGGCGCGGGGTGACTGTCTACCTGATCTCGGTCGTGACGCACCGATTCGGATCAGGAGGGCTCTGGGGCGCGCCGTTCATCTGGGTCGGGATCGAGTATGTCTCCAGTCTAGGGGATCTCGGTTTCCCGTGGGTTTTGCTGGGCGCGTCGCAGGTCTCGTATCTCCCGCTGATCCAGTATGCCGATCTCGTGGGTATCTTCGGTATCTCGTTCTGGCTGGTGCTGGTGAACTTGGTGCTCCTGAGTCTGTGGCGGAAGCGCACGGTCGTCGCCGGTGTGAGCCTGGTCGCCCTGTTCCTGCTGCCCACGCTGTATGGCCTGGACCGTATGTCAGCGACCTACGGGAGCGAGGTGCTGCGCGTCGGGGTGGCTCAGCCGAACCTGGAACCGTTGGCGAAAGAGTTCCGCCCATTCGAGACACACTTCGCCGTCCTGAAGGGCCAGACGATCAACGCGGTCGAGGATGGCGCGCGACTCGTGGTCTGGCCGGAGACGGCGGTCCCAGCGTATTTCCACCTCAGAGTCAACCAGCACTACCGCGATCTCGTCCAGAATCTCTCCGATTCGCTCGGCGTACATATATATACGGGCGCGAACCACCTCGAGATCGGGCCGCCGCGAAAGACGTTCAACGCTTCCTTCCTGTTCTCACCCGGTCGCACCGAACTCAGTCGCTACGACAAAATACGGCTCGTGCCGTTCGGGGAGCGCACACCGTTCCCCGATCTCCTTCCCGGTCTGCGGAATATCCGGTTCACGGGGGGGGGGTTCGTGTCAGGGAACTGGGACTCGGGGGAGTTGTGGACCGTGTTCGATATGGACAACACGTCGTTCTCGGGCATGATCTGCTTCGATTCCGCCTTCCCACAACACGCGAGGAGGCTCGTGCAGGAGGGTGCCCAGTTCCTGTGCGTGATCACGAACGACGGCTGGTTCGGCCGGACGTCCGGACCCTATCAGCACGCACAGTTGGCCGTCTTCCGGGCGATCGAGAGTCGGCGCTCCGTCGTGAGATGCGCCAATACAGGTGTGTCGTGTCTGATCGACCCCGTGGGACGGATGTCGGGCGAAACGGACATCTTCGTCGACGCGATGATTACTGGCGATATTGTTGCCAATACGGAGATGACTTTCTACGCGGCGTATGGCGATCTCTTCAGCCAGCTCGTGGGCGTGCTGGGACTGCTTGTGGTGATTGGTGCGGCGGTGGGGCGACCCGGGTCGTCACCTGGCAACGACCCGAGTCCGGACAGGACAGTCGAAGATGAACCGAAGCCTGACACGAGAGAAGCGGTGACGGAAACCCAGGACGACGATGACGATTGGGTCGATGAGGCGAACGCGCCGGACGAGGATACTCCGATGCCGTTCCTGGATCATCTCGAGGAGTTGCGGTGGCATTTGCTGCGTGGATTGGTCGGAGTCTTGGTCGGCGCGGTCATCTGCGGCGTTTACGCCGATCAAATTTTGGCCGCCCTGACAATCCCGTATCGCGAGATGAACCCGAACAACATCCTCGTGACGCTCAAGCCGATGGGGATGTTCATGGTCAAGCTGAACATCGCTCTCGTCGGTGGAGTCGTTCTCGCGCTGCCGTGGGTGCTGTACCAGTTGTGGCTGTTCATCGCCCCTGGGCTGTTCCCGACCGAGAAGCGCAATGTGTCGTTTATCGTGGTGTCCTTCACCATCTGCTTCCTGGTGGGCGGGTCCGTCGCGTATTTCGGTGTGATACCGCTTTCGCTTCGCTTTCTGGTCGGATTGACCACCGATACTGACGTGGTCGCTCAGTTCGACATTGGCATGTATATCGGTTTTGTTCTTCGCCTTCTAGTTGCCTTCGGCGCAGTGTTCGAACTCCCGGTTGCGACGTTTTTCCTGGCCAAGGTCGATGTCCTGACATCCCAGCGGATGCGGGTCGGACGCCGTTACGCGATCCTGGTCGGTTTCGTCCTCGCCGCCTTTCTGACACCCCCCGATCCGATCTCCCAGATGATGATGGCGCTACCGTTGATCTTTCTCTATGAGATCAGCATCTGGGTGGCCAAGGTCGCCCGGCCAAAGGCCTGATTCGGGCCATTTGCTCTTGACGCTCAGGAGCGATGGTCTATTTTCCTTGCAGCACTTTCCCCTGACTGTTCGGTCACTCCCGCCGTCAGCACTTTTGTCTCTATCCGACACTCTGATCAGGATTCCGGTATCCGTTTGGAAGCCCTTCCACGCCTGAGGTATGTCGACGCCTTTCCCGTCGACGTTGACGGTCAGCGCACGATCTACCTTCGAGATCCCGAGGGCATCGCGAAGGAAGGGATCGGTGTGCCTCCGTACGTCTTCAATCTGATGACGCTGCTCGACGGTATCCATACGGCAGATGATCTGCGGTCGGCCGTCGAGACGTCGAACGGGAATGGCAGCATCTCGATCGAGGATATCGACACGCTGGTGGCTTCGCTCGACGATGCGCTGCTGCTCGATTCTCCTCGATACCGGACGCATAAACAGGAGATTGAAGACACTTACCGGGAAGAGACGCGTCGGCCGTCGGCGCTCGCGGGTAGCTCGTATCCTGATTCACCGGATGCGCTTCGCCTCTTGATCGACAGCTTCTTCACCGATCAGACCGGGCCGAACGGGACACCCCGGTCGAGTGGTCGCCTGACAGGTCTCGTTGCCCCTCATATCGACTTCGGTCGTGGAGGACCTTGTTTTGCCTGGGCCTATAACGAGCTGAAGGATTCCGAGCCGGCGGACGTCTACATCGTTCTGGGGACGGGTCACTCCGCACGCAAACCGTTCACAACGAGCCGGAAGGTCTTCGAGACGCCACTTGGCGATCTGCCCGCCGATATCGCCTTTATCGATCGCCTTGCCGCGCACAGTTCGCAGGACCTCTTCGCCGATGAACTGGCCCACAAGAACGAGCACTCGATCGAGTTCCAGGCTGTGTTCCTGAAGTATCTGTTCCCGGAGGCTGAGATCACGTTCGTCCCGATCCTGTGCGGCTCCTTCTTCGCATCGGTCGATCGGAAGCAGTCGCCGATGACCGACCCGGCAGTCACGGATTTTGTGGTGGCGCTCCGCAAGACGATTGAAGAGGAGGACCGGTCGGTGTGCCTGATCGCCGGTGTCGATTTCAGCCACGTCGGCCAACGGTTCGGAGATGAAGTTCCGCTCGATGACGATTTCGTCGAGCGCGTGCGATCCTCCGATCAGGACCTGATCGACGCAGCCGCCAGAGGACATGCCGAGGCATTCTTCGACGTGATCATCCGGGATTGCGACCAGCATCGCGTGTGCGGCACCTCCTCGATTTACACGATGTTGAAGGTCTTGGACGATCAGAAGGGCCAGTTGCTCAAGTATGATCAGGCGATTGACCACGAATCGCAGTCGTTAGTGTCCTTTGCGAGTATGGCCTTTCACGAAGCAGAAGACAGAAGTCAGAGGACGGAAGATAGATGACAGCCAGGGCTTGCATTTTCTGTCGTCTGTTGTCCGTCCTCTGTCCTCTCCCGGACGGATACACCTTTACCTCAACAGGAAGCCCCTGATGCAGGTCTGCGTACTGGCCAGCGGTTCAGGTGGCAACGCCATCTACGTACAAAAAGGCGCGACACGTGTGCTTGTCGATGCTGGCCTCGCAGGGCGAGAGATCGACAAACGGCTTCGGTCGATCGGGGTGGATGTGCCGAAGCTAATGGGGATCGTGGTCTCGCACGAACACAGCGATCACATCTCGGGGGTGGGGATTCTGGCCCGAAAGGTGCAGTGTCCCGTGTGGTTGACTCGCGGCACGTTCGACGCCGCGCGATCGAGGTTCAAGGGACGTGAGCGCATCCGGTTCTTCGACAACGACCAGGCTTTCTCGATCGGCGACCTGTCCTTCCAGCCCTTCGTGATCTCCCACGACGCCAGCGATCCCGTGAACTTTGTCATCGATGACGGTCAATCCCGGCTGGGGATCGCGACGGATATGGGCGTGGTCAGTAAGCTGGCCTTCGAGAGATTGTCGACTTCGGATATGGTTATCCTGGAGTCCAACTACGACAGAGAGATGCTGATGACCGGACCGTATCCTTGGTCGGTGAAGCAGCGGATCCAGGGATCTCGTGGACACCTGGAGAATACGGCTGCCTCTGAGACCCTCGGGCGGCTGATCGACGGAGGGCTGGAGCAGGTGGTACTGGCCCATCTCAGTGAAGAGAACAACCGTCGGGAGCTGGCGCTTTCGGCAAGCGAGTCGGTCATCGCTTCGCGTGGCCTGCGAAACTACCAACTGTCCGTGGCCGAGCAGGATCAGCCGACGCCGATTTTCGTGATCTGAGGAAGGCGGGAGGAGAAGCTGAGCGTAACCGTTGCATTCATCGTGCTGGCCGTGTGCTTTGCCATTCTGGCCAAGTGCGCCGACTGGTTTGTCGACGGGGCCGTCGGCATCGCCGAGCACTTCCACGTGCCGAAGATGCTGATTGGAATCGTGCTCGTGAGCATGGCGACGACAGCGCCCGAACTGGCCGTCTCCGTGATGTCCGCCATGAGCGGCGCCGCCGAAATCGCGTTGGGGAATGCGATCGGGTCCGTGATCGTGGACGACACGGTTGCGATTGGGCTGGCTGCCGCCGTGACCGCCGCCCCCATCGCGGCCGATCCCAAACTTCTGAAGACGACAGGTGTATTCCTGGTTGTGGTCGACCTCGTCGCTTACTATCTCGTCTGGGATGGGACGCTGAGTCGGGGCGAAGGCGCCATCCTCCTGGTCGGTTTCTTCGCGTACCTCATTTTTACGTATATCACCCAGCGTAAGTCTCGGGAGATGGACAACGATCTTGAAGAGATCGAGGAGTCGATCGCCGTCCAGTCTGTTGGCTCTCTGGTGTTCTGGTTTGTGCTGGGCCTGGGAGGAGTCCTGGTGGCCAGTCACTTCATCGTGGATTCTGCGAAGGTGATTGCCACGGCGTTCGGGATCAGCAGCGGGATGATCGGGCTGACGGTCATCGCAATCGGAACGAGCCTGCCGGAGATCGCGACTGGCGTTGCTGCGGGCAGGCGTGGTCACGGCGAGATCGTGGTCGGCAACATCCTGGGAGCGGATATCCTTAACGTGTGCTGGATCGCGGGGGCATCCGCGGTCGTGAACCCGCTGATCGTCGGCCCGCGCGAGATTCACTTCATGATGCCGACGATGATTGTCATCGTTCTGGCGATGCTTTTTATGATGCGGACGGGATACAGGCTGACGAGGGTCGAGGGGATTATCCTGACGTCGCTCTACGTCGTCTATCTTCTGATGGCCGTGCGATTCCTTCTTTGAGAGGCTGATCGATGTCGACTGTAATGGTCACTGGTGGTGCCGGGTTTATCGGATCCAACTTTATCCGTTACTGGCTCGGCAAGTATCTCGATGACCGAATAGTGAACTATGACCTGCTGACCTACGCCGGCTATCTGCCGAGTCTTGACGATGTTGTCGCGCGACACGGGGATCGTTACACGTTCGTGAAGGGCGACATCGGCGATTACGATCTCGCCCTGGCAACGATGAAGGAGCACGAGCCCGATTTTGTGGTAAACTTTGCGGCTGAGTCGCACAATAGCCGGGCCATCCTGCATCCCGAGGCGTTCTTCCAGACGAACTGTGTAGGGGTCGTTCAGCTTATGAAAGCGGCACGGGACACCGAGGTCTGGCGATTCCATCACATCTCGACCTGTGAAGTGTATGGGGATCTGGCGCTGGATACCGACGAGGTGTTCACGGAGGAGTCTCCGTTCGAACCGAAGACGCCCTACAATGCGTCGAAGGCAGCTGGCGACATGGCCGTAGAGACCTTCCACCTGACCTTCGGCCTGCCAGTGACGATATCGAACTGCTCGAACAACTATGGGCCCTACCAGTTTCCGGAGAAGGTCATCCCGCGCTTCTGCACGCTTGCTCTTCAGGGCGAGAAGATGACGCTATACAAGACGAGCCAGAACAAGCGAGAGTGGCTGCACGTGGACGACCACTGCCGGGCGATCGATTTGATTCTGAAGCAGGGCAAGGTTGGCGAGATGTATAACGTCGGGAGCGGGATTGAGGTCGACGTCGAAGGGATCGCGGACGGGATCTTGGGGGTGCTGGGGCTGGATGACTCATACAAGACCTATGTGCCGGATCGGCCGAGTCACGATCGGCGTTACCTACTGGACTCGAACAAGATTCGGAACGAGCTCGGGTGGTCGCCGGAAGTCGACTACGGAGAAGGGTTCGCGGCGACGGTGAATTGGTATAAGGAGAACGAGGCCTGGTGGCAGCCGTTGTTGTCGCGAGCGGCGGAGGTGGACGAGGGGAAGTGGGGTTAACTCGTTTCACCCGTCTCCGACTGGGGGCTGTTTGCTTCTTTCTAAATGATCAACGTGTCTTTCCAACGATGCACCCCGCCAAGTCGACCTACCCTGACCTGGCCATAGGCCAGGTCGTCCCTACCTAAAAGGAAGGGAATGGTGATTCGATGTCTGAGATCATAGACTCAAAATTGATCAACGGGGTTCAGGTCGTCCAGTTGACGGCGCATCCTGATCAACGTGGGAGGTTTGTCGAGACGTTCCGTAAGGCGTGGTTTCCGCAGCGGGAATTCGGCGATATCCAGATGAATGCGTCCTACTCCGATCAGGGCGTGATCCGCGGGCTGCATTACCACCATCGGCAGATCGACTACTGGTATCTGGTGAGCGGGAAGATCCGGGTGGGGATGTGCGATCTGCGTCAGTCGTCTCCGACCTTCAAGGCGACTGAGACGATCGATCTCGATGCGGATGACCCGAAAGGCGTGTATATCCCGGTTGGCGTCGCGCACGGGTTCCTGACGCTGACCGATATCGTTCTCACGTATCTCGTCGACAACTACTACGACGGGACGGATGAGAACGCGGTCGCCTGGCACGACCCGGAGATCGGGATCGACTGGGGGGCTGAGCGACCAACCCTGTCAGAGCGTGATTCGACGAGCCCCCTCTTTAAGGATATCGATCCGGCGAATATGCCGAAGTAGATCGCATAACAGAGCCCGAACGCCCTTGTTCCGTCTACAAGACACACAGAATGAGGGCGTTTGACATGCGGGGGTGGTGTGCACAGACTGATTACCCGAACCACAAGTGTTGTTCGGGCATCATCGGTTGCGACAGAATGGTCCATCCCCAGCCACAGGCCGGGGACAAGGTAGAACGAACCGACAATAGGCCACGGGTAGACCCGTGGCGGTGCAGAGGAGTCCCGTATGGGTCGGATCAAAGGCGTAGTCATTGATGCAGTATCTGGCGAGCAGGTGGTCTGTAAGGTGCAGGTCCTGTCATCGAATGGGCGATACCTGAAGCCCTCTGACTGTATCGAGAAGGTGGGACCGGGGTCGCCGTTCTTCTACTGCGACGGAGAGTTCGAAGTCAATGCACCTCGTGGACAAGTCGATGTGATCGTCGAACGGGGGACGGAGTATCAGCCTTCGAAGACGACGTTCGATGTGGCGAAGATGGGGACAAAGGACGTCATCATCGAACTCGAGCGCTGGATCGACCTGCCAGATGCGGGATGGTATCCCGGGAACACGCACATCCACTATGACGAGAAAGAGACACGTCCTTACGATCGTTTGAGGCTCGACTCGCAGGTTGAGACCTACAACGTGACGGTGGTGAGCATCCTCAAGCGGTGGGATCTCGAGTATGCCAGCAACCGGTTCCCGCTCGGGATCATGAATGAGTATTCGACGGCCCATCACGTCGTCGATATCGGTGAGGAGAACCGGCACAACGACACGTTTAACAAGTTCGCCTACGGTCACGTGATGTTCCTGCGGATTCGGAACCAGGTCGATCCGGTGAGTCGCGGGTTCCTGGTCGATGATTTCGATCCCGACTTCCCGCCCCTGTGCTGGGCCTGCGACGAGGCGCGCGACCAGGGCGGGATCGTGATCTGGTGCCACAACGGCCAGGGAATGGAAGCGCCCATCGCCGCCGTACTCGGGAAGCTAGATGCCTTCAACCTGTTCGACCCGTTCTGGATGGATCCAGAATACGACATCTGGTACAAGCTGATGAACTGTGGCATCAAGCTGCCCGCGTCAACGGGAACCGACTGGTTTATCTGCTCGAACAACCGCGTCTACGTCCAGATGGACGAGAAGTTCGGTTACGACGGATGGTTGGAGGGGATGCAGAAGGGACGGACATTCATCACCAACGGTCCGGCTCTGTTCCTGAACGTCGAGGACAAGGGGCCGGGTGACATCGTGCGATTCCGAGATGATCGAAAGGTGAACGTGCGCGTCTCGTGGCGATCACACTACCCGATAAACCGCCTGGCGATGGTCCACAACGGACGGGTGGTCAAGCGCCGGAACTTCCGGGAGGGGAGCTACGAAGGTGAGTGGGAGGCCGAGTTGCCCGTCGACTCGAATGGCTGGATCGCAGTCCGTTGTAACGGTGTCGCGCGGGACAGCTACAATCAGGCCCTCTACGCACACACAAGCCCCGTGTATCTTCAGAACGGGAAGCAGAATCCGTATCAAACGAAAGATGCGGAATACTTCCTGAAGTCGATCGACAAGTCAGAGGAGTGGGTGCGCCACACGGGACGTTATACGAACGATGATCAGCGGAATGCTGTGATGGAGGTGTTTGAGAAGGGGCGGAAGGCTTACGAGAAGCTGGCGAAGACTTGAAAGTCAAACGCGGTTCTTCACCGGATTCGTGATGATGCTGATGACACTCCGGCCTCCTCACACGACGCGCCGCGTCTAGCTGTGGGGTCCTTCGTGTGCTCCGGGTGCCAGAAGGCGGTAGCCCTCCACAGCCTTCTTTTGGAAGCTCTGCCCTTTTCAGATGATCACGACCGAGCGCAATAGACAGGAATCCTCTCCTGCTGGCGGCACCTGTCCCGCCGTAGCCTTGGCGAAGGAGGAAGGAGGAAGTCTACGAAGTCGACCATGTGAGGGCTTGATCCCGAGGTGGATACACAGATTGGGACGACGTAGCTGGCCCGGACGAATAAGCGGCTGGGCCTGGCGGTTAGGACACGGCGGGAGTCCAACAGAATGGTGGCCGTAGGCCAGGGGTGAGGGGGCGCGGGAAACAAGATAGGCGGTGCGGGCAGAGCCCACACCGCCTTTGTCGTGTTGTGCAAGCGTTCGAGAGGCGATGCCTATATTCATTCGCCGCCACGTGTTGTCTCATTACATCGTTCATCCGAGTCTGCCAGCCCTTCCCGGTCTTGCGGAAAAAATCCAGCACCTCTGGGTCGAGCCGAATGGTCGTCGACACCTTCGGTCTCGCCTTTCTCAGTCTACCAGGCTTGGTCAGCCGACGCTTCGACTGGCGCTCAGCGCGACGGCGCAGATCCTGCCTTCAAATCGCCGGCCCCGGATTCGACCCCGGACCCGGGGGCTCAGCCGAACCCTCGTCCTCCTCCCTCGACGGGATCCCCCAGATCAACCCATTCGGATCGAGTTCGTTCAGTGGCGGTGCGCCGTAGAAGTCCGGCTTGAGCTCCCCTCCGCATACGGGACAAAACCCGAAGGACGGGTGATACATGATCCCCTTGTCACAGACCCCGCACGTCTTGACGAGGGTGTTCAGCTTGTCGCCGCAGTGGACGCAGTGCTGGAAGTAGCCGTCGTATGGTGTCTTCTGACCGCAGTTCTGGCAGGGGACGATTTCCTGGAGGTTGAGCTTGTCGGCGGGCGGCTGCTCGATCGAGACGGCCATTCGATCGGGGACTGAGACGTAGTCCGCGCGGAAGGTCTTGAACTTCTCGCGTATCTGGCTGGCCTGCACGCTCAGATACTTCTCCGAAACCGTCATCGTGAGGGTGACGTTCGGTGAAACGGCGACAAAGTGGATAAGGTCTCGCGTGTTCCAGTCACGCTGCTCGATCACCGTCGCCTCGAATTTCTCGCAGAGGGCGGTGAAGTCGCTTATTTTGTTGCGGTTCTCTTCTTTCTTGCCCTTGTCTTCCTGTTCGAACTCGAACAGTGCACCAAAGTCGATCCGAATCATTTCGCTGCTGCCTCTGCCAGGAATCTGCCCGTTTCCGAGCGGTTGCTTTCAACGATTGCGGATGGTGGTCCCTGAGCCACGATCTCTCCGCCGTCAGGACCTCCACCAGGTCCGACATCGATGATCCAATCCGATTGCGCGATCACATCCAGGTTGTGCTCGATCACAACGACCGTATTCCCCTCGTCCACGAGGCGCTGGAGTGACTCGAGCAGGATGCGAATGTCCTCAAAATGGAGCCCCGTTGTCGGCTCGTCCAGAAGATAAAGCGTATTTCCAGTCGCCGACTTGGCAAGCTCTGTGGCCAGTTTGACACGTTGAGCCTCCCCGCCCGATAGTGCCGTCCCTGCCTGACCCAATCGAATATAACCAAGGCCGACGGATACGAGAGACTTCAAACGCCGTTGGATCTGAGGGATGTCCCGGAAGAAGATGTGGGCACGGTCGACGGTCATATCAAGGACATCCGCGATCGTTGACCCCTTGTATCGAACCTCGAGCGTTTCCCGGTTGAAGCGCTGTCCTCCGCAGGCGTCACAGGTGACGTAGACGTCCGGGAGGAAGTGCATCTCGACTCGCGTGATCCCGTCACCGCGGCAGACCTCGCAGCGACCCCCGCGTGTGTTGAAGCTGAAACGGCCCGGCCCGTATCCGCGAACCTTCGACTCGGGAAGCTGGGCGAAGAGGTCGCGGATGTTGGCGAAGACGCCCGTGTAGGTCGCTGGATTCGACCTGGGTGTTCGGCCGATCGGAGACTGGTCGATCCGGATGACCTTATCGACCTGACTCGCGCCCTCGATCTTGTCGTGGGGAAGCGGAGCGGTCTTGGATCGGTAGAGCTGTTGAGCGAGTGCCGGATAGAGCGTGTGGTTGATCAGGGTCGACTTTCCGGACCCGGACACACCCGCGATACACACGAACGTGGAGAGAGGGAGTTCGAGGTCGACGCCTCGGAGATTGTGGCCAGTTGCATTTCGAAGGTTCAGCCAGCGGAGCGGATCACGCACCTTGTCACCGCGTTCGAGTGTCTTGTGACCTGCGAGATAGGTGCCCGTGATAGAGGAGCCGTCCTGGGGGAGCGATGAGGGTAAACCTTCCGCCGTGATCTCACCGCCGAGTTCACCCGCACCAGGTCCAAGGTCTACAACGTGGTCGGCGGTCTCGATCATTTCTCTGTCGTGTTCGACGATCAGAACGGAGTTTCCTAGGGCGTTCAACTCGCGCACAGTGTCGATCAGTCGTCTGTTGTCCCTTGGGTGCAGGCCGATACTGGGCTCGTCCAGCACGTAGAGAACACCGACAAGCCGAGCACCGATCTGTGTGGCCAATCGAATGCGCTGCAGTTCGCCACCTGAGAGCGTGTTTCCGCGACGACCGAGGGTCAGGTATCCAACACCCACGTGGTTCAGGAACACCAGACGATTCCTGATCTCTTCCAGAATCGGGTCGACGATGTCGTTGATGTTTTCGGGGAGGTCCAGTGATCTCAGGTAGACAAGCAACTGGTCGATCTCCGTCTCGGTGACGTCTGTGATCGACTTGTCTGCCAGCTTGACGGCGCGCGCTTCAGGGCGAAGTCTCGTTCCGCCACACGCCTTACAGGTGATCGGTCGCGTGTAGGATTCGAACCGATCACGGTCCTCTGTCGAACTGTCGATCCGGTTCTGGATCTCCGGCACGACACCTTCCACCTTAGGCGATTTCGACCCGAAGAGCAGTGCTCCTCTCGCTTTGTCCGAGAACTCGCTGACGGGCGTTGTCAGCCCGAATTCATACTTGTCGCCGAGTTTCAGGTATCGCTTGGCCGCGGCCTCGCCCTTCGGGATCCCGAAGGGCGCGATCGCGCCGTCAGCGATCGATTTCTCCGGATCCTGTATGATGAGGTCCGGATCCACCTCCAGCGTTTCACCCAGGCCACCACAGTCAGGACAGGCACCGGCCGGGCTGTTGAAGCTGAACAGTCGAGGCTCTGGCTCGGGAACGATGATGTCGCAGGTCGGGCAGATGAGCTGGGTCGTGAACTCGAGCGATTCGCCTCCCGGAATGTCGACGATGACGACGCCCTGACTTAGGCTGAGCGCGGTCTCGAGCGAGTCTGCAAGACGTCGTGCGGCGTTCGGACCGACGGTGAGCCGGTCGACAACGACTTCGACCTGCCCGCACTCAGGTGCGGCCGCTTCGTCGATCCCGATGATCTCTCCGTCCACCCGGACACGGACATACCCCTCCTTACGCAGCTCGGCGATCAGGGCCTCGTGGTCTTTGGCCTCTGACCGATAGGGCGCCAGAAGCTGGAAGCGGGTGCCTTCATCGAATTTGAGGATCCGGTCCGTGATCCCGTCAACGGTTTCGTGAGAGAGCCCACGACCGCAGACGTGACAGTGCGGCTGGCCCGCCCGGGCGAAGAGGAGGCGAAGGTAGTCGTGGATTTCGGTGATGGTGCCGACAGTCGAGCGACGGGACCGTGTGCCGGACCGCTGTTGGATGGCGACGGCAGGGGAGAGCCCTTCGATGCGGTCGACATCGGGCTTCTCCATCAGGTTCAGGAACTGGCGGGTGTGGGTGGAGAGCGACTCGACATATCGCCGCTGACCCTCTGCATAGATCGTGTCGAAGACGAGGGAAGATTTGCCCGATCCGGATGGACCGGTGACCACGACGAGCTTCCCGCGTGGGATGTCGAGGTCGATGTTTTTGAGGTTGTGCTGGCGGGCGCCGCGGATGCTTATGGTATCCATCTGTTCCGATCGCATTGGTGACGTACAAAGGTGCGGGAAATGGACGATCAGGTCAATGACACCGAATCAGGGCGGACGATCAGGAGGACCCGCCTGGCTGGAATACGTGAAGCGTTCCCTTGCCGTCCGTCTGGAGGAGTTGTACTGGACCGATTGCTGGCTTGTATATCGTCGCATCGCCCCGTGAGAGATCGTCCCCCTTTGCTGTCCAGAGACAGGAGAATCTCTCCGTCGGCGCTTAATACGCGCTACTTGCTGGCGATTTCGTCGAGGATGATCATTGTATCAGAAAGAGGAAGAGGGAAATCGACCGCGTCGAAAGGAAGGTTGAATCGTGTCATCGCCGTGACCGTAGTACGGGGAGCAGAGCAAACGTCTCTCAAGAGGTGACGCCCTCGGTCAGGAACGTGCTGTTGCCCCTGACCAGTCCTTCGGGATAGGCCAGCCAGAGGGACCCGGCATCAAAAAACTGCGTGGTTATCCATCTCGGAAGGCGGTCTTGAAACACCTGGCCGATGTCGATGCGAACATCTAGGAATGGGTGCTGACGCAAGCACGCCAGGCGATGGCGGGCGAACCCAAACAACACAGTTCACAAAATTTTTTCGTCTACGCGCTACGAAACACGATCGTGCATCGGGCCTACTTCAGGAGAGAGATGTATCGGCGCGACATCGATCGCCCGAGATATTGATGGGCTCCAGACAGATGCCGGCTAGTCAAACTCGATCGTGCCGACCGCATACGCACCTATGATGAGGCCCACAAACAGGGCCACGACGTAAATGGCGCCACCCGCAAGTACTGCTTTCTTGACCGCTGATTTGTCGGTGGCTCCCTCCTTGATCGCACGGATATCCCCGATCGCGAAACCGACTCGCTCGTTAGTCTGAGGGGCGATGCTCTTGATCTCGCGAACTTCCACAGCGACGACGATCATATCAATCTGCTTGCCATCGAGCAGGAAAATCTTGATGAATTGTCCTTGATCGAGTTTTTCGATGCGGTTTCGCTCAGCGGCATTCAGGTCTCTTGCTACAGGCCGCAGGGTCACGCAACCCGCCGAGATCAGCATTATAACAAGGTCAGTTGTTCGGATGACGGTGGCCCATATCCGAACGCTACAACGGGGCGCCAGGAGAGTCATCGCGCCAGCAGGCAGGATCAATGGACACAGAGGCGATAACCAGTGCACAGAACCCGCTGATCAAGCGGATCCGATCGATCAAGACGCGCAAAGGACGCCAGCGTGAACGCGCGTTCTGGGTCGAAGGTCTCTCCCATGTGCTTGAGGCTGTCCAGGCCGGGTGGGAGGTCGAGTGCGTGGTCCGAGCGCCAGACCTGCTGCGGAGCGATGAGGTGATTGACTGCCTGAACGATCTCACCGTCGAGGAGCGGTTGGTCAGCGCCGACGTCTTCGAGCGGATTTCGGATCGAGATGGGCCGGTAGGGCTGGGGGCGATCGTGCGGACTCGGGACCTGTCGCTTGGCGGCCTGGAGGTTAACGGTTCGTCTCTGATCATAGTTCTGATCGAACCCCAGGATCCAGGTAACCTGGGCACGATCCTGCGAACGGCCTACTGTGCGGGATCATCGGGTGTAGTTCTGGTGGGCACTTCTGCGGATCTGTATGATAGCAGAGCCGTTCGCGCGAGTATGGGCGCGCTCTTCCGGTTGCCCGTCGCTCGAGAAGCTAGGGTAGATGGGTTCATCGAGTGGTGTAAGAACCAATCGATCAGCCTGATCGGGACTTCGGCACGCGGCACCGCATCATACCGGGAAGTGGACTATCAACTTCCAGCAGGTATTGTCATGGGGAACGAACAAAAGGGGATGCCGGACGAGGTGAAGGCTGCCTGTACTCAACTTGTGTCCATTCCGATGCAGGGGACGCTCCGGTCGCTCAATCTGTCCGCGGCGACGGCGGTGGTCCTGTACGAGGCCGCCCACCGGGCCGGGGTTCTGCCTGCCGGCCAGGCTGGCTTGACACCTTAGATCGCGACCTTACTTTAGGACCCGTTTCGCGAATCACGTTCAAGGAGAGCATTTTGAGAGATACATCGAAATCCCTGTATGTCAGAGCCACCCAGGTGATCCCCGGGGGCGTGAATAGTCCGGCACGTGCGTTCGGCGCAGTCGGCGGCAATCCCCTGTTTTTCGATCGCGGTGAGGGGTCTCGGATCACTGATGCAGACGGAAACAGCTACATCGATTACGTCTGTTCGTGGGGACCGCTGATTCTGGGACACTCGAACCCCAGGATCGTGGAGGCCCTGAAACGGGTGATCGAGAGTGGGACCAGCTTCGGAGCGCCGACTCGGGTGGAGATCGAGCTGGCCGATCTAGTTTGTGAGATGGTGCCGTCGATCGAGATGGTCCGGATGGTCAGTTCGGGTACGGAGGCGACGATGTCTGCCGTGCGTCTGGCACGTGGCCATACTGGCCGCACCAAGGTGATGAAGTTCGAGGGCTGTTGGCACGGTCACGCGGACAGCTTCCTGATCCAGGCGGGCTCGTCGGCACTGACCACGGGTGCACCCGATAGCCCGGGTGTGACCGATGGGACGGCGAGCGACACGGTGACGGCACCGTTCAACGATCTAGAGACCGTCGAGAAGGTCGTGCAGGAGAACAAGGATGAGCTGGCCGCCATCATCGTCGAGCCAATCGCGGGCAACATGGGCGTGATCCCGCCGTCGCCCGGCTTTCTCCAGGGGCTACGCCAGATGACATCCGACCTGGGGATCGTGCTGATCTTCGACGAAGTGATTTCAGGTTTTCGGGTGGCTCCGGGTGGGGCGCAGGAACTGTATGGCGTCACGCCGGATATGACCACGCTCGGGAAGATCATCGGCGGTGGTCTGCCGGTCGGCGCTTTCGGCGGGAAGAAAGAGATCATGTCCGACATCTCGCCGCTTGGGAAGAAAGTAAGCCAGGCGGGAACGCTTTCGGGGAATCCGCTCGCGATGACGGCGGGTGTCGAGATGTTGAGGGCGTTGCGCGAGCCCGGGGTCTATGACCAACTCGAGGCAAGTGCGGCGAAACTCGCTGCGGGATGGGAGGCGAACATCGCTTCGACCGGGTTAGGGTATACGATCAATCGCGTCGGGTCGATGATGACGATGTTCTGTACCCAAGAGGAGGTCACGAACTTCGAGGCAGCCTGCGGTGCTGACCAGGATGCGTTCTCGAGATACTTCTGGGGGATGCTCGAGGGTGGAGTCTACGTGGCGCCGTCCGTGTTCGAGGCGGCCTTTGTGTCGACCGTGCACTCCGGTGCCGATATCGAACAGACGATTGAAGCACACGGGAAGGCCCTTGCGAAGGTTTAGCCTCGTCCTTCTGGTTGGACTGGCCCTGGCCTGCCGGGATCGCACGTTCCAGGCGGACCTGAAGTCGACGGATCAGCAGGTGCGTGTGAACGCCATCGAATTCCTCGGGTCGCAGCGGGACCGATCGGTCATCCCGGAATTGATCGAGATGACTACGGATCCTGCTGTTGCCGTGCGCGCGAAGGCTTCCTGGGCCCTCGGGATGATGCAGGCCAAAGAAGCGATGGGGCCGATCGTGAAGCTGCTCAAGGATCCCGAGGCCAGAGTCCGACAGTCCGCCTGTCAGGCGCTGCTGCAGATTGAAGAGCCCGAGGCGCTGCCCGCCCTTCGCGCCGCACTGCAGGCTGAAGCCGACGAGTGGGTGAGGCAGGAAATGGAGGCCGCGATCCTTCATCTCGTTCAGTTCGAGGGAGAGACGGACGTGGGGGAATCGAGTTTCAAGGGGAACTGGCTGTAGTGCTACGTGCATCCTCACAGATGTTAGTACAGGCCTACCAGGACAAGCTGATTGAGATCGGCGAGGCGCTTGGGTATGAGACCAGACGCAGCTATAAGAAAAGCGCGGCCGGGGATGCCGTCTGGCTGGACCGGCGGGGGGGACGGATTTGGACAGAATCCCTGCCGGTAGTTGCGTTCAAGCTGCTGACGTTCGAGACGACCAAGGAGATTCGGGAAGCGATCGCGACGTTGCAGGCGATTTCACCGTCTCTTGGCGTCTTGGTCGTGATCGAAGAGGCCTACGCCGAAAGAGGGCGCCTGCTCAAGCGGTTCGATACCGAGACCTACCCGGATCACATCCGGCAGATCGCCCGGGGGTTGGCGGAGGGGATCGGGCTGGCATTCCGAGTGGACGTCTGGACCGACAAGGAGGTCAATGCCCTCTACCAGAAAGAGGTCGAGGGACGCCTCAGATTTGCTTGATTTCGGGCGTGTTTCGAGGATATGGCGGGTCGGTTACAGAGTCGTTGACACGCACCGTCGTCTCTTTTATATTCTCCGGCCCGGAGAGACAGGCAGCGATGGTAAATCTACTATCAGTTTTTCGGATTTTTCCTTGACAGTTCATTAGTCAGGGTTTATGTTTGAATTCTGCCACGGAGAAGGCTTGGGCCGGATCCGAGTTCTTTGAAAACCGAATAGCGTGCATGGGTCTCAAGAAACGAAAGTAAGTCCTTGTGGCTTCGGTCACGAGAACCTTGAGTATAAAGTTTCAAATTAGTTCCGTAATGGGACACTAGGATTTTAAACTTTCACGGAGAGTTTGATCCTGGCTCAGAACTAACGCTGGTGGCGTGTCTTAGTCATGCAAGTCGAACGAGAAAGTATTCTTCGGGATACGAGTAAAGTGGCGCACGGGTGAGTAACACGTGGGCAATCTGCCTTGTGGTGGGGGATAACCCTCCTAACGGAGGGCTAATACCGCATGTTGTGCCGATTTCGCATGGAGTCGGTTCCAAAGGGGCTTCGGTCCCGCCATAAGATGAGCCCGCGGTTCATTAGCTTGTTGGTGAGGTAATGGCTCACCAAGGCGACGATGAATAGCCGGCCTGAGAGGGTGAACGGCCACACTGGAACTGAGAAAGGTCCAGTCCCCTACGGGGGCCAGCAGTCTAGAAATTTGCACAATGGGGGAAACCCTGATGCAGCGACGCCACGTGGAGGATGAAGCCCCTAGGGGTGTAAACTCCTGTCAAGAGGGAAGAAACAGGTGAATAACTTTCACCTACTGACGGTACCTCTAAAGGAAGCTCCGGCTAACTCTGTGCCAGCAGCCGCGGTAATACAGAGGGAGCAAGCGTTGTTCGGATTTACTGGGCGTAAAGCGCGCGCAGGCGGGCGGATAAGTCGGACGTGAAAATTGTGGGCTCAACCTACAACCTGCGTCCGAAACTGTTCGTCTTGAGTACAGGAGAGGTGAGTGGAATCTATGGTGTAGCGGTGAAATGCGTAGATATCATAGAGAACACCGGTGGCGAAGGCGGCTCACTGGCCTGATACTGACGCTGAGGCGCGAAAGCTAGGGGAGCGAACAGGATTAGATACCCTGGTAGTCCTAGCCGTAAACGATGGGCACTAGGTGTTGGAGGTGTTGACCCCTTCAGTGCCGTAGCTAACGCATTAAGTGCCCCGCCTGGGGAGTACGGTCGCAAGGCTGAAACTCAAAGGAATTGACGGGGACCCGCACAAGCGGTGGAGCATGTGGCTCAATTCGAGGCAACGCGAAGAACCTTACCCGGGTTTGACATGTACCTGACAACCCTAGAGATAGGGCTTCTCTTCGGAGCGGGTACACAGGTGCTGCATGGCTGTCGTCAGCTCGTGTCGTGAGATGTTGGGTTCAGTCCCGCAACGAGCGCAACCCCTATCCTTAGTTGCCAGCACGTCATGGTGGGAACTCTAAGGAGACTGCCTGTGTTAAGCAGGAGGAAGGTGGGGATGACGTCAAGTCCTCATGGCCCTTACATCCGGGGCTGCACACGTGCTACAATGGCTGGTACAAAGGGCTGCGATACCGTGAGGTGGAGCCAATCCCAAAAAACCAGTCTCAGTTCGGATTGGAGTCTGCAACTCGACTCCATGAAGGTGGAATCGCTAGTAATCGTGGATCAGCATGCCACGGTGAATACGTTCCCGGGTCTTGTACACACCGCCCGTCAAGCGATGAAAGCCTGGAACGCCCGAAGTCGGTCGCCTAACCCGCAAGGGAGGGAGCTGCCGAAGGTGGGCCCGGTAATTGGCGCTAAGTCGTAACAAGGTAGCCGTATCGGAAGGTGCGGCTGGATCACCTCCTTTCTAGGGAGACACGATAGAAGATCCTGCGTGATGCTTCTATCAAATCCCAGGTCATTTGCTTGTTGTTTGTTTCTGCTCTGCAGAAATAGATCTGTGCACGCTATTCGGTTTTCAGGAACACCGGCATTTTGGGTGGACCTGATGGGCCTATAGCTCAGTTGGTTAGAGCGCACGCCTGATAAGCGTGAGGTCAGTGGTTCAAATCCACTTAGGCCCACCAACATTGACCGCCTCCCCGGCAGTTTAGATGAGGCGGAATTTTATTGCGATTTTGTTGGGGCTATAGCTCAGATGGGAGAGCGCGGCCTTTGCAAGGCTGAGGTCACCGGTTCGATCCCGGTTAGCTCCACCAGAACACGAATCTTGATGTAACCCGGCTTCGTCTCTGTATTGAAGCCAGCTCTTTGAAAACTGAATACGGGTGTTGTATAACTACAACAACCGAGAACTCTCGCTTTGGATTCTTACAAGACTGTTCTCGTGTGATGGGGGCTTTGAGCTCGGATCGCGGGGGTGGTCTGCTGAAGATCTGTTTGATCAAGCTACAAAGGGCACACGGTGGATGCCTAGGCACGACAAGGCGATGAAGGACGTGGTAAGCTGCGATAAGCCTCGGGTAGGTGCAAGCGACCTCTGATCCGGGGATTTCCGAATGGGGCAACCCAGCGCGGGTAATGCCGCGTTACCCCCGAGTGAATACATAGCTCGGGAGGAGCGAACGGGGTGAACTGAAACATCTAAGTAACCCTAGGAACAGAAAGCAATAGCGATTTCCTTAGTAGCGGCGAGCGAAAAGGAAATAGCCCAAACCGTTTGTGTGTAAGCCTGCAAGCGTTGCACAAACGGGGTTGTGGGGCAAGTCTGACGTAGTTGCAGATTCGTCAGGGAGTTACAAATCGGCGTGTTAGTTGAACGGCTCTGGAACGTCCGGCCATAGAGGGTGAAAGCCCCGTAAACGAAAGCGTGTCGACTCCTGTGACTTGTTCCCAAGTACTGCGGAACACGTGAAATTCTGCAGGAATCTGGGAGGACCACCTTCCAAGGCTAAATACTCTGTCGTGACCGATAGTGAACTGGTACCGTGA
This sequence comes from Gemmatimonadota bacterium, assembly GCA_002727195.1. Lineage (GTDB taxonomy): Bacteria > Latescibacterota > UBA2968 > UBA2968 > UBA2968 > UBA2968. Next base: position 128,746 of record PBWH01000018.1, read on the forward strand.
GGGAAAGGTGAAAAGTACCCCTTTATGGGGAGTGAAATAGTACCTGAAACCGTATGCCTACAAGCGGTCGGAGGGCGATCCCGAGCTTCGGCTTGGACTAGCCTGACGGCGTGCCTTTTGCATAATGAGCCGGCGAGTTACTCCTGCGTTGCAAGGTTAACCTACTCAGTAGGGGAGCCGTAGCGAAAGCGAGTCTTAATAGGGCGACTTGAGTAGCGTGGGGTAGACCCGAAGCCAGGTGATCTATCCATGGCCAGGATGAAGCGCGACTAATCCCGCGTGGAGGTCCGAACCCACCAATGTTGAAAAATTGGGGGATGAGCTGTGGATAGGGGTGAAAGGCCAATCAAACCTGGAGATAGCTGGTTCTCCCCGAAATAGTTTTTGGACTAGCCTCGTGATATAGAGTGACGGAGGTAGAGCACTGGATAGGCTCGGGCCCTTCACCGGGTACCAACCCTAACCAAACTCCGAATGCCGTTTACTTGTTTCACGGGAGTCAGCGTGCGGGGGATAAGCTTCGTACGCAAGAGGGAAACAACCCAGATCGCCAGCTAAGGCCCCTAAGTGTATGCTAAGTGATAAAGGATGTGGGAGTGCTGAGACAGCCAGGATGTTGGCTTAGAAGCAGCCATTCATTTAAAGAGTGCGTAACAGCTCACTGGTCAAGTGAACCTGCGCCGATAATGATCGGGACTAAAGCATACCGCCGAAGCTGCGGGATTGCGAACCCTTCGGGGTTCGTGATCGGTAGGGGAGCATTCTATAGTAGGCTGAAGGCGGACCGTAAGGTCCGCTGGACGAGATAGAAGAGACCATGCCGGCACGAGTAGCGATAAAACAGGTGAGAATCCTGTTCACCGAAAATCTAAGGTTTCCTGGGGAAGGTTCGTCCGCCCAGGGTTAGTCGGTCCCTAAGCCGAGGCCGAAAGGCGTAGGCGATGGAAAACAGGTCAAAATTCCTGTACCACCTTAGAGGCGTTTGAGCTATGGGGTGACGCAGAAGTGACGGTCAGCCCGCGATTGGAAGTGCGGGTCGAAGCCTGTAGGGGGACAGTCTAGGTAAATCCGGACTGTCTTAACCCCGAGAGGTGATAGGGAAACGAGCCTTCGGGCAAGCCAACTGACCTTAATCATGCTGCCAAGAAAAACCTCTATGTGAGTCTCTGTGGTGTCCGTACCGCAAACCGACACAGGTAGATGAGGAGAGAATCCTAAGGTGCGCGAGAGAACCCATGTTAAGGAATTAGGCAAACTCGCCCCGTAACTTCGGGAGATGGGGCGCCTCCGAGTATGTGACCGGACTTGCTCCGGGAGCGGAAGGAGGCCGCAGTGAAAAGGCTCGGGCGACTGTTTACTAAAAACACAGGTCTCTGCTAAGTCGCAAGACGACGTATAGGGGCTGACACCTGCCCGGTGCGAGTAAATTAAGAGGAGGGGTTAGCCTTCGGGCGAAGCTCTGAATCGAAGTTCTCGTAAACGGCGGCCGTAACTATAACGGTCCTAAGGTAGCGAAATTCCTCGTCGGATAAAAACCGACCTGCACGAATGGTGTAACGGCTTGAGCGCTGTCTCGACATGGGACTCGGCGAAACTGTAGTTCCGGTGAAGATGCCGGATACCCGCAGCGGGACGGAAAGACCCCGTGAACCTTTACTCTAGCTTGGCACTGGGTTTTGGCACAGTATGTGTAGGATAGGTGGGAGGCTTTGAAGCGGATGCGCCAGCGTTCGTGGAGCCATCCTTGAAATACCACCCTTACTCTGTTGAAATTCTAACCTTGGCCCTTGAATCAGGGTCGGGAACACTGCCTGGTGGGAAGTTTGGCTGGGGCGGTCGCCTCCCAAAATGTAACGGAGGCGTTCAAAGGTTCCCTCAGCGCGGTCGGTAATCGCGCGAAGAGTGCAAAGGCATAAGGGAGCTTAACTGCGAGACCTACAAGTCGAGCAGGTGCGAAAGCAGGACTTAGTGATCCGACGGTGGCGTGTGGAAGCGCCGAAGCTCAACGGATAAAAGGTACTCCGGGGATAACAGGCTTATCTCCCCCAAGCGTCCATAGCGACGGGGGGGCTTGGCACCTCGATGTCGGCTCATCACATCCTGGGGCTGGACAAGGTCCCAAGGGTTTGGCTGTTCGCCAATTAAAGTGGTACGTGAGCTGGGTTTAGAACGTCGTGAGACAGTTCGGTCCCTATCTGCTGTGGGCGT
>PBWH01000003.1 GCA_002727195.1 Gemmatimonadota bacterium
TCACCGACGTGTCCTCAGTCAAGGAGGCATTGCAAGAGAACATTTGCGAAATCAGCATTCCCATAACGGGAGCAGCCCTCCTGGAACCGCGTCCAGAAGGGCTACTCAACCGTGTCTTTCTTTTGGTGACCCCGAGGGGAGTCGAACCCCCGTTTCCTGAGTGAGAGTCAGGTGTCCTAGGCCACTGAACGACGGGGTCACCAAGTCTTCAGAATCTAAAGGTGGGGCCCTCACAAGTCAAGACGCCGATAGTAGTGAGTCGAGGTTCTGGTGACAGGTAGCGATTTTACTATGCCCCTGAAACCCGCATAAACACTGGCTTTTAGGCATAAAAAAAGCCGACAGCATAAACTGTCGGCTCTCAAATCCTTGGTAGCGGGGGGAGGATTTGAACCTCCGACCTTTGGGTTATGAGCCCAACGAGCTACCAGACTGCTCCACCCCGCGACCTCTTGATCAGACGCAGAGAATCAAGCCATCTGTTAGAATCGTGTCAAGCCAATTCTTGGCCCGATGTCGCATCAGAAGGGGCGTCCTTGGTCTCTTCTTCATCCACCCGGACGATCTGCACGTTCGTAATCCGCTGGCCGATTACGTCCTCGATCAGGAGTGACAGCGAAGCGAATACAAATGTCTCCCCCTTGTCCGGTACGTGTCCGAGGTGGTTGTAGATAAAGCCACCAAGGGTTTCGTAACCATCCTGGGGCAGCTCGACATTCATAAGGAGATTCAGGTCGTCGATGGCCAACCTGGCATCCGCGACCAGGGTGGTTTTGTCCGCTGACCAGGCGAAGAGTGGCTCCTCGTCGTCATATTCGTCCTGGATTTCGCCGAAAATTTCCTCGATCAGGTCTTCCAGCGTAACGAGTCCTGATGTACCCCCATACTCATCCAGGACGATCGCCATGTGGACACGGTTACTCTTGAATTCGGTCAGGAGTTCATCGATGGTCTTGTTCTCGGACACGAAGTGCGGCTCTCTCATCAGGTCCTGAATCTGCCAGCCTTCCCCCCGGATCACGGCGTGAAGGACGTCCTTGACGTAGACGATGCCTTTGATGTGGTCGACTCGCTCTTCGAAGACAGGGATCCGAGAATGGCGTGACTTTACGATAACATCCAGCAACTCATTCTTGTCTCCCGCCAGGTCGCCGCAGATCATGTCGATTCGAGGAATCAGCACCTCTTTGACCGTGGTGTCCCCGAACTCGAACACGCCCTCGATCATGTCCCTTTCTTCGACTTCGATCGTTCCCTCTTCCGTCTCCGATTCCACGATGTTGCGAAGCTCATCTTCCTTGATGGCCCTAGTGTCATCTTCTGAAACGAACATCTGCTGAGCTTTGAGCAGAAGGAGCCCAGGAAGTAAGAAGACCAGGTAGACGGGGTAGCCCGCCAACAGGATTTTGGGCAGGGGGGCTTCCGATCCCTCCTCGCGTCGGTAGGGCGGCGCGAGGTTGGTCAAGAGCATGGCTACCAATACAAAGAGGGCTGTCACGAGCAGGCCCTCGACGGCCGGCCACGGCGACTGGATGTAGTCGCGGATGGGAGTCGTTACACGGAGAAAGACGATGCACCCAACACCAAGGGTCGTGATCTGCCCGACCGAGATGGCCTGGGCCAGGACGTTCCTTGGGTTGAACATCGACAGAAGGAGAGATGCCCTGGGCACCCCGGCCTCCACCAGTTTCTCGACTGTGGAACGGCTGAGGGAATTGTTGATCATTCCCAGACGCGATAGAACCGCGTTAATGGCGAAGGTAAAGATGAGTATTACTAGGCTTGGCCAAACAGGGTCCAACTAGGGCTCACGCTCCTCTCTGTCTCGCTCAAAACTTGCGAGAGTTGGGTGATAGGGGACGACAGCGTTCGAGATATCGGTCCTCTTGGGCCCGCATGCGTTCGTACCCCTCGTCCGTCTCGTGTTCGTATCCGAGGAGATGAAGCATCCCGTGTATGGCGAGATGTGACACCTCCGTCTGCAGGTCTCTGCCTGCTTCAAGCGCTTGATTCTGGGCGGTCTCCGAGGAGATGTAAATCTCGCCGAGACAGTCAGACTCAGGGGCCGTATCGTCCAGCAGTTCGAAGGACAGCACGTCGGTCGGTCTGTCGAGCTGACGGTAATCCCGGTTCAGTTGCTGAATATGATCGTCCGATGTGACGACGACGTTTACCTGTGTCTGTGTGTCGTGGTCACGCAGCATCGTGTTCAATATGTCAACAATAGGTTGCTCGATGGCCTCGCCCGATGCGTCGATCCACTCGATCACGTGCGTTCCTGCTTCCGGCGCAGTTTCTGACGGCTCTGCTGTTCTTGTTGCCAAGGATAGGCGACGCGTGCGTGCCGTGTCGCCTCCAGAATCGGCAGGAATGCCTCCTGGATGCGTGTAAGATCGCGTAGGGTCAGGTCACATTCGTCGAGTTCGCCCGCGGTGAATCGCCCCTTGATGATCGTCTGGACCATGCCCTTGATCTGATCCGGTGCGTTGCCGGGTATGGTCCGAGTCGCCGATTCGATCGCGTCGGCCAGGTTGACGATCCCTGCTTCTTTTGTTTGTGGCTTTGGTCCGGGGTATCTGAAGTCCTCGTCTCGAACTGCCTGCTTGTCCCCACGCTCGAGCGCTCGATGCTTGAAGCTCGCGATCTCACCCGTTCCGTGGTGTTGGGGGATGATGTCGATGATGGCGCGGGGGAGACCCTCTTCACGCGCGAGCTCGACGCCTTCCTTTACGTGCGAGATCAAGATCAGTGCACTCATCCTGGGCTGCAACTCGTCGTGCGGGTTCACGCCCTTCTGGTTTTCGATGAAGTAGTGCGGACGAATCATCTTCCCGATGTCGTGATAGTAGCATCCCACCCGCGAGAGAAGGGGATCCGCGCCGATCGCTTCGGCTGCCGCTTCGGACAGGCTCGCCATGATGATGCTGTGGCTATAGGTGCCCGGAGCTCGGATGGCGAGGTTCCTCAGCAGTGGGCGGTTCAGGTCGGACAGCTCGAGGAGGGTGATCGACGTAATCACGTTGAAGGTGCTCTCGAAGATCGGGAGCAGCCCGATCGCGAGGATGGCTGACCCGCAGGATGTGAAGATGCCGAAGATCACGTCCCCCCGAGCACGTTCGAGGAAGTCCTCGAGCGTGGCATAGTTGGAGAAGAGGATGCCCGTCGCCAGGATCGTCAGCATGTAGGCCGCGCTGATGTAGGCGATTGACCGGTAGAAGTCGCCGCGATTAAGCACGTTTCTGACGGCGAATGCGCCCACGGCGCCGGTCACCATGAACACGACGCTGTGTTGCAGGCTGCCAAGAATACTCGAGCAGATCACGGCAGCGACGACAGATACGAGCATCCCGATCTCAGCGTCGAACAGGACGGTCGCGATAATCGCCGAAAGGGCGATCGGCACCAGAAAGGGGGTGATGGCACCACCTTCTGCGGCGTAGTGAGCCACCACGGCGGGAATCAGGACCAGGATCCCGAAGAGGACGAAGTTAGAAGTCTGTCGGTATATGGGCTCGCGGAACGAACCGAGGAACGCGAATAGGGTTGCGACCATCAGACCGGAGATGACGAAGCGACCGACGGTCTGGAGGGTCGGCAGGTATGGATCCTGCTGCCGCTCTTGGTTCAGATGGCGGACGAGTGACTGCAGCTTGTCGACGTGCTCGGGCGTGACTCGCTCGTGCTCGTCGATGATGCGCTCCCCCTTGAGGACGCTTCCCTTGATGGGTGAGATCGTCTCGATCGCTTGGCGGCGACGGGACTCTGTTTCAGATTCTGAATAGGCGAGGTTCGGGACGAGGAAAGACGTGACGAGCTCGTAGGCGCCCCTGATCCGACGTGTCTCATTCTCCGTGTAGGTCGAAAGGATGCGTTCCCGGAGCGCCCCGGTTAGCTGATCCAGGTCCCTGACCTGTTCAGCAGGTGTCATCACCTCCGCGCTGGTGCTGACGAGGTTCAGGGTGTCGGCCTGCATCCCTGACTGGCTGTGACTCTCGATCAGGCCGACCTCGTAGCTCAACCCGAACAGGGATTGTGTCAGCGAGCGCAGCGAGTCCAGGCCAGAGGACGCCAGGTCGCGCTCATTCAGGAGAAAAAAGAGGGTGCCGTCTGAAATCGGCCTCGTCTCGGGGTGGGTGATTCTGAGCCGGGAGACACGTGCTGAATCGGCGAGGTCCGACATCCGAAGGGCCTCGATGTCCCGGAACAGCGCCTCCATCGCGGCCGAACGTTCGACCGCGACCCGGGCATTCACGAAGAAGACCGGTCTGACGGCGGCGCGGGCCTCGGCGGTTTCGGCTGCGTAGTCCTTCTCGCTCTTGTGGATGGAGAAACTGACAGGAGCGAGGACTTCCTCGAGTGCGACCGGACTGCTCTCCAGCCAAGTGATCTCGTATGTCTGACTAGTCGGGTAGAGCGTTGTCAGGATCACTGTCAACACGGCCAGGATGCCGTATCGGGCGAGTTGATCCCGGTATCCCTGCCGCCAGGGCTTGCGCTCGCGACCGAGCTCTATGCCGTGAGCCGCGGTTTTTTTAGCTGGTCTCAGCACTGTTCTCTGATGTCTTGTTTTTGAGGTCGTCGGTGAGGGGAAGCTCCTGCTGGATGGAAGACTCATAGCAGTCGTAGGCGTTGATGATTTCCTGCACCAGAGCGTGTCGGACCACGTCCTGTTCCGTGAAGTGGACGAATCGAATCGCCTCGATGTGCGACAGGATGCGCTGCACGTGAATGAGGCCGGACTGTGATCCCGACGGCAGATCGACCTGGGTGATGTCCCCGGTAATTACTGCCTTCGAATTTGCGCCCAGCCGTGTCAGGAACATCTTCATCTGGCTGATGCTGGTGTTCTGGGCTTCATCCAGGATGACGAACGCGTTGTTCAGGGTGCGACCACGCATAAAGGCGAGCGGGGCGATCTCGAGTGTTCCCAGTTGCATGAGTCTGCCCATCTGGTCTCCCGGAATCATGTCCCGGAGCGCGTCATAGAGCGGACGGAGATAGGGGTCTACCTTCTCCTGTATGTCCCCTGGCAGGAACCCAAGGCTCTCGCCCGCTTCAACGGCTGGCCGGGTCAGGATGATTCTGGACACTTCTTTCCTGCGGAGAGCTGCGATGGCGCAGGCTACCGCGAGATACGTCTTCCCGGTTCCAGCTGGCCCAACGCCGAACACGATGTCGTAGGCCTTTACGGACGAGATATAGTCAGCCTGACGTTCGGAGCGCGGTCGAATCGCACCCTTCTTTGTCAGGATCGTTGTGTCATCTTCATCCTCATGCTCTCTCTCGGGGTGCGATATGGCCGGGGCGGAGAGGAGGTCGGATGAACTGACATCGTCGCCTCTGCGAAGAAGTGAGATCATCTCGTCGATCAACCCAGCGACAAGTCGGACACTCAATTCATCGCCATCGAGGCGAATCGTATCGCCCCGTGCCGTGATCTTGACACCATACCTGGATTCAAGTGCGATCAGGTTGGCGTCATTGTGTCCGTATAGCGAGAGCGGGTCGACGCCCTGCGTAGGGATTCTTTGGGAAGTCTGGGCCGAGTTGAGAGTCGGCGAATCCGTTGCCATAGGCTTGGGGTTCTCTTCTTCCGAGGTAGATAGAGAAAAGGCTCTCGTTCTCGCAAACCGCGAGAACGAGAGCCTTCTGCCGGGTATTTAGTCCTGTTTTAATCGTTCCATTCGTCAACCGGCGATGGGCCGGTGGTTTTTTCTGATCGTGCCTAGTTGGCTGGAACGTCGAGGACTTGAGCAGGGAAAATCAGGTTGGCATCCAGAATCTGTGACTGATTTGCCTTGAGCAGACGGTGCCACTTGGTCGGGTCTTTGTAGACCGCGCCCGCGATCGAGGAGAGACTCTGACCAGTGACCACCAGATGCTGGTTGAGGTCGACGCCGAAAGGCACGTTGAGCGACCAGTTGGGGTAGATAAGGTCAGGATTCTTGATCTTGCCCTTGTTCTCAACGTAGATGCGGGGCCAGAGGTAAGGATCGCTGTAGATCGACGGCTTCTTGGCGATGTTCCAGAGGTTGTCGCCGCGCATTACCGTATACTGCTTGATCCGCTTGCGCGGCATCCGGGCCTTCACGCGCTCGAGCAACTGATCGATGTTCGCCAGCTTATTGGCGGCGTCGGGGAGAAGAGCCCTGTTGTCCTCCTTTATCTGCGCGACGCGTTCCTCGATCGAGTCGATCTCGTCACGCTTCTCGAACAGCGCCTCTTCTGACAGGTTCAACAGACCCATCAGACGAGCTTCAATCCGGTCGAGTTCAGCCAGGAACGAGTCAATCGATCCCTGGTCCGTCCCAAGCAGTTCATAGATCTCTTTGTTCACGCTGGCCATGTCGCCCTCAAGGGCTCCGATCTCCGCGCGAAGCTTGTCTCCGGCTTCCTTACAGGCCGCGAGTGCGCGGCGTGCCTCCGCCGTCCGGCCTTCATACTCGGCCAGCTTGATCTTGTATTCTTCGTAGGTCATTTCCTGCGCTGTTACCGGCACGCCACCTAGGCCCACAACGAGGGCAAGTGTGCAGAACAGTGCGGCAGTGATCTTTCTGAAACGCATCATCGACTCCTTTCAATCACTCGCTGATGGCTTTCTGCACAACGTCTCGATCATTGCGAAGCTTTGCCAGCAACGCCTTCTTGTCGGCCAGCTCCTTCTCGAGCTGAGCTCGCGTCTCCCTGCACGTATTGAGGTCAGCCTCAGCCGATTCAGCCTTCTTCCGTGCTTCTTCCAGCATGGCCAACTGTTCACTGGAGGCCATCACTGTGCAGCCGGACAGTAGGGGAAGGGAGATTAGGGCTGCTGCCAGCCCAACACCCGTTGCCCTTTTGAGCAGCTTAGTCATAAGACGGCATTTCTCCTGGTATCTTGTGGTAAAGGAGACTGTATCTAGTTGTCGATCTTTGTAAGACGCACACGAATGACAATACAGCAAAATAGCACCGAGTGAAATTACTACAGGCCCAGAGTGAAGTCAAGGCCTAATTTCTTAATTTACAGCGGTGTTTTTCATTCAGTTGCGTCAGTTCTGAGTCACCGAAATCAGGGATGTATTAGCCTCAATCCGAGCTCTCTCAGCTGAGCATCTGATACCTCTGATGGGGCGCTGTCCATTAAAGAGGCCGCCGCGTTCGTCTTCGGGAAGGCGATCACGTCCCGGATAAACTCTTTCTGGGCCAGCAGGGCGACTAGGCGATCGTATCCGAAGGCGATACCACAGTGGGGTGGGGCCCCGTATTTGAAGGCTGACAGGAGGAAACCGAATTTTTCCTCTGCCTCCTCCTCGTCGATCCCCAGCAGGCGGAACATCCGGTCCTGGACATCCGCCCGGTTGATTCTGACGCTTCCCCCGGCAATCTCGTTGCCGTTCAGGACCAAATCATATGCCTTTGCCCGAGCTCTGGCCGGATCCGCTTCCATCCCGTTGAGATCCTCGTCGAGCGGGCTTGTGAACGGGTGGTGGCAGGCGACGTAGCGCTTGGACTCGTCGTCGTACTCGAGCAGGGGGAACTTGGTCACCCAGGTAAACGCGTATTGCGACGGATCGAGAAGCCCCTGCTGTCTTGCCAACTCGATCCGCAGGTTTCCGAGCGAGTCAGCGACCACTCCCGGCTTGTCAGCGACAAACAGCAGTAAATCCCCCGGTTCAGCCTCAAGGGCTTCTTGTAGAACCGATTGCGCGGCCTCAGGGAAGAACTTGACTATTGATGATTCGAATCCTGCGTCGGTGACCTTGATCCAGGCCAACCCCTTCGCGCCGAATTTGGCCACGTAGGCGGTCAGATCGTCAATCTGTTTGCGTGAGAACGAACAGCAGTTCTTGGCGTTGATGCCTCGGACCTGCCCGCCGTCGCCGATGACGTTCTTGAACACCTGGAACTCAGAGGCTTCCGCTGCTTCCGCTAGATCCACGATTTCGAATCCGAATCGAGTGTCCGGCCGGTCGACTCCGTAACGGTCAACCGCCTCCTGGTAGGTCATTCTGGGAATCGGGTCTGGGATATCCTGTCCGATCACCGACTTGAACACGTGCCTCGTCAGGTTCTCGGCCATCTCCATCACGTCGTTTTCTTCGACGAAGGACATCTCGATGTCGATCTGGGTGAATTCGGGCTGACGATCTCCGCGAAGGTCCTCGTCACGGAAGCATCGGACGATCTGGAAGTACTTCTCGTAGCCAGCGACCATCAGCAGTTGCTTGTAGGTCTGGGGAGACTGGGGGAGGGCGTAGAAGGACCCCCGGTTCACCCGGGACGGTACGAGGTAGTCCCGTGCACCTTCCGGAGTGCTCTTCATTAGGTAAGGTGTTTCGATTTCAAGAAAACCATTGTCTGCTAGGTGCTTACGGACTTCTTGTGAAGTTTTGTGTCGGAGGAGCATCGTGGCTTGGACGTCCGGGCGTCGGAGGTCCAGGTAGCGATAACGCAATCGGATCTCTTCGCTGAGCTCCTGGTCAGGCTCAATCTGGAAGGGAGGCGTTTCTGCCTCGTTCAGGACCTTGACGGCATTGCACTCAACGTCGACTGCGCCCGTATCGAGGTTAGGGTTCGCCATACCCTCGGGTCGGGGCTCAACCCTCCCTTGAACGGCCAGGACAAACTCGTTCCTGATCGATTCTGCTTTAGCGTGCATCTCAGCCTCGATATCGGGGCGGAACACGACCTGCGTGACCCCCTCCCGGTCTCTCAGGTCGACGAAGATGACACCGCCGTGATCCCGGCGTTTGGCCACCCATCCCATCAACACGGCCTCTTTGCCTATATCCTCCTTGCGGAGTGCGTTGCAATGGTGGGTGCGCTTCCAGCCGTCCAATGATTCTGGCATGATCCGTCCTGTCTAGTTTTGGCTGATCCGGTCGGCGAGCTCGCCGACTGCTAGGGTGACCTGGTCTCCGGTTCGGAGGTCCTTCAGCGACGCTTTGTCTGCTGCTGCCTCATCGGGTCCTAGGACAACCACATATCGTATCGCTTTCTTGTCGGCGTGCTTGAATTGCCGATCCAGTTTGTGCTTCGGCGACAGGTAGAGCTCGGTGGGGATGCCCGCTCGACGGAGGGTGGCCGCCACATGTGAGGAGGTGTCCAGAAGGTCCTCGGCAAAGACGGTTACGAGGACGCGCACCTCCGTGGGGTGCGCATCCGGCATCTTCTCGACTTCCTTCAAGAGCTCCGTCAAGGCCATATCACCGACTGCGAAGCCTACGCCCGGAATCTGGCGCTTACCGCCGACTTGTAGGGTTAGGTTGTCGTACCGTCCGCCCCCGAACAGTGCTCGGCGGAGAGACGTCTTTGCCCAGGCCTCGAACACGGTCCTAGTGTAGTAGTCGAACCCGCGCACGATCCTAGGGTCCAGCTGGATGTAGCTCTCCACCCCCGCCTTGCTGAGGTGCGCCATGATTTCGGTCAGCCAGTCCGAGACGATCGGTGATTTCGACTGGAGGATGTCCTGAAGCTCGGATGCCTGCGTGTCTCCGAGCCCTGCTTCGGCCAGGGCTGCCTTGAATTTCTCTGGATCCATCTTGTCGACACGGTCGATAAGGCCGAACACGGCTGGGATCAGGTCGTCCCGGATCCCCAGGGTCTCCCGCAGGAGCGACTCTGCTGCCTGACGATCGTTGAGGCGGAGCGTGACGTGATCAGGCGTGAGGTCGAGCGTCTTTAAGGTTGCACAGGCGAGGCTGAGGATCTCAGCGTCAGCGACGGGAGAATCTGCTCCCAGGAGGTCTACATTCCATTGGAAGAAGGCCCGTCCTCGTCCCCTTTGGGGCCGTTCGTAGCGGAAGAACTGGCCGTAGGACTGCCACCTGATGGGGAAGGCGAGTTGACCCTCTCGTGAAGCGACCATTCGAGCCAGAGAGGGCGTCAGCTCAGGCCTGAGTACCAGATCGCGGTCGTCGCGATCTTTCAGCGTAAATGTTTGTTGATTAACGATTTCTTCGCTGCTTTTGCCCAGATAGAGGTCCTGGTGCTCAAGTAGCGATCCCTCGTATTCCTCGAACCCGAAAAGTCGGCCTACTTCGAGGAACTTGCCGGACAACCACTTCTGGTATGCCCAGTCGTCCGGGTAGAAGTCCCGCGTGCCTTTGACGTTTGGGATGATTTTCGATGCCATGGCGGTGAGGAGAGAGGGTCTGAATCGGATCTGAGAGAGAGCCGAACCTAACAAGAAGGTCTTGTTCTGTCAACAACTTACACGCGATTCGGCCGCTCAGGATTCGAAGGCTGCCGGGTAGTGTCGGACCGTGGGGACGTCGCCCCCGAGCAGGACCGAGACGACGTCGAACCGGGGTGAGAGACTGGTTGGGTTCTGGTCCAGATAGGTTCCCGCTGCGCTGCATATCCTGGACTGCTTGTGCGGCGTAACCCATTTTGCAAGCTCTGTTTCGGAGGTTTTTACTTCGACGAAAGCGATCGTATCGCCTTGCTGAGCGATCAGATCGATCTCGCCACGACCGAAACGGACATTGCGCTCGAGAATCAGGAAACCGGACTGTTCCAGCCAGGCCTCGGCAGCTTCTTCTCCTGCGATAGATGGTTTCTGTAACTGGCTGCGGCGCCGATCAATACGATTGTCTATATCGGATCTTTCTTCATCGGACAGCTCGGATAACTTTCGATGAAGGGTTGCTTGGTAGGTGTCGAGTTCCGCAGTCCGCTTGATCGAATCGACCTCTTCTCTGACTTGGCGAAACGTGTCGGACCTGGCGGCGAGAGCATCCTCTACTGTGCTGAAGGAGCGACGATGTATGGGGCACGGGCCCTGATCCATCAATCCTCCGATGTGCTCGGCGCTAGCGTAACCCTTGTGGCCGGTGAACCCGTATGCCGGGTATCTGGCGTCCCAGTCTACCATCTCCTGGTCTCGAGTGACCTTGGCGACCACGGAAGCCGCCGCAATACTCAAGGAAGCTGCGTCACCGCCGACGACCGCAAGTTCGCGGCATCCGCTTTCCGGAACCCGATTCCCGTCGATCAGAGCATAATCAGGCGCGGTCTCGAGTCCTGAGATCGCTGCACGCATCGCCTTCAGGGTCGCCTGGTAGATGTTGATCTGGTCGATTTCTTCGGGAGGCACGGATCCGATCGATATGTCCAGGGCCTTGGCCCGAATCTCTTCATAGAGCTCCTCCCTGGACTCGGCAGTCAGGGCTTTTGAGTCATCAAGCCCCTTGATGCGGGCGGTGGGGGGAAGGATGACGGCAGACGCGACTACCGGTCCTGCCAGCGGGCCACGCCCGACCTCGTCAACACCCGCGACGTTTGCGTAGCCCTTCTCCCAGAGCCGACGTTCGTGTTTGAGCATTCGGAGAAGACGGTTGCGTTCTCTGCGGTCTGCACGTTTCTGTTTGCGGGCCCTCTCTGCGAGGCTGCGCATGCCGGATCTGGCGTCGGATTCCAGGGCAGTCAGGAAGGCTTCGAGCCCTCGCGGCCTGCCGGCCACGTAGGCGGCAGCTTCGGAGACAGACATGTCCGAGGGGTGAGGCATCTTGGGCGGCAAGAAGACGACTTTTCCGGGGAGATGTGTTGTGACTGTGAAGGGAGCGACGATCGAATGTAAGGGGCACCAAGCGGGTCGTCAAGCAATCGAAGCTGGTAAAGATTAGGTGGCCTTAAAAACTTCTTGAGGGTCTCGTTGGGTAGGCCAGTTTGATCGCGCGTTAGGATGTAACTATATTGGATACTTACGCCTCAGACTGTGCTGTGGGACGATAGGCGAGCTAATGGAAGAACAGGGCAATCCCAAGACTCAGAACCTCAAGAAACTGCTGCAGTTTGTCCGACCGTATCAGCGACGCCTCTTCGGCGCCCTCCTGCTGACCATCGGTCTGACGACGGTCTCCATGACACCGCCGTTGATTATGAAGTTCATCGTCGACGAGATCGTCGTCGGTGGGCGGTGGGACCTCCTGGAGATCGTCCTTCTAATATCTGTTCTCATCCCGGTGGCGGCCGCCGGTCTTAGTGTCTTAACGACCTACTCCATTTCCATCATATCGCACCGCCTGATCATGGATATCCGTGAGGCGATGTTCGATCACCTACTTCGCCTGTCACTCCTGTTCTACGACAAGATGGGGACAGGGAAGATCATGGAACGAATCATGGGTGACGTTGCGACGGTGCGCAGCATGGTGACGATGCGCGTTCTGAGCATCGTGACAGACTTCGTGTCTTTCTGGTTCGCGATCGCCATGTGTGCCAGCCTGAACTGGAAGCTGGGTGCGTTACTGATCGCCCTTTTGCCTCTGTATCTGTTCAACTACTTCGGCTGGCGGGGCGGAATCCGTGCGTCCGTTCGAGCGTGGCGGACGAAGATGGACAAGGTCTCCGTTGGGCTGCAGGAACGGCTGAGCGGTGTGCAGGTCGTGAAGGCGTATGGCAAGGAACGTCGAGAGAATAGAGCCTTCGCGAACGAGACACGCGACACCCTCGATCAGGCCATGACCACGGCTACGTTCCGCGCCGGCTACGAGTCGGGTGTGTGGGCGGTGTCCGGGATCCGCAATACCGTGGTGTTCTGCCTGGGGTGTTACTTCGTGATCGAGGGAGAGATGACCTACGGTGCGGTGATGGCCTTTCTCTCCTATGCGATGCGGGTGTTCAAGCCCGTCCTGAACTTGACCCAAGAGGCGATGCGGTTCGAGCAGATGATGATTTCCGTCGATCGGATCTTTGAAGTGCTGGATCACGACATAGACGTGAAAGACAAGCCTGACGCCGTCGAGCTTCCCCGGATCGAGGGTCGTGTGACCTTCGAAGATGTCTGGTTCGAGTATGAAGAAGGCGAGCCGGTGATCCGAGGCGTCGACCTCGAGGTCGAGCCCGGAGAAATGGTCGCGCTGGTCGGGCACACGGGGTGTGGCAAAACGACTCTGACGAGCCTTCTGATGCGCTACTTCGATGTGACGAAGGGACGCATCACGATCGACGGTCACGACCTGCGAGATATGAAACTGGGAGCGATGCGAAAACAGATCGGGCAGGTCCTTCAAGATTCGGTGATGTTCAACTCGACGATTCGGGAGAATCTGACGTATGGGAACACCGATGCCACCGAGGCCGAGATCATCACGGCCGCGCGCGTTGGCGAGATTCACGAGTTCATCGTGCGAACCGCTGATGGCTACGACACGCAGCTAGGGGACGAGGGGGTCAAGCTGTCGGTCGGAGAGAAGCAGCGGCTCTCGATCGCCCGAGCGGTGTTAACGGACCCGAGTGTGCTGATCCTCGATGAAGCGACTTCTTCGCTGGACTCGTTGTCCGAAGCCCTGATCCAGAAGGCGATGGCCAACGTGCTGGAGGGCAGGACCTCTTTCGTGATCGCGCACCGGCTGTCGACGATTGTGAACGCAGACAAAATCGTGGTGGTGGACCAGGGGGAGATCGTCGAATGTGGGAGACACGAGGAGTTACTCGAGAACCCAGGCGGACGATACCGAGAGCTGTATGCGCAACAGTTTGCTGGTGCCGCAGAAGAAGAACTGGCGGCCGACTGATGGATCAGCTTAAGCGATTCACGAACACGTATATCCGGCCCTTCTGGGTTCGTATGCTCGCGGTTATGATCATGGCGACCGTGACGTCTTCCTATTCTTTCATCCTCGGATACATAACGAAGGTCACGGTCGACGATGTCCTCCAGTTGAAGCCGGAGGTGACCGTGGTGAGGGGAACACTCGGTGGTGGAGACGGATCGCTTCTACCCAGAGAGACACGACCCCGACGTGATCCTCAGTTGACGCTCCTCAGGAAGGAGCCCCTTCCTGAGCCTGTCGTCGAAAAGACGAGAACCGAGAAGCTCAAGTTTCTCTGGTTCATCTTCTTCACCTACCTGGTCGTCCGGTCGCTGTTCGCCGCGATCAACTGGTTCTACACCTATCACATCGCTTACGTCGGCCAGCGGATCGTTTACCACATCCGTCTTGACCTGCACCAGAAGATCCAGAAGCTCCAGATGACGTTCTTCGACCGTCAGCAGACGGGGAAGCTCATGGCGCGCCTGCTCGATGACGTGCAACTCCTCCAGAGCGAAGTCGCCACAACGTTTGTTCAGACGACCCGCCACGTCGCCCGCATTCTCCTCGGGGTCATCATCCTCCTGACGATCAACGTCGAACTGGCCCTCGTGGCGTTCGCGGCACTCCCAATCTACGTGATCGCCTACAAGAGTTTTCAGAAGGCGATCGCCGTCGCATTTACAAGGATGCGCGAAACGTATGCGGACACGTATGGCATGCTCGAGGAGCGGGTTCGCGGGGTGCGAGTCGTGCTGTCATTCGCGAAGGAGCGGGGGGAGTATCGGTCCTTCTACCGGCGTCTGGTTCAGATCTTTCGCTTGGCGCTCAGGGGTTCGATGCTGAATACGGGACTCGGGGCGACGTGCAGTGCTATCAGCGCGGTTGCGACGGCGTTCATTCTCTACCTGGGTGCGCTCCGGGTACAGAGCGGTGCGATCACGGTCGGCGACCTGATCTACTTCCACATGTCGGTGGGTAACCTGTTCATGCCGCTCGTAGCGCTGGCCAACGTGAACGCGACCATTCAGCAAATGGTGGTCATCATCTCTCGTGTGTTCGAGGTTCTCGACGAAGAGGTGATCATCCAGGATCGTCCGACCGCTGCCCGTCTCGACACGGTCCGCGGTCGTGTGGTCTTCAAGAACGTTAGTTTCCGTTACTCGGACGCGGGCGACTACGTGCTGAGAGATGTCGATTTTCGGGTCAGACCTGGGATGTCACTCGCGGTTGTTGGGCCATCCGGATCTGGTAAGAGCACGTTGGTCAACCTGCTGCTGAGGCTGTATGAGCCGACCCAGGGTCGGATCCAACTGGACGACTACGACCTGCGCGATATCCGGTTGTCCTCGTTGCGGCAGCACATCAGCGTGGTGCCGCAGGAGGCGGTGCTGTTCTCGGGTACCATCGCTGAGAATATCGTCTATGGACGGAGGGAGGCTACGCCAGAGCAGGTTATGAATGCGGCAAAGGCTGCGGAGCTACACGACTACGTGATGACCCTGCCAGAGAAATACGAGGCTCGGGTCGGGGAGCGGGGTTCAAACCTGTCGGGTGGACAGAAGCAGAGGCTTTCGTTCGCGATGGCCATGCTGACCGATCCGAGTATTCTGGTGCTGGATGACACAACGTCCGCGCTTGATGCGAAAACCGAGGCGCGAATTCAGGAGACGTTGAGTCGGATCATGGAAGGGAGAACGACTTTCGTGATCACTCACCGCATATCGACCGCGATGCGGGCGGATCGCATTCTGGTTTTGGATAATGGACGAGGCGTGGGCTGGGGAACGCACGACGAACTCGTTGTCCAGGACGGTGTCTACAAGGACCTTCACGATCAGCAAACGAGTCAGCCGGACGTGATCGACGATCTGGAACCGGCTACTTAGACGTTCCGGATACTGTTGGCTGTATACGAGAAAGGGCGCCTCGGTGAGGCGCCCTTTATTTTTTCCTCTAGCCTGGCTCAGACGGGTTCTTCAATCATCTTTTTGTAGATGGTCTCGTCCTCACCGCTATACTTCTTGATGCACAGGTCGCAGTCCACGCACGGCCGTTCGTAGCAGTTTTTGTGGACGCGGACGGGATACTGCTTCTTGAAGGCCTCGGCGTTCTCCTTGCTCCCGAATACATAACGTTCCTGGAGATTGCCGAACGAGGCGTATACGAGAATCGGCTCGTTGTCATACTCGGTCAGCGGCTTCTCCGTCCAGGAGTCGACAGCCGCCTGCACGACCATCCGGGCCTTCCGCTTTTTGTGCACCTCTTCGTCGGTCCACTTGAACTCGATGAACTCGACGTTGTCCTTCGATACTTTCGCTCGAACGACGCCATCCGTAATCCCGAGGATGTAGTAGTCCTTAGTGTCGAACGTGGTCCCACACTCTATCGTGCTGCCGTTCTTGAGGTGGATGATGGATTGTCCCTCCTCCGGGGAGATGTGGGAGAACCATCCACAATTGGCGCAGACCGTCGTAAACAGGAACTGGTTCGTCTTGTGACCGCATGAGGGGCAGCGGCCTTCTTCCATCAGCTTAATGTCACGGAGAGAGGTCTTGGCGGCCTCCTTCACCGCTTCATTGATCTCCTCCATCGTTTCGTCGAGTTCGACCTTCCCGTCCTCCGCGAGTAGGGACATCGCCTCTTCGATTTCTTCGTCCTGTCCTTCCAGGACATACTGCTTCTCGCGCTGCAGTTCGGACCCGTTCTCTTCGTCCTTCTTGAAGAAGCCCTTCAGCATAAGTTCCCCCCGATACTCCCGAATCGCTCAATCGTGTAATTCAAGGCACAGCACAAATTTATGCCAATTCAGGGGGGGCGTCAAATCAGCGGGCGGCGCGAAATTCAGAAGGTGAGCTTATAGCTACAGCCGGCGGATATGGAATCCACCGTCGACCGGGATCGCAGCTCCGGTCGTGAAGTCGAGCAGCCCGGAGGCGATTGCCACGACCGCTTTGCCGATGTCGTCGGGCTGTCCCCACCGGCGGATCGGTGTCAGGCCATCGGTGATCAGCTTGTCGTACTTGTCCTTTACGGGATCCGTCATGTCTGTCTGGATGATCCCTGGCTGGATCTCGTTGACCGTGATGTCGTGCTCGGCCAGCCGATCGGCGAACAGCTGCGTCATCATGGAGAGACCTGTTTTCGACAGGCAGTATTCGCCCCGGTTGATCGACGTCGTGAACGCAGATATAGACGAAATGACAACGATCCGGGCCGCTTCGATCGTGCCCGCGGTCTTGAGGTCGATCATTTTGTTGGCGGCGTATTGCGTCAGGAAATAGGGCCCCCGGAGGTTCGTGGCCATGACTTCATCATAGCTCTGGGTCTCCGCGTCGAGGAGGTCCGCCCGCACTCGAGGGGCGATTCCGGCGTTGTTGACCAGCAGGTCGAGGCGCCCGAACGCCTCGAGAGTTTTGTCCACCAGGTTGCGCCCGTCTTGGGTTTCGGTCACGTTTGCCTGGCAGATCTCTGCCCGGACGCCGTGTGACGAGACCGATTCAGCGGCTTCCTTGGCCGCATCCTCGTTGCGCGTGTAGTTGATCATGATGTCGTGGCCGGCGGCTGCGAGCGATTCGGCGATTCCTCGGCCGATGCCTCGGCTCGAGCCGGTGACGATTGCTGTCGGCATGGATGACTCCTGATTCGATTGGACGCTGTCAGATTCGGGTGCTAAGATAATCAAAAGCGTCGAGCGACGGACCTAAACGGAGAGGTTATGTCAATATTGAAGGTGTCACAGATGGGCCATCCCGTACTGAGACGAGTCGCGGACCCTGTCGATCCGGATCAAATCCAGTCGGAAGCCTTCCAGCGATTGGTGAATGACATGGAAGAAACGATGGTCGCTTACCAGGGGGCTGGACTGGCTGGCCCACAGGTTCACGTTTCGAACCGGATCCTGGTATATCAATCGCAGGACGATGAGGGGATGCCCGAGATTCAAACCCTCGTGAACCCCGAAATCACGCCAGAGAACGACGAAATGGAGCACGGTTGGGAAGGGTGTCTGAGTATTCCGGGAATTATGGGCTCCGTACCCAGGTACACCCGGATTCGCGTGAGTGCATTGGACGACGAGGGTGAGCGGGTCGATTACACTGCGGAAGCGTTCGAGGCGCGGGTCATCCAACACGAGGTAGACCACCTGGATGGAATCCTGTATTTTGACCGTATGGATGACCTCAAAGCCTTAACGTTTCGGGCTGAATACAAGATGTTCTGTGCCGGACATGAGGACGACGGAGAAGAGGAGTAGCCCTCATTTTACTGGAGAATGCGACTTTTCTGCCGAAAATAAGAGTGTGAAAGCGCTTTTCGACATTTTGGGTGGATTCCGGCTGCTGGCTGTGCTGGCACTGCTCTTTGTGGTAGAGGGATGTGCGGTCCGACGCGTCCCCCCGGTTCGCTATCTGCCGCTCGTTGGAAACAGGGGGGATAGCTCTATGGAGGCTATCCTCGAGCGTGCCCTGACGGACAAGAATCCGGTCGTCCGACTGGACGCCGTTAGGTTGTTAGGGACAATGCACGCGACCCCAGAAGAGCAGAGGCGAAGCGCCTCGGCACTCGGGCGTGCACTCAAGGACAAGGATGAGAATACAAGGCTGGAGGTGGTCAAGGCCCTGGCGAATTTCTCCCCCGACATCGCCGGTCCGTACCTGATGCAAGCCATGAAAGACGAGAGCATTCGGATCAGGCTCCAGGTGGTTATGGTGCTTCGACGGTCCTATGAGAAAGCGAACGCACAGGTTCAGGCGGTTCAGGGGCAGTAGCGCGCGCCGTCATTGCTGGTTGTTGTCAGGCGACCCGTTTGGGTCGTCTTTTTTTGTGTACACGAGTGAAGGCGGTTATGTTAGACGGCCACTCACCACGGAGCACTGGATGGAGCCAGAGAATGCGGAACGCGTCAGAAAGATCATCGAGCACTTCAGTATATTCCGACGGATGACCCTCCTCGAGGCGGATGCGATCTTGAAGGTCTGCAAGTTACGGACGTATGCGAAAGGGGAACTCATCGTGCAGGAGGTGACGAGATGTTGATCCTGCTCCAGGGCAAGTTTGTCGCCACCGCGGGATTGGGGACGATGCTCGGCTACATCCTGCCCGGGTCAACGACGGGAGAGATGGGATTGCTGACTGGAAGCCCTCGTTCGGCGAATGTCGTGGCCAGCGCAAAGAACGCCGGCTTCGTCCTCAGAAAGCAGGATCTGCTGCGGCTGTTCGAGCAGAACGAGCGCCTGAAAATGCGGGTCTACGAGAACCTTGTTATTGTGCTCTGCGGGCGTCTCCGGGATGCGAACGTCAAGGTCGATACCCAGTCTGCGAGTGTGTTCTAGATGGCCCTGCCACAAATCATTATAGGCAACATCAAGGTCACAGTTCTGAGTGCCGGACGGGTTCGGATGGATGGCGGCGCTATGTTCGGGGTCGTGCCCAAGGGCCTGTGGGCCAGGAAAATTGAGGCAGACGATCGGAATCGAATCGACCTTCAGATGCGGTGTTTGCTGGTCGAAGTGGGCGAGGAAACTCTTCTGGTCGAGACCGGATTCGGTGGTAAGGTGAACGATCGACTCCGCGAGATCTACGATCTGCGAGAGACGCCCGGGTTGCTCGCTCAGTTGGAAGAAGCGGGTAAGACTCCTGAGGATGTCGACCGTGTCATTCTAACCCATTTGCACCAGGACCATGCCGGCGGGTCGACCGTTCTTGACAACGGCTCGTTTGTTCCCGCTTTTCCGAACGCGACATACACGGTTCAGGCGGGGGAGTGGCATGACGCTAGTGATGCCGATGGCCAGACGGCGAATGCGTACCGACGCGAGGAGGTCCTGGATCCGCTTGAACGCTACGGAAGACTCGATCTTGTCGATGGTGACCAGGATATGGGAAACGGAATCCGTCTCCTGGTGACCCCTGGGCACACACGAGCACATCAGTCCGTGTTGATCGAAGATTCGGGGGACGCTCTGTTCTTCGTGGGCGATCTGGTTCCCACCGCCAGTCATCTGAAGCCAATCTATGTGATGGCTTATGACCTGTATCCTCGCGAAACCTACGTCAACAAGGGGTTGTTCCTGGAGCGGGCGGCTTCCGAGGACTGGTGGGTCGCTTGGCCCCACGATCCGGACCTTGTGTGTGGCAAGGTCGTGGTCGACGAAAAAGATGGCTACGCCATCGTGGACGGGGTCTCTGCCATGGGAGAAACAGAATGAAAATCCTAGTGACTGAAACAGTTTCTTCATCTTTCCGAGCGCATCTTGCCAACTCGAACGACGTTCGGGGATCGGACGGCCTGGATGTCCGTGAGCCAGATCAGGTGAAACCACTCCTGGGAGGAGTGGAGGCGCTTGTTCACGCTGTCCCAACTGTGGCGAAATATCAGTCTGAAGAGGAGACCCTTGATCGTGCGACGCGAGGCGCCTACGTGTTGCTTCAGGAGGCCATTGAAGCTGGTGTGCCGCGAGCAATTCTCCTGACCCCACTGGACGCCTTCGACGCGTATGACGCAGACTACGTGATCGACGAGGCCTGGCGTGCTCGGCCTGGGCCCGAAGCGGGATCCCTGGCGCCCGTGCTTGCGGAACGCGTGTTCCGTGAGTTCTCCCGTCAGGGTCCGATCAGTACTACTTCCTTGAGGAGTCGAACAATCTGTTCTGTCGATCCAAGCGAGGTGGATCGACGGGCGATCGACACTGTCCTCAAGGCTGACGACGGGGGGAGTGAATATCGATACCAGGTCTACAACGTCGACGACAGTGTGCGCTTCCCGCTGCGTGCGGCCAGGAGTCTACTGAAGGGGGTCGGCTGATGGGGCTGGACACAGGAAAGGTCTGCATCTTCGGTGCGGGAGGGCCCGTGGGTGCGGCGGCCCAGCACGCGCTCGAGGACCACTACGTGCTTCGCCTGACAGACATCCGGATGGTCGACGAGATCCTGGAGGCGGGGGAGCCGCAATCGAAGGGGGCTCCCATGCCGACCAGACCTGAGTCGCCTCACGAATGGCGACGAGTGGATGTGGGGAACTACGAGGAGGTCCTGTCGGCGGCCGAGGGGATGGACGCGCTAATCAACGTGAGCGTGTTGCGCCACGATCTCGTCCCGGCTTTTCACGTCAATACGATTGGAGCTTACAACGTGATGAAGGCCGCGGTGGCGTGCGGGATCCGCAAGGTGATCCATACCGGTCCGCGTCACACACGCCTCGGGTTCGAAGGCGACTATTGGGGCGACTTCCGGGTTCCTGACGAGGCGCCGCTACACCCGGGTTCGGATCTGTATGCACTCACCAAATGCCTGGGGGGCGAGATCGTCCAGACATTCGCCGAGCACTACGATCTTGAGGTCATCACCTTCCTTTATTGTTCGTTCCTTCCAGCCGACGGGGGCAACTCGGCTGACGGTAGCGGGGTGCATCCGCTGGCGATTGCCTGGGAGGATACAGGCGAGCCCTTCTTCCACGCGTTGCGGGCGGATCGGATGCCAAACAATTACGAGGTCTTTGACATTCTGGCCGATCTGCCGCACGGCAAGTTTGGTACGCATAAGGCTACGCGTTTGCTGGGATGGAAACCGAAGCACTCGTTCGATCGCCTGCTTCGGAAGGGTTGATCCTGCCGTATCGGTTTGACTCGATCGATCGAACGGTCTATTTTGTGCGGGCGCCTCGCTAGCGGGGCGCTCTTCGTTTGTACCCTCCGGACCCGACATACTCCCATATGCCAAGAAGCCGCTGTCATTTTGCGCTCCTAGCGCGCCTCCACGACGCCATGCGCGAAAGTCTGCCCGACATCGCGGAATTGGCCGACCGCGAGCTTCCCACCCTCTGTGCTGGCAGCGTCGCGCCCGATGCCGTTCGCTATTACTCGGATCTCGGGAAGTTCGGTACCCACTTCTACCTCGAGAATCGCAAGGATACGTGGGGGCGCTCCGTGAGCGGCATGTTCGAAGCGCATCCCGAACTATCCGACCCGGGAAGTTTAGGGGATCGTGAAGTGGCCTTGTTGATCGGCTATATATCACACCTGACGGTTGACGAAGCCTTCCGTGATGAAATCACCTACCAGGTGCACGGAATCGACAACTGGCGGCCCCTGATCAAGGGGCTCTGGTCCCTGGCCGACGAGTTCGACATCCACTATTCCGGCCTCGTGAAGACGCTTGCGGCCTACGCGGGGGATTGGAGCGTGGGCTTTATCGATGGTGCGATGATCCGGAACTACCTAGGCCTCGTGGGTCCGTGGGCAGAGACAGCCGATCCCTGGGAGGCTGAGCAGGTTTTTCATCGCCTAGTTGGCGACACGACCCCTGCAGATGAAGCGCGAGCCATCTTCGAGGAGAACCGTCAGAACGCCGCATCGCTCCTGGATCGCGATCGCCTGGACCGGTTTGCCGAAAGGGCTGTCGCGTCTGGTCTGGAAGAGGTCCGGGCTTACGTGAACGGCGGTTTCTGCAAGATGCCGTGCACTTGAGGGTCGTAGGAATCGGTTGACGAGAAAGGAAAACGAAAGCTGTTTTCAGCTGTAATTTTCTACCCCGAACAAATTGAGTTCATGCAGAAACAAATCCTAATCAGCCTGGTGGCGATCTTTGCTGTCTTTGGCGCGATCGTGGAGGTACTGGGCCACCTCACCTGGCATCTGTCTCCGCGAGATCCGAAAGCGATTGAGGAGGCTGGCCAGTTCCAGGTCGTGCTGGGATCGCTCGTCGAGTCTCCGGAGGCCGGCCTTGCGAGTGTAGGGCCTTCACGAGCACCGGAACTTTTCACAAATGTGGAGGTGCCCAACTCGGCACCAACGACAACGGTCACGCCGGTACATTCCGTTTGCGAGTGGACGAGCGACCACGGGAGCTTCTCTGAGTCGCCGCTACTGGCCGCGCGCGTGCAGGCGTCAAAGCTGCCCACTGTCGAGAAACGCATACCCACGCAGCCGCTCGTTGTGGTGCCCCCTGACCAAAACGGACCCTACGGTGGCACGTGGACGAGGTTGGGGACGGGGCCCAAGGACATCAATATCGTCGAGGCGCGATTCGCCTATGAGGGCCTTGTTCGGTGGGGGCCCTGGGGAAAGAAGATCCTTCCAAACATCGCGCGGAAGTGGGAGGTCACGGAAGAAGGCCGGGTCTTCACCTTCTGGCTTCGCGAGGGAATGCGGTGGAGCGACGGTCACCCCTACACGGCTGACGACATCGTTTTCTGGCGTGACGAGATCCTGCTGAACAAGGAGATCACACCCGTTATCAAGCGGGAACTGAAGCGTGCCGGAGAACCGGTTCAGGTTGAGAAGGTCAGCGACTACGTTGTCCGGTTTCGGTTCAAGGAGCCCCACGGCCTGTTCCTGAAGGGACTGGCAACGGGACTCGGGTATGAGATCGCGCGCGAGCCCGCTCACTATCTGAAGCGATACCTGCCGAAGTTCTGCGGTCAAGCATACATCGACTCGCTTGCTGCCGTAAACGGGTTCGATCACTGGGTGCCGTATTTCAAGACCCTACGTGAGTGGCGGAATGTGGATCTCCCAAGAACCTGGCCGTGGGTCATCAAGGAACCGCCTCCCGCTCAGCCGGCCGTCCTCGAACGGAACCCCTACTACTGGAAGGTCGATCCTGAAGGCAATCAGCTGCCCTACATCGATCAAATGACCTTCGATGTCTTCGATCAAGAGACGATCAACTTCAAAGCGATCAATGGTGAGATGGGCATGCAAGGCCGCCACCTGATCTTTGACAACTTCCCGCTGTTTATGGAGAACACGGCGAAGGGCGGCTATCGTGTCGTTAAGTGGCCCAGTGGTAGCGGGTCGCCCCTCCTGATCGCGCCCAACCTCAACCACAAAGATCCCGTCCTCCGGGCTCTGATCGAGAATCGCCGTTTCCGGATCGCACTCTCGTACGCGATCAACCGGCAGGCCTTGAACGAGATTGCCTACTTTGGGATTGCTACCCCACATCAGGTCGCTCCACCTCCTCTTTCGAAGTATTACAGTGAATCGTTCGCCAAGGCGTATACGGAATACGATCCAGAAAGGGCGAACGCGTTGCTCGACGAGTTGGGTCTCACCGAGCGAACGTCTCGAGGGATCCGGTTGCGGCCCGACGGTGAGCCGCTTGTGGTCTACATCGAAACGACTTCCCTCAATAACCGGGCGCTCGAGCTCGTCGCAGCGGACTGGACAGCCGTCGGCGTGAAAGCAGAAGTCAAAGAGAAGGCGCGGCAGCTGTTCTGGGAAAACCAGAAAGCGATGAATCACGACTTTGCGACGTGGGGTGGGGCCGACGAATTCGAGCCTACGCTGGACCCCCGGTGGCTCGTTCCCTGGAACGACAGTTCGATTCATGCCCAGAACTACGCAAGGTGGTTTCGAACAGGTGGTCGGCAGGGCGAAAAACCGCGTGATGCAGACATGCTCAGGGTTATGGAATTGTATCGTCAGATCGAAACGTCCATGGATCCTGAAGCGCAGGCGCGTTATATCGAAGAGGTCCTGGATCTGAACGAGAAGAACTTGTGGGTGATTGGTACGGTCGGCCGGACACCATCGATCTTCCTCGTGAAGGACACGTTCGTGAACGTTCCCGAGAAGGCACTGGCCGGGTGGTCGTTCCGGTGTCCCGGTAACACGGCAGTGGAGTGCTACGCGATCGATCCGACGAAATCAAGCAAGGGTGACCGAGGGTGATCGAGACGCTGTTGGCATCGAGTCGGGTCAAGTTCCTTGCTTCCATGGCCGGGGTGTTCATCGTCTTCGGTGTGCTGGTCGAGACCCTGGGCAGTCTGACCTGGTATCTGTCTCCAAGGGACCCGGCTGCGATCGAAGAGGCATCCCGATTACAGGGCGTACTGGGGTCCCTTGTGAAGACTCCGGAGGCTGGCGTTCAGGCTGTTGTTCCGTCGATAGAGAAACCCGCGGTGGCTGCTGGCGGCGAAATCTTGCTGGTGGGGCTGCATCGCCTGTTGGAGTGGCCAGCGTCAATGGGACGATCGTTCCAGGAACCTCCTATGCTGGCCGAACGCGTCGCTCACGGCGACTTGCCTCCGGTGGCTGAACGTTTGCCTCAAGATCCGCTCGTGGTCGTTCCGCCGGAGCAGATGGGGCCGTATGGCGGCACGTGGACACGGATGGCCACAGGACCGAAGGATATCAATGTCCTGGAATCGCGCTTCTCTTACGAAGGTCTTGTCCGTTGGGGGCCGATGGGAGAGAGGATCCTGCCCAACCTGGCCAAGCGGTGGACGGTCGAGGACAGTGCAAAGGTGTTCACGTTCTGGTTGCGCAAAGGCGTGCGGTGGTCTGACGGCCACCCGTTTACGGCCGAAGACATCGCGTTCTGGTATCACGATCACCTGAACAACAGCGAAGTGACGCCGGTGATTCCGCGCGAGTTCAAGCGCGATGGCCAGGTCATGGGCTTCGAGCAACTCGACGACTACACGATTCGGTTTACGTTTACGTCCTCGAACGGTCTCTTCCTCCAGCAGCTCGCCTCCAGAAGCTATGAACTCGTCCGCCACGCCAAGCATTACATGAAGCAGTTCCATGCAAGGTATCGTTCGGTCGAAGAATTGACCGTGCTGGCTAATGCGCGTGGCTTCGACCTGTGGAGCAAGCTGTTCGAGGATATGTGGCGGTGGCGGAACCCGGACGCGCCTCGTCTGTGGCCCTGGCTCGTGAAGGATCCACCGCCGGCCCGTCCAGCACGGCTTGAGCGGAACCCATACTACTGGAAAATCGATCCCGAAGGCCGACAACTCCCGTATATCGACGAGATGACGTTCGACATCTTCGACCCGGAGACGATCAACTTCAAGGCGATCAACGGTGAGATGGGGATGCAGAGCCGTCACCTGCAGTTCAAGAACTACCCGCTTTTCATGGAGGGTCGGCAGAAGGGCGACTACCGTGTCCTGAAATGGCACAACGCGACGATGGGCCAGAACGTCATCTCGCTGAACCAAAACCATTCGGACCCGTATATGAAGTCGCTGATTCAGGATCGCCGGTTCCGGATCGCGCTGTCTCACGCCATCGACCGTGACGAGTTGAACGAAGCCGATTTCTTCGGCATCGGAACACCGAGGCAGGCGGCTCCGAACCCGAGCTCGCCGTATTACGACCCCGACTTCGAGCGTGCGTATATCGAGTACGATCCGATGCTAGCGTCCCGGATGCTCGACGACATGGGGCTGGCAGACAAGGATGCCAGTGGCTTGCGCCTACGTCCGGACGGAGATCCGATATCCATTCGGCTCGAGACCACATCCCTGAACAATCGCGTGCTCGAGCTCATTTCGCGTTACTGGACCGCTGTTGGCGTCAGGACCGAGATCAAAGAGGAAGCTCGGCAGCTGTTCTACGAACGGAAGCGGGGAACCCTGCACGACGGTGGGATCTGGGGCGGCGCGAACGGACAGGTTCCCGTGCTCGATCCGCGGTTTCACATCCCTTATAGCGACGAGTCGATTCAGGCCGTCGACTATGCGCGGTGGTATCGGACGGACGGTTTACGGGGTGAAACGCCGCCGCCAGCGATTCGAGAAACTATTGACCTGTTCAATCGGGTGGAGAAGGCACCGGAACTCAGTGAACAGATTCGGTTGTATAGGGAGATCCTGGACCTGAACAGGAAGCACCTGTGGGTGATCGGGACGGTCGGGATGATTCCCGACGTTTTCCTCGTTCGGAACAATTTCAGGAATGTGCCCGATGTCGCGATGAGCGGCTGGGTGTTCAGGACGCCAGGAAACACGGCTATCGAATGCTACGCGATCTATCCTTCAAGGGTGAATTAGCTCTTTCGTTCCCAGGCTATGTCGTTCCCTGGCTCGAGCCTGGGAACGAGAGTTGAGAGAGGAGTTAGTGAATTGCTGAATCTCATCATCAAACGTGTGCTGTGGATGATTCCGACGGCGCTCGTGATTTCGTTCATCTCTTTCGCGATCATCCAGTTGCCGCCGGGGGACTACTTGACCTCCTACATCGCGGCTCTGAGTGAGACGGGGGAGACGGTCGACGAGGCGCAGGCGGCCGCGCTCCGCGCTCGGTACAACCTCGACGATCCTTTCCACGTCCAGTACTTCAAGTGGATGTACGGGATGATCTTTAAGTTCGAGCTCGGGATGTCGCTCGAATGGGATCGACCCGTTGGGGAGCTGATCAGAGAGCGGATCATCCTGACGTCGATCATATCGATCGCGACGCTTCTGGTGACGTGGGCGATTGCGATTCCGATCGGCATCTACTCTGCCGTGCGTCAGTATTCGCTGCCTGACTACTGCTTCACGTTTATGGGCTTTATCGGTCTGGCGACGCCGAACTTCCTGTTGGCACTCGTGTTCATGTATATCGGGTATGCCATGTTCGGTGTCAGTGCGGGGGGGCTTTTCTCACCCGAGTATCAGAATGCGGACTGGTCGATGGGGAAGGTCGTGGACCTGATCGCCCACCTGTGGATTCCCGTGATCGTGATCGGTACGTCCGGTACAGCGGGACTGATCCGCGTGATGCGCGGTAACCTACTCGACGAGCTGCGGAAACAGTATGTGATGACGGCGAGGGCCAAGGGCGTTGCCTATTGGCGCCTTCTTCTGAAGTATCCCGTGCGGGTGGCATTGAACCCGCTGGTAAGTACCGTCGGTTGGGTACTCCCCGGAATCGTGTCGGGTGCGACGATTGTCTCGGTCGTTCTCGGTTTGCCGACGACGGGACCGTTGCTGCTCCGAGCCCTGATGAACCAGGACATGTATCTAGCTGGTAGCATGGTGATGATGCTCAGCGTATTGACGCTGATCGGAACGCTTCTATCTGACATCCTGCTCCTGGTGGTGGACCCCAGGATCCGTTATGAGGAGGGGGAACGGTAATGGTGCTGGCACAAGAACAATACGTCGAGGAAGAACTCGAGACTGCCGAGGAGACTGCCGTACACGCTGCTTCTCAGTGGCAGTTAATGTGGTGGAAGTTCCGGAAGCACAAGGTGGCCATGGCTGCCGGAATGGTGATCCTCTGTTTGTATTTCGTGGCGATGTTCTGCGAGGTGTTGGCGCCCTATACGCTCGAATCACGAAACGTCCAGTATGCGTTCGCACCACCACAACGACTTCGTCTCGTTTCGAATGAGGGGGTGCACTTCTGGCCCTTCGTTTACAAGATCAAAGGGTTCCGGCATCCCG
Source organism: Gemmatimonadota bacterium (assembly GCA_002727195.1). Classification (GTDB taxonomy): domain Bacteria; phylum Latescibacterota; class UBA2968; order UBA2968; family UBA2968; genus UBA2968. The sequence goes on from PBWH01000003.1 coordinate 27,685, forward strand.
AGACGCTCCGGAAGTACTACGTCGAGGATGAATCGAAGACGTATCCCGTGCAGTTGTTCGTAAGAGGGGAAACCTACCGCTTCTGGGGCCTCTTCGAAACCGACATTCACTTATTCGAGGTCGAAGAGGGCGGGACACTGTTCCTTCTTGGGACCGACCATCTGGGTCGAGATCTCCTTTCACGCATCATATACGGATCTCGCATCTCGCTAACGATTGGGCTGATCGGGGTGTCGCTCAGTTTCGTGTTCGGGCTGGTGATCGGCGTGGTGTCCGGATACTACGGCGGATGGATAGACAACATCATCCAGCGGGGAATCGAGATTCTGAGATCGTTCCCATCGATCCCGCTCTGGATGGCATTGGCCGCGGCGTTACCCGCCTCTTGGAGTCCACTTCAGGTCTACATGGGGATTACCGTGGTCCTCTCGCTGATTGGCTGGACGGGGCTTGCGCGACAGGTCCGTGGAAAGATTCTCTCGTTGCGAGAGGAGGATTTCGCGATGGCCGCCCTATTAGCAGGGGCCAGTCGTTGGCGGATTATGACTCGCCATCTGTTGCCGTCGTTCATGAGCCACATCATCGTGAGCCTGACGCTGGCCGTTCCTTCGATGATCCTGGGCGAGACGTCGTTGAGTTTCCTGGGCCTGGGACTTCGCCCTCCGGTCACAAGCTGGGGCGTTCTGCTGAAGGAGGCCCAAAACGTTCAGGCCGTCGCGTTCCAACCGTGGCTGCTGACCCCGGTTATCTTCGTGATCATCACCGTGCTGGCATTCAACTTTGTGGGCGACGGGCTGCGTGACGCGGCCGACCCGTATTCGAGGTAAGGAGTTCCTTGTGGAAATCAGACCGAACAGAGTGAAACAGAAACTGGCGAACGGCGAATCCGCGCTGATCGCATCCGGGTTCGACAGTGGCGATCAGATTGACTCATTCGGGCCGAACGGCTTCGACGGTGTCTGGCTGGAGGGAGAGCACGGTCCCGTCGATGCACCGCAGATCGGGGACCTGACACGGGCCTGTGATATCTGGGGTCTGACATCTGTTGTAAGGGTCAATCGAAACGATCAAAACCTGATCTACCGTACGTTCGATCGCGGCGCTCAGGGAGTTTGTGTTCCGCACGTTAATACGAAGGCTGAGGCGGAAAACGTCGTGGCCGGAGGGAAGTTCGCGCCGATCGGGCAGCGTGGCCTGTTCACGAGTCGTCAGGGATACGACGTACCCGATTATTTAGACATAGCCAACGACGAGACATTGTTGATAATCCTCGTCGAGGACATCATCGCGGTCAACAACCTCGACGAAATTCTCGAGGTGGACCACATCGATGTGTTCTTAGTGGCGCCTTCCGATCTGGCCGCATCTATGGGCAAGATTGGTAAGGTTCAGAGTCAGGGAGTGCAAGACACGATCGACGGCGCGCTCGCCAAGATCGTCGAATCTGGCCGGACCGCCGGGACGATGTGCCCCGACTACACCTTGGCGGAGAAGTACACGAAGGCCGGCGTGAAGTGTCTGCTGACCCCGTCTGGTCCGTGGGTCGCGGCGGGTGCGAAGCAATTCCGCGAGACGGTGGAGGCGGCTCAGTGAGCGAGACTGCTGACAGCGTCCTGAGTATCAGGAACCTGAAGACCTATTTCTTCCTGGATGAGGGAACCGTCCGGGCTGTTGACGGTGTGAATCTGGAGATCCCGAAGGCGCAGACCATCGGGATCGTCGGCGAGAGCGGTTGTGGAAAGAGTGTTTCGGCCTTCTCTGCACTTCGCCTCGTAGCGGAGCCAGGTGAGATCGTCGAAGGGGAGATCATTCTGCATCGTGAGGATGGTGATGTCGTCCTGACCGATCTCGATGACGAAGGAGAACAGATCCGGTCGATTCGCGGTAAAGAGATATCGATGATCTTCCAGGAACCGATGACATCGCTCAGTCCCGTTCATCGTGTGGGCGCGCAGATCGTAGAGGCTGTCGAACTGCATACAGATCTGCAAGGTCAGGACGCAATGGATCACGCGATCCATATGCTGGAGCGTGTCGGGATTCCTGACGCGCCTCGACGCGCGACCGAGTACCCGCACGAACTCAGCGGCGGTATGCGTCAGCGCGTGATGATCGCGATGGCTCTCTCGTGTCAGCCATCTCTTCTGATGGCTGATGAGCCGACCACCGCACTCGACGTGACGATTCAGGCGCAGATCCTCGAGTTGATGCGCGACCTCCAGACCGAGTTCGATATGTCGATCATGCTGATCACGCACGATCTCGGGGTGGTGGCAGAGATGGCTGACGAAGTGGCTGTGATGTATCTGGGGCGTGTGGTCGAACAGGGCTCCGTCGAGCGGATCTTCGTGGCACCAAAGCATCCTTATACCAAGGCATTGATGCGATCGATCCCGGGGATCGGGGGGGGGCGCAAGACCGAACTCCATACGATCGAGGGGTCGGTACCTGATCCGTTTACGCGACCCAAGGGTTGCCCATTTCATCCTCGCTGTGAGGAAGCGGTCAAGGGTGTCTGCGATGTGGGCGATCGGCCGGAATTGATCGAGATCGAGCCCGGTCACGATGTAGCCTGTGTGCTCTACCGGGAGGAAGCTGTCGATGCCTGATCATCAGACTCTTCTGGAGGTTCGTGAACTGAGGAAATATTTCCCGATTACCAAGGGATTCTTCAACAACGTTGTCGGGCACGTCAAGGCTGTAAACGATGTCAGCTTTGATCTCTACGATGGAGAGTGCCTCGGGCTGGTGGGGGAGAGCGGATCAGGAAAGACCACGGTTGGGAGGACGATCCTGCGGGCACTCGCGCCCACGAGTGGGTCGGTCAACTTCAGGGTGAACGGGGAAATGGTCGATGTCGCAGGTGCGTCACACGAGACCCTCAAGGGGCTTCGCCGGCATATGCAGATGATTTTTCAGGATCCGTATGCTTCGCTGAATCCCCGGATGACGGTTCTGGACATCGTGGGTGAGCCATTGCTGGTAAACGGCATGGAGGATCGCGCGCAGCGTGAGGAACGCGTGAGCGAACTGCTGGTCCGGGTTGGTCTTCAGCCGCACTTCCTCAGGCGCTATCCGCACGCGTTCAGCGGTGGTCAACGACAGCGCATCGGGATCGCACGGGCACTCGCGCTGAACCCCAAGCTGGTGGTGGCCGACGAACCCGTGTCTGCCCTTGACGTTTCCGTCCAGGCCCAGGCGCTTAATCTGTTACAAGAACTTCAGCGAGAGCTCGGGTTGACGTATTTGTTTGTGGCGCACGATCTGAGTGTGGTTCGACACATCTCAGATCGTGTGGCCGTTATGTATGTCGGAAGGGTCGTCGAGATCGCAGAGGTGGATCGTCTTTTCGACCACCCGTTACACCCCTACACGGAGGCTTTGCTGTCGGCGGTTCCCGTTCCCAAGCCGAAAGCAAAGAAGAAGCAGGTTCTCCTGTCTGGTGAAGTCGCGGATCCGAGCAAGGCACCCCCGGGATGCGCCTTCCATCCCAGGTGCCCTTACGCGGAAGATCGGTGCCGTGAAGAAGTTCCGGAGCTTCGTGAGATCGAGCCAGGACACCAGGTGCGGTGTCATCTTGCTGAGGATCTGACCCTGGAGAGTATGCCGGAGATTCCGGCTGTGGTGGAGTGAAGCGAGAGGAGCTTATGCGAGTCGAACACGTAGCATTCCTTGTAGATGACCCGAACGCGGTCTCGAAGTGGTATTGTGAAAACCTCGGGATGAAGCAGGTCCGACAGGGCCCGGGGCCGAACTTCATGACCTTTTTGGCGGATGACGGCGACAACGTGATGTTCGAGATCTACGCAAACCCGGAAGTCCAGACGCCCGATTACGCTGCACAAGATCCGTTGATCCTGCATCTAGCCTTCTATTCGGATGATGTGGATGGCGACCGCGCTCGCCTGATCGAGGCTGGTGCCACCGGGGTGGGCGACGTGTTCCACCGTGAGGATGGGGATGTGTTGGCGATGCTGCGTGATCCCTGGGGGCTCGCCGTGCAGGTGCTGAGCCGCAAGGAACGCATGCTCTAGAACGGCGGATAATGGTTGAATCGCCAAGTAATCTGGGGACGGATGATCGCTTACTGAAGTGGATCGCCGTCCCCCTTTTTCTTTTCTGTGTCGCACACGTGGCGGCCTCATTCGCCAGTGCAAGCTTCTGGGGTGTCGACAGCCTCGCCTATGCGCCCAAAGTCCTCGCATTGTGCGTGGTTCTCCCGGTACCCCTGACGTTGCAGGCTGGCAGACTGACTTCGCTGGTCGCGTCCATACGCTGTCCCGTGATGGTTTGTGGGCTCCTGTTCCTGATGCTCACGCTGGCCTTTCCGTCCGGGACCCGGTTACTTGGCGACGGAGAACTTCACGTCCGCGAGTTGATAGGCGGCGTATGGGATTCGCACCCCAAGATGAATCGCTCGCCGCTCCTGTTCTGGTTGTTGCATCAGGTTCCGAGCTGGAGCTTCGTATCGCCTGCCCAGATCTATCCGTGGGTAAGCCGTATGGCCGGTCTTGTGTTCGTTTTGCTGTCCTTCACTGCGGGCAGGTGTTTTCGCACCAAGGCCAGATGATCGCGGCCTGCTGATCCTGTGTTTGCTTTCGCAGGGGTATATTGCCCTGTTCTTCGGATACGCAGAGAACTACCCGATTCTGTTCCCGCTCCTGCTCGGCTACTCGATCCTGTGCTTGCGCGCTATGGAAGGGGAGGCGCCAGTGTATCAGCCGGCGGTTCTCCTCGGGCTCACGGTCCCCTTGCACTTTACTGCGTTTGCCTACGCACCAGCCCTGATCTGGGTTGTCTGGCGGAGGCAGCGTGCGAACGCGGCCGACCGTATCCTGTCTATGCTGTCGCTCCTTGCGGTTCCGGCGACGACATTCCTGTCGTTGGCTCTGATCGGGATATCTCCGTTTTCGTTGCCTCAATCAGCGCTTGGCAGCCATCTCCTTCCCTGGAGGACATCAGGCCCCGGGCTGACCCCGTACGCCGTCCTGTCTGCAGAACATCTCATCGACACCCTCAACCAGTATGCGCTCGTTGTTCCGGTGGTTGTGATGGGGATTCCCATCCTTGTGCTAGGCTCCAGGCGTAGCGACGCGACCGATGTTCTGCTGCTTGCCATGGCGCTTCCGCCGGTCTTGTTCACGGTCCTGTTCAACCCCGCCATAGGAGCTTTTCGGGGTTGGGATGTATTTGCGTTGCCCTCCGTCCCGTTGGTCCTTCTGGCAGGAAGATCTCTTCTGCGGGTCTGCCAACCTGTTCGTCTACGCCGACTGGCGGTCCTCGCGATCTGCGTTTGTTCTGTCCACACAGCGGGTTGGGTCGCGGTCAATGCCGATGTCGGATCGTCCGAGGAGCGTTTCGCTCATATGGTCGAGTCGGGGCAGCTCTCGACCTATGCGCGCGCCTACGGGGCCGGAACTCTTGCAGGACACTACCGGGCCAAGGCTGACCTGAGCACTTCTATGTTCTGGTTTGAACGAGCTTCAGAATTCGATCCAGGAACAGGCAGGTATCACGTCTGGAGAGCAGATGCCTCTCCAGCCACGACGAACTACTGGGTGGATCTGGGGGCGACACTGATGGCGCTGGGTCAGTTGGCCGAAGCAGAAGCCCTTTTCCGAATGGTTCTCGAAGAAAGTCCAGGGACGGTTTCGGCTTGAATGAACCTTGGGACGATCGCCTTCAGCCGCGGAGACTACGGTGCCAGCACCGCTGCGTTCAGAAGTGTTCTGGTGTCCGAGCCGGATCACCATGGCGCTCTGTTCAACCTGGGTGTGGCACTCTCTCAGATGGGTGATCTCGAGGGAGCACAGGAGGTATTGGCACGAGTGGTCGAACTGGATACGTGTGGTGAGGACGGGCAAGAGGTGAAACAGATGCTGGAACGTTTCGCGGGCAAGAATCAGTAGGCAGACTTTACCAGAGCGGTATCTTAGCATCCTAGCCATACAGGTGTTTACACATAGGGGAGGACAATGCCGGTATTCGAAATCGAAACATTGGAAGCAAGCTGTGCGAGCGTATTCAAGGGCGCTGGGCTGGGAGAGGATGAAGCCAGCCTGATAGCCCATTCGCTAGTGCTCGCCAACGTGATGGGACACGACTCACACGGCGTGATTCGCGTGGTGCAGTATTGCAAGGCCCTGGACGATGGGAAGGTAGAGCCCGGCCAGCAGGTCACGGTGACGAAAGAGGCCGATGCGTCCGCCGTGGTTGACGGAGCGTGGGGATTCGGGCAGACGATCTGCCATCAGGCGATGGACATCGCGATCGAGAAAGCGAAGAAGCGGTCAGTGGCTGTCGTGGAGGTTTTCAACTGCAGCCATATCGGTCGTCTTGGAGAGTATGTCGAGTCTGCGGCCGAGCAGGGCATCCTGGGGATCGTGATGTGCAACAACCACGGCGGCGGTCTTCTCCAGCCACCTTTCGGCGGGATAGACGCACGTATGTCACCCAATCCGCTTGCTGTTGGGATTCCGACAGGAGGCGAGTTTCCGGTAATTGTCGACATGACGTCGAGCGTTGTGGCCGAGGGAAAGATCCGCGTGAAACGAAATCTGGGCGAAATGCTTCCCGAAGGATGGGTTGTCGACGGAGGGGGTAACCCCACGACCGATCCTGCCAAGTTTTATGGTCCGCCTCGCGGCGCGATTCTTCCGTTCGGAGGCATCAGCGCTCACAAGGGCTATGCACTGTCCATCATCGTTGACGTATTGTCAGGAGCTCTCGGCGGTGCCGGCCTGAGCCGTGAAGGTGGGGTCAGCGGTGGGAATGGTGTATTCGTCATGGCGATCGATATCGAGGCCTTCATCGGGAAGGAAGACTTCGAGAAGGATATGCAGACGTTCATCGGCTGGCTCAAGAGCTCGCGGCTCATGGACGGGGTCGGCGAGATCTTACTGCCAGGTGAGATGGAGGCCCGACAGCACAAGCAGAAGCAGGCTGATGGTGTGTTCGTGGACGACGAGACGTGGCGACAGATCGGAGAGACGGGTGAGCGCTACGGGGTGACGATCTAAGAGTTTTAGCTACGACCGTCCTCAAGTGACTGAGGCCGGGACTTTCTAATCAGGGAGAACAGTATGGCATCAATCAAAGTAACGTTGTTGGGACACGCCTCGATGTTGTTCGAGCCCGATACCGGTGAGAAGATCTACCTCGATCCCTGGCTGGAGGGCAGTCCGGTAGCGACACTGGCGGTGGACGATATCAAGGAGGCCGACATCGTGGTGGCAACGCACGGCCACAACGACCACATCGGAGACTCGTATGCAATCTGCCGGAATACGGGGGCGACCTTCGTCAGCAACTACGAGCTCTGTGTCGTAGCCGAGCAGAACGGCCTGACGTTGGGTGAGAACGCGGTGCCGTTCAACCCCGGGGGGACTGTGACGGTTGGGGATATCCGGATCACGGCGACACAGGCATTCCATTCGTTGTCGATGTCGCCCAATCTGTCGAAAGGCGCGGCCCCGGAGAACGGATACTTCCATCCGGATGGCGGTGTGTGTGGGATCGTTCTTCAATTCGCGAATGGCATCACCGTCTACGACACATCGGACACGTCATTGTTCAGTGACATGCAGTTGATCTCGCAGATGTATGGTCCGCAGATCGCGGTGCTGCCCGTCGGCGGAAAGTTTACTATGGGGGTGTGTGAGGGGGCGAGGGCGGCCAGCTTTATTCGGCCGGACATCGTGATCCCGAATCACTATGGGGAGCCACAAGGTCAACCGGCGGATATCGAAGCGCTGAAGGATGCGGTGGCGTTGCTGTCGCCGAATACCGATGTGGTGGCGTTGGGGCCGAATGGGGCTGTGACGTATGAGACTAGCTCGTATACCATCGGTTAAAGAAACAAAGAGCGGTCACCGGTCTACGCCATGGCTACTGCCCGGCAGGCCCGATTTGTTAGATGAACCCTCCTTCAGGGCAAAGCCGCTACGGTGGGGCAGGCACGCGATGAACACAGGTGGGAAACTGGGAGAGAAGCTCAGTGCTCCGCGGAGGATCACGGTGGGACGGATGGTTCTTGTCCGCGCGGGGTTCTTGGTGCCCAGGAGCTCCATCGCGATAAGTTGAGGCTCTTTTGGATACTGAGTGTGATGGGGTCATTCTCGGGGCTGGCCATAACAGTCTGATTCTGCAGGCGTATTTGTGCCGGGCGGGGTTGGATGTGGTGTGTCTCGAGCGGAGGGACATAGCGGGTGGGGGGCTGGCGACGGTTGAGAATCCGCGCTATCCCGGATTTCTGCACAATACCCACTCGTTTTACCATCGCGCGATCACGCATATGCCGTGGTATCGGGACCTGGATGTGGAAGGGTTCGGAGCGCGGTATATAGAGCCGGATCTCAATGTCGCTCTGGTGCGGGAAAAGGGAGAGGCGCTCGAGTGGTGGACGGACTTCGACAAAACCGTCGCATCCTTTGCCATGTTCAGCCAGAAGGATGCGGATCGGTTGAGATACTGGCGGGACACCTTCCTGCCGATCGTTGAGCGGATACTTATTCCAGAAGCACAGAGTCCACCGCTGCCTTCGTCGGACCGACAGAAGATCCTCCAACATACTGAGGAAGGCAGACTATTGCTCGAAGTCAGCCAGCTTTCTCCGCTCGAGTTCGTCCAGCGAGAGTTTGAACACCCCGTCATCCAGGCAGGTCTGTTGTTCTTCAACGGTCTGCGCGAAGTCGACCTGCGTTGTCCCGGGTTCGGCCATCATATCGCTGCTCTGCTCGCGAGTTCGGGGAAAGCTCAGATGTGTCTTGGCGGGGCTGCGGGGCTCGCGAGGGCACTCGTGAACGCGGTTGCGGCCGCAGGCGGGAACGTTTGTTTGCAGACCGAGCCGTCTCGTATCCTGGTCGAGGGGGATCGTGTCGTCGGTGTCGAGACGATGGACGGAGAGCGTATTCGCGTCCGACAGTTTGTGGTCAGCGGGTTGAATCCTCATCAGACGTTCCTGGATCTGTTTGACGAGCAAGATGTGCCCTCTGTCTGGCGGGATCGGGCAAGCCAGTTCGAGTATAACGTGATCGCGCCACTTTTTGGCCTGAACCTCAACCTCGATGCGCCCCTGGCGCTGAACGCCGCGAGCGATCAGCCTGAACTCCAGGATGCGTTCATGATCATCCTCGGGCTGAACGGAATCGACGACTACCTGGCCATGGTGGACGCGCACGTGAAGGGTGAGCAGCCGCCGCACATCATGTGGGGGAGCAACCCCACCCGGTTCGACCCGTCTCAGGCGCCGGCAGGCAAACACACGGCCTTCATGTGGCAGAAGATGCCCTATCGGATGGGGGGCGATCCCGCTACCTGGGATCGTGAACGGGATCGTGTGGGGCGCGAGATGCTCGAGGTGATGTGCCGCCACTTTGATGGCCTGGCGGATTCGGTGATCGATTCTTTTGTACGCAGTCCACTCGACGTCGAACGTAGCTTCCCGAACATGCGGTATGGCGATCTGTTGATCGGCGCGTTCACGAATGATCAGATCGGCTACAACCGGCCTTTCGAGGGAGCCGGTCACTATCGTGGACACCTCGAGGGGATGTATCTCTGCGGGTCGAGTAGCCATCCCGGAGGGAATGTGACCGGTTTGCCCGGCTACAACTGCGCCCAGGTCGTTTGTGCCGACCTTGGGCTCGATGCTTGGTGGGCCCCGCCTCCCATCGCAGCCAGACTGCCGCGATGAATCTGCCGGCGGCTTCCTACCTGAACGACATCTATTTCGACTGGGGTGGTGTTACGCAGACGGCGTCCCTCCTCCCTCGATACGGCATCCAGAATCCATTGGTGGTCACGGACCGGCACCTCAAAGCTTTGGGGATTGTCGATCGGACCGGGCTGTCTGACTACGCAGTATTCGACGATGTTGAGACGAACCCGTCAGAGTCCAGTGCACGGGAAGCACTCGAGCGTTACAGAACCTCGGGATGTGATGGGCTCATCGCGATTGGTGGTGGCTCGCCGATCGATCTGGCGAAGATTGTCGGGCTGATGGTTGAGCACACCGATCTCCTCGCCTCATACGCGATCGTAGAGAGAGGTCCTGCGGCCATCACTGGAGATGTTCCTCCTCTGGTTGCTGTACCCACGACGGCAGGTAGTGGAAGCGAAGTGGGACGCGCCGCACTGATTACGGTTAGAGACGGACGAAAGCTCGGGTTCCTGAGTCCCAAGCTGCTTCCGGTGGCCGCTGTATGCGATCCGGAATTGACCGTCTCCTGTCCGGACTCGCTAACCGCGGCAACGGGAATGGACGCGATCTCACACTGCGTGGAGGCCATCCTGAGTCCGAGAGCGAACCCGGTGGCTGATGTCCTAGCGCGGGATGGGCTGACGCGTGGGGTCAGAGCCATTCGTCAGGTCAGAGAAAACCCACAATCTCGACGAGATCGTGAAGACATGGTGTGGTGCTCGGTCCTTGGTGGGCTGGCGTTCCAGAAGGGGCTGGGGGTGGTTCATGCCTTGAGTCATCCGTTGGGGCGATTTGAGGGCCTCAGACTTCACCATGGGACGCTGAACGGCTTGTTCCTGCCTGAAGTGCTCAGATTCAACGCCAATGCGAAGATCGAGATGAAGACTGTCTCTAACGCGGTCGGTGGGGTAGACCCTGCGTCTTTCTTCGAGGACCTGCTTGTAGCCCTGAATCTCCCATCCCGCCTGAGTGACTTGGGCGTGACAGAGTCACACATCCAGTCGTCTGCTACGCTGGCTGCCACGGATCATTGTGTCGCTACCAATCCAAGACCGTTCAGTGAAGTGGATGCGCTGAACCTTTATCGACGTTGTCTCTGAGAGGTCCCTTGACGTATCAGCAAGTCATTCTGAGGCGTGGTAAAGAGCGACGGTTGCTCGAAGGACATCCGTGGGTGTTCAGCGGCGCCGTAGGGCAACATCCGGATGGCGTGGAGCCTGGCGCGACGGTGGACGTCCTCGACGCGGAAGGTGTGTTTGTCGCTCGCGGCTACTACAACGCGGCGTCATCGATCCCTGTAAGAGTGCTGACGCGCAATCTGGGCGAGACGATCGACGCGAATTTTGTGCGAGAACGGATCCGTCGGGCTATCGATCTGCGACGGTCCTGGATCGACCAGAAGACGACAAATGCCTACCGCGTCGTGCACGGTGAGAGTGACGGCCTGCCGGGTCTGATTGTCGATCGCTATGCGGATTTTCTGGTGGTTCAGTTCCACACACTTGGTGTCGAGGTTATGCGGGACACGGTGGTCGACGTCCTGAACGAGTTGATGTCGCCAACTGGGATCTGGGAGCGGAGCGATGTGGGCACACGTCGTGCCGACGGGTTGGCCGAATTTCCGACAGGTCTTATATCTGGTGACGAGCCGCCTGACCTGATCGAGGTGTCGGAGAACCGTGCGCTGTTCGCGATCGATGTTCGGCGAGGGCAGAAGACGGGATTCTTCCTGGATCAGCGTGAGAATCGGCAAACGCTCCAGACCTTTTCCCGCGATCGCGATGTCCTGAACTGCTTCTGCTATACGGGCGGCTTCTCGATCTTCGCTGCCAGAGGCAAGGCGAGCATGGTAGTGAGCGTGGATGTGTCGCAGCCGGCGATCGATTTGGTAGAGCACAACCTCCGTCTCAACCGATTCGACCCCGAGACGCACCCATGTATTGCCGCAAACGTGTTCGACTACTTGAAGGAATGTAAGGCGAACAAACAGACTTTCGATTGCATCGTGGTGGATCCACCGGCGTTTGTGAAGACGCAGCGTGCGATTCCGCAGGCGACTCGGGCCTACATCAGCCTGAATCGGAAGGCAGTGGAGTTGATCCGGCCGGGTGGGCTTCTCGTCACGGCGTCGTGTTCCACACAGATCGACTACGAATCGTTCTTCACGATCGTGAAGCACGCGGCGTCTGCTGCCGGACGGGCCGTGCAGATAGTGAAATCCCATCTTCAGGCGATCGATCATCCTGCCCCGGTTTCGTTTCCGGAGGGGCGGTATCTGAAGTGTCTGTTCGGGATCGTTCACTGACAAAATCTTGGCAGCGTGTTCTGGCGCCGAGGGCTCTTTGGATGAGCGAAGAGGTCGTATAGCGCGGCTCTGGCTGCCTGACCCCTTCGTAGCAGGGCCTCCCGCCCCTTGCTAACTGTCGGTCGCCCCTGCGGGGCTGAAACTGATTCTTCTCTCTTTACTTCTCGCAGTTTCAAATTGGGAGTGACCCGTGTCCATCTTAAGCTGGCAAGCTGTTGCTGAACCTTCGGAGCGATATCCTTCGTGTCATTGCTCCGTCCTGATTGAGCTCGATAATGGTGATGTGCTCGTCGGGTACTATGCCGGTAGTGGAGAGGCGAGGCCTGATGCTGCCTGGGTTCTGGCCCGGCGTAGCCCAGGGGATGATGTGTTCGGTGATCTGTCTGTCGTGGCGGACACTGAGGGAAAGCCTGAAGGGAATGGCGTTCTGTATCAGAACAACTCGGGCGAACTCTACTGTGTCTACGGGACGATGCACGGTGATCTGGATGGGCCGGCGGGGCCGGGGGTGCGCTGGCGTACGTGCGATCTAAGGATGAAGCGGTCCGATGACCGGGGAATCAGTTGGTCGGATGTCGTGATGATCGATGAGAAGTGGGGGAACGTTCCTCGATGTAAACCCCTGGTCACGCAGGACGGCACGGTTCTGATTGGGGTGGAGTACGACGATGGGAACTCGAGGATCTGGTCGAGCGCGGATGAGGGCGCATCGTGGGAGATGTGTGGGCGGATCGAGGGGGAGAAGAACCAGCATCCGGCGTTGCTCGAGAGATCAGACGGGTCTGTTCTCGCGCTGCTTCGGCCTTGTGGTGGACAGGGCCGTATTCTGCAGAGTGTTTCGGAGGACAGAGGGTGGACTTGGTCTCCTGCGACCCTGAGCGATCTCGCCTCACCGTTCGCGGGTCTGGACGCTGTTCGTCTGGAGGACGGGCGGTTTGTGATTGTCTACAACAGCAATCCGGAGGCTCGCAATCCGTTGTCGATCGCCGTCAGTGAGGATGAAGGTGAGAGCTGGCCGGTCCGGAGAGATCTCGTCACGGGCGAAGGACAGTTCCACTATCCCGCGATGATCCTGGATCGGCCAGGGCGTTTACAGATTGTGTTCACCAACAACCGGAAAACGATTGATCACGTGGTGGTGGATCTTGACTGGCTTGACGGTACGGAAGACGGCCTTCATTGGGATGGGACCAGGAGGTCGGTCTAGCGAAGGAACAGTACAGGCCAGTAGTTGATGAGGGACATGGTAAAGGCTCCTCCGGTGAGAACCAGAAGACCCAGCGCAAAGAGGATGACGGGGCGGGTCTCTTTGTATGCTGCTCCACCGACGAGGGCCTGGCTCGCGATCCACCCACCGATGAACCCGCCCAGATGGGCAATGTTGTTAACCCCACTCATCATGAAACCGAAGATGAACATCAGGATTGCCCACTGCCAGACCTGACGGGTCATCATGGCTGCAACACTGCCCTGATGGTTCCTGCCATACACGATCAAAGCCGCGAGCAGCCCGAAGATCGCACCCGATGCACCGATGGTTGGCGCACCCGAGCTCAGGTTGGATAGCACGAAGCCAAACACACCGCCTGCTGTAAAGATGATGAAGAATCGCGCTGGCCCGTAGAGGTGGCCTACCTCGGGCCCCAGTTGGCGTATCCACATGAAGTTGAAAAGAATGTGAAGCAAGCTGCCGTGCAGGTAGATCGCTGTAAGGTTCGTCCACCATGGCAGCCCACCCCCAGTCATCCCGAGCAGGATCAGCGGGCGACGACCGGGGCTGAGCATCCCGAAGATGCCGCCACGTGTCGTAAGGGTCGCACCAAGATCCAACACGAGTGAGAGAACGTATAGTGCAATGCAGGCGGTCGGGATCAGGGACAGGATGTCGATCTGCTGTCCGAAGAGCCGCGTGAGGTAGGGGCCGAGTCCGAATAGATTGGGGTGCTTGGCACCACAGATCGGACAGGCGGTCTCCTCGGTGCTGATCAGGTTGCCGCAGCCTGGGCAAACCATGGAGGACGGACGATTCATTCGCTGCTAGCTTGCTCCGTTCAGCTGATCCCAGTTCTCGATGATGGCGGTCAGGCCATCCAGCAGTTGCCCCATCTCTTCTTCCGACGTCATTCCCATCGCGGCGATCCGTATGTAACCTTCGGCCGTCGATCCGTATCCCGGAGCGATCTGGGCATTCAGGTGCTCCTTCGCCGCCGCCGTCAGGCCCGGACCGGTTAGACCATCCGGAACAGAGATGGTGCTGAGGGTTGGACTCTCGAAACCGGGTTTGGATAGCAAGTAAAGGCCGTGTTTCTCCGCCCAGGCGTGTTGAGCGTCTGTCAATGCCCTGTGGCGGTCGAACCGCGCGTCACCTTCTGTCTGCATTTCACGGAGTCTTGCGCTGATGCAGCGGAGCGTCAGGTCCGGAACCGTCATGGGGGTTTGATGCTTCTCGGCTCGCGCCACCCACTCCACCATATCCAGCACATACCCACGATTCTCGACGGTCTCCGCCAACCGCATCGCCCGGTCCGAGACGATCATCACCGATCCGATTGTCGGGATCGAGAAGTCCTTCTGCAGACTCCAGAGGTAGTAATCCGGTTGCAGCTGATCGATCCGAACGTCCACAGCCCCCGCGATGCTCACAGCATCGATGCCGATCAGGATGTCGGGTGAACGGTGCCGAACGACATCGCATAGGGCTTCAATATCCAACGCCACACCAGTGCTGGTCTCGTTGTGGATCAGCAGGACGAGGTCGTAACCCTTCGAGAGTTCAGCCTGAAGGGCATCCGGGGTAATCCCATCACCCCAATCAGCACTCAGGATCTCGACGTGGCGCCCGCGATCGGCCAGAACCTGGCCCCATCGCTTGGAGAACGACCCGATGTCGAGGCTGAGCGTTCGAAACGACGACGGCGTGTTGTTGACGACCATTTCCCAGTTATAGCTTCCCGTATGTCCGAAGATCAGCGGACGGTCCTTTTCCGGGACGTGGAAGGTCTCTCGGAGGAGGTGCTCCGTTTCCTCGTAGCAGGTCTTGAACTCCGTGGCCCGATGCGTGAAGGTGGCCCGGTATTTGGAGAGGACCTCCCGAACTGCAGGTGAAAGTTCGTGGGGGCCCGGAGCAAAGAGCTTGAGGTCTGGAAACTTCAGAGATTCGAGGGTTGTGGACAGTTCGGTGGTCACGCCTTGACTCCAACAAAAGACAAAGTCCGCTAAACGTGGCGTCTAGCGGACCGTGCGGATTATTATGGAGCGGGAAACGGGACTCGAACCCGCGACATCCACCTTGGCAAGGTGGTGCTCTACCAGCTGAGCTATTCCCGCTCTTTCAAGCCGTCGCAGAATAAACCAAACTACAAAAGTGGTTCATGGGTGTCAAGAGAAACCCCCTTGAAACGGGGTTTCCTGGCAGGTCATGAAGCGGTTGCGGAGGCGTCGACCGCATGCCCATTCAATTCGGGCCAGACGCGGTTCTTCTCTTGTTTGGCGAGGTAAACGGCCTTGTCGGCTGCGTCGATCAGTTCGGATTCGCTGGACATCTCTGGCGTGAGGGTTCCGACACCGATGCTGATGGTGACTGGAAGCGCGAGTCCCGCGTTCTTCTGCGCGCTCCCGATGCCGTCGTGGAGCTGATGCGCCAGGTTGAGCGCCGTCTCGCCATCTGTGTGGGGGAGGATGATCACAAACTCTTCACCACCATACCGGATAGGGATGTCGACCTCTCGCAGGCGATCGAGGATGAATCGCCCCAGGAAGGTGAGTGTTTGGTCTCCTTCGGCGTGACCGTAGGTATCGTTGATTGCCTTGAAATCGTCCACGTCGACGAACAGTGCGGATAGTGGGAGCTCATAGCGCTTGGCGCGCCGATACTCCTCGCGGAGCCGCGTGTCCATGATGTTCCTCGAGAACAGGCCGGTCAGCTTGTCGTAGATGGCCGCCTGCATCAGGTCCTGCATCGCGTCTTTCCTCAAGACGCAGAAGTCGTCGATGGAGTAAGGAAGGTCAGGCGTGTTCAGCAGGTCGAGGAGGGCAACGGCCTCGTGAACGGGGTGCCCCAACTGCTCCTGCATGCGCTCCCGATGCCGGTTGATGTGCTCAGAAAGCCGCTCCAGGTCGATCCCGACCAAAGCACTGGGCAGACCTAGCAGGTTGGCGCGCTCCGAAGCACCGTCGTCGGTCTGGTCGAGGATCTGGTTGACGATATCTAGCAGATTCATCTTGAGGCCACGGGAAGAGGGTCTGTTCGACTCCGAGACGGCTGATTATAGCCCCAGCCTACCTCGTTGTCAATCTGTCCCGGCGGTTGGCTGGATTGACACTGATTCTTCGAGGGAGTATACTGTTCGCCGCCAAAACGGGGACCTAACCGGAATCAGATCAGGGACTTAGGGCGACCGGCGTAGCGAGATCGCCAAGGGGATCGGGACGACTTAACGTGGCTTTTGCACTCGGCATCGACATCGGAGGGACCTTCACGGATATCGTCGTTGTAGACGCGTCCACGGGAGCCTTCGAGGTGGTGAAGACCCTGACGACCTATCCGGATCCGTCGGAGGGAGTACTCGACGGCCTGAGCGAGCTGTTCACGCGTCCCGGGATGTCTGCCCAGGACGTCACCCGGGTCATCCACGGTACCACGCTTGTTACCAACACCCTGATCGAGCGGAAGGGCGCCAAAACGGCGCTTGTGACCACACAGGGCTTCCGCGACGCGCTCGAAATCGGTCGTGAGGGACGGTATGACATCTATGACCTGCGGATGCAGCTTCCGAAACCGCTTGTGGAGCGTCGATATCGGCTCGAAGTAGATGAGCGACTGAATCCGGACGGGAGCGTAAGGTCGTCGCTGAATACGTCTTCGGTGGCGGCCGTGTGCGACCAGCTGCGAGATGCCGGCGTGGAATCGGTCGGCGTCTGTTTGCTGCACGCTTACGCGAACCCCGATCACGAGACCATCCTCCGAGACGCCATCGCAGACCATCTCCCAGGCTGTCCGGTTACGCTGTCCTCCGAAGTGGCTCCCGAGCTCCGGGAATTCGAGCGGAGTTCGACGACTGTCGCGAACGCATACGTACAACCGCTGGTCGAACGGTATCTGGGGTCGCTCGGAGATGGGCTGGCGAACACGGGTGTCAACGCACCGCTCCACGTAATGCTTTCGAATGGTGGGAGCTGCTCCGTCGAGACGGCTGAGGCTTTTCCCGTCCGGCTTGTCGAGTCCGGCCCTTGTGGAGGCGCACTCGCCGCGGCGGAGTGGGGACGGAAAGCCGGACTTGATCGGGTTCTCGCGTTCGACATGGGCGGGACAACAGCCAAGGCGGTGTTGACCATAGAAGGAACCTTTCCTGTTACGACGGAATCTGAAGTTGCGCGAGTCTACCGGTTCAAGCGGGGCTCTGGTCTTCCGTTACTCGTGCCGGTGCTGGATATGATCGAGATCGGGGCTGGGGGAGGGAGTATCGCTCACGTGAACGCGCTCGGGTTGCCGGCGGTGGGACCCGAGAGCGCAGGTTCGTCTCCCGGTCCGGCTTGCTATGACCGGGGAGGGGATCGCCCGACCGTCACGGATGCGGATCTTCTGCTTGGCTACCTGAATTCGGACTACTTCCTCGGCGGATCGATGTCCCTGAGCGTCGACCGGGCGGGGGCAGCACTTTCGACGGTAGCCGATCAATTCGGTGGCGATGCCTTGAGCGCGGCCCACGGGATACATCAGTTGGTCAACGAGAACATGGCCAGCGCGGCGAGGGTACACGCCGCTGAACGCGGCGTCGATCTTCGATCCTACGCGTTGGTCGCGACAGGGGGCGCCGGGCCTGTGCACGCTTGCGGCGTGGCCTCACGGCTTGGGATCGATCGTGTCCTCGTGCCTCCGATCGCCGGTGTTGGATCCGCATTCGGTCTTCTCCTTGCACCGATCAGTTTCGATTTCGCGCGAAGCTACGTGTGCCGAGTGGAGGATCTCGATATCCAACGGCTGCGTAGTCTTCTAGATGAGATGCTGACCTCCGGTCGAGAGGTCGTGACTGGGGCCGGTGTAGCGGATGCGGATGTCGCTTTCGAGATCGCCGTGGATATCCGATACGTGGGGCAGGGGCACGAGATTCGGGTCTTGGTCGAAGATGACAACCTTGAGGACCGTTTCGTGTCACGACTGGTAGCCGCGTTCGAGTCAGAATACGCGCGTATGTTTGGTCGAACCTGCGAAGGGGTCCCTATAGAGGTCGTGCATTGGCGGGTCACGGTAAGCGGTCCCAGGCAGACGATCGATATCGCCGCCGGCCACCAGGTGGTGGAGAGCGAAAACGCTGCAACCACTCGCCCCATCGCCTTCGATCGTGATGGGGCGTCGGATGTGGCGGTCTATGACCGGAACTCCCTTGCAGCGGGAACGATCCAGGGCCCTGCGATTGTCGAAGAGGCGGAGTCGACCACTGTTGTCCCGGCAGGCTGGCGCGTGACGGTGCGGGAAGACCGTGCCCTCCTTCTCGAGAGGATGTTGTGAACAAGTCCATGGATCCCGTGACCTTCGAGGTCCTTTGGAGTCGTCTGATCTCGATCGTGAACGAACAGGCGGCGGCGTTGATGCACGCCTCGTTCACGACCGTGGTGCGCGAAGCGGGTGACCTCTCGGCCGGTGTGTTCGATGCGCAAGGGAACATGCTCGCCCAGGCCGTCACGGGAACCCCCGGGCACATCAACACGATGGCGACGTGCGTACGTCACTTCGTGAAGAAGCATCCGCTGGAGACCCTCGAACCGGGGGACAGTCTGCTGACCAACGATCCCTGGCTCGGATCTGGACACCTTCACGATATCACCGTCGTAACGCCGGCCTTCAAGGATGGGAAAGGGGTCGGCTGGTTCGCGAACACCTGTCACGCGATGGATATTGGAGGGCGCACGCTAGGGGCGGGCGCTCGTCAGGTCTACGAGGAAGGCGTCAACGTTCCGATCATGTTTCTGTTCCGCAAGGGTGAACTGAACAGAGACCTGATCGACATCCTGCGGGCAAACGTACGGGAACCAGACCAGGTGGTGGGGGATCTGTATGCGCAGCAAGCGGGGAACGATGTGGGTGCTGCTAAGCTGATCGCGACGATGGAGGAGTATGATATCGGCGATCTCGAGGGGCTTTCGACTCTAATCCTCGATCGGTCAGAGGAACGAACACGGGACGCAATCGCCGAGATCCCGAATGGACGTTACGATGACGAGGTCTCCATTGACGGGTATGACGAGCCGCTCCAGATCAAGATCGCTGTGGACATCCTAGATCGGAATCTGGTCGTGGATTACGCCGGGAGTTCGCCCCAGGTGAACTGGGGGATCAACGTCGTTTACAACTACACGCACGCCTATACGACGTATCCACTGAAGTGTGCGATCAGCCCGGAGATCCCGAACAATGAGGGGAGCTTTCGACCCGTGAAAGTCAGGGCTCCGGAAGGGTGTATTCTGAACGCGGAGTTCCCGTGTGCCGTTGGGGCGCGTCATCTGGTTGGCCACTTCTTGAGCCAGGCGATCTTCGGCGCGTTGTCGAAGGTGATTCCCGAGCGAGTTCTTGCAGACGGATCAGCCGGTCTGTGGAACACGCAACTCGAAGGTGTCGGCCCCGACGGGCGTCGCTTTGCCTATATCTTCTTCTCCGCAGGGGGGATGGGTGCAAGTGCTGTCGCCGACGGGCTCTCGGCCACCGCCTTCCCAAGCGGAATCCGTGGCGTGCCCGCCGAGGCGATCGAGGCCGTCTCGCCGGTTCGCATGGTCAAACGAGCGCTGATCAGCGATTCAGGAGGGGCGGGGCGATTCCGAGGGGGGCTGTCTCAGGAGATGGTTCTGGCTGTCGATAGTGATCTGCCTGCCCAACACAGCTGCATGTATGATCGAACCCGATTCGCGCCACGTGGATTCCTGGGAGGTGCGGACGGGCAGGCGGGCGAATTGTATCTGTCCGATGGCACACGCCTGCCCCCAAAGGCGACCTACGACCTCCAGGCCGACGCCTCGGTCACCTTGAGGCTACCGGGAGGGGGCGGTTATGGTGATCCTTATAGTCGCGATCCGTCGGCTGTTCTCGAGGATGTATTGCAGGGCCGCGTATCTCTGGAGGCGGCGCTGGCTTCATACGGAGTTGTGATCGATTCTGAAGATATGACTATAGACGAGGCGGAAACAGCGAAGCTGAGGGGAAGCTGAGGCGTTATGAGACATGAGCTGATGCAGAAAGAGATTAGCGGCTACCGTGAGAACGGGTTTGTCGTCATCAACGATTTTCTAACCGATGACGAGCTCGCGGAATGGCGGTCGGCAGTGGATGAGGCGGTCGACCTCCGCGGTGATGCGCGTCTCCCAGGTGAGGAAGGGAAAGTCTTCTCCGGGTCGAACTCGGCGGTTTTCAAGCAGCGGATCCAGCTCTGGATGGACAACGAGCGGGTTAAGGCGCTGATGTTGGACGAGCGGATCGGGAAGATGGCGGCGGACCTGGAAGGTATTGACGGCATCCGGGTCTGGCACGACCAAACGCTGATCAAGATGCCCTACGGGAATCCGACATCGTGGCACCAGGACAACACGAAGTGGTCGTTCTCCTCCGATCACGCGATTTCGATCTGGATCGCGCTCGATGATGCTACGCCACACAACGGCTGTCTCTACTTCATCCCCGGCTCCCATCACGATTGTTACGATGACGTGTCGACGAATCGACCGATGTCGGACATATTCGAAGAGAATCCGGTCCTTCAGGATGTCGATCCAGTGGCGGCACCGATGAAGGCCGGGAGTTGTTCGTTCCATAACGGACTGACCGTACACGGTGCGGGCGCGAACATGACGCGCGGACTAAGGCGGGCGATGACCTGCGCCTTCATGCCGGACGGGGCGACATTCAACGGGAACAAGAACGTCCTTCCTCAGTCGTATGTGGACGGGCTGTCTGTTGGCGACTTAATCGATAATGATGAACTGGTGCCGCTCATCTACAAGCGCGCCTGAACTGTATCAGATCTGCCAGGGGGAACAAGGGGAGCGCATGAGGGTTTTCGCATTCATTGTGGCGATGTGGATCGTCGCCGGCTCGTCAGTGGAGGCGGGGAACGTCTTCGTCCGGGACCCGGAGCAGTTCGAGAAGTATGTCACCCGGCTCGCCCCGGGCGATACGATCGTGCTTCGCTCCGGTGAGGAATGGCGGGATGTAAATCTGGTTTTCGAGGGAGAAGGCGAGCCGGGCCGCCCGATTGTATTGGCGGCGCGTGACCCCGGGAAGACAGTCTTTACGGGGCAGTCCCGTCTACGGATACTTGGCAAGCATCTCGTGGTGACCGGCTTGGTGTTCCGTGACGGATCCCTGTCCGGGGGCAGCGTCATCTCCATCGGATCCGGGCGAGGCGAGTCCGCCCAGGAGTGCCGGCTAACGGACACCGCGATCATCGATTACAATCCGGAGGATTCTGAGGTCAATTACAAGTGGGTCTCCGTCTATGGCCGCCGGAACCGAGTCGACCACTGCTACTTCAAGGGGCAGACGCACGTCGGGCAGGCTGTGGTGGTCTGGTTGAATGGAGAGCCCAACAACCATCGTATCGATCACAACTACTTCGCCGGGCGTCCCAACCTTGGGCGCAATGGGGGTGAGACGATCCGGATCGGGACCAGCGCGCGATCGATGGAGGTCTCGCAGACCGTCGTCGAGGACAACCTGTTCGAGAACTGCGATGGGGAGGCCGAGATCATCTCTGTCAAGTCGTGTGAGAACGTGATCCGGCGGAACGCATTCGTCAGCAGCGCGGGGACGGTTTCCCTGCGGCATGGGAACCGAAACAGGGTTGAAGGTAACTGGTTCGTCGGAAACGGGAAGGCAAGATCAGGCGGTGTTCGGGTGATGGGTGAGGGTCACGTGATCGTGAACAATCACCTCGAGGGATTGACCGGACGAGGAAACCGCGCAGCCCTGACCATTCTCAGCGGCGTTCCTGATGCGGCTCTGAACAGCTACTGGCAGGTCAAGAACGTAACCTTCGCGCACAACACGGTGATCGACTGTGCGGCATTCACCGATATTGCCTTTGGTCACGGACAGAGAGGGCGTAGCCTTGCCCCGGTCGGGATCCGCATCTCCGCGAATGTGGTTCAGTCGACCAACCCGAATCGCGCAATGACTATCCATGACGCGACGGCGGATGTCAGCTGGGATCGAAACCTGTGGACGGGGCCCATGACGGACCTGCCCGAAGGGTTCGCGGTTAAGGATGTCTCGTTCATCAAGGGGGCGTTTCTGAGCGAGCTCAGCAGCTATTCGCTGCTTGCCATACCGGAGGGCGATCCGCGTCTCTCATCCGACATCGACGGACAGCGTCGCCTCGAAAGCGTGGCGGGCAGCGATGTGGGATCCGATGCGCCGACACGATATACCATGCCACGTCGGCCGCTTGTCGGTCCGAAGTGGATGGACTGAAAGGGAGTGAGTCTATGAAGATGGCGTTTACCACGTTGGGTTGCCCAGCATGGGATCTGGACACCGTAATCGAAAAGGGGAGTGCCTTCGGCTACGAAGGGGTGGATTTTCGTGGCATTCAGGGAGAAATCGACGTCACCACGCTGGCCGAGTTTACGACCAGCATCGTGGAGACCAAGCGGAAGCTGGGAGATGCAGGTCTGTCGGTGTGCGGGATCAGTTCGAGCCTGAAGATCTGTGACGACACCCTGGCCAGGGCAAACCTCGAAGAAGCAAAGCGGACGATTCCCGTCGCAGCGGAGCTGGATGTACCGAACATTCGTGTCTTCGGCGTCGGGAACGCAGACGAGAAGTCGAAGGAGGAACTGGCTGACATCGGGCAAGGCATGATGGGACAGATCCTTGCGCTGGATGGCGCCGATCAGTTCAAGTGGGTGTTCGAGACACACGATCATTGGATCAAATCGACCGACTGTAAACTGCTGCTCGATCGCGTGACCGTCCCGATCTTCGGGGCTCTCTGGGACGTGGGGCATACGTCTCGTGTCGGCGAGGAGGATCCAGCCGATACGCTGGCCGCACTTGGTGACCGTGTTTACTACACGCACGTGAAGGACGCGGTCTACGATCCGGACCAGGAGAACGCGATGAAGGATGGTTGGAAGTATGTGCCACCCGGTACGGGACAGCTTCCGCTGGAGAAGGCGCTCAACCTCCTGAAGGAGCGCGGCTACGAGGGTTACGTGATGTTCGAGCACGAGAAGCGGTGGCATCCGACCCTACCTGAACCGGAAGATATCATGCCGATGTTCGTCAACTGGTTCAAAGGGCTGAACCTGTAACGCGGAGCGGGGTTGGTGATCCGGCTCCTTCTGTTTGAGAGAACCATGGCAATTACCGCAGTGATCGTCGGTGCAGGCCACCGAGCCCTGACCTATGCCTCCTATGCAGAGCAGCATCCTGACGAACTGAAGATCGTGGGGATGGCTGACCCGAATGACCTGCGTCGCCAGCAGACGGGCGACCGGTTCGACATCCCGGATGGCAGGCGATTCGAAACGGCAGAAGCGCTGGCTAGCGTGCCGCAGTTTGCCGACTGCGTGATCAACGGGACGATGGACCATCAGCACGTGGAGACATCGCTGCCGCTGCTCGCGGCGGGATACGATCTACTCCTGGAGAAGCCGTTCGCGACGGGGATCGAGGAGATGTGGTCGCTCGTCGAGGCGGCCCGATCGAATAACCGAAAGGTGATGATCTGTCACGTCCTGCGGTATGCGCCGTTCTACTACCGGATTCGTGAACGGGTCGCGGCCGGGGAGATTGGGCGGGTGATCAATGTTCAGACCGTCGAGCACGTCAGCTACCACCATATGGCGGTCGGTTTTGTTCGGGGGAAGTGGAACAGCAAGGACCGGTGCCACTCGGGCATGCTGATGGCCAAGTGCTGTCACGATCTCGACCTGATCATGTGGATGAAGAGCGGTGTGCGTCCTGTCGCGGTCAGCAGCTTTGGGACGAACACCCAGTTTCGTCCGGAAATGGCGCCCAAAGGAGCGGGTGAGCGATGTCTGGTCGACTGTGAGATCGAAACGGATTGCCTTTATTCGGCGCGCAAACATTACATCGATCATCCGAAACGATGGTCCTTCTACGTCTGGGACAGCCTCGAGCATATCGAAGCCCCAACGATCGAGGACAAGGTTGCTTCTCTCGAGGGTGGCAATCCGTATGGGCGCTGTGTGTGGAAATGCGACAACGATGTGGTGGATCACCAATCGGTGGCAATCAATTTCGAGGATGGATGTACGGCCACCCACAACATGGTCGGCGGGACTGCTCGTCCGTCTCGGTCGATTCACCTGATCGGTACGGAAGGGGAGATCCACGGGGTGCTCGAGGACCAATCCTTCTGTGTACGGCACATCGACCCGCGTCCCGGTCACGAATACAGTGAGGATCGCATCGATCTGAACGAGTCGGGTGACGTGCACGGCGCGTTCGGCGGTCACTGCGGGGGAGATCTTCGGCTAGCAAAAGACTTCGTCGATCTCGTTTCAGGAGGGGAGCCGTCCCTGGCTTGCACCCGGATCGAGGACTCGGTGTATGGCCACCTGACTGGTTTTCTGGCTGAGGAGTCGAGGGAGGAGTCGCGTGTTGTCCAGATTGACGCATAGGACCCCACGGTGAACTGGGGAATCTTGGGCGCCGGATCTGTGGCGCAGAGGCGAGTGATGCCGGCGATCAATGCTCTCGAGGGGCACGCCGTCCAGACGCTGATGGTGCGCGATGCGTGTCGGGCGCGTGATCTTGCTGCGTCTCATGGTGCGTCAAACGGTGTCAGTTCCGTCGAAGCGTTGCTGGCCGACGAGACGATCGATGCCGTCTACGTGTCGAGCCCGGTCGTTCACCATCGCGACCACGTTCTTGCTGTCGCGCAGGCGGGCAAGCACGTCCTCTGCGAGAAACCAATGGCGATGTCGTCGGACACGTGCCGTGACATGATCGAAGCCTGTAACAATGCAGGCGTGACGCTTGGCACGTGCTACGTCCTCCGCGGATGGGAGATCTACCAACGAATTCGGGACCTGATCCGGAACGGAGATCTGGGAACGCTGATCGAACTCCGTGCGCATCTCGCCAAGTGGACCCCGCGTGAAGCAGATGAGTGGAGGCTCGATCCCGCTCAGAGCGGAGGCGGCGTGTTGATAGACGTCGCTACTCACTACCTGGATCTGTTCCGCTTCCTCGCTGGCGAGATTGTACGAGTGGCCTATATGGGCTCTTCTCGCGTTTTCGATTGGCCGGTCGAGGAAACGGCGCACGCACTCGTTGCATTCGAGTCCGGCTGCCATGGCTCGTTAACGGCGACTTGCACGGTACCAAACGGGGGAAACCTACTCGAGGTCTACGGGTCCGAAGGGTCACTGTTCCTCGGGAAGACACTCCGCATTGTGCGTGGAGACGACGTGGTTGAAGAAGTGGTGGTCTTCCCGGATTACTACTCAGGTATCCTCACCGATTTTGCCCACTGCACGAAAACGTCCAATACTCCGATCGCCTCCGGTCTCGATGGCCTGAGGGGCACCCAGATCGTCGAAGCGGCCTACCAGTCTGCGCGCGAGCAGAAGATCGTCACGGTGATCAGCGTTGGTTGAGGTGACACTGAGGTCAGGCGAGTGCATCGAGATTCGTGAGAAGGATTTGTCTGATGGCCCAACTATCGGAGAGATGCTCGAGGCGTGCAGCGAGCAGACCTACCACTATTTCCATCCGATTTTGAGGTGTAGGTCAGAGTAGAAGCTGAGAGACGTAGCCTGTTCGCGGATCGTGATCGGCTTGTTCTGCAGGCTCTCCGAGTCGGTACCGTCTTCCTAGTTCATACTGTGCCCGGTCATCATCACGACGTGGAGGCCAGTATCGATTTCTCTCGCCCTCCTTGCCAGCTCTACACCGCTTAGCCCCGGCATCAAGACGCCCGTAAGCACGATGTCAATCTGTGTAGGCTGGTCTCTCAGGATATCGAGCGCTTCGGTTCTGTTCTCTGCCTCGATCACATTGTAACCGAGCGTATCGGTCATCTCACTGACCGCTCGCAACACGATGGCGCCATCTTCCACAATCAACACCGTTTCCCCATCGCCTCTCACGATCCGTGCGTCCTGCAAGCCATCGGCCTGCATCTTCTCGGCAGATTCCGATAGGTAGACCGTAAACGTCGTTCCGACACCCACTTCACTTTGCAGGTCGACGTATCCATCGTGTTGTCTCACGATTCCATATACCTGCGCCAGCCCCAAACCGGTTCCCTTCGTTTCCGGCTTGGTTGTGAAGAAGGGTTCGAACACGCGTCAGATCACATCGCGCTGCATACCGGATCCCACGTCCTGCACAACGATGGGGACCCACGTGCCTCCCGTCGGTGACAGATCTGATCCCTCTGTTGCCGGTGTCACAAGCTGGGCTACCTCCGGTACCTCTACACGCTTCACGGAAATCGTGATCGTTCTTCCATCGGGCATTGCGTCTCGAGCGTTTACGACCAGGTTGGTGATGGTCTCCTGGATCTGAGTTACGTTCGCCCTGGTTCGAGCGAATCCGTCGTTCGCACACACCCACCTGATCCTGATGCTCTCAGGAACTGTCTGCTCCATCAAGCCAGCGACCTCAGTGGCGAGAGCGGTGACGTACAGTGCTGCTCTGGTGGTCGTCCTCTGTTGGCTGAAGTCGAGTAGCTGCCTGACCAGTTGCTTGGCCCGATGTCCCTGGGAGGCAATGATCTCGAGTCTCTGTTTCTGCTGGTTGGTCGTGTCGGGGCTCAACATCATGATGTCGGCGTAGCCGATCGTGCGACCCAGGAGGTCCGGTCGGCCTTCGGCCTCGCGTCATCCCTGGCTAACTATCGGGCTTCCCTTCGGGGCTGATACCAAAAGTCCGCCTACAGATCCCAAGGGCGTTTGTAGCGCTGTTCGCCTTCGGCGGTGACCATCTGGTCGTAGACCTGCTGGAGGGGACGGAGGGCTCTCAGCGCGTCGTCGGCGTTGCAGGAGGGCTCACGTTTTTCGCGAATGGCGTCGAGGAACTCACGGTCTTGGACGAGGACGCCGCCTTCGGGGTTGTCAGGCGTCTCGAAGACGACGTCGCCGTTGAAGCGGACGACCTTGCCGTCCAGTTCGAGTGAGCCATTCTCGCAGGTGTAACGGTTGGCGCGGAACGGCTGGTGGGCGTTGTAGGACAAGCTGACCGTGGCAATGGTGTCATTGGCGTAACGGATCAGCATGCTGAAATCCATCGAGGTCCCGTTCAGTTCGTGCAGGGGAGCCAGCTCTCCGGCGACACGGCGAATGTCGTGACCGATCGTCCAGAGGGAAAAGTCTACCGAGTGACAGCCGTGGTGGAACAGGACGTCGTCGGTCCAGCTGCGTTGGTAGCCTGTCCAGCCGACGTTCTCGTGGCGATACCAGCAGCTCATGGCGTGATGCTGGTAGATCGCGCCGGTTTTTCCGGATTCGATGAACTCCTTGGTGAAGCGACCGACATCGTCGAATCGTCGTGTGTGGGCGACGAGAACCTTCTTGCCGAGTTTCCGAGCCTCTCCTGCTAGTGTTCTGGCGCCTTTGTGAGACATGGCTATCGGGATCTCGACGAGGACGTGTTTACCTGCCTCAAGCGAGCGAGACGTCTGGTCGTAATGGAGTTCTGATGGTGAGGTAACGATGACGGCATCGATCGCGTCGTCGGCCAGGGCCGTATCCAGGTCTGTCGTGGCGACATCGGCTGCGTGTTTGTCAGCAAAGGCGCGTGTCGGCTCGTCTCTCCTCCCTACGATTGTCCGTATGCGAGCGCCTTCCAGATTGGCAACGGCCTCAGCGTGAAACTCGGCGATCCCACCGTAGCCGATCAGGGCACACTGTATGTCTTCCACGTGACTCTCCTATCTGCACTGCTTGTCAATGAGTGCGTTCAATGCTTTAAGGGCAGGGTAGACATTCGTGTAGGTGACGAGCACCTGCTGATATCGCTCGACCAATTCTGGATCAGGACTGATCTCGCGGGTCTGATGCTTGACCTGACGGGCCACGTCCTGAGCGTCGTTGTAGACGCCGCAGCCCAATCCTGCCAACAGGGCGGCGCCGAGCGCAGTTCCCTCTTCCGTTTCTGAAACCGTGATCGTCTTGCCATACACCGCCGACTTGATGGACATCAGCAACGCATTGCGCGTTGAGCCTCCGATCGCCACGATGCGTTCAGGTATGTCGATGTCGGCGTACGAAAGCAGTCCGTCCATGCAGAGCTTTGCCTCCATCGCGATCCCCTCCAGGACGGCGCGGTAGAGGGTGGCCTGATCGACGTCGCCGGTGAGCCCGACGAACGCACCGCGCGACGGTGCATCACCAAAGGGGGGATTCGCGATGCGCAGGTGAGGCAAGAAGTGGACGCCGCCAGACCCGGGGGGCACTTGGGCTGCCTGATCGAGCATGGTGGCGTGATCGAGGCTGCCCAGCAGGCGAGAAACCCAATCTACGCTACCACCTGATGAGTAGAGCCCCCCGATCGCGTAGTATTGGTCACGGGCCACGTGGCCACCGACGCTGTATCCCTGAGCGGCCACCTCCGGCCGGTTCAGGGGTTTCGTTATTGGGAGGAAATGCGCTTCGGCTGTTCCCAATGAGTTCAGTACTGTTCCGGGATCGATCACGCCAACCCCGAATGCCCCACACACGTGGTCGTGGCCTCCCGTCGAAACGGTGGTGCTTGTCGGCAGGCCGGTCAGAGAGGACGCTTCGATAGTGACATTCCCGATGGCTTCACCGCTGGGCTTGATCGGTGCGAGGATTCGGTCAGGGAGTTGGCAGGCATCCAGGAGGTCGTAGGCCCAGTCTCTTCGGTCGACGTCAAACAGGAGGGCACGTGACGCGAGGGAGTGATCCGTCGCTTTCTTGCCGGAGAGGCGGAAGGCTACATAGTCCGCGCTGTTCAGCCAGGTCGCGGTTCGTGCGAGGACGTCGGGCTCGTTGTCCCGGATCCATAGGAGCTTGCAGAGTCCATAAATCGGCTGGAGCGACATCCGACAAGTCGCGTACACTTTTTCGGCACCCACGTGTTCCGCCAGCCAGGCTGCTTGGTCTTTAGACCGGCCGTCGAACCAGGCGATCCCTTTGTAGGTTGGATTACCCGCTGAATCGACGGGGTATCCTGTTTCTCCCACGCTCGCGACCGCGATGCCACCAACACGTGCAGGAGTGCGCAGCTGTCCAGTCGCATCCGTCAAGACGTCGCATACGGCCGACCAGATCTCATGAGGGTCGTAGTGTGCCCAACCCGATCTGGGGTAGTGTGTTGGCGTCGGGGTCGAGGCTGTCGCGATGACTGACCCATCTGGCTCGCAGATGAGTGCCTTGATGTTCGTGGTCCCGACATCGAGACCGGCAAGTAGAACGCAGGAGTCCATGGAACCACAAAGACACGAAGGCAGGAAGAAGGCAAAGGGAAAATCTGGCTACAGCTCCAGGATTGGGTTAATTGTGGCCTTCGGCGACAAGTCAAAAGCTTGGAACGCAGATAACGCAGAGGGCGCCGAGTGTGGGGAAACGTGCCGGATAGCAGGATTCTCGAATAGTGGGGACCGCGTTTGGCCCTAGGCTTCACAGGCGAGAAGAGCTCCGTGCGTCAATGAGCAGAGGAACCGCAGGGAAATACTACCATTCAGGAGGAAGCATGGAGAAAATAGGGTTTGTCGGACTTGGCATCATGGGGAAGCCCATGGCGCTGAATATTATCAAGGCGGGTTATGATCTCACGTTCTATGCAAGGCGTCAGGACGTGATTGATGAGGTGTCGGGCGCGGGAGGACACTCGGTTGGGTCCTCGCGGGAGGTCGCTGAGGCAGTCGAAATTATCTGCACGTGCTTGACCGCGGACCTGCAGGTTCGTGAGGTCATCCTGGGGGCTGACGGCATCCTCGAAGGGGCGAACGCAGGGAATCTCATCGTAGACATGTCGACAATCTCTCCGCTGACCATTCGTGAGGTGGCGAAGGAAGCTAAAAAAAAAAAGGTATGCGTTATGGATGCGCCTGTGAGTGGTGGTGACACAGGAGCGATCGCGGGTACGTTGACGATTATCGCCGGTGGGTCTAAAGAGGATTTCGATCGCTGTCAGGGCATCTTCGAGGCGATGGGCAACCCCGATAATGTCTTCCACGTGGGGGAGGTCGGGGTCGGTCAGACGGTCAAGATCGTGAATCAGATGATCGGCGGCGCGAACATGGCGGTGATTGCCGAAGGCTTGACTGTGGGCGTGAAGGCGGGAGCCGATCCGCAGGCGATGGCCAAGGTGATTGGCGTCAGCTCAGGGAATTCTACGCTGTTCCAGATCCGGGCAGAGGACTTCCTGCTCAAGGATCAGTATGCGCCCGGCTTCACTCTCGACCTGATGAAGAAGGATATTGGAATCGGATTGGATCTGGGGAAGTCGATGGATATTCCGGTTCCGATTGCGGCGGCTGCCTACCAGATGTATGCGGCGGCGAGCACGCTTGGTCACGGGAGTGATGACTTTGCTGCAGTGAGTAAGGCGATCGAGAAGCTGACGGGGATCAACCTGGGAAAGAGTTGACCGGCAGACCAAAGTCAAGGGCTTTCAACGCAGACAGCGCAGAGGACGCAGAGAGAAGGCAGGGCAAGATCAAATGTGTTTTGCCACCAAGGACACCACCAAGAGAGTCAGAGAGTATCAGCCCCGAAGTGGGCGACCGGCACAAACACGGGTGCCGCGACATTCCGGTGCACCAGGGAACGAATGACTTTCTGCGCCGAGAATGGTCCTCTATCATGCCTGGAACGCTGAATGCGCTAGGCCTTTCTGCCGCCGGCGAATCCGGTGTATTCGTCGAGGAACCATTCTGCCTGTTTGGTCATGTAGACGCTGATTTCGTCGCCCTTGAAGGCGAATGAGGCTCTCAGGGCGCCCAGGTGGATGTCAGTGATCAGGACATCGAGGTTGAGGGTTTGGTCGTCCACCCAGGCAGCGGAGGCGAGGCACTCGTACTCGATGCCGGGAGACACGCCAATCTGTTTGCCGAAGTAGTTTCGCTGCGGAAATCTGTCCGAGGCCATCTTCCCGATCCCGAAGCGGAGAGTGTTGTCGCCCTGGGCGTTCGTGTATTCCCACGTGCCCTCGTCGCCATCGAAGGAGAATCGTATTCTGGTGATGCCCATCGGGTTGTCATCCAGGCTGTACCAAACGCTATCGACACGGGTTGCTCCTGATTCTGAGGGTGTCGGCAGTGGCTGGATCTGGAGTTGTTCGATCTTTTCTGTAAGTCTGGCCTGGGCCGTCGGACTCTCTGGAAGTGGCGAGTGCGAAAGGTGGGGAAGCAACTCCTCCCGCACTACGATGGGGATATCCGTCCC
Source organism: Gemmatimonadota bacterium (assembly GCA_002727195.1). GTDB lineage: Bacteria > Latescibacterota > UBA2968 > UBA2968 > UBA2968 > UBA2968. Next base: position 59,061 of record PBWH01000003.1, read on the forward strand.
TGCCGGAGCGCCTTGAGTATCCGCGGTATACGTAACCTGGAATCCAGTGTCCGGGAAGCACATCGCTCGTTGACTGCCCATTCCCCGGAAAGAAAACCCGTTGCCCCTTTCTCTCCAGATATGGTATCCATAGCCGACGTGCCCCCGAATGGCGTTGTCGACTTGCTTCGCTGTTGCCTCTCTCACGTAGTTTTCCGGTAAGACCTCTTCCTCTCCCCATCTCCCACCGTTCAGGCATACGAGCGCGACCTTCGCCAGGTCCCGAAGCGTGCAGATGACGCCTGATCCGCCCCAGGAGAAGCCCTCCGGTGTTTTGATACAGAAGGCGTCTGACGAGAATCCGATCCGATCCAGGAAACGGGGACGCATATAGTCGAGGAACGGCATCGCCGTGAGCCGCTCGACGGTGGCGGTCAGGACGACGGTTGCAGAGGTGTCGTAGGAGAAAAGGGTGCCGGGCGGATGCGAGGGAGGTTTGTTGAAGAAGGTCCAGACCCAGTCTGGATCGTCTCGGGTGTATGACGTCCGGGTCAGGGCGGTCGACATCGTTAGCAGATCACGAACCGTTGACGCGGCGACCCATGGATGAGGGTCTTCCGGAAGCTTGTCTGGGAAGTGGTCAGCGACTCGGTCGTCGAGGTTGAGCCTGCCTTCGTCGATCAGCATGCCGACGGCGAGCGAAACGAAGCTTTTGCTGATCGAGTACATCCGGTGTTTACGGTCGACGGTCCAGGGCGCCCAATAGCCTTCCGCGGCGATCTGGTTGTGACGCACGAGCAGGATGCCGTGCATGTTGATTCGTTCGTCGTCGATTCGGTTCAAGAATCGAAGGACTGCCTCCGAGGGAATGCCGACGCTTTCCGGTGTTGTTGGTGTGAACCAGTCTGTTTCCATTTGTCTCTTTACTTGGTTTTAAACTCGATCAGGACCGAGTGGCGTGTCTACAGTATTCTCCAGGGCGTGCGTCCACTCACTGGGCCTCTCGACAAATGCTCCAGTTGGGATGGTCTTTGTAGCTGTCGAACCGTCTGCTTCTGTGATCAGCAGCGTGGCTCCCTCGACGAAACACGCAACCATTGGTGGATGGGTATGTTCGGTTGCAAGCTCACCCTTCGCCAACTGATGGTCCACTATGCGTACGGTCTCGTTCTAGAAGAGCACTCTATAGAAAGGGGGGGAGGTCAGGAAGCCGTGTGGTAAGGTTCGGGGAAGCCTCGACCTTTTGATCTGTTTCGGCTGCAGACTCGGCGAAGTACAGGCTGGAGCCAACTGTGCCGATCAACACGTCGGCGACCAGGGTCATCAGGCTCTGCTTCATGATTGATCCTCCAATGAACGAGTTGCTCTGCCTCTGCAGATTGGGCATCGACTGTCTTCCGGCTCGTGCCATCTCTAGAGGCCTTGACCGCCACGTTTCTGCGAGAAGAGCCAGTCCAAGAGATCTGGCGTGTCGTAAGCTTGCGGTGCGCAGCAGTGGCCGACCCCGTTGAACTCAGTATATCGAGGCACGCCATCAACAATCTGAAATTCACGAGGCAATCAGGCTTGTGGAACCTGATCCGTTGTAGTCACTATAAGCAACACGGTGAGACGCGAAGGTGCTCGAATCGGTTGTGCAAGCGATGGATCAGGCTGGATCTTCGATACAGAAGCGGATCACCATCTGCGCGAAGATGTCCACGCCCTTCTTGAGCTGATCGGGCTCGATCCATTCGTCGATGGTGTGCGCCTGTTTGATGTTGCCGGGACCAAGGACGACGAGTTCCATTGATTTCCCGAAGATCATCCCGTCGGTGCCGTAGGATACGGTTTTGGGCTTCCGTTTACCTGTGACCGAGAGCGCTTCTGAAACGATTCGGGAGTCGATGGGGGTGTTCAGGGGGGTCAGGCTGTCTGAGATCTTCGCCTTGACGCCATATTTCTTGGCCATCTCGCGAATCAGCTTCTTGACCGGTTCCCAATCGTGTCCGGGAATCGGGCGTGTGTTCACGAGCGCGGCACTGTTCTCGGCGGTGATGTTGGAGGCCGTGTTGCCTTCCGTCCAGACGATGTTGAACGGTGAGTAGGGGGGCGTGAAGGTCTTGTCCGTGTATCGACGGTCCGTCTTCAGCTTTTCTCCCAGCTTAAGGACTTCGTTCAGGAACGGTATCATCAGGTGATTTGCGTTCGTGCCCTTACCCGTACTGCTATGGGTCGCCAGGCCCTTTGCTCGTGCATCGATCTTGAAGGATCCCTTGTGGGCATAGACCACATCGAGCATCGTGGGTTCGCCGATGATTCCGTATTTACAGCCCTTAAGCGTCTTCGAATGCTTGTGGACCCAAGCAGCGCCGCCGCAATTGATTTCCTCGTCAGACGTGACGACGACGTAGATCGGCTGCTTCAGGTCGCGGGCATTGAACCGCTCAGCCGTCGCAATCATGCAGGCGACTGAGCCCTTCATGTCCGCGCTGCCTCTGCCGTAGAGCAGGCCCTTCTTCTTTGTCAGCTTGAAGGGGTCCCAGGCCCAACCTTCGGCCGGTACGACGTCGTTGTGTCCCATCATGGCCAAGCCGCCCTTGCCCTTACCCTTCTTGCCCACGAGGCAGACCTTGGTGACACCGTTCGGGTCGGCGTACTGGAGTCGCTCCACTGAAAGACCAGCCTCCCGCATGCGCTTGGCCATTGCCGCAGAGCACTTCGCGTTGCTTAGGTTGCTCACTGTGTTGTAGCTGACGAACTCCGCCGTCAGATCGATGACATTCATGGTTTCTCCGTACTGTTTAAGCTGAAATCGAAAAACCTTTGAACCGCAGAGTAGTAGAGGACGCAGAGAAAACAAGGGGACAGTCCCAGCAGAACCGGAACACAGTACCACCTCGTGGATTGGATCTAACCCATGAGCCCGAAAGACTACAGTAGCGGCCAATATACCTCTCCCTATAGGCCGGGTCAACGAAGGGACCGCAACCCCCTGCTTGACTTCAGAACAAGCGCTCGCTTTCTTTGATCTTGCTTTACTTAGGTTTCGCCCGGTTACAGATGGCGGTCAAACCCCAGTAAGAGGTGCGCTGTGTCGGATGATGTGAAGTTGGTCAAAACCCTCCTTGACATTCCGTTATTCGAGGATCTGGACTACACGCAGGTACAGAGCATCGTCGACGTCGGCCGACGGGAGTCTGTCACGCCGGGTGCGGTGCTGAGCGAGCCTCGAACGATCGATGAACGACTGATCGTTCTGCTCGATGGCCGACTCAGGCTCGAATCCGCCACTGGTGATCTGCTCGACTACCAGCTTCCTGTCCGCGTAATCGGTGAGATGGGGGTGTTTACGGGTCAGATTCGGTCGACAAGAACCGTCGTCGAAGACCCCTCGGACATCCTGATCCTGGATGCGTCTGCGCTGGATGAGATGCTGGCAGAGGATCCCCAGATGGGGAACCACATGTTGGCCAATCTGATCAAGCTGCTTTACACAAGGCTTTATGATGTGAATCAGGAGATGGAGCATCTTCGGGAGACAGTCAACCGACTCAAGTCGAGAGTCCAGGAACTGCAGCCCGACGACCCGCTGCTGGCGGAGCTGTTTCCGCCCGAAGAATGATCGAAACCTGATCGCCCTATACCACGGCCTCCCAAAGACGCTAAGCGTTCGGATGGAGGCCGTTTTTTTAGCAGACGGAGGCAGTATGGCGTTTTCGACAGAAGGCACGACCCATCGGTCAACGGTGACAGGAACTCGCGGTATGGTGGCCAGTGCTCATCCGTTGGCGACCCTGGCCGGCACGAGGATTCTTCTACAGGGAGGGAACGCTTTTGACGCGATCGTTGCTACCGCGGCTGCGCTCAACGTAGTCGAGCCGTATATGTCGGGAATCGCCGGTGTCGGGTATGCACTCGCTTACTCGGCAGCAGACGAGAAGTTGCGCGTATTGGACTACTGCGGTCGTACACCTTACGCGGCGACTCCAGACCTGTATCCGACAGAAGATCTGCAAGAGGGCGGGATCAAGTCACCCCTGGTGCCTGGGGCGTGTGGTGGGTGGCTGACTCTTCTGGAAACATATGGGACGATGGACCGTGAGACTGTGTTCGCACCCGCTATCGAGCTTGCTGAAGGCGGCTACGCGTTCACGGTCAAGAATCACATCCACACGGATGGCGCGGTCCCACGGCTGCGACCGACCGGACTCGAGATCATTGCACCGAATGGGCGCTCTCCGAGGCCCGGTGAGATTCTTGTCCAGGAGAAGCTCGGCTGCTCCTTTCGACGGGTCGTGGAGGGCGGGAAAGAGGTGTTCTATCAGGGTGACCTGGCAAAGGACATGATCGACTTCATCGACCGGGAAGGCGGGATCCTGACGCATCAGGATCTAGAGGATTTTTCTGCTGAGTGGGTTGATCCGGTGACGACAAACTACCGTGGATTCGATGTCTACACGCCTCCGCCGCCGAGCGCAGGATTCCAGATTCTCCAGACCTTGAACATGCTCGAGAACGATGATCTCGTCGCGATGGGACACCTGACGACCGAGACGCTTCATCTTCTGATCGAGTCGCTAAAGCTTTCGAACGCGGATCGTGTGGCTTACGCCGCATCCGAGCGCCCGCCGATCGACGGTCTGTTGTCGAAGGATTATGCAGCGAAGCGCAGGGCGCTGGTCGGGGATCGTGCGGCGGTCACGGGTGGCGAGTATTTCCCCGCTGCTCCGGTGAGCGGTGCGGTCGTGGCCGGGTCCGAGCCGGGCTGGATCAACGAGTGTACCACGCACTTTGACGCCGTGGATGCTGAAGGAAATGCGGTGGCCATCACACAGAGCCTCGGCTCCGGCTATGGGTCCGGTGTCGCGGTTGGCGAGACGGGCATGTTCATCAATAACTTCATCAAGTGGGCGGATACGGTGCCCGGAAGCCCAAATTGTATTGAGCCGCACAAGAAGATCGATCAATGCCTTTCGCCTTGCCAGATCTGGCGAGACGGGCGACTCGTGTCAGCTCTCGGGACGCCGGGCAGCTGGGGCATCCAGCAGACGACCACGCAGTTCATGACCAACTTTATGACTTATGGGATGAACATCCAGGCGGCGATCGAGGCTCCGCGATTCAGGTTCGGGGAGCCGGGCAAGGAGATCAGGATCGAAGCTCGGGTTCCTTCGGAGGTACGAGATGCACTGACGGAGAAGGGACACGAGCTGGATGTGTTACCGCCGATTTCGCCGATCGTGGGAGGCGCGCAGGGGATTGTGATGGATCAAGAATCTGGCTCGTTTATGGGAGGGGCGGATCCACGGCGTGATGGGTATGCGATAGGGATCTAGGGCAGAATCGAATGTCGAATATCGAATGTAGAATCTAGAATGCCGAAGGTTACTTCGTGATTCGATATTCGATGCTCTGCGGTTGCTCTATCTTTGGAAATCAATGAGACCACGTGTCAGCTAATCCTGCAGACGATAGCTCGAGCTCATCTTCCCCTGGCGCTCGTGATCCAGATGAAGTAAAGCGCAACAGCCGCTTGATCATCCTGAACGGCGGGCTGATGCAGTTCGCCATGTCGTTCTCGAGTTCCGAGACGGTGATTCCGGCGTTTATCCAGACGCTAACCGGGTCGAGTGTGTATGTCGGGGTCGCTCGTAGCTTGATCCGGATCGGCTGGTCCTGGCCGCAGATCTTTATTTCCAGGATTATCGAGGAGCGAGAAGAGAAGAAGCCTCTTTTCCTCTGGGTGGGACTGCTTCGGGCCGTGCTATGGGTCGGGATCGCGGCGACGACGTGGATGATGGCCGGCGAAGAGCCGATGACGGTGCTCGGGGCGTTTCTCGCGATGTATGCGATCAGCACGTTGTTGATGGGTGTAACGAACGTTCCGTGGATGGATGTGATCGGGAAGACGGTCCCGGAAGGTGGGCGTGGGAGGGTTTTCGCGATGAGGCGGCTGTTCGGGGGCGGACTTGCCGTGGCCAGTGGCGGGTTTATCTCGTTTATCCTGAGCGAGCGGAGCGGGTTCGGGTTCCCGAGGTCATACGCCGTTCTGTTCCTGGTATCGGCCGTCCTGGCGGCGATCGCGATCCTGTCGTTCGGGCTGATCCGCGAGCCGATCGAGAAGGTTCGCAAGGGTCGCGAACCGATCAAGGCCTACCTCAAGAGCGGGTTCCTACTCCTGAAAGAGGATCACGACTACCGGCGCCTGTTCATCCTGCGGTATGTATGGGCGACGGCCATGATGGGGACCGCGTTCTACGTCCCCTTCGCGATCGCTGATCTGGGGATCAGCGTCGTCTACGTGGGTCTGTTCGTTTCCGTCGCCCAGGCCAGTTCCATCCTCTCGAACGCGTTGTGGGCGTGGGTAAGCGACCGGTGGGGGAGTCGCGAGCTCATCCTAGCCGGTAATTACATGCTCGCCCTGTCGATCCTGGTTCCTCTGACGACGACAATGATCCCCGACGTAGAGGTTCGGCCTCTCTGGTTCCTGGGGAGTGGGGTCGCCATCGGTACCCAGGTGCTATATTTCTGCCTGACGTTCCTGTTCAATGGTTTTGCCACCAGTGGGATGTTTACGGGACGCATGGCGCTCGTGCTCGACCTGTCTCCTCCCGATCGGCGACCGACATATACGAGCTTCATGAACACGATGGGCGTTCCCCAGGGGCTGATGCCAATTCTGGGCGGTCTCCTAGCGAGTTGGTTGTCCTACCATTACGTGTTTCTTATCTCCAGTCTGTTCATTCCCCCCGCAGTCATTCTTGCTGGCCGTATCACGCCGTCCCACGGAAAGCAACAAGACTCCGCTTGAGAGAATCAGGAACACGCGAAATCTCCACCATCGCCGACCGTCGAAAGGCGCGCGATTAACGCCGCAGTTTCTGGCTGCTCATCGCGAATGGCGCGCTAATGATGTCCGCCATGACGTTCGTCGGTTCCGATCTGGTGCTGCCTGCCTTTGTGCAAACGCTGATTACGTCGAGCGTAATGGCCGGGCTGGCAGGCGCCCTCATGCGAATCGGTTGGGCGTGACCACAGTTATTCATCTCGCGGGTGGTCGGGTTCTTTGTGGCCTTCATGTATTTCAGTTCGATCGTTCTCGAACGTCCTCTGGGCGTGATCGGTCAGCGCCGGGGGAATCAGGCACTGCTGTCTATCGGGACCTGGTTCCGGGCGTTCTCGATCGCCATACCCTTGACCGTGACGTGGATTCCATCGATCGAAGTCGACCTGTTCGTGTGGGCGGGATTGTCGGTCGCGTTCGACTTGAGAGTCGTCTATTACGCGTTGACGTTCGTCTTCTCTGGGTTCGCGATGAGTGGGATGTTCACCGGGCGATGGCCTACCTGCTCGACATTGCGCCGGAGGATCGGTGGCCGACCTACACGAGCTTTATGAACGCGGCGATGCTGCCGCAGGGCCTGTTGGCGGTGCTTGGTGGGTGGCAGGTCGCGCTGATCTCGTATCAGAATATCTTTATGGTGTCACTGGCGTTTGTGCTGGTGGCGGCGTAGATGGCGAGGAAGTTGCGGGCAGTGACTTCGTAGGGGGTGACTCCGGCGGCGAGGTTTCTGGATGCTGGTGACAGAAAAAAATCAAAAGCGAGGATCCACGGAGGACACGGAGGGGGACGCGGAGAGCCCTGGCTGTGGTGGCCCTACCGGGAACCGGGGCGCCATGATCCGAGATATTGGGTAGGACAGACGACAGAGGGCAACTGGCTACTGACAGCCGTCCTATGAAGAGTTCGCGATCTTGAGACGGCTCTTACGATGTACGGAGATGGCTCCTGGGACTGTTATCCCTCAGAGCGCTTTTCACCCTTAAACTGATCGGCGAGATCCTCTGCGGGATACGTCCAGATTTCGGACAGGGTTGGGTGGTAGTGGGGCATTTGGGCGACGTCGAAGACGGTGCCGCGGAAGTACATAACGGCGATGATTTCGTGGATCAGCTCGGAGGCTTCGGGGCCGACTGCCTGGCCGCCGATGATTTCGCCGGAGTCGGGGTCACACAGGAGTTTGACGAAGCCGTGTAGTTCGCCCATTACCATCGACTTGCCGTGGTCGTCGAAGGGGTAGGTTTCGACGAGATAGGGGCGCCTCGACAGTTGGCATTCCTTCTCGCACGCCCCGACTGTCGCGACCTGGGGGTCTGTGAACGTGACCTCGGCGCGTAGACGGTAATCGACCCGTTGTTCTTCCTGTCCCGCAACCGCGTTCTGGCCGGCTGCTTCGCCCTGCTGGATGGCGATGTGGACGATTTCGTGCATCCCGACGACATCGCCGGCGGCAAAGATGTGCGGCACGTTCGACCGCATGGCGTCGTCCACCTTGATACGCCTTCCCTCGACCTCTACACCCGCCGCTTCCAGATTCAGGCCTGCGATCGCCGGGGTTCGGCCAAGGGCATTGAAGATTACGGCAGCGGAGGCTGTCTTCTCTATTCCGTCGTGGGTGAAGGAAACTTTCACTCCTGTCTTCGTGCGCTCGATGTTTGTGAGGTGGGTGTCGGTGTAGACCTCCATCCCGTCTTCCCGGAGCTTCGCCTCGACGGGTCTTGCCAGGTCCTCGTCGGAGGCGCTCAGAATGTGTCCACTCCGCTGAATCAGGGTCGTCTTTGTGCCCAGCCTGCAGTAAAATTGGCCGAGTTCGGTTGCGACCGGACCGCCGCCCAGGACGATCATCGACTTGTAGAGTTCCCGGCTGTCGAGAAGCTCGTCGCTGGTCAGGTAGCCTGACTCCGCCAGTCCGGGTACGGGGATCTGTGCGTGGTCGGAACCTGTCGTGACGATGAATGCCTTGGATTCAATCGTCTTTTTCCCGACCTTGACGCGGTGCGCGTCGAGAAACTCGGCCTTGCCCTGGATGAGATTGTATTTCGGGTCCTTCAACTGCCCCGCTCGGTAGTCGGAGAACTCCTTGATCAGCTTCTTCTTCCGGTCGTTGATCCTGGCCATGTTCGCGCCAAGCCTGCCGGTAGATAGACCGAACTCTTCGGCCCGTTTCATCAACGACATGATGTCGGAGGATCGGAGGAGCGTCTTGGAAGGCATGCAGCCGCGCAGGATGCACAGACCACCGAGCGGGCCTTTGTCGATGACGGCGACATCCGCGCCCAGGTCGCTTGCAGTCCGAGCGGCAGCGTATCCCGCTGATCCACCGCCAATGATTACGACGTCGAATTTCATAGATACCCGTAGAGCTTGAAGCCTGTAAAGACGAGGGAAAAGTCGCTTGGAGCAGGGAGCCGGCCTCCGCCAAGGCTATGGCCGGCAGGCAACCTCGTTTTGCTCCGCGAGATTGTTTGGCGCGCTCCTCTGACGCGATTTTTCACACTACATAGTCTTTTAGTTGAAGCGCGGAGCGGAGGCAAGAAGCCGCGAGCTTCGATTGCCCCACGCGACTTCCTGGCGCAATTCTCTGGCACGCCTCTTTGAGTATGCAATTTACACACGCAGTCAAGTCTACACCCGAATTTGTGAGCCAAACGTGAGCGAACCAGTTGTCCGTCTAGAGCCCAACGAGCAAGAGGTAGTGGTCAAGCAGGAGGATCTGCACGGCTATGTGAAGGAGATCTACGTGGCGGCCGGCGTGTCGGAAGATCACGCGACGACGATGGCCGATCTGCAGGTGGAGACGGATGTGCGAGGGGTTCACTCTCACGGTACCCGGCAGGTGGCGGGCTATGTCCGGCGGTGTCTGAAGGGGCATACCAATCCTAGGCCTGAGATTGAAATTATCCATGAAGGGCCGGCGTATGTGAAGGTCGACAACAACGGAGGATTCGGTCATCTGGGAAGCGTGATGGCGATGGAGTCTGCGATCGAGAAGGCGGCGCAGACGGGCGTGGCCATCGGGACCGTGATCCAGAGTCGGCATTTCGGGGCGGCCTTCAACTACGCGATGATGGCGTGCAAGCGGGACATGATCGGATGGGCGATTTCGAGCAGCAGTCCAGGGTTGGCTCCTTGGGGTGGAGCAGATCGTATGCTCGGGAATAATCCAGTCGCGTTTGCGGTGCCTGCGGGAGAAGAGGAGCCGCTGGTCCTGGATATGGCGAGCGGGGTGTCGGCCTGGGGACGGATCGGGACGAAGCGTCTCTATGGCGAGAAGTTGACGATGGACTGGGTGCTCGATGCAGACGGGAACCCGACCGACGATCCACACGACGCGAAGGTGTTGCTCCCGTTTGGCGGGATCAAGGGATCGGGACTGGCGATGATGATGGATGTGCTCGGGTCAATACTCCCGTTCGGCGTGGCGACGCCTCATCGGCGGGGTGAAGATTTCGATGGACAGCAGCAGGGCGCTCACTACGTCCAGGCGATAGACATCTCGAAGTTCATGAGCCTCGATGACTTCAAGGCGGAGATCGATAAGATGACTCGGACCATCCGGGAATCGCGGAAGCGTCCGGGTTATGATCGGATCTATATGCCGGGCGAGATCGAGTGGATCAAGAAGGACGCGTGGAGTAAGACAGGGATACCCATGCACAAAGGGCACGTGGAGGGTTTGGAGACGATTGCAGATGAAGTGGGAATCGATAGGAAGATGCCGTTGGTGTGACGGTTTTTTCGTTCCCTGGCTGGAGCCTGGGAACGAGGTGACGGGGGAGGTTGTGTGAAAAAGCGGTGGATGGGTGCGGGTGGATATGGCGAGGTGCTGAAGATCGCGATTCCCCTGATCCTCAGCATGGGATCGTGGAGTCTGAAACACTTCGTCGATCGCGTCTTCTTGGCGTGGTACAGTGACGATGCATTGGCAGCCGCGTTACCAGCGAGCATGCTCAGTTTTTCGATCGGTGCCTTTTTTCTCGGTACGGTCGGCTACGTTAACACGTTTGTTGCGCAGTATTCGGGTGCGAAACGACCGGAGCGTGTGGGAGCGGTGGTGTGGCAGGGATTCTACTTCGCCATCGCGGCCGGATTCGTCATGATGGGGCTGATCCCGTTGTCCCCGTGGATTTTCGGGATGGCGGGCCACGAGCCGAATATCAAGACGCTCGAGATCTCGTACTTCCAGATTCTTTGTGTCGGCTGGATCCCGCTGCTCGGGCAGCAGGCTCTGTCGTGCTTCTTTACGGGAAGAGGTGATACGCGGACGGTCATGTGGGTCAGCATGGCTTCGGCTGTTGCTAACATCGTGCTCGACTATGCGTGGATCTTTGGAAACTTCGGGTTCCCGGAGTGGGGGATCGACGGAGCCGGGTGGGGAACGGTTGCGTCACAGACCTTCGAGATGCTGCTCTACATGATCCTCATCTCGAAGGTGCGGTTTCGGCGTGACTTCAATACCTGGTCCTCATGGCGGCCAGATAAGGAGCTCTTCCGACGGATCCTCCGTTTTGGCACTCCGAACGGGGTTCAGTTCTTCCTCGAGGTGTTCGGGTTTACCATCTTCGTGATGATCGTCGGTCAGCTGGGGCGTGTTGCGCTGGCCGCCACGAACGTGACGTTCAACATCAACACGCTGGCCTTTCTCCCGATGATCGGGATGGGGATCGCGGTCTCCACGCTCGTGGGACAGTATCTGGGTAGCGAGAAACCGGAGATTGCCGTTCGGGCCACGTGGTCCGCCATCCATCTCAGCTCGACATACACTGGCATCATGGCGCTTCTGTTTGTGTTTGCGCCCCAGATCTTCGTTTTCGCGTTCGAATCGGGAGCTGACCCCGATACCTTTCCCGAGATCAAAGCGCTCACTCGGATCCTGCTCCGATTTGTAGCAGCCTACTGCGTGTTCGAAGCCATCTACATTGCTTTCTCCTCGACGGTTAAGGGGGCGGGCGATACCAAGTTTGTGATGTATACGACTCTGGCGGCATCGTCGTCTATCGTCGTCCTTCCCGTTTACGTTTGCGTGTCTGTTCTTGGATATGGCTTGTTCGCAGCGTGGGTTTTCGCGAGTCTCTATACCATCGTTATGGCTCTGCTTTTCTACCTGCGCTTCAGAGGAGGCAAGTGGAAGACGATGCGCGTGATCGAAGCAACTGAAGGCATGGGAATGGAGGTCGGCGCGGAGCGGGATGTGCCCGCCATCTAAGGTTTCGTACACCGTGTACGCTGACACGACATTAGCTGACTGGAGTAATCATGGCCAATCGCGTTGTCTACTGGAACGGGTCCTTCATCCCTGAGCCTGACGCCCGCGTCTCGATCTTCGATTCCGCACTCATGTTTGGGGACATGGTGTTCGAGATGACCCGGACGTTCGGGCAGAAGACCTTCCGTCTTCGTGAGCATCTCGAGCGCCTGTATGCTTCCCTCGACTATGTAGAGATCGACTGCGGTCTTACGATCGATGAAATGGAGTCTGCAACCCACGAGACGATCGAGCGCAATCTTCCCGAGCTCGAAGGGCTGGACTTCCAGGTCATGCACGATGTGACGCGTGGATCGGGCTCGTTGTATGACACGCTGGTGAAGGAAGGGACTGCACCCATCGTGTCGATCAACACGATGCCTCTGGTGCGCCATCTCGCAGGCGTTTCGGATCACTATACCAAGGGCGCGCATCTCGTGATCACCCCACAACAGGCGGTTCCCGCCCGCTACATCGACCCGAAGGCCAAAAACAGGAGTCGCCTCCATTATCAGCTCGCGAACCTTCATGCGTTGAGACTGGAGCCCGGCGCCATGGCACTCCTCCTGGATGAGCGCGGCTTTGTCGCTGAAGGTACGGGGAGTAATGTGTTCATGGCCAGGGAGGGTGAAGTTCTGACGCCAAAACCACACGACATCCTGCGTGGTGTCTCACGGCAAGCGTGCGTGGACTACGCGAAGTTGCTCGGGATAGCCGTTCGAGAAGTCGATATCGACCCATACGACGTTCGAACAGCCGACGAAGTCTGGATCACAAGCACCCCGTTTGCGATACTGCCAGTGACCCGGTTCGATTTTCGCACTGTCGGCAAAGGCGTTCCTGGTGAGATCTACAGCCGCATCCTCAAAGCCTGGTCAGAGGACGTGGGGGTGAACATCTCGAGGCAGGCGGAGGAATACAGAGGGCTCTCCGAAACCTGGACCCCCTAGAGCTATGCGAATCACATCCATCGATATCTTCACAGTGGTGGTGCCTACAATACCGGGTGCCGTGCACAGCGCGTCGTTTGGCCAGGCGGGCTGGGACGAGATACCGAAGCAGATCATCCGGCTGAACACGGATGAGCATGTGTATGGTCTGGGTGAAGCGATCAGGGGTACGACGGTCGAGACCCTGCAATCCCTGTTCGCTCAGCTGGAAGGAAGGGATCCGCTCGGGCTGAGCCTGCAGAACGTGTTCGCCGATTCGGCGATGCACCGAGGATCGATTCAGGGCCTCCGTAGCGCTGTTTTTTCGGAAGATGGAACGCACCCGCTTGTTGGTACGCGTGATTGGGAAAGCCTGGGTGGATGGGGCACGCCATCTGGATATGAAGCGTTCGAGATGGCGATCTTCGACATCGTTGGCAAGGTGCGGGATGTGCCCGTCCACGTGTTGCTGGGGGGCGCCTATCGGGATCGGGTGCCCGCGGACTACTGGATCGGGCATCAGACACCCGAAGATTCGGCAGCTAGCGCCCGAATCGGTTACGAACGCGGGTTCCACGGGATCAAGATGAAGTGTACTTCCGATGAGCCGATGGTCGAGCGGGTACGTGCGATTCGAGATGCCACGAGCCCCTCGTTCAAGTGTACGATCGACCCCAATCAGCGATTCTACCGGCCGGCCGAGGCCATCGAGCTCGCCCACCGTTTCGAGGAGCTTGGGAATGTATCTGTGCTCGAGGACCCGATGGCAAAGTGGAATCTGGACTGGTATCGCCAGCTGCGCGCCGCCACAACGATACCAGTAGCCCTGCACCTTGCGAATCCCCACGACATCGTAAAGGCGATCAAGGCGGAGGCAGTCGATATCTTCAACCTCGGCGGGAGCATGTGGAACTTCGTGAAGAATGCGGCGATTGCAGACGCGGCGGGGATCCCGTGCTGGCACGGATCGGGGAACGACCTTGGGATCATGGAATTGTCATACCTTCACGCAGCAAGCGTGCCGAGGAATTGTGTGATGCCCAGTGACTTCGTCGGGAGCTGGACGCGCGAGGATGATCTGGTGGTGGAGGGGATTCAGTTCGAGAAGGGCGATGCAGTTGTGACCACCAAGCCTGGACTTGGGTGCGAATTGGATATGGAGGGAGTAGAGCGGTATCGCGTGTAAACCTTCCTCCCACAAACCAGGTGAAGGGGAGTAGCCAGGAAGGCTGTGCTGTTTCCGTTGATTGACCAGGATTCAATCCCTCTCCTGGTCGATGCCTTCGAACAGGTCGTGTGCGATGGCGCCCTGGCTCTGGGAGGGGGGCTGGATTCCGAAGATGTGGCATATCGTCGGGACGACGTCGGCGGCGTGGATGTAGCCGAAACGGGTGGTATCTCGCTCGTACCCTTGCTTCAGGCCTGGACCGGCGAGGTAGAAGGAGCCGTAGCTGGACGAAATGTCGCTCTGGGTTGGGATGAAGCCGCCGTGGTGCGCGCCGAAGACCTCTGGCGCACCCACGCTGCCCCCACCGATGATTCCTTTCCATTGCCCGTAATAGCCGCTGACGTAGCCGTGGTCCCACGCGAAGACAACGTCGCCGCATTGGTCACCCCATTGACCCAGTAGGTAGGCGTCCCGGTTTGGTAGGGCGATCGCGACTGGCGTACGGCCGACTTCCTCGTCGACCCACGTACGGAGGGCAAGGAGGAGTGCGCGTTCGATCTCGTCGAACACGGGCCCCGGTTTCGCGTTGATCCAGATGTCGAATCCCTTGTCGTCCTTCAGGTAGGCCTTCGTGTTGTCCCAATCGATGTTCTTCTCGAGCACCTGATCGACTTCGACCTGATCGTGCCCGTCCTTCAGGGCTGTGAATCCCGAGTCATACAGAAACTTCCGGATGTTCGCGATCCGCACGTCCGGTGATGCGCCATGGTCGGCGAGCATGCCGACATAGGTGTCCGGGTCAGCGCGCTCCCACAGCCGTCCCATGATTCGGTCCCCGACGATGTAGGCCTTCCTGAACAGGTCCATCGCTTCAGCCGCCGTGTCAGCATCGTAGCCGGGACAAACAGGATCGACGTCGTTCAGGTGGATGTGATTGAGGTAATCGAACAGATGCCAATGGCAGATGAAGAAGCTCGCGTCCCGGTCGTGCAGCATGTGGTTGGCCACGTTGGCGAACCATAGCCCCTGATACTCACACTCTTCCAGGGCCGTTTCGTAGTCGGTCATTCCTGAGGTGTACGGCGTCATCGACGCGTGTTCCTGGTAGGGGCCGAACAGATCGATCAGCTCGCCATCGAGCCCGTCAGGAAGCGTGAAGCCATCCGCGTAGGTGACCTGCGTGCGATACAGTTTCAGATGCGTGCCATCGGGTGCCAGCTCCAGGAGCTTGAAGCGGACAGACGCACGCTGCGCATCGCCATCGATCTGGAACGGTTCAATTGCCCATTCACTCCATCCGGCCCATTTCGCTTCTGTGATCGTGTCCGTTCCATCCTTCGATCGGCAGACCAGCACCGTGTCGTAGCCGTTCCCGCCTCGATCGATCACGAGAAGCTCGAACCCATTCACGTCGCCTCCGACTCTCGAAACGACCTCGATTCGCGACTCGAGCGGTGGCGCGTGGCTGTCGGGCAGGTTCGACCACTCGCTGGCCGGCGAAAGGGCGGGGATTGTGGCGACGCTGCGTTGTTTCGTCCTGGGCGCCGTCCCGTCGTGGTCCATCTCGACCGTTGCGCCGACCTCGGCCGTTGTGTATGCCTGGCAGGCTGCTATTTCGTAGTCCGTACTGGCGTGGCCCGGATGTCCGAACCCGTCGATGACGTATCCCTTCTCGACACGGGAGGGATGGGCAGCGGGATAGTGGAGGGCGACGCCTTTCATTCCGTCCCGTTCCAGCGCATTCCAGATCCGGTCCGCCCGGTTCGCTCTTCCATCGAAGCTGTTGACGCGTTCTCCCGGCGCCAACTCGACGCGCCATCTCGTCACGCCGTGGGTGCCAGTGTGGGCACCCGTCGATAGTGTGGCCCAGTTGGTCGGTGTCCAGACGGGAAACGAGGGAAGCGTCTGGTTCACCGTGCCCTCTTTCATCATTCGCTCGAAGTTGGGCAGGACTCCCTCCTTCACGAAGTGCTTCATCATCGGGGTGATGAAGCCGTCCATTCCGTATGCGATGACCTTCTTTGACATCGGTCTCCTCCGGTCGTGGTCGTGGGCGATGGTGCAAAATAGGGTCTGGAGCGCGTCCGTCCAGGGATATGGCTTGACTTGGTCAGGCCCGACGCCTATCACAAACCGTGATCAGTCCCCTTCAAGTCAAGAGCATTAACGCAGAGGGCGCGGAGGTCAAGAGGGGGCAGAGGACGTGCAGGCAGCGTGGAATATCGTGTGAACAGGAAAGTGTAGGTGAGATATGTCGTTTGATCCTGTACCGGAAGTGGATGAGATCCTTAAGTCGGATTGGAAGCCCGAGGAGTATGGGCTGCTGTATCACTTTGCGAATTTTGCCCGGATGGCGAACTCGGTAATTACGGAGCCGGGGGATCTTCAGGGGTGGTTTGGGGAAGCGTTGTGGCGGCACTATTCCTACGCGCCGTTCAACGCACGGGTGATGGAGAACTATCACTCGCTGGCCTTCTTCTACGGGTATGAGGCGCCGTGGAATGTCTACTACAAGGATCCGCGGGTGCTGAGCCGGCTTGAACTCGCGTTGAACTATACGTTCAACATGATGGGGGAGAACGGCGCGATTCCCGAGTATGCGACGGCCGATCTCGATTCTCCCATGCTGGCGCCGAGCAGTTTCGGGATGGAGTACATGACTGGAGCGCTCGAAGTGGCCGGCCACGTGATGCCGAGAGCGTTGAAGGCCCGATTGATCGAGCAAGCAAGGAAGGCTGCCGTCTACGTGCTGACGTCCGAAGAGTCGTGGGATCACGCTCGGGCGTTCACGAATCAGTTTCTGGGGGCGATGGCGGGAGGCGCTCAGCTTGCGAGGCTCACGGATGATCCCGAGCTCAAAGGGATGGTCGACAAGGCAATGCCCGCGCTGTTGGAGGTGGGGCACTTTATCTCGCCGATGGGGTTCCTGTACGAGAACAACGGTCCGGAGACCTTCGCCTACTTCTTCACGACGCTCAACCGGCTGATCCCCCTGTATCACGAGACCCGCGACGATCGGGTCCTCGAGGTGCTTCGTAGACACGGTGCGTGGATGCAGAAGTGGATGTTGCCGGAGCCTGATCATCAGACCGTTCTGCTTGCCGGGTCGCATCAGACGAGGACGGGCAGTGTGTATCGTCTGTTCAATCGTGGATCCCGTGGTTTGGGAGATATGCTCGTTGGTGGGGCCGAGGATTCATCCGAAGGCGTGAGCCTGAATCCGGACGATGAACGTCTCGCATTCAAGCTGTTTGTGTCGTCGGCAGAAACCATCGAGAAGCGGCACGCCTCGTGGCACGACCCGGGTAATCCCGTCGAAGAGGCGAAGGCCCGATCGATTCGAGACGGCTACAACCCGGTCTCGACCGTGAGCCGACTGGACAGCTACGCCCCGTCAGAGGAAGAGGTGGCCGCAGTCCGAATCGGACTTCCGTGTGTCGGGCGACAGCAATACGGGGAGTGGGCGTCTGACGATCGTGGGAATCAGTTCGGAACTTTCCGGCATCCTCGCTATTACACGGCTTTCGCGTTCGGCACACGTCAGACCACGGCGTCCTATGGACCCTCGTTCCTGTGGCGAGAAGGCTCCGGTACCCTCGTGCTCAGCGGCAACGGCACGAGCGCTTGCTGGGAAACCCGCATCGGCTCGGAAGGGACGGGTAAGGCGACGGGGAATTCCGACATGCGAGAGGGGCGCGACGGATACGAAGTCATCAGTCGATATTCGGACCTTGGCGTATCCAAGACATTCGTTTTGCGACCTGAAGTCATCGACGTTCTCGTCAGCACAAGACGGGCTTCCGGAGCTGTGAGCGAACAGATTCCACTACTTCTCCGGGACACAGATATTCTTCACGTGGATTACGGGAGGTGTCCAGCTGCAGGGACCAGTTCCAAGGGGCTCGGCCTCGTCACCCAGACACTCAAGATCGAACGCGAAGGACGCTCGGTTCTGACGATCGACATCGGCTCGCCAACAGAAGGGTCGATCAAGTGTTCGAACGATCGGGATGGGTTCATCCGGGCGACGTTCACGTTCAAGCTTCCCTCGATCTACTTCGGCCGAACGGGCTATCGGCTGTTCCTCGATGGCTGACACCGCGTCTACATCGCCTGTCGTCTCGGTCATCATTCCGCACTATCTGGGTGATATCCTCTCGGACTGTCTGAAGACGATCTACGAGGCTGAAGAGCCGACGCCTTTCGAGGTGATCGTTGCGGACGACCAACCACACAACGACGGCAGCATCGAACGGGCGCTGGAGAACTGGCCGGATTTCAGGATCGTGAAGACTGGTGGCAAACGAGGCCTGGCGTATGGATGCAACCGGGGTCTCGAGATCGCCAACGGCCGGTATGCGATCCTCCTCAATAACGATGTAGAGGTGTCAGACGGCTGGCTGACGGCGCTCGTATCCGCCCTGGATTCGGACGAGACGATCGGGGCTGCACAGCCGAAGGTTCGCTCAATGCGAGACAAGGCCCAGTTCGACTCCGAAGGGGCGGGCGGTGGTCTCATGGACGTCTATGCCTACCCGTTCTGCCTCGGACGCGTGTTCGACACGGTCGAGATGGACGAGGGGCAGTACGACACGGGCAGAGACATTTTCTGGGCACTCGGCGGGGCGATGTTCGTGAGGATGTCCGCGATCGAACGGACCGGCCTGATGGACGAGGCGTTCTACATGCATATGGAGGAGATCGATCTCTGCTGGCGTCTCCACCTGGCCGGCTACCGGATCGTGTCGGTCCCTGAGTCGCTCGTATATCATTGGGGTGGGTTCAGCCTGAAAGCGGAGACCTTCCAGCGTCTGTATCTCAAGCATCGGAACAGCTTAATTATGATGCTCAAGAACTGGTCGACCGGATCACTGATCAGGACGGTTCCGATGCGGGTGTTTCTGGAGGTGGCAACGGGGGCTATGATCCTGAAGGGTGATTGGCGCCGCGCCTTGGCGGGGATCGCCGGTGTGCTGTGGGTCCTCGTCCACCCGTTCGACGTGCTCAGGCGTCGTAAAGCCTGTCAGGTTGCACGTGAGGTACCCGACCGCGTGGTTCGACGCGCGATGTACGGTCGATCCGCCGTCTTCGCCTACTACATACGAGGTCGCAAGACGGCTACGGAGATGCTGACCGATGGGGGGATGGCAGAGTGAAGGGGGTGATCGGGCCACTGGTCAAGTTGCTGGTCAGCGCGGGGCTGATCGCACTGTTCCTCCTGCAGATCGACTTCGCCGACGTGACGGCCGCCGTCGCAACCGCGCGTCCCTCATACCTGGGGCTCGCGGTGGTGTTGTTCGTGGTGAGCAACCTCCTTGGAGCCCTGCAGTGGCGCGAACTCCTCAGGGTTCAGGGGATTGAACTACCTGTGCTGCGCATCATCTCCCTCTACTTTGTCGGTGTCTTCTTCAACAACTTTCTCGTCAGCAACATCGGCGGTGACGCGGTCCGAGTATACGATCTGAAACGGATTACGGGTGAAGGATCGAAAGGGTTCGCCGCGACATTCCTCGATCGGTTTGTCGGTCTTTTTGTCCTGATCCTGTTCTCCGTCGTCGCCCTGTCACGGAATCCCGCGCTCTGGTCACCCAGCATTGCGTTACCGATTGCGGCTCTTGTTTGTGTGATCGCAGGAATCCTGGTGTTCGGGTTCTCGCGGAGGCTGAGCGCGACGATTCTCAGAGTGATCGATCGGATTGCCCCTCAAGCCCTGATCGCCCTGTTGAATCGTATTCGGGACGGCTTCATCGCCTATCGAAAGGCCTACGGGACGCTGGGACGTGTGTTGTTGTTCGCCTGTGGGGTTCAGCTCTTGCGGATTGCCGTCTACTACTCGGTCGGTTTTGGAATGAACCTGACGGCCGGCTTCGATCACTACGTGATCTTCATTCCGTT
This sequence comes from Gemmatimonadota bacterium, assembly GCA_002727195.1. Lineage (GTDB taxonomy): Bacteria > Latescibacterota > UBA2968 > UBA2968 > UBA2968 > UBA2968. The sequence continues at coordinate 79,100 of PBWH01000003.1, forward strand.
GATCGCCATCGTGGCGGCCGTGCCGATCTCGTTCGGAGGTATCGGGGTCCGCGAGAATCTCGGTGCCTTATTCTTTGCGAGGGTGGGGGTATCGGGTGCTGAGGCATTGGCGATGATGTTTCTGGGGTATCTGGCGGGGATCGTGGCGTCGCTGGCCGGTGGCGTCAGCTTCGTTTTTCGGCGATACGTGAGCAAAGAGGACGCCGATGAGGAATGATGCCCTGTATGTCGGCCTGATGTCGGGCACGTCGGCCGACGGGATCGATGCGGCGCTGGTCTCGATCGAGAACGAATCCGGATCTGAGTTCGAGCTGGTGGCCTTCGAAACGACCGCCTACCCGAATGACCTCAAGCAGGAGATCCTGTCCTCCTGCGATGCGCGAACCGGGACGGTTGATCTGATTGCCCGGCTCGACGCTGTCTTGGGTCAATGGTTTGCGAATGCTGCGCTGTCCGTGATCGCGTCAGCTGATATCGATATCAAAACCGTTCGGGCGATCGGCTCTCACGGACAGACGGTACATCACCTCCCGGATGCTGGCGAGTGGTTCGGCGTTCCGGCACGATCGACGCTACAGATCGGGAACGCCAGTGTGATCGCCGAGCAAACAGGGATCCAGACGGTATCCGATTTCAGGTCTCGTGATGTGGCTGTCGGCGGTCAGGGGGCACCGCTGGTTCCGCTGATCGACTATCTCGTGTTTGCCGATCCCGAGAAACACCGGGCCCTGCTTAACGTAGGCGGAATCGCGAACGTCACTGTTCTTCCAGTTGGCGGAGGTCTGGATTCGGTGACCGCGTTCGACACCGGACCGGGGAACGTGATCATCGACGGCCTGGTCCATCGGATGACGGATGGGGCCGAAGGGTTCGACCAGGATGGCCGGATCGCATTAGGGGCCAGAATTCACGAAGAGGTCCTGCGGAAGTGGCTCTCGCATCCCTACTTCGAACTGCAGCCACCCCGGTCGACAGGACGCGAGGTCTTCGGCGGCGCGTATGTCGATGCCCTGATCGAGCGTCACGCGGATGTCCCGTTGCCGGATCTGATCGCTACCGCGACCGCCTTCACCGCCGAGGCTGTTGCCGAGAGCCTCCGCGCCTATACGCCTGACTTCGATCGGCTGGATGAACTCCACGTCAGCGGTGGAGGGAGTCTGAACCCGTTCCTGATGTCACAGCTGCAGGAAAGACTTGGCCAGATACAAGTCGGGTCGACGGATGACCTCGGTTTATCTGCCGAGGCGAAGGAAGCGGTCGCATTCGCGATCCTGGCACACCGGACCCTGAACGGCCTGCCTGGGAATGTGCCTTCAGCGACCGGAGCAAGCCATCCGGTCGTTTTGGGGCAGATTACGCCCGCCCCTTGACAGAATTCGGAGGTTGATCAGATCAGACGCTTTTCGTAACTTTAACGGGCAATAATTTTACGGCAATTCTGGGTGGTATTGTTCGCGCTAAGTCTATGGCAAAGAAGAAGATATCCATCGATAAAATCGAAGTCGGCATGTTTATTGAGGCCGATGTTCGTGACGCTGTAAAAGGCAAGGGCGCCACCCCGAGTTATGGCAAGAATGTCCTTCTCCTCGGGAAGGGCACGCTCGTGACGTCCCAGAATCAGGTTCGCCGACTCAAAGAGGCCGGGCTGAACGAAGTCACGATCGATACGTCGAAGGGCAAGGATTCTGCCGGTGGGCGTGTAGAGCAAGGCCCGGTTAAAATGAAGGAGAAGCCCAAGGCGAAGCCTCCGGGTGGACGGAAGACCTTTTTCAGGGATGAGGTACAGGTCGCCCGAAAAATTCGCGGCGCCTCCGTAAAGATTGTCAAGGACTTCATGGGCAACGCCGCCCAGGGCGCGAGTATCGACGGTGAGAAAGTGGCTCTCGCCTCCAAAACGCTGGCTGGCAGTGTGTTCCGAAACGTTGACGCCCTCCTCAGCCTGACTGCACTCAAAGACTATTCCGAGCATACCTACACGCACTCTGTGAACGTGTGCTGTCTGACGCTGGCGATTGCATATGCGTGGGGCGTAACCGAAGAAGAAGCCGGGATCATCGGCGTGGGGGGGCTGCTGCACGACATCGGGAAATCGAAGATTCCTCTGTCCGTGCTGGACAAGCCGGGTCCTCTGACCGACGACGAGCGAAAGGTGATCATGAGTCACCCGCTGTTCGGAGAAGAGATCCTGAAGTCGATGGACAACGTCCCTGAAGAGGCGTTCTACATCACCGGCCAGCACCACGAACAGGTTAGCGGAAAGGGATATCCGCGGGGGATGAGCGGGGCAGATATGCATCCCTGGGCCAAGATGGCCGCGGTCGCCGACGTCTACGACGCGCTCACGTCCGCTCGTCCATATAAGCCCGGGCTTCCGCCGCACGTGGCTCTGCGGGTGATCTTCGATGGTAAAGGGATAGACTTCGACGAGGCGGTGGTGGACACCTTTATCAAGCAGCTCGGCATTTATCCCGTCGGCAGCTTCGTGAAGCTGAATACCGAGGAGATGGGCGTCGTAATGGAGGTCAACCCGGATGACGCGATGCGGCCGAAGGTCGGTGTGATCTTCACGCAATACGGAAAGCGGCGTCCGTCCCCCTTCGTGGTGGATCTATACAAGGAATACAAGGACCGGGGAGAAGAGAACGCACGTTCCATCGCTGGCGCCGACGACCCCCGGAACTTCAAGATCAACGTCGAAGATCACCTTGATGTCTCCGGATAGGGAATAGCTGTAAATTACTGCGTAACAATGACCTTTGGGCGTATTGCTCGAAGGTTGTTGTCGTTTATAGGATCGTATTCTTTGGACGCAGCGCTCATCATCTCTGGGTTGAGCTATCTGATCAGTTCCATCCTGTACGCTCACCGTTTCCAGCGGGCCGACGAGGGGCAATCGAAGCGGAACCTGGCCCTTCTACTAGTGGGGTTTGCAGCCCAGTCCGTGCTGCTCGGCATCCTGACCTACGAGGCGGGAACTGTTCCGCTGACCACGCAAGTCCTGCCTACCCTGTGTGCCTGGCTGGTTGTGATTGTCTACATTTATCTGGAGGTATCGACGGCCCAGCAGGCGCTGGGTGCGTTGATCGTACCGATCGTCACGCTCCTGCATCTGTTGGCGATTCCCGACCTGTATGGTACAGAGCGTGTGATGCCGGTCGAACATTCCGGCGGCTGGTTCCGACTGCACGTGCTCGCCTACATCCTTGCCTACGTGGCGTTCGCGATCTCGTGTGTCAGCGCGGTGATGTATGTGATGCTGCTGGGTGAGATCCAGAAGAAGCACCTCGGATACTTCTACGAACGTCTACCGTCCCTGGATTCCCTGAATCAGGTGAACAACCGTGCGGCGACGTTCGGTTTCATCTTGCTGACGGCCGGCGTCGGGAGTTCCACGGTCTGGGCCCACCAGGAGCTGGATACGGTGTGGGTCTGGGGTGAGCCGACCGTCGCGCCCTTGCTGCTGACGTGGGTGATCTACGCCGGGCACCTCTGGGCGCGATACATGTCCGGATGGCAGGGCCGCCGAGCGGCGCTGCTCTCGATCGCCGGGTTTACGGTCGTTGTTTTGGCCTTCCCCGTGGTCGGGGTCTTCTTCTCCGGCGTTCACCCGTTCGGGAATTGAATGGGGGCTTCCACCTATCCGGTCTACCTGAAGCTTCAGGGCAAGCGATGCCTGGTGGTCGGGGCCGGACCGGTCGGGGTGCGGAAGGTCTCCGGGCTGGTGGTCGCAGGAGCAGACGTCACCGTGGTCAGCCCGAGTATTCCCGAGTCCCTGAAGGCTCAGGTATCGTGTATAGAGCGACCCTTCCAGCCTGATGACGTCGACGGGATGAAGCTCGTGGTCACGGCGACCGACAGTGAAGCGGTGAACCTCAGCGTGGTCGAGGCGGCTGAACAGGCCGGTGTATGGGTGAACGATGCGACGAGCCTGGGTCGGTCGGGCTTCATCCTTCCCGCAACGGTTCGTCAGGGTGATCTCACGCTTGCCGTATCGACCGGTGGGGAAAGTCCCGCTTATGCGCGGCTGATCAGAGAATCGCTGGAGGAACACTTCGGAGCAGAACACGCGGAGATGTTGAGGCTTCTTAGTGAGCTAAGGCCCCGCGTGATGTCGAGGATCACGGACGGTGCAGATCGAAAGAGGTTCTGGGACCGTCTGGTGACGCAGGAAACACTGAACCTGATCAAGGATGGTCATATCGACCGCGTCGAACAAAAGGTAGATGAATGGCTGTCGTCGTAGTCGGCGTTTCGCACCATACGGCGCCGGTGGACATACGCGATCGCATCGCCGTGCCCACAGATGACTACCCGGTCGCGCTCGCCGATCTGGCCCGCGTGGATCACGTGGACGAGGTGGCCCTGATCTCGACCTGCAACAGGACCGAGGTGTACGCCGTGGCCGATGATCCTGACGCTGCTGTCAAGTCGATCGGGAACCACCTGGTGCAGCGAACGGACGATGCCGACGTCTTAGACGCGCACCTGTTCAAGCATCAGGGCGAGGATGCCGTCAGCCATCTGTATCGCGTTGCCGCCGGGCTGGATTCCATGATTATGGGAGAGCCCCAGATCGCCGGCCAGGTGAAGGATGCGGGCGCGCGGGCGATGGAGCTCGGCACGTCGGGCAGGATTCTCAATCGGTTGTTCCGAGGCGCTGTCGAGGCGTCCAAAAGGGCACGTACGGAGACCGAGATCGCGGCGGGTGCCGTGTCTGTCCCGTTCGCCGCTGTGGAGCTGGCGAAGAAGATCTTCGGCAATCTGGAAGGTCAGAGCGCGTTCGTGCTGGGGGCCGGTGAAATGAGCGAGCTGACAGCCCGGCATTTGGTGGAGAACGGCGTGTCCAGCCTGTCCGTCGCGAGCCGGACCCAGTCGAGAGCAAAAGAGCTGGCGGACGCCGTGAACGGCCGCGCGATGGGGTGGTCAGATGCGCTGAAGCGATTGCAGGAAGCGGATATCGTGATCAGCTCGACGAGCGCGCCCTACTATGTCATCGAGAAGTATGTCGTTGCCGAAGCAATGGCCAAGCGTCGCAACAAGCAGATGTTCCTGATCGATATCGCCGTGCCGCGTGACATTTCGCCGGAAGTGGAGTCGGTATACAACGTCGTCCTCTACGACATCGACGATCTCCAGGCCGTTGTGGGCGCGAACATCCAGAAGCGTCAGGAGGAGGCAGAGAAAGCCTGGGCGATCGTGGTCGAAGAGGTTGCCGCTTTCGAATCGTGGCAGCAGAGCCTTGATGTGCAGCCCGCTATTGTCGCCCTCCGGAAGCGTTTCCACGAGATGATGCAGCAGGAGCTGGAACGAGCGAAGCTGAACGACTTCTCGGAGGACCAGTGCGAGCGCGTGGCGATGGTTCTCAGGCAGTTCACGAACAAACTGCTTCACGCGCCGACCACGCAGCTCAAGAAGCTGGCCGAGGGGGGTGAAGGCGCCGATCACGTCGATACCCTCATCCAGCTGTTCAACCTGGCCGAAGAACTGATGTCCCTACCCGAGCACAGCAGCAAGTCCCTGGCGCAGACCGAGTCCCCGTGAACCTGACTATCGGATCCCGGGGAAGCCAACTTGCCCTTTGGCAGTCGGAATGGACCCGGTCTAGGCTTCTCAAGATGTCTCCGGACGGATCGGTCGAGATCGAAGTGATCCGGACTAAGGGGGACGCAAACCTCTCTGACTCATTCGTCCAGATCGGCGGCAAAGGTGTCTTCACGAAGGAAGTTGATGACGCTTTGCTGTCTGGGCGCACACACCTTTCCGTTCACAGCCTGAAGGACCTCCCGACGACCCTTCCCGACGGATTGATGCTGACCGCTTTGAGTCCGCGTGAAGACGTGCGTGACGCCCTGTGTACGCGTTCGGGCAAAGGCCTGAGCGCGTTGCCGGAGGGGGGGCTTATCGGCACCTCGAGTCTCAGGAGGCAGGCCCTGATCCGGTCCGAACGGCCTGATTGTGAGATCCTTCCCCTCAGAGGAAACGTGGATACTCGCATCAAGAAGCTGGATACGGAGGATCTGGACGCCATCGTCCTGGCTGGGTCCGGGCTGAAGCGGCTCGGGCTCAATCATCGGATCTCTGAGTTGTTGCCCCCGGAACGATTCATACCTGCACCCGGGCAGGGTGTCATGGCCATCGTTTCTAGAGAAGACGATCGCGAGACCGCTGACCTGCTTGCACCCATCGACGACCCGGATGCCAGAGCCGCCGTCACGGCCGAGCGGAGTGCGCTCGCCGAACTCGGGGGCGGGTGCAAGATCCCGTTTGGGGCCTGGGCCAGGATCAAGGGAGGCGATCTCGTTGTTGGCGGGGTCGTTGCCCATCCCGAACGCGGTGAATCAATACGGAGCCAACGCGAGGGGCGAGCGGACGAGGCAGAGGATTTGGGGAAGTATCTGGCCGAGGATCTGCTGACCGCCGGTGCGGCGGCCATCTTGGAGGAGGTGCTTGGGTGAGCGGCGGGAAGGGTTATCTCGTCGGCGCGGGGCCGGGGGATCCGGGGTTGATCACAGTGCGGGGGATGGAATGTCTCCGTGGTGCGGAAGTCGTTCTGTATGACGACCTGTCTCATCCTGACCTGGTGGAAGAGGTTCCAGCTGATTGCGAACGGATTTACGTGGGCAAGCGAGCTGGGTTCAAAGCCAAGTCCCAGGAAGAGACGAACGACTTGCTCGTCGACCGGGTCCGCAACGGAAAGCGCGCCGTCCGATTGAAGGGGGGAGATCCCTATGTCTTCGGGCGTGGCGGAGAAGAGGCGATTGCGCTGATGGAGGCGGGGCTGGACTTCGAGGTCGTCCCCGGTGTGACGAGCGGTTTCGCCGCGCCCGCGTATGCCGGGATTCCCGTCACGCACAGGGGGGTCTCGCCGCAGGTAACGCTCGTAACCGGACACGAGGACCCAACCAAGCCGAACACCCAGGTCGACTGGGAGGCGCTGGGAAAGGCGGGGGGCACGCTCGTCGTGTATATGGGAGTCAGGAAACGGGAACTGTATGCGAAGCGGCTAATGGCTGGAGGGCTGAAGGCGTGCACGCCGGTCGCAGCGATCCAGTGGGGGACGCGACCGGAACAGCGGATTGCCCGCGGAACCCTGGGTGCCCTTCACGAACTCGATATCGCGAATCCGGCGGCTATCGTGATCGGGGATGTGGCCGGCATGCAGCTCGAGTGGTTCTCGTCGCGCCCGCTGGCCGGGGAGACGGTCGTGGTCACGCGGACAAGGTCCCAATCAAGCGATTTGGTCAGGCTTCTGCGGGAGAGCGGGGCGGAGGTGCTGGAGGTTCCGACGATCGAGATCGTCGACCCGGCGTCGTGGACGGAGGTAGATTCGGCGATTGACCAGATCAGCGAGTATGCCTGGCTCGTGTTTGCGAGTCCGAACAGTGTCGATCGCTTTCTGGGTCGATTGGTCGATAGGAAAGGAGACATACGCGCCCTAGGAACGATTCGGATTGCAGCCGTTGGACCTGCGACGGCTGATCGGGTGGCGTCATTCGGAGTTTGCGTCGAGCGAGTTCCAGACGATCATCGCGCCGAAGGGCTGGCCGAGGACCTTCTGGGAGTCCTCGAGGCGGGTGAGCGGGTGCTCTATCCACGCGCGGAAGCCGGACGAAATATTGTCCCGGACGCCTTGAGAGATGCGGGGTATGATGTAAGGGATTGCGTCGTCTACCGCACTGTCAGGCCCGATTCCGTGCCCCAGGTCGTTCTCGATCGGCTCCGAGAAGACAAGGTCACCCTCACAACGTTCACGAGCTCATCGACGGTGAAGCACTTTGCCGAACTGATGGATTCAGCGAGTCTATCCGACAGGAACGTGAAGATCCCTGCAGCGAGTATCGGTCCGATGACCTCGGAAACAGCGAAAGCCCTGGGATTTACAGTGGTCGCAGAGGCTTCGCCAGATGATATTTCGGTCTCTGGGTTGGTCGAAGCGATTCGCGCATATGTAAATGAAAAATAAAAGGTTATGTCGAAAAAAAATGCCGGTTGACACAGCCGGCAGGAGACCATATTTTTATCGTTTGATGTAAGTGTCTCTAGTGTCGATAGTAGACAAGTAGACGAGTTACCGCTTTCTTGCGTATTCAAATCAGGTGTCGGGGAAGTGCCCACCCTACAGGAGGTCCGGGTCATGAAGAAATTTCTCACTATCGCGACGAGCCTCGCCGTCCTTTCCGCCGGCCACGTGTTGGCCAAGTCGATGGCCAGTGGTCTCGATATCAAAGGCGGCCAGAACCCATTCGCCAAGCTGGAATTGAAGCGTGTTGACCGCGGTCAGTCTGAGGATGGTACGATGCGCCTCCGGATGGCTGTCGCAGACGCCAAGGATCTCAGGGGCTACGGCTTCATGCTGCAGTATGACGAGACCAAGTACGAGTTCGTGGAAGCGAAGCAGGTTTCCGACGGAATGATGGGATCGGCGGACGGTCAGTCCGGTCTGTTCGTATCCTCGAGCAAGAATCCCGGTGAGGTGGTTGTCGGCTCGATGAAGATCGATGGTTCCAAGGCGGACGGCGCGGGTGAACTCGTCGAGTTCGTCTTCCGCACGGATGATACTCCGTTGCAGACCGACTTCCAGATCTTGGACGGTATCCTCGTCGACGTAACGGGGGATGTAGATCAGATGCACAATATCGCGATCGGCCGTCTGGATGCGATTCCAGAGGCCTACGGGCTCAGCCAGAACATGCCGAATCCGTTCAACCCATCGACCACGATCTCCTACGAGGTTCCCGAGTCCGGCGCCGTCAAGCTGGTGGTCTACAACCTGCTCGGACAGCAGGTGCGCACGCTCGTGAACGACAACATCGAAGCTGGATACCACACGATCGTGTGGGACGGCGCTGACGAGTTCAACCGCCAGGTCGCCAGCGGGATCTACATCTACAAGATGCACGCGGGTGCGTTCAACGCGACGAAGCGGATGATGTTCCTGAAGTAATCGTCGGGCCATCCGTAGGGAATATCGGGGTCGCCTCCCTAGCCGAGGCGGCCCTGTTCTTTTGCCGGGGTGAGAGTGGACGACTTCGATCAGGGCAAGATGGTAGCCGAACAGATCGAAGCTCGCGGGGTGAAGGATCCGCGCGTCCTGGAGGTCCTTCGTAGGATTCCAAGGCGTGTCTTCGTCCCGGACCACCTCGAGGAGGCCTCTCTCGGAGATCACGCATTGCCGATCGGTCACAAGCAGACGATCTCTCAGCCGTATATCGTTGGGAAGATGACCGAGCTGCTGGGGGTTCGGCCTGAACACAGAATACTCGAGATTGGGACGGGCTCCGGCTATCAGGCAGCCGTACTGAGTCGGCTTGCAGACCAGGTCTACTCGGTGGAAATCGTCGGGAGCCTGGCTGACGAAGCTCGCGAACGGCTGCGGGCCCTGAATATCGATAACGTGACTGTTTGTGACGGAGACGGGCATATCGGGTGGCCTGATGCTGCTCCTTTCGATCGGATTTTACTGACTGCGGCTCCAGCGTGTGTGCCCGAGGCGCTGGCCAATCAGCTTGCGTCGGTAGGCCGGCTTGTGGCGCCTGTCGGCGTCAGCGATCAACGGATCGAGGTCTGGGATCGGGGGCCGGAAGGACTGGTCAAGCAGACGAGTATCGGGGTCCGGTTTGTCCCGATGGTCCCAGCAAACGCTAATTAACCTGAGGATCTGTAGGATGACACTCGTTGGTGCCCTTGTCGGGCTGATTTTCGTGGCGTGTTACCTTGGCATGGCTGTCTCCACAGGGATGGGGGGGAGCAAGGCGAAGGCCGTTCAGTGGGGATGCTGGCTGGTGGCCTGTGTCGTCATGCTGATCTGCTATTCGATCACCCCCGATCCCGCCGGCTAGGGAACGGGTCTGATCGCGGCAAATCCAGCCAGCGGCTCCTCCAGTCATCAGTCTCGGAAACCCCTGTGTTCTCTTGACTTCACGGGGGCAAACGCCTAACATACAGGCACCTAGAACGATGCGTTCAGGTGTTGCTTTCCCCGGTTTTCCCGCAGTCCATTCCCCTATCTGTGGTGTCACAATTTTCAGAAAGCGCGGCCCCCTTCGATGTCTGATCGGGATGGTGCAGGTGTGTTCCGAATCGGGATCCTGGCCTCTCACGGCGGCAGCAATTTTCAGGCAATTTTCGATCGGTGCGTGTCGCGCGAGATTCCTGCCCAGGTTGGCGTTGTGATCAGCAACAATAGCCGCTCAGGCGCGATCGAGCGCGCTGAAAGGCAAGGACTGCCCTGGGCACATCTGAGTTCGCACACCCACCCGGATCCTGAAGATCTGGACGGGGCGATCCTGAGGTGCTTGAAGGATCACGGATCCGACCTCGTCGTCCTAGCTGGGTATATGAAGAAGCTAGGCGCTCGGACTCTGGCCGTTTACACAGACCGGATTCTCAACATCCATCCGGGCCTTCTGCCGGCCTTCGGTGGTCAAGGCATGTATGGCGAACGCGTGCATCGGGCCGTTCTTGAGAGTGGGGCGAGGGTCTCCGGAGCGACGGTTCATCTCGTTGACGAACACTATGATACGGGACCCATTGTCGCCCAGGAAGTAGTGAAAGTTTACGCGGGCGATACACCCGAGTCCTTGGCGGCGCGCGTTCTCGCCGTGGAACACACACTGTATCCCGCTGTTGTAAGGCTGTTCGCCGAACGGCGGGTATCGATCGAAGGTCGACGCGTCACGATACAACCCAGCGCTGGACAGGAGATGAATCGCCCGGCCGGCTAACGTGGGGTAAACAAGGGGAAGCAATGGCATTTTCAATTTCTGGATGGTTGTCGAATGACATCGGCATCGATCTCGGAACGGCAAACACGCTGGTCTACGTGAAGGGGCAGGGCATCGTTGTCAACGAGCCCTCGATCGTCGCGCTGGACCGAAAAACCGGAAAGCCGATTGCCCTCGGCGGCCAGGCCAGGGAGATGATGGGGCGTGAGAACCCGGACATCGAAGTCGTGCGTCCGCTCCGCGACGGGGTGATCGCCGACTACGATGTGACCGAGGAGATGCTCCGTTACTTCATCAGGAAGGTTCTGAAGAACAAGCTGCTCGTGCGGCCCAGGATCGTGATCTGTATTCCGTCAGGTGTGTCCGCTGTAGAGATGCGTGCGGTTCGGGAATCGGCGGAGCGTGCGGGGGCGCGCGAGGTCTACCTGATCAAGGAGCCGATGGCCGCCGCGATCGGGATCGGCCTGCCTGTCGGCGACCCGGTCGGATCGATGGTCATCGACATTGGCGGTGGTACGACCGAGATCGCCGTGATCGCCCTATCCGGAATTGTGACCTGGAAGTCGATCAAGATGGCCGGTGACGAGCTGAACGATTCGATCGTCCAGTTCCTGAAGCGGAAGCACAGCCTGATGGTCGGTGAACGGAGCGCGGAAGAGATCAAGTGCGCGATCGGTGCGGCGGGACCGCTCGACCAGGAAATCCAGCACACCTGCCGCGGTCTCGACATGGTCTCGTCGATCCCGAAGACTATCATTGTCGACTCATCCGAGATTCGCGAGGCCCTTGCGGAACCCGTGAATTCGATCATCGAAGCTGTGCGCCAGAACCTCGAACAGACGCCGCCGGAACTAGCGGCCGATATCCTTGATCGCGGGATCATCCTGACGGGTGGCGGTGCCTTGCTCCGTGGACTCGACAACCGACTGGTTGAGGAGACGAGTCTTCCCGTGATCGTGGCCGATGATCCACTGACTTGCGTTGTACGCGGGACGGGCAAAGTGCTCGAAGATATTTCGATGTATCAGAAGGTGCTGATCTAGATCGATGGTTCCCCTTCGCGGTTTAACTGGTAACGACCGTCCCTCGGTACACCCTCCGCTGCACGCAGCTTCGGCCACTCGGGGTGAACGGTGTTTGTTGTTCGTAGTAAAGGACCTCAAGCTGCTCTCGCGATCGATTCCCCTTTTGGTCGCCACCTCTGTTTTCTGATTCTCTTACCTGCTTCGGGAATGGTGCGGGCATGTTCGCTATCCTCCCACAATCGTCCTGTGCAGAGACTCTACCAATTCATTGAAGAGAAGCGGGCCTTTATCGCGCTCGGCCTCGCCGTGGTCATCTCGTTGGGTATGATGGCAATGGGGTATTCAGAGAAGCTCGGGCTGGCTCGCTCCGTGGCCGCGGGTCTTCTAAAGACGGGGCACGGCCTGTTCTCCTGGCCGATGGGCCTGTCGGATCTACGACTGCAAAACGAGATCCTTCGTGAGCAGAACCTGCGTTTGTCTATGGAGCTCGTTGAACTGCGGGAGTCGAAGCTCAAGAACGAACGGTTGCGTGGACTGCTCAATTTTAGGCAGGAGAACCAGAGTGCGGGCGATTACCTCGCCGCAAAGGTTATCGCCAGAGACCCCGATCGGATTACGAACACCCTGCTGATCGATATCGGTCAGACGGACGGGGTCCAGGAGCGTATGCCCGTGGTGACCGCGGACGGACTCGTGGGACGGGTTCTGGAGGTCCATTCCTGGACGTCGGTTGTGCAGCTGTTGCTCGACCGGAACTGTCGCGTCAGCGCGATCGTGCAAAGGAAATCGAGAACACAGGGGATCGTGATGGTCGAGGGGGGGACGTTCTACCTGAGCCACGTGCCGCTTAGGAGTCAGGTCGAGGAAGGGGATGTGGTGGTGTCGAGCGGCTTGGGGGGGATCTTCCCGGGGGGGCTGCTGATCGGGACTGTCACGGTACTCGGTGATGAAGAGCAAGGGCTCTTCAGGGAAGTGATCCTGACGCCCGGGGTGAACTTTGCAAACCTGGAAGAGGTGTTTGTGTTGAAGGAGCGAGGAGGGGAGTGAGGTGTAGTGGCAGAACTGGCCCCGTTCGGAGGACCGGCCTCTTGCCGGGAGCCGTCCCCAAGGCATAGAGCAGGGAGAATGCGACCGAGCCCGGGACCGGAGGCCCCGGGTGACGGCGCGGACGAACTTCCTGGACTCTGGAGAGTCCCGTTACAGAGTTCTGATGCGGCGGCACTTGTACAAGCGATTTACGGCTACAGTGGTGTTTCTTTCTTGAGCTCCCGGAGCTTTGCTCCTTCGGGAGTTTTTTTGTAGAAGGGGTCGAGCGGGAAGCAGCCCGAGATCATGCCGTTGCGAGGTGCAGTAGTGCAGTCGCTGAAGGTGCGGCAGATCTTGCGGGTGGTCAGCTCTCCGTCCTTCAGGACATCCACCGGTAGGTCCGGGTAGGAGAGGACGACCCGGCCGAGACCGACGAAGTCCACCAAACCTTGACGTACGGCGGCCTGGCCAACGTGGGCGAGATACTCCTGCAGGTAGGAGTACGCCGTACCGACCAGCAGGACGTCAGGGAAGTGCTTCTTGATGCGTCCCACGAAGTCGATCTGGCGGGCAACGTCGACGAGGGGGTCCACCGGAGGCTGGTAGCCGTCTGACGGTGGGTAATACGCCGGACGCTGGATGTGCGGGTTGTAATACGGGCTCCCGGCGGACAGGTTGACGAGCGTGATGTCGAGTTCCTTGAGGAGCTCGATGAACTGACACGTATCGGCCTCGTCCGGCTCGATCGGGTTGTCCTGGTTGGTGCTGAACCCGTAGGTGTAGGGCAGGTGCTCCTCGAAGGAAGCGGGGATACCGGGGCCCAGTCGTCGGCCATCGCCCTTATCGGGATCCGGCTTGAAGGGGACGAAGTCGAAGGCGCTGAGGCGAACACCGATATCGAGGTCGGAATGGTTCGCCCGGATGCCGGCCACGATCTCGCGAAGAAAGCGCGTCCGATTTTCGAAGGAGCCGCCATACGGTCCGGGGCGGGTGAAGCCGCTCAGGAACTCGTGGCCCAGGTAGCCGTGACAGTGCTTGATGTCCACGAATTGATAGCCGAGGTCGGCCGCCATATCGGCCGCCCGGATGTAGTCGTCGATCAACCCCTTGATCTCGTCGTCGGACAGGATCGGGTCGTCTGAATCGATGTGGAACTTGGGGTCCAGGATCGGGTGACGATACACGATCCGCGGCTCGAGCTTGGCCTTGTCGAATGGACGACAGAACCGGCCGGAATGTGTCAACTGCAGGCCGACATAGAGGTCGTCGGTGTCACCGATGTGCTCTTTGTGCGCCGCGTGGAGTTCCTCCCGCAGCTTGCCGATACCCGCCTTCGAATGGTCGGCCGCGTAGAGCTGGTTGGGATTGGCTCGCCCTTCCGGACGGACGGCGACTGCTTCTCCACCCCAGATCAACTTCGCCCCGCTCAGGCCGAAGTTCCGCCAGCGTCTGAACGTGTATTCCGACGGATTCCCGTCGGTTTCCCCGTCCCACCCTTCCATCGGGTGAATACAGAACCGGTTCCCGATCTTGAATTCACGATGATCGTAAGGTTGTGCGAGGGGTGACTCCGGCGCCGTCTCGACGGTATGGTCGACTGGAAGCTCGACACCCAGGTTGTCCAGGTGTTCGCGGAAGGCCTCCACTGTTTTCAGATGGCCGACACGGACAAAGCGTTCTGAAGCCACGATTTTCTCCTTCAAGGCGAGAATCTGCGATTGCGTTGAGGTTCAAGAAGATTGAATATACATACCGCCCTGAACGAAGCCAAGTTCACCGCCTCGAGAGCCCTGTATGAACGCCACGACAGTCTGGTCTGGACCTGATTTCCAGCGATGCACCGGCAAGCGAATCCAGTTCACGGATACTGGTGTCGCGCTGCGCCGGGGCGTCACGCTTGCTGATGAGCTGGGGAAGTGTAACGACCGTGATCGCGAGATCATCCGAGGTCGACGTATTGCGAGGAAGGTGTTCCAAGTCGACCGAATCGGATCGGCCGGGGCGATCCTATGTCCGTATCTGGAGTGTGATCGAACGGGAGGGCGGATCAAGGTCACGGTCAACGGGCAAGATATCGAGCACGAGTGGGCTGAAGAGCGCCCCTACTGGACGGATCGATGGACGCCGCTGGAGATCCCTCCGGGTTGGCTGGTTGCGGGCGATAACGCCGTCTGTTTCGAGGCTGTCGAAGACTCTGAATGGTCTCTGCTGATCGAGTCGAGCCGTCAGCCGGACCGGTCAGCGATCAGCGAAGACGGTGGGGTGACCTGGCGATCTGAGGATATCGGCTGGAACGATGGGTGTGATGGCGAGTATATGGTTCGTCTCTGGCTCGACCAGTATCCGGAACGGGTAGCCATCGAGTCCGAAGTGATCGATCTGTGCCGTGACCCGGATGCCGATCTCGCCGTTCAAGGTCAGCCACGCCTATCCTATGAATATGAAGCAGACACGCCTGATGGCACCCGGGCCTGTCTCCGCGTACGCACCGGGTCCACCCCTCAATACGATCCAGACCATTGGTGTCCGTGGGGTGACTCTGTAGATGCTCCTCAGCGATTTGCCCATTGGCAGGTCGAACTCGTTTCAGAAAATCCCGATCGTTCACCCACCCTCAAGCGTGTTTCATTCCAGACGGAGGCCGAGGGCAACCCACATACTCGTGTGGTCGCCCGCTCACAGGCACCGCTCTTAAAAAGCTCGTACCGGTTTGCGCAGAGCACATCACAGGAACCTCGCGCCGAACGCCTTCGTGAGAAGTGGCAGCTCGACGAGGTTGTCCGTGGCGCAGGATCAGAATGGGAGGCCTACCTCAGGCTGAGACAGTGGGTGCGGGAGCAGTGGGAAGACGGCTGGGATATGGGCGAGATCGATTTCTGCCCGCCCTGGGACGCGATGCTGATCCTGGAGCTCACGAGCCGGAAGTTGAGTCTCGGGATGTGCACACATTACGCGACTGTGATGTCCCAATGCTGCGCGGCGCTCGGGCTGAATGCGCGAACGCAGATTATGCGCAGCCACTGTATCAACGAGGTCTGGTCCACGGAACACCAGAAGTGGGTGGCGATGGATGTGGGGGGCGACAACAACGACGAAACCAAGTTCGTGTATCACTTCGAGCGTAACGGTGAGCCGCTGTCGGCGGTCGAATGCCACACGGCCTGGGTAACGGACGACTATGCCGACGTGAAGATCAGCCCGGAGCCACCCGCAGCCACCGAAGGTCGATACGCGGTCGAGAAACGGCTTCAGTTGTTCGAGCGGTTTATGATCTCACTCAGGAACGATGAACTACGCTCTCTGGAACCTGGCGAGTTGGAGCACGGCAAGGGGTCCTACCACTACGATGGCTATCTCTTCTGGGAAGACGAGAAGACAGAGCCACTGCCCTGGTTTTCGCTGCACACGCAGCGCCACTCAGATCTCTATTGGTCGGTGAACGAGACCTATGCACATCTAAAAGAAAGTGAAGAGGGCCGGTTGTCTGTGGTGCTGGAATCGCCCACGCCGGACCTGACCGGATACGAGCGTTCGTTCGATGGTAAGTCCTGGGAAGCGTCGGATGAATTGTTCGAGTGGAACCCATCGCGTGAGGGGACGACACTCTCGGTCCGGTCGGCGAATCGCTCTGGCCGACACGGCGTGACCAGTACGGTCGAGGTTTCCGCCGATGGATGAGCAGGAGGTCCGAGAGATTCGGCAGGCGTTCCCGGCCCTGGACACGTTTGTCTGGTTTCAGAATGGCGGTGTGAGTATTACGCCTCGTCCCGTCGCAGACTACCACCTCGCGTTGATGGCCGAGTTGCGGGATCGAGGACCGATGCACATCGCGTATCCGGAAGAGGAGTATCCTCGGCGGACAGCGACAATCGATCGGGTCTCGCGGTTCTTCCGCGCACAGCCAACGCAGGTCGCGCTGATGCGTGGCGTCAGCGAAGCCTTTCAGACTGTTATCCGAGGGATTGACTGGCAGGCCGGCGATCAGATTCTGATTACGGATGAAGAAGAAGCAGCGATTTATCTAGCGTCCCTGCACCTAAGGGATCGACACGGGGTCGAGGTTATTACCGTTCCCGTTAAGGGAACTTCAGAGCGTCAGGCAGTCGCGTTTGCCGACGCGATGACGGATCGTACCCGCCTTGTCGCGTTCAGTCATATCACGACGGATATCGGTGCGCGAATGCGGGCCGAAGCCATCTGTCGAGCGGCCAGGGAGCGGGACATCCTGTCCTTTGTCGATTGCGCGCATTCCGGAGGCTTGTGGCCGATTGATCTCAACAAAATGGGGTGCGACTTCGCCGGTGTGCTCTCCTACAAGTGGATGTATGCACCATACGCGTCCGGTTTCTTGTTCGTTCGTGACCCGGACGCGTCGTTGATCGAGGTGACATACGCCGGTGGTCGATCGGAGTCGAAGCTGGATTGGCACACAGGGGAGTTCGCGTTCAAGCCGGGCGCCGAGCGATTCCAGTTCGGGCCGTGGTCGTGGCCGCTTGTTCACGCCTGGGCGAGAGGGCTCGACTTTCTCGAAGAAGTCGGTGTAAACCGAATATGGGATCGGACGTGTGTGCTGACGGATCGGTTGAAGGACGGGGTCGAGGCATCTACACGTCTGGATCTGCATACACCACGTTCTAGTGACGACTCGGCTGCATTGGTCAGTTTTGGTGTAGAGGGTGCGACTCCGGAGGAGACGCGGGATCGGTTGCGGGGTCGATTCAGCATCGTGATCAAAGCCGTGTATGCGGCGCGGAAGGGGATGCGGGCGAGTTGTCCGTTTTTTCTGTTGGAGGAGGAGGTCGACTTTCTGTTGGAGAAGCTTGGAGATGTGCTAGGAGAGTAAAGGACTGGTTCCAAGTTTGTGAGTCAAAGTCAGAAGAAGACCACCCCTCGACTCCGCTCGGGAAAGGCTCTATACACGCTTGCCACAGTGAACACAGGGGACGAAAGGGAAAACCAGAACCCTTAAGGATTATGAGGACACAGGGCACTAATGTGTGGTGCGTACGGGAGTAAAACAGGGTCTTGGCATCAGAGACGAATGACGGCACCGTGAACGAGGTGAAAGCCTGCCGGATGGTGAAGTACCTGTTTGTCGGCAAAGCGGATGAGATGGTCGCGGCCGGAGGCCGCTCCTACGATTTTGGATCGATTGATTCGGAGGTAGATGAATGTCAGACGTGAAGATTGTTGTACCGGGTGATGAACCGCCGCAGATACAAGGCTCGCCGCATCTGGATCGGCTGGCGGGTAAGGGTGAGGTGGTGATCCATACGGATCGGCCGAAAGATGTGGCGGAGAAGGTGGAGCGTGTTCAAGGGGCGGAGGTCATCATGAATACGCGTGGGGCTGTAACGTGGGGCGAGGAGGAGTTCGCGCAGTTGCCTGATCTGAAGATGATCACGTCGTGCTCGATCGGGACGGATATGTTCGATCTGGAAGCGGCGAAAGCACACGGGATCGTGATCTGTAATCAGCCGGGGCGTACAGCGCCCGTTGTGGCTGAGCATATGTTCGGGCTGATGTTCGCGGTGTCGAAGCGGGCAGCCTACCTGACGGCGGAGATGAAGAAGGGTGGATGGCCACGGATTGACAGTGTGATGCTTCAGGGAAAGACGCTGGGGATCGTTGGCACAGGAGCGATCGGCGCGGAGATGGCACGGTTGGGTAATGCCATCGGGATGGAGGTGATTGCGTGGACCTACAATCCGTCGGATGAGCGAGCGAAGGCGATGAGGGTGACGTTCAAGTCGCTCGACGACGTGTTGAGTGGGTCGGATGTCGTGAGCGTGCACGTGAAGTTGACGCGCGAGAGCACGGGGCTGATGGGAAAAGACCAGTTCGCGAAGATGAAGCCGAACAGCATCTTCCTCAACGGGGCGCGAGGTGCGGTTGTGGATACGGATGCGCTCGTTGAGGCGCTGAATTCGGGGCATCTGATGGGTGCGGGCATCGACGTGTTCCAGGAGGAGCCGACGCCGGCGGATCATCCGTTGTTCGGGTGCGATCACGTGGTGCTGACGCCGCATAGTGCGGATATGACGCCGGAAGGGGTGGATCTACTGAATGGGGGGGCGGTGGACAATGTTCTGGCGTACTTGGCGGGGGAGCCTCAGAATCGGGTGAGCTAGAGGCGAGTTCAGAGTGACGAGTAGTGAGTGTTTAGGTAGCCCTCACCCGTTTCGCGGTGTCCGCGAAACTGCCCTCTTCCGCTGGCAGGAGAGGGTTCTGCTTTATAATCGTATCAGTGACCTGTACCGCTCAGGCTTTAGAGGATGGCTGTGAGCGTGAAGATTGGTGGAGAGAAGTCGGGCTTCTCACGAGTGCCAAGCTTTGCGGCCGTGTGTGCGGTTCTGCTGTTCGCCCTGTTGTTGAGAAGTCGGTCGGTGACGGATTTCGTGCGGATCCAGTGAAGGCCGGTGTGAGCGGACACCCATACGGTGGTTGTGGTGCTGAGGCTTGGGTCCAATCTGATCGACCGAATCCAGTTGAGGACGTTCCAGTATCTGTTGCATGCCTTCGAGCGAGGGATCCCGCCGGTTCCCTATGCAAATCTGCAGGATGTGGTGGGGTTCGACTCACTGAAAGGGATTCGGGAGAACGACCCAGTGATCGCCGGCGTGTTGCGGGGCATCGGTCGCCCGGTCATCCTGTTGACACACAGGAAGGGGGAACTGGATGCGCTGCACGCACTGGCCTTGGAACCTGCTCTGTGTGAGCGCATAGCCATGTGGGTGTCTTTGCGGGGGCCCCTTTGGCGGGTCTCCTGTGGCGGGTGATCCGCAGGGCCTGCCGGGACGACTGCGTGAGGCGATGGCCGATCTGTCCTCCAGTACTCGCGACCGTTACAATGCTTCGCATCGTGCGTCTCACCTGGACGTCACAAAGCGCATTCCCGTCCGTAGTTGCTACACCTCCCTACGACCTCACGTCTTCCATCTATCCGCTGGATCTTCTGTATGCGCGAATGCAGGAAGACGGGTGCCTTCCGACGGGNTGGTTCCAGAGCATTTGACGCGCTTGCCCGGCAGGCGCACACGTTCGCCTTCAGGACGGGCATCACGCCGATCCGGTTTTGCCCGCACTGTCAGGTCAGATGTGGTCGACGGAGGACCGGATCCATCTGGTCCTTGCTCATGTGGACTCGGCGTTCGTCTATTGTAACCAACCGACGCGATAGGCCTGTTTTACCAACACGGCAGGTCGTTCCCTTGGTAGTGTGAAGGTTTTTCCCGCCTGAATCGCCCCCCTCGCACCACAACCGCATATATCCGCGTTTTTCAGGTCTACCCACTATCGGCACGCACCTTGCGTTAGGAGAGGGTGACTATTGAATGTCCCACATTAGTAGAAGCAAAGGACCACCCCGATGGCTGTTACACAGAGTGTCACCCTTGCCCGCTCCGCCCAGGGCTTTAAGCCCGTGTCAGGAGGCATCTTCGATGCCTTCGAAATCAGCGGAAGCGGACTTTCCGCCCAGCGTCGGAAGCTAAACGCGATATCGAGCAATATCGCGAATGTAGACACGACGCGGACGGAAGAAGGCGGCCCCTACAAGCGGAAGCGGGTCGTCGCGATCGAGTCTCCGTTCAAGCAGCGATTTAACGATCTCTTTAACGAACGGAACGCTAATCTGTCGGCAACCCATTCGAACCATATGCCCGCAGGACCNCAGGCTCGCGCGGAAGAGTTNCTGGGGGCAGGTGTCGAGACGGTTGAGATCAGAGAAGAGCCCGTCGAGCCCCGCTTGGTCTACGATCCGGCACATCCGGACGCCCGTGAAGACGGTTACGTTGTTTATCCCGACATCGATGTCGTCACCGAGATGGTCGATATGATCACGGCATCACGTGCGTATGAAGCGAATGTGACCGCGATGAACGCATCGAAAGATATGGTCCAAAGAGCACTGGAGATCTAGCTCCCCACGAGACTGTTTCTCCCTCTGCAGTAGAAGTTCCTCGTAGCAAACCGAATCTTCCCCGATTCGGTCACTCCGAAAAAGCCCTCGGCGAATCCCGTCGCCGAGGGCTTTTACTTTTTCCGTATAGATCCGCATAGATATGTGTTGGGACACCGAGCCGGATGCCGCTCCTACGAGTCGAGGTAGCCCTGAGCTTTCAGCAGTTCGGCCATCAGGATGGCGCCGCCGGCGGCACCACGGACGGTGTTGTGGCTGAGGGCGATGAACTTGTAGTCGAACACGTTGTCATCCCGTAGCCGACCGATGGTGACGCCCATTCCGTTTCCGAAATCGCGATCCAGGCGGGTCTGCGGGCGATCATCCTCCTCCCGATACACGACGAACGGAGTCGGTGAAGAGGGGAGACCCTCAGCCTTCTTGCTCCACTGAAAGCTGTTCCACCGGGCGATCACCTCGTCACGCGGTGGCTTCTTCTCGAAGGAGACCGAGGTAGCGGCAAGGTGACCGTCCGTCACCGGTACGCGCACGCACTGGGCGGAAATTTCCGGAGTGTCTGCCTTGACGATGGCCCCGTTCTCTATTCGGCCCCAGATCTTGAGCGGCTCGTCCATACTCTTCTCTTCCTCGCCGCCGATGAAGGGGATGACGTTGTCCGCCATTTCAGGATACGTCTCAGGCGTCTTGCCTGCGCCCGAAAGTGCCTGATAGGTGCAGACGGATGCGCGTGTCGGGCCGAAGTCCCAGAGCGCCTGGAATGCTGGGACGTAGGGCTGAATCGAGCAGTTCGGCTTTACGGACACGAAGCCGCGTGACGTGCCCAGTCGTCTGCGCTGTGCTGGGATGATGTCCGCGTGATCTGGGTTGATCTCCGGGATAATCATCGGTACGTCGGGTGTCCACCGGTGCGCGGAGTTGTTGGAAACTACAGCGGTCTCCTTCAGCGCGTAGGCGTCCTCGAGATTGCGGATCTCTTCCTTGTCCATATCGAGAGCGGAACAGACGAAGTCGACGTTCTCGACTATCTTGTCGATGTCGGTCACCTTCCGGACCGTCAGGTCTGCGACGTTGGCCGGAATCTCGACGTCAGACTGCGACCACCGCCCCTCGACTGCTTCGCGATACGACTTGCCGGCGGACCGAGGACTCGCGGCGACCTCGACAGGTTCGAACCAGGGATGATCGGCCAGGATGGTGATGAACCGTTGGCCCACCATCCCGGTCGCACCCAGCACACCTACCTTCAACTTGCTCATCTCTGCTCCTCTCGAACCTGACCTTAGAGGTTTCGTCCTGCCACAAAAAAACCGACGCTGCCAGGGCAAGGCACGTCGGTCGAGTCTCATCCACATTGAGCGACCACAAGAGAGCGCCCCACAGCCGCTTTGGCTGTGACAGTCCAGGAGATATTATCTCGCTGGCCCAGCAGCATCCGCTGGCAGAGCGAACGCGACTTCGGCAAGCCATCCCTTTCTCGGCCTCGTCTCGGACCTGCCGTCCACGAGGGCGATACTGATGATCGTTTGCGCCTCTACCCTTGCACTGCCAGAGATTAAACCAAAACGCGGGTTTTGTGTCAACTTTTTTGGGATTCAAAGGCGGGATACACTAAGGCACAAAGGCACGAAAAACCTGCAGCACGAAGTCTCGAAGAAGCGAAGAAAACCAGAGGCCAGGGAAGGATCGGAGGGTGGCCGAATCGAAGGTCGGCCCCGCGGCACGCGAGGAGGTCGCACATTGTCGGAACGNNCGACCCTAAGTCTTTCTTGGTGTGCTTGGTGTCGTTGGTAGTTAGTATGGTTGTGAGGAGGAGGATCTATGAATGTGATCGTAATCTGTTGCGATACGTTTCGAGCGGATATCGTGGGGGAGGGTAAGAAGCGACACCTGTAGAGGCGCTCGGTGAGTTGCTGGCGTTGAGGGACCGGCGGTTGGCGGATGTGGTTGGAGTGCGACTGGTGGCGTTTGATCAGTATGTGCAGCGACACGTGGCGCGGTCGATGCGGACGTTTTTGGGGTAGGAATCCCTTCGTTCCCATGCTCCGGCTTGGCAGGCGCCCTAGGGAACGAGGTTTGCCGGAGGGNCTATGGGGAAGATCAGGCAGTCGTTTTGTTATCCGTGTTTTATGCGGGGTGAAGGTGTGACGCTCGAGGGGTTGGTCAAGGCGGCCGCCGAGATAGGGTATGCGGGTGTGGAGCTGTGGGCGAGGGATATGGCGCCGTTAGACGAAATCGTGAGCCTGGCACAAGAGAGCGGACTGGCGATTCCCAGTATGTCCGGGCATAACTCGCTGCCCGATGGGTTGAACAAGCGCGAGAATCACGATCGGATCGCGCAGGAACTGCTGGAGAGCATCGAGCTGGCTGCGAAGCTGGGGATTCCGGGGTTGATCTGTTTTAGCGGGAATCGGGAAGGGCTCGATGACGACGAAGGCATCGAGATCGTCGCCGAGGGTTTCGATCGCGTGAAGGGGGCCGCTGAGGAGAAGGGGATTAACCTGAATCTGGAGCTGCTGAACAGTAAGGTGAACCATCCCGACTACCAGTGTGACAAGACGGCGTGGGGTGTGGCGGTCTGTGAGCGTGTTGGGTCACCGAGGGTGAAGCTGCTGTATGACATCTACCATATGCAGATTATGGAAGGCGACCTGATCCGTACGATACGCGACAACATCGAACACATCGGTCACTTCCATACGGCGGGGAATCCGGATCGGAAGGATCTGGATGAGGATCAAGAGATCTACTATCCGGGGGTGATGAATGCGATTGCCGAGACGNGTTACGACCTGTATGTGGCGCACGAGTTTACTCCCAAAGGAAATGCCATAGAGGCTCTCTGGCACGCTTTTGAGGTCTGTGATATTTAGATCACGGGTCGCGGCTCCGGGGACGAGAGTCGAAAGTCAGAATCGAACACAAACTCTGAAGGCAAAGTCAGGCAGGAGGGTACGTGCGGATTGGATACGATGAGATGGTGAGGCGGTTTGATGAGGTGCTGACTGAGACGGGGTTCAGTGAAGCGAGGTCGGTACTGTTGGCCCGTCTGTTTGCGGATGCGACGCGGGATGGAGTGCAGTCGCACGGGGTGTTGCGGTTTGCGGGCTTTATCAGGCAGATGCGGTCAGGCGGGACGGACATTCAAGTCGAGCCGGAGCTGGTGGGTAACCTCGGGATTATCGAGCAGTATGACGGGCATATGGGTGTGGGGCCGTTGAACGCGCACTTCTGTATGGCGCGGGCGATCGAGCTGGCGAAGGAGAACGGGATCGGGTGCACCGCGCTTCGGAATACGAACCACTGGATGCGCCCCGGGAATTATGGGTTGCAGGCCGTGGAGGCGGGATGTATCGGGATCTGCTGGACGAACACAAGGCAGTTTATGCCGCTGTGGGGATCGATGGATCCCAAGTTGGGGAGCAACCCGATCGTGTTCTGTATTCCGCGGGAGGAAGGTCCGGTCCTGGTGGATATGGCCCTCAGTCAGTATTCTATGGGCAGGTTGGGGCGGCACCGCAAGGCGGGTGAACGACTTCCCGTTCCCGGTGGCTACGATCTGGACGGGAACCCGACTACCGATCCGGAAGCAATGGTAGAAGAGCGTGTCAGGCCCCTCCCGATTGGGTACTGGAAGGGATCCGGGTTGTCGTTAGCACTGGACCTGATTGCGGCCCTCCTGTCCGGCGGGAAATCGGCCTATCAAGTCGAGCAGCAGGACGCTGAGATCTCGGTCTCTCAGGTGTTCATCGCGTTCGACATCGAATCTGTCCTGGCTCAACAGGATCGGCGAGCAATGATGGATGACGTGATCGCTGATCTACAGTCCTCCCAGTCCTTGGAAGGACACGAGCGCCCACGCTATGCGGGTGAGGGGATGCTGGAGCATCGGCGGCGGAGTCTCGAGGAGGGAATCGAGGTGAATGACGAGATCTGGTCGCGTATCACCGATCTCTGACACCGGTTGACGCGGCCGTGAACCCGGGGGGTGGTGCGAAGGGAAGGTTCTTCGCCAGAAACCCGAAGGTCGGGCGTGAGCGCGCTCATCAAGCGACTGTGGGCGTTGATCGTCATCTTCATCGTCGGCGAGGCCTTTGTGGTTGTGGTCCTGAAGGCCCAGTTCGGTCCTGCCGTAGACGAACAGGTAGAGGAGGAAGCGCCCCCAAAAAACCCCCAGAAAAGGAGGGCGCACGAGCAGCCGTTCTGTATGGGAAGCCGAGGACCGTCGTGGCGAACCCCCGGAACACCGGTGGGCTTCGCATGGTGGTCGTGGAGCTCGATCTGTATCTGGGTTGCGAGCGGACGGTAGCCATCGTCGATGCGAATCTGAGGCAGGTCAACGATGTCGTCTTGGGGCTGAGTGGGACGAAGAGCATAGATGATCTTCAGGCGTTGAATAGCGTCGCCTTGCTCAAACGTGAGTTTGACGGAGGTGATTACGGAGGCGTTGCCTCAAGGGGAGTGTTTTGATACGTGTATCGGGATGTTGGTGATTCAGTGAGGGAGGCGTAAGGCGTCATCAGGCAATAGGCAGTAGAGAGCCGGCAGGATGCAAATGCGGCAATAGGTAAACGCGGCAGGAAGCGGAACCGGTGGGTGGGCAGGCTGGTAGATTTGGGATTGGAGGTGGCCTAAGATGGATGGGCGCCTTTTTCGTTTGCAAGAGGGAGAATGGATGATGGTTGGTCCTGAGCTGGGTTGGGGGGAGATTGTGGAGCGTGTTCGGGGGATCCAGGCTCGGATCAGGGACGAGGTGAGGGAGGAGATCGCCGCGAAGTTGACCGAGTCACTGAGCGCGGTGGCAGCGGAAACTGCAGGGGACACGATCTATGCGATCGATCGCGTGAGCGAGGATCTGGTTCCCGAGTTGTTCGCGGAGGCGTTAGAGATTCGTCGATTGTCGTTGTGGGAGAAGGGCTGGATGAGGTGGGTGAGGTCTTTCCTAGAGACTGCGCGCCGCATCAGTCGAGGTATCGTGCGATCGTCGACCCGATCGACGGTACACGCGGGCTGATGTATGACAAGCGGAGCGCGTGGGTCCTGACCGGGGTAGCGGAGAACCGGCTGGCGGACACGAATCTGACCGATATCTTCGTGGCTGTTCAGACGGAGATCCCGACGACCAAACAGTTTCGAGCGGACGTCCTGTGGGCGATCGAAGGTAAGGGAGCCGGCGCGGTCGGTTACGACGTGATTAGGGATCGGGAGGTCCCGGTTCGGCTGCAGCCTCGATAGCGGATTCGATCGAACACTGGTTCGCGATGCTGTCGCGTTTCTTCCAGGGCGGGAAAGACATCCCTTCCAGAATCGAGGAGTAGATGGTCGAGCGGTTGATCTGGCCGATCCAGCCAGGCAAGGCGCGACTGTTCGCGGATCAATACATTTGCACAGGCGGCAGGCATCTCTACGAGCTGATTGCAGGTCACGACCGGTTTAACGCCGATCTGAGGCCGAACCTGGAGGATGCTCTGGTCACCCGAGGGCAGGAGCTGGGAACCTGCTGCCACCCGCATGATGTGTGCACCGAACTGATCGCCCGGGAGATGGGCGTGGCCGTGACTAAACCCGATGGCGGGCGTCTGGGTCAGCCACTCGCCACCACTCCTCCCATGGCCTGGGTCGGATACGCGAACGATTCGTGGAAGCAGAAGATCGAGCCGGTTCTGGTTTCGATTCTGTCGCGACATAGGATGTAAATGCTTGTCTTTCTAAAGTGGTTTACTAATTTCGCAAGTATGCACTCACTTTTAATCACCTCCCTGTTCCTTTTCTTTGTCCTCTTTAAAAGCAACGTGTTAGGCGAGGAAGACCTCGGAAAAGTCAGGCTTGTCTACGGCGATCTCGTCTACATCAGCGGGCTGAACGGAGCGGCTCCTGAAGGATCCCAGCTCGCCGCAGCAAACACTTCCGATCCCTCCCTGGAAGTCATCAAGCACGTAAACGATATGGTCATCGCCCGTAAGCTCGATTACCGGACACACCTGAGCGAGAACGATCGGCTGATCACGGTCAAACGGGCGGATGCTCCGCTCAACGGGCGCGCCCGTCGCCAAGCGATCGCTACCCGGGTGGGCGAAGGTCCTCGGGTAGACGGCCGGCTGGACGATGCTGTGTGGCAGCAGGCGGTTCCCGTCGACGGGTTCATCCAGCGCGATCCCGACTACTGGATGCCGAGCACAGAACGTACTGTCGCCCGGATTCTGTATGACGACGAGCAGGTCTACTTCTCGTTCGAGTGCTTTATGTCCGAGCACTACCAGATGGTGGCGAACAATATGCGTCGCGATTCCGAGATCTGGGGGGACGACAACGTTCAGTTGCTGCTGGATACCTACAACGACCGTCAGACCGGGTTCTTCTTTTTCATCAATCCGCTCGGGGCACAGCGTGATCTGATGCTGTCCAACGAGGGGCGGTCCTACAACGAAGACTGGGACTGTAACTGGACGTGCAAGACACAGCGTTATGACGATCGATGGACCGTCGAGATTGCCATCCCCTTCAGTCAGCTGAGGTTCAAGCCGGGCGAGGATATGGTCTGGGGGCTGAATATGGCCCGGAACATCGCATCGATGAACGAGGAGTCCCAGTTTGTCGTCGGACGGCGGAGTTCCTCTACCCGCGCGCGCTACTGGACGTCGGATATCGGTGAGTTGCGTGGGCTCAGCGTGACCGAGGCGAAGCGGTCGATGCAGCTCAAGCCATACGTACTTCCGGGAACCTCTCGTGATTACACGATCGCGGGCTCTGACGAGAGAGGCGTGTTCGAGACCGGTGTCGACCTGAGATATGGGGTCACGCCTAACATTTCGCTCGATGTCTCGTATAACACTGATTTCGCGCAGGTCGAAGGTGATCAGGAGCAGGTCAACCTGACGCAGTTCAGGCTCTTCTTCCCGGAAAAGCGTGAGTTCTTCCTCGAAGGCGCCAACCTGTTCAGCTTCGGTCAGGCGGCGGAGCGGACAGGCGGGGGCAGCCGTCCACCGACCCTTCTCTTCTATTCTCGCAGGATCGGACTGGAGGAGGGAGCCAAAGTACCGATCATCCTGGGAACCAAGGTCGCCGGCAAAGAGGGACGGACGAGCATTGGCGCGCTCAACGCGTTTACCGACGACGTGACGGTCATCGACACTGAGGAGGACGATACGACAAACGTCTACCAGACGAACTACTCGGTCGTTCGTCTTCGAAGGGATTTTCTCGCCCGGTCGAACATCGGGATGATGGTGGTCAATAAGCAGGTTAACGATCCCGTTCAGGGCTGGGATGTGTACAACCGGTCTCTGGGCGTCGATTTCAGCCTGTCCGCTACAGAGGAACTCAATTTCCAGGGCTTCTATGCACGCACCTGGGACTCGGAGATCGGCGACTCAGACGACGCACGCTACGTTTCGATGGACTACTCAGGAACGCTCGCTGCGTTCCGGGCTCGTTTGCTGGATGTGGAGGAGAGCTTCGAACCCGCGGTCGGTTTTGTAAACCGGCGTGGCGATTTGGAAGGCTTCAGGCAATACGATCTATCGGCACGGGTTCGACCCCGACCGGAAAACGATATGGGTATCCGGTATTTGTCGATCGGGCCTCAATTCCAGATGGTGACGGACCGGAACAACAACGTGAAGAACTGGTCTTTTGAGGTCAGCTGGTGGACGAACTTCAATACCGGTGACTGGTGGCGGATGGAGTTCTCTCATACCCACGACGTCGTGGATGAGTCCTTCGAACCATCGAAGAAGCGGGATGATATTGCGATTCCAGTGGGGACCTATGACTTCTCCACCTTTACGTTCGGACCTTCGCCCAGTCGGTCACGGAAGTTCCGGCCTCGCGTCTTCCTGGAAGCAGGATCATTCTATACGGGGCATCGATACACCGTACGTTCTGAGATGGTCTTTCAGCCAACGGGTCGGCTGTCGATCGAGACGAACTGGAACAGCAACTGGATCCGGCTGCCTCTGGTTCACCTGAACATCACGGCGATGAGTACGCGGATCATGTATTCGTTCTCGACAGACTTTTTCGTGAAGCTGTTTGCGCAGTGGAACAACGATCGAGAATCCGTCAGCACGAACTTTCTGTTGAACTGGCGGTATCGGCCGGGGAGCGACGTGTTCCTAGTGTTCGATAACGGGTTCGGGACAGAGGGGGATTTCCACCGGAAGAATCGGTCGGTGTTGGTGAAGTGGAGTTATTTGCTGGGCTTGTAACGGGACGGGAAGGCCTGAACCGCGGAGGACGTGGAGAAATCAAGGGTCGGGATCGTGCAGACCCGAACAATGTCCTCTAGGATCGCCCCGGCGTTTAGTCGAGGGCGGTTTTTTTGTGTACAGGATTGAAGCAACTGCCCCCCGAGGTGGCATCAAAGCCCTCACCTGATCTCGTCTTCGCAGGCTTCGGCGCGATCTGTCTTCTCCCGCTAGCGGGAGAGGGTTCCCGCGTACGATCTAGTCCGCAGCTTGTTTCACCTCGTGCTCCGACGTGAAGTCGGCGGTTACGGGTTCCACTCGAAATCGGTATCGATTGGCCAGAGGGGGCGATTCAGGTGCTTGAAGGTGAGGGTCTCGTAGTCGACGGTGCTGACACCGGGGCTGTTCAGTTCGATGGTGCGGGCGACGACGGTGTCGAACGAGGCCCGGTGGGCCTGGTTGGATTTGACGACCAGAATCCGTTTCTCTTCGAGCAGAATGCCGGCGCTCTTGAAGAAGTCCCGATCCTTTCCCGTCCTGTGTCGTGAGAGGATGACGTCGATGCGGTTTCCGACACGAAGCACGGCACGTTGGCCGGCGTCTGCGTACTTGAACGCGGCCGCTTCGGGTTCGCGGCCCCATCCACCGTGGGTCGGGCCACAGACGGCGTAGTGTCCGTCGTCAAGCAGGCGGACCGTGCCGGTAACCTCAACGGGCTTGTAGAATTGGTCGTCTACACTTGCGCCTATCGGGATGGTGATGGTGGCGCCGATGCCTGCCTTCAGACAGGCGTCGACGGCGGGGCTATCTCGGATGGTCAAGGCGGCGTCATGTGCACCCAGCCTGAGGAGGGACTCGAGGACGGCAGGGCTGTCGGCTGGGCAAGCGCTGCCTGGATCATCTCCGAGGTCTACCAGCAGTATCGGCTTTTTCTCCGCTGATATGGCAAGCCTGACGCCTTCATCCACGGGATGAATCGGGCGAATGGACACAAGATCTTCTTTGCTTTCCCAAAGCTTCCTTCCCAGATCCGCACACAGGATGTCAGCCAGGACCGGGTCGTTGTCGGTTGTGGCGATGATCGACATCGACTCGTCCGGTGAATCCCCGTAGCCGTATCCTCCCAGCAGCGTCACGTTGATAACGCCCGGGCGTTTCTCCAATTCTGCGCGATATCGGTTGAGCCGATAGAGCAGGAGCTTCGCCTCCTCGTCGGCATCGTGTGCCCACGTGCTCTGACCAATGTTCGGGCCGATGATGGGGACACGGAGGATCCGGGTGACCGGGGTGATCTCCTGTGCGAGCATTCTCAGCAGACATTCGGCGGCCTCGAGTCCGCGCTCGTAACCGTCGATGTGCGGGTTGGTGTCGTTCGGGAAGGGGACGGCGTTCGCGACTTCATAGTCGCTGAAGATGCCGTGGAAGTCGTAGGTGGCGACGATGGGTATCCGATCGCCCACCACTGCTCGGACCTTTCGGATCAGTGCGCCTTCGGCATCGGTGTACGGTTCATCGGCGACCATCGCGCCGTGAAGGGCAAGGTATACGGCGTCGACATTGCCGGCTGCACGGAGGGGCGTCAGGATCTCGTTCAGGCAGGCTTCGAAGATATCACTGGAGGCTGGGCCTCCGCCGGTGAAACGGATGGCGGCTGTGGGGATGAGGTCGGGGTCGGAGCCGATGCCCTCCAGGAAGCCCCCGAGGAAGGTTTTGGGGTGGACGTTAAGGATGTCTGCCCCGCGGGTGATGAGGACGTCGTCGAGGGTGACGGCGCGTTCGCGGCAGAAGGAGTTGGTTTCGTGGTGGAGGGCGGCGATGGCGATTTTCATAGACGGTCTCGTGTGGTGGTGTCTCGGAGCGGGGGCAGAGACGATGGATCGGCCGGAGGATACCCTCCGCCGCCGTGACGACTTCGCGAGCTCCCAGCCGATCCTGCCCATCCCGATGACGCCGAAGGTCTTGCCGACGAGTTCGAACGAGCGGGGGCGAAGTTCCTACTGAAGCCACGTGCCGTCACGAAGCGACTGTTGTGCTTGTAGTAAGTTGCGGTATAAGGCGAGGACGAGCATAAAAACGGTTTCTGCGACGGGGATGCTGGTGCCCTCAGGTGTCAGGCCGATCGTTATTCCTCTAGACAGTGCGCTGTTCTGGTCGATGTTGTTGTAGCGGGCTTAGTCGAGGCGGTCGTATCGATCAATTCGGGGCCATCCTTGGAGCGTCTTGGTCGACTGCCGAGCAGGTGAGGCCAGCCCATCTCTGCGTGCATCGGGTCGTGCCAGTGCTTAAGGCCCACCTCTTCGACTCAGTGCTCGAGGTCGGAGCCGAACCCCATCGACCAATCGATGACCGGTCCGAGTTTGGCGGCGATGTAGCGATACAGACACGTTGCGACGTGCCCTTGCTTACCACCTCAATATTCGCACATCGTTGTCGCCCCACTACCACAGGTGGACTATCCCTCCGGCTGCGTATGTCTTCTGAATTAGAACCTCGAGTGCCTCCAATGTACTTGGATCGGGTGTGGGATCAGGGTTGTCAAACTCCGGATTCGCTTCCTTGTGGATGTCGAGCCACCGGCAGAAGACGGGGACGTGGAAGCCATTGAAGCCGTGGCCGTCTAAGCTTTGGCGACGGTGTCGCACGCCTGTGGGCCTGTTGCCGGGTTGTTGATGGCCCACTCGAGGAAGGGCCCCCAGTGGTTCGCAGATTGGTGTTCGAAGGTCATCTGAATGTGTTCTCGTCTGCCCTTCGGGCGTATGTTGAAGTGATTGTGCTGACAGACACGAAGCGATCAGACACCGGTGCACGCAACAGGAGGCTACCTTGTCTTACCAGAAACCGAACATCCTGCTGATTATGTCGGACGAACACGCGCCCCAGTACAGCAGCATTCACGGGCACCCACTCGTGCAAAGCCCCCATATGGATCGGCTTGCCTCGATGGGGATTACGTTCGACAACGCTTACTGCAACTCGCCGCTCTGTGGCCCGTCCAGGATGTCGTTTATGACCGGTCGCTACGTCCACAACAACGGGTGCTACGACAACGGTTCGCCGCTCAGGTCTGACACTGTCACGTGGGCGCATCGGCTCAGGGACGTTGGATACGATGTGGTCATCTCGGGCAAGCAGCACTTCTGCGGTCTGGATCAGTTGCACGGATTCCGCACGCAACTTGGCCGCGACCTTCACGCCGAACTGTGGACGACGGACGGGATCCCCAGAGGCGCTGCCGACTGGGATGAAGGTATCGTCGAAGGTAAGCCGTGGGGCGGGGTCGAAGCGGCTGGGCCGGGATCCACGACGTCGATCGAGGTCGACGATCAGGTGGAGGCGGCCGCGCTGTCGTATATCCGTGATCCTGCCCGGAAGGACCAGCCCTGGGCGATCAATGTCGGGTTTATTGCGCCGCACTTTCCACTGGTCGTACCCGAGCGCTTCTACGACCTGTATCCGCTCGACGACATCGATTTGCCTGAAATCCCGGACGGGCATCTGGACAACCTGCATCCTGTTCATCAGCGGATGCGCCGGATGTTCGGCTGCGTTGATTTCCCCGAAGAGGCCGTACGGCGAGCTCGAGCCGGCTACTACGGGCTGATCACCTATCTCGATGAGAAGATCGGTCGCCTGATCGATGCGCTAGAGGAGACGGGCCAGTTCAGGAATACCATCATTATACACACCTCCGATCACGGCGAGATGAACGGCGAACACGGGATGTGGCGGAAGTCGAACCACTACGAGGCGTCGGCTAGGGTCCCGCTCCAGATCGCTTGGCCGGGGACGTTTCCGGACAACAAGCGAGTCAGCCAGAACGTCTCACTCGTCGACCTGGTGGCGACGCTCATAGACGTGACCTGGGCATCTCGCGATGTCGCGCCACTCGATGGCGAAAGTCTTCGGCCGCTGATCGAAGGGGAGGATCCGGGCTGGAAGGACGAGGCGTTTTCAGAGTATCTCGCACACGGTGTCGAGGGACCGGTGGCGATGCTCAAGCGGGGCGATTACAAGCTGAATGTGAGCCTAGGTGATGCGCCCCAGATGTTCAACATCGCAGAGGATCCGAACGAGTTTACGGATCTGGCGGATGACCCTGAGCATAAGGATATCCAGAAGACTCTGCACCGACGGCTGATCGACATCTGGGGGGATCCGCTGGCGATCGAGCAGGATGTGATTCGGAGTCAACGGGAGAGGCGTTTCATTACAGGGGCGCCAAGCTAACCACGAAGGCGCAGGCACGAAAAAGCGGTAACACCGCGCTTCTAACTGAGTACTGATGGAGAGCAACGTTACGGTACCACAGTCCCTCCAATCTCGACTATCCGGTGGCTTAAATTCGTAGGTCGGTCCTCAAGGCGTCTCGATGTCTATCCACTCTCTAGTTAGGAAGCCAAAGAGGCGAGTGCTTGATGTCTGGCTAGCGAAGGCTGCGTGCAAGGTTTGCCCCGGCTAGTGAAGTGGCGGACCTTGTTGGGGCAGATCGAGGTGGGTGCACTAATCAGACCGATCGCGGGCTGAATCTGTGTTTCGAGAATCTCGTTTAAGCAGTTGTTCAGGTTTAACGGTCCCTGGTGCAGATGATCGCCGAAGTAGGTCGATTCGTAACTGGTGATGATGTAGCCTCCATCTTTCAGGATCTACCACCTGGCCGTGGGGATCTCGCCTATGGTGGCGCTGTCCTGCTCATCTGAGATGCCGTCCTGGTTTTGGTCGCGCAGGTAATACACGAATTCGGAGTTCACGACGGAGCCAGAATATGCGTTGCGCGAAACCAGCGTGCGCTGATGCATTTCCCGATAAAGCGAATGGTAATCGCCGAAGTCGCACCAGTCATCGTAAGTGAATACTCGGAAGGTGCCTGTAATCATCGGGTGGATACCGACCAAGCGGTCGTGTGCCTAGTTCGCCGGGATCGCTCGGCCGGGCTAGCGATCCCGGCGATTTCCTCGCCGGATAACGAAAGATCGCGCCGCTTGTCCGGATATGAAGCTGGGGATAGCTTGGGCAGCCAAAACTTGCCAACTGCCTAATTATTTGTTAGTGATGTGCCTGCAATGTTCCGCGCTTTTTGCCGTATAGACTTTCAACAGATGCGAGAGCAAACAATGAAACTGCTTCCCATACTTTTTGGTCTGTTACTACTGCCGTCAAATGCTGAGCCCCAGCAATTAGGTCAGCGTGTCTATTGGATGGCCGTCACGGAAGTGTCTATTGGACAACTTTCAGAATACCACGCCTTTGCAGAAAAAGAGATGAACCCCCTAATGGAGAAACACGGCTATCGCATCATTGCCACGTGGCAAACAATCGTGGGGGATATCGAGGAAATTGTCATGGTTGCTGAGTTTGAAAGTATGACCTCGTACCATGAAGCAAGAGTGAGCCTAGTTACCAGTGAGGAATGGAAAAAAGTCAGTATAAAATTCAGCGAGATGACTAAAAGCATAAAGTCTCGGTTCCTTAGTGGGACTACTTACTCAAAGATCAAATAGAATCAGACTCGAGAATTCCAAGGATCTACTTTGGATTTAGACCATTTTGGCGTGAGGAATTTTTTCGGCTTTGGTTCGATTGAAAACCAGTTCAGAGTCAAAAGTTAGCCCACAAGACCAAGTCACCTGACTGTTTCGATAATTCGCTGCCCCTGTTAAGGTTGCAGTCTTTGGTCGACCCGGCATCTGCTCGTCTGTTTTTATCCAATCTTCTGGGTTGATCCGGTCCTCATCTAGGTCGTCGAACGGATCGCCACCACTGTTGCTCCATCCGGCTTCGATGATGAACACGAGGGAACAACGTTGTAGCCCTGTGATGCTCGCTTGTCGATCATCGCCTGTGCCGCGACTCGATCGTGTTGCTCGTCCGCATCATCTGTAGCGAGTGGCTTGGCCCTATCTCCAATGAAGTAGAAGAGAGAGTGGCCCCGACGGGCAAAGTGATGCGGATTGTTTTCTGTAAGGAAGGCGCCTCCTGACAGGTTGGCGTCCACGACCTCGAGTGACCCGTGAGGCTTGTCCTGCTCCCACTCGTTACTGGCCACTCCCTACTCCAGGCCTCGAACTGGTCGGGGTCGAATCGGAGGGCCACGGGTAATTCCCTTTTTAAAACAGCGGTAAGATCCAGCGAGTCCCAACCGGTCGACTGATCGTTGCGTCCGCGGTGATGTCCAGATACGGATTCTGGTACTCAGACCGTGGGTTCAAGTCGGTCTGGTAGGTCGCGAATCTCTCGGGCAGGAATAATTTTTTTGCGGTAGTCGATGAGTCGGGGCTAGTAGATACGCTGGATGATATGCCAGCCCAGCGGCGTTTTAATGGGCCCGCCAAACGCGCCTGGCTCGATACGCTTCACTGTTGATTCGAACGCGTGTAGCAGATCTCCCGGCTGGAATGCGCCCAGGTCTCCGCCTGACCGGCCCGAAGGATCGATTGATAGTTCACGAGCGAGTGAGGCAAAGTCCTCTCCCGATCGAACCCGTTTCAGCAGCATCAGGGCAAAACCCTCTTGGTGCACGACAATATGCCGGGCTCTCATCTCACCGGCATCGCGCCGTTTGTCCCGCTCATCTCTCAGGATGAGGAATTCCGGGAGGCTGTCTCGGGCTGGGGAATCCGGGGCGATGCGAATGGCGTGTTCGAGGTGTTGGATCGCACGATCCAGATCGTCGGATTGTCGGTAGATGGTGGCTAGGGCCGCGTGTGCATCCGGGAGGTTGGCATTCAAGGTTAGTGCCTGGCGATAGGCGCTCTCGGCTTCCCATATCTGTCCGTTTAGGAACCGAATCCGACCTGTGTTGAGCCACGCAGGGATGAATGTCGAGTCGATGGACAGTGCGAGCGCATAGTGCTCAAGCGCCTCCTCAACACGGCCTTCTCGTTCGAGCAGCGATCCTAGGTTGCTGAGGGCCTGGATGTGGTTCGGGTCGTGGTAAATCGCTTTCTCGTACGACGCTCGCGCGCTGTCGAACATCCCGATACCCACGAAGAGCACACCAGAGTTATAGTACGGCTCAGCGATCGTCGAGTCGGTCGCGATAGCCAGGGCATAATGAGACAGTGCGCTGTCTGGCCGGCCTTCACTGGCGTGCAGAAATCCCAACTCGTTTCGCACGTCCAGATCCGCCGGATTCAGGGTGAGGATTTCGCGATAGTGCTGAATTGCCTCCTCAACTCGTCCTGCCTCACGGTCGGCAAATGCTTCCTCCTGCAGGATCCGGATCTCCCGTTCGGTGCAGCCGACGAGCACAAGCGAAACTATCGTGAGCAGCCAGCTTATGGGGCGTCCGGAGACTGTCCGCGAACACCCCGGTGATCTTCGATCCGCAATCATCAACTCTCGATTCCCGATGATCAATTCTCGATCTCTAGGCCCCGACTTCCGCCGCGACGCGGGGTCTGCGCAGCCGCCAGATCATTCCGTCGTAAACGAAGTGCATAAACGAGGTACTGTAGATAAACACGTAGAACAGGTAAGGTGAGAGCGCGTCCATCCCTTTATGGAACACCGTCATTCCGAGGACGACGAGAATCGTGTAGAGAACGATGTGTCGCGCAGGCAACAAGAGGAAAGGCGTGTCCTGCGCGTGAGATCTCGCCTTGTTCTGCAGGGAGAGCCCACAGATCGCGAAGTATTCGAAGGCGTGGCTGAAGCTGGTGGCCACCAGGAACGCCGTCGTGGAGGCGACCGGCCCGTATCCGTACATCACAGCTACGCCGACGGTGAACAGGATCTTCGGCCAATTCGCGCCGTGTGGTGAACGAAACTCGTGCACGAGCCAGACCAGTGTGAGGATGATCAATGCCGTATACGTTGCCGTCACCATCGTGGGCCCCATAATCGGGTCGATGGCGAGGGTGCCGACGATCCCGCCGACAAGGATGAAACCGATTCCTGTCGCGACGATCATCGGCTTCTTTGTCACGCCGGTCCATCCCCACAGTTCTTCGATGGTCCAGTAAGCACCCACGACGAGCAGCATCCCGTAGATCCAGGCGGGGTGACTCGACAGGTAGAACATCAGCCGGCCTTCGACGCCTCCCTGGAAGGCGAGGACGTGCAGCACGCCCGCGAGGCCCCAACCGTAGACCACCAGTTCGTCAAGACGCTTGGATCCCCACCCGGTCTTGCTCGAATAGATCCGGAGGAGCCCGTATTTCTGCTTCACAAAGTGGAAGTAGTTGAAGAACGACCAAAAGATGAACATCTCCGGCTCGTGCACCCGAAAGAAGTAGCAGAGCCACACCCCGACGATGCAGATAGTCGGCGTGATCAGATAGGTCAGTTTCCGCCGACCGAATTCGGCACGATCGAGGTAAACGAGGGGGAACGTGAAGTATCGGTGTGCGATGAAGAACGTTTCCGCCACGAATCTGGCATTCTCTTCGAGCGCCGGGAGAGCGAGCGGAACGAAGAAGATCAAGGCCCATCCCAAGGAGAAGCAGGAGAGATCGACTTTAGAGTTGATGATCCAGCGGTTCCGTGACGCGGCTGTATCAGACATACGGAGATCCCAAACAAATTTGAGACACGGTGGTTTGACCGCACGGTGTAAGCTAAGCGACAGGTAGAAGAAACGCCGTTCTTTAAGCGTCAGGCAAGCGAATCCGACTCGGGAGTCCCGCATGTCTCCGTCAGGTTCCCGGCAGTGTTGTGTTGGCTTCACGTCCTGCACATACTAGCTCGCACACCGGAAGAACAGGAGGATGGCGTGGGATTCAAGTATTGTCTGAACACGAGCACGATTCTGGCAAATGGGCAAACGGTCCTCGACGAGATCGATGTCGCCGCAGAGGCCGGCTATGCGGGGATTGAGCCGTGGGTCAAGGATCTTGATGCGTTCGTCGACGGAGGCGGGACACTCGACGAGGTCAGGGAGAAGGCGGTGAGCCGGAATCTCCAGATCGTCAACCTGATCGCCTTTCCGGAATGGGCTGTGCCCGAGGACGATCGTCGGGCAGAGGGAATGGAAGAGGCAGAGCGGTGCCTGGCGATAGCCAAGGCCTTGAACTGTCCGTATCTGGCGACGCCACCACGGGGTATTCACGATCGCGTCGTTGACCTAAGGGCGGTTCCGGAGCGATTCGCGGCAGTTGTGGATCTGGCGGAGGGATACGGTGTGACGCCGCTGGTCGAGTACTGGGGGATCGCACAGACCCTCGGCACGACTGGCGAAGCTCTGTTTGTCGCGTCGGAATGTGGTCGGCCGAATGTGCAGATCCTGGCAGACGTCTTCCATATGTGGAAGGGGAGCGGTCACCATCACGGATTCGAACACTTCGGGCCCGGAAAGCTGGGGCTGATACACGTGAATGACTACCCCGAGACGCCCGGACGAGACACGGTAACCGACGCGGATCGCGTGTACCCGGGGGATGGTCTGGCGGACTGGAAACAGATTGTGAGTGATCTGAACACGCTCGGGTATGACGGGTATCTGTCGCTTGAATTATTCAATGAGAGTTATTGGGCAAAGGGAGCTCGTGTTGTCGCTCGTGAAGGGATCAAGAAGCTTAAGGCTTGTGTTGAGGGGTAGAAGCGAGTTTCAGGGGGCAGGTTTCAGGCTCC
This sequence comes from Gemmatimonadota bacterium, assembly GCA_002727195.1. GTDB lineage: Bacteria > Latescibacterota > UBA2968 > UBA2968 > UBA2968 > UBA2968. The sequence goes on from PBWH01000003.1 coordinate 117,546, forward strand.
AGGCAAAGTCAAAAGCGAATAGCGAATGACGAGTAGTGAGTGTTGAGTTCAGAAGTGGAAGTCTCGATCCCCGTGCGGAACACGGCGGCCAGAGATTCAGTGAGCACCTTGGGCGTGCAGAGAGCCGAACCGTTCCTGTCAGGCTCTGCCTGACGGGTGACCATATGGTCACATTCTCGTCGCTGCGCTCTGCGCGGTGATGCTCAACAGAGAGAGGATTACAGATATGCATCTGTCACTTGGCCTTGGTGGTAGCGATATAGCAAGCCGACTCAAGTTTATGCAGCAGATCGGGGTGGACAGTGCGCTGGTGGGGCCGCCGTGTGATCCCGAGGTTGGCTACTACGAGTTCCCCGTGCTGATGGATCTGAAGGCGCAGGTGGAGGCGGCGGGGCTGAAGGTGGATGGGACGAGTCTGATTCCGTGGCGGCTTTGTTACAAGTGGATGCTCGGGTTGCCGGATCGCGACGAGCAGATCGAGAAGTTTATGCAGACGCTCCGGAATATGGGAGCGGCCGGGTATCCGTTGATCATCTACAATATGCACGCCCTGCGGTTCTACCGGACGAATCGGACGCTGCCGGATCGCGGCGGTGCAGGAGGGACGGCGTTCGAGATGGAGCGGGTGAAGAATTCGCCGCTGTTCTCGAGCCCGGGAATCGACGCGAGCCTGATCCCCAAGGAGTATCATCAGCCGATTTCGGACGAGCAGATGTGGGCGAATCTGGAGTACTTCCTGAAGGCCGTCGTGCCCGTCGCGGAAGAATCGGGCGTTCAGTTAGCGCTCCATCCGGACGATCCGCCGGTTCCTTCGATCTCGGGTGTCGCACGGATTATGCGAGAGCCGGAAGCGTTCCAGAAAGCGATCGATCTGGTTCCCAGCGACTTCAACGGTCTGAAGTTCTGCGTCGGCTGTTTCTCGGAGATGGGAGCGGACGTCCCCAAATGGATCCGGCACTTTGGCGCTCAGAAGAAGCTCTTCTTCATCGACTTCCGAAACGTGCGTGGAGACGTGAACTGCTTCAACGAGACGTTTCCGGACGATGGGAAAGAGAATATGTATGAGTGCTTCAAGGCGATCTACGAGTCCGACTACGAAGGCGGTGTCCACCCCGATCACGCGATGAAAATGGACGGGGACACCGATTCGCGGCAGTACTGGTCGTATGCGATCGGGCATATGCGCGGGTACTTCGAAGCGCTGCAGACCGAGTTTTCCAGGTAGGAGACGACGTGTCCGGAAAGACTTCATACCGGATGGAGATGTTGCCGAGTGATTTCCGGCCGAAGGAGAGCGACGTCGATCTCACCGTGATCCGCGTGGAAGCGCCCTACGCCGAGCTGGCCAAGTTTATGCACACGCTCGTCGGGGCGCAGTGGCGGTGGGGCGGGCGACAGGGCTGGGGTGAGTCAGCGTGGAAGGCGTTGGTCGGGCGTTCCGGCTACGAGATGCTACTGGGACTGCACAAAGGAACTCCGATCGGCTATTCCGAGATGTTTGTGGAAGATGGCGGCGGGGTTCAGATCAGCACGATGGGTCTGGCCCCGCACTTCATAGGTAAGGGGCTGGGCGGTCCCTTTCTCACCGCCGTCGTGCGACACGCCTGGACGCTCACATCCTCTCGCGTCTGGTTGTCGACCTGCTCGCACGATCATCCGATCGCGAAGTCGAATTACGAGGCTCGAGGGTTTAAGGTCTTCGAAGTCGTGGAAGGGGACGAGAATCCGTCGAATCCCTCGTTCTGGGATCTTGTGGCCGCAGGGGATGGAGTGCGTGGGTGAATCTGGTCACCAATAAAGCCTATCATAATCTGCTGGGGAAGGTGCGTGGGCAGATCCTCGCGGGACAGGATAGGATGAGGAAGTTGGTGGAGCAGGAGACGGTTCGATTGTACGGGGAGGTCGGTGGGACGGTGGAAGCTTATCTGGCATCTGTCGAGAAGACATATGGACAGCATATGATTAAGAGGCTGTCTGTAGATACGGGAATCAGCGAGCAGGTGCTGTACGATACCGGCCATCTGCTGATAATCCTCCTGCGCGATCGCCTGAAGCTGGTCGTGTTGGCCGCTATCGTCGCCACGCCACTCGCGGTCCTACTGTGCCAGAACTGGTCCCAGGACTTCGCGACTCATATTACCCTGACCGCCGTCCCTTTCCTGATCGCGCCGGGCTTCTGCTTCTTCTCCATCCTCCTCGTCGTATCCTACCACTCGATGAGAGCCCTCCGCACCAACCCCGTCCGGAATCTTCGCCAGGAATAGCCCCTCCACCGATTTTTGCTTTAAGATCTTGCACGATCCCCACATCCTCCGCTATCCTGTGTGGCATCCTGGTCAAAGGCTAAAGGGATCGTTGGTCCAGTCGTCTGACCTGCACAGGGTCCTTTTCTTGGATTCCTGACTGCCATGGCTTCGGCGACGGCGGTTCGTGGTCTTCTTTTAGATTTGTTGGATGGGAAACGGGATGAGTCGATTAGGGAACGACAGCCGATCCTCAGTCGTCAGAGGGACGGAGAACTGAACAGATGATTCGAAGACTCACACAAGCAGTCCTGGTCTGTCTGGGACTGATTTCGACGACCACCGCCAATGACCTCTCGATCCAGGGCGCGATCGATGTATTCCGCGGAGGGACCGGGCCGGATGTCGAAGTGACGATCGCCATTCCCGTTTCGGAGCTTTCGTTCAGGCAGGAGGGGGGCCGATTCGTTGCTGGCTATCACCCCGAGATTGTGCTGTTCGACGACCAGGGGAATGAGGCGCGGAGGCTCGGCGGTGATCGCGTCGCTTCTGTGGCTTCAGAGTCCGCAACACAGGAGGGGATGGTCGACGATATCGCCCGGTTTACAATCGGCCCGGGTGAGTACAAGGCCGTGCTCCAGGTGGTCGCCGATGGGCGATTGGGGACGAAGCGCTTCGACCTCACCGTACCCGCCTTCCCGCGCGGGACGCTGGCGCTGAGCGATGTTCAGCTCGTCCGGGAGATCGATCCCGTCAGCCCGGTTGCCAATCCAGAGTCGTTCCAAAAATTGGGGCATACCGTGATCCCCTCTCTCGGAGGAAGCGTGGACTCCGATGGCCCCGTTCGGTGGTATGTCGAACTTTACGAAATAGGCCAACGCCCGCACCGCGTGACATTTGACATCGTCGACCGCTTCGGAAACCGAGTTCTCTCCGATGTTCGAGAGTTCGGGGCCTATCGAGATGTGGCGCAGCTGCTGGAAGGGATGTCGCTACGGAACATTCCGCCCGGTCTCTACACCCTTCGGGTCACAGCGGTGGCAGGAGACGAGCGCGCAGAGGCCGAACAGGACTTCGAGCTGCTCGGGACCTTACCGAGGCTGTCGGGGCACTGGACCGCCCAGCGGATTGGGCACCTCGTCACCCTAATCGAGCAGGTGGGCAATCCGGCAGTCGCCGAGCGGTTTCAGCAGATGGAGCCGGACGACCAGCCGTTGTTCGCCTACGGGTTCTGGCGAGAGCACGACCCGCTTCTGGCTGTGACCTATGTCGGGCCGATGACCGGCCTGGGGCGTCACGAGGTCCGGCTTCCGTTGCTGCGCGCGCTGAAGCAGGAGCGAAACGCGAAACGCCGGGTGGATAAGACTTTCGGTGAACGCCTGCCGGAACCCGATACCCTGGCCATCCGGACTGCTCGAGATCGCCTAGACGCAATCCTGGATGTCGACAAGGAGGAGCCGTTCGCTTTGACGGGGGACGCACTCCTCGCCCTCGAGGCCGGCCTGCTGGCGGAGGGGGAGTTCTTCGCCAAACGTGCCCTCAAGCCGATCTCCGGTCTGGCTGACGCGAAGAACGCCATCGGTCTGTCCAAGATCGGCCGGAACGATTGGGATACTGCTGCCGACTGGTTCTCGGCGGCTTCCGAAAGCGATCCGGAGTGGGGAACACCACGCCTGAACGCAGACCTTGCTAGGTTCCTGTCGGGGAAGGGAAATCAAGCTGAGGAGTTGGATGCGATCCGAAAGGCCGTTTTTCACGACCTGACGCATCCAGAGGCCTACTACATCGCGGGCAGACTCCTGGAGCGTTTAAACCGGTTCGAGGAGAGTACGGCTGCTTACCGTCGACAGATCGACGTCAACCCCTCACACGCGCGCGCGCGATTCGACCTGGGACGATCGCTCTACAAGCAGGGGCACGTCGACTCAGCATCCGCAGTGTGGCGGGACCTGATGGAATCTCGTCCCGACTTCCGCAGCGTAACCGTCGGGCCGCTGCTCGACGCATACATCCGCATCGGCGAAACCGGGAAGGCCCAATCCCTGATCGCCGATGAGCTCCGATCGCTCGACGACGAGGCTCGTGAGCGGGTGGAGGATATCTCACTCGTCGCGGGGCCGGACGAGATGGCCGCCTACAAAAGCCTGCCGGAAGAAGAACGGGAACGCTACGTTCGCGCCTTCTGGCAGAAACGCGATCCCACGCCGGCATCTCCCGGGAATGAACGCCTGGTCGAGCACTACCGTCGCGTGGTCTACGCACTCCACAACTACCCGTCAGAGAAACGGGGTTGGGATCGACGCGGCGACGTCTACATCCGATATGGTGAGCCGGCCCACATCAGCAAGCACGATGACATCCGGTTCGAGACTGATCAGAGAGTCGTGCGGGTACGCGAACGACTGATGCGTGTTCTCAGTTCGGAAGCACGCGAGGAGATCATCGCGCGAGCAGGTCGATACAGGACGTCAACTCGGGACCGGGAGATCGTCGGCGAGTACGGTCAGCAGGTCGACTACCAGGACTTCGAGTCGATCGACTTCGAGATGAATCCCAACCGCTCTTACTTCATCAGCGACCAGGACAATACGAACCGCTACGTGAGAGGAACGGAAGAAGCCACCTATCGTGGGAGGATGCGGGAAAGCCCGATCCACGGGCTGCCACTGTTCCCGATCGATGGCGGTACATCGTGGGAATACTGGATCTATCCGGATGTGGCAAACGGAATAGAGGTCGTGTTCTCTTCGCTTAGCCCGAAGGGCGAGATGGACTATCCGGCCCTCCCGGTGGGCCGTAAGCTTGCACGCTTCAACGAGAAGTTTTGGGATGGACGACGCCCCGAACTGGTCGTGACACGCGCTAAAAGCCAGCAACCCGACCGGTATCTCCCCACAGGTGACGTGCTGGACTTCCACTTCACGACTGCAGATTTCCGAGGTCCGGACGGACGCAGCCGACTTGAGGTCTACTACGGTGTACCTGTCCGAGATCTGTCCGAACCGGCAGACAGTCTGCTTGCCGCCGAAATCGACCACGAGATTTTCGAGCGCGGGATCGCCTTGTTCGACAGCACGTGGACCCCTATTTACCGGAACATCACGCCGATGACGTTTGCGGCGGGAGACACGGATGTGCTTGCCGGTACGCTTGCGATCGACGAGGTGGCTCTGCGGATCGAGGCGGGGCGGTATTACCTGGGCGTTCAGGTCAACCATCCTGCCACCAAGAGACGGAACGGTTACACGCAGGAACTGATCGTCGACGCCTACCCCGAGGGCACGTTCGGGATCAGCGACATCCAGATCGCAGGTGATGTGACGCAGGATGAGGCGGCGCAGGTCAAGCGAGGGCTGCGTGTCCTCCCGATGCCGTCAAAGACGTTCAACCCTGGGCAGCCCGTTTTGATCTACTACGAGGTCTACGGACTGTCGCGGGATTCGTTCGGCCAGACCAAGCATCGGGTCGACTACGAGATTCGGCCCCGGAAAGGGAAGCTGAGTGCCGTTCGCGTACTGCGTGCGTTGGGACGACTCCTTGGGTTCGAGGAGAAGGCGATCGTCACAATCTCCTACGAGCGGTCCGGCACTGAAGCGGACGAGCAGAACTACCTCGAGATCGATCCCGGCGAATCAAAAGAGGGCGTCTACGAGCTGACCGTCTCGGTAACCGATCTGGTTTCGGAGCAGACGATCGAGAAGTCGACGACCTTCCTGATCGGGGAGTGATGGGCCGGCGGCTGTCGGTTCTCGCGCCTCTGGCGATTGTCCTCGGCTGGGCCCTCCTGGTCCGGGTTGCCCACCTCTACGCGTTCTTCGCAAACAGCCCCTTCAGCGACACCCTCGTGTCCGACGCCTATATCTTCGACGCGTGGGCCGCGCGTATCGCGGCGGGGGACTGGGCCGGTGAGCCCCGACTGTTTGTTCTGCCGCCGCTGTATCCCTACCTGCTTGGCTCGCTCTACAAGCTTGTGGGCCACTACCCTTCAGTCGCGATTGTCCTCCAGTCGCTGCTCGGCGTTGTTGCGTCGGGCCTGGTCTGGCGGCTCGCACACGATCGGTTCGGGGCTGAGGCCGGCCTGGTATCCGGCATTCTGTTCGGTTCTGTTGGAACCCTCCTTTTCTATGAGAGTATGCTGGTCGGTACCAGCGTCGCCGTGGTCCTGACCGTTTTACTCCTCGTGTTCATCGAGCGATGGCGTCGGTCCGACTGCTATCCGGATCTGGTCATCACCGGATTGATCCTGGGTCTTCTCGCCATCCTCAGGCCGAACTTCCTTCTGGTCATTCCGGCTGTGGGCATGGTTCTGCTTTGGCCTTTGCGGGCCGACCTGAAGCGGCTTCGCTCGGCCGCCGCCGTATTCGTGGTGGGGGCGGCGATTCCACTTCTTGTGCTGACGGTACGCAACGGTGCGGTGGCGGGGGAGTGGACGCCGATGTCCTCACACGGGGGCATCAACTTCTATATGGGGAACCATCCTGGAGCACCGGGCTGGTTCGCCCCGCCACCCAGGATGCCAGCCAGCATCACGCCACGTGAGCCTGAGGGAAATCTCTTGGGTCCTCGACGGCTGGCGGAGGCGGAGACCGGGCGCACGATGTCGGATCGCGAGGTGTCCGCTTTCTGGTTCGGAAAGGGCTTGGCTTTCTTTGTCGACGACCCGGTCGGTGCGTTAGGTGTGACGCTTCGGAAGGTGCGTCTCTTCCTTTCGGCTCACGAAGTACCTCTGAACTATAGTTTCGACCACCATCGCCAGTATGCCGCTGCGCTGAACCTGCCATTCGGGCAAATGGCCGTCCTGTTTCCGTTGGGGATGATGGGGCTGATCGTCGTCTGGCGTGGACGAAGGATTCCCAAGGACTGGCTCTTGATCGGGCTTGTCTACGGGGCCGGGGTAATCGCCTTCCACGTCGCGACACGATACCGAATGCCCGTCGTGCCCATTTTGGTTCTGTTCGCGGGGGCTGGTGTGAGTACTCTGATATCTTCGATAATGGCAAGAGATTGGAGGACTGTAGGCATCGGAGTCGTCGTTTCTCTGTTCCTGATCGCAGGCACGGTTGCCGAGAAGGCATCGTGGGAGGGAACGAGAAGCAGGAGTATGGACTCCTTCAACCTGGGGACGTCTCATCTATACGCTGGCGAACCCGCAGAAGCCCTCCCGCATCTGGAGGCGGCACGGCGTGCTGGAGGGCAGTTTGTTGCGCTGCACTACAACCTCGGGCTCGCCTATACTGCCGCAGGAAGGCCTGAGGACGCTCTGGCCTCCTACAGGCTGGCGATAGACATCCAGCCGGACCTCGCCCCGGCCCACATGAACCTGGGCAACATCCACTTCCAGGCGAACCGGTTTACCGAGGCGGCATCGTCCTATCGGTCAGCTATCGCATCTGATCCCGAGGCCCACAACGCACGGGCCGCGTTGGGATGGGTCCACTTCACCTACCACCGGAATGACTCTGCTCGTGTGGCCTGGCAAAAGGTCCTGGAGCGTGAACCCGAAAACCGCTCTGCCCTTGCCGGTATGGATCGACTAAAGTCTCTCAGGTAGGCTCCCCGCTGCCTGATTTCTGCCCTTCAGATCTTGACAGCCCTCACAAACCTGCATTAGGTTCGGCGCTGATTCTTGGGTCGACTGCTCTCTTTTTCCAGGCCTTCACCCGTCTTGCAGCTGCAAAACCAAGCCCGGAAGAACCCCTCTCCTGCGAAGCGGGAGAGGGGAAGCCTGGCTTGGTTTAGCCTGAACCTTGGACTCTGACCCCTGGCCCCTGGCCTTATACTGTTTCTATGACTAAACGCGCACTCCTGATCGGCATCTTCACGTCCGTTTTCGTGGCGATCTGGCCGGCTTACTCCAGCTATATCATCCGTTCCTCACGGATGGATTACGGCCACCTGTCGGGTGCCATCCTGATTCCGTTTCTATTGCTGCTCCTGGTGAATTCCTCGCTTGCCCGGAGGGGGAGAGGGCTCACAGCGTCCGAACTGATATTGATCGCCCTTATGGGGATGGTTTCCGCGCTGACCCAGGGCGAATGGCTCGTCGGCTACTTTCTGGGGGTCATCACGGCGCCCAGCTACTTCGCCTCGGCGGAGAACAATTGGGGCGAGATCCTGCTGACGCGGATACCGCCCTGGTCGATCGTATCGGATCGCAGCGTGACCGAAGGGTTTTATGAGGGACTGCCTACCGGCACTGCATTTCCCTGGGCCGCGTGGCTGACCCCGCTGCTTTGGTGGGGAGCCTTCTTCCTGTGCTTCTTTGTTGCAAGTCTCTGTGTTGTAACGGTTTTCCGGAAGCAGTGGATGGAAAACGAGAGGCTGCCATTCCCGATCGCGGCGGGTCTGTTGGAGTTAACGGGCGAACAAGGCGAGCAAGGGACGCTCCGTGACCTGATCCGGAACCGGCTGTTCAAGATCGGGTTCGGAGTTGTATTCGCGATCTTCATCTGGGACCCCATTTCTTGGTCCAGCGAGCTCATTCCGGCCTTCGAACCCCAGGTCGACCGACAGATCTTCCTGGCCCGCGGATTCCCGTTCCTCCGATTTAGCCCGAACGCGATGACGATCGCCTTCGCATACTTTACCGAAACAGACGTGCTGTTCAGCATTTGGGTGTTCCACCTGATCACTGTGCTCGAGGTCGGTCTCCTGAATCGGTTTGGCCTAGAGATGGGGTCACCGGACCCGTGGACCTCGTTCCACCCATCAGTGGGGTGGCAGAGCTTCGGGAGCCTGATTGTTTTCGTGCTCTATGGGCTGTGGGTGGCACGCACACACCTGACCGACGTTGTCCGCAAGGCGTTCAAGGACGCAGACGATGTGGATGACTCGGATGAACTTCTGTCCTACCGCACGGCCGTCTACCTGTTCATCCTGTGCTCGATCTTCAGCGGGCTCTTCCTCTGGCGCCTCGGCCTGTCCGCCAAGCCTCTGATCGCGTTCTGGGCGACGACAGTGATCCTCTACCTTGGGCTGGCGCGAATAATTGTGGAGACCGGGATGGTCTTCTTGAGGACGCCACTGACCGGGCAGGCCTTTACCTGGCACCTGCTCGGCATCTCCGGCATCAGCGGGATGAACGCGACCGCACTTGGGCTGGCCTACACGTTTATGGCCGACGCCAAGACAATGGGGATCACGACACTCGCTCACGTGCCTCGTCTGGCTCTGGCGATGGACAAGCACAAACGAAGGGCCGTCACATCAGCCGTGTCCTTTGCCTTCGTGCTCGGGCTGATTTCCGTGTGCACTTTCACGATCTACGAGGGCAATTACGGGGTCGGAAGCTACAACTTCGGGAGTGTCAGCTTCAATGGTTCCGGCGATGGGGGAGTAGGCGTGTGGCGTCTGACCGCCAGCCGAATTCTGGCGAACGACCTCAAAGTGGGCTGGTCACGCATCTTGTTCCTAGGTATCGGTGTGCTGACGACCGTGGGGCTCTATGGGATCCGGTATCGTTTCCCGAACCTAGGGCTGCATCCGATCGGGTTGGCTATATCAGGCTCTGATGTGCTCCGGAGCGGGATTAGCTCGATCTTTATCGTCTGGGTGGCCAAAGTGCTGATCTTTCGGTTTGGCGGGCTGAATCTGTATCGCAAAGGCAAGCCGATGGTAATGGGGATTCTGGTCGGATATCTTGCAGCGGTGACTGTCGGTATCATCGTCGATACGATCTGGTTCCCGGGGCTGGGCCACAAGATGCACGGTTGGTAGGCTCCGTTCACTCAAGAGTTTGGATTCCGGGGTTGCGTTCGGTTGGGGATTTCGTTGATTTTTCGTGACAGTAAAAAAATTCATTCTGGTAAAAAAAAACGTTTGACCCTTGAACTTTTGTTGAATTACTTTTTATTCATTGTTGCACTCAGGTAATGCAGCTGTGGATCTGGATTAGGTCAGTGTTTGGTCCCCCTTAAGCAAGCAAGTCTTTGTCGGGGTTAGAAGTCTCTCGCGCAGTCTGGGATGTGGGGTGGTGCGGAGACTACCGTTAGAGAATAATGGCTCGGGATGCAGGGGCATCCGGGTCGACGAGTGGCTTTGGCCCGATGCGCGGGGGGTGCGCGTGCGGGCTTTTTTTGTATGCGCGTTTAACATAGGGTAGTCGTTTCTTCATTCCATCACGTCGTTGTGCGGTGGGCCATTCCCATCGCCGTCCCTCTGGCGTGATCCACGTCCTTCGGTTCAGGAGGGTAGGGAATGCAGTGTTTCGGAAGGTTTTGTTTCGGGCCACGCGGTTTGTGGGCGTTGCTTCTTGCAGCGGCGCTTTGCTTACCGAGTGGCGTATTGGCTCAGTCGGTAGGTAAGGTCGCTGGACGCGTCACGGACGCCAACGGTGAACCCCTGCCAGGAGCAAATGTCGTTCTCGTCGGCACCCGCCAGGGTGGAACGACGGGAGTGAACGGTGAGTACTTCATCCTGCTGGTTACGCCGGGCGCTTACGATGTTCGGGCGTCGCTTGTCGGTTACCAGGGCGTAACGAGGACGCAAGTCGAGGTTCTCGTCGATCGCACGGCGACCGTCGACTTCCAGCTCAACGAGTCGGACGTTGCGCTCGATGACATCGTCGTCACGGCAGACCTAGACCCGGTCCAGATGGACGTCTCGTTTGCTCAGCAAGCGTTGACGCAGGATCAGGTCGAGGGGATTCCGCTGGGACCCCGGCTTCGCGATCAGGTGGCCTCGCAGGTTGGTGTCGACACCGACGCTTGGGGCATCCAGATCCGCGGTGAGAACTCGCAGAACATCTCCTACAACGTGGATGGTGTGACGAGTTCCGACAATCGCCAGTCGCGTGCCTACAGTTCCTTCTCCAAGACGGCAATCAAGCAGGTTCAGATTCTGACTGGTGGATTCACGGCCGAACACGGCAGCAAGCGCGGTGGTTTGGTCAACTTTGTCACGAAGGAACCGCGCAGTTGGTTCGTCGCCGCCGATGCCACCCACAACGCGGCCGGCAAGAAGCACTTTGGGCCGGACGTGTACTCGGAAGAGAACTGGTGGGACGTCGGACGGTTCCAGAACTTCAGTCCGACGGCCGACACGAACGGCGACGGTGATCCCGACTTCATCGGTTGGAATCAGGAGTGGGCGAACCGCAGCGGCGATGACGGGTTGGGTTGGACCGGCGGACTATCAGGGACAGACCCGATCCGCACTCCCGAGCAGGCCAAGGGGATCTGGGACTGGCAGCATCGGTCCTACGATGGGGTCGATCCGATGGCGGACGGGATGTTCAACGCGCCCGCAGCCGATCGCGACTCAGACTACCTGTGGGATGCCACCGTCGGTGGCCCGCTTATCCAGGACAAGATCGGATTCACTTTCTCGAGCCGNAAAGAGCGGATGGCGTATCCGTTCGACGTCGGTACGATCTCCTATCGCGACAACACGACGCAGGCCAAGCTGGTCTTCAGCCCGTCGGCGACGACCAAGCTGACGATGCAGTATATCCGAGGCTTCCAGGAAGGCAGCCACCAAGGAAATAACGTCGGAAGTGCGATGCGGACGCAGCAGGCGGTTTTCGAGAACCTGAGGCATGATCGAATGTTTATGCCCTCGGCGGACTACCAGAAGATGGAGGTCATCCGCAATCACGGGATGGCGAGCTGGTCCCACACGCTGTCGCCCAAGACGTTCTACAACGTGAGCGCACGCTACGGCGAGGTGGACTGGACGGCAAAGTGGCATCCGCATAAGCTGACTTCGACGCCCGCTGTCGCGATCAGCACGGACGGTACGGCCACGCCGGTATCCGAGTCAGGGGCAGATGCGGCCCGCGCATCAGGGGCTGTTGTGCTGAGTGAGGCGCCCTTTGGGTGGAACTACAAGCCGGGTGGCAATGACATCCTGAACATCTTCAGGATGCAGGGTGGTGGCGGTAACAGCCGCGCTGGTGACTGGTCGACGATCACCGAGTTCGACATATCGGCAGACTTCACGAGCCAGATCACGCCGAACCACCAGATCAAGGCCGGTATCCAATTGCACAACTTTGACCTCCACGAGAACCGTGGTTATGTGCCGTCGGCCGTGCCGGAGTTCTCGGATCCGCAGTACGCTGACGAGTACGATGGCCCGCGGATTTCGTCCACGGGTGACGCCGCATTCCCGTGGGTGCCTGAGACTGATGTTCCTACAGGCGGTGCAACGGGTGACCACAATAATTATCTGGTTAAAACACCGTGGTTTGGTGGACTCTTCTTTCAGGATCGGATGGAGTATCGTTCGATCGTCGCGAACGTCGGCTTCCGTCTCGACTTCAGCCGGCCGGACCTCTATTTCGACCTGCCGAACGAGACGCACGCCGCTTGGTACGGCCGTGTTGCCGAGTTGGTTTACGAACGGTCACGCCAGGTCCGTCCGCCGACGGACTGGGTTTTCAGCCCGAGATTCGGTGCTTCCTATCCGATCACGGATCTCAGCAAGATGTTTATCAACTACGGGCACTTTAACCAGATCGTGAACACCCGCGACATGTATAGGACCCAGAGTGGTCTTGGACAGTCGCTCGAGTTCCTGGGAAACCCGTGGATGAAGATGGAACGGACGATCCAATATGAGATGGGATACGAGCGAAGCTTCCTCGGCGAGTATCTCGCGACTGCCACGGTCTACTTCAAGGACGGCGAGAACGAGGCGTGGACGGATACGCGCGCCCGCCTGCAATTCGCTGGTCGGAGCACACGTTTCACGATGAACGCGTATGCCACGGATGCTCGCGGTCTCGAGTTGAAGCTGCAGAAGACTCGAGGCAAGTTCTTCACCGGGTTCCTGTCTTATGACGTCCGTGTTGCCCGCGTCCGGAATACGGCGTGGCGTGAGTTGCAGGATGCCAAGACGACGTCACGTCCGTCGTTTACGGTTCTTGAGTGGAACCCGAACAACGCCGCGCCGCCGTTCAAGGCTAAACCGCAGCTCAAGTTGGGCGGTAACCTGCGCACCGCGATCGACTATGGGGGTGACCAAGCCTTCCTGAAGGGTGGCTGGAACCTCGGTTTCTATTTCGAGCGTGAAGGTGGGGAGTGGTTCAACTACAACCCAGGTAACTCTGACGCTTCGCAAGTCAATACGCTGAATGCCCAGTGGAAGGACTCCTACACGGGCAACCTGCGACTGTCCAAGATGTTCGATGTTCAGGGACAACCGATGGTATATGTCGAGATTACCAATCCGCTCAACTTCAAGAACACGCACACGACACCGGGTGGTAATCGGAGCGATGTCTTCGGTATCAACGATGAGGACACCCCGCGCTCAGGCGTTGGAAGTTTCTCTGGCGGTGGGGCGTTCGAGTATAGGGGAACTAGCACAGGTAATCGTTTTCAGGATTATATGCAGTCTATCGGTTGGACCGTGGATTCAAACGGGAACCTGAACAAGGGTAAACGTCCGGGGACGGACATCGAGAAGTACAGGGATCTGAGACGGTCGTATTTTCTGTTCTCTGACCGCCGTGACATCACGATCGGTGCCCGGTTCAGCTTCTAAAGTGAGACTGATCTAAGAACCAAACGGGTTATCCCCGCCACAAAGGGGCCGGGAAACTCACGATAGGAGACTAAGGTGAAACGAAGAATACTCTTAATGTTCATCCTGGTTGGGTCCTTGGCGCTTCAGGCAGAAGCCCAGTGGATCGGACGGATGTGGGGCACGCTGCCGGGCGTCGACTTTATCAAATCGGTCGATGTTCCGGGAGGTAGGGCCACAGGATTCACAGATCCCGATGTGGGGGCACGAGTAGCCAACCAGATGCAGGGATACTGGCAGATGTGTATCGAGAATTTCACGGTTCCGTCATACTTTGAGCCGTTCCAGACGGAGCAATCGGGCCTGCTAGGCCAGCCATATGGGAAGTTCGTGAATGACTATATGGATGATGCTCTTGACTGGACATACGACAAGTTCCGCTATGGGGATGGTCTGGTGCCGAAGTACTTCCGGAACCAGCCCCCGACCATACGCCAAGACGGGACGACGTTGGGCGATCCGCTTTGGACCATTTTTGCCGATAAGGGTGATCAGGTGATCTCCGACCTGCCGGCAGACTTCATGGAGCCTTTTGAAGGTTTCCGGGCAGGCGGTATGGCCGAGCGCAGCCGGCTTTACGCTTGGCAGAGCCCGGAGCAGGATGATTTCTTCATCAATGTCCGGAGCTTTGGTCGTCCGGATCCGCCGTATGTTCCAGATCAGCGTGCCGGTGCCGGGAAAGCGGACCTGAGCCCCGAGTCATCGTCGGCCAACCCTGTATTTGATGACTTCTATCTTGGCATGAACTTTATGCTGATGGGGGGCAACGGCCAGGGGCCGATGGCGCAGGTCGGTCAGGGGCAGGATTCTTTCGGCCCGACGAAGCTTGGTGAGGCGAACCTCGGCGCACTGGGGCGCTGGGACGAGCTCTACTTCTACGACGATGATGCCAAAATGGTGTATGCGAGAGACGGTGACTCTGCGATCTCGTCAGGTTTCCGTTCTGACGGCGACGATCGTGGCGAGCCAGCTCCGCCTGCTGGTCACGAAGCACTGACTTTGGCGTCTCAGGCTCGGATTTCTGCCGGGCAATTCCTTGAGTCCGAGTATAAAGCGAAGGTCTATCTCTATGTGTCTAAGGACCCGACGACCTTCGATGATTTCTCCGATGCCAACAACTGGCTCCTGCCCGCTGCTGACGGCGGTGCAGCNCCGGCCGATGGTGACGAGACTGCTCAGCCACGTGCGATCAAGCGCGTTAACAACGTGAACTGGGTCAGTTCGGCCGGTAACACGCGTTCGGAGACTTTCGACTGGATTGTTGAGCCGGGCACGACGCGCGGCGAGCGTATCATGCAGAGCAATGATCCGGCCGATCAGCAGCAGGCCCTCGAGCCGTCGACGCTACAGGTCACTTTCGGTCCGTTTGACCTAGCCGTTGGTCAGTGGATTCACGTCGTCGAGGCTTGGGTTGTCAACGGTCCCCACGAGGGTGAGAACAAGCGCGTCGGTGCTGATTGGGCAAGCGGAGCGATCACGTTCGCAGAGAAAGAAGCATTTTTGGATAGCGGGATGGATTCGCTTATGGCCAGCGTCGCGCTCGCGCGTCAGGCTTGGGCGGATCGTCGCGTCGTCAACGGCACGGTCAACGGAAATCCGTCGTCCTGGCCGATCGGTCCGGCGCCGAGCCTTCCGCTCGGACCGTCCTGGCCGGCAACGGTGGACTACAACTCGGGACCGTCTCAGAACGAGATCGAGTGGTCTTCCGTGTCCGAAGCAGCTGGATACAACGTGTATCGGATGGCCGGGCACGAGACGAACCTGCCCGATCCTCCGGTGCCGATCAACGGCTCTTCACTGGTCAGCGGTACCAGCTACATCGACACGGACGTCGTCCGCGGTGAGCGGTATTTCTATGCTGTCACGGCCGTAGATGCTGACGGGCAGGAGAGTAGCCTGTTCGCGACACGGGGAGCAACGAGCGGTGTAAGCCCGTTCTCCTCACCGGTTAGCGATCTGACGCAGGTTCGCGTGGTGCCCAACCCATACAGCATCCTGGGGGGCGACCTGTCCTCCGGCGGGACGAACTTCACGGGACAGCCGAACAAGCTGCTTTTCGTGAACCTGCCGGCGAACGCGATCATCCGCATCTTTACGCTGAATGGAGACCTGGTCACGCGTCTGGACCACACGTCCGGATCGGGTGACGAGGAGTGGGAATTGATGGCGAACGATAACAACCAGTTCATTGTGAGTGGGATGTATGTTGCCCACATCACGGATCCGGCAACCGGCGAAAGCGACATCGAGAAGTTCCTGATCGTCCGGTAGGTTACTGTCCAGATAAGGAGGCTGTTGTGAAACATAGAAATCTGATCTGGCTCTGCCTGCTGGCGCTCGTTCTGCCGGTGTCACAGGCTGATGCTCAGTTTGTGGATCCTCGCGTGCTCGACGACGGCGAGCGGATCCGTGATCTGCAACCAATTTATCCGAATCAGGAAGAGGTGGCTCCATCCGGCGTGAAAGTTGCGCAGAGTGGTCTGATCTTCCTGTCCTTCCCGACAGACGCCCGTCGCGGCGCTATGGCTGACGCAGGTGTCGGTCTGCTTGGCGACGGGCCCGGGGCAGTGTTCCTCAACCCCGGACTGTTGGGCTACGTTCACACGAAGGAAGCGTTCTTCTCGCACGTCGAGTGGATCGCTGACACCAAACACTCATCTGCCGGATTCGTCTTCCAGCTGGGGAATGCTCCCGGTAGTTTCGCTGTTGGCGGGATAACGCACGACTCAGGCGAGATCAACGGTACGGCGATCAATCCGGNCCCGACGAGCCTCGGGTTCAGGGAAACGGGGACCTTCTCGACGACTGACTACGCGTTGTCGGTCGGGTGGGGTTTCCAGATCACCGATCGTTTCTCTGTTGGTGCGATGGCTCGCTATGCGCATCAGGATCTCGGGAGTGCCGCCGGCGCGTCGGGAGACGCGAGCATCAACGCGATCTCGTTTGACCTCGGAACATACTTCAATACGGGCTTCCGTAACCTCGTGATCGCAATGAGTGTCCGGAACTTCAGCGAAGAGAAGGAGTTCCTGCGTGAGCGTTTTGAGTTGCCGCGTGCCTTCCGTCTTGGATCGGTCATAGACTTGATCTCGATGTGGGGGAACACACCGGTGCCACACCACTTCGATCTGCTGTTCGAGATCGACAGCCCGATCGACTTCGACGAGCGGCTGCTGTTCGGTGCCGAGTATCGCTTCAAGCGTCCGGATCAGGCCCTTGGGTTTGCTCTCCGCGGTGGTTGGAAGGTCAACCACGACACGGAGGACTACTCGCTCGGTGGCGGTGTCAGCTACCAGACAGAGGGTGGCGCCGGCGTTCGGATCGATTACGCGTTCAAGCACTTCAACGGCGCGTTCTTTGACCCGGTCCAGATGATCAGCGGCGCTATTACGTTCTAGTCGCCCGAATCATCTAAGAAACACAAAACGGCGGTGGAGCCTCGTTGCTCCGCCGCCGTTTTCGTTCCCAGGCTCCGCCTGGGAACGCTAAATGTTCTGCACGCCCCTAGCCTGTGGCCAGGGCGGGCCATCCTCTTGCTAGGTGATGGCTGTGGCACATCCTCGCCCCAACCTGCGGTTGGGGAAGATCTTCGAATNTCGACCTCAGNGCTGACGAATGTCNNCCCCAGCGGCGNGNTGGGGGCGAGGGTAAAACATTCCCGGCGCAGCGTACTACCCCGCGATACCGCTTANAGCCTTCCGCATCCCCTCATATGTATCTGGCTTTGTGGGCACACTGAACCCCATTTCTTTCCACGCGATCTCCATCCGTCCGTCTTCCGCCGTCGCTTGTGCCGGCTCGATCGTCCCATTACCGCCTACCTGAAGCGCGAAGCCAATTATAGCCTGATTCGTTTCCGGCAGCACCAAAGCCTCCGTCTCCCCACGATGGATGGTTAGGTCCAGCCCGACCGCGGCGCCTTCGTTTGTCCGATCCCATCGAATGTCTCGTTGGTCGAAGTGCGCGTAGGGAACGTGGATCCCGATGTCGATCTCTTGGGATGAGATACACGCAGACTCGGCTAGGGAGGATGGGGCTCTGATGTCATCCTCTGCCGCAAATCCGCTGAATTCGAACCGCAGAGCCAACTCGGCGGCCTCGTAGGTCCCGTTGTCAAGCTTCTCCAGGCTGAGATGTTTGCCGCCCCCGTCGGTCGCAAACGTCAGGGCCCCCAGTACGCAGTGGTCGGTCTGCTGTGTCCAGAGCGCGTCGGTGGAAAGGTCGTATCTGTCGTAAATCAGCCGGACCTTCAAACAGCACGGCTTATCGTGCGTTCCCCAGAAAGCCAGGACGTTCCGACGCTGATTCCACGTGTCTCGGTGGTTGATCGACCCGAGTGAAACCTCTGGAGTGAGGTAGGTGGTGGCGACGTGGGCGAGCGGCTACCGTTTGGCCATCAGTTCCACGATCGATCTCGGCGAATCGGTCGAGATGAAGTAGGATTCGAGGTCAGCCGGACAGCGGGCATCCATACACGCCCACTCCGGTTCGTGCTTCAGCGTCTTCAGCCCGAAGTCGACTGCATCGGTGGCCCATTCTTCAATCGTACGCAGCACCCCGCGATTCCGGTCGTCACGCCGGCGAGTAAGGACGTTGTAGCTGCGTGAATTCGGACCTGACCACTGACGCGTGGGGGCGTGGAAATGGTGCGCGATGACTTCCCACGCCAGACGGAACAGGTCATCGACCATTGGCTTCGCTTCTGGATGGCGAACGTGGTGACGGAAGGTGGCGAGATCACGCACGTCGATCATCGTGTATGTCGGGCTGTTGTATTCCGTGAAGGTGCCGCTGTCCTCGACATACGCGTGCAGATCTCTGAGCCGCTTGAGACTACGGTTGACCAGTTCCCCATCACCGAGTGTCTCTCCAGCTACGAGTGTGTCGTAGGATCCCATCACGGCGATGTTATTGTATCCCGGCGCCTGACGTTTCGGATCCGGATCGCCTCGCACGCGCGCCGAAGGGCCGCCTCGATATCTGCGACGAGATCATCGGCCAGGCGATTCTCGTGGTAGATCATCACGTGCAGCAGATCCTTGCTCAGGAAGTCCGCCTAGTTCCGGTCGACGTAAGGCCCCTGACCGAGCGGCTCCTCCATTAGGTGGGGCCAGATACCGAAATGCTCGTGTTCAGGGTCGTCCTCCTGGATATTCATGATCCGTGCAATGACATCGGAAGCACGCGCGATGTGCTGGTCGTCATACGTGTCCAGCAGGGCCACGGTGTATCCGAGAGAATCCCGTGTCGGGGGCGCGTGGGCGTTTCGGGTATACCAGTTATAGCTGTACGCGTCTCCGAACCATTTCTTGAGCAGTTGTTCCCCCGGATCGTATTGTTCGCCCTGTCGCTCGACCCGTGATCGCCGCTTTTCCAATTCCGCTTCCGGTATGTTCATTCCTTATATTCCTCTCTGACAGCAACACCGTCTTGAGAATCGATACCCGTCTTGGTGGACAACCCCAACGGGATTGTTTCGACAGCCCAGGTTCCTGAACCATGGGTAGAGGCGTGGTACGAATCACAGCCCTGAAAGTGTTGTGGGCGGGTCTATTCGACTATCCAGTGACCGGCCATAGACACTGCGACACGAGTGAGCTATCGGCAATCAAACAGTTGAGGCTATAGAATTGCAGATCCGACAGATTGCTCTGGGAGTCCTCATCCTGATGTCGCTGATATCGACTCCTAGTGAATCGAACGCCCAGGCTACCAGCAAGCTCTGGGGTATGCAGGGCGAACACTGGTCAGCCGAGAGCAGACTTCCCGATCACTCACGTGCCGGGTATCACAGCGGGGACCGCGACATCCCCGATGTGGCCGTCGTCGCCGATGTGAAGGACTTTGGCGCCGTCGGAGATGGCAAGACCGATGACTCCGTCGCCTTCCAGACGGCTATTGATCAGACGGAGCAGGGAGCGATCCTGATCCCGCCCGGACGGTATGTCCTGACCGCGCAGCTGCAGATCAGGAAACCCAATCTCGTGCTTCGTGGCTCTGGCCGGGACCAGACGATCCTCTACATCCCGAAGTCGCTCCTGGAAGTTCAGCCGAGGGAAGGCTTCGTCGCTCAGGGCGTGGCCAAGCATCACTATTCGTTCGGCAGCGCCTTCGTCCAGATACGAGGGGATGACGGATTGGAGCGCATCAGTGGGCTCGAACGACCCTCTAGTCGTGGATCATCGATCCTGGTGTGTGAGACAGCAGGAGATCTGGCGGCAGGTGAATGGATTCAGCTGAGGCAGAGGCTCGACGAGGATCTTGGCCGTCATCTGCACGCCGGGCAGAACGCGGGGAAGGATACGCTCTCCCGGCCACGGCAGATCGAATGGGTCGCCCGTGTCGTATCCGTAGGGGGCAAGGAGCTACAACTGGATCGGCCGCTCAGGATCGATGCGCGCCCCGAGTGGAAAGCGGTGGTCCATCGGTATCGACCCACCGTCCAGGAGGTTGGGATCGAGGGGCTGACGTTCGAGTTCGCGGGAAAACCGAAAAAGAAACACCTGCTGGAAGAAGGCTTTAATGCCATCCAGATCACGAACGTGATGAACTGCTGGGTCAGAAACGTCCGTTTCATCGACGCCGATATGGGGGTGAAAATCGGCAAGACCCGTCACTTCCAGGGCGAGGACTTCGAGTTCGCCGAAAAGAAGCGCACTGGACGGACGGGACACCACGCTATCTGGGCCGTCTCTAACTCGCAGGATTGCCTGTTTCAGCGTTTTCGGATCGAGACGACCTATGTGCACGACCTGTCGGTCGAAGGCTTCGCTCAGGGGATCGTGTTCAGTGACGGGTCAGGCCGCTCGATCAACCTCGATCATCACCGGAGCGGTCCCTTCGAGAACCTGTTCACCAATCTCGACGTCGGCGACCCGAAACGGCTCTGGCGCTCCAGTGGCAGGGGAGACCGGGGCCCGCACTCCGCCGCACGAACAACAGCGTGGAACATCCGGCACTCCGGTGGCGACGTAGATGAGCCGAACAGAATCCGTCGAATGTTTCCCCTGATTAACATCATCGGCATCGAGGGCTACGCCGAGAAAACGGACGACCCCCAAGGTCCGTGGATCGAACCCAACGCAAAAGCGCCCCCCGACCTGTATCAAGCGCAGGTCAAGCGGCGCAAAGCTTCCGAGAAACGATAACGCAATGCCAAAGAGGAAAATCCTCTCCTGTCAGCGGGAAAGGACAGATCGCCTAGAGAAGGTTTAATGCGAGTGGTGATCAGGTGAGGGGGGGACAGGATGCTACCGCTCCCTCCTTAAGAAGCTGTCTCCTTCCCATCCCGCTTCTCGATCGCCGCTCGCAGGTGCTCGAGAAGAAACGCCATCGGCATCGGCTTCTTCAGCAACTCGAACCCCGCCAACCGGATCCGATGCCAATCACCGCGCTCGTCCGTGTATCCCGTTACGAGTAGCGCAGCCAGGTCTGGCTGACGCTCCACGAGATTCATCACGAGATCCGGTCCCCGGCCATCAGGCAGGACCACATCGCTCAACACGACGTCGAACTCTATTTCCGTATTGTCGAACACTTCTTTGGCTTCAGCCAAGGTCGAACACGCTTCTACCTCATATCCCTGCTCGACCAGCGCCCGTCTCGTCATCTCTTTCAGATCCGGCTCGTCCTCGACCAGCAAGACCCGCTCACCCTGTCCCCGATATGTCTTCAGCGGGACTGCGGTGTATTCGGACTGCGGCGATTCGGCGAGCATATTCACGGCGGGCAGGTAAATCGCGAAGCTGCTACCCACGCCGACTTCGCTCTCGACCGTGATCCAACCGTTGTGCGACTGCAGGATCCCGTAGACAACAGACAGTCCCAGTCCCGTTCCCTTTCCGGGCTCCTTGGTCGAGAAGAACGGCTCAAAGAGATGGCTGCTTATCTCCTCGGTCATCCCGGAGCCAGTGTCCGTGATGGTCAGGCAGATGTGTCGCCCGGGATTAGCCTCGGCGACCTGGAGACAGTACGCCTCATCGACCTCGACATTTCGCGTCTGAATTGTCAGGGTGCCACCGCCAGGCATCGCGTCACGCGCGTTCACAAACAGGTTAGTCAGGACCTGGTCCACGTTGCCCGGGTCGGCCAAAGCGCTCCACAGTTCTTCCTCCAGATCGAGAGCGACTTCAATATCCTCTCCCAGCAGACGACCCATCATCTTCTGGAGATCGCTCACGTGGCGATTCGCCGTGAGCGGCCGTTTGTCGATCGGCTGACGGCAGCTGAACATCAGGAGCTGGTTGATCAACGACGTCGACTTGTCGATCGCCTTGCTCGCCTGAGACAGATGCTGGTGGATCCCGAAGTCCTTCGACACGTCCTCCAGAGCCATATCCATATACCCCTGGATGATGGCGAGTTGATTGTTGAAGTCGTGTGCGACACCACCGGCGAGTCGCCCAATGGCCCCGAGCTTCTGGGCCTGGCGCAGCTGCTCGTCTCGTTCCTTCAGGGCTGCTTCTGTACGCTCTCGCTCCCGAATCGCTCGCTTGAGTTGTTCGCTCGTGTCGACGAGGTCCCGCGTGCGCTCCTCGACGCGTAACTCGAGCTCGTCTTTCGCTTTCAGCAGCGCGACATCCGGGTCGTAGATCCCAGCCAGCATATCGTTAAAGCTGTCGATCAGGATGCCCACTTCGTCCGCGGTCGTCTTGACGGCGCGCACGGAATAATCCCGGTTGTCGGTCACCCGACGGACGACGTCCGTCAACTGGAGGATCGGTCCGCTGATGATCCGCTGCACGCCACTGGCTACCACATAGACGACGATAAAGAATCCAGCTAGGACGAGCAGGACGATCAGAGCGAAGCGATTCTCTCGTTTCTGTAGCTCGCGCAGGTCGGCGCGCAGGAAGATCGTCCGTTCCTCCTCATACATAGAGATGGGGTGATACAGCGTGATCTCCTGTTTGGTCAGGTGAAAGGGCGCAGCTCGCTCGAGAACCTCGAGGGGCTCGCCGTCTCGCTGGTATGCGGCTGAAACGGTCCCGTCAGGCTTGAGGATCGCACCGTGAACGATGTCTTGATGGGACTTGAGGATCTGGAGCATCCGCTCCGTGTTTCCGGCGTCGTCCTCAGTGAGAGGAGACGTTGTGCTCGATGCGATGATCGTGGCTAAAAATTCAAGCCTGGATCGGAGCGTCTGCTGGTAGGTATGGCGTTCGTAGGCGAGAAAGACGGTGCTGGCGACAATAAACGCGATGCTGCTCGTCACCATAATGACGAGGTTCAACTTTCGGTGGAGCGACAGGTCGGCGAAGAATGCCATTACGGACTCGGGGGGAGCGCGGTGCGTTACGTGATAATGACACACCAAGATACGACACCGTGAACCGGGTGATCAACCCGTATTGTGTTGTGGAAAGCGTCGTTCCCATCCTGCCACTCAGCCAGATGATCCGGATTCTACAACAGTGCGACAACCTTTGAAACGGGCCGATCGATTTTAACGGAGCAAGTAAACGTCATCATCTTTAGACTCTCGCAAAACGGACTACTAAACGAGAATCTTCTCCTGCTTGTGGCCGGTCGAGCTGTAGCCCTGGCGAAGGCCGAGAGAGGCTTGCTCCGGACTTGGTCCGGGGACAGATCGTGCCGCAGGCGCGATCAGGTGAGGGCTTGGTTAAGGGGGCGATGTAAACGTTCTGTGAGGGTCGGAGTGGGGCCGACTGGGTCTCATTCATTCTGGATAGGTTTGAGGGCTTCGTGTCGGGAAATTGCAGCCGTGTCCGGGGCTCTCCTCTCCCGCTCATGGGAGAGGACGATTCGCCTCAGGCGAATCCGGTGAGGGCCTGATTGTGGCTATCCGACCTCGCGTATACCCGTCCCCAAATCCAAAAATCCAATCGTACCCGATCTCTATCGTGTAAAGTCTCATACACCCCAGACTCAAAATTGCTCTGACAATATCGACTGTCAAACCGCCTGAATCCATCGAGCCCAATCGTCTCTCCGGACACGGCGAGATCCGACTCCCAATCGAATGCCGTGCGTACCATACCGGGCACATCAAACGTGACCGACAGTCTCTCTTCGCGTCGTAGTAGAGGTTTGAATCTAACTCGGCGAATCCGGTCATCGCTTTGAGGTCGATCCATCGAAGGATGCGATCGCGTCCCTTCTTGACGTGCCAGCTACCCGGCTGGTCGACATTGGGGAATGTCTCGTTCTTGAAGAACTGCCCGGCCAGATACTGATCGGACCGACATAGCTGCGAAAAGAACCCACCCCGACCCTTGCCACCATCAGCCGACGCCGGATGCGCAAGGAAGCCCTGCTTCTGGCCTTCGTACAGTCCTCGTGGTTCTTCCCAATAGTCGTCCGCCAGGTTCACCCCGTTTTGCGATTCACAGTTTCGGTCTAAAGTCTTGCCTATCACTCCGCCCGAGAGTTGCGCAACAACTCGCAAGCAACACGAAGTGTTGCTCTACTCTGGAATCTGCTCCTGCCGCAACACTGCCCACTCGTCGATCAGGCCCGAATAGAATCCTGGCAACGCGCCCAGTCGCAATTCCATCTGCGCTTCCCATAGCGACTCCGGTTCCACCGGGCTGCCCTGTGATTCCAATACTTCCAGATTCTCCTCGTTGAATTCAACCGGGTCCCCATGAAATCCGACAATGATCGGCTGGACGAAGCGATCTCTCGCGTTCTCGCCCTGCCGCCAGAAGTCATAGCTGGTGTTGCTGCCCCCGTGTCGGAAATTCCAAAGAACGTAATGTTTCATGTGGTTCGGGAGATTCCCGATCGAAGCGCCGCTGCCGTAGAGGATACCACCGTGGACGCAATCCAGAAGATTGGCATACGGCTGGGCACCGTGCGCATCGATCCGCTGTCCGCGCTGCATATCGTAGCGCCAGTAGACGGTTCCAGTCGATCGACCGCTGGACCCAGGCCCGTGATGGTGGCTGGCCAGATCCTCGGACAACCCCACCCAGACACCGTAACAGTCGTTCACGGCGACCGAGGAGTGTCCCCGGTTGCCTGACATCGTCACGTGGTAGATCGACACGTTTGCGCTGTTACTAATCGAGACGGCCCGGTTCACGTCCACGAACGTGCACCTGCGGATCCAGCTGTTGGTCGTTCGGGAGAAGCGTACCAGACTCCACCCACCGTCGTGGATCGCGTCTTTGTGGTGCACGAAGGTGTCTTTCCACGTCCCCATAAAGCAGATGTCTTCGATGCCGACTCTTTCGATGTGCTTGAAGTCCGTGATGGTCCAACCGAATCGCGACGAGATATTCGTATGGATCGGCTCGCCAAACGTGACCCGTCGGCCGTCGGTGTTGATGATCGAGTGCTCCTCCCGAATCGTGATACCCGTGTTGAACAGGGTCGTCCAAGAGGGTTCGGGCTGGTAGGGCGAAAGAAACTCGCTGACGGCAACGGTACTCGTTAGTCTGAGCTTGACCCAACCGCCCACGGTGAGTTCCGAACTGTTGTCGACTGTGACGGTAAACGTCTCCCGTGGAGAGTCAGTCGTAATCCGCGCCAGCGTCGGTTCCGATTTTGAGGTCGGCTCGAAACGGAACATATATGGAGACGTCCACAGGTTTTCCGGTTGGGTGGGGGGCATGTAGTTGATCTGCTGGATGATCGTCCCACCGACCCGGCTGCCCTGCCCCTGTAGGACGATGTCGCTGCCCTGGATCTTGATTTGCTGCCGGGGATCGGTATCCGTGTTCACCAGGTATCGTCCCGCCGCGAATACCACCCTCCCACCGCCGTTTGCTTCCGCCGCGTGAATCGCCGCCTGGATTTCCGAGTGATCCGATACACCGTCATCTGGCATCGCCCCATAGTCGGAGACGTGGAAGATCGTTGTCGTCGACTCTGGGATGGGGACCTCGCCCTGGGCATATCCTGCGTGTGAGAAGCGGGGCAGAACCGGTTCCGTGCCTGCTTCTACGGCCTCCTTGAACTGTAGCCAGGTACGAGACAACCCAGATTGAGGCACGTATGTGGTGGATTGGGTACGGGTTTCCGCGAAGCCGGACACCTCCGTCCAAAGACGGACCGGGTGGGTATCCGTTGAATCACGCTCGGCCATCAGCGTCGGTGGAACCCGAACGGTGAGGTTATTCGTCCCTGGAGCAATCCTTCCTGAGAAGATCTGGCTGGATCGAGAACCGATGATAACGGGGAGAGAATCACCCGATGTATTCGTAAAGGATAGCGGAACGTCCCAGCGTCCCCGGTCGGTTCCGAATCCTTCACTGAACAGGATGAAGTCGGTAAAGCCGACCTTCCCGTCCGTGTCCGCGTCGAATCGTGCGTCGAAGCCAGCGTCGGTGGACACGGAGCCGAATGCAGAGGCGAACAGGAGAAAGTCCGAGAAGTCGACCGAACCGTTTCCGTCAAAGTCGACATCTGGTCCGGCCGTTGGATGGAACACGGGAGTGTCCATCGACCACGAGAACGTTTCGTCGATCGCCACCATACGATCGATAAACAGCGTGACCAGTGACCCCGGAGTCGTGACAGTCCGGAAGGTGATGTAGCGGCGTGCCTGATCTGGTTCGCCACCCCAGCTGTCGAAATGAGGCTCTGCGACTTTTGCGACAGCGAGGGTCCAGTCGGTCGGCGCTTCCCCCACGTCGTGGAGGGTATACACGGCCTCCATCCCGTTGACGAGCGGGTAGTTACGCACCTTGATCTTCAGGTCCCGTAGCCCCGAGCCCTCGACTTTCCACCAGAACGCGATCCGGTCATACTGCGACAGGTCAACGCCCGTGTTGGAGTGATCAAAGCTGAGAAACCCGGTCTTGTCGTTAGGAGCCGCGTAGGTGATGGCCGAATTGCCCTCATATGCATCGGTCGTGAGGCGCGCGGCACCACCCCAGTTCGCCGTCGACTCGGCGAGGTTAACCACTGTTACCTGGGCATCCACATATGATGCCAGGATCAACCAGCTCAATAGTGTTCTCAGAATCGGCATGTCGCTTCCCGTAACTGAAGGCTTCACACCTTCGGGCTTCTAGAATGAAATGTTGACAACTTTTACAATTATATGGCTGTGGTGTATGCGAATCAAAACCGACGCATTGAATATACCTTGCGGCGTGCGCAGACAGATGTAACTATCAGTAACACGCGGACACGAACTCCTCCAGGGAGGCAATGATGCCAGAATCGGATTTCCAGACAGTCGACCTGAAGCCAGTATACAATGCGAATACATCCAACATCGCGTCGGGCGACGGATATGTCTGGCCATACCACGGCGATGATCCGGAAAGCACGGCGATTGCGAATCTACCTCAGGGCGACGAGCGCTTCTGGGGTATCCCGTTCCAGTTGGCTGAATACGATAGAGACGGAGAGGACGCTGTATTCGTCGAGGTGCGGAATGGCGGTGCTGAGTCGGTGACCATACCGGTCGGTGCGAAGGCGAAGCGCATCTTGATTGCGCACGTTTGTGCCTCTGTCGACGGGTCCGGAGCGACGCTGGATGGGGCCGCTGAAGAGTTGGGTGAAGGGCGTGTTGTTGTGGGTGGGCAGACCCATACGTTTCCGCTTCGGAGACGGTTCGAGGTCCACGACGTGGCCGTCCCGTGGGGCCACCATCCGTTCCTGTGCCGGAACTGCCGTGAATTCACTTCCGTTCCGCTCGATGATAAGACGGTGCCCTGGGGACGTGCACAGGTCGGTACGGAAAAGGCGAGCAACGATACGGGTGGATGGTGGATCTACCAGTGGGTCAACCCGAATCCAGACGTGCCGATCGAGTCCCTGGAATACGTGGCCCTAAGCGATACCCCGCTCCTCATCGGGGCGATCACGCTGTCGAATGAAGACGAGAATCCGCTTGCCTGGCCGCCGCGCGAAGATGTCGCCGTCTCTGTCGACGAGGATAAGGACTCACCGATCTCCGTTGAGGTGGAGCGTGGTGTCCTGGCGCGTCAAGACCGTCTCCACGTTCCGAATGAAGACTATCTCACCACCGACGAGGTGGGATGGGGCGTCGGCGGTCACGAGGTCAGGCCGGACGGCTACCTCGAGATCCACGCGTCGCCTAAGGCCAAGATCAACGTGACGGTCGGCGAAGATCGGTCGGCGAGTTTCCGGTGGGGCGATGTACTTTCCGGTAAGTCCGCAGCGGACGGGGGCGTGCGGATGGAGATGGTCTCCCCAGAAGGCAAGCAGTGGTTGCACGTTCACGTCACTGATGCGGATACCGGTGAGCAGGTGGGCTGTCGCGTTCACTTCCGGTCGACCCAGGGCGCTTACTTCGCCCCTCATGGGCATCAAGCCGACGTGAACATCGCCTGGTTCGAGGATCTGGGCGGTGACTGTAAGGTCAGGGGAACCCCGTATGCCTACATCGATGGGAAGTGCCAGATCGAGCTTCCTATCGGACCGGTCTACGTGGAGGTCGTTCGTGGGTTCGAGTACACGCCGATTCGCGAACTCGTGTACATCAAACCCGGACAACGTGACCTGTCGCTCAAGATCCGACGGGCGATGGATATGAAGCAACGTGGCTACTACTCGGGGGACACACACGTGCATTTCCTGACGGCGCAGTCTAGCCACCTTGAAGCGGCTGCGGAGGATCTGAACGTGACGAACCTCCTAGTCAGCCAGTGGGGCCGTCTCTTCACGAGTTGGGAAGAGTTCACGGGAGGTCTGGCGCCGACGAGCAGTGAGGATTACAAGATCTGGGTTAGCCAGGAGAACCGTCAGCACGTCCTCGGGCACATCAGCTTGCTCGGCCTGAAGGATATGGTCGCACCCATATGCTCCGGTGGTCCTCAAGAGGATTGGGTCGGTGGTGAGATCCAGGTGCTGATGGCCGATTGGGCAGAAGAATGCCGTCGGCAGGGCGGTCTGGTAATTATGCCGCATATGCCGGTTCCTGACTTCGAGAACGCCGCCAACATCACTCTGGGCCACGCCGATGGAGCGGAGATGTGCTGGGTCTGGGAGGGGGAGACGATCGGGCAGGGTGAGAAGGGCTACTATCGCTGGCTGAACGCCGGCAATAAACTGCCCATTGTTGGCGGAACGGACAAGATGTCTAACGGGCGTGTGTTGGGAGGGTCCCGCACGTATGCGAAGCTGCAGGATGATGAGGCGTTTACTTTCGAGAGCTGGGCGCAGGCCATCCGGAACGGGAACACCTTCGCGAGTACCGGTGCGATGATTGACCTCCGTGTCGAGGGAGCCAACATGGGTGACGAGATTCACCTGCCCGGTAATGGAGGAAAGGTCGAAGTCGTTGCGACCGCCGAGAGCATTTGGCCACTGACCGCTGTAGAGTTGATCGTGAATGGCGAACGTTCCGCGCGCGAATACGCCGATGGGGACAAGCGACAGGTCGCCGTGCGGTTCGAACTGGATGTGAGCAAGCCGTGCTGGATCGCTGCCCGGACGTGGGGCGAGTATGCGACCGATGCCGGTCCCGTGATGGCACATTCCTCACCCGTATATATCTCGTGCGGCGGTCGACGTCCCTTCGTCGAGTCCGATGGCGAATACCTCATGACCCATATGGAAGGCGGCATTGCCTGGGCCGAAGAGATCGGCGTCTTCAAGGACGAACGGGTCCGCTCCCGCCTGATCGCCCTCTTCCACGAAGCCATCGCCGAAATCCAACGCCGCGCCATGAGATAGCCTCGTTCCCAGGGGGACCCTACCCTGGGAACGCAGAAGCAAGACCTACGTATGCCCCCTGTGCCTCTTTCCTCTCCCGCGTGCGGGAGAGGACGGCTCACCTCTGGTGAGCCCGGTGAGGGCGTGTAGCAGCGTACCGCTTGATTTCCTTCCGTAGACCACACCAGCACACCTCTTGGCTGTCATATTGGCACTTCATTGTCAGTGCATGACGCGTTCTAGAGCCATACTGGCGGATCTAGTCTATCGGGCCTGATAGGCTAATAAATCCAGTATTCGCATAATACGTTGTTTCTATGTTGGTTACGTAAGCGGTTCTGTGTTTGGCACCCTCATTGCAAAACGAGTGCGCGGCTACACAAACGAACGAGAAACCAACCAACGGAGGAATGAACGATGACACTCGTTAAGTGGAACCCCGCCGCACTCGACCGTGAGATCAACCACCTCGTCAAGTCCTTCTGGGGTGAGCCCAGGGCTCTGGGTGGCGCCTGGAACCCGAAGGTAGACATCGCGGAACTGGAAGACCGATATGAGGTGCACGCGGAGCTTCCCGGTCTGACCAGGGAAGACGTCAGCGTGACGCTCGAAGATGGTGTTCTGACGATCTCAGGAGAGAAGAAGCGCACAAGTGAGACCAGCGATGACGCCTATCGCCGGACCGAGCGTGTCTACGGGAAGTTCAGCCGATCCTTCAACGTCGGTGACAGAGTTGCCGCTGACAAGATTTCGGCAGGCTATAAGGATGGTGTCCTGACCGTGGCGCTCCCGAAGGCCGAGGAGGTTAAGCCCAAGGCGATCGAAGTCGAGGTCTCGTAGAGACAAATCACCGACTGGATGGGTCGAGTGAGTTAGAGGGATTCCGGACCATCCTGCCACTCGGCGGGGTGGCCCGATCTCTGTGGGGAAGACAATGGAGTTTACGGACTATTACGAAACCCTCGGCGTGAGCCGAACGGCTTCAGAGGAAGACATCCAGAAGGCCTACCGGAAGCTGGCCCGTCAGTTCCATCCCGATGTGAACAAGTCGGATGGTGCCGAGGATCGGTTCAAGGAGGTCGGAGAAGCCTACGAGGTCCTGAAGGATCCTGAGAAGCGCGCCAAATACGATGAGTATGGTGCTGCCTGGAAGCAGATGGAACAGAACAGCGGCGGCTTCCCCGGGTTTGACTTCAACGGAGTTGGTCCGGCTGGCTTCGACAGTTTCTTCGACATCCTGGAGCATATGTTCGGCCAGGGGGGCAACGGAAAGTTCACCGGCGGATTTCGGGCATACGGAGGCAGTCCGTTCACGTCGGGAAGCCGAGTCAATATCCCGATACGCGGTGCCGACTATGAAGCCTCGATTCGCCTGATGCTTGAAGAAGCTGCTGCAGGCGGCACTCGGATGCTGACGATTCCTACACCTGATGGTCAAGAACGACGGCTAAGGGTAAACATCCCGAGAGGCGTGACCCCCGGGCAGCGTATCCGGCTGGCGGGACAGGGCGGCGCTGGGGATAGGGGATCCGGAGATCTCTACCTGGTCGCTGACATCGTGCCGCACCCACAGTACGTGCTCAGTGGCCACGATCTCCACACGCAGCTTCGAGTTCCGGCCTGGATGGCGGCACTCGGCGGGAAGACCGAGCTGAAAACGCTGACCGGAAAGGTCAAGGTGTCTGTTGCCAAGGGGACGGAGTCGGGTCGCCAGATCAGGCTGAAGGGCCAGGGCTACCCGAAGGGCGAGGGAGCGGGCGACCTGTATGCGGAAATCCTGATCGAGGTGCCCGATCGCTTGTCTGCCGAACAGCGAGACGCTTTCGAAACACTCAAATCAATCGACCTGGAGACCGTGCACAATGGATCTGAATAGGTTTACACAGAAGTCACAGGAAGCCGTCCAGGCTGCCCAGACCCTGGGGGTCCGGCACGGCCATCAGGAAGTCGACGTCATCCACCTGTGGGCGGCGTTGTTGGCGCAGGAAGACGGGCTGGTGCCACGCGTCATCGAGCGCATGGATGTTAATGTTTCTGCGCTTACCGAGGCGGCGGAAGCGGCACTGGCCAGGATTACGCGCGTGAACGGAAGCAGTATGGAGGCGGGGAAGATTTACGTAACGCCGACGCTTCAGCAGATCCTCGTGAAAGCCCACGATGAGGCTGAGCGCCTGAAGGACGAGTATGTGTCAGTCGAGCACCTGGCGCTCGCCCTGCTCGCCGATCAGCGCATACGCGAGGTTTTCGATCCGTTCGGCGTGGATGGATCGCGATTCCTGAAGGCACTGACCGAAGTGCGTGGCAATCAGCGCGTCACCTCGGATAATCCCGAAGCATCCTACGAGGCCCTCGAGAAATACGGGCTCGATCTGGTTGAATGCGCGCGCAGCGGCGATCTCGATCCCGTGATTGGCAGGGATGACGAAATTCGCCGGGTGATTCGGATCCTGTCCCGGAAGACGAAGAACAATCCCGTTCTGATTGGTGAGCCGGGTGTCGGAAAGACCGCAATCGTCGAAGGGCTCGCGCAACGCATAGTGCGGGGGGACGTGCCGGACTGGATGAAGGATCGGAGCGTGTTTTCCCTCGATCTGGGGGCCCTGATGGCCGGGGCGAAGTTCCGGGGCGAGTTCGAGGAGCGGCTTAAAGCGGTCCTGACAGAGATCAAACGAAGTGAGGGGAGGGTCATCCTCTTCATCGACGAGGTGCACACGATCGTGGGCGCAGGGAAGACGGAGGGATCCACCGATGCTGGCAACATGCTCAAGCCGATGTTGGCTCGAGGTGAGTTGCACTGTATCGGTGCCACCACGCTCGACGAGCATCGCAAGCATATCGAGAAGGATGCGGCGCTCGAGCGACGGTTCCAGCCAGTGCTGGTGGACGCTCCAACGGTTGAGGATACAATCTCGATTCTACGTGGCGTGAAGGAACGGTTCGAGCTCCACCACGGAGTTGGCATCCAGGACAACGCGCTTGTGAACGCCACCATCCTGTCTGATCGGTATATCTCGGATCGTTTCCTGCCCGACAAGGCGATCGACCTGATCGACGAAGCGTGCGCGATGGTGAGCACCGAGATCGACTCGATGCCGTCAGAACTCGACGCGGTGACACGCCGCGTCATGCAGCTTGAGATCGAGGAAGCCGCGCTCAAGAAAGAAAAGGATGATGCGAGCAAGATCCGCCTCGACCAACTCCGGAGAGAGTTGGCGGACTTGAGGGTTGAGGCGGATGAGATGCGGGCGCGATGGGAATCTGAGAAGGAGGCCCTTGAGGCGACGCGCGAACTGCGGGAAGCCCTTGAGGGGGTTCGTCGGGAGATCGAGGAAGCCGAGCGCGCTTATGATCTCGACCGGGCGGCGGAACTGAAGCATGGCAGGCTGCCCGAATTGGAGGACCAGCTACGGGAAGCAGAACAGGCTGACGCACACAGCGGAAAGACACAGTTGCTCCGGGAAGAGGTGACGGAGGAAGAGGTCGCCGAGATCGTATCCCGGTGGTCAGGCGTGCCCGTGACGCGACTCGTCGAGGGTGAGCGCGAGAAGCTGCTCCGTCTGGACGAGACCCTGCACGAGCGGGTGATCGGCCAGGACGAGGCCGTTCAGCTCGTGTCCGACGCTGTGATCCGTGCGCGATCCGGGATCAAGGATCCGAACCGGCCGATCGGTTCGTTCATTTTCCTCGGACCGACGGGTGTGGGCAAGACTGAGCTGGCAAGGGCGCTTGCGCAGGCCCTGTTCGACAGTGAGGAGAACATCATCCGGATCGACATGAGCGAGTATATGGAGAAGCACACGGTGTCCCGCCTAGTCGGTGCGGCTCCAGGGTATGTCGGCTATGACGAGGGTGGTCAGCTCACTGAAGCCGTTCGCCGGAAGCCTTACAGTGTGGTTTTGTTCGACGAGATCGAGAAGGCGCACACGGACGTGTTCAACACACTCCTGCAGGTGCTGGATGACGGCCGTTTGACAGATGCGCAGGGACGGACGGTCGATTTCAAGAACACCGTGGTGATCATGACCTCCAACATCGGGTCGCATCACTTGCTCGATGGGGTGACGGACAGTGCTGTTCTGACGGAAGCCGCGAGGGAGCGTGTATCCGACGACCTGAAGGCACACTTCAGGCCGGAATTCCTGAACCGGGTGGACGACATCGTGATGTTTACACCGCTCACGGCGAGTGAGATTGAGCAGATCGTCCACTTGATCGTAGATCACCTCGACAGACGCTTGTCCGGGAAGGGATTGGGGCTCATCGTCGACGAGGAAGCGCTGGGATTCATCGCGAAAGAGGGTTTCGACCCCGTCTATGGGGCGAGGCCGCTCAAGCGCTTCGTTCAGCACGCGCTTGAGAGCCGGATTGGTCGGGCGATCATCGCTGGTGATGCCTCGGAAGGCGACTGGATCCGGGTCGACCTCGAAGGCGGGGAGTTGGCGGTTCGGATCGAGTCCGCGCCTGACCCGGTCCGTGGGGCCGCCTGAGGTTCCGATCATCAGACCGGCTACAAAAAGGCCCTCCTTCGGGAGGGCCTTTCTTATTGTAAGGATGGTCTGGATCTTTTCCCTTGGGGGGCTCTGGTAGCGCTTATATCTTAAATTTTCAGATAGATAGGAGAATTCGTGAATCGAGCTAAAATCGAAGGCACCCTCGGGCCAGCGAGTGCAAACGCTGAAACTTTGTCCGCCACGGTGGATGCCGGCCTGGATGTGGTTCGCCTGAACTTTTCGCATTGGGACCCACGAGGATCACGCTTAGGCGATCGAGCTGATTCGAGAGCTTTCCGGCCGTGCGGATCGGCATGTGGTGATCACGCAGGACCTTGCGGTTCCCAAAATCCGGGTCGGGACCCTGGAGCAGTCGTTGCCGCTGGAGGAGGGCCAGAAGATCACGTTGGAGTCCGGCCTCGAAGATCCGGGAGGCGGGGCGATTCCGACGACCTACGCGAAACTCGCCCGAGACCTGTCAAGCGGGGACAACGTCTTGCTCGACGACGGAAAGATAGAGCTCCGGGTGCGGGAGTGGACTGCGTCGCGATGTCCTTCAAACGCGCGCCTGCGGATGTGGGACTGGTCAAACGGGAAGCCCTGAACTGGGGGGCTGAGGTGCCAGTGATTTCGAAGCTCGAACGGAGCGAGGCCGTTGCAGCGCTCGATGAGATCCTGGAGGTAGCCGATGGCGTGATGGTGGCGCGAGGCGACCTTGGCGTCGAGATGGCTCCCGAGCAGGTTCCTGTGATTCAGAAACGGATCATCTCACGTGCGAATGCGGCCGGTGTTTTCGTTATCACGGCGACCCAGATGCTGGAGTCCATGACCGACAGCCCCCGACCGGCTCGTGCCGTCCTGCTGTCCGGAGAAACGTCCGTGGGGCGCTATCCAGTGGGGACGGTTCAGATGATATCCCGCATCATCTCCGAAGCTGAGGCGGCGGTCCACGCCCAAACGCTGACGGAGTGGAGGAGTCGGGGGACGGGATCATTCCCAGATGCGATCGGGTACGCCACCACCATTGCTGCCCAGGACGTATCCGCTAGGGCCATCGTTGCGTTCATCCAGTCAGGGGCTACTGCGCTTCTGATTTCCAAACGACGACCTCAGACCCCGATCGTCGCCTTTACGCTGGAACCGAAGATTGCCCGGCAGTTGAGTCTCTGCTGGGGGACAGAGCCCCACTTGATCGAACGGGCTGAGGGGACGGATGAGATGATCCGGGAAATCGAGTCACGGTTGCTCGCCGTCCGCCGGGTTCACGTTGGCGAGAACCTCGTCATCCTGTCTGGAGCTCCCATTACGGCTTGGGCGGAAACAAACCTTCTCAAGCTGCATCGCGTCGGGTAATGGTGACGGATGGAGCACGACCGGCACGGCATCTGGCCGGCTGGTGGATCATCGCTCTCCTGATGGTCGTGTGCTCCGGAAGAGAAGGCGTCGCGCAGGTGGATACCTTCACCACTCTTTCCGAAGTCGACATCACAGGAAACAGACATTTCGAGAAATCAGTGCTGATGGAGCTGATCGAGAGCCGCGAGTCCTCCTGGCTGAGCTGGTTGCCGTGGATCGATCCACGTCCGGTCGTTCAGTCTCGCGTGCGGACGGACATGCTCCGGCTGGCAAGCTTCTACAAGGACGAGGGATTCCTGGCGGTGACCGTGGATACCCTGATCGAACGGAAGGGAACCAAGGTTCGCGTCGCTTTTCTGGTGTCGGAAGGTCAGCCGGTACTGATCGACTCAGTTCTGGTTCGCGGCGATGCAGATGTGATCGATCCGGGCCGGATGGAAACGCGTGCCGGGGCCAGGCTGACAAGAGGCGCGCTCGAAGAGGACCGGGTCCGGATGCTGTCCGCGCTCCGCGATTCGGGGCATGCCTTCGCTCGACTCGAGGTCAAGACGGCCATCGACCCCGACAAGAACCGCGCGAGCGTGGCTTTCGACGTGAACGCGGGAAATCGTTTCCGGTTCGGAGACGTCGTGGTGCGCGGGAACCGTAACGTGGGAGCCGCTACGATTCGGCGGGGCGTCACGTTTCGGCCTGGGGCGGCATTTCAGCAGCGATCAGCTCAGGATGCGAGAAGGCAGCTTTACCGGTCACGCGCGTTCAGAAGCGTCGTCATCGATTTTCCCGACAGCCTGGCCAGGGACACGACGGCCACCACGGTCGTCTCTGTTTCGGAACGATCCTTGCGAAGCGTGAAGCTCGGAGCTGGATACGATACCCAGAACCAGCTCAACGGGTCGATCTCATGGACCCACCGCAGCGTCTTCGGGGGGGCACAGCATTTCCGGATCGGCATCGACGCATCTGCGATTCTCACGGAGTTCCGCGCCAGCCTGACCCAACCTTATGTGTTCGGCAACCGCAACTGGCTCAACTTCGGACTGTTTATACGGTCTCGGGTCAAGGCGGATGAGTTCCGGCAGACGGAAATCGGGGGCGACATTGCGTTCGAGCGGAACATTGCGAGTCGGACCACCCTGTTGTTCGAGACCGGTGGTGGTGTAATAGGTTTCGAAGGCGACAGTCTGTTTGTCGAGTTCGTGACCTCGTTCATCGATGACCACCGAGATGACTTTCTGGACCCGTCGGATGGGGTGTTCGTGCGAGTTGAGGCAAGGCAGAAGGGTGCGCTGTTCCAGTCCAGCCGGGAGCTTCTCAAGCTGACTGCCGAAGGGCGTTGGTACACGCCCTTGCCGGCGAGCAGCGTGCTGGCCTCGCGGGTCTCGGGCGGGATGATCGTGAACCTGTCGTCAGAGGGCGAGATCCCGAACTTCGAGCGTTTTTTCGCCGGAGGCTTGGCAAGTGTGCGCGGCTGGTCACTCGATCAACTGGGGCCGAAAGACAGGATGGGGACGCCTGTTGGCGGGAAGAGCAAGTTCGAGGGCAGCATAGAAATCAGAACGCGACTTGGAAAATACCTGGGAACGGCGATCTTTCTGGATGGGGGACAGGTCGACCCTCAGTTCAATGCGTTCGATTTTGGGGGCTTCGCCTGGGCAGTAGGGGGTGGCATACGCTACCTCAGTCCCGTGGGGCCGATCCGCCTCGACGCCGGTCGCCGATTGACCGAGGATGATACCTCTCGATGGCAATACCATTTCAGCATAGGCCAAGCCTTCTAGTCATATGCGCAGGATAAGACGACAGTGAGACGCACGACCTTCACGTGGATCCCGGTGGGTGGCGCCCTGTTTCTCGGCTTGATCGCATTGATCGTGATGTTCGGGTTCCTGAACTATCCGATCAAAGCCGTGCTGGAGAGCCGTCTGTCCGATACCCTTGGAGCGGAGGTGACGGTCGAGTCGCTCGAGGGGAATCCGTTCTACGACGTGAGTCTATCTCGTGTAGAGATCAGCGATGCGTCCAAGATGGCATTCGCCTGTGGTGAGGTGGCGATTACCTACCGTCCCATAGGATTGTTGTGGGGGACGTTCGTTGTCGACAGCCTTCGGCTCGAGAGCCCCAGACTGATCTGGCGGCACACTCCAGGAGAAGGTCCGGGTAATCGGTCGCTGCCGGCGATCGACCTGAAGCACGTCGTCGTCGAGCGGGGGATCCTGACCCTTCAGCAAGATTCGACGGAAACCGTTGCCGAAGACCTCAATTTCGAAGTCGGTTTCCAGAATACGTCCGGTGAAGCGATGCTTCAGGTCAACCGGCTGCGGACCCAGGTGCTGGAACCGCCTATACGGTTGACCAACCTCGAGGGTTTGGTGATGTCCAGAGAGGATATCGTGCTCCTCCAGGAAGTCGTCGTCTCATCCCCCCACAGTAGCGTGACGGTCAGCGGAGAAATCGTGGGGCTCGCTAACCCCCATTATCGGTTCGATGTGGCCGTCGATTCGCTAAACCTCGATGAAGTGAATCAGGTGGCGGGGACGGATCTCCCATCTGCGGTGGTCTGGTTGTCCGGACGAGCTGAGGGCTCACGTACTTCGGCCGATCTGGCTTTCGATTGGGTCGTGGGCGGGGCGGCCGGTGACCTTAAGTTCGGCTTCTCTGAAGTGGGTGACAAATGGCACACGCTCACGGTTAGGGGCCGCGAGGTCGACCTCGCCCGCTTGCTGGGCGTTTCGATCCGGGGAGATTTCGAAATCCGGGCAGACGGCACAGGGTTGGACGTTGATGCGGCGATCGGTCAGGCCGTTGCCAGTGTGTCCAACGGGTCACTCTACGGGATGCCGATCGATTCGGTCGCGGCTGAAGTGCGCTATGAGCAGGGGTTGGTGTCCGGAGGACTGCTGCTGGATGGGGAGGTCGGGACGTTCTATGGTTCGATGCGCGTCGACCGGGACGAGCGGTTCTGGATGAGGGGACGCCTCGCTGGGATCAACCTCCTCCACGCCGGTGGACCGGAGTCGGTGCTCGCCGGTGACCTGAGTGTCACTCGCCACCGCGAGCGGACCACCATCGGTGTCGACATGGATCGCGTCGGTCTGTTCGGTGAAGACGCAGGAACGATATCGGCCCGGCTTCGTCTCGACGAGCAGGGCCTGGTCCTGGAGCGCGCAGATTGGAAAGACGCGCCGTATGGCCTCGCGTTGCAGGTCGAGGGAGACTGCTGGCGGAGGGAGGACGGGCTGTTTGATCTGAACGCCAGTGGCTCCTGGTCCCCGCGCGTCGTCCTTGGTGGGCCTGAGGAGATGGACTCGGTTGCCTTCCAGGGGAGGGCGTGGAGTGAAGGTCTAGCCTATGGGGCCACGCGTCGTCGGGCGGACCTTACCG
The DNA here is from genome assembly GCA_002727195.1 of Gemmatimonadota bacterium. GTDB lineage: Bacteria > Latescibacterota > UBA2968 > UBA2968 > UBA2968 > UBA2968. The sequence goes on from PBWH01000003.1 coordinate 156,139, forward strand.
CCGACCTAGAGGGGCTGTTCGGTTTGGGTGAGATGCGGGCCGAAGTGTCTGCCGATGGAGATCGCATTAGGATCGAGTCTTTCCGTTCCGATGGGGCGAACGCAGTGTTGACCGTCTCCGGAGAGTCGATCCTCGGGAGCGCATACGATCTTCACGCCACCTATGGATCCTCGTCTCTCGATGGGATTCCGACGCACCTAGTGGCCGGTGGGGACGGACGGATGATTACGGCCACGGGGTCGGTGGTGGGCGCCTGGGAGAAACCTGAAGTATCGGCGAACATCTCTGCGGATTCGCTTTACGTGGCCGGTGGGTCGTTCGTGGGCTTGGGGGCGGACGTCAACCTGCCCATCGACGGCGTAGGAGGGCTCTCCTTGAACGCGCAAACGGCCTCATGGGGTGGACGGACCCTGCACGACTTTTTCGCTGACTTCGGCCAAACGGATGGCGAGACCCTCTTCCTAATCGGGAGCAGCGAGTCCTACGAGAACCGGCTCTCGATCTGGGGCAATGCAGCCACATCAGGGGACAGCCTGTCCGTTCGTGTAGAATCCGCGCTGATCCAACTCCAAGATGAATACCTCATCAACAAGGGACCGATCGCCCTGGCCCATTCCCGGTCCGATGGGCTGACCATCGAACATCTCTACCTCGCAGGCCCTGCGGGGGAACTGGAGGCGGTTCCACCCGATGAGACGGGTGGTGTAAACATCCGCGTGAACGAGTTCGACCTGGGCCCGTGGGCGTTCCTCTTGGGGATGAACGGACGAATCGAGGGCGAACTGTCCGGCGGTGTGGCGGTCACACTGGAAGATGGGCAATGGGCGACAGCGGCGACCTTCGAGGTGGCCAACGCTCGGATCGACAGTTTTGGGGCCGACGTGCTATACGGGGATCTCACGCACCAGGGAGACCGCCTATCCGGAACCGTCGGCGCACGCATTGGGACTGGAAACGTATACCTCGAAGGGCACGCCGGGATCGGGGCGGATCAGGAGGTGGACACGCGTTTTGGGGCGGAAGCCGTGCCGCTTTCTGCCCTGAACGGGTTCTGGCCCCAGATCGATGATATAGATGGCGAGTTGTCCGGGCAGGTTTGGATCACGGGGCCCTCGAACGACGTCCACGTCAATGGTGACCTCGTCGCGAGCAGCGGAGAGTTCCACATCCCGTCCCTCAATCGTGGATTGAATAAAGTGTCACTAGAGGTAGACGTTTCTCCCGGTTTGCTGACGTTCACCACGTTCTCGGGGACAGGGATCACGGGCGATCTGGCCGCGGCCGGAACGATCGATCTGAGTCCGCTCGACCTGTCGAAGCTGTCGACAGATCCGGTGTTTGGCTCGCTCGACCTGGAGATTACGGCGACCACCCTAGACGCGTCGGGGACGCCCGACATTCAGGCGACGATCGATGGGACGGTCCGGATAACAGGATCACTCGACAGCCCGAAACTATCGGGGAGAGTCGACCTGCAGAAAGCCGAGATCCGCTTGCTGTCGATGCTTCAGGCGCCACCGGATCCGGAGAGTATCTGGCGAGTGGTCCCGTTCTTCAGGAACCTGCAGATGGACCTCACCCTGGCCGCTGCCCGGCAGCTCTGGGTTCGCGATGATCTTGTGAACGTCGAACTGGCAGGAGACCTGGATATTCTTCGTGACCTCGAGGACATCGCGGAACGGCGTGCGGACGAGCTGGGGTTCCGATTCTTCGGGTCGATGAACAGCCTTCGAGGGACGTACCGGTTTCAGAACAGGACGTTCCGCATCTGGCGAGAGGAGGGGGAGGGCGGTATTGTCTTCGATGGGGAGCGCTCAGCAGGTCCGCAGATCGACATGAAGGCTTGGGCGCGGATTCCGACGGTAGAGCCTGCTGGGGCCGAGGGAGAAGTCACGAGAGGCGAAATCGATATCACAGTCCTGGCGACTGGCTCGTTCGAGAAACCCGAGTTGCTCCTTGTCCAGGGACGTCCTGATGCCGAGGAGGATTTTGATCTCGCCGTCGATGAGACCCGGCAAGCTGAGCTGCTTTCATACATCCTCTTCGGCCGAAATCCTGACCTGTTGATCGCGGCCGAGCAGAGTCTGCTGGGTGAGCAGTCGACCGGCTTGATCCTGGGGATGGCTACCCGCGAGCTCCAGAGTCGGATTGCTGAAAGCCTGAACCTCGATTTGGTTCAGGTCGAGATGGGATCTGCTTCGACGATTGACCGGGTGACCGTTGGAAAATACATCGGTGATCGGCTTTTTGTGACGTACGAGGACCAAATCGGGCAAGGGCGGGAGTTTGGTGTCGAATACCAGCTGCTCCCTCGGTTCTCGCTCGAATCGAGGTTTGAGGAAACGCCTGACGGTCAGGTTCAGCCGTCCCTCCGGTTTACGTGGGGGAAGGACTGGTAAGCAAGGCGGGTTGACGGATGGGCCGCTTCGGCCTAGGATACGTCCCTTGCCGCCACTGAGAGGCAAGCGCGGCTGGCAATCAAGGAGGGGTCAATGGCGAAGGACTACAAAGTACGGGCGACATACTGCTACCACCGGGCATCGGAAGACGAGGTCTACGCGTCGCTGAAACGGGCGACAGATCCGCTTGACCGCTCGTGGGAAAAGCTCGGGGCTGCGGACCGGATCGTGGTGAAGTTCAACATGATGAAGCTGCCAGATAGCCTGCACTATTTCGCAGGCCGAAGGCGCGAGCTGGTCGATGAGGCGGTATGCCGGTCTGTGCTGAAGCTTCTCAAGGAGCGGACCACCGCGAAGTTGATCGTCACCGACACCAACCCTTACAACAGAGAAACCCACCTGATGGGCGATGACTTCAACTACGCCCATATCCTGCGTGAATACGACGCCGAGTTCGTGGATTCGAACGCGGAACCGATCCGGTCATACGACGTGCCCGGAGGCGGGCTGATGTTCGATCGTTACCAGCTCAGCGGGTGCTTCGAGGGGGCGGAGGTGGTGTCCGTCTCGAAGATGAAGAACCACCTGTTTATGGGCGTGACGCTTTGCATGAAAAATCTGTTCGGTCTGCCGCCGATCACCCCACCTAAGGGACGGTTGCGAAGCTACTATCACCACTTTATCCGGCTGTCCTATGTCCTCCCGGACCTGGGGATGATCACCAATCCCTGCTTGAATATCGTTGACGCCCTCACCGGACAGTGGGGGCGCGAGTGGGATGGCGAAGGCCGGATCTGCGACGCCCTGATCGCCGGTGATCAGGTGACCGCGACCGATGCCTGTGGGACGGCATTGATGGGACACCACCCCGCGTCCGACTGGCCCACGCCTCCGTTCCGACGGGACCGCAATCATCTGTTGATCGCGGCACGTCACGGGTTCGGTACGGTCAACCTGGACGAGATCGACTTCGAGTCTGAAGTCGAGGGACCGCTGGCTGAGTTCGATTCGGAGGCGACGGACTCGGAGGGCACTGTCGAGAGCTGGCGGCGGACTACCTGTGAGCAGGCCCTGGTCTATCGGGACCGGTCATCTTCTCTGATCGACAAGCATCGGAACGAGTTCATCTTCCTCCAGGATGGGGACGTGGTCTGGTCCGGTTCGGACCCCTCGAACCTCGGGAGTCGCCGCAAGCTGAGTGGAGACAAGAAGGATCAGGCGATGTGGCTCAAGCTGGTCGACCCGGACGAGGTGGAAGGGGAGCGCTTCGCCTCCTACGAGGAATGTCTCAACGTGGCCTGAATCTTCAGGACATGATCCAGCCCACAGGCTCCCGAGTCTGTGGGATTTTTCATGTCCCGCGTGCTGCGCTCCGGGATTCCCGGTTGACACTAGAACCCAATCTCATTAGGCTGGAAACGCCCTGAGACTGCGGGATTCTACGTGATTCCAGTGGGGTGTCGGGTGGGATCTGAGAGTGTGTTTCGACGATGTCTACTGACCCCTTCTTTGGTATAGCCACCCACAAGTCTATGGCCGACGGGCACGAATGTTCCCGTGCAGAGGAGTATGTCCAGCGTGGGAGAGTGCGCAATCTGATTCAGCAGGATGGCGTCTACCGTGCCTACGTCCACCGGGCGAGCTGTTACCTAATCAAGATGTGGCACGACGGCACTCAGGCTAGGAATACATGCTCGTGCAACTAAAGCAACGCCGGTACCTGCCGTCATACCGCGGCCACGATGCTCGTCATCCTCAAGCGAGAGACCACGGCCAAAGCAGAATCCGAATCAGCGGGAATCAATATCTACGAGGCTGGCAACTTTGTGGTCCCGGAGATGACGGATGATCCGATTGTCGATGACTCACCCGACGAGGATCAGGAAGAGGATCCAGTCTCGGTTGTCACCCGGGCGCTGACGTCGAGAGATGTGACGTCATCCTCTGTGGGAACACTCAGCGAGGGTGCGAGCGTCGCCGAGGCGTGGGAGTTCATCCAGAGCGACTCGGTTCGGCATGTACTGATCGTCTCACCCGCCGGCACGATTCATGGTGTCATTTCAGATCGAGAGTTGCTTCCTGATGCGGTCGCAGATGCTACTTCGCCCGAGGCGCGTCCTCTGTCCGAACGCCGGGTCCGGGATCTGGTGTCTTCACAAACGCCACACCGCGGGTCCTGACACGGACATCGCTCAGATCGCCCGGGTGCTGTACGAGGAACACGTGGGGTCGCTGCCCATTATCGATGACAGCAAGAATCTGGTCGGTATGATTACGAGGAGCGACATCTTCAAGGCGATCGTCGAAGGAGGCCTCCGTGGCGGATGACCTGCAAGGCGGGTTGATCGGCTGCGGCTATTTCGCGCGTAACCACCTGAACGGGTGGCGGGAGGTCGAGGGAGCCGGGATCGTCTCGCTGTGTGACCAGGATCAGGAGGCTTTGGGGCAGGCGGCGTCGGATTTCGGGATTCCCGAACAGTACACCGATCCACAAGCGATGCTGGAATCCGAAGACCTGGATTTCGTCGATGTGGTGACCCAGGCGCCGTCTCACCGGTTTCTTGTCGAACTGGTCGCGGCTAGTGGGGCACACGTAATCTGCCAAAAGCCTTTCGCGCCGACGCTGGATGACGCGCGCAGTATGGTGGTGGCCTGTAACCGTGCGGGCGTCAAGCTGATGGTCCACGAGAACTTCCGGTGGCAGCGGCCCATGCGCGAGTTGTACGAGGTGGTAAGCAGCGGGGCCATCGGTGAACCGTTCTTCGCTCGGGTGGAGTTCCGATCGGCGTGGGACGTCTACGCGAACCAGCCGTATCTTGCGACAGACGAGCGGTTCATCGTCTACGACCTTGGGATTCACCTTCTCGATCTGGCCCGTTTCTTCCTTGGAGAAGTCGAGCAACTGTATGCCAGGTCACAGCGGGTCAATCCTGATATCCGGGCAGAGGATGTTGCGACCATCGTGATGGATGTGGCCGGCGGAAAGACCTGTGTGGTCGAGGCGAGCTATGCTTCGAAACTCGAACATGAAGTGTTCCCGCAGACATTGATCAAGATCGAAGGGGAACGCGGGGCAGCTGTCCTGGGAAGAGATTACGCGCTGAGTGTGACGAATGAAGCGGGTACGGAGACCCGAGCGGTCCCGCCTCATACCTTCGACTGGAGTGAGTCGCCAGGCCAGGCGATCCAGGACGGCGTCGTGTCGATTCAGCGACACTGGGTCGAATGCTTGAGAACGGACGCCGAACCCGAGACCTCGGGTAGCGACAACCTGCGGACACTGGAGTTGGTGTTCGGAACGTATCGATCGGCTGAGGAACGGTCCGTCTATCGTACGGAACGCAGCCTTGGGAGCTGGTAGCCGTGCAAGCGGACGGAGGGAGCATGCCGGAAGAAGAATCGGATGTTCTGGTCAATGAGCTGAGAACGCGTGTTGAACGGCTTGAGTTGCTGTTGATGATCGGGCGAATGATGCACGCCACGTCTGATCAAGAGGAGTTGATCAACAGTATTGCTCTCGCTGTGGGGCACTACCTGGATGCCGACCGGTGCTCCGTATTCTTCCACGATCGCGAGGCGGACGAGCTCTACACACACCTCGCAGTTCGCACGGATGGGCAGGTGGATGACGCGATCCTGGCTCTGGAAGGCCAGCAGATTCGGATCAGGGCAGACGAAGGGATCGCCGGGAGCGTGTTCCAGTCCTCCGAGGTATTGAACGTTCAGGACACACGAACGAATGACCGGTTTACAGGGGGCGTCGACAACAAGACGGGCTACGAAACACGCAGTATCCTCTGCGTACCCCTTAAGAACCGGCGTGACCGGAACATCGGCGTACTGCAACTCCTGAACAAACAGGCCGATCCCGGATACTTCACGGCGGACGACGAGATCTTTGTCGGAGAGTTGGTCGAGCAGATCGGGGATCTGATGGAGTTAATCCTCAAGCGCAACGACCTGGAAAAGCGGAACGCTCGGCTGGAAGAGCAGATGCAGGAGCTCTCATCGATCGAGTATCTGGTGGGGGACCGCACGGCGATCAATGCGGTATTCCGACACAACCGCAGGATTCACTACTGGACGGGCGTCGCGGGTCTGTTCCTCTTGGCCCTGATGGCCGTCACATCGATCGGGATGGTGCATTACGATCCGTGGCGCAAGGTCATGCTGGCGATGCACACGGGGACCATCTTTGGACTGGGTCATCGCTACTACTACTTCACAGACACGGTTTCGATCCTCACCCTTCTCATCTGCCTGTCCGGCCTGCTGATGTATGTGTATCCGCCGCTGAACCGCTGGCTCAAGAGGAAGAAGGATCAGATCCTGAAGGACAAGATGAGGGCCGCGGCCGAGCAAGCTGCCCGTGAACGCGGTCAAAATGGGTCATCTTGACTTGCCCTTTAGCGGGGCTTATCTTCACGGCGATTCGAGTGCAGAAACCAACCCAATTGAGCCAGTATAGACACGACCGGGCCCCGTTGGCCGGACGACGAGGGAGGAAAGACGGATGAAAAATCGCCTGCGCGTGGTTGCCACCGCTATCGGGGTACTCGCCCTGTCAGCCGGATTCTGGGCGTGCGAAGGAGGGGGGAGCCACGACACCGACGATAATCTTCCGACCCGGCGCGCCAAGATGCGCGAGATCAAGATCAGTGCCGATCGGATCATGGCGGTGCTGAAGAATCGGTCTCTTGACGGTGTCGAAGCGGATGCGCGGAAGATGCAGGCCAACTGGGCGACCGTAATCGATCTGTATCCTTCTGACCACAAGGCCAAGTATATCGACTACAACCGGGAGGCCCAGCAGCGCGCGCTTGCCCTGGCCGGCCTCGCCAAGTCGGGGAACATCAACGGATCCATCAAGGAATTCCGCGACCTTGTCCCACTGTGTAACAGCTGCCACGAGGACTGCGCCTACATGCTGGCACCCGCATTCCCCGAATACGAACCAGAATAGCCTGACGCCCATAAAGCGTAAGGGAGCCCCTTCACGGGGCTCCCTTTTTTTCGTTTCCGCATATCTGTTTCCTTCTTTGATCCCTTACCTCACCGCCTCCGCTAATACCTCAAAGCACGCCTCCGGAGCGAACAACGTCGGCACATCGACCGCCACACCGTCATACAGCGACGCATAGTCGATTTCTGCCCCGTCCACGTGTCGCGACTGTATTCCCTGAACCTTCAAGATCGCAGCCCCCGCCGCGTAGTCCCACACACCCGCCTTGTCCATTGCGCCGACGGCACTCCCTCTGGCGACATAGCACAGATGCGCCGCTGCTGACCCAAGGCTCAACACTTTCCCGGGATAGTCGGCGGTCCGGGCCTTGTAGGCGCCTTCGCTGATAAGGAAGATCGCATTCTCGTCTATGGGTGGCTCCGGTGGAGCCAGTGGTTGACCATTCAGAAACGCCGTCTGGCCATCTGTGTGGTAGATGTCACCAAGGACGGGAAGAATGAAGGCGCCCAGACAGGGCTGATGGTCTTTCAGGACGCCGATCGACACGCCCCAGACGGGATAGCTGTGGTTGAACACCCGTGTTCCGTCAATCGGATCAAGTGCCCAAACATATTCCGCGTCCACGTCGCTTTTCTTTTCCCCTTCTTCGCCGATGATCGCATCTTGAGGCCGCCGGGCAGCGATTGCCTCACGGAGAAACTCCTCAACGGCCAGATCGGCTTCGGTCACCCATGACTTGTCCGACTTCAACTGACCGGTCGTGTTCCCGAAGTAGCCGTTTGCGATATCTCCGGCCCGACGTGCCAGGTCAACAATCCACTCCGGATCAATAGTATCTTTCATTACGTGTCTCTTAGCTACGATTCTAGGTTTCAGGCTCAAAGGGCCACACGCGAATAGCCTGGGGTGAAGTCGAGCCGAAAGCGAGACGGACACCCAGGCCAGGAACAGTATGACCGCAGGCGCCGCAGACAAGGTTTGGATAGACGAAGGAATACGCCTCGGCGCTCCAAACGAAACGCAATACAGAACGCTTCATCATCCATAGACTCGGAATCCACATGCCTGAACGTAAGAGACTACTGATAACCGGTGCCGCAGGCAAGGTCGGCGGTGCACTCCGCAAGCATCTTGCCTATCGCTACGACACGCGTCTTCTGCTCAATCGCACCATTCCCGACGACATTAAACCGGAGGAGGAGATGGTCATCGGCGACATCTCCAACTTCGAGGCCATGCTAGAAGCGACGCAGGGCGTCGACATCGTCGCTCACTGCGCCATCTTCAACCGTACACGTGGGATGACTCGCGCGGCTCTGGCGCAACTCACTTTCGATGTTGACATGAAGAGCTGCTACAATATTTACGAGGCCTGTCGAATCAATGGAGTCGAAACCGTCGTCTTCGCCAGCACGAACCACGTCACAGGGCTGAACGAGAAGGATGGGCTGATCTCTCGACCCGAGTTGCCCGTACGGCCGGACGGGATCTATGGAGCCGGCAAAGCGTTCGCCGAAGCCCTTGGACGATACTACGCCGACACCCACGGCCTGCGGGTCTTCTGCCTGAGAATCGCGAACTTCAACGGTCTCGACGAGCCGGGACGTCGGTATGAAGCGGGGCAGGCCCGGTGGCTCAGCCCGCGTGACTGCGCGCAACTCACCTGGCGCTGTATCGAGAATGAGAAACTGAAGTTTGGGATCTACTACGGTGTGTCCCAGGGAGGCGAGGAGAAGTGGGACCTCACGAATGCAGTAGAAGAGCTGGGGTATGCGCCAGAGGACAATGGAGCGCTACCAGAGTGGCAGGCCAAGTACTGAATCGCACTTGGATCTTGTAGGGTTAGGAGTGTTGACGGTATTGGAAAGCTTACACGGGGCGAATGGACCTGAGTTCCGGCAGGCCGTTGATGGTGATGCCGATGCGATTCTTCAGATCATGTCGGGGGCGTTTGCACGTGAGCCGGGAACCCAGAAGTACGAGCGGGACAGGAACCGACTGAGGGAGGAGATCGATACCCACTGGGTCTTATCGTGGCGTGGCGAAGTCGTGGGTGCCCTGCATACTCAGGTAGACGAGATTCAGGTAGGACGCACTACCATAACGAAAGTGGACGTGGGGGAGGTTTGTGTCTACCCTGCCTGTCAGAGCGAAGGGCTGGGCACGATTTTGATGCAGAGGTTGGTGGATCAGCTGAAAGCGGATGGACATACCCTTTCGAGACTGGGCGGATATCGACGGTTCTACGAGCGATTCGGGTGGGCACCCTTTCCGCGTGGGTCTGTAGAGTTCCCGCTCCAAGGCCTGACATCGCGTAGTGGGTTCACCGATCCAGTGACCTTTCTCGATCGGGTTGACGAGGACGTCCACATCAGGCCATACGATGGTAAGCGGGACGCCGAAGCGTGTGAGCGACTCTACAGGGCTTTCAACGAGGGAAGGACGGGAGCCCGACCGACGAGATCGTTCGGGGCAGGAACAGGGAATCCCTGGCAGGTGGTCCACGAACAGGAGGGGGAGGTGAGGGCATATGTGTTCGCCAATCAAAACGATCCGCCTTTTGGCCGCTTGTCTTCGGCGGTATCCATCTCCGACGCTGCCTGCGATCCTGCCTGGACGGCGCCGCTAGGAGAGAGTCTACGGTATCTGTTGCGACAGGCGGCCGTTTCTGGCGCTGAATCGGTCAGAGCTCGCCTTCCACTGGACCCAACTCTCTACGATCTCTATCGTGACGCGAGTTGCGGGTTCATCCCATCCCTGTGGCAGTCCTCCGAAGGTGGGAACATGCTTCAAATTCTAAGCCTGAGAAGGCTTCTCGAGGAGATCGCGCCGGAGTTGGCCGCCCGTGCGAAGACTGCAGGGCTTCCTGGCACTGATGTCACCCTTCGGGTTCAGGACGAAACGGTGGGCATCGTGTGGAATGGCAAGTCCGTGGTCGTTGGGGACGCCTCTATGGATCCCGTCGAGTTGGGGCAAGACGGTTTGATGAAATTGATACTGGGACTGCTGCCTGCTGAGCAGGTGGTCTCTCGCGACCGCACGGATGCGAGTATATTGCGAACACTGTTTCCTGTTCAGCCCACCGCGACTGGCGTTTGGGGCTGACGCTAGGCAACGATAACAAAGCAGGCATAGCCTGCGATTCGATGGAGTATAGATTTCGTGTATCCAGACAAAGAAGCCGGACTGCTGAAGTCGTTTTCGCCAACAGAACCCATCTTCGCTGTCGACTCTGACTACATCAGTCGAGCGCGTTCCTCGTGCGCCACGGAGGGGACGCCTTGTTACCTGGCACTGAAGGCACTGGTCAAGGAGGCCGATGCTGCGCTGGAGCAGGAACCGCTGACTATTGTGAACAAGCCCATCCTGCCGTCCAGCGGGGACAAACACGACTACATGAGCGTGGGCCCATACTGGTGGCCGGACCCCGATAAAGCGGACGGTCTGCCATACATCCGGAAAGACGGAGAGCGCAATCCTGAGGTCCAAAAGACCGATCGACCGCTTCTGGCGACAATGATCTCATCGGTACGCGCCCTTGGCTTCGGCTGCGGGTTCACGCAACGAGAGGATTATGCCTCGCATGCCGCACTGTTGCTACGTACCTGGTTCCTGGATCACAAGACCCGAATGAACCCAAATTTCCTGTTTGGTCAGGCGATTCCCGGGATTTGTGAGGGGCGCGGGATCGGGCTCATCGAGACGGCGGCACTCGCACGGGACGTGCTTCCTGCGGTCAGCTTCCTGACCGATTCGGACAGCTGGACAGCTGAGGACATGGCGGGCCTTCAGGCCTGGTTCCACGCGTTCCTGGAGTGGATGTTGACTCACCCTTACGGCGTCGATGAAGCGCGTCACGGAAACAACCACTCGACTGCCTACGACGTTCAGGTTGCGACGTATGCACTGTTCATCGGTCAGCCCGATATCGCCCGGAGCGTCCTTGAGGGGGTGGGCGAGCGGCGGATCGCGACGCAGATCGAGCCGGATGGTCAGCAGCCAAAGGAGCTCGCCCGTACGAAAGCGCTCGGGTATGCGAGCATGAACCTGAGCCTGCTGCTCGAACTCTCCGAGATTGCTCGTCAGTGGGGGATCGACTTGATCAACTACGAGTCGGCGGATGGGAGGTCCATCAAGTGTGCCATCGATTGGCTGTTCCCGTTTTGGTCTGGAGAACAGGAGTGGACGTTGCCTCAAATACACCCATTCGAGGGGGGGCGCGCGTTCGTGTGTTCACGAATAGCGGCCTATCACTACCTGAACATGGATTACGAGCCGACGAAAGTTGTAATGCCGGAGATGTCTGATGCGAAGAAAGCCGGACAACTGTTCAACCTGATCATGCCTCCCTTCGAGGGAAGCCGGCTACACGGCCTGCCGATCGGGAAGGATGTGGTGTTCCACGACCCCCAACCGTTGGTCCATCCGGACTTCACGAACGGAGACACCACGCTCAGCCAGACAGAGGTTGAGTTCTTCAAGGAGAACGGATACTTGGTGAAGCGTGGTTTGCTGGATGAGAAGGAGACCTTCGAGCAAGTCGTTGACCACGTTTGGAACAACGTACCTCGGGACCTCGTGAAACGAGAGGATCCAGAAACCTGGATCGACGCGCCGCAAGGAGATTGGACGTCTGAGGACGCGGATCGTCTCGGGCCGTTCAGACGCGGATCGTGGAAGATGCGTGGACGTACGGTGGGGACCGAATCGTTCTTCGTGGATGGGATCGCCAACCATCCGCGAATGCGTGAGACGGTCAGAAACTTTATCGGGAATCCGGTGAGGCAGGCGAGCAGAGTGCGTGGAGTCTACTGCATCTTCCCGAAGTCACCGGATCGCGAAGCGCGATTAGGCCCACACGGTGACCACACGGGCGCACAGTTGTCGGCGATGGTGTTCGTCAGTACGGTGCCGCCACACTGCGGAGGGTTCACGATCTGGCCAGGTTCACATCACATGAGCCACGTCTATCATCGAACCATCTACGGTCCACTCGATGACGACCAGGCGGACGATTATGTCCGGGCTCGTGACGAGATCCTAGACTCGGTCACGCCGGTGCAGTTTCACGGGACAGCCGGGGATGTCGTCTTCTGGCACCCGCGCCTTGTGCACGGTCCCGGTATCAACTACTCTGCCGAATACGACAAGCCGATCATCCGCTACATCGTCCCGTGCGAATACCAGCGGGACGGCAAGACTTACTACTTCAACATGTCACACGGACCCGCACCCAACCGTCAATGGTGGGTCGACACCAAAAATTTCCGCGAAGACGTGCCCGCCACCGATGACAACATCTGGGACGAGTGGGCGTTCGAAACCGCGTAACCGACGCGCCTTCACTGTCGGCGGTGTTCCCCTCCGAGTGGCCTGATTTCTCTCGTGTCTACGAGATTCCAGAGACGCCAGGGACGATAGATCCCGCGATGTCCACGGGGCGCCACCCCCCCTACTCAAACTTCCAGATCTTCAACGCCGCCTTCCCGAAAATCCACGCCCGTTCGTCCTCGCTCAGCGACTCGAAATAATTCATCGGTTCACTCAAACTGTTCGCATACCCTTCACGACCACTAACTGGTGGGTAATCGCTGCCCCACATCACACGTTCCGGCCCGAACGCCTCCAGCGCCAGGTCTGGCAGGGGTGGTATCGGCTCGAATGGCAGCGGTACCTCGCAGATTTCGCCGAACCCCGGCAGCTTGATCGACAGGTTGGGCCGCTCTGCCAGCTTCATTGCTTCCTTAAAATCGCCGTAAGGCGCCTCCGCACCACGTTCTACACCAGCCAGATGCTCGATGACGATCTCCAGGTCAGGGAACGTCTCGATTACTTCCTTGAACTCCGGCCCCAGCAGCTTCGCGACACGACTGGGCGCGCTGACAACCAGGCCCAGTTCTGCAGCTGTCCTCCAATGTGCGAGAGGATCGTCGGTCTTCGCACGGGAGTCGAGGGGTAGCCGTATCCCCACGATCCCTTTCTCGGCCCATTGCCGGAGAGCGGTTCCGTCATCCTCTGGATCGACGATCATGGCCGACTGATACTTCCCGGGTTCCGCTTCCATCGACTCGATCATGTAGCTGTTGTCCGAGTTGCCTGCATACTGGATGAATACCGCCTTATCGACACCGCTCTTCTTCATCATGAAACTGAGGGACTCGACGGGCTCGTATTTCAGGACACCGATATGGCAATGCGTATCAACAATCGTCATGGGTCGTTTCCTATAGCAGTGAAAGTTGCTCCGGGTCAGTAGAAGGTGTGATGGTAACTGGCTCGATACAGTTGGCCACGTCGTTCCGCGGTGAGTTCACCGTGTTAGCCACGGGGTGGGCAGTCATCTCGTCTGCAGGATACGGTACGAGGAGACCGTTCAGGATTTCAGCCTCAGTCGTGTCGTGGTCCAGCCACAGATCGTAGGCTTGCTCAGGCAAGATCACGGGCATCCGGTTGTGGATGTCCGCAATCAGCTCGTTCGGCTCGGTCGTGATGATCGTGCACGTCTTGAGATGCTCTCCGTCTTCCTGCTTCCACGTGTCGTATAGGCCGGCGAACGCGAAAGGACGTCCTCCCGTCAGCGTGATATACATCGGCGTCTTCGTCTTGCCGTCACCCGATTGCTTCCACTCGTAGAAACCGTCAGCGATGATCAGGCAGCGCTTGTTGCGGTAGGCGTCGCGGAAGGCGGGTTTGCTCGTAAGCGTCTCACCCCGAGCGTTGATCATGCGGTTCCCGATCTTCGGGTCTTTTGCCCAGAACGGGACAAGCCCCCACTTTGCTGAGCCAACGGTGCGCTCGCCATCGTTCGCCACGTGCAGGATCTGCAGGGAGGGGGCGATGTTGTAGTGTGCTTCGACTTCGTCCGGGAAGACGAAGCCCTTGAACGCCAGTTGCAGGTCAGCGATTGGCGTGTGCAGACTGAACCGACCGCACATCAGAGCCCGACACGAGAGTAGTGTTCCTCGATACCCCGGATGCCGAGGTTGATCCGATACAGCGCACCGGCACCTTCACCGTCGGTCTCCTTGAGGTGGCCGCCCGCCGTCGTGACATACATGTCGGTGTAGTCCTCGCCGCCGAATGTGACGCAGGAGACTTTCCTGGCGGGGAACTCGACCGTCCGTTGGACGGTTCCATCGGGTGCGTATCGCGTCAGGCAGCTCCGATCCCATCCAGCGGACCATACATAACCGTGGGCATCGACGGTCATCCCGTCAGGCACGCCGTCCTGGTCGCTGCTGTCTGCAAACACGCGCTGGTTCGTGATCTCGCCCGTTGCCAGATCGTAGTCGAACAGGTAGATCTTCTTTGCCCGTGAATCCGTGTAATACATCGACTTCATGTCGAGGGTAAAGCCCATCCCGTTCGAGCAGCCGATCTCGTCGAGGACCTCGGTGATGGAACCGTCGATGTCCAATCGGTATAGCCGGCCGAGATGATCAGGGCTGGGCATCGTTCCACAGAAGACCCGACCTTTCGGGTCGGCCATTACGTCGTTGAAGCGGGATTCCGTCTCGTGGGGAAGTGATTCAATCTGCGTTTGGAGGTATCCGTTGTCCCACAGCCGAACGGCGCCTTTCGACATGAACAGAAGAAGTTTGCCGTCTGCCTGGATCGTGAAGCCGCCGATCTGGTCCCCCTCGTAGCACATCTCGTGGTTTTTCGACGCGGGGTCGTATCGAAACAGCCGGCCCTGAGGGATGTCCACCCAGTAGACACGCTTCTCCTGCGGATGCCACAGGGGTCCTTCTCCGGTCTGACACGCATAGTCCGCGATCAGTTCTGGTGCCATGGTGTTATCCTTTTTCATTTTTCTGAGATCTTCCTGTGACGTGACTGTGACAGCTCGGACCCCGGCGCATTGTCATCATGGATTCCCTGTCCTCCCTGGCTTGGCGCATGAGGACCAATCCTCAATTCTCAATCCTTTAGCTCTGATGTCAAGCCGTCCCCACACGGGCCTCGAGCTTGCGGCTGCGAGGCAATCCGATTACATTGCCGCCCTCGAAAATGCACCACACTTGGCAACGGATGGAGTTCCTGTTATGGCAGATGAAGTAGGATTTGCAGTCGTCGGACTGGGGATGGGCAAGCACCATTGCCGATCGATCATCTCCGGAAAAGGATCTAAACTGATCGCGATTTGCGATATCGATGAGGAGCGTCTTTCCAAGGGGAAAGAGGACTATAACTGTCGGACCTATGTCAGCTTCGACGAGATGCTGAACGACCCCGAGATCCAGTGCGTCAACATCGCGACGCCGTCTGGTATGCACAGTGATTTCGGCATCATGGCGGTCGAGGCCGGTAAGCACATCATCGTCGAGAAGCCGGCCGACATCACGCCGGACAAGATCGACAAACTGCGTGAAGCGGGGGAGAAGGCCGGGGTAAAGGTTGGCTGCATCTTCCAGGCGAGGCTTGACCCGCTGAACATCGCCATCCGGAACGCCATCCAGAGCGGGCGGCTCGGTAAGCTGATCGGGATCCACGGTCACCTGCCGTGGTATCGCAAGCAAAGCTACTACGAAGGCGACCACGGGAGCTGGAAGGGGACGTGGGACACGGACGGCGGCGGTTCGCTCATGAACCAGGGCGTCCACACCGTCGACCTGATCCAGTGGTTAGGCGGTCGTGTTGAGAAGGTGAACGGGATGTTCGGGGTCTTTGGCCACGATATCGAGGCAGAAGACCAGACCGTGGCGCTCCTGAAGTTCGAGAACGGCGCGCTCGGTACGATCTACACGACCACGTGCTGCTATCCCGGATACGATCAGCTGATCACGATCTACGGGACCAAGGGGTCCATCATGAAGGATGCCAGCAAGCTGCTCAACTGGCGCATCGAAGGGGACAACGAGGACGAGGAAGAGCAGGAAATGCTCGCGAAGTACGGTCCCAAGGACAAAGAGGAGGGCATCTCGGCTGATCCGATGGCAGTGAGTTCCGATGGCCACACGCAGATCGTCGAGGACATGGCGAAGGCCATCGTTGATGATCGCGACCCGATGATCGGGCTCGACAGCGCAAAGCACGCCGTCGAGATCATCACCTCGGTCTTCGAGGCCGGACGTTCCGGGCAGACGATCTCCGTCTGAGCCTGTGACGCGTCTCGGTCTTCTCCGCATCATCCTGTGCCTGGGTCTGGCGGCATGTCTGCCGTCAGATCCCGGACACGGGCCCGCCGAATCAGCTCCCAAGCAGAATGACGATCCCGCGATCGTCTTCACCAACACCTCTCCAGAAACGCTTCTCGCCGATGTCCTGACCGATCGACGATTCGGTGAAGCGCCCTCGCTCGCCGAGCGTGTGTCGAAGGGCACGCTCCCGAGAGTAGGTGAACGTTTGCCGGATAGCCCTCTGGTGATGCGTCCCCTTCGGGAAATCGGTCAATATGGGGGATCGATCCGTCGAGCCCTTACGGGAGATATCGTTCAGACTGCCGGTGTCAGCAAGACGATCGGCGAGAATCTGATGTCCTATGAGCGTCCGCTCCCGACAGAGCTTATCTACTCGCTTGCAGAGAGCCATGAGTTCTTGGATGAGGGCCGGGTCGCCCTCTTCAAGATCCGCAAAGGGATCAAATGGTCCGACGGCCATTCGTTTACCATCGACGACATTCTGTTCTGGTACTACGATCTCCAGTTGGATGAGGAGGCTCGGGACAGTGCGGTTCCCCCGACCGTCTGGGTGGTGGATGGCGAGCCCATTAAGATGGAGCGTGTCGACGACACGACGTTACGGATCGAGTCACCGCGACCCCTTGGTCGCGTCCTCTATGCGTTCTCGACGAATGAGATCGCCCTGGCCAAGCACTTCTTCAAGAAGTGGCATCCTCGCTACAATCCCGAGTCGGATTACCAGACTTGGCGGGACAGCACGACAACGGCGCAGCGCTTGTATCGGCCCGGTACACCGATGCTAGGCCCGTGGGTGCCCTCGGAATGGGAACGCGGGCAGCGACTTGTGTTCGAGCGCAATCCTTACTACTGGAAGGTGGATACGGCGGGGAACCAGCTGCCTTATATCGACCAGCTCGTTTTCACGGTCATTCAGGATGCCCAGGTTATCATGCTTAAGTTCATGAACGGCGAGCTTGACCTCCTCGCGCGGTATTCCAATATCGAGATGCTCGAGACGCTGAAGGCGCACGAACATCACGGACGGTATCGCATCGGACTTTCCGGCCCCGACAGCGGCCCCGCTTTCTACTTGAACTGGGATGCGGAAAAGACGAACCTCAAAGAGGCATTCAGAGACAAACGTGTAAGGATCGCCTTGTCTCACGCGATCAACCGGGTAGAGGTGTCGGAGATCGTTTACGGTGGCTGGCTCGAACCGAGTGGCTACAGCATCGGTCGCTCGAACCCGTATTTCGACGAATCCGATTACAAGCGATACGTTGCCTTCGACCCGGAACTGGCAAACAGGCTACTGGACGAAGCCGGCTATCCGTGGCCCGAGGGGAGTCCCAGCCGGGTGTTCAGGGATGGGACACCTTTCGAGATGACGATCGACATCTCGGGGACAGGAACCAGCGATGTATGTGAGCTTGTCAAATCTCACTGGGAGGCCGTGGGGATTCGCGTGCACCTCAACATCAGCCTGCGCGACATGATCTGGCCGCGACGCGTAAACGGCGAGTTCGACATACACCACTGGGGCTTCGAAGGCCCGGCAGATCCTTTAAATCGACTGAATGACTGGGCCATCATGGGGGACACTGTCCCCTTCTGGCACCGGAACGCATCCCGTGAGGGTCCGGACTGGCTCAAGGAAGCGACCGACCTGATTATGTCGACACTGACGTCGATCGATTCCGATCAGCAACGGGAATTCATGAACCGCGCACGCCGCCTGCATTCTGAGAACGTCCCTGTCATTGTTGTCGGATCGGGATACCGACCCTGGGGCGTTAACGCCCGTCTCGGAAATACCCCCGAAAAGGTCCTTCTCTCTGACGTCTATCGGAGCACACGTGCGTTCATGCACGAACAGCTGTATATCAAAGAGGCTTCTCCTGGATCAGGAGAAAACTAGGAGCGGTTTCGGGCTATGAAGGATTCGCCGAATGTGCTTCCCCTTTCCTGCGAAGCGGGAGAGGGATTCTGGTGGACCCGACGATTCGCCCGCCAGATGGGTGAGGTCCTTGCCAGCTTAGCGGGAGAACCGCAGGGCAGTGAGGTCACGGATCAGGTGCAGGTCCTAAATGAGAAACTGAAGGAGGAAGGTGTGGCGGAAACAGTAGAAGAACTGACAGCAAACTACGAGGAAGACGGTGTCCTCAAGGTGAAGGAACTGGATAAGTATGTCCTGACCAAGGGTGCCTGGGCGACGGTGATGTTCCTCTACCAGGACTTCGACCGCGTGAAGGATGACTACGGCCCGAAGAAGGTCACCATTCGAAGGTTCCAGAAGCGGGACGGCGAGTATGCCTATCGGAGCAAGTTCAACATCTCGAGCATTGGGCAAGCCAAGATGGTCGTTGATGCGCTAGAGAAGTGGATTGCGGAGGAGGAAGGGTAGGGAGAGTCGGAGGAGGATGTTGCAAAGCCCCCCGGCCACATTGGCCAGGGGGCTTCTTTCTTACATACTGACACCCAGAAGGCCTCTGGTAAACTGGAAGTCGGTATTGCCGAGGCCGACGGTTCTGGGCGTATAGCTTCCAGATGCGGTTTCCGCGACCCGGGCGACCAGGAGATCGAGACCGTTCGCTTCCACATCTACGTCGATGTCATCGGCAAAGCGTGAACTCAGAGTGGCGTCCGTCACCTGAAGTGTTGGGACCAACGGGTGGCCCTGAAGGGGATGATCACCCGGCAGGGCTAGAATCATGTCGGTACCGGCGGCGGCAAGACCGGTCAGCGTCTCAACCCAATGGGAGGTCGGATTCTCCACTGCGTGCAGCCCTTGGGTTTCCGGCCGGCCCCCATGGGGCAGAGTCGCTCGACCGTCGAATTCGCCAACAGTCGTGTTCACGTAAACCGGATCCTGCCACAAACCGTCCGTCGCGGGCACGATCACCGTCCCGCCGTGGCTGCACAGGCGGTTGACGAGTGCGCCGATCACAGTTACGACCTCGCCTGATACAGCCCCTTCGCTGGCGATCCCGATCCTCAGGTCGGAGAGTGGCCTTGGCTGGCGTTTACTCGGCGCTGCACTGGCTACTTTGTCGGCGAACCATTCGCGCGCCCTGTCGAGCACGTTGTCGATGCCACCGTCCAGCTGAATGCTTGCCCAGCCGAATCGGCCGCGGTCGATCCCGTATTCGTCGAGGTGGTGACGGATGAAGTCGTTGTGCGTTTTCTCACAGCCGTGCTCCATGATGAACGCAAATCGAACTGATGGGTGCGTCAGGTAGTTCAGCATCGATCTCGTGTAGATCCGTTCCGTCTCTTCGCCTGCCACGCCACACCCTTCCGTGTGTACAAGTGCCGTATACCGGCTGAGGGTGTCCGGGACTCCGACTCGGAACGCGTTCAGCTGTTCTGCGCACTTCTGGGCAATCTGTCCAGAACAGAGACTGGTGGGCAAGATTAATCCGACAGCGTCGCTGCTGGCTTCTCCTTCCGGCGTTGTCCAACCGCTGAAGGATTGCGCGATCGGGCCACCCGGATCGGCGATGGCCAACGGACTGCCGGTCGGGGGGAGGGATGACTCGATCGTCGCCAGGTTTGTCGTGTCCGTCTGCCGCCAGTTCCGCCACAGAGAGACCTGAGCGTGTTTGGCGAGCTCTCCTTTGCTCCGTTCTCCAGAAGCGACTCCTAGCGTCTGATCGTAGAAGGTGGCTCCCACCTCATCCATCGACTGGCCGTCTAGGTAGGCTCCCGCATTGACGTCCATCTCTCCGGAGAGGAGCTCGTATCGGCCTGTCGTCGTGATGATCTTGAGCGTCGGCACGAACGGGAAGTTGGTGATCGAGCCGTTGCCGGTGACGAAGAAGATCACGTTACAACCCGAGGCGACCTGGCCGGCGATGCTTTCGAGGTCGTTGCCCGGACTGTCCATGAAGTAGTAGCCCGGCTCAACCATCGGCTCGCCATAGTCGATCACTGCGTCCAGCCGCACATCGGGGTGCCGCTTCATCGCCGCGCCGATGGACTTGAGCACGATGTTGTAAAGGCCACGGTATTTGTTCCCACCCGAGGGGTTCCCTTCTGCGGATGTGCCGTGCCACGCAGCGAGCTCTTTGTAGGCTTCCACTTTCGCGACAAACTTCCGGGCTGTTTCGAGATCCTTGGCGTTCTGGAGGACGTAGGCTTCCGCGCCGATCAGCTCGTCAGTTTCGGCTAGGTTGGCCGCGCCACCGTTCCGGATTACCTCGCGAGCAACCCAGGAGGCGAGAGGATTCCCGGAAACGCCCGAGAAAGCGTCCGATCCTCCGCACTGGAGCGCGATCTTTAAGGCCGAAACCGGCTGATCCGTCCGAGGCGTTGCGCTGACAGAATCGATCCAGCCCTCTACGACCCGTGCGGCATCGTCGAGGTTGTTGTTCAGGTTGCCCTCGATCCTGAAGTAGGCGTGTGGGACATCACTGATCGGATAGTCGTTCTGGGCCAGATACGCCTTGAGGTCGTCGTTCGTAATCGACTCCGTTCCGTAGTCGACGGCAATCACCGCGCCGACGTTCGGGTGGACACAGAATCCGGAAAGGGTGCGCAGCACATACTCGTAGTTGTTAGGCTTGTCGGATTCGCCCCCCTCCGTGTGCGCAACCGCGACGATTCCGTCCAGGTTGGGATGGGCATCAATCCGGTCAGCGAATCGCTTCTCGAGGAGCTTCACAAAGCTCCCCGTCCTCGAAGACGTTCCCAGCAGGACGATCGTGTTTCGGGTTCCGATACCTCTCTTGCCTCGGTCATATCCACTGAAGGTGCGAGGGGTTTCGGTGGGGGCAAC
The DNA here is from genome assembly GCA_002727195.1 of Gemmatimonadota bacterium. Lineage (GTDB taxonomy): Bacteria > Latescibacterota > UBA2968 > UBA2968 > UBA2968 > UBA2968. The sequence continues at coordinate 177,400 of PBWH01000003.1, forward strand.
CTGCTCGCCGGGAACGAAGTTCTTCTCGCTCACATCGAACGGCACGATCCGGTCCTGGAAGTTCGGCGCTTCGGGGAGGTCGAAGGGAAGGTTTCGAAGGCTGAGGGCGTCGAGAATTCCGGTATTGCAGACATACTCGCCGGGCTCGATATCGCGCGTCGCCACACCGAAGGGGAGGTCCCACGAGAGCAGGAACTCGCCTTGTGGAATCCTGCGAAGCGCGAACCGGTGTCCCTCAAGCAGGCCGTGGGACAGAACGATCTCATCCTGGTCGACCTGAATGTTCGTTCCGGCATCCAGCGGCTGCGTTACGATCGCCACATTGTCACCAGGCATCGGGAGACGTGCAATCTCATCGAACAGAACAGGCATGCGTCTTTACTCCAGGTATCGAGTGAGGTCAGGTATAAACAATAGCGTTTCCCTTAAGTCAAGCCTTAACCCCGAATGGAAGGTTATCAGGAGGGGTGGTCCGGGTCGCGCGGCTTGACGGAATGACAGACTTCGACTTTCTTGTGTGGGACGAGTCCTGATGGATCCCTCTTCGGTGGATGTGCCTTTGGCAACAGAGATCTGGAAAGAGTTCGAGCACAACGAGATCAGCCATAGTGTTGCTCATCATCTTACGGCGATCGATGAGTTGACGGAGCGGCACGGCTATGCGCGTGTGTCTGATGTCGCCCGGCATCTCGACATTACGCGAGGAAGTGCTTCGCTTACGCTTAAGGCGCTCAAGCAGAAGGACTTCGTGCTTGAAGATGGGAACAAGTTCCTCAAGCTCTCTGAGGAAGGGCAGCGAATCGTCGACATCATCCAGGCCAAGCGACGCGTCTTCAGGAAGTTTCTCGGTGATGTGCTCAAGGTAGAAGAGCGTCAAGCCGAGGTCGATGCCTGTAAGGTCGAGCATCTTTTGAGCGCGGAGACAGGGGGGAATTTGCTCCGGTTTCTCCGCTTCCTGCTCGCGGACATTGACCAGTCCACAGACTTCCTGCGTGCGTTCTGGGCAAAGGAAGATGTGTGCGATGACCCGGAAGCCTGCCCGGTCTGTACGGATACCTGCCTGATGAAGCTTCAGATCAAAGCCTGACTTGGAATTCCAGTCGTATTCCGCCCGGAAAATCTGATGCATATTAGCTAGGGTAATCTTGCGTGTATTTTTAGTTGTTTCATTCTTACTGGATGCTTATAAATCTTTCTCGACTATGGTTGTATGTATGGGTCACCAGGTTAGTGAAAGCAGGAGGTTCGAGGGTGAGTCTAAAAGTTCTGCGCTGGGGCGGCGTGATTTGGATCTCCATCGCCTGCCTCAGTATGCTCGTTGAGCAGGTAGAGGCCAAGAAGAAGAGACTGAACGACAAGATCCTGAAGGAAGCCGTGGCGTTGGCGAAGGACCGGGAAAAGAAATTTTCGGGCGAAACGGCGATGGACAACGAGGCCTTTCAGGCAAGTTGGGCAACGTTTACGGAAAAGCTAAACGGCGAGTATGCCGGTCACGAAGTCAAGCTGAAGAAATTCGGCAACGACGTGAGATACCGGAATGGTTTCACGCACGTGATGTATATGGCGCTACGATCGCAGACCAGGGGTGTCGAGCTCAAACCGCCGGCCCAGGAGGTCATCGCCGCGCATCCCTTTCTCCAGGAGTTGATCATCGAAGGGTCTTGCTACACGGGAGGCGATCCTTTCCCCAAGAAAGTCGCCGAACTCATTGAAGCAAACCCGGGGATCCCGTTCCTCCTTTCTGAGAAACTGGACCTCTGGGACCGAAAGCTTCGTAGTAAGTTTGAGAAGGCGCATCCAAAGGCAAACTGACTCATCGTAACCCGATGATCGAAGAGGCGGCCAGAGGGTCGCCTCTTTTTTTTATGCTTGTTGCCGAGATGGATGGTAAAATATATATTTAGCTATAGCTAAACCTTGGCGAGTTCTGCACGCCGCTAGGCGTGTGGCCCGTGCACACGCGTCCAAGGCCGTTTGGTGTGTGTGACTAATCTCAAGGAGCAAAAGATGGTGAGACGTTTCACGGTCTGGGCGCTGGTCGTGCTGGTCCTTGGATGCGCCGAGGAGCAGACGACATCGTCCGGCAAGATAAATATAGTGTGTACGACTGGGATGGTAGGCGACCTTGTCTCGAATATCGCGGGTGATGGGGCCACCGTGACGACGTTGATGGGGCCCGGGGTCGACCCGCATTACTACAAAGCGAGCAAGGGTGACGTTGAGCGCCTGGCCTCTGCGGACGTGATCTTCTACAACGGGCTGTTTCTCGAGGGAAAGATGCAGGAGATCTTCGAACGGATGGAATCGTCGCACAACGTTGTCGGTGTGACGCGCGATATTGCGGTCGACAGGTTACGTCGACCGCCAGAGTACGAGGGACAGTATGACCCACACGTCTGGTTCGACGTGTCCCTGTGGAAGGAGGCCGTGGGGCCGGTGGTAGATGCGCTGTCGAAGCAGCAACCCGAGCTCTACGGGGACTTCAAGGTCCGAGGGGAAGCGTACAGGGCACGCCTGGACACCCTGCATCACTGGGTCGCCGACGTGATTCGGTCGATTCCCGAGCGGGGCCGGGTTTTGATCACGGCGCACGATGCCTTTGGCTACTACGGAGATGCCTATGGGATCAAGGTCGTCGGTCTGCAGGGGATCTCTACGGTCTCAGAGTATGGGGTCACCGACGTGATCCGGATGGTCGACCTGATTGTGGAGGCCCAGGTGAAGGCGATCTTTGTAGAGAGCAGCGTGCCCGAGCGGTCCATTCAGGCGGTGTTGGAAGGCTGCAAGGCCAGGGGAGCAGACGTCAGGATCGGGGGAACCCTGTACTCCGACGCGATGGGGGAAGCTGGGTCCGGCGCGGATACCTATACCGGCATGGTTCGATCCAACACGGCCACGATAGCAGAGGCACTGCGATGAGCGTGTTGCCGGGGTCTGCTGCCAGTGTGGATGAGCGAGAGGATGCCCACATTCCTGTTCACATTCACGACATGACCGTCGCCTATGACCGTAAGCCGGTGTTGTGGGATGTGGATCTGGCTGTACCCGAAGGGAAGTTGGTGGGAATCGTCGGACCGAACGGAGCAGGCAAGTCGACGTTGATCAAGGCGGTGATGGACCTCGTGCCGAAGGCGTCCGGCTGGGTACGCATCTACGGACAGCCCTACGCGGCCACCCGACAACAGATCGGGTATGTTCCACAGCGGGAATCCGTGGACTGGGACTTTCCCGTCAGCGCATTCGAGGTGGTTCTCATGGGCCGGTATGGCCACGTGGGTTGGATCCGTCGCCCCCGGAAGGCGGATCGTGACGCCGCTGAAGAGGCGCTGAGAAAGGTTGACATGGAGGCCTACCGTGACCGCCAGATCAGCCAGCTCTCCGGGGGACAACAGCAACGGATCTTCCTGGCGCGCGCCCTCGCGCAGGACGCACGGGTCTACCTCATGGATGAGCCCTTCGCCGGGGTAGACGCCGCGACCGAGCGGGCGATCATCGACATCCTGATGGAATTGCGTTCCCGGGGTAAGACGATGCTCGTTGTCCACCACGACCTGCAGACCGTCCGAGATTACTTCGACTGGCTTATTATGATCAACACGCGGGTTGTCGACTCTGGGCCGACAGATGAAGTGTTCACCGACGAGAATCTCCAGAAGACCTACGGGGGACGACTAACCGTGTTGTCGCAGGCTGCTGAAGCGGTCGCGAGCGGTAAGGTGAAGGCATGAGTGCCCCACTCTTCGACCTCAACTTTCAGCTGGTTCTGATCGGGAGCCTGCTGATTGGGGCCACGGGCGGGTTGCTCGGGACGTTTGCAGTATTGAGGAAGCGGAGCTTGCTCGGCGACACGTTGGCCCACGCAGCCCTTCCGGGCGTGGCAGTGGCCTTCCTGCTGACGGGATCCAAAGCGCTCCCCGTTTTGATCGCTGGTGCGACGTTCAGCGGTGTGCTCGGTGTTCTGATGATCCAGTTTGTTGTCAACCACACGCGGATCAAGGCCGACGCCGCCCTTGGCATCGTCCTCTCTGTCTTCTTCGGTGTGGGGATCGTCCTGCTGACCCATATACAGCAGTCGGGCGTCGGCAATCAGAGCGGGCTCGACAAGTTTCTGTTCGGCCAGGCCGCATCGATCGTCCGTTCCGACGTTCAGGTCATGCTGGTGCTGTCCCTCCTGGTGCTCGTTACCGTGGCGGCGTTTTACAAAGAATTCAAAGCACTGATCTTCGACCCCGATTATTTCTCATCTATCGGCTACAACGCCCGGGGCGTTGACCTGCTGCTGATGGGGCTGATCGTCCTGACCGTCATGGTAGGGCTGCAGGCAGTGGGGGTGATCCTTATCGCGGCTTTGCTGATCACGCCAGCAGTGGCCGCCCGGTTCTGGACCGATGATCTGGGAGCGATGGTGTGGATCGCCACAGCACTTGGTGCGATCTCCGGCGCGACCGGGACCTGGATCAGTACGCTTGCACCCAAAATCCCGACAGGTCCAGTGATGGTTCTTGTGGCGACTGGCGGATTCATTGTTTCCGCGATCTTTGCGCCCAGCCGGGGAGTTCTTGCGCGTCTAAAACGCCTCCGCGACAACAGACTTCGTGAATCGCGCCACCATTTCCTTCGGGCTTTCGCGGAGTTGGCAGAAGCCACGGGGCGACAGAGCGAACTGACGATCGCGGAAGTGTCCGGTCATCTCCAGGAATCGGAGCGGACGACAGCGAAGACGGCATCTCGAATGGTGCGCGGTGGTTGGCTCGAGCGATGTGGTACGGGCGTCTGCTTGACGAATCAGGGCCAGGTCGATGCAGAATTCGTGCTCAAGTCTCATCGGCTATGGGAACACTACCTGATCTATCGCTCGAACCTCAAGTTGGACCATGTCGATCGGCCGGCCGACGATGTCGAGCACATCCTGACGCCGGAGATTGTCGCCGCGCTTGAGGACGCGCTTCGAGAGGAAGTGGTGGACATCGCGACCCCCGAAAGCGTTCACCCGACAACGAGTATGGGGGAGACGTCGTGATCACACCAGGTGAAGCCTGGATCCTGCTGACGGGCGCGCTGGCGACGGTATCCTGTGCGTTGCTCGGTACGTTCCTCGTGCTGCGCAAGATGTCGCTCCTCGGAGATGCGCTGAGTCATGCCGTACTGCCCGGGATCGTGATCGCGTTCATTCTATCCGGCAGCAGAGACGTCGTCCCGATGTTTGCGGGAGCCGCAGTCTTCGGTATTATCGCCACGGTTTTGATCGATGCGTTCCACCGACGTTGGCGAGTCCAGGAAGATGCCGCCATCGGAATCGTGTTTACAGCACTCTTCGCTTTGGGTGTTGTACTGGTTACAGCTTACACGGGTCACATCGACCTGGATCAGGAGTGCGTTCTCTACGGCGAGATTGCTTACGCTCCGTTGGATATCTGGACCTTGAACGGCAATGATATGGGCCCGAGGCCGGCCTGGATCCTGGGGACGGCCTTCATCCTCACGGTCGCCTTTGTCGGCCTGTTCTACAAGGAACTGCAGATCTCTTCGTTCGACCCGGCGATGGCCCTTTCGGTCGGGATCAACGCAACGATCATGCACTACGCGCTGATGACGATGGTATCGATCACCACGGTGGCTGCCTTCGAGTCGGTCGGAGCAATCCTGGTGGTCGCGATGTTTATCGTGCCCGGGGCCGCCGCCTACCTCTGGAGCAACCGGCTCAAGGTTATCCTTTGGCTCTCAGCCATTTTCTCCGTGCTGTCGGCGGTCGGTGGCTACGTCCTCGCTTCGGTCTGGAACAGTTCTATCGCAGGTGCCATGGTCGCAGCGGTCGGGATGATCTTTTTCCTGTCTGTGCTGGCTTCCCCGTCCCAGGGACTGCTGGGCAAGGCGATCGTCCGTGCTCGGCTGTCGGTGCGGATCGCCCAGGATCACCTGCTGCTGGGCTTGATCCGTCAGTCCGAACGGGATTCTTTCGAAGGCGTTCTATGCCAGGAGATTCCCCGGTTGGTCGGGGCAGGTCCCTGGGTCTCCCGGGCGGCGACACGGCGACTGACGAGCGGTGGACTGATCCGCGATGAAGGCGATCGCCTCGTCCTGACGGCGGAGGGAGAACGGAATGCCACCCGCCTTCTCCGAAGCCACCGTCTGTGGGAGAGCTACCTGAGCAATCTCGGACTGCCCCATGATCACACACACGTGCCGGCGGACTTGCTGGAGCACTTCATCGACGAAGGACTTCGAGAAAGAATCGATCAGGAACTCGGCGGTTCGGGTGTCGATCCGCAAGGGAAACCTATCCCGCAAGAGCGCGCTGACGGGGAGGCCGGTTGACCGTGCTTTCACATTCGACTAAGGTAGTGTGATCGGGAGATAACGAAGTGTCGAAGGATGCACCGGCAATCAGCCACGCCGTTCAGGACTACCTCAAGGCGATCTACAAGCTTCAGAACGGCCACGAGGCGGACGGGAGCGTGAACACCAAGGTTCTGTCCGATCATCTCGACGTGGCCGCCGCTTCTGCCACGAACATGGTCAAGAAGCTGGCGGAGATGAAGCTCGTCGCATACACCCCGTACAAGGGGTTTGCGCTGACGCTTTCCGGAGAGAAGATCGCGCTCGAGGTGATTCGCCACCATCGTCTGCTCGAACGGTATCTGGCAGACTCGTTGGGTTACTCGTGGGACGAGGTCGACGCCGAAGCGGATCGGCTTGAGCACGTGATCTCCGAGGAGTTTGAGGATCGGATCGATGCGGCCCTGGGATTCCCGAAGACGGATCCGCACGGCGATCCGATTCCGGCCAAAGACGGGTCGATCCAGAAACAGGACACCCGACGCCTGAGCGACATCGAGATGGGTGAAACGGTTGTGATTCGACAGGTAAGCGACGAAAGTTCCGAGATGCTTCGCTACATGGACGACCTCGGGCTGCGCCCGTCGGCCACGGTTCTCGTCAAGGATCGCGCGCCCTTCAACGGTCCGATGCTTGTCAGCATCGACGATTCTGGTGAACATTCTTTAGGTCTCGAAGTGGCTGGGAATATTTTTGTGAGTGCAATGGACGAGGCAGCGTGATGAAAAGATCAGTCTATTTTCTCGGAACTGTATGTCTGACCCTGAGTTTGCTCCCGGGTATGGCACTCGGACAACCGGATCACAATCCGCTCACTCCATCCTTGGATGAGCGGGTTTTTTGCGATGTATGCAGCGTATTGCGGCCGGATCTCTTGCCCGCTGATCGGCAGATCGAGCCCCCCAAAGCTGCACGGTGTGGAACGGCTCTGCTCATGGAGGCGATGTCGCACTGGGACCGTCTACAGCCCTCCACACGAGCCAAACTGACGACGCTGTTTCAGCGACCCTCGAATCAGCGCTCCTATACCTCTCCCACCGGCCACTTCATGATTCACTATGACCTGACCGGGTCCGATGCAGTCGATACCTCTGACAGCAACGGAGATGGTATCCCGGACTACGTGGAATTGGTGGCCGAATCGTTCGATCACGCGAGAGATCGGGAGGTTAACGAACTCGGCTACCTCCCACCACCGGACGACGGAGACGGCGTCTACGACATCCATATCCAGCAGCTGGGGCTGCAGGGGGTCTATGGGCTGGCCTGGAGCGATCAGTCGCAGATCACCTCGGACAGCTACATCCAGATCGACAACAACTTCACTGACAACATCTACGCCACCCGTGGCTCGGATGGTGTGCAGGTCACGGCCGCGCACGAATACTTCCACGCCATCCAGTTCGCCTACTTCACGCCGTTCTCCGCGGCGTGGTGGCAGGAACTCACGGCCACCTGGATGGAGGACGTCATCTACGATGACATCAACGATTACTACCAGTATCAGATGTTCTTTTTCCAGGACCCTGAGACCTCGCTGGATGATTCGCCATTCAAGGGGCTCCAGCCGTTCGCGGCCTCGGTGTTCGCTCATCACCTTGAGCAGGTCTATGGTCGTGATCTCATCCGGGCGACCTGGGAGTCGCTGGGAACGCGTGAGCCCTCTGTCTACGATATCACCGACATCGAGGTCGCACTTCCGGGGGGGTTCTCCTCCGTGCTGCCCCGGTTCGCCGTGTGGAACTACCTGACGGGCACACGACATGTCGGTTCCTATTACGAGGAGGGCGCACAGTACACCGAGATCAACCCCAGGCAGATCACGGTGACGCCGGGCGTTATGACGAGCGGATCTGCTAGGATCGATCACCTGGCTTCCACCTACCTGTCGGTCAATACGCGCTCTCTCAGCGGGGGACTCCGGGTTTCACTGTCACTGGAGTCGGGATCGACCTACGAGGTCGTCATGATGCTGATGAAGAACGGTGTGCCCGAGGTCGTGAGCTGGGCGGGGACAGAGACCACGATCGCCAACGTGTCCCGTTATGACGAGGTGGTCGTCATCCCCGTGTCGACATCGACCTCAGGCGATCGGTTCGACATCGGTTACAGCGTGACCAACGCGACATCGGTGGCCACGACGTCCGATCTGGTGGGAGATTTCGACCGTGATGGCTCGGTCGCCTTCTCCGATTTCCTGTCCTTCGCAGAGTCTTTTGGCAAGCTGGCCACCGACGCCGGCCACGTCCGTCAGCACGATCTCAACGCCGATGGAGACATCGGTTTCGGGGACTTCCTGATTTTTGCCGGCCACTTCGGCGAGTCTCGCTGACCGCTAACCCCTCGTCTCTACCCCTGAAACGTGACCGTACTTCCTCAGATGCAGAAGGTTTACTATATTCACGCCCAGATTTGGATAAGCAAAGGTTAAGGATTCGGGCGTGATAGCACTCAGAACGGCCAAAGAGTTTGAGCTGATCCGGCGGAGTTGCCATGTGGTGGGGAAGGCCCACCAGGCGCTCAAGTGCATGGTGAATCCTGGGGTCACGACGCGGGAACTAGACGAGGTGGCGGAAGAAGCCGTCCTGTCTACGGGCGCCGTCCCTGCGTTCAAGGGATACCACGGGTATCCCGCGACCGCCTGTGTGTCGGTGAACGAGCAGGTCGTGCACGGGATTCCGGGCGACCGTAAACTGGTCGAGGGCGATATCGTGAGCATCGACCTGGGGGCGAAGCTAGGGGGATATTTCGGCGATCAGGCCGTGACTGTGGCCGTTGGGCGGGCGGACAAGGATGTGGCCAGCTTGATGAAAGTGACTCGGGAGAGCCTGCATAAGGGCATCGATGGCGCACGGCCAGGGAATCGACTGAGCGACATCAGCGGCGCGGTCCAGGATTGGGTTGAGGAGCACGGGTTTTCCGTGGTCAGGCAGTTCGTCGGGCACGGGATCGGGAGAAAGCTCCACGAGGATCCACCCGTGCCGAACTACGTTCCCGTCGACCGGAATCCTCGGTTACGGAAAGGGATGGTGTTGGCAATCGAGCCGATGGTGAACCTGGGAAGCGCTGAGGTGGTTGTGGCGGCAGATGGGTGGACGGCGTCCGCAACCGATGGGAAAGCGTCGGCGCATTTTGAGCACGTCGTCGGGATAACTGATGGTGATCCCGATATCCTCACCATGACCGAAGACGAGTTGGGTTACGCATGAAGCGGTTTGTCTGGGCAGTTCTGGTCGTGGTTCTCGGGTGCGGCCAGCATTATGAAGAAGGATCACATCCTGCTCCTAAGCCATTTCCGGCCAGCGGGTTACCTGCTGGACACTCGAAAATGTCGCCCTCGGCGGAGCAAGCCAGTGCTGAGACCGCCCCGGATGAGGCCGGCGCGATCTCGGGGACGATTCGCCTGTCATCGGAATTCAAGACACGCGTTCCCGGGAACGCCTACCTCTACCTGATCGCGCGCGAACGGGCCGACGGCGGCCCACCTTATGCGCTCAAACGGGTCCCGCTCCCACAGTTTCCTTATAGCTTCACGATGGGGCAGGCTGACGTCGGGCAGATGTTCGGGGACGGGATCGTGATGGCGGAGATTCCAGAAATGTATCTGATCGCCCGGATCGACCAAGACGGTATGGCCATGGCACAACCTGGCGATCTCGAGGGGACGTGCTTGCAGAACCCGATTGCCGGTGGCGCCAGGAACCTCGAGATCGTGATCAATAGAGCATACTGAGCGATTCGCCCGGAACCCCTGTCGCCTCTTAGCGTCAACGGAACGTGATGAACCCATTGAAAGTGTGATGAAAATTCTGCCAAGACACCTGTTAGCCATCTTGCTGATTGCCGGATGCGGGACCAAAGACCCGAGCCCGGTCGGAATCGACCTTGTCAACCTGTCTGGAGGCGAGGTGGTCGAGCTCCTGAACGTCCCGTCTGCCATAACGGCGCCTCAGCTGCTCGACATATTCCCGAGTATTCTGGGAGGAACTGAGGAGGTTCTTGTCGGCCGGATGAACGGGGTGGAGTACACGGGCGTATTCCGTGTCGAGTTCGCCCCCACGGACTTCCCTGGCGGGGATGCGTCTACTTTGGCAGTGGACTCGCTCTTCGTCGAGCTCAGGGTGCTCGGTGGCCTGGTCCGGGGTGACCTGGGGAACATCATCGTCTCTCTGCCGATGGAGTCCTGGAGCGAGACGCGCTCTTTCGTCGATACGACCACATTCAGGGCCGCCCGGTTCCCGCGGGACATACTGGCTGAAGTGACCCCGACACTCGCGGACAGCACGGTCCGCGTTCCTCTTCCCACGAGCTTGTTGAGTGATGCAATTGCTCTGGGTGGCAGGACGCCAGCAGTGGAATTCGCTCTCTCTGGTGCTGAGGGTAACGACTTCCTGGTCGTCGCCGGGTCCAGGGAATCGAGCCTTACTGGCAAATCACCCGTCCTTTCCGCGGTCTACGCTGGTGGCGCTGGGTCCAGCGTCGGTACGGCCCTCGACACGTACTACGCCGATCGCCTTCAGGAACCTCAGCCAGGGGAGGTACTCCTCCAGACTGGCATCCTGACAGGGACCACCATGAAGTTCGAGCTTCCCTCCATCCCCGAGGCGTCGACCGTGAACGTGGTGGAGCTTTCATTCGATTTCGATTTTGACCGTTCTTTCCTGACCTCTTTGAGGCTCCGGATCGAGCGTCTCGATGTGGCCGGCGGAGACACCACACGGACGATCACCAGCAGCAACGCGCTGAACGAGCAGGTCGTGGTTCCGTCGGGATCACCGTTCTTGATGAACCTGGATCAACTGATGTTCCACGGCTGGATGTCCGGTCAGCAGACGAACAGTGGCTTCTCCCTCACGCCGATCTTCGAGATTACGCCCGATCTGCGATACGAGTGGGGCCTCTTCTCCAACCCCAGGCTTCGCATCGTATACTCACTTCCACCGGCATCGGGTTCCTGATCTTGCCTGGACTGCTTCGATACACCTGCCTTCTCCTAGTCTGCCTGATGGCCGACCAGGTCCACGCCGGTTCGATCTTCTCGTTCAACGGTCAGGGATACCCGATTCGGCGTCTCGGACCTAGAGCATACGGGATGGGGGGCACTGGCCGCGCGATCGTCGACGGTCAGAATTTCTCGTCCTTCAACCCGGCCCTCCTGGGAGCGTTCAGGAAACCGGGTGTCTATGGGTTGTTCACCCTGCAGCGTCGTAACGTGGAAGATCGCCGTACGAGCCGCGCGATTGCTGACGGCGACGTCACCGGGTTGAAGGCTGTGTTCCCGTTCCGGTTCCGGGGCGCGCTGACGGTCGGTATCGAGGGCCTTACAGACACGGACGTCACGGTAGTGGACACGGTGGGAACCGGGGGCGAGCAGCACTTGCTCGGGCTGAACGGCACTGGCGGGATCGGTGCGGTCGTGATCGGGTTCGGCCAAAAGGTGGGGAACCGGCTGTTTCTTGGCGCCCAGGCCGACGTGATGGTGGTCGGGACGCTGACCGAGTCGTGGAGCAAGGACCTGCTGAATGAGTCCTCCGCGTTCTTCTCCCTGGACAAAGTAACCCGAAGCCAGAAGGGTGCACAGTTCACACTCGGCGGTGTCTTCACACTTGGGAACCTCAGCCTGGCCGGTGTCTTCAAGCCTGAAGCATCGATTATCCAGACGGTTCGGATTGAGAATAGGTTGACGACGAACGCGATCACGGAGAACGCTCAGGAGACCGAGCGGGATGTGCTGTTTCCGGCGACGTATGCGTTCGGCCTGGCCTACGCGCGCACGATTCGCTGGATGGCCGCGCTCGATGTCGAATACGCCGCCTGGGGAGACACTGGCCCGGGGCGCCACGATACCACCGAGATTGCGGCCGGTATCCAGTATCAAACACGACCGGGAAATGCCCGGGGGATCGGCCGCCGATACGACCTGATGGCGGGCGTGTATCATCGATCCCTCTACTTTGAGACGGCGTCGGGCGATCCCGTCAACGAACTCGGCGCCACCGTCGGCGTCGCCTTCCCTTTCAGCCGTGACTCCGGGACGTTCCGCTGGACGCTGGAGGTCGGCAGGCGCGGAGACAAGCAGTCTCACGGCGCCCGTGAGACCTTCTTCAAGCAGACATTCAGCATCACGGGGTGGATTCAGTAGCGATGGGGGGATGGTGTGTCGCAACTCAGGTATGACCCGCAGCAGGAGCGCTGGGTAATCATAACGTCGGGTCGGGCGAGAACCCCGTCCGATTTTTTTCCCGGGAAGAAGTCCGCCTGGCTTTCTCGCCGTTCTTCGAAGGGAACGAATCCCTGACGCCACCCGAAGTCTATGCCGTGCGACCGGACGGAGGTGAGCCGAATAGCCCCTGTTGGTCCGTCCGGGTGGTGCCGAACAAGTTTCCAGTGCTTGGTATCGAGGGGGAGACGACGATTCACGCGGATTCGGTGTTCGAATGAATGGAAGGCGTCGGTGTTCACGAGGTCGTGATCGAATCACCCGACGCGATGCAGGATCTGGCAGATCTGGACGGTGAACACGTCGGGCGCGTTTTCCTGGCGTGTCAGGCCCGTGTACGAGATCTAGTGAAGGACCGACGGTTGCGCTTGCTTCTGGTCTTCAAAAATCACGGCGTGGAGGCGGGCTCGACGACACCGCACAGTCACACGCAGATCATCGGCTTGCCCGTGACGCCGATAACGCTCTGGAGGGAGTTGAACGCCTCGCGGGCGTAATATCGCGAGAAGGGGGCGTGCCTGCTCTGCGATCGGCTGTCGGCTGAACTTGCGTCGGGGGAGCGGATCGTGGCCCTAAACGATCGTTTCGTCGCCTACACGCCCTATGCTTGGCGGTCGCCGTTCGAGATGACGATCGCGCCTATCGCCCGTGCCCACGACTTTGCCGCGGCCCCGGACGAGGACATCGTTGCGCTTGGTGAGATATGTCGTGATGTGCTCGCCCGGCTGAAGGTGACGTTGAAGGATCTTCCCTACAACTTCGTGCTGCACGCGGCACCAAACGTGGATTCCGAACCTGTGGCGGCCGGACACTTGGATACCCTCGAGCGCAATTTCCATTGGCATCTGGAGATTGTCCCGCGCGTCAGGCAGCTGGCCGGATTCGAGGTGGGAACGGGGTTCTATGTCAACTCCATGCCGCCAGAGGATGCGGTCAGGTTTCTTCGGGAAGCGCTGTAGCGCCAGAAGCGACCGAGAGCGCTGGTAACACAGGGGAGTACGACCAGACCTAACAGGAGCGTTGGTGTGATGGCTGCCGCCGGATCCGCCATTTTTCCCAGGAACAGGTGATCGGGTGTCACAGCTGGCAGAATCTCCACGGCCACGATGCCGATCGGGTAGGTCGTCATCCAGTCGCGTGGCCCGAACCGGCTGATCCTGTCCGCCACCAGCCCTGCCGCCATCTTACCGAGCACCATTGGCAAAATGATCGCCGCGCCGAGGGCCCACGCCTCGACCGGCGCGCCCAGCAGGTGCCGACCGTCCCACTCTGCAGTCACAAACCCCAACACAAACGGACCGACAAAGGCGGAGGCCTCCAACAGGGGCGCCGTCGTGTCCTGGCGCTTCCTGGCCCGCAGGCCGAGCAGGATGCCGAACGCCGCGCCGGTGATCGCCGAATGAATCCCGAGTTGCTCGGAGACACGCCACAGGGCCCCGACGATAAGAATGTAGGCCAGGTATCTGCCCGGCCCGGAGATGCTTCGCTTCAGGCTCTGGAAGGCGATCTCGGTCGCGACAAGGGCGACGCCGCCGGCATAGAGCATCTTGATGGGGGGCGGGAGGACTTCGTGGTGAGTGACGACCACCGTGACCCCGAGCAATCCCACCGCGAAGAGTGTGGCAAGACCCGTCAGCCCGATCTCGTCGCGATGACGGCCACGTTCCAGGATCGTGAAGATCGGTGCGCATACTGCCCCGGCGAGCGCCATCTGGAGGCGTTCAAGCAGCGTCAACGGGAAGACGGCCGTGGCGCCGCAGATGAGCAGGGCAGACCCAATCACGATGGACAGCGCAGAGACAAAGCTTGGACCACGCCAGGAGGGTGCTCTCGCGACCTGAGTCCCGAGGAAGAGGCCCAACCAGGCTAAGCCGACGTCCTTGAAGGGGCCGACCCTCACCATATTCGCTTCACTGAGGAGGCCGGATTGATTCAGGATGATGCCGGCTGCGATTGCCCCCACGGCCGGGGGGAGTCGCCAGTTCCGAAACAGACGTGCGCCCAGGACAGGGAACGCGACGAGGATGCCCAGATACGTCGCCGGTTCGACCACTGGAGAGGGGCCACGCTGCACGACCGCTACGAGCGTTGCGAGCAGGAAGCATATGAACAGATTTCTCACGAGTGTTCTCCGTGCGTGCTGTCGGCACGTGTTCGGTGACGGACTTCACCCTTCACGGGCAGCACAATGGCCTGACTCAGGGCGACGGCTAGCAGCAGGGCGGCAAGAACACCGGTATCCTCAAAGGTGACGGGAAGGACCGCAGCCTGTAGCACGATCGCGGTCGAGTTCCTCCCCATCGGCCGCCAGGTGAACTCAGAGATCAGGCGGGCGCTCGACTTGCGAACGCTCAAATCACTGGCTGCCTCGCCGACCGTCCGGCTTACGCCGCGCAGCAGGGCCAGGCTGATGGCCACAACGATGATCGTGGCTGGACCAGAGGCTGAGGTGGTCAGGCCCTGAACGAGCAGAGCGCCGAAGAGCCCCATCAGCAGCGGCTCTATGAGGTTGGAGGCGAATTCGGCTCGCTCCGTGAATTCGCGCTTCCGAACCGTCGTGTTGATAACCCAGACGCCTCCCACAAATCCGATGAAGATCGACGGCAGATTCAGCTGCAGGGACGGCCCGCTGAACGCAGCGCAGGCTGCCAGCGCGAGGATCGTACATCTCAGGGCGTCGCGATGTGCCCGCAAAGTAAAGTCTACGGTGATCCCGATCAGCAGGCCCAGTGCCAACAGGACGACCAGCGTCGGCGCATACCCGACGATCAGGAAAGGCCCCAGGTAGCGAATCTCGTCCGGAGCGACTGCTGGAAACAGGAGACCAAGGAAACAGAGCGCCAGAGGATTCGCTGCGAAGGCTGCCGGGCCGGCTGGAGGTGATGTCGGCCGTCCGGCCAGGATGGAGATGAACCCGGTTAGGCGGGCGCTGACTGCAATGGAAGCGGCGATGAGCGCGACGACGGAGGCACCGCTCTGAATCGCCAGTTGCTCACCAAGCGTGGTCGACAGGGCGATACATAGGGTGAAGACCATGAGGAACGTGACCGTCAGGCGGAGAAGCTCCGCGGTCAGGGTTGACTTCTGAAGGGTGCGAAGCTGGCGTAAGTCGAAGTCCAGACCCGCTCGGAACCCGACCCAGGTGAGCCCGATCGCCAGCAGGCTGCGCTGGAGACTGCCCGACTGGTGGAACGGATGGCCCTGGGCGCTCAGGAAATAGGCCGTAGCGCATCCGCACAGGAGGTAGTGCCAGCGACCGATCCGCAGGCTCTCCAAAACAGCGGGGAGAGAGGCCTTTCTGCGGAACGAGGCGACGAGGAGGCCAAGTGCCGCCAGCAAGGAGAGGCCGATGACTGATTGTAAGGTTGTCTGCGCCATATCGTCGTCGGGGGGCGGATAGGCCCTCCGAAGAATCCGAGTATATTTCTCGGTACCCGGCAAGTCAAGGGTGCTTAGGGGCCGTAATCTTGACAATATCTGGGGAAATCAAGTATATTCAAGCTGGCTAAAGCATCTATTCTTTATGGGGTTACGCACAATGAGCAAGCGTCCATATATTGGCGTGCTGTTCAAATGCTGCAACGTTTACGGTCGTGCGTATCTCAACCAGAAACAGAATGCGTTCACTGCCAGTTGTCCCCGTTGCCTGAGTCCAGTTCGCATCGGCGTCTCACCCACCGGGAACAAGAGCCGATTCTTCTCCGCAGGCTGAAACAACTCCCTGTCCAGGAAAAAGACGAACGTGGCCAATCCTGAAACTGATGATCTCCAGATCACGATTCCGAGTTCCTACGACGCGATGGAAAAAGTCGCGGCGATGATCGAGGAAGCGGGCGACCGGGTCGGGATCACCGAGGATGACGAGGTAGATCTGATGATCTCGGTTATGGAAGCAGTGAACAACGCCATCCAGCACGGTAACAAAGAGGACGCATCGAAGAACGTGCACATCAAGATCGAGGCGACACCCGGGCAGTTGAACTGCTGGGTAAGGGATGAGGGCGAGGGGTTCGATCCCGCTCGCGTCCCGGATCCGCTGAGACCCGACAATCTGCTGAACCCGTCGGGTCGAGGGATCCTGATGATGCGTGAATTTATGGACCAAGTCGAGTTTAGTGCCGGCAAAGAGGGAACGTCGGTAAAAATGTCGAAGATGTTCACGGTGAGTGGGCAAGGCGCCTGAGACCAAGGGGATAGACGTGCAGGTAACCATCTCAGGACATCGCTATTCAGTATCCGATCGCACCCGCAGTTACTTAGAAGACGAGATCAAGAAGTTCGAGAAGTTCTTCACGCCGATCGTTGACACTCACGTTACGATCCCCGAGGAGGGCCGTCGGCAGCACGTTGACTTGGTTGAAAACGTTCACGGCCACACGCTCAAGTCCAGCGGTGAGGATGACCGAAACTACTCGGCCATCGATCAGGCGGCGAATCGGATGGTCTCACAGCTGAAAAAGCTCCACGACAAGAAGAGGACCTATCACGATGACAGCCGTGGGGAAATGAGTACCGGGGGCTAAGTGCAGACGATCACTGTGGGGGAGGCGTTCGAGCAGTTCGGCGAACGTCTTGATCTGACCCTAGATGCCGGCCAGTCCGGACTCGGCAACCAGCTCGTTTCGAGCGATGTGCATCGCCCTGGGTTGGCGCTGGCCGGGTTTGTCGGGATGTTCACGTTCGATCGCGTCCAGGTACTCGGCAATACCGAGATGCTTTATGTTTCGAGCCTCTCGGATCAGCGGATCGAGCAGGTACTCTCGACCATCTTCCAGTTCGATATCCCGCTTCTCGTGATCACCGATGGGAACGACGTGCTTCCCATCATGCGAGAGCTTGCGGAGCGGCACGCCGTGCCTCTGATGCAGACTGCGTCCTCCACGACCAAGTTTGCCCACCTGTTCTCCCTTTATCTCGACGACTATTTCGCGCCGAACACCGCACTCCACGGATCACTGGTCGATGTCTATGGCATCGGTCTCCTGCTCATGGGGCGGAGCGGGATCGGAAAGAGTGAGATTGCCCTGGATCTGGTCGAGCGTGGTCATCGGCTTGTGGCCGATGACGTAGTGCTCGTATCCCGGACGATCCGTGGCATCCTGGTTGGCATGAGCGGGGAGACCTTGCGGGATCACATGGAAATCCGGGGGCTCGGCATCCTGAACGTAAGGAACATGTTCGGGGTGCGGGCTGTTCGTGTGCAGAAGCGAATCGAAGTTGTCGTCAAGCTCGTCGAATGGAACGATTCGGCGACATTCGATCGGATCGGATTGGAGGAAGACTGGGTGTCAATCCTCGACGTAGAGGTGCCCCAGGTCACCGTACCGATTTATCCGGGTAAGAATATTACTGTGATCGCCGAGGCGATCGCGATGAATCACCAGTTGAAGATTCAGGGATACCACACGGCGCACGAGTTCAACCGCCGTCTGGTCGAGAAAATGAAACAGAAACGCAAATCGGAAGTCCTGCTCAGGGCGGACGATGAGTAACACGGAGGACCGTATGCGAGGCTATTGTGCATGGAAAAGCGGGAACGTGACTAGGCTCGTGGCGGCGACTTGCGTCATCGTGGCGGTTGCGTGTTCGGGACCTGAGAGCGATGAACCTGGAGCCGCACGCGCGATGTCAAAGGCGAGGGACGTAGAGGGGGAACTGACCAGGCTTTCGGATGCTATCACCGCTTACGACGAGGTTGCAAAGACATTCCACAAGACTGATTCCGGGAAGTGGGCAGCGGAGAGAGTGACGCAACTGAAGGCGATCGTGGACTTGATGCCTGGCTACGAAGCGGCCCCCGAAGACTCGCTCCCGTCTGTTTCTGGAGACATTCTGCGACTGGCTCCGAACTACGAACCTGTCCTCCACCGGTTGGGCGCCCACTACGCGGGTCGATCCAAATTCTACACGAGGGCTGCCGCGTCGTTCCAGGACTCCGCCATGACCCGTCGGCTCCTCAGGGTGTGGGCGTTCCAGGACTCGCTCTGGTCCGGCTACGAGTTCCGGGCGACACACAAGGATCGACAGATGCGCGATATGCTGTGCCAGCATTCGTTGGACGTGGCTCGGATGTTCGAAGGTGCCCGCGATTACAGTCGCGCGGATCAGATTATCCAGCGTGGGCTCGATTACGGGAGCGGGAAGGACATCGTCTCCAAAGCGAAAGTTTACGGTTCTTTCTACAAGTTCAGGACCGGGAGTGAAGACGAGGCCTATCGCATGGCGGGAGAGGTGCTCGAGAATAGCGAGCTCGAAGACCGCCTGAAGGCGAAGGCTCACCACGTTCGTGGACTGATCATGACCTACCGCTATCAGGATCACAAGCAGGTGGCGGATCTCGATAAGGCGATCGAGTCTCTGAACGCGGCCGTCGACCTGGATCCGGCGATCGGCGACGCGAGGTCATTGCTCAGGCAGCTTAGGAAGACGCGCAGCAAACTCCAAGCGTCGTAGGTTGTGTGTTCTCTGCTCGTCACCAGAATCACGGGATTCTTTCACCGGGGTGGCGTGTTCTCGCTATCGACGATGCCCCACTATTTCCGGAGGTGGTGCGGGTCTCCCTGAAGCGGTCCGTGCGCCTGGTTGAAACCGAGTCCGATCCTCGGGGGGGCCTGAATCTGGCCATCTAAGGGGGATATGATCTCATCCTCCTCGATCTGAAGATGCTAGGGATGGCGGGGGAAGAGGTACTGACACTACTAAAGCCGTGCAGCTTTGGTCAGAAGCCTGTTGATACTCGTCAGTTCACCCATTTGTTGATCGATCTTCTTGAGGACCGGACCCGGGATGCTCAGCTGGAGGAAGCAGCATCGGCTCGCACAATACTGGGCAGAGTGGTTCAGTTCGTGTTCGGCGAGTGTGAACCAACGGCGGCAAGGAAGATGGGTGTCATTGTCAACGCGCTCGTCCTGCTCGGGGCCGTGGGGTTCCTCGCCATCGGGTGAGCCACGAGTCGATTCGTCGGTGCAACTAAGACGCTGGGTGTGTGACGCCCGGCGTTTCTGTTTCTATATGGAGGATACGAGGGAGGATGGGGGACATCGTTTGCAAATTCGGCGGGTCGTCGCTCGCTGATGAGGATCAGATTCGGAAGGCCATCGAGATCGTCGAGGCGCGGAGTGAGCGTCGCTTTGTCGTACCGTCGGCACCAGGAAAACGGGATGACGGCGATACCAAGGTGACGGATCTGCTCTATCTCTGCCACGAACTTGCGAGGCAGAAGGTCGACATCGCAGAACCGTTCAGTTACCTCAAGCGTCGCTTTCTCGGCATCACAGAAGCGCTGGGGCTCGACCTAGACATGAAGGGACTGCTCGATCAATTGCGTGTCGACATCGAGCAGGGCGCGAGTACGGATTATGTGGCGTCGCGCGGAGAGCATCTGAATGGACGGATCCTTGCTGCCGCGCTGAGGGCCAAGTTCGTCGAGCCGGCGGAGGTGATTCGGTTTGGGAGATCTGGCACGTTGGACCCGGACTCATACGACGTCATCGCCCGGAAACTGTCTGGATCGGGAAGGTTTGTGATCCCAGGGTTCTACGGAGCCGAGGCAGACGGTGAGATCAAGACGTTCTCGCGCGGAGGCTCGGACATCACTGGGGCTGTTGTCGCCAGGGCGATATCGGCCGACGTGTATGAGAACTGGACCGATGTGTCCGGTATGCTGATGGCTGATCCACGAGTCGTTTCGGACGCGAAGCCGGTGACCGAGATAACCTACCGAGAGATTCGTGAGCTTGCCTACATGGGGGCCAGTGTCTTCCACGATGAGGCGATGTTCCCCGTGCGTGAGGCCGGAATCCCGGTGAACATCCGGAACACCAACTGTCCTGATGATGCGGGGACGATGATCCTTCCCGAACGTGATATGTCGAAGCAGGCGCTGGCCGGCGTGGCCGGTCGGGCGAACTTTTCGATGTTGTTCATCGAGAAGGCGCTGATGAACCAGACCAAGGGGTTTGGTCGCAGAGTGCTAGATGTGATAGCTGAGCAGGACATCAGCTACGAGCACTCTCCCAGCGGAATCGACACGATGTCTGTGATCATCAGTGACGACGAATTGGGAGGCAAGGGTCCCGAACTCGTGTCGAAGATCGAACAGGTCCTCCAGCCGGATCGCGTAACGCTGCTCCCGGGGCTGGCGCTGATTGCGACGGTCGGGGAGGGCATGTCACATCGGATCGGCATCGCGGCCCGTCTGTTTGCGGCGCTTGCCGATGCCGAGGTCAACGTACGAGTGATCGACCAGGGCGCGTCGGAGATCAACATCATCGTTGGTGTGGAAGCGGCCGACTTCGAGCGTGCGGTGCAGGCGATCTACCGGGCCTTCGAGGACGAGTCGTGAGAGGAGCGACGGGATGAAACGCATCGGGATTCTCACGGCCGGCGGAGACACGCCTGCGCTGAACGCGACGCTGCACGGGGCTGTGGCCAGGGCGAACCAGCTTCGAGTGGAGGTTGTCGGCCTGATCAAGGGGTTCAGCAGCCTCCAGAATTCGCGCGTGCCGCACGTCCAGCTGAACCCTCTATTCCGTGAAATTCCTGAGCTCGATGCGACCCAGGGCGGGACGATCATCGGGGCTTCACGGGACTACGTCGATCCCGAGGACCGTGAACAGCTCGACAGGATCATTGGGCGCCTGAATCACCTCAAGGTCGATGGCCTCATCTGTATCGGTGGTGACGGGACTCTGAACGGTCTGCAGCCGATCGCCGAGCAGATGCCAGCTGTGCTGGCTCCCAAGACGATCGACAATGACCTGGGCCTCAATTATATGAGCGAGGCCCAGGAATGGGTTCGAAAAGAGCAAGCGGATGGCATGGTCGACTACAGCCGCTCCAGGACCCGCACGGAATTCGATCTCGAGTATATGGTCAACTATGTGACCCCCGGATATGCAACCGCCGTCTTCGACGTCGCGATGGGGATCAATCGGGTCCGCACCACTGCGGAGAGTCACCGCCGGATCGCGATCGTCGAGGTGATGGGACGGGATTCGGGCTACATCGCCCTTGGGGCCTCCTACGGCCAGCCGGATTTCATCCTGATCCCCGAGGCGCCTGTGGATGCCGACCTGCTCGTCGAACAGGTGAAGGAGCTCTACGAGCTACAAAAGAACGTCGTCATCGTGTGCGGCGAAGGGATCTCGGACGAGTCGGGGGAACAATTGGGCGCCCATCAGGAATCGCCGGATCCCTCGGGTAACGTCCTCCTGTCCGGGGCCGCTGAAGCGGTTCGTCGGATTCTGATCGAGCGTATCGGCGACAGGTACTTTGTCGATCGGCGGCGTGGAGAATCGGCAGATGCGGCCATCTTCACCCGAAAGGTGGGGCACTCGCAGCGAGGGGGGCGTCCCATACTATTCGACCGGTTCCACGCGGCCCAACTCGGCGGTCGAGCGGTCGACATGCTCCTCGAGGGCCAGAACAACGCAATCGCCACGCTGAACTGGAATCGAGACGACGGATTCTACGTGGACAGCCTGGACGCGAACATGTTGCGTGATCCATGGGGTCACATCCACGCTCGACTGGTGCATCCCAGCTTCTACGACACCGATCGGATGCGTCCCTCGCGCATGGGTGTCGAATACCTGCTCCAGATCTTCACCCGGGCAATCGGCCACGACGACCTTGAGAACATCAGCCGGTCCCTGTTCGACTCCGGAAATCTCTTTCGACCTTATCACGGCCCGAACACTGACATCGCCCGCCGAATCCGATACCTGGACTGAGCAGATGGATTGCTCGGACAAAGGCTCCGTCACGAGTGTTCTCCTGGAGGCCGGTTTCGGGAACGAAGCCGAAGAGCGTGCCGGCGCGTTCGTCACGAGCGCGAAAGTCCTTGGACCGTCTGTATCGGCACTCAGAGCGTGGTGGGTGCCTGGTCGGATCGAGGTGCTCGGGAAACACACGGACTACGCCGGAGGACGGTCGCTCCTGTGTGCAACGGATCGAGGCATCGCGTTCGTCGTAAAGCCGCGGCCAGACAAGGTCATTTCTATCACGGACTCTCACACCGGGGATACCGACAGCTTCGAGGCATCTCCGGATCTGGACACCAGCACAGGGGATTGGCGAAATTACCCGAGGACGGCTGTCAGGCGCATCGCATCCAACTTTGGCGCCTTATCGGGAGTCGAAATCGCGTTCCACAGCAATCTGCCTCAGGCTGCGGGCATGAGTTCATCGAGTGCGCTCATTGTCGGTTTCGCCCTGATCCTGATTCGGACGAACGGGCTGGATGGCCGGGATATTTACAAAGAGAACATTGGGAACGACGAGGAGCTGGCTGGGTATCTGGGAACGGTCGAAAACGGCCAAACCTTCGGGACGCTGGAGGGCGATGCAGGCGTCGGGACTTTTGGTGGCAGCGAGGACCATACGGCCATTCTGTGTGCATCGGCGGACACCCTGAAACGCTACGCCTTTTGTCCGGTCCAACACGAGCGAACCGTTGGCTTCCCTCGCAGCCTAACCTTTGTGGTGGCTTCGAGTGGAGTTGTGGCCGAGAAGACGGGAGGTGCTCTCGAGCTTTACAACCGTGCAAGCCGGCTCGCGGGGGCGGTTACCAATGCCATCAACACGGGGCTCGGGGACAGCCACCCTCATCTTGCCGCTGCTATTCAGTCTGTGGGCGTGGATGGAGTACGGTCCGCTCTGTCCGGTGCGACGGACAGCGACTTTGGTGTGGATGACCTTCTTGATCGCTTCGATCAGTTTGTCAGGGAGAGCGAGCAAATCATCCCAGCGGCGACAGACGCGCTCGATGGGAACGATGTCGAAGGCTTTGCAAGGTATATCAGTGAGTCGCAGGCGAACGGCGCGAGACGACTGAAGAATCAAGTCGAGGAGACCGTCTGGCTCGCTGAACAGGCGGAGCGGTTAGGGGCACGTTCCGCATCGGCTTTTGGCGCAGGGTTTGGCGGGAGCGTATACGCACTTGTCGACACCGACCGAGCGGCAGCGTTCGCATCGGAATGGGCCTCGGCCTATCGAAGTGCGTTCCCTGCGAGAGCTGATGCGTCAGTGTTCTTTATCACCCGTCCCGGACCGGCAACATTCGAGCTGGCTGATCAGTCTTCGACGGTGTAGGGATCGGCTTCCGGGTAGTAGTCGACCCACCCGAACCAGTAGACGTTCAGGTGGAGGATCGGTCGCAGGGCCATCCCGTCCGGACCCATTCCGGTCTGCAGGTTCCTGGATGTGCACCTGACTGCGACGGGTCCGGGGACGATTGGGCTGGTCGTTGAGTTAGGGCCCATCATCGGGCGGGTTGAGCTCCCGGTGGGGCCCTGGGTCGCGTTTGATGCAGATCCACTGCCAGGAAATCAGGGAGTCACAGCCCCGAATCTGGTCGCAGGACAATCGTTACGCCTTGATATCTTTGGAGATGTCACTCAAGGGGACGGCAGGGAGGGGCAATTCCAGGTTCGTTACCCAAGGGACGCGGTCGAATTCCTGCACGTGGATCCATTACCGGGCCTCAACGGGGCTGAATCCATTGTGCTCGTCTTCCAGGTCGCTCCGGATACGCTCACGTCTTCGTTGCGAATCATATCGGCGAGTTTGGGCTATGTGGACGGAACCATAGTTCACCTGGAAGCCGGGGGCACACTGGAAGTGGTCGTCACCCCACCGATGACATTCACCCGTTTTGCGTCACTCTTCGGGTGGTCAACGATCGATCGGGATTTCGACAGTCGATACGATCTGGACGGGCAGATCTCGTTCCCCAGTCTGTTGTTGTTCGCCGAGGCTGTGGCGCGATAGCAGCTGGATGTCCAGGGTCGAAAGAGAACGGCGGAGCGTCCATAACGGAGCTACGCCGTTCGTGTGTCTATGATGCTGGGCGATCAGGCTTTGTCGTCGTAATCCCCGAACTCGCGCATCCAGATTTTCCGGAAGCGAACGAGATCACCGTGATCCTGGAGCATCAAGGGTCCCTTGGGGCCGTGGGCCGGGTCGTAGGATGACAGGTTCTTGTGGCCCGTCGGTCCGTGCGCGGCTTTGTGGTGGTGGAGCATCACACCGTTGAGGATAACTGTCAGGTAGGCAGGGCTGACCAGCTTGTCATCCTGATAGCGGGGAGCCACAAACAGGATGTCATAGGCTTGCCACTCTCCCGGTTTGCGACACGCGTTCACGAGCGGTGGAAACTGACCGTAAATCGCCCCGGTTAGGCCGTCGGCATAGGTGGGGTTGTCATACCCATCGAGCACCTGTACTTCGTAAAGCCCCATCAGAAAGATGCCGCTGTTTCCGCGCCCCTGGCTGGAGCCCTTCACCTCTTTGGGGACCGCGAACTCTATGTGAAGCTGACAGTCGCCGAATTCGGCCTTGCTGCTGATGTTTCCCGTCTTGGGTTCGACCTGCATATACCCGTTCTCGACCGTCCAGCCGATCGGGCCGCCCTCCTTGTTGACCCAGCCCGAGGTATCCGATCCGTCGAACAGAACGGTCGCGTCCGAGGGGGCGCCGGCTCCGTCCCCGGGCGCGACCACGCGGGGTTGTGGGCGTTTGCTGTCGTGTACGCGCCAGGGCTGCCCCGGGAGCACTGGTGTATCGTCATATCCGACCGGAGTGTGCTTTTCACCCGCCATCTTCTTCATCCTTTCGTATACACTTGTAATGGTGATGCGGTAAGATAGTCTGCTGCCTCGGGAGGCTCAAGACAAATGGGCGTTTGTTGCCACTGGTGACCCCTTTTGGTATGTTGGCTACTGGTTCGTAGGGATGATTGACGTCTGCACGGAGGGGCAATGAAGATCGATGACGGAATAACACTGCAGGACCTGAGCGGGAATCTGTCTCGGGTCTTTGAGCTCGCTGGCCAGAAGATTCAAGCCATCGACTCGACTTGGGATCCCGCAGCAGGGACGCCGGTCTTTACAGTCGAAGGGCAGTATACCACGAGGGGCTGGACAGAATGGACCCAGGGGTTCCAATTCGGCTGTGCCGTCTTGCAGTATGACGTAACGGACGACGACGCTTTTCTGGAGATCGGCCGTAGGGCGACCGTCGACAAGATGGCCAGCCATGTGACGCATATGGGCGTTCACGATCACGGGTTCAACAACCTCTCCACCTATGGGAACCTGCGCCGGCTGCTGCTGGAGGGCCGGACAGGCGGGGACGACTGGGAGCGAACCTTCTACGAGATGGCGATCAAATCGTCCGGGGCTGTTCAGGCTGCCCGGTGGACGGCGATCGCCGACGGGAAGGGGTTCATTCATTCGTTCAATGGACCGCACTCCTTGTTCTCCGACACGATCAGGTCGTGTCGGATCCTGGGCGTGGCCCACACCCTGGGTCATCACCTTATGGGTGAGAATGATCGCGCGATATCGCTGCTAGAACGACTCATCCATCACGCTGAGACGACGGCGTCATACAATGTCTACTATGGTGAGGGACGAGACAGGTGGGACGTGAGCGGTCGTGTTGTTCACGAGTCCATCTTCAACACGAACGACGGAAACTATCGCTGCGCCAGTACCCAGCAAGGCTACTCACCGTTCTCGACGTGGACACGAGGCCTGGCATGGATCGTCACCGGTTATGCCGAACTGCTCGAGTTCCTGGATACGTTGTCCGATGCCGACCTGGACAAGTATGGCGGACGAGATTCGATCGCGGCGACCTTTACGACGGCAGCTCGGGCTACGGCCGACTTCTACATCGACGGCGCAACCGCGCTCGACGGCATCCCATACTGGGATACCGGCGCACCTGGCCTATTCGAGCTTGGTGATTGGCAAGGCCGGACTTCCGATCCACACAACGCTCACGAGCCGATCGACAGTTCGGCGGCCGCGATCACGGCTCAGGGACTGTATCGATTGGGCAAGCGGCTCGGCGAGTCCCGGTATACACAGGCGGCCCTGACCACGGCCAGCACCTTGTTTGATGCACCCTATCTGTCTGAGGATGCCAACCACCAGGGCTTGTTGCTGCACTCGATCTACCACATGCCCAACGGGTGGGATCACGTCCCCGACGGGAGTAAGATCCCGTGTGGAGAGAGTTCTATGTGGGGCGATTACCACGGGATGGAGTTGGCCACACTGCTGCATCGAGAGCTCCACGGCCAGCAGTATCTGACATTTTTCGATCCGGCCTGACGAGCCAGTGACCGGTGAGTGGGAAAGGGGCGGATGGACCTTCGGGTCGTCCGCCCTTTCTTATCTCACCCTGTCGTGAGAGTCTGGGGTCTTCAGGTAGCCTGACTCATTCACTGACTGAACCGTGTGGGTGTCGGCGGTGAGTTAAGAGTCTGTAAAACAGCGATTTGTTTTGCCGACCGGTGCTTGGGCAGGGGCCTGGCATAGCAATTGACTCTTCGATTTTTTAAATTGTGAACTCGGCAAACTTCGAACACAGGATTTGACCGTGAATGAAGAGAGAGGGCAGGGAACCTACAACGTAGTCGTCATCGGCGGCGGTACGGCCGGTCTGGTGACTGCTGCCGGGACGGCCGGGTTGGGCGGGCGAGTGGCCTTGATCGAGCGGCACAAGATGGGGGGCGACTGCCTGAACTTCGGGTGTGTCCCAAGCAAGGCCCTGATCTCTTCTGCACGTGCGATCGAGCACGTCCGTCGTGCCCCGGAATTCGGGCTCGAGGCGATGAAGCCACAGTTCGAGTTCAACCGTGTGTTCGAGCGGATGCGTGATCGGAGAGCGAAGATCGAACCGACCGACTCGGTCGAACGGTTCGAAGGACTGGGCGTGGACGTCTTCACCGGTCAGGCGACATTTCGGTCACCGCACGAGATCGAAGTGGACGGGCAGATGCTTCGGGCGAAACGTTTTGTGATCGCCACCGGGAGACGGGCCGGCATTCCGCCGATCAAAGGGATCGAGGACGTCCCTTACTTCACTAGCGAGACCATCTTTGATCACCTAAACGAGAAACCACAACGCATCGTGATCATTGGGGCAGGACCGATCGGGTGTGAGCTCGGGCAGGTGTTCAACCGTCTCGGAGTAAAGACGACGCTCGTCGAGTTCCTTCCTCAGGTTATGGGGAAAGAGGATGAGGATGTAGCGGCTTTCGTGCAGAAGTGTCTCGAGTCGGAGGGTGTTGAGGTCCTGACAAATACCGGCGTCCAGTTAGCCGAGATGCGCGACGGAGATATTGTGCTCGAAGCATCTCGCAAAGCCGATGATGGGACCTCGGAAACGATCTCGCTGTCTGCCGACGCCCTGCTGATCGCGGTCGGCAGGGCGCCAAACGTGGAAGGTTTGAACCTGGAAGCGGCCGGCGTAGAGGCGACGCCACAGGGCATCCCCGTAAACGCATACCTGCAGACGAACGTGCGGCACATCTATGCCGCCGGAGATATTGCGGGACCTTACCAGTTCACGCACACGGCCGATGCCCAAGCACGCGTGGTCGTCCGAAACGCGATGATGCCGTTTCAGTTTCTCCGCCAGAAAGCGGCACTGTCGGTGGTCCCCTGGTCGACGTACACGGACCCGGAAGTGGCCCACGTCGGGATGTCCGAACGGGATGCTCGGGAGGGGAACATCGCATACGACCTTTATACGCAGGCCTTGGAAGATCTTGACCGGAATATCTTGGAGAGTGAGGAGATAGGGTTCGCCAAGGTGCTCACGGAGGAGGGATCGGACAAGATCCTGGGCGTGTCGCTCGTCGGATCCCACGCGGGTGACCTCCTTCACGAGTTCGTTCTGGCGATGAATCACGGGATTGGGCTTGGGGGCATCGCCGCCACGATCCATGCCTATCCCACGTTTGCAGAGATCGCGAAGAAGTTGGGCGATCAATACAACCGAACCCGACTCACGCCTCGGGCGAAGTCCATCTTTACGTGGCTGTATAGGAAGCAGAGGGGAGCTTAAATGTGGCTGAAGCCACAGAGAAACAGCGCGCTGGATTCTCGATCAAGTGGCTGATTCCGATCGCGGTTATCCTTGCCGTGGTCGGGTTGCGGTCTTCGGTCCCCCTGGGCGATTGGCTGGAGCAATTTGACGGGTGGGTGGCCGAGCTCGGGCCCACAGGGATAGTGGTATTTGTGGCATCCTACATAGTGGCCGCAGTCCTGTTTCTTCCCGCGTCACTGCTCACGATCGGAGCCGGGGTGCTGTTTGGCCTCGTTCGGGGTACCATCCTCGTGTCTACCGGATCCACGCTGGGCGCAGCCGTGGCTTTTCTGGTCTCTCGCTATTTCGCCCGCGATTGGGTCGCCAGAAAGGTGGCTGCGGACACTCGGTTCGAGGCGATCGATCGGGCAATCGGTGCCGAGGGCTGGAAGATCGTCTGCCTTCTGAGGCTCAGCCCTTTAGTGCCATACAACCTTAGCAACTATCTCTATGGCCTGACGTCGGTCCGTTTTGTGCCTTATGTCATTGCGAGTTGGTTGGGTATGCTTCCTGGAACCGTGATGTATGTATACCTGGGGGCGGCCGGCAAAGCTGGTCTCGATGGCACGGCGGGCGCGTCGGTGAGGACCTGGCAACAGGATGCGTTGCTCGGCGTTGGGCTGATCGCCACCATCGTTTTCACCGTGATGATCACCCGTATTGCCCGGAACGCGCTGAAGTCGACTGAGTTGGAGGCATCAGAATGATCCAGCTGCTTACTGCCCTTCTGCTATTAACGAATGTCTGGGGCCAAAGCGCTCCGTTCAGTCACGATGGTTTTGATCGGGTCCTGTCCCGTCGCGTCGCTGAAGCGGGAAGGGTGGACTACGCCGGTCTAAAGGCTGACCGAGCGGATCTCGACGCCTATGTCGACTCGCTCGGGCAGACCAGCCCGAAGAGCGCACCAGATCGCTTCCCAACACGCGCTGACGCGCTGGCGTACTGGATCAACGCATATAATGCGTTGGCGCTTACGGGCGTGATCGACGCCTATCCCACGAAGAGCGTCAAAGACATCAAGATGCTGTCCGGATTCTTTAATCGGACGTGGTATACGGTCGGAGGAAAGTTGCTCACCCTGAACAACATCGAGCACGATATCATTCGGGAGGAATTCAAGGACCCACGAATCCACGCAGCCATCAACTGTGCGTCCATCGGGTGTCCGCGGCTTGAGTCTCAAGTCTTCACCGGGGGCGACCTCGATACCCGGCTGGAGGCGGCTATGCGCACGTTCCTGAACGATGCGAGGCATGTTAAGGTCGATCCACAGAATCGGACGGTAACGCTGTCGAAGATTCTGGATTGGTTCGAGTCGGACTTTACGGACTGGTATGAATCGAAGTTCCGCGTTGACGCTTCCAGCATCGTGGACTACGTTGCGCTGTATGTAGATGAGGCGAAGGTCGCTAGGGAATGGGACGTCAAATACGAGGATTATGACTGGATGTTGAACGATCAGGCGACTGCTGACGGAGGACGTTGATGGCATTGGTCAGGGTGCCGAGGTCCTGGGAAATCCGGGAGAATCTGGTAACGGCGGAAAGCGCGTATCTCAATCGGCGTCACTTCCTCAAAACGACTGCCGCGATCGGTGGATCTCTCTTTCTGAATGGAGGTCTGCAGGCAGAGAGTGAGGAGGCTGTCTCGGACCGTGACGCGGTTCAGGCATTGTATCCCCCTGAGTGGAATCCGGCCTATCGTGTTCATCTCCCGATGACCGAGGAGGCCGTCGCCGGCAGATACAACAACTTCTACGAGTTCACGACGATCAAAGAAAAGGTGTACGAAGTCGCCCAGTCGTTCGAGACGTATCCGTGGACGATCGAGCTCGACGGTCATTGTGAGAACAAGGGGCGATTCGACGTCGATGCGCTGATCCGGCAGTTCGGCATCGAGGAACGCGTGTACCGATTCCGCTGCGTTGAAGCGTGGGCGATGGTGGTGCCATGGTCCGGCTTTCCGCTTCATAAGTTGATCGACTTTGCGATGCCGACGGATAAAGCCCAGTATGTCTGTATGTATGCATTCTTCCGATCGGAGGAGGCTACGGGTCAAAAGAAACAGAACTGGTATCCGTGGCCGTACTTCGAGGGTATGCGGCTGGACGAGGCGCGAAATGAACTCGCCGTGATGGCGACAGGCATCTACGGGAAGGAGATGCCTGTTCAACACGGGGCGCCGATTCGTCTGGTCGTCCCGTGGAAATATGGCTACAAGAGCATCAAGTCGGTCGTGAAAATCGAGTTCTCTCGTAGACAGCCGGACACGTTCTGGAACACACTATCGCCGCGAGAATACGACTTCTGGTCAAACGTGAACCCGGCCGTTCCGCATCCTCGGTGGTCCCAGGCGACTGAGCTGATGATCGGGTCCGGTGAGCGGCTACAGACGCTTAAATACAACGGATATCGAAAACAGGTCGAGCACCTGTACAGCTAGTGTGTAGAAGGGATTATGGAGACGGGCCGGGGAGATCGATACGAGTTGGCGGGATGCGACGGGGACTTTCAGCGCATTCTGCAGGAATGGAAGATTGCCAACGGGACGGAGCGTATATGGTCCCGCGACGCGGCCCTGTGGTCGGGAAGCGACGAGGCGAAGTGGCTAGGCTGGCTGGATGCGATTGAGGCCCATCGCGGGGGGGTGTCTCAAATCACATCGTGTGCGGATGAGATTCGAGCGGACGGCTTTACGGATTGTCTGTTGCTGGGTATGGGAGGGAGTAGCCTGTGTCCCGAGGTGGTGAGCGAGACGTTCGGACATCAGCCAGGATCTCCTCGCCTGCACGTACTGGACTCGACGGTCCCAGATCAGGTGAGCCGTGTGCGGCAGTCCCTAGACTTGCAGAAGACGCTTCTGGCCGTGGCGAGCAAGTCTGGGTCGACGGTTGAGCCGAATGTTCTCCTCGACTATTTCTGCGATCAGGTCGGGCAGGAAACAGATGAGGTCGGGCGGCAGGTCGTCGCAGTAACCGATCCGGGTTCTTCCCTCGAGGATAGGGCAACTGACGAGAAGTACCGGGCGGTGTTCCACGGCGTTCCGGAGATCGGCGGCCGGTTCTCGGCGCTCTCGAATTTCGGGCTGCTTCCGGCAGGGCTGGCGGGACTCGACCTCACGTCATACCTGGATCGGGCGGAAGCACTCGCCGACGCGTGCCGCACAGAGGATGAGAATCCCGGTTTGCTCCTCGGAGCTGCTATGGGTGCAGCACAGGCAAACGGACGAGACAAGCTGACGCTCGTGGTATCGCCGAAACTGTGGGATATCGGCGCCTGGATCGAGCAGCTTGTCGCTGAGAGCACGGGCAAGGGCGGGGTTGGTATCTGCCCTGTCGACCAAGAGCCGGATCGAAATGCGTCCGGCTACGGGAACGATCGCCTCTTCGCATACATTCGCCTGGAGAGTGAGCCCGATGAGTCGCAGGATCGCCGCATCACTGCGTTGTCCAGTGAGGGGCACCCTACAGTCGTGCTCAATGTGCTTGACGAAATGCACCTGGGAGCAGAGTTCTATCGGTGGGAGTTCGCAACCGCGGTGATCGGATCGCTCATGGAGATCAACCCCTTCGACCAGCCGAACGTCCAGGAAAGCAAGGACATCACGACGCGACTCTTGGCAGAGTATGAGCAGGATGGGACCTTTTCCGAGCCCGATCCGGTCGGGAAGGTCGGGAGCCTCAGTGTCACGAGCGGTGAGAAGGAGGCGACGTCTGGTGAAGAGGCTTTGACAGCATTTCTGAGCACGCTCCAGACCGGTGACTATTTTACCCTGTTGTCATACACCGACAGAACTGAAGAGACCCAACGGATCTACCAGAATATCCGCGAGACGGTTGGGCGATCCAAAGGTGTCGCCACCACGCTCGGCTATGGTCCGCGGTTTCTCCACTCTACGGGGCAGCTTCACAAGGGAGGTCCCAACACGGGTGTCTTTCTCCAGGTCACGACGAAGCCGAACGAGGAGGTGGCGATACCGGGAAAATCGGCTACGTTCGGAGTGCTGAGCAGGGCTCAGGCGGCCGGAGATTATGAGGCGCTCGTCGAGAGGGGGCGTCGGATTCTGCGAGTGGACATGCAGGAGGGGCTGGGCACGGGGCTTGCAGAATTGGAGAGGGCACTATTGGACCTCCTATGAGCAAACGCATTCATTCCCAAGCCGGGGCAGTGACGCACAATCCGAGGAGTCACCATGGCTGACGCCGAAAGCGGACAGAACCTGCTCCACATCGATGATACTGAACCACATCTGATCGTGCCATTCGCCGAGCGGGTTGCGCAGGACGGCCTGACGCTAACAAGGGCCAGCCTGGATATTCTCCAGGTCAACGTTGGCAAGCTGTGCAACCAGGCCTGCCACCATTGCCACGTGGATGCGAGCCCCACACGTACTGAGATGATGAGCCGGAAGACGATCGACAAGATTCTGATATTCCTGGCCGCTTCAGAGATTCAGACGGTGGACATCACTGGTGGCGCCCCAGAGTTGATCGCCGACTATCGCTACTTTGTCGAACGGATCCGAGCAATGGGCCGACACGTGATCGATCGGTGCAACCTCACGGTGATCTTCGAGCCCGGCCAGGAAGACCTTGTTGATTTCTACGTGGAGCACGAGATCGAATTGATCTGCTCGCTGCCCTGTTACTCACACGACAATGTCGATGCCCAGCGGGGGAAGGGAGTCTTCGACAAGAGCATCCGGGCCCTTCAGATCCTGAATCAGCGTGGATATGGTCGTCCCGGATCTGGCCTGCTCCTCCATCTGGTCTACAACCCGGTCGGGGCTTCGCTGCCGCCTGCACAGGAAGAGTTGGCCGCGGACTATCATAGGGAGCTGCGGCAGCACTTCGGTATCGTGTTCAACAAGCTGTTCACCATCACAAACATGCCCATCAATCGCTTTGCGGATTACCTCGACCGGAGGGGTGAGCTGGACACTTATATGTCCACCCTGACGGCCAACTTCAACGACGCCACGCTTCCACGTCTGATGTGTCGGAGTCAGGTCAGCGTCGATTGGCAGGGGAACATCTACGACTGCGATTTCAACCAGATGCTGGAGATGCACAGCACGGGGGCGCCGTCGAAGCTGTGGGAGTACACGCCGGACGCGCTCGTGGATCGCGTGATCCGTGTGGAGAACCACTGCTATGGGTGTTCGGCGGGGGCGGGAAGCAGCTGCGGAGGAGAACTCGTCTAATGCAAGCTGAGTAGGCAGGGCGTTCATTCCGTCGGAGTAGGCGCCTTCTTTTTTTCCACTCACTGTGGCGGCGTGGCGGCGGTGTCGCTCGGTATGACGATACCGTGATAGTCGAGAACCGTTGAGGAAACTTTTCGCCACTGCCTATATGGGTTCCGGGTTAGGACTAGGCCGTGGCATGGTGCCTGCCCTTGTAGTCTGAGGATTGATTCCGTGTTGGATTTTTCTAAGTTCCTGGCGAAATGTCAGCATTGAAAGGAGGCTACAATGAGCAGCTATGCGGAAGTAACCCGAGATCTTTATAGGGAAGCGGCGATAGAACCACAGCCCGCATTGTGCTGCACATCATCGTCTCCTATGGCCATGACAGGGCTGACGAATGGCTTCGAGTGGTGCGCTTGTCCGGCGCCGTCGCACTCAATGAGTATCTCCGTCAGATTATGGGGGTGGGGTTTGGGACTGTCGAGGTGTGCGGTCGTCGCCCGTATCTGGTGCTCGATGCTAGCCGGTATGATGTGGACGAGGATATCCTGCTCGAAACGGTGGAACTGGCCGCATACAAGGACCCGATGCCGGCCGACGGACCGGGCAGGTAAGTGTTCGATACCGGCGACGAACCGTTCTTTGACGACGGGAAAGGGCACATGGTGATGCCCGACGTACTGCTCGCAGTGTGCGACAAGGCAGGCGAGTTCTGCAGGGCAATGGGGCGCCCCGATCTGTTCGTCACCGAGTCGAACTACTACTACGGCGACGTGGGATGATGCTGATTGCTCGAGAGTGGATCTTGACGGAGGGGCGGCCTGTGTGCCGCCCTTTTCTATTGTGTCTGCTCATCGGGGCCGGCTCAATAACGGCGCAGACGGATCCGCTAATTCAGGGCGTGGTCATTGAATACCCGCCTTGCGACGACGAGATACTGATTCCTTCCGCATCGAGTAACATCCTCCCGGATACATCCTCCCCGGTCGGTGTCGGATTACTTCGCTTCTATGGCTGTACGACCTGTCACGACCTGTGGATCCCGCCATTTCGCGGGCGTTGGGGGCCGGACCTGGATACAGTAGGGTCCAAGCTCTCGAGACAGGGCATCCTCGACTTGCTCAGTGATCCGCGCCAGGTCCGTGATGATTCGCGGATGCCTCGCGTGCCGATGTCAGACTCGGCTCGAACAGCGATTGCTGACTTCCTGGTCACACTGACGGTTGACCTCCCGCCCATTCCGGCCGACGTGACCGGGCGGACCGGACAGGAGCTCTACGAGCGTGGAGATTGTAAGTCCTGCCATAAGCTGGGAGGCAAAGGGGGAGACCGCGGGCCGTCTCTGGCAGGAATCGAGAGAAGGATCCGACCGGAGTGGCTCGTGGCCTATCTTATGGCCCCGAGCCGAATGGTGTCCAACACGAAGATGCCGCTGTTCGAGTTGGAAGCCAGGGAAGCGCAGGAAATGGCCGTGTACCTCGTTGGTCGGGGGCCAGGGGGCAGCAGAGAGCGGGGCGTGGGCTCCGATCAGATGACCGGGGTATCCTCGGCTGCCCAGTCAGGCTGCTTCCAATGTCACGCCGTCCAGAAGGTTGTGAAGCCTCTGGATATCCCGGATCCAGGCGCATCCCTGGCGTTTGTCACTCACCATGCGTCAGAATCCGCGTCCATACGGATACCGCTCGAGTCCGCCCAGGTGGAAGCGATGCGGAAAGCAATGCACGGAAGTCGACCGACCGAAGTCAGCGACCGGGAGTTCCTGGAGGCATTCTGGAAGACACCGATTGGCCTGCAGGGTACGGCTCCATCCGCGCACGATTCACTGTCCGCGGACTTGCGGCCGACGGCCTGTGGAAACTGTCACGTCAAGCAAGTCGAGGAATGGCAGACGAGCCTGCACGCAGCAGCAATGGGACCGGGAGTAATTGGACAGTTGCTCGACGGGTCCTACGCGGATGCGGCATTCGTGGAGGGGTGCCAGTCGTGCCACGCCCCGAACGCTGAACAACACGCCTCGCTGCCCACGGCGAGGGGGCACGAACTGAACTACCAGTTCGATTCTTCCATGCGATCAGAAGGGATAACCTGCCTCGCCTGCCACGTACGCGCACACACCCGGTTAGGTCCCCCGATCAGCGATCAGCCACCGGCTCATGTCTGGCGGGGACCCGGCCACGGCGGGGCACACGAATCCTCGGTCTTCCAGCAGTCGGACTTCTGCAGCCACTGCCACCAGTTTGGTGAGGATGATCGTCGAATGAATGGAGTCCTGTTGCAG
Source organism: Gemmatimonadota bacterium (assembly GCA_002727195.1). Taxonomy (GTDB): domain Bacteria; phylum Latescibacterota; class UBA2968; order UBA2968; family UBA2968; genus UBA2968. The sequence continues at coordinate 213,303 of PBWH01000003.1, forward strand.
GACACGTTCAGCGAATGGGAAGGCAGCCCGCAGGCGAGGGAGGGCAAAACGTGTCAGACGTGCCATATGCCGGGACGCGCGCACACCTGGCTCGGGATCCACGATTCGTTAACGGTCGCATCGGCAGTCGAGATATCCGTGACACCTGAGCGATCCGGGGACTCTCTGCAGGCCTCCGTGCGGATCAGGAACACGGGAGCCGGACACCATCTGCCGACATACGTGACACCCAAGATCCTGGTGACCCTAACACTCGTCGATGGGGCGGGTCTCCCGATTCCGCATTCGAGGCAGGACCGGGCAATCGGGCGGGAGATCGTGTTGAATAGCGAGGAGAGCAGGGAAGTCTACGACGCTCGGATCCCGGCAGGTGGGAGTTGGTCCTGGACCTATACAACAGCCAAGAATGCCGAGGCTGAAGGGGTGTCGGTTGTCTTGACCGTGTATCCCGACCACTTCTACACAAGATTCTTCCACGAATATGACACGTCGCATCTCTCCGCGGAAGCGGCTACCGCGATCAATAGGGCTCGCCAGAAGACGTCAACGTCAGCTTATCTCTTGATGAAGAAGGTCTATTTGCTACCCCCCGACAGATAGTCAGAGATCCGAGTTCGGGTCTCGTCTCGCACACGTCTGAACTCAAGCATCCGCTCTTCGTCGGTTCCCGTCGCATCCGCTGGATCGTCAAAGCCCCAGTGCAGGATTTCATCTGCGTTGGTGAACAGGGGGCAGGATTCCTTTGCGTTGTCGCACACGCTGACGACGAGATCGAAGTGCTCCGACCTGTAGATGTCGATCCCATCGGGTGTCTGGTTGGAGATGTCGACATCCACCTCACCCATTGCCCGGATAGCCAATAGATTCACCGTGGTGGGATGGGTGCCAGCGCTGAACACATCGTAACCGTTGCCTCCGATATGTTTCAGCCATCCTTCCGCCATTTGGCTCCGGCACGAGTTTCCCGTGCAGAGAAAGAGAACGCGCTTCATCGGTTTGAACTCAATTCCGGTGTAACTGTGAGGGCCGAAGGAAGCAGGCAGCGGGTTTCGTTGCGTGCCTGGACCTCGATCGACAGGTTCACGCGCGAGTGCAAAAGCTTCCAGTCCCCAGGGATGCCAATCCACCTGGTTGTGCGCGTGCAGGAGGAGATTCGGTCTGGTTGCGTCGGCCAGTGCGTTAAGCGGTCGCTTGCCGGCTGAGCCGCTCGGTTTTGGTGTGGCCTCGGCAGCGGGGGCAGTCGCGAGCGTAACTAGGATGGCCAAACAGAAACGGGGACAGACTCCTTGAGCCAATCCCCGTCGTGGTTTGCGATGATGTTGCCGGTTCATCCTGAAAGATACGCCTTCCGGACCCGTTCGATCTCCTCTTTCATCCGATCCTTCTTGAAGGGCTTGGCGAGCATACCCTGGATGCCGACCTCCGCCAATTCCTTCACCACATCCTGGGAGATATGGGCGGAGACGACGATAACCGGCACCGGCAGTTGCCGGCGACGCATCAGCTTTAGGAGACCGAACCCGCTCACACCGGGCATCTTCAAGTCCAGAAGTACGAGGTCGATGTTGACCCGTTCCATCGTTGACAGCGCGTCCTTAGCCTTGTCCGTGGACTGGACCTGGTGACCCATGCGCTCGAGGACTTCCACGAGCATGGATCGAAGTTCCTCGTTGTCTTCAACGATCAAAATTCTGAGTGATGATGCGTCGGGTGTTGTCACGGTGAATCAACCCCTGAACGCGGCGTGGATCTTTTTGATGGCAGCCACGATATCATCCAGGTCTTCGCGGGAGGCGAGGAGCATCGACTGATAGAACCAGAAGCTGTGGTCGCATACGTGCTCGATATTGGGGCAGGGCTGTCGAGTCACCCTGTCGGGGTATTGCTCGAGGATCGTCTTGAGCGCCCCCTCATCGGTCAGTGGTCGCTCGTAGCCAGGCGTGCACGTGATTCCCTCGGCCTTGAGCGCGGCCAGGAACTCGGTCCTGCTCTTCCCGCCGAAGGCCTCGGGCTCATACAGGCACATGAACAGGTGATATCCGTGTTTCGTGACCCAGGGTCGCCAGCCAGGAGGCGTGATCCCTTCGATCTCGGTGAGGGCATCTGTCAGATATCGCGCATTCTCATTGCGAAGCTTGGTCTGATCCTCGAGGTGAGGAAGCCGCTTCAACAGGATGGCTGCCAAGTATTCCGACGTGCGATAGTTCCAACCCAGGCGGGGATACTCCCACCGTTCTCCGCCTGGTCGTCTCCCCACGTCCTTGAATGCGTGGGCGCGATCACGGATGTCGATGTCGTTCGTTACCAAGCAGCCGCCTTCGCCCGACGTTAGATTCTTGCTTGACTGAAAGCTGAACGCGCCGACGTGGCCAAGGGACCCCACCTTCTTCCCGTTGACCTCTGCCCCGTGCGCCTGAGCNCAATCCTCGACTACAACGAGCCCGTGCTTATCGGCAATCGAGTTGATCGCATCCATGTCAGCAGGGTGTCCGCCCAGGTGCACAGGAAGTATCCCGGACGTCCGGTCGGTGATCGCAGCCTCGATCGCCTCGGGAAGGATCGTAAAGCTGACCGGGTCGACGTCGACGAGCGACAGCTTACAACGTACTGATAGGGCAGCGCTCGCCGTCGCGATAAAGGTGTAGTTGGGGATGATCAGCTCGCCCCCTTCGCCGATGCCGTCCAAATCGAGCGCGCCCGTGATTGCGGCGGATATCGCATCCGTTCCGTGGGGCATGATGATCCCATAGCGGCCGTCGCAATANGCCGCGAANGATGCGCCGAAGGCATCTCCCTGCNTAGCGGGAAGGCCTTCGGATCGACTCAGGTAGACANCCCGAAGAGCGGGTTCGAGNTCGCGCTCCCAATCCTCTTCCTGGTTGTTCGGCCACTCAGGCCAGGGGTTCTCNNCCGTGTTTCGGACTGGTTCGCCGCCNTNGACGGCCAGCTTGTCCAGATCGGTGGATAGACTCATGATTGTCTCGAAAAGTGGGAAAAGGCCAGGGGATTGGGAAATTTCGAACTAGGGTAAGCATCCGGCGCAGGGCAGTCAAGGATGCCGGATAAGCCGCCATCCTCGCTCTGCTTAGGGTGGACTGGCAGTGATATTGCAGAGTATATAGCAGGCAGTTTCGATGTAAAATGCTCTCCGGATGTAAAACATTGTTCTACAGCAAGTTAACAAGGAGGGCGAGTGCAGCCTTCAGTGCAAAGCAAGGATGTTTTTTCCGGTTATTCAGCCCATTCACCACGCGGGAAGCGCCTACGAGAAGTCTCGCGCTCGGGCGGAAGCTCTCGGCGTCTTGCCGATACCGGAGGNAACCAATGAGGATGTCAGGTTTGCGCGGCCTTGCCGGGCGGCCGCGCAAATCGTGTTCCCCAAGGACTCCGAGATATTAGAAGGATTTCTGGGTGGGGGCCATTGGAACCTCGGCGTGTTCTTGGCCTATTTCTTCGCCAGGAAGCAAGGGATTCTGAGAGGGTGCACGAATTTCGCCGTCCTGCCCGATGCAACGAAGGATGGCCACACCGTTGTGGGCCGCAACTAGGTCCGGGCCTACGCGGACCTGGCCTATTGCGAGGCTCGCGCGGTATCCGCCGAAGGGATGCTGCCGTTCGTGCCCTACACGCATCATTGGATCGGACACCCGGACTGCCCGAACGCAGCGGGCGTATTCGTCTCCATCTCGTCGTTACCGAGGGGCGAGGCTGTTGATCTTGGCGTACAATGGAAGCTTCTAGTGGGCGCGATCGCTTCCGCTTGCACCAGCGCCGCAGAGGCGGTCGACCTTCTGATTGGGATGTCTCACCCGCGGTCGATGACCTATCTAATCGCCGACAGGGTCAGCGCTTGTGCGGTGGAGGCCACGCCGCGCGGGACGGTCGTTTGGGATCGGTAGGAGGGATCGTGCTCGCCACAAATCACGCCGTTGGCCACGTCGATACATCCGACCGAACCCGGCATTCGATCGCAAGGCTGGAGCGCCCTGAATGTCAATCAAGCAGATGTTACCGGGGTCTTGAAAGACCCTGTTTTAACCATCCGGGACGGGAAGCGCCTGCTCCACGAACTTGATCACGTACCGCTGGCGTATTTCGAAAACTGGGCTACGATCTTGTCGACCGTATGTCGTCCTGCCCGGCTGTTGATCCGGATCGCTTAGNGCCATACGGTGGACAACCCATACGAGCTGGTGGACTGGAGCCCCAACATTACCGAGCGAGATCCTATGAATCCAAGACCGCTCCACCTCTGCGCGCTGATCACTCTTATTGCGGTGGGCGTATCCGCTGACGTCGAAGCGCAATTCCGGCGAGATACGACACGCGTCAACGATCAGGAGTTCCTTAGGCTACTCAAGCAGGCGGAAGAGCTGAACGAAGAGCAGCAGGACCGGGCCCAGCGAACGCACAATCCACGCATCCTGATGCGCCTCGCGGANGACGAGGATCCTGCCGTGCGCTTCCGCGTCGCCTTCAACCCGTATACGCCAGCGGAGACTCTGCTCTTTCTGGCGACTGATCCGAACCCGACTGTCCGCTGGGCCGTCGCCCGAAATGATCGCTACCTGTTCGAGGCCGACACCTCAATGGTCGCCGATCTGGATCAGGCGGGGAACCTGGTAGAGCTGAGCCGCTCCTTCGGGCGACACGGGATAACGCTCGGAACCAATGGGGAGTTAACTGCGGACATTCCGGGCAAACAGTGGTCTCTGCGGGACGGCTTCCACAGTTTCGAGATCAAACGGCGCAGACGGGGGCTGTTTGTCTATTCGGAGCAGACGCCAGGAGCGGCCCGACAATCCCTGTCCAAAGACTATGCCGAGATTGTCCGTGTCGGCATAGCGAGCAACCCGAACATGACCACCGACACTCTCCGTGCTCTCTTCGAGGACCTCTCGCCAACGGTTCGCAAGTACGTGGGCGCCAACGAGAATACGGACCAGATGACGCTGGAAGTGCTGTCGAAGGACCCTAAGCATGCGGTTCGCCTGAGCGTCGCCGGGAATGCTTCCACACCCTTGCACGTTCTGGAGCGACTGGCCGTCGACCTCGACGGTGCCATCCGGATCGCGGTGTCCGAGAACGCGAGTGCTTCACCGGCGCTCCTGTTGGGGATGGTCTTCGACAACAACATCGGCGTGCGTGCGGCTGCCGGCGCACACCGGTCGATGCCCTCGTCGGGGCTGATCAAACTTGCGGGAGATGAGGATCTGACCGTGCGTCAGGCCGTCGTCGACAACCCGAATACTTTGCCCGAAGCCCTGAAACGGCTATCATTCGATCTAGACGATGAAGTCCGAGGCCAGGCAAGAACTCGGCTCGCCGTCATTCTCAAAAACCAGATCAAAGAAGATCGCGACCGCTGACCCTGGGGGTTCACGTGAGCAAGGTCCTCCTGATCGATGGCAATCCTGACCACGTCCGTTCGTTGGCCGGATTGTTCAAGTATCGCACCAAGCACAGCCTGACCACCGTCGGAGCCTGCGTTGCCGGTCTGCGCTGCATCTACGCCGACATGCCCGATGTCATCCTGATCAACGCTCTCCTCTTCGCAAGCGAAGACTACGCGTTTCCTCGCGCCCTCGCAGAAGACAGTTCCCGAGCCGGGAGTCGCTTCGTTGTGCTGTTTTCGGGCCGTCAGGACGAGATCAGGGAGAGGAGCGTCGAGAAGTATGGCGCCATAATTCTGGAGCTCCCTACCAGTGCGGGAGAGCTGAACGAGGCCATCGACAAAGCTGGTCGGCTTAAGACGCGGACCACTGACCCCGAGGCGGTCAACTGGGCACAGACCGCCGAACCGGCGGAGCCAAAGCCTGAGGCCGATGANCAGCCGACGGTCCAACGCGTTGNTTGGCAGCCGATCGAAAAACCTGCCAAATTTGGTGTACGAGCAGTGGACTGGGCTGTGGATGGCGGGAGGCCGGCCAAATCACAGAGTTCGTCGCCGAAGCCAAGGACCAGGAAGGCGCGTCATACCGCGCCGCGGCCCAAAATTGAAGAGGTGGCTAAATCCACGGTATTCAAGGGGGGGGCAGAAGCTTTCCTGCCTGCCTTCACATCCGGAGAGGACGGCTTCCGTTCGAAGGCAAACAAGGCCGAGCAGGTCGACGCGGCGAAAGACGAAGGTCCCCAACCGTTCAAGCCGTCAAAGTTCGAGAACCTGTCGGGCGCGGATCCCAAACGGATCAAGAATCGCTGACCGACGGAAAATCCGATCAACTAAGGTGTCCAGCGCATTCGTTGCTGGGCACCTTCTTTATTGATAGATTTATGCGCTTCAGGACCCAGACCAGACATCTGGTATGACGTGACCGCGGGAGTNGGAATGAGCGACAAAGCACAGCAACTGGAACGACGACTTTCCAAAGAGGCGGGGGGAGAAGTGCGCTTCGACCGTCTTTCCAGGATCCTCTACAGCACTGATGCCAGCATGTATCAAATCGAGCCCGTCGGGGTGTTTCTGCCCCGATCGAAGGACGATGTCATCTCGGCGATACGACTGGCCAACGAGATGGGCGTCCCCGTAATCCCCCGGGGCGGTGGAACCGGGCTCGCTGGCCAGACCGTCGGGAAGGCCCTGATCGTTGACTTCTCCAAGTACCTGAACGACATCATCGAACTGAACGTCGAGGAGCGATGGGTTCGCGTACAGCCGGGCGTCGTGCTTGACGAGCTGAATGCCTACCTCAAACCACACGGGCTACACTTTGCCCCTGATGTGGCAACGAGCAGCCGGGCGAACGTTGGTGGCATGATCAACAACAACTCCGCTGGCGCGCACTCCGTGAAGTACGGCAAGACGATCGATCATGTGATTGAGCTTGAAGTGGTGCTGTCCGACGGTAGCGTGTGCCACTGGGGTGAGATGACGGCCGAGGATGTGCGGGAGAAGNTCGAGCAGAAGAACCTAGAGGGGCAAATTTTTCGCGAAGTCGTACGTCTCTCTCGAACGCACGAAGAAGAAATCGATATACGGTACCCGAAGATCCTGAGGCGGGTCGGAGGCTACAACCTTGATGCGTTCGTGAGCGGGAAGCCGTTCAACATGAGCCGGATGGTCGTCGGCTCGGAGGGGACGCTGGCCGCCGTCACAGAGGCCAAGGTCAATCTCGAACCGCTCCCGAATGCGAAGGCGCTCGGGGTCATCCAGTTCGACGACCTGATCGAGTCGATGCGGGCCGTCGCGCCGATCCTAGAGACTCAGCCGGCGGCCGTTGAGCTCATCGACAAGATGATTCTCGACCAGACGAAGGGTTCGATCGAACTTTCGAAGCAGCGGGCGTGGGTTGAGGGGGATCCGGATGCCGTCCTTGTCGTGGAATACTACGCCGATTCGATGGACGAGATCACGCCACAGCTCGATGCGCTCGAGGAACTGCTGNACGAGCAAGGCCTGGGATACGGATTCCGGCGCGCGGTGTCCGCTGATGAGCAGAACAACGTGTGGAACGTTCGGAAAGCGGGACTCGGTCTCCTGATGGGCATCATAGGGGATGCAAAACCCGTCGCCTTTGTCGAGGACTCAGCGGTCAGTCCAGATCTCCTTCCCGAGTATATTGACGCGTTTGAACGGATCGTGCGGTCGCACAACACGGTGGCCGGTTACTACGCACACGCGAGTGTCGGCCTGTTACACATTCGGCCCGTCGTCAACTTGAAGTCACCTGACGGCGTTGCTCAGATGCGTTCGATCGCCGAGCAGGTGAGGGAACTCGTCCTCAAATATGGCGGGTCGATGAGTGGAGAGCACGGAGACGGGCTCGTGCGCAGTTGCTGGAATGAACAGATGTTCGGAACCCAGCTGTATAAGGCCTTCCGAGAGGTGAAGCGCGCCTTCGACCCAGGGGCTCTTCTCAATCCCGGCAAGATTGTCGACGCGCCGATGATGACCGAACACCTGCGGATCGGGCCCCACTACCAGGCGGATGAACCGCAGACGCACTTCGACTTCTCTTCCCAGGGTGGTTTTGCACGGGCGATCGAGATGTGCAACGGCGTCGGGCAATGCCGAAAGAAGCTCGTCGGTACGATGTGTCCATCGTATATGGCCACGCTCGATGAAGCTGACACCACGCGTGGGCGTGCGAATGCGCTCAGGGCAGCTATCTCTGGCGATCTTGACGATGGGTTGTCAGACCAAGCCGTATACGATGCTCTGGATCTGTGCCTAGAATGCAAGGCCTGCAAGTCCGAGTGTCCCTCGAACGTGGACATGGCGAAACTCAAGTACGAGTTCATCGCCCAGTACTACGAGAAGCATGGACGTCCGTTTCGGGCCTGGCTGTTCGGGAATATCGAGATGATCAATAAGGTCGGTTGCCTGGTGGCGCCTATCGCGAATTGGGCCGGTAGAATGGGACCCGCCAAAGCGTTGATGGAGAAGATGGGCATTGCCCCGGAGCGAACGTTGCCGCCCTTTGCTAGCCGGACATTCGAGAGATGGTTCAACCGTCGGAAAGGGGCAGCTAGCGACAAGAAGGTCGTCATGTTCGCTGACACGTACTGCAACTNCAACTACCCGAGAATCGGTGAGTCAGCGACGGAGATTCTGGAGGCGGCCGGGTTCGAAGTGGTCCTTGCTGACAAGAAATGCTGTGGTCGCCCGATGTTGACGGGGGGCATGATGACGGAGGTCAAGCGTAATGCGGTATATAACGTCGAGCGTCTCTACGAGTATGTTAAAGAAGGNTATGAGGTCGTGGGTTTCGAGCCGAGTTGTGTGTCGATGTTAACCGACGACTATAACGAACTGATCCCAGGTGAGGAGACGCGTGCCGTCTCCGACAGTGCATACACATTCGAGAGCTTCCTCTCCAAGCTGAATGCGTCAGGCGAGCTCGGTCTTCAGTTTTTGGATACGGAGAAGTCGATTCTGGTTCACGGTCACTGCCATCAGAAAGCCCTATGGGGGATCGGGCCGTCGCTGGATGTGCTGAACTTGCCGCCGGGATACAGTGCCTCGGTCATCGATTCCGCCTGCTGCGGGATGGCGGGTGCCTTCGGCTTCGAGAAGGAACACTACGAAGTGTCACTCAAGATCGGGGAACAACGTCTGCTGAGCGTGGTGCGTGAAGCGGGCGCCGACGTCGAGATCGTTGCCGCCGGCCTTTCCTGCCGTGAGCAGATCCAGCAGACGACCGGACGCGAAGCCAGACATCCGGCGGAGGTCTTGCGGGAGGCGCTCGCGTGAGTTCTGTCGTTCGGCGCCGCTTCGTCGTGACGGGCAGGGTTCAGTGCGTAGGGTTCCGTTACTTTGTGCAGGCAAGGGCGTCGGAAGGTGGGCTCTCTGGGTGGGTTCGCAACCTCCCCGACGGGCGTGTAGAGCTTGAGGCGCAGGGAGCCCCGGAGAAAGTGGATCAGTTGGAAATCGCCTTGAACGCGGGACCCCAACTGTCGCGAGTAGACAATGTCACTGCTGTTGAGTGTCCCGTGGGTGAGGATAAGGGCCGATTTTGTATTACACACTAGAGTGAGGTTGCGTGGACCTGAACGAATACATCAGGGATATTCCTGATTTTCCGAAGCCTGGAATCATTTTCAAAGACATCACACCACTCCTCGGTCAACCGGAGGCATTCAAGGCCTCTACCGATGCGATGGCTGCACCATACCACGATGTCGAACTGGACGCTGTCGTTGGAATCGAGTCGCGTGGCTTCATCTTCGGTGCCGCAATCGCTCAATCAGTTGGCTGCGGCTTTGTCCCGATCCGTAAACCCGGTAAGCTGCCGGCTGATACGATCTCGGTCTCTTACGAACTCGAGTATGGGGAGGATACGGTCGAGATCCACCGGGATGCTGTTGGCGAGGGCGACCGCGTGTTGTTGGTCGACGATGTCCTGGCCACGGGCGGTACGATGGCAGCCGCGGGCGAACTGATTCGCAAGACGGGTGCGTCGATTGCGGGGCTCGTCTTCCTGGTCGAGTTGTCGTTCCTGGATGGGCGCGCCAGGCTGGATGGTGAGGACATTCATTCTGTCCTGACCTATTGACTTCGCCAGTCTTGACCGCCCCAAACGGCACGTCTATATTCGGCCTATGCCCCTGTATCTCATGGATTCCTAAAGTACTGAAGAGGTAAGCGGGGGGATTTTCTGGACATTGAGTGTTCAGAATTGTCCGAAATGTGGATGAGATGTAATATACCGATTTTGCCCCCGGTTCCTAACCGGATAGCAGCCGAATTTTGCTCCCGTAGCTCAGCCGGAAAGAGCAGCCGGTTCCTAACCGGCAGGTCGCGTGTTCGAGTCACGCCGGGAGTACCAAAAAGTGCAGCATTTCAAGGGCTTCCACCGGAACCAGGTGTTGGCCCTTTTCTGCGTTTGGAACCGCAGATGTCCACTTGTCACCATTGTTGTAACCTAGAGCCAGAGGTTGGCGATATTCTTTTTTCTGAAACTTTAACTTCCAACCGCGTGCGTGCTTGATCGATTAGGTGGTCAATGATTTCCTCAAGTGTATTTGCGATAGCAGGGAGAGACAAGCGCAGGCGTGAATACCGAGACGCCGGCTGGCTTTATGTTGCACACAATCCGAGTTTCACCGAGGAAGAAGCGTTTAAAATAGGTCAGCCAAAAAGGCCCCCAAGTGTCAGGGTTGGAAAATTGAGCGCGTCGACGTCAGTATACGAAGGTTTTACAATTGGGCATTAAATCCACATTGGACAAAAGGATCCAGAAGAGGGTCAAGTGCATCATTTGTTGAATAAATACCGAATTACACTACAAACGCCTCTTCTACCACGGCAGGGAGATAGTCGAACTCAATTTCTGCCGAAGCCTTTGCGTGTGGATGACTGATGTCAGCAGCCAAACCTGATCTTGCACCTGATTGTCTGACCGCCTTCGATTCTGCGTGCGAGAGTGCGATCCAGAGCCAGTTGGGTCTGCCGCTCGAGAAGGGCGAGATCTGGATCGATCCTGATGGGAGAGGCCAGCGGACCCGCGCTTATTGCAACTCGATCACGAACTTCGCGATGCAGGCGTTCTGGCTGGATGAGCAGGTCGATGTCGCGAACGATGCGCTCCAGGAAGTCTGCCGGCTCTTCCTCGACGACCCGCCAGCTATGCACGAGTCGCACAGCTTCCACTGGTCCGGTTCGATCCTCGGACGGCTTTGGGAGTTTTTCGGACCGGATGGCTCTCGCTCCTCGGCAATCTCACAAGAAACTCAAGACCTGATGCTCGAGATGATGTGGGTATGGGCGTCCAGGGTCTCACCGATCCTGAATCCCGATCCGACTCACATCTGGCGTGTCCCCAATACGGAGAATCATCACGCTATGGGGGCTGTGACTGCGTGGACCCTCTCGAAGTTCCTGCGCAGAGACAAGCGATATGCTGATCGTGCCTACGACGACGGCCGCTCGGCCGCAGAGCACTACGCTGCGTGGGCGGATTACTTCAAGGCGTATTTCCTGTCGCGCGCAGAGAAGGGTCAGTATATCGAGATTGCCTGTGCGACCTACAATGGCCCGACGATCCAGATGTGGTACAACCTTTTCGACTTTTCAGAAGATCCCGAGTTGGGGCGGCTTGCCGGGGCCTTTCTCGATCTTTTCTGGATGTCGTGGGCAGAAGACCAGATCGATGGCGTGAGAGGCGGGGCCAAGACACGAATCTACCAGCGAAACAGTCGCCAACGCGATGAAGGAGGTGGCGCCAAGATGGCGTCTCTCTGTTTTGGCGATCGCGAGACAGGGCGACTGAGTAACGGTGAATGGGTGGTGGTAACCAGCGGTTACCGGCCGGCCGAAATGGTGTTCAGGCTGGCAGACGATGTCGACAAACGTGGCGAGTATGAGGTCACACAGCGGTATATGGGGTTGTGGGAACCGGGCTGGGAGCGTCGCGTAGAGTATCCCGTACTGCCGTTCGGAATCGTGGGTCTGCGAGAAGATTTCGGCGGGCTGCTGAGGTATTCGTATAACACGCCCGATTTCTCGATCGGGACGTTCATGCTGGAACCAAGACCGCGGGAAGAATGGTCCGGCAGTGCATCACAGAACCGATGGCAGGGCGTGATCTTCCGTGGCCATCCTGACGCCCGGATCGTCCCCGAATGTCGGTCGACGGACCGCGATGAGAATCCACGTAGCGACACATACAATCAGCACTGGTCTGTTCAGAAGCTCGGGACCCTGATCACACAGAAACTGAGCTCGGAATTCAGCCGTTTCACGGACAAGTCTCGTGTCTGGATCTCGGGTTCGGGGCTTTCTGAGCCGATAGTGAAGGACGAATGGGTATTCGTCGAGAGTGGCGGAGCCTACGCGGCAATCAGAGTGGTGGACGGCGGGTTCGTCTGGGACGATCCGGAAGGGGATGATGTCGGTTGCTGGATGAGATGCAACGACAGCCTCTCGCCGATCATCATAGAGGTCGATCGCCGCACGAATCATGATGACATAGATGCGTTCGCTGCACGAGTGACATCGCGGACGATGTGCTTTGAGGATCGTGTCCTTACATACGAGGGGCTCAGCGGCCATCGCTTCAAGCTTTACGCGGACTACAGCCGGCTTCCGGAGGTCGACGATCAGCAGGTAAATCTGGACCCGGACAAGGTATGCGACAGTCCGTTCATCCAGTCGACGTGGGGTAGTGGTATCGTTGATCTGGCCTATGACGACGAATCGCGTCGTCTTGACTTCAGGGCTGGAGACCGGCGTGATTCCTGATGGGAATGTCGTGTAGGCAGATTCGGCACGTGCGGAGGTTGTCGCCATCGGTGCGGATCCCGGTGAGCTCGAATAGATCTCTAAGCCCTGGCGAAGGAGAGCAAAGTGTAAGACAAGACGATCGCGAGTCTCGACGCCTCCGTTGACCGCATCATTCTCGATCAGGTTCTCGATCGGGGCCGACACGATTTCGGCAGCTACTTCCAGTCGCAATACGGGTTCGCCGGTCCCTCTCATGAAGGGAATGCGTCCTTTACCCAATCGCTGGCGCTGGCGTATCTGGCACCCGAGTCACGGTAATATGAAGACACTGGCATCCTGGAGCGGAGCACGCGCGACACCGGTTATCTCGACATTCCGCACACAATCTTCGACTTGCCACCAGGCAGACACCGGATTCGTTTTACAGCAGCTCGGCAGCGTTGCCCATTTGCTCGCTCGATCGTAAGACGTTGTTGGCGCCGACCAGATCGATGCGTTTCTCACGCCCTATCCGAGGAATTGTTCACGCGCTGTAGCCGGCGAAGGCTACTGACCACAGCGCTGGGGGGGCGCGATAGACGACAGTTACGGCTTAGCAGAGGATCACACGCAATTGCTACAGGTCAGGATCGGGGGGTTGGTCAGCGGTGGAGTTAGGTACGCAGGCCAATTCAGATTCGGCATATGCATACAAGTATTCTGATGAAATCCGTGAGGGGAAGTCAGCAAAAGGCCAATCACTAGACGAATATGCCATCATGGCTCCTTGAAGCGGGAGAACAGAATGCTAAGCAAGGCGTGTCCGATAGATCGACTTCGAGAGGTCTTGGTGTCACTAGAAACCTGGCACCACTATCTGACGAGGGACCAAAGAGTCGCCCGGGAATCTATTCTCGAGCGTGTTCGCCTATTTTTGTGTGAAAGAGGTTGTTGCAGGTACGAAATGGCCACGATTCGCAGGTCGGATGCAATGGTTTCAAACAGATTTTCGCGTGGGAAACCAAACAGAACCGGTCGTACCCTATCCTAGGCCTTGACCTCGTAGAGCACGAGATCACTCGGCGGGGGGATCTCATCACGCGGCTGATCGCGGTTTCTCTCGAGTGTTTCCCATCGCAGCCAATACTTTCGTTCAGTGTCTCCTCGGCCCGCAGTGGTCCGGACGCCCATGCCCGGCAAGTCCGAAACGACATTCGACAGTTCCTCGGGCAGGTCCGGCTTCGGATCGGGATAGCTTCCGACAACTTGTAGTGTCGATTCATCGATCTTCCAGATACCTGACCCCTTCCTGGCGTGCCACCAAGGCATAGCGAGTAACGCTTCCTCTCGGATTTCAACAGCTCCAAGGGTGATCTCCGTATCGATTGACCCATTACCACTAAAGTCCCAGTGGTAGTCCCAGTCGGACAGCTTGTGAATTTTCCAATCCCCGTTTTCGAGCCTCGCAGCGTAGGCCTGTGTAAACGCTTTCTCATCGTTTTTGTGATAACTCACCACAGGACGGTGTTTCGAGTCATACCCGAGGGACGCACACATGTTGCTCAGTCCACCCCCGGGAGGTACGGGGTCAATTATCGAAGTCGATGCTTCAGCTGTAATCGACAGGGGGAGCGGTGATCCATCACCGGCGGACCAGTTCACGAGATCCTGACTCGTCGCATAAGAAATATCGTGGTTTGTAGAGCAGTCGGGAGTGTCGCGCCACATCCAGATCATGTGATACTGGTTGTCCGGTCCCAGTTCAGGCTGTCGCGCATACGCGTTCATCAGATCCATCCCATCGAGAATCGGCACGTCGACGAGTCGTGTCCAAGACTGCGTGCCCTCGTCGTATACGTTGTAGTAGTCGACACCGTTTCCGCTCATTCCGTCTCGATACCTGAACACCAGCTTTCTTTCCGGCCCAGACATAAACCGCGGATACGTGCATCTATCCTCGTTTTTGCCGACCATGTAGTCGATCCGTGCAAAGCTCGTGATATCGAGCGATCTTGAAGTCCTGAAGTAGATCAGCGGGTCCACGTGCATGTTGCCGCACAAATGGATGTGATCATTTCGATCGATCGTCATGGTGATGGAGTTGTGCGTGTCCCACTCTAGATCGGTAGAAAGTCGGCCACGAGCATCGAGCCACCGGCCCTCAAGACGCATAAGCTCGAATCGGCTCTCTTGCAGGCTTCTCTGACCAACAGTCATTTTTCGATCATGGTCGTAGAATGCCACGAACTGCCGTCCTTTGTGGGTCATCAGATCGAACCCAACCGGATGCCCCGCCCAGGCCGGAGCAATCTGTATGTTGTTCAGCACTTCCATCGCACTGCCTTCCTAAGCAGAATGTCGAGTCTGCCTGCTGAAAATTGTATCCACTATTAGATCGAGGTCGCAAAGGCCTAATATTGCCGGACCTTGCGCGATAAGACCTTGAATCCAAACCTCGTCGAGATCGGGATTGGACCGAAGATACACTTTAGTGTGCTTGGTGTATTACATCATTTAGCGCACTCAAGCAATGTGTGGAAAATCACGAACAACGGTTTATTGGCGTTTTGTCTTTGTTTACGGGCGGCGGTTATTTGCACCACCACAAATCTAGGGAGAAAGAAAAGACTCGACTAAAGCCTTTGGAGCATTTGAACGGAAGCCGAAGATGGTCAAACAATTCGAGACAAACATCTACCCTGTCTGTTGCTAGCGACTGGCATCCTCGTATTTTGTCTCACCCTATCTGTGGCTGCGCATCTAGATGCACAGCCCTGTGGCCAGGAAGCAATAAACGGCAGGTTTCGGACCCAACAAACAGGCGCTGAAGAAAGATTGGTAGCATGACGGGAACTGATTCCATCGACATCAATCGGATCATTACCGAGATAGACGACCGGGGATACAGCGTCCTTTCAGGTGTTATCTCCACCCATAAGGCGGACGAGGCAAGATCCGCTCTCGAACCAATTCTCGCGGGGGAAATCACGCCGGATGAACGAGCCGCACGTCACCAGCGTGTCGGTGCAATCGCCGTCAAACACCCGGTGTTTCTCGAGCTGATGTGCCACCCGATCATCTTGGCCATCTGGAAGCGGTATCTGGGAGAAGACGTCGTCTGCTCCACGTGGACATCAAACACAATCTATCCTGGATTCGACAAAATAGGCTGGCACGCCGACTACCCTTACTGGTCGATCACACCTCCTTGGCCAAGAGGGAATCTCGCGGGACAATCCGTCTGGCTGCTAGATGACTTCACCTATACAAACGGCGGAACGGGCGTGCTACCTTACTCCCACCTGAAGAGGAAACCGCCGCCTGACCCCAGGGATGTTTGGCGCGAAGAAGGTGAGATCATCACGGGCAAAAGAGGAACCGTTGTCCTCGGTCACGGCGCTTGGTGGCACACGGCCCGTCCGAACCGAAGCGATAAACCGCGATCCTGCCTACTCGGGATGTATTGCCGTCCCTGTGTGATCACCCAAGAGGACATGCGAGCCCAACTCGACCTCTTGGACAAACCAGACGAAACAGTGACACAACTGATGTGCGGAAACATCTACAAACCACGCATCATTGGTGCCGAGAAACTCAAAGATACAAGACCCTGATACAGAGACGCGATGGAATGGGCATTCGAACGTGTGGCAGGCCCTATAATACGATTGCTTCCTTCTACCGAATTCTCGAATGACGGCATCATGCTGCCCGAAAGGTTCTTTAACTGCCCACTGGTAAGTATGCGGGCCCTCATTTGAGCGCAGGCCACTTTTTTTCTCTAGGCCGAAAGGTTTGAAAGCTCCTTATAATCTAGCTCAGGTAAGTCGCACTTTCTAAACTCTGAGACGGACATCACCCTAAAAAAGCTGCTAGTAATATCCAAAGGTAAGCCACGCATGTTGATAGCCGGGCTGTCAATGATCGTAAAGGCGGGGTTCGCGGGAGTACTCCTAGCTTCAAGTGTCGCGTTACCCTCTACAGTCGTGTTTGCGCAGTCGAGTGCCGTGAAGAAGGCGTGCAAAGAGATGGAAGGACGGGACTTCTGGCTCAAAGTGGCCGTTGTTCGGATCCAACATACTATAGGCGGCATCGATGCGACCAACGTCTATCCTGGCGGGAAGGTCTATTATAGAGCCAAGTTTGGCGGTTTCCGGCAGATGCAGTCCACTTCGGCTGAAGACTTCGCTGAAGAGGCCAGGGGGGTTGCCGAGACTGAGGCAAACAAAAACCAACTCGGGCTCAGGTCACATGTCCGACACTGGGAGCGTGGGTCTCAAGTAAGGATCCACAGGGTCAGGGCCAAGAAGCGAGAGGTCCAGGTGGATGTGACTGAGGATGGGGGATCGAAGTCGCGCATCCGGTTCAAGTTTGACCAAGACATGGAACTCTATGACGCGGAAACTGTCCGGGAACTGTTCGAATTCACATTCGCGAACAACGAAGCCGACCTAGCGGGAGCAGAGGAGACCGTCAAGATCACGCTCGGAATGTCAGTGGACGACATAAGGAAGCTGAAGGGGAAACCGAGCAGTGAGGTCAACCTAGGAATAAAGCTGATACTTATTTACAGTGATATGCGTCTGATCTTTGAGTCCGGGAAGCTTGTCGATGTCCACTAGTTTTACTTCCTCCCCAATGATTCGAAAACTGCGAGCGAGTCTGCTGCTCGCCTTTCTTGTCGGCCTCCCTGCGATCGCAGAGGAGGCCGAGTCGGACTCCACGTCCATCGCGCGTCCGTCGTTCTCGATGACGCCTACGTGAGTAGGCTGACCGGGTGAAGGCGCACCCCTCCGTGGGAGTGGGATACACACCAGATGGACCTTTTCGGGACGATTCGTCTACACGGTGCTCGATCGACCGAGATGGCGGCTCACAGCGAACTACAGGATTCACCATCGTCTGCAGATTGGCGTGGAGTTCAACCCCAAGGCGGAAGAGATCGGTCCGCTCTTAACGCTATTCCTGTTGATGGAGACCGACACGAGACCCGCGCTCTTCCTGGGCACAAGTTCGGACAGGATCGGGTCGCCATCCGGCGAACAGTCTTACTTCGCGACGGTCAGCAAGTATCTGCCAGGCCTGCAGGCGTCGATCTACGGCAGCTTGAACTATTCAGAATGGGATGAGTCGGTCAACTTCCCTGTAGGCGTAGCACTGGAAGTAGGAAAAGGATTCTCCGTCCGACCGATGTATGACGGAGACCGAGGTCACCTGATGCTAAACTACTTCACCGACCAGTGCGGGGTCAGCCTCATATATGTTTGGTTCGAGACGATGGGCGTATCTTTGTCGGTCGGCTTCTGAGGAGGGAGAATGAACCGGATATTCTGTATCATCGGAACACTCGTGGTCCTTTCTGTAGCGGCCGAGGCGGCACCACCGAGGAAAGCATTGTGTCCGGTCTGTGCCTGTCGTGGCGAAACAGAGCTAGAGAAGGTCGAGGCAAGCACGACGCACGACGGCAAGGCCTACCACTTCTGCTCCAAGAACTGCAAGAAGGCATTCGACAAATATCCCACGACATACCTACCACCTGAGTTCCCACGCCCTGTCCCCCGGTTCTCTGTGGAGACACTCGAGGGCGAATCGGTCGATCTGGAGAACTATGCCGGCAAGCTCGTAATTCTGGATTTCTGGGCGACCTGGTGCAAGCCCTGTGTCGACATGATGCCAAGCCTGGAGAAGGTCTACGAGTCTTACGCCGACAAAGGTGTGGTCGTGATGGGCATCTCGATCGATGAAGGGAAGGATCGGGTCAAGAAGATTAGGAAATTTGTGGACAAAGTTGGTGTGTCCTATCCCGTCTTCTCCGATGCGGCCGGGACGCCCGCCTGGCACACGTTGGGCATCAAGGCCATTCCTGCGTTGTTTCTGATCGATCAGGGCAGGCAGATCGTCGCCCAGTGGCAGGGAAACGTCGACCACAAGGTAGTGGAGAAGGAGATTCAGAAACACCTTCCCTGAGGGATCGCCCCACGGGCAATACCTCCAGCAAAGGGCCAAGAAACGCCAGGTGATCCTGCTTCAGTTGCCCTCGTGGCTCTGTGCATAGAGGCTAATTCCTAATCGTTGCTCTCGAGTTCTGCAACAACAAGTTCCCCGCATTGGAGAGCTTGTTCACTTGGATGATGAGCAGGTTATTTTGGCCAGGGGACCTATTGGGTAAAGACGTGAAGCTTGACTTACCCCCCACAGGCTGGCTTGATGAGGCTTGCTAACAGGATGCTAACAAACACGGCTGGTCGTAGCCAGACCCCACTGCATTAGACAGGAAACCAGGAACTGCCAACTGAAGAAAAACAATGTGTTGAGGTCTATACGATCAATTTTAGCGATTTAAAGTCTCGGCTTCGGGAGCTGGAGCTTCTCACTTAGAACGATGTCTTCCTCTCGCAGCCAAACATCACACCAGCAATGGGCAAAGACACGGTGCTGTACCTTTTTCTCGCGGTCGTTCTCGGCTGTTCCGAACCGGAACGATTTAATATCTTTCCCGTCGCTGAACTGGTAACAGTGATGTATCCAGAACAAGGAATTCGAACCGAAGCCCGATTTGTCCAGACCTGAAAAATCGGGTTTCTCCATTAGCTCTTCAGCGGCCCCGCTAAACATGTCCATGTCCAGGATGCTCCAACTATCTCCGATATGTTCTGGTCACAGGGCTGAATATGTGTTAACTGACTTTGTTTCAATACGTTAAGATGTCATCTGGTTGAGATTCCTAAGTCGTTGGTCGCGTGTTCGAATCTCGTTAAGGCACCAAATATGAAGATCAAGGTGACCCGACATCTCGTTGGCGTCGCCTTTCTTTTATGCATCTAGTTCCCTCACAATCCCGGCAGGACTTCGCCGTGTTCGCTTTGGCTGTCGTTGCCTATGTGAACACGATCCCGAACGAGCTCGTCTTTGATGACCTGCTCCTGATCACCGAACAGTCGTCGGTCCGTAGTGCGTTCAACTGGCGGGAGATCTGGTTCGGTAGATACTGGGGAGAGATCTGGCCGCATAACGTCCTGTATCGTCCGCTGACCATCTGGTCAATCGCTCTCAACTACAGTTTCAATGGGCTTCTGGGGCTCTCATGCAGCCATACAGCCGGCTATCATGTGGTGAACCTGTTGCTCCACGCAGCCGTAAGCACGCTCGTGTTGCGACTTGGAATCGCCCTTTGCATACCATCCTTCGCCTCGTTCGCAGCTGCCCTGATCTTCGCAGTCCATCCCATCCATACAGAGGCCGTCGCCGCCGTAACCGGCCGAACCGAGTTGCTGGCCGCTGGGTTTGGCATTGGGTTCATTCTCGCTCACGACCACCGACATACTGCTCTGGCAGCCGTACTGTTTGCCCTCGCACTCTTTAGTAAGGAGTCAGCTATCGCGTTTCTGCCAGTTGCATTGCTATGCGTGTTTCCGAAAGATCGAGCACGGCGAGATATCATGGCCTTCGGCTTGTATGGCCTCGTCACGGTTGCCTGGTTCGCCCTCCGCGCTTCGGTGGTTTCGGGAATCGTGATTCCCCTGGATACGCTCCCACTGGCGGAGTCGCCCACTTATGTGCGAATCCTGACGGCATTACGAGTCCAGGTGCGTTACCTGGGGCTACAGGTCGCTCCGGTCGGCCTGTCATCCGACTATTCCATGAACCAGATTCCCACCGTGACGACGCTACTCGACCCGCACATAGTCATCGCGTTGTGCCTTGGTGCTGGGGCCGCTGCCATAATCGTCAAGACCTGGCGCGTGTCCGCCATTCCGACCATCCTGATTCTCGGGTATACGATCACTTTTCTCCCCACGAGCAATATCCTTCTCCCCATCGGAACGATTATGGGCGAACGCCTCGCCTATACACCGTCGATCTTTGTCTGTCTTGGGCTGGGGTATGCCTTCGACGCCTTGAGAAAGATGGTCTCAGGTTACGCGGTTGCGCTCCTGGCGGCCCTCCTGGTGGTGTTCGTTTGGGGGACCGTCGACCGGAACGCCACGTGGGCGGATCCATACACCTTCAGCATAACCCAACTCAAGACAGCTCCGAACAGCGCAAAAGCCAACTACAACGCCGGCCGCGAGCATCACATCGCCGGGGATGTGGCAAAGGCTGTCGAACTCTACTGTCGGGCGCTGGAGATCAAACCGGCCTACGCGGACGCCTTGAACAACCTAGGGGTGGCTAAACGGTGGCAAGGAGCACTGTATGAGGCCGTCGGATACTTTAAGAATGCGATCTACCTCGCACCCGGTCTTGCTAGCGCACATTACAACCTCGGGCAGACGCTGCGTGATATGGGGGATGAGTCAGGTGCAATGACGTCGTACAGGAAGGCACTCGAGATCCATCCCGGGTATGCAGAAGCGGCGAACAACTTGGCTTTGATCTTCGTCCGTCAGGGCGATCTCGACAGGGCACGTAAGCTGTGGGAACGTGCTCTCCAGATTCGCCCAGATTACACGATGGCGCGGGAAAACCTGAAGCGCCTGGACACCGTGAGAAACTGACGACCAAGAGGCCGTCACTTCGATTAAACTTGCCCGGCCGACGCGATCCGTCAATGTTTGCACCGCAAATGCCCCGGTAAGCTGCGCTGATCGACTCGAGCCATACCCTGTCGGTGAAGTTGCGCAGAATCGTTGGAGGATGGCAAGAACCCGGCTCCTGCACCCCGCGTGGGAGCCGATCGTGTGCCCGGGACGATTAACGATCCATAACTTCTCGGCCAGTAACTCCTTCGCCAGTCACCATTCAACCTTGCGACATGGACGACCACTGTATACCGTAGGTGTGTCATCGACGCACTGAAAGGTTATGGAAACGTTCACGATTACATACCGGTTCTAACTGTCCTACCAGAGCCCTGCTGAATTCGTCGTCGTGATCGATTCACAGACGCTCAAGGTTGTCGATAGTGGAACGGGTGGGTATCCCGAGTAGCCCCGTCTCGAGTTTAACAAATGTGGGCACTGTCCGCTTTCGAGGAGTATATCCAGCGCCGTACGGCGCTTCGAAGACATTCTGTCCTACGAAGAAATTGAAGTCGAGGTGGAGACCGAACAGCCTCGTTGTATCTCCTGTCGCAATACTTCCGGAATGATTAGGGCTAGGATGTCGACATGGATCTGGATGGTTTGCAGGAGGTCTACCTCGCCATCTAGGAGCTAAATCGGTCGATGGCAGACCGGATTCGGGAGGCGATCGCGCACGATGCGGCTGTGAACGCGATCGTCGTTCTCGATTACTTCGTCCAGACCATGCCCTTAGTGATCGAGGACCGGCTGGAGCAACTGAGGCCGATGTTCAGCGCTTACCACAACGAGTAGACAATAGAGGAAATCCATGCCGATCAAGCAGTCGACACCTCCGGAGGCCAAAGACCTCCTGGATGCAAACCCTGAGGCCATCTACCTAGACGTCCGGACCGAACCCGAATTCGAAGCTGGACACCCGCTGAGGGCGATCAACATACCCGTCGTGTTTCCGGGAGCGGGCGGACAGATGGCGCTCAACCCCGACTTCGTTTCTGTTGTCGAAGCGAATATCCCCAAAGATGCCAAGATCGTTTGCGGTTGCCAGGTGGGCGGGCGTTCCCAGATGGCCGCGGATCTGATGGCTCAGGCAGGATATAGTGACCTGACGAACGTGCGCGGCGGATTTGGCGGCCTGCAGGACCCCGCGACCGGCGAAGTGATCATGGGCTGGGAGGATGAGGGCTATCCTGTCGAAACTGGTTCCACGGACGAAAACGGGTATGCGGCATTGAAGTCGAAGATGTAGGGTTTTCAGAAGTTATGAAGCTACGCTGACCGAGGGCCAACGGTCGTTCTTCGAGCTAGCGGTATCGGCTGATCTGGATGCGATGGAGCCGAGGTTGCTGGACCTGAATCAAGCAAACGACGAGGTCTACGAAGACGCGGAGCGCAATGACTCGCTCGACCCCCACCGGAATCAGAACCTCAGGAACTGTCTGGGAGTGCACGATAGTTTCCTGTCGCTGGTAACTACCCGAAAACGGCCCCGCTTACGGGGCAGTTGCTCAACTGGGACATTCGGTATAGGGAAGAGCTGGGCCGGTTTTCCACGCAAGACCGTATTCAGGGCATACGCCTACCGTTGGGTCCTGCCAATGGTCCACGTGGAAATGGCCGATCCTCTGCTGGATCAGTGCGCTTCTGTTGAGCGGCAGATGCTCGGCGCCGCGAATGCTTCGATTAGCTACTATAACCCCTCGTGACGAGGATGTGCCCATCAAGGCGTTCGTGGAGGAATAGACGACGTGACGAGCAAGGTGTCCAGGCGCCACGGCGATTTTGGTCGAGGCGCCTTTTTTTTGTGTGACGCGTAACCCAAATGGGATCACGGTGAGTATCGATTTAACCCAACTGGCCGTCCAGGTCGAGGATCTGCAGAAGGCGTTCAGGGTTCGTTCAAAGGACGGGTACCGCGCGCCCGGGGCCGTGGGATGGCTGAAGGGGAAGCAGAAGTCGGTGCCTGCTGTAGAGGGCGTCTCGTTCGAGGTGCCCCGAGGTGAGATCTTCGGCATACTCGGACCCAACGGGTCCGGTAAGTCGACCCTGATCCGGATCCTGTCTACTCTCGTGCTCCAGGATGCGGGCACGTGCCGGATATTTGGCCTGGACGTGAACAACGATTCCATGTCGCTCCGAAAGCATATCACCCGCGTCAGTGTTGACGCTGCTTTCTTCAAGAAGTTGTCGGCTTGGGAGAACCTGAGCTACTCGGCCCGACTGTATGGTGTCCCGGTAAAGGCTGCGCGCAAGAAGGTCGTGCGCATTCTGGACAAGATGGGCTTCGCTGAGGGTCGTGTCGACGAACCGCTCGAAGATCTGTCGCGTGGCATGCAACAGAAGGTCGCCATCGCTCGCGCCCTGTTTACGTCGCCGGTGCTGTTGCTGATGGATGAGCCGACCACAGGACTCGACCCTGTATCCAAACGTCAGGTTCAGGACTACACGCTTGACGTTCGGCAGACACACGATGCTACGGTGTTGTTGACCACCCACGATCTGGACGAGGCCGAGCGGGTGTGTGACAGGGTTGCCATCATTCATCACGGAAAGTTCATCGCCCAGGGGACGGCCGACGAGCTAAAGGCTCAGGTGGGATGCGTAGACGGGTCACTCGAGGACGTGTTCTTCGAGATGACGGGCAAGGATCTCGCTCACGCTGACCTTGAGACCCAGGAGGGTGACGATTGAACACCTTGAGATCAGAACTCAAGGCCTCTTTCGCTTTTGTCGAGCGCAATTTCAACCTGGCCAGACGGTACGCCAGCTGGGAGATCATCTTCATCAGCTGGAACGTTGTCCACGCCCTGACGATCGGGCTGATCGGTGTTTTCATGGCAGGGGACGACCCCCAGAAGGTCCAGGAGAGCGTTCTGTTCCTGATCGTCGGGGCCGTCCTGTGGAATTTCTTGAGGCTTCTCTTTTTCGAGGTAGCCGATGCGGTGGCCTGGGAACGGTGGGAGGGGACGATCGAGTATACCTTCATGGCTCCCGTATACAGACTCACTCACTTGGCAGGTCAATGTCTGTACGCGATCGTCTACGGGTTCCTACGAAGCGGGATAGTCCTTGTGAGTGCCGTCATGTTTTTTGATCTCTCCCTCGATGGTGGGAACCTGACCACGGCTGCCGTGGTGCTCGCCGCATCGAGTCTGTCCTTCCTGGGCCTGGGGCTGATCGCCGCGGTCTTCCCGCTTCTATCGCCTGAAAAGGGGGCTCGGGCGACCGACATTCTGGGTACCCTGTTCCTCCTGATTTCGGGCGTCTACTACGACGTCTCCGTCCTGCCTGACTGGCTGCGCCCACTCTCGACGGTGTCTCCCGGGACGTACGCACTCCGTTCCATCCGAGGCGCACTTCTGCACGGGGCCACGATCGAGCAGGTCTCTGAAGACCTGTGGATCCTGCTGGGCACAGGCGCGATCATGATTCCCCTGGGCCTGTGGATCTTCCATATCGCTGAGGTCTACGCGAAGAAGACGGGCCGACTCAAGAGGAGTGGCTGACAGATGCGTCGGGGGAAGGAATGGCCAGAGACACTGGTTTTCGAGCCAGGCGCTCACGTCCTCGACCTGGGCGCTCAGGGGGAACCGACACCCCTCGGTGGCGTGAGCCACATCTTCTTCGCATCGGACATCCGCGCTCACTCCAGGGCCGCATCCGCTGGGCTCGAGTCTGTTCTGGGTGTAGACCTGCCTGACGGAACGCGTTTTGACCACGCCGTGTTCGAGCCCTATCAGCGGGCGTCGAAGCAGCGGGTCTTCGAGCTGATCGACCAGGTCTATGCCGCTCTCAAGGCAGGGGGTAGACTGAGCCTCGCTGGACGTAAGAACAGGGGTGTAGAGAGTTACTGCAGACGGATGCAGGACGTCTTCGGGAACGTGTCTCTGGAGGGAAGGGCAGGGCGTACACGGGTGTTCGAGTCGAGGAAGTCGAGCCCCGACCCGTTTTCCCCACCCGTCGACCCGTTCATTCAGTTTGAGGATAATGAGAGTGGTCAGACGCTAACCTACCGGACCCGAGCGGGGGTCTTCTCCGCGGATGGGTTCGACGAGGGGAGTCGACTCCTGGCCCGGACACTCATGTCCAGCCAGCCCACGGACATCCTCGACTGCGGTTGTGGCGCCGGAACGATCGGGCTGTCACTTGCAGCCCTGGGAAATGGGCGACTGACCATGGTCGACTCGAGCGCCCTGTCGGTCTGGTCGGCCCGGGAGAACATCAGGCTGAACGGGCTAGAAGCTCGTGCTGAGGCGCACTTGAGCGATCTTTATGCGGCTGTTCCCAACAGGAAATTCGATCTGATCGTTTCCAATCCACCCTTTCACGAGGGAAGAGCAGTGGCTAGCCCCCTGATTTGGCAAGCGCCGGATCACCTGACGGCAGGGGGGCGACTGGCGCTCGTCTGCATGCGGGTTGAGCCGTACCTGAAAGCCCTGGGAGAAGTCTTCCAGAAGGCTGACATCCTTGCCGAAGACGGTCCTTATACCGTCCTGTCTGGCCATAGCCCCCGCGGTTGATGTCACCAGTCCCTGCGACGGTTCTGGCGCAGCGATGTCGCTTGACACGTCCATAGGCCCGACTTATTCTTGTCGTCCCTATATCCACACCAAAAACGACGATGGTCGTAGCGGTTTACGACCGTTAAAAATCAGCATGTAAACGAGGAGGATGGACCTTGTACGAGTTCGAGTATGCCGCGCCCTCGTCCGTGGACGATGCGGTCTTGATTCTGGCTGAGAACGGTGATGATGCCAGGATTCTTGCCGGAGGCACGGACATCATCGCGCAGCTCAAGGAAAATCGGCGGCGGCTCAAGGTTCTGGTCGACGTCAAAAAGATTCCCGAAGTCAACGAGTTGTCGTATGACGCTGGCTCGGGACTACACATGGGAGCGGCCGTTCCCTGCTACAAGACCTACGAAGACGAGGCGATCCATTCGGCCTATCCTTGCCTGACGGATGCGACGTCCCTGATCGGGTCCATCCAGATCCAGAGTCGGGCGACTGTCGCAGGAAACCTGTGCAACTCGTCTCCGGCGGCTGACGCGATTCCGGCCCTGATCGCGCTGGGTGCTACGACGAAGATCGCCGGCCCTAACGGGACGCGTGACGTCGTGGCCGAGGACTTCTGCACGGGACCGGGACAGAACGTGCTCCAGAATGGTGAGTTCGTGGTGTCGATCAGTATTCCGCCCCCGGAGGCGAACTCGGGGGGCTTCTCCCTACGGTTCATTCCGAGGAACGAGATGGACATCGCGGTCGCAAACGCTGCCGCTTACGTCGTGCTGAGTGACGATCACAAATCGTTCGTGTCGGCCCGACTGTCCGTTGGCGCAGTGGCTCCGACTCCTCTTTTGCTGACGGAAGTCAACGATCTCCTGGCGGGGGAGGAAGTCAGCGACGAGATCATAGAAGAAGCAGCGGGAATCGCCAGGAACGCGGCGAACCCGATCACGGACATGCGAGGCACCAAGGAACAGCGTATCCACCTGGCCGGGGTCTTGAGCCGTCGAGCCATCAACGGTGCGATCGAGCGAGCAAAGGGATCCTGAGATGGCAAAGACACACGTAACGACAAATATCAACGGTGAAGAGACCGAGTTTCTCTGCGAACCGAGACAGACGCTGCTTGAGGTGCTCCGGGACGATCTGAATCTGACCGGGTCAAAGGAAGGCTGCGGAAACGGGAACTGTGGTGCATGCAGCGTGATCGTCGATGGGCGTGTCGTGGACTCCTGCCTGGTGTTGGCGGTCGAGACGGAGGGTTCGGAGGTGACGACCATCGAGGGCATCGCGAGTCCCGAAGGCCTCCATCCTCTGCAGCAGAAGTTCCTCGAGCACGCCGCCCTCCAGTGCGGGATCTGCACCCCCGGGTTTATCGTGGCCGCGAAAGCGCTGCTCGATCAGGAACCGAACCCATCCGAGGAACGCATTCGTCTCTGGCTGGCAGGCAACCTCTGCCGGTGCACAGGGTATGACAAGATTATCCGTGCGGTCATGGACGCCGCGGAGACAATGGAGAAGGCCTAATGGCGACCGCAACGGAAGACTATCTCGGGAAAACAGACTATAAGGTCATCGGTAGCCGCCCGATCCGTCACGACGGTGCCGACAAGGTTACGGGGCGGGCCATCTATGGCGCTGATGTGACGATGTCCGGACTCCTTCACGGAAAAGTGCTTAGGAGTCCGCACGCGCACGCCAAGATAAAATCGATTGACACCAGCAAGGCAGCGGCTCATCCCGGAGTCAAAGCCGTGATCACAGTCGATGACTTTGAGCTCCAGGACGACCAAGTCAAGGAGTTGGGTGAAGGTGCGGCAAACTTCATGCATCTGCGGGCCAACGTACTCGCCGATGGCAAAGTTCTTTACCACGGACACGCCGTGGCAGCCGTCGCGGCGGTCGACGCCAACACGGCCGAGGAAGCGCTCGACCTGATCGAGGTGGACTACGAGGTCCTCGAGCCCGTGCTGGATGTCCGAAAGGCGATGGAAGATGACGCTCCGCTTCTCCACGAGAATCAGGAGACGCAGTCGCTGGGTGAATCGACGGGCAAGAAGAGCAACGTTTCCACGCATTTTCAGCATAAGTTGGGAGACGTGGAGAAAGGGTTCGCCGAGGCCGACGTGGTGATCGAGCGTGAGTTCGACACGGCCACGGTGCACCAGGGGTACATCGAACCCCATAACGGGACTGCCCACTGGAGTACGGACGGACGCGTGACGGTCTGGACGAGCACTCAGGGTTCTTTCCCAGTTCGCGAACAGGTTTCGCAGCTGTTGATGCTTCCGGTCTCCAAGGTGAAGGTGATTCCGACCGAGATCGGCGGCGGGTTCGGCGGCAAGATACGCGTTTACCTCGAGCCACTTGCCGCGATGCTGTCCAAGAAGGCCGGTAGCCCTGTCAAGCTCGTGATGAGCAGAACCGAGGTCCTCCAGGCAACGGGCCCAACAGCCGGTTCCTACATCCGCTGCAAGTTGGGGGCGACGAAAGATGGGAATCTTGTTGCCGCTGAGGCCTACCTCGCATATGAGTCCGGCGGATTCCCGGGTGGCTGGGCAGGCCCCGGTTCCATGTGCATCTTCTCGCCGTATAATATCGAGCACGTCACAATCGACGGATTCGATGTCCTCGTCAACAAGCCCCAGACGATGGCCTATCGGGCTCCGGGCGCAACCAATGCTGCCTTCGCGTCGGAGACCGTCATAGACGAGATCTGCGAAAAGATCGGGATGGATCCGCTCGAGTTTAGGCTGAAGAATAGCGCAAAGGAGGGAACCCGACGTGCCGATGGTCCCGTCTACCCGCGGATCGGTCACCAGGAATGCGTTCAGGCCGCTCAGAACAGCGACCACTACAAGTCCGACAAGGGCAAGGCCGTTGGCCGTGGTGTGGCTTCCGGGTTCTGGTTCAATGTCGGCCTGAAGTCGAGCGCATCGGCGGCGGTCAACACGGACGGTACGGTTAGCCTGGTTGAGGGTTCGACGGACATTGGTGGTACGCGGACGTCGATCGCGATGCAGTTGGCAGAGGTCCTGGGGATCCCGGCAGAGGATGTGAATCCTTCGGTCGTGGATACGGACTCCGTTGGATATACAGACGTCACCGGTGGGAGTCGGACAACGTTTGCGACAGGGTGGGCGGCCTACGAGGCGGCGAACGATATCAAAGAGCAGATGGTCGGACGTGCTGCCACGCACTGGGAGATTTCCAAGGAAGACGTCGACTTCGAAGACGGCGTATTCTCATTCAAGTCGGATCCGGCGAAGAAGCTCACGTTCAGGGAATTGGCCGGCAAGCTGGACGAAACAGGCGGACCTGTGATCGGGCGCGGTGCGGTCGATCCGCAAGGGGTCGGTGGAGCCTTCGCGACGATGGTTGTGGACGTCGAAGTAGACAAGGACACCGGCAAGGTTGAGATTCTGCGTTCGACGCTGTGCCAGGATGCCGGGAAGGCTATCCATCCGAGCTATGTTGAAGGTCAGATGCAAGGCGGTGCCGCTCAGGGCATCGGATGGGCGTTGAACGAAGAGTACTACTACAACGAGGACGGCCTGCTCGCCAATGCGAGCTTGCTCGACTATAGGATGCCGACGGCGCTGGATCTTCCGATGCTGGAATCGGAGATCGTCGAAGTGCCAAACCCCGGTCATCCGTTCGGTGTCAGAGGCGTCGGCGAGGTGCCAATCGTGCCACCGCCGGCAGCCGTCGCTAATGCTATCTACGACGCGATCGGTGTTCGTATGGACGTGCTGCCCATGTCGCCTGGGAACGTACTCAAGGCGATCTGGGCGAAGGAAGACTAGGCGTTCCCGCGTATGCCCGTCGTCTGGATTCCGTCTCTGATGCGGGCTCTGACCGACAACCAGGATCAGATCGGCGTTGATGGCGAGACGCTCCGGGAGGTCGTGCAGAACTTGGAGGCGAAGCACCCCGGCATCCGGGGCCGTGTCATCGAGGACGACCGGATCAAGCCCGGGCTCGCCGTGTCGATTAACGGCGAGGTTACGAATGATGGTCTACGGGCCAGAGTGACTGCGAACGACGAAATCCACTTCGTCGCCGCCATTAGTGGGGGCAGTCACCGTCGAGCCTAGCAGATGTATCGTGTTTATCGGATCGGCCAGCGATCGATTTCTCGCTGGCCGATTTCTTTTGGAGTATGCCATTGGCCCTGTCTGTAGGAATCGTTGGACTACCCAACGTCGGGAAGTCCACCCTGTTCAACGTGTTGACTCGTGCAGCCGTCGAGGCATCAGCATATCCCTTCTGCACGGTCGAGCCCAATGTCGGTGTCGTCGAGGTTCCTGACGGCAGGCTCGAGCGGCTGTCAGAGGTCCTGAGCCCCGACGAGGTCATTCCGACGCAGATTCGGTTCGTTGACATCGCGGGGTTAGTGAAGGGAGCCAGCCAGGGCGAGGGGTTGGGCAATCAGTTCCTCGCGAACATTCGCGAGTGCGACGCGATCGTACACGTGGTCCGGTGTTTCGAAGATGAGCAAGTTGCCCACGTGGATGGTAGCCCAGATCTCTTACGAGATGTCGAAACCATCAACACGGAACTCATGCTGGCTGATCTCGAGACCGCTGAACGAGGGCAGGAGCGTGTGGGCAAGGTTCTGCGAGCGGAACCGAGAGGCCCTGAGCGACTGGAAATGGATACGCTCGACGAGATTGTCGCCGCGCTTAAGGGGGGACGCCCTGTTCGTTCCTTGACTCTGGGGAATGAGGCGGAACAGGCGATCCTCGGGTATCACTTCCTTACGGCCAAACGAGTTCTGTATCTGGCCAACGTAGATGAAGGGTCACTTCCCGACGGTGGCGACCGATTAGCCGCCCTTCGATCACTGGAAGAGAGCGTAGAGGTCCTTCCCGTTTGCGCACAGGTAGAAGCGGAGATCGCAGAACTGGACGAAGCCGACCGCTTGAGTTTTCTCCAGGACTACGGATTGGCCGGCACCGGGATCGATCGTCTGGTTGTGGGCGCCTACCGACTCCTAGGGTTGATCACGTTCTACACGACAGTAAACGACAAACTTCAGGCATGGCAGATAACGTCCGGCTCGACAGCCCCCGTCGCGGCCGGTCGCATCCATTCCGACATGGAGGAGGGGTTTATTCGGGCAGAGGTGGCCTCATGCTCGGATATCTTCGAGGGAGGCGGGACAGATGGCATCCGTGAGGCCGGCAAGCTGCGCACCGAGGGCCGAGACTACGTGATCGATGACGGTGATGTCGTTCGATTCCTGTTCAAAGCGTGATGAACAGTGCACGTAAGCTTGTGTCTGATATGATCTTCCGTTATATTCTTCCGTTCACGTACACGGAGTACTAGGGTATCAGGGGCCGTTGTTTCCTGTGTGATTGGAGTAGCATTTATGCATCGTATCGCTGTCGCGTTGAGTTGCGTGCTTCTGTTGCTTTTGCCCGCTAAGGGGCATGCTTTGGGGTTCAGCGGACTTGGTGTCAGTGCCGGACTCGATTTGACGCAATCCGGGACGGTTCCGAGGACAGTGACTGGCGGGACGAATTTCGACTCGGCTCGGCTGGCGGTTGGGGGATACCTCAATCTGGGTGAGGTCATCACGCAGAATCTGGACCTCGTCCCGGGGTTTGATGCCCTTCTCGAAGGTGATCTGAAGATCTATTCGATCAACACCGAGGTTCGGTATCGTTTTTACCAGAAGAACAAGGCCATCGGGTATGTGGGCGGCGGGATCGGGGTGCACCTGTTCCGGCCGGATGCGGCAACCGGATCGTCGAACCAGACGAAGGGTAGCCTCAATGTTCCGATTGGCTATCAGAAGCAGATGAGCGGTGGTCTTGGGTGGTTCACCGAGATGAAGCTGGTCATTGCAGACAGTCAGAACGATAGTTCGTTCCGATTCAGCCTGGGGCTGGTATTGGGAGCATTCTAAAAAGGGGAGCGCATGGCGAGGGAACGGCAGAAAGAGCTGCGTCGTCGGTGGCGTAGACGCAAGAAGCGTCTCAAGGCCAAACGACGCGAAGGCCGGCTTGGTAAGCGATAGAAGCGGGAAGAGCGACGCTCCTTAAAAAGTGCGTCGCTCTTTTTTTATATCGCTGAGAGGAGCTTACTTGAAGATGGCCGTGAACGTGTCGTTCACCTGCATGATGTGACCCGATGAAGGCGCCGAGCATGCTTAGCAAACTCCACTTCTCGGTGAGGCCTGCTCCGATGTTTGCGTGTGTGATCCCGAGAACATCGAGCTCAACCTCATACATCGTCTTGCCACTCTTCATCTCGTCGAGCACCATCTAACGCATCTCGTTGAAGAAGTGCCCAAGGACCTACTTACCGATGTCGTGGACCATCCCCGCCACGAACGAGTCGTCATCACCCCTGTCGATCTTGTTGTTAATCTCCTTACGCTCTTGGAGCAGCTTTGCGATCAGGCCCACCGCGATCGAGTGCTGCCAGAAATCCTGCGCGTGGAACACCTGAGCTTTGCCCTGAACGCGCCCACGTCCGAAAGCGTACGTACGAAGTCGATGACCGTCTAGAGTCCCAGCAAGTTAACAGCGTCCTGAACGGCCGTGATCTGGTAGGAGAAAGAGGAGGCCGATGAGTTGCAGAGGTGCAGCATCTGGGTCTTGCTGCCGGGGCCCAACTCGAGAGCCTTCGCGTATTCCTCGGTGGTCGTCTCGGAGTTTTTCGAGAATTTGTCGATCTCGTTGTAGACAGTCGGCATTGCGAGGAGGCTGGTGATCTTCTCCAACTCGCCGAGGATATGGGCCTTGGGATCGGCCGGAACTTCGGGCTCGTCACCTGCTGCATGCGCCCTTCGATTTCGGTGAGGCTGTTGAAGGGACGAACCAGGCAGTCCGCGATCCCCATGTCCTTGACTTCTTCCAGATCCTTTTCGGCGAGCTGGTTGTGGACATCAGCAAGATGAGAATGTGACGGCAATCAGGCTTGAAGCTGATCAGTCGGGCAACGGTGAAGCCGCCTGGGATCTAAGCCTCAATCAGTACGGATTGATATCCGTCGTCTAGGTTTTGACCGCCCGGAGGGCGTCAACGCCGGTCTCGACCCAGATGATGTTGTAGTCCCATTTCTGGAAAATCTTGAAGCATTGCCCAAGATCTTTCACATACGGTTGATTTCGCGGGATTTTCAGATCTCCAGTCCTGAACTTTCGGTCGGCGAAGATCGACTTCGGTTTGCCTGTTGGACCTTCCTGTTGCGCATCTGCCATGGTTTACCTAGCTCTGCAAGATGGCAAGGGTCGACCGATCCGATTGCTTCCTGGATCTGTGGTTCCCATTCCGTGAGTTGGTGGGACGAGTTCCCCGGCTCCTTGTATGATTCCTCCGCCACATCCGGCACGACGGAGTCTCCTCGCGATCCCACGCTCAGTTTCCGGGTCACACTATTAAGCGGAGAGACGTTAGCTGGGATCAGAGTATCCTTGTGAACGCCCCTCGTAGACATCCAGGATGTGGAGGTCGAATCCCTTGTGTTCGGGGTTTCTCTTGGCACCCCGGAATACGGCTTTGCAGGGGTAGCATACAGTGACTTCTGGCAGGAGCAAGTACAGCAGTGTATCGATCACGACGGCGAACCCAAGTGCGGCGTAGAACAGGAATGGTCGGTCGACCCAGACGAAGTAGAGCCCGATGATCGCGCATATAACGACAATGCCGAGACCGAGATTCCGATTGAAGTCCTTTTGCACGTAGAATGCGCGCTTGCCGCAGGACGGGCAGGCGTCGACCATATTCTCCTGCAGGATTCGGTCCGAGAATGCGATTCGGACGGGCGTCTGGCAGTTGTGACAGGCCGTTTCGAGTTCGTGATCCGTTTCAGAATCGAAGGTGAGTTCACACTCACATTGTTCGCAGTATGCTGTTACT
Source organism: Gemmatimonadota bacterium (assembly GCA_002727195.1). Lineage (GTDB taxonomy): Bacteria > Latescibacterota > UBA2968 > UBA2968 > UBA2968 > UBA2968. Next base: position 246,847 of record PBWH01000003.1, read on the forward strand.
CGCACATTTATACCGGCAGGTTAGTGGTATGATACAGGAAACGTGAGAGCGTTTCCCCGATCAGAACGAGAATGGTGGATACATACAGAAGCCCAGTTGCAGACTGAGTGGCGTTCAGTTTGACGGTTTCCCAAGTCATGTAGCAGACGATGATCGGTCCGACCAATCCGAACAGCGTGCGAGCCCAGAAAAACAGGCCCGGGAGATCTGAAAATCCGGATACAGTGTCCGCGATCTCTGGAACGGTCGATCCGGCTCCAAGATAGAGGACAACGCCAAGCAGCAAGGTCTTTGCCGCGGTCGAATAGATCATCAACTGAGTCAGCGCCCGGAGTGCACCGATAGGGAGCGTAGGCACGACGAGATACCAGTGGCCAAGCGTCATGGCGAAAATGACGGAACCCAGAAAGGCGGCACTGGAGACCTCATAGGCTGCGCTCGCGTAGGCCACCCAAGCAGGCCATCCCTTGGGGACCACGACCAGGCCGTGCGCGCCAAGACCGACCAGACCCGATGCGGCCGCGAGAACCAACAGGGGGCGTCCCATCCTCAATCGATCGGTTACCACTAAGAGCACAAAAGCTATTAGGAGCACCACCGTGACGAGGAGACACGCCGATACCACAGACGATGGACGATCACCCACGGAAAGCGCCACTACGAGAAGCAGGGCGCAGGCCGATGCACAAAATCGGAAGAATCCGCGCGATGCCTGATCCGGTACAAGGCTGATCGTCAGGATGCCGCCCACGGCGAGGTGGCTGAACAACAGGTATGTAATCGATCCGAACATTCACGTTCCTTGAATGTGCTGAATATATAGGATGTCTATTTGGACGTAAACAGAGACTACAATCCATACTGCCGTCAACCACCGTGGTGGGGAGAGTTGGGCCTGCTGACTTTTAGTTTCGGTCTCTTTGCTCTGATCAACGATGTGCCCGCAATAAACGTCCTGTGGTATGCCTTTGCGTGGTATGGTTACTTGCGGTGCTTCGCCTCTTCGTGACTGGCCCCGCAATGTCTTGGCCCAGAGACTATGGTTCATCCGTTCTGGTTCGTCTTTGAGCTATATAACATCCGGCTCCAGAACTGGTAATACGCCTACGCCTTTTGCGAAGTCAGTATGTCGCTGATATACTCTCTCATTGCTTTCACTACGGTTCTTGTACATCTGCTTCTACCACGAGGGCTGCTTTGCTCGTCTGGGGGTTGGGACAAGAATACGCTGGCGCCAGATCCATCTCGACGAAGGCTGAGCGAAAACAGGCTGGTGTCTGGGGACTGCTTGTGTCATACAGCCCCTGGTCGCGCCCGGACCTGCTATTGGGTGGTTTGGGGCACCCTTCTTGGGATCCCGGAGGTCCTGACCTATAGGATTGGGAGGAGCTCGTTGATTCGAGACTTGGAGCAGGGCAAACCCGGCCGGCTGGTCCAACTGGTGCTTGGAGGTGCAGTGGCCGGTCTGGTGTGGTAGGGGCTGAATTGCTGGGCCCGCTGCAAGTGGATTTACACCGTGCCAGGCATGGAAGACGGGAAGCTCTTTGACGTGCCATAGCTTCCTTCGTGCTGATTGATCACTACTCTGGTGTCAAGCTCAGGAGATAGGCCGGTCTGCCACGGCTTTGCTTGCCTGCGCGATTACAATCATTGGCTATGTCACCATATGATGAACCATTCGGTTCAGTCCTATCGTCCGTTACTGTCGGACCTCAACCGATACGCTGAGACCAGCCCTGGGAGCCACTCTGTTGAAGAAGCCCATCGGAGGTATGTGACCCCTGACTACGAAACGAAGTGGCCGGAAGCCTGCACGATAGCGGCGATGGCTCTGCACAAGAGGATGGGGTTAGGCCGGGCCGCGGCGTTGGTGGAGGCCGGGTTCACATCACCAGCTGGCCTGGACGATTTCGATCGCATTTTGGGTGCGCATCAGCCACCTGTTCCGAGTCGGTCAAAAGTGGCAGTCTGGGTCAGGGTCGCTTCAAGTGGATCGTTTCGGCGATGAACCGATCCTGCATAATCCTCTGCGGAGGGAAGAGTCGGCGGATGGGCCAGGACAAGGCGTGGCTCGACTTCGACGGAGAACCTCTGTTGGTTCGGATCCTCCGGATCGTTTCGCCGGTCGTGTCGGATGTCGTCATCGTCGCTTCCGAGTATCAGCGGCTACCAGATCTACAGCAACAGCATCAGGTCGTTATAGACCTCACGCCTGACTCCGGACCGCTCGGGGGTGTGGTCACAGGAATCGATGCGCTCTCGGATTCACCTGGTCNAGTGTTCCTCTGCGGCTGCGATCACCCCTTCCTGTCGGGCGGATTCCTGGAAGCCCTGCTTGACCGAATGGGTGACAACGACGCCGTGGCAGTCGCATCGAGCAAGCCGCAACCGCTGTGCGCGTGGTATCGGTTCCGCGCATTGGCCTCGGCAATTGAGCTGTTTGCTGCCGGCGAACGACGGCTGACAGGTCTCTACGGTTCACTGAACGTGACTGAGGTGTCGAATCTGGAGGGTGTGGATTTGGGTACGGTCACGCTGGGCGTGAATACGCCGGAGGATTACTCGGAGGCACTCAGACGGGCTGGTCTTGCCGGGTAAACCGGCGGGGATATATTTCGGGAGAAAGGAGGTAGCTATGAAAGAGGAAGACAAAACACTCGTCAGTGAAGCAGAGATCGAGCAGGTTGTGTCTGAGTTGACGGGGTGGACCTATGATGCGGAAGCGAAAAGTTTGGTGCGCGTATGGTCGTTTGAGAAGTTCGTCCCAACCATGGCGTTTATCAGGCAACTGACTGCAGTGATGGATCAGAAGAACCATCACTCCGATTTGGTGCTCGACGGCCGATCGAAGACGTTGACCGTCAAGGTGACCACGTTCAGCGAAAACGCGGTCACGCGAGCGGACCTCGAGTTTGCCCACGTTGTGGATGGCCTTGGAGGTTGATGTCCGACGTGTATCGAAGTGAAGAGAGGTCGCTTGAAGGTGAGCGACCTATTCTCAGGAGGCCCGGCGAAGTAATTCCAGGGTCTCTTGAGCGGAACGGGAAAGAGGGGCGTCTCCTCGCTTCCAATTCTTGAGGAACGCTTCCAGATGCACGATCGCCGATGCGATGTTGCCGTGTTACTGTTCGAGTTCGGCGATGTGGTAGTGCGCGATCGCCAGCGCAGGGTCAATCTTGAGAGCCGTATCGTAGGCTTTTAGGGGAAAAGCGTATTCGCCACGTCGTTGATAGATAACGCCGAGTTGTGCATATACAGAACCGCGTTGTCGGGCATTAGTTCAAGTGCCCCTTGATCCGCGCTTGTTCTGCCTGATCATCCCGACCAAGCCGCACCGACAGTGTTGCCAATTCACTCTAGGCATCGACGTATGCCGGACGCAGTCGTGTGGCGTTCTTGAAATAGTTCAGCGCTCTTTCGGGGTGGCCAGCAGGGTGGCCACCCCGCTGGAGTGTTCTGGCGAGCTTGAGGTTTACGATAAGGTAGTCGGGCTTTAGATGGAGTACGTGATCAAGGTGCTCCGAAGCTGAAAGGTGATCACCCTTTGAGGACAGTATCTGGGCATAGGCGACTCGGGCCCGAACACTGTTAGGGGTGGCAGCGACAGCCGAGGCGAACAGCTTCTCGTCGGATGCCCAATCCTGGTTTCTCGAGACCGTATGTGCCCCGGTCCTCGGAAACAAATCCGTCCCAAAACGGGTTCGAAAAGATCGTTGCTGTGCTGATAGATTACACCAGAGCGTTCGACTCAACGATGAAGTGGTCATCGTAGGTGAAGCCGTGCGGCAGCGTGTGCGCGAATACGATGCAAGTGATCGCAAACACGATTAGAGGAGCAAACCTGCGAATCAGGGGGCGCGTTTTCTGGAGAGACAGGCCGATCCGTGATGATTGATGAGGGCCTACTTGGANCTATGTAGAAGTATCGCCTGATTCGCGTGTTCCGTTAGCCCGTTATGGCTCCTGTCCCTATTACTCCATGCTCTGTATAGTTAAAATAATCAATGCCTTAGGAGGNTTTTGATGGTGCGGAGTGTCGTGAATTGATACGTAAANCCTTGTCAACACGGTTGTTTAGGTTATCTTTCTTGTCGGTATAGATCTCCCTGTATTTGTAAAAGGAGGAAGGTTCAGTAATGGCAGATCAACCCAAGATTACCGCCTATCTCAAGCCGACGTGNGGCTGGAGCCGAGGGATTCGGGCCGTCCTGGCCAAATATGGTCTCGAGTACGAGGACAAGGATATCATCAACGTCCCGGAGAACTACCAGGAGATGGTCCAGAAGACGGGCCAGCCCTACCAGCCCTGTGTGGAGGTTGGGGAAACGATGCTGACGGACGTCAGTGGAGATGAGTTGGAGTCGTGGCTCGTGGAGAACGGCTACCAGGCCGGTGGCCCGGAGCCGACGGTCCCCACCGACAGTTCTTGCACAGATGAGGAGCACGAGGCGATGGCTCGTGAGGCACAGAGCCAGCCCGTTGAGATCTCGTTCCGCTCCCAGCAGTAGGGCGTTGCATAGCGGCTGAGAAAAGGGGTGTTCGGGCCGGAACACCCCTTTTTGTCATTCCAGGACGCCTATGTAGGACAGGTTCCGGTANCTCTGGGCGTGGTCGAGGCCAAAACCGACCACGAAACGATCCGGGATTTCGAAACCCACATAGTCGGGGACTGCCTCCACCTCACGGCGAGAGGGCTTGTCCAGAAGCGTGCAGACGCGGAGGGAACCCGGTTTACGTTGGGACAGGAGTTGCTTCAGGTAGTTGAGGGTGCGGCCCGTATCCACGATGTCTTCGACGATCAGAACGTCACAATCCTCTATGTCGTTCTGAAGGTCCATCAGCAGTCTCACATGCCCCGAGCTCTTCGTCGCATCACCGTAACTGGCGACCGAGATCATTTCAACGACGGTGGGTGTGGAAATCCGGCGAATCAGGTCGGCTAGGAAGACAAAGCTCCCAGTCAGCACACCCACCAGAATCAGTGACTCCGACTGTGCATAATCCGACGAGATCTGTAACCCGAGCGCTTCGATTCGGTCACGGATCTGGTCTGAACTGAGCAGAATGTCTGTTGGATCGTCTGCGGACAATAGAGAGCCTGGAGGTCNGGGCCGTTAGGCTGTGAGATCGAGAAGGCTCTGGGAGAGCTGGTCCTGCGTTCGAATAACGCTCGCGTTGGCCTCAATGGTCCGAACTGCGGCGATACGGTTCACGGTTTCTTGGGCAAGGCTGATGTTGTTCTGAGCCCTGNGTAGGGCTTCCGCCAACGACTGTTGGCCGTTTGGCTGCGGGGGCGTGTCGATTATCGTGGTTACCCCACCGCCTCTTGACTCGATTGCACTGGCTCTCTGCGCTGCTAAGCTATTTGTGTCCAGGTTGGCGGTGTTGTTCGCACTGACGTTCAGATTTTCCTGCGCGAACCTGGCACCTGACAGCGATGTCTTGCCAGATCTGATCATTTGCGAGAAAGATAGGGTTGCCATCGTTGCGATACAAGTGGAGAACGATAAGTTTGTAACCTGAAACTTGACGCCGAGTGGGTCCTTGACGATATTCAGGNGAGGAGATTCGTCTCCCAAAAAACGCCTTGAATCTGCAAAGGGTGCCCTCTAGGAAGTTAGCTCTGCCCGGCTTCGTGCCGCCTACGTGCAACTTCGACAATCATTTCGGCGCCTGGCAGATTAGGCGTTTTTTTATGCCCAAACTCAAACTCTACACAAAGTCTTACTGCCCTTACTGTGACCAAGCCAGGATGATCCTGGAGTCTGCCGGTGTGAACAACTACGAAGAGATCTCCATCGACGGGAATCAGCTCACCATGCGGAAAGAGCTGTTCAAGCTGACTGGAGGTCGGTGGGACGTGCCCCAGGCATTCGTCGATGACCGTTACATCGGCGATGACGATGACTTGCGCCGGCTCGCCAANACCGGAGAACTCTCACAGATGCTGGACTAAACGCTAAAAGGAACATTGCGTTTTAGTTGGCACCCCCTTAAATTCAGCACTAACCGTCGCAAAGAAGCTTCAGACGGAGGTCAAAGCGGTCTTCCCTTGGGGGGCCTGCTTCACGACCTCGGGAAAATCGTGTTTGATCGCTACTTCGCCGACTACTTCGGTNCGGGCTTCCAACGGATTGGGCAGGGGAACATCACGATCGGTCAGGCCGAACGCGACATCCCGGGTGTCGATCACAAAGAGATCGGTGACCAACTCGCGACGGCTTGGAAGTTCAGCGACAACGACTCCAGTTACATCTTCCACCACCAAGAGCCGGACAGCACAGATCGATACGCCAGACTGGTTCGCGTGGATCCATATCGTGGACTGCATCTGCTGTCAGCTTGAGTATGAGGCGAGTGGTGATGCCCAGCTGCCCGATATCGACTCAAACGTGATGGACAGTTTCTNGATGGGCGACCGTGGCGTCAGTACCCTGACCGAAGTGGCCAAAGCCGACACCGAAGACGCGGATTCCTTCCAGATCGCACTCAGCTAGCGCATCCTCCATACCAGAGACCCCGAGTGGCAACCATAATCCGGATTCTTCCCGACGATGCGATCAACAAGATCGCGGCCGGGGAGGTCGTTGAGCGACCTGCGTCTATCGTCAAGGAACTGGTCGAGAACGCGATCGACGCAGGTGCGGACCGAATCACGGTCGAGATCGCTTCCGGAGGAAGGGATCGCATTCGGGTGACCGACACCGGATGCGGCATGTCCCACGATGATGCCCTTCTCAGCCTTGAACGGCACGCGACGAGCAAGATCCGGAGCGCCGACGACCTATGGGACCTGCGAACACTNGGNTTCCGNGGTGAAGCCATCCCGAGTATCGCCTCCGTATCGAGGATGTCGATCGAGACCCGAGACCGGCAATCGTCGGTCGGCACGCGAGTGGACATCGACGGGGGCGTGATCCGGCAGGTGTCAGAGGTCGGGCGGACCCCGGGGACATCGGTAACGGTCAGCGATGTCTTCTTCAACACACCTGCTCGGCGGAAATACCTGAAGGGCACCGACACCGAGTGGCGACACATCTCTCAGGCCATCACCGGACTCGCACTCGCTCACAAGGACATCGGATTCAGTCTCTCTCACGATGGCCGTGAAGCGCTCCGTCTGGCAGGCGGCACTATCGAAGAACGATTGGAAGCGCTGTTCCGGATCCGAATTGGCGATGGGGCGATCTTGCTGCAATCGGAACGCCAGGGGCTGAAAGTAGAAGGATATGTCGTCGCCCCGGAGACGGCGAAGAAATCAGCCAGCCAGGTAATCGTCGTGAATGGTCGCTGGGTTCGACACCGGGGCATCGTTCAGGCAGTTAAGGACGGCTACGGCGGGTT
>PBWH01000019.1 GCA_002727195.1 Gemmatimonadota bacterium
ACATCCTTGCCGTGCAAATCTTCGACCATCGGCCGGAAGATCGGGTTACCTCCGATGTCGAAGAACAGCTTATCTCGCTTGTGGACTGCCGACATCGTGTGCGCGTTCGGACCGTTCCCATATCCACCGGAAATGGTCCCATCTGCCACTGCCTGCTTCCAACCAGGCTCATCCTCCGCCTGAATCNGCTCCCACGCCCGAACGACGTTATCCAATCCGAACGGCTCCANGGCGTCTTCGACNATGANGTAGCCCTCTTCGTGGAACTGCTCGCGCTGCTGCTTGGTGAATCCTGGATACTTGTCCATAGTGCGAATCTTCGGTTCGAGTCATGCCCGCGAAGGCGGGCATCCAGCCCAGTATGGCCGCTTCCGAAAGAAGACGGCCTCATTACTAGTCTCTCTCTAGTATTACGTCCGCCGAATCCCTGTCGTCAAGGATAAGTCAGAATGCTAGGCTAGTGGCTTGGGTCCAAGGGTCACCAGAGTCTGAGGCATGGGTGGGAAGGCCTCCAGGTAGGCGGGGATCTGATCCAATGTCACGCTGTCGATGCCGGTGGCGATATCGTCCAGCGATCGACCCTCACCCTGCAAGAAGACATCCTCAGCCAGGCTCGACGCACGCCCCTCAGGCAGATCGCCGGACGTAAAAAGGCTGCCTTTCAGGATAGTCTTAGAGCGTTCCAGTTCATCCTCGGTCAGATCCTCCGCCAGGCGTGCCATCTCCGCACGGCAGACGTCGAGCGTTTCCTGTGCGCGATCTGCNGTCGTTCCNGCNTAGAGAGCGACCATCCCTCCACTTTGTCGGGCGCTGTAGAAGGCCGATACGCTGTATGCCAGGCCGCGTTTCTCTCGCACTTCAGTGAACAGACGACTCGACCCACTCCCTGACAGGATCGCGACGGCCACCTGCGCCACATAGTACATGTCGTGTGTGCGCGGGATGGAGCCGAACACGATCCCGATATGCTCCTGCTCCGACGTCTTTTCGTGATGCACCGCTCGGTCGGCTACGGTGACGATGTGGGAATCCGACTCGCCACGGCTGACCGAGCTCCAGCCCCCAAACGTCTCCGTGATCCCGCTGATGATCTGTTCCTGATCCAGCCCGCCGGCCACTGCGACGATCAGTCGGCTCGGGTCACAATACTCGGTCCAGTAGGACCGTACGTCAGAGGCGCTGATCAGGGCGAGGGTCTCAGACTCTCCCAGGGGAATGCGGCCCATCGGGTCTCCAAGCGCGGCCTTGAACGTCAGATACATCGCCTGCTGGATTGGGTTATCCTCCAGCCGCTTCAATTCTTCCAGAGTCAGCTGTTTGGAAACATCGATCTCGCTGTCTGGGAAAGACGCGGTGCTGATGATGGTGTGGTAGAGTTCGAGGGTCTTCTCGAAGTGCGTCGGCCGGATCTGGGCCTGGAATTGTGTGTACTCCACTGTGGTCGACGATCCACGCCGAACACCCAGGGAGTCGAAAGCATCGAAAATCGCCCGGGCATCCATCGAGGGCGTCCCTTTGAACGACACATCCTCAGCGATCCGGGCGATCCCCAGACGATCCATCGGATCATCCTTCGCCCCAAACGTGAAGCGCAGCGTGATGACGGCAGAAGGCGCACCCGGCATCGGCTCCGTGACGATACGCAGGCCATTGTCGAGAGTGATCAGTTCAGGCTTAGGTGCAGACATGAGGTCTCCTAAAACCGCCAGCTTGAAGGCGCGAAGAAGCGAAGAAAACCAAATTGAACGACAGAGTCTAGATACCCAGGATCAGACGTGAGATGCCGTCCTTGGCCAGAGGTAGGTTGAAATTGACTAGGAATCCTAAGTTCTTCTGAGTCAGCTTCATGTATAGTGAGGAGTTGAGCTTTGTAAAGGTCTACGTTGCCCTCAGTGGCCTTCAGTTCTATCACTACGGAATCCTCCACTGAGCGGATCCGGTGGATGTCGGCCCACTTTTTGGATCCTGCCTCCGTGAATAGGATCGTTCCTTCGTCGNACTCGAAGGCCGCAAGCCNGAGCTTCCGGGCAAGTTTCGCGTTCGGTTCCTTGTCCTGTCGTCCGCTGACCTGGGTGGCCTGACGCGCGATTTCGGCCACAAACGTCTGGGATCGACCCGTTAGGGGGTTCATCCGGTCGATGACGTCGCGCTTTTTAGCGGGAGAAGGGGGGGACCTTGTCCGCCCGTCTCTGCGGTATGTTGGGAGTGTCTTCAGGCAAGGGAATTGGCGTAACTCAATGTGGTACTTGAAAATATGTCGTTATCGCGTTTGGCTTGTCAAGCCGGGAGGCCTCTTGCGAGACGAAGAGCGCCTTGACGATGGGTCCCGTCCGCCGATACCTTGCCCCTGAACCCTGACGAGGAGTAGGCATGATTATCGATGTCGTAGATCTGAGAGGGTTATGCGAGCAGGTGCTGGGCGGCCAAGGGTTGAGCGAGGAAGACGCCCATATCGTGACGGATATCCTGATCGAGGCGGAGCTTCGGGGCCGGGCGACCCACGGTGTCATCCGTGTCCCTGGGATCGTCAAACGGATCGATTCGCAGGGACGGACGGCCATGAAGCTGGAGCGCGAGGGGGCCGCCTACGCGTTGATCGACGGTCAGGGGAATCTCGGGTATCTCGTGGCCCATCGCTGTGCCAAGACGGTGATCGCGCGAACGGATCGCTCAGGGATCGGGGTGGTGGGTGCNTATAACNTGAGCCACAGCGGTATGTTGGGCTACTATACCTCNATGCTCGCCGATGCCGGATTCGTGGCGATGGCGATGTGTAACACAGGCCCCAGAGTCGCGCCGTGGGGTGGGAAGCAGGCAGTATTGGGAACGAACCCGATTTCAGCCGCGTTCCCGATGCAAGGTGGGCAGGTGCTCGTCGACCTGTCCGCGGCAGCGATCACGAGCGGCGAGCTTTTTGTAGCGATCAAGGATGGCGCGTCAATCCCCGAAGGGGTGGCCCTGAATGCTGACGGCGCGGTCACGACAGACCCCGAGTNTGCGCGTGGTGGTGCGGTCCTTCCATTCGGGGGCCATAAAGGGTATGCTTTGGCNACGATGATCCAGATCTTCGGCGGNGTCCTNATGCGGGGGGATCCCNTACCCGATTCCGGCAANTACGGGTTTTTCCTGATGGGCATCGATCCCGAGATCTTCGGCCCGAAGGCAGACTTCCTGGCAGGCGTGCACAGCCTGGTCGAGCAGATCAAGAACGCCGAACGCCCTGATGGCGTGTCCGAGATCCTGGTCCCCGGCGAACGCGCCTTTCGTGAGCGAGAGATGCGCCTGTCCGACGGCATCGACGTCGACGACAACCTTCTTGATGAAATCAAGCGCGCGTGATGTCCCCGTATCCGCAATCTCCAGAGTGCANACTTTCTACGTGCGCCTGGTCGCACTGACCGACGCCNATACCTCGCCTCATCCAGGTCCACATCTCTATGCCATACAGAAAACTCGTCCTCTTCGACATCGACGGCACCCTCATGAACTCCGACGGCGCCGGCAATCAGGTCTTCGTCGACGTGCTCACCCAGATCTTCGACCGCCCCTTCTCCGCAGACGGTTTCTCCGCTACCGGCAAGACGGACACCCAGATTGCGCTCGAACTATCCGAGAAGTTTGGCGTATCGCGTGATGAAGCGATGACCCGATTGCCCGATATNAGAGAGCGGTATCTCGCCGGGTTCGAAAAGGAACTCACCGCAGCAAACCCGACNGTGTTCGCAGGCGTCAGAGAACTCGTCGCCGCAGTGGCTGACATCCCGACCTGTCTGATNGGCCTCCTCACGGGAAACTTCGAACCCGCCGGCTGGATGAAAGTCGAAAGCGTCGGTTTGCGTGAGCCGTTCCAGATGGGCGCCTTCGGCGACAACGCCCCCCAGCGAAGCGACCTGCCTGGACGAGCGGTTGAGCGGGCAAAGGAACTGACTGGCCAGACGTTCGAGGGAAAGGAGATCGTCATCATCGGGGATACACCCAACGACGTGGCCTGTGGACGANACCTCGNCGTGACGGCGATCGCCGTCGCAACGGGCCGGTATGACGAGTCGGCTTTGATGGAGGCGGAACCGGACTTTCTGTTTGCCGATTTCTCCGAGCCTTCGCGTGTCTTGGACGCGATCACTCGATGAGCGCTTTACGCCTCTGGGGCTGCTTGTGACCGTCGCCCTGATCGCGTGCGGATCTGAAACACCGATGGGCGAGGAGCGGATGACCGTTCTGGGTGGGATCGTGACCCAGCAGCGCAAGACGATCGTGCTGGGGACGAACCGGCTCTACTCCGGCCAGTTTCAGCTGCGGAACATAGACGCGATTGTCGACTCGACCCGGTCGAACTACCGGCTGGAGGGNGATTTCACAGTCANCGACNGGTTCGCGCTGGAGATGTTCCTGATGCATCNGCGGGANGTANNGGCGATCGTGGACGGGCAGGAAGTGGAACGGATCTAGCGGACGGGCCTGCACCGTGAATCCGAGTTGGCGTATACGATTCCTCAGGGAGGAGAATTCACCTTCGTGATCGACAACCGGGTGGGCGAAGCGGGATGGAAGTCCGTGATCACCCGTCTGGGCCTCAGGTGGGACGAATTGGTTCCCGTGTTGAACCCCTAGCCGGTTCGGGTGCGCCCATTGTGAGGGGATAGATCTTGACCCCCTTTGGTCAAATCGCTAGTTTAGTTTTCCATCAAGGGTAGAGGACGCGGGCATCATCAGTAAATAGGGAAAGAAGGCAGATTCGTATTCCCCGATGAAAGGGATGGTCCGCCGAAGTCGACCACCGTCTGCCGCGGTGTTCGGCTGGCCCGACGGATAAGATCCGTCGGACTGTCACGACGATTCGTTGTCGTGGAGCGCTCTCTTGTGGCGTGGCGCCATTTCGGCGCATACCAGGTTGAATATCCAGCCGGCCGCCTCTACTCCGTGGGCCGGTTTTTTTGTGTTTGGAAGCGAGGCGCTTCCGTCAGGAGGAACCATGTTCAAAGGGACATACACGGCGCTGATCACCCCGTTCACGGCGGACGAACAGGTCGATCAGGTGGGTCTGGAGAAGCTGATCACGTTCCAGATCGATCAAGGTGTCAGCGGCGTGCTGGCCGTTGGTACGACGGGCGAGAGCCCGACACTGAGGTGGGATGAGCACAACAGCGTGACCGAAACCGTCTGCCGGATGATGAAGGGGAACGGCCATTCGATCGCGGGTACGGGGAGCAACTCCACCGCTGAGACACTGAAGGCGACGGAACACGCTGCGCACGCCGGCGCCGATGCGGCCCTGCTCGTCGACCCGTATTACAACGGTCCAAGCTCGCTCGAGATTCGCAAGGAGTATGTGGAGCCGGTGGCCAAGGCCTTCCCGAACGTTCAGATGATCCCCTATGTGATCCCCGGGCGAAGTGGGACCCAACTGCTGCCCGAAGACCTAGGTATCTTGAGCGATGAATACCCGAATGTCCGCACCGTGAAGGAGGCGACCGGCGATCTGGACAACATGGCCCGGACCCGAGAGGTCTGTGGCCACGACTACACCATCATGTCCGGTGACGATGACAAGACGTTCGATATGATGACGGATGGCCGCATCAAGGCCGCCGGCGTGATCTCGGTGATGTCGAATGTGACACCGGGCTCGGTCCAGAAGATGTCGGAAGCCCTGCTCGAGGGCGATACGGCTGAAGCAGACCGTCTCCGGAACGCGATGGCGCCGCTGCTCGGGATGGTTGGCGTAGCCACTGAAGAAAAGACGCCATACGGCGCAACGACGGTCAAGGCGCGGAACCCGCTTCCGCTGAAGACGCTAATGAATATCCTCGGGATGCCATCCGGACCGTGTCGTCGCCCTTTGGGGAAGATGAACCAGGCCGGCCTCCAGATTGTTCTCGACAACGCACGTGCTGTTCACTCCGCTGCGCCGGAGATCTTTGGGCCGATTGGCGACTTCTTTGGAATCGACATCGAGGCCCGGCTCGCGGATGCTTCCTCTCTCGACGGGCTCGCTTACTAGGACGGGATGACCATGACCAGAGTTGCCATTGTAGGGATTGCGGGAAGGATGTGCGGACGTATCGCCCATCTCGTTCACGAGGCCGAAGACCTCGACCTCACGGGTGGGGTGGAGTTTCCCGGTAGCGACGCAATAGGGAAAGACCTCGGAGAGTTGAGCGGGTCCGAACGGACGGGACATCACGTTGTCGACAACCTGGAGACGATCGTCAGCGCAACGGATGCCGTGGTCGTGTTTACGGCTCCGCCAGATCCGACGGTGACGGCAGCCGAGATCGCGGGAGCGGCTGGGAAACCCCTGATCGTCGGGACGACGGGTATGAGCCCCGAGCAGATCGAGGCGATGACCTCGGCGGTGAAGAATGTTCCCTGTGTGTTCGCGCCCAATTTCAGCATCGGGGTGACGGTTCTGACCAAGCTGATCGAGGATGCCGCTCGCATCCTGGGGAACGACTATGACGTCGAAGTTGTGGAAGCACATCATCGCTACAAGCAGGATGCGCCGAGTGGAACCGCATATGCGCTCGCAGAAGCAGCGGCGCGAGGGCTCGAACGGGATCTCAACGCGGTCGGTGTCTATGGACGACACGGGGATACGGGTGCTCGTTCGCAGGCCGAGATCGGCGTACACGCCCTCAGGGCCGGTGATATCGTCGGTGAGCACACGGTGATGTTTGGCGGCATCGGAGAGACGGTTCAGATCGCCCATCGTGCTCAGAGCCGGGACACGTTCGCGGTCGGTGTTGTGCGCTCGATTCGCTGGGCAAGCGAGGCCGATGCGGGTATGTACAACATGCGGGACGTGCTAGGGATCAGCTGATTGCGATAACGCGATCGACTTTGGTATATTGAATCCCTGGAGCCAGGTAGCTGGACTGCCTGGCTCTTGCTTTGATTGGACATTGACAAGTGGCACGAACCGCCACTGAACGCAAGAACGGAGGAGACATGGCGATAACGGGTGGGGTTTCAGAGGCGCTGGCTGCCGGACAGAGTCTCGCAGTTGCGGATCGGGTGCTGATCGATCCGGATCCGGGCAGTCTGGTTAGCCGGGTGGACGAACTGATCGGTGCCGTGACGGGCGACAGAAACGCGGAGGAGGTGTGTCGTACGCTGATCCGTCTGGGAATGAACTTCGCCGGTCGCGACGCCGAGATCGTCGGATATGGCGCCGATGAAGCAGAGTCGGCGCTCGACAAGGTGCTGGCTGCCGCAACGGGCACGGACGCCGGCACGATGAAGGGGATCGTGGACGAGTTCCTGGCCGACATGAAGTCTGTAAACGCGCAGGACAGCCTGTCCGGTCTCCTGGCCGAGCGCATCGAAGCTCAGCTGGATGCGGGCGATCCGGGTGGCTCGTTCCTCAAGGAGCTGAAGGCCGAGATGCGGAGCGGTGTCTACTGGCAGATGATCGATGAGAACTACTGCAAGTTCGGGAACGACTTTGCTCGCGGACTCGAATATCTCCGCCACTACGGGTTCTGTCAGGTTTCGACGAATCCCGTTCTCGCGGCGAAGGCTTTCGACGAAGACCCTGGTCTGACAGAGACGCTGAAGGAAGAGATCGCCGGTCACAGCAATTGGAAGGCGAATCCCGAAGCGCACGCAGACGAGATCGCGATGGCGGCCACCCTGATCGCTCTGTGGCCCAACCTGTCGATCTTCAGGCCGCTCGCCATCCACACGTCCCTCAAAGACTACATGGTGAGCTTCCAGCTGAACCCGAACATCGCGGATCGGGCTGACGAGAGCATCGAGGATGCGCGGAATGCGTTCCAGGTGGCCGGTGACTTTATCTCTAACTATGATAAGGCACTCGGTTTGGGCGAACGGTCGGGGGCGCTGGCGCCGAATCTCGTGTTCAAAGTCGCTGCCAGCCACGATGCGGCGCGTAAGATTACGACCGTGCTGAATTCAGACGGCATCGGGAGCAACAACACGGTCGTCTACACAGTCGCACAGGAGGTGCAGCTGATCATCGACGCCTTCGAGGGCAAGGCCGAAGCGGCCAAGGCCGGGAAGGATGTCGTGCGCACCTACGAGACGAATATGGGCGGCCGGTTTGCTAGCCACCTCCGTGAGGTCGAGGCGGAGCGGATCTTCACAGCTGCGGGCGACGCCAAAGGTGGAGAGCTTCTGAGCGCTCTGGCGGCGGACAACGGGGCCGACGATCCGGGCGGTTCGATCGTCGATCGCGCTCCGGTCATCTGCGCCTTCAAGCTGCTCCCGTCGCTGGATAACCCGCACGTGATCGCGGCCGCTGAAGCGGCCGGTCAGTCGGCGGAATCCGTGAAGGTCATAGAGGAAGACATCAAGCGATCCGGCACGCTCGTCGCTCGTCGCGTCTACTGGGTGTTCTTCGCGCCGGAAAACCGGCCGAAGTGGGTTAGCTACCTGCAGAAGGTACACGGGATCTCCGAGGAGCAGGCTACGTGGATCGTCGGCTCGATGGATGTCCTTCCCGCGTCAAAGCGGATTCCGGCGGACACGCTGGATGCTCTCGGCGAACAGAACTTCACGCATACCGAGTTCCCGAACCACCAGCGAGCCGTTCAGATGGTGTCCGAGGAAGACGGTTTCAACTTGGCGGACTACCGCGAGTCGATTCTCGACACGTTCGACCCGGGTGTGTCGCAGCGACTCTACGAACTGCCGGACTATCAGCGCGGCTATGACCTAACGCCCGAGTTGAAGAGCTTCCTGGAGAACGAGGTCGGGATTGACGTTGGCTCCTGGCAGACGCGGGGTATGCAGCCGGCAGAGTGGCCGGACTTCGGGTCCGTCCAGAAGACGGGCAGCGAGTTCCGGGCCGCGTATGATGCGTTCGCGAGTCAGTGCGTGAGCATCGCGAAGGAAGTCAGCTGATCGCGGTACCATAGTGTTGTTCGAAGCGGGGTTCCTCGACGAGGGCCCCGCTTCTTGCTGTACAGAAGAGACAATGCAATTCGAGCATGTCTTCATCGACGACGACCCTGGATACGATGGGTGGGGCGCGGTTGTTGTCGCAGACTTTGATGGCGATGGACGGCCGGAGTTCGCGACTTTGACGGACGCTATCTCGGGAGCCGCTTTGAGAACGGTGGCACTGCCGAGGGAATGTCCGATCAGGATCGACGGTGTCTCCAACTCTTTTGCCATCCATTCCGCCGCCACGATCAGGTCGTCGACGTTCGACGAGAAGTTTGTGTTGGAGAACTAGCCCTCGTTTTCGCCCAGGCCCGTGAAGTCAAAACGGAGAACGTCGATGCCCCCACGGGTGAGCGCGTCCGAGATGTGTCCCACCGATTTCAGGTTCTTGCTGCAGCTGAAACATTGGGCAAACAGGTCAAAGGCCTGCGTTTTTTCGTCACTGGGCAGGTCAAGCCGGGCGCCCAGCTGCAGGCCGACTGCGTTCGGGATTTTGAGTCGTCGGAAGGGCATTGGCGATCCTTTTTGGGATGAATCTCTCCGGTTCAGTAGAAGAATACGGCGTTCCTACAGGCGGTCAATGGCGGCTGGATGGAGCTACCATCGATCCGAACCGGTGGCTACATTTGAGCAGGCCAATGACCACACCACGCAAAATCCTGCATCTCGATCTTGACGCCTTTTTCTGCGCGGTCGAGGTGCTCCGCAATCCCGACTTGGACGGAAAACCCTTCGCCGTTGGAGGGAGTCCTGAAGGGCGTGGGGTTGTGTCCTCGTGCTCGTATGCGGCACGGAAGTTCGGCGTAAGGTCCGCGATGCCGATGTCACAGGCGCTGCGGTTGTGCCCGGATCTGATTGCGGTTCCACACGGAGGCGGGTACAGTCGTCTGTCCCAGAAGGTGATGGCGGCTTTGGATCGGCTGACTTCGTATGTCGAGCAGATCTCGATCGATGAGGCCTTTATCGACGTGTCCGACATACCGGAGGACTCGGAAACGATCGCGCGGCGCATCCAGATGATGATCAAGGAGGAGGTAAGGCTGCCCTGCTCACTGGGGGGCGCGACAAGCAAGCTGGTCGCCAAGATCGCCACGAATGTCGGCAAGGACTCGGTCGACACTTACTGGCCGAATGCCGTGCTCGTCGTAGCCGCCGGGAAGGAACCGGAATTCTTGAGACCGCTTCCCGTGAAGGCGATGTGGGGCATCGGGCCCAAGTCGGCCGAGCGGCTGTCACGAGCAGGCATCCGCACCCTCGGAGATGTGCAGGCGTGGTCGGAGGAGGCGCTCGAAGCGAAGCTGGGGTCGTATGGGCGCCGGCTCAAGCAATTTGCGTTTGGAATCGACGACCGGCCCGTCTCGACGGACGGACGGGAAGTAAAGTCGGTCAGCAGCGAGACGACCTTCGATGAGGATATCGCGGATAGAGACAGGTTGCACTCCGTCCTCCTGTCGTTGTCGCAGAGGGTGGGGAGATCGTTGCGGGATGATGCATTGGTCGCGAAAACGATCACGCTCAAGCTGAGGTGGGCGGACTTCAAAACGATCACGCGACGTGTCACGATCCGTGACGCCACGGATCTGGATCAGGTAATCTATACGTCGGCGAAATCACTGTTCGAGCGGGCCTGGGTCGCCGGCAAGCCGGTTCGCCTCCTGGGGGTGGGGACGGCGAGTCTGGATACGGGAGGTGAGCAGCTGTCCCTTTTCAGCCAGGATGACGACCGCGAACATCGGGTTCAGGATGCGCTGGATGATCTGCGCGACCGATTCGGCGCGGCCAAGACGAGATGGGGTCGGGAACACAGTCACGACTTTGGTCGCTGGGCGGATGTCGAGGAAGAAAAGGGGGAGGTCTTTTGACTGCGGTCGTGTTCGATCGTCTCGTTGCTTCGTTGAGCAGTCGGGATGCTCGGGCGGAGGTTTGTGGCGCAGCGGTGGCGGCCGTCGTAACGAGGTGTGCCGATCCGAAAGTGCTCTTCATCCATCGGGTCTCCCACGATGGCGATCCGTGGTCGGGACATCTTGCCTTTCCTGGCGGCAGGATCGAGCCAGATGATTCATCGGACAGGCACGCCGCTGAGCGTGAAACACTCGAAGAGGTCGGCCTGGACCTTTCTGCAGCGGACATGGTCGGGCGGCTCGATGACATCGCAGGACACACGATTCCACTTCGGGTCTCCTGCCACGTCTACGGGATCGACGCACTTCCCGAACTGACGCCGAACGAGGAAGTCGAAGACGTGTTTGCGCTTCCCCTGTCAACGCTTGCCGACGGCAGCCGTCACTTTGAAGCTGAATTCGAGATCCGGGGCGAACGCAGAGCATATTCGGTGATCGATACCGGCGTCGTTGGGAAACCGTTGCTCTGGGGGTTGACCTACCGTTTCGTGACACAACTCCTTCACCACAGCGGAATGGGCCATGGCGCTTGAGTCGATCATCTTTCTGAGGGCTTTCCTAGCGTATACCGGTCTCGGCATCTCGAAGACGTTGACCTGGCGTGACCAGTTTGTTCGGAGGCTTGCCATTGGTGTTGACGTCATCGTCACGGCGCACGTGTTCGGTGTCTGGTCGCACAGATACGAGTGGTAGTTCCACTAGGCGGTGCGGAACGGCTAAGGTGGGTTCCTCCTGTTCCATTCTGCCCTGATCGCCACCGATCTGGCCGCTGTTCTGCCCGAGCGAATTAGTCGGTGGCTCCACCGTGTGGTATTCCTGGTGCCATCGGGGCCTCTTTGCGATACGACGTCGTCGCCATCTATTGGATACCCATTGTGTTCGTGTTCTGCATGACCCTCTTCCTGTCCTACCGCAGTTACGCCCGCCGACAGGTTCCGCCGGACACTCCTGGATAACCGCTGGATAGCCCTTGCTGGCGGATTGTCGAACAACAGGTCGCTCGACGGAGTCCAAGAACGGGGAGAACATTTTCGGGGTCTTTGAGTGGCGGTCGATACTGGTTTTTCCGGCTTACTGGGCGTGATGGGATTGGTGCTGGTTGTGCAGGAGACGGACTCGGGGGTTACCCGGTCTCGAGCACAGAGGATGGTGATTGCGGTGAGTACAGCGATCGGTTTGATTCGGCTTTGGTCCTTCGCCCGTGCGCCACGCTCGTCGTGATGGCAGTCTACCGCGAGAAGCACCCGTTCCAGAAAGTGCTCTTCAGGGCGGTGTTACCACGGCTGGAGCCGTGGTAACACCACGCCCTGTTTAAGCGCTCTCTCCTGAGATACGGCACCACGCTGATTTCGATCGTCGCCCTGGTCGGCTCGTGGTGACCGTGATCCCGGCCCTGCTGTAGCGTCCTACTGATTGGCTTTATACTCCTTCAGCCGTTCCCGAACACCCTCATCTGACAACGCGAGAATCTGCGCCGCCAATACGGCAGCATTTCGTGCATTGTCTATTCCCACACACGCCACCGGCACGCCTGGCGGCATCTGCACGATCGAATAGAGTGAGTCGAGCCCGTTGAGTGCGCCCGATGCACAAGGCACGCCGATGATGGGNAGTGTCGTGTGCGCGGCCAATACGCCAGGCAGGGCTGCCGCGAGACCTGCGCCCGCGATGATTACCTTGCGGCCCTCGGCCTCAGCCGTGCTCGCATACTCGGCAGTGCGATCCGGGTTCCGGTGTGCCGAACAGACGGTAACATCGTATTCAATCTTGAGTTCACCCAGAATGGCCGCGGCCTTCTGCATGGTGGGGTCGTCCGACTTGCTGCCCATAATGATGCCGACTACTGGTGCTGCCATTGAATCTTCTCCTTGGGTTGGGTGAACGGTTGATCAGAAGGATATCATAATCAGGTCGAATGTCACGATCAGGACGCCGACGACTGAAGGCGACGAACGCGAGCAGGTTGGTCATCGTTTTGGATTTCGCTGGACAGGATGGTCAACGATCGATCTTCTAGCGGTAGGGCGACCTTCGCGCCGCCCTGTCTGTGAGACTCCCTGAGCGCTACGGCGATTTCGAGCGCCTGACGGCCGTCGTGGATCGATGCGCGAGGCTGCGTATCCTGCTCGACCGACTCGATCAGGTCACGGATGATCGTCAGCCCCATGCCCTCGATGTGGGGGGGCAAAGGGACTGGCGTATGGATGGGGATACCGCGTCCTCTTGGCCCACCCTCCGCGAGGTGGGTATACTCCGCTTCTATGCAGTTGAACATGGTGCGTGCGCGGCCATCGGTGCCGATCACGTCGGTCTCCCAGTTCGCAACGCCGCAGGACGTTCCTCTCAGGAACCCACGGATCCCGTTATCAAAGGCCACGTAGCCATTTCCTTGTAGGTCGTTGTCACCGGCCGCGGCCTCGTCTGATTCCATTTCGCCGAAGACCCACTCTGCGTTTCCGCCCTTCGCCAGGTAGCGCATGACGTCGATGGCGTGGCTCCCGTTGTGTGACAGACCGCATTGCCCGAGTACGATGACCTGGAGAATGTTGCCCAGTTCACCGGCATCGATTCGTCTGCGGATGTCCGCAAAATAAGGGTTGTAGCGACGAGCCGTGTTGACAGCCACCTTGACGCCCAACTCGTCACTGACCTCGACCATGTGGTCGGCTTCTTCGAGACTCAATGAGATCGGCTTTTCTGCCCAGATCGCTTTCACTCCGGCACGGGCGCAGTCGGTCATGATTTCCGCGCGGTGTCTGGCTGTCGTGCAGATGCTGACGATGTCCGGCTTCTCGCGCTCGAGCATGTCTCGATAGTCCGCGTAGAGATGTTCGTCGGAGACACCCCAACGATTACCGTAGATGGCGCGTTGTTCGTCGTGAGGGTCAGCGCCACCCACGAGATCGGTCAATGGCGAGNCGACGTAGCTGGGTGTGTGACAGTAGGGGATGATGATCGATCCCCCTTGCGTCATCTCGTCGTCGAAAGTGCTGCCCATCCGACCGAGGCCGATTACGGCTGCTCTGTATGTCGCCATGCTTCCCTCCGGTGACTCAGCTGTCGAGTCTTGTGAGTGCCTGGTGTCCGATGTCGCGACGGATATACTGATTTTCGAACGTGATCTTGCCGACGGCCTCGTAGGCCTTGTCGATTGCTGACGGGATATCGTCGTTNACGGCGGNTACCGCGAGGACTCGTCCCCCGCTCGTGAGCAGCTGACCGTCCNGCGAATCCGTGCCCGCGTGGAACACGATGACATCTCCCACCGCTTCAGCNTCGTCTGNTCCGTAGATNGGGAAGCCGGTTTCGTATTTGGTCGGGTAGCCNTCGGAGGCCATGACGACGCAGCACGCCGCCCGGTCGTCCAACTGGACCTCGATGTCGGCCATGGTTCCGTTTACGCCGGCTTCGAAAATATCGAGGATGTCAGTCTTTAGGAGCGGGAGCACGACCTGGGTTTCCGGGTCGCCCAGCCGGCAGTTGAACTCGATGACCTGCGGACCCTTCTCGGTGAAGATCAGTCCGCCGTAGAGAATGCCCTTGAATGGCGTGCCCTCGGCTGCCAGCGCATCGATCGTCGACTGCATAACGGTTTCGTAGACTTCCTGCTCCAGCTCTGCCGTGACGACGGGTGCCGGTGCATAGGCGCCCATGCCACCGGTGTTCGGGCCCGTCTCTCCCTCTCCGATACGCTTGTGGTCTTGCGATGACACCGCATACACCAGGCTTTTCCCGTCAGAGAACCCGAAGATCGATGCTTCCTCGCCATCGAGATATTCCATGACGACGCATTTGGCGCCGGCTTCCCCGAAGGAGGCATCCACGAGGATGTCATCCACCGCCTTTAAGGCCTCATCCTGCGTTTTGGCTACGATCACGCCTTTACCTGCCGCGAGCCCCGCCGCCTTGAGGACGATTGGGGCGCCTTTCTCCCGGACATAGATCTTTGCCTCTTCGGCATCGGTGAAGGTCGCGAAGTCGCCGGTCGGGATGCCGTACTTGTGCATCAGGGCTAGGGCAAAGTCTTTGTCCGTCTCGATCTTTGCTGCCGCCGCGCTGGGGCCGAAGACCTTGAAACCTTCAGCCTCGAATCGGTCGGCGATTCCAGCCTCGAGCGGATTCTCCGGTCCGATCACAACGAGGTCGGCGGAGACCTCTTTTGCGTAAGCGATTTGCCCGTCGATATCCATTACGTCGATGTCGCGACACTCGCCGT
Source organism: Gemmatimonadota bacterium (assembly GCA_002727195.1). GTDB lineage: Bacteria > Latescibacterota > UBA2968 > UBA2968 > UBA2968 > UBA2968. The sequence goes on from PBWH01000019.1 coordinate 15,025, forward strand.
ATCTCGCCATACCCGGGCTTCCCGGGGCGCAGTAGAGCTTCGTCAGCCTCGGGCTTTGCGCGATCTTCCAGGCCATCGTGTTTTCGCGACCNCCGGAACCTACCAACAACACATTCATTCCTGTATCTCCAGATTCGTGACAGACGTTTCCGTTTGTTTACCAGGGCGTGTTCATACGACCGGGTGCCTGAGCGGCGCGCTCGCGGTCATCGGTCTGCTCCATCCAGGGAACTATCCGCCGTCTCATGTCTCTCAATACGGCTCCGAATCAGACTGCTCCACGAGGTCCATCATCTCATGCGGATCCGAATCGTGGTGGTAGAGTTCTTCACTCTCGTTTTTGGAAGACGTCCTTCCATTGATCGTGTCGATGCGCTGCTGATCGGCCACGATAGACAGAATGACGTTTGGACGATAACTCACGCCGGATGCTTCTCCCAAGACCGGAGACCCGTTCTGCTCAGGTAGACCGGGATGTTCTTGAACAGAGCGTTGTCACGCTCGATCTCGTTGATCAGGCTACGCTTGGTGGACGACACATCGTCGCAGAGAAGGGTGACCGAGCCGCCACCGCCTCCTGCCCCGTTGACCTTCCAGTCCAGGGCACCGTGTGACTTTGCGATACCGATGACGCGTGCGGAGTCAGGACTGATCAGCGCGCTATTCAATCGCCCCTGAGCGTCGGTGTTCTTTATCATCGCCTGGCCCAAGGCCGCGAAGTCCCCGGCGTAGACGGCGTCTCGCGACAGGGGAGCGGTCTCACGAAGGTCCTTGAGCTTAGGGTTGTCCTGCCCGGCCCCCTCGAGTTCCTCGATGACTTTGACGTGGACGTCCGAAGAGGAATGTGATTTGCCCAGATAGATCAGCACGNGCCGGCGCTCGAGCTCCCACCAGATGGAATTGGGGACCTGGAGCTGTGACACGGCCGCGTGCGGGTAGGAGAACATGTCGATGTAGTTGATGCCGCCGTAGGCAGAGCAGATCTGGTCCTGGATTCCACATTGCTGGCCGAGCATGTCCGTTTCAACGGATTGCGCGGTGAGTGCGACCTCGTGAGGAGTGAGTCGACCGGGTGTGAGTACGTCCAGGGCGCCGATCAGGGCGACAGTGACCGCTGCCGATGTTCCGGTCGAGCCACCCGCAGGAGCCTCGGAGTAGATCGTGACCTGCACCGCGACGTCGTCGGGGACGCCCATTCGTTCGATCGACGCCTCAAGCAGAGGATGTCGGCCCCACCCGAGATTCTCCGGGTTAACGACATACCGCTCACCGTAGTTCTCGGCGTGCAACACGATCTGGTTTTCACGATCGGTGGCCGGGAACACCTCGATCTGCACCTCGGCGCAGGGGTAGACACCGATGTTGAAGATCTTCCCGTGCTCCGTGAACCACGTGTCCGTCCAGCCCCCATTGTCACAGACCCTTATTGGGGCAACAGCGTTGATGATTCTTTCGGGTTTACGGTCCGGCATAAGGAAAAAACCTTACCACGGAATACACGAAAAGCCCGAAAGGGAACCGGACTTATCGATCGGGCTCAGCAAAATTCCGAGTGCTCTACGTGCCTGGAGGTCTGCACGTGTCTCTTCAGGTGTGTTTCGTGTCTGGAGCCTGACCCTGCGAAAGCAGGGGTGGTCTTCTTTTGGTTTTCACTCGGCGAGGATGTCTTCGTGGACGTTGCTGATCAGCGTCCCCACGTTTTCGCCCTTCAAGACGCGCTCCATGGAGCCCTTTTGATCGAAGTCGAAGACGTGGATCGGGAGGCCGTTGTCGCGCGCGAGGATGACCGCGCTCTGATCCAGCGCCCCAAGATTTTGGTGGATGACCGTCGAGTAGTTGATCTGCTGGTATCGTTTAGACTCGGAATTCTTGTTCGGGTCGTCCGTGTGGACGCCATCGGTCTTGTGCTTGGCGTAGAGGATCGCATCTGCACGGATTTCGAGAGCGCGCTGCACTCCGGGGTAGTCCGTTGTCACGTAAGGGTTGCCGATTCCTCCGGCGAAGATGACGAGGTAGCCTTTGTCGAGGTTGTGGGTTGCTTTTAGTCGGATGAAAGGTTCGGCGACCGAGTTGATGGGGATGGCGGTCATCACGCGTACTTCTGCTTCCGGGCGCTTCGCGTTGAGGACGCCTCGCAGCATCAGTCCGTTGATGATCGTACCCAGCATCCCGATGTTGTCCGCTTCCGATCGGTCGATGCCCCACTGGGCGCCCAGTGAGCCGCGGAAGATATTCCCACCGCCGATGACGATTCCGACCTGGACGTTGGCGTCGTGGAGGGTGAGGATTTCGTCGGCGATATACTCGAGCGCTTCGGGGTCGAAGCCAAACTCTTCAGTTCCGGACACGGCACCACCGCTGAGTTTGAGCAGGATCCGCTTGTATCGCATGGGGTTCGATGTCTCCCTGATGGGTGAGGTGCAAATGGGGCAGGGCCGGCATATGACTGCCGGAATCAGGTGCTGGTTTCGTCAGAGCGACGAGAGGGAGAACCATCGGCGGGACAAGGTACACCGCTGGTTCTGGTCGGTCAACGTCTTTACAGTTCGGTCAGGCGCTCGCCCGGATTTCAGGGGCTTTTTGTTTGACAAATCCAATGTTTCAGGCACCTTACAGCACTTATGGCGTTACCTGAAAAAGAGACAGTTGATCCCTCCAACGCGGTCCCTCGCGATCCAGCGAGCGTTACGCCCCGGGCCGTTCTGGTTGGCCTGGCGGTGACCTGCCTGGTCAATCTGCTTCCCGCCTATAGCGCCTATATCGTTCACTCCTCCCGCATGGTCTTCGCGCACCTGCCGATGGCGGCAATGGTGGTGTTCACGGCTGTGGCGTGGCCCCTGAACGCGGTCGTCGGCCAGGTCAATAGGCAGTGGGCGCTGAGACGCGGAGAGATGGTGGTTGTGTTCTGTATGGCGTGGATCGCGGCATCGATCCCGGCGGCGAACTTCATGGGGCTGTTGATTGGGGGGATCGCCGCACCCTACTACTACGCCACGCCCGAAAATCGCTGGTCTGAGCTCCTTCTAGATTACCTCCCCGCGTGGGCGGTTCCCTCGAACAAAGCTGACGAGATGACGTGGTTTTTCGAGGGGAAGCCTGCCGATTCCGGTATCCCGTGGGATGCCTGGATCGGACCGCTCCTGTGGTGGGGCCTGTTCCTGATGGCGCTGGCGCTTGTGAGCGGCGCGATCGTGTCGGTCCTCCGGCATCAGTGGGTCGACAGAGAGCGATTGCCCTTTCCACTGGCCGAGGCGCCGCTGGCCATGACAGAAGAGGCGGATGGTCGCGCAGGGTCGCCGGCCCTGTTTCGCCATCGTCTGTTCTGGGTCGGCCTGGCCATACCGCTGATCATCATTGGGTGGAACATCGCCAGCTACTTTTGGCACGTTCTCCCCGAGATCCAGTTGATCCGTGGACACGACATGCCGCTCGGAAGAGGGTTCCCGTCGATTCGGATCAAGCTGCACTTCTTCATCCTCGGGTTCGCCTACTTCACGAATCTCGACGTGTTGTTCAGTCTCTGGTTTTTCTACCTGCTGGGAACCATCCAGACGGGGATGTTCGAACGCTTTGGATTCACGATCGGTGCGTCCGACATGTGGGGGTCTCGCGGCGGAGCAGCCTTCGGGTGGCAGGCGATGGGCGCGTTCTTTACGTTCACCTGCGTCGGCCTGTGGATGACCCGAGAGCACCTGGAGCGGGTGGTGAGGAAGGCGATACGAGGCGATATCGGCATCGACGATTCGAACGAATTTCTGTCCTATCGTAGCGCACTGATATCCGGTGGTCTGGGGGCCGGGTTCGTGCTTTTCTGGCTGTATCGGTCGGGCATGTCTCTCGATGTCGCCGCCGTCTATCTATTTGCCCTTGTGATCATGACGATTGGTGTATCGCGTATTGTGGCCGAGTCGGGCCTGATGTATGCCCGAATGCCGATCACGCCTCAGAGCTTCACGTTCTATACGCTGGGAATCCGTAAGATGGAGTCGACCGCGGCCGCCTCGCTCGGTCTTTCCTACGCAGCCTTCGGTCTGGGCAACACATTCGGCGCGACGACGCTTGCCCATATCGCGAAGCTGGGTGCGGAAATGCGGCTCCGAACACGCGCGCTGTTCGCCGCGGTGGTGGTCGCTTTGCTCGCGTCGCTAGTGATTTCGGCCATCTACACCCTGCATCTCGGGTATGCCCACGGGGCCTACAACTTCAACGTCTATACCTTCAACGCTGGCAATCGCGCCATCTACGCGACGGTCGTGCAGAAGATGCTCAAGCCCTTCGACCTGAGCTGGGATCGCGTCGGATTCTTCGCCATCGGGGCGGCCCTGACAGGGATCTGCAGCTTCCTCCGATATCGCTACCTCTGGTGGCCCCTCAGCCCGATCGGCCTGCCCACGTTCCCGCTGGGCGTTTTGAGACACCAGATCTTCAGTATCTTTCTGGTCTGGGCGACCAAGTCCATCCTGCTCAAGATCGGTGGGATAGCCCTGTACAGGCGGGTGATGCCGATGTTCATGGGGATGCTGCTAGGCTATGTGATCGGCATTGGTGTGATTTTCGCGGTGGATGTGGTGTTCTTCCTCGGTGAAGGGCACTTGGTGCATCACTGGTAAGGAAAGAGTTCAGAGTTCAGAGTTCAGGGAAAAGCCAGGGTTCAGGAAGGCGGTTTCCTGAACTCTGGCCTCCTAAACACCTTCTTTCTCTTGGACGGTTCTATTGTAAGGGAAACACATGCGAATTCTAGTGACTGGCGCATACGGTTTGATCGCCTGGGAATCATACAAGCGCTTTCGCGATCGAGGTGAGGAGACGTATGCGCTGGCGAGGAGGCGGGAACCGTCGGAGCGCGTGGCTCAAGAGGAGGAGATCCACGTGCCTAAAGACCGATTCTTCCTGGCCGACCTGACGGAATACGATGCGGTGCGGTCAGCAGTGGATGGCATGGACGTGGTTGTTCAGATGGCCGCCGATCCGAGGCCCGATGCCGCCTGGGAAGCCATTCTGAACAGCAATATGATCGGTGTCTACAACGTGTTCGAGGCGTGCCACGACGCGGGTGTGAAGCGGATCGTCTACGCCAGCTCCATTATGGCCAACTGGGGATATTGGGACGTCGAACCATACAAGGCGATCCGTGAGGGTCGCTTCGACGACGTGCCCGATGAATTGCCGGTCATCACCGTGCAGAATCCACCGCGACCGACCGAGCCCTACTCGGCGAGCAAGGTGTNGGGGGAGGCGCTGGCCCGAACTTATTCGGATGCCAAAGGGATGTCATGTATCTGTGTCCGGATCGGATGGGTGAACGCGGCGGACAGCCCGCAGGGGTCACCGATCGCCCCGATCTGGAGCAGCCAGCGAGATATCGTGCAGATGATCGAGCGCTGCGTGGACGCGCCGGACGACCTGCGATTCGATATCTTTTACGGCATCTCTGACAATGCCAACTGTTGGGTCGACGTGGCTCGCGGAAGTGAAATCGGATACGTCCCCGAGGATAGGGCTCAGGACATATCGTAGGAGCCGCCTCCGGCGGCAAGATCTTGCGGTGCTGTCCTTTAGAAATGCAAACGTAGAGCGTAATTCATATGAAGAAAGTCATGATCACAGGCGTATACGGCCTCATCGCCGGCGCCATCTACAACAAGCTGAAGAGCCATCCCGACAAGTATGACGTCTACGGTCTGGCACGTCGTCGACAGGACTCAGAGCGTGTCGCGCCCGATCGCATCATCGATGTTCCGGATGACAAGTTCACGCTGTCCGATATGCAGGATCTCTACCAGATGACCCGGGCCTTCGAGGGGATGGATGTGGTTGTCCATATGGCGGCGGATCCCAGTGGAGCCGGTGGATGGGAGAGCGTGCTCAAGTCGAACATCATCGGTGGGTACCACGCCTTCGAGGCTTGCAGACTGGCGGGTGTGTCGCGGATCGTCTATGCGAGTTCTATCCAGGCGTCGAGCGGATACCGGGCGTATGAGGAGCCTTATAACTCGATCTCTCAGGGGCAGTTCGATGGCCTTCCGGACCCGCTACCAATGGTGACCAAGGATATGCCCACGCGTCCGACGAACATCTATGCGTCGTCGAAGGTTTGGGGAGAGTCCGTCGGCCGCTTCTATGCGGATCAGAAAGGTTTGAGTTGCATCTGCATTCGTATCGGATGGGTACTCGGCGAGGATAAGCCCGCTCGCGAGAATGCCGGAGACATCTGGTGTAGCCAACGGGATATCGTCGAGATGTGCGAGTGCGCCGTGAACGCCCCTGACGACCTGAGATACGACATCTTCTACGGGATGTCCAACAACCAGTATCGGTGGGTCGACATCGAGGATGCGNGCGAGAGGATCGGGTATGTGNCGCGGGACCGGGCTGAGGATCGTGAGTGATGGCAGANTTCAACGCATTCAGTCTCGAAGGTAAGACGGCCGTACTCGTGGGAGGTGGAGGGGCCATCGGTCTCGCTGCAGCTCGGGGGCTGGGGACGGTCGGCGCGCACGTGGTGGTCTGCGATGTCACTCAGGAGAAGGTGGACGAGGGAGCCGCATCGCTTTCTCAGGATGGGATATCCGCCGAAGGCCAGGCAGTGGATGCGCTATCGAAAGATAGCCTTGCCGCCTGCCGTGACCGCGTGATTGAGGGGCACGGGACCGTCGACATCCTCGTGAGCTTGGTGGGCGGGAATCTGCCTGAGGCGAGTACGACAGATGGACGCACGTTTTTCGATCTGCCCATCGACGCGTTCCAGAAAGCTTTGGCGATCAACCTGTTTGGTGGCGCGATCCTGCCGACCCAAGTCTTCCTCGAGCGAATGGTCGAGAACCCGGATGGGGGTGCAGTGATCAACACCGCGTCAATGAACGCGATTCGCCCGCTGACCCAAATTCCTGGATATTCTTCGGCGAAGGCAGCGGTCGCGAACTTCACTCAGTGGCTGGCCGTGCACGTGGCCCAAGAGTATACGCCAAAGGTACGGGTTAACGCCGTTGCGCCGGGGTTTTTTGTGACGGATCAGAATCGGTATCTCCTGTATGACAAGGAGACCGGTGGCCTGACCGACCGTGGGAAGACGGTCGTCGACCATACCCCGATGGGGCGGATGGGGAATCCGGAAGATGTAGCCGGGGCTGTGTGCTGGCTTGCGTCGCCGGCAGCAGCGTTCGTGACCGGTATCGTGGTGCCCGTGGACGGTGGGTTCTCAGCTTTTTCTGGAGTATAGATACAAGCGTCTGAACGATGAGCCAAGATCTGAGACAAGACGTTCACGCCATTCTCGATTTCGTGGCGGGTCATCTCTACCTGAACCGGCCCGACCTCGAGATCGCCGAGCGTGAGTACAATTCCACGCTTCTGTTNAGCGTGCTCACGGGCCTGATCGGTGGGAAGGCGCTGATTGTCGGCGAACCCGGCCTGGGGAAGACCACTTCAGCTGAATATGTGGGCGCGCTGCTCTACCGGATCCCGTTGGGGACGGTGTGGGAAGCCGAGGTGTCTGGGCATCCCGAGCAGACGGAGGAGAAGATCGTCGGTCGTCCCGATCTCGGGCAGTTGAATCAGGGCAACGAGGATGTGGTGTGGTCCGGTTTCGCGGTCTTGCCCGTCAAGATTGTCGACGAGATCAACCGGCTTCCCGAGACCAAACAGAGCCTGATTCTCAATGGTGTCGACCGCGGGAACTGGACCTACCTGAATCAGATGGTGATCAACGACGAGTATACGTTGTTCGCCACGGCCAACTACCAGGATCGTGGGACCAATACGATCGTCCCCCCGTTGATGGATCGCTTCGATGTGATGGTCGAGTCGAAGCATCCGGGACCGAACTTGGCCTGGATGATCGGGAGAGGGGAGTCTCCCCAGAACAAGCTCAGAGATCTGGACCGGGAGCGAGCCATCCAGGCGTGTATGGCGGAGGAAGGTGGACTGGCCGGTCTGGAAGATATCCTGAGCGGATATGGCCGTGACCTAGAAGAGAAGCTCGGCGTCCCGACTCTGGGGAGCGAACAGCGTCGTGTGATTCAGTCGGAAGCCGGCGCGCTTCCGTTCGATACGGACGCCAGCGCTCTGATTCGCACCATGCTCGCCGAGTTGACGTTCTGCTGCAAATACGGCCAGAAACGCTCGAACGAGATCTGCGACGAGGGGTGTCACTACAAGGGATACCTGACCTACGAGGTTAGGGGGTGTGTGTCGAATCGGTTCCCCGTTTCGGTCAGACGGTATGCTCAGATGCTCGCGTGGCTGAATGGGAAGGACGCGGTGGATGTGGAACACCTGCGTACGATCGTGCCTTACACGGCGGCACATCGCGTTCAGTGGCGTGATGATGTGAACCGGATCGAAGATACGGATGCCAGGAGTGATTGCTACCCGATCCATCGCGCACGAGATGCGTTCAAACAGGTGATTCGGCGATACTCCGAGCAGAGCGACCGGATCAAGTCCGCGCTGGGAACAGCGTCTAGGATCTTCGAAGGAGAGGCGCTGACGCCGCTCGAAGGCGAACACCCGATCTATCGGGAGATCGCCAGGGATCTCGGCATGGAAGACACGAGGCGAATCGAATGATGCGGAATCCGTTCGCCGAATTCTCCGATTTTCAGCGGGCCGAATCGAAGAAAATCCCGCTCGATGATATTCTTTCCGCCCACGAGGATGTGCTCGATCGCCTGACTGAAGGGTTCAAGCGGCTGGTGGCAGATGAAGCCGGTGACGGACTCTGGCAACCCGATGGTGACTCGATCGTTCGGGTCTACGGCGAAGCGACCGAGATCGTCTCATCCTTTCCCTACACAGTTGGCGATATCGAAGCGTTTACTCTGGCCGCCATCGGCAGCGGGGATCCGGACTTCTACCTGATGGGGCCGTTGGGGCTTTATCTCTCCGCGTTGTGCAATCACGCCGACGAGATGGCGGTCTCCTTCCACCTTTCAGGACAGGATATTCGGCTTCCGTTGTTGGGATACCGCACGCGGGACGGTCAGCGCCTTACAGTCGATGGCCACCTGGGTGACCTAGTCGGAATTTCGATGGAGGGTGGCAACATCGAGGTGTCCGGCAATGTGGGTCGATACCTGGGCGCCGGCATGTCCGGCGGGAGTCTTCGCGTCGAGGGGGATGCGGGTCGGTTTATCGGCGAACAGATGACGGGTGGAGAGATCCACGTGCAGGGACGCTTTGGCGGGGTCGGGAAACCGATCAGCGGGCGTGTGTTCCATCGGAAACAGATGGTGTTCGAGGCCGAGTAAAGGAGCTTTGGCGTGGCCGATGGTGCGACAAAAGCGGAATGGCAGGACCTGATCGATCGGGTGTGGCCGGAAGTACGCCGCCGCCACCTGTTCCCTGAGTTGCCGCATCCTGTGGTGTCGGAGTCGGATGACGTCTCGTCGGTCAACCTAAACGATAAGCAGATCACACTGTCTCTCGAAACGAGTGAAGCGCTGGCTCGCGACCTACCCAAGGCGGATGTGGTGAGCGCGCTCCTCGATCACGCGACGGCGCACCACACGGTTTGCCCGTGGGATTTCGATACCTACCTGCGACTCTATGGTTCGCTGAAGCCGGTCGTCCGGGATGGTGAGACGATTAAGCGAACGCTCGACTATTTCACCGATGTGGTGTCCGATACCCACGCTGTTCGCGAGCGCGATTCGCGATTGCCGTCGGTTTACCGTCATCTGGACGGGAACGACAGCTTCAACCTGATTCGCGCCCTCTACGAGCGGATCTGGGGAGAGCCGATGGATGCTGCCGATGACCCGGACACACGCCAGGCCCTAGCCAGACTGGAGCGGATCCCGTATCTCGATCGGACGAAGTGGCTGGATTCCGTCCGGACGTTCGCCTCGGTCATGCGACCCTACGTCGATGCGGAACTCGAGGAGGGCGAGGGCGACTCCGACGGCGGGATGCTCGGGCCGCACGGCGCAGGTCAGTATAGCAAGGAAGAGATCGAGAAGGGGCTGAGTGCCTTTGCCGACAAGGGCTTCCACGCCTTTCGGACGATGGTCGAGGATTTCCGCCAGGAGATCGAGGACGCGGGGGCGATGCCCGAGAAAGGGATCGGTCACGGGCGAGGGGTTCCGCGGGATGCGGACATTCTTTATTATATGAGGCTCGCGGAGTCGTATAAACTTCCCGTCAAACCGATGCCGATGGAAAAGGTCGGGGGGCTGTATCCACACACCCACACGCCCTGGGAGATCGGCAAGCCGGTGCACGATATCGACGTGTGGACGAGTTTGGGGAAGATTCTGCCCGGGGTTTCCCAGACCTGGCTGCGGCGGGAGGGCGAGACGCACGGTGCGGAGGATGGCACGCCTGATTGTCTGATTCTGATCGATTCGTCAGGCAGTATGGCGAATCCGTGCGATGAGATGTCGCACGCCGTGCTGGGTGCAGGATGCGCGGCCGACGCGTATATGAGACGCCGTCGCCGAGTGGCAGTCTACAACTTCAGCGATGCACCGCAGGGCGGCTTCGAACGACTTGACTTCAGCGAGGATCGCGAGGCGGTCTACCGCGTGCTCTGCCGATACTTTGGCGGAGGTACCGAGCTGGCACTGGAAGATTTTCGGTCGTTCGATGCGCCACAAATGGATATCTTCATCATCACCGATATGCAGATTTCGAACCTCGGTTCGGTGATTCGGTATTTGGGGTCTTTCGCCGGGCGGGTGACGGCTGTTCACGTCGGTCAGAACCTTGAGGCGGATCAGTTTCGGTCCCAAACCGAAGAGAGCAACCATATCGTTGTCTATGCTGTCGATTCACCCGAGGACATCCCCGCGATCGTGCTGGCTGAGGCTGAAGCACGCTTCGCGGCCTGACACTCAGCAAGTCGGGGATTCACGTTACAGAGGGGTTGGTATGGTGATTCAGAGATATGTTCGGAGCGCGTGGCCGGTTGTGATCTGCCTGGTTTTGCTGGTGGCCGCCTGTGAAGACAAGGCGCGCATCAAGTCGCAGGAGGATCGTCTCGCCTACAGCATCGGCTACAGCATGGGGAAGAACATCCAGGCGACGCTGGCCGAGCGCGAAGACAGTCCCAGCGTTGAGCATCTGCTGGCCGGGATTCGCGCCGCGATGCAGGGCTCGTCGGACGTGATGACCGACGAAGAGATGCTGGGAATCCTCTCGGATCATGCAAAGGTGGCCGAGGAGCGTGCCCAGCAGCGGATGGAGCAAGCCGCCGAGGACGCGAAGGAGGCCGGTGATCAGTACCTGGCGCAGAACGAGGACCGAGACGGTGTGATGGCCCTGCCGAGCGGTGTCCAATACCGTGTTCTGGAAGCGGGTGACGGAATCCGGGCGACGATCAAGGACACGGTGCTCGCCATGTATGTGGGCCGGTTTATTGACGGTACTGTGTTCGAGGAGACCTACGAGTCCGGCGAAGAGATCTACTTCCCCGTGAAGCGAGTGATCCCGGGCTGGCAGGAAGTATTGATGATGATGCCCGTCGGATCTAAGTGGGAGGTCGCGGTGCCTTCAGACCTGGCGTATGGCAAGCGAGGAACCCCGACCATCCCGCCCAACTCGACGCTGGTCTTCGACATCGAAGTCCTGGGTATCAAGGGCAAGACTGTCGACGTGGTCGAGTAACGAGAACCAGATCGTGCATGTCACGTGCCCCTGTCGGACGGCAGGGGCACATTCTTTGGAGAACACGTGCTAAACGCATCACAACGCAAATCGCTCCGTCGTCAGGCGCACCATCTGAAGCCGACGGTGTTCGTCGGCAAAGAGGGGGTGACGGCGTCCCTGATCGACGCGCTCAAGGAGTCGATTGGCGCGCACGAACTGATCAAGGTTCGCTTTGTCGATAACAAGGAAAACAAGAAGGAGCTCGCGGCGAAATTGACCGACGCGTCTGACAGCGAACTCGTTGGAATGATCGGACACCTGGCGATTCTGTATCGCGAGCATTCGGACGAAGAGAAGCGAAAGATCAAGCTCAGCGAGCCGGCGTGATCGAGATCCTGTATCAGGACGATCACTACGTCGCTGTCAACAAGCGAAGCGGTCTGGTGGTGCATCCGACCAAGCTGGCGCCCGACGCGGTGGCCGTACTCCCGTCCCTCCGGAAGCAGCTGGACCGGTATGTTTATCCTGTGCACCGGATCGATCGGGGGACGTCAGGTATCGTGGTCTTTGGTCTGTCACCGGACGCGGCTCGTCAGTTCGGAGAACTGATGCAGGCTCGCGAGGTCGACAAACAGTATCTGGCCGTCCTCCGCGGGTATGCGGACGATGTAGGCCGAATCGATTACGCGATCGAGGATGCCGACAAGCAGAACGGCCGCCTGGACAGCGTGACGGACTACTGGTGCGAACGACGCGTGGAGATACCCTACGCGGTCGGGCCGTATGAGCAATCGCGTTATTCGCTCGTGATTGTAAAGCCGCTCACGGGGCGTCGTCACCAGATCCGGAAGCACTTCGCCCATTTACGGCATCCGGTGATTGGCGATTCCACCTATGGCGACGGAGATCACAATCGGCTGTATCGCCAGGCCTTCCGGTGTAGAAGGCTCTTGCTGATGGCGTCATCGCTATCGTTTACCCATCCCGCCACGGGAGAGCGTGTCGACATCGCGTGTGGGGTGCCCAAACGGATCGAACGATTGTTCGAGAGGTTCGGGTGGTTCGATGTTCCGCTTCGACACGAAGAGACAGCTGAGACAGTCTAGGAAGAAGGATGAAGGCGATTTGTGTCGACCCGGAGACCCGGGCGATCGATTGGAAAGAAGTGGACAATCCGACCCCGGCTGCCGGCGAGGTCGTGGTCGACATCCATGCGACTGCGGTCAACCGCGCCGATCTGTTGCAGCGCGCAGGCAATTATCCGCCACCCGCCGGTGCGCCGCCCTACATGGGGCTCGAAGCGTCTGGTGTGATCTCGCAACTGGCCGACGGGGTTGAGGGATGGCAGGTTGGCGACCGGGTGTGCACGCTGCTGAGTGGTGGGGGATATGCTGAACGGGTCGCGGCTCCCGCTGACCTCCTGATCCGCATTCCGGATGATTGGGATTTCGAACGCGCGGCGGCAGTCCCGGAGGTCTTCTATACGGCCTTCCTGAACCTGTTCATCGAGGGTGAGTTGCGCGAAGGAGAGACCGTGCTCATCCACGGTGGTGCCAGCGGTGTCGGTACGGCAGGTATCCAGATGGCGAAACGAGCGGGCGCTCGGGTCTTGGTGACAGCGGGTCGAGACGACAAGGTCGACGTCTGCTTGAAACTCGGTGCTGATGCGGGCGTGAACTACAAAGAGCAGGATTTCGAGAAGGGGGTGAGAGACCTGGCGCCTGATGGGGTAGACGTCATCCTGGATATCGCGGCGGCCGACTACCTGAAACGAAACATGGCGCTGCTCAAAACCCGAGGCCGACTGGTGATGATCGCGCTCCTCACCGGGGTCATCGCCGAGATCGACCTGTCTACCCTGATGCGCGGCCGTCAGCGTCTGATCGGATCCGTTCTCCGGTCCCGTTCGCTAGAAGAAAAGGTCGACGTCCACGATCGATTCGAGGAGCAGTTCTGGCCTGATCTCGTGTCCGGTGAGATCCAGACTGTGATCTACAAGACGCTACCGATCGAGGAGACGGCCGAAGCGCAGGCGATCCTCGAACGGAATGAGAATATTGGTAAGGTTATTTTGGGAGTCAGAACCTAGAGAAGACCACCCCTCGACTTCGCTCCCACCTGCGCCAAGGCTACGGTAAGGCAGGCGAGGCAAGCTACATACACGACACGAAAATGGAAGTCGGTCGGCGCTCATTGCTGCGTTCAGAGCATAGGTGGCGTCCGGAGACACTGCAGGCTTTTGGGTTAGGGTTTAGCTTTCGTGCTTTTCTTGGTCATCATTTTTTTATAGCGAGAGTATGACTACTACATCAGACAAAATCCTCGAGCACAACAAATCCTTCATTCCCGGGGGTGTCGTGTCCGTCAACCGGGCGGTCGATCCGAATCTCTCGTTTGTGAAGGGAGAAGGGCCACGCGTATGGGACGTCGATGGGAAGGAATACATCGACTATCACGCGGCCTTTGCTCCGTATATCCTCGGTCACAACGACCCGGACGTAAACGCCGTCGTCAGGCGCGTGCTTGACGATGGAACGACGCTGATGGGAGCGGGGACGAATGAGCTGGAAGGCCGTACGGCGGAGCTGATCGTGAACAGCGTGCCGTCAGCCGATCGGGTGATGCTGACGAATACAGGGTCTGAGGCGACATACCACGCGCTCAGGATTGCGAGGGCGCACACGGGACGCACAGGTGTGGTCGTGATGCAGGGCGGATACAACGGCTGGCACAACGACGTGGCGATGAACGTGATGACCCCGCTGGAGGCGACCGGGCCTCGCGTGTCACCAGGAGAATATCCCAAGGCACCGATCTCAGCCGGTATCCCGCCGTACGTGCTGGAGGACGTTCACGTCGTGAACTACAACGATCTGGATTCGGTGCGGGCGATGCTGACTTCACACAGCGTGAGCGCCGTCCTCCTGGAGCCGATTCTTCAGAACATCGGAATCGTCAAGCCAAAAACCGGCTATCTCGAGGGACTGCGAGCGCTGTGCGATGAGCAGGGCGTCGTGCTGGTATTCGACGAGGTGAAGACCGGGTTCCGACACGCCCTGGGCGGGTTCCAGTCCATTTGCGGCGTCACCCCTGATCTGTGCGTGTTCGGTAAGGCGCTGGCGAATGGGTTCCCGATGGGTGCGATCGGTGGGCGATCGGATCTGATGGACTACTTCGTTCACGAGGATCCGGCAAAGCGCGTACTGATCGCCGGAACTTACAACGCTCATCCCGTCGCGTGTGCGGCAGCTGTGGCGACGATGGAGAAGCTCGCAAAAAATGACGGTGCGTGTTTCCAGCAGCTCGATGAACGCGGTCAGCAAATGGAGGATGGGCTGAGTGAGCTGTTCTCGAACGCGGGCATCACGGCCACGATCGCACGTCAGGGATCCGCGTTCTGCGTCTACTTCATGGATCACGCACCGGTCGACTGGCACGACATCGCCGAACATCACGACTTCGACTACGACACTGCCTACCGGAAAAGGCTGATCGAGAACGGGATCTACCACTTCCCGCTGCCGACCAAGCAGGGCAGCATCTCTCTTTCACATACCCCTGACGTGATCGACGAGACGCTGAGTAAGACGGTTCTGGGCTAGCTCAACGCTACAACGTTCAATCGCAACTCGTGAGCCCCGTCTGGTCGCGCATACTCGTAGTAGTAGTGGATGCGATCCGGGAACTGGAGGGCGTCCACATACCGCAGGGATCCTGTGGCGTGGGCTGAGGTGAGGATCGGGCCGTCCGGCGTTAGACACTTGAGCGATCGGATGTCAGTGCCGGACAGGATCCCGGTTCGTTCTTCGTAGTTTCCACTCACATCCGATGCCCCGTCGTAGAAGGCCGTGTAGACGCCATCCAGATATACGGCCGAGCAGATGCGTCGACACCACGCGTCCCAACCTTCCCCCGTCGGCGAGAAGATGTCCCTCTGCCACTCGAAGTGGCGACCATCGATGCTCGTGGCCAGACCGGTACGCGATACCGTCAGTCCGGTGTTGTAGGCGTCGGCGGTGGCGTGCAGATCTCCTTCCCGGTCCGCCTGGAGGTTCTCGATCCGGGTCGCATAGCTGAGGATCATGTGATACACGCCGCCGACCGTGTAGACATAGGGGTCCTTGATCCCCTCGATCCCCATGTCCGCCGGATCGAACAGCAGCTGGCTTTCCGAGGGCTTGAACCCGTCAGGGCTATCGGCTTCCATCATATCCGTTCGCCACATCTTGTGTTCCGGGTCCGTGTAGCTTATGAATAGCCGCCAGCTCCCATCGAGCCCCTTGACGAGCGCGGACCGTTCCATCGAGTCGGAGCAGAATTCGGTCTTCTTTGCTGACCAGATCGGGGTAAACGAGATACCATCATCACTTTCGGCGATGACGCACTCGCCGCCGCGTTCGAGTTCGAGACCTCGGGGACGTCGCAGACGATAGTAGAGGTAGTAATTGCCGGATTCGGGGTCGAATATCGCGCTGGGTGCTCCCGCCCACCAACCCTCGTCGTTGCCGAGTGGCTCGATGATGGTGGTTCCTGTTTTCGGGTCGAAGAGAGGGGCGTGACCTACCTGGTTCAAGCTGTTCATAGCGTCTCCGTTGGCCTTGGCGGAACGCAGTCGAGATGACCGCCTTTCCGTTCTCGATATCTCTGCCTAATTTACCGGCGCGAGCAATCCTGTCCCACAAAAACGAGCGGTAATTTGAGCGATACACCGATTATCGACACCGACATCCACGCCGTATTGAACTGGCAGCACGTCGTGGAGTGCCTCCCCGAACCGTGGCGATCACGTGCAGCTGGCGGAAACCGTGCAAGCGGCCCCCTTGGCTATTGGAACCCCAATGGCGTGATGCGGGGGGACACGAAGCTCGAAGACGGACGACGGATCGAATCCAGCGCTGAGACATTGGGGGAGCATTTTTTCGATGTCTACGGGATCTCGTATGGCATCCTGAACTCCGGCAACCTGCACGCGGCGCTGTCACCCGAGCCCGACTATGCCGCGGCACTGATGACGGCATCCAATGCGACGATCGTCGAGGACTGGCTCAAACAGGACGATCGTATCCGCGCTTCGATCGTGGTGTCGCCAACCGATCCGCAACTGGCCGCGGAGGAAATCCGTCGCTGGAAGGATGAACCCGGATTCGTACAGGTGATGATGCCCAGTGGCGCTCGGATCCCGTATGGCCAGCGATTCTATCACCCGATCTATGAAGCGGCGCGGGAGATCGGGTGTCCCGTGGCGATCCATCCTGGCACCGAAGGCTCAGGCATCTCGGGCCCGCCCACGGCGTCAGGCTACCCGTCGAGCTATTTCGAGTGGCACACGAGTCTCGTGGGCAGTTATCTGGCCCATCTTGTCAGCCTGATCACGGAAGGTGTGTTCATCAAATATCCCGAGCTGACGTTTGTGATGGTCGAAGGAGGCGTCTCTTGGGTGCCTCCGCTTCTCTGGCGGTTCGACAAGAATTGGAAAGCCTTGCGACAGACGACACCCTGGTTGGAAGTGCCGCCGAGTGAGCTTGTCGCCAAACACATCAAACTGACGACGCAGCCGATCGAGGAACCGGATGACATCTCCCATCTACACCAGATGTTGGACATGTTTCCGGCGGAACAGATGCTGATGTTCTCGACGGACTATCCGCACTGGGATGGTGATGTGCCCGATTTCACGGCCCGGCTGTTGCCGGATCGTTTGCGTAATCGCGTGATGTATAAAACGGCCGCAGAGCTTTACGGGATTCCCGTGGGCGTGGCAGCATAGATGAAGGGGAGGACCAAGTGGAGGTGAGGTTGGCGAGCCTGCTACAAGGTGCACAGGATGCGGAAGGAACCGTGGTCATCATCGATGTATACCGGGCGTTCACGACGGCGGCCGTGGCGTTCCTGAAGGGAGCGGAGAAGATCATCCTAGTCGCTGAGGTCGAGGAAGCGATCGCTTTGCGTGAAGCGGGCGACGGCGATATCTGCGTCGGCGAGGTCGAGGGAATGAGGCCCGGAGGGTTCGACTTCAACAACTCACCGTTCGAGATGTGTCGCGCTGACCTGACGGGAAAGACGATCATCCAATCGACGCGTGCGGGGACGGTTGGTGTATGCGCGGCGACCAAGGCCGAACGGATTTACGGTGGATCGTTAGTCGTCTCTCAGGCCACGGCCGAAACGATCTTGAAGGATGACCCGGAGGTCGTCACGCTGGTGGCGATGGGCTGGGCAGGCGCCGTACGGACTGACGAAGACGAACAGTGCGCGCTCTATCTTAGGAACTTGATTCAGGGGCGGGAAGCGAACCCTGATCACGTACGAGGGTTGGTGATGGCCGGGGAGGAGTCACAGAAGTTCGGTAACCCCGAGACGCCGCATTTCCACCCTCGTGACCGCGATATCGCTTTGCGGATCGATGCCGCCCCTTTTTCGATCGCTATCGCTGAGGAGGACAGTCTTCTGGTTGCCCGAGCAGTCGCGCAAGACCAGCCGTTCGACCCCGCAACTCTGTGCGGCGAGATCTAGACCGGTAGGGGCGATGGACGCGAACATGACGTGTGTGCTGGATTCGGAAGGAACGGATCGGCTGGTCGAACTGGTGCGGGAAGCCGGGCCCGACCAGGGCTTGTTCGGAGCGAAGATCACAGGTGGAGGCAGCGGCGGAACGGTCGCGGTGATCGGGCGAAAGGGCACGGACGGTGCGATCGAGGCGATCGCTGACGCCTATGCGTCAGAAACGGGTCACAAACCGCATATCTTCAGCGGATCGAGCCTGGGTGCAGGGGCTCTGGGGGCGCGATCAGGTTGGCAGGGTAAGGTGCGAGACGGGGAGGCTGACTATGGAGCCGAGCACGGACCAAAGGACCAGGACCTGGAACCACAGATGGACACAAATGAACACAGATGGGACATCGCACGGATAGTGCGCCGAGGTGTAGACAAGCAGCAGGCCGGGAAGGACTCTCGGCGCCAGATAGCGAGATGAGATATAAATCCCGCAGGACTTCGATGAGTGAGGACGGACTATGCTGACCCAGGACGAAAAGGTGCGCTTCAACGACGAAGGTTACCTGGTGTTCGACGGGCTGCTCGAGGCGGATCGCCTCCAATACTATATGAAGGTGCTGGATGATCTGGTTGAGATGGGCGCGAGTCTGACGGAGGAAAACCCGCACTGGACGCTCGAGTATGACGACGACGGCAAGGTCCAGGCCGGGTTGCTGCACAAGGTCCAGGGCGTATGCCTTGTCGAATCCCGCGTGCTCGAACTCGCTTCAGAACCGGCGATCCTCGACCGAGTGTCCGATCTGGTCGGAGGAGACATCGATGTCTTTGGAACGAAGTTCTTTCCGAAGCTCCCCAACGGCGGTACATCGACGAACTGGCACCAGGACAACGTCTACTTCGGGACGAATACCGATCGCATCATCAGTTGCGCGACCTACCTGGAGGCGGCGGATGAAGCCAACGGGTGTCTCAAGGTTGTTCCCGGCAGTCACAGGTCGAGGGTGATCGAGAAGCACGAGAAGAACCCGAAGGGGCACGGGAGTTGGACGGACGTGGATGAGGATCGTGCTGTGAACGTAGTGTGCTCAGCCGGTACGGTCGTGCTCTTTTCTGCCAACCTGCTTCACGGGGCGAACGACAACCACAGCGATCGATCGAGCTATCGAACCGCCTGGCACTATATGCCCGGTTCGCTCAACCCTGAGCGATTCCCGCGTGGTGAATACTCTGACCGGTATATCGTGAGGGGGGGCTGACGTGCCGCGCGTGCGTATCGTTCTGCCCGAGACGTTCACCTTCGAGACCGAGATCCCGATCCGGATCAGCGATTTGAACTATGGCGGTCATTTGGGAAATGATGCGGTACTTTCGATTGCCCACGAGGCACGGATCCGTTTCCTGAACGCCCTGGGACATTCAGAAAAGGACGTCGGTGGCTGCGGGATCATCATGGCCGACGCCGCTGTGGTCTATCGGTCTGAGGCCTTCCACGGACAGACCGTCCGGGTCCAGATGGCTTCAGCTCAGGAGGGTCGGTCTTCCTGCGACCTCTACTACCGACTGACGGACGTTGACGACGGTCGTGAGATTGCGAACGTGAAGACGGGAATCATGTTTTTCGACTATGAGCGGCGGAAGCCAACCCGTATCCCGGAGGCCTTCGCGGAGGCGATTTCCGAGGTCAATTGACACTGATTTTCCGGGCCGCTATCATGGGCTTGGCTTGATATGGATCGGACCCAGCCCGGCCCTCGTGGAGCGCCGGGCTTTCTTGTTCGTGAGGGTCCTGTGTTCAGAGAAGAAGCGCCAGGGGTGTTTAGTGTTGCCAGTCGGTTTGTCGATGGGAAGAATGGCATCGTGGTCGGCGAACGTGGGGCTGTCGCCATCGACTGCGGAAACTACGTGGATGAGGCACTGGCGATGGCCGACTTCATCCGCGAGCAGGGACACGAGACGAACGACGTCGTCCTGACCCACGACCGCGGAGAGCGAACGCAGAAGTCTCGCGCTGGTTCAAGCCGGTTACGAGTCAGCCGAATTCGGCCAGGTCGCGAGCCTGGCTGATAGGTTCGGGGCCATCTGACACCCAAGCCCTGGAAGGGCGACGGCACATAGCCTGGGGCGCAAGCTCCAGGTAGCCGAGAGGCATGGAGCAACAGGCGCCGCCGCAGGCAAAATTCGTTCAGTGTCACGTGACATCCGGCGCCATTTCTAAGGAAGAACAGTTGAACCGGTCGCGCATTCACTACCGCGACACTCACAAGAGAGGATATGGCACACACATGCCAGCACCCATCGCACTGCAACTATACACGCTTCGCGAAGCTGCGAAGGAAGACTACGAAGGAATCGTCCGAAAGGTCGCGCACATCGGCTACGCCGGAGTCGAACCTGCCGGTTTCCCCGGTACTACCGTCGAAGCCGGTAAGAAGCTGTTCAACGATCTCGGACTCGAGGTCTGCAGCGCCCATCTCCCGCTCCCGATCGGGGACAACGTGAACGAGTCGCTCGAGACGGCTGAAGCACTCGGGATCAAGCGTGTGGTTGCAGGCCAAGGGAGAGATGAGTTCGGTTCGAGGGATCAGATCAAGGCTTCCTGCGACCGGTTCAACGAGGCCCAGGCGAACTGCGCCGAGAAAGGATTCACCTTCGGGATTCACAACCATTGGTGGGAGTTTCTAGAAATCGAAGGCGAGTTGGTTTACAAGCAGATGCTCGAGCACCTTGCCCCTGAGATCCTGTTCCAGATCGATGCCTACTGGGTACAGACGGCAGGTCCGGATCCAGCTGGCGTGATCGCCGAGCTGGGTAGCCGTGTTCCTCTCGTCCACCTGAAGGACGGGCCCTGCACGAGGGAAGCGGACATGCAGGCGCTGGGTGAGGGTGTCACGGACTTCAAGAGCATCGTTGACGCCGGAAGAGACCACGTCGAGTGGTGGATTGTGGAGCTCGATCGCTGTGCCACCGACATGATGGAGGCTGTCGAGAAGAGCTACGCCTTCCTGACGGCCGGAGGATACGCACGTGGCCGATAAGGTGAAGATCGGGCTGGTCGGCTGCTGGAGCATCAGCCCGCAGCATTTCAAGTAGCGTCACCACTTCGAGATCCTGGATCTCGTTGCGTGCGCCGACCTGGATGTCGATCTGGCCTACCACGTCCTGGAACTGATGCACGCGTTCCACGAGGGGTCTGAGCAGGGATCGCATATCGATATCCAGAGCAAGGTGGATCGACCGGCTGCGCTCCCCTTGGGACTGGCATCCGGTACGCTGACGACTGAGTTGCTCAAGCCCCGAAAGGGGCGATCCGAAAATAGCCAGGGGCGCCAGCCCCTGGACTGGGAAGGGAAAGCGAGGTCGCGCCGCTTGTTGACGTGCAGAAGTAACATCCGCAGCCCCGGCGCCGATAACACACAGAGAGAAGGGAAATCAATGGCAACAAAAGTACTGATGACGTGGGGCGGATGGGAAGGCCACGAACCCCAAAAGACAACCGAGATCTTCGAAGCCGTCCTGAAAGAATCCGGATGCGATGTCCAGGTTCACGAAACGCTCGACGTGTTGACCGACGAGGATCTGCTGACGGCTCAGGACCTGATTGTCCCGTGTTGGACGATGTCCTCGATCGAGAAGGAGCAATCCGCCGGGCTGCGTAAGGCGATCGAGGGTGGTGTTGGTTTGGGAGGATGGCACGGCGGTATGGCCGATGCTTTCCGACAGGACACGAACTACCAGTGGATGGTCGGGGGACAATGGGTCGCCCATCCCGGTGGTGTAATCGATTACCGTGTGAACGTCACGAACCACGACGATCCGATCACGCAGGGCCTCGACGACTTCGACATGCACTCCGAGCAGTACTACATGCACGTCGATCCCGGTAACGAGGTGCTCGTTCACACGACCTTTGAGACGGGCGATCTCGCCCCGTGGGTCAACGGCTGCGTTATGCCCGTCGTTTGGAAGCGGTTGTATGGGAAGGGAAGAGTGTTCTACTCTTCTCTCGGCCACAAAGCCGTCGATTTCGACGTCCCCGAGGCCAAAGAGATCCAGAAACGTGGTTTGCTTTGGGCCGCTGGCGCCCTCTAGTGCCTATTACCTGATCACTGGTGCCTGGGGTGGGTGGGTCTCCGGCAGCTCCCCAGCCCCGCTCTCGCTCGGGCTTGGTGGACGATGGGGGGATATTGACACCTCCGACTGAGTAATGTAACTTAAGCCGCTAAAGGATCATTTATGTACTGCCTTCAGAATATGGCGCCGTAGCAAAGCTGGTAATGCAGGGGCCTGCAAAGCCCTCACTCGGCGGTTCGAGTCCGCCCGGCGCCTCCAAAATGCAAAGGATCAGTGGCACATTGCCGCTGATCCTTTTGCTTTGTGGGGAAACGCGGTCATCCCGTCTGACACTACCGCTCGTTCCTATGGACGACGCCAAAGTGGAACATGTTAGCCACCAGTGAACGGGTTGCGCCATTCCTGCCAGAGGCGAATGTGTTGAGCTTTCCAACACTTCGTCTACGTCTGTTTAATCCTTTGTTGCAGAGGAATTTAGACCCGTCAGAAACCGGCGCGACAGAGGCGTCGATGGCACCAAACTTTCGACATTGGGTTATCAGCTGAGGCAGCACGTGACGTTGCCGATGAATATTACAAGAGGAGAGGTGTCGGCCAGGACACGCGTTCAGGGGGATGTTCGGGATCTCGTGTCTCGCGTTCGAGTCCAGACGCCAGAGCGGATTTCAGACGAGGTAGCCAGGGTGCTCTTCCAGGAGTGGAAGAAAGACGCATCCTTGTCGATCGGCGATCTGTTTCGCGCGATCGAATCGAAGAGACGGGAGGCGGCAAAGGACGAGAGCGAGGCGATCGCCAGCGATATCTACGACAGCCCGAGCGCTCGCAGCTCGGCGCAAGGCGCCTCTCGAGCGATACACCGAGGTGTAGTCGTGTAGCGAACGAACCCAAATATACCAAACAAGGCCCGATGGCATTTAAGCTGGCGGGCCTTGTTCGTGTACAGCAGCAGGGGGGATGTTGTCACGAAACCTGTCTCCTCTGCGCCCTGCTCCTCCTCCGCCTCGTCCCGTCTTGACGCTGATTTAGCCTGCCTCTAACTTGAAACATCCACTAGCATTGCAGCCCGGGTGGTGGAATTGGTAGACACAGGAGACTTAAAATCTCCTGGCCTTCGGGCCGTGCCGGTTCGAGTCCGGCCCTGGGCACCATATTTTACAGTAGTTTACGACTGTGCCTCTCTTTGAGACTCAGTGCCGATTTCGGGGGGTGTCCATAAGGTGTCCATCGCCGAATCGGGCTTTTGTTTCAAACGATTTCGCAGCTTGGCCGCCGCCTCAGCCATATGCGCATCCGACAGTTGCGCGTCGGGCTCAACAGATCTTGGTGTGAGCAACCTAGAAAGACAGAAGGGGGGAGAAGCTCTCGGCTCCTCCCCCCTTAACCTGGTCAATTGAAATCTATATTTATCCTAATGCTTTTTTCGTCGATTCTATAATGACTGCAGCAACCTTGTAGGGGTCAGCATTTGATGCTGGCCTTCTGTCTTCCAGTCGCCCCTTCCAACCATCGTCGATCGTACCAATAGGAATTCTGATTGAAGCGCCACGATCGAATTCCCCATAGCTAAACTTGTCGATTGATTGGGTTTCGTGTAATCCGGTTAAACGTTGATCGTTGTCAGCCCCGTATACCTCAATGTGTCCTGGTATATTTCTTCCAAATTCTTCACAAATTCTATCAAAAACATCCCTATTTCCAGCTTCACGCATCTTCCCATTCGAGAAATTCGCGTGCATTCCTGAGCCATTCCAGTCACCCTGAATTGGTTTGGGGTGCCATTCGATGGCAATACCGTATTTCTCAGCTGTCCTCTCTAGAAGATAGCGCCCCACCCAGATTTCATCCCCAGAACGTTTAGCACCCTTGGCAAAAATCTGGAACTCCCACTGGCCCATCATCACTTCCGCATTTATGCCTTCGACATTTAGTCCTGCTTCTAAACACTGGTGTAAATGCTCATCTACCAAGGCTCTGCCAAATGTGTTTCTCGCACCAACGGAAGTGTAATACGGCCCCTGTGGTTGAGGATAGCCTCCTTTGGGAAAGCCTAGCGGCAAATCCGTCTCAGGGTCAACCAGCGTATATTCTTGCTCAAAGCCGAACCAGAAATCTTCGTCATCATCATCTATTGTTGCACGTCCGTTCGACACGTGTGGACTGCCATCGGCATTCATCACTTCCGACATTATGAGCCAACCGTCTCCACCGTAACGGTCAGGATCTGGAAAGGCTGCAACAGGCGAAAGGACGCAATCTGATGCATTTCCTTCAGCCTGCTCGGTTGACGACCCGTCGAATGACCAGATAGGTGCAGATGTAACATTTCCATCGAACCCATCAACTATTTTCGTCTTGCTCCTCAGGCTCTGTGTGGGCTTATAGCCATCGAGCCATATATATTCAAGCTTTGACTTTGCCACGAAACCAAACCTCCTCGTTATGTGCGAGTGACCGCCTTGGTAAGTAAATTTGCCTGTATAACAAAGGTCGGAAAGTAAAATTCGGAGCCAATATGCAAACTGATTACACCCAATACTTCCTCCACCTATTCCAAACAATCGGCCGAAAATTTAGTGTTCGATTGTTTCGGGAAGATTTCTAATATGTTAATTCTTTAGTCAGTGCTACAAGGTCGGCACTTCGCGCGCCGGGGCCTAGTAGGCGAGAAGACTGTTGGGTGTTTGGGAAACACTCAAGATGAAGGATATATAGTACAAGATTGCAATCACAGAAGGAGTAAACTATTGAAAGTCATAGTGATAGGCGCGAACGGAAATACGGCAACGCGTGTAATCCAATTGCTCTTGCATAGCCCTCACGAACCACTGGCGATGATCCGGAATGTCGAGCAGAGAGCCAAGTTCGATGCCTTGGGTGTTTCGACAGTCCTCGCAGATTTGGAGTATCCGATCGATCACGCGGTTACCGGTTGTGATGCAGTGATATTTGCAGCGGGGTCCGGGGGGCATACGGGGAAGGATAAAACCGTCCTTGTAGACCATATCGGTGCTATTCGGTCGATGGTGACAGCGCAGAGGCAGGGAGCAAAACGCTACCTTATGCTGAGCTCGATAAACGCGGACGAGCATAGCAATTCGCAGATCGCTCATTACCACAAGGCGAAAGCACTGGCGGATCAATTCCTTATGCAGACTGACTTGGAATGGACGATCGTGTGTCCTGGCGGATTGAGAGACGATCTAGGAAATGGACTCGTTGCTGTCAGCGAGGAGACGCATCTTGAGGGTATCACGACTCGTGATAATCTTGCGCGTGTTCTGGTCGGTTGCCTGGATCTTGCCAATACGATCGGGAAGCGATTCAGCCTACTGGAGGGAGAGACGCCAATCGACTCTGCTCTTCGATCAGTCTAAAATTTTGCAAAAAAGCATAGCTGTTGTGCTTGTGAAAGCCTGTAAACTGAAGCAGATGGAAGGTGATGGTGCCATTGTTGGAATGCAAATTGTTCAATTTTGGGATCGCGTTCCAGACCCAACGCTATGGCCCAAATGTGAACAAGGGTCCAGGTGGGTAGCGAACCGAGGTAAAGTCGAACACAAGGGTATGTATTTGAGGAAAATAGAGCCCTATAAAATCTGGAATCGTGTCTACTGTCCTTTATCAATTGACGAGGCTTGGATCCGATATGAATAGTCTAACGATTACTACGCCGTCGCGCCTTCATTTCGGTCTTCTTGACATGAATGGCCAGATCGGTCGCATTGATGGTGGAGTCGGTCTCGCTCTCGATACGCCTCATACATCACTTAAGTTGTCAAAGGCTGATTCAGTTGAAGTTTCAAGCGATACCGATACTGAAGAGATAGCGCGTCTCCAAGCTGCGGCGGAGTCTGTTTGCAAGCATTACGGTTTCTCTGGTGTAAAGATCTTTGTTGTTAAGCAGCCCCGGCCACACGTGGGTCTAGGTAGCGCTACCCAGATGCTTGTCGCTGCAAGCTTAGCGATCTGTAGGCTCTACAACTTGAAAGTGTCTGCAACCGAGGCGGCTAATTTGGTGGGCCGGGGCGGCACGTCAGGCATTGGGATTGCCGCGGTCGATGCCGGCGGTTTCATCGTTGACGGTGGGCACCGATTCAGGCAAGGAGCAAATAGTAAGCAGGACTATGCGCCCTCATCGGCCTCTACGAACTCTGCGCCTCCGCCTGTCATCATGAGGCACGATTTTCCCGAGTGGGATGTGCTTGTTGTGATTCCGTTAGGGAAAGGGGCAAGCGGGGTAGGAGAAGCCTCTCTCTTTCAGGATGGATGTCCGATTCCACTAGCTGAAGTGCAGGAGATGTGCCATATCGTGTTGATGAAAATGCTCCCAGCGCTGCTCGAATCTGATATTGACTCATTCGGGGAGTCTTTAGAAGCGTATCAACATTTGGGGTTCAAAAGATTCGAATTCCAGACCCAATCCGAGTTGATCAGAAATTGCAGGACCATGTTGAAGGACCACGGTGGTCAGGGGGTGGGGATGAGCAGTTGGGGGCCCACCCTTTTTGCGTTTGGAGAGGACCTGTGTGGACTAAGGCAGACCGCTGAGAATTGGCTAAATGAGCGTGGTGGCGGGGAAGTCTTCCTGACCAAAGCCAACAATGCCGGTTTGACTGTATCAGAGGATGACTAAATGTCCCGACCAGCCATTAAGATCTGCGGCACCACGAGCGCAAGAGATGCGAGAATGCTGGGTGAGGCTGGCGTTGACTTCTGTGGAATCTTGGTCGACGTGTCTTTCTCGGAGCGAAGCCTTACCCTCAATGAAGCTCAGGAAGTAGCTGCCAAATCGGGAACTAAGAACGTAGTGTTGTTGTGCAACCCCGATCTTTCGCTAACAGAAGATGTCGTGCGTAAAATACGACCCTTTGCGATTCAGTTACTTTGCCAGGAATCGCCCTCTTTGCTGGCAAAGATTAAGTCACGCATAGATTGCGAAGTCTGGAAATCAGTTCATCTCCCAGAAATGGAGGACCAAGCGTCGATTGAAGCGTATGTTGATGCAGGAGCTGACACAATTCTTGTGGATACGGTGGATTCGAGTGAAGGGTTTTTCCGAATGGGAGGCACGGGTAAGGTTTCAGATTGGGACTTGGTTTCTAAGGCTGTCACATCCCTCAAAGTGCCCTTCTTCGTGGCTGGCGGGATAGGCCCTGACAACGCAGCTGCAGCGATTGATGCACTGAGTCCCTACGGCATAGATTTGTGCAGTGGAGTGGAGGCCTCGCGAGGGATACGTGACCCAAGGAAAGTCGCGGCTCTGGTGGGGAATGTTCTGCCGGCCAATGAGGAGATAGAGGGGAGTACGACTTGAGAGCAGCTGTAGTCCACGGCCAAGATGATATTCGATTGGAGGAGGTATCACGTCCAATTCCTGAACGGGAAGAGGTCTTGGTTAGAGTGCGGGGGGCGGGTGTCTGCGCCACGGACGTCAAGATCCTTGGGGGCGCCGCCGCACCGCGACAGCTTCCGACCATTCTTGGCCACGAGGTAGCAGGTATCATAGCTGAAATCGGACAAGACGTAACGAACTTAAGTGTTGGGCAGCGTGTCGCTGTCTACCCGATCGCGGCGTGTGGTTCGTGTTTTTTCTGTAAGCAAGAAAAGCATAATCTCTGTCTGGAAGAACGTGGCCTTGGGCAGGGGCTAGACGGTGGATTCGCTGAATACGTTCTGATTCCAGGACGAATTGTTCGGCTGGGTGGTATAGTCGACATCGGTGATATGCCCTACGATTTGGCGGCAATGATTGAACCTACTTCTTGTTGCTTGGCCGCAGCCGAGCAGTGCGGCACAAAGGACGGGGATAATGTAGTTGTGATCGGCTGCGGGCCGTTGGGACTACTTCATACGATCATTTCCATAGCCAACGGCGCGCGAGTGATTGCACTGGATGTAAATCCCGACCGGCTATCGATAGCAGCCGAACTAGGAGCAGATGTCATCAATACGGCTAAGAAGGACCCACATTCCGAAGTTATGTCGTTGACCGCTGTCGGCGCAGATGTTGTCATAGCAGCGCTTGGAATTCCGCGTCTTATGGAAAGCTATTTCTCACTAGTTCGCAGCGGTGGTGTTTTCAACATATTTGGTGGAACACCAAGGGGGGAAACAATCATCCTTGACCCGAGGTGGTTACATTACGGGGAGATTACGCTGACAGGAACGTTCGCATCTTCACTCAGTCACTTCAACGAAGCGCATTTGTTCGTAAGAAACCAAGCAGAGCGAATATCTCGGATCATCTCAGATCAGTGTAGGCTTGATGGGATCCTTGACGCAGTCCAACGTGTCAAGATCGGACAGGGTACGAAGTCAATTGTAGTGTTTGAGTGAGGAGCGAAAATTGAAGATCAAGTGGTATGCACACGCGGCCTTCAGCCTGGAGGGCAGTGGTGTGAGGATTATTGCTGATCCATACACCCCAGAGAAGTCTGGTTTTAAGCCAATTGAAGACACTGCAGATATTGTGTTGAGGTGTGCACACGACGATTCGGCTCACGGGAATGCCGAAATGATCCAAGGCGACCCCGAGATTGTTACAGCAACGTGGATTCTAGGCGGTGGCATATCTGTAAAGGGAATTGAAATTTCAGCCATACCCACAAAGGAGAGCATGCGTCACAAGCTGGAGCCACGCGATAACGCGATGTATCGGTTTACAATGGACGGGCTACGAATTCTTCATTTCGGAGATGTCGGAAATAGAATAACGGAGGCGCAGCTTGACCAAATGTCGGATGTAGACATCGCCATCGTCCCTGCCGGTGGACCCCCAACGATCGAATTAGGGGACCTCTGCGACGCTCTTGATGTGATCAAACCCAAGATAACAATCCCGATGCACTACGCACTTCCCGGCTGCAAGTTCCCCAAGATGCTGGATGTTGAAGACTTTACCAGTCGATTTCAACCTGAATCCATTTTTTGGGGCAAAGATGAGGTTGTGAATGTTTCTTCTGCTACCTTGCCAAATAGCCCACAGATTTGGGTTCTAGTGGCGACACACGCTGGCTGATTAGACTCGAAGGTGTCGAAAAGCTTATTTGACCTGCCCCCATCTGTGTATCCACGTCCAAAGTTAGGATGCGGCTGCAACGGATGACTTGATGACCACTGGTGCTGGTGGGCTGTAGCCCAACGCGCTATGTGGTCGGACGTGATTGCACTGCCTTCTCCACCAGGACGCCAACACTTTGGCCTCCAGCAGAGTGGTGGATCTCACCATTGAGTAGTTCGTCTCTGAACGTCCCATTAAAGCTCTCGATGTAGCCATTTCCCCAGGGCTGCGTCGTTCGATAAAGAGCGTCTCGACGCCAAGTCTGGATCTTCACGCGTCCTGTCGAACACGAAGTCGTAGGCCCAGATGTGGTTCCGATGCTCAGGTCGAAGCCGGATACAGGAGCCGTCGTTGAACCACAACCAACCTCTCTTCGGCTGCCTTGCTGGCACTTTCAGCCCCTCCTGACGCCAGATCCGCTCCACCCGCTTGTGGTTCACCCACCAGCCATCGGTCTTCAAGAGTGCCATGATCCGCCTGTAGCCATATCGGCCATACTCGGTGGCCAGGGAGACGATGTTCTCGGTCAGCGCCTCCTCGTCATCGGCAACCTTCGGCGTATACCGCTGGGTGCGCCGCACCTGCCCAAGTACACGACAAGCCCGACGTTCGGAAACGGACACCGTCTCGCGCACGTGCACGACCGCCGCCCGCCTACGCTCCGGGCTCAGAAGTTTCCCCTTCTGCGACCGTCTTTCCCTCAGAGATGCGTATCTCGGCCTGCCGGAGATGACCGATGATCCGCTCTGCCGTATACCGCTTTCTGGCCATAAGGCCCCCTTTCTGTCCCATATCCTAACTCTAGGAATGGGAACAATCCTGGGGGGCAGGCCAGAACACGGCAGCCCCTGGGAGAATGGCTAGATCGAAAGTTTTAATGGGAAGTTTAGAGACGAACTACTCAATGGTGAGATCTGCACCACTCTGCAGGAGGCCAAAGTGTTGGCGGCAGTACAATCACATCCGCCACACTGCGCGTTAGGCTATCGACCGCCAGCTCCATGGTCATAAAACTGCCAATCGGGGGCACACCTGACTTTGGCTGTGGATACATATGGCAGGGGGCAAGGCAACCTGATATCTAACAGTAGATTGAACCGAATGCGCGAAACCCTCTACTTTACCGGGATGCAGAAGCAACACGGCATCGGGTCTAACCAAATAAGGCGACATTAAATCTAGTTATTTTGGTGACTCTAATCACCGAAACAAAGAGGTTTTTTGCGTAACGTTTTTCAGACGAGAAGCTATATTGAGCGGAGACAAATTTTAGAGAGTTCAGCTGAGGGACCGCCGTAACTACAGAAAACCGATTTAGCTTCGACAAATTGTGTTCTCCACGCACCGTTAACTGAAGTGTGAGAGAGAAAAGGGAAAATTATGTTTAAGTTCGCAAAAAATTGGCGGATCTGTGTTGCAATGACAGGCATATGTGTTGTCCTCCTCCAGACCACGACTGCTCAGTCACCGCCACCTCCACCAGGTCCAACACAGCCGGGAGATTTGAATGGTGATGGCGCTGTCAACGATGCAGATGCCGCTATTTGGTTTGGTGATCCGGCGGCGCACGATGCAAATGGCGACGGCAGGATAGACCGGATTGACTTTGACATAGCCTTTGGATTCGCTCAACCGCCTCCGGGTCCAACGACCCCACCACCTCCCGGTGAGACACAGCCGGATGGACCTGATAGGTTGCCCATATCAGGAACATTTATTAACGGGCTTTTTGATCTTGTAGTAACAGATGACGGCCCTGACGGCGGGACTGCACGAATAACCGGAAAACTATCTGAAAACGGTTTAGAAGCCTTCATGACAGCCCAATTTGACGGTGAACGAGCCGATTTTGTCCTACGGAGGAGAGACGCCGGCTCAGGGGTAGACGGCGAGTGGCGAGGGCGAGACCCGTTTGGCGACCCCGGGGAGGAACTCATCGTAAAAGTTGTACAATCTGGGGACAATGTCAGGGGAGATATATTCTTCTTTGGCCCGGGAGAACTCCCTCCTGTATCTGGTCCTACCGACCCTCCTCCAGGCTCGACAGATCCAAATCCCGCAGCGGAAGGTCCCGTTGAGTTCGTGGACATAGAGGGTCGGACATTATTGGTCGGAATGCCAGACGGTAATCCGCGTGTGGTACGTGTTGGCGACATCCCCATCGAGCTCATCATCCACGGTCCTCCCGGACCCGATGGCGCGCCTTCTTTCGAGGAGCGCCGTCCCGGAAGTTTGGAGGACATTAATCCACAAGAGTATGTCGTTATCTTTGGTGAGATCCTGGACAGTGGTGAAATGGAGGCCCGGAAGGTTGAGGTGTTCAAGGGTTCCGATGACCATCACGGTGGTCCGGACGGTCACGGTGGTCCCCCGACAGCGGAAGGTCCCGTTGAGTCGGTGGACTTTGAGGGTCGGACATTCACTGTCGAGATGCCTGAGGGTGGTGTGCGTCGGATCATCGTTTCTGATACCACGCACTTCGAGGTTATCACTCACCTGCCTCCA
>PBWH01000020.1 GCA_002727195.1 Gemmatimonadota bacterium
GACCTTCACGCGTCCTGTCGAACACGAAGTCATAAGCCCAGACGTGGTTGCGATGCTCTGGCCGAAGCCGGATACAGGACTCGTCGTTGAATCACAGCCGCCCTCTCTTCGGCTGGCGCCGGCACCTTCATCCCCTCCTGACGCCAGATCCGCTCCACACGTTTGTGGTTCACCCGCCAGCCATCTGTCTTCAGGAGTGCCGTGATACGCCGGTAGCCGTACCGGCCATACTCGGTCGCCAGCGAGACGATGTTATCGGTCAGCGCCTCATCATCATCGGCAACCTTCGGCGTATACCGCTGGGTGCGCCGCATCTGCCCAAGTACACGACAAGCCCGACGTTCGGAAACGAACATCGTCTCGCGAACGTGCACGACCGCCGCCTTCCGTCGCCGCGTCGGGCTCAGCAGTTTCCCCGCGACACCTCTTTCAAAATCGCGTTGCCCAGTGCCTGATCGGCCACCAGACGCTTCAGACGCGCTTTCTCCAGCTCCTTGAGTCGACGAAGCTGCTCGACCTCCATACCGCCGTATTCCTTCCGCCAGCGATAGTAGGTCTATTCACTCACACCCAGTTCACGCACAACTTCTGCGACCGTCTTTCCCTTCAGAGATGCGTATCTCGGCCTGGCGGAGATGACCTATGATCTGCTCTGCCGTTTACCGCTTCAAGGCCATATGGCGCCCTTTCTGTCCCATATCCTAACTCTAGGACTGGGAACAATCCAGGGGGGCAGGTCAGTAGTTGTATCCGCTGGTGCCAACATACCAATCCATTGGGGGAGCCTCCGGTCTATGAATGGGTCAGACTAGAATATGACGGGGACCGGGCGACCATACCACCTCAGTCGTTTGCGGGCTGCACGGCCGGATGGGTCACCTGTCGGCGGATGATGATCGTCGCGACCACGGCGCCGAGGAGGATGGTGGCCGCTCCCAGCCGGTAAGGCGTGGAGGCGCCAAGGTGCTCGGCGGCCAGACCACCGAGCAGGGGACCGAACAGGAAACCACTGCCCACGATCGCTTCGTGGATGCCAGCCCTGGCGCGGCTTTCCGACGGACTCCGGAGGCTATAGAACATGCTCCACGTGAAGGTCGCCCCGATCAGGAGTCCAACCGAACAGAGGGACGCGGCGAACAGCCAAACGCCGTCGGCGATCGACATCAAGAAGAGCCCACCCGCGCCAAAGACCTGTACGCAGACCATCGGGGCCAGACGGTTCTCCCACCAGTGGGTCCTCGAGATCAAGTAGAAGGAAACGATCTGTGCCAGGCCGATCAGGCCCATCAGGTTGCCCAGGATAGCGGGGTCGATTCCGGAATCGGTCGCATACTTGGGGAAGAGACTGCGGACCAGACCTGTGGAGAAGAAGGTCGCGAAGTTGGCGATCCACGAGATGGTGAGGAACCGACGATCAACGCCGGAGATCGGCGCGATGTCGGCAGGTTCATCAGGTGGAGAAGAGGGTCGAGCCAATACCAGGAGGGCAAAGACGCAGAAGACGATGCCGGCGGCAATCTGGAAGGGCAGATGCGGATCGGACGCATACAGCCGGCCGCCCAGCGCGGGACCGATCATCATGCCCGCTCCCCAGCAGATGTTGAAGGTGCCCAGGATCCGGATCAACCTAGCCCTGTCGTGTCCTTCGGCGAGCCAGCTCTGAAGCGTCGGCCAGAATGCGCTGAGCGACAGGCCAAGGGCGCCTGCTACCATCGCGATGTGGATCACGTTTCGGGCCAGCGTATAGCTGAATAAGAAGAGCAGCACGCCCCCGGCGCTGAGAGCAGCTGTTCGCTGGTGCGGCCAACGCTTCAGGAGTCCTCCGGTGGCCAGGCAGCAGATGGCATACGCAGCCGCACCCGTGGCGCCGATGAGTCCCAGGTCGTCGTAGGTGGCGCCGAGCTCGACGGCCAGCAGGGGCACACTCAGGCCGACCAGACCGAAGCACCCATCCATGACAAATGCCAGGCCGAAGATCAGTCGTTCCTTGGTCATCTGCGAAATGTCATACAGCGGTCGATTGATGGAAAGAAAAAGGGGGACAACCTGACGGTCGTCCCCCTTCCTGTTTCTTGTGTTGTCCGTGCGCTAACCGTTCCCGCCCGCGTTAGGTATGCCCGGCAGACGGATGGCAAAGCCGAACTTCTTCATTTTTTTCGGTGTCAGTAGTTCTTCGATTGCGGCGTTCTCTGACGTTGTCGAAAGTCGGTCGGCGGAGTCCAGTTTGGGTTGCTCGATCGCGGCTGTGCCCTGGGGCTTGCGCTTCCCGCTCCGATTGCGGGCCTGCTCCGCCTTGTCACGGGCAAGGCTATCCGTCAAACGAGACAGGACATCGACGATCTGGTTTTGCGATTTGATTTGTCTCGCAGACAGAAGCTCGAAAGTCTCGCGCGCAGACAGATCGTCCACATCCTTTCCTTCCAGGTCGTAGCCGACGCCTCTCAGGTAGTTGAGCGAGCGGCGACTCTGGAGACCCTCACGGACTTCGGATCGGCCCACGCCAAAGGCATCCATGATTTCGTGGTTCCCCCGGCCCTGGACCAGGACGTCCACGGAGCCGCCGGCCTGTCGCATCACCCGCCAGGGCGACCACCAGGCCCCGTCCTGCGCGTCGAGCTCACGGACCGTGTTCCTGATTCGTGACTTCACGGCTTCGGCCTGCCGTGAATAGTCCTGCTCCGGATTGCTGATTCGGCTGCGCGAGACTTCGTAGCCGGCCTGTTGTACGCGAGGCGGTTTGAGAACGGGCAAAGGTTGTGGCCGTTGTATGGCCTGCTTCTCCGCCATTTCCTGCTCCTTCATGTCGATCACATACATCGTGACCATGCCGCTGAGGGCGGCCAGCAGGACAACCAGCATGCCAACACCGAAGTAGATGGGCAGGTTCGAGAATGCGGACTTCCGTGTGCTCGCCCACTCGTGTTCCCGAGCAATCTTGCCCTGATCAGACAGCGGGTAGAGGCGATCGCTGGCCCCCGTCGCCAACCGAGCCTCCGGAGACAGATCATCATCGTCGTCGCTGAACAGGTTATCGTCGTCGAGAAGGAAGTCGTCGGTATCGTCATCCAGCAGATCATCGAGTGAGTCCGTGGATGACGGGGCTGGGGTGCCCACGACTGTGGTATCGGCTGAAGACTCCACGCCGTTCAGGACATGCTGGGCTCGCTTGAGCTTGATCAGATTCGATACCGTCCGGGGAACCTGATACTCGAGGTCTACGATACCCACTGGTCGGGTGAAGTGATCGGCTGCCCCGGCCTGGAGCGCACCCTCGATCAGGTCATTCTGCTCGCTCGTGACGATAACGGGAATCGGCGGGGTGTCTTCGTTGCTCATGCGATCCACAACGATGACGCCGGGACTGTCGGCCGTGTCCAGGTTGACGAGTATGAGGTCGACATCACGGGACTGGACGACAGCCAACGCCTCATCCGAGGTCGTGGCTTCGATGAAGTCGTAGTCGCCCTCGACGAGCGCATCCTGGAACAGCCCGACGTTGTCCTCGTCGTCGTCGACAATCAGGATGGTGCCTCCGCTATCGAGCGAATCGTCCTCGAGACTTGCCTGAACGTTGGCGAAGTCCTCGAACAGGTCCTCGCCATCCTCACCCGGCGCCGGTTGGCCCGTAGCCAGCATGTGGGCGACCTCGTGCTCGATGCCGACGTTCAGGTCGGCATCGAACAACTCGTCCTCATCTTCGGTGTCGTCGCCGAGGAGCGCGTCCAGGTCGTTTTCAGCCGCTTCTTCAAGCGAGGCGACTTCCGTTTCGGCCTCGTCCTCGAACGACTCGAGGTCGTCATCGAGATCAAGGTCCGGTGTATCATCATTGAGGTCGAGATCGTCCAGGTCGAAAGTATCCTCGGCCTCGGCGACTTCCGCTTCTTCGTCGGCCGATGGCTCCTCGAGTTCGTCCACGAGGTCTTCGACGCCGAGTTCTTCGTCATCCTCGACTACGAGATCCTCGAGCTTGGTCTCTGACCCGGTGTCCTCATCCAGATCCTTTAGGAGCGATTCAGCTTCGTCTGCTGTATCCTCTTCCAGGTCCTCGAGCATCGACTCGGCGTCGTTAGCGGTGTCCTCCTCGAGGTCTTCGAGCAACTCCCCAGCGTCGTCCTCAGAGTCCTCGTCTTCGGGTTCCACAAGGGTGTCGATCGCATCCTGGTCCTCGAGGACTTCGTCCTGATCCTCGTCAGTATCTTCCAGCAAGCTTTCGACGTCCAGGTCTTCTTCTGCCTCGGGTGCTTCGGACGGTTCCTCATCTTGGAGCGTTTCGACGGCTTCTGCTGTTTCCTCCTCGGAGTCTTCGGATTCGAGCTCTTCGAGCAATTCGCCGAGATTTTCGTCGGACGACTCCTCGGCCTCCAGCGCCTCAGCGTCCTCGACGGACTCTTTTCCAGTGTCCTCTAGGTCCTCGAGCAGATCCTCTACCTCCAGATCCTCTTCCGCTTCGAGTTCAGTCTCGGCTTCCGGCGTGGGTTCGTCGAGGTCCTCGAGCAACTCGTCGACATTTTCCGTCTCGGCGTCGTCGACGATATCCTCAACCAGGGCGTCGACGTCTGCTTCCTCGCCTTCCTCCTCGATGTCTTCGAGCAGGGCGCCGACGTCATCGTCCTCCGTCTCAACATCCGGAGTGTCCGCCACCACGCCAGCATCTTCATCCAGGTCTTCCAGAAGGGCGTCCAGGTCTTCGTCGTCATCGGCGGCTTCCGCCTCCTCGGCGGGATCGGGCTCTGCGTCGTCCTCGAGCACTTCGACCTCGGCCGTCTCCGCTTCCTGCTCCGCCGACTCATCGAGTTCTTCGAGCAGTGATCCGACGTCCTCGATGTCTTCGGTCTCGTTCTGGAGCTCTACGACTTTTGTCGCATCGGCGTCGGTCTCGGCCGGTTCCCGTTCGACTTCCGCGACGTCATCGAGGTCTTCGAGGAGCGCGTCTACGTCCTCAATTGCTTCGTCGGCCTCGAGTTCCTCGGCCACTGGCTCTTCAAGCGTCTCGGCTTCGGCCGCTTCGTCAAGGGCTTCAAGCAAGGCGTCAACTTCCACCTCTGCGGCCTCGTCCAGATCCTCCAGGATATCGGTGACATCCTCTACCTGCTCGTCGTCGGTGTTCTGCGGAGATTCGTCGGTCTCATCCAGATCTTCGAGCAGCGCTTCGACGTCTTCGACGGCCTCGGCTTCCTCGTCTGCGGCGGCTTCATCCGTGTCCGGGGCTTCGTCGAGGTCCTCCAGGAGGGTGTCCACATCGGAGATGTCCTCCGCCTCTTCCGCCTCGTCTGTGTCGAGGGTCTCACCCGTCTCGGCGCCGTCGTCGAGGTCCTCGAGCAGGTCGCTCAGTTCGGCCTCATCCGTCTCACCTTCCAGAAGGGCTTCCTCAGACTCTGTCTCTGGTTGCTCTGCTTCTGACTCGGCAGGCGTCTCCTCATCACCGTCCAAACCGGACAGCAAGGCATCGAGGTCTTCGGCATCGGTGAGAGAGGTGTCCTCGGCTTCCTCCTCGATCGGTTCAACCGCAGCTTCAGCGGTCTCCGTTTCGGCCGGGGCCTCTTCGACGTCGTTGAATGCCGCTGCAAGGGCATCGAGCTCGTCGAGTTCCTCATCGGTCTTATCAGACTCCGTTTCGGGCTCTTCGGCCGGCGGCTCGGCACCCTCTTGGGACCGCTCAACATCCTGTTGGGTCGCCTGGAATAGGAGATCGGCAACGTTTTCCTGCGCGTCAGAGGACTCCAGGCTGTCTACCAGGTCCTCAAGCTTGTCTGCTGGTTCGTCCTGATCCAGCACTTCCTCCGGGTGTTCCTCGATGTCATCGAGGAGTGACTCCAGCTCGTCTGTCTGGGACTCCTGGGCGTTCTGGACCATGGCGTCGATTGCGCTCTGATCGATAAGCGATTCGTCGCCCTGCTGCGACCCTGATTCCTGATCGTCGTCTTCGGGTTCCTGGATATCTTCTTCAGCCATTGGGGATCACCTTTGGGGAGGTGCGCATAAGTGACTGTTTTACCGTATGTAAGTCAGCATTGATGGACGTATTCTCTTGGACGCACGTCCGCATGTAGATATATCGGCGCCCACACCGACTGCTTTAACTGTTAAATAACCAAAACTTAGGTCTCTGCCTACTGTGAGATAGAGGGGTATAGAAAAAGGGAGAGCCGATCTTGGCTCTCCCCATGTCCATTTTCCGCCCGCGTGTTGGGGATCAGTCTCCGACTTCCTCTTCACTCCCCATCGGGTTGTTGATCCGGTCGATCTTGTCCTCGCAATACTTCTTGTATCGACGATCCTTCAAGCCACGCTTGTAGTGCTTGATGGCCTTGTCCTTCCAGCCGTCCCCTTTCAGCGCCTCGTATGTGTCTCCAAGGATGACGTTTGCTGGGACATCGTGTCTGGACCCGAGTGCCTTCTTGGCGCTCGAGATCGCGCCCTGGTAGTTATGAGACTCGAAGTAGCTTACAGCCAGGCGATAGTGTGCTTCTGACTTCGCACCGTTTGCGATCGCCTTCTTGTAGGCTGCGATGGCTTTCTTGTATTGCTTCTGCGAGTGATAGGCGAAGCCGAGGTCGGTGTGGAGCTGGCCATCACCGGGCTTCTGTGCGATCGCTTTCGTCAACGTGGATGCGGCCTTGGCGTATTGCTTGTTGCTGCCGTGGACCTGGGCCAGCGAACGATAGGCCTTGACCTCTTTAGGGTTAGCGGCGATGGCCTTGCCATACGCAGAGATCGCCTTGCTATTTTTGCGCGTGGCCTTGTAGATGTCTCCCAGGACCCTGAAGGCCTTGTCGTATTCGGCGTTCAGGTCCGTGGCCGTGTTCAGCGCGTCGATCGCCTTGGTGTACTCCCGCGCCGACTTATAGGCGAGTCCGAGGTTGTAGAACGTGCGGGCGCTCGAAGGGTCGATCTGCGAGGCGGACACATACTGCTCGGCTGCCGCCTTGTAGTTCTTCTGGCGATGGAAGGACGCACCGTGCTTCAGGTGGGCGTTGGCCAGCATCTTGCGCGCCTTGCCGTTCTCGTAGTTCGGATCCTGCTCGAGCACCTTCTTGAGCGATTCCTGGGCATCACTGTATTTCTTGAGGCTCAGCAATTGAAGCTGTCCGAGCGCAAAGTAGGCTGCCGTATACTCCGGGTCTACGCTTGTCGCCATCTTGAAGGCTTCGGCTGCCTTCGGATAGTTACGCATCTTCTGGTAGGTCAGCCCCATGCCCTGGTAAGCCTGGGCGTTCTTCCCGTCTAGGTTGACGGCTTCCTCGAAGAGTTTGATTGCGTCCGCGTAGCGACGCTTTTTGAATTGTTCCTGTCCCCCCTGATACTTCTCGGCCGACTCGGGGGATACCTGTGCATAGGAAGGCCCGGCAAGCATGGCCGCGGCGAGTATGATCACGGCGAAGCGACTGGTCATTGTTTCCCGTCTCCCATTCATACGAGGCTTGGATTTTTGCCCAATTTGTGGCGACTTAGCTCATGAAAGTGTAGAATTCCACCCGAGGTGTCAAGCCTCAACACAAAAAGGGGGCATCCGACCCTTAAACGGCCGAGTGACCCCTTTCTGTTTCGTGTTTCGTGTTTCGCTAGTTCAAGTCGAACTTGATGGCCTGACTCATCCAGACCGCAACAGGCTTGTCATTCTGGTAGGCCGGCTTGAACACGAACTGCGACACCGCATCGATCGCTGCCTGACGGAAGATTTCCTCGCCCTTCAGGATCTGGACTTCGTGGACGCGGCCGTCTTTGCCCACCTTGAACCGGACGAAGACGCGGCCGGAAAGGCCTGCCTTGCGGGCGATCTCGGGATAAACCGGGTTGACGTTCTTCACGATGGTTGGTTTTTCCTCGACCATGAAGAACTCAAGGACCTCTTCCTCCATTTCGTCGCTTCCGGGCGGCGGGGGAGGTGGCAGGTCGACCATCGCATCATCGAAATCCAGGTCGGTGCTCTCGATCGTGACGTCATCCGGCACATCATCGCTCTCCGTCTCGATCGGGACCGCTGGGCGCGGTGGCGGTGGTGGACGCTGGATCTGACGGGTCTCCGGGATGTCTTCCATGTTGATGATGATCTGATCCTTCTTCTGAGCGGCTGCCTCAGTGTTGAACTCCGGGAACAGGACCGCCATCGTCACGGAGAGGACGAAGTTGATCGACGTAGAGATCCAGAAGACCTTACGATACCTCAGTCTCAAGTCGTGTTCGGGATTCTTTCCACGCACCATGGCCATAGGGTCATCCCTCCCTGTCTGCGGCGAAGTTTATGCGCAGGGCATCCGCTTCGCGCAGCTGTTCGAGTACCCGGGAGATCAGTCCGTATGGAGCGCGGAAGTCACATTTCAGAGAAACGATCGTCCGGGGCTCCTGGACACGGAAGTCATAGAAGATATTCGCGACCTGGCTTACTTCCGGTACGTATGAGTCGTTGATGTAGACCTTACGGTCCGCCGATACCCACAGATACTGGATCATTCGGCGCTTCTTGAGTTCCTCGATCTTTTCTGCTTTGGGGAGCACGATTCCCGTGATGCGATACCGTACGAAAACGGTCGTCACCATGAAGAAGATCAGCAGCAGGAACGCAATGTCCGCCATTGAACTCGTGGGAATCGACTCTCCTACGGAAGCTTTTCGCGAAAAATCAGGCATTGGTTCTCATTGCTCCGGAGAGGCGAGCGAGATCTTGTCCGCCCCGGCAAGTTTGATTTCGTCGAGGACGTTGATGAAGTCCTCGTAAGGCGTCTCCTCGCTCGCCTTGAGCGAGACGATCAGCTTTTCGTTGGCGGCAATGCGCTGCTCGATGTTGGCGCGGAGTTGGGTGAGCGGAACCTGGTCCTCGAGGTTGATCAGGATCTGGCCGCTCTCGTTGACCCAGATATTACAGATGTTCTTCTTCTGGATCTTCTTCGACTCGCCCGCCGGTGGCAGCTGCATACCGATACCCTTGTCCTGGTTCATCGTCGTCGTCACGAGGAAGAAGACGATCAGGAGAAAGGCGATATCCGCCATCGAACTCGTCGGGATCTCCGGGTCCGATTTCTGCCGGCGATTCAGGTGCATTTAGGAGTCCTTGCCATATCCGAGCTGGATCAGCTCTTCCATGAAGAGCGTCGAGCTCTCCTGCATGTCGATGATGATCTTGTCGATCTTCGAGACGAAGAAGTTATGGAAGGCCTGGATCGGGATGGCGATGACCAGACCGGCAGCCGTCGTGATCAGGGCCTCAGAAATACCGCTGGCCACGATGCTCGGTTCGACATCACCGGCTGCGGCGATCGATTCGAAGGCGCCGATCATACCGGACACCGTCCCGAGAAAACCAAGGAGGGGAGCGATATTGGCGACCGTCGACAACCACACCATACCCTTTTCGAGGAAGGCCATCTCAACGGCACCGGATTCGGTCATCGCCTTCTCGACGTGATCCAGTCCGCGGTCGATGCGCAAGAGCCCGGCGTGCATGACCGATGCGACCGGTCCACGGGTGTTCGAGCAAACCTCGGCTGCAGCCTCCGGGCCGCCTTGCTTTAGTGCTTCTTGGATTTGCGCAAAGAAGTCCTTCGCGTTGATCTGTGCCTTGCTGAGCGTGTAGAGACGCTCGAACGCAACGACCAGACCGAAAAATAGCATCAACAGCAAAGGCCACATGAAAGGGCCACCTTTTTCGAATAATTCAACCATGCCACTCCCCCAGATTTAGTGCGTGTGTCGTCGTCTGTTGACGATAGGTGGTAGGTGACCCAATCCCGAGCCGCCCGTGGAATTCTCGGATTACTTCTTCCCCGAAACCTCGACTTCTTCCTTCTTCTTCGAGTTGTTGAAGAACTCGCGACGCTTCTTCTCTTCCTCAGACAGGGGCGGATCGAGTTCGTCGATCATCCTCTGGGCGTTCCCACGCCACTGCGCATCCGCCGTGGCCTTGCGATACCAGTTAAGGGCTCGAACAGAATCCTGCTTGGCCGAATCCGCATTCCATTTTTTGTAGTAGAAGTCGCCCTTGAGAAAGTTCAGGCGGCCGCTACGCGAGTCGATCTTGAGTCCCGCGTTGATCCACTTCAGCGAACCCGTCTTGTCGGCGAGAAGCTCCACAACCCGAAGGTTCTCGGGCTGGATCGCCTGCATCTTCTGGAGCAATCCCACCTGCTCACGGTTCGACTTACCTATTTGTTGACTCAGATCGAAGAGATTGTCAAGATAAGCGAAGTTGGTGGGATGATGCTCATGCAGGCGTGAGAATGCGTCAAACGACTTTTCTGTTTCACCCAGTTGCTTGTACTGGTTGCCCAGCCACTCGAGTGTCTCCCAGTCGTTGGGGTTCATCTCGAGGACCTTTTCCTTCTCGGCCAGCGCCTCCTCCGCACCTCCGGTGTGCATCGCCAGCTTGGCGATCATATCCCGCACTTCAGGATTGTCGGGCTCGAGCTCCCCCCACTTCCGGGCATACTCGAGTGCCGCTTCGTAGTTCTCCTCTTCGGCACTCAGACTGACCAGGCTGTGCAGATACTGGATTTCACGCTCACGTTTGGGGCTGAGGGTCAGGAGT
The DNA here is from genome assembly GCA_002727195.1 of Gemmatimonadota bacterium. Classification (GTDB taxonomy): domain Bacteria; phylum Latescibacterota; class UBA2968; order UBA2968; family UBA2968; genus UBA2968. Next base: position 10,523 of record PBWH01000020.1, read on the forward strand.
TTCTCATACGCCGCGATCGCGTCCTCACGGTTCTCCAAATACGCGTGGATCTGACCGAGGAAGTAGTATGAGTTCTTGTAGCTGACCTTGTTCTCGGGAAGGAGCTCGATGGCCTTGTTGAGCCACTCGATCGCATCATCGTATCGTTCGGTGTCATTATATAAGCGGCCGAGGTAGTAAGCGGCCGTCCCCTGCGTGGGGTTGAACTCGAGCGATTTCTTCAGCTGAGACTCCGCATCCTCGAAGTTCTTGGCCTTGTAGTAACGCTGGCCAAAGGACAGATGCTTGCGTGAGGTCCGTGAGGAATCGACCGGCGCAGCGTCTTGAGCGATTGAGGGTGCCGAAACGGCCAGCGCGAGGATGGCCGGGATGAGCTTCTTAATATTGATTTTGAGCATAGGAAAATACCTCTTGGGCCACCGTGCCACAGGGGCGAGGAGCTGAGCCAACAGATTGTTATTTAAGGTCTTGGGTATAAAGACACGGTGAGGATACCACAAGGATGAGTGAATCTAATGAATCGAATTTTGGCTGTCAAGGACTAATCCCCACAAAACCCCTTTGCCGCTTGAACGGTCAGCCTCTATGGCTAGTTCCGAGGAGTTTGGCAGGTTTTGGCCCAGCAGGTCCGGGTGGGATGCGGGTCAGTAAGGAGAGTCGTCACCAATGGTGGTGTCGAATCGGGATCCGGGAGGCGAGGAGGGTGGAGGGGCGCCGATGCGTCGTAGTTCTTTGTCCGCCCTGGACTTCCGGTCGAGCGCGCACCGCAGGCTGGCCATCAGTTTGTCCGAGGCCGATCTCTCTCGTCGCGGAGTTCCGGGAGATGTCATGGGGGCGGCGGGGAGGCCTTCTTCGGGCAGATCTGCCAGTTTCCTTAGGAGCCGGACTTCATTGGACATCAGTTCGATGGATTCGCTTTGCAGCCACGCGTAATCGAGGAAGGCGTTGAACCGGGACTCTCGGGTCAGGACATCCTGCTCGATCTGGCTGATGACGGCTTCAGCATCCTCACCGGTCAGCGTGTTCTGGGGCAACCGGGCAAACGCCTCCAGGTTGGACGCGATGGCTTCATCCTGCTTGTCCCTCGCGTCCTCGGCCCTCATCAGCCTGTTCACCTCGTCCCTGCGGATGGGGAGCGCCTGCGTCTTGCGGTGTCTCACGCGCCGGCGTGTGAGACGGCGGCGGTTGGCGAGTCCGTTCAGGAGCGTGTCACCGAAGCGGAGCGCGACGACGATCGGGCAGAAGGCCAACAGGATGAACAGGGCGGCTGTAAGAATATCGAGCATGGTCTGTGCGTATGGTGCGCGTGGTAGGGCGGGGAGTTGACAGCTAGGTCTCATTCATATATAGTCTATTCTCACTTCCGGGACATAACCGAATGAAAACGAAGACCCCTAGTCCACCGCCGATCGTTTGGGGCCGGCCGCCGGCCAATCTCCGACGGGTCTGTACGGGCTGCGGGGAAGATCTGTGACCCCCTTGATGCACGCGCATCAAGGGGGTTTTGCTTATATGTCTAACGGTGGGAGTCTTACCACACCAAGGAGGATGTATGTTGGATTACGCTGACAAGATCGAACGCGAAGGCCTGACGTTTGATGACGTACTCCTTATCCCCGGCAAGTCGGACGTCCTCCCCCGCGACGTTGACACATCAACCCAGTTGACCAAGAACATCCGTCTGAATATCCCGCTCGTCAGTGCCGCAATGGATACGGTGACTGAAGCTCGCCTAGCGATCGCCCTGGCTCAGGAAGGTGGGATGGGCGTCGTGCATAAGAACCTGACCGTCGAGGAGCAAGCCGGTGAGGTAGAGAAGGTGAAGCGGTCGGAGAGCGGGATGATCGTCGATCCCGTGACCCTCAACCCGGATGCGTTGATCCAGGAGGCTCTGGACATCATGCATCGCTACCGGATTTCGGGTGTGCCGATCGTCGACGACCAGCAGCGCCTCGTGGGCATCCTCACGAATCGCGACCTGAGGTTCGAGAAGAACGTGAGTCGGAAGGTGAAGGACGTGATGACGAGCAAAGGGTTGGTGACCGCGCCGTTGGGCATCCAGCTCGAGGAGGCGCAGGAGATCCTGCAGGAACACCGGATTGAGAAGCTGCCCGTCGTAGACGGCCGTGGTGTTTTGAAGGGACTCGTGACCGTCAAGGACATCGAAAAGAAGATTCAGTATCCGCTGGCCTGTAAGGACGACCTCGGTCGGCTCCGTGTCGGTGCCGCCGTCGGGATCGGTGGAGACTCGGAAGAACGGATCGCGTCCCTGATCGAGAAGGATGTCGATGTGGTTGTCCTGGATACGGCGCACGGTCACTCGACGGGTGTGTTGGCCGCGGTCGAGAAGTTCAAGGAGCGGTATCCGGATCAAGACCTGATTGCGGGAAACATCGCGACGAAGGAAGCGGCTCGCGACTTAATCTCTGCAGGCGCCGATGCCATCAAGGTCGGGATGGGACCGGGGACGATCTGTACGACGCGGATTATCGCCGGAATCGGTGTCCCACAGATCACGGCGATCATGGACTGTGTGAATGTGGCACACGAGACGGGAACGCCCGTGATCGCGGATGGTGGGATCACGCAATCGGGCGAGATCACCAAAGCGATTGCTGCTGGTGCGAACGTGGTAATGATCGGGTATTTGTTTGCCGGTACCGATGAGAGCCCCGGAGAGACGGTTATCTACCAGGGACGGACGTTCAAGGTGTACCGAGGGATGGGCTCGATCGGTGCGATGCAGCGTGGAAGCAAGGACAGATACTTCCAGGGCGAAGTGGAAGCTCAGAAGCTGGTGCCGGAAGGGATCGAGGGACAGGTACCCTACAAGGGGTCGATCTCCGGGTTTATCTACCAGCTTGTGGGTGGGTTGCGGTCGGGCATGGGATACTGTGGCACGTCGACGGTCGACGCCTTGCGGACGGAAGCGAAGTTCGTGAGAGCAACGACGGCCGCCGTCCGGGAGAGTCACGCGCACGACGTGTCGATCACGAAAGAGGCACCCAACTACCGACTCGAATAGACTTGCTTGATTGTGACACGAGTAACGTACGGGAGGCGTCATTGGTTCAGTCGATGGCGCCACCATTTTCGTGCCGCGAAGACGACCGACTTGGTGGGTCGAAAGCCGCGATAAACAAGGCGATGCGTCGCCAACTTTCTTTAGGATTTGACTTGATTCCGTTTCTTGAACGACCCTATATTCAGCGTCACATAAAGCGCGTTTCACTGTTGTGAAAGATTCTCTAAAGTGGAGCGTGGGATGAAGCGTCGGCCGACGTTTCGAACCTAGTTGAAGGAGGTGAAAGCGATGCCGGTTAAGAGGGCGAAGAAGACCAAGAAGGCGAAGAAAGCTGTCAAGCGGATGGCGAAGAAGGCCAAGAAGCCTGCCAAGCGCGCAAAGAAGGCAGTGAAGCGCACAGCAAAGAAACCCGCAAAGCGCACGGCGAAGAAAGCCAAGAAGAAGGCCAAGAAGGCNAANAAGGCCAAGAANGCGAAAAAGCCTGCNAAGAAGACAGCNAANAAGNCTAAGAAGGCTAAGAAGACAGCTAAGAAGGCTAAGAAGACAGCTAAGAAGGCTAAGAAGGCTAAGAAGGCTAAGAAGGCTAAGAAGTCCTCGCGTCGCTAATCGCCTCAAGCAGTTCAAGAAGCCCCCGTATCTCAGGATGCGGGGGCTTTCTCTTTGTACATACGTGCCATTTGACTTCAACTGACGCGACGGTAAATTTCTCGGCCTCAAGGATCGCGCGGTTCTGTCGATAAGAGGGTTGGAGTACTCTGGTTCGCGAAACCCCGAGAAGGGATCTACGTTTTGGCCAATCTCAGGTTCAGACTGACCATCGTTTGTGTGGGGCTCGTGCTGATCGCACTGGCCCTCGGGTGGTTTGCCCCGACGCTGATCGAAGCACTGCGGGAGCAGGTCACGCCGGTGCACTTGCTCGCCGCAACGTTAGTGTTCGTTGGACTGTGCGGCGTGGCTTTCTACACGTTGATGGAGCGTGCGCTCAATTCGGTAATGCGTCTGATCGACACCTTCACGCGGATGCGCGCCGGTGATCTCAACCCGAGACTCCCGGTTGAAGGCCCGGAAGAAATTCGCCGCATGGCGAGGGGCTTCAATGACATGGTGGAGGACCTCGAGACTCAGATCCGTGAAATCGAAGTCGAGAAGCAATCCGCCGAGCGGGACCGGCAACAGTCCGACGATCGGCTCAGGGATTCGGAGCGGTTTCGGTGGGCCTTCGACGCGGCGGCCGTGGGTGTTTTGATTGCCGACCACAGTCTTGAGATCGTGTATCAGAATCCGGCCTCTGAGTCCAGGTTCCTCCAACTGGACGTGTCCGATAACCTGGATCAGGCGATTGTCGGTGCCCCGATCTCAGCCCTCTACCCGGATGCGTCGGGCGCGGCAGCGATCCTGTCGGATCACGACCGATTGCCCTACGAGACGGATGTCACTTTCGGACCACATCGACTCCACTTCCTCGCCAGCGCTGTGTTCGATGAGGACGAAGAGTTTGCAGGCGTGGTGTTGATCTGGGGGGAAGTCGAGCGGCTGGATCTTCCTGAGGACGAACCCGAATTCTCAGGGGCGTATGTCGAATCGCTGGGCGAGCCGTTTGACTACAACGAAGATTTGGAACCCGTCGACCCTAATGCCGGCATCGATGAGGATGTCCTTGCAGAGGTGGAGGAACTGGAGGCGGAACAGCCGTTCGAGATGATCGCAGCCCCCGAGGATGAGGACTTCGAGCTGGTCGACGTCTCGGACGAAGACGTCATGGCCGAGGTCGAGGAACTGGAGTCCGAACAGGCCTTTGCAATCATCGAAGAGCCGGAGGAGGAGACGCCGGCGAACCAGAACGGTCATCTGACCGAGCCTGTCTCCAGCCCTGAGATCGAACGAAGTGCTCGACTCGTTAAGCGCAGTGTGGGTATGCTTGCAGACAGATTGACTGCGGTCACCACCGCGGTGGGCGCACTGGTTGATGAAGGTGACAGCCTGAAGCGGTCGATCGAAGAGATCAAGGATCAGGCGGAGCGAGCAGGACGCTTTATCGACGAGCGGTCCGAGCCGCTGCACGATCTGGTTGACGACCGTGAGCGCACGGATCAACGCAGACAGACCGTGGCCGAGTTGATCAGGACGCTCAAAGCCGGGCTGAGCGAAGCANCCGATCTCGACCAGGCCGTGGACCGCCTGAGGGGATCGATCGAGCATCTGGTCATCTCGTCGAAGGTGGAACTCGGTCGAGTGGAGGCTGGCGCCGGCGGGTTGAGCGTCGTCGTGGATGCGATCGGTGATCTCGGAGAAGAGGCGCGACGTTTGAGCGAAGTCACTCACCGTTGTATCCGGGACCTGACGGATCGGGCGGATGCGGTCCTGACACTCTTTGAAGCAGAAGGCGACCCGGAAGGGTATGCGCAGCGTATCGAAGCGAGGGCTGAGCGAGCTCTGGCGCGGATCGAAGCCGACCGGGATGAGACCAACCAGCGGAACGACCTGCTGACGGAGATGGCGAGAGGACAGGCCGAGATCGCCCAGCATCTCTCGAAGCAGATCAGTGAGCTGTCGGAACTGGTTACGCTGACGGCCAAGGTTGCGGCGGAGCAGGTGGATACCGTCGAGGGCGCCGATAGGGCTTAGATACCTATACATTGCTGAGTGAAGACTTGAGGGAGGCCGTCTGCGGATGGCCTCCCCGTTCCTGTTGCTGTGTTGACAGGTGTTGCGTAATTCGGTAGCGTTGGCAGACGGGCCGTGACGCGTCGATCCGGCGTCTTGCGGTCATTGTTTTGTACTCAATCATACTGGAGGACNGGCAAGTGAAACGTTCCTCGTATATCGCCTTGTTAGCAGCCGCCGTCGCGTGCGGTTCTGCAATCACGGCAAAAAAGGCAGAGATCAAGACCCCGACGCTGCAGTGCGCGTCGTGTGAGGTGACGGTCACGAAAGCCGTCGAGAAGGTCGAGGGTGTGCAGTCCGTCAGCGCCGACACCGACAATAAGGTCGTGAAGGTTGCGTACGCGGAAGGGGTGATCCAGGTCGGCGATATCGAGACGGCGATCGCCAAGTCCGGGTATCAGGCGAACGACAAGAAGGCTGACGCCGAGGCCTACAAGAAGCTGCCCGAGTGCTGCAAGGTTGAAAGCGGCGCCCACTAGCACGTGGACGAACAAGCCGAAGCACAGGATGACATCCGGGCCATCGACGGCCTGCTAACCGCCTTTGGCGACGCGGTCGTAGCAGGGGAGGTGAGCCGTATCCGGTCGATGCTATGCCAGGACACTGTTTCCATCTTTACGGGAACCACTGGACGTGTACGCGGCGCGGAGGAGATCGCATTCGTCTGGGCCGAGCACGTAGCGGCGTGGTCCGATGTGTCCCTCGAGCGATCCGACACCCTCGTCCGCATTCACGGGGATACGGCCTGGGCGACGTTCACGTGGACGGGTAGCGGACGAGCCGACGGTGAACAATACGTGGTCAACGGCGAGCGCTGGTCGGTCGTGCTGTTGTGGGAAGAGGGCGAGTGGCGATTCGCTCAAACGCATTCTTCCTTTCCGTTTACGGATTGGGCCTCCCTGAAACACGAGGGCGTGGTGTGATCGGGACAGCGATTAACTTGGGGACGGTCCTGGCAGGTAGCGGTACCGGGCTGCTGATCGGTCATCGGATTCCGGACCGTGTTCACGAGACCGTGCTCAAGGGACTCGGCTTGTTGACCCTCGTGATCGGCCTCAAGATGGCTTTCGATACGCAGCGGGTGACGGTGATGATGGGNGCAACCCTAATGGGCGTCCTTGTCGGTGAGGGACTGCGTATTCAAGACAGGCTGGATCGACTGGGGGATCGTCTCCAACGTCGCTTTCAGTCTCGTGGCGGTAGATTCAGCGAGGCATTCATGACCTCGAGCCTCGTGTTCTGCGTGGGACCGATGACGATACTGGGTTCGATCCAGGACGGTTTGACGGGGGACTACCAGCTCTTGTTGATGAAGTCTTTTCTGGATCTGTTCTCCTCGATGGCTTTCGCCGCGACGCTCGGGGTGGGTGTGGTGTGTTCAGCCGCGACGGTGCTCCTGTTTCAGGGCGGGTTGACGCTTGCCGCGGGCACCATCGAATCGGTCATGACCGACGCCATGGTCGCCGAGATGACGGCTTGTGGCGGTTTGGCCATGCTGGGGATCGGTCTGGTGCTTCTCGATGTTGCCAGGATACGGGTTGCGAATTTCCTTCCTTCTCTGGCGATCGCACCCTTAATTGTTTGGGTTCTCAGGACTTACGGAGTTTGATATGCCAAGTGGTGCTTCCCTNAACGTCAACGGTGGTGGCCTGGCCGCATGGCCCAATATGGCCCCGCTTGTGAATCCCCGTCCGATCAAAGTGGACGCGGAATGGTACTCGAACAGCCAGACGGCCGTGGCCGGTGATCTGATCACCAAGGTCGTTGGAGAGGCGTTCTAGGGCGTGGGAGGCAATGTCGATCTGGTCGCGTGACGTTCGTCGTCGTGCGAACTCACGTTCCGGGGGCTTCGGCCTCCGGAATTTTTTTTACGTAGGGAAGGGGGGTAGTTGAAGACGATTTTGCAGTTCGGGACGGGACGCTTCCTACGAGCGTTCGTCGATCTGTTTGTCACGGAAGTCAATGCCGGGACTGATGCGTTCGCGGTCGTGGCCGTTCAGTCTACAGGCGGGGATCGTGCGGCTCTCCTCGNAAACGGGCCATTTCACGTGGCGATCCGAGGACTCGAGGAGGGTGAAACGGTCGATCGCGTCGAGCGCGTCGATTCCGTTCAACGTGCTGTCTCAACTTCCGAGGACTGGTCTTCGGTGATCGGGGTGGCCCGTGATCCGAGCCTGACGCTCGTGGTATCCAACACGACGGAAGCGGGACTTGCCTTGGCGGTGGAAGATGCGGATCAGCAATCTGTCCCTGTGTCCTACCCGGCCAAGCTGCTACGGGTTCTCCTGGCCAGGCATGAGGCAGATTTTCCACCTGTTTCAATCCTCCCGTGTGAACTGGTCGACCGAAACGCCGATGTGCTCAGAGGACTCGTGCTCGAGCAGGCAGCGAGGTGGAAGATCGATCAGGGCGCGGCTGATTGGGTGGCGGATGCGGTCCCCTGGTGCAACACGCTGGTCGACCGCATCGTGAGCGCGCCGCCCGCCGATCATCCTTTGCTGAAGGAGGATCCGTTACTGGCGGTGGCCGAGCCTTTCGCCTTCTGGGCAGTGGCGGCGGAAGAGATACCTATGGATCATCCCGCGATCGAGGCGGTCCCCGATATCTCTCCCTATGTGGTGAGGAAGGTGCGGCTCTTGAACGGGGCGCACACCGCGCTCGTAGAACGCTACCTGGGAACCTTTGAAACCGTCCGTCAGGCGTTGGCAGACGAGGACGCGCGCGAGTGGCTGATGGCCCTGGTCATGGAGGAAATCCTCCCGTGTGTCGAGGATCGGGTCGAAGGCGCGGAGGCATTCGCCCGTGATGTGTTCGACCGGTTCGCGAATCCCTTCCTGGATCACCGGCTCGAGGACATCGGGCTGCACCAGGCAGCCAAGATCAAGGTGAGGCTGATGCCGAGTTACCATGACTACCGTGAGCGGTTTGGACGGTCGCCGCGCCTGCTTGCTGATATTCTCCAACCTCACTTGTAACGCGAGGACGCATTGTGAAATCGATTACCCTGAAGGAGCCGGGCTCGTTCGAGCTGACAACATCGGCAGACCCTGGGGATCCCGGTGAAGGAATGGCACGCATCCGGATCGACAAGGTCGGAATCTGCGGTACCGATCTGCACGCCTTCAGAGGACGTCAGCCGTTCTTCGAGTATCCGAGGATTCTCGGCCACGAGCTGGGCGTCGTGGTCGAGGCGGTCGGCCCGGATGTGGATGGAATCGCGGTAGGCGACCGGTGTGCAGTGGAGCCTTACCTGAACTGCGGAACGTGCATCGCCTGTCGCGCCGGGAAGGAGAACTGCTGCACTCAGCTGAGGGTCCTCGGCGTTCACATCGATGGCGGCATGCGGGAGTCGATCGTTGTGCCTGCGTCTAAACTACATCGATCCGAAACGTTACAGACTCAGCAGTTGGCCCTCGTGGAGACGCTTGGGATTGGTGCTCACGCTGTTGATCGAACACAGCCCGGGCAGGACGAGAAGGTGCTCGTGATCGGCGCCGGCCCCATCGGGCTGTCCGTTATCCAGTTCGCGAAGGTGAGGGGGGCCGATGTCGCCCTCCTAGAACTCAACCCGGACAGAGGGGCGTTCGCCCGGGAGCAGTTCGGCATCACGACCTTGCTCAGAGATCTGGACACCGCCTTGCGTGACTTGGAAGAGTGGACCGACGGGGACCTCCCGACTGCTGTGTTTGATGCCACCGGAAACCCAGCATCGATGCGGTCGGCCTTCTCCTGCGTGGCGAGTGGCGGCCGGCTGACCTTTGTCGGTCTCGTTCAGGACGAGATTTCGTTCAGCGATCCTGAGTTTCATCGTCGGGAGATGACGATCCTGGCAAGCCGGAATGCCAGGTCGGATGACTTCCGTCGGATTGTCAGTTTGATCGAATCCGGGGACGTTAATACCGAACCGTGGATCACGCATCGCTCCGATTACGATGGATTCGTCGAGGCCTTTCCTGGCTGGCTGGATCCTGAGGCTCGCGTGGTCAAGGCCATGCTTGACCTTGGTGGAAGCGCGTGAGCGACAGGTATCCCATACCGGCAGGCCGCGTCCAGGTCGAGGAGGAGATCAAGAAGAGCCGGTTTGTGACGACGCTTTCTCCGGCGGAGACGATCGAAGAGGCCAACGGGTTCATCAATGAGATGCGCAGCCAGTTCACGGATGCCAGCCACAACTGTTGGGCCTTCCTGTTGGGGCCACCCGGGTCGACGACCAATGTGGGGATGAGCGACGACGGTGAGCCGCACAACACCGCCGGACGGCCGATGCTGAACGTCCTAGTCCACAGTGATCTGGGTGATGTGGCTGCCGTGGTCACGCGATACTGGGGAGGAACCAAGCTCGGGAAGGGCGGGCTGGTTCGAGCCTACTCGGGAGGGGTGCAGCTCGCACTCGAGGCGTGTGGGCGGACCGAGAAGATCGGGTGGGCAGATATCAGCGTATCAATCCACTATGACGCGGTCACCGGCCTGAAACGGCTGGTTCCAGAGTTCGAGACCAAGATCGTGTCCGAAGAATACGGGCATAATGCGTTGTTTTTTTTGCGCTTACCTGTCGAGTTCGTGGATCCGCTCAAAGCGTCGCTCGTAGAGTTGACCAACGGGACGGTGACCTTCCCGCCTCTTCCGTAACAGACCGTGACGATCAGAAGTTTGCCTTAGTCACCACATGAGAAAGTATAACCGCGCCTTTGCGTATCGTCTGAATTCTCCTTATATTAGCCGCCTCCAAATTTTGAACTCTGCTGGTCCTCCTCCGGGAGAGCGCGGTTGGAAGGCTCCGACCGCTCCGGCCCCGGTCGCTTGATCCCACATCGGATCGTCCAATAAGCTGTTTCGATCGGTGTCCGGCATGTCATCGTAGAAAGGTTCACGTGGTATGAGTCATCGCATCGGTTTGCCGCCTAAACAGGGACTGTACGACCCCAAGAACGAGCACGACGCCTGCGGAATCGGCTTTGTGGTCAACATCAAGGGGCAGAAGTCCAACAAGATTGTGAACCAGGCGCTCGAGGTATTGTGTAACCTCGACCACCGTGGCGCTCGCGGGAGTGAACCCGAGACGGGCGACGGGGCTGGCATCCTGATGCAGATCCCGCATCGCTTCTTCCAGGGGGCCTGTGAAGGGATCGGGTTCGAATTGCCGTGGCCGGGAAAATATGGCGTGGGCATGGTCTTCCTGTCCCCTGATCGAGAGGAGCGTCACGCCCAGGAGAAGGTCGTCGAGCAGGTGATCGAGGACGAAGGCCAGAGCGTCCTGGGTTGGCGGAGTGTACCGACGGACAATTCGTACCTGGGAGAAACGTCCCGCCACTCTGAGCCGATGGTCCGTCAGGTCTTTATCGGCCGCAACGAGGATATCGAGGATCAGGACGTCTTCGAGCGGAAGCTCTATGTCATCCGGAAGCGGGTGGCGAAGGAGGTCCGCTATGAGGGCAAGATGCCGGGCAGCGAGCCCTTCTACGTGTCGAGCATGTCCAGCCGGCTGATCGCCTACAAAGGCATGCTGACCCCTGCACAGGTGGAGACGTTCTTCCTGGACCTCCAGGACAAGTCGGTGATGACGTCGATCGCCCTCGTCCACTCCCGCTTCAGCACGAATACCTTCCCCAGTTGGGAACTCTCGCATCCGTATCGGATGATCATCCACAACGGCGAGATCAACACGAAACGTGGGAACGTGAACTGGATGTTCACGCGTCAGGGCAACTTCGAGAGCGAGAAGTGGGGGGATGACCTCGAGAAGGTCCTGCCGGTGATCGAGGACCCGGAGGGGAGCGATTCGGCGGTGTTCGATAACGCGCTCGAGTTCCTGACCCTGTCCGGCCGCCCGGCCTCCCACGTGATGATGATGATGGTGCCGGAGCCGTGGGAGAACCACGAGAGTATGTCTCCGGAGAAGCGGGCGTTCTACGAGTACCACAGCTGTCTGATGGAACCGTGGGATGGTCCGGCGTCGATTGCGTTTACGGATGGTGTGCGCGTCGGTGCGGTGCTGGATCGGAACGGGCTTCGTCCGTCTCGATACTACGTCACGAAGGATGATCTGATCGTTCTGGCCTCGGAAGTCGGCGTGCTCGAAATCCCGCCGGATCGCGTCCTCCACAAGGATCGCCTGCAGCCAGGACGAATGCTTTTGGTCGACACCGAACAGGGCCGCATCGTCAGCGATGAGGAGCTGAAGACCGAGTTCGCGAACGCCGAGCCTTACCAGGAATGGCTCGACGCGAACCTGGTCGCTCTCGGCGATCTGCCGAAAGAAGACGTCGACGATACGCTTCCTGGTCACGAGACCGTGCTCCAGCGTCAGCAGGTTTTTGGCTATACCTATGAAGACATGCGCGTCTTCCTGGGGCCGATGATCACGTCGGGCAAGGATCCGGTCGGATCGATGGGTAACGACTCGCCGATCGCTGTTCTGTCCGACAAAGCCCACCTGCTCTACAGCTACTTCAAGCAGCTGTTCGCGCAGGTGACTAACCCGCCGATCGATCCGCTGCGTGAGGAGTTGATTACGTCCGCGGCGACCTCGATCGGTCCGGAGCGGAACCTGTTGAAGCCGGAGCCCGAGAGCTGCCGACAGCTCAGCATGGAGCGGCCGCTGCTGACGAACGAGGAGATGGCGCGGATCAAGAACATCGATCAGCCGGGTTTCAAGTCGATCACGCTGCCCACGCTGTTCAAGGTCTCTGAGGGTGAAGCAGGGCTTGAGAAGGCGATGGACGAGCTGTTCGCCGCCACTGACAAGGCGATCGACGATGGATACAACCTGATCGTGCTGTCCGACCGGGGTCTGGACGCGGATCACTGCCCGATTCCCGCGCTGCTGGCGACGTCCGGGTTGCATCACCATCTGATCCGGAGCAAGACGAGGACCCGCGTCGGGATCGCCGTCGAATCCGGAGAGCCGCGTGAGGTGCACCACTTCTGTCTGCTGCTCGGATACGGTGCTCAGGCGATCAACCCGTATATGGCGTTCGAGAGCCTGGGGGATATGATCCGTGAGGGGATGGTCAAGGACACGTCCCACGAAGAGGCGATCCAGGGCTACCTCTACTCGGCGACCAAGGGCGTGGTGAAGGTGATCGCCAAGATGGGGATCTCGACAATCAAGTCGTATCGCGGTGGCCAAATTTTCGAGGCTGTCGGGCTGAGCGACGAGGTGATCGACCGCTACTTCACCTGGACGGATTCACGGGTCGGCGGCATCGGGATCGAGGTGATCGCGAAAGAGGCGCTGATCCGGCACAATCAGGCGTTCCCGGATATTCCGGTGGACAACCGGACGCTGAATGTGGGCGGCCAGTATCAGTGGCGAAGGGACGGGGAGTATCACCTGTTCAACCCGCTCACGATCCACAAGCTCCAGGCGGCATCGCGGGCCAACGACTACGATATCTACAAAGAGTATGCGGAGCTGATCAACGATCAGTCCGAGAAGATCGGCACCCTGCGGGGGTTACTCGACTTCAACTATCCGGGCGAGGCGATCCCGATCGAGGAGGTCGAGCCGGTCGAGGAGATCACGAAGCGGTTCAAGAGCGGCGCGATGTCCTACGGGTCGATCAGCAAGGAGGCCCACGAGGCCCTCGCGATCGCGATGAACCGGATCGGTGGGCGCAGCAACACGGGTGAGGGGGGCGAGGATCCGGAGCGCTACGTCGAGCTGGAAAACGGCGACTCGAAGAACAGTGCGATCAAGCAAGTGGCGTCGGGTCGCTTCGGCGTGACGAGCCACTACCTGGTGAACGCGAAAGAGCTTCAGATCAAGATGGCTCAGGGCGCGAAGCCCGGAGAGGGCGGTGAGTTGCCAGGGAAGAAAGTCTATCCCTGGATCGCGAAGGTCCGACACTCGACGCCGGGTGTGGAGTTGATCTCTCCGCCGCCGCATCACGACATCTATTCGATCGAGGATCTGGCGCAGCTGATCCACGACCTGAAGAACTCGAACACGGGCGCGCGGATTAACGTGAAGCTGGTGTCCGAGGTCGGCGTCGGCACGATCGCGGCAGGCGTGGCCAAGGGGCACGCGGATGTGGTCCTGATCAGCGGTCACGATGGCGGAACAGGCGCATCGCCCCAGACGAGCATCAAGAATGCAGGACTCCCGTGGGAGCTCGGCTTGGCCGATACGCACCAGACTCTGGTGATCAACAACCTGCGCAGCCGGATCGTGGTCGAGACCGATGGCCAGCTGAAGACGGGACGGGACGTGGCGATCGCCGCATTGCTCGGCGCCGAGGAGTTCGGGTTCGCGACGACCGGTCTCGTGGCGATGGGCTGCATTATGATGCGTGTCTGTCACCTCGATACGTGTCCCGTTGGCGTGGCAACGCAGAATCCTGAGCTGCGGAAGAAGTTCGTCGGTTCGCCGGATCACGTGGTCAACTTCTTGACATTCATCGCCCAGGACCTGCGCGAGATCATGGCGCAACTCGGGTTCCGGACGATCAATGAGATGGTCGGTCAGGTCGAGATGCTGAAGCAGCGCGACGACATCGACCACTGGAAGGCGAAGCACTTGGATCTGGGAAAGATTCTGCACAAGCCTGTCCCGAGGCGTGAAGAGCCGTTCTACTGCTGCGTGCCCCAGGACCACGGGCTCGAGAATGCGATCGACAACCAGACACTGCTCGAACTCTGCGAGAAGGCGATTGCAGACGGCGAGAAGGTGCACGCCAAGTTTCCGGTGAAGAACACGAACCGCGTGGTCGGAACCATTCTGGGTTCGGAGGTCACGCGTCGCGTCGGGCCGGACGGTTTGCCGAACGACACGATCCATCTGCATTTCAACGGATCGGCGGGTCAGAGCTTCGGAGCGTTCGTTCCTCCAGGGATAACGCTCGAGCTCGAAGGCGATGCGAACGACTACTTCGGTAAGGGGCTCTCGGGGGGGAAGGTTATCCTGTATCCACCCGAAGGGTCGACCTTTGTGCCGCGCGACAACATCATCGTTGGTAACGTGGCGTTCTACGGGGCGACAGGCGGTGAGGCATACATCCGCGGGAAAGCGGGTGAGCGGTTCTGCGTCCGGAACTCCGGCGTCCACGCGGTGGTCGAGGCTGTGGGCGATCACGCTTGCGAGTACATGACGGGTGGACGTGTCGTCGTGCTCGGACCGACAGGTCGCAACTTTGCAGCCGGTATGTCCGGTGGTACTGCATACGTTTATGATGAAGAAGGCACCTTCGCCGACCACTGTAACCAGGAGATGTCGGACCTCGAGTCCCTCAGCGACGCAGAGGAGATCGGTGAGGTGAAGGGGATGATCGAGCGGCATGCCGAGATGACCAACAGTGCACTCGGGCGAGAGATCCTCGACAATTGGAACGGGGCTGTCGAGAAGTTCGTGAAGGTGATGCCGCGAGACTACCGGAAGATTCTCGAGGCAATGGATCGCGCAAAAGAGCGCGGTCTTTCAGGCGAAAAGATGACGTTGACGGCGTTCCGAGAGGCGATCGCCGAATAAGGCACAAGCGTGCTGACTAGATGACTGGGAGACGGAATGGGTAAGCCAACAGGATTCCTGGAGTTCAACCGCGAACTGCCGGCTGATGTGTCGCCGGAGGAACGCATCTCCAACTGGGACGAGTTCCACCTTCATATGCCTGAAGAGGGGCTGCGTGACCAGGGCGCTCGCTGCATGGATTGCGGTATTCCGTTTTGCCATACTGGCGTCAGCCTCCCGGAAAACACGCCTTTCCCGACGGGATGCCCGATCAACAACCTGATCCCCGAGTGGAACGATCTCGTCTACCGCGGACTCTGGAAGGACGCCCTCGAACGGCTCCACAAGACCAATAACTTCCCCGAGTTTACCGGACGTGTCTGTCCGGCTCCCTGCGAGGGTGCCTGTGTGCTCGGTCTGAACGAGCCACCCGTGACGATCAAGAATCTCGAAGTCAGCATCGCGGACCGGGGATGGGACGAAGGGTGGATCACGCCCGAGCCCCCGGAGAAGCGGACCGGGAAGAAGGTCGCTGTCGTGGGGTCCGGACCGGCGGGTCTTTGTGCGGCCGCGCAGCTGAACAAGGCCGGTCACACGGTCACCGTCTACGAACGGTCCGATCGGGCAGGCGGTCTGCTGATGTATGGCATCCCGAACATGAAGCTCGACAAGGAGTATGTGCAGCGTCGCATCGACCTGATGACGGAGGAAGGTGTCAAGTTCGTGCTGAATACGGAGATCGGGACGGATATCCCGGCTCGGAAGCTTGTCGACGACTTTGACGCCGTCGTGTTGGCGATCGGAGCGCTCAAGCCGCGTGATCTGCCGATCGAAGGACGAGAGTTGAACGGCGTCTATCAGGCGATCGAATTCCTGCACGCGAACACGAAAAGTCTGCTCGACTCGAACCTCGAGGACGGAAACTACATCACGGCAAAAGACAAGAACGTGATCGTGCTCGGTCAGGGCGATACGGGAACGGACTGTCTGGCGACGTCGATGCGTCACGGATGCAAGTCGCTCAACCAGTTCGACATCATCCCTGAGCCGCCGGTAGACCGCACGCCGGCCAATCCCTGGCCGCAGATGCCTCGCATCCTGAAGGTTGACTACGGTCACGAGGAGAGGGACGCGAAGTTCGGTGGTGATCCGCGCACCTACCAGCTCAGCACGTTCAAATTTGTCGGTGATGACAACGGAAACGTCAAAGAGTTGCACACGCGTGAGGTCGAGTGGGTGCCGACGGATGGGAAGCCGTTCCGTGAGGTCGAGGGCAGTGAGAAGGTGTGGCCTGCCGATCTCGTCCTGCTGTCGATGGGCTGGCTCGGGCCGGAGGACACGATCCTGGAGCAGCTCGATCTGGAGCGTGACGAACGGTCCAACGCGAAGGCAGAGCTCGAGAAGTATACCACGAAGCACGAGAAAGTCTTTGTCGCCGGTGATGTGCGACGCGGAATGAGCCTGGTGGTATGGGCGTTCGGGGAAGGGCGGGGTGCCGCCCGCGAGGTCGACCGGTATCTGATGGGATCGACGCTCCTGCCTTAGCCACACAGACATTGTTGCGGAAACTACGCGTCTCGCCGTCCATAGGTGAGACGCGTTTTCTGTATCAGGAGCCACCTATGCCCGAACCAAGTCTATCAACTGCCCAACGTTATCACCTGGATGCGCGCGGATTCGTCCTGCTCCGCGATTTGCTCACATCGGAGGAAGTCGAGTCCTGTCGAGACGCACTTTACCGGATGCGTGAGGACTCTGACCTGAGTGATAGCGTCTACAGACGACCTAAGGGTGATCACCACGTTCTGATGGGCAACCTCGTCGGATACGATCCCGCTCTGCTCCGGTATGCGACGCATCCTGAGCTGATTCCCCTGGTTGAGGATCTCGTGGGCGGAAGCGTCCGGCTGGAGGAATCGGAAGCGATCATCAATCGGCGCGATCCTAAAGATTCGGACGAGCTGTTCGGTAAGCGACGATACCATCCGACCGGATTCCATCGTGGTACGACGGCCACCTGGGGTTGTTACTACGAGCGAGAGCGGTTCCACTGCGTGTTCGTGAAGACGTTAGCCTACCTGACGGATATCGGGCCTGAGGACGGCGGAACTGCGGTTATTCCGGGGTCGCACCGGATGAACTGGCTTAAGGATGAGATGGTGGACGCGGCCATGGTCGACGAATCGTTGATCCATCAGGTGGAAGCGAATGCGGGCGACGTCCTCCTGTTCCCCGAGTCGTTGATTCACAGCACGACACGCATCCAGAGCGATCGTGAACGTGTCATCCTTGTGTCCGGATATACTCCGCCTCAACTTCGGGAATGGCCTGGAAACGAGGTCGCTTCGGAGGTGTTTGAGGGACTCGACGATCGGCGGAAAGCCATCCTTTCGGGAAGTGAGAGCTGGCACTGGAAGCGAAACACTGGTCCGACCTCACTGGACGCTGACTGACCCTTGGAATCCGCCGCTATCGAGCTCGTGCTCGTCTCTTCGGCGATGCACGCTGGATGGAATGCGCTCGGAAAGGGCCGAGTTCCAACAGCCGCTTTCTTCCTGGTCGCAAGCCTGGGCGGCCTGGTCCTGCTTGTCGCGGTTCCGATTCTGTATCCCCGGGTCGTCGCGGGCGCTGGCCGAATCGATATCGCGCTGGTTTGCGCGGCTGGTCTGTTCGAGGCGATCTACATGGGATCGCTGGCCAGGGGGTATCGCGCTGGAGACCTCTCGATCGTCTACCCGCTTGCGCGCGCCGTTCCTGCGATTACGGTGGCCTTTGGGAGTGTCTTACTCGGCCGGTCCGAAGCGATTCCGGCAGGGTGCTGGGCGGGATCGATCCTGATCGTCGCAGGGTGTATTCTGCTTCCCAAGACGCGATTGGGCAACTTCCGCCTGCGAGACTACACGAATAAGCCCTTCCTCTATGCGATGCTGGCCGCCGTCGGCACCACAGGATATTCGATCGTCGACGATACGGCTCTAAGTCGGCTTCGATTCGTCCACGCAGACCTGCATCCTGCCCCGGTCACGCTGGTCTATTCGTTCTTCCAGGTCCTGATGACCGCCGTCTGGCTCGCCGTACTCGTCTTTCCGAGACGGGAGGGCCGTCGTTCGTTTCGGGGCGCGATCGGTGAGTGGAGATCGGCACTCGTGACCGGAGCACTGATGACGCTGACGTATGCGATCGTCCTGATCGCGCTGGCCTTCGCCAAAGATGTGAGCTACGTTGTGGCGTTTCGTCAGGCGAGTATCCCGATCGGTGTGTTGATCGGGGTCGTCTGGTTCAAGGAAGCGATGCCGCTCCCCAAGATGCTCGGTACAGTTATCCTGCTGATCGGGCTCGTTCTGGTCTCGCTGTCGTGAAAGGTTAAGCGTGAAGACAAGACAACTCGGGAAAGATGGTCCGGACATCTCGGTGATCGGGCTGGGCGCGTGGCCGATCGGTGGTGGCATGGGGGTCCTGGACGAAGCCGTGTCGATCGCGACCGTCCGCGCGTCGATCGACAGCGGCATCACGTTGCTGGACACGGCGCAGGCCTATCGCACCAGCGAGTCGACGCTCGGCAAGGCGCTTAGCGACGGGTATAGGGAACGGTGCTTCCTGGCCACCAAGGTCAGCCGCGACTATTCACCGGATGCAGTCCGGTCCGCAATGGACGACAGTCTGAAGGCGCTCAATGTCGACTATGTAGACCTGTATCAGGTTCACAGTTGGAATACCGAGTATCCGATCGACGCGACAATGGAGACGATGGCGAGGCTTCAGGAGGAGGGGAAGACGCGGTATATCGGCATCTCCAACTTCAACGCCGAAGAGATGGAGCAGGCCTACGGGACGGCCCCATTCCACGGCAGCCAGCCGAGATACAACATGGTCGACCGGAAGATCGAGACGGAAGATCTCCCATATTGCGAGCAGAGGGGGATCGGGAATCTGGTGCACAGTCCGTTAGGCAAGGGGTTGCTGACCGGAAAATACTCAGCGGGTCACGTATTCCCTGAAGACGACGAGCGGTCGCGGTTCCCGAGGTTCCAGGGCGAGCTGTTCACGAAGTACTGTGAGTTGACGGGCTGGCTGTCGGAGGTTGCGGCCGACATCGGGCTGACGATGGTGCAGCTGGCGATCGCGTGGTGTCTGAGGCAGAAAGCGGTGTCGACCGTGCTGGTCGGTGCCAAGACGCCGGAGCAGGCTGTTGATTACCTACCGGCCGCTGAAGCGGAACTGGACGCGGAGACGCTCAAACGCATTGACGTGATCCTCGAGGATACACCAGCCGAATCCTGAGTGAAAGGAAGGTCGACGTGCGCGTTCTGATCATGACCGACATGGAAGGTGTCAGCGGGATCGTTACCTGGAGCCAGGTGAGTGGCGGAAAGCCGATGTATGAAGAAGGTCGACGGCTCTATACGGAGGAGATCAACGCGGCCGTGCGGGGCGCGAAGGCGGCTGGGGCGAAGGAGATCGTCGTTGTAGACTGTCACGGCGCGGGCGGCGATTGGACGTTTAACTCGCTGGTTCCCGATCTGCTCGTTCCGGACTGTGAGTGGGTGGCTCACCACTCGTGGTCGCGATACACGGATATGTTCGAAACGGGTTGCGATGCCTGTCTTCTGGTCGGGATGCACGCCCGGGCCAACACGCCGGATGGGGTGATGTGCCACACGATCTCGACGACGACCTGGCGGAATCTCTGGTTCAACGAGGACCTGGTCGGTGAAGTCGGGATCAACGCGGCCCTGTGCGGTCACTATGGCGTCCCCATCTTGTTGGTGACAGGGGACGAAGCAGTGTGCCGTGAGTCGCGCGAGTTGGTGGGGGACGGTCTGACAACGGTTGCAGTGAAGAAGGGACTCAGCAGGTATTCGGCCCGGCAGATCCCGCCCGTGAGAGCGAGGGCGATGATCGAGGAGGGCGCTAAGAGCGCGCTCGGCAACTTGAATGCGGTGGAACCCTATGTTCCCGAAAAACCGACGACCATTACTGTTGAGCTAGGGACAGTAGACACGGCCACACGATTCAAGGGACGATTCGGTGTCGAGTTGGTTGATCCGCTGAGGGCGGTGAGCAGCGCCCCGTCGTGGATGGAGGCGTGGGATCAGATCTGGGATCATTAGCCCTTCCTCCTAACCCACCGAGGGGGAGCGCGCCTCCCGCCTTCGCTCAAGCTATGGCGGACAGGCCGGCTCAGGAGCAGAGGAGAGTGGGGGATCACACACTAGGCTCCTCCCAGATGATACCTCATGCTCTGATTGTAGATCCCCTTCACAGGGTCGCCCGTCTCGTCCATCCACGAAGAGAGTGTCCGTCGCAGGTCGTTTAGACGATCCTGATGCTCTGGCGATTCGGCCAGATTCTTCGTCTCGTAGGGGTCGTTGACGAGGTCGTAGAGCTGGTCGGGCCAGCCGGCGCTGTATCCGTATTTGAAACCATCCTTCACGATCGATCGCAGCGTCGCGGACAGGTTGTTGACGCCGGTGAATTCGGTGACCACGTGATCTCGCCAGTCTGTTGACGCGTCGTCTATCAGAGGCTGGAGTGGGCTGCCGTGCCGCCCTTCAGGGATCGATTGTCCCGCCCAGTCCAGGATAGACGGATAGACGTCTGCCAGTGAAACCAGCGATTCCCGCGATTCCCCTGCGGACATCCCGTTGGGCAGGCGGGCGATCATCGGGATTCGCTGGATCTCCTCGAAGTGTTGCCAGCCTTTGTCGGTCAGCCCGCCGTGACTACCTGCTGTTTCCCCGTGATCCGCTGTAAAGATGATGATGGTGTTGTCGAGTTGCCCCGTCGACTCGAGGTGGGCATAGATCCGGCCGATCTGTTCGTCGATCAGGGTCGTGAAGGCATAGTAATACCGTAGCGCCGTTGCCCAGTCTTCCCAGGTCAGGCCCTCGTGCTCGGGATGGATCTTCACGTGGTGCGGCCCGGGCGTACTGCGCGATGGCCAATCGTAATTGGGCCACGGTGGAATCTCGACATCCCGGAACCGGTCGACATACTCCGCCGGCGCATAGTAGGGGCCGTGAGGACCCCAAAAATTGTGCCAGATGAAAAAGGGATTGTCTTCGGCTGAGAAGCGGTCGATCAGCGAGCACGTGTGATCGGTGAGGAAGTAAGGGACCGTGGACTCGACCGGTCCATCGAGCTCACCCGTGGGGAGGATCTGTTTCTCATCCTCAGACCAGGGATTGACGGTGTGGGCCAGATCACGGTCTTCCAGGTAGTCTTGATATTCCTTGTAGTTGAAGCCACCCCCACCGTGACCGTTGAAGTCCTGGCCGATGAACCCTCTTGTGGCCGGAATCGCCGGATCGATGGCCACCCCGTAAGCATCCGACTTTCCGTTCCCCAGGTGCCACTTGCCGGTGTAGCCTGAGACATATCCTGCATCTGCCAGCTGCCTGGGCAGGAGTTCGGGGCCATCCGGAAGCTCGTGAACGGTACAGCCCAGGTTGTGGGTGTTCGAGCAGATGCCGTGGGTGTGAGGATACTGGCCCGTGATGATCGAACCGCGCGCAGGGCTGCAGACCGGGTTCGTCGTGTAGACGTTGTCGAATCTGATCCCTTCTTCCGCCAGACGATCGATGTTTGGTGTTCTGCACGGCGAGTCGGCGAACAGTGGCGAGTTCTTATATGCGCTGACAGCGGACAGACGGTGCTGATCTGTCATGATCAGGAGGATATTGGGTAGATCCATTTTCGATGCTCCGCGTATGGTTTTCGCATTGTCGTGTGCAAAGTTAACACTGTATTCATATTCGCGTAATCGCGTGGTCACACTGGTTAGCTATATTTGATGGTGTAACCCCTCCTGATCGCGGGGAGTTGGTCGAGGATTCGGCCGGCTCCCCGTATTTTTATGCCGGATTTGACGGATTCGTATCGGAGTCGGATATTCGTCATCGTAGGTTGCCCAAGGAGAGACCCAATGGTGAACAAGACAAATCAGGGGGCGACGGATTCGATCAAGGAAAAAGGTTTCCTGGCCGACGCACCCGTGGACGAACACGAACGTGATCTATACCCGCTGGACGGCGACGCCCACCGAATCGACACCCTGGAGGCGGTGGATGACGATGCGATCCGTTTCTTCCACGAATACGGATACCTGGCCGTAGACTCGGGACTGAGCGACGAGGAAGTCGAGGGGTGTCAGCAGGGGATCAACGACCTGATCGACGGCAAGTATGAGGGTTTCAGGTCGGTGATGGTCGAGGCCGGTGCGCGCGAAGCCTACCCGAACATGGATGTAGAAGAACGCCGGTCAGTGGTTCGGAAGGTGTTCAACTTCGTGGATGTCGAGCCGAGACTGACGAGTCTGACGACCCATAGCGGCATCCTGGATGTCGTTCGGCGGTTGATGGGCGGCATCGAGCCCCGGATGCTCCAGGACATGGCGCTGCTCAAGCCTGCAAGGATCGGGAGGGAGAAGGCCTGGCACCAGGACATGGCGTATTTCGATGTGCCGATCGAGACGACCGTCGTCGGGGTGTGGATCGCCCTGGATGCCGCCACGCTCAAGAACGGCTGTCTCCACGTCGTGCCTGGATCGCACAAAGCGGGACCGCATCCACACTTCAAGGTGCGGGACTGGCAGATCTGCGATACGGTTGTCAGGACGGAGGGCAGCCTACCTGTGCCGCTTCAGCCCGGGGGATTTCTATTCTGGCACGGGCTGACACATCACGGGAGCCCATCAAACCGGAGCGATCAAGGGCGTCGCGGCATCCAGTTGCACTACCAGCCAGAGAATACGGTTAAGACGAGTAAGGATACGCGTTTGGCGGTATATGGTGGGGAAGGTCTCGGGATGACTTGTTAGATGTTAGTGATCACAAACAGGAAGGGCGCCGTCGATGAATTCGACAGCGCCCTTTTTCGTTTTCTGGTAGCGGTGGAGGGATTCGAACCCCCGACACATGGATTATGATTCCACTGCTCTAACCAACTGAGCTACACCGCCTTATTGGAAGGCCCAAAGATACCAGTTCGCATTTTTGGAGTCAAGATTGACGCCACAAACAGGCTACGCCCAACCGCTCCTTCTGCTCCTCCAGCATCTTCTTCTGCTTTGCGACACGTTCGGGGACGACCCGCTCACGCTCAGCTGTGATCTCCCAGTCCAGCGATTCAACGCCCAGCGCGTTCAAAACAACCTGTTCGACCAGCGAATAGTCGCCGTCCGGCCTGTTGAAGCACATGGGCTCATTCAGCGAGACCGCGGGGTTCGTGATAAAACGTGCTCGTCCCGAGGGGTTACTCGAGGCAGCGTGGAGCATATAAGGGTGAATCAGGAAGACATCCCCAACTTCTCCCGTGACCTTCTCGAACCGCTCACACTGGTCGATCATCTGGTCAAACCTGGCTTCACGGTTGTAGAGGCCCTCCGGGTGCGCGGCAAGTTTCCTCGCGATATGACCGATCGAGTCGGGGGCCACGAACGTCCCGCCGCTCTGAGGCAGGATGTCGGACCACACGACGATCGTGAGGAGGCCCTGCTCCGGACCGTCGAGGAAGTGCTTGAACCAGTCGCCGTCCTCGTGCCAGCCGGGAACGTCCGCAGAAGGCGACTGCCACGGCTCATCCGCTCGTATGTTGAAGTTGCAGATGAAGCCGTCCGCCCACACGAAGGGTTGCTTGACCCGATCCTCACCGCCCATAAAATCGCAGATCCCTGCCCGCGCTCTGGGGGCGAAATCCTTGACCTCTACGGTGTTCATTCGCGGCAGATGGACTCGCGGTTCTTCCCACGTCGTCGGGATCCCCGGGGTCTTATCCCAGCCGTTTGAAGGCCAGTTCCTGCCATTTTTCAGCGAGATCACGGCCGAAACATTCGAGGATCCTTACGTATCCAACTTCGAGAAACGCTTCGACCTGTTTCTCGTCGAGTATTTCGTACGTCATCGACTTCTCCTTTGTCAGTGTGCTGGCTCGAATATGTGTACTGCGCATTCGCCGATCCAGGCTCAGATAATGCCCCGCGTTGACACCGATAACCATTTGTGGTACATAGGTATATCAATTCGCCACTGGAGATCCTGACTGTGCGAACCATTCTGACATACCTAGCTATTTCCCTCGTTCTGGGGACGTCAACCCAGGCGGAAGACGTGTATCTGGTGAACGTTTCCGGCACGATCGAGAAGGGGTTGGCCGCCTTTATCGACCGCGTGGTCCAGGAGGCGGAAGAGGCCAAAGTCGACGCGCTGATCGTCGAGATCGATACGCCAGGTGGGGCGCTCGACGCTGCCCTGCTGATCCGGGACGCGCTCCTGTATTCCGAGACGAAAACCATCGCCTTCATCAATCCGCGCGCGATTTCCGCAGGCGCCCTGATCTCCCTGTCGACAGATCACATCGTGATGGCGGAAGGCGGAACGATCGGTGCCGCGACGGCCGTCGACATGCAGGGTAACAAGGCGAGTGAGAAGGTGATTTCGTACTTCCGCAACGAGATGAAGGCGACAGCGGAGAAGACGGGGCGCTCGCCCGAGCTCGCGGAAGCGATGGTCGACGAGGATGTCGACATCGAGAATCTGGCGCCGAAGGGGAAGCTTCTTACGTTGACCACTGAAGAAGCGGTCGAGCAGAAGCTGGCTGAATACAAAATCACCTCGATCACGGAGGCGGATAAGCTGGACGATGTACTCGGGCTGTATGGGCTCGAGGGCGCGAACGTGATCCGAAAGGAAATCAACTGGGCAGAACAGGCCGTTCGTTGGCTGACACACCCGATGGTCGCATCGCTCCTGATGTCGCTCGGATTCCTAGGGCTGATATTCGAGTTTCAGAGTCCCGGATGGGGAATCGGCGGCACGCTGGCGATCCTGTGTCTCGGGTTGTTTTTCGGGAGTCATCTGCTGGTTAAGCTTGCGAGCTGGTCGGAGGTCCTGCTGTTCGTAGTCGGTTTACTCCTAGTGATCGGGGATCTCTTCTTTGTAGCTGGGTTCGGATTGCTCGCCGTGCCTGGTCTGGTCCTGATGTTTGTGAGCATCTTCATGAGCCTGATGGGCCGGTTTGAGCTCTGGACCTGGGACACGGCAGGACTGGCCGTGCGCCCGATCATGATCTCGATGCTGATGACCCTGATCATCGCGGCCTTCATGCTCAAACGGTTACCCAGGTCGACTACTTGGCAGAAGGTGGTCCTGACGGAAGAGGAAGCCGGCTACCAGGCCGTGTCGGAGGAGAACGTTTCGCTGGCGGGTAAGTCCGGGAAGGCGGTCACCGACCTGCGACCGGGCGGAACAGCGGAGATAGACGGTCAGAGGTTGAGCGTCACCACTGAAGGCGACTTTTTGGACAAGAACACAGATGTGGAGGTTGTCGAGGTTGAAGGCAACCGAATAGTCGTTCGGAAGATCGAGCCGACAGTCTAGGTCGGCGACTAACGTGAGAGTGTAGACATGGACCTGATTCTGTTCCTGTTCCTCGTAGTGGGCGGCGCCATCTTGGTGATGCTGTTCCTCTACTTCATCCCGGTAGCGCTGTGGATTTCGGCCCTTGCGGCACGCGTCCACATCGGGATTGGCGAGATGGTGGGGATGCGGCTGCGTCGCGTACCGCCCAATGTTATCGTGAATTCTCAGATCAACGCGAGTAAAGCGGGGGTGGAGATTTCGACCGCGTTCCTGGAAGCCCACTTCCTGGCCGGCGGGGACGTGAGCAAGGTGGTTGGTGCCCTGATCGCGGCGGACAAGGCGGGGATTACGCTGACGCCCGAGCGCGCCGCGGCGATCGATCTTGCCGGACGAGACGTGTTCGAGGCCGTTCAGGTCAGTGTGAACCCGAAGGTCATTTCGACCCCGATGGTGACGGCGGTGGCCAAAGACGGAATCCAGGTCAAGGCGACGTCCCGCGTGACCGTTCGGGCGAACATCGAGCGACTGGTCGGCGGTGCGGGGGAAGAGACGATTATCGCTCGTGTGGGTGAGGGGATCGTGACGACGATCGGTTCCGCGGACTCGCACAAGGCGGTGTTGGAAAACCCGGATACGATTTCGCGAACGGTGCTCGATAAGGGACTGGATAGCGGGACCGCTTTCGAGATCCTGTCGATCGATATCGCCGACGTGGATGTGGGTGACAACATCGGTGCAGCCCTGCAGACGGATCAGGCGGAGGCCGATCTGAAGATCGCGCGCGCTAAGGCGGAGGAACGGCGTGCGATGGCTGTCGCCCAAGAGCAGGAGATGTCTGCCCGGGTTCAGGAGATGCGTGCTCGGGTGGTCGAGGCAGAGGCCGAAGTCCCACTCGCGATGGCTGAGGCGTTCCGGAGCGGGAATATGGGGATCATGGACTACTACCGGATGCGCAATGTGGAAGCCGATACCCGGATGAGGGACGGGATCGCGGGCCAAACCGAAGAGGATGAGGGCGGTTCGGGCGAAACCAACCCATAAGTGAGTCCACTATGAGCTTCGACGTACTTGCCATTCTGTTCATCGTATTCAGCGTCGTCTCGTCCCTGGTCAATAAGATGCAGGAACGCAGACGGATGGCCGAGCGAGAGGATCGGGAGCTGGTGGATGTACCAAAGCGCTCGATTCCGGAGAGCGACCTTTCCGAGTGGGATGTCTTGCGCGAGCCAGAGCCAGAGCCGGAACCGATGCCGGTTGAGCCTGTTCGCGAGTTCCGTGAGGTCCGGGGTGCGACACCGGTCAGCGAGTCGGATACGGGTCCGGAGTTTCAGGAGGTACAGGTCACCCGGCCTGTCAGCGAGACCTATACGGGTCAGGAGTTCGTCGATCCGCTCGTCGAAGACGACGATCGCGTCGATGTTCAGAAGGTTGTCGCCAAAGAACTGCGCGACAGGCCCTCCAGGCGTTGTCGTAAGGCGAACGTCCTACGGTTTGACAAGGATGCACTGGTGAACGCGATCCTCTACCAGGAAATCCTGGGTTCGCCCAGAAGCGAACGTATGCCCTAGTTCCTTACGGGTTGACAGACGCCGACCAGAATCCTAAATGAAGCCCGGGCTTACATCGCCCGGGCTTCAGTGTTTCGGTTTGTGAACGAACAAGCAATTGGGGAGACAGATTGGCCAAGTCGAAGATTTACGTGGTCGCACAGGGGAAGACGCCCGGTGTGTACACCGGTTGGGGAGGGGTGGGTCAGGCTCAGGAACAGGTTCAGGGGTATCCAGGTGCCGTATACAAGAGTTTCGGGTCTGCCCGTGAAGCGAAGGAATGGTTGGAGACGGTTCCACACCGCCCAGCGGTGATGGACGCCCTCGCGAAACTTCCGGATAGTGGCCGGTCGTCAGGTGGTCGAAAGAAGTCGTCCGGAGCCGCTGCGTCGGGAGGGCACCAGGCGGATCTCGAGGCGGGGAAGATCGTCATATATACGGATGGTGGGTGTCTGGGGAATCCTGGACCCGGTGGGTATGCCGCAGTCGTCCTCGATGATCAGGAGCGGAACGAGCTATCCGGTGGCTACAAGCGGACGACGAACAATCGGATGGAGGTTCTCGCCTGCATCAAGGGCCTGGAATCGACTCCCTCGGGAGCCGAGGTGGTTCTCATCAGCGATTCCAAGTATACGGTTGACGCGATGACCAAGGGATGGGCCAGAAAGTGGCGCTCCAAGAATTGGATGAGAACCCCCACGGAGGCGGCGAAGAATCCGGACCTGTGGAAGCGCATGTTGGAAGTGTGTGAGGAACGGAAGGTGATGTTCCGGTGGGTGAAGGGTCACGCAGGGACAGAAGAGAACGAACGATGCGACGAGTTGGCCGTCTCGGCTTCAAGAGGTGACGATCTTGCAGTGGATGAGGGGTTCAGCGAGGAAGAGAAGCCACTGTCGCTGTTCTAGGGTTGAGAAGACACCCGGCTTGACCGACCGGAGCGATATTGAGATATTCTCGGCCCGGATTCAGGATGCCGAAGTGGTGGAACTGGTAGACGCGCTGGACTCAAAATCCAGTGGCCTTCGGGCCGTGCGGGTTCGATTCCCGCCTTCGGCACCATGCATTTATGTTAGAACGGACGGCCTCAGGTCGTCCGTTTCTGTTTAGGCTATGCAATGACCATGGCAGTCGACACGAGAGCAAAGAACACGCGCTACATCGTCAACGATGAGTTTACTCAGGCAGCGTTGTTCTTCGAAGACGAGAGCCGCCTTGAATTCGAGCACACCCCAACGAGTCGTTGGGCGAAGTCCTCAACTGAGGGGAGTATGGCTGACGAGGTCTGTCGATCATTGCAGAGCTTCCGGCTGAACGCCAAGCACTTACAGCTGTTCTTCACAGATGGAAGTAACGCGGAGTTTCACAGGGACGGATAGGGGATCAGGCCTATGAATCTGGAGTTGAACGGTACGGTTGCAGTCGTCGTTGGAGCAGCCAACGGAATCGGACGGGCCGTAGCGGATGGGTTCGCCGCTGAAGGCGCGTTCGTCGCCTGTGTCGACCGGGACGAGAGAATCGAGGAAGTGGCAGCCGAGATTGGCGATACCCACGACACGAGGACTGCTGGGTTCAGTGCGGACGTCACCGACTACCAGGGCCTGTGTGCCCTTCCAAAGCTGATCGCGTCAGCCCTAGGGCCTCACGACCACTTGGTGTGCACAGCCGGGATGGGGTCGGGCAAGTTCGGCTTCCCGTTCTGGAACCTGGATCCTAAGGACTGGGAGCAGACGCTCCAGGTCAACCTGACGGGAACGGTCAATGTCGCTCACGCCTTCACGCCCGCCATGGTCCACCGGAGGAGAGGTGGTTTCCTCTTCTACGCGTCGGTCGCCGGGCAGATCGGCTCGCAGACGGACCCGCCCTACAGCGCCTCGAAGGCAGGAGTGATCAACTTTTCACAATGCGCAGCGAGAGATCTCGGACCATACGGGGTTCGGGTCAACTGCCTATGTCCCGGGATGGTGAAGACCGACCTGAACGAAGGGGTCTGGAAAGCGTGGTGTGAGACGGAGGAGGGCCAGCAGAATCCACAGACCTACGATGAGTGGGCGGAAGAGAAGATCAAGCGTGTCGTTCCGCTCGGCGAATGGCAAGAGCCTGAGGACATGGCTGCGATGAGCGTGTTTCTTGCCTCTCCCCGTGCGCGCCACATCACGGGGCAGACGATCAACGTAGATGGCGGGTTCGTCATGCACTCGTAGACACAGAATGGGCCCCACACGAGGTTGAGTGGAGCCCGGTCATTTTATACTTCAGATATACCTCTTACCACCTACCGCCAGTCATCCACCGATACGGTCTTTCCGTAGCCGTTCCCGAAGATCCGCCAATATCCGTTCGTCTCTCCACCTACGACCACCGTCTCCTCGGTTTTTTTCCTCATAGAGCCTGTAGTCTCGCTGATGATAGGTGCCGTCCTTCCGTCGAATCTCGATGTTGACCCGGGGCATGTGCTCACGAGACTAATTCCCCATCTGTTCCGTCAAGATGTCGCTATCGTCGAAACGACAGTACACCAGGTAGACTGTCTTGCCGTCGAGGACTCCGGGACGCTCGGCCATTTTCAGCTGGTCGATATTAGGTGGGTATCCCTCGGGGATGTAGACTTTGAGTTGCGCCACGTAGGCCTCTCGATCAGGTGATCCAGGTGTACATGGACAACAGAACAGTACCCCACGAGTGCCCCGACCGCCAGCGCACATTGACCCAGAAAACAGAAAGCCCGAGACGTTGATGTCTCGGGCTTATCGCGTCGATGTCCTGTTGCAGTCTACTGCTCTGCTTGTGTTGTCTGATCCAGGCTGGCCATCAACTCGTCCGCCTTCTCGCCTTCGTGATCGGGGACGAGGTCCTTGTATCGTTCCAGGGCGTGAATCGCGTGATCCCGCTCCTCGCTCATCACCAGGACGAGACCGAGGTTGAAGTAGGTATCAGGAAAGTCCGGTTCGACGACCGTGCAGATCTCGTAGTGAAGCTTGGCCAGGCGGAAGTCGCCTTCGTCGAGATACAGGTTGCCGAGGTTGTAGTGGGACTCGAAGTGGCGCGGATCGTTGGCGAGTGAAAGCGTGAAGCAGTCGAAGGCCTGCGGTCGGTTACCGGCTTCAGACTCGAGGATACCCAGGTTGCAGTAGGCCTCCGCAATACAGTCACCCTCGGCGATGGCCTGTCTATACAGGTCACCCGAAGACGGGTCACCGTGTTCGTCGAGGAGCAAGGCCTCTTCGAACGCGCTCATCCTTCGCCGGGGTAGCTCGACAACCTGTCCCTTCGGTTCCGCGAACAGGTTGAGCTGTCCGTGGCGCTCGAGATCAGCCTGCCGGCGTACTCCTACGCGCTTATACCCGAGCTTGATAGTCGACTGGCTCGGAAATGGGACGAGTTTCCCCAAGTATCCTTACTGCTTTCTTGTCTGAACGTGAAAAGCGTCAGGCGGATTGCTGTCGTCGTGATGCTTGATCGGGGAGGCTCGGCTGGTCCGCCGAGAAGGACCGCCGCATGGGCAGTCGGTCGGGTGTCTCCGGCAAACTCATCCGTGGGGGTACGGATAATTCGCCCGCCCGTGAACGTGAGAAGTGCCAGGTCCGGCGTTCCTCGGCGTCCATGGCCACAAAATCACGAAACGTATGGCCTGTGTTGTGTTCCATAGCGAGATGAAAGTAGTATAAATGTCTGCTTGAGCCAAGCGTGTAAAGGGTCGTTCCCAGGCTGGCAGCCATCGCCAAGGCTACGGCTCGCCAAGGAGCCTGGGAACGAGGTGACTCGTTGTCTACGCGACCTTTGCCTTCTTGGCTGCCGCCTTCTTCGTCTTCTTCGCCGTGGCCGACTTCGCCATCGGTTTCCGATCCGACTGCGACGCCTCGATGCTCTGCTTCAGGGCAGCCATGATATCGATCACCTGAGGCTCTTCCTCCGAGGCGGAGACGATTTCCTTGCCTTCGACCTTGGCCTGGATCATCTCCTTGATGGCATCCTGATACTGGTCCACCTTCGGTTCCACGGGCGCTGTATGTCGACAGGATGATCTGGAACTGACGATTCCGGAAGACATCGATGAGGGTGCGACCCTTGCGAGCCTCTTTCTTGATGTGGAGCGTGGTCCGGTCGCCGTTCTTTTCGATAAACGGCTGGGCGACCGCTTTGGCCGCCTCGAAAACCTGGTGGAAGGTGAAGGCTGGTTCCAAGGGGCGACGACGCGCAGACCCTTACGGCCGGTGGTCTTGACGAACGGATGATAGCCGTAGGATTTCAGGTATTCGCGGAAGTCGAACACCAGCTGGACCACATCGGTGAATTCGCCACCTTCTGGTGGGTCCAGATCCCAGACGACATAGGCGGGCTTGTCTTAGTGCGGGCTCCGGTAGTGCATCTGGTGAAGCTCGAGGGTCGCCAGGTTGGCCGTCCAGACCAGTGTCGTGTCTTCGTTCACGAGGACGTAGTTGATATTCTTGTCCCCGTCACCCAGCTTGACATCATCGATCCAGGGGGGCGTTTTCTTTGGCTTGTTCTTCTGGAAGAAACTCTTCTCCGTGACCCCGTTGGGGTATCGGACGAGGGTGAGCGGCCGCCCTTTGATGTGCCGGAGAATCGTGGGAGCAATGTTGAGGTCGTAGGCGATCACCTTGGCCTTGATGATTCTGGCCTCGGGATACAGCACCTTTTCGAGATTCGAGATCTCGAGCTTGCGCTTGCCTACCTGGGTGAATTGTGTGGTTCGGGCCACGTCGATTCTTGCTCGCCAGAAGGGCGCTCTGCCCTAAAATAGAGACAGCTATCCCTCGAAAACATAATAGGATAGCACGTAGAAGGAAAACGCCTAGAGATCAGCCGATCGCATCCTCAAGTCAAGTGATCGCCCCGGGAGGGCAGATATGAGCATACATACTGGGACCGGCCTCGCTGCGACGATCTCGATCGTTCTAGTACTGGCCTACCATCTGGGGATCGATGCGGATTTCCCTCGAATCGGCCTGTTTGCCGGACTCGGCGTTGGCGCAGTCTTCGGGACTACCTTACCGGTCGAGGCTGTCTTGCCAGAGAGGATCCTCCGTGCTGTGAGGACGTCCGCGGCTTTTGCTGTGACGACCGGTCTGGGATATACCTACTACCAGGGCACTACGATGGGTCTGTCCTGGGGGATCGGAGGGATGCTTGGCTGCGTGGCTGGCGTTTTGACAGCCCAGCTGGTCAGGGGGATGCTGGAGCGAGGAGAGCCGGACGTATAGAGCCGTCAAATTTGCTGACCTTCCGACCCCGTTATATATTGTGCGCCAGCAGTGGGCATATGAACGTACTACTGGTTGAAGACGATCCAGACGTAAGAGGACTGCTCGAAAGCCACTTTTCGAGGATTCCCCACGTCGTGCTCGATGTCGTGGACCGTGGTAGCGAAGCCCTTGGGCAGTCGCTGACCAGCCGGTATGACCTGATCCTTCTGGACCTGCATCTCCTGGATGTGGGTGGCCTCGACATCCTGCCCGTCCTCAGGGGCAGCTTACCCCGTTCCGTTATTGTGGTCATCACTGGATACTCAGATCTCGTGACCGAGGAAGACTTCGAGGTGGCGGAGGCAGTGGTCTCTAAGCCGTTCGACTTATCCGTGGTAGACGAGCTGGTCCAGCTCACGAAAGAGATGAGGGAGCGCAGGGCGCGAATCCGCAGCCTGGGCCTCTCATAGCTCGACCTCCCATGAGAATCCTTCATAGCATCTTGGCGCTCTATTGGTATGTCATGCTTGCCCGCGTCCTGATGTCGTGGTTCAACCCCAATCCACATAACCCGGTCGTCGACGCGATCAACCGACTCACGGAGCCCGTGCTGAGCCCAATCAGGCGGATGTTGCCGCCGATGGGAGGCTTTGATCTCTCTCCGCTGTTCGTGTTTGTGATCCTGATGCTTCTTCGGAACTTCATCCGCTGATCTGGGTTGGCGGCTCTTCCATGTCTATTTTGTCGTGTAATCTGAACACATACGGTGCGTTTCGGTCCGAAGCGTACGCTCATCTCGCTGAGATTGGGATCCGGTATGTCGAGATCCCTTGTCCGACAGCCGATGAAGTCGATTCGGTCAGGGCCGATCTGGAGCAGCACGGCCTTACCGCCTCATCGGTGATCATCCCCTGCCAGATGGATGCAGATGATGTGGTCATTCGGTTCGCGCACTATCTGGATGGGGCAGAAGCGCTCGGTGTTCATCTTGCGTTTACGAGTGCCAAGACGGCAGAACTCGACAGGGAATACGTCTACGGGCGGTTGCAGAACATCGGCGACGAGGCCGCAGGCCGGGATGTCGTTGTCGCCATGGAGACTCATCCGGACTTGGTCACGAACGCAGCGATCGGGCTCGAGACTATGCAGGGCGTGGCCCACCCGAACGTTCGTATCAACTACGATACTGCCAATGTCTACTACTATAACCGGGATGTTACGGCGGAAGGTGAGTTGGACCTCATCGTTGACTATGTCGTGTCCGTCCATTTGAAAGACACGGATGGAGGATTCGAGTCCTGGCACTTCCCGGCTCTGGGGGAGGGGATCGTGGACTTCCCGGCCTGCGTAGAGCGGTTGAACGCTAGCAGGTTCACCGGGCCATACACACTCGAACTCGAAGGGGTCAAGGGAGAGGACTTCACAGCTAACCTGGCACGCGCGCGGGTCGAGTCATCGATCTCCTACCTGCGTGAGATCGGGTTGGTCAGCGCGTGATTCTTGCCGTCGACATCGGAGGTACGAAATTTCGAGTCGCCCTCGCGGATGAGCAGGGGCGGCTCGTTCGCGTTATACGGCGATCCACGGAGGCTGAAAAAGGAGCATCGTGGATGATCGAGCAGGTTATCCAGTTGTCACGAGATCTGTGCGACCGACATGATGTCAGCGCGGCCGGTGTTGGGTTCGGAGGCCCTGTCGATTTTGCCGATCAACGTGTGATAAACTCGACACACGTTTCAGGATGGGACGAAGTCCGGCTGCCAGACATCTTGTCGAAGGCGCTGGGCGTCCCGGTTGTAGTCGACAACGATGCGAATGTCGGGGCGCTCGGGGAGTATGTCTATGGCGCCGGACGTGGAGCCTCGAGTGAGGTCTATTACACCATCAGCACGGGCATCGGTGGCGGAATCGTAATCGATGGGGAGATCTACCGTGGCGCGAATGGAAACGCAGGCGAACTCGGCCACGATCCCATCCTGCGGAGCGGACCGAAGTGTGCCTGCGGAAACCGGGGTTGCCTGGAGGCCCTTTGCTCCGGGCCCGCGATCGCCCGGAGAGCGAGCCGGAAGATGGGAGACAAGGCGACGACGGCGAAGGCTGTGTTCGACGCGGCTCGGGTCGGTGACCCGGCTGCTGGGGAGATTGTCTCAGAGGTAGTAGAGCTTCTGGCCATGGGAGTCGCTTCGACGATCAACGCGCTCGCTCCTCAGGTCGTTGTCATCGGAGGCGGCGTTTCGCGAGCAGGAGCCATCCTCTTCGAGCCTCTCAGGTCATCGGTTCGTGACCGGGTCATGCCTGTGCATCGGGAGGATGTGCGAATTTTACAGGCAAAACGAGGGGATAATGCGGTTCTGCTGGGCGCGGTCGCGCTGGCGCATTCTCTGTAGATACGCTTAAAAACAGTCAGTTAGGATGTTGAGGCTTAGGTAAATGGACCCAAGCCTCGTTTTTTTACCTAAAAACCTAAAAAAATCGCCAACCGACTAAAGACTCAAGCTCTCCCGCCGATACTTGAGAAGAGGACCTGTACTCAGGACCCACCCCACACTCCGAAGGGAATCGGAAAAACGTTGTAAAACAGGTAGTTACAACCAGGAATACGAAAAGGAGCGACGGCTGGACGCCGATTGGTATCGGGTACTACACGGATGTAGCACCTGAGGCATAAGGAGATACTGACCAATCGCTCTCCTGGCTTAAACCAGGACTCCCTACTCATGACCCCACGCGTACGTCAACATACTCAGGGCGTTTTGTTGGCGTTGATCACACTCGGTCTCTTTGTGACCAGCCTGCGGGCACAGTCAGTTGAACTGAACCCGAACGAGGTGATCAATGGCATCGAATCTGCCTCCATGGACCAGTTCCACCAGCGCTTTGATATCGTGCTGGGCAGCTCGGCGAACCAGTCTGCCCGTGGTATCACCATCACAGTGCCTTCGGAACTCACTGTCCTGTCCAACTCGGTTACGACCACGACGAACGCCGCGGCCCTCACGTCCTTCTTCGTTGGTTCCCCCACGACGAGTACGCTGGTCTTCGGCCTCACCGGTACGGCCAGCAATGCGACGGTGAGCATCGAGTTCGACCTGAAGACTCCGACGAGCTTTACCGGCATCTCCAACGGCTCTCGTGTCGATACGGTCTATGTCCTGGACTTCAGTTCGGGCGTTGGAGCGCAGCAGACCGTAAGGGTCTCTAAACTCCAGAATACGAGAATGCAGCAGTTTGAGTTCGTTGCGCCGGATTCGAGCATCGGGGATACGACCACGCTGGGTGGTCGTTTCTTCGATCTCCAGTTCCCAACGGCGCTTCCCGATCTCAGTCACACCGGTATTTCCGGTCTCTCTGCATCACAGGGTGTCTCGGACGGCCAGAGCGATGTGCTCTACACGTTCTATTTGAGCACAGACTCCACCCTCATTACAAGGCCGTCCACGCTTGCCCCCGTAAAGCACTTTTCCTTGGGCGCAGACAGAACCCCTATCGCTGGCCAGAGGCAGAGGCCGCGTCAGCTTGATGCGACCTTTATCCGAGAAGATTTCGTCAGCACGTTCTCGTCTACCCCGGCGGACAGCGTGAATGGCGTTATCTCGCTGGAAGAGACATCAGACAACACGGTTTACTACGTGTATGTGCTGGCAGATCCCGCTCCGGATCGGTTCCCGACTGCGCGACTCGGCAATGGTGGTGGCGCAAAATTGGGCTTTGATAATTCGCGACTGGGGACGCTCACCGGACAGGCTTTCCTGGCACGTAGTGGCCCGCTGCTGGTGAATCACCCGCCTGAGTTCGTTCTGGTCGGGTGGGACTACGATGACGACGGGGGCGATCAGTTCACGAACACCGGTGTCATTCAGGTTCCCAGCGACATCATCGGGATGGGGGTTGGCAACGGGAACCGGAAAGACAACCGAAATGTGATAATAGATACCGGTTCGTTCGTTGCCCGAGGGGAAGCGCTCAGTACGCTGAACAACGGGAATACACCCGATCCGATCACCTCCCTGGATCTGCTCTTCCTGGCGGAGGATGTCGACAACCCAAACAGTTTCGAAATGCGGGTCTTTGTGTCGCAGCAGAGCGGTCTGACGGAATCAAACTACGTGGGTGCCGGACTGGACAGCTTGGATGGTGCCACCATGGTGTCAGGGTCGGACACGCTTTCGATCAACAATCGGACCTTCCCGTTTCTCGCTTTTACGAGAAACACAACCACTCAGCTGGTGACCAACTTTGTGGAGGAAGGTCAGTATTTCGTCTACTTTGGCGCGACAGATGGAGATGATGAGCACAGGATCATCCGGCAGGTTCAGGACGATCCGTTCGACTCGTCGCCTTCTTTCACGACGGTGACGGTCACCCATTCGCCCAACCTGACGCCCGACACCTTTACGCTGAACGATCGCACGAACCCGAACGATGGTGACCTGGATGTGATCACGGGTATCGACGTCAGTCAGATGCAAAGTGACCCCGACGGAAAGGATCTGCGACCCGGTCCAGCCACCCGATTCGTCACGATTTCTTGGGGAGAGACGGGCCTGGCAGGGGACGTGGACGTAGACGACAACGCCCAGATCGATTTCTACTACAGTACTCGTTTCGACTTCCGGGACGCGAGCAAGAGCGTTGGCTACACGAGCGGCAACTCTGATGGTGCGGATCTTCTGGCCGCGATTGCTGACGGCAGCAATGACACTCACACGATCGTGACCGGTGTCGACGAGGACCCGGACGGCCTGTTTGACAACCAGTATTCGTGGGACGTCTGGAACTACGTGTCGCCCGCAGGTGAGGGTGCGACGATCCCGATCACCGACACTCGTTACTATGTCTACGCGATTATCACGGGTGGCAATACGAGTCGACTGGTCTCGTTTACAGAGGCGAGCGGGGCCGGGTCCCCGAGTGCGGTCTCATTCTTGCACCCGCCGTATATCCGTGGGATTCAGCCGACTCAGGATGTCCAGGTATCGGTGGAGGATCCGGTCGTGGTCGCGTGGGAGGCTGTGGACGTGGACAATGCCGGCGGTCACGGAGGCGCTGTCCCTGGAAGGGGTCTGGCTGCGCCCGATGGATCTGCCTCATCCCCGAATATCCGCATCCTGCTCACCTCTTCAGACTTCGGGGAGGTAACGACCTGGGCGAGCCTGACGAGTCCGACTGAAATCAACCGGATGTGGCTCGCCAACTCTACCGATGGTTCGCTGGGATCAGAGATCGAGCTCAACGAGAGTGTGGACACATCGTTTGTGATCGTTGCCAATCGACTGCGGAACAATCTGGGGACGGGATCGTCTTCAGGTACTCTCGAACTGCAGACCAACGGACAGTTCGGTCAAAGCTATTGGGTCTATCTAGCCATCGATGCCGGTCGTCCCGGAACGGGTGGACTCCCAATGACAGGTGATCAACCTACGAATCTGAGCGGGGTTTCCCCGGCGGTACGCGCGCCTGGACGGATTACGTTCACCGGCGTGGTCCCCGCGAGTCCACCGACCTCAGCCCGGTTTATCGTGCCAAGGAAGCTGTTTGTCGTCGAGGACGACACGCTTCGAATCCCGATTACGCCGGACGATGGGGATGCTTCGGGTCGGCAGATCGATGTCGTCGATATTTTCCTCTCGCTCGACAGCGCTCTCTTCGAGCCACTGGACACGGATGGAAGCACGACTGGCATTCAGCCGTTCACGCTTGGGTCGAACGCTAGCCTGACCGGTAGCAATGTCCAGCAGGTCGCTAGGGAGATCAACGGCGTCTCCAGCTTCGAGTTCATCTACACCGACCAGACGAGCGGTCTGACTTTCTTCGACGGTGTCCAGACTCTGGCGTTCGTCAACTTCAAGGCGAGGCCGTTGTCGGGAGGTGCTGCCGTCCTGACGACGATCTCGATTGATAGTCAGGATCCACGCCGTACCAAGATGATCGACCAGTTCGGAACCGACATTCACGCGAGCGTTCCGCCACCGATCGAGGTGCGGATTCTGCCCCGGGGCGCAGTGAGGGGGAACGTCTTGCTGCAGGGTCGGTCCAGCTCGGCCGACACAATCACGTTCTACCTTAGGGAGGTCGGAAGTTTCGACCAGATTACTGATCCGTTCTTTGAGGAGAACGATCTCATTCCGGAGGTCACGGGTGTGCAGGTCCAGACAACGGGGGTGAACGGGGAGTTCGAGCTCAACTCACTGCCGTCGGGACGGTTGATCCTGGTTGCCAAGATGGATCGTCACCTCGCCGGCCACGACACGCTTGACCTGCGTCCTGGGCAGAGTATTTGGGGCTTCCAACCGACGATCGATGGATCCGGCGTTGATCGAGGGTTCCTCCTCTCGGGTGATGCGGCTGGCTTCAACGACAGCACGGGTACAAGCCTGCCCGATAACTTCGTGGATTCTCAAGACCTTAATGCGATCAATGCGGCCTTGTTCACTCAGACCGGTGATACGGACTACAACGGTCTGGCCGATCTGAATCGTGACGGGATCGTGAATGCCACCGACAAGGACTTTACAGCAGTAAACCTGACGGACAATACGAATGCAACGGGTGGTATCCGGCCGGTTCTCCCGACGTTCAAGCGCGCCGACCTCGCCGATGCGAATGCGACGGCGAAGGTCCATCTGTCATCGGATCCTTCATCTGGTATCCAGGTTGGGGATACGTTCGACGTAACGATCGAGGTCGAGGATGCGGTGGCGGTGCGCACCTACGAGTACCACCTGCACTACGACCCGACGGTGTTGGCCGCTGTGGACATGGTCTCGCCCGGTACTATCCTCGATGGGTATCGGACAGATATTTCGGGCAAGATTCTCGAAGGCGAAGTAGGAATCGTCAATTCGGTGTTGGGGAGGACGGAAGTTGGGGGATCGGGGTCGGGCACCTTGGGTACGATCCGGCTCCAGGCCATCAAAGGCGCGCCACATACTACCGTGCAGGTGGCCAACGTGATGTTGATCGACGTCGACCAGGGCAGGTCCACTCCGAAGATCGGTGGCGACATCGTGCTCGCCATCGAGGGAGGGGCGAAGGCCTATCACGACGCGAATGGGAACGAGATCCTCGGTCTGATACTCGCGGACGAGGATCCCACGGTCGATTTCAACGATTTCATCGCCTTTACTCAGGCATTTGGTCTCACGTCTTCGGATCTCGCATTTGACACTCGTGCGGACTTGAACCTGGACGGTCGCGTGGACTTCGCAGACTTTCTGCTCTTCACGATGAATTATGGCCGGGTGGCTGTTGATGCGCCCAGTTCGGGGGTAGCCAAACCGTCTGTTCAGCCGGGGACACCGGCCTCATCGAAAGGCATCAAGATCGGGCTAGAAGAGACCGAGGTGACCGAGGAACGGGTTGTCCTGACCGTCCAGATGTTCGGGGCAGACGCCATGCAGGCCTGGCGGATGGAACTGAACCATTCTGCGGAAGATTTCGAGTTCGTCGGCGCACGTTTGCCTGACCGGAACCTTCTGGAGAAGGGTGGCGCCCAGGCTCCGTTGCTGCTCGTCAAGCAGGCAGGTGCGGGCCGTACGATTCTCGCCAGTGCGATCGCGGGAGACGGTCAGGCGGTTTCAGGTGATGGGCGCGTGGTCGAGGCCATTTACAAGATTCGAGGGAACCCGACACGAGGTGTCTTTCGGGTTGAGGAGGGACGGGTGTTCGATGGAACGCGTGAATCTCCAAACCCGCTGGCAACCGAGCAGGAGGTCTATATCAGCGGCCCCTCGCAGTCCTTCCTGTTGACACCCCTGATGAATCTGTTCAACTCGATCAGTCTACCGTAGCGACACACACACTTGCACGCTTGCTAATTCCGGTGGGTAATGGCGTAAGAGAGATGCCCCCAGTACCGCGCGATGCCAATCGCTTGGTTCTGGGGGCTCTTTCGTGTACGTCGATGTCGGGGTGTTCAGGCGACGCTGAGTTGGTTGAGTATCGCGCTGTCCGCGGAGACAGGGCACGGCCTCGATTCCGACGTCTTCCGATTGCCGAGTTGAGGATTGCCCAACGCGTTGTAGCAGATGATGAATGCCCGTCGATCCTTGGCCGAGGTGTTCTTGTCGGAGGTATGCAGCAGGTTACAGTGGAAGAAGAGGACGGATCCCGGGGACATTTCACAGTACTGTCGCTCGAACAGTTTCTCTGCAGCCGAGATGCGGTCCGTATCTGTGCCCGTCTGGTCGCCGATCTTGCCGTGATCTAGTCTGCCGAGTTGATGTGAACCCCGCAGGACCTGAAGACACCCATTCTCTTTCGTTGCCTCATCGAGGGCGATGAAGGCGCTGATCATCCGTGGGAAGGCGAAGCCCTGGTTATACCAGTAGCCATAGTCCTGGTGCCATTGCCAGGCTCCACCGGTACCGGCCTCCTTGAAGATGACTTTCCCGTGGAAGAAGGCCGTCTCCTCTGCTAGGAGGATGCGGACATTGTTGACGATTCTCGGCGAGGTTGATACGGCCGACCATATGTCGTCGCCCAGTTCGTGCCAGATGGCCAGCCGGGTGATTCTGCCATCACCGTCGTCCCGGTCTCTTGTTGTATCGGCGACGCGGTTGCCCTCTTCGACCGCCCCGATCATGGCGGCGATTTCCGCCTCGTTGAAGACGTCTTTCACGATGACAGAACCGTCGCGCTCGTATGCGGCCACGTCATCGGGGGTCAGGTATTCCATCGCTACAGCTTTCGTTCCTTCAGGATGGTTTGCGTTTCGTAGATCGATCCCGATCGCACCGACCCGGGTAACGGCATTCGAACCGGAACGGGCTCGACACGGGGCTCGTTCATGGGCTCACCTCGCACGATGGTCGCATTGAACTTCTCCCAGTCGTAGGACTGAGCGAGTGGCCAGGCGTCGATTGCGCAGTATTGGAAGAGCAGTAGGCGTCTGGAGAACTGAGACCGGTTGGGGGTGGACCCGTGAATCGCACGGGCGTGGTGGATCGAGATCCCCCCCGCCTTGAGTTCGACGGGCGCGGCGCCTTTGTCGTCGAACCTGGTGTCTGTGATGGCGCCCGAAAAGTGACCCTCGTAGTGATGGTCGTAGATCGGCCCCTTATGGGATCCGGGGACCACGAGCAGCGCGCCGTTCTCGATGTTCATGTCGTCAATACAGATTCCAACGGCGAGCAGATCATCGTTGCTGTGCGGGTAGAAGGCCCAGTCCTGGTGCCATTCGACCGGGCTTCCAAATTCAGGGAGCTTCATGTTAAGCTTGTTCCCATTACAGCGAAGACCGTAGCCGATCAACTGGGAGACGATGTCCAGGATCCGTGGATGGTGGAGGGCGTTACGGTAAACTTCGTGGTGCTCAATCGGGCCCTTCAGGCGGCGGAGTTTTGGCTCATCGCTGGTGTGGCCAGGCTCCAGGTCGAATATATCGGTGTGATCGGTGACCTCGCGCGACTTCTCCACGAACTCGTCGGTCACACGACGAAGCTCGCCGATTTCGGCCTCGTTCAGGACCGACTCCACCCCGATATACCCGTTCTTGTTGTATGCGTCGATCTGGTCTTGTGACAACATGGCATCCTCGGTCGTTGGAAGGCTTCAGGTACTTGTCTCTGGGAATATATCACCGTGAGAGATCGGACGCTATCCTCCTTGTAGGCTATCCCGAAGCCACGCCCATTGGATCCGAATTTGGTGGAACTATTGTCTCTCAGACGGATTAAAAAACTATGGTGTAGGACTTGAGGATAAGGTCCTGGGATGCTCGTCATGGGGGAGGGTGAGAGGTTCTGATCTGATGAGAGCACTGTCTTTGCTGGTGTTGATCGCACTGCCGGGGTTGGCTAGGGCGCAGACGGAGTATTTCCCCGTCCACTCGGACGGGACGCGCTTCGCGCAGAGGCAGGTTGAGGATACAGCGGGGGCCTGACGGCGGTTTTCGCCGGCTCCGAGTCGCAGGACGACATATTCGGTGCTCTCAGAGAGCATCAGTGCTATGCGACGACCGGCCAATCGAAGTGATTCGGAATAACACCGAGGTGTGTACATACCGAGGCGATGGGGAAGATGTCGAGTTCGAGTGGGTCGATCAGCAGGAGCTTTCGCGAATCGCACTGCAGAGAACCATTCGCGGACGCCAGCAGACCTGCTGCTACTACCTACGAATTACTCAGGCTGATGGGGACATAGAGTGGACCAGTCCTATATAGTTTGTGGATCAGCAGATAAGTCCTGATTATTCAGTTATTTCAGCGATACACGTACGTTGACAGGAGGACTCTGATTCCGTAGTTTGAAGGATAGGACAGTAGTAATTTCGCGACTCATAATTCCGGTCTTGCCGAGGACTGTAGAGTCGAATGCCGATCTTTGTATCCAGATTCAGCGCTGAGCGAATCGCAAGCGCCGGTCTATCTCGTCTGCGCAATTTTCGTCTGAGCGACCGACGTGAGAGCATCCGTGAAGCACGACGAGAAGAGCGTGCCGAGCGGGCGGAGCGAGAACAGCCAGCGACTCAGACCGAACGTGCTCAGGACCAACTTCCTGTAGCCACCCAGCATGCCGAGTCTGTCCGCGATCAGCTGCGGAATCAGGTCAACACTGCTCTGGGTAGGAACACGGATCAGACGTCCGAGCCAGAAACGGAACGGCAGGAACTACCGATGCAGGCGACGCTTCCCGGCGTGCCGACCGTGTCGGAAGACAATACGGGACGCGTTCGTGCAGAAACGGCCGGTCGCCTGGATCAGAACGCTCGGCCGACCTTCCTCCCACGCTTT
The DNA here is from genome assembly GCA_002727195.1 of Gemmatimonadota bacterium. Taxonomy (GTDB): domain Bacteria; phylum Latescibacterota; class UBA2968; order UBA2968; family UBA2968; genus UBA2968. The sequence goes on from PBWH01000020.1 coordinate 53,499, forward strand.
GAGAGTTACGCGGCCAGCACGCGGTCAGCCTTAGTCCGGAAAGCGTTCCAGAACATCCCATCCACAGCACAGAACTTCGAAGGGTTGCAGCTGAACCGATTGAACGCGCAAACCGACGCGACCATTCGTCTGTTCCGTTCGCGTAACGAGCAAGCCGCCGCCGCTTTGGCTGAAGTGCCGGCTGAGACGACTGAAGCGACTGTTCCGGCCCCGGATACTACACCGTTATCCACAGCGGAAGAGTCGCCGGCAACATCCGAACCAGAGGCCTCCTCGTTGGAGACACCGGTCGCTGAAGCTCAGGCAGAGTCAGCGCCGGCAGCCCCGGAAGAGGAGGCTCCCGCTGGCGCACAGGAGGCACCGACCCCATCAGCCAAACAGATCAGCCGGGCAAATACGACGTCTGAAATCCAAGAGAATCTGAGAGCCGATAGCGCGGAAATCGGCGGGGGGTTGAGGGCTGACGCGGAGATCCAGACTCAGGAAAACGTGAGACAGACGGCGGCGAACGCCGAGCGTAACGCGGAGGCGAGTCGCGAGTCCCGTATCGAGGACAATGACGAACAGGTACGTGACCTGACCGTACAGGAGCGTCAGCTTGAGCAGAGTCTGAGGGCGACGCAGAGCGAAATCGACGAATTGAACAGCGAATCGAACCGTCTTGAGAACGGCTCAACACCCGATATCGCGGCAACGGCCGCGAGCCTGGCCGGAGCCAGTTTGTAGCGAAACGATCCAAACAGAAAAGAAAAGGGGACGCTGCTGAAGATGCAGCGTCCTCTTTTTAGTTATCTGCTAACGGGGATACTTCATTAAGACGACCCTCTGATGGCCTGCTCTGAACCTGCGACCATTCTGAGGAAGTAGATACCACCCGACGTGGTTCGACCCTCCTGTGTCGAAGCTGATGCAATTGCTCGCACGATCACGCCTTCCGGTCTCTCCCGTCTGAACCTGCATGGTGACTTCGTGGTTGTTCTCCTAGCGTTTTCCTAACGTTGTCCCTTCGAAGAAACTTGTACGCCGGAATTTCCCGGTATGATCAACGAAGTCCGTCAGCTGCAGCGAGAGCGGACCGGTGGACTCGCCGAGAATCGAGCGGACAGCCTCCTGGTGGATCCCGACGAAGTCGTCCTCGAAGGACACTTCGAGGACGTGACTGAGCCACTTGGTGTGTTCGGCACCATAGACGAGCTCCGTTACGCTGTCCGATTTGCGGATGTCGAGGACGATTCCGCCGTAATTCGTGTCGATGATTTAGTGGAGGATGCGAATCGACTCGGCCCTGTAGGAAGCCCCCTCGAAACGTCCGGACACGCGGATGATGCTCCGGTCTGGAGCCCAGCAAGTGAGAGTTGGACACCGTCGGCTTACGCCGACAGTGCCAGGAGCGAGTCCGCGATTTCTGACGGTCTGTTTGATTCGATAACTGCCACATTGTTCTTCTGGCAGAAGGCCCGCAACTGATCCGGAGCCTGCTTGAGGAACAGAAGGGCAAGGTCTGGTTTATCCTTTTCCTTCAGGAGCATCTGCAGGAATGCCAGCCTCTGCTTGGCGTCTTCCTTCCCGCCCAGGTAGATCAGAACGAGGTCGTGCTTTTTGGCCTCGGCCATCGCTCCCGCCGTTGTGGCCATGGTTGCCAGTTCGATGTCGTCACCAAACTCGTTCTGGAGGTTGTTACCGATGTTTCGGTCGCCAATAAACAAGGCGTCCAGTGACTGGTCGTCCATCGGGTCGTCGCGGACGGCATCGGGATCGCGCATCCGGTCGAGCATCTCCATGAATCGGGTATGCCTCTCCCCGACTTCCGCACTCTCAACTTTGGGCGTCACATATGAGAAGTCACCGACCGAGAGGGCTTCTTCTCGTAATTCAGGGTTGGGGGCCATCTGGATATGGTAATAACCGGGGAAGTCCGACTGCAGGAGGCGGGCGTAGGACAGGCGACGGTAGTGTGAGTAGATGATACCCGTGCCTTGCATGTCGTTCTCGTCCTCGAGTGGCTCCCATTCGACTCCCAACTCTTCCAGAACCTTCGCGAATCCGTATAACGGGTCCTCTTCGCCTGTCCCCCCGTCGACCAGTACGCGCTTTTTATCGGGATCCGGGACGTCTTCGACGATGCGAATCGCCGCGTTGGTTATGGTAGTGACGCGTCGGATGATCTCGGCGTCCGGCATGTCCGGGGATACGAAGTCGTCAGCGATCGCTAACTGACGCAGGCCGAGTGTCATCGTACTGGCGGCCAGGATCTGGGGGAGTTGTGGAACCGTGGCAACCGTCTCGTTGACGAGGTCCTCACCCTGCGTGAAGTCGATCAGGACACACCCGTTGTCAGGACGGTCGTCACCGAGATCGTCACAGTCGATTCCCTCCCCCGTGAGGAGACGGGAAATCTTCCCGAGCGGGGATTCCCCGCTTGAGTTGCCGACTCTGTACACCTGCATGTAGCCCATGGTGTATCCTGTGCGTTAAGGGTCCGTCTCGAATCCGGAAAAAGGTACTCGGCTCAGCACCCATGATCAAGCGAAAAGGCGGTCAACTGGGCGTCTGGGGCGGATCGGCATCTGCATCGTCGGCAGCCATAATCTCCCGAATTTCTGTCCAAATCGTCCTGAGATATCGTTTTTCCGCTATCCAGAGTATCGACATATAGACCAATGTCGTGAGCCCCGTTTTGGCGACCAGATCGGTTGCAGATCTTGCTAGTTCCACCGACGGATATAGGTAAACAATAACCAGGCCAGCTCCGATGAGGGCGGCGGCCGGGGCCAGGAAGATTCGTCTCAGCTCCAGGTCGATCTGTCGGCGGAGGCAGAGACAGACTCCCACACCACCCGTGAGTGCGATCAGGCCTACCGCGTAAGCGACGCCCCGGACACCAATTAGGTAGGCGCCGGCCGGGACAGATACCAGCGCGATTCCGGCCTGAATGGTTAGGACTACCGCCGTTTCTCTGGTTCGTCCGACGGCCCACAGCAGACCGAATCCGTCCTCGATCAAGGGTCGGAGGAACGCATATGGGGCCAACCAGATGAAAATGGGGGCTGAGCCTGCCCAGGCAGGGCCCATCAGCGCGACGATCGGGTCTGCATTCAGCACGAGGATGAGGGCAGCTGGAGCAGACACACGGACGATCAGCGTTGCCGCCCTTGTGTATACGACACCGAGTTTCTCACGATCGTTCTTCACTTTTGCGTATACTGTTACCGTGTAATTCATGATGATGTGCGTGATCAGGGCGGACGGGATCTGCATCAGCCACCAGGTGTTCTCGTAGAGCGACAGATCCGTGGCGCTGACGAAGTAGGGCATGACGAGTTTGTCGTAGAACCAGACGAAGTTCTGTAACTGTGAACTCAGCCACACCCAGACCCCGAAGGCGACGATCTTTCCTGCCCATTCTCTGTCGATCTGCAAGGGCCAGATTCGAACGGGTCTGAGCGACCAGACGGCAACAGCGAAGATCACGACGTAGATAGCGCTGAACGCCGAGAAGGTGCTCCAACCGCCTACAATTAGGCTCCACGCACCATATCCGTCATAGGCCAGCCACAGCGCTCCCGTCAGAGCAGTGATCGTTCCGAGTCCGTGGATGAGGGACAGATTGCGGTGTTCGAAATCCTTGCGAAGGAGCGCCTCGGGCGTGATCGACAGACTTCTGAGGAGGTAGAGACCGGAGAGGGTCAGGATCGCTGTTCCGGTCCAGCCCATCGACCTGTTCTCGTAGTCGATCAGGAAAGCGAACGCGACCGAGATCGCGAATACAGCCGACGCGATCAGAATACTTATAGTGAAGTGGGTGCGGACAAATGGGTTGTCCGTGCGGACAAACCGATCGACATCGTCCTGAAAATGAAGCAGTGAGTGGATCAGTCCGAACTGACTGAGGTTTGCCAACAGGACGAACACCACCATCGCCCATACCGTGGCGTCGAACGGGTCGGTGCCCAGTTCGCGTCGGATCAGGAACGTAAGGGCTACGCTTGCGAAGCGCGCCACGTAGCCCGAGCCGAGGGTATAGAAGAGACCCTTGAGTATTTTTCTGGAGTCAGCCAAATCCAGTCGCTGTCCAATCGACGCCGTTCAGCGCCGGCGATCAGGTTTTCTCTTGCGGATGACGTGTCTCATCCGATCAGCCAGGCCCCGGTGGGTGGCTGACTGAAGCTATCTACGAACTTAGGGTTCGAGGGTCAAACTCACGTGTTTCGAAAGCTCTACCAGAAGTGGATGGCGATCGCCAACGTCATCGGGAACTTCAACAGTCGCGTCGTGCTGTCGCTACTGTATGCGATTGTCGTCCTTCCATTCGGGCTGGTTGTTCGTGTGTTCGCGGACCCGCTTGCCATTCGCCGCCGAAAGTCGTCTGCCTGGACGACGCCACGCGGTGCCACCAAGTCCGTCGAGGACGCCCGCCGTCAGTTTTGATGACCCATCGCCACCTTTCATTCTTTGCGGCGCCTGGGTCTACCGTGTTGATCTTACCCAGATGAACGTACTCGGAATCTCCTGTTACTACCACGACGCAGCCGCTGCCCTGATTTCTGACTGGGAGCTTGTCGCTGCTGCGGAAGAAGAGCGCTTCTCCCGAAAGAAGCATGACTCTGAGTTCCCCGAGCTTGCGATCCAGTTCTGTCTGGATCAAGCCAGTCTGCAAAGTCAGGACCTGGACTATGTCGTGTTCTATGAGAAGCCGTTCGACAAGTTCGAACGGATCCTGATGAGCACGCTCCAGACATACCCGAAATCGTATCGCCTTTTCAGGGAATCGATGGTGACCTGGCTCGTGGACAAGCTCTGGGTTCGGCACGCCATTCAATCCCGGTTGAACATTGACGGGGATCGCGTTCTGTTCACGGAGCACCACCTGTCTCACGCGGCGAGCGCCTTCTACGTGTCTCCGTTCGAGGAAGCAGCGATCCTGACGGTCGATGGGGTGGGGGAATGGGCGACAGCGACGTTTGGGACAGGGAAAGGAACCGACATCTCGTTGAACCGTGAGCTTCGCTTTCCGCACTCGGTGGGCTTGCTCTACAGTGCCTTCACCGCGTTCCTCGGGTTCGAGGTCAATGAGGGCGAGTACAAGGTAATGGGGATGTCGCCCTATGGCACGCCACGATATGCCGACAAGGTGTGGGAGACGGTGCAGCAGTTCGACGATGGCTCGATCGAGTTGGATATGTCGTATTTCTGCTATCACCATTCCACCAACCGATCGTTTACGCGAAAGCTGCAGACGCTTCTCGGAGAGCCCAGGGAGCCTGAGTCCCTGTTCTTCACGCGTGACACCGGTTTTCCGGCTTACTTCGGAGAACCGCCCGGAAACTACGACGCCCTGTGCGACACCAACCAGCACTACGCGGACATCGCGGCGAGCATTCAGCACGTGACCGAGGAAATCCTAGTGAACATGGCGCGGGCGATCCGGAAGGAGACCGATCTTCCCAACCTGTGCATCGCGGGAGGGGTCGGCCTGAACAGCGTCGCGAACAGAAGGATCTTGGAAGAGTCCGGGTTCGAGAGGCTCTACATCCAGCCCGCGGCCGGTGACGGTGGCGGGGCCCTAGGGGCGGCTCTACACGCGTATCACGGTCTACTGGGACAGCCGCGGCATATGCAGATGCGGCACGCCTACTGGGGTGCGGCGTACGGTCCGGACGAGGTCGCCGCATTTCTCGCGTCGGAGGGGATCGCGCACGAAGCTTGTGCCGATGAGGAGACGGCTGCTGCACAAACTGCCCAGTTGCTCCACGAGGGAAATGTGGTGGGATGGTTCCAGGGGAGATTCGAGTGGGGTCCTCGGGCACTGGGTAGCCGAAGCATCCTGGCTGACCCCACCCGGTCCGAGATGAAGGATGTCGTGAACACGAAGATCAAGTTTCGCGAACCCTACCGACCCTTTGCCCCTTCCACACTGGCAGAACGGGCCCACGAGTATTTCGAGATCGATCGCCCTGAGGAGCAGGATCCCGCACGATTCATGCTCCTTGTTTCCGAGGTCAAGGAATCGAAACAGAGCGAGATACCGGCTACGACCCACGTCGACGGCACGGGCCGTCTGCAGACTGTGTTCGAGAGTGAGAGCCCCCTGTATCACCGTCTGATCAGCGCGTTCGAGTCCCTTTCGGGGACACCCGTCGTTCTGAACACGTCGTTCAACCTGCGTGGCGAGCCTATTGTGACGACTCCAGCGAATGCGTACAGTACCTTTATCAGAAGCGAAATGGACGTGCTTGTTCTCGGGCGCCACATCATCAGGAAGAATACCTAGGCCAAGCCATGTCCTATATCAAGCGCGTCAGCGCCAAGCTAGGTATCATGGGAGAGTTGCTCACGTTCTTCTGGGAGCGGAAACTGTGGTGGCTGATCCCCATGATCGCCGTATTGCTCCTGTTCGGCCTGCTCATCGTGTTCACGCAGGGAACGGCAGTCGCGCCGTTTGTATACACCCTGTTTTAGCCATAGGCTTGCTGGGTGGTGAAAGTCGTTATATACTTTGAGGTTGTTGCATTGCTTGATGGCACCCACTGACTGGACTGAAGGTTCATGAACATTATCTGCGTCTATTCGGTCGATACCTATACGACTGCCCCCTGGACGATGTCGAACGATCCGACTGTCGAGAAGCCTCTGTTCTCGCCGACCGAGATCCCCTTTGGCCTGTCGGCCATCTCCTCCGTGTTGAATGCGGAAGGTCACGATGTACAGCTGGTTGTGGTGAACCCTTCGACCCCTCTCGAGGAGCTCTTCCGGGACCAGATCGAAAAGCACAAGCCCGGGTTGGTCGCTCTGACGGCCGTATCCAGCCAGTTCCCTAAGATCAAGGAAGTGACGGACGTGGTGAAGGGGATAGATTCGGAGCTGTTCGTGTTCCTGGGGGGCAGCCACGCGACGCTGGCGCCGGACGATGCCATCGCGCACGAGACGGTCGATGCCATCTGCATTGGCGAGGGTGATCACGCAGTTCTGGAGGTGGCGAGGCAGTTGGGCGACCAGGGGTGGGTGAGCGGCGTGCCCAACGTCTGGGTCAAGCATCCCAAGGCCTTGGAATCCAGGACGACAGGTGCTCGTCAAGCGACCGAGGTGACTGCCATCTCGGACTTGCCGCATCCTGATTGTCAGACGGGGACCACCGTCGAGGACAAAGGCGCGTTTGAGCTGGAGCGTAACCCGAACGGCCCCTTTATCGAGGATCTCGACAGCCTTCCACACGTCGATCGCGAGATGTGGGAGCCGTGGATCGCAAATCCCAACGAGGAAGTCTCCATCATCGTCGGTCGCGGGTGTCCGTTCAAGTGCACTTACTGCGCGAACCACGCCCTGGCTAAGATTTCGGATGGAACGTTCGTACGGTTCCGGTCCCCCGAAGACATCATCAGTGAGATCGATTCGGTCAGTTGCCAATACCCCGAAGTCGATCGGATGTATCTTGAGGTCGAAACGATGGGCGCCGATATCACTCTCGCCCACGACCTCTTTGCCAAGCTCGCCATCTACAATACTTCTCGCGAGAATCCATTACGCTACTGGATGAACCTCGCCGTCCACTCCTCCTTCATGAAGAACGAGGAGAAGGTTCGTGCCTTCTTCACGGCCTGTGCGAAAGCCAACGTAAGCTCGCTGAACATCGGGTTGGAGTCGGGGTCGGAACGCGTGCGGAAAGAGATTCTCCGCCGACCCAGATACTCCAACAAAGAGATCATCGAGTTCAGTCGAATTGCTCGTGAACACGGGGTGGGCATCACGCTCTACGTGCTGATGGGGTTACCTGGCGAAACCCACGCGGACTACAAGGACACCGTCCGCGTCGCACGCGAGATGAAGCCTGACAACGTCTTTCTCTCGATTTTTGCACCCTACCCGGGAACCGACCTGTATGAGACGTCCGTCGAGATGGGGCTGATACCGGACGACGGGCCTGACGTGATTTCGGAGCGATTCAAGGCAACGCTTGATCTGCCTGGTTTCTCCCGTCGTCGGGTTCGCTTTGAGAACGTGTTGTTTTGGTTCAAGGTGTTCCGCGGAAACTGGTCGTTCCCGCGGATCGTGGCTCACACGGTTAAAGCCTTTATCAGGCCGTACCGTCCCGTGTGGGCGTTCTACACCTATCTCAGCAGAACGAGCGCGTTTGTCGGCAGGCTCAAACGCTGGTATCGCGTGAAGGTGGCCGGCATCAGCCCTTCGTATGTCGAGCCTACGAAGGTGAATCAGATCTAAGGACCGATCTTGAAAACTCGCGGATCGATGGGCGTCTCCTCGTGGAGACGCCTTCTTCATTGCTGGTTGGCCATACCGTTGCTACTGATCGCCTGTGTTGGATGCACGCCGTTCGACGAAACGGACTCGAACACTCTCACGGCGATTATGGTGCTGGATATGGCCGGCCTTGGCGACAAGGGGTTCAACGATGCAGGTTGGGCAGGGATGCAGCTCGCTGTCGACAGTCTGGGCGTCGATGCTCGTCTGATCCAGTCCTCCGAACAGTCCGACTATGTCCCAAACCTGGCTTTGGCTGCCCAGCAGGCCGACGTGGTTGTGGCGATGGGGTTTCTTCTGAGCGAGGCTGTCGCCGCTGTCGCGTCGCAGCATCCGGACACCCGTTTCGTGTTTGTCGACGGTGAGGTCCCTGGCCAGAACATCGCGAGCTTTGACTTTCGTGCTCAGGAGGGCGGATTCCTCGCCGGCATTCTCGCGGCAGGTGTGACGGAAACCGGAAGTGTGGGATGTGTGATGGGGATGGATATCCCGCCCGTTCGGGCATATGAGACAGGTTTCCGGGCCGGGATCAAGTTATACAACGCGTCGCAGGGAGCCGACGTCCAGTATTCGTCTATGGTCATCGGTGACTTCAATGATCCTGCCCGCGGGAAATCCCAGGCCCTCAGTCTGATCGCGCAGGGCTGCGATGTGGTCCTTCAGCTGGCAGGAAACTCGGGACTAGGCGTGATCGAAGCCTTTAAGGACGGACCACCCGGGCGCTGGGCTATTGGAGCGGATCTCGACCAGGATGATCTTGCTCCGGGCCGCGTCCTGACGAGCATCCTGAAGCGAATCGATGTGGCCGTGTTCGAGGCCATTCGTCAGATCCACGAGGGCCGGTTCCAATCAGGTCATCACTGGCTGGGTCTTATGGAATCAGCAACAGATTTGACCGAAATGCGTCATACCGCCGACTCCGTTCCTCCTGAGGTGCTGACGTTATTGGACCGGTGCAGAGTGATTATCCAGCGTGGAGGGACGATTCCCTTTCATCCCTCGGAGCTGGCCACCTTCGACCCGGCGTTGTTCCTGAAGTAGGATGTCAGCAGACGCCTCTTCATCGGTCGCGCGTTACGTTTCCACCTCAATCGCTGTCCTGTTGGTCGGCGTACCCCTTGCCTACTCTTCCAGCATCTTCGACGCGGGTCTGCTACCCAAACACGCCGCGCTGACTCTGCTTCTCATCCCTCCACTCCTGTGCTGGGTCTACACGTCCTGTATGGACGAAGCGAGCCAGTCATCTCCTCTCGATATCCCGGTGGCTCTGTTCTGGCTTGTCACGGTCCTTCAGTGGCCGCGCGCGCTCGACAGTCATCACGCGGCACTCGATGTTGCCCGCACCACGACACTAGCGGTTCTCTACCTAGTGGTGTCTCGATCAACAAACAGGGATGCGGTGCCAGGATGGCTGCGAACGGGGGCACTGGTCGGCTTTGCCGTGTCGGCTGTCGGGATTCTTCAGTATCTCGGATGGGGCTTCCTTACGATCCCAAGCGCAGGATATCCGAGCGGAACTTTTCCCTATCGAAATCTTGCCGCGATGTATGTCGTTGCCGTTTTGCCTTTCTCTGTCCTCAGATTTCTTGAGGCAAAGACGATCCGTCAGGAGGTCAGGGCGACGGTCGAGTGGTCGGTGATCATCCTCTTTCTTTTGTATACACGAACACGAGGTGCCTGGCTTGGCGCCACGCTCAGCCTGGTCTTGGCGATGGCCCTCTATGTTCTTCCCGATTACGCTGCTCGTTCCCGTTATCTCCTTAAATCGTTGACACGACTGTCCACCAAATCAGCGCTGGTAGTGGCGGCTTCACTTGTTGTCGGGCTGGCAAGTGGTTTGGATCAGGCAAAAATCACCCAGAAAGTCGCGCAAAGCTCTCCGATTCCCGAGAAGAAGGAAACGGTCGCAAAAGCTGCCGAGACGCTCGTATTGGAAGCGATCGAGTTTCCACTCAGAGTTACCGAGGCGGGGAGTGGTCGGTTTGGGATGTGGTCTGCGACTTTACAGATGATTGGGGAATACCCGCTGGCAGGGGTCGGTTTGAACAATTGGGAGAAGTACTTCCCGAACTACAAACAGTCCTGGTGGACGAACCACGTGGCCCGGAGACCCCATAACGACTATCTGTGGGTCTGGGCAGAGCTGGGGCCAGTCGGTATCGTTGCGTATCTGTCGATCTTCATTGCGGCGTCCCTGATCGTGCTGCGTGAAGCTCGATCTGGGACATCCCTGGCTACTCTCGCGATCGTCATCTTCTCGAGTATCGTGGCCGTTCAAACCCACGGCTTCTTTTCGTTCCCTCGAGAGCGAGTCGGCGTCTGGTTTATCACGTGGTTTGGCCTGGGGGTGCTGGGCTGGATGGGGGCTCGAGAACGTGGTAGACATCGAAAAGGACGTCGATATCGTACTGTGCTGCCTTCGCTTGCGCTTGTTCTGACGATCCTGACCGGGGCCCTTATCGTGCGGGCGGCCTCATCCGGCATCCTGACGACTTTGAGTGTCCGCGCGAAGGGAACGCCACTGGCCCTCGATCTGACCCGTCGCGCGACGAAAGTAGGGACATTCGACTATTTGCATCGGATGTATCACGCAGATATCTACGTGTCGGAGGGCGAGTTGGAGCCGGCCTATCAGGCGTGTCTGGATGCCTATCGACGCAACCCGAGTTCACAGAACACGAACCTGAATCTGAATCGGGTCGTCCGGGGTTACACCTCACACTTGGAGCGTGTTCGCCAGTATGAACGGATTCTCGAAGTCTGTGATGAAATTGCAGATATCTACCCGGAGGAATCCTGGGTGCCGTTTCGGTCGGGTCGCGCTCACCACTTACAGGGAGACCTGGCGTCAGCCCGTGAGCATTTCGAGAGAGCTCTCGAGCTCTGGAGCTCGATGCCTGGCGCCCACATCGGCCTCGGTGACATTGCTCTCAAATCAGGAGATTCCCAGACTGCTTTGCGTTCGTATCTGAAAGGGCTGAAGCGAGATTCTCTTAATGCCAGGACCCATCTGGCGGTGGGTGCCATCTTTCTGAGCAGTGGTGAGACCGCTCACGCAAAGAAGCATCTCACGAAGGCGCGGAAATTGGCAAGCGACTCCGGGGTCGCGGATAAGGCGCAAAAGCTGCTTGTTGCATTGAAAGGAACTATCTAAAAGATCGCTACCAGAATGGCGTATCCTATTGTAGATTAATGAATTCCAACCAATTCGAATATTCGCGCGGGGTTTTAATTGTCTGAAGAACGAACGATTCTTGTAACGGGTGCGGATGGATACGTAGGGTGGCCGGCGGCGCTCAGGCTTGCCTCCCGATTTCCATCGGCGCGCGTGGTGGGTGTCGATCACATGGGGAGACGGCGGTGGGTCGAGGAATGTCAATCCGTGTCGATTCCCCCGATCGCTGAGGTGGAAGTCCGGCTGTCGGCCGCCCGACAGGCGGGATATACCAACCTGAGTTTCGTGGAGGGTGACCTCACGGATCCGGTCTTCGTGAACGAACAGATCAGCGAACTCAAACCCGATACTATTGTTCACCTGGCCGCGCAGCCGTCAGCCCCGTACTCGGAACTCGACGGTGAGCACGCCGCTTATACGCAGAAGAACAACAATGATTCTACCCGGAATCTTCTCTGGTCGATCCGTGAAAACGGGCTTGCCGACCGGACGCACTTTATCGAGACGACCACGACTGGCGTGTATGGTGCGCCGGGCTTCGACATTCCGGAAGGTTTGCTGGATGTGACTACTCAGGGGGGGAGGGATAAGGTTCCCTATCCGGGCATGGCCCGGTCGTGGTATCACATGAGCAAGTGCAACGATATCAACAATCTGCAGCTTTCGAACGTACAGTGGGGCCTGACGATCACCGACCTCAGGACCGCTATCGTGTTCGGAACCGAGACCGAGGACTCCGCGAAGTCATTGGATCTCAGGACCCGCTTCGACTTCGATTTCTTCTTCGGTATCGTGGTCAATCGGTTTTGCGCTATGGCGATCGGCAACTTCCCGATCGCGATTTATGGGAAAGGTGAACAGAGCAAGCCATACATTTCGTTGGAAGACTGTGTAGAGTCCATCGCCGGGGCGGTCGAACGGCCTGCTGACCCGGGAGACATGCGGATTCTGAACCAGGTCACGAAGGTGGAGAGTGTCTTGTCACTTGGCCAGACCATACGACGGGAGGCAGAATCACTTGGCCTGGATGTCACACTTGAGCACGTTCCCAATCCACGCATCGAGAATGAGACCCATCGGATGCAGATCGAGAACGGCGCCTTCCTGGACATCCTGGGCGATGTCCGCTGCACGATGGCCCAGGGCATCGTGCAGGCCCTGAAGGCGCTTCTCGAACACCGCGATACGCTCTTGAAGTATCGCGACAGGTTCATGAAGGAATGATCAGGGTCGCCAGACCGTCTGTCGGGGAGGAGGAGGCCGCTGCTGTACGAGAGGTTCTCCTGTCTGGCAAATTCGTCTCGGGAAGACGGGTTGAACAGTTTGAGCAGTCATTGGGCGAATACGTCGGGGCAGACCACGTGGTAGCGACCAACAGCGGGACATCTGCGCTTCACCTCGCACTTGTCGCGCTTGGGGTCGGGCCCGGCGATGAGGTTATCGTCCCCGCCGTTACGTTCTTCGCGACCGTCTCGTCCGTTCTTCAAGTGGGAGCCACGCCCGTCTTCGCCGACATCTCAGGCGAAACGTTGTGTTTGGATCCTGAGGATGTGTCCGCTCGGGTCACGCACCGTACGTGTGCGATTCTGTTCGTGCACCTGTTCGGGTGTCCTGGCCCGGTGGACGAGCTTACCCAACTCTGCCGCTCTCGCGGGATCAGACTGGTCGAAGACTGCGCCCAGGCGCACGGTGCCCGAACGGATGAAGGGCACGTCGGTACGATAGGCGACGTCGGGGCGTTCTCCTTCTTTGCCACAAAGAACATGACCACTGGCGAAGGTGGCGCACTGGTCACGAACGACCCGGCAATCGCGAACGACGCTCGGCTCAGGCGGAGTCACGGGATGACCAGCCGACACACCCACGAGGTCCTCGGGTACAATTATCGGATGACCGAGATCGCCGCCGCGATCGGTATTGCCCAACTCGACCGGCTCGACGAACTGAACCGTCGGCGAATCGACAACAGCAAAACACTTCAGGAGCGGTTGGGTGATGTGCCGTGGCTTCAGTTTCCGCAGGCACCGGTCTCCGGGCACGTCTACTTCTGGTGCCCCGTCCGGGTGAACCGGAAGCTTCTCGGTATGGAGACAACCGACTTGATCGACCGATTGCGTGAAGACGGAGTCGAGTGCCGGAACCGCTATCTGGAGCCACTTTACCGACAGCCTGCACTGGCTGCCTATCGCCAGTCGGATGGAACTGCCTACGACACCTGTAATCTCCCCGTCTCAGAGGCGGCAGCCCCTGAATTGATCGGACTGCCAAATCACCCCGACCTGACAGACGACGAGATCGACACGGTTGTGACCATCATTCGAGGAATCTCGACGTGAGTGACTCCAAACGTATTCTGGTGACAGGTGGAACCGGCTATATCGGCAATTTTGTTGTCGAGAAACTCCTGGCTCATGGTCACGAAGTCCGGGTGCTGGATTCCTGCATTTTCGGGGAAGCGGGGGTGGATCGGTTACGCGACAAACCCGGGCTGAGCCTGATCCCGGGCGATATCCGGCACATCGAGGATCTCGTGGTCGGGTTGAAGGGGTGTGATGTCTGCATTCACCTGGCCGCAATCGTCGGGGACAAGGCTTGCCAGATGAACCCTGACGCAACGCGAACGGTGAACGTAGAAGCTACCAAGGTTCTCGTCGAGCTGTGCAGACACTACGGGGTCAGGCGGCTGGTCTTCGCCTCGTCGTGCAGTGTGTATGGAGCGAACCGACAGGCCCTGTTGAATGAAGGGTCGGTTCTCAACCCACTATCGCTTTACGCGGAGACCCGTGTCGAGTCCGAGAACATCATCCTGAATGCGGCAGGTGGACTATTCGAGACATCGCCTGAAGGCGTGATCCCAACGATATTGAGGTTCGGAACGCTGTTCGGCTACTCTGCCCGGATGCGCTTCGACCTGGCGGTCAACATCCTGACGGCACGTGCGATAACAGAGGGTGTGATCCCGGTCTATGGCGGTGATCAATCGAGACCGTTTCTGCACGTGCAGGATGCGGCCGATGCGGTCGTGACGGTGGCTCAGGCTTCGGAGGAGCTTGTCCGGCGACAGATCTTCAACGTCAGTGACGCCTCTCTTAACCTGCAAATCAAGGAAGTCGGGGCGTTGATCAGCGGTGAGTTCTCCGAGGCGAAGCTGGATTTCGTGCCGCATCAGGAAGACCACCGGAACTACACGGTGTCGTGCGAGAAGATCAACGAGGTCCTCGGGTGGCAGACAACCCTTAGTCTAAAGGATGGCGTTGCCGAAATCGCAGATGCTTTTAAGGCTGGCGGCGTGAGCGACTACCGCGAGGACCACTACTACAACTCGAACTACGAGTATCTTTGATTGAGCGATGGGATTCTGCCTGTATTCATCGTCAGACGTCGGATCCTGGCAACTCGCCTTTGAGGGGGTCGGTTCGCCAGGTGTTTACCACTCACCTGACTACGTTCGTCTGCTTGAGCAACACGGCTACGGGATCGCTGAACTATCGAGATGGGTTTCTGAAGAAGGCCAGGTCTACTACCCGTATTTCAAGCGCAAGGTCGAGGGAGCGGGAATCAAGAATCTCTGGGATATACAATCTTCTTGGTACTATGGAGGGCCAATCGTAAAGGCCGCGGACAGCGCTGCTGAGAAATCGCTCCTACAGAACTTCCGTCAGGCCTTTTCTGAGCAATGTAGTCAAGCAAGGGTGGTCAGCGAGTTTGTCAGGTTCGACCCAAACTTAATGAATCACAGCGTATTCGAATCTGTTGAACGCGTCGATTTGAACAGAGAGACGGTATACGTCGACCTTGGCCGCTCAGAGGAGGATATTTGGGCTGAGCTCAAGAGCGAGAACCGAACGAGCATCCGGAAGGCGAGGAAAAGTGGCGTTAGCGTCGATGTAAGTCGATCTAAGACGGACATCGTTCGGTTCGTCGAAATATATGAAGAAGAAATGTCCCGGAAGGGTGCATACAGTCATTACAATCTTGACCAGACTTTCTTCGAAGATCTCGTTGAGATGATTGGGAACCAGTTCGTGCTCATCTGCGGATCCGTAGAGGGAAGAATGGTTGGGGCGACGTTGTGCCTGTACGATGGCCATACCGCATACGATTTCCTGATGGCTTCCCTGCCAGACTATTGGGACATGAGGATCAACAATCTACTCATGTTCGAATCTATCGTCTGGGCAAAGCAGCACGGTCTTGATCGGTTCGACCTTCAGGGAGGCAGAGAAGGGGTTTTCAGGTTCAAGGGCACGTTTTCGGACAGGCGGGCCGAGTTCTATACAGCGGGCATTGTTCACGATCGGTGTGCTTACGATTCGCTCTGTGCCTCCGCGGGTGCCCCTCCGGATTCCCAGGATTACTTTCCTGCCTATCGGAAAAGAGACTCTAACTGATGGCTGAGGTTGCCGTTCTGACCGAAGCGCTCAACGAGGCCAAGGGGCTCAGGGAGGTCCTTACCCGAGTCCCTGGTGGTTATGACGTTTACCTCGTCGACGATGGATCGACTGACGACACGGGAACTGTCGCCGAAGCCTGCGGCGCGAAGGTTATTCGCCACTCGGTGAATCTGGGCCAGGGGTTGGCGTTTGCCACGGGGATGCGAACAATACTGGGCGGCGGCTACGATTACGCAGTTCACCTCGACAGCGACGGACAGCACGACCCTGCCGATATCCCCCGATTTGTGAAGGCGCTCGACGAGACCGGCCTGGACCTGATCGCTGGATCCCGGATTTTGGGCGGGCACGATCGTACAACTGTGCTGAGAGGACTAGGGCTCCCGGTTCTGACGAGGGTGGTCAATCGAATCACTGGCTACGACCAAACCGATGTCATGTGCGGGTTCAGAGGCTACAGGGTCGAGGCCATGCGGCGAGTGATTGGCTCTTTCGACGACTATTATCACCCGCAGTACAATGCGGTCGAGATGTTTATCCGTTTCTCACGATTGGGAATCTCCGTGGGCGAGATTCCGGTGCACGTGCACAAGCGGACGCAAGGCCACTCATACAAGGGTGAGATCCGATACGGGGTAAACGTGTTTGTCGGGATGATGCGGGCCTTCCTCCAGCGAGGTCGTTCATGAAGACGATGTCCATCGTGATCGCGGCGATCAGCCTGGCCGTCCTGGTCCGAAACACCTACTACGTCAGGTCCGGCCGGATGTCCTTCCGGCAAGCGCTCATCTGGTTCGTCATCTGGGTATCCGTAGGCTATGGCGCTCTGAATCCCTCCGTTTTGGACCGGTTCCTCTCCCTGGTTGCGATGGAAGATCGAATGGTCTTCCTGTTTGTCGTGTCCAACCTTGTTCTCTTCGTGCTGACCTACTATCTCTATGTCGGTCAGAAGCGTTCAGAGCGGACTATTGCCAGGCTCGTCCAGGAGCTCTCGCTGGTCCGATACGACCTGGAGTCGCAGCGGAAGCGCGAGGTAGCAGCCTCGGGAACGGACGAGTCCGGGTGAACATCCTCGGTATTCACAACTCTGGACTGCTTTCGTCGGCGGCCCTGATCCAGGATGGACGTATCACGGCCGCGATTCCCGAGGAACGTCTCGATCGGAAAAAGATGTCTCGAGGGTTTCCTTCCAGGGCGCTCGAGTTCTGTCTGGAGTCCGCCGACCTTTCGTTCGAGGACATCGATTTAGTCGCTGTCGGCTGGAACCCTGGTATAAACGTTCTGTCCAGATATCGTGGCGGCTTTGCCGAGCGCGTCCGTTATTCTGGTGAGTGGCTCTATTCAGTGCCGAACCACCTGAGCGATTACGTCTCCTGGCCCGATTCGGGTGCGACCGAACAGGTGTTCCAGACCGGTGGCGACGCGCTTCGGATCAAGTATGTTTCCCACCACGATGCGCACGCGGCCCTCGCTTACTATACCTCGCCCTTCGATGCGTCCGCCATCCTGACGGTGGATGCGTATGGTGAGCGCCACTCTACCACGTGGAAGGAGGCGACGGCGGACGGAATCCAGACGTACCAGACGCTCGATTTCCCACAGTCTGTGGGCAGTCTCTACGCGGCGTTTACCGAGCATCTCGGGTTCAGACCCTTCCACGACGAGTGGAAAGTGATGGGGTTGAGTGCTTATGGAGATCCAGGTCGGTTCCGAGAGGCATTTGCCGCGCTGGTCTCGACGGAGGTGAACCCGTTCGAACTGGACCTGACGTGCTTCAATCATTTCAGTTTCGACACGGATGGTCTCCTGTCAGAGAAGGGAAGAAGCTTGTTTTGTGAGCGACGGAGAAGAGATGATCCGATCGAATCCGTACATCAGGACCTTGCCGCGGCACTCCAGGAGATAACGGAGCAGGTGCTGTTAAGGTGTGTGAACGACCTGCACGGGATGAAGCCGTCGTGCAACGTTTGCCTGTCAGGCGGAGCGATCATGAACTCCGTGTTCAACGGGAAGGTGAGGTCGAAGGGACCTTTCGATCGGGTGCACATACCGTTTTCTCCGGATGATTGCGGGAACAGTATCGGGGCCGCCCTTTGGGCGTACCACCGTGAAAACCCCTCAGCGGATCGTCTCTCTTACCCGGTGATGCCCTATCTGGGAAGGGCGTGGAGCAACGAGGAGGTCGAGGCTGCGCTGAAGACCGCGCGACTCGCGTTCCGGAAGTCGACCCGGTGTGCCGAGGAGACTGCGGAATTACTCGCATCCGGCGCCATCGTCGGGTGGTTTCAGGGCCGGTCGGAGTTTGGCCAGCGGGCTCTGGGTAACCGCTCGATCCTGGCTGATCCTCGCGCAGTCGAGATGCGCGATCGGGTCAATTCCGCCGTCAAATTTCGCGAGGCGTTCAGGCCTTTCGCTCCCGCGGTCACAGAGGAGGCGATGGATCGCTACTTCGTGTCTGACGGTAATCCGGTTTACTACATGGAGCGGGTCTGCCCTGCCACGTCGGAGGCCAGGCAGTCCGTTCCGGCAGTGGTTCACCAGGATGGCTCCGCCCGTGTACAGACGGTGACCAGAGAGACGAACGCCACGTTCTACGGACTCCTCGAAGCATTCGGGGCGTTGACGGGAATCCCTGTTCTCATGAACACGTCGTTCAACGTGCAGGGCGAACCGATCGTAGAGAGACCGCTTGACGCGGTGCGGACATTCTACTCGACAGGTCTCGATGCGCTGGTCATTGGACCCTTCATCCTTCAGAAGAGCACGACATGATTTCGAAGTATCTCAAGATTCCGTCCCTCATCGGTCCGAACACGTTCGATCTCGGGCATTTCCGTAATCGGCTTCAGTTGGTACGTGACTACGCGGAGCGGACCACCGTCACCCGTGGATTCCCGACGATTGTCGAGTTCGAGGTGTCCAGTCGTTGTAACATGTCCTGCGTCATGTGTCCACGCGAGAATGTGAACGTGGAACAGCACATGGATCTGGATCTATACAAACGATGCGTGGATCAGATTGCTGGGCGGGCGGAGATGGTTATTCTCCACGCCAGCGGAGAGCCGCTGCTCCATCCCGATATTTGTGAGATGATCCGGTATTGTTCGGATCGGGGAGTCGGAACCTGGCTCTCTACCAACGCGATGTTGCTCGACGAGAAGCGATCGATCGAACTGATGGAAAGCGGCCTCGATTCGCTCGTGATCGCGATCGACGGGGACACCAAGGAGACCTACGAACGGATCCGGGTGCACGGCGTGTTCGAAACGGTCGTTGCGAATGCCGAGCGGTTCCTCAAGCTGCGTCGTCAGCGGAAGTCGAATATCATGGCGACCGTTCAGTTCATCGAGATGGAGGAGAATCGGCAGGAGGCCGATGCTTTCTTGGCCCGTTGGGGCCGCTATGAAGATGTGAACGTTTTTGTCAAGGCGATCGTCAACTGGTTCACGGACGACAGTGATCTGGTTCCTCATCCGGAATTCTCCGAGGTGGGCAACAGCCTCAGGTATCCGGATCTGGTCTGCGATCGGCCCTGGTTCTGGATGATCGTGAAGAGCACGGGGCTTGTCCCGCTGTGCGCACACGACATCCCACCGGACTATGTGATAGGTGATGCGAATATGCAGTCGCTCGACGACATCTGGAACTCGGAGCAGATGCGGTCCTACCGGGAGATGGTGGCGAAGGGGAAGCCATACCATCCCTTGTGCAAGTCCTGCGACTACTGCCCGGCGCGCCCGCACACGACGACAGGGAATCTGGCGCTGGCGTCGCTGGACATGCTGTCCGTTGCGAAGATCCTGTTTTCGGTGGGCTACAAGAAGGTGGGATAGACGGTGACGACCAAGCTTCTGACGACTCGCACGCTCCTATGGATACTGGGAGCGTGCGTTTTCTTTGTTCTGTTCAAGACCTATGAGGCCGATCCTCGGACAGTGTGGTCTGCGCTGACGCTGGCCGACGTTTGGATTCTCCTATTCGCGGCGCTCGTGCAGTCAACCGTGCCTTTCCTGCGGGCAGGTCGCTGGATGCGGTTGCGTTGCTCACGATCAGATCACATTACGTTCGGCTCAGCTCTTGCGGTCACCTCCGCGAGCGCTGTGGTGGCATCGATCACGCCCGCTCGCTTGGGAGAAGCGAGTCGGTTGGCCATGAAAGGTGAGAGCGGGCGGAGAGCGTTACCCGACTTGACCGCCGAATACTTCGCGGATGGCTGGATCCTGCTTGTCCTGGCGCTGAGCTTCGGGGGTGTAGAGGGTAAGCTCGTCAGTCTTCCCGTTGCCCTTGCTCTGGGGTTGGTCCTCGTCGGTGTCGCCCCCCATGTCTATGCGCTTGCGCCTCGAGTTCTCAAACTGCTTCCCTTCAATAGGGTCAGGGCGTATCTGGACGAGGCGAAGATCGGGGAGGCGACGCCATGGATCAGTGTTCTGGTTTATGGGTTTGGCATTCACGTCGTCACATTCGGATCTGCTGTTCTGGCCTTTGATGCGCTCAGTAGTGAGGTCCCGACTTTGACCTTGATCAAGGGTCTGGTTATCGGGCAGTTGGTCGGCATCTTCTCGCTCCTTCCGATGGGATTCGGAACCCGTGAAGCCGGCGTCGCCGGTGTCCTGGCGCTCGCCGACTACTCCGGTGAGGACATTCTTGCGGCCCTCGTTTGCCACCGTGTCATCACCACGTTCGTGGTCGCTGCTTTCGGGGTTCTGTCTATTCGTTCTCTGGCGAGGTCATCGTGAGCACACACACACCCATCGCAAAACCCAGGCTGTTCTGGGCTCTCCTCGTGATTCCCCACGTCCTGATGCTGGCGTTCGTGACGCCATACACGAGGGGGATCGTCCCGGACGCTCTTGAGACGATCGTTCGTGCTCGGGACATTGCTTCGGGGAGTTTTGGTCAGGTATTCCTCAATCTGCACGAGGGTGCGCTGATGACGACGATTCTGTCCGCCTTCCTTCAGGTCTTTGGTGATTGGGGGGGGAGGCCTATATCGTGGCACAGCATCTCCTGACGATCTTGAGCGCTTACCTGCTGTATGCGATTGTTCACAGCCTCCTGGCGTGCCCCAAGGCGTCCTGGGGATCGGCCGTGTTCTTCAACGCCAGCGGGATGACCCTCGCGTACGCACATACCATCCTCTCCGACTTCTGGGTGATGTTCTTCCTGCTGTCCTGTATCTATTTGCTTCAGAGGGCGAGGGCCTCGATGGGCAGACCGCGGTTGATGGCATTGGTCGTTGGAGGCGTCTGTTTTGCCGCCATGGTGCTTTCCAAACTGAGCCCTGTGGGTCTCATCGTCTTCGTGCCCGTCTATTTCCTGACACAGTATGGATTCCGGCGTGAGACCGTTGTGTTGATAGCTGTGTTCGTTGTGCCCTACGTTGCCACGTTTGTTCCAGCCACCTTGGAAAACCTGAAGAACACGGGTGTGCTGTGGGGGGAGACGTTGCTACAGAGCTGAATCACGTGCGGGAGTTCTTCGAGACGACGGTACACCTGGTCCAAGATGGTCCGGGCGAGTATCAGGATATTCGAGCGCTTATTGCGTCAGATGCCGCTCATTGCGAGGACATACGGGACTACTATTGCGTCGGTTTTCTCACGTCCCACTGGCACCTGAGGACGAGGATCTACAAGATTCTGAATGACCGGTATGGGGTGTCGGACCCGGCTGAGCAGAACAGGATCATGAACGCGATCGCGATCGACGCCGTCATCGGGAGTCCGTTCGAGTATCTGAAGCGACGTTCGTGGGAGACAGTGCGGTTCTCACTGTCGTGGTATAGCTATATCGCCGTCGTCCATCTTACGGAGCCGATTCGTCCGTCATTCAGGGAGCTCTATGGGGCAGGGGAGTACGAGTATCTCTTGGTACGGGCGTTTCTCCACTATCTAAACCCGATCTACTACATGCAGTTCATTTGGCTCTTTGCGCTTGGATCTGTGTTCCGCTATCGAGAGGATCCGAACATTTCTAGGTTTGCCTACCTTCAGCTTTGGGTGCCGATCGCCTACTTTACCTTCGTTGCTATCTCCGTGAAGTGGGGGATCGATCGGATTCGATTCCCGGCTGAGCCGTTTATTTACGCGGTCGCCGCGTATGGGAGTATCTGGGTCTTCCGCAAGGTAAAAGGGGGGCTCGCCACTTATGTCGGCGATGCTCGCTCGTCTCTGGCGACTTCGATTCTCCTTATGTCCGTGTATGTGCTCACCTACCCCGTTCAGAGGGTGATCGCCCTTGTTACGGGCATCGAGATCGCCCCGGATGATTGATGGGTCTGTCGCGTCGTTGTGACCCAAGTTCTTGTTCCCAATCGACTTTCGTGATACCTTAGCTTGGCTGCCTTCGGAGTGTCAACCGCCAAACGATGAATGACTGATCAGACCACAAAAAAGCCGCTTTCGGGATTCGAAGTTCGCGTCGGCGACTACGAGGTCCCAGAAAGGGCCGAGGACTACCTGCTCCAGGTGTTGCACTCGGGCCGGCTTTCCCATGGACCATTCAGCAAGGCCTTCGAGCTCGCTTTCGGTGAGCGCCACGGCGCGCACTATACAGCCTTCTGCAACAGCGGGACGAGCGCTCTCCATACCGCGATTGCTTGCCTGAAGGAAATCGACGGTTGGGAGGATGGTGACGAGATCCTCGTGCCGGCTGTGACGTTCGTGGCAACCTCGAATATGGTGATCTTGAACGCTCTGAATCCTGTCTTCGTCGACGTGGATTCGAGGACGTATAACATCGACCCGGACCAGATTGAGTCGAAAATCAGCGAGCGGACCCGTGCCATCCTGCCTGTTCATCTGTTTGGTCAGCCGGCCCAGATGTCGACGATCTGTGACATTGCCCAGAAGCACGACCTGAGGGTTATCGAGGATTCGGCGGAGACAATGTTCGCGTCCCATCAGGGCAAGCCTGTCGGGGCGTGGGGCGACTTGGCCTGTTTCTCGACCTACGTGGCCCACATGCTGATCACGGGCGTCGGGGGATTCGTGCTGACGAACGATCCCGAGATGGCGAAGATCAGCAAGAGTATCATCAACCACGGACGAGATTCGATATACCTGAACATCGATGATCAGGGCGACACCGTCGACGAAAGGCTGAAGATCGCCGAGGGCCGCTTTAACTTCGTACGGTTCGGTCACAGCTTCCGAGCGACCGAGTTTGAGGCTGCTGTCGGGCTAGCCCAGCTGGAGGAAGCAGATACGCTTGTCGCGCGACGCAAGACCACAGCCTCCCGGTTGATCGAGGGGCTGAGCACATTCAGTGAGTCGATCCAGTTGCCTTGGTGGCCGGAGGATACGGAGCACGCATTCATGATGTTCCCGATCGTGATTCGTGATTCCGCGCTCAGGAAATTGGATCTGATCGGTCATCTGGAACGAAACGGCATCGAGACACGCGATATGATGCCTCTATTGAACCAGCCGATCTACGTAGACAAGTTTGGCTTGCTGGAGGATGCCTACCCGGTGGCGAAATGGATCAACGCTTCGGGTTTCTACATCGGGTGCCACCCGTATATGGGTGACGAGCAGGTTGATCACGTTCTAGAAACATTCAGGCAGTTCTTCAAAAGGGTATAGCGTGTCGAGCAGACGCAAAGCGCTCATCACTGGGATCACTGGGCAGGATGGCTCTTACCTAACCGAGCTCTTGCTGCAAAAGGACTACGAAGTGCACGGCATCATCCGCCGATCCAGCTCGTTCAACACCGGCCGGATCGCGTACCTGTTCCAGGACCCGCACGAGGATGACGTCCGTCTGCACCTTCACTATGGTGATCTAAACGATGCCTCTTCGGTTAGCAGAATTCTCGATCGTATCTCGCCCGATGAAGTGTATAACCTGGCCGCCCAGAGTCACGTCCGGGTCAGCTTCGATATTCCTGAGTATACATCGGAGATCAACGCTCTCGGGACCCTTCGGATTCTCGATTCGATCCGTGAGAGCAACCTGAAGTGCCGGTTCTACCAAGCGTCTTCGAGCGAGATGTTCGGGAAGGTTGCCGAGGTGCCCCAGTCAGAGACGACACCCTTCCAGCCGCAGAGCCCGTATGCCACGGCCAAAATGTTCGCACACTGGGCGACGCGGAATTACCGGGAAGCCTATGGGATGTATGCGGTGAGTGGGATCCTGTTTAATCACGAATCTCCGCGGCGGGGTGAGACCTTCGTGACCAGGAAGATTACTCGAGGGGTCGCCAGGATCCTGTCCGGGAAGGACGACAAGCTTTACCTGGGGAATCTGGACGCCCAGAGGGACTGGGGGTATGCCAAAGACTACGTCGAAGCGATCTGGTTGATGCTCCAGCAAGATGAACCCGATGACTTCGTGATTGCCACCGGCGAGATGCACAGCGTTCGGGAGTTCGTTTCGCTTGCTTTCGGGATGGTCGGAAGGGACTGGGACAACCACGTCGAGATCGACCCCAGATACTACAGGCCGCTGGAGGTAGACGAACTCAAAGGGGACGCGGCGCTCGCGAAGTCGAGGCTGGGCTGGGCGCCGAAGACGGATTTTCCAGAACTCGTGAGACTCATGCTCGAGTCCGACATTGCTGCGGAGGGTCTCGATCCTGGTGACTTCATTCTGGCAGAATAAGCGCGTGCTCGTCACGGGGGGAGCAGGATTCATCGGCAGCCACGTCGTCGAGCTCTTGGTGGCTGAGGGTGCCGATGTAACGGTGCCCGTTCGCACCGAGGGACGGGACGGTTTTCTGGAATCGGTCCGATCGCAGATCAAGGTGAAGGCTGCTGATCTGATGGTTGAGCGAGACTGTCGTGCGGTCACGGAGGGGCAGGATGTCGTGATGAATCTTGCCGCAGACGTGGGAGGGATCGAATACAACGTGGCCCATCCCGCGTCGATTTTTCGAAACAACCTGCAGGCTTATATGAATTGTATCGAGGCCGCAAGGTGTGAGGGGGTCGAACGCTTCCTTGTGACGAGTTCTGCGTGCGTTTACCTGAGACACTGCTCGATTCCCACTCCTGAGGACGAGGGGTTCAGCGATCGACCGGAACCCACGAACGAAGGCTACGGCTGGTCGAAGCGTATGGAAGAGTATCTTGGTCAGGCCTACGCTGCGGAATACGGAATGAAAGTCGGGATCGCGAGACCCTACAATTGTTACGGTCCACGTGACAACTTTGATCCTGAGAAGTCTCACGTGATTCCTGCACTGGTTCGCCGAATTATCGAAGGAGAGAACCCCTTGGTCGTCTGGGGTGACGGTAGACAATCGAGGTCCTTCCTATATGTGACTGATTTTGCCCGAGGCCTGATCGAGATGGCCGAGCGCTACGCCGAGGCTGATCCCGTCAATATCGGGGCTGAAGAGGAGACCACGGTCAAGGAACTCGTCGAGCTTCTGGTCGACCTTTCTGGGATGGATATCGACATTCAGTATGACACGTCGAAACCGGCGGGCCAGCCTCGTCGGAAATGTGATTCACGGAAAGCTGTCGAGAAGGTAGGTTTTGCCCCGAGGGTTGCCCTGAGAGAGGGATTAGCGGAGACGCTAGACTACTATATCCGGATCCACGCAGCCTGAATGAGGTCGTCGTGACGAACATAAGGCGAGCAGGTGGTCGATGTTCGTCAGGGGGCTGATTCGGTGCTCGAAACCATATCCTTGAGGATCTCGGACAGGCTGGTGCTAATGACTCCATTAGCATCCGCCTTGTAATGTCCCGAGTCGACATAGACCTGCTCGTTTGTCTGGTCGAACACGCCGGTCAGATCTACAAACCTCACGGTGCGAGAGTCCAGTTCCTCGGCCACCTGCCTGATCGTTGAACCCAACTTGGTGAACCAGGCTCTCAGGTTGTCGATCCGGTGCTTCGCAGCTCGATCATAGTGCCCCTATCCTGATGGGGGATCACGTGGCCTGGCGTCGAGTTGGCCTCCAGAATGCCCTCAAGGTCGTTCCATCCGTTGAAGGAGATGACCATATCCGGGGGGTAGTGGTCAATCTCCTATGACAGGTATATCAACTCGAGAGTAGACTGATACCCTCCCACGCCCGCATTGATGACCTCGAAGAAGACCCGTGGGGCCGTCCGATGCGGCGTTGAGGGCCCGCTCCAGGTGGGTGGAAATGGTGTTCTCGTTGGTTCCTGCCCCAATGCCGGCTATGGTCGATCCACCCAGCATGAAGATTCGGAAGGTATTGGGACCCTTCGTCAGCAGGTCACGATCCTCCGAGGTGTCGTTCTTGATGAACCCGAACGCATCGACTTGAAGGCTGGTGGGCAAGTCGGACAGGTTGTCCGTTACGACGCTATTCGGCGTCAGTCGGTAGCCCCTGAACGGGCCATAACCCTAGCGGTAGGTGTATTTCGAGAAGCCCAATCCCTCGTAGGTGTGCGAGTATAGGTTCGCCGATAGTGAGCTGTCCCACCCATTCTTGACCTTGTATATCAGGTATGTCGCCGCTTCTACCGAAAGGAGCATGACGACGATCAGAAGGACGATGGCCTACCAAGGCGGCCTACGCGTACTTTTGGTTGTCGGTTCAGATGCCAGGAGATGCCTGGTTTGGTTCACGCCAATTGGGCGAATGATCAGGTAGACAGTTCTCGACCATTGGCCTGCGGGAGAGATAAGTCGGCGAGTAATATAGGGGCTTTGTTGTCGGTGACAACAACATCGCCATACAACTGCGTCTCTTCGACGGACACAGATTTGATCGGTGTCCACGTTGGAAGTCCCTCGCTAGCTATTGTTAGTCGACTAGCGAAGATGGACGCAGGCGTGGTGGGATGACCATATCGACGGCCATCCGCCCAACCGGAGGCACGATTGTCCGGCTAACCTTCTGGGAGAAGCCTTTGAGAACCAGCCTTATCATCCTGACATTGAACGAGATTGACGGCGTTCGCGCGCTTCATGATCAGATTCCCTTCCACCGCGTTGACGAGGTGTTCGCGGTCGACGGCGGATCGACTGACGGGACACGAGAATTTTTCACCGAGCGTGGCATCAGGATTGTCGAGCAGCCATCTCGTGGCAGGGGAGAAGCCTTCCGAATCGCATATGAGGCTGCGTCGACCGATGCCATGATTTTTTTCAGTCCTGACGGGAATGAGGATCCTGCCGATATCCCCACCTTCGTGGAGTATCTCACTCAAGGGTACGACCTCGTCATCGCCTCTAGGATGATGAAGGGCGCTGTGAACGAAGAGGACGTCGATGTGTTCAGATGGCGCAAGTGGGCGAACCAGACGTTCACCCTCGCAGCTAACGGCGTCTGGAACAGGAGTTCGGAGTATGTTTCCGACACGATCAACGGATACCGTGGGATTACGAAGAAGGCCTTTGCCCAGCTTTGGCCCGACAGTGACGGGTATACGATCGAATACCAGACGTCCATCCGGGCTATGAAAGCCCGCCTCCGGATCAAAGAGTTTCCGACGAACGAGGGTGAGCGGATTGGTGGTCAAAGCTATGCAAGGTCTTTGCCTACGGGACTCCGAATGCTCAGGACCTTCGGCCGCGAGTTGCTTCTGGGACTGACTTCTCCGGATTCCAGGTCCTCATGACCCTCGGCCAGGATCTTGCCAGTCGTGCCAGTGACGTCTGGAAGCAATGGGCCCCCAGGATCGGCGTTGACGGGCTCATCGTAGGGTTGGCCGCTTATTTGGGATATCTGAAACGATATGGGTTCCACCATCCGCTGTTCCCCGATGAGTATCGATCGGCCCTGGGGTCCGCAGCGTATATGGTCACGGGGAACCTGGCAAACCGCGACTACACCTACGGAGAAGCTGCTCGAAGCGTCTACACCCTTTTCAACGTTCCGTACTACCTTCACGGGACCTGGGCCGGCAAATTCCGTGACCTCGCTCACCTCGATCCGGTCGAACTCCTCTACTTCGACCGGATTGTGACCACCTGGTTCGCCTTGGCGACGGTAATCCTGGGGTATGTGATCGGATGCAAGATCGCCGGCAGGACCCAGGGCATCGTTATCGCCCTTCTCATCGCTCTCAATAACGAACACTCTGCCTGGAGTGGCTTTACCAAACCAGATATCCCAGGGCTGTTCTGGTGCATGGCTTCTGTGTATGCGGCCGTGCTTTTCCAGTCTACGAGGAAGTATGGATGGTTCTGCGCTGTCGGATGGCTTGCCGGGTTTTCCGTGGCGCACAAGCTGAATACGCTTCCCATCCTTGCCCTGCCTTATTTGGTCGCGTGGGTGTGGTCGCCGAACCAGCAGGTCATCGAGACCCGGTTCAGATTCCCGACCAATACCGTGGTGGCGACACTGGCCATCCTATTCGGCTTCTATCTGCCGTCACCCAGCACGCTTCAGGATTTCTCGGTTTACCTGAATTCGACGTTCTACATGCTCGGCCAATCGTCCAACAGCGCGCTTGGGCTCGACGCTGTCTACACGCTCTACAGCAAAACCTCGGAGTTGATGGAGAGTTCGGTCATACCGCTGGTGGCTCCGATTGGTTGTGTGATGCTCTGTTGGCGTAAGCGAACACTGCCGTTCGGGCTCTATTGCCTCGTGGTGTTGGGTTTCTACGTCGTGGCTTCTGGCGGGAGTGAGACAACCCCGATCTACAAGAGTCACCTGATACAGGTCCTTTTTGCGATCGCTCTTCCGTTCTCCATGGTTTTGGTCAGCCTGATTGACCGTCTCGTAGAGCACGTTCGGGCGCTCAAGACCACGCGCGGGTCGGTATCGCGGGGTCTCGCTGTGGCTGCCATTCTTGTACTTATCGGTCTGTCTCCGACGAAGCCCCTGGCCTGGATCGTTGGCGATCTACAGTATTTGGCCTTTGGGCCTGGCAAGCTCGACATCAGCCCTGATCCCAGGCTGCACAATGCCCTGGCAGAGTACGGTGACCTGACTGAATCACTCCGGGAAAAGGGTTGGGATGCGGAGTTGTCCCTGACGAACGCGTCCTTCGAGGCAGACGATCCATTTAGGGCCTGGCACGTGGATGGTCGCGTCGTGCGTGTCACCGGTGAAGGCGAGCAGAACGCAGCGTGGGTCCAGGCTGGGGCGCGATTGACGCAGATCGTGTCGGGGAGCCAATTCGGTGATGCATTGACTTTCACCTATGGCCCCTTGTTAAGTTCGCAGATTCTGAGGTCTCACGTGTTCTTATCTGTGGCCGCTGTGGATCGTCACCTGCGAGTCGTCCACCGGAATGTCTACTCTCTGGCCAGATCCGGCCCCTACAACTGGCGGGAGCTCGACATAGATTTTTCCGGGCGATCAGCCGTCGGCATATGGAATCAGTTTCACCGAGACGTGAGAGGTGACCTCGAGAGGGACGGCGTGGATTGGCCATCCGTTCGGTATGTCATCCTTACCGTTGGCGTCGACAGCGATACGGCCGAAGCAGCCAGCGTCTTCGATGCTTTCGAGGTCAGGGTAGATAAGTGAACGGAAACGAACAGCGTATTGGCCTCCTCCTGATGCTCCTGGCCTGTGGGATCGTGTGGATCGCGTCCCACGACGGTGATGCGACGCGCTTTTCAGACGCGGGTGAGAGGAACGTCTTCGGGGTCGCATTGGACGTGCTCCGGGGGCGTGACTCGTACAAGTACGAAGGCAATTCAGTTTACGGACACCTTTTGGCCCTTACGGCCGTGCCCAAGACGTATCTGGAGGTCAGGGAGGGCGCCATTCCGCTCCCGGAGATCGGGGGCGATCGCTATACAAACGTACCACTCAGGATCGGTCCTCACCTATACGGCGAACTGCTTGCCTGCTTCCGGCACATTCACCTGATCGTGGCCATCCTTGGCGTTCTCGTGTTCTACGGACTGGCGCGTCGCACACTTGACCCTGTACTGGCTGGCGTCGCGACGCTGTGGATGGCGATGATGCCATCCTATCTGCTGGTGTCGTCGAAGCTGACACCTGTGGTCGCCTACGCTGTCCTGCACAACCTGGTCTTCTGGTTCATGGCCGAGGATCGCGGAGACAGGACTCGGATCAACCCGATCGACGTCTTGACCTGCGTCGCGTGTGCCATATCGACCGCGATTCTATGCCGAGGCGCCCTGCTGTTTGTGGTCTGGGTGGCCAGCCGAGTGCGTAGGTCGCCCCGTGTGGCAGGTATTGGATTGCTTATATATCTGTGTACCTACACTGCGGTGACACCCCATCTGGGTTTCGATCTACCGCTGAGGTTGGAGGATGCCGCACAGTCCCTGGTGGGACTGCAAGGGTATGATGTTGACCACTGGGCGTTGTTTTCCTCGCTGGCCATCGATGGCGGCATGCTTACAGTTGTGCTCGGGAGTCTTGCGGCATTAGCCGGCTACCGCCGATACGTCTGGTTTTTCGTTTATGCGGCATTGTATGTGGTTGTTGCGGGTACTGGCGGGCTGGCTCAGAACGATGTCGTTGTAACCCTTGGGATGGCGCTTATCCTGCCAGCGGTCCACTATGCATCAGATCTGGTCGCCCGCCTCAGGACAGGGCAGAAGCTGTACTGGAAGATCGCACTGCTGTGTCTGTGCGCGGTGTTGCCATCGGTCTGTCGTGCGTCAATGTCACCTCGACAGCAGGCAATGAGTCCTGTTACTGCTTTCGACAACCTGTGGCCAGAGGTGGCCTGGAAGAGTGGGCCTGTCTTCGATTTTGGCAAGTGGGTGATCGGAAACACCTTCGTTCGTGCTCCGGTTGAGAATCGGCATTTGAGATGGCTCGATACGACACCGGGGCAAAGTGTGCTCCGGATTCCGAGATTTCAGGGTGACTTTGCCTACGCCTCCGAAATAGAGAAACCCGATCTGCGGGATCGGTATCCGGTCCATCAGAAAGTTTGGGGACAATCTTTCGTTGCTGCAGGTGATACCCTCAGAGCCGTTCGTGTTGTTGGCCGGAACCAGAGTGCCACACCTCTCAGCGTGAGCATTGAGGTCCTGAACGAAAGTAAGGAGGTGGTTGCCTCCTCCACTATTGATGCTCGACCTGCGGTGCTGTCAGTTGATTATACATTCCTACTCGATCCTGTATATGTAGGGGCGGGTGCCATCCTCTCCCTGAGAATCCTTCCCCAGGCGCACCCCGGGTTCGATGTTCTCACGGGATCGAACTGGTATATTCACGGACAAGGGAGCTCTTCGCAACTATGGGGAAGTGCATGGCAGTACCCACCCAATGTTCCCTCATTCGACCTAGTCTTCCAGGTCGACTACTGATGAAGTCGACTTTCTCACAAGATAGGGGATTCCATGGATGATCATCGCGAGACGGCTCGGTCCGAAGTCGATCTGATCGATATCCTCGCGGTATTGATTCGACACCGCTTGCTGGTGCTGACTGCCATCATCCTCTGCGGGGCGATTTCTACATTTCGAAAGGCGGTGACTGAGGTATCCGTGGAGTACCAGGCTGAGGCGAGCGCTGCATTCACGAGCTTGGATGGCCTCCATATCGGCCGAGATATCAAGGCACTGCAGGCTGTCCTGGAAGCCCCAGGTTTCAGGAGAGAACTGCTCGGGAGGTTTACCTTATGGGGGAACGACGACGCTGGTGTTGATTCCTCTCGAATCGACCATTATCTCGGTGGGAATACCGTACGAGCAAACCTCGACATCCTTAGGGAAATGAGTACCGTCAGGACGGAGAACGGATTGATAAGCTTCACTGTCATATCCGAGGATAGGTACGCGGCTGCCGGAATTGCGAACGCATTTGTAGAGTCGCTCCTCGAATACGACAGGATGATTGGAGAAAACCGGGAGCGATCGATTCAGGCGTTTCTAGACCTAGCCCAACAGAGCCTTTTGGAAGTGGAGGATTCTGCGGCGGTCTTGAGGGAACGGATATCCGGTGAATGGAAGCTGACGTCCCGCCAGGTGGATCGGTCGTCTATTGAGGTCCTTAGGAGGGAATACAGGGAGCTTGAGCGACGGGCTCGGATCCGTGACAACCTCGTGCAGAAAACGTTGGAAGAGTGGGAACAACTGACTAGCCTACGGGAAGGCCACTCAGGCAATTTAGAGATACTTTACCGGGCGAGAGTGTGGAAAATCGAAGATGAAGAGGAAAGTTTGGGTAAAGTAGCCGCTATTGGCAGTGCCGTTGGCGCTTGCCTCGGGACTCTGCTGGCCTTCGCGATCGAGTTCCTACGTCGCGTTGGCCGAGACGGAGGATCGCAGCGTCTGAGGCGAGCACTTCGTGGTGAGTCGTGAGTGGCTCACGATAGTATCAAGCCGGAGCGGTCGGGTCTGGGTCGCCTTCGCCGTTTTTTCGGCTGTTTTCTTCGGCACGAACTTCAGCCATCTGGCAGAGCAAGAGATCTATCGCTCTCAACTTATCCTTGCCGGAAACCTCCTGGAGGGCCACGGCTACGTCTACGACCCTTCCAAACCCTTCGCGACCTACCCGCTCTGGGGTTACCCATACCTGCTGAGCCTGACGCATAACCAGGTCGGTCTGCTGGGCGTCCAGTGGCTCCTGACTGTTTCCGGTGCCGCTCTCTTCTATGCCGCGTTTTCATACCGCCTGAGGTGGTGGCATCTTCCGTTGCTTCTACCTTACGTGGCGGTGATGTCCGTGAAGTGGCCCGACGCGCCAGTTGTTTTCCTTCTACTGGTCGCGGTGGTCGCGCTCACCAAAGCCCTGGCGAGCGGTGAGCTCAAGTGGTCCGCCTTGCTTGGGGTTACTGTTGGAGCCATTGGGCAGTTTAGGTCTGAATACCTCGCACTGGTCTTTTGCGCTGCCGTGACCCTGGTCGTGTTCGGCCACGCTACGCTCAAGCAACGTGTCTGTGGGGCCGTTCTCGCGTGTCTGATCCAGTTCGCATTGCTGATACCGTGGGTAGCAGCCATACACGGCGAGTATGGGGTCCTCCGGGCAACAGCAACGAACGGCGGTGCGGTGCTCTACATAAGCCTGGGTCAGGTGCCCGGGAATCCGTGGGGTATCACGCACACCGATCACGAGGCTACCGAGAAAGTCGAAGCGATCGCGGGAAGACCGGTTTCCCCTCACTCGGTCGAAGGTGACCGGCTTTTGCGCGGTGCGTTTACCGATTCTGTAGGCGCGAGGCCAGGTGCGTTCGGATGGAAGGTGATCCACAATCTGGCCAGCGCACTGACCGGCGGCTTGTATGTTGGCGAACCATACACGCTTACCGTGACGGGGAATCGCGAGGGTGAGGTCCAGCGACTCAAGGCTCAGTTCGGTCGTATTGGTGTGCTTCAGCACTTACTGCCAGTCGAAAGAAAGCTATACGGGTTGTACTACGGACTCTTGGTCGGGTTCCGGCTCTTCTTCTTCGTCCTGGTTTGCCTTGCCGTGATTACGAGCTACCGGAGACCGACGCTCGATCCCGCGATTTTGGCGATTCTGGTCCTTCTGATCTACAAGCTCGCCGTCGTATCTCTGGTCCAGTATCAACCCAGGCATATGAACGCCGTCTACTTGCCGCTACTCGGGCTGTCCGGCCTTCTCTCGGTCCACTCGCTTGCTGGTATCTGGTCGGTCCTCCGACCGTCCAGCATTTCGCATTCCTAGCCAAGTCACCAAAAATCAACAAGAAGTAAGGGCTTGCTTTGCCTGCGACAGATCGTTACGTTAGGGAACGTTTCCATTCGTAACAATCTGGTGGGTCTATGCTTGATATGCTAAGACATGGCTCTCGGGCCAAAGAGGATATGGGACTTCTGGCGGTTATGGAGGCCATTGAGGACAAGAGTCGGATTTCGCAGCGAGAGCTTGCCCGAGTCACCGGCCTGAACCTCAAAAAGGTGAACTATTGCCTGCACAAACTCCTTGAGAAGGGCTACGTCAAGTTTCAGAAGGTTCGGCACAATCCGGACAAGCGGGCATACCTGTATATCCTGACCCCCGCCGGTTTCAAGGCCAAATCGCAACTGACCTACGGCTTCCTCAAATACACGCTCGACTTTTATTCCCAGATCGAGGACAGGCTCAGACAGTGTCTTGATCGCGTGAGCGAAGCCGGCATGAATCGCGTGGCACTGTTCGGGCAGAACGATATCGCCAGAATCATCCTGGGGCTCGATGATCGTCAGGCCGAAATCGTAGGCGTCTTGAGGGACGGTCCCGGACCAATCGATTTCCACGGCATACCGGCAAAGAGTCTTGACTGTGCCGACCAGATGGCGTGGGACTGTGTGTTGATCACCGATCCCGACGCGACGGACGAGGCAGAAGCCCGTTTGCTGGCAGAAGGCATTCCTCCGGAAAAGATATGGAGGTTGGCGTGATGGGCTCCATCGACTGGCAGCAGACGACGGCCCTCGTCACCGGTGGGGCGGGGTTCCTAGGCAAGCACGTGGTCACGGGGCTCGAGCGGCGAGGGTGCAAGCGGGTGGTCGTGCCGAGGAGCAGGGAGTGCGATCTCAGGCGGCCGGAAGCCGTTCGATGCCTACTGAGTGATGTAAAGCCGGATATCGTGCTACACCTCGCGGCCGTCGTGGGGGGGATCGGGGCAAACCAATCTAGTCCTGGGTCGTTCTTCTACGACAACATGTCCATGGGGCTCCATCTGATCGAGGAGTCACGTCGGGCAGGGATCTCGAAGTTTGTTGGGATCGGGACGATCTGCTCATACCCCAAGTTCACAGCGGTTCCTTTTCGTGAGGACGATCTTTGGAACGGCTATCCGGAAGAGACCAATGCTCCTTATGGGCTCGCCAAAAAGATGCTTCTCGTCCAATTGCAGGGGTATCGCCAGCAGTACGGGTTTAATGGCATCTTTTTGATGCCTGTGAACCTGTATGGCCCCGGAGACAACTTCGATCTCGAGACATCGCACGTGATACCCGCGATGATCCGAAAGTTTCTCAAGGCGAAATCGAATGGGGATGAGCAGGTGACTATGTGGGGAGATGGATCGCCGACACGCGAGTTCCTCTACGTGCAAGATGCCGCCGAGGGCATTCTGCTGGGTGCCGAACGATATGAAGGCTCCGATCCGGTGAACCTTGGGTCCGGAGAGGAAGTGTCTGTCCGTGACCTTGCCGAGCAGATCCGGTCTCTGACCGGGTATACCGGCGAGATTGTCTGGGATCCGAGCAGGCCCAATGGCCAGCCCAGAAGGTGTACGGACGTCACACGCGCAGCCGACCTGTTCGGGTTTCGATCGACGACGTCGCTGGAGGACGGTTTGATGAAAACTCTCGACTGGTCGCATTCGACAGTGGTCGAAGCAGAAAGAAAGTTGGCATGATACTGTCGACGAGTCCTCAAAAGCTCGTCATCGAGGCGAGTAATGGGTGGTCGCGTGCCTGGGTCAAAGAGTTGATTCGCTACCGGGAATTGCTCTACTTACTGACGTGGCGTGACATCAAGGTGCGCTACAAGCAGACTGTCTTTGGCGCGATGTGGGCGGTGATACAACCTCTCATGACCATGGTTGTGTTCTCGCTTGTGTTCGGTAAGCTGGCCAAAGTTCCGTCCGATGGCGTGCCATACCCGATATTCTCATTCTGCGCACTTCTACCCTGGCAGCTGTTTGCAAACGCGACCCAGCAGTCGGGGAACAGTCTTGTCGCACAGTCGACATTGCTCACCAAGGTGTATTTCCCACGAGTTATTCTGCCCCTTTCATCCGTGCTTGCCGGGTGTGTAGATTTCGCCATTTCCTTTCTGGTCCTTATGGCTATGATGGTCTACTACGGAATCGCTCCAACCTGGAATGCGATCTACGTGCCGCTCTTCGCGGTCTTCGCGGTTATTACCGCGTTATCCGTCGGGCTGTGGCTGTCGGCCCTTAACGTGAAATATCGTGACGTGCGCTATGCGATCCCGTTTATGACGCAGTTCTGGATGTTCGCTTCACCTGTGGCATACTCGACCAATTCGGTGCCAGAGGCGTGGAGGGTGGTATACTGCCTCAACCCCATGGTCGGGGTGATCGAGGGCTTTCGATGGGCCCTGCTGGGGAAGCCTGGGTTCGGGCTGTCGACAGTTCTGACGTCTGGGTGTGTGGTCGTCGGCCTGTTGATACTTGGTCTGCGGTACTTCCGTCGGACGGAGCGAGTATTCGCTGATGTTGTGTAGCGTGATCTTGCGAGGCTGGCAATGAAGATCTTCTTCGTTGGTGAAGAGATTCCCTGTGAAGGATACTCTGGGTCGAACATAACGGGTTTGGCACTCATTGACCAACTGATTGCTCAGGGAAACGTCGTCACCGCGTTTGTCGATCCTCCAGACTATGAGGACGAGAAAATCGGAGTTCAGCAGTTGCGAACGCTTGAGTCTCGTGGGGTTGAAACGGTATCTCTGAGGTCGGCTCGACAAATCGCCCTGGAACGAGGACAAAGTCGCATTGGAGCGAGCATCAGTGACTTCTTCCCATCTGTCGCGCACGCTCCAGCGATTCGAGAAACACTCGAGCGCTACGTGGCCGAAAGGAAGCCGGACATCCTCCTCCCGTTCGGGATCGCAGCGATTACGTGGTGTGCGGGAATTCCAGGCGTGCCCCAATTCGGGCCGATCTGTGAGAACATCTACAAGGTTGTCCGAGCACGCTGGCGCTACAACGTGGGTGGAATCAGGCGGAACTGGGCATCCCTTCTCCTGGTGCTGAAGGCCTGGCGAACCTTTCGCAAGTCAGCACTCTTGCTGGGGCAGCTCGAGGGTTCCGGTCAGTTCTGTAAAGACTATCTGGAAGACTTTAAGAAGCACGGTGCGCCCCATTGTAAGCTTTACCATATGCCCGTCATCGACGAGGCCGGGCAACGATGGAGGCAGTTGAAGGATGAGGCGCAAGAGAGCGTTGGCGATCGGATTATTTTGGTAGGTGCGACCAGTACGTTCACCCTGATGCATCTCAACGCGCTCCTGGAGATCCTACCACGTTTCGCACGCAGAAAGCGAGAGGGTGCAGAGATCCATCTGATCGGGGATATCCATATTCCACCAGAGCTCTCGGACATTCTGACCTATCCCTTCGTGAAACTGCGCGGCTATGTAGACGACTTTGGCCAGGAACTTCGTGCGGCCAAAGTCCTGCTTGTTCCGACGCCAGTGCCCACGGGGTCTCGCAGCAGGATCATAAAAGGGCTGTCGTTCGGGTGCTGCGTGGTGACGACCGTCCAGGAACAGGAAACCACCCCAGGGCTGGTGGACGGAGAAACGGCTCTGATCGCCGATGGGCCGGATGCCCTTCTGGCTTCGATCGAGAGAGCCCTGGAGGATGATGGGCTGCGTCGACGCATCGAATCGGGAGGGCGCAGGTGTTACGAGGAGCGGTTCGCGCCTGAAAAATCCGTCGGTGAGATGGCGACAGATATGGAGAAGATTGTGAGGGCATATCAAGACAACGACCGCTAATCGCTGGAGGAAAGAGTCTACGAGATGGATGGTAAGCGGATCCTGATAACGGGGATTACTGGCTTCGTCGGTGGTCATCTGGCGTCGCACCTGCTGGAGAAGCACCCGGAGGCGCTCGTCTACGGGTTGCGACGGTGGCGCAGCCCCGACGAAAACGTGCGCCATTTGATGCACGATCGGCGCGTGAAATTCCTGATGGGCGATTTGCTCGATGAAGCGTCGCTGCGCAGAGCAGTCGATCAGGCTGACCCCGACTATGTCTTCCACCTGGCGGCGCAGTCGTTTGTTCCCTACAGCTACAGCGTTCCGCGGGTCACACTCGACGTCAACGGTGTGGGAACTGCGAACTTGCTGGAGGCATTGCTTGCGCACCGGGACCGGACGGGAAAGGACCCGGTCATCCACGTATGCAGCTCCTCCGAGGTCTACGGCCAGCCGCGGCCCCAGGACGTCCCAATGAACGAGGATCATCCTCTCCGGCCGATCAGCCCGTATGGCGTGAGCAAGGTGACCAAAGACCTGCTGGGGATGCAGTATTGGGTGACGCACCAACTGAAGACCATCCGGACGCGTATGTTCACGCATACCGGTCCGAGGCGTGGGCCGGTGTTCGTGCTTCCGGCCTTTGCCTTACAGGTTGTGGAGATCGAAAAAGGGCTACGAGAGCCGGAAATCCGCGTTGGCAACCTGGATTCGGTCCGGACCTTCGCTGATGTAAGGGATGCCGTCGAAGCCTACCGACAACTGGTCCTGAAATGCGAGCCGGGAGAGGTCTACAACATCGGTGGTAACCGGACGATGACGATTTCGGAGATGCTCGATATCGTGATCGGTCGATCAAGCCTGGAGTCACGTCCGTCAATCGTGGTAGATAAGGCGCTACTTCGTCCGACCGACGTCACGCTTCAGATACCCGACATGTCGAAGTTTCAGGATGCGACGGGATGGACACCGCAGTATACGTTCGAGCAGACTGTCGATGATACGCTGGACCACTTGAGGAACGTGATTTACGCGAATGTCTGACCGAACCGATACTTCGATCATCCTGGTCGGAGGGCAAGGGACTCGACTCCGGCCCGCCGTATCGGGTGTCGCGAAACCAATGGCGGAGGTCCTGGGCCGTCCTTTCCTGGCCTATCTGTTCGACCAGTTGCTCGAGGCGGACCTGCGACAGGTAGTCCTGTCTACCGGTTACGCGGCGGACTCGGTTGAGGATTACTTTGGCGCTTCATACGGCGGTCTGCGTTTGACTTACTCACGCGAGCGTGAACCCCTGGGGACGGCAGGAGCTGTCAGGTTGGCCTGGACGCACCTGGAGGCGTCTTCTGCACTGGTACTCAACGGCGACTCGTATGTCGACGTCGACCTAGGTCACTTCCTGACGTGGTCGACCGGGCAGGTGGTGGACGCGACATTGGTGTCCGCAAAAGTCGACGACCTGAGCAGATACGGGGCGCTGAAGCTGAGTGCAGATGGCCTGGTTCAGGGCTTCGAGGAAAAGCGGGCTGATTCGGGTAAACGGTCTGGGTGGATTAACGCCGGCGTCTACCATCTCCGTTCCTCGGTAGTCGACACGATCCCGAAGCTCGGACCCAGTTCTCTGGAGCGTGATGTATTTCCCAAACTGGTCCCAGGTCAGATGGCGGCCCTGAAGCGCGAAACAGGGTTTATTGATATCGGCACACCGGAGTCGTATCGGGAAGCCGAGGAGTTCTTTGCCGAGAGAGGACGTGTTGACGGAGTCGCTTAGCCTTTACGATCGCATGTTTTACGACGCGCTACGGATTCGGCTTGTGGAAGAGAGGATCGTGGATCTCTACCCGAGTGATCGAATCCAGAGCCCCGTTCACCTGTCGATCGGAGAAGAGGCCGTGGCTGTGGGTGTCTGCCAGCCATTGCGTGAGGAGGACCTGCTATTCGCCTCATATCGATCCCACTCGTATTACCTGGCGAAGGGTGGCGACTTGAAGGAGATGTTCGCTGAGCTCTACGGTAAGGCCACTGGGGTCTGCGGAGGAAAGGCAGGCTCGATGCATTTGGCTGCTCCCGAGGCCGGGCTCATGGGCTCGTCGGCTGTTGTCGCGAGCACGATCTCGCACGCGGTCGGTGCTGCGCTGGCCGCGGGGCGGCTGGGTAAAGACCAACTGACCGTAGCCGTGTTCGGTGACGGGGCAACGGAGCAGGGCGTCTTTCACGAGTCGCTCAACTTTGCGGCGCTGCATCGACTGCCAGTCGTCTTTGTCTGCGAGAACAACCAACTGGCCGTGCACGCGGATCTTGCCTCTCGTCAGGCATATCGGATATCCGATATGCCCAAGGTCTACGGTATCCAGAGTGTGCGGATGGAGCGAGGCTATGATCTCACGGAAGTGCGCGAGGCGATGGCCGAGAGCGTGAACTCGATCCGGGAGACCGGAGGACCTCGGTTCCTCGAGGTTGTCACATACCGATACAAGGAGCACGTTGGCCCCGGGGAGGATCACGACGCAGGATACCGGTCCCAGGGGGACCTCGACCGGTGGCAGGCGCATGATCCTTTGATCACGGATGGGGAGCGGGTTGCTCGATTTACCCCTGAGATCACGGCTGAGATCGATGCGGCAGCAGCTTTTGCCGAGGATAGTCCGTGGCCGGGGTCCGATGCGTTGCTGTCGGACGTGGTGTAGGGAGGAGGAAACTATCGACGCTGTGCAAACCAAAGGGGCCGTGTCGACGATAACATATCGTGAGGCACTGTATGCCGCGATGC
The DNA here is from genome assembly GCA_002727195.1 of Gemmatimonadota bacterium. Taxonomy (GTDB): domain Bacteria; phylum Latescibacterota; class UBA2968; order UBA2968; family UBA2968; genus UBA2968. Next base: position 93,365 of record PBWH01000020.1, read on the forward strand.
GCGAGGCGCTCGAAAGCAACGCGAACGCACTTATCCTCGGGCAGGGGGTAACGGATCACAAGGGTACTTTCGGGACGACCTCTGGCCTCGCTGAGGACTTCGGCCACGACCGTGTGCTGGATACGCCGCTCGCAGAGGAAGGCATGATGGGGGTTGCCGTTGGGGCTGCCCTCAACGGTCTTTATCCGATCCAGACGCATATCCGCGCGGACTTCGCGCTGGTGGCGATGAACCAGATCGTCAACCTGGTGGCGAAGTATCGATACATGTTCGGCGGTCGGTTCGAGATCCCGATGTTGATCCGAATGGTGATCGGGAGGAGTTGGGGGCAGGGGGCACAACACTCGCAGAGCTTGCAGTCTTTATTCGCCCACATCCCCGGCCTGACCGTCATCATGCCTGCGACGCCGGAGTCGATTCTTGTGGACTATCGACACGCAACGAGCTCATTTCGCGGGCCCGTCATCTCCCTCGAACACCGATTGATGTATGATCTGGCTTTCGAGAAGGAATCACAGCGGTTCGAGCCGTTATCTACGCGGCGCCTCCGCGAAGGGAAGGATGTGACGATCGTTTCGACATCGATCATGACCCTGGAAGCGGTCCGGGCGGCGGGGCACCTGATGGAACACGGGATCGACTGCGAGATCATCGACCTCAACTGCGTGTCGCACCCGGACGCCGACGTGATCATCGACAGCGTCCGGAAGACAGGACGTCTGATCGTCGCCGACACCAGCTGGCAAGCCTACGGCGTGTCAGCCGAAATCTGCAGGCTCGTGGTCGAAAGAGACCCTGGAGCGCTGAAGTCGCCGGTCGTGACGATGGGCATGGAACCGGCGCCCTGTCCGACGGCGAAAGCGCTTGAGGATATTTACTATCCGAACCTGAGTACGTTGACTGACGCGATCGCGGAACTCGTCACAGGCAACGCAGGCCACGGACTTCCGTTGCCTGACGAGCAGTCGATGGCCGACGTGTATAAACGGTTCAAGGGGCCGTTCTAGCGGTTGGGTATGGGGCGACTCGAGGGTGCAAACGTCCTGGTCACCGGGGGGACGGGATTCATCGGAACGCATCTGATTCAGCGTCTGGTCGCGGAGGGATGTCAGATCAGGGCCACCTTTCACAAGCAAGAGCCCTTTCTGGAGCACGACGCGGTCCAATACCTTCGGGCAGATCTGACCCACCTGGATGCGTGCCACACGGCGGCAGACGGGATGGATTTCGTGTTTATGTGTGCGGCCAACACGTCCGGTGCAGGTGTGATTGCGACGACACCGCTCGTCCACGTGACGCCGAACGTCGTGATGAACGCTCAGATGCTTGAGGCGTCGTATGCCGCGCGCGTTCGGAAGTTCTGTTTCGTCAGCAGCAATGTCGTGTATCCACCCCTTGGTGATACACCCGCCCGGGAGGAGGATGCGTGGTCAGGGCCACCCCACGAGGTCTATTTCACCTCCGGCTGGATGAAGCGATACACAGAGATCCTGTGCCAGACTTATGCGGAGAAGATCGATGACCCTATGTCGGTGCTGGTGGTCAGGCCTTCTAATGCCTACGGGCCGTATGATGACTTCAACTTCAAGACGTCTCACATGATGGCCGCGCTTCTGAGGCGGATTGCGGACCGACACCAACCGGTCGAGGTGTGGGGGACCGGTAAAGATGTGAAGGACCTGATCTATATTGAGGACCTGATCGAGGGCATTGTTTCGGCCTTCCGGGTGGAGGGGAACTACACAACCGTGAATGTCTCGTCTGGTAAGGGCTACTCGGTTCAGCAGGTCGTAGAAACCATCGCTCGGGTTGATGGCTATGGTGATGCTGACATCCGGTTCGATCGATCGAAGCCTTCTGTTATCCCGAAGCGGCTCGTGTCTTCCGAAAAAATCCGGACCCTGACAGGATTCCAGGCGAAAACGTCCCTCGAAGATGGTATCCGGAGTACGCTCACCTGGTATCGCGAGAACAAAGAGACCTGGGTCAAGCTATGATACAGAAGGCTCTGGGACAGACGGCCATCTCCGTGTCCGCGATTGGTCAAGGCCTCAGCATCGGTTCTTACAAGACCCGGGTCGGGCGCTATGAGGACCAGGTCGACAACATCAGACTCGGCATTTCCCTTGGCATGACGTTGCTGGACACGGCGCCTGTCTATGGGGACGGACACTCAGAACGGGTCGTGGGGCAGGCGGTTGCGGACGTGAGACAGGAGGTCTGTCTGGCGACCAAACTCCGTCCCGGCAAGACCCGTCCCGAAGAGGTCGAAGCCTCGGCCGCGGAGAGTCTCGAACGGACGGGCTGCGATGTGATCGACCTGCTTCAGATACACTGGCCGAACCCGGATGTTCCGCTGGCTGACACGATCGGAGCGATGGGCTCGCTGGTAGAACGTGGGGTTGTCGAACACATCGGGGTGAGCAATTTCTCGCTCGCAGAGCTCGAAGAAGCGCGTGAGGCTCTGCCGACCGGGGATATTCAATCGCTGCAGGTCGAGTACAATCTCTTCGACCGCGGGGTAGAGGACGATCTGCTTCCGTACTGCCAGGAGGCAGGGATTACGGTGATGGCATACAGCCCGTTGCATCGCGGCCGGATCGCGAACGGGCCCGACCACCTCGCCGTTCTGGAGACGATCGCGGAAGCTCACGGCGCCACGCCCGCCCAGGTCGCGCTCCGATGGCTGGTCTCTCACGAGGGGGTCGTAGCCATACCGAATTCGACCAACCCCACGCGCCTCAAGGAGAATGCTCGGAGCGCAGACATCGCGCTGACGGATGGGGAGATCGAACGGATCTCCAGCGCTTGTGCGCCGAAGTCGGTCGAGATGGACACGGACAGAATCCGTCCGGCTCGTGAAGACGAAGAGAAGGTTTACAGGACGGTCGATCAGGCCCGTGAGAACGCGCTGGGAATGTCGCCGAGTCCGACACAACTGTCGGAGCAGATCAAAGGCGGAGAGATGCTTAAACCGTTCCGGGTCACCCCATCTCAGGAACCGGGCTACTATGACCTCGCCGAAGGGCGATTGAGATATTGGGCCTGGGTGATCGCCTTCGACGGGAAGCGACCCATCCCAGTTTTGCTCGATGAATCCAGCTTACCGGAGGAAGTAGTGTAATGAGTACGGCCAAAAAGGATGCGATCGAACTGAGAGACTTCGCGAGCAACCACGAAGACTCGATCCGGAATGACTTCTCGACACACCTGAGGAACTGTCCCATACCGGGCAAACAGATCCTGTCTAATCTCGGACTGTTCATCAGTTCCAAGGAACTGTCGCGGTTGCTCTTCCTGAATCACGTCTATCAGCAGATCGTGGACATCCACGGATCTGTGTTCGAGTTCGGGACACGATGGGGGCAGAACGTCGCCGTGTTTTCCGCATTACGTGGAATATACGAGCCATTTAACCGCCATCGAAAGATCGTCGCTTTCGACACGTTTACGGGTTTCCCGTCGGTTTCAGATGCGGATGGGGAGGCCGAGCTGATCGGAGTCGGCAATCTGACGACCACGGAGAACTACATCGAATATCTCAGCACAGTGATGGACTACCACGAGCAGGAGAACCCGCTCTCCCACATAAAGAAATACGAGCTCGTGCAGGGAGACGGGATGGAGACGGTGCCGGCCTACCTCGAGGAGAATCCTGAGACGATCATCGCCCTGGCCTACTTCGATTTCGACCTCTACGAGCCTACAAAGGTGGTGCTCGAGGCGATCAAGGACCGGCTGGTCAAAGGCAGTATCGTCGGGTTCGATGAGCTGAACGATCACGACGCGCCCGGAGAGACACGTGCGGTGATGGAGGTCCTTGGATTGAACAACATTCGGCTGGAGCGTTTCAGACACGCATCGCGGACTTCATACTTCGTCGTTGAGTGAGATGAGCCTTGCGTAACCAGACGATGCCTACAGGTCTCACACGAACGGACCAATCGTTGTGAACGTACCGACAAGAACCTGCGTCCAACTGCTTGAGTCCCGGGACGTTGTCATTCAGTTCGTAGACGTGGGCGCCCGAAACGGCGTCACGCACCTCCCTGGACTCGCCAGTAGGATAGACGCATACGGCCTTGAACCGAACCCTGAGGAGTACGAAAAGCTCGTCACGGGGTCGACGGACGCAGCTCGGCAAGGTGTGATCTCTCCAACCTACCGAACACTGCAGTACTTCAGTCACGCTCTTGGGGATGCCCCCGGCGAACAGACCTTTTATCACAGGCACGGCGCAGGGATGGCTGGGATGCTTGTCCTCGACCGGGAACGTCTATCGGAGATCCAAACTCACGCTGGCAACACGAGGTTCTCTGATCGTATTTCCGAAATCGATACATCGGCGTTCGATGAGAGGCAGGCCATCAAGGTCGAAACCATCACCCTCGATGCGTTTCTCGAGAAGAACTCGATCTCCAATGTGGACTACCTGAAGATCGACGTAGAAGGTTTCGAATATCAAGTCCTCGAAGGAGCCTCTCCTGTCCTGGATCGGGTGGGTGTCGTTGTCGTTGAAACGTGCTTTGTTCCCGTCCGAGTCGGTCAGAAGCTATTCTCGGATGTGGATCAGTTGCTGCGTGGGAGTGGCTTCGACTTGATCCGGTTTGAGATCGATCAGGAACAACTGGGATACAAGACCCTCAAGGCACCGACACACTATGTTCCGCCCGGGTACTCGGACCCTTACGGGCAGCCCTTGGTCAGTGATGCGGTCTATGTGAATCGCAGCGTGTCCGACCCAGACCGATGCCTTGCACAGGGGGCGATTCTGATTGAAAAGCGGTTTGTCGACGAGGGCGTGCATATCCTTAGACACAAGGCCGGTGTGGATGAAAAAACATGTGCGCTGCTAGCGGATCCGACCGTCTACTTCTCCTCCGGAGAGCGTGCCCGTCACCGTGGGTATCGGATGGTCGACCAGCTCATGGACCGTGTTGGTCGAGCAAAACGAAGAGCCTTCGGCCTGATGGGCCGGGCGGGAAGATGATCGATGGCTGAACGTGTCAAAGTCGGTCTGGTTCAGATCAACAACAGTTTCTCGGGACAGAGCTACCTGCCCTACTCGGTCGGCATCCTTCAGGCATACGCCTTGAAGTATCTGTCGAACCCTTCTGATTTCGAGTTTCTGCTGCCGATCTATGACCGGGTTCCGCCAGAAGTGGCGGTCGAACAGCTCAAAATTGCCGATATCGTGTTCTTTTCGACCTACGTGTGGAACATCCGGATCTCGCTAGAGATTGCGAAGCAGCTGAAGGCCGCGCGGCCGGACGTCGTCGTTGTGATGGGAGGGCCGCAGATTCCGGATCGGGGTCTGGTCTTTGTCGAACAGAACCGGTGTGTAGACCTCGTCTGTCACGGTGAAGGTGAAGCGACGTTTGTGGAGGTCCTGGAGCGCGGGATCGACAGGGCGCGATCGGGCGACTGGGGTGAGCTTGCGTCTACGACCTACCTGCGGGAAGGGGCTCCCGTGACTTTTGCCAAGCGGGATCGGATCAAGGAACTGGGTGATGTGCCCTCCCCGTATCTCGAAGGGGTATTCGACCCGCTCATCGCGTCTGCCCCGGGAGTCAAGTGGATCGCCCTGTGGGAGACAAACCGCGGTTGCCCGTTCGCGTGCACCTTCTGTGACTGGGGGTCGGCGGTGGCCAGCAAGGTCTATCGGTTCGATCTCGACCGACTGTTTGCCGAGATCGATTGGTTTGCGAGTCACCAGATCGAGTATGTCTTCTGTGCCGATGCGAACTTCGGAATCCTTCCCCGTGACCTCGATATCGCCGAGTATGCGGCGAAGGTCCGACTGGAAACGGGATATCCGCAGGGGCTGTCTGTCCAGAACACGAAAAACGCGACTGATCGGGCCTACCAGGTCCAGAAAATCCTCTCCGATGCGGGGCTCAACAAAGGCGTGACGCTGTCGCTTCAGTCGATCGACGAGACGACGCTCAAAGAGATCAAGCGGGATAACATCTCGTCAGACACCTATCAAGAACTCCAGAGACGTTTCACGAGCGATGGCGTAGAGACATACACGGACTTCATCCTTGGATTGCCTGGTGAGACCTACGAGAGTTTCCTGGCCGGGACATCCGAGATTGTGGCGAACGGCCAGCACAATCGTATCCAGTTCAACAATCTGTCGATTCTGCCCAACGCGGAGATGGGTGATCCTGCCTATCAAGAACGGAACGGGATGGTGATCGTCGAGTCCGAGGTCGTGAACATCCACGGGTCGCTGCAATCGTCCGACAATGAAATCCTCGAGCGCCAGGAGCTGGTTGTGGGGACGGCCTCGTGCCCCGAACCTGACTGGGTCCGGACACGAGCGACGGCCTGGACGTGCCAGTTCTACTACTTCAACAAGGTACTACAGATTCCTCTGTTGCTGTTGCACGAGCAGTTTTCGATCCCGTTTCGGGATCTTATCCGAGTCTTTACCGAAGGGTCGCTCGACCGGTATCCAACCCTGTCTGAACTCCATCAGCGGTTCCTTGCGAAGGCCGAAGACATTCAGAGGGGGGGCGCCGAGTATTGCCCTTCGACGACGTTTCTGGATATCTGGTGGCCAGCCGACGAGCTTGCCTTGATCGAGCTTGTTCACGGTGGGCGGATATCGAGCTTCTACGACGAGGCTCAGTCGGCCCTGCTGGACTGGCTGGCCGCCCAGGATCTATTGGTTCCCGAGCGGATCATCCAGGATGCGATTGCCCTGAATGCCGAGCTCCTGAAGCGGCCGTTCGCGACGGAAGATGTCGTGGTCCGTGCCGAGTACAACGTGCGGGAGGCCTATGAGGCAGGCAAACTCGGGCAGTCACTCCCGCTGGTCGAAGGCGATTACGAGTACCGCATCGATCGATCAAGCCACGTTTGGGACTCCTGGGATGATTGGTGTCGCGAGGTCATCTGGTGGGGGAATAAGAAAGGCGCCTATCTGTATGGGGTGAAGGAACATGAGCCCCAGATATCCGGACACTTTTAGTCAGGGAATTCTAAGTGAACGAGTGTAAAGGTCTTGACCTATACAGAAGTCTGTTTGTCTGCCGGAGGACGGAAGAGTATCTCGTCCAGTTGTATCCAGAGGATGAGATGCGAACTCCCATGCACATGTCCATGGGGCAGGAAGCGGTACCAGTCGGTATCTGCACGGCGCTTAAGGCTGAAGACCGGATCTTCTCATCATACCGGAGCCATGCTCCTTTTCTTGCGAAGACGATGGATATCGAAGGGTTCTTCTCCGAGTTCTACGGGAAGGCCTCCGGGGTAGGACAGGGAAAGTCGGGGTCACTTCATCTATCCGACCCGGAGCGAGGACATATGTGCTCCTCCGGTATTGTGGCTGCCCCGATTCCGCTGGCTCTGGGGGCGGCCTACGCCGAGAAGATAGCGGGCCAAGGCGGCGTGGCTTGTGTCTTTTTTGGGGATGGCGCAACTGACGAAGGGGTATTCTGGGAGAGCATCAACTTTGCCAGCCTAATGAGGCTGCCAGTGCTCTTTGTCTGCGAAGACAACGGATTCTCAGTCCTTACCGCAACACAGTATCGACAGGGCTTCCGGTCCCTCGCAGAGGTCGTTGGTGGGTTTGACATTCAGGTCTTCGACGAGGAAACGAATGATGTCGAAGAGGTGTACGGAGTTGCGCAAACGGCGATCAATGCCGTCCACAAGAACGGGGCCCCCGCTTTCCTGCGATTCAGGTGTTTCAGGTATCTGGAGCACGTTGGTATTGGAGACGACGTGCCGCTGGGATACAGATCGGGGGAAGAGTTGGCGTGGTGGAAAGAACGTGACACAGTAAAACTCCAAAGAAAGCGCCTCTGCGAGCAAGTCCTGGGTGATGAGGTAATAGTGCTCGAAGAGGAAGTCGAGGCGCGGATCGTGGAGGCAATCTCAAACGCTAAGGTCGCGCCGTATCCGACCGGGGACCAACTCCGTAGGGGGGTTTTTCATGAGGCCGATTAGCTTCTGTCAGGCACTACACGAAGCTGCGTATCAGGAAATGGAGCGCGATCCTACCGTTTTCGTGTATGGCATCGGTGTGCCAACCCCACCACACATTTTTGGGAGTTTGGAGGGGTTCGTTGATGCGTTTGGCCCCGAGCGGTGCTTTGACACGCCGGTCAGCGAGGAGTCGATGGTTGGATTCGGACTGGGAGCAGCCATGAGCGGCCTCCGACCAATTCATGTTCATATACGTGTCGATTTTCTCCTACTGGCGATGAACCAACTGGTGAACATGGTGTCGAATTACATCTATTCTACAGTTGGAAGGTGGAAGGTGCCGCTCGTTATTCGAGCCATTGTTGGACGAGGTTGGGGACAGGGTAGTCAGCATAGTAAGAGCCTGCACTCGTACTTCTCTCACATCCCGGGGCTAAAGGTCGTCATACCCACAACACCAAGAGATGCCAAGGGATTGCTCACTTCCGCGATTCGGGACGATAACCCGGTCGTGTTCATCGAGCACAGATGGCTGTATTGGGCAGAGGAGGATGTTCCTGAAGGTGAGTTCGTGATTCCGATCGGGAAGAGCCAGGTGCTCAGAGACGGTAGCGACATTACGATTGTCGCAACGTCATGGATGAATGTTGAAGCTCTCAAGGCCGCTGAGATCCTTGCGCGACACGGCGTCAGCGTTGAAATCGTGGATCCAAGGACGATCGCACCTCTGGATGAAACACCCATTCTTGAGTCGGTCGAAAAAACTGGACACTGCATTGTTGCAGATAACGACTGGTGTGAGAGTGGTTTCAGCGCTGAAATCGCTGCCAGGGTTAGCGAAAAGTGCTTTGGTCGGTTGAAATCGCCTGTAGGGAGAATCGGTTTCGCATTCACGCCGTGCCCAACTGTCAGATGTCTGGAGAACGAGTTCTACCCCAATGCTGTCGACATCGTTAGGGCCATTGAGAGGAAGCTTGGTCTGGATCAGGTCGACCTGGCCGGTGAGGATTTCTACTCCCACGAGCGTCGGTTCAAAGGTCCCTTCTGAGTCGGGGCAAGGCTTATGGTGTATAGGAGACTTGGCGGAACGGATCTGCATGTTTCGGAAATCGGGTTCGGAACGTGGGGCCTCGGCGGTGACTCATACGGTGTAACCGAAGATCGCACGTCACTCGATGCGATCGCACTGGCGCTCGAACGCGGGATCACGTTTTTCGATACCGCGGATTGCTACGGTCGCGGGAGGAGCGAGCGGCTGTTGGGCAAAGGGCTGGGGGCCTGCCGGCAGGATGTCGTGATCGCCACGAAGGCGGGCATGGTGTCAAGAGTGCAGCGGAATTTCGACGCGAGCCACGTTCAGCGGTCGGTCGAGGGGAGTCTTCAGCGACTGAACACCGACTACGTTGACGTGCTTCAGTTGCACAGCCCTAGAGAAGACGACATCGTCCAAGCGGTGGAGACCTGCGGTTGGGCTGGCAGGCTAGTCGAGGAGGGGAAGGTAGGCGCGGTCGGAGTCTCCGTGTCACGTCCAGAGGACGCCGGAGCATTCGTTCGCGCCGGCGTACGTGTGATTCAGGTCAATTTCAACCTATTGGACCAGCGGGTTCGGGCGAGTGGGCTTCTCGCACTCGCTCGAGCTGAAGACGTGGGGTTGATCGCGCGGACACCCCTGTGCTTCGGGTTTCTGACGGGTCGATATGCCGGTGACGAAGCGTTCGGCGTGGACGACCATCGGTCCCTTTGGTCGATCCAGCAACGGAAACTCTGGGCACAGGGTATCCGGAGATTCGACACCAAGGACGAGGAATCGGACATCATGTTTGCCTTGAACTTCTGTCTCTCGTATCCGGAAATCTCCACCGTGATCCCCGGCATGCTCACTCCGGCGCACGTAGAAGAAAACTGCCGGGCGGCCGGACTCCCTCCAATGGACTGTGAAGCCTTGAATCAGTTGTTCGATACCTACAATGAGCAATCGTTTATCGTGAAATGATCGTTACCAAGACACCTTTTCGGATTTCGTTCTTCGGCGGTGGTACCGACTACCCTCAGTGGTATAAGAAAGAGGGGGGCGCTGTTCTGTCCACCTCGATCAACAAGCATTGCTACATCACCTGTCGGGTCCATCCTCCGATCCCGAACATTCGCCACAGGATCGTATGGTCGCATATAGAGACGCCAAACAGCGTGGAGGAAGTCTTGCACCCAGCAGTGCGTGAGGCCCTGATCTACCTGGGGTTCGACGACTCCATCGGGGTGGAAGTCCACCACCAGGGTGATCTACCGGCTCGGTCGGGCATAGGGTCCAGTTCGTCCTTTGCGGTCGGTCTGATCAAGGCGCTCAAGACCGTGCTCGGTGACGAGATCGACCGTGACGGACTGGTCCGTGAGGCAACACATCTCGAGCGAGATATCTTATCAGAGGTCGTGGGATCGCAAGATCAGATCGCAGCGGCTTACGGAGGCCTCAACGTCATACAGTTCGGAAGAGATGGCACTTATGCCGTGACCCCCATAGACGCTGCCCCCCAGCGCATACGCCGGCTGCAGGAGCGGCTGATGCTCTTCTACATCGGGTCGAGCCGGACAGCTTCGAAGATCGCGGCGGACCAGGTCTCCAACTTCGGTGATCACCAGGAGACGCTTCGACGCATGCACAGGATGGTCGACTCCGCCAGATCCATCCTTGAAGGGGAGGAGAATCTAGACGCCTTTGGTGAACTTCTCCACGAAGCCTGGATGAACAAGCGAGAGCTTAGTCGGATGGTCAGCACACCCCTGATCGACCACCTCTATGCAACGGCGCGCCAGCACGGCGCGCTGGGTGGGAAACTGCTCGGCGCGGGCGGCACGGGCTTTCTGCTGCTGTATGTTCCGCCTGAGAATCAGCACCGGGTCGGTCGAGTTTTCCACGCCTATAGTCACGTGCCCTTCACTTTTGCAGAACAAGGGTGCGAGTTGATATTCGAAGGCAGCGAGCACATGGCTGACAATCTGCGTTGGTGCAGAGACTACCTGAAGGACCGCCCCGCGGACTGGTTCGAGAGGCCATCGTGATACTCCCGAGCCGACAGCACGTGACCGCCTTCGCCGCGTTCTCGCTTCCGTTCTGGCTGCTCTACCTGTCCGACTTGATGATCGGCCGGCGAGACTACGACATGTTTGCGGCCGAGACGTTCGGCATCCTCTTTTCTACTGGTGGTGGACTGGTCTTGTCTGATGGGTGGAACCTGGGTCGGTTTATCAGCCACCATCCAGGGGTTCCGCTTACCGAGCTGTCGGCTCTGTACTTCTGGGCCTTCGGGGCCCCGGAGCTGACCTTCGAGGGCTTCCGCCTGTTCTGTATCGGCGTCAACTACGTCACGCTGACTTTGGCCGCGTGCTGGGGCGCGACGATGGCAGTTCGGCACGACATACCGAACCTGCCGATTCTCATCGCGTCTGCACTTTCAGCCGTAATGCCCGGTGTCGCTGCCTTGTCGCCAACGCTGACAGCCTACCATACCTATGGGGTATTGCTCGTGCCGACGGGGCTGGGTGTCTACCTGATTGCTGACGGCCGACCGCAGGTCGCTGGCGGGGTCTACTGGATGCTCGGATTCCTCCTGTCGATCATGTATCTGGGGTTGCTCACACTAATCGGTGTCGCCGCAGCTGTGCTGGTCGGGCGTCGGCTGAGGCTGGGCTCGGATCACGGATCCTATCGTGGAAAGCTGATGGTCGGTGCCGGAGTGGTCCTGTTTGCGTGGGTGGTCAGTTCAGCCATCGGCAGAGTCGCTTCACGGCTCGTCTACGACACAATGGGTTGGAACGGCTCGGTCATCGAAGACATTGGTGGGACGAGCTACCACGTCGCCCTTGGTCTTGTCGCGGTGGGGGTGGCCTGGAGCGTTTTCAGGTCTCACCTTCGGAAGTGGTGCTGGCACTCGTTGGGGAGTGTCCTGCTCGGCTGGGCAGTCGGGGTAAACTTATTCGCGTTTGTTTACCCGAAAGCGGCAGTGGCGGCCATCCTGTCGAAAGGTGGTGCGGCGCGTAGCGATCTGTCGCCCGTCGATCTCGTGCGGCAGGCCGACCTGCTTGGCTTTCTGGGTACCTCGCCGTGGCACGCCCTGATCCTGGCGACACTTCTTGTCGGATGCTGGGCTATCGTCCGCTCGGTTCGCACCGCAGAAAACCGCGACCGGGACCGGGCAATCGGTGCGTTCATTGTTGTTACGGTCGGTCTCAATCTGGTTTCTGCCGCCGACGCGAGCTTGATCCAGGGAGTTGCCAGAGACTACAACTCCAGCCGCTACTACAACAATGTGATTGTTGTCCTTCCTGCCATAATGGTATGGCTGGCTGGTCTGGGGAAGCGAGTGTGGGCTACAGGACTTGTGGTAGGGGCAACAGTGTTCGTGCTGTCTCTGGTCGACTACGCGCGTGTCGTGGTACCCGTGTCGGCAGCGAATCATGCCCTCGCCCAGGAGATATCAGCTCAGGTGAACACACATCTGGAGACTTATCCCGAGGGCGAAGTGCTCAGTTTTGTGAGCTACATCCCGGATGCCTGCAACGTCGCGCAGGCCTTCTGGCAGCTGTCGCTACGAGACAAGGAGACGGCCCAGCGACTGTCACGAGACCGACGGGTCCGGGCAGCCTACCCGACGCTGGAAGAGGCGTTGACGGACGCGCCTACACTGATCGTCTCGGGCAGGCAGGTACCATATATACAAGACCGGAAGCAGGATGGCCGTTTGAAGTGGGAGCGACCGCAAGGCCGGGTCGCTATGCCCGCATATTTGCAGGTCGTATTCGTCGAAGGCGCAGAGTAGGCAAAATCAACCGGTAGATTGGAGAGTCATGAGCGAACCCACGGCAGTCGAGTTCGATGAGGCCGCTGCGGAGGCCGAGAAGAAGCAGATCGCCCGTGTGATAAAGCCGGACAAGGGCCTGACGTCGTTGCCTCCAAGGAAGACTGAGTCGCAACGTGTCCTGCTCATCGTCCCACCAGGGACTCTGGAGGAGTCCTATGGTCGGCTGTCCGCTGCCGCTGGCGAACTGCCCATGCTTGGTCTTGCCTACATCGCGGCATCGCTGAGAGACCAAGGACACGAGGTCAAGATCATCGACTACGAGGTCAACGACTGGCCGATCGATCGTGTTGAGCAGGACATTCGAGACTTCAACCCGCGTGTCGTTGGGATGACCGCCTACATCACGAACATGAAGCGATGCGCGCGGATCTGTGAAATCACGAAGGGCATCTCCCCCGGTATCACGACGATCCTGGGGGGGCCCCAGGTTTCCGTCTTCCCCGAGGAGGCGTTCCACTCGCCGGATGTCGACATGATCGTGCTGTCTGAGGGCGAGATCATCATACGGAACGTGATGAACGCACTCGGCGACGATAAGGCGTTGCGAGAGGTCAAAGGCATCTGGTTCCGATCCAGGATGGGCGAGATCATACAGAATGAACGCGAGGGGCTGGTCGATGACCTGGACATGTTCCCCTCTCCCGCTCTGGACCTGTATGACATGGAGCACTACTTCCCGCCGGCGCATATCCGGGGGAAGAAGGTCGCACACATGCTGACCTCCAGAGGGTGCCCCTTCAAATGCACGTTCTGCGAGACGAAGCTCACCTTCGGGAGGAGCTTCCGGTATCACAGCACGGATCGAGTGCTCGAGGACATGCAGACGCTGATCGATCAGGGCTACGACAGCTTCCAGTTCTACGACGACATCTTCACGATCAACAAGCCGCGCGTAGAGGACCTGTGTCGTGGGATCATCGACAGGGGATGGGACATCCAGTGGATGTGCTTTACTCGGACTAATTGTGTGTCAGAAGAAATGCTGGCGTTGATGCGCGAGTCCGGGTGCTACCTGATCACCTATGGAGGAGAATCCGGGGATGATGACCTGCTCAAGCTGATCAAGAAGGATCTGACTGTGGCAAAGAACTACGAGGGGATCGAGATGGCTCGACGCCACGGGATCCAGACCCAGTCGTCATTCATGATCGGTCTGCCGACAGAAACCCCCGAGCAGACGATGCGCACCATCGACTTCGCGATCGACAGCGGCCTCGACTACGCCGTCTTCCCGATTACTGAACCTTACCCGGGGACGGAGCTATGGGTGGATGCGCAGAAGTATGGGACGTTCGACAGGTCAGGAAAGTATCAGAACAATCTACTGTCGGAGAACTCCGCTGTGTGGGTACCGCACGGACGGACGCGGGAGGACCTCGAGACTCACGCGCAACTCGCCATGCGCAAGTTTTATCTACGACCGCGCATCCTGTTCCAGGCGCTCCTGAACTTCTGGCATCTGCCGACGCGGCGCGCGCTCCGCTACCTATGGTCGGGGCTCAAATACTTCGTGATCGGCAGGTTCACGAGTTCACGTGCGGGAGCAAGATACTAAGCCCCTATGTGCGGAATCTTCGGTTGGATCCAGTGGCAGGAGGAACTCTCGAACCAGGATGTCCTCTGCGCGAGGAGAGCGACGGACAGCATGGTTCACCGCGGCCCCGATGCGAGCGGAGAGTGGTGCGAAGGCGGTGTATACATGGGGCACCGTCGTTTGAGTGTCATCGATCTGTCGGACAACGCGATCCAGCCGTTTCATTCCGCTGATGACCGGTATGTGCTCACGTTCAACGGCGAGATCTACAACTACCTGGAGTTGCGTGAGGAACTTGGTCGGGAGGGATACCGGTTTCAGTCCCAGTCCGATACAGAGGTACTGCTGAAGGCCCTGATTGCCTGGGATACCCGCGCCCTCAACAGGCTCGATGGTATGTTTGCGGGAGCTTTTCACGATCGCAAGACAGGCCGACACGTGCTCTTCCGCGACCCTCTCGGTCAGAAGCCGCTCTACTACTGTAGCGATGATCGAGGCCTGATCTATGCCTCCGAGGTGAGAGCTTTCCAGGAGCTTTCTGACCGCACCTGGCGAATCGACCGGGAGGCGTTCCGACGGTATCTCGTTAACGCCTACTACGTGGCCGATACCTCCCCCTTTCAGGGCGTCCGGAAGCTCCTCCCCGGGATGTTGATCGAGTCTATCGACGGGACTGTTCGGTCCGCGCGCTGGTGGGACTCCATACCCGGCCAGGACACGATCAAAGTGGACGCGATAGAAGCGGCAGAGGAGTTCGAGCGACTCTTTGAGCGGTCCTGCTCAATCACCATGCGTTCGGATGTGCCAGTTGGAGTCTTCCTCAGCGGGGGGGTGGACAGTTCCATGGTCCTCGACAGCTGTCATCGTCTCGTGCCTGACATAAAGTCATTCAGCGTGTCGATGGAAGACGCGGACTACGACGAGGGATCAAAGGCTCGGGAGGTTGCCAAACACGTCGGGGTGAAGCGTCACACCTCGATCATGATGGATCAGGAAGCGCTCCTGGCGAGCTTTGACGGGCTCATGCACAAGATGGACGAACCCCAGGCCGATCCCGGGTTTGTGAACGTGTATTACCTGACTCAGCAAAGTCGTCCCGAGATTACGGTAGCGCTTACGGGAGACGGCGCCGACGAGCTCTTCGGGGGATATATCCCGTTTGTCGGCGTACCCTTCGAGAGCGTCTTCCACGCCGTTCCGGATTCCCTGATCGCCCTTGCGAGATATGGGGTGACCCGACTGCTCCCAGGGAGCGACGGCTACGTCGGACCCCAGTTCAGGGCACTTGCTTACCTGCAAGCCTTTCCCGCCGCCCGGTCGGCGCGAGCCAGCGTCTGGTTATCCACGCTCCCGGCAGACGAGCTCAAGAATCTGATGCCCCTCGCCGAGCCCGGGTTCTTCGATCCTACCCGGACTGACGGCGCCTTTCGGATAAGCAACGAGTATCACGAGGTGTCCTCCGGCATGTCATCCGTGCAACGGCTCCTGTATTATTACCAGAAGGTGTTTCTGCCTGAGTTTGTGTGTCACCACACCGACCGCGCCGCTATGATGCACAGCCTGGAGGCAAGATCGCCATTTCTGTCGGTTCCCATGATCGAATTCGCCAACTGTCTGCCCAATCGGTTCAAGGTCAGCCGGATGCAGCTCAAGGTGCTGCTGAAGCACGTTCTCAAGCAACGCCAGTTTCCGGATCCCATTGTCCGGCAGCGGAAGCAGGGCTTCACCTTCCCGATCGCGCGATGGCTGAAGCAGAGTATGCTTCCGATGGTGGACGCTCTGTCCGACATCGAAGAGATCACCGACGGCGAGGTCTCACTGAAGGAGCTGAACCGGATGATCGACCAGCACATGGATGGTCGACGAAGCTACTATCGAATCATCTACAACCTGATCGTGTTCAGAGCATGGCGGAAGCGGAATCCAGGCCTGACGTTCGCGTGAGCGAAAGCGACTACACGTTTCAGGCGCGGTATGTTGCCGAGTCTGCCTGGCGTTTGATTGGCATGCAGGACGCGAATCCTGCCTCACCAAGCTACGGGTGTTTCGACTACAAGTTCTGGCGAGACAAGACGTCGGAGTTTGCCGACGCCCGGTATCAGGAGGCAGCTCCCGCCTTGCTGCTTCTGTCGCTTCCCGCGTTCGAATCGATCCGGGAGCAGGCTGGTGCACCCGGGGTGGCGTCCCTGCGCTCAGCCTTTTCGTCCGGCCTCACCTTTTGGTCACGGTCGCAGTATGCGGATGGGAGCTTTGACGAATGGTATAAGGGTGAGCGTGGGTTTGCGGCCACTGAGTTTACGACAATCGCATACGGTCTGGCCGCCTACCTCGGTGATGAGGTCATCACGGATTCAGATCGAGAGGCGCTTGGGCAAGTTCTCACTCGGGCCTGTGACTGGCTCTTAAGCCGGCACGACACTGTTAAGGCGAACCACGAGGCGGCAGCCGGTGCCGCTCTCGCGCTGGGATGGGTGGTCACGCGGGAGGAACGCTACCGAACCGCGGCGGCGGCAAAGATCGACCATACACTCGGGCGGCAGACTGAGGAAGGCTGGTTCCCCGAGGTTGGCGGGATGGATCTGGGGTATTGCTCGGTCCTGCTCGACTACGTGATGCTGTATACGCTGGTGACCGGCGACGAGCGTGCGATTCCTGCGATGCAACGTCTCTGTGCCTATATGGTGCCGCTCGTTCATCCAGACGGTACGATCTCTCCCGAAGCCGGATTGTGCATGAATCCGTATGTCAGCCGGATCGGTTTTGGACTGCTGTCTCCGAAGGACGATCGTGCAGCCCAGTTCACCGGCTTGTTTGCCCGGGTGTCGGTGGGCCGGCCAGGCCTGGTTCCAACGCTGGGCGATGATCTGCGGCTTGCCCGCTGGGCGTATCTGCCGCTACTGACCTGGATGCTTCGAGAGCGATTCATCTGGTCCTGCGACTCGGTCGCGTACCCTGAAGGTTGGACCTGCTACCCAGGGTCCGGTGTGTGCGTATTCCACTGGGACAATGTTCACGCTTACGTCTCCGTTGCCGGCGGTGGCGTCATCAGGATCTTTCGTGGCCAGAAGCTGGTTGTCGAAGATCTGGGCATCCACGTTGGATCCGGAGAGGATATGAGGGTTTCGCAGGGCTACGATCCCGGACGTGATTGGTCCCTGTCGGGTGACGGGATCGAGATGACGCTCTCCATGAACAAGCCGGTCTTCGCATACCCCGGGTTCCTGTCTCGCTTGATCCTTCGGGTCGGGGCGACGACAGCGACCGGTTCCTGGCTGTTGAGATCCCTGATCGATCGATACCGGCTGAAGAGTGGGACAGCCCTGAACCAGTCCGCAGGCGCACTCAGCAAGGGATCGTCCGGTGTGACCAGCCTTCGCCGGGTCACGATCGGTCAGACATTCCTGAAGATTCGGGATGAAATCCACTCCAGTATCGGGCCTCTGGAGGGGGCCCGGATCCAGTGTCGTTTCATATCCGTGGGCAACATTTCACGAACTGACTCGATGGATGCGCCGGCAGAACGCGTGACGATCGAGAAGACAGTGGACCTGGATGATGCATCGACATCGATGACGATATCGAGTGGGATACCATGAGCGTCGGCAGGTTTACATTCGCGAGTCTGGATCAGCAGACGCACCACGAGGTGGATTACGAGGAACCTGATCGCTACCAGGGCTTGTATGGTATTGATGGCGACCAACCGATGATCGCCCGGGGGAGCGGACTCTCCTACGTGGCAGCGAGCTTTGGGGAAGGCGTCAAGTCGGTGGGCCTCAGGCACTTTAACAGGGTTCTGTCGTTCGAGCCCGAAGAGAGACGGATTCGCGTCGAAGCAGGGATGACCATCGGAGCCCTTCAGGCGTTTCTTGTCGACTACGGTTTGCTTCTGCCTGTGCAGCCCGGGCATCCCGAGATCACGGTCGGAGGGTGCATCGCCTGCAACGTCCACGGTAAGAACCAGTATAAGGAGGGGCTGTTTGACGCTTGGGTCGATGAGATGGAGGTGGTCCATCCAGATCGTGGCGTCCAGCGGTGCCGTGCGGATGACGATGATCCCTTGTTCCGACTGACGTGCGGGGGGTATGGCACGACCGGGATCATCTGTTCGGCCGTCCTACGGCTGGTCCCGTTGCCGTCTCGGGTGATCCGGCAGAAGCTGATTCGTGTCAGGAGTCTCGAGGAGACCGCTGACTGCGTTCAGGAGCGGAAAGAAGACTTCGACCTCCTATACAGCTGGAACGACCTTTCCGGGTTTGGCAAGACCTACGGAGCAGGCTACGTGCTGACCGGTGTCTACGAGGACGAGGATGCGATGGCTGACCTGGACTGGTCGAGTCAGCCGCTCGACCCCTCCAGGAGGAAAGCCAGACTCCCGTTAATGAACAAGCTTAGTGTGCGGAGCGTAAGCCGTGCGTATCACGCGATGATGAAGCGATCCGANAACAAGCTCCTTTCGCTTACCCGAGTCTCGTACCCTGCGGCCAAACTCGGGTTCTACTTCGACCTCTACGGTAACCGAGGGTTCCTCGAGCACAAAGTACTGATTCCGCTCGATCGCTATCGCCAGTACTTCGAGAAGCTCGAACGATTGCAGCGCGATCTCGGCGAACCGATCCCGCTCGTGTCGATGAAGGTCTTTCGTGGGAGCAGCCGGCTCGTGAGCTACGATGGTGAGGGCATCAGCTTTACGGTCGATGTTTTCAACTCTCCTGGTGGTCGGGCACTCTTGGGAGGACTGGATACAATAGATACCGATCTGGGAGCGATCGCGAGTGTATACGTCGACTCACGGCTCTCCGCGGAGGTCGTTCGACGGCAGTATCCAGAGTATGAACAGTTCAAAGAGGGGGTTGCACGTCTCGATCCGAAGCGACGATTCCGGTCGAGCTTGACGGGAAGATTGGATCTGTGAGGGCCGTGGTGATCGGAGCCTCAGCGGGTCTCGGCAGGGCTCTGGCGGGGGTGCTGGCCGAAGCAGGCCACCAGCTGGTGATCACGTCGCGAGACGTCACCGACCTGGATGCGACAGCGGCGGACCTGAATCTCCGGACCGACGGCCGTGTGACGGCTGTTCCGATCGATCTCAGAGACTTCGACCCAGTCGAATACCGGTCCCGTGCTATCGCCGAACTCGGCGGCTTGGATGCCTTGTTTGTGACGGCGGGTTACAGCACCCAGGATGACCGAGGCCAGGTCCCGGACGATCTGCTTCAGGGCATCGTGGGCAGCAACTTCACGGGCGTGATTTCGTTGATCAACGCCTTTCTCGGAGATCTCCGATCGAATCGGGCCCACCTTGTCGCGACCGGGTCTGTGGCAGCTGTCCGGGCGCGGGGCAGCAACAGCGTTTATGGGGCCTCAAAGCACGGGCTGGAGTTCTATTGCGAGGCCGTCAGACACCATCTCTCAGACACACAGAGCACGGTGTGTCTGTATCGACTGGGTTATGTGAAGACAAACCTGAACTTCGGGCAGAACCTGATGTTTTCTGCCATGGAGCCGGCGGCAGCTGCACGGCAGATGGTGAAAGGGCTGGGACGCCGACAAGGCATCGTCTTTTTGCCGAAGTGGTGGCGCCTGGTAGGCCTCGCACTCAAGCTCGTACCGTGGCCGCTCTACCGAAGGTTGGACTTCTGAGGGCATGATCGAACGCAAGCGCATCCTGATTACCGGAGCCTCCGGGTTTGTCGGAACGAACTTCCTGGCACGTCTTCACGGTCGTGCAGAGGTCGACCTTACGGCGGTGTATCATTCCCATCGTCCACAGGTCTTGCACGACGGTGTTCGATATGTTCACGCGGACCTCACAGATCGGACGTCGTGTCAGGAGGTCTGCGAAGGGGCCGAATGGGTCTGTCACTTCGCCGGGAAGCTATCGACGACGGCAGTCATGGCGACGTCGCCGGTCGGTCCTCTGGCCGAGAACGCGGCCATCCACACGAACGTGCTCGAAGCGGCCTCCCGGTCGGGAGTGGAAAAGCTGCTGCTGTTGAGCAGCACAACAGGGTATCCCGCGAGCTCGGAGCCGTTGTCAGAAGAGGCGTTTTTTGGTGAGGATCCGCCAACACCATACGAACCGGTCGGGTGGCTGTCTCGGTTTGTAGAGAAGGTCAGCGAGCAATACGTCCGCAAGGCGTCGTCCCCTGAGACCGTGATCGCCCTGCGTCCGACGTCCATATACGGTCCGCACGATGACTTCGAGTTCGAAACGTGTCACGCATTACCCGCGATGATCCGGCGGGTGGTCGAGCGCCACCACCCGATCGAAGTCTGGGGGTCGGGTGAGGACGGCCGAGACTTGCTGTATGTGGGTGATCTTGTGGATGCCTGCATGCTGGCGCTCGAGCGGTGCAATGGATTCAGCGCATACAACGTTGGGGCTGGGGCGAGCAGCACGATCAACGAGATTCTCGACCTGCTCATCGACCTGGATGGCTACTCTGATGCGAAGGTGGTTCACGATTTGGCACGATCTCGCCACGTGAGCGTCAGGACGTTCGACTGCTCTCGAGCGCTGAATCAACTCGGCTTCAAAGCAAGCACGTCGCTCGAGGCGGGTTTACGTGAAACCCTGGAATGGTATCGGAGCAGCCTCCTGGCTGTATAGAACTCTGAACGGAGTAAGTGCATGACTTCTGTCTGTTTTGTCGTCCCCTCCTGGCACTACTGGACGAACCCTCTGAAGCTCCAGCCGATGTGGGAGATGTACTACGCGACCGTTTGCCAGGCACATTTCGATCGTGACGATGCCCGGGTCGTGATCGAGGATCTCCGTGGCCACGCCGCCGACTCGCTGTCCGAGGCGGTTTCTGATGTCGGTGAACACGACGTCTACGCCTACTGGATCATGAAGACAGGGGATAGCGTTGAGATCGCGAACATCGTGAGCCTGATCCGTGATCGGCACCCGGCGGGGAAGCACGTAGCGGGGGGCACACACGTAGACATGCTCCCGGAGGAATGCGCGAACGTTTTTGACGCGATCATCGTGGGTCCCGGCGAGAATTCCTTCAAGCAGATCGTCGAGGATACCCGATCGGGTCGCCTCGAGAAGGTCTATGAACAGCCGTATCGGGAGGTTCCGTTTACCGACACGCCCTTCCCTGATCGCAGCCTTCTGCCGGTAGACAGGGTGGTGAATCCGCTTCTGTTCGAGCAGTATGGGGGCGTTCCGGCCACGTCACTCTACTTCTCGAGAGGCTGTGTCTACAAGTGTGCCTTTTGCGTCTACAACGTACCCAGCTACCTACAGGTCCGCAGCCGCGAGATGATGCGTGACGAGATCCAGTATCTCAAGGATGGCTATGGTGTGAAGGGGTTGAACTTCCGCGACGAGGTTGCCATTCACCCCAATGCGAAGATTTCCACGACGATGTTCGAGGTACTTGGCGAGGCGGACATTGTCTGGCGAGGACAGACGACAACGGTGGCCACCTACGAGCAGCTGAAGCAGGCGCGAGACTCTGGGTGTCTCGAGCTGTCGATTGGGGTCGAGACCGTAGACGACCAGGTCATGCAAATCATCGACAAAGCATGGCAGACCGAGTCCCAGATCCGCTCGTTCATGGAAAACGCGAAGAAGCTGGGAATCCGGATCAAAATGTGTCTGATCTTCGGCCTCCCCGGTGAACCACCCGACATCGTGGAGCGGAGCATCCGATTCATCGAGGAAACCGAACCTGACTATATCAGTCTCTCCGGATTCTGTCCCGTCCCAGGCTCCCCGATCTTCAACAACCCCGAACAATACGGGATCAAGTTTATCGATCGGGATTGGGCCAAACACGCGCACCTTCTGTATCGATTCTCCGATGAAGAAGAGGTCGGGCTACCCTTCGAGTATGAGGCGGAGACCCAGTGGGGAAAGGCCTTCAGTCGGGAGCAGATCAAAGAGAACATCAGGCAGACGCAGCGCTGGCTGGAGACACGTGAGATGGTCTACTAGCGGGAGGAATTCTTGGATCAGGTAGGAGTGAAGAATACGACGCTGGATGGTGTGCTGGCTCTGACGCCACCAACGATCTTCGAGGACTTCAGAGGGACGTATGTGGAGACCTACAACGAAGAGCTCTACAAGGCTGCAGGGGTCGAGGTGGACTTCGTACAGGATGACATTTCGGTCTCGTCTCGGGACGTCTTGAGGGGAATTCACGGTGATCAATCGACCTGGAAACTGATCTCGTGTCTTAAGGGCAAGTTCTACCTGATGGTCATCAACTGGGACGAATCCTCGGCGCAATACAAGCAGTGGGAGGCGTTCGTTCTCTCAGACACAAATCGGCTACAGATCCTCGTCCCGCCCAAGTTCGGTAACGGACACCTGGTCGTGAGTGAAGAGGCGATCTTCCATTACAAACAGTCGACATACTACGATCGGGCGGGGCAGTTCACGCTGAAGTGGAATGATCCCGAACTCGGCCTCTGGTGGCCAACGCGTGATCCGATCGTCTCCAGACGTGACGAGGGCGTCTAGCCAGCTATTCTCTGTGAGCGACTACGCCATCAAGATCGAAGGACTCGGGAAGCGCTATCGAATCGGATCCCGGCTACCCGGGCTGACGCTGCGTGAACGAGTGGTGTCCGTGTTCTCGTCGGCTCCATCGTCCGTTGATGACGGATATGTGTGGGCACTCAAGGACCTGGACCTGGAGATTCACCGAGGGGACCTCGTCGGGATTGTCGGTGCAAACGGTGCGGGCAAGAGCACCTTGCTCAAGATTCTGTCGCGGATCACAGAACCGACCACGGGGCGTGTGACACTTGAGGGCAGGGTGGCCAGCCTGCTCGAAGTCGGCACGGGATTCCATCCGGAGTTGACAGGCAGAGAGAACGTCTACCTGAATGGCTCGATCATGGGGATGCGGCGCTCCGAGATCGCCAGGCGATTCGAGGAGATCGTCGACTTCGCGGGGATCGAGGACTTCATGGACACCCCCGTGAAGCGGTATTCGAGCGGGATGCACTCCCGGCTGGCCTTCGCCGTGGCTGCTCATCTGGACTACGACATTCTGCTGGTGGATGAAGTCCTCGCCGTCGGGGATTTCGCTTTTCAGAAGAAATGTCTCACCAAAATGGAGGAGGCGAGTCACGGCGACGGCCGAACCGTTCTGTTCGTCAGTCATCATCTTGGTTCTGTTCGTCAATTGACCGAGAAGTGCTGCTGGCTTTACGGCGGACGTTGCCGATCATATGGTCCGACAGAGGAGGTCCTGAACGCGTACGTCTGGCAGAATCTGGATCAGGCTGACACTGGACACGTCGACCTGAAGGATGCACCCAGGGGTACGAGCGGTCTACAAAGCAAGGTCCGGTTCGAGTCCGTCGGGTTGTCCGGCAGGTCTGGGGGCGCGACAAACGTATTTCTCGAGGGTGAGGATATCGACCTGGTTGTCACGCTCAGAGTAGACCCGGGCATCAAGCTGATCGAGACGATCTGCTGGTTCAAGACCGTGGAAGGGGTGACCGTGTTTGCTGTCCCGTCAGGGGTCGTGCCATACAACGCCGCGTCCGGAACCGTTCAGCGCTCGATCCGCGTGAGCCCGAATCACCTGCGAAGGGGTCGCTATGTTGTCGATCTGTATGTTCTGGCCGGACGAGCAAACGTTCAGGCCCAGGACATGATTTCCTCTGCGATCGGCTTCGAAATTCAGTCGAATCCCAGGCCCGGTGACGACCCACGCTTCGTTTCTAATCCTGATCTTGGTATGGTGCGGTTCGACTATAAGTGGAGCGATATCGGTTCCACAGAATCTGCTTCCTCAACGGTGGAAACCCAGCACGCGAGGAGCAATGATGGAGCTCACTCCCCGTGATAAACGCCGAAGTTCTGGGTGTCGTGACCGCCCGAGGCGGGTCCAAGAGCGTGCCCCGGAAGAATATCCTCCCCCTGCTCGGCAAGCCGTTGATCTGCTACACTCTGGACACTGCCCGCGCGTCCCGGAGCCTTGGACGGCTGGTTGTCTCGACAGATGACGAGGAAATCAAATCGATTTCGCAAGCGGCGGGAGTCGACGTGATCGATCGTCCGGAGGTCTACGCGAAAGACACATCCCGGACGGAAGAGGCTCTCATCCACGCGATCGATGTGCTGGCCCAAACAGAATCTTACGAACCTGATGTTGTGGTGACACTCGAGCCCACCTCTCCGCTCCGGTCGGTAGGGCTGATTGATCGATGCGTAAGGGAATTGGTTGAGAGCGAGGCCGACGCCGTGGTATCCGTCGTGGACACCAATGCGCTGGTTGGACGGATCGTGGAGGGGCGCTTCGAATACCTGATCCCGAATCAGCCCAGAAGGCGTCAGGAGAGAGAGCCGCTGTATGTCGAGAGCAGTACCGTTTACGCGACCAACGCGAAAAAGCTCAGAGAGACGAGGTCGGTCCTTGGCACCCGTCTGCACGCAGTGGTCGCAGAACCTGAAGAGGCACTGGACATCAACACGCCTCTGGATTTTGTGATCGTGGAAAGTGTCATGAAGTGGCATTCCCAGAAAGATGGAGGATACGAGCATTGACGGACCGTGACCGGGCGGTTTATGTGATTGCAGAGGCAGGCATGAACCACGACGGCAGCGTTGGAAACGCGCGGCGTATGGCTGATGTTGCCACGGAATGCGGAGCTGACGGCGTGAAGTATCAGACGCACATNTCCCCCGCTGAGACACTTAAGGATGCTCCAATGCCTCCTTACTTCAAGGGTGAGCCGCGATACGAGTATTTCGATCGCACCGCCTTCTCAGAGGCTCAATGGTCGGAGCTTAAGGCTTACTGCGACGAGATCGGAATCGGGTTCCTGTCCTCTCCATTCTCGGTCGAGGCCGTCGAGCTATTAGAACGAGTGGGCATCGATCAATACAAGATCCCGTCCGGGGAGGTCACGAATATCTCGTATCTGACGGAGATCGCCCGAACGGGGAAGCCCGTTCTTCTTTCCTCGGGGATGAGCTCGTGGCAGGAGCTGGACGCGGCGGTCGAGGCCGTCAAGGCACATCACGACCGACTGACGGTATTACAGTGCACGAGCGATTACCCCTGTGAGTATGTGAACGTCGGTCTCAACGTGATGCTCGCCATCCGGGATCG
Organism: Gemmatimonadota bacterium; assembly: GCA_002727195.1. GTDB lineage: Bacteria > Latescibacterota > UBA2968 > UBA2968 > UBA2968 > UBA2968. Next base: position 118,777 of record PBWH01000020.1, read on the forward strand.
ATACGATACGCCGGTCGGTCTTTCCGACCATACACTGACCAACTACGCGTCGTTTGCCGCAGCCACCTTGGGTGCGTCGGTTATCGAACGCCATTTCACGCTCAGTCAGTATTTGTATGGCAGTGACGCTCGACATTCTCTAGAGCCTCCCCAGCTTGCTGATCTCGTAACGGGAATCCGAGCGATCACGACGATGTTGTCGACTGATGTGGACAAGGATGCGATCGAGAAATTCAGCGTGATGAAGGACACCTTTGAGAAGAGTGTTGTCTCAGTCGCCGATATTCCGGTAGGAACGACAATCGCTCGAGACCACCTTGGGATAAAGAAGCCCGGGACGGGCATTCCGGCGGTCCGTATAGACGATGTGATCGGACGTGTGACGGTTCGTGACATTCCCGTAGATGTGCTGATCCGGGAGGATGATCTCCAATGAAGGCAATCGTGATCGGCGCCGGCTCCATCGCACGGCGTCATATCGGAAACTTNTATGAACTCGGTGTCGAAGAGATACGGGTCCATACACGCTCGGAGGGACGTCTGACTCTGGCGATATCCCAGTTCCCGGATCTGATCCCGTGTATGGATCGAGCGGAAATCGAAAGGGTCCCCCGAGACATCACACTCGTCTGCACGCCCCCAACCGCCCACCTCGAGTATGCGATCGACGCCGCACGAGCAGGGAGTCATCTGTTTCTCGAGAAGCCCGTTGCGGCCTCTATGGATGGGGTCCCGGAGATGATCCGCGAGGTTGAAGCCTCGGGGATCCGGAACGTCATCGGTTACAATTACCGATACTGGGCCTCTTTGCGACGGGTCAAAGAGATCGTTGATCGAGGTGGCATCGGTGAAATTCACGCCTTCCGCGTGGTGATTGGTCAGTATCTCCCGGACTGGCATCCCTGGGAGAACTACAAGGACTGGTTTATGTCCCGAAAGGAGGAGGGGGGAGGGATTCTTCTCGACCTGACGCACGCGATCGACTACATCCACTGGATGTTCGGCCCCTACGAGTCGGTCTCCAGCTTCAACGGCAACGCCGGCAATTTTGACATGACGGCGGATGATTTCGCGGCGCTGACGGTATTCCTCGGTAGTGGGCAGGTGGGGACGTTCCACCTCGACTGCCTGAGCCGGAAGGGGGAGAACAACCTGACGTTGATCGGCTCGGACCGCCATCTGCGCTGGGACGGCCTGACCGATACCATCGAGACTTTCGATCCCGAATCAGGTATAACAACGACCGAGACAAGACCAGCGGAACGAAACGAGATGTTCATCGCAGAGATGAAGGACTTTCTCCGCTACGTAGAAGAGGGTGGTGAGTCGCCAAACTCGATCCGTGAGGGGGCTCACGCCCTGGCGGTGGCAGATGCGGTGAGGGCTTCGAGCGCGAACGATTGTGTCAGGACCAAGGTTGACGCGATCCAGGAAGGGCGGTCTGAGGAGAAATGAGGAAAGTCTGTGTCGTCATCGGTTCAAGAGCGAACTACAGTAGTATCAAAGCCGCCATGCAAGCAATCCAGAACCACTCTGAACTGGAGTTACAAGTCGTGGTGGGGGCCTCTGCCATACTAGATCGGTATGGCTCTGTCGTCGATTTGATCGAGCAGGACGGTTTCACACCCGATGCGAGGGTGTTCATGCTTCTGGAGGGCGAGAGCCCGATTACAATGGCCAAGTCGACGGGGCTGGGGCTGATGGAGCTCCCCACGGTTTTCGAACGACTTGCACCGGACTTTGTGGTGACTGTGGGCGATCGCTTCGAAACGATGGCGACGACCCTAGCCTCCGTATATATAAATATACCGCTCGCACACACGATGGGTGGCGAAGTGAGCGGGACGATCGATGAAAGTATACGCCACGCCGTGACGAAGTTCGCGCACGTGCACTTTCCTGCGTGCAATGATGCTCGTGAGCGGATCATCAGAATGGGAGAGCGTGAGGAAGACGTTTATCTCGTCGGCTGTCCACGGATGGACCTAGTTCGTGAGATTTTAGAGGCGGAAAACGGACTGCCTTGCGACCTGTTTGCCGACGGCGTCGGGGGGGCCATCGATCCTGATGCACCTTTTCTGATCGTTTCTCAACATCCCGTAACGACCGAGTATGGGGAAGGACGCGACCAGATGATGGAGACGTTGATCGCGGTCAGTCGTCTCGGTCTCCCTGCGATCGTTCTTTGGCCGAACCCCGACGCGGGATCGGGTCAGGTGGCCGAGTCGATCCGCGTCTTCCGGGAGCACCACGACGACAGTCAGATTCACTTCTTCAAAAACTTGCCTATCGACGTCTATATCCGGTTGATGAAGCGTACCACCTGCTTGGTTGGCAACTCGAGCAGCGGTATTCGCGAGGGAGCATTCATCGGAACACCCGTCGTCAACATCGGGACGAGACAGAGCAATCGTGAGCGTGGAAGCAACGTGATTGACGTGGGATACACAGCGGACGAAGTGGAAGCCGGGATCAGACAGCAAGTGGACCACGGTCCCTATGCGTCCGAACCCGTCTACGGGGACGGCTTCGCGGGTAAGAAGATCGCTGATATCCTGGCATCGTGCGACGTGCGACTGCAGAAGCAGATTACTTACTAGACGCAGGCAGCCGGCGGCGGCCTGTTGGAGGATCCATATGCACACGGTCAGCAGAGAAGTGGTCGATCGCCTGAAGGAATCGGGTGTCGACAGAATATTTGGCATCCCGGGCAGCAACGCATCGATCGAGTTGATTCGAGAGGCCAGCCAATCAGGTGTCCAGTTTGTCCCTACAGGACATGAATCGGCCGCAGCGATCGCCGCGGGCACCTACGGAGCAATGACGGATTCCGTAGGGGCCTGTCTGTCGATCATGGGACCGGGCGCCCTCAACGTAAATTCGGGACTGCTGCATTGCGCCTACGAGAGAACCCCCGTCCTTGCGTTGACGGAGCGATATGGCGACGAGGTCCTGGGACACGTTCAACTCCAGAAGATCGACCACGGGGAACTATTCCGCCCAGTGACGAAATCTACGGGAACCCTGACGGCATCGAACTGCGGCGACCTAATCAAGGAGAGCCTAGAAACGGCACGTGCAGAACGCCCAGGACCCGTCCACCTAGATTTCCCTCACGACGTGTGTCTTTTGGAAACGGAGCAGAGACCAGGCGTTGCAGCACAAACCGATGGTCGTCCGAATCCAGAAATGGTTGAGAAAGCAAAGGGGCTTCTCGCTGCGGCCAAGCGCCCTGTGCTTGTCGTTGGCAGTCTCGCATTGCGCGAGAACCTCGGCTCGCATCTCTCCGACCTGAGCGAACGATTCTCCCTGCCGATCCTCGTTTCGGTGAAAGGGAAGAGCGTGATCGATGAGACCTCATCCTGGTATGCCGGGCCATACCTCGGTGTGGGAAAAGCGGAACTGATCGAGAACCGTATTCTGGAGCAGGCGGACCTCGTGATCGCCATTGGAATCGATGGTTGCGAGATAGTCATGCCGGCCGGTCGGGAGGTTGACGCCATCGCCATCGATAAGGTTGAGACCGATGTGGCGAACATCTACACGCGTATCACGCCCTTGATCGGCTCACCAGGAGAGAGCATAGCAGAGCTGGCCACCGCAGGTTCGGCGTCGGTTTGGAGGCCGGAGGAGGTCGCCCAGATCACGAGGGATTGGCTCGACCACGTGCGATCCTTCGATACGGACGATTCGGTACAGGCGGTCATTCGAGCAACCCGAGAGCTCATGGACGACGAGGACGTCTTCGTCTGCGACATCGGTCTGTATAGCAAGCTAGTCGAACAGCTCTGGGTGTCGCGACGTCCGGAGACGTTCCACATCTCCCTGGCAGCCCGAAACATGGGATCCGCGTTGCCGATGGCGATTGGGGCCTCACTCGCCCGCCCGGACCGTAACACGGTTTGCTTCATCGGGGATGGCGGATTGCTGATGCATATGCCGGAGTTGAATGTCGTCGCCCAGGAGGGCCTCCCGCTGACCATCGTGTTGTTTGTCGATGGCGGCTGGGGCACGATCCGAGTGTTCCAAAGGAAGAAGTACTATGAGATCGAAGGAACTAACTTCCACCAGCCCAACTGGGGGGGGCTTTCCGAGCACATCGGGTTCGAGTCCAAACACGCTGACACAGAAGGTGCCTACCGTCAGCATCTGGACTGGGCGCTTGAACGTCGGCGACCTTCGCTGATCACGGTGTCCTATGATGCGGTTGAGTATGACAAGATCCTCGGGATGGTCCGTTAGAAAGTGGACGACAGTTTAGACATTGTCGGAATCTTCGGCACGGGAAGGAATGGAAGCACGCTCCTTCTCCGGCTGCTCGATGGCATACCTGGGACCTACGTGCACCCGGAGGAAGTCAATTTTCTCAGTGCATTCGATGATTTTGCCTGCTATGGCCACATCAGAAAAGAAACCAGCTTCTATGCGAAGGTGCGTCCTTTGATGCACCTAAACCGCAGCCTTTCTGCAGATGTGTTGGTGCCTCACTATCAGTCACAGGTTGATCAGATCCATAATGAATATCTGAGCCAGATCGAAGGTCCTCACAGTATCGAGACCCGGCCAGATGTCCTATCCGACATAGAGAGCAGCGGAGAGTTGGGTAGTGAGGAGTTCATCCAGGCATTCCTAGCCGCGTTTTCTAATTGGATCTCAGGTAAGTCACGGCCTGCAGTCTTCAAGTCACTCGAGGTCCCGTACATAGAGGACTATACCCACCTGTTTCCGCGTATGAAGTGCATTCACATAATCCGGAATCCGGTCGATGTGTACGCCTCGCTCATTCGGGCGACTCGAGAGAAGGAGAACCCAGTCCGGATGCCGTCGTGGTATCTCGCAGGCGACAATCTGACGACTGTTGTGCAGAAGCGGTGGCTCCCTCATGCACGGTTCCTTGCTGGCAAGCCGGACCCTACTCGACACAAGGTTATCCGCTATGAGGACCTCGTAGTTGATCCTGTGAATCGCATCCAGGACGTCTGTAGCTGGCTCTCGTGGCCTATGCCTGACCGTCCCGAACACCTAACCGTTCTGGGTGGACATACGAGTCGTCGACTACCGAAAAATGTCGGGAAGGTGGGGGCGGAGACTCCCAGCCAGGTCGTACGCGACACGAGCGAACACTTCCACTACGATGATGCGGTTACTGATGCCGAGAGGGACATGATCAGATTGCTGACGTATCCGTTGGCAAGGAAACTCGGGTATTGGGAGGATGAACCTCCCCCCGCCAAGGAGCGCGTGCTCCGGGCGTGGCTGACGCCTAAGCAGTGGGAATTCAGGCATAGTCGATCGCTGTTGGGTGGAATCCGCAGTGTTCTGAGTGCTATCCAAAGACGTTTCGTTCTGTTTCGTGAAGTCGCCCGAGCATCCTGAGTCTGACCACGAACACGATCTAACCTGAGAGTTATGCAATGCCCCTGATCCTGGCAAAAACCCTCAAACGCCTGACCTCTGATCTGTGCGGTGCCACCGGCTCTCCTCAAGAGGAAGCCGATCGTGTTGCCGAACTTTTGGTCGGGGCCAACCTGGCCGGTCACGACTCGCACGGGGTGGCTCGGCTCGGTCTATACATGACACGCGTGGGCGAGGGCAGGCTAGTTCCAGGTGCAGGGATCAGTGTTCTATCTGAGGACGAGGGGACGGTTTCGATTTCGGGGAACTGGGGATACGGTCAGATGGCCGCCACCCAGACCATGGCCTACGCGATCGACAAGGCTCGCTCCAGATCCGTTGTCGTCGCGGGGCTTCGCGAGACGAACCACCTCGGTCGACTTTCTGACTACGTGCTGATGGCAGCTGATGCTGGCCGTGTAGGTCTCATGTTCACGAATGCGGGCGGATTCTCGAAGCTTGTCGCCCCTTACGGGGGGGCGACGCGACGGATGTCGACCAATCCGCTGGCAATCGCCTTTCCTTCTGCCTCCAAGCCTCACGTCTGTATGGATATGTCGACGGCCTGCGTATCTGAAGGTAAAGTGGCCCATTGGAAGGCCGCTGGGACAAGCGCACCTCCAGACACGATCCTCGACCCGGAAGGGAAGGCCACGACGGACCCCTCTACCTTCTACGAAGGTGGGGCAATCCTTTCGCTTGGAGGCCCTTATGGTCACAAGGGTTTTGTGCTGAACTTCGCGATCGAGATTCTCGCGGGCGTGCTGACGGGAGCGGGCTACCTCCGGGAGGAGGTGGATCGCTTCAGCAACGGATCCTTGATGATCCTGATCGATCCTGCCGCGTTTGGGCCTGCCGGTGCGCTGCAGTTGGGTATCCAGGACCTGGTGGACTACCTGAAAGCTTCTCCGGAAGATGAGTCGGGTAACGGTATTCTCGTCCCCGGCGAGCGCGAAGCGGCGATGGCGGAGCAACGGTCGGTAGAAGGGATCGACATTCCTCCCGAAACCTGGTCGATGCTTGTGGAATTGTGTTCTAAGTCCGGCGTGAGTGTTGAGCCGGAGTAGGACTAGAACTTTCACACAAAGGATTACCAACGTCCCGCATCGAGGAGACACAGTGACCTTTCGAGACACACTTCGCCAGATCCTGGTCCGGACGCGAACTTTCGGCATCGCCCACGGAGCGAGACGCCACATTCGACTGCTGACGGACGGGACTTACCGAGCCTCGGAGCACGGGCGCCGGAAGGCACTCCAGGCGTTCAGCGAACGTCACGGTGAGGCGTTGGCAAGTGAGCTCAGCCCAAACGGGCTCAGCGGCCCGCGAGCCCTGTTGATCGGTTTTGGCGTGGATGAGTGTATTCGTCTCGAACTCCCATTGCTGAAGATACTGGAGATGGCTGGTTTTCGGCCGGTTGTCCTGACGGAGCGAGACGGAATTCTCAGGGAATACTATGGGCTTCTGGGCAATACGGAGGTCGTCTATTGGGACCAGTATCGACCTGCCCTAGATTATGCTCGAGCGGCTGCCTTGGTCGATGAGGCGCCTACGGTTCAAAGCTTTCTGGAACTTGAAGTCGACGGCATCCGGGTCGGTCGTTTCGCCGCGGCCACAGCAATGAAGGCCCTCCGGGTAGGAGAACTCGACTTGCAGAGCGATACGCACAGGAGGAGCCTTGAACTGCATCTGGCGTCGAGCCTGCGGTATGTGCTGGCCTCTCGGCATATTCTCGACGAGCTCAGATCTGACACGGTCCTCTTTGTTGATCGTGGCTACACACCGCAGGCTGAACTGTTCGATACCTGTTTGAACCGAGGCCTGGATGCGATTACCTGGAATACCGCTCATAAGAGCAGCACGCTGTTGTTCAAGCGGTATGATCGACACATCCGGGATGAACATTATTCATCGCTTTCCGCCAAGACGTGGGATCGTCTGCGGAAAGCGTCCTGGGAAGAGGCGAAGACGGATCGGGTTAGGGACGAACTTCGCCGGACCTACGAGAGCCAAGACTGGTATAGCGAGGTGGGAACCCAGTTCAACGCCCGGACCGTCGACCGACAGCAGATCCTCGCCTCAATCGGCGTCGATCGTGACAAGAAGGTGGCGGTGATCTTTCCGCACATCGTCTGGGATGGGTCTTTCTTCTGGGGAGACGATCTCCTGGGGAACTACCGGAACTGGCTGGTCGAAACGCTGAAGGCGGCGGCCGCAAACGATCGCGTGAATTGGGTCGTCAAAATTCATCCGGCCAACACCACCAAGAATGCTCGGGCAGGTCTGGATGGGATGACGGCGGAAGAGCAGGTCGTTCGTGATCATCTCGGTGAACTCCCTGATCACATGTTTCTGCTTCCCCCCGAAACGGAGATCAGCACCTACTCACTGTTCGCTGTCGCGGACTACTGCCTGACGGTCAGAGGTACGGTGGGGATGGAGGCGGCGTTGTTCGGGATTCCCGTGATAACAGCTGGTACCGGGCGCTACGATCGACGGGGTTTCACCGTCGACTCGGACTCGCCCGAAGCATATCTGGCGAAGCTTGCCCACATCGAGGATGTTCCGCCGCTCACTCCGGAGGAATCGGAACTGGCCGCGAAGTTCGCTTACGGCGTCTTTATCGAACGCCCGTGCGCGCTGACATCATACTCGGTGACATACAGTAAAGAGCACCTTACCCAGGCTGACGTGAGACTCAACGTGGAGCGACGCGAAGACTGGCTGGCGGCCGATGACCTAGTCTCCCTGGCGTCCTGGCTGAAGGATGGCTCCGAATCAGATTACTTACACCCGCAGAGTGTGGGCGACGGGAGTCGCGTGGAGACGGCGTGATGTCACCTGTGGTCAGCAGCGACACCATGGATGCCTGCTTTGTAGGTAAACGGGCCGTGATCACCGGGGGACTCGGGTTCATCGGGTCCACGTTGGCCCGACGGCTTGTGCAAATGGGATCCGAAGTCCTCCTCGTCGACAGCCTCATCCCCGAATATGGGGGCAATCTCCATAACGTGGCGGACATTCGCGATCGGGTGGAGATCAACATCTCGGATGTTCGGGACACACACTGCTTGAGGCACTTTCTCTCAGGTCGAGACTATCTGTTCAATCTGGCGGGTCAGACGAGTCATCTGGATTCGATGTCGAACCCGTTTGCTGACCTCGACATCAACAGTCGAGCCCAACTGGCGATTCTCGAGACGTGTCGCGAGCATAACTCAGACATCAAGGTCATCTTCGCGAGTACCCGTCAGGTTTACGGTCGTCCCGACTACCTCCCAGTGGACGAGAAGCACCCGATTCGGCCTGTTGATGTGAACGGCATCAACAAAGTGGCGGGTGAGTGGTATCACACGCTCTACAACGAGGTCTACGGAATCCCCGCGTGTGTGCTGCGCCTGACAAACACGATCGGTCCCCGGATGCGAGTCAAGGATGCCCGGCAGACGTTTCTGGGTATCTGGGTGAGACATCTCGTAGAAGGGAATCCGTTCGAAGTCTGGGGTGGCGATCAACTTAGAGACTTCACCTTTGTCGACGATGCCGTGGACGCATTCCTGGCCTGTGCGGCTGACGATCGCTCACGCGGTCGTATCTACAATCTCGGTGGGGATGCTGTTATCTCTCTGCACGATCTGGCCGAGCTGCTCGTTAGGGTCGGCGGGGGTGGGGAGTTCGTGACCCGGGAATTTCCGGAAGAACGGAAACGGATCGACATCGGGGACTACTACTCGGACTTTAGCCTGATCCAGTCCGACCTCGGGTGGACACCACGTGTCACACTTAGTGAAGGTTTGAAGCAGACGGTTGCATTCTACCGTCAAGAGCTTCGGCACTATCTGTAGCGATTGTGAGTTCGCGGAGAGGACCCAACGAGTGATCACGTTTAACGAAAAGAAGCATCCGTGGGAGACGTTTTACCTACGATACGTGCAACAGAATCGAATCTACCGGCATCTCCCACGGTTGAGTTCGAGGCCATTTGCCTACCACTACGCAATGTTCAGGCAGGCGTTTGCCAGGACATATCCCTGGAACTTCATCAGGCCAGGCGATGTTGTCCTTCAGGCAGGAAGCTCTAAAGCTCTGATCACACCGACTGGACCCGACATCCTCTATGGACCGTCGCAGGTGCTTCTGATGTCAGCCATCGTAGGCACCGAGGGGCACGTTTACGTGGTTGAGCCGATCGAGCAGAATGTCTCTGCCCTCCTGGAGTATCTAGCAGCGAATGACGTCCGGAACGTCACTGTGATTCAGAGGGGCGTGTCGTGTCAGAAGGGGATGGTAGAGTTCATTGTGGATGAGGAACATCCCAGCGAGAATATCATTCTGGACTACAGCGACCTGGAAAAGAGGAAAAAGGTCAGCGATGTGTATGTTTCTTCGTTCGAAGTGGATACGATCGACAACATCGTTGAGGAATACGGCATTTCTAGGCTCAACTACGTGAACCTGACCATCAATGGTGCCGAGATGGACGCGATTACCGGCTCACCTCGCGTAATGAGCGGGAACGTAGTCGTCTCCTTCGTCATACAGCAGCGTGCCAGGGCTATGGACTGGATCTTGGAGCTTCAGGAACAGGGCTTCGACATTCACGTCGAGAACGCGCCTGTAACGCCCCAGCTTCCCCAGTTCTTGGTCGCAACAGCTTACCGTCGTCAGTCCGGGGTGGCACCGCCGATCTCAAATTTCGAAGTCGCGCTGGACATGGGAGATCCCGCTAGGATCGGGGTGATCCCCGTGGGGGCCGGTGGATCGACGGGAGCCGCCCAGTGATTCTTCCTGCCGACCCCAAGTCAGGATTCCTGGCCCATCAGTCGGAGGTCGAAGAAGCCGTACTCCGAGTCCTTCGAAGCGGCTGGTATATCCTAGGTAAGGAGGTAGAAGGTTTTGAGGAGGCGTTCGCCCAGTATCACGGCGCGGGCCACGCGATCGGCGTCGGAAGCGGAACGGATGCAATACAAATCGCTTTGAGAGCGTGCAACCTGTCGACAGGAGACCGCGTCGCCACAGTTTCTCACACGGCAACGGCTACCGTTGCCGCTATCGAGATGAGCGGCTTGATTCCCGTTCTGGTAGATATCGATCCTGATACGTTCACGATTGATCCGGATCATCTGGAGTCACTGACAAAATCTGACGGTGGGGTCAAGGCCGTTGTTGTCGTCCATCTCTACGGGCAACCGGCAGCCATGCACGATATCCAGTCCCTGGCGAAGCGATACGGACTCAAAATCGTCGAGGATTGTGCCCAGGCGCAGGGCGCAAAGATCGGTGACAAGGCTGTCGGCATCTGGGGAGATGTCAGCGCGTTCAGCTTCTACCCGACTAAGAACCTCGGTGCGCTCGGTGATGGTGGTGCCGTCCTGACCAATAACGAAGATATCGGAGATCGGGCTCGGCTTCTCCGGGAGTACGGGTGGGTGGAGCGGTATGTGAGCCACTTCAGCGGCGTTAACAGCCGACTCGACGAAATCCAGGCCGCCATCCTGGCTGTCAAGTTGAGACACCTGGACGAGGAGAACGCTCGGCGCGTGGAACTGGCGAAGACTTATGACGAGGCCCTCACCGACACATCGCTGACATTGCCGTCCTCGGTGGAGGGAACAGACCACGTCTATCATCAGTACGTAGTCCGGGCCGAAGACCGCGACGAATTGCAGGCATACCTCGGTGAGCGGGAGATCGGTTCACTCATACACTATCCGGTTCCAGTTCACCGGCAACCCGCGTACACCTGTCTGGCGTCCGGACCTGAGGGTCTTCGCAATACTGACCGTGTCTGCCAGGAGATCCTCAGTCTCCCGATGCATCCCCAACTGTCTAAGGAAAGCCTGGATGTGACCATCTCTGCCATCCTGGAGTGGGACCGTCGGTAGTCGTGGAGCACTACTGTACATACTTCGATCGAAACTTCCTGCCGCGAGGGCTTGCACTCTACCTTTCTTTGGAGCGGCATCTCTCGGATTTCAGGCTCTGGGTCCTCTGCTTGGACTCCGAAACCTTCGCCGCCCTTTCCGGACTTGGTCGTCCGAAAATTTGTCCTATCCGGTTAGAGGACTTCGAGCGAGGGGACGATGCCCTTCTGGAGGCAAAGCAGAACAGAACCAGGATCGAATACTACTTCACCTGCACGCCGTCGCTGCCTTTGTTTGTCCTTCGACATTCGGATGCCAAGGCGGTCACGTATGTCGATGCGGACCTGTTCTTCTATGCCTCTCCCTCACTGCTTCTAGAGGAGGTTGGCGCAGCATCGATCGCGATCGTTCCGCACCGCCGAGTGCCGGAAGGTCCGGACCCTTTTGGAGACTACAACGTCGGATGGCTCCGCTTTCTGGGGGACGAAATGGGCGTCGCGTGTTTAGGTTGGTGGCGGGACAGATGCAACGAGTGGTGTTATGATCGGGTGGATGGGGATCGATTCGCCGATCAAAAATACTTGAATCACTTCCCGGCACGATATGACAGTGTTGCCATCCTCGAACAGAAAGGGGCGAACCTGGCGCCTTGGAATGTTGGTAGATGGGAGGTCCGGATAGAGGACGCTTCCGTCCGGATCGATGAAGATCCCTTGATCTTCTACCATTTCCATGGCCTCAAGCTCGTGACTCGGTGGCTTGTGGACCCGGGGTTGGAGGGATACGCCACATCGCCCCCAAAGGTATTCACACAACACATTCTCAGGCCCTATCTCAGGGATTTGAAGATCGCACGGCGCGTGTCGGGTGGCTGGCAGCCGACCACCGGTATTAAGCGCGGTCCAGAATGCCCAAGCCTTTCGGCAAGGATGAAAACCCCCCTAAGGCACCTACGATCGCTGCTGACCGGACAATACGTCATCCACTTTGGGTAGGTCGCCTTCTCTGGTGACCACCTTCTTCGTGTTGGTGTGAAATAGATCAAGAACGAACTCTCGAATCAGGATCCCCAAGCATCAAATCCTTCTACGCGAATGCCGAGGCTACGCTGGAACGGTTGATCGTCGACGCGACCTGCTCGACAGTAGAGGGTCTTCCGAACAGTGATGTGATGAGTATGGCCGGCGGTGCCAGCGCGGTCGTCTTCCGTGTCGGTGGCGTATGTCGTGGTGCACCTATGGCCGGGTGTCAAGCCCGCTACCTGGGTCCGGATGAAATATTCAATGGAGTCTCTATGATGCTCACAGACCGGGACCTCAGGAATCGTCCGGGCAAGATCGGCGCATCGCTGATGCAAGAACAGCTCTCGCTGGAGCGTCAGACGCAGGGATTCCTGAACCCCTACCAGGAGATTGGTGAGGCTTGAGTTCGAATCTGCCCAGGTTGCTCGTTCTGACGTCGAGTGACTTCAATCTCCATACCAGCGGGGGCATCGCGCTCACGCGTTTTTTCGGCGATTGGCCCAAAAAGCGGTTGGCCAGCGTTTGCCGGGACGCCGCAAACCCAGACAATTATCGCCAGCCAAACGTCTACTTACTTAACAGAGAGGTTGGTCTCATTGAGCCGTTCGCCAGTGCGCGAAGAATACTAAGCCTGCTGCGGGCGAACCCTGCGGCGGAAGGCGAGGCTGTTGCTGACTCTCATCCGGTCGCCGTTGCCTCGTCGTTGGCCGAACGTGCTTTGGCCTATCTGGGTGGGGAAGCGCTCTACTCCCGGGGCAAGCTCTCACCGGAACTGATGGCGTGGCTGGATCGGTTCGGACCGGAAGTCCTGTTCACCGATGCGAGCGATCTCTCTTTCATCAGGTTGGCGAATCAGATCCTGGATCGATACCGCATCCCGCTTGTCGTCGAAACGTATGACGACTGGCCGAGCGGTCGCTACTCGGGAGGGCTGCTGTCTGGGCATTTCGATCGCGATTTGAAGAGAGGGTATGTCCGTTTGTTTAATCGGGCGAGTCGCCGCTTCGTTGTAGGCGATGCGATGAAGCGTGCATATGAGAGGCGATACGGAATGCCATTTGGCATCCTTGCTACACCGGTTGAAATGGGTGACCACAAGCCAGAGACCGCGTCTCAAAACCAAGGTGCGGCGTTCACTATCGTCTACGCGGGTGCCGTATACGACCACTCGCAGCGTGAGAGTCTTGTCGACGTCGTACGGGCGGTGCAGGACCTGGCCGATGGGGGCCTACCCACGCGTTTCAGGATCCTTACGCCTGAGAGATTTGTCGGGACGATCCAGGGTGACGTCGCTTCGTTTGGGTGTGTTAAGGTTGAGGTGTCACCCGCCAGTGACGCCATCTACAGCGCCCTGTCTTCTGCCGACCTCCTCGTTATTCCCGTGAACTTTGACAGAGAGAGTTATCGAACTGTTCGATACTCCGTGCCGGGAAAGGTCGCACTGTATCTTTCGTCGGGACGTCCCGTCCTCGTGTATGGGCCGAGTTGGGCGCCGATTGTCGACTACGTTAGGAGTAGGGGATGCGCGGCTGTCGTCGACCGTCGCGATGGCCTTGCGGAGACCATATCTGACCTCGCATCGGATGAGTCGAAGCGTGAGCACTTGGCCGCGAGGGGTCTAGAGGTGGCTCGGCGTGAGCACGACGCTGATGTCGTCCGAAGGCGGCTGCAACGTATGTTTAGAGATGTTCTGGCACCCACCGATCCGTCGTTCGCGGAAGGCAGGGGGTAACGGGTGGGAACGGTTGCTCCACAGGCGGTGCCCGAGAACACATACGGTCAGCGTCAGAAGCTGCTGTTCTACCTCGAGCGGATCGAGGCCTTCAGGCAGGATCGACCACCGAACGAGATTCGGATTCTGGACCTGGGGTGTGGCAACGGGGCCGCCGTCTCGATCCCGGTTGCTAGTGGTGGATACCAGCTCGTCGGGATCGACGTGCACGAACCGTCGATCGACTACGCACGGCAAAACAACCCGTATGAGAACGTCAGCTTCCACCTGGCCGATCTATCAGACCTCGAAGTCGCGGACGGGTTCGACGTGGTCCTGCTTTCGGACATCCTGGAGCATCTGGACGATCCGGGCAAGGTCCTCGGGAAGGCACGCAGCTTGCTTCGTCCGGGCGGTATTGTCCTCGGGTCCATCCCAAACGGTTTTGGACCATTCGAGATCGAAAGCCTCCTGTTTCGGTCCGAGCTGGTCCGGAGGGTCTGGATGGACCTGATCCTCGGGCTTCCTAAGACCATCCACCGCCTAGTAAAACGGATCCGGCAGCAGAGGACAGGGCCGGGGCCGCCTTATAATTTCGAGAGCGGGCACCTGCAGTTCTTCACGATGAGGCGCTTCAGCAATATGATGCGTCGGTGCGGGTTCGTGGATCCAGAGATGAGGCAGGGCGGCATTCTCTGTGGCCCCTTTTCTGACCTTTTTCTCAATGCCGTCCCTGGGGCTATACAGATGAATCTCAAACTGGGGCGACTCGTTCCGCAATGGCTTTGCTCGGTTTGGTATTTCGAGACCAGGCCCAGAAGGAGCAGTACTTGTCCGTGAAGAGCGGGAAAGATTGGAAGCGGGAGACTGTCCGGCAGTGGAGTCACGATCCGGCAGGCACAGGGGAGGCGTCCTCATCCGGGGTCGTCTCCATCTCCGCTGAGGACCTGGCGTCTTTCGATGCTCTGGAGTCGAACCGGTACGAGATCTATGCGCCGTGGCTTCCTGCGGAAGCGGCTTTTGCGGCGCACCGAGGTCAGAGGGTTCTTGAAGTCGGCTATGGCACCGGCACGGACCTCCTTCAGTTCTCCCGAGGAGGGGCAGACGTTTACGGCGTGGACATGACGCCCAGAAGCGCCCGGCTGGCGAGCAAGCGTTTTGCCCTGTATGGCCAGGGAGCGGGCTTCATGACCGCCGAGGCTGAAGCGTTGCCCTTTCCGGATGATTCGTTCGACCACGTCTACTCGTTCGGGGTACTCCATCATATCGAGGACACCCAAGCGTGCATAGATGAAATCCGACGCGTGCTCCGTCCAGGGGGAAGTGCCTTCGTGGCCCTCTACCATCAGACGTCGTGGCACTTCCTGGTCGACATTCTGCTCGAGCATACAGTCAGATTGGGCCGATACGGGGGGAGGCGTGTCGGTCTGGAAGAACGGCTGAGCATGGTCGAATACTCGGGGGTGGGGGCGATGCCCCTGGTGAAGGTCTACACCAAGCGTGCCGCCAGGGAGTTGTTCAGCTAGTATCGGAGAGTCAGGACCAGCGCAGCGCACTTCAACCTGGATGACATCGCCCGGTCATTGTATGGCTACCTGAGACCCGTGCTGGGGCAGTCTCTGGGGTCTCCTCGTCCCACACCTGGAGAATCGACGACCCGCAGTGTGGCCAAGGAAGGCATCCGTAATGCGCTGAATCGCGGGCCTCTGGGGCGTCTGGGACGACGCCTTTCTCAGTATCTGGGGTGGTATGTGATCGTAAGGGCCATCAAGTGATCGGTGTGATCAAGGCAGCCGTTGAGTCCTCGTTTCCCGGGTGGGTAGACACGTGTGTGGGATAGCGGGCAGACTCCGTTTCGACCGTTCGGCGGGTGAACCCGTCGAACGCGCGCTGCTCGAGGCCATGGCCGAGACGATTGTGCACCGTGGGCCAGACGATGAAGGCTTCTGGCTGTCTGATGACGGTCAGGTTGGATTCGCTCACCGGCGGTTGTCGATCCTGGATCTGTCGGATACGGCGAACCAACCGATGTCGAACGAGGATGGTTCGGTCTGGATCGTCTACAACGGCGAGATCTACAACCACGCGGAGATCCGGGAAGAACTTGAGCGTGTGGGAGGGCACCGATGGAAGACCGATCATTCAGATACCGAGGTCATTCTTCACGCCTACGAGGAGTGGGGCGTCGAGTGTCTTGAGAGGTTCCGTGGGATCTTTGCCTTCGCGTTGTGGGACGCGACCGATCGGAGTCTATGGCTTGTCCGAGACCGGATCGGCGTCAAGCCGCTGTACTACTGTTTGCACAATGGTCTGACCTTCGCTTCCGAAATCAAGGCGATACTCGCCGATCCCGGTATCCCGCGTCGTATCGACTCAGAAGCTCTCTACCACTACTTCTCCTTCCTGACGACCCCGGCACCCCAGACGATGTTCGCCGGGATCAAAAAGCTCCCGCCCGGGACCTGGCTAAAAGTATCCGCCAATGGCCAGACCAAGGAGGCCCGGTACTGGGAACCACACGCCGGACCGTCGTCACAGAATCTGGACGACGATCTTATGGAGCGGATCGAGGAGAGCGTTCGTCTGCGCCGCGTGGCCGACGTGCCGGTTGGAGTGTTTTTGTCGGGGGGCATAGACTCCAGTCTGAACGCGAAGCTGTTCGCAGACCAGAAGGAGACGGTCAAGACGTTTACGATCGGATACTCCGGGGATAATCCATCGTATCCGAACGAGACCAAATTCGCGAAGATGATGGCGGACCGGATCGGGGCGGACCATCACGAATTGCTGTTGTCCCGAGACGATCTGCTCGATTTTCTGCCGCGAATGGTATGGTTGCAAGACGAGCCGATCGCCGATCCCGTATGTATGCCCGTTTACTATGTCTCGAAGCTGGCTACGGACAACGGGATCAAGGTCTGCCAGGTCGGCGAGGGTGCTGACGAACTCTTTATCGGGTATCCGTTCTGGCTCAAGATGCGGCAGATGGAAATCGCGAGTCGTTTGCCTGGGGCCGGGCTGGCCATGTCACTCGTAAAGACCGGGCTTAGAGCGGGGGGACGAGGAGATTCGTGGCCCGTGGAGTGGATTCGCAGGGGGGCAGCCGGCCAGCCCGTATTCTGGGGCGGGGCCGAGGCGTTTACCGAATCTCAGAAGCAGATGCTGATCGGTCCCGACCTGTCCAGGGAAACGTCCGGCCTCGACAGCTGGGATGCGATCGCGCCGTTATGGAACCGGTATAGCGATCGATTCAGTCACCATTCTCCGTTCCGTTGGATGACCTATCTAGACCTCCAGTTGAGGCTGCCGGAACTCCTGCTCATGCGCGTTGACAAGATGAGCATGGGTACCTCCCTGGAGGCCCGTGTCCCGTTCCTCGATCATCGGCTGGTCGAGCTCTTGCTTACCGTGGACGATGAGACGAAGGTACCCTCGTCGGAGCCCAAACATCTCTTGAAGCGTCTGGTCAGAGGTTTGATCCCCGACTATATCATTGATCGTCCGAAACAGGGTTTCGGCATCCCGATCGTGGAGTGGTTTGTGGAGGGGCTCGGTGAGAGTGCGAGGTCTCAACTGGCTGATTTCTCAGACCAAACCGGACTTGTCAGGATGGAGGGTGTGGACACGCTGCTGGCGAGGGGTAAGGTCGCCCAGGTCTGGTATCTGCTGAACTTAGCGATGTGGTGGAAACGGTTCTTCTAGATGGTCGGGATCAAAGCGATGGTTCCACCCACTGTCCGCCGGGCGATCAAGTATCCAGTGATGCTTGCCAAGTCTCGAGTTGCACGGGACAAACCCCTTCATCGGAAAGAACTGATCGACGTTCTCGATTCTGAGATCCTGAACCCTTGCAGGCACTTTCGGGAACGATCCACGCCTAGGTTCTTCGTGGATTCATCGGAGCGGGACGCCAAGATCGAGGCTCTGAGGGAGGCGATCGGTGACGCTTCCGTCATCTCGATCGTCAAAGATGCGGACCGGATCTGTGACCATGTTTTCGATCTGCTGGGGTCAGGATCCACGGCACTGGGCCGACCGATCGACTGGCATCGGGATTTCAAGAGTGGCGTTCGATATGATCCTGCGCTTCCGTCGGCACTCTTCAGCCTGAAGTCATTCCCTCCGGGCTCCGATGTAAAGGTGCCGTGGGAGTTATCTCGCTTTCAGCACGTTCCCACACTTGGGCAGGCCTGGTGGTTTACACAGGATGAAAAGTATGCGCGTGAGTTTTTCGACCAGTTTCTGGACTGGAAAGCGTCGAACCCTCCCGGTTTAGGGATCAACTGGGCGTGCACGATGGATGTCGCGATCCGTCTTGTGAACTTGATCTGGGGGTATGGCTACTTCAGGTGCTCCGCGTTTCTGGGAGACCGCACGCTGGAGGCGTTCTTATGTTCCGTGTGGGAACACTCGACCCATATCGAGAACAATCTCGAGTTCGGATACATTGCTGGGCAGGAGGTCGTTTCGAATCACTATCTGGCGGACGTCGCCGGTTTGGTGTTCGCGGGGATCCTCTTTCCGGAGTTCAAGGATGCGGGTCGGTGGAGGCAAATCGGTCTGGAAGGCTTGCTCAGGAGCATGGACGAGCAAGTTCACGACGAGGGAACAGACTTTGAGTCTTCGTTATCGTATCATCGCCTGACGACCGAAATCTTCGCCGCGTGCTATGCCCTCTGCGATCTGAATGGCGTGGATATCCCGGATGCGTTCTCCGAGCGACTGGCGAAAATGGTCGAGTTCGTAGCTGCCTATGCAAGGCCGGACGGTCTTTCACCCCAGATCGGGGATGCGGATGACGGCCGACTGCAGATCCTGAGTCGGTATGCGGGTTGGAATCGTCAGGACCACCGATACTTACAAACGATCGGATCTGTGCTCCTGAATCTGCCCGATCTGGCTGCGTATCCGGAGGGGCTGGCGGATTGTGTCTGGCTTTTCGGCACGGAGCGGACAGACCGGAACAGAAGCCTGGCGCGTGAACGACCTACCAGATCATCCGTTGGGTTTCCCGCGTTCGGCTTCTATTCACTGCGATCGGGCGAAGACGAGTTGGTGATCAGCGCCTCTCGTGTCGGCACCCGCGGGATCGGTAACCACAAGCACAACGATGTATTTGGCATTGAGCTCTCCCTGGACGGCGAGCCCATCCTGGTTGATCCGGGCGCCTGCATCTACACTGCCGATTCGGCGTTGCGAAACGCTTTCCGTAGCGTAACGTCACACAACACGGTGACCATTGACGATTACGAACAGAACGGGATCCCAGAGAACAATCTGTTCGGCTTGATCGAGAGTTGCGTGCCCAAAATCCACGAATGGGTAGTAGAGGGAACCGGCGAGCACGTGTTCAGGGGGTCCCACAACGGTTTCCACGGCCTGTCGGAGGGATGTCACGAGCGCCGAGTTGCAATGTCACCATCCGCCGACAGCCTGTTCACCGTGGCTGATCAGGTCAGCGCTTCCGGAGAGCACCGGGCGCGATGGTTCTTCCACTTCCACCCCCTGGCGACCGTGGAGCTTGCCCCCGGGCTTGCCCGGGTGACCCAGGGCCGAGCGATCGCGATGATAGGCTGGAAAGCGGAGACACCGATCGACGCAGACCTTGGAGATGGCTGGACCTCTTCAGCATACGGGAGGCGGGAACCCGCCCCTGTACTCACTCTCGGTACGCAGTTCAAAGATGCTGTTCAATTGGACCTGGAGATCCGAAAGCTATGACGAAGGTCGCCTGGATCGCTGTTGTGCTCAGTATGTCGATCACCCCTTGCGACGGAAAATCCTCGGGGAACGCGTATCTGAACGTCCCTCTCGTCGGTGATCTCGTCGAGGTCACCGTTACCGACTCATCGGGCAGGGCTGTGGAAACGGTGGAGCAGGCCAGGTTGGTGAACGTCCGACTTCGCTGGCGTTTCGCCGAACCAGGTGACCACGATATGGACGTGGCCTTCCGGCTTGGTGGGAAATATGTAGGCCGGGCGAGGAGTCAATACACTAGATGCCGTATCGGCGAGTGGCGAGACCAGACCGCCACCTTCCGTGTTCCTCATACGCTGGAGGCCGGGTCAGCGGATTTCACCGTGATCGTCGTGGATAATGGCAAGGCCTGGCTGGAGTCCGAGCCCATCGCCACGATGAGTGTTCAGGCGTGGCACTACGAGGTTTCTCCGGGACAAACGGACCGGAGGGTACTTGGTGACAACCTGTTGAGAAACGGGAGCTTTGAGGATGGGATGTCCCACTGGGACATGATCTTCAACTCGCACGGTCCGGGGCGAAAGATCTCGATCGACTCCCGGGTGCGCTACGATGGAGCGAACTCACTGAGAGTCGACTTTAGCGGCGGGATTGATTTCGGGTATATCTGTCCGTATCAGATCGTCAGAGACCTGCCGGAGGCGACCTACGAGTTGTCCTACTTTGTTCGGACGGAGAATGTGACCTCCCAAGTCGGTGCTCAACTCGAACTCCGGTTCGCGGGGGTGACCACCTCGACCGATATGGCGAAGGGGACGTCGGATTGGGAAAGGAGAAGCATCGAGTTCGAGGCACGTGGCGGGCTGGAGGTATACTTCCGCAGGTATGGTGGCGATGGTCAGAGCATTGGGGGCGTGCCTCTATCCCTGTCCGACTATGGCCCCATCGGTGGGACTGTCTGGATCGATCGGATCCATCTCAGACGGCTCTAGGCGTCAGCCTTGCGCGTTCTCTATATCCGCTCGGACTTCTGGTTCGGTACCCGTGTCGGAGGATCGATCAGCCACACTGCAGGCATGATCTCCGGCTTTACGGCGCTCGGTCACGAGGTACAACTCTGCACACCCGACCCGACGCACACCGACCTGTTTCCGGACACCGAGGTCGTCAGGCCTCCATTCTACATGCGGCTACCGAAGCTCAAACAGTTCGGCGCAGCCCTATACTCTGAGTATATGTTCCGGGAACTGTCCCGGAAGGTGACCCGGGGAGACGTGGATTTCGTCTACCAACGCCACAGTCAATACAACGATACCGGGTGTCGACTGGCCAACCATCTCGGCGTGCCGCTGGCTCTCGAGGTGAACGATCTGGTCAGTGAGTGGAGTCGGGAGTTGGGGAGCCGGCTTCATCTGCCGCGTAGGGCTGAGGATGCAGAAAGGAAGCAGATCGGCTCGGCGGATCTCGTCGCCTGTGTGTCTGAGGTCCTGGCCGAACGTGTGAAGAGCCTGGAACTATCTACCGGGCGGGTCATCGTGAATGCCAATGGTGTCGACATGAATCGGTTCCATCCCGGCGTCGACGGCTCGTCCATTCGTGAAACGCTCGGCATCCGGGGCGATACTGTGGTGGGGTGGACGGGTACCTTCGGGCCGTGGCACGGGATCGACACCCTGACCGATATAATTGTCGATGTCGCCCGACGGTCGGACAGTCGCGTTCACTTCCTGCTGGTGGGTGAGGGCCCTCTTCGTAAGCCTTTGGAGGACCGGGTCCAGGCCGAAGGGCTCCGAGATGTCCTGACCGTTACCGGAGCCGTTCCACACGAGGCCATGCCACAGTATCTCGCCGCGTGCGATATCCTGGTTTCTCCACACGGCAGGCCGAAGACGGGTCGGTTTATCGGATCGCCGACGAAAATTTTCGAATACATGGCGATGGGGAAGGGCATCGTGGCGAGTCGGCTCGAACAGATCGGCGAGATTCTTGATCACGAACGGACTGCGCTGCTCTGCGAGCCAGAGAACGTCGCTGCCTTTTCAGAGGCTCTTCAGGGGCTTGTTACCGACGTCGCCCTGAGGGAGCGGATCGGGCATAACGCCTTCTGCGACGCTGTCGGGCACCATTCGTGGACGTCACGCGCCGGCGCCATCATTGACGGTGTGAGGGAAGTGAGAGGAGACGGGTGAGGGGTCGGGACTGTATAGTCGTCAGTGGCGTACCGTTTGGTGATCGATGGACCAGCAAGCAGGAGATCGCAAGGATTCTCGCCAGGGAAGGCCGCGTTCTCTATGTCGAGAGCGTCCCCAAGCTGTGGGATGTGGGCGCTTTGCGGCATCCGTTCGGCCGCCTGTGGTCCCATTCCGATAATCTGTATGTATACACACCGCCGCCCCTTCGTGTACCTCTGGATTTCATGTCTACGTCCTATAACAGGTTGCTACAAGGGACCGTGGCCAAGCGTGTTCGGGCGGAGGCGGACCGGTTGGGGTTCAAGGTGCCTGCTGTCTGGCTGATCGATATCCGGACGTCTCCCTACCGGGAAGTATTCCCGGAAGCGAAGGTCATCTATCACTGCGTGGATCGGTGGGCCGACCTCCTGGTCGACCCACACTGTCGCAAGGAGGTTGTCCTGGCCCTCGAGCGCGAGACCGTCGGCAACGCCGACATTGTGACGACTTCGGCGCGCGATCTCCAAACTCATATCCTGGAGTCGACCGACCGAGAGGCCGAATACCTGCCGCACGGTGTGGACTTCAACCTCTTCAGAAAATCTGCTGAGCCTGGACCGCTCCATCCCTCTCTCCAAGATGTCCAAGGACGCGTCCTCGGGTTCGCCGGGACCATTGGACACTGGGTCGATGTCGAGCTGCTGGATCGGCTCGCAAAGGAGCGTCCTGACTACACGCTCGTCCTCTTGGGAGAGATCGCGCCTTCGGATCTGGCAGCGGTCGAACGAATCTGCGAGCATCCGAACGTGAGCCGGATTCCCCCGGTGCCCAAGCGAGATCTGCCCGAGCTTCTGAGGCGATTCGACGTGTGTCTGATCCCATTCCTGGTGAACGACTTCACGGACAGCATCAATCCGCTCAAGCTGCTCGAGTATCTTTGCTCGGGGAAGCCGATCGTTACGACTAACATCAGGGAAGCCGGTCCCTTCTCCGATCTCGCCTACGTGGCCGACAGCCCGGATGCGTTTCTTGACCTCGTAGATGTGGCCTGCGACGAGGACAACGTTGATATACGTCAGCGTCGGATGGACACCGCGAGCCAGCACACGTGGGAGGCGAGGGTGGAGCTGGCCATGGATCTTCTCGGACGTGACTAGTCCGGATCTCACCGAAGCGAGGGCGGTCAGACTTCGGATGTCTCCCCTCGTGTCCGTCACGCTGGGAGCGGCCTTCCTGGGCCGGGTCCTCACCGAGGATCTGGGTGTTCTCCCGCGTGAGATCTTCAACCTGGCCGATCTGGGTTTCATTCTCGTCCTGGTCGTGCTGCTCGTGCTGTTCGTCCTCGGGTTCAGTACACGAATCCAGATGGGCATCCTCCGGGGACTCTTTCTGCCCATACTCATCGTAACGAGTCTGTCGACGTTGCTCAACGCCGACCAGATTGCCGTAAAGCCGGCGGTGACGTTCTGGTTGCTGATGCTCCAGGGACCGCTCCTATATCTCTACCTGATCAACACGGAATCGAGTACCAACAGAGATCGTTACCTGATCGGGTTGCTGCTGGGTCTGTCATTGCTTCAACCTATCTGGGTTGTGGCACGAGGGCAGGTCGGGATGAGTGCCGATTCCGTTTCGGGGACCTTTGGCGTCAACCCGAGTCAGTTGTGTTTTGTGTGCGTACTCGTGATTTGCTTTGCGCTCTCCAAGACGGGCTACCTCACCCGCAGGCAGACGGCCTGGTCTCTGGCTGTCTTTGTGCCTCTCTTCTTCATGCCCAACTGGCGTGCAATGTGGGTCGGACTCCCAGGAGCCGTTCTTCTGACCCGGTGGATTGTAGACCGCAGGCAAGGGGTGATGCGTTGGGTGGTTCGACTCGGGTCGATGTTGGTTGTCGTGGTCAGCATGCTCGCGATTGTTGTGGGGATCGCGCTGTGGGTGCCAGCGTCAGCAGACCTGCAGAAAGATCAGCTGGCGGGGTTCAGGAATTTGTGGTACGAACTCAACGCGACTGAAGGCCGTCTTCTCTATGATACTGGAAAGGTTCTCTCATATGCGGCGATACCCGAGGTCTTCTCTGAGTCTCTTCACTACCAATTTGTCGGGACGGGGCCGGGAACATACAACAGTCGTGCGTTCCATACGTTCGCCCAGCTGACCATCAAAGGGGGTGCACCGGAAGCCAGTGTGGTCCACAACTACGTGAAGGATGACAGACCTTATGTGACGGGCGTCTCGGAACGCCATATCCTGCCGATCCTGAATCGGTTTAGTGTCAGCGGGACCATCGGCTCTACACTCGGGACCTATCCATCGTGGATCGTGGAGATCGGCGTGATCGGGTTTGGGCTCTGGGTGGTCGTCTATGGCAGGGCTCTAAAACTGTGTGGGGAGATCTACCGAGCTGATGTCGACCCCATCTATCGCAGCGCGGCGTTCGGTGCGGCCGGATTCCTGGCCTTCACGATTCTCGCGTCATTACTTGACGACTGGTTCGCGGTCGGACGGATGATGATCATCCCGTGGAGTATCCTGGCAGTGCTCGATGGCGTGAGACCACAGGTGCCTTATGCGGCCTAACCTCCTGGTGATCGGGCCAAAGCCGCCCCCTCTGCACGGTGTGTCCTATCTGACTGAGTGTATACTCAAGTCTGAGTATCTTCAGGCGCGCTATTCGATCCGGTATATCGAGCAGGCATTCTCCTCGAACCTGTCTGAGATGGGGCGCCTAAGCCTCTCTAAGGCTTTTCACCTTGTAAACATTTTATTCAAGGAGCTCTGGTGCCTTACAGGTGGAGTCGGGGCTATCTACCTACCGCTGGGGCTGACCGCATTGGCACTGATCCGTGATGTCGTGCTCGTCTTGCCAGGGATTCTATTCCGCGTACCAGTCGTTGTTTGCGTCGGCGGACAGGGCCTGAGCAGACTTGTCTCGCAGCTGCCGATCCTGGGCAGGATTGCTGCCATCGTCCTTAGTCGCTCGTACCTTATCGCTCCCAGTGAGGCCGTTTTCGCCGAAGTCCGCAAAACACTGCCGCGGGCCAAAGTGGTTATGCTTCCGCACGGTATCGCCGGAATCGGTTGCGTAGGCCGGAAGCCGCAACCGAGAAGGAAGAACGCCTTTTTCCTATCGAATTTGCTGGTGCAGAAAGGTGTCCTCGATCTGGTTCGAGCAATCCCCCTTGTTTTGGATCGTGTTCCGGATGCCACCTTCACAATTGCCGGAGGCCCGGGTGATACGGAGGCACTTGAAGCGGTCAAGTCGGTGTGCGAGGATTACGAGTGTGTCACATATTTAGGTGCCGTGTACGGTGTTGATCGCGAGCCGCTGTTTGCCGACGCCTCGATCTTCGTTTTTCCTACCCATCGGGAGGGGTTCGGTCTGGTTGTGGTGGAGGCGATGAGTGCTGGTCTACCGGTCGTTGGCACTCGCGTTGGAGGACTAATCGACTTGGTGAAGCACGGGACCACTGGCCTACTTGTGCCTGCGCACGATCACGTCGCTCTAGCTGATCGAATCGTTGCATTGCTTCGTGATCCAGGACGTGCTCGACAGATGGGGGCATCGGGTCGAGCTCGATTCGATCAAAACTTCACCATTCGTACATGGGAACGAGGCATGGATGCGACAATAGTGTCCGCGCTACGCGATGAGGCTGCATCAAGTTTTCGGTGACAGAAGGAGTTTCCTGTCAGATTCTGGGGTCGATCCCATTTTGGGAAGTCTGTAGCCCTGAGAGGTCTGATCCGAACACTGAGGACGAGATCGCTGCCCAGGACAGCCCGAAGGTGCGATCACAAACGGCAGCCGAGCCTTGTACCGATGCGACAAGCAAAGGTCGTCGACGTGGTGTCCTACGGAGCAGTGAATCTGCCTGAAGAAGTAACCGGTCTGTATACTTGACAGATGGAGAATCAGCATGACCGAAATTCATATGGTCTTGACGGATGACTGGGAGCTCAGGGGTGACGGTTCTGGAAACGTGTCAGCAATTCAGTTCGAAACGCTACGCGAGCTTCGCAGGATATATGAGGAAAGCGGAATAAACGCCTCATTCAACGTCGAGGTTATGCAACAGCTGAGTCATCTGGAGTGGGGAACTCACCATTCACATCTGGGAGAGATAGCGGCAGAGTGGGAGGACCTCGTTCAGGAGACTTATCTACGAGGGCACGACGTTCAGCTCCACGTGCATGCCCAATGGACCAACGCTCAATACGAGGCTGACCGCTGGGTTCTGTCGGGTGACTGGTCGATTCTCAATTACTCCGAGAATGCGGCCGAGACAATGATCCGCAACTGCAAGGATTACCTGGAACAGCTTCTGCGTCGGAGCAATCAGACTTATCAGTGTGTGTCCTTCAGGAGCGGCTCCTGGTGCATCGCGCCAAGTCCACATCTTCTGTGCGTCCTCTCCAGGCTGGGCATCGTTTTCGATATGAGCATTGTAGAAGGTCTCAAGTACGATGGAATCGTCGACCTTGATTATCGTAGTGTGGACGAGCCGTTCTTGCCGTACTATCCTGTCATGACTGACGCTCGCAGGGCCTCTCCCAGGCAAGAGCCGCTTGTCTGTGTCCCGACCCATAGTTTCAGATACAATCCCGTGCCACGGGCTTGGCACACCATCCGAAGGAGGTTTACCGATCCGCGTGAATACATGGCGCCGAATGCGGTGCCACCAAAGGACTCTGGTGACAACCGCTACAGCGTGTGGGAAAAGAAGAAGTCAAGGATGAGTCGCGTGCTTGCGCGTGTCCGAAGGCACTTCAAGCCGGAGATTGTCGTATCCGATCTTTCAGCTCTCAGCTATCCATTGATGGTCAGCATGATTGACGACATCAGGCGTCGTGCAGAGTCATCCGGTTGGGATCGGGTCCCCGTAATAATTGAAAACCACACTAAGGACGTCGGTAATTTCAGGCCCATTGAGCGATTCGCCAACCTTGTGTCCTCAATTCCTGACATAAATGTCTCTACGCTCACCGAGCTTGCATCGAAATTACAGGCAGGCACGTATCCCCTTGCCGGTGATGGTTCCTCCAACTAGTCAACTCAGATCCGCCCTCATCTCAAGAATGAGTGAAGTTGTGGTGCACGTGGAGAGTCCGCTTCCCACCGAACCAGTCTCAGCCGAGAAAGTCGGCCAAGCGCACGAAGAGGAACTCCGAAAGCTGATGGTGAGCTACGTGCCGAGAGCGAGGGCGAGCAAAGGTCAGGCAAAGAGGGTTGATCGCTTGCTGCAGAGCGCGGCGGCCCTTGTGGTACCAGCGTATTCCGACGACTTGAGATATCTAGACGCTCTCAATGTCGCGTATGAGGCGCTTCGCGAGTGCGACGAGTTCCAAGGTGCTTCTTGTAAGCAGTTTCTTCGGGAATATCTCAAGGTTCTTGGTGTCCATGTTTCCAGACTTGGGGCCGAACCTTGACGGTCATTGCACTTTGCGAAACGCTGGGCAAGGCTGTCCACTTGTGGGCGGAAATGAGTTCAGTGAATGGCGTGGCGTGCCGTTTCCTTGTGTGCGACAACAGGTCCAAGCCATTGCAAGCAGTTGTGCAACACCTCAAAGATATCCTCCGGCTCCCTTTAAGGGGGAAAATTTTCTGCCTGGCCGGCCTATTGCGAGGCACTGTTTCACTGAAGTTTGCGCACCTTCATGATCCTCGAACAATTGACCTGCTGAGAAAATACGATGCAGACATAGCGTTGCACGGAATGAATGTCATCTATCGCCGCTCGATTTTGGATTGCTTCAAGATGGGTGTCCTGAACGCACATATCGGACTGCTACCTCGCTATCGCGGTCGCTCAGTGATGGAGTGGTCCATTCTTGAAGGGGCAGCTACGGGCATATCAGTTTTCTTCTTGGACGAAGGCATCGATACTGGACAACACATCGTCACTAGGGCGCAAATAGACGTGTCGCGATACGCTTCGACTGTCGCGGCAAAGGATTTTCTACTGTCTTTGGATGCCCGATCATACCGGGATGCCATTCTAGCTCTTACGTCATCGGACTATGTCCCAGGTTCGCAGACTCTCGAAGAAGGCAAGCGTTACTACCCTATGTCTCGTCTTTTGACGGGAGTTGTTGACAGACATCTCTACTCTCTGAGCGACGGGGACACGATGCGAGACTAGTTCTCCGTCCTGGCGATTCGGTGTCGAGTTAGGAAGGCTGCTCACCGGCTTTCAGCTCTTTCTGCGCCGCAAACGAGTACCTGGATACTGCAATAATTCTCTGGGGACTGAGACACGGTCACAAACCACACCAACCAGGAAGACGGCACTGCACCCGGTGGTGGAGGCCTTGGGTCGGGACCGATTGGAGTAAGGCCTTACCCTCAAACCTCTCGGACCTGGATTACACCATTGCCTCTGCAATGACCGCCAATATCACCGAAAAGGCAGGCTGCTTGTGTGCGGGATCCTTGGATACGTTGTGAGATCGCCGAACGCCCCGGCCCTCGAGCCCGGGGTGGACGCGCTTGCCCATCGGGGCCCTGATGACGCGGGCGTCCTGTATCGGGATTTCGAGACAGGCGCAGGAACCTACCGCGCGGGGTTCGGCCATCGGCGCCTCGCCATCCTCGACCTGTCGGCTGCAGGGCATCAGCCCATGCAGGGCACCACGGCCGATGTCTGGATCACCTACAACGGTGAGGTCTACAACTTTCGGGAGCTGCGTAGTGAGCTACAAGGTCTTGGCCACGCTTTTTCCACGGAGACAGATACAGAGGTCCTGATCCGGGCATACGAGGTGTGGGGGGCGGGATTCGTGGACCGTCTGGATGGCATGTTCGCGTTCGCGATCCTCGACCTGCGCGAGAAGCGAATCGTCCTCGCGAGGGATCGGCTCGGTATCAAGCCTCTGTATGTGGTCCCGGTCGGAGATGGCTTCGCGTTCGGCTCTGAGGTCCGAGGGCTGATCGATACCGGTCTCTACGAGGTCACGCCCAACTGGCCGGTGATGCTCTCTCATCTGTCCCTTCTATGGGCGCCCGAGCCGAAGACAGTGTTCGACGGTGTGGAGAAGGTGCCGGCTGGCGAATACTGGATATGGGAGAATGGCGACTTCGAGAGAACCAGGTACTGGGACATCGACCTAGCAGCAGAAGCGGATCACTCGGTCGAGGTGCTGGATGAGTTGCTTGGCAAGGCGGTTGAGAACCGGATGGTTAGTGACGTTCCGGTGGGATCCCTCTTGAGCGGAGGTCTCGACTCGAGCCTGATCACCGCTCTGATGGCGCGTGAGGCAGGTCGAGGGCTGGACACCTACTCGATCGCTTTTCGAAGCGACGACCAGTCTTTCGAGGCGATGCCGCCAGACGCGCAGTATGCTCAACAGGTCGCCAACCGGCTTGAAACGAACCATCACGAGATCGAGATCAACCCCGATATCGCTGATCTGCTCCCTGCCTTACTGGGGCATCTCGAGGAACCGATCGCGGACCCGGCGGCGATCAACACCTACTTGATCTGCAGAATGGCGCGCGATCGAGGTACCAAGGTCCTGCTGTCGGGAATGGGGGCCGACGAGATTTTTGGCGGGTATCGTAAGCACCTTTCGGTTCTGATCGCCGCCGCCTATCGCAAGGCCGTGCCGTCGGTCGTGCGGGACCAGGTGATTCACCCGTTGATCGGGGCCCTGCCCGCAGGAGGACAAAAGAGCGGATATCGATACTTCCGATGGGCGAAACGATTTGCGGCAAGTGCTTCGCTCCCAGACGTGGATTGCTTTATCGGGAACTCCTCGTACTACCCCTGGCCCGACCTCGAGGATTTGCTTGAACCCGATCGGCGATCCGACTATGCGGATACCTATTCGGTCGAGAGTCACCGCCAACGGTTCGAGACGTCGGCGGACAGAGACCTGTTGACGCAGATGACCTACACGGACGCGAAGCTCTTTCTGGCCGGTCTGAACCTGGCCTACACCGATCGGGCGAGCATGGCGGCATCAGTCGAGGTTCGAGTACCATTCCTCGACCACCGGCTGGTGGACCTGGCGATCAACCTGCCGAGGAGACAGCGGATCCGTGGCGCCAAGCAGAAGTTGTTGTTGCGTCAGGTGGCCTACAAGTATCTGCCAAGGCAGATTGTCGATCGTCCCAAGGCACCATTCGGCGCGCCGCTCCGATCGTGGATGCGTCGAGATCTAAGACCCCTGCTCGAAGAGTATCTCTCAGAGAAGCGTATCAAGGAACGCGGCTACTTTCGCTACGAAGCCGTCAGGGCTATGATCGACGCAAACACCAGTGGCAGAGAGGATTATGCGCATAGGCTTTGGGGCCTGTTGACCATAGAGCTGTGGCATCGTATTTTCGTCGACAAGGAAATCACACCCTCCCTCCCAAGCTAGGTCCATTACTAATCCCACTCTTCGGTCCCACGTGAAGCAAGTATTCCAGCACATGAACACCGGCGACCTCCTCGTTGAGGACGTCCCGCCGCCGCGTGTTGAGTCCAGAGGCTGTGTTGTCGCGAACGCCTTTTCTCTGATCAGTCCCGGTACCGAGCGGAACACGGTCCAGATGGCCCAGAAGAGTCTGGCCGGGAAGGCCCGGGCTCGACCCGACCTGGTGAAACAGGTTCTTGAGAGTGCAAAACGCGAAGGGATTGGCGCGACCGTCGCGAAGGTCCGGGATCGGCTCGACACAATAAAGCCTGTCGGATACAGTAGCGCCGGCGTTGTCGTGGAAGCGGGTGTGGAGGCGAACGGATTTCGACCGGGAGATCGGGTGGCCTGTGCGGGAGGCGGGTATGCCGTGCACGCCGAAGTGGTCTACGTGCCGCGTAACCTCTGTGCTCGGATCCCGGATGGAGTGTCACTCGACGATGCAGCCTTCACGACGCTTGGGGCGATCGCCATGCACGGCGTCCGCCAGGCCGAGGCCGTGATCGGAGATCATGTTGTCGTGATCGGACTGGGACTCGTCGGCCAACTGGTCACGCAGATTCTGAAGGCAGCCGGATGTCAGGTTACGGGTATCGACTTGAACGATCAACGCTGTCAGTTGGCCGTGGACTACGGTTCCGATCGTGTCGCAAAACCTGACGACGAACATACTGGTTTACAGGGCGCCGATTCGGTCATCGTTGCAGCCTCGACGTCCGACAGCGGGCCGGTAGACCTGGCCGCTCGGCTATGTCGTGATCGGGGACGCGTGGTGGTGGTGGGTGCCGTCGGCATGGAACTGAATCGCGAGCCGTTCTACGCGAAGGAGATCGAGCTCCGGCTTTCGCGCTCTTACGGTCCCGGGAGATACGATCCTCAGTATGAGGAGCAAGGGGAGGACTACCCGATCGGCTACGTGCGCTGGACGGAACAGCGCAACATGTTGGCATTTCTTGATCTTCTGAAGGACAAGCGCGTCTCGATCGAACGTCTGGCTACCCATCGATACCCGGTCGATCAAGCGGGAGAGGCGTATCGACAGATCCAGGACAACCGGGACGCCATGGGTGTGTTGATCGAGTATCCCGAGTCTGCCTCAGCAGCAGTCTCCTCCCGGGTGGTCGTGCAGGCCTCTACCGGTAGCTCCAAGGATAGCGTCGGGATCGGGTTCATCGGTGCAGGCAACTTCGCGCAGGCGAATCTCCTTCCGCACCTGAAGTCCAGATCGGATGCAAAACTGTCCTGCGTCGTGACCCGGAGCGGTGGAAACGCACGTCAGGTCGCGAAGAAGAACGGGTTCGCGTCCTGTTCCACGGATGTCGCCGACCTGTTCTCTGACGAGGGGACCGACGCCGTGTTTGTCGCGACCCGGCACGGGACACACGCGAACCTCGTGGCCGAAGGTCTGAGGTCCGGCAAGCACGTGTTCGTGGAGAAGCCGCTGGCGCTCCGAGCCGAGGAGCTTTCCGATCTCGAATTGGCGTGGCCGGGTGATCGCGTCCTTCAAGTCGGCTTCAACCGCAGGTTCTCACCCCTCACCACGTGGGCGCTCGATCAAATCGGCCAGCGATCCGGGCCAATCTCCCTTCTCTACCGGGTGAATGCCGGGCCGCTCGACCCCCTACACTGGATTCACGATCCGGAGGAGGGCGGTGGTCGTATTCTCGGCGAGGTCTGTCACTTCGTCGACTTTGCCCACTTTGTGTTCGGCCGTCGCATCAGCCGAGTATCGGCTGTGTCGAGTCGGTCGGATGATGCCAGGATCGCGAGAGGGAACGTGGTCGTTGGGCTCGAGAGTGGGGAAGGTCACTCGGGCTCCATCGCCTATTTCGACAGCGGGGATGCCGGCCTGGAAAAAGAGCGAATCGAACTGTATCGAGGCGGAATGACCGTGGTGATCGACGATTTTCGCCGTGGTTGGCTGTATGAGAATGGACGAAAGTCTCCGGCAAAGGTCCAGGCGGGAAAAGGGTTCAAGGAGGAGGTCGATCTCTTTGTGGATGCCATCAAGCGCGGGTCACAGGGTCCCATCTCTTTCGAGGACCTGCTTCATTCGACTCGCGCCACGTTCGCCGTGGAAGCCTCGCTGAATGCAGGCGCGTCAGTCGATCCGGATACCGTCTCCATTGATCCGTCTTGATTCGGTCTCGCGTCTCGAGTGGGTCTGTCGTCAGTTGCTCACGTCCGCTCGGGGCAACAACTACCTTGGGTTCGATCCCTATGACGGGCTGAACAGTTCGCTTTTCGCCCGATCGGGACTGAGTGGATTCCGATACGCTCGAATCGCCTGGACCCAATTCAACAAGCACTTCCCCGCCAACATCCGATCCTGGGTCGGAACGAAACCGCACGTCAACCCGAAGGGGCTGGCGCTTTTTCTTTCGGGGGCGGTAGACCTGTCCCATCGTCGCCCTGATGTACTCCCCGATTGCGCTGATCTCACTGCACGTATTGAATCGACCATCAGCGAAGGCTACTCCGGGGCCTGCTGGGGATATCCGTTCCCTTGGCAGGGCAGATCCTTTTTCCTCCCGCGCCACACGCCCACCGTTGTTGCGACCGCCTATGTCGCATCCGCTCTGCTGGACTATTACAAGATGTCGAAACAGGAACGCTGGCTGAATCTCGCCCGGAGCGCGTGCGATTTCATTCTCCAGGACCTGAATCTGCAGGATGAGGGTGAAGGCATCTGCTTCTCTTACTCTCCGATCGACAACACCCGTGTCCATAACGCCAGCCTGCTCGGGGCGGCACTCCTTGCCCGGGTTGGCTCCATCAGTGAGGAGCAACTCCTGATCGATCGGGCGGTCGAGGCCGCGCGCTACACTGTCGGCCATCAGAACGCGGACGGCGCGTGGTTATACGGGAAGGATGTGAACCAGCGCTGGGTGGATCACTTCCACACAGGTTTTGTGTTGGACTGCCTGGATGGGATCGCTCACGCCTCGCCCGAAGCGTTCATTATCGAGAGTGTCGAGCGCGGCTACGCGTTCTATCTCCGAAAGATGTTCACCTCAGAGGGTCGCCCCAAGTACTATGCCGGGCAGACGAATCCTCTCGATGCGCACTGCTATGCTCAGGCAATCCTGACGCTTGCTCGTAAGTCGGACGCCCGGCTTGCGTGTCGGGTGGCCAGGTTTGCCGTGGCAGATCTGTGGAGGCCACAGGGCTACTTCGGCTACCAGCATCGCCGATACTACAGGAACCGAGTGTCCTATCTGCGGTGGAGTCAGGCGTGGATGTTCATGGCCTTCGCCCGGTTGAGCCGGGAGGTAGGAGACGTCGACGGATCGCTTGGGGGCGCGCGATGATGCGGATCTGGATTGACATGGACAATGCACCTCATGTGCCGTTGTTCCGGCCCGTGATCCGAGAGCTGGAGGGGCGAGGCCACGAGGTGTCGGTCACGCTTCGTGACTACGGCTACACGGCCGATCTCGCTCGACAGTCAGGGATATCCTACCACGCCGTTGGTTCCCATCCTGGCGCTAACCTGGTCCGGAAGGTGGCCAGCCTGGGCTGTAGGGCCCTGAGGCTGGCTTCGTGGGCGTGGCAACAGGACTTTGACCTCGCTTTGAGTCACGGTTCGCGGGGGCTCGTGCTGGCGGCGCGAATGATCTCTCTGCCTGCTGTCACGATGTTCGACTACGAACACGTCTCGTCTGGCCTGTTTCAGCGGTTTTCTTCCTTGCTTCTGCCCAAAGCGTTGGAAACCGTGTTCGATGGACCCAATCTCAGCTTTTACCCCGGTTTCAAGGAGGAGATTTACCTCGGAGACTTCGAACCTTCGGCTAATCTCCATTCAGACCTCGATATTCCTCCAAATCGGACCGTCGTGCTGATTCGCCCGCCCGCCACGACCGCTCACTACCACGACAGCCGCAGCGAAGCAACATTGAAGGCTGTTTTGGACCGCATTTCGAGGTCAGAACAGGCCTTTGGCATCATCGTCCCCCGGACAGCGGTTCAGGGAGCGGCAGTATCGAAAATTTTGGAGAACCCATTGAATTTTCATATCTTAGAGTGTGCCGTAAATGGTTTGGATCTGATCTGGGCATCTGATCT
The DNA here is from genome assembly GCA_002727195.1 of Gemmatimonadota bacterium. Lineage (GTDB taxonomy): Bacteria > Latescibacterota > UBA2968 > UBA2968 > UBA2968 > UBA2968. The sequence continues at coordinate 153,098 of PBWH01000020.1, forward strand.
GGTGGTGGGCGGCGGTGGAACGATGAATCGGGAGGCCGCGCTCCTTGGTGTGCCCGTGTACAGCATATTTTCGGGCCCCGAAGGGACGATCGATCGGGAACTCGCTGATAGCGGTCTTCTCCACATCATTCGTCATCCCGAAGATGTGACAGCCATCAATGTCGAAGATCGACCACGGCCCGATCATGAAGCCAACCGGGAGCGCGTTCGGATCCGGAGCCGCGAGCTTGTTTCACATGTCGCGGATGTCGTGGTTCGTGCGGCCTCACGATGATTGACAATAGCCGCGCCGTATACCGAGAAACTGGAAGGATCGTTGACCTACCGAAGTCTACATCTGAGCTTGCTGATTTTTCTGCTCGCGCTGGACGCAGTGATGGTGAATCTGTCGGGGATTGCGGCCTTCTGGCTTCGTTGCCGGACGGCCGTTTTCGAGGCGCCCGCATACCATTCGATCGACCTTCGGGACGACGACACGCCCTTGTTCGGGGTGCGTCAGCAGGGCCGATACCAGATCGGGAACGAGCGCTGGCACAGCCTGACCGCCCCGATTGATCAGTCCGGCGTCTCGAATCCTGTCCTTCGCGTCGACCTCGGGGCTTCGTGCCGCATCGATAGTATCCTGTGGCGTGTCGCCGGCCTTGCCGATGAAGCGGAAATCGATCTCAGGGCCGACGGACAGGCTGCTCAGCTGGTCGTCGATCGAGCTGCAGGCGTGATCAGAGCTGCCGACCTTCAGAGTCCTCTTTCCACCTTCGAAATTTCCGTCCGATCTGAAGATCCTGTCAGCCTTGCCGGGCTTTCTGTGTTTGGGTCCAACCTCAAGAAGCCTGCCATCCTGCAAGATCCGGAGCGGGTCGCATCCGAGGAGCCGTACTGGTCTCTCCTGTATGTCTGGAACGCGGCCGCACTTTTCGGGCTTATCTTTGCCGGCGCCTACCGAATTACGCGGTCGCTCGAGGTGCTCGATGACCTGTGGGTGACGTTGAAGGCCGTTGGAATCGCGGCTGTCACCGTGATCGTCATTCTCTTCCTGTATCGTGGGTATCAGGAGGCGACATACGCCGGGTTCGAATTCTCAAGATTGGTCGTTATCCTGGGTGCGTCGTTCTCCACCATTCTTCTGACTGGAAACCGGGCGATCGTAGATGCCATCCACTCCTCATTCCTGAAACGTGGTGTCGGCATCCGAAAGGTCGTCGTCGTGGGGGCCGGCCCTGTCGGGCAAAGCATCGTGGACCGACTCCGGAAGCACTACTGGCTGGCTTACGACCCGGTCGCCTTTGTCGACGACAACCCGGCCATGCATGGCAACCATATCCAGGGGCTGAAGGTGATGGGCGGGACCGACGTCCTGCCTGGCATCGCACGGGAAGTAGGGACCAACGAGGTGATCGTCGCCTTGCCCAACAGTTCTCACAAGTCGGTTCGCGACATCGTTGGCCGGTGCCAGAGCGAGAATCTCAAGTTTCACATTCTGCCGGATCTGTTCGAGGTCATTAGCGCTGACGTCAAGGTCGGCGCGATCGACGGCGTTCCTGTTCTGGACCTGGATGATCACTACCTGGGGCAGTGGGATCGTTTCCTGAAGCGCGGTCTCGATGTGCTGGCTGTTTTGTTTGGTGCTGTCGTTTTGTTACCTGTGTGGGCGGCGATCTCGGCGCTGATCAAGATGGGGTCTCGGGGTCCCGTCATGTTCGTACAACCCCGGGTCGGTGAGAACGGGAAGACCTTTGACTGTCACAAGTTCCGCACGATGCTGGTCATCTCCGACGAGGAGCAGAAGACGGAGCGCCAGCAGGCTTATGCCGACTTGATCGGGAATGGGAACGGCGCAGGAAAGATCGTCAACCAGAACCGGATCACCTGGATCGGTGGTATCCTGCGGAAGTATCGCCTCGACGAGCTGCCCCAGATTCTGAATGTTCTGAAGGGCGACATGAGCCTCGTCGGCCCGCGGCCGCCGATTCCTTACGAGATCGAGAACTACAACTCCTGGCATATGGAACGATTAAAGGGTACGCCGGGAATCACCGGTCTGTGGCAGGTCAGCGGCGGGCCAACCCTCACGTTCGAGGAGATGGTGAAGCTGGATATCTACTACCTGAAGAACTGGTCACTCTGGCTGGACTTCAAGATTCTGCTTCGCACTATCCCTGTCGTCCTTGCCGGAAAAGGATCCTGAGGTGAGTGTCTGCAGAATCGGAGTGATCGGGGCAGGATACTGGGGTCCCAATCTGATCCGCAATTTCAGTCATCTTCCCGATGCAGAGGTGACGATCGTCTGCGATTTGGATCAGTCTAGACTCGATCACGTCGTCTCTCTGTTTCCTTCCGTTTCGACATCGAACGACTGGCGAGAGGTCGTGGCGAGTGAGGCCGTGGATGCCGTTTGCGTGGCGACCCCGGTTCTTCTTCACTACGAAATGGCGAGAGCCACGCTGGAAGCGGGGAAGCACGTCTTCGTCGAGAAGCCACTGACGGCAGACGTGGGGCAGGCTCGGGATCTGGTCAACATCGCAGAAAAGAATGGCCTTATTCTGCTGGTTGACCACACGTTCGTCTACTCGCCGGCGGTTAACCACGTGCGTGACATCGTTGCCAGTGGCGACCTGGGAGATATCTACTATGTCAGTATGAGCCGGCTGAATCTGGGCCTCTTCCAAAAGGATATCAACGTTGTCTGGGACCTGGCTCCGCACGACCTCTCCATCCTGACTTATGTGCTTGGGACGGGGCCGGAAGCAGTCGCTGCCCAGGGCAACTCGAATATTCTCAAGGGTATCGAAGACGTCGCCATGGTGACGCTGTATTTTCCGGGCAATGTCATTGCCTATGTCCACGTCAGCTGGTTGGACCCGAGCAAGGTGAGGAAGTCGACCTTCGTGGGGAGCAAAAAGATGCTCATCTACGATGACGTCGAGCCGTTGGAGAAGATTAAGATCTACGACAAGGGTGTAGACGGTCCTGCTCACTACGATACGTTCGGGGATTTCCAGTTCTCGTATCGCTACGGAGACATCTACACACCGTTCCTAGCGAGTACCGAACCCTTACAAGTCGAGTGTCGCCACTTTCTAGAGTGCATCAACGATGGCGCAACACCGAGGAGTGGCGGTGTGGAGGGGTTGGAGGTCGTGCAGATTCTGGAGGCTGCCTGTAGGTCTCTGCGTGACGGTGGCGGTCGCGTAAATATCAAGTAGGTCCATGCTCGAGAATCATATCTACAAGAATGTACATCTCGGTAAGGATGTGGTCATTTACCCTCCTTGCGTGATCGGCATGCCACCCCGCGGCAAGTCAGACGGAGAGCTTGAAACCGTGATCGGCGACGGATCGGTGATCCGGCCCTTCACCACGATCTATGCAGGTGTCGAGATCGGCAACGGTTTCCAGTCGGGCCAGGGCGCCTCCATACGGGAAGACAACGTAATTGCGGACGACGTCAGTGTGGGGACCCACGCCGTTCTCGAGTTCGGCAACCGCATCGGTCGCGGCTCTCGCATCCATACGGGGTGTTTTCTGGAGGATGTGACGCTGGGGGAGTCGGTGTTTGTCGGACCGAACGTGACCTTTACCGATGACCCGCATCCGATGAAGTGTCCCCACTACCTCGAGTGTGCCGGTGGAGCGACCGTTGGCGCCTTCGCCAAGATCGGGGCCAATAGCACGATCCTGCCAGCAATCGAGATCGGAGAACACGTATTGATCGGTGCGGGGACGGTCGTCGTGCGGGAAGTGAGGCCGCGTTCGGTAGTGGTCGGGAATCCTGCCAGGGAGATCGGAACCATCGACGAGTTGACGTGCCCACCAGGGTTCTTCGAACGGCCTTATGTCTGGGAACCCTACACGATCGAGAACAGTTCCCTGAAGGCGGAAGACTAGCAGGCTGGCCGTGGCCGGATTCGCCGTGAACCGCACGTCGGAGGGTTGGCTGCTGTTTCTAGGGGTCTGTGGTCTCTTTGTGTTTTCTGCGCTGGTCCCTCACCCCTACGTGTATTCACTCGATCCTGGATTGCTCGGTCGGATTGTCAGCGCTGTTCCGCTGCTCACGACCGGTCTGTGCGCGTTCCTGTTGTTCGTGGCATTCTGGCGGCTTGATTCGCGACCGGGGTTGGCCGAGGTGTATGCCGTGGTCGGCGTCTGGCTCCTGCTGGCTGCGTTGTCGGGGTTGGGATCGGAGCGACCCGGGTATGCGCTGCTACGAGACGTCCACTACGCACTGACAGGCGTGGCCATCGTACCGGTCACTCAGAGAGTCCTGACGGGCCGGACGGAGGTCACGTGTCGTATCCTAACGGTTACGACGGGTCTTGTCGGCGCCTTGTGTCTCTACGAATTCGTGATAGGAACGCCAGCGCTCTGGAGCAGCCTCCTGAACGCGGACAACGCTCGCTACGCTCGCTTCGCACCGGACGATTTCGGTCGTCGAGTTCTTGGACCCGTGGGGCACCCGGTCTACCTAGGCAGCTTTCTGGCGTTGATGTTTCCCGCCTCGCTCTGGGCGCTGCTCCAGTCATCGCGTGGTCGTCAGGCGGTGCTGTCTGCCACGACCGTGGTCTGCATCCTCGGAGGCATGCTGCTGACGTTCTCGAGGGGGGCCTGGCTGGCGGCAGCGATCGCGGTCCTTGTTTATTTGCGTCATCACTCGGCCCGGATGGTCTGGCGGATTCTGCTCGCCCTGGGCGTGTTGCTGACGCTTGCCTTCAGCGTCGACCAAGTCTGGGATACGCTGGCCAGCCGGGGTACGATCGGTCAGATCAAGGCCTTTGACAGGGATCAGCGAGGGATCGCGTATCGACACGGCATGGCTATCCTGCACAGCAGTCCAGTCGTGGGGGTCGGCACCGGGCTGTATCGGTTTGCGGCTGCCAGGTCAGGCGACGCCGATCATACGCCTGACAACCAGCATCTTCGGCTGCTTGCCGAACACGGTGTGGCCGGCTTCTCTGCTTTTGCCTTACTCGTCGTAGTCATTGTCCGCACACTCAATCGGGGTAGGATGGCTCTGACCGAAGACGGCCGAATCGGAGAGGCCGATCTTTGCGCCGCTATCGCGGCAGGTATTATCGGGTTTTGCGTGAACATACTCACCTGCGATGGGCTGTACTTTTCGACCACGCGGATCAGTTTTTGGATGATGGTTGGGGTCGGTCTGGCGACGGTGCCCCCTCTAGCTCGGAGTCGTTGTGACACCTGAACGCAGACAGATCGCGTCACTCGCGATCATCGGGATCTTCTTCCTCTCCTCGTTTATGAGTGTGGGACACCTGACGTGGTCCGAGACCATCAGGCTCGGGGGGATCGCGATCGGTCTGGTCCTGGTCTACCTCAGATACCGAAGCCGCCTGGACGAGCCTGGCGTAGGTCGGGGCGCATCTCTCATTCTAGCCATGACGATCGGCTTTACGGTTACCCAGTTCGATCCGAACACGTCGGCGATCCAGCATTACGCGGATACGCTTCCCGGTCCGCCGGGACGCCTCGCGACGCTGTGTGCGTTGGGTCTGTTCGCGGTCCAGTTGACGGGCCCCCCAAGGCGGTCGGTTTTGCCGGCCCATTGGGATAACCTGGATCGATTGGTCCTGGGCATTGTGGCCGTCGCTATGCTGTTGTCGATTGGGTCTTACTACGTGGTGGACGGCACCTTGGACGCCGCGTCGTTGATCGGTCCGGTCCGGCTGCTTCTGCTCGCGCTGATCTGGCTGGGTGCCACCCGGTGTTTCCAGTCGGCCGATAAGGCTGATGACCGGTTGTACCCGTTCGCCGAGCCGTGGCGCCTAAGTCTGGTGCTGGTTCTTGTCCTCTTTGTGCCTACAGTCTGTTATGGTGCGGCCAGGATCGTGTATGTCCGCCACCACTTTGACGCGGGCCAGGAGGCGATGAGACGGTCGGATTATCCTGCCGCGCGTCATAGCTACGAGCAGGCTGACCTATGGAACCAGAGTGTTCGCCTAATCGGCCTCAGCGATTCTTACCTGTCCGATCTCGCTGCCGTGAATCTGGCTCAGGGCGACGATGGTGCCGCCGAGGAGATCATCAACAGACTTCGGCGGGAGACACCCGAAGTTGTAGAGGCGGACCTCAAGGTCGCAGACATCTACCTCCGGGGGGAACGGTGGGCGGCAGCGGCGGATCTCTACGCCAGGTCGCTGGAGGTCCTGGGGCGCTCCCCACAAGTGATCGATCGACTGGGCAGAGCCTACCTGAGTGGCGAGGATTCCCGATCGTTTTTGACGATGGTCGAACGATTCGACTACATGCCGAGGATCGAAACCGAACGCTACGAGGAGTTGCTGTTCCTGGGCAACATTCAGTTCTATCGAGGACGATTTGGTGATGCGTTGGCCAACTATCGCCGCGCACTCGAGGTCCGCCCATCATCCAGCTTTGCAGCCTACAAAGCCGGGCGATCTCACTCAGCGTTGAACAACTGCGACGAGGCCACCAAGCATTATGAGTTCGCCTTAGAGCAAGACGCGACGCTTGCAGACGCGCACTACCAGATCGGTCGATGCCTGGAAACGAAGGGCGAGATCGACGTGGCTCACGCGCGCTTCAGGCTTGCCCTGGAACTGCTTCCGAACCACCACGAAAGTAAACGATCCCTGAACCGGGGCGACAAGACGCCCCAGTGACGAAGAATTCATGACAGATCTACAACTGCACAAGCTACTGGGAAGAGACGAGATCGAGTGGGATCTCGAAGAGATCGCCGCCTACCTGAAAGATCAGGTCATTCTGGTGACGGGGGCGGGCGGATCGATCGGGTCGGAGCTCTGCCGGCAGATCAGCCGATTCGTCCCCAAAGAGCTCCTTCTGCTCGGCCGCGGAGAGCAGAGCATCTGGGAAATCGATCGGGAGTGTCGTAACCGCTTTCCAGACCTCGATGTCAGCCCAGTGATCGGGGATATCCGAGACAAGAATCGGCTACGCGCGATCTTCGAGGAATATCGGCCGGGCGTGGTCTTCCATACCGCTGCTCACAAACACGTCGATCTGATCGAGCCGTATCCGGAAGAGGTTGTGGTCAACAACATCGTCGGAACGCGGACGGTAACGAAGCTTGCGGACGAGTTCGGTACCAAACGGCTGGTGATGATCTCGACAGACAAGGCCGTGCGCCCTGCGTGTGTCTATGGTGCCGGAAAGCGGATATCCGAATTCCAGGTTGAAGCGCTTGCCCGCACGTCGAATACGGTGTTCGTCACCGTCCGGTTCGGCAACGTTCTGGGTTCGCGTGGTTCAGTCGTTCCCTCACTTCAGAAACAGATCGGAGAGGGCGGTCCGGTGCTCGTCCATCCCGAAGCGACCCGCTACTTCATGACCATCCCCGAAGCGGCACGGTTGGTGATCCAGAGCGGCGCGATGGGAGAGAACGGCGAGATCTTTATTCTGGATATGGGCGAGCCCGTTCGGATTCTCGACCTGGCTACCGAAATGATTCGACTGGCCGGTAAGGAACCCGGAATCGACATCGAGCTGAAACCGATGGGTCTACGGCCCGGTGACAAGCTCCACGAAGAGCTACTCGCCAGCAGTGAGGGTGTCCGGTCGACGAAGCACAAGAAGATCTTCATCGCAAAGCCGGACCGCGTCGAGTCCGAGGGGCTGGATGATGCGATCGATCGGCTCGAGCTTCTGGCTCGGAAGCCAGATCGGCAGGCCATTGTAGATCTTCTGCAATCCGTTGTGCCGGAGTACAAGCCCTCGGAGATTTGGCGTAAGGCGAACCAGTAGACACTCAGGACTCTAATTTGAAGGGCACACGCCGTCGACGTTTCTGGAACGTTGACGGCGTTTCCACAGGTGAGAGAGATGAAGAAGGCTGTGTTTCTAGATCGCGATGGAACGATCAACGAGGATGTTGGGCATATAACAGATCCCCAGATGTTCGAACTCATCCCTGGGTCAATCGACGCGATGAATCGTCTGCGGGTGGCGGGCTACATACTGCCGTTAATCACGAATCAGGCCGGTGTCGGTCGAGGACTGATGACGGAGCAACATCTCCAGACGGTCCTTTACGCGTTTGTTCGGTTGATCGAGGCAGCGGGGACCAAGGTCGACGGTGTCTACTACTGTCCCCATCACCCGGAAGAAGGGATCGGCGTCTACAAACAGGAGTGTGGCTGTCGAAAGCCGGCGCCTGGAATGCTCGAAAAGGCGACGGAGGATCTAGGGATAGATCTGTCTGTATCCTATATGGTGGGTGACCACTGGACAGATGTGCTGGCAGGGAATGCGGCCGGCTGTCGCAGCATCCTCTTGAGGACCGGTCACGGCCCCCGTGAAATTGCGAAGCTGACGGAAGAGGAACTGAGCGTCGCCGCATACATTGCGGACGACCTGGCCGAAGCGGTCGACTGGATCCTGGAGCAGGAAGGCTAGGGTCCTACTGGAGGTAAATCTGGTCCAGCTCCTTCAGGTATTGAATGAAGAATGATCTTGTGAGCAGTGTCCCCTGACCTGACGACAGAGCGGAGTCGGTCTCCTCGTCGCTCACTCCCAGGTTCCGTATCAGTCGTCTCGCTTCCTCCACTTGCCCAGTCTTCAGACTGATATCGGCAATCCCCCACATCGCGGCAATGCTCTTGGGCTCGATGGCCAGCCACTTCTCGTAGTCCAACATCGCCTTCGACAACTCACCCTGCACTGCTGCGACCACGGCGTGCACTTTAAGCGCATTCCGGTAGCCGGGGTACAGGTCGTGGGCCTGTTTCGCGAACCGAACGTAATTGTCAAAATCGTCTCTCCTAAAGCTATTCACCGCCGTGTTGACGGCCAATTGCGTCTCCCAGACCGTTCCCAACCTGAGTTTGTCGCTGAACACCTCGGTCGCGGTCGGCGACTCACTCCGAGGTATCAAACCCCGCTGATACTGAAATACGAACGCCTGGTTCCACAGCACCAGGAGCACCGCCGTCCCTACCAGAAAGCGCCCACCTACCGTTCCCCTGAAGTGCGTGTACACCACGCACGCTCCCACCGTACAAAGAGGCAACGCGTTCAGGAAACGTCTGTTGCCGAAAGACCAGTTCCCCCACCAGTCCTTAACCATCGCGTTCAGAACGACCTGTGCCACCAGGCAGAGGAGGACGGCCAGGGTCCATCGTCGGTCCTGACGGTGCCGCAAGAGCCCCGCAATCGCGAGGAGCCACCACGGATGCCAGGACATGAGTCCGTGACGCAGACTGAACAGGACCTGAAGAATCGGAAGCCGAGTCGGGTCGAGATAGCCCTGCCTCTGCGGAATCAGGAACGGAACCCCATAGGCATACTGCCAGAACACGATCTGCGGCAGCAGGGGTAGAACGACGAATCCGGCGAACGGTAAGGCGGCCCGAAGGTGGTGTGCCGTTACACGCGGTCCGTGTCGATCCAGGTGTGCAACCACGGCTAGCGCAGGGACGAAGAGAATGTTCTGCCACCTGATCAGGGCGGCTATCCCTCCGAACAAGCCTGCGCGCCACGTGTTCCCTGACTGCCTGATCGACAGGAGAAACGCACCCATCGCCGCAAAGGAGAGTCCGTGCGACGTTGCAGACTTAGGCAGGATGTAGTAGGTCAGCTGGGTTGCGAGGAGAAGCGAGAGGGTGGCAAGGAGCGCCACGATCGGAGTAAAGCCGAAGGATCTGGCGATTCTGGGTAAGCAGAGTACACCGAGAACGACGTAACAGAAGTTACCCAGATACACGGATAGCTGGTAAGGTCCCGAATAGCCATCAGTCTCGTAACCGAGGAGCGCTGCGGTCAGGTGGCCGATCGCAAACCATGGCGCCCAAAAGAGGGCCGGACCAACAGAGAAGATATTCCCGGTTCTGTTCTCGATTCCAGGAAACAGGTAGATATCGTCTCCGCCCAGGTAACGGAAGTTGTTTGCGAGATCGATGTCACCGTCGATGAAGACCGATGGCAGGTATACATAGTAACCGATGCTGTCGGTACCGCGGATCCGGCTCTCCGGCCGATCCAGATAGCCGATCCCTGCGTACCAGATCACCAGGACCAGGCAGGTGGCCAGAAGGGCTAGGTCGACGGTCCGCCACGTCAGAGGTCGTCCTGAGACACGGCTATCGTGGTCTCCGCTCAATATGCCCACTCACGACGGCGGGGCAGGCTGGTGGACATCAGTCGCTGACACAGCTCAAGCCTGTGATCCGAAAGAACGGCCGAGTAGTCTGAATCCGACGAGACATCCGAATACTCGTGCGGGTCGGCCTCTAGGTCATAGAGCATCTCCCGTCCATCTCTGTAGCAGACGTAGCGATGTCCGTCGGTGCGGATCGCCGTGCATGGCTCCGATTCCGTGAGGGCGCTGGACCGCCCGGGGTAGTCGTTTCCTTCGAGCACGGATAGGAATGACTGGCCCTGCACTGCGGTCGGGATGGGAATCGCACAAAGATCGAGGATCGTAGGAACGACGTCGATCGCCTCCGTAAGTGACGTAACCTCGCGGCCCTTCTGGCCCCCACCAGGCCATCGTACGATACACGGTACCCGGGATATGCAGTCGTTCCCCGGTGCACCCTTGCCGTAGGTGTGATAGTCTCCGAGGTATTCTCCGTGATCCGAGATGAAGAACACCACCGTATTCTCGGCGAGGCCGGTCTCCTCAAGATGGTCCAATAGGCGACCGACGTGGTGATCGACCTCGGTGATCATCGCGTAGTAGCCTTGCCGAACCGAACGCAACTCGGCTTCACTGATCGGTGTTCGATTGGGGCGATCCCATCCTTCGGGGATGTCGGGCAGGGTCAGAGATTCGGGGTCGTAAACGTCCAGATACTTCTGGGGAACGATCCACGGTGAGTGGGGTGAGTAGAACCCCGCGATCGCCATAAAGGGTCGATCTGCGTTCTCGGTGATGAAGCGCATCGTCTCATCCGCTACAAAGGCCGTATGCGTGAGGTCATCGTCAGCGCCGAAGGGGATCGCACATTTCTTCTCCCGCTCCGGGTGAACGATGTCTTCCCGACCCATGATCCTTTCCCACGTTTCACGAGCCGGTGGCAGTCCGAGACTGATCGCGTCCATCTGATCCGGCGCTTTCGCCCGAGCCCACGCCCGATAGGCGTCCTCGTAGCAACCGGGCTCGTCCGAGTTCACGTGAACGTCGAACCCGTAGGATGGATGCGGGTCCATATGGTCTCGGTTGGCGTGTGGGAGAAAGTGCAGCTTGCCGATGTTTCCGCACGTGTATCCGTAGTTCGAGAGGTATGTGGCGAGGTTTGGAGTGTCCTCGGGGACGCGGACGCCGTTTCGGAAGACCCCCGTCTGAGAGCAGTACTGGCTCGTCAGAAAGCTGAGTCGGCTCGGCATGCACACAGGGTTCTGGACGAAGTAGCGCGAGAAGTTCACGCCCGCGGATGCCAGCCGATCCAGATTCGGAGTCAAAATCTCGCCGTTGCCGTTCGCACCGAGCGCGTCCCAGCGCTGTTGGTCGGTGTAGAGGATTAGGACATTCGGTCTGTCCATTGTCATTCCTTAATTTATATAGGCTTCCTGAATACACAGAGGATTGCCTCGCGGAGACCGCGAAACGGGGAGGCCATCACTTTTGCGGCCCTGAAGGCCACGCGTTGCAGGAGAGGGCGACCCCGGTATCGCGCTTCGCGCGACCGGCTCCGCAAGATCTCGATGTTGAATGCGGTGGCCAAGAGTGGTTCCAATCCCACGTGCTCGCCTAGGGCGCGCGTTTCGGCCAACGTGTATTCCCGAAAATGACCAAAGTAGGGTTGACCCGAGTCGAGAAACGTGTCGAACGACTCGTGGATGGACTGGCCGAGAAGCAACGCGATCCGGCTCTGGAGTCTGGCGAGATTGGGGACTTCGATCAGTACGACGCCCCCGGGTCGAGTCACACGTACCATTTCCTGCAACGCGGGTTTGGGAGAACCATGCAGGTGCTCGACCACGGCGCAACAGCTCACGATGTCAAACGCCTCATCCTCGAAGGGGAGGCCTTGCTGGCTCATCGCGTCGGCCTGACGGATGTCGACCTCGTAGCGCTTCCAGATTTCCCTATGCAGGTCAAGATCCTCGGGATCCATGCTCTCGTAGATCTGGTAGTCCGCACCGAACGCCCGGTATCCAGAGAGACTGGCGAGCATGGGCATATGCCCGCTCCCACAGCCTACATCGAGGTAGCTCGTTTCGCCGGTAGGATTCTCATACGCCAGAATCTCCTCGGTGATTTTCTCGAACCTCGTGATTTCCAGGCTGAATTCCCGGTCCGGATACTTCCGGTGAATGGGAGCGAACTCTTCATACACCTGGATGACTTGCGTTCTGATCTCGTCTTGTTTCACCCACACCTCTGGTTATGCGGTCGGTTACGCCGCCCGAAATATGTATGGCCTGCGACGAGGGGTAAACAGAAAAGGGCAGATGCCGAAGCACCCGCCCTTCCTGCAAATCGTTGAATCAGTCGGACTAGACGTTGTAACCGCGCTCGTCGTGGAGCGAAATGTCCAGACCGGCAGTCTCTTCTTCCTGCGTGACACGGAGACCGATGACGGCGTCCACGATCTTGAGGAGGATCAGCGACAGCACGCCGCTGTAAACAAGCGTGAACACGATGCTGATGAGCTGTCCACTGAGCTGAGCACCAAGGCCGGCTGCTTCGAACCCGGCGCCGCCCAGACTTTCGGACGCGCAAATTCCGGTGAGGAACGCGCCAACGATTCCGCCGATCCCGTGGACGCCGAATGCGTCGAGGGAGTCATCGAAGCCCAGTTTCTGCTTGAGCGACGTGGCGGACCAGAAGCAGATCACACCGGAGGCGATCCCGATGATCAGTGCACCCATCGGACCTGCGCTACCAGAAGCCGGCGTAATCGCGACAAGCCCTGCAACCGCACCCGTAACTGCACCCAGGATACTGGGCTTCCCGTGCTTTGCCCACTCGACGAACATCCAGGCGAGTGTGGCAGCGGCCGTCGAAATCTGTGTGACGAGCATTGCCATACCGGCCGACCCATCTGCGGCGACTGCCGAACCGGCATTGAAACCGAACCAGCCAACCCAGAGCATCGACGCACCGACGACTGTGAGCGTCAGGCTGTGGGGTGGCATCGGTGTCGTCGGATAACCCTGACGCTTACCGACCAGAATGCAGGCGACGAGAGCTGCGATTCCTGCGTTGATATGGACGACGGTTCCGCCCGCAAAATCGAGCGCTTTGAGGTGATCGCCGAAGTAGGAACCGTCTCCCGACCAGGCCATATGGCAGACCGGAGCGTATACGATGATCGACCAGAGGATACTGAAGACGAGCATAGCCGAGAACTTCATCCGTTCGGCAAATGCGCCGACGATCAGGGCTGGAGTGATTATGGCGAACGTCATCTGGAAGGTGACGAACACTGTTTCGGGAATCGTGCCCGACATGCTGTCGCGGCCGACCCCAGCGAGGAAGAACATCTTCAACCCGCCAGTAAACGAGTTCAGGTTCATTTCTCCCGCGACCATGCCTGTCGTGTCGAAGGCGATGGAGTAGCCGACGGCGATCCAGACGATCGTCATCGCCGCCGTCATCACAAAACACTGCATCAGGACGGACAGGACGTTCTTGACCCGAACAAGGCCTCCGTAGAAGAGGGCGAGTCCGGGTATCGTCATAAACAAAACGAGCGCAGTCGAGGTCAGCATCCAGGCGGTATCCCCGGAGTTGAGCTCGTCGGCGAATGCCAGGCCGGGCGTGAGCGCCAGCGCAAGCAGGGCGAAGAGGGTGAGACACAATACCTTCATAGCAAATCCTCTCATCGTGAGTGTCGATTAGGCGGCGTTCGTATGAGCTGGCGTGTCAGGCATCCTACAGCGCGTCGTCACCGGTCTCGCCAGTTCGAATGCGAACTGTCTGCTCCAGGTTGGATACGAAGATCTTCCCGTCACCCACGTTGCCCGTTTTGGCTGCCTTCTCGATCGTGTCGATCGCCTTCTCGAGGAGATCGTCTCCGATCGCGATCTCGATTTTAACTTTCGGAAGAAAGTCGATCACATACTCTGCACCGCGGTAGACTTCACGGTGGCCCTTCTGCCGACCATAGCCCCTTGCTTCGACTACGGTCAGGCCCTGGACGCCAGCCTCGGCCAGCGCCTCGCGCACCTCGTCGAGCTTGTGCGGTTGTATGATGGCGCTGATCAATTTCATAGCACCCTCCCCTTGGATTGGGGCTGGCTTCCGGAAATCGGTCGGAAACTCAGCCGAAACATTTTACGTGTCGGCGTCAACTTAGCCGCCTCAAATTGCGGATCCAAGTTAATTCGGTGTTAACTTTGTGTTAACTTGGCCCTAAGTGGTTGGCAGGCTTTGACTTTCGCACATCCTCGGGGTAACATGGACCGCCCTGAATACTCTGGAAGGCATATCATTGCCCCACCTACAGCGTAAACTCCACGACACGTATAGTCCTCAGCGCTACGACCACACGGATGTGTGGGTCGGCAATCTGCGCGTGACGATCGGAGGACGGCCTTACGACTCAACTCTGGGACGTGCCTGGTCCGATGCCTCGGACTCGGCTGTCGTCGTGGTCGAGGTCTACGTCCGGGACATCGATTGGCGCGATTCGGCCTATGACCTGAGCGCGTGCGTCTGGACCGACGCGAACGATCTGGGCAGGATCGAGGAGCGTGGGGGCTATCAACGCTCAGCAGGGACCTACTATCCGACCCTTCAAAGTCTGGTGTATCGACTTTCCTAGAGAGCCCTGAATGGCGCTCGCTCAGATCCTCTCCCGTACTCCGTCCACGTCAGCCTTGTTGCTGGCTATCCTGCCCGTCACGGCACTTGCCTACCTGTATGCGATCCCCGCCGGGTTTCTCGGCGACGATTTCCCCCTGATCGAAACCGCCAGCAGAACGTCCGTTCTCGGCGCATTCGGCGAACGGATTGACGTGTACTATCGTCCTGTCGTGTGGGCATCCTTTGCGTTCGAGTATGTGCTCTGGGGAGCCAATGCAGCCGGATTCCACGTCGGAAACCTGATCCTTCATCTGGTCAATACGGCGTTGGCCACGCTGATCGCGCGCAGGATCCTGAAAGAAGGCTGGGCAGTGGCTCTGGTGGGGGTCTACTTCGGACTGACGCCTACACACGCTGGTACGGTCGTCTGGCTCTTCGCCCGCACGGATCTGCTCTGCGCGACATTCTACTTTGCCACGATACTGACGTTTCTGATCTACCTAGAGGGACCATCGCTAAAGGCAGGCGTCTCTGTGGTTCTGCTAACCGCGCTCGCACTTCTGTGCAAGGAGATGGCGCTTTCGCTCCCGCTCGTCGCGGCTGTCGTCGCCTTCGCGAAGGCGTCCGGTGGTTCCGGTGAGCGGCTGCGTCGTTGCGTTGTCTTCTCGATACCTGTGATTCTGGCAACAGGGGTCTACCTGGTCGGCCGCTATGCCCTCGTGGACGGTCTTCCACGAAGTCCCATGCACGAACACTGGACGCTGACAAAGGTCGCTGTCAATGTCGCCCGATACGGCGCGACGCTGGTGGTACCTTTCAGTCTCGAGGAAATCAAGCCGTTTCTGCGGGCGAACCCATCCATCCTGCTGGTGGCTTCAGCGGTGGGTTGCCTTGTCGGGATCGCAGGGATCGTCGGGCTACGGAAACAGAAGGCCGCGCTTCCCGTAGTCCTTTGCACGGCTATGGCGATTTTCCCTGTCGTCCGTCTGTTTGCGCCGTGGTATCTGTACATCCCTAGCCTGGGCGTTGCCCTTCTTATCGGGCTGATCGCATCAGGGATACCGGAAGGGTTTCGCAGCCGGCTGTGGGTGAGGGGCGCGGCGGTCGCCTTGCTTCTCCTCCACCTTGTCGGTCTGTTTCAGTTCCAGGACGCCGTCAGAACTTCAGGACGCTTCATCACCTCGTGTGTCGAAGGTCTCGGCAAGGGCCTGAATCAGGGGGATGTCGGGGCCGTTGTCGCGGTGCCGACGGAGTACAAGAGCATTCCTGCCTTCGGATGGATCTACAATCTGCGTTTCGGGCTGGCGGTCCTCGGATACTCTGTTGACGCGATACCCCTCACAGGCGTTCGTGTGAGCGATACTGAGACTTCCGTTGTGACAACGGTGGGGGCGGACGGAACCCTTCACCTAGAAATCCCGGAAGGGGAGTCCTTCTTTCGATTACCCGCTATGGCGGTGACTCAGGGCGCCCTTCGGCCGGGGCTCGGAGAGCGGGTTCAAACGGAGGACGCGACACTGGTTGTTGCGGCGGTGAACGACGGCGGTTTTCCTACGGCGCTCACCATCGAGCCCGCATCGTTCAGCCTGGCTGATCCGAAAGTCAGGGTATACACCTGGGCGGAAGACCGTCTCGAAGAAATCGATCTACGGAGATAGACATGAATCAATTCGACGATATCCACAGAGATCGGGAGTTACAGTCGCTGAAGGAGGATGGCGTGCTCGCGAAGCTCGATCTGACCCTTTCAGGGCTGGAGGCCGTTCAGACAGCCGCGGAGGCGGGCGATCAGGACGCCGCTTTCGATCACCTGCTGGCATACTACCGCACGAAGTTTCCGTTCGAGCCAATCGAGAGCACGGTCGACACATCGACGGCTGACGATACGGTCGACCACATTCTGCAATGGGGACCGTATGAGAAGGCGGACTACGGGGATGACATCGACTGGGAGTGGGATCCACGCGGCGACATCGAGTGGGTGGCTGCGGTCTGTCGGTTCTACTGGGCAGGGCCTCTGGCGCAAGCGTACCGGTCGACCCGGGACGAGAAGTATACGGCCTCGTTCGTCGAGTTGACGACCGACTGGATCGGGAAGCACAGGCTCGAGAACCGCAAGCGGATCCATCCGGTTTACGATGAATGGAAGGGCTACGTCTGGCTGGACATCCAGACGGGTATCCGGGCGACGAACATCTGCTTCGCCTTCAAGCAGATGGTTCACGGTGAAGCGTTTACCGGGTCGTTTCTGCGAACCCTTCTCGCGAGCCTGTATGACCATCAGGTGAAGACCGAGTCGATCCCTATGGGGAAAGTCCACAACAAGGCCATCTTCGAGCAGCGTGGTTTTATCAACATCGCTCACCATTTCAGCGAGTTCTCCGAATCGCGGCACTGGAACGAGGTCGCACTCGAGCGTGCTCGAGAAAATTTCCTGTTACAGACGACAGCCGACGGAGTCCAGCGGGAGTGGTCCTACGGGTACCACGCCGGTGTCCTCCGGGACGCGATCGAGATCAAGGAGCGAATGGCTGAAGCCGGGATTCCGTTCCCAGACGACTTCCAAGAGCGGGTCCGCCTGATGTATGACTACATCTTCGCCGTCGCGACGCCTGACCTAGGGGCACCGATGTTCGGGGATGGATCCAGGCCGCTGTGGGAGTCGGATGACCGGTCGACGTGGGCTCTGTACGACACGCTGATGGAAGCGACCGATCTGCTGGACGATCCCAAGTATGCGGCTCGCGCCCAGCTCAATCTCGATGTGTTGCCGGCGCAGACGAGCTACGCGTTCAAAGAAGCGGGCATGTATGTGATGCGGGATGCTTGGGGGCCGGAGGGGATTCATTTGGGTCTCCACTGCTCGGAGCACGCGATATCGGGTCACGACCAGCCGGATAACGGGACGTTCGAGCTGTGCGCGTATGGTCGCTGGCTGATGCCCGATTCTGGCTTCTATACGTATGGTCACGATCCGGACGGCCGGGCGTGGCATCGCCGGACGCGAGTGCATCAAACGATGACGCTCGATTCGGCAGACTCTGCCGATATGGGATCCCATCTGCTGTGGCACTCGGATGACGGGGGCGAGACCCTGGTCGTTGAGAATCGCTCATACGTACGACTCACCCATCGGCGGTCTGTCTGGTTTGTTGAACGCAAATTCTTCGTGATCCTCGACGAGGCGATCGGAGATGCCGAGGGGCAGTTGGATCTTCATTATCAGTTCGCGCCTGGCGAGGTCACGATGGATGCAAGCGGCTGCCGAGCCCACACGCACTTCGATGACGCGAATGTCCTGGTGACGTGTGAAGGGACGAAGCTGGTCGAAGAGGAGGGATGGTTCGGCTGGGCGTATGGACATCGCACGCAGCGGAAGGCGTGTCGGTTCGAGTTATCGTCGGAGGCACCGGCGTTCGCCGTGAGCTGTGTGGTGCCGTATCGCGGAAGGGATGTGCCTGACGTCAGGGTGTCCTCGGTGGACGTCACGCCGGGGGCAGATCGCGTACAGGTCGGTGTTGAGGCGTTCGGGGAATCCCACAGTGTCTCCCGCGACCTGTCCAACGACAGCGCCGACTTGCAAGCGAGCTGAACACGATGATCCACGAGAACGTCGAGTTCCACAACGTATCCGAGCTCTATGAGGATTTAGATCCGGGGCTTCGTCTGCAGCGTGTGCCGGAGTCCGTCAGGAAGCACCTCCACGAGCGGGCCCAGTCGAGGATGCTGGCAGCCGCAGCAACTGAAATCCGGTTCGTGATGTCGGGTGATCGGGTGACGATCGAGCTTTCCTCGGAAGAGGGCTGTGAGTTGATCCCGTTCTATGGCCGGCTTCAGGGCAAGGAACGAATCCGGATCCCGAAGGAACCGACCGCTATCGAAATAACGCTGCCAGATCGGCTGCCCACAGTCGATGAGGCAACGCGCTCGACATTCCATTTCTCGCAAGACGTCTGGCGGCTGACGCTTCGGGGAGAAGGGTCCGCTTCCACGCGATCGAGGGGGATGGTCTCCACCCGCCGACCCCGGACGAGTTTCCCAGTCTGCGATATCTCTCGTATGGCACTTCGATCACGCACGGAGCGGCTGCCACGGCAAGTCACCTGACTTATGTCGCGCAAACGGCGTGGCGACTTCGGGCAGACCTGATCAATCTTGGCGTTGGTGTATCGGCTTGGTGCGAGCCCGAATTGGCCGACTACATCGGTGCGAGAGACGACTGGGATGTCGCGTCGCTCGGTCTGTCGGTGAACATGATCGGAGGCGGATTCAGCGACGACGAATTCAGGTCGCGGATTCGCTATATGATCGAGCAGGTGGCTGGGAAACACCCGGACAGGCCCGTTGCCTGCATCACGTTGTATCCTCACTTCAGGGACTTTGGCGGCGATCCTGAAGCGGCCGATCACAGCGATCGGTTTCGTCAGATTCTTCGCGAGGTGCGCGACGAATTGACGCTGCCGAACACGTTGCTTGTCGAAGGGACAGATTTGCTGGGGCCAAGTGGGCTGACCGTCGACCTGATTCACCCGGGCGATCTGGGAATGATTCAGATGGGAGAGGGAATGGCAGCAAAGCTGTCAGCGAGGTTGGAGGATCAAAAGTGAACGTCCCACCGAAAGACTCGATTCGTGTGTCTCACGAGGCCATGCGCAGCTTCGTCGCCGAAGCGGCCACGGTGGCTGGTCTGCCTGGTGTGCGGGCAAATCAACTCGCGGGCTGGCTGACCGACAACGATCTCCGCGGTGTGGTCAGCCACGGCACTCAGCAGATCGCGACCTATGCCCGGCTGATGCGGGACGGGGTGCTGAACGNGAATCCCGATGTCCAGGTCGTCAAGGAGACGCCTGTCAGCGTACTGGTGGACGGGGATGGGGGGCTGGGATACTTCCCGGCCTATGAAGGAACCCTGTCTGCGATCGAGAAGGCGAAGGCGTCCGGGGTCGCGGTGATGGTGAGCCGAAATCACGGGCACTTCGGGGCAGCCGGGATCTATTCGAGATTGGGGCTGGGGCACGACCTGCTGATGTACGTCACGTCCGGGCATCAGATGCGGATGAAAGAAGGGGCTCCCATTTATAGCGCGGGTGGCGGGTCGCCTATGTCCTTTCTGACACCCACGTCCGAAGAGACTTCCCTGATCCTCGACTTCGGCGCGATGCATGACCTGTATGACAGCTCGAAGCATCGTGAAACGATCGCCGAGATCGCACCTGCTGTGGTATTTCGGTCGTTAGGGCTGGGGGCGATCTGCCAGTCCTGGGGTGGGCTGCTTTCCGGGTTGGGGATCGAGGAAGCGCGTCGTCCGTGGGAATACGAAGGGGCGAATCAGGGCGCGTTCGTAATCGCGTTGAGGATCGACCTGTTCACGGATCCCGAACGGTTGAAGCAGGAGATGGATATATATGTTCGGAAGGTTCGTGACCTCAAGCCGTTGGTCGGGTTCGATCAGGCGCTTCTGCCTGGGACGATCGAGGCGATACGGGAGCGGGAGTATCGTGAGGAGGGGATTCCTGTGGGGGCGCGACATCGGGAGCGATTGGAGGAACTGGCAGGGGAGTTGGGGATCGAGGTGCCGTGGTAGCAAATGTTCCCGGCCGAAGGCCGGTCTCCACGAAGCTTGGCGGTCCCACGAGGTGTGGCTGGTCCTGCGGGCTATGTCAGTCTTACGGGCGAAGGGCGGCTGTAAGATGGTGGATTTCTTGACGAATTCTAATGCAGTGAGTAGCTTAGGCACAGTTTTGTTAATGGCTTAGGACCTTCGATGAGGCATTGAGGTATGGCGTCAATCGGTTCCGCCTTGAGATCGAGTGTCGGGCAGAAGATCATGATGTCGCTGACCGGCATCATCATGCTCGGGTTCGTGATCGGGCATCTCGCTGGCAATCTGCAGCTTCTCTCCGGTAATGGGGATGCGTTCAACCGCTACGGCCACTTTCTGATCAGCCTTGGCGGTCTTCTTGTGCTTGTCGAAATGTTCTTGATCGCCTGTCTCGTGATTCACGTGATTACGGCGATTTCGATCTCGCGCGGCAAGTGGGCCGCCCGCCCGGACAGCTACGCAAAGCTGAAATCCGGGGGTGGGGCGAGCCGGAAGACGGTCGGATCGTCCACGATGATCTACACGGGGATCCTGATTCTCATCTTCCTTGTCGTCCACGTCNGGACCTTCAAGTATGGCCCCGCGGAAGCGGAAGGCTACGTGACGACGGTCGACGGCGTGGAGGTCCGAGATCTCCATAGACTCGTCGTTGAGAAATTCCAGCAGGTGGAATGGGTGGTGGGGTATGTCGTCGCGATGATTCTGCTTGGCCTGCACCTCAGCCACGCTTTCTGGAGCGCCGCGCAGTCTCTGGGCTTCTATCACGATCGCTACACGCCCGTTCTGTATTCCGCAGGTCGGGCGCTTGCCGTTCTAATTTCGGTCGGCTTTCTGATCATTCCGATCTGGATTTATCTCTCGGGAGCACCCTGATGAACCTCGATTCCAGAATTCCTGACGGCCCGATTGAGCAGAAGTGGGACAATCGGAAGCGCGACCTCAAGCTGGTCAACCCGGCAAACAAGCGGAAATACAACCTGATCGTCGTGGGGACGGGGCTCGCCGGTGCGAGCGCGGCCGCTTCGCTCGGCGAGATGGGATACAACGTGAAGAGCTTCTGTATTCAGGACTCTCCGCGACGCGCGCACAGCATCGCCGCTCAAGGCGGCATTAACGCGGCGAAAAACTACCCAAACGACGGCGATAGCGTCTGGAGGCTCTTCTACGATACGGTGAAGGGGGGCGACTATCGGTCGCGTGAAGCGAACGTCCATCGTCTCGCCCAGCTGAGCAACAACATCATCGATCAGTGTGTCGCTCAGGGTGTGCCTTTCGCACGCGACTACGGCGGACTGCTCGCCAACCGGTCGTTCGGTGGCGCCCAGGTTTCCCGAACTTTCTACGCGCGGGGACAGACCGGTCAGCAACTGCTGCTCGGCGCCTACAGTTCCCTGAGTCGCCAGGTTTCGACCGGTCAGGTCGAGATGCACTCCCGGTTCGAAATGTATGATCTCGTCCTGGTGGACGGTAAAGCGCGCGGGATCGTCGGACGGAATCTGGTGACGGGCGAGATCGAGCGACACGTGGGAGACGCCGTGATCCTGGCGACGGGCGGATACGGCGCGGTGTTCTTCCTGTCGACGAACGCCATCAACAGCAACGTGACGGCGGCCTGGCGTTGCCACAAGCGTGGCGCTTTATTTGCGAATCCCTGCTACACACAGATTCATCCGACCTGTATCCCCGTTTCCGGTGACCATCAGTCGAAGCTGACGCTGATGAGCGAGAGTCTGCGGAANGACGGCCGTGTCTGGGTGCCCAAAGAGAAGGGCGATTCACGGTCGCCCGATCANATCCCGGAAGAGGATCGCGATTACTATCTCGAGCGCCGTTACCCGAGTTTCGGTAACCTCGTTCCGCGCGATGTGGCCTCTCGCAACGCGAAGCAGGTCTGCGATGAAGGGCGCGGAGTCGGGCCGACGGGACTGTCGGTTTATCTCGACTTTACGGACGCGATCAAGCGTCTGGGTGAGAACGTGATTCGCGAACGCTACGGCAACTTGTTCGAGATGTATGAGCGCATCACGGGTGAGAATCCTTACAAGGTTCCGATGCGGATCTATCCGGCCGTGCACTACACGATGGGTGGCCTGTGGGTCGACTACGACCTGATGAGCAACGTGCCGGGACTGTTCGTCCTCGGCGAGGCCAACTTCTCGGATCACGGGGCGAACCGGCTTGGCGCCAGTGCGCTGATGCAGGGGCTCTGCGACGGATACTTCGTGATACCCTACACCATCGGTGACTATCTGGCGGACCAGCCCGAGCCGATCGACATCTCGCACCCTGCGTTCGAACAGTCCGAGCAGCAGGTGAGAGAACAGATCGACAAGCTGCTCAGCATCAACGGCAAGAAGACGGTGCGGCAGTATCAACGTGAGCTGGGTCTGTTGATGTGGGAGTATGTCGGAATGGCCCGGAGTGAATCGGGTCTCAACAAGGTGCTCGAAGAGATTCCGAAGCTTCGCGAAGACTTCTGGCAGAACGTGGCCGTTCCCGGCCAA
The DNA here is from genome assembly GCA_002727195.1 of Gemmatimonadota bacterium. Taxonomy (GTDB): domain Bacteria; phylum Latescibacterota; class UBA2968; order UBA2968; family UBA2968; genus UBA2968. The sequence continues at coordinate 175,893 of PBWH01000020.1, forward strand.
GCGGACCAGTTCAACAAGAATCTGGAGATGGCCGGCCGTCTGGCCGACTTCTTTGAGCTCGGTGAACTGATGGCGCGCGACGCGCTGAATCGCTCGGAATCGTGTGGCGGCCATTTCCGCGAAGAGAGTCAGACGGAGGACGGCGAGGCACTCCGAAGAGACGACGAATTCTCGTATGTGGCGGCCTGGGAATACAACGGTGACGGTGAGCCCGGTCTGCACAAGGAAGACCTGACGTTCGACAACGTGAAGCTCACGCAGCGCAGCTACAAATAACGGACAGANAATGGCGAACCTTACACTCAACCTTCACATCTGGCGTCAAGAGGGTCCTGACAAGCCGGGCAAGCTCGTGCCCTACAAGGCGGAGAATGTGAACCCTGATATGTCCTTCCTCGAAATGATCGATGTTGTGAACGAGGATCTGATCGAGAAGGGNGAAGATCCGATCGAGTTCGANAGCGATTGCCGCGANGGGATCTGCGGGATGTGCAGTCTCGTGATCAACGGTGTTCCTCACGGGCCAATAAACGGGACAGCGACTTGCCAGCTCCACATGCGCCATTACAGGGACGGTGACACGATCACGATCGAGCCGTGGCGTTCCAGCGCGTTCCCGATTGTGAAGGATCTAGTGGTCGATCGTGGTTCGTTCGACCGCATCATCCAGGCAGGCGGGTATATCTCTGTGAACTCGGGGAATGCCCCGGATGCTAACTCCCTTCCGGTGAGCAAGGTGGATTCGGATTTGTCGATGGATGCTGCCGCCTGTATTGGATGTGGGGCCTGCGTTGCGGCGTGCCCGAACGCTTCGGCTTCGCTGTTCACGGCGGCCAAGATCACCCAGTTCGCGAAGCTGCCGCAGGGCGCTCCCGAGNGGAAGCAGCGCGTGCTGAGTATGGTCGACCAGATGGATGAGGAAGGGTTCGGTAACTGCTCGAATCACGGTGAGTGTGAGGCTGTGTGTCCGAAGCAGATCTCGATCTCGACGATCGCGTTGATGAAACGGGAGTATGTGAAGGCTTCGCTAACTGTTTAGAGCGGAACCACCAAGGCACAAAGCCACGAAGAATACAGGGCGTCGGCCGTTAGGCTGGCGCCCNTTTCGTGTACCGGAGAAAGGACACGGCCAGTATTGTAACTCAGCTGAGGCCCAGGTCCTCGTAGATGGCCGTATGGAGGTCGCGGGCACGGACGTTGTGGCGGGGTTGGCCGGGCATACCGTTGCAGACGAGGGCGACGACTAGATCGTGTTCAGGGTCTGCGAAGGCGGCGGAGGACTGGGATCCGCCGTGGCCGAACACCGATTGCGACGCGTGTCGGCCAAAGCTGTAGGGGACGGTGTCGGGACCGTAGCGATTGTTGTCGACCATGAAGCCAAGGCCCCAATCCATCTCGTGCTGGAAGGTTTGATCGAACAGGCCCACACGTTGTCTGGAGGTCAGGGCTGTGATCGTCCTCTCTGTCAGGAATCCTTCCCCTCCAGCGAGAAGCATTTCGTAGAAGCGGCCCAACTCCCGGATCGGGCCACGACCGTTTCCGCTGGGCCGGACCTGCGCGGTCCCCGACTGGCTGTTGGAGGCATCGTGGGGTTCCAACGCTCTGCGAGTGAGATGCATCCACCCGATTCGCTCGCCGTATTCGTTCTGTCGGTCAGGCGGGATCCCGATCCAGGAGTCTCTCATTCCGACAGGGTCGAAGAGTCGACTCCGGACCACCTCAGGAAAGGGCTCACCGTAGATCCGGCAGAGGGCTTTACCGAGGACATACCAACTCGTCGAGGGATGGTAGCCGGCCCGTTCCCCGGGTAACCAGTCCGGCTCGAGTTCCAGTTCACAGACGCTCGCGACAGCATCGTCCCAATCGAGCTCATACAGATCCGCTGGTTCCGTCCGGAATCCCCCGGTATGGGTGAGGATGTGCCTGAAGGTGATATCGGATTTCCCCGCCTGCGCGAACTCAGGGATGACTTCGGCGGCCGGGGCATCGATGTCCATCTGACCCTGTTCCCACAGCTGCCCAAGGAGAACCGCGGTGATGGGCTTTGTACACGACATCCAGAGGTTCAAGGTGTCGCAGGTCATCGGGACACCCGGACGGGATTCTCCGATGCCGTCGTTGGCAACAACTGCACCTCTCTGTGAGACGTAGATCTGGGCGCCGGGATGCAGGCCAGCGTCGATGCCTTCGAGGAGAAGTTGGTGGGTGAGGGGTAGGTTGAGTTCTAGGTCGGTCATCGATTGGCGAGGCCGTGTGTTCGATATGTGGTCCGGGGTACGCCCTCAGTAGTAGAGTGGGCGATTCCTGTCAGAAGTCCGTCTCAATCCGAGGGTAGATAAACGCCGTTTCTCCCACTCTGGCAAGGGATTCCGGCGTTCCCTTCTGCTACTGGAAATCTTAGATAGGTCTTGACTCGCCGCGTCGGGCCACCCTATCTTGACGCGGTTTGGGCACAAAAGTGCCCTCCGAATCCGCCAAAACCCCCAGGAATAGAACTCTATGGCCGATACGCCCGATAAGCAGCCTTCATCCACCGGCAAAGCGATCGAGAGCATCATCCTCTTCGTTCTGCTGATGGTTACGTGGCTGCTTCTGAGTGGCCATTACACGCCGCTGGCGATCGGGTTTGGCGCCGTTTCTTGCGCCATGGCTGTCTATCTCACGAAGGACCGTCCCCTGATAATCGGTGGGGCCGGCCGCTCCTTCGGCGTTCCCCTTGGCGGAATCTCCTATATCAGACTGATTATCTATCCCTTCCGGCTCTTCTACGACGTCGTGTCGGCCAATCTTCAGGTCGCTGCCATTTTGCTGAGCCCGAAACAGCCGATCGATCCCGCGTTTATCAAGTTCCGGACCACACTGAAGCGAAGCATTCCTCAGACATTCTTCGGGAATCACATCACGCTTACGCCCGGCACCATCACTGTCGATATCGACGATGGCCGGTATCTGGTTCACACGTTGAACCCGAAACTGGCCGGCGATGTCAGCAGCGGCGATCTGGCCAACCGGATCGCGGCCACGTTCGGTGAAGAGCAGGGCGAGCCAGAAGAGATGACCGATTGGATCCGTTCTTCAGGGGGGATCGAGTCTTGAGCCAGCTCGTTCTTGGCATCGCCATCGCTATCGCCCTCCTGATTGCCCTCAACCTGATCCGTACGGTCAAGGGACCCACGATCTTCGATCGATTGGTGGGCGTCAACGTGATCGGTGTGAACGGCGTCCTGCTGATCATCGTACTTGGCNTGGTATTCAACCGTCTTGATATGTTTATCGACCTTGCCCTGGTATACGCGCTGCTGAACTTCGTAGGCGTACTCGGGGTGTCCAAGTATCTCGAGAACGCGCAGGATGGAGACGCATCCATAGGAGGTGGCGAATGATGATCCTCGCCGCTGTTCTGATGGTGGCCGGTGTCTTCTTCCTGGTTGTCAGCGCGATCGGTCTGCTCCGCCTGCCGGATGTCTACACCCGAATGCACGCGTCGAGTATGTCCGAGTCGATGGGCGCGATCCTGATCCTGCTGGGCATCGGCGTCTACGAAGGGATTACGCCTGCGACCATCAAGATCTTCGCGATCGTCCTGTTCTACGCCGTGGCCAGCCCTACGGGTGCCCACGCGTTGTTCCGGTCCGCTCTGAGGTCCGGGATCCCGATGTGGTCGTCTGACAAGGGGTCCTCCTCATGATTTTCGAAATCGATCTCATCCTCCTGATTGTTCTGCTGGTTGTCGCGGTGGTCGCTCTTGAGGTCCGCTCATCGCTGGCGTCCATCGTGCTTCTGGGGGCGTACAGCTTCGTGATGGCAGGCCTCTTTAGCGCGCTGGGTGCGGTGGATGTCGCGCTCACCGAGGCGTCGCTGGGAGCCGCGCTGACCACACTCTTCTATCTACTGGCGCTCCGCAGGCTGGAAGGACGTAAGGAATGAAGGGCCTGACGCTCCTCGTGCTGGCGGCCTTCGCTGGGCTGCTGATCTACGCGGGCACCGACTTTGCCGCACTGGGCGATCCTAAATCGCCGGCCAGCACGCACGTGGCGACGCAGTACCTCTTGCGGTCGTATCGGGATACGCGCACGCCGAACGTCGTGACGTCGGTTCTGGCAGACTACCGGGGCTTCGACACGCTAGGTGAGACGACGGTCGTCTTCACTGCCGCTGCAGCTGCCTGGTGTATCCTGTTGACGGGTCGCAAGGAGGATGACCAGTGATCGACCGTCATCCCAGCGTCATCGTCGATACCGTCACGCGGCTGGCCGTGCCGTTTCTGCAGATGTTCGCCCTCTACGTGATCGCACACGGGCACTACAGCCCGGGCGGCGGGTTCCAGGGAGGCGTCCTGCTCGCGATGAGCACCGTGCTACCCAGGATCGTGTTCGGCGCCGAAGCCTCGCGTCAGCAATTCTCTACACGAACCGCACTGACGATGGCAGGAATCGGCGTTCTGATCTATTACCTGACAGGCGTGTTCGGCATCGTCTACGGCGGATCTTTCCTCGACTATGGTGTCCTCGGATTCCTCGGCGAGGAGCCTGCTGTCCGCCGTTACCTGGCGATCCTTCTCGTTGAGACGGGGATCGGCCTCGGTGTCTGGGGCGCCCTGGTTACCGTGTACGATCAACTGCTCGACGGAGCGTCACCCGAATGAGCTACGTTCAGGCCAATTACGCGTATATCCTCATCGTCCTGCTGCTCACGCTCGGCTTCTACGGGATGATCGCCAAGCGCGATCTCCTGAGGAAGGTGATCGCGATGGGCATCTTCCAGACGGCGACGTTCCTGTTCTTCATCCACGGCGGGGCTAAAAAGGGAGGCACGGCCCCAATCCTGACAAAGGATGGGCAGGGAGGTCTCCTGGACGACCCGACCCTCTACGACAACCCATTGCCTCACGTTCTGGTGCTGACGGCCATCGTTGTCGGTGTGGCCACAACCGGCGTGGCTTTGAGCCTGCTGATCCGGATCAAACAATCCTACGACACCCTCGATGAGGACGAGCTGCTGAAGCGGCTCCGCTGACATGTCTGAACAGACACTACCTGTCCTCATCCCGGCCATCTACCTGGGCGCCGGCATCCTGATCCCGCTGATCGGGTTGCGCGTGCGGTCTCTTGTCTACCCGCTGGCCGTGCTGGCATCCGGCGCTGTGATGNTGATCTCGCTGCGTGGCCTGTTCGATGTGATGGCCTCGGGACCGATGGTTCACCAGATGGGTGGATGGGCGCCGCCAGTCGGCATCGTCTTTGTCCTGGATCATCTCTCGGCTTTCGTGACGAGCATCGTGACCAGTATCGGATTCCTGGTCATGGTCTACGCCAGAAACTCGATTCTCGACGATACCCCTCAACGGTTTACCGTTATCTATTCGCTGGCGATGCTGCTCCTGTCGGGTCTGACGGGAATGGTGCTCACTGGCGATATGTTCAACTTCTACGTCTGGCTCGAGATCTCATCTCTGTCAGCCTACGCCCTGATCGCTGCCGGTGATCGTCGAGGCGCAGTAGGGGCGTTTCGATACCTCATCCTGGGTTCTCTGGGTGGCGGATTCTACCTGCTTGGCGTCGGTTTCCTCTACTTCGCCACCGGGACGCTCAACATGGCCGACCTGGCCAATCTGCTTCCCGCGCTCCACGACTCCCGTGTGGTCCTTGCCGGCGCAGCAATGATCGTGCTGGGTCTGGGCCTGAAGATGGCGCTCTTCCCGTTGCACCTGTGGTTGCCGGACGCCTACGCCTTTGCTCCGCAAGCCGTCAGCTCGCTGATCGCACCGATTATGACGAAGGTCGCAGCCTACGGGTTGATCCGAATGGTTCTGGACGTCTTCGGCGTCTCCTACATGCGCGACAGCATTCCGGTGCTGGCCATCGTCGGTTGGTTGGGCGCGGTGGGTATCATCGTGGGTTCGGTCTGGGCGATGGCTCAGAAAGACTACCGACGAATGCTGGCGTTCAGTTCCGTAAGCCAGGTCGGGTATATCGCGGTCGGTATCGGGCTGGGGACCACGCTGGGTATGGTCGGTGCACTGCTCCACATACTCAATCACGCGACGATGAAGGCCTGCCTTTTCCTGGTCGGTGGGTCTGTGCGCTTGAAGACGAAAGCCCTGGAGGTCGCCCAGTTCGGCGGTCTCGGGCGTCAGATGAAGTGGACGATGGTCGCCTTTACGATCGGCGCGATGTCGATGATCGGTGTGCCCCCGACGGCCGGCTTCTTCTCGAAGTGGTATCTGGTCCGGGGCGGCATCCAGGCGGGCAACTGGATCTTTATCGTCGTCATCCTGATCAGCAGTCTGCTCACGGCGATCTACTTCTTCCGGATGATCGAGCACGTCTATCGTGATGAAAGCCAGAACGAGAACGCGCCTGAGCCGGTCGGTGAAGCGCCCGCTTCGATGTTCGTGCCCACAGTCGTGCTTGCATTCCTTCTCGTGGCACTCGGGTTTGGCAATGCCGTTATCGTGACCCATCTGCTTGAGCCGGTCGCATCGGCCGTGGGCGGGATGTGATGGAAAACGTGACGTCCATAACACCGCTTCTGGCGGTTGCCGTCAGCCTGGTGGGGGCCCTGCTGTCCATCTTCTTCGACAAGCAGCCCAACGTCCGGGAAGGCATCTCGATCACGGCGGCAGTGGCCAAGCTCGCACTGGTTGCGGGAATGCTGCCTGTCATCCTGAGTGGCGGCACAGTTTCACTGACACTGCTGGAGCTCTCGCCGGGTATCACGCTCGGGTTCCGCGTCGACGCGATGGGCATCATGTTCGCGATGTCGGCGTCGCTCCTGTACACGCTGACGCTGTTCTATTCCATCGGCTATATGCGTGGGGCCAACGAGCATCGGCAGACGCGCTTCTTCGCGTTCCTGGCGGTCTGTCTCTCGTCCACGATCGGACTCTGCTTCGCCGCCAACCTGCTTACATATCTGCTCTTCTACGAAGTCCTGACGCTGGCGACGTATCCGCTGGTTGTTCACAAGGGCACGGAGGAAGCCGTTAATGCAGGTCGCAAGTATTTGATGTTCCTGTTGCCGGGCGGTCTCGCGCTGATTCCGGCTGCGGCCATCACGTTCAACGAGGCAGGGACACTCGAGTTCGCTGCAGGCGGTATCCTGAGTGCGAGTTCCGATCCGGGACTTCTGCTTGGTGTCTTCATTCTCTTCCTGATCGGGTTCGGTGTTAAGGGCGGTCTGATGCCGATGCACAGCTGGCTGCCGTCGGCGATGGTCGCGCCGACACCCGTCAGCGCGTTGCTGCACGCCGTCGCCGTTGTTAAGGCCGGTGTCTTCAGCGTGGCACGTGTGGCGGGCTTCATCTTCGGCCCATCTCTGATGCACGACATCGGCGCGTCACGGATCCTAGCGGTGTTGGCAGGAGCGACGATCCTGATCGCCTCGCTGATCGCCATCCGACAGGATGACCTGAAAGCACGTCTGGCCTACTCGACAGTCGGTCACCTGTCCTACATCCTGCTGGGCTGTGCGATCCTGGCGCCGGCCGCGTTCACGGGTGCTCTGTTCCACATCGCCACGCACGCGGCGATGAAGATCACCCTCTTCTTCTGCGCCGGGGCGATTTACGTGACAGCCCACAAGACCAAGATCAGCCAGNTCGACGGCATCGGTCACAAGATGCCGTATACGATGGCGGCCTTCGCGATCGGAGCGCTCGGTTTGGCGGGTATGCCGGCGATCGGCGGGTTCCTCAGTAAGTGGTATCTCGCAGCGGGTGCGGCTGACGCAGGGCAGACCTGGTTCCTCGTGATCCTGCTGGTCAGCGGTGTGCTGAATGCCGGCTATCTGGTGCCGATCGTGACCCGAGCGTTCCTCAAGGAGCCAGCTCACGATGAAGACGATCATCACGACGACCACGGTGAAGCGAGTAACTTCATGCTCGTACCGATCGTCATCTGCGCGCTCCTGGCTGTCGTGCTGGGTGTGACGCCTGACGCCTTCTTCCACTTCTTCAGCCTGGCGACCCAAACGGTCGGGGCCATCTCGGGAGCGGGGGCATGGTAAGCCGCAACACNTGGATCGCGATCATCGTGGCGATGGTTCTCAGCATTGTGGCCGAGTTCTTCGTTCATCATCACGATGCGCCCTGGTATATGATCAAAGGGTTCTACGCCGTGTTCGGCTTTGTGAGTTGCGTGCTCATCATCGTCGTGTCGAAGGCGATCGGACACTGGTTCCTGGATCAGACCGAGACCTACTACGACGTCGAAGAGGGCGAAGGCGCGTCAGAAGAGGAGGTGCAGCATGGCTGAGTGGCCTCCTGTAGTCTTCTTCCTGGCGGGCGCCATTCTCCTGCCGATCGTCCCTAAGGCGTTTCGGTCGTCTCTCTTCATTCTGGCGCCGATATCCGCCCTCGCATACCTGATCAACCTGGAGCCGGGTGTCTACGCCCGCGTACCCTTCCTGGACTACGAACTCGTGCCGTTCGAGGTCACGCGGCTCGGGAAGCTCTTCAGCATCGTCTTCTGTATGGCGGCCACGCTGGGTGGCGTCTACGCGTTCCACCTGAAGGACACGAGTCAGCAGGTGGCCGCCCTCCTCTACAGCGGAGGGGCCGTCGGTGTCGCCTACGCGGGCGATATGTTTACCGTGCTGGTCTTCTGGGAGCTGATGGCGGTCGGTTCGGTCTGGCTGGTCTGGGCGCGACGCTCGTCGATGTCCTACCGGGCGGGTATGCGGTATCTGAACGTGCATCTCGCCGGCGGCGGCCTTCTGCTCGCAGGTATCCTCTGGCGGCTGACGGAAACAGGGTCGCTCGCGTTCACGACGTTCGAGCCCGGGGAGACGTATAGCTGGTTGATTCTCAGTGGGTTCGCGCTGAACGCTGCCATCCCGCCGCTGCACGCCTGGCTGCCCGACGCCTATCCCAAGGCGACGATCACGGGCGCGGTCTTTCTCAGTGCGTTCACGACGAAGACGGCGATCTACACGCTGGCGCGCGGATTCGCGGGATGGGATATCCTGCTGCCCGTGGGCGTGGCGATGGCGCTTTACGGTGTCGTCTACGCCGTGCTCGCGAACGACATTCGCGGGATCCTGGCCTATCACATCATCAGCCAGGTTGGCTATATGGTGGCTGGTGTCGGTATCGGCACAGAAATGGCCATCAACGGGGCATCGGCTCACGCCTTTACGCACATTCTGTATAAGGGCCTGCTGTTTATGGGCGCGGGTGCCGTGCTTCAGGCGACGGGGAAGCGCAAACTTACCGAGCTAGGCGGGCTAACGAAGGCGCTCAAGTGGAGTATGTATCTCTATATGATCGGCGCCTTCTCGATCTCCGGATTCCCGCTCTTCAGTGGATTCGTCAGCAAGTCGATCACGGTTGCCGCGGCGGGAGACGCTGGATTCGCCTGGGCGGAGAAGTTGCTCCATCTGGCCTCCGTCGGAACGTTCCTGCACACGGGTCTGAAGCTGCCTTACTTCACGTGGTTCGGTCCCGAGAAGCCGCACAAGGTCGAACCGATTCCCAACTGTATGTATGTGGCGATGGGCTGTATGGCCGCGCTTAACCTGGGGATCGGGCTGTTCCCTGGCGTGCTGTATGCGATCCTGCCGTATCCGATCAGTTACGACCCATACGATCCCTTCCACGTCGTCGAGATGTGTCAGGTTCTGCTGTTCACGTGGTTGGGCTTCTGGGTTCTCAGGGGACAGCTAGGTGGACATCCCACGGTCGCGCTCGATACCGACTGGTTATACCGGAAACCAGGTCGCTGGATCGGTGAACGCGTTGTCAATGCCTGCGTGGTCGTCTATGATGGCACACTCGCTGGCGCAACCTCGCTGGTGCACGCGGTGGCGCGAACCTTCTCGGATCCAAGCGCGCTGTTGCTGGGTGCCGATCCCAACCGGGAGAGCACGGACTCCGAGATTCCGATCGGCACCTCGGCGCTCGTCGTCATCCTGGTTGTCGTCGCCGTGATTCTCGGTCTCAACCTGACGGGCTCCTGATCGGCAGCAAGTCACGCATCTAATGAAAACAAAGAAGCCCCGGACCTTCTCTCTGGTCCGGGGCTTCTTGCATACTGGAGCGGCTATCGTCTATGGATTCTGCACGGCCTTGATCAGCGCCTTGATGTAGCCGGCGGTGAAGGCGCGCTGGCGGTGACCCCACCGACTGTCCTGATCAGAATGGGCGACGTGATCGGGGCAGAAGACGCCGTCATATCCTTCCTCGTGATACACCTTCATCGTCTCCCACATATCCACATCGCCTTCGTCGATGTAGGTCTCTTCGAAGGCGAGTCGCTTTCCGCGGATATTTCGGTAGTGAACCATGAACACCTTCTTCTGCTGCAGGAAGTAGCGAACGACGTCGAAGATCTCCTTGCCCGGATCCTCCAGCATCTCCGATACGGTGCCCTGACAGAAGTTGAGTCCGTGGTAGGGACTGTCGACGAGGTTACAGAATTTCTTGAGGCCGTCGACGGTACCGAGCACGCGATCGATCCCGCGGAACCCTTCAGGCGGCATGCCCGGATCGTGCGGATGGCATCCCATCTTGACCTTGTACTCTTCGGCGACGGGAATGACGCGCTTGAGGAAGTACTCGATGCGTTCCCACATCTCGTCCGCGGCTACTGCGCCCGCCTGGGTCAGTTCCTTGTTCTGTTCCTGCATCTCTTCAAAGTTGAAGTAGCGGTAGGTCGAACCACCACGCCCCGGGCTGTGTCCTGTCGAGACGACGCCGAGGAGTGTCATGTTGTATTTCAGGCAAGGGATGCCGGCTTCTCCGGCCGCCTTTACGCACTCGATGATGTCGTCGATGTCACGATCCCGCTGATCGTTGCCGAGCATAATGTTCGGCTTGTGTGCGCGGTCTACGAAGCTTGAGTGGAGCGGTGGCGCCATCACGGCGAGCGTGATCCCGTGGGATTCCACGCGCTCGCGGAACTCGGATAGCTTGTCTTTACTCCAGTATCCCTTGCCCTCGGCCATAAACGGCGAGTGGTCCGCGTGCACGATGTGGTTGACGCCCGTCTGGACGGCGAACTTCAGGTTGTCGTCTGAGCAGTCGCTCATTTGGTACGCTGGGTGCATCTATCCTCCCTGTGGCTACGGGCTCCCGTAGATCCGTCACACTGAGCGGAGTCGAAGTGTAGGCATATACGAACCTAGTCGTCCTTCGACTCCGCTCAGGATGACCAGGTCCTTATCATGTCGTTTCGTTATCCAGCAGTTCGATGATTTCGCCGTCCGGACCTTTAAAGAAGGCGAGACGGAGGGGTGTGGGGGCGGGTCGGCTCTGGATGGTGAGGTCTTTGGGCTCAACAGTGACCTCACAACCAGCTGAACGCGCCTTCGCGATCACGCCATCTACATCGTTCGTACGGAGCGCGAAGTGAATGATCGCGCCTTCAGGCTTTGAGCCCTCCTCACCGTTGGCGAAAATTTCGAGGTAGTTCCCGTCACCGGTGTCGAGCATCACGGCTCGACCGCGATCTTCACCCCAGGCAATCTTTTCGGTGAATCCGAGGACTTCTGTGTAGAACTTCACTGAAGCGTCGAAATCGTAGGCGCGGATGGCGACGTGATGAAATCCGCCACCCCCGATTGCTGCGTTGTTTCCTGCCATATACTCGTGCTCCTCTTTAGGCCCTCACCTGACCCCGCCTCCGCCAAGGCTGCGGCGAGATCTGTCCTCTTCCCGCTCCGAAAAGGCTACGGCGGGACAGGCCCGCTAGCAGGAGAGGATTCTTGTTTACCCCTACTACGTTGTCTGTTCAGCTATTCCAGGTAGTCCATTTCAGGACGCAGGTTCCAGCGGTGAGTGTCCGCCGGCTTCACATTCCGCGTCCACTGTGACATCACCCGCGCTTCCGTCTGCTTGGTCTGGATCTCTGCCCAGATGGCGTCTGGGTCCCATCCGTCGAGGACGCGGTTGGTCAGTTCGCGGACGACATCCACACAGTCGGGATCGGATATGCGATCCTGTGTTTCCCGCGGATCTTCATCGACGTTGAACAGGGTCGATGGCTGGCCGTGATAGTAGCTGAGTTTCCACGGCCCCTTCCGCACCATCCTCTGGATCTCTCCCTTGTCGGTGCAATACTCGCAAAAGGCGACGTCGTCCCAGTCCGCGTTGGTGTTCTCGAACAACGGCAGAAGCGTGCGACCTCGGCTCGTGGGAAGAGCGGGGCCTCCCAGTGCGTCGACCATCGTGGCGTTGATGTCGAGCGAACTGATCACGTTGTCGATTCGGCTTCCCTCGGAGATCCGTCCGGGCCACGCGAGGATGGCCGGCACTTTCGCCGAGTCGTCATAGAACGTCTGTTTCCACCAGAGATCGTGTTCACCGACCTGTTCGCCGTGGTCAGATGAATAGATGACGAGTGTGTCCTCCTCGAACCCATTTTCCCGCAGCGTGTCCAGGATTTGGCCGATCATCACGTCCATCCGGTAGACGAGGGCCCAGTAGGCGATTCGGGCCCGCTGGATCTCTTCATCCGGGACGTCAACGATGCCACACTTCTCTCGCCAGTTCTTGAAGTGCGGGTGCAAGTCGTCCGAGAAGGGGGCTGCCGTCTGTGGGGGCGGAACACGATCGGCGAATCGTTCGAAGTCCTCACGTCGTGCGACGAAAGGCTGATGGGGGAGCATAAAGCCGACCGACAGGCTGAACGGCTTGGCCATTGTGCCCGCGCGATTCTGAACACCGAGCCGGTTCAGGTAGTCGACCGCAGATGCGGTAACGTCCTCGTCGTGAACCTGATAGGCGGACTGACCAATGCCTGATTTCCGGATGCTGACACGACTCGGTCCGGCGGTTCCGTGAAGCATCCCGTGATTCGCGCCCACGCCGCCGAGGTAGTTCGGTCCGTGATCGCCAACATAGCGTTCCGAGTAGCCGTGCAGCTGATCGGGACCGACCGAGTGCATCCGGCCGACCAGGACGGGATCGTATCCGGCCGCCCCCATCGCGTGTGCGAAGGTGGGGATGGCGGAATCGAGCATATGGGTGTTGGTCCACACGTGATTCTCGTGCGGATACCGTCCCGTGAGCATAGACATCCGGGATGGAACGCAGATGGGCGAGGGGCAGTAGACGTTCTCGAGTACGGCACCGCGAGCGGCGAGCGCATCCAGATTGGGTGTATCGACCGAATCGCAGCCGTAACAGCCGGTGACGAACGGGCTGTGCTGGTCCGAGTGGATGTAGAGCAGGTTCGGTTTGTCGGGCATCTCGTCTCCTCAATAGGCCCGTGAATTAACGTCTTTCGGTAGACAAAGTCCACCGTGGCGAACGGATCCGAGACGACAAAGGTTAATTGTGCCTCCGGAGGCACTTTCTGTGCCAAAACGTTAAATTTCCTTTCGAAGGTAATTTTCGGGCAGGCCAGGGATTTGACACAGAGGCTCCGCTTCCCTAGTCTTAAAGACGTGATGAAGAATCTGCCCCACAGCTCTTTCGTTTTGACACTCGGCACTGGTGCCGGCTTGTGGTGGTGCGCCCTTACAGAGAGGCGTCATCGGAGCGGATAGTTGTAGCCAGATCGCAGTATCGAATGCCCGCTCCGGATTCCGGATGCGGGTTTTTTTTGTGCCTGGATGGAATAATCGGAATAGAAGCGCGTCTACAGGGCAAATGAGTCTAAAAACAGTCGACATTCAGGCAACGACCCAGGAGGCTTTCACCGAACGGATGAAGGTCCACGAGCCTCGGGTCCGTCAAGTCTGTGCGAAGTTCGCAAGATGCCCGGACGACGCCGATGATCTGGTCCTCGAGACGTTCGTCGAGGCCTATCAGAAGCTGTATCAGCTTCGCGACCCGGACGCCTTTGGCAGTTGGGTCCGCCAGATCGCGCTCAACATCTGCCGGTCCTAGTATCGCTCCCAGCGAACTGAACCGGTCGCGCTGAGCTTTGATCCTCCAGCACCGGAAGAAAAGGAGCCACTGGATGGTCTCCTGATCCTCGGAATGGATCGATTGGCGGCTTCCCATCGCCAGATACTCGACCTCTACTATCGCGNCGGTCTGACGTATCAGGAGATTGCGGACGAGCTCGGAGTGCCGATCGGTACGGTGATGAGTCGGATTCATCGGGCTCGCGCAGCGCTCAAGGATGTCGTCGAGACGGTGGAGGAACCCTCGATGGAAGATGGATCGAACCTGGAGCAGCGCTTCAAAATGGAGATCGGTCTGCTCGAGGCCCTTAAGGTCGAAGCGGACGCGGCCGACGGCATTACGCGGGTGAAGCACGGATCGGTACCGGTGACGAGGCTGAGACAGGTGCTGGAAACGCACCCGCAAAGGCTTCTTGACCTGCTTCATCTGAGCGAAACGGACGACCGGTTGAGCCATCTCGCAGGTGTCGCCCGATCCTGCGTACACGCGACGATGCCGGTGATGCTCTCTGCAGCCCTGTCGGATGACGCTACGCTCAGTGAACGTGCCACCCGGATGGCGGAGCACTGGTTTACGCAGCGCAGCCACACACGAATGCGCGGGCTCTACCTGTATCTGGATGCCCTGATCTCGTCACCTGCTGGCACTGAGAGGAAGGTTGCGCTCCTTGTCCGGCTCATAAAGATCGTTAAGCAGAAGGGGCTCTTCGATGACGGCCATTATGTGATGTTCGAAATGACGCGCGTCCTCTTAGGCTACCCCGAGGAGGCGTTCGAACAGCTATGGGCGGCCCTGTGGGAGCTTGACCCTGAGGATCGTGTGGAATATGGGGTCCGCAAGGCTATCGGACATCTGGTCGAGCCCTTCACGNCGGCCGCTGTTCAGGTCATTCAGTCCGGAGACCGGGGTCGGATNTTGAGGCTACTTGGGGAAATCAGACCCGTGTTCTCTTCTCGATCCGTCTTCAGTTCTACGATGCCGCATCCGAAGGCACTCTACGAGGAAATGCGGGTGCTGCTCGAGTCGGATGATTCGGAGATCGTTGCGCGGGCCAAGGCGATCGGGGTCGGCTACGAGAAGCCCGAGGTCAGCGACCTGATCAGTCGGTGCACCAATCCGGACAGGCGCGTCAGAATGCGTGCTCTGCAGAACCTCGGTAAGCGCGTGGAAGACTCGGCCAAGGACGTGATTCTCGACAGGGTGGAGCACGATGATGATCTCGAGGTTCGTAAGGCAGCGGTTCAGGCATACGGCCGGGTGGCCGACGAGACCGAGAAGATGTCCTGCCTGGAACGGATCAAGGGATCGGGTGATAGTCGTCTAATGAAAGCAGCCGCGCGAGCGTTGTATGTTGGGTCAGGGCCACGCACGCGCACACCGCTGGAGGAACAGCGGATCAAACGGATTCGAGGAGATGCCGAGCCCGAGAAACATATCGATCCCATCGGCGCAACTCGCGCACTGCCAGAGATTCGGACGTACGACGAGGAAGAACTGACGAAGATCGTGGCTGGCTACTGTACCGACTACTCGANGACGCGGAGGCAGATGGTGATGGAAGGCCGTTACGCGTTAATGTCACGTTCTAGTGGTGTGTACTCGTTCACCCAGATGGGGGAGGCGACGTGGCGGGTGGGCCGGTTCTCGGAGGAGGCGAGACAGGCGCTTGGGATCGGAGGATCGAGCGGTGGAGGTAAGAGGCGGGGACCAAGAGAGTAACGTGGTAAGGACACCTGAAGATGACGGAGCAAATCGAAGACATTGAAGTCGAGATCGACCTGTTGGGACAGGTCGAGACGCCTGGCGACGAGATCAGTGAGCAGCTTGCTGTGAGAGTCGCTGATCATCCTGACCGGTTTGCGGACATGGTTCGGGGCGTGGATGACGCTGAGCAGATCCTCACTCTGGGCTGGCTCGTTATGCGTGTGCGCCAGCCTCTGATGAGCGTGTTGATCGAAAACTGGTTCTCTGGTGACGATGATCTGAGAGGCCGTGCAGGAAGGGTCCTGGATGCATGGGCGAAGGGACAGAAGATGCACGGGAAACCCAGACGGGACTTATACCCGTTTCTCGACCTGGTGATCGCGTCAGATGTCAGCACCGAACAGAAGGTTGAACTGCTGGCGCATTTCGTGACGATGCCACAGCGCTTGGGCCCGCACACCCACTGCTCGTGGCCCTTTATCGATGTGATGTCGGCCTACCCCAAGGAGGCGACGGAGCTGCTGTTCCCGATGTTCCTGGAACAGGAGCTCGTGGATGGTCAGCTCATCGAGCACGGGGTCATCGCGGCGCTGTGGAAGATGCCATCCCACTTCTGCCCCCGAGTACTGGATTACGCGCTGGTCGACAGCCCGGTCCGAGCGAGATGCGTCAACGGATTCGGGCGCGCGTCGAAGAACTGGGACTACGAGCGTCACGCCGAAGTGGTGAGCGGGTTGTTGAACCGCCTCGACGAGATGTGGGAGGCGGCAGGCGATGACTCAGAACGCAGACCGTTGCTTTCGTTCTACATGGCGATCAAAACGGATGCGTGCACGGAACGCCTGCGAGCGTTTGCGACACAGGTGGGAGAGGGATTCCGACTCAGGATCCTCTGCCTGCTCGCGGGGCGTGGCTGCGAGGATGTTGTCGCGGAGCTGATCGAGTATGGTCGTTCGTCAGAACTGAACTACCGGAAGTCGGCCGTTCGGGCGCTCCAGGCGGGTGGCTTCCGAGAAGCGAAGGATCTGTTTCGCGAGTTGATTCACGATCCGGACCCCGACATCCAGCGGGTCGCGATCATCGGGTTCGGGGCGCTCGCCGACGAATTGGACGAGACGATCCTGATCGATCTGATTCGGTCGTCGGATAAGAAGCTGGCCAAGGTCGCCGCGAGAGCGTTCCGTTCGAAGCCGAGAGAAAAGACCGAACTGGAAACCAGTCGACTGGATCGCATCCGCAGAGGCTCTGCACCCGACTTGCAACTGGATCCGATCGAGGCTGTCCAAGCTCTCCCTGAGGTGCGGCCGTATCCCGAGGAGGAAATCACTCGGATCATCGCGGGTGTCTGCGCCGATTGGGCGTCAACCAGGCGGTATCTGGTTGTCGGATACGGGCCGGACAACGTGCTGATGGAGCGGGNGGGCGGCGTTTACACAATGACGGAACTCGGCGAATCCGTATGGCGCGTCGGGAGATTTCTAAGAGACCGTGGACTTCAGAGAACCGTTGTCCGGCGAGGGAGAGACATCGAAGATTGAGAACGATGTGAAGAAAGATGACTGAAAGTCACAGACATTGTGTAGTGGGTAGACTAAATCGGATGCAGGCTGTTTCCGCTCTCTGGTGGTGGCATNTCGTGGGAGTACTGCGTCCACCACCGGATGAATCGCGATGTTGGGTCTGGCTCGAGCCGCGTGTCACCGAAGGGTGGTGTGCGGCTTTTTCGTTTGTCGCACAGTCGAACACTTCAGCCAACCCAAACGGAGAACAAAACCATGATGCAAGACATCGTGATGACAGGAGATCGGCCGACGGGGCCGATGCACGTGGGACATTACTTTGGTGCCCTCAAGAAGCGATTCGAGATGCAGGACGATTGCCGCTGCTTCTTTATGGTCGCTGACTATCAGGCGCTCTCGACGCACGCCGATCGGTCGAGCGAAATCGAGGCGAACGTGATCGGTATGGTAAGAGATTACCTGGCAGCAGGATTCGACCCGGAGAAAGCCGTGTGCTTTCTCCAGTCGCAGGTGCCGCAGTTGACCGAGTTGACCGTGATCCTGAGCAATCTGGTCACCCTGTCCCGTCTATTGCGGAACCCGACGACCAAACAAGAGATGGCCGACCTGAATCGGCAGTCCTCATTCGCGTTCGTCGGCTATCCCGTTTCGCAGGCGGCCGACATCCTGATGATGCGACCCCGTTACGTGCCGGTCGGGCCTGACCAGCGGCCGCATATCGAGCTGGCCCGTGAGATCGCACAGCGATTCAACAATCAGTTCGGCGAGCTGTTTCCGATCCCTGAAGGCGTGTATGGGGAGCAGTTCGGCGGGACAGACGGTGGAGGCAAGATGAGCACGAGTCTCGGTAACGCGATCAACCTGTGTGACGACCCAGAGACGATCGAGCGTAAGGTCGATGCGATGCAGACGGATCCAGCACGCGTTCGCCGGAATGATCCTGGCACGCCTGAACGGTGCCCGGTCCACGGGTTCCACAAAGGGATCGGAACAGATTCGCTCAATCAGATCGAGGACGGCTGTCGTTCAGCAACCTTCGGGTGTGTGGAGTGCAAGCGGAAACTGACGACCGGCTTCGACGCATTGATCGAACCGATTGGAGAACGCCGATCCAGATACACAGACGAGGATGTCAGAGATATCCTTCAGCACGGGGGGGCGATCGCACGCATCACGGCACAGAGAACGCTCGAAGCCGTTAAGGATGCGATCGGGTTTAACTACGCGATCCTACAGTAGACAGACGTTCCAGGTTTCAGGTAGCAGGTTCCAGGCAACGGCACTGGATCTTGAGCCCTGGAGCCTGGAACGTGGAACCTGCTTCTTTGGGTGTTACCGGTTCTTCTCGTACTCGGAGATCTTCTCGAGGATGAGGTCCCACCGTTCCGCGTGACTGATGTGGGTGTTCAGGGGCTCGAAGCCGGCTTTGAGGTAGGAGTTGATCGCGGCGAGTCGCCAGTCGTCGGTCTTGAGGTGCGCCTTCTGGAAGCCCTGTTCCTTCAGTTTGTGAAGCACCGCTGAGTTGACGAGGTGGCCGAGGCCTTTGCCACGGTGGTCGTCGAGGGCCCCCACCATGTGGACGTCGCCCACGACCTCCTCCTCTGGCGAAGGACGCCACGCACACGCACTCGCGACGGGCAACTCCTCGTGTAATGCGAAGAAGAGCGCGTCGGGGGAGAAGCGTGGATCGGAAGACATCTTCTGTTCGAAGAGCTCAGCCGTCCAGTTGCGTCCGACGTTCCCCTCCATGATGTCACACCAGGCCTGGTCGTCTCCCGGCTGGTAGGATCTCAGCTCATACCCGTCTGGAACCTGGATCTCGGGAAGGTCGTCCAGGTGGTCACGCAGCATCTCCAGCTGAGGGAGAGGTTCTTCAGCTGGCTCCGGTCCACTGAATATGCGCTTCAGCCAATTGATCAAACGAAGGTCCTCCTCAGGGGTGAATCGCCGACGAGGGAATGCTCAGGCGACACAAATATACTCACGTCCTTCGACCCACCCCAGGTAGTTCAGGTTTTCGCGGATCAGGCTTCTGGCCCCCCGGGATGGCACTGAAGCCAGGACACAGGGATCCTGCGCGCTTGCGAAGACGTCCGGAAGGTCATCGAGGGAGATGATGGGCGATCCTCGGCGGGTGTTGCCGACCTTCTTCTCGTCGATGTCGACGAAAGCGACGATTCTGGCATCTGAGCGAACCAGGTGTTTGGAGATGCGGCGGCCCATCTGTCCCGCACCCCAGATGATCAGCTCGCGTCCCTTCAAGGGACCTTCCATCATGTAGTTCACCTTGGCGCGGATGAAGTTCTCGACGGAGTAGCGGCTGTCGGTCCGCGTGAGCCGACTGTCCCCCTCGCGCCATTCGTGGAGGACCTCGGGGATCTTGGCGAAGCGGTGGCCGGCCGTGTGTAGCCTGAGCCAGAGGTCGTAGTCCTCCGGCCATCCATGATCCTGGTAGCCGCCGATGTCGACGAGCGATTCTCGCCGAATCGTGACCGTGGGGTGGACGAGCGGGCTCTCGATGTAGATCTCACGAGCGATCTCGTCGGGGGTGATCAGGCTGTTGATCCAGGATTCGTAGACCCGGAAGCCCTCGGCAACCTGGTCGTCAGGGAAACATCTGATCTGGGAGGCGACTGCAGTGATGTCCCGATTGGCGTCGAGGAAGTCGACCTGTTTCTCCAGCCGCTCCGGGTGGGCGCGATCGTCGGCGTCGAATCGGGCGATATAGGACGTCGAACACGCGTCGATTCCCGTGTTGAGCGCCTCAATCAGCCCTGCGTGGTCGATATGGAACGGCTTGATCCGCCCATCCAGCCCCGACAGATGGTCAAGGAGCGCCCCTGTTCCGTCGGTAGAGCCGTCATCTACAGCGATCAGCTCGAGGGCCTCGTGCGTCTGGTTCAGGATCGATGTAATGGCCTCCTCGAGGGTGTCTACAGCGTCGTAGGCAGGGAGAAGGACCGACACGGTGGGCTGGGCGTGATTCATCTCTTCAATCAAGCCTGAAAACGGTGCCGAGCCAACCCCAAATCCGGGGTCCAGACCGGTGGCTGGAAGGCCACTTCGAGGACGTCAGAACTCGTTTCGAGACAGGGCTTTAAGAGGGGTCTCAAACCTGTAGTTTTCCTTTCAATTTGCCTTGACACTTAGAAGTCCGTACGATATACTTAGCGCGATTTTCAGGGGGGTTTGGCGCGTATTTACGGGGTTTTTTGGTGCGCTCGACTTTCTCGATGCCACGCATTGTGTTCGCACCTCCAGGGGCCATACAAAGAGAATGCTGAGCGACTATCTCCCGATCGTCCTGCTCTTTTTGATCGCGGGTGGTTTTGCCGGGGTCAATCTGGCGATCACGCACTTGGTCGGCCCCAAAAAACCGAACCCCGTGAAGCTGTCCCCCTACGAATCCGGTGTCCCCGGGTTCGGCGACGCCAGGTTGAGGTTCTCCGTCAAGTTTTACCTGGTGGCGATGTTGTTCATTATATTCGACATCGAAGTCGTGTTCCTCTACCCTTGGGCTGTCGTGTTCCGCGACCTACTGGCTCAGGGGTCTTTCATCTTCTACGAGATGGTTGTCTTCCTGGGCGTTCTGGCGCTCGGGTTAGCCTACGTGTGGCGTAAGGGAGGTCTGGAGTGGGACTAGAATCCTCGCTGGGCGATAACGTCCTCACGACCACTTTGGACAAGATGATCAACTGGGCGCGGAAGAGTTCGCTCTGGCCGATGCCCTTCGGCACGGCTTGCTGCGCGATCGAGATGATGGCGACACTGTCCGGGCGGTTCGATATGGCCCGGTTCGGCGCCGAGGCGGTTCGCTTCTCGCCCCGTCAGTCGGACCTCCTGATCGTGTCCGGGCGGATTTCGATCAAGATGATGCCCGTGCTCAAGAAGATTTACGATCAGATGCCCGACCCCAAGTGGGTCATCTCGATGGGCGCCTGCGCGTCTTCGGGCGGCGTCTTCAATACTTATACGCTGGTCCAGGGTGTCGACCAGTTTATCCCCGTCGATGTCTACGTTCCGGGCTGTCCTCCACGCCCGGAGGATCTGATCTATGGCCTGATGAAGGTTCAGGAAAAGATCGATCGCGAACAGCCTACCCAGGTCGACGAGCAGGTTGCCGCTAGCGCATAATGGCTGAGGATACCTCTACAGAGACAGCACCGGAGCCGGCCCCAGCCGAGGCGGTGTCCGGCCACCCGGCCGCCGCAAAGCTCAGGGACCGGTTTGAGGGCGAGATCCACGAAGTGGTCGATGCGCACGGGCAGACTTCCGTCGTCTGTGAGAAGGGCCGCATCAAGGATATCCTCTCCTTCTTGAAGGAAGAACCCGATCTCAAGTATGATCGCCTGAACGACGTGACGGCGGTCGACTACCAGGGGCACCCGAATCGGGACCCCAACGCGCCTCGCTTCGACGTCGTTTACTCCCTTTACTCGCACCCGCACAACACCCGACTGCGTGTCCGCGCGCAGGTCGAGGAAGATGACGCCCGCATCGATTCGGCGACGTCTGTCTGGCGGGGTGCAGAATGGCCGGAGCGTGAGGCCTTCGATATGTTCGGGATCCGTTTTGACGGGCATTCCGACCTGCGGCGGATCCTGATGCCGCACAACTTCCAGTATCATCCGCTCCGCAAAGACTATCCGCTCCGTGGCAAGGGCGAGCGAGACATCATCGCCCCCGACGATCCCGGGTTTGCAGGGAACCCCTTCGCGGGGATGGAAGACGAGACCGAGGACGCCATCGCTTCAGAGAAGATGGTGCTTAACCTCGGGCCCCAGCATCCGGCCACCCACGGGACCTTGAGGCTCCAGCTGCAATTGGACGGCGAGCGGATTACGAAGTGCATTCCCGACATCGGCTACCTGCACACCGGGTTCGAAAAGCTGGGTGAGCATCACACGTTCAACCAGTTCGTGACGGTGACGGACCGGATGAACTACCTGTCGCCCCTGTGCAACAACATCGCCTATGCCGCGTCGATGGAGCGGTTGATGGGGCTGGAGGTGCCGGAGCGGGCAAATGCCGTTCGCGTGATCCTGTGGGAGCTGTCGCGGATCGCAGACCATATGGTCTGGCTGGGGACGCACGCGCTCGACATCGGGGCCTTTACGGTCTTCCTGTATACGTTCGAGCAGCGCGAGCGCTGTTACAACATTTTCGAACTCGTGACGGGCGCCCGGCTGACGACGAGCTACACGCGGGTCGGTGGTCTGGGATGGGACGTGCCGGAGAATTTCCGCGAGGTTGTCCTCGACTTCACGGCCCAGTTCCCGGATGCGATGCAGGAAGTCGAGCGTCTCCTGACCCGGAACCGGATCTGGATCGACCGGACCAAGGGGATCGGCGTGATCTCGGCCGAGGACGCGATCGACTGGAACATGACGGGGCCGATGCTCCGTGGGTCTGGCATCGACTACGACATCCGGAAGGCCGAACCGTTCCTGAGCTTCCCGGACTACGACTTCGACATTCCGGTCGGCGAGAACGGCGATACCTACGACCGTTACCTGGTCCGGATGGAAGAGCTGAACCAGAGTATGCGGATCATCGAGCAGGCGGTGAACAACCTGCCCGGCGGTCCCGTCAAAGTCGATGACGCGAAAGTGATCCTGCCCGAGAAAAAGGAAGTCGACTTCGGGATGGAGTCGCTGATCCACCACTTCAAGGTGATCATGGACGGGCACGGGTTGACGCCACCGCTCGGGGACTCGTATCTCCCGACGGAGGCGCCGAACGGAGAGCTCGGGTTCTACGTTGTCAGCAACGGATCGGGCTACGCCCACCGGATGCGGGTGCGCCCCCCGTCGTTCATGAACTACCAATGCTTCCCCGAAATAATCGAAGGGCTGATGGTGTCCGATGCCATCGCCGTGCTTGGGAGCTTCAACGTGATTGCCGGCGAGCTCGACCGATAGCACCCCCAACCCCCCCATCCCAGAGCGGGAGCAGGGGGCAGAGGAGAGCGGGCGACCACACCCCGCACCAAGAAGCGAAAGTTAATGCCAGCTGAACTGACAGACGAAACACGCGCCAAGTGTGAAGCGATCATCAAGCGGTATCCGGATGATTGGAAGGAAGCCGCCATCCTGCCCGTGCTGCATACTGTGCAGAAGGAGTGGGGCTATGTGTCGCTTGATGGGCTGAAGATGGTCGCCGAGATGCTCGAGATGCCCCCTGCTCGTGCGGCGGGGGTGATGAGCTTCTACCCGATGTTCCACAAGGCGCCGATCGGGAAGCACCTGATCCAGGTGTGCGCGACGCTGTCGTGCTCGCTGTGCGGGGCGAAGTCGCTGGTCGATCACCTGAAAGAGAAGTTGCAGATCGATGTGGGTGGGACGTCGGCCGACGGCAAGTGGACGTTGGAGAAGGCCGAGTGCATCGCCGCCTGTGAGGGCGCGCCTGCCATCCGGATCGACGAAAAACTGTATCGGAATATCACGCCAGAGAAGCTCGACGAGCTAATGGCCCAGTACGACTAGGGGAACGCTGTGCGTTCCTTGCGAGTTTCTGCGCAACTCTCCGGGTTTCGAGCATATTCGAGGAAGAGCAAGCAACACGAGCGATTGAATGCCGATCAAAGAATGTAAAATCCTGACCCAGCACCTCGACGTCGAGGGCATCACCGATATTGAAGTCTACAAGCAGCACGGTGGTTACCAGGCGATCGAAAAGGTGTTCAAGGGGATGTCGCCCGACGACGTCATCACGACGATTCAGGATTCGGCGCTGGCCGGACGAGGTGGAGCCTGGTTCAACACGGGGATGAAGTGGAGCTTTATGCCCAAGGAGCCGGACGGCCCCTCGTATCTGTGCGTGAACTGTGACGAGAGCGAGCCGGGCACGTTCAAGGATCGCCACCTGATCGCGAAGAACCCGCATCAGTTGCTGGAAGGCGTGATCATCAGCGCCTACGCGATCCGGGCGTCCGCCGCCTACATCTACGTCCGAGGCGAGATGTGGGAGGAGATGGTCGGGATGGAAGCGGCGATCGAGCAGGCCCGGGCGGCCAACTTGGTCGGTGAGAACATCCTGGGGTCGGGCGTGAGTATCGAGGTGTATACGCATCCTGGCGCCGGCGCGTATATCTGCGGTGAAGAGACGGGCCTGATGCAGTCGCTAGAGGGCAAGCGGGCCGAGCCGCGGGTGAAGCCGCCGTTCCCGGCCGCGAAAGGGATCTTCAGCCGCCCGACGACGATCAACAACGTGCAGACCGTTTCCTACGTGTCGCACATCATCAACAACGGTCCCGACTGGTTCAAGTCGATGGGGAGCGAGCGGTATCCGGGCAGCTTCATCTTCTGTGTCAGCGGTGACGTGAAGAACCCCGGACTGTTCGAGCTCGAGATCGGATGCTGCACCCTCCGCGAGATCATCGATGAGTGCGCGGGCGGTGTGCGGGATGACAACGACATCAAGGCGGTGATTCCCGGTGGGTCGTCGACACCGGTAATGACGCCCGACCAGCTGGACATCGTGATGAACCCCGAGCTCTGGGCGATCCCCGGGCGAGGAGAGTTCCAGGGGATGTTCGGGACGGGCGGGATCATCGTGATGGACGAGACCCGCTGTATGGTCGATGCCTGTCTGAACCTGATGATGTTCTACGCTCACGAGTCGTGCGGACAGTGCACGCCGTGTCGCGAAGGGATTCCCTGGGTGCGGGACATCGTGTGGCGGATCGAGCACGGGCAGGGAACACCGGATGATCTGAAGACGCTTGAGGATGTGTGCAACAACGTCGCGCCGCTGCTGTCTCCGGCGATGTCGACGATCTGTCTGTTCGGCCCCTCGTGGTCGTATCCGATGCTCGGTTTCCTGAAGTGCTTCCGGAGCGAGTTCGAAGAACACGTCAAGAACAAGGCAATTCACGCGTAAGCGCTATGGCAACTTTCACACTCAACGGTCAGGAAGTCGAGATCACGCCGGGACGGAACGTCCTGCAGACGGCGGATGATCACGGCGTCCATATCCCGCACTACTGCTACCACAAAGGTCTGTCCGCTCCGGCCAATTGCCGGATGTGTCTGGTCGAGATCGAGATGGGCGGTCGACGCGGTCTGATGCCTTCGTGCACGGCGATGCCGGCAGAGGGGATGATCGTCGATACCGAGACGGATGTCGTGAAGCACAATCAGGAGGCGATTATGGAGTTCCTCCTGGTGAACCATCCGCTCGATTGTCCGGTGTGCGATCAGGCCGGCGAGTGCGAACTCCAGAATTACAGCTTCAGCCACGGACCCGATGCCAGCCGGTTTATGGAAGAGAAATCCGTTCAGCCGAAGAAGGATATCGGCAAGAACGTGATGCTCTACTCCGACCGGTGTATCCGCTGCACACGCTGCATCCGGTTCTGTGACGAGATCTCGGGGACGAGCGAGCTCGGCTACTTCAACCGGGGTGTCCACAACGAAATCGATGTTTTCCCCGGGATCAAGATGGACAACCGGCTTTCTGGCAACACGGTCGACATCTGTCCCGTCGGCGCGCTGCTCGACAAGGAGTTCCTGTTCAAGCAGCGGGTCTGGTTCCTCCAGGAAGCGGATTCGGTCTGCCCGGGCTGCAGCACGGGTTGCAACGTTCGGGCGGATATCAACAAGGAACGCATCTACCGGCTCGTGCCGCGGGAGAACCTCGACGTCAACGATTACTGGATGTGCGACGACGGCCGTCACGGTTGGGGCTACGTCCACAGTGATGACCGGATCCTGTTCCCGACGATCGGGCGTGGCGAATCCGAGAATTTCGTGCTGTGGGAGGCCGCGTTTGCGAAGGTGCAGGAGGGGATCAGCGCCGTCCGCGACGCCAACGGTGAGGGGGCAGTCGCTGCCTTCGCGTCGCCGCATCTGACGAATGAGGAACAGTATCTGTTCGCCAAGCTCGTGACGGACGGGCTGAGCGGCGCGCAGGTTGCCCTCCGCTCGAAGGTGGACGGCGAGGGGGATGTGGCGTTCAAGTCTGGATTTACGATCCAGGCGGACAAATCACCGAACGCGCGTGGCGCGAACGAGATCCTCGGCGCGCTGGGTGTGAACCTTTCGGAAGAGAGTGCCATCTGGGACGCGATCCGGAGCGGCGCCATCAAGGCCGTTTTGTTCTTCGGGGGCGACCCGCTCGACAAGTTCAGCGATCAGGAGAAGGAAGCCCTGCGTGGCCTCGACTTCCTGGTCGTGCAGGATATCCTGTCCTCTGATGTCAGTCAGGCTGCGGACGTGGTCCTGCCGGGTGCGGCCTTTATCGAGAAGGACGGAACCTACATCAACTACGCCGGCCGGGTTCAGCAGATCACGGCGGGCCTCGAGCCTCCCGGTGACGCGCGAGCCGAGTGGCAGATCCTTACGGATCTTAGCAATGCCTTTGGCGCGACGATGACGTTCACGTCCGCCGGAGAAGTGATGCGGGAAGTGGCGCGTGAGGTCCAGTCCTTCAGCGACGTGAACATGGAAGGCGTCGGCGGCGTGGGGCTCGAGATCGCGGGTGCGGAAGCGTAATGGATTACGCGCTCGAAAGCCTGATCAAGATCGTGATCGTGCTGGGTGCGGTGATCACCGCTGTGGCTTATGTCGTGCTGGCCGAGCGTAAGGTGAGCGCATACATCCAGAACCGGCTCGGGCCAAACCGGGTCGGGCCCTGGGGGCTGCTCCAACCCCTCGCGGATGGACTGAAGTTTATCACCAAAGAAGACGTGATTCCGAATCACGTGAACAAACCGGTCTACCTGATCGCTCCGGCCGCGATCCTGATTCCGGCGTTGATGGGATTCGCGGTCGTTCCGTTTGGTGATGTGCTGAACGTGATGGGGCGGGAAGTGGCGCTGGTTATCGCCAATCTGGACATCGGCGTACTTTACGTGCTCGCGCTGAGCTCGCTCGGCGTCTATGGGGTTGTCCTGGGTGGCTGGGCGTCCAACAACAAATACGCGCTGATGGGCGGGATTCGTGCCTCGGCCCAGATGATCAGCTACGAGCTGTCGCTTGGGTTGTCGCTGATTGGCGTCCTGATGATTTCGGGCACGCTCAGACTGACCGACGTGGTGAACCTTCAGGCCGGCACGCAGCTTTTCGGCATCCTGCCCGCCTGGTTCGTGTTCACGCAGCCCGTCGCCTGCATCCTGTTCATCGTCTCGGTATTCGCGGAGACGAACCGGCTTCCGTTCGATTTGCCAGAAGCAGAGCAGGAACTGGTCGCCGGTTACCACGCCGAATACAGCAGCATGAAGTTTGCGATGTTCTTCATGGCGGAGTATGCGCACATGATCACCGCGTCAGCCCTTATCGCGACGCTGTTCTTCGGTGGCTGGCATCTGCCCGGCCTCGACCCGGCTGACGACTCGTTGGGCGTGAGTATTCTAAAGGTTCTGGTCTTCTCCGTGAAGACGGCCTTCTTCCTGTTTGTGTTTATCTGGGTCCGCTGGACTGTTCCGCGGTTCCGCTATGACCAGGTGATGCGGCTGGGATGGAAATACCTACTACCAATCGCGCTGGCCAATGTATTCGTGACTGGACTCGTGCTGACGCTGATGCGTTAGCGGTCCGGTTCAGGGGGGGAGATGGAAACAGTCGTATTTTTCTTGCTGGCGGGTGCTGCCGTAGCCTCGGCACTCCTGCTGGTACTGTTTCGAAATCCGGTATACTCCGCCCTGTCACTCGTGGCAACGCTGTTCTGTGTGGCAGGACTGTTTGTGCTGCTACAGGCCCATTTTCTCGCCGCGGTTCAGGTGATCGTATACGCCGGCGCGATTATGGTCCTCTTCCTGTTCGTGATCATGCTCCTGAACCTCGGGGCTTCCAAGTCCCTGGAGGTGGTCACGGGTCGCTACCGCGGTTTCGCGGTCATCCTCCTGTCCACGATGCTCGTCGCTTTCCTCGGTCTGACCTCACTGCGTCAGATCGGAGGCACACCGGTTCCGAACGAGGAACTGGCGACGAACAACATCCCGTATATCGGGAAGCTCCTGTATACCGACTTTTTGTTACCGTTCGAGGTGGCCTCGATGATCCTGCTAGTGGCCTTGATCGGTGTGGTGGTGCTGGTGAAGCGCGAGAACGCGCAGCCCGCCGAGTAGGTGTGACGTGACGGTTCCGATTTCATACTACCTGCTGCTGAGCGCGATCCTCTTCGCGATCGGCGTGACCGGTGTTCTGACACGACGGAACGCGATCGTGATCTTCATGTGTATCGAGTTGATGCTGAACGCCACGAACCTGGCGTTTGTGGCCTTCGCCAGGCAGTTGGGTCAGGGCGACGGACAGGTGTTCGTCTTCTTCGTGATGGCCGTGGCCGCGGCCGAGGTAGCGGTGGGACTGGCGATCATCATTGCCCTGTTCCGGAATCGAGAAACGGTGGACGTCGGAGAGGTCAATCTGCTGAAGTGGTAATGTCACCCTGAGCGGAGTCGAAGGGTGGCGCAAGGGATGAAACAGAACGACAACCGAAGCTATGCTGACAACTGTTGAAATCATCATTCTGCTGCCGCTGATCGGTGCCATCGTGAATGGCATCTTCGGCAAGTGGCTGCAGAAGACGTCCGGATACATCGCCACAGCCGCCGTGGGCGGCTCGCTCCTGCTCGGGCTCAAAACGCTCGCGGATGTGATGGGCGGTGCGCGTCTGGATGAGAACGTCTACACCTGGATTGCGGCGGGATCGTTTGAAGCCAGCGTCGGCTTCCTGGTCGATCCGCTGGCGGCGATCATGCTGGTGACGGTGACGTCGGTGTCGTTCTTCGTGCACGTCTACTCTTTTGGCTATATGTCGCACGACGCGGGATTCAGCCGGTTCTTCACCTACCTGAACCTGTTCGTGTTCTCGATGCTGGTGCTGATCCTGGCGAACAATTACCTGCTGATGTTTGTCGGGTGGGAAGGCGTCGGCGTCTGCTCCTACCTGCTGATCGGTTTCTGGTTCGAACGCAAGTCGGCCAACGACGCCGGAAAAAAGGCGTTTATCGTGAATCGGATCGGCGACTTTGGGTTCCTGATCGGCATCTTCACGATGTTCGGGTATCTGGGCACGGTCCAGTTCAGTGAGGTGTTCGCGACGGCCGGATCGACCTTGTCGGTCGGTGTGGCTACGGCGATCGCGCTGCTGCTGTTCCTCGGCGCCTGCGGTAAGTCCGCTCAGTTCCCGCTCTACGTCTGGTTGCCTGACGCGATGGAAGGTCCGACGCCCGTTTCTGCCCTGATTCACGCGGCAACGATGGTGACGGCTGGCATCTACGTGGTGGCCCGCTCAAACGTGCTATTCACGATGTCACCGACCGCGGGTGCGGTGGTGGCTTGGGTGGGCGTGTTCACGGCGCTGCTTGCCGCGTCCATCGCGCTCGTGAACACCGACATCAAGCGCGTCCTCGCATACTCCACCGTCAGCCAGCTCGGCTACATGTTCATCGGTGTCGGTGTCGGAGCTTACACGGCGGGGATCTTCCACCTGTTTACCCACGCCTTCTTCAAGGGCCTGATGTTCCTGGCCGCCGGCAGCGTGATGCACGCGATGCAGGACGAACTGGATATGCGGAAGTTCGGTGGCCTGCTCGGCAAGATGAAGGTAACGGGTTACACGTTCATCCTCGGTACGATCGCGATTGCGGGGATCCCGCCGCTCAGCGGGTTTTGGAGCAAGGATCTGATCTTGGCGGGCGCCTACTACTCGCACGTGCCAGGCCATCAGGTGATCTGGCTGCTCGGCGTGGTCGGCGCGGTGATGACGTCCTTTTATATGTTCCGGCTGATCCTGATGACTTTCTTTGGATCGCCGAGAGATCAGCATCTACACGATCATGCGCACGAATCGCCGTCGAGTATGACGATCCCGCTGATCGTGCTCGCCATCGGCGCCGTCTTTGTGGGTGGGGTGACCGGGTATCCGCTCGAGAACGGCTGGATTAACCACTTCCTCGAGCCTGTGCTCGGCCACGGTGCACACGATACCAGCCAGGGGCTATCCCCGATGGTGCTGCTCGTGATCTCGATCCTGGCCGGGCTGGTCGGGTTGGGGATCGCGCTCTGGATGCACAAGAGCGGGAAGCTGGGAGCGGATACGGAATCCGGTCTGCACAGGGTCCTGTGGAACAAGTGGTATGTGGACGAGCTTTACAACGTTTCGATCATCCGCCCGATTCATCAGCTGTCGATCGGGCTGTGGAACATCGTGGATACGATCGTGATCGACGGGCTGGTCAACGCGTCGGCTTACACCGTCAAGGGAATCGGGTGGGTGTCCAGCCGATGCCAGACAGGTCGGACGCCGACCTACGCGCTCTGGATGTTGATCGGAGCAGTGGCGATGATCTACGCGGTCACAGTGCCGTAGCGATTGATAAATGGAATCACACCTGCTTACATACTTGATCTTTATCCCGCTGGCCGGCGCGGTCGTGATCACGCTGATCGGGAAGGGACGTGGCGAACTGAGTCGCTGGCTGGCGCTTGGTGTGTCGATCGTCAACTTTATCGTGTCGATCCCGGTGTATACAGGGTTCGACGCCTCGACGGCCGACATGCAGTTTGTCCACAAGTTCGACTGGGTGAAGAGCGTCGGGATCTCCTACTCCGTTGGGGTCGACGGGATCAGCATCCTGCTGGTCGTGCTGACGACGCTGCTGATGGTGCTCGCCATCCTTGGGTCGTGGACGTCGGTGACGACGAAGGTTCGCGAGTATATGATGGCGATGCTGCTGCTCGAGACCGGGATGATCGGCGTCTTCTGCTCGCTTGATCTGTTCCTGTTCTACGTGTTCTGGGAAGCGATGCTGATCCCGATGTATCTGTTGATCGGCGTCTGGGGCGGCGATCGCCGAATCTACGCCGCGATCAAGTTCGTGCTGTTCACGCTCGCGGGCAGCCTGCTGATGCTGATCGCGATCATCTACCTCTACTTCCAGCACGGATTGGCGACCGGCAACTACACGTTCGACCTGATGGTCCTTTACGATTACTGGATCACGGTCGACGCACAGTACTGGCTGTTCCTCGCGTTCTTCCTGAGCTTCGCGATCAAGGTGCCGCTGTTCCCCCTCCATACCTGGCTGCCCGATGCGCACGTTGAAGCGCCGACAGCTGGCAGTGTGATCCTGGCCGGTGTGCTCCTGAAGATGGGGACCTACGGGATTCTGCGGTTCTGCATGCCGCTCTTCCCGTCGGCGACGGCGCACTTTACGCCGATGATCATGATCCTGTCGGTGATCGGGATCGTGTATGGCGCGCTCGTGGCGATGGTGCAGACGGATATCAAGAAGCTTGTCGCCTACTCGAGTGTGTCTCACCTGGGCTTTGTCGTCCTCGGGATGTTCGCGATGAACGAGCAGGGGATGCAGGGCAGCATCATCCAGATGGTGAACCACGGGATCTCGACGGGCGCCCTGTTCCTGATCGTCGGGATGATCTACGAGCGGCGGCACACGCGCGAGATTTCCGAATTCGGCGGTCTGGCGAAGGTGATTCCGGCGCTCTCCGTCGTGTTTATGATCGCCACACTATCGTCGATCGGGTTGCCCGGGCTGAACGGGTTCGTGGGTGAGTTCCTGATCCTGCTGGGCGCCTATCAGGCGAGCACGGTGCTGGGTGTGATCGCTACGTCGGGTGTGGTTCTGGCGGCGGTCTACATGCTGTGGATGTTCCAGCGGGTGGTTTGGGGTGAGGTGACCAACGACGCGAACGCGCGGCTCGAAGACCTTTCGGTTCGTGAGTGGATTGTCGTGGCACCGCTCGTCGTGCTGATGATCTGGATCGGTGTGTATTCACAGCCGTTTATGAAGCAGACAGAAGTGTCGTCCAAGCACCTCATTCAGACGGTGCAGGCGAAGCAGCTTCGCGACAACGGACAGTCCGTGGTGGTCAGGGATCTCCTGACGGAAACGGCCAAGCTGAAGTAAGGTGGCGCCGCGGCGCACCGGCTGACATTGTTCAGACCTTCGTCGACTACGAGGGCTCTCTGGTAATAGAATGGTTGACTTCGACTGGAACATCCTGATTCCCGCGCTGATGGTCGCCGGCCTTGTGCTGACGGTCCTGTGTGTGGATATCGTCCGCCCGCACAACACGGGCCGCGTGTCCGGCTATATCGGGCTGATCGGTACAGCGGCGACGATCTACGTGACGCTCGGAATGTGGGACGCTGAGCCGACCCACGGGTTTGGCGGGATGATGTTTCTCGACAATTACGCCCTGTTCTTCAACCTCGTCTTCCTGATAGGTACGGGGCTGACGATTTTTGTGTCGTCCGGCTACATCGAGCGGGAAGGGATCGCGAAGAGTGAGTACTACCTGCTGATCTTGGCGTCGACGCTCGGGATGATGCTGATGGCGGCGGGCGCCGATCTGGTAGTGATTTTCCTCGGCCTCGAGCTGATGTCGATCTCGCTGTATATCCTAGTCGGCTTCATGCGCCGCAAACAGGACTCGAACGAAGCATCGATGAAGTATCTGCTTCTGGGTGCATTCGCGACCGGATTCCTGCTGTATGGAATCGCCCTGATCTACGGCGCTACCGGTACTACGAACCTCCGGGAGATCGAGCTGGCGCTGACGCAGGGGCGAGTGAGCGGGATGATCACCCTCTTGAGCGGTGTGGCGCTTCTGCTCGTGGGAATGGCGTTCAAGGTCGGTGCTGTGCCGTTCCACATGTGGGTGCCCGATGTGTATGAAGGCGCGCCTTCGTCGATCACGGCTTTTATGTCGGCCGGGCCGAAGGCGGCTGCTTTTGCCGGATTCTTCCGGATCGCCTTTGTCGCGCTGAAGCCCATCGCCGGCGAATGGAGCGGTGCGATCTGGGTGCTGGCGGCGCTGACGATGACGATCGGGAACCTGGGCGCGCTGTCACAGCGGAACATCAAGCGGATGCTCGCCTATTCGAGCGTGGCACACGCCGGTTATGTGCTGGTTGCTCTGGCTGCGGGTAACGAGAAGGGGATCGCGGGTGGCCTGTTCTACCTGTTCGCCTACACGTTCATGAACATCGGTGCCTTCGCGGTCCTGATCGCTCTGAGCAAGAAGGGCGAAGAGAACCTCGATATCTCGGGATACGCCGGGGTCGGGTTCAGACACCCCGCGCTGGGTCTGGCGATGACGTTGTTTATGATCTCGCTGGCCGGACTGCCGCCGACTGCAGGGTTCTTCGGGAAGTTTTACATCTTCAGCGGCGCGGTCGAGGCAGGGCTGATCAGCCTCGCGATCATCGGCGTGCTGAACAGCCTGGTGTCCGTATACTTTTACCTGGGCGTGGTGGTCAGCATGTATATGCGCCCCGCCGTGGGTGAAGCTCAGGACCTTTCGTTGTCGCCGTTCGCTCGGGCGGCACTTGTCGTGACGTCTATCGCGACGCTGTATATCGGTCTGGCACCGTCGCGGTTCCTGCAGATGGCGAGGGAAACGGTCTCGTCGCTTCTTTAGGCTTGCAGGGACGCGGGTGTCCCGTGCAGGATAAAAAGCCATCAGGGCTCGGGTTTGGCGGAGCCGGCCCGTATATGGGCCTGGGCGTCGAGTTCGCGGCGACGGTCATTCTCTGTTTTCTGGCCGGTCGCTGGGTCGACGGCAAGCTGGACAGCGATCCTTACGTGACGCTGGCCGGGTTTCTTCTCGGTACCGGAGCCGCGATGCTGAATCTGATTCGATCTGTCGACCGGATTCAGAAAAGCGCCCGGAAACGAGACGAGTCGTCTGAGGAATGAGCCTGTGACCCAGGAAATCGGAGGGTTTGTTCGGAAGCTCGGCATCGTCCTCGTCATCGGACTGGTGATCATCGGGTTGGTGGTCCATCGCTGGCTGGGGATGGACGCGTTGGAAGCGGTGCTCGTTGGTTG
Organism: Gemmatimonadota bacterium; assembly: GCA_002727195.1. Classification (GTDB taxonomy): domain Bacteria; phylum Latescibacterota; class UBA2968; order UBA2968; family UBA2968; genus UBA2968. The sequence goes on from PBWH01000020.1 coordinate 209,770, forward strand.
TCTGATCAGCACCATCAACGTGATCGTCGGCGTTATTTCGATCGATTGGGCCTTCGACAAGCCCCAGGCAACCTTCTTGAAGGCGATCCTGGGCGGGATGGCGGCTCGGATGGCCGCGATCTTCGCGGCACTCGTAATGGTCGTGTCGTGGACAGACCTGCAGGTGTTCCCGCTGGTCGGGAGCATGTTTGGATTCTACATCGTCTTTCAGGTGCTCGAACTCCGGTTCGTCACGCAGAGAACCACGGATTCATTAGGAGATTGAGGCAGCTTTATGGCATCAGGTGCTGAGACAGGGGAGAAGAAGGACTACATCATGGAGCATATCCTTGATGGACCTGATCTTCACTCTCCCTTCGGACACATTCATCTTCCGCATCTCGAACTCTTCGGATTCGACATTTCGATCACGCGCCACGTGTTCTTCATGTGGCTGGCCGCGCTGATCCTGATCATCTCGTTCTTCGTGTCGACCCGGCGAAGGGGGATCGTACCTTCGGGGTTCGCGAACGCGATCGAGGCGCTGGTGGTGTTTATCCGGGACGAGGTAGCCAAGCCGAACATCGGGGAGAAGGATCACCGTCGATACATGCCGTATCTGCTGACGGTCTTCTTCTTCATCCTGACCTGTAACTTCCTGGGGCTCGTGCCCTGGGGATCGACGGCGACGGCCAACGTCAGCGTGACGGCCGGCCTCGCCCTCTGCACGTTCCTTATGACGCAGATCGCAGGCATGATCCACAACGGCGTGTTCTCCTACTGGAAAAACCTGGTGCCGCACGGCCTCCCGCTTCCGGTCACGCTGATCCTGATCCCGATCGAGATCATCGGACTGTTCTCGAAGCCGTTCGCCCTGTGTATCCGACTGTTCGCGAACATGACGGCCGGGCACGTGATCATCCTCGCGATCCTGGGGCTGATCTTCACGTTCAAGGCCTACGCAGTAGCGGCTGTAGCCGTCCCCTTCACGCTGGCGATCTACCTGCTCGAGTGCTTTGTCGCCCTCGTGCAGGCATATGTGTTCACGACGCTGTCAGCGGTGTTCATCGGGATGGCGGTGCATCAGGAGCACTAAGCAAGTCTCGTACGCACCGTCACACTGAGCGTGAGTCGACGTGTCGGTCGTATTCAACCTGATCGCACAGAAATACGCGCGAAAACGGAAACGAAATTCGGGGTTATCCCGACGATATTCATCTGGTGGTGCCCGCGGAACCGCCAGCTCTGATCTCAGCATCCGCGATAAACGAATCATGGAGGTGTTCTGTGGAACATGCAGCAGCAGCAGTCGCATCGGAAGCCTACGGCTATATCTCGGCCGGCTTTGGCGCAGGTATCGTGACGATCGGTGCAGCCCTGGGTATCGGTAAGATCGCCGGTATGTCCGTGGACGGTATGGCCCGTCAGCCTGAAGCCGCCGGTGACATCCGTGGCGCAATGATCATCACGGCCGCATTTATCGAGGGTGTCGCTCTCTTTGGTCAGGTGGTCTGCTTCCTTCTCACACAAAAGTAGCCTGTCCTCCTCAGTGCAATGCGCTGTCACGATGCTGACAAAGGAGTGATGATATGCTACTAGATGTCGAGCCAGGACTGATATTCTGGACGATCGTGACGTTTGTTCTGTTGCTGATCGTCTTGAGGTCCGTTGCTTGGGGTCCGATTCTGGGTGCGCTGGATGAACGCGAAAAGCGGATCAGCGACGCACTTGAGGAAGCGGATCGTGCCAGGCAAGAGGGGGAGAAGCAGAACGAAGAGAATAAGGCCGCTCTGGAGGCTGCCCAGGCGGATGCCCGCCAGGCGATCTCGGAGGGACGGGATCTGGCCGAGCGTGTCGCTCAGGAGGTCCGGGAACGGGCCGAGGGCGAGGCGAGTCAGATGCTCGAGCAGGCCCGTCGCACGATCCAGCAGGAGCGGGATCAGGCGGTCCAGGAACTGCGCAACCAGGTCGCGGATCTTGCGATTCTGGCGGCCCGAAACATCCTGGAAGACCAACTCGACGAGAACCGTGGCAGGCAGATCGTGGACGACACGATTTCACGCCTTCCGGACGGCCCGGCCAATTAGCCAGGTCTTACGGACGAATAACCGACGGAGTTCGATGTGAGCGGAGTTGTAGAACGATACACGGGTGCCCTGGCGGATGCCGCCGAGGAACGTGGTGTCTTGGAACAGGTGGCCAAAGACGCTGCCGGTCTGGCGGAGCTGCTCGAATCTTCCGACGAACTAAAGTCGTTCGTGGAAGAGCCGTTCGCGTTGCCCAGCCAGAAGCAGGCGGTCCTTCGCGCGTTGCTCGAGGGCAAGGTGCAGGAGGTGACTCTCAGCTTCCTGCTGCTGTTGTGCGAGAAGCGACGGGAGCGGTCTCTGGCCGAAATTTTGGACGCGTTCTCGACATTGATGGATGAGAAGCGGGGTATCGTGACCGCGACCGTCCAATCCGCTCAGGAGCTGACGGACAGCCAGCGGGACCAGCTGACCGAACGGCTCGCGAAGTTCTCAGGTAAGCAGATACGTCTGGAGACGGAGGTGGACCCCCGTCTCAAGGCCGGCTTCATCGCTCGCCTGGGTGATCAGGTGTTCGACGGAACGGTCGAATCCATGCTGAATCGGCTTCACCACAACCTCAGGACCGGCGTCTGATCAGAGGGCGCACCCTCAGGATCTGAGGACGGCAAACATCAAGGTAAGAAGGCTCTATGGCGACAAATCTACAGATTCGACCCGATGAGATCTCGGAGATTCTGAAGCAGCAGATCCTCGAGTCGAAGCGCGATGTCGATGTCTACGAGACCGGGACTGTGATTCAGGTGGGTGACGGTGTTGCCCGCGTGCACGGCCTGGCGAATGTCCAGGCGAGTGAGCTGGTGGCGTTCCCGAACGACATCATGGGCATGGCGCTCAACCTCGAGGAAGACAACGTCGGATGCGTGCTTTTCGGCGATGACACCGAGATCCGCGAGGGCGATACGGTCAAGCGGACCGGTCGCATCGTGGAGGTGCCCGTTGGTGAGGCGCTTCTTGGTCGCGTGGTCAACCCGCTCGGTCAGCCGATCGACGGGAAGGGCCCGATTTCGACCGACCAGACGCTGCCGATCGAGCGAATCGCACCCGGTGTGACCGATCGGCAAGAGGTCCGTGAGTCGATGGCGACCGGGATCAAGGTCGTTGACGCGACAGTGCCGATCGGGCGTGGTCAGCGGGAGCTGATCATCGGCGACCGGCAGACGGGCAAGACGGCGATCGCGCTCGACACGATCATCAACCAGAAAGATTCCGGAATCAAGTGCATCTACGTTGCGGTCGGGCAGAAGGCCTCGACGGTAGCGAAGGTGGTAAGCGAGCTTGAACAGGCCGGCGCGATGGACTACACGATCGTCGTCTCGGCGACGGCGAGTGAGCCGGCACCGCTCCAATTCCTGGCTCCCTATGCCGGATGCTCGATGGGTGAGTATTTCCGGGACAAGGGTGAGCATGCGCTGATCATCTACGACGATTTGTCCAAGCAGGCGTGGGCGTATCGTGAGATGTCCCTCGTGCTGCGTCGTCCGCCGGGCCGTGAGGCCTACCCGGGTGACGTGTTCTACCTCCACTCCCGTCTGTTGGAGCGCGCAGCGAAGATGAATGACGAGAAGGGTGGCGGATCGCTGACGGCGTTGCCGGTGATCGAGATTTTGGAGGGCGACGTGTCGACGTTCGTCCCGACGAACGTGATCTCGATTACGGACGGTCAGATCCTGCTGAAGCCGGAGCTGTTCTATGCCGGCATCCGACCCGCCATGGATGTGGGTGCGTCCGTGTCGCGCGTGAGCTCGGCCAAGACGAAGGCAATGCGTGCCGTGTCAGGAACCCTCAAGGGCGACCTGTCCCGTTACAACGACGTGAAAGCCTTTGCTCAGTTCGGGACCGAGGGCTTGGATCAGGCGACGCAGGACCTGCTGAACCAAGGTGAGCGGCTGACGGAATTGCTCAAGCAGCCGCAGTTTAGCCCGCAGACGCTTGCGGAGCAGACCGTGGCGCTCCATTCGGCGAGCAAGCTGTCCGATATCCCGGTTTCTGACGTTCAGCGGTTCGAGAGTGAACTGCTCGCCTACGTGCGCGATGGGCATCCGGATCTGATGTCCGATATAGACAGCTCGCAGGAACTGAGCGACGAGAACGCCGAGAAGCTGAACGGCATCATCGACACCTTCAAGGCGGGCTTCACAGCCTCTGAATAGCCACCAGGAGACGATCGTTTGGCAACTCTTCGTCAACTCCGGACCCGCGTTTCCAGTATCGGGAACATCCAGAAGGTCACGAACGCGATGCAGCTCGTGGCGGCCGCCCGGATGCGTCAGGCCCAGGAAGACATCATGGCCGCGCGTCCGTATGCGGAGAAGCTGGACAGTATCTTGCGTCGGCTGAGCGGGTCGGTCGATACGAGTCAGCATCCACTGCTCGTTCCTCGGGACACCTCGCGAGTGGCGGTTTGCGTGATCGCGGCGGACCGTGGTCTGTGTGGTGGGTTCAACTCCAGCGTTTTCAGGCGCGCTTCGACCGATATCGGCGAGCTGGAAGACGTGGACACCGATGTCATTACCGTGGGACGCAAGGCGCGGAATTACTTCGGCAACCGTGACTACAACGTGGTGAACGAGCATATCGACGTGTTTCGTGAGCTTGAGTTCAGCATCGCATCGTCGATCGCCCAGGATCTGGCCAACCGTTTCCTAAAGGGCGAGGTTGATCAGGTTCACCTCGTTTACAGCGAGTTCCGCTCCGTGGCCGTTCAGGTGCCCGTGATGCAGCAGTTGCTGCCGATCGTGCCCGAGGCGGCGACAGAGGAGGATCAGTCGACCGAGTTCATGTTCGAGCCGGATCCGGATCGTCTGTTGGCGACCCTGATTCCGAAGCAGGTGAACTTCCAGGTCTGGCGCGCGCTGCTCGAGTCGAACGCGGGTGAGCAGGCCGCCCGGATGCAGGCGATGGACAACGCAACCAAGAACGCGGGTGATCTGATCGAAGAGCTCACACGCGAGGTGAACAAGGTACGCCAGACGGCGATCACGCTCGAGCTGATGGATATCATCGGCGGAGCCGAAGCCGTTTCATAAAGCCAGCAGCCTCGTTCCCGGGCTCTAGCCTGGGAACGAAAGAACCCAAGGGGTCGTAAACGATGAATGAAGGGACAGTCAGGTCAATCGTCGGCGTGGTGGTCGATGTCGATTTTTCCGGCAGCGAACTCCCACCGATATACAACGCTCTGGAGTTGCAGCGCGAAGAGGGCAAGCGTCTCGTCCTTGAAGTGCAGCAGCATCTGGGTGAGAACATGGTGCGCACCGTGGCCATGGACTCGACCGACGGTCTGGTCCGCGGCACGAAAGTGACCGACACGGGTAGCCCGATCACGATTCCCGTGGGCGAGCAGGTTCTCGGACGGCTTCTGAACGTGATCGGCGACCCGATCGACGGCAAGGAAGGCTTCGGACCGGAAGCGAAGCGGCTGCCGCTCCATAACGAGGCTCCGCCGCACGAAGATCAGGTGACGTCGGACGACATGCTGGAAACGGGTATCAAGGTGATGGATCTGATCTGTCCGTTCGCCCGTGGTGGTAAGCTGGGTCTGTTCGGTGGTGCCGGAGTGGGCAAGACGGTGATCCTGACAGAGCTGATCAACAACGTGGCCTCGAGTCACGGTGGATACTCGGTCTTCGCCGGCGTCGGTGAGCGGACCCGTGAGGGTACCGATCTGATGAACGAGCTGGCTGAGTCGGGCGTGATCGACAAGACCGCAATGGTCTTCGGTCAGATGAACGAGCCGCCCGGCGCCCGTCAGCGAATCGCTCTGACCGGTCTGACGATCGCTGGGAACTTCCGCGAGGAATACAACCAGGACGTGCTGTTCTTCGTCGACAACATCTTCCGGTTTATCTTGGCCGGTGCTGAAGTGTCGGCCCTCCTGGGTCGTATGCCGTCGGCCGTGGGTTACCAGCCGACGCTGGCCACCGAGATGGGCGCGCTCCAGGAGCGGATTACGACGACGAAGAACGGATCGATCACGTCGGTTCAGGCCATCTACGTGCCGGCCGATGATTATACGGATCCGGGCGTGGTGACGGCGTTCAGCCATCTCGACGGTCGGATCGTGCTCGAGCGGAACCTGGCTGACCAGGGTCTATACCCGGCAGTCGATCCGCTTGCTTCGAGCTCGCGGATTCTGGACCCCCGCGTGGTCGGCGACGAGCACTACGATGTGGCGCAGTCGGTGCAGCAGATCCTGCAGCGCTACAACGATCTCAAGGAGATCATCGCCATCCTGGGTATCGACGAGCTGTCCGACGAGGATAAGCTGGTGGTTGCCCGTGCACGGCGTATCCAGATGTTCCTGACGCAGCCGTTCACGGTTGGCGAAGGATTCACGGGTATCCCGGGCGAGTATGTGAAGATCGAGGACACGGTCCGCGGCTTCAAGGGACTCGTCGATGGTGAGTATGACGAGTTGCCCGAGACGGCATTCTACATGGTAGGTACGATCGAACAGGCGGTCGAGAAGGCCAAGGAGATGGGCGGCTGAAATGGCGTTTGAACTCGAAATCGTGACGCCCGAACGGACACTGTATTCTGGGAGGGTCGAGCACGTCCGGGCTCCCGGCATAGACGGTGGGTTCGGTGTACTGACCGGTCACCATCCGATGGTGTCGGCGCTCGGTATCGGCGAGCTTCGGTTCCGTGAGGATGGCGGGCAGGAGAAGCTGGCCGCCGTGAACGGCGGGTTCGCCGAGGTGCTCAGGAATCGGGTGACAGTCCTAGCCGAGACGGCTGAGCTTGCGGATACGATCGATGCCTCACGGGCGGAAGCGGCGCGAGGCCGGGCGAAGGATCGGATCAAGTCCTGGCAGGATCCCGAGGTCGATATGGAACGCGCGGAGGCCGCTCTGGCCCGCGCCATCAACCGACTCAAGATCATCGGCTGATCTCAGACCCGTAGTGGAAATACAGAACGCTCCCTCTGTCCGCGTGACGGAGGGGGCGTTTTCTATAGGAGTCGGAAGGTTGCTAGGATTCGGCGGATGTTCGAGAGCACGTCGGGGTCTGTTTTCCAGTAAAGGATGAGTAGAAGAACTCCGTGCCCTCGAAGATGTGCCGTGGGATGAGCGCCTCGGAGGCGTTCCGGGGGCGACGCGGTTCGAGCGCCCCCTGGTAGCTGAGAGTGACGGCCGACTGACCAACGATGACTTCATCGATCGCGGCGTGGGCGACCAACCTGATGGAGTCGACGAAGACGTCGAGGGTCAAGACCGGGTTGCTTTTCGTACACATAAACAACGAGCCGGCTACCCTGGAGGGCAGGTGGTAGAACACACTCCACGCGCAGAGGCAGCGTGAGGAGCTGGAATGCCACCCCCTTTGGTCTTCTTAGTGGCTTGGTGCCTTCGTGGTTCAGTATTCCCGACACCGGTTGGTGATCGGGAGCCGGCGATCGCGGCCAAAGGCTCGCGGGGTGATCTTAACGCCTGGAGGTGACTGGCGTCGTTTGTACTCGTTCAGGTCGACGGAACGAATCACTCGGGTGACAAGCTTCTCGTCGAAGCCCAACTGAACGATCTCCTGCAGGCTCTTGTCCTTTTCGACGTAGGCCTCGAGGATCGGGTCGAGCACATCATAAGGCGGCAGACTGTCCGTGTCGAACTGGTTCTTCCGAAGCTCCGCCGTCGGGGGCCGTTCGATGATCGATTCGGGAATGATCGGGCCGTCGCTGAGCCCGTTGCGGTATTCACACAGCTCGTAGACGAGCGTCTTGTAGATGTCCTTGATGACCGCGTAGCCGCCCGCCATGTCACCGTAGAGCGTCGCATAGCCCATGCTCATCTCACTCTTGTTCCCCGTCGTGAGCACCAGCCATCCGAACTTGTTGCAAAGCGCCATCAGCAGGTTACCGCGGATTCTCGGCTGTATGTTTTCCTCGGCAGTGTCGAAAGGTTTGCCATCGAACTCGTCGGACAGTTCGGCCAGATAGGTTTCGAAGATCCCCTGGATCGGCAGGGTCAGGAGGTCGATACCTATGCCCTCGGCCATCGTCTGGGCGTCGGACTTGGTGTCGTCCGAAGAGAACCTTGACGGCATGGTGACGAGCCCGAGGCTGTCACGACCGAGTGCGTCGAACGCGATNGCGGCGACCAGTGCTGAATCCACGCCGCCGGACAGACCGACGAGAACCTTCTCGAACCCGTTTTTTCGGACGTAGTCCCGNGTGCCAACGACGAGCGCCCGATACACGTCGGNCAGACGNTCTTCTGGTTTGTAGNACGGGGGCGTGGGGACGGGCANGTTGTCGGATNNGACATCTGAGCTTGGCGCTGAGGTCGGTGATGAAAGGATGACCGGGGGTATGGCCGGCCCGGCCGTCGTCTTCTCCTTCCGACGTCTTGGGTCGTGGAGTCTGTGTCGGAAGACCGACTCGATGTCGACGTCGGCGATCAGGAGCTGTTCGTCGAACCGCGAAGCCTGGGCGACGATGGCGCCCGACTGGTCCACCACGAGACTTCCACCGTCGAAGGCGAGCTCGTCCTGTCCGCCCACGAGGTTGCAGAAGGCGAGCGCGACACAGTGATCGGCGGCTCGTGTGGCCACCATCTGGTCACGGCGCAACCCCTTGCCGTCGTGGAAGGGAGAGGAAGAGATGTTGACGATCAGGTCCGCGTCGCCCCGGAGGGCCTGTTCGCGCGCAGGTCCTCCCGGATACCAAATGTCTTCGCAGATATTGACCNCGAGAGTGACGTCATCGATCCGGAACACTGAGCTGTTGGCTCCGGACTGGAAGTAGCGCTCCTCGTCGAAGACGCCGTAGTTGGGCAAGAACTGCTTGTGGTAGATGTCGGCAATTTCGCCGTTAGAAATGATGGCGGCGGCGTTGTAGATGTCGGCCTGTCGGTCCACGAACCCCACGACCGCGGTGATGCCTTCGGTCGACCCGACGATGGCGTCGAGGGCCCGNAGGTTCGCGTCGATGAACCTGGGTTTGAACAGGAGGTCTTCCGGCGGGTATCCCGTCAGCGCCAGTTCCGGGAAGGCGACGATTGTGGCGCCGGCGGCTTTCGCTCTGCCGATACCGTCGACGACCCGATCCCGGTTCGCGAAGATGTCTCCTACCGAAAAGTTATACTGGCCGAGGGCTATTCTGAGCGGATGCGTGTGCACGGCTGTCTCCTGTCTGACGGACGAATGTGTCACAAAGCAAACGGCACCTCAGCGCCCAGCCGGGCGTCCGAAGTGCCGTTCGGTCTCTTGCCGGCGTCCCGGACGCCCTGCGTCGGACTAATACTCGTTGTAGAACCGGTGGCGGTTGTCGACCACCTCTGCCTGATCCCGGAGGTCCGTGAACCAGGCGGCAATCAGGTCGTTGCGCTTGGTACCGAGGATCTGATCGGTCAGAGTGGCCTTTTCGAGGTCGAAGTCGGATTCCGTGGCCGGGATCCGCTCGATCACCCGGAGCACATAGGCCCCGTTTCGAGTCGTCACCACATCGCTCATCTGTCCCGGTTCGAGCTGGAATGCGGCGCCCACGAAGGCATTCCGCGAGCCAACGGTCGGAATGAAATCCGCCTTGGCGAACGGCTCAGGCTCCTCGTACCTCAGGTCCAGCTTGGTTGCGGCGGTTTCCAGCGAAGTGCCTGAACTGATTTCGGCGAGAAGCTGTCCCACACGCCGGGCGGCCAGATCACGCTTCTTGTTCTGACGCACACGCCCAGCCACTTGGTTCTGTACCTCGTCCATCGGGCGAACACCGGCTTCCCGCTTACCGGTGAGCGCAAAGACGTAGATACCGCGGTCAGACTCGAACGTGGGGGAGACGGTGCCTTCCTTCTGCTCCAGGAATCCGTTGACCAAGCCAGAAGTCTTGTTCCCGAGCAGGGGGAAGAAAGATCCTGCAGTGATGTAGCCGGTGTCGCTCGTCTGAAGGTTCATCGCGGAGGCGGCGCCATTGAAGCCGCCCTCGTTCGCGCTCTCGACAAAGTCTTCGGCGAGGACGCGGAGGCTGTCGAGCGTGTCGCGGCCCGGCTCAATCTTGAGCAGGATGTGACGGGCCTTGACCTGGAGCGAGTCGGCCTCTCCCCGACGGTCTTCGACCTTCAGGATGTGCCACCCGAACTGTGTCTGGAACGGCTGAGACATCGAACCGGGGCTCAGGGCGAAGGCGGTGTCCTCAAAGGCCTTGACCATCTGGCCGCGCCCGAAGAAGCTGAGATCGCCGCCGTTTCGCGCGCTCCCCGGGTCCTCCGAGTAGTCGGTGGCCAGTTCGGCAAAGTCTCCGCCCTTCTCGATCTCGTTTCGGATCCGGTTGATCTCGTCGACCACGTTTTGCGCGTCCCGAGCTGACGGCGTCTTCTGGAACGTTACGAAGGACGCCCGTATCGACTGGTCCTGCTTGAAGTCGTGCCTGTGGGCGTTGTAGTAGTCTGTCAGGTCCGCGTTGTCGACAGTGACAAGCGAGTCGGCGATTCGCCCGGCCTCGATGCCGGCGTAGACCACTTTGACCTGAGTATTTTTATCCTTGAAGGCGCGCCGAACTTCCGACTCTGTCACCTTGACGCTCCCGGCCACNAGATCCTGTAGCTTCGCAGAGAGCAGCTGCTCCCTCGAACGGTTCTCGGCGTAGAGGACGATGTTCTTGTTGTTCGGGTCGGAGTAGGTCGTAGGCGTGTCCAGAAACAGGTGATATTTGGACAGGTCGAAGTTGCCTTCCGTCTGGAAGAACTCGATGCCACGGATTTCGGACGGCGGATTGTTGCGATTGAAGAAGTCGACTTCCTGGTCCGAGGCCTGGATCTGGTATTTCNCGATCTGTTCCTCGATGATCGTCTGGGTGATCAGGTTATCCCATTCCTGCTGGACCAGACGTCCGAGGTCGGGGTCGGCCACACCGCGGTTCTTTTCCAGCCGATAGGCGCCACGCAACTGCTGATCGAACATTTCGTAGCTGACCTCGTTGCCGTTGATGACACCGACGAGGTTTGTGGCCGATCTGCTCGTGCTGTTGTAGTCAGCGCCCCATTCGAGGACGATCAAGCCGACGAAAGCCGCAGCGACGATGATCATCATCGCCTTGACGAACGTTGCACTCCGGAGGGATGCAAGCATGGAACGTCTACTCCCTTTCGTGTAGAAAAACCCGAGCGCCATTCAGCCGTGCTCGGGCCCAAAAAATCGCTCAAATCGTTAATTTTCAAATCTATAGAACCGCTCGGGGAGCGGCAAGGAGTTTTTGGTTTGAGGGGGGCTCCAGCAGGGCCCGTCTTGACCCTGCCTGACCAAGGACCTATACTGAAAACAGTGATAAGTCTATGTTGTTNAAGAGGTTAGAATGCGCACATCCCGATTGGTTCTGCTGCTCTCCTGCCTGGCGTCAGGCTTTTCCACCACAATTGCCGAATCCTATCTATGGCCGCTGGATGCGCCGCCGGCGCTGACGTCCACCTATGCCGAATATCGCTTCGGCCGGTTCCACGCCGGCCTAGACGTGAAGACGTGGGGGAAAGAGGGTTATCCCTGTGTCGCCGTAGCCGATGGGTATGTCTGGCGGGTTCGCACCTCACCGTGGGGCTATGGAAAGGCGATTTACCTGAAGCTCGAGGACGGCCGAACGGCGGTGTATGCCCACTTGGCCGCGTTCGAGGAACGGGTGGAGAAGGTGGTGTCCGCTGAACAGGATCGCAGGGGGGGCTACAGCGTCAACCTGTTCCTGCCCCCGGGCCAGATTCCGGTGAAACGTGGCGATGTGGTCGCCTTTTCGGGCAGTACGGGGTCCGGGTATCCCCACCTGCATTTTGAAATCCGAGACCGGCAACAGCGGCCGATGAACCCGCTCGTAAACGGATTCGGCGTCAAGGATACGATCGAACCGACCCTCTTGGAGCTGGCATTCATCCCGTTGGACGCCGAGGCACGGGTGGACGGGCGGAATGTACCCATCCATCGCGTGCTGCGGTGGGAACAGGGCAAGGGATTCTTTGGACAGCCGGTATCGCTCTGGGGACGCGTCGGGGTGGCGGTGAAGGTCTACGATCGGGCGGATGCGTCGGCGCTGACGAACAAGCTGGCACCGTACCGGCTGGCTCTGAGCGTAGGGAATGACCGTCTGTTTATGTCGACTTACCAGCTCTTCAGCTACGACCGTCAGGTTTATGAGGTCGACCTGGATCGCAACTTTGGGCTGACCCGAAAAGGGAAGAAGGGCTTCCACAACCTGTTTTTGCTACCGGGGAACACCCTCCCGCTCTACGATGGATTGCCGATCGGCTCCGGCGTGATCGACGCCGGGCTCGAGCTACCGGGTGCTGGAACGACCATGGCGATCGGCACCCACCCACTGACGGTTATGGCTGAGGACGCGCTCGGGAACCGGGCGGTCGCCCACGTCGAGATCCAGGTCCGGCGTCCGGTCTATTTGCGAGATGTAGCGATAGAGCCCGAATCGGGGAGCATTTCAGGGCGATTCAGCAGAGCCATCGAAGCACAGTCGCTCGTCGTTGAAGGATCAACGGACGGGAAGCGATGGGAATGGTTGAAGACGGCGCGTGTCCGTGGTGATGGGTTCTCCGTGGATGCGTCAGGATCCTTCGACTTCCTGCGCGTGCGTTTTGCGGACGGGCCATCGGCGATCCTGTCAACGGCATCCGGGGAAAGCGAAGCCGGTGCATCACCCTCTGTAGAGACGTCGCTCGGACAGGGACGCACACACGTGTCGATTACATCAACGTCGCCGATGGTCGCGCCGCCGCTTGTCGAACGGGATGACGGGGTTCTGGATGTGATCGCGGTGGATGCATACAGATACGAGGCGGTTGTGGCGACGGATCCCGATCGCCCGTACGTGAGCGTTCGCGTGGCGAACGTGGATGGTGGAAGTCTCGATACGACCCTGGTGGTCGAGTCCAGTTCGGTCCGTCCGACCAGGAGCCGGATCCAGTCAGACGATGGGGTCGTGTCTGCGACGTTTGACGCCGGTTCGGTCTACTGGCCCTTCTACGCCAGGATCGAACGGACGAAACTTCCCGATGGTGCGGAACCGCCGATTGGCCACGCCTACCGGCTTGAACCAGACAGCGTCCCGTTTCGGTCGCTCGTCCCGGTGCACTTCAAGGTGCCTGAAGGGGAGGATCGGTTGAAGCTCGGCCTTTACGAGTGGACCACCAAGGGGTGGGCGTTCGTGTGGAATGACGTGGACAGTACACGGAACACCGTCGGTGCTGGGGTCCGTCACTTTTCGGTCTACGCGCTGCTGCGAGACGATGTGCCTCCGGAGGTTTCGATTCGGAAACCCGCAGACGGAAGCCGAACGGCGCGCAATCCTGAGATTGAGGTTGCGCTCAAGGACAATTTGTCGGGGATTCCGATGGAGGAGTTGATCGACTTCGAGCTGAACGGCAAGACGGTCGTGTTCGAATACGATCCCGAGGGCGATGTGGCCAGGGGGCTCCTTAGACAGGATCTGTCCACCGGTGCCCACGAGCTTGTGGTGCGGGTAAGAGACACGAACGGGAACGAGTCTGTCGCCACCAGCCGGTTCATCGTCGAGTGAAGGTCGGTCCCCGGTGATCCCGCTTCGCGACAATCTCAAGCCCCGCCGAACGCCGATTGTGACGGTTTCGATCCTGGCGCTGAACATCGGGACGTTTCTCTACACGCGACTCCTCGGTCAAACGGGTTTCGATGTCGTGACCGAGAGTTGGGGCACTATCCCGTTCGAGATTACCCACGTGGTCGACGCCATCTCACCGACCCCATTCCCTGTTTACCTGACGCTCTTGACGTCCGTGTTTCTCCACGCCGGGTGGCTCCACCTGGGACTGAACATGCTCTACCTGTGGGTGTTCGCGAACAACGTGGAGGATGTGCTCGGACGGTTTCGGTTCCTGCTTTTTTACCTGGTCTGCGGGGGGGTGGCCTCGATCTCCCAGGTTGTAGCGGACCCAGAGTCCGTCATTCCTCTGGTTGGGGCAAGCGGCGCAGTCGCTGGGACATTGGGCGCCTACCTGGTCGCCTTCCCGGGCGCGATGATCCACGTAATCGTACCGATCTTCTTCTTTATCCGGATCCTGCCCGTGCCGGCAGTCCTTGTTCTTGTGATGTGGTTGGGGTTTCAGATTTTGAACGCGTGGCTCGATGGGGGAGGCCCGGGGGGGGGCGTTGCCTGGTATGCGCACATCGGTGGGTTTGCAGCTGGATACCTGTTGATGCGGGTTCGGAAACCGAGGCGCGGGTGGGTCGAGGCCTGAGGGCAACTCCGCTGGGTCGACAAAATCAGTTTGAATACAGAAAAGCCGGCTGTTCGCAAGAGCAGCCGACTTCTTGTCTTCGGGTTGTAGATCTTCTTAGGGGACGACGACTTTCTGGGGTTCAGGTTCGGTAGTGCTCCAGAGCTCGATGATGCTTTCGATCGCGTCGATGCTCCCCAGGTCTGGGTTCATTCTCAGGAGATCCTGGAGGACGACCCGTGCGCTGTCCGTCTGCCCCTTGTTGAAGTATCCACGGGCGATGTCACGATAGCGATACGACAGCGATTGCCACATCCGGCCGTCGTCCATCGCGTGGGGCGGGATGTTNTACTTGGCGAACTGGAGCGCCTCGTAGGCGCCGCCGTAGTCTTCCATCGCCGTCAGCGCCTGGGTGAGCCCCTCGAAGAGCACGAGGTAGTTGCCAAGAAGACGGCGCGAGACCGGGTCCTTGTAGACATCGGTCTGGTTGATGCCCCGATACCGGTAGGTAGCCAGCAGGTTCTTCTTTGTCCGGTTTGGCGAGAACTGTCCGGGACCGTGTTCCTTGACCAGGCGGTAGGCCATGCCCTCCATCGACAGGTAGGGTCGAAGGCCGGCCTGGTTGCTGTTGGGCACCGTGACCGCGAAGTAGATCGGACGCGACCAGTTTATCTGGTTGATGATCCACCAGATCATAACCGTGTGTGCCTCGATCACGGGAACGGTTCCGGCACCGGAGCGGTAGTGGGCGACCGGAATCTCTGTGCCCTTCACGTTCAGACCTCCCACCTGTATGTCGGTCGGCTGGGTCCACGGATAGGCGACCATCTTGTCCCGGATTTCCTGGTCCGTCAGGTTGAGCGGGACCTTGGGCTCGAGATCCCTGATTTGTTCGATATACCACGCCGTCTTGATCAGTGATAGGTTGATGATCCGGATATCGGGCCGTACACCCTCCACGTGCTGGAGGAACCAGAGCGGGTAGGTGTCGTTGTCACCGTTGGTGAATAGTATCGCGTCCGGTTCGCAGGTCTGGANGATGTTGTAGGCGTAGTCATACGGGATCGCGTCACCGCGACGGTCGTGGGAGAAGTAGTTCGAGTGGAGGATACCGAGCGGCAGGATCAGGCAGCAGACCGCGACAGCGGGCGTGGCCATCGATGCTTGCGCCGATCTGGCTACAGNCGCGATCAGGCCAGCCGCCCCGATGCCCATCCAGCACCCGAAGAAGGTGTATGCGCCGACGAAGATATACTCACGCTCGCGCGGTTCCGGATCGGGCATGTTGAGGTAGAGCACCAGGCCCATCCCCATCAGTGCGAACATCGAGAATACGGAGGCGAACCGCTTCCAGTCCTGTTTCCAGTGGTAGTAAGCGCCTCCGATGCCGAAGGCGAGCGGGACGAGGGAGTATCGCTGGAGCTCCACCGTCTCCGACGTGGTCACTGCCTTGCGGAAGGCCGTTTCCAGACCCAGGAATCCGTCGTTGTAGAACGGGAACTGCTGCAGGAAATACTTGATGTGGATGTTAACCTGATAGGCCCAGAACTCTGACTTTCGTGGCCACGAGAAGTGCGTCCCATACTGCTGCCGTCCCAGGAACGACTTGAAGTTCTCCCAGGACTCCGGGTTGTTCATGTCGATGACCGGGTTGAGACCGGATCGGAGGAAGAGTGCGAAGTAGGTCGAGAAGCCCAGCAGTCCGATCCCGATCCCCAGCAGCCAGAACCACGACCACGTTCTGTTCAGTTCGGGATACCGGAAACCTGCGACGACGAAGACGATGAGCATCAGCACGACGGTTATTTTGAGGGATGCTGATGCGTCGAAGGCAAAGAGAAGGGGCAGAAGGAGCACGAGGCCCGGGACCCAGAAATACTGGGCCCGCCACTCGGGTCGGTAGACCATAACGGCGACGACGAGGCTCGCAGCGACGAGTCCTGTCAGGGGCGTGGGTAGGAAGATAGCCGCCAGAGGAAAGATCACCAGGCCGATAGCCGCGAGGACTTGCCGGTGTGCGGGTTCGCCCTCCGTCAAGTCTGTCAGGACCAGGATCAGGACACCCGGGATGGTCAACAAGACCTGGAGGTGGACGCCGGCCCCGAGGCCAAACAGATAGGCGATCAGGAGGAGTTGACGGTCGCTGACCGCGTGTTTGTGGCCGTCGTCCCAACGAAGGGCCAGCCAGTAGGCGATGATCGTGATGCACATCGAGAGGCCGTAGACCTCGGCCTCGCTGGCGTTCGCCCAGAAAGAGGAGGAGAAGGCCACGCTCAAGGCGGCAACAACACCGCCGGTCAGGATGGCAATTCGCTCCCGAGCGTCCTCGCGGTCGAGCCAGCAGCAGAGCAACCTGACGACACACAGATACACGAAGAGGACGGTTACGGCTCCAGACGTGACGGAAAGGAAGTTCACGCGAAGCGCGATCTCGTCACCGAGGAACGACATCATGCTGAAGATGCGCCCAAGCAGAGTATAGAGGGGGGCTCCCGGCGGATGGGGCACCCCGAGGATGTACGACGTGGTGATGAATTCGCCGCAATCCCAGAAGGCCACCGTCGGCGCGACGGTGATAAAGTAGCAGATCAGGGTGAAGCCGAAGACGATTCCACCAACGATCCGGTTCAAGCCGTCAAAAGAAGTATTCATGCAGTCGCGCTGTCCGGTTGTTCTCTCAGGTAAATCGGGTTTGTGTAGAGCCAGGGGCGGTCGCCCAGCGTCGCTTCGATTCGGTAGATGCCAGGCTCCTCAACGTCGTGTTTGAGGGCGTTCGTCACCTCGTGCCGGATAGGTCGCCCGTTACAGAGGAGCGTGATCTGGGCCTCCAACGGGAGGTCGAACATCAGCTCGACCGGGCCCTCGAAGGTGGTCTCGTGACCGATCGACAGATTACCGTCGAGGGTGCCGAATCGGGTCCCTTTCGAGTCCGCACGGCCGTCGTGAGTGAGGAAGGCCTGTCCTGCCGCCAACCCGGTCAGGACGGACTCGATGTCGCTCGTTGCGTCGCCGGTGGGCGGTGTATCGAGCAGGAGGTGCGTGCGGATCGTCCCGAATAGCATCTCGTAAGGGAAGACGACCCAGGGCAGGATCGGGTAGGACTTCGCGTGCGCATCCACGCCTCCAAAGGCAACTACACGCTTCCGCTGACAAAGTTCATCCCACTTTCTGACTGTCGCTGGGTTTGGCCCCGTCAAGTAGTCATCGGGTGACTGATAGTACCGGGGAAAGCGGGTGTAGTGGAACGTCGAAGCCCAGTCGAACATGTACGACCAGAGCTCGAGCCCCGTCATGCTGTCGGCCGACCAGTCCTTCCAACTGTGATCGTGTGTCTTGAGGAGCGGTCGAGCCTTACCGTAAGGATGTGCAATGAACGAAAGACCGTCCTGGTCGTGTATGTCCTGAAGGATGCCGTGAAGGCTCTGTTTGTGGTCGACGTGGGTTTGGGTGCCCAGGGAGATACAATGTCCCTGCCGGCTCGAGACTTCGTCCCCGACGATCAGCAGCAAGCGGTCGTGCCACCCTTCGTAGCCTCTCTCGCGGGCCTCCAGCGTGTTGTGATCTGTCAGGATCAAGACATCGAGCCCCGCATCCTGCCCGGCCTGTATGATCTCCTCCACCGTTCCAGACCCGTCCGAATAGATCGAATGGGCGTGGATGGCAACGATCCACTCGTGAGACGTCAAAGCAGGGAGGTCCCTTCGCATTTAGGGGAAGCGACTATAAACGTCTGCCGGGAGACGCCGAGCGCCTCCCGGCAATGATCACACGGTTCGGTGTTCTCATTCACCTAGTCTTCGATCTCTTCAGGTCCGTAGATGCGGATCGACTCGAATTGGTTTTCCCACTTCAGGTAGTAGACTTGCCGGCCCTTGACGAGCCAGGCGTTTGCGCCCGTTCCACTGAGTGCCATGTCGCCACCTTCGTGTGTGTCGGCGTGCGCGGGCTGGGGAGCAATGAGGGGGCTGACCAAGTTGGCTGCCAAGAGAACGGCAACGACGAGGAGCAGGAAAGGCGTCCACTTCTGCAACGACATCGGAACCTCCGTCGGAATGAGTGAATCATCGGGCGAGCCGCCCTGTGGACAGCCCCGCGCTCGATCGTGCACTGACAAGAAGACGTAAAGTAAGGGTTTTGGAGGGGTGGGTCAAGACGCGACGGACGTGTCTGCCTCAACGCAACTGGATGAAAAACAATACTTAACGGATGAAACGATACGCAAAAAGGCCGCGATCCTGGGTTGAGATCACGGCCTTTCTTTTTGCGAAGCTGTCGTCCTAGAACAGGTAGGACTTGAGGGGGCGACTCCGCGAGTTGTGGCGAAGACGCTGAATGGCCTTCTCCTTGATCTGACGAACACGCTCGCGCGTCAGGCCGAAGCGTTCGCCAATCTCCTCGAGCGTCAGTGACTGCTCTCGGTTGATCCCGAAGTAGAGGCTGATGACCTCTGCTTCGCGCGGCGTCAGTGTTGCGAGCGCCCGGTCGATCTCGCGTTTGAGCGAGTCGTCGATCAGAGGCTCATCCGGCGGATCCTGAGTCGGATCATCCAGGACGTCGAGCAGGCTGTTGTCCTCGCCCTCGTTGAAAGGAGCGTCGAGAGACAGGTGACGGGACGAAATCTTGAGGGTGTCCATCACCTCGTAGTCACTCATCTCGAGCTCGTCAGCGATCTCGCCGGGGCTGGGCTCCCGACCATACTCCTGCTCTAGACCGCTGGATGCTTTGCCGATTTTGTGGAGCGCGCCTACCCGGTTTAGCGGGAGTCGCACGATCCGGGACTGCTCTGCCAGGGCCTGCAAAATCGCCTGGCGAATCCACCACACTGCGTAAGAAATGAACTTGAAGCCCTTGGTCTCATCGAAGCGCTTCGCTGCTTTGATCAGGCCAAGATTACCTTCATTGATGAGATCGCCCATCGACAGTCCCTGGTTCTGATACTGCTTGGCGACGCTGACGACGAACCGAAGGTTCGCTTTGGTCAGTTTCTCCAGGGCGTCCTGATCTCCCTTTTTGATGCGTTTTGCGAGTGTGACCTCCTCGTCTGCAGTGAGCAGGTCCACTTCCCCGATCTCCTGAAGATATTGATCGAGGGATTCATCTTCTCTTGCGTAAGGCTTCTTCGACAGTTTTGCCACTCGTCAGCCGTCCTTGTTGGCACCTGGGGAGTTCGGTGCTGTGGTGGAACCAATGGTTCCAGGATTTCGATCTCAAGGGTTCCTGCATTTTGGCTCACGATTTGAGCGGGGAGCTCACATAGGCATCTATTCCTCCTGATTGAAAGCGTCTCGTTCGATCACGTCTCGTCCCGGCCGAATGTTCGGAAGACCGATGCGCCGTTTTGCGCCTGCTCGTGCCAAAGACCGTGCCTGATGCGTTCGAGATGCGCCTCCCGAGGGGTGTCGGGAGATGTTCTTCGTTCGATCTCCTTATATCATACTCAGGGGTGAGGTCGATCGCCACTGGCCCAAGAAAAAATCTGTTATTCGTCCTCTTCTGCGGCTTCGCCGGACTCGGCGCGCAGCTGGTTGAGGTCCTCTTCCCGCGAGGCGAGCTCCGTCTCAAGGACGCCGATCGTGCCGACGAGATCCTTTACTGCGTCCCTGGACCCGATGTCGGCCCCTTCACCGTCATCCTTCAGGCTTTCGTATGCGATACCGCCCAGATCCGCGAAGCGATCTCGGATTGCGTGACGCGTTTCGGCGATATCCAACCTAGCGCGACCGATCCGGCCGAGATACTCCGCTTTCTCGGCGGCCACACTCGCGCTGTCGATCACGCTCTGCTTGATCTTATCCCACAAAGAGTCCATCCGCCACCTGCCCTCAATCGTCAAACGTTCGCTTTGGCCGCCTCGAGTTCCTGAATCAGCTGCTCCCGGTTCGCGTGCGAAATCTCCCGACCCTGGATACCGAGCCCCTCCGTTTCCCGCGCAAGTCGACGCAGTTGTGTGACGGACAGACTGTTGAGGTCTGAAGTGTCGATGGTGGCGTCGCCGTTCAGCTCAAACGCTGCGACCAGATCGTCGTCCGGGTTGGCGATCACGTGTTGGGACACCAGTTCGCCCACCGCGCTGGCAGCTGAAGCTGCTGCACTGACCGCCGCGTGGACGGCCCCGACGTCTCCGAGCAACCGGATCGAGATCAGCCCGCCGTCGACTTTCTCGAACCCACCGACCTGGACCGGCGCCGCCTTGACAGCTGCGTCCGCGGCTTCCGTAACTCCGACAAAGCCTCTCGTTTCTATAAGCCCAAGCGCCTGCTGAGCCATCCGTTTCACTCCATTATCAGGCCCGCGTCGGAGCCTCTCAAAGATTCTTCTCAGACAAACATAAGCGGCCATTGACGAGCGCTGGGCGCAAGATAGCCGATAATCATAAATAGCTGATTTATAGAAACTTGAGCAAGGGGAAACTCGCTAGTTAGGGGTGCCGCTCCAACGGCGACAATCGAAAAAGTAACAAATCGTGTGATCGGTGTCACGTCCTTTTTTTGCATGATGCATCCGCCTTAATGTGACGCTCGGAACGATAAATTCAACTAATGATTTTCAGTCCCCCGGATCCCGAAAATCGTCCACCCAGCGGTAGATACTGGCCCCGGCGCGCGTCCCCACCCACACGATGTCTCCGTCCAGCCGGATGGCCTGAACGGCGTCGTCGAGCAGCCCGTCGATCGAGTTGAGGGTCGTCGCTTTGCCGCTGCGCGTGTTGACCCGAACGATCCCGAAATCCGTGCCGACCCAGGCTCGGGCCCCTGCGGCCGAAATTCTGGCTCGGGTGCTTCCGGCTGCCTCGGGCAGGTCGATCACCGTCCAACTGCTGTCCGGGTGCGAGGAGAACAGCAGTCGTGGGGGGGTGGTCGTCAACGCCCAAGTCGTATCGCCTGTAGCGTCGACTGCGAGGATGGACTGTTCGGCGGCGGGGTGATCCTTCACGGGTTCCCACGTGATGTCGTCGGAGGCGCATCGGAACAGGCCCTTGTTCGTCGCGGCCCAGACGTGCCGGTTTCCCGTCGCCAGATCTCGGATCCGGAACCGATTACTCCCGGGGACGGCGCGCAGGGTGTCCACGCCGAGGTCGAGCACTGCCAGCCCCCTCTCGGTCCCGAGCCATACACGTGAGCGTCCTCTTGTGACCGACGCCGTGTACCGGATGTGGCGGGTCGAGGACGCCCGGCTGTATCGGTAGGTATCCCAGCTGTCA
>PBWH01000004.1 GCA_002727195.1 Gemmatimonadota bacterium
CCCCACAGCATTGGCCGCGGGGCACGAAAAAACCCGAGCCGACGAGCCCGGGTTCGAGCATTTCCACATCTGTCGGCGCTTTAGCTGTTTGTGAAATCGTGGCCGCAAGCTGCGCATCAAATCGCCACAAAGAGACAATACCGGAGATGTGTCAGACTGTCAACTATAGAGGGTTAAGAAGGCAGAGCCGAATCTTACTCTGGCATACTTCCACTAATACCACTCAGCCCGGTTTTGGATGTCTGTGAGGTTGTGGCAGGTACGAAATTGCCGCGCTTTCTCAGGGCACCGAATTTAGATATCGGAGGTGGAGGCCCGATTGGGTCGTGATGTGATTGTCCCTGTAAAGGGCTAGTGATATAACGCCATGTACCAAACATTATCGAGGGGATACAACGTGTCAAACAAGCCCACACTCCACTCCGCCAGCCCTTACCAGAACGACATCCTCACCTTGCCTGTCACCGACCTCGACACGGCCTCTGTGTACTACAGCACCCACTTCGGACTGACCGAATCCGAGAGCCGCGACAATCCTCCCTCCGTAATCATGGAGCGAGACGGCACCCAGATCGGCTTCGCAATCACCGGCAGAGATGCCAGCTAGGACGGCGCCGCCATCCAGGTCACCAACATCCAAGCCCTCAAGGACGAGTTCGAATCCAACGGCGTTGAGATCGGCAACTGGCGCATCGACGAACGCGACGGCAAACGCTATCAAGTCTTCTTCGTCATCGCCCCCGACGCTCTCTGCTATTACTTCCACGAGCCTTTGAAGTAAACTCGCTGATTATGGATGGCAGGCCCGTCATTAAGTAACGATAAAAAAAGGCAGAGACGTGGATCGCCTCTACCCTATAAGTCAACCGCCCCCCAAAAACTTGGTAAGGGAATTATAATTCTAAAGCAGTTTTCTCATTTCCAGCCTTATCCGCTAGTGTTGATAGGCTACAGATTCAGCAGTCATATCGAAAATTCCTCTCCAGTGACTTATCAATCCGTCTTTAAGGGTATAAACCATTGCAAAGTCTGATGCCCAGTCACGACCAGTCTCGATGACCTTGAAGTGGAAATGACCTAGCGCAACAACCCTATCACCATCTGAGAAATATTCACGTGGCTCGAACTCGAGAACTTCCTGAGTTGTCGACAGTGTGCCCAAAAACTCCATCACACCTTCTTTGCCCTTGTAAAGTTTATCAAGAGGACTATCTGGTCCACGATGATCCCACTCTATATCATCCGCACAAAGATCCAAGAATCCGGGCAAATCTCCCTCTGAAAAACGCTTGAATGCATCTTGGACGGCTAAAATATTTTTTTCGCTCACGATTCACTCCTTGGAAACAAGTTCATTTTGCAATGTATCAACCAGATTCAATACCGGAGTCGAGGGCCCGTGGATGCTTTCTGTTTCTATACTGAAAAATGCACTGCTCAATCCCACAATTAACCTAATTCCGAAACCGAAGACCCTAGACCCTTTAACACTTGAAGCAGTAGAACGAAAATGCTGAATATCCAAAATGGGCAGCAAGTCCTTATCCGCGAGGCGGCGAAGGGCTCGATGTAGCCATTTACCCAGGGGCTGCCTCGTTCGATTAAGAGCGTCTCGACGCCAAGTCTGGAAAGCCAGGATCGGATGGCCCGGGCCACGAACTCCGGGCCGTTGTCCGACGGGATGTGCTTGGGAACGCCATACCAGAAATGATTCATGGCCACCGTCTCTGGATCTCCGATGAGGGGTGGGATTTCGATATCCGGAATCAGTTTGGGAAATAGATCAGGCAAAGATACGTTCCGGAGATAGCATCGGAGTTCAGCGTCGGGATCGTGAATCTCTTCAGCAGCCTCCCTGAAGCAAATGTCATGCCCCTTTCCATCCTGATCCTTCTTGGCGATATGGGTAAGAAATCCGTCCGAGCTATAGTCGATTGGCACCTGACGATCCCCGAATAGGCTCTCAAAATACTCGCGAGACCATCGTCGAACAGCTGGCCAATGCTTGCCCCTCCTCGTATGACCAAGGGACGATCTCCGCGGAAGTATTCCCGCTGAAATACCTCTTCGTCCAGCCTATCGACCTAAACTTCGTCAACTCCCCTAACATCCATATCGCTAACCAATTCTTGAAGCACCACACGTGAACTCAACGAAACATGCACACCCAAAAAGCACGCTATTAAGCAGTTCTGTCAAGTAGGCTCTCAGTGGATTTTGCTTTGATTCGGGATCGCATCCCGGTGGATGCAAGGATCCTTTTCCCATAGAGTTTCCACACACTAGTCCCGTTGTCCCGGCTCTGAATGCGAGGGCGCGTGGTCGCAAACAGTATGGCAGGTCAACGACTCACCAGGGTACGGATCGGTAGGTCAATGGAGTCACACAGATGCTCTCTCTTCCAGGGAAGGCAACCAGACGTTCCGTCCGCTGCCCAGACGTGAGCACGACGTAAGGAGCGATTACGACGTCCTAGACGGAACGAATCGCCACACGGTAATGCCACTCGGATGGAAACGTGAACAGGACAACATCAAGCACGTCCAGAAAACTGATGCGGGTCACCCTCTCTCCTACATCTCACGTGAATATGGCGTGAACCGCATTGAGGGCGCTGCGGGCCCAGCAAGCAGTGACATTGCCGCCAAAGTTGTCACGATGGAGACCACAACGGTCGTGTAGTAGGCCTCCCGTGTGAAAAAATACGTACCGCTCAGCAGGAACATCCAGAGCGAATGTGTGTATGCCTGAACGCGTTCGGCCACGTTGCAACGCAGACCGTATCCATTAACAAAATTGTCAACTGTGCAAAGTCTGATGTAAGTGTCGTCTGCACCCCAAGCACTCCGAACACAAACCACCAAGAAGGTGAAAATAAAGATAGGGTTGGTGAAGACAAATATGAACAGCCTGATTGGATGTTGCGGGCAATCCAAAACCTTAGACTGAGAAGGTGTCGAGGTTAGAGCCTATTGGGTTTTGATCTGCACGTCCTTCTCTCCTCACCTTCACCTTACTGGAACCTTTGTATGCAAGAAGCGTTATACAGCCGAAGGTTAATTGGTGGGGTGAGGTTTCTACCCTCCCGCTTCACCATCACCAGGATGATACCACGGGGAGTTGGCTGACGCGCAATCGGCTGGCTCCCCGTTTTTAGATGTGTGAGGTTGTGGAAAATGAGTGTCGCCCGATTCTTTTTTCTGTGCCACATTTGGGGCTGTCTACACGCTCGGTCATATTCCGCTCCGTCTTCGGTGTGCATCTACCACGAGCAGGCTTTGTTTAAGCGGCCCGGCGGAATCAACTAGGCCTGGCACCAAGACCAGTAATACTGGCCTGTCAACACGGATCGGGCCTTAAGATTATAGACTCGTAGCGGGAGGACAACCAATGGATCCGATCGGTGTGGGTATCATCGGAGCAGGCGTGGGCAGCCGCCACGGTCGCGGGCTGCGCGAGGACTCCCGTGTCGCAAGACTAGTTTTGTGTGACACGGACGAGGAGAAACTGGTGCAAAGCGCCGCAGACGGAGGCGTCGAGGAGACGACGACGGACTGGGAGTCGCTGGTTGCACGGGACGACCTGCACGTGATCAGCGTGGCGTCACCCGATCATCTGCACGCGGAAATGAGTATCGCGGCGCTTCGGGCGGGGAAACACGTATTGTGCGAGAAACCAATGGCACCCACGCTCCCGGAGGCGCGAGAGATGATGTGCGCCGTGGAAGAGACAGGCTTGAAACTGGCAGTGAACAACGTGCTTCGCTTCTACCCACGATTCGTCCGCGCAAAGGAGTTGGTGTCTGACGGCACGCTAGGTGAGATTTACGCGGCGGAAGGCGACTATCTGCACAATACGCTCGATCTGATTCGAGGTGGATGGCGTGGCACGCATCGCGACAGCGTGATGACGGGCGGGGGAGTGCACCTATTGGATCTGCTGCTCTGGCTCATCGGAGACGTCGAGGAGGCATTCTGCTACTCGACGTGGGGCGAGCTCATGCAACAGGAGGCAAAGTCGCCCGATTGTATGATGTCGGTCCTCCGGTTCAAGAATGGCTGCGTGGCCAAAGCGATGACGAATATGGCCGTCCAGCGCCCGGCGCTGCACAATCTAATTCTGTACGGCACGAAGGGCGTGTTCATCAATGACAAACCCGATGGCCTGCTATACCGTGGCCACAAAAGCGCTGGAGAGCCTGTTAAAGAAGCGTATGCAGCGAAGACGGGTGTAATGGGCAAGAAGGCGGTCGGCATCCTTCACTTGCTCGACTGCATTGAGCGGGACGAAGAACCGCTGGTGAACGTGATAGAAGGGGCGCGGGTGATCGCGGTGTGTGACGCGATCAATGAGAGCGCGCGGTCCGGGAAGCCAGTTGTGGTCGAATCAATCTAGAAGTGGTGAGCGTCTCACTGCCAACCCTGAGTATTCTACGCAGAAGGAGCAGCTTGGGAAATTCGGCGAAGCCTCCACGCCAGCAAAAGGGACGATTGAACGAATTAAGTAAAAGAGAAAGTCGCCAGCATATTGCGCTGCTAATGGCTGTAAGCTGAGTCAGGGATACCCTCATCGAGGATTATCACGCTCTTCGTGCACGGAGGCAAACCGAAGGAAAAATGGCTGAAACCACCGACGACCACCTCACGCCGTTGGATTCGGAATACGTTGTTTCGGACGAGCAAATCGAACAGTTCTGGCGAGATGGCTTCATCGTCCTGCGCGGCGTTCTGAGTGACGAGGAGATCGCCGTCTATGGACCAGTGATCCGTGAAACGGCGACAAAGCGCTACCGTGCGCAAGGCATGACGCCGTCAGGAGGAGGCGCATTCCTGCAAACCCTCAACATGCGCTTCGAGAACGATGGCATGCGACGGTTCTGCCTGAGCCGTCGATTTGGGCAGATCGTGGCCACTTTGACCCGATCGCCTGCTGTACGCATCTACCACGAGCAGGCTTTGTTCAAGCAGCCAGGCGGGATCGACTCTGCCTGGCACCAGGACCAGTACTACTGGCCTGTCAACACGGATCGGGCCGTGGGATTGTGGATGCCGCTTGTCGACTGCACTGAGGAGATGGGACCCATACGATTCGTCGTCGGGTCACACCGTTACGGTAATCTTGGCGGAACACGCATTAGCGATGAGTCGGCTCAGTTCTTCGACGACTTCATCCTAGAAGAAGGGCTGCAAGTCTATCAGGTGAACCACATGGCGGCCGGCGACTGTAGCTTCCACCTCGGCTGGACCGTCCACGGTGCCTCCCCCAATCGCTCGAAGGTCACGCGAGAGGCAATGATCGTGACCTACTACCCAGACGGCACCCGCGTAGATGAGTTATCCAACCCAAGCCGGATCGGAGATGCAGAGAAGTTCCTGGCTGGACGCTCCGAAGGTAACCTGGCTGACAGCGAACTCAATACAATCGTGTACAGAACACCCTGAATTAGGCACAGCGCGACCTTGATGGAGCAGGTGGGACCCGTGCGCACAATGAACTCGTGGCAGAGCCAGGCGGTGGTCAAGTAGACCCATCGATGGACATCCATCGTGCATCCTGAGTGGACTCCTCAAATTAAGGATTTCGTCAGGCCGACAGTTGTTCCCAAACCCAACTGAACCCCATCCGAATACTTTTCACCATGGATTGCGAATCCGCAAAGGTGGACGTCTCAGACCACGGAATCGCCACGTCCTCCAGCGGCCCCGCAGACTACGTAGAGAGTGAGCAAGCCATCCGCGGCTTCGTCGACACCTGCTCAGCGGCTGGATATCCAACTACGCTGTTTCTCCACCCCGAGGTGGCGACCGCCCACAGCGATCTCGTCCTCGGTGT
Source organism: Gemmatimonadota bacterium (assembly GCA_002727195.1). Lineage (GTDB taxonomy): Bacteria > Latescibacterota > UBA2968 > UBA2968 > UBA2968 > UBA2968. The sequence goes on from PBWH01000004.1 coordinate 5,833, forward strand.
GACCGCGGACTGCGGCCATATAAGGAAATGAACTTCATCGAGAGGAATGTATGGAGGCACTGACCCTGGAACGCGTCTTCGGCCTGATGGCCGAAGACCTCCTGCAAGCGGGTTTGAACAGGCAGCAGATGGACGAGTCGAGCCGTTACTACGGCGCATACATCGTCCCCGAGGAGGGGCTCGACCACGCTCACGCCACGGGTCATCTGGTCGCCCGATCCGGAATTCTTCTCGTCGGCCACCTCAACGGCTACTCCCTGCCGAGCCCGTTGACGCCTGAACTCCTTCTCGAACGCATGGACCTGGGGCTGGGGTCACTCAGACGTTTCCAGCGTCCTTCCGGCTGCATCGATCTGCGGAGTGCGAACTACGATTCGGGCCCGGACACGGCATTCATCGTCCAGTGGCTGTGCCTGTGCGCATCGCTCTGCCGTGATGTGACTCCCGAGAAAGAGTACACATCCCGATGGAAGGCAGTGATGGGGACACTGGACGATTTTATCCGAAGCGCGGTCCCCGGGATCGCGCGAGGCGGGTTCCACACGGCCAACCATCGCTGGGTGGTTGCCAGCGCGCTTTCTTTCGCCCGGTCTCTCTATTCCGATCTCGATACCGATCTCGTCAACGACACAGTCGCCGCCTACCTCGCGGAAGGTTTCGATACAGACGCCGAGGGGGCCTTCCTCGAGCGGTCCGCGGGCGGGTACGATGCCGTCAACACGCGCTCGCTGCTGCTACTCGCCTCGACCTGGAAGGACGACATCACGGCCGAGGTTTACAGGTCTGTTGAAGACAACCTTCTCCTCAACGCTCACCTCCTCCACGCTGACGGCACGATCGAAACGGGTCTCTCGCGGCGGCAGGACTACGGCAGGCGGCCCAAGAACCTCGGCCTCATCCCTGCCTACCTGGAGTACGCGGCAATCAGCGGGGACGGCACCTTCAAGGCTGTAGCGGAGTTCCTGTGGGACGCAATCGACGACCGCGAGTCCCTGGGAGAGCTCTACCTGATCGCGGCCGCCCTGCTTCGGCACGATCTGGATGTCGTGGCTTCCGGCGAGGTGCCGGACGATTTTTCACGTTTCTACGCCGTGAACAAGATCTGGCGTGTTCGTCGCGGACCAGTGAGCGCAACCGTCTTCGGCGAAGGAAAGGAGAACCTGCTCACGCTTGTGAACGGGACCGCCACGCTGCATCGTCTCGCGATCTCCCACACCTACTTCAGCAAACTGACCGGCAGATTCCAGGTGGACGACCTGTCGGTCGACGGCAACGCCGCGCACCTTATGAGCGAGGGCACAGGCGTCCTCAACCGGCCCGGCTACGAACAGCCTCTCGGGCGGCCGATCCTCCGGGAGGAATGGGGGGCCGAGAAGGCGAACCGCGACGTGTATCGTCTCCCCTACGCAAGGGCGACCGTGGACATCGAGGAGCTGCCGGGGCCCGAGCGGGGATTCCAGTTTCATTACGTGTCGAAGGACATCCTGGACGACGTGACGACGCAGATCTTCTTCGAGTTCCCGGTCGGCGGGATCTGGGAGACACGTGACACCGCCATCCTGCCGGGGAACAAACAGGCCGTCTTCCTGAAGGAGGGTCCGGGGCGGATGCGGTTCGGCACCGACTGTATCGAGATCGGCCCCGGATGTGGCGAGCACCGGATCTGGGCGCTGCGGAATTCCGACGCCGTCGAGGATGGCTACTTCCGTGTGATCCTGTCGCTGCTCACGCCAATCGACTTCACGTTCACAGTGAAAGCCCTGTCGAACGTTGCGATGTAGACGCATCCCAGGATGCAAGCGCGGCCTGGCGCCCCGGTCCTGCCGAGAATACGGGCCGCATCCGGCGGCCTGAATGAAACGACTACCTGTCGACGGATCGGGCAGCCTGGGTCGCGTTTCGAGCGGAAAGGAAGGACACCAGGCACAACAGGATACCACTTGCCATCGTCGGATGTGGCGGCATGAAAACGGGGCGGACACCACCTGCTACCGAGGGGACCACGCCCCCCGAGCCCTCGAAACCCTCCTATCGGCTCTCCTGGGCTCGCCTCCTGAACGTGCAAAAGGACGCGGCCTGCTTAGGTCTCCACCTCCTTCCATAGACAGCGACCATACGGAGGACGTAGGTGCGTACACGGAAGATGAGCAGCGAGATATGATATCGGAGGCCATGGAAACCGAAGATCGTCAAACAATTCGAGACAAACGTCTACCCTGTCTGCTGCTAGTGACAGGCATCCTAGCGATTTGTCTCATCCTATCTGTGGCTGCACATCTGGATGCACAGCCGCGTGGACTTAACCAGGCCTGTTCTCAACAGATAGATACCGGACGTTTGAACCAGATACTCACAAAGATTGAGCAACGCTTAACGGCATTGGAGAAACAGAAAATCGCCCACCAACCGGCGGCTCCGGAACCTTATGCCCCAACAGGGCATTCAAAGTTGTTTCTCCTCAGGTGGCAGAAAGACGTTATGGAGAATCAAGGCGCTTGATAACAACTTGCCGCCCTCTCATCTCAACGGTTTTCAATAAAGTTTGGAAAGCGCCCAGCTTCCGACATACACAACCATACCCACTAGAATCACAACTCACTCAATCCTGTCCCTATCTGTCCAAAACACATGCGCTACCATCTCTCATAGATGTGTGCACAGGGGATATGGTGATCCGTGCATCGCTGTCGCTTACTTCAGGTCGCACCTACCTTCAGTAAACAAGTTTGGGCTCACAAAAATCCATCTTCATTTCGTACGGCAATCGCCACACGTGGTCTCCCCCTCGATTCGTGAAGTATAAGTGCGCGGGGCTCATCTCATCAGGATTGCCGTCCGACCAAAGTGCCCAAAAGTCGGGGTGCGCATTTACGGGGCGTCGGGCATACGTGTGGTTCAGGGGGCTATTGCGCGTGATATCCCTATCCTTCGTCCAGTTCTGCCCCTCGTCAGCACTTAGCCAAAGCGCCATTTCTCCGCCAGTCCCATGGAACTGTGGACCGGGTTCTGTAGGCGCTACGATCCGCCACTGGTCCTCTTCGATATAGAGTGACCCCATGTCGTAGTTGTGTGTTGATCGAGTCACTTCGTGAAAAACCCATTCCGACCCCAACCAATGTGCAATGGTCCAACTCCGGGGATCTCCACTTGGTCCCGGTGCGTGGTTCGCGCTGGAAACAATTAGAATAACTGGTCGGCCTTGGGTATCGAAGCTGATATCCTTCATATAGCACAACCGTTTCTCCGACCGGTAATCCCGGACAAGCGCCGCGCAATTCCAATCTGTCAGTGGCGGGGTCAGCCTCGTACCGTCTGCCGCTAGCCATGTCTCCCCCATATCGGAGGTTTCTGCATAGTACAGATTCGTGCGCAAGTCGACGTCTCCGTCCGGGTGTGCGTTGAACGCAGTAATTACCCGTTCCCCCAATTGCCGGCTCGTCTGATAATGCCCGCCCATCCCCGACAGTTTCTGGTGGGGCGTCCAGGTCAGGCCGTCGTCGCTGCGATTCCAGTATAGCTCCCTCACTCCTGTATATTTCGTGAACAGGTGCAGGAATCCTTTTCCCTTAATCCACCAAGGCTGTGGATACGTCATCTCCTCTTCGCTGATCAGCTCAAAGTTGTCCACGCTATAGGGTTCAAGGCTGCGATATTTGAACCCGGGTCGCCGCTGGCCCCGCCCACTAACGAAAACCCAGAGGTGTCCAGACTCATCCAGCGCCAAGCTTGGGTTGTCATGGGGATCATCCACCCCACCCTTGTCGTGAACAATAGTGGGGCGCGGAACCACCCCTCGTTCGTGGTCATAGTAAGCTGCCAGCGCCAGTAGATGTCGCTCACCGCTATTTGCCCCTCCGTACACGAAGAACGTCCGGTTCACCTCAGGCGCATAGATCGCCAACGGCACATGTTTCGCCGTATACGTGCCCAGTCCTCCCGAATACTTGTCCCCATACTCCGAAAACTGGCCCAGTGTAAACCAGATCCCTTGATACCCGTCATACTTCGGAAATCCGCCCAACAGCTCCTCCTTTTCGTCTCTTCATTGAGCAGCCCATTCTGGACTTGGTTCTGGAAGGGCTCCTCCCTTTTCAAGAATACGGATCTTTTCAGGTGTTCTCCAGCAAGTCTTCCTCGACGGACTACACATCTGTAATTAGGTTGAGACTGTTCCGGGCTTAAGAACAAGGGCCTTAGACCAGCAGTATTTCCGCCCTTCGAAAGCAGCTATATTGCATCGCAGAAGTAACCCGGGGAGAATTGGGTAGGCACCGAGGACCGACTGGCGCCGATAGGGACGCGGTTCCGTAAGCCTAGTGAGTGGCGGGCGTGCAGGCATTGTGCCTGATACTGGCTGTGGGTAAACACCTGGATTCCATGCTAAGCCCTGTGGACATAAGTACGCCGGTTTTCAGCACATAAATTAATCAAAGCTTTTCGAAGATTGAGTAATGCCTATCAATTATAAAGGATTCGTCATGCAAGACACGTGTGGAACGAAGTGAGGCTACCGTCGGGACACTCGCTGTCTTCGAGAGCGGTCTGGGTGGTGTATTTGATCGCCCTCATGTTTCTTGGGCTCTTTCAGCTGTGGGACGCCCGTCTGTTCGTCTGGTATACAGATGACTTTGACTACCTCGACCATATCGAGCAGGTCAAAGCCGATCCTTGGGGGCTCTTCTCTCCCGACTACGCAGCTTCAGGACGGCCGCTTGCCTCGATCTTCTTTATTCTCCTCAATGCCCTCTTCGGCGACGCTCAGGTTCCACAGCACGTCGTCCTGATCCTGATTCACGTTCTCTCTACCTGGTCCCTCGCACGATTGCTCACAAAGCTCGGGTATCCACTCGAACTGACTACGCTAACCGGACTCCTGTTTCTCTTTAATGTTTCCCACTACGAGGTCCCGTACTGGATGTCATGTGTATCGTACATGGGATGTCTTGTATCTGGCGTCTGGGCCGTCGTCGCGTATAAAGCATGGGCGCTAGGAGGAAGCGATCTTCGGCTCGGTGGCGCGTGTTTTTTGATATTGATTTCGACGCTGTTTCACGCCGTAGGCATCACCTTTGCCCTCCTCGCCCCATACTACGCCCTCAGAGGGGGTGCTCGCGTTCCCGCAATTGTCAAATCCGCTTGGGTTTTCCCACTGATCAGCGTTGTCCTGTCCATACTGATCATGTCGGCCTATCCGGAGCACGCCCAGCACAAGAACGTTACACAGATCGACCAGATTCTCCACGTAGGCGAGTTAACGTTGGCCTACATCGGTAGAGCCTTTCTTTCGCCCCATTGGCTGAGTAAGGCATTCGTGGTCGGGCCCACCAACATAGATGTTATTGCAGGATTCCTAATTCTTTGTATGGGATGCTACTTGGCCTATCGATACCGCTCCACCCCCTTGGACGCGATTGTCTGGACGACGCTGGCCTTCCCCATATTCGGGGGTAGCACACTTGAAGAATTTAGATCGCGCTACTTCTACGTTGCGAACGTCGGTCCATCACTGATGATCGCCTGGGTATTGATTGAGGCGGGCACGCGCATCCCGAAAGGCTACAGGGACGGCTGGGGACGGTGGCTCGTACCTGCTACAGGTACGGTATGTCTGCTTTGGGTCAGTCATGGGGAGCTCGACAAAACGAAGCCAGTCTTTTGGGCGGGAATCGGACGCAGCTACATGGCTACGGGAGCGGCGAAGACGGGCCTGCCTCTACTAGGCAAAGGAATTCTGGGTTCACCTGAGAACCTTGCCCCGATCTATTACTACCGCTATGCCAGCAATGCCTATTTCCTAGGTCTGGACACGCGACAGGTACTGGAAGCGGGCTTAAACGTCTACCCTAATGATGCATCGATCGTGCTCTTGGCCGAAACGGATCAATACATATCGAACCATAGAATTGTACCCCTCGATCTCGTGGAACGCGTCCAAAATGCCGGTCGCATCCCAGTTCGTGTCGTCTCGCAGGCACTCCACAACGTTGCTAGCTACCTTTACAACAAGGAGGACTATGCAGCTGCCTTACGATTCTATGCAAACGCACTGCAAGTTGACCCGATGAAGAAAGACTCCACCGTTTTCTTTGCGAACACCTTGAACCGTCAGAATCGCCACGCAGACGCGATGACCGCTTACGAAAGATACTTTGAGCTCGCTCAAGGTGCCGAGATGCAGGACGCCATCCCTGGACTACTCACCATCGTGAACACAACCCCTAAATCCTCTGAGGCATGGGCGTATTTATCAAGTGCATACCTTGGGCTTGGCAACATTGCGGAGGCTGGGAGGGCAGCCGCTGCTGGACTGGATCAAATCCCTAGTGATCCCCTGCTTATCCAGATGCTCCAAGAGATCTCACTGCTTCACCGCGATCGTGGAGAGACGAAAGAAGCGAATCGTATCGCAGAATATCTTAACAAAGCAACATCGTCTTTGAATCCTTCCCTTCCGGATGAACCAGAATGATCCCCTACAGAGGACAACCGGTCGCATAACGAAGGCGACACCATACACCTAAGTCCTTTTCTCCCTCGTCCTCATTCAATTCTGGGATACCAGTTCATTTGCCTAGCCCTAAAGCAGATGCGACTTTCTGAAACACATCTAAGCGGGTAAGGAGAATCGGGCGCTCCATTTTCCGCGAGATCAGGATAAAATCCACCTACGGAAGTGCTATCGATCGGCCGAAAACTTCAACAAGTCCATGCTAGAAAGATTGAGGCGGCAAGAAGGCATCCCCTCCGGTCGGCTGCTCCTCGGTGCGTGAAGACATATCGCTGAGACTAGGTCTGGATGGACTAGAGGAGGCTGAATTGCTCAAGCCAAGGATCTACACTCAAGTCCTCAGCTATGAACTGACATCTGACAACGTTGGCTACAACTTCCGGAGTCGCGCCGTGTAGTGTGCACTCCAGACCCTTGCGGGGCTGACTTCCAGAGCACCTTCCACTTTGGCCAAAACAGTCGTCAGATGCTTTGGAACGAAATTTGGTAGAAACGTAAAGTAATCGATATCACCGATCCAAGTCGCTCCCGCCACCGAGGGCAACGCATCGGGCCTTATCCAAACCTCGTCACCTTCGTCGATAGCCGTCAAGACTGGGAACAGATACGACATGTAAAGCGCAAAAAGAGGATTGCGCGTGTTGATCTCGTGGAGATAAAAGAGGCCACCGGGCTTCAATATCCGGATTACTTCGCGGAAAGCTGCACTACGATGATTGGGATCGAGAATATGATGAAAGACATTGATTGCATATGCAAAATCGAACGTCGAATCCGCATACGGGAGCGCGCCGGCATCCCCCTGAATCAGCCGGCCCGATGAAGCTTTGATTTGTCCGAAGGCCGCATCGATCCCCTGGACGTGGTACCCTGCGCGCGTCATTTCTTCCAGATACCAGCCCTGCCCGCAGCCTAAGTCGACCCCGACAGAGCCCACTCCAAGCCCTGCCTGAGTCAGATGGGATATCATACGATCCGTCTTGCGACTAAGCAGTCGGGTCCGTATGTGTTCGGGAATTTGGTCGTCGTACTCCTCGGCGATCTCCTCGAAGTGATCATCGGTCACAGCGTTTCTTGCCAAGCCGATAATGCGTTCCCGCCAGAAATAAGCTGCGATTAGCCCAAGCGACAGACTGAACCACGCCGTCCCGCAGCGCATGACGGCGACGGCAATCGGTACCTGCTGGGAGTCGCCTCCTGCATCCATCAGACGCGATGCGGTCAGTGACCCTGTTACACCGGTTCCTAGGGGAATGCCGGTCACGCCACCGAGCAAAGTCCCCGATACGAAGGCTTCAGCTGTCGTATGGAGTGGGAGTGCCGAATCGAGCTGGTCGAGCGTGATCCACAGCCCCAAAACGGGTAAAGTCCACGCCACCAGGGACGTGACTGCCACAGTAATGGAAAACCGCATTTTCGAGACGATGCTGACCGCGGGACCAAAACCAAGCGCTGCCAGCACGAAAAACCAGGTGAACCAGATCGAGACGACCCCCGCTGCAATCGCCGCCTGCCGGCTGAGAGCCAACATCAGCACCAGCAACGCCGCGATGTCTGCTGAGCGCTCCAGTACCCAGGCAATCAGGACGCCAGCCGAGGCGCCTGGATAGCGGCGGCGTAGAACCAGACCCCGGACAAGCTCGCCGAGATAATAGGGGGTGGCGATCGCTGGCAACGTGACAGTGAAGAGACTGTAGCTGTCACGAATTCGGACCAGAAAACCCAAGCGACGAGATATGTAATGCCAGCGGAGCCATCTGAGACCTAGGTTAACGGTCGTCAAGGCTGCTGTGATCACAAGGCAGAGCAGCGCTTGATCCCTCGCTCTATCCCAGCTCTCCAGTCGAACCTCAACGAGCCAAAGCACCGTGGCGGCTGCACCGACAGCTGCGACCAAAACGGTCGAGGCACGCAAGAACCGATGTCGGCTCAAACCAAGTCCCATCTGTTGGATCGCGCATACGGCACGATAGGGCTCCTCAGATTTGACGCCATCATACTTTCGCTGCACCTTTCACCGTTTCTGAATCTTTTAACACGAATCCGCTGCATCCGAATGGCAATGGGCACCATATAGGCAATCGAAGACGTGTTCAAGGTCGAACACGATTTCCGGCTCTAATACGGCTGCTCATACGAGTATCTGCCGCCCGCTGATCTCACGACCGATCCGGGCCTGCTCCTCGGAGCCACCGGAGAGAATGCGCACGCCCCAGTCCATCAGGTATCTGACCCGGGCCTCTGTATCCATCGACTTGTCGTTCCACGAACTAAGGAATGCGACGCCGTTCGCATCACAGACCGCTTTGATCGTGTCCCTCGCGTGCTCGAGCTCGGGAGGATACGGGGGGTCGTGGGCGTCCGCGTAGCCGTATGACATCCCCATGTCACCCGGTCCCCACTCTGCGAACGCCAGTCCCGGCACCCTGGCGATAAACGCCGCGTTCGCCACGCATTCGCGATCCTCGATCTTTAGCCCCAGCATCAATTCACCATCCGGGTTCAGCGGCCACGGATCCGCGAGCTTCGTGTACTCTTGAGGACTCACTCCCCAGATCTCCGACGGATACCGCTGGCCGCCGGCACCCCGCTGACCTTGAATCAGCCCTTTGTCCAGGCCGATGGTCTGGAAGGGATACCGACACTCCTCGACAAAAGCCTTCACGGCATCCGCCTGGCGAGCGTGCGTATGCAGAATCCCGTGGATCCCCGTCGAAAGGACCTGTCTTACCTGCCACGCGTTCGCTCTGACCTCATCGACAGTCCTTGCGTTGGACGGCAACGTCGAGAAGACCGTCGGCGTGCGGTGTCCCGAATTCGTTGGGCCGCCATCGACCAGGCCCTGCATAAACGCCCGCAGCCCCTGAACATCGAACGGGTTATGCTCGAAGTCGGCAAGCAGGAAGTCTGCCCAGGTTTTCGCCTGCTTCTTCCCGTTCTCGTAGGTAAGTTCTCCGACACCGGTGTAATACAGATACTCACCTGATTCCAGCAACTCGATACATCGGTTGATCCGCTTCGCCATAGTCTCTCCTCTGTCGTTCGCATCGTATACATACCCAATGTCACACCAAAAGCGCTGCCTTTCACGACCGTGTGTCAGTGCGTTTGCGGTCTGCCGCGCGTCGTGCGCATATTCAGGGACAACCCAGGAGGATTGATCGTATGGCAGAGACAAGAGTACAGATACCGACGAAGGTCTGGTACGGGGACACCGAGACCACGCTGTCGTTCCCGGAGGAGTGGGACGTTCAGGAGTGCCGGATGGCCGGACACGACAGTCCCCCGCTCTCTGATGACGAGATCAGGAGAGCGCTCGAGGACACGTATGACTCCTCTTCGTTGTCAGAGCTAGCACGAGGCAAACACCAGGTCGTCATCCTGTTCGATGACCTCACTCGCCCCGCTCCTACCTCCAGGATCCTGCCGTTTGTGCTCGAAACTCTTTCCGATGCCGGCATCCCCGACGACCACATTCGTTTTGTCGGCGCCTACGCAAACCATGCCGCTATGTCCCGCGAAGACTTCGCCAAGAAGCTGGGTGAGGACGTCATGCGCCGGTTCCGCGTCTACAACCACAACCCCTATGAACATCACGTTGATCTCGGCACGACATCCCGTGGCACGCCGATCCTCGTCAACCGTGAGGTGATGTCGTGTGACATGAAGATCGGCATCGGCGGATTGATCCCCCACATGGGTGCAGGTTTCGGTGGTGGAGCCAAAATGGTCTTCCCTGGCGTCATGAGCATAGAATCTGTCGCCCACAACCACGGCCAGGTTCGTCCCCAGCCGAGGAACACGCAGACGGGTATGCTTGGGATTGTTGACGGGAACGTGCTGAGAGAGGACATCGAGGAGGCCGTCAGCAAAGTCGGGCTCGACATGAAAATCGACTTGCTGATCAACAACCGACGGGAGCTCGTCGGCGTGTTCGCCGGACACTTCATTGCCCAGCATCGAGCAGGTGTCGCGCGTGCCCGTGAACAGTATGCCACCGCGTGCCCAGAGAACATGGACATCGTAGTGTGCAACACCTACCCGATCGAGAATCAGGCCACCAAAGGGGTATGGCCCGCCCGGTTGTCCCTGAAAGCCGGTGGGACGGCGGTGGTGGTCACGCAATCAATCGAAGGGCAGGCCCTACACTACCTGACCGGGCGATTCGGAACGGATTACGGCGGGAAACTTTGGAATCCCACCAAGGCCGGGGTGGCCAATGCGTCGAAGGTCGTCGTCTATTCCGAATACCTGTCGCGTACGGACCTGGACCGATTCGGTCCCGCCGACCGCGTCGTGGGTTACGCCACGTGGGAGCAAGTCATACGGGAACTTCGCTCAGACTACCCAAAGGACGCTCGGGTAGCGGTCTTCCCCTGTGCGGCGATCCAGTGCCCGGACAACCTGGACAGCTGAGTCAGGAGCGCTGAATCAGTACGAGCCCAGCCACCAGCAGCAGCATCCCTGCGACACGTCCGGTACTGACGGTATGGACCGGCACGTGGAGCAGGCCAAAGTGGTCGATCACGACGGATACCAGCAACTGCCCGACAACCACGGCTGCCAGAACCTTCAGTGCGCCGATCTCTGGAATCAGGAAGAGAAGCGTCGTCACGAACAGGACGCCGTTAATTCCCGCCGTATACAGATACCACGGGGCTTTCATCAAGTCCTGTCGGCTCTGAAACCCGACCGCAGCAACCAGGATGACCAGAAGCAACACCCAGCCCACCGCGAAGTTGACCAGCGTCCCCCGCAAAGGGTGACCGAGTAGCTTCCCCATCTGCCCATTCAGGCTGCCCTGTATCGGTGCCAACCCTCCGACAAACAACGCTGCAGCGACGTAGATCCACGCTCTCATAGATGGCCTCTAAGCCGCAAGTGCGGCCGCAATCGTCCAGCAGATGGCCGCAAGTCCAGCCGCGAAACTCGCCTGCGGAATCTGCGTTTTCACGTGGTCCATCAGGTCGCATCCCGTTGATATCGAGCTGAGCACTGTGGTATCGGAGATCGGCGAACACTGATCGCCGAACACGCTACCGTCCATTACGGCGGCAAAACATACGGTCATGAAAAACTCCGGATGCGCTAACCCGTTTGCTCCCGCCACAGCCCATGCCAGCGGCATGGCCAGGGGGAAAGCGACCGCATACGTCCCCCAACTCGTTCCGGTTGAGAAGGCAATGATGATCGTCAGGATCTGAAGCATAACGGGCAGCAGCCAGAACGGCACGCTCCCGCTGAGGAGGTCGACGAGGTAGGTCCCTCCCCCCGCTTCCTTACTCACGCCACCGATGGTGATCGCCAGCAGCAAGATGACGGAGCCGCCGACCACACCCTTCATGCCATCGATGATCCCCTCCATCAGGTCTTTTAGCGGGAGGCCTCGAGCGAGTCCCATCCCGGCCGCCAGCAGGAGTGCGAAGGCGAAGGCCCACAATACGTTCGGGGAACCGAAGGCCACGAACGTGCCGATCGCGATACCGATCAGGGTGACAAGGGGAAGAACAAAATCGAGAAGATTGGGCTTGAGTCCTTCGGGCACGCTCACAACCTGAAGTTCCTTGGCCGCCAGCGGATTGGCATCCGGATCATCCAGTTGACCCCTCGTGCGGGCACGTGTGATGGCTGCAGACATCCGTCGCCCAACGAAGAGCGGCTTTTCGACACTCAGAAGGAATGTGCCGAGGACCGCGAAGATCGCGTAGAAGCAAAGCGGGACACTCTTGAAGAAGAACATAATCCGGTCCGCTTCGGTCGCCAGGAAACTCACGCCGGCGACGTAAATGAAGGCCTGGACATACCCTGGCCAGGCGTTAAACGCAAGTTGAGAGGCTATCGGGGACGCGGTAGAATCGACGATATAGGCCAACTCCTCGTGGCTGACTTTGTTGTCATCGGCCAGCGGCTTCACCGTGGTCCCGACGAGAACTGTGCTCACCGTCCCCCCCTGGAAGAAGATGATACCTAGGAACCATGCCACCAGTTTGGCCGATCGAGGCCCGGTTACGAACCGTCGGGCCATGAATTCGGCAAAAGCCTGGGCGGCCCCAGTCTTTGACCACACACCCAGCAGGCCACCCAGCAGCCACAGATAGAGGACGAGCACACTGGCAGCGGAAGAGGTCGAGAGAGAAGGGATCAGCACCGCGCCGGTAATGTCAAATCGTCCAAGCAGAAATGCGCCGGAAATCGTCCCCGCCAACAGCGAGGTGATCGGCTCTTTGGTAACCCAGCAGAGGACGATCGCAACCAGAGCCGGCAGGAGAGACCAGTAGCTGAAGTGATACCGCAGATCGAGCCGAGAATAGACACGTTCGGATCCATCGGCCCGCCAGACGAACTCTTCTGTTTTGTCCGGACGACGGTCGATTTGATCGGGGTTCAGAATCGCCTGATCGAAGGGTACGGGCGCTTCCAGGTAGGCTCGTTTTCCGCGCTGGATAAAATAGGGCTTCTCTTCTTCATCCAGAAGTACATCCAGCACAGTCTCGTCGACTGAAATGATCGGATCCACATTCTGCCCGACCCACAGGGACAGCAAAAGACCCGCACTCAGCACGATGAGAACCTTCCACTGCCCAAGCGTCTGACCAAAGCTCATATCTTCCCTTTCGAATCAATGATACGGCAGCAACATCCCGATCAATAAAACGACCGATCGGCAGTCACGCCAGTAGACAAAACGGCAAAGCCCCGATCGCTGATCATACGATCGGGGCTTTGCTAGCAGCTGTATGAGAGGAGTCAGCCGGTGCGCTTCAACGCGCGTTGGGCCTTCGTCAGGAACAAAGCCCAGTCGCTGCCGGTTCGTGGCGCCTCTTCATCGAAAACTCTGGCCAGGGCCTTGTAGACCTTCGCATTGTTGACGGGCAGCACATACTTGAACTTCTTTCCATCCAGGTCGGGAAATCCGACGAACTCACCGGATAGCTCTCCCAACGATACGTCCAGAATCTTCGCGATACGAACAAGATGATCCGCGGAGAGACGACGCGATCCGTTCTCGATCTGGCTATAGTACGGAGCACTCATCCTCAACTTGCGGGCCATCTCTACCGACTTGATTTCCTTCCCTTCTCGAATCTCGCGGATTCGTCCGCGTATAGTCCTAACGTCCAAGGTGCCCCCTTATCGTTAGGATGAAAACTCGCCCCCCCGGCGATGTGGAGGTTTGCGCTTTGCGCAGATAATGTCCCGACCCGGACAACGGAAGGCAACTCGTTTTTCCGGTGACACCTCAAAAGAGGTGCAAGTTGACGCGGCATGATCAATGCCTATCATTGCGACAGTTGCAGCGTGCCAGGTTGAAGTGCCAAGAGGATGGCAAGAGGGAACAAATCGAGTGGCGGCGTGGGAAGTTTTCGTCAGGCAAGACAGTAAAGCAGGCTCAGCACAAAACAGCGGGCCCGAAGAAGTGGGCGAGCAGGAGGACGACATTGAGCCCTCCTTTTCCATTACCCTCCAGGACCACATTGAACAGTAGACCACAGGACCGTTTGACCATCGCATGGTCGGCCGCCTTCCTTCTGCTTTATCCCGCGTCAGCCCTCATGGGTCCGGGAGCCCTCTGGGGAGTCGATGCACTGTTGCACGCAGCGTGGGCACCGGTGGCCTTCCCGGTCGGAATCCTTATAATCCTTGCGGCGATCGGTCGACCTCTCCACGTGAAGCGCGCCTGGGAATCGATCCAGGCACATTCGATCTGGGTTTACCCCACCCTCGTGATCGTTCTGTCTCTCGTCCTTCCACCCGCCGTGCATCTCCTAGGAGATGGCTACCTTCTGATCAGAGAGTTGGATGCGGAAGCTTGGGAACGTCTGTCACGAACCGACCGAGCTCCCCTGAGCTTCTGGCTGCTCGTGCGACTGCACCGCGCGATCCTATATGTTGGTGGCGATGCGGAACTGACCTACCGCCTGGTGAGCACAGCCTCCGGCATACTCTACGGGATTCTGATATCCCCGGTTGCCCGCGCGATTTCTCCCACCGAGTCATCAACCGGGATCGTGTCCGGCGTGCTCCTGACAGCTGGCTACCTGCCTCTCTTTCTCGGATATGTAGAGAACTACGCACCGCTCTATCCCGGGATGATGTGTCTTGTCTGGCTATTGGCCCGATCGGTCCGAGAAGGCCGGGATCTAGTCGCAGCTGGGATCCTGCTTGGTGTGCTGGTCACTCTTCACTTCACCACCGCAAGTCTCATCCCCGGGCTTCTCTTTGCCGCATGGGCTACCCGATCGAGGGGTTGGGTCCGGGTCAGCGCCGAGGTCGCTATCTGTCCTGTAGTGATGCTCGCACTTCTCCACGGGATTGGCTTCGACTTCCTCGAATATACGGCCACTCTCCGATCGCACACACTCCCCCTCACGGCTGAGCATGGCGGTCTGTCTGCTTATTCACTGCTGTCAGCGCCCCATCTTCTGGACGTACTGAACTCCGTGCTCCTCGCTTACCCCATCGTATTGATTGTCGTTCTCTCTGGTGCGGTTCCCTCTCGTCTCGGAGACCCACTGCTTCGACTTCTCCTTACGCTTTCGGCCGGACCAACGCTCTTCGTACTCGTTGCCAATCCAGAAATCGGCGCATTCAGAGACTGGGACATCCTGTCGCTGCCCGGACTCCCCCTGATCCTACTGACGGCCCTGGCTTGGGCCAGGCACACGCCCTCGCAACGTGAGGCAACCTGCGCTGTGGGTGCCGCCGCCCTACACGCCTTGCTGTGGTGCGGTATGCTTGCAGACGAGACAGCCGCTCGAAACCGGTTCGCCGCGCTGATGGAGAATACCCCACTCTCTAGCCACGGACGTGTCTATGGGTGGGAAACACTCGGCACGTTTTTCAGGGATGGAGGCGATCACGCCAACGCAGCAGAGGCCTATCAAGACGCGCTGGAAGCAAATCCCAATCACGCACGACTTTGGTTATTGCTGGGGAATGCGCGCCTGCAGGAGGGTCGTTTGAAGGACGCGAGGGCCGCCTACCGGCGGTCTTTGGCTCTGTCACCCGAATCGAGTGAAGCAGCGTCCAACCTTGGCGTGGTTCTGGTTCGTCTTGGTGAGTATCACGTGGCGATCGAGCATCTGGACCGTGCTGTCCGATTAAGGCCGGACTACGCAGAGGCTTGGATGAACCGAGGCGTCGCAAAGGCCAATGCGGGCCAACTCGACGAAGCCATCACATCGATACGAGAAGCTGTTCGGCTTGACAACGACTACGTGAACGCGCATCGAAACCTGGCTACGCTCTACGCCCGGAAGGGCATGCAGGACAGTGCCCGACACTACCAGCAGAAGGCTCTGGACAAGGGCAAGGAGGAAAAAAAGAGGAGGTCTGGATGACCTCCTCTTCGCTTCTCAGCCTGTCCGTCAAGGCTTCGGCGGCTTCCACTTCTTGGCGTGCCGCTTAAACGACTTGCCCAACTGCTCCCGGATCACCTGGACATCCTTGAATCGGTCTCCAAAGACCGACAGCATGTATCCACCAGCGATCTGCTCGGGACAGGCGAACATCTCGCGTCCTGGCGTCGCCGCCTGCATCCAGCAACCGATCAGGCGATCGGCGAATTCCATGAAATCGAGGAACTCCGGAGTGAGTTCTCCCTTGCAGTTCAGGGCGGGAACCTGGGCGTGGTGGCCGTTGAAGGGCCGGAAGTGGAACTGCTGGGCGAGCTGAATGAGTTCCTCCCGCTCCGCCAGTCGATCCCAGTAGGGCGGGTTCAAGTGCTTTACCACGGCTGGATGCGAGAAGTCCCAGGTCATCTTGAGCGGCCGTTTCTCCGCCTTCTCGAACCCGGCCGCCAGCGCGTATGCTTTCTCTGGCGTCTCGGTGCACGTATCTCGGTGCACTTCTATGGCCACATCCATGCCGAGCTCGTCAGAAATCCCGATCACACGACGTGCGACCTCGACNGCCCGCCTTGTGGGGGTATCGTGATCAAGCATCTGAACGTTCACGCAGCGCGCACCGGTTTCGTCGATAGCGCAGAGCTTCCCCTTGATCTCCCGGATTCCGCCGATGTCCGTCGTTGCCGCGAAGATCAGTCCGGACTTTTCCACGTGCTCGCGCGTGATCATCGGGATCCTGCCCAGGAAACCGTCAAAACCGGCTTTGTGGATCCTCCTCAGCTTCTGATCGACAGACCACTCGCCCTTCTTCCCCCCATATCCCCCGAGGGTTCCGATCGAGCACATATGTCGAATCACGGGCTTCTCGACACGCTTTTTCGCCATGCAGCCTCCTGCGATACCGTCAGTTCAGAACCTGATTGATGACCTCGACCAGCTGCGCGAACTCGAACGGCTTGGACAATGTGTGCTCGCCCCCCAGTTCCGTGAGATACTGGATCCGTTCCTCGTTTAAGTTGGCGCTACGAATGATCACCGGGATCTAGCCCCCCTCCTGCTGCAGAATCAGCACCAACTAATCTCCTGGGGTTGGCATGACCTGGCGGGAGACGACCAGGTCGATTTCCTAGAAATTCACCTCTTCGAGCGCGGGGCGGCGTCGGCAAACGCGAGCGTCTCGTGTCCTTCACGCTCGATCACCTTGGTGATCGCCGTAGGGATGGCGTTTTCGTCATCCATTACCACAATCTTCGCCATTATGTTCCACGCTGTTGGTCCCTGGGCAAGGTCGGACCGCCAAACCTGCTGGACTGTGTCTCTGCCACGGCCAGCACCTTGGCTACCCAACCGTCTCCGCCTGAGTTGAGCATCGTTGCCAACCTGGCTTCGACTTCGTGCTGGGCAGCGTCTGATTCGACCTCGAGAACCACTTTGTATGTAGCCACGTTACACTCCTGAGCCAGAACGCCNGTATAGCGGGCGGATCATCCGACACAAATGACTTGTCTCAAGGTTCCGGAACGATCGATGAGTCCGGTAATTGAACCTCAGGCGCGATCTGACGCCGATGCGACCACCATGCTCGCAGACGCTCGAGTTCCAATGCCTCGCCCCGGTATGGAACCGTGCGGATGTTCGTTACGTTCGCGAGGACGTCCTCGTCGGCCATCCACGTCTGCTTGAGCCGGTTACCGGTCTGGAGTTCTGCCTGATCGGCATAATGAGGCGAACCTGGATCCTCGCTGTTACCGAAGGGCAGCGCCGTCCAAGCCGCTGGTGGTGAGGACAGACTAATGACGCTTGTGTATGCGGACCCACCCCAGATTTCGAACGCGCCGTCTGAACGCAGCGTCGACCACATCTGGTGCAGGGCCACAGTCCCCGGGGGCGTCCCACCTACTGGATACGATCGATCCCCTCGAACCACCCGATGCACCTCCCTAAGTCGCACATCCACACGACCAAACGTCGACCGCAGATAGGCAACAGATCCCTGGAGCGCTTCGAGGGCGAGACGTTCGAGAACGTTCAGATCGGTCCGCTGCTCGGCGGCAAGTTGGGCATAGAGGTCGTCATACCTGGCCTTCCAGGTCGCGAACAAAAGGGCACCGCGACTGTCGACCGATGCGTGGTTGTCCCAATCCCTGAGCGTAGAGATCGCTGTGGCAAGCAACGACTCCGGATCATANAACTCCTGCCAATTCCCGTTATACGCCCTGAGAATGAAGGCCTTCAGCTCCTCGGCGGACAGCAGATACTCATCTCGGGCGAAATCAATCGCCTGTTCGACCGATACCACCGGTGTGGATGACAGCCAGGTCAACGTTCGTCTTCCACGATCGTTCATGCTGCCCCAACCCAGATAGCTTGGGAAGCCCGACCGCTCCAGAGACACGGTTGGCGTCACAGCATCCGGGGGGGTGTTACAATTCTGGAGGAATCCTCGATCCGGGTTCACGACCTGTGGNAGNTGGGAAAACGGGAGTATTCCTCCCCAGTCGGTTTCCTTGCTCCAGCCGGGGACGGGATTCCGCCAATCGAACTTTTCAGCTCGAATCGGCGTACGGGACAGAAAAACGTAGTAAATGTTCCCGTCCACATCGGCATAGGTCGCGTTGAACAAAGGAATCTGGAGACGGGACAGCGCGGCACGGAACAAACGCAGATCCGTCGCGCGGTTGACCTGGTAGAGTTGGTCGATGACGTCCGTGACATCGTCCGCTGATGTACGGGCCGCATAGGCCCACTGATCAACGACCTTGTATACGGGTCCATGGTGAGAATACTGCAGTTCGCGTTCGACCTCTTCTACTCCGAACTCTGTCCGGACCCGAACACGTTCCCGGCGAGACGAGAGCCGCAGCTTCTCGCGTTCGAACAGATACCGCCGGGGGTTGGCTGGATCAAGCTTCTCTTCATACAGGTCGAAAATATCGGCGTCGTTCGAAGTGAAGGACCAAGCAATCCTGTTGGTGTGCCCCACTACGATGACGGGCCACCCAAAGAAGGTCGCGCCCGATACATCCATCCCCTCCCTGCTCTTCAGGTGCGCTTCGTACAGTCTGAATGGGTTCCGCCACGGGAGGTGAAGATCGGCGATCGATAACCCGGATCCTTCCAGAGCACGCTCCGGGCCGATCACGATCTGGTTCGAAGCGAAGTGCTCGTCCAGCGTCGGGGTGATCCCTTTTGACACTAATTCCGAGCGGCCGGAAGCCTCTGCGAACAGAAGGACCATCCACCTGGAGGCCGCGACCACATCGACCCCTCTCACCTCGTCGACCCACTCCGGGAGTCCTTGGCGGTGGATGTCGATGTAGTGGTTCACGCCGTCGACGAAACCGGCAATCAGGTTGCGTGTAGACTCGGGAATCGACCCATACTGCTCACCGGCCACATCCTCGACCCGCCAGTGCCGTGACTTGAAATCGCTCTCGATCCAGTCCTGGCCGAGGAGCTCCGCCGCACACCCCCTCGCCATCCGGTAGGAAATCAGCATATCCACCAGATGGTCCTCCGCCTGGGCATACCCGAAACCGAAAGCGCAGTCCCGGTCGGTCTCACCATAGATATGTGGGATGCCATACAGGTCGCGAAAGATCCGTGCGTCACCCACCGAAGGCAGGAAGAGCGAATCAGCGTAGCCTACGATCAACGAATCCAGGATCGGTTCCGTCAGCAACGCCTCGAGACTATCCTGAGCCGTCTGGGCCGTTGTCTCCTGGATGACCTCTTCCTGGGCGGCCAATGAGGCCCATAGGCATAGGATCCACGTCAAGAGCATTTACGCATCCCTGAACAAGTGGTGCTCGACCGGAAAGGAAACCGTCAGCCCATTCACCGCCGACAGGAGTCCGGCCTCCATGATTTCCTGCGCATCCCGGGACAGATCGGCGTTGGTGAGCCCTTCAGGCTCTGCTTCAGACCGCAAACACGCGACAAAGTGCTCCGGTCCGTTGCCTTGCTCGCTCGGGAGCTCGTCCAGGGGAACCGTCTTACCGTCTTTATCGGAACGGGTGTAGACCGCCACCTCCTGGCCGGATATCAGAGTTCCCTCAGTTCCGTAGATCACAACATCATGGGGGGGCTTGTGAGCGACGGCCTCGGTCCAGGTCATTTCGAGGCGACACATCGCGTGCGGATACCGCAGAATCATCATGCCGTTGTCGTCGACCGGAAGGTGTCGCTTCAACAGCCGACCCGCTACACCAACGACCGACGAAGGACTGCCAAGAAACCACGCGCAAATTGACGAGCCATACCCGCCGTAGTCGTTGAACGCACCAGCGCCGTTCAAATCGGGATCGAATAGGAAGCCGCAGAAGTGCTCCGAGCAACCCAGTTCATCGGGTCCGCAATGGCCGCCACGCCACGTCAACTGCCAGATATCGCCAATGGCCCCTTCATCGACGAGCCGCTTCGCCGTACGAAGCGATCGTGACCATGCCGTTGGCCAGTTCACCATCAACATCGTCCCGTGTTTCTTCGAGGCGACCAGCATCCGGTCCGCTTGCTCCAACGTAGCTGCCATCGGCTTCTCGACCATGACGTGGATCCCGCGTGGCGCGCACATTTCGACGACGTCTACGTGATCGGCCGTCGCACAGAAGCAGAACACCGCGTCAGGCTCGACCTCATCCAGCAGAGCTTCGTAGTCAGCTGAAGTCTTCTCGCAGGACGTCGCTGCGGTGAACTTCTCTCGCAGACGCTCATCGACATCGGCTCCACCAACAAGCTCGACATCCTTCAACTCGTTCACTTGCTTGAGGTTCGTCCAGAGATGATCGTGGGCCATGCCGAGTACGGCGATTCTTATGACATCTGCCATAGTTATACCTCTACCTGAGCGTGATCAGTCAGTTTTGTGGTGCAGCGTCAAGATTTCGTCAGGTTCGATTGTCCAGTTAGTACCACTCTCGCCATCTCCTCGGCCACGCAAATCGACGCGTGTGGACCGTACGCTTGCATCGACTTCCACGCGACACAACTCAGAGGACGCACTATGGCCGCGCACTTCGACCCCACCTGTTACGGGTCGAACGGAACTCACGCGAAACGCAGGAGGCGATATACAAAGCGTTCCCTGAGACGCCGGCCTCGTCCGAGCCCGATGACGATCGTAGACCTCCTGGCAACTCAGTCGATCACCCCATGTCGGCGGGCCCGAATCAAGGGACAGGCGGAATGCATAGGTAAGCTGCGAAGGATACGACATCCAGAGTTTGTTGTATGCGTAGGAGGCAGGATCCGGAGCTGACAGCAGCAACGGAGCTCGAAGCGTACCTCCTTCCAGGTAAAGTCGACAACGGTCAGCCCCGACGAAGAAGCTCTTCGGCCCGGCCTCGCATTCAACCCAACGATCAGCAACGCACGCTGAATCTCGATGCCACGCTTCAGAACCAAAGGGCCGCCCCAGTCGGCCGCCAGTGAACGGTTCTCCCACGGAAGAAACCCACTCGAGCATGGCGGGAATGGTTTCCTTCCACGAGACAGTCACCTCAAAATCCAGCCAGGGCAGGTCGGCATACATCTGCGCGTCCAGAGTGACAGGAGATGTCCCGATCATCCCGGAAACCCTCAGCTTCGCTGTTACTGCACCGCTTTCGACCAGATCGACACGCGTCACAGCGTTCGGGTGAACACGGCCAGACGGCACGAAGTGACCCGGCTCGGCATCCAGCGACCCTTCACGGGCCTCCAGTCTGGCACCTTTGAGCAAGGTGCCCCCTTCACGATCCCTGACGTCGATCACCCCGGTGGTCTCGTCCACCTCCACATAGAACTCTCCCACACTGAAGGTCCGGCCTACCCTCAGCCCCCGTCCCCGCTCCGCCACACGATCTTCGACATCGTCGACAGCAAAAGTGGGCTCTGGGAAATCAGGGACCATTACCCCGGGTGCCTGAAGCTGGATCACATCACCTGACTGCTCTTGAGGCTTCGGTACGAGGTAGTAAGTCTTGTATCCGAGCGCAGGTACGTCCTTCGCCACGAACCTAAGGCGAATCTCCGCAGTCTCGACCTGCTTGCCGCCGACCTCTTCGACTGTCACCGGCTCACCGTCCGAATCGACGATCCTGTAGAATTCATACCGTTCGAAACTGGTCGCCCGTGATGCACCATAGTAGACGACGTGGGACTCGACCAGACCAGACTGCGGGTGACAGGCCGAATTGAACACGACCAGTGGCACAATACCGTCGGGCCCTTCCCCGGCATCAACCGATGCAGCAATGTTCCGTTCGATGGCCTCCGATTCCGCCTTGCAGCGGGCGGCTATCGCATCACACGAAACAGCCAGGTCCGATCGCTTCCTCTCGTCTCCCGATCCCGTGTAATCGCCTGCCAGGTCCTCGAGATGCTGTCTCCAGTCACCGGTCAGGTCTAGCCCGGTAGCGTCCCCGAGCAACGTGCCCATCGCCTGCGTGCGCTCCAGGCGAAGCAACGCGTTGGTCGTGTCAAACAGCTTCGCATACACACCTGGGACAAACGCCTCGCGGTACGGCGCGATCGCATCGAGCGGAAACCCTGATATTGCCTGATCGCTCCACGTTGCGAACGCCACATCATGACCCGCATCGCCGACCCGCTCACGAAGCATCTCTATCTGGTCAGATGTTGGGCACCAGAGTTCCTCTCCCAGCGGAATCACACGTTCCGCAGAATCCAGATCTCGTTCCGCGTCACGCTGCACGACCACCTGAGGAGACAGCAAACGGAGACCCAGGTCGTGGGTCGCATTCTCGCACCCCGCCGGAACGAGGGTCGCCAGCGAACTCAGGTCATCGATCGACACTGGGAGGCAACCGCGGCCTCGCAGGTAGATCGCCTCAGATGGCTCGATCCCCATAGCCACGAGCNCTTCGATGCCGATAATCACATCCCTGATCAGGCACTCGGGATCGGTGACCCAGTCGACACCTGCCCAGGCTGCACCAATAGACAGCCGACCATCGGTCACCGCCGACCTGACCCTGGCCAGGCTTTCGTCATCAGCTTCAAAGGCCCTCACGACGGCCCACGACGAATCGATACAGAAACAGAACGCAGGGTCGTTGGCGCAAAGGTCGGTCCCTCGGCTCACGATTTCAGTCGCTCGAGATGCGATCGAACGCCCGGAACCGACGCCACGAGGGCGCAGACGGGTATATGGTATGAACGTGACCAATTCGTGCTCTTATGCCCCCTAAGTATAACCCAGTAAAGGATTTATCATACCAAGATGCATAGAGACTGTAAAGCCGCAAAAGAAAATGGCACCGAGACGCCTCGGTGCCATTTTCACACTACTCTTTGCGCCGGTTCTATGAGCGGTTGAAGTCCTGAATCACCAACCCAGTGAAGACTTTCGGATAGAAAAAGGTCGACTTCGGCGGCATCCGCTCACCCGCTAGGACCACATCCCTGAGCTGCTGCATCCCCACGGGATTAAGGTAAAACCCAACATTCGTGGGGGACTCAACCACTGCCTGCCGCACCTCGGCCTCGACCTTGATGAATCGGACCTTCTCGCCTTTGATCAGCGTCTCGGTGTCCAGCTCGAGGATCTCACCCAGAACCATCTGCAAGAGACCCGAGTCGAGACGACGCCACGCGTCCGAATGACCCTCACGGTCGAGATCCACCACGTTCACGTCAGATCGCAGCTTCAGATACGTCACAGTATCAGGAGAGCCCAATAGGGCTCCAAAACACGGGCGATTGGCTTCCGCTCGACTGCCGATCTCACGGGCGAGTGCGTCCACATCAGTGAACGCAGCTTCCTTCACCTCGAAGTAGTCTGACAACCGGCTTCGCAAGGCCTCCAGATCCTCGGCCGCCACGTCGGTAACTACCCGATGGATCGGGTAGATCGCCATCCCCTCTGAATCGTCCATGTTAACGAGCGCTTGCATGCGATAGCAGTATCCGGCCCCATCCTCGCCACCGCCCTCCAGACGCTCGTCCCTATGGTTGACGGCCGTCTCGTATCGATGGTGACCATCCGCGATGAACAACTCCCGCGTAGCCAGAAACTCGCAGACACGTTCCACCGTTTTCGCGTCACCAACACGCCAAAAGGCATGATTCACACCGTCATCGTCATCGAACTGAAAAAGCGGGTCAGACTGAACGTGGGGCTCGAGCAATGAACGCACGTGGAAGTCGGGGTCACTGTATAGCGAGAAAATCTGGCCGAAGGCAGCTTCCGTATGCCGCATGAGCTCTAGCCGATCCTTTTTCGGCCCGGGCATCGTGTGCTCGTGTGGGTAGACACCCCCTTCTCCCAGGCGCTGAATCTCTACCAGGCCGACGAGGCCNTGCCTCGACTTGCGCTTCGTCCCCTCGGGTGTGTGTATATCGAAGGTCTGTGTGTAGACATACAGGCAAGGGTTGTCGTCCGCGGACAGGACACCTTCGTCGAGCCANCCATTGTAGCTGGCTTGCGCACGCGTATAGACGTTGTCGTGCGCAGTTTCCTCACCGGTTTTTCCCTGGATGATCCGGACAATATTGTTCTCGTGGCGATCGTAAAGCGTCTGCTGAAGTCGCGCGTCGATCACGTCGTACGGAGGTGCGACTACAGACCCACCGTCCCCCACCCGATCCAGATTGTATCTCACCCCTTTGAACGCCCTGATTTCTGCCATCCCTACCCTCTCTCCATGCTTGTCTATCAGTAACCCAAATTCGTCGCCAGCCACTGCTCCACGTCCTGAACTGGCGTGCCTTTCCTCTCGGCGTAGTCATCCACCTGGTCCAACCCGATCTTCCCCACTGCAAAGTATTGCGCGTCGGGATGCGCAAAATACAACCCGCTCACCGACGACGNCGGCAGCATCGCGTAGTGATCCGTGAGGGTCACGCCGATCCGTTCGGGAACCCCCAACAGCTGAAAGAGGGTCTTCTTCTCCGTATGGTCGGGGCAAGCCGGATATCCGGGAGCCGGCCGGATGCCACGATACTGCTCGCGGATCAGCTCCTCCTTGGAAAGGTCCTCATCGAGCCCATACGCCCACTCTTTGCGAACCCGCTCGTGGAGATACTCCGCGAATGCTTCCGCCAGCCGATCTGCCAGCGCCTGAAGCATGATCGCTGAATAATCGTCGTTCGCCTTCTTGAATGCTTCGACCCGCTCCTCGACCCCATGGCCGGTAGTTACACAGAAGCCCCCGATGTGGTCCTCGATACCAGCCCCCACCGGTGCCACAAAATCGGACAGCGCGTAGTAGGGTCCGCCCGATCGCTTCTGCTGTTGTTGTCTCAAGGTCAGGAAGCGTGTGCCCTCTGCCGTTCGTGATGTGTCCGTCCAGAGGACGATATCATCCCCGTCGCTGTTTGCCGGGTAGAAGCCATAGACCGCCTTGGCCTGCGCCCACTCTTCTTTCACGACGCGATCCAACATCTGACGCGCCTCGTCGAACAGCTTCCGCGCTTCGAGGCCCTGAACCGGATCGTTCAATAGCTTTGGGTAACTGCCGCGCATCTCCCACGTATGGAAGAACGGCCCCCAGTCGATATACGGGATCAACGTCTGAATGTCGAAATCATCGAGTACACGATCACCCACGAATTCGAGAGTCGGAACCGTTGTGGGGTCAAACGTCGCTCGGTGTCTCCCCTCCCGCGCATCCGCGATCGAGAGAACGGGCCGACGCACATCCCCTCCCTCGAAATCTGCGAGTGATCGCTCCTGCGATGCCCGATTCTCTTCTACGAACGCGGCACGCCCGTCCTCGCTCAACAACGTCGTCACCACGCCAGCGGCCAGAGAGGCGTCCTTCACGTGGACAGTCGAGCCTTCGTACTCCGGAGCGATCTTCACCGCCGTGTGCTTCCGGCTGGTAGTCGCACCTCCGATCAGTAGCGGCAGGCTGAATCCCTGATGAGCCATCTCCTTTGCCACATGGACCATCTCGTTCAGTGATGGTGTGATGAGGCCACTCAGGCCGATGATATCTACCTCTTTCTCACGGGCAGTCTTCAAGATCTCCTCGGCGGGAACCATAACTCCCAGGTCGATCACCTCATAGCTGTTACAGCCCAAGACCACGCCGACGATATTCTTCCCAATGTCGTGCACGTCCCCTTTTACGGTCGCCATCAAGATCCGTCCCCGACTGCGCGGGCCGGAGCCAGACTCTGACTCTTTCTCCATCAGTGGCTCGAGATACGCGACAGCCTGCTTCATCACACGGGCCGTCTTGACCACTTGGGGCAGGAACATCTTCCCCTCACCGAACAATTGCCCCACCACGTTCATCCCGTCCATCAGGGGACGCTCGATCAGGCCCAGAGGCGTATACGTTGCGAGCGCTTCCTCCAGGTCCTTCTCTAGAAATTCGGCCTTCCCTTGCAGAAGCGCGTGTCCGAGCCGAGCCTCCACCGTGCCCTCCCGCCAAGACAGATCCTCCTCACGCTTCTTCCCTTCGGATTGTATGGACTCGGCGAACGTGACCAGCCGCTCTGTCGCATCCCCTCGCCGGTTGAACAGAACATCCTCTATCCGCTCGAGGAGGTCGGCCGGGATATCTTCGTACACCATCAACTGGCCAGCGTTGACGATGCCCATGTCCAGGCCAGCCTTGATCGCGTGATACAGGAAGGCAGCGTGGATTGCTTCTCTGACGTAATCGTTGCCGCGGAACGAGAAGGACACATTGCTGACGCCGCCGCTGACTTTCGCGTCGGGCAGACGCTCCTTGATCTGCCGCGTCGCCTCGATAAAGTTCAGCGCGTAGTCATTGTGCTCTTCGATCCCCGTCGCCACCGTCAGGATATTGGGGTCAAAGATGATATCAGACGGATCCATCCCGACTTCCTCAGTCAGGATGCGATAAGCCCGCTCGCAGATCGATACCCGGTCTTCAATTTCGGTAGCCTGCCCGGTTTCGTCGAAGGCCATCACGACAACGGCCGCTCCGTAGCGGCGAACATTGTGGGCCTGCGCGCGGAAGGCGTCCTCCCCCTCCTTCAGGCTGATCGAATTAACAATCGCCTTTCCCTGAACACACTTCAGCCCGGCCTCGATGACTTCGAAATCCGAACTGTCGATCATGATCGGCACCCGCGCGATTTCAGGTTCTGCGGCGATCAGGTTCAGGAATCGCATCATCACGGCTGGTGAGTCGAGCAAACCCTCGTCGACGTTCACGTCGATGATGTTCGCCCCTCCGTCGACCTGCTGACGTGCGACGTCGAGCGCCTTCCCATACTGCTCATTCTTGATGAGGTGGGCGAAACGACGGGACCCGGTCACGTTCGTTCGTTCGCCGATCATCGTGAAGTTGCTGTCTTCGCGGAGCGTCAGCGGTTCGAGTCCGCTGTATCGGGACAGCGTCGATGTCGGCGCAGGCTGACGGGGCACCCGGTTGGCGATTTTTTTAGCAATGGCCCGGACGTGATCTGGCGTGGATCCACAACACCCGCCGACCAGGTTGAGCCAGCCCTCCTGGGCAAAACCGTCGAGCACGGACGACATGTTCTCAGGTGTGTCATCGTATTCGCCGAACTCGTTCGGCAGACCGGCGTTCGGATAGCAGCTGACATAGTTAGGGGCCAGACGAGCGATATCTTGGACATAGGCCCGCATATCCTCGGCCCCCAGTGCGCAATTAATCCCCACGCTCAGCAGGTCGATGTGGGAGATCGAATGNCAGAATGCCTCGATAGTCTGACCGGAAAGCGTGCGACCGCTCTGATCCGTGATCGTCAGGGACACCATGACCGGGAGTCGTAGGCCATGGTCTTCGAAATACTGTTCTATGGCATAGAGACCGGCCTTGAGGGTCAGCGTATCGAACACGGTCTCGCACAGCAGCACATCCACCCCGCCATCCACCAACCCGCGGATCTGCTCCGTATACGAAGCCACGACCTGGTCGAATGTCATAGTTCGGTATCCAGGGTCGTTCACATCCGGTGACAGCGAGAGCGTGTTGTTGGTCGGGCCAATCGCGCCGGCGACAAACCGAGGCTTGTCCGGTGTCTGCCCGGTCGCTTCGTCCGCGGCCACCCTCGCGAGTTGGGCCGCTGCTAGGTTAATCTCGTAGACGTGATCCTCCAGCCCGTAGTCGGCCAGGCTGATCGAAGTAGACGTAAAGGTGTTCGTCTCGATCATGTCGGCGCCGGCACTGAGGAACTGCTGATGGACCTCACGCACGACGTCGGGCCGGGTCACCGAAAGCAGATCGTTGCAGCCCTGCAGGGCCTGACCATGCTCGGCGAACTGGCTGCCTCGATAGTCGGGTTCGGAAAGTTCGTAGCCCTGAAGCATCACTCCCATTGCCCCGTCCAGGACCATGATGCGCTTCTCTAGGATCGATCGTATCTGGGCTTCTTTCGACGTCATCTCACTCACGCTTTAACAATAGGCATTCGCTACAAACACAGAAACGCCTGNACACTGAATGTGTGCCCAGGCGGTCGGCGACTGCATATGCTCGACACTCCCCCGTGGTAATCCACTTGCTTCCGCCAGTCGTGTCGAGTCTGAGATTGTCCGGTCTTGCTAGCCTGCCGCCTCCTTGCGCTTCTTGGCCTCCACGCGCTTCGCGAACGCCTTCTTCATGTTCTCGTCGACGCGTTTACCCTTCGTCTCCTGCTGTCGCTTGGAGACAGACTCCTGAAGCGAGGCGATCTTGTTCTTTTCTTCATCAGGCCTGGAGTCGTCCTTGAGACGCTGCCCGATCGCCACCATCAATTTCCGATACGTGTTTTGGTCTTCAGGATTCGGGTGCAGCGTGAAGGGCGGTATAAACTTCAAACCAAGTGACTTATTCCGCTTCCGCGGGTCCGTCTCCTGAACCAGATCACGCGGGAAAATCTGGAACATCACCCGTTCTTTCGGTGGCTCCGCCTCCTGAATGTTCCCGAGAGAGAGCGGCAACCAGATCTCTACCTCTTTGCCGGCCTTCTGCGCGAACGTACGCATCAGCAGCTCTTTTATCTCGTCTGCAATCTCCAACTTTAGCACGAAGCCAATACAGGAGTTCAGGACCATCAGGTTGTCGTTCGGCTTCTTAAACATCGAGGGCATCAACTTGTCGTGTTCGATGCCCGCCAGAAGTGACCCGGGCGTGAACATGGAAATATTGTCAACGCCGAACTCGATCAGCTGAACATTGTCGATCGTCTTGAGCTGCTCCTTCTTCTCCATCTCCTCGAGATGCTTATGGATGTCGTCCTGGATTCCCTCGAAGTAGTCGGCTACCTTCTTCGCCCACATCCCGCCACTCGTGATGGCATAGAGCGTCGGCTTGAAGACATAGGGATCGAACTGGTCGGACGTAAAGGACTCTGGCGCGTTCGGGAAACAGGTGATCTTGTCGACACGAAGCTGCAGGACCTCTTCCCCCTGCTTCAGCCCGGCCTCACCCATCTTCTTTTCCGTGGCGTCACGCGACCCGATCCAAGGCTTCCCCTTATCGTTCGCGATGTAGATAGCTTCCTGCAGGAAGGTACAGGCGGCATTGAAGTAGATGTTGTTACCCCCCGCCTGAGCAAGGGGCATCTCGTAGGTAACCTCAATCTTCTCTCCTAGCTCCATAGGGTTATCTGCCGGGATGAAGTTTCCTCCGGGGACGGCCTTCGGACGTCCGACAACCAGGACAGGCCGAGGGCCGGCCTTCAAGTTCATCACCTGGAAGGTGAAGATGGACGCCGTACCGCGACCGCTCACCATTGAGGCCGCCTTGAGCTTCAAACGAGCTACAGCGCTCTGAACCTGCTGTTCCTTGAGCCCTTTTAGGAGAGCGCCCAGGATCTCCGGTTTGCCGAAGACCTGTACACGGGAAAAATTGACCGCAGCAGCCTTCTTGGCCTTTTTCGGTTCTTTTTTCTTACCGCCGAACAGTGCCATATGTCCCGATCCCTGTTGGTCCCGGCGGGCTGAAAGCCCCTTTCTTACTGGATTTTATGAACTTAAATAGGCCTATGTGGAGTGTCAAGCCCAATGGCCTCAGCGGGCATTCAGCCAGCTTCCACCCTGGAACCTGATTCCCAGGATGGCGAACCTCGAGATCATCAGGATGTTGTATGCAATCCATACACCGGAAACCCCCAGTTCCCAGTATCCCGTGACAGCCAGAACCACAGGTAAATAAACGAGGAACGCNGATGCGGCCATCGCCGTGAAGAGAAACCGCGTATCGTTCGCCCCGATCAGGATCCCGTCCAGAATATAGACCATCCCAGCTACCGGCTGTGCGACCGAAAGTAGCAACAGCAGCCCCGTCACAGCGACGACTACCTGCGTGTGGTCGGTAAAGATGTCGGCAATCGGGCTGATCCACGCCCCGTATCCCAACCCGAACAACAGGCCAAGGGTGGCTCCCCATAACATGCATCGGCGACCGTATGCCTTTGCTCCACCGAGATCGCCTGCGCCGATCGCATTTCCCACGAGGGTTTCCGCCGCGTGGGCGTATCCATCCACAAAGTAACTGACAACAGACCAGATCTGCCAGGCGACGGCGTGGGCTGCCAGCGGGATCTCCCCCATTCTCGCGATGACGGCCATCCCGTAAAACTGGGTGAACAGGAGGAAAGCCGTTCGGCCGAACAGGAACCCGTTGGTGGACAGCATCCGGGTAACTTCTCGAACAACGATCCGGCTCCTGGCAGACAGAATCGATCGATGACGCCGGATGACCAGCCCGATTCCCAGTNCCGCACCGAACACAGACGCCGCAACCGAGGCCCAGGCGGCACCGACGACGCCCAACTCAGGTGCTCCCCAAGCCCCATAGATGAGGGCGTAGTCTAGCACTACGTTCACCACGTTGACCCCGATCGTGACCAATAGAGGTGACGTGGCGTCTGCACAGCCCCGAAAGAAACCGTTGAGCACGAAGGTCAGGAGTACCAAAGGCGCGCCGTAGCAACGGACGTCCAGGTAAGCCCGGCCCCAGCGAGCAACATCGTCGGAGGGGCCCGCAAGGCCAAAGCCGATATCGGCGATCACCCCTCTCACGAGAATAAGGATCACCCCCAATCCAACCGCGAGAATGCCTGACTGGATCAGGATCCCTCTGCACTGAGCAAGATCCCTCGCGCCGTAGGCCTGGGCCACCAGAGCCGTGGTTCCCATGCGGAAGAAGCCGAGACCCCAGAAGATGACGTCGAACACCACCGCCCCAACCGACACCGCGCCGAGCATGGCGATCTCTTCCAGATGCCCGACCAGAATCGTGTCGGCAAAACCGATGATTGGCACACTGAGGGAGGCAGCGACGCTGGGAAGCGCCAGACGAAGAATGGCTCGATCTCTATTCACGGGAAGTGCCGTGTGCGGAACTAAAGAGGGATTAGAAGAGGAGGGCCATCACGCCGCTCCCGAACACGAGGGCGACACCGAGTACTCTGAAGTGTCCATCGCTCACCTTGTCACGCATCAAATTAGCGACGACAAACCCCACGACAATACCCGGAAGACCACCTGCCGCCCAGACTGCCGTCTCGACGGTCACGAGGCCGAACTGGTGTTGGAGGAGAACAATGACGGCTGACAGAACGGTAAAGTAAGCCAGCAGACTTGCCCGAAAGGGTTCGACTTCCCATCGCTGCTTGATCCCGAACAGCACGATCGGCGGACCAGCAACAGATGTGCTCGCGCCCAACGCTCCGCTCAACAGGCCGGCGCCGAACCTGGCGAATCGCTCACTCGCAACCGGTTCCCCCGGACGGACGCGAAGTAAGATAGCCAGGATCATCATCACGACACCGATCCCCCGCTTCATCGTCAGGGAGTCAACAGCAGTCAGGATCAAGGTACCTGGAAGAAGCCCGAAGAGAGCACTGAGCATCCAGGCTCGAAGGAGAGGCACGTCCACCTGGCGGCGGACCTGAAAGGTCTGGGCAATGCCGAGGGGGATGTAAACGAGGGCCAGGCCAGGAACGACAAGTTGCGCGGGGTACAACTGGATGAGACCAGCGGCGGCGATCAACATGAAACCGAAGCCGGCAACGCCCTGAATCGATGCGGCGATGGCGAGCGTGCCACTCACCCACGCGACTTGCCCCCATTGTAATTCAATCACGGGAGCTCTTTTCTATTGAGCGAACTCCACCTTCAAGGACGCGTTTCGTTCAGCCCGGCCATACCATCCCTGCGGGGCAAATTCGCTCGTATGGAGATAACACCTGATGTTAAGGTCCCGCGAACCCTCCGTAAAGGTCAATATCCGGCTCATCGGGACGTTCTTCCTCCCGTGGTGTCTGGACATCGCGGCGCAGTTGATGAAGGTGGTCCCCCACCGCTCCTCGACATGTGACATCCCGCCCGTCGTATCCTCCGGGTTCGTATGCGTGTGGCCACCGAACCAGACGTCGACAGCACCGGGGTGTTCAGCCAGGAATGATTCGAATTTTCCCGTATCCGGCTCGCCACCAACCCAGTAGAGATACGAGGCACCGATCGGCGCACCTTCCTCGAAACGACCGTGATAGCCCTCGTCAACCCCGACCCAATCGAGTGACGCGACCGTCGTTCCCTTAAGCATGTGGTGGTGGGCGGAAACCACAATCTTGTCCTGATTCGCCAGCACCTGATCACACCACCACTCGAAGGTCTCGAGCGTCACCGCTCCCGCCGGGAAGCCACCCCGATCACCCCGACCAACCGGTGGTCCCCCGTCATTGCGGTCTCCCATAGCGAGCACGACGATATTCCCGACCTCGAACTTGTAGGCGTCCCAGGTTCCCTCGACCTGATAAGGCCGCTTACTCGCATCAACACCGGAATGAGTTGTATTCTCGCCGAGCGGATCGACCCACTTCTTGAACCACCACTGTTTCTCCTCTTCGGGCCCGCTTGCATCGTGGTTACCGACGATGTTGTAGACCGACTCTCGTCGATGGTCTTCGAGAACCGAGTACTGCCGAACAACCTCCTGGCCCTCTTCGTCATCCGGCGGTGCCTGCGATCCGGACAGGTCGCCGATGTCGAGCATCACGTCCCAGAGGAAGGGAGGCCCACCGTCCTCTCCACCCCGTTCCGACTGTCGCAGCGTGTCGGCCAAGCTCGCGCGATTACTAACTCTCAGATCGGTCCCTACGTGGGCATCGCCTGCCGCCCACAAGGTGAATGTCCTGTCATCGGCCACGGTCAGCTCGCTTTGTCGTTTCCACCGTAGATCCTCTCCCCGGCGACCAGAATGCGTTTCGGATTCTGCGCATCACTGAACTCGTCCACGCTCGTGTATCCAACCGTCATGCTCATTCGTGTTCCACCAGTGCTGTTCGCTCCGATCCGGTGGAAGATCATGCTGTTGATCGCCATCATCTGACCTGCCTGTACCGGGACGTGAACCGCCTGATCGAGCAGCCCCGAATCCCGCACCCAATCCACACTGGATAGACGATGGTGAACCTCGACGCCGGGATACATATGAGATCCAGGCACGATCTGCGTGCAGCCATTCTCGATCGTTGTCGTCTCGAGGTAGAAAATGACCGTCAGCAGACTACGCGACCACTGCAGGTTGTCTCGGTGGAAGTCATCCTGTTGGGAGGCGTAATTCAGCGTGAGGTGATTGTGCCGATTCGTCAGCACTTCGATGTTGGGTCCGAGCAGGTCAGCAAGCGGTTCGATCACGTCGGGACAGCTCGCCGTTTCCAGGAACAAGGTATCCCGCTGGAAGAGTGCGGAAATCCGATGGACCCGCTCGTCACTGTCGCGAACCACGGGATCCACCTCTCCTTTGACATCCTCCCAGGCTT
This sequence comes from Gemmatimonadota bacterium, assembly GCA_002727195.1. GTDB lineage: Bacteria > Latescibacterota > UBA2968 > UBA2968 > UBA2968 > UBA2968. The sequence continues at coordinate 39,388 of PBWH01000004.1, forward strand.
TCGCCTTCAATCGCTCAACGCGTGAGGTGTCGAGCCGCGTCGGCAAAACCAGGTAACCGATCTGCCGGAAGTGGTTGATCTGGTGGATAGAGAGCATCTACGTTCCGCTCACGTCTTCGATGGACAGCGATACGAACGACAATCGCTCATATGGCGCCTCGTCACCGCACTCCAACAGACACCCGACCCGCGCATTCGACAATTCGACGATGTCACTGTAAGCCGAGGGGCCCTCGAACAGGCAGAATGGATCCGACCACGTCTCTCCCCCATCCTCGGTTACCCTCAACGAGACACGCTCTCGGGATTCGCTCGCGGCGTTCGCCAGCACGTATCGCCCCTGTCCAAGGTCTAGCAGCGCGCCCTGACAGATCGGGTCCACAAGATCGGACTCATAGCGGAATCGCCTGAAGGTTTCTCCCCGGTCCTCGCTCCACGAAGCGGCTCGACACTTCTGTTGCCGGTAGTTCCTGCAGTTGATGTATACCCCACTGACGTCGTGTGCCGCCACGGCGCACTCGTTCGTCCCTTCAGCAACGATACCACCGATCCGCCAGGTGAATCCCCCATCATCACTGAGAATCACGTGCGAATGATAGGGGTCCGCGTGCCGGTCGAGGTACACACCCACCATATGGTCACATGGCACCACCAGTCGGCCATCTGAAAGCTGGATCCCGTGGCAAGGTCCCGTTGCATACCACGTCCACGCTGGGTCCTTCGTTGACTCGGTGATCTCCTCGGACGTAGACCATGTCTTCCCGTCATCCTCGCTTCGCGTCACCCAAACGGTACGAGGTCCGTTTCCCTCGCAGATCACCTTCTCAGACAGGACCCCGATGTTCTTGCAGAACGTCAGCACAATCCTGCCGCTCTCGTGATCGACGACAGGACAGGGATTCCCGCACGTCATCCCCGGGTCACTCACAACCACACGAGGATCCGACCAGGTCACCCCATCGTCATCGCTCGACCGAACCAGCAGGTCGATGTCGCCCGAGTCGCTTCGGCTATCTCGCCGCCCCTCGCAGAACGCCAACACACGCCCAGACGTGGTCTTGACGAGGGCAGGGATGCGATAGGTGTGATACCCATCTTCTCCGGAAATGAACAGATCCTGTTTAGTCATACCGAGCCGGTCCATAATGTAAGAACATTCGAAGAGTGATCGATACGCGCAGTAGGTTAACGGCAGCCCAGGCTCGTGTCAAAGCCCGCACAAGCTAAGGGGCGCGGAACCGAAGTTCCGCGCCCCTTAGCTTACATCTGGATGACGGCCAAGTTATCCGAGAAGCGTCAAGGCATTCTGCCGCAGGACATTCGCCTGAGCGAGGAGGTCCGTACTCGACTGCGACAGAATCTGTGCCNCCGTGAACTCGCCGACCTCCACGGCGAAGTCTGCATCGCGGATACCCGACTCTGACTGCGTCCCGTTCTCCACGGAATTCTCCTGATTCCTCAGGCTGAACACCATACGATTCTGGTAGGCACCTAGGTCCCCGCGGACCTGTGCGACATTTGAGATCGCCAGATCAAGGGTGTTGATCGCTGCCTGCGCCGTAGCCTGCTCGGCAACCGACAGGCTACCGAGGTTCAGGAAGGCACCTGATGCTCGCATATCTCGGATGTTCAACTCGAGACGGTGGACGAGGCGTCATCAGGTCCGATCTGGAACTGACTACCCNTCCCCTGATTCACGCTCAGGGTCGTAGCGTCGAGATCCCCATCCCGATAGCCATCTGTCGCCGGTTTGATGCCTTCAGCCGCATTCTGCCCGCTCAGCGTGAGGGTCACCCCAAGCCGGTCGAAATTGGCTATAATCGANNTGCCCGTGGCAACGACACNGCCAGCANNAGCATCCACGTCCAGACCGGCACCGATGTCGATNGTCTGNGTNGCTNCGCCATTCCCCAGAGTGATCTCGTTGTCGGTACCATCTGCATCGATGAACGTATAGTTACCGGCGTCCACACTCGATAGCTGGACGGCTATGACACCAGTTGTGGGCGACGCAAGTGCAGTCGAAACTGTCGGGTCGATATCGGCCGCATTGCCGAACCCGGACAACAGCACCTGGTTGTTGTATAACGTAACTGAAGCAATCCGGTCGATCGCGTTCGCCAACTGAACGACTTCAGCGTTCAGAGATTCCCGGTTTTAATTGTTGATCGTCGAGTTCGCTGACAGCACGGCCAACTCACGCATCCGGATCAACATTGTACTCACCTCGTTGAGAGTACCTTCCGCAGTCTGGATCAGGTTGATCCCCGCTTCCGTATTCCGGTTACTGACCCTCATTCCATTTATCTCAGCCCGAAAACCCTCAGAGATGCTCAATCCGGCGACAGCAGCAGCAGCCCGATTGATCCTGAGCCCAGAGGACAGCCTCTCCAGGCGCTGCCCTAGCTCGCGGTTGTTGATCCGTCCGTGACGTTGAAAGTTAATGCGAGCGACATTGGTATTGACTCTAAGTGGCACTATAAACCTCCCTGTTTTTTTGGGCGAGCCCCTATTCGCCAGAGCCGGCATCCGTACCGACCCCACCACTAGCCAATCTTGGTACTACCTTTGTATTTTTGCGCACCACGCCCATATCCTTTACTGTTTGTTTTTAAATAACTTAGGATGAAAATATCGGCGAAACCCAAAACTGCTCTAGTGTATTCTCAGTATCTGGAATAGAAATTGCCTTGATTTAGGCGGGCCCGTGCGCCTAGAATTGTACATTCTGATTTTTCAATAGATTACGCAAATCGGAGAATCACCATGGCGGAAGAAAACGACGCCCAGGAGAACGATGCAGAGNCAGAAATGCTCCGCATGATGCAGGAAGAACTCGGTGGCGAGGACTCTGAGGAAGACGCAGAAGTTGCACCGGACGCGGGTGGAAATGGCGGAGGCGCTGTCGCGCCTGCGGCAGACCCAATGGCTGCGTTGGCCGCACTCGAAACAGATCCTGGCGCAGCGACCAACTTGGGGGAAGAAGCCGAAGGGCTCGGCAGCCTGACCGACGTCGAGGTAGAGATTACGGTAGAACTGGGAGACAATCTGGTCCCGATCGCAGACATCATGTCCTGGGCATCGGGATCGATTGTTGAGCTGCAAGAAGAGGAACAGGCTCCCGTTCGCGTCCTGCTCAATGGAAGCCCGTTTGCGCGCGGAGAGATTGTTGTGGTCGGAGATACCTTTGGGGTCCGGATCGTCGAACTGCTAGACCCACAGGAGCATCACTGACCCTCGATATACCTTGTATTGGCCTGGAAGTAGAAGGCCCTGAAGTAAACCTCCATCACCTGACCTTCATACAGGAAGTCGTTCAGGCGCGATTTGATGTCCTCCTTAACCACATCCCTCCCTTCTTTGGACCGTAACTGCTCCGGCGTCGCCCCGCTCAGGGCCGCGATGACCTGATCCCGCACGCGGTCGATGTTGTTCATATCTTCGATCTCACCGACCACACCGCTGGGCCCTACGGCCAGTGTGACATCNGCATTGACGAACAAACGCGCTTGAGCGGATCTGGGNTTGGCNGTGACNAGNCCAAGGTCGAAGCTGGCTTCAGGTTCGTCACCGTCCGGATAGGTCCGCACGCGGCCAGACTCGTCCGCCGTGACCTCGGTCTCCACTTCCCGGCCCAGGTGCCACCTGATCAGGAAGTAGCCACCGACTGCCTGCAGCACAAGCAGCACGATCACCAGCGGGAGATACCTTAGCACACTCCCTTGAGGCTGTAGTGGCGGCGGAGCCGCGGCCTGTTCCTGACCTTCCTCCTGACCTTCCTCCTGACCTTCCTGTTCTTCTTCCTCTTCGGCCAAAGCTCAGCCTTCCGATACGTCGATTCTAACCTTCGGGCCAGAATCTCTTAGGACGACGCCCTTCGTTTGCACCCTTCAAGCTCGTGATCTTCTCGTCGAGCTCCTTCTCCTTCCCCTCCAGATCCTCGGCCTGCTTCCTCAGATTGTCCAGTTCCTCTTTTTTCTCGGAGTGATCCGCTTCGTACTTCTCAACCTGGGATGAGACCTCCTCTGTATTCGTCTGAACCAGGAGGATCTGGTCGTCATGCCGTTCGATCTGCCTGCGATAACCGACAATCATCTGGAAGGCCCACAGAACAAACGCCGTGATCAACCCGAGTAGAAGCCAGTCCATCAGGACCTCGAGATATGAGCAGGATTGACCGGAATCAGTGTTACCACTACTATCCTCGTATGAATCGGGAAATCGTCATGGCGGCCATATGCACGGTCGCCACGATCGCGGTCGCCTGGATCATCGATCACCCGTCCAAAGTGGGCGGCACGATCATGACACTGGTGGTCTTCGCGATCATCGTCGGGGTTGTTTGGCTCCGCGGTGACCGCGACGAGCACACCGCCAAGTGGAACCGGCATCGCCGATCGAGCAGAACGCCCCCTGAATGAATTTACCCCGTATCTCCGTTATCATCCCTGTCTTCAACGAACAGGATGCGATCGAGCACGTCATCGGCGACCTTCCCCNCGAAATGCTCCACGAGATCATCGTCGTCGACAACGGATCCACCGACAAAACAGCTGAACTCGCCAAACAGTGTGGTGCTCGCGTGGTCGAGGAGGCCCAACGCGGCTACGGCAATGCCTGCCTACGCGGCATCGCATCAGCCGACACACCGGACATCATCGCCTTCGTGGACGGAGACTACAGCGACCATCCGGACGAGATGGAACGGGTTCTCGGCCCCATCCTGGACGGCAAGGCCGACCTGATCATTGGGTCACGCGTCCTCGGGGAGCGCGAACCCGGTGCCCTCCTCCCACAAGCCCGGTTTGGCAACTGGTTTGCCACAGCCCTGATTTCCGCCTTCTTCGGCACGGACTTTACGGACCTCGGTCCATTCAGGGCGATTCGCAAGGAGACCCTGGACGCGCTGGACATGCAGGACAGGACCTTCGGCTGGACCGTCGAAATGCAGGTCAAGGCTGCCCGCGCCCGGCTCCGGGTCACAGAGGTGCCGGTTTCCTACCGGAAACGAATCGGGGTGTCGAAGATTACGGGGACCCTCGAAGGAACGATCAAGGCGGGGTGGAAAATCCTGTTCACGATCTTCAAGTATGCGGCCCGGCCGCAGTCGGGCTAGCTGTTCTGCAGGATGTAGCGGATCGTCTTAGCAAACCGCTCCGCTCCCTGTTTACTGATCTTGAATCTATCCTGCTTCCTCGAGGCATCGCGCAGCGCCATCATAAAGCGTGTCTTCGGGGGACCATCGACGCTGACGACCTGAACCATCGCCCTTTGGGGTTTGGGGGCATCCTCAACAGGGGTGGCGTGACGCGGAACCGGTTTGAGCGGCTCGTCTTCGGGCCAGTACCTGAAGAACACGTAGAGCGTGATCGAAACAAGCAGAATCGAACCAAACGTGGACGCGACCACGAACAGNNCGAAGTAAAGTGAAGCCCCGGACANCACCGCCAAACCGACCGCGACGAAAAGGAACCAGAACGAAAGTCCCCTCGATACGGCTTGCACCGCCGTACTGACGACCTGCCCCTTTTGAGCCGTTTTCTGCTCCTGACTCACCCGTCTACCTCTCCTAGAGTTGTAACCAGTCGCTCACTTGCCGAATCTGCCTCTGACAGACGTGCTTCACCCTCCTGCCGCGCCTTCATCAATTCATCGGCAATTTCCATCGCTGCCATCATCGCAATCTTCGTCGTATCCGTCAGATTCTGGTCCGCTGCGATCCTGGCCATCCGCTGATCCACCTCCGAGGCGATCTCCTGGGCATACGCTACGGATCGTCCGCTCACCAGTGTATAGGATCGCCCGAAAATCTCCACTTCTGCGCGTTGCTGAGTGCCCGCCATATCGACCTCATCTNGTTACAGAACCCNCTCAGGGCCAATCTAAGCACGGTCAGATTTAGGTGTCAAGAATGCCTATTATGAAGTTCCTGAAAAAATACCCCCATTGTCCCAAAGACTGCTGCCGCTCCCGCCGATACTTGAAGAGAAGCGTTTATGTACCGAGTCGAACCGCGAACAGGTCAACCGACGGATGCCAGACATCATTACCCCGGGCACAGGCCCAACCTACGACACAATCCCGGTCACCCCGCTAGAAGAAGACGGGGGCGTGACGTTAGAGATCACCGAGCCAGAGGAAGGCGATTCAGTCGAGCTTTCGGGTGAACCGGAAGCACCNGTAACCTATGGACCGACCCAGTTCAGCGACCGCTTCAAGTTCGACATCGCAAACGGCATGTTCGACGCCAGCCTCAGGTTCAACGCGAATCGAACCCGGAACAGAGGCGCATCGGTTGAGGCGTACAATGAACGCCGGGGCGTGGAATTCCAGGTGACACAAACGGCAGGAAGAGGCAGCGCGACCACCGCCCTCTTCGCCCTGAAGTTCCAGGAGGCCGACCCCAATTCGATCGACGCGACATCTCAGGTCGAGGCCCGCAGCGAGTATGCCCGCATGGCCAAGCAAAATCTGAATCTTCTCGCCACGCTCTAGCGCCAGCAAAAGAGAAACAGAAAAGAGGAGGCACCCCTGGGGGTCGCCTCCTCTTTTTCGTGTTCAAATACGATTCGTCGATCAGTGAGCCGGATCAGCATCCACGACGGGATCAAACCGCACCACCCCGTCGGTGGCAGGCACGAGAACTTCGACAACCCAGCCAGATACTTCCTTTCCATCGACCACGACCGTCTTCGGTTCTCGATTGACCACCTGAGCGTCTCTGGACAGCCGTTCGAAGGCGTGGCANCCTTCTTCATCCACGCAGAAGTANCGCTGTGTGCGCCCTTCCGGCGTCCCTCCCAGCGTCGGAGTCTGNTTCACGCCTNGATCCGCCATTCTCAGCCTCCCAGATACAGATGGTGGGTTTGGATGTAGGTCGCCACGGCGTCCGGTACCCAGTAGCGAATGGACCTNCCAGCNCTGACGCGNTTACGGACGACGGTAGAAGAAATCTCGAAGCGCGGCGTGTCGAGAACGCGCATGCGATCGGCCAGACCTGGCGCAATNCGGTCGACGGNGCTGCCAGGCCTTTCGAAGACGGCNACCTCTGCAAGCTTCAGCACCTNATCCGGCAGNTGCCACTGCTCGAAATCTACCGCATTATCCGACCCGATCAACAGCACGAGCCCGCAACGCTCGTTTTGTGCCGCGAGCGCATTCAGGGTTTCGACGGTGTAAGAGACTTCGTCCCGTGACACCTCGTAATCCGACAGAGCAAATCGAGAGTCGCCGTCGATCGCTAGACGAACCATCTCGAGACGATCTTGCCCGGACGCTGCTGGGCCTCTCCTGTGGGGCGGTGACCCTGAAGGCACCCACACGAGCCGATCCAACCGGCACGCCTCGACAGCTTCTCCGGCCAGGAGTAGATGCCCCAGGTGAACGGGATCAAATGAGCCACCCCAGACGCCGATCCGATCAGGCATGGCCCCTTACTCGCCGGATGGATTCGTAGACACCTCCGCGTGGCCCGTCACATCTTTTAGCCTCGCGTCCCGGTTAGCTCGCGCCTTCTCAACCTCGTCCCGTTCGGCGTCGACCTCCTCACGCAGATCGCCTGCCGTCGCGTCTGAAGCTAGTTCCTCGAGAATCTCGAACGCTTCGTCCAGTTTGCCCTGTTCACGCAATGCTCGAGCGAGGATGAACCGGACCTCCCCCACAAAGGCCGTCGTCGGATACTTCGCCAGTACCCGCCGGCAGAAGATTTCAGATGAACCGAAATTCTTCCAGCGCAGGTAATTCCGGGCGATCATCAGACCCTTCTCCGCAAGCTTCTCCTCGAGCTCGTGAATTCGCTTCCGGGCGTCGGGAGCCAGCTCGCTGTTCGGAAAATCCTCCACGAACCGGGTGAATTCCTGAATCGCACGCACCGTCTCGGACTGATCGTGGTGAATACTGCGAGANTGGTTGTAATAGCACATGCCGATCTGGAACCGGGCCTTGTCCACGAACTTGCTGACCGGATACTCGTTGATCAGCCGCTCGAACTCGAAGATCGCAGTCTCATAGTCCTTCGAGCAGAANTAAGCCTGCCCCAGGCCATACTGTGCATCNTCAACGAGATGTGATCCGGGGAAGTCGGAAAGNAGGTTGCGAAACAACTGCTGCGCGTGCCAGCACTTGTCGCCCAGAAGCGCCTTCTGGGCATCTCCGTGGTAGGTTGCTGCGTCGGAACGNCGCTGTTTCTCCTGAGCGCAACTGGCCACGTATGTGGTTACGAAGAAGAGCAGGAGGATCGTAAGAAGGGTCTGTCTGTTCAAGGTGTGCTCGCCTTTGCGGCCCTGATTCGCCGAATCTGTTCCTCGGCGCGTCGAACATACTCGGATTGAGGGTAGTCTACGGTCAGCCGCTTGAATTCAATCAACGCACTATCNAGATCACGTAGCTTGAGGTAAGCATAGCCAAGCTTCAGTTGCGCGTCATCGTCCTTTTCTGTCTCGGNATACTGAAATACTCGCTTGAAGGCATNCAGGGCGCCTGTATANTCCTCGACCGCNTATGCNCATTCTCCCATCCAATACTGAGCATTGTCCGCAAGNGGGCCCGTGGACGCTCTNGAGAGGATCTCGGAGAACAGGTTCTTCGCCTTCGAGTAAGCCTGCCTGTCGAAGGCCTGAAGCGCCTGCTCGTACACCTGGTTGAGGCTGACCGTGGTAGAAGATGGCCCTGGCCGCGGAGGAACCGGTTTCGCGGGGACCCGGTAGCTCTGAAGCTGCCGCCTGAGTTCCTGCACCTGCTCGGAAAGCGCGGTCAACCTGGCGACCAGTTGAGACTCCCGAGCGTTCAGCTGATCAAAGCGACCATTCAGAGCTGCCTCAAGTTCCTGAACGCGCTGCTCGAGGGTTTTGATCTGGGCCTCGAGCGTCTGCCGACTTGCCTCTGGAACAGTACCACTGTCTTGGGCCCCTTCCACAGACGAGACCGGTATCTCACCTACCGGCTCACCGTACTCTTCATAGCGAGTGGTTGCACAGGATGCGACTAATGCTACCAGGGCCCAACAAGTTATCAGCCGAAACCTCACGAGGTCGCCCCCTTAAACGACAGGTGCTCAGACTTGGTTCCGCTAGCCGTTCATTGCCGCAAGTATTTGTAACTACGGAGTTTCCGTTTAGTTTCTCACACGCTCAATGAAAATAAGCATTGGGACAAACGGAGTCAAGACGACCCCGCGCCAGCCTTGACCCAACGAATAAGCACGCCTAATTTCGCCGCATGACGGACCTCAAGCAGCGCGTGCGCCAGGGCTACTCCCGATCGTGGGTCGTCGCCAAATACAGCAAAGTCGGGCTGTGGCCCTCCGAAACCGTCGTATGTGAACGATTCTTTGAGGAAGGCTCCCACATACTGGACCTCGGATGCGGCGCAGGTCGCACCACAATTCCGCTACACCAAAGTGGGTATGAGGTGACGGCCGTCGACCTCTCCCGGCCCATGGTAGACCAGGCGTCACGATTCGCATCCAGCGTCGGGGTTACCTGCCCGCTTGCCGTTGCGGATGCGACAGACCTCCCCTTCAGACCCAACACGTTTGACGGTATTCTACTCTCCTACAATGGCATAGAACTCATACCTAAAGAGAAAGGGAAAGTTCATGCGATCCAGGAGGCGTGGCGAGCCCTCCGGCCCGGCGGCCACTTTGTCTTCACCACCCACGCATTCGAAGCATTCAACAAGTATGCGGTGCGCCGTTTTCAGAGACTGGGCCTCGACC
>PBWH01000021.1 GCA_002727195.1 Gemmatimonadota bacterium
TGATCGCTGTGGGGGTCGCGGCCGTGCTCGAACGGGGTTTTGTGACTACCAGGTATCACGTGGATCGTTCCGTTCTCGATGGTTGCGTCGTGGAGGGCGACCCACATCGCCGTGCCCTTCGTCGGGTCGGCGACCTTGAAGTAGGCATTGTCCTGATGCCAGTTTGTCCCGAGGCCCGTCTGGCCGGGCTTGAGGAAGATCTGGTCGAGGTAGTGAACAAACGGCTCGCCGATCAGGGCTCCCACGGCGTCGATGACCTTGGGGTGAAACTGGAAGGATCGATAGAACGGGCTCTTGGGTGTGATCGGGCAGATTTGGAGGTTCTGATTAGTGGTAGAGTGGGTCTCGCCGTCCCCTTCGGTCGCTACGTTCCGGAGCAGTCCGTCTTCCTTGAAGCGCTCGAGCTCGGCGCGCATCGCATCGATTTCCCTGGCCTCAAAGAAGGTGTCGTGCGAGGTGTATCCTTCTTCCTTGAACTGGTTGATGCAGGCGGTGGGGATCGGGGCGATCACGATGAGGCCTCCTAGAGGATTTCGACAGGATTGATGAATGTCGTATCCGTGATCCCATATCTGGAATCGCCTGTCCTTCGACAGTTCCACCAGACAGTCGACGTAAGCGTCCGAGGAGTGCTCGAGCGAGTCACCGATCAGTCCAAGCCCAGCCTTGAGGTCTCTATCACGGATGATTTCGATAAACTGCGACCAGTCCCTGGAGAGCGTCTCCTGTGGATGCTCCAGGATGTGTCGTCGGCCTTCAGAATAACGAGTTGTGTTATGCCCATAGCGAGCCGAAAATACCCGTGGCCGTGTCAGGTGTCAAGCCACTCCCCAAGTCAGAGGCTTGAACCGCCAAGGACGGCAAGAAAAAAAAGAAAAACAGGTAGTCCTGAGCCCTGAAGGGGCTCAGGACTACAGCCAAGGGTAGGCCGACGCCAGGAGGTGCCACCCCGGGTAAATCCGACGGCAGAAACGGGCCGCAGCAGCAACAGGCCCCTTCGTCGACCGACTGACCCTCGGCACTAAAGAAGGAAACACACAAGCTGGCTTGAACTACACCGATCGTCTCTAACAGACCAAGCTACAGGACTACACGATGCTCTTCATAGACAGTGCTCTATTCCTTTTGGTGACATTCACACTCTTCGGGATCGTTCACGCCGGTGTCTCGATCGACGAGACGCCAGGCGAACCTGGCGAATGGGGGTTCCGGCCTGTGGACGGGGCGACGTCCGCGGTCAATCCACCCAACTTCTCGTGGCGGCCACAGGAGGGGGCCGGGTCATACACCCTACAAGTCGCCAGGGATGCGAAATTCGAAGACGTGACGTATTCGGCTGAAGACATCGCATACAACGTGCATACCCCGACGGTCACGACTCCCGCCGGCGAATACGTCTGGCGATTTCGTGTGGCGGATGCCTCAGGGGAGGAGTCGGCCTGGAGTGAGACGCGATCCTTCTCAGTGGCGGAGGATGCGATCGAGATGCCGCTTCCGGGTCGGGAAACGCTGATTGCGCGTGTGCCTGCGTTTCATCCACGGCTCTTCCTCAGGCCTGAAGCCTTGGCAGATCTGCGCACGCGACGAGAGAGCGATCTGAAAGCCCACTACGAGGCGTTGGTCGCCGAGTGTGAGGGGCTGCTTGCCGATCCAGTGCCGACGGAGGAGCCGCCCCTATACCACGACGATATGGTCCGCGGCAGCGATCCGTGGCGTGCAGTCTGGTGGGGGAACCGGACCTATACGCAGAAGACCCTGAATGGAGCAGCGACACTCGCATTCACCTGGCTCCTAGACGGGAATGAAGCTTACGCGGCGGAGGCCCGACGGATCCTGATGGCGTGCTCGGAATGGGACCCCAAGGGCTCGACCGGCTACCGGTATAACGACGAAGCCGGGATGCCTTACAACTATTACTTCTGCCGAACCTACACCTTCCTCTACGGCTACCTCAGCGAGGATGATCGCGACGTCTGCCGAAAGCTGATGAAGATCCGCGGTGATGAGATGAACGATCACCTCAACCCGGGTCACCTGTGGAAACCGTACGGGAGTCACGCCAATCGTGCCTGGCACTTCCTGGGCGAGATCGGTGTTACCTTCCTCCACGAGGTCGAAGACGCTGACGAGTGGCTGTGGTTCGCGATGAATGTGTTCGCCAACGCGTACCCTGTGTGGAACGACGATGACGGTGGCTGGCACGAGGGCACGCAATACTGGAACAGCTATCAGCAACGGTTCACCTGGTGGGCGGACATTATGCGTGCTGCGACCGGGATCAACGCGTTCGATAAGCCATACTACTCGAAGGTTGGCTACTACCCGATGTATCTGATGCCGCCCGGCACGGTCGGTGGCGGATTCGGCGACCTGACCGCGAGTCGTGAGTCCGAGGATAACGTCAACCTAATGCGGATTTTCGCCGCTCAATCCGGGAACCCTCATTGGCAGTGGTATGTCGACATCCACGACAAGCCGGACAAGCCGAGCGGCTACGTGGACTACATCCGTGGCGCGTTACCCAAAGTCGAAGCGAAGGTGCCTGATGATCTTCCGTCATCGCGCTTATTTCGCGGCGTCGGCCAGGCCTATCTGAACAGCAATCTCCTCGACGCGACGGACAACGTCGAGATCGTGTTCAAGTCGAGCCCATTCGGCACACACAGTCACGGCTACGACTCGAACAACGCTTTCCTCCTGTATGCGTTCGGTGAGCGGCTCCTGATCCGGACGGGGCGACGGGACAGCTACGGAAGCGAGCATCACAAGGAGTGGATGTGGCACACGAAGTCTGTTAACAGCATCACGGTGAACGGGGAGAGTCAGCTGAAACGCTCATCGGCCGCGCTGGGTGCGATCACGCACTTCCACACGTCGGATCACATTGATTACGTGGAAGGGGAGGCGGGGACGGCTTACGAGGGTAAGCTCGATCGCTTTACCCGGCGCATCCTGTTCCTCAAGCCGGGTGCTATCGTGATTCACGACGTGCTGTCCGCATCTGAGGCCTCATCGTTCGAGTGGCGGCTTCACGCTCCTACGGAAATGACTGTAGACGGGCAGCACGTGAACGTCGTTAACGGAGAAGCGGCATGCGAAGTCGATTTTCTGTGGCCGCAGAAGATGGATCTGTCTCAGACGGACAAGTTTGACACGCCGCCCAGGGCGAGAATCAAGCTGGTGGAGTATCATCTGACTGCTCTCCCTGAAGAGAAAGCGGCGTCGCAGAGCTTTGTGACTGTGATTCGTCCGTATCGATCCGGGGAGAATCCGACGTCGTCGGTAGAAGCGTTCGAGACGTTCGAGAGCGGATTTGGTCTAAAGTTGAAGACCGGAAACGGTGAGGCGACCGTGCTGTTGCAGGAAGCGGCAGGCACAGAAATGAGTTGGGGGCCAGTGACTACCCGCTCGGCCATCGGCGCATTACTCCAGGGCGACTCGTCTGTTACGTTCGAGCGATAGGGGAGGTGCCTGCCGTGTGTTCGAGTAGGCCTGGACGAAGTCCGGATCGTATCGAGAACAGGCATCTCGACGATACGGCGGCTAGTTCCTCTTGTTGGCCAGCTGCCATACATCCTTGAAAAATCCCTGGCGTGCCTCGGACAGACCCTCTATCACGATCGGGTTCATACACGGTTTGGGCTCGTGGAAGCGGACCGTGCTGTGGTTATACGCGATGAGGATCGCGTTGCGGTCGTTCCCCTCGTGCGTCCAGTTCGCTCCCGTGTGACGGGTGCCCTCGGAGAAGATGACGAGACTGCCGGGCGGGCACCCGTAGGTCTCCCAGACACCTGAATCCGGATCGTCCGCCGTTTCCGGCCAGTCGCCGTCCTGGGCTGAGGCCAGGTTCGCCTTGTGGGAGCCCGGTACCAGACACGTCCCGCCTTTTCCCTCTACCACTTCGTTCAACTCCCAGACAACCCTTGTCATCGCACTGTAGATCCGGCCGTTGTGATATCGGTAGGACATTGATGGGTGCAGGTTGACGCCCCCGACGTGCGGGCGCCAGTGATCGCGGTCGGTGTCCATCCCACGTCGGGATACGAATACGCTCTCGAGCCGAACACGCTCCGGGTTCGGGTCGATCACTGCCTGCAGAATGCCCAGCACCCGCGGATGATCGATCAGGAATTCGGTCGGGCCTGCGATCGGCGACCGATGTGCCTCAGGGAGGCTGTCCGGATCGGATGAATACCGATCGACGTGCGTGCGTGCGGTTGACAACTCGTCGTCTGTCAACGCGGACGGTATGACGATAAAGCCTTTGAGGTCGAAGATGAACCGCTCGTAATCGCTCATTGGAATTACAGACATTGGTCTCACCTAGTTTGTTTTGAGATTCTCGTCGAGCCAGGCGACGTATCGGGCCTGAATCTCACTCATTTCGATTTCCGCTCCGGGGTAGCCAGGCCTGTGACATGGATCCGAGAAATAGGAAGAGCTCGGATGTCACCCATGCGGCCTGCAGTGCATCTCGAAGCTCTTCCGATCGACCTGGGTCGTCTTCCGACCCGTGTATGGGCAGTGTCGGTGGATCGTCACTGGATACATACCTGGATCTGGTCGAGTTCCGGGTCATCAGGTCAGCGTTCAGCTAGCCGAAACGGGCCCTCCTTGAAGGCGTCGAGTAAGAGCTTCCACACGCTCAGCGCAGCGGGAGGAGCAGAACCTGTGGAGGGGGCAGGGCGACACCTTCGTCTGCGAGCGCTGTCAGGAAGATGGTGGGTTCCAGGTGGAGAAGGCAAATGCGGAGGGTTGTCCCGGACGAATGTGAGGTGTGTACCCGGATTGTCGGATGCTTACAGTTGTGACGCGAGGAGAATGAGGTGGGTTTCGCAAGTAGGGAGTGCGCCGGGGGCAAGCCCGCACCTGCCCGGCTGGCGTCGGGCTGTCCTCTCCCGCTAGCAGGAGAGGATTCCAGCGCACGGACTTACTCGGCGTGGGCCGCTTCGATTTTCTGGAAAGTTAGTTCGCCTGCGAAGTGGCAAGCGGCCTGATGGCCGGGCTCGATTTCGCGGAGTTCGGGAGACTCTGTACGGCATCGGTCTTCTGCGTGCTGACATCGGGGGTGGAACTTGCAGCCGGGGGGCGCATTGGCCGGATCCGGGACATCGCCTTCGAGCGGGATGCGCTGCATCTGGTGCTCAGGATCGGCGACTGGAACGGCGGACATCAGCGCAGCCGTGTAAGGGTGCAGCGGACGCTCGTAGAGTCGATCGGAAGTGGTGAGCTCGACAATCTGACCCAGATACATCACGGCCACACGATCGCTGATGTGCTCGACGACGCTCAGGTCGTGGGCGACGAAGAGGTAGGTCAGCCCAAATTCTTTCTGCAGTTCTGCCATCAGGTTGACGACCTGCGCCTGGACGGATACGTCGAGTGCAGAAACCGGCTCGTCGGCGATGATCAGGCGAGGTGTGACGGAAAGGGCACGCGCGATGCCGATCCGCTGCCGCTGACCGCCGCTGAAGGCGTGCGGATAACGACGCAGGTGATCGGGGCGGAGACCTACGCGCACTAGCATCTGCTCGACACGGTCGTCGAGTTCGCTGCCTGAAGCGACGTTGTTGATGACAAGCGGCTCGGCCACCAGGTCGAACACAGTCATCCGCGGGTTGAGCGAGGAGAAGGGATCTTGGAAAATATACTGGAGCTCCCTCCGGAGGCCGCGCATCTCTTCCTTCTCAAGGCTGCGAAGATCGATCGCCCTGCCGTCATGATGAAACGTGATGCGTCCGTCTGTCGGTTCGATCAGCCGAATCATCGAGCGGCCCGTTGTCGTCTTGCCGCACCCGGATTCGCCGACGAGGCCGAGCGTCTCCCCCTTGTGCAGCGTGAGGGATACGCCATCCACCGCCTTGACGTAGCCGACGACTTTCCGCCAGATGCCCTTCTTAATGGGGAAGTAGGTCTTGAGACCTTCGACTTCCACCAGCTTTTCGTTTGAGTCTGCCACTATCTACTCTTCGTGTGCCTCATCGTTTCATCCCGAGTAGGCCTCGACAACGTCGAGGAGGTACCGAGGGGCCCAACTCTAGCCTTTACTGAACCTCCAGCCAACAACTCACCTGATGCCCGGGTTCCACTTCTTTCAATTCCGGTTCCTGCTTGCACAGATCTGTCGCGTGCGGACAGCGTGGCGAAAATGAACAGCCCACGGGACGCTCGAACGGATCGGGAACTGACCCCTCGATCGGCACCAGCTTTTCCTTCTGTCCGATCTTCGGGATCGAGTTGATCAGGCCTTGCGTATACGGATGCTTCGGGTTCTTGAAGATCGTCTTGACGTCCGAATACTCGACGACCTTCCCCAAATACATCACTGCAACATTGTCCGCCATCCACGCGACCACCCCCAGATCGTGCGTGATCAGGAGGATTGACATATGGATCTCGTCCTGGAGTGCGACCATCAGGTCCAGGATCTGCGCCTGGACGGTCACGTCCAGAGCCGTCGTGGGCTCGTCGGCTATCAGCAGGCTGGGATTGCAGGACAGTGCCATCGCGATCATCGCTCGCTGACGCATCCCGCCACTCAGCTCGTGCGGATAGGCGTCCAACTGTCGCTCCGGTTCGGGTAACCGGACTTTTCGCAGGACCTCACATGCTCGATTTCGAGCCTCTTCCTTATCGACGTCCTGGTGGAGCTCAATCGCCTCACCGATCTGGTTGCCGATCGTGTGCACGGGGCTGAGCGAGGTCATTGGTTCTTGGAAGATCATCGCGATATCGTTGCCACGGATGTCGCGCATCTGCGCACCACGGGCTTCGATCTTGGTCAGGTCGATCGGTGCGGATCCGTTCTGGTGGAACAGGATCTCTCCGTCGACGATCTGGCCGGGCGGACTCTGGATGAGCCGCATCGTCGAGAAGGCTGTGATGCTCTTTCCGCAGCCGGATTCACCAACGACGGCAAGCGTCTCACCCTTCCCGATGCTGAACGAGACCCCATCGACCGCACGCACCACACCGTCATCCGTGTAGAAGTGCGTTTTCAGGTCATTGATCTCGAGCAGAGGCTCTTTGATTTCCGTATCGCTCATAAAACTGGGCAGCACGAAGGCGCGAAGGCACGAAAAGAATCGAAGACAAGGGAGTTGTCAGAGTCGAGGCGTCGTGGGGCGACCGACTGGAAATGCCCACCTTTTCTAAGAGATTTTCCTTCGAGTCTTCGTGTCTTCGTGCTCAAGGTTCTACCGACTTGAGTAAGGGTCAGCGGCATCACGCAGGCCGTCGCCCAGGAAGTTGAAGGCGAGGACGGCGATGATGATACAGACGCCAGGGATCAGGAGCCAAGGATACAGGCTCAGTGAATGAATGTTCATCGCGTCGGAGAGCAGAAGGCCCCAGCTCGTCATCGGTGGCTTGATGCCCAGACCGAGGAAGCTGAGGGTGCTCTCACCCAGGATAAACCCGGGTATGGCGAGGGTTGCGATGACGATGATGTGACTGAACATCGACGGCAGCAGGTGACGGAACAGGATGCGTCCGTCCTTAGCTCCGCAGACGCGGGCGGCCATCACGAAGTCCGACTCGCGTATCGAAAGTGTCTTGCCTCGGATCTCACGGGCCAGACCACCCCAGCCGACGAGGGCGAGGACCGTCACGATCCCCATAAACACGAGATGGGAGGGCCACTCCGGCGGGAGCACGGCACTCAGGGCCATCAGAATCGGGATCGACGGGAACGCGAAGATCAGCTCGATCATTCGCTGGATGATGTGGTCGACCGTTCCCCCGTAGAAGCCGGAAATGACGCCGAATATGGATCCGAGTGTGAGACTAAGGGTCACGGCAAGCAGGCCGATCGTCAACGAGATCCGACCGCCGACGATGATTCGTGAGAACATATCGCGACCGAAACGGTCCGTTCCCAGCAGGAACATCGGGTTGCCTTTGCCGGTCCCGAACAGATGGATGTCGGTGGTGAACAGCCCATAGAACTCATACTTGTCGCCGCGCGAGAACAGGTAGATCGGATACTTCTTTGTCGAGTCCTCAGTGTACTGCTTGATGCCCGTACGCCGGTCGAGGGAACCTTTGATCCCGTAGACGAACGGCCTAAGGTGCAAGCCTTCGTCGGAAATAAAGTGGATCCTTTGCGGGGGGCAGTGGACGACTTTGTAGTAGCGGTTGCTGATCCCGTGCGGGGCAAGGAACTCGCCCATAAACACGGCGATATACAGGAAGATGACGACGTAGCCGCCGACCACACCGGCCTTGTGCTTCTTGAACCGACGCCAGATCAGGTTCCACTGAGAATAGGACGCAGTTACCGCCTTGGGCTCTTCCTCCGGCGCGTTCGGCGACTGCAGGTCGAACGGGCGTTCGGTCTCGGTGTAATCACTCATACCGGATCCGCGGGTCGAGCCACGCCAGCATAATGTCGGCGAGCAGGTTACCGATCAGGAGGAACGTGGCAGACAGCAGGAGGAAGGCGCCGGCCAAGAACATATCCTGGGAGGTCAACGCCGTAAGGAAGATCGGTCCTGCTGTGGGCAGACCGAGTACTATACCGGTCACGACGGCACCCGAGAGCAGGCTCGGCAATTCGAGACCGAGTCGACTGACGAGCGGGTTGATCGCGATCCGCACACCATACTTCAGGATAACTGTTGTCTCTTTCAAACCCTTCGCCCGGCCAGTCTGGATATGCTGCTGACCGAGGACGTCCATCAGGTTACCGCGCATAATACGGATGACGCTGGCCGTCGCGCCTGTTCCTATGACGACCACGGGTACCCAGATGTGCGCGAGCAAGTCTCCAACTTTACCCCAGGTCCATGCGGCCCCGATATACTCGGGCGACAGCAATCCGCCGACGGATTCCGCCTCGAACAGGGCGATCTGTAAGAACATAATCACCAGAGCGAGCAGGAAGTTGGGCGTAGCTAGCCCAAAGAACCCGATGAAGGTGAACCCATAATCGCCCATCGAGTACGGTTTTGTCGCCGAGTATATGCCGATCGGGATCGCTACGAGCCACGTGAACACGAGCGTGGTCATCGTGAGGGTCAGCGTCAGGCCAAGCCGCTCGCCGAGCAGCTGCATAACGTCCATCTCGTAGGTGAACGACTGACCGAAGTCACCCTCGAAGACGATTTTTCCGATCCAGCGGAAATACTGGACATAGATCGGGTCGTTCAGCCCGTAGCGCTCGCGAAGCGCCTCGATCTGCTGCATCGCGCTTTCTGATCCTAGCTCGCCCTGTTCGGCGAGTTCGGCCAGACGCGACGTAAGCATATCGCCCGGGGGCGCCTGGATCACGACAAAGCTGACCATCGAGATTAGGATCAGCGTCGGGATCATATGCAGCAGTCGTCTGAGGATATAAGCAGTCATTCAGCGAGTCAGTATTAATCAGGAGAAGTTGTCGGCGCCGTGCATCCCGGAAGCTGGACGTCGTCCTGCCTGTATCGAGGGACGGCCATCAGTGCCAAGGTGTTGCTGAAGGCGCGCCAATTTAAGCCGACATCACCGCGCCCACAAATAAAAAACAGTTATTCAACCGAGATTGCTTAGATAATACACGACCCGTGTCTTGTAGTTCTCAACTGCATAATCCAACGGCGTCTTCTCGAGATCGTCGACCGTTGTCACATCCGCCCCGTGCTCGATCAGCATCTCCAGGACAGTCGTGTGACTGTTTCGGTCAGCGGCCAGGTGAAGGGGTGTTCGGCCATCGATCCCTACTGGGGTTCCTTGAAGTAGAGTTGCTCGTGGAAAACAGGACGTCCCCAGCCTCGGAATACATCCGCGCTGGTGCCGTCGGTCGGCACGTTACCCAGTTTGGAGTTGGCACCCCAGACGTGGTAGGGCGACCCGACGACGATCACGGGGACGTTCTCGGTGTGGAGCTCCCGAGCGGCTTCCATATGGGTTCGGATGGAATCGGGGTCCACCGAGGTCATCGCGGATTTGATGTGGTGCGTCGCCTGGATCAACCACTCCGTTTCGAGGTGCTTCGAGTTGTCGCGATGCCAGAACGGGGTGGTGCCAGCCATCATCGCCCAATCCTGCGGACGGCCGAGCGGATCGTCAGGACCTTCCAGACCCCAGTGATGGATGTCATAGTCCCCGTTCAATCGCCGGGGCCAGATGATGTCACGGAGTGAGATGTTCAGGTTGGTCTTGATGCCCACTGCTTGCCACTGCGCCTGCACGAGCTCGCAGATGTCGACCTCCACACCCGGGCCCCTGACGTCGACGGTGATTTCGAAGCGCGAACCGTCTGGCAGATTCCGCCAGCCGTCACCGTCGGTATCCGTGTAGCCTCCCTCTTCCAGAAGCTTATAGGCATACTCCGGGTCGTATTTTGTGTATCGCTTGAACGCCTCCTCGGTCCAGTAGGGATTCTGTTTGCCGAAGCTGTAGCCTGACGGCACGAGCAGCCCGTGGTAGATGATGTTGTTGATTTCCTCACGGTTGATCGCGTGTGACATCGCGATCCGGACCTTCTTGTCCCGGAAGGCCCGACGGATGTTCTCCCTTGGCGCATCCCAGTTGAGGTAGAACGAGGGACCGCGCCCCGGACCGACGAGCACGACCTTGAATTTTCCGCTGTCCTCCTCCGCCTTCATCGTCGGGTACATATCGATGCGGGAATAGCGCCCGAACAGATCGAGCTCGCCGTTGATGAACTTGAGGAGAATGACCTGCGGGTCGGGGATGACGTTGAACTCCAGCCGGTCTGCGTATGGAAGCTGGTTGCCCGCGGAGTCCACCTTCCAGTAATACGGGTTCCGCTCGTAGACGATCCGCTGCCCCCGAATCCACTCCACCGGTACCCAGGCACTCAGCCTGGGGATGCCCGGTTCGTAGATCATCCGCGCATCGGTCGCTTTCTCTTTGAAGGTATCGTAACTCGCTTCCGGATTGTAACGGGGGTGCCAAGGCCCCATCACGTGCTTCGGTCGGGCGTGGACATCCGTCGCGAAGGCGTTCAGGATGCGACCGAGCGGCTTGGGGGAGCTGGCGCGAAGCGTGTGGTCGTCTATTTTTTCCAGCTTGATCGGCTTGCCGCCGACGGTGAAGACGGTGGGTGGAATCGGCTGGTTGGGGGGGCGCGCATTGTCGTCGAACTGGGTGTCGTAGTACCAAAAGAGAATGTCGTCGACGGTGAAGGGATGGCCATCAGACCACCGGACGCCTTTCCGGATCTTGAAGGTCGCCCTCAGACCATCTTCGCTGAACGAGTGATTCTCCGCCAGGTTGTGCTGGATGGTCCTGGGGACCGGTCGCTCGAAGCCCATCAATCCGTCGCTCAGCGTCTTGTTGGCGCCCGCTGTCTGGATGATGTCACCCGTCAGGGCACGCCGGATCGTTCCCCCGTATTGGCCGATTTCTTCGAGCGGAACAATAACGAGCGGATTCTCGGGAAGACGCTCCGACACCGGCGGGAGTTCTCCCCTGGCAACTCGTTCCGCCAGCATTGGTGGTTCCCCGAACGTGCGACTCCTGAGGATGGCCGGGTCGAGCGACTTTGGTGCTGTCGATTCGACCGCCTCGGTGGTGGCTGTCTGCCCCGCACCTCCCTGGTCCGTTCCCGGATCCCCCGGTAGACAACCGACGATCACAGCCGTCGCGAATACAGCGATCAGACGTTCGATTCTCAATTCTCGATCCTCAATCTTTAATCCTCGACCCTCAGTCCTCAATGTTCTTCACATAGATCTGCTGGTGAAACACCGGCCGCCCCTAGGCGCCCCAAGAACTCGAAAATATAATGTCGTTCGGTACGTTTCCCAACCGTGTGTTCGCACCCTACGGTTGGTAGATCGATCCGACAACGATGACAGGGAAGTTCTCGATGTGCAGGTCGCGAGCAATTTTATATGGTGGCGTCGGACCGGGGTGTCCACCGCAGACTGGGCCTGGAGCAGGTATTTGGTGGCTTCCTTCAGCGAANGATCGTTGCTCGAGGATCACAGGGTCGAGCGCCCTAGGGTCGTTTGTGGCCTGGAGAAGGGAGGCCTGCGTGTTTTGCTTGGTCTCCAGGCCCTTGCGTAGCGGATCCTCGGCAAGACAGCCAGGCAGTGCCAGTGCCAGCACGATTCAGATGAGATGGGTCAGTCGTTTCACTGAGGCATAATATGCGTTCGCAACCGGCCAGGCGAGCAAAACCACCGGAATCTTGATTCGGTTCTATATACTGACTACATTCGAACAGGTTTGCTCAGCCTGTGTTGTGTCTTTCCCCGATGTGCCATTTACCAAGCTGGAACTTCCTTGCTGCCATCCGACCTCAGAACGCGGATCGCCGAACTCAAGCGGTCTGCTCTGCGAAACCGTCCCACAGTGCGCGAAGACGAATCGGGCGAGGAGCAGATCTCGTCCGATCACGACGTGACTGTCGCCAAGCTTCCGCCGCCGAGCGTTGTACCACGTGCGACGGCTGATGATGCGCGTATCCGGCTGCGTCTAGACGACGTCGCCAGCGGGCGTGAGGAAACAGTGCCGCCCGGCAAGTTCTACCTGATCGATCAGAGCGTAGAGGAGTTGATTCCGCGTCGGGGTCCCGTCCTGAAACGGCGATTCCTCCAGTTGATGTCGGACGTGTATGGCAAATCGACCATCGATCACGACGATTTCGAGACGTTCGGCGCGCTGGCCGGCACGCGGCCTGAGGGATTGGCCTTTATCGACATCGAGGCGACCGGCTTCACGCCCGGTACGCCGCTCTTCCTGGTCGGGCTGGCGATGTTCGAGGACGGGGACCTGCGCGTTCGGCAGCTGCTCGCCCGGGACTACACGGAGGAGGGGGCGCTCCTCTTCCACCTTTGGAAGTTGATGGGCGATGTCACGACCGTCGTCAGCTTCAACGGGAAGACATACGACCTGCCCTATATCCGTGACCGAATGGTCTACTNCGGTTACCGGATGGCCGAAGCCGATCATATCGACCTCCTGCACGAGGGGAGGCGTCGCTACAAAAACCGGCTTGTTAACTGCAAGCTCCAGACGCTGGAAAAAGCGCTCTGCGGCAGAGGTCGCATCGGAGATATTCCGGGATCAGAAATACCGGATGCCTATCACGACTACGTGCGCACAGGGAACGCGGTAGACATTCGGGATATTCTGCAACACAACGCGTTGGATCTGGTGACGATGGTTGAAGTTGTGCTCTTTATGCTCGAGGGTCGAACGTTGTGACTGGCCCGGCCGCCAAACGCATTCGGGATGCCGCGCTTTCTCTTCGGGGGAAGCGCGTTGTCGTAGCTGGGTTGGGGTTCTTCGGAGGAGGGGCTGCGGCCGCTCGATACCTTGTAGAACAGGGCGCCGACGTACTGGTGACGGATCTGCGGTCCGAACAGGACTTGGTTGATTCGTTGCGTAGCCTCGAGGGCCTAGAGCTTTCACTCCAGTTGGGTTCGCACGACACGACGGACTTCGTGGAAGCCGACCTTGTTGTGGCCAACCCCGCGATTCCGTTTCGGTCGGAATACCTGCAAGCCTGCGTGTCGGCTGATGTCCCCCTGACGACCGAAGTCGGGCTGTTCCTAGCAGCCTTTCCTGGACGATCGATCGCAGTCACAGGGACCAGCGGAAAGACGACCACCACCACGTTGATCGGCGAGATGATGTCGAACGCTGTTCCGGACACGATCGTGGGCGGCAATATGGGGGTGTCAATGCTTCCTCAACTGGCATCCTCGAATGAACACACCACAGCAGTGCTCGAGTTATCCAGCTTTCAGTTGCGCTACCTGGATATGATGGCGTGGCGTCCCGATATCGCCGTCGTTACGAACATCGCGCCGAACCACTTGGACGTTCACGACGGTCTGGACGATTACGTGACCTGCAAACAGGCGCTGCTTCGGCACCAAACTAGCGGAGATATCGCGGTGCTGAACACCGAGGGCGACGTGTGGCATTGGGAAACGGGGCCGGGCGTCGAGAGGAGGGGGTTCGGGTTATCTCCCACCGACCGTCCGGGCGTATACGTTGAAGGTGAACGCATCGTCAGGCGGGAATCGATAGACCGGGAGATCTGCGGCTTGTCCGATCTGACGATACCGGGGCGTCACAACCAGGCCAATGCCTGTGCAGCCGCCAGTGCCTCGCGTGCGGCCGGTGTGAGGCTCGACATTATTGCTGAGGTTCTGGTGACGTTTCAGGGTGTGGCGCATCGGCTGGAGCGATGTGGAGTTGTGAACGGGGTCGCCTTCTACAACGATTCGATCGCGACTAGCCCCGAGCGGACGATGGTGGCGATCGACGCCCTCGATCAGCCGATCGTGTTGATCGCTGGTGGCTCTGGGAAAGGGCTGGACTATTCCGATCTCGGTAAGGCGATCGATCGCGCTGTTAAGCACGTGATCTTGATAGGGGAGACGGCGGGCGAGATCGAGAGAAGCGTTAGCGGCCCCGTGGTCGAATGCGCGTCGAGCTTAGAGCAAGCAGTTCGTCGCGCAGTCGATGCGGCTGAGGATGGGGATGCGGTCTTGCTGTCACCGGCGTCGGCCAGCTACGATATGTTCACGAACTTCGAGGAGCGGGGTCTGCGGTTCAAGGATCTCTTGGCTGCCCTGCAATAGACGAGGCGAGACGACTGTGTCGTCACCGCCCGAAAGCTCGTGATGATCCGAGAGACTCAGGATTCGTCGGAGTAAGGAATCAAACGCCGGCCCCTCGTCGGGTGCCGCAACTTCCTCAATGCCTTCTCTTTGATCTGGCGGACACGCTCCCGCGTCAATTTGAATCGCAGCCCGATCTCTTCCAACGTCATCTCCGCCTGCCCGCTTAACCCGAAGTAGAGGCGGATAACCTCCTGCTCTCTGTCGTCAAGCGACTCGAGGGCTTCTCGGATCTCGTGCGAGAGTGAGTTCTCAAGGAGCATTTTGTCCGGCGACTCGGTGTTGTCGTCCGGCGTCACCTCGAGTAGGCTATTCTCCTCATCGTCACCGAACTTCGCATCCAGTGACAAGACCCTCTGGCCACTGGACAACGTGTCGACCACTTGCTCGACAGAGATACCGAGCTCTTCCGCAATCTCTTCTTCGTGCGGCCGCGACGATGTTTCTTGTTGCCGACTGTTGGTGTATCGTGCGATGCGACGAAGTAGGTCGACGCGGTTCAAGGGAAGACGAACGACACGCGAGTGTTCAGCGAGCGTCTGCAGGATCGACTGACGGATCCACCAGACAGCGTAGGAAATGAACTTGAACCCCTTGGTTTCATCGAAGCGTTCTGCCGCTGTGATGAGGCCGACGTTGCCCGCGCTTATCAGGTCAACAAGTGGGACGCCCTGATTATGATACTCCCGTGCAACGGTGATGACGAAACGTAGGTTGGCTTCGATGAGTTGCGCGCGCGCATCCTGGTCGCCCTTCTTGATGCGTTGCGCGAGGGTGACTTCCTCAGCTGCAGAGAGAGGAGTGGAAGATGCGACATCTTCCAGGTAACGATGGAGGGAATTCTTAACGCCGGCGAAATCAGATCTCGTTGCTCGCGCCACGGGGTGTCACCTCGACGTTTTCTGTTGGCTCTGTGAAGACGGATGAAGCGGTGGCTGGATTTGAAGCGCGGCCAATAAATGGAATCTCTTTTGGGTGTCAAGAGATTGTTCTGGAATCTGCGTTCAACAATCTTCAAAGACAATCGGAACACGAAGTGGCAAAGTCAATCCCTTNAAAAAACAATACCTTTTGTATGTACTTTCGTCACCGCAGCGGAAACCCTTTAATAGGGCTTGAGCCTCGTTGATCTATATTGATTGCAGTGGCATCAGCTTATCGGGTGAGGATATTGTGCGACAGGTAACCAACCACGAGCGAGAGAAAAGATGGAACGTATCGAGAACCCAAACGGTCATTACGACTTTCTTACCGGCATCAGCGCATTCTCGAGCGGCGTTCGTGCTCACGCGGGATTCGAAATCGTAAGAGTTGTTTTCGAACGTCCNGTGTTCTGGTCGGATGGATTCGACATCGTCGAACGCGCCCTGGATGGAAACGGTTCGCCATCGACATCTCTGTGCTCGATCGAACTTCGTTGTTCCGAACCNTATAGCGCAGGTGGTTTCGATGATTTTAACGAGACCTATGTTGAGCGTCTTTTGTCAATGGGAGTGTTCGAACGTGGCCAGCCTAATCCGGTCGGGCGAACTAACGTCGCGCCCATTGATCGCGCACCCGACCAGCAATCGATGTATGCGTTCTCATACACGCGGGAGGCGACGACGGATCGCGCAGTGAGTTTTGTGATCGCCGGTGGTGGTGAGGTTCGAGGCGGAGAGATCAATGACCAGACGATCGTCCGGTATGGTGAGACGACCCCCGACGCGATCGAGGAGAAGGCCAGCTTCGTGCTGATGGTGATGGAGAAACGATTGAACGGACTCGGGCTCGAGTGGTCACACGTTCGAGATGTGANCGTCTACACCAAGCACCCGATTGACNGTGGGGTNCGCACCTTGATNTCGGAACAGGTCGGGTCGACGTCCCTGCACGGGATCCATCTTTATAGGACGGCACCACCGGTCGAACACATCGAGTTCGAGATGGATGTCAAAGGCCCGACCTGGCAGGAAGCACACCCGTGAGCGACTCCCCACACAGTCGGCGCGCTTTCTTTCGCCAGGTCGTGAAGCGATACGTGGAGCCTGCTGTCGATTATCTTGACAAGCAGGCGCCGCCGCCGACCGTCTTGCGGCCCCCGGGCGCTGTTCCGGAAGGAGAATTCCTCAGCCTTTGTGAAAGATGTCACGCGTGCGTTTCGGCTTGTCCCGCCGATGCGATCCGGCCGATCGGTCAGGACGGTCCGCTCAAGGGAACGCCCGGGATCGTCGCGGCGGAGCAGCCTTGTGTGGTGTGTACCGATCTCGATTGTATGCCGGCCTGCCCGACCGGTGCACTCCAGGTGATCGGACGCCAGCAGATTACGATCGGAACGGCATTGGTCGCTCAGGACTTGTGTGTCCGTTCGAAGGGTGAGTGTTGTCAGAGTTGCGTCGACCTCTGTCCGCTCGGCTCACGAGCGATACAGATCGGAGCTGATAATCTGATCGAGGTCCTCGATGGGTGCATCGGCTGCGGGGTGTGTGAACACGTCTGCCACACGACTCCGAAAGCGATCACGGTGACACCAAACCCCTCGCGCGCTGAACCCGCCGAGGTGACGCCGAGGAGTGGCGTTAGAGCGTTGGTGATTACGCCTGAGCGTGAAGTCCTGTTGATGAAGCTCCGGGAGCCCGGGTCGGGGGGCGAGTTCTGGATATCACCGGGCGGTGGACGAGAACCGGGGGAGTCAGACACCGTCGCTCTGGCGCGTGAGTTAGCGGAAGAGGTCGGGACCTTCGACTATACGATCGGTCCGGCTATCTGGAGACGCACGAGCCGCTTCACCTGGAAAGATAAACACTATGCGCAGGAGGACACGTTCTACCAGGTGGAAACCGCGTGGTTCGAACCGGGGGATGGGGAAGGGCTGGATGGCTGCGAGCGGGAGGCGTTCCGGGGCTTCCGGTGGTGGACACTCGAGGAGATGGAAGCCGCTACGGAAACCTTCTTCCCCAGACGCCTGACGACATGTCTCAGACGGCTCTTCACCGAGGGGGCACCCGACACTCCGTATGAAACAGGAATGTAGGCTTGGGCAAGACGTCATCTATCGTTGCGCCGCCTGAACCGATTGCGTCTGGGTTGTGACACAAAAAACGCTCAGCCGGAATGGCTGGGCGTTCGTCATTTACGAGATCTGATTGCTCCAAGACGTAGACACCGTCATACTGAGNGGAGTCGAAGTGTCGGTCGTATGCAATTTGGTCGCCCTTCGACTCCGCTCAGGATGACCAAATTGCTGCTACGATGATGCCTGTCAGTTAGAATACAGTTGGGGCTGCTTCAGGAGATCGATTCAAGAACGTTCTTGAACAGGGTTTCGATCTTCTTCCGGTCGACCTTGTAGTAGGCGAACCGCTGGTCCTTCTCGAAGGCTTTCTGACAGGAAATAAACCCCGCTGTCTTCAACACCTTGAGATGATGCGAAACGTTCGGCTGCGAGATCGCAAGACTCTCCGCCAGATCCCGCACGCAGACGTGCTTCTCCTGTTTGCCCCCCATCAGCTCCTTGAGAATCCGGAGCCGCGCCGGGTCCGACAATACCTTCAGGTTGTCCGCAATCTCGTTCACCAGTCCCTCGTCAATCGTAGATCGGTGCCTAATCGGGATGAATATAGGCCGTCCCCGCGCTCACTGGCAACCCCTCAACATTCGACATTCTGCACTCGTCATTCGTCATCCGCCCTTGCCTAAAAAGAATCCCCCTTTCCTCCGGAAAAAAGGAAGGGGGGACTGACCAATTGGTACCACCGCTCCGCGAGGCAGCGAAGGCACGCACGATAATGTGCCACTCCGAATAACACACCATCAACGAAACCAGATTACGGGCGGCGGCCTGGCTTCACACCCACCTGTGATTCGGCAGTCGTGCTACTGGGCCAGGACGTCAAGGGACGTTCCTGGATTCGCCGTCTGAGCTGAATCGGANTGTATCTGGATGTTCCGACTCTGCAGCTGACGGATCGCTCGGTCAGCGCTGCGTAAATCCTGCTGTGCCTCACGGCGGTCGCCCTGAAGAGACTGAATTTCACGCTGGTTTTGCTGAACTTCCCGTCTTGACTGGACCTCGGATGCCGCCTCCGCGTTCCGAGTCGTCTGGTCGACGTTCTGTCGAGACTGGATGGCGGCATCTGCCTGTAGACCGGCGGCGATGGTCTGCAGGCCTTCACGCAACCTCTGCTCCTGTGTGTCGCGTGAAACCAAAGTCGCTTCCTGTTGGGCGATCGCCGTAGCAATCGCCTCCGTGTCGATGGTCGGCTCAGGATCAGCGCCAGCAGCCGGAGCCTCGGCCGCTCCTTCTTCCTGCAGAGCGGTGATCAGGCTGTCGAGGTTCTCCTCTGCAGCGGCGGCGTTGGCCGACTGGTTCTCGGTGGCCAGCTGACTGACAACGTCCGCCGCTGGAGCTTCGATGGCCGGTGCTTCGGCGGATCGATTGGCGGTCAGTTCATCGGTGAGCGCACGAAGTCGTTCAGCGAGGGGGCCCAGACGATTCTCGACGCCTACCGACAGGGGAGGGGTCGGTGAATCGACAGGGTTCTCAACTGCGGGAGCCGGTTCATCGACCGGGCTGTCCTGTATGGGGGATGATGCGCGTAAGCGGAGTTGGTCCAGAAGCGTCAGAGAGCCGATGGATGTAGACGTGCTCTTGGTACTGACCTCAGCTGACGGGTCGGAGACGGTTACAGACGCGGATCGTGTCGACGAGTCTTGCGTCGGGACTTGCGTGGTGAGATCTGGCGAGCGTAACGCTCGTGCAAGTTCTGCTAGATCAGCGCCCTGTGGGGATGTGCCGCTACTGGCGGCAGAGGTGGGCGTCTCGGTTGCCGAGCGCTCCGGTGTCTCGTTACGACGAGATCCCGGTGCGACAAAGCTCCCGATCAGCGACCTCTCAGGCGAGAATCGCGAGACAAAGATCGGCATTTCACTACCCTACCAAACGTTATCGGTTTACTTCGACTCTGTGAATGGTTCCGAAGGCCGGAGGAGCTATCCTGGCTCTCCCATCCTTCATCTGACGGCCTTGACTTCGGCTTGGAACCTTCCGCGCGATTCCTGCCTTACCGTCTGCAGACCCCGATTAGATCGAGACGTCTACGTTCTGACCCACCGCGTTTCCCGCGTTCTGCGGGTTGGGTTGCTGCTGTGCTCCGGCGTCTTGAGAGCTGTTTTCAGCTCCCTGAGCACCGGTTCCCGGGTCTGGCGACCTGACCAGACTTTCGGGACCTGACGAGAGAACGGCCTGCGGGTTCGACGTGCTCGCCGACGCGGTGTTGTCGCGACTGCGGGCTTCCGTCTGCGCCGTTTGAGGCGTATTCCTCGGTGTGAGGCTGGTTGCCGTGATGACTGAGTTATTGACTTCTGCTGGCATGGTGTCCTGCTCGTTGCTCAACGGCCGATATTTCCTGGGGCGGTCGAGCGGGTCCTGTCCATACAACAGTTGCGATGAACAGGGCCTTCTCTTTAGAGTCGTTCACCTCCTCTCCAAGGAGTTATGTGAGTTGGGAATTCAGTTGTGTTTTCAGGTGTTCCGTAGATTCGAAATCCACCGTGTGACCCATTGCTTGAGGATGGATTCGGCATTGTCGGCTCGCCGCGCGACCAACGTGACGGACGAGTGATTCGGCAGTGAAGGCTACCCAAGGGTATTAACGCCCTCTCCCTATGTATCGGCGGATGGACCATCGACCTTTAGGTTTTTCTACAATTTTTCTGAGANTTTTTCTCGGTGCCTGTTGGGCATTGAAAAACAAGTGTTTAGGGCAGGCCGTGTAACTGGGTAGGCACGAAAAAGGGGTGACGACCGCCTCCTCGTCACCCCGGAATCCTGCCTGTTGTCGCTTGAATCTACGGCTGAATAAGCACCTTGCCCTTCGTCGCACGTGACTCCAGGGCACGGTGGGCGTCTGTAGCTTCCGCCAGTGGAACGGTTCGATCGACACGGATGTCNAGCTTGCCGGTGTCGACCCATCCCAGGATGTCGTTCGCCCTCCAGAGCAGTTCCTCCCGTGAAAGCGTGTAGCTTGCGAGCGTTGGACGGGTCAGGAACAGCGAGCCCTTCTGGCTGAGTAGCAGGGGATCGATCGGGGGGACGGCTCCGCTCGCGTTGCCGAACAGGACCAGATATCCTCGAGGCTTCAGGCAGTTAATACTTAGTTCCCACGTGGATTTGCCGACCGAGTCATACGCGACGTCCACGCCCTGGCCATCCGTGAGTTTAAGGGTTTCGACCTCAAAGTCCTGCTCCGCATAGAGGATGACCTCATCCGCGCCAGCGCCTCGCGCCAACTCCGCTTTTTCGGCCGTGCCACAAGTTCCGATGACCCGGGCGCCAAGCATCTTGGCGATCTGGACGAGGATCAGTCCGACGCCACCGGCGGCAGCGTGTACGAGTGCCGTGTCTCCTGACGAAAGCGCATAGGTGCTGTGGGTCAGGTAGTGGACCGTCATCCCCTGGAGCATCGAGGCTGCCGCCACTTTCGATGCGACCCCGTCCGGGACCTTAACGACTTTATCCGCCGGGGCGGCGATATATTCCGCATAAGAGCCCGGGCAGCCCGCCCACGCCACACGATCGCCGACCGCGATGTCATCCACGTCTGCGCCGACCTCTTCGACTACGCCAGCGCCTTCGAGCCCCAACGTGAGCGGGAGTTCGACGGGGTAGAGCCCGGTCCGGTGGTACGTGTCTATATAGTTGAGTCCGGCCGCTTCGATCTTGACGAGAACCTGTCCGCCTTGTGGCTCGGGGACGTCGATTTCCTCATGACTGAGGACTTCGGGGCCTCCGTGTTCCTTGATCTGGATTGCTTTCAAACGATGCCTCACTTGCTGTGATTGGTGTTCGGTGACTTGCGTAAACTAACGGTGTGGCAGGGCCGGTCAAGTCTTGGACTAAACCACATTGAGATAGAGAGGCGTGGGCTCTCCTCTTCCACTGGCGGGAGAGGCCGGTTGTGTTGTAGACACAACCAGGTGAGGGCCAAGANCGGGCTCCTCTTCGGCCCTCGTCCGTCTTGCAGACGAAAAGGCAGGCCCGCAAGAATCCCTCTCCCATTGCGCAGCAGAGGGAGAGCATTGGGCTGCGTTGACGGACCTCTCCCGGGTCAGTGGCTGCGCCCTACCTTGACAGACTCTGGCACCCCGGGCATATTCGTTTAAGAGGCATTCAGGCTGGGAGAATCGATGAATTTACGTGATCTGATAGAACGTTTGGGAGGCCGGTTCGCGTCCGAAGGGGATGCGACGCCGTTCAGTTATGGGGATGTCGCGGGCGAAGTTTCTGCGGCCCGGTCGTCAGTCGTCGTCGTGGATCGATCCCCAAGGGGAAAGCTCCTGTTTAAGGGAGATGACTGCGTGTCTTTTCTCCACGGGATGCTGACGAACACGGTCGAAGGGATGAGCGAGGGGAAGGGTAACCACACCTCTCTCACCGACGCGAAGGGGAGCACTCAGGCGGATGCCTGGCTCTACCATTGCGGCGACTGTCTGGTGATGGAGACGGAACCCGGCTTGCAGGAAAAGGTGAGCGCGTTTCTCGACAAGTATGTGATCGCGGACGACGTGGAGATCGCAGACTGTACTGAAGACTGTACGATTCTCGGGGTGCAGGGGCCAAAGTCGGGGGAAATCCTCGCGACGCTGATTGGGAAGGATCCAGGTCTGGGGGCGCTTGAGCACACCGAAGTCAACATTGGCGATACGGATGTCCGTCTTGTGAACCGGTCCTACGCAGGAAGTGCCGGTTACGACCTCTGGGTGTCCGGAAGCGCCGAAGGCCTCTTCCATCTCCTCGTTATTGAGGGCGCGGTCCCGGCTGGAACGGAAGCGTTGGAAACACTGAGGGTGGAGTCGGGGATCCCGAGGTATGGTTTGGATGTGGACGAACGCGTGGCCCCGCTCGAAGGTGGTATGGCTGACGCAGTCGACTTCACGAAGGGGTGCTTTATCGGGCAGGAGGTGCTGGCCAAGATGAACAACATCGGGCAGCCCCGTCGGTATCTCGTCGGGTTCGACCTGGGGAACGCCGACCTGCCCGAAAGCGACACGGAATTCGCCGTTGGTGGGAAGGCTGTCGGGCTGTCAAAGTCCGGCGTTCGGTCGGAGGCGATGGGGCGCACCGTCTGTCTGGGGTCCGTGAGGCGTGGGTTCGAGGCTCCGGGGACAAAATTACAGGGTCCAGACGGCCTTGTGGCGAAGGTCGTGGACCTTCCATTCGTGTCGTAACCTGCTGTCCACGAACCGTTTGAACCTTTGCTCTTGACCTCATAGGTCGCGGGCCGATATTAGCACACGCCTATGGCTGACGACATCATCCGGATCCGAAACATGCGCTTCTATGCGTATCACGGCCTCTTTCCCGAGGAGAACACCCTCGGTCAGCAGTTCGAGGTCGACGTTGAGATTCTGGGGGCGTTCGAGGGGTGGGCGGAGCACGGGAAAAATCCCGATGTCACGAAGGTTGAAGGCGCGGTCAACTACCCCGAGGTTTACGACCTCGTGAACGGTATCGTCACCGGCGAGCGATTCGGGCTGGTGGAGTCGCTGGCCGATCGGCTGATCACCTCGATCCAGGACACGTTCGGGGTGAACCGGCTGATCGTTCGGGTGCGGAAACCGAACCCCCCCGTACCGGCCCAATTCGACGGGATCGAAGTCGAGGTGTCCCGCGGCCTTGACTGATGCGGATCCGACACGGGCATACGTCCAACTGGGCGCCAACGTTGGTGATCCGGCCANGACGCTTCAGGAGGCTGTCGCTCGGCTGGACCGCGAACCCGGGATTCGAGTCAGGGAGGCGTCACCGGTCTATCGGAACCCACCGATGGGGCCGCAAGATCAGCCAGACTACCTGAACGCGGTTGTGGCGCTGGACGTCGATCTGCGACCTCGGGCACTTCTGGATAGATGCCTGGATATCGAACGTGAGTTTGGTCGGGTGCGCGACATTCGTTGGGGCCCGCGGACACTGGATCTGGATATCGTGCTGTTCGGGTTCGAGATCGTAGACGAGCCCGGCTTGACGATTCCTCACCCGCGTATGCTGGAGCGGTCCTTTGTCCTACTACCGCTCGCCGACCTCCATCCGGAGGGCGTCCATCCCCTCACGCAATCAACCTTCCTTCACTTGGCGAACACCGTTGGACGAGAGGATCTGGTACGAGTCGATGTATCGCTGTTGCCCGCNTAATGTTTTCCAGGTCTGACCGTGGCTGCCCGGTATATTGCAGTCGAGGGGGTCACCGGTGTGGGCAAGAGCCAGCTGGCGACTCTGCTGGCGACCCGGCTCGGGGCGAGGCTCGAACTCGAAGAGCCGGACGATANCCCGTTCCTGCCGCTCTTCTACGAGGACCCGGTGCGCTACGGATTCCAGGCCCAAGTGTTCTACCTGCTTGAGCGCTACCGCAAGCTGCAGGCCTTCCATCAGATCGACCTGTTCCGCTCGCAAGTGGTTGCCAATTATATGTATGAGCGGGATTCGATCTATGCCCACGCGACCCTGAACGACACCGAACTCGGTCTGTACGAGCGTATCGCCGATTCGCTGGATGATCGGGTTCCGAGACCGGACCTGGTGATCCTGCTCCAGGATTCCGTGGAGAATACGGTGCGAAGGATCCGCGCCAAGGGCAGGGGATACGAACGTGGGATCACCGAGGCCTTTGTCGAGCGACTCAACGAGACATACACCCATTTCTTCTTCCACTACCGGACGAGCCCGCTGCTCGTTGTGAATGTGTCCCAGGTAGACTTCGTGAACCGTCCCGAAGACCTGGAACACCTGCTTCAGCAGGTCGAAGCACCACCCGCCGGCACGCGCTATTACCGTCCGGCACACGTCGAGGCTTGAACGTGCCCAAGACCGTCGCAGACCTACGTGAGATGAAGGGTGTCGAGCCCATCGCGATGCTGACGGTATACGACTATCCGACCGCAATGGCCCTGGATGCTTGCGATCTGGACATCCTATTTGTGGGCGATTCTCTGGCCCAGACAGAACTTGGGCTATCGTCCACCGCCGACATTGGGCTGGATCAGATGCTACATCATCTGTTCGCTGTGGCGAGGGGCGTGAAGCGGACCCACCTGCTGGCGGACCTGCCCTTCGGTAGTTACGAAACGCCCGAGATGGCGCTGGAAGGGGCGAAACGGCTGCTCGATGCGGGCGCGATGAGTGTCAAACTGGAAGGGCCTCGCTACGACGTCGTCGAGCTTCTGACGGCAAACGGGGTGGCGGTGATGGGCCACGTCGGCCTCTTGCCGCAGACGGCCCGGCGCTATCGTCGTCAGGGGACGAAGGTCGAGTCGGCGGCACGGATCCGTAAGCAGGCCTCGCAGCTGGAGTCAGTTGGCTGCTACGCGATGGTTCTGGAGTTTATGTCCCACGAAACGGCGGAGACAATCACAGCCGACCTGACGATTCCCACGATCGGGATCGGCGCGGGGCCGGCCTGTGACGGCCAGGTTCTGGTCAGTTCGGATATGCTCGGTCAGTATGAGTCCGTGCCTTCATACGTCCGCAAGTACGCCCACCTTTACGAAGCGACGAAAAAAGCAGGCGCCGCCTACCGCGAAGAGGTCAAGCGTCGGTGCTTTCCTGAGTAATCGTGTCTCGTCTCCGCGTCATCGAATCCATCTCAGAGATGCAGACCGTATCCGANGACGCCCGTCTCACCGGGAATCGGGTGACGCTCGTCCCGACGATGGGCTACCTCCACGAAGGCCACGCCAGCCTGATACGCCGGGCGCGGCGGGATGGCGATGTGGTTGTCGTCAGCATTTTCGTCAACCCGACCCAGTTCGGTCCCGGTGAAGACTACGAGTCGTATCCTCGAGATTTCGAGCGAGACCTCGAGCTGATCGAACGCTGTGGCGGGGAAGTCGTGTTTGCGCCGACCGAGGAAGAGATGTATCCGGACGGGTTTACGACGCACGCTGATGTCGTTGGGCTGACAGACCATCTGTGTGGCGCCTCAAGACCAGGTCATTTCCGCGGTGTGGCGACGGTGGTGGCCAAGCTGTTCACGGCCTGCCGACCCCACGCCGCCGTATTTGGTCAGAAGGATGCGCAGCAGGCGATGGTGATCCGTCGACTAAGCCGCGACCTCAACCTTGGGGTCGAGATTCTCGTGTCGCCGACTATCCGTGAGGCGGACGGCCTGGCGCGGAGCTCCAGGAACGTGTATTTGAGTGAAGGAGAACGGGCGGCGGCCCCTGTGCTGTTTCACGCCCTTCAGGCCGGTCAGCGGCTTGCACTCAAGGGAGAACGACGACGGGAGCATCTGATTTCGGCGATGCGGGCGGAGATCGAACGCTCCGAGTTGGCGGACATNGACTATGTCGAGGCTGTAAGTGCCGATCGGTTGAGGCAGGACGAGGATCTGAACGATTCTTTTCTGCTTGCCGTCGCCGTGAGGTTCGGGCGTGCACGGCTGATCGACAACATCCTCGTTTCAAGCGACCCGCAAAGGCCCGAATCCGCGTAAGGCCAGTTGTTAAAGCAAAAACACCGACCCGGGCAGCTTGACGCGTTCTGGGACGTTCAGTATATTTCTGGATGACTTTCTTGGATGCCGCCTGTGTGGGCTGCGTATCTGTAACTCAATGTATTTTAGCTGCTTACACCTTTTTCGTTCGGGTTCCCGACAGTAGAGGAGAAGACTGATGGCTCACAGCTTACCTGATCTGCCGTACGCTCACGACGCGCTCGCACCCCACATCGGTGCGGACACGATGGAGATTCACCACGGCAAGCACCACAATGCATACGTGACAAACCTAAACGCTGCTCTTGAGGGGACGGGGCTGGAAGACAAGGATCTGGGCGAACTGATCGCCGATCTCGACAGCGTCCCCGAGGACAAGCGTACGGCTGTCCGTAACAACGGTGGTGGACACTGGAACCACTC
This sequence comes from Gemmatimonadota bacterium, assembly GCA_002727195.1. Classification (GTDB taxonomy): domain Bacteria; phylum Latescibacterota; class UBA2968; order UBA2968; family UBA2968; genus UBA2968. The sequence goes on from PBWH01000021.1 coordinate 26,474, forward strand.
GCTCTTCTGGCAGGTGATGGCGCCAGCGAGCAGCGGTGGCGAACCGTCGGATGCCCTGATGGCTGCCATCAACGCGAAGTTCGGCAGCGGCGACGGCGCGAAAGAGGCCTTCGACACTGCTGCAGCGACGCGGTTCGGCAGCGGATGGGCCTGGCTGATCGCAGTTGACGGCGGTGTGGACATCGTGAGCACGCCAAATCAGGACAACCCGCTGATGGACGGGAGTGGTGCGCCCCTCCTCGGTCTGGACGTGTGGGAGCACGCCTACTACCTGAACTATCAGAACCGTAGGCCGGACTACATCGCCGCCTTCCATGAGGTGGTCAACTGGAACAAGGTCAACGAGCTTTTCGACGCAGCCAGATGAACCCACTAAGGAGATAACATGGCACTATCTGTTGGAGATCAGGCGCCAGGCTTTACCCTCAAGCGTAAGGTCGGCGATATGGTCGATGTCAGCCTGTCGGACTACAAGGGCAAGAAGAACGTTGTACTGCTTTTTGTCCCGTTGGCCTATTCCTCCCCCTGTACCGACGAACTGTGTTCGGTTTCTGGAGGCCTGAACGAATATGAAGCACTCGATGCCGAGGTGCTGGCCATCAGCGTGGACAGTCCGTTCGCGCAGGAGGCATGGGCCGAGGCAAGCAATATAACGGTTCCGTTACTGAGTGACTTCAACAAGGAAGTCTGTCAGGCTTACGGCGCGATGTTCGAGGAACTGCTTGGTTTCAAGGGGGTTGCCAAGCGCTCCGCCTTCGTGATCGACAAGGAAGGCGTTGTCAAGTTTGCCGCAGTGGCCGACGACGCTGGCGAGTTCCCGGATTTNGACGCGGTCAAGGCCTGCCTGTCGNGCCTGACCTAAACCTGTCTNAGGAGGTGTACGGGGCATGGTGACCGTCACCGAATCAGCTGCTGGCAAGATCAGGGACCTGCTGGCACGTGAAGGACGTGCTGACTGCGGACTGCGTGTCCGCGTGGTCGGCGGTGGGTGCTCGGGTCTTCAGTACAAGCTTGAATTCTCTGAAGAACCGGACGGCGATATCGACGTTGTGGAAAGCAATGGCGTCCGTGTCTTTATCGACATGAAGAGCGCGCTCTACCTTGTCGGGTCGGAGTTGGATTTCGACGACGGCTTGATGGGGCAGGGCTTCAAGATTAACAACCCAAACGCCAAGAATCAGTGTGGCTGCGGGGAGTCTTTCAGCGTCTGAACCACGACGCTTGGGCGCGGGAGCCTGGTTCCCGCGCCTTTTGCGTACCATTGAATCAGGTATGCGTTTTCTTCGGGAGTTCGGATTGGGCGTTTCTCACGAGACAAATCTATTCGTGATGTGGTTCGCCACGATATCACTGATGTGTGTGACGGGTATGCTCCGTAGCGTGCTGCCCGCATTGCGACCACGCGCCACCGGACCATCTGCTTTGGATCTTGAATTTGAGGACTGTCGGAGGCTCCAATGGACTTTGGGTCATTGCTGGGAGCTTCGATGGCACAGGATTTCACGATTATCGGTGTTGGGTTGGGGGGTGCCATCCTGCTTTTTGGAATGGGCTGGATGTTCTGCTCACGAGTCAGGGCACGTCAGGTGGCCGATCTCGAGGAGGAGAACGACCGACGGGTCGCGAAGCTGGTCGAGAAGGCCGACCGCGATCGACGGGAAGCCCTGCTTGAAGAGAAGAACGCGTGGTATGAGTCTAAGTCTCAGTATGAGTCTGAACTAGACCGTAAGCGGAAGGAACTGGACAAGCAAGAGACTTCGTTGCACGAGACGGAGGCCAATCTCACGAATAGATCAGAAGTTCTTCAGCAGCGCGATCGCGGGTTACAGCGCCGTGATCGCGACACGAAGAAGCAGTCTGAGCGACTGACGCGCAAGAACGAGGAGTTGGACAAAATTCTCGGTGAGCAGCGTTCAACCCTCGAGCGTGTTTCGGGGATGAACGCCGACCACGCTCGGGAAATGCTTCTCGAGAAGATCCGGAACGACCTGCAGCGGGTCGCGACGGAGATCGGGCGCGAAAAGGTCGAGCAGGCGAAGGAGCAGGCCGATCGCGAAGCGAAGCGAATCATCGCCAGCGCGATCGAGCGGTGTTCGACCGACCAGACGGTGCAGTCGTCTATCTCGGTCGTGCCGCTGCCCGATGACGACATAAAGGGTCGGATCGTCGGTAAGGAGGGACGGAACATTATCTCCTTCGAGGCGGCGACCGGCGTCAAGGTGATCGTCAACGATACCCCTGAAGCGGTCGTGCTGTCGAGCTTCGATCCTGTAAAGCGAGACATCGCCCGTCTGGCGATGGAAGCCTTGGTCAAAGAGGGGCGGATCAATCCCGGCCGTGTAGAAGAGGTCGTGGCCCAGAGCGAGAAGAAGATCGCTGCCATGATCGAGAAAGAAGGGAAGCGCACGGTCAAGGACGTCGGGATCGATGATATGCATCCCGAACTGGTCAAGCTCGTCGGGAAACTGAAATACCGGACGAGCTTCGGGCAAGGGATGATCGGTCACTGTAAAGAGGTGGCTTTCCTGGCCGGTGCGATGGCTGCGGAGCTTCGGCTGAATCAGAAACTGGCCCGGCGCTGCGCGTTGCTCCACGACATCGGTAAGGCGATCGATCACGAGCAGGAAGGCACGCACGTCGGCATCGGCGTCGATATCGCCAAGAAGTATGGCGAGGGTGAAGAGGTCATCAACTCGATCCTCTATCACCACGAAGAAGCTGAACCGTTGTCGCCGATCTCGTTCATCGTGGCCGCGGCTGACGCCATCTCGTCCTCCCGACCCGGTGCACGACGGGACGACGCGGAAGGTTACATCCAGCGAGTGAGGGATCTCGAAGATCTAGCACGCTCGTTCAACGGCGTCCGGGATGCCTACGCAATCAACGCGGGCCGTGAAGTCCGGGTGATGGCGAACGCGGGGCGGGTCTCGGACGATGACGCCAAGAATCTGTCCTTTGATATCGCGCAGAAGGTGCGTGAGGATCTAACGTTTCCCGGTGAGATCCAGGTGACGGTGATCCGTCAGACTGTCGCAACCGGATGGGCCGGTCGACCGAATAAACGGCGACGGGGCCGCAACAGAAATCGTAGAGGAGACAACAGAAATGAAAAAAGTAGGTCACGAAATGACGTTGACCGAAAAAATGTATCTTCCGGCAATAACAAAGGGGCTGTCGCTGACGTTCAAGCACCTGTTCGGGAAAAAGGTCACAATGCAGTATCCCGAAGAAAGATGGGAAAAGCCGGAAGGGTACAGAGGTCTCCACAAGCTAACAAAGGACGATCAGGGAAGGCCTAAGTGCGTCGCGTGCTATATGTGCGCGACAGCGTGTCCGGCCGAGTGCATTACGATCGAGGCGGCGGGGGCGCCGTGGCCGGATCGGGAGAAGTATCCCAACCGGTTCGAGATCGACATGCTGCGCTGCATTTTCTGCGGGATGTGCGTCGAAGCGTGCCCGGAAGACGCGATTGTGATGACGGAACGCTCGGAGCTCGCGGCTGAGAGTCGGGCGGATCTGATCTACACGAAAGAGCGTCTGCTGGCGGTCGAGGAGCGTGTCACACTGACGCCGCCGCGTCGTCCCTTGGACAACGTCCATTACTGATTTGAGCGAAGGCTACTCGGACATCGCGATCGACCATTTCGAGCATCCTCGGAATGTTGGCGCGATGGATGAGGCAACGGTCGTCGGGTCGTCGGAAAATCCAGCGTCCGGAGCGTCACTCGAACTTTACTTCAAGCTGGACGAGCAGGGCATCGTCGATCGCGTCACGTTCATGGCCCACGGCTGTGCGGCAGCGATTGCGGCCGGGTCTGTTTCCACGGAATTGCTGAAGGGACGACAGCTCGACAAGGGGATCACACGGGACGAACTGGCGGAAGCGCTCGACGGCCTGCCCCCTTCACGAAAGCACGCCTATCGACTCGTGACCGACGCCGTTCAGGATGCGGCAGCGTCCGTAACCTGACCCAGTATAGACAATTGTTCAGAGAAGGGCAGAGCACCCGGTGTTCTGCCCTTTCACTATTCTTGGATCGATCTGCGCTCACACACGAGGTCAAAGCCCTGGCCTCGGGCCTGGGCTTCTCGCCCGTAGGGGTAACGGCGGCGGACCCGCCCGATCACTGGTTGTTCTATCAGGATTGGATAGAAAAGGGCTACGCCGGTGAGATGGGGTATCTCACGCGGAACCTCGATCGGCGTGCAGATCCTGCGGCGATCGTCCCCGGGGCAAGGTCGATCCTGTGTCTCGGCCTGAATTACCAGCCAGAGCCAGAGGAAGAGATGTCTCCACGTGGGGGCCGCATATCGTCCTACGCACGAGGCGACGACTACCACGATGTGATCAAGGGGCGTCTTCTCGACCTGCTCGGGCAGATCCTGTCGCTCGCTCCGGGGACGGAAGGCAGGGCCTATGTGGACACGGGGCCCGTCCTCGAGCGCGAATATGCGTCGCGAGCTGGACTCGGCTGGTATGGCAAGCACACGAACCTGATCGGGAAGCGAATGGGCTCGTGGTTCTTCCTGGGTGAGCTGATCCTGACGCTCGACCTCGAGCCGGATCCGCCAGCGACGGACCACTGCGGGACGTGCACGCGGTGCATCGATGCGTGCCCGACGGACGCGATTCTCGAGCCCTACGTGCTGGATTCAAACAGGTGTATATCGTATCTTACGATCGAACTCAAAGGCCCGATTCCAGAAGACTTACGTGAGGGTGTAGGGGACTGGGTCTACGGCTGCGATGTGTGCCAGGATGTCTGCCCCTGGAACGTCCGACACGCCCGTCCGACGGCTGAGCCGGCATTCCAATCAAGGCCCGGGTTCGAGCGACCGGATTTGCACGATCTTCTCTCCCTCGACCAGGAAGCTTTCAGCCGGCGGTTTCGCAAGAGCCCGATCAAGCGCACCAAAAGGCGCGGCCTGCTGAGAAACGCCGCCGTGGCGCTCGGGAATATCGGAGATACATCTGATGTCCCTGCGCTCGTCGGCGCGCTGGACGATGACGAGCCGTTAATCAGGCAGCACGTTGCGTGGGCACTCGGCAGAATCGGTGGAGAAGAGGCGGCCGTTGCGCTACGCAGCCGGCTCGATGTGGAAGACGATCCGAAAGTCACACAGGAAATCGAACAAGCACTGGAACAGAGCGAATCACGTGGATGAATTGAAGCTGATCGAGCCGAGCCACGGGCCGGCCCCAACCCCGGCGATCGAGGACGTCGTCCCGGCCGAAAGAGGGACGGTCTACGTCGAGACCTACGGCTGCCAGATGAACGTCTCCGATTCGGAGGTGATGCTGGGCGTGCTGAAGTCTGCCGGCTATTCGGCCGCGACGCGTCTGGAGGAGGCTGACGTGGTCCTCCTGAATACCTGCGCCATCCGGGAGCACGCGGAGGATCGCGTAATCGGACGGCTGTCCCAGCTCAGTCACCTCAAGATGAAGCGGCCGGACGTGGTGCTCGGTGTCTGCGGCTGTATGGCCAAGCATCTGTCCGAGCAGCTGCTCGATCGGGTTCCCTATGTTGATTTGATTCTGGGACCAGACTCGTATCGCGATCTGGCGCAGATGGTCCAGGAGGCTCGCGGTGAGCCGGCACTCGATGTAAAGCTGGGGCGCAGCGAGACGTATGTCGGACTGGATCCGGCTCGCAGCGAGGGGGTAAATGCCTGGATCACCGTGATGCGGGGCTGCGACAAGTTCTGCACCTTCTGCATTGTTCCTTATGTACGCGGACGAGAGCGAAGCGTGGCCGCTCACGAGATTGTCCGCCAGGCCGAGATCGCGGCACAGGAAGGCTTCCAAGAGGTGACGCTCCTCGGACAGACGGTCAACTCATACCACGACGGTGAGACGGATTTCGCGGATCTTCTGGAGCAGGTGGCGCGTGTAGAGGGCATCCGGCGTATCCGCTTCACGTCGCCCCATCCGAGTGACTTCACGCCAAAACTGATCGAAACGATGGGGCGCGATCCGAAGATCTGCCCGTTCATTCATCTGCCCCTGCAGTCAGGGGCCGACCCCGTGCTCGAGGCGATGCAGCGTAGCTACACGACGGCCGAGTATCGGAAGCTGGTCGAGGATCTCCGGGCGGCAATCCCCGGTCTCTCGCTGTCGACGGACATCATCGTCGGTTTCCCGGGAGAGACACGCGAGGATTTCGACCGGACCCTGGACCTGATGCGGGGCGTGCGGTTCGACTCTGCATTCATGTTCAAGTATTCAGAGCGTGAAGGCACGGTGGCGGAGCGGGAGATCCCGGATACCGTTTCGGCGACCGAGAAGGGCGAACGTCTGGAGGAAGTGATCACGCTCCAGAACGGCATCTCGCTGGAGGTGAACCAGACGTATGTCGGCCGGACGGTAGAAGTGCTGGTCGAGGGGCCGGCCAGACGACCGGGACAGACGTCCGGAAAGACAGACACGTTCAAGACCATCGTGTTCACTGGTGAGGCCGAGCCGAACACATTCGTAGACGTCACCGTCACCGATTGCACGCAGAAGACGCTGATCGGGGAGCTCGCTTGAGCGATATCGTGAACATCGAGCCGGCCCGGAAGCGACGGCTCCCTGAATGGTTCCGTGTGCCCGCGCCCGGCAACGCCGAATATCGTAGCCTGAAGCGGCTGGTCGAGGAGAAGCAGCTGCATACGGTCTGCGAAAGCGCGCGATGCCCGAATATCGGTGAGTGCTGGGGGGCACGAACGGCGACGTTCATGATCCTCGGCGACATCTGCACGCGGAGCTGCGGATTCTGCGCCGTAAAGACGGGACGGCCGATCGGGTTGGACGGAGACGAGCCTGTTCGAGTCGGCGAAGCAGTCGAGGCGTTAGGCTTGCGACACGCCGTGATCACATCCGTCAACCGGGACGAACTGGAAGATGGTGGCGCCGGTATCTTCGCAGAGACGATCCGCCAGGTGCACCTGAAATGTCCCGAGACGAGTGTCGAGGTGCTGATCCCTGACTTTCAGGGCAACTGGGATGCGCTCCAGTTGGTGCTCGACGCCGGACCCGAGATCCTGAACCACAACGTGGAGACTGTGCCCAGACTCTACCGGACGATGCGGCCTCAGGCGAAGTATCAGCAGTCGCTGGAGCTGCTGGAACATGCCAAGACTGCCCGGCCGGACATTCCAGTGAAATCAGGAATTATGGTCGGAGCCGGCGAGACGCGCGAAGAGGTTGACGGGACGATCCGCGATATCGCGGCTCAGGGGACGGACATCCTGACCATCGGGCAATACCTGCAGCCGACGCCGGATCACGTGCCGATCGAGCGGTTCTATGAGCCGTCGGAATTTGCAGAGATGCGGCTGTTTGCGGAGACCCTGGGATACAAGCACGTGGAGTCAGGTCCGCTCGTGAGGAGCTCCTACCACGCGGCCGACCAGGCGGCACCCCTGACGACGTGAGCCCGTTCGACCTGAAAGCCTGGATGGGGGGAGGGAGCTCGCCGCCCGAGGACGATGGCCGCAAGTTTGTGCGGGTTGGGAAGGTGGCTGACCTGCCGCCTGGCGCGGGGAAGGTCGTGATGGTGATGGGGCGGGATGTCGGATTGTTCAACTGTTCGGGGACGTTCAAGGCGGTCGAGAACGCCTGTCCACACAACAATCGCCCGATCGGCACCGTCGAGTTCGATGACGAACACGTGACCTGCCTCTGGCACGGGCTCCGGTTTACCTTTGACACAGGCGTCTGTCCGGAAGCGGATCACTATCGGGTTCATACCTACACCGTCAAGGTGATCGACGACGAGATCTGGGTTTCGGCTTTCCCGGATGATCCCGAGGGGGATGCGTGAGTACTGCCAAGCGATGTGCCCTTAAAGAATGGGCTCTGGCGATTCGAGCTCTCGGTGAGGGACGCCAGGTCGTCCTGATGCGGAAGGGTGGGATCGTTGAGGAGACGGGCGATTTCGACCTCGTCTCGGAGCGGTTTCTGCTCTACCCGACGTTCTACCATCAAGAGCCGTCGATTCTGAAGCCTGACGTGCAGTCGTGGCTGGCGGATATGCCGACCGAGGCACCCGAGCGGATTCCCGTCATGTACTGTGCCTGTGTGACGGACCTCTTTCCGGTCGAGGACGCCGAGGCGATCGATCGTCTGGCATCCTCGCATATCTGGACCGCCGAGTATATCAAGGACCGGTTCTACTGGAAGCCTGAGAAGCCTCTGACGACGATGGTGCTCAGGGTCTATCGGCTGCCAGCGCCAGGTCACATCGACCCACGCCCCGAGTATGGCGGCTGCCGATCCTGGGTCGACCTGTTCGAACCCGTCGATGTCGACGGGATGATCCCCGTACTGGACGACAAGACGTTTGGTCGCCTCCGCGCCGACGTCGTCGATGCCATATCACCCGTGGCCGGTTGAGGAGCAACACCATGTCGATTCGAAACCTGACACGCTGGGCGGCGATGCTTGCGCTGATCGCTTTCCCAGCTTCCTTCACGCACGCACAGACAGAAGCACCCGCGGACTCGGCGAAAACCGTCGACTGGCCGAGAGGCAGTCTTGGTGAGCTGCGATACTTCGTCGACACGGCTTTGTTCCGCGGTGTACAGGGATTCGCGCTTCAGGAATTCTATACCGTACTCGACGCTCGACAGCTTCAGTTTGTCCCCGAATCCGGCAGCTTCGTGTCTCAGATCGATCTGTCCATTACGATCACCGATGCGAGCGGGCAAGTGGCGGGCGAGGAGGTCTGGACCCGCAACTTCAGTGTTTCCGATCTCAGGGAGCTGAAGGAGACTGGAGGGGTGGTCCGCGATCAGATCGGGTTCAGCCTGAAACCGGGCGACTACAAGGTTGCTCTCGTTGTCGAAGACATCTATGGCGACAACCACGGTACGGTCGACGCTGACCTGACGGTCGAGGACCTCGAGTCCGCAGGGCTCAAGAGCAGCGGGGTCCTGCTCGCGTCGCAGGTCAATCAGGCGACAGGAGACGGTCGGTTTGTCAGGAACGGCTGGGAGGTGGTTCCGAAGACGACCCGGATCTTCCGCATCGGAGAGCCTGTCCGGTTCTACCACGAACTCTACAACCTGTCGCCGGGGTCCGCGTTCGACGTTCGCTACTCGCTGACGACCGAGGACGGCGTTCCAGTGAGCAGGCCGGTCGACCATCGATACAAGAAGGGCGGTGAGAGCGCCGTGTTGATCGACTCGATCGCCACGGTAGGCGTGGAGCCTGGTCGCTACCTCCTGTCGGTCCAGGCACGAGATCTGGACAGCAAGGCGATGGGTGGGGGGCAAGCGCTGGTGTTCCTGCAGTCCGAGACGGATCCCGATGACGAGCTTACCGAGGACCAGAAGACGAGCCTGGCCTACTATCGACACATAAAGTGGATCGCGGCGGAGAACGACATCAAGACATACGAAGAGCTGGAGACGCTTGATTCGAAGGACAAATTCCTCAAGGTGTTCTGGAAACGCTCCGATCCGACTCCTTCGACGGTGGTGAACGAGAAGCTGATCGAGCACATCCGCCGGATGCGGTATGCGGACAACAACTTCTCTGGCGGTCACAGACAGGAGGGCTACGATACCGACAAGGGGCGGATCTACGTGAAGTATGGGTCGCCGACAGACCGCGAGTATCGTTCAGCCGTCGACAGCGTCAAGCCGTATGAAATCTGGACCTACGAGAGCCAGGGGGCCTACGAGTTTATCTTCCGGGATCGGCGTGGTGTAGGGGTCTACGAACTCGTACACTCGACGTATCCCGGCGAGCTGTATAATCCCAACTGGCAGAACGAGATCTAGCCTGCGGATGGACCCGCGTTTCACACAGGAAGAAGGCGTCAGCATCTTCACGGGGAACGAGCTCCTCGTGAAGGGAGCCATCGAGAACCGAATCGGACTCCTGACGGGGTATCCCGGATCTCCGGTGGCGGAAGTGTTCGATGCCGCGGAACGGATTCGTGACCTCCTCGTCGAGAAGGGGGTGATGGTCCAGATCGCGAACAACGAAGCGCTGAGTGCGGCTCGCCTGAACGGTGCGCAGATGGAGTCCATCCGTGCCGTGACCGTGATGAAGAGCGTGGGGGCTCACGTCGCAGCCGATGCACTTGCTCTCGGCAATATGGCAGGGACCGGGCCGGGAGGTGCGGCCGTGGCGGTGTTCGGCGACGACACCTGGTCAGAGGGCACGCAGGTCCCGGCCGACTCACGCTTCATCGCGAAGCATCTGTATATGCCCGTCCTCGAGCCGAGCACCTTCCAGGAGATCAAGGACTGGATGGGGGCCGCGCTCGACCTTTCTGAGAAGACCCGTCTGTATGTCGCGTATCTCGTGACGTCCAACCAGGCAGACGGCGGCGGGACCGTCCAGGTCCACGCGAATGAGTTCCCCGACATTACCGTCCAGTCCAAGGTGACGATCGACAGCCGCACGATTCCCGTCGACGACCGGGTCATCATTCCTCCGAGCACGGCGATCAAGGAGGACGAGGTGATCTATGATCGCTTCCCGGCGATGCTGGCGGGGGCTCGCGAGCTCGGCCTGAACCGGATCGTACCGGGTGACGGGGGACAGCCGATCGGCTTCGTCACGAGCAGCCTCGCATACTGTTACCTGGAACACGCGCTCGACATGCTGGGTCTGTCCGGTCGCTTTCCCATCCTCAAATACGGGCTCACATACCCGCTCGATCCGGACATCCTGTCCGATCTGTGTGACCAGTGTGATCAGGTCGTGGTGGTGGAGGAGAAGCGGGCGTTCCTCGAGGAGCAGGTCAAGTCGGTCATCCTCGAGCTGTCCACCAAGCAGGGCAGCGTGAAGCCTGTCTGGGGCAAGCGTTTCCCGAACGACGTTGAGGGCTTCCCGGAGACGCGGGGGCTGAACCCGTCGATTACGGTCGAGGTGCTTGCGCGTCTGCTCGGAGCGATCGAGGTCGGCGGTGTTGATGGTGAACGTGTTCAACGTGAAGTCGATCTGATAAGTGAGACCGCCGAGTATGAGCTGCACGCGACGGCGCGTACGCCGTCCTTCTGCCCGGGGTGTCCGCATCGCGATTCGGCCAGCGTGCTCAATCGCGTGGTCGACGACTTTATGGATCCCGAGTATATGCAGGAACAGCACGGCCGCGACGAGGTCGATCTGGTGTTCCACGGTGACATCGGCTGCTACTCACTCCTCAAGTACAAGCCCTTCGACCGGCTGATGCACAACCTGTCCGGGATGGGGCTAGGTGGCGGGACGGGAGCGGGGATCGATCCGTTCATCCGGAACAAGCAGCTCGTGTTCATGGGAGATTCCACCTTCTTCCACAGCGGAATGGCGGCGATCTCCGATTCGATCAAACACGGGCAGGACATCACCTACATCATCCTCGACAACAAGACGACGGCGATGACGGGTCATCAGCCGACGCCGGGTGTGGAGGTCGACATCCTCGGCAACCCGACGTTCGCTCAGGACATCGAGTCGGTCGTGCGCGGTATGGCGGGCAGCGTGGCCAGCCCGGTGTCGATCGTCCGGATGAATCCTGAAGATCGGGAGCCCTACCGGGAAGCCGTTGAGGAGACACTCCTGAAGGACGGCGTGAAGATCGTGATCGCTGACAAGGAGTGCGGAATCACCTTCAACCGACGCCAGAGGAACGAGGATCGGGCGGTGATCCAGGAGAAAGGGTTCCTGCCGGAAGAGTCACAGATCAACATCACCCCCGAGATCTGTGAATACTGTCTCGAGTGCACGCGGGCGACCGGGTGTTCGGGACTGACCGTTGAGGATACCCTCCACGGACCGAAGGTGGCGACTGATCTCTCGCTCTGTGTGTCAGATGGCGCCTGCACCAAGGTCACCGTGGCGAACGGCGACAAGACGTGCCCGTCCTTCGAAGAGGTGACGATCCATCGTGAACAGGCGCCTATCGTAAGAACCGAGTCGATCGAGCTGGACGACCTTCCATTGCCCGATACGGAGGGTTTCGACGACGCGTGGTATGCCTACGTTGGCGGGGTCGGCGGCATGGGGGTCAACACGATCTCGGCCATCATCTCGACGGCAGGGGCGAAAGAGGGATATACCGTCCGGTTTACGAACAAGAAGGGCCTGGCGATCCGGAACGGCGCAGTCTACTCGCACGTGAGCTTCTCGAAGGACGAGCGGGTGATCTCTCAGATCACACCGCACGGTCACGCGAACCTGGTCCTCGGGCTGGACATTCTCGAAGCTGTTCGCGGTATGGATCCGAACGGGACCGGCCGAGTGGCGAGCCCCCAGCACACGACGGCGGTCGTGGAGACCGGGAAACGCGAAACGATCATGACGATGACCGGGATCGACGACTTCGACACCAATGACCTGGAGGCGTGGATCAAGCGGTATACGCGCGGTGATCGCTACTTCGGCATGGATCTGGGCGAGATCTCCGAACGGTTCCTCGGGAACAAGATCTACGCCAACAGCATCCTGTTGGGCGCCGCCTTCCAGAGGGGGGCGCTTCCGGTGTCATTGGACAACCTCCGTTGGGCGATGAAGGTCAACATCCGTTCCGCAGAACTGGAACAGAATCTGAAGGCCTTCGAGATGGGTCGTAAAGCGGCGATCGATCCGGCGGTGTTCGACAAACCGGCCGAGGCGGTCACCTACCAAGAGCTTCTGGAAGACAAAGCGGGTATCCTCGAAAAGACGAGCGGCGCGGCGACGGCTAAGGCTTACCGCGCGATTGCAGATGTGGCCTCAGGTTGGCTGATCGGAGAAGAGGCTCGGCTTCAGTTCGCGCTTGGGGCTTACGACACGTTCCAGTGGGGTGGGGAGACATGCGCGAAGTCCTACGCCGACACGGTGAGCGCAGTGCTCGCCCGCGACACGGCCGAATATGGATACGAGGCGACCGAAGCCCTGATCCCGAACCTGGCGAGGGTAATGGCCTACAAAGACGAGATCTACGTCGCCCACCTGGCCACGAGTGTCGAGAAAGAGCGACGCGATCACGCGCGATACAACATCGACCCCGCGCGAGGAGATCGGCTGACGCACAGCTACATCATGCGGCCGCATTTCGAGATCCTGGGTGCCGACGTCAAGTTCGACCTGTCACCCAAGCCCTGGATGCTGAACGTGATGCGCCGGCTACGCTTCCTGCGAGGATGGCTTCCCCAGTGGCACGCTGAAGAGAAAGCATACCGCGACTGGTTCATCGGTCTGGCAGCAGACTTCGCCTTCGACGACAAGACCAGGTATGCCGCATACGTGCGCGTGTTCAAACTGCCCGATCAGGTTCGTGGCTACCGCGAAGTCATCTGGCCCAAGATGGTCGCCGCTCGCCAGACCGCAGACGCCCTCCTGAACGGCAAAGGCGAACCCGTCGCCATCGACACCTACACCGAACCCGAACCAGTTCTCGAACAAGCGTGATTGAGAAGAGCCCCGAAGGGGCGACCGAGGTGCGAGATCACTCTCGCACCCTTTTTGTATCCGGAGGTCAACGTTGCGCGTAGGCGTCGCAGGTCTGAGAAGAGGACAATCATTCCTCCGCGTGTTCGCTGAACGGGACGACTGTGAGGTCGTCGCTGTATGCGATACCTCCCCGGATGTTCTCACGAAGGTGGCAGACCGCTGGCAGATCCCCACACGGCTCGATCGATTCGACGACTTGATCCAGGCCAACCTGGACGCCGTCGTTATCGCCACCCCTGGTCCCCTTCACGCGCGTCAGGCGATTGCCGCCCTCGATGCCGGCCGTCACGTGCTGTCGGAGGTCCCTGCGGCGTGGACGCTGGAGGAGTGTCACGATCTCGTGGCGGCCGCGAACCGTGCCGACGGGATCTACATGTTTGCCGAAAACATGTGCTACTTCCACTATCTCCAGGAGTGGCGCGACCGGATACAGCGTGGCGATATCGGTGACATCACCTATGTCGAGGCAGAATACGTCCACAATATCCGTCCCCGGATGCAGGAGGGCAATTGGCGCAAGGATATGCCGCCCATCTACTACTGCACCCACAGCCTGGGGCCCGTCCTTGATATCCTCGATGATCGCTGCGTTCAGGCGATCGGCCTGTCGACCGGCCCGCGCACGAGCCCGGAGATCGGTGTGGATGACCTGGAGGTGGGGTTGTTCCGGACCGCCGGAGGCGTGATTGTCAAGATCCTGTGCGGATTCTCCGTCTGCCGCGAACCCGCGTTCCACTGGCAGGTCTTCTACGGGACAGAAGGGGTGATCGAGAATGGCCGACCTCCCGGGGATCCGGCTAAAATCTTCAGGCAGGGCCAGGATGGGATGCAGGAAATCCATGCCGAAGTCTCCGATCCGGGACTCGAGCCCGCTGTGACCGGGGGACACGGGACGAGCGAGATGTTGCTCGTCGAGGACTTCGTGAAGGCCGCCCGTGGTGAACAACCCGTCCCAATCGACGTCTATCGCGGAGTCGAGATGACCGCGCCTGGCCTGTGCGCCCACGCGTCCGCATTGCAGGACGGCGCACCCGTTTCGATCCCGGACTTCAGCTAAAGATTCACCTCCCTGGGACCGATAGTAGGGTTAGTGATTCGGCATCACTACTGTCCTACCGAACGTCAGCTTCTGACCCATTGAGCTGGCGTTCTTTTTATGTACCCTGCCCTCCTTTCTCTCATTACTTTCAAGACAGAAGACCGATCTATCCGTGTTGCTTTGGGGGAGTGCTGACGTCCTGGGGGTATGTCTTGACCACCGATGAAGCCATAGCTGCATTGGGCTTGGAGAAACCGACCACAATCGAGGAAGCTCATGGCGCGTTCAAAGAGCTGACGCATCTGCTTGCCGCAGAGGGCGACGACAAACAGCTCCAGGACCGTGCTATCCGCCATCAGGCCTGGTTTCGGTCAGCCCTGGAAGCCCTCGAGGCTGAACAGGGTGACGATAGCGCCGAGCGCCTGAACGCGCGAGGGCTTGCGTGTTTGAAGGCAGGCTATCTCGATGGCGCCGTACAGGCCTTCTCCGATGCGATCGGCCGGGGAGGGGCGCACGGATGCAACTACAATCGAGGCCTCACCTACCTACAGATGGGTGATATGGATCGTGCGACGCAGGACGTGAAGCAGGCCAGCACACTCGCACCGAAAGAGCTCGAAATCCGGACCACGTTGGTCAAAATCTACCTCCGCACTCAGCAGTACGGTTTGGTGAGGCGCGAGGGAGAACTGCTCTTGAAGCAAAAGCCCGACGATACAGAACTCCTCTATGACCTGGCATTGGCGTGGACACTTGGGGATGCACGACATCCGAGCAAGGCAGCCGAGAAGCTGAAGCAGGCGGTGCGAATTGATCGGGAAATCCGCCAACGGGCGGAGGATGACACCGCGTTCGACGGGATTAGAGACCATCCTGCGTTCGTGGGGTGGCAGGGAAGGTAGGCGCCTGTGGAGCAAGATGTTCTGTCGGTCGGCACAGACGCCCTCGCATCGTTTCCGCTTGACCCTCTTATCCGATACCCTTAGTTTGGACGGCCTGCCGAGACCCGTTTTTTGGCGGACTGGCGCGGTTTTCCGCCCCTTCCGCTGCGTGTCTCGTTTGTGATGACCACGTATCAAGGAGGAGTCGCTTTGGCTGATTGGGAAACTCATAACCCGTCCGGTAGCAAGCGTGTCGTCTGCACGAAGCAGCTGCCCGGCACCCGCTGGCTGGACGTGCTCGCCGCCGCCGACTGCAGCGTCGAGGTCGGGACGTCGACTGAGATTCTGAGTGTCGACGAGATCAAAGCCAAGGTCGGAGACAGCGTTGACGGTGTGATCGGTCAGCTGAC
Source organism: Gemmatimonadota bacterium (assembly GCA_002727195.1). GTDB lineage: Bacteria > Latescibacterota > UBA2968 > UBA2968 > UBA2968 > UBA2968. Next base: position 42,215 of record PBWH01000021.1, read on the forward strand.
AGAAGACTGGGGCGAGGAGCTGTTCGAGGCGATCAGGAAAGCCGGCTGCAAGGTGTACGCGAACTATGCCGTCGGATACAACAACGTGAACGTCGACGCAGCCACGAGCCGCGGCATCCCGGTCGGGAATACGCCGGGCGTCTTGACAGAGACGACAGCCGAGATGGCCGTCGCCCTGACATTCTCCGCAGCGCGGCGAGTCGTCGAGGCCGATGAGTACATGCGTGGCGAGAACTACAAAGGTTGGCTGCCGACGCTGTATCTGGGAGAGTTGATGTCGCGGAAGACGGTCGGCGTCGTCGGTGCAGGTCGGATTGGCGCATCCTACGCGAAGATGATGGTAGAGGGATACAAGATGGACTTCCTCTACTACGATCTCTATCAGAACAAGGGTCTCGAAGATTACCTGACCGGATATGGCGAGTTCCTGAAGTCTCAGGGCGAAGAGCCGATTTCGTGGCGCAAGTGTGACACGGTTGAGGAAGTCCTCCGTGAGTCGGACGTCGTCAGTCTGCACCCGCTGCTTGACGAGACGACCCATCACCTGATGAACACCGAGCGTCTCGGGATGATGAAGGACAACGCGGTCCTCGTGAACGCGAGCCGTGGCCCGGTGATCGACGAGGTTGCCTTGGTCGAGCACCTGAACTCGCACCCGAACTTCCGTGTAGGTCTGGATGTGTTCGAGGACGAGCCGGCGATGAAGCCGGGGCTGAAAGATTGCCCGAACTGCGTGATCGTTCCGCACATCGCGTCGGCGACGATCTGGACGCGTGAGGGTATGGCCTCGCTTGCGGCGGGGAACGTGGCTGGAATCCTGAGTGGGTATCCCTGCTGGCAGGATCAGAACGACGTCCTCCCGTTCCTCGACGGCGAGAACCCGCAGGCGGCGCCCAGTATCGTCAACCGTGACGAACTGGGACTTCCGGTCTTTAGCTAGTCAAAGATCCAACACCGAGAACGGCGAGTTGGCTGAGTCCGGCTCGCCGTTTTTGTGTACATTCGGGTCATGCCACATACCCTCGACAGACGCTTCTGTGTCGCTCCAATGATGGACTGTACGGACCAGCACGAGCGCTATTTCCTCCGCCTCATCTCTCGGCACGCGGTTCTGTATACCGAGATGGTGACTGCGTCGGCCATCCTCCACGGGGATCTGGAACGGTTGCTGGGGTTCAACGAGGAAGAGCATCCGGTCGCCCTTCAGCTGGGGGGGAGTGATCCCGGTGACCTCGCGGCTGCCGCTCGGATCGGGACGGACTTCGGATACGACGAGATCAACCTGAACGTGGGCTGCCCGAGCGACCGCGTTCAATCCGGCGGCTTTGGCGCCTGCCTGATGGCGGAGCCGGAGCTCGTCTCGGCTTGCGTTTCTGCCATGCAGGAGGTCACGACCGTACCTGTCACAGTGAAGACGAGGATCGGCATCGACGATCAGGACTCCTACGAAGCGCTTTGTGAGTTCGTTGAGCGTGTGCGTGGCGGCGGGTGCCGGACGTTCATCTTCCACGCACGGAAGGCCTGGCTGCAGGGCCTGAGCCCGAAGGAGAACCGGGAGATTCCCCCGCTGAAGTACGAGACCGTCTATCGGCTCAAGGCCGACTACCCGGATCTCGAGGTTTTGATCAACGGAGGCATCAGAACGCTGGAAGCCGTGAGCGAACAGCTCGAACACGTGGACGGGGTCATGATGGGTCGCGCGGCCTATGAGAATCCGTATCTGTTGGCAGATGTGGATACCGCGATCTACGGGGAGGCGGGTGGCGCAAGATCCCGGCGCGAAGTCGTAACCGCTTTCGCCGAGTATGCGGAACGCCAGACGCAGCGAGGGGCTCGCCTCCATCAGATGACGAGGCACATCACCGGTCTGTACTCAGGCATTCCCGGCGCCCGTCGATGGCGACGACATCTGACGGAAGAGGCGGTCAAGGACAGAGCGAGCCCGTCATTGATCGAAGAAGCCGCGAACTTCGTCGACGATTGCGCTGAAGCGGCTTAGTGGACGTACACAGAGAAGGCCCGGTCTGTGTCGTCCGAGCCCTTTTAAACATCCTAAGCATCGTTCCCAAGCTCACCTGCCAGGCCGTAGCCTTGGCGACCTGTCCCGCCGAAGCTTGTGAACGAAGAAAATGACCTAGAAGAAGATTTCGGCCGTCGCGTCCAGACACTGCTCGACGGTCCCCTCTTTGAAGTTGGGGTGCGGCGCGTACTTGTTTACGTCCACTTTGTAGATCAACAGCTTCCACTTGTTCGGACTCAGAAACTCGAGTCGGGCGACTTTTCCCACGCCGCGAACAGTCTTGTTTCCGAGAAACTTCCCGAACATCCCCGACTTCTCTTCCTTCACGATATCCACGAACATGTAGTTGCCCTTCCACCGCACGCGGATATCCGAGATCCCCTTCCGACTGAACTTCTTCTTATGCCGGTTCAGCCGGTTCAAGGTCATCTGCTTGTCGTTCTCACTCGGAATATTCATGGACTATTCGATCCTCCGGTCTGTCGTGGCACCCTTGAACTGCCCAAATATGTGATATTCCACCGTTGTTTTCCAGTGATGTTTGTCACGTCAGGTCCCAGAATTCGATCTGTTTCCTGAATGAAGAGCGGGTTCTGCGACAATTCGATTCCCGGGGCAGCTTGACTGCATCAGCCGTAAGCCTCGACCTTGTTGGTGCGGTAAGTGCTGTGCGTTTGGGTGCGGCGGCCGAGCATCACGCTGTCCGTTTTCCCGATGGCTGAGTGTTTATGGTTGACGTCAAACGTATTCTCGTGATCGATGACGAACAGGACTTCTGCCGGATGATGGTGGAAATGCTGAGTGGTGAGGGCTACCACGTGGATGCGGCCGTCCACCCCATCGTGGCTGTTGAACAGGTACTGTCTGGTGATTACGACATCATCACGCTGGACCTGCAAGATTTCAACGGTAAAGACGTCTGGGGTCTGTATCGAGACCAGAAGTGTACACCAGGCCCATCGGCGAGTTCCTGCCCGGTAGACACGACGTAGTTGTTCTTCAGCATCACGGCCCCGAGCCATTTCGTGGCAGAGGCGGGGGCGGGCGTCACTAGGACTGTGAGTAGGACGGACAGGACCAGTGTGATTGCTTGAGGGCATGCGTCAAACCCATGTCCACGCTTCCTTGAGGTCATCCACCGCACGGTCATTCCCCCTTGCTATTTGAGATAGTGGATCGCTGGAACGGATCCGACACCTGCATGTTTTGCGAGACCTCTTTGGCGGAGGTGTCGGTCTCGTCAGTATAAGATGAACGAAAAGACCTGTGGATCAAACCGCAACTTCCCGCTGAGGCCTGAGCTAACCACCTGGGCTGGAATTGAAGAGGGAGTTGGATCGGTAGAATTGGAAGGTCGCCTGTCCCAACGCAGGCGCAGAAACGAGACAGGCCAGTGTAGATCTGGTAAAAAAAGAAGGCTTACGCAGCAATTGCGTAAGCCTTTTCATTTTATGTATGGTGGAGCCGAGGGGGATCGAACCCCTGACCTCCTGAATGCCATTCAGGCGCTCTCCCATCTGAGCTACGGCCCCGTGTGATGCGAACGTAGTCTAGGCGTTTGCCCTTGACGTGTCAAGCGCAAAGCGGGCGATTCTCGGGCTAACTTCCTGTTTCTATGCGTGATACCTGGTCACGCGTCGTTGATAAGCTCGGCAAAAGCCGCCTCGTCGAGGATTTTGATCCCGAGGGATTCGGCCTTGGTGCGTTTGCTGCCTGCCGCCTCTCCGGCGACCACCAGATCGGTTTTCTTGCTAACGCTCGAGGTCGGTTTGCCACCCTGGCCCCGGATCAGATCCTGGATTTCCGATCGGCCCCAGCGTTCGAGGGTTCCGGTGACGACGATCGTCTTTCCCGAGATCGGCGATTCGACCTCAGATCCCGTCGCGTCGACATCCGCTTCCAGCTTCACGCCCGCTGCCCGCAGCTTCCCGATGACCGCCCAGTTCTGTTCGTTTGCCAGGTGATCCTTCAGGCTTTGGACGATGATCGGGCCGATCTCGTCGATCTCCAGGAGCTCTTCTTCGGTCGCCGATTTCAGTGCGTCCACTGAGCCGACGGCCGAGGCCAGTGACCGCGCCACAGTTGCCCCGATGTGTCGGATTCCGAGTGCAAACAGAAGGCGGCTCAGCGGCTGCGTCTTGCTCTGCGCGATGGCGGTTACGACGTTTTCCGCACTCCGCGTGCCCATTCGTTCCAGCGACGCGATCTGGTCGACGTCGAGGCTGTACAGGTCACCCACATCCGCCACCAATTCGGCCCCGACCAATTGATCGACGAGCGCAGACCCGAGCCCTTCGATGTCCATGGCCGTCCGCCCGGCGAAGTGACGGATGTTGCCTTTCATTTGTGCGGGGCAACTGACGGTCGCGCAGCGAATCGCGACTTCCGATTTGTCCGACACCAGCGTGCTGCCGCAGACAGGGCAATTCGTCGGAAGCTCATATGGCTTGGTGGATTTCGAGCGGCTTGCTTCCACGACACTGACGACCTTCGGGATAATGTCGCCGCCCTTCTCGATGATCACCCGGTCACCTTCGCGGATGTCCTTTCGGGCGAGCTCTTCGAAGTTGTGGAGTGTTGCGCGGCTGACTGTCGTCCCCGCCACCAGGACCGGTGTCAGATGGGCGACGGGTGTGACCGTTCCCGTTCGACCGACCTGTAGCCCGATCTGCTCGAGCGTCGTCTCTGCCTGCTCGGCCGAGAACTTGTAAGCGATCGCCCACCGTGGCGCTTTGCTCGTTGCCCCCAGCTCGTCTTGCAGGCGATAGCTGTCGAGCTTGACGACGACGCCGTCGATGTCGTAGGGGAGATCGTTACGTCGCTTCTCGATCCTGTCACCAAAAGCGATGATCTCGTCCGACGTCTTGAACCGGTCGCGCTCGGCATTCACGACGAATCCCGAATCCGATAGCAATTGGAGCCGATCGAAGTGGGAATCGAGGTCGATTTCCGGGCTGGCCAGGGAATACGCGAAATAGCTGAGGTTTCGACTGGCCACCAGCTTCGGGTTCTGAAGCTTCAGGGTGCCCGCCACCGAGTTTCGTGGGTTGGCAAACAGCGGTTCGTCGTTCTTCTCCCGCTCGGCATTGATCGCCGCGAACGTGTCGTGTTCGAAGTACACCTCACCGCGTACCTCACAGTTCCGCAGATCGCCGCGAAGTCGGATGGGAATCGACCGAATCGTCCTCACGTTCGGGGTGATGTCCTCGCCCTGAATTCCGTCGCCCCGCGTCACCCCGCGAACGAGCAGACCGTCCTTATAGATCAGGCTGAGGGCAACCCCGTCGATCTTGAGCTCCACCGAATAGGCGATCGACTCATCCTTGAGATCCCGTCGGATCCGTTTGTCGAACTCCTCCACTTCTTCCGGCGAGTAGGTGTTGTCCAGGCTGAGCATCGGTGCTTGGTGCACGATGGTGTCGAAGGATTTGGTGAGGTCGGAGCCGACCCGAAGGGAAGGCGAATCCGGGATGACGAGGTCTGGATGCTCGGCCTCTACCGACTCGAGCTCCTTCATCATCTCGTCAAAGGCCTGATCAGAGATGGTGGGGGCAGCAAGGATCCTGTATCGATAGTCGTGCTCGTTCAGTTCGTCTACGAGCTTGCGCATCCGCTCGGCAGGAGACGGCATCAGGCCAACTCCTTGGCCAGGTCCAGCAGCCGTTCCGCTTCGAACGGCTTGGACAGGCAGTCGATTACTCCGTGCTCGCGCAACGTTTCTTCGGTATCAGGACTCAGATATGCGGAGATCACGATGATCGGGGTCTGCCGGTTCGGGCCGTCCTGCGATACGATCGACTCGATCAGGCTCAGCCCATCGAGTGAAGGCATGTTCAGGTCGACCGTAATGAGATCGTAGGTGGTGGTCATCGCTTCCTCGAGGGCGGCGTGGCCATCGCCGATCAGGCGCACGTCGAAGCCCGAGAGCTTGAGGAGTTCGCCGAGAGATTCTCGTACCGGTCGCTGGTCTTCGATGATCAATGCACGCTTCATGGGCCCTCCGATTAGGCAACGGAGAAAGGGTAGTCGGGGTGAGCCCGGGTGTCAAGGAGAGGCACAGAAAAGCCCCCAAACGGTGATTTACGGGGGCCTTGCTTTGTTTTTTGCGGTGCTTTCTCTGTCGGGGGTCAGGGCTGATCATCGGTCGGGGTGGAATCCCCGAAGCCAGTTGAAGGCGGTGTGGGCGGCTGGACCGCCTCCGGGGGAGGGGGCGGCCGGTGGAGCTCCTCTTTCAGCAGCTTACCGGGCCGAAAGTGCGTCTTCCGACGAGCCGGAACGTAAATGACCTGGCCCGTACGAGGATTGCGCGCCGCCGGCTTGGGCCGGGTCTCTTTCACCTGGAAGACGCCGAATCCACGGATCTCGATCCGCTGGGCGTTCATCAGGCTCTCCCGCATAGCCTCGAAAACCGTGTCGACCATGTCAGAAGCGAGATTTTTCTTGCATCCGGTCTCCTGAGAGACCATCAGGGCGAGCTCTTTTTTGGTAGTCGTACCCAAGCCGCACCTCCAAACGTTAACCTGATCGGGGCCGCCGCGATCCGTCCAATCGGACCACGTAATCGCTCATTAAGCTAGCATAATCAATGGGTTGTGTCAAGGTAGACCCTTTGGAGTAGCCAGGTGTTACACTGCATCCAAGGCGAATGCCAGGAGTCCGACAACCATTCCTGCCTTGAGAAGATCGCTTGGTATCGCAAAATCTGAGGGTTGTTTTGCCTGGAGTACCAAACAGCAAACCAACAGCAAGAGAGTGCACAGGATGAGGCCCAGCAGAAGGTATATGGGGCCGACCCATCCCAGCAGGGCGGGCGCTGGGATGGGGCCGATCAGGCTGACGAGGAGGATGGCAACGACAACTCTCGAGGCAGGCAGCCCCAGGAGAAGGGGGAGGGTTCGACTTCCTCTGGTGCAATCTCCGTCCAGATCCTGTACGTCTTTCAAGACCTCGCGAACGAAGTGGAAGGCAGATGCCATAGCACCGGGGAGAATGGCACCCTCGGCGTGTTGTGCCGCCAGACCGCCGAACACGAACGGGGCACCTCCTACCAGTCCGACCGAGACGTTACCGACGAGTGGAAGATGCTTGAGCCAGTGATTGTAGACGACCAGCGTGACGACGATCAGGAGGGCGACCTCGAAACACTCTGGGGGGAGCCGAGTGGTTGATGCGATCCCAACCACGGCCAGCAAGGTGGTCACCAGGGCGGCTGTCCCGTTGGTGACACGTCCGGATGGGAGTGGGCGGTCCGGATGGCTGACGCGGTCGACGTCCAGATCGACAATGTCGTTGTGGATGTATCCGGCCGCCGAGATCAGAGCGGCTGAAAGCGCTGCCAGGAAGGCCATTGTGTCGACAGATGACACGGCAAGCCAGTAACCGAGGATGACGGAAGCGAACGTCAGGGCGACGTTTAGTGGACGTGAGAGATGGACGATCGAGCCGAGGGCGTTCGACATGGCTCAAAGGACGTCAGGAAGCGGCGAGTTGCTCGTCTTTCTCGCGCTTGTTCAGGTCGGCCGAGTCGAGGATAGCGTACCGATAGCCCTGCTCGGTGAGGAACATCTGCCGGTTACGAGCAAATTCCTGCTCTCGCGTGTCCTTCGTGACCAGCGTATAGAAGTGAGCGAGATTTTCTCCCGTCTTGGGCCGGAGGATGCGTCCGAGGCGCTGGGCCTCTTCCTGGCGGGACCCGAAGGTGCCGGAGACCTGGATTGCAACGTTCGCATCGGGGAGGTCGACGGCGAAGTTGGCCACCTTGGACACGATTAGGAGACCGAGTTCCCCGTTCTTGAATTTCTGGTAGAGTTCGTCCCGCTCCTCGTTCGGCGTCTTGCCCTGGATGATCGGTGCGCCGAGCTCCTTGGAGAGGGCTTCTAGTTGATCGAGATACTGCCCGATCACGAGAACCTGATCGTTCCGGTGTTTTTCGATCAGCTCACGAACGATCCGGACCTTGTCCGGGTTCTCCGAGGAGATCCGGAACTTCATCCGGCCACCGGCGACGGCGTATTCCATTCGGAGCTCATCGGGCAGGGGGATCCGGACCTCGAGGCATTCTGCGGTGGCGATCCAGCCTTGTGACTCCAGTTCCCGCCAGGGGACGTCGTAGCGCTTCGGGCCGATCAGGCTAAACACATCGGTCTCGAGACCGTCCTCTCGAACCAGCGTTGCTGTCAGCCCGAGCCTCCGTCGCGCCTGGATTTCTGCCGTGAACCTGAAGACGGGTGCGGGCAGGAGGTGGACCTCATCGTAGATGATCAGTCCCCAGTTGCCCTGGTTGAAGATATCGAAGTGAGGGAAGGCGCCACCCTTCTTCTTACGGTAGGTCAGGATCTGGTAGGTGGCGACGGTGACAGGACGGATCTCTTTGCGCTCACCCGAGTATTCGCCGATCTGGTCTTCTGCGAGCGTCGTCTTGTCGAGGAGTTCCTGCTTCCACTGCCTCGAGGCCGTGATGTTCGTCGTCAGGATCAGGGTCTGGCACTGGTACTGGTTCAGGACTGCGATTCCGACGATCGTCTTACCGGCACCACAGGGAAGGACTATCGTCCCGCTGCCACCCTCAGCGCTGCCTCCAGCGTAAAAAATGCTCGCCGCTTCGTTCTGGTAGTCCCGGAACGAGAACGGCTGATCCCGCAGGGTCAGATCTCGTGTTCCAACCGTCAGCGGTGCGCCCGGCAGGTAGCCGGCCAGATCTCGGACAGGAAACCCGATTTTTGTCAGGGCCTGCTTGAGGTGGCCCCTGTAGAGCGGATCGATTTTGATGCTGCGGTCGTCGATCTGATCCTTAAGGAACGGGACGACCAGCTTGTTCCGGATGACTTCGACCAGGAGGTGGGCTTCATCGGTCGACAGAACGAGGTCCTGGCCCTCCTTCTTGAGCTCCAGGCGCCCGTATCGGGAGATGATCTCCTCGACTTCGACCGAGACGTTCTGCGGGATGTCGTATTTGCTGAAGCCTTCGAGCGCGCTGTGGATTTCCTGGGCGCTCAGACCTGCTGCAGCGGCGTTCCAGAGCGAGAGCGGCGTGATACGATAGGTATGGATGTGCTCGGGGCTCTTTTCCAGCTCGGCGAATCGCGCCAGTTCGTCCCGGGCCTCCTCGTACTTGGGGCCATTGACCTCGACCAGAACCGTCAGGTCACTCTGGACGATCAGCGGATTTTCGGGTGCGTATGCCATTCAGGGCCTAGGACCGGTCGCCGGGGTGGAGGGTTCCGGGGCCCGGAAGGGCTCCCGGAACGTCGTGTAAAACGAAGTTTAACCATAGGGAAATCAACGACATTTGTCAATTCTGAGGTGGCAAGTTCCCGAGGCCGAAATGGTTTGACTTGTGTGATTTAGTCGCATAATTTCTAGCACTGATTGCGGCCACTGGTTGTGCGAGACGCCGTGTGACCTTGGTGTGCAGCTCTGTGGAGGGGGACAGGATGGAGAACCAGTTTCCGAAGTGTCTGAAGTGTGGTGAAGGTGATTTGCTGCCGCTTTCCGATTACGGTCGTGAAGGGGCGTCGATTCGATACAAGGCGTGGGTGTGCAGCAGCCCCGAATGCGGGTTCAACCTCAGGATCGACAACGGCGAGATCAGCGTGGGACGGGACATAACCGAATCATACAAGTAAGACCCGAAAAGAGTTTGGATAAGACGAACCGGGCAAGGCATCGACCTTGTCCGGTTCTTTCGTGTGGCTAGAGGAGGAGGTTTGGCAGCAACTGACGGAAACGGAACCGTATTGGGGATCGAAACGTCTTGCGACGAGACATCGGCAGCCGTCGTGTCGGGGATGACCATCCTGTCCAATCGCGTGTATACCCAGACAGAGCACGGCCAATTCGGAGGCGTGGTACCGGAGATCGCTTCACGAAACCACGTTCTCAAGGGGACGCCTGTGGTTCGGTCGGCCCTCGAGGAGGCCGGTGTCGAGCTCGAGGATCTGTCCGGAATCGCTGTGACGCAGGGTCCGGGCCTAGTCGGGTGTCTGCTCGTGGGGCTCTCGCTAGCCAAGGGGCTGTCGTGGGCGACGGGCCTTCCGCTGATAGGCGTCCACCATATCGAGGGCCATCTGTTCTCAGCCTTCATCGATCAAGACGGATTCGAGCCGCCGGCGCTCGCGCTGATCGCTTCCGGCGGGCATACCGACCTGATTCTTGTCGACGCGTTCGGCCAGTATCGATACGTGGCGCGAACACGGGATGATGCAGCAGGCGAGGCGTTCGACAAAGTCGCCAAGCTGCTGGATCTCCTGGCTCCAGACGAGCCGACGATGGGGGGGCCGAGGCTGTCCGCCCTCGCGGAAGAGGGAGATTCGGAAGCGTTTCAGTATCCGCGAGGGCTGGCGGGTGAAATGGAGTTCAGCTTTTCCGGCCTAAAGACGTCCGTGTTCTACCATCTCAGGAAGCTGTCGGAGCGGGAAAAGGAAGCCAGGAAAGCGGATGTTGCTGCTAGCTTCCAGCGCGCCGTCGTGGACACGTTGGTCGAGAAGACGATCGATGCGGCTCGGTCGGTTGGGGTGGATCGCATTGTCCTCGCCGGCGGGGTGGCGGCGAACAAGGAGTTGAGGTCGCACATGGCGGAAAAGGCGAAAATCAACGGCATGGACTTCCGAGTACCCGAGTTCAAGCTCTGCACCGATAATGCGGCGATGGTCGCGGCTGCCGGCGCCTACCGACTTGCGGCTGGTGAACGGTCCGGTCTGGATCTCAACGCGGATCCGCGCCTGACGTTGCCTGGCGTTTCGGAGTTCCCTCATTGACGGTCGGAGACTATTCAGTCAGCCTGACAACCTCCGGGGGCTGGCTGGCCGCCTTCCTGTTTCTCGTTGTTTCGGTCCTTGCCTTCAGGGCCTACCGGCCGTTGCGTGAGGCCAATCGGTTGCATCAGATTCTGTTCGGCGTTCGCCAGTTCGCCGTGCTTCTTGCCTCGCTCCTGATTCTCGCCCCTCAGGTCACCCTGACCGTCCAGGGCGTTCGCCTCCCTCTGGTCGCAGTCCTGATCGATGATTCCGAAAGCATGCGGATTCTGGCCGGCGAGCAGCCGCGTCACGAAGCCCTGGATGGACTCCTGTCATCGGGTGTGTTCGAGTCTCTCGAAGGACGGGCTCGACTCGCCACTTTCCGGTTTTCGGAACAGTTGCTTGACCCCGATCCGGCCGACACTACCAGGTGGTTGGGTACTGCGACCGACATCGCGACCAGCCTGGATCAGCTGTCATCGCGGCTGAAAGGGGAGGGGCTCACGGGCGTTTTCCTCTTGTCCGACGGAACGCATAACGTGGGCGAGTCACCACTGCATACTGCTGAGGCGTATAACGCTCCCATCTACACGGTGCCGGTCGGGGCGGGGAAATCTCCCAGAGACATCGCGGTCACATCCGTCACTCACCCGTCACTCGGATACGCCGGAAGGCTACTGAAACTGGCCGTTTCTCTGGACGTGGTTGGGATCGAGCGTGCAGAGCAGTCCATTCGTGTCTATGATGGAGAGCGTGTGGTTGCCACGAGAGCCGCCGCGCTTGCGCCCGGCAAACAGACGCTGGAGCTCGCCTACACCCCCGAGCAGGCTGGAAATCGTACGCTTAGAGTGGTCGTTGCACCGGTCGAGGGAGAGGCCGAGTCTCAGAACAACCAGGTCCTGACGACCATCGAGGTCCTTGCCGGGAGGGCCCGCGTGCTCGTGGTGGGGACACCGTCTCCAGATCTGGCGTATCTCCTCAGGGTCGTGAGATCAGACTCGAATGTCGTGGTTCATGCCGTGGTTCCCGAATCCGGGCAGGGATGGGGATTCGGGGCGCAACGCGCCCTTGTGGAAGCCTCGGCATACAGCTTGGTCGTTCTCCACGACATCCCCGGAGCGTTGTTGACCGAGGAGGCCACCGGGGCGATCGCAGCGATGGTACAGGCCGGAGGAGGATTGCTTGTCGTCGGTGGCGAGTCCACGCTGACCCCGGGCTGGGCTGGGGGTTTGGGTGAGGCCCTTCCCGTTCGGCCAGGATCGTCAGGGTATCAGCCGTCATTTACGCCACTCAGAGTGGCCTCCAGCGATCGACATCCGATCGTGCAGTTGACCGATGATCCTGTGGCGGACCGGGAAGCGTGGCTTTCGTTGCCTCCGTTCGTGGCCTCCGTGGACGTTGAGCCCGTAAGCGGGGCCCGGGTCCTGATCAAAGATCCTGAGGGCAAGGCTCTGGCGGCGGTCCGGCAGGTCGGGGCGGGGAAGTCAGCGGTCGTGGCGGCACGCGGTGTCGCACGTCAGGCGTTGATGATGTGGGGGATTGGCGCATCGGACGCCGTGAACCACACCTTCTGGTCTCAGATGATCAGGTGGCTGCTCACGAAGACTGAGATCCAGAAGTTACGCGTCCAGAACGAAAAGTCTGCTTACCGGAGTGGTGAACCGATCGTCATCCGGGCCGAGTATTTCGATGATCTGCTTCGTCCGGTGGATGGCGCAGAGGTGCTGATCGACGTCGATGGGGGGTCACGGGGGGCGCTTCCGATGCCGGGCCGTGGGGATGGCGCATATGAGGCTCGAATCCCGGGAATGTCTCAGGGCGAACACGGCTATAAGGTGACAGCCGTCCCCGATAACGGAGCGCCCATCACGATTGAGGGTAAGTTTACCGTCGGCCGTTACAGTGTTGAATACGAGCAGCTGTTGGCCGATGAGCGATTGCTGCAGGAAGTGGCGGAGCGCAGCGGTGGAAAGCTGGTAGCACCCTGGGAGGTGGCTGCGTTCCTGGGCGACATGCAGCTCTCGCCGCAGCCTCACCTGTCGACCCACCGCCTGACGTTGTGGGGGCACCGATGGCCGCTCGTTGTCCTATTCATCGTGCTGGCAGCGGAGTGGTTTGTGCGACGCAGAAGGGGCATGATCTGAATTTGGACCGTTCTCACAGTGGCCTTGTTTGTTTGTCAGGCTGAGGCCGCCGTCCGGATCAATAAGGTGATGGTGAACCTGGAAGGCAGCGAGTATCGAAACGAGTATGTCGAGATCCTGGATACCGGTCACGATGTTGTCGACCTGGACGGCTGGTCGATCGGCAACGGCGCCTCTCGGGATACCCTGAGAGGCGATGGGCCGTCCGACCTGTTCCCGGGCGAAAAGGCCCTGGTCACTGATAGGTACTACCACGATGAGCGGAGACCTAATGGGGATTACACTGGCGTGGTTTTCGCAGAGGTTGAGGACCGTGCGATCGGAAACGCAGGGCTCTCCAATGGAGCGCCGACAACCTTATACCTGAGGGACCGGGCAGGGGCGTCATCGATGAAACGGCGTATGTGGACGTTGAGGCGGAGAGGAGTCTGGAACGTATCGACTACCACATCCGATCTGGCGACCCATCGAACTGGGTGCTAAACGAACTCGACGCGGGGGGGACACCGGGACTTGAGAATCGGTCCAGGCTCATCCTGGCTGAGGAGATCGAGTTTTCAGAAAACCTAACTGTCTTTCAGTCGGTAACAGAGATTCGTTTCGAGTCTCCGACCTCCAGGTCGTTCCTCCGACTGTTGGTGTATGTCCGACACGCGGGCTACTTCGCCGATCACTCTTGCCCGGGCGAGAGGTAGGGGTGCTCGTTTCGACGACGTGGTAAGGAGTGGACCGTCAGGGAAAGAGAGTTCGACCGGGACCGTGTAGGATCTCGGCCTAACACGTATCTTAGGATGGGCGCGTCAGTCGTCTCCAGGCTGTCGTGAACTATGCTAAAGGCTTGTAATCAAGATGGATACGATATTGGGCTACACGTGAAAGGTCCATTGTCGTATCTTATGGTTCCGGGTGTCCCCCCAGACACCTGCGATATCTCCCCTTCGATCGATGTGGCGGAACTATGGCAAGATCGAAGAACGCAGGTTCGGATGACCGTTTTGGCCTTCTGATTCAGGTCCTCGGTGTCGTCCTCCTCGCGGCCGGGCTCCTCTGTCTGGTCAGTCTGATTTCTCATTCACCCGAAGATCCACCCAACTCCAGCCGACCGCCCGAACTGGCGGAGAACCTGGCTGGATGGTTTGGTGCGCACCTGTCCTACCGGCTGCTCTTTGTCGTCGGCTTGGGGGCATATGCCCTGGACGGTCTCCTTTTCGCGTGGGGATGGTTCCTGCTGAAGCGCGAGCCACTCACCCGTCTGGGCTGGCAGACCGCAGCCGTCCTGATCCTGATGACCCTGTATTGCGCCGCTACGGGTGTGCCGTCTAGTGGTCGCACTCACCAGGCCTTCCAGCTTGGCGGATGGCTCGGGGTTACCCTCTCATCGCAGATCCTTGTGCCTTACCTTGGGCAGGTTGGGTCTGCCATCTTCTTGACCACAGCATTGATCGTTCTGGCCATGGTGGCGACTGACCTGCCGATTTCGCGCGTCCCGGACTTGATCGTCCAGGGGCTGAGGGCGATCGGCCAGGGGATTGTATCCGGCTGTTCGAGCGTTGTCGCCTTTTTGGGATCTCTCGGTGGTCGCACTCTAGATTGGGTAGGCGAGCGACGAGAAGTCCGTCAGCAGAAGCGAGCAAAGAAGGCTGCCGCCAAAGCCGAGCGTGCGGCTGCCGCAACTGAAGCTGCAGCCGTAGCAGAGGTATACGAGGAAGAGATCGAAGAGGAGGAGGAGTGGGAGGAAGAGGAAGTCGAGGCGGAACTGTTCGAAGAGCCGGAAGAAGAACCCGTGTTACCGGAACCCGAACTGCCTGAGGAGCCGATTCCCCCAGCGCCTGCTGTAAAACCGAAGATCGTCACCAAGAAACAGTCGAAGAAGGCAACGCCCTCTGTAGTGATGCGACCCGCTCAGACGGTAGGGGACATTAATTACAAGCTTCCGTCTCTGGATCTGCTGGATGAAGCCCCGTCCGGGAATGACGAAGTCGATCGGGATGAACTTCTCGAGGGAGCGGAGGTTGTCGAGCGGAGTCTCGATAGCTTCGGGGTCGAAGCCAAGGTCAAGCAGGTGAACCCGGGGCCGGTGATTACCTCTTACGAGGTGCAGCCTCCTACGGGCGTGAAGATCAACAAGATCGTGAATCTGTCCGATGACCTTGCCCTCGTGATGAAGGCGAGAAGCATCCGAATTCAGGCCCCGATCCCCGGGAAGGCTGCTGTCGGCATCGAGGTGCCGCGGCCCGATCCGTCGATCGTTTACCTTCGGGACGTGCTCGAGGATTCGAGCTTCCAGAAATCGAAAGGGAAGCTGATGATCGGGCTTGGGAAGACCGCTACGGGTGAGCCGATCTCGGCCGACCTGACCAAGATGCCGCATCTCTTGATCGCCGGTGCGACTGGTGCCGGTAAGTCGTTCTGTATCAACGCGCTGATCGCGAGTATGCTCTTCCGAGCCACCCCGGAAGAGGTCCGCTTCATCATGGTCGATCCGAAAATGCTCGAGCTGTCGTTGTATGACAGCATTCCGCATCTCTTCTCTCCTGTGGTGACGGATCCCAAGATCGCATCCGACGCGCTCAAGTGGGCGGTTGCCGAGATGGAGAACCGGTACCGGAACATGTCCCAGTTTGCGGTCCGGAATATCACCGAGTACAACAACAAGCTCGACGCGATGCGCAATCAGGCGGAGACGCAAGAGGAACGGGGAGGAGTGCCGCCCCCTCTGCCGTATCTGGTCGTGGTGATCGATGAGCTCGCCGACCTTATGCTGACAGCCCCGCGGGATATCGAAAACTCATTGGCTAGGCTGGCGCAGATGGCACGTGCCGTGGGCATCCACCTGATCCTGGCCACCCAGCGCCCCTCGGTGAACGTGATCACCGGTACGATCAAGGCCAACTTCCCGTCTCGGATCGCTTTTCGCGTGGCATCGAAGGTGGATTCGCGGACGATTCTGGATACAAACGGCGCCGAGAAGCTGCTCGGAAACGGGGACATGCTGTTTCTGCCGTCAGGGAAACCGGAACCGATTCGCGTGCACGGGGCGTATATAGAGACAGAAGAGACAGAGCGTCTCGTCGAAGAGGTGTCGAGCCAGGGCGTCAAGCTGGATCGGGTCGAGTTCGGACCCGGGGCCAATGACTTCGACATGGAAGAAGAGCAGCGGGATGCGCGGTTCGATGAGGCCCTGCGGCTGGTCGTGATGCACCAGCAGGGCTCGGCTTCGCTGCTCCAACGCCGGATGAAGGTCGGCTACGCACGTGCAGCGCGGCTGGTCGATGAGTTGGAGCGAGCCGGCGTGGTCGGTGCTTCGGACGGATCGAGTAAGGCCCGTCCTGTCCTGGTCGATGAAGACTACCTCGAACGCATGGATATGCTGGCAGAGGAAGAGGCGGATTAACGATGCTACGGCGACTCACCATTGTCGCAAGCCTGTGTGGGTGTCTGGCCGCTCCGGTCGGAGCGATCGACGGCCCCGAGGTGATCGAGCACGTTCAGAAGCAGTTCGAGAAGCTCAAGACGTTGAGCGCGAGGTTCGAGAAGCAGCATTTCTGGAAGCTGGTGGACCAGACTCAGAGCGTTAAGGGCAAGCTTCACGTGGAGAAGCCGAACCGTTTCCGGCTCGAGTCCGGAATACGGACCGTCGTTACGGATGGGGAGACGGCCTGGAGCTATGATCCCCAGAACGAGCAGGTGCTCGTGAACGCCTACTCGGCAGTCGAGGACGATCGCAGCTACGAGAAGTTGTTGTTCGACCTGGTTCTGCTCGGGGGCTACGAAGACCGGTTTGCGCCGACCTACTTTGGGGACGAGAGGGTAATGGGCAAGCGCTGTCACGTTGTCGATTTGCGTGCAAAAGCCCAAGATGCTTACGTAGAGACCGTTCGGTTGTGGATCGATCGGAAGGAGTGGTTGGTTCGGCAGATCGAGTACCGCAATATCAACGGGGATGTGACGACCTACGAGCTGGATCAGCTCAAGAAGAACAAGAAGCCGAAGGAAGGTACTTTCGCCTTCAGAGCGCCTTCGGGTGTCGAGGTCGTTGACTTAAGATAGGAGGCTGCATTGGCCACCGATATTCAGGCCAGCGACGTCCAGTCGCGGCTCGAGGACTATCGAACGCGTGTCGATGACCTCGGGAGGTATCTTTGAATTAGACTCGCGTCGCTCGCGGATCGAGGAGCTGGAGAAGTTGATGGAGGCCCAGGACTTCTGGGACCATCAGGAGAAGGCCCGCGAGGCGATCGATGAGGTGAATGGTCACAAGAGTTGGGTAAACGGATGGGAGGAGTTGAGCGCCCGCCTGTCCGATCTTGAAGAACTTAAGGCGCTCTCCGACGAGGAAGGCGACGAAGAAACGCTTGTCGAAGTACACGGCGAGTTATCCGGCCTTCTGACGGATCTCGAGAATCTCGAGCTCAAGCATATGCTTGGCGATCGGGAGGATCGATCCAACGCGATCCTGACGATCCACCCGGGAGCAGGGGGGACGGAGGCGCAGGACTGGGCGCAAATGCTGATGCGGATGTACTCGCGCTGGTCCGAACGAAAAGGCTTCAAGACGGACACGCTGGACCTTATGCCCGGTGAAACGGCCGGGATCAAGAGCGCTACGCTCGAGATCGATGGTGAATACGCCTTCGGCTACCTCAAGGCTGAAATCGGTGTCCATCGCCTGGTCCGGATCTCTCCTTTCGATTCCAACAACAGACGTCACACCTCGTTTGCTTCGGTCTTCGTCTACCCTGAAACGTCCGGGGATATCGAAGTCGATATCAAGCCCGAAGACCTTCGCGTCGATACCTACCGTGCCGGTGGCGCCGGTGGCCAGCACGTCAACAAGACGGATTCGGCCGTCCGGATGACCCATATCCCGACGGGTATCTCCGTTCAGTGTCAGAACGAACGGTCCCAGCACAAGAACCGGAACTCCGCGCTCAAGATCCTGAAAGCACGCCTCTACCAGTACTATAGGGAACAGGAAGAAGAGAAGAAGGCGGAGCTGGAGAGTGGGAAAAAGAAGATCGAGTGGGGGTCGCAGATCCGGAACTACGTGTTCCAGCCTCAGCAGAACATTAAAGACGTGCGGACCGGACTCGAGACGTCGGATATCCAGGGCGTGATGGACGGAAAGATCGACGACTTTATCAAGGCGTTCCTGGTCGAATACAACAGCTAGGTTCCAGCTGCCGGGTGAGGAGATTTGACCCGCTCGGGCGATAAGGTAAACTGTGGCTTTCTTGACACATTTTTCACCTTTGTTTATAATTTTGGTCGCGCAAAATCAGGGAGTTACGCGAATTTCAGGGTTCAGGAGGCGGAGTTGAGCAAGCAGGAGGGTGAAGCACCCGAGTCGGCGTTGATTGAGCAGCGGCTCAAGAAGCTGGAAGCGATCAAAGAACTCGGATACAATCCCTATCCCTACCGTTTCGAGACCACGCATTCGACGACGTCGCTCAGGGACGCGTTCGAGACGCTCGAACCGACGAACGAGGAAGTTTCGATCGCGGGGCGGTTGGTGGTCGTTCGTGGCCACGGGAAGGCCGCTTTCGCCGACATTCGCGATGGCGAGGGGCGGTTTCAGATCTACGTGAAGCTGGACATCGTCGGGAAAGACACGTTCGCTCTGTGGAAGCTGCTCGACATCGGAGATTTTGTCGGGGTCACAGGACCCGTATTCCGGACGCGCACCGACGAGATGACCGTCGAGGTCCACCAGCTTCAGGTCCTGTGCAAGTCGATTCGGCCGCTGCCCGTTCCGAAGGAGGAGGTCGTGGATGGGGAGCGCGTTATCCACGATCAGTTTGCGGATAAGGAGCTGCGCTATCGACGCCGGTACCTGGACCTGGCGCTGAACCCGGATGTCCGGTATGTGTTCCGGAAACGGTCGGCGATCGTGTCCTCCATCCGGAGTTTTCTGGATGAGCGTGGTTTCTTGGAAGTCGAGACGCCGGTGCTGCAGCCGATCTACGGTGGCGCGTCGGCGCGTCCGTTCACGACGCACCATAACACGCTGGATATGCAGCTGTACCTGCGGATTTCCGAGGAACTCTACCTCAAACGGCTGATCTGCGGCGGGTTCGAGCGTGTATACGGAGTATCGAAGGTCTTCCGGAATGAAGGGATTGACAGCACGCACAACCCCGAGTTCACGCTGATGGAGCTCTACCAAGCGTACGCGGACTACGGGGACATGATGAAGATCACCGAGTCTCTCGTGTCCGAGGTCGCCCAGTCGGTCACGGGCTCGATGACGATCGAGTATCAGGGGCAGACGATCGATCTATCACCCCCGTGGGACCGGATCTCGATGCTCGATGCGATCTCGGACAAAGCCGGTATCGATGCCAGGACCGCTGAAGACGCCGATCTCAAGAAGGTGTGTGAGCGGCTGGGCGGGGAGGTCGAGGATGGGGCGAACCGGGGGCAGTTGATCGACGAGATCTTCGATGCCGCTGTCGCTCCCGGGCTGGTTCAGCCGACATTCGTTACAGACTATCCGATCGAGATGTCGCCCTTGGCCAAACGACACCGGGACGAGGATCGGTTGACTGAGCGGTTCGAACCGTTTGTGTGCGGCGGAGAGATCGGCAACGCGTTTTCAGAGCTGAACGATCCGATCGACCAGCGTCAGCGATTAGAGCACCAGATGTCATTGAAGGCCGAAGGTGACGACGAAGCTCAAGTGATGGACGACGACTATGTCCGGGCACTGGAGCACGGGATGCCCCCGACGGGCGGTCTCGGGATCGGAATCGACCGGCTGGTCATGCTGCTAACGGATTCTCCCTCCATCCGAGACGTGATTCTCTTTCCTCATATGCGCCCCGAGGAAGGCTTCGGCGCAATCGATTCCGAATAAACCTCCGGAGACACCGGCCATGGCTCAGCCGCTCGTGGCAACCGGGATTACCAAGCGCTTCCGCGTAGGACAGGCAGATCTGGACGTCCTGCGGGGGATCGATGTGAAGATTGACGAGGGCGAGCTGGTTGGGCTGACCGGTGCTTCGGGCGCCGGGAAGAGCACGTTGCTGCAGATCCTGGGAGGGCTGGACCGTGCTGATGCTGGGCAGGTGCGCATCTCGGGGCAGGATCTCGGGAGTCTGTCGGACGATGATCTGGCAACCTTCCGGAATCGCCACATCGGCTTTGTTTTCCAGTTTCACCACCTTCTGCCTGAATTCACGGCCCTGGAAAACGTGACCATGCCGCTTCTGATCAGGGGGGAGGATCAAGCAACCGCCCTTGATTTAGCAAGAGTTCTGCTAGACCAGGTCGGGCTGGGGGATCGGCTGGAGCATCTGCCATCGGAGCTTTCGGGCGGAGAGGGACAGCGGGTTGCCGTGGCGCGCGCACTGGTCGCCGAACCGACGGTGGTTCTGGCCGATGAGCCGTCTGGGAACCTCGACGCGGACCGCAGCCTGGAACTCTATGATCTGATTCGGTCGCTCTCGAGGGAATTCGGGTGCAGTTTTGTGGTCGCCACCCACGACCCGACGCTGTCCGACCGGGTTGACCGCGTGATCCAGATGTCCGACGGTCTGGTCGTCGATCCATCCGAACACGAGGCTGTGTGAACCTGCGATGACCTGCCAGAATTGTCACGAACACGAATCCACGGTCGTGATCACCAAGATTGTGGGTGAACAACACACGATCACGCATCTGTGCAAGACCTGCGCGAACGAGCTTGGCGGCGCCGGCGGTGTTGCTATCTCGATCCAGATGCTGACGTCCGGCAGTGAACCGACCGATGAATGCGGAACGTGCGGCAAGACCTTTGCCGAGTTCAAGAAGAGTGGACTGTTCGGGTGCGCCGACTGTTACGGGCACTTTGAGGCGCATCTGCCCAAACTGTTCAAGCGTGTCCAGGGGGTAACCGAGCACGTATTCGATGTCGAGAAGCCTCCGGAGCAGGATGACCTGGCCTCACTTGAGGAGGCCCTTTCTGATGCTGTCGCGTGTGAAGACTTTGAGCGCGCGGCCTTCATCCGTGATCAGCTCGCCGAACTGAGGCGAGGGAACGCTCCGGCCTCATGACCTTCGACGATTTCGCATCCCGGAGAGCTGGTTGGCTGGACGGCGCAGGCCTGAAGGCGTCATTCGTAATCAGCAGCCGGGTCCGGCTGGCGAGAAATCTGTCCCGGATGCCCTTTACGAACCGCGCGGATGACATCAACAAGCAGGAGATTGTGGATCAGGTCGTCCAGGCGGCAGAAACCTCGCCCTGCCCGGAAATGGTCTACTTCGACACGAATGCGCAAGACAACCTTCAGCGACAGCTGCTTGTCGAACGGTATCTGATCAGCCCGGCCCTGGCCACGGAGTCAGGCCCCCGAGGGGTGCTTGTCGATGAAACCGAGTCAGCCAGCATTATGATTAACGAGGAGGATCACCTGCGAATTCAAGTGATCCACTCTGGATTGCAGCCTTTTGACGCCTGCGAGGCCGCCCTGAGTCTGGAACGAGACCTGGCAGGGGGGCTCGATTTTGCTGCTTCTCCGAAGTGGGGATTTCTCACAGCCTGTGCGACGAACACGGGAACGGGTCTCCGAGCCTCGACTCTGATACATTTACCGGGTCTGGCCCTAACCAAAGAGATGGATGGGGTCGTCCGAGGGGTGGCTCAGCTCGGGTTCGCTGTGCGGGGAATTTATGGAGAAGGCAGCCATTCAGCGGGAAACCTGTATCAGATTTCGAACCAGCTCACGCTTGGGCGGTCTGAGAAGGCCCTGTTGGAAGGGCTTGACGGGGTGGTGAATCAGGTGGTCGAGTGTGAGAGGAACGCCAGGGAGACGCTGGCCCGCGAGGCGCGTGAACAGATTGAGGACAAAGTCTGGCGTGCGCTGGGCATTATGGAGCGCGCCAGGCTTTTGACATCGCAGGAGTTGATGAATTTTTCCTCCGCGGTACGCCTCGGAATCGACATGGGAATGCTCCAGGGGTTGGAGACCGGGACGATTAACGATATCATGGTAGCTACACAACCTTCCCACCTGCAGCACCGGGCGGGTAAGGCACTCGAAGCGAACGAACGAGATATTCTGCGGGCATCCGTTGTCAGGGAACGTTTGGCCGCCTAAAATAGGGGAAGGCGAACTTCCGCCTTTCACAGAGCGGTCTTGCCCACCGGGTGAGATTGGGAAGAGGAGAGAGTGATGAACAACATGTTTTCCGACCGGGTAAAGCGCGTCATGCAGCTGGCACGGGAAGAGGCTGCGCGGCTCGGGCACAATTACATCGGCACGGAGCATCTGCTGCTCGGGATTATCCGGGAAGGGAAGGGTTCGGCAACGACCGTTCTCCAGAACCTGGGTCTCAATCTCGAGAACATCAAGCAGTCGATCGACGACTACGTCGCTTCCTCAGGCGGGTCCATGACGATGGGAGAAGTCCCTTTCACGCCACGGGCCAAGCAGATCCTTGAGATCGCGGCGAACGAGGCGAAGGAAATGAAGAGCCAGTTCGTCAAGACGTGCCATCTCCTCCTGGCGCTGCTGAAGGACAAGGACGGGGTTGCTGCCCAGATTCTGGCCGCCTTCGGTGTCGATCACAAGACGGCCAAGGAAGAAGTGATCGCCGTCCTGCAAGGCAAGCCGACGGGCAAGCGTGAAAAGAAGAAGAGCAAGACCCCGTTCCTCGATCATTTCGGCCGTGACCTGACCGACCTAGCCCGTCAGAGCAAGCTGGACCCGGTCATCGGGAGAAGTGAAGAGATCGAGCGTGTCTCTCAGGTGTTGAGCCGCTACAAGAAGAACAATCCGGTCCTGATTGGAGACCCGGGGGTCGGCAAGACGTCGATCGTCGAAGGTCTGGCCCAGCGAATTATCGAACGTCGCGTGCCGCAGGTGCTGGTCGATAAACGTGTCGTGACGCTCGACATGGGCGGCATCGTGGCGGGGACGAAGTATCGCGGTCAGTTCGAGGAACGGATCAAGGCGGTGATGAACGAGCTCCAGCAGAGCACTGATGTCATCATCTTCATCGATGAGCTGCACACGATCGTCGGGGCGGGATCGGCAGAAGGCACGCTCGATGCCTCGAATATGTTCAAGCCGGCGTTGTCGCGTGGTGAGCTGCAGTGCATTGGGGCCACGACGCTCGACGAATATCGAAAGTATATCGAAAAGGATGGGGCCCTGGAGCGTCGCTTCCAGCAGATCCTGGTCGAGGCGCCATCTGTGGACGAGTCGATCGAGATCCTGAAAGGTTCGATCTCCAGTTACGAGGTGCACCACAAGGTCAAATATAGTGAAGAGTCGATAGAGGCTGCTGTGCGCCAGGCGGACCGGTATATCACCGACCGGCATCTGCCCGATAAGGCCATCGACGTGATAGACGAGACGGGGTCGCGGGTCCGACTTGCGAGGCTGAACCCGCCCGAGGAGATCAAGGACCTCGAAATCGAGATCGAGGAGATCACGACGACGAAGGATGAGGCCGCCGACCAGCAGCAGTTCGAGGAAGCGGCTAAGCTGCGGGACCAGGAACGGTCGAAGAAGGCGCTCCTGGAAGAGAAGCGGAAAGAGTGGGATCAGAAGGTCAAGGACGAGGTCGTCGAGGTCGACGAGGAGCAGATCGCCGAGGTGATCTCGAGTATGACCGGTATCCCCGTGTTCCGCCTGGCCCAGGAGGAATCGGATCAGCTCCTCAAGATGGCAGACGAGCTGAAGAACCACGTTGTCGGTCAGGACGAAGCGGTCGACACCGTGTGCCGGTCGATCCGCAGGACCCGGGCTGGTCTCAAGGATCCGAACCGGCCTATCGGGACGTTCCTGTTCCTCGGCCCCACGGGTATTGGGAAGACGTGGCTTCCTCAGACGCTGGCGAAGTATCTGTTCAACGACGAGGACGCGCTCATCCGGATCGATATGTCCGAGTATATGGAGAAGTTCGCGATCTCACGCTTGGTGGGTGCTCCTCCCGGATACGTCGGCTACGACGAGGGCGGACAGCTCACCGAGAAGGTGCGTCGGCGCCCGTACTCGGTCGTCCTGCTCGACGAGATCGAGAAGGCGCACCCCGACGTGTTCAACCTGCTGCTGCAGGTGCTCGACGAGGGTCGCCTGACAGACAGTTTTGGGCGTAAGGTAAACTTCAAGAACACGATCCTCGTGTTGACGTCGAACCTGGGGACTCGTGACATCTCTAAATCAGGTGGTCTCGGGTTCCAGACATCGGACAAGAAGTCGCTCCGCGAGCGGCTGGAGCACCGGATCAACGAAGAGGTGAAGAAGACGTTCAGCCCCGAGTTCATAAACCGGCTCGATGAGTCGGTGGTGTTCAACCCGCTGGACCGGAAAGACATCCTCCAGATCGTCGATATCGAGCTGAAAGAGGTGATGAGCCGGGTCGAGGAGCGAGGGATGACAGTCAGCCTCACGCCGGGCGCACGGGCTCTGCTGGCCGAGAAGGGCTTCGACCAGACCTACGGGGCCCGTCAGCTGAAACGTACGATTCAGAAGCTTGTCGAGGACCCGCTTGCCGAAGACATCCTCCAGGGACGGTTTACGGAGGGGAGCAAGATTCGGGTCTCCAAGAAGGGGGGCGGACTCCAGTTCGTGGACGAGGCATCCGCTTCGGACGAAGGCGTCGATGAGACGCTCGAGAAGGATAAGGCGTAGAAACTCCTTTCAATGCTGGTCATAACACGATTCGGGCTCGGAGACTTCCGGGCCCGAATCCTTTTGTCGGTCAGGAACCTTTCGCCGGGCCGGGCGTATGGCACATAGAGTTGTAGGCGTGATCGGTCTGGAGGTGTCGTTGAGACGTAAGCTTATACATATCAGTCTGTTTCTGCTTATGGCGTTCGCTGGGTTCGGCCCTGTCCAGGCTCAGATGGACCGGCCGAACATCGATGAGATCCGGGTCAGAGGGAACGATCTCGTGGAAGAGTCCCTGATCCTGTTCCAGTGTGGACTGGAGGTGGGGACACGACTGCAGCCCGACGATCCGGCCACTGCGATCAAGAACCTGTATAGCCTCGGCCTCTTCTCGGATATCAAGCTGCTCGCTGACCGGACGGAGGCTGGTGGCCTTGCCGTGATCATTCAGGTTGCCGAGCATCCCCAGCTGTCCGAGGTCGTGGTCGAAGGCAACAAGGAGATCAAGACCAAGAAGCTGAAGAAGGGAATCGGGTTCATCCGTGGCGAGGTCGTGGAGCCGCAGGCGATCGTGACGGCAGAGCAGGCCGTTCTCGAGGCGTATCGCGAGAAGGGCTACAACCTGGCGAAGGTCGAAGTGGAGGAGGGGCTGAAGGACGAGGAAGGCCGCCGACAGCTCGTGTTCAAGATCGATGAAGGTCCTAAGGTCAATCTGAAACGCATCGTGTTCGAAGGAAACGAGGCGTTCACCGACGGCAAACTCCGTAGCAAGATGGAGGAGACCAAACAGGATGGCTGGTGGTTCGGGGGCGGCAAGTATAACGCGAAGACATACGAGGAAGACAAAGACCGGATCCTGGAGTGGTATCGCCAGAACGGGTATCGCGAGGCCGAGGTCGTCAGCGACAGCCTTTACTTCGACGATACGGGCAAGGACCTGTTCGTCCATATCAGATTGGACGAGGGGCCGCTCTATACGTTCGGAAAGGTGACGTGGGAGGGGAACGAGACCCTCCCGGATATCGCCTTCCACGCCCTGATCGTGACCAAGCAAGGTGAGGTTTACAGTTCCGAGCGGGCCAACAAGTCGATCGAGGATCTGCGAAACGCCTATCTGGATATCGGCTACCTGGGCGCGAACATCGGTAAGACGGAACATCCCCGAGAAGACAACATCGTCGACATCAACTACTTCGTCGTCGAAAACGATCCGTGGAAGGTGCGCGAGATCGTGATCTCCGGGAACACCAAGACGAAAGACCGCGTGATCAGGCGCGAGTTGTGGATTAATCCAGGCGAAGTATTTGCCCGGTCGAAGATCGAGCGAAGCGTTCGGAACCTGATGCAGCTGAACTATTTCAACACGGTCGAACCCGATATCCGCACCGATGAAGAGACGTCCGAGATCGATCTTGTTCTCCAGGTCGACGAGCGGCAGACGGGTACCGCATCCATCGGTGCCGGTTTCTCCGAGCGTGACAAGCTTGTCGGTACCGTCGGCCTCCAGATTCCGAACTTTCTCGGCAACGGGCAGCAGCTCGATTTCCAGTGGGAGTTCGGCCCCCAGCGCGAGACGTTCGTCCTCGGGTTCACCGAGCCGTGGATGTTCAACACGCCAACAAGCCTGTCGACCCAACTGTTCAGGACGACATCTCGCTTCTTGAGTGATTTCGACCAGCGGTCTCAGGGCGGTACGGTCCGCGTCGGTCGTCGGCTGCAGTGGCCGGACTTCTCAAGCGTGTCGGTTGGTTACAACATCAGCCAGGTCAAGTTCATCAACTTCCGGGACTCGAGCCGGATCGGAGATCCTTCCCTCCGTGACAACGTCACGAGCTCCGTTTCGTTCAGCTTCCAGCGGGACAGCCGCGATCTGCCGATCTTTCCGACATCCGGTTCGGTGTTTACCTACCGTCCCGAGGTGGCTGGGGGCCTGCTGCAGGGGAACGTGAACTTCCACAAGCACGATTTCACAGCCAGCTTCAATTTCCCGGTGTTCTGGAAATTTGCGCTCAATGTGCGGTCGACCTTGGGTATGGTGGTGGGGTATGCAGACGGCGTGCTGCCCTTCAGCGAGCTGTACACCCCGGGGGGGGTCGATCTGTTCGATCGGACGATGCTCCGCGGCTACCAGGACCAGTCGGTGGGGCCCAGGAACTCGTCGGGTGGCGCACTCGGGGGGACCACACAATTGCTGTTCAATACCGAGCTCAGCATCCCGATCGCCCCGAATCAGTTCTACGGTCTGATCTTTGCGGATGCGGGAAATGCTTGGGACAATCGATCCAAAATTAGTATGTTTGATCTCCGGCGATCGGTCGGCTTCGGGATCCGGATCGTCGCGCCCCTGCTGGGTATTATGGGCTTCGACTTTGCCTGGGGCCTTGACCGTGAACTGGTCGATGGCAGGCCAACGGGTATGACCACCCACTTCCAGTTCGGGCCACAGTTCTTCTAGCCAAAAACGGTGCGGCATTGGTTGCACATATCGAAACGATCGGAAGGGAGACAGTCATGCTGGGTCGTCTTGGCGCTGCCGTTGTCGCAGCCGTAATGATCGCAATGGTCCCGACGGACGCCGTTGCGCAAAGCAAGATCGGTTACATCGACGCTGACGCGATTACCACGACTTACAAGCGCTTTCAGGACGCCCAGAAGGAAGCGCAGCGCTTCGAAGAGGAGCTCACCAAGGAGTTCAACAAGTCGCAGAACGAGTTGGCGCGGCTGAAGGAGAACTTCGACCGTCAGTCTCTGCTCATGAGTGAGCAGCGCAAGAAAGAGGAACAGCAGAACATCGAGCGGAAGCAGCAGGAGCTTCAGAAGTTCCTCGAGGATGTGAGCGGTCAGGGGGGGAAGCTGCAACGGAAGACGCAGGAACTCCTGCAGCCGATCATTCTGCGCGTGAACGAAGCAATCGCCACGGTCGCCAAGGACAAAGGCTACGATTTTGTGCTGAACACCGCTGCTATCGCTTTCGCGAATGAGGACTTCGACCTGACGCAGGACGTGCTCGAGCAACTCGAGAAGGAAGACGAGGAAGCGCTGAAGAGCCAGGGCGGAAACCGCTAGGATGTCGGAGTCGGTCGAAGCAAGCACGGTGCTGTACATCCGGGATATCCAGAAGCTGTTGCCGCACCGCTATCCGTTCCTGCTGATCGATCGGGTGATCGAGCGGGAGCCCGAGAAGCGGGTGGTGGCGCTGAAGAACGTGTCTGTGAATGAACCGTTCTTTCAGGGACACTTCCCGGGGCAGCCGGTGATGCCCGGAGTGTTGATCATCGAGGCGATCGCGCAGACGGCTTGCGTGCTGATCTCAGATGACGGTGGTGAGAAGATTCCGCTGTTCATGGGGATCGACAAAGCGCGTTTTCGGCGACAGGTCGTTCCCGGGGATCAGCTTCGGATCGAGGTCGAGTTGGGGCAGATGAGGCGGAACGTGTGCAAGGCGCACGGTGTGGTGACCGTCGACGGAGAGAAGACGGCGGAGGCGGACATCCTAGCGACGATCGTTGATACGGATGCCCTTTAACCAAGTATCAGAAACGTATCTAGGAGCCCGATGCCCCCAGGTCATCGGGCTTTTCTGTTTTGGGGTCGATCTCGGCAAGATGCTCTTCGAGGCGAGCGATCTCCTGCATCGCGTCAGGGGTGCCGGCGTCTTCCATGGTCTTGAGATTCAGGTCCTCGACCATCTCGTGCAGGCTCTGGAGCACAACTCGGATCCGCTCCGTTTGCCTCAGGCTGACATCGACCACCTGTTTGTGCAGTTCACGGTCGCCTGCGGCATCGTGGGCCAGTTGCACCATGCCTGAGATCGACTGCGTGGCGTTGTTGATGTGGTGCAACAGGGTGACGAGGGGCTGCCCGACACCTTGGCCGTGGGCCAGTCGCTTCTCCCCGTCCACCATCTCCTGCTGCAGGTCCTGGATCCTGAGAAGAGCTCGGATCCGGGCAACGACCTCGTTGATGTGGAACGGCTTCGTGATATAGTCGTCGGCGCCTGCGTCCAGTCCCTCCACACGATCATCGATCTCCTTCCACGCGGTCAGCAGGATCACGGGCAGGTTCTGGTAGTCCTCCTCAGCCCTGAGCACCTTCAGCACACCGATACAGTCGAGTTCCGGTATCCCGTAGTCGAAGAAGGACCAGGTCGGGGGGGCGCGTGAGATCTCTGCCAGCGCCTCTTCACCGTTGTTGGCCGTGGTGACCTTTTAGTCGAGGTTCTCGAGAACCTCGAGCTCCTCTTTCAGATATTCGACGTGCATGGGCACGTCGTCGTCGACGAGAATGTGGCTTATACCGGTGCCTCCGCCTGCTTCAGCTCGGACTCGATCTGTTCCCACTCTGCATACCCGGCTTCGATCCGCTCCCGGAGGGCTTGCTTCTCCGCGGTCAGCGATTCGAGCCTCTCCCAGTCGTCGCCTCTGACTTCCTCCATACGCGTGTCGATCTGCTCGGCCTGCGTCTCCAGGTCAGCCACCTCCGCTTCCAAATCATCCGCTCGCCGCTGCAGCTTCTGGGCTGTTCGCTGTGCCTTTCGGGATTCGATCCGGTTTTCGTCCTCGCCCTTCTTCTTCCTTCGTCCGACCTTGCCCCCCGGATCGGACCAGAGCTGCTTGAGCGACGCGTAATTGCCGTCCACCAGTTGCCACTCGTCCTTGTCGATCACGACTAGCCGATTGATCAGGTTGTTCAGGAAGTACCGGTCGTGCGAAACGGTGATGATCGTACCGTTGAACTGGCTGAGCGCGGCCTCCAGTGCTTCACGCGACGGAATGTCGAGGTGGTTGGTCGGCTCATCGAGCACCAGCAGGTTGCACGGTCGTCTGACGAGTTTGGCCAGGGCGACCCGACTCTGTTCACCGCCGCTCAGACTGTCGATCCGTTGTTCTACCTCGTCGCCGGAGAAGAGGAACGCGCCCAGAAAGGTCCGGATTTCTCCGACTGTCGCGTCCGGAGTGACGGACCAGACCTCTTGGAGGACCGTGTTCTGCGGGCTCAAGTCGTTGCGGCTCTGTTCGTAGTAGGCGAGGTCGGTGCTCCGTGCCGCTCGGACCCATCCGGTGTCAGGTAGGACGCTTCCGATCAGCATCTTGAGCAGGGTCGTTTTGCCTGACCCGTTTGGGCCGACGATTCCTATCCGGTCTCCTCGCCAGGCGATCATCGACAGGGGGGCGAACAACGGCTCCTCGCCGTCGAAAGACTTGGTGATATCCTCGACCTGGATCACGCGGTCCCCGCCGCGTGTGCCGGTGCCAAACGAGAGCTTCACGTCCTTCTCGTTCGTGGGGCGATCCACCCGGTCAATCTTCTCGAGCGCTTTCCGCCGGCTCTTGGCCTGCTTCGTCTTCTGTCCTGCGATGTTGCGGCGGATATAGTCCTCGGTGCGCGCGATGTGCGACTGCTGCGCGTTATACGCACGCTGCTCCTGCTCGATCTGCTTCGCCTTCTCCGCCGCGTAAGCGCTGTAGTTGCCGATGTATCGCTTGACCCGACAGTTCTGAAGGTCGAGGATGATCTTGACGGTGTTATCGAGGAAATAGCGGTCGTGAGAGATCACTACGAACGTAGACTCGTAGTCCGACAGAAACTTCTCAAGCCATTCGATCGCGTGCAGGTCAAGGTGGTTGGTCGGCTCGTCGAGGAGCAGCAGATCGGGCTGCGAGGCCAGGAGACGTGCGAGCGCGAGTCGGTTCTTCTGCCCTCCGCTGAGGACGCCGACTGAGGTCCCGTGTTCCCGCTCGGGGAAGCCCAGGCCGTCGAGAACAGCGGCGGCGCGGGCCTCCAGGGAATAACCGTCGAGTCTCTCGTATTGGGCGTGAAGGTCACTATACTGCGCCATTGTCTGGTTGCTGTGATCCCCGTCGGCCATTTTCGCTTCGATCTCTCTGAGCTGGCTCTGGATCTTCAGCAGTTGCCCGAAGCCTTCCAGTACAGTCGAGATGACCGTGGCGCCTTCGCTAAATTCCGGGTCCTGCGCGAGATACCCGATCCGGGTCGACTTGGCCTGGTGACGGGAACCGGAGTCCGGCCGGATTTCTCCGGTCAGGATGTGCAGCAGGGTTGTCTTCCCACACCCGTTTCGCCCAACCAGGCCGATCCGGTTGCCCTTGTCGATGTTCCACGACACATCGATTAGGATGTCGTGAGAACCGTAGGCTTTGGAGACTTTTTCCAGCTTGACGACAGGCATGATGCTCGCTCGAAAATGGTGATGGGAGACTGAAAAGATGCTGGCTGTGTGGTCCCAAGTCAATAGACGGACCTGCTCACGGAAAGGTGACCCATACGGCGTTGGGTCCTATAGTCTCAAGGTGGATCACCTCTACGGAATCTCAGGACGATCAGCTTGAAAGACCTCCTCTACAAACACGGCGTCGTCACGGCGCTGATCACAGTATACCTCGGCTTTTCGGCCATCTTGATCCCAATCGCGACAGATGATATCCGGTTGGCTGATGTCTTCTCGGTAGACGAGTCGGGCGCAGCGGCCGAGATCCGTCACTACCACAGCACGGGACGTCTAGATCAGGCGTCGTTCAAGTACGGATCACTGTTCTACTACATTCCGCTGACGGTCCTGCACGTCTATGGTTTGGTCGGCGACGTGACTGATCGAGTGATTCTGATCGTGTTGCGTTCGTTTGGGGCGTTGTCGGGCGCGGGCTGTCTGCTGCTGACCTATCTGTTGGGGAGGCGACTGTATGATCAGGCGGCTGGGTGCATCACAGTTGCGATCGTTGCGGTGTCGGCCGTCTTTCTCAGGTGGAGCATTGAGTCTCACCCCGATCTGCCGCAGATGCTGTTCGTCGTGTTGTTCCTCCGCAGTCTGCTCGGTGTGATCGATCGCCCATCCTACCGGAGCGTGGCCTGGTCCGGTATTCTGGCCGCCTTCGCTTTCAACACCAAGTATGCCGGTCTGTTTCTGTTGCCCGTGCTTACTGTGGTGATCCTGCTGATGGATTCGGAGGACCCCTTGGTCCTGCGTGTGGATCGGCTTCGCGATCCGGGAAGGTGGAAACGCTTCGTGGTCGCCATCGGCGCGGCACTCCTGGCGGCGGCGGTGACCAACCCATACGCCGTCCTGAAATACGACGTGTTTGTGCAGAGTCTTCAGGGAGAGCGAGCCATCATGTCCTTCGGACATACTTACCGAGCCGAAGGGGGCTGGTATCGTTGGGGCCTCCAGCTATGGGATGTCGTGGGCTGGGGACATCTGCTGATCGCTGTGGCGGCTGCCGTGCAGTCTACCTATCGGCGGCATCGCCCGAGCCCGATCGTGGTCGCCCTCATCCTTTGGATTGTCGGCTACTACGCCTACCTGAGCCTGTTCTCCCAGCTGATCCGGCCTCGACACGTCCTGCCGATCATACCCGCGATCGCCATCCTCGTGGGGGGATGCTATCGGCAGCTGTGGGACGCGAGTGTCGGTCGCAGGGCCGTCGTCCTACGCGCCGCGATAGCCGTTGTCTTTGCGTCCAGTATCGGATGGTCTGCTCCGGGCTTTTCGGATCTGGTCGTGTCCCGGCTGAGCCGACAGGATGGTCAGGCCGAGATCGTCGCCGGTCGATGGCTCTCCGAAC
The DNA here is from genome assembly GCA_002727195.1 of Gemmatimonadota bacterium. GTDB lineage: Bacteria > Latescibacterota > UBA2968 > UBA2968 > UBA2968 > UBA2968. The sequence goes on from PBWH01000021.1 coordinate 74,291, forward strand.
GATACCCTCCGGCGACCTCCGTGCTCTACGATGCGTATGGCTATGTCCCAGGAACGTTCCAGCAAGTGGCCAGATCCTTTGGCCTGACCTACAACGCGATCGAGCACTTTCGTCCGCGTCTTCTGCTTGTTCGCGACGCAATCGCGACCGACTACGCCGACACCTCGCTTGCGCGTGACTCAAGAGTCGGTGAGAGCGCTTTCCTGGATAGCCACTACTTCTATCGATACCTTCGCGAACAGCGTCTGGCTTACCGGGAAGTTCGGGACTTCGGGACGGTCGCGGTTTACGAGGCGGACGAGAGCATTCAGCCTCGAGATGTGCCCTGGAAAGAGCTGGTGAAGATGTTCGGCTTTGGCAAAGTGCTCGGTGTTCGGGCCGCTCGCAGGACGATGACGAACGTTCATATCTCCGCGGGGAATATGGCAGAAGCAGACCGGCAGCGCAGATTGTCTGAGCGGGCGCCGAGTCACGTATTCGATCGATTTACACTTGCGCGCGATCACCTGAGGCGGGGTGAAGATCGCGAGGCGGCGCGCCTGGTGGCCGAAGTGGTGGACCTTATCGCGTCTGCTCCGGACAGCTTTCGAGCGGTCGTGACGCTGCACGTCGCAAGAGCCTACTTCGAGACGTCCCACTTCGAGCAAGCCGCCGAGTTTGCGACGCGTGCCGTGAACACCTTCGACGGTCTGGGTACGGCTCACTTCGAGCGAGGTGTGTTCTATCTGGCGACCGGGGAAACAGCGCGATCCGACTCGATCCTGCGCCAGTCTGTGCGCCGATTCGGGAGATCGCCTCAGGCAAAATCATTGCTCGAGCAACTGGTCGAGGTGGACATCCGGCCGAAAGAAGCTCGTCGCGCTTTAGAGACCCACTTCGGGGAGGTGCAAGGTGGCAGATAGCCGTCGAGAACCATTCATACGCGTGATGTTGATGCCCAAGGAGACGAACGTGCACGGCACCATTTTGGGGGGCGATCCTGAGTCACCTGGACATTGCGGGGGCCGTAGAGGCAAGGAAGCATACGGTTCATCGCGCCTGTGCACGTTGGAGACCTAGTGTCTTACTACACCACGACCGAACTGGTGGGGACGTCATCGGTGACGGTGACGATCGACGTGGAAGCGGAACGGGCGGACGGATCGGGAGTGGCCAGAGTGACGTCCGCTAAAGCTGTCTACGTCGCCGTCGACAGAGATGGGCGGTCGGTTGCCTTGAGTCGTTAGCTCTCACGAGGTAGGTCAGTCTCCGACCCGTCGTCGACAGGGGAGTGTGCTACGGCTGACGTTCGCGCCGTGAGCGTCCTGCTTCAGTTGCCTTCGATCGCGTTCCGCAGCTCTTCCGCCGCCTTCCGCGCGGCATCCGCATAGTCATGCCCGGACGATGCATACAGGATTCCCCTGGAAGCGTTGATCAGTACGCCCTGCCCGTATGAGTCGCCAGCCTGCCCCAGGATATCCGCTGCAGAACCGCCTTGAGACCCGACACCCGGGATGAGAAACGGGAGAGTTGGGGCCAGTTGCCGCACTCGGGGGAGGTCGTCCGGGTGTGTGGCGCCAACCACTAGGCCGCAGTCTCCCTGGCCTGACCACAAATGCGCCGTCCGAGCGACGACCTCGAAGAGAGGGCCGTCCGCGGTCTCGAGACGTTGGAAGTCTGCCGACCCCGGGTTAGACGTCAGACAGAGCAGGAAGACACAGCGTTCCTTGCCCCGGAGGAAAGGCTCGACTGCGTCGAATCCCATGTAGGGGTTGACGGTGACAGCATCCGTTTGCAGCACGTCATAGGCCATCTCGGCATACTTCTCTGCCGTATTCCCGATATCTCCTGCCTTGAAGTCCAGGATCGTGGGGACGTCATTCGGGATGTGTCCGATGATCTCTCGAAGCACGCCGATCCCGTCCTGACCCAGCGCGCCGAAGAAGGCGAAGTTGGGTTTGAAAACGCATGCCAGATCGTGTGTCGCGTCGATGATCTCGCACAGGAACCTGCCGACACCTTCAGGAGTCTTCTCGATTCCTTCGGGCAGCTTCTGGATATCGGGATCCAATCCGACACAAACCTTCGTTCTCCCCCGGGTTGCCGCGGCCAGATACTTCTCCCTGAATGACAATGGCGTCTCCTTATTTGCTGAATCGTTGTCTGAGTTGGCTCTGGAACGCATCATAGCCATCCGGATCGAAGAGGACGCAGCGGACGCGCTCCAACGCGGTCTTGTTCGATGTCAGTAAGTCTACAACGACGTCGATCATCGCTTTGGCACAGATTTCGAGGAAGAGTCCGCCGACCCCGGTGCGAATGGCGGGAAAGGCGAGCGAAGTCAGCTCGTGGGCGAGGGCCAGCGTGCTGCGGGTAGCGGCCCCGACCTTGTCGAGGTCCGTCCGCTGGTCCTGCCCCATGTCGGCGGTGTGGATCACGTGGTTTGCGTTGAGCGTTCCGCCCGTCGTGATCACGGCACCACCAATCTCGACCGGGCTCTGACTGACGGCATTGGTCTCGATCTGCGATCCACCCTTCCGCTTGATCGCTCCTATCCAGAAGTGGTTGTTGGCGCCGTTGACGATCGCATCGGTGTCCTGCTCGGTAATGTCCCCCTGGACGATCTCGATCGCCGTTCCTGGATGGTGATCATGGCTGACTCCTGGATGCGAAAACGGCGGATCACGCGAGGGGATCCGCCGTTTCGTTAGGCGCGGGCCTGTAAGCCGAGTTCTGTCGCCAAACCCGAAGGGTCTGACGGATGGTCATTTATCTGGGACATCGGTTACCCGATACCTCCTGCAGCCAACCCGAACGTGCGAGCCCTTGAGCTCGTTGGACGAGGCGGAGCCACCTCTCCGTTCCTATTCGGCCTTGCACCGGATGGGGTTTACCGTGCCGGCCTCGTCGCCGAGACCGCGGTGGGCTCTTACCCCACCGTTTCACCCTTGCCCGCTACGAGCCGAAGCCCGTCCGCTGGCGGTCTGCTCTCTGTTGCACTTTCCGTCGGGTTTCCCCGCCTGGGCGTTACCCAGCATCCTGCCCTGTGGTGTTCGGACTTTCCTCACCCCCAAAGCGCTAGCTCCGGGAGCGCGACCATCCGGCCCGCTAGACCGGTAATTCTTCCTTCCAAACCGTGAGACGGCCGCAGTTCTCGCAACGCATCACTCGGTTTATCCGTCTCGCTTCGACCAGAAGCTGAGGGGAGAGCTTGCGGAAGCAGCCGCCGCAAGACCCCTTCTTGATCTCGACGACGGCGATCCCACCTTTGACCATTCGGCGAATCCGGTTGTAGGCAGACAGGGCGGGCTTCTCTACCTTGGCCTCCAACCTTTTGCGCTTTCTCTGCCACTTTGAAACGTCACCTTCGACCGAGTCCAGGCGAGACTTCAGCTCCTTGATCCTGCCCTTGATTTCCTTTTCACGATCAGAAAACACGTCTTTGTCTTCGGTCAGTTTCGTAGTCAGGTCCTCGTGGTCTTCGATCGACTGGAGGATTCCCGTCTCGTGTTCTTCCTTCTTGGATCCGAGCGCTTCGATCTCTGCCTGCAGCGCGTCGTACTCACGGTTCGATTTTACTTCGTAGAGCCGATCCTGGTGTTTCTTGAGGTCCGCGTTGATGGCGTCGAGTTCGCCTTCCATCAGCCGACGTGATGATTCGAGCTCGCCCATGTTCTTCTCTGTGGCGTCGATCTTGCCGCGAGCTTCATCCAACTCACCCTCCAACCTGCCGATCTCTGCCGGGAACTCCTCCTTTGATCGCTCAAGCGCGTCGATTTCCTTGTCGATCTCTTGAAGTTCCAGCAAACTGTACAGACTTTCCTTCATGCGAGTGCTCTCCCCGAAAGTGATGGCAGCAGGATGTCCGAGAAAAAAAGAAAGGTGCATCTCCTAGATGGAGACGCACCCTGTTTGATTCCGTATTCCGATTCGACCGGCTTGGCCGGGAAGCAGATCGTTGACTGGTGGGCGATACTGGATTTGAACCAGTGACCTCTGGTATGTGAGACCAGCGCTCTAACCAACTGAGCTAATCGCCCCATACACGATTCAATGTTGAGCCGAGAAGATCCCTTGGCGTGTTGCGTCATCCGAAACCCATCGTCATGACCAAGATAACTTCGAGCCGAGCTAATTAAACAAAGCGTCCGATTCTTGTCAAGTTTGAGGGGGCCTAACTGAAGGTCTGGCGAGGGTTTGAGGGATCGTTGACTGGGAAGTCCGGCCGTTGACCCTTCAACACCTTGACGATGTCTCCGGCAACCATCGACATGTTCTGGGCCGACTCGGCCGAATGACCCGAGCAGTGAGGGGACAGCAACACGTTCTCTAGGTCGAGGAGCGGGTTGGCTGCCACAGCCGGCTCTTCCTCGAAGACGTCGATCACCGCGCCGGCAATCACGTCCCGCCTCAGCGCATCCGCCAGCGCTTGCTCGTCGACGACCGGGCCCCGTGCGCAGTTCACGAGGACGGCCGACGGCTTCATCTTCTCCAGTGCTTCGGCATTGATCAGGTGGTGTGTCGAGTCGAGGAGCGGCACGTTCAGCGTGATGAAGTCCGATCGGGTAAGCAGGTCTTCCATCTCGACCCGTGTCGCACCCAGCCTGCGTTCTTCAGCTTCATCGGCAGGGAAAGCGTCCGAGTAGAGGATCTCCATCTCGAACCCGAGGCCGCAGATCTCCCCGATGCGACGACCGATTCTGCCAAAGCCGACAATCCCGAGTGTTTTGCCCATGAGCTCCGGCGCGGCCACCCGGTTTCGGAACCCCCAGTCGAGTTCGCGGGTCGCCTTGTTTGCTTGGACGATCCGGCGGGGGAGAGCGATCATCCCCATGACAACGAACTCCGCGACCGATTCGGCGGGAGCGGTCGGCGTGTTCACGACGAACACCCCTCGCTCTGTCGCCGCATCCACATCCACGTTATCTACCCCGATGCCGTGGCGACCGACGACCTTGATGTCGCCGCCGCGATCCAGAACTGCACCATCGATGAAGCCCTGGGCGCGTGCGAGGATTCCGTCAACACCTTCGACGGCTTCCAGGATCTGGGCAGGCTCGAATCCGTCGGCATACACGACCTCACAGCCGTTTTCAGCGAGGTGGTCGAGTCCCTTTTGGTGGACGGGTTCGAACAACAGTATCGTATGGTCTGCCACGGTCAGTTCCTTTCAGATTCGTATACCAGCGTTGGCGAATGAGTTTAGAGGGCGGTCACAACCTTGTCAAGGCGGACCCTCCCGGGAATCCGTATACTATCATAAAGTGTTGTTTTTATAGNANATAAGNTCAATCCTGCCAAACTTGATCTGGGGCAGGCTTTTCTATATATTCAGGGTCCTTCTAAGGGTGACCCCGTCGTTCAGCGGTTAGGACACCGGCCTTTCACGCCGGTAACGGGGGTTCGATTCCCCTCGGGGTCACCACTTTTTCCTTCCTATGACCAAGCGATTCACCCCGTTAAGCATATACCAGATTCGTCACGCGAGGTTTGTAACTATGTGCGCCCTTATCGTTCTGCTTCTGTCTACAGGTCTGATTGCCCAGGAACAGGTGACCTTCTCGATCTCCGATCTGGAGGGGAAGACCGCTGAGCACGAGTATGTCTTCTCGTCCTCCCTGACGAGTGACCGTGGAGATCAGCTCGCCTATCCTGGCGGCGGTGAGGTTGATGTCGAGATTCAGGGGACCTGGAAGACTCTGCAGACCCGTGCAGTTGACGACAGCACGGGTCATGTGGTCGCGACCGCCAAGATCAAGGACGGCGATAGTTGGGCGAAGATGGGGGGGCAGAAACTGACCTTCGAGCAGTATCCATTCACGATCGAGCAGTTGAACGACCTCGACTATACCTGGCACCTGCGCCCGGATCTCGGGATCGACAGTCTGGAGGCCGCTTTCCGTCCCTGGAAGGTCAAGCAACGTACGGACGTAGTGAACGATCTTGCCATGATCTGGTTCGGCAGCCTCCTGCCACACCTCCCGGATGGTCCGGTTCGCGTCGGTGATACCTGGACGGGAGAGAGAAAAATCGAGCTGCCGTTCTACAAGCTCGGCGCCCGCAAGCGGAAGTTCAGGCTCGAATACACGTCGACCTACACGCTCAAGGACATCAAGAAGAAGAAGGGCAACCAGATCGCGATTGTCGAAGAAGAGCGCGAGTTGACCGTCTATTCCGGATGGGTAGAGACGGTGAGCTTCTCGGTTATGCTGGATGAGGGGACGGGAACGGGGATGGCCAACTGGGAGATCGATGCGACCAACGGTGTGGTGAACAAGGGGGACTACATCGTGACGGTCAACAAGCCATTGCTCCAACGCTATGGTCACGATCATCCGGTTCGAGACGCGATCGCCTATCTGAAACTCCTCTGCGAGTTCAAACTCAAAAAACTGAAGTAGTAATTGTTGGCTGAACCGGCGGCTTCAGGACGAATTCGCTGTTGACACCGGTTTTGTGCCCGCGTATATTCGTTTGGGGCTATGGGATGGCCCAATTGGGATCCTCGGGCATACTAGGGGTGGGATGGCCGAGGATCCCGCTTTTTGTGTACGGAACCCAGGACTGTGTGGGGCGTCTACTTAAGTGTAGGCGCCCTTTCCTGTATCCGATCCGTTGGACATCCCTCCCGCCAACGGGGAGGTCAGTGGAAAGGGCGTCTCCACTAGCTGTGTTTAATAGGTTTCAGTTAATTTGAAAATTTTGGGGGTTGACAGGTGCCCGGATGGGTAGTATCTTTTTGTGCAGGTAATCGAGCACACGCATTCAGGAGGCATGTCCCCATGGCCGACACAATGGTTGTAGACGCAGCGAACAACACAATCGATATCGAGAATCTCTCCAGGGAGTTCGGCGAGGTCGTCGACCGAATCCAGAACGAGATGGATGGCGNCTTTGCGGCAATGAGCGACTCAGATTGGGGGCGCGTGGACCGTGCGGAGCGCGTGGTTGATGAATGCGCAGAGGACCTCCGGGTGGGCCGTTGCGACAGGACCATCTGGCTTCTGGCTCTCGAATCGTATGAAAAGGCTTGGGGAGCGGTCCTGGAACGCCGGGTCGGGCATCAGAGCTTGGCGGCGTAAACTGACCGTATTCAGTAGAGCAGTTGCTGCACGAGTTTGGCCACCGTCGATAAGACAAAAGGGCTGAGCTTCCCTTCGTCACAAATGGGGAGAGGGGGAGGGGGGGCAATGCCTGAGGGGGATCGACGGTAGCACTGGGTGGGTGTCCGCCGGCGGACATCCACCCTTATAACGTGCCTCAACTCATCACCGCATACTCGCCAAGGTGAATCGAGGCGCGCCAGGTGAATTCACAGATCTTTCGTCTCCAGCAGTTTCCACGTGTCACCCCCATCCACTGATATAATCGTCTTTCTTCTCCCTCCAAACTGCGCCCCGCCACGTCCAGGTATACTCCCGAAATAATCCGCACGGTAGAAGGAGTATGTCGACCAGTAGTCGAACGAGACGAACAGCCTGCCTTTGCGATCGATCGTCAGCCGATGATACCAGACGCTGTACTCGGTGAAGGGGGCCACGGCGAGACGCTTCATCGGCTCCCAGTTACCCCCTTTGCGCTTTCGCTTGTAGGCAAGGTTGGCGTAGTGACTCTGAGGATGATACTCGCCGTCAGTTTTCCAGGCTCTGAAGACGAGATGCAGTGTGTCGTCCGGGTCGCAGACGAATCCTATGTAGGTTGAGCGCAGATCCTCTTCGACCAGCTCAGGCTCGCTGAATCCGGCATGAGCCGTATTGGGTTCGAGAGACTTCGCATAGGCGAAGGGCTGCCCGTGCGTTCCGGTCAGCGTATGCAGGTAGCCTTCGCTGTCGATCACGATGCTCGGGGTGTTGTGGATGTCATTCGCGGGAGGGCCATACCCGACGAAGGCCTTTTCACCGAGCAGACGCGATGCGGTGCGATCGTAGGTGGCGACGTAGGCTGGAACACCTGGCTCATCACCATCGGGATCGGTTGCTTCACCCCAGATGATGTGAGATCGGTCTTCACGGGACACGATCGCCGATGGTATCCCCGAGTGCGACGAGATCCCGATGCCCAGTGTCGAGAGGAGGATGGCCTCGCCAAGGTCGACGCGACCATCTGTCAGCTTGGGCAAGAAGAGCTCAAGGTCGTTCACGTGACGCCAGAAATTGCAGGGATCGTGTTCGCCCGTTTCACTGGCTCTCACAAACGGAGCGAGTCCTTGCGAGTGATTGTGACCGGCGAACGATTCGATGTCCCACTGCTGTCGAGATGCCTCACGCATTGGAATCTGTGTGGCGGTATAAGTNTTGCCCCCGTCCACAGAATAGAGATAGGCGGTTCCGTCGCCAGATTCTCCGATCAGACAGACCGCGCCCGACTCTGCGAAGGCAACCTTGGACGTGAGCGCTCGGTAGGGTTCGCCATCGATCGCGTCCAGCGTCTGCCAGTTCCCTGCCTCAAGTGAATGGATGCCATCGTCTGTTCGGATGAATGGACGGTTGTCTGGGTCAAAGTAGAGCTGGTTTACGTTGGGGTAGTCTGGTGCGTATGCGAACTGTTCATTTTCGTGGGCGTAGGGGCGATAGACGAGCGGCCCATCCAGCGACAACTCAGTCTGACCCATTCTCGCCTCGATGGTGGACCAGGTTGACACGTCGGGATGGTTCTGGGAGCCAACGGTCACTTGTGCGGTCAGAATGTCGGTTCCGGATGCTGAGGCAGGGACGTGGGCCGTGACCGACATCGTCCGGCTCTCATCGGGCGCAAGCTCGATGGTATCTGTCGGCAGAGATACATCCAGATGGGATGGTAAGACGCCTAGGGTGAGCACATCGACAGATGCGCTGTTGTTGTGCACCGTCAGGTCAANGGTGTATGTGTTGCCTNCAGAGGCGTGAAAAGCGTGGCTGTAAGGCGTCAGCATCCAGCGAAGGTCGTGCAAGGGGAACCAGCTGTTGGGATCGGGCGACCACAGAGAAAGATACGCGTAGGCCTCTCCGCGCTCCCATCGTGTGACGCCGTCGATATGCACGGTTGCAGACGCGACGGGGAGGTGCATTCGCCACGGGGATGCTGTCGACCGATCGCCTGCGGGTATCGTGTGGCTGGCGCGTCCGGACGCATCGACCGTTAGGTCGGCAATCCGGGAGCCACTGTCGTCGTAGAGGATGGGGGATGCACCCTTCGGGAGTCCTTCAATATCGATCTCGATCTCCGACGATCGCGCAGCGAAGCAGATGCTGCCAGGGGTCGCATTGTCCAGCACGATGGGTTCGAGATGCCTGCTGTGCCCACGCGAGCTATCGATCAGAACCCGCCTGCAGTTGGTGGAGAACGTCCATCGCACGTCTTCGCCGCGCCGATCGTGCGTGACCGTGACGCTTAAGGCATAGATTCCTTTCTGATCAACCTGAGTGGAAAGGACCGCACGTTGTTCCGGTCCCTTGCCAGATCCCTTCGCCTGTCCGTCATATTCAAGGACGACCTCGTCTAAAGGACGTCGGTCAGGACCAAGCAGGATGGCCTTCAGGTGTGTCGGGTTGCCGCGTGTGTGCAGGTCCCACTTCTTGATCTCTATTTCAAGAGGANCNGGCTCTGCCTGCAGGTAGAGCCCGCCGACGCCACCGATTCTCAGTGAGTCCGATTCAGAGTTTATTCGTCCCATCCGTACTGCCTAGCTTCCGCGAATGAGATTCCGGTACGCCACACGCTCGGGGCTGTGACTCGTCAACTGTATTTGGTACTTGGTAAATGACTTCTACGACATTGTCATTGTACGGAGAAAGGTGTGGCCTATCTATCGGAAAAAGACAAACGACAAAGAGCGAGAGAGGCCGACCTTGACGTGTGATTCAACAACTTGTGGTCGTTCTGATCCGAAGAGAGAACGTCAACTCACAATCGAATGAACCCATTCGAAGAAGTGAGAATGAGCCTGGATCAGTGGTTTGGTGACTCAGATTGGGTTCGTGACACCGACGAGCCCTGCGTCTCATTATCCTGACGACGGCCCGTGCACGTTCGCGAACAGCGGCGCGTTCCTCCATTTACGAGTGGTGGACCGCCGACCGGAACGGCGACATCGGTGTCTGTCGATTACAACGAAAACAGGGGGTGTGTCTTAGACACACCCCCTGTTTATGTATGATCCGTCCAACTGTTAGACAGAGAATGCCTTCAGTTTGGCGCCGGCTTTGAACTTCGGCACCTTAGCTGCCTTGATCTTGATGGCCTTGCCCGTCTGCGGGTTCCGACCCATCCGCGCCTTCCTCTTGGAAACCGAGAACGTACCGAATCCGACGAGAGTCACCGTGTCGCCCTTCTTGAGAGTCTTCGTGATGGTCGCAATTGTCGCATCAAGAGCAGCACCTGCATCCTTGTTGGTGAGTCCGGCATCGCTGGCGATAGCCGCAATCAGTTCACCCTTGTTCATTGTGTGTTCACCTCCCTCCCGGATCGAATATGGCAAGCGCAGAGATAACCAGCCTTTATGCCAGCGGGCAGACCTCTACCTTGGTGTTGCACGTCTTGTTATCGAGAATGGCAACCGGGATTGAGGGAGTCCGGCTGGGTAACCAAAGGAGGAGAGAAACTGCCCAGAACAGCGAAAATATAGGAAGCCGCGAAGATCGGAGACAAGAGAAAAGTCGGCGAAAACAAGGATTGACGGAAGGTCTGGGGCTCTGTCTCCTGCCCGATTGACCTTCCACGAATGGCTGTGTATGATAAGGTTCGCATATGTAAAACCGGGATATAATAGGTTTTGGTAATGGAATTCGAGCAGCTTCGCGGTTTCCTGGAGACCGCTCGAGAGAAGAGCTTCACAAGGGCAGCAGAGAAGCTCTTNCGCACGCAGCCGGCCGTCAGTCTACAGATTAAGAGTCTCGAGTCAGAGTTGGGACGGCGGCTCTTCGAGCGTCACGGAAAGCGTGTGTCGCTGACTGAGGCCGGGAGACTCCTCTACGTTCACGCCGAGCGGATCTTCTCCATCGTAGACCGCATTCGGCACGACGTGTCAGGTCTGGACGAACTCCGGACAGGACGGCTTTCGATCGGAACGAGCGATACCAACTGTGCGTATGTGTTGCCGCCGGTCGTTGAGGCCTTCCGTCAGGCCTATCCTGGTATGGAGATACAACTGACGGATCGGATGTCACCTGAGGTGGCTCGTCTGGTGGTGGACGGGGCTGTGGACTTTGGCATTGCCACGTTGCCCGTGTATGACTCACGACTAGATACTGAATTGCTATTCAATCGAGAAGAGGTAGTGATCGCATCCGCGGAGCACCCCCTGGCTCAACGAACCCGCCTTTCCATAAAGGATCTGGCCAACGAGCGCGTGCTTGCGCTCGAGCGGGGGAGTACGAGCAGGAGCCTTGCGGACCGGATCTTTCTGCAGGCAGGGCTGCAACCGCGTATCGTGATGGAACTGGGCAGCATCGAAGTGATCAAGCGTTACGTGGAGATCGGGCTCGGCATCGCAATCGTACCAGAAGTCGCCGTCCGCTCGGAACTTTCAGAGGGNCGACTGTCGAGTCTTTCCGTGGGTGGGATTCCAGCACGTGAAGTCGGGATCGTTCAGCGTACGGGAGGACACCTGTCACCCTCAGCCGAAGCGTTCATCGAGTTCCTTAGAGCCAGCGTGTCCGCGTGAGTGAAGCACCCACCTATCCTTCGCTGGTGGAATCCGTAGAAGAGACAGTTGCTGCGACCGGAGAACGATATGGTTTAGAGCTTCAGGTCGATGCGCCACCGCGTCTCGGGTATCGAAGTACCATTCTCTTTTTGTGTTCAGAGGCGGGACAGTATGTGCTGAAGGTTGTCGGGACTGGCCCCGAGCCGGGCCTCGAATCAACAGCTGAGTGCCAGGCCTTCCTCAAGGAAACGGGACAGCCAGTGGTCTCGCCCGTCCGACGCCGAGATGGTGTGTTCTGGGGAGATGTGTCTGGGGCCTATGCTTGCCTGTATCCAAGGGCCGATGGGCAGGCGTGGGTCGGATGGTCTGCCGACAGGATGCGGTCAGCCGGCTCGACCCTCGCTCGCGTTCATCGGCTGCCGGCCGAGTCGTTGAACATTGCGAACACAGCTCCCTCACAGGAGGCACGGTCAGTGATCGAGAGGTCCGAGCAGGTCGACGGACCAGTCGATCTGCGCACCGCAGTCCTTGGGGATGTCGATTGGGGGACAACTTTCAACTCGATTCTGCACCGCGACTACCGAGCGCAGAACGTCCTTTTCGCCGGAGAAGAGGCGGCGTGCGTGCTCGACTGGGATGACGCGGCTATCGGTGACCGGTTGCTCGATCTCGCCTATAGCCTGGTCTACTTCCAGGCGGTCGTGGGCGAACCGCCGACAGTGCCCTCGCTTCGGCCATTCATCAGTGGCTATGCAGACATATTTCCGCTTACAGATGACGATTGGTCACGTCTTCCAGACTTCCTGCTCCTGGCTCTCTACAAGGGACTCGCATTGTGGTCCGGCCTTTGGGCGATGACATCCTCAGCAAACACAAAGGAGCGGGTCGAGGGCTGGATTCAGGCCTACATCGCGCTTGCCGACACCTTCGAAGACACGGTTGAGGGGCTGCGAGGCTGATTCGCCGCGTTGTGCCACCTGTGGCGTTTGTTTATCTTCGATCCTTTGAGACCACGTCCGACCTAGACTTGGAAGACCGAAGTGCCATTCAACTTTTCCTGGCTGGTGCAAGGCCATCTTGCAGGCATGGGCAAACCCGGAAGCGGCCTCGAGCACGCACCCGAGATGTTGCCCCACGAGCACCGGTTTCTCACGTGGCTGAATACGTCCCGGTCACTCCGCAGTCTGTGCTCCGAGATGCCTGAACGGTTGGGATTGCCTACCGGTGATCCGCGGATGTCCGAGCAGCGACTCCTCGAGACCTATCGCAAGTTCCGGGATGTGTGGGGCATCCTGTCGGGTGTGCGGGAGGGCTTCGGTGAGGGGGGAGAGCCGGCCGACCACTTCGTTCGGAACCGGTCGGCCGTCGTGGATGATCTGGTTTTTGTGAAGGAGCAGGGGATCCACGATCTCGTCACGTTGACTGAGCGGCCAGTGGAGGCTGAGGATCTGGAGGAAGCAGGTGTCCGCGCTCTCCACATTCCGATCAAGGATCAGCGAGCACCGACTAACGATCAGTTGGTCGAATTTGTCGAGCACGTGGACGAACGGCTGGCAGCGGGGGCACCCGTGGCAGTCCATTGTTTGGCCGGTATCGGGCGGACGGGCACCTGTCTGGCCGCCTATCTCGTCCATTGCGGGGCCGGCGCAGAGGATGCCATCATCGAAGTGCGAACGAGACGTCCCGATTCGATCGAGAACGAAGAACAGGAACAGGCGGTTCACCAGTTTGAAGCGATGCGAAAGGCAGTTTGATGGGGCTCGAAGTACTCAGAGAACACGCGAATGAAATCTTCCAGGCAGCGGTCGAGGCTGTGGATGCGGAGCAGTGCGTTCGAACCTTCGTGTCCCGTTCGGGAGACACGCTCACGATCGACGACCAGGCATACGATCTCGGCGCGTTCGACGCGGTGCACATCGTCGGCGCGGGGAAGGCGAGCCCCCGGATGGCGGGTCCGCTGGTCGAGGTCCTGGGTGAGCAACTGACCGGCGGAATCATCAACACCAAGTACGAGCACGCGGAGCCCCTAGACGGAATCGACGTCGTCGAATGTGGGCACCCTGTCCCCGACGCGCCTGGGGTCGAGGGCACCAATCGGATCCTCGAGTTGTTGAGTGGCGCGGACGAACGAAGCCTCGTGATCTGTCTCCTGTCCGGGGGCGGGTCAGCGATCATGCCAGCGCCGGTCGATGGGTGTAGCCTTGAAGACAAGCAAGAGACCACGCGCCTCCTGTTGGAGTGCGGTGCGAATATCGTTGAATTGAACGCCGTCAGAAAGCACCTGTCCAAGGTGAAAGGTGGGGGATTGGCCCGGGCGGCCTTCCCGGCCACCGTGGTGGCTCTGATGCTTTCAGATGTGATCGGGGACCCGATGGATGTGATCGCTTCCGGGCCGACGGTGCCGGATACGTCCACGTATAGGACGTGTATGGACATCTTCGACAAGTATGAAATTTTTGATCAGTTACCCGAGTCGGTACAACAGCGGATGAAGGACGGACTGGACGGAGACGTTCCTGATACGCCCAAGCCGGGTGATGAGGCGCTGGCCCGTGTTCAGAACGTCGTAGTCGGCAGCAATGGCCTGGCTGTGGCCGCTGCCGAAGCGAAAGCCGAAGCGCTCGGATACAACACACTGAGATTGTCGACACGACTTGAGGGGGAGGCGAGAGAGATCGCCCACGTCCACGCCGCGATCGCGAAGGAGATCGTCACATCGGGTGCGCCCATCGAGGCACCGGCCTGCGTGATCGCCGGGGGAGAGACGACGGTAACGGTCCGAGGGAACGGCAAGGGAGGGCGGAACCAGGAGATGGCGCTCGCGGCGGCTCAGTTGCTACGCGGGTGGCAGCGAATCGTCTTCTTGAGCGGCGGGACCGATGGGACGGACGGTCCTACAGATGCTGCGGGCGCGATTGCGGACGGTCACACGATCAATCGAGCTGAGAAGGCCGGGCTGTCGGCGATTGGTCACCTCAAGGAGAACGACGCCTACCACTTCTTCAAGCCCCTCGACGACCTGCTGATGACCGGCCCGACAGGTACGAACGTGGCAGATGTCGCGATGGTGCTCGTCGCCGAGGCCTAGACGTCCGCGTTCTCTTCCGGATCGCGGTTGGCGATGACGATGCCGATCCCGACGAGGATGACGCTGCCAATCAGGGCAGGTGAAACAGGCTCTTCCAGGAGAAAACCACTGAGTGCGACACCGATCAGTGGCGTGATGAATCCGAAGACGCCAACCCGGCTCGCCTTGTAGGTCTTGAGCAGTCCCGTCATCACGAGAAAGCAAAAGCCGGCGATCACGACCCCTTGGTAAAGGACGCCGGCTGAAACCCAGGCGTTGAGCGTCACGCGTGGTTCCGGCTCGATCAGCAGGCTCGCCCCAAAGAAAATCGGCAGACTGATCAGGGCCTGCCATACGAGCAGTCGCGTGGGGGCGATGTTCTGAGCGAGTCGTTTGGTATAGACCTGGCGCGCCCCGAGCAGACAAGCACTCGCGAGGACAAGACCATCGCCTAGGAGGTAGTCGAGTTGATTCGTTGCGAAGCTCTCGACAAAGACGACGACGACGGCGGAGAACGAGAGGGCCATCCCCGCGAACCGGGAGCGGCTGGCGCGATCCCCCTCGATATAGAGGTGCGCGAACAGGGCGGTGAAGAAGGGGTAGGCCGAGATCAAGACGGTTGATCGACCGGCCAGTGTATAGTGCGTGCCGGCGTTCAGGAGATAAATCTGGCTGACGAAAAGTACGATCAGCCGTAAGATCCTTCCGAGTTCGCCAGGTTCGAGTCGCAGTGAGACGCGCGCGATCACAGCCCAGATGGCGACGAAGAGACCGCCGAGTAGGAATCTGAGGCCAGCCAGGAACAGGGGGGAGGCCCCGGACAGCGCCATTTTGATGGCGACGGAATTCCCGCCCCACAGGACGGCCGTCATGATTGTGATGGCTATCGCCGGCCGGTTAAGCCGCTCATTCTGAATTGTCGTCACTTGCCGATCCGCTCGAGCAGGATGACAGCCCCAAAAGGTACCGCGACCCAGGGCGCGGCTGCTGGCAAAGTCAGCGCGGCGACCAGACCAGTTCCGCCGGCTATTCCGAACCGAAAAAAGAACCGGTGCGACTTTTTCGGATCCAGGCGGTTCAGCAGCAGAATGTGCGGGAGTACGGGGTCCAGCATCCCGTGTCGCCCTCCGTTCGAGATCAGGGCGAAGACCAGGCAGACCGCGGCAGCAAGGTAGTTCGTCTGATCGTGCAGGATTCCGAGGCCGATTCCCAGAGAAAGTATCTGGGAGAGGGCGAACACGTAGACAGCTGTGTTGCGGAGCGGCTCATAGACGCCGAGCTCACGGAGGTCGCTGACACGCCGCTTGTCACTGTAGGGAATCAGCGTAAAGAACAGGTAGGCGACCACCATCGCGGTCGGATTGAGAAAGACGCCGATTTCCCGGCTCGCGTGAGCGGATACCGATCCATCGATTCCCCAGTGGACGGGGATTCGTTTCGGCAAGTAAGGGACGGCTAGATAGCCACCGACCCCGCACAAGAGGATCGTCAGCAGGGGTGGCCACTGTTTGGTGAGGATGTTCATGGTCGATAAGTTGGCCAGTATAGCGGGAACACAAAAGGGGGGCAAGGCCCCCCGGTTTTAATCAAGGATGGGATGATGTCGAAGGTGATGGTCAGCGTGCTCTGTCTCCTGGTTCTGAGCCAGGAGGTATACGCACGGGAGTTTTCCGGTGAGGTCGAAGACCTGTTTCGCCGCGGAAAGATCGATTCAGCACTGGCAGCCAGTCAGGCGTTTGTCGTTGCTTTCCCGGACAGCGCTGAGGCGCACGGTTATCTGGGT
Source organism: Gemmatimonadota bacterium (assembly GCA_002727195.1). Classification (GTDB taxonomy): domain Bacteria; phylum Latescibacterota; class UBA2968; order UBA2968; family UBA2968; genus UBA2968. Next base: position 90,743 of record PBWH01000021.1, read on the forward strand.
ACGATGTATACCGAGGTGGGGCGGCTCGAAGACGCGCTTGCGGCGTTCGATCGAGTGACGCAACTCAATCCAAGTCAGGTGGACGGATATCGGAATCTTGCCTTGCTGCAGGCGAAAGTCGGGAAGGTCGACGAGGCGATCGAAACGCTCACACGAGGGGTTGGCGCTACCGCGGAGTCTCCGGCGCTCATTCTCGAGCGGGCACTCATCAAGGGCAATGCCGGCCAGATCGAGGCGGCAAAGGCCGATTTCGAACGGGCAATCAAGAAAGCGCCCAAGACACTCGACGCCTATCACGGGCTTGCTATGTTGTGGACGGCCAGTGGTGACTTCGATCGCGCATTGGAGTCCATCGATCGCGGCCTGGCGATCGCCCCTGGCAATCCGGAACTGCTCGTGAATAGAGGGGGAGTGCTCCATTCGCAGGGACAAATTCCCGGAGCGTTCACAGCCTACCGTGCCGCGCTCGACTCGGCGCCCGAGGACGCCAAGGTATATCGGGCCTTCGGGTTCATGGCGGCGGAAGTCGGTTCCCTTGTCGTCGCTGAGGCTGCCTGGTCAGAATCGGTTCGACTCAATCCGTCCGATCTCGAAGTTCGGAACGCGCTCGGGCAACTCTACATCTCGAAAGGGGATGGTAAGAGGGCGCTCGCACAGTTAGAGGCGATCGTCGCTGAGGAGCCTAGGGCTGCTCTGACACGACACAAGCTCGGGTTCCTCTACCGCAGCAAGGGAGAGCCGGCTCGGTCGAAACAGGAGTTCAGGGCCTGCATTCAGATCGAACCGGGGTGGACGGAGCCTTACAAGAGTTTGGCCATGCTTCACGTCGAGGAGGGGTATCTCGATTCCGCCCTGGCTGTCTACAATGCCGCCCTTGGTGTCGACTCGACAGATGCCACGATCCACAACAACGTGGGCTACGTCTACTCTATGGCCAAGAAGTGGACCGATGCGAAGAGGGCTTATGCGAATGCACTGTTGTTTACGAGCGACGCTGAGATGCTTCGCGATGTGCAGAAAAATCTGAGCATTATCGAGGCGATCGAGGCCGGGAAGGTTCAGGTGCGGCACATCGTCGTGCGGACTGAAGCCAAAGCTAGGGAGCTCCTGAGTCAACTGAATGGCGGTTCTGACTTTGTTGAACTCGCGAGAGCACACTCGATCGATGCGTCTGCAAAAGAGGGCGGGAATCTGGGCTTCTTCGAGAAAGGGGATCTTCAACCCGACTTCGAGGCGGCCGCTTTCTCGCTCGAAGTCGGTGACCTGAGCGATGTGATCCTGACGCCCGTCGGATATCACATCATTCAACGCACCAACTGATTGCGGGAAGGGTAAGGGCGAGGGCGTGAAAAAGAGGCTCGGCCGACTGTTGTTGTGGGGAGCCGGGTTGGCGCTTCTCGGCTTGCTGATCAACCAGGTCGGTATCGACCAGGTCTGGGAGCATATCACGCGGCTGGGGTGGCGGATTGTTCCCGTATTTATGATCGCGCTCTCCTGGCACGTCAGCAATACCCTCGCCTGGCAAGCCTGCTTCGATCGCGACGACCCTGACCGTCTTAGCTTCTGGTCCTTGTTCATCACCAAGTTGTCCGGTGAAGCCATCGGTAACGTAAGTCCGGCATCCCACGTCGGGAGCGAGCTGGCAAAAGCCTACATGCTCCGGAGCCGCACGTCGTTCACCAAGGGGCTACCCACTGTTGTCGTGAACAAGACGATCGAAGTGGTCAGCGGTCTCGTCTTCGCTTTCACCGGCACCCTCCTCGCCTGCCAGGCTTTCCAGATTCCTGATCAGATTCGCACCGGCCTGCTTGCCGCGCTGGCCCTGACGACGCTTGCGATCGTAGTGGCGGTCAAGCGTCAGCGGCGGAACACGTTCGGGTGGTTTCTCAACGTGCTAAACAGTTTCGGGCTCACGTTTCTGGAGAAGCGACGCGAGAAGATCGAAGAGATCGACCGAAACATCGCTGCGTTCTACCACCGCAACCCGCGTGGCTTTGCCGTGTCTCTCGGCTTCCACGTGTTGAGCTGGTTTCTTGGGGCATACGAGGTGTATTACATCCTCGGTATCCTAGGTGAGTCGTTGCCCTTCTCCACTGCATACCTCCTGACATCCCTCTCCCTGATCATCAACACGGCGTTCTTCTTCGTGCCCTCCGGCGTCGGTGTGTTCGAGGGGGGGCACGTGTTCCTCTTCCATCTACTCGGTCTGGAAGCCGGGCTCGGCCTGGCCGTCGGTCTACTGCGCCGGATCCGGAAAGTATTCTGGGTGATCGTCGGCTTTGCCATGCTCTTCATCCTCTCCAGGTTCCGGGGCGTCTCCGCAACCGCGCGACCACCGGTTTAAGACGCCGGTGTTTGGCACGCCGTTCGCAAGCACCGATATGTTCTGCTTCCATTAGATATGGTTAACCTGCGGGGAGCCACATAAAACCTGCGATTATAACCGTTCCCGGAGGATTCGCAATGCGGGCCTGTGCCTTCTTTGCAACGGATAGATGTTGCAAAGAAACCACAGTTGTTGGTATTTGGCACACCTTTTCGTGTCTAAATGCCGCATTCATAGCAGTTTGCCTTGTTGCGGTCCAGCCAGTTTCCGGGGAGAGCTACACGCTTCGTGAGTTGGTCGACCGCGCGGTCGGGCGCAATCCACAGCTGAAGGCTGCGGGTGCGGATGTTGAGATCGCCCACGCGCTTTCCGATCAGGCACGTGCCGCTCGGATCCTGCCGAAGTTCGACCTCACGTTCGCGGTCGGGCCATCACCTGAAGCACGCGGTGATGCCCTCATAGGCGACACGGATCTGAGCAGCCTCAGCCTGTTCACGCGAACGGAGGCGACGTTCATCCAGCCGCTGTTCACCTTCGGCAAACTGGCGGCGGCTCAGGAAGCGGCACGACACGGCATCGAGGCCAGGGCGGAAGGCCTTCGTGATTCCCGGGCGAAGCTGGAAGCCCAGGTTGCCGAGGCGTATTACGGATTGCTCCTGGCGAACCATCTCTGGGATCTGGCCACTGAGGCTCGGACAGAGATCGGAAAGGCTCGCGATCTGATCGAAGAGAAGCTGGACGCGGACGAAGGGGATTACACGTATACTGACCTGTTCCGCCTCGACCGCTTCGTTTACGACGTCGAAGAGAACGCGAACAAGGTCGCCAAGGGGCGCACGCTCTTGCAGTCGCTACTGCGCAAGGCGACGGGGCTCCCGCCGGATCGGCCGCTGGAGTTGGCAGACGATGCGCTGACCCCGCTCGCCATCGATGTCGAACCCTTAGGCGCGTATCTCGAGAGGATAAGCGATCGGTTCGACATCAAGCAGTTGCAGGCGGGTATTCGGGCGAAGGACGCGCAGGTCAAAGCGATCCGGAGTGACTACTACCCTCAGTTCTTTATCGGGGGACAGTTCAAGCACAGTTACTCGCCCAACCGCGATGACCAAAGCAGCCCGTTCGCGAAGGATGACTTCAACTTTCTTCAAGCGGGTGCCATCATTGGGTTCAGGCAGTCGCTGTCATTCGGTCTGACGGCCGCGAAGGTTCGGAAGGTCGAACTCGAGCGGAAGAAACTCGCCTATCTCGACCAATTGGCCTCGATGGGGGCCACGCTCGAGGTCGAACGCATTCATGCCGATCTCGTGGAGGCGGAAGCCAACTTGAAGGCGGCACGGAAGGCGAGACGGGCGACACGCCGATGGTTTATTGCGGCACGAGACGGGTTCAACGCCGTGCTCGAGGAGTCGGGTGATATAATCGATGCCGTGAAAGAATACAGCATCATCCGAGCTAAGTATTTCAACGCGGTCTACGCGTTCAACAAGGCCTGGGGCACGCTTCAGCGGGCAACGGGTGGGTCAGTCATTCAGTAGCATCAACTCAGTCGCGGAACGAGTGTCCGTGGAGAAAGGGAAGACATGGTCACCAAGGCCGTGATCATCGCCGCTGGTCGGGGCAGCCGCCTCAAGGGGCGGTATGAACACGTTCCAAAGCCCCTCGTAACCGTTGCGGGTGTGGGACTCCTCAAGCGTACGATCTTGACGGCGAAACGGGCGGGCATCACTGATTTCGCGATCGTTACCGGCTACCGCGCCGACGAAATTCGCGCGGCCATCGAGTCTGACGAGCAGGTTGACGTCAACATCGATTGGGTCTCGAACGATCGGTGGGAAGAAGGGAACGGGATCTCCGTTCTGGTGGCTCAGGAGTCGATCGGCGAAAATGCCTTCATCCTGATGATGTCGGACCACCTGATCGACTCGCAGATCATCAGCGGCCTGCGGTCGGCCAACCTGGCCAAAGACGAGTGCGCGTTGGCGGTGGACTCGAGGATCGACCGAATCTTCGACGAGGAAGATGCGACAAAGGTACTCGTGAACGGTGGACGGATCGAAGCGATTAACAAGACCCTCGACGATCACAATGCTATCGATGCGGGGGTCTTCGTTTGTAACCCCACGTTGTTCGACGCCTTGGAGCGCTCGGTGGCCGATGGGAACGACTCGCTTTCGGGCGGCATCCAGATCCTCGCCTCGGAGGGACGGATGCGGGCCGAGGATATTGGCGAGCTGTTTTGGGAGGATGTCGATACCCCCGAATCGCTCGTCCACGCGGAGCGGGCACTCGTTCGCTCCCTCGGCAAGCCGACAGACGGGTTCGTGTCGCGGCACTTCAACCGCAAGATCTCCACACGCATCAGTGCGCTGCTGGTGAAGACGCCTCTGACGCCAAATCAACTCTCGATCTCGACGATGTTCATTTCATTTATCGCGGCCTGGTTCGTAGCCCAGACGGACTATATGAGCCTGGCGATCGGCGGAATCCTCTTTCAGTTCGCTTCGATCATCGACGGGTGCGACGGGGAAGTGGCCAAGCTCAAGTTTCTGGGATCTCAGTTCGGGGAATGGGTCGATACCGTAGCCGACAACGTGTCGTATCTGGTGTTCTTTTCAGCCTTTGTTTACGGCACTTTCCAGCATAGCGGTGATCCGAGAGTGTTGACGTTGTCTTGGTTGGCCCTCGGCAGTATCGTCGTTGCGATTTCGATGGTGTATGTCTACCTGCGGATGTCCGGCTCGGGCAGCATCGTTAGCTTTACTCAGGCCTTCTCGAACGAAGTGCCCGAAGAGAAACGTGGCTGGTTCCACAGGTTCTCGGAGCGTATCAAATTTGCCAGCCGACGTGATTATTTTGCGGCTATGTTTTGCGTGCTCGCCGTCGCCAATGCGCGTTGGACCATCTTCTGGATCTACGCGCTCGGCGCGATGACGATTGCCGCGGCGATCCTGATTTTCGTTGGTCATATGATGCTATCTCGAGGTTTCTGGCCATCTTCGAGTGAGGTGACTGCCGAGGAATCCAAGCTCGTATCCGAAAAGGCGAACTAGCTACAGGGTAAACAAGAGGGAACCACGATCGACTTTCGTCCGTCTTCAAGACGTGAGCCGATTCTGGCTCCCTTTTTGCCTTTTAGGGCCTCGTTGCCTGTAATGGCCATACATTCCCTGTGATCTCGCGGAGCCTAGACATGAAAGCAACCCTGATCGCCCTGTTTACTCTGACCGTTTTCTCGACCTTGTCGTTTGTCCAGGCGGAAGAGGCCCAGACGCTTCTGGATCTCGTCAAAGATCGAAACCAGACCATCGAGTCGATTGTAAGTTCACCTACCGAAGGGGAGACACCGGAGGAGCGAGCGGAGATCAAGCGTATCGTGAGCGAGTTGTTCGACTTCGCGTCGTTCAGCGAGGTGTCCCTCGGCAGATACTGGAAAGATCGAACGGACGCAGAGAAGGTCGAGTTCACGGATCTGTGCCGACGGTTGATCGAGCGAAACTATGCGAACCCGGCCCTCTACAAGAAGGCCGAGAACGTCGAGTATGACGGCGCCTCCGTTGACGGAGACACCGGCGAGGTCAGGACGATCGTGTCATACAAGACAGAAAAGAGCACGATCTATTACCAGTTGAAGAAGGTCGGAGACCGGTGGTTGATCTACGACATGGAGATTGACGACTTGAGTATCGCGAAGAACAATCGATCCCAGTTCAGGAAAGAAATCCGGAAGACGTCGTATGAGGGGCTGGTGAAGAAGCTGAAAGACAAGCTGGCGAAGGAATCAGAGGGCTAGTCGTCGATGGAAGCCCTGTTCCACAAGCTGGCGGATTTCACGTATCGGCGATACAAGCTGATTCTCGTGCTCGCTTTGCTGCTCACGATCGGTGGTACGCACTACGTCATCAAGCTGGTCAAGAAGATCGAGACCGACATCGCGGCGCTCATCCCCGATGACTACCGGAGTGTCCGGACGCTCAAGGACATCGAGAAGGTGGTGGGTGGTGTGGGCAGCTGGCGGCTGCTCGTCCAGTCCGATGACTACGAAGCCTCTAAGCGATTCGTTGACGACCTGGCGGTCGAGCTGCGGAAGCCCGAGTATGCCGAGTATGTCAACTTTGTGAGCTACCAGAAGGAGATCGACTTTTACAAGAAGAACGCTCTCCTCTACATGGATATCGACGACCTGGAGGAGATCCTGATTCGGATCGAGGATCGGGTGGCGCAGGAGAAGCTGAAGCTCTCGCCTCTGTATATCGATCTCAGTGATCCCGAAGACGCGCCTGCGGATCTGGACTTCTCCGATATCCAGGCAAAGTATGGCGGAGGCGGCACGCCGGATCCCTACTTCACGGATTCCCTCAAAACGATCGTCGCGCTCGAGGTAGAAGCGGCCGGAACGGTCAGCAATGTCGGCTTTACGAAAGAGATGCACCGCGTCATGCAGGATGCTGTTGCCAAGCTCGGTCCGGCGGCGCACCACCCGACGATGTTAGTCGAGTACGGTGGGACCTACAAGAACAAGATCGACGAATACGACGTCATTGTCGACGACGTGAAGTCGACGCTGATCTATGGTGTGATCGGGGTTGTGTTGATTCTGACCGTGTACTTCCGGCAGCCCTTGGCTGCCTTTTTTGTAGCCATTCCGCTCTTCATGGGTCTCATCTGGTCGTTTGCCCTGACTTACTTCGTGATCGGTAACCTGAACACGATGACGGCATTCCTATTTGTCATTCTGTTCGGGCTCGGGATCGACTTTGGGATCCACCTGTTTGCCCGATACCTGGAAGACCGTATTGCCCATCAGGATGTTCGTACGGCACTGGATTCGATGATGATCCAGACCGGTCAGGCGGTCCTTACAGCGGCCCTGACGACATCGATGGCCTTCTTCTCTCTGACACTAACGGATTTCAAGGGCTTCTCGGAATTCGGGTTCATTGTTGGGACCGGGATCATCATGTCGCTAGTGGCGATGACGACTGTCCTGCCTGCTTTCCTTAGGCTTTCCGATGAAAAGCTGGGGCTGATTCGGATGAAAGAGGTCTGGGGACATAAAGGGATCTCCCGGAGTGGGAAGCCCTTCCGTGCGGCAAAACCGGTCCTGATCGGGGCGGTTGCTCTGACCGCTTTCTTTGCGTTCAACTTGAACAAGATCGAGTTTGAGTACGACTTCACGAACCTGCGGTCCAACCTTCCGGCGTCAGTCGCAGTGAAGAAGAAGATCGACCTGATTTCGCCGTTCAATGCACTGTCCGCTTCGCCGACGATAGTTCTGGCCCCGGATAAGCCGACGCTGGATCGAATCGTGTCTGCGGTGGAAACGAAAATCGAGGCTGACACTGAGACACCCACGATACATACCGTGCGGACGCTCTATTCGTTCCTCCCTGACACGCAAGAGGACAAGCTCGATATTATCGACGAGATCGGTGACCTGGCGAACGGTGAGGGTGCCAAGCTGATCACTGGTGAGCAGAAGGAACGGCTGGACGAACTGCGCGAATTGCTCGACGTCAGCGAGCTGACTGTCGACGACCTTCCCCCGATGATTTTGCGGAAATTCAAGGCGAAGGACGGGAGCCGGGTGCACTTCGCCTTCGTCTATCCCGATGTTCAGCTGAGGGACGGAAAGAACGCGATGGCTTTCGCGGATGACGCGCAGGAGATCGTGACAGACGCCGGAGAGACCTTCTACTCATCCAGCGCCAGTATTGTGTTCTCGGACATGCTTCGGCTCATGCTCAGAGACAGCCCGTTCGCCATCGGCGTGACGGTCACGATTGTGTTCCTGATCGTTGTTGTCGACTTCCGAAGTATCCGATCCGCACTACTCGTGATGTTCCCTCTCCTTTGCGGTGCCGTCTGGATGTGCGGCGTGATGTATGTTTTTTCGATGAAGCTGAACTTCTACAACATGGTCGCGTTGCCAACAATCATCGGGATGGGGATCGACAACGGCGTTCACTTCTATCACCGATATCGGGAAGAGGGACCCGGATCCCTGCGACTCGTGCTGAGGAGTACAGGGGGCGCCATGTTCGTGTCGATGCTGACGACGATGGTTGGGTTCTTTGGCCTGAAGATGGCAACCCATCCCGGTCTCAATTCGATCGGCGTGTTGGCCCTGATCGGGCTGTTTGCCAGCTTCTTTACTGCCGTCGTCGTACTGCCCTCGATCCTGCAGGTACTGGAGCGCAATCCGGCAACTGTTCCCGAAGCGGCGCCTGCTGCGGACGCAGAACGGGCTCCCGCAGCAGGCGACTAGGGCCGCAAGACATGCAAGTACCGAAAAGGCGGACACGCTGGGGCGTGAGCCGCTTTTTCTCTGTCACCTTGACGGCGATAGGGCGGCACCCTATGATCATCGAAGCTGAATCGACATCCCGAACACCAGCCCACAGTAGCCCATGCCCGCACCTCTGATCCCATTCCTCGTAGTTGTCGCGTCAGGACTGTATACCTCGCTCTGGGGTGCCTTCAAGGACTCCCCCTACGAGGGCTACAAACCGTGGACCTTCCCTCGCAGCGTTCTCTTTCACGTGGTCATCTTCGCGGTGCTCTACAGCTTCGAGCCCTTCGCGACCCCATTCAGGGGACTCAAGCTGTTTCAGATGTTCTTCCTCGTGATGGGGCTCGAGCGTTTCCTGGCGGAGCTGTATAAGGGGTTCTTCCGCACAGAAGATCAGGACAAATACTTTGTCCCGTCTCGAATCACGTTTCTCGGCAAACACGTCGAGAGTGATCTCCTGCGATACGTGGTTGGAGCGGTGCTCGTCTCCGGAGTCTGTCTCGTCGCCCTGATCCCGACACCGGTTACGTCCTTCTGGGTTTTCTTCGCGGTGGCCTACGGGACCGGGCTGATCGTCTCGCTTGGCGGAGCGTACAAGGACGCGCCGTTCGAAGGGTTCAAGTGGCTGAAGTTTCAGAGATCCGCCGGTGTGCTGGCCGGCGCGTCGCCACTCTTCTACTATATCAACTCCGTCGAGTCTCCGATCGCGATTGGATTTCTCATATACATGAATGGGGGACTCGAACGCTTCCTGGTCGAGTACTACAAGACGTATATCCAGCGGAACATGTCAGGGAAATTTCGCCCGGACCTGGAAAGGATCCAGGCCTGTATGGACAGTCGGGGGAAGTTTCACTACATGGCGTGGGTGATCATTATCGGGCTGGCCGCCCTGTATGTCCACGAGCTCTAAACACTTCGATGCAGTTGTTGTCGGCTCAGGTTTCGGAGGGGCGACTGTTGCGCTACGTCTGACGCAGGCAGGGGCACGTGTCGCCATGATTGAGCGAGGTGGGTGGCCGGTCAGGGACGAGCAAGACTGGGATCCCCGATCGATCCTGCTCGACAAGCGCTACAAGAGTGAATCACCCGTGGCGGTCGATCTTTATGGGTTCGGGCGGCCGGACGACTATCCAAATGAAACCGTCGGCGGGATGTCCGTGTTCTACGGAGGCGCCTCTCTTCGGCTTCGTGAACGCGACTTCGATCGCTGGCCGATTGACTACCCGGATCTCGCGCCATACTATGACGAAGCCGAGAACCTCCTCGGCGTCCACGGTCAGGCAGACGGTGATCCAGTCGGGCCGCCTCGCCAGCAGCCCTATCCCGCTAGTCCCATCGAGTTGACCTTCCCTGCTGAACGGATTCAGAATGCAGCTCGATCACTGGGCCACCATCCGTTCCCCATCCCAACAGCGATCAACTTCTCGGACGAAACGCGGCCCACGTGTGTCCTGTGCGCGACCTGCGACGGCTATCCTTGCAAGATCGAAGCGAAGAATGACCTGCCGGCGACGATCCTGAAGCAGGCGCAGGAACACGGATTGAAAATTTTTGCACAAACCACCGCCGCTCGGTTCGAGCGATCAGGCGCGAGGGTTTCTGGGCTCGCGTGTATCGATGGGACAACGGACACTCAAACGACGTTCACCGCGGATACCTTCGTTCTGAGTGCCGGGGCACTCCACAGCCCGGCCATTCTGTTGCGTTCCCGGTTCGATCATCCGTCCGTTGGTCGCTACCTGATGCGGCACTGTAACGTGATCGTGGCCTGCGTCTTTCCCTTTCGGACGAATCCTGGTCGGACCTTCCACAAACAGACCTGCATCACTGACTTCTATGAGCAGCAGAGAGATGAGACGGGAATGGCAGTCGGGGTCATCCAGGACATTTACACACCGGATCCGATCGTGATGAAAGCGCACGCGCCCTGGTGGGGACGTGGCGTGATCGGATTGACCCATCGCTACATGCAGAATCTGCTCTGTGTGGCAGAGGATGATCCTCAGGCATCGAACCGTGTCGAGCTGACGGATCGACGTGATCGACACGGGCTCGAAGTGCCTAGGGTAACCCACGACTACACCGAAGCAGACAAGGTACGGAGCAACGTGCTCGCCCAGGGGGCGAAGGCGATCCTGCAGGAGGCGGGTGGGCGCTTCCCATACCGCTACCTGATCGACACGTTTTCACACGCAGTCGGGTCTGTGCGGATGGGGACGGACGAAGCCGATTGCCCACTCGATCTCGATTGCCGCTACCGAGGCGTCAATAATCTGTATGTGAGTGATGGGTCGTTTATGCCGACATCTGGGGGCGTAAACCCGAGTCTGACGATCGCAGCGAATGGCCTCCGGGTAGGGTCCAGGATCGTGGAGCTGACCGAATGACGGACAGACCTGGCATCTGTATGGTGGGGTGCGGTCAGATCGCGGTTTCTCACGCGAAGCGCTTGAAGGGGAACGCCAGGCTCTCTTTCCACAGCCGTTCTCGCGAGAGTGCAGACCGGCTTTGCTCAGCGAGCGGGGGCGGGGTGGTATACGAACGATTCGAGGACGCACTCGATACGGACGAAGTGCAGGCCGTGATGATCACAACCCCGCCGGAGTTTCACGCGCGTCAGGTGATTCAGGCACTTTCAGCGGGGAAGACCGTGTTTGTCGAGAAGCCGATGTGTCTGAACCGCGAGGAGATCGCGGCCATCGAAGATGCGAAAGGTGATCGACCCGTCTTTGTAGGGGAGAACTACTACTACAAGCCTTCTCTAGAACTTTTGCGTCGCTGGATCGAGGAAGGGGCAATCGGAACAGTACGGCGGGCCAAGGTGAGCAAACGATTTCTTCAGGTTGCCGACGGATGGAAGGCCGGTCACGGTGCCCTGTTCGAGGGCGGTATCCACTTTGTCGCCCTGCTGAATGGGCTATTTGGGCCCCCGACATCCGTCGATCAGGCGACCTTTCCCGGTCACGAGCAGGATCAACCGGAGCGTCATTCGATCGTGGAGACGTCACTCGAGGACGTCACAGCTGTCCTCGAGTATTCATGGAATACGCCAAGCGTGACAAAGGGAACCTTCCAACATTCCTCGATCGAAGGGGACAAGGGGCGGATCGTGTTCGAGAGCAACGGGATCTATGCACGGCTGAAGGGCACGCGCTCCTCGTTGCGATTCCCCCTGGTCGATCTCATGGGGGCCGGAGCGATGATCGACGATTTCCTCGAGCTGATCCGGTCCCGACGTCCGCCTGTATCTGACTTCGAGCGGGCCAAACAGGACCTGGAGACCGTGTTCCAGGCATATGAACGGGGTGGTATCGGCCTTCCCTCGGGGGAATGAGGTTGACCCTCACACGGCCTGCCGCTATATTCTCTGCGCACCATCCTCTCCCGGTTTTACCCCCATCGATACGTGTTTTCCTCACATCTCCCGTGTCGGGTCTGCATGGATTTCTCCAGGTTCCTCAAGCAGATGCGCAATGGCTACGAGTATGACGGCCAGATCGCACATATAGAAGAGATTCCTGAGCGGGAAGCCGTCTTCGGCAGCATTGAGCAGTCCCTGAATCCCGATATCGTCGCCGGTCTGGAAGCGCAGGGGATCACTCAGCTCTACCAGCATCAGGCTGATGCCGTCTCGGCCGCCTTCAAGGGCGAGCATACGGTCATCGTGACCTCCACGGCGAGCGGGAAGACCCTCTGCTACCAGATTCCTACCTTCGAACATCTGCTCGAACACCCCGACTCGACGGCACTTTATCTGTTCCCGACCAAGGCACTCGCGCAAGACCAGGCCCGTGAGCTGGCGCGTCTCGGTGAAGATCGTGAGGCGCTTCGGACGGTCTCGGGAACCTACGACGGGGACACGCCTCCCGATCTGAGACGTAAGCTCCGGGAAGAAGGTCAGATTATCCTGACCAACCCGGACATGCTCCACCAGGGCATCCTGCCGAACCATCCGCGCTGGGGTCGGTTTTTCCAACAGCTCCGATATGTGGTGATCGACGAGGTTCACGCCTATCGAGGCATCTTCGGCTCTCACGTCGCCAACGTCATCCGACGGCTCACGCGCATCTGCAACCACTACGGCGTCTCACCCCAGTTCATCTGTTGTTCCGCGACGATCGCGAACCCGAAGGAGCACGCTGAGTCTCTGATCGGTAAGGAGATGACGCTGGTCGATCAGGACGGATCACCTCGTGGCCGCCGGAGGTTCATGTTCTGGAATCCTCCTTTCCTGGAAGGAAGCACCGTCGACCGTCGGAGTCCGAACACGGAAGCGCGGTGGTGGCTGACGAAGCTTCTTCAGCAAAGGATTCAATCGATCGCGTTTGTGAGGGCCCGTACGACAGCAGAGGTGATCTACCGGTATTGCCAGGAAGATCTGGCCCGGATCAGCCCGAAGCTCGCGAACTCGATACGCGCGTATCGGGGTGGGTATTTGCCGTCCGAGCGTAGGGAGATCGAGCGACAGCTGTTCGAGGGGGAGTTGCTCGGGGTGGTCAGCACGAATGCGCTCGAACTAGGAATCGACATAGGAGGTCTGGACTCGGCTCTGATCGTGGGCTATCCGGGAACTATCGCGAGTATGTGGCAGCAGGCTGGGCGTGCCGGCCGGAAGGCAGAAGAGTCGCTCGTCGTCTATATCGCCCAGAATGCGCCGATCGACCAGTTCCTGATGCGCACACCGGGTTACTTTTTCTGTCAGTCTCCAGAACACGCCACGATCGACCCACAGAATCCGCACATCTCTGTTGGCCACCTGCGATGCGCGTTGCGTGAGCTTCCAGTTGCACCCCAAGAAGGCGAGGTGTTCGGCGAGTTCACGGGTGCGATGCTCGAGATACTCGAAGAAGAGGGACAGGCGAAGGAACTCGACGGCAAGTGGTTCTATGCCAAGTCGGGGTATCCGGCGGCAGAGGTCAGCCTGCGAAACATGGGCGATAAGACGTATACGATCATCGAGGATACCGAGAATGGTCCGAACGTGATCGGTACGCTCGACGAGACCAGCGCGTTCTTCCAGCTTCATACGCACGCGGTCTACATGCACAACGCGCAGACCTACTTCGTAGATAAGCTGGATGTGGATCGCAAGACGGCGAATGTGTCGCCCAAGGGGCTGGACTATTACACGCACGCCGTCGACGAGACCACGATCCGCATCAACGACAAGGAGAGCGAGCTCCGATGGCGTGTCAGCGACACGTGCTTTGGGGAAGTGTCCGTGTCGACGCTGGTGATGATGTTCAAGAAGGTGAAGTTCGAGGATCGCGACAGTATCGGCTGGGAGAACCTCGATCTGCCGGAGATCAACCTCGACACGACGTCGTGTTGGGTGATTCCGCCCCGCGAGGCGCTTCGACTGTGTCGCACGCACGGTCGTGTGCCCACGGAAGGCATGAAAGGTGTGGCGAACGTGATGGCAGAGGTTGCGCCGTTGTTCGCCATGTGTGATCCGGCCGATATCGGGACGACGATCGACAGCGGCAATAACGGTCGGTCCACTGTGTTCCTCTACGATCGGTATCCGGGCGGGATCGGGTTCGCTGAGAAGATCTATGAGATGATGGAAGAAGTGATGAAGGCTTGCTGGATGGTCGTGTCCGAGTGCGACTGTGAAGATGGCTGCCCATCCTGTGTCGGCGCACCCCGGCCACCTGAATCGGGCGAGGACGGTACGAAGGACACGATTCCGGACAAGGAAGCTACCTTGATCCTGCTTCACGCGCTGCTCGAGAAAGAACCGTATGTACCGGTCAGACCGCGTCCGATATACACACCAGTATCTATCGAGAATGGCGTAGCAACGAATGGGGAACCGGTCGAACCAATCCCTGTCAAGCCGATGTCGGCAAACGTCGAGGCGAAGATTCGGCGCAGGGTCAGGGGGGTCAGGAAGTGAGAGATCGACTGAAAGCCTACGTCGAGGTGTCGGTGCCGAAGATCGACGAGGAAATCTTCTCGTTCCTTCGGGTTCAGGAGCCCGCGAGGTTCCTGTATGAGCCGATGCGTGATTACCCAGAGCGAGGGGGGAAGCGATTTCGTTCCGTTCTGGTAATGCTGTGCTGCGAGGCGGTCGGCGGTGATCCTGCCAAAGCACTGAGGACGGCCGCTGCGTTCGAGATGTTCCAGTCCTTTGCGCTGGTGCACGACGACATTGAAGACGGGTCCGAGATGCGCCGTGGAATGCCGTGTCTCCACCACATTCACGGCATTCCGCTCGCTATAAACGTGGGTGATGCGCTTTACTCGAAAATGTTCGAAGTTCTCGCGGCAAACCGGTCCATTCTCGGTGAGAAGAAGACCCTCGATATCCTCGACATCATGATAGAGGGGGCGCGTCTGACCTTCGAGGGGCAGGCGTTCGACATCGGATGGATCGAGGCGGCCGAAATTCCAACCGTCGACGAGTTCATCGAGATGCTGCGGCGGAAGACGGGATGGTATAGCGGGAAGGGGCCGTGCGAGACCGGCGTGATCATCGGTGATGGATCGGCGGAGCAGATTCACGCGCTTGGCCAGTTTGGCGAAACGATGGCCGTGGCGTTCCAGATCCGTGATGACCTCTTGAATTTGATCATCTCCAAAGAGGATGCGGCGACCGCGCCCGAAGGGACCACCGGTGGATATGGGAAAGAGCGCGGTGGCGATATCGCAGAAGGGAAGCGAACGATGATGGCGATCGATGTGCTCCAGAATGCGGCGGAAGCCGACATCGATCGTGTCCGTGCCATCCTCGATCAGGGTCGGGACCTGACGACTGAGGATGATATCAACTGGGTCATCGACTTGATGCAGTCGATCGGGGCCATCGACCGCGCGACCGAAGAGTGCCGTCGCCGAGCGGCCGAAGCAGAGAAGCACTTGCAGACCATCGAAGACTCTGAGCCCAAGCTTGCCTTGTCGGAGATGTGCAGTTTTCTGGTGGAACGGGTATTCTGACAACAGGACGCGTGTGACTGGTTCCCGTTGCTCGGGACCCGGGGCACCTCAATCGTCTTAACCAGGGGGCCGTTATGAAGATTTTCGTCGATACAGCAGACATGGAGGAAATCCAGGAAGCGAACGAGATGGGCGTTCTGGATGGCGTGACGACCAATCCCACACATATATCCAAGCAGACTGGGAGCTTCGACGACATCATCAAGGAAATCTGCGAAGAGGTGAGCGGCCCGGTGAGCGCCGAGGTGGTGGCGACCGACTTCGAGGGGATGATGGTGGAAGCCCGTCACAACGCTAGCCTGGCAAACAACGTCGTCGTCAAGATTCCGATTACGCTGGACGGCCTGAAGGCGATCAAGCAATGTTCGGATGAAGGGATTAAGACGAATGTGACGCTGTGCTTCTCCGCGAATCAGGCAATGCTCGCCGCCAAAGCAGGCGCCACATACATCAGCCCGTTTATGGGTCGCCTGGATGATGTTGGCCACGATGGTCTGGACCTGATCCATCAGATCCGCCAGATCTACGACAACTACGCCTTCGAGACGGAGATCCTCGGGGCGAGTCTTCGTTCACCCAAGCACGTTCTAGACTGCGCATTGGCCGGGGCCGACGTGGTTACGCTGCCCTTGGATGTTCTGACAAAGCTGCTGAATCATCCACTGACGGATATCGGTTTGGAACGATTCCTGAACGACTGGAAGGAGTGGGAAGCGAAGCAGAACGGGGTCCCTGCGTAGTTCTAAATGGAAATATCCCGCGTGGCGGGTAAAGCGTGTGTACAAACCAGAAAGGGCTTGTGCCTCTTAGGCACAAGCCCTTCTATATGGAGCCACCCAGCGGATTCGAACCGCCGACCTACGCATTACGAATGCGTTGCTCTACCAGCTGAGCTAGGGTGGCTATCCTTACCAAAATCAAAGCATTGGGCCTCGCAGTCCAAGCGAAAAAAGTAGGATAAGGCGATTTTGGTGTCAAGCCATAAATCCCCAGTAGATGCGGGTTTCAGCCCATGAACGCCCTTCCGAGTATGTCCCTCGAGGGACAGGTGGCAGTGGTCACGGGAGCGGGTTCCGGCATCGGAAAAGCGGTCGCGCTGGCGCTCGCTGAGGCCGGAGCGGACGTCATCCCGTGCGAGCGATCCGGTCACCAGGATCGACTCGGGAAGGTATGCGAAGCCATTCAGGAGGTTGGCCGTGAGGCCTATCCCGCCAGCTTGGATCTCCCGGATTTGGACAGCATCGACGCGATGGTTACCCACGCCGTCGGCCAGGCAGGTCGGGTCGATATTCTGGTGAACAACGCAGGTATCAACATCCCATCTGACGCCCTCGACGTGACCGAGTCGGAGTGGGATGCGGTGATGGATGTCAACCTCAAGGGCCTGTTCTTCTGCTCACAGCGCGTTGCCCGCATCATGAAAGACCATGGCGGCGGCCGAATCGTCAACATGGCGTCCCAGAACGGTGTGGTCGCCTACTACAAGCGAGCGGCCTATTGCTCGAGCAAGGCGGGGGTCGTCAACCTGACCCGCGTCCTCGCCGTCGAGTGGGCCCCGCATCAGATCAACGTGAATGCCGTCGGCCCTACTTTCATCCTGACCCCCCTTACACAGTCTACCTTTGACGATCCGGATCTTCGGGAGGATCTGGTCAGCCGGATCCCGCTGGGCAGGGTTGGGCAACCTGAGGATGTTACAGGAGCCGTCGTCTTCTTGTGCAGCCCTGCTGCATCGATGATTACGGGACACACGCTTCTCGTCGACGGCGGATGGACCGCGCTCTAGAGAGTCATCTCGTGAACGCTATCGGCCCACTCTTCACCGACCCCGATCCTGAAGCCGCACGTGTCTTCTTTCGCACAAAGCGGGTTGCGTTCGAGGACAAGCAGATGTCCGTCGAGGAGGCGGTCGAGCGCTTTGTGTCCGATGATTGCTATTTAGCGTCTGGCGGATTCGGCACGAATCGGATCGCGACGGCGGCACTCCACGAGATCGTTCGACAGGGCAGACAGCAGCTCGGCTTCGCCGGCCACACGACGACGCACGATTTCCAGATTCTGTGTGGCGGCCACGTAGACGGTCGGAGGATCCTGTCGCGTGTCGACGCTGCTTATATCGTGGGCCTCGAAGCGAGAGGACTGTCACCTCAGGCGCGTCGGGTAATGCAGAGCGGCGACGTGGAGGTATGCGAGTGGTCCAACTTCGCGCTCGCGGCCCGTTTCCGTGCAGCTGCTTCCGGTCTCCCGTTCATTCCGGTGCGCAGTGGGCTGGGCACAGACACCTTCATGTATTCGGCCGCTAAACAGATCGAGTGTCCGTTCACTGGACGCCCCACTGCTGTTGTGCCCGCGCTTTACCCAGACGTCAGCCTGATCCACGTACACGAATCCGATATACACGGGAATGCGCGTATTGAAGGCATCTCTGTCGCGGATGTTGACCTGGCTCGTGCGTCCAAGCGGGTCATCTTAACCACGGAGCGCATCGTGGCGGCCGAGGAGATCCGGAGTGAGCCGGAGCGGACGGTCATCCCGTCACTCTGCGTCGACGCCGTGTGCGAGGTCCCTTATGGTTCATACCCCGGGAACATGGCTGGCTGCTACTACTCGGACGAAGCGCACCTCCGGACCTGGCTCGATATGGAACAGGACGAGGCTGCCCACAGGACGTTCATCCAGGAACACATCCTTGATACGGCTGACTTCAAAACTTACCTGGATCAATGTGGTGCGCGTGATCGGCTTCCCGAGCTAGCCCGCATGGAGTCAGCGCCTTGAGCTACAATGCCCACGAGTTGATGATCTGCGTGGCTGCCAGACTTCTGGAGAATGGGGCGACCGTGGGCGTGGGGACGGGGGCGCCCTGCGCGGCGGCTATGCTTGCGCAGAGAACGCACGCACCCGGGCTGTTTGTGGTGTTCGAAGCCGGTGGCTGTGGACCGGAGTTGCCTGCGATGCCGATCTCCGTCGGAGATTCGCGTACCTACCATCTGGCGACGATGGCGACATCGATGATTGACATTTTCGAGATGTGTCAGCGAGGGATGATAGACTACGCGTTCCTGGGCGGGGCACAGATCGACGCGTTCGGGAACCTGAACTCCACCTGTATCGGCGATTTCGATCAGCCTAAGGTCCGTTTTCCCGGCAGTGGGGGTGGAAACGACTTCGCGAGCCTCTGCTGGCGCACGATGGTGATGACCGAACACGATCCACGTCGCTTTGTCGAGACCCTTGACTTTACGACGAGCCCCGGGTTTCTGGATGGTCGTGACGCGAGGGAACACGCGGGCCTGCCACAGGACACGGGGCCATATCGGGTGATCACCAACCTGTGCGAGATGGGCTACTCCCTAGATAGCGGAAGGATGGAGATCCTGAGCCTGCATCCTGGTGTAAGCATTGACGACGTGAAGGCGAAGACGGGATTCCACATCGAGGGCTCGAGCGAACTGACGGAAACTGAACCGCCGACGGATGACGAATTGAAGGTTTTGCGAACAGAGGTTGATCCGGCAGGCGTGGTGATCGGCCGCTGAGGAAAGGATATGTTATGAAGTTTGCGATTGGGGTCGATTGCGAGGGTGTGGCAGGTGGTGTCGGTTCGCCCGGCGCATCGCTGAACTCATCCCGGAATCTGGAGTTTGCGAAGAGGCAGGCGACCCGCGAGGCCAGCACCGCCGCGAAGGGGTTGTTCGATGCGGGGGCCGAACAGGTCATCGTGTGGGACAACCATAACGGAAGCCTGAATCTCGACTACGATGAATTGGATGAGCGATGTGACATCGCCCTGGGTGTCAACTTTCCGCATCGCTGGCCAGGCGTGGACGAGAGCTTTACCGGGATTCTGTTTGTCGGTTATCACGCAATGGACAACACGATCGACGGGGCGATGGCCCATAGTTTCAGTTCGGCGACCTACCAGTGGATGAAGATCAACGGACGGGAGGTTGGGGAACTGGGTATAGATGCCGCAGTTGCAGGCAAGATGGGGGTTGCCCCGATCTTCTGCGCGAGCGACGACAAAGGTGTGGCTGAGGCACGCGACTTCTTTGGTGACATCGAGACGGTCGTTACAAAGCAGGCGATGGGGTGGAACGCCGCCGTCAGCAAGCATCCGAAGCGTTCTATCGAGGAGATCTACCAGGGTGCGAAACGGGCCGCAGGGCACGTGGATGATGCGAAGCCCTTCACGTTCGAAGATCCGCTGACATTTGAGATCCGTTACAAACGGATTGAACGAGCGGAGTTAGCCAGTCGTGGATACAAGGCAGGCGAGCGTGTGGACCCATATACGGTGCGGTTCCAACTCGATACGATCACGGATTACTACTAGATCAGAAGACAGAAGACACTCCTTCGCCTTTAAGCTTCCGCTGTTCCCCTCTCCTACTTAGTGGGAGAGGACGGTTTACCGAAGGTGAGCCAGGTGAGGGCCAATAACTGCGTAGGAGCCATCTCAGCCGGCGAGTCGTGGGTGTTGTGGAGGAACAGAAACAAGTGAAGAAACGCGTATACATCGCATTGCCGGAGAAAGACGAGGAGTTTCTCGTCGAGTATCGGGAGCAGGTCAGAGCATTCGCAGACGTGGATCAGAATCCGGAAGATCGGCGCCCGACAGACGAAGAGAAGATGGCGGCTGCCACGAGTGCCGACATCCTGATGGTTGGCCGAACAGGTGGTGGACTTACTCGGGAGATCATAGACGCGGCACGCGATCTGAGCGCCGTCGGTGTGGTCGGCGGTGCGGTCCGAATGGCGGAGCCCGAGTATGTGCTCGAAAAGCGAATTCGGCTGTTCAACGCCGGATGGGCGATGGCGGAGTCGGTCGCCGAGTTCACCGTGGCGATGATGCTCTGCGGACTGAGAGACATCCCCCATATGATCGATGTGCTGGATCGTGAGGGATGGGGACGAGCGAGAAAACCTCTCGATCTGGGTGGCCGACGAGTCGGCCTCGTCGGCTTTGGCGGGATCGGTCGACGGGTGGCCGAACTACTGGCGCCGTTCCGGTGTGATATCGTCGCCTGTGATCCTCACGCCGATTTCACGGGGTCATCAGTCCGGCAGGTCGAACTGGGCGAACTCCTCGCGCACTCGGAGGTGGTGTCGATTCACGCGGGAATGACCGACGAATCACGAGGGATGCTGGGGAAGGCGGAGTTGGCGACTCTGGCCGATAATACGTTGATCGTCAACACCGCGCGGGCTGGTATCATCGATGAGAATGCGATTGTGGCCGAGCTACAGGCGAGAAGGCTAAGGGCAGCGCTCAACGTATTCTGGAAGGAGCCGTTGGCCGATGATCATCCGCTCCGGGAACTGGACAACGTGATCCTGACCCCACACGGTGGCGGGCTGACCCACGATCGTCGCGTCCGACAGAGTCGGAGTCTTGTGGAGGATATCCGGCGGGTGTGCGAGGGACAGCGTCCGACGCACGAGGTGACTTTGGAGATGCTAGGTCGAATGACCTGACTTCGGGGCCTCTGGGTCGGCCAGATAGTCGAGGGCGAGCGCTACTGCTTTCCGGTAGGGGAGCGTGAGCCCGATCAGTGCGAGTCCCCCGCCGAACAGGGCGAGCCGTCCGACCAGGAGCGACGGCGGCCGATACAATAGCATGGCGATAAAGAAGAAGCCCGTGAGCGCTGCCGTGCTGACATACACGAATCCCCAGCAGTTCCCCTCGCGTGCTTGGAGCTCCAGACCGCACGATTCGCAGGAGGGCTTGACTTCGTGCCAACGAGAAAAGACCTCTCCTTCCCCGCAGCGTGGGCAGCGCTTTTTGAGCCCGCGCTTAACGAGTTCGACGATGGACGGTCTTCGTTCCATAGGGTATTGAATGAGTAAGGTTCCAGGTGTTTGGCCAGTGATGCTTACGCCGTTTCGTAAGGACGGTGCAGTTGATTTCGAAGGTCTCGACGCGCTCACTGAATGGTATATAAAGTGCGGTGTGTCGGGGATTTTTTCTGTCTGCTTATCCAGTGAGATGTATGACCTCACCGACGAGGAGCGCACAGCCGTCGCCAGTCGTGTGGTGAGTCGTGTCGGTGGCCGAGTACCCATTTTCGCGTCTGGTACGTTCGAGCCCGGGCAAGAGGCGCAAATCGATTCCGTGCGTCGGATGGCGGATACGGGTGTGAACGGGGTCGTGGTGATCGTCTGTCAGATGGCGGAGGAAGGTCAGGACAACACGACCTGGCGGAAGAACGTGGAGGTTCTCCTCAAGAGTACGGGTGAGGTCCCACTCGGGCTTTACGAGTGTCCCCGTCCCTACCATCGATTGCTCGACGCGGACACACTGGGATGGTGTGGTTCGACGGGGCGATTCGCCTTCGTCAAGGATACGTCGAGCGAAGAGGCAAGCATTGCTGCCAAGCTGGAGGCGACGGATGGATCGCCGCTTCGGTTCTATGATGCCTGCGCAGCCACCCTCTGGCGAAGCCTGGAACACGGGGCAGACGGATTCTGCGGGGTTGCGGCGAATCTGTATGCCGATCTGTATGTATGGATTTTCAGGAACTACAGAGAGGATCCGGAAACGGCGCGGCAGTTACACCGGTTCGTGAGCGTCGCCGAACGTGCGATCGGTATCGGCTACCCGTCGTCAGCCAAGCTGTATCTGCAGAAGCTTGGGTTGCCGATCACCTCGCGATGCCGCGTCAAGCAGCATCAGTTCAGCGAGCGTGATCTGCTGATTCTGGATGATCTTACGGAGATGATATGCGAGTGGAGAGAGAGGATCGGGAGTCCGCTGATCGAGGAGGTCGTATGATCAACATCAGGCCGGCCGTGGTCGAGGACCACGAACTGATCGTGTCTTTCCAGTTGAAGATGGCTCAGGAGACAGAGGACGTCGCCCTGGATTCAGAAACGTTGTCGGCCGGGGTTTGGGCAGCGCTGCTCGATCCGGTTAAGGGTGAGTATCTCGTTGCGGAGTTCAATGACGAACGCGTCGGCTGTCTGCTGACGGTGCGGGAGTGGAGCGACTGGCGGAATGGCGAAGTGATCTGGATTCACTCGCTGTATGTGGTGCCGGAAGCGCGCAGAAAAGGCGTGTTCAAACAGCTCTACCTGTATCTCAAGCATCAGGTCGATGAGGATCCCGAGCTGAGGGGACTCAGGCTATACGTGCACCGGGACAACACGCTTGCACAGAGCGCGTATGCTTCGCTGGGCATGGATGGTGATCACTATCGTATGTTCGAATGGATGCCTTCCGGCTGATCGTCCGGGACAATAGCATCCGAACTAGGCGCACCATCGTCGTAGACCTCCAGCATAGCATCCAATCCCTCTCTCAGCAGATCGGCCTCCGACCGTTCGAGCCGTTTGGCGAGTGAACCCAGCCGTTTGAGCTGGATCTTGCTGAAGTGGCTGGTCTTGGTGACCATCTGATCTGCTTCCGCCACCGATACCCGTGCGCCACCAGCCATCCGGCTTGCATACCTTGCTTCTCGAACCTTCCTGAGCAGACTTCGCCCATCCACCGCGTTGAGCGGATACGCGGCAACGCCGATGCTCAGCGAGATCCCATGCAAGGCACCTTCCACGGAGTCAGCTACAGCTCTTCGAATTATTTCGGCTTCGAAAGCGGCGTCCTCCGCACGAATGCCTGGAAGGATGACCAGAAACTCATCTGACCTCCTATCGCAGATGGTCCCGGACTCCGCGAAGGCATCCCTGAGTATCTTGCCGACGTGATTGAGTAAGATGTCTGTCTGCTCGCGACCCGTTGCCTCCATTACCTTCGAAAAGTCATCTATATCGAACTGAATGACCGAAACCGGAGAATCAGGGGGGGCCGCTAGGAGAGCTTCCCTGAGGGTCGCCTTCGTGGAAAGGGAATGAGGCGTAGAGGGGGAGAAAGGGGCTTTCGAGGCCCGAATGACGTTCCCTGTGCCACTGGCTTCGCCATAAGTCCACAGCACCTGGTTTAGCGCACTCTGGAGGTCTTGAGGACTCGACAGGGGCGAAAGACCCACGGAAATCGTCATCGAGTGAGCGATCTGTTGGCCATCTACAGTGAACCGCAATCTCGACCCGGCAATCCGGTGACAGACCCTCTCGAGGTCTATCTGGGCTACGCTATCTTCCTCTGGGAGCGCAACAAGGAAGCATCCTCCCGATTGCGGCTCCAGCAGGAGGGGATCGAGTTCTTCTGAACAGACCGATTCGACGTGTTTTAGGACCTGATCTCCCAACGGATAGCCGTATTCCCGCAGGAATGCGTCAAATTCGTCCACACCGAGTAATACCAATGTGATGGTATGCTCTGAGTGGGCTGTGGCAGCAGCCTTCAAATCTGAAATCATAGAATGATTGAAAATCATATATACTTATATAGGTATATGTATACAGAGTCAAGATAAATAAAATCATATAGTTATTTGTTTTAGGGGATCGAAAACCCTGATCCGGGAGGCGAGCCAACGATACGCGAATGGTAGTGTACGCCTCTTCTGCCTTCGTAGTCAGGCATCGGGTCCTTCCGAAAGAAAATCTTGGGAGACAGTCACGGTGCTTTGGGGATCGCGACCGCCACAGAACCCTCGGTAGAAGGCTGGTGGTCTCCGGAAGAGAGGGCGCTTGGGAGCAGGGCCGTCAGCGTCAAGGCGCAAAGGTGGGTAGCAAGTCTCTTAGTCATCCTGATATCCTATGTATAAGACGTTTCGGAGATCAGGATAATTGAGCGCCTACTTATATATGATGTCGCGGATGTCGTCTGAGCGGAATCGGATGGTCTGGTCGTCTACACGCTCGGCGCCATGCTGCGTCGACGCGGCATCCGCCTCATCGGTAAAGTGGAATCGCTTCTCTAACTCGTAGGGTCCGTCGATCGTGAATGGCAGGATCGGATCCTTGCGTTGTTTCTCGACTGCTCTTGCAATGCCTTCCCGTATCCTGCGGCGGGCCTCCTCCGCTGACACGGAGATGGCTTGATTTCTCCCCAGGCCAGTCTTGACCGAAACCGTAGATATACCTGGGATCAGCTTCTCCGACTCGCGACACGCCAGGTCCTCGCCTGTGAGGAAGAACATCGGTAGACCGAGCGCCCCATTGTAGAGCGAGAACTGAGCGATCTCTCCGATCGGCTCACCATTCAGCCTGTAGTAATCGATCGAACGGCTGTTCTGTGTGTGGTTCTGGTTGCTCGTGCGCAGTCCCGCCATGGCGTGCTGACCGATCATCACGCAGGCGTCATACTCCTGCAGTATCGGATCCCGAACCGAACGAGGCGCAGTTGGGCGACCGTGAAGGAGTTTTGCGGCGGGGTGTAGATCCTCGAACCATACCGCCCCGGGACCATGACCGTCGATCACCAGGACATCCTCAACGCCGGTGTCGAGCAGACCCTCGACGGCGGCATTGAACTCGCGCGTGGCGATGCGTTTCGACTGGTCGTAGTAGCGGCCGTCTGCTCGTGATTGGTCCACGAACGAGACGATGCCGGCGCAGCCTTCTATGTCGGTTCCAACGACGATTCTCTTCACGGGGTCCTCATCTGTTTGAGGCTCGTTGTTGTCTAGGATGCGGCAGAGTTCAGAATAGCTAAACCCTGAGCGCAACAAATGCTTCCCCTATCCCACAAGTGGGATAGGAGAGAAGCTGCCTGCACTCATCTCACTCTAAGCTCAGGCGGAGGTGTACCCTGCGTTCATGTAATTCGGATCGGCGTTCGGACCGTGGCCTAATTCTGCCAGTCGAACTCGGAATCGGTCGACCTCGGCCTTGTAAGCAGGATCGTTAATGTAGTCGGTGTTCTCACTCGGGTCTTTTTCTAGGTCGAACAGAACCTCGGGTGAGTCGTGTCCATACCACTGATACTTGAGGTGGCCCTGCTTGATCATCACGTTCGTGTCCTGGAACTGTGAGACGGTCTCGTTGTTCCAGTTCGATGCGTCTCCGTTCAGAAGAGGGACCAGGCTTCGACTGTCCAGGCCTTCAGGGATCGGTAAGCCTGCCAGATCACACAGGGTGGCGAAGAGGTCGCAGAGGTTGACGTTCTCGTTGACGATCTTGCCGCCTTCGAAGCCTTTGGGCCACCGGATAAGCAGCGGCACTCGACCGCTTGCCTCGTAGAACTTCTGCTTCTCCCAGATGCCGTGCTCCCCTAGCATCTCTCCGTGGTCGGAGGTGTAGATGATGATCCAGTCATCGAGGTCCTGACCGACCTGTTCCAGTTGGTCCAGAACCGTGCCATACAACGTGTCGATGTGGTCGACCATACCGTAGTAGGCAGCCGTCGCCCGGCGGAGCTCCCGTTCCGACGCATCAACTCCCGGGCGGACCTGGCGTCGGCTGAGGAAGGGATGATCAGAGACTTTCTGGTCGAGGAAGGGCGCCACGCGGTTGAGGTAGTAGCCAAACCGCTCTTCGTCGACCTGGTATGGGTAATGGGGCGCGATGAGGCTGACCTTCAACAGCATCGGGCGGTCCCGATTCTCGCGGTCATACTGGGCGTCGTTGAAGTGCCTCTCGATCGATTTGAGCGCAGCCTCTGTCCAGTCCTCATCGTTCTCGATGATGCGTGATCGGCCGACCCCGGCGCGCAAGACCTCCTTGGTGTCTGACCACTTTACGTCGGAAAACGGTCTTCCGTATCTTTCGAACTCTTCGGCGACTTGGCCCTCGAAATACGCACCCGTAACCGACAGGTCGCCTGCAGGGCGGGACATCCATCCCTGCATCTGGTCGAACGTCTGGTGGTGGAGCTTGCCGCAGCAAACCGTGGAGTAGGCGTGCCTCGCGAATTGACGCGCGAAGGTCATATAGTTCGGCTCGAGGTCGAACCATCCTTCACATCCACACGTCTTCGGGAGCTGGCCAGACATGAGGCACTGCCGGCCGGGTACGCAGATCGGAGACGGAGTGTATGCGTTGCTGAACACGACTCCGGTTGCGGCGAGGGAATCGAGGACGGGCGTTAGTACGACTTCATTTCCCTCGTAGCCCGTGACATCGGGACGGTGTTCGTCGCTCATCAGGAACAGAATATTCGGTCGATTCACGAATCGGACTCCTTGGCGGGTATGGTCATGAATGGGGTGGAATAATATTGGCCACCGATTGGGCTGTCAATGGATCGGCGTGCCTTGCGGTTGCCCTGTGTGCTCGCAATATTTGACTCTCACGATCGTCTGGAGGCACTGATGGATCATACCCTGAGATTTAGGCAGATACATCTGGATTTCCACACCAGTGAGCAGATCGCCTGTATAGGATCGCTGTTCGATGCGGACAAGTTCGCCGATACGCTGGATCGGGCACGCTCGCCTTGACCCTCGTGCCGTATTTCAATCGGACGTGGGGGCACTTCTGCTCGCACCGCCACACGCTGTCCGCGGGTAAGCCCGAATATCCGGCTGTGGTCAAGCACGGCCACGTCGTCTATTTCGCACATCCGGTTTTCAGTCAGTGTGGCCAGAATGCCCCGCGTTGGGTGAAACAGCTGGTTCTAAATGCGATCGATTTGTTGCTTCGGAATCCGGTGATCCGGATAGGCGGTCCTTCGACCATCCTGGCCACCGTAAACGAGCAACCCGAGCAGAAACGGCACGTCGCTCATTTTCTGCATTACGTTCCGGAGAGACGGGGAGCCGATTTTGACGTGATCGAAGACGTTATCCCTGTTTTCGATGTGGGGGTGTCCGTCAGGGCGGACAAAGAGCCGACTTATGTACGGTGCGCACCCGACGGCGAGGATCTCTCCTTTGAGTATCGGGATGGGCGTGTTTCGTTCACCGTGCCGAAGATAGAGGGTCATCAGATGGTGGAGTTGGTGTAGCTAGCCGGTGCAGTGAGAAGAGTGGCAACTTGGTCATCTTGCCTGCCTTGCCGAAGCATCTGTGAAGGCAGAAGCGGAGTCGAAAGGCGGCCAAGTTGCATACGACTGACACCCCAGTCGCCGCAGGGGCAGGCTTTCGACTAGCGCTCCGTGTGACGGTGGCTACGGGATACTGAGCCGGCTTTCATTGGGAAAGGTTGTCAAATGGCAATGATCAGACATCTGGCGTTTCGGTGTGCGGATAAGGAGAAGTCACATCGGTTCTATCAGGACGTGATCGGGTTCGAGTTTGTCGGCTACCGGGGGCCGGATAAGACAGTCGACCTTACGGATGGGACGTCGAACATCACGTTGATTCAGCAGCCGCCCGAGTTGCTCGAAGGGCGCGAGCAGTTCGAGGAAGGGCGCGAGTTCATTCACGTTGGGCTGATCGTGGATGACCTTGGGCCGATCTGGGAACGACTGCACGAGTGGGGTGCTGAGTTTACGCGTGAGAACATCAAGGCCAGGAACCCCATCGATCCGACTGTTCAGCCTCCGCGATCCTTCAAGGTCTGTGATCCGGATGGAAATACGATCGACATCACGAACAAGCACGATGAATGGAATGGGGTGACGGTCTGAGGGAAAACCAAAGGCGGTGAACCGCAGAGGACGCGGAGGCCACATAAGGTTAGGTGCCAAGCGAGTGGAGCCTCCTGGTTTGGGGTCCTTCCCTGGGGTCTCGTCCCCATTTCTCTGCGATCACTGCGACCTCTCCGTTGAAGATTTTAGTTTCTACAAATGAAACCAGTCGAATGAATGAGATCGTACACATATCCCGAGCCTTTTTCGAGGAAGTCGTGCAGTCGATCCTAGAGACGGAGCTGCCCGAGGTGGCCCAGGTGGCGGCGTGTGGGGTGTTCGGGTATGGGTCCGAGTGCTTCGGCATGGATGACGAGGTCTCGCGCGACCATCACTTCGGGCTTCGGATCGACGTGCTGCTGCCAGATGAGGTGCATCGATCGGCGTCCTCGACGGTGATCGAGACGGTCGGTACGCAGTTGCCGTCCAGTTTTCGGGGGTACGATCTACGAGAAGGGCACGTGGCGGGTGCCGGACTTGCCCCGGAGAGCCTGGAGGCCTTTCTCACCCGTACGATTGGATTGACGCGTGGTCCCGAGACGAATGTCGAATGGTTGAAGATGCCGGAGGAGGACATCGTCCACGTCACGAACGGAGAGGTCTGGTATGATCCTTCGGGGACGTTCACCGGTATACGTGATACGCTGAGTTACTATCCGGATCCCGTCTGGCTGAGGCGGATCTCGCATTGGTGTCGCTACTTATCCGGCATGGGTGTTTATGCGTTGAACCGCGCCCTGATCCGGAAGAACTATCAGTATGCCTCGATCACGTTTGCACGATCGATCAAGTGGGCGATTGAAATCGCCTTCATGCTGAACAGGCAGTATTTCCCTTACGACAAATGGCTCGACGCCTACTTCCGCCGGCTGCCCACATTGGCGGATCAGATGGTGCCACTTGTCGATGAGGCGGTCCAGCTCGATTCATCCTGGCAACGGAAGCTCGAGATCCTGGAAACCTTGTCGGACATCCTGGATGCACGGATGGTCGAGATGGGCATCATCGCGGCGCATCCTCCCTTCGTTGGGAACGAGACGTCGGGGTATCGACTTCTAGAACACGCCTACGCCGACATCGTTCAGAACCTGCCTGACGATGTTCGGAACGTCGTCCCGCAGTGGGATCAGGTCTACCTGGAGGAGTTCCATACGGAGTATGTCAACGGGATAATGATAGAGGACTGGGACCGTCTCCTGAATCTAACCCCGGTCTGACCCCCAGGAACGACACGCCTGTGAATTTAGTCAACGCTTTCCGGTCATCCGGAAGGCGTTGTTTTCTTGCTGGATGGGAATAAAAGGGGTCCTTCAGGATTCCAATAGAAGGCTGGTTTCTGGCGTGCTTGTTACAGGGACGGGATCGGGGTAGAAGACGAGTAACACTTCTGGGCGGGCAAGGTGTCTCAGGGGTGATGGGGTGGGATTGACCCGGTATGTCTGTCCGGGTATACTCACGCGGATTCTTAAAGCTGGACAGGCAAGGAGGATGAGGTGAAGACAAGGGAGTGGATGGGCCTGCTGTTGAGTGTTTTCAACGTTCTGCCGGCGATGGCGGAGGTTGGAACTATCAGTGGTTATGTCAGGGACATCGAGAGCGGGGAGACGTTGCCGTATGCGAACGTCGTCCTCAAGCATGGCGAGAACATGGTCGGCGTGCTGTCCAATGCCGAGGGATTCTACGCGCTGAAGGATGTCTCTGAAGGCACATACGATCTGGTCGTGTCCTATGTGGGGTTTGCGAACTTCACGGAATCCGTGACGGTGACTGCCGGGACTGCGCGGCGAGACATCGAACTCAAGCCGACGGCTTTCGTGGGGGAGGAGATTGTCGTCGAGGCCCGGAGGGACGAGGAGGAGTCACAGGTCCAAACCGGCTTCATCACGTTACCCACTGAGAAGGTCCAGGATCTCCCGTCCTTTGGCGAGACAGATATTCTACGTAGTCTGCCACTCTTGCCTGGTATCCAGGCTGCTTCCGACATTAGTTCCGGTCTGTACATCCGCGGCGGAAGTCCGGACCAGACGCTGATCCTGCTCGATCAGATCCCCCTCTACAACCCATCGCACGCCTTCGGCTTCTTCTCGACTTTCAACGCCGATGCGATTAAGGATATGAGCCTACACAAGGGCGCCTATCCCGCTCAGTATGGCGGACGGCTGGGTTCTGTCCTCGACGTGAGGAACCGGGATGGAAACCGGAAGTCTTTCGAGGCCAGCGGAGGGATCAGCTTGATCTCTGGGCGTCTGCTGCTGGAAGGCCCGACTAAGAACGGATCGTGGATGGTCTCGGGACGGCGGACCTACATCGATCCTCTACTGTCGGTGATCCGGAACGACAGCACCGAAGTCCCTGCCTACTATTTCTACGACACCAACGCGAAATTGAACCAGGATTGGGGCGACAGAGACAAGCTGAGTATCTCCGCCTATGCCGGTCGGGATGACCTGACCTTCGACCTGGAGGACGACACGTTCTTCACGATCCGGTGGGGGAACACGGCGGCAACGGTGAAGTGGAATCACATCTTCTCGGATAACCTGTTCTGGAACTTCATGGTGGCGAGGAGTAAGTACTTCAGCGACACAGACATCAACATCTTCGATACGCCGATCCTGATTTCGAACAGCATCCGGGACTTCTCCGTCAAAGGAGATCTGGACTTCTTCGTGAACACGCAGCACTCGGTTTCAACGGGGTTCCTCGCCACCTGGTATGACTTCCGGTTCAAGCAGGTCTTCAATCAGGACGAGCAGATCGACCTGAAGGAAACACCGACGCTGTATTCGATGTATCTCCAGGATCACTGGCAGCCGACATCGGGAACCAGTTTACGAATCGGGTTCCGCGCGAATTACTTCACCGAGCAAGGCGGACTGCGCATTGAGCCACGGTTCTCTTTCAGCCATAGACTGAAGCCGAGATGGCGTGTGAAGGCTGGCGGAGGCGCCTACACCCAGTATCTCCAGTTCGTGACGACGGAGGCGTTCAGTGGAAGCGACTTCTGGGTACCACTGGATGACACCGTTGACCCGGGCCGTTCGAGGCAGGCGGTGACCGGTCTCGAATATGAGCCGTCGGATCGGTATAAGCTGTCCGTCGAAGGGTACTACACGGATATGGCCAACCTGGTGGTGATCGATCAGGATGTGGCTGTCGACACGGATGGCACGACGTCAGAGGACGTGTTCGTGACGGGCGGGACCGGCTACGCGACGGGCGTCGAAGTCTTTCTGCAGCGCCGGACGGGCAAACTGACCGGTTGGGTCGGTTACACCCTCGGATGGACCCGCCGGACCTTCTCGGAGCTGAACAGCGGCAAACAGTTTCCGACAAAATACGACCGACGCAACGATCTCTCGTTCGTGATGAACTATCGGGTCGGCAAATGGACGTTGGGGAGCAGCCTGACCTACGGAACAGGACAAGCGTATACCCCGATCGTCGGGCGGTATCAGTTGCGTGATCCGGCCGTCCCCGAGTTCGAGGATGATCGATATGCCATTCCGGGGGACAAGAACAGCGCGCGTCTCCTGCCCTATCACCGGCTCGACCTGAGCGTCAAACGAAAGTTCGGGATGTTCGGGATGGATGCGGAATGGTATATCCAGGTGTTCAACGCCTACAACCGGCGGAACGAGTGGTTCGTTGAGAACGACAGTGGGGGAAACTCTTCGCCTCGTGTGTTCAAGATGCTTCCTGTCGTGCCGACGTTCGGGATCGACTTCGGGTTTTAGGAGGGGGATGACGATGAAACGTGCGATGCTGCTAACTGTCTCCCTGATGATCCTGGGACTGTCCGGGTGCTCAACCGAACGTGGCCCGGGTGAACTGTTCGGAACCGAAATCGATGAGGGCAGACTTGTTGTCGACGGTCTCCTCATTGTTGATCGTCCGCTGCCCGTGGTCATTGTCGGCCAAACGGTCGCTCCCGGCCAGCCGGTTACCGATAGCAATGCGGGTGTGGGAGGGGCGCAGGTATCGGTATCGGTCGAGGGCCAGACATTCGCCTATACGAACGACACCGAAACGCGTGCCCTTTACCATCCTCCTGCGGATGCTCCCGTTGTCTTGCCGAACACCCAATACACATTGAGCGTTGTCTCCGAGGGGAGAACCGCCACGTCGGCCACGGTGACGCCCGATCGGTTCCTGATCCGGGATGCTGTGCTCCTCGACGAACAGAGCCTTGCTGTGACCAGGACGTTTGCCACTTATACGGATACGCCGGACGTGTTCAGTGTTCCAGAGAACCGGGTGGTCTATCAGGAAGGTCTGCTCGAGGCGAGGTTCGACCCGATCCAGGCAGCCGGCTATCAGGTCGGCGTCCTGAGTCTGGATGAGGGGTCCCCTTTCGTGCTCAGCGCAGACTTTCTAGATGATCGCGACTACGGGGGGTTCGACCGGAACGGCAGCTCGCCCGCATTCTTGGCACCCAACGGCAGTTTGCGACTACCCTGGTTTGCGATCGCTTTCGCCGGTCGCCACACCCTTCGGATTTTCGCGGTGGACAAGAACTGGTTCGACTTCATCCGGACCAGCCCAGAGTTCGGAGGCGATGGTGGGTTCGGAGGGAACGCGGGGGATAACTTCAAGTTTCCTGCGTTCAATGTGGACGGAGGGATTGGCGTCTTCGGTTCGGCGTCGGTGGATTCGCTCGGGTTCGTAGTAGTGCCGAGGGATTCGACTGATCTGAGGCCGTCGAACGGGCTGTAGCCTGCCCTGCTGATGATTGCCTCCGGGCGAGGACGTCAATCTGACATCTAGGTGGATGCTGCGGCGGGTTCTCGGCTTTGCTCGAACTGNCCCGCCGCAGTCGTATGTACTCCCATAGTCCTTTTGGTCGGCTGTTCTTTTGCTTGACGCTCTATGGGGGGCGGTGCATCCTCTTGACCGCACAACCGCAACACTAAACAGGAGTGAATTGTGAGCGTTGTAATGCAGTGGCTGCACGTTCTGGGAGCGGTGCTTGCGGTGGGGGGCGTGGCCTTCGCGAGGCTTGTGCTGATCCCGTCTGCGGAAGGGCTCGACGAGGAAGCGCGAGAGGCCCTGATGGAGGGGATCCACAAGCGATTCCGGCAGGTGGTGGCGCTGAGTATCGGGCTTCTCCTCATCACCGGCCTCTATAACGTTGGGATTGCTGCCGTCGCAGGGAGTTTCTCTGTTTCAGGCTATCTCTACCCGATGATCTTCAAGCTTGTCTTGGCTCTGGTGGTCTTCAAGATCGCCTTTATGCTGATCGTTCCCGGGCCAGCCTTCTCAGGCGTGAAGGCGAAACGGAAGACGTGGCTGATGGTCAATCTCGTGCTCGGGGCTGTCGTCATTCTGTTGGGCGCGTATCTGCGCAGGATGAGTCTCTAAGGGACGCGGATATGAGCGACATTAAGACTCAGTTCGAGACCGACGGCTACTACATCCTCGAGGATTTTCTCTCGGATGAAGAGCTCGAGACGTGTGGGGCAGAGATCGAGCGGCTGCATAAGCTCGGGGCCGAGTACAAGTCGAACGAAGATCCGCGTGGCCGGTCATTCCAGCTGGAGCCGTATGCCAAGACTGCGGAGCAGGGCGGATTGCCCATTCTGCGCAAGATCGAGCAAACGCGGGATTACTCGGACGTGTTCAGGGATCTTTCCAGGCATCCCAAGCTGATCGGGGTGATCCGTGAACTGCTCGGCGAAGATCTTCTGTTGTTCCGGAGCACGCTGATGCTCAAGCCCGCCAACCACGGCTCGGCTCACAGCTTCCATCAGGATTCCGCCTACTGGCCGATGCGTCCGCCGTCACTCGTCACCGTGAGCATCGCGCTGACCGAGTCAACGCCAGAGAACGGATGCATCCAGGTCATCCCCAAGAGTCACGAATGGGGGATGCAGGAGTGGGGGCTGATCGCGCAGGACACGGACGAGGCGGAATCCAACTGTGAGGACGTGGACACGAGTCATGCAATGAACGTCTCGCTCAAGGCCGGCAGTGCACTGATGTTCCACAGCCTCGTGGTGCACGGATCCGGTCCCAACCGCTCGCCCCATCCGCGTCACACGGCGCTCTACGCATATTTTCCCCCGACGGTCCAGTATGTCTCTAAGAACGTGGGGGACAAGCGGACTTTCCCCGTCGTGTCCGGCTTGAACGGCCAGGAGACAGCCACGCTGAAAGCTGAACTCGTCTCCTGAATGGCCGACACCCTCCGAATCTCACCTCGCTACTACCGTTGGCACGTCGATCCGGGCGTCAACTGGGTCGAGAGGAATACTGAATATGCCCACCTGCATTGGGAGATCCCCCTGGATCAGGCTGCCCTGGTCCTTGTTGATGTATGGGAGGGGCACTACCTGTCCGACTGCGAGGCCCGAATCAATGAGATTACAGAGATGCACGTGGGGCCACTCATTGCCTGTGCCCGATCAGCCGGCATGCCTGTGGTCCACGCGCCCGGCGCGGATACGGCGCGTAGACAGGATGGCTGGGTGAAGCTCGCGGAGAAGAACCCGCTAAGAGCGACGGATCCCGACTGGCCACCAAAGGATTTCGTCAAGAAGAAGGCTGACTACGCCTCCTACGCGCGCCCGTTCGAACCGCGCGATCACGAACTCGACGTATTGCGCACCGAACGGGCCATACACGAACTGGCCCAGCCGATCGAGGGCGAAGCTGTCGTCGCGAATGGTGAGGAGTTTCATCTCTACTGCAAGGATCGGGACATCCTGTTCTTGTTTTACCTCGGGTTCAACACGAACTGTTGTGTCTTGCTCAAAGACTACGGGACGCTGGCCATGCGAGACCGGGGATATGAAGTCGTTATGGTCAGGGATTGCACGACCGGGATGGAAAGTTACGATTCGCAGGCCAATCTTGGTCAGACCAACGGCACGATTCTGTTCCTGGAGATGTTCAGAGCCTACAGCGTGACCTCGGACGAGATCATCGCTTCGCTGGGAGCGAATTCGTGATGGATGTGACGGTCGGCCACGCACCGGGTGGTCCTGGTTCGGTCATCTCAGAAGCAGATTGGGCGTTTTGGCAAGAGAACGGGTATCTCGTGATTCGGGAGGCCGTTCCGCCGGAACTTCTGTCCGGCGTGATGGATGCTGTGTGGACGTTCCTGGGCATGAATCGAGACGATCCCGAAGATTGGTATCGAGAACCGCATCGGGGTGGCGGGATGGTGGAGTTGTATCAGCATCAGGCGCTGTGGGATACGCGGCAATATCCGAGGATCCACCAGGCCTTCGCGGAGATTTGGGGAACCGAACAGCTGTGGGTCAGCATGGATCGGGCGAACATGAAGCCGCCGCGCCATGCAGACCATCCCGAGTACGATCACGAAGGCTTCATTCACTGGGACCTCGACAGCACGCAGAACCCGATCCCGTTCGGGGTTCAGGGTGTGCTCTACCTGTCAGATACCGATATCGACCAGGGCGGATTTCAGTGTGTACCGGGGTTTCACCGGCACTTTCCCGAATGGATCAAGACCCAGCCGCNTGATCGAGATCCCCGAAGACCCGATCTGAGTGGCCTCGAAGTCAAGCCTATCGCGGGGAAAGCGGGTGACTTCCTGATTTGGCACCGGCTGCTCGCACACGGGAATGGCAGAAATTGCTCAGACAAACCGCGCCTCGCACAGTATATTTCGATGCGACCCGCGCAAACGGATGATCCGAATGTACGCGACCAGCGCGTCCGGATGTGGCGCGATCGTCTGTCACCGGAGGGCAAGGCGTTCCCCGGTGATCCTCGACGGCTCGAACAGGAGCACGGNGTTACCGCCGAATTGACCTCTCTGGGCGAGAAGCTGGTTGGGGTCACATCTTGGAATTAGCGGCCGCGTGTCGGCCGTTCAGTTGTTTCAGGGAGCAGGAATATGGCGAAGAAGCTCATTAAAGTGGGTGTGATCGGGTGTGGGGGAAACATGCAGCGGGCGCATCTCCCACGGTTTGAGGCGGACGGTGGGATAGAGATCACGTGCGTGTCCGACCCCGTTAAAGAGAACGCAGAGGATCTTCTCGACACGTGGGGCCAGGAAGCGACCTACTACGAGGATTACAACAAGATGGTCCGCGGCGAGGACATGGAAGCCATCGTGATCAGTTCGCCGCACTCGCTGCATTACGAACAGGCGAGGCTAGCCCTTCAGAAGGGGTGCCACGTGTGCTGTGAGAAACCGCTGACTATCTCGTCGCGGCATACCAAGAGCCTGATCGCCCTCGCAGACAAGCGGAAGTGCTATATCCAGGTCGGTTACCAACGTCACTACATGCCTGAATATCAGCACGCCCGTCAGTTGATTAGGGATGGTGCCATCGGTGAGATCCGTGGCGTCGTCGGCTATGTGACCCAGAACTGGGGTGGCGCACGGGGATGGCGGCTAGATCCCGAGATGTCCGGTGGTGGTATGTTTATGGACACCGGGAGTCATTTGGTCGCCGTTCTGCTGTGGCTGACCGGTCTCGAACCGGCGGAGGTCACGGCCTTTCTGACGAACGCGGGTAAACAGGTCGACGTGAACACAGTCGTCAGCGTTCGGTTCAAGGGTAGCGCTCTGGGCACGATCAATACCTTCGGAGATGCCTCCAAGCACGACGAGAGGGTGGCCATCCACGGGAGCGAGGGAAGCCTCGTTTTCCACCTGCACCAGTGGGGAGTCAAATCGCTGCTCCTGAACGACGAACCCGTGAAGGTGCCGGCGAGCATCAAGGAGACGACCCCGGACGAGGTGTTCTTCGAGTGGATCCGGAACGGCGGTCAGGGTTATTCGCCCCCGGACTACGCGCTTCAGGTTTCCAGGCTGTCAGAGGCAGTATACAAGGCCGTATCCGGCAAGAAGCCCGTTCGCGTCGCCCGATAGGCCATGGCCCGCGCGGTCGTGATCGGCGAGGTGCTGTTCGATCTGTTTCCAGACGGAGACAGACTCGGTGGAGCACCGTCGAATTTCGCGGTTCACGCCGCAGCCCTCGGTGCAGACGTCCACTTGATCAGCGCAGTCGGGGATGACCGATACGGGAAGAATGCGATCTCATCTCTGACGGCTGTTGACGTCGATACGTCGGGCGTTCGCGTATCCGATTCCCCAACGGGAACCGTTAAAGTCACGTTGAGCGCCGGTCATCCGTCGTATGAGATCGTCGAAGGTGTCGCGTGGGACGAAATCGATCTCATCGAGACCAGTCGGAATCATCTAAAAAAAGCGCAGTTGCTCTGTTGGGGCACGCTGGCCCAGAGAAGCTGTCGAAGCGAGGAAGCGCATCGGCAGCTTTTTGATTTGGTGCCCAATAGCTGTCTCAATGTCTGCGATCTCAACTTCAGACAGCACTACCACGATGCTGATGTGGTCAGGCAGTCATTGACGCATTCTGACCTGCTAAAGCTGAGCGACGAAGATTTGCCAATCTTGCGCAGCTACATCAGCGGCCCCAAGGATGACCGAGACTACCTGAGGGACATCCGACACGTCTACGGGATCCGCGTAGCTGTGCTGACGCTTGGTGAACGGGGTTGTCGCGTCTCCGCAAGGAATGTCGACCTCAGCGTCCCCGGGATTTCAGTGCAGGTCGTGAATACTGTTGGTGCCGGAGATGCGTTTGTTGCGGCATTCGCACTGAACCTTCTGCAGGATGCTGATTTGAGGTTATCCGCCGAGACAGCCAATCGTGTAGGAGCTTACGTGGCCACCCAGGACAGTGGTACACCTTCACTACCCTCCGAATTCAGGATCGTGGACTGATGGCGTCTCCCTACGACCACATCGATGCCGAATGGCTTGCGGACCAGACGCTTGCGTTGGTGGAAACGCCGAGTGTCACNATGGACGAGGCCCAGGTCTGCACCCAGTTTGCCGACCTCATGAGTGACATTGGCCTCGAGGCTGATGTNCGCGAGGTGACACCTGGACGGAACAACCTGTACGCCAGGATTCCTGGAACCGGCGGCGGCCCGACTCTCATGTATAACGGTCACCTGGATACAATACCGATCGGTGACTGTATCCCACCGGAACGAGATGGTAACACCATCTCAGGNCGTGGATCCACGGACATGAAGGGTGGGATGGTCGCGATGGTGGGGATGGCCAAAGCCCTGCTGGAATCCGGGACCTCGCTCAAGGGTGACTTGTGGCTGACGGCGGTCGTCGGTCACGAGGAACCGGNTGCGGACAANGATGGGCCGAAGGCGCTGATCGAAGACTTGAACAGCGAGCGAATCCAGGCGGACCGGATCTGCATCGTAGAAGGTCGCGATGCGCTCTGGGTGATGAGCATGGGGTCGATGGTATGGACCGTGCGGTTCACCTCGCCGCAAGGTGGGACGCACACCCAATACGTGCCCTTTGACGACAACCCGATCCGGTATGTGGGCGATCTGATCCGCCGGATCCAGGAACGGCAGGCAGAGATGGATGGGGGGGATGTGCACCCGCTGGCTGGTGCGGATCGCATCGATGTGGGGATCGTAAACGCGGGGGATTACTTCAATCGCACACCGGTCGTTTGCGAACTGACCGGGACCCGCCGCTGGGCGCCCGGGAGGACGGCTAAGACCTGCCTGAGTGACCTGGATATTTTGGCCAGTACGGTTGCTGGCGGCAGTGGCTTGGACGTGGAGGTGTCGATGGTGCACGAGCGCGAGCCGTTCGAGACACCGATCTATGACGAGGCTGTACAAGCGTTCGCAGANGCGCACAAAAAGGTGACGGGNGAAGACGTAGAATACGTGGGGATGCGGATCGTCGGCGACGCCAATCTGTATGTCCACGGAACCGAGATCCCGACNTTCTACTACGGCCCTTGTAATGAGACGGCTCACTCGGATGCCGAGACGGTGTCGGTCGAACGGATCGCGGGGGCGACGAAGGTGTACACGGCTGCAGCGATGGAATATTGTGGAGTAGCGTCGTGACGCATCGACAGGTTCAGGCGGCTCTGTCTCGACGACTCCTGAGAAGGGTGAACTACGAGGACCCGAAGCGGTGTCAGCTTCACGCATACATCCTCGACCATCTGGATCGCTGGGAGGCCCCGAAGGCTAGAGGCGGCTGGGAGCGTCGCGCGTCGATCACCCGTTCCCGCCTGATCGATGAGGTCTACCTCAAGGGCCTGCCAAGGTCGCTGCTTAAGAAGCCAGTTAATGCTGTATGGGGTAAGACCATCCGCGTGCATCCCTCATACCGGATCCGGAAGGTCCGGTATGAGGGCTATCCCGGTATGTGGATCCCAGCCCTCCTGTATGAGCCGACAAAGCTTCGCGGCAAAGCGCCGGTCGTCCTGAATCCGAACGGTCACCACGCGGGTGGGAAGACGATGGACTACAAGCAGGCGCGGTGTATAAATCTCGCCAAGCGAGGGATGATCGCGCTGAACACGGAGTTCATCGGGATGTGCGAGTTGTCAGCAGATCGGGACCATCAGCGAATCGGGCATCTCGATCTGTGTGGGGTCGCCGGGGTTTCCGTGTTCTACCTTGCGATGAAGCGCGGCCTCGATCTGTTGCTGTCGCATCCGAAAGCTGATCGGGATCGCGTGGCGATGACCGGGCTCTCCGGCGGCGGCTGGCAAACGGCCGTCCTGAGCGCGATCGACGAGCGGATCACGACGATCATTCCGGTGGCCGGGCATTCGCCGGTGTGGCAGCGCGTCAACTGCACCGGTGACATCGGTGATCTTGAACAGAACCCCGTCGACTTGTGTACGGTCGCCGACTACGATCAGTTGACCGCGCTGTTTGCTCCTCGCCCGACGCTCATGATTTACAACCTCCGCGATGACTGCTGTTTCAGGAGTCGAAGGACCTATCGTAGTGTTTACCGACCGGTAAAGCCCGTGTATGAGGCGCTTGGGGTCAGTGATCAGTTTGCCTTCTACGAGAACCGCGAGCCAGGGACGCACAACTATGAGGCGGACAGCCGCCAACAGCTGTATCGCTTCCTGAATGAGCAGTTCGAGCTCGATACACCCGATGAAGAACTTCCCTTCGCAGACGAATTGCTCAGTGAGCGCGACCTGGAAGTCGGTTTGCCTGATGGGAACGCGACTATGTTGTCACTCGCCTCGTCGACAGCCAGGAAGATTCGGCGAAGCCCGGTGCGGACTGATCGTGCGATTCGACTGAAGCGGAAGGAAATCTCCGACGTAATCCGACTCCGCCGGGCGAAACGGGTAAGGGCTGAGACGGTGCGGTCAGGTGGCGGCGTCAAGCAGGTGAGACTTCATCAAGATAAGAATTGGACGATCCCGATCACCGAGTTCGCCGGTGGAGGCGGAAGGAGTCTGGTCCTCGCTGATGGTGGGCGGAAGGCGTCGGTCAACCGGGTTCGGACCCAGTTGGGGTCGGTCGTGGCGGCAGATGTGTTCGGAACTGGAGAGTCCTGGACGCCACATCATTATCAGATGACGCTGAGCGTCACGGGTGAACGCCCCCTTGGTGTCCTTGTCGGGCAGGTCCTGGATGTAGCTCGATGGGCAGGTAGGTCTGAAAAGCTACACCTCGATGCTACGGGGCCAGTTGTTTCCTTTGCTGCTCTTTGCGCCGCTGCTCTCGAACCTGACCGCTTTAAGTCCCTCTTCGTGGACGGACTCAACGATTCACTCCGCCGGCTGATAGACCATCCAGCCAACTACAACGACTGCGTATCTCTGTTCTGTTTCGGGTTGCTCAAGATCGTCGATGTACCGGACTTGATCGACATGCTCGATAGTGTGCCGATGGAATGGCGGAATCGGGGACCCGTGTATTCGAAAGCAGGTTGATGAGCAAACTTCTTGAACCTATCGGTGCGCCTCGTGGCTGGACCGCGGTAACAGCCGGGACCCTATCTGACTGGACATTTCCCGTCCAACCGGCTCTCGTCGACGCCTATGCTTCCGGAACGGCAGACGAGCTTGACGCGAGCCGAGAACTGATCGCGGACTGGGAGGAGTCGCTGTCACCTGTTCGTCGGGCCCTCGATTCAGAGACGGGATTCGCGCTGCTGGACCGAGTTCCGATCGAAGATCTGACCGAGGCGGAAGCGAAACGTGTCTACTGGCGTGTTGGGCAAACGTTGGGAACGCCGATCGAACAGAACATTCAGGGTACGATGCTCTACGATGTCCGAGACACCGGTCAGGACGTGAGTGGAGGGGCGCGGTTCTCGGTGACCAATGCAGAAAGCTCGTTCCACACGGATGCTGCGTTTGCCGATACGCCTCCTGAATATGTCGGTCTCCTCAGTCTTAAGACCGCGATGACTGGCGGGGCGAGCCAGTTGGTCAGTGCATATGCCCTGCATAACGCGCTCTTAGAAGAGGCGCCAGAGGCTGTCGACCTGCTCTACGAGTCGTTTCTATTCGACCGTCGTGGTCAGTTCCGGGAGGGCGAGCCTGAGTTGATGGTCGCCCCCGTGTTCCGGTGGGATGGCGAGGAGCTGGATACGCGGTATCTCCATTACTACATCACTGAGGGGCATCGATCTGGGGATCCCCTCACCTCTCAGCAGGAAGACGCACTCGAGGAAGTGGTCGAGATCGTGTCACGACCCGACATGCGGGTGGAGTTTACGCTCGAGCCGGGTCAGATGATGTTCACGAACAATCATTGGATTCTGCATAATCGGACGGCATTCGAGGATCATCCTGAACCGGATCGAAGACGGCACTGCGTAAGACTGTGGTTGAAAAGACAAGGAACTACAGATGAACACGGATAAAAAGGGATGGAAACCCTCCGGTCGTAGGTCGGTGCCGCTGCCGAACTCACGAGTGAGTCCCATCTGTGGTTCTTCTCCTTTAAATAAGGATAGAGGGTGAAACCAAACATCTTATTCTTGATGACGGATCAGATGCAGGGACGTGTACTGGATCCGGATCATGTGTGTCAGACGCCGAATTTTGACAAGCTGGCGAAGCGTGGTGTGCGGTTCCCGCGGGCGTATACGCCGAATGCGGTATGCTCGCCGGCTCGGGCCAGTCTCATGACGGGTTTGTTGCCGAGCACACACGGTGTGTTGGAAGTCATTCACTGTGTGGATGATGATCAGTGCAACCTGCGTACTGAGTATCCGCACTGGGCTCAGCGGTTCGAGGCGGCCGGATACAGCACCGGCTACTTCGGCAAGTGGCACGTGGAACGGACGGATGACCTGACTCATTTTGGCTGGCAGGTCAATGGGGTCAACTCGACCGATCTGTACAAGGCGAAGCAGGAGGAGGTCGGAGGAGGTGGAAAGGCGGGCGGGTCTTTCAGTCTGAAGAAGACGAATGACTTGCCGGAAGGATACAACCAGACACTTCTGTATGGCGTCACAGACGTTCCGCCCGAGAAGCGAGGCGTCGGAATCGCGACTGAGCTCGGTCTCGACTTCCTGAAGGCACAGACAGAAGAGAAGCCCTGGTGCTGCTTCGTCAGTGTGCTCGAGCCGCACGACCCGTTCGTGACAGGCCAGGAAGCGTACGACCTGTATGACGTCGATGCAATCCCGCTTCAGCCGAACGTCGACAACGAGCTCCTTGGTCAGCCCAACCTGTATCGGAAGGCCGGGATCACCTGGCTGGATATGGACGAGCGGCAGAAGAANGAGGCCGCGGCGTGCTACTATGCATCNATCACCGAGATCGATCAGCAGTATGGTCGTCTGATCGACCACCTAGAAGAGTCAGGCCAACTCGATAATACAATCGTGGTGCTGACAAGCGATCACGGTGAGCTGCTGGGATCGCACGGGTTGTATTGCAAGAACATCGGAGGGTTCGAGGAAGTCTACGAGATCCCGATGACGATCAGTGGTCCTGGCATCTCCGAGGATGTNGTGAGCGATGCCCGCGTTGGTCTGCACGATCTTGCACCGACACTGCTGGAGCTCTGTGGGCAGGATGCGATCGGTGGTTCAGACTCTGCGTCGTTTGTAGATGCGCTGAACGATGAATCGGGCGGCCAGGGCGCTTTCGCCAGAGGATTCGCAGAGTATGGTGGCGGACGCTACCGACTGACACAGCGCGTGATCTGGGACGGCCCGTGGAAGCTCGTTTGGAACGGGTTCGATTTCGACGAACTCTACAACCTCGATGACGACCCCTACGAGATGAACAACCTGATCGACGATCACGAGTTGGAAGAAGTCGTTCAGTCGCTGATGGCCCACGCGTGGACACGGGTAAGGGATACGGATGATCGGGCATTGTGGAATTCGCATTATCCGATTCTGAGGCTGGCACCGTATGGGCCGAATATTATTGAGAGCAGTCAGTAGTCAGNTAGTCAGTAGAGAGATAAAGAGACTGTATGGGTAAGCCGAATATTCTGTTCTTCTTTCCNGATCAGCATCGGTTTGATTTTGTGGGGTTCAATCCGGAGATGCCGGTTCGGACGCCGCATTTGGATCAGTTGGCGGAACGGGGGGTTACGTTTACGCGAGCGATTGTGCCNTCGCCGGTTTGTGCGCCGTCACGCGCGTGTATGGCGGCGGGGAAGCGGTATNNCCGATGTCAGGTGCCGGGTAACGGGACCGACTACCCGTTGGATCAGCCGACGCAGTATCAGGNTTTGCGTGCGGCGGGGTATCGGACGGCTGGTGTAGGCAAGTTTGATCTGAGTAAGAACACGCTCGAGTGGGGGCTGGACGGGAAACGGTTGATCGACGAGTGGGGATTCACAGACGGAGTCGATAACGAGGGGAAGTATGACGGGACGCGAAGCGGGAAGACGGAGCCGCACGGTCCATACCTCAAATATCTCTATGACAATGACCTCGCTCAGGTGCATCTCGACGATTTCGATCGAGAGAGCCGGCACGGGTTTCACGGTACGCACCCGACCAAGCTGCCCGACGAGGCGTATTGTGACAATTGGATCGCCGAGAACGGGCTGGAGATCCTGCGCTGCTTCCCGGCGGATCAGCCGTGGTTCATGCAGGTGAACTTTACTGGACCTCACAACCCGATGGATATCACTCAGTCGATGTGGGATGCGCGCCCTGATGTGCGATTCCCGGGGCCAAACGACTCGACTGACCTAGACCCGGATCACCACAACGAGATACGCAAGAACTATGCGGCGATGATCGAGAATATCGATCGCCAGGTCGGTCGGTTTATCGACGAGGTCGATGCTAGAGGTGAGCTGGACAACACACTGATCGTGTTCAGCAGCGATCACGGTGAAATGCTAGGCGATCACGATCGGTGGGGGAAGAGTACCTTCTATCAGCCGTCGGTTGCCGTCC
The DNA here is from genome assembly GCA_002727195.1 of Gemmatimonadota bacterium. GTDB lineage: Bacteria > Latescibacterota > UBA2968 > UBA2968 > UBA2968 > UBA2968. The sequence goes on from PBWH01000021.1 coordinate 134,904, forward strand.
CTCTAGTGATCGCGGGCCCGGGGGTGCAGAAAGGCTTCTCGACCGACGTGCTCGTGGAACTGCAGGATCTGGCAGTAACACATCTCGACTTCGCATCTGTAGAAGGTATTCCTGAAGCAGATGGCCAATCTCTGAAGCCCCTTCTGGCCGGCGAAACAGATACACATCGGGACATTGCCATCTCCGCACTGAACGACTGGCAGATGATCTGGGACGGCCGTTGGAAGCTGGTTCTTCAGGAAGGGGTGGGTCCTTGGCTGTTCGATCTAGAGACGGATCCGGGGGAAGAGGAGAATGTGGCTGGTGGGAATGCTGAGATGGTGCGTCAGCTCGAAGACCGACTGGTAGCGGAGACAACTGAATAACCAAGCGAGAATATGATGAACGATGTGATCATCTATCATAATCCCCGATGCAGTAAGTCCCGTGAGAGCCTGCGGCTGCTTAGAGAGCGCGGCATCGAGCCGCGGGTCATCGAGTATCTCAAGGAGCCGCCCGATGCGGATGAGCTGTCTCGTGTGCTCGGCATGCTCGGGATGCAGCCGCACGATCTGATTCGTTCGCGTGAAGATGCGTATTTAGAGCACGACGTTGCCGGGCTGAAACAGAAGCCGGCCCGGCTTATTCAGGCGATGATCGAGTATCCTATTCTGATTGAGCGCCCGATCGTGATCCGTGGGAACAAGGCAAGGATTGGCAGGCCGCCCGAGCAGATTCTGGAGATCTTGTAGCTAGGACCCAGAATTTTCGCCGGGCGAAACATTCACAGCATTGTTGTGTGGTTTGCTCGTTGTGGGGTTGCGCACGTTGTTTCTGAGCGAATACGCACTTGTCGCAGGTAGGGGCACCTGCTTCAACTAGCTGTTAATATGGCGTTTACTTGAAGTGCTACGTTGGGCACTTGCGATGCTTTTTGCTAAGACCATCCAATAATGGAATCGAAGCGGTCTCACCTTGCTTCGTCGAGTCACAATTCAGTTTGATTAATCGCTTAGGTCAGTGCAATTCCATAAGAGACCGTCGAAGATCAGGTTGGTTAGGGATCTTATTCAGCCCATCCCTGTAAAGCCCAATCGCCTCCCTACGTCGGTTCTGCGCTACTAGGAGGGCTCCGTATTGTAGGTAGTGCCTTGTCTCTGTTGGTTCCAAATCAATGGCTTCCTTTAGTAGACGACCGGCTTCCTCGTGATAACCATTCTCACCCAGCGTTACTCCCAGGATGTGCCGCAGTTCTGTGCTCTTAGGGTTATTTTCAATACCTTTCCTCCAGGAATCCAGCCCCTCTTCTACACGACCTATCTCGATCAGAGCCACACCGTGGTTCTGATGGATCGATTCATCACGCAGGCCCATTCGCATTCCCGTTTTCCAGTATCTGACCGCGGCCCCCTTGTCTCCTGTACTGTAGGCGCGTCTGGCAAGAGATCGCATCTGCTCGGGTAGACGGTCTAATGTCACTGGGAGGTTACGGTTGGCCAGTTCTCTAAAGGCGACTACGAGTAGATTCTCTGCTCGCTCGCTACGAATCAGACTGCCAGGGTTCTGCAAGTCCATGAATGCAGCGCTGGAGTAGGATAGCACGGCAGTCCAGAATGCACCATTATTGACAGCGTGTTGCCCTTGCTGGATCAGGTTCTTTGATTGCAGAGCAAGTAAACTGTTGACTTCGTTTTCGTGTCCAAGCTTTACGAGCCCATTTCTGAGGAGCTTATAGGCATACAGGTTCCAAGGTTCTTTTCTAAGTACGGCTTGTGCGGCTTGGATGGTTGTTTCAAAATCAGAGTTTTCACTAGCAATTGCCGCGAGGTTGTACTGCGAAGCCAGATCATCTGGATCTTTTTCTACAGCACGCTTGAGGACAGAGATCGCCTCTTGAGGCATCTCTTCATTCCGGAGGGCAAGAGCTACACGAACCGCAGTGCTGTGTGATTCGAAGTAGCTTGTCTGTTCCCCTATGGTAACATCTTCGAGACGGTGAATAGAGGCGTCGGTCGCGTTGATCCAAATCCAAGGGACGGTGTTCAGTAGGCTGATAACACAAGCCGGGATGGCGATCGATGACCTTTTTTTTTCAGGCAGATCTGGAATCGCCAATGCCACCATTATGGTTAGAGGGAAAGACATTAGAGACATCAGATCCCAATCCAGGTTGCCTAGAACGAAATCGAACGCAAAGAGGCCAGCGAGACTAGATCCTGCCAGGATTAGAACATATAGACGACTTGTACCGATCACCTGGAATCTAGTCAGGATGAGGATGGGAAGCAGGGCAGGTGCTGTCAGTATGACGCCGTTGAGACGTTCACTCAGATTCTGGAACGTGATCATTCCGTAAGGTGTATCTTCGGTAGGAAGAAGCGGAAGAAGAACGGAGACGATTTTCTCGATGGCTCCTTCGGTGAGCGCTACCGCGACTCCGGCTCCAAGTACACCTAGGAATACGAATCGTATTGTGGTCGGACGGTGCTGCACATCGTACCGCCACACAAGGAAGAGTGCGGGCAGGATGGTGATGCTTCCAAGCGGGTGGATCATTAAGCTGCCCAAGCCCACTAGGGTTGCGGCGTGCCTGTGCAAAGGGCTGTTCTTTGCTTTCAGGCCGAGCCAAACGAAGAGAAGGATCAACACTGGAAGGGGAGGGTATACCTCTACATAACCAGCGTAGAGTTGCAGGATGCCCGAAGACACGAGGAGCGTGGACACCGCGACTCTCGATATCCGGTCTGTCGAGATGTCTCTCCCAATGATTAATGAAAGATAGATGAAAGGTAGCCCGGAAAAAAGACTGACGATCGCGAATGACTCGGCGCTTGTAAGCTCGAATGAGCGTGACACGAACGCAATTAGCCAGATGTAGGCCTTCCCGTTGGAATGCACATGCCCGTTATCTAGCTCGCTCGCTCTAACGTGGCCATCACCGAGAAACGGATATTTTTGACGAAGTAATCCGAGAACAACTACGAGGAGAAGCGTTACGACGAGGCAGAAGGTACCGTCTTTCACTATGACCGGTTTGGTGATTCCGCTGACGATACGGTTCTGGAATGACTGCGTGAGCGAGACCGTGAACAGGATGTATGCGATCAGGACGGTTGGAAGGGAAAGATAGCTTAGATGGTGGAACCCCCAAGTTCGGACCCAAGGGTCGACTCCGGCCTGAGGGAGTAGGAATACCACCACAAAATGCAGGACACCGAAGATGGTGTATACTACTGCGGCACTTGTCATTCTTGGCCAATGTGTAATTTGTTCTGACCGTTGAATCCCTTGCCATTAAAGGTAGTGACTCTTGGGCGGGATCGCTTCAGAAACAACGGTTTTGTGACGATTCTAAGCCAACCTAGGTGGACCTAATGGCTCTGGCAACTCCTGAATTTGGACCAGCTGTGGCTTCCCATTGTAGCCGTTGGAAAAACAGTTCTAGACGTTCACGTTTCCGTCGAGGTAGGCAGTCTGGAGTTTGAACAGGAGTGGACGGCCGATAAGGTGTGCCTTTTCGATAATCAGTTCTAGGTTGGGCTTGGTGGGAACGGATCTGCGATATCCTGTAAACTAGTTGAGCTGGGTATTTCAATGCGTCTAAATAGCACGTTAGGTAAGAGGATTCATTTGGAGAACTTGTGTCTGGATGGAGCGAGTCGGCTTGTGTTGAACTGGTAGCAGATCGGGCGAAGGCTAGGGCCGTCAACAGGGTCTAGACGGGGGCTCTCGATGGCGTTCGAATCTCGACATTTTGCACCGAGGATCCTGACGAGTGGTGTACCGGTATTGAGGATCTCTGCGCATGGCTTTTTGCGTTCGGCTACCGTGGCGTCCGGAAAGTCGATTGCGCAATCACTAGGGGGCACGCACTTAGCACGCCTATCTGTAAGCACGGTAAGTGTCCCCTTTTGCGTTCGCCAATCGATGAGGAGATAACACCGATGCCTTATTCAATCGATGATTTGAAGGACCGGCTTGCCCGGTTTTCTCGACTCGATCTCGCTGATCTGCCGACGCCCCTTGATACGTGCCCTCGTCTGACGGAGGCGCTCGGGGGACCGAGAATCTACGTTAAACGTGAGGATCAGACTGGACTGGCCTTCGGCGGGAACAAGGTCCGCGAGTTCGAATACTCCGTGGCGCCGGCTGTCGACGAGGACTACGACACGCTGCTTCACGGGGCGGCTTCGCAGTCCAATCAGTCGCGGTTGACTGCGGCTGTCGCAGCGAAGCTGGGGAAGCGCTGCGTGATGCTTGGGCGGCGTGACGATCACGCGGACCCCGTGCAGGGGAACCTTCTGCTCACGCATCTGTTTGGGGCGGATGTCAGGCTGATCGACAGCCCGGTGGAGAAGGAACGCATCGTCGAGTCACTGACGTCTGAGGGGCGGAAAGTCTACAACACGAGCTTCGATGGATACTACCTACGCAGCGTGTCCTACGTAGACGGGTTCATCGAGCTGTATCAGCAGCTTCAAGAACGACAGATCGAGCCTGACGCGATCTATGTCTGTTCGGGCGTGCATACGCACGTCGGTCTGGTGGTGGGGGCGAAGGCACTTGGGGTGGATGTTCGCATCCTGGGGGTGAGCCCGAGTCCTCGGGACAACGCTGAGAAGAACGCCGAACTGGCGGACGTCGCGAATGAAGTCTGCAGAATGATGGAGTTGGATCTTGCGTTCACATCCGACGACATTGAGACCTACGGCGAATACGCCGGAGGAGGATACGGTATCACAACCGACGCCGGTCTCGAAGCCGTCCAACTGTGCGCGAGGTCAGAGGGCTTGCTACTGGATCCAGTTTACTCCGGGAAGGCATTCTCGGGGTTAGTTGATCATATCGGCAAAGGGATGTGGAAGGAAGGGGATTCGGTGGTGTTTGTTCATACGGGTGGAACCCCGGCGTTGTTTGCGTATTCACAATAGTGCGAGAGCTGCGGCCCGCTTCTCCTGACTTGGCTGGGGGGTGGCCAGTGATCTGTCATCCTTGACATACGGGGATTAGCGCGAATAGCTTTGATCCCTGAATTACTCGCAACCTGAACCTGGCAAAACGCATGTCGAATCTTGCTCTTCTGTGCGATACGTCCACCGCAGCCACTGATCTATCTCCGCACTGGCCGCAATCCGACGACCTTGAACGTCATGCCCTCCGCGAGGTGCTCGACTCACATTCCTGGTACAATGGTGACCGGGTACGGGAGTTCGAAGCGTCCTTTGCCGAGATGCAGAACGCGAAGTACGGGATCGCGTGTACAGGTGGAACAGTAGCACTCGAGATGATCGTGCGGGGGGCCGGCATAGGCCCGAACGACGAGATCATCACTTCACCATATACCTTTATTGGCACCTGCTCAGCGATTCTGAAGGCGGGAGCGGCCATCCGCTTTGTCGACGTCGATCCGGAGACGAACAATCTGGACATCGACCAGATCGAGGAGGCCATTACGCCGCATACGCGAGCGGTGATGCCCGTGCACTTTGGCGGACTGGCGTGCGACATCGATCGGCTGGTGGAGATATGCGAGCGACGCGACCTCGTGTTGCTCGAGGATTCGTGTCACGGGTGGGGGGCGAAGTACAAGGACAAGGGACTGGGGGCGTGGGGATTGGCGGGTGGATTCAGCTTTCAACAGTCGAAGAATATGACGTGTGGGGATGGGGGGATCGCGCTGACCGATGACGAAGCTGTCGCTGATGCGATCGGGTGCGCGATCAACCAGGGGCGGTCGCGATACGGGAAGGCGGATCCGCGGCTGCAGTGGGGTGGGAACCATCGGATGACCGAGTTCAGTGCCGCCATCCTGCTCGCCCAGATGAGCCGGCTGCCTGAACACGTTGAGATTCGGGAGCAGAATGCGGGGATGCTGACGCGATTGCTGACCAACATATCTGGACTCGAGCCCTGCAAGCGGGATCCGGGAGCGACTGTCGTAAGTTGGCACGTATATGGTGGCCGTTACTTCGAGGATGAATGGGACGGGTTGCCTCGCGAGATCTTTGTGAAGGCGATGGCGGCAGAAGGGGTATCGTTGACCACCGGATATCCAGAGCCAGTTTACAAGGACACCGTGTTCCAGCAGGATTGGGCGAACAGTGAGGTTATCCGGCCGTTTGCGTGGGCAGCGGAAGATTGGGTGCAGGATTATCGGTCGCTGAACTTGCCGAAGGTGGAGCAATACTGTATAGAGCGGATCAGCCTGAAACACACGAGCTTGCTCGTGAGTGAGTCGGAGATGAAGGCGACGTGCGATGTGTTTGAGAAGATGTGGGAGTACAGAGGAGAGTTGGTTGACGCTTGGAGAAGTGGGAAAATCAGTGCAAAGTGACAAGTGACAAATGACAAAAGAATCGTACTTCTGCGGCTCAGGACTTTGTGCTTGAGTCGCGGTTTTTTGTGCGTACAATGGCGATTGCCTCAAGGGCGCTGGGAGCGTTCCCTTCCGTGGGAATCACCAAACAAGGAGAATCCATGTTCGAGTGTGCTATTGGACTGAAGAAGCGGTATCGCGACGGGGATCAGATTGTCGGGGTGTCGATGCCTCTGAATGCTGACAAGGATCGCTTTGATGAGATCCTGGCGGCGGACGACTACGATTACGTCTCCACCGACAGTCAGCACGCCCCGTTCAACGAGGAGACGCTCGCCGCATTCTGCGATATGGCGGCGGAAGCAGATGTGTTTGTGCAGTTCCGGATCAAGCACACGTTTCACACGTATCTGGTCGGGAATGTACTGGATTTGGGGCCTTGCGGGATCGAAGTGCCCCAAGTGGAAGAAGAAGCGACTGCCGATGAGGCGGTAAAGTACTTCTACTATCCTCAGGATGGATACCGCTCAAACGGGGGACGACATCGAAGGTCGGCAAGCGATTATCCTGACTTCCGCGAGTATGCGAAGTTCTGGAACTCGTTCGGCGTGCTCTGGCTGCAGATCGAGTCGGTCGACGCGGCGCAGAACTGCCATAAGCTCGTGCGTCCCGGTGTAGACGCGGTCTCGTTTGGGCCGACGGATCTTGGGTTCAGCCTGGACTCGCATCCCAACCACGCGTTGAAAACTGTGGACGACTGCATAGACTATGCAGTGAAGTCGCTGGAGGGTACGGGCGTGGCCGTGTGCCATCGCACATACGACTACAAGCTGAGACAGGAATACTGGGATCGGGGGGTGCAGGTGCTTTTGGAGTCGCCTAAGGTGTGACGAAGCCGACAGGTGATTCCTGAGCGAGTCTGTCTGGGGGCTGAGCGCAGAGAGCGGAGGGCTGTCAGGACAGGTCTGAGCGTTGGGAAAAGGTCATCTATGACAACAACCGTGAGCAAACAGAAGACTCCTACATCTGGGATTCAGGAAGCGATCGATTCTCTGAGCGGTAAAGGAGGACGTGTGCGCATCCCGGCTGGGAGATGGCGTCTCACCCGATCGGTATGGGTGCCATCCAGCGTCAGCCTTGTGGGGGATGGACCGGCGACGGTGCTGTATATCTCACCGGTGAAGGTTGCCGTGCTGGCGAAGGATGTCAGGAAGGGGGGGCGAGTCCTCACGCTCAAAGGGAAGGTGCCGTTTGTCGCTGGTCAGGAGATCGGAATCAGAGACGATCAGCGAGGCGGTTGGTGGGGGACGCACGGGATCGTCGAACAGATAGACGGCCGACAGATTACGCTGAGCGCGAAGTTCAACAGGGCTCTCTATGCGAAGGATAAAGCGACGGCGATCAGTCTGTTTCCGGCGATAACGGCTGAAGATGAGACCGATCTGTCGCTGTCCGATTTCACGATTCAGGGGCCGCGTCGCTACAAAGGCAAGTGGTGGGATTTCACATACAGCGCGATTCATCTGGTACTCTGCCGTCGCGCTCGGGTGACGAACGTGACCGTGTTCGACTGGCCTAGCGATGGAATCGGCGCACAGCGAGGGGCGGACGTCCAGGTTTCGCAGTGTCAGGCGCACAGCTGTGCAGGCCACGGATTCCACCCCGGGACAGGACTCGCCCGAAGCGTCTGGTCACACAACATCGGTGTTGGGAATGGTGGAGACGGGTTCTTCTTCTGTGCACGTGTCCATCACTCGACGTGCAGCGACAGTGTGTTCAGTGAGAATGGCCTGTCAGGGATTGGCGGCGTCGCGCGCGGTGGCGATCATCACAACATCATCAGTGACAACGTCTGCTCGTATAACCAGAAGTGGGGGATCGAAGCGACGCGTGGTGACGAGCAGGTCATCACGGGAAACCTGATCCTGAGCAACTCGCAGGAGAAGGCGGGGGCGTATCCGGGGATTAGGCTGCACGACATGGAGCGGAATGTGGTTACAGGGAACCGCCTCGCCGATGACCAGGATAAGCCGACGCAGACCCAGGGCATCTTTGAGAGTGGCGAGACGGACTACAACTTGATCAGCAACAACCTCTGTACGGGGATGGCTGAAGGCGTCGTCCTGGTCGGGCCGCATTCACGGGCTGAAGGTAATCTTCTTTAGGGCGGAACGAGGTATACGATGGCAGACTGGCAGGACCTGGCGGCTGAAGTCGGGGCGATGCTAAAGAAGAAGGGACACACGGTCGCGGTTGCGGAGTCCTCGGCAGGTGGGCTGATCTCGGCGGCCCTTCTGGCTGTTCCGGGTGCGTCCGCCTATTTCAAGGGTGGGGGGGCGTGCTACACGGGCGACTCGAAGCAGATCCTGATGGGGATCTCCCTTGAGGATATGGCAAAAGAGCGTGCGTCGACGGAAACCCATGCGATCGTGTTGGCGAAGTCGGCCGTGAACCGACTTGGGGCGACATGGGGAATCGGTGAAACGGGTGCCGCGGGGCCGACTGGGAATCGATATGGGGATGGGCCGGGTCATTGCTGTATCGGCGTCGCCGGCTTGCTGGAGTGCGTAGTTACGATCGAGACTGGCTCAGGAGATCGCGCCGAGAACATGCTCGCCTTCACGGATGCCGCGCTCAAGCTGTTGAAGGAGTGTATCGAGACTCAGGCGTCTTCTACGTAGTAGTACCAGGAGTCCGCTAACCCGCCGCCTACCTGTTCGCCACGAGAGGCGATCCAACCCGCCAACTCGTCTTTCCTAAACAGGATGAGCCCTCCGAGTTCATCCTCCTGAAGCCTAATTCGGCTGTATGAAGCGGGCTCAATCGTAGCCCGATAGAGCGTCGTGTGCTCGATTTCGGCATAGTTCGGTTGAAAGTCGGGTATGGCGACGTTGAAAATTGCGAGGACGCGGAGGTCGACGAGGTCCTGATCTATATCCAGCCCCAGTTCCTCATTGAGCTCTTTCCTTACTGTTTCTTCAGGAGAATCCAGACCGTCGACGTGTCCAGCCACGGGGATGTCGAACAGGCCGGGCTGATTGTACTTGGCCAGACTGCGGATCTGGACAAAGGTGCAATCCGGATGATCTGGGTGGTCCAGGAACAGGTGAATGGCTCGGTGACGGAGGCCCAAAAAGTGAGCAAGCCAGCGGAGGACGAGGATCTGACCGTCAACGACCTTATACCATTGGGGATCGTGTGGATCCTGACTCTTGATCGATGACCGGACCGGTCTCCCCTGCGTATCACAGTTGACGAGATACTCTGGTGTGCCGTATTCCGGTGTGCTCAGGTCATCCTCGGCAAGCGTTCCGAGACTCTGGATCGCCTTGAGAGCTGCCGCCGTGACGAGGTGATTCTCCTGACGACAGAGGGCCCTGATCAATTGGATTTGCTCTTCCATAAACAAAGAGGGGCAGCAGCTCTGCTACCCCTCTCTCCCGTTTCACGCCCGTCGAGTTATTCGTGAGTTACGGCGGTACCGCTGGCGCTCACCATCAGGCATTCCGCCGTTCGCTCCGAGCGATTATGCCTGCTCGACCATCTCCCCGATCGTGATGTCCTTGGCCTTTCGCAGCTCTTCTTCGTATGCGGCAGATCGTCCACCAACGAGGTCACGAATCCCCGCGAAGATGTTGGCGCCGAGGATCGCCTCTCTGGTCATGATTCCCAGATACTGGCTGATCTGGCCGTTCTCTATGTTCGGTGTCGCAATGATCAGCGTGTTCTCCTCTTTGTTGTTTGCCCGGAGATCAAGAGATCGCCGGTTCCCATCCCAACCCGTTGGATACCTGCCAAGCGCTGTTGGATTCAGCCTGGTTTGTTGAGGACATCGATCGCGCTGACCTGCAAGAGCCGGAGGTTACTGGCACAGTCCAGAAAACGGAATCCCTCAGTTAGCCGCTCCTTGATACCTTCCACGTCCCGGACCGGCAGTCCCACCGGTTTGCCTGTCTTGATACCCGCCTGGAGGATTTTCTGTATGGAGGTTTCGCGATCGGGGTGGGCGGGTTCGACGCCCAAAGACAGTGCAAGGTCGTTCGGTCCCATGAAACCGATGTCCATGCCTTCGACTGACAGGATGGCTGCGGCATTCTCTTAGCGAATGGACCCGGGGTTCCGGCTTGGCTCTGCTCAGCCTACACCCCGGGCTACTTGCGCCACGCCCCTTTCAGGGGCTCCCCGGTCCCGGCCCCAGTATCCCTATTCTCCTTCGCGGAGTTCCCAGCCGTCTTTGAAGAGCGGCAGATAGTTACCGAGTTCATAGGGGTGCTTCTCGATCTCTTCGATGTTCAGGTCGATGCCGAGCCCCGGCTCGTGACAGACGTCGATGTAGCCATCGACGACTTCATAGTGATGGCCGGTCAGCAGGTCCTTCTCCCAGTCGACATTGAATTCGTCGAAGATCTCCTGGATGAAGTGATTCGGTGTGCACGAGGCGATCTGCATGCAGATCGCCGTGCAGATTGGGCCCTGCGCGTTGTGCGGGGCGACGACACCGTAATGGGCGTCCACCATGTCACAGATGTTCCGGCACGACCAGATGCCTCCGCAGGCGAGCGGCTCAGGCTGAAGGATGTGGACGACATCGTGTTTGAGGAGTTCGGCGAACTCGTACTTGGTGTGGAGGCTCTCACCCGTCGCGATGGGGACGGGGGAGGCCTTGGCGACCTCAACCAGGGCGTCAATCTTATGGTGCGGCGTCGGCTCTTCGAACCACGTCGGGTTGTACTGCTCCATCTTTCGTGCGAACTTGAGGGCTGTCGACGTGCTGAATCGACAGTGGCCTTCGATCAGGATATCTGCGCTGGGCCCGACAGCATCACGAACAGCCGCGATAATGTCGATCGCGAGTGATTCGTCATCGTTGTCCACGATCTGGTATGCGGATCCGAACGGATCGAACTTAAGAGCCTTGTAGCCGCGACCGACCACGTCTTTGGCCTTCTCGTGGAAATTCTCAGGTGTCCGAGGACCTCTATACCAGCCGTTTGCGTAGGCTTTTACCTTCTGCCGGACTTGGCCGCCCATCAGCTTCCAGACGGGGACGTTCAGGCTCTTTCCGATGATGTCCCAGCACGCGACCTCGATTGCGGATACGGCGTGTTTGTGAACCTGCCCGCCGTCGCTGTAGACGTCACGATACATTTTCTGAAGGATCCGCTCAATCTGGAATGGGTCCATGCCCAGATACTGGTTCTGGAGTTCGTGAACGGCCGCTTCGACCGTCTTACCAAAGGCGTTGATCGTCCCCTCACCGATTCCAGTGATACCTTCGTCCGTGTGGACCTTGGTAAACAGCCAGTTTTTCCAGGGGTTCCCGGCGATGAACGTCTCGACTTTCGTGATCTTCATTTCTGCCTCCATTTATAGTTGCGTCGATCGGCGGGTAAGTTATCGGAGGGTCGGCTTCCGTCAAGCTGTATCTGGGTAACGGAGCTGCCGGAATGTGCCACGGGCGTGAGGTTTTCGGTTGTCCCTTAAGCACCCGGTGGCTAATGTTTCCCCTCACTTGAGGAGCAGGTTTGGCTCGACGAAAGACCTCACAGACCATCCTGGGGATCGACCTTGCCGGATCACCCAAGCGTCCCACTGGTGTGTGCATTTTGCGCGGTCTGGATGCGGAGACGGTGACCGTTCTGTCGGATGACGAACTCCTGGAAATTGCGTGCGAAACTGGCCCCGTGTTGTGCCCGATCGACGCACCACTGAGTTTGCCTCCAGGACGGAAATCCCTTGAGGATCGGAATGGAGAGCATCTGCGGCCTTGCGACCGGGAGCTCCAGAAGATGGGCGTGCGCTTCTTCCCGATCACGATCGGACCGATGCGTATGTTGACGCAGCGTGGTCTGGCGCTCAAGGATTGGCTGAGCGAGCTGGGGATCGACTCAGTCGAGTCCTACCCGGGTGGGGCGCAGGACGTCTGGGGGATTCCGCGGAAGCAGCACGACCTGAAGGGGCTTCGGCAGGGACTTCGTGACCGCGGCGTGTCGGGCGTTCGTGAGGACGCGAATGATCACGAGCTGGATGCGATCTCTTGTGCCCTCGTGGGGAAGGAGTTTCTGGAGGGTAACGGGATGATGCTGGGTGGAGAGGGCGGCATTCTTATGCCCGTTTCAGCCTAGTTTTGCGTCCACCAGTTTCAGGTTCGCAGATTAGGAAACCGAAACAATTCACTGCAATCTAATGTCTTAGAGATGCCTTTTCTCCTGTCAGACGATCAGATCGCGGAACTCCTCTCGACGGAAGACTTCGTCTACAGCTGTGATCAGGCCTTCAAGCTGTATGGTGAGGGCGCATTGCGGAATCTGCAGAGAGACGAGTCGGTCACTCGTGACGGAGACAAAGAGGTCTTCCGGCTCGAGTTGGCCGGACTCTGGGAGGGACGGCTTAGAGGACGGAAGCTGATTGTCGAGCACTCGGACGTTTCGACTGGCCGATTGGGTGAACGGATGGCCACGATCGAACTGGTGCTCGAGGGGACAGATCAACCATTCGAGCTCGGGGCAGAGTTGATCACAAATCGGCGTACCGGTGCCGCAGCCGTCTTGGGCGCGCACTATCTGGGGCCCTCATGTCCTGAGGTTGTTGGCGTATTGGGAACAGGGAGGATCGCCGAGAGCGTCGTTCTGGCCGCCGACGCAAAGCTGAAGCCCTCGGTCATTTACGTGACCAGTCGCTCTGGCGAACGTCGAGAGGCGTTCGTGGCTAAGATGGGAGAGCAGGTTGAGACTGACGTTATCGCCGTGGATTCGATTCCGCGTGCGGTGCTGGACGCTGATGTGATCATCGCGGCTGTTCCGACACCCGAACCGATTCTGTCGTCCGAGATGATCAAGCCGAGAGCGCACGTCTCTGTCGTGGCAGGGGATCCACGTACGGCGCAGGTAGATATCGACCTGCTGACCTCGAGAGATGTCGTGGTAGACGCCTGGGATCAGGCAACCGCTTCAGGCGATTTCGTTCGTTCGGCCGACCGCATCGACGAGTTCCGCATTCTGAAAGTGGACCGTGAGCCGGCAACGATTGGCGACGCGGCGAAAGGCCGTCTATTGACCTACCAGGGAGGTGGGTGCGTGACCTACTTTACCGGTATGGCTATTCAAGATCTTCATGCGGCCTATACCGCAGTTCAGAAGGTTGCGGTGGATACGTGAATTGCGCTATCAAGGTCAGCGGTGTGCCTAGGATCCCAATTTTCGCGTTGCTGGTCTGCTGTGTGGCAGGGCTTGCGACCCTGTTCTCCAGCCGACTGGAGGTCGTGTCTCAACGATCCACCGTCATGGTCGAAGGACGGGTCCAAACGGACGGAAACCTGCCTGTCGGTGGTGTCTGGGTGTCGCTGATCCGACGGACTGCGGACGGGTTGAGCGATGCTGACGTGATCGCAACCCTCGGTGGGGCCCAGATGGTTCGCGTCCAGTCGGCTCCTGACGGGTCGTTCAAAGCTGAAGTTTCAGCCGGTCAATACGACATTCGCGCCTACGAGTCCGGCTTCCAATCCTACGCGAACGGCGAACCGGTTGTTGCGGATGTCGGGGCCTCACCGGCCGTTCGGATACAGCTTGTGCCCACCGCGTCCCTGGGCGGGGTCATACAGGCCGACGAACCCGTGACGCACGGTGTTGTGATCGCACATCCAGACTTGGATGGGGATCTGGGCCCCAAAGAGGGGCGAATCGAGGCGGGCCGATTCTCTGTTGTCGGCCTGGAACCCGGAGACTACCGAGTCGAATTGCGGGCGCCCGGGCTCGTGCCTGTCACGGATCTTAGGGTGACTCTGGAGGATGGAGAGCGGCTCGAATCACTTGAGGTGACGCTCGATACCGGTCTGTCGATCGGTGGCACTGTGGATGATGATCGTGGGGCGGTTGGCAACGCCGAGATCACCGTTGTCGATGAGCAGAACCGCCAGTCGGTACAATCTGATAAACTCGGTCGGTTTACCGTGTCCGGGCTTCTTCCCGGTACGTATGACCTGACTGTGAACTCGAGGGAACACTCGAGGCACGTCGTGTCCGTGCGACTTGAGGATTCTCGGGACGACTTGGAGGTACTGTTGTCGCCGCTGGGCAGGATCGTTGGGCAAATCGAAGGCGCCAAGCAGGGAACCGTCTTCGCCGTCCTTGACGATCAGGACCTGGAAGATGTGGATGGCACGCGATGGGTTGCCGGTGAGGTCTTGTCCGGCGATCGATTCGAGATCGTGGGATTGCCTGAGGGCGCTTACCACCTTGTCTTCGTCGCTGATGGCTTCCTGAGAACTTTCTTCCCAGGAACGGCCGATCCCGGCCGCGCGGCGGCCATCACGGTTCTGGACGGGGAGACTACTGAGGCGGATCCATTCGAGCCGATGCGAGGCTCGACGCTGACGGGACAGATGGTCAGTCAGGAAGACGATCAGCCGGTATCAGACGCGATCGTCGAGGTTTCGTCGCTCGATCGTCGGGAAACGCTGACCGCCGTGACGGAGGATGACGGTCGTTTCAGTCTTTCTGGTGTGGGAGCGGGGCGTTACCTGGTGAAGGTCCGTCGCGAAGGATTCATCACTCAGTTCTTCCCCGGTGTGACGCGACCCGAGGCAGCGACTGCCCTAGAGGTCGATGGGGTGCGCGATGAGGGAAACCTGTCCGTCCTGCTGCCCCGCCGGGCGCGTGCGGATTTCAACGAAGACGGCGAAGTCGACGTGGCCGACCTGGAGCGATTCGCCGACCGGTTGATGGCAGGCGGGACGTCATCGAGTGTTGTTTTCGATCCAAACGGGGACGGGTTGGTGACCTACGACGACTTCGATTACACGGTCGATCTGTCCCGTGCCTCCGGTCGGGTAATCGATCCGCCCACCATCCTGTCGTGGAAGAGTGCCGACGCGGAGCGGGGAACGATCCGTGCCGCGCTCAGGGCGGATCAACTGGTGCCCTCGTCGGGCTATGTGGCGAAGGTACACTACGACACGGAAGAAGCGTCGTTTGTGGGGGCCGCGTCGGGGGAGAGTCTGTATAAGGACGGCAGGACCCGGGTGGAGGAAATCGGCCCGGGTGTTCTGCTCGTTCTGAGCGGTGTGTTGGACGGGGATACCCGATCAGGGAGTGGTGAACTGGTCTCTCTCGTGTTCC
This sequence comes from Gemmatimonadota bacterium, assembly GCA_002727195.1. Lineage (GTDB taxonomy): Bacteria > Latescibacterota > UBA2968 > UBA2968 > UBA2968 > UBA2968. Next base: position 150,315 of record PBWH01000021.1, read on the forward strand.
GGCCGAAGGATGGCAAAACCGGTGTCCGACTCCGAACCGAGGCTCTGACGGTCCTGCTACCCGAGAACAGGATGGCGGCACCCGCGCAGCCTGATCCGATCAGGCTGTTGCTTCCCCCTGAGACGTTCTATCTGCTTCAGAATGTCCCAAATCCGTTCAACCCGGAGACAACGATCGCATATGAGCTTCCCGAAGCAGTGCAGGTACAGCTCGCGATCTTCAATCTGGTCGGGCAGCGGGTAAGGGGGCTGGTGGACGAGTTCAAAACCGCTGGCCGATACGAGGTTCGTTGGGACGGAAAGGACGACTTCGGGCGCGACGTGGGAAGCGGTGTCTACTTCTACAGCCTGGAGGCTGGAACGTTCTCGACCACGAAGCGAATGCTGCTGATCCAATGACCGATAACCGTTCGGCTAGTCGGTACCACCATTCTTTGCCTCGTCCCACAACGCATCCATCTCTTCGAGAGTGGCCTCTGCCGGTGATGATCCGGAGGAGGCCAGTTTCTTTTCGATATACCTGAACCGCTCGATGAACTTGCGGTTGGTACGAGACAGCGCTTCTTCAGGGCTGAGGCCGACGAATCGAGCGACGTTCACGATGGAGAAGAGCAGGTCCCCCAATTCTTCCGTGACGCGCTCTTCGGAATCCTGCTGCTCGACGGTTTCGATGAATTCGGTGACCTCCTCGCGGGTCTTGTCGGCGACCTCCTTGACCTCTTTCCAGTCGAACCCGACCCGAGCGGCCTTTTTCTGGAGGACCTCCGCTCGCATCAGGGCGGGCAGATGGCGAGGAACGTCATCGAGCAATCCAACCTGGTCCTCGCCTTTATCGGCCTTCTCTTCTTTCTTTATGTCGTCCCAGTTTTTCAGGACGGCTTCCGGTGTGTCTGCCTTGACGTCTCCGAACACGTGAGGGTGTCGTCGTTCTAGCTTCTCCGATATGGCCCGAGCTACATCTTCGACGGTGAACCGATCGTCTTCGCTCGCGACCTGGGCGTGGAACACGACCTGCAGAAGGACGTCCCCAAGCTCCTCGGCGAGGGCCCGGTCGTCGTTCGCATCGATGGCGTCCAGGACCTCGCAGGCTTCCTCGATCAGGTAAGGCTTCAGCGTTTGGTGCGTCTGCTCCCGGTCCCACGGGCACCCGTCAGGGGCCCGAAGTTTCCGCATGATGTCGAACAGTCTCTCGAATTGGGTCATGTCGACCTTTGTGAGAATCTCGTTGATTTTGGCTATATTCTGGCGTGAAGGAGAGGCAAAACATATCGGCTGCGTCGGAAGGCGTCAATTCCGATGGGTGCGAAATCAAGTGCACGGTTTGTGGTGCCTGCTGCGTGGCGCCTGATATCTCAGCGCTCAACAAGCCGGCCGGTGTGCCGTGTGACCATCTGCTGGCTGACAACAAGTGCGCCATCTACGAAGATCGCCCGCTTGTTTGCCGCCAATACCAGGCTGACGAGGTGTGTCTGGAGATAGAGGCTCCCACGCTGGATGGGCGTGTCAGGCGACTCACGGCCCTGTTTGCTTGATCTTGTGCCCAAAATGGAGACCTGAACGCCATTTTGCGGTGGCTGTCCACAACCCAATGTCTTAATTTCCACGGTTAGATGGATGGACCGTTGAGCCCTGCCTGGTCCGCCCAATGGACGGTGGGGCGTTTTATTTCCTGAACGCTGGAGGAGGATACAATCTGTGAGCGATTCGCTGAAGGATATACTTCGTAAGACGGGGCCGGACGACCATCAGAATCAGACTAAGGACAAGTGGGAGCGGAAGCAGGATCTGGCTGATTCCTATGCTACGGACGATCCGGACCAGACCCCAACGGAGCAGCGTCACGATCACTACCGTAGGAAGCAGGAGTTCGCCAGCCGTCTGGGCCCTGCCTCTGAGCGGCTTCCGATCCGGACCAAGGACGAGATCGAGGCGATGAAGAAGAATCGGCCTCAGCGGCGGCAGATCTCCTTCGAGGGGCCGATCGAGAAGCTCATCGAAAAATACAAGGATCCGAAAGAGGTTTTCCAGCATCTGTCGATCGGTCAGTTGATGAAATACGTGCTCGACGAGGAGACAGGCTGCATTTACGAGGGTGAGAAGCTCATCTTCGACGGCGAGAAGCTGGTCACCGGGTAAGGACACCCACCCCCATGGCGATGACAGACGCGGAAGCCGTCCAACTGATCAGTCAGGCGACGGACTTCCCATAACTGAGTGATGAAGCGGCCGAGATCATTTCCGAGCGCGTGGAGAAATTCATGGCCAAGCCAAGGAAACGATCGCGGCGGAGCAGACGGTCTTCCTGACGCGTCAGAATATTGCAAAGGAAAAAGGGCCTCGGTGAAGGATACCGGGGCCTTTTCGCTTATACGGTGAAATCGACTACGCGATCGTGACGTCGTCGCACCGATAGACGTTCTGGATCTCGTTGAGCAGCTTGACGCCCTCGCCCATCGGCCGCTGGAATGCCTTGCTTCCCGAGATCAGGCCCGTTCCGCCCGCTCGCTTGTTGACTACCGCCGTCGTGACGGCTTCGGCGAAGTCGCTAGCGCCTGAGGACGCACCGTCGGAGTTGATCACACCGGCCTTCCCCGCGTAACAATTGATGACCTGGTGCCGGCAGAGATCGATCTGGTGATCGCTCGAGAGCTCCGAATACACCTTGTCGTGTGTGCGTCAGAAGTTCAGGGCCGTATAGCCGCCATTACAGGTGAGAAGTTTCTGCTTGATGATATCGGCGCCGATGGTCACGCCCAGGTGATTCGCCTGACCGGTGAGATCGGCCGTTTCGTGGCAGTCGACATTGTCGGTTTTGAATGCGGAGTTCCGGAGGTAGCACCAGAGGACCGTGAACATCCCGAGTTCGTGTGCGTGCTCTAACGCTTCGCTGACCTCGACGATTTGTCGATTCGATTCTTCAGATTTGAAGTAAGTTGTCGCGCCGACACCGGCCGCCCCGAGATTCCAGGCTTGCTCGATCTGTCCGAATAACACCTGATCGGCCTGGGCCGCAATCATCAGAAGCTGATTGTGGTTGAACTTGAGGATGAACGGGATCTTGTGCGAGTAAGGTCGGGCGACCAGGCCGAGGACACCGAGTGTGGTGGCAACTGCTTTATACCCTCCCTCGATTGCGAGCTTGACGATGCTATCGGGATCGAAGTAGATCGGGTTGGGGCGAACGAGGCGCCTCCGGAGTGTTCGATTCCCTGGTCGATCGGGAGAATCGACACGTAGCTCGTCCCGCTCAGGCGACAACTGTTATAAAGTCAGCTGAGGTTGTTGAGGACCTGGACGGGGCGATCCGAGTTGACAAAGATACGATCTACGAAATCGGGTCCTGGCAGACTCAGTCCGTCAGCGTTTATGGTCGCCTTGTGGTTGAGAAGCCCATCCGCCTGAGCACCCAGGTATTCTCTTATCGTATCGATCGATGCTGCCATTCCACTCTCCTCTCTGCTACGCTCTGCCCGAGCGCTCTGTATAGCACACGAAGTCGGGCGGGGTTTCGAATTCATCCAGCGGGTAGACGGGCCTGGGAACGTGCTTCCACGGGAATTCTCGCAGGTTCGGGCTGCACACACCAGGTGCGTCGATGTTCACGATCTTGTGGGCGAAGCCACTGTATGCGGCGCGGAACGCGGCAGGAGACTTCGCCACGACGATCCGCGCATCTGTCGGCTCCAGACCGACACAGCGATATAGCTCGGGGTCCCATTGAAGGACGCCTCGCTCCATCGTTACAAGATGGATGCCTCCGGTGACCCAAACCGCAGTCTTGCCCATGTCGAACGGGACACCGTTGAAGCCCGGTCCCTTGAACGTGAATCTCCCGTCGAAGAGGGTGCGTACCGTTCCCTCGAACGTGACGGGCGAGTAGAACGCGTCGGTGAAAGAAGCACCGACCGTGACCGTCCCACGGTTGCCGATACCTACGGTCTCGGCTCTCTCGACCGCATTACCATCCACTATGTTCAAGTAGACCGGATCGTTGATGCCACGGTCAAGGAGGCTGGACAGAAGGGCCGGTGAGTCTCCCGGCGCGCCGGAGCTTGGTGCGTCAGCCGAATCTGAGAAGACGTGCGGTCGGGCATCGTCGGTGAGAGCCGAGTCGATTGCCTCCTCGTAGGGCGTCAGGTCAGGCTCGAAGGCTTCGCGTCGATCCCACAGGTCGACAGCCAGTCGTTTCGCCTCGGTGGTAGCGACCTCACTGTCCCCATCTGTGATCACGACAACTGAGGAGCCCACCTCGGTGAGGTCCATCCATGGTTGCACGGAGAAGACTGAAGCGGAGAGGACGTCCGACCGCGTCTCGAGCTCGAGCCCCATATCCATGACCTCCGCGTAAGGTCCGACCGTCGTCTGACCGTTCTCTGCGGGGACGATCATCGGAATCGGGCAGTAGGCCTGGGCGATCAGGCAGCCCGATAGGAGATGCTGCATGACCCGGGCCACTCTCTGACCGGTGTCGCGCTGGTCGACGTGAGGGGCGGTATGGTAGCCTACCAGCGCATCGGCATTACGAGCCATGCGGCGGGTGACATTAGCATGAAGGTCGAGGGAGACTGTGATCGGAATATCCGGACCGACACGATTGCGGACGGCCTCGATCAGGTCTCCCGTGGCATCCTGTATGTGTTCGGCGACCGTGGACCCGTGCATGGTCATGACCACGCCATCCAGCGGTAGGGCCTTGTCCAGGTGGTCGAGGTAGGTGGCTTTGAGGGTCTCGTAGTCGTCCCTGCGGACGGGCATGCCGGAGGCCGAGGTGGCTCCGTAGAGGAGGGGAATACATTCGTAGTCTGACAGGACGTCGAGTGCGCCGGCGACTTCGTGGTTTGATCCGGCGAGTCGTTCGAAGGTCTCGTCGCCGTATACGAGGATGCAGGCTTCGAATTCGCGCAATGTTGCCGGCGCAGGCGAGAAGCTGTGTGACTCCTGGTAGAGCCCACCGATCGCGACGCGCTTCCGGCTCAAATCAGGCAGGCTCCTTCAGCGCTGGAGCAGACGAGCGTGCCATTCGGCAGGTTGCGTGGACCGTAGTATTGTTCGTTGACCGCCTGAACGAGTGTGTCGACCCCGTCCTCTTCGACCACGGCGAGGACACAACCGCCCAGACCTCCACCGGTGAGGCCTGCGCCTACACACCCCGGAACCGTGTTTGCGATGTCCGTCAGGTGGTCGAGCTCTTCACAGCTGCAGTCATAGCCGCCGGCCTGTTCGGACAGAGGAGGGGCTTCGGAGATCAGCCGATCGAGGTCTTCGTCCGTGATCCTGTTGTCGACCGGCTCGAATCCGTCCTCCAGGGTCCTGAACTGTCGGTCGCCGTTGTGGGACAGCTTCTTCAGCTCACCGAACCCCTTGAGGTCTCCCTGCTTCAGGAGGTCCCCGCCCCGGTCGCTCCGTGCGCACTCGCCGATACCATACATCACCACCTGACGGATCCGGTAGCCCTCGGCTGGTTCCGGATGGGGCGTGAAGAGCGTTTCCAGATGGTCTTGATCGTTGGGGAGCGCAGACCGGATCTCGTCGCGGGAGGCCCGGATTGGAAGGTCCTTGAGCATCCCATAGATCTCCGAGACCGATTGCCCTGTTGTCTCCGGGTTGATGTCCCGCAGGTGCTCTAGCCGTCCTGCAATATCTGGGTTGGCCTGCTTGATCATCATCAAGCCGATCTCGTAGGTGGCGACCCGTTCGTTGAAGATGCCAGGCGGGGCGTGCTCAACGAGCGAGTTACACGCGACCACACGGTAGCCGGGAGGGAACGGCAGCTCTTCTGTCTGAAGAGGAAAGAACCGAAGATGGAGCAAGGCCTGTCGCTTGGAATACAGCATTGCGGCGTGGTCTCCGGAGCCACCCCGGGTGCCTGCATACCATTCGGCTGCTCCGCAAAACTCCGCCTGTTGCTCGTGGGGTATATCGATCCCGTTGAAGTGGAGGGCGGCGACGAAAGTGCTGACGACGAGGGTGGACGATGAGCTGAGCCCTGCTGCGATCGGGACGTCTCCGGCGACAGCGATATCCATCCCTCGGATAACCAGGTCCGGATTCTGATCCTGAAGGTAGAGAAGGGGAGCCCGGATGTAGTTCTCCCAACTGCGAGGGGTGATCTCCACGCTGTTGATGTATCGATGCCAGTCTCCCCGTTGATCTGTCGGGAGCAGCTGGCCGATCGAGAATCCAGCCGAGGTAAACCGGTCGTGCGCGTTGATGAGTCGGACCGTGTCGTCTTCGTTTACAGAGGCAACCAGGATCGTGTCCCGGCTGATTCCGGCGTAGTTGAGGTATCCGCCCCGGTGGTCGACGTGGTTCCCGAGCAGGTTGATCCGCCCGGGGGCCCGGGAGATCACGACCTCTCGATGGCCGCCATACTGTGACACGAAGGTCTCGAGCGCCCTGAGGACGAGCATCTTGCGGCCCTCGATGGTCTCTGCNTCCTCCCCATATAGATCCGCAAAGCGTGCCCTGATCTNAGGGTCATCNGACTGGAGGCGTTCGATCCACGTCGATGCGTTTTGGGCTCCCAGGCTCACGCGCTCCCTTTCTCTTGGATATACTTGCGAATGATGTCCCCGCACTCGGGGTCGTCCAGAGCAAAGTCGATGAACGACTTGTAGTAGCTCTCGTGGTTGCCGATATCGTGCCGCTCCTCACCCGGGTTGAGGGCAACGGCCTGCACGCGCTCACCACGTTCGAGCGTGAGTTGGATGGCTCCCGTAATGCCCTGCTCGGCGTCATCCGTCGCGCTTTCCCGGATCCGATCGAAGACGCCTGGCGCAAAGACATATCGCGCGCTGACGGCCATGTTCGAAGGTGCCTCAGCGATTGTGGGTTTCTCGATGATGGCGTCGATCTGGAAGGTTCCCTCCGACCGTTCGCCTGGTGCCGGCCTGACGATTCCGTAGAGCGGGATCTGCTGTTCCGGTACTGGCCGAACGCCAATGGTAACCGCGGCTTTGGCCTCATCGTGCGCGGAGATGAGCCTCTCGATGAAACTGGGGCTCTCTGGCGACCTGATGATCGTGTCCCCGTAGGCGACGACAAACGGCTCGTGCCCTACGAAGCTCTCTCCGGCGAGGATGGCTTCTCCCGTTCCACCTGGCGCTGTTGCGCCGGGATCAGCCTGCTGGCGGGAGTAGAAGAATTCGATACCGCGCTTCTTGTAGTCGAAGTCGCCGAGTTCGTCGAGCTTACCCGAGGCGTCCAGGTGACGTATCAAGGAGGTGCTGTTGTCGAACTGGTTCTCGATGATCGTCTTTGTCCGGGACGTGACGAACAGGAGGCGCGTCAGCCCGGCATTGACCAACTCCTCGACCACGTGTTGGATGACTGGAATCCGGCCAACGGGCAGCATCTCTTTTGGTAGCGCTTTGGTAGTCGGCAGGAGGCGGGTACCCAGGCCCGCGATGGGTATAACGACCTTCTGTATGGCCAAGGCTGGGATCCTTCTGGATGTGGTTAAGTGCTGGGGAAGTCAAAAAAAGATACTGGTCGACGTAACAACTGTCAAATATTGGACTTGCGGCAGATCCGAAGTGTCCGGATGCGTTGCGTTTCCGTTCACCATCCCATAAATTCATCTCACGACAGCCGGTGCGAACTTCTGTCGACAGGATTCAGGTTGTATAGATCTATTCTATTGTTTTTTTGTTGTTTAGCGCGGGCATGGGGTGCCGAGGCTCCCGTGTGGCAGGATTCTATACGGTCAGAGGCCCAGGCGTATATCCAATCCGACCGGCCCAAGCTCGCCGCAGAGACGATCCGGAAGCTCGAAAAGGCGAAGGTTGCGCGGGACGTGGATTATCTGCTGATGGGCGAAGCCTACCTTGCGGCCGACGATCGAGGGAAGGCCAAGGGTGCCTATCAGAAGGCCGTCAAGCTGGGAGCGAAAGCCGCCGGTTTTCACGGCATCGGCCTCGTCTATAAGGAGATGGGCGCCCACGGCCACATGGCGCTCGTGAACTTCCGGAAGGCCCTCGGGTCGGACCCGGGGTTCGCGGAGGCGCAATACCAGATCGCTGAAGTATATACAACGTTGCGTCCGCTCGAAGCGGAGGCCGCCTACCGATCGGCAATTTCGATGAAGGCCGACCATCGGGATGCCCACTACAAGCTGGGACAGCTCCTGGAGGTCGACGGCCGACACGCGGAGGCGAAGGCGTCCTATCAGGCTCAGATTGAGGCGAACCCGAAGCACGGATTCGCGAGCCTGAGTCTGGGCAGGCAGCTCTTCACTGAAGGGAAGAAGCGAACGGCGGCGCGTATCTTCTCGAACCTGATGGAGGCGGGAGGAGAGGTCGAAACGGAGTCATACCTGGAGATGGCGATGATGAGCCACGAGGCCAGGGATTACGACAGCGCGCAGCGCCTGTATGAGGAACACATCGACCGCCTCGACGCCTCAGACCGAAAGCCGTTTACAGACATCACGCACGTCGCCTCCAGAGAGGACTTGGCCGTCTTGGCCGACGCCCCGAACGATCAGCACGACGAGATGCGCCGCCGCTTCTGGGCGCGACTGGATCCGGCTCCGCTTTCCACGGCGAACGAACGGCTGGTCGAACACTATCGTCGGGTAGCCGTTGCGCGTAGCCGGTATTCAGAAGGAGAGGAGCCGTTTGACGAACGCGGACGGGCGTATGTGCGGCTGGGCAGGCCGGACCACGTCAGCAGTTCTGACGATATCCAGGCAGAAACGCGTCGATCCGTGATCCACGCGAGGGAGAACTTTGTTTCGCGGATGCGGCTGGGTACAGAGATCCGGCTCGGTCTGCCGACTTACCCGATGTCGGGGGATGTCAGGTGGGAGTACTGGGTCTACTCGGACATCGATAAGGGGATCGAGTTGACGTTTACGAGTCGGTTTTCGGATGGGAAATATCGCTACGCCGAGATACCGACCGAGGGGTCGCTGGCATCGATCAACGAGATGCTGTTCCTTCACGGTGACAACGTGGTGGCCGAGGCATCTATCGGTTCCGCCTCCCGCTACCGTCCCGATTTCGCAGACCTTCCAATCGATTTCTACTACTACCCGGCATCCTTCAGAGGGGATGAGGGAAGTACAAGACTGGAGGTCTACTACGGTCTTCCCGCGGGAGACATTGCGCGTTCTCGTCGTGGAGGTGAGGACCTTGTCGTGTTCGATCGGGCGATCGCGCTGCACGACAGCTTGTGGAACGAGGTGCACCGATCGACTGACAAGATGGTTTTTCGCGCACCAACGGATCAGCAGGTCGAGGCGAGCGCCTTCATTCCCGGCGTGATGCCGGTTAATCTATCGGCGGGTGACTACTGGATGTCGCTGCAGATCAGGGATCGGTTGTCCGGCAAGTCCCAGGTCTACAAGCAACGCATCCGAGTGGACGATTACGCATCGAAGGAGCTGCTGCAGATCAGTGATATCGAGTTGGCCTTCTTTGTAGGGTCGTCTGAAGGGGACGAGTTCACCAAGGGTGACCTGAGGGTCATCCCGATGTCATCCAGGTCCTTCCGGCGAGATCAGAACGCGTTCGTCTATTTCGAGATCTACGATCTTTCCCGAGACGCGTTCGGCCAGACCCGGTATCAGGTCGAGTATACCATGCGCTCTCAAACCGAACGCTCTGTCCCCGCTCGGATTCTCCGTGGACTTGGACGGGTGCTCCGAATGGTGGAAGGTGAGCAGGAAGTGCAGATTTCTTTCGAACAGACGGGTGAGGAAGAGCAAGACGTTGCGTATGTCGAGCTCGATATCCGCCAGGCAAAGCCCGGGGAACAGATGGTCAAAGTCAAGGTGACCGATCTCCTGACAGAACAATCGACTGAGAAGTCTATCCGGTTCACCGTGGACAGCTTCTGACGTGGCTGATCGATCAAGACTTTCACAGCTCCCCGGGATCGACCGAGTACTGGCCGATGACCGACTCGCCCCGTTGAAAGAACGGCTTCCGGTGGAGCATTTGACCGCTTTCGCGCGATCGGCCGTCGACACGGTTCGGGAACGGGTCCTCGCCGGGAAGGGAGGGGCCGAAGACCTGGTGGAACAGGTCCTCAATACCTTGCTCGCGAGATCGGAAGCATTCCTCGACCCGCGACTGAAGCGCGTGATCAACGCGACCGGGGTAGTGTTGCACACGAACATGGGGCGCGCCCCGCTCGCAGAGGCAGCCCTGAAACGCATCCAGGAGACAGCGGGTGGATACACGAACCTGGAGATCGATCTGGCGACCGGCGACCGTGGTTCCAGGACCGATCTGGTCGAAGAGCTTGTATGCAGGCTGACGGACGCTGAGGCTGCGGCGGTCGTGAACAACAATGCTGCGGCTGTGCTGCTGGCCCTCAACACGTTGGCGATGGGGAAAGAAGCCGTCGTGTCTCGGGGCCAACTGGTGGAGATCGGTGGATCGTTCCGGATCCCCGACATCATGGAGCGGAGCGGTGCACGGATGGTCGAAGTGGGTACGACCAATCGCACTCATCGCGCCGACTTCGAGGACGCCGTCACCGATCAGACCGGGCTCCTCCTATCCGTGCATCCGAGTAATTACGAGGTGGTCGGCTTTACGGCAGAGGTCGGTCTGGCTGATCTGGTGGAGGTTGCACACGCACGTGGGGTGGCGGTGCTCCACGACCTGGGAGCAGGATGCCTGATCGATACACGAACGCTGGGGTTGGGCTATGAGCCGCTCGTGTCGGATAGCGTGGAGGCAGGGGCGGATCTGGTGACGTTCAGCGGGGACAAAATTCTGGGTGGGCCTCAGTGCGGAATCCTCGTCGGAACAGGGGATCACATTGCGGCCATTCGGAAGAACCCGTTGATGCGCGCTCTTCGCTGCGACAAGCTGACGTACGCCGCGCTCGAGGCGACCCTGATGCTGTATCTCGAGCCCGATCGGCTCTCCGAACGTCACCCCGTTATTAGGATGCTGACGGAGCCGGTGGATCAGGTGAGGGAACGGGCAAGCAAAGTGCTCGAGGCTGTGGGGCAGGTGCCCGCGAAGGTTGAGGTCGTGGATAGTTCCGGGCAGGTGGGCAGTGGGGCTTTTCCGGTCGAGAAGGTGGCCAGTGCCGCAGTGCGGATTGTCCCCGAACAGGTTTCGGCCGACGCGTTCTCGCGACGTCTCCGGAAGGGTGAGTCACCTGTTATCGGATACACCCGGGAGGACACCGTCCATCTAGATGTTCGGACCATCTTGGATGACGACGTGGCTGCGGTCGCTCTTGCGGTGCGAACGGCACTCGGAGTGGAGGGCTGATCGTTGTCGCACGTGATTGTAGGGACGGCAGGGCATATCGACCACGGGAAGACGACGCTGGTCCGGGCGTTGACCGGTATCGAGACCGACACGCTGCCTGAGGAGCAGTCGCGCGGTGTCACGATCGACATCGGGTTCGCGTATTGGCGGAACAACGTCACCATTATCGATGTACCTGGACACGAGCGGTTTGTTAAGAACATGGTGACCGGCGTGTGTTCGGTAGACATCGCCGTGTTCGTGATCGCGGCGGACGATGGCCCTATGCCGCAGACGCGCGAACATCTGGGGATTCTCAACCTGCTGGATGTGAAGCGTGGCGTGATCGCCCTGACGAAGACTGATCTTGTCGAGCCGGACTGGGTTGAGCTGGTGACCGAAGAGATTCGGGAGCTGGTGTCGGATACCTTTTTGGCCGACGCGCCATTCCTGCCCGTTTCGAGTGAGACAGGAGACGGGATCGACGAACTGAGAGCGGTGCTGGAATCGGAGATCGAGGCGGCGGAAGCAAGGCCTGATCGAGGTGTATTCAGGCTTCCGATCGACCGGGCCTTTTCGGTTCGCGGTTTCGGCACGGTGGTCACGGGGACCGTAATCTCCGGATCCCTGTCTTCCAAGGATGAAGCCGTCCTATTGCCATCGGGAGACGAGATTAGGGTTCGGGGGATTCAGACGCACGGTCAGGATGTCGAGTCCGCTCACGTGGGAGCCAGAGCAGCAGTCAACATCACGGGCGTCGAGATCGAAGATGTCGAACGGGGCGACTTGCTTTGCGAACCGGGCTACTTCGACACGACGTATATGATCGACGTGAGGCTGCACGCGCTGGCCGACGCGCCCGCGCCGATCAAGAATCGGTCTCGCGTTCATCTGCATCTGGGGCCAAGGGAGGTCCTGGCCCGGGTCGTTCTGTTGGAATCCGACGAGCTTGCGCCGGGTGGGTCTGAACTCGCACAGCTCCGGTTGGAAGAACCGGGGGTGGCCGCCAAAGGTGACCGATTCGTGATTCGCCGATACTCGCCAGTCGTGACGCTGGGTGGTGGCATCGTGCTTGATGCGCGTCCAACCAAGCACGCCCGGCTTCGAGAGGGCGTCAACAAGGGTATCCGGCTGCTTGAAGCAGAAGACCCGCTGGCCGTGCTAAAGGCACGGCTTCAGGCTTTGGAATGGGCTTCCGCGACGTTGGGAGACGTGGCGTCCGATTTGGCGATTTCTGAGGCAGAAGCACATAGTCTCCTCGATCAGCTGCAGACTGACGGCGTGGTAGTCACCTTTGCCTCCGGGGGCCAGAACCGTTATGTCCACGCCGAGAGTATCAACGAACTGAAAGAAGAGATTCAGACGGTGACGGCAGCGCATCACGAAAAGAACCCCCTGGCGGCTGGGCTGCGACGACGAGAGCTGAGAGATCAGATCAGACGTCACGTCGAGGAGGCGGTCTACGAGACGGCCGTGGACACGCTGGTGGGAGAAGGGCGGCTCGTGTCTGACGGGCCTCTTCTGAGGCTATCGGACCACGAGATCGAATGGTCGGGAGATCAGGCCGCGATTCGAGACGGGATACTCAAGGATCTCGTGGACGGGGGTGCTACGCCGCCTGATCTGTCCGATATCACGAGCAAACACGCCGGCAGCCCTGTGAACGACATTGTCGAGGCCATGCGATCCGTCGGGGACCTGGTCCGGCTCGATGACGGGCTGCTGTTCTCGCCCCAGATACTTGCGGACATCGAAACCAAGATGGTATCCTTTCTGAGGGATCGGGGCGAAATGGGCGTCGCCGACTTCCGCGACCTGGTGGGCACGACGAGGAAATATGCGGTTCCACTCCTGAACCACTTCGACGCTGCGGGGATCACCGAGCGTCAGGGCGATGTTCGCGTCCTGAGAGGAGATTAACGATATTCGAGACGGTCATAGCGGTCGTTCAGGGGACGACGCTCAGCACGGTCTACGTCAACGATGGGCGTCTGTTGGTGCCCCTCCAGTCGTTTTCGGAAGCGGTGGGAGCGGAGGTGAAGGATGTCGAGGGGGTCGGTCTGGCGGTCTGCCATGGGGACCGGTGCATTCCGCTTTCGATTGGTGGCTCCTCGGCGATTGAGACGGTCGAGGGTGTCGCCCACGTCAAGCCGTTCATCTGACCGCGGCTCTTTCCCTGGAACTCACCCAGTCTGGAGGCTTGTATATCGTGACAAGAGCGAACGGTGTTGTTGGTGTCGCCGCAGGGAACCGTGCACCGGCCTTCACGCTTCCCGATCTCAATACAGGTGAACCGGTCTCGTCTACCGACTATGCTGGCCGAAAAGTGGTGTTCTATATTTGGGCGTCGTGGTGAGGATGCCGGGGCCAACTGCCCGGGTGGCAGTCGTTCTACGAAGCGCACGGTGATTCGGTCGAGGTTGTGGTCATTGCCACAGACGTTCAGGGCGCAGAGGTCGCGAAGCCCTGGGTCGAGAAGGCAGGGGGGACCTACCGAGCGCTGCTCGACCAGGACAACACGATCGGCAACACGTTTGGCGTGAAGTATGTGCCCGTCGGGATCCTGATTGATGAGGATGGTCGGCTCGTGAAGGATGTCGCATCTGTCAACATCGGGGATTACGCCTTCCGACAAGATCTTGAACGGTGGGCAACGGAGGGCATGCCGGACGGCTGGTCCGCCGATAAACCTGCGAAACGCGTGGACCGAACGCCGGAAGAGGAAGAAGCTGATGCACGGTTCCAACTGGCCGTGGTGCTGCTGAAAAGGGGGAAGAAGGAGCAGGCCATTGCCGAGTTTCAGGTGGCGATGTTGTTAGATCCCCAGAACTGGCTGATTCGAAAGCAGCTGTGGGCGATCCAGACACCAGACGCCTTCTACGCTGATGACGTTGATTACAGCTGGCAGAAGGCTCAGCTTGAACGCGAACAGGAATTGATCGAAAAATAACGGAGGCAGGGGACAGGCCGCTCGACTGGGAGAGCCGGTACTGGTCTATGACAAACGGCATCACCGGTTTCGCGGCGGCTCAGAACCTGGCGACGAGACTCGCTATGCGAAACATACAACTGTTTCTGTCCGCGTATCCACAGGGGACGGCTCTGGCGGGTGCCGGGGTCCTTCTGGTCCAGGTGAGCATGGTATTGGTGCTATACCGATTTGCATTGTCCCTGATTTCTAGGGACGAGGATCGTACCGTTTGGTGCCGTACGACCTTGGCACGCTCCGTCTTAATCGTAGCGACGTTCGGATCGCCAGCTACCGGATGGTTTTTTGAAATGATGGGTAGATCGGGCACAGGTCTATTGGGAATGGACGGGGAACTGGTGTCCCCCGCGGCCTTCAAAGCCGTTGTCGCGTGCTAAAACCACGCTGGGTGGGTTCGATTCCCACACATTCCCGCCA
>PBWH01000005.1 GCA_002727195.1 Gemmatimonadota bacterium
GCAAGAGCCTCTACTCAATCGGTTTGAACACGATGGGCTACCACCTCCCCTCGATCAAAAACTGACAGACTCCCGAACAAGATGGTTATGACTCTCAATCATCAATCCTCTCTCATCAATTCTCGATCGATATCGGTTTCAAATAGGCCAGTCCTGTGACAAACGTAATTTTCATCATGACCGATTCCCGTAGCACGACGCGTGAACTGTCGTGCTACGGGAATCGGATCATTTCCACGCCGAACATGGATCGTCTTTCGGAAGATGGAACGCGCTTTAACAACGCCTTCTGCACGAACGCACTCTCGCTCCCTCGAAAGCCATGGTGCTCACGGGTGCCTTCTCCCACATCGAATCGACGGCGTCCGACATGGACACCGGGATCAGCCATGGTTCGGATGTGCCATCTGCATGCGGCACATCGACCCCGAACTCGCCTTTCCCGTAGGCCATCTTGGACAGCGGACCCGTCTCGTGCTTCCTCCAGTGGACGCCGTCGGGTGAGAAGGCGACGTGTATACCGGGATACTCATCTCCGTCAGTCGCCCCCCAGTCGAAATAGCTCATCTTGTATCGCTTCGAGGCGTCTTCCCCGTCCGGATCCACCCACCGCGTTCCCTTAGCGATACGAATAGCCACCATTCCCGACCATCACGATGTTGGTTTCCTGGTGATCCTCGAACGGATAGAAATCGAGCATCGGCTTGGTGAAGTGGATGCCGTCATCCGATTCAGCATAGCAGACGGCGCAGTCCTGTGTGCGCTCACTCAGCCGGTCTCCCGTATACGCCTGATACCACAACTGATATCGTCCGCTGTCCGGGTGCCGCCAGATCGCCGTCCATCCGATCGCGACCTCCCACGGATACTCGCGGGCTTTCACAACCGGGTTCGGTTCGTGCCTCGTAAACGGTGTCAGGACCCGTTTGGTCCCGGACCGGTAGTGCACTTCGTGATCATCTACGAACAGGATCGTTCTCACTCGGATCCTCTGTTCTTGAGGCAGGCATCGGCCCCACCTTTTCACTTGATATTGACAGTCGCGGTGTGCTTCGTGTCCGAGATCAGATATATGGCGCGGTATATAGGCACCGTCGCTCCCGGGCGCAACGGCCGTACCGCTAAGGCATCCACTCGACACAGATGGGTATCCATGACCCCTGACAGGACTCTGGAGAAGCTTGACCGTGACGGATACGTCATTCTTGAGGGGGTGATTCCGGTCGACCAGGTCCCTCACGTCCGAGAATCGGTCGCATCTTGTCTGACCGCGCATTTCAGAGCCGCAGAGGAACAGGCGGACGCCGTCCGGGCAAAGGGTCACAGACAGGGCGGGGCGGGCATTCAGGCTCTGCCGGGCATCATCAATCATACCCAGGCCTTCGTCCCCTACCTGACAGACTCGCGGCTCACCTATTCAGTGCAGAGTCTGTTCGGAGACTTCCACCGGATCAGCGGCACCAGCGCGATCGCCAACCACCCCGGCAACGATCGCGGATACTGGCACTCGGACTGGCCGTACAACCAGACCAACGCCGCGCACATCCCCGCGCCCTATGCCGACGTCTGCGTTAAACTGTCGACGCTCTGGGTTCTGACCGAATTCAGCCCGACCACAGGCGGAACCCTGGTCATCCCCGGGAGCCATCGCGACTCGACCAATCCGTCAGGCGGCGACGGTTTCGATCGTGAAGCGCCACACCCCGACGAAATTCAGATCTCGGCACATGAGGGTAGCGTCATCCTATTCGACAGCCGGCTCTGGCACTGCGTGGCCACCAACCACGGCGATGAGCCCAGGTATGCCATGAACTTCGGGTACGCACCGTGGTGGCTGAATCTCCAACCTCAGCGTGTCGGCTCCCCGGACCACACGGCGATGGTCGTAGAGCCTCGAGGAAAACCGAACGAGACCCCCTTAGTACCCGAAGCCATCTTCGCCAAGCTTCCTGATGACGTCAAACCGCTGTTCAGACATTGGGTTAACCCTCACGGGTAGCCTTCGCAGGTATGCCAACCCAGCTACCAGACACGCTGTCCACCCCTCGCCTTCGTCTTCAGCGAATCAGCTGGGAACACGAGGACCTGCTATTCGGTATCCACTCGGACGAGCGGGTCGCTGGGTGGCTTGCCGGCTCCAAGTCGAAGGAGCAGAATCGAGACTGGGTGGACCAGAAGGTTCGGCACTGGACGGACCACGGTTTCGGCCTTTACGTCTTCCTCAACGANNANGGGCAATTCGTGGGACGGGGTGGGTTGCTCTCCCTAGAGATTGACGGCGAGGACCGAATCGAGCTCAATTATTCGGTAGCTGCTGATCATTGGGGACAGGGCATCGCGACCGAGGCCGGGAGCCACCTGATCGAAGCAGGCTTCCGCTATCTCGGTCTCGACGAAATCGTCGCCTTTACGCTCCCCACCAATCTCGCATCACAACGTGTGATGCAGAAGGTGGGAATGACTTATCAACGTGATTTCATTCACCACAAACAGACCGCTGTTCTGTATCGCATCGCGCGATAGGATCTAGCCGACACACAGAAGAAGGACGAGGGAATGTTTACGCCGAACATGAAGACGCAATACGATCGGGAGGGATTCCTGGCAGTCAAAAACGTGCTGACGGAGGATCAACTCCTGGAGCTACGCAGCCNAATCGACGCCCTGATCGCCGACCCGGACAACCCACCTGAGGGCGTCGGGATCGGCCGAGAAGGTAACACGGCCAAGGACAAGGAAAGCGATGCCGCCAAGAACGACGATATCCGTGGCGCGTCGTTTCTCGTCCGCTTCCTCCCGTTCTTTCAGGACATCGCTCGCAGTCGCAACCTGCTCTCGCTCGCTCGTGGCCTTCTGGGTGGTCGCGTGAAAGTCTTCCGCGATCAGGCGCTGTTCAAGCCACCCGGTGGGCAGGCCAAGCCTCCACATCAGGACCAGAGCTACTTCCGCGTCGAGCCGATGGCTAACCTGATGACTGCATGGATCGCGCTCGACGATGCGACGATCGAAAACGGTTGTATGTGCTACGTCCCCGGGTCACACACCCACGGTATTTTCCCGATCACACAAGACCCAGAGCGGCCGGTGCATCACATTCCTGATACCGGTGAGCTTCAACTTCCTGATCCGGTTCCCGTTCCGGTGTCCGCAGGCTCCGTGATCTTCCACCACGGGTGTACGCTTCATAACAGCGGGGATAACACGACAAATACTTGGCGGAAGGCGATCATCTTCCACTATTCAACGTCGGAGGCAATGTCGGAGAAGGAGGAGTTAAACGCGCAGGTGTCGTTGGAGATTGATTGAAGAGCGGTCACCCGTCTGCCTCGTTGGCGCTCGGCTGACTTGATGAACACACGATTGAAATGGGGTGTCCGGAGTAAACATTCTCGTTCAACCGATATCTGCATGAGCTTGAACGCTCAATCTTACTCACGATACACCTCCAATGCCAGGTCCCAAGACCATCCTAAGTCCCTCTCCCCATCCGTATCTGCAGATCTCTGACAGATAGTACTGTGCTTTGTAGCCCTATCTCCCATACCTGTTCATCCTGTGTTCATCAAACCTGAGCGAAGGGAAGGCGGGTGACCGCTCTTTCATCACTCCCTAGTCAAAACCGGCCCGTCACTTGCTTTCCTATAAAGCTCCTCAAACCCCTCACTCCCATCATCCTCCATATACTCCGTCGAGCTCCCCCAGTCATCCACCGGCAGATTCCCGTCCCCGAAGAACACCCACTTCTGCCTCGTGTTCGCGAAGTAGACATTCAGTCCGCTCGCCCGAGTGACCTTGATCATCCGCCGTGGCAGATCATGGTTCGCCTTCTCCACGCGGTATCGCTCGATTGCGTCTTCATCCATCTCCACGCCCAGGCCCGGTGCCTCCGGCACACGCGCGTGTCCGCCGGCGACCTCGATCCGCTCCTTAAGCAGATTATGTTCGTAAAGCTCATGACAGTTGATCGTCGGCCACTGGGCCTGCTTCAGCACCGCGCTCAAGTGAAGTGACAATGCCGTCGTTGGACCGCCGCCGACCATCTGCAGGAAGAAGGGCATGTTCATCGCCGCAGCCGTAGCACCCTGATCACAGATCCTCGAAACGCCGCCTCCGACCACCCACCCATCGCAGACCCCACCCATCTCGACCCCTTCCCGTGGACCGATCGTCCCGTAGTGGTGGGCGATGGCCGTTCGGATCTGGGTCCGCATGTAACGGTTTCCCGACGCGTCATCTCTATTGATCGGGTCCTCAAAGATTTTGATTTTCGGGAACGTCTCCTCCAACTCTCGCAGAACGGGAATCGCGTTCGATGCATTGTTCAAGAAGGCGTTCCAGTCGGCGTCGATCCGGAAGTGATCGGGCGTGATGTCGCTGATCCGTCGAATGGTCTCTCGCACATCGAACCACGGCCGGGTCTTGATCTTGATGCACGTGTAGCCCAACTCGACGGCTGTCCTGGCCTCGACCTCGTATTTCTCGGGCGACATATCGTGGTCCCAGAAAGAGACGGCGCACCAGTCCCGACACTTTTGGCCCAGGAGCCGATACAGGGGCACGCCAGCCAGCTTGCCGGCAGCGTCAAACAGCGCCATCTGAAGACCTGCACCCAGTGAGTCATCCCACATCAACTCAAAGGGCGTCTTGCCGATAACGCGATCTTCGTCCTTAACCCGTCCCCAGGTGTAATTCTGGATCGTCTCCCCCCAACCGACGATCCCGGCATCGGTCTCGACACGGGTCAGTTCGAGCTCCGACCACGTGTGAATCCCGGCCCGCTCCATCTCCCTCCGCACGCGATCCACAAAGGGAACTAGTAACGTGTATCTCTCAACCTTCTTAACTTTGCTGGACATAGGTCACTCGCTCCAAGGCGTTCAGGTCTCTGGTGTCGCAGCGTAGATCGTAATGCTGCCACCTGCTGTCAACTGGAAGCAGAATCAATGGCAAAAAAACCGCTTGGGCCCACGACCATCCAGCGGTGAAATCCACAATGCCAGTGCACAATGTCTCAATGAGTCCTCTCCCCATCCGTCTCTGCACACCCCGGACAGGTAGTATTATGCCCCGTCCCCCTATCGTCCATCCTTGTTCATCACNTATTCATCAAGCCACGCCTTCGGCGTGGCGGGTGACCGCTCTTTGAATCATCCAGTGAACGTTACACTTCGACAAGCAACATCAAACGACTCCGAATTCGTCTTCCAGATCAAACGAGCGGCCTTCAAGTACTATGTTGAAGAGGCCCTTGGCTGGGACGAGAATCGACAGCGCGAACGGCACGAATCTCGCTTCTCCTCCCAAAGCTTTCGTATCATCCAGGTGTCGGATATCGATGTGGGCATAGTCGCCCTGGCCGAAGAACAAACCGCATCAAGTTGAACCAGCTCATGATCCATCATGACCATCAGCGCCGCGGAATCGGCAGTCGTTGTGTGGACTCGATCCTGAAGCAGGCCNGTCAGGCCGGGCTTCCTGTTGAGCTCCGCNTCTTGAAGAACAATCCGAGAGCTCTCGTCTTCTACCACCGCCTGGGGTTCGAACAGACCGTCACCTGCAAGACGCACATCCATATGCGCTGGGAACCTGCATGATCCTCGTCTTCTACGCCATCGCCTTCGGCTTCCTCGTCCTGGGCGTCATCTTCCGCGTCTTCAAACCCATAGACGTCCTCTCCGGCATCAGCGCCGAGAACCTCACCGACCAGGATGGGTTCGGCAAATGGGTCGGGAACTCCCTCCTCGCCTTTGCCGCGATCTACACAGCCATCGGGGCTGCCCTGGAATACTTCAACGTCGACCTCTCCGGTGGGTCCACCTCGATCATTGTCTTCGCTGCCGTGTTCCTCGCTGGCCAGGGCCTGATCGTCTCCTACGTCATGGGCACCGGCAAGTTCACCAAACAGACGGCGCTCCCGCCTCGCGTGATCGAGACGGAAGACGACGACGCCCGTTGAACATCGAAGTCTGTATTGACGCGGACGGCGATCTGGCTCGTTCGGCAGAGGCTGCCTGTAAAGGTGGTGCAAACACCATCGCGCTGTGTGCGTCGATGGGCGAGGACGGTCTGTCGCCAACGGATGAGCAGATTGCGATCGCCAGGGAGGCTTTCACGCGTCCAGGCCTAATCGCTATGCTCAGACCTCGAGCTGGAGACTTTGTCTTCACGGATGATGAACAAGACCAAATGCTCGCGTGTATCAGCCGATGGAACGCCCTGAGGGTCGATGGCGTCTCGTGTGGGCTACTGTCAGCGGAAAATGAGATCGATGTTCCGGCCATCAGTGTAATCGCCAGTGCTTGTAGGGAGGCCAGCCTCTCCGTCACTTTCCACCGAGCCTTCGACGCGGTTAGCGCCCGATCAATGGCGCTGGAGGCCTTGATCGATGTCGGCGTCGACCGCATCCTGACCAGCGGAACCGAGTGGGGTTCGGGTAATCCCGCGATCGAGGGAATCGACCAGCTCACGCACACAAACAAGCAGGCTGGCGGCCGTATCGAGGTCGTTGTTGCGGGCGGTATATCGATTCAAACTCTACCAGGGATTGCCCAGGCGCCACCAGACGGTCTGGTATCATTCCACGCCTACTCTGGCGCCTTAGTAGATGGACAAACCACACTCCATAAACATTGGTAGACGCTGCAGAATAGAACTTCGCCTTTCAATTCTCGATCATCAATCCTCGATCCTCGATGCACAGCAACATCCCAAAGCTCTACGTCATCCAGGCCTTCCGCTGGTTCCTCCTGCTCATGCCCGTCTTCGTCCTCTTCTACGAGGAGAACAGGCTCGGGCTTCAGGACATCTTTATCATCCAGGCGTTCTATTCCGTCTGCGTGATCTGCATCGAGATCCCATCAGGCTATTTCGGCGATCTGCTCGGGCGTAAGCGTTCGATCCTGATCGGCTCTTTCTTCGCGTCAGCCGGATTCAGCTACTACTCGATCTCTTACACATTCTACGATTTCCTGATCGCGCAATTCCTGCTCGCGATCGGCGCCAGCTTCGTCTCCGGCTCGGACATCGCCCTCCTGTATGACACGCTCATCCAGCTGGAGCGGGAGGGAGAGTATCAGCGCGTAGCCGGCAAGCTCGCATCGATCAGCAACTTCTCGGAAGGCATCGCAGGACTCGCCGGCGGCGCGCTGGCGGTCATCAGTCTGCGCACTCCCCTCTACGTCCAGACCGTGTTGACCATCCTGGTCATCCCGATCGTCGCCACGCTTAAGGAGCCCGATCGAACCAAAACCGACGGATCCGAAAACAGCTTCAAGGCCATCCTTCGAATCGTCCGTTATGCCCTCCACGGGCACGCCGAGGTCAAATGGCTGATCCTCTATTCGTCCCTCGTCGGCACGGCAACCCTCACGATTGTCTGGTTCGTACAGCCATATCTCAAAGTGGTGGGAATGCCGCTGTCCCTGTTCGGCGTCTCGTGGGCAGCGCTTCAATTCTCGATCGGAGTCTTCGCCATCAACGCCTACAGAATCGAAACCGCACTCGGTCGGAAGGCCTCGCTGATCGCCCTGATCATCTTGGCATCAGCCGGCTTCTTCCTGCTCAGCCATTTCCAGACGATGTGGGCACTCCCCTTCCTGTTCATCTTCTACCTTGTCCGTGGCATCAACGGTCCCGTCCTGAACGATTACATCAACCGCGTCGTGGAATCGGACATCCGCGCGACCGTATTGTCGGTCAAAAGCCTGGTCGGCAGACTGATGTTCACGATCCTGGGCCCCATCGTCGGCTGGGTCAACGACACCTACTCACTTTCTGATGCCTTTCTCGTCTGCGGCTTCACCTTCCTCGGCTTTGGCCTCGTCTTCCTCAATTTCCTCCACCGCAACAAGGTCCTGTAGGTGTTGCCTTCGTCGCCTGCTTCACGAGGAGGCGGAGCACATCGACATCTCTGACGTTATCTCTCGCTCTGGATTCCTCCTCGACTACTGACCCTGCCGATTCTCCTTTGACATCCGACCCAACTGTTCATTGGTTCCCTCATCACCAACGAACACAGGGGCTCACGCTACCCGCGACTTCGTGGAGGTCGACAACCCGGCCGATCGCACCCTCACGTTCCTGTCGAAACATTGGCACCAGATCGACTTCGTTGAGTTCAAAGATTGGTGTGAGGCCACCGACCTGGATACGCCGGTCAGCGAAGGTCTTTGCGACTACTACGCCGTCTTCGACCTCATCAAGACGGGAGGCTATGAGGGCTGGCTTCTAATCGAGCAGAACGGCAACGCGGGTCTACAGGAGGGTCGCACGCCGTTGGATTGTGCCAGGGCCAGCCGTGATTTCATCCGTCGTGGCCTTGGTGTATAGGTGAGGCTTGTAGATACTGAGGACCGCTACCGCGCACGAGGTGCGGCTCAGCCCGCCCCACGCAGTCGAGTTAATGGTCGTCGGCACGAGGACGTTGGATATAGAGCCACAAATGGAATGGACCCCGTCCACAATCACCACCAGCTGGGATGACCTCCTCGAAGACATCGACACCGTCGACGCCTGGAAAGAGAAGCGCACCCAGATACATGCCCGATTCCTCGACTTGATCCGTGCCTGGGCGGCACCCGCCATCCCGGAGCCAGACCTGCAGGTCGAAAGGGAATGGCACACGGGCGAGTTCACGATCCAGTTTGTCAGCTACCAGGTCGAATCCGACGAGCGTGCCCACGCCTACATCGGTATCCCGGGTGGTGATCCGCCAGCGAACGGTCGCCCTGCTGTCGTCTGCCTTCACGGCACGACCAACTGGGGCGCCAGACGCACGCTCGGACTTCCGCCCGAACCTGGCGATCCTCACGAGAATAAGGGAGGGGTTGACGGAAAGGACTACGCACGCGATCTGGTGAGGAATGGATACGTCACCATCTCACCCGAGCACTTCGTCTCTGCCAACCGAATGCCAGACATCGGGCCCTACGAGACCGGACCTTTCTACGAGAAACATACTAACTGGTCAGCCGTCGGGAAGTATGTCCACGACAGCGTCATTGCCACCAACATCCTGTGCGACCGCCCGGATGTGGATGCCAACCGGATCGGCGTCACCGGTCATTCGCTCGGCGGACACGGCACCATCTGGCTGACCGCGTACGACGACCGGATCAGATGCGCCGCCCCCAGCTGCAGCGCTCAGTCGTTCCGCGAGACGCCAAACCCGCTTCACTGGTCGCGCGACCGCTGGTATATCTACTTCCCGCAGCTCCGCGAGCAGTTCCTGGCCGGCGAAACAGTTCAGTGCGACTTTCACGAAATGTTCGCCCTCATCGCACCCAGGCCGATCCTCGATCGCCTCGCCCTGAACGACGGAGACCCGCGAACTCAGGCCCATCGCACGATGATGCACCTCAAGATCCACGAGGTCTACCGCCTGCTCGACGCCGAACCCGCCCACGCCTTCCTTGCTTTTGGCGACGGTCACTTTATCCCCGACCTGTCCGAGACGGCACTGGTCAGCTGGATGGACCGCTGGTTGAAGCACGAGGGTGATCCGTTGGGTAGCTGGGACAGTAATCTTACACCCACAAGCTAAAGGCACTCACCGCAGAGGACGCGAGAAAAGCGAGGTCAGGAGTCCGATGCAGATTCCCGGGCTCCTGACCGTAGACAAGGACATCTTGTCCCAAAGAAAAGTCTTGGATTGATCGTCGTGCTACTAAGTCTAGCCTGGGAGTCGCAGCTTCGTCCTCGCAATGAGTGGGTCCACCCGCCTTTCCCTCTGCGTCCTCTGCGTTGAAAGGTTATGGTTATGGTCTTTGAATCACCTTTGGACGTCCGCCTCGCGTGTAGAGCCAACGAACTCCAGGGTTTCGCTTCTCGCGCCCTCCCCGGCTACCTCTGCGTCAACGTCGCCTTTCTGGACGTCGACTATGCCGACGACTTCGAAGCGTTCTGTCGCGCCAACCCGAAGCCGTGCCCGCTGATCGCTCGACTGGATTCCGGCCAGGCGGATGCACCGGACTACGCCCAGGATCTGGACATTCGTACGGATCTCGGATCCTACGACATCGTCCGTCACGGCGAGGTCACCGAACAACGGAGGGACATCGTCGACCTCTTCGACGACCGGACGGTCTCGTTCCTGATCGGTTCGAGCGTCTCCTTCGACGGGCTACTCCGAGACAAAGGCTATCCCGCCGCCTTTGGCCCGACCATCCAACTCACTGAACAGCCGTGCGAACCCGTTGGTCCTTTCAAAGGAAACATTGCTGTGACAATCCGGGCCTTCGACCCTTCGATGGTTGACGACGTTTGGGAGTTCACCAGCCACTTCCCCGGCTGTCACGGCGCCCCGGTCGGAAAGAACAACGCGGACGAACTGGGCATCCCTGAACTGAACGTCAACATGAACGGACAGCTCTTCGAGGTCCCCGACGGCACGGATCGACTTTACTGGGCCTGTGGCATCACACCGCGGATCGTTGCGGAGCAGGCGAAGCTCCCGTTTATGATCTCGTATACCCCGGGCCACGCAATGATCACCGACATTCCTACCGAAAGTCTGTACAGAGACTAAAGGCATTCAACGCAGAGAGCGCAGAGGAACATCCAGGGGGTTGACCCCGTGCTGTCACCCGAGTCACGTTGCCCCCTTGAAAGTCCTCCGATTCGATCTACTCCGATCGCCCAGTTGTGCGAACACACCCTGGTCCCACCGACGACCCATTATCCTCGCTTTTCTCTGCGCTCTCCGCGTCCTCTGCATGTTTTCACGACCTTCACAGCCCGGCTAAACGCCTACTGCTTCTTACGCGAACTCATCTTCATCTACCCGTTCTATGCGGTGATGTTCGTTGAGCACGGTCTGTCGGGCGTGGAGGATTTCGACACTGTTTTCGACGTAATTGGCAATCGTCGTGATCAAGTAGATCCCGTCGGGCGCGCTGGCGAATCGGTATTCGAGGAAAGGCGTTTTGTTTTCGGGTCAGGTCCTTCGGGCGCTCGGCTTCATGTGTTGATTTCTGTATCCAGGATTCTGGGGGTATCTCGTCGGGTTCCTTCTCTGGGGGACGTGCAGCACATTCGGTTCAGGGGCGTTCGAGGCGCTCGTTTACGACGAACTTCGCGCGACCTGGTTCTCTTTCAAATGGCGCAGCGGCGAGACACGTCACCACTCGAACCACACACCCACCAACACCTGCAACTTCTACCACTACAACGGCCAGATCCGTCACAACCTCCTGAACACGATGTATGCCTTGCACGACGTCGCCCCCGGCGGTGGCGGACTCCAAGTCATCCCCGGATCGCACAAGGCCAACTACCTGCGGCTGCGAGACGACGACGTATCGGACATGCTCGTCGAGCTGTCGATGGAGGCCGGTGACGTCCTCCTGTTTTCGCTCGACATGGCGCACTGTTCCCGGAACGAGTCGGACAACATCCGACGAACCGTCATGTTTACCTACTGTCCGGCCGTTATCGCGAACTCATACGGCGGTGATACCCTCTACGATCGTTTGCACAAGCAGGCCGATAAAGGAAGCTGGCTAAAAGACCTGACGCGCCGTCCACACGGCTTCCTCGAGATTTACCCTCAGCCTGAAGACCTGCCCCAGTAGTCCGCCCTCGATTCGGCCTGTAAGACCGAAATCGACCAGCAGAAGCCGATTCTGGCGATCTACATGTAATGATCCAACGCAAAACGTCGGTTTCTGTCGGAACATACGTCTACTACGTGAAAGCTGACTGTCCATCAGAGCTCAGCGCCCGGCCAGTGCCTGACGTGGTGCAACGCATGTCAGGATCCGAAACAGAAAAAGGCCTACGTCTCGTGACGTAAGCCCTTTTCATTGCCGGAACCCGTTCAGGTCCCAATGTACTTCTCTATGTTCTCCGAGCTCTGGCGGAACGTTGAGCGACCGGACGTGCCTAGTGTGAAACGGCAGCTGCGGTCGTTCCCAATTCCTGCATCTGGCCGAGCGAGCCGTATGCGATCACAGCGCACAGAGCGAGGAGAGAAAATGCGGGCGCGGACTTGATCAGCGGGTCACTCACCTTGACGTGCATGATGACGGCGCCAAGCATCAGGATTCCCAGTCCAAGGGCCCCCGGACCTGCGATTCCGGGGATCATCGTGCCCCCGATGAGGAGGAGAGCGAACAGCACCTTGAGGCTTCCAACCACGGGCATCGACCACCCCGGCAGGCCGTATACGGCGAATTCCTCACGCATGTTCTGAGCGGACCCTCCGCGCCAGTTCGTTGAGCGCCCGGCGCGCAGAAGCCAGACGTTTAGAATAGACAAACCGACGAACACCTGAATAATCAAACCGAGCGCTTCCATACCCTTCTCCTCCTTGGTGTGTTCTGAAACATAGACCCGATCAATACAATCGTGGGGCCTAGTCTCTCTGCGCCAGTAATAATACCAATTGTCTATTTTTTGTAAAGGTTTTGCATACAAATATACAATGAAAGAACCAAGGTCTGAAAGCGCTGTGAGGTATCCCTCCCATCTGGACCCAGTTCAGGCCTCCGGTAGGCAGGACGTCCGACCCACCTCCCGCTGGCGTCTCAACCGCACAGCCTTCCACACCGCAATAAGAAAGATCAGGATTGCCAACAAGGATGCAGCGCCCGCGACCTCCTCTACACCCGCCTGTTTGCTTGCGATCCCGAGTGCTGCCCAGGAGATGACGAGCGCAAAGACCACGTCTGAACCGCGAATAAGGGCCAGTGTAGCTATCAACCCGGAAATCGCCAGCTTCAAGTAGGCCCACTGGAAACCATTTAAAAACGCCTCATCCCACCCCATTGCCGTCTGCACGACGCTGATATTGGCGATCGTGGCAAGAGTGATCCAGGCTGTATAAAGACTGAAGGGCAGGCGGACGATCCACGAGACGGGACGCAGTTCACGAGCGGACAAAATCGTCCGATAGATCTTGAGGAGCGAACGCAGGATCACTGCCATGACCACCAGAGACAGTACGAGTTGGTCGTGGTGCCACGCATAGATCCACGCGATGTTGGCGCAACAGTTGAGCACGAACGCCCTGTCGATGCCCGCCAGCAGTCCGTCCTGTCTTTGATTCGGCAGTGCCTGAAAAATGACAAAGCCCGCCAGAGACAGGTAGATCAGCCCCCAGATCGAAAAGGTGTAATCGGCCGGGGTGAATAGGGAGGAATACTTCGCCGAGACATCCCCGGTTGTCTGCCCCCCGATCGGGAGAGCGTTGGCCTGCCAGTTTACAAGGATGACGAGCCCGAATGCGACAACATTACCGACCCATCGCGCGGACCCCCTTGTCGCGACGAATGCCTGGTTGTTGGGAGATGCGTCCACGGTTGACCTGCCTGGTCGATCGAAACGGGTTCCTGAAGCAAAGTGTGAGTGAACAACCGGATGGGGGTAGGGTGAGTGAGCCTTCCATAACCTTTAAAGGGACCGGTTTTAGCGGTAGGCTCTGACCCAGGCGAGATCAAGGGCGAACGGACCCTCCTGGCCGTCGGCGACCATCAGACCGATCTGCCGGAGTCGAGACGCATCCAGAGGCCCGGCGCCACCCACCAGCCGTCCTCTCCACACAGGCCGAAAAGTATCGAAGAGAATCTCGATCTCTACCCAGGTCTCGGGTCGGGTATCGAACCTTGCTTCGTGTGCCACCCCATCCATCCGGCGTCCTGCCCTGAATCGCAGCTTATACGACCGGCCATCGCCCCGCACCCGAAGCACCACTCCTTTGTATCCAGAGAGATCGGCAATGGGGGTTTGCGATCGCACAGACGCAAACCCGCCGTTGTTGGCCAGGGACAGATAGCCTTTGAACTGGTAGTAGTCTTCGCGCAAGGACAGACGACTCTGCGATTGCCCCCCCATAACGCCATCGTTCACAATCCGCCAGGGTTGGGGCGATCGACCGTCGATCAGGGCGATCGGTTCAGTCGCGTCGACCGTCGCAAGGGTCAGGCAGGTCGTGAAAAGGAAGCGGACCATCCTGTATGTCCTGTCGGAGATCGCCATTGAGCAATCACGCGACGCGCACGCGCCCTCTGAGACGGGACAACCCGCCATCCACCACGATCACCTGGCCGGTCACCCAATCATTCGACGGCTCCAGCAACCAGACAATCGTGCTGGCGACGTCTGCCGGTTCACCGACACGTCCCAACGGGTGCATGGCTGTCGAAACCTTCAGCGAATCCTCGCTCGCTGTAAGACGCCGGGTCATCGCGCTCTTCACGAGTCCGGGTGCAACGGCGTTTACGCGAATTCCACGCGACGCATGGGTCGATGCGACAGAGAGCATCAGACCCTCGACACCTGCCTTTGCTGCGGCGATCGCCTCGTGGTTCACGAGTCCGACACGCGCCGCCGCCGATGAAACGAGCACAATCGATCCGCCCCTTTTCTGCATGGCTCGAGTAGCATTCCGCACCGTCCAGAAAGCGGCCGTCAGGTTCACACGAATCACGCGCTCCCATTCATCGTCCGTCGTCAGGTGCGCGGGCTTGAGCAACATCGACCCCGAACGGTTGACAACACCGTCGACACCCCCCAGCCGATCTTCGGCATACTCGATGGCTGTGCCGGACTGTCCGCTATCGGCTACGTCCGTCGTGAAAGAAAGGGCATCGAGTTCACGACCAAGGGCCGATATCTGTTTCGAGTCCCGTCCGGCGACAACGAGGCGGTAACCCGATGCGCCCAGACGCCGGCTCAAAAATTCACCTACGGCTCCGGCTGCGACAAATACCACTACATTTGCCGTCACATTACTCATAGCCGTCCTCCTGCAGCGTCCCTTCGGCGACAGGTGCGTCGACACGAGCTTCTGCCAGAACCACCAGAGACCCGCGTACCGCTGATCATCAGCTGGCCGGACAGGTTCAAGGCTGGAGTGAACGCAGACGGGCTCGTTGAACTCACCGACCTGGCCCCCACTCTTTGCGACATCGCCGGAATAGACCCCGGGTGGACCCACGGCCAATCCCTGCTTCCCATCCTCACCGGCAATGTCGATCCGGACCACCACCACGACTACGTGCGATGCGCGTTCTACGATGTGCTGGACACGAACGTGAACGCGGGGCGCCCGTCACCACCACCCAGTTACGGCACGATGTATCGGACGGACCGCCACAAGTTCTGCGTTTACCACGGGAATCCGTATGGTGAGATCTACGACTTACGGGTGGATCCTGACAAACACGACAACCTGTGGGAAGATGCCGGATCGCAAAGCCTGAAGAGCGACCTGCTCAAGGCAAGCTTTGACGACTCGATCACCATCCACGACCCGGGCTCGACGCGAATCGGGAGGTTCTGAGTCCTGACCTGGCCCAATCTTGAGAAGTTTTGTGAAAAAGAATTGAAATCGATCTCTTGAAGATAAACCTTCAAACGTGGCAGACGCCGACTCGTCATTGAGCGGCGCGGTTCTCCCTCCACTCCGCCGCACTCATCTCCCCAATCACCACGTGACCGTTGTCGCTGCCCTTATACTTCTCGCGCGTTTCTCTGGCACGGGCTGCCGCGTGCTGATTCCCGGATTGCAGCAAATCCTCTTCCCCTTCGGCCAGATGCCGATAGAGCAGCTTCAGCTCCGGTGAGAACCTGGCATACACGTCTTGCGGCACATAGGTCCTGAGCGTGTGACCGCCCGAGTGCAGATTCCCGAATTCGTTTCCCGACAACCACCACGGCGTGTATCGGCATACCACCGCCGTGCGATCGTGCTCGCTCTGGTTGATCGCCCGGGAGTGCCAACACCGCGTATCCTGCATAAAGACCGACCCGGCCGGAGCCGACACCTGTATCTCCCCTGGTATCGGGGCGTGCTGATCGATTCCGTCATCCGGTCCGCGCGGGTTCCGCGGATCCTTGTGCGAACCCGGCACGATCCACGTCCCCCCGCTGAACGGCGTCACATCCTCCGGCCCCAGATACCAGACCGTTGACAGCGCCATACACACATCGGGAAACGGCTGGGAAACTGCGCCACAGTGCTTCCACAGCTCCTCACTGCTCGGACCGTAGGCAGTCAAATCGTGCGGCCAGTCAGAGTGCCAACTGCGCCACCGCAACCGTTCCTTGGAAACCGGCTGCTCCTCCGGTTTCGCCGACTTGTTGACCTCTGTCTGCATAATCCGAACGTGCGGATCGAGCGCCACCCTTGCCACCCTAAGGACCCGGGACTCCGCGAGATACTCCGCGAACGTCTCGTTCCGAGCGATATCACAGAGTTCCGCGTGCGGTGCACGGGGCGGTCGGGGTCGATCACCGACGGGCTCATAACCGGGATCCCGACTGCGCTCGAGTTCCAGCCGTCTCGCCCGTTCCGCCTTGCGATCCTTCATCAGCAGCTCTCGACCCCGGTGGACGCTCTCGCGCACTGCATCCACCTGGTCCTCGGGAATCACCCGCTCGATCACGCAGAATCCCTGGACTCGTATCGATTCCAGATACCCGTCGATCTCATCGTCACCCCCTGCGGAAATCCCTGTGCTGATAGAGTAAGGGGCACTTAGTCGCTCATCGAAATCCGGGTCATTTGCCATATCAGGTCCAAGTCTTGAGATGGATGGGTGGTTCGGAACTCCCGCCCTTCGGCCATTTGGGCACCGCGGTCCGGAGACACGATACCAGATTGATCCACGTTCCTCAACTCCCTTACTGACCAGGTATACCGATCAGGAGTCGGGCACACTATATTGTCGCGATCCACGTTCGACCCCCGCCCTTAACCGAGGACCCCCGAGTATGGCTGACGTAGAGAGAAAACCGGCTGGAGACCTGCTGCCAGCAAGGAGTGCAAGTACACCCACTGCCGCCGAAGAAGCTGCGCTGGTGGAACACCTCGAGCGCTATAAGACTCGTGGCTACACAATCCTGCGCGATATCGTCAGCCAGTCTGTCGTGGCGGAACTACGCGACGGCCTGGACAAACGGATGGCCGCGAAAATGTCGAACAAGATCGGCGAACTGGATGGGAAGGAGGTCACCGGAAAAGAGCTGGCAGCAACAGGTCGAACCGTCGGCATCGGTGGTCCCGATGACTCACGCCTCATTGGTTATCCTGGCCTGCTGTCCGCCGCACCCGAAATCGCCGAACTGCTCATCAAGCCCTTCCTGTTGAACCCGCTTCTGCTCGACCTTGCCGAGCGCGTTATGGGTCCCTTCGTCCAGGGCGACGGCTTCTACGTGGTGGGCACTCCGCCGGCCAGATACACGGGTCGGCCAACCGATGTCGCCACACGCCAGGAACTGATCGCCGATGCCACCACGAATTCCGGTACCCACCTTCCCGGATGGCACCGCGACGCCTACAACCACCACGACAGGTGGCGTAAGAACCCCGGCTATGCCGACGATCTGGAGGACGGCCAGCCATACACCCCGCCCCTTGCCGCACACGTGTTGTGCTACCTGCAGGATATGGATGGCCCGGGCGGACCGCTGCTCGCAGTTCCGGGCTCGCATCGCAATGCCTTCGGTGACAGACCGAACGGCGAAGAGGATGAGAAAAAGGTCGTCGTCGTCGACGCCAAAGCGGGTGACGTGGTGTTCTTCCACTGCGACATGCTGCACTCCGGGTCGGCAAACCGTGCGCAGGATGCCTGGCGCTACATGGTCACCTCCTTCGTCGTACGCGCGGGTTTACCGCATCGGGACGACTTTACCGAAGCACCGCTTGTCCGGACTTTGATCGCGGAGGCAGAGGCGCGGAGTGACCGTCGTGTGCTGCGCTTCTTCGCGGCGGACTCGGTGGATGGTGGCCCGCTGCGCCGTGAGGAGGAGCAGTGGCGCACCGCCATAGATGCTGAACGCCAACTGCTGACGCCCTGACCAGGCTCCCGTGAATCTATGTGGAAACGTCTGACCCGGCTGTCGAAGCCTACTCGGCCCGCCACGCGAACAGCTTCCGATTCCGAAGGTAGAACCGTAAGCGAACGGGTCGCATTCGTGGCAGGTCCGTATGAGAGTTCCATCGAACAGGGCGTCTGAGAGCATCTGTCGCGATCGGATGGCAGTCCGTCCTGCCGTACCCGGGAATGACTGCGCCGTCTGGGTCGAGAAGTTCTATGTGGAGCTCGCCCGCGCTGGCATCCGCGTTCACCAGAAGTCTCCCACCGTCAGTAACAACCTCCGTTGCCTCGATCAGGCCTCCGGACGGTCCCGCGTCGAGCGACACCCACCGGTCTAGAGGCCAGGATGCCCGGGCGATCGAGATCTGATTCTCCGGAAGCGATCCCCCGTGGGACGTCGTGATGGCCGTGTAGTAGATCCACATCTCGTCATCCGTGACGACGGGGCCGTTGGCAACCCCTAGGATGCATCCGGCGTCGTAGGCGTGGGGACCGTTCGGAATGATCGGCGAGCGATCCTCGCAGCGCTGCCAGGATCTGCTGTCCTGGCTTTGCACCAGCTGGACGTCGATGGGACCGTCGTCTGGACTCTGACCGGGCGCCGTGTCCGCGGAGCGACCGGTGAAGTGCGTGACGAGTCCGAGCCACTGACCCGAATACGGGATTGCTAACACGTTGTAGAACTGCACGAAGTGGCCTCCCTCGTCCCGGACGTGCGTATCGTCTGGCGCGAGGGCGAGTTCCGCTTCCGACCACGACCTCAAGTCGTCGAGAGGTAGACGAGGCGACGTCGCTGACCACGGTGGTCGTGGGTGAGCTTGTGGAACGCGAGATACTCCCCCGTGACGGGATCTTGAGACAGCGTGCACGTTTCACCGCCTAGCAGCGCCGGCTTGCCCTCGTCCAGGGTCCAGCGCAAGCCGTCAGGTTAGTGAGCGGTGCAGTACCCCTTCACGTCATCGGCCCGGCTGTATCCGAGCATCCGGTATCTGGCATCTGGTATCGGGATCGGATGCCGTCGGGTCGTAAACGATACTGGGGCTGTGGAGCCGGATGGGAAGGATGTTGGTGGGCGACGCCGTGGTCAGTGACAAATAGATGACTGGTGGTGTCGGGCATTGCAGGAATCCACCCAGGGGGGCCTTTCAGTAGCCATTCTCTTTGTCGACGACGTTCAAGAGGGGCTCTCCCTTAACGTAGCGACCGAGGTTATCCAGAAAGAGCTGCAGCATCCTCCGCCTCACGTGCTGTGAAGACCCGGCGCTGTGCGAGCTAATCAGGGCGTTGGGCAGTTTCCAGAGCGGGTTGTCAGGCGGACAGGGCTCGTGATAGGTCACATCCAGACCCGCTCCCGCCAGTCTTCCCGCGCTCAACGCCTCGATGAGCGCTTCCTCATCGACGACCTTTCCACGACTCACATTAACGAAGTAGCTGGTCGGCTTCATGCGTCCGATCGTGTCTCCATTGATCATCTTGTGGCTTTCGGGTGTCGATGGGACGCACGAGAACAGGACGTCACACTCCGAAGCCACCTCACCCAACCGATCAGGTTTCTCGATCCGCTCCACGCAGTCGGGCTTCTCAACATCTTCAATGTCGATCGCCAGGACTCGCATCCCAAATGCGTGCGCTCTCTCGGCAACCGCACGCCCAACGTTTCCCAATCCGACAACGCCCACAGTTCCCCCAGCGAGCTCGATCGACGAGAGTCTTTGCCAATGTGCCTCCCGTTTCTGTTCCCAGTGATCCATTATGCGCCGCGAGAGCGCGAAGAGGAGTGCGAACCCCTGCTCGGAAAGATGGGTGCTGCTCACACCCTTACAGTTCGTCACAACGACGTCACTCTCCTTGAGGGCGGGATACATACAGCTCTCGACCCCGATCGACGGGATCTGTATCCACTTGAGCACGTCGGCGTGCGTGTAGTCAGACTCCCTTACGGGACCAAGTACGATCTCTGCGCCGGGCAACCACTCCGACGCAGGTGGAGCCGACCCCATCAGCCTGCCCTCGTTAGCCGGACGTGCATCTTCAAGGGGCACAAACCGCAGGTCGATCTCTTTCGGGGCAGTGTCGAACATTTTTTCAATCTCGGGCTCGTGGCGAGCTGCGATCGCGGCTACAGGCATCTTGTCCTCGTTGTCTCAGATGGTCGTGGCATCACCGTAACAAAAGAAATGCGAACCCGGAGCATTTACCAGGCTAAAATCCCGTTCTTCCTTGGATCAATCAGGAAGTCGAAGAGAGGTCATCAATATCCTGACCTTCTCACACCCCGGGTAACAGCGGAGACGAGAATTCGTGCCCTCCCATCGGAAGACGCACGGTCCTGATTGGGACCTCGTG
The DNA here is from genome assembly GCA_002727195.1 of Gemmatimonadota bacterium. Classification (GTDB taxonomy): domain Bacteria; phylum Latescibacterota; class UBA2968; order UBA2968; family UBA2968; genus UBA2968. The sequence goes on from PBWH01000005.1 coordinate 20,166, forward strand.
AATCCTCAGGCGCACTTCCAGCTCCGTGATTCTCAAGACGAGTTCATCCACGACGGGCAACTGTGAATTCTCGGCGGCTGGTATTCGCCGAAGACGATCGGGCCGCGCGCATGTGGCACGCAGTCGTCGTCTACCGGGACCGCCTGTGGCTGCTGGGAGGGTGGAACCGCGTGGACGGGAACTTCGACGATGTCTGGTGCTCTGAGGACGGTGTCGAATGGACGCAGGTGACGACCGACGTCATCTTATCGCCGCGCCACGAGCACTCGGCATTGGGGCACCACGACAAAATCTGGGTGATCGCAGGCTGCGGCGAGGACCTCGACAGCCAGGTATGATCGCTGCACGTCCCAACAGACTTCTTCGGTCAGTAGTGAGACCCGGAGAGGAGACCTCGCAATCCACTACTCAGCATATAACGAAGCGACGGACACCGCCTCACCACTCCTCGCCGCCGAACGGTAAGCCGCATCGAGCATCTCCACCGATCGCCAGCCGTAAACACCCGGTGAAAGATTCTCACTCTGACGAAGGATGATATCCTTCAGATTCACCGCAGGTAGATGGGCCGGATATGAAGCCCCTGCACCCGGCGTCTCCGCGCCGACCTGATGCGGGTCGTCCTCCCCACCTTCCTCGGTCAGCCCTTCAACCCGTCCATCTGCATAGTAGATCGTCCCGTCCGCGGTGATGATATCCAGATCCACCCACCCCTTCTCACAATAGATCTGCACATCAAGCTTGCCCTCGCCGCCCACCGTCGCCCCCGTGCTGCCCATGCTGGCCAGACACCCGTTGTCCATGCGCACGATCATCGCATCGACCACGTCGACCTGCACATCGAGCGTATCCATCGACGCAATCACGGACACCGGCTTCAAGTCCGTCAGGAAGAACATCATCCCGGCAGAATGTGTGACCTGTAAGTGACCCTGACCGCCCCCCGACCGCTCGGGATCGCTGTAGACATCTCCCGGACCGATCACGGGATAAGTCGCCGCCATCTCGGGGTTGTCCGCTTCGTCATCCCCTCGGAACAGGTTCATCGGGTTCGAACTGAAGACATTCGAGATATACTGAATCGCCCCCAGCTCCCCCGACCGCAGCACCTCACGCGCACGCCTGGCTACAGACAGGTAGTTCCACGGATAGCTCATCACGATCTCGAGACCCCGTTCCCCGGCCATCTCGATTAAGTCACGACCGTGCGACGCCTCCAGAACCATCGGCTTCTCCAGCACCATATGCAGACCGTGTTCCAGACACGCTCGTGCAACCTCGTGATGCGCCGCGTGCCACACGGCGATCACCACCCCATCCAGCGACTCGTTCGCCAGCAGCTCGCGGTAATCCGTGTAAGTCGTCGACACATCGTAGTGTTCGGCTGCCTTTGCGAGCACCTCGGGCCGGACGTCCGCCAATGCCACAAGCTCGACCTCCGGATCGTTCTTCAGCGTCGGAATGTGGGCGTACGTAGACCACCACCCCGCACCAATAACGGCAACCCTGGCTTTGTTCATCGTGAACCTTCCTCGAACCCTTCCCGTAATCGCCTCATACCTGCTTTCAACCGTTGTCGATTCGGAATATACTGTGGGTCTTCATCTTCGACACCATAGGAAGCGATGTGAAGGCATTCCTGCTGACACTCACAATCTGGCTGTTGTCCGTCCTGCCGTCATTCGCCGATGAGACGGGCACTGAAGGCCTGCGGATGAAATACGAAAATCTCCTGCTCTTCAAAGCAAGTGACTATCAGACAGTGGATGGAGCGGATAGGATCCTCAAGGACTGGCTCGTCCCAAACTTCAGAAAGGCTGTCAGACGGGCCAGAAACTTCACATATGAAGGTGAAGGGGAGCCGGCTTACTTCGACTTCAAAGTCTTTGTGGAAGACACCGTGTCCAATGAACTGCGGCCTCAGGTCGAATCGAACAAACGACTCGACAGGCTGTTCTCGAACGTCCTTCCACACCTTGCCTACGCCTATCGGACACCCGGAGACAACCCGTACTACGGGAGCGACGAAACGCTTCAGCTGTATCTCAAGACATTGGAATACTGTTACGGACGAGGCCTGAACGAACACGCCTGGATCACGGATCACGCAGGCCGAGCCAGTGCCCGAGCGCAGCGTGAGGGAATGATCCGGGCCGGAGGCGACTTTTCCTCCGCAAGCCTGCAATTGGGCGGTTTCGTCCAGTCGATCTTCCTGATGCGTGAGCCGCTTGCCAACGCCGGACTGCTCGACAAATATCGCGCCGTGATGCGCAATCTCGTGGTCAACAACGGAAGCATGTATCCGGCCTTCTACGAGATCGCTCGGGAGGACGCGGGTATCACCCACGGCAACACGGTGCCAGACGAGAAAGCCTACTTCCTGAACGCGGACGGCATGCGACTCTTCGCCGACTACTTCTGGCCCTACTTCCTCCTGATTGAAGACCCGGATGAAAAGGATCGCATGACACGCATCGTCCGGTCGGTCATTGTGATGAACATCGCGAAGAAGGGCGGCACCCAGGACACGATCAAGCCCGATGGCGTCGGCTTCCATCACAATGCGGTTTACGTCGGCGGATACAGCGCATACACCTTCGAGGCCTTCGCTCAGCTGCTCTACCTTCTCTCCGACACCGACCACTACACGACGACGAATCTCGAGGTCGTCAAGGAGGCTCTCCAGAGCTTCCGTGTCATGTCCCAGAAATACACGGTGAGCTCATCCCTGAGCGGTCGCATCATCGGTAGTGATCCCACCGCGGCGGCTGTCGCCATCACCAAAGGGATGTGTCTGCTGGCGCACCCCGACGGATTTGGCGATGCGGACATGCAGGGGCGCTTCGCCGAGTTCTTCGACCCAGGCTACTTCCTGAAGGGTGAGAAGGCCTCGGACTACTTCAAAGGCAGGCGGGGCGTACCGATTCGCGGGCTAGGTATCTACCGTATGATCTCCGACCTTCGCAACACGGACATCACGCCGGCCCCGACGCCCTCGGGCGCCTGGATCAAACCCTATGCGGCCGCAGGCTTCCACCGCCGCGCCGACTGGCTGGTCACGGTGCGCGGATTCAGTCGATACCTCTGGGATTATGAAGGGCCGCTCAACAAGCAGCAGAACAGCTTCGGCCAGAACTGGTCTAGCGGCCTGCTGCAAGTGTTCTCCTCCGGCGATCCGGTGAGTGAGACGGGTTCAGGCTACGACCTGGACAACGGATGGGACTGGTATCACGTGCCCGGCACAACCGCCAGCCACTACCCTATCGAGAGGCGGACGCTCGAGGCCGTTGAGGAGAACCGAAGGCAGCTGGGCATCGACCGGAGAACCGTCCACCGTAACTACAACACCAGAAACTTTGTCGGCGGCGTCAGCCTGGGCGAGCACGGTCTGTTCGTCCAGGACCTCGAAGCAGTACCCTTTCTGTCGCCAACCGACCTGACGGCGCGCAAGAGCACCTTCTTCGTCGGTGACAAGGTGCTGGCAATCGGGTCGCACATATCAGGCGGCACCGAGGCAGATGAAACCCACACCACGCTGTTCCAGACCCGACTGTCGGACCCGGAAACCGTCACGTTGCTGAACGGCCGACAGAGCAACAGCCTCGGTATGACCAAACGTCTGCCGGCGGGACAACCAGCCGCAATGACGGACAACCTCGGGAACAGCTACTACCTCGCCAAGAGCTCTGCCGATCTGGTGGTTTCCCGTCGGGCACAAACGAGCATGACGCCCCGGTACGAGCCTACCCAGGGCGACTACGTTCAGGCCTGGATCGACCACGGCATCAAGCCGCAGGCCGATCACTACCAGTATGTCGTGATCCCCGCGGACACGGGTGCCGTCAAGCTGAGACAACTGGCGGATGATCCATCATCCCTCTACCAGGTCGTTCAATCCGACCGAAACCACGTGGTGAAATTCCCAACAGAGAAGGTCACCGCCTACGCATTCTACGAGCAGATTCCCACGCCTGACCCTCACATCGTGAAATCCGCCGATCTTCAGGCAACGGTCATGACGCAACGGCAGGATGATAGACTCGTGCTGGCCGCGAGCGTTCCCGACCTCGGCTGGGAAACAGATCTCGACGAACTCAGAAGAAGGGGCCTCTCCTACGCCAACAGCCACTACATTCGGCAGGAGGCAAAGACCCACACACTCGCGCTCATCCTGCGAGGAAAGTGGCGACTCGACGACGGCAATGCTGAGTTCTCGCACACCGGTGAAGAAACCCGGCTGGAACTCAGCGGTAAAGATGGTCTGACGGAGATACTGAATCTGACACGAGCAGAATGACGTAACTTGTAGAGCAGCCGCGACCGTTCCGTCTGTGAAACGCTGATGAAGTACGGATGAATCGTTGCTTCAGCAGACTTCACGGAGCAGCCCTGTCGCGCCGAGGGCTATCTTCTCCGACTTCTGAGCGCAGGCTGCGGCGCCGCTTCGTTTCCAGTCGCTGGGCTTCCACCCAGGCGAACGAACGACCACTTCGAGGCGGAACACCCTCGATTCTCTTGGTGCTCTTGGTGTCTTTGGTGGTTGAGCGCCTTTGGTTGCTGATCAGGCCGCGCTGCCACCTCTTCGGTCGAAGCTTTTCAAGCCGAGGTTAACCACCGGCGGGTATTGTGGAGTACGGACATGAAGATCACCGAAATCGAACAGATCACCTTCACCGTCACCACCAGTGGACGCCGAACCAAGTGGGGCTACGGAGAACTCGGCCCTGAACGCGAGGCCCCTCATTCGATCACCCGGATCGCCACCGACGACGGCCAGGAAGGCTACGCGGAGCAAGGCTGGCCAGGTTACTTCTACACCCCACGTCGGGACGAAATCGACGATCTCGTCAAACCCATTCTGATCGGTGAAGACCCCCTGGACCGTGAGCGACTCTGGCAACTCATGTCGCGCCACTACGGATTCACCGAAGGCCTGATCGGCAACATCGACTGCGCCCTCTGGGATCTCGCCGGAAGGATGACCGGATTATCCGTCTCGAGGCTTCTCGGCCGCGCCCGGGGAAAGGTCAAGGCCTACGCGAGCACCGCACCCAACCTCGGAACACCTGAGCAATACGCCCAACACGCCTTGGACTGCAAGGCCGCCGGCTACAAAGCCTACAAGGTCCACGCCAACATCTTCTGGGATCCGACCAAACAGGAAGCCGCACCCGGCCGACCGGCCTACCCCAAAGAGGACGTCGACATCTGTCGCGCCGTTCGTGAAACCGTCGGAGATGACATGGCCCTCATGCTCGATCCCTGGGGCATCTACACCCTGGACGAATCCATCTGGGTCGGCCATCGCCTCGAGGAACTGGACTACACCTTCTTCGAACACCCCATGCACGAACGTCTGGTCGAACCCTACCGCAAGCTGTGCAGCGAACTCCAGATCCCCGTGTGCGGCCCCGAACTCGCTCCTGGCGGCGTGTTCAGCCGTGCCGAGTGGGCCCTGCAACACGCGACGGATATCGGCCGAACCGACATCAACTTCGGCGGCATCACGGGCGTACGGAAGACGGTCGACATGTATGAGGCCCTCGGCATGAAGTGTGAGATCCACGTCGGCGGGTTCGCCAACGCCCAGATCCTCGCCGCCACGGACGCAGACATCTGCGAATACTTCGAGCGAGGTCTGTTGCGACTGGACGAAGTCCACACCTCGACCCCACCCTATCTGAAGGCACCGTGCGACCCCATGGATGGCGACGGCAATGTCCTGCTCTGGGACGGTCCCGGCCTGAGCTGCGAACTCGACTGGGACTACATCAACGATCACCGGGTTGCCGCCTGATTCGTTCTGGGGAAGAGTTGAAGCCAGCGAGTCGCGTTACCGCTGATGCGACCGAAGTGCACAATAGGGGGACACATACATTATGACACCTGAACAACGGTATCTCTTTGACCTCAACGGATTCCTGCATCTCGAGAACGTCCTGAGTGATGCGGAACTGGAAAAGTGTAGAGAGGCCACCGACCGGTATATGAACACCCCTCTGGAGGAACTCCCGCCTGATTTCGGGACGGCGAACAGAATCGGGTATGACCACGGGTTCGCCTGGGACAAAGCTTTGGAAGCCCTGGTGTTTCATCCTGCCTACTGGGTGATCGTTAAAGAACTCACGAACAACAGACCCCGATTAAAATCGGGAACGATGCTGGTCAATCTCCCGGGGCAGGAATACGAGAATCAGAGGGTCCTTCACTGCGCCAGAGATGACTTCGGCCGGTACGTCACGCAATACGACGTGCGGAACGATCGCATCTTCTGCAACGATTTCGTCATCTTCCCCTACTTCTGGGACGTCAACCCCGGTGATGGCGGCTTGGTCGTGTTACCCGGCTCCCATAAATCAGAGTTCGACCGCCCGAAGACGTTGTTCGACGGGGGCATTCTCGGCGATACGCCACCTCAGTATGCGCTGAACGTGACGCCGAAAGCGGGCGACGTCGTAATCCTGACCGAACTGACCACCCATGGCACCTTGCGCTGGCAGCCGACAGAACGAAAACGTGCGACCCTGATTCTCCGCTATGGACTCCAGTATCTGCCCGGCGGCAAGGGTCCCATGTCCGACACCCTGCGCGAACGGCTGTCTCCCGAAACCGTGGAACTAATGGCACAGGGAGGTTACCAGGACATCAAAGAGATCGTACAAAGGGATGTGGTCACCCTTTCATAGCGCTGTAGCTTGGAAGCCAGCATGCCAAAAAACCTCTTCATCGACGATCACATCATCGCCGAATCCACCGGCCTGACGCGAACCATGCACAAGCCGAGTAACCGTCGGCTCGTGCTTAAGGCAGACCGCCCCTCCGACGGCGAGAACATCACAACCGCGTCTGCCCCCATGTGGATCCCGGATGAGAACCGCTACCGGATGATCTACGAGGCTCGGGGCGTGAAGGGCCGCTACAAGGAGAAGGCTTACGGTATCGCCGTATCCGACGACGGGCTGAACTGGGAGAAATCCGACCTGGGGATCGTGCAGTATGAAGGGAAGGACACCAACTGGTATACCACGCCGGGCGACGAACGGCTATGGCACGTGATCCACGATCCGGATGACGAAGACGACAGGCGGCGCTACAAAGGGCTGGTCAAGGTGGATGGCAAAGGGCCCTCCGGCCATGGCACGAGCGGTCATCAGCCCGTCATCAGCGCCGACGGTTACCATTGGGAGAAAGTGGACTGTCCTATCCTGCCATCAGGTGACGCGGGTACCCTCACCTACGATCGTGGGAGACGCCGCTATATGGCGCTCATGAAGTATCAGGGCCCGAACGGTCGTACCTACAACCTATCGACCAGCGAAGACTACGTGAACTGGTCGCCCCCCAAACACATCTTCGGGACCGACGACCAGGACCAGCGCGAGGCCTTGGACGTGATCCGAAAACGGATCGCCAATCCGGCGCTCGCGAAACCGATCCTCGTCGAGCCTGACCCGGCACAGGGCTTCACGCGACCAGCCTACTACAAGGATCCCGTCTGGCGCGCCGAGTGCTACAACATGGGCCTTTTCCCCTACGAAGACGTCTACATGGCAATCCTGATGATCTTTTACCCGACGGGTCAGTCGCTCCCCTCCAGACGAAACACCGACGGATTCCATCTTCTGCAGCTCGGCATGACGCGCGACCTGAAGACCTGGGAACGGCTGGGCAACCGTGAGCCGTTCATCGGACCCTCTCCCCTCACGAACGGCCTCGTTGGCAACTATGACCGCCTTCAGCTACAGCCCACAAACGTCCCGATCGACGCAGGCGACCGGTTGCTGTTCTACTACGAAGGAATGAAGCGGCGAGTGCCCCAGCACGACATCTGGACCGACGGCTCTCCGCGCGATCTGTCAACGCTGTCGCCTGAGGAGCAAGCCGACTGGCTGGAGGACACGCACACGGGCATCTACGTCGTGGATCTGCGCAAAGACGGGTTCGTATCGCTTGATGCCTCGGAGGAAGGTTCACTTCTCACGGCACCGCTCTCGCTCGCGGGAACCCAGCTCATGGTGAATGCCGACGCGTCGAAAGGTCGAGTTAAGGTCGAGATCTTGGACGAGCAGTCTCATCCGATTGAGGGATTCGCCGGAGAAGATGCTGCAAATATCTCGGAGGACTGTGTCTCGGTGGTTGCGCAGTTTGGTGGGCAGGGCATTGGGTTGCTGAGCGGACGTCGTGTTCGACTCCGGTTTACGATCAAGAGCGCCAGCGTGTTCTCCTTCTGGTCAGCATAACCCGGACCAGCACCTCGACCGTCACCAAGGGAGGTAACGTGGCAAGATACAACTTCGATCAGATCGTCGACCGCAGAGCGATCAACGCGTCGAAATGGAACGTCGAGGAAGGCATCATCCCGATGTCCATCGCGGACACCGACTTCCTGTCCCCGCCGGAGATCAGCGAGGCCATTAGGGACCGCATCGCCGTGGAAAGCTACGGCTACTCCCGCATGACCGATGCCGACTACGATGCCATCCGCGACTGGATCGGGAAGCATCAGGGTCAACACGTCCCGCGAGAGCATCTTCTTGCAACACCCGGCGTTCTCTACACAATGCGCGCGGTCCTGTATGCGCTGACTGACCCCGGAGACAGCGTGATCGCCCAGACCCCGCTGCATACGCCCTCCATCCGTTCGGCAGCCCTGCGCGACAGAGTCCTGATAAAGAACGAGATGAAGAGCCTCCCGGACGGCGGATACACCTTCGATCTGGACGATTTGGAGCGGTGCCTGGCGGGAGGCGCACGGGTGCTGCTGATGTGTGCGCCCAACAACCCGACCGGGCGCGTCTGGACTCAGGAGGAGCTGTCGGGAGTAGCCGAGCTGGTCAAGGCGCACGATGCGTGGATCGTGTCAGACGAGATCCACCGGGACATCGTCTACAGTGGCAAGCACCACATCCCGATCGCGACTCTGCCGGGCATGGAAGAGCGAACGATCACCGTCTTNTCCACTTCCAAAACCTTCAACATGGGTGGCTTTCACATCGGCTCTGCGATCATCGCCGATCCCAGGCTCCGAGCCGACGTCACCGAGGTGTTCTACGAATACGGCCACTCTTGTGGGAGACCATCCGCCCTATCCATCATCGCCCAGACGGCGGCGTATAGGCACGGGGCTGAATGGCTGGAGGCTCTACTCGAGTACCTGGAAGGCAACGTCAGTCTGGCCCTGGATTACCTGCAGGAAACACCACTGGCCGCCTGCCGGCCTGACGGCACTTTCCTCCTGTGGGTGGACTGCGAGACGCTCAGCATGAACACGGACGAACTCAAGTCATTCTTGCGGGAAAAGGCGCGCATCCTGGCTGCCCCCGGCCATTACTTCGACACGTACGAAATTGACGAGTACAAGGGACCCCAGCTCCACTTTCGTCTGAATATCGCCATGCCNCGCTCACTCATCGAACAGGCGATGGACAAGCTACGGAACGCAGTACTCGCCCTCTGATTCTCTAGTCACGCCAGTCTAACTGACAAAGAAGGATCACCTCAGAGCACGCGAATAGACCCGGGCTTGCCCGATCGCCAGGGAGAGTAGCTCATGGTTCGTCTCTCTTCCATTCCAAGGATCCATATCGCCTTCATTGCAGCCACAGACGTAGAGCCCAATGATCCAGACCGCCCAAAATACAGATGACGACGTCGATCGGATCGTCGACGTCCGGCTGGCCCTCACCTAACCCAAACACGATGCCGGAGCCCGATGACACTCCGTGTTCACCCCGACAATCCCAAGCTCTTCGAGTTCAACGGCCGGCCACTCGTGCTGCTGTGCGCCACCGAGCACTACGGCGCCGTACTCAATCGGCCATTCCGTTTCGAGCGGTACCTCGAAGACGCCGCGAGCAAAGGTCAGACACTGACGCGGCTCTTCACCCTGTTCCGTGAGCTCCAGTCCCCCCTCAATCCTTACTCGACCTGCAAGCCCGAGTCGACGGACTTCGTCACGCCCTTCAAGCGCAGTGGGCCCGGCAAAGCCCTAGATGGCCTGCCTCGCTTCGACCTGACGCAACGAAACGATGAGTATTTCGATCGCCTGGATGCGTTCGTCAAACGCGCCGGCGATTACGGGATCGTGGTCGAGGTCGTCCTGTTCTCCAACACCTACGACGACGAGGTCTGGCAACTGAATCCCCTGCACCCGGACAACAACGTCAACCTGGACGCAGCGCACCCGCTCCGGTGGCAAGACTACGTCACTGAGCGCAATGTCGAGATACTGCACTGGCAGGAGGCCCACGCCCGTAGCATCGTGGAACACACTCAGCAGTATGACAACGTCATCTACGAAATCTGCAACGAGCCCGGATCGTTCCGAACCGATGACGACCTGCCCGGAGCCGACGAAGTAAACGCCTGGCAGTCCCGAATTATCGAACTGGTGCGCAGTATTCAGCGTGAGAGTGGTCGCCAACACCTGATCGCCGGACAGCAGGCGTTCTATTACGATCCCGAGTTTGAGCAGCCAGCCGACCTCACCTTCGACAAGCTCGCCTTTGACGTCGTGAACATGCATCCCCTACCCAACACCAGCTTTCGCGAGCACAGCTACCAAATGGGTGACTTCATGTCCAAGCAGCTCAAGCTCACTGCCGTACGCGACTTCGCCCTGGTGTCATACGGAAGCCCAAAACCGCTGAACTACGATGAGGATAACGTCGCCACCCGCTTTCTCGATCCCGAGGGCTGGACCGTTCACCGCAAGCGGGCGTGGACAACGGCCCTGAGCGGCGCCCATTACGACATGATCGACTTCTCGATCATCCCCGGGCGAGAGACGGGAACGTCGGAGTCCAGTCGCTGCATCCGCACCTGGATGGGTCACCTGTCGCAGTTTATCCATTCTGTGGATCTGGTACATGCTCGCCCGCTGCCGATCGATTGGCTCCTTCGGCAACCCGCGCACACCATCGCTTCCGTGTTGGCCATTGAAGGAGAGGACTACTGCATATACCTCGCCGACGGACGGGAACGCGAGGAAGCGGACCGCGGAGAACCGATCGAGGGCGCCCTGGGAATGACACTGCCGGATGGAGAGTTCACCGTAAGCACGTATGCACCCGAAACCGGCCTCTATTCACCGGCTTTGCCCATGGACGGAGGCTCGATCGTTCTAGATCTNCCCGTTTTCCACCACGACGTCGTCATCCGCATCAGGCGTGCAGACGCACCCTGACAACACCTTCGGAAGGCCGATGAAAACCGAACTACAGGCTGAACAGATCGAGCACTACCAGAGGGAGGGATGGCTCATCGTCGAAGACTTCCTGTCCGCAGACGAGCTGGTATCCCTGAACACGGCCGTGGACGAAGGCGCAGCCACCANGGGTGGCGACAAAGTGAGCGGCGAACATAACGAAGAGATCATCGAGCGTCCGGACACCTACTACGATCAGATCTTCTTCCAGCGCGTCAACCTTTGGCGCGTGAACGACACCATCAAGAGATTCTTCCTCGACCCGGAGCTGGGACGGATGCTCTGCCGTCTGGCCGGTATCGATGGAATACGGGTCTGGCACGATCAGACTCTNCAGAAGCCCCCTTGGGGCAATCCCACGTCGTGGCACATGGACGTCCCCAACTGGTCGTTCCACTCCCGCGATTCCATCTCCANGNGGATCGCGCTAAACGATGCGACGATCCAGAACGGCTGCACGTATTACATGCCGCGATCGCACCGGGCTGGCGACTTCGAACGCAAGGGTGGTTTCGATCCGAACATCGGAGCGTTCTTCGACGAGTATCCGGAATTCCGAGACGTCGAACCGGTGGCCGCTGAGATGAAGGCGGGATCCGTCGTCTTCCACAATAGCCTGATGGCACACGCCGCCGGTCCCAACATGACACCCCAACCCCGTCGTGCCATGACCTGTGCCTACATGCCCGACGGCGCCACCTTCANCGGCATCCAAAACATCCTCTCCAAGGAGCGCTTCGAAAGCCTGGAGATCGGCGACGTCCTCGACGACGATGTGCAGACACCCCTGGTGTGGTCGGCAAGTAGAGCCGAGAACGAGAGTCCGAAATGAACGTCGGGGTTGCCGGTTTACGTTTTGGCATGTCGTGGGCACAGATATTCGATGCGTATGACGAGACAGATTTGATCGCTGTCTGTGACTTGGATGGCGAAAAGCGCGATCGGGCGCGCGAGCAGTTGGGCGTCGAATCACACTACGAATCGTTTGATGATCTCCTGGACGACGATCGGATCGATTCCATCGCCATCTTTACCCCCGCCCCCCTTCACGCAGAACAATCGATTAGGTCGATACAGGCCGGTAAACACGTGCTATGCGCTGTGCCTGCAGTTCTGCAGATGGATGAAGCTAGATCTCTGGTCGAAGTGGTGTCTCGAAGCGACCGTGTCTACATGATGGCGGAGAACTGGGTGTATGAACCTGCATTGGTGCGGGCCCAAGAGCTCTACGAAGAAGGGGCTTTGGGACAAATCTACTATGCTGAAGCCGAGTACTATCACGGCGTGGAAGCCCTCAGACGCCACCCTGATGGCAGTCCCACGTGGCGAAACAGTCTCCACCCTCTGCTCTATCCGACGCACGGAACTTCGCCATATTTGCACATGACGCGTGATAGTTTTACCGAGGCGATGGCGTTCGCCGCTTCGGGACGTGCAGAATTCGCGGATGGATACGAGACGGATTGGATTCAGACCGCGATGTTTCGCACGGAAAGTGGTGGGCTTTTTCGTTTGAGCAACTCGTTTCAGAACGTACAGAGGATGAGCCACTTTCTGAGCTTTCACGGCGATGAAGGCTCTTTTGAAACGGGCCGGTTTAGCGAGGCGCGCACTGTGTGTCATTATTCACGAGGTGGTGACAAGGAGTTGATTCGCGAAGTATGCGAGCACACGGATCTGCCACAATTTGGTGACGGTCTGGGACGTGGCCACGGTAAGACGAGCATGCAGATCGTCCTGAATTTCGTGTCGTCGATACGAACGGGCACACAGCCATCAGTGGATTTGATGTTGGCCCTGGACATGACGTTGCCTGGCATTGCGGGCGTCCAGTCGGTGCATTCGGGCAACTGGGAGACCGTGCCCGATCCGAGAACCTGGGTTTGATTCTGGAATCACCCTGCCCGTACCTTTTTGCCGGCAAGTTCCTCCACCAGATGGTGCTCGCATAACGCAGCCGTANTTCGATCTTTGCGANTCGTCATGAAGGAAGAAATATGTCCAGGGGAACTGTCCCAACCGGCCCGACGGAATACGTTGACGGCAGACCGGTAGCCGAGTTGAGGCTGGACGCCGAAGATGCCGGTCGAGTGTTCGAGCACGGACAGGGCCCGGATCGCTGCGACGCCATGGGCGCCCGCGAGGCCAGTGTCGTCCTCCACGACGGCATCTACCATCTCTTCTACGACGGCGCGGAACCCGGCGTGGGCTGGCTGGCCTGTCTGGCGACGAGCAGCGATCTCGAGAACTGGCAGCGACACGGCAGCATTTTCACCTACGGCGAGGCGGGCCAGCGCGATTCTCATACGGCGACCTCTCCGTGGTTTGTCAGGCACGATGGGCTGTGGCATGCCTACTATGTCGGCTGCACAAAGACGATTGAGCCTCCGGGCTGCGTACCGNACGTTCCTTNTTATACGCTAAAGNCGGAGGCCGAGGAGTTGAAAGGCCCGTGGCGCAAACGGTCGATGTGGAGGTCGTGTCGACGGAGCCCGACACCTACCGAAGCGATACGGCAAATCCCGGCTACCTCTTCTGGTATGAGGAGAAACTCTGGACGTTCTTCACCTGCGCACAGAACCTGACGCGACCGGACGGAAGGGTGATCCACACAAGGTCCCTGGGTATGGCGCACGCACCGCACCCGGACGGCCCTTGGACCGTTCTGGACGCGCCGGTCCTGCCCCAGGAAGAACAGATCGAGAACAGCTCACTCTACCACGAGGAATCAAACGGTTGGTGGTTCCTGTTTACCAACCACGTCGGCATCGATGGAAACTGGGACGAATGGACCGACGCCATCTGGGTCTATTGTTCCCGGGATCCTACTTCGTGGGATCCCGGGAACAAGGCGGTCGTTCTGGATGGCCGGAACTGTACCTGGTCGAAGCAGTGTATCGGAATGCCTTCGGTGATCCCTGTGGGTGATCCGCCTGGCCATCTTGTATGATGCCCCAGGTGGCGAGCGCACGGGCCACACGAACCGGGACATCGGCCTGGCCTGGCTGGAGCTGCTTCTCTCTCCAACGGCAGAGCAACTGGACAGATCACAACCGGGACCGCACGGGTGAGGTGATGGCTTGATTGTCGATGGACACACACATCTGTTTTCGCTGGATACGGAGCGCTACCCGTTGGCCAATCCGGAGGCGGACTATCGGCCGGAGGCAGATGGGTCGGCTGAGACGCTGAAGCAAGAAATGGACGCGTCAGGCGTCGACCGTGCCCTCACGATTACGGCGGGCTTCTATGGATGGGACAACGCCACCACGATGGATATCCTTCGTGGACGCGTCGACTGGCTGGCTGGCGGCGTGTTGGTTGAACCGGCAAGTGAAGACGGCCCGGATGAGCTCACTCGGCTGGTTGAGGCGGGCGCATCGGGGATCCGTATTCAGCGGCATTTGTTCCACCATCGCAACCTCGATGACCCTGTCAGTACGCCGCTCTGGCGGCGGGCATCCGACCTCAACCTCACGATCGACGTCAACGCATCACACCCCGAATACGGCTGTGTGGAGAACCGGGTCCGAGCGTTTCCGGAGACACGGTTTGTCCTGGATCACTGTGGATACGTGTCGGCGGCGCTGGCGCCCAGCCAAAATACCGTTGAACCGGCGCTTGCCCTTGCTCGCTATCCCAACACCTATGCGAAACTGACATTCCTCCCACTCGCGAGCAAAGAGCCGTTCCCGTTTAACGACGTTCACTGGATGGTGAGGGAGCTGGTCGATGCGTTTGGTCCGGAACGCTGTCTGTTCGGTACCAACTTTCCACAAGCGCAATACAGCCCGCACGTCAGCTACAAACAGATTGTCGCACTCTTCGCGGAGGCGATCGACCTGAGCCCGTCTGAAAGAGAGTGGATACTTGGTGGCACCGCTCTGGGGTTGTGGCGATGGTCGGACGAGAGGACCTGACCTATGCGTATCATCGACGCCCACGTCCACGTTGGCGACAACTACCAACCCATGGCCCCATTCGAGGACACCGGGCGCGTCGACCGACTGTTGCAAGAGATGGATGAATGCGAAGTCGAAAAGGCCGTGATGCTGCCCGTCGTAGCAGACTTCTCTCCCGACAACAACGCCGAGTGCGCACGCTGGGCGCGCCAGCATCCCGACCGTCTGGTCAACGTGGCTGACGTCGCCCTGCACCAAGCGAACGCCGATGAAGACATCGCCCGAGCCCGCGAAGTATACGAAGCCGTCGCCGTGAGCTACTACCCCAGCGGCGGCGACATCAGTTGGATGCTCGACCCCGAACGTGAGCCCGTTTGGGAAGCCCTCAAGACCTTCGACCTTCTCTGCAACCTGCACGTCACACCGCCCAACTACTCGACCTTGCTCGAACTCGCACGCAGGCACACCGACCTTCGCTTCGTCTGCAACCACCTCGCGCTGCCCGGCCGCCACTTTGAACCCTCGGACGCCACCTACGGCGGGTTGATAAACGCCCGCGGCCTGCCCAACGTCTACATCAAGGCCTCGGCCTTCTACGCCGCCGCCGCAAACCCCTGGGATTTGCGCTGCCCGCGTGCGCTCGGGTATTTCGCGGCCCTGTTGCGCGACCTCGGCTCCAGCCGTCTGCTCTGGGGTACCGATTGGCCCCCCACCAGTCGCCACCTTACATACCGCCAGGCCCTGGAAATCATCCGAACCGGCGCTGAACTCGAAGACGACGCGCTGGAACTGGTCCTGGGCGCTAACGCCGCACGCGTCTTCGGCATCTGATACGGTCGATCTACGAAATCCGGGCATCAGGGGGCGCAAGGAGGAACTCGGCATAGGATACCCGCATTCTTGCCCGGGTAATTTTCTGAAATGGACTGACGATGCCGCACCCTCACAAATGGGGATTGGGAGTGTCCCCGGACGGAAGGCGCATCCAGAAAGCGGACGGTTCCGACTGGCTCTGGCTTGGGGATACCGCGTGGGCGCTGTTCATCCGTCTGGACAGGGAACAGGTGGATCGATACCTGGAGAAGCGCGCTGACCAGGGCTTCACGGTGATCCAGGCGGTCGCCGTCATGGGATACAGCTTCCCCTGGAACGCCCCGAATGCCTACGGTAACCGTCCATTCCACGACGATGATTGCGCGAGGCCGAACGAATCCTTCTGGGAACACGCCGACTACATCATCGACAAAGCAGGGCACCTCGGGCTGCATGTCGCGCTTCTCCCCGCCTGGGGATCCTTCTGGGGGAAGGAGGCAACGCTCGACTACGCCCTGTGGATTGCCGACCGATACAGGAGCCGAAAGAACATCATCTGGATGAACGGTGGAGATCGCGCTGTCCGAGACGACGCGGCGTTGTTCAACCGGATCGGCAACGTATTCCACGAAACCTGCCCTCAACACCTCACGACGTTCCACCCGAGAGGCGGGGATCCGTCTTCAAGGCACTTCCATAGCGAGGAGTGGCTCCATCTCAACACGAACCAGAGCAGCCACGGCAGCCGTGACATTCGATCCGACGATCAGGTGGATGCCGATTGGGCGTTGGACCCGCCCAAACCGACACTCGACTCAGAGCCGTGCTACGAACGGCACCCGATCAACTGGAAATCGGACACGGGTCAGTTTCTGCCGCACGACGTTCGCCAACTTGCGTATTGGACGATCTTTGCAGGAGCCGCCGGCGTCACCTACGGTCACGTCTGTGTCTGGATCTTCAACGACGCGGAGACCTTCACCTATCCCGAGCACCACAACTCTATCAGTCCCAGCTTGAACTGGTGGGATGAGATCGACAGCGACGGCGCCAACGACATGACGCACCTGATGGATTTGATGATGTCGCGTCCCCACGCGAATCGGAGACCCGCTCAGGAAATCCTCGAAAATGAGCTGGAGGGTTCGGAACGGCTCCGGGCTACACTCGGGAATGGATATGCCTTCGTTTACACGTCCTCGGGTGCTTCTCCTAGGGTCCGTCTCGACACACTGCCTTGGGAACAGAGGACCTGCTGGTGGTATAACCCGAGAGACGGACAGGCCACTCGAATTGAGTCCATCCCTGACAGTGGGAGTCATACCTTCGACCCGCCCGGCGGCAGAGGCCGAGATCACGACTGGGTGTTGGCCATAGACGACGCGAGCCAGGATTTCGGACCGCCTGGCAAGCAGCGCCCGGTTTGATTGTCGTCGTGTGCACACATTCATCCAAAAAAAGAGGGAAAACCAACACGTGAGTTCACCATCAACAACGACAGCGCCCCTCGTCTCTCTCCATACCCACACTGATCTGTCGCTCTGTGCCAAGCCCAACATGACGCTGGACGCGGCGGTGGCCCTCGCAGTAGAGGATGGCTACCACACGTTGGGGTTCACAGACCACATCCACATCGCCGAGGTGACCGATCGGCCGGCTCACGCGCAGCAGCTGCGTGAGTATCGATCCCGGCGGGATGAGGCGAACTGGCCCGTTCGCGTGCTGATCGGTGGGGAGTTCGAGGTGCAGGGAAAAGGGTCGATGGTCGAGTGTGACGAGATTCTCGAAGTCTGCGAGTTTGTCGTGGTCGCGCCCAACCACTACCACCTCCGCTGGGTGGACAGTGTCGGTGACACGTGCGCCGAAACGGCCGCCCACGAACTCGACTGTTTCGAGACGGCGATCAACTGGCCGCATACCGACATCATCGCGCATCCCTATGTCGGCAAGATTCAGAAGCCCGAGCACGAGCCCAACGCCATGTGGGACGCCACCGACAAGAATCGGATCAGAGACCTGATTGCGTTAGCCAAAGAACGCGACGTGGCGATGGAGATTCAGCCCGCCGTGTGGTTTCACCCGGATCGGGCCGGTCGCGTGGCAGAGCTCATCGACATGTGGCTCGATGACGGAGGGCTCGTTTCGCTCGGAAGCGATGCCCACACCCTGTCGACGTTGCGGACCTGGACGGAGCGATACGGTGAGATTGTCGAACGTTTCGACCTCACCACTGAGAAGATGTGGTTGCCTCCCCTGGACAGATGAGCTCCATCGCATTCTCCAACTGTGATGCGAGCGAGGTCGCGATAGATGATCCCCGCTTGGGCTGCAAACCGAGCGATCCGTCTTTCCCAGCGTCATATCACGTTTGGCGTAAGTAACCGGCAAGGAGAGTTAAGTGGCGTGGCAGAACTGGTCAGGCAGCGTAACGGCAGAACCGCAACAGATCGTTTCACCATCGAGCGAATCTGAACTGTCTGAGATCGTTCGGCGCGCGGTTAAGGATGAACAAACGATCCGCGTTGTCGGCACCGGTCATTCCTTCGTTCCCCTTTGCGCGACCGACGGCCTGCTGCTGTCGCTGGACAACTTACAGGGCGTCGTGGCCCTGGACGAATCCCGTGGTGTCGGCACAATTTGGGCCGGGAGCAAGCTCCATCAGCTTGGGGAGCCATTGTTGGAAGCTGGCCTGGCCCTCGAGAACATGGGCGATATCGATCGGCAAAGTCTGGCCGGAGCCATTGGCACGGGTACGCACGGAACCGGCCCCACACTCGGAAACATGTCGACACAGGTCGTTGGCCTCCACATCATCACCGCCACCGGCGACATCATAGAAATCAGCACAACCAACGACCCTGAGCGCATTCACGCTGCCCGGGTCTCTTTGGGCGCACTCGGGATCGTGAGTCGGGTGACGTTGCGACTGCTCCCCGCCTACCGACTGCACGAACGTACGTGGGTCGAGCCTTTTGATAAATGCTTCGCCAGACGCGATGAGCTGATTGCGGCCACCCGCCACTTTGAGTTCTTCTGGAGTCCCCGGGATGATGCGTGCGCCTGCAAAGCACTGCACCCGACTGAAAAGGAATCACACGAGCTGGAAGGGAAGCGTGAAGCTGTCCCGGGCCGCTTGGAACGATACGTGCAGGAAGCGCGGATAGACTTCAGCCATCGCATTTTTCCGTCGGAGCGGAATCGCTTATTCAACGAGATGGAATTCGCCATTCCAGAAGCGGCCGGCCCGGCGTGCATGCAAGACATCCGCCGCCTGATGCTCGAACGATTTCCCGACGTGACGTGGCCCGTTGAGTATCGCACGTTGGGCGGTGATGAAACCTGGCTGAGCCCGGCCTACCAGAGGGACGCTGTCACGATCTCGATTCATCAGGCGGCAGACCTTCCCTATAACGAATTTTTCGCGGCGGCGGAGGAAGTTTTCAGAGCATACGAGGGCCGTCCTCATTGGGGCAAATTGCACGCACAATCTCCGGCAGAACTAGCAGCGCTTTACCCTAGGTGGGAGGCGTTCCAAAAAGTTTGTCAGGCACTGGATCCCCAAGGGTGTTTTCTGAACGACTATTTGCGCGAGATTTTCGCAGTGAACCCTTAACCGTGTGCCTGACTCAGCACCGCTCCTGAGAACCGTTGTCCATAACGGAAGGTTGAGGTGCATCGCCGCTTGGGTAGGATTCCGGACAACAGATATCCGCAGGGGCAGTCCGCGAGAAACAACCTGATGAAGAAAATCGCCGCCATCGTCACCGTCTACCGCCCCCGCTCCCACGCCGACGTCCTGGTCGGCAAGTTCCTCCACGGCTTCCCCACGGACGGCACGCTCCAGACCCCGCGCGTCGAGCTCGCTTCCCTCTACGTCGACCAGATCCCCGACAACGACATAAGCACCACGATCTCCGAACAGTTCGGGGTTCCCGTCTACCCAAGCATCGTCGGCGCCCTCACCCTGGGCGGAGACGAACTGGCCGTCGACGGCGTCCTGCTGATCGGTGAACACGGCGACTATGCCTGGAACGAGAAGGAGCAGCACCTGTTCCCACGGCGCTACCTCATGGAGCAGATTACGGGCGTCATGGCCACATCCGGCCGAGGTGTCCCGGTCTTCAACGACAAGCACCTGTCGTGGAACTGGAGGGATGCGAAGTGGATGTTCGACCGCGCCGCCGAGCTCAACGCGCCGTTCATGGCTGGCTCCTCGCTCCCGGTGACCTGGCGGGATCCGTTCCTCGAACACGGGTGCGATACACCTCTGAAGGAGGCAGTCGCTGTCGGATTCTCGGGTCTCGACATCTACGGCTTCCACACGCTCGAAGTGCTCCAGTGCATGGCCGAACGGCGCGCCGGAGGTGAAACGGGCATCGCCGCCGTCACCTGTCGTGAAGGGGATGCGGTCTGGGAACTGGGACGACGTGAGGGATCGTGGTGGCGCACCCTCGCCGAATCGGCCTGCGCGACCGTCGACGCATCAGGGAAGGAATCGGGATCGATGGAGGACCACTGCGCAAACCCGGCCCTCTTCCTGCTCGAATACCGCGACGGATTCCGGGGCGCCATCCTCATGCTCAACGGCTACTTGAGAGAACTCGCCTACGCGTCCCGACTTCAGGACCAGACGGTGGAAGCGACGTGGTTCAAATGCCAGGGCCACGGCGGCGAAGACGGCGCCTACGCCCACTTCAGCTACCTCGGCCTCAACATCGAAGAGATGTTCCTCTCCGGTGAGCCGCAGTATCCCGTAGAACGCACACTCCTGACCTCCGGCGCGCTCGAAGCCGCTCTGACCTCACGATACGAGGGCCACGTCCGGCTCGAAACCCCGTGGCTGGATGTCAGTTACCGATCCTTCGACCGTCTGGCCTGGCGACCAACCGCTCCGTCACCGATGGGATCCTGTCTCGACCCCTATCCCCCGATCACAGGTTAGCGACCACGGTGCGAGCAAGTGACACCAGGAACAAGGACCACGAATGCTCGCAAGTCCCGGACGTGATCGGTCGTGTAGCATTCGCTAGAGGTAAGCATCATCCGGCACAACCCCGAACCCCGGCGCATCTGAAATATTGATCCGTCCTTCAACGGGTTCCGGCATCCCTAGCCACGGATCCTGTCGACCCGCGTTGCGGCCCCCGGTCACCCACTCTGCAAGGTTGTCGCACGTTGTCGCCGCCACCAGATGCAAACCCCACACCTCGGCTCCTCGGTGCGGAACAACGGGCGTGTTGTACTCCCTGGCAAGATCGACAATCCGGATGCCGGCGGTGATCCCGCCACACCACGTGATATCCGGCTGCCAGATATCCAGAGCTTCCGACCGTGCGACATCAACATAGCCACGGTAGCCAAACTCGTGCTCTCCTCCCGCAATATTGATGCCCCCAGTTGCCTGACGTAACGCTGATTGCTCCTCTAGATCGTCAGGCGTCAGCACATCCTCAAACCAGTAGATATCGAAGTCCGCCAATTCCCGGCTCATGGATTCGGTAAAGGCACGATCCCACGACATATACGCGTCAACCATCAACTGACGATCCGGACCCATCGCCTGACGAGCCGTCTCGGCCCACTTCAAGAGCTGATCGATGTCGGAACGCTCACCGGTCCATCGATGAGGCGTTTTGGTTCCCGAGAACCCGAGCTCGGCGTGATACTCCGAATCGCTCCCGGTCCCGTAACAAGGAATATCGGTCTTCAGTTCATCCGAAATCAGCGCAGCGACCGGCTTGTTTTCAGCTTTCCCCAGCAGATCCCACAGCGCCAGATCGACACCGCTGAGCGCCATCATCGCGATCCCTTTGCGACCATACGGAATCGACTCAAAGTAGAGCCGATCCCAAATCGCCTCGACATCGTCCGTTGAGTTAACCTCCGCCCCTTCAAGCAACTCGTGAAAGTGCCCGTTTACGATCGGCAACGACGCTTTGCCTCCACCTCCGTAGCCATACCCGATTAATCCGGAATCAGACTCCACCTGAACGATTATTTGCCACAGATGCGATCGCCACGCCCCGTGGGATTTTCTGTAGTTGGGGTACAGCGCTTTTACCGATTTGATTTTCACGTCTGTTTCTCCTTACGGAGCGATAAATGTGGACACGATGACTTGAAAACAGCTGAACGCAGGGAGTGCAGCCGACACATCAACTGCAGGCTATGTAAATTGTCCTGACCAACCGACACCACTTTCTTCCATCGGATTCTATACTATACGATACAATCAATGGTATAGGACCCACCGCCTCCTTCAACACGCAGGCGATAGGTAATCTCGAGGGCTGCAAAGCGCTCACGCGGACCTCATCGTGGAGCACGGAGGCCCATGACCTGGACCCGGCCATCGAAGACGGTCGTGCTGATGGGGAAGTCACTGTGAAAACGCGAATCGGATCGCAGATTGCACGATGGCATCTGCCGTGGACAGCAGAAGACGTAGCCTGCGAACAGCTTCCGGATCGTGTCGATGATCATGCGTGCGCCAATCGCAACACGAGGGAAGGGGAAGGGCAATGACAGACCAGGAACTCAACGATCTACGGGACGGCTTCGAAGCTCGCCGGGATGCGCTTTTCGAGGCCGACCGCGGGAAGCCTCTTGTCCGAGCGCCCAAGCAGCCGCCCCTGGGACCCGGGCGCTCTGCCTACATCCGGGGCTACTCCTTCTCGATCACCGAATACGCGACGCGATGCCTGTGGCTGGGCGAGCAGGTCGAGGCCGCGAACGACGCGTTGATCGAGAATGCCTCCGCTTATCTGGACGATCCACCGATCATTCACGACCGGGACAGCTTTCACTGGCACTCGGACATGCTGCTCCGGCTGATCGAGATGTATGGATCGAACGGCGTGATCGATACCGGACGGATGACGCGTGAGGCGGAGAAAAAGTGTCTCGATCTCTGCTGGGAGTACTGCAGACCCCATTCGAAGCTCGAGGATGCCGATTACAGGGCATCGGGGACGTGGGACATCCACGAATCCGAGAATCACCACGTTCAGCGCTTCTCGACAACCTGGCATTATGCGAAGCTGGCGAAGGACGATCCTGACTATCGGGATCTCGAGTATGACGATGGGGGCAGCCCGCTCGATCACTATCGCGCGTGGACGGACTACACGATCGCGTATTGCCTGGAGCGTGCGCGCAAGGGTTTGTTCGTCGAGATGCACAACGAGGGCTACAACGGCGTTCTGCTGAAAGGGCTTTACAACTGCTACGACAACGGTGAAGCGCCGCTGCGCGAACAGGTCGGGCGACTACTCGATCTGTACTGGGCAACCTGGGCACAGGAGCAGATCGACGGTGTCGAGGGCGGCGGTCGAACACGCGTCTACCAGGGCGCGGGTTCGTTGACGCATCGCGATGGGACGATGGCGCGGCTCACATGGCTGCATATGGGTAGCGGAAAGCCCGGCCCGATCCGCTGTACCGTGCTTTCGGCTGCGCTGAGCGCCTACCGTCTTCCTCTCGTGGTGATGGACCTGGCCCTCGACACGCCCGGACGCGGCATCTACGAGATACACCAGCGTCCACTGGGTCTGTCGGTTCCGGGACACAAGGGTATGCATCCCTACCGGATGCAGCAGGATCACGGCGGCATCCATCGGTATTCCTACTGCACACCTCAATTCATCATCGGCACGCCGATGGTCGAGGCACAGGAGCGCGAGGCTTGGGCCGCCATCAGTTCTCAGAACCGCTGGGATGGCGTGATCTTTGCCGGTCACCCGAATGCGCGGATCGTCCCGCAGGTTGAAGCGGAGAACGAGAAGGTCTGTTTCAACGGCTCGTGGTCGGTACAGCAGAAGGGCACTCTGATCAGCCAGAAGCTGCGGACGAGCGCAGGTGGCGGCGCCGTGCGGGTCTGGTTCTCGTCGGCCGGCCTGACGGCCCCGGAGACAGCGGGAACGTGGACCGTTGTGGAACACAACGGGGCGTATGCGGCTGTGCGACCGGCGAGGGGCAGCTATACGTGGGAGACGGTTGAAGCGGAAGACCGAACGGTCGGCGGGCATTCAGGGTTGGCCAAGGTGACCGAGCATCTACCGGGTGGTCGCTGGATGGTGCTGGCCGATGAGTGGTCGCCCGTGATCCTGGAAGTGATCCGCAAGGAGGATGTCGGCGACCGAGATGCCTTTGTGAATGCCCTCGGAGAGCCGGATTTCAAGGGTGATACGATGACCTACGTGAGTGTCTACGGGGATACGCTCACGTTCGATGCAGATCAGACACATCCACCAATGGTTAACGGTGCACCCGTCGACTACGCTCCTGCCACGGCTTTCGACAGCCCATTCGTGAAGGCGGATTGGAATTCAGGTCGCGTATGGATCCATAAGGGCGAACGAGAGCTGGTGCTCGACTTCGACGAGAACGCATAGGACGTGTCGGATTCTCGCCGAACGTTGACGGCACTATGACGACAGCAGCTCGATGAGGCGGTATCCACCAGCGAACCCGGGCTGGGCCACATACTGCCAACGTCCCTCGCGATACAAACCGGCGTGACCGAAGTGTACGTGACCGCAGAAAATGCCCGCCAGGTTCAGACTCTCCCCTTGCGTCAGCAATTCATACAGTTCGACCGTGCTGGGATCGTTGCCAGGCACCTTCCATCGACTGCGCGTCTCTTCGGTCCATCCGTCAGAGGCGCACATCATAATCGGCGCCTTCCATTGGTCCAGTACACCGGGCAGGAGGGCCTCCGTCCAGATCGGTATATGTATAAAGAGCAGGCAGGGTTGGCCCTTGTCGAGTTCGCTCCGCAGGAAGGCAACCTGTTCGAAACTGACCTGGTAGGTGCTGTTGTCGAGCGTCACGAGACGAACACCGCCGATCTCGATCGAGTGGCAGGCCGGATTCTCACCGGCCAACCTCTCCAGGCGCGGGTAGTGGATCTGGCGTGTAGCGTCTGACCATTCGAGATACGGAAAGTGCCAGTCGTGGTTGCCGGACGTGAACAGCGCAGGAACGCCAAGATCTTTCACGCCGCTTTCGACACGTTCGATCCCCGCCCACGCGGGGAAGTGAATCATGTCCCCCGTCAGGACCGCAGCATCAATCCCCTGCTCCCGCGCATAAGCGATCGTCTGCTCAAAAACCTCCCGCGCGGTCTGCCCTTCGGGTGTGCGATCGTTGAAACGCGCCCCTATCTCCTCCGCATGCGGTACGGCCTCAGGATCTCGCTCATCAGCCTCAGTGAGATGGCTGTCCGAGAGATGCAGGATGCGTAAGTCACGCTCGAGCCCTTCAATGTGAATCCGGGCGTGGGTGTCGCTTGTCGTGGATTCGTGACGAATACCCATCATTCTGCTCCTCTCGGATGAGCTCGACTGGCTCTACGAGTAGCCGTCAGCCCGTTTCGGTTCGCCCCCACAACCCCATCCCGGCAAATCGTGCACAAAGCATTAGGATGAAAGTAGCAGGAAATTAAAGACCGACTCTAATATGTATCGTGTATTCTATTACTGCCTCTCCAAATGCAAACTGCGGACAGTGACGGCAATGGCACGGTTGATTTTGCCGATTTCTTGAGCTTTGTCAGTGCATTCGGTTCCACACATACTCACCACGACCTGAGTGGCAGCGGCAGAGTGGATTTACCTGATTTCCCGGTGTTCGCCACACGATTCTCTTTAGAAGGACAGAGTTCGATGCCAGATCCAGATACAGCAGAAGCAGCCGTCTCGGGCTTCGACCAGCGTGTCGACGCCATGTTCCGCTCCGAATCCGGCAAGCCGCTGGTGCGTGCAAAGAAAGAGAAGCCGCTTGGACCTGGGCGAGGAAATTACGTAAGGGCCTACTCATATTCCATGGTGGGGTTTGCCGCACGCTGTCTCTATTTGGACGAGATGCTGGACGAGGCCAATGCTGGGCTGGCCGAAAATGCCCAGCACTACCTCGACAATCCTCTGGATATCAATGATCGCGACAGTTTTCACTGGCACGCGGAGATCGTCATGCGGCTGATCGAGATGTACGGCAGTGGCGGCAGTAAGCACGCCGGTCGCATCACGAAGGAGACCGAAGCCCTCGCGCTCAAGCCGATCTGGGAGTACGTCAGGAAGGTCTCCTGGCTTGGCAAAGCAGAGTACGAGAAGTCAAAAACATGGCATATCTACCTGTCAGAGAATCACCATGCCATGAGTTTTACCGTCTGCTGGCAGTTTGCCAAGATCGCGAAGGATCGAGCCGAATACAGGGATCTCAAGTATGATGACGGCGCTACGGCGGCGGAGCATTACCGGGCATGGAATGCATATTTTGTGGTCTATTGCCGGGAGCGTGCGCGCAAGAGCCCGTGTATCGAGATGATGAGCGATGACTACAACAGCACACTCATCAAGGGATTCTACAATTTCTACGACTTTGGCGACCCGCAGGTGAGGCGGTCGGCCGGGCTGTTGCTCGATCTTTACTTTGCCTACTGGGCTCAGGAACAGATTGACGGCGTTCAGGGTGGTGGACGGTCGCGCATCTACTTTTATAACGGGCTAAGTCAGAACCGGAACCACGGAAACGCACCGTTGGCCTGGTTCTACTTCGGCATTGGCAAGCAGCCGACAGTCTGTGGCCACGACACGAACGCGGCCCTCAGCGACTACCGTCCACCAGCCGTGGTGGCCGATATCGCGATCGACGTGCAAGGACGCGGTCGTTACGAGGTACGGCAGCGTCCCCAGGGTCTGGGGACACAGGGTCGTCCCATGACAACGGCTGTCACAACAGTGCCAACCGAGATGCGCACCGATGGCGGTGGCATTCTGCGTTATTCCTATTGTGATCCCGCCTTCATCGTGGGAACGCCGATGACGGAAGCGAGGCCCCTAAACGATTGGGCTGCGATCAGCGCTCAGAATCGCTGGCAGGGCGTGATCTTTTCGGGAAAGCACGACGCACGAATTGTACCGACCGTACTTCCACAAGATTCTCGGGTGGCCAACAATGCGTTCTGGTCGGCACAGAGCAAGGGCAGCTTGATCACGCAAAAACTGAAATACCACAAGCGCGGCACCGACATGATTGTCTGGATGTCGAAAGAAGGGCTGAGCGCCCCCGTGGAAGAGGATGGCGTGGTCTTTGTAGAAGCCGAGAACGCCTATGCGGCGGTGCGGGTTGTTTGGGGTGGTTACAAGTGGATGGAAACAGAGTTGCCGGCGGAGCTTCGCGACCGCCTGGAACGACTCGCCCCCGCCGGCGCGTTCAACACGACGCGCTTCATACCCGAAAACGCGACCATGGTCCTCAACGAAGAGTACGCCCCTGTGATTCTCGAGGTCATGGCGAAGGGTGACATAAAAAGCTTCGACGCCTTCAAGGCGAAGATAAAAGGCTGTGAGATGAGAATGGATGCCGCCATCCTCAGATACACCACGATCTACGGTGATGCGTTGACCTTTGACACCAGCTTTGCAGAAACGCCCAGCATTAACGGCAAGCGGGTCAACTACGCTCCGCAGAAGATCTTTGAAAGCCCTTTTCTCAATGCCGACTACAACAGCGGTGTCGTTACCATCAGTAAGGGAACGCGGAAGAAGGTGCTGGAATTCTGAATCAGACGCCAAGGAGATACGCAATGGAGCAAGACAGTCGCCGCGAGTTCATCAAGAGAATGGCTGTTGGGACAGCCACAGCTGCTCTACTTCCCAGCTATGTGGCGATAGCTGAGGCCACGGGAAGCAGGAATCCGACTGATGTTCTGGAGTGGAGCGAATTTTGAAGAGGAAGCGTTGAAACCAGGTACAGGCAAGTTCAAGGATGCGTCGATCATCTACACTGGCGCCAGGGAAATAGACGAAGAGGACCTGAAGCGCTGGCTGAAGAAATCGAAGAAAATCCAGTGGGACTACAAGAACATCGTCAAGAGAAAGGGGCGGTTGGAGAGGTTGCGTTAGTACGTCCCGAAAAGAGGGTAACCCCCATGGAAGAAGAAACGAACCCCAATTCCACGCGCCGAAAGCCCTGGATCACCATTTCCATTTTGATTGTTGTCATAGGGCTTTTGTGGATGGCAATGCCTGAGGGTTTTAAGATGACCCACGAGCAAATAGGTACGGGCAAGCCAGCGCTGGTATTTATCTACGACCCAAACCTTGTCGTTACCGTAGACCAGTCAGAACAAATGAACAAGGCTCGCGATCTGCTTGGCGACCGAGTCTTCTTTCTCATCGCTAAAATCGGCACCCCGGAAGGTGACCGACTGATCGCTGAACACCAGGCCAGCACGACAGAGCTATTACTCTTCGATCGATCCGGGGACTTGATCAAAAGACAGTTCGCTTTGAAAAGCGCCAACGAGCTCATCCAGTGGATCGAGGAAGACGTACCCTGATTCGGGTGTGATGTCTTTGCATATTTCAAGATTGGCCACGCTTAGTAGAAAGAGGACAGCAAAGGAACCCGGTTTCTCCTGTTCAAGACCTTGCCGCCATCGGGTCACCCCACCAAGCGCTCTGCCTGAAGGATATTTCTTATAATTCAAGCTATATGTATTCATTACCTCGGGAGCCCGGTGTGAAGAAAAAACGCCCCAACATCCCCTTAAGTCGTTTCCTCCCCACAAGCCGAAAGGAAATGGATGCCCTCGGCTGGGATCAACCCGACGTCATTTTCGTCTCCGGAGACGCCTACGTCGACCACCCGTCCTTCGCCGCCGCCATCCTGGGCCGCTGGCTCGAAAAGCACGGCTTCCGCGTCTGCATCCTCGCCCAGCCTGACTGGAAAAGCATCAAACCCTGGCACGACCTCGGTCCGCCCCGACTCTTCTACGCCGTCAGCGCCGGCGCCATGGATTCGATGATCAACCACTACACCGCCAACCGGAAGCGTCGCAACGCCGACGCCTATTCGCCCAACGGTGAAATCAACAAACGCCCCGACCGCGCCAACGCCGTGTATTCACAACGCTGCAAGGAGGCCTACAAGGGCATCCCCGTCGTCTGCGGTGGCGTTGAAGCCTCCCTCCGTCGAGTCGCCCACTACGACTACTGGTCCGACAAGGTCATGCAGAGCAGCCTAGTCAGCTCCAAGGCAAGCCTGATCGCCTTCGGCTCCGGAGAAAACACCCTCCTCAAAATCGCCCAACGTCTGGATGCAGGTGAAGACATCAAGGCCCTCCGCGACCTGCGCGGTGTCGCCTATCTCCTTGGCATGAAAGAGGAGCTTCCTGACCATCGCTTCGACGACGTAGCCTGCGACAACAAAACCATCTCACTCCCGAGCTACGAGGAAGTCGCCGACAGCCACCAGGCATTCGCTGAGGCCACCCGCAAACTGCATCAGGAGACGAACCCGCTGAACGCGCGTCGTCTCACCCAGATGCACGGCGACCGCCTGGCGGTCATCAACCCGCCCCCACTCCCGATCGACACGGAAACTATGGACGCCGTCCACGACCTTCCGTATACGCGCAAGTCACATCCTAGCTACGAAAAAGTCGGGCCCATCCCGGCCTGGCAGACGATCAAAGACTCGGTTCAGATCATGCGAGGCTGCTTCGGTGGCTGCACCTTCTGCTCGATCACCCTTCACCAGGGTCGCGCCATCCAAAGCCGCAGCCATGAATCAGTCATGAAGGAAGTCAACGCCCTCGCCAAAGACCCTGACTTCAAAGGCCACGTCAGCGACCTAGGCGGCCCTACCGCGAACATGTATCGCATGCGCTGCAGCAAACCGGAGGTAGAGAAAATCTGCCGTCGCCTCTCCTGCGTCGACCCGAAGGTCTGCAAGCTGCTCGACACCAGCCACACGCCGCTTGTTCAGCTGATGAAAGAAAGCCGCGAAGTCGAGGGGATCAAGAAGGTCAACATCGCGTCAGGCATCCGGATGGACCTCGCCCGCGAGTCCAAGCTCTACATGAAAGACCTGGTCGAGCACCACGTCGGCGGCCACCTGAAAGTCGCCCCCGAACACGTCAGCGACTCAGTCCTGTCTCTGATGAAGAAGCCTGCGCAGCACACCTTCGAAGAGTTCAGCGAGAGATTCAAAGAGGCTTCTCGCCGCGCCGGCAAAGACCAGTATCTGATCCCGTACTTCATCGCCAGCCACCCCGGTTCCGGCATCGAAGAGATGGTCGAACTGGCCCAGTTCCTCAAACGCAACGACTATCGCCCACAGCAGGTACAGGATTTCATCCCTGCCCCGATGGACATCGCCACCTGCATGTATTACACCGGCATCGACCCCACCACCCTGAAACGCGTCAAAGTCGCCCGTAACCCGAGCGACCGCGCCCCCCAGCGTGCGCTGCTGCAGTACTACAAGCCGGAGAACTACTGGAGTGTTCGGAAGTCGCTGGAGAAAATCGGACGTGATGACTTGATCGGGAACCACCCGGAATGCCTGATCCCGGAGAAGCCGCCACGAGGCGCCCGGATCGCAGGAAAGCGCAAACCGGGAGGGGACAGAAAGGGCAGGCATCGCAACGGCAAGAAGAGAGAAGGCTATCGGTGGGCCGCACGTAAAGGATCAAAACGGGGCTGAAAAGCGCCTGAACAAGAGACCGTTCGTCGTATGTCTCCGTTACCTGTTGGGTGTTTGCTTCGATATGGCAATTGCAGCCGGCTCTCAACAACGACAGTTAAGTGCCATGCCGGTGCAAGAAAGGACGGCCCATCAACCCTGGGCCGCCCGATCAAGCTAAGCGCAAGAGTAGCTAGAAAGAATGATCAGCGAAGTGTATCCAATCGATCGGCTGCGAGAGATCCTGGTGTCACGAGATTCCTGGCACCCGTATCCGGCAAGAGACGAACGAGAAGAGTGGGAGGCCATTCCCGAGAGCGTTCGGAAGGCGCATATCGCAATGGGAGAGGCCTGCCTCGGCTTCCGTTGGGAGCCCTTTCGCGCGACGCTGTTCCTGGAAATGGCCAGGACCGGCGATCGTGCGCTCTACGACAAGTACCGGGCACGGCATCGGACGGCATTGTGCGATCTCGTCGTCGCGGAGTGTGTCGAAGGCCAGGGCCGGTTCATGGACGATATCGTCGATGGGGTCTGGGCTCTGTGTGAGGAATCGTTCTGGGGAAAGCCGTTCACGCTCTCCATACAGAAGGCGGGATTCGACCTGCCGGACACATCCGAGCCTATCGTGGCCCTGTTCGTGGCGGAAGCATCGTGCCTCCTGGCGTGGACCTGCTATCTTCTCGGGCCGCAGATCGAAGCCTACTCGACGCTGATACTGCCTCGCGTCGAGCGGGAGATGCAGCGCCGGATGCTGGCCCCGTGTCTCGAGCGGGATGACTTCTGGTGGATGGGTTTCCGCTCTCGAGACGATGGGAGTCTTCCCCGCCCCAACAACTGGAACACGTTGATCAACTCATGCTGGCTGACGGCGGCTCTGCTGATGGAGACGGATCCGGAGCGCCGTCTCACCGCGGTTCACAAAAGCATCCGCAGCCTGGACCGCTTCATCGACCCGCATCCCCGGGATGGCGGCTGTGATGAAGGCCCGGGATACTGGAGCGTGGCGGGCGCGCGCCTGTTCGACTGTCTGGAAACGTTGCACAGCGCCACGAACGGCGAGATCGATGTCTACGATGATCCCCTCATCCAAAACATCGGCAAGTACATCACGCAGGTACAGATCAACGATCGATACTTCGTGAATTTCGCCGATGCCGATGCGATCGTGAGCCCCCCGCCGTTCCTGGTCTACCAGTATGGCAAGCGCATTCAGGATCCGGACATGATGCGCATGGGAGCATACTTCGCAGAACGTGAGGAAGTCGCGACACGCGGGGTACAGGAGCGGCTGAACCACCCCGCCAACCATATCGCTCGACAGATTCCTGCCCTGCTCTCAGTTGGCGAACTCCTCGAAGCGGAACCCGCGCAACCGCTTCCGCGAGATGTGTGGCTCCCCGACATCCAGGTGATGACCGCTCGCGATAGGGCAGGAAACGCCGACGGGTTCTACGTCGCTGCCAAGGGCGGACACAACGCCGAGAGTCACAACCACAACGATGTCGGACACTGTATCGTGTTTATCGGCGGGAAGCCTTTGATCGTCGATCCGGGTGTTGAGATATACACCATCGAAACGTTCGGTCCGAACCGGTATGACATCTGGACCATGCAGTCAGCCTACCACAGTCTGCCGACCATCGATGGTGTCATGCAGTCTGAGGGCCCGGCGCACGCTGCAAGCGGATCCGTCCATAAGCAGGATGATGCCCAGGCCGTGTTCTCGGCGGATATCGCGGATGCCTATCCGGATGCGGCCGGGATCACGTCCTGGGTACGAGAGGTGACGCTCGATCGTGGAAAAGAGGTCAGGATTCACGACCGTTACGAGCTGACGAAAGTGGCCGGAGAGATAACGCTTGGTCTGATGTCGCCCTGTCTCGCGAACCTTGAAGATGGACGGGTCGTGCTCACCTGTAGCGAACTACCCGATGGTCGACGGTCCGGGGAGGGTGCTGTTCTCTACGACTCGGACCTGATGACAGCCTCTGTCGAGGAAATCGCACTGGAGGACGAGTTGATGCAGGCGATGTGGGGTATACGGCTCAATCGGGTCCGCTTTACGGTTCGGGACCCTGATGCATCTGGATCGTGGACGTTGCGTGTGACGCTATGAAGACCGAGTAGCTTCGGGTAATAGGCTTCACCTTGATTGGGGTGCGCCGCATCGTGTTACAGGCGATGCCCACACCATCCCTTCGGCGCATTGCCCGCGCGCTCCGGCAACGTCGGGTATTGCTCAACCGTTAATCGAAATTCTTCACCACCCAACAGAGGCATCGCGTCACCGTCACAGTAGGAGTTCTGTCATGGCGAATCTTGATGATCTGACGTCGCTTGATGGCCTGGCTCAGGCTGAACGGGTTCGAGACGGCGAAGTGCAAGCCATTGAGTTGCTGGAGACGGCGATCGAACGGATCGAACGCGTGAACCCTCAGCTGAACGCCGTGATCACGCCTATGTATGACCAGGCCCGTGAGACCGCCAGAGGCGACCTTCCCGATAGTCCTCTTGCCGGGGTGCCGTATCCGCTCAAAGATCTGGTGGCATCCTATGCCGGAGTGCGGCTCGCAGCCGGCGCAGAAATCTTGAAGGAATTCGTGCCCGATCACGATAGCGGACTGGTCGTCAGACTGAAGAAAGCAGGACTCATTATCCTTTGTAAGACCAACACCCCCGAAATCGGCTGTCACGTGACGACCGAGCCCAGGCTGTTCGGTCCCTCACGCAATCCCTGGGATACCACGCGGACGACGGGCGGGTCGAGTGGCGGGTCGGCCGCATTGGTAGCCGCCGGTGCGGTTCCCGCAGCGCACGCCAACGATGGGGCCGGATCGACCCGGATTCCGGCTTCATGCTGCGGCGTGTTCGGCCTCAAGCCCACCAGGGCGCGTGTTCCGTGGGGACCAGACGCTGGCGACTGGGCAAGCGGTCTGGCCGCAGAACACGCCGTGACGCGTTCGGTGCGGGACAGCGCAGCGCTCCTTGATGCCACCTCAGGACCCGATCTCGGCGATCCGTACTGGGCACCCATACCGGAAAGGCCGTTTCTTGATGAGGTGGGGACCCCTCCAGGCTCCCTTCGCATTGCTTTTACGACCGAGACGCTCAAGCATGATCCTATTCATTCCGATTGCGCTGACGCCGTACGAGATGTCGCGAAACTCTGCGCTGACTTGGGGCACGTGGTGGTAGAAGCATCTCCCACCATCGACGGCGAGATGTTCGAGCAGGCCTTCAGCACGGTATTCTCTTCGGGAACTGCAGGGGCGATAGATGCGATCGGTCAGCTCAGCGGCAAGCTAGTTACTGCCGATCAGTTGGAACCCCTCACTGCCTTCGTGTATGAAATGGGCCGTGGGCACAGTGCATCAGACTATCTGGGAGCTGTAGGGACGCTTCAACGTCTGGCGCGCGAAATTGCGCGTTTCTTTGTCGATTGCGACGTCTGGCTCACGCCTACGTTGGGTGAGCCACCAGTACCCCTTGGAACCTTCGAGGTTTCATCCCACCAGTCCCCACAGGAATCCCTGGATCGCGTTTGGCAGTTCATTCCGTTTACGCCACTGTGCAATGCCACCGGGCAACCAGCGATGTCGGTTCCCTTGTACTGGAATGATGAAAACCTGCCTATCGGGGCCCAATTCATCGGTCGGTTTGGAGATGAGGCGACGCTCTTCAGGCTCGCAGGACAACTCGAACAGGCCCGGCCCTGGGCAGATCGACAACCACCTGTGTCAGTCGGCTAGGTACATCTATGGAAAGACCGATCGCATTCGAAGTCACGCCGATCACCACCGGCCCGAAGAACCACCTGTTCGGATACATCGGCCAGAGTCTGACCATTCCGTGGAACGAGAGCGGGCGATACATCGTCGCCATGAGGACGGACTTCTTTAAACGGATGCCCGAGGCGGGTGAGACCGCAGACATCGTGATCATCGACACCGCCAACGGCTATGAGGTCACGAAGGTCGACACCACACGAGCGTGGAACCTGCAGAAGGGGACGATGCTTTACTGGAACCCCAACGCGCCGGAAACCCAGTTCTTCTTCAACGACCGCGACCCCGAGACGGAGGATATTTTCACCGTCCTCTTCGACATCTCTACAATGAAGCGAGTCAAGGAATACCGCTTCGGACCGGGCCCCAGCACCGTCGCCAACACCGGCGTCGCCCCCAACGGGCGCTACTTCGCTGCGGTGAACCACGGCAGGAACAGCTGGCGAGAAGTCGTCTCCTACGCGGGGGCCGTCGATGAAACGCGCGACGCCACCGTCAATCCAAACACCGAGGGCCTCTTCAGGGTAGATATCGAAACAGGAGAACGGACACTCATCATCTCCTATCAGGCGCTGGTCACGTCCCTGGCGTCCCTTGGGTATGCAGTCGACCCGGCCTCCCCGCTCAGTATCCATCGCACGTGCTGGAATCGCGACAGCAACCGAATTGACTTCGTCGTCCGGTGGCCTGGGGGAGTCGCAGTAGAATTCGTCATCCGCACCGACGGAACCAACCTGGCTCAGATTCCCAGTCCACGACACCCCGAGTGGCTCGATGGACCTGTGATGACGTGCGAAAACAAAGAGGGGTGGCTGGATCTCTACAACGTGGACACGGCGTCCTATACAAGCGACCAGATCGGGTCGAAAGACACCTTTAAGGATACCGGCGCGGACAGGGCCTACTCCCCCGACGGCAAATGGATCGTGTGCACGTACACGTCCAACGGGTCCTGGTACTACCAGTTCTATCGATTCTCTGACGGAGCAGTCTACACCGCGACGACAACCTTGACCTATGAAGGGGCTAACCCGAAAACAAACGCGACTCGGATCGATGGTGCCCCTCGCTGGAACCGGACGAGCGACGCAATCCTGGTCGGGGGCATCGTCACGGAGAACAACCCCTCAAAAGGGACGCGGCAAATGGCGATGATCCGGCTGGTTCCGGGATAACACCTAAGAGCGGAGTGATCGTTTCGACGTTAACGTTAAGGGTGACGCACACCGTTACCGCTGTTAACCTAAAGCAGAAGGCCGTGACCCACGCGGATCACGGCCCCACTGAATACGCACGGAACGACTTTACCGACTCAACACATACGGAATCCCTAACAGTTCAGCTACGGCGGCCTTAACTCAGCCTGTGTGATGGTGTCCCCTCCCGTTCTGCCTGGCGTCGCAATCACGACCGAACCGTTCCCGGACTGCCGCCAACTCGATCGCCTCAGCCGTCCCGCGTGCCTTCCTTACTGTCGTCCTCGAGACCACTTTCTACTTCGCTGAACCTAAAAAGGCACCCACTCTCCCGGCAGTCGGCCGCAGAAGCGGGGGATCTTTCCTCGCTACCGCCTTCGGCTTGGGCGAACACACCACCACGTGATTCAGCCCGTCCCGTCCGCCTTCGAACGCATCTGCAAACGCCTCGAAGCCAGACACACTCAGCAGCGACGCGTAGACAGCAGGCTCATAGTAGTGTGCATGATAGCCGGCGTAGTGACTCAACAACGCATAGGCGCCGGCTGTGAACGCATCGGTCACCAACACGCCGCCTTCCTTCACGAGATGTCTCAACCTCGCCATATGCTGCAATAGTGCCAGCTTCGGGATGACGCCCTAGGCCGTCAGGCCGACATTCAGCAGGTAGTTGCCCTCCTTACCGACTATATCTACCAATCGCTGGACCAGCCCCTTTTCGGGCTTCCAGTCTTGTGCCGCCTGACGCTTTGACTTGGCCATCCTCGCCTCCTTGTCCACCACCTCATGGTCAATCTCTCTCGCATACTCTACCCGAAGGAGAACGGGTCAGAGAAGTCCACCATGGATAAGATGTTTGGAAGTTCGTAAATGATGAGGCAATCTTACTTCGGTATCTGGTCTGCTACTCCTGATTTGTTCTGTCGACAGAGATAGATACCCCGAATACTTGCCGCAAAGTCACAAGTTCTGCTACTCGAGGAACAAGAATGAAACGACCCAACATAATCCTCATCTTGCTCGACGATTTGGGCAAAGAATGGATCAGTTGCTACGGCGCCAAGGACATCGAGACCCCTAATATCGACCGTCTTGCTCTCGGCGGTATCCGCTTTGAAAACGTATACAGCATGCCGCAGTGCACACCCTCCCGGTTGTGCCTCCTGACCGGCCAATACCCCTATCGCAATGGCTGGGTCAATCACTGGGATGTCCCGCGCTGGGGAGCCGGTGCGCGATACGATGTGGAGGCCTACCCTTGTAATCTTGGAATCACGATGCGCGATGCCGGCTACGCGACGGCTGCTGCTGGCAAATGGCAAATCAACGACTTCCGTGTTGAACCGGACGCCATGGACAAGGCTGGATTCGATGACTGGTGTATGTGGACGGGATTCGAAGCGGAAAACCCGCCGAGTGCCGAACGATACTGGGATCCTTACATCTTCACCAAGGATCGTCCTGCCCAGACGTACCCCGGCGCATTTGGGCCGAATATGTTCTGTGATTTCGTCATCGACTTTTCGGACAAACACAAAGACGGGAACACCCCGTTTTTCATCTATTACCCAATGGTCTTGACTCATACCCCGTTCACGACGACACCTCTCGAGCCGGACGCCGAAACCAACGAGGACAAGCACAAGGCCATGGTCCGATACACAGACTTTCTTATCGATCGTCTTGTGTCGGCATTGGGTGAGATGAGGATCATGGAGGAGACCTTGCTGATCTTCACATCCGACAACGGAACGGTTGGGTCAATGGTCGGACATATTGGTGATCGATCGATCCCCGGCGGAAAGGCAAAGACCATCGAAACAGGTGTGAATATTCCCTTCATTGCCAGTTGGCCAGGTACCATTCCTGCGGGTCAAGTCAGTGAAGCGCTGGTCGATTTCACGGACATCATCCCCACGTTTGCTGACCTCGCCGGGCAACCGGTCCCCGGACCAGAGAAGGTCGATGGTTCGTCGATCGCCCCCTTTCTGGGAGGCGTAGAGAGTCGTGTCAACCGGGACTGGATTCTGGCCATGGGTGGTCAGAACAACGCGAAGGTCAGCAATAGCGGCGTAGAAAACGAATGGTATTTTCGCGACCGTGTCGTACGAGACGAGCAGTACAAGCTCTACGTCGGTACTGACCGCAAGCCTCAGAAGTTCATAGACCTGAAAGCCGACCCCGAGGAGCACACTGATATCACAGGAAGTGAGTGTGAGGACGCACGCTCCTCACGTGAAAAGTTTGAGAAACTGATCTCTTCCTGGCCGGAGCGTGATGCCGATCCGATCTGCACACCTCAACCTCCCCAGCCCTGGGATATCCCGGTGACGGTGAAAAGCATTGTCTGGAAGAAGGGGCAATAGGGACTCGGGCAGAACAAAGCGTTGCACAGCGACGCGGTAAACCGGGCGCGTGAACGCAGAAGTTGAAAGAGAGAGCAGATGACTACCGATGGCGTGCACTATAATTTTTCCCTCTATAGGCTTCGCCGTGATTGGGGCTCGCCCCAATCGCGTAACATACGATGCCCGCATCACTCCCTTCGGGCACACTGCCTCCGCTACGCTCCGGCAACGTCGGGTATCGCGAGAACGTTAGCGAGCACACACACCGGCACATGAGAAACGGCGACCATCCCTGGCCGCCGAGGTAATGTCGAAAGCGGACAGGTCGAATACACGGTGTGTTCCACACGTGTGCAAAGTTCGGGGACGCTCCGGCGGTGCACCGGGTCTCTGGTTGACGGGAGTATCACATGTCGATCGGGTGAGATCAGCAGCTCGTTCAGGCAGGAAATCGAGTGTTTCGAGCGGAGATGCTGTGATGCGGGAGGCAGGAAGACGGATCTTTCCCACTTGGCTGTCTCAGGGCGTTGTCAGCCGGCGTATTCGACACGTTCGCAGTGGAGGGTGGTCGTTCCTTTCAGCTGATGACAGGCATGCCTGGAGTGTTGCCTTGTTCGCACTCGCGACAATGTAACCGATGTCACGATGAAGGTACGGCACCATACAAGTACAAGGCACCATAGGTCCAACCACCCAATTTTGGGTAATTGGCCCGATCCATCATCAATGCCAGATAGGGATAGGGATGTCCTGGAGGTGCTGGAAAGATATTTGGCCAGACACGACCGTTCTTCACCGTATCATTCCAGGGTGTATAGTCTGTGCTAAGCTCCCCCAGGAGTCCCAGGTCGGGATAGGAATAGACATACAATGCCCGATCAGCGCTCGCAGCGAATACGTATGGTGTGTCCCCGATCTTCTGAATGAGCGTACCGGTGGAATCACGAGGAACTGGCCCTGCGATTTTCGTAAAGGGACCGTCCCAGTTTTCGCTCTCCCACATGGAAGCCCTGATATCACTTTCTTGGAATGAGGAAAGCACCAGGCGCCATCTGCCGGCCTTAGCATCCCATACTCCGCAGGGATCTTCGTGGTGATCACTGAGGTTGTCTGCGGCACGAGACCGCATAACAGAATACCCCTTCAGCGGGTTATGATCGGACCACACATAATTGATCCCCGAAGCGGCTCGTGTATTACTACCATCGGCTACAGTGGAAAAATTACAGCTCCAGCCCCGCCACTGCCTCTCTTCTTCATCATAGTAAAGATGGGTGCCGATATCGTTTCTCAGCTTGCCATCATCCATATCGAAAACAATGACCCCCTCAAATCGTGGATCAAAGAGGGATGGGTTCAGACTGAACACCCCCTGAGTGGTGTGCTCGGTTTTCCAGCCCCGGGTTGTGAAAAGAAACCACAGTCTGTCATCCTGAACGTATGGCGTACCGTCTTTGCACGTTACCAGCCGTATGTCAGCCTGGCCTACACCACAGGAGAAATAGGACATTGCGTTCCTGATGATCACGGAACTTCCTGAGGTGAGTCTGGAGAAGAGATAGAATTTCATCTGTCGAAAACAATCCAGCTTTCGGAAATCAAGGAGGGTATTAGTCTCCAGTACGCCCTGTAAACGAGAAACCCCATCCTTTTCAAGGTACACACCGATGCCGGTTCCCATCATTTGTACCCTGAAGGTGAAGGGAAAGGCAGGTACCTGCTCCAGAGTGAGCGATTCTGACAGGCGCTCCACTCCACCTTCCTGGTAACGGCAGCGCACCTCCGCCTGCTCGTTTCTGTTGTATCTGGCCGAAAAGACAAATCGTTTCGATGGGTCCTGGGTACCAAACTCGATTCCCACTTCGCCGTTGCCGCTAAGCCCATCCACAGCAACATCATACACTGCATAGGGATTAAAGCCTCCGACCAGCAGCCTGGAGGCCGAATCCTGTTCGTCGCTGTTGGTAACCTTCAACTTGCCCTGGCTAATCTCGAAGCTATGCATCTGTCGATGACTTCCCGATCCATTTTCCAGGGATTCATATGGATGCATAAGGTCAAGAGCGACGACAGTGGGCGGGTTCATTTCGCATAAAGGCAAATTATTGTCGAATACAAAACGTCTGGCAGCGAGGCGATGAAAGCTGAGGCCTAACGGATTGGGTGACGATTGATCTGTATCGTGTTTTTCTGAATTGTTCATGCTTCATCTCTGCCCAATCTGGCCTGTTGCTACCTGCGGCCGCGCCGTGGGCTCTGAAACGTTACGTGAAAGAGGAACGTGCGATTTAGCCTGACAGTCTCCGTTGAATCGGATTCTATAATATACGATAGAATCAATGGTATACGACCCCACCGCCTCCTTCGACATGCAGGCGGGGTAGTCTCGAGGGCTGCAAAGCGCTCACGCTGACCCCCATCCAGGCGTGCTGAGAGGAATCGTCATACAGCCTCAATCGACCCACGAATTAACGCCAGCCGATCTGCCCACCCACCCACGCGTATTCGTCACTGGGCAAGGCTTGCAGTCGTGTCGTTCACTGACCGAAGAAGCCGCCTGGGCCCAGGCCGCGTTGAGCCGCCTGCTGGAAGCGGCCGATGCGCCGTGCGAATGGGGCGACCCCGTGCGCCCCGATCGTGGGTCGGAGATGCTGAACCACGCCTTCCGCCAGATTCTCGCTTTCCATCTGACCGGGCGAGGGTCGTACCGCGATTCGGCCCTCTCGGTATTCAGGCGCGTCTCTGAGGCCTATCTGCGCTGGCCACTCGTGGACGACCACACGCGCGCGGCAGCCTATGGACTGGGCGAATCCAGGTTTACCATAACCCTGGCCCGAGTCTACGATCTGCTCGCGTCGGAAGACCTTGCCGATGCCGACCGCCAGCTATTCCTGCAGGCCCTGGCCCTCACCCGGGAGACCACCGACCGGTGCCGTCATACGACCTGCGGAAATCACAACACCTGGAACCTCGTTGCCCGCCTTGCGGCAGGGCTGGCGAGCGGCGAGAGCGGCCTCGTGCGTGATGCGCTCGACGGCTGGGCGTTCAACGGCGTACCCCGCTACGGTCTCATCCACCAGCTCCGACACGACATCCTGTCCGACGGGCTGCACTGGGAACGCACGCCCGGATACCATTTCTACACCCTGATGGCACTGACGAGTGCGGCCACGATGCTGGCCAACGCAGGCGTAGACATCTGGCACGCCGAGTTGCCCGCCCAAATGAGGAATGACGGACGCGACTTGCATCGCGCTTACGGACCGGAAGGGGGCAAGTGTCTAAAGGCTGCTTTCGACGCCCCGTTCTACGCCACGTTGGGCAACGGTGACTTCAGCCTGCTCCACGACTCAGGGCTATCGAACTTGCGGGGGGTGTGGACGTGGGGCCCGCTCTACGAGCTTGCCTACCAAGCCTATGGCGATCCGAAGTACGCGTGGCTGCTGGCCCGGATCGAGCGGGAATACGCGGACTCGCCCGGGCGAAGTTATCCGAACCTGCCTATGTCGCTGCAGTCCCCGGCAGGCGAGTGCGATTTTGTCCTGCTGCAAGACGCCGAGAACCCGTCGGGGCATTTCTCCCTTACAGAGGACTGCAGCATCTCCCTGACTGGAATACACCGTCAGGGCTGCACACTATTCCCGGTGACGGGCGTGTCGATCCTGAGAAGTCGGCCGGAGGATGCAAACGGCACCGCCGTACAGATGTTCTGGGGGCCGCACAGCGCCGGGCATCAGAGCCCTGCGGCGCTGTGCGTAGACCTGTATGCCAACGGGCGCTGTCTGAGCGCGTCCCCACAAACGGCCGGGTACGAGGATCCGCTGCACCTGACCTGGCTGCGCTCGACGATCGCTCACAACACGCTGACCGTGGATGGGCGATCGATGATCCCGTATGACAGGGACGCCGAATCGATTTGGAAAACGGACGGGGCGCGAGGCATAGAGTCCGACGGGGTTCTGGAGCTGTTCCAGCCGGAAGGTCCCTTCAAGGCGTGCAGAGCCTCCAATGAGGCCGTGTACCCGGGCATACGGCTTGACCGAACGCTGGTTCTCACCGACCGGTTTGTCCTGGACCTGTTTCGGGTCGTCGCTGCAGACTCGCACCGATACGACTACGCGATGCATATTCTGGGGACGCCGACCACAGCGACGGAGAGTCAAGGGGGAGTGTCCTGCGAGGACACCGCGTATCGCCACCTGGAGAATGTGAGGACTATCAGGGCACCGACCGGCGCCGCGGATCTCGCCTGGGAGACGGCGTGCGGTCAGCTGCGGGCCGTGGTGCAGACCGGTGACGGATCCGAGTTCATACTTGCCGACGATCCAGTTTCAGAAGACGTGCAGGCCCTGGGCGCACTGGAGCCAATCCCCCGTCCGAGTGCGCTCATTGTTCGGTCCAAAGGAGACCACGCGATGTTTGTGTCGCAGTGGAGCACGGAGGCCCATGACCTGGACATGACCGTCGAAGACGGTCGCGCTGATGGGGATGTCACGGTGAAAACGCGAATCGGATCGCAGATTGAACGTTGGCATCTGCCGTGGGCGGCAGAGGAAGTAACCCGCGAGCAGCTTCCGGATCGTGTCGAACATATCGAGCAGACCTGAGCAGCGAATGAAACGCTGGATAGATTGTCTCACGTTGCCGACACCTACGAAAGCCAGACCTTGATTGTCGACCTCACACAGCTACCCCTTCCCGCCGGTTGGAACACGAGAATCGTGCAGAGCGAAAACAGGCAGTTACACCGCGTCCGCAGGGTTTTCTCGCCTTAAAAGCCCGGGCAGACTCAAAGCCCTGCCGAAAGGGAAACTCACTACCTGCACGTCTCCCCCCTCCGTGCTCTCTGCGTACCAGCTTTTGACTTTGGTTGTCGTCCGCAGGCCGCGCTGTGCCTGTGGCTGGCGCCCAAAACACCGGATAATCGCACCATGCTTGATGGTAACCTGAAGTGCGTCGACCTGTCGGATCTGACCGGTGACCTCCCGCTGGATATCGATCGATCCGATCAGATCCTCTGGCGATCGGAGGAATGGGAATACAGTACGTGGGACGAGGAGGATGGCGACTCGGTCGGTTATCCCACCCTCGTGAAGAACGACCGCGGGCCGGATCCCAACGGCCTGTTCTACATGTACTACTCCCACCACGACCCCAACTCGGGGATCGGCTGCGCCATCGCCGAAACGATCGAGGGACCATACCGGAAGCTTGCCGACGGGGAGTCCGACCGCGGGGACAGCCGCGTCCTGGTCAATCCAGGCAAGCCCGGTCAGCCGTTCCATTACGCGAGCCCCTGCGTCGTGTGGAGCGAAGAAGAGAAACTCTGGTTCTTGTACTTTCACCTGTTCGAGAATCAATGGGAGACAGGCGGTGGGCATCAGCGAACGGTGCTGGCCACGTGCCCGGATCTGAAGGAAAACGTCTGGACGCCGTGGACAGACGATAGGGACGCGTTGATACCCGTCTTCCCCACCACAACCGAACGCTGGATGAACAGCCAATCCTCATACCACGCCGTTCAACGACTCCCGGACGGCCGGTGGCTCGGGTTCCTTCGTGGGACAGGCGGAGAGTACAGCGCGGATGGCAAGTGGCTGCAGGATACGTGCAAGCTGGGATTCGCCATGTCGGGCGACGGCCGGACCTGGGACTACTTTCCCGATAACCCGATCCTCCATCAGGAGGATGGCGGCAGTGGGAGCCTGGGCGTCTACCGTCCGCACTTCGTCGGCTGGCTGAGCAACGACGAGTACTTGCTATGCTGGTCGGAGAGCCGCCAGTATGACGACGAGATCAGAGTGATGTATGGGCGAACGAAAGACTTCAGGACCATCGTCCGCGATCCCCGCGGCTACGCTCGGTGGCCGATCGGTGACGGGCTCATCAGTCCCTGGCGTGAGGGGAATCGCTTGTATCTCTTTGCGGGCAAGTTCCTGCACCAGATGGTGCTTGCGTAGCAGGGCCGTGGTCGCGGTCATCCTCTGGGCAGGTGCGGACGGACACGCATCCGGCCTACGCAAGCTAACCCTGCACCGAACTGCGCCGATTTAAAGAGTCTACCATGAACCCATCAACTATCCTCTCCCAGAAC
The DNA here is from genome assembly GCA_002727195.1 of Gemmatimonadota bacterium. Lineage (GTDB taxonomy): Bacteria > Latescibacterota > UBA2968 > UBA2968 > UBA2968 > UBA2968. The sequence goes on from PBWH01000005.1 coordinate 63,982, forward strand.
CTCACGATCCGCGCCGCTCGCATCGACGAACTCAAAAGCGTCATCACCTCCCCGATCGGCGCTTCCATCTGGCGTGAGATCAAAGAAGCCGCCGAAGGCAAGCGCGACCTCCCTACCTACCTCGTCGATACCCTCTTCCCCGGCCGAGACGAATACTCCGCCCAACTGCTGGCCATGGACTACAGCCTGTGCCGTGGCGTGGGTCTGCGCATCACCCGCCACGCCCTGATGTATCTGATCAACGGGGATCGACATTGGATCGACGCTGTGACCCGCCAGACCGACGCGCTCTTCGATGATGCGGAATACCCGGCGTGGAATCACGTGGCCAGGATGATCTCGGACAATGACGACGACAAGTTCAAGACAACCATCGACCTGAAGAAACACGACGTCCACCTGCGAACCGGCACGCTCGCCCACAGCATCAGCCTGACCCTCAACTGGCTGCTCCCCCATCTGACCCCCGAGGAGCTGGACGGCATGGTCCGTGGTCTGGAGAAGCGGGCGATCCGTCCGTTCCAGGCAGCCTGCGAACGGGAGCCGTGGTGGCTCGAAGTGAACAACAACTGGCTGACCTGCATCGTTGGCGGGCTCGGCGTCTGCGGCATGGCCCTCGACGGTCTGCACCCCGATGCGCAGAGCCTGATCGACTTCGCCGAGCCCCTGATGGAACGGCATCTCGAGGACTACGGCAGCCGGGGCGAATTCAACGAGGNCGTCGGTTATGCCGGCGCCATCTCATCTACCTGATCGTCGACTACTATGCCGCGCGGCTGGGCTGGTCGGACGGCCAGAACAACCGCCTCGCCGAACCGCCCTTCGCCGACATCGCCACGTGGTCTATCCAGATGGCGCTGCCCCCCGGCCGTCTCTACACCTACGGCGACGGCCACGCCGGCGCGCCGCTCAAGGCCGACTGGATGCCCGCCANCGCAGCCGCGCTCCAAGACCCCTATCTGCAGGGCTTCGCCAACCGGCACCGNTCGATCATGGCCGCACCTCAGCAGCTATTCTACCTGGACTCTGACCTGGAACCAAGCGACCTGACCGGCCATCTGCCCCTCGGTGTTGCCTACGCCGAACACGGCGCGTGCATCTCCAGCCGCACCTCGTGGGACTGGGACCGCACGGCCTGCGTCGTCGGCAGCAAGGCGCGTCGCGAGAACAACCACGAACACAACGATCCCGGGCAGGTCGTCATCGATGGCGAAGGCCAACCGTTGATCGTCGACTGGGGCACGCCGGAAACCTCCTATCCCGNTGGATTCTTCTCCTACCATCGGTTCGACTACTTCGAAGGCAGCGCTTACGGCCACAACGTCCTGGTCTTCGGCGACCGCGAGATGGAGTCGTGCTACGAGCTCCATCCCAACTACACCGAGGGACCGGCCTTCCACGGCAAACGCGCCCTGCACAACCAGGGTCACATCGTCGCATCAGAGTTCGATGACAGCTGGGGCGGCCAGTGGTCGATCGACACCACCGCCGCCTGGTCAGGTGTCGTCCGGAACCTGCGCACGGTTCTGCACATCCATCCAGGCTTTGTCATCGTGCTGGATGAAGCGCAGCTCGAAGAAACGGAAGCGATATCGCTTCGCTGGAACACTGCCCGGGATGCGGCGCTCGTCGGGAACGATAGTTTCAGCCTGCAGTTGGAGGGTGTTGGTCTGGCTGCGCGTGTGATCGATCTCGGTGGCGACCCGGTCGCGCTAAGTCTGGAGAAGCATCAGTATCACGAGCCGTGGAATAAGGATCAGTTCGGGAATGTTTTACCCGAGCGGGATTGTCCGTATGTTGAGGCGCGGATAGAGAGGGATCGGTGTCGGTTGTTGTCGATGTTCTGTGTACAGCCTGGGAATCAGGCGATCCCGTGGACGCGGGAGGGGGACACGTATTCGGCTCAGGTCGGGGATGATCGGGTTGATGTGAAGATAATCGATGACGGTATGGATGTCCGGTCAGAGCACCACGACAGGGAGTGGGAGATCCCGTTCATCTCTGCCGAGTTGCTGTCATAGACACACACTACATTGCGCACAGCTCAGCGGCGTCAGTTCGAGCGGAGTCGAGAACCGCCCATAGAGGTAACTGAGGACGGACTTCTCGACTGAGTTTATCCTGAGCCTGACGAAGGGCTCGAAGTGACCGTGCTTCCTCGTGGCGTCTACGAGACGATTCTCGGAAGGGACTCGCAGTGCAATCAACGGAACAGGAATCATTCTGATGAAGATGTTGGGAATCGTTTTACTCGCGGTTTTNCTCACGGCCAGCCCCACCTGGACAGCAGGCGCCGGAGAAGAAGCCATAACCGCAGGTGTAGACCTCGAGAACTTCACTCCCCACCGAACGATTCACGTTAGCACCATCGAGGAATTGATGGCCGCAGTTTCCGACGCACGGGCCGGCGACCTCATCGCAGTTGCAGACGGAGACTACGACAACCCCGACGTCATTCGGATCGACGAGAAGGCCGGAACGGCACAGGCGCCCATCGTCATCCGTTCCCTTAACCGTGGACGAGCGCGCATCGTGGCGCGTGGTGGTTTCCGGCTCACAGACTTTGCCTACGTCGCGATCGAGGGATTCTCATTCGTACACAACGACGACGGCATGGTCTGCCGGATAGACGATTCGAACCACTATCGGCTGACGCGCAACCACATCAGCGTCCGCGAAACAGCACCGACCGAACAGGACAACCGACGACTCCATTGGGTGGGCATCGGCGGCAACGACTCCCATCACAACCGGATCGATCACAATCTCTTCGAAAAGAAACGTAACAGTGGAGTCATGATCTACACGGGCGGCTCGTCCCGTGAAACGGGCAACATGGCCACCCGATACGATCGCATCGACCACAACCACTTCCGCGACTTCTATCCGGCCAGGACGAACGGCCACGAAACGATTCGTCTGGGCACCAGCACCTACTCTCACAGCAGCGTATACACCATCGTGGAGCACAACCTGTTCGAGCGCTGCGACGGAGAGGCGGAAATCATCTCCGTCAAAACCTCCGACAACACGATCCGAAACAACACCTTTCGGAACAGCCGCGGCATGCTGACCTTACGCAACTGCCACACGTGCCTGGTCGAGAACAACTACTTCCTGAACGACGGATCACAACCGCGATCGGAAGGAATTCGCTTCTACGGACAGGGACACGTCATCATCAACAACTACCTCCAGGGTCTCGGCGGATCGGCGATCCACATCCGAACCGGTGACATCGAAAGACGGACGGAACCGAGATGGCGATACGAGGAGCGCGACGGTGATCGCCGCAACTGGGGCGCCTATCAGCGTCCCGAGGACGCCCTCATCGCTTTCAACACCATCGTCAACTGTGCCGTCGCTTTCAGGCTCGGCGAATCAGACGAGCGCGCCGAGAAATACCCGTTGCCGGCCCGCAACATCACCATCGCCAACAACCTGATCACGTCGGACCGCGAGGCGATCAACCAGGACTTCGGTCTATGGGAGAACGTCAAAGTGGAAGGCAATCTCTTCCATTCGACTCAGGAGAATGCAAACCTGGGCTGGGCCTTACCCGGGGACGGGTATCGCACGGCAGATCCGCAACTGGTCGAGCAAGACGAACTTACAGGGATATCGACACAGAGCCCCGCAGTGGATGCCGCGATGGGTGACTACCCATCGATCACCCGCGATATTCACGGCCACACCCGCACAGGGCGAAAGGATGTCGGCGCCATTGAGTTGGCAACGTCGCCCTCCGGAAATGCGCCACTGACACCAGCCGATGTAGGTCCCGACGCACAGTAATTGCCCCACGCATCACCGTGCACGAACGGCGAGGTCGACACCACACCCACAGGAACACCATTATTAAGGAGCACACGGATGCCCGAAGCCAGACCCGACATCATCGTCATCATGGTCGACGATATGGGCTACTCCGACCTCGGCTGCTACGGCGGCGAGATCGACACCCCGAACATAGATGCCCTGGCCGCGCGTGGCGTTCGATTCACACAGTTCTACAACTGCGCTCGCTGCTGCCCGACCCGGGCCTCGCTCCTCACCGGTCTGTATCCGCATCGCGCCGGTATCGGGCATATGACGAACCAGACCCAGGACGCGATGAACAAGAATCGCGCCGTCGCACGGGGTCCCTACCAGGGTTACTTGAGCAACAACACGGTCACCGTCGCGGAAGCGCTTCGAGAAACCGGATACCAGACCTTCATGTCCGGCAAATGGCACGTGGGATCGTTTCGCCCGAACTGGCCGAAGGATCGTGGATTCGATCGTTACTATGGCATCCTCGGNGGCGCGTGCAACTATTGGGCACCGGAATCCGNTCGAGGGTTGATGGATGGGGACGAACCCATCACCGAATTGCCCGACGACTTCTACACGACCGACGTCTTCTCCGAGAAGGCTGCAGAGTATATCGATGAAGCCGATCCTGACAGACCCTATTATCTGCACCTGATGTACAACGCCCCACACTGGCCGCTCCACGCTTGGCCTGAAGACATCGAGAAATACAAGGGGAAGTACAAGATCGGCTGGGACGAAATTCGGGAACGCAGAGCGGCGAAGCAGAAGGAACTCGGATTATTCCCGGACGATCTCCCCCTCTCTCCACGCGATCCTGAGTGTCCCCCGTGGGACCAGATCGACTCCTCCCCGGACAAGAGCGGCAGGACGTTTACCGAAGACGAGTGGGATCACCGGATGGCCGTCTACGCCGCGATGATCGACCGTGTGGATCAGGGGATCGGAAAACTGCTCGACAAAATTCGTGAGAAGCGTGACCTCGACAACACCGTCATCATGTTCCTGGCCGACAACGGCGCCTGCGCGGAATCCCACGACCCAGTCCCCGATGTGCCGGCCGGCCCGAAGGAATCCGACACTGCCTGTTTCCTCCCCTGGGCCAACGCATCCAACACACCGTTCCGTCTGTTCAAGCACTGGCTCCACGAGGGCGGGTCGGCCACACCCTTCATCTTCCATTGGCCGAAGGGGGCTCCGCAGGGCCACATCGAGACCGATTANTACGCGCANGTAAAAGACGTGATGCCCACGTGTCTCGACCTTGCCGGCGCGGCCTACCCACTGGATCACCGTGACTACCCGGTACAGACGATCGATGGTCGCTCCCTGATGCCGAACCTGAACGGCGACGTCAAGGTCAACGANGAAACACTCTACCTCGAGCACGAGGGCAACCGCGCCGTGCGCCGCGGCAAGTGGAAACTGGTATCGTACTACAGCGAGCCCAGAGGCTTTACGACGGGACCGGTCGGCAAAGGGGATCGGACCGGGCCCTGGGAACTCTACGACATGGAAGCCGATCGCGTCGAGCTGAACGACCTGTCGGGGCAGGAGACCAAGATCAAGGATGAGCTGGTTGAGGCCTACGGCAGATTCTCCGAGCGGACAGGGGTGTCGGAGTGGCAGGACATCCAGCGAGATCTTGAAAAGATGTATAAAGAGTANAGAATTTCGATACGGCTTGCTCGAAGAAACGGATATGTCTATTGACAAGGTTACTCGGAGACAAAGGAATAAACGGTGCAATCTACAGACCAGAAAATGAACGTCCTCTTCATCACCCTCGACGACCTGCGCCCCCAAATGGGTTGCTACGGTCAAACCCAAATCCACAGCCCGAACATCGACGCCCTCGGTGAAAGCGGCACGGTATTCAACCGGGCGTATTGCCAGCAAGCCGTGTGTAACCCGTCTCGGGCCAGTGTGATGACGGGTTTACGGCCGGACAGCGGTCGCGTGTGGGATCTCCAGACCCACTTCAGGGACATGAATCCTGATGTGGTGACGCTGTTCCAGCAATTCAAGAACAACGGCTACCATGCCGAGGGTGTGGGCAAGATCTATCACACGGGTCACGGGAATCGCGATGATCCTGCGTCGTGGTCCGTACCCCATCGCGTCCCGGACATCAGCAACTACGCACTCGATGAAAGCAACGCGATCCTTCAGGCGAATCTGTCGGCGTCAAAGGCGCGCGCCGAGCGTGGCGAGCCTGCCGGCATATCGAATGGCCCTGCTGCCGAGATCGCCGATGTAGAGGATGACGGTTACAAGGATGGAATCGTGACCGACTGGGCACTCGAAGCATTGGACAGGTTGAAGGACGATCCCTTCTTCCTGGCGGTGGGGCTCGTCAAACCGCATCTCCCGTTCTGTGCCCCAAAGAAATACTGGGACCTCTACAATCCGGAGACAATCACGCTTCCCGAGAATGACTACCTGCCAGAAGACGTGCCTGAGTGGGCGTGGACCGACTGGGGTGAGCTACGGAAGTACGACAACATCCCTGCCACGGGACCGTTACCCGAAGCGCAAGCTCGTCACCTGATCCACGGATACTATGCCTGCGTCAGCTACATCGACGCGCAGATCGGGAAGCTGATCGATCGGGTCAAAGCGCTCGGGCTGTGGGAGAACACGGCGATCATACTCTGGGGTGACCACGGCTGGAAGCTTGGTGAACACGGGCTGTGGTGCAAACACACCAACTTCGAGTTGGACACGCATTCACCTTTGATCGTCCGATTACCGGGTCAGGCGTCGACCGGGAAACCGAGTGATGCCCTGGTCGAGTTTGTGGACATCTACCCGACGCTGACCGAGGCGGCTAGTCTGGAGCGACTCGATCATCTGGAGGGAAGCAGCCTGTTGCCCCTACTCGACGATCCCGACAGGGCGTGGAAACCCGCAGCGTTCAGCCAGTATCCCCGGGGGAAGATGATGGGATACTCCATGCGGACAGACCGGTATCGGTATACGGAGTGGGTGCATCGGGAGACGAAGGAAGTGGGTGCGCGGGAACTTTACGATCACCAGAATGATCCTGCGGAGAACTTCAACGTCGCGAATCGGCCTGAGAACGCTGAGACAGTTGAGCAAATGGGAGAGATGATGGCGGCGGGTTGGGAAGGTGCGATGGCTGGGGTATCTGATTGACCCAGATCAGTAGCATTCCACCAATGTCGCATTCCATAGATTCGTGCTGCAGTTCTCAGGTGTACGACCGTCCTTCGATACACCCTTCGCCGCGGATACCGCGGCTTCGGGCACTCGGGATGAACGGTGTACACGAGTTAGCAAGCATCAAAGACCAGATGGAGTGAGAGTGACCGACACACGCCCCAACATCATCCTCCTGCAAGACGATCAACACCGATGGGACGCCCTCGGCTGCGTCAATCCGCTGGTCAAGACGCCCACCCTCGATTCCCTCGCCGCGAGCGGTATCCGCTTCGATCAGGCCGTCTGCCAGGCACCCGCCTGTGTCCCGAGTCGCTACTCGATGATGCTCGGTCGCTATCCTTCCCAAACAGGCGTCCGCACGAATGGAGAGTGTCTCACGGATGACGCATTACCGGGACCCACGATCGCTCAGCTTCTGCAAAAGGCTGGGTACCAGACGACCGGCTTTGGCAAGACCCACTGGAGCAGCCCGGGTTGTTCGACAAGAGGATTTGACGTCCGCGCGATCGGCCAGCCTCGCGAGTCCAAACTCTACGAGCAGGGCGCGACCATGATGAGCGACCTGAACCCGGAGGGCCTGGCCGACTACTTCCGGGAAACCGACCCCTTCGGTGGTGGCGAGGAAAGCGTCGACGGCTATGTCGGATGTACGAGTGAGCTACCGGCGGAGAACCATCGCGACGGCTGGATCACGCAGCAGTGTCTGGACTTTCTGGACGGGCGGGACGACACGTCACCGCTCTTCCTGTATCTCTCCTACCTGAAGCCGCACGCCGGCCTCAACATCCCCACCGGTTTCGAAGACCTCTACGACCTCGACGATATACCGGACATGAACAACCCGGCCTGGCCTGAGGACCGACCCGGACACGCGCTACGCAGCGACAAACGGATGGCGTTCTTCCGGGATGCCTCGCCCGAAGTACGGCGTCGCACGATCCTGCGCTACTGGGCGAACTGTTCCTGGATCGACAGCATGTTCGGTCAGGTGATGGCGAAGCTGGAGGAGCTGGGCCTGCTGGAGAACACCCTGATTCTCTACCTGTCTGACCACGGCGAGATGCTCGGCGACCATTACTATCGGTTCACCAAATACTGCCTGTATGAGGCCAGTGTCCGGGTCCCCATGATCGTCGCAGGCGATTGTCTGTCGCCCGAACTGCGCAACGCCATTGACAGCAGACCCGCTGAGATCGTCGACATCCTGCCAACCATCCTGGACGCTGCCGGTTTAGCGTCTCAGGATGATCTGCCCGGACAGAGTCTGTTAGGCCCGACGGACCGCAAGGGCACGTTCTCCGAGCATCATACCGGAACCCATCCCTACAATTCGGCGGCTTACTTGTGGAGAACAGAAACCGCCAAGCTCATCCTCTACACGGACGCCTCACCTGCGACATCACCTGCTGATGACGGGCATCATCACGGCGAGCTTTACGACCTAGAGACAGACCCGAACGAATGGACCAATCTGTATGATGACCCGGAGTATGCCGACCTTCGGGAGACCATGACACAGGNCCTCCTCGACTACCAGATCCACACACGAAGCCATTCGCCGAAGGCGGATCGCGTCAAACGCGTCTGACGAACCACCCGGATTCACCCCATCTCGAACAGGGCCGGTGTACCACGACGCCGTGGTCTCCGGGCTGTCTTCATCTCCCGTTCGCTACACTTCTCTTACATCATTTTGGCGTATGTTTGAGGATGGGCAAGTGGACAGTCCTCTTCTATGAAGACAAGAACCGTTGATGCGATACCGGGATGACTTCTGTCCAGAATTCAAGAGGGAAGAATGAAATCCTTCGAACAACACCTCAAGAAGCAGCTAGCTGCTCCCAAATTTCAGAGACACTACGACCAAGAAAAAAACTCGCTGAACTGTCTCTCCGGATCCACACGACCCGTGAATCTCTTGGATGAACTCAGAAAGAAGCTGCAGCAAGCTAGGATTACTCAGCAGCAGATGTCGAGAATCGAGAACGGGATCAACTGCAACGTTATCACCTTCCTCAAGGTCTGTCAGGCCCTCGGNCTGGAGCTGGATGTTGGGCCCAAGCGGAAACGTAAGGTCGCATAGCCTGCAACATGTGAGTTGTAGTTAGAAGCTTGTGTTTCCTTGCGTATCTCGTGCGGAGTCTTTGGAAAGACTCGCCGCTGGAAGCGGCTCCCACGAGGGGGCTATCCGTAGGTGAACACGACATCNCCCGCCGTGTTCACGTGCTCTTGCTTCCATCCTGCTTTGAGATAGAACGCCTCTGCTCGCGTTCCCTCCTTCGTCACCAGGCGGATCGGNCCCGATCCGCTAGGCAGCAACCATTCGGTTGCTGCCGCCAACAGCAGACGCCCGCCTCCACGCCCTTCGAACTCCGGCAGCACGAAGACGGCCCACACTGACCGCGTTTCCCCATCCGCCAGCGAGAATCCGACGATCCGATCGTCGCAGCTGACGACCCAACCCCGCATCTGCTCTTCCAGATAGGCCGTCACCGACGCCGGGGTAACCCCTTCCCTTGCCAGCGCCTCCAGCGTCATGTGGCTCTCTCGAACCGCGATCCGGATCTCGAACATGGCGGGGACATCATCCGCAGTGGCCTGTCGGAGATCCATCGGTTCAGCTTCGAGACATGGAGGATGGAAGGTCGGCATCCTCATACGATCGGTCCGTCGCTTCGGACTGCATCTCGAAGGTCAGCGCACCTCCCGCTGCGATCTCATTCTGCGACACAACCAATTTTGAGTGAGGNGCGCCGTTCAGGACCATCCGTTCCGCGTAGGGTGTCTCCGATCGATTCCCGATCCCTTCGATCACGAAGGCTTCCCCGTCAGGAGGCGTGACCACTGCCTTCTCGAACAACGGCGCGCCGATCGCATACTCCGGCCGTCCCGGACATAGCGGATAGAACCCCAGCGCCCCGAACACATACCACGCCGTCATCTCCCCGTTATCCTCATCCCCCGCGAACCCGTCCGTCGGTCCCGGCCCATACAGTTCGTTCAGCACCCGCCGAATCCAGTATTGCGTTTTCGAGGGTTCGCCCAGCGCGGCAAACAGATACGGCACGTGATGCACGGGTTGGTTCGAGTGCGCATACTGCCCGAACTCGACGGCCGCCATCTCCGTCATCTCGTGAATCTCTCGACCGTAGGTCCCGATGTCGAACACCGGCTCGAGCTCGAACATCCGGTCCAGCTTCGCGAGGCACGCTTCTCGACCTCTCATCATCTCCGCCATCCCCTGCGGATCGTGCGGTACGGCCCACGTGCACTGCCACGCCGACCCCTCGATATAGGCGCCGCCCCAGGCGAATTCGTTGAAGGCCTCCCCGAAAGACCCGTCCCGCTTCCGACCTCGAGCAAACCCCGTCTCTCGATCAAACGTGTTCCGGTAGTTCATCGCCCGCTGACCGAACCGCTCCACATCGGCCGTCTTCCCCAACTCCCGCGCCACCTGAGCGATAGAGAAATCGTTGTAGGCGTGATCCATCGTGCGTGACGCCGCGTGATCGAATTCGTCGCACGGCACATACCCAAGCTGATCGTATTCCTCGATCCCCGCCCGCCCGTAGGACCCGCTCTCGTTCCCGATCTCCGTCGCATCGCGCAGCATCGCCTCGTATGCCCGCTCGATATCGAAATCNCGCGCGCCTTTCGTGTAAGCGTCAGCCACCACCGCGTCCAGATGCGTCCCGATCATGCACCCCCGGTAGCCGGGGCTCGACCACTTCGGAAACCAGCCCCCTTCCTGGGCCGCGTTCGTCCACCCCTGCATCATCTCACTCAGTCGCGGCCGATCCAGGATCGACAAGAGCGAGTAGACCGTCCGATGTGTATCCCAGAACCCGTTGTCCGCATACAGCACGCCCTGATGAATCTGACCATCATACGGGCTGTAGTGAATCGGATTCCCCGTCTCATCCGGCTCGTGCCAAATCCGCGGGAACAGCTGCGTCCGATACAGACAGGAATAGAAGATCCGCTTCTGCCGATCCGTCGCCCCCTCGATCGCGATCCTTCCCAGCCGCTCCTCCCACACCTCCCGATTCGCCTCGACGAGATCGTCAAACGACCGCCCCGCCGTCTCGAGTTCGAGATTCCGTTTCGCCTGATCCACACTGATAAACGACGTCGCAATGCGGAACGTCACCTCTCCCCCACGATCCAGATCGACCACGATCCCCACCCGGTCCCCTTCGCCGTCGCGTCCATACGGTTCCTCGTCCACAAATCGCGCCGACTCCGAGATGTCCGCATCCAGCTCCCCATACACGTAGCACGCGAACCCCTCCGGCACCCCACCACTGTTCCCCCGCGTCCACCCCTCGATCCGTCGTCCCTCTGCCTGGAACCACGATGCCTTGTCGATCCCCCCGAGGATCACGCGCACCTTCTGATCCGACGGAAACCGAAACCGGAAGCACCCACACCGCTCCGTCGACGTCATCGCCACCTGCGTCTGATACCGACCCAGGTAGGTCTCGAACAGATGCGGCCGAATTGTCGTGTCCTTGCGTTTGAATACGGATGACCGTCTTCCGATGCTGAACAGCTTCTGCCCCACCTGCGGCATCACGAGAAAGTGCCCGTAGTCCCCGATCCACGGGCTCGGCTGATGCGTCGCCCGAATCCCCTGGAGTTGTCGGGCCGTGGACTTGTAGAACCTGGGGCCCTCTTCCGTTTGAGGTGCCCAATGGGTCATCCCGAACGGCGCGGCGATCCACGGGGATGTATTCCCATTCGAGAACGCGTGGACGGAATCGGAGCCCTGTTCAGGGTTGGCGTAGTCGGTCAGTCGATCCATATATCATTCTGTTGTGTGTTGCGCCTATATTCGAAAGTCAAAGGCAGAGCACGAAGAGGCGAAGAAAACCAGGGGAGAGGCATTCTGCATTACGGCTCCCGGTGGCAGGCGCCCAGGGTCATAGGTCTGTGAGAGATATTCTAAACAGCGGCGCCGTTTGCTTGGGAATCGTGGTACCCGGGGTTCCGTCGGGGCTCCAAACATCCCGCCCGCCTTTCTTCGTTCCTTCGTGTCTTCGTGCTGAACGCCTTTGACTCTCCTATGCTAACTAGTATACCAAAGGATAGAAAGGTCCATCACGCTTGAGCCCGTACCGCGGCGTCATCCTCCTTGCACTCGGGGTCATCATCCTCGGGACGCTTCCGTTGATTCTGAAGCTGCTCGTGAAGGTGATCGATCCGGTGACGTTGAGTTCGGTACGGTTTCTGGGTGCGGGGGTGCTGTTGAGTGTGATGGCACGAGGGGATGTGATCGAGGACCTGCGGAGGACGATCGAGCAGAAGCGGCTGAGGTATCTGATTCTGACAGCTTCTGGATTGACGTTTAACTATGTCTTCTTCGTGTGGGGATTGAAATTCCTGTCGCCGAGCAGCGTGCACATCGTCTTGCAGGTCGCGCCCTTCCTCGTGCTCGCCGGTGGCGTCGTGTTCTTCCGGGAGCCATTGACGATGAGGTTGGGACTAGGGGCCCTGCTGTTGGCCGTGGGATCCGGCCTCTTCTTCAACCAGCGTCTGAACGAGATGGTCTTCGGGACCTATCTCACGATCGGGATCACCATCGCCCTCGTGAGCGCGTGCGGTTGGGCCGTCTTCTTCCTGACGCAGAAAATGCTGCACGGTCACATGCGGTCGCGCACGATCATGTTCTATACCTGCATCGCGGGCGGCCTGGCGCTGCTGCCGCTGGCGACTCCCTCGCAGCTACACCTGCTCGACTCCCGGCTCATCATCTTCCTCATCCTCTCGACCCTCGGCACAGCCATCGCCTACACCTCGATCTCATCCGCCACCCGCCAGGTCACTACCACCACGATGGGTCTGGCACTGGCGATGATCCCGCTGGTAACGGTCGTCGACATGGCCCTCTTCGCCAACCTGATCGACGGCCTGTATCCCGAGAACCTGAACGTCCTCGCCATCTTCGGCGCCCTCCTGGTCGTCGCCGGCATCACCATCGGTACGACTCGTGCCCACGGCCCATCCGAACAGGAAGCCTGATCGCTATGCAGATCGAAAAGGCCTACCACGAAATACACGAACGTCACGAAAAGCCTCCCAACCACCCCTCCGGAGGCAGTGCCAGGTCCCAGCACCCGCGTCCCCTTTCGTGTTTTTTGTGCTTTTCGTGGTTGTCTTCTGACTCTCACCAAGGAATCAGGAAACAACTCCGTGGAATCCGATAACAGACGCACCTTCGGGCTCACACTCATGGCCTGCACGCTCCTGATGTGGGGCTCCCTCCCGCTCCAGCTCAAGATCCTGATCTCCCAGATCGACCCAACCACACTCACCTGGTATCGCTTCACCGGCGCCATGATCGTTCTGGCCGTGATCGGCAGACGCACCTTCGTGAAGGATCTACGGCAGGCCTGGTGCAGGCGAACGGTTGTGCTGCTGCTCCTCGGTGGGATCGGCCTAACGGCGAACTACTTGACCTATCTGAAGGGCCTAGACCACCTGACACCGAGCACGGCCCAGATCCTGATGCAGACCGTCCCGTTTATGGTCCTCGGTGGCGGGATTGTGATCTTCGGTGAGGCGTTCGCCGGTCGCCAATGGTGGGGCGTCGTGTTTCTCGCGATTGGATCGGTCCTGTTCTTCAACCAGCGCGTCGACCAGATCGCCTTCGGATCCGACCTGCTCACAGGCATCGGCTTCATCCTGTTCAGCGCCGTCTCCTGGACCACGTTCCTGCTCTCACAGAAAGCCCTCCTCGCACACCTGAGGTCGCGAACCATCCTGCTCGTCTGTTACCTAACCGGCTTCCTCATCCTGGGCACCCGGGCAAACGTTGGCACCATCCTCTCGCTCGACACCGTCTTCCTGACCCTGCTTCTGTCCGCCACCCTCCTCGCCGTCATCTCTTACCTCACCTTCGCGACGGCCATGCGCCGCGTCCCCGCCACCACTGCGGGCCTGACCATCGCCAACATCCCGCTCATCACCCTGCTGTTCATGCTCACCTTCGCCCCACACACCGACCTCCTCGCTCCTGAGAACCTGAACACGATGGCGCTGGCTGGGGCCTGTCTGGTTGTCTTCGGATCGGCGATCGGCGCGATGGGCCCGAAGACCGAAGTCAGCCGGTCGACGGAGTAGAGACAAAGACCTTAACCGCAGAGGCGCGGAGACGCAGAGAAAAACGAGGGTGCGGAGGCCTGCAGGTAGCCGATCTGTCCTACTGTGACGATCGAGGAGTTCCAAGCCTTAGAGGCGAGGAGAGCCAACCCCAACAAAGAAAGGCTCCGAGTAAGACACCCGGAGCCTTTGGGTCGCTGGACTTCTGGTCGTTAGATTTCCCTTTCGAGACTGGTCTCTTAAAAGGGGCGGTTCGAAAATCCCTCTTCGGAGGACGCGGTCCAGACCTGGCACTGCCGCGGCACCCCAGAACCCTCTGCGCCCTCTGCGTCTCCGCGGTTAAAGGTTTTGACTCTTCTCAGCTAACCAACCGGAAGCGAATCGGCAGAGCCATCCACACAGGAACCGGCCGGTCATTCTGTCGCGCCGGCGAGAACTCGTACTGCTTCACCGCTCTAAGCGCAGCCTTGTGGAAGATCTCCTTACCGCGGAGCACCTCTGCCTGGCGGACCTTGCCGTCTTTGCCGATCAGCACGCGGACGAGGATCGTCCCCTGGATCCCTGACTTCCTCGCGGCTTCAGGATACTGCGGCGGAACCTGCTTCGTGATCTCGGGCTTATCCTCGACCGCCCAGAATTCGATCGGGTCCTCCTCGACCGTGGCAGCCTCTGTCACCTCGCTGGGCGGAGTCGGCAGATCGAGATCCACGTCATCGAAGTCGAGATCCGTCGTTTCGATCGTCACGTCATCTGGGACGGACTCATCCTCGGTCTCGATCGGGACGGCAGGGCGCGGCGGAGACGGTGGGCGCTGGAGCTGTCGAGTCTCTGGAATGTCATCCACCTGGATGACGATCTGCTCTTTCTTGGCCGAAACCTGCTGGACACCGATCTCGAGCAGACCGACGAATCCCATCGTCAGGATAGCTGCGACGATCCCGGACGTGGCAAACATACGCCTCGGGTGGCCCAGATGCAGGTTGACTTCGGGAGACTTCTTTCGCGTGATGACCTCGACGTCAATCGGCTTGTCGGCCAGAAGGCGCTGGAACCTTTCACGTTGCACACGGGCACCTTCCAGTGACGTCAGAAGGGAAGGAAATCGGATCAGTATAGGGTTCAACGTATACTCCTGACCAACGTTCGAGGGTAGTGAACCTCAACGTCTTTAAGTATACCTTATCTTTCCCGACTTGAAGTTAAGTAGAAATGAAAAATTCGTTCCGTTTATGTGACAAACAGCGGTTTGCCGGGTTCGCCTCCGGCCGTCACATACTTATATTGATCGCCAAGTGCTTGAATTCGTTTCGAAAAACCTGGAGGGGATTGTGGAATCTGTCAAGAGACGAGACTTCATACGGAAGGCATCCGTCGCCGCGGTGGGTGCTGCCGGCGTCGTGAGCGCGTGCGCGTCGGAGAAGACCAACACGGCTACGGCCGCGCGATCGACCGAAACGTTCAACTGGAAGATGGTCACCACCTGGCCGCCCCATTTCCCGATCCTCGGCGTGGGCGCCGAGAAATTCGCAGAATGGGTCGACGTTATGTCCGAAGGCCGTCTGAAGATCCAGGTCTACGGCGGCGGCGAGCTGGTCCCGCCGCTCGAAGGTTTCGACGCCGTCAGCCAGGGCGCGGCCGAAATATGTCACGGCGCTGCCTACTACTGGGCGGGAAAAGCACCGGCCACCCAGTTCTTCGCCGGCATGCCCTTCGGCATGAACGCCCAGCAGCAGAACGCATGGATCTACTCGGGCGGGGGTCTCGAACTCTGGGAGGAACTCTACCAGCCCTTCACCCTCGTCCCTATGCCGGCCGGCAACACGGGCGTCCAGATGGGCGGATGGTACAATCGCGAGATCAACAGCATTGCCGACTTCAAGGGCTTGAAGATGCGCATCCCTGGGCTGGGCGGGAAAGTCATCTCCAAGGCGGGTGGCTCAGCCGTTCTGTCAGCAGGCGGCGAGATCTACACGAACCTGGAACGCGGCGTCATCGACGCAACCGAATGGATCGGCCCGTATCACGATAAACTCATGGGCTTCCACCGCGCCGCCAAATACTACTACTACCCTGGCTGGCACGAACCGGGCACGACGCTTGAACTCCTGATCAACAAGAGCGCCTTCCAATCACTCCCCGAAAGCCTCCAGCAGATCGTACGCACAGCCGCCGCCCGCTCAAATCTCTGGATGCTCTCCGAATTCGAAGCCCAGAACCACGCTGCACTCAAAGAACTCGTCAATGAACACGGCGTCCAACTCCGCCGCTTCCCCGACGACGTCATCGCCCAGCTCAAGACCTACACGGAAGAAGTCATCGCCGAAGTCGCCGCCAGCGATCCAATGAGCAAAAAGGTCTACGAGTCTTACAGTGCGTTCCGGGCGAACGTGACCAGTTGGAGTAAGCTGTCAGAGCAGCAGTATTACGACACGATTTCTTCGTAGAAAACTGAGCGGGTGAGCCGGCCTCCGCACAAGGCTTCGGCCTGGCTGGTTAGGAGCAGGGGCGAGCAGGAGAAAAGGCAGTTAGCGGACTGACCACAAGGACGGGCGGGGCAAATGGATCCTCGCACGTCCTTGCGTAATGTCTTTCAACAGTCCTAGAGTTGACACCCAACATCCGAGTCCGAGTCAAGACTACCGGACACACCCTCTGTGTCCGGTAGTCTGTCCTGAGCGTAGTCGAAGGGTGGTTCCATCCTAACTAACCCGGGGCATCGCAACAGCCCCGATTGCGCCGCTACTTCCGGGCTAGATACTCCGGAAACCACGTCGCACTCTCCGGAAACGCGATCACCAACCCTACCGCAATCAACTGAATCACAATAAACGGGATGATCCCTCTATATATATGTCCGGTTTCCACGCCCTCCGGCGCGACCCCCTTCAGGTAGAACAGCGAGAAACCGAACGGCGGCGTAAGAAAGGACGTCTGCAGGTTCATCGCGATCAGGATACCCAGCCACAGCAGGTCGACACCGAACTGTTGGAAGATCGGCACCACCACGGGCACGATGATAAACGTGATCTCGATGAAATCGATGAAGAAGCCGGCGATAAAGATAATCACCATCACTAGCGCCAGGAACATGTTCGGGCTCATGTCCGCACCAACAATCAGGCTGGTCAGGTACGCGTCACCCTGCATCCCGCGGAACACGAGCCCGAAAGCGGTCGCACCGACGAGGATGAAGAACACCATACAGGTCAGGTGAGTCGTCTCAGCCATCACGGCCTTGAGCGTCGGGATGTTGAACTTGCCCTGCAGGACGGTCAGCAGCGTCGCGCCGAATGCACCGACGGCAGCCGCTTCTGTCGGTGACGCGATCCCGGCAAAGATCGACCCCAGCACGGCCACGATCAGGAAGAACGGCAGGATGAACGCCTGCAGGATCCGCTTCGCCATTCCCTCGCCACGGAATGCCTCCAATTCGGAGGCCGGCATCGCGGGCGCCAGTTCGGGCTTGAAGATCGCGACGATCGTGAGCCAGATCAGGTAAAGAGCGACGAGTCCCGCGCCTGGGATCACGGCCCCCATAAACATGTCGCCGATCGACACGTTCAGGATGCTCCCCAACAGCACGAGCACAATACTCGGCGGAATGATCTGACCGAGCGTCCCGGACGCCGACACCGTACCCGTCGCTACTTCCGGACTGTATCCCCGACGCAGCATCGTTGGCAGGCTTAGCAGCCCCATCGTCACCACCGTCGCTCCGACGATCCCCGTCGACGCGCCTAGCATCGCCCCCACCACCACGATCGAAATCGCCAGCCCGCCTCTCAGCCGGCCGAACAGCAGTGCCATTGTTTCAAGCAGTTCTTCGGCGAGCCCCGACTTTTCGAGCATCACGCCCATAAACACGAACAGTGGAACCGCGATCAGGACGTAGTTCGTCATCACGCCCCAGACCCGGAGCGGAAGCAGATTGAAGAAATCGAACCCGAACATCGCCGCGCCCATCAGGATCGACACGCCGCCCAGGGTGAACGCGACGGGAAACCCGAGCATCAGCAACACGAACAGCACGAGGAACAGGATCAGAGGCATCGCTTCGATCATGCGGCCTCCTCCAGTTCGTCGTCGTACCACCCCATCACCACCGCCAGCGACTTGCAGGCGAGGGCCACGCCCTGGATCAGCACCAGCCCGAACCCGATCGGGATCGCCGACTTCAGAATGAAGCGAGCAGGTAGACCGCCTGGATCAGGACTTGTTTCGCCGATCAGAAATGACGTCTTCACGAACGTCTGTGCGCCCCATATCCCGACCAGGCAGAACGGGACGAGGAAAAGCAGGCTGCCCGCCAGGTTCACGATCGCCTTCGTCCTCGGCGAGAACGTGCTGTAAAGGACGTCCACCCGCACGTGTCGATCGTGTTTCAGGGCGTAGGCCGCGCCCAACAGGAAAACCAACGCGAACAGATGCCACTGCATTTCCTGCACAGCCACGAGGCTGTTCTGGAGCAGATATCGTGTGAACACGTCGTAGCAGACGACCAGCACCAGCAGCGCGGTCAGCCACGAAACGGCCTGCCCAACAGACTCGCTCAGCCTTTCGGCGACACGCACGTATTGGAAGCCAAGTTTTCGAATCATATCATTCTCCCGGTGAATCGAACTCCACGAAGATAGGGCCCCGACTTCAAGGAGGTCAATCCGCCACGATGAAAACGGCCATTCAGAGCATCCTCCTTACCATCGCAATCACGCTCGGTATCGGGCTCATGATGCGTTTCGTCGGCATCCACGACAGCTTCTTCTACCACCCGAACGATCGCGTCTACCAGGAACCGGGTGGCGCATAGCACGCATACGAGGAGGTCAAGTTCACTAGTGAGGACGGCACCGAACTCGTGGGCTGGTACTTCCGCACTGAGGTCGAAACGAAAGGGACGGTCATCCATCTCCACGGCAGCGACGGTAACACCCTCCTACACAGCGGGCGACCTCCTCTGGTTGCTCCCTCACAGCTACAACCTGTTCGCCAGTGACGACCGGGGTTACGGCCGATCGTCCGGATCACCGATCCGTGAAGGTGTCGTCTCGACGCGAAAGCCGCCTACCGCTTCGTCCGTTCCCACGCGGATGTCGATTCCAACCGTGTGATCCTGTTCGGTCAAAGCATGGGCGGTCGGCTCGGCATCCGAGGGACTGCAGACGTCGCTCCTCCGCTGGCTTCGGTTGCCGAAGCCACCTATGGCCCCTTCGCCGACTACCTCCGCGACAAAATGGGTCAGAACACCGGCCAGACCCTGTATCAGCATCTACCCGCCCCACGTCTGGTCGCAGATCCGGTCCACGCCTACACCGTGACACGCCTGCTCGAGAACTTCGTCAATCAGGGAACGGGATACGCCGTCCGCCGACTGGGTTACCGCGGCCCTGTCGCTGGCAAGACAGGCACGACGAACGACAACACGGACACCTGTTTCACCGGCTTCACACCGGACATCGTCGCCAACGTATGGATCGACTTCGACTCAGGCATAGGGGGCAACAAGCTGACCCAGCCCAAAACGCGTCGTCAGATCACGGGCGGCGGTGGTGCAGCGCCCATCTGGACCGAATTCGTTCCGTCCACCCCAACCTCGACCGGCCAGTTCTTCGTCCCACCGGATGTGGGCACGGTAGAGATTGACCCATCAACAGGAACGCCAGCCGGGGCTGCAGACTCGCTCTCGGTCCCCCCAATCACCGTAGCCATTCACATATCCGCGCTTCCCGCCCTCACTGACTCGCTCTGAGTTGCGACATTCGCAGGACTACCCATACTTACAGGAAAACTCACCGATCTCAGAAGGATGATCTAATGGCATCTGTACGCGTTGGGCTCGCCAAAAGGGAAAACCGTCGACAGAACATCTTTGGCGCCATGGACCTCGTCCGGGAAGACCTGATCCCCAAACTGGCCGATCAGGTCATGCTCAAACCGAACTTCCTGTCGAAGGACAATCAGCTCGCCTCATCCCATCCCGACGCGATGCGCGGTGCGATCGACTTCCTCCTCTCCTGCCCAAAGCCACCATCCGAGATCGTCATCGCCGAAGGCGGCAACGAAGACCACTCCGGTCAGTGCTTCGAGAACTTCAAGTATCACGCGCTTCAGGACGAGTATGACGTCCCGATCCGTCTGGTTGACCTGAACGGCGAAACCGAATGGGAAACCATCACAGCCTACCTCCACAACCGGTCGGAGTATCAGGTCCACATGCCGAAGACCGTTCTCGATTGTCCTTGCACGATCTCGATCGCCATCGCCAAGACCCACGACGTGTGCAACGTAACCCTCGCGCTCAAGAACATGATCATGGGGACGATCCGTAAGCAGGACCGCGTCAAAATGCACGGCTACCTCGAGCACAAAACGCGCGAACTGCCAACCGAATCTCAACGCATGAACGTCAACCTGATCCGGCTGTCGCATCATCTCAAACCGGATATCGGCGTGGTGGATGGAACGGTGGGGTTACAGGGGAATGGCCCAGGTGGAAAGGATGCGGTGGAGCTGGGTGTGGCCGCGGCGAGTGCCGATGTGTTTGCGGTGGACGCCGTGATGGCAAAGGCGATGGGCTTCGACCCGCTTTCGCTGGGGTTGCTCCGCTATGCGAACCAGCTGGGTCTGGGTGTGGCGGATCTGGATAAGATCGATGTGCTGGGAACGGCGATCGAGGACATCGCCGTCGATTTCAAACCACACGAGAGGAACGAACTGCAGTTACAGTGGCAAGACCCGAAAGCGGATCAGTACCTAGCCATCGCCTGATTCCGAGCTTCCCCTCTCCTATTGATGGCCAGTCGGGCCATAGCCTTGGCGACGGCCGAGAGAGGGATTCTGGCTGGAAGGGTTTGGCGCCCGCCAGGCGGGTGAGGGCTTGGTAGAGAATCGGATACCGGGTTCGCTTACACGAACCGTCCTCTCCCGCTAGCTGGAGAGGAGAGCTCTGAACCGGACTCGGTTGTCGATCTGGATCGACTGCCTGAACTGCTGGCGGATCTGAAGTCTCTTATGGGGACGTAGGAAGAGCTTTCCGAGACGCTGTCCATCAACGATATCGAGACGTTTGCGTCAGAATCGGGAGCGTTGGGCGAGCCGTACGGGAGCAGCAGACTGGCCAAGTGGGGGGAGGATCTGGCGAATCAGGCGTCGATGTTTGAGCTCGACAAGATGGGTATCCTGATGAAGGAGTATCCCAATCTGGTCGAGGAACTGGAACCTCTGCAAACGGCCTGAGACTCCTGAGTCGATAGATGGTGGGCGATTCTAATACGCGTTAAAGGCTTGGGCGAACAGCAGAAAATCGCTGAAGCCAACCAGTGCATCCTCGTCCAGATCGTAACGCAGGTCCCCATTCGTGTAGCCCTGGGCGAACAACAGAAAGTCGGTAAAGTCCACACCACCGTTTGAGTCGAAATCCACCTTCTCCAGGGCCAGTACAGGTGCGACGACCACCGGTGTCATCCTATCCGAAAGCTGGGCCTTGTATAGCGATACCGGTGTCGCGCCACCCGTGTTCCAGTACTCCCAATGCGCCTCGCCGGGAACCAGGTTCGTTTTCAACCCCGGCCATTGACCCCACCGCATCCCTGACGACATCGACTGAGATTCACATCCGATCGCATAGTTTTGAGCAAGCGGGGGCTTCTCACACGCGATGCCTCCCTCAGGCGCTTTGCAATTCCACAGCACACTGAATGCGGCTGCCCAGCCGTGTCCTGAACCGTAGTTCAACCGGTTCCAGAGACACAACACTAGTTCAGTCTGCGGATCAATGTGATTCACTCCGTCGTAAAGAATCCCGGTGGAGTAACGATGGTGGGGTTCGTTGGACGAGTGGATCTTCTCGGATGTACAGTCCAGGAAGACGATTCCGCTGCTTCGCGTGGTGCCGACCACGTAGTCGTGCCTGCCGTTCCTTGCGTAGCAGCGCTGGACCAAGTGGAGTTGTCCTTCCATGTCGAAGGAGTAGCGACGACCACCCGTGAGGCGGGAGATCGGATCCAGGCATTCGCTGTCTTCAACCGTCACCCATTTGGTCTGTTCCCCCGTCGAAACGAGACTGAAACCGAAGTGGACGGCTGTCACCCGTTTCACCCAGGCGTTCCGGACATAGTTCATCGACACGAGGGTCCAGGCGTGTGATTCGTCGGTTTCGCCGGAGTAGGCTGATTCGCTGCGAAGGTTCTCTATCCCAACCTGCTCGATGACATACTGTGTGTCGTATCGATAGATCGTGGACTGTTCGTAGGTCTGGTCCAGCCAGTGGAACAACGGCGCGTCGACCGTTACTCGATTTCCTTCGATGGCTGTCACGACCCGGTTGTAGCGCAGTTCGCGGCTCCCCGCCTCCCACTGCACGATCTCGCGGCCGTCCGATCGGTCCGGTATTTGATCCATCCCGATCGCCTGGATCCAGGCCTGCGTACTGGGCCGATGGATGATGACGGCATCCCCGACCTGGAACGCGGAGCCCTGTTCGACAAAGAAACTGCGCGCGCCGACCGGAACGTAATCATTCAGAATGTCCTGCCGAGTCCTGGAGACCTCCGGATGCCTGGGGAGACTTCCCGATGGCTTGATCTCGATGAGCGTGCGTTTTTCCGTGCCGGTCGCCTCCAACACGGTGCCGTCGACATCCTGGCCTTCACCACGCAACACGACACCGCCTGTGCGGATGACGAGTGTCCCGGCGATCTGGTACCGGCCTCGTGTAAGCAGCACAGCACCCCTCAGTCCGTTTCCGTCCGGCGTCAACTGGCTGACACGATCGATCGCGGCCTGGATCCGGGCGCCATCGTCTCCGTCACCGGGTTCTACCGTGTCCACAACTGGAGCCTGTGGCGGCTCAACGCCACCGCCGCCATAGCCCGCGTGGGAAAAATCGGGGATCTTGTTTCCCTTCTCGTCCGCTTCGTAGACCAGCCGACCATCCGTAC
Source organism: Gemmatimonadota bacterium (assembly GCA_002727195.1). GTDB lineage: Bacteria > Latescibacterota > UBA2968 > UBA2968 > UBA2968 > UBA2968. The sequence continues at coordinate 87,018 of PBWH01000005.1, forward strand.
CGGGATAGACAATCCGACTTGTCTCTGAATCGGCGATACTTGGATACGTCATGATTACGCCAGCCAAGAGGATCCATCCCAAGCTGCATCTACCCATATCAGATCTTTCCCGTAGCTGATGAAACTGTGTGACTACGCCACAGGGCCTGCGTGCCCATCCTTCTATTCCTCGTATCCTGTCGGGTCTGCCATCTGGTTCAGATATTCCTCTATGTTCGTATACCCGTCCCCGTCTAGGTCTCCCTGGCCCTGCATCGAGAGGTCACTGTTAGGAGAACTTCCTCCAGCCTGAAATCACATCTCCACATCTTCTTTCTTCACATCCTCAATGGCTCAGCGCGCCCATACTTGCTTCTCTGTACTCACAGGTTGACCCGTCTCCTGCGCCTGCTCCATCACGATATCCAGATACCGATCCTGACAGGCTTCCGCGAGCGAATACAGCTCCTCTCCCCCGTTCACGTATTCCGCCATCTTCAGCAGACAGTGTCCAACAGCAAGATCATCATCGGCTAAAGACCCGGGTATCAGGGGGTTCCTGTAGATCCACTCCTCACCAACCGTATATCCCTTCAGGTAGTTCCCTTCCAGGTTCCCTCTCGGCCCGGCCTCGTGACGGATGAAGGACAGCTTGATCGGCGTCACGTGATCCTGTAGATACGTCGCCTCATCCTGAAGGATCTCACCACGCACCCCCCGCACAACGACGCGCTGACCGCGAATGTGCGACCGATACTGATCGCCCAGAAAATCGAACACCCCCAGCCGATCGCCGAAGTCGAACATCGCGAAATTTTGCGTCGTTTCGGTGACCTCCTCGTCAGCATCCGGCCCTCCCCGGCCCATCGTCTTCACGATCGGCGACGTGAACAGCTTGCCGGTGACCTCGGCATCCTCGAACCCGATCCCAAGCAGTCGGCGAATGAGGCTGATACCGTGGTAGCCGTGCGCCGCTGATACCTGCGCCTGCGTGAGCGTGCCCAGTTTCCCACTCTGCGCATAGGCAATCCGTGCACAGTGGTGCGGCTGCAGGTGATACTGTTCGGCCACCTGAATCTTCGCCCCATTCTGAACGAGCGCATAAAGCAACGCGAGCTCCTTGACCGTCTCCCCCGGCGGTGTCTCCGACAGCACCGGCTGTCCGAGATCCACGAGATCCTTGATGGTCCCCGGATTCGCTTCCCAGGTCACACTCGTCACGGTGAAGTCCGGCTTCCCCTTCGAAACCAACTCCTCCATGGACCCATACAGCGGAACCCCCAGTTCTGCCCCTGGATAGTCCTCTCGATCCGGATTCCTGGACACGAGTCCCACACACTCAAACCTATCCGGACAAGCCGCAACCGCCCGCAAGTAGAACTCCGACCGCCACCCTGTACCTACAATCCCGAAACGTACCATGAAAAACCTGTTAGATTTGTGCCGTCATTCCCGCACCTCGACTCCGCTCGCGGTGAACTGCGGGACTCCAGATACAGTTCAAGTAGACTCTGAGATTATTTCAAATGCCTGAACCAATCCCCATAAACCCCAAACAAGGCTACGACCTTTGGGCGCCAACCTACGACAACACCCCCAACCCCGTCGTCGCGTTGGACTCCCGCCACACGATCTCCCACCTCGCTCCTCAGCCAGGCGAGCACATCCTCGATGCCGGCTGCGGAACAGGCCGGAACATCCAGCCCCTGCTCGATGCCGGCGCCATTCCAACCGGTGTCGACTTCTCTGACGGCATGCTCTCCGTCGCCAAACAACGCCACCCTGACGTTTCCTTCACCGTCTCGTCACTGGACCAGCTTCCGGATGACTGGAGCGACTTCGACGCCGTCCTCTGCGCCCTCGTCGGCGAACACCTGTCATCTATCGATCCCGTCTTCGCATCACTACACCGGGTCACCAAACCAGGCGGCCGGCTGGTCTTCTCCTTCTACCACCCCTGGATGGCCGAGGCAGGCATCGAAGCCAACTTCACACTGGCCGAGAAAGAGTATCGTCTGGGCGCGGAAACTCACTCGATCGACGACTACGCGAAATCGATCGCCGATGCTGGATACACCGACGTAACAACGACCGTCTACGACGTCGACGACGAACTCGTTTCGCGTGTCCAAAAGGCCGAGAAGTACCTCGGCAAGCCCATCCTTGTGGTGCTCTGTACGACCCGGCCCTGAAAACGTCATAGGGGTCGGCATCCTTCCACGCTGGAACGGGAAGCTGCTTTTCGAAGTACGTCAGTCCGACAAGTGGGAGAAAACAGCGTAAGGATTGCGTATTGGATGCGACAGCATCGGCGGCACCCTCGAACCCGGAGAGACACTCAAGGAGACTCTTCAGCGGGAGGCGATGGAAGAGATCGGTTGCCCAGTCCGCATCGACGAGATCGACTCCTCGATCCGCATTATCGACGACCGATCGGTCGTTGAGGCCAACACGCCCGTAAAAGCTGTCTTCGAGTTCACCTCCCGATCCGCCGGCTAGGATGAAGACGGATCCGTCGCCATCGACGTCGGCGAGCTTACGGCCGATCCTATCCCCGACGACCTCCCCGCCGTCCTAGCCATCCCCCTGATCAATTCACCAGATTCGGCCATGACGACCAGACCGTGGCTCAACTACTGGCTAATGGCGCAGAACTGATCAAACGCGAATCCATCCCTAGAGATGCCATACTCTATCCACGCATATCAATGGCAGTGCTGTTTCGCCTCTACCAGGAAGAACGACCGATCTACGACCACACCCTTCAACACCTCGGCCTCTAGATTTTCAATCCTCAATTCTCAATCTTCAATCGAAATAGACATCCCCTTCCCACAGCGGCCCCTTAGCCGCCTCATCATCGAGCTCCAGCCCACTCCCAGCGATTCAGAAACTTCCATCCACCCATCCCGTACAAAGGGTTTATCCCCGGTACGCATCTCCTCCCACCACGGAATCTCCCACCCATGAAACTCCAGCACGAGAAAATTTGGAATCGCCGCCAACAGGTGACACGCCGCCATCATCCCCAACGGTGACGATACATTGTGTAGCGCCATCGGCACGTAATGGGCATCCGCCAGATCCGCGATCCCACCTGCCTTCGCCAAATCAGGCGTGATCACATCCACCGCTTTGCGCTACGTGCTAAAGACCCCTCACCACCACATCTGCCCTCTCAACCGGATCACTCGCTTCCACATACCGCTCATACGCCTTCATCCACTCGTTCTCCCACAGATGCCGATGCTGCTCCCCATCCCTTTCAATCCCACGAGCCAGGCACACATCGGCCGGCGTATCCACCCAGACCCGCACGTCATAGTAGTCAATCAACTCCACCCGAGTCGAGAACACCCCCTCGACCACGACGGTCCCACCGCCTGTCACATCGTGCCACTCGGCCAGTGAATCCGTCTCCCAATCATACCGCTGATACCGAGCATCCAGCCCCTCAACCAGCGGGACAACGACCTGATCGCGCAGCCGTTCCCAGTCGTAATCCGACCCCGGCTCGCCGACCACCGTCGCCCGATCGGGCCTGCGTTCACGAGCATGCCAGAAGTCATCCACGTGCACAATCGCGGCATCGTCAATCCGTTCAGCGATGGCCTCAGCAAGACTCGACTTCCCTGCTCCCCCACACCCATCGATCGCCACCAGCCGGGTCCTGCCTCGCGAATCCGTCCGTTCGATAACCTGCACCACAGCATCCACATCCATAGCCGCCAATATGCGCTCGATTACGGGTATAAGAAAGCGGCGAGCTCCCTAAAGGAACCCCCCCGCGCAATCCTGTCCGTAGGAAAGAGCCCCGACTATCGGCACGCTCTCGGTGCTTGCATAGATCCCTCCGCGTCTTCCGTGTCCTCTGTGGTTCCCTGAATTTGATCTTCGGCCTTAGTTGTCATCATCTCGCTCACTAAGGAGTTCCCCACGCTGCAGCCGCTCCGCATTCTCCGTCGACCACAGGATCCCCTTCATCACCTTCTGCGCGGTGATATACCGCGTCGCCGCCAGCATATGCATCCGCTTCTCCTCAGGGTCATCCGTCAGGTCGTAGTGCCGATACGCCACCTCAAGCACCTGGAACATGTGCAGCTCAGCGTCTTCCCTCAGCGTGACGTGGGCGAGCGCGTGCTTCAGCTTCTTGATGTCGCGCCCTTCCTCCAGATACTGATTCACCACCAGCTCCGCCTCGTAGACCTTCTGGAAGTCCGCGAACTCCTGCAACCGCTCGAGCATTGCCTCATCCGATGCGAAGGGCTCGTCGATCGTTTGTGCCGGTGTGGGCACACGCGCGGATGGCATGTTCAGCCACCGCAGATACGTCATAAACACGGCGCCGTGGAACAGCCCCCGCACCAGCTCCTTGCTCGGTGCCAGCTGGAACGCACGATACAGACCGTGCGCATACGAGTAGATGTTCGCGACGTCGTGCCAGTCGCCCTCGTTCTTTAGGTGGAACCGGGCCACGCGAACCGCACCTGCATACGTCATCGCCCGACAGATCTGCAACGGATCAACACCCGCCCGCAGCCGCGTCTCGATCTCCGCCACGATCGGCTCGAAATCATCCTGCAGGAAGATTTCCGCGAACTTGGACACATCCAGCTCCTGCTCATTCGCCTGATTCGCTTCCCAGATCTCGTCCAGGCGCGTGAAAACATCTTCGAGCACGGGCACGGCGTCCATCCACCGCGACGTCTCCTCGTGCCGAGTGCGTGTGGACAGATCCACGATGATCGGACGAAGGATCTCGTGGGCGCCATTCCAATCCACGTAGTCCAACGCCTCGAACATTTTGTTCGCGAAGTCGAGCGCGTGTCCATCGCCGGTGAAGTAGAAATCTGTCGCGGCCGAGAACACGAATTCGGCGACCGTCTGAGGCGAGTGACCGCGATCGTTCAGCGTCAGCAGGATCCGCTCGGATGCGCCCCGCTGTCTGAGGTCGATATACCGCCGGAACCACCGCTTCAGCGTCTCCAGATTGGGCTCGTCGTTCGACTGCGGGAACGGAAAGCGCTGTCGACGCGATCCACCGCCCGTGCGGCGAGCGATCTGCGTCAGCCCGTGTACGAGGAACAGGTTGTGATCCTTCTCGTCCACGTCGTCCCACATGTTCGCAACAATTGTCAGGATCACTTCACCCGACGAGAATCCATCTGTCGTCTTGTAGGCGCCGTAGAACAGCCCGTGCTGGATGATCTCCTGAGACGTCGCCCCGCTCTCACGCAATGCCGTCACAGCCTTCGCGATCAGGAACGGGCTCCGGTCCTTCAGCCCCTGTTCGAGCGTCCGTTTCCCGCGATCGATCAGCCGCCGTCTTGCCTCTTCCTGTTCGCCGCCTGACAGCCCGACACAAACGTCCCGGTCATCATCGACTCGGACCGGGAACGACTTGAGATCATCACCAGTCGTGAGGAAGCATCCGCCCGTCTTGAGGTCGAACTCCCAGTGGTGCCAGTGGCAGATCAGTACGCCATCCCGGACGGTTCCTTCGGACATCGGGTAACCCATATGCGGACACCGGTTGTCGACCGCGTGATAGCCTCCGTTATCCTTGAACACTGCGATATGCGTCCCATTGACGGTGAAGGGCCTACTCTTCCCTTCCTCGATCTCCGACGCTGGACAAAGCTTGTGGTAGGTCAAAGAATCCGGATCCGGAGCGGGCACGGGCGGCGATCCGTTCTCTACGCCATCGAATTCGGTGCTGGAAAGTGTCAGCGTCTCAGCCATAGACGCCTCCTTCTGATATTGTCACGTGGTGTGATATGTGATGCACACAAAGTAATCCGATCTGAATCGCCACGCACTGGCCTTTCGTCCAGCCCCCTCATAGTTCTTCCGAAGTGGCCCGCGGAGAGCCTATATTGCCCCAAACGGACCCGAAAACGGAAAGGCGCAATGATGTCACAGGTATTGAATGCGGACAGTTTGCCCGCGATCGAATTGACCGAGGAGCAGAAGTGGATCTTCGACACGAGGGGCTGGCTTGCCGTTCCTGGCGTGCTGGCGGATGACGACATTGCCGAGATGCGAGACTTCGCATACCGGCTGGCGAAGGATTCGGAGTCGGTCCCGGAGGAAGAGCGATCATCGGTTGGCGGCCCTCTTCAGCGTCTGGCCGACCATCCGCTCGTAGTCGGCTTTATGACCGAGTTCGTCGGATTCGAAGGCTTACAGACCGATGACGGCTACGGCTTCCGCCACGAGGGCAGCTTCCTTACGATCCGGCCGTGGGGACCTGCCAACAAACAGTTCAACCCACACGGCGGCCGGGGTCACTTCAACTTCCCGGGCAATCACCACACCTACCACATGTCGCCAGGAAGAGTCAACAGCGGCCTGACCCGCGTCGTTTTCGAACTCAATGAAGTGAAGGCAGGAGACGGAGGCACACTGTTCCTGAGCGGCAGCCATAAAGCAGCGTTCGATCGTCCCGATTCGACCAACCAAGAGGACAGTCCGCTCTGGGAAACCTATTCATGTCCACCTGGTTCAGCCCTGTTCTTCACAGAGGCGCTCACACACTCCGCAGTCGAGTGGAAAAGCACGGAACGCGAGCGATGCGCTGTGTTTAACTGCTACAACACTATCGGCAGCAAGTGGCACCAGTGGGAACCGACCGAAGCCGTCTACAACGCGATGCCCCCCAAGCGGCAGTCCCTCTATCGCCCCACCTGGTGCGACCGCAACCGCGTGAATCCCGGCGAGCAGAGAGGTCGACCCAACTCGTTCATCCAGCAAGGCGAGCTGGCGTAACTCGTAGACACCGTCACACTGAGCCCCGCGACCGCGGGGGTGTCGGTCTTTGTGTAACTTGGTCGCCCTTCGGCTCGCGCTCCCCGCTTCGCTGAAGCTATGCGGAGGCGAGCAGGATGACCAGGTTGCTGCTTTTTGGATTAGTTACGAGCTATGACTCCCCCGAAATCTCCTTCACACCCGGAAACGCGTGCGCCTCCCACACCTGCTCCACAACCCCATCCCGCAACCTCGCCAAGCGCGGCACCCCGCGCCCCCACGTCAGACGCATGAAATCCTTCTTCGACACCGTCTCGATTGGGAACGACGGCATATACGCGTCCTTCAACACCTTCATCGCATCCCCATCTTGGTCGAAATACGTGAGGCCGACAATCCGGATGCCGTGTGATTCGACCATCTTGCTCAGCCGGGGCATCGCACGCTTGCACCGGGTGCACGACGGCGTCATCACCACAATCACCGTCTCTCCATTGAGATCGACCGAACCGGACCTCGCACTCAAACCCGTCAACGAAACCCCCTACCCTAAGATCCGAGTCATCAATCCGCTCGATCGCGCCCGAAATCTGAACCGCTCCGATTCCGAACGACAACACTGCCGCGCCCGTGACCAGACTACCGGCCTTCTCGACAGCCGCACCACCGCCCACGTCCCATCCCAATACGAGCAGCCCGAGCATCAGCACGTCCTCGACAACCGCCGCACGACTCGTCATACCCGCTATACCAGGCCGCGCCGACGATCGCCGTAAACGTGACCATCAATGCCGTCGCCACCGGAAATGTGATTCGGCGACGCTAGTTCGCGACGAGGGCCACACCGAGCACACATTCGATCGGCCCCAGCGACAGGGCGGATCTTGCAACCAAGGCCGATGTCTGTTCATCGAATCCAAACAGAAAGGTCTAGGGAACCACGTCCCAGTAAAACTGGTCGGGATTGATCACCTTCGGAATCCCCGCCAGCAGAAAGATCGCCCCATCAGGATCTGTGCCATGCGCGCGTGGCTTGCGAGCCGGGGTGTTATGTCGTTCTCCTCGTCCACAGGGATGCAAGAACCGACTGGTCCGGAAATGCCAAAGGCGCCGGCACGAATGCCGACGCCTTCAACCGATCAGCTCTGGGGGTGATGCTAGATCTTCTGCCACTCGATCTGCTTCATGAATTCGGCGATGTTCGATTTCCCCTGGCTGTACCGCGTCACGGCATCCTTACGGATCCGGATACTGATCCGATCGTTCGGCTTGAACTGGCGTATCGTCCCCGCATAGTTGCCCAGGTAATCGATGATTCGCTCTTTCTGATGGCCCACGATATCCGGGGCCATCAGACCTTTGCGGTCGAGATCGTCGAGAAGCACGACGCCCAACCCCTTGCCTTTGATCGCCGTTACGTGGACCCGATGTGGAAAGAGTCCGCCCTCCACGAGGAACAGGACACCATACCCGTCATAGTAGGTGCCCCGCACCCGCGTGCCAGAAGCTCCCCACACCACCGGGGACGCATCCCAATCGCTGATAATGTCCATGAGCACGCCTGCTACTGCCGTTAGTCTTTTCATTCCTGCTCCATAGTCTGTTTAGGGCTGCCGATACAGCGTCTGCACGTAATTCAGCAACATCCCCGTCTGTTCGATGTTGTAGTCCACCGTTCGGACCACACTCCGGATGCCCTGACCGACGAAATCCAGATCTCGCGCAAGTTGGTTTGCCAGTTCGTCGGACAGCTGGATCAAGACCTGGTTCTGCCTCAACTCGGATGTATCGATCAGCTACCGTGTCAGTTCGAAATAATCGCGCTGAATCGCTGCGAATTCGCCGACGGACAAAGCCTGGTTCGAGTCATCGAACTGACCGGCGTCGACACCGGTCGATCTCGCGCCCATCGCGAAATGAAACCGTCCATTCCGAACACCGATCTCGAAATCCGCGAACATCAGCAGCAGTGCCGCCGCGGCGTCTACAGCACCTCCGCCGATCCATCGCCGGACGGTACCCAAGAACCGCTTGCTGCGATCCGTCACGAACACCACCTCTGTGGTCGGCTCCTCATCCTCCCTCTGGGCTAGGATCCCACACGTTCAGCCGAGTGCCTCGATCTCTTGCCGCTTCTCCGGATGCGCATCCAGGTAGGCTTCGACCGCACGACGCTGATCCTCTTCCAGTTCTCCGTATAAATTAGTCGACGAGCAGTTCTTCGGTAATTTCAGGCGTCATACCAGACCACCTCCTCCGTCACGTTCCATTGATCAAATCGGTTTCGTAATGCCTTGAGTCCATAGTAGAGACGGGACTTCACCGTGTTGTTCGGCAACTCCAGCACCTCTGCGATCTCTCTAAACTTCAGCCCCTGATATTCCTTAATAATGACAATCACCCGTCGCTGTTCCGGGACCTCCTGCAGCGCCCGTCCAAGCACGGCACGCAGTCCCTGCCGATGCGCGAATTCGTCTGGCTGTCCCGTCGTCGGCGCGTTCAGCGCGATTCGATACAGCCAGCTCGAGAACCGGGTCGGGTTATCCAGCTTGCGGATTCGCTGATACGCTCGAATGAAGGTCTGCTGAGTCAGATTTTTCGCCGTATCCGGACAGTCCGCGTATCGCAGGACGAAATTGTGAATCGGCTTCTGCCAATGATTCACCAGCGTGTTGAACGCCGCCGTATCGCCATTCAGATACTTCATGATCAACGCTTTAATAGTCACATCGAGATCCCGGCAGATTGCGTCTCTCGGGTTGCAGTCCTTACGACGATCGGACCGCTCGGAAAGTTTGATTCCGTTTCTGTTTAGCGTTGGCACACTGGTAATGGCAGGGCAGGATTCTCGGGGCCAAGTGCTGCAAGATGAAGATCTCGGTGCGGGACTCCCCTCCCACTAAATTGGTGGTCTTTGTGTCCTTGGTGGTTAATCGCCTTTGGTTTTTCGATCGAGGTATTATATTGCCGCCCTTAACCTCATAATCACCAACGATTTACCACAAGGAGTCCCGATGGTCCACGTCATTGCCACGATCGAATGCATCGCCGGAAAACGCGACGCTTTCATCGCAGAATTCAAACAGAACGTCCCCAATTGCCTGGCCGAAGACGGCTGCATCTCCTACGGCCCCACCATCGACATCGACTCCGGCATCGGCGCCCAAGGTCCGCTCCGCGACAACGTTGTCACCGTCGTAGAGCAATGGGAATCACTGGATGCCCTCAACGCCCACCTCGCCGCCCCGCATATGGCCACCTATCGCGAAAAGGTGAAGGATCTTGTTGCTGGTGTGTCTCTGCAGGTATTGGAGCCAGCCTAAAACTGAGCGGGCGAGCAGGCGAGGGGTAGAGCGGGAAAAAAACCGCCTTGTCTCCCGCTCCCCCGCTCTCCTGCTCGATATCTACCTCACTCATACTGAGTGCCGCTGTACATGATTATAGATGTTCACAGTCACACCTGGCAGTATCCCGACCACTTAGGCGATGACTTTCGCGATCAATCCATCCGCGCCTGGGGCGGTCACGACGTAGACCTGACCGTTCGGTTTGAGGACTACAAGCGAGAGTGTTCGGAAGAAGTGAAGACCGTTGTCTTCGGCGGGAAGGCGAAGCTGAGCGGGATGTGGGTGGAGGACGACTACGTCGCGGAGTATGTGAACGAGCATCCGGACGACCTGATCGGTTTCCTCTCAGTCGACCCCACGCAGCCGGGTTGGCGTGAGGATCTACGACGCAGCCACCAGGACCTGCGTCTGCGCGGTATCAAGCTGCTCTCGATGTATGCAGGCTTCAAACCGAGTGACCCCGAGCTCAACGACCTTTGGGCCTACGCTACCGAGCATGGGCTCCCCGTCCTCCTGCACACGGGGACGACCTTCATCGCTCAGGCGCCGCTCGAATGCACACTCCCCCGTCACCTGGACGACGTCGCCATCCGCTATCCCGACGCCAACATCATTATGGCCCACCTCTCTCATCCCTACGGCGGCGAATGCGCGGTCACCATCCGCAAGCATCCCAACGTCTACGCCGACGTCAGCGCCATCCACTACCGCCCCTGGCAACTCTACAACGCGCTGATGCTGGTCCAGGAATACGGCGTCTGGGACAAACTCCTGTTCGGCACCGACTATCCGTTCGCAACGGTAGACAACACATTGCAAGGCTTACGAGGGCTGAACAGCGTGCTGGAGGGCACATCGCTTCCGAGGCTGGACGAGGATGCGATGGAGAGGATGATCTACAGAGATTCTCTGTCTTTGTTGGGATTGAGCGGGTGAGCGGGAGACCTTCGCTTCGCTCAGGACAGAGCAGGCGAGGGCCCTTTTCTCCCGCTCTCCTGCTCCCCCGCTCAAGATTAACCCAAGGGTACACGACATTGATCATAGACTCACACAACCACCCATTCTACCACGGCTTGAACGCCGCCGGCGTCATCGCCGAAATGAACACCTTCGGTATCGACGTCAGCTGGCTGCTAACGTGGACGCTTCCACCCGCTCAGCACGTGCCGACAAGCCACCGTGTCTTCAATCCCTCGAACGCACGGCCGGACGGCACTCACGCCGGTGTCGTCCTCGACGACATCTCTCGATCCCGCGACCAGTATCCGGATCGCTTCGTCGCAGGTTACTGCCCTTGCCCGACCGAAGGGGATCCCGCAGCTCTGTTGGAAGCTGCCGTCAAAACGCACGGCATACGGGTCTGTGGTGAGTGGAGCTACCGGACAGTCCTGGACGACCCACGAACCATCGAGACCTTCCAAGCCGCGGGCGAGATGGGGTTACCCGTCGTCTTGCATATCGATACACCCTACCTGTCGGATGAGACGGGCAAGCGCGTCTACCAGGACATCTGGTATGGTGGCGAGATCGACTGTCTCGAGCGAGCGCTCGAACGGTGCCCTGACACGGTCATCATTGGACACGCGCCCGGATTCTGGCGGCACATCAGCGGCGACGCGGACACTGACCCGAAGACCTACCCGGACGGCCCGATCTTACCGGGTGGCAAACTTTTCGGCCTCTTCGACCGATTCCCGAACCTGTGGGCCGACCTGTCGGCCGGATCAGGCCTGACCGCGATGCGACGGGACTCCGAACACGCCGTCCAGTTCATCGACCGCTACCAGGACCGCCTCCTCTATGGCCGCGACGCCCCCGGCAACGATCTGATGAACTACCTCAACACGCTTGACCTGAGCGAGCTCATCCGAGAAAAGCTCTTCAACAAGAACGCCTCGAAGCTCGTACCGCTCTAGGTTTCTGATTGCTCCCACACCACCTACCTGCCGGGCCGTAGCCTTGGCGGCTGGTCCCGCCGAAGCTTCAAAGCCGGCGCCTCTCTTGCGCGCTCTTCCTGCGCCTCTCCCCCCAGGCAGCCCTTCCTTCAACTTGACGCTGTCTTATTCGTGCGCTTTATACTGACAGCAAACAAATCGGGTCACTCCCGTTAACGACCCTCCGCACTCCACTCAGGAAACATATGCCCAAGCCAAACCTGCTATTCATCATGCCCGACCAGCTCCGCGCGGACTTTCTCAGCTGCTACGGAGCGAACTTCATCGACACGCCGCATATCGACAGCCTATGCGAGCAGGGCGTACGGTATGCGAAAGCCATCGCACCCTCTCCTCTGTGCGTTCCGATGCGGTCGACCCTCCTGACCGGCCTGAACGCCATCCGAACCGGCGTGCTCAGCAACGGCAACTTCTTGCGTCCCGACCTAGAAGAATGCGGAATCCACACCTGGCCATCGACACTCGTATCAGCCGGCTACCGTACGTGCGCGGTCGGCAAGATGCACTTCTACCCGTGGGAAGCCTCGATGGGGTTCGAGGATCGGATCGTCTGTGAGGACAAGCGGTGGATCCACATCGAGGACGACTACCAAGAATACTTGAAGGCGAAAGGCACGCGAAAGCTCCACGGGAACGAACACGAGGGCTACCAGGAGAATCGCGGGGCCATCGTGCATCAGCATCCGTTCGAGGACTCCTGGGACGGCTTCGTCGGCAACGAGGCGGCGTCTTACATCTCGCAGTATCAGGACGACCGGCCCTTCGCGATGATGGTCGGCTTCCCCGGTCCACACTGCCCGTATGATCCTTCACCAGAGTACGCCGACCTCTACCGACCGGAGGACATGCCGAAACCGTATCCGATCGGGCCCGATCAGCCGGAGTCGTTCATCAAGGGGAACGTCCAGGGCAACCTGGGCACGTGGAACGGCGTCGACTACACCGAGTTTACCGACGAACACAAGGCGAAGATTCGTGGCCACTACGCCGGTCTGGTCAAAGGGATCGACGACAAGGTCGGCAAGATCATCGACTCCCTAAAGGCGACCGATAAGTGGAACAACACGATCGTGATCTTCTGCAGCGATCACGGCGACTACCTCGGTGATCACGGCCTGATCGGCAAGGGCGCGTATTACGAGTCGAGCACCAAGGTCCCGCTGATCGTCCGGCATCCCGCGATGAGCGAGTCGATCGTTCACGAATCGCCAGCCACAGTCATGGACATCACGGCCACGCTCCTTCACTTCGGCGGCTGTGAGGTTCCGGGCTACATGGACTCCCGTCCACTCGCCGACCTCGGCGTGGATGGATCCGAGAGTCGAAAACAGGTCTACGGCTTTGTCACCGGCGGCAGCATGAGCTACGACGGCACCTGGAAGCTCGCGCGATACGCCACCGGCTACGGCGCGCTCTTCAACGTCGACGACGACCCGGCCGAACAGAACAACCGAATCGACGATCCAGATTGTCAGGAGATCCGGGATCGTCTCGACTCGGAGCTGAACGCCCATATGATCCGGTCGATCAACCTAGCGAACGCCGAGAAGAACCACCAGACCTCGTGGGAGGACCCGCTCTACTGTGCCGGTGAAAGCCAGTGGAATCGAGTCTATCCCCAACCGATATCATAGATTAGCGGGCTCTGCCCACCCTGTCACAAACACGTGTAATCTCGTCCCCAGCCTGCGGCTGGGGACATTGCAGCCGTCTAACGCCAATGCCAAACCAGACCATCAAATCCATCGAACGCACCGTCCTCTGTATCCCCTTCCACGAGCGCTGTCACCTGGTCAAGACCGTCCGTGTCAACGGCTGGTCGATGGTCGACCTCTACCGCGTCACCTCTGAATCCGGCTTAGAGGGCATCGGCGAAAACCTCGCGCTCTACGGGTCGCCCACCTCGAAAGAAGCAGACTTCGGTCGCGTGGTCGACAAAAACATCTTCGACCTCCTGAACGACGATACGCTCGGCGCCGGCATCCAGATGGCGCTGTTCGACCTCGCCGGCAAGCTTGTCGATCTACCCTGCCATCGGCTGCTGGGTGAACAGGATCGCGATGCCTGTCCCGTATCGTGGTGGGCGCAGGACATGCACCCGGAAGAGTGGGCGAACGAAGCCAAAACGGCGGAATCACAGGGCTTCACCTCGATGAAGGCCAAGGCACGTCCCTGGTTCGACATCGACAAACAACTGGAAGCCGTGTGCAATGCAGTGTCGCCTCATTTCAAGTTCGACGTCGACTTCAACGGGCTGTTGCTTGGAGTCGATCAAGCAGCCCCTCTGATCCAGAAGCTCGAGTCGAAGTATCCGAACTTGGCGATCGTCGAGAGCCCGATCCCGCAGAGCAACGTCGCCGGAAACGCATTGCTTCGCCGCAAGATCTCCACCCCGATCTCGATGCACTTCGGTAACCCGCCAGCGCCGACCGCCGTAAGGGAAGGCGTCTGTGACGGCTTCGTCATCAGCGGAGGCGCGACTGGCGTACGGAGCCGGGGCAATTTCGCTCAGCATCACGACATGCCCTTCTGGCTCCAGCTCGTGGGCACAGGCCTGACCACCATCTGGTCCGTCCACCTGGGAGCCGTCCTGAAGATGGCGCGCTGGCCCTATATCCCCTGCATTAACATCTACGAGCATCCGTTGATCGAAGACTTCACGATCGTCGGCGGAAACGTACCGGTGCCGGATGCACCTGGCCTGGGCATTACACTCAGCCAAGACGCCGTCGAACGCTACCGAGTAGAGAAGGACTACGAGAAACCGACGCCTCGTCAGATCCACACTATCCACTGGCCAGACGGACACGACACCTTCCACCCGAACGGCGATTACCGGACCGACTTCCTCGACGGCAAGCTGCCTGTGTTCCTGCCAGGCATATCGCTCGATCGTCGCATAGACGACGGCAGCGACGAATTTGATCGCGAGTACCGGGATCGCTTCCCCGAGGAGGCCAAATGATCGACGGACTCGGCCCCTTTGCCGGCTTGATCGTCCTCACGACGATCTCGATGTATCCGATCTCTTTGCGGAAGCTGTATGTGAAGGCGGTTGAACCTGGATGGGCGGTCCTGATCCCAATCTACAATCTGCTCATCTGGATCCGGATCGAGAGGAAGCCGGAATTGTGGATCCTCATTCTGCTGCTCATACCTATCGCCAACTTTATCTTTAGCATCCTGATCTCGATTTCGTTCGCGAAACAGTTTGGGAAGGATGGGGTGTGGGGCATTGGGATGATCATCCTGAGTTTCATCTTCTACCCGATGCTGGCCTTCGGGGATGCCGAGTATCGCCCGGAGCCGGTCGAGTGACAGCGGTCGAGCACCCGAGACTCAACCTGCCCTTCTGCAATCTCGAACTCCGATCGAGTGAGACCGCCACAGAGGTGTTCGACTCGCTCCGCAAGCAGTGGCTCGTCCTCACGCCTGAAGAGTGGGTTCGCCAGCACATGCTCCACTACCTGACCGATCAACTTAGCTACCCCATCGGGCTCACAGCGATCGAAAAGGGGTTCGAGCTGAACGGCATTCCATACCGTGCGGACATCGTCACTTACGATCGCTCCGGATCCGCGATCCTGGTAGTCGAATGCAAGGCACCGTCGATCAAGCTCGGCCAGAAGACCTTCGACCAGATCGGGCAATACAACAAGGTGATCGAAGCAAGATACCTCGTCGTCTCCAACGGGCTCGAGCACTTCTGCGTCGGCACCGATGCCGGCCAGTGGAAACAGCTCAATCACATCCCGCCCTACGCCGCGTGATCGAGATCGAAACAACGACGCTGGGCCGCATAGGCCGATCCGTCAACCGGCTCGGTTTCGGCGGTGCACCTGCTGGACTCACGGACTACCTCAGTAAGTACACCCCAGAGGATGGGTCCGCACGAGACGGTGTGCTCGACGCCATCTCACGAGCGCTCGATCTGGGTGTCACCTACTTCGATACCGTCGCCGACTATGGGTTAGGAGAAAACGAGCGCATCTTCGGTGAAGCGCTGGCCGATCGGTCGGACATTTTTCTTGCCACAAAGGTCGCCCGAAATGCCTTCGACGACGTCCGGGCATCGCTCGAGACGTCGCTCGAACGACTCGGGCGCGACTCGGTGGACCTGCTGTAACTCCACGGATCGAGCTGGACGCATGAATACGTGGGACGCATCCTCGAGTCGGGCGGGGTTGCCAATCAGCTCAATAGCCTGAAGGAAGAAGGCCTGATCCGCTACACGGGATTCACAACGGAAGACAACAACCGCGGCGTCTACGACCTGGGAGACGTCGTGATCGTCGATGCCTGCTGCCACGTCGGTCTGCCCCGCTTCGGGAGCCTTGAAAACGCAATCGCCACAGCGGACGACTTCGGCATCGACCGGTCGATCCTCGTACTCGGGCCGGCTGCCCCGGACATCGAAACACTGGTCCACACAATGGGACAGTACCCGGACCGCATACGCGCAATCGGTATCCCGTTCGGTGAAAACGAACGTCAGCGTAGCGAGATCGCCGAGATTCAGATCCGTGCAAGCATCACTGGAATCCGTCTGAGCGGTGATGAGTTCCTCGACAACCCGGTCGTGGCTGAATTTCTGGGTCAGAGTGGACGCTGGATCTACGCCGTCGGTCTCAGCAACAGTGCCGCCGCAGAAGCCAGGCTCGAATGGTTCGAACAGTATCCGACCAGCCGGATCGCCGCACCGCACTTCCTTCGCCCTGGTCCAGGACCCGAGTTTCCCCTGGCCAACCTGGTATCAAAATCCACGTTTCTTCACGGTCTTTTCCCGTCACGGCGGGATGGGCAGCGCAGCCGCATACCCGCACGCGGACCTCAGAACGTGGGTCGAATCAACGATCGGCCTCTCCGGGTGGGATCACGTCCTGTTCGGCAGCGAGTATCCCGTTATTTTTTGGCGGAACGAAACTTACTGAAGCTGTCTGGATTGGGTTGGAGACCTCCTCTTGGATTCGTCAAAGGAGGATCGACAGAAATTCCTTGGAGAAACGGCAAATGCCCTGTTCTTCACCCAACCCGACCCGGAGCGCGAAGACGTCGACATCCCGGCCTGGGTGGACGAACGGTCCGAACTCAGCCGCACAGTCCCCCTTTGGGACCGCCGCGAAGTCTCGATGCAAATAATCGAACGCTGGCAGAACGCGTACGTTAAGGACATTCAAGAGAACCGGCACAGAACTTTCAACCAATCTGAGGTCTGACCTCTCGCTGTATGGGTATGGTCGGCTGCACCGAAACCACCGTTCCACGGAGTAAACGGGCTTGAGTCTTGGGTTTTCTTGGTGCCCTTAGTGTCTTGGTGGTCAACCTTCTTTCCCTAGAATGAATAGAGGAACACGTGAAGAAAAAGAAACGCCCAGCCATCGGCCGCGACTTCATGCGGCGCACACAGTTCAAGATGATGGACCCGAGCGATCAGCAGCTCAACAAGCCGGGTCCGCCGATCTTCAACCCGCCTCATCCCTCACTCAAGACAGTCGATCTTCCCGCCGCGCAAGACGTCACCCTAAACGAGATCTCTCTTCGATATGCGATCGACAACCGGAAATCGGAGCGGGAGTTCCTCGTCGATCATTCGATCCCGTTGGGCGCACTCGCCTACCTATTGTGGGCCACTCAGGGTGTGAAAGAGGCAGACCGGATGGACGCCTTCAAGACGGTCCCGTCTGCCGGTGCACGACACCCGCTCGAATGCTTCGTCCTCGCCCAGCGCGTCGACGACCTTGAGCCAGGCCTGTATCGCTATGTCGGCCCTGAGCACCATATCCAGAACCTCGAGGCGCCCGACGACATGGCAGAGAAGATTGCCTCCACAACGCTCCAACCGGAACTCATCCAGAACAGCGCGGTCACCTTTATCTGGACGGCTGTAGCTTACCGAATGACCTGGCGCTATGGCGACCGCGGATACCGCTATATCCACCTAGACGCCGGCCACGTCGGCCAGAACCTGTATCTCGCCGCTCAGGCCGTCGGCTGTGGTGTATGTACAACTGCCGCCTTCAACGACGACGACCTCAACCGCACCCTAGGCATCGACGGCAACGACCACTTCGCCGTCTACATGGGTGCCGTCGGCCGGTGACCGTGTCCAACCCGTAGGAACGGCCTTCACGAGCGCGCCGAAGCACTTAAGCGGAGGCGGCCCGGCCGCGATCCCTTCAATGCGCACGCCCCTCCTCTACGTTCTCGCAGTCCTCCTCCTCGCCTCCTGCGGCGACAACGACCCTCCCACCGGCACCGAGACTGCCCAACCGTCACCGTCATGACCTGGAACATCTACATCGGCAGCGACGTACAGACTGCCTTCACGAGTCTCGACAACCCGCTCAGCCTCCCTGCAGAAGTAGCCGTATTTTGAACCTCCGTCCAGGCATCTGACTTCTCCGAACGCACGCAGGCCATCGCCTCGATCATCACCACTGAGCGGCCTCACCTCATCGGACTTCAGGAAGTCTCCAAATTCCTGACCCAATCCTCTGGCGACTTCCTGACAGGCAATCCGGTCGCCACCAGCGACGTCGCGCTCGACTTCCTTGACGAACCGATGACCGCTCTGGTTGCTCAGGGCGTCAGCTACCAGGTAGCTGCCTCAGTGGACAACTCCGACACCGAGTTCATCAGTGTCACAGCGGACGACATCCACCAGATCGATCGCGAAGTCATCTTCTCCCGATCGGATTTCCAAGTGGTCACAACCAGTACAGGCCTGTTTCGCGAGCGCGGGACCGTATCCCTCGTTGGAGATGCGGTCGTCGAGATTCCTCGCGGAGGGGTTATGGCCAACGCCGTCGTTGATGGATTTGAAATCCGTTTCGTCTCGACTCACCTGGAGGTGAGCGCCTTTCACGACATTCAGATCAACCAGGCCGAGGAGCAGGTCAGAGAGATCCCTCAGTCGGCGGGGACCACGATCCTTGTCGGCGACATCAACTCTCGCCCCATCCCGTCGATCCCGAACACCTAAAGATGCGGGCTACACGGATACCTGGATGATGGTCACCGACGACCCCGGCCCCACCTGCTGCCACGCCGATGACCTCCTGAACGAAACACCCAGACTCGCGGGCCGTATCGACGTGATCGTTGACCGAGGCAACGTAACCCCCATTTCCACTCACGTCGTGAGCGATAAGCTCGAGGACCTTACGTCCTCAGGTCTATGGCCTTCGGACCACGATAGAGTCGTGACCACCTTCTCCCTTCCCTGATCCGGCTTCATCCGCCTGACAGTTGGCGAATTTTACCAATTTACAGTGGCCAACTCCCTCTCAACCACTCCCCGAAACGCTGAAAATTCAAACATTTATGGGGTGTCGTTCGTCATAGGAACTGAATGGTACGCCCATTGCCTAACTAGCGGGCGTCACCTTAAAGATCAGTGGCACTGGAGGAAGAGATGGAAGCAGGAACAGAGATTTCGAAGGAAGCGGTCGTTCTGGAAATTGCCAGCGAGCTGTATTCGAAGCAGGACTGGGAGAAGCTGTCCTGCAAGCTCAACGACCTGATCGAGGAAGATCCGAACCGACACGTCATCGTGGACTTCTCACGGGCACGTTGGTTTGGTGCACCGATCCTGGATGAGCTGGTCGTCGCTGCGGAAACACTGCACCAGAAAAACCGCGAACTGCTCCTCGTCGGATCTCCCATAATCGATCGGATGCTGAACGCCGCGCGCGTGGACCGGGTCAAACTGTTCGCCAACGTTCAAACCGCCCTTGCAAGTTTCGGGTCCCCGGCCCACACCGCAGCATATCCCCATGAGCCTGCAGGTCATCCCGAGTGCCCGCTGAGCCTTGGCTCAGCGGGTATATCGAAGGACCCCAACCATAGCGTCACCCAACATCCACCCCGACAGCGTCTGACACCGACCCAAACCCATCCCGCTCGAGCAGCCAGCACAGTCCTTCGTGGATCCGCTTTACAACCCACGGCCCCTCGTAGACCAGCGCCGTCAAAAGCTGCACGGCGGACGCCCCCAGCCTGATCTTCCGATACGCGTCCTCACCGCTCGAAACCCCACCGACCCCGATAATCGCATACCGCGACCGATCCATCCGTCCATACAGACTCCGAATCCGGTCGTTCATCTGTTCCTCGACGGGCTTCCCCGCCAGCGCACCTCGCAGTTCGCCCCAAACACGCTTATCCGTGCGTAACGAAGCGTGCACGCCTGGCGCGAGATTGAAAGCGAAGCCACGAACGAACCCGAACGGTTCCACGGCTTCCAGCAGCTGCTCGAGAGCTTCATCTCCTCCTAGCGGAGAAACCTTCAGGTAGAGCGGTCTCTGAACGGTCACCTCAGCAAGTCTGGCCATCATCTCACGCATATTACCCGGATCGGCGAAGAAATCGCGACCATCTTCCGTGTTCGGGCAACTCAGGTTCAGCATCAGATAGTCTGAACAATCGTGGAGGATCCGGACGGCATCGACATACTCCCTCAATATCTCGTCAGCTGACTCCGCCGGAGCATCGATCCCTCTGTTTGTCTTCACGATGTTCCCGCCGATCGGCGTAGACGTTCTTCTCTTCAGCAACCGTGACCGCACTACATCTGCTCCGTCATTCTGAAGCCCGTAGTGCACGATCACGGCCTCGTCTTCCGGAAGCCGGAACAGCCGCGGCTTGGGATTCCCATCCGACGGGTCACGAGAGACAGAACCCACTTCGATATGCCCGAAGCCGAGTGCGCTCAGACCGTCTACTGCCCGTCCACTCTTGTCATACCCGGCGGCAAGCCCAACGGGCGTCTCGAACGACAGACCGTCAAGATCCACCCGCAATCGGGGATCCCGAACAGCAGTCGACCTTCTCAGAGCCTCATCTACAAACGATAGATCTGACGTTCTCGCGGCCAGATCGATCGCGAGATCGTGCGCCTGTTCCGGATCCAGACGAAAGAGGGTTGGGCGAAGCCAATTTTTGTATACGTTCAATGGACGTTCAAGAAAGGAATCAGATGGACATTCAAGCTGCGATCGACGCGTTCCTTCGGGCGCCCGTGTTTGGGATCGCCGGCGCGTCGAAGAATCGAGCCAAGTATGGCAACAAGGTCCTTCGCTGTTACCTGCAAAACGACCGACGAGCGATCCCGATCAACCCGGGAGCCGCTGAAGTCGAGGGACAGACCTGCTACCCAAGCATTTCGGAAATTCCGGAACCGATCGAGTCTCTCTCGCTGATCACGTCACCCCACGTGACAGAGCGGATCGTGGACGAAGCCATCGATGCGGGCGTAAAGCACCTGTGGATGCAGCCCGGCGCGGAGAGCGCAGCCGCAGTCGCCAAGGCCGAAGCCGCTGGCCTGACCGTTATTCACGGCGGCCGCTGTGTACTGGTGTTCCTCGGGTACCACGAATAGGCAGGGGAGCAAGGGGGCAGGGATAAATACGCGTGTCGTCGGACACGCACCGTCAGTTCGAGCGGAGTCGAGAATCGGTCATAAGCCAAGGCCATTGCCACCTCAGTTTCTTCCTTGCCGCCTGCTCCCCCGCCCCTCTCCCTAGACTTCCTTTCCATCGTAGCAAATGATCTCGTGATTCGGCCCTGAGTATGTCTCACGCACAGCCGTCAATATATCAGCCCGCCTCTCCGTTCGTTCCTTCTTCGGAAATTCGACCACGATATCATCCACACCGTGCGGTCCGATCCGCCAGTGGCCTAGGACGACCCCTCTAAACTAACCGTCGATCAGCAGATACTGCAGGACCTCAAGATCGCCATACCGCTCCTTGTGCTCGAAGGCATAAGCAGTCGCCAGAAAGTCAGACCGGTGGTTCATCAGGGTCTTCCGCGCGACATTCAGGTCAACGTCGGGTAGCTCAGCGATCCCCCCCTCTCCAACCCCCTCGACCGTCGCCGCTTGTATCTTCCCATTCGCCTCCATCGAAGCCAGCAGCTTCCTAACCTTGGCCGCCGACCATCCGGACCAGTCGCGCACCTGATCGAGCGTCGCGAACACCATCGCATCAAAGAACCGGCTCAAAACCTCGCTCGCCGCCTCTTCCCACAATCGCCGTTCCAGATCGATCTCAGGCCATTCCGACTCGAAGTCGCTCCACCCATGTTCCCACGTCGTCTCCGTCTGCTCCTCAAACACGAGAAACGCTTCCTGCATCCGATGAAGTGCGGGCATGATCTGCTTCTTCAACAGCGGGTCCCCATCCAGCTCCTCCTTCATCTGATCCGTATCGGCCGGCCCGATCTCCTGCACCACATCCAGCACTCGTTGCTGTATCTCGTTCAGCTCCCGCTTGCTCTGCAGCGGCTGATCCAGCGCCTGCCGCCTCATCCTCGCCGCAATGACCGTATCTTTTGTCATGGAGGTGGTCAGTAGGGCTTGTTTCCTGCATCACTGCGCAGAGCGCAGCGACGAGAATTTGCTGGCAAGACTCCGCCGACCAGAGGTCGGCTCTCATCTCCTGCCGCGGGAGAGAGCCCGCCCGGGCAAGCCTAAGCCGGGGACGGTTTCGCTGGAAGCGAAACCCGGTGAGGGCTCGACTTGCCGCGACCTCCTGATCGCAAGAAGCTTTCGGTTGATTGGGTTTCATCCGTGTTGATCTGTGACCATCTATGGTTCCCCTAGATTCTTTCCACCGTCATCCCCTCGATCCCTTCCCAATCAATCTCCCTCCCCAACCCCGACGTCTGCGGCACATACATGTATCCGTCCTCCACCCGGGTCGTATCCCGTATCAACCCGCCAAACGCCGCATCCAGCGACCGATCCTTACTCGTCGGCTCCCACGCCGAGACCTCCCACCAGTCGTCATTCCGGATCGCCGCCACCACGTGAGGATTCCCCCCGTGACAGTTCTTCCCGAACATCTCTGCCAGGTTGGCCAGTTTCATCTGCCCCGTGATCCCCAAACCAGTCTGCCGGACAATATCGATCGCGTCTGCCGACAGGTAGGGGGGCGCGAGATACGGATTCCCAGGAATTGATTCTAGCGCCATGACCGGAAGGTCAACTGCGTCGGACAATTTCTTCAGCCCGTTGATATCGAACTCCTGTAGCGGTTCCTCGATCCATAGGTAATCGAGCGCTTCAAGCCCACGGCTCACCTTGATCGCATCGTCGACGGAATACTGCTGGACGGGGTCGTGCATCAGCACCATCTCGTCGCCCACCAGCTCGCGGATTTCTTCCGCCAGCTTCAGGTTCGTATCGATCCCCAGCATCGAGTGATCCTTGAACCCTTTGTAGCCTTTGTCGACCGCCCGCTGTGCCGACTTCAGCGTATCCTCGTAAGGTATACCCGTTTCCGTGAGGTAGGCAGGAATGCGATCGCGGAACCCGCCCAGGAGCTTGTGCACGGGCAGGTTCGCTCGCAGACCGGCCAGGTCCCACAACAGTGTATCAATCAGCGCGATCGGAACCGTCGACGACACGTGGTAGTAGCGTCTCGCCATCCACATCTTGTGCCAGAGGTATTCGCGGTTCAACGCATCCGCCCCGACCAGGTCGGGCGACCACTGGAGCTTGAACGTCCGCGCCTCCCACTCTAGGTGTTCACGTCCCCAACTGGTCCCGAACAGACCGCACGTCTCGAGGTTCTCGTCCGTGCGGATCCGCATCAGACACGCGTAACCCGGTCGGGCGGGCAACTCGATCCCATCCCCTTCGAACAAGCTATGGCCGAAACGCACCTTGTGAATCTCCGGATACTCCCGCATCGTACGCAACGGTCGCCATTCGGGAACAACCGGTTCGCTCTGCAGAATCTGGAAGTCGATCGCTTCGATCTTCATACGCACCTCTCAGGCCTATGGCTTTCTGTGTGGTGAATCGAGCGGCTTGCACACAAATTACTCTCAACGAAACCGTCAGCCACACAAAACGAGACCCACGTGTTCGACACCCCCATCACAGCCGGCGATCCCTTCGACGAAGACCGCACACAGCAAATCGTCGAAGACATGCATCGCGACGGATACGTCCACATTCCCGACGTCCTGAACCTGGACGAAGTAGCCGCACTCCAGGAGACAACAGACCGACTGATGGACGACCCGGAAATCTTCGCCGCCGAAACGCCCGAGCTGCACGAGGGCCGTTACGTCCAGATGCACATGGGCAAAGAGATTCAGACGCCATTCATCCTCCGGAACACGCTCGCCCTTGACCCGATCTTCCCCGCAATGCTGATGCGCGAGCCGTTCGTCAGCCTAGCCGAAGCACTGGTCGGCTCGAATTGCCGATTTTGCGGCCAGAACGTGCTGCGAAACCAACCCAACGTCGCGATCGAACGGTGGCACGTCGACGGTGCCTTACACTTTCCCGTCCCGGACGAAGTCGACCGTTACGCGCCAGGCATCCGTCCGCCAATCCTCTGGTTCACCATCCAAATCGCGCTCACAGATATCGACATCATCGAACACGGCCCGACCCAATACGTGCCCGGTAGCCATTGCTCCGGCAAACATCCCAACAGCCCAGACGACCCAGAGTTCGAAGGCAATGGCCCCGTCTCCATCTTCTGTCAGGCCGGCGACATCTACCTCCAGGACCCCCAATGCTGGCACCGCGGCGCCCCGAACACCTCGAACCGCGTCCGCTACCTGATGCAGAACCAGTACGCCGTCGACTGGGCCTACCGCCGATTCGGCTGGATGAACCGCGTTCCACTACCCGACGGTGTCGAAGCTCCGGACCGCCTGCAAAAGTTGCTTGGAAACACGCGGTAGCCGCCGTGTCTTCGAGTAGCCGCGCAAAGCGCGGCGTATCGAGAAGCCCCAGTTTGACGCCTTGCATATGACACTAGACCCTGATATGTCACTTAGCTTTTCCGCATCTGTCCCTGTCTTCGACGCCAACGTCGGCATCGGCCATCGCCACAACCGGCGATATCCATATGATTCGGCGGACGGCCTGCTCGAAGAGATGGCCCGACACGGCGTCGATCGGGCCCTGGTCTATCACGTCCAGGGCGAGCTGATCAGCCCGTCGCAGGGCAACGAGCAACTGGCCGACTGGATGGATGGCCACGAGGAGCTGGTCTCACAGTATGTTGCCGGAAGCGATCCGGGATCTCTGGCGCAACTGAAGGAACTTCGAGCCGACAGAAGCCTGACAAGCGTTCGCCTCCAGAACACGACGGAGTGTCGCGTCCCATTCACGCCCTGGGTCTGGAACACGCTGCTCGATTGGCTATCCTCTGAACGGATCCCTCTATGGGTCTCTCTCGCGGACACGGATCCGAAGGAGATTCACGATACACTGGTCCAGCATCCGGATCTGCCCGTGGTCCTAGTCGGCGCACACTACACCCACACCATGATGGTTCGACCCCTGCTGAACACGCTCCCGAACGCAAGCCTCGAGCTGAGCCGCTTCGAGAACATCCGCGGCATCGAGAAACTGGTCGACGAATACGGGCCGAGTCGCTTCCTCTACGGCTCCTTCTTCCCCCGCTATGCGATGGGCCCCGTGCTCTTCTACCTCCACAGGCTGGAACTGGCAGATGGCGTCCTCGAGCAGATCTGTAGCACCAACCTCGAGAGGATCCTGAACGCGTGATAGACAATCTGGAAATCATCGACTTTCACGGACACGTCGGTGCGTGGGAAATCTTCGAGATGAATGACGACTCCGACGAGATCGTGCGTGCAATGGACAACGGGGGGATCGACCGCAGTTGCCTGTTCAGCATCTTCCATCCCGAGGGAACGAGCGGGAATGACGAGACCGCCGAGTTCATTGCACACTATCCCGACCGCCTTATCGGTTTCGCTTACGTGTCACCCATGTTCGCTGAAACCATGGTGGCCGAACTCGAACGCGCGATCGACACACTCGGATTCTCGGCCATCAAGATCTATCCACCTTATGTACCCTGGCCGATGGACGAACCAATCTGGGACCCCATCTACCAGTTCGCCGACGACCGAGGGTTGGCCTTGATCTCGCATACCGGCAGTGAAGCCACGTGTTATCCCGAGCTGGTGGCCAGGATCGCCGGACGTTTTCCGAATGCCAACTTCGTCATCGGCCACGCCGGAAACGCCGAACCGTATCGCACGCAGGCCATCGAGGCCGCCCGTCAGCACGAGAACGTCTACCTGGAAACCTGCTCGACTTACCGTGAACCCGGCGTCGTCGAGCGCCTGGTCAACGAAGCCGGCGCTGACCGCGTCCTGTTCGGCTCAGACGTTCCGCTGATGGATCCACGTTCGCAACTCGGCAAGATCATCACGGCCGACATCCCGGATGACGCAAAGCGATTGATCCTGGGCGAGAATGCGAAGCGCCTGTTGAAATTGTAGCCAGCCCTCTTGTCGGTGGTTATCGTGCGCAGCACGGCGACCAGTAATCGGATCGGCAAACACGGTGTGGGCAGAGCCCACAGGCAATGCTGGCCGAACGTGGAACGGGCAAAATCTACTGATTATCGTCACGGACCTCCGGACAACCCATCCGTGTCCTCCGTGTCTTCTGTGGTTCCAACGGGTTTGGGTTCTTATGTCACGAGACACTATAGAAGCAATCTACCGAGACCGCACCCCGACCTCCCGCCAGCTGTTCGAGGAAGGTCGATCCGTCAACGCCGGCGCTGCCAAGGGCGCCTACTTCCACGCCCCCTATCCCCTGACGCTTAGGCGCGCTGAGGGCTGTGAACTAGAAGACGTTGATGGCAATACCTACGCCGACTTCTCGAACCACCACACGTCGCAAGTGCTCGGCCACAATCACCCGGCCATCCTCGACGCTATTCAGCAGCAGATCAACGATGGGATCGCGATGGGCTCGGCCACCGGCATCGAGACAAGGATGGCGAGGCTTATGTGTGAGCGGGTCGAATCTCTCGAACGCGTGCGGTTCGTCAACTCGGGTACGGAGGCGACGCTCCACGCCATCCGGCTAGCCAGATGCATCAGCGGAAAGCCGAAGGTAGCCAAGTTCGAGGGTGCCTACCACGGGAGCCACGATGCGGTCGAAATCAGCGTGGCACCTCCGCTCGACGATGTAGGCGAAGCGTCAGATCCAATTGCCGTCCCCACCGCGGGCGGAATGGCACCAGACGTCCACGAGCAAACGATCATACTGCCATACCACGACCTGGAGAGCGTCGAGCGAATCCTGACTCGGCATAAAGACGAGCTCGCCTGTGTCATGCTCGATCCCAAGGCGGGAATCATCCCGATCCAGCCTGAATTCATGCGCCGCATCAGGGAAGTAACACGCGACCTCGGCATCCTGCTCGTCTTTGACGAGATCGTCGCCTTCCGACAATCCGCTGGTGGTCTGCAGGGCAACGTCAGATTCGATCCTGATCTAACGTGCTTCGGCAAAATCATCGGCGGCGGCTTCCCGGTCGGCGCCTACGGTGGACGCGCTGACATCATGGACCTCGTCGACAACACCGAGGGTGCTGCCAGCGTCTTCCAGAGCGGAACCCATAGCGGTCACGCCGTCGCTATGGCGGCAGGGATCGCCACACTCGAAACCCTGACCGATGACGCTTACGCGCACCTGAATGGCCTCGGCCAGCGGCTAAAGCGCGGTCTGGACACGATGTGCGCGGACAAGGGTATCGTCGCCCAGACCGTCGTCACCGGCTCCGTCTTCGGTATCCACTTTGGTATCGACAAGCTCGAGAATTACCGCGATTTCGCCCGAGCGGACAAAGCACTCGCGCAGTCGATGTTCCTGTCCCTCCTCAACCAGGGCTACTTCCTCGCTCAAGGCCTGTCCATGTGCGCCATAAGCCTCCCGACCGGGGAATCCCACATCGACAGCCTCATCGCCGCCATCTCCACCGCCTACGACGACGCAAACGAGTAGCCGTGTCGAAGTCGCTGGTGCATAGTCCTTCCACACGTATTTTGGTCAGCACGCAGACCCATTGGTGTTCATTCGTGTTTATCTATGGTTGCTTGCCTTTCTCCAGGAGTCGAAGTGAGAATCTCCTACGGCCTATCCGACCTCAGCGTCCCTAACCTCAAACGCTTCAGTCAACTCGGCGTAGACTGCGTCGACTTCGGCTCAGGCGATTCATGGCCCGGCGTCAAAGAGCAAGGCTTCCCCGACCTCGACGCAGTCCTGCAGGCCAGGAAGCTGATCCGATCGTATGGCATGGACATCAACCGGGTCACCTTGCCGGACGTGACCGAGCGTTACTTCCTGGATCGGGAGGGCGGTGAAAAGGACGTCGAGAACACGGTCAACGCGCTCAGGGTGTTCGCTGAAGCCGGTGTCCCGATTGCCAGACAGCGCTTCGAGGGAGACACGTTCAACCATCTCCTGACGCACTATCGTTCCGAACATCGCGCTGGATTCCTGGGCCACGGCGATACGCTCAGTCACATCGACAAGGACCAACTAGCTGCCTACTCGGAAGAAGACCTGCGCCGACGTCGCGTACACGTCTGGGATGTGCGTACAGGGGAGCCGCCGACCAGAGACGAGCTGGACAAGTGGTGGGCGTATTTCTGTCGTGTCTACGGTGAGCTGGTCCCGATTGCCGACGAGACCGGCATCAAGCTGGCCATGCATCCGTCGGACATTCCGATGCCGGACACGCCTTTCGGTGGCATCGGTTACCACCGAATCATCGACGCCTTCCCCAGCAAGCAGGTCGGCTACCTCTATTGCTGCGGCACCCGGGCCGAGGCCGGAGGCCAACCTCTGATCCTGGACGAGATCCACAACTACGGCCGCAAAGGCCGCATCTTCATGGTCCACTTCCGCAACGTCCGCGGTAGTCTGGCCACAGCCGGCGCCTATGAGGAAGTCCATCTTGACGACGGCGACATGAACATGTTCCGCATCCTCCAGGCACTGAATGACGTCGGTTTCGACGGCTGTATCAACCCCGACCACATCTTCGCCATCGAGGGCGACGGTGAGGTACCCTATCAGGGGATTGCGTATTCGGTCGGATACATTAAGGCGCTGCTTGCAGCGCTGAGGTCATAGACGGCATCAGTTCGAGCATAGTCGAGAACCGCCCGTATGGAGTCTTAATGTCTCACATCTCCCAACTCAAAGAGTCCGGCTACACCGTCGTCGAAAACGTCATCCCGGATTCTGAGCTCGACGCCATCAGCGCCTCAATCCAGGCCTCCACTGACGAACACGGCGGGGAAGACCCGCGAAGCCGCGGAATCGGCCACGTCGGCGGCTTCATGCGATACAACCAGGCACTGGCCCCGTATCTCTCCGATCGCCGAGTCCTCGACCCGGTCGAGGGCATCCTGGGTCCGGTCGTCAAGATTTCCTTCACCACAGCCACCATCAACCTGGCCGGAAACCCACGCGGTACGTGGCACGCCGACTGGCCGTTCAACCAGAACAACGCCGGTCACGTCGAGGCGCCGTACCCTGACCTACCGATGCATATCACCACCCTTTGGATGATCTCCGAATTCTCGGCTGAGAATGGGGGTACGCTGATCGTTCCGAGCAGCCATCGAGAACCGAACAACCCGACAGGTGACATCGGGGTCGATCAACACGCCGAACATCCCGACGAGATAAACGCAACGGGTCCCGCCGGTAGCGTGCTCATCCTTGACAGTCGAATCTGGCACTCGACAGCACCCAACATGACGGATCAACCGCGCGTGTCTGTGGTCGTCCGCTACGCACCGTGGTGGCTCAACACCCGGATGCTCATGCCGGACTCGAACGAGCGCGAGGTGATGATGGAGCGCACGGGACTCAACGAGAACAGCCAACCATCACTCCCCCGCGACGTATACGAGGGTCTGCCAGAAACCGTTCAGCCCCTGTTCGGCCATTGGCTCAGCGACCTGGACGG
The DNA here is from genome assembly GCA_002727195.1 of Gemmatimonadota bacterium. Taxonomy (GTDB): domain Bacteria; phylum Latescibacterota; class UBA2968; order UBA2968; family UBA2968; genus UBA2968. Next base: position 116,826 of record PBWH01000005.1, read on the forward strand.
CTAAGCAGAGACGATCGTGTATACCGCCATCGACCCATCCACCCTTCCCAGCGTCTCTGATCGGTCGCCGGTGCGTGAACCCATCCTTGTCGACGGCGCCAGTCAGCTCTTCGTTGACGACCACCTGATCGCGTTTTCTCAGTCCGTTCACCGTCGCCTGAACCCGCCTCGCAAGCAGAGCACCCCATTCCTGACCGCGACACATCCGTGGGAAGGCAACTCGATTCTCTACAGCTGTGTGCTCCCGCATGATTACGGCTACCGGCTGTACTACAAGGCCAAGAACTGATCACCCGAACCGGACAGTCCATACCGTTCGACCACGATCAATCTCGCAATGAGCCAGGACAGCGAATCCTTCACCAGGGACCCTCTGGAACACGCGGCGCTGCCGAACATGAACATCGTTCTCAACGAGGCGATCGACGATTTCACGATCTCGGTGGATCCCGACGATCCCGATCCTCAACGTCGATACAAGCTGCTGGCATCACGAGGAACCTGGAGAGAGGGGCTGACACCGGCGACCTCTGCTGACGGAATACGATGGTCCTGGGGCCGGGATCATGCCTTGCGCCACTTCGGCGACCGTTGCGCCTACTGGTATGACCCGATCCGGAAGAGGCACATTGCGTGGAGCCGGAATCAGCCGATCCTCAGAAAGCGTGTGATCTTCCACGCGGAGAGTGACGACTTCGAGACCTGGACACCACCACGCCTGGCGATCGACACGGACAGCCTGGATCATCCGGACGCCCAGATCTACGGTGGTTACGGATTCTGGTATCAGAGCCCCAACCTTGCCTACATCGAGGTCTACGACGTTGCCCACCAGCGACTCCATACCGAGCTTGCATCCAGCTGGGACGCGCTGACGTGGTCCCGCATGTGCGACCACGTCGTGATCCTCTCGAACGGGGAACACAGATCGTTCGACGCCTACTGGACAGTACCGACCTTCACCCCCCCGCATCTGAGGGACGGTGAACTTCTGATTCACTATGGGGGACGACCGGATCCTCACAAGGCGTCAGGCTTCGATCACGTGCCACCCGGGATGGGCGGAGCACTCGGGCTATCCAGGCTTCGTGAGGACGGCTTCGTCAGCCTGGACGCGACCGGCCAGCAGGGCATCGTGAAAACGCATCCACTCGCTGTTGGGCCAGGTCGATCGAAACTGCTGATCAATGTCTCCCCCTTTCACCCCGACCGTATTCCGATTGAAGTGATCGTCGAAGCCCGCTCGGAACAGGACACGCTGTCCGCCTACCAACTCGATGCGACGGATCCGAGTCGAGTCTGGTATAAGGTCGACCTGGGCCAGGAGATACCCAAGATTACCACGGTGCGTTTCCGCTTGAGAAACGCTCCCCTCTACTCATTCAGGATCGCATAGCATGCGGATCGCCATCGGTGGCATCAGCCACGAGACCAGCACGTTCACCACCGTGCCCACCACGATCGATAGCGCGGGCGATCGTCAAGGCTACCAGCACGGACAGGAGATCCTCGACAAGTATCGCTGTGCGAACACGCCGATCGGTGGATTCATCGAGGGTGCCGACGTTCATGGCTTCGAGCTGATCCCCACCGCTTTTTGGGAAGCCCATCCCAGCGCGCCGCTCCCTCGCATCGACTTCGATGAAATCCTGGACGACCTGTTGAAAGGAATCGAAAAAGCCGGTCAGATCGACGGGGTCCTGCTCGAGTTGCACGGGGCGATGGTCGCGGAGGGCATTCCTGACGGTGAAGGCCATATCCTGGCTGCTGTTCGGGATCTGGTAGGTGATCTTCCCGTCGTGGCCCAGCTCGACATTCACTCGAACGTCTCTGAACAGATGGTCGAAATGGCTGACGCTCTAGCCGGTCGCGAAACCTACCCCGAGATCGACATGGCGCCGCGCGGCCGGGAATGCGCCGACATCATGGCCAAAATCCTGAAGGAGGGTCTTCGCCCAACGATGGCCCTTCACCAGATCCCACTCGTTTGGGGCATGAATCAAGTGACCGCCCATTCGCCGATGAAGGAAGCGATCGACTACCTGCACGAGATCGAGTCACGTGAGGGTGTCGTGTCCGCGTCGATCGCCACCTGCTATCCGCTCGCCGATGTACCGGACGTGGGCGCCTCGGTCTACGTCGTGACCGACAATGACCACGATCTGGCGCAAGCGTATGCCAACGAGCTGGGCCAATGGATCTTCGACCGACGAGCGGACTGGCAGCTACACCGTCCTTCGACGTCGGAGGCGATTCAGATCGCTGAAGCTGAGGGGAAGTATCCCGTCGTATTTGCCGACAGGGACGACAACACGGGCGGCGGCTCACCAGGTGACAGCACCGGCATGCTTCGCGCCTTCATCGATGCCGGCTTGAAGGATGCCTGCGTCCTCTACATCGTCGACCCCGAAGCGATACAAGCCTGTCACGATGCCGGTGAAGGGGCGAAGCTGAGTATGAAGATCGGCGCAAAGTCGACCCCGCTGCAGGGAACACCGGTGCCCATGAAGTTCGACGTGATCGCGCTGTCGGCCGGAGAATTTCAGTACGACGGCCCGATGTACGCGGGACTGACCGGCCATATGGGGCCATCCGCTCACATCGAGCAGGACGGCATTCACGTCCTTCTGGTCACGGCCCGAGAACAGCCGTTTTGCACGGCTTTTGCGCGAACCCTGAACCTCGACCCCAAAAAAATGCGCTACATAGGCGTCAAGTCAGCGGCTCACTTCAGGGCCGGATACGAGTCGTGGGCCGGCGCCATCCACGCCATCGCTGAGCCAAGTGTCCACAACCCGGCCGAAGGGAAACTGGCCTTCAAGAATCTCGGCAGAAAGCTATATCCGTTCGATGATATCTGACATCATCGTGCGGAGCACGGCGACGAGAGAAACCCACTTGGGTGTATGGTCGCCAGGCTCCCGCCGGCGACAACCGGAAACACGTTCCTCTCTCGTCCCCTGGGGACGTTACCACACTCCATCAAGACATAGCTAGGTAGGTACACGCTTGGCAAAACCCAACATCGTCTTCATCCTCGCCGACGACCTCGGCTGGAACGACCTCAGCTGCGAAGGCAGCGAGATCTACGAGAGCCCGAACATCGATCGCATAGCCAATGAGGGCATGCGATTCACACAAGGCTACGCCGCCTGTCAGGTGTGTAGTCCCTCCCGCGCCAGTATCCTCACGGGTAAGGTCCCACCGCGTCACGGAACCACCGACTGGATCGGGGCCCGTACGGGCGAACAGTGGCGTGAACTCGAACGACATAACAAGCTTCTCCCACCCGACTACGTTCACGGCCTGCGAAAGGACGAGATCACCTGGGTCCAGGTCCTCCGGGACGCCGGTTACCGGACCTTCTTCGCCGGCAAGTGGCACCTGGGTGACGAAGGGAACCACCCGGAACAGTTCGGCTTCGAGGTTAACGTCGGTGGCTTCAGGGCAGGCAGTCCACCAGGTGGATACTTCTCTCCTTACAAGAATCCCAAACTGGGGGATGGGCCTCCCGGTGAGTGCCTGCCGATTCGCCTGGGTACCGAAACGGCGAACTGGATCGAGGCGCACAAGGATGAGCCCTTTGTTGCCTACCTCTCGTTCTACTCCGTCCACGGCCCAATCCAGACCAGTCAGGATCGCTGGGCGAAGTATCGTGAAAAGGCGCTAGACGGTCAGCAGCCCGAATCCCGGTTCATCATGGACCGGAACCTGCCCGTCCGTCAGGTGCAGGACTGTCCCATCTACGGCGGCATGATCGAGGCCATGGATGAAGGCGTCGGTGTCGTCCTCGACGCACTTGATCGCATCGGCCTGACCGATAACACGATCGTCTGTTTCACGTCGGACAACGGCGGCGTCTCTTCCGGCGATGCCTATTCAACCTCGTGCCTCCCCCTGCGAGGCGGCAAGGGCCGCCAATGGGAGGGGGGCATCCGAGAGCCCTTCCACGTTCGCGCACCTGGCATCACCACCCCGGGTTCAACCTGTGATGTCCCGGTCTCGGGGATAGACTACTACTCGACTTTCCTGGATCTGGCGGGGTGCAGCATTCCAGACCAGCAGCACATCGACGGACTCAGTTTCGCATCGCTGCTGCGCGGTGAATCTGATCAGGCATTATCCAGCCGTGATCTGTTCTGGCACTACCCCCACTACGGCAACCAGGGCGGCGAACCCTCTGCGATGATGCGACGCGACAGCTGGAAGCTAATCCATTACTTCGAAGACGGCAGGGACGAACTCTACGACCTGAACATCGACGCGGGCGAGCAGGCTGATGTCAGCGAGCAGAATCCGGATCTCGTAACGACGATGCGCGAGACGCTGGACAACTGGCTGCGGGAGGTGGGTGCGAAGCTCCCTGTGCCGGATCCGGAGTACGTCCCGGAGAAGGAACAATCTCGACTCCATCATCTCGAACACGAGCAGATGCCCACGCTGGAGAAACAGCACGCCGACTACCTGGACCCCGACTGGAAACCCAACGACGACTGGTGGCAAAGCCAGGTGGTCGTAGACTGATCCGTGTCTTCGAGTAGCTCTGGGCGAACAGCCCAGAGCTACTCGAGAAGTCACCATAGCCCAGATAGAGCATCCCTGAGTTCTCGAGTAGCGACGGCGAGGCCGCCGCTACTCGAACAAACGGCAGCGGGCCCCCAACAGATAGAACATATGCCGCCAGTCTACATCCTCATGACCATGGACTGCGAGTCCGCCCACATCGACGTCTCGAAACACGGACGTTCGATGTCATCCAGCGGACCCGCCGACTACGAAGAGAGCGAGCGGTCCATCCGCGGCTTCGTCGAAACCATCGAGGCAGCGGGCTATCCCGCTACGCTCCTGCTGCATCCTGAGGTCGCCGCGGCCCATTCTGAGATGCTCCTCGACGTGCAGAGTAAAGGAACATGCCTGGGTCTACACCTGCATCCGTACAAGCTCGTCGACAGCGCGTGGCAAGACGATCTGGGATCTTACACAACTGAAGAACAGAGGAAAATCCTATCGGAGGCGATCGAACAGTGGGAACGCGCGCTGGGACAGAAGCCGGCATACTTCCGCGCCGGTTACTTCTCGGCAAACGATGCGACCTTCAGGGTACTCGAGGAACTCGGGTTCCGAGGCGGGAGCCTGTCCAACCCGGGACGACGGCTCGCCACTCACTTCAGCATCTGGGGCGATGCCGAATCCTACCCGCACCGGGCAAACACAGCTTTCCGGTCGGCCACCGGAGACAGCGAACTCATTGAGGTGCCGGTGGCGGTCGCCTACGGACGTCCCGTGGCCCAAGGTCACGCCGGTGAAGCAGGGTACGAGTGGCCTTACATTCCGCATACCTACGATCACGGGGCGGTGATCGAGAATATCTTCAGCAGATTTATCGAGGACCAACCGCGATTCGGGACCTACGTTACGGATACGCACAACGATCACGATTACTCCGATCCAACAGCGAACGCGAGCCGGAACCTGCGTGGAATCCTGGCAGCGATCGAATCCGTCAGTGCGTCGCTGGATCTGGAGCCAGTAGGGATCACACTGGATGCTCTGTGTGATCAGGTGCGAGAGGAGACAAAGTGAGCGACTGGAAACCGTTGGAAGGGACGGTCGACGAGATCCTGGCCCAGCATTCGGATCCGTTTACCGCGATGCATGAGAGCGAGATTCCCGCCGTCATCGTACGGCAGGCTGTTCCTGGAGCAGAGTGCACCGCCCTCGTCGAGCGCTTCTACGAACGCGACCTGCTCTACAACCCGAGAGAACGGGGGGACGGCACGGTCCACCGAGTGGACATTGGTACAAGCCTCGGGCGCCACGCCAATGACCCCGACCAGTTCTACGCGCACGCCGCCCAGACGATCGAGCTATATGAGACCCTCTTCGACGGCTACACCCACCCTGTCGACACGTTGTATGGCGCGCTCGCCCGCTTCCTGCCTAGGAAGGACGTCAAGATCGCTCGGGAACCCGATGGGCGTCTGTATGGCCCCTCGATCTTCCGGACATACCACGAGGGAACCGGTCATTACCCGCACTACGACTCCGTCTCCAAACGTTCGAAGCGCTACAACTTTGCCGTATCGCGTTTCCGCCATCAGTATGCCGGCGTTATGTGCTTCCAGAACAGCGAATCGCAAGACGACACGGGGGAAGGCGTCCTGTATCGCGCACCCATGTGCCCGGACTTCGAAGAGCCGCTGTCAGAACGGCGATTCCGCGAATACGCTGATGAAAACGGCCTCGAACGCATTCAGGTCCACCTGGAGCCCGGCGACCTCTACTTCTTCTACTCCGAAACCATCCACGAAGTCCCGTTCGTCGTTGGCCCCAAGCCACGCGTTGTGCTCGCGTCCTTCATCGGCATGTCAGAGGACGATCCGGAGGTCTTCGTCTGGAGCTGATGACATTTGTGATGTGAAGAAAGAAGATGTGAAGACTGGCCTTCCAATCTCAACATCTTCACATCTTCTTTCTTCACATCATCTATACCAGGGCTTTCCCATCCACCACCCCACACGCCTCGAATAACACATTCTGAACCGACATATCGTGTTCCTGCGAGTAGTCCGGCTCCTTCGCCCCCTCGATACACGCGCGCATCTCCCTCAGCAACGACCAGTCCGATCCCGTCTCTCCCATCTCTAGATCCTGGAAACCGCCAGCCTTGTAGTCCCCCGTATCCTTCTCCACCGCCAGGCTCAGATTCCCTGATCCGATCGGCGCGTGGATCACCGTGCCTTCAGTTCCGTGTACCTCGATCCGGCGCGCACTGCCGATCGCCATACTTCCCATATCGATGATCGCGAGCCCGTCGTCGTACTCATAGACCACCACCCCATTGTCCACAACATTCTTCTTCCCGTAGTGGCAGCACAGATGCGGGTGGATCGACTTCGGCACCCCCATGATCGCCACCATGTTGTCGATCAGATGGCCGGCCATCTCGAAGTAGGCGCCGCCCTGATACACCTTGTACTCCGTGTCGAGCTCGGGATGCCAGCTCTTCGGTTTCGGAATGTGACCCCGGTAGCCATAGACCTGACCGAGTGATCCGGCTTGCGCCAGCCGGATGGTCTCGTGGACCGCGGGATTGTAACGCCACATATAGGCCAGATTCAGAACCAAACCCTTGTCCGTCGCGAGTTTCTGGATCCGCCCGAACTGATCGAGATCGACACCGGCAGGCTTCTCGAGCAGCACGTGTTTGCCAGCCTCCAGCGCGCGCTCCGCGTAGTCAAGATTCTGGTAGACGTGTCCCTCGACCACCACCGCATCCGCATCGCTTTCCAGGACGGCCTCTTCGAACTCGAACACGGGCACATCCTCGACCCACTCGCTGAACCGCTCCTGGCAGTGCGCGATCACATCAGCGTTGGGATCATACATGCCCAGCAGTTCCACTTCATCAGGACGATTGGCAGCTTCCCGCACGTGCATGCTCGCGTGGCTGTGCCACGTACCCAGGAACGCAAACTTCAGCCTCATCTCGAACCTCGCTATTTCGATCCGGAACCAGAACGTCCTCAGGCTCAAGGATACGCGGTGCGTGGGCCGAATGCAATGGTCGCCAGTCCCTTGTCAGAGGGCGCTGCTCTTTTTGATTCCGTTCGGGGTCGAACAGTATTTCTTAGTCATCCGGCTGTATCCTCAGTATCTCTATTCGAGAGGGACGGCGATGGCGAAGGTCAAGGGAGAAGCGTATCAGGCTATCCGCCATACGGCACCCACGGGAAACTATCGGGGGGCTGTGGTTGGCTGCGGTCGAATGGGCAGCACGATCGACGACGAGCACATCGGGATGCCCAACTACCCGTGGCCGTGGGCCCACGCTCCGGCCATGATCGAAGCGCGGGGCGTCGACCTGATTGCGGCCAGCGACACAGATCAGGGGCGTCTCGACGATTTCGGCAGCCGATGGGGAACGACCGCACTCTACACCGACTACCGCGAGATGGTCGAACAAGAAGCGCCAGATCTGGTCAGCCTGACGACACGGCCGGAGCCTCGGGCGGAAATCACGATCGGTCTCGCCGAACTCGGCGTGAAGGCCATCTTTGCCACCAAACCCATGTGCCGCACGCTCGCGGAGGCAGACGCGATGATCGAAGCGTGCGCAAAGCACGGGACCATCCTCTCGATCGCCTGTCACCTCAACTGGTACAGCTACTACACGCGAGCCAGAGAACTAATGACTGAGGGCGCTATCGGACCGCTGAGGTCGATGGTCTGCCACAGCCCCAGCTCGCTCTCCAACATCCAGAGCCACACGCTCGCACTGCTACGCCTGTTCGCCGGAGCTCCAGCCGAATGGGTGGTCGGAATCATGGACAGTGATGAGAAAGCCGGCACTGACGACGATATCTCAGGCTCGGGGTCGGTCGTCTACGAAAACGGCGTCCGGACGATTCTCAACTCTCAATGCGAGAAAGTTCAATCGAGTTGGGCGATCGAGTTCATCGGAGAGACGGGACGCATCGTCTCCCGTCACGCTCACTCCCAGTTCGAGATCATCACACCGGACTCCGTAACGGGTGCCCCTTCCAGAACCCATCTGCCGAACCCGTGGCATCCCCGCAGCTCGATGATCGACGCAATCGAGGGCGTCTGTCGATCGATCGAATCCGGACGTGAAGAGATCTGTCCGGGCGAATTCGGTCGCGAAGCACTAGAAATCGGGATCGCTCTCAGGGAGTCGCACAGGCGCGGAAACATCCGGGTGGACCTGCCCCTTGAGGACCGGATCCTCCGGATGGGAGGCCCGACTTGATCACGTTCAAGCGAAAGGGAAACGCGTGACTCATATGATGCAGCTCGAGAAGCTGGAGGGATTCGGCAACGTCGAGATGGTCGAGGTGGAACGGCCCAAGCCGGCGGCAGATCAGCTCCTTGTCGAGGTAAAACGCAGCCTGATCAGCCGAGGATCCGAGCTCTTCCGTCGCTATGTGCTCGAGGAGGCCGTATCACCGGACATCATGGGATATTCGGACGCTGGAGAGATCGTCGAAGTCGGCTCGGATGCTGCGGACTTCTCCATCGGTCAGCGAGTCATGGTCAACGCACCCCACGCCCAGCTCGTCCTCGCCAATACGTCCGGACGTCGAAAGCTGGCTTTCCCGCTCCCGGACGACCTGCCATATGAGACGGCAACCTTCCTGCCGCTAACGACCAGCTCGGTCATGTGGATGCGCAGCTCGCCCATCGAACCGGGGCAAACAGCGGTCGTCCTCGGTCAGGGCATCGTGGGCTGTCTGTGCGCGCAAATCCTGAGGAGTCGCAATCCGGCCAAGATCATCGTCGTCGATGCTCAGCCCCTTCGGTGCGACATCGCCGGCAAGCTGGGTCCCGATGCCGTCATCAACGTGTCCGAGACCGACTCAGTGGAGGAAGTGAAACGCCTGACCGACGGCCAGGGTGCTGATCTTGTCGTTGAGTGTGTCGGCGGACACGCGGGAATCGCATCCTTCGAGCAAGCGCAGAAGATGCTGGCCTCCTCAGGAACGATCCACCTCATCTCCAAATACCAGGGCGGACCGCTCCCCCTATACGGCGACGATTTCATGAACAAGCAGCTGATCGCCGGCGTGCGAATCGACACTCCCCGAGAGAAATGCATGGTCGACGCCGCTCAGATGTTGATCGATGGCTCGGTCAAGGTCGACGAGCTGATCACCCACCGTCTGCCGTGGCAGCAGGTACCCGACGCCTATCACATGCTCTACGAGAAACCAAACGAAGCCCTCGGCGTCATCCTCGAATGGGACTGACAGAGTACCAACCATACCCTACAGCAAGCGGTTGTTCCCCTCTCCTGCGAGCGGGAGAGGGCGGTTTGCGGGCGAGGTGTTAGGCCCGCAGGCCGGGTGAGGGCCGTTCCGGCCTCGCACCATTCTGTCATGTAGACCCAACAGGAGAACCCCATGAAAATCCTCGTCACCGGCATGAGCGGCCTGATCGGAAAGGCCATACGTAAAGACCTCGAAGGCGATTACGATCTGCGCGCCCTCAATCGATCCGCGGTCGACGGCATCGATTGCGTCCAGGCCGACATCTCCGACTTCGACGCCATCCGCCCCGCCTTCGACGGCGTCGATCAGGTCGTCCACATGGCGGCGATCGCGCACGGGAGCCCGGAATGGGACAAGCTCCTCCCCTTCAACGTCATCGGCACCTACAACGTGTTCGAGGCGGCAAAGCAAGCTGGCGTCAAACGCGTCATCTACGCCAGCAGTGGCGCCACTATCTCGGGATACGAGCTATCGGAGCCCTACAAGGCACTAGGTGAGGGCCGCTACGAGGAAGTGACCGAGTGGGATGACCTGACCCATCTGAGCCCGCTCCACCCTCGGGGCATCTACGGTTGCACGAAGGTCTGGGCAGAAGCCCTCGCCCGTTACTACTCCGACTCAGCAGGCATGTCCATGATCGGCCTGAGAATCGGTGCGGTGAACGAGGAGGATCTACCGCTCCAGACGCGCCAGCACTCGGTCTTTTGCAGCCAGGGTGATGTGGCGCGAATGGTCAGGACGTGCATCGAAACGGAAGCGGACATCAAATACGACATCTTCTTCGTCGTTTCGAACAACCGCTACTCATACCGCGACATGAGCCACGCGAAGGAAGTCCTTGGCTTCGAACCACAAGACAGTGCAGACGATCGTTAGCGCCGTGTCTTCGAGTGATCCGGCCCCTAGGCCGGATTGTATCGAGAAGCCGGCATATAGAGGCTGAACCCCGGAAACCGTCCATGACCAAACTCCGAATCGCTGTCGTAGGCGTTGGAACCCGCGAAACATCCCGTGCCCGAGGCTATCTTTCCACGATCAAGCGACTCCACGATCGATGGGAGATCTGTGCCCTCTGTGACTCGGGTGACGCCCTGGACGAAATGGGCGAACGATTCGGCGTCTCCGCACGGTTCAGACGATATGCCGACATGCTCGATCAGAGCGAGCCGGATGTCGTCTTCCTCCTCGTCCCCTCCGACGGCCAGACGCCGCTTGCACTCGAGGCGATCGATCGCGGCTGTCACGTCCTCACGGAGATCCCTTACGCGCTGACGCTCCCAATGGGAGACGCCGTGGCTGAAGCCGCGCGAGAAAAGGGCGTTCAGTGGGAGATCGCCGAAAACGTATGGCGATGGCCGAACGAGCAGCTCAAACGTCGGATCGTTGAGCAGGGCCTTCTCGGCAAGATCACCCACGCGCGCATGTTCTACACGCACGGGAGCTACCACGGCTTCAATGGAATCCGAAAGCTGCTCGGCAGACGAGCGAAGCGCGTCCTGGGTTACGCCCAGTGCGTCGACATCCCCGAACAGGAGACTTACGGCGGCGACCGAGAGAACACCCGCTGGTGGGACAGTGCGGTCATCGAGTTCGAGGACGACATCACCTGCCTGTATGAGATGCCACCCAGCCCGAGTCCCCGGAACATCCTGTGGGAAGTCGAAGGGACGTCCGGCCATCTCTCCGGCCGCACACTCGTCCTGTATGATGGGAGCGAGCGGGCCACACACGAGATCGAGGAAGTCTACGAGGACGTGAACGGCGAGCAGGTCCTGTCGGCTGTCCGGGTGGACACGGATCCGCCCGTCGTATGGGAAAACCCGTATAAGTCTAACGGGATCGGCGTGACGGACGATACCGCAAAAGCGTGTATTCTCGACAGCCTGCACCGGGCGATCACCGAAGGTGAGCCGCTGGCCTACGGGTCGGACGAAGCACGACAGGATATGGAGCTGTGGGTCGCAGTACGTGAGAGTGCGGAAAACGGGAACCGATGGGTCAACCTGCCCATCAGGCAGGAAGTGGACGTCGAGCGAAGGATCCGAGCTGAATACGTCCGGCGATATGGCGGCGATCCGGTCGAGGATTACGGCAAACTGCTCGACGGCGAATACAACCGGCTGAGCGCCATGTGGACAGTCGCCGGGTTTCTATAGCCGGTAGGTATGTCCGCAGAGAGGAGGCGGTTTCAGCCCCGGCAGGGGCGATCGTTCGACAGCTAGGGGCGGAAGACCCTGGTAAGCAGAAACGAGAGGATCAGGGGCGCCGCCATCGAGGAGATGATATGCGGTCTCAATGCCCCGGCGCCTGGCTATCGGAACCGTAGAGCAATCGGTGGTGTCTCTACTCGACCGACCCTGCTCACACCGCCCCAAGACGCGCCAATTCCGCACGCAACTCTGCCACGCCTTCCTGACCCGCATCCGTACGCGGCGGCCGAACCGGCCCCCCTGTCAGCCCCACGAGATCCAGCGCCGACTTGATGATCCCCTCGGCGTGTCGGTTCCGCAGCTCCTCGAGAGGCGCCAACCGCGCCTGGATCTCGACCATCCGATCCCAATCCTTCCGCTTGGCAGCTTCGAGCAGTTCCAGCTCGAACTCCGGGATGAAGTTCACGAACCCGGCTGTAAACGTCTCGATCCCCATCTGGAACCGCAGGTGCAGAACACCCGGATCGTGCCGCTTGTTCCCGATCCAGACAAACCGATCGCCGACGAGCTGGACCGCACGGAACAGGTTGTGCGGCACCAGACAGGGATCCTTCACCCCAACCACCTGATCGATCTCCGCCAGGCGCGCGAAGAAGGCGGCCGACCAACCCTGCGTGTTGTAGGGCATCAGGGCGACATCGGAGAGTCCGGCCAGCCGCTCGTAGTACTGGTAGACGCCATCCAGATCTTCCGGAATCTGGTTCCGGATAAAGGGCGCCATTCCCAGCATCACCTCCACCCCCAGCTTCTCGTAACGGGGGATCAAAGCCGCTGCTGCGCCGAAGTTGTCTGGTAAAGCAGGCATCACAAGTGCACGATCCCCCGCCACCTCGAACGCGCACGCTGCAAGCGTCTCCAGTTCGTCCACGGTCAGCGCATTGACCTCTCCCGTACCGCCGCCCACCACCACCATCTTCACACCCCGGTCCAGCATGAATGCGATGTTGCTGGCGTATCCATCGAGATCCAGCTTGAACGGATCGTCGTGTTTGAACGTCGTCACGGCATAGGCGTGTACTTCTCGCAGTCGCTCTTTGAGGTTTTCGTGCATCACTATCGCCCTGAATGAGGTTTGTCGTTCGTCATCTGCGGCGGTTACTTCAAACCGGTGCCTATTCTGAACTGAAGGGAGAAGCCGGATGGAAGCGATCGATTTCTGGAACGCCTACCTGACCTGGAGAACAGACTGGAACGTCATCCCGTCCAAAACCACCTCCAGCAAGCCGGTATACACCTTGAATAACGCGAGGATGCCGGTAGATTGCTGCTGCCGCATCACGGAGAAGGCAACCGGCGAAGAGCGATCGTATGTGCTCGGCGGAAACTGCAAGACGGAGCGGGTCGGGGCAGACCGGGACATCTGGACGATGCCCAATGCGGACTTCGTGCCCGTCTTCTCTCAGGAACAGTTCATGATGATCAAGACCTTCGAGCGAGTCGGCACGCGAGTCCAGCTCTACCCACCGACGCTCGGCGAGCAGTCTGATCGCCAGGTCGGTCGGTGCGCCGACAACTTCGCGAGCGTCCGAATCGACCTCCCAACACAGGAGGCTCAGGTTCTGGAATCGAACGAGCAGATCGTCAGCGCCGTACTCGACAACCGCCATCTGGTCGCACGAACGGCCTACGAGGTCGCGCGCTATTCGGTCACCCTCGAGTACCCCATACGGACCATCAACGCCAACGAGCGCGACAGCGCCTACCAGACCGACACGGGACCACTCCTGATCCCCGACCTCGATCGCGATCCGGATGACCTGATCAGCGGATTCGAGCTCGCCTATTCAGCCTTCAACACCCCCGACTGGATCGAATTCATGGTCCGTGTCGCCACACCCTTAACCGACGACATTAGCGTATTTCACTACTCAGAATCCCGCCGCTTCGACACGACAAACGTGATGGTCCAGCTGTAGCCAGTCCAAGACACCACGGAAACTGGGCTATCCTGCCCCGACGTGGTGCCTGACCCTGGGCCTGTCGATCGAACCTGACGCTGCACCAGACCCTTTCGTGTCTTTTCGTGTATTTCGTGGTCTTCTTTTGCTCTTGCGCCCAACCAGGAGACAGCGTTCCAACCTCTCTACTCCCGCTCCAACAACACCCCCACGATATCCCCTTTCCCTTCACTTCTCGGGCTGCTCGTGAATACCCAAAACCCCGTTCCCTCGACACGCACCGAGTCCGAGTAAGCATAGCTCCCCTCGAACGGCGGCTTGTCGATCTCCATCCGGTTTCCCCACGTCCTGCCGCTGTCTTCCGAGAACACCGCCACCGTCTCGTGTCGATCGATGTCTCTTCCGGTCAGAATCAGCGTCTGCTCGTCGAACCGATTCACGCGCGGCGCCCAGATGTCCAGATCCGTCTCCTTCACGATCGGCTCCCACGTGTGACCATCGTCGAGGCTCCGCCGCGAATAGCAGTGCCCGATCGGTGGCGTTTGATACGTCATCGCCAGCAGCGACCCATCCGGACACCATTCGACGTGGGGATAGAAGGGCGGACCGGCTTCGTGCAATCGGTCGAAGTCGGGGTAGTCCGTCGGGAAGATCAAGCTGTGTTTGGTCCAGCTTGTTCCCCCATCACTGCTCACGTAAAGCGCGTTGCCATATCTGGACCAGACCCCCGCGTAGAACATGCCGTCTCGAACAACGAGATTCCTGGCGAACATCACGGCATAGGGATCGCTGTCGTCGACTGGCCCAACTTCACGCCACGTCTTCCCGTCGTCCTCACTGACCTGGATCCACGACCCGACGATCCCGACATCCCCACCCAGCACCTCACGCCTCTGCACGATCATCACGAGGGAGCCGTCGGGTGCAAGACCGTACTCACCAAACAGCGAGTCGACCCCGCGATCCCGCCAGTCTGCCACCGGTCCCTCATCCGACCAGGTGAACCCGCCGTCCGTGCTCCGCCATTGGCGGGCGAATCCATCTCCGCCCCCGTGCAGATTCGAATCCTGATGGTTCAGCAGCAGATCGCCGTTCGACGCCTGGATCACGCACGGCCCGTGCAGGTCGCGCTCCGGATTGACGTTTACGTCGACCCGATCGAGGACATTGACCTGCACCTACCCGAGATCCTCGATCTGCTTGGCGGCGGTCTCCAGGTAGCGAGCGTGCGCCTCCTCGTCGAGCTCGCAACTCTCGCCGCGCATCACCATGGCAAATGCCTGCCGATGCCGGTCATCCGTACGGTTGGCATCTGCACGATGGATCGTGTTCCCATGGTGAACGGCCGCATCACCCGGGTTCAACGTCACGACCTCCTCCTCGTCAGCTACGATTTCGTGATCGGGCAGGTGTTGCGAGAACCCGAGCACACTCGAGCGGCTGTGAGGGAGCACACCGTGCTTATGGGAACCGCGAACATACCGAAGACACCCGTTCTCCTCGTCGACGGGATCGATGGCGACCCAGATCGTCAGCACGTTTGGCGGGTTCAGGTTGAAGTAATAGTTGTCCTGATGCGGCGGTGTAACGTGTTCAGTCTTCGGCGGCTTGTTGAACCATTCCGGCTCACCCGCCTCGACGGGCTCGCCCAGAATCGCCTCTGCAAGGTCGATCCACCGCCGGTTCTGGCGATACGCCTCGAAGAACGGATCCACCGCCATCCCCTGCAGCTGCTTCAGTGTCTCCGGACGATCCTTTTCCTGGTAGTATGCCTTCCCCGGCCCTAGTGTCGGCACCACATCGCGGACATACCGCTCCACATTCTCCCGGACCTCCTCGAACGCCTGCCCCGTCAGGAAATCCCGAACGATCACAAACCCATCCCTATCGAAACGTGCTCTCAATTCATCTGTGTCCATCGGCTCCCACCTTTTGACACTTGAAAATTGACACTTGACCCTGGCTTACGTCCATTCGAACACAACCTTCCCCGTCTCCCCTGCATCGAACGTCCGAAACGCTTCCACTGCCTGATCGATCGTGTATCGATGCGTCACGATATCGTCGAGCGGTACCTCGTTCCGCTGAAGAAACTCAACCGCCTCGTAGTAGGCGCCCACAGGATAGACGCTGTTTCCCCGGATCGTAATGTCCTTCCCGATCAGATCGCCGATGTTGATCGCCAGATCAGACGCGCCGGCTCCAACATAAACCACGGTTCCCTTACGCCCCGCCACCTGAGCGGCTTGAAACCTCGCCTTACCGTTCCCGGAGCACTCCACCACACCTGCGGCCCCCTTCCCGCCCGTCAGTTCGCGAATGGCCTCGACCGGATCCTCCTGGCTCGCATCGATCACGGCGCCGTTCCCTACTCGTTTCGCGAGATCGACGCGATACGCCTGAACGTCAACGCCGATCGTGCGATAGCCCATCCCCTGTCCGGTCAGCAGAGCCGTCATACCGACGGGTCCGAGTCCGAACACGACATACCAGTCACCGGCGTTCGCAGAGATCTTGCTCGCTCCGGCGAATGCCGTTCCGGCGGTGCACGCCAACTGCGTACCGACTTCAAACGAGAGCGATTCGGGCAGCGGCAGGCAGTAACGTGATTCAGTCAGCATATAGTCGGCGTGTGATCCATCCTGCGTACGGCCGAACGCGCCCCCTGTCGGGCAATGGGCAGGCGTACCGGACGCACACTCAACGCAGTGCCCACATCCGACCCGGTGATAGACACACACTCGATCCCCGACCTTCACGTTCACAACACCGGCGCCGACTTCGGCCACGACTCCCGTTGGCTCGTGACCCGAGATCATCCCCTCCCGGCTCTCTGCCCATTCCCGTGTGTTGTGATACTTGTGGAGGTCGCTCCCACAGAGCCCACCCACCTTCATCTCGACGACCACCTGACCGTGACCAGGCTCCGGATCGGGGAAGTCTCTTACCTCGACCTCGCTCTCACCCAGGTAAACCACACCCCTCATAGTCTCTCTCCTCCGTTGGCCTCTGCATCGATCGTGAACCGGACAGTCTTGAAACGGTTCGCCAATTCGATCGCGCGCTCTTTGACGCTCGATTCTCCAGCCATCGCGTCGACAATGCATCCGGCGATCGCGTCGGCGTCATCCTCGTCCATCCCATATCGTGTAACCTCCTGCACACCAATCCGCAAGCCGTGACTACCATATTCATCCGGCACACCCGTCCCGCCAGCAATGATGTGACACGCCTCGAGGCGTTCAGCAACCTCTGCTCCCGTTCCATATGCGTCGACGACGGGAATCACCGTGTGAGACTCGGTGTATCCGTGTTCGGCGCCGACAATGGGCAGACCGCGCGCCTCCAGTGCTCCTGCAAGCGCCTTCGCATTCGCGATGATGGCGTCAGCGTAGGCGCTCCCGCACGCCTTCCACTCCAGGAAGGTCGCGGCAAGGGCTGGGATCCGCGCCAGATGATGGTTGGCGATCACCAACGGCGCGGTCGCTTCTCCGATCTGATCGAAGAGGTCACCATCGTTCGTCATGAGCATCCCGCCCTGCGGGCCGGCCAACGTCTTGTGTGTACTCGTGATCAGGACGTCAGCGCCCTCTGCCAACGGCTGCTGAAACCGTCCGCCAGCGATCATCCCCATCACGTGGGCGGCGTCATAGACCAGAATCGCGTCAGGTCGATGCTGGTCGAGCGCGTCGCGAATCTCACGGACAGGTTGAGGGAAGAGAAACGTAGCAGACCCGATCACAACGAGTTTGGGACGGTGTTCGGCGATCAACTCGAGCGTCGCATCCAGATCGATGTTGAAACTCGGCCCGTCCCAGGGGACTGCGATGGGTTCGAGATCGACCCGCAGGTTCGACGTCGCCAGCTTGTGCGCATACCGGTGCGCATTCTGCACCTCGAGCACCTTGTCACCCGGCTCGCCCAGCGCGAACATCGCGATGATACCGGCAATGTTCCCTGACAGCGCCCGCAGATCGACGTGTTCGGCGCAGAACAGATCACGAGCCGTCTCCTGCGCGAGCTTCTCCAGTTCGGCGACCTGTTTGGTCCCCCGATAATGCTGGTTGTCCGGATCGCTCCCGCTGTAGAACCCGTATCGCCGGTTAAGCGCCTCGACGATCATCCCCTCAACAAACGGCGACGGCGTATTCTCCGACGCGATCAGGTTGAGGCATTGGTCTCTGTACTCCCGCTGGCTATCGACCAGCGATCTCAATCTCGCGAGCTGCTCACGCATCATCCCCTCACGGTCAGTGGTACCCCCCGTAACTTAACCCGTCACGCTTCAGGCGCCATCCCAACCAATCTAGCCTGGATTCCCAGTGGATCGGCAGTACCTTGAGGCGACTGTTCTCACAGGGCAGTCAAAGACTAGGAACCACAGATAAACACAAATGAACACGAATGGGTTTGGAGCCCTGTAGGGGCTCCGTCATATAGCCCGGGGTAAGCCGACGCGATAGCGGAGGCGCCACCCCGGGTACCCGCGCCAGCCAGACGCGGGCGCCGCAATATGCTTGCATCACCGTACAAAAGTGGCCCTCGGCGCCCAGTCAGATACCTAAAAGCGGAATTGCCATTCGACCAACCGTCGGCCTTCCGATCCTGGCCGCGAACCTGAGAGAACCCATGGAATATCGCCCCCTCGGCAAAACCGGCCTCACCATCAGCGCAATGGGCATGGGCGGAGGAACCTTCGGCCGTGAAATCGACCAGGACCTGTCCTTCCAGGTCATGGACCACGCCTTCGACCGCGGCATCACCCTGTTCGACACGGCAGAGGCCTACGGTGCCGGGGCATCGGAGGAGGCCGTCGGCAACTGGCTCAAGACCCGGAACCGCCGAAACGACATCGTCCTGGCGACAAAGGTGGCTGGCGAACTGACTGCCGAATGGGTATTGGCATCGGCCGAGGAAAGCCTGAAGCGTCTGCAGGTCGACTCGGTCGACCTCTTCCAGGCCCACAACTGGTCGGAAAACGTCCCACTCGAGGAAACACTCGGTGCCCTGCAGCACCTGGTCGAACAAGGCAAAACGCGCTTCGTCGGGTGCAGCAACTTCACAGGTGAACAACTCCAGCAGTCGCTCGATCTGGGCGAGTCGCACGGATGGGCGCGGCTCGAATCCGTTCAGCCGAACTACAACCTCGTCACCCGCGAGATCGAGACCGACCTTCTGCCACTGTGCGACGGTGAACAGATCGGCGTCGTCACCTACAGCCCCCTGGGCGCCGGCTTTCTGACAGGCAAGTATCGAGAAGGCCATCCGCCTCCGTCCGGTACGCGGTTCGACGTGATCCCCGGCCACCAGGATGTGTACTACAGCGACGCCAACTTCCAGGCCGTCGAGACGTTGAGGTCGCTGTCAGAGGAAACAGGCCGATCCATGGTCGGGCTTGCGTTGGCCTGGGTCCTGAGCCGGTCAGGCACGACCTGCACGCTGATCGGAGCAAGAAGCCTCGACCACATCGATCAGGCATTCGAGGCGCAATCGATCGGGCTCACACCGGAGCTGGACGACAGGCTGGGCAGCCTGGTGCAAGAGTAGAGTCAGGTATGATCGACCTGCTACAAACGCTCGATCCGTCACTGGATCTGCACCGGGTGTCCGCCGATCCCGGCATCGCCTGGTCGGGCAGTGCATCCGTGGCGATTGACGCGCCGCCCGATGATGCGGCTGACAACTCGCCAGACGCCACGTGGTCGACGGACGCCGTCAGGACAGGGCGATGTGGGGCAGTAACACCACGGGTCGTCCGCTTACCCGACGCCACATACCGGATGTACTACACGCAGATCCTGCCGAGAGCCGGTCATCCGGAAGGCGCTCTGGACTACGGCAACGCGACAACGAGGATCCTCAGCGCACGATCCGAGGACGGATGGACGTGGACGCCTGAACCGGGTGTCCGTTTGAGCGCGGCAGAAGGAGGAGCCGGCTCCTTTCGGGTGGTCGTCACGGATGTCGTTCCGGTGACTGATGGACGGCTACGGATGTATTACGAATGTGCACCGGGTCCACAGTCTGAGCCGAGTACGATTCGCAGCGCCGTCTCCGAAGACGGGATGACGTGGACCGTCGAACAAGGTGACCGCTTTGGGGGCAGCGAGAGCAACTTCGCCTCCGCACGGGTCACCTTCCTCGACGACGGGCGCTTGCGGCTCTACCTGCTCGAGCGGGGAACCGGCATCATCAGCGCCATCTCGGAGGATGGATCGGCTTTCGGGCGGGAGCCCGGTGTCCGAATCGATCAGAGCGGACCATACGATGGAACGGTAGCGTTCGCGCCCGAGGTCGTCATCCTCCCCTCCGGCGAACGTGCGATGTATTATGCCGGATACGCTTCTGCGAGTCGCGCCTTCATCCTGCACGCAACATCGCCGGACGGTCTGACCTGGCACAAAGCTGACGATCCGGTGCTAACCCCGGGCGGCAGATGGGATGGTGCCAAGTGCTCGGAGATGTGTTTGTTTCCCCTTCGCGAAGGCATCGATGAGTACCGATACGGAATGGCTTACGAAGCCTGCGACGGCAGTGCCCGCGATGAGCGCGGCGTCTGGAGAATCCTGAACGCCCAACCGGCATCCTGAAACAAGACTGGAGAGTTCCGATGTTCGAGTCTGTAGAAGTCGCCGCGATCTCGTTTGAGCCCGTCAAGTTCGACCTCGACGCCAACTGTGACCGCCTGGAAGAGATGTTTCGAAAAGCTGCCTCCGGAGGAGCTCAGCTCGCGGTTGCCCCTGAAGGCGTGCTGGAGGGATACGTCGTCAACGAGATTATCGCTGGCACGGCAGAGGCGAAGGACATGAATGACGTGGCGGTCACGATGACCAGCGCTCCCGTGCGACGATTCAAAGCACTAGCCAAAGAGCTGAACATGAGCCTCGCCTTCGGATGTGCCGAGAAGATCCGACGCGGCGTCTACAACTGCGCGGTCTACATCGACGAGACGGGTAAACTACGTGGGAAGTATCATAAGATGCAGTTGGCCGAAGGGAGTCACTCATCCTGGTGGTTCAACCGGCTGGGCAAGAACAGCCGCGCGTTCAACACCCCTTTCGGCCGGGCCGGATTCCTCATCTGCAATGACCGCTGGAACCCCGACATCGCCCGCATCGCCGTCCTCGACGGGGCGCAATTCCTCATGATCCCATCCTTCGGCTCTCGCTCGAAGAGCCAGGACGACGCCGTGCTGGCACGCGCCCGCGAGAACGGCGTCCCCATCGTCGAGGCAAACGTGGGCGTCACCATGATCGTCAGCAAAGGCGAAATTGTCGCCAGATCCCGTCGCGTCACCCAGATCCTCCACGGCACCATCGAGATACCCGCCACCCCTTCCACCCGGAACCGGGACACCCACGAGCGCCGCTTCCTCAGTTGGCGCAGAAAAGAAATGCCCATCCGACTTGCGGAAACGCTCAAGCGGAAATAAAGCGAAGTCCTGATACAGGCCTGGACGCCCGATGTGCGACGACATCCACCACGTCCAGGACGGCAGCCACGGGAACCGAATGCTCAAGCGCTTCCGGAGATACCTCCCGGGTGGTCAATCACGCGATTCGCTATTTGGTTGAAGATCACGAATGACAGCCTATCATGGACCGACGTGGAGCTGGGACGGGGTCCGGGCAATTCGCTGCACAGGAGATCGTTCGATGAACGCAGTCTCGATCGAAGAGCTGGTCGACGCCGGCATCGATGAAGACAGCATCCTCTTCATGGCGCACGGCTGCCACCTCCAGTCCAAGAGCAAGTCGCCTCGAGTCGTCGTATTCCCGCCATCTGCGATCTCGTCGCTATCCGCATGAAGATCACCGACCTCCAACTCGTCGCCGTCTACTCGACCCGCGAAATGGGGATGACGCGACCGTCCGACCCGGAGAAGGCGGTATCCGAGCACGTCATCGTCTTTCTGGAGACGGACACGGACGTCGTAGGACTCGGGGAGATGTCGGACATCAACTTCTCCCCTACTCCGCAAACACTATTAACGTTGACAGACAGATTGCGGCCGATCCTTGTGGGCCGAAGCCCGTTCGAACGAACCACGATCCAGAGCGCGCTCGCAAACGAGGCATGGGAACATCAGGTCACGTGCGGCATCGACATCGCACTGCACGATGCGATCGGGAAAGCACTCGACACGCCGGTCCATCAACTGCTCGGAGGGCTGCATCGCAATCGGATCCCGTTTGCCTATCCGCTCGCCCCCTGCCGGGTCGATGAGGACGTTGATGCAAACCTGGACCGTATCGCCTGGCTCCAGAACGAGGACCATCGAACCATTCGCTATTACTTCGGCGTCGACCTCGACCTGGACGAGCGCTTCCTCACCGAGATGCGCCACCGGTGGGGCGAGGACGTCGAACTGAACGCTTTGGACGCGAGCGGTCGATTCGACCCGGATGACGCGATCCGGACCATCGAGCGATTCGCTCAGTTCGAGCCCAATCTCGTCGAGTCTCCGGTCAAGGGTCGGCACAATGCGCCGGTCGAAGACTTCCTTCAGGTCAAAGAGGCCGTCGACATCCCGATCAGCGAGCACGTTTCCGAACACGACATCGCCCACAAGTTCGCGCGCAGCCACGCCGTCGACGTCTTCAACACGGGCCCCGGCTACGTCGGGATCACGTCGTGCCAGAAGGTCTTCGCCGTGGCTGAAGTCTTCGGCATCAAGGCCCTGCTGGGTAGCACGGTCGAACTGTCGATCGGAACGGCTGCAAGGGCTCACCTGGTCGCGGCGACATCCAACGTCGACTTCCCGTGCTACCCGGCCGGCCCGCTCGTCTATCAGGAGCAGATCTGCCGAGAGAGGGTCCGGTACGAGGCCGGCCATATCGTCGTCCCCGATGGCCCGGGATTGGGCGTGGAGATCGACCCGGATCTGCTGGACGCGCAGCGCTTGTCATAAGGTGACGATTCGGGTGAGCAAGGACTCCCCCTTGCCTTACTCAGCGTTCCCTGCGGTTAAAGGATTTGGATTTTCGGTTCACCAGGAATACAGGAGAATAAAATGAAGACATATCGTGTCGGGATTGTCGGGCTGGGCCGGATGGGCAGCACCATCGACGACGAAGGTCACGCCATCAAGCCCTACGCCATCGCCGGATGCTGCCAGGAAATGGATCAGCTCGAACTGGTCGCTGGCACCGATCTGCAGGAGGACAAACGATCGGCCTTCACCGAGCGGTGGGGCATCGAAGCCGTCTACGAGAACTATCTGGAGATGGTCGAGAAAGAGCATCTCGACCTGGTCGCAATCTGCACGACGGCTTCCGGCCTGTTCAAGCCGGCGAACGAAGCGCCAGACGCGAGCTTCAGAGGCGACTCACACGCCGACCTGACCGTCAGCCTGTCCAATGCCGGTGTTCCGATGCTGTACGTCGAAAAGGCCGTCGCCAGCTCCATGGTCCGGATGGACGAGGTCCGCGATACGGTCAAGGCGAACGGCACGGTCTTCAACAGCGGCGTCCTCCGCCGGTTCAACGAACACTACCAGGCCGTCAAAGCAGCGATCGACCATGGCATCATCGGCGAACCCAAAGCCGTTACGCACTTCGCCGCCTCGAGCCTGATGCACGGCCACATTCACTCGATCGACACGGTCTCCTACCTGGTCGGCGACCCGAAAATCCAGTCTGTTCGCGGTGAGCTCCAGCCTTTGGACACGGTCATCGAGAACGACCATATCGCGTACGATCCACGCGCGACGTATCAGCTGATGTTCGAGAACGGCATCTATGCCGCCAGCATTCCGATGGGCCAATGGGAATTCGAGGTCCTGGGAACCGAAGGCAGTATCCGCTCCCAGAACAACGGGCAGGCTGTCCTGCTGCGGAAGCCGGGTGAACCGATCGGCAAGCGCTTCGCCTGGGAGACCGTGCCCTTCGACGAGGTCACTGCGCGCAGCCACGTCATCACCTGCCTCGAGGACATCATTGACGCCCACGAGCAGGACAGACCGACCCTTGGCCAAATCGACGTGACGCACCACATCACGGAAGCATGTATTGCCGTCGCGGAAAGCCATCGTGCCGATGGGCGCTGGATCGATCTCCCGTTGAGCAACCGTGGTCTGTACATCTTCCACATCTAGGTGATCTACTAGCTCTTTACAGAGACGAATCCACACCGTTCATCCCGAGTGACCACGGCCGCATTTCTGCGGACGTGGTTGTATCGAGGGACCGGTCGTAGAGCGCAGAAGTCTCTAGGCGCGTTGCAAGGCACCACCCAGTAACGGCTACGTTCTCGATACGCGCTTTCGGCACTACTCGAACACACGGCTATGCTCGAACTCAACCAACTCGCCCACTTCCGAAGCTTCGGATTCCTACGCCTCACGGGTCTGTTCGCCCAGGATATCGCCGACATCACCCGTGAAAGCGAGCATATCTGGGAATCGGATGACACGCCACGAAAGAATCAGGAAATCCGCCTCGACCTATTCATTGAGCGTTGTCCCCCACTTCACCGACTCGTAACCGACGACCGGGTCTATCCCGTCGTAGAGCAGCTTGTCGGGCCGGACTTCATCTGGGTCGGCTCGGAAGGCAACATCTCTGGCAGGAACCGCGTGAACTGGCATGCCGACCGGAAGTACTACCGGGACGGCGAAGGACATTGGATCGACTATGCGCAAATCAAGCTCATGCTCTATCTCGATCCGCTCACTTGCGAGACCGGTTGCCTGCGTGTCATTCCAGGATCACACCGGATGCCGCTCCATTCCGACCTGGGGGACCAGGAAATCGACGCCGGCTCTGAGCCTTTCGGTCTCGACGGCCCGGATCTCCCCTGCGCTGCGCTCGAGACCACGCCAGGTGATCTGATCATCTTCAACCATTGCCTGTGGCACGCCGCGTACGGCGGAGGCCACGACCGGCGCTACGTCGCACTCAAGTTTGCCGCTCGCCCAACCCGCGACGACCAACTCGTCTCGCTTGAACGATACACGTCTCGCGTCTTCGACCCGGACGAGGCCTTCCTGGATCACCCGGACGGAAGGATTCGCCAGATGGTCGAGGCGCTACCAGGCTACAGGTCCGGCAGCCTATGTGCGTGACGCCCGAACAGAACTACGCATTCGACGTCGGAGGCTTCCTCGTGCTGGAGCAGATCCTGTCGGAGTCTGAAATAAATGAGGCCCTGGAGGCGCTGCCGGACGAGGACTTGCAGGCTGAGGAACTGCCCGGCCCCATTGAGCGGCTTCGCGACCACCCTGAGCTTGCGAAGGTCCTGGAGGAATTCACGTTCGACGGATACCACGCCGAAGGCCCTCCCGTCAGAATCGAAGTCGACGCACCGACCGGTCTCGTGGGAGGCGGAGCGCCGCGAGAGCACACGCGCAGCTACCTGCATCAGAATGACGTCCGCTTCGCGCAGGGCATCGTGGTCCTCTGGGCCCTCGATGACATCGATAAGGGGGACGGCGGGTTCGTGTTCGTTCCGGCCAGCCACAACAGCGCCATCGAGCCGCCACCTGTTCTGACAACGGATGGTTCCGATTCCCCTTTGGTCGAGCAGGTCGTTCTACGAGCTGGAGACGTGTTTCTTTATGTTGAAGGCCTTCTTCACGGACGACGCCCCTGGAGGTCCGAACGACGACTGATCGCCTTCACGTATGCCTCGGACAAAGCACAGCGTCCTGGCCAGACAACAGAGGATCCGCCGGACTGGGCCTCGGAGCTTACGCCTGAACAGCGAGCGGTTGTGGCACCAGACGGAAGACCGGACGCCGCACCGATACTCGACTCGGACGGCGACACGGTGACATTACGGGGCGAGCCCGGCGTCTATCACCCGTCCATCTACATACGCGACCCGGACTGCGAGATCGACGAGGCCGAGTTCTACCATTGGGACCTGTGTGGGCATATCGTTCTGAAGGGGGTCATGGACGCTGAGTGGCTGAAGGCTGCGAACGAGGCCATCGACCAGAATGCGGACCGGATCGAGGTCGGGGGAGATGCTGCCAAAGGGTCGAACGTGCTGGCCGGAACGGGTGTGCCTTCACTACGAGGGCTGTTCGAGCTGCCGGACCCACAAGCGGAGCCGTTTCGCCGAATGCTCGCCCACGCGGCCGTGGTCAAGCGACTGAACTGGATGATGGGCAGCGGGTTCATGTTCCGGAACGCCCGCGCCATCTGCTCTGTCAAGGGCACCTCGGGCCACGGGCTTCACAGCGGGGGTGATCCGGCGCGCCCGGTCGGCACCTATGTCGTTCAGAATGGCAGGACCTACTGTGAGGCCATCAACGTCGCCTGGCAGCTGAGAGACGTGACCGAGGCGGACGGCGGATTCGTTTGCATCCCCGGGAGCCACAAGGCGCGGTATCCGATCACCCGAGACATGATCACCTGCGATCAGACCATGGGCCTCGTCAAACACGTCGAGATGACGGCTGGAGACGTCGCCATCTTCCTCGCGGCGGCCCAGACGCACGGGGCCTATCCCTGGAAGAGCGACATCGACCGTCGAGTCGTCTTGATGGGCTACGTGTCGAGGAACATCGCTTGAGTACGGAGGAACAATGCCCGTAGACTACCGCGACTGTGACCGTCAGGTTTGGGAAGAGGAACTGGCCGAATTCGTGCCCGATCAGGTGTTCGACGCCCACTGCCACCTGTTCTGGAACGACACGATGAAGCCTGGAGCTGACTTCTCCCCTCGGTCAGAGGCCAACCTGACAGACCTGCAGGAATGGGGTGAAGCCCTCTTCCCCGGCCGGCCGATGAGCTTCCTGATCCTCGGCATGCCGAAGGTCGGCACCGACGTCGACAAACACAACGCACGCCTGGCCGAGCAGGTCGCACTCGATCCCGGATCGCGGGCCAACCTTCTGGTCACACCGGAGTGCAACGTCGATCGGATTCGGGAGAATGTGGACCGGCACGGTTTCATCGGTCTGAAGCCGTATCGTGTCTTCTCCTCAACCGGTGACATCAACAACTGTCGGATTCACGAGTTCCTCCCTCACGAGCAGATGGAACTCGCGAATGACCTCGGTTGCTGGGTCACCATGCACCTCTCCCGATCGCAGGGATGTGCTGACGAGCACAACTTGAACGACCTAGCCGAATACACGACCAAGCGCTACCCCCGCATCAAGTGGATTCTCGCCCACTGTGCCCGGAGCTTCACCTACTACCCGATCCAGCAAGCCGTCGACCGCCTGCGTGATATGCCGAACATCTGGTACGACCTGTCCGCTGTCACGACGCTGCGCCCGTTCATTACGCTGTTCCAGAAGGAGAAACTGGAGCGCATCTTCTACGGATCCGACGGGATCGACTCCGCGTTCTTCCACGGCAAGTACGTCCCGTTCGGACGCTACTGGTTCCAGGTCTATCCCGACAACGCCGGGTTCAGCATGGCCCATACAGACGCGCGCCCCATTCTTTGCATCTACGAGCAGCTGCTGGCGATGAAACAGGCAGCAGAGGTTGCCGAGCTGTCTGCAGAGGACATCGAGGGCATCTTCTGGCGCAACGCTGTCACCGCGCTGGAAATCGAGCGAACACAACCAGAACCAAAGACGTTGGAACCACAGATGGACACAAAGAAACACAAATGGAGGGCGGAGCCCTGAAAGGGCTCCAGAGTATAGCCCGGGGTAAGCCGGAGCGAGAGCGGAGGCGCCACCCCGGGTTACCACACCATAGCAATCAGGAGGCGCCGCCTTCTACGGTCAGAATGGGTAAGGAACGCCCCGGCGCCCTATAAAGCTGCCGCATCGAGCCAGCTAGTCCCGAACGAGGCAACACGCTCCTGATGTCATGAAGAAGGATTCCACATGCCCGTCAACGTTCTAATCGCCGCCCGACACGCCCCCGAAATCGAATCCATGCTCGATGATGTGCCCGAGAGCGTCGAGCTCACATTCCTCCCACAAGAGGATGCGATCCCGACCAACGAGGGACGTATGGTGGGCAAGGCTCCTGCGCTGAGCGAGTATCTGCCGGGCCAGGAGGTCGTCTTCGGCGCGGTTCGCGAGAAGGACTTCCCCTATGCGGACTCCCTCAAGTGGATCCAACACGTGGCGATCGGCGTCGAGGGCTTCATGTATCCGGCGCTCAAGGAAAGCGACGTCATCCTCACAAACTGCAAGGACCTTGGCAGCACCCAGCTCTCGGAACAGGGGTTCGCAATGCTCCTCTCGCTCACGAGATGTATCCGCGAGCAGCACGAGCTCATGAAAGAGAAGTCGTGGAAACGAGTCCCCTGCGTCGAAATCTCTGGCGGGACCATGGGCATCATCGGGCTGGGTGGTGTCGGTCGGGCCATGGCGGCCAGGGGGAACGCGTTTGGGATGCGGATCCTGGCCGTCGACATCGAGGACGTGGACAAGCCTGACTATGTCGAGCGTGTAGACAAGCCGGACAAGCTGGGTGAAATGGCGGCCGAGTGCGATGTGCTGGTTTCTTGCGTCCCTTCGACCCCCGAGAGCCACAAGATGGTCGACGGCGACGTCTTCGGTCGGATGAAGCCATCCAGCTACTTCATCAACGTCAGCCGAGGCAAGGTCGTCGACGAGGATGCCCTGATCGAGGCCCTGCTGGCCGAACGGATCGCGGGAGCCGGCCTCGACGTCACCTACACGGAGCCAAATCCGCCCGACAACCGGCTGTGGGATCTGCCCAACGTGATCCTGACCTCGCACAGCGCAGGGTCGAGTCAGTATGTGCGTCCCCGCGCCATGAAGTTCTTCATCGAGAACCTTCATCGATACGTGGACGGCGAACCGTTGGAAAAGGTCGTCGACAAGCAGAAGGGGTACTAACTGGCATGGCGGATCTGAGAGCAGCCATCATCGGGGCGGGCGGACACGCGGAACACCACTTTCGCATGATCGATGACGAGCCTCGCATGGATCTGGTCGCGGTCGCCGATCTCGACCAGGATCGACTCGATCGGGCACGGGCAGAACACGGTGTCAGCTCGTTGTACACCGACTATCGGAAGATGCTCGACGAGGTCGATCTCGATGTCGCCTATGTCGTCACCTTTCCGGGTCCGTTGCCCGAGATCGTGATCGACTGTCTGTCCGCCGGGCTCCATACATCCGTCGAGAAGCCTCCCGGCGTCACCTCGACCGACACACGACGAATGGAACAGGCGGAACGCGACTCCTCGGCGAAGGCGATCGTGTCCTTGAACCGACGCTACATCCCCGAAGTCCTGGCGATCCGAAAACAGCTACAGGATCGTGGCGGTCCCGTCCACGTCGCCGCGACCTACAACAAGCCACAGATGAATGAGCGGATCCGCCAAACGGGTCACCTCATCTCCCTCGACGCGATCCATCACGTCGACCTACTGAGGTGGCTCGCCGGGGATGTAGTAGAGGTCTATGCCGAGGGGTGGTCAGCCCCGTCCCACCCGACTGAGATGCGACACAACGCCCTTCTCCGGTTCGCCAACGACTGTCGTGGTATCATGATGAGCCATTACGCAGTGGGCTATCGGATCCAGAGATTCGAGGCACACGCAGAGGACTTCAGCGCCTACGTCGACCTTACGAAAGGGGTCGCGTACGAACTCTATGACGACGGCCAGTCCGTCGACACACTCGATCTGGACGCGGTGGGCGGTGCCGGTTTCGATGAGACGCGGCACTTCGTAGACTGTATCCTGAACGACACCGAACCGTGGAGCCCGCTGGCCGACGTGGTCAAGACCATGGAGCTCTGCGAAGCGATCGAGTCGAATCACAAAGGCCCACTTCCCTGAGGACCAAACCGAAAGGCCTCCGATGATCAACGCAACAGATGGCATCGCCCGCATCCTGAAGCAGGAGGGCGTAGAGTGGGTCTCCACCTTCCCCGTCTGCAAGGTGAACAATGCCCTCGGACGAGAAGGCATCCCGATGATCATGATGCGGGATGACCGATATGCGGTCGCCGTGGCGGACGCCTACTCCCGGATCACGGGCGGAAACCCGATTGGCGTCTGCACGGCGCAGGGAGGTCTGAATGCGGCCGGTCTGCAGGTCGCGTATGCGGGACTGGCTCAAGCATACGAGGACAACTCGCCAATGCTCTGCATCACGGATGGGCTCGGCCCGGGTGGTACGGAGAACTCACATTTCGACGTCACGACGAGCTTGAAGACCGTCGCCAAGTGGTACGGCCACATCGACAAGCCTGAGCGGGTCCCGGAATTCATGCGTCGCGCATTTACGATGCTGCGAACGGGACGGCCCGGCCCGGTCATCATCGCCTTACCAGAGACTGGCGGTCAGTATGACGAGGACGCCGACCCGTATCATCCCGTCAAAGGGTGGAGGTCCGGACCTGATCCCAGCGACGTCTCCGACGCGATCTCAGCGCTGATGGAGGCGGAACGTCCGCTCGCTTACGTGGGTGAAGGCGTCATCTACGCCAACGCGGCCGAAGAGCTGAAGTCGTTCCTCGAGCTGGCCAACGTCCCAGTTGTCTCGACCCTCAAGGCCAAAGGCGCCTTCCCCGAGAATCATCCCCTGTTTGTCGGCGTCCGTGGCGACCACGCCGTCGACTACCTGACCCGAGCGGATCTGATCCTGGCGATCGGATCCAGTCTCTCCCCCGGCCGATTCAGCCACCGGATTCCTGAGGCCGTCGGCAAAAAGATCATCCATATCAACATCGACGAGTTGGACGTCAACAAAGTCTTCCCGACTTCCCACGTCGTCCTGGGTGACGCGAAGTTCTCGCTTCCCGCTCTGCAGGATGAACTGGCATCGAAGACAGATGGCAAGGTACTGGCAAACGAATCCGTCGCCGCCGAAGTCGCCAGCGCACGAGAAGAAGCCATGAAACCGTATCGGGAGGCGATGGCCTCGGACGATACGCCCATCAACCCGTATCGAGTCTACAGCGCACTCGCAGACGTCCTCGATCCGATGGACTCCTTCGTCACGCACGAGTCCGGCAACACACGCGACCAGCTCAGCACGGTCTACGACACGCTCATCCCACCCGGATTCCTCGGCTGGGGCAACGTGTCGTCTCTAGGTTTCAGCATGGGCGCTGTCGTCGCCGCCAAACTCGCCCACCCGGACCGCCCAGCCGTCGCCGTCACGGGAGAAGCCGGGCTCGGCTAAATGATGGGCAACCTGGAAGTCCCGGTCCGCGAGAAGCTCCCCGTGACGATTGTCCACATCAGCAACGGCGGCTTCGCTGGTTACGGTCCCGGCTTCTGGGGCGAAGGCCACGACCCCTACACGCACGTCGTCATGGGATCGGACGAAGTCAACATGCCCAAAGCGATCGCCGAATTCGGCTACCACACCGAACGGATCACCGAACCGGCAGAGGTCAAAGCCGCTCTCGAACGCGCCCTCGCCGCGAATGCAAACGGCCAGTCCGCTTACCTCGAATTCATATGCAGTCAGTTCCCTGTGTATGGTGCCTGGGCACGCTAGAAGTCAATGTCGTCGGGGGCTCTGCCCGCGCGACCCTATCGTTTCGCCCACCCCCCTCGCCCTCGTGTTTCGCACGAGCGCGTTAGTGCCCGATTAAGCCAACCCACGCGCACCGTCACACTGAGCGGAGTCGAAGTGTCGGTCGTATGCAACTTGGATGCCCTTCGACTCCGCTCAGGATGACCAAGTTGCCGCTCTTGGTCTGCTAACGGCCCCAAGGAACGTATGAACAAACCAGATTTCGCTCGCTTCTACCCCCACGACGACTTGACCCAGCTGCTCAAAGACTACGTCGCCACCTATCCAGACCTCACCTCCCTCGAGGTCATCGGCAAGAGCCACGAAGGCCGCGACATCCACGCTCTGACCATCACGAACGCCAATACGGGTGATCCCCTCGACAAACCCGCCTTCTACGTCGACGGCAACATCCACGGCAGCGAAGTCACGGCCTCGACGACCACGCTCTACTGGGCCTGGACCCTCCTGTCCGGTCACGGCGAAGACGACCAGATCACGCGCCTCGTCGACGAATGCACCTTCTACATCATCCCCGTCGTCAGTCCCGACGGCGTAGAGCTCGTACTGAAGGAAGGCGGGCACGTCCGCAGCGGAACACGAATGTATCCGCACGAGGAACCCAAGGACGGCCTGCATCCGGAAGACATCGACGGGAATGGCCTGATCCTCCAGATGCGCATCCAGGATGATGGCGGCGGGTGGAAAGTCTCCGACAAGGACCCCCGACTCCTCGTTCAGCGCCGGTTCAACGACACAGAGGGGCCGTTCTACCGCGTCTACTCGGAGGGCCTCATCCAGAACTTCGATGGCGTGGAGGTCAAGGAGGCGCCGCGCAAGCAGGGCCTCGACTTCAACCGGAACTTCCCGGCCAACTGGGAGCCTCAGTTCAAGCAGGGCGGATCGGGCGAGTATCCGTTCTCCGAGCCAGAAACGCGTGCCCTTGCGGAGTTCATCACGAGCCACCCGAACATTCACAGCTTCCACTGCCTGCACACCGGCATGGAATCGATCATTCGTCCACCTGCGGTCCAGACCGACAAGGACATGCCCCGCGAGGACCTGAATCGGGTCCGCGAGATTGGTCAGCTGGGTGTCGACCTCACTGGTTACGTCCTTTTCTCCTACCGGAAGCTCAACGACGACATCTACGTCGCGCACGGAGACTTCGCGACCTGGGTCTACGAACAGCTCGGCCTGCTGGTCTTCTGCTGTGAGCTGTGGGACGTTCGTGCTCGCGGTGGGAAGGACTACGTCGAACTCAACGAGATGAACAGGGAACGCGACCTCGATGGACTCGAGGAGGTCGAGGCGGCCGCGCTGAAGTGGAACGACGAGGAACTGTATGGCGAGGCCTTCACCGACTGGACACCCTTCGAGCATCCACAGCTCGGGCCGGTCGAGATCGGCGGATGGAATCGGCTCTACAGAAACAATGCCCCGCCGAAACTGCTGGAGGAAACGTGCGAGAAGATGTCACGCTTCTTCCTCGCCCACGCTGAAGCGTATCCCAGACTGCGCGCCGAGATCCACGAACTCGAACAGATCGGAGACAACGTCTACACCATCTCGGTAGCCATCCGAAACGACGGCTACTTGCCGACCAACGTGACGCAGCAGGCGGTCAAGATGAAGCAGGCGCAGCCCGTCACGGCCGAGATCGAACTCGGCGACGGTGACACCGTACTTGTTGGCGACACCAAACAGGAACTCGGCAACATCGCGGGATATGGCGGACGGAAGAAGGCGGAGTGGACCGTTCGGTTTTCGGGTGATCCGTCCGGCACAGTCGTAATCTCAA
This sequence comes from Gemmatimonadota bacterium, assembly GCA_002727195.1. Classification (GTDB taxonomy): domain Bacteria; phylum Latescibacterota; class UBA2968; order UBA2968; family UBA2968; genus UBA2968. The sequence goes on from PBWH01000005.1 coordinate 149,945, forward strand.
GCCAGCGGGCTGGAAAGGTTAGAGTGACCATACCATGAAAACGCGAACGCTGGGCAACACGGGGTTCCAGGTCAGCACGCTAGGATTGGGTACGGCCTTCATGGCAGGGCTGGGACAGTCGGGCGTAAACACGTGTGTCGCTGATGCGATCGATCGGGGCATCAACTATTTCGACACTGCCGCCGACTACGGCCACGACGAGGAGATGCTCGGCCTAGCGCTCGAGGGACACCGCGACAAGGTATTCCTGGCAACGAAGGTAGGTGGCGTCGAAGAGCCGGGCGGCCATCGGAATGCAGATGTACTGATGAAGCAGTTCGAGCGCGGGCTGCGACGACTGCGGACAGATTGCGTCGACCTGATCCAGATCCACGAATCGGACCAGCGAAAGTGGTGGTCGGACGATCCGGTGCCGCTGGAAATCGCCATTTCACACGGCGGTCCCCTGATCCGTCACGACGAAACGTATGCGTTCGCGGATGCCCCGTGTGTCGAGTTTCTCGAGCGAGCAAAAGAGCAGGGCAAAGCGCGATTCGTCGGCATCACGGGCAAGGACTCAGGACGCCTGACGAGACTCGTGGAGGCCTTCACCGTCGAGTCCATGATGGTCGCCCATCAGTACAACCCGATCCTCAGGAACGCTGCCGAGAACCTGCTCCCCGTCACCGATCAGAAGGACGTCGGTGTCGCCGGTGGCGCGATGTTCCAAAAGGGCTGGCTCGCCGTCGCAGAAGAAGGCTGGCGAGACAACAGACCAGAATGGATGGACGACGCATTCTACGACGCCTACTTCGGCTATCTGGACATCCAGAAGACCTCGACCATTCCGCTCCCCGAGCTCACCCTCCGCTGGACCCTGAAGGATACACGCATCCACTGCATCGTGACCGGATTCAGCAACTGGCCCCAAATCGAGGCCAACATCGAAGCCATCGAACGCGGCCCCCTACCCGATGACCTGCACGCCGCAATCGATTCCCTGGGAATCATCCAACCCCTCTACTACCAGGGCCGAACCGAACTGTAGGGTTGGTGTGGCCTGAACTCTGAACCCTGGCTTCTTCCTGGCCTATCCTCGCTCCGCCCTGCCCTCACTCGACTTTGATCCTATACGAGTATCTGTTCATGACTTCATGATCCGACGACCTCGCCTTCTGCAGCGAGTAGTCGCTCACCGGCAGGTGATAATGCGTCTCCGACCGATCTGAAATGAACCCTTCCGCGTAGGGCACCCCGCCTGAAACGCCGAAAGCGCCGTCATTCGTCTCGAGCCGCTTCCGTGCGTAGGCCCCGCCGTATCCCTGGCTCACCAGGCAGTCCAACGCCGCCAGCTTCTTCTCGATCACATCGGTGATATCGATAAAGACGTCGTTGTAGTAGCCGCCGTCTGCATCCCACAACGTCGACCTCAATCGCGCGGCGCCAGCTCCGAAGAAGAAGACCCGGGCAGTGCGATGCGGCGGGTTCGGATCTTCAGGGTCGACCGTACCGGCTTTCGCCACGGCGTGCATCACGATCTGACCGGCCACTGCGTGGGCATTGGTGATCCCGTCCGCTTCGCGCGGGAAATGGGTCATCACAAGATCGGGCCGCTTTTCTCTGAACAGCTTCGCCAGGCGAATCACGGCCTCAGGCGTCACCAGCAGGACGAAGTCATCCTCGCCGAAGAATGTGATGTCGTCCACGCCGACGATGCCACACGCCTTTCTGACCTCCTCCGCCTTAACGTCGGAGCGTTCGGCCATCAGCGTCTCAAGTTCTTCGCCCGTGGGAACCTGCTTCTTGTGAAACATCTCCTCGCTCACCACCGCATCGTGCACGCGGGCTCCGTGCGTCAGCACCACACAGCCGACGTGGTCGCCTCGCGCGACGTGATGGGCCATCGTCCCACCGGACTGGTCGAAAATGTCAGCCGGGTGAGCTCCGATCGACAGGATGGTTAACGGCTCTGCCATGCCAATCCTCCTTGAGCTGATTCCAGGTGCACCGCCTCGGAATCACCATCTATAGCCCCTGTCCCCACGTCGACAAACAGTTTTCTGACGGCCCCTCTGGTCTCGCGGGTAGCGCCGACGAGGTTCTGTTCGGACCTTATAAGCGACCTAACCCGACCCTGAATCGCTAGGAGCCCAATCGATGCCCCATCTCGTCTCACTCCACCGAATCTGGGACAGTGCCCCCCACAATGCCTTCACGGATCTGCTCCGTCACGAAGACCGATGGCTGTGTACGTTCCGGGAAGCTTCCACCCACGGCTCCCCTGACGGGACAATCCGCGTCCTCGAGTCCCAGAATGGGTCGGACTGGTCGGACATCGCTCACCTTACCGAAGACAGGATCGACCTGCGCGACCCCAAGATCTCGCTGATGCCGGGCGGGCGTCTGTTCCTGTTGATGGGCGGCAGCCTGAACACCGCTGACGGCCGATACCTGACACGCTCACCTCGCGTCGCTTTCTCGGAAGAGGGCAGAACGTGGACGGCTCCCACGAAAGTGCTGGCCGAGGACCACTGGCTGTGGCGGGTCACCTGGCACGGTGATGTCGGCTATGCCGTCTCGAAACTGGGCGAAGGGTCTCATCCCCGACGCGGATTCCTCTACCGAACAATCGACGGGCTGGACTGGGAATGGATGACCGAACTCATCCTCCCAAACGATACCTGGACGGCCAGCGAGACGACCCTGCGAATTCTGTCCGATGACACCATGGTCGCCCTGATCCGTCCAGACTGGATCGGCGTCAGCCCACCACCCTACACCGACTGGACCTTCACGCAAATCGAGTTTGCGCTGGGTGGCCCAAACTTCATCGCCCTGCCAGATGGCACCCTCTGGGCATCCGGCCGAACACGCGGCGATGACGCACTTCCCCGCACGACCCTTGCCCGTATGACCCGGACATCATTCGAACCGGCCTATCATCTGCCCAGCGGGGGTGACAATTCATACGCCGGTATGGTCTGGCACGAGGGACTGCTCTGGATGAGCTACTATTCGTCCCACGAGGGGAAGTCGAGCATCTATCTCGCCAGGCTGGACTTGGGCAACTGAACACGCGAACAAAGGTCACACCATGAATATCACCACACTCATCCACTCCTGAAGAATCATCGACGGTTCTGGGAATCCCTGGTTCTACGGCGACCTGGGCTTGTCCGGCGACCGTATCGTCGCGCTCGAGCTACCTGGACGAATACCGTCTGAGGGAATCCCCAACACCATCGATGCTTCAGGCCACGTTGTATGTCCTGGCTTTATCGACATTCAAAGCCACTCGATCATCCCCTTGATGAAAGACGGCCGATGTCTTTCCAAGATCACGCAGGGCATCACGTCGGAGATCATGGGGGAAGCGTGGACGCCCGCACCAGTGGGGGCCGATTCCGCCCTCGCGAGCGGGATTCCCGAGGACTGGAAGGATCGGGCACGATCCTGGCACCGCTTCGGCAGCTGGCTGGACGCGATGGTGGAAGCCGGCGTGTCGCCCAACTTGGGATCGTTCCTTGGGGGGGGAACCCTCAGATCGCTTGCGATGGGCATGCGGATGGGAGAGCCGACACCCGACGAGATGAAAGAGATGCACCGAATTATGGGGGAGTCGATGGAAGACGGTGCATTCGGACCCTCCTACGCGCTGATCTATCCGCCGGACACCTAAACCACGACAGACGAGATCGTCGCAATCTGTCGGACGGCTTCGGAACGGGGCGGCGTCTACATCACCCATATGCGATCGGAGGCAGATGAGCTGTTGGAGGCGCTGGAAGAGGCGATCGAGATTGGCCATCGGGCCGACATCCCGGTCGAGATCTACCATCTCAAGGCCGTCGCCGAGCACAACTACGACAAGATGCATCGCGTGATCGAGCGGATCGACGGGGTGCGAGCAACCGGGCAGGACGTCACAGCCGACATGTATCCCTATCCGGCCAGCGGAACCGGCTTGTCGACCGTACTGCCCACCTGGGTCGCCGCAGACGGCAAGTTCTTCGACAACCTGAAGGACTCGGATGTGCAGGCCCAAATCCACAGGGAGATCGAGGACATTGGCGGCGAGATTTCCAGACGGCCTGATCAGGTTGCTCCTGTCGGGTTCAAGAAGCAGGAACAGCAGGAGTATGTCGGGAAGCGGCTGTCCGAGATCGCGGACGTGCGGAACCAGCACTGGGTGGATGCGACGATCGATCTCCTGCTTGCCGAAGGGCAGCGCATCTTTACGATCTACCACACCATGTCAGAGGAAAATACGAGGCTTCAACTGCAGCTGCCCTGGATCAAGGTCTCGACAGATGCGGGTGGCGTGGATCCCGAGTGGGCGAAGGCGGAAGGTCCCCTGCATCCCCGCAGCTACGGGAGCTATCCGCGCGTACTTGGGCGCTACGTCAGAGAGGAGCGTCTGATGTCACTCGAGGAGTGCATCCGCAAGATGACGTCATCCGTCGCGAATAGATTGTCGCTGTTCGATCGCGGACGTCTACAGCTCGGTTGCTTCGCTGACGTTGTCGTATTCGATCCGGATACCGTGATCGATCGTTCGACCTTCGACGACAGCCATCAGCTCAGTGTCGGGATCCGCGATGTGTTCGTGAACGGGGTAGGTGTGCTGGAGGAGGGGAAACATACGGGAGCGACACCAGGGGTGTTCGTTAAAGGCCCGGGCGGATAGCTAGTCTTGCTTGGGTGGTCATGCCCGCTTACACGGGCATCCAAGGTTACCTAGCCTAATGCTGGATTCCCGCAGTTTACCCGAGCGGAGTCGAGGGGCGGGAATGACTCGTCCCGTGGAAACGCCTTCCATCAGAACCCCGGCTCCACTCCTTCATCCAACGGAAAGATCGGTCTCGGGCACTTCTTATACGGCAGTGACGTCACGTCCGCGCTCGTAGACCCGGGAACGTCGGCATACACAATCTGCGAGGCGAACGATTCGTAGTGCGTCCGGAAGCCGTTTGGCGATTTGGCAATCACAAAGTCGTAGTCCTTGGGCTCCTCGCCCTGCGACAGGAAGAAGGTCGACGAGGTCGTGGCGGCGGCTCGCTCGGACGCGACCACCGTATGCTGATTCAGCTTGAATTTGGCCGTACGTCCCGCCCGACTCTTGACAATGCCGGAGCCGTGTACGCCATCGCTCAGGGACTGCACATAGACCTCGCAGTCCAATGGCCGGAAGCGCGCCTGATCAATCGACCCGCCCAGACCCACCTGAATCGTACTGCCCACACCAGCCTCAAACGCCTGCGCCACAGCCGGCGCATCCACGATGAATATCAGCGCCCGCTTGCTGTATCCGTAATGCAGCAACCCTTTGAGGATCGCATTGCTGTCTCCCGACGCCCCTGACGCGGTCGAGTCTGCGGGATCCCCACACACCATCAGCCCATCTTCCGCTTCCCCTCGCTGCACTATCTCCTCCATCGACTGCAGCGTCGCGAACCACAGGTGCCGCTTGTCCCACATGAATCGCGCAAGCTTCATCGCTTCCTCGTCTGCACGCGCTTGATCCCCGTCCACTGTCACGATCGTATTCGACCGCAGGTCGGGCACATCGGTGAACGGGTTTCCGACATTGACCCCAGCGGCGATGCCACCTTCGGACGCTTCGATGTCCTGGCACGCGCGGATCGCCTCCCCGAACTTGCCGGTCTTCGTGATCAGTTGGTTTCCACGCGCCAGCAGGGGGATCTTCACCCGACCCGTCGTTGGGTTCTTGATTTCCCCATTCAGCATCTTGAGCAGATTGATCGACGCCCGCTCACCCGTTTCAAAGGAGTCAATATGCGGGTAGGTGTGGAGGAAAGAGATCGCGTCGATCCCCTCGACCAGTTTGTCGGTAATGATCCCGTGGAAGTCCATCGAGGCCGTCAACGGCACGTCACCGACATGCTTCCGTACACCTTCGAGAACGCGTCCCTCCGGATCGTCCTCGGTCTCCCCCGCCATCGCGCCGTGAAGCGACAGGTAGACGCCGTCGATGTTAGACTCACTCTCAACCCGTTCCAGCAGCTCTGAGATCAGTCGATCCAGATCCGCTGTCGTAACCGGACCACCGGTACCTGCGCTCGCCGAGTAGGTCGGAACCACTTCGATGTCTTCCCGCGGGTCGAACACCTTCAACGCGCCTCCGACGTATCCACCCGATTCCCGCGAAGCATCCAGTAGGTTTTGTCCGGTCAGAACGTCGAAGTCGTCGTAGGTAGACGGCTTGGGGTTGAAGCTGCCCGTTTCCTGGCGGAACCCGGCGATCAGTATGCGTTTCATTGTGGGGATCCTTTCTCGCTGCGTTTCGTGTTTCGGCGTGTGGAATACCAAAGAAGCTGACGCCCCACCAGATCGTCAACTGTATGGCTTGGGGGTCTCGATATGTGTATCTTCCACGGCGTCAGATCACCTGATTTCATCATCTTGAGACGATCTACGCATGAATATCGACAAGAAGTTCCCATCCATACCTGATATCGAGCGGGCTGCCCTGCCCCGGCTGCCGAAGTTCGTTAAGGACTACCTCGTTCACGGGATCGGCTTCGACGTCAACGTGCGTAAGAATCGGGAGTCGCTCGACAAAGTCGAGCTGATGCCCAAGTATCTCTCCGACCTCGACCAACCGGACTACACTTGCACGCTGTTCGGCAAGACATACGATGCACCGTTTGGAGTCGCCCCGGTCGGGCTGGGCGGGCTGATCTGGCCGAAAGCGGAGATGCACCTCTCCAGGGCAGCCGCCGCACACAACATCCCATACATCCTGAGCACGGTCGCCACGATCACCCTGGAGCACGCTAGAGACCTCGCCGGCGAGCACGCTTGGTTCCAGCTCTATACACCGCGCGACCTCGATGTCCGAAACGACATCCTTGACCGCTGTACAAACGCCGGATACGAGACACTGGTCGTGACAGTAGACGTACCGTACGGGACGCGCCGTGCGCACGACATTCGTAACGGTCTGTCGGTCCCGCCGAGCTTCGGCCCCGGGAATCTTTGGCAGATGATGACACATCCCGGCTGGGCCCTCAGGATGCTGGCGGCTGGTATACCCAAGTTCGTGAACCTGGCACCCTACTACGATGCGGACACGCTCAAGCGGCGGCGCAACGAGATTCAGCGATCCGTTCACTTCATCAAGAACAGGCTCGGCGTACACATCACGCGCGAGGTCATGGGCGGAATCAGGGAACGGTGGAAGGGAAATCTCGTCGTAAAGGGCGTCTTGGATCCGGAGGAGGCCGCCGCCTACGTCGATGCAGGGGCGGATGGTGTCGTGGTCTCCAACCACGGCGGCCGACAACTGGATGCGGCACCGTCGGCTGTGACCGTTCTACCGACCATTCGTGAAGCTGTCGGCCCAGACATTCCCTTGATCGCTGATGGGGGCATCCGGTCGGGGCTGGACATCGCCAGAATGCTAGCCCTGGGCGCTGATTTCGTCATCATGGGTCGACCGTTCATGTATGGTCTCGGAGCGCTCAGCCACCAGGGACCGGACCACGTCATGAATCTGTTCAAGGCCGAGCTTCTGTCGACCATGGGCCAACTAGGGTCCAGATCCATAAGCGACCTTCCCGATTTCCTGATCACGGAGCCGCCGCGTCCTGGACCGTCTCAGCTGCACGAGGAACGCCGCGCGGCAGACTGATCACGCAGATCAGAATCTCGACTCATTCTCCAGAAATCGGGGAATGGCTTCCCAGACCGTGTCTACCATCCCGACGATATGCGCGTCGACCTCATCCGGTCGTTCCTGCCAGTCAGGGTAACGCTCCCCGATGTCCAGCACCGGCTCGTCTATCCCGAAGCAGACCCGATTGAACAACGGGACCTCCCGCCTGTATTGCCCCGCAAGGTGGGCCTGATGATCGAGGCTCATCGCCACCACCAGATCAGCTCCCTCCAGGATCTCAGTTGTCAGCTTTCGCTGCTGGTGCCCTGCTGGATCGATTCCCCTTTCGATCAGGCGCGCCCGAACAAGCGGCTGCATCTTCTGCGGATTGGCCGTAACCCCGGCTGAAGAAACCCGATCTGCGTGTTCTGCGGCAATCTGTGCACGCAGCGCATGCTCGGCGATCATGCTTCTGAAGATATTTCCGTTACAGACAAAGAGAACGGATCTCACGAATTCCTCCGTGGGCGGTCTATTCTAGGTTTGTGTCTCGCTGTATCGACGCACATTCTAGACTCGTTCGGGCCGGAGAACAAGCCCGGCGAGGTGGTAGCGTCGACGTTCCGTCAAGTGAATGGACCCGGAGACCCTCCGCCTGGAGAACTGCGTAAACTCGCATTGGAGGATCATCAAGGCTGTGAAGGCTGCTATTCTCTTTGGTCCCCGCGATCTGCGGATCGAAAATCGACCTCTCGACACGTCCGCACTCGGGCCGGATGATATCTGGGCTCGAACGGTGATCAGCGCCTTCAAGATCGGGACCGATAGAGGCAACTACGAGGGAGCCGAGCAGGTACCCGGTGCCCCCGACTACCCGAGGGGTGTTGGAGACAGCAATCTCGCGATCATCGAGAACGTGGGGCAAAATGTCTCTCGATTCAGTCCCGGTGACCGGATCGTGACGCGCCAGATGCATCAATCCGAGTTTGTGATGTATCAACACGGCAGCATCATCAAGGTGCCTGACGGCGTGGACTCCGAGGATGCTGTTTACGCACACTTGTATGCACTCAGTGCGCTCTGCTACGAGAAAGCGCAGTTCCGTCCAGGAGAGAACGTTGCTGTCGTAGGGGTGGGCGTACTTGGTCTAGGCGCCATCGCACTAGGCCCTCTTTACGGGGCCAGGGTTGTAGCGCTCGCGAACAGCGACCTCCGACTCGACATGGCCGCCAGGATGGGCGCCCATGCCGGCTATCTGTCGAGTGATCCGGACCTGGCCAGGAAGCTCGACGCCTTCACCGACGGTGACGGAATCGATCTGGTCATCCTCACAGCCAATCCCTGGCCGGCGTATCGAACGGCCGTCGAGGTCGTCAGACAGAACGGACGTGTCTCGATCGTCAGCCTGCAGGGGCGCGGCGAGGACCCGCTGGATTTCAATCCCCTCGATATGGCCTGGTTCTACAACAAAGGCATCAGCCTGATCGCCGCGTCGGGATCGGCGGGTGATGACTATCCCCGTGCGGACAGCGACGTGCTCGAGGCGGATCGTCGGGCCGCCCACGTGCTATCGTTGATGGCTGATGGACGTCTCGAACCCAGCCGGCTGATCACGCACCGGCTCCACTATACAGAGATGGTCAAAGCCTACGACATGGCCGATCTTAGAGAGAAATCGATGTTAGGCGTCATCTTCGACTGGCAGGAGTAGAAGGCATATGGCTGATCAACCGACAGTCTCGAAATCAATGGAGCTCTACCGGAAAGCCGGTGAGCGGATTCCCGGATGGGTACAGCTGATCAGCCGGCGCGCCGAGCGATTCGCGAACGGCGTCAGCCCGCTCTACATCGAGAGCTCGAAGGGGTCGCGTTTCATCGACGTCGATGGGAACGCGTTTATCGACTGGACCCGTGCGCTCGGTGCGATCATCCTAGGGTACGCTGATCCGGTCGTCGACGCCGCCGTCAAGGCCCAGATCGATAAGGGCAGCCTGCACTCGATGAGCAGTTCGCTGGAGATCGAGCTCGCCGACGAGCTGATCGAAACAATCCCGAGCGCGGAGATGGTCCGGTACACGAAAGGCGGCGGTGAAGCCTGTGCAGTCGCAGCCAGGATCGCCCGAGGTACCACCGACCGAGACATCATTCTGTTCTGTGGGTATCACGGCTGGCACGATTGGTATCAGTCGGCCAACTACCTCGTCGACCCGGACAGCGGCGAGTACCCTTTCGCCGGCATCGAGCCGATCGGCGTTCCCCGTGCACTCGCCGGAACGGCTATCCCCTTCACCTACGGAGACCTCGATATGCTCGGCCGGCTGTTCACCGAGCATCAGGACCAGATTGCGGGTGTCATGATGGAGCCGGCTCGCTCCGACCGTCCTGAACCTGGATACCTCGAAGGTGTGAAGGAGCTCTGTAAGCGAAACGGATCGCTCCTGATCTTCGACGAGGTATCGTGCGGCTGGAGAGAATCGATCGGTGGGATGCAGAAGGTGCTGGACGTGACGCCCGACATGACGGTCCTGGCCAAAGGGATATCGAACGGCTACCCGATGGGTGCGATCGTGGGTTCACGGGAAGCGATGGAAGCCGCGCGATTGATGTTCATCTCCAGCTCCTACTGGACGGACAACGTCGGTCTTGCAGCAGCCCTAACCACGATCCGCGAGCTCAAAGCGCGGGACAGCGAAAAACGCCTCAAGGAAATGGGCGAGCAGGCGGCCCGTGCGATCGATGGCGCCGTCCAATCCGCAGGCCTCACGGGAACCTGCACCGGCTTCTCCACCACGCCCAACCTGAACCTCGACCTGCCGGATCCCGACCTGCAACCGAAGGTGTTCACGCTCTTCATCCAGGAAATGGCCAAGCGTGGCATCCACGGCTACATGGGTTTTGGCCCGACCCTGGCCCATACGGATGAGGACATCCTGATCACGGCCGAAGCCGCCGAGGCGTCGCTCCGGGTGATCAAGCAGGGCCTGGACAACGAGAACATCGACGAACTGCTCGTTTGCGACACCCGGCAGGAGCCATTCCGCCGCCTCGTTCACTGATCCTCAGCTTAATCGTCTGAGCACACTGAAAAGGCCCCCCTTGGCACGAACCATACGGGTCGGCGTCTACGGCGCCGGTCGATTCGCGAACAATCAACACCTGCCCAACCTGGCGGAGATCGACGGCGTTGACATCGTCGCCGTCAGCGACATCAACGAGCAGGCTGTGCGGGATACGGCCGGCCGCTTCGACATTCCACACATCTACACCGACGCCCACGAGATGCTCCAAGAGGAGTCGCTCGACGCCCTGTGGTCGATCGTCCCCGCCTTCGCGCGAACGGATGTCGAGGCAACTGCTGCCTCGAAGGGCATCCATATCTTCAGCGAGAAACCCCAGGCTCTGGAAATGTCCGTCGCGCGCCGGATCGACGTGGCCATCCGCGAGGCTGGCGTGTTCAGCACCGTCTGCTTCCGGGAACGCTATCGACCCATCTTTATCGAAGCGAAGCGCCTGCTCGCAGACAAGGAGATCGTCCACATCCGCTTCCAGAGCATCCGCCCGATTCCCGAGCCACGTCCCTCCGGCGACTGGCACGGGGACTTCGAGCGCGGCGCATCGGCCTTCTTCGACTGGGGTCCGCACGCCGTCGACTACTCCCGGTATATATCCGGCCAGGATATCCGGACCGCTCAGGCTTACCTCAAGCACGATCCTGACCGTCACCGCGCGCCCACGTCGGCCTCCTTCAATTTCCTCATGTCCAACGGCGCCACCATGTCGATGGTGTTTGTAAGCGCCTCCCCCGCTCAGCCGTCGGGCGAGCCGAATTTCCTCGTCTACTTCGAGGACGGCTACCTAGGCATCCACGGCTACAGTCACATCGACGTGAACGGAGAGACTGTCTACCGGGCCGAGGAGTTTAACCCCTGGTTCGAAATCGATCGTCGGTTCTGCGAAGCCGTGCGCGCCGGTGACGACAACCAGATGCTGAATGACTATCACGATGGTCTGTATTCGCTCGCCCCGGTACTCGCCGGATGGGAATCAGCGCGGCGGGGTTGCCAACCGATCGACGTCCCTACCTACTTAGAGGGTGGATGATCAGCCCCTCTTCTGAATCCGATCAGTCTTGTTGACCAATCCGCTTCTGAGCACATAATTATAGCATCGTACAACTGTAAGCTCAGTTATACTGGGAGACCTCGTTGGCAGCCGATCCAGTTCCTCTTACCCAGACTGATTCGTCGGAAGCAGAAGGTAGCTCGGTTATCACCAAGCGATCGCTGATCGTTGGGATCGGCATGGCTGTGCTCATGCCATTCTGGCCGACGTATACCAGCCTGATTCTGCACTCGACACGGGCCGATCACTCGCACCTGTCGATGGCAATGTTGATCCCGTTCGTCGCCCTCCTGGTGATCAACGCCTTCCTGGAGCGGAGGGGAATCGGCTTCTCCCCTACCGAACTCCTGACTGTCTGTTGCATCGGTTTCGTCGCCGCCATCATGCAGGGCGAATGGATCACCGTCTGGTTCCTCCAGATGCTGACCATGCCGGCCTACTACGCATCGGCGGAAAACCGGTTCGACGAGTTCCTTCTCCCCCACATGCCGGACTGGACCACGATCACCAACCGCGAAGCGGTGCGTGGCTTCTACGAGGGACTTGTCCCAGGAACGGCTTTCCCCTGGTCGGAGTGGTTCACCGTCCTGTTCTGGTGGGGTGCTCTGATCGCTTCGATCCTGTGCATCCACCTGTGCCTGAGCGTGCTGCTGCGGAAACAGTGGATGGAGTACGAGAAGCTGTCGTTCCCGGTCGCCACGGCGATGCTCGAGCTGACGGGCGTCTCCGGTTCGACCGGAACGCTCAGGACACTCGCGGGGAATCGTCTCTTCCAGTGGGGATTCGGACTTACCCTTGCCATCATCGGTTGGAACGTCTTTACTTGGTTCACGATCAACCTACCCATGTTCCCCTTCCTGGCAGGACGATACGGGCGGCACGTGCTTCCGATCGCGCCCGGGTTCCCGAGCATCGTTACCACCTTCGTGCTCCTGACTTTCTGTCTGGGCTACTTCTGCAAGCTCGAGGTGCTATTCAGCCTCTGGTTTTTCCACGGCATCAACATCCTGATCGTTGGCATCATGAACCGCTTCGGGCTCGACCTCGGAGCGAACGATCCTTACAGCTCCGCTCACCCCGCCATGGGTTTCATGACCTTCGGCGGCATGATCGTCTTCGTCGGCTGGGGATTCTGGATCGCCCGCGACCACTTCCGCGACATCTTCAAGAAAGCCTTCCTGAACGACGAAACCGTCGACGACTCGGACGAGATCATGTCGTACCGAACGGCGACTTTCATGTTCATCATCTGCTCGCTCTTCTCGATCATCTGGTTCCTGAAAGCGGGCATGGGCTTCGGGCCGACTGTGGCCTGGTCTTTTGCCATGCTCATCCTGTTTGTCGGGATGTCCAGGATCGTCGTCGAAAGCGGGCTCGTCTACCTTCGGGTCCCCTTGACCGCTCAAGGCTTCACGTGGCACGTCTTCGGGCCGGGTAACCTGGGACCGCAGGCGGCCTCGATCCTGACGCTCACCATGAGCCTCGTCGCCGACGGTAAGGGATTCGCGATGACGCAGATGGCCCACGTCCCGCGATTCAGCATGGCGATGGCGAAACGGAGCCGGAGGTCGATCGCGCCGACCGTCCTCGGCGGTTGCCTCCTTGGCGCCGCCGTCGTCATCGGGTTCGTGATCTACCAGGGCTATTATGGCGTCGGGAGTGCGAACTTCGGGAGAACCACATTCCAGGGCGTCGGGAGTCTCAACGGGGCCGGCTTCAGCAGACTTGCCGTGTCGCGTCTTCAGGATGCGGCAACGAAGTTCACCGAATGGAACCGCCTCGGGTTCATGGGTATCGGTTCTGTGATAACCGCCGTGCTCTACTACCTGCGATACCGGTTCACGGGCTTCCCCATCCACCCGATCGGCTTCACGATCTGCGGCATGGTCGAGATGCAGGACAACGCCTTCAGCATCTTCCTGATGTGGGCGACCAAGAGCATCATCATGCAGCTTGGTGGGCTCACGGCCTACCGTCGCTATGCCCCGTTCTTCCTGGGGATGATCATGGGTTACGTCACCGGGGTCGCTATCGGGGCAGTCAGTGACGTGTTCTTCTTCCCTGGCGAAGGTCACGAGATCCACTGCGATCCGTAGCCCAATCTCGGCCCAATGCCTATTCGCTCATCTGTTCGGCTCGAAGAAACGATGGCGAGCATGCTGCCCCCTAGGGACAGCATGCTCTACGATGGATGGCTCCTGCGTTTCACCCGGGGTGTCAGCCGCAATCCAAACTCCGTATGGCCGCTCTACCCAGGTAGCGATCCGATCGAAGACCGGGTTCGCTTCTGCGAACAGCAGTATGCTGACCGTGGTCTTGCCTGCAGCTTCCGACTCACCAAAGGTGACGACCAGGACGCGATCGCCGATATCCTCAGTCAGCGCGGTTACGTTGTCCACAATCCGAACCAGGTCCTGACAAGAACCATCTCGGAATCCGACGGTGACGTCGACTCGGTCAACATGGACACCTGGCTCGAGACCTTGAATCGCATCGATCCCGAAATGACCGACGAAGCAATCGAAATGAAACGGGGCCCGCTGTCCCGCATCACGCTTCCTGCGTGGTATGGTCTGCTGTCGCACGGAGATGAGCCCTGCACCTACGGTCGCGCTGTCCGGAAAGGCAGTCTGTTCCAGTTAGCCGAGCTGTGGACCTCACCCACCCTCCGAAACCGGGGCTTGGGAACGCGTCTTATACATGGCCTGCTCCGGATTGGACTGGAGGCGGGTGCCACGACAGCGTTCATGCCAGTCAGCGTGACCAACGAGGGGGCGTGGCGTCTGTATAGCCGCTTGGGATTCGAGGAGGCATACGCATTCAGGTATATGATTCGCCCGGCGTGAACAGTCGACTGCAGTTTGTGAGGACACAGGAGGCAACCAATGCCTGACAACTATGCATACGAAGCCGTCGAGGGCTGGGGTCTGGGATCGGATGGTCGTCCCTTTGGTGGTGTCGTACCCGATGTGGCGGTCAATTCGAGCGACACAGTCTACATCACCCGCCGAGAGCCACCAGCCATCCTGGTCTACGATCGGGACGGGACTTTCCTCAGAACGCTCGCTGACGAGATCCTCACGAACCCGCACAACATCTGGATCGACTCGGACGACCAGATCTACGTCGCCGACACGGATGACCATACGGTCCGCAAGTTCAACACGGCCGGTACACTGATCCAGACGTGGGGTACACAGAACGAGACCGGTCAACCAGGAGATCCATTCAACCGTCCAACCAAAGCCATGGCCCCCCCGACCGGGCATCTCTTCGTCTCTGATGGATACGGTCAGCATCGGATCCACCGCTTTTCGCCCGACGGCGATCACGAGCTCTCCTGGGGAGAGGAGGGTACCGGACCCAGTCAGTTCGCGCTCCCGCACGACCTGTGGGTCGACTCACGTGATCGCGTGCTGGTCACCGACCGGGAAAATCATCGTATCCAGCTCTTCGATCTAGACGGCCAATTCCTGGAGGAGTGGAGAAACGTCGAATCGCCAAACAACATCCACATCACGGAGGACGATCTCCTCTACCTCGCTGAAGCACCTCGCCGCGTCAGTATTTTCGACCTCGATGGCAACCTCCTTCACCGGTGGGGCGAAAAAGGAGATGGGGCGGGTCAGTATGTCGACTATCCGCACGGGATCTGCGTGGATTCGCGGGGAGACATCTACGTCACCGAAGTCCCCTTTCAGCCCGACCGTCTCCAGAAGTTTGCCCGCATCTAACACAACGCCATTGTGCAATTGGTTCCCGTCCAAACCTTTCATCCCGCCTGCCTTGCCGTAGCCTTGGCGAAGGAAGGAGTGCCCGGAGCGGCGTTCTGCGCGGTGGAGGGTGTATCGAGGAACAGTCGTAGACCTACAGAATGCATCAACAAATTCCTGAGATCAGCGTGACTCCGATCGTACCAAGCAACATCCAGCCGGCGTTTCCGGTCGACGTTTCTGATGGGGACGTGCGTTCGCAGATGATCGAACTGCTGGGACTTGTAGGTATACCCGTGGAGGTGGCGTTCGAAGAATCGGCTTCGACGGATTCGGACGACTTCTCCTTCACAGACCTGTCATACGTCAACTCGTTGGACGAACGCGTCTCCTCCATCCTCATCGAGCCGATCGGATATACCCAGCCTCTCCCGGGTGTTGTGTGTGTGTCGGGCACCAGCGGCTCAGCAGAGCGAGTGATGGATCCTGATTACCGCCTCTCCGATCCAGGTCCGCTGATTGGATGGGGGCGTGAGCTTGCCAGGCGGGGATTCGTTACGCTGGCGATATCGGCGAAGGGCACGGAGGGTCGTCGCAAATCGCCGGAGACTTGGGCGCTTGAACAGAAGCACCTGTCGCCCTATGGACGCACGCAGATGGGAGTACTGGTCGAGGAAACGTTGCTGGCCGCCCGTATTCTGGCGTCGAGAGAGGCGGTCGCCGAGGAGCGGATTGGCCTGACGGGCATGTCGCTGGGCGGCAACGCGACCTGGTATGCGATGGCCTGTGCTCCCTGGATTGCAGCCGGTGTGGCGGTCTGCGGGGGCGTCGGCAGCCTGGCGAGCCTGATCCACGAGGGGGACCCAGAGCGGCACAGCGCTTACTACTATATCCCCGGCATGCTGCGGTACTTCGATCACGCGAGGGTCGTCGGCACGTGCATGCCGCCCCGTCCTTTCCTGATGGTGTTACCGACCAAAGACGAGGACATGCCGAAAAAGGGCGTCGACAGCCTCATCCCCGTTGTCAATGAGGCCTACGCACAATCGGGACATCCCGAATGCTTCGAGGTATATCAGCCAGGCGGTAACCATCGTTTCCTACCCAAATACTTCGAGCGAATGGTGGACTGGTTCGACAGACACCTGGCCGCCAGTTGAAGGGCCGTGAGGATTCTGGTGGCGGTCTGCTAAATCGGAACCATACTGTTGAAAACGACTGATGAACGAATAGACCAGGATACAGGAGGACCAAATGTATATCGGCACGCAGGGTAGCTTTCCGGAAGATCACGACCTTCAGACACTCGCACAGCTCGGTGTCAACAACATCGACACGACACCGTCGGAGCCCAAATCCGAGTGGACCGTCGACCTGATCAGTCAGTATCGGGAACGGTGCGCGAAGTTCGGGATCAACATGGAAATGATGCATGTTGTTAGCTCCGGAAACGCGCTTCGGGACAAACAGACCGGCGCGATCTTCCTCAAGCCAAGCGATGAACGCGAGCGCCAGCTGGATCTAGTGTGCGACATCATCCGGGCGTCCGGACAGGCGGGTATCCGTGGCCTCAACTACAACATCACGATCCTGGGGCACTTACGTACGGAGCGGACGGAAGGCCGCGGGGGTGCGAGCCTGTCGACCTTCGACTATGGCGAGCTGCTGGACAAAGGCACTGAGCGTGAGCCCGAAGAGACACGCTTCAGCGAGTTCCAGGACGGTGCAGCCGATGGGGACGAGATGTGGGAGCGAATCGACTACTGGCTCAAACGCGTGATCCCCGTAGCCGAAGAATACAAGGTCCAGATGGCCTGCCACCCGTCCGACCCGGGAATCGGACTGGGTACGATCTATCGTGGGGTCGATCGGGTACTCGGCATGGCCGAAGGTTTCAAGAAGCTCATCGACACGTATGACAGCGACTACAACGGCCTCAACTTCTGTGTGGGATGTATGTCGGAGCAGTGCGAGACACCGGCTCAGGAGATTCACGACATCATACGTTACTTTGGCGAGCGAAAGCGGATCTTCAACATCCATTACCGGAACATCAAGGGTGGCCTGCGCAAGTTCACCGAGGTCTTTCCCGACGAGGGCGACGTCAACATGATCGACGTCATGCGGACGCTCAAGGAGGTCGACTACCCTTACATGATCATGCCAGACCACGTGCCCCAGATATCGGGCCCTGAGCCACGCCGAGTCGGTTTCGCTTACACCTACGGCTACATCCACGCCGCTATGCAGGCTGCAGGCGTCAACTAAAACGTTTGTTCGAGTAGCGTCGGTGCAGCCGACGCTACTCGAGAACTTGCCCGGTTCTTGCCGGCTTCCTACAGAAAGCGCTGGACGGCTTCTCGATACGGCCTCCTTTCGAGGCCTACTCGAAAAGTCACAGTGCTCCACAGATCCTCCCCTATGGCGCTCCCGAGCCTTCAGTACGACCGATTCTACACCACAGACGAGATCGTCACTTTCCTCGGCGAGCTAACGGAGGCCCGTCCTGATCTGTGCCGCCTTGGAATCCTAGGCCAACCCCGTGCCGGCACAGACATCCCTTTCCTGACACTGACCGACTTCACCCCTGAGGATGCCGCCATTCGGCCGGCGATGCTCATCCACGGCGGGATCCACGCCCACGAGCCTGCGTCTGCCCACGGTCCACTATACACAGCTCGTCGGCTGATCGAGGATCACACACACGACGGTCTCCTGACCCAGGTCGCCTTTCACATCCTTCCACGCCTCACGGTCGACGCCTCCGATTTCTGTATCTCAACTTCCACAAGAGTCAGAAGCCGAACAGACTTTGACAATCAGGAACCGGACGTCATCTACCCTGAAGACATCGACGGGAACGGACTAATCCTCAAGATGCGGCAGTCTCATCCGGACGGCTACTACGTCACCGATCCTCAAGACCCTCGACTCCTCATCCGCCGCCAGCCGGAATCACCCCCACCCTACTACCGCACCTTCCCGGAGGGCCTCATCCACGATTGGAGCGGAACCGACGCAGTTCGACGGGCCGGTTGGGACAGCTTCTACCCGGACCAGCCGGAACTGGCTGGAGGTCGGAACTACGACTGGAACCGCAACTGGCCGCACAACTGGCGAGCAGATCAGGTCGGCGCTGGTGAGCATCCCCTGAGCGAACCGGAGGTCCAGCTAGTCCACGACCATCTGGTCGAGCATCTGGAGATATCCGTCGTACTGGGATACCACACCGGCAAGGCATCTGTCATCCGGCCTCCCGCCAGCGGGTCTCGCTCAGATCTGGACCCGGAAGACGATCGTGTCCTTCAGGAGCTGGCCGAACTCGGCGCCTCTCTCACCGGAACACCGATCCTGTCGCTCGTCGGCCCTGGGAACCGAGGCAAAGGGGGACACGCACTGGACACGCTCCACTACCGCCTGAAGCGGCTTGCCTTCGAAATCGAGCTGGGGACCGTCCTGAACGATGCAGGCCTGTCACCGGATGAAGAGCTGACGCTCGATCGACCGGGGGAGGAGGACTGGATGCGCCGACTGTTGAGATGGTGGGACGCTCGCGGCCAGGACTTCCCCCTCTGCGAGCCGTGGACGCCCTGGACGCACCCTCAACTCGGGGAGGTCGAACTGGGGGGACTCCACGACACCACGTTGGACAACCCGCTGGTTTCAGGCCTCGAAACGACGCTCGAGGGCAGACACCAGTTCACGCTCGAGCTGGCACAGCGTCACTGTCGGTAGCATAATTCGCCGATGGTGCGGCCCATCCGGATGGGCTTGACCGTCGTCCGTCCATGGTTCTTCATAACGACCAACCATAACACTGAGAGGCTGCCGTGCCCGAAGACTCCTCGACCCGTCCCAACCTGCTCTACATCCACTCCGACCAACACAGCCCGTTTGTCCTGGGCTGCGAGGGCGACCCGTTGGTCCAGACACCGAACCTCGACGGTCTCGCGGCACGTGGCGTTCGGTGCACGAACGTCTACTGCCCATCACCGGTCTGTGTGCCCTCTCGTATGTCGATGCTCGCCGGACGCTATCCGGCCGACATCGAGGTCTGGACGAATAACCAGATCATGGACTCGAGTATACCGACGCTCGCTCACGCGATGGGAGCGGCGGGCTACGATCCTGTCCTGATCGGCCGGATGCACGCCTTGGGCCCCAACCAGTTGCACGGATACGCGGACCGACCTGTCGGCGATCACGGATCGAACTGGGGCGGATCAGGACTCGCACCGAGCAATCTGCGCAAGAGCCTGGAGGAAGCCGGTCCCGGTCAGGCCGCCTATCAGGTTCACGACGAAGACGTTACCGCGGCAACCGTCAACTTCCTGGACAAGCTCGGGGTCCGCAAACGCGCAGGCTTGGATTCTGAGCCATTCAGTCTGTCCGTCGGCTTTATGCTGCCCCACCACCCGTATCTCGCTCGCCGTGAAATCTACCAGCAGTATCGAGAGTCGATCTCTATGCCCCGTGTGCGTGAGGCATTCGACGACGACCTCCATCCCTTCCTTCAGTGGTGGCGTCGGCACGGAAACCTGGACGAAACCTTGCCGGATGAATGGATCCTGAGAGGACGAGCCGCCTACTGGGCGCTGACGGACGAGATGGACCAGATGATCGGCAAGATCCTTCGAGCACTCGAAGAGAACGGTCTCGCCGGGGACACTCTCATCGTCTACAGCTCCGACCACGGCGAACACGCGGGCGACCACGATCTGTGGATGAAGCGAACCTTCTACGAGGAGTCCGCTCGTGTTCCCACGATCGTCTCATGGCCCGGCGTTCTGCGTGAGGGAACCGTGTGCGATCGCGTGATGAGCGCTCTCGACCTCGGCGCGACGATGCTGGACGCGATCGATGCGCCAGCCATTCCCGGATCACCCGGCCGGTCTGCCCTTCCTTTGCTAAAGGGCGATTGCCAGGATTGGGAGGACGTGGCCTTCTCGGAATACTCGCTCTACGAGGGAGCCGTTCAGCGGATGATCCGACAGGATGAATGGAAGCTCATCTACTATCACGAACAGCCCCCGCAGCTCTACAACCTGAATGAAGACCCACTGGAGGAAACGGATCGCGCTTCCGACCCCGCGTGCAGGCAGGTGGTCAGCGATCTGACGGCTCGCGTACTGGATGGCTGGGATCCCGACCACGTCGCTCGTCGCGTTCAGGAGCGCCGTGCCGAGATGGATGTCATCGTCCAGTGGGCGGCCGAGACCAACCCACCAGATACGCACCGATGGAATCGTACCCCCGACATGCAGTGGTCGGATACTCTCAGACGCTGAGCACATGAACAGCCTCGACGTTACCCAGATTCCACGTGGAGAGAAGCAGACCGGCTGGCTGGACGTTGCACCCAGGCCGGAAGGCAGTCTCTGGCGCCTACCCTATCTGTTTGTCGCTGGAGAATCCGACGGTCCCACGTTAGTGGTGACCGCTGGCGTTCACGGGGACGAGTATGAAGGCATCGAGGCGATTCCTCGCATCCACCGGTCGACCCAACCTGCCGATCTGTCCGGCACGCTGGTCATGGTGCCCGTGTGCAATGTCCCCGCATTCGAGGCTATCACACGGAACAGCCCCATAGACGGCTTGAACCTTGCGCGCGTCTTCCCCGGTGATGCGAGCGGCAGTATTACCCAGCGCATCGCAGACGTCATTGCCACGAATCTCCTCCCCCACGCCGACTACTACATCGACCTCCACAGCGGGGGCCTGATGTATGACATCCCGACCCTCGCCGGATACATCCACGATGACAGCGAAATCGGTCGACGCTCACGCGCCGGGGCAGAGGCATTCGGCGCACCCGTCCTGTGGGGCCACCCACTTCCGCTCGCACCGGGCCGTACGATCAGTTCAGCGGCGGAGCAAGGGGTGCCTTGCCTCTACACGGAAGCTACAGGCGGCGGATACGCCCGAGAAGAGGATGTTATCTCCTTTGAACAGGGCGTGAACAACATCATGAAGTGGATGGATATGCTGGAGGGGTCGGCCCCGTCATCGCAGCCGGCGCATCATCTGGTCGGAAACGGCAACATCGATCAGGCGATCCTAGCGCCGTCGGCGGGCATGTTCAGGCCTGAGGTTCAGTTGCTCGAGGAGGTATCCGAGGGTCAGCTGCTCGGAACCATCCAAGATCTCTTCGGGGAAATGGTCGACGAGATTCGCGCGACGGCTTCTGGTGTGGTCATCATGCTGCGCCGCTTCCACCGGGTTCGCGTTGGCGACGGCCTCGCCCACATCACTCAGCGCTTAGCCGGGTAGTTCACTAACGAGGCCCGGCCTCGAAACCACAAAGCGTGGCGAAGGCCTACTCCAGACCTGTCCCGCACTTGCTTCGGGAATCCGGAATAAGGCTATCGGATATACCGGGTGATCGATACGCGTCGGCTTCGCCGCCGCTACTCGAACACACGGTGCGTCAGACCTGAACAAGGCGGGCTAGTACGGATCCGTCAGGCCCTGAGTCAACTCCCGGTCATAGCTGGGCCGGAACAACTCCGTCAGGACCTTAGGAAGCTCACCACGCTGGGCCTTGACCGCCCACACAGGCGGAACGGCGTGCGACGGAAGCACCAACCCGGTGCGCTCATCCGCCTTCTTGTAGCAGTAAAGGGTCGCCCATCTCGTCTCCTTGTCGACCGCCTTCGGTGACACAGCGTGGGCAGCGTGGGACAGACAACACACCAAGGACCCCGGCGGAAGGGACAATCGTTCGATTTGCAGCGGCTCACTGGTAACCGGGTGGGTCCGATCCGCCAACCATTCCCGCTCCATCGCCTCGTCATCCGGGAATCGGCACCCGGAAGGGTCGCGGAACAAGTGACTCCCACGGACGATCTTGAGTCCGCCGTCATCCTCGGCCTCGAATCCCTCCGGATAGCAGATGTTCAGAACCGCGTTTGGCTGCGCACGATACGTATTCAGGTCGGCCGTTCCACAATCGTCGTGGCCTCCACCGATCTTGTGGCTGTGCCAGCTTCCTCCCGAGTAGCCGCCAGGACGCGTCAGCAGCTGATTGTGGTCGAAGAAGATGTCGTGTGTTCCAAGCGCCATCCGCTGCAGGGCGAGCATTTTCGGATGCGTCAGAACATCCATAAGGAACGGCAAGTGTCCGGCGGGAAAATACTCGGCGAACACGCTGTGATTCCTAAGCGTCAGCACACCGGCCGAATCGTCGCTCTGCGGGACCTGCTGACTTCCACCGATCGCTTTCTCGATCGCCTCTGACTCGAGTCGATTCTCTGGCGACGGCCGGCCGAGTCCCTCCCAATCGATCTGGCTCCAGTCCGCCCGAATCAGCGCATCATTGATCCACTGCCCTTGCTTCGCCGCCTCCACCCACCGGTCGCGGGCATCGGGAAGCATGATATCCTTGAAAACCGCATATCCGTCGACCAGAAAACGCTCCGGGTCGAACGATTCCTCGATCTTCTCCCAATTGAATATGTCTTCGCGGTCTCGATCCATCCCTTCCCATTCAGCCGGCCCCCAGAACACTGGAGAATCCGAATGCTCTAGGAACGAAGGTCTCGTCGCATTCGCCAAGTCATCCGAGGATGCTTCGAGCACAGCTCTGACTCTGGGGTGGTCAGGATCGCTCGACAGCAGCGGGTTTCGAATCACACTCTGTAAGTCCGGCATAGGCTCTCTCGGTAAGCGGGTGTTCCCGGCAACTTACTTTCGGAATTCCCAGCGTCAACCGGAATCCATATCCTATCGTTCGGAGAATTACCTAGTCACCTGGAGGTCGCCATGGCACATACCGCTCTCGACATCGGAAACCGAAAGCAGTTCTTCCTGGACCACCGACGCTTCGACCGTTCGTCGGGCATCCGACTGCGGATGGGGACGCCCTACCAGGAGCCCAGACCAGTCCTAGTTGCCGACAAACCCTGGGAAGCTCAGGGCATCGGCGCATACAACACCGTCATCCGTGAGGCAGACGGACAGTTCCGACTCTGGTATGCGGCCCAGATGAAGTCGGGCCTGCCGCAGGAAGGCGCCGTCCGCCTAGCCTATGCCGAATCCGAAGACGGAATCCATTGGACCAAGCCGAAGTTGGGCTTGGTATCATTCCAGGGATCGACGGCAAACAACCTGGTGGCCCCCTTCGATGAACGGCAAAGCATGCAGGGGGCGACCGTATACATCGACAAACGAGCTCCGGCCGACGCACGCTACAAGTTGTGGAGCAAGTATCAGCCGAGGGATGACGAGATCGAGGCGGGCGTCACGGCTGGTCTGTGGGCAATGCACTCCCCGGACGGCCTTCACTGGACCTACGACGACGGTCAGCCGAACCCTCCCGAACAGATGTGCGACACGCAGAATGTGTTTTTCTGGGACGACCGGATCGACGCGTATGTCGGCTACACCCGCGTGCACGAAACGCAGCGACGGGATGAGGCCGCAGAGATGCAGTTCGGCAAGCGTTATCGATCCGTCGGACGCATCACCTCGCCCGATTTCAAGACCTGGTCGCAGCCCACGCTGATCGTGCTCGAAGGAGATAGCCTG
Organism: Gemmatimonadota bacterium; assembly: GCA_002727195.1. Lineage (GTDB taxonomy): Bacteria > Latescibacterota > UBA2968 > UBA2968 > UBA2968 > UBA2968. The sequence goes on from PBWH01000005.1 coordinate 173,903, forward strand.
GACCTCAAGGCGCCCCTTCCGCCTAACTCGGTAGACCGGCCACAGCTCGACTTCTATACCAACGCCGTCTACAAGCATCCGGACGCGGACGATGCCTACTTCATGATGCCCGCAGCCTACCACCATTGGGAGGCAGACGACTCGCCGGCCACCATGGATGTCCAGCTCCTGACGAGCCGTGACGGTATCTCGTGGAACCGAGTGGGCGATCGGGAGCCGTTTCTGCGTCGAGGGTTCGACGGCAGCCCCAACGGCGGCATGGTCACGGCAAACGTCAACCCGATCCACACGGAAACCGAGACGTGGATCTACTATTCGGGACGCGGCAACCTACACAACGCGGCTGCGCGAGATGGCTCGAACACAGGTCTCTTCCGGGCCATCATGCGTCGAGATGGGTGGATCTGCGCGGAGGCGGGTCTATCCGGAGGCGAGTTCGTCACGCCCCCGCTCGAGCACGCAGACGCAGAGATCGAGCTGAACGTCGACTGCGGTTCGGGCGGCTGGCTGATCGTGGAGATTCAGGATGCGGAGGGACGAGCAGTCGACGGATACACCTTCAAGGACTGTCAGACGATCACGGCAAACGCCATCAGGGCTCGCGTATCGTGGAAGGAGACCGGAGGACGATTCAGCGGAGAGCAGCCGATCCGACTGCGGTTTGTCATGCGGTCGTGTCGTCTCTACTCGTTCCGGTTCGTTGAGTGACTGACCGGGTTACCACACAGCCAGCACCCGGCGCACGACAGGCAGGCTGATCGGGTTGGCCTAGTGCGTCATCTGAACCGATTCGCCGACGTCCACGGGCTGCTGCACGACAAAGTCGGCAAAGTGGGGCGCATTGTACGCCACGTAGGCCGGCGAGAACCGCAGAACATCCAGCTCGACCTCGGACGTGAAATTCGGAAACGGGATGGGACCCGTGTCGGCCTGGTGGACCATCTCGATGTCTTTCGCGTTCATTGTCTTGATGCGAAACTGGATCGTCGCCGTCCGCGAAACCGACTCCAGCTCGACCTCGCCGGTCAGGGGCACATCGCCCAGCGATGCGCTGACGATCTTGGCAGCAGATGCCAGCGGGTGAGCATTGGCCTCAACAAGGCTGAACCGCACATCCTCGAATCGAGTTCGCCACAAGCCGTCATCGCGGAACCCCTCCGTACGCGTGGCGTGGGTCCTGAAGATGGCATACTCCGCCTCGGAGAAGATGCCGCAGAAGTCATAGTTCTCTTCCTGGAACAGATCCGTTTCCGCGAACGCATACTCTAACTTGCACGAAGCGAAGAAGCAGTACTCGGTCGATGTTCCAGCCTCCAGATCACTAAGCCTGCGCACAGACTCGACCTAAAGCCTAGCATTATTTCTTCGACCAAGCGTGACGAACGTGACATACGATCTAGCGCAGTCGTAGGCATTCACTGACCTTCTGGCCACTCGAGGTGCTTGCGCAAGAACTCGAGCGTGCCCTTCAGATGGATCTCGTGGCCCCCGTTGAACACCTCCATCTCCGTTCGATCCCCGATCCCCAGCTTGTCGTAGAAGCGCTTCACCTTCGCAAACTCATAGGCGACCGTCTCGTCCGGTGCCACCCCGTCGTCGTGTCCCCGCTCGACCATGAACGGTCGCGGGCAGATCAGCCTTGCCATCTCGGCATAGTTGAACCGGCTGCCTAGGTCCCACTCAAAGATCTCGTACTCCCCCTTGTCCAAATAGGTATACCGGTTGCCCCTCGACGCGTTCTTCCAGATCCACTCATTGAAGTCGGCTGAACAAATCGACAGACAATAATTCTCGACGAGCGGCGGTATCCGCATCGCCGTCTTGCCGCCATAGCTGATCCCGTAGAACGCGATTCGGTCGCTATCGACAAACGGGAGCGTCTTAAGCCATTCCGTGATCTGCTGATGCTGCGGGACGATCAGCGAGAACAGCGTCTGCCCCAGTGGGTTGGCTTTACGCTGGAGATTCCGGAATCGATCGGTGAAGATGTAGAGGTTCTGGGGTGCGAACACGACGAACCCGTGTCGGCAAAGCTCGGTCCCGAAGTCGTTGTAGGCAGGTCTCAACCCGTCCACCACCTTCTGCGGCCTGCCCTCCAGCCCGTGCTGACACACGACCACCGGTCGCCGATCGCCATCCTCGAGACCATCGGGAATTGCCAGAATGCCGTAGGCGAACAGCCCGTCGAACACGTCCAGAACGACCTCGTACCCCTTCCAGCCTTCCCCGTCATACGCCAGACGAGTCCGGGGATTGCACGGCAGGATCGCATCGTCGAACGTCCCGATCACATCACGGGCAAACGCCTCTCGATACGGCCCAATCGACGTTTCGAATGACTCAACAGACGCGCAATCCAGATCTTGGAACCACGCATCCCGATCACCGGCCGAGCGAGAGAGAAGCTGATCGTTGTGACGGAGAAGCTCCTCGACCTGACACGTCATTCGGTCTCGAGATTCGGCATGACCGTCCGTTGGCTGCGGTAGTTCAGAGGGAGCAGCGTAATTGAAGCCGAGCTGAGTGCTGAAGGCAGAGAGCGTCGCTTCAGCTCCGTATTGGTCCGACGTGACGAACGAGAAGTCGGTTTGACCATCGATTCCACTGAGGAATGCGACCGCGCGATCAAACTCCGTACGAACATCGGCCGGGTCGGGGGTAGTGACGTCGTAGGGAGCGCCCTTTCCTGTTCCCTCAGGAACACGGGCCTCGGGAAACGGACTCGCCTCGACCACCAGACTACGTGGCCAGATCAGACTGGCCACCTCCGCGTCTCCGAACCGTTCCAGTAACCCGAACACGTTCCGATCGATGGGCCCGCGCCACATCTCCTGCTTGGACTCGAAATAGCCGCTCACACACGACGCGGTGATCCGCTCGTCGACGGCGGCTGAATAGAGCGCGAGCATCCCGCCGTCTCCCCATCCCAGGACCCCGACCGGCGTCTCCGGCGCCGTGTGTTGGAACCAGTCGACCACGGCACAGACCTTATGGATTTCATAGGCAATCAGGTGGCGCCCGAGCTCGTAAGCCGACCGATACACGTATTCGCGACACGTTATCCCGTTGACCGCTTCGGCGCGGCTGATCACAGTCGGGACGACCACCCGACAGCCTGAAGCCGCCAGATGCCACGCATAGGGCGACCCGTTCTCCAGGGGCTCGAGACCGCTCACCTGTTCCGGCGTCAGATTTGCATCGGGGAGTGCCACGACGTTCGCGGTCGGTTCGCAATCGTGTGGGGTCAGGAGCAGGCCCTCACCAGTCACGTCGCCGAATGCTCGCCACCTGACCGCGTGGATCTCACAATCGTCCAGACGTCCCCGCAAGGATGGCCGGTCGGTCGTCACGACATATTCCAGCGCTGTCGAAGAATGTCGAGTATCCCGAAGGCCTAGAAGGTGGGCAAGCCGTTCCCGATTGGGTCGAACCGAGTCGACGTATGCTTCCGGAGAAGCCGTGTCGCGTGACCAGAAAGTCTCACGCTTATCGATGGAGTCCGCGAGTTTCTTCAGCAGAAAGTCATCGGCTGCCCGCACGAGGTGCGAGGCGATATCTCCCTCCATCACCAAGGGGCTCGTGTTCGGGAAAGGCTGAGGACCCTGAATCTTTTCGGGGGACGCTTCACCCATGCGGGATCTCGACACGCTTGGCGCCCCGGGATTCCAGCGCAGCCAGATTGATACGCAGGGTGTGGATCGCTTCGTCCAGTGAACACAAGACAGGCACCTCACCGGTCAGCGCTCTCAAGGTGTGTGACGCCTGATTCCGGAAAAGCTCGTCGCGTTCACGCGTCAGGGGTCCGGTCCACTGCCAGTCTTCTCCGTGGCGCATCGACCCAAATCGACTTTCGTGCAGGTTGGCCCGAAGGCTACCCCCCGAGCAGTTGACCTGGACGACATTCTCATTCGGTGCCATGAACTGGTTCATCGAGATGTTCATCATGACCCGGCCGCACCGGCCTGACGCGTGCACCGTATCCTCCACGGTGACCCCGGGGAGTGCCTGATGATCGTAGTCGCAAAACACCCAGTCGAGGGGGCCCACGAGAAACTGAAGAAGGTTAAAATGATGGGTCGTTGCGTCCTGGATGGCACCGCCGCCGGTTGCCCGGTCCGTATAGTAGATCTCCCGGTACGCCGGACGGAAGGTCGGGAAGTGCTGACCGCCAGTGATCGTGACCTCGTTAACCTCGCCGAACGCGCCACTGTCAATCGATTGCTTCATCCGCTGAAACGCCGGATGCGCCCGGTAGACGTATGCAACCCCGACGACCCGGTCTTCAGATGCACGACGAAGGTCCTCGACACGATCCATGGTGATACTCAGAGGTTTCTCGATCATCCACGCAGTATCGGGCCGGTCGAAGGCGAGCGCGTGGCCAATGTGGAGGTGAGCCGGCGTAGCGATCACCACGAGATCCCAGTAATCCTCGCAGGCACGATCGATCGAACCGTATCCATCCACACCGTACGTCTGCTCGATATTCGTTCGCCGTTCCTCCAGCGTTTCACAGATCGCGACACGCCCGGCCCCCTCCTGCTGGAAGCACCGCAGGTGACGTTCACCGATCGAGCCCCCTCCGACCACCAACACGTCTAGAGACAAGTCCACCCTCCATCGACCATGAGGTTAAGACCGGTAACGTAGGAGGACGCATCCGACGCCAGATACACAACCGCCCCTTTCACATCCTCGTTGTCCATCATGCGTCCCATCGGACACCGGTTCTCGTAGCGGCTGAGGAATGGATCCTGGTGGTCACTGTAGTAGCCACCCGGGCTGATGCAATTCGCCCGTACCCCCTGCTTGCCGTAGTAGCACGCCAGATACCGGGTGAAGTTCACCATTCCCGCCTTCACGAACGTGTAGGTGGCGGGCTGCTTCATCTCCGTTCCCTCATACATGGTCGGATCGTTCGAAACCACGCCGAAGATACTGGAAACGTTGATAATCGACCCGCCCCCTGCCTCGATCATGTCGGGGATAAAGCGCTGACAGATCGCAAGCAGCCCCGTGAAGTCGCCCGCTGCTGAAATCTCGATCTTCTCGATCGGCTGATCTTCAAAAGGCCCGACGTGACCATCCCGCGCCAGGGCCGCATTGACCAGGATATCCAGCTTGCCGAACCGCTCGATGACTTCGTCGTGTAATCGGTCGATCGATGCCGTGTCTGCGATGTCGCACTGCATCCCGTGAGCGTCGTATCCCAGGCCCCGGAGTGAGGCAGCGTAGTCTTCGTTCGCCTGCCGGTTCCGGGACGCGGTCACCACCGTCGCTCCAGCCTCCGCAAGCCCTTCGCTCAGGCTGCTCCCGAACAAAGGTCCGGCACCGGCAGTAACCAATGCGACCCGGCCGTCCAGAGAAAAACGTTCCAGGATCCCCATGTCACCCTCCCAGAATGGCGTCTAGCTCCTGTTCGCTCGTCTCTAACACCTTGGTGAGCGCCCAATCACCACCCCACGGCAGCATCTGAGCCCCCATACCGACTAACCGTTCCAGTTCCTCGACCGATCCCGCGGTGCGCCCCCACGCCTTCCCCTGAGCCTTCGCGGCTCGTGCGACTTCCTCGACAGCCTCGTCGACGCTCATCTTCTGTTCGAGCCCCAGACGCAGGCCGAGATCGCCTGGGCCGACAAACAGCAGATCGATCCCGTCGACGGCGGCGATCGCTTCTGCGTTCTCGACAGCTACCGAAGTCTCGATCTGGGCGACGATAAACGTCTCCCGGTTCGCGTCTTCAGTAAACGAGTCACCCACATCGAGCGCAAACCCACAATCCATGCCCGCTCCATCCAGTCCCCGATTGCCCAGAGGTGGAAACTTGGTCGAACGAACGATGTCCTCCGCGATTTCCGGGGTGGAAACGAACGGAATCATGAACCCCGCAGCACCGTCCTCGAGATACCGATACAGCCGCGTTCGCTCGGTCGTGGGTGGCCGAACCATACAATCGATATCGAACGTGTGACTCAACGCGAGCATCATCTGGACCTCGCGGGTCCCCATCGCTCTGTGTTCAAGATCCAGCCAGATCCCATCATAGCCTCTATGCGCGGCGTGTTTCACATAGAACGGCAGCACATGTCCCAAACCGCAGAACCGCGCAAACTGACCTGCTCTCCACTTCTCCAGCACCTTACTCCTTCTCATACGTTCCCCTCTATCGCTTTGGTTTTCCTGAACTCCCTGGCTTCACCCTGAACTCTGGACTCCTATAGCCTCAAGCTCACACCTGAGCTGTTCCATCTCCTCATTATTCAAGCTGTAGTACGGCTTCGGTCTCCACCGCTCATAAATGCCGAACAACTCGAACACCCCGTGAAGGACCGCATCGAACCCTCCGGTCGATCGCCTCAGCAGGTCAAAAAACGGGTGATCGAAGTCGCGGATGACGGAACTGGCCTCCTGAAGGTCACCGGCCTGAATGGCGGACCAGTACCGATTCGTCACCTCCGGCATGAAAGACAGAAACGTCGACATGAATCCATCGCAGCCGTATGGGTGGAGGTCGAGATGGTTCTGTTTCTGGCCACCCGAGAACACCACCCAACGATCCCGGACAAGAAGCGTCATCTTCCTGGCAAACGGCCCGAGCACATCATCCTTGATGGCCACAACGTTCGGCACGTCTTCCACGACGCGCTTCAGGGTTTCGAGACCAAAGGCCTCGCCACGGGCACTGAACACACCGGTAACGATCATCACCGGCATCACCTCCGCCACCCTCGCATAGTGTTCGCAGAGGCTGGCGACCGTGCAAGACGTTGCCCAGTCCGGCGGCAACACCATATGCACGTCAGAACCAATCTGTCGCGCATACTCGGCGAAGGCCACAGCCTGTCAGGTATGGTAAAACCGGTCCGCCGTCACCACCATCGCCCGCTTCGCCGTATGCTCGACGACGACGCGAGACACCTCCGCGATCTCCTCGTCGGATAGCGCGATATAGTGACTGTCACCGGCAGTGAGCAACATCGTCTTGCTACCCGCGGCAATGTTGAAGTCGAGCGTCGAGCGGAGCCCATCGAAGTTGACCGTCCCGTCCTTTCTGAAGGGGGTACGAATCGACGTGATCGGACCTGTGAGCGACTCCCTGACCTTATCCCGGTATATCATCGGGTTACTCCTGCGTAAGATAGCTGGAACCTGAGAGGCAAGATGCAAGGCTTTTTGCGAGAAAGCGACATCCATATGAGGACTGCCGGAAACCCTACCAAGTGCCGCCGATATACCCACGCGACGGCAGACACATTGAGGTTCATGTCGTATCAAACACCGTCAGCCGGCAACATTCATTCGAAATGGGAAGGCTCTTTCGGACAAGGAACAGAAGACACGGAAGCTGGTCGCGATTGGTTTGATTCTCGCCTGCGCGTCGCCCGGCATGGCTCACGAGCCGAACACGGATCCGCCGGAACCCATGGTGACCTACAGAGAGAAGGATGCAAGGGAAGGTAGGACGGTGGCTCCACGACGAGTTGATCAGAAAAGATCGACTCGTATCGGAAGGCACTTCACGCTCAGCATCACCCTCACGGTTTTCTCGAGAACCGACGGATAACGGGCACGTTCAAGCTTCCGGCCATGAAGTCTGTGTGTGACTTCGCCATGAGGAAGGACGATCTCGTGACAATTAACCCGGCCCCGGGGAGTATGTTCACGTGATGGAAGGACAACGTCACGGCTATAAGAACCTGACGATCGGCGTCACCTACACCGCACCAGGCGGCGCCCCTCCGAGGCGCACGCACATGGGCGAAGAGTCCCACGTGCTGTCGAAAGGCCAGAAGGCACTTTATGCGCTGAACGATTCGATCTTCGTGCTCGAGGGACCTTACACGGTCAACATCCCGCCGATGGTTCCGCACTCTTTCCAGAATCTCGACGACAAGGTCGCAGAACTCGTCGTGATCTTCCCTACTAACGTTTGGGAGTATGAAGTGCTCGACCACTTCCCGTTCTCGACACCCAAAGCGAAAGCACTCGCTGACAGCGCAAGAGCGGCGAAGTAGGCAAACCGCGCAATCGATTTGACAGAGGCGTCCCGGGACTTACCGGACGCCTCTGTCAAATCTACACCGCACTTGCCTATCTATCTCTTCCGGTCAGTGATTGTTCTGCGTAACTTTCAACCCCAAAGAACAGATACGGACTCAATGCGCAATATGAGGAGGAATTGATGGCAGAATCGCCAAGCCCGTGGGCACGCGTGGAACCAGGGACGAGGATCAAGGAGGGTGCACCGGCAATTCAGCGCCCGAGCAAAGAGCAGATCGCGGCGTTCCCGCAGGAGGCGTCAGACCTGATCGACGGATCGTGGTCGGCTCAAAAGGCGCTGATCGATGGCGGTTCCTATGACCTCTCGTGGCTTGACGGTCAGCATCTCGTCATTGTAGGTGGTACGGGCAAAGGGCTAGGGGGTGCCGCTTCCATCGCGGCCTTGCATCACCTGGATCGTCTTGGAAGCCTGACCGTTGTCGGCCGAGACATGAAGCGATCGATGGAGTTCGAGTTCGGCACTGCACTGCAGAACCGCGCGTCGGATCACGCCGACAAATTCCACTGGCTGAACGACGGGATCTCCGTAGAGGGTGACGGCTTCGACGCCATCGTCGAACTGCTGAAGACCAAAGGCGTCAAGGACGCCATCTACATAAACGGCGTTGCTGCGGCCAGCTCAGGACTTCTGCCCGGCCTTCCCCCCGTCTACGTCAAAGACATCAATGACCAGGGAACCTATGTCTGGCAGCTGACCGAGCTCCCAGAACGGGCCATCGAAGCGACGCGCAGCTTTATGGGAACGCTGACGATCCAGTTCCCAGATGCTTTGGAGGCTGCGGGTGTGAGCGTTGAGGTGGCGGCTTACGCAGACTGGCGGGGCAGCCTGGATCGAGGTAGTCGTGACCCGGCGTCGCCGACGTTCGGGCGGTGGGGTTCCTACTCGACAAGCCTGTATCTGCCGAAGGACATCATCCAGGATGCGACACGGAAGGCGTATGCGGAGAGACGGAAGTGGATCGATGTCTTCTTCCCGACGATGCGGACACGGGCATTGCCGTTCATCCCGGGTGGGATGGTCATGGCCGACGTCTACGACAACATCCTGGGTCGATCAGGTGTCGATCGCGTCGACATCCCCGAACTGGGCGTCGGCATGCTCCACCAGATCGGCCTCCGCCTGCACGACAAAGACGATAACCCGTTCCCACGTCTGGATGCCTACGAAGCCCCGTTCGACGAGTGGATCTACGAGGTCCTGAACCTGATCAACGACGACGAGGGGAGTAAGTTTTACTGGCGGGAGTGGGTTGGGTAGGGGTGGCGTTCCCAGGGGGACCTTGGGAACGAGGCAGCGGGGGGGAGTAGGCGCGACCTTCCAGGTCGCATTCAGTTTCGCCCGACAAAGCAGCAATCCTGAACATCGACCGCAAGCACAAACGCCCTCGTGCATAAGCACGAGGGCGAACTTGTATACATCAGCGCAGCTAGAGAAGCCACTCGATCAATACCCCAACACCTCCAGATACTTCTCCACCGTCTTTTCCAACCCCATAAAGATCGCATCCCCGATCAGCGCGTGTCCGATCGACACCTCCAGAATGCCCGGAATCGTCAGGAACTCTCCAAGGTTGTCCAGATTCAGATCGTGCCCTGCATTCACGCCCATCCCGGCATCCTGAGCCGACTTCGCACCGTCCGCAAACTCACGGAACACGGGCGCCACCTGCTGTTCACGGTGGGCAGTGGCGTAGGGTTCCGTATACAACTCGATCCGATCCGCGCCGATCTGCGCCGCAATGGCGATCTGCTCCGGCACGGGATCCATGAACATGGATACTCGGATCCCCAGGTCCTTCAGCTCTAACACGATCGGTTTCAGGCGTTCCACCGTCTCGGAATCGATCAGATTCCAACCGTGATCCGAGGTGAACGCGTTCGGGTCATCGGGGACGAGCGTCGCCTGATCCGGCTTCGTTTCGCGAACGATCTTCAGCCATTCAGGAAACGGGTTGCCCTCGACGTTATACTCGATCCCGTCCGCCTTCCCTACAAGGTCTGCCAACTCGTAGGCGTCCGTGTAAGTGATGTGCCGTTCGTCAGGTCGCGGATGGACCGTGATCCCGTGGCATCCAACGTCGATACACATCTGCGCGGACTGCTTCACGCTCGGAATACCGATGGTGCGGCTGTTTCTCAACAGGGCGACTTTGTTCACGTTTACGGATAGTTTGGTCATCTTGAATACTCCGCGGCTGTTCGAGCCCTCCCCCGGTCTGCTTCACGCAACCTACCCTCTCCCACAAGCAGAAGAGGGTTCATCTGTGCTGAATCGGGTTTGGGGTCTTCGCCCGCTCTCCTCTGCTCACGTTCGCCTTTACACGTCGTGCGGGAGTTGTCCGAGATCGGGAGATCGCGGCTACGTTCTCCACCCAACCCCACCGCCCCTAAGGCTGCAACCGCGTGATCGCCCACCCGGAATCGGTCTGCGTATACTGGAACCGGTCGTGGAGACGGCTCGGGCGGCTCAGCCAGAACTCGAAACGGGTCGGATTGACGCGATATCCGCCCCAGGAATCCGGGAGCGGTACGTCCGACCCTTCGGGATACGCCTTCTCCAACTCCTCGACCTGGTCGGCCATCTCCTCCCACGTGTCGACGGATGCGCTCTGAGTCGACACGATCGCGGCCAGACGGCTTCCGTGAGGTCGTGTATCCCAGTAGGCCTTCGACTCGGCCTTGTCGACACGGGTCGCCGTGCCCTCGATCCGGATCTGCCGATACAACGGCTTCCAGTGGAAAGCGAGCGACACATTCGGATTATCGTCCATGTCGGCGGCCTTGGGGCTGTTGTAGCTCGTGAAGAACTCGATCCCGCGCGCATCGAACCCGCGCATCAGCACGATCCGGACTGTCGGGATGCCAGACGGTGACACGGTCGCCAGCGACACGGCTTCCGGGAGCATATCGTCCGAAGCCTTAGCCATATCATACCACTTCCCCAGCTCGAGCAGTGGATCTTCTTCGAGTTCCGCCGGATCAATCAAACCTTCCTGATAGTCGATCTTCATCTTGTTCCTTCGCTGTATCTTGGTTCAGGTATACCGCGCTGCCCACAATATACCCCACGGGTAGCGGGCTGAGTAAAATGAGTCGCCAAACCGCTTGTGAACCCCTCCCGACCGTCCTAACATCCTGATGCAGAGACTCGCAAACCCTAGAGACAGACGGAGAAGACCTTGATGGAACGCATACCGTTCGAGACCGTTCACGCAGAATTCAGACGCGTCCTGGAGTCCGTTGGATTCACAGAGGCGAAAGCAGATCGCACCGCGCAGCTCTTCGCGGAGAACACCCGAGACGGCGTCTACTCGCACGGGCTTAACCGATTCGCCGGATTCGTGCGTGGTTGTCAGAACGGGAAAGTGCGGCTCGACGTGGAGGCCGAATGCGTTCATCGAATGGGCGTAATCGAACAGTGGGACGGGAAGACGGGCATCGGCCTCCTGAACGCGGAAGCCGCCATGGGTCGCGCCATCGAAATCGCGCACGAGCACGGGGTGGGCTGTGTCGGCCTGCGAAACACCAACCACTGGATGCGGGCGGGAGCCTACGGACTTCAAGCCGCCGATGCAGGCTGTATCGGCATCTGCTGGACAAATACGACCGTCCTGATGCCGCCCTGGGGATCGGCCGAAAAGAGAATCGGTAACAATCCCCTGACGTTGTGCGTCCCATATCTGGGCAACCATATCCTGCTTGACATGGCGATGAGCCAGTATTCGAACGGGAAGCTCGAGGTCCTGAAGCGTCGAGGCGAATCACTGCCATTGGCGGGTGGCTACGACGAGGCGGGGGACCTCACGACCGATCCGGGCGCCATCCTGGACTCGAAACGCGCCCTGCCGATCGGTTACTGGAAGGGATCAGGACTCGCCCTCATCCTAGACCTGATGGGCACTCTGATATCGGGTGGCGATTCCACCCAGCAGATCAGCGCCCGTCCCGATGAGACGAACGTATCGCAGGTCTACATGGCCATCGACGTGGGCTCGCTGTCCGGCCAGCAGATCGTCGAAGAAACGGTGAACCGCATCGTTACAGATTTCCAGGACGTGTCACCGCTCGACGGCATATCCGCAGTCCGATACCCGGGTGAAGGTATGCTCGCCACCCGCCGGGACAACCTCGCCAACGGGATTCCCGTTGACCCGGACCTGTGGTCCGAGGTCCTCGAGATGCCATGACGCGGTTGTCGCACCGTTCGTATCCGCACCCTTCACGGGTGCGGGGTTACAAGACGGTCGACGGGTCTCCTGAGGAGCCCGATCCCCCGCCTTGATCTCCTCCCCACACCCCAAACTCGCAAACGACGGTCGTGAACTCACCGACCGGAAACGGTCGCACGGCAACTGGGCCATCAACCGACCGGACATCCTCACCATCATCCCACCGGCCAGATCAAGGTGACCGAGCTTCTAGCCGATGGAACGGTTGGCAGAAGTATTAACAGCGATTGAATTTGGAGGAAACCCATTGAAACAGCCATTCAAGCAGGCGCTCAAGGAGAAGGATGAAGTCGTCCTGCTCACCACGACGCTGGATGTCACCAAGAGCCAGCTGGAGGTCGCACTCGGACGCGGCGACTACGATGCCGTCTACTTCGACGGTCAGCACCAGCCGATCAGCGACCACAAGATCGTCGAGTTCTGTGCCATCACAGAGGAGTTGAGGATCGAGGCGCAGATGCGCCTGCCCCACACCAGACATACCTACCTGGTCGGTCGGTTCTGCGACTTCGGTCTCTCCTCGATCATGGTTCCCGAGGTCTTGACAGAAGAAACGGTCCACGAGGCCCTAGAGTACTTCTACTACGGCACGATGGGCAGACGAAGCTGGGGAGGCATACAAAGAGCCGGAATGGCGTGGGCGTTCGACAACCGACCGTCCCGGCTCGAATATGCAGAGTGGTGGAACAACTATGCAGTGCTGGCGATCCAGATCGAATCCGTCGAAGCCGTAGCAAACGCCCGTCGCCTGGCGGACCGTCCAGGGATCGACTACGTCGCCTTCGGCCCGAACGACCTGTCCTTCAGCCTCGAACGGCACAGCAACTTCCCGCTCACGACCACGGAGGAATGCTTCCGGAACGTCGCCGAGCAACTGGACCCAATCGGTATCAAGCGCTGCCTGGCCATCGCCATCCCCCCCGAGGATCGGGATAAATGGCGTGAGCACGGCATCTCCGTCTTCTGGGAGGCAGCCAGATACTGAGCGCCACACCTCCCCATGGGGGAGAAGTCAGAGCTCACTCTCGAAAAGCCGCGTGACCGCCGGGAAGTATTTCGAGGTCGGCTGCCTCGATCGCAGCAAGTTGCCGCTCGATATGCGCGTCGGTTTTCGGCGTCAGGGTCGCAGACGGCCTTCAGTTCACGCTCCAGATCCGCAACGTCTTTGGGCTCGGACTCGTGACGGTCATCAAGGTCATCGATGATGTCGAACAATTGATGGAACGCTTCACAGTTGTGCATATACTTCCACTTTCCCTTCCGAATCACAAACCCGCTTCCCCGAACACCATGGCCGTGGTATTCGCTGAACGTCGCCCGCGATTCGTCGTTCAAGCCGAGGTCCTGTAGTGGGCCCCCTGCCCAGTCCTCCGGCCGCTCCGCCCCAACGGCCGCAAAGATCGAGGCCTGCAAATCGAGCTGGCTGAGTGCGGTGTGGCCCACCTCTCCTTTTCGAAAGCTCGGTCCCGCTACGATCAAAGGAGCCCGAACGGAGTCCTCATACAGACTGCACTTCCACCACAGCCCGAACTTGCCGAGCATTTCTCCGTGATCTGATGTATATGCGAAGACGGTCCGGTCGCTCAACCCGGTTTCGTCCAGCACATCCATCACCTCACCCACCTTGCGATCCACGTGGGTCAAGCAGCCGTAGTATCCGCGTCGCAACCCCCGCACCGATTCCTCTCTAAATGCCTCCATCTGGAATTGTTTCCGCAGGTCGAGCACATACGGGTGGTTTACTGACGCAACGTCGCCACCGTGGTCGGGAAGATCGTCGTGACCCTCATACATATCTCATAGATCCTGAGTCACATCCTGAGGGAAGTGCGGATCACTGATGTTGATCTCGAGTGTCCATCCTGCTGCCGTGTTTCCGGATCCACTTGATTCCCTGCGCCACCTTCCTGTCGTCGCCGGCGCCCGCGTTCTCCTTCACACCCCACCCACCCTGACGCTCCTTGCCAGTCTTGGATATAATAGGATGGACCGTCAACGGATTCCGGCCAAAGTTCAGGTCGCCCGGCGCACGATACCCCTGACCGTGCATCTCTGAGAACCCCATCTCGTCGACGGGTCTGAACCCGTCCACCTTCCCCACCATCACACTGTGGATGCCCTGGCGGTCGAGCACGCCGCCGTAGCTCTCCGTATCCACGGGCACGATACCGCAATTGTTATAGGTCTGGATCTGGTGAGCCCATCTCCCGGCCAGAAACGATGATAGGGACGGCATACAGAGCGGTGAAGGACAGTAGTGGCTCCCGTATACAGTTCCCTGCTCTGCCAGACGTTCAAGGTTTGGCGTCTGGATAAACGGATGACCTTCCAGAGCGCTGATCCGGGGGTTGTGTTCGTCGGATCGCAGTATCACGAAATTGGTGTGCATCGTTCCACCTGTTGGCGACATTGGACATCGGGCGTGGATGTTCGATATTGCCCACTCACTAAAATATGTCGCTAACGCGTCGCCTCTGTAAGGCAGAACCCGTACAGATCAGGAGTATCGATGCCGAACGTATCACTCGATGACCTCACACCAAACGCAAGAGACCTGGCAGAACAGTCGCTGACCTGGTCCGAGAGACGATGGGACCCTGAAGGCGCTTTGCTCGGATCGAAGATCGTGGGAACGCCCGGCGAGAGCCGACTGGGCGTCCGGAATTCGGTCTGGACCGCGGTCGGCTTCCTCCTCAGGAACGCGGACGGAGATACCGAACGGGCATCCCGGACGATCGACGCCATCATCGACCAGCAGTTCGACGAACCCGGAATGCCCTACCACGGAACATACTTCAGATACGTGGGAGAACCGCATCCACCCGGCAAGGATGCCGTAATGTGGAGGGACTTCGACCCCAACTGGCGCCAGTTCATTGGATTGGGGTTGGCGACGATCCTCGAGGAGTTCGAGCACCGGCTGGAGCATGCGCAGGTCAAACGAATCGAGCAGTCTCTCGAGCTTGCCGTGATTGGCGAACCGCCGGATCGATGCCCGCCGAGATACACCAACATCGCCTTGATGAAGGCGGCCTTGAACGTTTGGGTCGGTCGACGACTCGGAAAGCAACCGTTCGTGGACTACGGCGAGTCATTCGGGAAGGATGTCTACGAGCTCTTCAAGCAGACCGATGCGTATGACGAGTACAATTCGCCCACCTACTACGGGACGAATTTCTATGCGCTTGGTTTCTGGCGACGCTATCTCGAAGGGAGCAGCATTCGGGAGATGGGCCTGTATATGGAGGCGGCGCTGTGGCGCGATACGATCCGCTACTACCACGCCGGTCTGAAGAACCTGTGCGGCCCGTTCTCACGCAGCTATGGGATGGACATGACGCGCTACACCGCCCTGGTGAGCCTGGCCTTCTGGCTCGCCTTCGGCAGGGAACAGACGCCATTCCCCGAAGTCGACCAGCAGCCCGGTAACCGACTCGGGATAGACGCGGAGTTCGCCTACGGGCCCTGCATGGCCATCTTCGACTCGATCGCACCGGACGACGTGCGCGATGACGTGGCAACATTCAGCGGACCCCGGTCGATCGAGAAGACCATCACCCTCGATCCCAGACGAATCGCCACTGCCTGGCTGGACGATGCATACACGTTGGGCGCCGAGTCTACCAGTGACTATTCCTGCCGAAGCTACCAGCACCACGCCGTGACCGTACACTGGCGCTGTCCCAACGGCGAGATCGGCTGGTTGCGTCTCAAGCATATTGGACCGATCGACGCGCACGCCGAACAGAGCCGCATCCATTTCACAGCTCCCGCGTCCGCCGACTACAAGGCCAGGGACGGGGATGCAACGACCTTCACGTTCGTCGTCTACGTGCCTGATGTCTCCGAATCTCAATTCGAAGGATCAATCTGGGCCTTACCTGGAATGACTGTGTCCGTGGGGACAAGTCTTGACGCTCCGTCGATAAGCAAGGAAGGCGAGACAGTAGAGATCACGTATACGACCTCGAGCGATTCTGCTGACTTCAACCTGCAATTCACGACGGCCTGAGCTGATGCCAACGACCATCTCGGACGAACACAAATTCCTCTTCGACCTTCAGGGCTACATTCGGCTCGAGGGCGTGTTGACTGTGGCTGAATGCGACGAAATATTGGCCGTCCTGCGACGTCTGGAGGACCGGGAGTACGAGGATGTTTGGATGGAGTCCGTCGAAGGAACGGGGAGACCGACCAGGGAAGTCGCCAAGGAGAATCAGGTCAGGTTGAACGGCCTTCCACGTCTGGATCCGATCTTTGACGACCTGATCGGACACGAGCGGGTGCTCCCCTACCTGGAGGAATTCGTCGAAGGGCCACAACTGATCAATACCTGGTCGATCTCGAAGTGGAAGGATGCGGCCTTCAGTGGCTGGCATCGTGGCGTCCCGGTCACTGACCACACCCACCGGAACGGCCTGATCCGGACCCGCATGCTCAACACGGTCTACTTCCTGACAGATAACGGGCCGGAGGACGGATGCGTCGTCGCCATCCCCGGATCCCACAAAAGCAATGTAGACCTGGACCTCAAGACCCATCCCGCATACGAGATGCCCGGCGCGACGCCGGTAGTCGGCAAAGCGGGCGACCTGCTTCTGTTCTCTGAAGCGACGCTCCACGACGGTCTTCCCAAGACCACCAAAGGGATACGGACCAACCTCTACTACAACTACGTCCACGCTCACTACAACGGGATGATGCGGGAACCCCGAAACTGTCATCACTTCTACTTCCCACCCGACGTTCGCTCTCGTTTCGACGAGACCCGTCAACGGCTTACCAACTGGATGGAGTATGTGAAGTGGGATTACTAGACCGTTCCCACCTTCTTTTTTTCTGCCTACAACAAAGCCCCCGACGTGAGCCGGGGGCTTGTTCTTTTTCGTCAAACGCGTTCCGCTACGAGGGATCCGCTCGGCGACCTGCCAGAGCGAGGTAGATGCCCAGCAGAATGGGAGACACGTACAACGCGATCATCGCGATAGCGTTGATGTCGTGCCACGGAACGTTCGATTCCATCAGGAAAACTGCGCCCCAGATGTTCCCCAGGAACACCATCCCGATGACATAGGCCAGCAGGTTATACCGGATGACCTTCACGAGATACGCGATGGTAGCCACCATGCTGACCAGACCGAAGCTTACGAGAAAGAGGCCATGGGTGAAATCCTGAGCTCGATTGACATTGGTCACCAAAATGAACCCGACCAGGAGCAAGCCCATCCACTTCCAATCACGTACGGTGTGCTTCGCCACGAGGATGGCCGTCAGCATCCCGATCATGATTCCGGGGGCAAAGAAGAGGTCCCCAACGCTGGACAAAAACGGCGACAGCGTGTCCAGGTTCTCAGGTGAGTAGCGGGATACCTTCATGTGCTGCAGGAAATGCGTCTCGTGCAGGTGGCCTTGAATGGATCCTATCGCTCGAGAGATCATTCCGAATGCCCCGATCGCCAGGCACGAATCGATCAGCAGAAGACCGCGTCCTTCCCCTGACCGAAGCTTACGCACCCACTCCACGGGATCGGGGTGTCCGGGGACATTCGACCGGTAAAGCGCAATGGCCAGCGCCGCTAACACGGCTACCAGGAGCGGCCCAAGTGACGCGAGGAGGACGAGACCGACGCCTTTGAGACCCAGAAACGTGACCATCGACTGGCTGGTCCTGAGCCCATCGAAGAAGAGCGGCGACTCGTTGATCTGTCCGATCACACCGCTCACAAACGCGATACCGCCGAAAACGAGGGGGGCTCGCCACGCGATCGTGCCTTCTCGATACAGACGGAAGAACGCCAGCGTCCCGAGGATTACGAGCGCGACGACGGCCACGGTCTGGACCGTCGAAATGATCGCGTCCTTCGTTCCGGTCTCCCGCAGCTCCCGCATGAACGACTCAGGCGCTTTGAACCCGAACGAAGCGCCGCCGAAACTGTCGCCCTGCACGATCGCCTGGACGCGGAACTCTCCAGAATCGACCTTTGCCGCCAGACGCTCCCAGACAAACGTGTGATCTAACCGGTTTTCTCGTTTGTCGCTCTTCGCTTCCAAGCGCTTGTAGGCAGACGAATCCATCACATCAACCGCAAAGTGGTCCTGGAGCCCGGTTTCCGCGATGACTCGAGCATCATCGGACGACAGTTCTGCTCCTGCCAGGCTATCCGGAAGGATGCGGCGCAGACTCGCAAGCCGTCCCGTCGGATCGATGCCGATTCGGAATTCGGTCTTCTCCTTTGGCTTGAACCATCGCACCTGCCACTGACGCGGATAGGTTGCGGTTGCGATCAATGAATCGGCCTGCATTCCCAGCCGTCGCACCAAGTAGGTGTAGCCCTGGAAACCCAGTCCGTCTCTATACTTCACATAGTCGTAGGAACCCTCGAGTTCCCAACCCAGTACCGCCCGCACAGAATCGGCTTTCTGATACGCCTCTCCTCGATCGATCGCCAGGTCGAGGGTCGCTTCACCATAGTGCGGCAAATCCATGCTCGTATACACGCCAAAACCAACCAAGCAAATCACGATCGCACCCAGACGCTGACCTCGAGTTAACAGGTAGGAACTGAGGGGAACGACCTCGAAGGTTTCGGGTGCGCCAGCCTCCTCGGCTGATGGAACCGTCCGTGATGGCGGCGCCTGCTCCGGATCAGTTTCCTCCTCAGCCTCCTGTCCGATTCGTCCCCTGGCCGCACTGATCGCCGCGAACAGAACGGGTACGGCGAGCAAACCTATCACCGCGATCCCTGACACCTGGAAGTAGGTACTCGTCGACTTCATCATCGGCAGGGCCGTCACAAAGGCGTTGTACCCGTAGTGGGCCACAATCACCGACCAGACACCCCACTTCAGGAACACCACCCCGAGACCGATACCCACGATCGTCAGCTCGATCCCGCGTGCGTAGATCGGTTCTACCGGGTAATTCGAGTGGAGGAAACCCCACACCACCGCCGGGATGACAATGGCGAGCCACTTGATCTTCAACCAGCGTAGCAACAACGGGATCGCCAGAAGCCGGAAAAAAAACTCCTCGAGCGTAGCGGCGATCAGGCCAATCAGAAGAGGGTATATCCAGGGGAACACGGTACTGAAAGCGTTGCTATACTCGATCACACCCGCCGGCATCCACACACCGAACAGCTTCTTGCCCACGAGCATCCACGCGATCTGGTAGCCGAGCATACAACCCGCGATACCGTACCCGATCAGCGTCGCCCGGACATACCGGCCGGCCACCACATTCCGTAGTGACAGCCTGGGATACAGCTCGCTGTTTCCGAAGGTATTCCGTGTGATCCAGGCTCCGGCTGTCCCTGCCATCGTGACGATGCTGCCGTTGATGACCGACCCGACGACCACGGCCAGCACAATGGTGATGTAGAAAAAGCTCATCGACTGCGTGGTGTCGAACGAATACTTGATCAGGGGAATCCCATTGAGTTGCGCGACCATCGCCGCGGCCACGACGGCCACACCGAGGATCGTGCTGGACCGCCACTGGAGTCCGCCCGCCCGGTAACGCTGAGCGAGAATCACGAGCACGCCGATCCCGAGGGCGACCCAGGCGATCGTAAATACCGAGTTGAGCAATCCCGCCTGAGACCGTGTCTTCTCGAACGCACGCTGGAAGGTATCGGGCACGTGGACGAACTCGTCGAACTGACCCACCCGATCGCCCTGCACGACGACCTCCATCCGGTAGTGTCCGTCCTCGCCGACCGTGAAGCCTTGCTTCCTGAACGTGAACGTGTGGTCTGTCCGTGCCGTTCGCTCTTCGCTGGACCGTTCGACCTCATCCCAACCTGCGCGATCGAACCCCAACGTCTCGAACAGAAAACGGGTCGCGATCGGTTCCGCTTCCGCTTCCGTCAGGCTTGCCCCTTCATCCTCATCCAGAATCCGGTGGCTGTAGGAAACGACGCGTCCCCCCGGGTCCAGATGGACGTGTATCTCCTCCTTCTTGAGCGGGCGATACCACCTAAAACGCCAGCTGAAAATTGAGATCCACTCACGGGCGAACCGATTGGATTCCTCCAACCCAAGCGACTTCTGAATGAATATTTGCGGCATCAGATCGCTACTGAATATCTGTGCGCTCTCGAACCCGCTCAGGTCGTGTCCCCTGGACACGGCAAACTGCTGCGCCTCGATAAACGCTTCGTCAGGGCTGAGTTTGAAATCCAGTGAGGCGATCGGCAAGGCCCGATCGTAGTTGGCCAGGAAGGTGTAGAGCCCGACGGCACCCAGCGCGAGGAAGGCAATGATCCAGGTCGTATCTCGTTGCTTCACGACGAGACCTTTCATTGAGTGTGCAGAACGCGACGCACTATGTTAAGGGAAACTTATCTGCGCGACCAAGCCGATTTCCGGTCCCGTTTGCGGCGACTGTTCGGCCCGGCTATCTTCCCATGACCAGGTCGAACACCCCCAACGTTCCACCACAGAGAAGACCCATTATGTCCGATTCACTGCCCAGAACCATGCCCGCCATCATCTGCCACACCCCGGAGGACTACAGGTTAGAAGAACACGACGTACCTAATCCTGGGCCGGGTGAGGTCGTCATTCGTGTTGATTCTGTGGGCATATGCGCCAGCGACCTCAAATGTTACCTGGGAGCGCCGCTCTTCTGGGGGGACGAACACCGGGAAGGATACTGTCAGGCCCCGATTATACCTGGCCACGAGTTCGTGGGAACCGTGGCCGCCCTCGGGGAGGGCGCGGGCGAGAAGCATGGACTCGCCATCGGGGATCGTGCAGTCTCGGAGCAAATCGTCCCCTGCGGCGAGTGTCGCTACTGCCAGCGCAGTCAGTACTGGATGTGCGACGTCCACGACATCTACGGCTTCCGCAAAGCAACCTTCGGCGCGATGGCGGAGTACATGAAGTTCCCGGCCAAGGCCCTCAACTACAAGGTGCCTGGGTCGATCCTCCCCCACCACGCTGCCTTCATCGAACCGCTCGCTTGCTCCATCCACGCCGTCGAGCGTGGCGAGATTGAGCTCCAAGACGTCGTCGTCATCGCTGGCGCGGGCCCTCTTGGCCTCGGCATGATCGCCGCTGCGCGGATGAAGAACCCCGCACTCCTGATCGCCCTCGACCTGAACGATCACCGTCTCGAGATTGCCAAAGCCTGCGGCGCGGACCTCAGCCTGAACCCGTCAGAAGTGGATGTCATCGACGAAGTACGCGCGCTCACCGGAGGCTACGGCTGCGACGTCTACATCGAAGCCACGGGACATCCCACGGCCGTCCAGCAAGGTCTGCAGATGATCCGCAAACTCGGCACATTCGTCGAATTCAGCGTCATGCGAGAACCCGTTACCGTCGACTGGACCATCATCGGCGACTCGAAAGAACTCAACATCCACGGCTCACACCTCGGGCCCCATTGCTACCCCGTCGCCATCCGGATGATCGAGCATGGCCTGCTGCCGATGGACGACATCGTCACACACCGTCTGCCACTCGCAGACTTCCAGACCGGCATCGACCTGGTCGCCGACGGCCGTAACTCGATCAAAGTCACACTAGAACCATGAGATCGAGGATTGGGTTTTCTATTCTCAATTCTCCATCCCCAGTTGATACAGCGATGATCGACAAATACTATCTCGGTTTGCCCATGTGGGCCCATCGACTCTGGCTCGGAGAATTCTTCGCGCCGAGGACACCGCAGGATCGGCTATTGGCCGAGTACGCCAGCGTGTTCAACACGGTCGAGGGAAACACGACGTTCTATGGCACCCCGAAACCGGACACGATCCTGAAGTGGAAAGAATCGGCGGGTCCATCGTTCCGGTTCTGCTTCAAGTTTCCCCAGACCGTGACCCATCAGCGCAAACTCAGGCACGTATCCGACGAGGTAACGAAATTCCTCGAGCTGCTGGAGCCGCTCGGCGATCAGCTCGGGCCATTCCTGATCGGCTTGCCGCACACCTTCGATCCCAGGTCGATGGATGCCCTAGCCGACTTCCTGGCTATCCTCCCCAACACCTTCGCATATGCCGTTGAGTTCAGACACCCGGCATTCTTCAAGGATGCCGAGTCGGACGTGAACCGCTTCCTAGAGGACAGACAAGTGGACCGTGTCCTGTTTCACACAGATACACTTCTGAGTGTCGAAACAAACCACCCCGAACTAATCGAGTCTCAACGCCAGAAACCCCACGTACCGCATCGGACCTACGCGACCGGCTCACGTCCCTTTATACGATTCGTCGGCCCGCCCGAAGTGGCTGACAACCACCCCCACCTGGAGGACTGGGCAGACGTCACAGCCGAATGGATCCGCGAGGGTCGCACGCCTTACATTTTCCTGCATCACGCACCATCTGATCTTTACGCCCCTCGCCTGGCCACCGATTTCCACAACTTGCTGGCTCAACGGATCGACGTAGGTAAAATACCCGAGTGGCCTGTTGATCGCGCCAGGGCGGGTCAGCTCAGCCTCTTCTAACAGATCCCTGGCCTCCGTAGCCTTGGCGAAGGAGGCTCGTAATTCATCTTTGACTCTCAATGCCGCGCCTTTACCTCCCACAACTCGATATAGCGTTCACCCACTTCGACAGCCACTATCTCATCGACTGAACACATCGGCTCTGGCAGCTTGCGCGAGCTGCCAGACCTGCTGACCATGGGTCAGATCCAATCCTGTCTGCTCGTCGCCGACCATGCGGTCTGGAAGCAGCCACAGATCCAGCTCAGGATGGAGCCTGCCCTCGAGCGTCTGGACCGTGTGATCCGCTTCTCCCGGTTCACGCCCAACCCCACGGTCGAGTCGGTCGAGAGTGCCCTCAGCGAAATGGCAGTCCACGAAGTGGACGCAGTCGTGGCTCTCGGCGGGGGAACGGCGATCGATATCGCCAAACTGGTCTCCGTATCACTAGGAAGTGGCATACAGTCGGTCGTCGCATCACCTGATCAGGCTTCGCGAGAGGTCAGCCTGATCGCCATCCCGACCACGGCTGGTACGGGAAGCGAGGTCACGCATTTTGCCGTTCTCTATATTGACGGCGTGAAGCAATCGATCGCGAATGAGGTCCTCCGACCGGATATCGCCATCGTCGACCCGGATCTGTTAATGTCCGTGCCCACGCACGTGGCCGCTCACACGGGCCTGGACGCCTTGTGTCAATGCATCGAATCGATCTGGAGTATCAACGCCAATGCCGAGTCCACGACGTATGCCCGAGATGGACTTCGTCTAGCGCTGGAGCACCTTGAACAGGCAGTCAAGGCACCCGACGCCGCGTCACGAGATTCGATGGCAAGAGCAGCCCACCTTTCGGGCAAAGCGATCGACATCAGCAAGACAACGGCGGCCCACGCCCTGTCCTATGCGATGACCTCGTATCACGGGATTCCGCACGGCCTGGCTGTGGCGCTGACCATCGGACCGATGCTCGAGTGGAATGCCCAGGTCACGGAGGGAGATTGCACACACCCCGAGGGTGTGGATGCGGCGCGATCGGCTGTATCGCGGCTGGTGGAATCGCTATCTTGTCCAGACGGTGTGGCGGGCGGAGACCGAATCGACCAGCTGATACGATCGATCGGATGTGACATACGCCTCGGGGCATACGGAATCGACGCCAGCGACATCGAGAGGCTGTCGGGGGCAGTCAACACGGAAAGACTCGGCAACAATCCTCGATCCCTCGGGCGGAAGGACATCGAGCGACTCTTGATGGAGAGACTCTAGAGATGGGGAACAACGATTGGCTGGAAGCGAAGGGCGAGTTCGACAAGGACGGCTACACGGTTCGACGGAGCTTTCTGGACAAGGCGGAAACAGAGGACGTGATCGAGAACCTCTATCGGTATATCAAGGATGTTCTCCCCACCGTGCCGCCTGAGAACGCGTTCTACGAGGACAAGGAGGACCCGTCCACGCTGAAGCAACTGCCGCATATGCAGGCACACGACCCGTATTTCGATCGCATGCTGATGGACAGCAAATTCCGGCAGCTCGCGGAAACGCTTCTGTACGGAGAAGTCGTGCCCAAGAACGCCCAATTCCTGTGTAAACCGCCGAAAGTCGGACAGGCCACCCCCCCCCATCAGGACGGCTACTACTTCATGATCGACCCGGTCGAAGGGCTGACGATGTGGCTGGGACTCGACCACGCCGACGAGGGAAACGGCTGCCTGCGCTACGTTCGAGGATCGCACCGTAAAGGCCTGCGCGACCACAGCCGCACCCAGACGCTCGGCTTCTCGCAGGGCATAACCGACTTCGGCACCGAAGACGACCTCGCGAACGAAGCCGTCTACACCGCTTCACCGGGCGACCTTCTCGCCCACCACGCCCTCACCGTCCACCGAGCCGACGCCAACCGCTCCGCCGACCGCCCCCGACGTGCTATCGGCTTCGTCTACCTCTCCACCCGAGCCGAGGAACGCACGGAGGACCTGGCCCAGTACCGAAGCAACCTCGCCAAAGACCTGGCCAACAAGGGCCGCATCTAGCCATCGGTAAGGGCAATCTCCGATTGCCCACTGGCGTGTATCTCCATACCACACGCCCGCCGTACACAGAAAAAGCCCCGCAATCCCTGACGAGACCGTTGACTTGCGTGGTGAGTGGCGGCGGTCTCCCGCTCCCCTGCTCCCGCTCTGCCCTTCAGTCGCTTCTCTACTGCACTCTATTCAACCCATTCAACGCCGCCACCCGATACGCCTCCGCCATCGTCGGGTAGTTGAACGTCGTGTTGATAAAGTACATCAGGCTGTTCGCCTCCCCCTCCTGCGCAATAATCACCTGCCCGATGTGGATGATTTCCGACGCCTGATACCCGAAGCAATGGATCCCCAGCAGCTGCAGCGTCTCCCGATGAAAAAGGATCTTGAGCATCCCCGTCGTACGACCCGTGATCTGCGCACGAGCCAGGCTCCGGAAGAAGGCGTGCCCTACCTCATACGGGATCTTCTTCGTCGTCAGCTCCTTCTCGTTCATGCCGACTGAACTGATCTCGGGAATCGTGTAGATCCCGGTCGGCATGTGCTCAATCAGATGCGTATCGCAGACGCCCTCGACGAGATGCGTCGAAGCGAAGCGACCCTGGTCATAAGCCGCGCTCGCCAGGCTCGGGAAACCGACCACATCCCCAACAGCGTAAATGTGCGGCTGCGCGGTCTGGTAGTTCTCGTTAACCACGATCGACCCACGTTCGTCCGTCTTGATGCCGAGGTCCTCGAGACCGATCCCCGCCGAGTTCCCCGTTCGTCCCTGCGCCCACAGCAGGACGTCGCTGCGGATCACCTTGTTCGACTTCAGATACAGCCGCACCTCGTCTTCGTCCGCTTCGACCTTCTCGTATTCCTCGTTGTGCCGGATTACCGCGCCCTGATCCCGCAGATGGTAAGCGAGGGCGTCAATAATCTCGTCATCCAAGAACGACAACAGCTGATGGCGACTGTTGATCAGGTTGGTCTTGATGCGAAGACCACGGAAGATGGACGCGTATTCGCACCCGATCACACCCGCGCCGTAGATGGTGATCGTCCTCGGATTCTGATCGGTCTTCAGAACAGAGTCGCTGTCGACGATGCGGGGATGGGTGAAGTCGACGTCAGGCGGATGATACGGATGGGACCCGGTGGCGATCAGGAATCCGGCCCCGGTCAGACGCTCGACCCCGCCACTGGTCATATTGACCGCGACAGTGTGATCATCGACAAACCGTCCTCGACCGTGGTAAACATCCAGATCGTTCCGGTCATAATGGCCTTGCCGGACATCGACCTGTGCCTGGATCACGTCTTGAGCGCTCGACAGCAGGCTCTGGTAGTCCTGGTCCGCGAACGCCCCGGTATCGGCGAGCATCTGGATCGACTGACGCAGCGCCTTACTCGGGATCGTCCCCCGATGGGTACAGTTCCCCCCCACCAGCGGCTTGTCCTCGATCATCGCCACGCGCTTACCGGACTTCGCCGACTTCATCGCTGCCCCCTCGCCTCCAGGGCCGCTCCCGATCACGACGACATCGTAGTCGAACGTCTCAGCCAATGCCTTTTCTCCCGCTGTCCCCCGGCTCCCGCTCGAAAAATGGCCGAGAACCAGTCGGTTTCCAACTAACTGCCGAGGATAATATTCCCCCCACCCGGACCAGCAGGCGGTGCGCCACCCGGACCCGAAATGTTCGGCGGAGCAGTCTTCGGCACCACGATCCGTGACGATTCCTGCCGCTGCATCTCCTTCGCCTCTTCGATCATCCGATCGATCGCTTCCTTGATCGCCTCCGGGAACTTCTCCAACGCTTCCTGCAGCGAGTCGGCCTCGATCTGGGCGCTCACCGGAACGGGGCCCATCTGCGACATGATGTGTGCCGACCCCGTATAGATAGCGGGACGGGAATCGTCATCCGTGCCGTCGATCTTGATCGGAACGAGTCGTCGGACCGACGCGACCTTCACGTCCGTGAACGATTCCTCGCGGTAGAGATTGTCTGTATCGACCTGGATCTGGTCGAGTCCCTGCTGGTTCATACGTCCTCCTGCTGTGGCGCCAGTGCTCCGTCTGGAGTGCCGACTGCTTGAGTGCGCCGCATGTAGCGACGCTTCGATTCATCAACGTGTGAACGACGATGCTGCGTCGACCGATTGTCCCAGACGACAAGGTCACCCGGACGCCAATGGTGCGTCCAGGTAAAGCGTTCCTCCGCCGTGTAAGACCGCAATCGATCGATGAGCGATTCACTCTCTGCCTCGTCTTCGTCGACGACTGAGGCAGCGTGATTCGAGCTGAAATACAGGGTCTTCCGACCCGACTCCGGGTGCGTGCAAACGAGCGGATGGATCACGGGATCCGCCGAGCGATAGTCTGAGCGTCGATGCGAATACACGATCCGTACATCCTCGAGCCGATCCTTCGATTGAGCATCGAGCGCATCATACGCGGCGATCCCGCTCGACCACGACGTGTGACCGGAGTTGTTCGGTGCCTCGACCGCATATAGGACCGACACGGTTCCAGGTGTCGGATAAAAGGCCAGATCCGCGTGGAACGTCACCTCGCTGTTCCCGAGCGCACCGACCGCTTTCCCGTCCTCTTCGACGTTCGCGATAATGCAGATCTCGGGCAGCTCACCGACGTTGGTCACATTTGTCGGATGGGCCACGGGATCGCACAGATATCTGCTGAACACCACCTGCTGAGCTTCTGTCAGCTCCTGATGCCGGAACACGAGTACCGAGTGCTCCCAGAACGCGCCCTGCACATACAGCCGATCCGTCTCCGAAAGCGGCTCCGACAGATCAACACCGTCCACGAATGCCCCAAGGGCCGCGCCGGTGGGGTTCACGGTCAAGTCACCCATAGACCCGAAAGGTAACCATTCAGGCATCTCCTACCAAGGCGTGCATCCCTCAACAATCTGTACTGTTTGGCTCCCTGTCGCTTTTCTGGCCCCGGGTGCATAGGACATCGTGACGTCTCCTCCTACGGCGGCGCCTCGCTGGTGCGTTTCCGTGTACCGGGGGCTTCCGCCCCTAGCTAACTATCGGTCGCCCCTTTCGGGGCTGTATCGATCTTACCTTGGCTACTCTTGGCGCCCTTGGCGGTTTGAACCGACCTCAAGACACGCTTCGGAAGTGACTCAATTCCTTGTCAGCCGTCGGTACTTGATCCGCTGCGGCTGATCCGCCTCCTCACCCAGACGCGCCCGCCGATCCTCTTCATATTGGCTGTAATTCCCGTCGAAGAACACGACCTCGCTGTCGCCTTCAAACGCCAGGATGTGCGTGGCCAGTCGATCCAGAAACCACCGGTCATGGCTGATCACCACCGCGCATCCGGCAAAGCTCTCGAGCGCTTCTTCCAGCGCCCGCATCGTGTTCACGTCCAGGTCGTTTGTCGGTTCATCGAGCAGCAGGACGTTCGCGCCAGACTTCAGCATCCGGGCAAGGTGGATGCGGTTGCGCTCACCCCCCGAGATCTGGCTGACCAGCTTCTGCTGATCGCCGCCAGAGAAGTTGAACCGGGCGACATATGCCCGGGAGTTCACCTCACGGCCCCCGAGATCGATCATCTCTTTCTCGTCGGAGATCACCTGCCAGATCGTCTTCGACCCGTCTAGGTCGTCGCGGCCCTGCTCGACGTAGGCCAGCTGAACCGTATCGCCCAAACGGATCGCCCCGTTGTCC
Source organism: Gemmatimonadota bacterium (assembly GCA_002727195.1). GTDB lineage: Bacteria > Latescibacterota > UBA2968 > UBA2968 > UBA2968 > UBA2968. The sequence continues at coordinate 202,339 of PBWH01000005.1, forward strand.
GGCTCTTCGCCTCCTGTGATCATTCGGAACAGGGTCGTCTTCCCGGCCCCGTTCGGCCCGATTACGCCGACGATACTGCCCGGGGGAAGTGCGAATGACATATCCTCGACCAACAGCTGATCGTCGTAGCCCTTCGATACCTTGTCCGCCTCGATCACCACATCGCCAAGCCTTGGCCCCGGTGGAATGAAGATCTCGAGCTCACGCTCTCGTTCGAGCGCATCCTGACCGAGCAGCGCCTCATAGGACGAAATACGTGCCTTCGATTTGGCGTGTCGTCCTCGCGGAGACATCTGGATCCACTCCAGCTCGCGCTGCAGCGTCTTCCGACGACTGCTCGCTTCCCTCTCTTCCGTCTCGAGCCGCTTCTCCTTCTGCTCGAGCCAGGACGAGTAGTTCCCCTTCCACGGAATCCCGCGACCACGATCGAGTTCCAGAATCCAGCCCGCTACGTTGTCGAGGAAATACCGATCGTGTGTCACGGCGATCACGGTCCCCTCATACCGATGGAGATGCTGCTCGAGCCACCCGACCGTCTCCGCGTCCAGGTGGTTGGTCGGCTCATCCAGTAGCAGAATATCGGGCTTCTGCAGCAGGAGGCGACACAACGCAACGCGCCGACGCTCACCACCTGAAAGAATTTCGACCTTCGTATCCGGCGGCGGACAGCGAAGCGCATCCATAGCCTGCTCCAGCTGAGACTCTAGATCCCACGCGTTCTTCGCGTCAATCTGCTCCTGCAACACGCCCTGCCGCTCGATCAGCTTGTTCATCACGTCGTCATCCATCGGCTCCGCGAACTTCTCACTGATCTCATTATACTCGCGGACCAGGTCGACCAGCTCCTGCGCCCCTTCCTCAACAATATCCTTCACCGTCTTGGAGTCGTCGAGTTCCGGCTCCTGCGCCAGATACCCGACGGTATGGCCTGGGGCGAGATGCGTCTCACCGTTGAACTTCGTGTCCACCCCGGCCAGGATCTTCAGCAACGTACTCTTCCCGGACCCGTTGAGCCCGAGCACCCCGATCTTCGCGCCGTGGAAATACGACAGGCTGATGTTCTCGATGATCGGCTTCTTGTCGTAGAACTTGCTGACCCGCACCATCGAGTAGATGATTTTGGGTTCGTCAGACATACTCGATTAAACTCCCGTCTTAGATGGCAGATGAACTGCCGTTTTCATCCCGCCTGCCTTGCCGAAGCTTAAGCGAAGGCAGGAGTAGTCTCGGACACAGTCCAAGGCGTATCGAGGGACCAATCATCAATCTTCTATCCTGGATCATCAATCAAACGGCTTCTCCCACACCGCTGTCCCGATCGCGAAATACTTGTGTGTAAACGGCGGCTTCGTCCGCGACGCGTAATACAACCTGAGCGACCCGTCCGGCTGCGTATGGATCGACTGACTCGTCGTATAGTGTGATTCCCATTCCCGCTCCGGATTCGGCTCGAACACCGGGTTTTCCGGATGCTTCGTCCAGTGGATTCCGTCCTCACTGATCGCGAACCCGATGGCCGTCATATGCCGATCGCGGGCCTGATAGCTACCATACCACATCATGTACACCCCATCCCGCGTCAACACGGTGGGGTAGAACAGTCGGTCGGCCTCCCACGGCTGATCGGCCACGATCACAGCTTCCGGATGCGATTCCCACGAGATGCCGTCCGCACTTTCGGCAAACCGGAAGATCCACGGATCGACTGTCACATCCGCATACCACATCAGATACCGATCGCCGTCCTTGATCACGGTAGGCGCATACGCCCCTTCGACCTGTGCTTCTGACGGAGAGGTCCACGTCACCCCGTCGCGGCTGCTCGTCTCGTGGATGGTGTGGACGATCCCAGGCGGAAACGTTGTCGAGCTGAACCACAGACGCAGTTCCCCACCCTCTCGCAGTACCGTTCCGTCTCCAGACCGCAAGAACGTCGGAGTCAGAACTGAAGCACCACTTCCCATCTCCAACACTGGCGTCCACAGATGGCGAGTAAAACGCCGTCCATCATCACTGACATTCAGCCCCATCCGAAAGACGCGTTCCTCGACTTCCCCCTGGGACCCGCAGTAGTAGAGGTAGGTCTTCCCATACTGAACGCTGGCCGCAGGAGCAAACAGATGCATATCATCGAACGCACCCGGTTCACCCAGTGATACGCACGGCTTGTCGGCGTCTCTGATCCAGTTCTGTTTGGTGAAGAGGTTTTCAGCGCTCATTTACACTTCCGACGTTGCAAGCCCTCACCCGTCTTGCGGGCGGAAGAGAAGGCCCGCAAGAATCCCTCTCCCGCTAGCAGGAGAGGGGAAACCTTCCGGCGGTTTGTCCTTTTGACCCCTGTCAATTGGCCTCTAACACTGGATATCGCTGCCATCGCTCTTTCCAATGTGTCAGATAATCCACCCGCCACTTCGCGATCGTGGACTGACACGTGACGTCGTCCGCACCCAGATCGGTATAGTAGTTCGGAAACTTGTCAGGCTCAGGCCTGTAGTACTGTCCGCCCCAGGTCTCGACGGTCGGATCGTCCACATCCCCCACCCCACCAAACACCGGTGACAGCAGATGCAACAGCGTGGGGCTGTCTCCCTCATTCGGGGAACCGTTAGGCCATCCAGCTACCGGAAACGCATCTCCACAGACCTCGTCGAACATCCCGTCGTGATCCGCACCCAGGCCACGAATATTCTCCTCGATATAAGCGATGTTCCCCACTCACCGTCCTGATTCCCGCGCTGATAGACACCTCGGAACGTGTCCCGGCTCAGCTTCGGCCTCGGGCATCTTTCCGCCAATGTGCCATCCACCGACGCCCAGGATCGTCACGCGCTGCCCCTTACGTCCCATAAGACGTGTCGGGAGGATTTCGCCCAATCGGTCCCTCGCAGCGGTCAAGGGAGAAGGCAGCGAGAGCGCGGCGGTTGCGCTCGCCAGTGTCTTGAGGAATGTGCGTCCCTGCATTCATAATACCTCCAGGGGAGAAATGCGGGGGCAGAACCTTATGAACCATCAGTAGTACGTTACCACGGTCTCAACCCTGAGTCCGCTCCCTCGCGCGACAGGATGTCACGACTCGCCAGATCAGATCTGACTCAACTGGGTTCCGCACTGAAGCTGAGCAGCAGATCCTCGCCGCTCTCAGAATCCACTTCGTAGCGGATCAGGATGGGTCTGCAGCAAACTTCGCAATCCTCGACGTAGGACTGCTCCCCCTCGCTGGTATCGAGAACCATCGAGATCGTTTCTCCACAACACGGGCACTGAAAGCGATGCTCGATCATGCCGGCGCCACACCGATCGGCTCGTACTCGGTCTTCGACCCGATCTCCACACCCGTCGCATTCTCCGCGGATCGAACATACTGGATGCCCTTCCGCTTCCGCTCGAGCGCGACAATCGCCCCCATCTCCCGGAGGCAGTAGGCCATCTTCTGAGCCATGAACCGGGGTACGTTGCACCCTTTCGCGATATCGCTCGTCGTGAATGGCTCCGCGACGGAGTCGGGAATCAACGTCACCATATCCCTGGGCTGGACAAATAGCCTGCTCTCTATCACGCTGACCAACCGCCGTTCCTCCCGCACAAAATCCCGGCGCCTTCTCCGCCCGTGCTTGCGTCCGTCGACCAGGCGGACCTCCTCCTCCTGGATCATCGCCACCTCTAGCGAGAAGTTCCGTTCGGCCATCAGCTGCGGGAAGGTCACCAGTTCGCTGAACACCTCTTCCAGCCGACCACGTTTGGGCGACTTCCGCTTGCTGAGCTGCTTGCCGTCCGGATCCACCCGCACAATCCACTTTTCGCAAGCGATCGGATGCACGAGCCGCACCGGATGCGATGCCACCAGCTTCCTCAACTTTGCCCGCATGGCCGTGAAATTCCGCGTCTGCACCTCGACCAGCACCCCATCGACAATCGCATCGATGATATACCCCTCCAGAGGCACCTCGAACTCAGCGTCCGGCCCTGCAGCCCACTCCTTGAGACCCTTGTGAAGCGGGTTCTCGTTAAATGTGTTAATCCCGTCAGCCATCCATCCCGAGATTGTCTCTCACAGATCTGACTACCTGACCACTGACTTCTTTTAGGCCTTTCTCCCAGCCTCGTCAATTCGTCCCCAGGAATGGTGGTCGCCTCTCAATGTGATCGCCGCCCCAGTCACCACTACCACAGCACTCTAAATGTCTCACCCGCCTCAACGGTCTGTTCAGCACGGAGGTCTGTGACGAGAATCCGCGCATCCCACAAACCGGGTGGAACCGTCGACAGATCCAGGTCGAAGTAGATAGGCTCCCAGTCCGTCGACTCGACGTGGCGGTAGGTCAATGCAATCGTCCACCGCGGGTCCTGTACGCCGCCTGTCTCGGTCAGACTCCTGAGTTGGTAGGTGACCTCGTAGTTCATTTGGCCGAATTCGTCCTGCCCAAGGTTGTAGACCTCGAAACGATCGCTCCCCAGCGCATAGTCCCGATCGACCCCTCGAGCCGGACGCTCGGTGGCCGATCGACCTCAACTACGATGCTATAGAGTGGACCCCACGCGGTGTTGAACGTGAACAGGCCCTGCCGAAGCGATTGGAAGTCAGCGTATCCCGATCCGCGGGCATCGAGCGTCGGGCGCTGGCTGGACAGACTATAGTAGACCTCGAAACGGTTTTGGCCATCGATTCCACGAAATTGAGAGACCTGGAAGGGGGCGCGGAATCGGTCCCACTCATACGGGTCCTTGAACTTTTCCTGAATCCGCTCGATCAAATCTCGCTTCTGGTTGATCTTGATCCGCTGGATCCGTCTCCCCTCGAATCGCCACGCCGACGAGATCGGGTTTGCAAACCAAACCTGGAAGTTCCCGTAATCCCAGGACTCGAAATGCGGGATGCGGATCTCAGCGGTCCGGCCGAAGCGACTCTTGGGGCGTCCATAACGGATATACAGCTCGCCTTTATCCGTCTCCCATCCAGCTTCCGATGCGGGTCGGCGAACCGCAGGTTGGCATACACCACCCGGTCCAGAAGGCATTCTGTTCCTCGACATCAGGAAGCGGCACACAACCTCGCCGCAGCTCTTCAGGCTCGGTCATCAACACGATCGACTTGATTAGCGACTGCTCCTCGTCTGACATCCTGGACAGACCGGCCATGTAGTATCGATACGCGCGCTTCAGCTTCTCCTGGGCTTGCAGACCAAGACCGATGAAGAACTAGCCATTCGGATCCCCCGGATCACGCAGCACGCCCTCAACATAGAGATCGACCATCTCCCAGAACGGACCCGACTCGTAGTAGACCAAACCCAGCGTCTGAAGTGCATCTCCGAACCCCAGGTCCAACTTGAGAGCTCCAGTAAGATGGTGGATGGCCTGACGCATCGGGTCCTCGCCAAACTCACGAAGGCCGAAGGCACCATTACGTGATTGGATTGGGCGACGGTAACGGCGTTCAGATTCCGGTCCATACTCCAGGCGGCGAATTTTCCCGCGTAGTAGAGTCCGCAAAGGTCGTTCGCGTCGACCTCCAGGATCTTCTCGGCCTGGGTATTAGCCCCGCCCGGGTCATCGAGATCCCAGAGCAGCTTGGCATAGGCGTAGCGATAGACCGTGTTCTGCCTTTTCTGCGTGATGGCACCCTTGTACCATTGCTCGGCATCTCCGAGGTTTCGACTCGGTCACTCGGTTAGGTAGAGGTTCGCGAGTTCGTACATCGCGTCTCCAGACTGCCCCAGACGGATCGCGTCCTTATACGACAAAACCCGATCACGATGTGACCGGGTCGTATCTCGTCCGAGGTTTAGCAGCGAATCGATCCGAGCCTCGACCGTCCGAACGTGACATACGGACGTCATCGACATCAGCATCATCCCGGCCAGAATCGTTTTGTATCGGAGGATCATCCGTCCATCCAGGGATCATACAGAATCTTGATCGCCTTTTTCTCCTTCAGCATCTCCACACCTTCCGCGTACCGCGAGAAGGGCAACCGTGCACTGGTGAGCGGCTTCAGATCGAGCTTGCCCGCCCGGATCAGTTGCACTGCTCGCTCTGCTGCCGATCGGTTGTGCGCGTCGTAGCCGATCAGCTTCAGCGCTCTCCGCCAGTGGTTCATCGCGAACCTCACTTCTTCACGGAGCACGCCAAAGAGCGCAACGCTATCACGCGTTCGGTCCATCAGGAACTCGATAGAAACCGGCAGTCCCGTGCAATCTATCGACACATCCAGGGCGCCATCGCTGAACCTGTCATCGGGGAAAGCATCCGATGTCGGTTCTAGGGCACGATCCGCGCCTATAGACAGCGCGAGTTCTCTCCTCGACGCCACCGGATCAAAGGCGACCACTTCGCTGGCGCCGTAGGCCTTCGCCATCTGGATGGCGATTAGTCCGGCAGGCCCCATCCCACCGACACCGAATCGCGTCCCGGCAACCCGTGAGATCGACAGCAGCTGATCGATCGATACGTGCACGCACATCGCCAGTTCGGTCGGCGCCGTCGCCTCCTCCGTAAGGTCTTCTGGTACCTGGATCAGGTTGGCCGCATCAGCGATCGCATACTGCGCGTAGAAGCCCGGACGTTTAGGGCCCTGATCCCGCCAAAGAGACACGCTATCACCGACCTGGACACCGGCCGTTTCCGGTCCGACCGCTTCCACCTCTCCCGTCGCCTCGTGACCTGGCTGACCCGGTGTATACGGGTACTCGAGCTTCCCGCCCGGAAACATAGGTTCGCCGGCCATGATGTGCATATCCCAATGCGGACAGGTCGTCACACCGAATACCTTGATCAGCGCCTGACCGGTTTGGGGCTCGGGTACGGGCCGCTCGGCCACTTCAGCGCGACCGGGCTCGACAATCTGTATGACATTCATTGTTTCGTTCAAGAGTGTTCCTAACGCGATTGTAACCTGATCTGAATTCGACTCAGCACGACGCGCATGACCCTGAGGCCTGTCCGCAAGAATAGAGCGGCGCGTCCTGGCTATCGGTATGCGAAATCCTGGTGTAGCCTGCGGCAACCCCGGGATGCATGGTGCAACCCTGTTGAGGTTTAGATCTTCTTACCACTCTAAAATGACCCCCAGGACGGGCTCGCGTTTGGACTCAATCAGGTCCCAAGCCTCGGCTGCCTGATCGACCGGAAAACGATGAGTGATCAATTCCACAGTCTTCAGCACGCCTTCAGCGATCAGTTCCAGCGTCTTATCCATGCGGTCCGGGGCCCAACCGGACACGAGATCGATCGACAGCTCGCCATACCTCGGCGGCTGAAGTCGGAGCTGGTCCTCCGTCCCGTAGAAGCCCGCGGACACGATGTGTCCATACTTCCGCATCAGGGCGTATGAGGCTTCGACCGCTGATACTGAACCAACTGTGTCAACGCAGACCTGGACGATCTTCCCATACCGGTCCAACGCGGTCTGGACCCAATCGGTCTCGTGCGCGTTCACGCAGATTCCTTGAGTGAACTTTTCCAGCCGATCCGGATGTCTGCCCACGAGCATCACATCCGCACCTCGCCACGCCAGTATCTGCGCCGCCCACTGACCGACCATACCGTCGCCAATCACGATCGCCGGCTCGCCTTGCTCGACCGGCGGGCGTGCACCGCAGTTGTAACCGACCTGCATCAGAACGAGCCCGGAGAACTTCACCGGATCGTGACCGGACGGCAGCTTCCAGATCCCACCTGCTTTGCCGATCGACGGTGAGATCTGTCCGCCCCTGGGTGAGAACATCCCGTTCACGGCCCCCATCGTGGCAAACACGGTCTCGCCAACCTCAAACCCATCAACCTCCGGACCGACCGACATAACCGTTCCGACCTTCTGGTATCCCGCGACAATCGGAAACGGATCCGGATCGCCATCCTGGTAAGGCGTATCGCCAGCGATTCGTTCTCCACGCAGGAAGGACCCCTCGGTCCCGTTGCTGATCCACGAGTGCGTCAGCTCGACGACGATGTCATCCGCACCAGGATCCGGACAATCCACCTCCTGATAGACGACCTCGTTGCGGGCTGTGAATACGACGGCGTTTGCTTTCATGGCGCGGAGCGCAAAACGCCAAGCACATAGCGCACGATGGCGTTGGGTTTGGCTTCGCGCCTGGCGCTATGCCCTATGCGAGTCTCTGCTCTCATCCATACTCTTCTGTAGTCGATCCAGTATCCCCATCGTTGGCAGACAGGTGAGACAGCTCGTCTTCGGTTTCCGACCTTCGCGGATCGCATCCAGAAACTCCTGATCCTGGGCTTCAATACCTCCGCCCTGTGTTGGGATCAGCTCGCCATAGGTGGTAATCAGCTTCCCCTTTTTGATCAGGAACGTGTCTTCCTCACCGATAAACCGATAACTGGAAGAGATCGGGCCGTTGTTGTTGAACGACTGTGCCGACGTGACCAGAACCCCGTCCTTAGAACGCATGCCGATCGTGATGTCCATCGGGATGCCGAGTTCTAAGTGGTCGGGTCCCGCCTGAGCCCAGGCATCGATCTCGGGCTCATCGAACAGCCAGTAGCAGAAGTCCACCGTATGGCACGCTTGGTGCCAGAGCAGTTCGTCGGTCCACGATCGCGGCTTCCCGAACATGTTTGTGTTCTCGCGCCGCATGAAATAGGTCTGCTGCACCACGTGATGAAGGTGAAGCTCACCCTCACGTACCCGGCGTACGATCTCGTTGTGCGCGGCATAGTATCGCTGGGTATGGCAGACCATACAGACCATCCCCGTCTCTTTTTCCACCGCCACGACACGCTGCGACTCTTCCAGAGACAGACCCATCGGAATTTCGACCTGGACGTGCTTCCCCATCCGCATCGCGAGTTCGGCCTGCTGCGCGTGGACCTGATTCGGGCTCGCCAGCAACACGGCATCGACGCCAGGCTGTTTCAGGCACTCTTCTAGGTCAAGCGAGTAGTGGGGGATCCCCCATTCACGTGCAAAAGCGGCGGCGTCTACTTCGACACCGCCGGCCAGTGTGATCACTTCCACATCTTCGAGCGTCTTGATGGCCTTGATATGATTCAGGCCCATCGCCCCCTCTCCTGCGAGGCATAGCTTAATCGACAATGGTTCCTCCACGTGTTGTCACTAGATCGCCCAATCCTCCCACATATCCTCATACATCTCGAACTGCGTATCGATCAGGTTCTTCCGGCTGAACCGGCTCACACAGGCCATCCGAATGTCGGGACGACAGTTGTTCCCAGCACTATGCATCATTTTGTTGTGCCAGAACGTCACCGTCCCTGGCGGACCGGGATTCTCGACCGCTTCGGGAAGACTATCCCAGTTCCCTTGCTCATCCTGCAAAGACTTCAGTCCATTCAAGATCGAGTGATTACGGAAGTACTCGTGCACACGTTTATGCGTGCCAGGCCAAACCGTGAACCCTCCGCCTTTCGGCTTCACTTCCGCCATGTTCACTGTAACGGCAATCGTAAAGGGCTGCACGGATCCGTCAACGAGCCCGTGTCCATCCAGGTGGCCGTGTTCAGGCGGCTCCCACTCGTCAGGTGTCTTTCCAGTCGGGTACACCGGTTTCGCGAACGTATAGTTGTTGATCTGGAGCGTATCCTTCCCGACCAGCTCCTCACACATATCCTGCAATGGTGTGTCGAGCAAGGTCGCCCGGACCACCGGATCCTGACTGCACGGCAGGTTGCCCTTCCGGCCTCCACCGCTCCAGCTGGCCGGATCGTCGCGGTCTAGTTCCATTTCGTCCCAAAACTTCTCTACAGCCGGCTCGAGCAGGTCGCGATCGACCACGTCGTGCTTCACGACGAACCCGTTCTCCTTGAAATGCTCGACCTCATCTTCTGAAAAGGAATTCATATGCGTCTCCTCCTGTTCCCTTGCTTTCAGGAAGGGGCGGTTCTCGGCTATCCGAGAACCAGGGCAGGTCCGCTCGTAACCATCACCACTTCGGATTCCCCACCACCACATCCGACTCCGGCGCCTCGAGAATCGCGCCCTGTCCCACCAACTGATCCTGCAGCGATTTCACATCGACACTACGGGGCGCACCGTCTGTCGCGACAGCCAGCGCCGCCGCCACACCCGCCGCCTGCCCCATCCCCATCGCCGTCGCTGTCACACGGCTCGACGCCAATGCCTCCGACGTCGCTGAATGACATCGCCCCGCCACCAAAAGGTTCTCAATAGTTCGTGGCAACAGCGTACGATAAGGAATGTCGTAAGGCGGCGTCCAGGGAATTTCGTGGTAGCCTGCCTGCGTCGCGGGGTGCCGATCCAAACGCCAGGCGCCCAGGACGACGACATCGCCCTGACGCCGCCCCTCTCGGACGTCGTCGCCGGTCAGCACGTAGTCCCCGACGATGCGACGCGATTCACGTGCGCCCGCCGTCGGTCCGCTGGTCACGAAATACGCGTCCTCGAATTCCTTCAACTGCTCTTTCCACGCCTCGAACATCGTCCAGGCATCACGACGGCCCTGGATCTCCGCACGGGTCCAGTCCTCGGGCACTGTGTTGTCTCCCGGATACCGGGTCGCGTTGAAGTAGACGTCTCGTCCGGAGAACGTGGCCGGATACGGACCGGCATACAGATCCAGCTTTCCCGCATTATGGACCTGCTTGAGCACGGACGCGCACTTCCGACGCATCTCGAAGTCGGGGTTGAGATAGGCGATCCTGAAGTGAAGACTCATCGGCTGGAGCGACTCGGCTTTCTCCGTATCGGCCCCCGCCCAGGCGGCCACGTCGCCGTCACCGGTGCAGTCGATGACGACTTTCGGTTGGATGGCGACCAAACCTGCCTTGTTGCTCACGACAACCGTATCGACTCGATGATCCTCCGTCACCACATCCGCCACCTGGGTGTGGTAGAGAATCTCGACGCTGGCATCTTCCAGTATGTCGTCAGCTGCGCGCTTGAACCGCTCAGGATCGCACCGCGGGATCACGCGGTCCGGGTGCATTTCCACGAAGGAGAAGTCGCCGTTCACGTTGTATCGAAGGGACGGTCCTGTGCCCGGCTGAATGACGCCCATCCGTTCGAGCATCTCGAAGACGATGCCGCCGACAACCGGCTCTCCAGTTCGCTCATCCACAAAACCGTCGAATGCGGACCCGATGATAGCGGTGAAGAAACCTCCGGAAAATCCGTTGCGCTCGACGACCATTGTACTGGCACCACCACGGGAGGCGGATACGGCGGCGCCGATACCGGCAAGGCCGGCACCGCAGACGAGGACGTCGGGGGTGGCGATGATGGGGATCTGTTTTCGGTAGGTCAGCATAGTGGTCTTGGGCGAGAGGATAGTGGTTCTTCGGGGCTCGTAGACGGAAGACCGGCAATCGGAGATTGCCGTCTACACGATCCCTTCTACTTACTTCCTTTTTCCTTTCCTTCTTCGATCGCGATAATCTTGGGAATACCCATCACGAATCGGACGAAGGTGCCGTTCCACATCTTGCCGTTCTTGTATGTGCCCTTGCCGATGATACTTCCCGTCTTTCCGAAGTAGGTCCAGGTGCCCGAAGGCTTCCCCTTCGTGTAGTAGCCGACCGTCTTCTTCTTCCCGTTCTGCCAGTAGTAGGTCCACTTGCCGGACTTCTCGCCGTTCCGGAAGCTACCTTCCTCCTTGACCTGACCGTTCACATAGTGATCCTGATGCGGTCCATCGGAGGGACCGCAGGAGAAGGCAAACAGAGCGACACACAATAGGTAAGATTGTCGAACGGTCATCAGTCCTCCGGTCTCGTGTCCTCATCACCAGCAGATGGTTCGGATGAAGAGTAGGCCTCGATCGCCTCGTGACCAATTGCTTCATACGCCGTATCACCCGACGGAGGTGACATCGTACCTGCCCGGGCATCGCGGAAGTAACGTTCTAGCGGCAGATCCTTCGTCAGGCTCTGTGCGCCGGCCACACGGATAGCCTGATCGGTCACCTCGGCGGCCACACGCGTGGCATACTGCTTCGCCGCCGCCACACGCCTGAACGTTCGCTGATCCCACTCGTCGGCCACCTCGTACAGCAGAGCGCGAGCGGCCATCAGAGCCACATCGATCTCGCCGATCTCACGCTGGATCTTCGGCATCGTCGCAATCGGCTTCCCCAATGCGGAAGGGACGCGCTCGAGTGAGAACTGGATCAGGCGATCCCTCGCTGCTGTAGCAACACCCAGGTAGGTCGCCCCCAGGACCATCGGAAACCACATCCCTCGGCACTTTGGCTTCTTCGATTGAATCAAGTTCTCGCGGGGCACAACGACACCATCGAGCGTCAAATCGTGACTGTCCGACGCCCGCAACGAAAGCGCATCCGTCCAGGTGTTCTCCCACGACACACCGGGCCGATCTCCCTCAACCAGGATGACGGCCGCGGATTCGCCCAGCGTCGCGCGAACGAGCATATGGGTCAGGTGACGTCCTCCGGTCGTCCAGGTTTTGTGTCCGTCGATCCGATAGCCGTCACCGATCTCGGCTGCCGTCGTCTGGAACAGCCCGCCCCTGGACGGACTCCCCATATCCCGTTCCGATGCGACCGAGTTGATCAGGCCGCCTGAACACGCCGCATTCCCGATTCGCTCCCAGTCTCCCTCCACCCATTGATCCGTATCCCGCGCGCCACCAACCACCTGCATCGTCATCCCGGCGACCAGCGCCGTGGATCCGCTCGCCTTCGCAAGTTCCAACTGCGCCTCGACGCACGTCCTGACCGGAAACTCCGGACCCCCATACGCCCTGGGCACCGTGAACGACTGATACCCCGACCGTTTCAGCGCATCTACATCTTCGACCGGCAGCTCTCCCTTCCGATCCGCCTCATCCGCCCGCGAAGCCACTTCCTCCGCCAACACCTTTGCGATTTCGACCGCATCCTGATGCTCGATACTCTCCACCCGACCTTCGCTTTCCTTCGTGTCTCGGTGCCTTCGTCGTTCAGCTTCTAGAGCTTTGCGTTTACGCTGTCGATCCTATCCTGCATTGATTGGGGCCGATCCGTCCGTGTCCCGAACTTCATCGTTGTGGAAATCCGCGGCGCCCCCATCTCGTGCACGAGCTCGTGACACCGCTTAACTGCCGCCATCACATCATCCCACTCACCCTGGATATTCGTCCCGTAGGCGTGAAGCGTCGTCTCCAATCCCGCCTACGCCAGAACTTCCTGACAGACCGCCACATACTCGGACACCGACACGCCAACCCCAATCGGCACCACACACAGATCCGCAATCACTCTCATATCTCTAGCACGGCCTTACGAAGCCCAGGTACGCGTCACTCTCCCGATTATCGACGAGAACCTGACGCACCCCCCTCCGTGTCCTCTGTGGTTCCAAGATTTTGGATTTTAGGCCTCGAAAGCCCACTCCCCATCTCGCATCACCACTTCCGTCGATCCATCCTCCAGTATACCATCGATATCCATCTCATCCGAGCCGATCATGAAGTCGATGTGCGTAACACTGTTGTTCCCGCCCGCCCTGGCAAAGTCATCGGGCGCCATCGCCTCTCCGCCCTCCAGGCAGACGCTGTATGCCTGACCCAGTGCCACGTGGTTCGACGCATTCTCATCGAAAAGGGTGTTGTAGAACAGCTTCCCAACCGTCGAAATCGGTGAACTGTGAGGTACGAGCGCAACCTCGCCCAACCGGGCGGCCCCCTCGTCGGTCTCCGTGAGCTTCTTCAGAACCTCACGACCGGTTTCCGCCTCCACACCCACGACCTTTCCGCCCTGAAACGTCAGGCTGAAATTATCGATCAGCGTCCCACCATAGTTGAGCGGCTTGGTCGAAGACACCATCCCATCCACCCGATTACAATCCGGAAGCGTAAAGACCTCTTCTGTCGGGATGTTCGGGACAAACGTGGTGCCATCAGCATTCTGATCGATCCCGCCCTTCCAGATGTGACCTTTCGGAAGCCCGAGCATGAGGTCCGTCCCTGGGGCGGTATATTTGAGCGCGGTATAGGCCTTGTCGTTCAGGTAGGCGCGCCGTCGCTCCAGCGCGTCGATATGATCACGCCAGGCCGCGGTCGGATCCGGTTCCCCCAGTCGGCACATCTGGAAGATCGCGTCCCACAGCAAATCGACCTGCCGATGCTCCGGCTCGTTCGAGAACACGCGCGCGGCCCACGGCGCAACCGCCGCAGAGATTACACACCAACTGACCCGCATGTTCGAGATATACTCCCGGCTGAACGGCTTGGACTGCTCGGATGCCACCTTCCGCGTCAACGCCACCACTTCGGGATCCTGATCCTTGAGCAGGTCAGGATTGTTCCCCGCGATACTGAGAAAAGCCGCGCCCTGTTCCGCCCGCTCGATACTTCCTTTCACGCGCCACTTCGGGAACTCCTCAAACGAGTCCTTGGGTGCGTGTTCAAAGCGAATCAGCTCGAGTTCCTCGTCACCAAAGGTCACATCGACATAGGGGCAACCGACATCGTATGCCTTCGCCGTCAGGGCACGGGTCAACTCGACGGCCTCGATCGGAGCGCGGATCATCAGCCGCTGACCCTTCTGCAAGTTCAGACCGACCTTGATGATCAGGTCGGCGTATTTCTCGAAACGCTCAGTCAAATCCTTGGACAACGAATACCTCTCACGGAGTAGACGGTTGCTGTGCGGGGTCGAGCGGGAAATAGGTCACAGCGGGTCGTCCAGACGACGTAGACACACCGGATTCGAGGAGCTTTGCCAACTCAGCCTTGCCATTGCCGATCAGCGGATTGCCGTGTCCCGGGCAAAGATGCGAGAACTCCGGTTCAAGCAGGTGTGACAGCGTGGCGGAGGGGTTGGGGTGCCCGTTCGGGTGTCCGCCAATTTTCATGCCACCAGGCGCCCACTTGGCCGTCGTCCCGACGCAGTCGGCCGTGAACAGAACGCCCGAGTGCATACTCGAGAGCAGAGCGTGTTCACCTCTGGTCAGCCCCGGAGCACCGATCGCCCGGATGCCGCCGGGCAGGTCATCCCCATCGTCGTAGGTCTCGAACACATCCAGGTCTTCGAACATGCACACGTCCCGTTCGGGGACGAACACGGGAGCGCAGGTTCGTTTCCCGAAGAGTCGGGCCGAGCGTTCGTGCCAGCCGGAGGTCACGATCACGGCCTCGACATCCGTAGCTTGATCGACGACGTCGAGACGGCCCGATTCGATCGGGTCGATGATCACGCTGCCTGTTCCGGTCCGCAGGAAATACGACTCGAGAGACCAGATGTCCGGCCAAATCACGCGCCAATGGAACAATCCGGGCAGGATCTCTTTCATCTCATTCGTACCGTGCGTTCAGCGAAACGTCAACGAGGGAGCTACCAGTCAGCCACGCTGCCATCGTTCTCGTAGTAGAACTCCCCGCCCAATTCCTCTTCGCAGATCCCACAGTCCTGCTCCGCTTCCTTCTCGTCGATCTCGAATCCGAGCCCCGGCTTGGTCGGGAGGTCGATGTGGCCGTCCTTGACCACCCACGGCTCCTTCAGCAAGCCCTCACCCAACCCGACGTCGACCTGCTCCTGGATCAGGAAGTTCGGAACGACGGCATCCACCTGCATACAGGCCGAAAAAGCGACGGGTCCGATCGCGCAGTGCGGCATGATGTGCATGAAGTAGACCTCTGCCATATTCGCGATCCGTTTAAGCTCAGAGATGCCGCCGGCGTGTGACCCATCTGGCTGAATCAGCGATACGGCCTGCTTCTCGAAGATCTCGCGGAACTCCCATCGCGACAGCAGCCGCTCACCGGTCGCGATCGGGAAGGTCACCTTGTCCGAAACGACCTTCAGCGCGTCCACGTTCTCCTGCGGCACGGGCTCCTCGACGAACATCGGTCGCATGCCCTTCAATTCCTGACACACCTCAGTCGCCAGACCCGGTGTCATTTTACCGTGGAAGTCGAAGGCGATCTCACAATCTTCACCGACCCACTCACGCATCAAGTACGCCTTCTTGACAAATTCGTCGATCACGGCAGGGGGCTCGTGTGCGCGCCACTTTCCACCAGGCCCGGACTTGAACGCCTTGTATCCGCCCTGCTTCTGAAGCTTCTCGAGCCTATCCTTCGACGCCGCGAGCCCTTCATCCGAGAGGTCGCGTATCCCCCAGTGGGCATACACCCTGATCCGGTCGCGGACGGGCCCACCCATCAGCTGAAAGGCAGGCACCCCGAGGTGTTTGCCAGCAATATCCCACAATGCCTGATCGATCCCTGACAGCGCGGACATCAGCACGTTTCCGCCCCTGAAAAACGCTGATCGATACACGTGCTGCCAGTGATGCTCGATCCGAAGCGGATCCTTCCCGACGAAGTAATCCGTCAATTCCTCGACCGCCGCGTGCGTGCTCTTCGGCTTCCCTTCGAGGGTCGTCTCACCCCAACCGACGATACCGTTGTCCGTCGTGATTTTCACCAGTCGCATCCGACGACGCGGGAAGAATTGCTCGATCTTCGCGATTTTCATGCTAACTCTGTCCCATCTTCATGACCTGAGCGACAAATGTCTGGGCAACGATCTTGCCATCGACGATGTGAAAAGTATCAGTAGCATACGGAATCATCATCTTGCTCAAACCGGCACTCCAAACGATGTAGGCATACTCACCCTCGACCACCTGTTTCATCATCGTAAACTGTCTGCCCGGCGGAAGACCGTCTACGAATCCCGTGAACCGTTCACGCAGCTCGTCGACGCCGCGGAAGAGGCCGTCCGGGGTGATCACAAACGATTCTTCGGTGTAGTCCTTGAGGATTTTTTCGCCATCGCCGGCCGCGAACGCATCGAGGTGATACTTCAGCACCTGTTCGGTCGCCGACATCTCGTGGTCTTCCGCTGTCGATTCCATCACGAGCGAGAACGACAACGTGAGGATCGACAGCAATGCGGGCGTGAGATTTACCTTCATCGTGTCTCCTTATCCTCCCGGCTCTACCTTCAGTCGTCAGTATCCATATCGGAATCGAAGACAACCTTGTCCTCCACGTCGTCCCGAAACGTCTGAACCAGTTCGGTGTGCAGGTCCGCCTTGTTGTATGCGGCGAGTGTCTCGGCCGATTCGAAGGTCATCACGAATCCGTGGGTATACTGTCGCCTATCTGATCTCACATCACGGCCGCACTGCAGATCAATTAGTCCATCGAACTGACCCCGCATCCCTTCGATGAACCCGAGATGCTCATCGATTCGGAAGTCATGAACCCCCTCCTTGAACCTGTACATCAAGATGTGCGTGACCGGAATAACGACCCCTCTGACTATCCCAGCGACTTCCTGGCCTGATCCAGATTCTTGAAGCTGTGTGTTGCCGTCTCCCACGGGTCGTAGTCGTCGCGCTTCCAGATCTGCGCGCTCACCTCGACAGTAATCGGAACATCCAGGACAGACGCCCGTACACGCGTCAGATAGTCGACCAGATCCAGCTGATCGTCACCGGGAAGCGCGAACTGGACCTTCCCGTCCGTCATCCGTCCGTCTTTGATGTGCGTGTGAACCGAGTATTCGGCATTCAGGTCGATCGATGTCTGTAGATCGATGCCGAGCATCAGGAAGTGACTGTAGTCGAAGTTCAGCCTCAGGTTCGGGTGATCCACAGTCTCGATCAGCCAGCGTGCCTTTTCCGGCGTGTCCATCTCCTGACCCACGTGTGGTTCAACCGCGAGGAGGATGTTGTGATCCGCCGCCAAGTCAGCGTAGGGCCTCACCTTTTCTCCGATGGTCTCCCGCGCTTCCTCCCACGTCCCCGTCTGTTTCCCCAGCGTCGTGGTCACGACCGAAGGCTGATCCACCCAGCAAAGGTCCCGGGCCAACCGACACGTCGCTTCCAGCAGCGACAGTTTCTGATCCACATCCTCGTCGTAGGCACAGATGTGAATCAGGTTCATCATCACCGGCGGCGGAAACCCGGCCTCTCTGTAGGCCTCAACCATGCGCTTCCGCTCGTCCTCACCAAGGCGATCTGGAGCCGTCGCCCAATCTGCGCCGCAATTGAGCTCCAACCCGTCATACCCGATCGCCTTCACCCGCTCGACAGCCTCGAAGGGATCCACCTTCTGCAACGCGTATGTACTGTATGCAATCCTCATATTATGTCATCCCGAGCTTGCGAGGGATCCCTCCGAATTCTGCACAATGGAATGGTCGTTTCTTTTTTCATTTTGCACTTTGCATTTGTCATTGTCTACCTACCCATCGCACCCCATTCCCCAGAACCCGCCTAAATGTCTCGTCTTCCCACGTCTGTGCATCGTGTCCGAACACAAAGTTCAACACACGAGATTCCTTGTAGGTCCGCGTCCACGCCATCGTCGACATACTGTTCGGATGATCGACGGTCAACAGCACCTCACTTCCCTCTCGATCGACGTCCCGGAAGTCGTATGTCTCATCGACCATCGTCCAGTCGCTGATTCCTTCGGTCACCGGATGGGCCGGATCCTCGACGTGCACCGCCAACCGCTTGTCGTGGCTATACCCATCACCGATCATCCGCCCGGTCAGCCCGACCAGCTCATCCCACACTTCGTCATCTTTGAACCCTAGAATCCCGTGGTGCATCACCACGATACCCGTACCGTCTCCAAGAGCATCGATCGCGGCACGCGTTCGCATTCCACCGGGACAATCCTCCGGCAGACCCTTATGCATCGTGTAAAACACCAGCGCATCATATCGCTGACCATACCGCCCATAGTCGACCGCCCAGTCCTCCAGGGCTTGTAAGTAGCAATCCTGATCCGCATAGCTCTGCCAGAGCTCGTGAAACCCGATCACGTCGAATGAGTGACCACCTGTGATGACAGCTACTCTCATACAGTCAATAACCTCTTAATGCACAATGCCAAGCCAGACGTTCGTCTCCGGCGGCTCCCCCGACCCCCTGCTCCCGCTCAATGGGTGGATGACGGGATGGGATGGGCTACGCACAAACACCGTCGTTAACGCGCCACCGGTTGTAGTGCTCCCAGTTTTTCACGGACAGGCGTTCGCGGGCGTCATACCAGCTCTGGGCCCACATTTCCGGATCGTGCAGCTCCCTCTCCGGGTTCGAGCGGCTCCGAGCAACGAAACCCGGAAACACCTCTCGCCCGGTGGGTTGTCCAACCGGATTGTAGCGGATGTCGAAGCTGATCCGCACTTCGTTGCTGACGTTGGGAAGGGAGGAGTGACAGGTCCGTCGGGTCAGGAAGAGTACGTCTCCCGGTTCCATCGGGACGGGAACCGCACTGTCCAGTTCCAGCATCGGATCGGGCACAGCAAGCCCGGACACCGTTCGGCAGTGGTGGAGCACACCATCGTTGTGACTCCGCGGGATCACCTGCAGACAGCCATGCTCGATTGTCGCCCGCGTCAACGGATACCACACGGTCAGCATATTCGTCTCGTCGGCGTTCGCTTGGACGACGCCGTTGTCCTGATGCCATGGTGTCACACCCGCGTCGAACCCACCTTTGCTGCCCGTCTTGGGATCCATCCGGTTGTCCGGCAACACGGATTGCGGCGGCTTGATCCGGATGTGCTGAACTGGATTCGAGTACCCCTCCGAGCCAATCAGATCCTCGACGGCATCGAGCAACGTCTCATTCCTGAGGGATCGGAAGACCTCAGGTCCGACCCAGATCGGAGATTCGGTCGTCGTGCCCGCTTGTGGCAACGAACAATCGAAGTACTGCGACAACACTCGACCGCTGTCCCTGTAGCAGGCGATCATCCGATCGCTAAAAGACTGATCCTCATAGAGGGACTCGATCTCGCTAGCGCCGTAGAGGTCGTGTGCCAGACGGTCGAGCACCTGCGCGTACTCGTCGAGGACGGGCTTGATATCGCGCTCATAGTCGAGCAGCGATCGAACCAGGACATACCCTTCTAGCTCGTAATGCTCGACCTGTTCCGGTGTCAGCCGATTCACGCGTCGACTCCTGCCACGACTCGCAGCTCTTCGATCTGCACAGGCTCCCGCCGTTCGGCCGAGAGATAGGCACCATCGACGATTTCCATCGTCACCAGGTTGTCTCGACCGCTGTGCGGCGGTTCCGTATCGTTCTCGATCGCGTCGAGCGTTTCCTGATTCGGATCGCACCCCGCCACGACTTCTGCTCGCCCCATCAACTCTCGGCGATACCCATTGATGTGCCGGTTCGCGATCCCGCCGCACCCGACCAACCCGATTCTGATCATCAGTTCTCCATTTCTACATACACTCGACCGTCATCGACAGAGACGGGATAGCTGCGCACCCGTACACGCTCCGGTTCGATGTTCGAACATCCGGACCGGACATCGACCTTCCATCCGTGCCACGGGCAGGCCAAAAAATCACCGTCTCGTATCAACTCCGCCTGTTCACCCGGCCGACAGGGCGCGACATCGCCGGTCAACTGTCCCGTCGACAGCTTCGCACCCTGGTGCGGGCACGCATCCCGAACGGCGAAATACTTCTCACCACGCTTTACGATCACGAGATCCCGATCCCCTGCACGCACGCCACAGGGTTTCCCTTCCTCAAACTGCTCTACGGCTCCAACCTCGACCTTACCCATCTGTCTTACTTGATCCTCAGTTTTCAATCTTCAATCCATACAGTTCCGCCGCATTCTTCCACATAATCTTCTCCCGCAGATCACCCTTTACGACGCTCGGGATGGCGCGATCGGGCGCATCGAAATCCCAGTGCGGGTAGTCGGTCGCGAACATCAGGAAATCGTCCTGACCGATCATCTCCAGAATTTGCAGGAGGTACTCTGGCTTCGGCGGCTCCTCCATCGGCTGGGTCGTCGCCCGGAAGTGCGTGGTGATATACTCACTCGGCAATCGCTTCAGGAACGGGACCTCGTCTCTGAGCCCGCGATAGTTCTTGTCCAGCCGCCACATCAATGCGGGGAGCCACGCAAAGCCACCTTCCATCAGGACGACCCTTAGATCCGGGAACTTCTCGAACGTCCCCTCGCACACCATACTGATCACGTGTCCCTCGAAGGCCTGAACCATTCCCGTATGATCTTCGATGTAGTAGGATGGCCATCCAACGGCCGTAATCGGCACGTCACCACCACCACCGAAATGGATACCAATCGGCATCCCGGCTTCGCTGGCCGCTTCGTAGATTGGATCGAACACTCGCTTGCCATATGGCTTTTCCCACCGGGCCATAAACAGCACCTGCACGAACCGCTTATCCTCCGCCAGCCGTCGAATTTCGTCCGCAGATTCCTCGGGAAGATCAGGGTGAACGAGGACCGCCCCAAGCCACCGTGGATCGTGATCCAGCCAGTCGTATTTGGTCCAATCGTTCACCGCGCGCATCATCGACACGGCCAGTTCAGGATTCTTGATCTGCGGCACTCCGATCAACGGATTCAGGATCCCGTAGTCAATGTCCCATTCGTCGAGCAGCTGCCTTTTCGCGAACTCCGGTTCGGATCCGGCCACCCCTCCCTCGGTCGGCATCGCATCCCGCCTAGCTGCCTGCGCGTAGACCTTCGGGTAGATACTGACCCCTGGCGTCCTGTACCCACCCTGCGTGATGTATGTCTTCCATCGCTCCGACAAATACGGTGTCAGATCATCGATCCCGCTCGTGTAGTTGTGCACGTCGGTATCAATCAGCGTCATCGCCTTCCTAGACGTCCCGTTCGTCGACTGCTCAACCAATGCCTCTGTCCCTGCCATATCGTCACTCCAAACAAGTCACGCTGAGCGGAGTCGAAGCGCGACACTGTCTCCAAACTGAGCCAGCCTTCGACTCCGCTCAGGATGACTTCAGCAACACCTGATGCGTCTCGGCCCCGTCCTCGATCTCCCCCCAATCCCACAACTGTGGGATAAATTCGACATCCGCGTACATCTCTGCCTGGTCAGCATAGTGCGGACTCCCGGGATGCCCGGAAGCCCCCAACGGCACGATCCACTTCGAGTTCGACCAATCCGAAGGATCGTGAATGTATCGGTTCACCGAAAGTCCGCTGACCGTGTAGCGACTGTTCAGCGCGAAGCTACCGGCAAGCGGTGTGTCCCCGTCCCCGTGAACACCGTATGAAGGTGGGTTGAGCTGGTCTGCTGCCTCGGCGAACACGGAAGACAGGGGATGGGTCGGACGCATACGATGCAAGCGCCCCCAAAACCATTCGGTGATATCCGTTCCCAAGATCTCGGTCAGCGAACGACACGCCTTCTCGAGCGAGTCCATCAGAGCATCCACCCACGACATCCCGGCCGGAAGAAGCGCGGTATCCCCACGTTCGATCGCCACGTTCGCCGCCAGCGCGACATACCGAAGGTGACCGTCCGCCCCAGACACACCCGAAAGAAGCGTCTCCGCGTGATCGCCGAAGACGGACTCGGTCACGAGCACGATCAGGTGAGATCGCATCTCGGCATAGATCGACGGCGCAACATCCTCGCGATCCATCCGGCCGTCCCAGGCGCGCAGGTAGACCAACGCGCGATCGACGATCTCGTCGTCCGAAAACATCCCGTCGAGGGCATCGACCATCGTCCTGGCGGGCAGGGAGAGCCGCTCCGCGTGGATCGCTGCCATATCGTCGACAGTCGCTGAACCTTTACCCAACTGAAGGATCCGACTTTGCACGCGCCGTCCCCTATACTCCGGCGTAAAGTATACCCCGACATAGTAGGGATAGTCGTGCTCGGCAACCCGTTGATTGCACGTCACCGCGTAACCGACCTCGGGGTCGACCGCCTTGGGCAACTCGTCTTGCGGGATGTAGCCACGCCACTCGTGCTTCCCGTCATACCCCGGGACGGCCCGCCATCCGTTCGCCTCATCCCGGATCGGAATGCGCCCCTCGTGGATATAGCCGAAGTGACCCTGAGTGTCGGCAACCGCATAGTTGTTCACCCGATCCGTCCACTTCCCGAAGGCGGTGTGCAGTTCGCAGACTGAGGTCGACAGCATCGCATCCCGAACGGCGTCCACCCAAGGCGTTCCCTCGATCAACCCCGGATCGGCGACCGCCACGCCGTGTCCTTGCGACGGATCACCGGCAATCACGGGCCCGTGATGCGTGATCGTCACCTCGATCTCGACTGGCTCACTCCCTCGGATTTCGATCCGCTCGCTGAGAACTTCAGCCGTGCGCCATTCATCGTCGAACGCGTACTCACGTCCCGTGTCACCTTCTCTGAACCGCTCGACGAAGAGATCCTGCGTATCCGCCGACCCGTACGTCATTCCCCACGCCACGTGCTCGTTGTGGCAGAAGTGCATCACCCCCGGGACACCGGGAACGGTATATCCGATCATCGTATAGGCCGGACAACTGATGTGGGCCTGGTAGTAGACACTCGGCGTGTCCAGACCGCGATGGGAATCTCCTCCAACGAGTGGCTTACCCGATGCCGTCAGTGTTCCGCTGATCGACCAGGCATTCGACCCGGCATCTGTTTCGCCTGTCCAGTTCGCATCTTCGGTGGCCTTCAGCAACTCATCCAGACCATCGAGTGGTTCGCCACGCCATTCAGCCCCGGGAGGCACAGTCACGAGATGTCCTTCGGGATACCCGGTCAGGACGCGAGCGAATGCCCTCCCTGCCTCCGGATCCGACGCCAACCGGGTTCGAAGCAGCTTGGGATCGAGCGTCCCGAGCAGCGTGTTCCGCATCTTGTAAACCGTGATGCAGTGCCAGGCTTCCCACGGCTCGGGTTCCAGATCCAACAGCTTGTATTCGATCGGCAAGCTGTCAGGGCCCGCGATGTAGGCGTTCACGCCAGCCGCATAAGCGTCCAGCATCGCCCGCGAATCGTCGCTGCACCCATCGTAATCGAGCCTGGCCGTTCGTCCCATCCCGGCCGACCTGAGAAACCGGTCCTGACTCAGCCCCGACTCTCCGACGATCTCCGACCACCGACCCAACGCCCGGAACCGATCCGCATCCATATGCCACAGCCTGTCCTGCGCCGTCACATATCCCTGAGCGAAGAACAGGTCCGTCTCGTTCTCCGCCTTGATGTGCGGGATCCCCCACTGGTCACGGTACACGTCTACCCGTCCACTAAGGGAGTCAAACGCCCTCTCCGAAGTAACATCGGGCAGGCAGGCCACCAAATCTGATTCTGTGATCTTCACTTCGCTATTCTTCACTCACTACTCGTCGTTCGTAATTCGGTTTACTGCCTCTCAAACACATCCAGTTCCCACCCCCGCCAATAGTACTTTGTAAGGTCATCCTCCTCCCACTCCGAGTACACCTCATCCCAGGTCACCCACCCCATATGCGGCAACAACGAATCGGACCTGACCCGGTGACTCCTCGGCTGATACCGGAAATCGAACGACAGTCGCAACCGGTCACTCAGGTTGTCCCTCCCCTGGTGCACGGTAAGGCTGTGCAGAAAGATCACATCACCGCACGAGTAGTCCCCTCCCACCCAAACCACATCTTCTTCCACATCCACCCGCCGCCCCCCTGCCCCTACGGCCTCCTTATCCTCGAGCTTGCCTTCCTTGTGAGTACCTTTCGTGACCGCCAACCCACCCAACGTCACTGGCACATCCCCCACCGGAATCCACGCCGTCCACGTCTGCTCGGACCCGCCGATATACAGATTGTCCTGATGCGGCGGTGTCGAATGCACCGATGAGTTGGGAAAGACCACCCGGCAGATATTCCGGCTGTGGGGCAGGACCGGTTCGCCAAAGAGGGTCTCGAACGCGTTCAGGATCGCTGGTTCCAGAGCAAGCGCGTGGAAGTCTCTGACCTTTTGGATGTCGCAGTAGAAATCCTGCCAGCGAGGATCGCGACTCTCGACGACCATCGCATCCTGATTCGCCACGGCTGCTTCCGGATCCGTACCTTCGACAAGCCACCCGTGTGCATCGCAGACCGCCAACACCTGTGACCGGACGTCGCTCACGGTCTTCGGGTCAAGCAAACCGCGAAAGAACAGAAGCCCCTCTTCTTCGGCCTTCTCGCGCAGCCACTCAGGCTCCTCCAGTAGATCCGTCACATCTTCAAGCGGCTCTACTCGAGCCATATCAACCATCGCCATGCACTGTTATCGCGCGGCCTCAGGTCGCGCGCCTCTCTCTACTTACGTTCGTCTGGTTNTTCGTGCCTTTGTGCCTTCGTGGCTCATCCCTTGTAGTGATCGAGCGTCATCACCTGANCGCCTTCACGCGCCGCTCCAGATCCCACGCCGTCGNCGGCGTTTCACAAAGAACCACGTGGTTCGAGCACTCGAACTGCGCGTAGGCAGACCACCCCTGCTTATGCCACTTCGGATTCACCCCAAACAGCCCTTCGGATATCGGCAGATCGAGACCCGCGTCAGTATTGTCCTCCCCATCGATCGGGCCAATCTCCTTGATTGCCTCGACTATCCCTGCCCAGCAGTCGATCCTCCCGCTGGACCACATAAATATAGTATCCGGTCGCCTCGTAATCCTCGTGGTGGTCGGAGAACACTTCGAAGCGTTTTCCGGCGATCAGTTTGCGGAGGAGGACGGATTCGACCACCGAATCATCGCTCATCGCCCGGTTGACGTCCTAATCAGCCTTATTGGCACGTCTGCCAAGTTCCAGTCCCGAGGGATTCACACACGGTACGACAGTGAACTCATCCAGATAGTCCTCGACCGGTCCCTCCAGAAACGAAAGCACCGCCTCCACACCGGCGGGCTCATCCCCGTGGACACCACCTGTCATAAGGATTTCGCGTCGCCCCTCGGCTCGTCGCCCTACTTTGAGCGCCTTGATTCCATAGCCGAACCCCACGCCAAGCACGCCGACACTGACGATCGACCGATCCAGCCTATCGATCCGGTCCACAACGTCCGAATACGCCATTTCCTGGCGCACTGCTGCCTCACTCATCGAAAACTCCTGGTAAGCACGGGCCTTCCATATCACTGCGGGAGATCGATCGGGTTAGGGGTACACCGAGGGCAAGCCGCAGACATCGTCTTAGGGCGGATCGGTGTGGTGGAAGTAGAGATCTCCTCGTGTCCATTGTGCACACGAGAAGATAACGCTGAAACCTTGGCTCCGAAACGGTTGGCACAAAGGAAGGCGCTGCCAAACGAGTGCCCAACTCAATTCTGCCGACGTCGGCAAAATTGGGTCACCACCTTATCACCAAGAGAATTGAGCCGCTACAGCTGTCTGTAGAGAACCACCGTCTTATAGTCGATCCGCACGTCGAACATCTTCCGCAACACGTCGACGTATTCGCTGGTCGCCCCATCTTCGCCGTTAATCGTCTCGACCGTCACCGTGCGGATCGGTTGCACATCCCTGTAAAGCAGGTGCTTGGGGGGCAAAACAGCAGGTGATCCGCTCGTCGTCCCCCGACAGGCCGACCTGGATCTCTTTTCCGGATCGACCGAACTGTGCGATGACGTCGCTACCCTTAAACACGAGATGGTTTCCGAGCAGCCGTTTCGGGGAACGCGCGACAGTCAGCCGCGAACTGCTGTTCCAGCCCTTCGATCAGTGTCAGGAGGTTACGCTGGATATCGTTATTCAGTGCCTTGAGCGGAGACACATACAAGACACGCGTACGTCCCCCCTGCATCTCCCCTGTCGCCAACTGGTCGATCGCCCAGAGGAACGAGGCAAGTGTCTTCCACTCCCCGTGGGAGCCGTGATCAACAAGTGCTTCCCGTTGGCGATCACCGGCCACGCTTGCCGCTGCACGTTCGTAGGCTCGCCGACTTGGTCCCGGAAACAGGCCGATATAGAGGGATGAAAAATATCCGAGAACAGACATAGGTATTGAGGATTTGGGATTGAAGGTCGAGAACCAGGTTTCAATTCTCAATCAAAGCACCAGCAGCACCCCGCCCACGCACAGCACCACTCCAACCACCACCGGCAGCGTGATCCGCTCCTTCAGGAACACCGCCGCCATCCCCATCGTGAAGACGGGGGCCAATGCCCCTAACACAGCCGTCTTGGTGGGTCCGATCATCGTGATCGCCTCGAGGAACAGGAACGACCCGAACCCCATCCCGAGGATACCGGTCCCGGCCACGATCACCGCCGTCTTCCCGGTGAGCGACTCACGCTCACCAGCTGGCCTCGTCAGAATGTAGCCACCAAAAAGGACCGCTGCCACCAATGGCATCCGAATGCTGTTCGCCTCGACGGCCGTAAGGTTCGCAATCGCGGGCTTGAGCATCACCGTACTTAGTCCCCACAGTACGGTCGCCGTCAGAGACAGCACCACGCCGAGCTTCAAGCTACCCGTCAGAGCCTCCTTTGCTTGCCACCGACGCGATAGGCAGGCCACCCCGCCAACCACCAGAAAGCATCCGGCCACAAACTGAGCCGGAAATGGCTGATCCAGCAGGAAATACTCGAACACCAGGGTAGGAAGAGGGACGACGCCAACCAGGGCCATCGTCCGGGAGGGACCGATCTCACGGATCGACCAGAGGTAGAGAGTGTCTCCCATCGAGATCCCGATCAGTACAGACCCGCAGAGAAGCAGCCATTCGTTCAGCGTGAGGAAGGCGTAAGATCCGACGGATCCCACAACCGCCAGGGCCAGCCAGAACATCACCCCGGCTGCCGCGCATCGAAGGGCGTTCATCAGCCCCGGCGAGACCTTGAACGACTGGGTACGGACGATCGTCGCGCTGGTCGCCCACACGAGCGAGCACACGACACCCACCAGATCACCTTCGGAGATCGAGATCACGTTCCGCTGCAGAATCCGATGGCCGTCAGGGCATACACCTCGGCGACACGCACGAGTTCAGAAACGGGTACGGATTCCTCCAGCGTGTGCGCGCCCTTCGCGTCCGGGCCGTGCGTGATCGGCGGGATGCCCGCAAACTCGTTCATGATGTTTCCGTCGTCCAGGAACGGCTTCTCTCCTAATGCGAGCGGCTCCCCGACGACGC
This sequence comes from Gemmatimonadota bacterium, assembly GCA_002727195.1. Lineage (GTDB taxonomy): Bacteria > Latescibacterota > UBA2968 > UBA2968 > UBA2968 > UBA2968. Next base: position 230,152 of record PBWH01000005.1, read on the forward strand.
CCGCGTAGGCTGACTGAAAAGCCTCTACGATCGGCGCGTCGTCGGATACGGTGAAGGCGTCGCCCTGAATCGAATACTGGAAGTCGAGCTGGACGCCGTGTCGTTCTGCGACCTTCTCTGCGGTGCCCCGGACTTCGGCCACGACCTCTTCCCCCGCGCCAGATGTCGTCCAACGACGCGTGCCGGCGACCAGACAGGACGCCGGCGCCTGGTTGTAGATCTCGCCGCCCTGGATCTGTCCCGTAAACACGGTCTCCCTGCTCGGACCCGTTGAGCGGTCGCCCAGAACCTCGTTCAGCTTCTGCATCTCCAGCAGAAAGTCGGATCCCGCCGCGTTCACCATCGGCAGATAGGCCGGTAGAAGGACCTCGTGCACGGGATCACCGTCTCGCTCGAACGTCGCTCGGAAGATGCTCATCCCCCGACCACGCAACGGCAACGACGTCGCCAGATATTCCGGAAACATCACTGCGTCGCCCACGTATCCGTCGCGGATAAGGGCCTTTAACTGTCGTTTGTCTCCCCAGGGCCCTTCGTGATGATCGTGCGCCGTCATCAGGACAGATCCGGCCTTCGGCAGTTGACCGTCTCTCAAGATGCGCAGGGCCTCCACAAACGCCGCCACGCCGCCCTTCATATCCGATGCCCCGGACCCCGTCAGATTCCCGTCCACGATGTCCGAAGCCGAAAACGGCAGGTGCACCGTATCCAGATGCCCGTCGAACTGCAGCGTCCGCCAATCCGCCCCGCTATCCACGCGCGTAACGACCGCTGGCGCCTCCGGCCAATCGGTCTCCGGACGCTCGACCTCGAACCCGTCATGGCTCAAAATTTCCGCCAGCTTATCCGCCACCTCCCCCGCACTCCGCGTCGGACTCGGAATATCTACCAATGCTCTCGCCGTCTCCACAATCCGACGCTCATCCACCGCATTTCGCACTGTCTGGATCAATTCATCTGTCAGCATTCGCGCGCCCCTCGGTTGTCCCTCATTCTGTGTGGCCGTATCTTCATTCCGTTAGCTTGCGAGGATACGGGACGCCATCACAGGTCCTTTCGATCCTCGATTGTCAATCCTTAATTATCGATCCAGATGGCTGACGAAGACAACGAACTACTCGACGAAGACGAGGACGAAGAACTAAACTGGCCGGCGATCATCATCGCAGCGGTGATTGTGCTCGGGTTGATCGGCGGCGCCATTTGGTACTTCCTCATTCGCGAGGTCCCGGAAAACGAGCTCGAGAAGGCGCCGGAGTATGTCCCGCCCGAAACGCTGGCCGAGGAAAGCATCTACCTCGACATGCCGGACATGATCATCAGTCCGGCCGACGGTAAGGGTCGGTTCTACCTGATCGTGAAGTTCGACGTGGCGATGAACGACCGCGGTCGGGTCTTCGACGAGATGATCCTGAAGCCATGGAAATACGCGCAGGCGCTCAACTTCGTGATCGACGTCTATAGCGACTATACGCGTGAAGAGTTACGCAGCCCCAAGGTGAAGGAAATCACCCGTCAGAGCATCCTCGACGAGTGGAACCACATCATCGGGTGGGAATACGACGCGGAACTCGAAGCACTCGGGCAGCTCGAACCCCCTCCGCTCAAAGCCCTCTACTACGAGAACTACGTCCTGCAGTGACGATCGGTGTGAGGTCCTCGACCCACTGCCCCAGTGAATACACACCGTTCATTCCGAGTGCCCATCGACGCTGCCCCGCGGCGATGGGTGTATCGGGGGAACGGTCGTAGACCATTCAATAGCCACCCAGCGATCACTGAAGCAACTGGAACAGTCCGATCGTCTCGTTGGTCGCATCCATCGGGTGCGCGCCCGCCGGGACGACGAACTCGAACCGCTTGTCCTCCAACTCCCGATTCCCTTGTACGTTCGAGAACGCTTGGACGATCATCTCGTTTCCGTCTGCATCATACAGCCTGGCTGTCCGCAGGAGCCCGTCTCCCGGGTGAATCGCCAGCTTGACCTTCGCCGGAGGCGTTGGCAGCTGGGCAAACAGAATGCTCGGCTGTGGAGTCGCGTCGAACGTCTCCAGCATCTCCCCATCACTCACTTCCTGCCCCGCATACCGGATCGACTCCCAGGTGACCCCGCGGAACGGCCGAAGCGGATCGAACTGGTGCACATCGGCTTCGAGCTGCGTGATCTGGTAGACGCGCCCAAGGTTAATCCGCGTAACCATATTCTCTGACAGATCGTGGATCCACAGGTAGCTCCCATCACTCAGCACCACCTGCCCGCCGCCATCCGGCATCGACTCCTCGACGCGCATCTTTCCGGGTCCTTTGAACAGCCCCTTCCCTTCAACCGTGACTTCCTGATCTTCGATCCGAATCGTCGTTGAAATCGTAGCCTTACACGTCTTCAGCCCCTTGGCCTTCTTCTGCAGCTTCACCATCTGACCGTCGGTCTTGTCGTCCCCGGTCGTCTTCGTGTTGTCCTTTTCCTCCGCGAAGACACTCGACGCCGCGAGCAACAGAGTCAGGAACCAAGTAGTTACTTGCTTCATGTTTTCCTCGTTTCATAACGAACAATTTCAGGGCCTGCTGGGTGCCGGCAGAAAGATGCCTGCCCAGCCTTAGCCTGCGGCGAAGGCTGGCCCCTTGCGCTCTTCTCGCGCCTTTCAAACTCTATAGTTCACAACCCCGGGCAACTCCGCCTGGTTTAGTGGACAGTTCTTCGGACACCCCCGGCTGCAGGGCACATCCTGATCCAGGAGTTCCCACACAGCGCTTAGAGCCCGATACAGAGATCGGTGAAAATGGTCCTCGCCGAGTTCTTCAGTAAACCCGGTCCGTTCCAGCGACTCCCTGACCTGCTCCTTCACACGCGTGAAGTAGGTCTCGATGCCGCTCTCCTTCAGCCCGTGCACAACGTGGATCAGTATCTCTTCACCCGTCGCATCGACGTGGTTGATCCCCTCCGCATCGATCACGAGATACTTCAGGTCAGGCATCTTGGACACACGTTCCAGAACCTTGTCCTCGAAATATCCCGCACTCCCGAAGTAAAGGGAACCGTCGAATCGGATCAGGGCAATGTGATCGCACGACTGGAGACCGAAGGTCTGCGAATCCCGGAAGGTGCCGTCCGGGTGTCGGGACAGCGCGGCCACGTGCGGCATCATCGTCCGATACAGGTAGGCGAACAGAGAGAGGCTGACCCCAATCAGAATCCCGTAGTCGAGATGAGGCGCGAAGGAGAGCGTCAGGATGAACGTCGCGACCGCGACCATACCGTCGTGCTTCTGCGCGCGCCAGGCCCGCACGATCGGATCGACCTGAATCAGTCCCGCGACGGCCATCATGATGATCGCGGCCAGGGTGGCCAGCGGCAGGTGATAGAAGAGCGGCGTCAGCCACAACAGCGTGACCATCACGAAACAGCCGGCGACGACTGACGAGAAACCGGTCTTGGCGCCTGCCCGAAAGTTCAGCGACGACCGGACGAACGACCCGGAGATCGGCATACTCTGGAACACACTCCCGACGAGGTTCGCAAGGCCCTGCCCGAGCAGCTCTCGATTCGCACCGATCCGCTGCTTCGACTGCGTCGCGATCGCCTTGGCGATCGAGATCGTCTCCACGAAAGCGATGAACGCGATCGTCACCGCCGCCGTGAACAGTTTGGCGAACAGACCGAAGCTCACATCGGGCATCACGAACGACGGCATCCCTTCGGGGATACGTCCTACGACCTTACCACCCAGAGCGGATTCGAAGTCCGTATACCAGGAAATCGTCGTCGTCAGCACCACCGCGATCAACACCCACGGCGACTGCGGTTTCCACCGCTTCATCACGATCATGACGACAAACGCGAGCGCGGCTATCATCACGGTCGGCCCGTGTGGGTTCGCCGCCGAGTCGGTCAGCATATTCCACACGCGAACGAAGTACGATCCACCGGGCGCCACCTCTGCTCCGAACAGCATATCGATCTGTGACGTTCCGATGATCACAGCAGCGGCGTTCGTGAACCCCAGCACGACGGGATGGGACAGAAAATTGACCAACACGCCGAGCCTGACCATCCCCAGGATCAACTGGATGATCCCGACCATCATCGTCAGCACGACGGCGTAGGCAATGTGTTCAGCTGAACCAGGGGTAGCAAAGGGCTGGAGCGCCGCGGCCGTCATCAGCGACACGAGAGCGACCGATCCGCTGGTCAGATGGCGTGAGGAGCCAAAGAGCGCCGCGATGATGGGCGACAGGAACGCGGCATACAGTCCGTAATATGGGGGCAGACTCGCCAGCTGGGCGTGCGCCATCGCTTGTGGGATCAGCACCATCGTCACGGTGATGCCCGCGATCAGGTCTGCCCGCAGGATCTTCGGATCTTTCAGCTCCCCCATCCACGTCGTGAACGGGAACAACTGAAAAAGCTTGAAGTCGACTATTTTCAAAGAGAGTCCGGACCTTGAGGTATTAGTCTTATTAGATGATTCATAATCTTCATCTGCCCCGGTCCTGTCAAGCCGAATGACGCGTAATTGTGTGTATAAGAACGAGTTGCGCCTGTTCGTCTCGGTTCCATTCCAGTTGATTTAGACCATTTGATTGCGCATATTCAGAAACCTGTTCACCCCTCCCCTGTATTCCCGACGACAAGCCACTTCAGGAAGGGTTTGTATGCGACATATGTGCGGCAGATTTCTCATCACTGTACCCATACTGATTCTGTCCATCCTGTTGTCACCTGCCAGGCTGCTCGCCCAGGAGACCCCCAACGGCTGGATCCAATCCCAGGTTGACTACCTGAACGAACTCCTTGGCGTAACAGTCAACTGGATTTTCAAATTCCTTTTCTTCGATTTCGGAACCGGATTTCCCCTGATCATCGCCGTCCTTGTCGCGGGAGGCGTCTACTACACCTTCTTCTTCGGCTGGTTGTCGATTCGCGGGTTCACACACGCGATCGACGTGATCCGCGGCCGCTACGACAATCCCGACGACCCTGGCGAAATCACCCACTTCCAGGCACTGACCAGCGCACTATCTGCGACCGTCGGCCTCGGGAACATCGGCGGTGTCGCAATCGCCGTGGGGACAGGTGGTCCGGGTGCCGTCTTCTGGATGATTCTGACAGCCTTATTTGGGATGTCCTCCAAGCTAGCATCGTGTACGCTCGCCGTGATGTATCGTAACGTGCGCGAGGACGGTCGCGTGTCCGGCGGCCCGATGTATTACCTCGAACACGGTCTCGCCAGAAAAGGACTGCGACCTCTGGGTCGAACCTTGGCCGTAGTATACGCTCTGCTCGTCATCGGCGGCTCGTTCGGCGGTGGAAACATGTTTCAGGCCAACCAGACGATCGAGGTTTTGAGCACGCTATCACCCACCGTGAGATCCCTCAGTTGGCTGATCGGAATCATCCTCGCCGCATTCGTGGCAGTCGTGATCATCGGTGGGATCAGGCGGATTGGCAACGTAACCTCTCGCCTCGTTCCGACGATGTGCCTCCTCTACGTCATCACATCGATCCTGATTATCTTATCCCATCTTGCCGACGTACCGGCCCTCATCGGCCGTATCGTCTCCGAGGCGTTCACGGCCCCTGCGGTTTACGGTGGATTCCTCGGCGTCCTGATCACCGGCGTTCGCCGCGCAGCCTTTTCGAACGAAGCAGGACTGGGTTCCGCGGCTTTCGCGCACGCTGCCGCGAAAACGGATGAGCCCGCACGCGAAGGCATCGTCGCGATGATCGGACCCTTCATCGACACGATTGTCATCTGCCTGATGACGGCGCTCGTCTGTATGATCACCGGCGTCTTCGAGGATCCGGAGCTCAAGGACAAAGGCGTCGCGATGACGGCGGCCGCCTTCGAGTCCTTCATCCCTGGCGCACGTTACGTTCTTGCTGTCGCCGTCGTCCTGTTCGCTTACTCGACGATGATCAGCTGGTCCTACTACGGCGAGCGGGCGTGGGAGTATCTGTTTGGCGATGGCTCCACGCTCATCTACCGGGTTATCTTCGTGGGCTTCGTGTTTGTCGGTTCGGTCACGGCACTCAAAAACGTGCTCAACTTCTCAGACGCGATGATCCTGGGGATGGCGTTCCCGAACATCCTTGGGGGCGTACTTCTGAGCCCGCAGATCAAGGAAGTCCTGAACGAGTACTGGGATCGGCTGAAGTCGGGTCAGATGACCCGCTACAAGTAGGCGGAAAGCGAATACCGTTCGAGCTTCAATGGTAGGCGCGAGGCGTCTACATCGAGTTCCACGGCGTGGTCACCGGGCAAANGATGAAAACAGCCGGTGACGCGATGTATGGTCACGAGAGCTTCGACCGGATCGCCTAACAGATTTTCGACTTCACGAAGGCCACAGAGTTCAAAGCCTCCCTCGATGAGATCAGGGAAATCGGTGCGATCGACTTGGTCGCTTCGGCTACGAAACCCAACCAGAAGCTAGCGACCGTCACGCAGTCCGAAATAATCGACGTGGCCCTCGCTTTCTACGAGCAGAATCAGCCTAATTTACCGGGTAGTCAGAGGGGTTTAGGACACTCGACGAGGCCGGGCTTGGATTGGGATAGAACCGTAGCCGAGATCAGATAAGAAAAGGAAGAGGCGACATCCCGAAGATGGGATGTCGCCTCTTTTCGTTTCTGCAGCCGCTTTGGGACTAGACTACGGCTTCAACTCTTCGCGCAGTTCTCGAATCACCCGCTCGAGTGACCGCATCTCCTTGCCAGCCTCGGTCCAATCCCACGATTGCATCGCCTTCCTGACGTTCTCGTAGTGTTGCTCGGCCTCGGCGGCCATAAGCGAGGCCGACCGCACCTCTGACGGGTCTGCATCCGTCACGACCTCAACAGGCTCTCCGGAAATCGGCCGATCTCCAACGCCGAACAGCGTGGTCAGCGCTTCCTCAAACGTCTCGCGCATCACGACCTGACCGCCAAACGCCACGATCACCTGCTTCAACTCAGGAATCGACGTGCTCGCCTGTCGGGGAGCTTGTTGCCGTTGCTGTTGCCGTCTTGGACCCGGCTCCTCTGGATCCTCGGTCCCTCCAAACTGCTGCGGCTGATCGACCTCCTGCGTCGCCTGCAGATAGATCGGCTCGACATACAGGAATGAGCTCTCGATCGGGATGGCGAGCAGGTTACCACGAATCACCTCGGATCCGCCCTGTCCCCACAGGGTCAGCTGACTCGAGATATCCGGCTGCTGATCGATACGCGCCTCNAGCTGCATCGGACCGAAAATCAGCTTGTCTTTCGGTAGCTGATAGACCACGAGATCGCCGTATCCTTCGCCATCGCATCTCGCCGCCAGCCAACCGATCATATTGTCCTTGTTGGCGGGCGTATACGGCACCATCAGCAGGAACTCCTCACGCGGCTCTTCTGGAAGCTTCGTGATGATATAGTACGGCTCCATCCGCTGTGGCCGATCACTGTAGATCTCGTTCGGGATTTCCCAAAGATCTTCCTGGTTGTAGAACACGTTCACGTCGCGCATATGGTAGGTGCGATACATAAAAGCTTGCACGCGGAACATATCGACCGGATACCGGACGTGGTCGCGCAGGCCTTCGGGCATCTCCGAAATGTCTCGCAGCAGACCAGGGAAGATCGCACGATACGTGTTGATTACCGGATCCTCGGCGTCCGCCTGGTAGAACGTGATCTTACCGTGATAGGCGTCGAGCACCACCTTGACCGAATTCCGGATATAGTTGATCGCGCTGCGTCCGCCTGTCCGCTCTGAATACGGATACATATCGGTCGTGGTGTAGGCGTCCAGGATCCAGAACAAGCGCCCTTCGCTGATCACCATATAGGGATCGCCGTCGAAGTGCAGGAATGGCGCAATCTTGCGCGCCCGGTCGACCACCTGCCGGTGATACATCAGGCGCGTTTCCCGACGGATGTAGTTGCTCAGCAGCAGGTTCACGTCCATAAACTTGATCGAGAACGCCAACCGGTTCATCAGGTTGCCGATCTCCACGCCACCGTCACCGGCATAGGTCGTCTGCTTGTTCCCGTTTCCACTCGGGTAGTCGAATTCCTTCGTCCCGGTCTTGACGGCCACCATCCCATACGTCATTTCGCCATAGTAAATCTCAGGCCGGTCGACCTTGAGATCGATCGAGCCTTCGGGCGGAATGTCGCGCACGAAGAATTCGGGTAGACCTTCCGGCGATACACGGTTCACAGGGCTGACCGCCACACCGTAGCCGTGGGTGTATTGCAGTCGCTCATTCACCCACGCCCGCGCCTGTTGGGGCAGACGCCGCGTATCCATCTCACGCCCTGCGAGCATAACCTGCCGATAGACTCCGTCGATTACATACCGGTCGACATCGACATCGTTGAACACGTAGTAGGGCCGGATCTCCTGCACCTGCTGATACGTCTGCTCCATCGGACGCTCGTCCCAGATACGGACGTTCCGGATAGTCAGCGCGTTCGCCTCGATGTCCGTCCGCGTAAGTGTCTCTTCGGCCGCAAACGGACGCTCGTCGATCCGGTCTAGCCCGTAGGCTTCCCGCGTGGCATTGATGTTGTGTTCGATATACGGGGTCTCACGCGTCAACTCGGTCGGGTCCACGATCAACTTCTGCACGACTGCTCCCGGCACCGATCCCACCACGACGGCGCCACCCACGAGAATACCGAGTCCGTAGATCGGGTAGCGTGTCTCGCGACGGGAGACGTTCAGGAAGAACAGGACGGAGGCCGCGATAAACAGGATCACCAGCAACCAGTAGGCCCAGATCTGCACGTTCACATCAACGTAGTTCGCGCCGGTGAAGATGCGTCCACGGGAGGTCAGCAGACCGTAAACCTTGAGCCGGTAATTCACTGCGACCAGCAGCAGGAACACGCCGCCTAGCGCGGAAAAATGCGCCATCGGACGTGGCATCAGTTGGATACGCTCCTGGATGCGGATGCCCCCGCTGGCCACATACGTCAGACCGCACACGATGGCGGACACAACGAGGCCGCCGATCAGGAAGCTGACGAGGAAGTTGTAGAACGGAAGCGAGAAGACATACCAACCGACGTCGTTCCCGAAGATGGGATCGGTGACCCCGAACGGCTGTCCGTCCAGGTATCGCCACACGAGCGGCCACTGACCCGCGCCGATGCTGCCCATCACGAAGATCAGCGCCGCCGTGGCGATCACATAACCCCGCTTCGAGCGAAGCAGTCCCTCTCCTGGAATCTGGCCCTCCTCGAAGGGGGACCCATCTACCTCGAGGGCGAATCTCGTAAACTTACAGGCGTAGTAAAGGTTCGTACCGACGATAACCGCAGCCAGAGCGCCAAAGAACACCCCGGAGGAGAAGCGCGCCTTTACAGTCTTCCAAAACACGCTGTCGTATGCCGCGGCCTCGAACCAGAGCCAATCCGTGTAGTAGCCGACCAGCCATCCAATCGCGACGACGGCGCCGAACAGGACCATCAGGATCCAAAGACGGTTAGGCTGTTCTTCTCCCATTGTTATCTCCTGAATGCATAGAAGTTATTGCTTTCAAAACACTTACGGCGAGGTCCCAAGTAAACACATTTCGCTGGCTCTGTCACCGCTTTTCGGTCGTTTGAGGCNAAAATGCCTACTTTAGTGGNTGCGATATCGCAGTCCCCAACACTGGAAAGAGGCACTCAGGCTGAATGCCACGTAATCCACAGTTCGAAGGCAGTGTTCACGCGCCCGAGTTCCCTCGGGACTCCGTGTGGCTCAACACGGCCAAGCCCATCTCGATCCGGGAACTCGAGGGTAAGATCGTCCTCCTGGACTTCTGGACTTACTGCTGCATCAACTGCCTGCACGTCCTGCCTGAGCTTAAGACCTTGGAGCGAAAGTATCGCGAGGAACTGGTCGTCCTCGGCGTCCACGCCGGGAAGTTCACGACCGAGAAAGAAACAGCATCCATCGCTTCGGCCATCGACCGTTACGAGATCGAACACCCCGTCATTAACGATCACAACTTTCAGGTATGGCAGTCCTGCGGGATTCGAGCCTGGCCGTCCTTCACGCTGAACAATCCGGTGGGACGCATTGTGGGCACCCACTCGGGAGAGGGCATCTACAAGCTGTTCGACACAATGATAGCGGACCTGATCGAATACTTCGACACCGACTGCAGGCTGGCGCGATCCTCCCGGCCGACATCATCACCACCTGCGTTGACAACCACGTTACGGTTTCTTGGAAAGGTGGAGGCGGATACCGAGAGTGGACACTTGTATGTCTCGGACACGGGACATCATCGAATCCTGATCACGGATCAAGAGGGTCGCATCCTTGATCAGGTCGGTTCAGGCGAACCCGGGATGACGGATGGCGCATTTGAGACGTCCTCCCTGCNGCATCCGTAAGGCACAGCGCGCAAGGACGACCATCTCTACGTGTGTGATGCAGGTAACCACGCAGTCAGAGTCGTAGATCTGGACAAGCGATCCGTCACAACCTTGTGGGGCACGGGAGGTCAGGTCCGTATGCCGAATATCCCTGGCAAGGGAACGGACCTACGGCTGAACTCCCCCTGGGACGTGACCATCGTGGGCAACAACCTCTACGTCGCGGTGGCCGGTCCCCACCAGATCTGGCGGCTGGGGATCAAGACACGGATGGCCGAGCCGTGGGGCGGCTCGGATCGTGAGGATCTGGAAGGTGCCCGACTCAAACACGCGGCGCTCGCACAACCGAGCAGGATCACGTGTATCGACGACGCGCTATACGTCGCAGACAGCGAGATCAGCGCCCCTTGGGCATCGCCTCCGCAGACGGCCTCCTGTATATCGCGGATACATAACAATTACCGTATCAAGACCTACAGCCTGGAAACCGCCAAGGTCCACACAATCGCCGGAACAGGCACACCAGGAAACACAGACGGCAAGACGCTGGACGCTTCCTTCAACGAACCATCAGGCCTNGCCATCTATCGAGACAAACTCTACATCGCCGATACGAACAACCACGCCATCCGCGTGATGAGCCTCGACACGGACATCATATCCACGCTCGACGTCAGGTAGCCACTTTTTCATTTTGCATTTGTCACTTTGCATTGGTCATTGAGTCATGGACTGGCATCCCTTCATCGTACACTTCCCGATCGCCAACATCGTCCTTTCGGCCCTGTTCGACTGGCTGTCGCGTATCGATCGTCTGTCGCACCTCCAGACAACCGGCTTCGCCCTCCTGATCGTCGGCGCGCTCTCGACCATACCCGCTGCCTTTACGGGTGAGTCCGCCGCGGAGACAGCCCAGTCGATCGAGGGTATCCAGGATGCGATCACCGAACACGAGAACCTGTCCACCATCACCCTCTGGTCTGCCATCCTCCTCGCCGTCGCCCGAATCCACCTGGTCGTCAAAAACCTCTATNTGGGCGGCCGNCGCCTGGCNCATACGGTCCTGTTGACCGCCTGCGCCGNGATGGTTATCTGGAGTGCTTATACNGGCGGTAGTCTGGTTCACGAGTTCGGTGCCGGAACGCAAAAACAGCAGATCAGACGCGATTCCAGTAAATGGGAGAATCCTCTCCCGCTAGCGGTTGAGAGCCTGCCCCGGACTGGATCCGGGGACAGGTTTGCGACCGCAGGGAGCAAACCAGGTGAGGGCTTGTCCTCTACAGGTCGCCTTCACTGAAAGCCACTGATAGCGTTTTATGCCCCCACTCCGACTCCGAAATCCGCATAGCGTAATCGCCGTACTCGATCGGCGCCCACAGGACGTCTACCAAATCCATTGCCCTGATAGAGAGCAGTCGGACGACTGGGCCAAAGTCCGCCGGATTGCCGAGGAAATCGGCATCCCAGTCCAAGCGGTCAAACCGGACGCCAACCGAAGCAAGAAGGGCAAGCAACGACGCCACGCCGCAGCAGAAGCGGTCATCAAACCCCTTGAGTCCACCTCCGTGAACGATATGCTGGCGTCTCCGGACGAGGAGAACGGAATCTGGGTCGGGCTGGACACCGTTCAGGATCCACACAACGTCGGATCGATCTTCCGATCTGCCGCCTTCTTCGGCGTCTCCGGGATCGTGACCACTCAGGACCGGAATGCCCCCATCTCCTACACGGTCTACGACGTGTCCTCGGGCGGCGTCGAATACGTCCCCTTTTCTATCGAGACCAACCTCAGTCGCACCATCGACCGCTTCAAGGAAGCGGGGATCTGGGTTCTGGGCACATCAGAGCACGCCGAGAAGCCTATCTCGGAGATCCAACGTGACCGTTCCTGGCTCGTTATCTTAGGGAACGAGGAGAACGGCCTCCGCCGACTGACCGCAGATAAATGCGACGATCTCGTCTCTATCCCTCGCTCAGGCCAGGTCGGCTCCCTTAACGTCTCCGTCGCCGCCGGCATCACCCTCGCCCACCTCACCTCGCACTGACTTCTCCGTTTGATCGGTTCCGTTGCTCGCAATACATTAATTAGTAGATGCTGACTTCGTGACGCCCGCCCTGCGACGTTCGGTGACTGTGGGTACATCTGTGTTTATTCGTGTTCATCTGCCTGCCGAGCCAAAGCCTTGGTGGAGGCCGGTGGTTCCACAAGGTTCTGTCCTGGCTACATGAACGAAACACCTGAAGACAGAGTCGATCGCCTTAAGCGCGCTCAACCTCGCCGCAAACCAAGCGAGGATCCGGAGGGCCGAATCCCTCCCGGTCAGTATCTGACCGAAAACTTTCCCGTTCTGACCAAGGGCCCCACACCCTCCGTCAACCTGGAACAATGGTGCTTGAAGCTGTTCGGGAACGTCGAGACTGATGTCGAACTCACTTGGGAGGAGTTCTCGGCTCTACCCCAGGTGGAGATCGTATCAGACTTCCACTGTGTGACGCGCTGGAGCATGCTGGACTGCACGTGGGGCGGCATCCACATCCGCGAGGTCCTCAAGCACGTCGCCATCCTCTCGAACACACGCTACGTCATGGTCCACGGCTACGGACACTACACCACGAACCTTCCCCTCGCCGACCTGATCGACGAGGATGTACTGTTCGCCCACACCTGGAACGGCGAACCGCTGTCAAAGGATCACGGCGGCCCCCTCCGCCTGGTCGTCCCCAAGCTCTACGCCTGGAAAAGCGCTAAATGGGTCAACGGCCTCGAGTTTATGGTATATGATCAGCCGGGATTCTGGGAGCAGGCGGGCTACCACGACCGCGGCGACCCCAGGAAAGAAGAACGCTTCTCTTGATCGACTTGGTTTTTCCTCAAGGTTCTCTCTGCGGTCTCAGCGGCTCTGTGGTTGCTCTTTATCTTGGGGTCACAGGAGGATCACACTAGGCGTGTCCGTCTTCACCCGACTCCTCCAATACGCCCGACCTTACCGCCTCCGCATCCTCGTCGGCATCTTGTGTACCGTTGCCACGATAGGCCTGGAGTCCGTCCAGCCCCTCGTCATGCGGTATGTCATCGACAACATCCTCACGGAATACGTTTCGGCGGGGTCCTACGTCGGCGGCACCTTCGACGCCCGTAAGATCGACGATGACATCAGGACGCTCTCATTCCTTGCTCTGGCGTTGTTCGGCCTCTACATCCTCCGCACCTTCCTCAACATCCTGAACCGGTATTTGCTCCAGAAGACGGGTCAGGACATCCTGCTCTCGTTGAGGACCGAGGTTTACGACCACCTTCAACATCTCTCGCTCCGTTTCTTTAACAATCGGAGTACGGGCGAGTTGATGTCACGCGTAACAGGCGACGTTGAGTCGCTCCAGAACACCATCACCGACACAGTCGAACGGATCGTCGTCAACGTGATGACGATCCTCATCCTAGGTGGCATTCTCTTTTCACTGAGTTGGGAGCTCGCGATTGTCACCCTCTGTCCCTTGCCCATCTATGCGGTGTTGATCGGAGTCTACAACCGCAAGATTCGCCCGATGTATACGGTGGCCCGGGAACGGATCGCCGATATCAGCGCGACCCTCCAGGACAACCTGTCAGGCATCCGCGTGATTCAATGCTTTGCACGGGAAGACCACGAGTTGAGCCGATTCACCGATCGTTGTCTCGAATTCTGGAAGGTCAGCCTGCGCATCATCAAGATTCGTGCGAGCTTCTTCCCCTTCGCACGTCTCGTGATCACGCTGGGTCCTCTGATGATCCTGCTCTTTGGAGGACACCAGGTGATCGTCGGTGCGCTCAGCATCGGGACGCTCTTCGCCTTCCAGAATTATCTGTGGCGCTTCTACGGCCCTGTCGAAAGCCTGACGAGGATCAACGACACGATCGTCCGCGCGACGGCCTCCGCACAACGAATCTTCGAAGTCCTGGATACACAGGCCGACATCAAGGACGAACCCGGTGCCCACATGATGAACCGGATCGAGGGGCGCATCGAACTCCAGGATGTCGCCTTCGCCTACGACGAGAACGTAGACGTCCTGAGCAACGTAAACCTAGTTGCCGAGCCGGGTCAGCTGATCGGTCTGGTCGGTCCGAGTGGCGCCGGTAAAACAACGATCATCAACCTCATCTGCCGCTTCTACGATCCGGATCGCGGAACGGTACGGGTCGACGGACACGACCTCCGCCAAACCCAGCTCAAGAGCCTGCGCAGCCAGATCGGGATGGTGCTCCAGGATCCTTTCCTCTTCAACGGCACCATCCGCGAGAACATCGCCTACGGAAAGCTGGACGCGCGGGAGGACGACATCATCGGCGCGGCGATCCAGGCGAATGCCCACGACTTCATTTGCAGCTTTCCGGATGCCTATGACTCCCGGATCGGTGAACGGGGAGTGAGGCTTTCTGGAGGCGAAAAACAACGCATCGCGATCGCTCGAGCGATTCTCGGCGATCCCCGAATTCTGATCCTGGACGAGGCCACCTCATCTGTGGACACCGAAACCGAAGTCCAGATTCAAACCGCGCTCGAGTCACTGGTTCAAGGGCGCACAACCGTCGCCATCGCACATCGTTTGTCGACCGTACGGAAAGCGGATTGCCTGTTTGTGATCGAGGATGGACGCGTGATCGAACGCGGAACCCACGCTGAATTGCTCGCTCAAAGCGGGCTGTATGCCCGGTTGTGTGACCTTCAGTTCGCCCTTAACGACTCGGACAACGGATCCTAGACATGGCTCAAATGACCACGAGTGGGCAGTTCAGGATGGACGGAGAGGACCTGGTTTGGGTCGACGGCAATACGCGCCACCGGGTAGGTGAACTCGTGCGCTGCTTTCCGGCAACGTCTCCTGACAGATGGGTCAGCATCCGGTCGGAAGACGGGACGGAGCTTGCACTCATCCGGGAGCTGAACGAACTCGACCTTGAGTCCGCGTCCACGGTAGAACCTCTGCTGGTCGACAAATACCGCGTCCCGAAGGTCGTCCGAATCGAATCGATCGAAAACTCGGACACCGGTAAGCGACTCTGCATCGATACCCACGATGGCTCGGACGAAATCGACGTGAACGACGTCGACTTCAGCCAATACCCGAAGGTGATTCTGCGNTACCGAGGGAAGGGCCGCAAATACGAGATCACCGACGCGGGAGAGCTGGACAAGAAAAGTCTCGGTCTCATCCGTCAACATCTCAGGATGCCAGGCCTACGCGGCGGGAGAAACAGAAATCGAATCCGCTAGAACAAGAAAGGCCGGAATCCACAACGGGATCCCGGCCTTCTTCAATTCTGTGTTTCTCTACCTACTGCAGGGGTCTGCGCATCGTCCCCGGCGACTGGTCTGATTCAGAGGCGACCTTGATTTCTTCGACAAAAGCACCGACCTCGTCGTCATAGGTGTTGAACGGATCTCGAAAGCTGATGTGGTGTTCGTTCTCCAGGTAGACCGAATCCCAATCGACGATATACCTGACTCGGTGTTCGGACAGCACCTTCACCAGCTGTGACCGAGCCTTCGCCCGCGTATCCTGCGGCGGCTCGAAGTTGGCCCGGTCGACGTGGTCATCGTCAATCACCCGCTCGATGCCACCCTTCTTCATCAGATCGTGATACAGACCGCGCTCCGGGTTTATATTGTGATACTCGAGATCCAGGCTCTGCAGCCAGGGATCGGACCACTCCAACCCTTCGTCTTCGCGGAACATATCCAACAGCCACTTCTTGGTGACCCAGTCGATCCGGTCTGAACAGCTCATCGGGTCGCGCTCCAGGTCGTCCAGCGTACGCTCCCACTCGCGCAGGACCCAATCTGATTCGTCGTCCATACCGGTCAGATGCTTCTTGGCCAGATCCAGGTAACACCGCTGAATATCGATCGCAGAAATTGTTCGACCATTCTTCCGCTCAAGGATCCACTTGTGTGTCGGATCCCGGGAAACTTCCTTCAACGCCCAGACGGGATCGCCCAGGCTGACCTCCCTTGGGAAGACCTGTTGCTCAAGCAGGTTCAGCACCATCGCCGTCGTCCCGATTTTAAGGGCGGCGGCATACTCCGACATATTCGAATCACCCGCCAGCAGGTGGAGACGCCGGAACTTGCTATGGTCAGCCAGCGGCTCGTCGCGCGTATTGATGATCGCTCGAGAGAACTGAATCCACTGGTAGATCTCGGTGACAATGTGATCCGCGCGCTGTGAAATCTGGTAACCCACCGGATCTTCCCGATGATCGTCGTCCTGATCGTCACGGCCGTAGTAGTAGAAGCTGTCGTCGTAGCTCCCCACACGTCCGGCGCCCGTAAAGATCTGTCTCGTCACCAGGAACGGGAGAAGTGAGGGGATAACGGCCGTCGAAAAAGGCACGTTCCGACGCACGAGGTAGTTTTCGTGACAGCCGAATGTCGCTCCCGTAAAATGATCGACGTTGTTCTTGAGGAACGCCGCTTCCTTCTCCAGTCCAAGTGAATTCAGCGCACGCTGGAGGATCCGCTCACCGGCCCTGTCGAACGCGACCACATCGAACAGCCCCATACACTCGGGCGTCGTGTACTCGATGTGACCCATATCGATGTAGACACGCCCGGAATTGAACAGAAAACCGCCGTTGCCGGGTGGCTCGTCACGCCCACGGTAGTGGATGTCGATAATGCCGATCCGCTCGGAATGGAAGATGTGATCCTTCACCTTGACCGAGATGGCATCGGGGCTCACAAAGCCCTCTTGCTCCGGGGCCATACAGCCATACTCAGTCTCGAGACCGAAGATTCGATTGATCACGGAAAGCACCAAAAAAGCCAGACCCTGAGGCAGGGCCCGGCGTTCACGTCATAATGCCGGCCGGATCAACCTGTGATCGCGTCGACAGCGGGCTGAGTTACATCCGCGGATAGTGCCAGATACTTGGACTTGGTGTTACGCGTACGATCCAGGATCACCGCCTCGACCGCCAGATCCTCGAGCGCGGACGAAAGTGTGGACCGGACGTCATCTTCAGCGACNGTCGATGACGTTTCTGAAACCTCNNCCTGCTGACTNATGTGCCAACCTNCCGCCCAGACCTTCAGGGCCATCTGGAGTGCATCGTTCAGAGAAGCTCTATCTGTTGCGAATTCGGCCGTTGCCAGCATCGCGGCGTCAGCATCCGAAGAACCGCCGACAACCGCGACGGCTTCCTGGGTGGCGAAGGACCCGTCATAGTCGACCGTATAGAACACGGATCCGTTGTCACCGTCGAGTTCGGCCAGCAAAATGCGCGAAATATATGGGGACCGAATTATGTCGTCAAACGAGGCCTTTACGGCAGGNCCCAGGCCGAAATGCACGATCTGCTGGAGTGTCACGTCCGCGTCGGAGTAGTTAAAGCCGACCACACTGGCCAGGTCGACGGCCGCCTGGCGAAGCTTCTCGAGATCCGTCGGATGGCCGACCGACCCCATCGCAATCCGGTCGTACGTCTCGTAGATCTTCTGCTGTCCCCTTCCCAGCGTCAAGAACAGAATACCGTCAGCATAGGTCAGACCTACAACGGGGCTTCCCCCTCTCAGCTGGTCCTCGATATAGTCTCGCCGATTTGAAACGGCTTCCGCAAAGCGGTATGGTTCGTCAAGCATCATAGCGCTTCTATCCAGCCTCGATGAACCGGGCGTGTAGGCCGCGCAGTTCGTCCACCGATACGTCGGAAAACCCGTCGGCAGTTACCGTCTTCACAGTCGGAAAAACGTCGGCCGTCTGTTCATACCGGCCGGTGGCAGAGTCGTATTCGGATGCCGTAAACAGGAGGCGGAGCGACAACCCGATCGCCTCATCCCTCGGCAGGTTCGCGAACGGCGTCTGACCCCATCGGTTCAGGTGATACATCACACCGCGAATGGCAGAGGATCCGGATCCTGTCGTGGTGAAGTCGGTCACCTCGAACTGGGCGCCCAAAGCATCGTAGAAGAAGATCTTCCCCGTCTCGTCTTTGTTGTCATAGGTCGCGAAGATCGGGACCACCGCCCCGATCCCCTGGATAGCCATCGGGAGGTTGTCGCGAATCAGGATCGACAGACGCCGAAGCTTGGCCTCGATGCTCATCTCCGTCAGCTGACGACGTCGGTGATACTGGAACGAGTGCTCCAGGATCCGAGCGATTTCGTAGGCCATCGCCGGCGACCCCGAGATCGCCATCACGGAGCGATCGTCGATAGGCAAAACCTTGTCCGCCCGATCGTAGATCACAGCATTGCCCGCTGTCGCTCTGCGATCACCGGCGATCAGAACGCCCTGGCCGTAGCGGAGCGCCAGAATCGTCGTCCCCTCGGTCGGTTGGAAGGCCGGCCCGCCAGAAGCCGTCGCCTCAGCCACCATCTGACCGGGGAAGTGATACCCGCCGGCCTTCAGGAGATCAAAGAAGTCAGCGCCCGGGCCGAGTTGCGGCAGGGCGCCGAAATCCAAACCGTTCGATGCCTGATCGGACATCATTCTCCAGTACGCTGGCGATACCGTCGCGCCTGATTCGGGTCGACACGACGCATCCGACGCATAAGATCCTGGGTGTCCGGACGGTCGACTTTAGGCCGGCTCGGGCCCCCCTCATCATCGCCGGGACGCAGTGGCCCTGTGGAGCGCTGCTTCCGCTCGAGTGACGTCAACATATCCTTCATGTAAACCTCCGATAAATGATCAGGCCAGCGCAACAGGCTGGAGCTCCGTTGATCTCAGATCTGTAATGAACTGTTCGACCGTCTCCGACCGATCCAGAATAGCATTACACGTCTCAACGTGTTCCGCGTCGATCATACCCTTCAAATCTACGGCCTCTTGCTTGCCGTTGACATGAAACACCACCCGATCCCAGTTGATCGACTTCACGANGGNACCGTATTTCTCGAGTGATCGTCCCCTGAAATAGGCTCGTGTATCGCTCGGGGGTGTCGACATGGCGTCGGCGATCTCGGCATCTGCCACGAGCCGGAGTGTCTGTCCTTCGGCCTCTAGAAGATAGTAAAGACCACTCTCACGGTCGACATTATGATACTCAAGGTCCTGACTCTGGAGCCAGGTCACGTCGTCGGCATTGTCCCAGGAAAGCCCTTCGGCTTCGCGAAAGCTATCGATCAGATACTTCTTGGTCACCCAGTCGATCGAGCCGACAAGCGAGTTGTAATCTGACTCCAGCGCATCCAGCGTCTGTTCCCAAACCTCGAGGACCCAGTCCGTCTCCGCATCCTGGCCGGCGCACCGTTTCTGTGCCCGGTCCAGATACATCCGCTGCACGTCGACGGCCGGCACCAACCGATTCGGATTACCTTCGACCTCCACCAGCCACTGGAAGGTCTGGTCTCGGGCGACATTCCGAAGCGCCGCAACTGGATCGCGAAGCGTGATATCCGGCAGATCCTCAGACTCGATCAGATCGACGACAAGCGCAGTCGCCCCCACTTTCAGGGCGGTCGCGAACTCCGACATATTCGAGTCACCCACGATCACGTGGAGACGGCGGTATCGATCTGAGTCCGCGTGCGGCTCGTCGCGCGTGTTCACCAGCGGTCGTTTGTGCATCGTGTCGATGCTGGCGATCACTTCGAAGAACTCCGACCGCTGTGCGATCTGATACAGACCCGCCTTCTCGCCTCGCTCTTCACCGACCTTGCCGGCGCCCGCGTAAATCTGACGAGTCGCGAAGAACGGTAGCAGGCCCTGAACGATCCGATCGAACGGGACCATCCGATCCATCAGATAGTTTTCGTGACAGCCGTAACTATGAGCTTCGAAATCTGTGTTGTTCTTGTACATGACAACGCGACCCGAACCCAGCGCCTCGGTCCGTCGTTCAGCGCAGATGTTGACGATCCGTTCGCCGGCCTTATCGTGCGCGACCAATTCGAACAACCCCAGGCACTCACCGGTCGCATACTCAGGATGCGTGTGATCGTTGTAGAATCGAGCGCCGTTATAGATGATCAGGTCGCTCTTGAGTTCTTTGAACGGGATCTTGCGCCTACGGTCCTGCTGCAAATGGACCTTCTCGTCCGTGTCGTTCAGGAGCTCATCGACCTCGAAGCCGCGGGCATCTTTCCGAGGGTTCTCGAGCTGATAGTCCCACAAGGGGACGAATTCGGCGTCGGAGTAGCACCGGATGAGTTGCATCGACTCCTCGATCACATCGAGCCGATTGATCCCCTCGACTGTGATGCCGTATTCCGTTTCGATCCCGAACAGTCGATTCATCGGCTAGATAACACTCGACTGACTGCGTCGCTTCTGCACATCCGGACGAATCGGCGATACCTTGGCCACATTCTCGGGTTCGTAATCGAGGAGCTTAAGCCAGTCATCCGTGCTGTCGTTCGGCGGGAAGATTTCGTTCTCTGCGTACTCCGTGGCGACGGCGCTCATGAGGTCCTCGAGTGAGATGCCCTCGTCGCCTCCGGACGCGATGGAACGCAGAATCGCGTACTCCTTCGCCCGCCTCACGATTGATTCGAGGACAGCGCCACTACAGAGGTCACCGCGATGGAGGATTTCCTTGCGCCCACTGCGCAGGGTGACCTCCAGGAACCGTGTGTCGTCACGCCGGGCGAAGATCTCGTCGACCATTTCGTTGACGCAACGATCTATCGTAGAGACGTTCGATTCGTCCATACCGCTGGTATCGATCGGCAGGTCGGGAGTCAGGTAGATCTTGAGTATTTCACTGGCGTCATCCTTCCCGGGACGCTTGACTTTGATCTTCCGATCGATTCGACCTGGACGCAGGATGGCGGGATCAATGAGATCCGGGCGGTTAGAAGCCAGGATCAAGACGACGTCCTGCAGCGACTCGATGCCGTCCATCTCAGCACAGAACATAGGGACGACCGTGTTCGAGATGCTGTGCGAGCGCATCGCACGACGGGTGCCCAGGATCGATTCTGCTTCGTCGATGAACACCACTGGCAGGTAGCCTTCCTTACGCTTTTCCCGAGCACGGCTGAAGATTTCGCGGACCTGACGCTCGGATTCGCCCAGCCACATATTCAAAATTTCCGGGCCTTTGATGTGCATGAAGCACTGCTTCGTGTTCAGATTGCCCTCTAGCTGAGCCCGGAGTGCAAGATTGTAGGCTGTCGCCTTGCCGATACGGGTCTTGCCGCATCCTGGAGGGCCATAAAGGAGGAAGCCCTTTGGTGTGCTATACTGGAATCGTTCGAACAGCGTGGGATGCAGGACAGGCATCTCGATCGTGTCCTTGATCGCCTGGATGGCCTCCTCCTGTCCACCGATCTTGTTCCACGGCAGGTCNGGAATCTCTTCTAGGTAGTAGGCGTTGACCTCGGGGTTGTCGATTCGCTCGATCGCGACGCGGAAGCTGGGATCCACCCGAACTTCCTCACCCGCTTTGAGGTCTCCATCCCGCAGATGTTCGGACAACGCCAGGACTGTGGATTGTGAGCCATGCTCCTGGCCCACCCGAATCTGGCCGTCCTCCATCACATCGATGACCTTGGCTATCTGCCCACCAATCGGGTATCCCAAGGAGCCAACGACGGCAAAGGCCTCGTTTACCAGCACGCGTGTCCCAACTTCGAGCTCGTCTTCCTCGATTCTCGCGTCGACGTTCGCGTAATACTCCGACCCTCCCACGGTGATGCAGGCGATTCCTTTCTCCGGCGCCTCCAACAGCGTGCCGATTCGGTTCGCCGGTCCAGTGACCTTCTCAAGTGCCGCCTCGAGCTCGACAATCGTCCGTCGGGCCTCTTCGAACGTGATCTCGTCTTCCTGGAGCTGACGTCGCAACTGATACAGCAACGACCTTCGCTTGTCCTTTTCGTCCATCGACATCAGGATCTGGTCGATAATCGACAGGGACTGAAAGGTATGCTGCATGTCGACGTAGTCCTGGAGGAAGTCGTCTGGAGATTTCCTCGGGCGGCTGTCGTCGTCCTGGAAGGTGATGGCGATTCTCCTGTAGATGGGGTGGATCGGGCTACGCGAGCAGATCGATGGATTGGCCAGTGAGTAGACCTCGCTCTGGACCAGCCGTCTCTTCTGACTCCTGATCGGATGCCTCTTTAGGCAGTGGTCGGTTTGATCGACGTTCCGACCGCTGTCCTGCCTTCTCATCGATCAGGCGTTGCGGCTCCGAATCGGGCGTTGGATTTGGCCGCTCCAGCTGGAGGGCGCGCTCATTCGATAGTGCCGCTGCTGCATTTTGGATCCCTTCGGATCCTTCACGGTTCAGCACGCTTTGTTGCCTGGACGCCTCAAGCGTCACAAGGCGGAAATTTTCTTGAAATTCGACGGATCGGACCTGCATGTCACTTCCCTCAAGTCAGTATCTCGCTTTTTGTAAAGCTATCCGCCATCAGGGGGAATGTCAATCCGGGTACTGCTTGACCGCGACCGGTCTCCCCCCCTGTTCGGCAGATTCCCACGCCGCCTCTGTCAACTGGATCACTCTCAGCCCGCAAATGGGAGGGACCTGGACACTATCGCGCCCGAGTATCGCATCCACGAAATTCTGGTCCGGACTGGTAAATCGGCTCGGCAGGTCGTCGATCTCAACAGGATCGGCGCCGTATCTGCACGTCAATTTCTCGTTGCGTGAGTAGATGGCCCCCTTATCGCCCCACAGTGTAATGTCTTCCCACATACCAGGTCCAGGGCCGTTTCCGACGACCGAGAAGTTGGCAATCGCCCCGCTCTCGAAGACGACCTGCATAGAAGTGTTGATGTCGACTTCCTTATCGAAATACTCGATTCGTGCCGTAACCTCGATCGGAGCCTGGTCCACCATCCACAGGACAATGTCCAGCAGGTGACTACCTGAGTCGTTGAGCTGGCCCCCACCCGACAGGGACAAAACCTGTCGCCACTTCCCTTGCTGATTCCGATACCAGGCCTGGTCCTGGAGTGCGTTTACAAACTGTATATCACCGATCTCGCCCGACTTGATCTGGTTGCGCATAAACCTGAAGGACGGCGCAAGGTGGCGTTGATACGATACCATCAAGATCCGACCGGCCTGTTCCGACAGCTCCATCACGTTTTTAGCGTGGTCGACCGTGCACACCATTGGCTTCTCGGTCAAGACGTGAAGACCTGCTTCGAGCCCGTATACGATCTGTTCGTGGTGAATCGTGTGCGGAGAGGAAATCACAATTGCATCGAGATCCTGTCCGGCGATCAGCTTTTCGTGCGAATCGAATGTTGGCAACTCTCCGGCCTCAGGTACTCGTTTGACCATTCTTTTAATGCTATCCTGACTCGGATCCGCTAAGCCGACCACGCGGGCATCACCTACCGACAGTAGTCGGCGTAGATGGCCGGTCATGTTTCCGCCACATCCGACCAAGCCGATTCTGACTTCGTCCAAATCCCCTCCTCGCATTCGTGATTCACACGAGAAAGCCGCAGGCCCTTACATATCAGGCGCTGCGGCTTTCTTGATAAACGCTATGTAACTAACTACTTCAGAAGCAGCATCTTCTGCGAAGCCGTGAACTGCCCGGCCTCGACCTTGGCAATGTAAACACCGCTACCAACGCCACGTCCGAAGTTGTCGAGAGCGTCCCACTGGATCGTATAGCGACCAGCGGACTTCTGCTCGGAAACCAGACGTCGAACTTCCTGACCCAGCACGTCGTAGATCACGATCGACACAGCCGATTCGCTCGGGAGGTCGTACGCAATCGTCGTGGCAGGGTTGAAGGGGTTCGGGTAAACGTGTGTGCCGAACTCCGTCGGAAGATCAAGGAAACGCGCGCCCAGGAGAACTTCGATCGGACTCGAGCTGTGAACGGCACCGTCGAGATCGATCTGATCGAGACGATAGAACACCTTCTCGACTGACGGTAGTGCGCTATCGTCGAAGTCGTAATTCAGGACTGCATCGGACGTTCCTGCGCCAGGCAGGAGGTCGCTGATGACTTCGTACGTAACCCCGTCCGTGCTGCGCATAACCTGCCAGCCGGCGTTGTTGGTCTGCGAAGTCGTCGTCCAATTCAGGCTGACTCCCTCATCGACCACTGTGCCACCAAAGGTGGCGAGTTCAGCGGGAACCTGCTCACTGAACGTGATGCTGACGGCCGCCGTCGTGGTTGTGCCATCGCTGGCCGTAACGTCTGCTGTAGCGAAACCAACACCACTCGCCGTGATTGTGGCCGTGCCGTCTCCGTTGTCTGTCGAGGAGACGTCGGCACCACCACCGGTCTTCGTCACACTTAGCGTCACGTTTGCGCCAGCTGCGAAGCCTGAGGCGCTTGCCGTGATCGCCGGAGACACACCGCCACGCGGNATCTCTACGATGCTCTCGTCCACCGTGACCTTCGGGACTGCGTTGAAAGACATCGTGGAACTGACCGTCCGCGTATCGGTCACACTGACGGCCAATTCGACGCTAATGGTGACGTCGAATTCCACGCCAGTCACATCACCGACTGTGGTTAGTGCGAGACGAGTAACGAGGCCATCGGCCAGGCTGATCGCACCAAAGGCACCGACGGACTGCGTGGTATCGGTTCCTGGCAGGGCCAGAGCAAANGGCGAAGACAGAACGCTTGTGTTACCACCCGTACCTGCAGTGGTATCAAGCTTGATGAGTGTATTGTCGGCGGTCAGTGTGATCGACGCGCCAGTAAGATCGGCATCCAGTGGAGCCGCGAAGACTTCGATAACAACGCTTGTCCCGGCTCCAGAAACCACGCCACTCGTCACCCCATCATTCGTTCCATTCCCTCCGGTGACATCCGTCCCGACGAAGTCGAGAGAAAGGACAGCATCGGCATTGGACTGGGCCTGAACGTCAACCCCGGTGAAGATCCAAGCAGCCGCGACGAGCCAGAGAACGAACATTCTGGAACTCTTCATTTGATTTTCCTCTTCGCTTTCGAAAAAAAGCTTCACTTTTCGAGAGTTGGGGCCCCCGNCCTAAGACGAGGGCCCCAACCGACTCAAACGGCTACTTCAGCAACATCAGCTTCTTGACGTCCGAGAAGTCGCCAGCGGCAATCTGGTAGAANTAGATGCCACTAGAGACCGATACCCCCCGATCGTCCGTGCCGTTCCACCGGACCGTGTAGCGTCCGGCATTCTGCTGCTCGGCGACGAGCGTCTTCACAACCTGACCAACCACGTTGTAAATCCGCAGCGACACGTTCGCGCCCTCGGCGACGTTGTATTTGATCGTCGTTTCGGGGTTGAATGGGTTCGGGAAGTTCTGCAACAGAGCGAACTCTGTCGGCGTGCTCTCCACGCTCAGGCTTCCGAGAGCCACGACCGGGTTGGCCAGCTGGGATGCGTCAAAGACGATACCATTGGCCAGATCGAACCGTGCGTTGTCCTCGAATTCCGTCAGAACGCGGAACGTCAACGAAACCACATCACCTGCGCCCGTGACCGGTGAACCGTCCACGACCGCGTTGGCGATGACGAGCTCACCCGGTGTCTGCTCCTGAGAGAGGAACACCGGTGTCTCGGCACCACCCGTCTTGAGGAGGTCTTCCTCAGCGGGTGTTGCTTCGACGAACTCGAACTTGTCTGTGTCATACGACATGTCGAAACCGAAGCCCTGGAGCGAGTTGGCACCATCGACCGTGACGTTCAGCGTAACCGTCTGGCCAACTAGGACCTTGTCACTCGTGAGGTTCAGCGAAAATGCGACATTGTCGTTCACACCCGGCTGCAGGGTCCGGATGACGGGCTTCGTGCTGACAGCGGCGCCATTAACCGTAGCTGCGACCGAGTTGAACGTCGACGCGAAGTTCAGGAAGTCCGTGAAGTCCACGGCACCGTCATCATTCGTGTCAGCGTTCGGCAGGAATCCGGCGTCACCCTCGTTCAGGTTAAAGGAGCCCGCGAAAGCGATGAAGTCACCGAAATCTGCGACGTTCGGTGTGCCATCGCTCAGGTTCACGAGATAAACCGGGTTCCCCTGCGCGTCGAGTGCGATGTCGCGACCACCGGCGACGACCGAAGCGATCGGGCCGAGCGGAGCGTTATCGAGGTCTGCTGCGTCAACGCGGTAAATGATCGTCGACATTCCTTCAACGGCAGCTTCCGTGAAGCTAGTCGTGCCGCCTGGGACGGAACCGATGAGCTCAAGAGCGTCTTCGCTTGCGCCTCGATAAATGTCATAACGATCAACACCAGCGATCGGTACCGCATACCCTCGGTAGGAGCTGTAACCAACGACCTTGTCGTCAGCCGAAGCCGTCCACGTCAGGTTCACGTTACCTTCGCTGATTGCGCCTTCAACACCCTCGACCACTGCGGGCGGGATGTTGTCCACGGCCTTCACCGGTGCTTCGGTCATCGTTTTTGCCGATGTCTTCACACCAGAGGCCTGTGTGCGGATGTTCTGCGGCGTTGCTTTGCCACTGAACANCGCGGACAGGTCAGGGTTAACGGCGACGAAACGGAAATCCGTGTCGCCGACGATTGATGCTGCGAAATCTTCAGCGGGTGTGTACACCTGCTCGAGCTCCGTCATCGACAGAACGCGATTCGGATCGACACCCAGGAAGCGGACCATATTCTGAACGATCTGCTTCGTGAAGACACGCTTGTTGCTCGTCGTCTCGGAGGAGTTTCCGCCGGACTCGGCCGCAACGGCCCAGTTCGTTGATTTTCCGTCGAGCGTCGGGATAACGGCCTGCTGGACGCCATCACCAACGTGATCGAGCGTTGTCCAAGAAACCATCGTGGCTGACGCCGTGTCGAGAATCACGACATTTCCGCTGTCGTCAGTTCCAACGTTGGACTGAATTTCACGGTAGATGCGATAACGCGACGCACCGGAAACCCCCGGGAACGCAACGCTGACGAATCCACCCTGGTCACCCAAACCGTCNGAGCCCAACCAATCCTGAACCACCAGATTAGCCGGAGCCGCGAGGTCGCCGACAACAACAGGTGCCTCCCCGAGCGGTGCATAGGCCAAGGAGCTAGTGGCTCCGCTTGCTACGTCGTGGTCGTCACCGGAAGTGGCGGACGTGCCGATTGTGTCGCCACCAGCGTTGACCGTCCGGACGGAGATTTGCAGTCCGTCGCCGGACTCCGAAGCCCCACCGATCATGAAGGTCGAACCTGCCGAATTGACTGCCTGAGGGCCCTGTGGAACTGCTACGGTGGCCCTATTCGACGAGAAGTTGACGAAGACCTCAGAGAGCACCTTGGAACTGTCGACATCCGCGTCGATTAGACCGAGTGAATCACTTCGGCTTGCGACGCCCGCAGTGCCATCGAAAGTCTTCGATGATGGGTTACCCCAGCGGTCAGCTGGCTGGACCATCACGGTGAACGGCCCGGAGACACCCTCAGCCGTGTCATCGTCGCTGGCAACCACTGAGACGTTATACGTCGCGAAGTTACCTGCGTCGACTTGGAGGTTGGCACGTTGTCCAGNGTAATTCACATCGTCAGCCGTCTTGTTTTCGACGATTGCGGTGAACGGAGCCAACGTCTTGGTCGACTTGATGGTTACCGTACGAGTTCCGAGAGTCCAGTCATCGTCGGTCAGTGTAGCTGTTCCGTCCTTGTTGTCAGTAACACCAGTTCCCGAGATCGTCACGCCACTGATGTCTTGGTCACCGGCATCCACGCGAACAATTGCGTCACCTTTGTGCGTAACGGCTGCACGCTGTGACCCGGATGAGTTCGTGAGTGACGTGTCGATGGCCGTGACATTGAGGATCAAAGCTGCACCTGCTGTCACAACACTGTCATTACTCGCGGCTGCGACAACAAACGAATCAGCAACCGGGTTCTGGAAGTCAGCGTCGAAGGTGATNGTNTCNGGAGTCGTTGCCTGATGGTTACCNGCAAGATCCCTGAACACCATCTGCAGGGTGTACTTACGCTCAGAGAACAGCGTATCAGTAAAGGTGATGTTGATCTCAGTGCCTACATCGTCGAGCAGAGGATCGCCAGGAGCGAGCTCCTCCTTGGCCGACTTCGGCGTACCCGAGGTAACCTCGACGTACTGGGCCGCGAGCGAATCGACCTCCTCGAGCAACTCCAAGATCGGCATCATCGTAGCGCGGTTCACCGTCGGCGCATTGCTGTTATCAACGTCCGGCGGTGCTGAAGAACTCGTCGGGAACAGCGTACCAGACTTGATGCCCGGTGGAACCTGATCATACGTAACAGATGCCTGAGATGAACTCGCGCTGTTACCCACACTGTCCGTCACCGTGAGGGTAAGGTCACCGCTCTTACCAGCCTGATCCGTAACACCAAAATCGGTGGCGAACGTTGAGGTGAAAGTGTTGCCTGTGATCAGCGTAGTTGGTGCCGTCGACAGAGTCAGTGTCGAATCGCTGAATTTTGCAGTCGCCGACTTCACACCCTCAGACGTCTTGAACTTCAACGGAGTAGCCGTGTATGTCACATTTGCTGCGGCACCTGTCGAAAGCGTCACGATACTGAGTGCCGTGTCCACTTTCCCGGTGAAGTACGTGCTGTCCGTGGCACCCGATTTCGGTGCGTGTGGAGTGATTGTGGGCGATGTGGTATCAAGGACGTGCATGTTAACGTCCGTTACACCAACAGGCGTCACGTCAGTCGGAGTCGTTGAACTGAGGTTTCCTGCTGCATCCGACAGAAATGCTACGGCAACGATGCGACGGTTGTCGCCTGCGATATCGCCGGCGGATAACGTAACGGAGGTTGAGTCAGTAGCTGAACCCGAAACGAGCGAAGAGAACGCAAAGTTAACGGTCTTCATCGCGCTATCCGGAAGGTTGCTGACGTTCGCCGTATCCGTGATGTGAACGATACCAGATGCACCTGAGGAGATGCCTGACACGAAGAATGAAACCTTCACCTGCGAACCAACCTTGAAGGCTTTCTTCGGCTTGCCAGATGCATTATTACCGTCAGCACCGGGCCCACCTGCATCGTTCGGGTAGTCAGAGATACCCGTTGTATCGAGACGAACACTGTCGATGTTCGCTGTCGGACGCTGCGCGTCTATACCGATGCTAACTTGGTCGCCGACCTTGCCGAACGAAGACACACCGTCGATCACATCTTCAGTGTTCTGGTTGTTCAGGACCTTGGAAACAGACGTGAAACCGTCCGTACTAAGGACAGCCGCCATCTCGAGATTCCTGGAAGAACTGGCAACGACCATGCCGGCCGTCACTTGGAACGTGGCCTCGAAGGACCTGAAGCCGTCCGAATCCGCTGACGTAGCGTGATGAGCAGAGCCGAGATATGCGACAAAGTCATCGTTTGAGTCGTTCGTCAGGGACCCCACTGCCGTGGTGATGTCGGTGACGGTCGTATCCTCAACGATGGCGATCACAACGCTGTCGAGCGCCGCCGTTCCAGGAAGGTAATCCACTGAAACTACCACAGAGTCGCCAATACCAACCCACGCATCGTCGGCCGGATGGTCGATTCTGAGGCGTACACCTGCAGGATCCGCAGCCTGTGCCACACCGGTCATACCGGCGAGCAGCAACAGAACCACAAACAGGCAACTAATTTTNTTAAAGCTCATTACACCTTCTCCTTGATGATCAAACTCAAAGGCAGATGAGTGTATCTATTATCTTAACAGCTCGTTACGTTAACTTGCCTTCGGTACTTCTTTCCTCGTCCTCCCGGATTCCGCCCAGCGTAAGTGCTTCTGGGGTGATGGGCGGAGTGAAAAACGAGACCAGCCATTCACTCGATAAACGATCCCTCCCTTCCTCAGTTTATGTCTTGTTTTGCCCTGCATGAATTTCAATTTNGTTTCTTAACGCATTCTATTCCGAACCGCNTGCCCTAAAGTGATCGCAAACACAAAGATGCAGCCATCCCGCCGGAAGCCCGCAACTTCAAAAAAAACAACAGTTTACGATATGTCTTTTCGCATTTCACCCCAAGGCAACAGACTAAGTATACGGGTAGCAAAATGGCCTGTCAAGCGATTTTTCGGATGGTCTAAGCAGCCAAAACTGGCTAAAAATAACGACTTTACGACGACCTATTCGGCATCCATTCGACCGATTTTGTCTCTAAGTTTGGCGGCCTTTTCGTAGTCTTCCTGGGATACGGCAGCCTCCAGCTGTTTCTGTAGCGTTACGACCGACTCAGGCTCCTCCTGAACCACGAGTTCCGCTTCGGCGGCGGCCTCGAATAACTCCATATCCTCTTCCAGTCCCAGAGGAATCTCTTCGCCCTCTACCTCCAGTCCGGCCTCATCCAGCACNGCGTCCGACGCGAAGATCGGTGCCGCGACGCGCAATGCCAGTGCAATCGCATCGCTTGGCCTGGAATCCACCTCGAACTCGCTGCTCCCCTGTTTGAAGATGATCTGAGCGTAGAAGGTATCGTCCTTGAGGTCGCTTATGACGATTCGCTCAACTTTTGCATTTACCTGTCCCAAGACAGTCCGGACGAGATCGTAGCAGATGGGCCTTGGTGGCGGTTCGTCATAAAGTTCCATATATATGGCCGTCGCCTCGAAGTTGCCAATGGAGATCGGCAAAAAGACCGTTTGCTCCTCATCCCTCAGCCAAACGAGAGGCTTGTTGCTGTTCGGCTCGGGAGCGACGCCAACGACCTCCATTTGTATCATTCCTGCATCCTCGCTAAATCCCATGATATTACTGATTTTCCAAAGGTTGTATGGGTCCGCAAATATAATTCCGTCCATTCTTTCGACGCAAGTCCAAAGACGAGTATTGCGGACTCTAGTGCCGCCGCTTAGATTTCCAATCCATCCTTTATAATGAGAGGCAATATGTTTAAGGACCGGCCCTTACTCAGCCTTACCTCGCTTCTGCGAGGTGCTTGGCTGCTCCTTCTGTCCCTCACACCGGTCTCAACTGATGCTCAGCCCTTGCTGCTGAACTATCGGGGATTTCTGGAGGGCCTAGACAGCCAGGCATCCATTCGGTTCTCCATCCACGCGGACTCGGTTTCGACGAAGTCCCTCTGGACGGAACAGCACGACGTTTTGCTGCAAAACGGCCGATTCGGTGTCTTGCTAGGGTCGACCTCGGAACTAGGTTCTGAACTCTTTCGGTCGACTGACGAGATCTACCTATCGCTGCAGATCAACGGGATGGAACTGACCCCCAGACAGAGGCTGGTGAGCGCCCCCTACGCCATCACTTCCGGGCACTCAAGGGATGTTCGAGACGAAGATATACATCCTCGCAGCATCGAACTGGCAGAAGGACTTGCCCAGTGGGACTCGACCGGCAGCCTCGCCGCCCCAGTCGTGGTCACGGACAGCCTGTCCATTGGCACGACTCCCGTGATCGACAGTAAGGGTAACTGGGTAGGGCCGGCGTCCGGAGGCGGCATGAGTCTGATCTCAGTGACCACGACAGACGTCAACGAAGACGCCATTTTCTTCTTCAACTCGAAGTGGGTCAAGCTTGCCCAGTTGGATACGTTTGTGGATACGCCCGGTGGTGGGAAGATCGAAATATCGCTTGTGGCTCAACTTGCGAGTGGTAGCGCCTTCGAAACCAGGCTAACAATGAAGCAGGTATCTCCTTCTGACGTCCAGTTCGGGCAAGTAGGGAATATCGCGGGGGCGTCAGGGTCATCGGCGGATCAGGGTCACACATTGCACAACCACGCGATCGTGAATGTCGAAGACGGCAGATACCGTGTCTTTGTCGAGCACAAAGCCGATGCCGTCGTTGAAGCGACCTTCCTAAGCGCTTACCTCATCATCAAGCACTACCGTTAGGCCTATGCCACGAGCATGCTGCGCAGCTACCCGGGGTCCTTCTCAGAAACGATCTGTCCGTCCAGGGAAAGGGAAACGCAAGAAGGGCAGGAAGACGAGAACCTCTAACAGCGATTCTATCGTGATCGAGGGCGGATCATTCATGATGGGAACGGATGATGAGGTCGGGTTCCCGGAAGATGGTGAGGGTCCGATCCGGGAAGTAACGGTATCTCCCTTCCAAATGGACGCCACGGCCGTCACCAACTCCCAATTCTCGAGGTTCGTCAAGGACACTGGTTACAAGACCGAGGCGGAACAATTTGGCTGGTCCTTCGTGTTCCACAGTTTCGTGCCGGAGGAGACGGCGACACGGGTCGAGCAAACGGTCCAGATCACGCCGTGGTGGTGGCCCGTGGATGGTGCCTGCTGGTCCAAGCCAGAGGGACCGGAAAGCTCCCTGGCGGGGCGGTGGGACCACCCAGCCGTACACATCTCGTGGAACGATGCCGTGGCCTTCACCGAGTGGGCGGAGAAACGACTCCCTACCGAAGCCGAGTGGGAACTCGCCGCAAGAGGGGGAGTCGAGGGAGCCCGATACCCGTGGGGTGATGAGTTGACCCCGGACGGTGAGCACCGGTGCAATATCTGGCAGGGCACTTTCCCGGAAGGGAACACCGAAGAGGACGGTTTCGCCTCCACTGCCCCCGTGAATGCCTTTCCCCCGAATGGATACGGCCTCTATAATGTATCGGGCAACGTCTGGGAATGGTGCGCGGACTGGTTCTCACCCGACCACCACCTGGATGGACCGCGAACAGACCCGAAGGGTCCTGACCGCGGAGATGCCAGATCGATGCGTGGGGGCTCCTATCTGTGCCACGAGTCTTACTGTAACCGTTATCGCATCGCGGCAAGGAGCGCGAACACACCGGACAGTTCGACCGGAAACCTCGGCTTCAGGTGTGCTCAGGACCTCTAGAGGTGAAGCGTGAGGAACAGCACTGTGATCAAGTGCTTCGCAGTACTTCTGGGGTCCACACTGCTGGCGGGTCTTGCTCTCAGGTCTGAGCTCCAAAGTCAGGGGAAGGAGAAGTTGGACCGTTAGGAGTACTATACGGTTATGGGGCACAGCCCCCATCTGCGTGAAGGCGGGAAGCGATCTCAAACGGTTGCAGAGCCTCGGCAAGGAAGGGTGGGACGTCGCCTCTTCCTACCCCTCACGAGGTGAGATTGTGGTCTCCATCCTGAATCGCGCTAACCGACCTTCAGGCGCCTCGCGCGATTCAGGGCGCCCAGGATATCGAGCCTTCTTGCTCGGGCCGCATTTCCGGTCAGACGCCCACCCAGCCCATCCAATCCTTCACGCGCCATCAACCCTTCGATTTCTTCTGCGATGGAATCGATCGATCGCTGGCCATCGATCAACGACGCGCACCAGAAAAGTGCAGCCCCGACGCATTCGGCGGCACCGGGAGCGCACAGCTGTTCTAGCCCGCTAACATCGACGTGCTCGTCACCGATTGACACCTCCGGCCCTCGGACCCTTACCCTGGGTCCACGTCTGCCGCGCCCAAAATCCCACCTGCTAGGTACCCGTTCCTGCTTCTCAACCGTAACACCCTCGCACGCGTTTGCCTCCGGATCGGATAGTTGCCGGGCCACTTCTGTCACGTCCTCAACCCGATAGTCCGCCACCCTCAGAACGAGATCGGACCAGGCGAAGAATGTGCTTGAGCTACCGATCGCCATAAGCGTCGACACGCCCTGTTCGACCAGACCGCGAACGAAGGACGCATACGGCCGAATGGGCTCCTCACTGTCTGGAACAAGCGATCTCACACCCTCGTCTCGGTTCAGGAAGTTACTGGCGGATGAGTCTTCATCCATCAGCAAGGCCGTAGCGCCTCCCGCTACATACTCCACAACGCTGGCCGCTTGGGAGGTACTTCCGCTCGCGTCCTGAGTGGAGAAACGGACGGCGTCCACGCCCCCTGGCAGGTTGTCTATAAAGGGTCGAAGGTCGACGCACTGAACACTCCGACCCTCTTCCGCGCGGAGCTTGACCGCCGAATCGACGGTAACCACACCCTCTCGTCCATCTCCCGGGATATGATTGTAGACCCCCCGTTCGACCGCCTTGAGGAGCGTCGACTTTCCGTGATAGCCGCCACCAACAATCATGGTCACCCCGACCGGAATCCCGAGACCACGGACTCGCCCTCGGTGAGGCAGCTCAACTTCGACAGCGGTAGAGGGTGGTGATACGAGCGGAACCGCCCTGTCAGAGTCCATCGGCCGATCATCCGCACCAGACTCACGTACGAGTATCGATCCATCCGCCACGAAGGCGACGAGCCCCATATCGGCAAGGCGCGAACGGAGGTCGTCCTGATCTTCGCAAACGTTCAGGTGCCTTTTCACCGCATCAGGGTTATCGCGAAGGTTTGACAGGGCCGCAGCTAGCACGCCAGGGAGCGCCTCCAACAGGAGCACCTCAGCACCCCGACCATCGATACGTCGCCCACGCGCGGGCAGCCCCGCATAGACTCTGGCTTCCAGTTCGGCACCCTTGATCTGAACGGACGTCCTCTCCACTACTTCCTGCCCTGGCCTCGCGATGTGGATTCGCCCACTGTTGCCTGATCCATTGACTTCGACGCCCAGCTCGTCAATCTCGACAGCGAGGCGTCTGGTCAAGTAGTCCGCCAGGGCGACACTGCGGATTCGGCTTTCAAGGCTCGACACATCGACGCCCGTCTCGCTGACCGATGCAAAGACACGCATCATTGTCGGCGACGCGAACGGATCCCGCTGTGTGCGATCGATCTGAAGCCGCAGCCCATCGAGGGCATAGGTCCCGCAGATCGAGGCATACCTGCCATAGCCTTGGCCATCGATCCGGTCCAATTTCTCAGCCAGCACTGATGCTTCTGAGGTGTTCACTCAATGCCTCATAAAAGAAAACGGGGGCCCGGATATCCCGAGCCCCCGTCCACAATCTCTCGACCGGTCGCCTACTCTTTGACCACCCATACCTTGACGGTGGCCTCGACTTCGGCGTGCAGCCGAATGGGCACGTCATAGACGCCGAGGGCCCGGATCGGTTCATCCAGTTGAATCGTCCGACGATCGATCTCAAAGCTCTGTTCCTTGAGCTGATCAGCAATCTGCTGGTTCGTCACGGATCCGAAGATGCGATCCTCTTCACCAACGGCAACGGCAATCGTAACGGAAGCGTTACCAAGGGCAGCGGCCTGATCTTCGGCCTCCTTCTTCTCTCGCGCCAGTTGGGCACCACGCTGGCTCTTGACCTCCTCATACACCGCCATGTTGCCGGCGTTTGCAATCAGGGCCAGCTTGCGCGGGAGCAGATAATTACGTGCAAACCCGGGCTTGACCTCGACGATCTCTCCCGCACCGCCGACGTGCTCCAGGGTCTCTGTCAGAATAACCTTCATATCAGCCCCCTCTACTTAACCGTCTCGGCGGAGTACGGAAGAACGGCGATGTTCCGCGCCCGCTTGATAGCCGTGGTCAGCTCCCGCTGATGTCGGGCACAGGTACCGGTCATACGCCTGGGGATAACCTTACCGCGCTCCGTGATGAATCGGCGCAGTAGGCGGTCATCCTTGTAATCGATCTTGATGGCCTTGTCTTCACAGAATCGGCAAACCTTCACGCGTCCACGAACGTTCATTCTTCAGCCTCCTCGTTTTCGCCTGAAGTTACCGTCTCTTCTGCTTCGGCCTCCTCTGCCTCCGACTCGTCCTGAGGCACGACGGGTGCGTCCTCCGTCTTGATAAACAGATGACGCAGCACGGATTCGTCCAACCTGAGCTGACGATCCATTTCCTGCACCATCGCCGCTTCACCCGTGAACTGGAAGTAGGTGTAATCCGCTTGATTCTGCTTCTTGATCTCGTAGGCGAGCTTCTGCACGCCGCGTCTATCAGCGACTACCGGGTCGGCCCCGTTATCCTTCAGGAACGACTCGTACTTGCCCACTATGCTGTTGACCGCTTCGTCGCCATCCTGCGACCCCACGACCAACGTGAGTTCATAGTGTTTCGACATACAACCTCCCCTGGACTCTAGGCTCAGCTTTGCGTCTGAGCGGGGGTTGGATCCACGACGGGTCGATCCCGTCGGGGCGGATGCTTTATCCCCTCAGAAGAGGGGCAAGCACCAGTGATACGACAGACATGAGTTTGATGAGGATGTTCAAAGCAGGGCCGGAGGTGTCCTTGAGCGGATCGCCAACGGTGTCACCCACAACAGACGCCTTATGCGCCTCGGACCCTTTACCACCGAGGTTGCCCTCCTCGATCCACTTCTTCCCGTTGTCCAGAGCACCACCTGTGTTCGCCATCATCAACGCTACCAGAACACCACTCAGCGTTGCGCCACCGAGCATCCCGCCCAGGGCTTCCGAACCGAGGAACAAACCGACAATAACCGGGCTCACAACCGCTACCAGCCCGGGCAGAACCATCTCGCGAAGGGCCGCGACGGTGCTGATGTCCACGCACCGGCGGGTATCGGGCTTGCTCGTCCCTTCCATCAGGCCCGGAATCTCACGGAACTGACGTCGAACCTCTTCGACCATCTTGAAGGCAGCCTTACCGACCGACTTCATCGTCATCGCGGCCACCAGGAAAGGAACAGCGCCACCGACCAGCAACCCGATCACCACGATCGGTTTTGTCAGGTCGATCACGTCCAGACCGACGGCAACCGTGTATGCAGAGAACAGTGCCAGGGCTGTAAGGGCTGCCGAACCAATGGCGAAACCTTTACCTATCGCGGCAGTGGTGTTTCCGATCGCATCGAGTCCGTCCGTAATCTTGCGCGTCTCCGGACCCAGTTCGCTCATCTCCGATATACCGCCCGCGTTGTCAGCGATCGGGCCGTAAGCGTCTACCGCCATCGTCACACCGACGGTCGATAGCATTCCAACCGCTGCGATCCCGATTCCGTAGAGACCTGCGAAGTGGTAACCAAGACCGATGGCGCAGCAGATACAGAGAATGGGGAGCATCGTACTCTCCATGCCGACCGCTATCCCTTCGATCATGTTGGTCGCGGGCCCGGTTTCGGACGCGGCGGCGATCCGACGAACGGGGGCACCCCCTGTGTAGTATTCCGTTAGGAGACCGATCACGATCCCCGTTATCCCGCCAAAGAACACAGCATAGAAGATGTCGGGCGAGAGGCCTGCCTGCTCGATGAAGAAGTAGCTTCCCGCGAACATAAGCACGGCGGCGACGAGCGGGGCATTCCGCAAAGCGGAGGCAGGATCCATATTCCGCAGAAGTCGCATGGAGAATACACCGATGAGCGAGGCCACAAGGCCGATCATAGCGATAGCGATCGGGAGTTGCATCGCCACTACCTGGACGGTGGCTGTATCCGTCGCACGACCACTCAGTTTCTCCAGCAATGCCGTGCTGGCCGACGCCGCGATAGCGATCGTCGCGATAATCGACCCCACATAGGACTCGAAGATATCGGCGCCCATCCCGGCTACGTCACCGACATTGTCACCCACGTTATCTGCGATCCCGGCAGGATTGCGAGGATCGTCTTCGGGAATCCCGGCCTCGACCTTTCCGACCAAATCGGCCCCGACGTCGGCAGCTTTCGTGTAGATCCCTCCGCCCACGCGGGCGAAGAGTGCGATCGAACTGGCGCCCATCGCGAACCCGCCGATGATCTGCGCCTGATCGGGCGATCCATACACACCGAAGAGCAGTCCAACACCCAAGAGACCCAGACTCGCGACGGCCAACCCCATCACGGTGCCACCCGAGAATGCAACGGAAAGCGCCTGAGGTTGCCCTTCCTGATTCGCTGCGAAGGTGGTCCTGACGTTCGCGCGGGTTGCCGCCTTCATACCCAGGAATCCTGAC
This sequence comes from Gemmatimonadota bacterium, assembly GCA_002727195.1. GTDB lineage: Bacteria > Latescibacterota > UBA2968 > UBA2968 > UBA2968 > UBA2968. Next base: position 268,052 of record PBWH01000005.1, read on the forward strand.
AGTACTGAGCAGAGGGATCCCAGGACAAAGGCCATCGCTGTATCCTTTCCGATGCCGAAAAAGAGCGCTACAGTTAGCACCACAACGAAAATAGCGAGAACAATATATTCTCGCTTTAGGAAGGCCATCGCACCTTCGTGAATGGCGTCGGATATCTCTCTCATTCGCTCCGTGCCGACCGGCTTCTTCAGGATGCGCAGGTATACGATCAACGCGCAGCCCAATCCCCCTAGGCCTAACAACGGTGCCCACTCGATCATCTCATTCTCCAGGTAACGAGCACGGTGCCACAGACGGACAAGGTGCCCTTACCTCCCATTGAACGAATTCATAGCCGACTCCACGCCCGCGTAACACCAAGTCCTGACAGCATCCGCAGCTCGCAAAACCATTAGCTCGACCAAAACGACTTCGTTCGTATCGAATTCGCCGAGAACATACTCAATCTGTGTTTGGTCTCCTGGGACCTCACCGACGCCCATTCGAACCCGAGGAAATGCATCGCTCTCCAAGGCGGCAACTATCGATCTCAGTCCGTTATGACCCCCTTTGGACCCTCCCCGTCGCACACGTATTCGTCCGACATCCAGATGTATGTCATCGACGAGGACCAGAACGTCATCCGGCTTGCTCCCAAACCGATCCATGGCATCCGAAACGGCGAGACCGGAATCGTTCATGAACGTGGTGGGCCGAACCAGCCTAACGGTGTGAGAACGGATAGTCGTGGACGCGTGATCGTAGAGCTCTCGCGTCGCCCAGGGACGTGCACCAGCCAAGTGATCCACGACCCTGAACCCGACGTTGTGGCGTGTCTTCGCGTATTTAGGGCCCGGATTGCCGAGCCCGACCACAACCCTGGCGCCCAGGTTACTCCTCGTCCCCTTCGTCGTCGTCCTTCTTGCCGCGCTCGATGACCTCCGGCTCAGTGGCTCCCTCCTCAACCTCTGCGCCCTCGCCCTCTTCGGTCTCTTCGTCCTCGTCCTGGCGGACCGTCGGCGGTGCGACAGCGAACACAGACCGGTCGGACTCTGTCACGAAGGTCGTTCCCTCCGGCGCCACCAGATCTGACACATGGACAGTATCGCCGATGTTCAACTCGGTGACATCGTAGGTCAGTTCGCTCGGAATGTTGGTCGGCAGGCACTCGATCTCAATCTCGTGGAGCATGTGCTCCAGAATCCCACCGTCGTTGCGTACGCCGATCGGAGTCCCTTCGCTGTGGACGGCAACCTCGACCACGATCTTCTGGGTCATCGAGATCCTGTGGAAATCGATGTGCAGAATATCGTGCGACACCGGATGGTGCTGGATTTCCTTGACGATCGTCGAATAGTCCTCAGACCCACCCTCTACCTTCAGGGTAACGATCGCGTTCCGCCCGAAATCGTGAATCATCGTGCGGAAAGCCTTGCTGTCTACTGTGCACTTGACCGAATCGATCTCCGAACCGTAAACGACGGCCGGAACGGCACCGTTTCTTCTCAGTCGACGGGAGACGCCCTTACCGACCAACTCACGGGCCTGTGCTTCCAGAACTGCTGAATCTGCCATCCTTACCTCCAGAATTCGCCCCGGTCGTGCGTTTTGGCTGCCGGGCAGGGATTCGAACCCCGATAGGCGGCTCCAAAGGCCGCTGTCTTACCCTTAGACGACCCGGCAGCCCTGTTTAGGGGTCGGGCTGCCCCCCTGGTCGACGCACGGGCGTGCAGAGGTGAGTCACGTAACCCAGCCTCTCCAGAATCAATGAGGCTTGTTCGGCGATTTGGGGGTCCGAAAAGCCGCCGTATAATGTCGCTCCTGTTCCGCTCATCGAGGCACCAAGGGCGCCGGAATCCTCGAGCGTGGACAGAATGCGTTGAACACTCGGATATCGTGCACAAATCAGGGGCAGAAAATCATTCTCGACCGTCTCCAGAAAATCAAGAAGCGCAACTTCGCCTGAGGCGCGCACAGAATTCAAAAACCTAATATATGGGCCTTCCGATGTCAATTTTATATTCACAGACCCGAAGGCCCACGCCGTCTCGACCGAGAATCCCGGATCCACCAACAGGTAGATCGGGCTATCCCCCACGATTTTAAGTGGTTGGACTTCTTCACCACGTCCGGTCACCAAAGCGGTTCCCCCACCGACCGAAAAGGGAACATCGGACCCGATTTCACCACCGATTGCAGCCAGTTCGGCTTCCGGGAGTCGGAGATTCCAGGCGTGGTTCAGCGCACACAGAACGGCTCCTGCGTTCGAGCTTCCACCGCCGAGGCCACCCCCGCTCGGAATCCGCTTCGTGATCCGGACCAGAGCCCCCAGATCGGGGCGCTTTGCGCGAAGTCGAAGCGCATCTGCGGCACGGTAGACCAGATTTCCCGGCCCATCAGGCACATCGTCGCGATCCGCGATCACACTCAGGTCGCCGCCCGGATCAACGTCGATGTGGAGATCATCCTGAAGGTCCACCTCCTGAAAAATGGACAGAAGGTCGTGGAAGCCGTCCGCGCGTTTTCCAAGGACTTTCAAACCGAGGTTGAGCTTGGCGTAGGAATGTATCGTCAATGAGTCTGCCAAAGTTGCAGATAAGAACCGATTAGCCCTGTCGTGAACGCAGAAACCAGGGATCGTTGACCGATCCGTAAATATAGATTAACTTTTTGGCGGTGAGCAAATGTCACCCATTCTCTCAGGAGGATAATTGATTCCATCCAGGCTCACGCCGACGCCCACCAGAACGGCCATTTTGGCTGTTCTCCTAACAATCGCACCCGTGTCCACAGTCATCGGGCAGTCCCTCCAGGACGAGCGCGAAGCCTTCGACTACGCACGCGTCCTTTTCTCCGACGGACTGTACGACACGGCTGCAGAAGAGTATCGGCGGTTCATCCTCAACTATCCAACGAGTGAACGGCTTGCTCAAGCCCGCCTGAAGCTAGCAGATGCCTACTTCCACGGTGGCAAACTCTCGGAAGCCGTCACGGCCTACCAGATATTCGTCGACAGACACCCCGACAATATCGAGGTGGCGGCGGCACTCCGGAACCGGGCGACCGCACTCGAGCAACAGAACGAACACGAGAGGGCCGCATCGGCTTTCACAGAGCTTTACGAGCGATTCCGAACCGGGGAATACGCGGTCCAAGATCTGTTGTCGGCGGGAACCAATTCCCGCCAGGCCAAAGACTACCTCGGTGCCGAGCAATCCTTCCGGACCATCCTGACGAACCACCCTTCCTCACCCCTGATCCGGGAGGCCACTTACAACTTGGGTCTCGTCCTGACCGACCAGAGCCGCGACTCCGAGGCGCTGGCCCTGTTCGAGTCCGTAAAGGAATCAGAGCGAGAACCCGACGCACTCCTGGAGATCGGGCGGATCTCGCTCGCACAGGATCACCTGCCCAAAACGGAACAAACTTTCAGCTCACTCCGGAAGCAATTCCCAGGGACCCGATCCGCCCAGGAGTCCTACCTGGTACTTGGCCAGTGGTACGAGCGTCAGGCCGAATGGAAGAAGGCAATCCAAACGTATGACCGTGCAAAGGGTGCTCGGCTCGACACACGCTACCAGCAACTCGCGATTCTAGGGCTCGCTCGTGCCTACCGAAAGACAGGCAAAGACGCCCTGCAGCTGTATACACAATTCCTTAAGGTCTATCCGAAGAGCGACTTCCTTCCCGACGCCCGGCTCGGCCTGGGTCGTTCCTTCGTGGATCAGGAAAAATATCGACAGGCCATTGATGCCTTCAAACGGTTGCAGGAGGAATTCCCGAAACATCCCTTCAGCGTCACCGCCCATCGAGATATCGGTGATGTTTACGCCGCACTTGGATCCCCGAGACTCGCGTTGGCCGCATACCAGCGTCATCTGGATCAGGATCCACCAACAGACGAAGCGTCAGTGACCAGACTCAGCATGGGGCGCGTCTACCGAACCCAACTGGCCTGGACCGACAAGGCACTGGACATACTTAGAGACCTCACCAACAGCCCTGATCCTGAGATCGCTGGCTCCGCTCAGTTTCAGCTCGGCCAGACCTACGAACTACTCGGTCAGACCCATCTGGCGGTTCGTGAATATCGGAACTACCTCGAACGACACGCAGGAGATCCCGACGCCCACAAAGCCGAGCGCCGGATCCGATACCTGCTCGATTTCGCGCCATCGGCGCCGCTCGATCACGACCTGATCGAACTGATCGGCATCACCTCGGGTGATGTTGCCACAGGCTATAGACTGGGTCGACTGCTATTCGACCGTCGTCATTACGATGAAGCACTCCCTCATCTGGAGATCGCAGCGGGCGACTCTGCGTTCGCCGACAGAGATGAGGCGGCCTACCTCCAGGCAGAGGCTTTGCTTGCTTTGGATCGGCAAAGCAACGCGTTGGCGGGATCTTCACCAGCGAACCAGTCCCGCGCATTATCCATCTACCAGAGTCTGGTAGACAAGGGATCGAGTAATCGGTCCGACGACGCCGCCCTTCGAGCGATCGAATTGAAACACGCAGGCACGGATACCGCGTCGGCGAGCGCACGCGTATCAGCCTACGACCAGTTTGTCAAGACCTATCCCACGTCTGACCGGCTGGTAGACTCCCAGCTGCACAAGGGAGACGCGCTCCTGGTTCTTGGACGAACCTCGTCGCAGCACATCGACCGGGCACTCAAAAGCTACCGGGCTGCAGCCAAGTCGTCGAACACCGCGCTCGTAGAGAAGGCACAATACGGTGTTGGGCGATGCCTGGCTATCAAGAAGCAGTATGCCCAGGCCGAGAACGCGCTTCGAGACTTTCTGTTCCAGTATCCGAACAGCAAGCTCGGCGAAGAAGCGAGATTCCAACTGGGGCTGATCCTCCTCGAACGCGGATACCTCCAGAGTGCGGCCATCGAGTTCGCTGATCTACTGAGATCCCCTACCTCTGTCGATCTAGAGAAGTCGAGCCGGGCCTTACTGGCCGAGTGTTACTTCCGGCTTAAGGACTATGCCTCCGCCGCGAGGACGGACGAGTCATTACTGAATAGGGGCGCTGATCCAGCTGTTCTTCGCCGGTTGGGTGAATCGTATGCGCAACTCGGAGAAGACGAGAAGGCGATCTCTGTCCTTGGCCTGTTCACCCGAAAATTCCCGTCCGCCGCAGGAGCCGATACGCTGTCCTTCCGACGCGCGGAACTGCTGGCCCAACTCGGGCGTACGGGCCAGGCTATTGACGTCTTTGATCGTGTCGCGGCGAACTACCCAAAGAGTCCGCTGAAGCCCCAGGCACTTAGCTCCGTGGGACGGCTGCACTTTGAGCAGGGCAACTACACCGCCGCCCTGACCGCCGTGTCCGGTCCGGCGTCGCAGAAGAGCGAGGGGATCGACGAACTCCGTATCCTGGCGCTACTCCGCCTCGACCGGGCAAAGCAAGCTCGCAAGGAGATCAACTCATTCCGAAAGGCCTATCCTGCGGCGCTAGAGGCCGTGGCCAGGTTCGAAGTGGAAGAGGCGCGTGTGCAGCTTCGCTACAGGAACCCGAAAGGGGCAAGGAAGAAGCTGGAAGGCGTCGTCAAGAATCACTCTGGAACCGCGGCTGCCGTAGACGCGGAGTTCTTCCTGATCGAAGCGCTTGAACGAGTCGGCAAAACCGACGAGCACTTCGCTGCGCTAAACGCCTTCGTGAAAAACCGGAAGGAAAATGCGAACTGGGCTCGCGCGAACCTCGACCTAGCGGAGATCAAGGTCAAGGATGACGACTACGTTGGCGCTTCAAAGGCTTATCTGAACGCCTTGAGCGGAAATCTGGAAGAGACCGAGCGTCCTGTCGTGATGAAGATGCTCTACGAGGCCCACCGGAACCTTCGCCTCTACGATTCGGCGATCACCTATGCGCGCAACCTGATCGAAGCGTATCCGCATCACCCGCTTGCCCAGGGCGCCAGGATCAATATCGGCGAGATCTACAGTGAGAAGGGCGACCACCGGAAGGCGATCGAGGAGATCAGGCCCCACCTGACCAAACTCCAGAACGATGAGTGGTCGAGTGCCCAGTTCGTGATCGCAAAGTCGCATCACGACTTGGGTGAGTATGAGAATGCGCTCCGGGAATACCTGAAGATGATCTACAATCCTCAGGGCAGCGTGAACTGGCTGGCGAACGCGTTCATGGGCCGGGCACAATGTTTCCGTGCTCTGGGCAGGGCCAGGGAGGCCTACGCCGAACTCGACAAGATTTCCGCCCGTTTTTCAGGCACTGCATTCGTGCTCCAGGCTGAGCAGATGCGGGCGGAAATGGACAAAGAACTCAGACGACAATGACCGCCCGGGCCGTGATGGCCTCAGGCACTCACCCACTCTGGGAGGGGCCGGGAAATGCACAGCGAACTCCTTAAAGGCGTCCCCTTGTTCGAAGGGCTGTCGGATGACGAACTGCACGCACTGTCCGACGTCGCCCTGCTGCGCGTATTCCCGAAGGATCGCGTGGTCATTATGGCCGAAGAGGAGGGTGACAGCCTGTTCGTGATTCATCAGGGGCAGGTGAAGGTCAGCATCGTCAGCGAGGACGGCCGCGAGGTCATTCTGTCGATTCTGGGCGAGGGTAACTTCTTCGGTGAAATGTCACTCCTCGACGGTCATCCGAGATCCGCGAACGTCACCACGACCCAGGAGACCGAACTCCTGATGGTGCGTCGTACGGACTTCCTCCACTTCATTCAACGATCTCCGCAGACGGCGATCAAGCTGCTCTCCGTCCTGGCGAGTCGATTGCGGAAGACCGACCGGAAGATCGAAGGGCTCGCGCTCTCCGACGTGACGGGACGCATCACGCAGACCCTATTGCAGCTTGCTGAAGAGCAGGGCTCGCCCACGCCCGATGGCGTGCTGATCAAGGATCGTCCGACGCACCAGGACCTGGCGAACATGTCCGGCACCACTCGCGAAACAGTATCCCGTATTCTCAAGCGTCTCGAAAACCAGGCTTACATCGTTCCCAGAGGAAAAGACCTCCTGATAGTGGGTAGCGAAACGCAGCAGGGCGACAAAATCGAATAGATGGGAGAGACCATCGACAGGCCAGCGGAGGCGCTGGCCATCCTGTCCGACACGGACCTTTCCCGTGACATTCGGTCGAGACTAGAAGACGCCGGATGGCGCACGATCGTCACCAACACGATCGGGCCGGCTCGAAAGCTCCTGGAGAAGGATCGATTCGGGGCCGTGCTCCTCGACGCGCCGTTGATCGAGGAGGCCGACGATCCGATCGGAGAAGCCATCGCCCGATCGACCGAACCCCCTGGTGTCATCCTTCTGGGATCGACCGCCCATCCTCCGGCCCTACGGAATCTGACGCCGGATACCCTCCTCGACTTGCCCCCCAAGAAGGGCGAACTCGAGGCGGCACTCCAGAAGCTGATCCAAGCACCGGGACGGTCGGACACGGAAATCCTAGGCAGCTCCCCGGCAATCGAGCAGGTGCGCCAGACCGTTCAGCAGATCGCACCGACACCGGTCAACGTCCTGATCACCGGAGAGAGCGGCACGGGAAAGAGCCTGTTCGCGCGCGTCATCCACGACCGGAGCTCACGATCACGCCTGCCGTTTCTTACCCTGAACTGTGGATCCCTTCCAGAAACGCTCCTGGAGAGCGAGCTGTTCGGACACGAGAAGGGCGCCTTTACTGACGCCCGGGCTCAACGACAGGGGCTCTTCGAAACGGCCAAAGGCGGGACAGTATTCCTGGACGAAATCGGAGAGATGTCCCTCTCTGCGCAGGTAAGGCTGCTCCACGTCCTCGAGCAGCGAGAGATTACGAGGTTAGGTAGCAGCACCCCCATCCCTGTCGACGTGCGTGTGATCGCTGCGACCAACCGGGACCTGCAACAGGCCGTGGCGCAGGGCACCTTCCGACGGGATCTCTACTACCGACTGCGAGTTGTCGAAATCGAGGCGCCGGCTCTCCGATCGATCCAGCAGGACATTCCCGTCTTTGCCGAGCGATTCATCACGCGCCTCAGCGAGGAACACAGCGTGCCCCCCATCTCGTTCGACAACGGCGCACTGTCCGTGCTGCAGTCATACGCCTGGCCCGGCAACATTCGCGAACTCCGCAACCTCGTCGAGCGGCTGATGGTGCTGACTGTCGACCGAAACATCTCGGCGCACGTCCTGTCCTCATACCTGCAGGACGACAGCAGCGCAGACGAGGGGACCGAAAATCTTCCGGTCCACCTGGGCAAGACGCCAGAGGAGTCGTCTCGCGACCTTCTCTACTGGGCAATCCTCGAGGTCGCCCGTGACATCAAGGAGCTCAAATCCTACCTGATGGACAGTGGGAGCAGACAGGTCCCTTCACCGAGTCTACCGGTTTATCAACCCCACGAAACACCGATCGAAGCCGGAGCCGAAGCAGAGTTTTCTGAAACCGGCGCGGTCACCCAGCATAAAATAAAGACAATGGATGAAGTCGAGAAGGAAGCCATCGTCAATGCCCTTCAGGCCTCCGACGGTCATCGGAAGAGAGCTGCAGAACTGCTCGATATGGCGGAACGGACACTATACAGGAAGATCCGCCAATACGGCCTGTAGCTGCCAACCAGTTTGTCACCTGCCTGTTTTTGGGAACCTTTTCACGTATAATCGGTCATAGTCGGCGAGACGGGACATCGATCCCGCACTTCACACGATCCCCATCTGTTCCGGAGCAGGAGTTCGATCCATGAAACGTTTAGCACTGACATTTGTCTTCGTCCTGGGCAGCGGCATTTCGGCCCACGCCCTGTCCGATAAAGAAGCGATCAACCAGCTCAAAGCGATCAACCAGGCCTTTACCTCGATCGCCGCACAGGCGACGGAAAGCGTCGTCACGATCACGACCAAACGTGTCGAAGAACCCAGGAGCCGACGTGGCCGGCGAATGCCGGACTTTTTCCATCAGTTCCAGTTCCCCGATCAGGAAGAGCGGGAGAGCTCGGGCATCGGATCCGGCATCATCATGACGTCGGATGGGTATGTGCTCACGAACAACCACGTCATCGAGGATGCGGACGAAATCACGGTGATCATGAGCGACAACAGGGAGTACTCGGCCGAACTGGTCGGACGCGATGCGCTGACCGATGTCGCCGTGGTGAAGATCGAAGGTGAGAATCTGAAGGAGATTCAAATCGGCGATTCGGACAACGTACAGATCGGCGAGTGGGTTCTTGCGGTCGGCGCGCCGCTCGACTTAAGGTCGACAGTTACCTCCGGAATCGTCAGCGCGATCGGACGGAGCCTGGACATCATCGGTCAGGAGCTTTCTGTAGAGGACTTCATCCAGGTCGACGCGGCGATCAATCCGGGCAACTCCGGCGGGGCGCTCGTTAACCTCGATAGTGAGCTCATCGGCGTCAACACGGCAATCGCCACGCGGAACCGCGGGTTCGTCGGCTACGGCTTTGCCATCCCGATCAACCTCGCCAAGAAAGTCATGGACGATATCGTGGCCCACGGCGAAGTGCGTCGCGCATACCTGGGAGTCGGTCTTCGCACTGTATCCGCCGCTGAGGCAGACGCATTCGGCTTGGGCCGCCCGAGAGGCGTCCTGATCGAAACCGTTTTCTCGGATACCCCTGCCGAGAAGGCCGACTTCCGGCGTGGGGACATCGTACTCGAAATCGACGGGCAATTAGTCAACAGGCCGAACCATCTCCAGAGCATCATCGCTAGAAAGCATCCAGGCGATGTAGCGAACTTCGAAGTCCGGCGAAACGATCGCACGATCACCCTGAAGGCGACGCTGGGAACGATCCCCAAGGACGGTCCTGTTGCCGCAGCGAGCGATGCAGAGGCACAAGAGTCATCCGCGCTCGGGATCACAGTCAGCGATCTCACGTCTGAGACCATCGAGGCTTTCAACCTTTCGGCTGACACGAAGGGCGTCGTGGTGACGAGGGTCGATCGCGGACCGGGTCGCGACGCCGGATTCCGTATGGGGGATGTGGTCATCTCCGTTCGCCAGAAAGAAATGGACAAGACTATCGGGAGCTCGACAGACTTCGACTCAGCGCTCGAGGAACTAAAGCCCGGGCGCGCTGCCTTTTCGGTCATCCGGAAGATGCGAAACGGCGAGGACCGGTATCTGTTCCTGACGCCGCGGATCCCTGAGTAGGCAGAACAGGCACTACATCAGAAAGGCCCCCGACTCCGTGATGGAGTCGGGGGCCTTCTGTTTCCGATTTCGTAACCAAGCTCAAGACTGGGAACGAAAAGGCTACGCTCGGGGATGGAAGGTCCGGTGGACTTCCTTCAGATATTCCCGGTCGATGTGGGTGTAAATCTGGGTCGTCGAAATGTCGGCGTGTCCGAGCATCTCCTGCACGGCTCTCAGATCGGCCCCGCCTTCCAGCAGGTGGGTGGCGAATGAATGCCGCAGCGTATGTGGACTCACATCCTTCCCGATTCCCGCGCCGACCACGTGCTTCTGGAGGACCTTGTAGATCCCCATGCGCGACAGTCGGCCGCCCCTGAAATTGAGAAACACGTTCGACGGTGAGTTCGGTTTCGTTAGGCTGGGTCGTGCGCTGTCCAGATACCGGCGAACCCAGCGTTGCGCCTGATCGCCAACCGGGACGATGCGTTCCTTGCTCCCCTTTCCGAAGACCCTCACCACGCCCGCATCGAACACGAGCTGTGATTTTTGGAAGTCGACAGCCTCCGATACGCGCAGCCCCACGCCATACATCATCTCCAGCAGAGCCCGGTCACGAACGCCAAGATCGGTGTCGAGGTCTGGTTGCCCTAGCAGGGCTCCCATCTCTTCTATGGTCAACACCTCCGGCAGTTTCCGTCCGACCTTCGGAGGCCGCTGGTTCTCTGTCGGATTCTCCTCGACCAGGCCATCGGTGACGAGAAACGTGTGGAACACGCGAACGACCGTCAGGTTACGGGCGACACTCGATGCTGCCAGACCAATGTCATCCAGCAGCCGCGCGTAGTCCGACACATCCTTCGGGGTGACGCGCCCCACGGTGTCGATCCCTGATGTGACGAGCGACGACAGATAGCGGACAAGATCACGCTCGTATGCTTCCACCGAGTGATCGGCCAGGCCTCGCTCGAGCCGCACGTGATCGAGGAACCGGTAGAGCGGCTCTGCGAGCTCGTCGGGAATCCTCGCGCGTGCGTCTGTCAGCCCACTGTTCGACAATACACGCTCCTGTTCAGAAGGACAGCGCGACCTGAGGCGCTTCCAGATCCAACAGGGCTCGCTTCCAGGAAAGACCTCCGCCAAACCCGGTCAGATCACCGTTGGTACCGATCACACGGTGACAGGGCACGAGCAGAGGCAGTGGATTCTGATTCACGGCCACGCCGACCGCTCTCGACCCTTCCGCGCCCACGCCTACAGCCTTGGCGATCGAACCATAGCTCGCGGTCTTCCCATACCGAACGGCGAGAGTGGCTTCCCAGACCTGCATTTGGAACGGCGTTCCCGATGGGACCGTATCCCAGCCGACGAGAGCATATCGGTCACCATCAAAGTAGGCGATCAATCGGCCGAGCCAGTGACACGCGTAGTCTGGGATGCCGTCGGGCCCGGCAAGCGTGCCTTCGGTATACGCGCCAAACCGTATCCCTGTCAGCATTTGGTCAGACCAATCCGTATGCAGATCCCCGAACGGCGTCCTGACAGTGATCTCATTCAACGGGCGCTCCCTCCAGTGCGCGGACAATCTGTGCCGCCAACTTGGGACCTACGCCCACAACGGCCTGGAGATCTTCCAGCGAAGCCTCTCGAAGCCGCTTCATCGAACCGAAGTGCCGGAGCAGAAGCTTCCGGCGGGCGAGGCCCACACCCTCGATGTCCTCCAATGCGGAGTGCAATGTTCGCTTCTTTCGCACCTGACGATGGAAGGACACCGCGAAGCGATGCGACTCGTCCCTGAGTGCCTGCAGCAGCTTCAGCGAGCTCGACACCTTCGGAATGTTCTGTGGCTCGGACACACCGGGCACGAACACTTCCTCGAGCCGTTTCGCCAGACCAATCACTGGTTGGTCTTCGATCCCGAGTGACCGAAGCGCGCTCACCGCGCTGGATAGCTGGCCCTTCCCGCCGTCGATCAGGAGCAAGTCAGGAAACGGCTGCCCCTCTTCCTTCAGGCGCCGAAAGCGACGCGTCACAACCTGGTGCATCATCGCAAAATCGTTCGGCCCCTCGATCCCCGTAATCTTGTAATGTCGGTAGTTCTTCTTCGACGGCCGTCCATCCACAAAACAGACGACCGACGCCACCGGATCACGACCCTGGATGTTCGAGATATCCATCGCCTCGACCCGTCGCGGAGCGCTCTCCAGCCTCAAGTCTCGTTGGAGCGAAGACACCGAGGCCGGCACCTGCTGCTTACGATTCTCGCGCTTCAGACGTCGTTCCGTAAGCAAAAGTCCCGCGTTACTCTGGGCCATCTTCATCAGCTGGGCCTTGTCACCACGCTGGGGGACCTTGATCGTAACCGTTCCGCCGGCCCGTTCGTCCAGCCACTCCTGGATGGTCTCCTGATCGTCTACCGAACCGGACACATACACTTCCCTCGGAACGAAGGAGGCAGTCAGGTAGAAAAGTCGGACGAAAGACGACCGGACTTCCGATTCAGGGGCGTCCAGAACGCCACCGACGAAGTAGTGCTGTCTGCCGATCAGCCTCCCCTCACGGATCTCCATGACGACGCCACACGCCTCGTCATCCTCTCTCGCGATGGCGATCAGGTCCCAGTCCGACTGATCCTGCGACATCATCTTCTGCCGGTTCGTCACGCGTTCGAGCGCATCCAGACGATCCCGAAAGATGGCTGCCTCCTCGAAACGCAGTTCCTCTGACGCCCGCTCCATTTCTTCGCGCATGATTCGCGCAACCCGGGTGCGGCGACCCGTCAGAAACATCACGGCCTCCCCGATCAGCTTCTTGTAGTTCGCACTGCTGATCAGATCCTCACACGGTCCGTCGCATCGACCGATCTCGTAGTCGATGCACAACCGAACATTCTTGTTCGGAAGGGCATAGTCGCAGCTCCGCACGCGGAACAACTTGTGCATCAGGTTCAGCACGTTCCGCATCGCCTTGACGTTCGTGTATGGCCCCAGATACTGACCGCCGTCCTTTTCCAAATCGCGCGTAATGATGATCCTGGGGAAAGGTTCGGCTGTTACCTTGATGTAGGGGTACTTCTTGTCATCCTTGAGCGTGATGTTGTAGCGAGGCTTGTGCTCTTTGACCAGGTTGGACTCGAGGATCAGGGCTTCACGGTCGGAATCAGTGACGATATACTCGACTTCGCGCACGTTCGAGACTAGCGCCATAAACTGGCCGCGGCCGTCAAATGCTCTGGGGGTGAAGTAAGATCTTACGCGGTTGCGGAGGGACTTCGCCTTGCCGATGTAGATGATCTTGCCGCCGGAATCCCGCATGAGGTAGACGCCAGGCGCTCTGGGCAGATGATCGAGTGCCTCTCTCAGCTCCGTCTGGGCGCGGCGTCGGTCGACCTTGAAGAAGGACGATATGTGACCTGGCGATAAACTGTCCAAGTTCCGTTCTCGCGACGTTTAGGAGACGGCTTGTAGGAGAGCTGAAACTGCCGGCCGTCAGCGGTGGTTACCGTGAAGTAGGCGCGGCCGAACGAAGGATTAGAGCGGAAGCGCTTCCTGCTATCATACCAAACCGCGGCCGTGTCGACCACGTGATACAAATAACCCCGCCACTCGAACCGTTGGGGAGCCTTCTGACCGCGCAAGGCCCTGGACTCATACGCGGGAACTTTCGAGGGTTCGTTTGCGAAAGAGGATAGGCGGCCGCTCACAGCAAACTGCGCGTATACGGCCAAGCATCACTACCTGGGAGTCCGACTTCGAAGCGGCCTTCGGATCCGTGCACCTCGCCCCCGGGATCGCAGTCGCAGGAGCGCGTGACGAAACCGGTTCACACGTCAAGGTCGATGATCTCGACGGACATCGATGCGGTATCCAGGAGCGCCACGGTCGATCGACCCGTGGTCCATCCGCCCGTCTCGCCCGGGTTGATCACCAGGGTCTCGCCCTCCCGTATGTCGATCTCGTGGGTATGCCCATACACAATGACGTCATAGAAGCCGCTCGCAGCGAGCGCAGCGACCTCATCGGGTTCGTGAAGCATCAGGAACTTGTGGTCGGCGTGTTCGAACCTATACGGGGCCCGATGGATCTCGCCGAGATCTGAAAACCGCGCCACGAGCCCGAATTTCTCACCGTCGTTATTGCCGAACACACCAATCATGGGCACACCGACGTCAGCCATCCACCCCGCGTTGAAGGGCGCGATATAATCACCTGCGTGGAGAAGTAGCTCGATCTGCCGATCTCTAAAGACGCGGGTTGCGGCCAGAACGCCCGCTTTGTTGTCGTGACTGTCCGCCATAATGCCAATCAGCGCCATGGAGCTCTATTCCCAATATTGTTTAAAAAAATGATTTATTCACTTCCCGCCGCATTGGACGATATGGGACAGTTTCGGCCGGGTGTGTAATGGGACACATGAAAAGTGGCCGCAGATTCGCATATTTCGCAACCTTCGGGATTCGAAAACTTAGGCTTGACCCCACGGGTGTGTCAACCAAGCCTATCCGAGGGGTTAATGTGATTGACAAACAAATTTCATGATAGTACTGTTTCCCGAATTCTGCCTAAGCCTCATAAAAATTGGAGCTTAGGCCCGTCGCGAAGAGGCAAATAGTCGGAAATGTTCAATCCCTTTAAAAAGGGTGGCGGCAATCGGCGGAAGAACGCCCTCGAGAAGATCCTGTCGAATTTTGCTCAGATGGGGCCGAACTACGTCAACTGCAGCCTGCTAAAGCTCAGCAACGGCGAGGAGGCAGACGAGGATCTCGACCGCGCTTTCGTGTTCAAGCACGGGGAAGAGGTGCTTGTACAGAACAAGGCGTTCTACATCAGTACGCCTGATCGGCTGAAGTCAGAGGACCAGTCCAAGTTCACGGGCAAGGGTGAGATCGTCCACCTATGCTATCTGTTCAAGGGCATCCCGCACACTGTCGACTGCAAAGTCATGGGTCGCGTACGGTTTCCCGAGCACCTGATGGACGACATGGCGCCCCGCATCCCAAGCGCCTACATGCTCCGACCGGTGGGCAACATCCGGAAGCAGGAGAAACGACAGTTCCTGCGCTACTCTCACAAGGTTGGCGGTAGCGGTCAGCGTCGCGTCTACAGCCAGATCCTGTTCGACCTCTTCGTCACCAAGACGGACATCACCTTCCCTGACGAAGGCCCACTACCGCCGAAACTGGCCGATCTCCACACGATCGCCTTCTCCGACGAAATTGAACTCGATGAACCGACGCCGGCAGACGTCGTAAATTTCATGAAGAACTCGATCCGGCTGAACCCGCGTGAGTCTCGCGTCGTCTTCGTCGGTAAGCCTTTCATGGAAGACCGAACGAACAAGGTGGCTCTGCTGGACCTCGGGAGTTCTGACGTGCTGGGTCTCGAAACATCCAAGGAAGATTCGCAGTTCTACATACGTAAGCCGCCGCTCTTCTCGGCCGACAAGAAGGATCCGACCAGCCTGGCCAACGCGGACGAGGTCGTGCTGAGCTTCCACACCCGCGTGAGTTCAGATACCCCGACCGAGTACTACGACCTCATCTCCGAGGTGACCCGAATCGGAATGGAGAACATCACCGTTCGCACGAATGGTGAAATCCGGAAAGAGGCTGGCTACAGCGTCGAACTCGCAGACTTCAGCATCGGTGGTATCAAGATGGATTCGAGCCGCGGTTTCCTCGAGTATGTGCTCGGCGAAGACTACGGCCTGATGGACCTGGAAGAACAGATCCACGTGCTCCAGAGCACGTGCTACCTGCTCAATTTCTACCCGAAGCTGCGATTCAACCGCGAGACGGAAATCTACCAGCCGAAGGAAGTGCCGATGCGGATCCAGATCCTGGGCAAGATCGTGCGTGTCGAACTGTCAAAGCCGGCTGAGGGCGAACATCCCGAGATTGAGGCATTCGGGATGAAGTTCTATTACGATCCTGCAGAATACTCGCGTGACACATACGAGTACGACCGCTGGGAACTGATTCCCGACTTCAAAGAGAACAAGCATTTCCGCGAGATCCACAACTCGCTAAACGGCCTAATCGCCTCCCTCGAGATCCAAACCCGCTAGGCGACTCCTAGCCCTCGGCGCCTCCTCCTGACGCCCATAAATTCACCGCGCAGGAAACAAAACGTGTATCTTGTCAGTCTCTGACTTTCGTGTCGTTTAAGCGTGATTGACTGAAGGAGCACACAGTGCCAAGCCTGAAAGTTGGCCTGCCATCCGGCAGCCTCCAGGACTCCACGATCGGTCTCTTTGCACGAGCCGGGTATCGGATCCGTGTCAACCCCAGATCATACGTCCCCTCGATCGATGATCCTGAACTCGAAGGTTTGCTGCTCCGCGCGCAGGAGATGGCTCGGTATGTCGCCCGCGGCGTACTGGACATCGGCCTGACCGGACTGGATTGGGTCATGGACAACGAGGCTGACGTCGTGGAAATCGCTGAACTCGCGTACAGTAAGACGACGGCAAGACCCGCACGGTGGGTGGTCGCTGTCCCTGAAGAATCTCCGATCCAGTCGATCGCAGACCTAGAAGGAAAGCGCGTCGCGACGGAGCTGGTCAACGTCACCCGGAAGTGGCTCTTCGACCAGAACGTCGAGGCCGAAGTGGAGTACTCTTTCGGATCGACCGAGGCCAAGGTCAAACAATCCGGAATGGTCGACGCGATCGTCGAGATCACCGAGACGGGATCATCGCTCCGGGCCAACAGGCTTCGGGTGATCGATACGATGCTGGAGACCACAGCACGCTTGATCATGAACAAAGAGGCCTACGAGGATACGTGGAAGCGTGAGAAGACGAGCCGCATCGCCACCCTGCTCGTCGGCGCTTTCCAAGCCGAAGATAAGGTCGGACTCAAGATGAACCTCCGACGAGACAACCTCGGCAAGGTCGTCAACCAGCTCCCGGCGCTCAACAACCCGACCATATCCAACCTGCTCGACGACGAGTGGGTCGCGATCGAGGTGATCGTTGACGAGAGCACCGTGCGCGACATCATTCCCAATCTCATGGATGCCGGCGCTGAGGGCATCATCGAATATCCGCTGAACAAAGTCATCTACTAGACTGCCGTGCTCTCCCCCATCCGCTACGCGCCCGACGCGCAGGATCCCAAGCTCACAGATATTCTGGCCCGCCAGATCGAGTTCACACCCGAACTCGAGTCCTCTGTCGAACGCATCATATCGGAAGTCGTGTCGAACGGAGATGAGGCCGTCCTCACGTTCACGCGAGAGTTTGATGGCGTAGACCTGACGCCCGAACAGCTGGTCGTCACCCCTGACGAACTGGACCGCGCGGCGCGCTCCGCTGATCCCGCCTTGATCGAGGTAATCCAGGCGGCCGCAGACAACATTCGCCGGTTCCACAAGAACCAGAAGCGAGAGGATTGGTCCGTTGACGATGGAGATGGCGTTACGCTCGGGAAACGGATTGTCCCGATCGAGCGGGTCGGACTTCTCGTCCCGGGTGCGAGCGCACCGCTATTCTCCACACTACTCATGGCTGCTATTCCGGCCAAAATCGCCGGATGCTCACACATCGCTGTCGCCACACCCCCGCAGGCCGATGGAGACATCCATCCGGCCGTCCTGGCCGCTGCAAAAATCGCTGGGGTCGACAGAGTCTACCGCGCCTTCGGCGCGCAGGCTGTCGCCGCTCTCGCCTTTGGTACTCAGACGTTCACGCCCGTGGACAAGCTCGCAGGCCCCGGACATCCAGTCGTTCAGATCGCCAAGAAGAAGGTTTTTGGACGGGTCGATATCGACATGGTCGCCGGACCGAGTGAGATCGTCGTCGTCGCGGACCACACGGCGAACTCGAGACACGTAGCGGCCGACATGCTCTCCCAAGCGGAGCACGGGAGTGGATATGAGGCCGCCGTGTGCGTCACCCCGGATCCGAACATCGCAGCAGCCGTGTCGGACGAACTCCGACGTCAGTTGGCCGATCTGTCCCATCGTGAAGATGCAGAGCGTGCCCTGTCTCGCTATGGGGCGATCGTCATCACAAAGGATCTCGGTGAAGCGGTCGACCTCGTCAACGAGATCGCCCCCGAGCACGTGGAGATGATCGTCGAAGACCCCTGGGAACTGCAGAAGGGCGTTCGACACGCGGGAGCCGTCTTCCTTGGACCCGCCTCGAGCGAACCTGTTGGCGACTATTTCGCAGGAACGAACCACATTTTGCCGACAGCCGGGGCGGCGCGATACGCGTCTTCCGTGGGCGTCGACACGTTCCTGAAAGACATCTCGATCGTATCGTACACGAACGAACGACTCAGAAAGTCTGCAGGCGCGATCATCCAGATGGCTGAAGCAGAAGGTTTGGATGGCCACGCCAACGCGATTCGCGTCAGGCTGCAGACCCCGGAAGACGAGTGAGCGATCCGAAAAAGCACATAAGACCAGAGGTCCGAGCCATCGACGGGTATCACCTGACGGCATACGACTGCCCGGTCAAGCTGAACCAGAACGAGAGCCCTTTCGACGTCCCCGACGAGTTGAAGGACGTGATCCTCGAGAAGGTGCGCGCACAGGCCTGGTCTCGCTACCCGGAGCCGATGCCTTCGGACCTGGTCGACGCCGTGGCTTCCTTCGTCGGTGTGCAGCCGGAACAGGTCCTGGTCGCCAATGGCTCGAACTCGATCGTGCAGCACACCCTGAACGCGATCGTCAGTAAAAGGGTCCGTGTCGCCATCCCGTCACCGAGCTTCTCGCTATACGGTCAGTTCACCGAGATCCTGGGCGGTGATCCTGTCTACGTCCCGTTGACGAACCAGTATGGCTACGACATCGACGCGCTCACCCAGGCATCCACATCGGGGGTATCGGCCGTCATCATCTGCTCGCCGAACAACCCGACGGGATGCGACATCTCGAACGAGGCGCTCGAGGACCTGCTGTCGGCGACGAACGCGATCGTGATCATCGACGAAGCCTACGCGGAGTTCAGCGACCATACGGCCCTCGACCTGCTCGCCGACCACTCGAACCTGATCGTCCTGAAGACGCTCTCGAAGGCTTTTGGCGCCGCGGGGATCCGCATCGGTTGTCTGATCGCGAGCCCGGATCTCGTCGGACAGGTCCACAAGATCAAGCTGCCCTTTGACATCAACCTATTCTCTCGTATCGCAGCGATCGAGCTTCTCCAGCATCGTGGCATCATCAATCAGAACGTGGCCTACATCCTGAAGGAACGGGACCGCGTATACGATGCACTCACAGAGATGGATGGCGTGACACCTTACCCGTCGAAAGCCAACCTGATCCTGTTCGAGGTCGAGGACCCCGGAATGGTCTTTGAGCAACTGGCGGAGAAAGGCGTCTTGATCCGAAACGTCTCGAAATACCCGCGCCTGGAGAAGGGTCTTCGCGTGTGCATCGGAACCGGGCAGGAAAATGATGCATTCCTGACCGGAATGCGATCGATTCTCGAATGAGCAAACTGACCGACATCAAACCAGTAGCGGTTACCCTCTACTGCCTTCCGGTCGAGACGAGAATCCCATACCGATTCGGCACCGAGGAACTCAAGAGCGTCGTCTGCGTGCGCGCTCGAGTCGAAGCCGAAAACCGGTCCGGCGAGCGGGCGACTGGATGGGGAGAGGCGCCGCTGAGCGCAGCCTGGGCGTGGCCGAGCAGCCAGACATTCGCCCACCGTCAGGACGTGATGATCGAGATGTGTAAGCGGCTCGGAAAGGCCTGGGCGGCATTCGACGTCTGGGGTCACCCGATGGAGGTGGGACACGCCTTCCTGACAGACGCCCTCCTTGGTGAACTCGAGGCCCTGAACGATGAGCGTCAGGAATCGATGCCCTGGCTGGCTGCGCTCGTGTGCAACTCGGTCTTCGACCTGGCTGTACACGACGCATACGGGAATCTGCTCGACGCATCGATCTACGACACCTACAGTGACGAGCACCTGAACCGAGACCTATCCGCATACCTGTCTCCGAGCCGCGACTCCGAGGCCGAATTCACCGGCCGCTTCCCATCGGACTTTCTCGTAACTGAACGGCTGGCCACCGTTCCCGCATGGCACGCAGTTGGCGGCAACGACCTTCTGAGCGATGACGAGCGAACCGGTGACGAGCCCGATGACGACTACCCGATCGTCCTTCACGATTGGATTCGACGGGACGGGCTCAACTGTCTTAAGATTAAGCTGACCGGCCAGGAGGAAGGCTGGGACTACGATCGAATCGTGAACATCGGCAAGATTGCCGAGGAATACGACGTGGATTGGCTGTGCACGGACTTCAACTGTACTGTCGAATCCACGGAGTATGTGAACGACCTCCTCGACCGGCTCCTCCAGGATCATCCGCGGACCTATCAGCGGATTCTGTATGTGGAACAGCCGTTCCCTTACGACCTGGAGGCGAACCCGATCGACGCTCACAGCGTGTCCGCTCGCAAACCTTTGTATATGGATGAGAGCGCCCACGACTGGCGTCTCCTCGACATCGGGCGGAACCGGGGATGGACAGGGGTCGCGCTCAAAACCTGCAAGACACAGACCGTCGCGATCCTGTCGATGTGCTGGGCGCGCGCACACGGGATGGGCCTGATGGTCCAGGACCTGACGAACCCGATGCTCGCCCAGATCACGCACACGTTGCTGGCCGGTCACGTCGGAACCGTGATGGGCCTAGAAACAAATAGCATGCAGTTCTACCCGGACGCGTCACTCCTTGAAGCGAGCGTTCATCCGGGAATCTATAAACGAGAAAACGGCGTCCTCGACCTGACCACAGTAACAGGGGCAGGCTTCGGATACGAAGTCGATCGGATCGGCAGGACGCTTCCCGAGCCGGCCGCCACATTCGGATAGACCATGTCACGCACCTCCAGCATCGATCGCAAAACAACGGAAACAGACATTCGGCTCTCGCTGACAGTCGACGGTCAGGGCACGTGCAACACGCAAACGGGAATCGGCTTTTTCGATCACATGCTCACCGCCCTCGGTCGTCATGGGCGACTCGATCTCGACGTTGTCTGCAAGGGTGATCTTGAGGTCGATGCGCACCACACGATCGAGGATGTCGGGATCTGTCTCGGAAAGGCGATTGCAGAAGCGATCGGTGACAAGGCCGGCATGACGCGATTTGGATCGGCCTACATCCCCATGGACGAGGCGCTGGCACGTGCGGCCGTCGACTTCTCCGGTCGACCCTACCTCGTGTTCAACGCGAACTTCGAAGAGAAGATGATTGGCAGCTTCCCTTCGGCGCTGGCTGAAGAGTTCTTCAGAAGCCTTTCCGATCACGCTCGGATCAACCTCCACATCGACCTCATCCGCGGGTCGAACGCCCACCACAGCGTCGAGGCCATCTTCAAGGCCGTCGCGCGCGCTGTCCGGACCGCAGTCACCATCGACCCGACTGAACAGGGCATCCCGTCCACAAAGGGTGTCCTCTAAACTGCAGGCAGACGGTTCAAAGCTCGTTCAGCTTCCAGTCCTTCTGTGCGAACGAGCAGGTCACGCTGCCGCGGGACGATCCGTGGTCCTGACCAACGGCTGCTTCGATCTTCTCCATCCCGGGCATATCCATCTACTGGTCGAATCTGCAAAGCTCGGGGACATCCTCGTAGTTGCACTCAACAGTGACGACTCCGTTCGAAGGCTCAAAGGACAGGATCGGCCGGTTGACAACCTCGAAGTCCGGCTCGCCAAACTGGGGGATGTCTCGTGTGTCGACAGGATCATCGTATTCGAGGAAGGCACCCCGACGATCTTGATCCGTTCACTCGAACCCGATATACTCGTCAAGGGTGGAGATTACACGATCGATCAAGTCGTGGGACGTGAGATCGTGGAAGCCTCCGGTGGCCTCGTCGTGACCATTCCGCTACTCGAAGGACACTCGACGACCGACAGTTTGAACCCAAATCCGGGTGACGTGTAGATCGTGAGCAAGATGAGAATACTTCACACGATATACGACGACGTTGATAACCCGTGGCTTGGCGGTGGCGGCGCTTTTCGGACGCTCGAAATTTGCAAACAGCTCGCCGATCGTCACGAGATCACGATCCTCAGCGGTCGATATCCGGGTGCACCCGTGAAGGAACACAGAGATGGCGTGCGGATTGTGAGGGTCGGAAGTGAACGATCCTACGCAATCAGCCGGATCGCCTATTCGGCAGCGGCCAGCCAGTTCGTATCCGGAGCGGATCCTGACCTTTGGGTCTACTCCTTCTCGGCCTTCGCCCCGCTCATCGCATCCGAGCACAAGAGATCGGGCAGTCTCCTCGAATGCTTCCACGTCATGCAGGAGCACGCCTCTGAGAAACAGGGGCTGATCGGCCACGCCGCGGCCCTCATCGAGACGGAAACCTTGCGGACCTACGACGACATCATCTCCATATCACCCAGCGTGATGGAGCGGATCGCATCCGTACGTGGGCGACCAGATGGCCTTCGACTCGTATACACGGGCGTGGACAGAAGCTGTTTCATCGATGACCCTGTCGACGGGGACTACATTCTTTACTTCGGCAGGCTCGATACCTATACAAAGGGATTGGACCTGCTCTTCGAAGCATTCGGCCGATTGAAGGCGCCTGAGGTTCGGCTCGTCATCGGTGGACGAGGGACAGCCGAGCGAATGGCCGAACTCGAGGCGCTGGTGGAGAAAGTAGGCATCTCAGATCGGGTCGAATTCACGGGTCCCGTCGACACGAACAGACGTACCGAATTGTATCGCAACAGCCTGTTCAACGTAGCACCGTCTCGCTACGAGGGGTGGTGCATTGCCGCGATCGAGGCATCGGCTGCCGGCAAAGCAATCGTCGGCACCCGCATCCCCGGCCTGATGGACGCTGTGCGGGATGGGGAGACCGGACTGCTGGCCGAGTCCGAAAACATCGATCAGATCACTGATGCAATGCGAACGCTGATCGAGGACGATGCGATGAGGTCCCGGCTTGGGCGACAGGGCCGAGAATGGGCGAATCAGTTCACGTGGGATCAGATAGCGTTCGCCCAGGAGGCCGTGTACAACCAGGTCGTTGAGGCATAAGGGGTCTATGAGCAAGCAGCCCGCATCGAAGGACACGCCTGAGAACATCGTCTTTGAACGATGGTTGACCCCGACGTGGGCGCCCCCTCTCCTGTTCGCCGTCTTTACGATCGTCTACTTTGCGGGGTTCCTGTTCTCAAGCGACGTTATGCAGGGCCTAGACACGAGGATGGAATTCTACCTCGGAAAGCAGCCCGCCGCCGAAAAGATCGCCGATCTCGCTCCCGAGAACTGGGACCGTTACTTGGGCGGAACACCGGTCTCAGGCTTCCGCCAGCCCAAGTACTTTCCACTCTACCCGATTTACGTCTTCACGACCTACCATCGATACCTCGGTTGGCGATACGTCTTCGCCACGCTGTTCGCCGGTTACTTCACTTACCTCTGCATTCAAGGCTTCGGCCTGCGCCGGACGACATCGGCTTTCTCCGGTCTCGCCTATGCTTCTTCACCCACGCTGCTGACCTTCATCTATCCGGGACAGGAAGGCAAGATGCTCGTCATGGGGCTCCTGCCCCTGATGGTCTGGGCACTCTATCGGCTGATGGACACGCGAAAACCGGTCTGGGTCTTCGTGCTGGCCGCTGGCGTCGCAGGTGGCATTTACACCCCTCATCTGCAGATGCTCTATTACGCGCTCATCGGTCTGGGCATTCTGTTCGCGATCCGACTGATCCAAGACTACCTCAACGAGCGAGATATACGCCTTGCGACCGTTCGCTCGGCCTTGGCTGCATCGGGAATCATCTTGGGGCTTGCGGTAGGCGCTGTCGGAACATTCCCGGCCTACAAATACACGAAGACCGAATCCCGACGCGCTGGCGACAAGGGACAGGGCGTCTCGATCGAGTACGCGCGGTCGTGGGCTCTGCATCCGGAGGAAATGGCCTCGCTCCTGATTCCGGAGTATGTGCACTTCTACAAGCCACACGAAAAAGAGAACCTTTACTGGGGGCGCAACCAGCTTAAACTGAACGCCGAGTACTTTGGGATCGCCGTCTTCTTCCTCGCAGTCGTGGCGATCGCTCGGGTCCGAACAGACCCGCGCGTACTCCCGCTCCTTGCCCTCGCCGTCATCACGGCGGCTTATGCGCTCGGCCCGTATACCCCGGTCTTCGCGTTCTTCTATCATTTCGTCCCGGGGATGAATGTCCTCAGAACGCCGGGAATGATCGCCTTCCTATTCGCCTTCCCGGCTGTCATCCTTGCCGCGTTCAGTCTGGAGAAGTTGCTGGACGGCGACGATTCGATCCCGGAGAAAGCCCTGCTCTATGGAGGAGGAGGCGCCGCTGCGCTCTTCGGTATCCTGGCCATCTCGCCTGAAGCAACGCTTTCGACGTGGACAAGCGTTTTCTGGTCGGACATCCCGAAAGAGAAGCTAGCTGTCGCGACGGCGAACCTCCCGAGCCTATCTACTGGTGCCGGCCTCGCATTCCTCTGGGTTGCCTTGCTTACCGGTCTGATCTACCTCAGAGTGCAGAAACGGATTCCTGCGCAGACGTTCCTCCTCGCTCTACTGCCGATCCTGTTCATCGATACCTGGCGAATCGACAAGCAGTATCTCAAGTATGTGGATCCAGACCGGTTCCCTGACCCGAACGTCTACATCCCTCAGACGCTCAACATCCTCGAGTCGGACACCGACTACCATCGGACCTGGATACCTGCCAGCGACGTTCAACTGCCTGAGAGCATCGACCTGCTCACGGTCGATTACCACGAGCCGTTCATACTCAGACGATATGACCGAGTCACCGACTACTTGCTGCGAGGCCTTATCGATGGACGGGGTGAGGAAACCTACCGACTGCTGAACGCACTCAACGTCAAGTATGTCGCGATCGGTGCACAGAAGTTGAGAGCCGTGCTGCCTGCGCTCGCCCTGCCGGGTGAAACTGAAGGCAGTGTCCAGCTTCGTCCTGGCGTAGAGGCGGTGGCGAACGAACGCAACGTCTACACGTTCCGAAACGGAAATGCCCGGCCGTTCTTCTACCTCGTCGGGGAGACCGTGACGGTCCCCGATGAGGATGCGGCAATGGCCATGCTAACCTCGTCCGAGTTCGACGCTGCAAGCCAGGTCATCCTGGAAGCTGCGTCCGGAACCACATCAGGCAGACCTGTTTCTGCAAAGGAAACGGTAGCCGTCAGCGCATTCGATGCGCGTACGGGTGTGATCAAACTCCAGGTTCATGCGGCTCAGCCGCGGACACTGGTGGTGTGCCAGAACTACCATCCCTACTGGTCGGCGACGCTCAACGGTTCACCAGTATCAGTCCAACGGGCAAACTATGTCTGGCAGGCAATCGACATTCCTGCCGGCAAGCATACGGTTACGCTGACCTATCACGACAGCCTCGCACAGACCTGCAGATGGATCTCTCTCCTCTCGGCGGTCAGCCTGATAGGGGGGCTAATCTACTTTGGCCGACCGGCGCCGAAGCCAGCTCTGACGGAGGCTCGAAACAGGTAACCGCTTGAGTCACATTCGGTTATTTGATACCTTCATCCCCTGAATAGGGCTGTCTCACACCCAAAATGATCGGGCGAGCATGTCAGCTAGTCTGGACCTTTCCATAGTCATTCCACTCCTCAATGAAGAGGAGAGTCTCCGACCCCTGTTTCAGAAGATCCAGGATGCGGTCGGGGACCTCGGTCTGAGCTACGAGGCGATCTTCATCGACGATGGCAGCACAGACCAGTCTATGGCCGTGCTTCGTGAACTCCGCGAGAAGAGCGATGCCGTCAAGATCATCCGATTCAGGCGAAACTTCGGCAAAGCCGCAGCCTACTCCGCTGCGTTCAGCCGGGTCAGGGGCAAGTATGTCATCACAATGGACGCAGATCTGCAGGACGATCCGGCCGAAATCGCGAACCTGATCGCAAAGCTGGAAGAGGGATACGATCTCGTCTCAGGCTGGAAAAAGAAGCGGCACGATCCACTTGGAAAGACCGTGCCTTCGAAGTTCTTCAACTGGGTAACAGGACGCGTTTCGGGGATCGACATCCACGACTTCAACTGTGGTCTCAAGGGATATCGCCGGGAGGTCACGCAGGATGTCAAAATCTATGGCGAGCTGCACCGCTACATCCCCGTCCTCGCAGGCCTAGAAGGCTACACCGTTTCCGAAATTCCCGTCCAGCATCACGCGCGGCAATTCGGGGTCACCAAATACGGGTGGAGTCGGCTCTTCAAAGGCTTTCTCGACCTGCTCACCGTCATGTATCTAGGCCGCTACATGGGCCGCCCGCTCCATCTCTTCGGCGTCCTTGGTGTCGGCCTGACAGGTGCCGGGATGGCCATCAATGCCTATATCGCATCCCTCTGGCTCCGGACGGGATCGATTCAGCATCGATATCCGCTGCTCTCGCTAGGAACCCTCCTGACCGTCCTTGGATTCCAGGTCATCTGCACGGGTCTGATCGGTGACATGGTCGCGCGTGCCAGCAACCCAGAAGAGAAATACAACATCCAGGAGATCCTCGAGTAACGCATGGCCACTGCAGCTCCCACCCTCCCCTTCATAGACCTCGTCGCACAGTACGAGTCGATCAAACCCGAAATCGACGACGCCATCCAGAGTGTGATCAATCGCGCCGCTTTCGCCGGCGGGGCTTTTGTCACCGAATTCGAGAAATCCTTCGCCGCCTACCAAGGCGTCGCGCACGGGGTCGGCGTCAGCTCCGGCACGTCTGCGCTTCACGTGTTGCTGGAAGCGCTCGACATCGGCCGGGGTGACGAAGTCATCACCGTGACCAACACCTTCATCGCGACTGCTGAAGCGATCGTTCAGACTGGCGCGACCCCCGTGTTACTTGATGTCGACGACATGACGTTGAGCCTGAACCCAGGCTTACTGGAAAACGCGATAACCCCGAATACAAAAGCGATCGTGCCCGTTCATCTGTACGGTCTGATCGCGGATATGGACCCCATACTCGAGATTGCCCAGAAGCACGGTCTGTATGTCCTGGAAGATGCCGCTCAAGCACACGGCGCGGAGCACAGGGGCAAACGAGCGGGACAGTTCGGTCTCGCTGCGACATTCAGTTTTTATCCGGGAAAGATTCTGGGCGCGTTTGGGGATGCGGGTGGGATCATCACAGCGGACGAGGACCTTGCCAACCGACTGCGCAGCCTGGCGGATCACGGTCGGACAGACCACTACCAGCACGCGAGGTCAGGCTTCAACTACCGAATGGATGGCATACAGGCGGCGGTGCTGGACGTAAAGCTCAAGCACTTGGAGGAGTGGATCGAGATCAGGAGGAGAAAGGCGAGGCTCTATTCAAGCCTGCTGTCGGACACGGTCGCATCGACACCCGTCGAAGCTGACGGATTTCGTCACGTCCATACCTACTACGTGATTCGGACACCGATTCGAAAAGCCATAACGGACAGGCTAAGCGCGGAGGGGATTCCGACGATCGTGCACTATCCGACGCCCCTGCATCTTCAGCCGGCGTTCGCCGACTTCGGGCACAAGGCTGGTGAGTTCCCTATCGCCGAGAAGACATCCGAGCAAATCCTCTCGCTGCCTCTCTATCCCGAGCTTGCGGATGGGGACATCGAGCGAATCTGCGACTTGATTAACGGTCTTGCTTAGGTCTGCTGAGACTACGCTTCGACGGCAACCAGTTCCGGTGTAGCGTCAACGCGCTTGCCCTCGAGACGGCGAACCACGCGGCGGATCATCTCCGAACGCTCGTCATTCCCAATAATCGCATAATAAAGGGCCAGATAGGCAAGTTCGTCTTTTCTCTTCATATCGACGTTGGCAACCATTGTCTTATCCTCTCTTGACGGTGGTCTTGAATGGTCACGTCTTTTGTCCGCAATCTCTGTGCCATACTCGGTTCAACCAGCGATTTTCCCGACTTTGCCTTATGAATCAACGGGTTATGCCCTTAGCCGCCCTCCCCGACCGAACGCCCGAACACTTCGATATTGGAATAATTCGTCGAAAATCGCCAACACGGCCGAAAAATCCGGCACAATATGCCGATCTGTCGGTCCTCTGGGTCTCTTCGACTGATCAGCAGCTGCAGAAATCTCCCCACTGAAATCTGCTCGATCGGCCGCTGAAGTCGTGGGAACGAATGAACTTTCGCACCGCCACACTTGTGGTTCTGGGAATGTTTGGCTCATTCGCCGTGGTGATTACGGCGATGATCCTGCTGTTCTGGTCGCCAAAAGCCAATAAGGCAGCGCTTCAGACGCAGAAAAGCACGATTGCCGCAGCGCCTGAGATCCCCCTCCCTGAGGTGGCGGAGCCCCCACCCGACAGAGCCCCTGAGCCGCCGGTTGTTGTTCCGGAACCAGAACCACCGCAATCGGCGCTGGAACAGGTAGCTCCTGCCCCCGTTCCCGAACCATCGCCAAAGGCGAAAAACATCGACGTGGGGAAGCAGGCCCCCGCGAAACCGACACGGGCACCAGGAAGGGCTACACAGAAGAACCTGCGGGTCGAACAGGACGAGATGAAGCTGCTCAAGGCGGAAATGCAGCGGCGACTCAACCGGCGTATCCAGATGCGGGAGCGGAAGCTCGATCAACTGGCGCGGCAGTGCGGAAACTTGACCGCTGGCGAAGCGGTCCAGATACTCGTTGAGTTGGACGACACAGACCTTAAACACGTACTCGAACGGATGGATCGTGAGCAGGCCGTCCAGATAGCCGCACTGCTCACGCGGCTGGGTCGAAGCGACGCGATATCCATCAAGTGACCAGGACATTCAGGAGTCAACAATGCTAGACATCAACCTCATCCGGCAGGATCCCGATGGCGTGAAGAACGCGCTGCTCAAGCGGATGGACGTACTGAGTTTCGACGAACTGCTCTCGTGGGATCAGCAGAGACGCGAAGCGATCCCCGAAATCGACGCGCTGCGGGAGAAACGCAACAAGGTCTCCGCCGAAATACCCGCGTTGAAGAAAGAGGGCAAGGACACGACCGAGATCCAGCAGGAGATGCGTGAAGTCTCGACTCGGATCAAGGATCTGGAGTCCACGTTTACGGATGTAGAAGCCTCGATCAAAACCTTCCTAGAGGGTCTTCCGAACATTCCCGCTGATGATGTACCTGCCGGCGACAAGGAATCCAATGAAGTCATTCGGACCTTTGGCGAGAAACCTGACCTCAGCTCATTCGAGACGAAAGATCACGTCGACCTCGCCACGAGTCTTGGCCTGATCGATTACGAACGCGGCGTCAAGATGGGTGGCAACGGGTTTGTCTTGTATCGCGGCGACGGAGCCAGACTCGAGTGGGCGCTCCTCAACTACTTCATAGACGAGCATCTCAAGGACGGCTATGAGATGGTCCTCCCGCCCCATCTGTTGATCGAAGAGTGCGGGTTCGCCGCTGGTCAGTTCCCCAAGTTCAGGGACGACGTCTTCCACATCCAGGGAGACGATGGGGAAGATTCCAAGCACTTCCTCTTACCGACGTCCGAAACCGCTCTGATCAATTTCCATCGCGGTGAAGTGCTGACCGAAGCTGAGCTACCGAAGAAGTACTTCGCCTACACGCCGTGCTACCGGAAGGAAGCCGGGAGCTACCGCGCGAACGAGCGTGGGATGATTCGGTCTCATCAGTTCAACAAGGTCGAAATCTTCCAGTTCACACGTCCCGAAGATTCGGATGCGGCGCTTGAAGAATTAATCGAGAAAGCGGAGCGACTGGTAAAGGGGCTGGGTCTTCACTACCAGGTCTCGAAGCTGGCGGCTCGTGATTGCAGCGCCTCGATGGCAAAGACCTACGACATCGAAGTCTGGATCCCGAGTATGGCGGAGTACAAAGAGGTCAGTTCGGCTTCGAACGCGCACAGCTATCAGGCGCGTCGTGGGAACATCCGATTCAAGCGTGAGGACACGCGCAAGAACGAGTTCATCCATTCGCTCAACGCGTCCGGCTTGGCGACGAGCCGGTTGTTGCCTGCGATCGTGGAGCAATTCCAGCGAGAAGATGGCAGCGTGGATGTGCCTGAAGTCTTGCAGAGCCGGATGGGCAAACATCGGCTCGAGCCGGCCGAGTAACGGACGACGTGTCGGACGTGGATCAAGCGGCGAAAAAGGAACCTGAGGACAGTCCTCGAAAAACGGCTGCCGCACTCAAGTATCGCCCACCGGAAGACAGCGCCCCCCATCTCGTGGCCAAAGGTAATGGCGAGCTGGCGGAGCGGATCATCGAGTTGGCTCGGGAGAACAACATCCCGATCCAGGAAAATCCGGACCTGATCGCCGTCCTCTCCCAGCTAGATCTGAACAAGGAAATCCCGTCCGAGCTCTACAAGCCGATCGCCGAGATCCTTTCCTTCGTCTACCGCGTCAACGATCAGGCCAAGGAGAGTGGCGACTCGCACCGATCACCCTGAGTGACCCAACACGGGAGAAGCTAACAGGTGTTGCATCTACGTAGCATTGTGCGAGTCGTATCGAAGCTTGCCCCACGCCGCGACGAGGGGGACGATCGGTGTCCTATTCCGCCAGCATCCTAACCGATCGCTGCATCCCGTCCCCCCCGACAGAGGCCGACAGACCGCACCTCTCCGGTCTCCGCACGGACCCGGTTGGCCGACGGTTCCTCAGGGGACCCATATCCGAGGACAAAATCGACAGTATTGTCGACAAGATCCTGAAACCTTCCGGACCCAACCGATACTGGTCGGTCCACCGCCAATCAGATCAAGCCTTCCTTGGCCAAATCTCGATCACCCCACACCACGACAGCTCTGACTCGGAAATTTCCTACCAGTTTCTCCCCAAGTCCTGGGGCTCTGGCTTCGCGACCGAGAGTGTCGCCTCTGTCGTCCGCCACACATTCGGCGACCAACAGGCTGTGTATTCGATAACAAGATCGGGCTGACTTACACCCTCTTCCGATCCCGCTGTGCATAGAAAAAGCCCCGGCTTCACGGCCGAGGCTTGCCCTGTTCTTTTCGTGTTTTGGTGCCTTAGTGGTTCACGCTTCCATCGTCTCCACATCCACACCAATCGACGCACACCACTCCTGGTAAACTGTCGGCGAAATCTCTGACGGCTTGATCTCGCTGCGCCCGCCCCAGAACACATTCGTGTAACCCAACGGGATGCCACACGCCGCGAGATGATCGTCGATCGCTTGCTTGTGCTCGAACACCCGTTTCCGCTCCATCCCGTGGACCACGCCCATGATGTTGACGTTCCCGAACTCGGGACCGCCTTCGCGCCAGTAGCAGTGCGTCATGATGTGATGACGTCCCACCTCGCGCCCGGCCTCGATCTCACGACCCTCGGGGACAGCCCAGTGGAACAGCGCATTATAGCGTGTCACGCGCTCGCCCGTCGTGAGCTCCTTCGAATGCTCGAGGAATGTGGAGAAGCGGCCGACAACTTTTCGAGCCTGGAGATCTTCAGCAACTTCGAAAAATTGCTCGATCGGCAGCCCCGCCTCTTCGGCGCGGTTTGCCCAAGGATCATCCTGGAGCTCGGCCGGTGCGAACTCGCGCTTAAGCGCCATCACCACCTGCCAATCCAGGTCCGACAACTCGACCACTTCCACCTGACGCGGCTCGGCCGGCTGTTCCGCCCTATCGCCCGGCTCCATCGACCGACGTCGAACGTGCCCGACACCCAACGCGAAGATGCTCTTCGCAGGCATCAGCCTGAACGCTTCGGCTCCCGTCTTCTCGCACAGCAACTCGCAATGCTTCTCGAGCGAATACGGCTTGGGTACTTTGATCGTCGTCCACAGCCGGTAACGGGCGCCAGTCTTCCCTTCATCCGTCGTCCGAATCACAACGTGACCCGAGAACGGATCCTGCTGGAACATACAGTCGAAAATCTCGTTCAGCCGTGCCTCTGGCACCTTCCAGGCGACCAGCGCGCCCGGGGCCAGATTCGTGGCCATTAATGTCTGTCGAACGCGCCGAATCGTACCACCTTCCAGCATCGCCCGAATGCGCGTCACCACATCGTCCGCCGACACGCCGGCCTGCTTCGCGATACTACGAATCGGATTCCGATAAAACCCTTGCATCTTGTCCTCAGAAACGGACAGGATCCGGGCATTCAGTGGATCATCGGTAGCTATGGGAATCGTATCAACAGACACGGGTTGCTTCTGACTTTCGACTAATCTTCGAGATCGGCGTGCGAGTTCACGATCCGAGTCACGAGACCGTATTCGACCGCCTCTTCCGCCGACATCCAGTAGTCGCGGTCCGTATCCTGCGAGACCTTCTCGATCGGCTGACCCGTTTCGCGCGCATACAGCTCGTTGATGAGACGCCGCGTTTTCAGCACCTGCTCGGCGGTGCGCTTGACGTCTTCGGCCACGCCATACGAGCGGATCGACGGCTGATGGATCATGATGCGCGCATTCGGGAACGCGAGTCGATCCTCTTTCTCTGCCGCCAGCATAATGACCGTCGCCGCGCTCGCAGACAGCCCTGTGCTGATGATCTTCACCCGCGGGCGAACGAAACGGATCGTGTCGTAGATGGCATATCCATCGAACACGCTGCCACCGGGCGAGTTGATGAAAATCTTGATCGGCTCTTCCGGATCCTCGTGGTCGAGATACAGCAACTGGGCCGTGATGCGTGCGGTCAACTTGTGATCGACCGGATCGGAGATCAGGACCGTCCGGGCCTTGATCAGGCTGCGGCCGAGAAACTCGCCGTCGCGAGAGCCCTTTTCGTCGTCCTCCTCCTCTTCCTCGTCATCCATACGAATGGCGTCGGGAGCCGAACTCTTCAGGTCTTCCTCGGGCCAATTCCGATCGTCGAACATTGGGACTTCCTTCCTCATAGCGAGCCTTAAAATGACTGATGTCACAGCACCGCTGTGGCACTCTGAAAAGCGGATTCAATGTATCCGATCGATCTGTCTAAGTCAAGCGGCGTAAGGCTTTACGGGGACTTACACACCTTGACGGTGGTGCTCCGGAACAGGTAACTTTCGACCCGATGGCTGGTCATGCACCCAAACTGAGACCTCGTGAAGAAGCGGTCCGTATCCTCGGCCTCGTAGACGAGGGCGCCCACGCCGATGCCCTCCTGGCGAGTCACACAACCCAGGATCCGGATGCCCGTTTGCTGCGCGAGATCGTACTCGGCACTTTGACCTGGC
Source organism: Gemmatimonadota bacterium (assembly GCA_002727195.1). Lineage (GTDB taxonomy): Bacteria > Latescibacterota > UBA2968 > UBA2968 > UBA2968 > UBA2968. The sequence goes on from PBWH01000005.1 coordinate 301,294, forward strand.
GGGGACGGCTGGACCATCACCTGGATACCTACCTCAAGCGACCGATCGATCGGCAGAAACGACCGGTGAGGGACCTCCTCAGGTCCGGCGCTTACCAAATTTTGTTTCTCGACCGGGTTCCCGCCTACGCCATCGTTTCCGAGTGCGTCAGCCTCGCGCGTAGGCACGGGAAAGGCGTGTCCGGGATGGTCAACGCAGTACTGAGAGGATTGGCCGAGGGTCGACGAGAGGTCGTCATACCATCCATTGATTCGGACCCTGTGAAGCATCTAGCCATCGAACACGCCCACCCTGCCTGGCTCGTGAAACGATGGGTCGAGCGATTCGGAATCGAGCCGACACAAGACCTCTGCCGCGCGGCCAACGTGAAACCGCCCCCGACCATCCGCGTAAACGAGCGCAGGACCGATCAGGATAGTCTCCGAACCGAGTTGGCAGACGGTGGGCACGAAGCGGTTCCCGTGGAGGGGCTTCCGGGCTACCTCACAGTCGGGGCCCCAAGGGGTCTCTTCGACACAGACAGCTTCCACAGGGGCGACTTTACGGTCCAGGGACCTGGAGCAGGACGGGTTTCCCGACTCCTGAAGACAGCGGAGGGCGACACCGTTCTGGATGTCTGCGCGGCCCCTGGTGGCAAATCGACCGCCGCGGCAGCCAAACCCGGAGTCCGAGTCGTTGCAGCGGATGTCAGCCTCGATCGCTTGAGAAGACTCGACCAGAATCGGACTCGTCTCGGTCTCGATATCCCGCTCCTGGCGGCCGATGCGAGGCTGCTCCCTTTCAGAAATACCTTCGACCACGTCCTCGTCGATGCCCCTTGCACGGGTCTGGGCACGCTCTCCCGCCATCCCGAGATCCGCTGGCACCGTGTTCAGGAGGACATCGCCCGAATGGCCCGGCTTCAGAGAGACATCCTGGTCTCCGCATCGACGGCGGTCTCCCCGGGCGGATCCCTCGTCTATACGACGTGTACCACAGAGCCCGAAGAAAACGAATGGGTTGTCGAAAACTTCCTCGAATCACACCCAGAATTCGCCGCCGAGGAAAGTCTTTACGTCCTCCCCGATACGGATGGAACAGACGGCGCATTCGGCGTCCGCCTCCGAAGATCCTGAGGGTCAGGGCCTTGCCTTGCTAGCGATTCGGCTTACCGCTGCGCCGAACAAAGTTCGGGGAGGAAGGCAGATATTCTCCTCTTCCACACGCGGGAGAGGAAGTTTGTGTTGCGCACGAACCAGGCCTATTCCCATCGCAGACTTCCCTGAACTCTGGCTTCATCCTGGCCTTTCCCTGGCTCTTTCCCAGAAAAAGAGGCTACATTTTCGGTGTGAGGACACGTGAACAGCCCCCAAAACCCCTCACGTAAACACCAAAAGTGCCGATAAGTTTTATGGATATATCCGTCTGACAGACCGAAACACCGATATCGGACCAGATGAAAAGACTCCCCCAAATCCTGCTTATCTGCATGCTTCTGCTGGTTTCCGCGGCGCATTCAGGCGCCCAGCAGCAGGCATCCGTCGCCATCTTCCCGTTCGGATCGCTCTCCAGTGGGGATCGATGGATCACCACTGGTCTGCCCCGTGATCTCGTCGAGAAGCTCATCCGTACGCCTGAACTGCGGCCTGTTCCACTCGATCGCATCGACGAACAACTGGCCGCCGTAGTGCCAAAAAAATCGAAAGGTCCCGCCTGGCTGGCCCCATCCGTGCAAAGAAAGGTCGGTGAATGGCTGGAAGCGGACCTGATCCTGACCGGCGCGGTGGGTGCCTCGAACAGTCGTAGATCGGCGCGGGACTTCCTGGGCGGCCTGTCGATCGTGCCCTCCGTCACGCCCGAGGGTTCCGAGGTCTGGATCGCCGCCCAACTGATCGATGTCCACCGCGGTGTCGCCATATCCTGGGCATTCGCGGAGGGCAGCCGTGAGGGATTCTTCGAGCTCCAGGCCGCCATCTACCTCCAGATCATCTCGGACCTGGGCATCGACCCCGGTACGATGCCGCGTGGAACGGTCGGTCGGCCAACCGAGTTTTCGGCCGCATACAAGACCACGCTGGAAGCGGAAGACATCCTGCTAGAGGAGCGAGAGGCCAAACACCACGAAAAGCAGTGGCGTCGTGCGATCAAGAAGTTGGAAAAGTCGCTGAAAATCGATCCGAGCTACGCGAAAACATACACCTTGCTTGGGCGCGCCTATCAGCGTCAGGGACAACTGGACGGCGCGCTCGCTGCATTCGGTCAGTCTTCCGCGCTGGACCCGAACTACGTCGAGCCCCGGATGGCCATCGCCGATTTCGCGAAAATGGCCGGAGACACGCATGCCGAAATGCGCGCGCTCGACTCGGTGTTGGAGGCCGCATCTTGGGACGACACCGCCCTCGATCGGATGGGGCAGGCCTACGAACGGCTTGGCCAAACGGAACGGGCCGCCCACTACTACGACCGCGCCATCCGACTGTCCGACGGTGAACCTGACCGGCTGTATCGAGCGGGTTCGGTGAAAGTCAGCCTGGGCGAGTTCGATAAAGCCATCGAATATCTCGACCGTGCCGTTGCCCGTCTGCCGGGCGAGTCGCCGTATCACGTCATGCTGACTAGGGCCTACACACGTGCAGGTTATCTGGATCAGGCGCAGGCGACACTCCAGACAGCAGTGGACATCGGCGTCGAGTCAACGGACCTGTGGCTGGCCGCTGGAGAACTCGCGCTGGAGAAGAAGGACTATGCGGCGGCGGAGTCGGCTTTCGCCCACGTATTAGAACTTCAGCCGGGGCGGATGGATGCGCGACTGATGGTTGCGCGGTTGCGAGTGCTCCGTGGAGATCATCACGCAGCGATCGAGGCCTACAACGCCGCCATCGCCGACGGCATTCCGCTCGAAGACATCGTCGAGCCGTTGGCGAAGGCATTTGCCGGTGCGGGTGAGAAAGACAAGGCAGAAGAGCTGTATCGCAAAGCGCTGTCGAACCAGCCCGACAACGTGGACTGGCTCCTCGCGCGTTCCCGGATTCTGATCGAGTCGATGCGGCACGCGGAGGCCATTCCACCGCTGCGTCGCCTACGCGAACTGCACTTGGATCACCTGGACGCGACCGAATGGCTTGCCGGAGCGTATGCCGTTGTGGGCAACGACGCTGAGGCCATCCGCCTGTATCGAGCCCTGCTCGTGTCATCGCCCGAACTCAGCCACGTCTACGTCAGACTCGGTGAGTTGAACTATCGCGTCCGGAATTTCGAGTCCGCTCGCAATGCCTATGAAGACGCGATTAGCGCCGGACTGGGCACGTCGGATGTCTACGCAGGTCTTGGACTTTCGGAGGAGGAGCTGCGTCGCTATCGCAGCGCGAGAACGGCCTATCAGAACGCCCTGGACCGGGATCGAACGAACGCGATTGCCCGTGCCGGTTTGCACCGTATGCGATCGAAGATCCGCACGCCGCGCCGCGAGCCTTCGGCGGCGGAGTGGGCGCAACGGGGCCACAACCGGATGGACAGCGGCGATATCGAGGGCGCGATCAATGCCTTCGAACGGTCGATCGCGAAGCGTGGGAACAATGCGCGTGTACTGAACGACCTGGGGCTGGCCTACGCGATGATAGGGGACACGGGTCGTGCCCGGATCGCGTTCGAAAAAGCGGAGCAAGCGGACCCATCTACCGAGACCGCTTACAATCTCGGTCGGCTGAGCTTCCAGGAAGGGAAGCCGTCTGAGGCGATGTTGAATTATCAGATTGTGCTTCAGCGCGACGCCACCTTCCTGACGGCTGCCCTGAACCTTTCAGCCCTCCAGGCGAGTGCGGGGGACGCCGGAAGCGCGATACAGACCCTGAGCGACATCCGTGAACACTATCCGGAGAGCGGTGCGGTCACAATCAGCCTTGCGAACGCGTACTTCCAGTCGGGCGAGCTCGATCGAGCGGCGAGACTGTATCGGGAAGCGACAGGAATCGCAAATGGTGCGGCCGATGCGCACATCGGCCTGGGTAATGTCTCACTGTGTCAGGGAGACACGACAAGCGCTGCAGATCACTATCAGCAGGCGATCGCTTCGGCGCCGGACAACCCGGACGCACGCGTCAACCTGGGAACGGTCCTGATTCAGCAGGGCCGGTATGACGAGGCAGTGCTCGAGTTTCAGCGCGCCCTCGAGTTGAACCCGTCAGACCTGGCGCTATACCTGAATTTGGCTGTGCTCTACTACCACACAGAGCAGTATCCTGAGTCCTTGGAATACTGCCGCGCCGTCATCGAACAGGATGCATCGGTCGTGGAAGCACAGCGTCTTATCGGGGATATCGCGATGGCCACGGAGGAGTATCAGTTGGCCGTGGATACCTACGGGGCGGTTCTCCTGCAGGACAGTGGCGACCTCTCTGCTATCCTCGGTGTCGCCGAGGCCTACGTCGCACTCGAGCAGCCGGAAATGGCACGCGACTATTGGCAGCAGTGGCTGGATCTTATCGGGGAAGATCCCGCATACGAATCCCAGACATCCGCTATCTCGCGTCGCCTAAACGGTGAAGAGAATGCGACCGCCACCTGGTTCTACGAGCAGATCAAGGAGCTCCGCTCACTGACGGAAAGCCTCTGAGCGCCTGACCGTATTTCGCCAGGCCATCGTCTAGGCTTTCGCCGTCTGGAGACGTCTCCCACGCTACGGTTTCCGCACACACCGGAATCCAAAGGCGTGATCCCGGCTGCCGGGCATCGCCGTATACCGCCCCGAACAGCGGGCAATCCCATCCGTGTTGTTCCAGGCACCACCGCGTAACACGCCACGGCTCGATGTCCATTCCCACACGTTTCCGACCATCTCCATCGCGCCGTATGGGCTAACTCCCATCGGCAGGCTACCGACCTCGACCGTACCGTATCTGGATCGGCCTGTCGGATCATAGTTGGCTCAGTCACGATATCAGCAATGCCCCACGGGTAAGGGTAGGACACAAGACCCGTGCACGCTTGACCCCACTCGTCTTCTGTTGGCAGCCGCTTTCCGGCCCATTCGCAGTATACCTCCGCATCCCACAAGTCCACTCCAACGACCGGATGCCACTCGTATCCATCCGGCGGCTTCCCGTCTTCCCACACGTTCCACCGCCTGAGTCCCCTGCCGATAGAAGAGGGGGCACGTCGCTTTGTCTCGTCAACAAAGCTGGCATAGGCCTCCTTCGTCACCTCGTGGGTATCGATCCAGAAGCCGCCATCGACCAACAGGACCGTCTCATCCACGACTTCATTTACAGCCCGCGTGGGTGGAGTCGGCCGCACAGAGATCGCCTCCGGTAAGGAGCCAGATGAATGTCACGATCAGCATCGTGGGATCCAGGTCAGCTTTGCGTCGATCATCTTCCACTCGTTGTCGATGCGGACGAAGTGAGCCTCGGCCCCGCGATTCACGATGCGCGAGTGAACGGCGGCCTGTGAGTAATCGCGGTTTAACACGATGCTGAAGACCTGTGGATCGATCGAAATCTGCCAGTTTCCCCAATGCCGGGCGTATAAGCAAGTCAGCTGATTGAGGAACGTCACTCGGTCCCTGGATTCAGGCGTGGAGACAGGTCGGCCCCGGTGTACTTCGTCACGATAAACTCCCGAAGCACGTTCTCTGTTCGCTCTGTGAGAAACCCGACCTTTACCCGGGAACGCTCACATCAGGGCGATAATTCAGAATCTTCAGACTCGACCCCGGCGGTGGCGACTCGCCCACGTAGAAGGGCCGTGCCGGAATGGACTGATAGATGTCGAATCGGATTTCGTTCTGGACAAACGCGTAGGCAATATCTCGGTAATAATTCGGACCTGCCTGAAGCGACCTGGGTCGTGGTTTTTCCCGCCCGATCGCACTCAGGTCCTTAGGTCGGTAGTAGATTCGGAAGATCTCGTATGCGTGACGCTCCGGTTCCAGCTTTACCCGGAGGCTGTCCATCGGCATCGGATGAGTATGGTTGACCAGATCGTCGAACACCGCCCTCAGGCTGTCGAGCGACTGGCGTTGATACGCGCGATCAAGCCGATCGTGGTCGGACAGGTGGAGACTGTCCGCGAGGTCGTTCGAAAGCGTCTCGGCACGCGTAGAAGTCATCAGCAGAAAGACACAGTAGATAAGATCCAGAGCACGGTCGAGCCCTCAGGCGTCAGGTGTTACTATAAGGAAATGACACCCCAAACCCGCCGCAACCTCCGCAGGACAAAGGAAAAAGCCCGACACGTCGTGTGTCGGGCTTCGATGCAACTACGGGATGTATGTGCTGTCTAGGCGTAGATTCAAGTCCGCTCGGGATCCTCCTGCCTGCATACGAGCCGCTTCGTGTAGGCCGTACCTTTTGCGGCAAGCATATCCCGGATCTCTCGTCTGATCGCGTGCAGACGACCACGTTCTCGTCGCACGCTGATAATCCTGTCCGTGTAGGGAGGCACGGGGAGTGTTCTTTTCTGACGCCGAGTTATCTCTCCAGGTAAGCAAGCAACCCGTTGAGGGCCCGATGGATCTCCTTGAAGTGCGGGTTCTCCCTGAGTGCGCGAAGCGGCTCCCACGATTTGACTTCGTAGTTCATCGAATCGTAGTCGGCCGGGTCGAACCGGAAGGCCACACCCAAGTTGGCGACACGACCCAAATCCTTGCCCGTGTCGATACTTCCATCCACGATCTCCCCGATCACCGGAATCACCGGCGGCACGTCAGGCTTGTAGATCGCCAGATCCTGCTGGAAGAACAGTCGCGGGTAGAAGTTTAGCAGCAAACCGGTGCCTTCGAGCAGGGACACCAAATGCTCGGGATCTTCAGGTACGGACTCGCCGCCCATCAGGTAGGTCTCGAGAAGAGGGCTGTTCTGCAGGCAGGCGCCGCTCACACTGAAGTCGCGAAGGACGACAGGCATACCTGTCTGCTTCTGGATGGATCCCTTGGGGCGGACCGTCAGTACTTTGACGCCGGACTTGTGGACGCGACACACCCATCTATGGTGCAGATCAGCGCCCTGGACGAACTCGCGAATCGCAAAGTTCAGGACGACGATATCTCCTTCGCGCAACTCGACATCGTCGCGCTTCGTGTCCAGCCGGTTCGGCCGCCTCAGATGGATCTGGGTACCCCGGGCTTCACCATCGAGCCCGAGCACAGCGCTGCTTCCGACAGGCACCAAGTCTGTTCGGCCAGACCGCAGGTCGTGCTCAGCCTTCGAGATATACACCGACCTCAAGTAGTTCGGATTTGACTGGATGTATCTGTGGAAGAGAGCGACCAGCTCTTCTGGCTTCTCGCACGACTTGACGTCGGCGGGAATGGCATCGTCGCCTGCATAAGGCAGAATTTCCGGGCCGCTGTCCGCGCTCCCGCTCAGCGCCACCCGCTCCGCATACGCGTCGAACCGGAAGTGAGGGGCGACCTGTGGACCTTTGATGCCTCGTACATGAGCAAACCTGAGGGATCGACGGTTCTCGTTCTTCTTCACCGGACCAACAGGCTTCAGCTTGAAACCGATAGCCACGCGGGGCTCCAGATGCTGGAGCAGACGGTCCGTAAACCGAACTCGCTGCACGACCTCGCAGGTCAGGTGGTATGGCGTACGATTGTGATGGAAACTCAGGCTGACCTGTTCACCTTTTCCGCGCAGGATGCCGGACGAGAGCTTGTACCCAGCCGGCGGAGCCAGGTAGAAGTGGCCCTCACGCGCGTAGAGCTCGTTCGGTCGTGCGTAAAACGTGGCGAGACCGACCTCCTCCTGAACGTCCTCACCAGCGGCATTGGAGACGATCGTGCAGACGGCGGATCGTGTATGAAACGCGTTTAGTTTCTTGATCGCAGGATCGCCAGTAGTGGGCCGTTTCTGAGTCGGAGTTTTCTTGAAGATTTTCGCAAGCATAGGCGCTCCAGAGACCTAAGGTGGTTATGGTAGGCCAGTCTGTGTCTTTAGTGATACTAAAAAACGCTATTTAGTACTATCGTCCAGGCAGACTGGATCCTCAGCACGAAATGGATCTACTCGTCCGTTGGTCTCCCTTTCGCAAGCCCTATGCCACGAACCACCTATCCGCATATACGTATGTTTTACAGATGTTTATGTAGTTTTTATCTCGCATGGGGGTTCCTTGTCATCGGAAAAACTTTCCACCCGTACACAGAAAACCCCCCGGATCCTTCGGATCCAGGGGGCCCAACTGTGCTTGTCTTCTCTGGGCCTTAGCCTGCTGCTAGAGCTCCAGACATAGCTTCCGACAGAATCGCCGAGGTACTCTCCCGCATGATCCTCGGATCGACCTGCTCGCCGTTCTGCAGCAGTTCGCGGACCTTCTTCCCAGATATGAACACCGGATCCTCGCCGTCGTGGTTCTCCATCAGATCCACGCGCCCAAGCGACTCGTAGAACGCGGCAAACCCGACGTTCACTGGCTTGATCTTCAGGTCGCCCTTCAGATCATTGAAGATCGCCTGCGCATCGAAATCACCCCAGATCGCCGAACCGTCGTGATAGGGTGCATCGGCGTGCTTTCGACCGATCACGATATCGGTGAACCCGTAATTCTGGCGATAGATCCCGTGCATCACCGCTTCCTTCGGTCCGCCATAGAACATCTTGATATCCAGGCCGAGCAGCAAAACCCGATCGGGCACCGACTCACCCAGCCCCGACCACAGCGCGCCGTCACTATCCCCCTCGCCCAGTGCGCGTGCTTCGATCAGCGCTTCGTAGGTGTGCATCCGGATCTCGGCGCTCACGTCATCCGACTTCGTCTCACCGATCAACGGATTCAGCACCGCTCCTGCGTTGGCGCCGTCCTTGAGCAGCTTCTCCAGACCGTAGACCAGGGCATACTCGTGCGCGCGATGCAGGGGATTTCGGGTCTGAAACGCGACCACCCGATCCCAGCCCTTGACCGCAAGCAGTTCACGGACTGCAGCAGGTGACTTCACGTAGTCTCCGAACGCGGGATGTGTCGCTTGAGGCAGAACGTTGACCCTTCCACCAATCAGATGGGTCGCACCCTTGTCCCCTTCCAGCACCATGTCACCGCCAGGATGATCGGTCCGGTCGGTCAGGTAGACGCTGCGGAGATAGGTCTCCTTGTCCCAAGGGAACACGTCGCTCAGTTCCAGTGAACCGACAATCTCATCAGCCGAGTTCACCAGCGCGACCTCCTCACCTGCCTTCAAGCCCACTGCCGTTTCCGAATCCACGGGAAACGATATCGGAATGGTCCAGGAGTAGAGCGACCCGTTGTACTCGATTACCGACTCCTCGAGCACCCGGTTATACGTCGCCGAGTCCATTGGACCCTCAAGCGGGCTGAGCGCGCCGTCACCAAATCGGTAGACACTGGATAGGTCCGCATCACTGACGGCGACCTTCGTCAGCTGGGAAACACGTGCAACAAACGCCTCCCGATCGCCTTCCGGGACCGCACGGTTGACGGGGACATCAAGACCGCCGTGTGGCTGAATCCGACCGCTCATAGGAGAAAACCTCCACCTGAAATCATAAAGTTGACTTTCCTGATAAACTTCACCTTAAACAGCATCTCAATTTATACGACTCTACCTATAAACACAATACAAAAGCAAAAATCCCTCTCCCGCGGGAAAGGCTGAATCTGGGTCCGACCGATCCTTCGCGGGCGCAGATTCGTGAGAGGGAGGGGCTCAGGTGTATGCAACAACCATTCAAGATCGCACGAGAATCACACGTCAACAGGTGCGAGGGCTCGACCGTATCGTCTGCACTTCGTCAATTGCTCGAGTATCAGCTAACTGAAAAAAGCCGCCTCTCCGGAGGCGGCCCAAATCCTTCACGCTGCCGCTGGCTAATCTATCCTTGCCGATGCGAGATCGTAAAAGTGTACTTGCCCCCTTCCCTTCCTCACTCTCCACCCAGATCGTCCCCCGTTTAGCTCCACAAGGCCCTTGGTCAGCGCCAGTCCCAGGCTGGTTCACTCGTAGCGGCGGGCGTAGGTTTCGTCGACCTGCCTGAATTCCGAAAAAATCAGGTCCTGGAACTCTTTCTTTATGCCGATTCCGGTATCCTAGACCTCAATCTGGACCATATCCTGCTCTTTCAGCTCCACCCGCGTCGTAACGCTGCCGACTTCCGATACAAAGTCCGCCAGCTCGTTGGCACTCGAGTCACTGCCATCCGCAACTCGTCGGACCCTCCTGACGATCACGGGGAGTGTCGGCAGGGTCTTGATGTTCCGGAGCCAAGCAGTATGTCTTCGCGATCCATCCCGATCTGTCTCCAAGAGAGCTGTGTCGTCAATCGGCAACGGTGTCTGGGGAAGACCGATCTAAGGACCTGACTGAGCACAAACCCTAGTAAAATCTACCCCTTGACGAACAGGGAAATAACGGGAAAAACCAAAGTCAAGCGACAATTATCTTGCAGCAGAATGCCCCTGATTCTGCAAAAAAAAACCCTCCCGGCGGTGCCGGAAGGGCTCTCATTTTCTGGTGCGCCCACAGGGAATCGAACCCCGAACCTACTGATTAAGAGTCAGTTGCTCTGCCAGTTGAGCTATAGGCGCTTTTGAAATTTCCGGGAAGCCTCTCCCAGAGCGCGTTGAATTTACCGAACGCCTATACCCTTGTCAAGAAAACGCCCCAAACGACCGACCTACCACTTGAACCCGTCGTTGTCGGCCACCTTCTTGCGCAACTCGGTCGCCCTCATCTCAAGTTCCTCGTACTTGGTCTCTAGCTCCGTGATCGCGTCCTGGTGCTTGCCGGCTTCCTTCTCGACGTCATCCATCACCTGCTGGACCTTGTTCATCTCTTCCTTGTGTCGATCCTTGACCCGGAGGACCTCATGCAACTGCGGTCGAATCGACGAAGCCCGTTTGGTGTAATCCACGAGCGTTTGCAGGACGAACAGAATGCAGCCGAACGTCAGAACCACGAAGATGGTGCCCAGATCGATGTCCAGGCTCATGCCTCTTCACCAGGACGGATGTAGGTCCCCGACCGACCACCCGTCTTCTTGATCAACCGAATGTTCCCGATCACCATAGATTTATCGACCGCTTTGCACATATCATAAATCGTAAGCAGGCTAGCGGACACGGCGGCGAGCGCCTCCATCTCGACACCCGTTCGCTCGTCGACCTTGACCGAGCACCTGACCTCAACAGCTTCCGAACCGATCTCGAAGTCGATATCCACGGCCGTCACGGCGATCGGATGACACATCGGGATCAGTTCGTGTGCGCGCTTGGCAGCCATGATGCCCGCGATCCGGGCCGTCTCGAGGACGTTCCCCTTGGGCAGCCCGCCCGCCGTGATCGCCTCGACCGTCGTCCCTGCCATCGAGATCTGGGCTCCTGCAACCGCTTCGCGAGCCGTAATGGACTTCTCGCTCACGTCCACCATGCGCACACTGCCGTCAGAATCGAGATGCGTCAGGTCAGCCATCGTTTACCACTCGGTCAGAAGCACGACATCCACCTGCGCACCCGCCGCCACCTCGGCTTGGTCCGTCCCCACCACGAAGAGGCTGTTCGCATCGGCGATCGAGAACAGGTCGGCCGAACCGTGATGACCCACCCAACGCGTCGTCCACGATCCGTCAACAAACTCGGTGAACGCGGGAACAAACTGCTCCCTTCCGGGCGTCTGAGAGAATGAGGCTTCGAGTGTGGCCGTCACGCGGGGCCGATGACAGTCGACAACGGCCTGCATTTTCTTGAGCGCGGGACGAACCAGCATCTCCAGACCCACCAGCGAAGAGACCGGATTGCCGGGTAGCCCGAAGACAAGCTTCTGCCCGCAGACCCCGAACGTAAGCGGCTTCCCAGGCTTCATCTTGATCCGATCGAACAACACCTCGATGCCAAGGTCACGCATCACCCCCTGCACGAGATCGTAGACACCCGCAGACACACCACCCGAAAGCAGCAGCACATCGCACGTATCCAGACCCTCCTGCATCACCCGTTGCAGATCCTCAACCGTATCGCCCGCAATCCCCATGTAGCTCGATTGTCCCTCCGCACGCAACACCTGCGCCGCCATCGAGTATCCGTTGCTGTTCCGGATCTGACCGGGTGCAGGGACATCGTCCGGTTCGACGATCTCGTCACCCGTCGCGACAACCCCGACAACAGGCCGTCGATAGACCGGTACTTCCGTCACACCCACGGCGGCCATGATCCCTATCTCGGGCGAACGAATTCTGCGGGGTGCTGTGAGCACTGTATCCCCCGTGCGAACGTCCTCGCCAAGCGGAACCCAGTTCTGTCCGGTGGCAGTTGGCTCGAGAATGCGAACCTGACCGTTCTCCGTCTCGGTATCCTCGACCATCACGACCGTGTCCGCCCCTTCGGGCATCGGTGCACCCGTCATAATGCGGGAAGCACTCCCGGACTGAACGGTCTTCGTCGGAACGGATCCAGCCCGAATCTCTTCGACCACCTCCAACGCCACGGGATCCGACTTCGTGGCGAAGGCGACGTCCGCCCCCACGACGGCGTAGCCATCCATCGTGGCCTTCTCGAACGGGGGCATGTTGATGTCACTGACGACAGGATCCGCCAGCGTATGACCCAGCGCGTCCATCAGGGGAACAGTCGTTGTCTCTAAAGCAGTCACGCTGTCCGTTACGATCCGGACAGCTTCGTTCATGGGAATCATTTGTAAGGGATAGCTCCAAGCTTGAGGCACAAACGTAACACGCTATTCGATAAGAATATAAGCTACGTCATCTTCTTTGTCACCAAAGTGGGCGGCGTCTTCGGCCGTGCGTGCTTGACCGTCCCGCTCCGCACCGATACATTCGACTCGCCGATGATGCACACCCACCGAACCGTCCCGCCTCACTCTAACCACGGAACTGAATCAAGATGCCAAACGACAGAACGGCCCTGATCACCGGCGCCGGAACCGGGATCGGCCGCGGAATTGCCATTGCTTTCTCCGAAGCCGGCATCCAGGTGGCTTTGCTGGGTCGAACGCCCGCAACTCTCGAGGAAACAGCAGGACTGTGTAGCGGCCGATCGATCACGCTCGAAGGTAGCGTCACCGATCGGGAGGGGCTGGCGCAGGCAGTCGCCCAAACGGAATCGGAACTAGGGCCGATCGGCATACTGGTCAACAACGCCGGGATGAACACCCGTCAGCGTAACCTCGCCGACATACCACCCGACCAGTGGGACCAGGTCATCGACGTCAACCTGACGGGAGCCTACAACGGTTTCAAGGCCGTCCTGCCTGGATTCCAGAAGTCAGGCGGTGGCCTGGTGATCAATATTTCATCCATGGCCGGAAAGGGCGCGGGCACCGTGGGCGGCGTTGCTTACAGCGCCTCCAAGCACGGGATGGGCTCGCTCACCCATTCCATCAATGCCGAGTTCAGAGAAGACGGTATACGGGCCACCTGCATCTACCCGGGCGAAGTCGACACGCCCATCCTGGACAAGCGACCGGTGCCCGTATCCGACGACAAGCGAGCGGCCGCCCTTCAGCCCGAGGACATCGCCGCCGCAGCCCTGATGGTCGCCAACGTGCAGGACAGAGCAATCGTCGAAGAAATCACGATCTTCCCTCGCCGCAGGGTCACCGGCTGAGGTTGAGACTGCTGTTGTCTTTGTCATTTTGACTTTTGTATTTATACGCCCTATTTTCGTATAAATGACCAATTTTTAGCAATTTACGCCGGCCCAGTACCGGCGGAATCGCAGTAAGGAAGTATTGCTTTGAAGACTGAAATCATCATAAACGTCGCCTCTCAGGAGTCGCGTATCGCGATTCTCGAGGATAGCCGACTGGTCGAGATCCTCGTCGAACGCTCGGAAAGCGAGCGTATGGTCGGGGACATCTACAAAGGGACGATCACGGCCGTCCTCCCCGGCATGCAAGCCGCTTTCGTGGACATCGGCCTGGAAAAGAGCGCGTTTCTCCACGTTTCCGACCTTCCCGGATCACCCGGATCGATGGTCGAACTGGACGAAGAGGCGCTCGAAGAGATCGAGTATCAGACCAACCGTCGTGGACAGCCGGTCTTCCAGATCGACGAGATGCTCAAGAAGGGTCAAGACGTCATCGTCCAGATCAAGAAGGAGCCGATCGGTACCAAGGGCCCACGGGTCACGGCCGTCCCCTCGCTCGCAGGTCGATTCATGGTCCTTGTCCCGGACGGCGACAAAGTCGGTGTATCGCGCAAGATCACGAACTGGGGAGAGAAAAAACGGCTCAAGGATTTGGCCAGAAACCTGAAGCCGAGCGGGTTCGGCGTCATCGTCCGAACAGAGGCCGAAGGTAAGGGCGACCGGGAATTCAGGCGTGATCTGAAGGACTTGGTCAACACCTGGCACCGCCTGCAGAAGACGGGCAGAAAGATGGAGAACGACGGTCTGATCCACAAAGAGATGGCCATGACCTCCAGCTTGATCCGGGACCTTTTCACGGATGACGTGACGCGGCTCGTGACGGACTCCAAGCAGGAATACAAGAAGATCATCACCTATCTGAAGGGCGTCTCACCGCATCTGAGAGAGAAGGTCGAATACCACAGCGGAACAGAGCCCGTCTTCGACGCTTTCGGGATCGAGGAAGAAATTCAGAAGGCGGCGGAGAGACGCGCCTGGCTCAGAGGCGGTGGATACCTGGTGCTGGACCAGACGGAGGCACTGCTGGCCATCGACGTCAACAGTGGACGCTATGTCGGCCGGGACAACCAAGAGGAAACGGTCCTCAAGATCAACCTCGAGGCCGCACGGGAAGTCGCCCGTCAGATCCGCCTGCGTGATATGGGCGGCCTGATTGTCATTGACTTCATCGACATGATGCTCCCGCACAACAGACGCAAAGTCGAGGAAGAGTTCCGCCATGCCCTCCGGCGCGACCGCTCGAGACCTCGCACCTCCGAAATCAGCGAATTCGGTCTGATGGAAATGACCCGTCAGCGTGTGCGACCCAGCCTGCTGTTCACATACAGCGAGCCCTGCCAAACCTGTGGCGGTACGGGTCGCATCATGAGCAAGGAAACAACCCTGTCGTCGATCGAGCGCTGGCTGAAGCGAAGCCGAGCCGCTGCCATCGAGCGCCGTTTGACCGTCATGGTCCACCCGGATATGGGCAATTATCTACTCGAAAACCGGAAAGAACGGCTCAAATCGATGAGGAAGTCGACGCGCGTCTGGCTCAACGTGGAGACCGACGATTCGCTCGACCCGAACACTTACAGAATCTTCTCCCGCAAGCGGAAACGGGACATCACGAGCCAATTTAAAACTTGACACAAACTGGTGTAACGGATACTCTTGCTTCTCTCTTTTCGCATTTCAGCTGAGTATTCGGAGGCCACAATGTTTGCAGTCGTAGATCTCGGTGGAAGCCAGATCCGGGTCGAGGAAGGGGATCGCGTTCGCGTGAACACGATCGCCGGTGAACCAGGGGACAAAGTCACCCTGGACAACGTTCTCCTCGTCGGTCAGGATGGCGACACCAAAATCGGCACCCCCAAGGTTGAAGGGGCGGCAGTAGAGGCCAGCATCTTGGATCACGGCAAAGCCAAGAAAATCCGGGTCTTCAAGATGAAACGACGGAAGGGCTACCGCCGGACCAACGGCCATCGCCAGCCCTACACCGAGCTGCAGATCGATAAGATCTCGGCGTAACGAGATTAGAGGCGAACAATGGCACATAAAAAGGGTGTCGGTAGTTCCAGAAACGGGCGTGACAGCCAGGGGCAGCGCCTCGGCGTCAAGGCATACGGCGGCGAGTTCGTCACTGCGGGCAGCATCATCACGCGCCAGCGCGGTACGAAGATTCACCCGGGCAACAACGTCAAGAAGGGCAAGGATGACACTCTCTTCTCCGTCGTAGACGGCATCGTGACGTTCGAGCGACTCGGCAAGAGCCGCAAAAAGGTTTCCGTCTACGCCGAATCTACGTAGACGCACGTTGTAACCGCGGCCTTTCAGGTCGCGCGTTTTGATTGGCGCCTTCGGACTCGTTTCCGGAGGCGCCTCGTTTTTCCTACCTACGAGGTAACCCGTGAAGATCGGTGTCGTCGGAGCCGGAAACGTCGGTGCAACTACAGCCCAGTTGATCAGCCAGCAGGAACTCGCTCGAGAGGTCGTTCTCCTCGACGTCGCTGAGGGCATCCCTCAGGGCAAGGGCCTCGACATGGCGGAATCGTCGCCGATTGAGCGATTCGACACCCAGATCACGGGCACGAACGACCCCAACGACCTTTCGAACTGTGGGATCGTTGTCATCACGGCCGGGATCGCGCGCAAGCCTGGCATGAGCCGTGACGACCTCCTGGCTACGAACGCCGACGTCGTCGGAACCGTCAGCGAGCACGTCGCCCGCGTTGCCCCCAACGCCATTGTCATCACCGTCACCAATCCACTCGACGTGATGACCTACGTTTCATTAAAGAAGACGGGATTCCAACCTGAGCGCGTCGTCGGCATGGCCGGCGTCCTCGACACGGCCCGTTACCGCTACTTCCTCGCGCAGGAGCTCGATGTATCCGTCGAAGACATCACCGCCTTCGTCCTCGGAGGTCACGGCGACTCGATGGTTCCGCTCCCGCGATACACGACGGTCGCAGGGATCCCCGTCACCGAGCTTCTCGACCAGCCGACCGTCGACCGGATCGTCCAGCGCACCCGAGACGGCGGCGCCGAAATCGTCGGGCACCTGAAGACAGGTAGCGCTTACTACGCACCCGCTTCAGCCGTCACGGAGATGGTCAAATCGATCGTCCGCGACAAGAAGCGGATCCTGCCCTGCGCCGCTTACCTCACGGGCCAGTATGGGATCTCAGACCTCTTTGTCGGTGTCCCCGTCAAACTCGGCGCACAGGGGGTGGAAGGCATCATCGAAATCGGCCTGACACCCAACGAATCAACGGCCCTACTCGCATCAGCCTCAGAAGTCCAGGAAGCCGTCGCCACGCTGGACCTGTAGCCGCTCTTTCAATCCTCGATCCTCAATCCAGAGGGACCTTCCGTCGACTTCGGGCGTGTAAGGCTGTATCAAGCCACGTCTGGATCGATTTACCTTCTGTATTCAACACTTTGGACTCGGCACTCTGAATTCGTTCTGCCCAGAGTAGGCGTCCGACCTGAGCTCGACCATGGGAGGGTCCTCTGTCACACCGTCAACTCATCGATTATGTCCTGTCCGTAACGGGTCTCGCCACTCTGACCGAGTTTCTGGCTCCCGTGTTCGGCTACCTGTCTCCCCTGTCCTTCGAGCAGAAAGAAAGCCCTCGAGGAGATCAAGGAACGGGGTTTCGACGTCGTCATGCTCGAAATCCTGATGCCAGGGATGGATGGGCTTGAAACCCTCGAAAAGATCAAGCGCATTCGGCCCGATCGGGTCGTCATCGTGCTGACCGGACAGGGAAGCCTGGAGAGCGCGGTCGAAGCCAGTCGCCCGGGGGCATACGACTACCTGGAGAAACCGTCGACCCCGGAGGAGGTTCATCTCAGGATTCAGAAGGCCGTGGAGCACCAAGGGGTCAAGCAGAAGCTAGAAGACATCGAGTCGATGGTTGGAGACGACTTCAAAGACGTCGTCGGCAAGAGTCCGGCCATCGCGGAAGTCTTCGCTCTCGTTCGAAGGGTAGCCCCGACCAACAGCACGATTCTGATCACGGGTAAGACCGGCACGGGCAAGGAGTTGATCGCCAGTTCACCGATGCGGTGTCACAGAAGACGGGATACCAAGTACAAACAAGCAGAGACACGGCTCCATCGGTCACTGTGGAGTAGATAAAGGTGTCTGTTAAAGTATAAAGGAGAAAAGAATGAAAAAATTATTTCAAACTGTGTGTGAAACACCAATTAGTGCACCCAAAGAAGCATTCAATCTTCACGATTGGGTCTTCACCCTATCGGATAAGGACTACCAAACCACAGCACGCGGACATATTGCTGCTGGATCAAGTATTCATACTGATGGAACACAAACGTCTGTCAATGTAGAGAGCGTTGGAGGAAACTTATTAGTCCAACATTATGTAGCAGAAGTTAAAGAACCTGATTACGTTAAGATGGTTTCTATGTCTGATCTTTGGTTAATGAAGCTAGTACATGTAGTTGTGAAAGTTACATGGGAAATGCGTCTAATTTCTGTTTCTGAAAATGAATGTAAATTCCAAAACACCGTATTGGTAGAACATCCTTATTTCATTATGAAAATTTTGTCTGCTCTAGCATTAGGCGGTTATTTTGTGAGAAAACATAATGAAGAAGAAACCCCTTTGTTTGCTCAAAACTTAGTCGACCTGACGCACTTGCCTTCGACCATCCAGGAGGGCGCTGCCCCCCAGATCAGGTAAGTGTCGGGCTACTCGCATCTGTCGCTCCAGGAAGCCCGCGAATCATTCGAGCAGACCTACATCAAGGAAGTCCTAACCAAAACCAACGGAAACATCACCCACGCCTCGAAAATGGCTGGTATCGCCTGGCAGAACTTCCACCAGAAGCTCAAAAAATCCACGATCGACGCGAATCCCGTCAACTAGAAAAAAGCGCAGTCCTGACACGCATCGACAGCGCAACGCAAAAGGCCCTTCCGACTGACATCGGAAGGGCCTCCTTCTTTTTCTGAACCTTCTGGCTAACTCTTCAGAAAGTTCCTGAGCACCGTGTGCAGAATCCCACCGTTGCGGTAGTAGTCCACCTCTACCGGCGTATCGATCCTGACCGTGGCCGTAAACGTCTTCTCTCCATCGTCACCAACGGCGGTGACTGTCACATCCTGCAGGGGTTTCAGATCACCCGCCACACCCGTGATCGAGATCGTCTCCTGTCCCTTCAGTCCGAGTGAAGAGACCGAATCGCCGTCCTTGAACTGAAGCGGCAACACACCCATCCCGACCAGGTTACTCCGGTGAATCCGTTCGAAGCTCTCCGCGATCACTGCCTGGATCCCCTGCAGTGCAGGACCCTTGGCCGCCCAATCGCGTGACGACCCCGTGCCATACTCCTTCCCCGCCAGCACGACCGACGGTGTGCCCTCATCGACATACCGCATCGCGCAATCGTAGATGCTCATCTGTTCGCCGCTCGGGACGTGAACGGTCACGCCGCCTTCGGTACCGGGCGCCATCAGGTTCCGGATCCGGATGTTGGCAAACGTACCGCGCATCATCACCTCGTGATTCCCGCGACGGGAACCATACGAGTTGAAATCCTTCGGCTCGACGCCCTTCGAGATAAGATACTGACCGGCAGGGCTGTCCACGGCGATACTACCGGCCGGTGAGATGTGATCGGTAGTCACCGAGTCGCCCAGGACGGCCAGCACGCAAGCGCCCTCGATATCCGTGATGTCCGAAACGTCCGGTGTCAGATCCTTGAAGAACGGCGGCTCCTGGACGTAGGTACTGTCCGTGTTCCAGCCATAGATCTCAGCATCCTGCCCGGAGATCGCGTTCCACATCTCGTTCCCGTCGAACACATTGCCATAGCGCTCCGCGAACATCTCAGGCTTGAGTGACTGCGCAACCGTATCGGCGATCTCCTGCTGGCTCGGCCAGATCTCCTTGAGGAAGACGTCATTTCCGTCGCTGTCCTGCCCGATCGGCTCCTTCACCAGATCCACATCGACGCGACCGGCCAGTGCATATGCGACGACAAGAGGCGGTGAAGCGAGATAGTTGGCCTTTACGTGCGGGTTGACCCGCCCCTCGAAGTTCCGGTTACCGGACAGCACCGAGGCTGCCACCAGATCGCCTTCATTGATCGCTTCGACAACCGGCTCGGGAAGCGGACCGCTGTTCCCGATGCAGGTCGTACACCCATATCCCACAGTGTGAAATCCAAGCGTGTCGAGATGTTCAGTGAGCCCGGCCTCGTCCAAATAGTCTGTGACCACGCGCGAGCCCGGTGCCAGACTGGTCTTCACACACGAGGCGACCTTCAGCCCTCGCTGCGCGGCCTTCTTCGCCAGCAGACCGGCGGCCACCATCACCGACGGGTTGCTCGTGTTCGTGCAACTCGTGATCGCCGCAATAACGACCGCGCCGTGGCCGATAACCGATCCACCGTTGAGCGACACGTTCACCTGCTGCGTCCGCTGAGCGGCGTTCAATCCGAAACCGCTGTTCCCCACCGGTGCCTCGAGGGCGTCCTCGAAACCGGGACGCATCTCACTCAGCGGAATCCGATCCTGTGGCCGCTTGGGCCCGGCCAGGCTCGGCTCGATCGACGACAGATCCAGCTCCAGACCATCCGTGAACTCCGGCTCCGGGCTGTCATCCGTCCGATACAGTCCCTGCTCCTTCGCGTAGCGTTCGACGAGGTCGACCTCTTCAGGCGAACGACTCGTGCGCTCCAGGTAGCGGAGGGTCTCGTCATCGATCGGGAAGTAGCCCATCGTGGCGCCATACTCCGGCGCCATGTTCGCGATCGTCGCCCGGTCGGCGAGAGACACACCGGTCAGGCCGGATCCGTAAAACTCGACGAACTTCCCGACCACACCCTTCTCGCGGAGCATCTGCACAACGGTCAGCGCGAGATCCGTTGCCGTCGCACCCTCGGGTAGTTGTCCATCCAGCTTGAACCCGATCACCTCGGGAGTCAGCATATAAATGGGTTGGCCAAGCATCACCGCCTCAGCCTCGATACCGCCCACACCCCATCCCAGGACACCCAGCCCGTTGATCATGGTTGTATGCGAGTCGGTCCCCACGAGACTGTCCGGAAACGCGACGCCGTCCCGATTCACGACGCCCTTAGCCAGATATTCCAGGTTCACCTGGTGCACGATTCCTGTTGCCGGGGGGACGACCCTGAAACTCTCGAACGCGTTCGATCCCCAACGCAGGAACTCGTAGCGCTCGTTGTTCCGCTCGAACTCGATTTCCGAATTCTGCTGGAGCGCCAGTGAGGATGCGAAGCGATCGACCTGAACCGAGTGGTCGACAACCAAGTCGGCGGGAATCAGCGGTTCGATCCGGGTCGGATCGCCGCCCAGGCGATCCATCGCGCTTCTCAACGCGGCCAGATCAACCAGAGAAGGAACGCCCGTAAAGTCCTGGAGAACGACACGGGCGGGTTTGAAGGGAAGCTCGACCTGGGCAGGCGACTTGGCGTTCCAGCCGGCAAGGCCGGTTACGTCTTCCTCGTTGACCTGATACCCGTCCAGATTCCGGAGCGCTGCTTCGAGCAGGACCTTGATGCTCATTGGCAGTCTCGTCGTATCTACGTCCAGACGGTCGAGACGATAGATGGTGACATCCCCGCCCTTGGTCTGGAGGGTGTCTTTAGAGTTCAGTGGATTATGGTCGCTCATGTTTGGGCCTCGCGGGAGATGGATCGGAGGAGATCTCGATATTCGAAGATGAGACCTGCCGGCAGAACGCGAAAGCAGCATTCGTGTAACAAATGCCGGTCAGAAGTCTGGCTTGGCAACACGCCAAATCTAGCTACATTGATAAATTATAAAAGCGAATCATTAGACTACTTTTCATTCTGATAAGGAATATACATGATCGCTAATCTCGAGACCCTCTCAGCACTTTCAGAACTTGGCACCATGACCAAGGCGGCCACCCGACTCCGTATCACTCAGTCCGCGGTCAGCAAACGGATCGCGGCGCTGGAAGCCTCGACGAGCCACCGATTGATCGAGCGTGTCGGCCGTGGCGTTCGCCTTACACCTGCCGGTGTTTCGCTCCTGGAGAAGACGGACCCCTTTATGACGGCGCTCCGTGACGCCTTGCGTGACGACCGCCCAGCAGGAAGCGAGCGATTGGAAATTGGTGTCTCGGAATCGATCCTGGCTTCGTGGGGGGCCGAAATCCTTGCGCGCGTTTGGGAAGCCAACCCTCGACTCGCTCTCGTGGTCAACGCACACCGAAGCCCCGTCGCCCTTGATCACGTACGTTCGGGAGAGTACGTCCTCGCCCTCTGTGCGGGCCTGGCTGAAGACACGCCAGAGCTCCGCTCTGAGGTGATCTACGAGGAGCCGATGGTCATCGTCCCACGCGGTCTGGGTCGGCTGAAACTGGAGAACGACGTCCAGGTCATGACGATCGAGCCGCATTCTGCGACGTGGCAGTGCATCGGTCGCCGGATTCGTGCGGCTTCCCGATCGTGGCCATTCAGGATCGAGGTCACCCAAACACTCCAGTCCTTCGCCTGTATCGCACAGATGGCAAAGTGTGGACTGGCCCACGGCCTCGTTCCTTTGGGAATCGCTCAAGCCCTGGGCATTCCCGAGAAGAACGTCCTTCCATTCCCTGAGCCGGGGCTGACGCGTCCTGTCAGCCTGGTCGGGCGCGCATCCGCCTTTGCCCGTCCCGCGGCGGAGGCCTTTCATGAGTCTCTGATCGAAGCCGCGGAGGTGACGATCTCCAGCCGAGATCTCGACTGACTGGCATCGAAATCGTGCGATCCGACTCGCCCCAAATCCGACAAATGGGTATGTTGAGCCCTTCGTCGCCGGCCAACACGACCCATTGGACACCGAACCATGCCTGATCGATTCACGAGCCTGATCATCCTGGACGGATGGGGGCTGAACCCGAACAAGGATCACAACGCCGTCTCCATCGCCGACACACCGACGATGGACCGAATCACGCAGGACTATCCCTCCGCGACGCTCCGCACCTCCGGACGCAACGTGGGCCTCCCGGACCGGTTGATGGGCAACTCCGAGGTCGGTCACATGAACCTCGGGGCTGGTCGCGTGGTGACCCAGGCCATGACGCAAATCGAGGACAGCATCAACGACGGCAGCTTCCGCACCAACGATGCGCTCCTCAAAGCAGTCGACCGTCTTGTCGATTTGGACGGCAACCTGCACCTGTTCGGTCTGGTATCCAATGGAGGGGTCCACTCCTGGCCGACCCACTACCAGGGCATCTTCGAGGTCGCGAAAGCGCGCGGCGTATCACCAGACCGCGTGTTCATACACGCCTTTCTGGACGGCCGAGACACACCCCCACAAAGTGGCATCGATCGACTCAAGGAGCTGACCGCCTTCCTCGATCAGCTGGGGACGGGCAAGATCGCCTCGATCTGCGGTCGCTACTACGCGATGGACCGAGACCAGCGATGGGAACGCACGCAGCGCGCCTACGACCTGCTGACGGAGGGCAAAGGTGAGCGCTCAGCATCTGCGCTCGAAGCGATCGAGACTTCGTATGCCGGTGGCACAACAGACGAATTCCTCGAGCCCTGTGCAATCGTAGACAACACGGGCAACCCGGTGGCCACCGTCGGTGACGGCGACTCTGTGATCTTCTTCAACTTCCGTGGCGACCGTCCACGCCAGCTGACACGAGCCTTCACGGACGACAGGTTCACCGGTTTCGAGCGAGCCGTTCGCCCTGACGTCCATTACACATCGCTCACCCGTTACGAGGAAGGTCTGCCCGTTGACGGGATCGCCTTCCCGCCTGAGGCCCTGTCGCAGGACATGCCGAGGATCTTCGGGGAGACGGCCAGCTCGGCTGGCAAGCGCCAGCTTCGGATCGCTGAGACAGAGAAATACGCGCACGTCACGTTTTTCTTCAACGGATTACGTGAGGAGCCTTATCAGGGCGAAGACCGCATCCTGGTCCCCTCACCCAAGGATGTTCCCACATACGATCACAAGCCCGAGATGAGCGCACCCGAGATCGCGAATCGTTTGTCGGATGCCATTCGAGCGGGTGAACACGACGTCGCCATCTGCAATTTCGCCAACCCCGACATGGTCGGGCATACGGGTATTCTGGATGCCGCCGTGCAAGCAGTGACCACCGTAGATCGATGCCTGGCGCAGGTCCTGAAAGCGGTTGGAGACGTCGGAGGGGTCGCCATTGTCACCGCCGATCACGGGAACGCGGAACAGATGATCCACTACGAGACAGCCGAACCTCACACCGCTCACACCACGAACGAAGTCCCGCTCATCCTCGTCGATCCCGATCATCAATCCGACCTGAGAGAGGGAGGCGCTTTGTGTGACATCGCACCGACCTTGCTCGGCCTGATGGGTGTCGACCTGCCTGCTGAGATGAACGGGAGAGACCTGCGGCTGACCTAGCCTCCTCGGTCGTTTTGGCCTTGGGTCCAGGGTAAACTTCCCTATCTTACGTTCTCTGAACGACAAGGGGCGCCAGATCGCCCGGCAGATTTCAAGGAGCCAGGAATGAAAATCCACGAATTCCAAGCGAAAGACATACTCAAGCAATTCGGTATCCCCGTTCCACAGGGCATGGTCGCGTCGACCTCAGCCGAGGCGAAGGCGGCCGCGGACGAGCTCGGCGGCAAGGTCGTCGTCAAGGCCCAGATCCACGCCGGTGGACGTGGCAAGGGTGGCGGCGTCAAGCTGGCCGGCAGTGCGGATGAGGCCAAGAAGCACGCTGAAGATATAATCGGGATGCAGCTGGTCACGCACCAGACCGGGCCGGAAGGACAGAAGGTCAAGCAGGTCCTGATCGAAGAGGCGACTGACATCGACCGGGAACTCTACCTGGGAATCGTCCTGGACCGTGCCACCTCGAGTCTGACCATCATGGCCTCGCAGGCCGGCGGAATGGACATCGAGCAGGTCGCCGAGGAAACGCCCGAGAAAATCCTGAAGGAAAAGATCGATCCCGGCATCGGTCTGCAGGCTTTCCAGGCGCGCCGACTCGCATTCGGCCTCGGTCTGGAGGGTGATGCGTTCAAGCAAGGCGCCGGGTTCATCGCTACACTGGCCAAGGCATTCGAGGCGACGGATTGCTCCCTCGCCGAAATCAACCCACTCGTCGTCACCGGGGACAATCAGGTCGTGGCCCTCGACGCTAAGATGAACTTCGATGACAACGCGCTCTACCTGCACAAGGACATCCAGGCCCTTCGCGACACGGATGAAGAGGATCCGCTCGAGGTCGAGGCTTCCGAGTTCGAATTGAACTACATCAAGCTCGACGGCGAAGTCGGCTGCATGGTAAATGGTGCCGGCTTGGCGATGGCCACGATAGATATCATCAAGTATGCCGGGTCGTCCCCGGCGAACTTCCTCGATGTAGGCGGTGGTACGAACGTCGAGCGCGTCCGGAATGCCTTCCGCATCCTCATCTCGGACGAGGACGTTAAGGCGGTCTTCATCAACATCTTCGGCGGTATTGTCCGGTGCGATCGGGTCGCTCAGGGCGTCGTCGAAGCGCTCGCCACGCTCGATGTCAACGTGCCGTTGATCATTCGGCTCCAGGGCACCAACGCAGAAGAGGGGGCCAAGATCCTCGATGAATCGGACCTGGAATTCACAGTCGCCCTCGAGCTTCGGGAAGCTGCCGAAGCTATCGCTTCCACCGTCAAGGCCGCCTGACGAAACTGACATAGATCTGCGTAGCGGGACTGCCGACGGGGCAGTCCCGCTTTTCTATACCTGCACAGCAGCCATAATGGCATTCCGAGGGTGCCACATTGACTCTTATGGTTTTAGCGCCGATTTCCAATAAATCTCATAAATCATTTTAAAATATATATTTACGCCCTAATCCGGCTTCCGGAACATCACTTGCTTCACATGACTCAAGATTTACCCAATACTTCGAAATAGAACCGTAGTCACCGAGCAGAATAGGAGAACAGATGAGGAAAGTCATCGGCATCGACCTGGGGACCACCAACTCGTGTGTAGCGGTTATGGAAGGTGGCGACCCGGTCGTCATCCCCAACTCCGAGGGTGGTCGTACGACACCGTCCGTCGTCGCAACGACCAAAGAAGGTGAGCGCCTGGTCGGTCAGGTCGCCAAGCGGCAGGCTGTCACGAACCCCCAGAACACGATCTTCTCAATCAAACGATTCATGGGACGACGACACGACGAGGTCTCGACCGAAATCACCGAGGTCCCGTACGAAGTGAAGTCCGGGACAGGCGGTCTCGCGTCCGTCCACGTGTCGGAGAAGGACTACACACCTCCCGAGGTCTCCGCAGTCGTGCTCCAAAAAATGAAGCAGACCGCCGAGGACTACCTGGGAGAGAAGGTGGACAAAGCCGTGATCACGGTCCCCGCCTATTTCAACGACGCGCAGCGTCAGGCCACCAAGGACGCCGGCAAGATCGCGGGCCTCGAAGTCGAGCGCATCGTGAACGAGCCGACGGCGGCCGCTCTGGCCTACGGACTCGACAAGAAGTCGGACGAGAAAATCGCGGTCTACGACCTTGGTGGTGGAACCTTCGACATCTCCATCCTCGAGCTCGGTGACGGTGTCTTCGAGGTCAAGTCGACCAACGGAGACACACACCTGGGTGGAGACGACTTCGACCAGAAGATCATCGATTGGCTGGCCGAAGAGTTCGAGTCCGAGAACGGAATGGACCTGCGCAAGGACCCGATGGCGCTTCAGCGTTTGAAGGAGGCCGCGGAGAAGGCCAAGTGTGAGCTCTCTTCGTCGATGCAGACCGAGATCAATCTGCCGTTCATTACCGCCGACGCCTCCGGGCCGAAACATCTGAACACCTCGCTGTCTCGCTCGAAATTCGAGCAGATCACCGATGACCTGATCGAGCGCAGCAAGGCGCCCTGTATTCAGGCGATCAAGGACGCCGGGCTCCAAGCATCGGAAATCGACGAAGTCATCCTGGTCGGCGGAAGCACACGCATCCCGCGCGTCCAGGACATGGTTCAGGATCTGTTTGGGAAAGAGCCGAACCGCGGCGTCAACCCCGACGAAGTCGTCGCCGTCGGTGCGGCGATTCAGGCGGGCGTTCTGGCTGGTGACGTCACCGACGTCCTTCTGCTCGACGTCACGCCGCTTTCGCTCGGCATCGAGACGCTGGGCGGGGTCATGACCAAGCTCATCGAGCGCAACACGACGATCCCAACGAAGAAGGCCGAGGTCTTCTCGACGGCAGCGGACAACCAAACGTCGGTGGAAATCCACGTGCTCCAGGGCGAGCGCGAAATGTCGGTCGACAACCGGACAATCGGACGCTTCCATCTAGATGGAATTCCGCCGGCCCCGCGTGGCATGCCGCAGGTCGAAGTTACATTCGACATCGACGCCAACGGCATCCTGAACGTCGCCGCGAAGGACAAGACGACGGGCAAGGAGCAGAACATCCGAATCGAGGCGTCTTCAGGGCTTTCCGATGCCGAAATCGACCGGATGGTCGACGACGCGCAATCCAACGCGGCGGAAGACAAGGCCAAGCGGGAGAAGATCGAAGTCCACAACCAGGCGGATCAGCAGGTATATCAGGCTGAGAGGCAACTCGAGGAGTCCAAGGACAAGATCAGCGAGGATGCCGCGAACGAGGTCCAGGCAGCGATCGATCGCGTCAAGGAGACGCTCCAGGGCGAAAACACGGACGAGATCAAGGCCGCCACGGAAGCGCTGACTCAGAGCCTGCATCAGATCGCCAGCGAGCTCTACGAACAGGCAGCTGCCGCTGAGCAGCCTCCGGGTGGCGATCCGGCCGCCGGTCAAGAGCCGAACGCCCAGGGCGAGCAGCAAACAGAAGGTGCCGTCGACGCCGATTTCGAGGTCGTCGATGAAGAGAAGAAGTAGACCCGAGTTCCAGTAGGACTAGAAAAAGGGCGGTGACTCCATCGAGTCATCGCCCTTTTTTGGCCTCCTGCTCTCGCTCCCGGCTCGCCTGTCTGGCCGTAGCCTTGGCGAAAGCCGAGAGCCTGGGAAAGAGTCAGGTCGTCGGTTCTACGGTCACGCGTACCGCACCAAGCGCCTTGAGGAACTCGAAGGACACCACGCGTCCCTTTGCCTGAAGTTCACCGCTCCCCTCATCTCGACTCGAAATCTCCTTCAGGCGGCGCACCATCCATTCCCGGTCACGCTTCAATCCGGGAAGTGCACTCTTCACGAAGTCGAGCGCGAACTGCGCATTCACGTTCAGATCGTCCTCGGAAAGGTTCAGCACGCTCACCATCATCATCGCGCGGTCGAGCTTGTCTTCGTCCCCCCAGAACTCCACAACCACCTGACCTTTGCGCGTCGCCCCAATCACCCGATCAACACCCTCCAACGGCGGCAGAATCTCCGTTGGGACCTCCTCGGATAACCCCGTCAGCAGACCGTCGATCGAAAGGGTCTTTGACGTCTTCCGGACCGGTCTCGGCGTACGTCTTCGGACAGTCGTCCCTTGCTTCTTCTGCAGATCCCGATTCAGGCTCGCCCTGACATCCGGCGGGCTACCCAGGTAGTCCCCGTGAACCCACCCGGGTGCATCGTCTGGCAGCAACACGCTCAGCCACTTCCCTTCGCTCGCCACAATCCGGAGCTCCTGTCCCCGCCTAACCTGCGTCAAGATGGGATCCTTGACGGAGGGCCCTTTCCTCACGTTCAGAACGGGCGGCACGACGTATGTGGTTTCGTAGTCGGGAGCGCATCCCGCGGTCGCAAACAGTAGCGTGACAACGAGTATCCTCTCGATTCGTCTCTTCACTGCATTCTCACCATTTCAAGTAGCCGGAACCAGAACATGAGCGGCGGAAAATAGCGCGGCGAACTGAGAGTGGCAACCGAAACATGGAATTTGACACGGCCGCGCTCACGCCAGATTTTTTCGTTGCTTCGGCCCTCCACTGCCTACCGTGAGTCACGCTTGAGTCACAGACAGAAATACGACGATTTATCCAGGAACATCGTGGCAGTGCTTGCACGGAACGAAGCACCCAACGCGATGTTCACCCCGGCTGGCCAAGACCATCCTCGAGATCGTTCCTGTCTAGCGATTCAGCCTGGGCACCTCCGTACTCAATCGCTGGCATATCTACGAAAACGGCGAGACGGTTTTCGAGGAATACGTCAGTGGTACGCTCGCCCGTGGGTTCTCCGCGAGTGCCTAGGTGCTGGACAACGGCCAGCCCATCTACCGGAAGAGCCTCAAAGACGATCAACGGTTCGCTTTTGACGCGGAGATGATCCAGAAAGGGTAGGCGTCGGACCTGATCCTGCCCTTGAGGATCGGTGATATCACCGTGGGGACCGCAAACTTCACCAGTCGACGGCCGGATGCCCTCCATCCCTGGCAATCAGCTCACCGAGAAGATCCGCAGGGTCGAT
The DNA here is from genome assembly GCA_002727195.1 of Gemmatimonadota bacterium. GTDB lineage: Bacteria > Latescibacterota > UBA2968 > UBA2968 > UBA2968 > UBA2968. The sequence goes on from PBWH01000005.1 coordinate 330,253, forward strand.
CCTTCCATCCTCAACATCCTCGTCTCCGGATGGGAGCGACGGACGAGTTACAAGCAACTCAGGCACTTCGACCTCCATATGCTCAAGCCGATCGAGAATCTCGAGGAGCTTCACCAGATGATCGGTGATGCATTGCGAATCCGGGAGCGCCGACATCGTACCACGGGTTGAATCCGGCCGGCTTGCATCAAAATTGACTGAACCGTAAATTCCTATCTTTCCAGACTTTACACCGCAACAGGGATGGCCACTTGACGTTCGATTACAGCGTGCAAAACATCATTGACGGCCAGGGGATTCCAATCGTGATCACCGGAATGGTGATCGTCTTTTTTGCCCTGACGTTGATCAGTCTGTTTATCGCCGCCCTGCCGCGCATCCTGGAGCGGATCGCCCAGCGTTGGCCCGAACCGGAGGGGCACCACCACAGCGCTCCAGCGGCCGCCCAGGCCGGGGTCACGGACGACGTCGTCGCGGCGATTGCTGTGGCTCTTCACCGTCGACGGGCCCGAGGTTAGCAAAATGGGCATCCTGTTTGAATTCCTGCACACCACGGGCTTCGCCCAGATGACGATCGGCAACATCGTAATGATCGTCATTGGCATCATCTTCATCTCTCTCGCCATCACGAAAGACTACGAGCCCCTACTGCTGGTCCCGATCGGGTTCGGCATCATCGTCGGAAACATCGCCTACATCGATACGATGTCGCTCGGTGTGTATGACGAAGGCAGCGTCCTCTATTACATCTACTTCGGCGTCAGCCAGGGCATCTTCCCGCCGCTGATTTTCCTCGGCATCGGCGCGATGACCGACTTCTCGACGATGCTCTCGAACCCCAAGCTCATCCTGTTGGGTGCGGCCGCCCAGATCGGCATCTTTCTGACACTCATCGGCGCCCTCTACCTCGGGTTCAGTCCGAACGAGGCCGGTGCGATCGGGATCATCGGCGGTGCGGACGGGCCGACGGCCATTTTCCTGTCGGCCAAACTGGCCCCTCATTTGCTCGGAGCCATCGCGATCGCCGCCTACTCGTATATGGCGCTCGTCCCGGTCATCCAGCCCCCGATCATGAAGCTGCTGACCACGCGCGAGGAACGGCTCATTCGGATGCCGGACCCGCGCGCCATCTCGCGGCGGGAACGCATCATCTTCCCGATCGCCGCTTTCCTGATCGCGGCCATGATTGCGCCCGGATCGATCGCCCTGCTTGGTATGCTCTTCTTTGGCAACATACTCAAGGAATCCGGCGTCACCGAGCGGCTCGCCAACTCGGCGAGAAACGCGATGATCGACATTGTCACCATCCTGCTGGGTTTCTCCGTCGGCGCCAGCACCCAGGCGCAGACATTCCTGAAACCGGATTCGCTCCTCATCTTCGGACTCGGCGCTCTGTCATTCGGAATCGCCACGGCCGGTGGCATCCTGGGGGCGAAGTTTATGAACCTATTTCTGAAGCAGAAGATCAACCCCCTTATCGGCGCTGCCGGCGTGTCGGCCGTCCCGGATTCCGCGCGTGTGGTGCAAATGGTCGGTCAACAGGAGGACCCTCAGAACTACCTCCTGATGCACGCGATGGCCCCGAACGTCGCCGGCGTCGTCGGCTCGGCCATTGGGGCCGGTATCCTTTGGTCCGTCCTGGTCAAATGATTCCGGTCGGCAGCGACTCTCCAGACAATGAGCGATGACTCCACGAGCTGAGGTGAAACCGTGAAAAAGAAAGTCACCTTCATGTGCACGGCGTTCCGCGACGGCTTCCAATCGGCCTACGGCGCCCGCGTGCTCACCAAGGATTTCCTCCCCGCCCTTGAGGCGGCCAGGGATGCCGGGATCGACTACTTCGAGGCAGGCGGTGGCGCGCGATTCCAGTCGCTCTACTTCTACTGCAACGAAGACGCTTTCGACATGATGGACGCCTTCCGCGAGACGGCCGGGCCGGACGCCAACCTCCAGACGCTGTCCCGCGGTGTGAACGTGGTCGGTCTCGAATCGCAATCGAGCGACATTGTGAATCTGCACGCGCTGATGTTCAAGAAGCACGGCATCACGACGATCCGGAATTTCGACGCCCTCAACGACGTCAACAACCTGATCCACAGTGGGAAGTGCATCGTGGACGCCGGCCTCAAGCATCAGGTCTGCGTGACGTTGATGGAGCTCCCCCCCGGCTGCGAGGGTGCCCACGACCCCGACTTCTACGAGCGGACGCTCCGTGAAATCCTGGACGCCGGCATCCCTTACGATTCGGTCTGCTTCAAGGACGCCTCCGGCACGGCAGTCCCTTCGAAGGTCCACGAAACCATCAAGCGTGCACGGGCGATGCTCCCCGAGGGCACCTTCATCCACTTCCACACGCACGAGACGGCCGGCATATCGGTCCAGGCCAACATGGCCGCTCTGGATGCCGGGGCGGACGCCATCGACCTGTCGCTGGCGCCGTGCTCTGGCGGAACCTGCCAGCCCGACGTGCTCGTGATGTGGCACGCTCTGCGTGGCTCTGATTACGATCTGGATCTCGACATCGAAAAGGTTCGGGAAGCCGAAGAAGTCTTCAAAGAGTCGATGGCGGACTACTTCCTCCCTCCGGAAGCAACTGCAGTAGAACCGCTTATCCCCTGGAGCCCTATGCCGGGTGGCGCGTTAACGGCCAACACCCAGATGCTGCGCGACAACGGCATCATGGACCGCTACCCGGAGATGATCCGGGCGATGGGCGACGTCGTCCGGAAGGGCGGCTTCGGCACATCGGTCACGCCGGTCTCGCAGTTCTACTTCCAGCAAGCCTTCAACAACGTGATGTTCGGAGAATGGGAGCGGATCGCCGAGCCCTATGGCCAGATGGTCCTCGGCTACTTCGGGAAGACCCCGGCGATACCGGATCCGGAAGTCGTCAGGATCGCCTCGGAACAGCTGGAACTCGAGCATACGACGCAGCCGCCGCTCGAAAGAAACGACGCCGATCCGAACAAAGGCATTGAAGCGGCCAAAAAACAGCTCGAAGCAGAGAACTTGCCGACGACGGACGAGAACATCTTCATCGTCGCCGCGTGCAAAGAGAAGGGCCTCGCGTTCCTCAAGGGGGAAGGCGAAATCGGCGTTCGGAAAGTCGACCGACAGGCCGAGGCGCCACCGACCGACGGACCTGCCAGCTACACCGTAACGGTTGACGGGAAATCGTTCCAGCTGTCGATCGACGGCGACCGGGCCACGGTGAACGGGAAGACGTATCAGGTCAGGCTTTCCGATGGCGAGACATCAGCCGCCGCTCCTTCCGCGGGAGGCGCGGGACAGGCGGTGACAGCTGAGATGCCGGGTAAGGTGATCCGGATCCTCGCTTCCCCGGGCAGCGCCGTCTCCGAAGGGGACCCGCTTCTCGTGTTGGAAGCCATGAAAATGGAAATGCAGATTGCTTCGCCCACCAGCGGTACCGTTCAGTCGGTCGACGTCTCAGAGGGAGAGCAAGTCACAGCCGGGGCCACACTTCTCACGATTGGTTAGGCCATGACACCTGCACTGCGTCTCTTGTTGGCGGTGTGTTTCGCCGTCTCGATACTAGGATTTGCCCACGTTGGCGCCTGGTTGCAGAAGAAGGACGGGGGCTACCTCAAGCTCTCGTATGCCACGTTCCGGTCGATCACCGTCTTCGACCAGAACGGCGACGCCGTGGACCTGAACGCCGGTGGCGTTTCCTCCGGCGACTACACCTACATCAGCTTCAACTCCTACCTTGAATAGGGGCTTCACGAGAAGCTCACGGTCATCGCGAACGTGCCCATCAAGCAGGCCAGCAAGACGGTCGACCGAACCGTCGGACTCGGCGACCTGACGGCGGGCCTCCGGACACCCGTTCTGGATGGGCCGATCATCCTCCCGCTCAGCAGCTGCGTCAAGGTTCCTCTGTATGGTCAGAGCCAATCCTCGGCACCATCGCTCGGCACGGTGAATGTCGACGGCGATTCGCGAGTACTGATCTGTCGCAGCTTCTGGCCGATGCCTGCATATGGGACCGCCGAAATCGGGTATCGCCGGTGAGAACAGCCGGATCGATCCCTCGCTAGTGAACCTCGGATTTTGTCTGGGGCTGAAGACCGGGGAAATATCACTCACCGTTGACGTGATTCACACCATCTCCGGCCGAAACACGGCCAAACGTACCTACCTGGCCGCAGGCGTCGCCCACAGCTGTTAGGCAAACGGAGTTGGAAGGCGGCGCGCCAGTCAGGTCGAGCTGGGCGACAACGCCAGACAGGCGGTCGAGCGTATCTGGTCAATGTGCGCGGAGACCCATACGGAGGCGGATTTCGAGGATCTGGTACGGGCAATCGGCCTGGAACTGGTCCGGCTCCCGACGAATCTTTATCTCGGTGACGATCCACCGGGTCATCGATGAAGAGGAAAAACGCTTTACCAGCGACCTGGTCAACGCGTCAACCGAGTATAGTCGAGTAGAAACGCATAGACTGAGGGTCTACGACGACTGGAAAACCGGGAAAGTGATCTGCCAACGCGACCTGACGAGGAATATGGAGGGTCTCCCGGAGAAGTCGATCAAGCATCGAGAGGCGATACTCGGCATACCCTCACGCTCGACAGTCAACGTGCCCTACGCGAAGGGAACGATCGTCCTCAGGATTACAGAGTTAAACGGTTTCTCTGACGCTCGCGTCGAGGTCCTCCTGCTGATGGCGAACACCCTTTCACTCGCTCCCATCTTCGCCTGACGAGCGCCAGACGCCGCTTTTTTCATTTCACAAACGCCCCGTTTTTGCACATTATTCACTTCCGTAGCATTTCCTATCGGTTCATATCTTTGATTTTCCAGTAGTTACACCACTTTACAGCCTGCAAATGACCGATTCACCGGATAAGACTCCCGTCGTCCTTGTCGCAGACGACGACGAAGACCTCCTCGAGTTTCTGGTCCTTAGACTCGGGCGCGAACCGTGGGATTTTCGGAAGGCGAGCGATGGTCAGGAAGCGCAGGATATCCTCCTGACCCGGGAGGTCGATGTGGCGGTTCTCGATCTCAAGATGCCGAAACTGGACGCCCTCAACATACTCAAGTCTGTCCAGCAGGAAGGCGTCGAGTCCGATATCATCATTCTCACAGGTTACGCGACCGTCGAGTCCGCCGTTCTGGCGATGCGGCGGGGGGCCCGCGATTTCCTGCAGAAACCCTTCAAGACCGAAGAACTCCTGACCATCGTGCGCCGGTTGTTGGATGCGCGCTACCCCTCGACGAGAACACTCGCGCAGCGACTGGAAGCGTATGTCAAGGATCACGCCTACGATCCAGCCCTTCGCATCGATGATCTCTGCAGCCACTTCAACATCTCCCCGCGATACGTGTCGAAACTGTTCCGTGAGCACCTGGGGACTTCGTTCAAGCGCAGCGTGGCCGAGCACAGAGTGCATCGGGCGAAGCAACTGATCGAATCCGGGGACGAGCCACTCTACTCGGTCGCAGACAAGTGTGGGTTTCGCAACTACCGTCAGCTGACTTCGACCTTCAAGAAGGTCGAGGGGATGCTCCCGCGAACGTATCGCGAAGTGTGCGACAAGACCTGAGCGCGCCAGGCGTTCAGATCCGGGGATGGGCACCAGCCGGGGCCCATCCCTTCTTTTCTTATCGAGTTTTCGGATTCCCCAAACCAGAAACACTCCCTACCTTGACGACTTGTCACGCCAAAATCGAAAGGTAATCCATGAATTCAGGCGGTATCGAAACTCCAGACATCACGCGTCCGCCACAGGACCTGATCGACAGTCTCAAGGGGATCGGCAGCGCGACAGCGGCCGGCGAGCTGTCCAAGCTCGGTGTCTGCAACCCGCATCTGCAGGGACCGCTGCCTCGACTGGAAGGCGCGAGCATCGTGGGTCCTGCGATCACGCTCCAGTTCCTTCCGAAGCGGGAAGACATCCACAAGCCCGGTGAATACTCAGGCCCTGAGCGACAGCTCCATCGCCACGCGCTGTATCACACCCAACCCGGTGACGTGGTTGTCGTCGATGCACGTGGAGATATGATGAGCGGTGTTTTCGGCGACATGATGCTCACCTACTTCAAGGGGCGAGGCGGCGCTGGCGTGATCGTCGATGGCTGTATTCGCGACTGGCCAAACGTGCAGCGTCTCGAGATTCCGCTCTGGACTCGCGGGTTCACCCCCAACTTCCACACGCAAACCAACATCTGGCCAATGGGAGTAAACGTCCCGATCGGTTGCGGTGGGGTTCTAGTAATGCCCGGCGACATCATCGTTGCTGACGACGATGGTGCCGTCGTCGTCCCCGTCGATCTCGCCCCCGAGCTGGCCAAGAAGGCGGGCGAACACGCCGAGTGGGAAGTCTTCAGCCGCCAGCGCCTCCTCGAGGGTGGCGATCTGCGGAAGTACTACCCGCTGACAGATGAGGCGCGCGAAGAATACGAAGCCTGGAAAAAGAAACAGAAGTAAACACCATGACACACGGCGGACGCCCCGCTCCTCCTCGTCTTACCTATGAACGCCTCCTTCGTCACCTCGACGATCAGGTCGCTTCCATCCTGCCCAACCAGATCGTCGACCCCGACCATCCCGAACACGGCGGATTCGTCAGCGCTCAGGAGGGGATGGCCGGGATGGGTCAGATCGGATGCGCACAATCACTGGGTACGGCCTGGCTCCTGGAGGGATCCCGCTACCACGGCGACCCCGCCCTTCTCGATCGGCTGGAGCGTTCTGCCGCCTTCTGTCGGGCCATTCGTCGGCCGTCGGGACGCTACGATCTCGCAACCACGAACTGGGATTGTGGACCCTACACCGCGTTTATGGTCCAGGCCATCGCGCCCGTCGTGGCGGCCGCCCGAAACAGCGACCAGGAGGGGTCGGACCGGGTCGGCGAGGTGTATGGCGAAATCATCCGGACGGCCGTCCCCGGAATGGCCACCGGCGGCTTCCACACCCCGAACCATCGCTGGGTCCTGACCTCCGCTCTCTCGCAAGCGCTCACCCTGTATCCTGATCTCGACGTCGCGTCCGTCATCGAATCCTACCTGGCGGAAACCATCGACATAAACCCGGATGGCGAGTATACCGAGCGAAGCACAGCCGTCTATAATGCAATCTGTAACCGATCGCTTCGCCTTACAGCCGAACACTTCGACAGACCAGATCTGCTCGATGCTGTACGGCTCAACTTGGACGCCGCCTATCGGCTCCTCCACGCCGACGGATCCGTTGTCACGAGTCTCTCCAACCGCCAGGATCACGGCCAGCAGATCATCCCGGTCTCGATGGTCGACAGCTACTATGCGCTCGCCAGGGTCGACGGAAACGGCTTCTACGCCGCCGTAGCCGACTGGCTGGGATCCCACCAGCGTGCGGCCGTGCCCTGGTCACTGGAGCCTTATCTGTCGCATCCGGAATGGCGGATCGATGACCTCGACCGCGAACCCCTTCCTCCGACCTACACGCATCATATGCCGGCTTCAGGTGTGTGGCGCTCACGACAGCACGACACAAGCGCCACAGCCGCCACCGGCATCAGCACCCCTTTCTCGGTCAAGCACGGGGACATCGAAGTGGGCGTGAAGATCTGCGCCACCTACTTCGGCAGAGCACAGTTCAGGGCCGACCGCCTGGAAGAGACTGAGAAAGGAATCAGCCTGACTTTCGACGGTGCAGGTGGATGGCGGGATGCGCCTGGCTACTACCACCCGGTCGGACGACCCGTCACGATGGATGAGTACGCCTACGTTATGCGTGAGCGCGATTACACGGCATATGACCGTCTGTCGATGACCCTCGACATCGGCCAGGTCCCGGGAGGGTTCGACCTCCGGCTTTGTACCTCAGAGCCCTTCAACAACATACCCCTTGAGATCCTGTTCGCCTTCAGCCCCGGCGGAACGCTCCATACCGACTCGCTAGTCGCCGATGGCGAGGCTGGGCACACGGCATTTCTGCGTTCGGGAACGGCCACCTACCATCAGGGTGCAGACGCCATCTTGGTCGGTCCCGGCGCTCACGCCCATCGGATGCGTCAGATGCGGAACAGCGAGCCGGAGCCAAACGCATTCCGGCTGTTGACCATGCTGCGACTCCCGGTCGACCACACATTCCATATCCGGACGGGAACCTGGTCCGAAGCCACCGAAGCTATCCAGATCGATGGAGGAGATAACGCGTGAAAGCCGTGATGCTCAGCGAACCCGGACGAATCGAAGTCATCGAAGCCCCGGACGAGCGGGACCCGGGACTGGGAGAGGTCAGGCTCCGGATCGAAGCCTGCTCGGTCTGCGGATCGGATTTGGAGGGACTTCACGGCCAGCACCCGAAAATGACATTCCCTCGCGTGATGGGGCACGAAGTCGCGAGCGTCGTCGATGCCGTTGGCGCCGGCGTGTCGAACCTTACCGTTGGGGATCGTGTTGCGGGAACAGGCCACCGTGCTTGTGGATCTTGTGCTGTGTGTCGGTCCCATCGATTCGCGGAATGTGCGAATCCGGGAGGCCCGGGATTCACGGCCCACGGAGCATACGCCGAGTATATGACCGTGATTGCCCAAGACCTCGTCCCGATACCGGAATCCCTTACCGACGACGAAGCTGCCGTCGCTCAGCCGGTCTGCATCGCGAACCACGCCGTCTCCGGACGAGCCCGCGTCGAAGTCGGCGAAACGGTCCTTATCCAGGGATGCGGTCCAATCGGCCTGTCGGCGATGATGCTCGCAAAGCTGAAGGGCGCTCGCGTCATCTCGACCGACACCGTCGACTACCGGCTACAAAGAGCAACAGAACTGGGAGCTGACCTGGCGATCAACACTTCAAAAGAGGACGTCTTCTCTCCGATTAGGGATCTTACAGGCGGTGCGGGTGCGGACAAGGTGATCGAATGCGTCGGCGGCGACCAGGATGACACCCTCCGGGAAGCCGTGGAAGCGGTACGGTCGTCAGGGCTGGTCGTGGTGGTCGGCTCGTTTGCCGCGAACCGTGCCACCATCCCGATCATCGACTTCAAGTTCAGTGAAAAATCGATCATCGGCTCTCAGGGCATGCCCGAGGGCTATCCACCCGTCTTCGACCTGATGGCTGACGGGACGCTCGATGTAAAGCCGCTGATTACACACCGCGTGCCCCTGGACCAGGCCCCCCGCGCCCTTGACCTGATGGACCGCAAGGCCGAGGAGGTGATGAAGGTCGTCCTCCAGCCCCAGACCTGAACCGAGGCGGCTGCTTTTGGCCTGAACTCTGGACTCTTCCTGGCTTTTTCCCACGCTTTACCGGCATTTACCATCTTTTTCACTCGCCCAAACTCTTCCGGAAACATTCCCACGTTATATTAGGTCTTCGTTTGTCTCGTCCCCGCCTGGACATCCAGGCTTGACCAACCAATCTCACCTTACGCGCACAGGATTTTAGGCGTTCGTGACGGCCAGAGAGGAATCTGATGAGTGGAAGTGACGCCCGACTGGAGGCGATCTCTGCGGTCACGAGCTATGAGCAGAACGGAGCCGCGTTCAACTTTGTCGATACACCGACGAGCGAGATCTTTGGCGCCAGCTCAAGACACTGGGGCACACCGTTGAGACCGCTCGATTCTCGAGACTTTCCTGGGGCATCAGCCCCACAAAGCCAGAATGAGGATAACGATGCGCACCGCGACCGAGCCAGTCCTGACAGATGACCAGATCGCCCTATACCACAAGGAAGGCTACCAGCTTGTCTCAGGTTTGATGTCGGAAGCAATCGCCGACCAAGCTGAGCAGGCGATGTGGCGGCTGATGGAAATGGATCCGGCGGACACGGACACCTGGTCACGCGTGCCCGAATCTGCGGACGAGTTCACCGAAGGCAGAGGCGTCGTCATCTTCAACGGCTTACAGGATCACGACCTGATGGCGTGTGCGACCGAAGACTACCTGACGGCCGTGGCGCAACTGCTTGGGGAGCCGATCGGATCGCTCCATCCGCCTGAAGCCGTCCACACCCAGAACCTCCTCCAACGCGACGTCGAGTGGTCGCTGCCCAGACCACACGTCGACGGGATTCCGAAGATGCATATGCACCGCACCTTCCCGGGCCCTTACCGGATCACGAGCCTGTTCTACCTGAGTGACGTCGAACATCAGGGCGGTGGTACCTGTGCCTGGCCCGGGTCGCAGCGGAAAATCCGTGAGCTCGCCGAGTCCGATCCGGTCGCATACGAGCATCTCTACGACCTCAACAAGGACATCCCGTCTCTAGACCTCGGTGAGCCGATCGAACTGACCCCTAAGCGTGGCGACGTCCTCTTCTTCCAACACCTCTTCGGCCACAACGGGTCCGCGAACGTCCTACCTAAGCCTCGCTTTATGATGCGCTTCTTCTGCTCCTGCGAGAGATGCTACAGCACCTGGAAGAAGGTCGATCACTGGGGCCACTGGGCCCCCTGATCGGCGGTTTCCCACTCTTCTGCTGGATTGTTCCCGAACCTAAAAATTGGACGAACAGCCGAAAAGGCCTGTCTACTCAAGGTTTTCTGCATATGACGTTGAACAGGTCTGGCACGACTACCGACTCTCCATCCTCACACATCTGCAAAAACTGCTGCGCGGTCTGACGATCCGACCCAGTCACGAACGACACGAGCGAGTGCAACTCGCCATCCGTCGTCGGGTCATACAGACAGTCGAAGACCGCAGCGATCTGGGGATGATCAAGTAACGATAGATTTTGAATTTGAGGATAAGATGGATCAGAAAGCGTTCTACGAAGCCAAGCTTGCATACGAGATCGACGCCTACGACCTCAACGCGAAACGTGAGAACGGTGATAAGGTCTTCGTACTCGATGCGCGATCGCACGAAGCTTTTACAGAGGAGCACATTCCTGGCGCCATAAGCCTGCCGCATCGAAAAATGAGCAAGGCGACTACCGCGCAGATCGACAGGAACGCTCTGATCGTCACCTACTGTGATGGGATCGGATACAACGCCTCGACGAAAGGCGCATTGTGAATGTTGGGCCTGGGCTTCATTGTCAGGGAACTACAGGTCGGACTCGTCTGGTGGAAACAGGACGTCTATCCCAAGGTGGCTGGCTCGTAATGTCCTCACACACTATCACCTATCAGATCCTAAAAACACACAACACCGGGGGTGTCGAGCTCTTGCGCGACGTAAAAGTTCACGCGACCGAAGAAGAACTCGACCACCTCGACCAGCAAGGTTACCTGGTTCGTGAACGTTTGTTCCAGGGCGAGCACCTGGAGCAGCTGCGTGACGCGACGGATCGGCTGTTCGATGCAGAGGTCGATCTCGCCAAACGGAAGACGAGTAAACGTTCGTAGGGACCGATCCTCCGCTACCTGGAGGACGAAGACCCTGTCTTCCTCTACCTGATCCAGTTCGAGCCGATCGTCTCGATAGCACGCGCGATGATGGGACCGAAGTTTCGGCTGCGAGGACTGAGCACACGGATCAGCTTCCCTGGAGAGGAGATCCAGTCCGCCCCCTACCATCAACACCTTCGCCTGAATGCGAACCCACGTCCTCGCTGGTTCTACGACCCACACTGTCTGGATGCCCTGATCTATCTTGATGACCTCAACAACGATACAGGCCCTGTGTGCGTGGTACCCGAATCGCACAAGTGGGTTGACCGTGAGCCGTCCTTCCGTCACTTCGACTCGCTCGAAAACGAGATCGTCTTCCGTGTTCCGGCGGGCAGCGCCTTCCTGATGCACGGCAACGTCTGGTACCGCGCCTGTCCCACAGTCGCCGCCCGTCGCCGAATGCTGATCCTGAGCTACACCCCCTGCTGGCTCCGGCGGACCCCTCACGGCACCCGGCCCGAGAACCCACTGACCGCCTACATCGCCGATGACGCCGACGAACAACTCCGCGAACTCATCGGCACCTCAGGTTACAGCTGAAACCTGCGCACGAATACCGATGTCAGGTTAGGTGCCCTTGGTTTGGGTGTTCAATCTTAATTCATCAATCATCCTCGATCAAAATGACTGACTTCGACAAAGTACGTGCCTACTAGAGCCGTTTCAACGAATGGGATCATCTCTCGTCGCCTCCAGGTCGATTCGAATACGCCCTGACGTGTGACACGCTCGACGAGATGTTGGAGCCGGAGTCGCGGATCCTCAACCTCGGCGGCGGTCCGGTCGCTATACGGTTTACCTGGCCGGGTAGAACCACACGGTCACGCTGTGCGACCTGTCACAGGATCTGCTGAACGTTGCACGAAGCAAGATCGAAGAGCACGCGGCCTCGAAAAGCGTGGAGGGTGTCCAGGTCGCAAACGCGATCGACCTGTCGGCATTCGACGATACGAAATTCGATGCTGCCCTGTCTTTCGGCCCTTACTATCACCTGACCGGCGAAGACGAGCGTGAGCAGGCTAGGCGCGAACTCTTCCGCGTGCTGAAGCCGGGTGGACGGTTTCTCGCATCCTTCCTCCCAAGAATCAGTGGACTCACGGGACTCATCGATCGAGCGGCACCCCATCCGGATCAGGTCACAACGGATGTGTTCGCTCAGGCTGTGAAATCGGGCGCGTTCCACAACGGCTACTCATCGGGTTTTCAGGAATCGCCGCCTGCTCCGGTCAGGCCCTGTATATCGGGACCAAAGCGTAATCGCCCCAAAGGGCAAACGGTGACTATGCGTTGCTCAGGAGACGTGATATATTAGGTATATCAATACAGCTTCGCAGACAGTCTTAGGGCGAACGATGGAGTCTTGACAATGCTGAAGTATGACCCCCTTCCGGAAGCGGATATTCAACATTTCGATGAACAAGGATACCTGATCGTCCGGAACGCCCTGGACCAGGAGACGGTCGGTCGTCTGGTCCAGGCCGGAGATCGGCTGGTGGCAAGCGACATGAAAACCAACCGTCAGACGGCAAAAGGCGGCCAATATGATGGCTTTCGTAACGCGATCACCCTGGACAGCGCATTCTCGGATCTGATCGACCACGAGCGTATTCTCCCGACCGTCGTCCAGCTCCTTGGTGCGAACCTTCACGTGATGACCTCACACCTCATCATCAAGAAGCCCGACGGTAACGACGCTCCGCTCTCTGCGCGTCTACCGGGATGGCATCGGGATTACGCTCAGGCGATGCACGATATGGGCAACGTCGCCATCCCCCGTCTCCTCGTGAAGTGTGCCTACTACCTCACAGATCTGACCGAAAAGAACCGAGGCGTCACGATGGTCGCGCCTGGCAGTCACCTGTTGACGGATCGACCCGAGATCGCCGACGGTGATGTGGATCCGATTGGGGCCGTCGAGCCGAGTATCGCGCCTGGCGACTGCCTGATCTTCGAGAATCGCACCTTCCACGCCGGCGCCGCTCACCGGGGACCGGATCCGCGTCGCGCGATCATGATCGGCTACGGCTACCGCTGGGTGATGCCGATGGACTACGTCAAACAGGATGCGTCGTTTGTGGAGACCCTTAGCCCACTTCAACGCTATCTCTTGGGTGAAGAGTACGAGAACGTCGAAGAATTCCAGTTCGACGGCGGCCGGAACCCGATCGCCGAGTGGTGCGAGCAGCACGACATTCCCAAAGCTCGTCATCCGCAGGCTCAGGCCGCGATCGCTTGAACAGCTCGAATGACCGACCTCGCGTGGGAGCCGCCGCCGGCCGCAACGGCAACCGCGAGGTCCTGATGGTTCGCCACCGGCACCGTGAAGGATCGACCTACTGAGTGCTGCCAGGAGGGGGCGTCAAACCAGGAGGAACCGACCACGACGCCGTGATTCGTGAATTAGAGGAAGAGACGGGGCTGACAGGCACGGTAGTAAGGCACCTCTTCACTAACCCATACCAATATGGGCTGTCGTCAACCTACCTCGTCGATGTCCCCGCGGATTCGCAGCCGACACTCGGCGTCGACCCTGAAGAGCTTGGCAGGGACCATCAGGAACTGATCGACGTGGCGAGGAAGACGGCCTGCGACTACACACCCTCCTTTAAGGTCGGGAAACTGCTCTCATTCCCGAAATTCGCTCAGGAACCGTAAGCTACTACGACCAATCCGCTTACCGTGTTCGCGTAGAGTGGGGAGCGGCAGGTGTCGAAGTCTTCGCACCCATCAGTGACACCATCGTCATCGTGGATGTCGTCGTCAGTCACCGGGCGGCCGCACTCCCCTAAGGATGGAAGACGGAGCAGGCAGAGACATTCGCGAAACGTCACAACGCGATCCTCGTCGGCCGACGTGGGCAAGCGGAACTGTGTCTCTCGCCACCCTCCTTATCTGCTCTCGAATCCTGTGCAAGAGTCGTCCTGCCCTCACCGAACGGATCGACGCTCACCCTTCTCGCCGCCGATCACACGCGCACACTGGCTGGCCTTCTGCGCAACCGTACCGCCGTCGCCGACTATCTCAACAAAGTCGACGGAACGGTGACCGTGACCATCTGCGGGGAACGATGGCCTGAGAACAATCTGCGTCCCGCCATCGAAGACCAGTTGGGAGCAGGCACGATCGTCCAGGCGCTTACAGCATCGAACTCACCAGAAGCGCAAGCCGCCGAAGCCGTCTTCTCCTAGGAGCAATCCACGGGTCTTCTCGACACGATGAATGCCTGCGCATCCGGCAGAGAACTAATCGAAAAGGGCTACGCCCAAGACCTCGCCTGGTCTGCCGACCTCGACACGAGCACAGTTGTACCGGGTTTCAGGGAAGACGCCTACGTAAACGCTGTGACATAAGCAGGAAGTCCGTTTGGGTCTACGACCCCAAAGCTGCGTTCCGAGCTTGTCGAGGGAGGATCGCATCAGCAGCCCGGGGTTACCGATCGCCGAAGGCGGAGGAACCCACGGTACAAACGTGTGGCTATCAGCAGCCCGAGCCGTATTCACAAGAATTCGGTATAGCCCACTCGGGCAAATAGAGATCAGGATCCAGGCCCCATATGACAAACCTCACCGAAAACCAACTCGCCGAATTCGAACAGAACGGCTTCCTATCGCTCGAGGCGATCACGACCCGGAAAAGATCGAATGGCTCTGCGAGGTCTACGACCGCCTGTTCACCGACCGCCTCGGCTGGGAAGAAGGCAGTCAGTTCGACCTGGCCGGGACAGACGACGACAACGAAGCCGCCCTCCCTCAGATGCTCGGCCCCAGCGGATACGTCCCCGAACTGCTTGAGTCGACCTATCGCAAGAACGCCGCCGCTATCGCCCGGCAGATTTTCGGGGACGGGATGACCGATCGCGTCGGCGAGCATATGATCTACAAACCCGCCGGCCGCGGAGCCGCCACCCCGTGGCATCAGGACCAGGCCTACCACGATCCAACACTGGCTTACAAGGGGGTCAACTTCTGGATGTCCCTGGACGGTGCGACAGTCGATTCAGGCTGCTTACAATTCGTTCCCGGCTCGCACAAGATGGACGTCCTCTCCCACCACAGCATCAACCACGATCCACGCATCCACGGCCTGGAAGTAGACGACCCGGATCAGTGGGCAGACAAAGCCGTACCGTGTCCCCTACCAGTGGGCGGAGCGACCATCCACGCCTGCTACCTGCTCCACTGCGCCGAACCCAATATCTCCGACCGACCCCATCGGGCGTATACCCTCACTTTCCGCTGCGAGCTAACGCTCCGCGACGTCCCCATCGATAACTACTGGCGCCGCGAACAGAACACCGCCCGTCAACAGCGCGCCGACAACCACCCCTGACGCCCCAATGGCACGTGGAAAGTGGACAAACGCACTGTGATAGCGGATACTGGTAACGGCCCAAGCGGGCTTACCAGAAACAGGGCTTCGACACACACGAGTATGTGCTCGGCACCATCCCGCTCCCGGCCTTCTGGTTTCACCACCAAGCACAGACTGCTAGTCGAGAAAATCTGCCAGGTTTACGAGAATTTTTTGCGGCACCCTTTCGTGTCTTTTCGTATATGGAGCCTGCCCCTGCGAAGGCAAGGGTGGTCTTCTTCTGGTGTTCGAGAAGGGCCATTCCAAGGAGAATCACGTGCCCAGAATCTTCAGCTTTGGCGCCAGCACAGCGCAGGGATCCAAGGACGACGAAGGCGGATTTATTGCCCGCATTGGGAAGCGTCTGCAGCAGGAAGGGTTGGGACACGCCGAGAATTACGGCATTGGTGGACATTCGACCGACGATATGCTCCCTCGTCTGCCGGACCTGCCGATTCATGACAACTCGGATATCGCGATCGTGACGCTGGGCATAAACGATGTACCCCGCGCCCCAGATCCCCGACCAGACAGACGCGTCCCCCTCGATCGTCACGACGCCAATGTCCACACGATCGTGGAGAACCTGAAAGGCCGCTGTCGCGTCCTTTACGTCACGCAGTATCCCGTGAACTACGACCAGCGAGGCCTGGATAAACAGCTGGTCGAGTCTTACGTCAACGTCGGTCGTCAGGTCGCCCACGAAGTCGGCGTCGAAATCCTCGACATCCACCCAGAGATCGATGACGCGAAGTATGCCGCCTTCATCCACGAGGACGGAATGCACTTCAACTCCGACGGTCACGCCTACATCGCCGACCGCATCTGGGACCATCTGACCGCATCGGGACATTTCGACTGAACGACTCCCGTCAGCCCTATTCACCTGAGAGTTTGCGCCGGAACCCGAAGGGTTGCCGCAAACTCGTCAGCAACGTGGAGAGTTGCCGTGCACACCTCTGACTTCAGAAGTACGGATTTCAGTATCGAGGACGGCGATCACACCGTTCTCCACGCAGATTACTTCGTGTCTTTCAGTATCACCGACCGTGTCGGCATCGTAATCGATCACCGGTTCCAATCCCTGGACGCGGCCACCATCCTGATCGCCCACGTCACCGCATTCTACGACCGTTGCCGGTCCACCGCCGACGAGTTCTTCGCCTACCCGGATTTCTTCGCCTTCCAACGGTGTGACCCACTGGACCGATGCGACTGGTTCGACATCTGGCCTGAAGAGAAGAACGTCGTGCTCAGCAACGACCCGTGGGAAACGCTATCCACCATCGTGAGCCGTGGCGTTAACATCCTGCTCGTCCCGGACGCAGAGCGGGCCGAACCGCCCGATCCGGAAGAAAATCGACATCGCGCCACGCTGGCCAGCCTCAAGCGCAACCTACGAACGTGCTATGCGTATGGAGCGGACGGAGACCTGTCGGTCAGCTGTACGAACGAGAGCCTGAAGAAGTGGGGATTTCGTGTGGTAGAGACAGATCCTGAGGGTGAAGCGGCGAAGAAATGGGAAGCGGCCTGGGAAAGTGGGACGCTCACCCAGGCCTGTAGACGAATCGATCGCGCTGAAGCAATCGGGGCGATTACCGGTAGGTTGGTCGTCGCCTGATCAGCAAATCTGGTGGGACGGCTCTGCTAGTGACACTCGGCCTTATCCACCAAGTTGACGAGTCCTTCACCCCACGACAGCCGCTCCGCGTTTTCCACCAGTAGGTCATACATCCGTTCCTGAACGTTCTCGGCGTCCTGCGCTGCGATATGCGGGGTAAGGATCGCATTCTCCAGCGTCCATAGCTTTTGGTCGGTAGCGGTTCTATCTCGTAGACATCCAATCCGCATCCGGCGATCGTGCCCCCCTCCACAGCCTCCGCCAGATCGTCGATCCGCGTCGTCATCCCCCTGCCGATGTTAATGAAGTAGCCGGATGGCTTCATCAACTCGAACAGGCCTCGATTCCACATCCCCTCCGTTTGGGGCGTGTGATGCCCCCGACCCCTACGATGAACGCCGTCGCCCGCGAGAGGTCAACGGGGTCGAATTGGCGCGCGTCCTTGTCCCAGCTCGCCTTCCGCTGGACGTCCAGGTAATAAGAGAGTCCACGAGAAAGACCGAGGACATACATCATAATGTGCTGACCGATATGATCGCTGAACACGCCTCTCGGATTGCACACCGTGACCGGATGATCGATCAACTCGGGATAGTAGTAGCCGGCCGGAGGAGCCGCCTGAGCGCTCTGGATCCACTGCAGCTTGTTCGCGGTCTTCAGGGCCTCCAGTGGTACCACACCATACGCGCCCTCCGCGTCAGTCAACGCTTCCTTGGCCTCTTCATCGGTGGCTGGGGAGACGACCGTGTATTCGGGTAGGTCAGCTAATCAGGCGTGGGAGCCACGCGCGTCTGCGATCGTCGAGCGGCGGCATCAATACGAGTTTTGGCAAGGTGATCGTCCACGTTGAATGTTCGGGGAATCGCGCTACAATCAGGTGCCGGAACGGGTGAAGGCCAAGCAGGCTTCTTGCCTCACGACCTGACTCGTATGGTGCTACCCTATGCTGCTCAATCCGCACGACGACATCCTCTCCGTCCGGAGATCGTCCCTCCAGAGTCTGCTCTCGTTCTACGAGCAACATCGAGAGCGATCCCCACGTTTCTACCCGAAACGTGTTCACTTTCTTCGTCGTCCTCAACCTGGCGTGCACCTGGGCCGGCCTGTTCACCACGTTCCCTGAGTATCTGCACGATGCTCAGGGCCGGCATTACTTCCTCATTCAGTTTCCCGTCGACCTTCTTGGTGCTGTCTTTGACAGCCTCTCCTTCTTCATAACGATCGCCATCGTTCGGCGGGCCCTGGTCACACACGCGGGCTGGACCTACGTATCCCATCTGTCACTGGACGGCGTGATCGCGATTCTGGCGACGTTCTGGGTTCTATTCGTCTTCGTCGTTTAAGGCTGGATAGTACACGCGACCACACCGGGAGAGCCGATGTTCGGTTCGAAGCCCCTCGATGATCGCCAAGATCGGTATACGATGATGCTCACGGACGCACTGCGGAATCCGTTCGCCAACGTGAGGAACATCTACTTCAGATTGTTGATGGGAGTATCGGCCAGCTCGCCGACTTGTGTTTACGTAGGGCTGTTCTTTAGGGTTGTCGTGGTTCGTGTGAACCGGAAGACCCGGGATCCTACGACAGAAGGGACTGTCTGAACTGCGGATGGTGGGTTTCCAGGACGTCTCTGAGGCGAGTACGACACCGGAAAAGGCGCGACTTGACGGTGCCGATCGATACACTCCATCTGCCCCGGAATCTCCTTATACGACAGATCGTCGATTTCGCGAAATACGAGCACGTCACGCCAGACGGGCGGAAACTCATCGAGCGCGGCGGTCAGCATCTGGACCATTTCTGTGTGCTCTACTGCGGCATCCGATCGGGCTGATCCGGCCGTACGCTTGAAAACCCCCTCGATCACCTCCTCGCGACGCCGGGACATCGACAGCTGCCAATCCTTCCACCGATTCAGGGCAACCCCATACAGCCACGTATAGAATTGGGAATCACCGCGGAATCGCCCAATCGATTGGTGCACCTTGAGACTGACATCCTAGAGAAGATCCTGCGACGCTTCACGGTCGATGGTCAGCCGAAAGAGGGTCGCGTAAATACTATCCCGATACCGGCAAAGCAACATCGAGAATGCGGTTTCATACCCTGATTGAGCCGCCTTTATGAGGCGAATTTCAGGGGATCTGCCGGTATCATGTCGCTCTGAAGGTGAGGAAATATTCAACAACCATACTCCACAAAAATAAAGTCAGTTAACACTTACTTATTAGTTGTGGCTCGGCGCATCATTGTCAATGATCCGAATGTACACGCAGAAGGGGCGCCATCTCCCCCTGAGATGACGCCCCTCACGTAAGCTTTATTGTAGAGACCGGCTCAGCCGCCGAGCTTCACGACATTCGCAGCTTGGAGACCCTTGGGGCCCTCCTGAATATCGAAGGAAACCGATTCACCCTCGGCCAGTGTCTTGAAGCCCTCGCCCTCGATCGCCGAGAAATGCACGAACACGTCTTCACCACCATCCTGCTCAATGAAACCAAAGCCTTTGGAATCGTTAAACCATTTCACTTTACCTTCAGGCACTAAGTTCACCACCTCTCTAAGTGGAATCCGTGCAAATTCTCGAGAGCTGAACCAGGCGAGGCCACCAAACCCGACGCTTGCCATGTCCTTCTACTTCTCATCAATTGCACACGGGGGGGATAGGAAATCTTCTATTTAGCAAAAGATTATCTACTTCGCAATGCACCGTCAACCGAATTCTTCCAGACAAACTTTTCCCGCACAAGACGCGAAATGGTCGACAACCAGCAGCGCCCAATCGGCACGAACTCCGCGCTTCTGGCCCTTTGGATCGACCTTGAACGAGATGGACGCTCGTGGCGGCGGCAGCCTCGCCTTACCCGCACAGATAGACGCTCAAGTCACCCACCGATCGTCACCCCAGTTGCGCCCTCATCTTATCCGATCAGGTCAAATCACTTCCCCGGCACGTCGGTGCGGTCTGGCCATTGACCGATTCTACCGACATCTTACGGATCAGACGAACCGCCCATCTTGTAAATCTTTACGACGCCGAAAGGACCGATCCTTGAGCGCGCTAACTGACGAACAGATTCACACCTACCACGATCAAGGATTCTTGATTGTCCGAGAGGCCTTCAACCGGTCCCAGATTGACCGTTTCATGAAACACGCGAAGGCGGACCCCCTCCTCGCCCGGGACGTCAAGCACAACCAGAACTACGATGACGATGACGGGATCGACACCCGGCTTGTGAACCGCCCCCGTTTGGACGACGACATTTACACGGCATTCGGCATCAGCGAACGGATCGCGGGACGGTGCGCGGCGCTCTACGACGACCGGATGCGTCACTTCTATCACCTGAACATGCAGAAGGAACCGAACACGGGTGGCTGGCAATACCATCAAGACTACGGATACCACTACAAGGAGTTCCTGTATCCAAAATTCGTCAGTGTGATGCTCGCCCTCGATCCTGCCACCAAGAAGAACGGCTGTCTGCGTGTCGTGCCCGGTTCCAACAAATTGGGTCGCCTCGAGCACCTCCAATCGGGGTCTCAGCTGATCACCGACCCTGAACGTCTGGCCCTCGTCCTGAAAGAAATGGACGAGGTCCACTGCGAGCTCGAACCGGGCGACGCGATGTTCTTCGACGGCAACATCCTGCACGCGTCGGCGCCGAATGTGAGTGACAGGCCTCGCTGGTCGATGATCTATGCCTACGTTCCCGCGTCTAATCCCTGCGTACTCGACCCGCTCCCTGAGCCAATGCTGGACGACCCGATCGAAACTCTGGATGACGCGGCCGTCGACGCGATCGCAGACCGTCACTGGGCAAGCATTCAACAAGCGTGCTGATGGCGAGAGCGCCCGTCAACGCACTGGTCTTGCCGTATCGGGTGACCGGTGAGCAAATCGAGTTTGCGGTCTTAAACCGTGCGGACAGCGTTCGGAGCCTGAAGGAAGATTTCTGGCAGAGCATCAGTGTTCAAAGACACCGGTTGGGGGCCTGATGTCTATGTCGTGCGAGAATTTGCCTTCGGTGTGGACGTCGGCGATCACGAGATTTTGCTGGCCGAGGAACATGTTGAATTCGGATGGCTGGCCTTCGACAAAGCAGAGGCCATCCTGATGCATCAGAGCAACAGAGTGGCCCTGGGCGAACTCCAACTAAGCATCCGGCGCCAAGACCTGTAGTGAAGGGAGGTTCACGTGTACAGATCCGCACTTGATCACTTGATGACCGACGAGGAACGCGATCACTTCGAGACGCGTGGCTTTCTCCCTGTCGAGAACGCGCTGACGTCCGAGGAGGTCGACGCCCTCCTTGGTGAGGTTGATCGGCTGCACCGGGAAGCGCGAGACGCTGGCGACAAGCGGGCAACCAAAGATGGCGCCTGGGGCAAGGCGGACATCGTGGGTCTCTCGGAGCCGTTCACGAACCTATCAGATAACCCTCGCGTTCTGCCGAAGGTCTGGGGTACGATGGGCTGGAACATCATGCTCTACCATACCCACCTACACGTGAAGCCTCCGGCACCCGATGCCGAGGAAGGCGAGGGCTGGATGGAGTTCCATCAGGACAGCGGTCGCGTCAATCTGGAAATGCGGACGTTCCCTCAAGCGCGGATCTCACTGAAAGTTGCCTACTTCCTGACCGATGTATCCGAACCCGGTCGCGGAAACTTCTACATCCTTCCCGGCAGCCACATCTCCGACACCATCCCGATCTCATCGGAAATCGGCCGTGACCCCGCAGAGGCCAGATCGGAAGGCATCCCGGAGGGGGCGATCCCGGTTTGCGCCAAACCAGGAACGGCAGTGCTCTTCGACCGACGTCTCTGGCACGGCCGAAGCGCCAACCGGTCAACACTGACCCGCAAAGCGCTCTTCTATGGCTACAGTTACCGGTGGATTCAGCCAAAGGATGCGATGACGGTCGAACACCTGCTTGAGGATGCCGATCCCGTTCGCCGGCAGATGCTGGGTTCGGTCGTCAACAACAATGGTCGCTATGTCCCCGTTGACGAGGATGTACCGCTTCGCGGCTGGCTGATCGAACACCTGGGCGAAGAAGCCGTCGCAGAAATGGATGAGCGGGCCCTTGTCCTCTAGTCAGTGCGTCTACATGCTGCGCCACGCCGTATCCGAATGTGGAACCACTGCGTTCCGCGTCGACGACGACTTGACAGAGGAGCTACGGCGTCCGATCGAGGCAGCCTGATTCGGCAGTTGTACAGATACCCGAACCTGGCTCGACTTTACCACGCTGACGAAGGCTGGATCTAACACTGAACCTCGATTACCTCAGGTGATCCGTCCCGAGGTCATCGAGCGGAAGCAGCCCATCCGTATCTGCAGAACCGACCTGAGGTGCAAGACGATCCGTCACGCCGAGGTTATCCCTGTTCATCCTGTGTTCATCTAGCCGCGCCAACGGCGCGACGGGTGACCGCTCTTTGCTTTTCACTACTTAAACATGCGCCTCGGCCTCAACACGCTGATTCGAGACCCGGACGATCAGACGCAATGGATTCCCATCGAAACCATGATCGACCTGGCCATCGAACTCGGCCTCGACCTGATCGATGTCCAACTGGATCGTGGCTTGCGAAGCCTGGATGACGCATACCTTCGATCCATCCGCGAGCGGTGCACTAGCAGTGGACTCGACATCGGCTATGCTGGAGTCGGCCACGGGTTCGTGGGCGTGCGCGAGCACGATGCGACGATCACGGCAGACGCGCTGGCCGCTGACGAATGGGAAGATCGAGTCAGCTAAGTCGAACAAGGGATGGATGCCGCTATCACGCTGGGCGCTCCGCTGGTCCGGCTGTTCGCGGGAGCCATTCCGGAACAGACGCCAGACCATGACAGCATCTGGGTCGCAGCGGTGTCAGCGTTCCACCGAGTCACCACCTACGCCGACAATCGCGGCGTCCGAATCGGCCTCCACAATCACCCTCCCGCAGTCGCCCCCACAGGTGAAGACATCCTTCGGCTGATCCGCGACATCGACCAGCCAAACGTCACGGTCATCATGGATACGGGCCAGTGGCACGGATCCCCTGGCACCAATCTGCAAGGCACATCGGATCCCGAGGTCGACTTCTACGCCTACATGGCCCAGGTCGCTCCACAAACCTCATACGTTCGGGCCAAGATTTACCGGATCGATTCTGGGATGGAGGAGTGGCTGGACTACCCGCGGATTGTCGGGATTCTGAAGGCCGCCCAATATGACGGCCCCATCTCCATCGTCTATGAAGACCGCAACAACCAGTCCGCTTACCCCGAGGCCCTCCACCTGGCCGTCAACCATCTCCGCGCCCTACTTTGACGTCGGCCTCCGATCGATCCGTCTCCAGGGCGCTTGATCATCGCATCAGCATTCCCGTAATTGCTTTCGATCACCGGGTAACCCGTCCGCTCTTCATTTTCCATTGGTCTCCCATGCCGCTCGTTTCTCCACTACCCATAGAAAGCAATCCTCAAGTCGCCAAACTCGCCGGGTTCTTCAACGAGACCCTCGGCTACTCCCCCAACAGCGTCCTGACCACGATGCGCCGCCCGCAGATCGCAAAAGCCTTCATCGAACTGAACTCATGGAAAACAATGGACGGGTGACGAGCGCGCTAAAGCGACTCGTCGATTACGTCGCGAGCAACGCTGCGGGTTGCCGATACTGTCAGGCGCACACCATTCGCGCCGCTGAGCGATACGGGGCAGAGCAGGAGCAACTCGAGAATATCTGGGAGTACGAGACACATTCGGCGTTCAGCGAAGCCGAACGCGCCGCCCTCGATCTCGCGAGAGCTGCATCGCTCATCCCGAATGCTGTCGACGAGCAACTCCAGTCGCGAGTGCGAACTCACTGGACCTACGAAGAGATCCTCGAGATCCTGGGTGTGATCAGCCTGTTCGGTTACCTCAATCGCTGGAACGACAGCACGGGGACAACGCTCAAACCTGACGGTGAAGCATCAGGAGACCGGTGGCTTTCCGATCGCGGTTGGACAGGTGGCAAGCACCTGGAGTCCTGATATCAGGGAAGCGGCCAAGGGCTTCGGATGATGTTTCCCCGAAAACCAAACGAAGACCACGAAATACACGAAAGAGGAACATCACCGTAGAGGTCTCGATGATACCCAGGCTCAGGATTCTCCGTGAGCTCTCGGCTACTGCCCCTTTTCGTGTGTTTTCGTGTCCTTTTGTGGTCTTCTTTCCTTTTCAAGCGGACATATAAGCCCAGCAAATGCGCGCGCTCCTGATCTCCTACAGTCACCACGGCCGTGCTATCGCAAATATCTTACGCGACCTGGGTCACGAGATCGTTTGGGTCGTTGACGGCGAGCCGGATCCGCTCCAGAACCTACAGCAGGAGTTCGATTGCCCCGGGCACGCTGAACCCGAAGCAGGTCTGGACGCTGCCAGTCCGGATGTGGCCATCATCTGTGGAAAACACACAGAGATTCCGGGACACATCCAGGCCTGTGTAGATCGTCGAGTCCCCTACCTGGTCGACAAACCATTCGCCGACTGTGCGGGCCGACTCCGACCGGTGGCGGAGGCATCCGTCAAACACGGCGTTCCCAGCGCGCTAACACTTCCAAACCGTGCGACCAAACTGATCGCGACAGTCTCTAAGATGATCGCAAACGGGTCGCTCGGAGACCTAGTCCTCTACAGCAGCCGTCTCTGCAACGGATCTCCCGGTCGGTATGACACGATACCGTCCTACTGGCACAATCAGCCGGACGTGTCAGGTGGTGGGTGTTTTGCGACAGAAGCGGCCCACGGCATCGACACCTTCCTCCAGTTCTGTGGGAACAGTCCTGTCCAGGTCGTGGGCGCCGTACTTTCCAATGCGCTTCATCGACGAGACATCGAAGACAGCGCCATCGGGATGCTGCGCACGGCATCTGGAATCAGCGGAATCATTGAGACGGGCTACACGTTCCCGTCAGGTGGCTGGTCGGGCGACCACTTTTTCCGTTTTGTCGGCACGAAGGCATCTGTCTTCATGGGATACAACGAGGAACACGAACACGTCATCAGCGTACACAGCGAGGATGGGGTGACGTTCTCAAAAGACATCGACCACGGCGAGCGAATGCGGTCCATCGTTTCAGCCGGCCTCGAGGCCGTTGGCAACGGCCGCTCTTTCGACCCAGATATTACCCAGGCCGTTCGTATCCTGGAGGTGCAGGACGCCGTCTACGTTCACGCCCGTCGTTCCAACTTGACCAATGGCCCGTTTCCTCTGGGTTTGTGATGAGCACCGTCTCCTAGAAGGGTTTGGCTTCCTTTCGAGTCTTTTCGTGTATGAAGCCTGTCCCGAACGGAGTCGGGTGAGGGCTCGACACGGCTGCGCGTGACCTCTCATGACCTCCATTTCCTCCACCAACTTCACCCTCTCCTCCTTCCCACCGGGCACCCACACCTGGACTCACCTCCACTTCGGCGCCCCCATGCGGGTCCCCGTCACGGTTCCCCTCGCCGTCGCCCGGGGCGTATCCGACGGCCCAACCTGCCTGGTCACAGCACTCGTCCACGGTGACGAATTCGAAGGCCCGGCTGCCATCGCAGACTGCTTCAACACGCTCGACGTCTCCAATCTATCGGGCACATTCATGGGCCTTCCCGTCACCAATCCCTGGGCCTACGCCGGCCAATCCCGCAATACTCCTGACCACTATGATGGTCTCAACCTGGCACGCCAGTTCCCGGGCGACGTCACCGGCTCACGTACCCAGCAGCACGCCGCCCTCCTCTATAACTGGGTCACGGAAACGCTGACCAGCGAAGACGTCTTCATCGACCTGCACAGCGCCGGCTCGCAATACGAGTATGCCTCGATGGTCGGCTACCACCCAACCGGCGACGAGTCCGAATCTCGATCACTAGTCCTCGCTCAGACCTTCGGGATCGACAATATCTGGCGCATCCCCGAATCACCTTCGTCAACGCGAACGTTCAACAGTACCGTCGCCAGAACCGGCATACCGACGGTCGGAACAGAAGTCCGCGGATGCGGCGCTCTACGAGAATCCGATGTAGCAGACCTCGTTACCGGTCTCCGGAACGTGATGGCCCACCAGTCGATGCTCCCCGATTCCGCGCCCGACGAGAAGCCACGTCCGGTACACACCACACACCAGACGAGCTTCGCCTCGAGTGGCCTTTTCCGCACGAACGTAGATCTCGAAGCTTCGGTCTCGGCCGGCCAAACCCTTGGCCACGTCTACTCGCTGAAGGGTGAACTGGTGGAGACTGTCACAGCCCCGATCGGCGGGGTCATCTGGGCCATCCGCCGCTTCGCCTCCGTCCGCACAGACGACCTCGCATTCCTAGTCGCCACTCAGCAGAGCAACTGAAGTGGGCTGAGCTCCATTCATCATCCTTCTAACTGCGATCCCTCTCATCTGCAAGGTACCTGTTGAGACTCAAGAATTCTGTGTCCATTTGTGTCCATCTGTGGTTTCTTCCTAGCCTTGCGGCCGAAGAGTTGGGACCAGCATAGCCTTCTTCCCAATAGGGCTCCCTCAGTCTGGACTCGCCACCTTCCGTGCCCTCCGTGTCCGGAGCCTGCCCTGAGTAGCGCACGCAGTGCGCGTATCGAAGGATGGTTTCATCTATCTCCCTTAGAGGATCGTCAGACCAGGAGATCAGATAACGATAATGGGCTATCCAAGCGTATACCCGACCGGATCGACCATCTACGACCCGGACCAATGCTTCAACGGATACACCTGCTTCCGTTCTCACCAGGGCGTCGTACTGGTTGACATGAATGGCAAGGTCGCGCACCTCTGGAAAGGCCTCGAAGGGTTCCCGGCCAAGCCAATGCCGGGCGGATTCGTCGTCGGCAGTACAGCACGACGCAACCCGAAGTATGGCTACCTGGATATGGAAGACCTGGTCATGGTCGACTGGGACGGGAACGTCCTGTGGAAGTACGCGAAATACGATCGCGTCAAGGACGGCAGGAAGCAGAAGTGGATGGCCCGCGTTCACCACGACTTCCAGGTCGCGGGAAACCCGGTTGGCTATTACGTGCCGGGGATGGAACCGAAGCCCTTTGGCAAGCCGGTCCTGATGCTCGCTCACAAGAACATCGAAGCGCCCCAGATCGCGCCTGGCAACATCCTGGACGACACGATCATTAATGTTTCGTGGGAAGGTGAGATCACCTGGGAGTGGCGATTCAGCGACCACATCGAAGAGATGGGGTTCAGCGAAGCGGCGCGAAACACGATGCATCGGAATCCGAACATCGTGCCGGCGGGGGGCGGGATGGGCGATTGGGCCCACGTCAACAGCCTGTCAAAGCTGGGCCCGAACAAGTGGCATACGGCAGGCGATGAACGCTTCCAAAAAGACAATATGATCGCCAGCTGTCGCCAGACGAACGCGCTCCTGATCATCAGCCGACGGAAGCCGCACAACATCACCTGGCGTGTCGGACCGGACTATGGCGAGTCGGAAGCACTGCGAAAGCTTGGGCCGATCATTGGGCCACACCACGTGCACATGATCCCGCGAGGTCTTCCGGGAGAAGGCAACATCCTCGTCTTCGACAACGGCGGACGCGGCGGCTACGGCGATCCCAATACAGGTGCCCTCACTGGTCACAACAACGTCATTCGGCCGTACTCACGGGTCATCGAATTCGACCCGAACACGCTGGAGATCGTGTGGGAGTTCAACGCACAGCTGGCAGGCGGCGCGCCGCTCGTCCACGACAGCCGGTTCTACAGCATCCTGGTCAGTTCCGCCCAACGCCTCCCGAACGGCAACACGCTTATCACCGAAGGCTCAGACGGACGGTTCATCGAGGTCAACCAGGACTGCGACATCGTCTGGGAATACATCAGCCCCTACGTCGACCCCAAGTTCAACCACAACCAAGTCTACCGCGCCTACCGCATCCCGTATGACTGGGTCCCGCAGCTTGATCCGCCCGAGGAAGTACCGATCCACCGCCTGGACAACAGCAGGTTCAGAGTGGATGACTCAGGGACGAATCGCACGACAGTCGCGACGCTGAAGCGTGGTGGAAAGGTGAATACCGATCCTTCTTTATGTGTGATCCCAACCAGGTCATCCTGAGCAGGGCGAAGGATCTCTCGGGGATCTGGACCATTCCCGGCCGGATTACGCCCTCACCGGCTTCGGCTGGAGCCGAACCGTCCTCTCCCACTCGCGGGAAAGGGGAGGGGAGCCGACCACCCAATGTACCAAGTCCCAGCTTTCGGTCGGCTTGGGCCGAGCCACCTTACCCCCTCTCACCCCCAGCCTTTGGCTGGGGGTGGACGACTGTCGTCGCTACTACCTCAGACCGGGACACGACGCATAACCTATCCGTTCACAGAGCGCGAGCCCGATTCACATCCCGTATCGAAAGACAAGCAGCCAGCATAGCCTGCTACTCAGGATGAACGGGTTTCAGTCTGCTTACTTCGCATCATCCTTCCTGAATTACACAAACCTCCCAAACCAATCCACCATCCGCTGGAAGTACTCCTCACGCAGCTTCGGATGTGCCGATTTCCGGAATCCATGCGCACCCCCCGGAAACCGCACGAATTCCACCGTATTGCCCTGCCGTTTCAGCGCTACGTAGAACTGTTCCGTCTGTTCGATCGGACAACGGTAATCCGCCTCACCCGTCATCAGCAATGCGGGGGTCTGTACGTCTTTCGCATATGTCATCGGCGAACGCTCGACGAGCGCGTCCACATTCTCGATCGACGACCCGCCAAACTGATTCTCACCGAACGAAACACCGATATCCGATGTCCCGAAGAAGCTGTACAGGTTCGTGACCGGGGCGCCGATCACGGCTGCCTTGAACCGATGATCGCGTCCGATGATCCAGCTGCTCATGAAGCCACCGTAGCTGAACCCGTGCACGCCCATCCGGTCCGGGTCGACGTAAGGTCGCTCGCAGACGAGATCGACCGCGGCCATCAGGTCCAGGAAATCCTCGCCTCCCCAGTCCCGCAAGACGGCCTTCATGAAATCCGGTCCATACGACGAGGATCCTCTCGGGTTCACAGCCAGGACGAGATATCCCTGTCCGAGCAAGATCTGCTGAGATGTGTCGAACGACTCCGCAAACCGTCCGTTCGGTCCGCCGTGGATATCCAGAACCAACGGATACGACTTCGACTCGTCGAACCCTTCCGGGAACAGAAGCCGCGCGTGGATTTCCGTGTCCTCCCGATCGAACGTAAAGGACTCGACATCGGACAGCGACGGAACGCTCCTATTCGTGTCGGTCAGATGTCCACCGGAGCCACCAACCAGGTTCAGCTCATAGATGTCAGCCGGCCGGCCCATCGAGGACGCGATCGCCACGCCTTTCCCTTCACGCACACAGAGCGACGTCAGAGTCAGGTCACCGCCCGTGATCACCTCCTCGTCCCCCCCGTCCTCGTGGACACTGCAGACGAAAGACTCGCCTGCCCGGTCAGCGATGTAAACGAGATCGTCGCTCCGCGTCCAGCAAACCTCAGGGATCGGCTGCACGACAGCGCGGAAGTCACCGGCTACTGGACGCGCGTGCTGTCCAGGCTCCAGCACATACAGCCAGGACTGACGTGGATCCCATACGTCCGGATCGTGGGATCCCGCCGCCACGAGTTGATGTCCATCGTGTGACCACGCCACGGAACCCGCCCGTGTCATCCCCTCGGATCGGCACACCGTTTCCCGCGTCTCCAAAGTCATTACGTGCACTTCAGAGTGCCTTGAGAAGTCCCGCCCTTCCACCGCATCGGTCACATACGCGATCCTCGTCCCATCGGGCGACCAGACAGGCGCGAGGTGATCACCCTCGCCATCCGTGATCTGCTCGGGCTCTCCGCCTACCAGATCAGCAATAAACAGTTGAGAGAAGGCATCTCCTCGCCAGCCGTCCCCATCATCTCGATACCGGATTCGTCTGACCACTTGGCCACGGGGCACATCATCGTCCGATTCCTGTGCATCCGGATCCACCTGTGACACGAGCGCCAGGAGGTCTGATCCCGGTGCCCAGCCATAGCTCTGCACGCCCGAAGGAAAGTCCGTCACGCATCGCGCTTCTCCCCCTGCCGTGGGAATCACCCAGACCTGCTTCTTCCCATCCTCTTGCCCACGCAGAAACGCGATCGACGCCCCATCCGGGCTGAACCGCGGTCCTCCGTCTTTGGGACCGGCCGTATAGATCTGTTCGTCTCCATCGTGCAGCACAACGATCCGCGACTCCACACTCCAGTCGGATCGGTTGGTCTCCGTGCGCACAAAGACAATGCGGTTCCCGTCCGGTGACAGATCCGGACTGGTGACTTCAATCAGATCGTGTATGGTATCAGGCAGAAAAGCCATATGCCCGGCCTCCCCATGGAGAATGGTGAATGGCTGATGGATATTGGGAAATGCTGTTGAACTCTTTGGTCATTAGTCACTTTTCAATGGTCGTTGACTCCGAATGCTCTTCCACGGCTCCTCCTCTGAGACATCCACCAGCGCCGGCCCTTCCAAGACCGCCGGCGACAGAATGGCCAGGAACACGAGCTCGTCGTCCCCCGCATTGTAGGTTCCGTGCACCATATCCACGGGAATATGTGCCGAGTCCCCGGGCCCAAGCAGCTGCTTCTCCCTGTCCACCCACTGCTCCGCCTGCCCGCTGATCACGTAGATGATCTCCTCCATCGCCGGATGCCGATGGAACGCGTGCGCTTCGCCCGGCGGCATGTTCACCCGGACGAGCATCAGGTGTTCCGCATCCGTCAGCCCAGGCCGACTGATCCACTCGTTCGGCCCCCACGGCGCCTCCTCGACCTGCACGTCATCCTTCCCGATGAATCGCAGAATATCCTCTCGTCCCACAACCAGCTCCTTCTGGTGGGCTCTGCCCACGCTTTTCGGATGCGTTACACACTGGTCGCCGTGCTTCGCACGGTGACCTTCACTACGAGCTCAGTTTCGCCTACTGGAATCAACCCAACACCTCCAACGCCCGAATATGATCAGGCTTCAACCCGCAACAGCCACCAATCGTGGACACGCCATCTATCCGCCACTCTCGCACGTGCGCCACCAGTTGCTCCGCCGAAATCACATCCTCGAACTTCCAGTTCGGCATCTCGAAGGTCCCACTGTCCGGGTAGGCATAGGTCGGCCCAGCGAATGTGTCCCGCAGGATGGCCAACGTATCTCCAATGATGTTGCTGGACGTGTGCATCACGTCTCGAACGGGAACATCGGTTGTTGCCTGTACTTGTACTCGAAGGTGCGCATATCCGCCGCCGTTGCTCCGTCGGTGTTCACTCGAATCAGGTCGGCACACACAGGCGCATAAGCCGCCACCGGTGCGTGAACACCCTTCGCCACGAGAACTTGAAAGTCAGCCGGATCCAACCCGATACTCGTCACCACGCCAAGGCTTACCGGCACCGTACGTCGTGACGTCAGGCTGATCGTAAGCCCCGTGTCCGTGGTCACCACAGTCGTCGGTCCCATGTCGAAGTGGGTGTATCCGCCGTGTCGAATCTCGCTCTCCTCGAACGTACCCTCGTGCACGCTCTTGACCGTCACCTCTGCCGTGAGCGGCTCCCCGTGGCGGTCGTCAGTCTTCCCACCCATCGACAGCGTCAACCGCCCGCCCGGGCCGGCAGTCCTCGCCGCCTCCTGCGATTCACGGTCGTAAAGACACACGAACGCCGTCGTGTCCCCACGTCGATGGACCTCGTGTGCGATCAGCGTACTGTCCGCCGCCGAACCACCGCCGACGTTGTCGCCCATGTCCAGTAGGCAGATCGGCCCCGTCTTCGAGACCGCTGACGCGACCGCTTCCTCCACGGTCACGTACTCCCCGACAAACTCCTCACGATGCTCGAGCATGTAGTCGACGATCTCCTGCGCCAGACGCTCGGCCAGATCTGGATCATCATCGGTCACCACGATCGCCGCGGATCCCATCTCCTCAACATCTCCATACGGAAACCCGAGCACGACGGAGTTCGACAGTACGCCAGGCTGCTCCAGCTGCTTGTTCGCGAGTTCATACATCGGCAGACACGGCCACTGCGTCGTCCCCTGCCGCTCGATATTGATCCCGAACGGCGGGTGCACGGCACGCTGGACAGGCCGAATTTCCCCTCGCAGCGTCCGGACCATCAGGTCGACTGCTTCGAAACCACGCTCCTTCTGATCAAGATGCGGGTTCGAGCGGTAGGCGATCGTTACATCGCACGTTTCGACCATCCGTTCCGACAGGTTAGCGTGCGGGTCGATCACGCAAATGATCGGTATCTCCGGACCCGCAAGCGTACGAAGCCGCTCGAGCCAATGGCCGTCCAGGTCTCGATACTCATCGCCCTCCCCCGCGTTTGCCCCGTGCGGGGAGACGAGATAGCCATCCAGTCTGCCCTCAGCCTCAACGGCCTCGAACATCAGCCGAATCAGCGTGTCGCACGTCTCCTTCGTAATCGTCCCTGAAGGCGACGTCCCGGCGTGGAAAATCTGTACGGGTTCGATATCCGCTTCATCCAGCCCCTCGAGAAACGCCGTCAGTTGGTGCAGCCCACCACCGAACGTTTCACGAATCTGCTCGCCAAACAGGATGCCGTCCCGCTCGAACAGCTCGATCGTGGTCGGGGTAACGGCAAACGTGTTCGACTCGTGCATCAGGGAGATGATTCCAACTCTCATGCCTCATCCTTGTCGGCTGTTTGATTCATCGACACATTAGTACTCGCAATACAACACCCTTTCACGCGTGCGTCAACGGAGGCTCTACGCAACTATGAGCCTAATCTCCACGCTCGAATCCGGTCTTCACCTGAAGTCACTCGAAGGTGAGTCCGAGGACCCCCACCGACGATTCGTCCTGTTCCACGGCAAGGACAAGTCGCATTGGGGCTCGACCTACCGGAACGGTGCGCACCCGACGGTCACCGACGTGAAAATCTTGGTGGTCGTAGAGCCGGCGTCTCACGAGGTCGTCTCATCACTGGTCCTCATCCTGCAGACCTGGCGATACGAGACTATCGACCTGACGGTCGGCCGGATCGAACTCGTCAAGACGGATCGTGCATATCGCCGTCTGGGCTTGATGCGAGCCCTAGTCGAGGCCGCACACGATCGGGCCGACTTAATCGGTCACGATCTGCAAATCATCTGGGGCATCTTGGGCTTCTACGGCCGGTTCGGATATACCCAAACCATTCCCAGAGGCCAGAGTGCCGACCTTGCCACCGGATCCATCAAGACGGATCGGGACATACGGTTCAGCCTGCGGCCTGCATCTTCTGGGGACGCTGAGTTCCTGGTATCGATCGATGACCACGTCAGTTCGCGCTATGCGGTGACGTCGCCCCGTGATGCGAGAGTATGGAATTGGGAAATCGGTGGACGCCCGGCCCGGAAACGTCTCGTCAGTCTGATCGTCGATAGCGACGGGTCCTATGTTGGCTAGGTCGTCACCCAACCGGACTTCACGAACGTTTACGCCTGGTTCGTCGGACCGACGATGTCGTATCTCGAGACGTTCGAGGACGTCGACATCGCCATGATCGCACAAGGATGTGACTTCGCTGACCGTAACGGAAAGAACCCTCCGAGGACGATCGTCGTACAGTCTCCGCCCCCCGAGATCGAACGCCTGATCGCGCTCACCGGCCAGTATGTGGCCCCGCCCAACCGATGGGACTGGTATATTCTTACTTCTAACCTCCCTACATTGATCTCGAAACTCGCTCCCGTCCACGAGAAACGAGTCGAGGGAAGCTCAGCGCACCGATATACCGGGGCGTTCAGCATCGATCTGGGCGATCGCGCCGGATTGTCCATCGCATTTGAAGACGGACGAATCACTGAAGCTTCCGCCCTGGAAGATATCAGCCGAGCCGACGCGCGTTTTGCGACAGACACGTTCCTAAATCTTGTGTTCTGTGAACGCACGTATGAGACACTCGTATCCAACCATCCCGACTGCACGGCCAACCGANAGGCGCGGACCCTGTTCGACTGTCTGTTCGCCCCGAAGCCGTCTGTCATTCATCCGATGTGGTAGAGGATTATGCCTGAAAAGCTGAATGTCCTGTTCATGTTCGCCGACCAGATGCACGCTTTCGCGATGGGTTGCATGGGAAACGACGAGATCGCGACTCCCAACCTCGACCGCCTGGCGAGCGAGGGTACGCTGTTCAAGAATTGCTACTCGAACGCGCCCGTTTGCACCCCCTTCCGCGCGACCCTCGTGTCGGGTCTATACGGCTCACAGACGGACACGCTCCACAACTGCGCCTGCGTCCCTGAGGGCACTCGAACCCTAGCTGCTTCTCTGAACGATGGCGGCGTACGGACCAGTTGGGTCGGCAAGTGGCACCTCGGTGACAAGGGCAACATCGCCATCCCGCCCGAGTTACGTGCGGACTTCACCGACTTCATCGGCTACCAATGCTACAACGACTTCCTGCACAGCGTGAAATTCTACGACGAGGGGGGGACGGAGCACGTCTACGACCACCACCGTACGGACGTGACTACGGACATCGCCATCGAGCGACTCGAGAAGATCAAGGATGAGCCATTCGCGATGTTCGTGTCTTATCAGAACCCCCACTACCCGGAGCAGCCGGCCTGGCGATTCGAACAGATGTATCAGAACAAGAACCTGACACGTCGACCCAACGCCTCGGACGTCGACCCCTACACGCCGACGCACAGCCCTCCAAGCCCGAAGCCTCGCGAGAACGACCCGCTCTTCCAGAAGTATGGGAACGACCTCGACGCGTATCTCCGCCAGTACTACGCGATGGTGACCCAGCTGGACGAGAACGTGGGTCGTATGCTAGATGCGCTCGACGAGATGGGCATCGCCGACAACACCGTCGTGATCTTCACCTCCGACCACGGAGATATGCAGGGCAGTCAGGGTGCCGTGAACAAGGGTCTGCCGTGGGAGGAATCCAGCCGGATCCCGCTGATCGTCCGGGCGCCAAAGGGGGTATCGGGAAACGTGGTCGAAGACGTTGTCTCCGGTGTCGACTTCTTCCCGACGTGCCTCGACTACGCGGGGTGCGAATCCGAGCTGTCATGCGAGGGCGACAGCTTCGCCGCGCACACCCATGACGCGTCGACCGCGGCTATGGATCGCCCTGTCTTTTCGGAGATGCGTCCGTGGTGCATGGTCCGGAAGGGCGCGCACAAACTAGTCGCGGATAAGGACCCGTTCACGCTTACCCACCTGTTCGACCTCGAGTCGGACCCCTACGAGATGAACAACCTGATCGAAAGTGCCGATCACGTAGAGGTAAGGCAGTCGCTCCAGGATCATCTCGAAGCCTGGTATAAGCGCGTCTCGTAGCCATCGCGTAGCCTCGTTCTCGGGGTCCCCCTGGGAACGCAGAAACCTAACAAGCAAACACATCCTCTCCCCTGGAACGACTGATTTGCACAGGCTCTTCGCCATCCTCACCCTGCTCTACGCCCTCAGCCCTCAGCTGCCCGCCCAGGAGACTACTACCTTCGGCACGGGCGAGGTCGACCATACGACCCTCCAAGTCGGCGACATGGTCGAGATCACCTACCACGCCGAAGGCCCGCGTTCTCGCAGCCCCCTCGAAGAGGCTTCCGGTATGGTCGTCGACATCCAGCCGACCTTCTTCGTCGTCGAGCACGCGGATGATGAAGCGCTCATCGATTATTCGGCTGTCATCGGGCTGGACCGAACGCGATCCGACACGTGGACGCTGGACCCGCTGGATTTGGCGATATCGCCCGGGTCATTGGTCGACAAGTATCTGGGAAACCGTGAACTGGAGGGTCTGGAAGGAACGTGGGGATGGGATCACGCCGGTTTCGGGATCGTTGTATTCAAGAACCGGGCGGAAGGTATCCCAAGATACGATTACGTGGGAATCCTGACGGCGACGTCTGAACCTGGCTGGCAATCCGNTGAGGTCAAACTGCTGCTCAAGGAAACGGCTTCGGAAGAAACGTACTCCGCGACGTTCGTGGTCGCCGACAAGCAGCGCTTCGGTACGACCCTCCAGGTGGTCTAGGGTAAGTGGATTGAGGCTGTTCTCCCGTCGCACAACGGTCGGCTCCCGATGCGACAGATCCACAAAATCTTTCCCCTTCCTGAGGAAGCCGCTGATTCCACGGCGACTGATGAACCTAGGACGCCAACCGTCGGCTGCGGCTTCTTCGTAACGCAGGACATCGTCCTCACAAGCCATCAGGTCGTCGATGGCGCGGATTCGATCCGTGTTCGCCACGGGGGCGAAACCATCGTCGCCACCGTTCTGAGCAGCGACCCGCGTAACGGCATCGCCCTCCTCGCTCTCGATGAGACGGCGCGTCTGTCCACGATCATCCCTTTCCTGTTTGGGAACGTCGGGGAGGCGGTGGAAGGATCGCAGACAGTCTTTTGCGGGTTCATCTCACCCACCTTTTCGCGTCTTTCTGTAGACGAGGGAATCATCAAGAGCCTGGCAGGTCCGAATGATGACCTTACAGGCTTCACCATCTTAGCATCGATCGGCCCATACGCGACAGGCGGTCCCTTGCTCGACGCGAACAATCGTGTGATCGGTATCGCGATGCCTACCGATACGACTGGGGTCTCGCCNACCCACACGGCCGTCAAGGCGGACCTGCTCGCTTCACTGCTGCGCGTCTCCGACATCCGACTCTCCGAACCGCCAGAGACAGAAGACGAGCCGCTCGACGTCGCCCTCAGCGCACAGATGGCACGTTCCGCAGTCGTCCTCGTCGAGGCGAAGTAGTCCGACCCTCCCTCGCCAGACCCACCAGTCGAGCCTTTATCTCACGCCTGAATTGGCCGATATTATGTCTTTGAACTTCACACGGTAAATCGGAACCACGTGCGTTTCAGAGACTACTTCAAAGACCCTGCACAGCAGATCATTTCGTTCGAGCTATATCCGCCCAAGACCGCCAAGGGCATGCTCACCCTCAAGGAGCAGGTCATCCCGAACCTCGTGAAGCTAGGCCCGAGCTACATCACGGTGACCTACGGCGCGGGCGGATCGACCCAGGGCATGACGCTCGAGATCGCGTCGACGATCCGGAACCAGTTCGACCTGGAAAGCGCGTGTCACCTGACTTGTGTGGGCGCGTCAAAAGCGGACATCGAGCAGATCGTCCGGAAAATTTCGGCGGAAGGAATCGAAAACATCGTTGCCCTTCGCGGGGATACCCCGAAAGGCCAGGACCGGTTCACTACCCACGAAGATGGATTCGGGCACGCGAACGAGCTGGTGTCGCATATCCGCTCGATGGAAGGGATCGGTGAGGGAACGGGGTTGGCCGTCGCCGGATACCCGGAGAAACACCAGGAAGCACCCAGCCTGGACGAGGACATCGAAAACCTGAAGCGGAAGGTCGACGCTGGAGCGGATGTCATCATCACGCAGCTGTTTTACGACAACGATACGTTCTACGCGTATCGCGACAAGGTCGCGGCCGCCGGAATCGATGTCCCGCTGGTGCCCGGCCTGATGCCGATCCAGTCATCCCATCAGATCCAGCGGATCGCGTCGCTCTGTGGGGCTCACCTTCCGGACCCCCTTCTCGAGAAGCTGGAAGACGCCGGTGAGGACGACAAACTGGCCACGGAAATTGGGACCGAGCAGTGCATCGAGCAGAGCAACGCCCTCCTCGCCAGTGGCGTGACTGGCATACACTACTATGTCCTCAACCGAAGTAGCCAGATTCACCGGGTCATCCGGGGGATCGACAGGCAGAATCGCTGACCAGCCCAGCAAAACAAAAGCCCCCTGAACGCTCGAGTTCAGGGGGCTTCTTCTGTTCAGTTAAAAAGGTCTACATGCCGAAAGCGGCGGCAAAAAGCAGGAAATCGCTGAATCCGACGTCACCACTCCGATCCAGATCCGCCGCACGCAGAAACCCCTCGTCTCCCGTTAGCGTGCCGAAAGCAGCCGCAAATACCAGGAAATCTTGGAATCCCGTCTCCCCATCCCCATCGAAGTCTCCAGTCTTTACGGTGATCCCCCGGAGGACGAGAAAACCCGGGTAGACGCGGAAATCCCCTCCAGCCAGATCCACGGTCTCGAAAGGCGCCCCTAGTTGCCCGTAGACGCGAACACTGCCGCCCGTGGCTGATCCACCTCCCGCTATAAGCCCACCGTCGACCAACGCCACCCCCAGATCCTGAGCGCTGACGGACACCACTGCAACGGCAGTGAGTACCGCGGACCAAATCCCTGATCGCATCCTGGTTTTCCTGAACACTGGCTTTCTCTCTGGATTCATTCTGACCCCATGCTTCTGCCTCAAAGAATGTACGAAATTCACGACCACTCGGCACTCGCGCAGCTTGCGTAGGTGGGTCTCTCTGTGGTTTCTTTTCACTTCGCTCGACCGTCAGTACCTATGTACCTCCGGAGAAATACATGCCAGCCATTCTAGCCCTTGATCAGGGCACGACGAGTTCCCGCGCCATCCTGTTCGACGTCAAAGGCAGCGTCCTTGGTGTCGCCCAGAAAGAATTCGAGCAGCACTTCCCCCAACCCGGATGGGTGGAGCACGACCCAGAAGAGATCTGGCAAACGCAAGCAGCCGTGACGACCGAGGCGATCGCCGCTGCTGGACTGAACCGTTCAGACATCGCCGCCGTCGGGATCACCAACCAGCGGGAGACGACCGTCATCTGGGATCGCGCCACGGGCACCCCGATTCACAACGCGATCGTCTGGCAGGACCGACGAACCGCGGAAGCGTGCTACCGACTGCGCGCAGACGGCTATCACGCCACATTCCGGGAACGAACTGGCCTGATCCTCGATGCCTACTTCTCGGGCACTAAGGTCGCGTGGCTCCTCGATCACGTCGACGGCGCTCGAGAGCGAGCCGCAGCGGGCGAGCTCGCCTTTGGAACGATCGACAGCTGGCTAGCCTGGAAGCTGACGGGGGGTGACCTCCACATCACGGACGTCAGCAACGCCAGCAGGACCCTCCTCTACAACATCCACGACAACGCCTGGGACGACTACCTGCTCGGAATCCTCGACATTCCAGCCGCCCTGCTGCCGGAGGTTGTCCAATCTTCAGAAGTCTACGGAAACATCACGTCCATCTCTGAACTCGATGGCGTTCCTCTTGCGGGGATCGCGGGCGACCAGCAGGCGGCGACATTCGGACAGGTCTGCACGCAGCCGGGCATGGGCAAGAACACCTATGGAACC
The DNA here is from genome assembly GCA_002727195.1 of Gemmatimonadota bacterium. GTDB lineage: Bacteria > Latescibacterota > UBA2968 > UBA2968 > UBA2968 > UBA2968. Next base: position 369,793 of record PBWH01000005.1, read on the forward strand.
GGATGCTTCATGCTGCTCAACACCGGTGAGCGCGCACAGGCGTCCGAGAACCAGCTCCTCACCACCATCGCCTGGCAACGGGATGGCCAGACCGACTATGCGCTCGAGGGCAGCGTCTTTGTCGGGGGCGCCATCGTCCAGTGGCTGCGAGACGGACTCGGAATCATCGAATCCTCCAGCGACGTCGAGGCCCTCGCCACATCCGTCGAAGACAACGGCGGCGTCTACCTTGTCCCCGCACTTGCAGGTTTGGGCGCACCTCACTGGGACCCCTATGCGCGAGGAACGATCGTGGGCCTCACGCGAGGGTCGACGGCCGCCCATATCGCCAGGGCCGCGCTAGAAGGAATCGCCTACCAGGTCGCCGACCTGGTCGATGCCATGGGTGCGGATGCCGGTCAGCCGATGACCGAGCTTCGCGTTGACGGTGGAGCCGCGGCCAATGACCTGCTGATGCAGTTTCAGGCCGACCTCCTCCAGATCCCGGTTGTCCGACCGACCATCCTGGAAACCACCGCTCTGGGTGCGGCTTATCTCGCTGGCCTGACCGTTGACTACTGGTCTTCGCTCGATAACGTGGCAGCAAACTGGCAAGTGGACCGGACGTTCGAGCCTGCCCGGTCAGCTGACGATGCAGCGGCGCTCCGGCAGCGGTGGAACAACGCAGTGGAACGATCGCGCGGATGGGAAGCCAGCTGATGCGCCTGGATCGAGACGCGTCCATCCAGGCGATTCGGGATCGGACCTCACCTTGGGACATCGTGATCATCGGCGGCGGCGCCACCGGTCTCGGCACGGCCGTCGATGCCGCCTCCCGAGGCTACGACATAGTTCTGCTCGAGCAATCCGACTTCGCGAAAGGCACGTCGAGCCGGTCGACCAAACTCGTGCACGGCGGGGTGCGCTACCTCCAGCAGGGCAACGTCTCCCTCGTTATGGAGGCCCTGAGTGAACGTGGGCGACTCCTCCGGAATGCCCCTCACCTGGTTAGCGACCTCGCGTTCATCGTACCCAGCTACGTCTGGTGGGAGTCACCGTTCTACGGCATTGGCCTCAAAGTATACGATGTTCTTGCCGGCAAGTATGGCTTCGGACGATCGTGTCATCTGTCACGCAAGAAGGTCATCGAGGAAATCCCCTCCATCCAGACCGAAGGTCTGCGTGGCGGGACGAGATACTTCGATGGTCAGTTCGATGACGCTAGACTGGCAGTCAGCCTGGCGATCACAGCCACACAGCAAGGCGCAGTCGTCGCGAACTACACCCAAGTCGACGGTCTTCTGAAAGATGAAGATGGTGTGGTCACCGGTGTGACCGCAACGGATCTCGAAACGGGAGTCCCCCTGACCATCCAAGGTCGGGTCGTCGTCAACGCGACGGGCCCACAGGCTGACGTGGTACGTCAACTGGACAAGCCGGATGCCGATCCGATCGTCACCCCAAGCCAGGGCGTGCACATCGTTCTGGGTCGCTCCTTCATCCCCCGTGACTCCGCGATCTTGGTGCCGCATACAGATGACGGTCGCGTCATGTTCGCCATCCCGTGGCACGATGTCGCGGTCATCGGTACAACGGACACGGAGATTGATAGCATCTCACTCGAGCCCCGCGCACTCGACCACGAGATCGACTTCATCCTTAGCACAGCGAATCGTTATCTGTCACGCCCTGCCCTTCGGTCCGACATCAAGAGCGTGTTCGCCGGGATTCGTCCTCTCGTCAAAGCGGGGAACGGCGCCGCGACGGCTGCTCTCTCGCGTGACCACACGATCCTGATCGACCCCGACTCCGGCATGCTCACGGTCGTCGGCGGAAAGTGGACGACCTATCGGAAGATGGCCGAAGACGTTGTCGACCAAGCGACCGTCCTCGGCGGACTCGATCCAGCGGAATGTCACACTGAGTCACTGCCTATCCACGGTAGCTGTGAAGACTGGGCATCCTACGGTCGCCTGTCCTACTACGGAGCGGACACGACGGAGCTCTTGAAGCTCATGGCCCACTCAGATTGGGGTGAACCCATCCACCGCGACCTGCCGACTACGAAAGCCGAAATCGTCTGGGGTGCGCGGGAGGAAATGGCCAGGACCGTCGACGACGCGCTCTCACGGCGATCGCGAGCGCTGCTGTTCAATGCGTCCGCCGCGTCTGAGTCCGCAGAAGCGGTCGCTCGCCTCCTCGCAGACGAGCTCGGCAAAGATGACGCCTGGGTCACGGATCAGACCTCGACATTCCACGAACTGGCGAACGGGTATACCGTTGATTGATCGCGAAGCCCAGTCATGACACGGCATCAACAATCACCCACACTGTTACTGATCCTAGCGCTGGTTCTGTGCGCGCCTCTGGCTGCGTACAAACCCGAGATGCCGGATCCGGTCTACGAGGATTGGCGTTGGGAGTCGTATCCCCAGCTCCAAGGCCCTAGTTTCCGAGCCGTTGCCGAGGATGTGACTGGAGCGGTCTGGTTCGGCACGGACAAGGGTGTCAAACGCTACGACGGTCGCACGTGGACGGAGTATACCGAGACCGACGGTCTGTTCGGCGCACCGATCAACGTCCTCTGTCCCGCCTCCGTTGGTCGTGTCTACGCCGTATCGCGCCTCGGCATCAGCGTATTCGAGGATGGAGCCTGGCGCCGCATCTTTCCAGCCAGCCCGGATGTAAACTGGACCATCTGGAGTATCCGGGAAATGTCCGATGGTGCCATTTGGTCGGGCCTGTCCGGGGATCAGATCGCGAGAGAGATCCGGCTGGCGGATCCAACAGTTGTGACCTTTCTGATCACCGGATGGGACATCCACGCTGAAGACGATCGGCTGAGCGAGTTCGATTTCCACCTCAAAAAGCCGCGCGTCATCGGCGAGTTGAACGCGACCCTCGTTCGCGCGATATCCTTGCGAGACCGACGCCTGCGCGAGAAAAGCTCACAAAGTGCCTGAATTCGATATCTCCGTCGGCACCCGGATCCCCGTCATATCGGATACCCACGGCTTGCTCCGTCCCGAGGCGATCACCCACCTGGAAGGCGCCCCGCTCATCCTTCACGCGGGAGACGTCGACCGACAGTATATCATGGATGAACTGACCGCGATCGCCCCGACGGTCGTCGTCCGGGGCAACGTCGACCGAGGGCCGTTCGGGGACAGCCTGCCGCTCACGGAAGTCGTCGACATCGCAGGCCACCGCGTCTACCTCCGTCACAGCATCCAGGACCTCGACATCGACCCAGCAGCCGCCGGATTCGAGCTCGTGATTTCAGGCCATTCACACAGCCCCGGCATCCACGAGGAGAAGGGGATCATCTACATGAACCCGGGCAGTATCGGCCCGCGCCGCTTCACCCTCCCCGTATCGATGGCCTTCCTCACCGTCACCAAAACCGGCCTCTCCCCCGAACTCATCACCCTCACCGTCTAACCACCGAAGAGAGAAAACCCGGGATGGCCTACCTCCCTCGCCAAGATAATGGCGGAACTGGACGGCGACCTCGGGCTGCATTTCTTCGCGCCTTAGCGTCTTCGTGCTGTTTTTGTGTCTTTGTGCCTTAGTGGTTCTTACCTCTACCGAGAAACCATCGCCGTCTGGTTCGCCGCCACCCTCTCCTTCGTCGTCCACACGGCACGCGCAATATACCGGAAGTTCACGAGTGCGGCCTCGTGTCCGCCTCCCCCTGAAACCCTCGCCGCCGCCGTCGCATCCTTCACCATGGCCACCTCGAAGCCCTAATCGACGAGCTCGCGCATATGGGATTCGGTGCAAAGGTTTGCGGACATCCCCGCGATGATCACCTTATCGATCCCTCACTTGCGAAGCTGAAGCACGAGATCGTTCGTTTCCGGTCCGTGCACCTTGTGAGGATTCGTCACCACGGTAACCCCATCATCGATGTCAGGCAGGAAGATCGCAACCGGCGTACCACGTGGACCTTATTGGACATAAAATATTGATTATAAAAACTTTATCACAAATCTCTCCATACGGGACAAACCCAGGATATAACGATATTTCGTTGACAAACCGAATATTCGTCGTATCGTAACGATAGATTGACGTTGTTCGCTCCTCCACGTTAACGGGAGCCTGACCGTGGCAAAAGTCCTCCGGTACAAACCCAAGTTCGATTCGCTCAAAGATCTCCTGCTGGACATGGCGAAAGAGCGCTCGTGCGAGTCTGTCCTCTCGCTGATTGTCAACCGCCTGACGAGGTCCAAGCAGGTCGCCCTCTGCCGTATCTGGCTAACGCGTCCCATCTGTGATGATTGCGCCGAACGTGACTCGTCCCAGACGGAATGTCTGCATCTCGTGGCAAGTGCGGGTCAGTCGATGTCCGGAACGGATTGGGGTGGCAGCGAACACAGCGCTTTCAGTCGATTCCCGATCGGCCATTGCAAGGTGGGTGAGATTGCGGCCACCGGACGACCGCTCGAAGTCAGCGACGTCAGCGAAGACAACTCCTGGATGGCCGACCCCGATTGGGCGGATGTAGAAGGGATACGGGGGTTCGGCGGACAGCCGCTGGTCTTCAAGGACAGAACCCTCGGGGTGCTTGCCGTCTTCACCCGAATGCCGCTGGAGGAAGAATGGCTGACCTGGTTGCGCGTGATCGCCGACCACGCGGCCGCCGCCATCGCCAACTCGAGGGCGTTCGAAGAAATCGTGAAACTCAAAGAACAGTTAGAATTAGAGAATACCTTCCTGAAGGAGGAGATCTCGGAGGTCCACGAATTCGGGTCGATCGTTGGACAAAGCCCTCCCCTCAAGCAGATCACGCAGCAGATCGACCTCGTGGCCCCAACGGATGCGTCCGTCCTGATCCTGGGCGAATCGGGCACCGGCAAGGAGCTCGTGGCCCGGGAAATACACCAGAGGAGTAAGCGCAATCACGCCCCCCTGATCAGGGTCAACTGCGCGTCGATCCCCCGAGAACTGTTCGAGTCCGAGTTCTTCGGTCAAGCGAAGGGATCCTTCACAGGCGTGGTCCGGGATCGAGCGGGACGATTCGAAGCCGCTGACGGCGGTACTATCTTTCTCGACGAGGTGGGCGAGATTCCCGCCGAGCAGCAGGTCAAACTGTTGCGGGTCCTTCAGGAAGGTGAGTTCGAACGCGTCGGGGAGGATCGGACCCGCTCCGCTGATGTGCGGGTGATCGCCGCGACCAACAGGGACTTGAAACGTGAGGTGGACGCCGGGAACTTCCGCGAGGACCTCTACTTCAGGCTGAACGTGTTCCCGATCGAAGTCTCGCCGCTTCGGGAGCGCCGGGAGGACATCCCGCTCCTGGCCGCGCACTTCATCGACCTCTCATCGCAGCGGCTGGGTCGGTCCGCCCCCAAACTCAGCGAGGCCACGCTCAAACGACTGCAGTCTTACAGCTGGCCCGGCAACATCCGGGAGCTCCAAAACGTGATCGAACGCGGTGTGATCACGTCCACCGGTGAAACGCTCCGCATCGACCTCGTCAGCCTGACCTCCCCCACCGTGAACATCACCTCCAGCGCCGACCTAGTCACCAACGATGGCATAATGACGGAAGACGAAATGGTCGAGCTCATGAAGAAGAACCTCCGCTCCGCACTCGACCGAACCGGATGGAAGATCTATGGACCCGGCGGCACGGCTGAACTCCTGGGCCTGCGGCCTACCACCCTCGCCTCACGCATCAAGAAGTTCGGTCTGAAGCGAGGCGTCGGCTGATCGTTCCCGTCGTTCCCAGGATCACCCTGGGAACGATCAAGTAGAATACCGATTGATACACAGCATGTGTCTTCGCCTGTTGCGGTGCACACGTATGCGTGTATCTTATGATGAAGCGAGCACTCAAGAAAGAGCTTCGACAGCTGGGCTGGTGGCTGGATCGCCACGGCGGAAAGCACGCCATCTAGACCGATGGGGCAAGAGAAGCGGCCATACCCGGGCATCGCGAACTGAACGAACGACTGGCCAGGGCTATCCTCAAGCGCAGGGACCACGATGCGAGTAGACGGAACGATCACCAGGGATGGTAGGTATTGGATTGCTGAGATACCGATCCTGGATACAATGACCCAGGAACGGACTCGCAAGGAATGTCTCTCTATGGCTGAGGATCTGGTAGAGAGTCTGGCGCAAAGACCCAACTTCCGGGTCACCGCCCACTACGTGGGGAATGATCGCATCGAGTTGAGCGCCAATCGCCCCGCGGAATTGACCCGGTTGATATTGAAGCGGCAGCGAACCCGAAGCGGACTGTCTCTAGCCGAGGTGGCCGAACGACTCGGTGCTACGTCTCGCAATGCTTACGCTCGGTTCGAACAGGGCAGGTCGACGCCAACGGTCGAGAAGCTGGACCAGCTCCTTCGGGCGGTTTCGCCTGATCGCGACTTTGTCATCGGTCAGAGTCAGCAGTAGCCACGCCAAATCACCCATCAGGAACCTACATGTCCATCGTCTACATCACAGGTGGCGCGACCGGGATCGGTGCCGCCACCGTCAGGAAGTTTGCCTCGTCCGGAGACGACGTCGCCGTATTCGACATCAACGGGGATGCTGTCGAGCAACTCTCGTCCGAGGTCGACAGCGGATCCGTCACCTTATTCGAAACAGACGTCCGGAACCGTGCATCTGTCCGCGAGTCGATCGCATCAGCCGCCTCGGATCTGGGTCCACCTACCACGCTGTTCGTCAACGCCGGTGTACAGAAGCTTCAGGGCATCTTCGAGATGGAGGACGATGACATCGACCTCATCATCGACGTCAACCTGAAGGGCACGCTCTACACGGTGGCTGAGGCAGCCGCCCTCATGAGAGATGCGGGAAAAGGTGGCACCATCGTTCTTATGGCTTCAGACCAGGCGCTCGTCGGCAAAGAGGGCTCCATCGTCTATGGCGCCACCAAAGCAGGCGTCGCACAGATGGCCAAGAGCCTCTCGGTCGCGCTGAGCCCACACGGGATCCGGGTCAACGCCGTATGCCCGGCGACTGTCAAGACCCCGCTCACCGAGCACGTCTTCAAATGGCTCGCCGACAAACATTTCGACGGCGACGTGGAGGCAGCCTGGGCCGCCGAAGCCGACCTGCTCCCGATCGGTCGGGTGGCGGACCCACCGGAAATCGCCGAAGTCGTCTACTTCCTGAGCCAGCCGTCTTCTTCGTTCATGACCGGCGCCCTGGTCCCGGTAGACGGCGGCCTGACCGCGCAGTAGGGGTTTCCTGAACTCTGAGCCCTAGCCTCTCCCTGACCCCTAACCCTCGGATAACGGATTCTGTTCACGTCTCACCGCTAGACAACGGAGCACACATGCTAAACTGGGGCATCATCGGACCGGGCAACATCGCCCGGGTTTTCTGCAACGGACTTCGATTCTCCAAAACGGGCTCGGCCACGGCGGTCGCGAGCCGCGATAGCGGCAAAGCCGAAGCCTTCGCATCGATGTTCGACATCGGAACCTTACATGGCAGCTACGACGCGCTGCTCGCAGACGAGTCGGTCGACGCGGTTTACATCGCCACAATTCATCCCGCACATATCGAGTGGGTGACCAAAGCGGCTCAAGCGGGGAAGCATATCCTCGTCGAAAAGCCGATGGGAATGAACGAGCGCGAAGCCACCGTCATGATCGACGCGGCCAAACAGAACGACGTCTTCCTGATGGAGGCGTTTATGTATCGCTGCCACCCACAGATTCAGCGGATGGCGGACCTCATTCAGGATGGTGCGATCGGCGAAGTGCGGGTCGTGCGCTCAGCCTTCGGGTTCCACGCGCGGTTCAACCCAGAATCGCGATCCTACAACTATGATCTGGCCGGCGGCGGGATCATGGATGTCGGATGCTATCCCTCTTCCGCTTCCCGCCGTGTCGCCGGCGCGGCAGCAGGTCAGACCTTCCTCAATCCGATCGAAGTCAAAGCCTCAGGCGTCATTGGCGAGTCGGGCGTCGACTACTACGCAGCGGCCGTCATGAAATTCGAGAACGACATCGTCGCGGAGATCAGCACCGGCGTCGCGTGTGCGCTTCAGAACGACATCACCATCCACGGAACCGATGGTGTCCTGACCATTCCCAACCCCTGGCTTCCGTCCACTCCGTGTCGAACCGCTGAGTACGCCCTGCCGCTCGATACTACATTCCCGTCGAGCGAGATTCACCTAACTCGCAAAGGTGAGACCAAAGTGATCACGGTCGACGTGGACCGCGACCTGTTTACTTACGAGGCGGATACGGTCGCCGAAAACATCGAAACCCGTCAGGCGCCGGCGATGTCCTGGAAGGACAGTCTGGGCAACATTCGCTTACTCGATGCCTGGCGGGACCAGATCGGTCTGGTTTACCCACAGGATCGCGCATAAGAGAATCAAGGGGTCGCATGGTCGATGTTCGACAACTCGCACCCGGTGAGACGGACCTGTACAAGGCCATCCGACTCGCTGCGCTTGAGGATGCTCCCTGCGCGTTCGGCTCCAACTACGAACGGGAGCAGGCATTCCCGAGAGAAAAGTGGGAGCGACGCTCATCTGAGGGTTGGGAAGGCAAGGGCAGTATCTGTGTCGTCGCGATCGATGGCGATCGAGGGGTGGGGATTGCGGGCGGGACCACACCGCGGGACGTCCAACGGGCCGGGCAGCTGGTGTCCCTGTGGGTGCACGCCGATCACCGAGGGACTGACGTAGCGGCTCGCCTCGTCGCCCANGTCGAAGTCTGGTCATTCGATCGAGGTCACGAACAGCTTCTTCTGGGTGTGACCGAGNGGAATGACCGAGCCNCCCGATTCTNCACAAAACTCGGTTACGTCCCGTACGATGNCTGTCTCGAGGGTGAAGATTGCATCCACATCCTGAGTAAGCCGCTGGCTGTTACCTGANTCTTTCACAAAGGTCGCTGGTGCCTGACTTCTACGGACAGCCGAAGGACATTAATGCAACCGACATCCCCTTCTTCGCCGCCTCAGTCAGACCGACCGCCGAACTCCGATTCAGCGCAGCGCACTCCGAATCGCATATCTCCCGCCGACATCTCAACGAGTTACTGAACGCGGAGGACGTCGCCGGAATCGAGCTGGACGAGAACGCGGTTCGCTAACACGCCGATCGCGGCTTACTTCTCGTTCAGCGGTTCGCTTCCCGTACCCCTGAATCGCGAGGAAGTGAATGGCCCGCTCGTCTACTCCCGGACCCACCTGCGGGAGGGCATGCACGCGCTCTACGCACTGGTGGCTTTTCGCCAGGATGAACGGGCGCACGATCTGGCTGAACGCTGCATTGCAGCCATCGATGAGCTGTGGTCAGCCGATACGGGATGGGACAACGAGACGAGCAAAACCCGATACGGGCTCGAGCCCGACGAAAACACACTGGTCAGCGGGCTCGCCCGAATCATCGGTCCGCTGGTGAATTACTTCCGCGTGACCAGGTCTCCCTGCGCCCTCGGGCTCGCCTTGCGAATCAATGAACGACTCCTCCTCGATACGTTCGTCGAAGACGGCCGTTACGATCTTGACATCCACGGCGCTCACACACATTCGACCACCGGTGTCATGTCCTCGCTTGCCCAGCTTGCCGAACTCACCAGGGTTCATGCTCGGCTCACGCGTGTACGCGCTTTCTACGACAACGGGCTCAAGGACATTTCGGATCCCCTGGGATGGGTCATCGAAACGAGCAGGGACGATCAAAACCCGGGATACCTTGACCGTGGCGAGATCAACAACACGGGCGACATCGCCGAAACGGCCCTGATCCTGCGCCGGCACGGCTGGACAGAGTACTTCGAGGACGCGGAACGGATCTTTCGCTCTCACCTACTCCCGTCGCAGCGGAGGGACATCGACTTCATCGAAGCGCCCCCCTTCCCAGACAATGTGGACAGGCTGCGGGATGTGGCCGCACGTCATCAGGGAGCGTTCGGCTTTCCTGCCCCCTACGGCCACGAACCGATCTGCGCACCGGACGTGAAGTTCAACATGGACATCGTCGTTGGCGGGGTCGGGACGCTCTGTGAAGCCTACCGTGATCTTGTCCGGTTCGACGAAACCGGCCATCACGTCAACCTACTGTTCGATCGTCACACAGACGCTATCAAGGTCGCATCACCCTACACCCACGCCTATCTTGCCGTGACACTCAAACAACCCGGAACCCTTTGGGTGCGAATCCCAAGCTGGGTCGATGTCGAGCAGATGCATCAGGTGCCCGGGGCCCAGGTCGTGGACCGCCATCTCTTTGTGGGCGATCATCCGGTGGCCTAAAGGCTCGAACTGCCGTTTGAACTCACCACACGTGAGATCACGCTTCATCACCGGTCACGCGATATCGGCGTTCGGCTTCGGGGCGACGCGGTCGACGCGATGCAGAACCTCGGCGCCGACCTGACGTTCTTCCCTGCGCTATAGCAACACATCGCTCAACCTGGCTTCTGCCTATGACCGCCATCGTCAAAACCCTTAGCCTCAGCCGTGACCACACCTTTAGCAAGACGTTGCGTGACAAGATTCGCCTCGTCGTGGGCCTCGGTGTCGAAGGAGACGTGCACGGCGGGGTCACGGTGAAGCATCGTTCACGAGTCGCGAGGGACCCCACACAGCCCAACCTGCGGCAGGTCCATCTGATTCACAGCGAACTCTTCACGGAGCTTTGGGCTTCAGGTTTCGACGTCCACTTCGGACAGATGGGTGAGAACATCACAACAGAAGGCATCGACCTGCTCGGGCTCCCGCGTGACACCCGTCTCTCGATCGGGACGCAGATGGCGAGTTCGTCCGTAAGTCGGGCATCATGACTGTCGTGGAGGCCAGCGGGCCGATCAAAGTCGGGGATCCGATCAGGGCGAACGTACCACCACTACCGCACCGCCCGCTCGAACGTGTCTGACCCGACCCGTCTAAAAAGTCGACCCGTCCGAGAGGATTCGCTCACGACCACCTTCGGGATTTTGGGTACCTCACCGAAGCCCTGACGGCCGCCGCACCTGCTACACGCGTTTCCTCGTCACCCCACCTGAAAAGACAAAGTCACCTATCCCTGCAGAGCTCTGGTGTGTGACATCGACCTCTCAAATCACGGGAAGCTGTGCGACCTCGATGTGAAACCGGTACACAATGCGTCCAGAGCGTGTTGGGTCGATGACAAGAGGATCACCTATTACGCAGGACGCAGCATTCACGTTGTGGATGTTGACTCGGGCGAACAACTGATCAGCCCGGTCGCGGGCGATGCGGCTCACGCGACACACATCGACCGGTTGCCATACTGGGCCGAAGGTGCGGAAGCGGCAGGCGTTCGCGCGCTCGACGTCTCGTCCGGATCGACGGAGCTGATCACAGCGTGTGACGACATCCGTAGCTGCTTGGAACCTGCCATCGGCCCACTCGGTGACTTCTCGGTCAAGTATCTCCAGTTCAGCCTTGGCGGTAACCACATCGGCTTCCGTCCGCACGGCGAGCGCACTGATATGCTCACCATGCGATCCGACGGCTCAGACCTACACCTCTACCCGGCACCCAAACCGATCCATCAACTCTGGTATGACAACGACTGCATCGTGGGCGTCTGGATTCGAGGCGCGCCCGAAGGCAAGGATCGGCACTACTTTCGATGGTCGCTGGAGGCAGAGCTACTGGAGACGTTGGCCGGTCNGATTTCGCACGGTGCCGCCTCTACAGACCGTCAATGGCATGCAGGCGAAACCTGCGCGTACTTTTAGACACCCATACAGATGGGCATCTATCGACGTGGTGAGTCTGAACCAGCAGCCACCTGTTTCGACCACGCGTATGGCGACATCACTTGGGGCCGCAGATATCACGAGAACCCGGCTTTCAGCCGTGACAGCCGGCGGCTCTACTTCTGGGAAGCCGTATCGGAGCAGAAAGTCAAGGCCCGATACGCGGACCTCTCACCCCTCCTTGCCTGAAAACAACCCTGCCGGTATTGTCCGGGTAACCACTCACTCTACTTCAGGAACCTATGGTCTCTGCAAACGAAGCACTCGAACGTCTCCGAGCCGGCAACGGACGGTTTGTCGCCAACCGTCACAAACACCAGGAGCATATCGGGGTAACCGAGCGGACGGAACTCGCCGCGGGACAATCTCCATTTGCCGTCGTACTCGGCTGTTCCGACTCTCGCGTCCCAGTCGAGATCATATTAGATCAGGGACTGGGTGATCTCTTCGTCATCCGCGTGGCGGGCAACATTACGGGTGCGACCGTCATCGGNAGTGTCGAGTTCGCTGCTGCAGAGCTTGGTGCGCGTCTCGTCGTCGTGCTCGGCCACTCCAAGTGCGGCGCGATCGGCACGACACTCAGCCAGATCGAGAAACCAACCGACCTGACCCCCGGTCTTCAGTCGATCGTCGACCGAATCAGCCCCGTCTTCACCAGGCTGGATGCGGAGGGGTTGTCGCGGGACGACCTTCTCAAAGAGGCCATCCGAGAGAACGTCCATTCTTCCGCCGACAAAATGCGACAGGGCTCTCCGATCCTCGAGGATCTGATCGCGAACGACGGACTTCGCGTAGTCGGCGGCAGCTATGATCTATTGAGCGGCGTTGTCGAGTTCTTCGACGGCGTTCCGCTCGATTAACACCTTTCCAGAGTGATCCCGTGTACAACCTCCAAAATGACACGCTGACCGTCCAGATCCTGGACCCGGTTGATGACCAGGATCGTTTCGGCGTCCGCTATTGCACCGGCGGATACATCTTCCAGGTCGTGGACCCGGACCACGGCGATCTCATGTCCGGTCCCACCTACCCCGATGACTTCAACTGGTTCGACGGACAGGGCATACCCGACTCCTTCAGCGGGAACCCGTTGCGTGATTCGGAGAACACTTCAACCGCGCTGATCTTGGGAATCGGGGTGTGCGACCTGGAAGCCAGGTCGATCGTCGAGCCGTGNGAGTGGACCGTCCAGACCACGGGCACATCGGTATCGATGGTGACGGCTCACGACTTTGGCCAGCACGCCGTCGATCTCGAGCGTACCGTCACGCTCAGATCCCGGACGATCCGATCGAGCACGTTCATTCGCAACCGTGAAAAGGCACCCCTCAGGATCAACTGGTTCCCGCACCCCTTCTACCCGCAACTCGATGACACACAGGAATTGTGTCGCTTCAACAGCCCCGTCTCGTTTCCCGACAACGATGGCTTCGAATGGGCGGACAGCGGGTTCATCGCCCGCAAAACCTGGCCTTGGACAAAGGGTCATTACCAAGCGCTGGACCACGACGGTCAGATACACCTGATCGTCCAGCAGAAGCACCCGACATTGGGTCTCGTCGGAGCGACCTGCAGCTACGTCCCCGACTTCTTCCCCATCTGGGGGAACGCGAACACATTCTCCTGGGAGCCGTATCTGGAGCGGACACTGGCGCCCGGTCAAACCCTCACCTGGTGGATCGACTACCAGTTCTAGCGAATCGTAGGAGTCGCCTCTGGCGACGAGCTTTTACGATTACCCTTACCGTAATCACGGAATACAAGGATGACCGACCGCAAGAACGTTCCAGTTCGACCTGCAAAGCTTCCTAGTCGTGCATCTACGCCTTCTGCTCTGTAGACGGGGTACTGTGTCAGAACGCGGAACATATCCACACCTTGATGATGGAGAATGGATACAGCTTAGACAGTGAGACGCTCACGATGACGCTACACTCGATCGGAGAAGTTAAACTGACAATCCCAGACAACTCCGCCGAGACTCTCCTGAACGCGAACGGTCCGGAACACGAGAAGCCAGGTGTATGGGTAACGATGAACTCAGCCGACAAGAACGAAATCGGCGTCTGCTACGCCTACGGCAGCTTCGATCCTCAGCCGACGAACCGTGTCCAGTCGACACTCTGCATCAACTGGCTGACGTCGAACAGAGACTACCGGCGTCAGGGCTGGGGAGAGTACATAGTGCTCGAGACCTTGCGCGCCGGTAAAGCTGCCGGCTACGCCACCTGCATCCTCGGCACCGACGTCACGAACACACCCGCACGGACGCTCTATGCCAAGCACGGTTTTACCGACACGTATGTGTCAACTGCTTACAGGAAGTAAGGAATGTCGATGCTCTTGAACGCGAAGGACGCTCCCTCGGCCTGGGCACCCTCAACGATTAACTCAACGGACGACTGGCAGATCAGCCTTTCGGCAGCACAGGTCTGTGAGATCCGCTCGGCCGCGGGGACCGTGGCTGAAAAGGATCTGCCCTGGCCCGACATCGACCAACGGGCCTACGACCTACCCTCGTGGGTCGACCTGCTGGACGACCTTCGGTCTCGTCTCGAGGGCGGCCTGGGGTTCGCGCTTCTTCGATCGCTGCCCGTCGAACAGGAGTCCGAACACGTCGCCCGCACGATGCTCTGGGGCATCGGTCAGCACCTTGGCTACCCGGATCGTCAGGACGCGGCGGGTAACCTGCTCCACGATGTGCGTGATACGGGGAAGCACCTGTCCGATGACGGTATCCGCGTTTACCAGACCAAACTCCCCATCCACTACCACAACGACGGCTCCGACGCCTTCATGCTCCTGTGCTACCGGCAGGCACAGTCCGGTGGACGTTCTCAGCTGATCAGCGCTGTCTCCGTCTTCAACGAGATCCTCGCGCGCCGTCCCGATCTGGCCGAGATCCTCCAGCATCCGTTCGACTTCGATACCCGCGGTCAGGGTCTCCCGAACGCGCCCCCCTACCAGCGCATCCCGGTCTACACGCACCACGCCGGACACCTAAACGTGCTCTACAAGCGTCAGTATATCGACCTCGCTCAGCGCTTCACGGATGTCCCGCCGCTCACCGACAAGCAGATCGAAGCCCTCGACCTGATGGATCAGGTGTGTGGCGAACTGGCCTTCGAGTTCACGATGAACCCGGGCGACATCGTCGTCGCCAACAACTACGACATCCTCCACGCTCGCTCGGCATTCGAGGATGGTGAGTCAGACGAAGGCCGACATATGATGCGGCTCTGGTTGACCCTCCCGAATGGACGCCCCCTCCCGCCTGCGTTCGAGCATACGCGCGAGTTCTGTCATTCCTTTAAGAGGCGGAAGGCAAAGGCGGGAACCGCGGAGAACACAAAGGGGAAACCCATCCAGCCCTAAATCGTGCCACAGTGGACTCACACCATTCGTTGTTGATGACTGGTCTACCGTGATCCTCTTTGGGTCGCACTCCGCACCTAGCCTGCACTGTCCTGACGCCCTCGTCTTTCTCTGCACCCTCTGCGTCCTCTGCGGTTACATTGTCTTTACACAAAGGAGAAGCGATGCGAATAGCCGCTGCAGAAATCGGTCAGGAAACAGACACCTTCAGCCCGCTGGACACAACACTCGAGCTTTTCGAGAGCCACGGGTTGTTCCACGGGGACGAGATCGTCGACATGGTCAAGGGGGAAGGGATGCTGGGGGCCTTCCTGGATTACCTGGACACCCAGGAGCCGGTCGAGTTGTTCCCGATCATCCGGGCCTGGGCCGGCGCGGGTGGCTGGATTAAAGGTGAGACGCTCGAATATTTCGAGCAAAGCTTACGGGAAGGACTGGAACAGGCACTTCCGCTCGACGGCTTCTTCTTCGCGCAACACGGTGCGGCCGCGTCCTACAAGGATGACGACGTCGAGGGCTACCTGCTGGATGTCGCTCGGGGCGTGATCGGGCCGGATGTTCCGATCGTCATGCCGCTCGACCATCACGCGAACATCACCGAGCGGATGGTCCGTCAGAGTACGATCATTGTTGGCCACCGTACTCAGCCTCACGACCCATATGACACAGGGCAAATCGCTTCGGAACTCAGCTTTCCGGTGTTCAAGGGTGAGATAACCCCTTCAGTCGGCTTCACGAACATCCCGATGATCACGCAACAGGATCAGTTCCTCACCAAAGCGGGTCCGATGAAGGAGTGGTTCGATGCGGCGCGTGCACTCGAGCAGGAGGGTCGAGCGCTGACCGCTTCACCTTTCCCGATGCAGCCCTGGCTGGATGTGAAGGAGGGCTCGTGGACCGCACTGGTCTATACGGATAGTGATAAGGATGGAGCGCAGCAGATGGCCGACGACCTGGGCAATCAGGCCTGGTCCGTGCGAGAGCGATTCTGGGTCTCCGAGCGTGTCCCGTCTGACGAAGCGGTCGCCAAAGCCGTTGGTACGCCTGAGGGGTTGATCATCCTGTCCGATACGGGTGACTCGGTATACGGAGGCGCTCCCGGTGACAGCACGCACATCCTGAAAGCACTCCTGAAAGCCGACGTGCCCCAGACCGCCCTTGTGCCGATGCTCGACCCCGATGCCCAAGCTCAGGCAGCGGCGGAAGGAATCGGTGCCGATGTCACGCTATCGGTCGGCGGCAAGGTCGACAGTGTCTTCTCTTCGCCTGTCGAAATCACTGGACGCGTCGCCGCATTGTCGAAGGGTCTGGAAGCCTACGTCGAGCGTCGCGGGTATTCGGACCTCGGCCCCACAGCCCTGATCGAAATCGGCAACATCAAGCTCGTCCTGCAGAGCCACCGATCCTTCGCGGTGAACCAGCCAATCCTCTACACCCATCTCGGGCTAAACATCGATGAAGCAAAGATGGTCGTCGTCAAAACGGCCTCCAACTTCCAGTTCTTCGCGCCCTGGACGAAAGAGATAATCCGGGTCGATTCGCCGGGAACGACGCAGTCCGACCTGACCACGTTTACGTGGAAGAACCTGCCCCGTCCGACTTATCCTCTCGATGACCTGAAGGACTGGCAGGCAGGTACCGCCTCCGAATGAATCTGCCCGCCGAACTCGGTCTCGCGATGTCCAAAGCACTGGACGGCGTCGACCACCGCGCCTTGAGTGATGTCGCCAACGAGATATCGACGGCCTACCGCGCTCAACGCCGGTCGGGATCGGCTTATCTCACCTCTCACGCACACCGACTCGCCTATCTCGCGGTGCGACTACCAGCGACCTATGCCGCCGTGCTGTCTGCCTGCTCATACACGGCTGACATCGTTGGAGACGTGCCGATTCGGTCGTGTCTGGACCTGGGGGCCGGCCCGGGAACGGCAAGCTGGGCGGTCGCACAAACCTGGTCACGCATTGAGCGTGTCACCCATGTTGAGCGTGATGACGATCTGATTCGTCTGGGAAAGCAGCTGGCGGCCCAGGGAGATGACCGCCTCAAGAACGCCGACTGGCAATGCGCCGACCTGACCGCCCTCGAAACCCTCGAGTCCCACGATCTGGTCATCTGCTCATACGCGATCGGTGAGCTCACCGAAGCCGATCGAGATCGGCTGGTCGAAAAAGCCTGGTCAGCAGCGCGCGCACTACTGATCCTGATCGAGCCCGGAACGGTCCCCGGGTTTCAGCGTATTCTTTCGGCGAGGCATCAACTCCTCGAGGCGGGTGCACACCTGGTCGCCCCCTGTCCACACGAGGATGCATGCCCAATGACCGGCGTCGATTGGTGCCACTTCGCGCAACGGCTCGATCGCTCGGCCATCCATCGTCAGATCAAATCGGTCGATTTGGGATACGAGGACGAGAAATACGCCTATGTGGTTGTCGCGCGGGATGAAGTCGTGCGTCCAACTGCTCGGGTACTCCGTCATCCTCAGAAGCGATCCGGGCACACGCACCTGTCGCTCTGCACGATCGAAGGAATCGAAAACAGAACGGTCACCCGAAGCCAGAAGTCCGATTGGAAACGTGTCCGGCGAACAGGATGGGGTGACACCTGGTAGAGGAAAGAGCTGGCTATGAAGATCACATCTATTGACATCCTGCAGTGCGAAGGCGGTTGGCGCACACAAAATTGCGTGAAGATCCAGACCGACGAAGGTATCACGGGATACGCCGAGTGCAACTGCCAGCGGACGGCCCGGATGATCCGGTCAGCGATCGAGCACGTCGGCAATCTCGTGATGGGACGCGACCCGTTCCAGACAGAGAAGATCCAGATCGACCTGTATCGGGCTCGACGTGGCGTTCACGTTCAAGCTGGCCGGCATCGCCAAGCTCGCCAAGGCGCTCGAGCCCTTCAACATGATGTGGCTGGAATCGGAATCCCACGATCCACTCGCCTTGAGGTCCGTTCGCGAGTCGACCTCCATGCCGATCTGCGTCGGCAAAAGCGCCTATCGAACACAGGGGTATCGGTCGTTTATCGAAAACCACGCCGTCGCGATCATCATGCCGGACACCGTGTGGAACGGCATCTCCTTGGGCAAGAAGGTGGCTGACTACGCGAACACCTATGACATCCTGTTCGCGCCGCACAACTCACACGGCTGTCTGGGCGGATGGCAGGCCGCTCAACTGTGTGCCACGCTCGAAAACTTCAAGATCCTGGAATACGAGTATGACGACGTCCCGTGGCGGAACGGGATCGTCACACACCCCACAGTCGTGAAGGACGGCTACATCGAACTCTCTGACCAGCCGGGCCTGGGTTTCGACATCATCGAGGAAAAAATCCGCGAATACCCGCCCACACGAAGCAGGTCATCGATACACCTCCTCCACCCTGCGTCTGAGCCACTCTGGACGGGTGAAAACCGAGTGCAAGAGGATGAGTCCGAGGATCGGCACCGGGCTCACCATATCCAACAGGCACAGCAGAACCAGCAGTACGACCACTCTCGTTCGCTTCATACCCGCGTCCTTCCACATTCATCGTATACGCTCCACGAATCCCTTTCACGCCGGAAAACAAGCCCGTACCTTGCCCTGTACGCTGCACTCATTCCGCGAGGCATCCATGGCTAAAGACTATACCTCCAAACTACCATATCACACCTTCCCGACAGAATCGCTCGAGGCGCAGGAGGCCGCGCTGGCAGAGAACCCCCTCCTCCAGCGGATGCTCAACCATCGCAAGACCTATGAGGGAGATCCACACCGGCCCATCTACCACTACGTCAACCCTGAAGCCAACCTGAACGACCCGAACGGGCTGTGCTTCTGGCAGAACCGCTGGCACCTATTCTACCAGGCTTATCCGCCTGAGGATACCCGTCAGCATTGGGGACACACCGTCAGCGACGACCTCGTTAACTGGCGGGATCTCCCCTACTGTATCTACCCGAACCCGGAGCGCTGCTGCTATTCGGGTTCCGCGCTTGCCGAGAAGGACCGTGTGATCGCGATGTATCACGGAACCGAGGTCGGCAACATGGTCGCCATCTCCAGCGACCCCCTCCTGCTCAACTGGGAAAAGATTGGGAACAGAGCGGTCGTCCCGATGACGGCCGAGCGAACTTTCGACGGCCCCGTGCCTGAAGGGATGCATCCGCCCCGCGTGTTCGACCCCTGCATCTGGAAGAAGGGAGACGCGTACTACTCGATCACCGGCGGTCAGCTACCCACTGGCCCTGGCGGCAAGCTCATCCGCGCCAATTTCCTGTACCGCTCGACAGACCTCGAACACTGGGAGTATTTGCACCCCTTCGTCGAGAACGACCTGTATTCCATGGTCGGCGACGACGGCGCGTGCCCCTACTTCTGGCCGATAGGCGACCGGCATATGCTGCTGTTCTTCAGCCACACGAGCGGCGGTCAGTATCTGCTCGGCGACTACGACACCGAACGCGACAAATTCGTCGTCACCGACGGCGCCAAGTTCAACTTCGGGCCATACGGACCTGCGGGCGTTCACGCACCTTCCGCATGCCCCGACGGAGACGGTGGCCTGATCGTAATCTTCAACATGAATCCTGCCAAACCCACGGACGGGTGGAATCAGATCATGACGCTGCCCCGTCGATTGACCGTTGTTAGCGATACGGTCTATCAGGAGCCGGTCGATGGTCTCGAGTCCCTGAGAGGCGCGCACGAACAGGTCGGCAGAACCGACCTGCCCGCCAATCAGGAACTCGTCCTCGACAACATCTCCGGGAATGCCATCGAGATCATTGCCGAAGTCGATCCGAAGGGGGCCTCGTCGATTGACCTGAACGTATTACGATCTCCGGATCGCGAGGAGTTCACGCGGATCACCTTCTACAAGGAGCGTGGGTATCGTGACCGTACCCAACAGCCACCCCCTGTGACCAGCGCCATCACCATCGATTCGACTTACTCGTCGACCGCGGCTGATGTCCGGTCCCGGGCGCCTGAGACCGCACACTTCCAACTCGAGGAAGGCAAAAACCTTCGGCTTCGGGTATTTGTAGACAAAAGCGTGGTCGAGGTCTTCGTCAATGGCATCCAGTGTGTTGCCCTGCGCGTCTATCCCGACCGCGAAGACAGCACTGGCGTCTCACTACGCGCTCAGGGATCAGATGCGCAGCTCCTGTCATTGGACGCCTGGCAAATGCAGAACATCTACTAATCCTTGGGTCACGCTGAGCGAAGTCGAAGGGCGACCCAAGCTACTCCACGACCGACGCTTCGACTCCGCTCAGCTTGACCGTGTGTATCCCCCCACGTATTGAGGAAAGCCACATGTCAACCGTCAGAATCGGAATCATCGGCGCCGGCGGCATCTTCCGCTCGCGTCATCTCCCCGGGCTTGCCAAACTCGACAATGCCGAAGTCGTCGCCATCTGTAATCGCAGCGAGGAAAGCGGCAAGAAGATCGCCGACGAGTTCGGCCTTTCACCGGACATCATGACCGACTCGGATGCGCTGCTCGCACGGGACGACATCGATGCCGTCATGATCGGAACGTGGCCCTACAAGCACTGCCCCTTCGTGCTAGCCGCCCTTGACGCAGGCAAGCACACCTTCGTCCAGGCCCGGATGGCGATGAATCTGGCCGAGGCCAAGCAGATGTATGCGAAGGGTCAGGAAACGGGACTCGTAACCCAGATCTGTCCTGCCCCGCCCTGGAAAGCAGCCAAGTTCCTCCGTCGCCTGATCGACGAAGGCTACTGCGGCGACATCTACAACGTCTACGTTCGCAACATCGGTGACAGCCTCGTCGACCCCGACGACCCCCTGCACTGGCGGATGGTCGATCGCTACTCAGGCCTAAACGCGCTGGGGATGGGCATCACGATGGAAAAAGTACATCGTATCCTCGGCTACTTCTGCGCGATCACGGCGCGAACCGGCACGTTCACGAAGGAACGTCCGATGGCCGATGGGAGCGGGTTTGGTCCGGTGGAACGCCCCGAAACCGTTCACATTCTCGGTCAGACGGCCAACGGCGCCGAGGGCGCTTTCCTCTTCACGAACAAGGCCCGGTTCGGCGTCGGCAACACGATGGAAATCTACGGCAGCGAGGGCACGCTCATCTACGACCTCGGCTCCACGGTCAAAGGTGGAACAGCCGGGGATGACGAATTAAAGGAGCTCCTGATCCCAGAGGACGAAGTTGACGAGTGGACGGTCGAAGCCGATTTCGTCAACGCGATCAACGGGGGTCCCCAGGGAGACACGAGCTTTTACGAGGGCGTTCGCTACATGGAACTGACCGAGGCGGTTGCACGATCGATGGAACTCGGGCAGACCATCAACTTTCCACTCGTCTAGTGCGAATCTGTGAGAGAAACCCACGGGATGGTCAATCGGTCCAAGTCTTTCGACTGCCGGGCCCTCCGACCATCCCGGACAAGGGATGTAAATGATCGCTCTTCTCCAGCTCATCGTGATCAGCCTGACCGTGTCAGCACAGGATGTTCCGCCGTGGCGAGTCGCCAGCGCGAGGGGGTCTACTGGACGCTGAACGACTCCGGAAACCCCGACGTGATCTACGCGACCGGCCTCGACGGGAAGCTCATACGTGAGTTTCGGGTCATCGGCGACGACGCCCAGGTTGCCGTCTGGATCAACGGAACCGAATTGCACCGGAACAATCGACGGGGCGGCGCATTCCCCGACGGGGATGTCGTTCCCTGCCAACTCGAATCGGGCTGGAACCAGGTCCTCTGCAAGGTCGGTCAGAACGGCGCAGGCTGGGCGCTATAGGTCAGGTTCAACGATCCCGATGGGGCCCTGAAGTATGCCGCGCAACGGAGGTACTCGTGTCTGAACAGAAACAGGGGGTGTAGGAATGGATCGCCAGCTCATGACCAATGAAGAGAACTATCACTTCGACATCGCGGGATTCCTTCACATACCCGGTGTTCTAAACTCGGGTGAACTACAGCGCCTCAACGACGCGGTCGAAACCTCCGGCGCTTCCTCCGGATTCGTCGGGCTCCCCGAGGGTCAACGCGAACCGTTCAGAGAGCTTCTTGTCCATCCTCAACTGGTATGGTATCTGAACCAGCTGGTCGGCCCCGGCTTCAAGCTCGACCGGTTGCCCGAAATCCTCGGATCGGATCCGGCCATGATCGACCAGCCCCTGGTCGGCGGGAACGAGCCCCTCAACCCCGGGACAGCCTACTTCTACAAGAATGGCCGCCGGTATTGTCAGGCCGTAAGGGTGATCTGGGCCCTGTCGGACGTTGAAGAAAACGCAGGCGGTTTCGTGTTTGTCCCCCACACTCACCGCGGCAATGTCGATATCCCCGAAGACGTCCTGACCGGGGTAGACGACCTGGGCCTGACCCGACAGGTCACGATGCGTGCGGGTGATCTGCTGATCATCGGTCTGTCGGTTGCTCAGGGCGTGCGAGAGTGGACTCACGAAGCCAGCAGACTCCTGAGCTTCGAGTATACGGGTCGGGGCGTCCTCCGCTCACCGGGAACGGGTGAAGCCGTCGAGACCTACGAGCGTCCCGACTTCCTCGAGGAATTGAGCGACGTACAAATCGCGTCGATCCACCGTCCGGATTATCGCGACAGCACACCGCCCCCGACGATCGTGACGGACGGCGAGACGGCAACCGTCGGTCTGCGCGGAGATCTGTTCCACCCGTCCATCTACGTCAAGAATCCCGACGCCAACATTGACGAGAAGGAGTTCTTCTTCTCGGACCTGTGCGGATACCTGGTCGTCCGGAACGTCATGGACGAAGCCTGGCTCGCGGAGGCGAACGAAGCCATGGATCTGCACGAGGACCAGATCGAGATCGGCAGTAACACGGCAGGCAAGTCGAAGACGTTGGCCGGGTCGGGTCGACCTGAGCTGCGAGGTCTGTTCAAGCTGCCTGGAAAACACGGTGAAGCATTTCGCAAGATGATCGCCCATCCCCCGATCGAGCATCGCATCAACTGGATGGGCGGCAGCGGCGCCTGGCTGAGCGGGGCCACGGCGATCTGTTCGGTAGAAGGGACTTCGGGTCACACCCTGCACACGAACGGTGAGCCGCTGAACCCGTCACGCCAGTGGTTCTACCAGAACGGTCGCAGCTACTGCCAGGCCATCACCTGCACCTGGCAGCTCCGTGACGTCACCGAAGACGATGGCGGATTCGCTTGCGTCCCGGGGTCCAACCACGCCAACTACCCGCTGCCCCGCGGTGTTTCCTACTGCGACGAGCCGATGGGCCTGGTCAAACACATCGACATGAAGGCCGGCGACGTCCTCTTCTTCGCCGACGGTTCAAACGCCCACGGCACCTATGCCTGGAAGGGGCCCTTGTCGCGTCGAGGTGTCCTCATCAAATACTCCTCCCGACACTTCAACCGAGGCGGCGGCGCACCCAGCCACCCGGAGAACCGCTGGGGCAATGCTGTCGAGGGGATGACCGACGCGCAGCTGGCCGTGATGCGTGGCGCCGACCGCGACGTCTTCGGTAACAACGTCCCCCGTCTTGATGTGGAGAACGGTCGCATCAACGTCTCGTATGAGCGGGGCGGCTCGCTCTACAGCACCGACACGCCAGATGGCCCAGTCGCGAAGAAGCCATGATCTTTCGTTCCCAGGCTGGAGCCTGGGAACGAGGTTTATCCATGCCCGATAATCTCCCACTTTCCCGGTTCACCGTCCTCGACCTGGCCCGCGTTCGCTCAGGCCCGACCGCCGTTCGTCAACTCGCCGACTGGGGCGCGAACTGCATCAAGATCGAAGCCCCCGAAGCCATCGAAACGACCGGCGACATGGGTGGCCCGCGTCACGGCCCTGACTTCCAGAATCTCCACCGCAACAAGCGGAGCATGACCCTAAACCTGAAGGACGCCGTCGGTCACGCTGCTTTCATGCGGATGGTCGAACAGGCTGACGTCGTCGTTGAGAATTTCCGTCCGGATGTCAAGACCCGGCTGAAGGTCGATTACAAATCCTGCCGATCCGTGAACCCACGGATCGTCTACGGCAGCGTTTCCGGTTTTGGACAGGACGGACCCTACAGCGGTCGTCCCGGGTTCGACCAGATCGCTCAGGGGATGGGCGGCCTGATGTGGATCACGGGTATTCCGGGTCAGGGCCCGGTGCGGGTGGGGATCCCGGTCGCCGACCTCACAGCCGGGATGTATACAGCGATGGGTATTCTGATCGCGCTTCTTCAGCGAGAGGAGACCGGCGTCGGACAGCACGTCCACACGTCACTTCTGGAAGCACAGATCTCGATGCTCGATTTCCAGGCGACGCGCTGGATCACGGGGAACGAGGTTCCCGGTCAGGCCGGCAACAACCATCCGACCAGCATCCCGACCGGTGTCTTCCAAACCTCAGACGGATTCATCAACATCGCGACGACGGGAGAAAAGATCTGGCAGCGTCTCTGTCGAGCGATCGGCGCTGATGATCTAATCGAGGACACGCGCTATTCCGACGGACCGTCGCGCCTCGAAAACCGGGACGCCTGCAACGCCGACCTGCAGAAGCACCTGCTCGATAAGACCAGCTCCGAGTGGGTCGAGATCCTGAACGAAGCGGGTGTAGCTTGTGGTCCGATCTACAAGATGGACGAGATGTGGGCGGACGAACAGGTTCGCCATCTCGACATGTCCAGGGCCGTTACCAACAGCGAAGTCGGCGAGCTGAACGTCGTACGAAACGCCGTCAATCTGAGTGAGGCGACGGACGTCCCCTACACGGGATCTCCCGAGCGAGGTGAGCACACCGAAACGATCCTAAGCGAGTTCGGGTTCAGCAGTGAAGAAATCGAAACGATGAAAGGAAACGGCATCGTATGAGTGAGGGCCAACCCGAACTGTTGACCGATGTGTCGTCTGGGGTAGGAACCATCCGGTTCAACCGACCGGCCAAACACAATGCGATCACGTTCGACATGTGGAGGGGTCTGGGCGCGGCCGTCGACACGTTCGCGGCGGATGACAGCGTTCGGGTGATCGTATTAGCGGGCGAAGGTGGACACGCTTTCTCCAGCGGCGCCGACATTTCCCAGTTCGAGAAACACCGCACAGAGCCCGACGCGGTCGAGATCTACAACTACACGCTTGGTGAATCCTGTCGGAAACTGACCGACATCGACAAGCCCACCGTCGCCAGGATCCAGGGCTACTGTATGGGTGGAGGTCTCGCGACGTCGCTGTGCTGCGACCTCAGAATCGCCACCGCGGATTCCGCGTTCGCCATTCCGGCCGCCAAATTGGGCGTCGGCTACGCCTACGGGTCGCTGCAGACACTGACACGCTTGGTCGGTCCCGCATCCGCGAAAGAGATCATGTTCACGGGACGCCGCTTTACGGCTACCGAGGCATACGATATGGGACTGATCAGCAGGCTGGTAAAAGACAGCGACGAGCTGGATTCGGTCATGGACGAATACACGTCGGCGCTCGCCGCAAACTCACCCCTGACGATCAAGGCCTGCAAACGGATCATCGCCGATCTGGGCAAAGACCCGGATCAGCGAGACATCGAGACGTGTAATCAGCTTGTCGACGACTGCTTCACGAGCAACGACTACAAGGAAGGGCGCCAGGCCTTTCTGGAGAAGCGGAAGGCTGAGTTCAAGGGTAGTTAGCCTCCCTCCACAGCAACCTCAGGCTTGCGGTTCGTAGTGCTTCGGCAACGGGCCTTCCCCCTTACCACCGCCAAACGTAACTGTCACAGAACGAGTGACGCTGTTTCGCATCCACAACATCTGGGGCGAGTCGACTACAGGTCAGGGTATCGTTGTCGTTGAAGATCCGGCTGAGGGAGAATCGTCAACAGCGCTGAAACCCGCCTGAGGCTGGATCATCCCGACCGAAAAGGGTGCATTTCGCAACAACAAGCACGCTCTTGCACACGCCCGGAACGACGACAGTTGGAAGACAGTCGGGGAAGCCGAGCCCCTTCCTGGACTGACTCACCCAAAGTCGGCTTCACGGTACCCTTCGACGAAAAAGAGCGAGAGAAACTCCGACTGTATTGTAGATACCCCCAGGGACTGACCTCCCCGCAGTGGCAACGCGTGTCCGGTCAGACCAGCATCCGCCATCAAGGCCCGTAGTCACACTGATTCGTTCGCCGCAATTCCTGCGCTTTCCAATTCGAGGTGAGATCTCGATCTTGAGCAGATGATTCTCATCTCGGAGGAAAGCCTTGGCTGATTTTTGCGACGCAGTAACAGGCTACGCCGATCTCGTACTCGATCGATGTCGCCCAACGGACGCCCCCACGCTCCTGCTCGCCGATGGACTCGACCTGGACACGGGTAAACCGTTGGAATGGTCGGGCCACACGACGACGAACCTCGCCTGCCAGCAGAACTTCCTGCGCACACTCGATGCACTATCCGTCGTAACAGGTAACGACGCCTACCGGAGCACCGCCGATACCTGGATCACTGAATCGATCGCGAGGATCCAGGACCCCGTCTCCGGCCTGTTCTACTGGGGCGGTCACACGAGCTACGATCTTCTGGCCGACAAACCGATCCTGGGCAATCACGAGATGAAGTGCGTCTACCCGTACTACGAGGCGCTCTATCGCGCGGCACCGGAAGCGATCGACCGGTTCATCGAGGCGAACTGGCACGCCCACATCTGGGACTGGCAGACGCTTCTGTTCAACCGCCACGGTGAGTATGAGCCGTGGGAACAGAAGTGGGATGCCGACTTCCAGGGCGGTGTCGTCCCAATCGTCGAAAACAGGGCGCTCTCCTTCGTCAACACGGGCAGCGACCTGATCCTGTGCGGCGCGATGCTCCACAAGCTGTCCGGGAGTGAGTCCACCCTGCGCTGGGCGATGAACCTGCTGTCACGGTACGAGGACATCCGTCACGCCGACACCGGACTTGCAGGCTACCAGTTCAACCATCGCGATCCCTGCCGCGTCCGAGCCTCACTCAAGCCGCCATACGACGTTCGCGATGACGTAAACGAAGTCACCGTCGTGACCAACAACGTCATTAAGGTTCGATACGCGCGCGCGGCGGTCACCTTCCTGAACACTTATGAAGCGCTCGGTCCAGAAGCCGGTCAGCCCTTGCTCGACCTGGTCACCCGCGATCTGATCGCACTGGCTACTCACTGCTACGATCCTCAGACGCACGCCTTCTACCCTTCCGTAAACGACGGCACACGGCTCTCACCCGACGACGCAAACGATGGTGTCGGCTACTGCCCGCCGAACAAGCTAACACCGCTTCCCGCTGGCGGCTTACTCTTCCTCTCCTATGCCCGGGCGTATCGCCTGACGGGGAAGGACACATTCGTCGAGACGGCTCTGTCTCTTGCTGAAGGAATGGGTTGGCCTGACCTGATCGTGCCCAAGGACCACGAGGGCAACATTACGGAACCGGACCCGCACGGCTGGGTCAATCGGGGGCAGAACGACGTCTGTGCACTGTTCGGGCTGCTCGACCTGTTCGATGCGACCGAAGAGTCACAAGTCCTCGAATCCGCGCAAACGCTTGCCGGTCAGTTGATCGAGCGGTACTCGGTCGATGGCTGGTTCGCGTCGCACGCCCGGTCGGGACCGGCGAACATCGATACCGCGCTCCCGCTGGGATTGCTGCATCTGGCTGCCGCGGAGGAAGGCGATCGATCGCAGCTGCCGGCGTTCTTCGCCAACAACACCTACTTCGATCCCAAGATCGTGATTCGGAAACGGGCCCAAGCATCGTAATGGACACGACGGTTATGGTGCTATCGCCTCTGGGTATCGGCCATTCGGGCAATGTGGTTTCGGCGCCGGATGCTGTTTGATGAGTGGATGCGTCTGTCGATGGCGGCGCCTCGCCAGCTTTCTCATCAATACCAGGGGCTCCGCCCCTGGCTACTATCGATCGCCCCATCCGCGGCCGGGTCCGACTTTTCCTTGGCGCTTCTTGGCAGACTCCTGACCCACCGTAGCTCGAAGAGCGAAGGGAGTTGGTGGTTCCTGCTTTCAATAAGTGAGCCACAGAAATGATGAAATGCGACTAAGAACGATCCTCCTCGGCCTCCTGATGGCCGTTACCGTCAACATCTTCCCTGCGTGGTCGAGTCTGATCCTGCACTCGTCGCGGATGGACTATGCCCACGTATCGGTCGCTTTTCTGGTGCCGTTTCTCGCACTCGTCTTCATCAACCAGATCCTCGTCCGCCGAGGCATCGGTCTCTCGTCGTCAGAAATGATCGCCCTCTGCTGTGTCGGTCTCGTGGCGGCCACGATGCAGGGCGAATGGCTGTCCGGCTACCTGCTCGGGACGATCAGCTCACCCCACTACTTCGCCACACCGGAGAACCGCTGGGCCGAACTCCTCCTTCCTCACATGCCCAACTGGGCGATCCTCACCGATCAGGATGCGATCCGCTATTTCCACGAGAGCATCCCGCCCGATCAGCCGATCCCGTGGGGTGCGTGGGCACAGCCCGTGTTCTGGTGGATGACGCTGGTCGCGGCCCTCCTGATCGGCAGCCTGTCGCTCACGACCATCTTCCGCCGTCAGTGGGCAGAGAACGAGAAGCTAGCCTTTCCCGTTGCTGCCGGGCTCATCGAGCTGACGGGCGAGGATGACCGATCAGCCCTGAACCAGTTGTTCAAGTCGCGCCTGTTCTGGATCGGGTTCGGGATCACCTTCGGTATGATCGCGTGGAACACGATCGGCTGGTCGGTCACGGGCTGGCCGGAGATCCCACTCTTACGGAACCGCAACCTGCGAATCGGACGTGGCTTTCAACCGATTATGTTCGTCGTTCACCCAATGACCATCGCCTTCGGCTACTTCACCAAATCGGAAGTCCTGTTCAGCATCTGGTTCTTCCACGTGCTGGCCATTCTACAGGCAGGTCTGTTCAACCGAATCGGGTATGAAATCGGCGGTGCAGACCCGTGGGGCAGCTTTCACACGGCGATCGGTTGGCAGAGCTTTGGCGGGATGATCGTCTTCGTGGGCTGGGGGGTGTGGGTCGGCCGTCACCACTTGCGTGACGTCTTCAGACAGGCGGTGTTTCGAGAGAAGCGAGTTGATGACAGCAACGAGCTGATGTCGTATCGGACGGCGTTCTGGCTGTTCGTTGGATGTTCAGTCTACGTATTCCTGTTCCTCCACCAGGCCGGGCTGGGTCTCCTGCCGTCCTCTATCTTCTGGTTCGGGACGGCGGTTCTCTACCTTGGGCTTGCGCGCATCATCGTGGAAAGCGGCCTGGTGTTCATCCGCGGCCCGATCATCGCGCAAGCGTTCACCTGGCACACCTTGGGCCCGGCCGTGATCAGTCCCGAAGGCGCGATCGCGATCGGCCTCACCCAGACCTTCTTTTGCGATGCAAAGACACTCGGCATCACGGCTCTTGCCCACGTGCCTCGTCTGGGTCAAACCCTTACGGCACAGGCGAGGCGAACCCTCGGCCCGCTCGTGATCGGGGGATGCATCCTCGGAGCGATGGCAGTGATGTGGTTCACGCTCTACGAGGCCTACCGAGGCGTCGGCGCATACAACTTCGGCGTCATCAGCTTCCGGGGCGCCGGAGGAAGCGCGGCCGAATCATACCAGGTCATCGCCAAACGGTTGACGCAAACCTTCGGCACCGACTGGAAACGCGTCTCCTTCCTCGGAATCGGAGGTGTACTAACTGCGGGGATGATCGGACTGCGCTACTGGATCCCTGGCTTTTCGATCCACCCGATCGGGTTCGCCGTCGGCGCCTCTCTCATTATGCGCAGCAGCGCCTCATCGATCTTCCTGGTCTGGGCGATCAAGTCGATTATCCTAAAGCTGGGTAGCCTCACCCAGTATCGCCAGTACGCGCCACTATTCCTCGGGATGATGGCCGGCCATACGTTCGGCATCGGTCTAGGCTTGCTCGTGGATGCGATTCTGTTCCCAGGTGAAGGACATAAACTGAATCGCTGGTAGGACCCAAGGTTCTCAATCCTCAATCCTGGATCATCTATCCTCAATTCTGATGAACGTCCTCTTCCTCCTCACCGACAACCAGCGCGCCGATCTGCTTGGCTGTGCGGGAAACCCCGTGATCCAGACGCCGAATCTGGATGCCATGGCGGCGCAGGGCACGCGCTTCACGAACGCCTTCGCGACCACGCCCATCTGTGCGGCCAGTCGAGCAAGCTATCTCACCGGATGCTACGAGCGACGTCACCAATTCACCTTCCTGACTCCGCCGCTTCGTCGCGAATTCACTGCCGCCAGTTATCCCGAGATCCTGAAGGCACGCGGCCACCGGACCGGGCTGATCGGCAAATTCGGAATCGCCAGCAACGGCATTACACCGATGGTCGAAGGCGGTGAGGAAACCCTGCGCCGAATGTTCGATCACTTCGACAACTACGAACACTGGACGGAGGACGGATACGAAATCCCCCAGTCGGACGGCTCGACGCGTCACCTCACGGACGTCACCGGCGACAAAGTCATCGCCTATCTCAAAAATCACGCTCGTCCACAGGGCCAGCCGTTCTGTTTGTCCGTCAGTTTCAACGCCCCGCACGCGCAGGACCACGACCCTCGCCACTATATCTGGCCCGAGTCTGAGTCGGATCTGTATGTGGACGATGTCATCCCCGAGCCCGTGAACAGTGATCCCGCCTTTTTCGAAACACTCCCTTCGTTCATCCGCCAGTCTGAAAGTCGGAACCGCTGGCACACGAGATACGACACAACGAAAAACTATCAGCGCAACCTGAAGGGTCTATATCGGATGGTGTCGGGCATTGACCGCAACGTCGGTAGGATACGAGACGCCCTGACCGCTCACGGGCTTGCCGACAACACGACTATCATCTTCGCCTCCGATCACGGGATGTACTACGGCGAACGCGGACTCAGCGACTGCTGGCAGCTGAACGAAGAATCGATCCGCATACCGCTGATCGTGTATGACCCGCGCCAACCGACGGGACAGATCCGCGAAGAGGTGGCCCTCAACATCGACATCGCCCCCACGATCCTCGACCTGTGCGGCTTCCCGATTCCCCCGACCTGCCAGGGGGTGAGTTTGCGACCCCTGCTCGAAGGGACTGAGTCCGACTGGCGATCAGCCTTCTTCTGCGAGCACCTGTTCGATCGATCCGACATTCCAAAGAGCGAAGGTGCCCGAACCACCGGCTGGAAGTACATTCGTTACTTCGAACAGACGCCGATCTACGAGGAGCTGTACGATCTCACCAACGATCCATACGAGTCCCACAACCTCGCCCCCGAGATGGCCTTCGCCGAAAAGCTCGACGAGATGCGCCTCCTCTGCGACGACCTGAAAAACCGCGCCGCCTAACCACTCTGGTCATTGTCATTGGTTATTGGTCACTGTGAACATCCTTTTCTTCATCACCGATCAACAGTCCCACAACGCCCTCAGCTGCGCAGGTCATCCACACCTGAACACGCCCCATATGGACGCTCTCGCCACATCCGGTGTCCGATTCACCGAATCCTACTGCGCCGCTCCGGTGTGTGGTCCTTCTCGTGCTTGTCTGGCAACCGGCCGAATGCCCCACGAGAATGGCGTGCTCGTGAACGGCTTGTCGATCCCGGACGAGATGCCCACGATGGGCGAACTGTTCAGGGATGCCAGCTACCGAACGGGTTGGACCGGCCGGTGGTGTGTTCCCGGGAACGGACCTGATATTCGAGGCTTCGAGTGCCTCCACGACAGCGATCAGCCGCTCGGCCAGGGCATTTACACGGACACGCACGTCGCCGACCGCGCGATCGACTTCCTTGACCAGAAACACGATCGCCCCTTCCTGTTGGGCGTCTCGCTCTGCAATCCACACGACATCTGTTACTGGGTGATGCAGCAGTCCACGCCGCAAGGCGAACTGGATCCGCACACGATCCGGCTCAAGGAAACGGCAGACGCGTTGGCCTTCGCCTCTGATGCGGATGAATCGGAACTGCCCCCGCTACCGGACAATTTCGCCATCGACCCGAACGAGCCCTCATTTGTGCAGTCGTGCAGACAGAGGCCTTATTACGGTCAAGAGGTCACGTTCACCTGGGACTGGGACGAGACCACCTGGCGCAGGTATCTGTTCACCTACCACCGCCTCACGGAGCTGGTCGACATCCAGGTCGGCCGCGTGATGTCTGCTCTGCACGAGAACGGTCTGTCTGACAACACGCTGATCTTGTTGACGAGTGATCACGGAGAGGGACAGGCCGCGCACCATACGGTCGTCAAACTGTGGCTGAATGAAGAGGCAGCACGCGTACCCATGATCGTATCAGGCCCCGGCATCCCGGCAGATGTCGTGAACTCGGACCATCTCACCTCGGGGATCGACATCCTCCCGACGATGTGCGACTACACGGAGGTAGACTGTCCAGACGTGACCGGTCGAAGTCTGCTTCCTGTGATCGACGACCCGACATCGGACTGGCGAGGCTGTGTGGTATCCGAACTGCATCCCGACCCCAAAAATCTCGAGATGCAAGCCCGGATGGTTCGGTCCCAACGGTACAAGTATGTCGTCTATTCGATGGGAACAAATCCCGAGCAGCTGTTC
This sequence comes from Gemmatimonadota bacterium, assembly GCA_002727195.1. Classification (GTDB taxonomy): domain Bacteria; phylum Latescibacterota; class UBA2968; order UBA2968; family UBA2968; genus UBA2968. The sequence goes on from PBWH01000005.1 coordinate 402,408, forward strand.
GACCTGGACGCGGATCCGGGAGAGACCGCCAACCTCGCACTGGACGCTTCGCGCACGAACCACGTCGCGTATCACCGCGACCTTTTACGCGAATGGCTCTCCAGCACGGGCGACGCCTTCACTGTCCCGACAACCCCGTGACGGAGTCCGGATCGCAGCATCGCATCTTCTACGGCTGGTGGATGGTCGGTGGCGCCATTCTCAGCCAGTTCGCCTTCCTCTCCCTCAGCCAGGCCGGTGTCGGGGTTCTGTTGCTGCCCGCTTGCCGCGACCTCGGCTGGCAGACCTGGCAGTTCACCCTCGGATCCAGCATTGCCGTTTCCGCGAGTCTTCTATCCGGCACCTCCATTGGCCGATACGTCGACGTGCACGGCCCGCGAATCCCGATGCTCGTCGGGGCGATCGTCGCCAGCGGCTGCCTCTACGGCCTTGCCGTCCAGAAAAGCCTGATTGCCTTCTGGGTTCTGCATCTCATCGCCGGCCTGGTCGGCTGGAACTGCTTCGGCCCTCAAGTCATCAACCCGGTCCTCACCAAGTGGTTCGTCCGGAACCGAGGCTGGGCGCTCGCCTTCGGATCGATCGGCATCTCGCTCACAGGAATGCTGACGCCCATTGCGCTGACCGCTATCGTCGACGCGAGTGGCTGGCGCACCGGATTCATTTCGCTTTCCATCTTCGCACTGGCCGTCATTCCCGTCTCACTTCTGATGCGCCGCACACCGGAGGATTATGGCTGGCTCCCGGACGGAGGCCCGCCAACAGCGAAAAGCAGGAGTGAACACAGCCTGACCAGACCCGAAGCCGTTCGGACTTCGACCTTCTGGCTGTGCGTGCTCGGCTTCGGTCTGAACACGACAGCATTGATCACGATCCTGGTCCACGCGATCCCCTTCGCAACCAATGCCGGGTTCTCTCGGGAATCGGCAGCCGTCGCCGTCGCGTTCACCGGACTCGGCAACCTTTCCTCCAAAGCCGTGTGGGGGAAAACACTAACCCGCATCCATCCGAAGAAACTGGTCCTGCTTGCTTACGCCATCTCCACAACTGGTGTTGTCGCGATGCTCGGCGCGGCGGAGTCCGCCGACCATACGCTCCTGAGCATCGGTTTCCTGCTCTACGGATTCGGTTTTGGCGGAACCATTCCGCTTACCGAATCCCTCTGGGCGACCTATTTTGGGCGAGCCCATATCGGTGCGATTCGTGGACTCAGCTATCCCATCTCGTCGATCGGGTCGAGCGTGGGCCCCGTTCTCATCGGTCTTTGGTATGATCACAGCGACTCATATGTCTCCGCGTTCTCGGCTATGGGCGTCACTTATGTTGGCGCCGCACTATCCATCGCACTGACCCGGTCACCGATCGAAACAGCCGGTCCCTGACTGACCTCTCTATCAAAGGCAGATATGATGTCTTGCTTCAAGCATACGGAACCAACAGAAGACGAGTTGGCCGCTTTCCACCGTGACGGGTTTATCGCCTATCCGGACGCGATGAAGGACGACTATCGCGAGGCGCTGATCGAGGAAGTTCTGTCACCGAATCCGATCGCTCACTTCCTGTCCATCTCGGACAAGGAACGAGCGGACCTGGACACACCGACCCGCTACTTCGTTCGGCCGTGGGACGATCGAGGTCCCCTATCCGATGCGCTGATCGACGAACCCTTGATCACCTCGTTGCTCGAGGCTACGGTAGGGCCAGACTATCACTTCTGCCACTCCTCGATGAATCTTGCGATGCGTGGGGCCGAAGCTGGCCGATTCCACCAGGATCACCATCATTGGAATCACGACAACCCGATCAACCTCGCCGAGCGCGAACGATACTACATCCAGGTCCTCTACTACCCGAACGGGTTCACGCAGGGCGACCGCAGCCTCATCGTCGTACCCGGCAGCCACCGCGTCTCTCCCACAAAAGACACGGCCGAACGTCTCCTGACGGGTGAACTCGACGACGAAGCCGGCCGGAAACTCGAAGCCATCCATCTCGAGCTCTCCCCCGGAAGTTTCGTATACCTGAACGCTCGGATGTATCACGGCTTCGATCCCAAGCCAATCGACTCACCACAGCCCTTCCGGATCTTCCTGATCGACATCTTCAAGGAAGCCGGTCCGCCCCATCGCTACACCCAGGAGATCCCACAAAGCTGGCGAGACAAGGCAAGCCCTGAGCGATTGAAGCTGTATGACCGGGAGCCCTACACTGAAACCTGCTGGATCGACGGATGACCGGGCTGCCCTGCCAAGGGAAGGGAGTGATCGTTCAGGAACTCGTTACCCACGGGTATCGTCAAACGTCGTGAAAGACACACAAAGTCACCCAACAAGGAGTTCCCTTGAGCATTGACCAACACAACCGTGAATACCTGATCGGCTTAAGCAACCCAGACCGGGAAGAACGCGCACGTTCCATCCTGGATCTTATCGAGCTCGGAACCTTCGACCTCGAGCTCGCCACCTGGCTGGCTTCCCGCGCGGCTCTCGGCGAATCCTGGATCACGGGATCGGGTCCAGGCGGCATCGGGAAAACGACCACGATGCGCACGCTGATGAGCTTTGTACCCGAGAAACACAAGTTCGTCCTCGCCCTTCCCGACGAAGTCGCGGACATCCCTTCCGAGCCCACGCACTGCGTGATGTCGAACGAGCTGTCCGATCATCGGCCGCCCACTTACCTTTGGGATCAGGACCTGCGAGACTTCTGCACGCAAAAAGAGAAGGGACACCAGCTGGTCGGCAACGTTCACGCGGACAACCTGCAGGAGATCCACGGGCAATTCGTCGGTGAGTGCAATGTTCCAGAATCCCAGTTCCGCGGGCTCAACCTGCTTCTCTTCATCTCTTTGGAAGGCGGCGTCCCTGAGGGCGAGCGTCGCATCAAGGACACGGTAACAAAGCGGGTCGTCACGAAGATCTATCACTCCGACGGATCTATCGACCACGCCTCTGTGTTCGACCCCAATCAGGGACTGCTGGACAACGCGCCCCGTGACACCGAAACTGAGAGCCGGATTCGATCCTACCTGGAATCGATGCTGGAATCTGATGTCCGTACGCTCGAGGGAGTCAGGGACGCGTATCTGGCAGCCTGACCAATAAATTCTGTGGGGTGACCTGATGGACAGTGTAAGAGTCGGTGTAATCGGCATTGGCGGACGGGGACGTGGCCACATCCGTATCCTCAGCGAGTATGACGACGTCGAACTCGCCGCCGTTTGCGACCTGATCCCGGACAACCGTGACGCCGTCGCCGAAGAGTTCGGGATTCCGGGCAGCTACGAAAACCTCAACGTGATGTTCGACGAGGCCAAACTGGACGCCGTCTTCATCACGCCGACGGCCCACCTGAACGGCAAGCTCGCGCTGCCTGGCATCGAACGGGGCATCCACTCGATGGTCGAGAAGCCACCCGGAATCACGGTCGAAGAGACCCAGAACCTGAAGGATGCGGCCGACAAATCGGGCGCGAAGGTGATGGTCGGCTGGAATCGACGCTTTCACCCCGTCGTCACGCAGGCGAGAAAGGCTGTCCTCGACAACGGCCCGATGACTCAGCTCGTCGGGGAATTCCACAAGAGCATCTCTCAGCAGGTCAGCGGAGACAAGTTCCCAGAGCTGATGCACGACCAGCTCTTCCTGGAAACCCCGATCCACTCCCTCGACACCATTCGCTTCCTCGCCGACTCCGAGGTCAAGGAAGTGCACAGCATCGTCCGTCGCTCGATGAGTGCGTATCGTGACATCCACGCCGCGCTCATCGAGTTCGAAAACGGTGTGGTCGCTCAACTGATCAACAACTACACGACCGGCGCGCGCCTCGAGCGCTACGAGATTCACGGCCACGATATCTCAGCCTATATGGAAGGGATCACGGGCGGGAAGCTCTACTTCGAGGGAGAGGAGTCGGAGATCGTGAAGGGGCCGACGGGCGGGACGGAAGAGCAGAACCGCTACTTCATCGACTGCGTGAAGACCGATGTACCGATCGGTCCACCTGCTGCCGACCTGACCGAAGCCGTCAAGAGTATGAAATTCGCCTTCGACGTGCTGGCGGGGACGAAGTGAGGATGGTGGGCTCTGCCCACGTTATGTGACCCTAGATGAACTCTCGTCGCCGGGCTCAAGCCCGGTGACGTTACAGAGGCAGAAACTATGTTCAAGAAGCTGATCAACGCCCTGACTGGTTCCGGCGACGCCGTTCACGAAGGCGTACAGATCGACAAGCCAATCCCTGTCGATGGATATCAGAAGTCAGATACGGGTCTGGAGTATACCGACCTGACGGTGGGTACTGGAACTGCGGCCGCGAAAGGAAACCAGGCCACCGTCCACTACACCGGCTGGCTGACAAGCGGTAAACGATTCGACTGTTCAGCCGTGAAGAACAAGCCGTTCACCTTCACGATCGGCGCCCGCAAAGTCATCAAAGGCTGGGACCAGGGTGTCGACGGAATGAAAGTCGGCGGCATCCGCCAGCTTCGTGTTCCACCTAACCTCGCCTACGGCCCGATGGGCCGCCCGCCACGCATCCCCAAGAATGCAACGCTCGTTTTCGAGATCGAACTGCTCGCCATAAAGTAATCCCCGAAGGTCAGCCCTCAACTGTTTCGCTGAATAACAGGCTCTTCCCTCTCCTACGTAGTGGGGGAGGGAGTTTGTGCGAAGAGGTTTTGGGTCGCGCAAGCGGGTGAGGGTCTGGAACCCCAACTCTGATGGAAGCAGTCCACCTTCATTCAGGACCAACCACGAGTTAAGAGTGCCTGCGCAGGCACTCTTCGTGCCAAAACCTTCCCAAAAGGTTAACAGCGTCTCCCTAGGCACTTTTCGATGCCAGTCTGCTCAGACCTCCCATTTTCTCAGGAAACCCACATCATTCAACTGCGGATGGCATTCAGACGACGTTGCGCCACTCATCCACCGGAACAGGTGCCCTCGAGTGGAACGCGGCTTGCGATCCCAACCCTCCCACTGCATCATACGTTCGCCGGGAGGACACGCTAGATCTTCATACGTGCTTCAAACCCAAATCTCACCACAGAGGCGTGCCTCAGGTTCTCAGCACCCTCTGCGGTTCCCTCAATAGAGCGGCATGAAGAGACCCAACATACTCGTCCTGATGACCGACCAGCAGCGCTTCGATGCGCTCAGCTGTGCCGGTAGCCCCGAAATCCGTACGCCCAACCTCGATGCGCTGGCCGCGTCAGGCGTTCGCTTCTCCCAGGCCGTCACGCCGACACCCGTTTGCGTCGCAGCCCGGATGAGTTTCATAACTGGTCACCGGATCAGCCGTCACCACTGGGTCAGTAACAGCGCGTTGCCCGGCCCCTTACCCGAACTCTCGACGCTGATGGGCTCGCTCCTGTCCGCCGGCTACTGGACGCAGGGTATCGGCAAGATGCACTTTCGCGGAAGTCACTACGGGCTGCGCCATCTGATGACAATGGAAGAGTGTATCGCCCACCGCGCCGATGATGACTACCTGCTGTATCTGCGGGAAAACGGTGTCCGCACACGGTTTCCGAAAGGGATGCGCGACCTGCTGATGATGCAGCCACAGACCTGCGACATCCCCGTTGAGCATCATATGAACACCTGGGTCGCCGACCGCTCGATCGAGTTTATCCGTCAGCACACCCGTCACCGCACGACCCAACCCTTCTTCCTGTGGAGTTCGTGGATCTCCCCTCATCCGCCGTTCGCTCCCTGTCCGCCCTACGACACGATGTACGATCCCGCTGATCTCGACCTGCCCGTCTACGCTGACCGCCCAATCGAAACCCTGCCCCCCGGTCTCTATGGTCAACGGGCCCGTCTGGACGGCTCGCATCGCGACCCGGACCGCATCCGTCGCGTCAAAGCCCTCTACTATGGCCTGGTCTCTCACGTCGACAACAGCGTCGGCCGCATCCTGGCCGAACTCGACGCCCTCGGTATCGCAGACAACACGGCGATACTCTTTGTCTCCGATCACGGTGAAATGCTCGGCGACCACGGGATCGGCCAGAAGTTCTGTCCCTACGAGCACTCCATCCGAATCCCGTTTCTCCTTCGATGGCCAGGACGCACAGAACCGGGACGCGTCAGCGACGACCTCGTCTCTCTGCTAGATTTCTACCCAACACTGATCGACGAGCTCGGCCTCGAATATTCGGAGACGTCCGATCCCTTACCCGGCAACAGTCTGCTGGGACAGGAAGGCGGAGGCCTGGCGGAAGCACGTGATCGCTTCGTGATCGACTTCGGCACCGGGGGCAATCGATGGGTATCGGTCCGCTCGAAGAACCGTAAGGTTTCCTTCTACACAAAAGGAGCTGTGGAAGAAGCCTACGATCTGTCCGCAGACCCTTGGGAACAGACCAACCTAGCTGACTCCGAAGTAGATTGGGTATCCGGATACCGTGAGGAGATGCTGAATTGGGAGTCAGAGTACGGTACCCCCGGATCGATCACTGAAGCTGACTTCACCACCCACTCTGCACCGCCTGTACCTTCTGAAGCCGACTGCCGAAACGTCGTCCTCAACGAGGGCACCTGGCCCAATCGCCTCCCCGAGGACGAGAAAGAGTCGATCGAGACCTTCTCGGAAGCGTTCACCAAGATCATCTCCAAAGAACCTTCTCTATCTCCTGACAAACTCAGCCTCGACCGCTACAAGAACCAGGTCGAGTCCACAGACGCTTACAATCGCGGCTCTGACCCCCTGACGGATACCCCCTGGGAATCCGCCTACCGGGATGCCTGAAACCTTTCAATCATAAATCCTCTATCTTTGATCCTCGATACCAATGCCAGACAACCCAGCTTTCGCACCTCCTGACGTAAACCCCCGTCTCCCCAACGTTCTCCTCATAGGAGACTCCATCTCGATCGGCTACACGTTGCCTGCTCGCGAGCTTCTCAAGGGACGGGCAAACGTCTTTCGACCACTCGCCAACTGTGGCCCCACGCCCCGCGGTTTGGAACACCTCGACGAATGGCTCGGCGACCGGGAGTGGTCCGTCATCCACTTCAACTTCGGCCTGCACGACCTGAAGTGTGTCGATGAAGACGGCAAGATGGCCAATCCCCCGCAGTCCGGAGCCTATCAGGTCTCAATCGATCGATACGAAAAGAACCTCGACAAGATCCTGACTCGACTCGAGGCGACAGATGCGCAGCTCATCTGGTGTTCAACCACGCCGGTTCCAGAGGGATCGAGCGGCAGGATCAAAGGCGACGCTGACCGCTACAACGAGGCTGCTTCTCGTGTCGTCGCCGCTCACGACCTGACCACCAACGATCTCTACTCGTTCGCTCTGTCGCGGCTCGAGAGCATCCAGATCCCTGCGAACGTCCACTTCACCGACGACGGTTCCGCCGTGCTGGCCGCTCGTGTCGCCCAGGTAATCACTCAAGCCCTTCAGTCCGCGTAGTCGGAGCCCTCCACCAGGAGTAGCACACAGCATCTTCCACGAGACATCCCCCGGGTGGGGTTTCCTTTCGTGTATTTCGTGGTATTCATTTTCTTCAGGGATGTGAGAATGGCAGAAGGATCAGGGCATTTCACACTAAAAACTCAGCAGATCACCCACGGCCCGTCCGAGAACCACTTCTTCGGCTACATCGGCCACGCGGGGACCGTCCCCTGGAGCAGCGATGGCAGATACATCGTCTGCCTGCGAACGACCTTCCAGGACCATATGCCCGGACGCGGTGAACCGGCAGACATCTGCCTGCTGGACACAGCGAACGGCTACGTCGTGGAGAAAGTCGACCAAACGGAAGGGTGGAACCCCCAGCAGGGCACGATGCTCTACTGGAACCCCGATGCCCCCGACACCCAGTTCTTCTTTAACGATGCGAATGAAGACGGCAAGATCTTCACAGTGCTCTACGACGTTTCGACACGCACCCGCGTGAAGGAATATCGATACGCGGAGGGACCCTTCGGCAACAGCGGCGTCGCGCAGCAGGGCGGGTGGTTCTGCGGGCTGAACTACGCGCGGATGGCGCGCCTGCGCCGTGTGACGGGCTACGTGGACACATGGGATTGGACGGTGGGAGTCGATCACCCGGAAGATGACGGCATCTTCAAGGTCGATATCGCGACCGGTGAATGGGAGGTGATCGTGTCGTTCGCACAATTGGCGGAAGCGATAGCGCCGACACACGATGGCGAACCAGTTCCGGCGCTGTTCATCAACCACACACTCTGTAACCGCGCAAACGACCGGATCTACTTCTACGCACGAGCAGGTTGGGGCGGGAATCCAGGCAAGAAGGTCAACCAGCCCTTCACGGTCCGACCTGACGGTAGCGAGTTGACTCTACAAACAGGGTTTGTGGGTGGTCATCCGGAATGGGAAGCCGGCGAGACGAATCGGATTATCGGTGAGAGAGATGGAAAGTTGGTCCTTTGGGACACGGACCTGCAGGACCTCGTAGGCCAGATCGGAACCCCGGACATCATCAAGGGACCGCGTGGTGACACGGCGCTGTCACTGGATGGACAGTGGACGGTTACCGGATATGGCATCGAGAAGCACTACAACGAATGGGCCGTATATCGGAGAACTGACGGCGCCTGGGCACGAACCGACCGTTACGATCAGCGCCCGTATGTCAAGGGTGATCTCCGCTCTGATCCCGCCCCCCTATGGCACCCCGACGGCTCTCAGATCCTCTTCCCCTCGATGGTCGCCGACGGTAGCCGCCAGCTCCATGTGATAGCGGTCGAGGCTTGATCGGAACTGTGGCTGCAGTGGTGGTTGCACTCGTCAAGTTTGTAAGAACGCCTTCGACGCCTTCAAACAAGTGGCAGGCGAGGGTTCGCCTTGCCCGCGACATAGCTGAAAAGACGCCTCCGGACGTGAGAGTCGGCGCATTCTGGCCGGATGGGCTGGCCCAGTTTTCAGGGAGGCCCGTCATACCGTTGGACGGCATTGCGGGTTCACCGGACTACTTCAGGGATTATGTCCGGAGTGGCAGTGAACTGGAGTATCTCGTCCGGGGGCAGGCTTATCTGTCTATCCGATTACCCAACGATGTGGACAATCACTTGCGGTCGACGAGGACACCCGCTTCCTGGACTAAAGTGGGACAGATACGTTTGAGGGAATTGGAGGATGTGAAGAAGGAGACAGTATCCGCCCGGACCTTCGGACCGAGTGGAGAAGGCTGGTATCTGGTGCGACTGAGCCCCGAGGATCGCTAGGCGCTCGCCCCAAACAAACGGTTATGCGGCACTCCGTTCACGTTGTTCGTGATGTATCGATCCCGGAACAGCGTCCGCCGCATCGGAGGCAACTCCTCCAGCAACTTCTCATCCGGCTTCATCGTCGGGTTCCACCCACCATCCACCTGATTATACAGACCCGCGATTGCCATCCGATCGTTGTCGGTATTCGTCCACGGATTTGCGCTGTGCGTCGTCGCCTCCGCAAAGAACAGTACGGATCCTGCCGGACATTCGTAAGTCGTCCACACACTCGATTCCGGATCCATAATCTCATCCGGCGCCGTGTAGACTGACTTGTGACTCCCCGTCACCAGAAGCGTCCCTCCCTTTCCCTTCTGAACCGGATTCAACTCCCAAACAATCCGCATATGCGGGCAGAACGCCTTCCCTGGAAACGCGTTGTAGAAGTGCACGTCTCCCGGCAGCCGCATCAACCCGTTCCCGTTGTGCGGTCCGAAGCTCCGATCCTCTCTCAGCCCCTCGCTCCGACGGGTGGGGGCAGTCCGATACCAGAGCTCGAACGCACCTAGACTGAACCCATAGCAATCCCGGCTCGAGACCGCAGGATTCGCCGTGAACTCGTTCAGCATTCCCACGGTCACAGGGTGATCGGCCAATCGGTGTGTCGGCCCTGCCAGAGGAGTCTGGTGATGCTCGGCCAGCGAGTCCCGCTCGAAGTGATACTTCACACACCACTCGCGCATTTCCTCGAGCTCGGCCTCATCGAGCACGGACTCGATCAGCAGCCACCCCTGGGTGTCGAACAGATACTTCTGTTCTTCTGTCGGTTCGACCACATCGAGACCATCCGCATTCTTCGTCGGCAGCTCGTCCTCATAGTCGACCAGGGGCCGCCCCATATCCTTGTTAATCACATACGGCTTCGCATCTCGCCAGTTCATACCTAACTCGTATTGGAGAACCCTCCCCTGCTAGCGGGAGAGGGACGACCTCGCCGAAGCGAAAGCGTAGGCAAGGTCCGGGTGAGGGCTATTCAAACGCCGACGTCACCTCGTTAAACTGCCCGCCATCGACGTTGTTACTCGTCCTCACATCCCTGAACAACGACCTCCGCTTCGGACCCAACGTCTCCAGCAGATCCTGATGCGGCAGCCAATCCGACCACCGCGTCGACACCGTGTTATACAGGTTGAACACCGCCACCCGATCATTGTCTCGATTCGTCCACTCCGACGCACTGTGCGACGTCGACTCGCTGAAAATCAGCAGCGATCCCGCCGGACACTCGTAAGTGTCCCAGATGGGCGAATCCGCTTCGAATGCAGATGCCGGTGCCGGATAAGCCGCCTTGTGGCTTCCCGTGATCAGCAGCGTCCCGCCCTGCCGCATCTTCACCGAATTCAGCTCCCACACCACACGCGTCAACCCGCTCCAAGCCCTACCCGGGACCTGACGGTAGTAGTGCGATTCCCACGGCGGCCGGAACAGTCCGCTCCCATTGTGCGGGTTGAACGTCCGCTGAATGTCGTCCACCGCCGACCGATGCATTACTTGACTCGTCTCCAACCGGAACCCGTAGTTCTCCTCGCTCGCACAGGCCGGATACGCGAGAAACTCGTTCAGAAAGCCGACCACCACCGGATGATCGATCAGCCTCGTCAGCGGCCCGGCCATCCCACATCGCTCGTGTTCCGGCAGACTCTCCGGCTCCTTCTGCACCCGAGTCGCAAACGCCCGCATCTCCTCGACCTCATCCTCCGCCAGGAGACCAGGAAACAGAATCCACCCGTTCCGATCGAAGTCATACTTCACCTTGTCGGACGGAATCACCGTCGCCTCCCCATCCTCATTGGACGACGTCAAATCCTCAGGCCGTGAAATCAACGCCGACCCCAAATTCTTGTTTATGACAAGAGGATCTGTTCTCACTAGTCGCTTCAAAGCACCTCCTTCCGCTAGCTTACAGGTGGCCAGTCGTGAGTACGAATGATCGACTATCGGCAGGGCCGTCTCGTGCCACCCTTCCGTGTCCTCTGTGGTTTCAAGCTTCTCCGCCAATCTACCTTACCATATGACGGTCAACGACACCCCGCCCACTCCCACGCCACCAGATCATCACTCCAAGCCAGCGCCAGACTCGCGTGACCGTGCGTTTCCTGGACCTCGCATCCCTCCGGCGAACTCCCGTGAAAGAACATCACACACTTCCCGACTTCCGGCTCGTCACGCAGATCGAGGACGTGACCCGCCGTCAGACGGCCCTGTGACCACGGCCAATCGGCCTGACCGAGCGTCAGCAATCCGTGATCAGCCCAGTTCTCCAGGTCCCTCGACCGCTTGATGCCGACCCCATTCTTCGGTGAGTGGAACAGGATATACTCACCATCCTCCACCAGCAGACAGACATTCTCCCCCGAATCGACGTTCCCGAAATAGGTCCAAGTCTTCAGGTCTTTTGACCAGGACATACTGGCCCCATTCTGCTTGTAGAAGCACCACCACTTCCCGGGCTCATCCTTATCCTCGATCAGGTACGGGTCGATCATCCGCCCCATATCCTCACGTGGCACATCCGGCCCCTTCACCCGAATCAGCTCGGGATCCTCCCAGGATGCCAGGTCGTCGCTCCGCATAGTGAACACCCGCGACGTCTGATCCCCGATCTTCTCGCCATCTGGCGCAGGATACGTCTGCAGACACAACACCCACCGGCCGTCGTAACGGATCACGTTGCCCGGGCTCGAATAATTCAGCCGCTTGTCGACGGAGGTGATCACTTCTGGCTTGGACCACGAGATGAGGTCACGACTCTCCGTCACCGCCGTCACGGCATACCAGTCCCCCCCAGCCTCACCGTGGATCTCCGTATGCCAGACGCGGAATACACCGTCGCAGTAGTGGCCGCAGGGATCCCGATACGCCACATCCGGACCGCCACTCAGAAACACGGGTGACGGTATTTGATCAAATCGAATCTTCATGGTCTGCTCATCATGTCGGTCTATTCACGGTCAGTCAATCTGATCCTCTTGGTCAAAGCCTCAGCCATACACTATCTTCTCACGCCAACGGTATCTGACTTTTGACTTTCTGATCTTAGAATTTCGACCATGAAAACTACCCATACTGTATCCGCAGAAGACCTTCAAGCCGCCCACGACCAACCGGTCTTAAAAACCGAGCTCCTGCCAGATCCCATCACGATCGAATCCATGCAGCTCCTCAGGAAAGACGGGGCGTATATGGTTCGGGCCAGATCGACGGACGGTGCCGAGGGTCTCTCGTTCTGCAATGCGAAAGCCAAGCACCTCTATCCAATCCTGAACCAGCTCGTGATACCCTACTTCATCGGGAAGGATGCCCGTGATTTGGAGGATCACCTCTGGGAGGTCTACCGACACAGCAGTAATTACAAACTGCTCGGACAGGCCCTCTGGAATCCCGTCGCCTGGGTGGAAATGGCCATTCTCGACCTGATTGGGCGTGTCGTCGACAAGTCGATCGCCGATCTGCTTGGTGGAGCGGTCCGCACCGAGTGTCCCTTCTACGTCGCCAGCGGCCGGCGCGATTCTACGCCAGAGGAAGAAATCGACCATCTGCAGATGCTTGTCGACGAGACCCACGCCCCCGCTATCAAGTTCCGCGTCGGCGGCCGAATGAGCCGGAACGCAGACGCGATGCCCGGCCGCACCCCAAAGCTGATCGAACTCTCGCGCAAGCACTTCGGCGACGAGATGGACATCCACGCGGACAGCAACAGCTCGTATGACCCGCCACAGGCGATCGAAATTGGCCGGATGCTCGAGGACATCAACGCCGTCTACTTCGAGGAGCCCTGCCCGTTCGATCACCTCGAAGACACCAAGATCGTCACCGAAACACTCGACCTGCCGGTATCCGGCGGCGAACAGGAAGCCAGCGACCGCCGCTTCCGCTGGATGATCCAGCACGGCGCCGTCAACATCGTCCAGCCCGACCTGCACTACTACGGCGGCCTCATCCGATCCGCCCGCGTCTCCCGGATGGCCGCGCTCGCCGACATGCCGACGACGGTCCACATCTCCGGCGGAATGGGCTTTGTCTATATGCTGATATTCACGTCGTTCACACCAGACATCGGCCGCTACCAGGAATACAAACGCGGCATCGAAAAAGTCGCCGACCTGTTCTCCCCGGCCCTCAAAATCGAAAACGCCCAGATGTCCGTCCCCCAAGGCCCGGGCACCGGCATCACCGACTTCAGCACCTTCGTCGATGGCACGGAGATTGTGGAGTAGTCATCCCTGCAAACGCAGGGATCCATCAGACCCGAGGAATTGACTGAGTATCGACTATCGCCGAGGACTTGTCGCGTCCCCGCTTTCGCGGGGGCAAATTTTTCGTGCATGGAGCCTGCCCCGATCGGAGTCGAGGGGTGGTCTTCCTTTGACTTTTGCAGAGTAAAAGCAACATGGAAACAAGAACCGTCTACCTATCCCCCGGCAAGCTCGAAGTCCGCACCGAGCCACTCCCGGAACTCCAACCCAACCAGATCCTCGTCAAAACCCACCAGGCCTCCGTCTGCGGGTCCGAACGCTATTTCTACAAAAGCATCACGGTCCACCCCGAAGACGAGGCCCGCGGCGAACCCGAAACCCATTTGGAGGAAAAGAAGGAAAAAACCGGCACAGCCTACTCCTACCCTATGGGCCCCCTCGGCCACGAAGGCGGCGGCGTCATCGAGGAAGTCGGCAGCGCAGTCGACGAGTATCTGGGCGGAGGCAAAGTCAGCGTTGGCGATCGCGTCGGCAGCCTGATCTACCCGACCTACTCCGACTACTGGGTCACCGACCCCTCACACATCCAACCCATCCCCGACGGCGTATCCTTCGAAGTCGGCTGCCTTTACGAGCCTCTCGGCTGCGCCGCCTGGGCCGCCCTCCATATGGGCGTCATCCCCGGCGATTGGGTTGCCGTCAACGGTGTCGGATTCGCCGGCAACATCACGCTTCAAGGTGCCCTGCGCGCCGGTGCATCAAAAGTGATTGCCATCGACAGCGATCCGGGTAAGCTCGAAGTCGCCAGGAAACTGGGCGCGCAGTACGCCTTCAACATCAACGAGACTGATGTACGGGCGGAGGTCGAAGAGATCACCAATGGTGAAGGTGTCGATGTATCGGTAGAAGCCGTCGGTGGCAAAGGTGACGGCCTGAAACAATGCCTCGACATGGTCAAACATAACGGCATCATGGCCCTCTACGGCGACAACTACGCCCGGGTCGACAACTTCTGCTTCCACCGCTTCCACGAAGACGGCCTTGAGATCCGCAACCTCAACGCCGTCCACTACACGCACCTGCGATCGATCGAGAACATGCGCGAGGCGTACCGTGCCGTTCAACGCGGCGTCTTCAACCTCGACATCATCTTCGAAAACTCAGTGTCGCACCGCCTCTCCGATATCGCCTCGGTATTCGAGCAGGAAAACGCGGCCGACCACCAGAGCTCTCTGAAAACGCTGATCATCCCGTAGAAATGAACAACTACAAGACGTTCGGAACGACGGGTAAAGCCGTATACACACTCGAGGCAGACACAGAGAGACGGACCTCCTGTATGAGGAAGGATCTGGATGTCTGACCCATATGTGGTGGCGAGGATGAGGCGTCTATCGAGGGCGAACTGCATCTGCTGCACCGGATCGGATTCCTTGATGATTCGGCCCCGTGGGCTGCGCGTCGCATCGAGAAGACGGGATCTCCGAGCGGGGTCTACAACACCTACCAGATCCCCTTCCGCTCCAGCGTTCGGGTCACCGCCCAACTACCTCCCGGGACGAAGCCCAACCTCCGATTCTTGTATATCCTGCGCGGGACCCTCAACCTTCCCATACGGTTCGGGTCGATCGAACTTCCCTACTCCGCTCGACTTACGTTATCTCGGCTCGAGTCCTACACGGAATCAAGCCTGGGGGAGTTCGACCTGTGCGACCTCTCTCGATCGGGGATACTTTACCAGGTCACCATTGCTGCTTCGAGCCCCAAACTCACGTTCCTCGAAGCCTGCCTCAGGGCTTATGTGGACGGGAACTCAGATCCACTCGTGCTTTCTTCTGGCCTCGAAGATTACTTCCTGGGGACCTACTACCTCAACCGTGGTCTTTACTACACGGAGACGGCAGGCCTCACCCATCTCGATGAAACCGAAGGGGCGTGCGAGTTCCCAGCTCATCGATTCCACGATGACGATCCAGTCTTCTTTGAAGACGGTATCAGGTTGACCTGACGATGCGGGAAGCAGACCGAATTGGAGACGTGGGAATCGCCCGAGACGACCTACACATCCTACGTCTGGGCCTACCAGTGGTAAGCTGGTCAGATCCGGAGAACCAGAAACGAACATCAACCATTGTCAGGAAGGAACTATGCCCGTAGCCGCCATACGAAGCCCCCACAACCCCATCATCACCCCCGAATCCGATCCCTCGATTCTCGGGAACATCAACGGCCCCTCCCTGATCAAGGTCCCAGACTGGATCGAGAACCCACTCGGCCGCTACTACCTCTACTTCGCCCATCATCAGGGCAAGTTCATCCGGCTTGCCTACGCAGATGAGGTCACGGGGCCCTATACGGTCTACACTCGGGGTGTACTCCCGATGGATGAGACAGGCTTCGAGCGACACATCGCCTCACCCGACGTGCTCATAGACGATGAGGTAAGAGTGATTCGAATGTTCTACCATGGAGCTGGATTTACCGGTCTTAAACACGAGAACCTCAACCAGAACACGTGCTACGCCGAATCATCCGACGGGCTATCCTTCGTCTGTGACCGGATTTGCCTCGGTCCATCCTACATGCGCGTCTGGAATTGGAACGGAACGTGGTATGGCTTCGGTGGTGGAGGGGGACGGGAAATCTGGCATACGGACAACTACCGGAAGCCGTTCGCCAGGGGACCGATCCTGGAGATCGATAACGAGAGCTACATACCGAAGGAGCGAATTCATGAGAGCAAGAAGGATCCGGATGACCTGACCTACCGGATGCGTCACGCGGCCGTGGACGTGGACGCCTCCTCGGTCACCATCTACTACAGCAACGTCGGCGATCATCCCGAGCGGATCAAGCGAGCCCGCGTGCAGATGTCAGAGGATTTGACTGCCTGGAAGGGTGATGCATTTGAGGAAGTGCTGCGGACGGAAACCGACTACGAAGGCGTCAACGAGCCCAACGAGCCATCAACCGGCGGAGCCGACCACGAGCCTGTCCACCAGCTTCGCGATCCATACATATACAATGAGGCAGACCAAAAGTACCTGGTCTACTCCATCGCCGGCGAAAAAGGCCTCGGAATCGCCGAACTGACCTAGTACACAGACGGGAAGGGATCGCCAGCCTTGTACATCTGGCAGTTATCTTGTATGCGTATATTCTATAGCCCTCCTTCCTCGTGGGACCGGCCTCCAGGCCGAGAGATCTTGACCCCTACAGGAGCACTCAGAACCATCGTGCAACAGGACCACCCCGTTACTCATTAAATGGATGCATAACCCGTCCAGCCAATCAAGCCCACCAGATCACACGACTGGCCTCTCCTGTCCTGTCTGCTCAGCCCATCTCCAAATGGCCGGCCGACGGGCATTCTGCAAGGACGGCCACAGCTTCGACCAGGCAAAGGAAGGTTACTTCAACCTGCTCCTCGCCAACCAGAAAGGCTCGCTTGATCCCGGCGACGATCGTGAATCCGTTAACGCCCGTCGCGACTTCCTGTCAGCCGGCCACTATGACTTCCTGAGCGATGGGATACGTCCGTACATATCATCTGATGCAACCCTTCTCGACGCCGGCTGCGGTGAAGGCCACTTCCTGAACGCGATTGCCCCAGGGCCATCCTACGGCATCGACATATCGAGATCCGCCATCCGCCTCGCCGCCCGCAGCAACCGCGATCACACCTGGTGTGTCGCCAACCTCGCCCGACGGATCCCTCTCGCTGATCACAGCTGCACGACTATCGTCAGCATCCTCTCCCCACGCAACAACGACGAGTTCCGTCGCATCCTCCGCCCGGACGGCCTCCTGATCTGCGTCATCCCCGGCCCGAACCATCTCAATGAACTCACATCCCGCCTGATGGCCAACCCTTCGAATGCCGAGTCCAAACCGTCATCGCTCCAGCACGATCTCCCCGCGTTCCGATTGCTGGAGCAGGAAAGGGTAACGCGCGAATTCCCTGCCGATCACTCCGCCATCCAGAACTTGATCGCCATGACCCCCCTCCGCTGGAAGAGCCGTCGCCAATCCCTCGCCGAAGTCGACTCGCTCTCCAACCTCGACATAACGGCCGACGCCACGCTTCTGACCTTCCGATAACGATTGCCTACTGACCGGGGCCGGGAACCGGGGGGCGGAGATTGACTACTGACTGGGGCGGGTTGTGCGTGCAGGGCAAGAACTCACTACTTCTTAACCAGCTTCTGCATCGACCGCAGCTCCCTCGGCGGATCCATCGAACTCCCGTAATCACTCCACGACACCTCCGCCACGTAGATGTCCCCCTTAGAATCCACCGCGATCCCGTGTGGCGAATAGAACCGCCCGGGCTCATCCCCATACGGCTCCGTCCCCACCCGGGCGAGCACATTCCCTTGCCGATCCATCACCGACACACGCGGTCCAAGATTAGTACCCATCCGATTGCTGCCAATCCCGCAGAAGTACTCTCCAAGATAGATCTTGGGGTTGTCCGTATTCGCATCCCTACAGATCGCCGCGACCCGGGACATGTCATTCCATTGCGTGACAAACTTTCCGTCCAGATCGAACCCCTGCACCCGCTGATTCTCACGGTCCGCGATATACACGAGACCCTCATCGTCCACGATCAGGTTATGCACGATGTTGAACTGCCCCGGTGCCGTACCCGATTCTCCCCAGGACATAATCAGGTTCCCGTCCGGATCGTACTTGTGCACCCGAGCATTCCCATACCCATCGGCGACCAACATATCCCCCGTGGCCGGATCGATCGCCAGGTGAGCGGGATAACAGAACGGATCCCCGCTCATTGCCTTCGCCGGGTGCTGCGCCTGGATCTCCGCCAGCTTCTCACCCTTTGGCGTGAACTTCTTAACCGTGTGATCGCCATTGTCGACGGTATAGATGGACCCATCCGGCCCGATCGTCACCCCGTGCGGATTGTCGAACTCCCCGTGCCCCCACGTATCCAGGATGTCCCCATCCGCATTGAACACGATCATCGGATGCGTTCCCCGGTTGAACACAAACACATTGTCATTCGCATCCACCGCCACCGCCGTCGCCTCCTTATACGTTGCATCCGGCTGCAGCTTCCCCCAATCCTCCCCCGTCGTCTCGTAAACGAAATCCCCTGATCCTAGTTCTACCATCACAAACTCCCTTATGAGTCATCCCCGCGAACGCGGGAACCGATTGCCCTGAATAAGGTTTTCGCGGTTTGGGCATCGGTTAACAACCTACGGTTTCGCATTTTGCATTTTCCATTTGTCCTTAATCCCAAACCCTCTCCCACCTCCCGTGCTCCGCACTCCTGTAAATCGCAAAGGCCGTCCGCAACTCCCCAACCGCCACTTCGGGCCCAGCTTGCAGTTCTGTCCCGTCTAACACGGCCGACGCAAAATCCGCAATCTCCGGCCCAAACGACTGTGCATATCCCTTCGGCTCCATCAACGGCATTCCATCCGGATGCTCCCGATCGAACAGCTTGATCCCACCCTCGAACCCACCCCCGATCGTGATCTCGCCCTTACTCCCCGTGATCCGCCACCAGTCGTCCGGCGCAAAGGCCGTATCGATCATCATCGCATCCAGGATCGCCGACTTCCCTGACCGGAACCGCACGATCGACCGCATCAGCGACTCCCCCTCCATTTGCTTCAACGGATACCCCAGCACCCCCACGACATCCTCGATCTCACCAAACCAGATCCGCAACGGTCTGATCCAGTGTGCGCCACCGTCGACCGTAACCCCGCCCCCGGTCCGCTTCACATTCAGTCGCCAGTCATGCCCTTCCTGAAACCAATACGGGTCGAATGAAGCGACATAAGCCGCTCGAGCCGTGATCAGGTCCCCGATCAGCCCCTCATCAATCGCCTCTTTCGCCCGCACGATCTCCGGCCAGTACTGCGAGTTCTCCGCGACCATGAACACCAGATCCGTCTCACTCGCCGCCTTCAGAATCCGATCACACGCTTCGAGGGTCGGCGCCATCGGCTTCTCCAGCATCACATGCATACCCACATCAAAACACGCCTTGGCCGCCTCCTCGTGAAAATCGTGCGGCAGCATGATATCCACCGCATCGAAATCCCCCTTCTCCAGCGCCTCTTCCAACGACCCGAACGCCTGCACTCCACCCGCTTCATTCGCAAACGCCTGAGCCCGCTCCAGATCCCGATCCACCGTCGCCGTCACCTGAATCCCGGGCACGTGCTCCTTGATCCCATCCAGATGAAACTTCGCAATCGCCCCACACCCCACGAGCGCCATTTTCAGTTTCTCAGCCATACGCATCCTTATCATCTACCGCTTTCGCCCCAATGGGCAATCGACTAACATGGGTGAACCACTCGTGGAGCACCGCGGAGCTGGGATCATCGACAATATCTTCTCGCACTCCCCTCCGTGTCCTCTGTGATTCCTTGCCTTTGGGTTTGTTATGAATGAACAAGTCCCGTTCGCCATCATGTCTGATCGCGAGAAGTATCTCTTCGACCTCCAGGGCTTCATCGTGATCCAAGGTATGCTCACATCCGACGAAGTTAAAGCCTTGAACGAGGGACTTGACGCCAACCACGACAAGCGTCTCGATGACGGGAACCGAGGCGCGTCCGGCGCCATGGCTGGAGATCACCCGCGTGGCCTGTACACGGGGATGCTTACGTGGGACAAGCCCTGGTGCCAGCCGTTCCGCGACCTCCTCACCCACAAGAAAATCATCCCTTACCTCAACACGCTCCTCGGTCGCGGCTGGAAACTCGACCACAACCCATTCATCTACACGGCGAGCAAGGGTACTGAGGGCCTGAACCTCCACGGCCACGGGATGGTCAACCTCAGCGGCTCCCGCTTCTACGCCTACCAGAACGGGCGGATGCGGTGCGGTCTGATCAACTGCCAGTATCAGCTCGCCGACGTCAACCCGGGCGATGGCGGTCTCTGTGTTGTACCCGGCAGCCACAAAACCAACTTCCGCATCCCGAGAGAAATTGCCATCGGCGAAGAAGACCAGGAGATCGTGTATCACGTTCCGATGAAAGCCGGTGACCTCGTCATCTTCAGCGAGAACACCACCCACGGAACCCTCCCATGGACGGCCGACAACGAACGTCGATCCCTCTTCTACCGATACACCCCGATGTATCTCCACTACACAGGCGGCGAATACGAGACATCTCACCCGGACTGGGTGTCAGAACTGACCGAAGCCCAGCAGGCGGTTCTCCAGCCCCCCTACGTATACAACCGCCCCTTGGTCGAAGACGACGGAGAAACGGTTGTCCAACCTCGTAGAGAGGGCGAATAGGGGCCTGCCATGGAGACGCCGCTTCCAGTCGTCGTGATGCCCTCGAGATGGCCCCGCCCCTCGTTGTCGTGGTAACGCTACAGACCTGACGGGTTTCCCGCAGATTATCGGACGCATCCAGATTCCAACGCCTCATAGCCGATCCTGACGCACGAATCATTAATCTTCTTTCCTCAATTCTCAATATAGTGCATCCTCCTCAACGGCACCTTGAGTAGGGTCGCTCGCACCTCGCTTCTACCTCTGGTTACTTGTCATTGGTCACTGGTCGTTCTCCTTGTCCCCCTCTTTCCTCATCATCCTCATCTCCGCCGTCTCCGTCGCCATCGGCATGGGCGCCCGCCAGTCCTTGGGCCTCTTCCTCCAGCCCATCACAGAATCGCTCTCGATCGGCCGCGAATCCTTCAGCCTCGCGATGGCCCTCCAGAATATTCTGTTCGGGCTACCCTTCGCCGGAATACTCGCGGACAAGATCGGTCCTCGCTGGGTTGTGGTCGGTGGGGCGACCCTCTATGCCGGTGGCTTCGCCATCCTGTCCATCGCCTCCTCCGTGTCGAACCTCTATATCGGCTTCGGGGTGATGGTCGGTCTCGCTTTGAGCGCCACCGCTTACGTCGTCGTCCTGGGCGCAGTCGCCCGCGTGGTCCCACCTGAACGCCGCGGATCTGCCTTCGGCATCGTCACGGCAGCCGGCTCGTTCGGTACTTTCGCGGTCGTGCCCCTGATGCAATGGCTGATCAACACGGTCGGATGGCAAGCCACCCTTTGGTATGCCGCAATCGTGGTCGGCGTCATAGCCATCGCTGCGATGGGTTATCCATATGGTAAACCGGAACCCCGTGGACACGAGGACGGTCCCGACGAAGACCTGATGGATGTCCTCAACAACGCTCGCAAACACTCCGGGTACCTCTTGCTCAACGCCGGCTTCTTCGTCTGCGGATTCCACGTCGCCTTCATCGCCACGCATCTCCCCTCGTATCTTGCTGATCACGGCCTGCCCAAAATGGTGGCTGCCACAGCGCTCTCCCTGATCGGCTTGTTCAACATGGGCGGCTCCTATCTGTTTGGGCGACTGGGCGACCGATACCGGAAGAAGTATCTCCTCAGCTTCCTCTACGGAACACGATCCGTCGTCATAAGCTGCTTCCTCATCGTACCCGTCACAAACACGACTGCCCTCATCTTCGCCTGCGTAATCGGCTTCCTATGGCTCGCCACCGTACCGCTAACGAGCGGCACCGTCGCCCAGATCTTTGGCTCTCGCTACCTGGCTACCCTGTACGGATTCGTCTTCTTCAGCCACCAGGTCGGCAGTTTCTTGGGGGTATGGCTCGGCGGCCGCATCTACGACGCCACCGGCTCCTACAACCCCGTCTGGATCGGCGCCGTGATCTTGGGCACCTTCGCTGCTCTCGTCCATCTCCCCATAAAGGACCAGGCCTTCACTCGACAACAAACGGCATGAACGAGTTGAACGAAGAGGGCAACGGGATCTTCGGGTGAGTCTGGAACCCGGGACGCAGTAAAGCGTTCACAGTGATGTTTCCTTTCGTGTATTTCGTGGTCTTCTTTCGATTTTGTGACTTTCGCAGGAGTTCAAATGCCCTCAGAAGAGCTTGTCTTCCAAGATTCATTTACCAACACGCTAGATCCCTCCTGGTCCTGGCTACGAGAAGACCCGAACCTCTGGCGAATCGCTGACCAGGGTCTTGAAATCTGCGTCCAGCCCGGCAAAGCCGACACCGTGATCAATGCCCTTGTCAGAGAAGCGCCCGATCGTACACAGGGCACCTACGCAATCGAGGTGACCGTGCATAACCACACCCTCCCCACCGAGCAATATGAGCAAGCGGGAATAACCTGGTACGTCGACGGGAAACCGGTGTTCAAGGAAGTAAAGGAACTGATCGACGGAGACCTCTACATCATCCCCGGCAAGCTGCCAATGCGGACCCAGTCCGTGAGGCTCAGACTGGTCGTTACTTCTGATGCCTGGATAGCGCAGTATCGACCCGAGGGAGAAGCGCAGTTCAAGAATGCCGCGGAGGGTGAGTTGACCACGCCTGGTAAGGATCAGGTCAGTCTGCAGTGCTACAACGGGCCGGAGGGATCCGACCACTGGATTCGCTTCGAAGACTTTCGGATTACGAAGCTGTAAGAACTATGGGTTTGGTTGCTTAGGGTTTCTGATCGCACCCTTGGCTTCTCCCCGGGGAGAGCGCAAGCGGTCGATCCCGGAACGGCATGAGGACTCTTGAAGGGGCCCCATCAAGCCTCGAAGGGGCCGATATTTTCTTTCTTCACGTTTACACATCCTGACTTATCTCGACAGCCGCAGCCAACACCACCTGCGCACTCCGCACCACATTCTCCAAATTCACCCGCTCCGGCACGTCCCCCACCAGATGGTATTCCGCATCCTCATAAGGAAACGACCCGACGTTCATCACCGTCCGCCGGAACCCCGAGTTGATATACATCCCGTCGTCGTCGTTCACCTTTTCCTTGAAGACCACCTTCGGCTCGAGATCGATCCCGTATCGCTTCGCACACCAGGCCACCTGCTCAGCTAACGCCTTCCCTTCATCTGTGCTGTAGGCAACCACGTGAGTCAGCTTTCCCCCCGCCGTATCCTCATCTGACTTCCCATCCAGACTGTCGACATTCAGCACCGCCACAATCTCGTCGCCAGCCGCAGCCCCTGCCTCTGCCGCCTTCCGACTCGTCCACGGCCGATGCTCTTCATTGCAGAACAGAATCCTGACTGTCCGCTTCAGCCCTGCCCCGGCCAGCAGCCGCGCCATCTCCAGATTCGCCACCAACCCGACGCAGTTGTCCCTGGCCCCCGGCGAGTCGATCCAGCTCATTGAGTCCTTGTGTGAGATGAGCTGTACGATCTCGTCCGGCCGCTCCGATCCCTCGATCACCGCCTCGATATTGGCCACATCATACCAAGGATCGTCCGGCGCCGGCTTCGAGTACCAATGGTGCAACGGCTTCGTCTCATCACACCGGAACGCCTGCACCTGGTGTCGCGTTTCCCTGAACCCGCACCCGGCTTCTTCTAGCTGCGCCCGGATATAGTCATCCGTCTCCTCGAGCGTGCTCTTCGTCTGTCCCGACCGCGTATAGTTCGCCTTCCGAAAAGGCAACGGATCCTTGCTCAAGTAGAACAGATCCCGCCGAATCCGCTCCCCCGATACCTTCCCAATCAACACCTCAACCATTGAGACCTCCCACGATGCCAAATCCCCACTTCCTCACTATCTTGCGCTCGACAGAATAGCCATCCCTCTTCGTTGTAGGAAGGCCGCGGTTGTCACCCGGACCATGACGCTTGCACAACCCCTCCGTGTCTTCCGTGTCCTCTGTGGTTCCCTTTGACCAACCTATCGCTAAGCAATCTCCGGTTCCACTAAGTCTTCGGAATCCCCACCAACACCCGATTCCGCGGAGTAATCATCCTCGGGATATATGTCCAATCCATCTTGTATCCCAGCCCTTCCATCCGATAGGTCCGATCCACATCCGTCACCACCCACGGATCCAGCATTCGCGTCAGCACCTCGGGCCCACCTGACTGATTCGGCCCGTAGCAGCACGGCATCACCACCACCCGACTCCCGAGCAGATGCGCCACCTCCAGACACCTATCCGTCAGCTTACCACACGCGTGCACGCCGGTGATCGTCGTTCCCGGCTCGAGGTGATCCGCCATCCCATCTACGGGACTCTCGATCCACTTGACCTTCTCCTCTACCCACGGCGCCACTGAGATGATCGCATTCAGAATCTCCTGAGAACCGTCGGTACATCGAGCAACGTCACCTGCTCCACGGACCGTTGCATCGCCGCATACAGAATGCCCACGAGACCGTGTCCACAACACAGATCAGCCATCCGTGCAGATCGCATACGCCGGCGCGTCCGGGCATAGAACTCGAATGACTCCAGAACCTCCTTTGGCCCAATTACGCGCGTCTCCCCAAGCGCCCGAATCATTCTGGTCTCGAACCTGTCATCCTCGAGATATTCTTCGGCGAATTCCGTCAGCCGTATCCTGGATCGCGTCACATATCCCGGCCGATTCTTGTTCAATTGCGGAAACGCTCTGAACGGTGCGTCAGTCTCATCGTACTGAACGGACATTACATCTCCATTCACAAGTTTGCATGCTGACCTTCGCCGGTTCTACCTGCTGCCGGTTAGCCATCTTGCCAGTTCTGGTTACAGCCGTTTCGCCTATTGCCCTTAGTTCAACACTAAGGTGGCCATACCCAACCCTGACTTCAAGCACCTAACCACCGTCCGTTCCTTCCCGAACACCTCTGGCCATCATCTGGCTCACTACGAGTAACCCACTCCTTAAGGAGGGGGACGGAGGTCCCGACCCACGTCCTTCGCTATGAGGAAGTTGCTTTGAGATTTGCATATTCCCCCGTGCACGAAACCACCCATATCACCGACAAAATCGCCGCACTCTACCACGGCCGACGCCGCATACGAAAGGTGGACGGACTTCGGAGCCCCCAAACGAACGGAGTATCGTGTTCGGCCCGTCGATCGGCCCCCGGTCGCACGGCTAACTCCTGAAGAGAGGATAGACCCTCCTTTGGTTCAGCCTCCCCAAACGTCTATCCTGGTCCTTTTCGCTTACGGCCTCCCGAATTGTTCCGTATTCTGGATTCCCGTCACACGACGTGGACGAACCTTGAATATCGACTCGGCACGTTGTGTGATTGCCCTCTGCTGCTCCGCGACGGCAGCGATTTATGACTCAGGAGACCCCCATGTCCCTCAAAATGCGTGTAGGCCTAGGCCAGTTCCAGGAACTCACCGATGACATGCTCGCCTTCATCAAACAGATCGGCGCCGATGATTTCCTGATGAACACGCCGCGGATCCCGAAGGAAACGGGTCAGTGGGAATATGAGGACCTGAAAGAACTGAAAGACCGGGCAGATGATGCAGACCTTCGCCTGATGGCCCTCGAGAACGTCCCAATCGAGTTTTACATCGACATCATGCTCGCCGGACCGAAGCGGGACGAGCAGATCGAGAAGATGTCCAACACGATCCGGAACATGGGTAAGGCGGATATCCCCATCCTCGGATACCACTGGATGCCGAACAAGGTCTGGCGTACGGAACCGCTTGCGACGCTGCGCGGCGGGGCAAGAGCGACACGCTTCGACATGTCGGAACACGACCCCGACGAGTTTACCCACGATCGCGTCTATACCAAAGAGGAGATGACGGAGAATTTCGATTACTACCTGGAAAGGATCCTGCCGGTCGCCGAGGAAGCCGACGTGGTGCTTGCACTGCATCCCGATGACCCCCCGGTGGATTCCTTGGGTGGTGTTGGACGCATCTTCGGAAACTTCGACGAGTTCAAGCGCGCAATCGACAAATTTGACAGCCCCCACCACAAGCTCGACTTCTGCATGGGCTGTTGGTCTGAGATGAGAGCCGAAGGAGCCGTCCCCGCCATCAGCCACTTCGCCCAACGCGACCGGATCGCCTACGTCCACCTTCGCTTCGTCCAGGGCGAGGTCCCCTGCTTCAACGAGTGCTTCATCGACGAAGGCAGCGTCGACCCCTTCGAAGCCGTAAAAGCCCTTCACGGCGCCGGCTTCACAGGTTTCCTAATCACAGACCACGTCCCCAAAACCGAAGGTGACACGAGATGGGGCCATCGCAGCCGCGCCTACGCCCTCGGCTACATCCGCTGCCTCATCGACTGGGCCGAACGGCTGTAGCGTATCAGCACCTGCCTCCTGCCGTATGAACGACTTACGAAGTGCGTCGATCCACATCGCTGGGTAGATTCACCGGCTCCGAGTCCCGCTCCACTCGACGAAGACACCACCGCGGTTAGGATCCAGCTGACTGTTTGACCGGCACGGCGCGGCCTAGCCAGCGACTGTAGCCGGCCCCGCGCCCAGTGGCGACTTTCTTCCCCGATTCTTTGGTCGGTCAAAGAATCGGGTCGGCGTAACGGGCGCCGAAACGAGGTGTGTGGGGAATTGCATTACACACTAAGATCAGTTAGGAATCACCCATGATGATGTTCGCCGACACATCCCGAGGCCGACCCTTCGCTAAAGACCCCGCCGTCGTCCGTCTCGGCGATCGCTACCTGACGTACTACACGATTTGCCCTTTCGGCGATGATCGTGAAGGGGATGGATACGGCATAGGAATCGCCGAAAGCCTCGACCTGGACAACTGGACAAAGATCGACGAAATCCAACCCGTCCAGGAATGCGAACAGAACGGCATCTGCGCCCCCGGCGCCATCGTCCTCGACGAAACCGTTCACCTCTTCTACCAGACCTACGGCAACCACGAGAACGACGCCATCTGTCACGCCACATCGACCGAAGGAACCCAGTTCGACCGCGATCCAACCAACCCAATCATCAAACCGACCGGCGACTGGAACTGCGGCCGCGCCATCGACGGCGACGTCATCGACTGGAACGGAGAGCTCCTCCTCTACTGGGCGACACGAGATCCGGACTACAACATCCAACTCATTGGCGTCTCCTCCGCTCCATTAGAGAGCGATTTCTCGCGCGACACCTGGACCCAGCGCTGCGACGCCCCGATCCTCGCCCCTGAACTGGACTGGGAGCAAAATTGCATCGAGGCGTCCGCCGTGTGCAAACGGAACGGACGCCTCTGGCAATTCTACGCCGGTGCTTACAACAATCGACCCCAACAAATCGGCTGCGCCGTCAGCGACGACGGGATTTCCTGGAAACGAATCAGTAACAAGCCCCTCTTGCCGAACGGGGCCCCAGGCTCCTGGAACCACTCCGAATCAGGCCATCCCTGCGTCTTCGTCGACGAAGATGGATCGACGCATCTGTTCTTCCAGGGCAACGATGACAATGGGAAGAGTTGGTATCTGTCCCGGGTGGACGTCGATTGGTCCACGGGGCAACCTACCATCCGACCAGTGGGATCAGCCTGAAGCTTCACCTTCCGCGCGCGCCTAGGTCGGTGTCTCCACCTTCGCGAGATCCGCCGGTTCAATATGGATGACTACATCGCCTATTCCGTTCATTGTCGTCAGGACCCAGTTCTACACTACCACACGGAACACCGTCTGTCTGAATGCGCAGTCAGTACTGGCTAATGTCTTTTAGAAGTGAACCACCACGTATTTTCCCTCCACCCGGACCTCATACGTCTCCACTCCCGGATCCTCCTCACCGAGCGTCGACCCATCCTCCAACGTCACGTCATAAGACCGCACTTTCATCCGATGCGGATTGAACACCGAATCACCGTTCGTGATATCGAACTCCCACCCGTGCCACGGGCAGCTGACAATCTCCCCTTCTCGTCCCCAGACATATTCTCCAGGTTGCGAAGGCATCGTTGTCCCGCTGACTCGCCCCTTGCACAGCGACGCGCCCTGATGCGGACACCGATTCCGGAGCGCGTAGAACTGTCCGTCGACATTGAACACCCCGATTGATCGCCCCTCAATATCGACGATTCGGCGATCTCCTACGCCGAACGATTCCACATCACCAATGACGTGACGTCCCATCTGCTAAGCCTCGTCCCGTTGAAAATGCCGGCCAACAGCTGCTTCATCCCCACGCTCCGTTCTCAGCTCTCTATATGGAACACTTCTCGCAGCTCCTTCGTCACCGGACTATTATCCGGATTCGAAGGCATCAGCTCGCGCATATGCGCCCACCACTCCTGGCAGATAGGCTCTTCGGCGATACTCGCCCACTGTGCCTCGTCCTCGATCTCCGCGTGCGCGAATAGCGTGTTCGTCTCGGCATCGAGATAGATCGAGTAACTCGTCACACCGTGAGCCTTGATCGTCTCCTCCAACTCAGGCCAGATCGGGTTGTGACGACGTTCATACTCTTCGTGTTGATCTGGATTCACCGACATCGCAAACGCTTTTCGAATCATGACTACCTCCGTAGAGCAGGTTGACGCCACCAAAGTTTGGTCGCTTCTTGCACACGTGTCGTGAAGGGTGGATGGGTTCGTCTTTCAATCTTCGATCTTCTTTCATCAATCCTCGATTGATCCGTGGAGTGAAAATGGCCCAGTCTGAGCATAACGAGCCTCTTGAACACAAACCAGAATATCTATACGGTCTACACCCTGACGCCATCCAGGAACCGCCCAACGACCTGAAGGGACGCCTGAAGTTCCTTGGCCCTGGCCTCGTCCTCGTCGGCTCCGTCGTCGGCTCCGGAGAGATCATCCTCACCACGACGCTCGGGTCGATCGTCGGCTTCTCGATGCTCTGGTTCGTTCTGGTCAGCTGCTGGAGCAAAAACATCGTCCAGGCTGAACTCGGTCGCTATACCGTCTCTTCGGGCGAGCCGTTCCTGCACGCCTTCAACCGTTTGCCGGGGAAGGTGCCCGCGTTCCGTGGGAAGAAAGTCTCCTGGTACATCTACTTCTGGCTACTCTGGATCATTCCGGACCTGCTCGTCGGCGGCGGCATCTATGGCGGCGCGGGCCAGGCCATCCAGGCTGCGTTCCCTTCCTTGGGCTCCGAATGGTGGACCGTCGGCATCGCAATCGTCGCCATGATCATCATCCTGTCCGGCACCTACAGGTTCCTTGAGAAGTTCCTGACCATCATGGTGGTCACATTCACCTTCATCACGGTGACGTGTGCGATCCTGCTCCAGATGACCGAGTATGCGATCACCTGGGACGAGATGATGAACGGGCTCACCTTTGGGTTCCCTGCGATGGCCATCGTCGCGGCGCTCGCCATGTATGGCGGTACGGGTGTTGGAACAGGTGAACAGACGGCCTACACCTACTGGTGTGTTGAAAAGGGATACGCCCGGTTCGCCGGCGCCGCTGACGACTCCGATGATTGGGTCAGGCGCGCCAAGGGTTGGATCGCCGTCATGCAGACTGACGTCAAGCTGACCCTCCTCCTGCTGACCTGTGCGACCATTCCCTTCTACATGCTGGGTGCTGGTGTGTTGTATCGGCTCGGGCAGGAGCCAAACGGCCTGGAGACGATCGGCATCCTCTCCAGCATGTATACGACCACGCTCGGTGAGTGGGCCTTCTGGCTCTTCATCATAGGCGCCTTCTTCGTCCTCTTCTCCACCGCAGTTTCAGGACTGGGCGCCAACGTCCGCGTCTTCGCCGACGGAATGGCCGTGTTGGGCTTGATCGAACGAAACGACTACCAGACCCGCATGAAGATCCTGCGCTTTTGGGCTGTCTTTGCCCCGATCATCACCGCAACAGCGTACTTCTACTTCCAGAACCCGGTCTGGATGCTCACTGTCGGCCAACTCTTTAAAGCCATCAAGTTTCCGCTGATCGCTGGTGGCGTCATCTACCTCCGCTACAAACACCTGGACCCACGCATGGCCCCGTCCTGGAAAGCCGACGCGATACTCTGGCTCTGCTTCGCCATCATGATAAGCCTGGCCACCTACATCATCTGGGTCAAGTTCATCGCGTAGCCGCATTCAGCTCCAACGGAGCGTCGATGTGTGGTTTTGACCTTTGAAATTTGACTTTGCCCTAGCCTCCCCATCGCCACAGCCTCTCAGCAGTCCCCCCCAGTACCCATGCACGCTCCTCGGGAGACAAATCGATCTCCTCTCTGAAGAGCGCCACGATCTCTCCGTAGCTCACGTGCGGACTATACTGTGCCTGCGGAAAGTTCGTTCCGAACAAACAGCGCTCCGGCACGAACGCATCGATCAATTCGCGAACCATCCAGTGGGCATCACGAAAGGGGTACGATTCGTTGCTCGCGAGGGGCACGAACGTCAGCTTTGCATAGACGTTCGGATACTGCACCATGTCCACGGCCGATACAACCGTGTTCGGTGAAGGCGCCTTGTCCGGACTGATGTATCCGCAATGATCGAGAATGTATCGCGTTTTCGGGAATGCGCGAACACGTTCCTCGACAGCCCCATACTCCTCTTGCGCGGCATTGACGTCAACCGTTAGATCGAGGTCTGCGGCGCGCTGCCAGAGCGGCGTAATGATCGGGTCGTTCAGGGCCCCCTGGTAGAACAGATAACGTTGGATCCGGATACCTGAGATCCCCGCGTTCGACCAGACGTGACAGCTGATCGGGACCATCTTCGCTCGCAGGGTCCACCAGAGCCGCCCCCGCCAGCCAGTCAGTTCGCCCCTGCAGATGGTCGAGGGTGGTCGCGTTATCCCAACCGTAGAACCCCGCCGTGATCGTCAGAGCGCGATCCACACCCGTCGCCTCCATCTCCGCTTTGAGCGTCTCGGGTGAACCGTCTGCTTCCGGTCGATAGGTGGATTCCGGATTTCCCAGCGGGTATCGCTCGGTATCGAGTGAGTAGAGGTGCGTGTGAGCGTCTATGACCATGGGTTATCAACGAAAATGACTTCGTACTGGTATTTCTTCCATCCGCTCCCTCAAGACTCAACAATTTGGATTCCTCATTCTGAACTCGCCTTCAGGTTTACAAAGCTTTGTTCTCCTCCGCATAAACCTGATTCCCTCCTTCTCCCAGCTGCCACGTCCCCCGGAACAACGTCCGCCGCTTCTCCGGCATCTGCATGATCGCTTCGTGATCCAGGTTCGTCCGGTGCCACTGCGACCAAAGCGAGTTGTAGCAGTTGAACACCGCACACCGTGCGTTGTCCGGATTCGTCCAGTCATTCGCCGCGTGAACGAGGCTCTCCGTGAAGATGACCACAGAACCGGGTGGACAGCTGTAGTCCTCCATCGCATCCCGCATCGCGTCCTCCCAGGGTGACTCCCCGATATTCGGCTTGAGTGGATCCGGCCCGCCGTAAGGGAAGTGCGCCTTGTGCGACCCGCTCAAGAAGGACGTTGCCCCTTGGCCAGACTTCGCCTCCTCCAGCTCCCATACAACCCTAGTCAGCCCCGAGAAAATCTTCCCCCCTGCCACCTGATACCGCATCGCGTTCGCCCGCTGAGGTGGGCGGACCACGTGAGGCATCCCGTTGTCCCTCCGCTCCGCCGTAGCCCACCCCGGCGGCCGGATCGTCGTAAACGAAGCCTCGCACCGGAACCCGTAACACGTCTCCGAGACATACCGCTCTTCCGCAAGAATCTCCGTCAGGATTCCCACAATCGCTGGATGGTCGAGCAGCCGATCCAACGGCGCCTCATAGCTCCGCTTCGCCCCACCATACACCACCGCCTTCATCTCTTCGATCTCACCGTCGTCGAGTACCGCCGGCAGCGTGATCCAACCCTTCATATCAAAGAAAAACTTCTGCTCATCCGTCATCGCTATCACGTCACTCAATACTGGCCTCACTTTGATTGCCGTTTCCTCGAGTAGCCCTCTGCAAGAGGGCGTATCGAGAGGCCCAACTCACTTGTCTGTCACTCCATCCGATCTGCCAGGCCTTGGAACGCCTCCCGCATTGCGTCATTGATCCCCACCGCCACCGGACCGGGCCCATTCTTGCTATACGTGTTCGCCCGATCCACTTCATATCCCCCTTCGTGGATCAACTCGTCGGTCGGCATGTAGTTCCGCCCATCCTGGCAGTATCCCCACGCCACCAGGTCGGGATCATCGAGACACCCGCGCAGGAACGGCAGCCATTCAGACAATACCTCATTCGCCAGCCACGCCACACGGTGTCCCGGCGCCAGCTGAATTAATCCAACCGCCCAGGGGAGAAACCTCACCGGAGGAATCCCTGACTTCAGCCGATCGCGCCAGTAGGTGCCGAGATTCTGCTCGAGTTCCTCATCGCTTGCCGCAAGTCGCTCCCAGTGAGCGGGGTCGGGCAGGTCACTGTGATCCCGGGGCGTCATCGCGAATGTCGAAACCGCACGCAGGTCCAGCTCGATCGTCGTGCCCAGGTCCAGAGCATCCGTAACGTTCTGTGCGATCTCGTTCCCGGTGGCCTCAACATCCTCGGGTACGGACTTTCTGAACGCCTTGCGTTCGAAGTCAGCCAATCGCCGCGGTCGCACATTACCGGCAAGCCCCTGGATGAACTGCGCCTGTGTGCCCCGCCCGAGTGTTTCCTTGAGTTGGCGACGACACACACCCGGCCAGTCCGCCGAGATCCCGCTCCATGCGTATCCGTATACCATCACCGGATGACACCCGTAGTTGAACAACACACACCGGTCATCGCGAGTCTGTGCTTTCAGATCGAGCACCCACAGATCCGGGTTGTAATGCCCGTCGGGATTCGGCCCCATCCCCATCTGGCCGTCCGCTCCCCTGAGTCGCCGGTTGATCCCGATGTCTGACGACCCTCTGCACACAGAGACCGTCACCGGCTGGATGCGTTCGAGCGCTTCGAGCGCCATCTTCAAACACCGCTCGATCAGGTCATCTTCGTATGCTTGCAGTTCTTCCGGCTTCTCTTTGACCGTCGCGTATCCCTCGAACCCCGACATCGGCCCGCTGTGTGTGTGCGAGAAGTTGATCAAGATTGCATCGAACGGAATCCCCGTCAGCGCCGACAACTCCTGCCTGAACCCGCTCGTCTGGGACCACGCCATCCCGATCATATCGATCGACATCCACAGCGTTCGCCTCCCTTCCCCATCCTCAAGCACCACCACCTGCGCCGCCAACGGATCCAGCACTTCTTCACCCGGCGAGAACCGTGGCCCCCGCCCACCCATAGGCAGTCCAAGCGGCGGTGTCGAATCAATCTCTGCCCACCCAGCTCTACTCATAAGTTTTCTTTACTTGTGAAGACGACCACGGGAAGAAGGACCTCATACCTAGCGATCTCTTTTTCTGGTAGGGCTAGCGGAGTCCAGCATCACCGCTCCCCATTCCGTGTCATCCGTGTTTTCCGTTGTTCCATTGTTCTCACCTCAAAGAGGCGATACAAAAAGAAACCCGCCAGACATTTCATCCGGCGGGCTATTCGTGTTTCCGTGTATGATCAGATCATTTGAACGTGAGCGCCGGTTCCAGTGCTTGAGCCACCTCGGCAAGAATCTCCAACGATCGATGGCACGCCTCCGGATCGAATATGCGCACCGTCGTAATCAACTCGTCGGCCTCCGTCTGTCGCAGGAACCGACCGACCTGCGTCTGTACGGAATCCGCGGATCCTACAAACGAGTAATTCAGCTTGTTCTCCACCGCTGGAATCTCGTGCGCCTGCCAGTACTGGTTGATGTCGGGGATCGGTGGCCCGAACGGCTCACGCTTGCCCCGCATCATGTTGGTCGACGCCACCTGTTGCGACGTGAACAGATACTCAGCTTCCTCTTCCGTATCAGCAGCCACGACATTCATCGCCGCCATCGCGTAGGGCCTGTCCAGATACTCGGAAGGCTCGAACCTCAACCGATACTCGTCCAGCGCGTGCATCAGGAAATCGGGCGCGAAGTGTGAGGCGAACGCATACGGCAGACCTAAATGAGCCGCCAGCTGCGCGCTGAACATACTCGATCCGAGCAGCCAGATTGGCACACGAAGTCCTGCGCCTGGAACCGCTCGGACAGCCCGACTCTCCTCTGGCTCCTTGAAGTAGTGTTGAACCTCCATCACGTCGCGCGGAAAATCCTCTGGCGATCCGCCGAGAGTACGCCTCAGAGCGCGAGCCGTTCGCTGATCCGTCCCGGGTGCACGCCCCAACCCCAGGTCGATCCGCCCAGGGTACAGAGATTCCAGCGTCCCGAACTGCTCCGCGATCACCAACGGCGCGTGGTTAGGCAGCATAATCCCGCCCGACCCTACCCGAATCCGGTCGGTGGCTTCCGCCACGTGCCCGATCAGCACACTTGTCGCCGCGCTCCCGATCCCACTCATGTTGTGATGCTCGGCGAGCCAATAACGGGTATACCCCATCCGATCCGCCAGCTTCGCCTGCTCACGCATCAAGTCGAATGCCTGACCCGCATCTCCACCTTCGCGAATCGGCGCCAAATCAAGTATTGATATAGGAATCATAGTTGCATTGATCGAGAATGCTCGGCGTCAGTTCGAGCGGAGCCTGCCCCTGCGTGCAATAAGCAGGGGCCGAGAACCGCCCATAACCTGGCCTACACAACACCGCCTTTCGTCAGCTCTATCAGTTCCTGCTTCGAGACGCCCACCTCCCCCAACACCGCCTCCGTATCCTCACCCAGACTAGGCCCCCGCCGATGAGTCCGCCCATAGTCGCTCACCTTGATGGCTCCCGCCGTCTCTCGAACAGTCCCGAACTCCGGATGCTCCAGTTCCAGGACCATCCGATCTGCCTGCGGATCCTGAAACGCCTCCTCGACGCTGTTCACAGGCGCGCACGGCACTTCCCCCTTCAGACGATCCAGCCAGGTCTGCGTGGTCTGTTCCCGCGTCAGCTCCTTCAACATCGGCACGAGCGTCTCCCGATGCGCCATCCGATCTGCCGAAGTCTTGAATCGTGGATCCTCCGCCAGTTCAGGCGCCCCCAAAATCCGCACGAGGTTCTGGTAGAACTTTTCCTTGGCACACATCACAACCAGCCAACCATCCTGAGTCGGAAGCACCTGTGACGGGATCTGCGATGGATGGGACGAATCGGGCATCCGTTTCGGCTCGTATCCCTTGCTCAGGTGCCAAGCGCCAACATACCCGAGCAGCGACAGCGCCGTATCGAACAGGCTCACGTCCACGTCGCACCCCGCTCCCGTTTCTTTCGCTCGGTGGATGGCGCTGACCATACCCAGGGCTGCCAGAACCCCCGCATTCAGATCCACGAGGGACAGCCCCGATTTCGTCGGAGGAGAATTCGGCTCCCCTGTGATGCTCATCCAGCCGGCATACCCCTGCATCAGGTAATCGTATCCGGGCTCCCCGGCACGCTCCCCCCCGCGACCAAAGGCCGACAGGGAGCAACAAACGATTGTTGGATGAGTCGTCTTCAAAGCTGGATAGTCGAGGCCGAGCTTGCTCGGTAGGTCTCCCCGAAGATTGTTGTAGACGCCATCAGCCGTCTTCACGAGTTCTCGGAGGAGTTCCCGTCCACGTTCGTGCTGAAGGTTGAGCGTGATGCTCTTCTTGTTCCGGTTGAAGCTCTGGAAGTAGACGCTGTCCTGATCGCACGTGTAGGGTGGAATGTATCGCGCGACATCCCCACCTGTTTCCGGATTCTCGACCTTGATCACCTCTGCCCCGAGGTCCGCCAGCATCATCGTCCCCCACGGCCCCGCACCAAACTGCTCGACGGCAAGGATCCGAATCCCTTCGAGAGGCCCTCGACTGCTCATTCGTCCACCGTCGGAAATCGATCTCGCCCCGGTGCCGAATCCCGCTTGTAGACCATCACACTCCGCTTCAGGTCAATCACCACCTTGCCGTCCTGGTTGATCCCTCTCGTCCGAACGCTCACGATCCCCGCTTCAGGATAGGTATTCGACTCACGCTTCGACAGAACCTCCGTCTCGCAATACAGGGTATCTCCGATAAACACCGGATTCGGCAACTTCACCTCTTCCCATCCCAGATTCGCCATCGCATTCTGACTCACATCGGTAACGCTCATCCCCACCACGAGAGCCAGCGTAAAAGTGCTGTTCACGAGAATCCGCTCCCACTTCGTATCCTTCGCCAGCTCCGCATCGAAATGCAGTGGGTTCGTATTCATCGTCAGATGCGTGAACATCGAATTGTCGGTCTCGGTTACCGTCCGCCCGTTCGGATACCGATACACATCTCCGACTTCGAAGTCCTCAAGGTACCGCCCTACCCACCCATCGCCGACGCCACCCTTGCTTTGGTCATTTGTCATTAGTCACTGGCCACTGTGTCGCTTGTAATTTCTGGATGTCTCGAAGACATCTCCGTGCTTTCATTCCGTGTGCTCCGTATCTTCCGTGGTTCCATCCTGCGGGGCACGGACGGTCTCCGGAGCTCAGCCCTTGAGGTAATCCCGCCTATGCTTTTGTCACTGGTCGTTGGTCACTAAATAGTACCGTCCATTCTTCACCCACGTCTCTGACCTCGACCAACAGTCTTCGGCCACTAAGCTCTCCTGGTTGGTTCGCTCCGCTATCTCCAGCCACTCCCGATCACCAAGCTCCCTGAGGATCGGATCGTGCGGGTCGAACCGATTGAAGGTATATATCCCATTTACGCCAGCCCGCCAAGCATTCAGCACTTCCCCTCACAACACCTTGATGTCCGTCTCTGCATTGGGCAAGCCGCTATCCATCAGTCACCTCGCCACCATCCCTGCATATACGGGCGTGTCATACTGAAGCCCCAGCGTAACGAGATGATCCCAGGGATCCAGCTTGAAGTAACCACTACCAGTCACGATGTCGACAAGATCTTCACCTAGCAAGGTATGCAGATCGATGCCAAGTGCCCTGCAATAGCCGATCGAATCGGAGACTCGAATCGCCAGGAGGAAGGGACGCCCTCTACGCGCTGCGACCTTTTCTGCGACACCGCTTACTCGGCGAAAAAGATCGCTGATCTGACCGCGCTCCTCGTCCGAAACATCCTCCCCGAGCATGGACGCGTCCAGTCGCTTCCTCGAGATTCGCTGCCCAATCATCGACACCCTTGTCAGCACCGGTGCGAAGCTCTGTTTCCTCACTCTTGTGTGTATAAAAATGGAAGACACCCGTGCAGTAGAAAACCGATTCGACACTACCCGCGGACAGATATCCCTCCCGGTGGAAGGTCTCCGGCAACCACTCTGGAGTGAGGCCGTCGAGGCTTGCGAGCACGCGAGACATAGGGGTCCTCCCAAACGGATACGGCGTCATCCTACACCTCTGCCCAACCAAGGCCGCATCCATGATAGACTTAGTCGGAAGCACAGCGCAAATCACCTGGCCTGGCAAGACATTTGGCTGCGTCGGAAGTGCTTTCCTTCCACCAACTGTGCGGCTATCATCCTTGGACTTTGATCCATGATCATTCTCCATCGGGAGCGATAGATGAGCACAGAATGGAGACCCCTTTCGGAAGTTCGCGAAGACCTTCGCGTCGAGTGGTATCGATCGCCCTTACCTTCGGGCAGGTTGCGCGAGTTGTCACGTCGAAACGACCTCCAGGGCTGGTTCCAAACCGGCGGTCACTTGGCGCTCTTCCTCTGCACGGGCTACCTCTGCTACCAGTTCTGGCTCGTCGAGCAATGGATAGGCTTCGCTGCGTGCCTGTTGCTGCACGGAACGGTCGGCTCCTTCTTCTCGGGTGTGGCCCCCCACGAACTCGGCCACGGCACCGTATTCCGCACAAGGTGGTTAAATAAGTTCTTCCTCTACCTGTTCAGTCTTTTCAGCTGGTGGGACATCTACGACTACGGCAGCAGTCACACCTACCACCACCGCTATACGCAGTATGTCGAAGGGGACCGGGAAAACGTCTATCCCCTTGTCCCGTCTCTCGCACCCTTCGCCCTGCTCCAACTCTTCACGGTAAACCTGTTCTCCGTCCCAGGACGGAACTTCAGCAAGGGCGGGCTGTTCTCCACCGTGTTCATCACCATTAAATCTGCCCTGGGTATCGTCGGCTCCACGGAGAACGTCAGCCGAGAGTGGATTGACGCACTCCACAACGACCAGCCCGCTGAGCGCGACAGATCCAAATGGTGGTCACGTCTCCAGCTGCTCTTTCACGGTTCTCTGCTTGCCGGTTCACTATCAGCCGATCTTTGGGTCCTGCCGATCCTTCTCTCCACCTTCCCTTTCATCGGTAACTGGCTGGTCTACTTCGTTGGAACCACCCAACACTGTGGTCTGCGCGGCGACATACCCGACTTCCGCAAAAACACCCGCTCGACCAGGATCAACCCGATCGCATCCTTCCTTTACTGGCGGATGAACTGGCACACCGAGCACCATATGTATGCGGGCGTCCCCTGCTACAACCTGAAGAAGCTGGCGGAGGAGATCGCCGACGACATGCCCGAACCGAAATCGACGATTGGTGCCTGGAAAGAGATGCGGGAGATCTGGCACAAACAGCAGGCAGACCCAACCTACCAGTACGACATGCCTCTCCCTGCACCCGCCAAACAGACCCGCTCCGACAAAGTGGACGAAGACCTCGAAGGCTCAATCGGCGAACTCGCACCCGAAGGCCTCAGATAAGCACCGTGTGTTCGAGTAAACCGGACGACAGTTCGGCTATATCGAGAACCGGTCATATACCAGCAGGCAGATCGAGCTAACGCCACCCGCGCTTATGATCATCACTGACGTCATCATCCACCGACTGGTCTCACCCGTCACGCGCCGCTACCGGAACTGTGTCTCCGAGTGGATCGAAGCACGACCCGCCATTCTCGTAGAGGTCCTCACCGACAACGGACTGACCGGATGGGGCGAACCCGTGGCCGAGCCGTCACGTGTCAGCATCGAGGCCCACGTAATCGGCAGGAGCCCATTCGACTATGAGGTGATCTACGATCGTCTATCTGAGAAGGAGAGTCCGGCTTCTGCGTGCGGAATCGAGATGGCCCTGTGGGATTTGATGGGCAAGCATCTCGAAATGCCCGTCTGGCAGCTCTTGGGCGGGGCGAATCGAGATCGCGTACCCGCCTACGCCAGCGGCTTCTTCAACCGCGAAGGTCTGGACCACGTCGCTGATGTGGTGGACGANGTAAAGCGTTGCGTCGATGAGGGANTCGGTGCNGTCAAACTGCGCACGGGGTTCGGTCGTGATCTGGACGAGCAGATCGTCTCAGGGACCCGTGAGACGATTGGGCAGGATGGGGGCCTGGCGATCGACGTCAACACAGGCTACGACATCGATACGGCNATCGAGGTCGGCAAGGCGCTCGTCGACTACGATCTTCTTTGGTATGAAGAACCCATAGCCGGCGACGATGCGGACAACTACTTGAAAGTAAAGAACTCCCTCCCGATGCGTATTTCGGGTGCGGAGATCCTGTGTGGCCTGAAGTCGTTCAGAGAGATCATCCAACGCAAAGCGCTCGACATCATTCAGCCCGACATCAGCAGAGCGGGCGGCTTCACCGAAGGGCGTCGTATCTCTGCGCTGGCCGCCGCCAACGACGTTCGCGTCCTGCCCCACATGTTCGGCTCAGTCGTGCGACTGACCGCCACACTCCAATGGATCGCCACCCTGCCCGAACCCTCACCCGATGACTCACTGCCCGTCTACCTGGAGCTGGACNTCATGGAGAACCGGCTGCGAACCGACCTCGCTCANACCTCNTTCGAATTGGAAGACGGCCAGATGCCCATTCCCGATCGTCCAGGACTGGGCGTCGAAATCGACCGCACAGCCCTAGAGCGGTTTGCAACAAACTGAACACTGCTCCTTCAGCGGCAGCCAACCTCCGCCCTCAACCGCTCCCTCGACTTAATCTCTTGAACCAAATTCTCTGAGGCGCATCCACTCCTGCCAGCGGGAGTGGACAGATCGCGACTTGTCGCGATCTGGTGAGGGCTAGCTGACTGTCGGTCTCCTCTCTGCTCTCAGTCCTCCGCACGCTCCCTGAATTGTAGGTCACACAGCCTCTTGTAGAGCCNCCCTTAAGCATACAACGCCTCGTGCCCCCCCGTGCAGCTCAAGGCGCCTCTCATCCAGCACCACGATCTGATCCGCGTGTTGCACCGTCGACACAACCGATGCGCGACGATAAAGGTTGTCCGGTCGAGCATCAATCGCTCAAGCGCATCCTGGATTACGGCCTCCGACTCCGAATCCAGGGATAACGTCGCCTCGTCGAGCAGCAGAACCCTCGGATCCTTCAGGATCGCCCTCGCGATCGAAACCCGCTGACATTGTCCACCACTCAGCTTGGCACCCTTTTCGCCCACCAGCGACTCGTACCTCTAAGGGAACTCTGAGATGAAGGTATGCGCATTCGCAGCCTTCGCAGCCTCAACGATCTCTTCATCCGTAGCCTCGAGACGACCATACCGGATGTTCTCCCGCACGGTGGTCCCGAACAGGTGGACATCCTGCGCGACGAGCTCCATCTGCTCTCTCAGTGACTGCACGCCCACGCTTAGCAGATCGTGTCCGCCGATCGTGACACGACCGCTGACAGGGTCGTGAAACCGGGGAATCAGATCGAGAACCTCCAGCAATAACGCAAGATCCTGCATCTGTGGCGCCAGCAGGAAGGCCTCACCATGGCCTCACGCATATAGCCTCCTAGCCTCGTTCCCAGGCTCCAGTCTGGGAACGGCTACGTCCAGGAACGAAGAATCACCGCCTGAACCGGACAATCCCGTCATCCGCCCGCGCCGTATTCGAGTCGATCGTCCGCCCGGCATTGTGTGGCGTATGGACGACGTTATGCCTCCCCAACAACGGCGAATCCAGCGGCACAGGCTCCTCGTCAAACACATCCGCCGCTAGAAACAACTCGTCGTTCAACACCCGCCTGTAAACTGCCTCCGTATCGCACACCTTCGCTCGCGTCACCTGCACGATCAAGCTCTGAT
This sequence comes from Gemmatimonadota bacterium, assembly GCA_002727195.1. Taxonomy (GTDB): domain Bacteria; phylum Latescibacterota; class UBA2968; order UBA2968; family UBA2968; genus UBA2968. The sequence continues at coordinate 443,515 of PBWH01000005.1, forward strand.
TCGGCAGCGAGTCGATATGCTCCGCTGTCACCAGGCCTCGCGTGCTGTCCGTCAACGGAACCATCGGCGCGAAGATATCTGCATCCTTGACCAGTTCATCCTGGTGCCACTCCCGTCTCACCCCAGCCAGATCGAACGACGCGTCCGGCGCGAACGGATCCCACACCGCCACATCCGCCCCCATCATCTGACACCACTTCGCATACCGTCCGCCGATATTCCCCACCCCGATGACACGTACTCGCTTCCCGTAGATCGTCCCGCTCAAAAAATCGGTGTCATCGCCGAACTGAGCCCCTCGTTGACCAGGCTTCCCAGGTTTGGATGAATAGTTCCAGGTCTCGTGTCCCTCGATCATCGCGTTGTGCTTCATCGGAATACGGCGGAGCGCACAGATCGTCAGCCCGAGCGCGTATTCCGCGACGGTCTGTCCCCACTGCACATCGCCCCGAGGGTGGAGCAAGGTCACGCCTCGCGACTTCAGAAGTTCGACGCCGTCACCTGAGTCGTCGCCGTAACTTCCGGAGATGTAGCATTCCCTCAACTCCGTGAAGGGCTCAAAATCTGCCTTCCCGGTCTGGAACCCCAGGAGCACCAGCCGCGTCACGGTTCCCGGGTCACTCACAAAGTTGGGCGCACTCGGGGCAGGATCCTCCGTCCGATAAAACTCACACTCACCTTCGTCTTCCCATCGCTGATGCCAGTAGTCAGCCGTAAATGGCCACGTCCCGTCGAACCTCTCGTGCACGCAGATCACAGATCTCATTTTCGCGTCCTTGTTTATCCCGGATGGTCACAGCCGNCTTAGCTTGCGCATGATAGCCCGCGAAGCCGTTATTGGACAGGAAGACGAACCGATCCCTGAAACCTGCTCCCTGGAGCCTGGAACCGTGCTAACTGAAGAAGAGATCCGACAGTTCAAGCGGGACGGCTATCTGATCAAACGTGGTATCATCGAACCGGAGTACTGCGCGCGCGCCTGCAACCGCTTCTGGGACGACCCGCCACCTTCGATCAAAGAGGATGATCCGTCGACCTGGATCGGACCGATCAAACCCGAAGAGGAATCCGACGATCCGGACAACTTCAAGAAGGGTTACCGCTGGCAATACAGGAAAGTCAGCACCGAGCCCTGGATTCGTGAGGGACTCTCCTTCCATCCCTTCGTCCAGTCCGTAGTCAATCAGCTGCTGGGCGAAGGCCGATTTACTCAGCCGGAACGCGTAAGAGGCATCTACGGCACCCTCCCGTATGGCGACGTCGAGCGTACACCAAGACACATGCACATCGACGCCGGGCAGGCCACAATCGGTCTCGTCTGCTACGTCGACCGTGTCGAGCCAAATGGAGGCGGATTCGCGCTCTGGCCCGGCAGCCATCGGCGCTTTTGGTATACCTCACGGTCTCGATACCGTCGGGAACTGACGGACGCGTTCGAGCCTATCCGGAAGGAATACGACGACACCTGGGAAACGAGCTCGATCCAGACCTACGGGGACCCAGGCGATATTGTTTTCTGGCACCGGCGCATGGCCCACATGGCCTCGCCCAACTACACCTCCAACATCCGTAAAGCCGTCCTGACCGACTTCTCCTGGAAGAACGTCGAAGAACTCGGCGAACTCCCACCAAGCAAAGACATGTGGGAAGACTGGACCGAAGCCGTCCGCGACCTGGACGATCAACAATAACCTAGGGAATGATCCGTCAGGTTCTCGAGAGTTTCCCTTGGAACCTGGAACGCCTCTCGCCTTTTTGGAACCGTCCTAACCAATGCTAACCGAAGCCGAAATCACCCAATTCAAGAAGGAAGGCTACCTCGTCAAACGCGGCATCATCGACCAGGACTACTGCGCCCGCGCGCGCGAACGCCTCTGGGATGACCCCGCCCCCTCGATGAAACAGGACGACCCGGACTCCTGGGTCGGCCCCTTCAAGCAAGACGAAGAGTCGGAAGATCCGCAGAACTTTAAGAGAGGGTATCGCTGGCAGTACCGGAAGGTGGGCAAAGAGGATTGGATGGTCGAGGGCCTCTCTCGACACCCATTCGTTCAAGGCGTCGTCACTCAACTCCTTGGNGAGGATCGATTCACCCAGCCCAAAGGCGTAAGAGGAATCTACTGCACCCTTCCCCAGGCGAACGCGGAAAGGAAACCCCGACACGTCCATATCGACGAAGGCCCCTCAACACTGGGATTCGTTTGCTATGTCGACCGTGTGGATCCGGACGGGGGTGGATTCACCGTCTGGCCGAGAAGTCATAAGAGGATGTATTACACCTCCTCATCGCGACACTTGGGGGAATACGGAGAGGCGTATCAGACGGTCAAGAAGGACCTCGACGAAACGTGGGAATCGTCATCCGTCCAAACCTTCGGTGATCCTGGAGACATTGTGATCTGGCACCATCGAATGGCCCACATGGCCTCCCACAACTACACGGCCAACATCCGCAAAGCCGTCCTGACAGACTTCCGGTTCAAGAACATCGACGAGCTGAAGCAGTTGGCGCCCGACGACGACATGTGGATTGACTGGAGCTACGCGATTCGCGATGCCTGTGACTGATCTCAAAGCTGACTGGATGCCCCTGGAAGCGAATGCAAAATCGATCGCGAGCCAGTATCCGGAGCCACTCGTAACCCTCTCGGAGGGCGATGTCCCTGCATTCGTGTTGCGGGGAGCCTACCCGATCACTGATTGTCGGACCCTGATCGACAGATTCGAACAGCGAGGTTACTTCAGCTAGGAGACTGTCGGCGTCGAGCCGCAGCTCAGCGGAGGATCTTACCTGGACCTGGGTACGAGCCTCGGCCGTATGAGGGCTGACCGGGACGCCTTCTTTGAGCGTGCCGACGGAATACACAGGCTGTTCCCGACCCTGTTCGAGGGTATAGCCGACCCGGTTGAGAAGAGCTATCAAAATCTCTCGACCCTGGCTGGAGGAAAACACGTGAGGACTGCCGTCTCCAATGACGGCCGGCTGTATGGCCCAGCGATCTTCCGCATCTACAAGAGCGAAGAGGGTCACAAACCGCACTACGATTCCGTTCGGCGCCGAACGAAGTCCAGTTACGAGGTCGCAAGGTTCGAACACCAGTTCGCGGCGGTGCTATGCATCAAGCAGGGGTCTGCGGAGGGTGATTCAATCTTGTATCGTGCGAAGGCGGAGGAGGAAGTAGAGAAGGCGGTGACTTCCGGTGAGTTTCATCGCTATGCCGACACAGAGGAAATCCCAAGTGCTCACTTCGAACTCGACGCCGGGGANCTCTACTTCTTCTACACCGAGAACGTCCACGAAGTCCCACGCGTCAACCAAACCGACACTCGAGTCGTCCTCGCCGTCTTCATCGCCACGTCCCCTGACTGCGAAGAAATTTTCGTCTGGTCGTGATTAGCTAGTAGCGCATTGGGTTCTAGGCATTCCGCCTAAGGCCAAACTTCCCGACACGCTGGCTCCACCCCGAAGAGCCCAGGCCAAGAGGCTTTTCTCGCCTTTCTAGCTCCGTAGTTCCGCTCTTCTTCGATACGAGAATCCTCTCAACGGCCACTCCTCTCCCACCCCCTGTATGCTCTGCGCTCTCAGCGTTCAAAGCTTTCGACTTTGACTCCACTCAGGCGGTCTCCGAATAAACCGTCTCCCGGATCCCCTTTAGATACCCCACCGCAAACAACCGAGCAACCCCGGCCTCGTCATCGTAGCTGTCGCCCCCCATCTTCGGATAGTGATCCGGCCTGAGAACCGCCTGACATCCCACATCCCGGTAGGCACGAAAGCACTCGACCAGATTCGTCTTCCCGTCATCGTGAAACGCTTCCTCGAACTTCTCCGGCGTTCCCTGAACGTCACGGATATGCAGGAAGTGTATCTTCTTCTGCTCGCCAAAGTTACGGATGACTGAAGGCAGATCATCCGTCATCAGCGTGAAGTTGCCCTGGCAGATACAGATCCCGTTCGCCGGACTCGGCACGAGGTCGACCAGCTTCTGGTAGTTGTCCACGCTGCTCATGATTCGCGATATACCCCGAATCGGTGACAGGGGAGGATCGTCAGGGTGCATTGCCAGGTTGACACCGGCCTCTTCGGCCACCGGGACGACACGTTCCAGGAAGTACTTCAAGCATGCCCACTGTTGCTCGTCTGTGACCTCGACGTCGCTCGATGCCTGTTCGCCAACCGGCGTACCGTCGATGTTACGAATCGTTCCCTCTGCGAGGTTCTCTCGGTCCGGCATTTGGGCCAGATCGAATCCGCTCACGTGCGCGCCTCCNCGCGAAGAGATCGACCGCGATGTNCGGATCACGCCGAGGATCGGCATCCAGGCATAGCACCACGTTGGAATCCCTACCTTTCCCATATTCCTGAGAAGCTCGCATACGACCTCAATCTCCTCATCCCGTCCGTCCAGCCCCAGCTTAATCTTCTCCATCGGCGGTCGGGACTCGATGACCTTGACCGGGATTCCCCCGGCTTCATAGGCATCCTTCGCCTTCTTCAGAGAAGGCAAACTCCACGGCTGGTCCTCTGGCTCTGCGCCATCGATCGGCCGCAACCTGATCCCACCCACCGCACACTCCACCCCGACCTGCTTCATCAGTGTCCATCGGTCTCCCGCCTGAGGCGGTGTCGAAATCGCGATCTTCAGCATAGCTCGTCCTCCTTGCCGTGTGTTCGAGTAGGCCTCCGCAAGAGGCCGTATCGAGAACCGCCCAGCCCTACTGCCCCGCTGCCTGCATCTGCGCCTGAGTAGCCTTAATCCGCGGCGTCCTCGGGAATGGCCATGATCCCTTCGACGCCCATCTGTTCAGGTAGGTCAGCTTCTCCTCGGTGATCTTCCCTGTATGATCAATGCCGAGTCTCACGCGCCGTTCCTCCCCTCCGAATCGCGCTCGAGCCAGTCCAGACANGCTTCCTCGACACCGTTGGCGATCGCCCGTTTGCGTGCTTCTTCGTACAGCACCAGGTCAACCTCGTTCAGCAGATCTCGCCAGCGGCCGTTGGTCCCCTTGTGCAGGAAAACATCTGCCCGCTTCGCCCCCGGAAGCAGCCGATCCGCGTTCGCCTTCATGTTCCCGAACGTCGTCGCCTCCGCGATCTCGTTCACGTCCTCCCCCGTCACAGCAATATCAAGGTAGCCCGCAATGCGATCGATCTCGGCTTGTAGATCCGCAAGCAAATCGCTGAAGTGGACGAACAGAATGTTGTCGAGATGCTTGTACGCCCACCACTGCTGGTAGTAATCGAAATGCGGGTGAACCCCTTGCCCATCCCCCCAGTCACTTTGCGGCGCCACGCGACCCTCGATCCAGTCTGACCAGAATTCTCTTGGGTCTTCGGGTAGCTCGCCACGCTCCAGCCAGTTGTGGTAATGATTGTGCCACGACAACCAGACATCCCGATTGGGCCGTCCCACAACGATGTATCTGACTTCCTTGTGGAAAACGAGGTGATCGAGCGGCAGATGCGTCTTCATCTGACGACGATGGGTCTGGCGCTCGAGACGCTTGACCATCTCCTCGACCGGAAATTCGTCATCATCCTGCGATTCGCGACGGTTCTTCCGATCGACCCAAACAGCCGTGTCGTGGATGGTGGGCCTGTCCGGACCGCGGTGAATCAAATGCAGGACGATCTGCTCCATCCACGTCGTCCCGTTCTTGGCATAAGTCGCCACCACCACATCACCCGAACGCGCCACATAGCGATCCCACCGCGACGTATCGATCCTGAGATTCTTGTAGGATTTCGTCCGCAGGGGCAGCCCTTTGATCAACTGGCTCACGCGTTTCCCTCTGGTTGGGTCAACAGGGCTAACTCAGGAGCGTTTCTTCGAGGAATGAATCGATGTGGGGCATGTGCACCCTGGTTCTCGTCATCGGATCAGGGTGTTCGGCTCCCGGATACTCGACGGTGGGCGCGTGCGAATGCTTCAGACAGNCGGCTAACCGGGTCGCGCTNTCTGGCGGATGCACCTCATCATTTCCCGCGATCACAAGGGTAGGCACGTCGATCGACCGCAGCTCTTCTTCGGTCAGACCCGCCATAGCACCACCGTGCATCGTGGCGTGCCCCCAACGCAACATCATCTCGGAAAATTGTGCAGGATCCATATCGAGCAGTCGATCTCGGTTCGCCGGGGTGGCCTCCAGACTGGACGCAATCCACGAACGAGGATTGTCCAGTCGGTCTCCCGTTTTCTCGTTTACCCGCCTGTGCGCCTCGATCGACAGTTCAATCACAGACGACATGCCTCGCGATTGGGCAACCTTCACAAAGCCAGACCACGTCGCTTCAGCGACCCCCCCCATGACCTTGGAATCGCGAGATGCAGGAGCGATCGCCAGGACTGAGTTGACGACACCGGGATACTGTACGGCCATCCGCAGTGAGAGCGCACAGCCTGCTGATCCACCGCCCACACAGACTTGACCCACATCCAGTGCCTGCAAAAGGGCATGCAGATCATCTGCGTCTGCGTGCATGGGGCTGGCCGCGTCGGTAAGATGAACATCCGATGCTCCTGCGCTGTTCCGTCGATCCCAGAGGAGCAATGAGCAACGCTTCATCAGATGATCCCGCTGGAATCCCGGAATCCCCCTCGCCGAACGACCCCCTGCATTCAGTACCAGACACGGTCCCTCACCGAACAGTTCGTAGTCGATGATCCCGCCATTCACTTCAATGGTTGCCATCGCCTGCCGTGGTCATACGTAAATTCGTCTTTCCGTCTGGCGGCGCCGGCTTTTGTCATTTGTCATTCTGCAATTGACCCTGGCATCTTACCGTCTCCCACATCCCAAAACAGCCCCGTCATCCCACACAGTCCTTCCCGCAAAATCGACTTGAGGGCGTGCTCGTTCGGTGCGTGTTGCGAACAAGATGCGTAGGAGTGCGGAATCCACAGCGTCGGAACACCAATGATGTCTGTGAATACATCGTTGGGCAGCGAGCCGCCCAGATTCGGCAGGATATCCGTCTTCTTACCCGTCGTTTCCGTCAGCGAGTTGACTGCCCACTGAACAAGCGGATGGCCAGGATCAAGTCGTGTTGCCTTCATGTCGCCTCGTCCGGCCGGCGTCACCCTCACCTGAGGGTACCCCTCGCGGGCAAAGTGACTTTCGAGCGCAGGAATGATATCGGTCGCCTCCGTACCCACAACCATACGAAGTTGGCATCTCGCCCGTGCCTTAGGAGGAACGGCATTCTGCGGCCGATCGGGATCGCCGGCGATCATCGCCACAACCTCGAAGCTGTTCCACGCAAACACGCGTTCCGTCGGCGTCAGGCTTTCCTCTCCCCAATCCGGCTCGATCTCCGGCCCATCTTCCCCACCATCCACATTCAGATCCCCGAGCGCGTTTCTGACTGAATCAGTCAAGCTCTCGTCCGGCCGTAATTCCGGAACCTGAATTTGCCCTCGCTTGTCCACCACCGTCGCCAGGGCATTCACCAGGATCACACTCGCCGACGAGATCAGCCCACCCCAATTACCCGAATGATGCCCACCATCACGAAGCTCTACGCTCACATCGAACGCATACAGACCCCGTGTCCCAGTATACACAGTCGGATGATCGGGCTGGATCCGGGGCCCGTCAGAAGCGATCAGCACATCCGCCGCCAGCCGCTCCCGGTGCTGCCTCGCGAAGTCACGCAATCCCGGCGACGAGCCTTCTTCACCCATCTCGATCAGAACCTTCGAGTTAAACCCGAGTGACCCGCGCTCCTGGATACAACAGTTCAACGCCGCGATGTTGATCGAATGCTGGCCCTTATTGTCGACCGTCCCCCGTCCATACCACCGATCCCCATCTTCTGTCACCGACCAAGGATCCCGATCCGCCTCCCACTCCCCTTCCTGCCCGTGCGTTACGTCGCCGTGCCCATACATCAGCACAGTAGGCAGACCTTCGCTCTCGTGCCGTTCAGCAACCAGCAACGGCCCGGCTAGCGGCGACGGATTGGCAAGCACCTCACACGCATACCCCATCCTCTCCAGCGTCTCCCGCATCTCTACGAGATACGCATCCATCTCCTCCCGGCGCTCTTCGAACACCTGACTCTCCGTCCGCACAGCCACCCGCCTCGCTAAATCCTCGAGGAATTCCCCACCGTCGAAGTGCTCTTCAGCCCGCTGTATGGCTCCTTCTCGACTCATCGCCAATGTCTGTGGCTAAGCGCCTCAACCCCAATTTCCATTTTGCCTTTTGCCTTTTGCCTTTTGCCTTTTGCCTTTTGCCTTTTGCCTTTTGCCTTTTGCATTAGAATCTGAGCCCAAGCGCTTCTGTCAGAAACTTCATAAACGGCTTACCCATTGCACACAGCTTGGCATATTCCTACATAAAGTTCCTCGCGCATATCTGCTTCTGGGTCAGGTCGGCCACAGCGATGAAATCCTTCCGCTTCAGATCCTCTATCAGCGGATGATCCTTGTCGAATCCGGCCGGTGGCCGCTTCAGCGATTCGCCTTCGAGCGTAAACGTCTTCGCAAACTTCCCACCCGTCGCGCGTTTCCACCCTTTCGGATCGTCGTCGATCGCCTCCCGAATCTGTTTCGCCGGCGCAGTCTCAGGATGCCAGATTCCGAGTCCCAGAAACGACTCCTTCGGGTCGATGTGCAGATAGGACCCCGGAGCGTGCGCCTCCTTCGCCCGTTCGTGTCGGAAGTGAACCCCGGGGTTCGTCTTGTATCGGGATTTGTCCTTCGAGAACCGTACATCCCGAAAAATCCGGAACAGCAACCCACCCACTTTCCTGGCATTCGCCTCAAAGTGCGGACTCAACTTCTCCAGATGCTCTGAACAGTCTTCGATGAATCCGAGAAGGAGTTCACGAAGGTCGTCCTCGAACCAATCACGATTGTTGTTCTTCGCGAGATCCGAAAGAAANTTGAACGACCTCGCTGTGATATAGGTATTCGGTACGATCTCCTCGCTGGATTCGCTGTGGTGTTCGCTTCTAACCTCTCACGATTGACGCCTCACGCCGTTAAAACATCCTCAGGCCTCTCTGGGAACCCCGAGACCCCCCGCGACCGATCGAACTGATAGATCCGNTTACGCTCTCGCGCTTTGAACGGGAAAGCCTTGAGGTCTCCGTTCTCGAGCGCATCACCGACCTCCGGAGGTTCGCAGACCTTCACGGCAGTCGCCCGCAGTTCGGCCACCACAGAACCGTCTAAGCCCGCTCGGTCCTTGAGCTCGTGCGGATCGTCAGACAGGTTGAACAACTGCTCCCGTCCGCCATTCGCCAGGTAGATATACTTCCAGTCACCCTGACGAACCATAACCTTGNAGTCCGCGCGACCGGGCGCCCCATACATCCCGATGATGTGCTCACGTGGTTTGACCTCACCGGACAGCGTGCCAAGCACGTCGTGACCATCTCGCGTCTCCACACTGCCGGCTGCGCCTGTGGCAATCGCAAACAGGTCGGTCAGGGAGATCAACTCATCTCGTCGCTCGTCAGCAGCAAGCTTGGCCGGCCAGCTGAGCAGGAATGGGACGTGATTTGACGTGTCGAAGAAGCTCTCCTTCTGCCAGGCTCGGTGATCACCCAGGTGGTCACCGTGATCCGAGAAGAAACAGATGACGGTATTATCTGCGTCCGGACGCGCTTCAACGGCGTCAAGGATGCGTCCCAGGCACTGATCGATATATGAGATCTCCCCGTAGTACCGCGCCTTGAGGATCCGGGCATGGGAATCGGTGATATCGTCCGCCCAGATGATCCGGTTCATAAACGGGATCTGTTCATCCGCATGATCTGTCTCGATGTCCCCGTAAATGGGATCCGGCATGCGATCGGGATCATACATCCGGTTGAACGGCACAGGGGGCGCAAACGGTGGATGAGGGCCGATGAACGAACAGAACCCGAAGTAGGGCCGGTCATCGTCCACCTGAATCTGTTCGACCACCCGATCGGCCGCCCAAGACTCGACCGTCAGTTGAGCCGGCAGGGGGCTGACCTGCGGCTGATAGTACATCTCTGTGCGCTCACCCTGAAGCGCTTCGATATAGTCGAACTCAGAGTGCTCCCTCGCGATCCATCCCGCGTAACCATCAGCGGCACGCTGCTCGGGGTTCCGATACATTTCCTCGCTGTGTTGATGGACGTCGTATCCGATATCCTCGTTCCACGGCCCCGTGTGAAACTTCCCGACGCCAAAGGTGCGGTAGCCATGACCACGCATGGTCTGCGCCAGATACGGCCCGCATCGCTCCGTCATCGAGTCCGACTGTCCCCGCACGGGATCCACCGACCCATTCGAAAACCGGCGCGTTTTCGGCGGCTCACATCCCGTCCGCACGGTATACCGCGCCGCCACACACACAGGACAGGTCGAGTATCCCCAGTTAAACGACATCCCCCTACGAACCAGCCGGTCCATGTTCGGTGTGTATATATGAGTGTTCCCCAGCGCCGCGATCGTATCCCACCGCTGCTGGTCTGTCATCACAAAGAGTACGTTTGGTTTGCTCACTTTCCGAGTTCTCCTCCCACGTTCGCTTACAACCGTTTACCCTGAGTAGGCGCCAATACAAACACATCACTGTTGTCTGNAATACGAAGCATAGCTGCGCCGTATCGAAGGACCCCATTTCCTTTGGTCCGGTCGCCCTTCGATACGACGTCTCTCTCAGCTTCCTGACTCCCTCGACCCGATCCGACCCTAGACGACGTCGCTCAGGGTGACCGGTGCTCACTCTGGACAGGCTCTATTGCGTCATTCGGTTTGGCATCTTCTTTTTTCATTTTGCACTTTGCACTTTGACTTGCCTAACAGGTCCCCCATTCCTTCCACTTCTCCGGATCCGCCCACTCCTGCCCCACATCCACAAACCCACGCGGACCCCGTTTGCCATATTCAAAGGGATCACCTGTGGCTTCTATCCACCGATGCAGCCGCCCCTCCATCTCCTCCTGCGCCTCCCGACCCTCGTCTGTTCCCGCAAGATTCTTCATCTCCAGCGGATCAGCCTGCCGATCGAACAGCCACGGCCCTCGCTCGTGGTCAAACCAGCGCGCGTAGGTATACCGCTCCGTTCGCACGCCTCGCCATCTCCCGACCCATCCATATCGGTTCGGCCATCCGTTCGCCATGTTCATCAGGTAGGCGGACTCGTGCGCCCCAGCCGGATCTTTGGGAGAGGCCTCCCCCTTCCATAGCGACGATACGTCCCTACCCTGCATACAGTCGGGGATGCCCACGCCACAGGCGCCGAGCAGACTAGGTACCAGATCGATCGAGCTTTGGAACGCGTCGCTTCTCGTGCCCTCCGGCGTATGACCTGGCCAGCGGATCACGAACGGAACGTGACACGACTCCTCGTAGGGCGTCGACTTAGACGCGCGCATCGAGTGGTGCATCCAGCGGTCGTATGGCTTCCCATATCCGTGACTCGACAGGTGGTCGCCGTGATCGGACGTGTAGACCACGATCGTGTTGTCGGCGATCCCCATCTCGTCGAGTGACGTTAGCAGCCTGCCCATCTCAGCATCCAGACCCGTACAGCAGCCGTAGTAGTCGGTCAGCTCACGACGCGCGAAGTCGGCCATCTGCTCGGGGACATTGCCGGGCAGATCCATATCGGCCGGATCATAGGTGCTGTAATCGGCGGGATAGCTGGGATACGGCCAGTGGGGTGGTCGCCAGGAGAGGAATAGCGCAAACGGATCGTCAGGCCGCTTCTCGAGATGGCGCTCGATGAAGCCTATGGAGAGATCGGTCTCGACCGTGGGTGCCCAGCCCTCAAACTTCGTCGGGCCTTCTTCATTCTCGAAGTAGCTCCGATCGAAGAAGCCTGGGCCGTCGTGGAGTGCGGCCAGATAATCGATCCCATATCTGTCAGCTTCGGGATACGGCCCTCTCCCCAGGTGGAACGTCCCCACATGCGCCGTCGCGTATCCACTGTCGCTGAGCATTCCAGGCAACGTAGGAATGTCCCGCCGCGGCCGATACTCGTTGTCGATCACCCCATTCCGCCACCCGAACTGACCGGTCAACAGGATCGCCCGGAACGGCGAACACAACGGGTGATTCGAGAAATAGTTGTCGCACACCATTCCATCAGCCGCCATTGCATCGATGTTCGGCGTGCGCACAACCGTGTTCCCATTCGCCCCCAGCGCGCTATGTCTCTGCTGGTCCGAGAACACGAGAACGATGTTAGGTCGATCAGCCATCGCGCCTCACTTGCACCAAGTCAACCACAGTTCCTGCATCCGCTCGCTCATCAACGTCCCATCGTGCAGGACCAACCGATAGCGATGTGTCATTGACTTACCCACCGATAATTGAATTTCTCCAGGAATACACGGCGCGGGGTTGATCCCCCGTTGTCCATCCACGCGCCAGTGTGCCGGATGCCCGGGATTCTCTGCGTGATCGAACAACGCAATCCCGGCGTTCACATCCCCTCTGTTCACAGGCATTCGCAGATCCACCCACGCGGCCGACTGCTGTTCCGTCGCATCATCTTCGAGTCCCGTGGAGCTGACCACCTTCACAGACCGACCTGACCGGAATGGCATCCGAATGAAGAATCCGCCATACGAACCCTGCTCGATCGTCACATCAGTTACGGCGGTGATCTGCCAATCCAGATCCAGAAACAGCACATCCCCACCGTCACTCAATGACCAGGTCTGTCGCTCATCCAACAGTTCGGTCCCATCGTCGTGTCGCCATTTCGCTTCGATCAACCAGGATGGCGGGTCCTCTCCCGTGATATGCGGGGCAGTCGGTTCGATCGTTCCGATCACGGCCTTCGCGTTCTGCCCGGGATCGAACCAGAAGTCGCAGCCGTTCACGCCGTGGAATCCCGTCTGGAGCCCGTGCTGCCACGGGTGATGCCACGGACTGTCCTCCGTCAGACAGGCCTGTCCGTCAACACCGCGCAGTGGATGGATATACGGCCGCATCCCCGGTCGGGCGTTGTGCTGCAGCACGATCCGACCCGACTCTGCGTCATCCACAAACACGCAATTGTTCGCAACCCTAACCTTCCATCCCACTCGCATCCTCCTGCGCTGACGTCCCTTGGACGTCCTTATTGCTTGACATACAACTGCTCGTGAAACACCGGCCGGCTCCACCCCCGGTAGGCGTTATCCGTCGCCTTGTTTTCGGGAACGTTCCCGAGCCGTGTGCTCGCCCCCCACACTGGGTAGGCAAAACCGACGATCAGGATCGGAATGTTCTCCGTGTGGAGATCGCGGATCCGTTCCATGTAAACGTGCACCTGCTCGGGATCAATCGTCGTCAGCACGCCGTCGATCATCCGGGTTGCCTCCGCCAGCCATTCGGGACCTTCCTTGTAGGCCATCCGGTGCCACGTCGGGAAGTGCGGACCCGTCGTTCCCCAAGCATACATGTTGACCGACGCATCTTCCTGATACTCCGCCGACCAAAGGATCTCGAACTTACCTCGCGCCCTTCTCTGATGGGTCATGTTCGGCAGCAGCACATTCAGATGGGTCCGTACGCCGATCGCTCCCCAGTATTCTGTAACCAGCTGACAGACGTCCGTTCCCAGCCCGGGAATCACGTCGATCATCAGTTCGAACGGTGATCCATCGCCGAGTTCCCGGATCCCGTCGCCGTCCGAATCAACGTAGCCACACTCGTCGAGAAGCCCGCGCGATGTGTCCGGATCGTAGGCTGAGTAGGCTTTCGTCAACTTTTCCGAGTAGTATCGGCTGCCGGGTCCGAACGTGAAACCGGACGGAATCAGCATCCCCTGATAGACGATCTCCCCGATCTCCTGACGATTCAGCGCGTGGGACAGCGCGACACGGACCCGTTTGTCCCGGAAGGCGCGTCGCAGCTCAGGCCGGGGTGTGTCCCAGTTGATCCGGAGTGCGGAGGCCGGCGTCGGCGTCGCGAACTTCAGCGTGTAGGTGCCCTTCGGCTCGTTCGCCCTCAGCGTCGGCAGCATGTTGATCTGCGTATACCGACCGAACAGATCCAGTTCACCATTGATAAACTTGAGCAGGATCACCTGCCGATCCGGGATGATGTGAAACACCAGCCGGTCCGCATACGGCAGCTGGTTGCCCGCGGAATCGACTTTGAAGTAGTAGGGATTCCGTTCGTACACCACCCGCTGGTCCCGCTCCCACGTCACGGGGACCCACGGCGACATCCGGGGAATCCCGGGAGTCAGGATCCGCTTCGCCCGCGTCGTTGCATCCCGCAGGGCCTCGTAGGTCGCGTCCGGATTGTATCGCGGGTGGAGTGGGGCGAAGATGTGCTTGGGCAGACAGATATAGTCCTGTGCCAGATTGTGAAGGATGCCGCCCAGCGGTTTGTGCGACCGGAACCGGATCGTCAGGTCGTCCACCTTCTCCATCTCGATCGGCCTTCCCTCGACCAGATACTGAGTCGGGAAAAGCGGACTACGCCTGGCATCTGGATCGACCCACATGTCGTGATACCAGAACAGGATGTCGTCGACCGTAAACGGATGACCGTCCGACCACTTCAAGCCCTTGCGGAGGTAGAAAAGGGCTGTTCTGCCTTCATCCAGGAACTCGTGCCGCTCCGCGAGATTGTAGAGGATCCGATGCGGCATCGGCCGCTCATATCCCATCAGGTTCTCGCTCAGCGTCTTGCTGATCCCCGACACCTGGACGACCTCACCGGTCAGCGCGCGATTGATCGTACCGCCATAGGTCCCGATGGTGTCGAGAGGAACGACGACGAGCGGGTTCTCCGGCAGCCGATCCGAAACCGGCGGCAGGTCGCCTGAAGCAACTCGCTCCGCCAACATCGGTGCCTCGCCGAACGTCCGGCTTCTAAGGACTGATGAGTCGATCGTCAAAGGCGCGGAGGTCACCTGTCCGCTCGAGGATCCGGCAGCCTCTGTGTCACTTTCGCTCTCGGCAGCACGGTCCTTCGGAAGACATCCCGCCAGCAGCCCACCGATCGCCGTTAGCCACAGAAGACGTATCGGGCTCATCCCCATGTCACGGGCAATCCACGCTCGTTTGACTCTTGCTCCCTGGGGCCACTCTGACTCTGACTTTCACTTGTCATTTGCCTGCCCCGCCGAAGCCTTTGGCGAAGGGGGGTCACTTGCCATTGAGAATGTCCTCGGTTCCCTGCCACACGACCCCATTGTGACCCAGTGACTTCATCTCCGTCAGGATTCGATCGATCGTCTCCATCCCCCATCCCTCTCCGTGAATGATCGGGTAGGACGGGACGCCTTCCGGCAGCAGCAGCTTGGCCTTGACGAGGTCACGCAGCACGAGATCGGCCGTCGGAATCCGGTCCGCCAATGTAGCCGCGTCCTCGTGTCCGTAGGCCGCCACGGTCTCGGGCAGGCCCATTCCGTCGTAGCCCAGGAATCGGTAGACCACCTGCAGCGCATCTTCTTCGGTCAGGTTCGGGATCTCTTCCTGCAGGAATCGCGCCCACTCGATGAACGTATTGGACACAAATGCAGAGATGTGAGATACGAGTGGACTCGCAAAGTCGCACATCTGATCCCAACGCAGATAATCGTGACCGGCCGTCATCGCCATCGAGGCGGGATACGTGTCCGTCCCAAAGCGTGTGTCGGGTGAAGCTGCCTTCACCGCCGCTCGAAACTGCGTCAGATTCTTGACCACCAGATCCTGGCGAAATCGCCACCAATCCAGGAAGCCGGACCGTAACCCGAGAGCGTGAACCACATCGAAGAACCCGAATCCGAGCCTGGTCACATCCGCGAGTCGTTTGCCGTCCAGCCGACGCAGCTGCTCTCTCGTCGCCTTCAGGTCATCGACCATCCGATCCATGTCATAACCGAGACCATCCGCCTCCGATCGACAGTGCGTACACGTGCACCCGAACAGCCCCAGCGGAAAACTCCCCATCGGATACCGAAAATGGGTGATATCCAGCGCATCCAGCCCATACTCGGTGGCCCAATGAACACACGCCGTTTCCATCCACGATCTGACATCCGGATTCGACGGACAGAACATCAGCCGCCTGATCGTCCACGCCCCGCCATACGTCCACACATCCAGACCGGCCGCCTTCAACTGATCCACCGCCCTCCTGAACGTCTCGTCCTCCCCATTTAGAGGCGCTCCCGGCCCGCACAAATTCCGAGCCTGCCCATACTCCCGTGGATCGATCGGCCTCCCATCAAAATGCCTGAGTATGATGGCTTCGAGCTCCGCTTCCGTTGGAATCGTTCCGCCATACGGACTGAGCTTCAGCACTTCCTCCGGCATCTCACCCGTAAACCCCATCACCACCGTATTCAGCCCGATCTCGTCCCGCAGCCGAGTCACATAATCCGGCTGCTCCAGGATCACAGGTGTGGTCAGGTATATCCCTGTAAGCCAATCAGTCGACATTGAGCCTCAACTATTCCTGTGTTCTGCAAATGATGACCGTATTACATAGGGGGGGCTTTACCTCCCCCCGGTGCTTTCTTGAAGCCTGGGCAACAAAGTCCGCCCCGCGTTGCACGTCCATCCGTATCTCCACTGACGGGGTGCGGAGCACAACGCACATCCCCCTCGATCCCATCTTGTGTTCATCGCGTGTTCATCTAGCGAAGCGGGTGACCGCTCTTAACTTAGAATCGCGTCGCTTCATAAGCCTCAAACGACACATTCACCCCAAGCCTCTCCCCTTCGAATGCAAGCGACTCGCAATGAGCATCACTCATCGGAATCCCGTTCTCCACGTTCGCCCGCTCCCAATGCACCTCATTCCCGCCCGCAAGCACGGCCCGCTCCATCCCCGGCACGATCTCCATCCCCTGAGCCATACGGACAAACTGATCCATCTCGGCATTCAATTCATCGAGCTCACAGAAGTGCGAGGGATCGACCACGACGATGAACGCGCCCTGATTCGCATCCCATTTGGACGTCTTGATACGATCGGTGTAGATACCTGGGAACACGGCCCCTAGAGCTCGGATGGATGCCGACAAAGCCATCGCCTTGAAAAGGCTCTTGGGTAGCTGTGCGAACGTATTTTCGTTATACGGAAGTACGCCTCCACCCATATCCATCACCACGGGTGGCTCATTTCCTGCCGGAATCCCAATGCTGATCGGCGACGAGTCGATGATATGCGCGATCGGGCTCTCCGGCTTCAGATACGTGCGGTGTCCCGAGAAGGACAGACCAATGCAGTCGTGTTCAATGGCCAGACGCGTGTAGTTTCCAGCCGACCCATAGTGGTGGTGATGTGCAGACGTCAGCGCCGCGACACCTGTCTCCTTCGCCTTCTCGATGATCCGTTCAGTTCCACGCCAGCAAGGGAAGTATCCGAGCCCGCCGTCTCCATCCATGACCAGCGCGCTCGGTGATTCGCGTACGACAGTCACGTCTGGCCGCGGATTCACCTCACCGTTCCGGATCACCTTCAGGTAGTGTGGTATCTGTCCTGTTCCGTGGCTGTAGATGCACCGTTGGTTATTTCGCGCCAGAATCGTTGCCAGCAGGTCCGCATCCGATTCGGTCATCCCGGCTTTCACAAACAGCTGCTGGATCACCTGATGCAGGTCGCCATATGGCATCCGGATCCCGTGATCAGGCGGGTAGTTCCTGCGATCGAGACTCATGGTTTCCTGAACTCCGGCTCCAACCTGGCTTCTCCCTGGCCCTTCCCTCGTCTACACCTTCGCTTCTATGACCCCGATCCAACCCGTCGACGAATCACAGTAAATAAACCCACCCGGATACGCAGACACCCCGTGCGGTGCCGGATGCGATTCGGGAATGTCGATCCGGTCCATCTCTTCATTCGTCTCGACATCAAACTTGATCAGCACCAGATCCGAAGTGAACGCGATCCAGATCCCATCCTCCACACGCACGACGCCGTGCGATCGGCTGTGCGGTAAGTCCAGCTTCCGGATCACCGAACGATCACCGACCTTCAGCTGGGTCATCGTGTTGCCCTTTGTGCTGACCCACATCGTGCCTTCATCGTAGTGATCCCACTCGATCCCGTGGGTACCGCCCTCCTCCGGCATCGGCCAATGGCCTAGTGTTTCTCCAGTCATCGGATCGACCTTCAAGTTCGCCCCACTCTCGAAGTCTGTATCCCTCGCCGGTCTATACTTGGCCCCCGGTCCGTTCGCCGCCAGCCAGAGCGCCCCATCCCCATACGTCATTCCGCTTGTATTGGACGACTCCGTGTCAATCTCCCGCAGCACGAGCGTCTTCCCATACCGATTCACGTTCTCGGTTTCGACCAACGCACACCGATCCGTCACCTGATCCGCCACCCACAAACCTTCGTCCGTCATCTGCATCCCGTTCGGCTGCGAGTAGGGCGCTCTGAACGCCGCGTATACCTTTGCCATTAACCCTCCCGCTGGGCTCTGCCCAGCCTGTCCCCTATTCCATCTGTCTCGTCGCCAGGCTCTGCCTGGTGACGTCAAGTACCTGAGCGTCTAGTACCCGGCCAGGAGCTCCCTCAAATACTTCGCCGCCAGCCGCACCTGCTCCACCCGATCTTCCTGCTCCCCTTCATACACGATCGAAATACTCCCGTTGAACCCGGATCCCTTGATAATCTCCGAGATCCGATCGTAGTCGATCCATTCTTCCTTCCCACTCTCGATCACGTAGAACTTGCATCGGACATACATGGCGTGCGGGATCGTCTGCTCCATGTATTTGTAGATGTCGTGAGCCGGGTCTGTCTCGCCTCTGGGCGACGACCCAGGCGATCCCGTCCACTGACCCGTATCCATGATGAAATTGAAGTTGGGTCGGTCCACCTTCTCCCGAATCTCCAGCATCGTGTCGCCAGTGACGGGATGGTTCTGGAGCCCAACACCAATCCCCTTTGTTGCCGCGTAGTCGGCCACCTCCTGGTACCCAGCGACCATGGCCGGCCAGGTATCGTCTCCATCTCCGTTCTTCTCCGGAATCGTGGCACAGAACAACCGGATGAGTGGTGACCCCAAAAACGCCGCCAGATCCACAGCTGCCTTGCTCGTCTTCGCATGTTCGTCACGCTCCTCAGCATTCCCGTGAAACAGCCCACTCACGCCGATGTAGCCAATGGGCATCCCATACTTCAAACAAAGCGCCTTGATCGATGACAGATACTCCGGATCCGTCGACTCGAATGCCCGCTGGTGGAAATCCACGACATCCAGCCGCAGATCATACGCCGTCTTGATGAAGTCTTCGATGCTCGTGTCCTTCAAGCTCAGATAGTTGCTTCCAATCTTGATCATCCTCGACCTTCCAAAGTTTGGTGGCTCACTTCTTTCGCGATTGTCATCCTGGTTGAGACCAGGTTTCCTCCGTGTCTTCCGTGTTCTCCGTGGTTCCCTCTATCAATCCGTCGGGAACGAAAGGGGTATCGTCGGCTCCTCCGCCTGATGCCTCGTCCGCTTCTCGATCTTCCGCTCGTAGTACTCCGCCACGAACTCCGCCAGATTCCGGCTCGCCTCCTCGAACACCAGCTTCCCTTTCTCCGCTGTCGCCTTCTCCGCTTCGCCCATCACCCCGCTGTCCGAGTATTGGCTCGTCCACTCCACCAGCCCCATAGGCCCCTTCCCGAATAGATCGCCCCACACATACTTCGATCCATACTTATTCGTCTTCGCAATCTCGCTCTTGATATTGTCCTTCCGCACACTGTCCGGGTCCAGATACAGCAGCATCGACGTCTCGAGTTCGCCCGCGTGCGAACAGCCGCCCGGGAACACGCTTTCCCGCCACTTATCCTTGAAATCCGGATCGACCTGCAGCAGCTGCCACCAGCTACAGAACGTACAGCTCGCATCGGTCTCGACGATCAGACGCCGGGATGCGAGCTCGACCAGCGGGCCGTTCGAGCCGTGACCGTTGACCACGATCATCTTCTTGAACCCGTGGTAGGCCAGGCTCTTCAGGATATCGAGCACATACTGGATGAAATGCTCGAAGTGGATGTTCAGCGATCCGGGGAAATCCATCACGTGATGGACATAGCCAAAACTCACCGGGGGCAGGACGAGGCTGTATTCGGGACACAGACGGGCCGCTTCGTTCGCAACCGCCGTCGCACAGAGATGGTCGACCTTGAGCGGCAGGTGATGTCCGTGTTGTTCGACAGCACCCGTCGGCAGGATCGGGATCTTTCCCATCGCCACGGCCTCGTTCACCTCCGGCCAGGTGAGGTCATCGAATCGGTAGGTATCTCGAACAGAGGGCATCGGTGATCTCCGGTTGAGGTCTGCGCATCAGGACCGCATCATGGTGAAGACAGAACTCGCCGCTCGCCAATCATTTAGGCTCAGGTCTTCACACACCGCGTCCACCAAGGAGATCCCGATGAGAGGTGCCAGACTGCCCTATCGATACGACCACCATACGTGGCCGGAACTGCGTGACCTCGTCGAGAAGCAGCCTGTCGTCGTGTTGCCGGTTGGGTCGACGGAGGATCACGGACACCACCTGCCGCTGGACGTCGACACCTTCGTCGTCAGCTGCCTCTGCGAGGCTGCGGCCAAGCTGATTCCCGACGAGGTCCTCATTCTTCCGAAGCTCCCCTACGGGTTCGAAGACCACCATATGGACTTCCCCGGCACGATCACCATCAGGGACAATCACCTGCTCGACTTTGTCGTCGACATCACGACAAGCGTTGCCCACCACGGCTTCCGGAAGATCCTGATCGTCAACGGCCACGGGTCGAACGCCCCGATCCTCGAACTTGCGGCTCGTCGTACGGTGGTCGAAACCGAGGCGCATTGCGGGTTCCTGAACGGCGGCGTGGGCGCGTCCGTCGAGGAAATCGGCGAGTCCGACGTCATGTCCCACGCCGATGAGATTGAAACGTCGGTCTACCTTCACCTGAACGAGTCGGCCGTGCAGCTCGAGAAGGCGGTCCCAGAAGTGAAAGCGCCTGTGACCAAGTTCTACTGGCGTGGATGGGTGCGTGGAAAAGGCAGTGCGCCACTCAAGATGATGGACCACTGGTCACGGATATCCGAAACGGGCGTGATCGGTGATCCCACGGTGGCAACGGCGGAGAAGGGAGAACGGTTCTTCAGGGAAGCTGCAACGGGTCTGGCTGAGTTGATCCAGGAATACCGGGCGATCCCGATCGAACAACGGGTGGACAGACACTGATCCGATTGGCGATCAGCGGGTCTGCTCGTAGGTGGCCAGCCACTCCCGGCAGTCCCGCCCCTGCGCTCCCTTGTAGTCAGGATACGTATCGCCATCGGACACGGGGTTATACGTGTAGAGGATGACACGTCTTCCGGTTGCCGTCCGGTTCAGGTAGGAATGGTGAGCGGTGTAGCAACTGAAGAGCACCAGACCCCCCGCCTGCCCCGGCCCATCGACGGCCAGAGTGGGGTCGACGTCGAATGTGATGATCCGGTGATGGTCGTTTTCGCGGGGAAGCAGCCCCGAGGTGTGACTTCCGGCAACGAAGCGAAGGCACCCGTTCTCGGCTGTCGCATCATCGAGTAGCAGGCCGACGGTGATCAGCCGATCGGTATGCGCCTGCCAGTAGGCATAGTCCTGATGGAGCGGATAGGCGGACCCGATTCTCGGGGGCTTGTAGTTCAGCTTGTCCTCGAACAGAACGACCTCTTCTCCAAAGAGGTCCTCGACCGGCTCCGTCATTCGCTTATCGGTAACCAGGTCCTCGAGCGCAGGCACCACATCGATGATCGGTTCGATCTTCCTGACGATCTGCTCGCCATCGAGTAGATCAGGTTCGATCTGTAGCCGGAGGTTGTCCGGATGGATTGGACCTGAGTGCTCGAGCAGGTCGTCCGCTGCCTGACGCAGGGCATTCAGTTCCGAGTCGTCGAAGACGGGTTCGATAACGACAAACCCATTCTCTTCATAGAGACGCTTCTGTTCAGCCGTTAGCATGCCCTGTTCCGCTATCGATCCTATAGAGCGACTCGAGTCCCTGCGCGATCCGATCGACGTTCTCGGCGACGCATTCCGCCCGTCTCCGGGAGGTCTCTCGTGTACAGCCGGCCGTATGCGGCGTCACCACCACATTCGGTAGCTGGAAGACGGGTTGGGTTGGATCCGGCGGCTCGCTCTCGAATACGTCCAGACCTGCCCCGCCGATCCTGCCTTCGATCAGTGCCTCGTGCAGTGCGGCTTCGTCGACCAGAGCCCCTCTCGCCACATTGATCAGGCACGCAGTTGACTTCATGAGGCTGATCCGTGGCGCATCGATCGTATGGCGCGTCTCGGCGTTGAGATGCAGGTGAAGCGACAGGTAGTCGCTCTCGCTCACGACCCGGTCAACGTCATCGGGCGTCCCCAGGAACTCAGGCCGGATCTCCTCGAGAATGTCGGCCTCGATGTCTCGCACGTCGATCGCATGGACGCGCATGCCGAACGCGTTGGCTCGTCGCGCCAGCTCCTGCCCGCTCGCCCCGAACCCGAGGATCCCCAGCACGGCGCCCTGGAGTTCGCGCCCAACTGGCTCATACAGCTCACCACGGCTGAATCGCTCGAACCCACTCCGATACCCGTGTGCCAGCATCAGGATGAACATCATCGCGCTTTCACCCAGTGCGACTGCGCTGAACGTTCCGGGACAGTTGGATACGGGAATCCCCAGTGACACGATGTGCGACAACGGGAAGTGATCGAACCCGGTGCCGACGATCTGCCAGAGCTGCGCATCGGTCGCCGCATCCATCATCTCTGGCGTGCCGATGCTTCCGCCGTGATCGACGACCACATCTATGCCCGAGAACTGCGGTCCGAGAGGGGCCTGCGGATCCAGAATGGTCAGATCGTGATTCACGCCCACGGCCGCCACGACGTCCTCCCCCCACGGTTCGAACTGTCTTGGCTCAGAGAGATACAGCACACGTAGTCGCTTCATGGTCCCTCAGGGGGCAGCTTCCGTCCCCAGCCGCACGAACGCCTCAGCCATGGTCGTCTCCTTCATGTTCGCCGTGATCTGCGCCTCCAGCGCCCGATAGGCCGCGATGATTCCGTACTTCTCGGGAAGCTCCGGCTGCGTCGCCAGCGCGCGCATCGCTTCGACCTTCCGATCCCAGACCGCGAAGACATCGACGTAGAGATTGGGCACATACCCCACCACGGGCCCGATCCCTGCGATCGGCTCGTAGCACACGATCTCCGGGGCGGGACACGGAGGATGATCCGTCTTGATGCCCGGCCGAAAGCAGTATCGACTCGCCCAGATCACCGCGTTGGCTGCCTCGACGTGATCCGGGTGCAGAAAGTCGTTCTTCCAGTGGCAGAGCACGAGGTCCGGCCGGAAGGCCCGGATCAACTCCAGAATCTCGCCTCGACGCTCCGGACCCACGAGAAGGGGACTGTCCTCGTAATCCAGGCACGAGATAGGCGCTCCCAGAACCGCCGCCGCCGCCTCGATCTCATTCCGCCGAATCTCCTTCACCTCGTCTTCTGTGATCGCTGGATTCTCGTTCCACAGCAGCGGCGACTCGCATTTCTCGCCATACGTCAGGTCGTGAATCTGGACGTCACATCCGGCATCCACAAAGCGCAGGATCGCGCCGCCGGCCCGCGAACAGAAGTCCGCTGCGTGCGCGCTGAAAACCATTACCCGTCTGTTCGGTCGTATCATGGGAACTCCTCGATCTGTGAGATACATCCACTCCTGTGGTAAGTAGCTGCAACCTGCCCCGGGCCGCAAATGGCGAAAGCAGAATGGTCCCAACCTTTTTCCTGGTAGGGGTGTCATGCCTGATGAGAACACGGAGGAACGCCCCAACACATTGACAGACACACAGCTGGTTGCCACGGCCCTCGAGGATCCACCGGAGGGATTCGGTCAGATCATCCATCGATACAAGTATGCGGTTTTCGGCATCTCACTGGCACGAATCCGCAATTTTCACGATGCAGAGGATGTGTCCCAGCAGGTCTTCGTGGAGGCCTACCAGCGGCTGCATGACCTCAAGGATCCGGCTCGACTCGGTCCCTGGCTTCGAACGATCGCGATCACACGAAGTCTGAACCACCTGAGGCGAAACAGATCTACCGCCGATCTGGACGCAGTCCCGGAGCCGGAGGATCAGCGGGCGAGACCAGACGAAGACATTGAGCGACACGAACTCCGAAGGGACTTGCTCGTCTCGATTGGCAAGCTGTCGAAGAAGCAGCGAGAGACCGTTTCACTCTACTACATAGGCAGATACAGAATCCGCGAGCTGGCGGCCATCCAGGAAGTACCCGAGGGCACGATCAAGCACCGCCAGCACGAAGCACGCAACCGACTCAGACAGGACATGATGGCAATGGTGGAAGACAACCTGAAATCCGAAGGACCTGACGAGGGATTCGCCGATCGTGTGCTCGCGCTGTTGAGCGATCCCGAGGAAGGCAAGATGTGGCGGAGCTCGACCGGCGCCCAGCTTGAAATCGCTGGAGAGAAGAGTCGCGAAGGATTCATCCGAGCCATGGCGTTCCCGAACTGGAAAACGCGGATGCGGACGCTCTTCTGGCTGCTCCAGTACAACCGCTGGAACCTGGAGGTCGAATTCGCCGTTGACCTGATGGTGAAAGCACTCGACGACAGCAACCGACGGGTGAGACAGAATGCACTCATGTCTCTCTCGACGCTGTCACGACGGCTTGGCGACCGGTCCTTTGTGCCTCAGCTCGTTGAAAAGCTGGAAGACCCCGCACGGCACGTTCGGTATGCCCTGGCCAAGGCGTTGGCCCGTGAGCCGGAGAACGTCCCCCTCGGTCCTGTCCTCAAGGCTACGGTCAGGGAGACACATCCGGCAACGCTCGTGAAGTTTCAGGTTTTGATCGGGCGGATCCTCGACACACAGAACCTGAAGCTGTGAGAAAACAGGGCGGCTCTGACTACGACCCGGGCGTGTCCGGGCTTATGTCGACGGAGCCTAACCCTTACCTCGGTCGGGGAACACGCTCCCGACCGGGGACTCAATGACAAAAAGTGGTAAAGGCGGCGGACCCGACTACGGACCCGGGCGTGTTCCGGGCTTATGTCGACGGGCCTAACCGTCCCTCCGGGAGAGGATACGCCCTCTTCCCGGAGGCCACTTGTCGCGCCGTAGCCGACAGGCGAAGGCGGACCACACACCTCTCGCTGGCTTGATCTCCGCCACACCTCTGCCTTTCCATCCATGTTTTCCTTGTATTCCGTGGTTAAATTGTCTTTCCAGTCTCCATACCACTGATGCACACGAGGACACGTCCATGCCCAACCCCCACGACCTCACCGGAAAGAAGGCCTTCGTCACCGGCGGCAAACGCCGCATCGGCCGCGGAATCGCTCTCGCTCTAGCCGAATCCGGCTGCGACGTCGGCGTCAACGACCTCCACCACGATGAAGACGGCGACGAAACGCTGGAATCGATCAGGGAAATGGGTCGCGAAGCAGAATTTTTCGCGGGAGACATCTCAGACAGCACGGTCGTAAACGGTATGTTCGACGCCTTCCTCGACCGATTCGGCCGCATCGATATCCTGGTCAACAACCCATACGGCGGAACAGGCGCGCACTTTCTGGAGCTGACGGAAGAAAACTGGGACGCCAACCTGGACATTGGCTTGAAAGGCTTCTACCTCTGCAGTCAACGAGCAGCGAAGGAGATGGTCAAACAGGGCGGGGGCGGCGCCATCTGCAGCACCTCATCCGTACACGGTCGACGCGCCTGGAAAACCGACACCGCCTACGGCTGCGCCAAGGCCGGCGTCATCCGGCTCACCGAAAGCATGGCGGTCGACCTGGGAGAGCACGGCATCCGTTGCAATGCCGTCCTCCCGGGCCACATGAACACGGACCACATCTTCAACACCCCTGCGCCCGAAGTCGGCAGCATTCAGGAGGACCTGTACGACTCTGTCCCCCTCCGTCGCCGCGGTACCCCTGAAGACATCGGCCGAGCCGTAGCGTTTCTGTGTTCACCAGCAGCCGACTGCATCTCCGGTGTCTCGCTCCCCGTCGAAGGCGGCCTTCTGGCCTGCTCACGGCAGTAGCGGCGACCGAATCCCTCTATTCGCCGTACAGTCGGCATCGACTATCTCAACCAGACACCCACCTGTTCCACGAACACCGTCACACCCATATCGAGGAACAGATCCAGGTCTGCTTGTGACTCTGGACGCACCGCCGCGCGCACACCGGTCCCATCCAGCTGCTCGTGCACGTGCTTGACGCAATCCTCGTAGGTCCGGATCGGAAACTGCGGATGG
This sequence comes from Gemmatimonadota bacterium, assembly GCA_002727195.1. GTDB lineage: Bacteria > Latescibacterota > UBA2968 > UBA2968 > UBA2968 > UBA2968. Next base: position 469,688 of record PBWH01000005.1, read on the forward strand.
GCCTCCAGGCTGAAGTTCAGGTCGTTCACGCCGAATGCCAACACGTCGATCCCCGGTTTCGCCAATTGACGCGCATTCACGACAGCGTCAACGGACTCCGTCTGGATCGTCAACACGCCATAGTCGTTCCACCACGCAGCATACTCCAGCCGGTTCGACCGTTCCGATAGCCCGACGCGGTCGGTCCCACCCCAACTCCGCCTCCCCTTCTGCGGGTAATAGAACGCGTTGACAGCCTCATCAACGATCTCTTCCGTCTCCACTTCAGGCACCATAATCCCCGAAGGACCGAGGTCGAGGTAGTTGCCGACGAGGTAGGCCTGCCGGGTGTGCTTGATCCGCACCCGTGCCGGTATACCCAGCTCGTTCGCCATCCGGCAGAATTCGGTCAATTGCACTTCCGAATAGGCCACGTGCTGGCAGTCCACAGATACGTAGTCATAATCGGCTTGACCTAGATAGTCCTCCAGACGACCCCGCTCGATGTCCATCGCCACACCGATCCCGTGGATGATCTCGCCATCTCGTATTCGCTGCTTCAGACCTTTTGCCGCCATCGCCGTTTCCTCCTTAGCTTGTGGACCGACAATATTCGCCGTGACGGAGCAGAAGCCAACCCGTCCTGATCGCCACCCCAAACGCTAGGGCTGCCCTGAGCATGAAAGTCCTCGTAACCGACCACAACATCCGCCAAGAAGGAATCGACCTCCTCGAGGAGAACGACCTCGAGGTTCAGGTACTTCAGGCACTATCGCCCCGGGAAGTCCTCGTCGACGCCGCCAAGGATGCCGACGGCCTTCTTGCAAGAGGCTCGATCATCTCTCGTGACGTGCTCATCTCCCCGACCCTGCAGGTCGTATCCAGACACGGTGTCGGGTTTGAATCCGTGGACGTCCCTGCGTGCACCGACCTTGGAATCGCCGTCTGTATCTCGGGCGACGCGAATTCGCAGGCCGTCGCCGAACACGCCATCGGCATGATCCTCTCCTGTGGCCGAAACCTCAGGGGAGCGCATTCAGAGGTCCGCGACGGGACCTGGAAGCGGGGTAACCTGGTCGGTGTAGAGCTACACCGAAAGACGCTGGGCATCGTCGGGCTCGGTCGAATAGGAAAGAGACTCGCCCGATTGGCTTCGGGCTTCGACATGAGAATCCTTGCCTGCGATCCCTACATCCCGAAATCAGACTTCGAGTCCACCGGCGTCACGTCCGCCGCACTGGATCAGGTCCTGAGCGAGTCGGACGTCATTTCGCTGCACGTCCCCCTGAACGACGAAACCCGGAATATGATCGGCTCGGGCCAACTGGAACGGATGAAATCGACCGCCCTCCTCGTAAACTGCGCGAGAGGTGGCCTGATCGACGAAGACGCCCTCTACTCAGCCCTGCAATCCAACGAGATCGCCGCCGCCGGAATCGACGTGTTCAACGAAGAACCACCCCCGGACGATCACCCGCTCCTGACCCTGGACAACGTCATCTGCTCGCCCCACGTCGCCGGCCAGACGGAGGAGGCTCTGATCCGCACCTCCATCGCCGCCGCCGACAACATCCTCCGCGTATTCAACGGCGAAGAACCCAACGTCCTGGTGAACCCGGAAGTCATGCAAGACAACACAAGAATCAGCTGGAAAGCATAACGCCAACAGGAGAGAGGGGTTTGGAAGCCCCGGAACGGGGCGAGGCGCCAGTAGCCAGAGCCGAGCCTGCCCCGAGCTTGTGAGGGGGGTGCCGCTCGCCGAAGGTGAGCAAACCCCTGGTACCAAGGCGATACAAGAGGCAGGCGCCGCGGAAAGGCCGCAGACCGACACTACCATAGCCCTCGGAGCCCAACCACGAACTCGATAACACGCACTCTCAGGAGACAACCATGCCCATCACCGGCGACTTCGAAGCCTACCTGACCGACAACTGGTACGACCATCAGATCACCGTAGACGCACTCCTCGAATGCGAAGCCGAAGCCGGCTTCGACTACGCCGTCGTCATGCCCCAAACCAAAGAGGTCCCAGACAACGACGGCCTCGTCGAAAAGACCGCCGACAACCCACACACCCTCCCCTGCGTCTTGATGGACCCCAAACGCGGCTCAGAGGGTGTTGATGACCTTGGGAGACTCGTCGAAAAAGGCGCGGGAGGCATGAAACTCATGGGCGCCATCCACAAATACGAAATCGATGACCCGATGGTATTCCCCTTCGTCGACGCGGCAGCCGAACTCGGAATCGTCATCTCCGTCCACTCCGGCGTCCGAAACTGCAGCGCCGACCGTATCGGCATCCTCGCAGAACGCGTCCCCGACTCGCCCGTCATCATCGACCACATGGGCTACCCCGACAACTTCGACGACGCCATGCAGGTCTGCCGTGACCACCCGAATACTTACATGGGCACAACCGTCCTCCGCTTCCACAAACGCTGGGCCAACAATCCCGAACAGACCGTACCCGACGGCGTCAAGATCGCCGTCGACGAGATCGGACCCGAACGTGTCGTCTTCGGTTCGAACCTGCCGGAATACCGCCCCATCCAGGTCAAACGCGCCATTCAGCGCCTGAATATGGGAGCAGAAGCTGAAGAACTGATCTTCGGAGGAAACCTGGGAAGGATCTACGACCTAGGCTAGCGGCACTGTAAACAAGCATCCCCTCTCCTGCTAGCGGGAGAGGGGGACTGTGGCTCGCCCCGCCTTTTCGGCGAGGCTCAGTCGGGTGAGGGCTTGCGGTGCAAGTGGCTTCTTGAACTAAATCGTAGACACCTACTCGAACGCCTTCGAATACAGATACCGCCAATACGCCTCCCCTCGCTTCGACTCCCCATGCCACGCACCCTCCGCATGGATCAGCCGATCGAGAAGCGCGGCGGTCATCTCGCCTTGCAGATCCGCGAAAGAAGGATCCCCGTATAGATTCCTCGTCTCTTCAGGATCGCTGGCGATATCGTATAGCTCACCGTAGGTCTGACCGGGATAGTGGACGAGCTTGTATCGCTCGCTCCGAATCATCTTCACCGCCCCGCTCTCCGCGAACACGGACGACCTGTAATCCGGACGGCCCCCGGCAAACGTATCGCTCAGGTCCAACCCTTGGATTTCCGGTGCCACATCCACACCAGCCGCAGCTAGCAGCGTCGGACACAGATCGATCAGCTCGACGGGGTCTTGGACCACTGACGTCGCTACATCAGCCCCGCCGATCACCATCGGTACGCGTAACCCCACGTCATACAAGATCGGATACTCGTCGATGCTCTTCGTCAACATCCCGTAGTGTCCGAGCAATTCACCGTGATCCGAACAGAAAGCAATCACCGTCTCGTCCTGGATGCCCTGATCTCGCACCGCCGCTACGATCTTCCCGACCTGATCATCCACAAGCGTCACCGCGCCATAGTAGTACGCCATCGCCTGCCGCAGCTTCGCCTCGTCCATCTCTTCATAGTTGACCCGTCGCCCGCCTCGCTTGAAGGCAGCCTGAATCGGCGGCTTGTCCTCTAGTGACATCTCGAACGTCGTCGGTACCGGCATATCCGCCGGGTCATACATCGACGCATACGGCTCCGGACAGTCGAACGGCATGTGTGGATTCGGAAGCCCGACAAACAGGAAGAACGGGTGGTCACTGGAGCTCGACTGAATCGCGTCGACAGCTCGGTCCCCAACCCACGAATCAATGAAGGCTTCCGCCGGAATCGGATTCACGTTCGCCTGGAAATTGTCCCAGTATTCTTCCGTCTCGTGGATTGCGTACGCCGCTTCGGCCGATTCCCAGTATCCGTTCGCTTTCAGCCAGGACTTGTAGTCTTCGTGCAGGAACTCCGGCGAGGTCGCATCCGACTGCTGTCCCCCCGATATCATCGTCTCGTCGAATGAAGCCAGCTCCTTCTGCTGGAACAGATGAAGCTTCCCCACTCCGATACTTCGGTATCCCTCGGCCCTGAAGTATTCGCCCAGCGTAACCTCATTCTCCCCCATGGCCGTGTGATTCGAAACGGCTCCGTTCACGTGAGGATACCGACCTGTCATCAGCGCGGCGCGACTCGGTGCACACTGGGGGTGCTGCGCAAACGTGTTCCCGAACCGAACGCCCCCCGATGCAAGCGCATCGATGTGCGGCGTCTGAATGAGATCGTTGCCGTAGCATCCCACACAATCGGCCCGCAGCTGGTCGGAGAGGATCAGAATGACGTTTCGGTTTCCGGTTTTCAATCCCCAGTCCTCAATCTTCGATCCTCAATACAGGCAGTTCGTCTAGGTCGCCCACATCTACGAGGTATATGTTCGCATAGCCCGACGTGTCGGACGTATACATAACCTGCTGTCCATCCAGCGTGAACCGCGGATGACAGTGTGCGTGATCGCCATTGAACGAACTCCCGTGTTCAGCAAGGATACGGGGATCCCCATACCGGTCTCCCTCCCACGGGTACAGGAGGATATAGGGCCAGGTGACTGATGGCTTCGCCACGCTAGGCAGTGGATAGATCGGCGACCCGTCGCCCACGACAAGACTGCCGTCGTGTGAGTGAAAATGTCGACTATAGGCACCCAGCTCTGCCTCGACGTGCTCGACGTTGTCATACCGGATGTATCCGAAGCGTGTGTCGCCCGCTGAGCGCTTGTGGCTGCGAAACCCGATTCGCTCGCCATCGGAGAGCCAGTGCTCTGCAACAACCGAGAACTCGCCATTCTGGGGTCTGATCGGTGTAACCGACTTCGTGTTTGTGTCCACACACCAGATTCGTTGATCAACGAGCTCCCACGGACCTTCGTGGCAGAATGTCACCAGGTTGGGCCGTGTCGGTGATGCATTCACGTGCGAGATATACCGATGGTCCTCGTGGAGTACCTCTACGTCACCCGAATCGAGCTCGATACGGACAATCTGAGACAATGGCTGTCGATCAAAGCGCGAACGAGATCCACCATCTGTTGGAGGACCATACCTCGTCGTCAGATCCGCTGGATGGGCTTCGTAGAGCTGGACATAGAGAGCTTGGCCGCCGGCTGCTACGGACGGGCGTTCGCCACGCATCGGCTTCGGCACCTCACATAGGACTCGGCTGGTCAGGGTACCAAGGTTCAGCTCGCAAAGCTGTATGCCCGACCAGAAGTACACTTTTTCAGTCTCGGGAGACAGACAGGCGGCACGTATAGGCTTTCGCGAGGAATCCGTCAACTGACTTACTGAGCCACCGGGGTCCCGACGGAAGAGGTCCCGGTGATTGGCCCGATCGGATGTGAACAGGAACGCGCCAGAGTCGAGCCAGCAGGGATGTGTGAAGTAGAACTGGAAGGAATGACCGCGATAGTCGGTCAGTTGGGTGATCTCGCGCCCACTTGCGGCATCGACGTGCCGATGGACAGGATCCCGGTAGGTTGTCCCGATGCCCAATCGTCGAGGGCTATTCGAACTGTTGTTTCCGCTGATGGATGGCCTTCCCCTTCCCTCTCACGACATCCGGTTGCTTCCACTTGCTCGCGATTTGGTAGATCGGATCTGACTCGCCCAGTGAAGAGATCAGCTCGTCCATCGAAAGCCATTCCACCTGCTCCGCGGTCACCGTGGAGGAGTCGAACGACGGATCGACGTAGCCATAGTAACGACACTGTCCGTTGTCGGCGTCCAGATCACCCACGTAGCTTGCCCAGGACAGCTCGGCACCCGTCTGCTGTTTGACCAACTCCTGAACGGACCCGACCCTTGCCCCAACGTCCCAGCCGACGTCCTCCGTCTCTTCCCACCCTTCTCCGCCAGGTAGCTGAAGCCGCCCGCTGGGGTCCTTCAGCACCAGGAATCGCGAATCCCCGTTCTCACCATCCTCCAGCAGTAATCGGGTGGTCTCTAGCGGCTTCCCACTCTGGAACGGAATCAGCCGCCGGTACGGGTCACTCATGCTGTCGACGGCTGCCTGAGTATATGGATAATACCCCGCTGCTGGCGGCGCACTGACACCGCAATACTTGTTGAAGAACCCACAGCGATCCTCGGAGGTCGTTCCGGCAGGTGCCTTGTGCCACGTGTGACCGTGCATCAACAACACATCCCCCGCCTTCAATTCAGGATCGATAAAGTCAGCGAGCTGCTTCGCATCCGGCCGAGGCACATCCCAGATCCGTGCCTCCCGATCGATCACATCCGACAGCAGGTGAGACCCGGGCGACACGAGCAGCGGACCATAGTCGTCGTTGAAGTCGGTCAGCGGAATGATCGTAAACAGCCAGTTCATCGAAGACCCCACCGGCCGCCAGCGCTTGTAGTCGCTGTGCGCCCCCGACCCCTTGTCTCCACTGGACCGCAGATACGCCACATATGCCGTCAAATGCGCCGGTTCTCTCAGCAGATCCTCGACCGCATCCACCACCGTCGGATGCTCCGCAATCGACGCAAACCCGGGCTCAGCAATCGAGTTCCCACTGATCGTATACTTCCCCGGATCCGGATACGTGAGCTTCGGCGGATACCCCAACCGCGGCGTCTCCCGTACAATCAGTTCCAGATACGATTCCGCCTCCTCAGAGGACAGCACGTCGCGTAGGATCAGATATCCGTCCCTGTGATAGGTATCGATCTGTTCGTTCGTCAGGGCTTGTGGTCGTTCCATAGCACTTTCCTCCGGATCGCCGCCGGAGCCGGCTCCTACGATTCGGTTTTCTTCGTGTCTTTGTGTCGGAGTTTACCCCGAGCGGAGTCGAGGGGTGCTGCCTTATCCTCGTCCGATGTAGGGCATCTTCGTCGCCATGATCGTCATGAACTGAATGTTCGCCTCGAGCGGTAGACTCGCCATGTGCACGATCGCATCCGCCACGTTCTGCGTATGCATCTGCGCCTCTGGTTCGGTCGTTCCCCACGCTTGCGGCATCCCCTGAGACGTCCGCTCCGTTCGCTCGACACGCGCATTCCCGATGTCGATCTGCCCAACGGCGATGTCATACTTACGTCCATCCAACGAGGACGACTTGGTCAGCCCCGTGATCGCGTGCTTCGTCGCCGTGTAGGGTGCGGAGTTCACGCGTGGAACGTGCGCGGATACTGATCCGTTGTTGACGATCCGGCCGCCACGCGGATCCTGATCCTTCATCACCTTGAAGGCTTCCCGGGTGCAGAGGAACGACCCGGTCAGGTTGATGCTCACGACGGTATTCCACTGCTCGTCCGTGAGATCCTCGAGCAACGCCCGCGGAGACCCAACGCCAGCGTTGTTGAACAGGAAATCCACACGGCCGTACGCGTCCACCGTTTCCCCGAACAGCGCCTCGACCGAGGCCGGATCACTCACGTCTGTCGGAACGGCAAGACCTTTCGCGCCCCCTGACTCGATCTCGGACACCACCTCGTTCAATGGATCCGGGCGACGGCCCGCGCAGACGACCGTCCAGCCGTCTTTCGCCAACGCCAATGCGGACAGCTTGCCGATCCCCGATCCTGCGCCCGTTACGATTGCAACTTTCTCACTCATCCCGATTATCCTCTTGGTTTCCGTTGATTCACAGTGGTTCCACGGTAGACCGTCACATCATCATCAAACAGTGACGGGAAATACCGATGCGGATCACCAGGATCACGCAGCAGGATCTCCTGACGCCCTGTCAGCTCGATCCCTTCCGGTGCGCTCACCCGACGGGCCGTCCACGCCATCTGGGATAGACAGTACTTGTAAAGGAGTGACCGTCGCTGATGGTCGGCCTTCCAGTCGCCGGTCCCGTGCGTGAGCGCTTCCGTAAACAGGATTACCGACCCCGCTGGTGCCTCTGGCGTCACCACCAGCGGCGAATCCTCTCCAATCTCCTGGATCGACCGGGGCAGGCGATACTCCGTCTTGTGACTCCCCGGTATGCAGCAGAACCCGCCGATCCCCGGTCCCGCATCCGTTAAACTCCACGCGACGACCACGAACCCCTGAACCATTTCCCATTCAGGCGGTCGATACCGCTCACCGTATGGCGCGCCCGCGATCGGAGAGGAAGCCCCGTAGTCCGAGTGCAATCCGCCTCGCCGCATCCCTTTGGACATGCACATCCCGTAGAGTCGATCGAGCCGGAAGCAATCCCCCAGCCTGAACCTGAGAGCGGGCATGATGCTGGGATGATCGAGCAGATCGCAGAACGGCTTCCCCCACTGCAGAAACCCGGGCCCATCAGGAGCGCTCCCAAAGCGATTCTTGCTCCCCTTCGCGGGCAACTCATTCTCATCCAGCAGCCCGTTCAGCACGGCTACTTCATCCGCACTGAGTGCATCCTCGATCACCAGATACCCGTGGAGATCGAACAGATACTGCATCATCTCCAGGTCTTCACCAATCGCCACCATAACGTCCTCAACTGTATAGTTCGCCGTTCGCAAGCACCCCCTCTCCTGCTAGCGGGAGAGGGCGGATTGTCGTCGCCCGCAGTTTCGCGACGTCAATCCGGGTGAGGGCCGTTCAATCGGGTCCTCTATCTTCCTACTCCGCCACCCGCACCTCTTCGTTCACAACCTTCCCATTCACATCGTGATGCCTGAACACCGCCCTCGGCGTCCCATCCACCCGCTCCACCGTCACCGACAAGAACCCGCCGATCGCGGCCACATACTTGATCATACTGAGATCTTCGTTGTCCACCATCGTCGCGTGTCGATCGGTGGTCGGGCCGCACGAATACTCGGGCAGCCCCGTCCTCGTATCCTCCGACGTATACTGCCAGTGACGGTCCCCACACACGACAATCATGTTCTGCTCCGCCATGAACGTGCGGATCAGATCACCTTCATACGTGAAGTTCTTATTCGAGTGGTTGTCGAGCTTCCCCTTGTGATCTGGTCCGACGATCGGCGATGGGCTGATCAGCATCCGGAACGTCGCGTCGGATTCCAGCACCGTTCGCTTGAACCAGGCCATCTGTTCCGCACCCCAGATCGTCTTATCCGGGCCATCGGGCATCGTATTCGGGCTGCGGTAGTCCCTGCCCTCGGTCATCCAGACCTGTAGGTCTTTACCCCACCGGAAGGTTCGGTATGTCTTCCCGACCACGGGTGTCTGCTCGGCGAAGACCGACTGCCCTTCCTCCAGCGTGAAGTTCCCCATAAACGGCGTCATCCCGGGCCAGCAGTCGTTCTGCCAGGTATCGTGATCGTCACGGATGAAGTAGCTGTGGATCTCGTTGTGGAAAGCGACGATACGAGGCAGCGAATACATGCGCGTCCATCTGAACCGGGCCAGATCGATATGCGTCGCATACGGATGCAGGTGATCGTAGTAGACGATGTCTCCGGTATGCACAAAGAAGCTCGGCTTGAGCGCCCGCATGTGTACGTAGATGTTGTGTCCATCCGGATGATCCATCGTCTTCCACCGCGAGCCCGTCACGACGGTGAAGGAGACTCGACTTGCCTTCTCTGGCGCAGGCGCCGTCCGGAACGATGACTCCAAAAGCGCTGAGATATCACTCTCTGGCGTTCCCGAGGCTTCGACCGCCAGACTGTATCGAGTCCCCGGCTTCAGACCAAACAGATCGAATTGAGTGGTGAAGTCCTCGTCCGGATTGACCTGAACCCATCCGGCCTGCTGCTCTCCTTCGTCTTCTGAACCACACGTGAGCCGCACAAAACCTGGTGCTCCCTGAACGCCGTCCGCCATGTCCCAAAGCGTCTTCCCCGCCGGAACCTGCCGGAAGTAGGGGTCATCGCTTGTCGTGGTCTCCATCTTCTTCCGGTCAGGACTGTTCGGATTCCCCGGCCGATGCGGTACATCACCCGTCCCCCACGGAATCCCATCCCGATTCCGATCAGGTGTAGCCGTCAACCGCACCCACACCTTCGCGGTCGTCGCCGACACCTCCCCGATCTTGATCCCATTCCCCAAATACGGTTGAGCCGCAGATCGCCCGACCTGAAACGACAGCGCCAGGACGATGGCACCTACCGTCCCCAGGATCCTTCGTGTCTTTGTGTCTTTGTGGTTCATGGTTTACAGGTTCATCAGATAGGACCACTTCAACAGCATTGACCGATTCCGTCGACTCAACCCATCGAACGTGTCGAATCCGGAGTCGAACACGAAGAANATGTCACTCCCAGGCCGGTACCGGTAATTGAGCAGGAAGTTCGTGCTGAACGTCTCCTTGTCGTTGTTCCACTGCACAAAGAGTTTCACGAAGAAATCGGTTGAGAATGAATAAAGAGCCCTGCTCGTCACAGTGTGAATCGTTGCGTTGCCCTGGGGCAAACGAAGCCAGTTGCCCTCGTAGATCATCTCATAACTCAGTCGGCCGGACGGGAGGTAAACGAGCTCTGTGTCGAAGGTGTATCGTCTGCCGGTATAGTACGTTCCCACCTCGAAACCGAACTCAGGTCGGAGCTTTCTGGCTCGGCTGGGACGGTTGCCGGTGCTGATCGATGTGAACGTGTAGTCTCCTGCCGGGATCACGATGTCGTCACGTCGATCTGAGGGGCTGAACGCTTCGTCCACGACGTCATGAGTACGGACGGCCTGCATGCTCAAGAAGTCGCCCGTGTTGAACGAGGTGAACCAGGACAATTCGGCTGTCCAGTACTTCACGTTGTTGTCTCTGTCGGTGATCACCTGCGCTTCGGGACCGATCGACATATACCGGACGCTGCCGATGTCTGGCTTCGGTCTCCAACGAGCATACAGGTCGTACCGTCTGAATCCTTCAAGTCCCTTGCGACGATTCACAAAACCCACTGCTGGGTCGAAGTTGTCCTCCACCTCCAGATATTTCGTGCGCAGCCAGTACTTCGTTCCGCGGAAGTTCATCATCGCGAAATGAGCAGCATCCGTATCGTCGACCTCTGAATCCCACGTCGCGGACGTAAAGGCCTGGAAATTGAGGTTCCTCGTCGGAGAGTAATTGAAATCGATCCCGGCTGCGCGATTGTATTGATCCCATCCCAGCGCAGGATCATCGATCTGCTTGTTCACGACCATCAGTCCGACATTCGACTTCGAGAATATGTCGCGCCGAAGGCTCAGAACAGAATAATTGGTCTTTTCGACGCGGGTTGTGTCGCCATCATCCACAAACGAAATATCATCCGTCACGACGTTCAGCGCACCAACGCTCGTACGACCTTCTTTGCCTGCGAACTTGGTTCCGAGGATGATCGGAATCTTACGTCCCGCTTCCAACCCGATCCGCCTNGAGTAAAACAGCAACGTTGGGGGCCGGGTACCGCTTCCTGTTCTACGCGCCTGCTCACCGAACTCGAACAGATTGGCGCCTTCGAGGAAAAATTCGCGCTTCTCGGGGAAGAACAGGCGGAACTGGGTCAGGTTCGTCTGTTCCTGGTCTCCTTCGACCTGGGCAAAGTCGGTATTGTAGGAGACATCGAGCGACAGGTTAGAGGTGACGCCATACCGCAGGTCGACACCTGCCTCAAATGAGGGATCTTCTTCGGGATCCAATTCCAGGTAGTCGATCGTCGTTCCTGGGAGGACATAGGGCTTGACCTGGATCGGACGCTTGGCCTTGATCCTGCCGAGGCCCCTGAGTTCCCCGATGTCGGACATCCGATACCGCTCGGTCGGTGAAGAACTCTGGTTCCCGACCACCAACTGCGACGACTCGTTCTTACGCGCGTTGAAGCGAGCCAGGTTGATGCCCCAAATCATCTCGTCAGCTTCTTTGAACCGAAGCTGGCTGAACGGAATCTCGACCTCCACCGTCCATCGATCAGGATAGACGTGTGCTCTGGACGTCCAGTTGCAGTCCCAGTCGAAGTTGTACGACCGCCCTTCGTTCGACAGCATCACGTCGCTCTGCGCGCCGAGGGCGTTGATAAAGAAGAAGAAGCCGTTCTGCCGATCGTTGTACGTGTCCAGCATAATCTGGATGTTGTCGTCGCCAAAGATATCGGAGTCGCGACGCATGTTGTTCGCCACGACGCCATCCTCATTCGGCAACCGACACTCGAACCCGAAATAGAGGCTCTTGTCGTCATACACGATCAGCGCCACCGTCTCTTCTGAAGACGGCAGCCAGTAGTTCGGATCCCGCTGCACGAACCCGCGAATCGGCTTCGCGTGCGCCCACGCATCGTCGTCCAGACGCCCGTTCACGACGGGGCCTTGGGCCACCCGTGTGGCGTGCGCGATCCGACGTGACCGCAACAACGACTGCTCGCTCCCCTTCTCCCTGACCACCACCTGATCGCCTGCCGTGATCCCCGTCCCGGTCTTCATGACCCGGGTCACCAGCAGGTCGGGCAACTGCTTGATCACTTCCAGCCCAGCCCCCTGACCGTTCCCCGCGCTGACCTCCAGCGTTGACCAGAGCGGCGCCGACCCATTCAGCCCGCTGACGTAGGCCAACTCACCCGCTACACGAGTCACCTCACCAGGCGACGCCGCTACGATGCCAGGTGTCACCCCAGTCAACCAGAGCCCCAGCATAATGTTCAGTCGGCCAAGCATCCTCAGTTTCTTCGTGCCTTCGTGTCTTTGTGGTTCANGCCTGTACGGCTTGCATCGCCGCGTGGATATACCCGTAGGTATACGCGAACCCAACCTCCCGCGCCGCCGGCCCCGCCATCTTCGGTACGTGATCGGGCATGATCATATACTCGTACCCGACCTCCTTATACACCGCGAGCGCCTTGATCATGTCGATGTCTCCCTCGTCGGGCATCACCTCGACAAAGTTGTTCAGCCCACCCTTGATGTTCCGGAAATGGACGTTGAAGATCTTCTTCCGCTCACCGAAATACCGGATCACGTCGAAGATCTCCTCCGCCGGATTCTCCAGCGCCTCGGACATGCAGCCCTGGCAGAAGTTCAGCCCGTTGTACGGGCTGTCCACCACCTCGATAAACTTCTTGAACCCGTCCGGCATCCCGAGGGGACGCGCCACACCCCGATACGTCTTACCGTTGCCGATCCCCGGATCCGACGGGTGACACGCCATCTGGACCTTGTATTCCTCCGCGACAGGAATCACGCGCTTCAACCAGTATTCGATCCGCTCCCACATTTCCTCTTCGCCGGCAGCACCCGGGAAATCTTCGACGTCCTGATTGAGCTTTTCGAAGTTGAACGTCGACAGCGTTGCGCCGCCCCGGCCCGTCTCGGAGGGCGTCCTGAGATGGCCCAGGATCGTGATGTTATAATTCAATCCACGGAGCCCGGCTTCGCCCGCCATGCGGATCACTTCACACGCCTGATCCAGCTGACGCTCCCGTTCCTCACTCTCCCCCATGAAGATCACGCCGGCCGAATTCGGCTGCCCCTCACGCGAGGGGTCCTCATTCACCGCCGGCCGCCCTCTCAACGGGATATGCATCATCTCCAGATCGATCCCGTACTGATCGAACCGCTCCCGCAACTTCACNATCATTTCCGTCGACCACTCCGTCCACGGCTCCGACGGTGTATGATCGACGTTGTTCACCCCAAGCTGAGCCAGCACCTTCAGCTGCTCATCATCATCGAACCTGCCCTGCGTCCCTATATACATCGCCTCTCCTGACCTGATTTNCTTTGGTCATTTTTCATTGGTCACCGGTCACTAACTAGCCTCTACGGCCTTCCGCAGCTCTTCCCCATTGCTCTTCCACCACCCGTGCAGCACCGAGATATCCACTCCCATGTTGAAGTGCTTCACGCCCATATCCAGATACTCTTTCGCATCATCCGGGGTGCCGATCTCTGCTCTCGGGTGGACGCCCATGGACAGCGCGGTCTTGAACACTTCCTTCTTCGCATCCGCAATGGCCGGATCGTTCCGCTGACCCGCTTTCCCGACGCTCATTGAGTAGTCGGACGGACCCCACTGGATCATGTCGACGCCTTTGACGGACAGAATCTCCTCGAGATTCTCGACCGCCTCTTTCTTCTCGATCATCAGGTTTACGACCGTATTCCGCATCGCCTCGACGTAATCCGTCCCGCCACCGTATCCCATGTACGTGTTCCGACGCGTGTAGACGCTGTAGAGCCCGCCGTCTTCAGGCGTATCCGGCCGTGTGATCCGCACGCACTCGGTTGCGTCCTCAGCCGTACGACAGTCCGTAAACAGGATGCTCCCGAATCCGGACCCAAGCGCTCGCTGAGCCAGGTAGTGCTGGTGGCTCTTGTCGATCTTGAACATCATCCCCATATCGTACAGCTCTGCGGCGCGAGCCAGGTTGTCCAGATCGTGCATGTCGAACGTACCATATTCGCCGACATATTCAACGTAATCGTAGAGACCCGTATGTCCGATCGCCTCGACGATTGCCGGCCAGTGCGAGTGGATTCGCGTCCCGATCGTCGGTTCGCCGGCGTCCAGTTTCTCTCGAATAATGTTGCGCTTCATCTGCTGCTCCTGGTTTGAATGTTCCTTCCGGGCCGTATCTCGCCCCGCGCCGACAAAATAGCTCCACTGTCGACCTCGCCCAACCGGAACGGACAGGGCCACCCAGAGCTTTTGTCATTTGTCACTTGTCATTTGACACTGGCCGCGCTCAGCCCAATTCTACTGACCAATCAACTCAACAGGAGCGCGGCTATGCTGCCCACATCGGAAATCGGAAACACCGGCGTACAGGTCACTCAACTCGGCTTCGGAGCGGCCCCCCTGGGCGAACTCTTCAACCGTGTTACCGGTCGCCAGGCGACGGACACGCTGGAAGCCGCCTGGGAGGCCGGCATCCGCTACTACGACACAGCTCCCTTCTATGGTCACGGGAAGAGCGAGCACCGCGTCGGTCACTTCCTCCAGGATCAGCCGCGAGATGAGTTCGCCCTGTCGACAAAGGTCGGCCGCGTCCTGACGCCTGCTAAGGGAGACGATTTCACGTCCCAGTACTGGAATCACCCCCTCCCCTTCGACTTCTACTACGACTACAGCTACGACGGCGTCATGCGATCGTTCGAGCAGAGCCTGCACCGGCTGGGCGTACACCGGGTCGATCTCCTGATGATCCACGACCTGGATATCTGGTTTAACGAAACGGAGACCCGTGTAAGGGCGTGGTTGAATCAGTTGTTCACGAGTGGCTGGCGAGCACTTGAGGAGTTGAAGTCAAGCGGAGCGATACGCGGGATCGGGGCAGGGATCAACGAACTCGGGATGATCCCGAGATTTGCGGAGTATGTAAACCTGGACTGCTGCATCGTGGCGATGCCGTATACGTTGCTGGATCAGGAGACGCTGGACACGGAATTCCCGCTCTGTGAAGAGAACGGGGTTGGCGTCATCGTCGGTGCGCCCTTCTCTTCCGGGATCCTGGCGACAGGAGCGGTGGAGGGAGCCTACTACAAGTACGATGTGGCCTCGCCGGAAATCCTGGACAAGACCTCGAAGATCGAGGCGATCTGCGAACGACACGGTGTGCCTCTGATCGCCGCGGCGCTACAATTCCCGCTGCTTCATCCAGTCGTGAACGCGATCATCCCTGGCGCACTCGTGCCGGAACACGCCAGGTCGAACGCCGAACACGTCGTGCGCGACATTCCATCCGATATGTGGGCGGAACTCAAGCAGGAAGGGCTGATCCGGCAGGACGCACCCACGCCGTAGTGTGCGTCAGTCTCCGGCGACGGACTCGATCGGCTGGAAGTTCAGGCGCGAGTGTCGCCCGGACTCGACCTCGAGATCCTTCGTCGCAACATCGAGGATCTCNNGGCTCATTCTCTCCTTCCAGACGTGAGCGCGATACCTGCCCGGAGGGATGCCGTCGATACGGTATTCACCTGTCTCCAGATCGGTCGTGGCCGCGTACGGCGTCGGTGTAACGACGATAAACGCTTCCATCTTGGGATGGACGTTGCAGAGGAGGACATAGATGCCGGGCTCCTCGAACGTGTAGAACTTCCCCCGCCTGACAAAGTGTGGCATCGCGTAGTTGAAGATCCCCGCCCCAACGTTATCCGAGAAACAGTAGACATTGTGAAGGAACGGATCGCTGTTCAGGAATTCGATGGTCGTTCCCTTGGGGATGGTCGTCAAATGGGGCGTGTAGATCCGCTCGATCTGGTCAATGAGGATGGTATCGTTCCCGACCGTGGCAAGTCCGTCACCCTCGAGATAGACGACGGACTGCACACCTGCTTCGCCAAGCCCGACATATCCGCCGACGGAGCCGTTCGCTTCAGAGGGTAGCGTTGGGCTCGAGAACACCCCTGTCGCAAGCGAGAGAAGCGCGACCGTTGTGAGCCTTTTCTGCCGATTCACGGGTGCCTCCAACTCACGGCTCTACGCCCACGAGTTCGCCGCTTCGAATCCCAACTCGTTGACTTTACTCCGGACAGCTTCGATGCTCGGGCATTCACCCTTGTAGCGAATGGTCACCTGATCCAACTGATGATCCGCTTTCACCTTCGCTACCTCCGTGAGCGTCGACAGTCCCTCCTCGACGGTTGCCTCACAGTGCCCACACGACATCCCGCGGATTTCCAGCTTTACCTTCTTTGACCAGAACATATAGCTTCACCCTTCCCGCCTCCGCCGAAGGCTCCGGCGTGGCACTCCATCCATCAGATCCTCTTGTTCAAACCTTCACATCATCGCACTCAGTTCGTTTCCACAGGTAATAGATCACGGGCACGATCACCAACGTCAATACCGTAGACGTGGCCAATCCACCAACCATCGGCGCCGCAATGCGCTTCATCACATCTGAGCCTGCCCCTGATCCAAGCATGATCGGAAGCAGGCCAAGCATCGTCGTCCCCACAGTCATAATCTTGGGCCGCACGCGCTGCACCGCCCCTTCCACTACGGCCTCATACAGATCGTTCAGCCCCTTCCGTCCGCTGTCGAGTCGTTGTTTCCACGCTTGATTCAGGTAGACCAGCATCACCACCCCGGTCTCAGCCGCCACGCCAACCAGTGCGATCACCCCGACCCACACGGCGACGGAGAGGTTGTAGTCCAGGGCCCAGAGCAGCCAGACGCTTCCGACCAGGGAGAACGGCACGGAGAGCATCACGACCAGCGTGTCCCCGATCGATCCGAAGTTCATGTAAAGGAGAANGAAAACGATCGCCAGCGTCACCGGAATCACAATCGTCAGCTTCTCCTTGGCCCGCTCCATATACTCGAACTGGCCGCCCCACGCGATCCGGTACCCTGGCGGCACATCTACGCCATCGCGAACAACCTGCTTCGCCTCCGCGACATATTCCCCGAGGGATCGGTCTCCGAGATCCACGAACACAAATCCGACCAGCTGGGCGCTCTCGTCGCGAATCATCGGTGGTCCCGCCACGGTCTCGATTTTCGCCAGCTGACCGATTGGGATCTGCGCGCCCGAAGGCGTCGGAACCAGCACACGGCTCAGATCTTCCAGATTGTCACGCAGTTCACGCGCATACCGCACGTTGATCGGGTAGCGCTCNCGNCCTTCNACCGTCTGGGAGACGTTCATACCACCGATCGCCGTCTGAATCACCATCTCAACCTGATCGACCGTCAGTCCGTAGCGCGCGATCGCCTCACGGTCGACCTTGAAGTCGATGTAGTTTCCTCCAGTCACGCGCTCCGCAAACACGCTCCGAGTTCCAGGAACGTCTTTCACGACCTGTTCGATCCGTATGGCGACCTCTTCGATCGTCTCGAGATCGGGCCCGAAAACTTTGATGCCGATCGGGCTACGGATACCCGTCGCCAGCATCTCCGTCCGCGTCTGAATCGGCATCCACCAGATGTTCGGCATCCCGGGAACGTTCACCGTGGCGTCCAGTTCGGCGATCAGCTTGTCCCAAGTCATTCCGGGACGCCACTCCGACTCTGGCTTCAGCGTGATCGTCGTCTCGACCATGGAAAGAGGCGCCGGATCCGTCGCCGTGCGTGCCCGACCGACCTTCCCGAACACGCGGTCGACCTCCGGGAATTGCTTGATCAGCTTGTCCTGCGTGTGAAGCACGCGTTTGGCCTCCGTTACCGACATACCGGGCACGGCAGTCGGCATGTAGAGGATGCTACCCTCCTGTAGAGGAGGCATGAACTCGGACCCCAGCTGCAGATAAGCCGGCACGGTCAGCCCCAGGATGACCACTGTCGCCAGGATAACCGACTTTCGGAAGCGAAGGACCACCCGGATGATCGGTTCGTAGAGCCAGATCAGGGCACGGCTGACAGGATGCTTCGACTCCGAGTAGATTCGACCCTTGATCAGCAGCGTCATCAGCGCCGGCGCCAGGGTCACAGCCAACACGGCCGCAAAGAACATCGCGAAGTTCTTCGTAAACGCGAGCGGCTTGAACAGCCGGCCTTCCTGCGCCTCGAGTGTAAACACCGGGGCGAAGGACACTGCAATAATCAGAAGCGAATAAAAAATCGGTCTGCCCACTTCCTTCGCGGACCGGATAATGATATCGATGCCCTCCCGTGACCGGACGTCCTCCCCCTCCCTTTCCAGATGCTTGTGCGCGTTCTCAACCAGCACCACCGCAGCATCCACCATCGCTCCGATCGCAATCGCGATCCCACCGAGCGACATGATGTTCGATGTCAGCCCGAGATAGTTCATCGGGATGAACGAGAGGAGGACCGCGATCGGCAACGTCACGATCGGGATGATCGCGCTCCGGATATGCAGCAGGAAGACGACGATCACGATCGCGACAATCACCATCTCCTGGGTCAGTTCGCGCTTCAGGATGTCGATCGCCCGCTCGATCAGATCCGACCGATCGTAGACCGTCACCACGTCGACACCTAGTGGCAGCGATGGCTCCACCTCTTGCAGCCGCTGCTTGACGCGCTCGATCACGCTCAGTGCGTTCTCACCATACCGCATCACCACGATCCCGCCGACGGTCTCCCCCAGCCCGTCCAATTCCGCGACACCCCGCCGCATATCCGGCCCGATTTCGACAGTTGCCACGTCACGAAGGTAGACGGGCGTCCCCTCCTCATTGGATCCGAGTGCGATCGTCTCGAGGTCACTGATCGCGGCTACATGCCCACGACCACGGATCATGTGTTCCGTGCCAGCCACCTCGATCACCCGTCCACCCACGTCGTTGTTGCTCGACCGGATGGCCTGCACGATCCGGGGAAGCGGAATGTCGTACGCGAGCAACCGATTCGGATCCACGTTCACCTGATACTGCTTGACGTGTCCACCGATCGAAGCCACCTCCGCCACACCCGGGACGCTCTCGAGCCAGAACTTCAGAGACCAGTCCTGAAAACTGCGCAGATCCGCCAGGCTGTTCCGCCCACTCGTATCCACCAGCGCGTACTGGTAGACCCACCCGACCCCCGTCGCATCGGGGCCCAGCGCCGGCGATACGCCCTCCGGCAACTGACCGGAAACTTCGTTCAGATATTCGAGCACGCGACTCCGTGCCCAATACATATCCCTACCGTCGTCGAAGATCACGTAGACGAACGAGAGCCCGAAGAAGGACTGTCCCCTCACGAACTTGACGTTCGGCGCTGACAACATCGTCGTGATCACGGGATACGTGATCTGGTCTTCAACGAGATCCGGACTTCGACCGGGCCACTCCGTAAACACGATCACCTGAACATCCGAGAGATCCGGGATTGCATCCAGCGGGACGTTCGCCGCGCTCCAGGCGCCCCACGCGGACGCGAACACCACGACCATGATCACGAGGAGCCGGTTACGGGCGCTGTATTCGATCAGTCGTTCGATCATGGCCCGGTCGACTCGAGCATGGTAGTCTCGACATTCCGGAGTTTGCTCTCCGAGTCCAGGAGGAAATTTGCGAAGGTTACCACGACGTCACCTGCCTGCAGTCCATCGATCACCTCGTAGCCCGTCTCGTATCGACGTCCGAGTCGCACTTCCGTCGGCTGAAATCGTCCCTCACCAATCGCCAGAAACGCGATTCGGCGTCGTCCGGAGAGCATAACCGCGGACTCAGGAACGATCAGGGCCCGACTCCTCTCGACGTTGATCAGGACATCCACAAACGTGTCCGGCTTGAGTTTGTCCTCCGGGTTGGCGACTAGGATCCGGACAGTCCCCGTTCGCGTCGACGGATCCAGGTAGGGGTAGACGTAGTCGATCCGTCCCTCGACCTGGCCCGCACCCGGAACCAGAACACGAGCGGCCAGACCCTCACGCACACGCTGGATCTCCTGTTCGTAGACATCCGCCATCACCCAGACCGTGTCGAGACCGGCGATCCGATAAAGCCGCGTGGACGGATTGACGTGCATACCCGCCACCGCCTTCCGGTCGATAACGATCCCGTCGGCCGGTGAATGGATCGTGACGGCCGTCTGTGGCTGACCGGACTGTTCCAGATCGTGAATCTGCTCGTTGGTCATATCCCACAGCTGAAGACGTTCGCGAGCGGACGCCAGCAGACGCTCGTTCCAGCCTGAATCAGCTCCATCATTCTGGCCTCGGAAAGCCAGCAGATACTCCTCCTGGCTCGACAGCAGATCCGGACTGTAGAGGGTGAACAATTGGTCGCCTCGTCTGACTCTCTTGCCGACGTAGTTCACGAACAGCTCCCGGATCCATCCCGAGACCTTTAGGTTCACATCCGTCAGCGATCGCTCGTCATAGGTGATCCGTCCCTGAGTTCGGATCTCCCCCGCGGTCTCTCGAACTGCGACCACGTCCGTCCGGATCCCAATCAGCTGCTGTTGATCATCACTCAGCGTCACAAAGGCGGGCCCCTTGAAGGTCTCGACACTTGAGCCTGACTGTTTGGGTACCGGTGTGAGATCCATACCGCAGATCGGGCAGGGGGCGTCAGGATCGTGCAGCTTCACGGAAGGATGCATCGGGCACGTATAATGGGAAACGTCCTCGATGTGATCGTGTCCCGCGTGCGGATCCTTGGACGGTGCGAAAAGCCAGATGCCCGCTGCGGTCAGGCAAATCGCGGAGGCAATGATCCATCGTATGGGTGTCATGGGTGCGCTCCCGTTCTGCCGGGCTGTCCTGTCTGATCTTCGAGAGAGACCCCGACGATCGCCTCGAGTTCGGCCAGCAGCTTGGCGTGAGCGATGCCGTGATGAAACCGCATCAACTCGGCTTCGAGCCACGCCGACTGCGCGTTCAGTAGAGTTGAAAAGTTGACGAGATCACCCTCATACGCGGACCGCGCCGACCGCAGGGCCTGCTCGGTCTGCGGAAGGATCTCGTTCGTAAACAGGTCCTGCTCTTTCGCGTGAAGCCTCAGCTCGACGACAATCCGTTGAATGTCCGTCTCGATCCNACGCCTCTCCTCGACCATACGCGCTTCGAGCCAGGCCACGTTCGCTCGGGCTTCCGCCGCCTTCGCCAACTGCTTTCGTCCTCGGAATATGGGAAGGTTGATCCCCAACCCGGCACTAAAGAAATCGTCCCCAGAAACGGGATCGCCGGCGACAAACTGGCGCTGTCGGTAAGAGAGGTTGAGCGTGAACCCGGGGCGGCCGCTCTTCTTTGCAGCTGTTTCCCAAGCTGTCCACGCTCTCGACTGGTGAGTCAATTCGCGTAGAATCTTGCTGTCCTTTTCTGCCACACGCGTAAGCGCCTGTGCCGAGACAGCGACACTGTGGACGTGGACGCTCGACTCGACCTCGATACCGGTGTCCGCCGATCTGCCGAGAAGTCCGTTCATCTTGACCTCGTCAACCCGTCTGGCGGCCTCGAACCCGGTCACCCGGTTCTTTAGCAGGGAGAGTGCGACGCGAGCCTGAAGGACGTCGTGCTGCCGTCCAGACCCCGCCTCATACCGTGAGAGCGCTCTGTCGGCAATCAACTCAAACAGACGGACATTCTCCCGGGTAATCCGAATCGACTGATCGTGGAACACGAGATCGTAATAGGTCTCCTTCACNTGGTGACGAAGGTGATCCCGGGCATCGAGCAGTTGACTCTCGAGCGCCAGAACGCCCTGTCGGGCCGCGTCTCCTTTGGCGGCCAGCGTCCCGGGATAGGGCAACGACTGACTCAAACTGATCTGCTTGCCCGACATGGGCGTTCGACCAAAATCGATAGATCCGCCCGGCAGATTCACAAAGTCGATTCGCAAAATGGGATCCGGTGGTGCACCGGCTTGGGGTACACGCGCGCGGGCCGTCTCGACCCGCTTCTCCACCGCGTTGATGGACGGATTCGTCCCGAGGGCCTCTTCGATCAGAGCCTCAAGAGTAACGGGTTCAGACTTGACGGCGGATACAAGCGACAGCCAGGCCAGGACGTATGGCAGGATGGTAGGGTACAAGACTCAGCTCCTTGATAGGCATCCGTTCGTCGACGACGCGACTCGTCGCGATGACACGGACGTACACAAGAACACCCGCCAGCGACCTCGGCCATGGAGATCTACGGACGGGGTGGAAAGGAACTGAGATTCAGATCAGGAAGGACTGATGGGCAATAAAACGAGGGGTTACAGACGGGATGTGACTGTTGACCGACAGGGGTGACACGATCGACTGATGTTGCGGAGGAACCGCCCGGCTCTCGTGCTCGTTCAGAACGAGAGACCGCGGGGCTGGATCTGAAGGAAGGAGGAAACGCTGCTCGTCTGGAGCGACTGGAACCTGAACCTCTGTCTCACAGCAACAGGACTCGGGTCGCTCCATCGCACACGCAGGAGGCGCATCGAACGTGGCCGTCACACAGAGCGCGACGGCGGCTGGCATCATGACGGCCAGCAAGAGCAGTATGTGCAGGATCTTTCTCATTGTAACTGAAATAGACACGATTCGTGTGACGGTGTCAACACGAAGCTTTCTGCACGGCTTTGGTGGTATGGGAGAGTTCCTTCATCAACGATTTCCACCGNTTCTTCCCCACGCAGCCGTGAACCTCGTCTTGCAGACCTCGCCATACCGGGTAAGCAGCCTCCAGTCTCTCCCGCCCCATCCCCGTCAGGCTGATCAGGCGCACCCGACGATCTCTACCCTTACGTATCGTCACCAGACCGTCGCGCCTGAGGGGTTTCAGGTCCCGGTTGAGCGTCGTCCGATCCATCCCGAGCGCCCCCGCCAGATTCGTCATCGACACGGGCCCAACCTTCTGCACGGCTGCCAGCAGGTTGAACTGCGTGCTCCGCAACCCCACTCGCCGCAATTCCCGGTCATAGTACTGTGTAATCGACCGTGCTGCTGCTCGCAGGTTCAGACACGCACAATTCGCAATCTTGTGTCGCTTCGCCATAGCCGCATCATACAGGCTCCACGATGATTGTCAAGCCAAGGTCACGCTGGGCGGAGTCGAAACGCAGGTTGTCACTGGCCTGCCCTCCGAAGCCACGGCGAAGGAGGGTCACTGGACATTAATCATTGGATGTTAGCCAGCTTCTCTTCCCAGAAGTCCGACGCATTCATAATCATATCCTGCTGGTGAATCACCAGCCCCTTCGTCCGCGGCAAATAGTCGTTTGCCCACCGTGGATCATTCCGCACCGCCTGTCTGGCTTCGCCAAAGTGTGCGTAGTCCTGATACGCCCAGATATGTACTACCCGGCTGAGCTTCCCGATATCCGTCGAGTACCACCCGGCCAGCTTCACCCCGTGATCCTCCCGGATCGGCAAAGCAACCTCCCGCACCGCATCCATATATTGCTGCACGCTTCCTGGCGCCAGGTCATAAATCCGCATGTCGTAGATCATATCACCCTCCCTGAACTAGAACGAGGCGTGGAGTAAACCCCACGCCTCGCTGCCTCCGAGGTCACCAAGATCGTCGGGCTGCGCCCTACGTGTCTTCCGCGTCCTCCGTGGTTCCTTGATTTTCGCCTCTACCGATCGCCCATCGTTACGTAATCCCGCGTATCGTACCCCGTATACACCTGACGCGGCCGGGCGATCTTCTGCTCGTCGTCGTTCATCATCTCTTTCCACTGCGCGAGCCAGCCCGCCGTGCGCGGAATCGCGAACAGCACCGGATACATATCCACCGGCAGTCCCATCGCCTGGTAGATGATGCCCGAGTAGAAGTCGACGTTCGGATACAGCTTACGGGACACGAAGAAGTCGTCCTCAAGGGCGATCCGCTCCAACTCCTTGGCAATATCGATCAAGGGATTCCGCCCCGTCACCTCGAACACCTCGTCGGCCGTTTCCTTAATGATCGACGCCCGCGGGTCATAGTTCTTGTAAACACGGTGACCAAAGCCCTGCAGCAGCACTTCGCGACGCTTCACACGCTCGATATACTCCGGCACGTTCTTGACGTCTCCGATCTCCTGAAGCATCACGAGTACGGCCTCGTTCGCCCCGCCGTGCAACGGACCATACAGCGCCCCAGCCGCACCTGCTGTCGCGGAATACGGGTCCGCCAGGCTGCTTCCGATCCCACGCATCGTGCTGGCGGAACAGTTCTGCTCGTGGTCCGCGTGCAGGATGAATAGCACCTCGAGCGCCTTCACGAGTGCAGGGTTTGGCTCATACTTCGTGTTCGGTGTGTTGAACAGCATGTTCAGGAAGTTCTCGGCGAAACCGAGGGAGGCATCAGGGTAGATATAAGGCAAACCACGGCTGTGTCGGTAACAGAAGGCGGCCACCGTCGCGACCTTGCTCACGAGACGCGAAATGTGGAGCTCCATCAACTCCTGGCTCGACATGTTCCGGGCATCCGGATAAAACGTCGACTTCGCGCCCAGGACACTCACCAACATCCCCATCGTGTGCGACCCCCAACGGAAGCCGTCCAGAAAGTTCCGAATGCTTTCGTGGATCATCCCGTGACTGGCGATCGTCTGCTCCCACCCCTCCAACTCATTGCTCGACGGCAGCTCACCGTTCAGCAGGAGGTATGCCGTCTCGAGATACGTGCTCTTCTCGGCCAGCTGCTCGATCGGGTAGCCCCGATAGCGGAGGATACCCTTGTCGCCATCGATATACGTCACCGAGCTCTTGCAGGATGCTGTATTCAGGTAGGCAGGGTCGTAGCCCATAAGCCCGAAATCCTCGTCCTGCACTTTGATCTGGCGCAGGTCTGCCGATCGGATCGAGGCGCCGTCTCTCTCGTATGTCCCGTATGTAATCGGGACCTCGTAGGTCTTCCCCGTCCGATTATCCGTAATCGTCAGTGAATCCTTGCTCATCTACGACTCCTTTCTACTGCCCCGTTGGACAGAAGTCCACCTCACCACCCCGGGATAGAACGACTCGGGGGAACCCGCCTCAACGGGCTGTCGCGAACCAGCTACATTCGGGCGACGTAGAAGACGCCCCTGACAGAATTTCCGATTTGATTCGTTTCGTCGACCGCGCGAACACCAACCTCGGAGAACGTATCCTCGAGGGCACGCCGATAGGCTCGATCCTCTTCAGCCACCCGAACGACGAAGACGCCGTCGGAACGGAGACGGGATGCGAGCGACCGGAGCGTAGACATCGCGTAGGATCTGCGATTGGCCTCCCGGAGCACCCGGGTTGGGCCGAGATCGATCTCCACCCCCACGCCGTGGTAACTCGCCGGTGAGGCGTCCACGAACTGGGGAAAACCACTCACGACCAAGTGTGTCCGCTCGTCGTCCAGCGCGCTTCCNATACCGAGATGCGTCCGGGCCCACTCTGGAATGGCCTCGTCAGGCTCGACGACGGTGACGCTGCGCAAGCCCGGGTGCCTCAGCACCCTATCGAGGGTATGGCCGAGACCGAGACCGCCCAAGAGGATATCAACCCCCCGACCGGACTTGATCAGCCCCAGAATCGTGTCCGCGAAAGCTTGCGAAACGACCCTATCATAGGTTGACCGGAAAACGGCCTTGTTGTAAAGCAGCTCATAGCCCTCATCAGCGTCACTCAACGCTCTGAGAGCGAGCGTGGCGTCGTCTCGCGAGACCTCCGCGATCAGCCGTCCTTCGTCGTTCATCTGTCGTCTGCGAATTCGGGCCAGAAACCAGCACAGGGCGGAGTACCGAGGCGAGCGTTTACGACCACATTCATCGTAATATAAAGGACGGACAGTCGATGACAAAGCCTCTATTTACAACGACTAATCGCTTGACAGACACTTCACGTCGAAATTAGGTTGGCGCTCGTTACAGAGATCCATTGCAAAAGGAACGGCCGTGCCCAATCTAGAAGGAACACGCGAAATCGAAACCATCGAACCGATCCTGCGGCCCCAAGCCTTTCGGTTCGCCATCTTCGATTTTGACGGAACCCTCTCGCTCATCCGTGAAGGCTGGCGCGAGATCATGATCCCCATGATGGTGTCGATACTGCGGGAACTGGACACCAGCGATTCGGAAGCGAATCTGACGGACCTGGTCGCCGACTTTGTCGATGACCTCACGGGTCAGCAGACGATTTTCCAGATGATCCGGCTGTGCGAAGAAATCAGGCGTCGCGGGGGAAAACCGGGGGAAGCGGTCGCCTACAAACGGCGGTTCAACAACCTGCTCCTCGCGCACATCGACAAGCGCATCGAAAGACTGGAAACCGGGACGGTCGGCCCGGAGGATATGATGATCCCGGGAAGCGTCGCCCTCCTCGAGGCGCTTCGTGCGAGGGANATCGAGCTATACCTGGCCAGCGGAACGGACCATGATTACGTCGTTAGAGAAGCTGGCCTGCTCGGGATCGACGGATACTTCGCCGGAATCTACGGCGCTCTGGACAATTATGAGGATTTCTCGAAAGCGAAAGTCATCGCCCACATCCTCGAGGAGAATAACCTCGAAGGGCATACGCTACTCGGTTTCGGAGACGGCTATGTGGAGATCGAGAACGTCTCTCAAGTCGGCGGAACCGCGATCGGCGTCGCCTCCAACGAAACGACCCGGGAGGGAATAAACAGCTGGAAACGCGAACGCCTCGTGAAGGCAGGCGCATCGTTGATCGTCCCCCATTACCTCGAACTCGACCCGCTCCTCGAATACCTGTTCCCGCACTAGCGCTTTTCAATCATCAATCCTAAATCCTCGATCCAGATGCCCTTTCCAAGATTCGACCGATCTCAACTCCAACTCCTCCCCCTCGAGGACCGTACGCACGACTTCGGGCTCGATGAGGTCCTCCCCCTTGAAGCCGATACGGAACCCTTCGAGCACGACGGCCTCCGGACCGTCATCGACCGGATCGTCGAAGCGAAACGAAACGGCCGTGCCGTAATCCTGATGATGGGGGCTCACGTTATCAAGGTCGGTATCCAGCGGTTTGTGATCGACCTGATGGAGCGAGGATACATCACCCACGTGGCGGGCAGCGGCGCGTGTGCCATCCATGATTACGAAATGGCAATGATCGGCGCCACGACCGAGAGCGTCGCGAACTACATCCGGAAGGGCCAGTTCGGGCTGTGGGAGGAAACGGGACAGCTGAACGACATCGCCATCGACGCGGTCAAGCAGGATGTGGGATTCGGCGAAGCCGTCGGATGTGCCATCCACGAGAGCGACTTTCCGCACAAGGACGTCAGCATCTATGCCGCCGGCTACAGACTTGGCATACCGGTCACCGTTCACGCCAGCCTGGGATACGACATCGTCCACGAACATCCCAACTGCGATGGCGGCGCGATCGGAGAAGCGTCCTACACCGACTTCCTTGTCTTCACGGAATCCGTATCGACTCTCGAAGATGGCGTGCTGCTCAACTACGGCACCGCGATCATGGGTCCGGAAGTCTATCTAAAAGCGCTTTCGATGGTCCGGAACGTCGCCCACCGCCGTAACGAAAGAATCGCGCACTTCACCACGGCCGTCTTCGACCTGATCCCGCTGGGCGACGACCTGGACACGGAGGCCTCGAAGTCCGATCCACGCTACTACTACCGTCCCTTCAAGACCATCCTGGTTCGCACAGTGCGAGACGGTGGAGAAAGCTTCTACATCCGCGGCGACCATACCGAGACCGTGCCGGCACTCCAAAGAGGTATTCTCGAGCGAGCGGGAGAGCAGCAGAGCGGGTGAGCAGGCGCCCGCCTCTACTCCGCTCTCCCCCGCACTCGCTCACCCGCTCGGATTTCCCCTATGACACCCAACGCTCTACAGTCGCTTCTCCAATCCTTCGAGTCTCTCACCATCCTCGTCCTCGGCGATTTCTTCCTCGACCGATACCTGATGATCGACCCGGATCGCGCCGAACCCTCGATCGAGACAGGTCTCGAGGCGCATCAGGTCATAGAGATCCGGAACAGCCCCGGTGCCGCGGGAACGGTAACGAACAACCTGTGCGCCCTGGGCGTGGGACGTGTCGTCACCCTTGGCGTGATCGGTCAGGATGGCCACGGTTACGACCTGCGTCAGGCACTCGAAGCGATCCGCGTCGACACGAGCGCGCTGATCGCCTCATCCGATCGGTATACGCCAACCTACACAAAGCCCATCAACACGGTGACGGGAGACGAAATGTCTCGCCTGGACGTGAAGAACCGAACGGCAACGTCCGATGCCATCCAGGACGACCTGATCGCCCGACTCGGGGAGTTGTATGATCAGGTGGATGGCATCATCGTCCTGGACCAGGTCCAGGAGGCGGATTGTGGAGTAGTAACGTCACGAGTAAGAGATCGTCTGGCAGAGCTGGCAGCTGCCGATGACCGCCCGGTCCTGGCCGATTCACGGTCCAACATCGATCGTTTCAACAATGTGATCCTGAAGCCGAACGACGACGAGCTGGAGGCAATGGTCTCAGACGTTCGGGCCCCCGAGTCTGCCGCCGTGAATCTCGCCAATCGCAAGGGTCGGCCCGTCATCCTGACCCGTGGCGCTGACGGCATCATCGCGTCTGACGGCGAGCAGTCGTGGACCATCCCCGGCATAGCGGTCCCTGATCCGATCGACATCGTCGGTGCGGGCGACAGCGTATCCGCCTCGGTCACCTCAGCGCTGGCCGCCGGCGCTTCGCTCGAAGATGCCGCACAACTCGGTGTACTCGTCTCCTCCATCACCATCCAGCAGATCGGCACCACGGGAACGGCCTCTCCGAATCAAATCCTCCAACGCTCAGCGAAACCGTGGGTGATTGATGATGCGAAGAAAGAAGATGGGAAGATGTAACCCCATCNTGCTTGAACTTGCCAGGCTCAGATCTTCCACTTACGTCTTCCCGATAGGGCAACGAGGTCTGGGCCTTCTCCCCTTCCGTGTCCTCTGTGGTTCCAAGGTTTTGATTCTTGAATAAACGAAACGCCGACGCATACGGCGCCCTCCTCTGGGCACACATCAAGGACGGCGAGGAAATCGAAATCGTCGAACGCGATGACGGCACGATCGACGCTCACGAGGGTGTTTGGCATTACTTCACGGAGTACGATGACTGGTTCGAAGAAGAGAAGGAAGCGGTCGCTTACGCGAGCGGTCACGTGCTGGACATCGGCTGTGCGGCGGGTCGGGTCTGTATATACCTGCAGGAGGAAGGACACAAAGTCACGGGAATCGACAACTCACAGGGGGCTGTGGAACTCGCCAGGGGATACGGGGTTAAACGGGCCTACTGCCGGTCGGTCACACAGATCGACGCCCGGATGGGACGGATCGACACATTCCTGATGTTCGGCCACAATTTCGGTCTCTTCGGGAACGAGAGGCGAGCGCGCTGGTTGCTCAGGCGGTTCAAGAACCTCTGTGGTGACGACGGCCTGATCGTCGCCACCTCACGTGACTCAACAATCAGCGACCTGCCGGCAGATGCGGCGTATCGGAAACGGAACATCAGGGAAGGGAAGCTCCCGGGCCAGATGCGTGTCCGCATCCGCTACAGAGACATCGTCGGGCCCTGGTTCGATTTCATCTTCGCCTCGAAACAGGACGTCACCCGGATCGTCGAGGGGACGGGCTGGCAGGTCAGTCACTTCATCGACGGCGAGGCAGGATCATTCGCCGTCATCCTCGAGAAGAACTGATCCGCTCGATAGATTCCCCCCCCACCTATCTCTGGAATCGTCCCGCGAATCCATCGATGCTCACCCCGACCCGTCCCGGCAGGTGTCGCGAAGCGATCCGCACCATCTCCTCCCGGTAGTCCAGGCCTACGGAGGCGGGCTCGATCTTAGCCAAGACCTCCGGGAGGATCGTTTTCCGGGTCCGGCTGCCGTCCGCCGAACCATCCCCCTCGATAAAGTGATCGATGATCACCGACGTTGCCGAATCCGCGATCCGCGCGAAGAACCTTTCTGGCTCAGCGATCGGCAGCAGCGGCGACACGGTAATGGTCACCTGATGCCCGCTGTCATGGAGCTGTTTGGCCGCAGTGAATCGATCCTCCACCGAGCTCGCGTGCGGAGGAAGACCGTCTACCGATTCGCGGTCCGTCTCGATCGACAGGTGAACACGCACCTCGCATCGCTCCCGAAGACGCGCCAGCGGGTTCTGGCTGTTCCTGACCCGCTGGCTGTGCGTCTGCAGGATCAGCTGGTCAGGTGGCTCGTCCACCATCGTCTCCAATAGGGAGGTGGTCACACCATACCGTGTTTCCTGAGGTACAAACGGATCGGTCGCGCTCGACATGAAAATACTGAAGGACCCGCGTCTCTCTCGCGCCCACCGACGCTCACGTTCGACCTGCCCAAGATACGCGTCGGCCGCGTTCGACCTTACCTCCAGGAAGCTACCCCACTCGCGTCCCTTGGTCACCCAGTAGCTGTGCTGGACGTAACACCCCACACCGCACAAAGAGTTTCCATACGAGCACCCACGATACGGTTGGAGCGAGTGAGACGTCACCGTTTCCAGAAACCCGCTCGTCCGTGTCAGGATATTCTCCACCTCCACTTCCGAAACGTCCACTATCCTGCTCCCGGAAGCTGGGTTTTCACACCTTCTTTCTTCACATCTTCCCTCATCAATGCCTCATAAAGGTGTTCGTGATCACGATCTGCCCGATTTCGGACAGGTTAACGGATTGATCGGACACGGTCGATTCCTCCTGAGCGGAGCGAGACGTATTCAATGGTCATCAGGAAAGTAGGTCGAACCAGACGAGGAAATTTCTCGAAAATCACTCGGATTGACGGAAGGCTCTCGGCAAAGCACCGAAGTGCTTCTTGAACAGCGAACTGAAAGAGCCGGGACTCTCGAACTCTACCTCATAGCAGACCTGCCTGATCGACAGTTCCGCTGACCGGAGAAGCTCGGCCGCTCGTTGAAGACGCTGCCCGACGACTTACTGGTGAGGGGTTTTCCCGAACAGAGATCGATAGGTCCACAGGAGGTGGTTGGTGGACAGGCAGGCCGCGGCGGCGATGTCGTCGAGTTTGATCGGGCCGGGGTAGTTAGGCGTCGATGTAGGCTTTCACCACGTGCAGCCGTCGGTAGAGCTCTTAGCGTGTTGATGGTCGAGCGGCTGGAACACGCGAAATTTCGGACGCCAACTGCATCCTGCCTACGCGGAACATCTGTCCGTCGGGATTGATCGTGGCCGGATCGCTGTCCCGGATCATCTGTAGCGATTGACGCAACTCGGGTGTCAGCCGATAGGTGCGTTCGTAGAATCGAACCGGATTCGGGTCGTTTTTCGGATTATCGAGTAGATCTGTCAACGAACTGGTGAGCGATCCCTTTACATCCTCCGCAAAACCGGGTCGAAAGAACAGACAGAGTGAACTCACCGGTGTCTGGTGGTCGATCTCGACCATGCAGCGCTGTCCTTCGTTGACCAAGAGATACGATTCGGGGTCGACATTGAACGTCCCCTGCCCCACGCGGTATGCCGCACTCCCACCCTCGAACGACTTGAGCGACAGACTGCCTTGTCCCGTACCTCATCGATCTCGGCCCTGCGGAACCCGCCCATCTCGGCGTCTTCGAAGTTCAGTTTCTGATCCCCACCACATCCCTTTACGAAAACCGCGAAGCAACCCTCGTTGCGCCGCCTGATCTCGCTGATTGCGTATCCCGGGTAGTCTCCTCCGATTTTGAGGATAGGGCCGGTGCTCCTCGGGTGGCAGGCATAACTGAACAGCACGAGACGTATCCTGTCTGACTCGTCCTTCGCGACCAGAACGGGGACCTCGTGATCGTGAGACGCGGCCAGGCTCGGCTCCCAGAGGACGCCCCCTTCTCCATCGGCTTCCGCCGCGAGGCAGCGAACCCGCACTGATCGCTGCCCGTGGTCAGCGTCGCCCGAAACCGATCCGAAAGGGCGGCCATCGCCGCCTCCGCCAACCGATCCCTCAGAGCATCCAGATACGCCTCGTCGAGCGTGCCGGAACCGTGCCGCCTTGCGCATCCAAGCCGCGCGTGGCCGACCCGCAATGGGTGTGCGTACCCAGCAGCAGGATATTCGCCTCTGACACGCCTGTCGCTCTGTGAATGGCCTGACGAAACGACGCCGTTGGCTCGTAGAACCCGAGCCATTCGACCGATACGATCATTACGTCCGTGTCCGACCCCCGGAGAATGATGACCGTCGCGGTCAGGGGATGATAGATCCTCGTCGATGGGGCCCGTGCGGGCCCCGTAGCCGGCGAGAAAATAGCCGACCGGCGGCGTCACGTCCAGGCGCCTGAGGCCTATTTCGTACGACAATTTATCTCACGATTCGTCAAAATGTGCCGATAGTTAGAGGTAGGCTTGACACACGTAGCGTGACCACCCCGTAGCCGTCGAAATCACGGCTGGAGCGGTAAAGGAGGTGTCCGATGACCCGCGCACAAGATCGCCCGAACACAACCAGAATAGAGCATGTCGGACTGGTGAACAAGGAGGGTCAGTGGTACACCCGCGTCGGAGTCGCGGAAGGCGATGAGCCGACCCACCCGGCCGGAATCGTGGAAAGCGGCTACACCTGTCGCGACGGCGTCTGGTACAAATGCCTCACACTTTCTGAAAAATAACCTCGACTCAGAGTCGAACCCAAAAGCCCTCGTCTCTCCTGGAGAACGAGGGCTTTTCCTATTCCTGGACTCGTAACAAACTTTCCCTCTCCTTTAGGAGAGGGATTCTAGCGAGGCGTGGTTTTGCCCTCGCAAGATGGGAGAGGTCACGCCAGGCCTGGCACTCTGTCGATTCCCCTCTCCTCGGTAGAAACCTACGTCCGGAACACCGCCCCTTCCCGGTTGAACATCAACGAACAAAGCGCCACCCCGACCAGCGCGATCCCGATCAGACTGGCATAGGCAATCATCAGATGCTCCAGCCTAGCCGTATCCACGACGATGGCTTTGATCGCTAGCGAAACGTTCAGGACCGGGACCAGAAGCGACAGCACCAGGGCCATCGTCACCGGATCCAGCAGCCTAACCTAGCCCTTGCGCACCATATCCGTCAGGACAAGCGACGTTAATACCTTCATGATCGAGCCGATTTCGAAGATCGAATGCTCGTTGACCGGTGTGTCGCCACCCTTATGCGTCGTCACCTAGCTGACGAACCGTGTCCCCGACGGGTCGACCATGCCAACGACGATTCCTGCGCTTTGCTTGAACCTTTCGACACAGGCCTTCAGGATGTCCCGCACGACCTCGTCCGACGGGAAACCACCCTTGACGGCACTCGGCAGCACATAGACTGGAGGACTGACAACTGTCCTCTGTCTACTCCGTCCGGCTCATCACCTCTAGCAGATGGTATCCAAACTGGGTCTTCACTGGTCCCTGAACCATGTTCAGATCGGCGCTGAAGACCACCTCGTCGAACTCCTTGACCATCTGGCCGAGCCCGAACTCGCCCAGGTCTCCACCGGACTGACCCGACGGGCACTGCGAGTGTGCCTTCGCCAAATCGGCGAAATCCGCCCCACCCTCAATCTGTGTCTTCAGATCGTTACATTCATCCTCTGTCGAAACCAGAATATGCCGTGCACTAGCGCTTGCCAAATCGTACCCGTCCTGTCTATGGGGTTTTGCTGAGTATCCCCAGCATGGAAGACTCCGAGAGGAGTCGTGAACCACTACTCGCTGCGCTGCGAACTTGTTGTGCTCGAAGACAACTTTTTCATACGTCAGCAGGTCATATACCGTACCGACGAACACACAATCGAGTGTGCGGAGATGGAGGAGTCCGGTTCCGAACTAACGGTGAATCCCGGCGATGCCGACAAGCCCGAAGAACATCGGCAGGAAGATCGAATTGGAATTCCTCCGGCGCTTCCGGTAGAGCGCGGCGAATTCGCGTGCCTTGGCGTCATCCAGGTCTTCGATGATGTTCCGTGCATACTTGAGCTCATCTCCATCGAGCTCAGGCAAATGATCCAGAATCTTCGCCATCCCAACGTCATCCTCTTACGTAAACCACTCGGATTTCAGCACGCTGAAGATACGCGTTGGGCACGAATTGTGGGGTGATTTTCGTCACGATTCCGGGAAGTCCTCCCCATCCAGCCACGCTTGAAGGCGGTCGATCAGCCGTTCGGAGGAGGACTGACCGACCTCTCGCGTCGCGTGTTGGCGGGGATCGATTCCGACTAGGCCGTAACACGGATGGCCTTCGAAGCTCGGATCCATCCAGTTGATCTTTTCGTCCGGCCCTCCCACATCATCCTGCTGTTCCAGCGTGGAGAGGTCTTGCGTATCGGGGTCGAGGAACATCAGCGACGCGGTCTCGTATTTCGCCGCGTGATCCCCGTCGATCCCTTCCACCTGATTCTCGAGGATCGCCAGGGCCCTCATCTTCCCGCCGGCCTCCCTGAACCGCTCGATACCGGCATCCAGATACTGACCACGGTTGGGATAGTGACCCGAAACCAGGATCGCGGCCTCGTAGCCGTCCCGCTCAAAGCCCGTCAACAGCTCGGAAACGATGGTCGTCATCGCTTCTGCCGAAACCATGTAGGAATGCGGCCAATCCCCGTGGCCCCCTTCCGACCCGAAGTAAACGGACGGATAGACCACACCTCCCACTTTCAGGGCCAGTCCCACCAGTTGCTCGTGAGCCTTCAGACAATCCAGCCCGACGGGATTGTGATAGCCGTGCCACTCCATCGCGCCAAACGGGACGTAGATCGCCGGCCGCCTTGACCGGGCAGCATCGATCTGTGAAGGTCTCATCCGCTCGAGCCGGACTTCATCCTGAATCTGTGACGAATAGTGTCCCACAAGGATTCCTGTCGCGAAAAAGGGTGACTACCCCGATGGGACCGGAGTGCTCATGCTAGGGATCGAACCCGAACCACCGAGGTCCACGTGGACATAGTGTCACTCATCATCCTGGCAGGCGTCGCGGGCGGCAGCGTGTCGATCGTGTTCTACACGTTCGAGAACGGGATCTCGCCGTCTCCGACATCCGGCAAGGTCAAACTCGACTTGCTGGACATCGTGTCAGCCTTGTAGCCAGGCGACCGGATCGTCGAACTGGGCTCCGGATGGGGCACCCTCGCCATTCCGATCGCCAAACAACTCCCGAACGCCCGGGTCATCGGGTACGAAAACTCGTTCGTCCCCTACCTCGTCTCCTGCCTTCGGCCAGGCGCACCGAACCTCAAGATTCAGCGACTGAACTTCTACCAAGCCGACCTGTCCGACGCCACCTTGATCGTCTGCTACCAGTCTCCCGGCAACGTGAGCAACCTGCGCCCAAAGTTCGAAACCGAGCTACCCGACGACACGATCGTCGTCAGCAACACCTTCGCTATCCGCGGATGGACCCCCAAGGAAACTCACCTGGTCGACCACCTCTACCGCACCCGCATCTATCTCTACCACGTCGGCACCGCCAAACCCGTACGCCCTCAGTGACGTGGGGCCCTTTCTAGCCTCGTTTCCAGGCTAGTGATCAGGGGTCTCTTTTGTCATTTTGCATTTGTCACTGACCAGCCCCTGTTGCCGCAGCAGCGCCTGCGTATCCGGCTCCCGTCCCCTGAAGTCCTTGAACACATCCATCGGATGCCGCCCACCCCCGAGAGCGAGCACGGTGTCCCTGAACTGCCTCCCCTGCTCACGCACCTTGGCTTCATCCTCGAAACCGACGTCTTGGAAAGCGCCAAACGCATCTGCGCTCAAAACCTCGGACCATTTGTAGCTGTAATAGCCTGCCGCATATCCACCGGCGAAGATGTGGCCGAACCCGCACAGGAAGCGATCCTCTTCGAGCGGCGGAAGCACAGACAACTCCGCGCTCACCTCCTGGTGCACTTCGAACACCGTCTTCAATCCATCCGGGTCGAACGTACTGTGCAGCGTCATATCCGTCTTCCCAAACTCCAGCTGCCTGAGCATCAGTGAACCCGCGCGGAAGTTCCGGGAAGCGACGATTTTCTCATAAAGGTCGTCGGGTAGGGCATCTCCCGTCTCGACGTGACGGGTCATCCCAAGCAGCGTCTCCTTGTGGTAGCACCAGTTCTCCATGAACTGTGAGGCCAGCTCGACCGCATCCCACTCCACTCCTCCCAACCCGGACACTTCCGCGTAGTCGACCGTAGTCAGCATGCCCTGAAGACCGTGACCGAACTCGTGGAACAGCGTCTCTACTTCACGGAAGCCCATCAGGGACGGCGTATCCCCCACCGGTGGCGTGCCGTTGCACACCAGGTGAACCACCGGCAACCTGATTTGATCGTCGATCACCCGGCGGTCGAGGCAGCCCGCCATCCACGCCCCGCCTCGTTTTTCGCTCGGCCGAGAATACGGGTCAAGATAGAACGAGGCCATCGGTTCTCCGCTCGATGCATCGGAAACCGTGAAATACTGGACATCGTCGTGCCAGACCGGTGCTTCGCCGTCCGCCCTCTCGATCTTCACATCGAACAACCGCTCGGCGAGTCCGAACAGACCGTCGAGAACACGCGGTAGCGGGAAATATGGCCGAAGCTGTTCGTCCGTGTAGTCGAACTCCTGTTCACGAAGACGCTCCGCCCAGAACCCGACGTCCCAGTGCGCCAGCGGCTCCGACTGACCTGACGAAACGGCCAGATCCCGAAGCCTAGCAAGGTCCTCTTCTGCGAACGGTTTGGACGGCGCGCCGAGATCGTCGAACATACGGTGAACTGCATTCACATCCGGAGCCATCTTGGACGCTAGGCTCAGATCGGCGTAGGTGCCGTATCCCAGAAGTACCGCCTGCTCTCTCCGCAGGGTCAGGATCCGGTTGATAATCTCTGTGTTGTCGAGTTCGCCTTCGGATGCCAGCGTCATCTGCCCGCGATACAAACGCTCACGATCCGCCCGACTCCGATGGTGCTGCATGAACGGCATATAGGAGGGGTAGTCGAGGGTGATCCGCCAGGGACCACCGTCCGCTGTCGCTTCATCGGCATCGGAAAAGGCCTCGGAGCCATCACTCGATCGAGCTTCATTGTAGGACTGCGCAGCGATCTGCTTGAGCGTTGTCGGCCAGCCGTCAATGGCTTCGACATCCGTAATGATCAACTCGAACTGCTTCCGCGCATCCAGCAGGTGGTTGGAGAAATCAGTGCTCAGCTTCGAGAGCTCCCTCGAAATCTCCAGAAACCGCTCTTTTGCCTCTCCTTCCAACCCGACCCCGGCGTGTTTGGCGGACCGGATGTTGTTCTCGATCGCCCGCTGCTGTGGTTCGTCCAAACGATCCCACTCGTCACCGTCCCGGATCGCGACGAGGCCATCGTATACGGGCTTGCTCTGACTGATCCGGAGCCGCAGCTCCACCATCTTTGGCTGGATCGTCTCATGCGCCTCTCTCAACGGGTCCGAATTCTTGACGCCCAAGAAATGGTGAACCGGACTCCAAGCGTAGGCGAACGCGTGATCCAGATCCTCCATCGGTTTCATCAACCCGTCCCAGGTCGATGCCAGCTCCTTCTCGATCTTCTCGATCTTCTTCTCCGCCTCGGCGATCACGTGCTCCATCGCCGGAACGATGTGTTCAGGTTCGATCCGGTCGTACGGCAGCAAACCTTCGGTAACAAGCAGCGGATTGTCTTTCAGTGACTCGTCCATACACTCCTCGATAACGGATAGACAGCGGGATGTCAGACAGATCGGCCGACCCAGTGGCCGATCCACGCAGCCCCCACCCCCAGGGTGGCGCTCCCGACCACATACACGACCGGCAGCAACCGCTGAGACGCGCGAAACAATGCTATCGTTTCAGCGCCAAACGTCGAGAACGTCGTAAACCCTCCGAGCAGACCGACCATGACCAGCAATCGGACTTCATCGCTGATCAGGTCACGGGCTTCGGAGATCCCGGCCAGCAGACCTAGGATCAGGCATCCCATGACGTTTACGCTCAACGTGCCTACGGGCAAACTCGCCGCCGGGAACAGCCGGATCGCCCACAGACCGACGGCGTAGCGCAGGATACTGCCGATCGCACCGCCAAGGCCGACATAGAGAAGATTCTGCAACGGGAACCTGGTCGAATGAAAGGTAGGAAGATGCAACTGAGTATACCGGAGTCAGGTCGGTCTGCCCAGAACATTCACGTGTTAGAGTACTGTTCCAGAGGTTCGCGCGATTAGCACTACGCTTCCACACCGTTCATCCCACCTGCCTTGCCGCAACCTTGGCGTAGGAAGGAGTGCCCGGAGCCGCCTAATGACGCGGTGGAGGGTGTATCGTCTGTCCCTGCGGAGACAAGGGAAGGACAGTCATACACAGTCAAAAGTAGTAAACGATTGCGACAGGATACTAGACGAGCGACGTGTATAGATACGAGCAAGCAAAATTAGCGGGCATCTCGTGGCGCCCCTCGTCGAGCACCTTGTGCAGCGCCCGACCCGCATCTTCGATCGGCAACGGATTGTGACCGGTAAACGCCAGATCGGCTTCTACGGTTCGAACCTTCGCAAACCGCTCCCGGAAGACAGATTCTGGCACGTCTCCATACAGACGAAGACGGATCGGTCCGGACTGCATCCAGAAGGGCTCGACCGCGCCATTGAACACATCCGGCTGTGTCTGACCGTCCACGGCATCACCCGTAAAGAGCACCTTCGCCCCTGACGGAGCCGTCCACGCCAGCAGGTCGGCACTCTGTCGAGGGCACAGAATAGGCGCGTCCAGTCTCGTTCACGAAACTAGTAAACGTACCGTTCGTGATTCGCCGTCGTCAGCACGATCGCCTGGCAAGACCCAATTCGGTCCAGAAACGGCTGCTCCTCTTCGTGCGGCCTCGGCCGTACCGTGTCGACGGGCACGGTTCCGTCCTCCGCTATAAGCGCGAAGGATTGCTGGAACGACCCGTCCGTAAACTGAGACAGTTGCACGACTTCTGGCTTATCGTCTGTACCGAGCGCGGTTCGAATGCGGGTCCCTATCAGGATGTAGTGTTCGGTCATCGCTAAGCCCAGGCGCCCTTGGCCATCACCCCGCCGTCGACGCAGACATACTCACCCGTCATGAAGGACGCATCGTCGCTGGCCAGGAACAACACGACCTTCGCGATGTCGGACGGCTGACCGATTCGGCCGACCGGATGAACCTCCGCCATACCTTCCCGTGCCTCTGGGGTATTCGCACCCAGTGCTTCCAGCGCTTCGTCGACAAGGGGCGTGTCGATCGTTCCCGGATTGACGGCGAGGACCCGGATGTTGTCTCTCGCATACTCCAGCGCGAGCTGACGGGTCAGGGACAGCTGACCCCCTTTGCTCGCGGCGTAGGCGGACACCCCTGGCGCCGATTGCAGCCCCTGGACACTTGCCGTATTGACGATCACTCCACCGCCCTGGTCCTTCATCACCGGAATGGCATGTCGGCACATCAGAAAGGTACTCTTGAGATTAACATCGATGATCCGGTCCCAGAGCTCGACCGGCAATTCGTGGGCAGGCATATAGCTGTTTGTCGGCTGGATCCCGACGTTGTTACAGAGGACGTGGAGCCCTCCGTGGTCAGACACGGCTTGCACGATGAGCCCTTCGCAGACCGCATCTTCCGAAACATCGGCCGACACGAAACGGACCGATCCCGACAAAAACGCCGCATCAGCTTCGATCTGGGCACCGGCGG
The DNA here is from genome assembly GCA_002727195.1 of Gemmatimonadota bacterium. GTDB lineage: Bacteria > Latescibacterota > UBA2968 > UBA2968 > UBA2968 > UBA2968. Next base: position 509,349 of record PBWH01000005.1, read on the forward strand.
CTTCGTCCACGTCCGCGCACACTACGGTCGCACCCTCTTCAGCGAAGGCCACGCAGACCCCGCGACCGATCCCTTTGGCGCCACCGGTGACGATAGCGACACGACCATCATAACGCCCCATACGATTCTCCAGGTTGAGTGGTGTTCCTGAAGATAGCGTCGGGATGGCTGATGCTCCAGAACAGACTCTGCCCCGGAAGGAGAATCAGGAGAGAGAATTCACAGGGATAAACAGGTCGAACCAGTCAGTCGAGGCGACCAACTCACATCCGTAGTGTTTGAGGGTGGGGGGAACCCGTCAACGGACTCGTCTTCAGCGAGCAACCGATCCTCGTTCTGGGGAACCTCACCACGGCGAATGCTGAGAGACACCCGAGTCGAGACCGGTCAGAAGGAGATGCGCGGAAAACGCGCACCCTGGACCGGTCACGGTCAGCACGACCGTTAACGCGTCCCCAACGCCAAGACGGTCGACCAGAACTTCGATTTTACGATACAGATGACCCAGCGACAGGATGACCTTTAGCTCCCGACCGGAGCCCACGTAGGCAGAACGGACATCCTGAAAAGTCAGGCGGGTCTGAACGGCTCGGTTCAGGTCGTGGATCACCGGATCAGGCTCCCGGTCCCTGGTCAACCGGAGGATTCTTCGTGCCAGACGCCTTGCCCTGGGCTCGAACGTTTTCGATTTGTGCCGCTTCGCCAGACACAGGTGACACCCAAGCCGTGAGAAGTTCGGCCTGCCCGAGCACGACGGTCAGCGCGTTGTTGAACTGATGGGCGATCGAAGCGACCTGGTCACCGGCGACAGCTAGCTTTGACAGGGAGAAGACCAGGTCGGAGGTCAGGTCCATCCCGCGGACCAGCGTGACGATCTCGCCCTCCGTGAACGGGTGGTCCGGCGATCGGAACACGTTATCGAAGAAAGTTGACAGATACCCGCCTTCTACGCTGATCTCGAGGGTGTGCGTCGAGGCGTCTGTCGATTCGCTCTCACTTTGTCGCCAGACTCGCTACCCACGCCACGGGGATCAGCCTCGTGTAGAGCTTTCCCACCGTGTAGACGAGGATGGCGAACCAAAGGAGGCTGTGGACGTGGTGAAGCACGGCTGTGTCAGCCCAAAGAGCGTAATCAACCCAGTACGTGAGACCGCTGATAGGGCGTCAGAAAGAGATCTTGAGCCGCTCATACGCCCACCACGGAAGCACGCCCAGATTCTGATACGCCTTGATCGTCTCAGGCTGTCCATCCAGAAACGCGACCATCTCCGTGATGGGGTTCTTCTCCTGCCCCATCTGCCCACACCCGTGAACAGCGACCGGTGAACCCAGTCGTCATTCTGCCACCCGACACCCAGTGAAGTCGAAGACAGCAGAACACCGATGGCCATCGCCACGCGAACAGCGTGTCATCCGCCCAGAAAGCTCCGTAGTCGTTCGCCCATTGCCTTGCTCAGGGATCTGTCGTCTCGCCCGATTGACGGGCATACCACGCCAGCCAGCTACCGATTTCGTCTCGCTGCGGGTGGTGTGGAGCAAGTGTAAGCACGCGCTCGAGATGGATTCGCTTCTTGTCATTTTCGGTCAACTCGCCATACAGATGGGACACGTTGAGATGTGCAGTCACGTTATCGGGCTCGATCTCCAAACACCTCAGGTATGCCTCGATCGCCCCACGCGGATTGTTCGCCCCATACTGCGCGACCCCCAAGGCGAAGTGAATCCGCCCCAGGTCCGGTCGTAAAACCCGGGCCCGACCAATCGCCTCTAGGGCCCCCGCCGGATCTCCGATCTGGAGGAGTGACAGCCCCAGGTTCAGGTGGGCATCGTAGCGAGATGGATCCAGGTCCGTCGCTCGGCGGAACGACACGACGGCATCTGCATATGCGCCCCTTTGCATCTGGGCGAACCCCAGCAAATTCGGATAGCGAGGATGTTTGGGGTCGCTTTGACTGGCCCGCTCGTAGGCACGACTGGCCTGCCCCATATCCCCCAATTTGCTGTAGTAGGCGCCGAGCGTCTCCCATCCAAAGGACCGGGCTCGGGGAGATAGCGCACTCAGGTTGAGCCCATCCTCGAAACGCTGTGTCGCGCGCTCAGGGTTCGCGTTCACGTTTACCCACAGAAGCGTGTTAACGGCGGCGACCGTGAGCACCACTATCGCAGCAGGACGGATCCGATCCTCACTGTTCGACATCGCCAGCCCGGCCCAGAACGTCGTGAACAGGCCGGGAAAGGCGAGGGCGTCCCAATCCCGGAAAGCCCCGATCACCGTAAACCCGAAGAAAGTGACAACGAAAGCGGGAACGACCGCCGTCAGAAGGAAGATGGATCTCTCGGACTGGACGAAGGATCTGCTGGCAAACGGGATCACCAGAAGCGAAGGCAGATACACCAGAAGACACTGGTTCAGAAACTCGACCGCGTGCGGGACGGAAAGGGCGCCGTACGGGATCGAGTGGTCGCCCTCGGACCACAGAGGCAACAAGGTCTCGTTCGCCGTATGACTGAAGTAGGTATCTAGGCGGAAGCCGGTCAGCCAGAGCGCACCTGCGGCCAGGGCGAGCCCGGGAAGCCCCCAGATGAGAGCACCAGCCGACCCGCCGTCCGTTCTTGCCGATCTCGATCTCCACACGTACGCGAGCGAAGGGAGAAGCGTGAGCATCGTGAAGTGAAGGACCGCCATCAGCCCCATCACCAGTCCGGGTAGGACGGGATGCGCTTTCCCTTCAGCTACTTCGAAAGCAAACAGCACGTAAAGCAGGAGGAGTGGATAGAGAAGCGGATACGTCTCGTGATACCCGAAGAAGAGCCCCACGTATGCCGGTGTCAGCAGGAACAGGCTGAGCGTAATCGCGTTGGGCGAGCGATCGGTCAGACGTCTGGCGACCAGGATGCTTAGCGCCACGTAGGCGCAGCCAGAAAGGATACTCCATGCCGTGTATAGTTGCCCGGCCTGAACGTCCAGCGACATCAATAGGTCCTTCAGACGAAAGAGGACCCAGATTGACAGCGGCTCGTTCGCAATCTTTCGGAATCCGTGGGTCAGTTCACGTGTCAGGAGGTAACCGTCACCGAGCAAGTGGGTCGTATCACGCAGCAGATAGAAAACGAGCCCGGAGGCTGCAACAAGCAGCGGCAGGTGAATCTTGACCTTTACCATCGGCAGAGAGAATGAGAAGACCCGCTCCCGGACGACGGGAATAGCGGCTGCCAGGAGCAACAGCGCACACGTGAGCCAGACCGGCGAGCCGAAGTATCGCAGGTGGTTGATTCCCCACACAAAGGGTCGGTCGAACAGGGGCGCGGCGAACAGAATTGCCAGGAAAGCGAGCGGTATGGCCGATAGAGCCCAGTCTGGTGGACGACGATACATACGATGAGGTTAAGCAGATTCCGCAGGATCATCCACTCTGAACACTCATCCTCGTGTAGATTTGACATGGTGTTTGCGGATTGGAGTCACAAGTCGTTCCTTCTCCCATCCTTACGAACCTTCGAAGCCTCAGGAGTTACGCAATGCCGCTTTACCTTGGAATCGACTCCAGCACTCAGTCCATGACCGGTGTGGTCATCGATACGGATTCCGGGAGTATGATCGCCGAAACATCGATCAATTTCGACGAACACTTCGGAAGCGCATATGGCGTGACAAACGGCGTCGTTGATCTCGGGCAAGGGGTCGTTCACAGCTATCCCCTGATGTGGATCGATGCCCTGGAGGCTCTTTTCGAAGCGCTAAAGCGCGATGGTTGCGCGCTCGGCGAAATTGCCGCGATCGCAGGCAGCGGTCAGCAGCACGGCACCGTCTACCTGAATGCCTCGGCTGCCGATACATTGAGCGGCCTCGAGCCGGGTATGCCCCTGAGCCAGCAGCTGCAGGGCATCTTCTCCAGGAAGACCGCTCCGATTTGGATGGATTCATCTACTGCGCAGCAGTGTCGTGAAATCGAGGAGGGTGTGGGAGGTAGCAATAGGCTTCTGAACCTGACCGGTAACACCGCGTTCGAGCGATTCAGCGGCCCCCAGATCCGGAAGTTCTACCAGGATGAGCCCGAGGCATACGAGCAGACCGCATACACTGGATTGGTCAGCTCATACGTTGCCAGTGTTCTGGTGGGGAAGCTGGTCTCGGTCGACGTGGGAGACGCCAGTGGAACAAACATGATGGACATTCGGAGCAAGACGTGGAGTCCGTCGGCGCTCGACGCGACGGCTCCCGGTTTGTCGGATCGCCTCACCCCGGTCACCGCGTCGGGCTCACCGGCCGGGACCATCCACCCGTACTTCGTCGCAGCTCACGGGTTCTCATCCGACTGCACAGTCCTGCCATTCTCGGGCGATAACCCGTGCAGCTTGATCGGCCTCGGGCTCGTGGAATCGGGACACGTCGCACTCAGCCTCGGAACGTCGGACACGCTGTTTGCCTGCATGGCCGAGCCACGCGTGTCGACCGAAGGCGAAGGCTGCGTCTTCGCATCGCCCGACGACGCGCACTACATGGCGCTGATCTGCTACATGAACGGGAGTCTGGCACGTGAGGCTGTCCGTGATCAGTTCGGCCTGGACTGGGGAGGGTTCACAGCAGCGCTCGAGACCTCACTGCCCGGAAACGATGGCAAGATGATGCTCCCCTTCTTCGACCCGGAGATTGTGCCGAACGTGGGCGCGGGCGTAGTGCGCCGGCATTTGGAGGAGGAGGATGCGGCAGGCAATATTCGCGCCGTGATCGAGGCGCAGGCTGTATCGTCCCATATCCATTCTCGTTGGATGGGGCTCGACATCACCTCACTTTACGTCACCGGCGGTGCGTCGGCGAACGAGGAGATCCTGAAAGTATTCGCCAACGTCCACGGTTGTCCCGTGCACCGATTCGAGACCACCAACGCAGCCGGACTTGGGGCCGCGATCCGCGCCTACCACGGACATCAGCCTTCGATCTCCTGGCCGGACGCCTGTGGTCCCTTCTGCCAGCCCGTCGCAGGCTCGACGATCCAGCCCGATCCATCAACAAGAAGCACGTACGATGATCTGATCGAGGCCTACTCCGCGTTCGAGCGTGAGCACGTGGCTTCGTAATCCGAACGAACCATCCCGTAGGCGACGACATCGTAGATCTTGCCGTCCTTCCGGATGTGCTCCCGTAACGTACCCTCTTACTGCATCCTGGTCGACAAGGTTCATCTAGGCTCCGATCGGTTGGCCACCATCAACAGGCAACATTATAATCACAACAAAGATTCTCATCGCTGGTTGTCCTGAATTCTGGGTTTTTCTGACTTTATCCTGGCTTCGCCCTGATCCCCGGAAGGATACATCGTGCCGAAGACACAGATCAAATGCGTCCTCTTCGATTACGGCAACGTCATCAGTCTTCACCAGACGCTCGACGCAAAACGAAAACAGGCCGCACTCGCCTGCCTCGAACTGTCTCGGTTCAGGAAGCTCTGGAGTCAGTATCGCCCGAGTTACGACCAGGGGGTAATCGACGGTCGTGAATATTGGTCGCACATCCTCCGCCACGGTCGAATGGACTCGGAAGATGCGCGGCTAGACGAGTTGATTCAGGCCGACATTGAAAGCTGGCGACCTGTCAATGAATGGGTGCTGGAGTGGGCGCAGACACTTCGCGATTCAGGCATGCAGACCGGCATTCTGTCGAACATGCCGCCTGAACTGGTTGTGGACACACGAACGATGCCGTGGATCGAGAGGTTTCAGCCGCTCTTCTTCTCGGCCGAGATCAAGGCCAACAAACCATACGAGCCGATCTACCGCCACGTCATCGATCATCTCGACTGCGCAGCGGCCGAGACCGTGTTCATCGACGACCGGGAGGACAACTGTCGAGGTGCCCGCCGATCAGGCCTGAAGGTCATTCACCATCGCGACCGGGAGTCGACGATGACGGAGGTCGCGGAGAAATTCGGACTTCCCGATTGAAGCCTCTCTCCGCCAGACAGTGCACCGAGGGTGACGGAGTAATTCGATGTTTGGTGGCCGCGGTGCGGATTGTCACCTTCGGTCTTGTCCCGTCCTCTCTTCTCCTTGATGCTCTTGGTGACCTTGGTGATTGATGCTTCTTGGTCTCAGTCGATCATCACGCCGTCGCTGTAGAGTCCGTCTATCCCGCCGGAGTAGAACGTTTCAGCCCGCTCGATCGTTCGCCTCAGCCACTGCGTCGTCGGGTCGGTTGCTGTCAGGAGTTCACGAGCATCGTCAGCAGCCAGCCAAAGATACTCCGAGTGTTCATTGCTGTGTCTGATAGTGGCGTCCCCGACAGGCACACAGGCGAACACCACCCCCTGCAGCTCGTTCTCCACAACCCGATCACCGCGGTAGAAATGCGAAAGTCCGATCAGTGCTGTCACGCGGACAGACAGACCGGACTCTTCCAACACTTCTCGATGTAGCGCTTCCTCGAACGACTCGCCCTGGTTCACACGACCCGTCACGCACTCCCAGGCGTCAGCTCCGAAATCACGCGATCCGGAACGTTTCAGCAGCAGATACTCGCCTGATGCGTTCCGAATCAGCGCGGCAATGCCCGCGAGGAAACGGCCAGGGTTTTGCATCGGTCTCAGCCGTCGCAAGCCGCGCAGATGTGTGCAGGCCGGTGGCCGCCTTTCCCGTCGGGCACCTTGGTTTCCTCTTCGACCCGGATCCGGACGTTCGTTCCGTCGCAGAAATCACAGACACCCTTTTTCGGATAAACGTAGTGCGCGTGGTCGCCGTCACTCATCGTTGCCTCACCGATCGCAGGATTCGCATGCGAGTGCCGGTCGCTGTCCCCTGGGATCGGGGATCTCCGTGTCATAGTCGGTGCGGACCGGCGTATTCGTTGACTCACAGAAGTCGCATTTGCCCAGCTGGGCATACGCCGACACGAGCGCAGCGTCCATCTCGACACGCTCTCGAGCCTGTCGGCCGGCATCAAACATCTTGAGGAATCCGAGCACCTGTCTGTCGGTTTCGGTTTCCCAGACACGCTTGAAAATATCCTCAAGCCTGGGATCGTCGAGCCGCCCGCCATCCTCCAGCGTGTGGTATGCCGCACGTCTCACTTCAACATCGGTATCCTCCATCATCTGGAACAGGGCATCCCACACTTCGTCGATCCGACGCCTGACGTGGCAAGGGCAAAGGTTCTTGGCGGCCCTAAGCCGGTCGGCGGTATCCTCACTCTTCGAGAGCTCCACGTACTCCCAGATCTCCTCGTCTCTAACACGGCGCTCACCCTTCTTGAACGCCCACGTCTGGTGCGAATTCAAATGTCTCACGCGTGCCATCGTCTCGATTCCTCACCTACAACTGGGACTAGTTCTACTGCACTACGGTCTTGCAGTTCCCCTCTCCCACCTGTGGGAGAGATCCCGCCCCGGCCAGCTTGAGGCCGGGAACGGCTGTGTCTCCCACTCCTTAGGAGAGGTAAGCCTTCTAGAAGTCAGGCCAAGAATACCCTCATCGCAAAGCAGTTACTAGAACGGCTTACTCGCCGCTCCGCATTTCCTCAACCACCCGAACAACGTCAGCCACATCCACCTTCCGATCCTCCGGAAACACATACGGCGCCAGCGTCCAGGTCTCCGTAAACGACGCCGATTCACCTGGCTCGAGTTCCTCCATCGGGCCGATCGGCTCGAGCTCACAAACCTGATCCTTGTTATACCAGATCGAGATCGTGAGACCTGCCATTTCGTTATAGACGCAATCCGGATAGGTCGGATAAAACTTCAGAAACAGGAGATTTTCCTGTGTCAGGTAGGCGAACCACCCGACGAGCGAGTCCATCCCCAGCTTCGGCCGAAGCGGCGTGTCCTTCACGACCAGCACATCACCGTCACGATAGATGTTCGGGTCGCCCGGTGCGTAGTCCATCACGCTGCCCGGACCATACATTATGTAGCCGTCCGGAAACTTGCTGCGATCGTCCAGCGGCACCAGACAGATCCCGTGGCCAGTCGAAAAGGTCCGGCTCCAGTGGCACCACCGCGTCACCCGGTCGGAGACGTTCCGAATCGTCTGAGTCACAGCGAGCCTGCTCCCATCCGGGTCCAGCACGAAGTCCCGAATCAACTGCACGCCGGTCGTCTCATCCTCCACGCTGGTCAGCCGGGCTCTTCCCGGACCGACGATCTCCGCATCCCAGGGACCGAGCCATAGCGCGTCACGTTTCGGAATCAGTTTCTCAGGGCCGATGTCGAAACGCCCGCCTGTGATGCCCACGCGGTTCGACCCGTCCCACAGCCACCCCGCCTGATCGGGGTCCAGCAGGATCGCGTTCCTACCTTCGAGCGAATACTCGAGCACACGCCCACCTACCTGGTGACCGAGAACCACGCGGGTCTGCGCGTTCTGCAATACGACGCAGTCCTTGTAGCCGAAATAGTCGATCCGGCCACTGCTCACGTCGACGTCAGCCACGGCGATCCACAGCGTTACGAGAAGCGTGAGTACAGCGCATCCGGATTACTTGATTCCGAGCAGCTCGACATCGAACACCAGCGTCGCGCTCGGCGGAATCACACCGGGAAACCCTCGCGGACCGTACGCCAAGTTACCGGGAATCTTGAGCTGGCGCTTACCCCCGACACGCATCGTGGCGACACCGATATCCCATCCCTTGATCACCTGTCCGGCTCCCAACGGGAACGAGAACGGCCGATTCTTGTCGACCGAGCTGTCGAACTTCTTGCCGTTCGTCAGCCATCCCGTGTAGTGGACGGTGACCGTCTGTCCGACCGACGGCTGCGCGCCATCACCAACGACAAAGTCGTGATACTCCAGCCCTGAGGACGTCATCTCGTAGTCCAGGTTGCCCATCACGTCTCCGACGCTCGTGTTCGTTGCCTTAGCGGGCTTGTTCGTATCGGCTTTCGGAGACGACGACATCTGTGCCGCCTGCTTAGGCTCTTCGGTACTACACGCGGCAAAGACAGCCGCTACTACTGTGATCAGGATCTTATTCAACATGCGTTTCGCCTTCCGTTCTGAAATAAACGAGGGCCCAAACAGCTCACTCGGACCCCCATCAGCTTATTACAACCGGCGCCTTTTTGGCCTCGCAATCCTCTACCATCAATTCTCGATCCTCAATGGCATAACCTAGGGCCGATCCGCCAGAAATCAACCTGCGCCTATCTATCTTCTTTATAAAAATCAACAGTCACGCCTTAGCCTTGGTGGCATGTCCTCCCTTAGCTTCAGCGAAGGCGGAAGGCGGAAGGCGGATCAATCGATCTTGAGCAATTCGATCTCGAACACGAGCGTCGAGTTCGAGGGGATCGACCCCGTACCCGTACCGCCATAAGCAAGTGCGGGAGGAATCACCAACTGACGCTTCCCGCCCACCCGCATACCTGCCACACCCTCATCCCATCCCGGGATCACGTTACCCACGCCCAGACGAAATGTGAACGGCTCGTTCCGATCGAGCGAGCTGTCGAACTTCGTCCCGTCCGTAAGCCAGCCGGTGTAGTGGACGGTGGCGATCGAGCCAGGTCGGACCAGGTCACCGGTCCCGTCCACGAAATCATGGATTCTCAATCCCGATGGCGTGGTACGGAACGCCGAATCGGCGACGGTCTGAGGCGCCGTCGAATTGAGCGTCGGCCCCAACCCGAGGCTCTCGACAGCATCGTCCCCGCATCCCACGAACATCATTCCGGCCACGACAAGAACCCAAATACGGTACTTCATCCTATCTCCTCTGCTAGACTCACAAAAACGACGGGCCCGACCACACACGGTGCGGCAGTCGGACCCGGCAATGTCCATAGCGATTTAGCGACTACTGATGGGCTTCCAGCGTGAAAGACGCACGATCGGTGAACACAGACTCGGGAAGCAACTCCAGGATAGCCACGTCCGTACGCTTCCGCCGTCCGTGGTTATCGGTCAGCACGATGTTCCCGAATTTCCGCCAGTTATTCCACGGCCCGAGCGAGCGCGGCTCATCAACCGCGCTGTCCTTCCAGTAGTCCCAGTGTATGACCAGGTTGGTCGCCCGATCGACAAACAAGTGATACTTGTTCTGAGGGGTCCGTCCGACCTCCTTGAACGTTAACGCCAGAACCCGGCATTCGTTCCCCTGAGGATCTTCCTTCATCCCACAGATACTTGAGCATGACGTTTGAATCCTTGAGCTTATAGGGCATCACCAGCCAGTAGGCATCGTTAATCCAAACCCCTTCCGCATGACGCAACACCCGAGCTAGGTCATCTCCGCTGAGCTCCTGGCCTTCCTCCCGCGCCCGCCCTTCCTTCGTATGTAGGTTCATCAGCGTCACAAAGCTCTTCTTGCTCCGACGGTCTGTTCCCTCGACCCGGATATTTCCCGTGTGTTTGTCCCATACGTGCAACCTGTTCCCAAAGAACTTCCAGGTCAGAAACCGCGTATCGTCCCATGCTTTCCGCACCCTCATCGCCGCACCAGCAATCTCGATCGCCTTCTCATCCGACCCCGCGAAATCAAACCCCTCCGCTGGATTCTGTTCGCCGAATACGGGTGACACACTGACCAGAATGGCCAGGAGTATAGTAGTGAGTTTCAGTTTGTCATTTTTCATTTTGCCTTGCGAGCGTGTGTCAACGCGCGAGCGCTCCCATCGGATCCCACGGCGGCAGCACGATCGGATCCTCTTCCAGAGCACTCAGCAGGTTGTCGGGCACATACTGACGACGCGCGGCGATCTCGAACATATACTGATCGAACCAGTTGTCGTTCATCATGTAGTAGCCCTTCTTGCCGTTCTTGTCCCCCCAGCTGTTCTCTACCCGCCAGCGTCTCGGGATATCCTGACCGTCCTCACGGTGGACGTCGACGCCCGTGAACAGCATCGCGTGTGTCATCTGCGTCTGGTGATACTGCAGTCGATCCGCCTTGTCGAGCGTGAAGGCGCAGTCGTAGACGCTTTCGTAATCGTAGAGCTTCGCGTCCCACAGCCCGAGCTCGCGCTCCATCATCTTGCCGACGTCACAACCCATCCACACCGGCTCCCCGTCCTGAATCGTCTGCATCGCGATCCGCTTCATTGTGTCGATGTCGACGTTCAGATACTTCACCATCTTTCCACCCTCGACGTTCCCGAGACATTCGACCGTGAAGGTCTTACCGATCGGGCTCGTCGGCCTCGGGTCGTGGACGAGACACACATACTCGTCGACGGGGACGGTCACATATTTCTTTGCGAATTCTGCGGGCGTCATCTCGCCTTCCCGATGGAACATCTTGTCCTTGTCCTGCCACTGCCAATCGAAGCTCGACGGTGGTGTTCCCAAGTGGATCGCCAGGATCCGGTGTACGACCTCCAGGATCTGCATCTTCTGAGATCTCAGCTCTCGAACATCCGCCCCGTCAGCGGCCGCATCCCGGAGTGAGCGAGCCCCTTCACGCAGCTTCGAAAGCACGATGCTGTTCATCTTCCGCGAGTTCGACGAGCTCTCCGTCTCCGGCATCGCCGCCTGGGGCACCAGACCGTGCTTCTCAATCAGGTTCACGAACATGTTCCACTGACCGCCGTCGTCGAGTGGTCGCGACAGCAGGAACGCGACGTGTCGGTCATCTACCAGACGGTCGACCGTCTGGATGATCCGTTCCAGGAAGTAGTTTGCCCGTTCGAACTTGTCCCAGAAGAAGGTGTAATTCTGGCTGAACTCGAAGGCGCCGACGTTCATCTTCTTCATTGCGCCCACGCGGAGCAGGTTCAAACCGGCGAACATCCAGCACCGCCCGCTCGCCTTCTGGTTCGTCACCTCCCAATCGTCCAGGACGTGACTGAAAGTGTGGTCGCTCGTCGTCACGACCCCACGACTCAACGCGATCTGATCGACCGGGTGCTTGCACACCGCGTTCTGCGACATACGGGCGCTGGGCGTGCCTTCGAAACGGGCGCACATCTCACCGATCTTGAGCGCGGTCACGCTCCCGTCAGACGAGGTCTGAATGGATGTGACCACCTCGTGCCCCGAGGTTGGGGGAGCTGATGCCATTTGTAACTCCTGTCGAATCCAATGGGTAATCCCGAGCGACGGAAAGATAACCAATCGCCCCGCGAGGGTCACGCACTTGTCTGAGGTATGCTTACTCAGACTTTATTTCGCGGACAGGGTCTGCCAGAGCGGCTCGAACAGACTGTGATAGATGACGGCTAAACACGCGAAGGAGCCCGCAATCACGCCGCCCTGGAGCAGCAACCAGGGATAGAGGTCCATCCGATAAGCGAACTCGGCCAGCCAGTCGCTCGCGGACCGGAGCGAAGCATTCATTCGATGAATAAAGAGATTTTGGCACAGAATTGGTTTCTCTTATCGCACAGATAAGTGCGGTAGGCTCGAGGGACTGAGCACCCCTCAAAGAGGTAGCTCTTTCGCACAGCATTCATTCGGGCTAAACACAACCCTCCTTTGGTCCAATGAAAACAGAGCCCCGGCACGATGCAGAGGCTCCGTTCTTTTTTATCAACTGGGTCCAGACCTCAGAACTGCCGGACGCCATCCACGGATGCGTCCCACCGTTGCGACATCAGGTAGTCCATCGTCGCCGCGAGCGCAGAAGGGGAACCAATCCTCTGTAGGGCATTCATCGCGAACGACCCCGCGTGGCCGCACGGATCGTCGAGTGCCTTCAACAGGTCGTCTTCCGCATCCGCAGCATCTGTCCCCAGACGTGCGAGGTTCATGGCTGCGTGTGTTCGCACCCCGTCGGTCGGCGTCCACCATCGGTGAATGTCCTCATCCCACTCCGGTCGATCCTCGAAGAACAGGGCGCTGATGGCTTTTACGGGCACATCCTTCCGGATACTCCCGAGCGTGTCGAGGACCGTCCTGATCTTCCGGTGCGATCGCGTTTCCGTGAGACACTTCACGAGGTCGGGAACCGCAGGCGAGGCGACCTCATCCATCTCGCCCAACGCGAAGGCCGCGTTGATCCCGGCCCATCCGTCACTCTCGAGCAGAAGCGCCCTCAGAGCGTCAACGGCAGGAGCTCCGATCGCTCCGAGCGCGTTCGCTGCGTCCTCCATGGAGATCGCCCCCTCGGACCAGCCCTTCGGTAGATCCTTCCCATCCTCCCGCTGACCGTCCGCTCGCAAATGATCGATCAGGGGCTCGACGGCCGCCTCACCGACCGCACCCAACGCATAGATCGATGCCGTTCTGACCGCTTGATGGTCTGTATCCAGGAAGGAAACCAATGTCGGGACTGCCGACGCGCCAGCCTCCGCCAGGGAAGCGATCGCTTGGATGGCGGCGATCCGGTCGGCGACCTCGTGGTTCGATCCCGCGCGGTCGATCAGTGTCGCTGCATCAGCCATAGCGTCTGCGTGGATCTGCTTCCACGACGCGTATCGATCCGCCTTTCCACACACCCAATCCCACCCGTGGGCCCAGACAATTTCGAGGTCATATGGGACCGTGACCTGCACCGGTCGTTTCCACTCCGTTGACTGACTGTCCCAGGACGGCTTTCGTGGCTGTTCGCCCCGGAGATACAGGAACTTGATCATATGCCTGAACTTCGGCATCTGATTCACACCCGCCGCGTGCCCGACGTCGAAATGGGTCAGAGACACGGTTCCAGCTTTGCCCGTCACCGGGATCAGTCGACCCCGGTCCTCGTCCGTCAGCCCCTTGTTGAACTGCGTTCCCGGAATCACGTGCGTCGGTCCCACCTCCACAGGTGAATCCTGCGGGTAATACATGATCCGCGCGTAACGCAGATAGTGCTGCTTCGGATGTCCGAGCGGCGTATAGCCGTCCTGGTGCGAATTCTTACTGAGCTTCTCCTCTGTCGCCTTCGGAGACAGCGGCTTCTTTACTGGCCACACAGGGTGACAGAACCGGTGCGGATGCTCGAGATAGTCCTCACCCAGCACACTAATCAGCGCGCCGCGCACTTCGGGTGAATTCAGGATGTGCCGCATTTCGGGAACACGCGGCAGGATGTTGTTCCCGGGGTTCGGCTCCTCATCGATGATCTCGTTCAGCCGGTGATAGATCGTGTCGTGAATCCCGTCCGGCACATCCGGATAGAACACGAGATATCCCGTCACCAGGAATTCCTGCATCTGTTCGTCAGTCAGCAGAATGGGTGTGTCCATGGTACTCCTCTGTCTGTCCGTTAGATTGGTTAACCAGGCCCCAGTATCAGGATACCCAGTGAAGTGCGGGGCTAGGCCAGATTCACCTCACTCATCGCGCGTGCTTCCCCTCTCTTACTAAGTTGGAGAGGGATTCTTACGGGCCTGATATATCGCCCGTAGGACGGGTGAGGGCCTGCCTGCAGCCGAATCCACTCGCTGTTGAACCGCCGATCCGGCCCCAGTTTTGCGGTCTCGAATGGATCCTCGTTCAGATTGTACAAAAACCACGGCACCCCAGCAAACACCGCGTATTTCCACCCGTCATCCGTGATGATCCCTCGCCAGGGCCGTTCCCGATCAGATGCGAACCCGTATTCGAAGCCCGGATCCACCAGCTGCAGATACGCCGAATCCGGCACGATATCGAGTAACGGTCGATCGTCCACATAACATCCGGAGTAATCGAACCCGCCCATCCACTCCGGAATCTCGCTCCCGCAGAGCCCCAGGCTCGTTGGCGCGATGTCGACATGATTGATGAGTTCAGTTGATCCCGGAGTACCTGAACTACCCGTCGATTTTCATTTCGTGTTTTTCGTGTTTTCCTGACCACCATAGCCTTGGCGACGACGGTTCGTGGTGCGGTTGTTGGTTCCCGGCCCGTATACGATAAATAGAATACGAATCGACTCCTCAAACGGCACACACTCAAGAATCCTCCCGTGACTCCCGTGCAGTGTCCCCACGATCCGAAAAGTAGATCACCATCGTGTCATCGGCGATACCGAGGTCATCGAGCGTCTGCAGCACGCGGCCGATGTTCCAGTCCAGGTTCTCGATCATCGCGTATTATCCCGCCGGGGATTCACGGGATTCCGCGATCACCCGCTCGACCGGTGAGATATTCGGCCTCAGGTCGATCCGGGTCGGGTCATAGTGCTCGACAAACGTTTCAGGCGCCACGTATGGTGAATGAGGCGGCTGGAATGCGAGCACGGAGAAAGAACGGTGTCTCGGCATCTCGAGCCTTGGGGTCCTTGATAGGAGATCCGTCAGCTTGTCCGTCTCGTATCCGCCCAGCTTGTAGCGCTCCACCTCTTCGCCTGACCAGTCGTGGCCGCGCACCCAGCAGTCGTATTGTGCGTTGTTGTTCTCGTAGCCGATCCAGGTGTCGAATTCGCCCCGCCGTTCGAGCCGCACGTGCTGTTAGGCAGGCCGGGTGTCCTCATCACGGTTTTCACGGCTATCGACGTGTCACTTCCCAAAATAGCTGGTCCGGTAGCCGGCCTCTCCGAAGGCGTGCGCCACTGTCCTAGCGTCGTCCGGTAATGTGTAATCATGCCCTGGAATGCACGCGTGCGGGTAGCGTGAGGTCAGCAGGGACCCGCGAAACGGGGAGCACAGAGGGCTCCCTCCGATGCCGGTCACACAAGAGCTTGCCATTCGATCCAGGTTCGGTGTGCGCGCATTCGGGTCCACTGAACATCCTATTGCTTGGGCCTGATTCTGATCGCCGAACACCCAGATCAGGTTCTTTGGCTTCGATCCTTCCACATCGTATCCTGCGTGCGTGTCCCTATCATAGACAAATGGCCTTTCAGGATATAACACGCCCGTCTGCTATCAACCACCTTGGCCAAGATCCCGTTTCCGATTCATCAGCTCTCGGTTTACCATACACACATGCTATTCCGCTTCATTCTGTTGGTTATGCTGGCCGGCGAGGCTTTCGCGATCGGAAGTCCCTATACGCCGGACCTCCCGAATCCGATCCTCGAGCCCTGGCAATGGCGGGCCTACCCCGCTCTCGAAGGTTATGAGATCGTCTGTGCCACCGAGGACAAAGACGGCAATCTGTGGTTCGGCACAACGACCTGCATACTGCGATACGACGATCTGCGGATCACGTTGTTCGACGAGAATCACGGTCTCGATGGCGAACGCGTCGTCGCCATTACCACGCACGGTCGCCACACTCTACTGCGCGACGCCAAACGGCGTCTTCCAGTTCGGGCTGACCGATTGGGATCGCGTCTTTCCGCCTGAGAGAGACCACGCCTGACTGATCGCGGATCTCGAGGTTGCTCCCGGCGACATTATCTGGGCCTCGACGGCCTGGGGACTCCTCGAAATCAGCGCTGAAGGCGGAGGGACGGCTTCGCCTGCTCGAAGCGTCGCTCGATTGGTCGACGGTGAGTGGCAAACCATCTGGCTGTCCGACGTCGGTGGGATCGACCTGAATCCTTCGATCGCACAGACACGTGACGGCACCGTCTGGTTCGGCGGCCACGAAGGCGTATTGCAGGCCTTTCGTAACGGAACGTGGTAGGTCTACCGCACGCCCGGAATACCGATCCCGACAACCCGGGTGGTCGACATGGTCGCGGCTGATGACGGCGCACTCTGGGTATTGGGGAACGGACGCGGGATCGACCCGGACCACCTCAAGCGCGTGTTCGACCCGGGGTTCAAGACCAAGATCGTTGGCGTTGGACTCGGACTGGCCACGACGTTCCAGATCGTCCAGAAACACCGCGGCCGGATAGACGTAGAGAGCGAGGTGGGTGTCGGATCAACATTCTCGATCCGGCTGCCCTTCTGTGAAAGCGAGGATGCGTGATAGGAACAGATTTATGAAGGCTATCATTATCGGCGCCGGACGGGGCGAGCGACTCATGCCACACACAGCAGACGCACCGAAATGCTTTGCGGAGGTCAAGAACAGGCGGATCCTGGATTGGGGACTAGACGCCCTTCATCGTGGCGGACTGGATGACGTGGTCTTCATCGGGGGCTACCGGATCGACCTGGTCCAGGCTGCCTACCCGGACTTCACCTTCTGCCACAACGCAGACTGGCCGGACAACAACATCCTCGAATCGCTGATGCACGCGGAGGCCCACATGGGGGACGGATTCGTGTGCGCTTACTCCGACATCCTCTACACCCCTGATGTCATCGGTCAGCTGATGACGTCGGAAGCCGACATCACCCTCGTCTGCGACACGGACTGGCGGGAACAATACAAACAAAGAACAGAACACCCCGAGGACGACGGCGAAAAAATGATCGTCGGGGACGGACGGGTCACGGCAATCAACCGCACGATGCCCAGCGAGGATGCAACCGGAGAATACATTGGCGTAGCGCGATTCAGCCCCGCCGGAGCCCGATCGCTAATCGACGCTTACCGTGCCGCCCGCGAAGCCTTCGGGAACGGTCCCTTCCAGGCAGCGAAGACCTTTCGTAAGGCCTACCTTATTGACCTCTACCAGCACATGCTCGAATCAGGCTGCTCGATGGCGGCATCTTTCACGCACGGAGACTACATGGAAATCGATACCAACCAGGACTTCCAGATTGCACGGAAGGAGTGGAGATCATGAGCGACCGACCCTTGTTCCCGGCCAGCGTCGTCGGAAGCATGCCGCGATCCCAGTATGTCCGTGACCTGCTCGACCCTGACCTCACACCCAATGATCCCGACAGGTTCCGTAAGCGCATGGATGCGGCCGTCGACTACATCGTGGCCCTTCAGGAAATGTCGGGTCTCGATGTCGTATCTGACGGCGAGTATCGTCGCCGCTCATACATCGGCATCATCGCCGACGTCGCCAGCGGCTTCCACCTCGAGCGCAACGACGGCCTCTGGTGGCACACGGTGGTGGACACTCTCGATCACTCGAACCCAGGTCTCGCGGCAAAAGAAGCCGAGTATCTCCGCGCCAGAACCGACCGACTGATCAAGGTCTGTCTGCCATCGCCCTACCTGTTGGCCCAACGTATGTGGGATCCCGAGCGGTCGAAGCACGCATACGGGAGCCGCATCGACTTCATGGACGCACTCGTCCCGATCCTGCGCAAGGAGGTCGAACTCCTCCGCGAAGCAGGCGCCGACATCGTCCAGTTCGACGCCCCTCATCTCTGCCTGTTCGTCGACGACCGTGTACGAGCCGAATATGACGACCCCGACGCCGAAATCGATCTCTGCGTCACCCACCTCAACGAGATCCTGGACGGCGTCGAAGGCATCACCCGGTGCATCCACCTCTGTCGACGCAACAAGGGCCGTTCGGGCTGGGTCGGCGAAGGCAGCTACGAGCCGATCCTTCCGGCTCTGCAATCGCTCAACGTTGATCAGTATGTGATGGAGTTTACGATTCCCGTGGCGGGAAATCTGGATGTGCTCAAAGAACTGCCGGTGGGATCACAGGTCGGACTTGGTTGCGTGGACTGCCGTGGTGAGATCATCGATCCCGTCGACGAGATCGTCAGCCGGGTCGAGAAGGCCCTAGAGCATCTCTCCCCCGAACAGATCTACCTCAACCCCGACTGCGGCTTCGCTCCCGGCAACGCAGCCGACATCCCGATCGACGAAGCTTACGCCAAGCTGTGCAACGAAGCGAAAGCGGCAGCGGTTCTGAGAGAACGTCACAGCTAGAATTTTCGGGAAAAGAATCGGCACCGTTCATCCCGAGTGATCGGGCGGAGCCCGATTGTATCGAGGGATCGGTCGTAGAGGGCTAGCATTCACCCCGAGTAGGTCTGACCATAGGTCAGACCTACTCAAGGGGCCAATCATCTATCTTCTTTCATCAATCCTCAATACACAGCCAGCGGTCGCATCGTAAACCCGGCTGTCGTCCCCTTGATCTTGTTCGTCGTCGCGATATAGACGAACTCGTAGACCTTCTCGGCCGCCAGGTCCTCCAGGTTGTGGAACTCGGCGATATGCACGCCCTGATCGATCAGCAGGTAATTGTGCACGGGCATAAAGCTCGTCGATTCCTCCGGCTTGGTCGCCAGTTGCTCGAGCCCCGACGTATCCGACCCGATCATGATCGACCCCATCTCCTCGACCAGCCACTTCGCTGCCGGCATTTGGATTCCGGCACTGTCGTGCTCGCCGATCTTCTCAAGATTCTCACCCGCTTCTCCCCAGTAACGCAGCGTCCCCGTCCGGATCAGCACCACGTCACCGAACTGGAGCTTTGTTCCCTGTTTCTCAAGCGCACCGCGCAGGTCGTCCGGCGTGATGATATACTGTGACGGCAATGCATCCACGCCCTTGTAGCCCGCGACATCGATCAGCACCCCACGCGCAATGATCGGTGGAATCGTCTCCGCACCGGCCTTACGAACCCCCCAGTCGCCGCCCCACTCCGCTTCCGTAAACCCATTATACCAGTGATTATCGTTCCCCGTGACCGCGTGCGCCAACCCGTCGATCTGCGTGGCCACGTTGTCGTTCATAAACAGTGCGCACGAGTGCCAAGTCGTCTCCGACGTGTTCCCAGCTTCTGGGGTCGTAAACGCCAGGTCCTTCTGCGACTTCACCCCCATCGGCGACCGAAATGTCATGATCTCGCCTGGAGAATGACCGGGCCACTTGTACGACCGCCGATCATAGTCAATCCCCAGATCGCGCACTTCACCTTTCTTCACCATCGACAGCGCCTTCAGCACGCTCGCCGATGTCATCTCGTTAAGGGCGCCGACTTCGTCGTCAGGTCCCCACACCCAGCCCCATCCCTTACCCTTCTCCCATTTCTTGGGCTCAGCAGCAAGTGGCAGAGCAACGAGCACGACAAGGATAATGCAGATAAGACGAGTCATTGGTTTCCTCCCTCCTAACTAGAGCTTGTCACCCTTTTGGTGACACTCTACCTTCTTCCTGTGTGGATTATCTCAAGAACGATACTTCGTGACTTCTGGAAGCAGTATCCGGACGCCGAGCAACCCCTTAAAGCCTGGTTCCGCGAGGCCAAACTCGCCGAATGGCAGACGCCGGCACAGGTGAAGCGCCAGTATCGGAGCACGAGCGTACTCGGTCGAGAAAGAGTCGTCTTCAACATCGTGGGGAACAAATACCGATTGGTTGTCGCGATCAAGTACGCTTATCAGGTTGTCTATATAAGGTTTGTGGGCACACATCGCCAATACGACGGAATCGACGTTCACGAGGTCTGAGGAATGAACATCAAACCAATCAAAACGAAATCCGATCATCGAGCTGCTTTGAAGGAGATCGACCGGCTCTGGGACGCCAGGAAGGGCTCCGCCAACGGTGACAGGCTCGATGTCCTTGTTACGCTCGTCAAGGCTTGGGAAGACAAGCACCAGCCGATCGATCCCTCAGACCCCATCGAAGCCATTCTCTTTCGTATGGAGATGGAAGGACTCACCCGGAAGGACCTCGAACCCTACATCGGACCCAGACAGAGGGTCTCTGACATTCTTACAAGGAAGAGGTCTTTGTCCCTCAAGATGGTTCGGAAGCTTCACGAGGGGCTGGGAATAGCTGCAGAGGTCCTGATTCGCGAATGACATTTCTGGCCAACATCCCGATTGTCTTCGCTTGGCTGGCTGGTTCGGCCGCCGCCGAACCGTGTCTGTCGAGACTCACCTTCACCGTCGCTCTAGACAGGAACGATGAGGCTCGTTAGCTCGTTGAGGAGCGTGTGCTTCCCTTTCTAGAAGCCCGTGGGTTCATTCGATCGTCACAGACCCGACGGTACTCTGTGGGTGGGTACGATCGACGCCTTGACGTCCTTCGACGGAAACCGTTGGTCGTGCACTCCGAAGAAGGCCCTCTGGTCGTCAATGCGTGGCCAGGATGGGTCGTATGGTTCGGCAGCACAGCGGCATCGACGTTCTGGACGAAATCGTCGAGAGTCCCTCTCTAGAACACTTCGAGAAGCATCGCTTCCGCTACACGGGCTATGTCATCAATCCATCGGGTGTTGTCACCACTGAGCGGAACGACGTAGCCGCCACCTTCCAGCCGGTGACACGGGAAGCCATCGAACGCTTCATCGCGGGCGAAGCGTGGGCGGAGTGGGGACAAGGCGATTGTCGAACTACGGACGACTGCGACTCACCGCTCCAGATCGGGAAACATTTACCCGCGAAGAGGTCGACACACTCCGACAATTTGCCTCAGCGATGGCACTGGGCTCGGCCCGCTATCTCGACATCAAAACCATCCAGGAAAACACCGAGCGCACATCCGCATTCCTGGCCTCGGTCGCTCGTGAGCTCCGCACCCCAATGAATGCCATCAAGGGCTTCACGAACTTCGTCATCCGTCGCGGAGCCAATGAGTTGTCCGACCGCAATCGCGAGAACCTTAACAAGGTCGATCAGGCGTCCGGCCATCTCCTGGCCATGATCAACGACCTGCTCGACCTGTCAAAAATCGAAGCCGGTCGCATGGACGTGAATGCTGCAACGTTCAGCGTGCGCGAAGCAGTCACCACGGCGTGTGACTTAGTCAATCCACTGGTCCAGAAAGGCGTTGAGCTCAGGCAGGTAGTCGGACCGGAAGTAGGCGAGGCACACACCCCTCAGCAGCGTCTACATCAACCTGCTGAGCAACGCAATCCAGTTTACAGATGAGGGGGTGGTCACTGTCACTCAGGCCGAGGATGACCTGGTCATTGCTGTGGCAGACATAGGCAAGGGTATACTCGCAACCGATCTATCCACCTTGTTCGACGAATACCGTCAGGTGGAGGGTGCATCAAGCTCGGTTCAGGAAGGTACCGGGCTGGGACTCTCGATCACGAAGCGATTCGCGGAACTGCTTGGCGGGTCCATCGACGTGGAAAGTGAAGTCGGTAAGAGCTCAACCTTCACAGTCAAGATACCCTTCCGCTACCATGCTGCTAATGAGTGGGAGACACGGAGTGATTCGACACCCTGCCTTCCAGGCCGGACCTTCGGAATTCCCCTCGGTGTCTTCCGTGGTTCCAACACCATTGCAGTTGATTACGCGAAATAGTGCCCAAACACCTTCCGCACGGCCTCGATCGTCTGCGAAATATCCTCGTCGCTATACCGCTCGTCGACGGGCAGCCGAATCACACCGTCCTGCAGGGCGTCCACGTTAGGACAACTGTCCGGATCGTATTCGACATCCTTCCAGAAGCTCGGTGGCTCCTCGGCGAACGGATAGTATTGACGGTTCTGAATCATCTCCGTCCGCAAGATGTTTCGCACGGCCGACATGCAATGTCCCGCCGGCACGCCCTCCGCTTTTAACGCCTCCACGATCTCATCCTTGGATGGATTCTCACCCGTATACCTCACACCCAGCGGCCACCACGACGCCTCACCCTCATCCACCAACGTAGGAAACTCGAGATTCGGTACATCGGCGAGTTCATTATAGTATCGCCTGACGATCGCTTCACGCCGCTCAACCAGGCCTTCGAGCTTGTGCAGCTGAGCGATCCCGACGGCTGCCTGCAGACAGGTTGGCCGGTAGTTCATGGCGAAGAAGGGTACTGGCTGCATTCCGTGACGCAATCCCCCGCCGCGCACGTACGTCTTGTCCCGATACAGCGAAGCGACTCGTGCGACCTCCTCATCGTTTGTCAGCACGAACCCGCCGTCTCCCGTCGACATCTGCTTCGACTCGTTCATGCTGAAGCCGGACGCATCCCCAATGGTGCCGACGAGCTGTCCCTTATATCGGGCGCCGTGCGCCTGGGCGCAGTCCTCGAGAAGCCGAACGCCCGTCTCTTCACGAATCTTCAGAAACTCGTCGACGGGGCAAGGCAACCCGGCCATATGGACCGTGATCATAGCCTTCGTGCGGTCGGTAATCCGCTCTCTCACGGCCGTCGGTGAGATCAACCTCGTCTTCGGGTCGATATCCGCAAAAACCGGCACTGCGTGCAGCGCAAGAATCGCCGCGACCGTTCCGATGTCCGTCATCGGATTGGTGATCACTTCGTCACCCTCTGACACGCCCAGGGCAGCCAGCGCCACGTGCAGAGCAGCTGTACCTGAGGTGACCATCACGCAGTACGGCACCCCGAAGAACCTCGCCGTCTCCTCTTCGAAATCCTTCACTTTGCCGTCGACACCCATCAATCGGCCAGACTCCAGAACCTCCTGGATCAGCTTCATCTCTTCATCGCCGTAGCGATTGGTCACCTGGTAGGGCGTCGGCTTCGCTTTGGGACCTCCATCAATTGCCAACCTGCTCATAATCCTCTTTCTCAATGATCGATCCCGTTTCCGAGGGACCCTCCCACGCTTTCCTTCGCATATTCGAGTCTTCGTGCTGGGAGTTTTGTGCCTTTGTGGTTGGATCTCGTACTGCGGCCATCTCACTGACTGGTGTGGCCGATGCGTGCGCCGTATCATGGTGAACCTTTCCGTCAGGATCAACCAGCAAGCTGATTCAAGTGGCCGTGGACTCCAGTCAGATTGACCCGATCTTCAGCCATCTCGTTGATACAGACCGGCCGGTATGTGCGGTCTCCGTCGTATTGAACGGCAAGATGGTCCAGGCAGCCGGCTATGGCTCAGCTCGATTACGCGATTCCCATCACGCCGTTCACAGTTTTCCACGTCACGTCTGCATCCAAGCAGTTCACTTGCTACACCATCCTCCTACTCGCCGTCGACGACAACATCCGCAAGCACATCCCCGAGCTGCACGACTTCGGCTACACGATCACGATTCGCCATCTCGCCCATCACACGAGGGGTATCAACGATCACTAGACGCTCCTGCAGATGGCCGGATGGCGGATGGACGACGTCATCACCCAGGAACACATCCTCACAATGCTGTATCGGCAGCGGGACCTGAACTTCGTGCCCGGCGCCGAACACCTTTACAGCAACTCCGGCTACGCGCTGTTGGCCGATCTTGTCTCCCGTTTCGCCGGCACCCTGTTTTCCGAGTTCTGTCAGCGCGAAATCTTCGACCGGATCAGCACGTCGACTACCCACGTCCACGATGTCCATCAGCGGATCGTACTGAACCGGGCCTATTCATACGATGACGTTGATAACGTCTACGAGATTCGTGTGCTGAGTTTCGCCAACTGTGGCACGACCAGCCTGTTCACCTCGGTCGAGGACCTTGCCACGTGGATGATTCATTTGCAGGAGCAACGCGCGAGTGGGGATCCTGCCCTGAAACGGTTGACTGAACGCGAGGCGCTAAACGACGAGGTGGAGAACGCCTACGGGTTCGGGCTGACCGCTCGCGAATGGCGCGGCTCAGATGCTATCCAACACAGCGGAAGCGACGCCGGTTTCCGGAGTCACCTGCTGATGATACCGGAGCATGGCTTCGGCGTCGCCGTTCTGTGCAGCGTTCCGTGCGGTCCTCAGCGCCTGGCCTTCGAAGTGGCTGACCACTGCCTGGCGGACCACCTTGATCCGGCTGAAGAAGAAAAATCGAATAACCAAGGCCACCAGTCAGAGACCCAACCGGATCCGCTGGCCGAGGACGTGATGTCCCAGTACCTTGGCGAATACGAGAGTCAGGAACTTCAGACGCGTTATTGGC
Organism: Gemmatimonadota bacterium; assembly: GCA_002727195.1. GTDB lineage: Bacteria > Latescibacterota > UBA2968 > UBA2968 > UBA2968 > UBA2968. Next base: position 533,745 of record PBWH01000005.1, read on the forward strand.
TTCTAATGAAAGGCGGCCATCTCCGTGTGCGTCACCAGAGACATCGCGATATGGAAATGACCTGCCTGGGTATCGATCGATTCAAGGGATCACAGCGATTCCTCAACGCGATCAGGTTCACGCGCAACAACGGGCAGATCGACGGATTTCTGGCCGATGGCGGCGATCGAGTCCGAAGTTTGAGGTTCGAGAAAGTCGAGGGCAGGAGAGAAAACACAACCGGAGAACATGCATGAAGCTCAAGACACTTATTTTGACGATGTGCCTGACACCGACCGCACTGTTCGCATCCGACTGGCCGCAATGGCGCGGATCAGACATGAACGGCATCAGCCAGGCGACGAGACTCCCGGCGGAATGGAACACCGAGTCCAACATCATCTGGAAGGTCGACCTGCCAACCTGGAGCGGTGGAACACCGGTCATCCACGGCGACTACATCTTCCTGACATCACCATCAGCACCTGAAGCGGTCGAGCAGATGCCCGAGCCCGAACGGCAGGGCAGACGTCGGCGGCGCGGGCCAAGGCGTAACCCGGGCGGTGAAGACCTGATGCTCCTGGCTTTCTCGCGTGAAACCGGCAAGGAACTCTGGCGAACAGTCGTCGATCAGGGCAACCACTTGTGGCGAAAGCACAACAACACTTCGCCCTCACCTGTCACGGACGGTGAGCACGTTTGGGTCGTGACGGGAACGGGACAGGTCGCGGGCTACACCGTCGAAGGTAAGCAGGTCTGGTCGTTCAACCTGCAGGACCTCTACGGCGAGTTCGGCCTCCTCTGGGGATACGCGTCCTCTCCCCTGCTCTACAAAGACCGACTCATCTTGCCGGTACTGCACGGCATGCACACGGACTGGCCGTCGTATGTCGTCGCTTACAACAAGTTGACCGGTGAGCGGATTTGGAAGCAGATCCGCAAGACGGATGCGCTGCGGGAGTCACCCGACGCCTACACGACCCCCGTCGTGCTCACTCACGGTGGCAAGGACCAGATCGTCATCTCCGGCGCAGACTATGTCACCGGCCACGACCCAGATACAGGTAAAGAGCTGTGGCGTGCGGCGGGTCTGAACCCGAACCAGGAAGGCAACTACCGGATCTGCGGGTCCCCCGTTGCCGTGGACGGGATCGTCTATGCCACCTCTCGGCGGAAACCGATCATCGCGCTGAAGGCCGGCGGAACGGGCGACATCTCGGAAAGCCACCTAGCATGGAAATGGGACGGCGCGGGCGCGCCTGACGTCCCCTCCGCAGTCACCGACGGCACGCACTATTTCATGGTAGACGACCGCGGCCTCGTCAGCTGCCTCAACGCCAAGACGGGCGAATCGATCTGGGGCCCGGAGCGGACGTCGCAGGGCACGGTCAGTTCCTCTCTTGTACTCGCTGACGGTAAACTCTTCATCCTGAACGAGAACGCCGTGACCACCGTCGTGTCTGCAGGCGCGGAATACAAGCTCATCTCCACGAACGAACTGGACGGCAGCTACACGCTGTCATCTCCCGCCATCGCCGGCGACAGTATCTTCATTCGTACGGGTCAGGCTCTCTACCGAATCGCAAAGGGGTCATCCTGAGCGTTTAGCGAATGAGCCCTTTGGGATCTGGACCAAGGTCGGCGGAGTCTACCAGTAGATGGTCCAGAGCGCCGAGAGATCCTTCGGCTTCACCTCAGGATAACGTAGACCTATGTCATTACCAGAACTCTGGAAACACAGCGCTTCGACGTCACCGACGAAGACCTCGGCTTCCTCACTCGGTGCGGCGTTAATGCCATGGCCGCTGACGTGAGGCTTTCTCTGCCGAATATCGACTAGGAAGTCGACGATCTCGGCCGGATGAAGGAGAAAGCGGCTGAGTACGAAGTCGATCTTGAGATGGTCGCCCTGCCGCAGAACAAGCTCGGCAACGACGGCGAGTGGACGCCGAACTACATGCGCGGCAATTTCGAGAAGGGGGAAAAGGAAGTCGAGATGGTCTGCAAGATGGTGCAGGCCGTGGGCGAAGCAGGGATACCCGCGATCAAATACTTCCTGTGCGAAATGGAGAACCAGCGAACAGAAGCCGTCCCACTTGGACACGGTGGCGTTAGCTACTCAACTTGGGATCTCTCGAAGGCAGACTCGGAGGATCAGCGTTGGGAAGAACGCGTATCAGCCGAACAGAACTGGGAGCGTGTGACCTTCTTCCTCGAAAGCGTCATTTCCGTCGCCGAGAAGTACGAGGTTCGCGTGGCCTGCCATCCTTGCGATCCCTGACTGCCGCCCGGCTACCGAGGCGTTGACCGGGTCATCGGCGGATACACCGGTTTCTCCAAGCTCATCGAGACCTGCGAGAGCCCCTATCACGGACTCAACCTGTGTCTCGGCTGCATGGCGGAAAGCGTCGAGAATCCTAGGTAGGATGTACACAAAAGGATCCGCTACTTCGGCGAAAAGCAGAAGATCCACCTGATCCACTACCGCAACATCCGCGCCGGCCAGAAAAAATTCTAGGAAGTCTATCCCGACGAATGCGACGTGGACATGCTCGTCCTTATGCAGACGCTAAAGGACATCAGTTACCTCCACATGATCGTCCCCGATCACGCCCCGCAACACGACGCTTCCGGCCATCTTGAGCAGGCCTTCGCCTTCCAGTTCAGCTTTATCCAGGCCATGCTGTTAGCCGTTGAGTAGCTGAAGACAGAACCCGACCGATCATCCTGAGTGACGGTGTAGCACCGAGGATGCGCTCTGCCATTCGGGCGCAATTAGAGCCGCCGTATCGAAGGACGATCGCTCATCATCCAAAATCACAGGGCCCTTCGATATGGCTTCGCGAGGCAATCCCTAACAGCAAAGGCCCGGTCTCCTGGTCAACCGAGCCTACTTAGGGTGAACGGTCTCCCCCTGCCTGTTGCCTATTGCCCCGACTCTATTCCCCGTTCTGATACTGCAACTGATGCAACCGGTAGTAGATCCCACGCTGCTCCAGCAATTCCTCATGCCGACCCTCTTCCCGAATCTCCCTATTATGCAGAACCAGTATCTTGTCCGCATTCCGGATCGTCGACAGGCGATGGGCGATCACGATTGACGTCCGGAACGACATTAGCCGCTCTACCGCCTCCTGGATCCACACCTCCGTCTCCGTATCCACGTTCGACGTCGCCTCATCCAGCACGAGCACATCGGGATCCGCCGCTAGCGCACGGGCAAACGACAACAGCTGTCTCTGACCGACCGACAGGGAAACGCCTCTCTCATGAACCTGTTGCTGATACCCGTCCGGCAGCTTGTCGATAAACCGGTCCGCGTTCACGTCGTGAGCCGCTTGACGAACCCGCTCGTCGCTCACATCCGGTGAGCCTAGGCTGATATTCGTCTCGATATCACCTGCGAACAGGAACACATCCTGCTGAACCACCCCGACGCGGCGACGCAACTCTTCCGGATCCCACTCCCGGATGTCGACCCCGTCGACGAGAATCGCGCCCTTCTGGATCGGGTAAAACCCGCAAACGAGATTGATGATCGTGCTCTTCCCCGCGCCGGTCGCCCCAACCAGGGCCAGGCTGTTCCCCGCATCCACCCGGAAGGACACATCCTTCAGGATCCAGTCCTCGTCAACATAGGCGAACCACACATTCTGGAACTCGATCTCACCACGGACTTCCTCCGGCCGATGATCCCCGCCTTCCGGCTCGGGTTCCGCCTTGAGCAACTCGAAGATCCGCTCCGACGATGCCATCGCCACCTGGAGCGTCATAAAACGGTCAGCTATGTCCCGGATCGGCATGAAGAAGCGAGGCACATACTGGAGCATCGCAACGAGCACACCCCACTCGATATACCCGTCGACCACGCGTCCCCCGCCGATCCAGATCACCAGCCCCATCAGCATGACTCCGCTGAGTTCCATAAACGGGAAGTAGAGCGAGTGATACATCGTCCCCGTCAGTCGCGTTCCGAGGTAGTCGTCGTTCCCCTCTTCGAACTTGTCCGCGCGCCGCTTCTCGAAGCCGAACAACTGCACAACCTCCATACCCGAGATCGTCTCCTGAAGCGACGCCGCAAAGGACGCAAACTTCAATCGGGCTATCCGGAAGGACTGGAAAGACTTCGCCTGCAGCCAGACCGTCGCCACGCTCCCGATCGGTATAGCCAGACACGTCACAATTCCGAGCTGCACGTCCATGTAGAAGATGTAGCCGAGAATCGCCACGATCGACAGGATGTCGCTGAGGATGGACACGACGCTATCCGTGAACATCTCGTTGAGGGCGTCCACGTCGCTCGTGTTCATCGCCATCAGACGACCGATCGGTGTCCGGTCGAAATACTGGAGGGGAAGCTCCTGAAGATGGGAGAACAGCTCAAGCCGCACGTCACGCATGGCCCATTGACCGATCATGTTCGTCGCCCAGCTCTGGTAGTAACCGACGATGAACTGAACCACGAGTAACGCGACATAGATCAGGATCAGCGTCCCGAACCCATCGACCTTCCCCGGCACGATGTAGTCATCCACGCCGATCTTCGTCAGATACGGACCCGCCTGCCGCGTCATCGACGCGATCAGGATGAGCACAAACGTGAACGCGACCCACCAGACATACGGCTTCAGGTAGCCGAGCAGACGCCACATCAACCGGACGTCAAACCCCTTCTTGTCCTCTTCACCTTCCTGTGCAAGTGGACGACCGGCTACCGTGTGCCGACCACCTCCGCCACTCATCATACTAAATACATCCCTTAAAGAACCTCGTTACCCTGCAACCCTATTCGTTCGTCAACAGCGCGCAGTGCCCGCGTGATGATACGGCCTCCGGCCGCGTCGAAGTGTGCTGATTCTTTCGCTTACAGGCGCCAACGCGCAACACCTGCGCGACTGGAAGCCGCGCAAACGCACCCCCCGCCCAACCCTTCCGCCTTATAACCCATCCAGCTCCTCAGCCAGATGCTGTCGCCGGAACATCTCCGCGTAAATCCCATCCTGCGCCACCAGACGATCGTGATCCCCCTCTTCCACGATCCTTCCCTCATCCATAACCACGATATGATCCGCATCCTTCACAGTCGAGATCCGGTGCGCGATCAGAATCGTCGTCCGTTCCGCCATGATGTCCCGCAGGCCACCTAGGATCGCCTCTTCCGTCCGTGTATCCACACTTGCCATTGAATCATCCAGGATCAGAATCTTCGGCTCCCGGATCACCGCTCGGGCCAGCGCCGCCCGCTGCCTCTGCCCACCGGACAAGGTCACCCCACGCTCTCCGACGATCGTCTGGATCCCGTTTGGCATGATTTCCAGATCCTGAACCAGTTGAGAAGTCTCCGTCGCACGGTCGACACGTTCGTTCCGTGCATCAGCACTTTCATTGACCTCCGCCACCCCCAAGGACACATTCTCACGGATCGTGTCGGAGAACAGGAACGTATCCTGCGGCACGTAACCGACAAGGCTCCGGATCGTCGCGATCGGGATATCCTCGATCGGCTCACCGTCGATCAGCACCTCGCCCTGCGTCGCGTGAATCAAACGTGGGATCAACCGCGCCAGTGTCGACTTCCCGGATCCGACCCGACCGACAATGGCTAACGTGGAACCTGCCGGAACCTTGACCGACACATCCTCGAGCACCGGGCTCCCATCATACGTGAACGCCACGCTCCGGAACTCGATCTCCCCCCGGAACCGACTCGCATCATCGGTCGTATCAAGCACCTGCGGTTTCTCTCGCGTCACACCCTCGATCCTGCTCAACGAAGCGACAGCGCGCTGATGCTCGTCCACCATGCGGCCCAACATCATCATCGGCCGGCTCATCCGGATCAGATACGCGTTGAACGCGACAAACGCGCCGAGCGACAGCGTCCCCTCGATCACACGCAGACCGCCCAGCCACAGGATCACCACCATCGACACACCGTTCAGCAGGAAGGTGAACGGGTAGAACAGACTGCGAAGGTTGATCAGCCGACGGTTCCGCTCGACGTAGTCATCATTCAACAGCGAGAACTTGTCGATCTCCAGAAGCCGGCGTGAGAAAGCCTTCACCACCCGCATCCCAGACAGGTTCTCCTGGATACAGCTGCTCATCACACCGAACTGTTCCTGCACGCTTCGGTAGCCTCGCCGCATCCGGCCGGCCATCATCCGTGCGCTCAGCACCATCACCGGCATCGGAATCAAGGACAGCACCGCCAGATACCAGTCGATCGTGCACATCAGGGCAAGACTGAGGAAAAACGTGAGGATCCCCGTCAGGGACATCCGGAAGGCGTGGTGGAGAAACCGCTGAATGGCCTCGACATCATTCGTGGCGTGGGCCAGCAGGTCACCGACCTGTCGGGTGTTGAAAAAGGAGAGCGGCAGCTTCACGAGATGGTGAACATACATCGCCCTTACGTCTCGTTCCACGTATCGGGATAAGGCAGTGAAGTTCCACCGCATCCCGAAGTTGAAGCACCACTGGATGGTCCCGAGAACGGCGATCACGATCCCGTACCCTGCCAGGTCGCCCATCGGCGAACCGGTCCAGGTGGGCGGGAGGGTTTCCCCAAGCTGGCGAGCGTCAAGGTAGGCTTTTCCTTCGTCGATCGCCCACTTGAGGAGCATGGGGATCGCGGTCTGAATCGCCTGAACGGAGAGGAGAAAGAAAAGCCCTAAAACCACCATGCGGCGGTAGGGCTTGAGGTAACGCTGGAAGGGTTTCAGTGGGTTGAGTACCATAGTGAGTAATTGCTCACATGTATGCACTCAAACCGTTCAGAAGTCAAGACGGCGTATGAAGATATCCCTCGTTTGACGGTGAAAGTCGCACACCTTGAGGGTCAAGCAGGAGCCGTTGGACCTTCTCCGATCACGGTTGTCCGATGCATCACGCATTTGTGCTTGGATCGGTCGAACGGACGCGCCCGATGCAGCACACATCGATTGTCCCACATGACCACGTCGTCCTGTGCCCAGGCGTGCTCGAACGCGAACTGCGGCTGGGCGATCCGCGTAACGTGATCGCCTCCTCCGGACGGGTCGTTCACCAGCGTCGTTTTCAGTTCCCCGAATCGTTGACTGAAGGCCACCTGCTGTTCGTCATCAAGCGGCTGTCCGGCAGGACCAGGACCGAATGGTCCAGGAACGCCGTTCGGAGTGCTTCGAACGCGGCGCCATCCAAACTCTTCAGACGGATCCCAGTTACACGAGCGCCGAAAACCGGATGGATGGGCTCGATATCCATGGGTTTCTCCTGAAATGTGCTTCGAACTGTCTGTCCTTCAACAAAATACACAAGGTGCCTTGCACGCGGGACGGGAATCGACTAAGCTTGATAGTCGTCGCAGAGAAGTGAGCCACTCCCCTTCCCCGTAACCCTGCGACGCGGGCGGGCACCCATATTCCTGCAACACCGCAAGCTCATGCATCTGTCAGAATCAAGACCGAACGATCAGCGTGCTTTTCTCGAAGCAGTCGTCCCGACGGCTTGGATCAAATCAACCTGTCCACCCGGCGACCACCCGGCTGTGAAGAAGCTCCTGGCCAGGGCCCAGTGGAATATCAAGGTCGAGCACGAGGTGCGACGCGTCCTGTCTAACGTCTCCACCGCGACCGACGACACAGACCTGATGTTCCCCTACATCTGACCGTATTCGCGATTGCGTAGGGCCGGAAGGCACCTCAGGCATCATCCTGGACCTGTGCCGGACCCTTGACGCGCCCCCTGAACAGAACCTTTCATACCGGGGTGGCCTACATCACCCTGCTTGAACAACGATTACACCCCGTCAGAGGAGCCATCGTGAGCATCTGGTTGTCGCATACGTAAGTGTGTCGAACGCAGAGTGAGCAATCGCTTTCTATGAGCAGGCGGTCGAAGCCGACGCGGAAGTCGACCTCCCTGTCGAGGATCTGTTCTACGGCTACCATTCGGGTCGGCTCAAGGAGGACCCCTTCGGCCACCTCTGGATCGTGTCCCAGAAACTGGAAGACCTGTCCGAAGAGGAAATGCAGAAACGCTGCAACGAACTCTTCACCTGAAAACAACCATCAACCACGGATAGCACGGAACACAGAGAAAAGACACAGCAGGACTGGGTCCTGCCGATGCCCGGGCCATCCTACTGCCAGGATTGTCTGGTCCGGCCCGCCCGCTTCCTCAGACCCTTCCGTGTTATCGGTGAATTCCGTGGTTCCCAGGTTCTAACGCTATGAACTGGAAAGAAGACGGTGTCCGTGTCATCAAGGCATCGGAGACCGATACCAACACGCTTCAGACCCCTGGGATGAACCGGGCAACCGCCATCAACAACGCGATAGCGGGCGCGAACAAGCTCTGGGCCGGAACCGTCGACATCCATCCCGACGCCAAGACGGGCGCCCATCACCACGGTGAACTGGAAAGCGTGATCTATGTCGTCAGTGGAAAGGCGAGAATGAGGTGGGGTGAACAGCTGGAATATGTGGCGGAAGCGGAAGCCGGCGACTTTATCTACGTTCCGCCGTTTGTCCCCCACCAGGAAATCAACGCCAGCAAAGACCAAGAACTCTCCTGTGTACTCGTCCGCAGCGGCCAGGAACCGATCGTCGTCAACTTGGACATCGAACCCGTCGAGAACCCTCAGACGGTCTGGGTCGGCCCAAGCCATCCGAAGGTCAAACCGAGTGACGAATGATGAGTACAAAAGCTTTCCCCTCAAAACTCAACATTCACTACTCGGTACTCGTCATTCGCTTTTCTTAAGGAACTCCTCCGCCGGAAGGGAAGGGCCACTGGCGCTCCGCCGCTCCCTGCTCCTGCTCAGGGTGCGGGGCCGAAGGGCGGTGGCGGCGCCTCCAGCGCGAGGGTATAGTCTCGCTCCTCCGGATGCGGATGACCGCCTTTCCCATAAGCTCCCGTCGCCTCCGACTCGTACTCCAACGGGACAAACGTCTCCTTGATTCCCTCATCGGAAACGTCGAACCGGTAGAACCCCAGATCGGGACACGAGTCCGGCCATTGCGTCGACCACTGCCGCATCGCGATCCCAGCACAACGATGGAACGTAATCCCATCGACAACCTGCCCCGGTCGCCGACAGTGGATATGTCCGCTCGTCACGATGCTCACACCGGACGCTTTGAACGCATCGAAGATGCGGGACCGGTGCGGCTGGTCGATCGAGAAATACCACTTCTTGTACTCTTCTTCCTTCGTGATATCCCAAGTCGGCTCGTCCAAGTCATCGACGAACAGCGTGTAGTGCATGTTCATCACGTGATGATCCGCACGATCGAGCTTCGGCAGTTCATCTTCCAGCCACGCCCACATCCGTTCCTCGTGTGGCAGCCCTGACCCTGCCAGCGCCGCGTAGAATCCGCTGAACCGTACCTTCTTGTGCACAAACGACCACGGGAATTCACCAAAGAATTTCGCGAACCGATCCAGTGGGTCCGTAAGCACGTTGAGCCTCGCATCATCGCGACCAGTCGCCCCGCCAACCGACGTATGTTTGTTGCCCGTATCCATGTTCCCCGGCAGCGCGTAGTAGGGATACGGCAACACATCCAGCTTCGCCTTCGCCTCCTCGAACTCAAAGTCGTGGATCGACCCGTCCCGCGTGAGGTCTCCTCCAACGATTAGGAGATCGACGTCGGTAATCTCCCCGAGCATCCGATACGCGGTCATCCCATTCTCATGCTGCGCAGGATTCAGCCGGAACGACCGCCTCGATCCCGGCTGCAAGTCGCTAACGTGTAAAAACGACCACGGCTCCATGTCCTATTCCTTTTGTTACCAGCCAATCTGCTGAGTTAGCGTCCTTGCAAATTCCCAACTCGTGGTGGATGGAGAACGGCACCGTCATCCTGAGCGCGAGTCGAAGGGCGGCCAAGTTACACCGACCGACACTTCGACTCACGCTCAGCGTGACGGTGCCTTAGGAAAGTTAGACGTGACTGATCCCTACATTCCCCAAATCTTGATCTCTTGTGGCTTCTTCCGCCGCTCACCAATCCACGCCTCATCGATCTCAATCCCGAACCCCGGCGCATCACTCGGCACCAGATACCCGTCCGTGATCACCGCCGTCCCGGGCAGCCGCACCATATCCTCGAGCGGCACACCTGGCGCCGCCACCCCATCCGACCGCTCTCCCCACGTCGTCCCGCTCGTCCCGTAGATCAGGTGCTGGGCATACGGCCAGTTCATCCCCCCGTGCGGAATCGACTGAATCCCGTTCGCTTCGGCAATTTGCGCGATGCGTAGTTGCGACGTCAAACCACCGCACCACAGCGTATCCGCCTGAAAGATGTCGACCAGCTTGCGCTCGGCTGCCACCGCGAACGTGGGCGGCAGATACCAGTGCTCACCCGTCGCCAGTCCCTGCCACGGGATCCGCTTCCGAACGTCCCCGAACCCGTTCATCTCCTCCGGCAACAGGTAGTCCTCGATCCACCGCAACCCATACGGCCGTAGCCGTTCGGCTAACTTCACGGTATAGTCGACGTCGAGCGCCAGCCAGCAATCCAGCATCAACTCCGCGTGATCGCCGATCTTCTCACGCGCCTCGGCTACCAGCTTCTCCGCTTCATTCAGCCCGGCCACCCCGTCAATCGGCCCGTGCGTCATCGGCAGCTTGAACGCCTGGAATCCCAACTCCTGATACCAGTCGATATCGAACCCAGTCGCATAGCAGAAGATCCGCTCCTTCTGCGGCCCACCGATCAACTCGTATACGGGCCTCTCAAGCAGCTTCCCCTTCAGGTCCCACAACGCCAGGTCGACGGCACTGATCGCATAGCTCGCCAGTCCCACGCTCCCATAGGGCGCACTGATCCGCATCATCACATCAAAATGACGCTCCGTCGCAAAACAGCTTTCCCCCACAAGGTGCTCGGCAAAGTGCTCGTTGATGATTGGACACACAGGCCCACTGAACCCCCCGACCCCAAACCCGAACTTCCCATCCTCCGCCGTAATCACACATCCCACGTTCGGCCAGTTCGCCATCCAAGACGACCGCTTCCCTTGATACTTAGGATACCGCGCCATCGGCGACGCCGGCTGTCTCCCCTCATTCTGATATACTTGCCGCTGCACCTTCGGCGAGAGATCAACCGGAAACGCCTCTATAGATTTGATCCTCATATCAGCTCAAGAGCTTCAAATGTTGTTTACCACGCCTGGGCTCACGTGTCCCGACTGGCAAAGGTAGCTGCCAGGTCGGAAGATCCTACTAAGGAAGAATTCCATCCGTACCGCCCTGATCGAGGCGCGTAGCAAAGCGTTCCTGGACCTCGAATTGATCTGTGTTTATCCGTATCCATCTAGCGAGCCGCAGGCGAGCGGGTGGTTGCCTTTGACTTACCGCCTTTGATGCGGCGCCACGTAATCCTCCGTCAAACCCGGCAGCGTATCATAATCCCCCACCTCCACCAGATACATATTCGCATACGACGTCAGATCCGAACTGTAGAGCACATACTTCCCATCCGGCGTAAACCGTGGATGACAGTGCGCATACTGATCGTTGAACGTACTCCGGTGATACGACAAGATTTTCGGCCCCACATACTGCTCGCCGTCCCACTTAAACAGCTGGATATACGGCTTCGCATCCGACGCGAAACAGTTGGTCCCGTCACCGACCATCATCGTGTGATCGAAGCTCTGGAAGTGTGTTGAGTGGAACGGGAAGCTCACCTCGACGTGATCCTCGTTGTTCCACTTGATGTGACCGAAGACGTGCTCGCCACTGTTGTCACGGGGCCGGCCGTGATACCCGATCGTCTCCCCGTCGGCGAACCAGTATTCGTGGCCGACACTGTAATCGCCGTGCTGCTCACGGATCTTCCACGCTTCCTTCGTTTGAATATTCAGCCCCCAGATCCGCTGATCGATCCGATGCCACGGTCCCTCGTGACAGAAGGTCATGATGTCCGGCTGAGTCGGTGACGTGTTGATATGTCCCATACTGCGATGGTCCTCGTGAACAACCTCCCAATCGCCATTCTCGACGTTCACTTTGAAGATCAGCGCGTGCGGCTTCCGCGCAAAGTTCTGCACGAAAGACGAGTACGAGTACGAGATCGTCTTCTTCCCAGTATCCGGCAAGGGCTCCGTCACGATCGAACAAACATACTTCCCGTCAGCTGTCGGATTGGCCCGGCCGCCCGGTGGGTACGGCGTACCCACCTCCGATACCACGCGCTCTTCCAGGCTGTCCAGCTTCAATTCCATCAACCGGCGCCCTACGAAGTAGTAAACCGCGTTATTCACCTGGCTCACACATCCACCCGGCCGACCCTTCGACTTCAGGTCCGTCATCTGCGTGATCTTGTGATCGTCCAGGTCGTAGCGGAACATATTCCCCTCGTTCTCCCGCTGCGACGTGAACACAAACGATCGGTCGTTGTTGAACCAGCACGGATCCGTAAAGTAGAAGTGGTTCGAGTGTCCAAGATAGTCGGTCAGCCGGATCACCTTTCGTCCGCTGCACGGATCCTCATACTCGAATACGGGATCCTCGTAAATTCTTCCTTTGCCCATCTGATTGTCTCCGTGTCATCCTTCGCGAAGCGAAGGACCCCTTTGGGTCCTGCACCGCCGCTCGTTTCACTGCCGCAATCTTCACATCTTCTTTCGTCACATCTTAAATGCTTCTAGATCAACTTCCACAATCGTTGGCACATCCCTATCGAATGCCTGCCCAACAGCCTGCTTCAGCCCATCCACATCCACCACCAGATCACTGGCAACACCAAAGCTTTTTGCCAAAAGCTGGAAGTCGGGATTGTCCAGTTTCACCGCCACATGCCGTCCCTCACACTGGCGATCCTGCACCCGCTTGATCGCCGAGTAACAGTTGTCGTTGAACAACACGATCGGCAGACCGAGTCCTTCCTGCTTCGCGGTCTGGACTTCCTGTGCCGTGAACATGAACCCGCCGTCCCCGCTCGCGCCGACCTTCGCGTCGCTCAGATTCGCCAGTTCCTGAATCTCGATGGGCGTCTTCTACGTCGCCATCCTCATCGCCCGACTGATCGGTTTTCCCAACGGTGACCAACAGTCGAAATAGCGTATCGCGGAGAGGATACTCACCATTCATCCCGAGTACCCGAAGCCGCATCTAGATGCAGCGACGGGTATATCGAGGCACCGGGTCGTAGAACCTGCCGTAGACGAGAACCCTCTGCCGCTAGCGGGTCTGCCCTGCCAGTAGCCTTGGCGAAGGCGGGATCAGATGAGAGCTTGCTATTTTCCCTTCTTCTCTATTCACATCCTCTATTCATTTCCCCGCCCGCATCACCTCCGCCAACCGCTCTGCGACAATTGGCGCTTCCCCCGGCTCCATCATATAGGGCATAAACTCCACACCGGTCTCGTGCGTGAAAACCTCGATCCGCGGTTCACCGTCCGACAACGCCTGCTGGGCCTGCTCAGGCGTCAGCTCCACTCGCGTGGCGTTCCACCCCACCTTGAGAATCGGCGCGACATTCGATCGCCCCGGCTGCTGGGTCTCCCGGGTAATCGTCGGAACGTGGGTCACTGCGTTCCAGATCTCGTCGAGCCATCCCTCCCACATCTTCCACTCGGCCTTATGGTCACGCTCAGCCCATTTCTCGACTGCCGCCAACAGCCCCATGACCTCTTCCTTGCCTGCCTTCATCGGCCGGCCGATCGAATGATGGGGCGCACCGTGCATAAAAGCCGTCCACAGCAAATCCCGTCTGCCCAGTAAGAGCCCGGAGGCCTGAGGCCCACGCAGACACTTCCCGCCACTATACGCGACGACATCCGCGCCCTCTTCGAGATACCGGTTCGGCACATCCGGCCGCTCGGCCGCAGCGTCCACAAACACGGGGATGCCTTCCCGCTTCCCGATCGCAGCCATCTCCGCCACCGACACGTCACCCCGATCGGCCGCGTCGCCGAACACCGCCAGCATCGCCGTCTGCTCACCGACAGCCGCTTCCATCTCCTCCAGAGTATCCACCTCGATGATCTGCGCGCCCGTCATCCGGATCGCGTGATTGTAGACGTGCTGATGTTTCTTCTGCAGCACGACCTCGTTCTTGAGTCCAGTTGTATCCGGCAGCTGCCTGATCCCCTCCGGATCATCCCCCGCCATGCAGGCGCTTGTCACCTGACAGATCGCCGCCGCGCATCCATTGGTCACCAAGCCGAACTCACACTGCATGATCTCGGAAATCCGTTCACCCACCTTTTCCATCAGTTCATCAAGGTGCACGTATCGTTTCGACGCCTCATCCATCGCCGCCTTCACCTCCGGCAGCGAAACAGACCCGCTGATTATGGTATACGTCCCACGACAGTTGATCAGCGGCCTGACCCCGATCGATTCATACGTTGGTATGTTCATATGTCATCCTGAGCGCAGCGAAGGATCCCTATGGGATCTCCAGTTTGTCCGAGTTCTCCGGTCTTCAATCCTCGATCTTCGATCGTTCATGAGCTCTCCTATAACCTCGTTCCCAGCCTCTCGCCTAGGAACGAACTGGCCCCATACGCCATCTCGATCACTCGCTTCTCCGGCTCAAAAGGTTTGATCTCCCCCAATCCCAGCTCATCGACAGCAACCTCGATCGCATCCCGCGAGTCATCCCCACGCAGGTTCGCATAGAACCGACCCGCATCCATAAGAGCATCCCTAGGCACCAGCCCGACCAGCTCACTCCCGGTCACGGTGACACCCAGCTCAGCCGCTTCCTCACGACAGGCCTCATACACCCGCGCGATTGGCGTCGTCTGGTAGTCGAGGATGTTGAACGTGATCTGTACCCGATCGAACTCGTCGATATACCAGCCGTCCCCTTGAAGCCTTCGGAATCTCCCCGGCAGACGGGAACCATCCGATCGACGCTCACCGGAAGATCTGAGTTTGCGCGCGATCCGCTTCGCGATCGAAACGTTCTTCGTGTCCAGGTTCACATTCCACGCGATCAGAAACCTTCTTGCCCCAGTCACCGTCGCGCCTGACCGCGCGTTGAATTCAGGTCGTCCAAAATCGGGCCCATTGGCGGGGTCAGCCAGCTTCGCTTCGAGCCCCTCATACTCGCCCTGGCGTATCGCTGGTAGGCTCTGCCTGGTATCAACCCTAGCAGCCTCCGCATAGAGGTAGACGGGAATCCCCAACTGGTCGCTGACCCGCTCTCCAAGACGTTGGGCGATGTCTATACAGTCCTGCATGGGAGTCTCGCCGATCGGCACGATCGGACACACATCTGTGGCCCCGATCCGAGGATGCGTTCCGCGATGGGTCCGCATATCGATCAGCTCGACAGCCGTCTCTATACCCGCGAACGCCGCCCGCTCGACAGCATCAGCTTCACCGACAAACGTCACCACCGTCCGATTCGCCGCGTCCCCCGAATCGACGTGCAGCACGCAGACATCTCGCCCTGTTCCGATCGCTTCTACGATCGCATCGATCTTCGTTCTGTCGCGCCCCTCACTGAAGTTGGGCACACACTCTACGAGATTGCTCACAGCAGACTCGTCTTGAAGACCCTCGCCAGCGGCGGCCTGTCGAGCCGTAGCCTTGGCGAAGGTCGAGAGAGGCCCGGTTCGTCTATAGACGAACCGAGTGAGGGCTTGGCCTCGAGCGGCCTGGAGCTGCTAGGGCCTCGGATAGACCACACGGTCTCAAATCTTCTGTCATCAATCACTTGTTTTCCGACACCTTGGCGACGCAGGATCAATTCTCGATCCAAGGGTCTCCCGTCTTCCGCAACCACCCCTCCATCTCTCCCTTCAGGTCGGACACAACGCCGCTTTGATCCTCAGCCACATTCGCCAGCTGATATGGATCCTCCTGATTGTCGTGCAGAATCTCACACTCGTCGCCTTCCCGCGATCGCTCGACCACATACGTGTACCTATGAGTCCGAACCCCGCGCCGTCCTCCTTCTGGCCAACCAGGATTCGTCTCCAAATACAGCGCGGACGAAGGCCTATCGATCTCTTCACACAGCAGTCCTGCGGCATAGTCATTCCCCTGCATCGCATCCGGAATTACATCTTTGTGTCCGATGAGTGACAGGAGCGTGGACGTCAGGTCGGCGGTTCCGATCAGCAGATCATCTGTTCCCACACCGATGTGACCGGGCCACCGAACCATCAGCGGAACCTTCATCGACTCTTCATACCACACGCTCTTCCCCATCAGACCGTGGCTGCCCATCATCTCGCCGTGGTCCGACGTGAAAACGACGATCGTGTTCTCCTTCAGACGCTGATCGTCGAGCGCTTGCAGGATACGGCCGAAGTGCTCATCCACGCCGGTGACCATCGCGAAGTAATTCTTCACGTCGCGACGAGCTCGATCGCCGCGCTCATCGGCTGCCACGTTCGGCCGGGTCAACAGCTCCTCGTGGGTCGCGTCCCCATACCGCTCGACGTATTCGGCCGGCACCTGATCAAACGGCATGTGCGGCGGGTTAAACGCCACGAACAACGAAAACGGCTTGTCCGGGTCACGCCATCCCGTGCTGTTCTCGATATAGTCGACGGCCACATCCGTCTCGTGCTTCGTCGACCATTCGTGCACTTCGAGACGCTGATCGATACGTGCGTCCCCGTGCCAGTAATGCGGCTGGTTGTGCCAGTCACAACACCCATACGAATGCCAGAAATCGAACCCGTGTCTGCGTGGACCTGGAGGCGTATAGGAGTCCCAGACACGACCGTCACCTCGGGGGCCCTCGGTGTAATACGCCTCTTCATTCGGCGGATCCAGGTGCAGCTTCCCGATATACCCTTGGGCGTATCCCGCTTCGTGGAGCACATCGGAGAAACAGCGCTCATCCTCGCGCAGGAAATTCTCATACTGCACGGTCGACGAGTTCACGTTTCCAAGCACCCCGTTCGCGTGCGGATACTTACCAGAAAACAGCATCGCGCGATAGGGGCTGCACACCGGCCGATTGCTGATCGCGTCGGTAAACACCAGGCTCTCACCGGCGAATGCGTCCAGATTCGGGGTGATAACTGGATCCTCATTCGCCACGCCGACAGCTTGCGGACGATACTCATCGGGAAACACGAACACGAGATTGGGTCGATCGGGCATAGTCACCTGGGAGGTAAGCGAGTTGGATATCTAATGCCTCAATGTAACACCCGATGCGTTGAGACGTTACCGCGAGATCTCGATCGCATGCTCTGCAGCGAGCCGTTTCAGAGTCGACCGGCCGCAAGGCGGGTTGGCCAGCCTCCATCTGGTGGTAGAACCTCTGCGGAAACCGATACGGATCGACTACGACGAGGGCGAGGAAGAATTCAGCTGAGCAGGTTGGGATCTGGAGAGTTGGCGGCTATTCTCGCAGTAGTGGCATAGATCCTCGAGCAGAAAGTGGCAATCGCGATTCTCGCGGTCGATCCCACAGTCGTAAACGGTACAGACGGAAGCCCCCGGTGTCGCGGGTGCCAGGTCCCCATAGAACGTCCATTCGACCACACCCCCACCGAACCAGCCCTCCCGATATGGTTTCAGCATCATGTCGTCGGCCGCTTGAAGAACGCGGCCGACGAGTCGAACGGATCGGTCTCCTCGATCGAAAGGACTTCTCCCGCTTCCAGAAATCCATTGCGGCTCAGCCGGTCGGTGAGCGACTTGGGGGTCAGCGCATCGACGCTCGTGATCGGGTCTGACAGCTCCATCAGATCTCCTTCCTACCTCGACTTGCGGTTGGCAGGACTTCGTTCACCCAGTCTCTGATCCCCTCTTCAATCGTGAAAGCAGGGACGTAGCCGAAGTCGCGTTTCGCCAGATCCGGTATACACGGCCCCCTCAGATGCATCGCTGGATCGATCCCGGGGCCGATCTCAATATCCGCATCCGGCAACGTATTCCTGACCGCCTGCGCGAAGTCACTTCGCGTCCGATGAACGCCACCTGTCACATTGTAAACGGGTGCGGGAAGATCCGATCGCTCAGCGGCAGAGACGAGTCCCTTCGCCAGGTCTTTCACATAGGTGAAGTCGCACGGTCCATCTCCACCGGTTTCCACTCGGACCGCTTCGCCACGCGTGGCCGGCTCGACGAAGTACTCACCCGTACTGTGTCCCGGACCATACACGAATCCCGTTCGTATACAAATGACGTCCACATCGAAGTCCGATCGATAGGATCGACAGATGACTTCCGCGGCATACTTGGTCGCATCGTAGTGACTGACAGGTGAGGGCGGGTCGGTTTCGTAAAGCGGTTTCAGGTCGGGCCGCATTCCGTAGAGCGTGGCCGTCGAGAGGTAGACGACGCGCGCGCCGTGGCGGCGAGCAGCTTCGAGGACGTTGGCCGTGCCGTGGATGTTGACATCGACCGCCAGCCCTGAGTTCTCACGTGCCGGGCCGGGCCCGACGACCGCCGCACAGTGCACGACGACATCGTGACCGTGAACCGCCCCATCCACCAGCGCAGCATCGCGGATGTCGAGATCGACGTCCGAACGGGTGTGGTTCAGGTCCGCCGTGGTGACATCTTGTCCACGCGCCGCGGCCTCACGAGCGACCTGGCTACCCACGAACCCGCACCCACCCGTGATCAGCACCCGCATCCGGTCACCCGCCAGATTCCCGACCGGTTTCGTCTTCGACACCGAACCCGTCGATCTTATCCACCGGGAACCTGCCCTCGTTCTTCTCCAGCTTCTTCTGGATCGCCTCACTAACGTCGATCCCGGTCTGGTTCGCCAGGCTCAGGCAATAGATCATCACGTCGGCGATCTCTTCCTCGACCTCTCCGCGAACAGACGGATTACGCATCGCTTCGATCGCTTCCTCGACGGTCAACCACTGGAAGTGCTCCATAATCTCTGCGGCCTCGATCGAGATCGACATCGCCAAGTTCTTCGGACTGTGGTACCGGTCCCAGTCTCGGGCACGAATAAAGGATGCCACCTTCTCCTTGAGTTCGCCGACTCGTGTCTTGTCGTCCTTCATTAACCCGCACCGATCTAGGTTTTCAATCTTCTTTCATCAATCTTAGATGACTCTAAACGGGATGTTCGCGGTCGCCGCCACTCGTCGCCAGCTCTTTGCGACCACCGACAGCCTGTACGCGCCGGGCGCATTCGGTGCCGTTAACGAGATGGTGGGACCTGATCTGGGCGCTCAGATCTCGTCCCGCCTCGTCCTTCCGATACACACGCTCCTCGATGAGAGACCACGAATAGGTCAGCCGATCACTCTTCCGCGCGCCATCGGGCTCTCCTGCCCGCTTACGAGTGAGGTACACAGACTCAACAGTATGGTGAAGAACAGGATCAATGGTTTTCCCGCGGTATTTCCGGTCTACGAGATACCCAAAAAGGGTGAAGACCACGCCTAACCCGACAATGAAAAAGAGGACCAGCATCAGCGGGTCCCCATACATCTGTGTAGAACACGGCAAGCGCCACCAGAATCACAGCCCGAACGAGCAACGTCGACGGATACAGCCGGTCGATCCGGTGCCGCACGATCTTCGTTACAGTCATCCCGATCGCCACGCGCATCAGCCCCACCAACCGCACCATCAGATCGGTGTAGTCGCCTGTCGCGCCGAACAACTTGAGCATAGTCCTCGGCGCGAACACCCCCACCACCAAGCGTATACCCGATCAAGTAAAACAGACTGACCCTAGTCCTATCCATAAGCAAATTCCCCTCCTTTAGGAGGGGGCGGCTCGCCGTAGCTTGCGAGCGTAGGCGGGCCAGGGGAGGTAGGTGGAAGAGCTAGGCCTCTCTTTGCCCTCCGCTCCCTAATGCGCCACCAACCAGTTATCCCCCATCCCCAACTCCACCACAATCGGCACACTCAATTCGATCGCCGACTTCATCTCCTCCTCCACCAGCGCCGGCAGCATCTCCGCCTCATCCTTGTGCATATCGAACACAAGCTCATCGTGCACCTGCAGCAGCATCCGTGACTTCAGGTCCTCCTCACGAATCCGGTCGTGAATCTTCGCCATCGCGATCTTGATCATATCCGCCGCCGACCCTTGGATGGGCGAGTTGATCGCGTTCCGCTCGGCCGCACTCCTTAGCGTCTGATTCCGCGAGTTGATGTCCCGCAGATACCGCCTGCGACCTGTCACTGTCTGCACATACCCATTCTCGCGACAGAACTCAACCGTCGTATCCATATAGTCGCGGATCCCCGGATACTGCGCGAAGTAGGACTCGATCAACTCAACCGCTTGTCCGCGCGGAATGTCCAGCCGATCCGACAACCCGAATGCAGAGATCCCGTACACAATCCCGAAGTTCACCGTCTTCGCGCGGCGACGCATCTCGGCCGTCACCCCATCCGCGTCCACATTCCACACCTTCATTGATGTCATCTCGTGGATGTCGTCGTTCCGCTCGAACGCCCCCTTCATCGCCTCGTCACCACTGATATCCGCCACGATCCGAAGCTCGATCTGCGAGTAGTCGGCAGCCAACAACGTGTGGTTCTCATCGCGCGGGACAAACGCTTTCCGAATCTCACGCCCTTGATCACTCCGGACAGGAATGTTCTGCAGGTTCGGATTGCTGGACTGCATCCGGCCCGTCGCGGTCACGGCCTGCTCGTAGTTCGTGTGCACACGTCCGGTCTTCTCGAAGATCGTCCCCGGCAGCATATCCAGATACGTTGACTTCAGCTTCGTACTCTCTCGATAATGCAGCACCTTCTCCGCAATCTCGTGTCGGTTCGCCAACCGGGTCAGCACCCGCTCGTTCGTCTGATACTGCTTGCTCTTGCGGGTCCGTTTCGCGTTCGGGTCCAGCTTCAGCTTCTCGAAGAAGACTTCCCCGAGCTGCTTCGGTGAGTTGAGGTTGAACTCCTCGTCCGCCAGCTCGTAGATCCGGTCCCGGGTTCCGTCGATCTCCTTCTGCAGGTTGTCCGAAATCTCGGCCAGCACATCCTTATCCAGCCGGATCCCCTCGTACTCCATGTTGACCAGCACGGGAATCAACGGGATCTCGACGTCTTCGAACACCCGTGTCTGCTCCATCTGCCCGATCTTCGGCTCGAGCGCTTCCCAGAGCTGCAGCGCGACATCTGCGTCTTCTGCCGCATACTCGGCAACATCGGCGACCGGAACATCGCGCATGCTCTTCTGTTCTTTGCCCCGCTCCCCGATGAGATCGGAGATTGGCTTGGTCTTGTATGCAAGCAGCGACTCGGCCAGTGAATCCATCCGCATCCGCCAGTCCGGCGGCAGCGTAAGATGCGCGGCCAGCATCGTGTCGTGGATGGGGCCCTTCCATTCGAAGCCATGCCACTTCAGCACGGACAGATCGTACTTCAAGTTGTGACCGATCACACCGACCGATTCATTCTCGATCACGGGCTTCAGCTTCTCCAGAATGGCCACGCCTGCGTCGCGCCCCGGCTCCACCGGGATATACGTTCCCGTATGCGCCTTGGACGACACGGCGATGCCGACGATCTCTGAATCCTTCGAGCTGAGCCGATCTGTCTCGAGATCGAACCCAATCGCCTTCTCCTCCGCCAGGGCCGCCACAAGAGCATCCAGCTTCTCGTCCGTGTCGGCCACGTCGTAGTCGTGCTCTGTGTCCGCCAGCGACTTCAGCGACAACTGGTCGACCTCCTCGACGTAAGCCACTTCGCCGTTGAATGACAGGGACTGTTGAGGCCCTGATTCAGTCGGCGCGGCTGCCTCGCCAAATACGCGCTGAGCAAGCACACGGAACTCCAGTTCGCTAAAAACCGCCTGCAGAATCTCGTCATCGCGCTCCTGGATCTTCAGATCGTCGACCTTGACCTCGAGCGGCACATCCGTCTTGATCTGGACGAGCTCTTTCGACATCATGGCCTGCTCGCGAAAAGTCTCGACGTTCTCCTTCTGCTTCCCTTTCAGCTGATCCGTGCTGTCCAGCAACACCTCGACAGACCCGAACTTGTCGATCAACTTCTGCGCCGTCTTCGGCCCGATCCCGGGAATACCGGGAACATTGTCGCTCGTGTCCCCCATCAGCCCCAGCATATCGACGACCTGATCCACCTCGGCAATTCCCCAACTCTCGAGCACCTCGTCGACGCCCAGGATCTCTGGATCACTGCCCTGACGCCCCGGCTTGAATATGTAGGTGTTGTCGCTCACCAGCTGCGCGAAGTCCTTGTCTGGCGTCACCATATACGTGGTGAACCCGTCTTTCTCCGCCGTACCGGCCAGCGTCCCGATCACGTCATCCGCTTCGAACCCATCCACACGAATCACGGGAATCCTGAATCCGGCGAGCATCCGATCCAGATACGGGAAGCCTTCCCGGATATCCTCCGGCATCGACTCACGCTGCGCCTTGTATTCCGAGTAGATCTCGTCCCGGTACGTCGGCTTATCCGTATCAAACACGACCGTCAGATGCGTCGGCTGCTCCTTCGTCATGATCTCGAGCAGTGTATTCGTAAACACAAACACCATCGACGTGTTCATCCCCGACGACGTCGTCCGCGGGTTGTTGATTAACGCGAAATGGGATCTGTAAGCCAGAGCCATTCCGTCGAGGAGAAACAGTTTCTTATCTGTTGCCATATCCCTTTCCGTCAATCGGCGGCTTCCAGTCGCCGCTCTTTCTCATATATATTCACGCATCGATGATACCCATTCCCCCAACCCTTTTCAAATCGATTCCCCGCCGTTACCATAGCCTCAACCCTCGCGGCCACTTGGGTGCAGTATCTCCGCCACCCCACGTTTTGATACGTAACTCTACGAGGTCCGACGTGATGGATCACTCACCCGACAGACTCCGCGTCCAGTATGCAACCACCAGCAACCTCGACGCCCGCCTGGCCCTCCACGAACGCTTCAACCGACACCCCATCGGCTGGCTCCGCTGGCTGCTCGACCAGTATGACTTCGCGCCCGGACCCGACATCCTCGAGGTAGGCTACGGTGCTGCGTACCAGTGGAAGGGCGACAACCACGAACGCATTGACGCTTCATGGCAGGTGATGCTTACCGAGTTCTCGGTAGGCATGCTCTCGACCGCCCGAGAAGCAACCTCGGGCCTGGGATTCACTTACGCGAACGCCAACGCGATGGCGATCCCATTCCACGACAACGCCTTCGGTCGCGTGATCGCCAACCATATGCTGTATCTACGCCCCTGACCGCCCCGCTTGCTTGTAGAGAAATCGCTCGCGTCCTGCGTCCAGGCGGAAAGCTATTTGCCGGCAAGAACAGCGATAGCAGCGTGGCACGCCTAGCCGAACTCACGAGCCAGGCAGACCCCGAGTTCGCAAACATCAGCGAAGCCCGCCCCTTCACCACCGAAAACGGAGACGACCAGCTCTCCCCGTATTTCAAATCCGTTGGATGCACGCCCTACGAAGGCGGCCTCGACATCACCGAACGTGATCCGCTTGTCGACTATGTCCGCTCCGCCGACCGCATGTCCGAGGATGGACTATCCAGATTCTAGAATATCGTTCAGGACCTTCTCGGCCGGGAGGGCGTCATCTCCATCAACAAA
The DNA here is from genome assembly GCA_002727195.1 of Gemmatimonadota bacterium. Classification (GTDB taxonomy): domain Bacteria; phylum Latescibacterota; class UBA2968; order UBA2968; family UBA2968; genus UBA2968. The sequence goes on from PBWH01000005.1 coordinate 557,196, forward strand.
CACGGTGGCCAGTTCATCTGCACTATCTAGCCGGCCGAAGCCACTTTCGCCCCTCCCCGCTGCGCCCTAATTTACCCGTACGATTGCTCCAAACCCCAAGCGCTTCTCTGCACCTTAATGTCCCTTCACGCATTCCTGAATCAGGCCTGAAATGAAGATCAAATCCATCACCGCCTTCCAAATCAACACCAAGCCATCACCAAAGACGGCACCGCGCCCGTCCGAGCCCTCCAAGCACGCCCGGAAGATGGCCCGCCCCATCTTCCGCTATGACCGTTTCAAGCGTGACAGGAACTGGACGGTCCCCTCGAGCTGGAACCGACCTGCCTGCATCGTCGAAGCTGAGGACGGCACCTGGGGATTCGGCATCTCCCTGAACGGCACCCCAGTCGTCAACCTCATCAACGACCACTTCGCTCCTGTCCTGGTCGGAGAGGACTGCATGGCTGTCGACAAGCTCTACGACATGATGGTCCGGATGTCCGCCCCCTACGGCATGGGCGGCCTGACCAGCCACGCGATCAGCGCGGTCGACCTGGCCTTGTGGGACTTGAAGGGAAAGCTGTTGGGAAAGCCGGTCTACGAACTGCTTGGCGGCCCCCAGAAGGAGAAGATCTACTGCTATGCGACCGGCGGCGACACAGCGTGGTATATGGAGTTGGGTTTCAAAGCGGCGAAATGCTTTTCCGCCTATGGTCCTGAGGAAGGCCTCGACGGCATCAAGAAGAACGAAGAGATGGTCGCCGAAAAACGCGAGATAGTCGGCCCGGATCGCGAGCTGATGTTCGACTGCTGGATGTCCTCCGATGTCGAAACCGTCGTTCGCCTATCAGAGACCCTCAAGCCCTACAACCTCAAGTGGATTGAGGAGTATCTCCTCCCCGATGATTGGGAAGGCTACGCCCAGGTCCGTGAACGCTTACCCTCACAGACCCTGGCCAGCGGCGAACACTGGTACTTCACGAACAGCTTCGCCTCCGCCGCCAAACGCCGCCTCGTCGACATCTTCCAACCCGACGTCCTATGGTGCGGCGGGATCTCACCGGCCGTCAAGATCTGCGCCATCGCCGAAGCCGCCGGCATCCAAGTCATCCCCCACGCCAGCATGAACTACCCCTTCGGCCAGCACCTGGCCTTCGCCATGCCCGCCGTCATGTGGGGCGAACGCTCCGAAGGCGTTTCCCCACCCGGCGTCCCGCTCGAAGAAATGGTGCAGATCCCCGGAACCCCAGTGATCAAGGACAGCTACCTCATCCCCAGCGACGCCCCCGGCTTCGGCATGGAAATCGACCAAGCCTGGATCGACTCCGTCATGACCTAACGAGAACGTTGTTCCCCAAACCGGGATGACGCTTGCTGACCCCCTTGTGTGGCTTGACACCCAGGAACCGGTTGACCCACCTAGAAATACCTTCGGCTGTCAGGTTGGCTGGAAGAACCACCATCCCCCGTTGGTCGATCAGCGCCGATTGGGGAACCTTGTTCCGAATCACGATGATGTGATTCTGGTGCAGGTACCGGTTGGGTTTGAAGGAACCGGGGTTCAACAGGCACGTCAGGACCTCCGCCTGATCCTTCGTCCGCCTCGCCTGTGTCCGGTCACGCCGCTTCGCATAGCCTAGGTTGGTCGTAAACCAGACCCGGCCACGCCGAGGTACAAATCCGACCATCCGAATTCGGGCCGCCCGCCGTTTCGTTGTCCAGAGGTAAACGCGCACGTCATACCTCCGATCGTTGTCCCATAGACATTGAGACATTGCTCGGACAGAGCAAGTTTCCAATCTGACTAGACCAAGAACCTGCGGATCGACGCATAGTCGATTCCGAACACCTCGAGAACACGGGCCGCTACCCCATCCTCATCTTCGGCCAGCATCAGCAGGACGTGCTCGAGCATCGGCTCTGGCGCTCCCAATGCCTGCGACTCCTCAATCGAGCGAGCGAGCGCTTTCAGAGCGCGCGGGCTCACCGGTATATGCTCCTCCGACTTCAGCGGGTCAGATTTGATCACGAACGCGTCGACCTGACTCCGAAGGTCCAACGGATCCAGATCGAGTTCGACCAGGATCTCCCGTACCTTCGCCGGGTCCAGACAGACGGCCAGCAGCAGGTGTTCGGTCCCCACATAGCGGTGCCCGAGGCGCTGCGCCTCCAGCGTGGCGGCCTCGAGAACGGTAACCAGCGACTCGGGAAGGCCCACGTCTATACCTCACTTCTTTTGGCCATAGCAGCCCTTGAAGACGCCCGGCTGCAGTCCGCCGACGTCGACACGCGCAACGTCGTCCAGGTGAACATCCCGTCGGTCGCGGAACAGTCGAGTCATCATCTCGATCTCCTGGGTGACCAGCGTCAGGCGAGCCTCTGGCTTCAGCCACTCACTCAACCGATCGAAGAGGGCTGCATAGGAAGCAATGTTCTTCTGGTGCGAACCGGTCCGAATGCCGTACGGCAGATTGCTGATCAATTCGTCAAACGGGCCATCGTGCGTGACCGACCCAACATCACCCCGACGAAACGTTAAGGGAAGGTCTTCGAACTGGCGAAGATTCGTCCGTGCAGCATCGATCGCGCTACCGGAGATGTCGCTCCCGACAAGGTAGCCTGCAGCCGTGCTGCATTGCGCTCGCTCAAACAATAAAGTACCGCATCCACAGAAAGGGTCCAACACACGACCCTTGGACACTGGCCGAGAATGGGCGACCACGCCCGCCGCCACGGCAGGATGCATCGACGCGGGCACATCCTGCACACGGTAGCCGAAGCGACTATCCGCTTCTTCCGTCAGCTTGAGGAACACACCGACCTTCGTCTTCGCGAGCAGGATCCGCGTCTCCACCTCGTAATGGCTGGGGCTGTTCACGTAAGCCGGCGCCCGCGCCTTCAGGCCTTCCGACCAGACTTTGATCCGTCGTTTACGTTGTCGGTGCGAGACCGACTTCCCACGTATTTCGAGCCGGTATCGCGTGAGAGGATCTTCCCTGTAGATCTCTGAGACCAGAGCCAGACCATCGGCCAGCAAGTCGAGTCCAACTCGATCGACTGAATCCGCGTCGATGGGTCGTTCACCTACGCAGACAAGCCACTCGCGCCAGGTCCGAATCTGCTGCAGGTCAATCAGCTCCTGGAGACGAACCCGGACAGCCCCATTCTGGACGACCGAAGGTCTTTCGCCTACAGAGCGCTCGATCGCATCGCACAGCAGGTCTTCCTGTCCGGGCGCACAATGGAGCTCGAGCAGCCGTTCCGCGCCGAGCGTACGGATCGGAGGACGAGGTTCCCGCTCGGTCCCGCCCACACGATCCATCGCCTTGACGTGTGCCTCGACCTCGGCTTGACACTCTGGTTTGTAGTCGCCCAGGAAGGCGATGCTCTCGCTTCCCCCAATCTGTCCGAGCGCGAGGATGAGTGACGGCCTGACCCAGTCGAAGGACTCCGCTTCGAGCGCAACGATCAGGGCACCAGTTGCAGATTCGCTTTCCAGCGTCCCCAAAGCAATGGCCGCGTTCCGGCGTGTCTTGGGGTCTTCATCCTGGAGGACACATTCCAACACCTTCTTGACCGGAGCCAGACGCGCCTCGTCGAGCCGTCGGCCGATCTTCCCGAGAAGATGGGCAATACTCCGCCTGTTCTCCTCCGGGGCGGTTTCGGCCGCCTCCAACAGGGCATCCAACGCTCCTTTCGCGTTCCGGATGATCAGATCACCCACAAAGAACCGGAAAGGAATGTCAGGATCCCCCAAGAGGTCGACCAACTGTCGGGCGTCTTCATTGGCAAGCCCAACGATGCGTCGATCCTCAAATAACCGGCGAACGCGTTTCTCTAGATCGGCCAGGCTTGGGCTCCGTCTTCGCGGTTTACATCGAAGCGTTGTCGCTTCATCATGACGATCATTCGTAACTCCATACTCCGAACGACAGGCACAGCCATGAAGATTCTCGTCAGCCCCTCGCTAAACGTCCCTGATTTCGAATCGCAGACACGAACCGACGGGCTCGAGTCTTTGAAGCAGTTCGGTGACGTGGAGTTCTACCCCGGCGACCTCACCGCAGCAGAAGCGGACGACGTACTCGGTGTCATCGCCAACTCCAGGCCCATTCACACCGAATTTTACCAGCAGGCGAAGGATCTTCGGATCATCGCTCGATGGGGCGTTGGGTTCGAGAACGTGAATCAGCCGGCCGCGAACGAGGCTGGCGTGCTCATCACGACATCACCCGTGCACATGGCGACAGTAGCGGAATATGCGATCGCGCAGTGGATGGCAACGCTGAAACGGACCTACACGCTCAACCACATGTCACACGGCGGCGACTTCTCTCTGATCAGAACCTACGATGCCGAGGGGTCGACGCTCGGGCTATACGGCTTTGGCCGCATCGGCCAGCAGATGGCGAAACGGGCAAAACCGCTTCTCGGCGACTCCGGCCGTCTGCTCATCTACGACATCCGACCTGACATCGCCGAACTGGCCGCGGAGTATGGCGGCGAGGCCGTCAACGACCCGGCTACGTTGTTCGAGCAATGCGACGCTGTCTCGCTCCACGTCTCCGGTGACGACACGATCGTCACCTACGACCTCCTCGAGCGGATGCAGCCACACGCCTCGCTGATCAACCCGTCACGGGGCAACCTGGTTAACGACGAGGATGTCAACCGCGCCATCCGTGAAGAGAGGCTCTTCTACTACGTCGTCGACGATCCCGTCAACGACAGCCGCGCCATCCACGAGGGTAATCCGAGGATCATCTGCACGAACCACAACGGCGGAATCACCACCGCTTCCGTCGCCCGTCTCGATACCTGCTGCGTCAAGCAGGTAACCGACGCCATCGAAGGCCGCCAGCCCGAGCACATTCTTAATACGCCGGCCCTAGATCACCCCCGCGTAAAGCAGTTCCTCGGCCTCTAACTCGTTCCCGGCTCCTCGTTGGGCTTCAGCGAAGGCCAACAGCCTAGGAACGAAAGTGCCCTTCGCCCTGCGCTCCCCATTCTCTGCCTACAACCACCGAAACATCACATACGCGTCAACCCCACCGAGCACGTGGTGACGAAACGCCCCCGGTAGCGTCCCGACGATCTCGAAGCCCAGCGATTCCCACAACCGGATCGATCCCTTGTTCGTACTCACGACAAAGTTGAACTGCATCGCGTGATATCCCGCGGCCCGAGCTTCCATAAGCGCGTGCTCCGCTAAACTGCGGCCGATCCCCTGTCCTCTCGCTTCAAAGGCGACCATAAAGGCAGCATTGGCAACGTGGTCGCCCAACCCGGGATGGTTGGCCTTCAGGATATACGTCCCGACAGCGATCTCCTGATCGACAGCAACATAGGTCGTCACGCCGTCACCCTGCCAGATTCGTCTAGCCTCATCCTCCGACGTGTCTGGGCTGAATGCGTACGTGTCGCCGGCCCGGACGACTTCCCGAAAAATCGGCCAGATCCTAGGCCAATCCTGGTCTTCAGCTTTTCTGATATTCATTCCACGATTTCCCTGCTTGCCTGAGCGGGCGCGCCCCTTACTGAGTCAGTGATCTAGGCCCTTCCTTTGAGCGGCATATGCCACTTCCCCACCCGCTGCCCACCGAATGACACCCAGCGCCAGCAGACTCAGAAACCCGAAGCCACCCACGAGGGGCAGAATCGTGCCGTCGTAGCTTTGCCCGATCCACGTGCCCAGCATTGCCGATATGGCGAGAGAAAGAGATGCCACAACAGCTGCTCCAAGCCCGGCCATATGGCCCAGGGGCTCCATGGCCAGCGCATTCAAGTTGCCGAACAGGATACCAATGCAGAAAAGGGTGAGAATCATGTAGACCATGAAAGACCAGAACGTGGGCAAGCCCTCTTGGACCGAAGCAAGCACGAAGAATAAAGCTGACAACAGAACGACTGCACGGAGGGACCAGGTGGACATGCACCGCATGCCATATTTCATAACCATCTTGCCATTGGCGAAAGTGGCTGCCCCCATAGCCGCAGCTAGGATAGCAAAGTACAGTGAGAATCGATCACCAACGGCATAGACGTCCTGAAAGATCTGTTGCGATGAGTTGAGGTAACCGATAAAGCCACCGGAGACGAGACCGGCCGTCACTGTGTATCCGAGGGTCGGACGCGTCTTCAGGACTTCGCGCCCCGCCAAAAGAACGCGCCCGAACGAGAACGACGGTCGCCGTGCCGACGGCAACGTCTCCGGCTGACGAATGCCGAACCAGGCCATTGACATAACGGCGAGGACCAGGAAAGATCCAAAGATTGCAGGCCACTCAGCCACCAGAAGGATGCCCTGCCCCATAGCCGGAGCGATGATCGGCACCAGAATGAAAACGGTCATCACAAACGACATCACGCGAGCCATCTGACGACCCTCGTGGAGATCTCGAATCAGGGCCAAGCTGACGCTTCTGGGTCCGGCTATTCCGAAACCCTGGAGGAACCGTCCGATCAACATCATCTTGAGATGGGTAGAGAAAATCGAAAGCAGGCAGCCCAACCCAAAGAGGACATAGCCCGCATATACGGGCGGCTTACGTCCGATGCTGTCCGATATGGGCCCGAACAAGACCTGTCCTAAAGCCATGCCCAGAAGAAGTATGGAGATGATTAGCTGGGCATCGTTCCTGCGGTGCAGCGCAAGGTCCTCAGCGATCGTGGACAGAGCCGGGAGGATCGCAGCAGTCGAGAGTGCCGCCAGAGAAGAAACCATTGCCATGAGCGCTACGAACTCACCGAAGCCAATGCTTGATGTATCCTGAACGCCGGCATCTCCCTGGCTGCTCCCTGATCCCTGCTTCATTCAGGCACCTCGATCTCAAGTGCCCGCCACATATACCAACTGCCCACACTCCGATACGGTCGCCACCGGTCTCCGTACTCCCCGAGCGCATCGCCCTCAGGAACGTCGTCGAGTCCGTAGGTAGCGGCGATGCCCTTCCGCACACCCAGATCCCCGACAGGAAACACATCCGGCCGCCCAAGGTGGAACATCAGGAGCATCTCTACCGTCCACCGCCCGATACCCCGCACCTGAGTCAGTCGATCGATAACTTCTTCGTCGCTCAGTCGATTCAGTGTGCGCCGAGTCGGAACCACACCCTCGATCGTTTTCCGAGCGAGATCCCGAACGGCTAGCGTCTTGTTATTAGACAATCCGGCTGCCCGCAGTGTGTCGTAGTTGACGTTGACCACTATATCAGGCTTGGGAAGACCCTTGCACGGGCATGCCTCGACAACCCGACCCCAGATCGTGCCAGCAGCACGACCGCTCAGTTGCTGATACACGATGCTTCGCATCAGAGCCGCGAACGGCGTCATGCGTCTACGGGACAGGATATCGCACGGACCAACCTGTCGAATTACGCGAGCGAGCGCCTTGTCTTTTCGGCAAAGGTGCGCACACGCCTCTTCGGGGTCGTAAGGGTGGTTCATCGACGCATCAGGTGAGGGGGTCTCAACGAATCAGGCAGCGGGAAAATCCTTCGTGTGGTTCCCCTCAGCCTGTGCCATTTCGTCGTCAGTATAGGAGGGCGAATGCGGTACGCTCAACACATCCTCGAGTTCCGCAACGCTCCTCGCACCGCTCAGGACGAGTGATACGTTCGGGTTGTCGAGCACCCAGCGAAAGGCCGCCTGCGGCATCGTGGTAATCTCGTCCCGAACCAGACACTTCAGCCTGGCCACGTAGTCCACCCGTTCGGCGAGCTCCTCCGGGCCGTAGCGTTTGTTCAGGTTGTTCTGGGGGAAGACTGTCTCTCGGGTGATCGCACCAGAGAGGAATCCGTTCGCCAAACTCTCTCTGGCCACAACGCCTCCATCGCTGGCGCCCAGGCTCGAGATCAGATCGGATGACTCCCGGTTCATCAGGCTGTAGACGACCTGAACAAAGTCGATCTTCCGCTCATCGAACCACGCTCGGGCCATCGACTCGGTGTCGGAGAACTTCGAGATGGAGTGGCCGACGAACCGAATCTTGCCCGACGCTTTGAGCGCGTCCAGCGCTCCCCAGACATCGTTGGCGATCTCATCCGCTCCAAAAGGGGAGTGGAAGAACAGCACATCGATGCGGTCTGTTGACAGACGGCCCAGGCTCGCTTCAACGGATGACCGAACGCCGGCTGCGTCGAAGGAAGTCCCCTTCTGAGCCGACCCTCGGCCAAACTTAGTCGAGATCAGGACATCCTCCCGACGAGCGCCCAACGCCTGACCCAGAATTTGCTCGGAAATCCCATTCTCGTCGGAGGAGCCGTAGAGAGGCGCGGTGTCGAACAGTGTCACCCCACCATCCAGGGCAGCACCGACAACTGTCTCAGCGTCTGTTCTGTCCACGTCGCCGTACGCTCGGGACGCGAACGACCACGTTCCCAGCCCGATCTCACTGACGTCGAGGCCGGTCCTGCCGAGCTTCCGATACTTCATCGAATATTCTCCCGTCGATCAGGTTTCTTCATTCAACCGGCTGCCCAGCGCGGCCGGGGGACGCGACTTTCCTACGAAGCCGGCGAGCACGACCATGGTCAACACAAACGGCATCGCGAGGAACAATTGTGGTGGTATACGTGAGGATGTACCCTGGAACCCGTCAGCCAGTGCTTCGGCACTCCCGAAGAACAGACACGCGAGCAAGACCCCCCTGGGAGACCATTTGCCCAGAATCAGCGCGGCGAGCGCAATAAACCCGCGACCGGCGCTCATCCGCTCGACAAACTGACTCAGATCCGCGAGGGCAAGATGGGATCCGGCCACACCCGCTAGGAATCCGCTCGCAATGACGGCTCCGTATCGGATGGCCTGGACAGACACGCCAACCGAGACCAGTGTTTGCGGTTGCTCCCCTGCCGCCCGTAGACGGAGCCCCCAGGTCGTTCGGTGGATGAGTATAGAGATGACAAGGACGGTCAGAAAGGCGAGATAGGTCGTTGGATGGAACGCGACGCTCCCGACACCCAGGAGCGGGAGCTTGGTCACCGATACGGTGCTCCCGTGACTGCCAAACCACGAAACTAGGAGGACCTCGGTCCCGCCAATTGCGAGAAGGTTGACAGCCGTCCCGCTGATGATGGCGTCAGTCCTATATCTCACAACGCTCAACGCATGGACGATTCCGAGCGCAGCCCCCGAAACCCCGCCCATCAAAAGCCCCAGCCACGGAGACCCGGTCGCCATTGCCCCTGATATGCTCCCAAATGCTCCCGCAAGCATCATGCCCTCAAGGCAGATGTTGATCACTCCGGACCGTTCAGATAGCAGGCCCCCCAAGCCAGCCAGCAAAAGAGGAACGGCTTTCGTCACCGCAAGCTGGACCAGGATGATCCAGCCCGCTTCGGTCAACGTGAGACCTTGGGAAGATGGTCGGCGAAATCGAACACCCGCTGCTCCTGTTTCCGCGTCTCGATGGATCCGGGACGAAGAGAACGAATCTTAGCGATCGCCGTGTCTGGAGCGGAGCCCTGCCGGACGAGCCAACAGGCGAGGATGGTTCCAGTTCGGCCAAGCCCGGCCGTGCAATGGATGACGGTGGGTCGACCGTTGGTGAGGTTGGATTCGATAAACGTGATGATGTACCGAATGTCTTGAAGGGCGGGCGGATGAAAATCCGGAACCGGCACTGTCAGGTAGGTCAACCCAGTTGATCTGACAACGTCCGGGTCGAGCGCGATCTCGGTCAGGCTCACGATGGCCCCGATGCCAGTGTCGCGCAGCGCCTGAAGATCCTCTTCGAGCGGCCGGAGAGAGCCGGGTCTGCGCATGCCCGCGACGCGGCCTTCATCGATCCAGCCGAATCCGTTCAACACGGTCTGGCCTCGCTCGACAGGGTCTTCATTCTGCAACCGCTTCGGGCGGCGACGATGACGGATCACCATCGATCCACGCCTCTCCGTCCGTCCAGACCTCCTTCTTCCAGATCGGGACAGTCTCCTTGAGACGGTCGATTGCAAAGTGACAGGCCTCGAGTGCGGCCTTTCTGTGTGGTGACGAAACAGCAATCAAAACGCTGATATCCCCGATCTCCATCCGACCCTTGCCGTGGAGAATGCCAACCGCATCGACCTCCCACCGAGCCTTGACCTCTTCGCCGATTGCCCGCATCTCTTTCTCGGCCATCTCGGCATAAACGTCGTACTCGAGATACCGGGTCGCCCGCCCCTTCGTGTTGTCCCGCACGACCCCCGCAAACGAAGCAACCGCCCCATCCGAATCCGCCAACACCACATCATGCAGATCCGCTGCCCCGATCAGCTCATCCACAATCTTGAACAGATCAGCCATGTGGCCTCTGCCCGGGCTTCATTTTGCATTTTGCATTTTGCATTTTTACTTGTTGCCTACCCACCACTCACCGGCGTAATCACCGCAACCTCATCCCCATCTTTGAGAAGTTGCTCCCGCTCAACATACTCCTGGTTCACGGACAGCATGATGCTCCTGTCCAGCTTCTTCATGGGCGGGTATTTGGCGCTGAAGTGATCCATAAGGTCCTGAACCGTGCTCCCATCGGGCAGGTCCAGATCCACCTTCCTGCTCCCGACGATGTCGGAGCATTGCGCAAACAGCAGAACGCGTAATGTCATTGAGATCCACTCGTTTGTGCACGGCCCGCTTCCAGTGCCTCGAAGACTGAAAGGGGCACATCTACTTTCCCCATCACCGCATCACCCCGGCCATCCCCGTGACAGTCCGAACCGCCGCTTTTCAGGAGGCCGTGCTCATCAGCGAAGGCGGAATACCGTCGGACATCGTCGGGCTTATGCTTGATGTGCCAGACCTCTATCCCGTCCATCCCCTGCTCGACCAGCGCGGGCAGGATGTCGTCCGATCGGTAGAGGACGGGATGGGCGATCACAGCAATGCCTCCGGCTGAGTGAATCACTTCCACCGCCTCGGGCGGTCCCATCACATACTTCTCCTCGTAGGCCGTCTTCCCATACCCCAGATACTTGTTGAACGCCTCGTTCGGAGAGAAGCAGAAGCCTTCCTCTACGAGAACGTCTGCGACGTGCGGCCGTCCGATCGCGGCGCCGTCCGCCTTGGCCAGCACCTGCTCGAACGTGATGCGGATCCCGAGCCGGTTCAGTTTTCGGACGATTCGTTCTGCCCGATTCCGGCGCTCGTCCCGATACAGGGCCAGCGAGGTATTGAGTTGGTCGTTCTCGATATCCAGAAAGTAGCCCAGGATGTGGATGTCGTGATCCTTGAGCTTGATGCTCAGTTCTGACCCCGGCACCACCCGGACCCCGTACGCTTCACCGGCCGCCTGAGCCTCTGCCACACCACTGACTGAATCGTGGTCCGTCAGGCTGATGACGGACAGACCGCGCTCGGCTGCGCGCTCAGCGACTTCCGTCGGCGTGGAGGACCCGTCGGAACACGTCGAGTGCAGATGGAGATCGACGCCGTCTTCCACTAGGACTCCAGGGCCTCTGCCGTGATCTCGACGGGCCCGGGCGATTGCTTCACACCCTCGCGACGCAGCTTACGCAACTGGTTGCGCAGCAGGTTCCGTCGGATCGTGCTGAAATGCTCGATCACCAGCACACCGTCTAGATGGTCGATCTCGTGCTGAGCGGCCCGTGCCGCGATCCCGTCGAACTCCATCGTTTGCAGGTCGCCGACCTTGTCGAGCGCTTCGATTCGCACCTGAGCGGCACGCTTCGCGTCGCCCGCGACACCGGGCAGGCTGAGACATCCTTCCTCCCCAACCACCTCACCGGCCGTCCACACGATTCGTGGGTTGATCAGCACCCGTGCCTCGAAACCGGGATCACTCGGGCTCACATCGAGAACGATCACACGATGCAGCGCACCAACCTGTGGGGCGGCCAGACCAATCCCTTCAGCCGCATACATCGTTTCGAACATGTCATCCACGAGCTGTTTAATCTCGTACGACACTTCCTCGACCGGATGGGCCGTCTGCTTGAGCGTGTCGCACCCCAGCTTCTTGATTTCGAGCAACGCCATCAGGATGCCTGTATCGACAGAAGACCCTCGTTCAGGCTGCCCGTGCGATAGCCTTGGAGGTCGAGTGTCACGTAGCCGTATCCGATTGCTTTCAACTCGGCCGACACACGCGTGTATAGGTCGTTTTCGAAGAATCGCGGAATCTCTTCCGGTGCCACTTCGATCCGTGCGATGGTCTCGTGATGCCGGACGCGAACCTGCACAAACCCGACGGACTTCATGAACGCTTCCGCTCGGTCAATCATGCGCAGGGCTTCGACCGTAACCGGCGTCCCGTAGGGTATCCTCGACGACAGACACGCCGCCGCCGGGTCATCCCACGTCGACAGTCCCCATGCCTTGGAGACCGCACGCACGTCATCCTTGGTGAATGCGGCCTCGATCAGGGGAGCCAGAATCCCACGCGACTCTGCCGCCGACATCCCCGGACGGTAGTCGCCGACGTCATCAGCGATCGCCCCATACAAGAGATTGTCGTACTTGCCGCCGAAGTGGCGCACCACATCCTCGAGCTTGTCTGCAAGCGCGGACTTGCAGTGATAGCATCGGTCCGGGTTGTTCTGTACGTAGTCCGGATTGCCGAGTTCCTCAGTGTAAACCGTCTCCAGCTGTATCCCGATCTCATCCGCCACCGCCCTCGCCCGATCGATCTCGCCATCCGGGTAGCTTGCGGACACTGCGGTAACGGCGATCGCCTGATCGCCGAGCACGCGATGCGCGACTGCAGCGAGCAACGTGCTGTCCACCCCGCCGGAGAAAGCGACCACGGCATTCCCCAAGTCCCGGAGAATCGACTCCAGGTGCGCCAATTTCTGTTCGGGAAGGTCCAAGGAAAGGCCTAGGAAGATGGGGGCATCGGGCCACACGGAAGGACGACAGCGTCGACCATCCCGTGGAGCAGCTTCTTGTCAGGTGGACAAACCGTGGCTTGGATGCCAGACAGAACCGGCTCATCGCCCACTACGAAGTAATAAGGCTGCAGACGGACCCGACCACGGAAACGATTCATCGACGACGAAGCGAAGTCGTAATGCTCGACGGGGAAAGTTGCGCCGTTGTGGAAGATCTGCAGGATGTGTGGGTTGGCATCAAAGCTCTGAAGAGCGTGGTCGATCGTCTCCTGCCAGTCGGTCTCGGACATATCATGACCGATCGCGACGCCACGACCGCCCCACGCCATCTCCGAGAAACCCGACGGCTTGATCACCATCTGTCGGTCCTTCTGTCCCAGTGAACCGAGCTCACGCCAGTCCTGGAAAGGTCGACCCTTGACCTCCAGCCCGTGGATCGTGGCGTGCGGGGGCAGGGGAGTGGGATCCATCACCCACGTCTTCGGGAACGTCCGCTCCAGGAACGCTACGGTGCCCGAGCCCAGCTGCTGAGACCAGAAATTCTGGAGAGCCGGATGCTGGAACAGGGCCATCAGCATCTTCTCTTCCATCACATTCTTCAGCGGCGGTGTGATCTTGACGGCGTTCTTCTTGGCCGCATACAGGATCAACTCCATCTTGGGGATGTTCTTCAGATCGAAAAGCTCGAAGAACCGGTAGATCAAGTCGATACGACGCGGCCCGGTTTCAGACGGCGCATACAGGCCGTCCTCCCGAAAGATGATGTCATCCGGACCCATCACAACCGTTTCGAGACCGCGTTCGTTCAGGCGATCGGCGACCCATACCATTTCAGGGCGCCAACTGGCGGATTCCTCCGAAACGACGACGGCCACCACGGGTGCCGCGGTATCAGCAAAGGAGCGGAGCATCCGCTCGAAGCCGTCGATCATGCCGTCCGGACCGCCGGTGATCGGTTCGTCCAGCGACCCGTATCGCGCCCCCAGGCTGGCCGTAAACCCGATGCCGCCCGGAAGAGAGTCCAGCTCGGTCGCGATCATGCCTTCTTTAGTGGGAATCATGTCGGGACGGATCACGAGTGGAACGTGCTGCTTGATCCGGTTCATCCGTCCAAGCGCGACCACAGACTCGGGTTTCCCACTGTCCAGATATCCCGCGACCCAACCCGGCTGTATCCCGCGCCAGCTCTGGTTATACAGGAGATTTGCTGCCCTGTAGAAGGCGAGGAAGTGATGGCCGGCCTCCTCGATGTGCCGCAACACACGATCGGGGAGTCGCCAGGGGTCCGGACCGACCTGCCAGCTGCTGTTCGCTTCGGGATGGACGGGACGCTGGGCGTCCGTATACAGCCCGCCTTCAGGCGTCAGCCGGTCGACATATAGACACCGCTCTTCCGGGCTCATGTCTTGCGGGATTTTATCGAGTGTGGCAGACAAACGACAACTACCTTAAAAACAGGTTCTTAGGATTTACCTTAAATAGAAAGAACAGGGATCAAATACTCTTCCCTGTTCATCATCCGACATCGTTTTCAGAATACCGATATCGGTCCATCTCCGCAAGGTTTCGGGATCGTGCCCGAAGGATGACTGGTCAGTTCTGCTTCGACCGAAGATCGATCAACTCACGATCTGCCTCGGACAACCCGCCACCAGCTCCTTCCTTGCTTTTTGGAGCCGTCACAGGCTCGGGAGCAGCCGCATCGGCAACACTCGCCGTTAGCTCTGGGGACGGGGCCACAGGTGGAGCTGCGTCCGCAGACGCCTGCTCTTTCGCCTTGTTCTCCAGATGTTGGCGGATCAACTGCACGCTGAAAGAGTCATCACCCGCTGCCTCGCTGTCGACTGCCGCCTCGAATGCCGCAGGAGCGGGTGATTGCTTGGCCGGAGCAGGCTCTGGCGTCGGCTGGACTCCCGGAGCACCAGACTCGCGTTCAGCCTTGGCAGCCAGATGCTGTCGGATAATATCAAGGTCGCTCGCGTCCGGCCCTGCTGAGGTTGGCTGCACGGGGTCTGCCGATGGCGCAGGCTCTAGCGATTTGGGAGCAGCGGACACTTCCTCAGGAGCAGAAACAGCTACCTGCGCGGCTTGTGGGGCCCCGTTTTCCAAGGATTCCGAAGATCGTTGAGGGTCCGCGGGAGCAGCCACACTGGATTCTGGAGCGGAGATTTCAGCGGCGGGAGGCGGTTCGGGAGCAGGTGTGGGCACTTCTGGGAATGACTCGCCTAACCCGGCGCCATCTGATTCATCCTCCAGGTTCAGGCGGGAAGCTACGGCTTGGTAGACCGCTTTGGCCGCCTCAACACGCGCTTCGAGCAGTTGGAGAGACTGTTTGATGTCCTCCACCTTGGAGGTCGCCTCATCCATTTCGCGTTTTGCGTATTCGAGAACCTGTTCATACAGGTTCCCTCGGCCATCGTCGGGCAACAGCATGGTGTGTGTCCTCAATGGGGGAGGGGACATCGCCGTCGGCACTGTCCCTTGTTCCGAGCCCAAGAATAATAGGGGTCGACCCGGCCTGTGGCAAGACAAAATTCCCCTTTTTGCGGCCTGCCGCAGGCAGGTCAGGCGTTTGACAAACTCAAGAAATTACATTAAGTTATGGTCGCTTTTGGGTGCCCACACCTCATCCCTCTCAGAGCGGTAGACCATTCGCTAAATGTTCGGACCCGATCCCAAAGATTCTGCTACGATTCTCCTCGATAACTTTAGCCTGGAGAAACGCACCTGGGCTGTTGCGGGAGGTAAAGGGGGAACCGGCAAGACTGTCCTGACATCCAACCTCGGCGTCGGCCTGGCCATCCTCGGCTACAAGGTCATCCTGATCGATGCCGACCTGGGTGGCGCCGACCTGCATCTCTCCTTCGGGATGCCCGTCCCCAAGCGAAACCTCAACGACTTCCTGAGCGGCAGAGTCGAATCCCTGGAAGACGTGATCCTGCCGACCCCCAGCGCCAATCTCAGCATCATTTGCGGCGGAAGTGAGCTGATCGGGCTCGCCAACCTGCCCCACCAGCGAAAAGAAAAGCTCAAGCGCCACATCAACAACCTAGATGCCGACTTCATCCTCGTCGATCTCGGGGCCGGCACCGCTTACAATACTCTCGACTTCTTCGTCATCTCCAACGAGGGTGTGATCGTCTGCAACCCGGAGCCCCAGGCCAAGATCGACGCCTACGCCTTCGTCAAGAACGCGGTCTACAGGCGGCTGCTCCAGAATTTCGGACGCAACACCATCCTCAAGGACATCATCCTGAAGTTCGGCAACAGCGGACAGCGAGCGACAAAGATCCGCAACCTGATCGAGATGCTGGGCAACCACATGCCGGAATTCGGGGACAAAGCGCAGACGCTGGTCGATGACTTCCGGCCCAAGCTCATCATGAACAAGGTCCGGAAGAAGACTCAGCTGGAGGACGCCGAGCGGTTCGTTTACCTGGTCCGGGAATACCTGAGCGTCGAAATGGAGTATCTGGGCCACATCGAGCACGACGAACGGGTCGTGGATGCCTGCGAAAACATGCGGCCCTTCCTGCTCGAGCAGCCGAATTCCAAGGTCTCCCTCAGCATCTATAACATCCTGTTCAACATGGGGGTGACCGACCGCCAGCTCCGCTACGACCGAACGTCCTACAAGAAGATGTCGAAGGGCGTGCGACTCGAGTCCAAGCTCTGGAAAGACTGAAAATGCAGTCAAGCATGACGAACTGGGTGCAGAAGTCCGTCCTCCATCCGCTTGCCCTCCAGATCGCCACACCTCGCAACATTGTTGATGATTCACCCGCTTTTTCCGTGGCCGACGCACTGCAGGATCCTAAGCGTATCCTTCTGATCCCCGACAACCAGCCGGGCGGCATCTTCATCGGGGCCTCCAAGTTCTGGGCGATCCGGGAGCGGTACCCGAACGCATCGCTCGACCTCCTCGCCGACCGGAAAAAGGAATTCATCGCGCGCGAACTCCCGTTTATCGACGAGACGATCCTCTACGAGAATTTCGTCCTGCCCTTTGGCCCGAAGAGGAAGGAAGTGGTCGACCGACTGAACGGCCGGGATTACGACCTGGCTTTCTGCTTCAGCAACATCGATGACTTCTGCCCGGCCTACTATTGTTACAAAAGCGGCGCGCGCGTCCGGATCGGCTTCCAATCCGGCGAGAACGCGTTCTTCAACATCCGGATCGTACCCAAGACAGAGGCTACTTACGAGCCCAATCGACTTTCCCTGCTGCTGGACATACTCGGAATCCCGGAGTCCACAGAGGGCGTGTCGTGGTCCGTCTCGGAGAAGGGTGCACGTCGGATTCGGGAGCGATACCTCGTCGGCAGCAAATCGGGGGAACGGCTTGTCGGTCTGGATGTCAGCACTGCCCTTGGGGAAACGCCGTCTACGAAGCAATTCCTCTCGATCGCCAAATCCGCCACACAGACACCCAACACAAGGGTTCTAATCTTCTTCAATTGCGAGGAACGCAAAGCGGCGAACCAGATCAAGGAGGCTCTCGGCCCCAGGGCCCTTATGTTCCAGAACGAAGATTTGCCCCGGCTTGTCGTGCTCCTCGAATCCTGCGAACGCATCATTGCTGGTAAAACGGACATCTTCCACCTGGCCGTATCAATGGGGCGGCCCGTCACGGGACTCCTCACCCAGGATCAGGTGCCTCAGTGGGCGCCGCCTGAACGCCCGGGCGTTCAGATCGTCGATATAGACGCGCTGAAATCGGTCGGACCGGGTGAAATCGCCCAGCGGATTGGGTCCGAGACCATCGACGAACCCGACAGTAACTAAATGGCTGTGTGATATCACGCACAGATATTTGGCAGGTGTTTCGCGTAGCATGTATCGTGCGTGCTTCCTGGTGTTGCAGGGAGCGTCTTTTTTCTAGTCTAGGCTGTTCTTTTGTCCTTATTTACGCGTCTCGTTCACAAGATAGCCAGGGTCGGCTTAGACCGACCTTCACACAGTTTCGGAGGATCGCTATGTGCACCAACTGGGCACGTCGCCTGAACAGTTTGTATCGGCAGGGTCTGGCCGCCTTTGTCCTGGCGTTCACAGCAGTTGTTGGAGAGGCGGAAGCACAAGGATTTCCTGTCCAATTGTTAGGAGCTGCTAGGGCCTCAGCTGACGTCCAGCTGAATTCTGGCGATCGGACGCTTTCAGACACGAGGACGATCGAGGCCAAGGTTGGAGACACGGTCGTGATCGAGTACTTCGTCACGCGGTGGGACGGGCTTCAGGGCCTCAATGCTCAGTTCACCTTCAGCGATATCTCGATGCTTAGCGGAGAACCGAAACTCAGCGCCGGAGCACCCTTCTCGACCCCAATTCCCACTTTGTCCGGCAACACATTTGCGACAAACCAGGTTTCGTTCAGCGGGCCTGGGTCTGAACCCCTAGACGGATCCTTGAAGTATATGGGTCACATGACCATCGAGCTTTCGGGGTTGTTCACGAGCCTGACCGTCACCTTCGACCAAGTAACCCTTGGAGAAAAGGTCCTCCAGGTTGGGACCGAGCTGATCATCGCCGACCCTAGTGCTCTTCCCAAAACATTCGGGGCAGACCTGAATAAGGACTACGGGAACCAGCGCGTTCTGGATGGTCGCGCGAACCCAGGGGGCCGGTTCGGCGTCCAGACCTTTGCCGGTGGCCTGAGCGATGTCGACGAGGTCGAAATTCGAGTCGAGGTCGACCCGACACAGATCGATGGTGCGGCGACTGGTTTCATCCCCAGCGAGCACTTCACAGTCGTCCCGCAGGAAGCCGGTGGCCTACCCCCGGGAAGAGGATCCAGCCTTGAGAATGTCTATGTCGACATTCAGAGAGCAGGAGACAATAACCATACACCTGGTGGGTGGACTATCGAACAACGGGGCGGGTCCAGTGTTGCAATCGAGATCTTCGCATCGGGCTACGAGGGCGCAAACGGCGCCACCGCCAAGTTCCGAGTGAGCGATCCATCGGCGATCGCAGGTCTCGAACACACGGGATCGCCACACTTCAGCATCGCCTCCCTCGGACCACCGGAGTTGGAGGGCAATATCCTGACTACCAACGTTGGGAATCTCGCCGCACCCAATGACGCCCCCTTCCAGCTGGTCAACACATTGATCCTCCAGCTTGCGCCCGATTTCAATGGCCTGGTGCTTGAACTGATCGAAGTCGAATTCCCGCCCTCCAGCCTCTTCGGCAACCCGAATGCCGTCCTGACCGTGACGCCCCCGGGTGGCGTGAAAGGCTCCCTTGTTGGCTTCAGCGGCAACAATATCACGTTACGATTGGCCGCTCAGATGCCCGTCAGCGGGAACGTGGGACTTGGGGCTTTCGTCTTTAAGACGACCCCCGAGTTTGAGCAGGCCAACCTGACCTTCCGTCAGGTGACCTTCATTGCCGGAGAGACGACAGCAGGCCTCGAGCCGGACCTGACGGTCTCCTTACGGTCGAACCTGAGCAACGCGCCTACGGTCAGCGAGCCCCCGGTCATCACGTCTGTTACTGACACACGGGCTCAGATTCGCTGGGCCACGAACCGAGCGGGTACTGGTAAGGTGCTTTATGGAACCAGCCCGGGGAATCTCGACCAGGAAGCAATCGTGTCTCAATTGGGACGCGTCCATCAGGTCGCTATCACCGGACTGACTGCCGGAACTCGCTATTTCCTCAAAGTTACCACGACGGACATCAAAGGGAACGAGTCTAATGCCTTCCCTGAGCGCCCGCTCATTCTGGTGACCCGCCGCAAGCCAGACACTGCGCCACCAAGAGTGGTGCGCGGTCCGGCCGCGGTCGGTATCACCCGCGAGGCTGCCAACATCCTGGTAGAGCTGGATGAAGCAGCGACCGTGGACGTCCTTTATGGCAACTCGGATACGAATCTCGATCAAACAATAAGCAGTACGGAAGAGAAGCGTCTGCACGAGCTCAAACTCGCCGGACTGACGCCAGGCGCCACCGTCTTCTTCAAGGCACGGGCGACCGATCAGGCCGGGAACGTTCGCGAGACAGCTAAAATCCGTCAGTTCACGCTCCGGTCTGTAGCCGACGCATCTGCTCCGCTTATCGTAGGACGCCCCACGATTCTAGGCGCCACGTTCAACGCTGCGGTGATCCGCTGGTTGACGACCGAGCCCAGTTCCAGCCTAGTCCGTTTCGGGTTCGAAGGGGAGTTCTCGGACTCTTCGGAATCCAGCGAACTGGTGAACGAGCATACGATCGCTCTGTCGAACCTTTTGGCTGACACTCTCTACTCTTATCAGGTTGAGTCTGTGGACGCCTCGGGTAACGAGATCACCAGCCCCACCTTCACATTCCGCACGCGTGCTGGCGAAGACACGATTCCGCCGCGCATCACACGCCCGCCGGTGGTTGCACGGCAAAGTGAATCTGAAGCAGTAATCGTGTTCGAAACCAACGAGCCGGCAACGGTTACGCTCCAGGTGGATACCGATATCGCGGTCGCATCTGACACCACCGGCATCCTCGGCGACACCTATTCCACGACGGATGCCACAAAGCGACAAGAAGTTTTGATCACCAACCTAGACGCAGCGACGGAGTATTTCTACCGCATTGCCGTCACAGACTTGACAGGAAACGGTCCGACATATAACCGCGGCCAAAAATCGTTCGTTACACGGCTTGCGGCAGATACCGTAGCGCCGATTTTGGTCAGGCGCCCTGTCGCACTCGGGATCTCAAAAGAGGGTGCGAGCATCAACTGGAAGGCAGACGAACCGCACTCGGCAATCATTCGTTACCGCGCGGCTGCCGCGAAAAAGCAGTCGGCTGGTGATTACGATGAGTTCGTTGAGGATCTCGACTTGTCTCGCAAGCACGCGGTCCCTATTTCCGGACTGCAGGCAGGTACACGCTACGAGTATGAGGTCGAGACGATCGACGCAGAGGGGAACTCCAGCACCACGACAAACCTCTCCTTCGTCACCCGACGCGGTGCCGACACAGACGCACCGACCATTGTACGTGGCCCGCTCGTCACGAACATCACAGCCAGTTCAGCCACAGTCCGGTGGGAGACTGATGAACCTTCAGATACTCGCGTAAGTTGGGGGTCGTCTATCGATTACGGTGAGACGATCGAAAAGGCCGAAGGTGTTCGTTTCCACTCGGTCACACTGACAGACCTCGATGCCGGTACCGAGTATCACTATGCCGTAGGCTCTGCCGACCTCGCGGGTAACGCGGTCACGACAGATGCGAACGGGACCGTCGTCGGGTTGAGTGAGGACCATACCTTCCGGACCCGCTCGACCGAGGACGAGTCACCCCCGGTGATCACAGAGGGTCCGCTCGCAGAAATCAAGAACACCCTTGTAATCCTGAAATGGAAAACGGACGAACTCTCCACCTCACGCGTCACAATCGGTGTTAAACCAGGATCCGATGATGCCGCCGTGGAAGGGACTCCGGTCTTCGGTGAGAATTCGCAGATCGTATTCGACGACAACGACCTAACTCGGAAACACATCGTGACCGTGACCGGACTGAAACCGGGACTGGGCTACCTCTTCCAAGTTAGTTCAACCGATGCAGCGGGGAATACGGTGAAGGGCACGGACCCAACGGTGAATAAGAAGATCCAGCCGCCAGGAGGGTTCGGCAGCTTCACGACCACGACCGAAGCGGACACGCAGTTCCCGGTGATCACCGGGGGTCCTACAATCGTAGCCTCCACATCCAGCAGCCTCACGATCGAGTGGGAGACCGATGAAAGTGCGAACGGCACGATCGATTTCGGTACGGCCTCCGACGCGCTTGAGGAACAGGAAGTCACCGGAGCAAACGATACATCGCACCGCCTAACTCTCACCAAGCTGGCTGCGGGAACGACCTACTCTTACCAGATCGGATCGACGGACGCGTCGGGGAATGGAGCCACCAAGAGTGCGGTGGTCTCAGGCACGACAGCGGCTTCCGAGGATCTGACCGCACCGGTGATCAACGGAACGCCGTCGGTCATCTACGTCAACGATCGCCAGGCGACGATCAGTTGGGGAACTAACGAAGCAGCGGACTCCGAGGTCGCATTCGGAACTTCGGCAGAAGAGCTGCTCGAAACACGGAACGACTCGGAGTTCAACACGAATCACAGTATCACACTTACGAACCTGAGCGCCGGAACGACGTACTACTACACGGTCAACTCGACCGATCAGAGCAACAACGGTCCGGCGACCAGTTCCGTTCAGGAGTTCACGACCGAATCGGCGCCGGATACGACGCCGCCGGTCTCGTCAGACATCTCCTCGGCCACAACTTCGACCGAGGCCCTGATCACCTGGAATACCGACGAGCTGTCCGACAGCGCGGTTCGCTACGGCACGACATCGGGAAGCCTCGACTTCAACACAGGCGACTCGGAAGACGTGACGGACCACGCGATTACGCTCACCAACCTGACGCCTGCGACGACATACTCCTTCACGGTGGAGTCGATCGACCGAGCGGGTAACCAGGGTGCGGCGAGTTCCGAGCTCCAATTCACTACGCTGGCCGATGGTGCGTCACCGACGCTCGCAGCCCCCACTGGTGTGGCGGCGACAGCCGGTAACGCTGCGGTCCAGTTGAGCTGGACGGCCAGCAGTTCCGGTGGTGTGGTCGGTGTGGTGGTGGAGCGCTCAGCCGATAGTGGTGACTTCGCATCCATTGCCACATTGGACAACGTGACCACCTACACGGACAACAACGTGGTCAACGGAACGAGCTACAGCTACCGCATCAGCGCGCTGGGACTCAACCAGTCTCAGGGCGATCCATCGACGGCGTCTGAAGCGGTGACGCCTGCCGCCGGTATCGGGCCCTCGGCTCCGACCCTCGCGATCAAGCAGGGCAACCCGCTCCAGCCGACGTTCGTGATCAATAACAGCACGCCGCTGAACGATGGTGACGTGCTGAACTACACGTTCCAGCTTTCATCGTCGTCTGACTTCTCCGACGCCCTCAGCCTCGATTCCGGTCTGGGTGAAGGCGCGGGAACCGGCGTGTCGGATCCGAGCGGAGTCACCGCCTGGACCGTCAGCCGTGAACTGGATGACGGGGTCACCTATCACTACCGGGTCAAGGCCAGCGACGGCACGTTCGACAGCGACTTCCTGACCGGGTCGTTCACGGTCAACGCCGCCGATCAGCCATTCCCTGGTGATCTGGACAGCGACTTCAATGTCGGGTTCGGTGACTTCCTGACCTTGATCGCTACGTTCAACTTGAGCTCGGGTAGCGACGGGTTCAACGCCGACGCGGACTTCGACGGAAGCGGTGCAGTCGACTTTACAGACTTCCTGTCCTTCGTCGGGGTCTTCGGTAAGCAGTACGTCCAGGGCGACGGCGCCTCGTCCAAACCGGTCGTCATCACCAACGCCTACGGGACGGACACCACGACCCGTCTGGAGCTGGTGGGGCGTCCGACATCCAGCGAAGAGGGTGGCGTGCTGATCGTCGAGGTGATGGCGAAGGATGCCGAGAAGATGATGGGTACGGGACTCCGCCTGAGCTACGACACGGACGCGCTCGAGTTCGTCGACGCCTACCAGGGCAATAATGGATTGTTCAGCAAGGATGAGCGGAAGGCCGAGATCTTCGCCACACTCGAACACGACGCCACAGCCGGTGAACTGTTCGTGGCGGGCGCGATCACCGAAGGTGGTGCGGTGTCAGGTGACGGCGTCGTTTCGCGTCTGCGGTTCGTCCTCAAGACGGACCATCCGCAGGGCGACCTGATCTCGCTGAACGAGGGCCTGATCATCGACGGTGACCTCGTCGCCAACGTCGCTCAGAACCTGGGTGACCGTCTGGCGCTGGTCCCGGAGGACTTCACGCTGGGTCACAACTTCCCGAACCCGTTCAACCCGGAAACGACGATCCGCTACGCAATTCCGGAAGCGGCTCAGGTCCGGTTGGTGGTCTACAACATCCTCGGACAGGAAGTTGTCAGGCTCGTTGATCGGGATCAGGTGCCCGGATTCTACGCACTGCGCTGGGACGGGAAGGATTCGTTCGGGCGTGGCGTGGCAAGCGGCGTGTATCTCTACAAGATCCACGCGGTGGGCGAGACGCGACGCTTCGCGCAGGTCCATAAGATGTTGCTGCTGAAGTAACCGCGAAGCACGGAGGTAGACGAGAGCCGGTCGGGAAATATTCCCGGCCGGCTTTCTTTTTTGCCCTGCTTTGGTGGCGGGATTGGTGAGCGAACTCACACGTCTTGCCTTTGCATCTCCTTATATTCGCTTGACTTCGGAACGAGACACCCATAAAATTCCGACGCCTGTATCGGGCAAGTTTGAGACTGACACTTCCCTTAAGTCGTCGAGGCGCATGACCCTCTTTCCTCCAGCCGGGATCCGACGCACGACTGCGCTCGCTCCCCTCCTGGCTTCATTCCTGATCGCCGTCTTTGCCGCGCCGGCTCGTGGTCAGACACTGGCCGCATCGCAGCAATTGACCGGCGTTTGGGGTGCATCCACTACGTGGGCGGATGTCGATGGGGACGGGGATGCCGACCTGCTCCTGACCGGCCTCACCGGTCCTGACGACAACTGTGAACCCGTTAGCCAGCTATATAGAAATGACAGCGGTACGCTCGTCGAGCAGGCGACCAGTCTGCCCGGTATCCACCTGGGCGCGGTCGCCTTCGGCGACTACGACGGGGACGGCGACCTGGATCTGGCCCTGTCCGGAGCAACATCTGACGGGTCAGGAATCCTCACCCTCTACCGGAACAACGGTGGTTCTTTCTCCGAAGACATCAGCCAGTCTGGCCTGCTGTCAGAGACGCTCCGATATAGCACGCTCGCCTGGGGAGATTATGATGGCGACGGCGACACGGACCTGCTCGCTTCGGGTATGAATGCCGCCGGCAACGCCCGGACGGTCCTGTTCAACAATGGACGTATCAACGCGGATCGTGTGGGCAGTCCTCTTGGTGGATCCCCGATTCTCACCGAAGACATCCCCAACTCGGAACGAATGATCAACCTCAGTCAGGGCAACGCGGCGTGGGGAGACCTGGACGGCGATGGAGACCTGGATCTGGCCGCCACGGGGTATGGCACCGACGGTGGACGCCAGGCCGCACTCTACATCAATGACCCGCTGGGAACCCTGACGCTGGATACCCGGAACGGCCAGTTGCCGCCACTGTCAGGTGGGGACATCGCCTGGGCGGACTACGACGCTGATGGGGACCTGGATCTCGTGCTTTCGGGCTGGAACACCAATTGGGAGGCCACCTTCCAGATCTACACCAACGCTGCCGGAATCCTGAGGGAGGACCTCTCTTTCAGCTCCCGGCGCATCGTGGGATCCCTGGCCTGGGGCGACTTCGACAACGATGGCGACCTCGACCTCGCCGCCTCAGGGCAGACGAACGTATCCGAGCGACTTTCCTTCATCCTCGTAAATGAGCCTGTGGGGACGCTGACCGAAGACAACGGCCAATCCCTGGCGGGCGCGCGCGGCGGAGATCTCGCCTGGGCCGACGTCGATGCCGATGGGCACCTCGACCTGGTCATTGCGGGCGAAGTCGATGGCGAGGGACGCGAGACGACCGTCTACCGAAGCCAGGGCGGATCCGTCACGAATTCGGTTCCACGGCCTCCGGACCGGCTCGGGAGTCCCTTCGTCACCAGCCTGGGCGTCGCGCTCGACTGGAACGACGGGACGGATGCCGAGTCCGCATCGACGGCGTTGACCTACAACCTCCGTATCGGCACCTCGCCGGGCGGAAACGACGTGTTCGCTGGATCGGTTCCGGTGGGGACGGGGAACGTCGGCTCCGCCAAAACGATCAGACTGGCCATACCGCTTGCTCGCGATACCTACTACTGGTCGGTACAGGCCGTAGACCCCGGATATGCCGTCTCGGCTGAGAGCCAGGAAGAGATCTTCCGCGTTCAGGATCTGGTCAGCTCCGTGCAGAATCTCCGTCCGCTTCGGGAGTCGGGATTCGAGTGGGGAGACTATGACAATGACGGCGACCCGGACCTGGTGCTGTTCGGCCGGGACATCGACGGACGCGGCCGGTCGATCCTCTACCGCAACGACGGCGGGATCCTGACCGAGAACGCGAGCGTCGTGCTCCAGGGCATGCTGAACGGCGATGCGTCCTGGGGTGACTATGACAATGATGGAGACCTCGACCTGGCTCTGGTTGGTCAGGATGCGGGGGAGAACCCCTACAGCCACCTCTACCGGAACCGGCTCGAGCTGGGAGACTTCGCGCTGAACATCGCGAACGTCCAGGCACTCGACCAGGTACGGTCCAGCGACGTGGACTGGGGGGACTACGACAACGATGGGGACCTCGACCTCGCGCTGATGGGACAGGTCATCGGGTCCAGAGTCACCAAGGTCTACCGGAACGACGACGGAACGTTCGTCGAAGCCGTCTCGTTGACAGGTGTGGACAACGGAGACCTCGGGTGGGGCGACTACGACGACGACGGAGACCTCGACCTCGCCGTCATCGGTCAGACCTCCAACGCGTTCGAATCAACCTTGACCGTCTACCGCAACGACCCGGTCGGAACGCTCACCGAAGATACACGGTCTGCCCTATCCGGAGCATTTGCCGCTGCATTGGCGTGGGGTGACTACGACAGCGATGGCGATCTCGATCTCGGTGTTTCCGGCTTTGACCCGCAGGTTGGTCGGATCACGCGCGTCTACGAAAACGATGGAACGGGAATCCTTACCGACAGCGGGCAATCTGTTACAGGCGCGGCCGCTTCGGATCTCGATTGGGGCGACTTCGACAACGATGGCGATCTCGATCTGGCCGTTCTGGGCAACACGGATGCGGGCCCGATCCTCGAGCTCTACCGAAACGACAACGGCGTCCTGGAAGAAGTGCCGATCGACATCCTTCGCGGCGTTGACTTCGGATCGCTCGGATGGGCGGACATCGACTCCGACGGTGACCTCGACTTGCTGAGCACCGGCCGCGCATCGGACGACGGCGTGAACTTCACGCTGACCTCCAGCGCGAACGACAACCTCGAATCTCGCTTCAACCCGAACGCGGCACCGATCCCGCCGGATGGGCTGACCTCCTCTACGGACGGAGCCGATATCCAGCTGTCCTGGATGCAGGGGTCGGACGACGGCACATCACCAACGCCCACCGGTGCCCTCACATACGAAATCCGAGTGGGGGACAGCCCTGCGTCGAACAATATCCGTTCTGGAGCGGGATCCGTCGAGTTCGGCGCGATCCGAACGACCAGCCTGGTGTTGAGAAACCTGCCGAGCGGGAGCTACAACTGGTCGGCCCGAACCATTGACGGGGGTCTTCAGACCTCCGACTGGTCCGGAGAGGAGACATTCATCGTCGACACCGTCAGTCCCGTCATCGACAGCGTTCAGGTGCGGCCGCGGGTGCTCACCCAGGGTCGCCGGGCATCGGTGGTGGTGGACTTCAACGATGAGCCGGCCGGCATGGACAACGCGGTCTCTCCGCGGGTGACTCTACAACTCGCCAATCAGGCGTCCGAGCTCGAGCTTACCCAGCTCAGCTACAGCGGCGATCTCTGGATCGGGGAAGTCGACGTTGAGACCGACGTACCTTCGGGAAGTTTCGTCGTCCGGGTCTCCGGGGCCGTGGACCTCAAGGGGAACACCATGGAGCCGTTCGAGAGGTCGATCCCTGCGCTGATCGCCCCCGGCGGGGGTGGCATCGTGGAGAGCCCCGATGGGCTGCTGCGGCTTCGCCTCTCGCCAAACGTGCTGCCGGCTACGTTGTCCGAGAATCCCGATGTACGGATCGATCCCGTGGTGGTCGGTACAGAACCCTCCGGTGTGACGGCGAGTCACGGCGCCTATGAAATCACATCTGAGCCGGCTCTCACGCTGCGGAAAGCAGCGACCCTTGCATTCGACATACCCCAGGGCGCCGCGACAGACCGACTCGCCGTATATCAGCTGAGTGGAACGGCGTGGACCAGGTTGGGAGGAACGGCGGCCGCGATGGTGTTCCGCGTTCCCGTGACTGAACTCGGGACCTACGGTCTCTTCGAGGACAGCGCTCAGTCGGGTGGTTCGGCAAGCGTGTCCAACATCGACTTCAGTAATCGCGCGTTCTCTCCACGCGGTGGAGGAGGCGGGCAGGCAGCGGGTCGACCGGCCCCCATTCTCTTACGCACAACCGACATCTCGTTCGACCTGTCCGGCTCTGCTTCCGTACGGATCGAAATCTACGATCGCTCGGGCCGACTGCAGAACGTGCTGGCCGCAGGCAGACAGATGAACGCCGGACGGAACGTCATAACGTGGGACGGGCGCGACGGTGACGGGGATTCCGTTCGAAGTGGACTCTACATCGTTTCGATCGAGGCCGATGGCGAGCGTGAACAGAAGACAGTAGCGGTGGTCAATCGATGATCAAACGCGCAAGCACCATACTGCACGGCGTATCTGCCGTATTCCTGGCGACGGGACTGGCCTGGGCTCAGCCCAGCTTCACCGATGTCACCTCGAGTGCGGGTGTGGCCAACTCGGTGCCCTCGACGGGAGCGCCAAGGGTCGGGACGGGCGCGGCGTGGGGCGACTACGACGACGACGGTGATCTCGATCTGTATGTGACCAATTGGGCGAGCTCCGTGTCGCAGAGCCTGAACAGGCTATACCGGAACAACGGCAACGGGACCTTCTCCGATGTCGCGAGTTCAGCCGGGATGGGCAGCGTTGCGCGCAACAGCGTGGCCGCCAACTGGATCGACTACGACAACGATGGCGACCTCGACGTCTACGTCGTCAATTTCTTCGAGCAGGACCAGCTCTACCAGAACAATGGAAACGGGACCTTTACCCGGGTTACAGGCAGCGCAGACGTGAACGTCATTCGCCAGGGCGACGAAACGAATGCCGCCTGGGGTGACTACGATGGGGATGGATATCTCGACATCTACGTCTGCAAGCGGCGATTCCGGAACACCCTCTACCACAACAATGGAAACGGGACGTTCTCCGAGGTCGGCGAGTCCGCAGGTGTCGCCGATAACCGCGATTCAGAGGCTGCTGCGTGGGCGGACTACGACGCCGACGGGGACGTGGACCTCTACGTCGTCAACCGCGAGCAGAACAACGCGCTCTACAAGAACGACGGGAATGGGAACTTCACTGAAGTGGCCTGCGAGGCGTCTATCGACAACACGGACATCGGCCGGGGTGCGGCTTGGGTCGACTACGACCTCGACGGAGATCTCGATCTCTACGTCGTGAACGTCGGCGGGAACGCACTCTACCGGAACGATGGCAACGACACGTTCGTAAACGTCGCGGACGGAGACATCAAGAACACGGGATCCTCCTGGATCAGCTGGACGAGCTCCTGGGCCGACTACGACACGGACGGAGACCTGGACGTTTTCGTGACGAACGGAGCGGAATCGGAATCAGGCCAGGCCAGTGCGCTCCTGACCCAATCCAATGGGACCTTTACTGAGGAAACGGGAACAGGCCTGTCGGCCTCTCCGACGAACGCGATTGCTTCGGCGGCTGGAGACTACGACGGAGATGGCGACGTCGATCTCTACGTCGTGAACAGCCAATTCCCGAGTTTCGAGGCGTCGACCCTCTACAGAAACGATTCAGACCCGACAACCTACTTGACCGTGAGGCTACGCCGACAGACGACCGGTGGTGATTTGTCCGCCGATGGGATCGGCCTCAGGGTGCGTGTGCTCGATGGAGATACGCTGATCGGACACCACGTGATGAGCTCCGCCGAGAATGTCCAGGAAGCAGTGTTCGCCGTTCCGGCCGCTGTCACTGTCAGGGTCGAGGTTATCGGCCCAACCGGTCGCGTCACGGGATCGGACGTAGAAGTGGGAACTGTTCAACTGACCACCGTCGTGGGACTGACCGATTAGATGCGCCTGCTCCTGACCATACTACTCTTGATCCCGTGGGCCGTTTCTCCCGCCCACGCGGACCGACCTTCCATGGCAACGACAGCCCGCACGATCGCGCTGGGCGGAACTGTCACCGCGCTCTCGAACGACGCCTCCACAACCTTCTGGAATCCCTCGGGTGTCGCCACGCTGCAGCGGCAGGAGCTGGTCTTCTCTTACGCCGACCGGTTCGGACTCGGCCTGAGCAACAGCTACACCAGCTACGTATTCCCGCTTTTCGAGCGCCACGCGGTCGGCGTCGACTGGTTGCGCGAGAGTTTCGGCGACAACGAACTCGAAGATGCCCTCAACATCATCAACCTCAGCTACGGTATGCAGTTGCACCGGGCATTGTCCCTGGGTGTCGGCTCCAAGGCGGTCTTCCAGAGCATCGACCTCGACGAGGTGAGCCTGCGCAGTGCAAGCGGCTTCGGCTTCGACCTCGGTCTCGTGCTGACACCGAAGACGAGCCCGTTCGACAGGCTGAGAGTCGGGCTGACGGTTCAGGACATCGGCGGAACCAAGGTTCGAGACAGCAATACCCAGTTCGAGGAGGAGATCCTCGAGCAGAACATCCGCGGCGGTATCGCGATCCAGGCGACACGGGACATCACGATCGCGGCGGACGTCGACCAGAACGCGATCCACTTCGGGGCGGAGTACCAGCCGATCGCGTCGCTGATCGTACGGGGTGGGCTCAACAAGGCGCTGAGCGAGCCCTCCGGGGGAGACAACTCGCTCGCCTTCGCGCTCGGCTTTGGCCTGAAATACAACTCGATCCAGCTCGACTACGCTTTCGAGAACCACCCGGTCCTGCCGGCGACACACCACATTACGGCAGCCCTGTCCTACAACGCGTCTGTCATCAGCATCAAGGACGCGATCATCCGGCCGGCGCCGATCTTCAAGTCTCTCTACCGGACCTACGAGGCGAGTGAGTTCGCCGACGTCGTCCTCCGGAACTCTTCAGCCGACCCGATGGACGTGACCGTCACCATCGAGGTCCCCACGCTGACCGATGCGCCCCACGAAGAGTCGTTCACCGTGCCCGCTCAGACCACTGAGCGATACGGACTGAAGCTCACGTTCCCACAGGATCTCCTGTCGACCCAACCGTCCTACTACGACAACCTGGTTCAGCCGACCGTCAAGGTCACCTACCAGCAGGGACGACGCGCAAAGACGTCGAGCAAGACGCTCAACAGTGTGTATGTCCTCGGTAAAGGGAAGCTCTCCTGGTCGAACCCGCGGAGGATCGCGGCATTCATCACGCCCGAGAGCCGGACCGTCGACAGCTTTGCCCGTGGGCTCGTGGCTCAGTATGCCGACCAGCTGCGCGACAAGTTCGGCAACAACAACATGGGTAAGGCCGCGCTGATTTTCGACGCCATCGGGGCGCACGGGCTGCGTTACCAGCAGGATCAGACCACGCCGTATCTCGAGATTTTCGAGGATGACTCGGTATTCGACACGGTCAAGTATCCGTATGAGTATCTGGATGCGAAGATCGGCGACTGTGACGACTGTACAGCGCTGTTCTGCTCGATGCTCGAGAACCTGAACATCCCCACCGCCATCCTGGACGTCAACGACCCGGAGTATGGCCACATATATATGATGTTCGACAGCGGCATCTCGGTGCAGAACGCCGGTGACTTTTTCCTGAACGAGAAGGAATACGTCCTCTGGGACAACCGGATCTGGATCCCGGTCGAGACGACGCTGTTCGGCTCCTCCTTCTCGGATGCCTGGCGGAACGGCGCGAAAGAATACTACATCCGGAAAGAACGCGGCTACATCAACGAGATCCTGGTGTCTGACGCACAGGGGACGTTCCGTCCTGGCGTCGTGCCGGACATCGAGATCGAAGTGCCATCGGCGGACAAGATCGCTGAACTCTTCGACCGGGACCTCTCGTTCTTCGATAACCGTCTGGACCGGATCGCCCTCTCGTCTGGCGTGTCGCTCGATTCCGCCGAGGGTCTGTATGATGCAGGCGCGGCTTACCTGAGGCTGGCGCAGCTGGATCGTGCGGAGACGTCGTTCACCGACGCGATCAAGATGGATCCCGAAATGGCGGATGCCTACAACGCGCTCGGCGTGGTAATGACGCGGCAACGCCAGTATGACCAGGCCCTGGAGTTG
This sequence comes from Gemmatimonadota bacterium, assembly GCA_002727195.1. Taxonomy (GTDB): domain Bacteria; phylum Latescibacterota; class UBA2968; order UBA2968; family UBA2968; genus UBA2968. The sequence continues at coordinate 589,048 of PBWH01000005.1, forward strand.
TTCAACAAGGCACTCGAACTCAATCCGAACGATGCCGGCTTCCGGATTAACGTCGCCCTGGCCTATCACCTCCAGGGACGGTCCGAGGACGCTGAGCAGGCCTATCAGCTGGCCATCGACACCAACAGCGACTTTGCCGGCGCGCTCAGTTTCCTCTCTGGCGGCGGAACGGCCGGCGCACAGAAGACGGATCCCCTCAACCGGATCGCCTCGGAAAAGTCATACGAAGATGGTGCCGCTTTCCTCAGGCTGAACAGGTTGGATCGCGCGACCGAGGCTCTGGACCGAGCCCTGTCACTAAACCCGAACAACGCCGAAGCGTTGAACGCCAAGGGCGTCATCGCCACGCGTGAACGTCAGTATGACGAGGCCCTCGCGCTGTATCAGCGGGCCGTAAACGTGACGCCGGGGAACGCCGGGTTCCACGCCAACCTGGCCATTACCTACCATCTGCAGGGTAAGAAGGATCAGGCGATTCAGGCCTACCGCAAAGCGGTCGACCTGGACGACAACTTTGACGGCCAGCTGGACTTCATCACCGGCGGGCAACCGATCCAATCGATTGAGATCGCTTCGACGCCCTCGTCAAAAACTGCGGGGCCGCTCCAGAAGATCGCCGCCGAGAAGGCATATGACGACGGCGCCGCCTTCCTCAGGCTGGGCCGACTGGATCGGGCTTCGGAGCAGTTCGACCGCGCCCTGTCTCTCAACCCAAACAACGTCGATGCCATGAACGGCAAAGGCGTGGCCGCCACCCGGCTACGGAAGTATAACGAAGCCGTCGAGATGTTCAACCGGGCCATTGCCCAGGATCCTGACAATGGCGGATTCCTGATCAACCTGGCGATCTTGCGTTATCTGCAGGGCGATGGTGACGGGGCCAGGGAGGCCTACGAGAAGGCTGTGATTGCCGATCCAGGCATGGAAGGCCAGTTGGAGTTTCTCGAAAAATAGTGCGGTCAAAAGTGTGACGGGCGACACCAGACAGCTCCTCGAGGTCTTCTAACTCATTGTCACACAAATAGATACAATTTTCCATTTTTTGGATGAGAAATCCCTCTAAGCGTGTCCAGAATCACGTACACTCTGCGGGATTTCTCGTATGTTTTGTGTGTAAGATGAAGAGCATCTCAACACCACCTCAACGACGATAACAGAAGTCGGGACCTGATCACTCTAGGAGGACTGACCATGAAGCGCTTCTTGTCCCTCGCCCTCGCGGGCTTTGTTGCAGCAAGCATGATCGCCACACCGGCTCTTGCAGAAGAAAAGAAGGACGAAGAAAAGAATGACGACAAAGTCAAGGTGTCGAGCGCCTTTCTGAACCGCTGGAAGAAGATTAAGAAGGTGGCCGAGAATCGTGGCCACGAAACACAGCAGACACGCACGGTCGCTGGTGTGCGTGGCGCCGAGGCTGAAGATGCCGTCCTGGACCAGCTCTACTACAAGGGCGGAGTTCGCTACCCCAGCCGTGTCGACCTGAAGAACGCGATTACACAGCTTCAGGAGTCGATCAAGGCCGACCCGAAGGCCGAGACGGTACCGGAGCAGAAGTATTTCATCGCACAGTGTCACACCCAGCTTGGCGAGACGGATGCAGCCAACGCCGTGTATACGGACATCGTCGAGAATCACGCTGATTCCGACTTCGCCGCCCAGGCGAAGGAAGATCTCGAGAAATTCGAATAACGTTCTGATTCCACCCTGGCAACCCCTCCCCGCCAGAGCGATCAACACGAGCAGCGTCGGTTATTCCGGCGCTGCTCTTTTTTGTACCCTCTTTGTCGTCACCGTCCCGTGGCGTTATATTGCGGGGCCACATTAGCCACTTCCCCCAAACCTACCACCCTAACGGGGTTGCCCGATGGCAGACGAAGAGAAGAAAGCGCAGCAGAATGATTGGAGTCACGTCGTACTCGGCGTCGCTTCAGGCGTCATAATCGCACTGTTCTCTCTGACCCATTTTTACCAGGACCTCGAGTCCAGCAGCTACGATTTCCGTTTCCTCAAGCGGAACGACTGGCTTGGCATACCTCGGCAAATGCCCGAGGTCGCGACTGTCGACATCGATGACGCCGCCCTTCAGGAGCACGGGTGGCCGATGACCCGCGACAAGCACGCACGGCTGGTGGAGACCATCCATCGGTATGGCGCCCGCATGATCGGCTTCGATATCTTCTTCTATGAACCAGCAGGCCAGGATCTCTCACCTGACGACCTCGAGTCGATAGAAGGCGAACAACTCGCGCGGTCCGACCTCCTCTCTCTCGTGAAGGACTATGATCGGGAGTTCGTGGAGGCCGCCGAGCAGACCGGGATTGTCTACAACGCGCAAACCTTCGAGATCGCTGAGGACAAGACCCTGGACTTCACGCAGGAGAACCTGAGATCTCGGAGCCCGGAGAAGGACGCGGCGGTTACCGAGCTGTCCCGTTTCTCGGTACCTATGGATCCTTCCCGAGCGGAACGGTTCTACCTGGCCACAGATATAGAGGTGCCGCTCAGTGAGTATATCCGAACCTCGCGCGGGATCGGGTTCGCGCTGCCTAAGCCAGACCACGACGGGATCGTCCGCCGGTATCGTCTGGCCCTCTACTATGACGGTCGGGTGTATTTCTCGCTAGGCCTAGCCATGGCCTGCGACTACCTGAACGTTCCCCTCGAACACGTGCGGTTCGAGGAAGGCTACATTGGTCTCCCCAACGCGAAGGTCGACGGACAGACCATCCGGGAGATCCGAATCCCGACCAAGGGCAAGTACGAGATGCTCGTCAACTGGGCAGGCTCGTTCAACGGCACCTACAGGCACTTCCCATACAACCTGATTCTGGACTTTGCCGAGACGGAGCCCCAGAATCGGGCGCTCAAGTTTGCCAAACGGATCTTTCACGAGGACGAGGCGCTGTTCGGGGATGACGACGGCTACCTGAAGGCGACAGCTGACAACGGTCTCGCAGATATCAGCCCCGATGTGCTGATGGAGTACCGGATGGCCGTTATGGATTGTTCTGCGATCGAGGCCTGGCTGTCCGAAGACGCATCCAGACCAATCGAGGATTTCCTCAGGGCAATGGGCGTCCCGGACGAAGAGCTGGCCTACGGGAAGGAGCTGATGGGCCCGCTGTTCCAAGAGGTCCAGCAGAACGTGCGGATCGCGTCGGTGCTCGAGGCCAGCCCCGACATGCCGACCGCCGACGTGGCATCACACGTCGGCGCACGGATCGCTGACATTGACCACAATGTCGGTGTCATCCGCTCGCTCGTGAAGGGCGGGGGAATCCAGGCACACCATCGTCCGCTGTACTTCCTAGACCGGGTCAAAACGGAGGGCATCCTTGGTGAGAGCGCGGACGCTAGGGTCATGAGCCGAGAAGAGTTCGAGGGAACGGTCTTCTTCTACGGGCTCACGGCAACGGGCACACACGACCTGAACCCAACACCCTTTGGTGCACGAGAAGCGATGCTCGGTGCGCACGTTAACGTGTTCAACACGATCCTGACGCGGAACTTCCTGGATAGGATCCCCTACTGGCAGAACGCGACGATCATGGTTGTGCTTGGCCTTCTGATCGGTTTTCTCGTTCCCCGTTTCAAGGCAATGTCGGGGGCGCTCGTGGTGCTTGTTTTGCTCAGTCTCTATGTCGTGGCAGCCTTCGTCTTGTTCCTCAACCTCGAGCTGTGGGTGGATATCTTGGGACCGGTCACAACGTTGACCGTCGGTTACCTGACCATCACGCTGTATAACTACGTACAGAAAGAAAAGGAGAAGGACTTCGTTCAGGGCGCCTTCGGCCACTATCTGGATCCGAAGGTCGTGGACCAGCTGGTGGAAAACCCGAACCTCGTCACCCAGTTGGGCGGCGATCAACGGGTCATGACTGTCTTCTTCTCGGATATCGCGAGCTTCTCGACCATATCGGAGAACATCACTGCCGTGGAACTCGTCGAGTTGCTGAACGAGTATCTCACAGAGATGTGCGAGATCATTGCCATTCACGATGGCACGATCGACAAGTTTGAGGGCGACGCCATTATGGCGTTCTGGGGAGCGCCGGTACCAATGCACGATCACGCCCAGGCTGCGGTCTTCGCCTGTATCGACATGCAGCAGAAGTGTCGGGAGCTCCGGGAGAAGTTCGAGCGCGAGAACCGAATGGTGGAGTTGCGTCAGATGTGGGCCGACCAGGGGCGGGGCGAGTTCCTCAGGGTTCGGATGGGTGCGAACACAGGGGAGATGGTCGTCGGAAACCTTGGGTCACATACGCGTGTCGACTACACCGTCATGGGCGATGCGGTAAACCTCGCGGCGCGTCTCGAAGGAGCCGGGAAGGCCTATGGGATCACCACGATGATCTCGGAGGAAACGCTCAGATCAGCCGGTGATGTTTGCGAAGTCCGGCCCCTCGACAGTATCCGCGTGGTCGGTAAAGACGAGCCAGTTCGCGTTTTTGAGGTGCTGGGCCGGAGGGGAGAGGTCGACCAGAACAAGCTCGACGTTGTGGACCTTTACCAGCAGGGATTCCAGATGTATACCGACCGGAAGTGGGATGAAGCAATCGCCCTGTTTGAGTCCGGCCTGAAACTCGACCCCGAGGACGGACCGAGCAACATATTCATCGATCGGTGTAGAGAACTCAAGGAGTCCCCCCCTCCGGATGGCTGGGATGCCGTCCACAACCTAGACGCCAAGTAAACAAAAAGGGGACGGCCGCACGACGCGCCGTCCCCTCCAAGTTTGTGGCTGACCTGTAGAGCTATTTGACGCCGATTGCCTCACTTGCCAGTGCCAGCTTCATCTTCTCCTGATACTCTGTCTGATTCTCGAGAAGCCGGATCGCTTCTTCGTACTGCGTGTCACCACGCAGCGCCGCGAGCTGCTTGGCTTGCTCACCCCAGACTCGTTCCGCAATCGCCTCGCGAATCTGGTTCAGAATGAGCTTTTCCGCTTCGGCGAACTCGACCTCCAGCTGGTTTTCGGATGCGGCTGTCAACGCATCGAGAGCGGCGGCTTCTGATTCGGTCGGTTCACGATCCTTGAATGACTTTCGAAGGTCCTTCAGCCGATATTCCATCACCGATATGTAGCGGTAGCCGTTCGTGTTGGTCGTGTCAGTAATGAAAGTCTTGAACTGATCGAGTAGCCCAGATTCGGTAGTCCACTCGCTGTAGGTTGACGGGAAGCTTCGATCGATCGCATAGTCCACCGCGAAGTCGAAGTAGAGGTGGGCCCGCCCGAACTCCACCGCAATCCGCGGGTTGCGTTCACGTTTGACCACCACGTCCGGCGTGATGCCTCCCCCGCCGTGAACGGTTCGTCCTCCGCTCGTCTTGAAGACCTCCTTGGGATCATTCCCCTGAGGCGTGTTTTCCTCGTCGCGAGCGCCCAGTCCGACCAGATCGTTCAGGTCGGTGCGCAGGAGCTTCTCGGCGTCCTCACCGCTCAAGCCAAACTGTTGCATCAGGTCTGTTACGGCGTCCTCACGCTCGGCCGCCTCGCCGATAACCGAGAGCGCTTCGTAAACGGGCACGCGAACAGGGTCGGTCAGGTCCAGCATCAGACGGCTTCCCCTGTGACGTCGGCCTGAGGCTTTGTGGATGCTCCTGCCGCTCGGTGTGTAGTAGACGGCCGTCGTCAGCTTCAGCGCTTTGTCGACCCCGATCGGTCGGATCGTCTGCACCGAGCCTTTGCCAAACGTGTCCGTACCCAGGACCAACCCACGGTCCATGTCCTGCACGGCTCCGGCTACGATCTCCGATGCGCTGGCACTCCCACTGTTGACCAGCACGATCAGGGGAACGTCTCCCGCGGTGGGTGCTTCCCGCGTGAAGTATTTCTGGTTCTGTGTCTCGTCACGTCCCGCCGTGGAGACCACGACCTGGTTCGGCATGAGAAACTTGTCTGCCACTGCTATGGCCTGGGTGAGCAGGCCGCCGGGGTTACCCCTGAGATCGAGAATCAAACCGTCCAGACTGTTAGCGTTCAGACTGGTCAGAGCGGCTTCTAGTTCCCGGCCCGTGTTCTCGGAGAAATTGCCGCCCAACAGCCCAGACATGGAGATGTATCCGATACCGGGCTGGATCTCCTGTGCCAATCCCACGCTGGGAATTCGAATCCGGTCCCGGGTCAGATGCTGGTCGAACGGGATATCTTCGCCGGGACGATCGATGGTGATCACCACTCCGTCACCCGGATCGCCGCGAAGCTTGTCGACGACGTCCTGCAGGTCTTCCTCGTTCGTGGGCACACCCTCGATCTTGACGATACGATCCCCCACGATCAGCCCCGCCGTATCCGCCGGTGTCCCCCTGAAGACGCTCATCACGACCGGTACTGGTCCGCCTTTCGTGCTGATCCGGATGCCCAGACCACCGAACTTGCCCTGCGTCCTGATACGAAGCTGTTCGAGCGAGCGGCGGTCGAAGAACTGGGTATTGGGATCGAGATCCATCAGCATCCCGCCGATCGCCGAGTCGGTCAGCTCCTCGGGTTCAAGCTCCTTGAAATAAGATCGGGAAAGCTCATCGAAGGCGTCCCCAAAGTTCTGGAGCGCAGTATCGTAAGGTGCATAGCTGTCGGCACCTTTGACGAGCCTCCAGTCGAGCGTCACATAGATGCTGACTGCCGCGACAAAAGCCGTAAAGGCCCACAGTCGCTTGCCGCTTGATCGGTTCATGATTCCCCTCCGGGCTTATGTCACCGGCTTTCATTCTATCCGTAGGACGTCCTGGTCGGACGATTGTTTCAAGTCGAGACGGACGCCAGATGCTCACCCACTGCCTCACGAATCTTGCTGGCCACACGTTCGATGCTCAGCGTGCCATCGATGACGATGGTCCTGTCCTGCGATCCGCGAGCGATGGCCAAGAAGCCATCCCTCACCTTGGTGAAGAAGACGTCTGAATCCTGCTCGATGCGATCCGAAGCGTCGTCTCCCCTGGACCGAGACGTGGGCACGTCGATATCCATCAGGACCGTCAGATCGGGATCCAACCCGTCGGTGGCCAGTGCGATTGCGCGATCGATCAGTGCGGTGTCTATGCCACGACCCCAGCCCTGGTAGGCCCGTGTGGAATCGTGAAACCGGTCGCTGATCACGATAGCGCCGCGCTCGAGAGCCGGGAGGATCAGTGTCCGGACGTGCTGTGCACGATCGGCGGCAAACAAGAGTAACTCACTGACCGTGTCGATCTGCTCTTTGCTGTGGAGGACGAGTTCCCGAATCGCCGCCCCAATCGTTGTTCCGCCCGGCTCACGGGTCATGACAACCTCGTGCCCCACCGACCGAAGGCTCTCGACGAGACGCACCGCCTGGGTCGTCTTGCCGCAATGCTCAATACCTTCGAACGTGATGAATAGGCCGCGCAAAGCCACCCTCAAAGACACGAAAACGGCCCCACATCCGTGAGACCGTCAAAGATTCAGAGATGTTGCCGGTCAGTCCGCCGCCCTATCGATCCATATCCTCTGGCTGCGACTGTTGACGACGAACGTGAAGCACACGCTCGAGGACCGTGATATTCGCGAAAATGGCGATTGCCCAGGCGGCGATCGTCAGGCCGATTTCACCGACCATCCCCCCCACGCCGATCGCGATGACCCGCTCGGGCCGTTGCATGAATCCAACCTTGCATTCCTGGCCGAGGCCCTCGGCGCGGGCACGCACATAGCTGACCATTAGAGAACCGGCGAGCGCAAAGAACAACGCCGAACTCGTCCACAAAGAGTCGGCCCGGATGAAACTGACCGCCAACCCGAACCAGACAACGACCTCCGAATAGCGGTCGACGGTCGAGTCTAGGAGCGCCCCAAACTTGGACTCGGAGCGACCGGCTCGCGCGACCTGGCCGTCGAGCAAATCGAAGATCCCGGCGACCAAAACCATGATCCCACCCCACCGATACTCGCCGATCCCTAGAAGCCCAGCTGCGACCAGGTTCAGGAAGAAGCCGATCATCGTGAGGAAATCGGGCGTTACCCGACTCCGGACCAGGAAATTGGTCGACGGCGCAAGAATCGCGGCGACGTCGTCTTTGACTTTCTCGATCAAACAAATGCTCCCGGCTGGGAACTATAAGCGATAGCCGATTGGCTCAGAATATATGCCATTCAATAGGCACGAGCAAGGGAAACGTCCTACCGTAACCTACGTATTAACAATACGTTTTGTCCGTTACGACTGAGCGACTGTTTTCCACATTCCGGGCGCCCTCCAGTGTGTATTTCTAGACAGTAGATTTCGCTAACTCATGGATTGACAAGGAGTTGTTATCCACAACGCGTTATCCACAAAGTGTGGATAACGCTCACCGATATACTTCGATCGAAAGAATCTTGGCCGGTGTCTGTGGGCGGTCGTTCCGATCTCTGGGCAGGTTCACGATCGTCTCAACGACGTCTATCCCCTTTGTCGCTTTCCCAAAGACTGTGTACTGACCGTCTAGGCTCGGGTAACGTTTGTGCATGATGAAGAACTGACTACCCGCCCCGTATCGCGTATCACCCGTGCGCGCCATGGACAGGATCCCCGGCGTGTGCTTGATGTCATTAAATTCATGGGGAATGCTGACAATCGGTCCCCCCGATCCGTCGTTTGCGGGGTTATCGTCTTTGCTGAGTGGGTCGCCGCCCTGGATCATGAAGCCGGGGATTACCCGATGGAACTGCGTGCCGTCATAGTAGCCGGATTCTGCCCGAGTGATAAAACTGAAGCTGTGCAACGGTGCTTTCTCAGGGTAGAACTCCACTTCGATGTCGCCGTGGTTAGTCCTGATACGAGCTTTCACACCCTTGACTTTCTGCGCGAGGAAACCGAAACGATCGTTCGCGACCTGAGCCCGCGCCCGCTCGTTCCCAACCTGCTTCTCGGCATCAGCCAGCTTGCGCTGGGTGACCGTCAAGTCGTTCCGCATCGACTTCAGCTCAGACTGGACGCGATCATGTTCTTCCTGCATGACGCCACCACACGAGACCGCCAAAAGGGCGGCGACAATGGACAGCCCCTTTCTCATCGGACTTCCCCCTTGCAATATGTGAACGCTGATTTCCGGCCCTGAGCGGCCGGATCCGGTCACTCGACAGCCTGAAGAAGTTACAAGCCGGCCGAGTTGGAGGCAAGCCGACGCGACCTCCCTCCATGGCGCTGTAACGACCTATTTTCTTGACACTCCGAGGACCGCCGCTATACTTGTTCTCTGTTCCAGATGGACTCTTTGCCACCCGATTGGGAGCACACATGAGTACTCGAATCGAAACCGACAGCATGGGTGAGATCGAGGTTCCGAGTGACCGCTACTACGGCGCTCAGACAGCCCGATCTCTGATCCACTTCGACATCGGTGAAGAGCGAATGCCGCGCGAACTGATCCGAGCCATGGGCATCCTCAAGAAGGCTGCCGCCCTCGTCAACGCCGAGCTGGGCAAGCTCTCTAAGGATAAAGCCAGCCTGATGACCCAAGCTGCCGACGAAGTCATCGACGGAAAGCTCGACGACCACTTCCCGCTCCACGTCTGGCAGACTGGAAGTGGCACGCAGTCGAACATGAACACGAACGAAGTGATCTCGAACCGGGCGATCGAGTTCGCCGGAGGTGAGATGGGCAGCAAGGCGCCCGTACACCCGAATGACGACGTGAACATGGCCCAGTCATCGAACGACACCTTTCCGACGGCCATGCATATCGCAGCGGCTGAAGAGGTGAACCGGCGCCTGATCCCGATGGTGGCCAAGCTCAGGGATACCCTTGCAGAGAAAGGTAAGGCATTCGACGAGATCACCAAGATCGGGCGAACCCACCTGATGGACGCGGTTCCACTCACACTGGGCCAGGAATTCTCGGGGTATGTCACCCAGTTGACCAAGGGACTCGAGCGGATCGCCCGAACCCTTCCCAGTCTGTATGAACTGGCACTCGGTGGGACGGCGGTCGGAACCGGACTGAACACACACCCTGAGTTCGCTGAGAAGTCAGCTGCGCAAATTGCTGATATTACAGGACTTCCATTCGTTACCGCGCCAAACAAATTCGAGGCGCTTGCTGCCCACGACGCGATCGTAGAGTTCAGCGGCACGCTGAAGACCATCGCCGCCTCGCTCATGAAGATCGCGAACGACGTGCGCTGGTTGGCGTCTGGCCCACGCTGTGGTATCGGCGAGCTGATAATCCCCGCGAACGAGCCGGGAAGCTCGATCATGCCTGGGAAGGTGAATCCCACGCAGTCGGAAGCGATGACGATGGTTGCGGCCCAGGTGCTCGGGAATGATGCCACAATCGGGTTCGCAGGGGCCAGCGGCAACTTCGAGCTCAATGTGTTCAAGCCGGTCATGATCTACAACCTGTTGCAATCGATCCGGCTCATAGCCGACGCTTGTGAAGCATTCAACGATCATTGTGCAATCGGGATCGAGCCGAACAACGACCGGATCCAGCAGCTGTTGGGGGAATCACTGATGCTAGTCACGGCGCTTAATCCGCACATCGGCTATGACAACGCGGCCAAGGTCGCGAAGAAGGCATACGAGAACAACTCAACCCTGCGCGAAGCTGCGGAGTCTCTTGGATTACTGTCGGGCGAAGAGTTCGATAAGCTCGTCCGGCCCGAAGAGATGACCGCGCCCAAGGCGTAGACATTAGAAAGGAAACATATGAGGTTACTCACNTTTCGCGAAGGGGGACGCGACCGCGTCGGTGCCCGGTCCGGTGATCAGATTATCGACCTATCGGCTGCCGACAACAACATCCCTTCAGACATGCGCTCGTTCCTCGAANCCGGGGACTCGGCGATCGCTGCTGCATCAGCTGCCATCGACGCAGGAAGCGGGTCAATCGATGCGGGTTCCGCTCAGGTGCTCGCGCCTATCTCAAACCCGGAGAAGGTCATCTGCATTGGCCTCAACTACGCTGATCACGCGGCAGAGAGTGGCATGGACATCCCATCGGAACCGGTTGTCTTCTCGAAGTATGCCTCTGCCATCGTCGGGTCGGGNGACACGATCAAGCTGCCCCCGAGCAGCAATGAACCGGACTACGAAGTCGAGCTGGTTGTGGTTATTGGGAAGGCGGGATTCAACATTTCAGAGTCTGATGCGATGGGACACGTGGCCGGCTACACGGTCGGACACGATGTCAGCGCCAGAGACTACCAGCTGCAGAAACCGGGCGGCCAATGGATGATGGGTAAGACCTTTGATACCTTTGCCCCGATCGGGCCTGACCTCGTGACAGCGGACGAGATCTCGGACCCACACGATCTGGGTATCCGGTGTATCCTCAACGGGGAGACCGTTCAGGATTCGAATACCAAGCAGCTGATCTTCAAGATCCCCGAGCTGATTGCCTATCTTTCGCACGTGGTCACGCTGAGGCCAGGCGACCTCATCTTCACGGGTACACCTCCCGGCGTCGGTATGGCTCGTGATCCCCAGTTGTGGCTCAAGGCAGGTGACAACGTGGTGTGCGAGGTCGACGGAATCGGACGACTGGAGAATTCGGTCAGCTGACTAGCGTCTTCAGCCCAAAACCAAACAGCCCCTCTTCCACTCCAGAAGGGGGGCTTCTTCTTGTCTGTGTTCCACGTGGAACACTATTCCTTGCGAACGATCACCACACCTATGGTCCGATCGGACATTCGAACCAAGTGTTCCTTGAACGCGACCCCGGTTGGCGCNAGTTCCTCTTCTGCCTCCCCTGGCCCCTTGAGCGCTACCAGGATGCCCTGATGTTTCAACAGGGGTTCCGCCAGATCCCACATCGTGTCCAGNGGCCCCACCGCTCTTGTGGTGANGACATCGAAGACACCGCCCTTACTCCTTGCGACCTCCTCCGCTCGAGCGTGCAATACTTCTGCTTGATACAGACCAAGGGTGACGACGGCATCCTTCAGGAAAAGGGTCTTCATTCTGGCAGACTCGATCAAGCTGACGTCGATATTAGGTCGTGCAATCCCAATCGGGATACCAGGGAATCCGCCACCTGACCCAACGTCTGCCAATCGAGAGACATCTGGTTCAACGTGCTTCACCAGCAGCAAAGACTCCAGAACGTGCCTGCTCAGCACCTTAATGCCGTCCCTTCGAGATACGAGCCTGACACGCTCATTCCAGGAGAGGATCTGGTCTCTAAAGGTTAGTAACCCGGATATGACACCTTCGGACAGGTTNATACGGTGTTCAACGAGCCCTTCTCTGAAGGATCCCTCATCCCGATCCAGCGCTTTCCGCTCCGCTCTCATGGTCCTCTGATGTTCGTCCATGTTCCACGTGGAACACTTCTACTTGCCTATACAGAACTGGCTGAAGATAGCATTCAGGATCTCTTGAGGTGTGGTATCCCCAACAATCTCTCCCAGGGCCCTCATCGCCTCCTCGACCTCGAAGCTGATGACTTCCCCTGGAGAGCNCTCCCGTACCAGTNCAANTGCCCGTCCAAGCGCGTCCGTGGCACGCTCGAGGCATACCGCNTGCCGTTCATTCGTGATCGACTCGATGTCGGGCTGGGACTCCGCNGTCAGCTTCTTGCNNANTGCCGCCCGGAGCTGATCCAGACCGGCCCCGGTCCTTGCTGAGGTTTTNAAACCCTCAACTGATGACCAGCTCTCGTGAACCCCTAGATCNGATTTNTTCACCACTCGGAGTCTCGACGTATCGAGTGGTTCTAGTGCATCGTCGGATGCGACNNCGCTNCCATCGACCACAAACAGGATCAGATCGGCATCTCGGGCAANCAACTTCGTTCGCCGAGTGCCCTCCTGTTCGACCGGGTCTCCCGTTTCCCTCAGACCGGCNGTATCTGTGAGAACGACCTGGATGCCTCCGATCTCGATTGACTCCTCGATGGAATCCCGTGTGGTTCCCGCAATCTCTGTTACGATTGCCCGATCCTGGCCCAATAGTGCGTTCATCAAGCTCGATTTACCGACGTTGGGCCTTCCGACCAAGGCAACCCGAGCACCGGATCGAATGAGCTTTCCGTCCTCGTACGAGGTCAGGAGTCCCCTCAGGATCTGTCGGGTCGCGTCCAGCCTCTCCGTGACACGCTTCGTGTCGATCTGAGCATCTTCGGCAAAATCCAGGGATGCTTCGAGAAGGGTCCTGGTCTGTCGCAGCTCCTCATTGAGCGCGANGAAGCGCGTCTTGAGACCTCCACGAAGCTGGAAGTAAGCGGNATCCAGACTGACGTCTGTGGAAGCGGAAACAAGATCGACNACAGCCTCGGCCTGAGTGAGGTCTACCCGGCCGTTGAGGAAAGCNCGTCGTGTGAACTCACCAGGTTCAGCTGCTCGTGCACCTGCACGTTCGAGGGCTTTGGTCAGGCGGGACAAGAGCGCGGGGCTCCCGTGGCACTGGATCTCGGCTGTGTCCTCACCCGTGTAAGAGTTCGGTCGACGGCTCACGAACACCAGCACCTCATCCGCTTCCCCCGATAGCAAGAGNCGGCCGAAGCGAACGCGGTTGCTTTTGGTATCAGTCAGAGAACGTTTGAGTCGGACGTGCTGGTCAGCGAGAGGAATGGCCTGGGGGCCGGAGAGTCGGACAATGCCGACGGCCCCGCTTCCGGGAGGAGTCGCGATCGCGACGATGGTGTCTTGGGGATAGCTGGACATGCTGACGGTGATTTACGGCGTATACCGGGGTTGACGCACTATCCTCCCCCCGATACGGGTAGACCTGACTCAGGCCGAGGCTGTNTNGGNTNNTGCCCTGAGCNCCCCGAATCGCTTCAGAGCCTGCTGCTCGAANAGGGACAGAAGGTTATACATCGTNAAGTAGAGCACGAGTCCTGAAGACATGCTCCAGAANATCNAGANCATGAAGACGGGCATGATGTAGACCANCGCGGCCTGCTTCGGATCCTTCATGGTGAGTTTCTGCTGAACGAACATGGCACCCGCCATCAGCAGCGGAAGAACGTGAATGTCGAACCCGGCTACNGTCAGAACATCTGGCTTGGAAAGGTCGGTGATCCAACCNANGAAACCGCTCTGACGCAGTTCGATCGCGTTCCTGAAGAGATTGAACAGGGAGAACATGATCGGCGCCTGGAGGAACAAGGGCAGACATCCGCCCAATGGGTTCACACCCTGATCCTTGTAGAGCTTCATCATCTCCTGGTTCAGCTTCTGCTGATCGCCCCCGTGTTTCTCACGGAGCGCGGCNATCTGAGGCTGGATCTCCTGCATCTTAGTCATTGACTCGGTGCTTTTCCGAGTCAGCGGGAATAGGACCACCTTGACGAGGATCGAGAAGACAATGATGACGAACCCGTAGTTGGGCAGCACGTTGTGGAGTGCAGTAAACGCGTGAATGCACAGGATGGTCATCGGACCCAGAATTGGCCGAATAAAAGCCCATCCGAACTGAACGAGCTCGTCGAGGTTGGCGAAGGTCTCCTGGCCGNTTAGGTCCTTCTCTTGAAGTTTCAGGATGGAGTAGGACAGTGGACCAACCATCATCCCAAAATTCAGGGTCTCCCCTGGATACTGCGCCCGGATTGCCGTGGAGAAGAAACTCGTCGTTCCCTGCATTTCGCCCTTGAGGAGGACGTCATAGATGACCTCATCTCGAGGCATCAGTGCAGCAGTGAAGTAGGCGTTGCGTGTGACCACCCAGGACAGATTACGACCGCTGGGCATGCTGACGTCTTCATCGTTGATTGACTCGACCGTCCAATCCTCGATCTCTTCTCCAGCGAGCGTTACCACAAGGTCTGTGGCCATGGCGTACATGCCGCCCTGGGTTGTGCCGCCCTCTGTGTCGGCGATCGGACCATCCCATCCGATAGCCAACCAATCTTGAGCGCTCAAACCATCGGCCGTCAGGGACACTTCCGTCCGATAGCGATTCCCTTGGAATAAGACGCGTTTGACAACCCTTTGGTCACCGATAGTGGTGGTCAGAGTCAATTCGGCGCGGTCTTCCCCCTGGATCTCGATATAGTCTGTGCTCGGGACGAACTCGTAATCGTTCAGCGATCTACCGGATAGCGTCGTCGTCAGGCCACCTCTACCTATTCCCACGAGTTGGAGCTGTTGTCCGAACTCATCGAAGTAGTCTTTAAGACGCCAGCTGGTGATCAGGCCGCCGCGAGTGCTGATGGTGGCGACATACCGGTCCGTCTCGACGTGAATGTCCTTGGCTTGATATTCTAGAGACGCAGACTGATCCTCGTCCTGCACNGCGACGTCGCCTGACGGTGTGACCTGTGTTACAACACCGGGCAGCGAGGTCCGGGGTTGCGTGTCGGCGGGAGCCAACGTCTGTTGTCTGTCGATTATTTCGGGGGGTGGCTGTGTCCCGAATGGATCTTCCGGTGGTGGTGGATTGATCCAACGGAAGTAGTGTGGCATCAGGAAGATGATGATTCCAATCAGCCCAAAAGCTAGGAGAGTGCGCTTATCCATGTTTCAGTCTTATGACTCCGTATCCGACGACAGTGCTCGAAAAGCACGTTTCAGATCTTCCTGATATTGCTTGTAGGTTGCGCGTGTAGCTCGATCACTAACAGTGATCAAGATCAGGCGGCCGGGCGGGTTCAGCCAAGATGAGGCACGACAGATGTCACGTATGCGGCGTCGGGCGCTATTCCGTTTGACAGCGTTGCCGAACTTTCTCCGAATCGAGATCAGCGTAATCGACGCGTCTGATTCGCATACCCGTACGTGAACAAGCCGGCCGCGATGGATGCGACCGGACTTGAGAAGATGACGAACTTCGCGGCGTAGCCTGAGGTTGGGCCGGCCCAAGCGACGAGATCAGACGCTGAGGCTTTTTCTACCTTTACGNCGCCTGCGGTTNATCACCGCTCGACCGCCTGGCGTGCTCATACGCTTACGGAATCCGTGCTTGTTTTTGCGTTTCCGGTTTGAAGGCTGAAATGTTCTCTTCATCGTATTAGCTCCGGAGGAGTTTTGCGTAACTTNCAAAGAAACCNGAATTTATCCTCCGGTCCCTGACGTGTCAAGATCTTTGCCCTCGTTGATGAGGTAGTGCACGTGNGTGCGCCCCACATCTTGTGCCAAAATAATCTCGGTGCAACATCTTGGATACAAGCAGATTAAGCTATTGTTATTCTATCACTTAGTTTGAATTTCGATAGCTCCCGGCCGTCTTGACACACGGCCCGTGCGGCTTTAGGTTTGCGNCCTCTCAGACTGCTCTCTGAGACGGACGAGAGGTACCCTTTCTGGCCAGTCTCGCCCTCCCCAAGGACGAGGATCCTCAGGCCTACTTCCCCGGGCACCGTTCCTCCAATAATTCAGTCATTCCCCAGTTCTTCATCCCGCTTTGTCGGTGGAGTCCCCACTTCACCGCGGTTAGGTCAGGTTTGCCCCATGGCGCACGATCCGGCCCTCCTCTGGCAGTCGTGCTTGGCAGTCATCAAGAAGGATCTCCACGCTCAGAGCTTCAAAACCTGGATCGAGCCTCTTGAGATCGAACANCTCGATCCCAACGGCATTCGGATCAGTGGACCCGATGAATTCTTCTGTGATTGGGTCGATGAACATTATCGACTGACTATCGAGAAGGCTGTTCTCGAGGTGACCTCGTGGAGACCGTCTTTCTCGTGTCTTCCCACGCAGAAGACGGATTCCCCCCCTCCTGCAGAGCAAAAGACCACGCCAAGGGTCCGACAACCGGTTTCTTCGTTTGCCCTAAATCCCAGGTATCGATTCGACAACTTTATTGTCGGGGACAGTAACGAGTTGGCATTCTCGGGTGCTCGATCTGTAGCTGGGGCACCTGGGAAGACCTCCTTCAATCCCTTCGTCATTTACAGCGGCGTTGGTCTCGGGAAGACACATCTTCTCCAGGCCATAGGGGACCACGCTCTGGCGCATGGAACGGCTGAGAATGTCGTTTATGTAACGGCTGAGAAGTTCATCTCAGACTACATCAACTCAATTCGTAAGCGAGATACTGCCCAATTCGTCGCCACGTATCGCTCTGCTGACCTTCTCCTGGTTGATGACATCCAGTTCTTCCTCCTGACTGAGGGCAGCCAGCGAGAGTTCTTCCATACGTTTAACGCCCTATTCCAAAACGACAAGCAGATCGTGCTTTCAGCAGACTGTCCACCACCGTCTCTCCAGGGATTCGAACCCAGATTGATTTCTAGGTTCCAGTGTGGCCTTGTCGCCAGTATCGATTCGCCTGACCTGGAAACGCGTATTGCAATCCTCACTCACAAATCCGAGCTTCAGGGCGTCCATCTTCCTGACGGCGTTGCTCGACAGATTGCAGAGACTCACGCGACGAACGTCCGGGAGCTGGAGGGCGCACTNACTCGCGTCATTGCTCTTTCGAAGGTTGGTGATCGCGGTATCACGGTTGACTTAGTGGCCCACATGCTACCGAGCCTTCGAGCCGAACGACCTGCAGTCACAGTCAACGATGTGATCCGCGATGCTTGTGGCTACTTTGGTCTCACCGAGAATGAACTCACAGGGCCGTCCCGAAAGAATGACATCGTTGCAGCCCGACACCTTTCGATGTATCTGGCCAAATCACTGACACAAGCTCCATTGAAGATGATTGGCGCTGCATTCGGTGGGCGTGATCATTCGACTGTCATTCACGCGTGTAAACGAATAGAGAAGCAATCATCCTACGATACTAGTGTATCTAGGCAGTTGAAGGAGNTCAGAGAACAGATCGAGAATTCACATCGTGGAGCTGCCTGATTTTATTNGGTAAATAGGTGTAATTTCCCANTAGTAATAACTACAGATGGGTGTATTGTGTTGATTGAAAGNTTAAANTTAATAAATACAGNAANTTATANTGTNAATTCAGGTGTTGAAAAAGATGTGTGATGGTGTTCAAAACTGTGTTGAAAACCTAGTCATTCCGTTGACCAACAAGTTATCCACACTAGATGTTAATAAACACCGACNGGTCGGTTGAGTATTAAATAATTGTTTAATATAGTTTTATATTAAAACCAAGAGATTTTAATAGTTTAACGTGTAACCCCACACTGTGAATAAGTCAGCCAATCCGTTCAAATCCCGCGAATCTTCGGTAATTTCAGCGCTAATTTCACCCCGTCCGAACGTTGACAAGTTAGCGAAAAATCAGTAAATTACGTCAAGTTTTGATCCGACGAAAATCGGTCTAGAAAGGGACCCGAATCCTCCCCGAATTTGGGTAGGAATTGGTCCCTTTTTTCCGTGTTATGCGGCTCAGCAGATTTGGGAGGGATTACCGGTGAAGGCAGTTATTGAACGTGAGGAGCTCGTAAGAGGGATTCAGGCGGTGTTGGACATCGTCCCGTCCAAGAGTGCGCTGCCTGTTTTGTCTAACATCTTGGTCGACGCGACACCGGATGGAATCACGCTGAGTGCGACGGATCTGGATATCTCGATCATCTGTGGTGTTAACGGAGAGGTCGAGGAACCTGGATCGACGACCGTCCCAGCACGTAAGTTCAGTGAGATCATTCGTGAGCTGCCGGATGAGTCGATTCGTTTGGAGGCCTCCGAGGGACGCGTATCCATCGACCGCCAGAGCGGACTACAGGGCACCTATGCATTGATGTCCGTACCTGCGGAAGACTTTCCTGAGCTGCCCAGCGATATCGAGGGACCTGAGATGAATTTCGGTTCTGGTGACGAGGAAGAGCAACTCGATGGAGATTTGCTCAGCCAGATGGTCGCTAAGACGGTCTTTGCTGTATCACGTGATGAGACGCGACCGGTGCTGAATGGCGTACTCTGGCAGGTTCGGGAAGGACGGACAACGATGGTGGCGACCGATGGACATCGTCTNGTGAAGTTCTCGAAATCGCTTCCCGGCCCAGAGGGTAACCAGGTGGTCACAGAGGCTATTGTACCGCCCCGGCCCCTAAATCATCTGGTCAAGCTGCTTTCGTCCGGGAGTGTACTCGAGCAGGTCAAGTTCGGCCAGAACCACCTGATGTTCACGCTTTCCGATACCGGAGATTTCGATGGCGAAGGGGCACAACCGATTTGCCTCTACACGCGTCTGATCGAGGGCCCCTACGTCGACTACGAACAGGTGATCCCGAGCGGCAACGCCAAGAAGCTTCACGTTTCTAACAGCGTGCTCGCACCGGCAGTACGCCGGGTATCGATCCTTGCTTCCAGTCAAACCCACCAGGTGAAGATGGAAGTCGACCAGGACAAGGTGCTTTTGTCGGCGAACAGCCAGGAGATCGGCGGGGAAGCCGAGGAAGAGATCGAAGCCAAGTATGGTGATGATGCCATGGCGGTCGGCTATAACTCAGGCTATCTGGGTGACGTGCTGCGGCGTATCGATTCAGATGACGTTGTGTTCGAGCTGGATAGCCCTGTCACGGCCGGCATTATCCGTCCAGTAGATCAGGTCGAGGGCGAAGATTACCTTTGTTTGTTGATGCCCTTGCGGCTGAATGACTAGGCGAACGGGTGCGCGTCAGCCACCTTCAGCTCGAGAACTATCGCAGCTTCACATCCGCCGAGTTCAGTTTCGAAACATCGGGCACCGCGGTTTGTGGGGATAATGGTCGCGGGAAGTCGAACCTGCTGGAGTCGATGTTCTTCCTCGCCGTGGCCAAGTCGGGTCGAGGCGCTCGGGATCGAGATGTGGTTCGCTGGGGAGCAGAGCATTATGCGATCTCTGCGCGAGTGGAGCGGGAGGAGGAAGATCCGCTCAGCATCCGAATCGCCTATGATCGCCGGAGTCAGAAGAAGCGTGTCTTCATCGACTCGGAACCCCTGGAACGATTGTCCGACCTCGTCGGCCGCTTTAACGCTGTTCTCTTTTCCCCTGAGGACGTCGATCTGGTGCTGCGTGACCCGTCTGAGCGACGGCGACTGCTCGACATCCTCGTCTCCCAGTCGAGCTCAGCCTACCTCCACGACCTGGAACAATATCGCAGGATTCTTGCGCAGCGGAACAGCCTACTCAAGACGCAAGGATGGCAATTAACCCGGGACGTATCGTCCCTGGTGCCCTGGGACGCTCAACTCAGCGAGATCGGAGCTCGGGTGATCCATCATCGGGTCGACGCGCTAAACCGGCTTAAGGATCCGCTGCGGGAGCTCTACGGACAGATCTCTCCGGCCGAGGACGTGCTGACAGCCTCCTATCGAAGTCCTGTTCTAGGCACGAAAGTCGACGAAACGACGAAATCCTACATCGCTCTCCTGGAGGAGAAGCGGACCGAGGAAGCCAAGTTGGGATTTACCCTGATCGGGCCGCACCGGGATCAGGTCGTGTTTCTGCTGGATGATCATCCGGTTCATCGGTTCGGGTCGAAGGGTCAGATGAAGAGCGTTCTGCTCGCCTGGAAGCTGGCAGAGGCGCAGTTTTTGAATGAACAGACTGGCCGAAAGCCCGTGTTGCTGATGGACGACATCTTCTCAGAGCTAGATGATAAGCGAGCGAACTCGGTTCTCGACACGATCGGACCGTTTGGCCAGGTCATCCTTGCGACTGCACGGGACCCCGACCTTGATCTAGCCGGAAGAGGATATGCGACCATTTCTCTCTGAGCAGGATACTGAGGATTCCCGTACGGGACAGGTGTCGAAAGCGGGTCCGTCGATCCGAGAGGTATTAGAAGCGTGCGGCTACACTGAACTCATCGACGAGCAAAGCATCCCGGCGATGTGGCCGGCTGTTGTCGCTCAGCATCTAGGCCAAGAAGCTTCTGAAAATACAGAAGTTATTGATATACGTAAAGGTCACCTGAATATACGCGTACAAAAAGCAGCTTGGCGACATCGGCTGTCTATCGAGGTGCCTGAATTGATCAAGCGGCTGAATGAGGCGCTGGGTTCGGATGCTGTGAAGTCGATTCGCCTGAAGTAAGAGGAGACTGCGGTCTATGGCTGAAGCGGAAAACCAGTATAGCGCGGGGAACATCCAGGTTCTCAAGGGACTCGAAGCGGTTCGGAAGCGCCCCGCGATGTATATCGGTGACACAGGNGTCAACGGNCTGCACCACTTGATCTGGGAGCTGGTCGATAATGCTGTGGATGAAGCGATGGCCGGTCACTGTGACACTATCACCGTGGTTCTGAATGAGAACGGGTCGGTGACCGTGATCGACAACGGGCGTGGGATCCCGGTCGATGACCATCCGACAGAGAAACAGTCTGCGCTGGAAGTCGTGATGACGGTTCTGCATGCGGGCGGAAAGTTCGACAAGCAGAACTACGCTGTCTCGGGAGGATTACACGGGGTCGGTGTGTCAGTCGTTAACGGACTGGCGACGTGGTGTGAGGTTGAGGTGANGTCGCGGTTGATCGACNAGAATGGTCGTGTTTACCGCCAGCGATACAAGCGAGGGGTGCCAGAATCAGGGGTCGAAGCCGGTGAGGCGACCGAGGAGACCGGAACGCGTGTCACGTTCATGCCCGATGAAGAAATCTTCGAGACGGTCGAGTTCCACCAGGAAACCGTGGCGAACCGTCTCCGTGAACTCGCCTTCTTGAATAGGGGTTTGCGAATCCTGCTACAAGACGCCCGCGATGATTCCGAACANACCTTNCACTACGAGGGTGGGATCAAAGCCTTCGTCGAGTATATCGATGAGGGTAAGTCTCACGTTCACGATCCTGTGCAGTTCGAGGGAGAACGAGAAGGCGTGTGGGCCGAGATCGCATTCTCATACAACGACTCGTATGCGCAGAATCTCTTCAGCTACGTAAACACGATCCACACACCTGAGGGTGGNACCCACGAGACGGGTTTCCGCACGGCGTTGACAAGGTCTCTGAATGCTCACGCCACGAAATACAATCTGCTGAAGAGCGAGAAGTTCACGCTCTCCGGTGACGATACACGTGAGGGTCTGACGGCGGTGATCAGCGCGAAGGTGCCGGAGCCCCAGTTTGAGGGCCAGACCAAACAGAAGCTGGGGAACAGCGAGGTGCGTGGCGTTGTCGAGTCCCTNGTCTCCGAGAAACTGAACGAGTTCTTCGAAGAGAACCCGGCGATCGTCAAGCGTATCCTGACGAAAGCGATTGAAGCTGCACGTGCAAGGGAAGCTGCTCGTAAAGCCCGGGAGCTTGTTCGTCGGAAAGGTGTGCTTGAGGGAGGCGGCCTCCCCGGAAAACTCCTCGACTGCTCGTCGAACCAGAAAGACGAGACCGAGGTGTTCTTGGTCGAGGGTGACTCCGCCGGTGGATCGGCCGCTCAGGGTCGGAACCGGGAGTTCCAGGCGATCCTCCCGTTGTGGGGAAAGATGCTGAACGTCGAGAAGGCCCGGATCGATCGCGTCCTGGCCAACGACAAACTACAGCCGATGATTCTCGCGCTTGGAGCGGGTGTCGGTGAAGATTTCGATCTGGAGAAGTTGCGATACGGAAAAATCATCGTGATGGCCGATGCCGATGTCGACGGCTCGCACATTCGCAGTCTGCTGCTGACGTTCTTCTTCCGGTATATGCGGCCGATGATCGACGCTGGTCGGGTCTACATNGCNCAACCGCCGTTGTTCCTGGTGAAGAAAGGGAAGAACGAGAACTACGCGTTCGACGAGAAGGAACGTGACACCTTCCTTGAGGAGTTTGGGGAAGATGGGAAGGGCGTGATGGTCCAGCGATACAAGGGGCTGGGTGAGATGAATCCGGATCAGCTCTGGACGACGACTATGGATCCGGACAGCCGCACACTCCTCCAGGTTTCTCACGAGGATGCGCTCGAAGCGGAGCATCTGTTCTCGATGCTGATGGGCGACGAAGTCGAACCGCGTCGACGGTTCATCGAAGAGCACGCGTTGGAAGCCGAGCTCGACATTTAACGGACGTAAACGAGGTCAACGATACCTATGATGGAACGAGCACGCGTAGTCCCGGTCGACATCGGCGAAGAGCTGAAGAAGTCGATGCTGGACTACTCGATGAGCACATTGGTCGATCGCGCTCTGCCGGACGTCCGCGACGGCCTGAAGCCTTCGCAGCGGCGGATCCTAGTGGCGATGAACGACCTAGGCCTGCAACCCAACCGCCAGCACCGAAAGTGCGCGAACGTCGCCGGGCATACATCCGGTAACTACCACCCGCACGGTGAAGCAATCGTCTACCCGACCCTCGTCCACTTGGCGCAGGATTTCCGGATGCGCTACCAGCTGGTCGATGGCCAGGGGAACTTCGGCTCGATTGATGGCTATCCGCCCGCCGCCATGCGGTATACGGAGTCGCGGCTGGCTGGTGCCGGCGGAGAGATGCTGACTGACCTGGACAAGGAAACGGTCGACTTCCGTCCCAATTACGACGAGCGACTTGAGGAGCCGGCCGTTCTTCCCTCCAAGTTCCCGAACCTTCTCTGTAACGGTGCAGTCGGCATTGCGGTGAGCATGGCGACCGCGATTCCCCCGCACAATTTGAACGAAGTCGTCAGCGCGCTCAAGACCCTGATCGATGAGCCGGAGACGACGATCGACGAGTTGATGGAGCACATCAAGGCCCCCGACTTCCCGACTGGTGGCATCATCCACGGGATGGCCGGTGTACGCGCCGCATACCACCTCGGCAAAGGGCACATCCGGGTACGCGCAAAGGCGGTGATCGAGGAGGCAAGGGGGGATCGGGAGATCATCGTGATCACCGAGATTCCCTACATGGTTGCCAAGTCGACGCTGCTCGAGAAGATGGCCGACCTGGTTAGGGACAAGCGTATCGAAGGTGTGACGAACATCCGCGACGAGTCGGACCGGGACGGACTGCGGATCGTGGTCGAACTACGTCGGGATGCGAATTCGGAAGTCGCGCTGAACCTGCTTTACAAGCACACCCAGCTCCAGACAACGTTCGCCGCCAACATGATCGCGTTGGTCGACGGGGTACCCAGACAGCTGAACCTGAAGCAAATGCTGTCGAACTTCATCGATCACCGTCACGATGTCGTTGTTCGCCGGACGACCTACGAGTTGCGCGTCGCCGAAGACCGCGCTCACATCGTCGAGGGTCTGCGCATCGCGCTCGACAACATCGACAAGGTGATCCGGATCATCCGCGGTTCAGACGACCCCGCATCAGCTCGTGTCGCGCTGATGAATCAGCTTGAACTGACGGAGCGGCAGGCGCAGGCTATCCTGGCGATGACCCTACAGCGGTTGACGAATCTGGAGCAGCAGAAGATCGAGGACGAGTATCAGGCGCTGGTTCAGGAGATCACAAGACTCAAGGAAATCCTCGACAGCCGCGACATCCGGATGGGGATCATCAAGGACGAGCTGGACGAGATCGCCGAAGCATTCGGTGACGAACGGCGGAGCGAGATCGTTGTGTCAGCGGAGGAGATCGATGTTGAGGATCTGATTCCGGTCGAAGACGTCGTGATCACGATCTCCCACAGCGGGTATATCAAGCGGATTCCTGTTGACACCTACAGAAGTCAGCACCGTGGTGGCCGTGGTGTTACCAGCATGCAGACGAAGGACGAGGATTTCGTCGAGCATCTGTTCGTGGCGTCGACGCACGACTACATCCTCTTCCTGACGGACAATGGGCACTGTCACTGGCTCAAGGTCTACCGGATCCCGCAAGGTGTGCGTACGTCGCGCGGGCGGCCAATGGTGAACCTGATCGATATCGACGAGGGCCACAAGGTGGCCGCTATCGTTCCGGTCAAGGAATTCAAGGACGACGAATTCCTGATTCAGGCCACCCGTAAAGGGCAGGTCAAGAAGACCGCACTTTCGGCCTACAGCCGTCCCCGACGCGGCGGCATCATCGCGATGAACATCCTGGAGGATGACGCGCTAGTCGAGGCGTGGATCTCGGACGGTGATCAGGAGATCATCGTTGCCACCGAGAGCGGACAAGCCGTTCGGTTCCACGAGAACGAAGTGCGCCCGACCGGACGCGGAAGCCAGGGCGTCCGGGGCATCTCGCTCGAAAATGATGACAGTGTGATCGGGATGGTTGTGGCTGACGACAGCACAGACCTCCTGACCGTTTGTGAACTGGGCTACGGGAAACGAACCCGTGTTTCCGAGTATCGACTGACCCGTCGGGGTGGCAAGGGCGTCATCAATATCAAGACCTCCGAACGGAACGGGGGTGTGGTCGCTATCAAGGCCGTTCAGGAATCGGACGAGGTCATGATCATCTCGCAGGAAGGCATCCTGATCCGACTGCCGATCCATGACGTCTCGACGATCGGACGGAACACGCAGGGCGTGCGACTGATCAACCTGGGCGAAGGGGATCGCGTTATCGATGTGGCACGGGTAGATGAAGGTGAGGATGGCGCGGATCCGACGTCCCAGAATGATCAGGCTTCGCCGCAGTCGAACGTGAAAGCGTCCGCATCGGAAGGGTCTGATGAGACTGCCGTGGGTTCCGGCAAAGCCGAGGCACCTGAGTCTGACTCCTGAGTCAAAGTTCCACGATCCGGTGAGAGTGGCCGGGGCCAGAATCGTGGCACAAGCATTGCACTCTTTCGGTTGTGATTCCAGATCGGCTTAAGAGGAGATGTGTGTGAAACGGGTATGGGTTTGGCTGATGGCCGTGACATTGGCTGCTGGCTGCGAGTCGTCTGAACAGTCTGGAACGGCATATGGTGACATTGCAGCCCCGGAGATGGAACTCACCTATCTGGATGGGACCATCACGAAGCTGTCCGATCTCGAGGGGCAGGTTGTTCTACTGAATTTCTGGGCGACGTGGTGTCCTCCGTGTCTCGAAGAGTTACCCCATTTCGAATCGTTGCACCAGGCCTATAGGGACAAGGGACTGGCGGTGGTCGGTGTGTCGATGGATCAGGCCGGAGCCGAGTATGTGAGGGACTTTGCCCGGCAGGTATCGATCACGTATCCGGTGGCGATGGGAGCTTTCGAGAAGATGGAGAAGATCTGGGCGCCTCTGACCGAGATTCCTACGGTCCACGGGTTCGGGTCCGAGCCACCGGCGCTGGCCAATGGCACGGTCCAAATGATGCCGACGACATTTGTGATCGATCGGTCAGGCATGATCTACCGGAAGCACGTGGGTCCCAGGGATCGCCAGACGCTGGAACCCGAACTACGGATGCTGATGGGGATCGACGAGCCACTGGCTCAAGTACACTAGCATCCAAAGAGAAGAAAAGAAAAATGGCGTCCTCCCGTTGAGGAGACGCCCTTTTCTGTTTCTATCATTCACGAACTACTTGCGGAGTGTGTCGAGCTCCGATTCAGCAGCCTTTGTCTGCTTCTCCAACGTCTTCTTCTGACGTTGCGCCTGCTTGAGCTCCCGTTTGACGATCTCCTTCTGGTTCTCGGCCTGCTTAACCTTGCCTCGCAGCAACCTCAAATCTCCCTCGACTTCCAGCAAGGACTCCCGAAGACGAATGGTTCGAACGGTTGTCAGGTACTTGACCAGGATCGTTGAGCCCAGCCCAGCGACGATGAAGATGAAGGCGAAGAATTTCACGGCTAGTCGTTCAGTCTTTCGATTCGGATGATCTGAGATGCCTCGGTAACGACATCCAGAGCGTCGATCTCCTCACGAGCGGCGCTCATCGACTTCTCGCGGGCATCGTGCGTCGTCATGATCAACGGAACAGATCCGCCCTCCGTCTCCGAGCGATCCTCCTGAATCACGCGCGCGATGCTGATGTTGTGGGTTGCAAATATGTTCGCGATATGCGCGAGCACGCCCGGTGTGTCCTGGACGGTGAACCGGCAGTAGTAGCTCGTTTCGATATCTTCCGTCGCTAGCGGTTCCGCAGCTTCTACGTCGACGAGCTGCCGATTGATGCGCTGTCGTCCCGCGATCCTTAGTTCCGCCTGGTAGAGAAGGTCTGATACAACGGCGCTGGCGGTAGGCGATGCACCGGCTCCTTTGCCCGTATACACCTGTGGCCCCGCTGCGTTCCCGACGATCTCTATGGCATTGAATTCGTTCTTGATGTTCGCCAGCAACGTATCCGTCGGGACTAGGGCCGGGTGAACGCGGGCCTCGAGACCGCCTGACTGGGGCTTCGCGATCCCCAGAAGTTTGATCGTGTAGCCGAGGTCGCGAGCGAATACGATGTCGATCGGCGAGACCTGCTCAATGCCTTCGCACAGCATTTTGCGATATGGGATCGAGTGACCAAATGCCAGACGGCACAGGATAGACAGCTTCTGAACGGCATCCGTCCCATCAACGTCCATCGTAGGATCGGCCTCGGCATACCCCAGGTCCTGGGCCTGCTTCAGGATGTCCGCATAGTTGCCGCCCTCGTCGGTCATTTTGGTGAGGATATAATTCGTCGTCCCGTTGAGAATGCCGAACAGGGAGGTGACGTGGTTGGCAGGCAGGCCCTGCGCGATAGACCGGACGATCGGGATGCCGCCGCACACGCTGGCTTCAAAAGCGAGACCTGCGTTGTGCGTAGAAGCAGCTTCGAACAACTCGTCGCCGTGCTCAGCGAGGAGGGCCTTGTTGGCTGTCACAACATCCTTGCCAGATTCGAGGGCAGCCAGGACATACTCACGGGCAGGATCTAGCCCGCCCATCACCTCGATTACAATCTGGACATCAGGATGATCGATTACATCCCGGGCATTCTGTGTAAGCAGATCGCTGGAGACGCCTGCGGACCTCGGTTTGGACACATCGCGGACGGCGATCTTTTGAACCGTGAGATCGATGCCCCTTACCGATTTGAAGTAATCCCGGCGGTCGTTCAGAATATCGATGATCCCACCGCCCACAACACCCAGTCCTATTATCCCGACGCCCAATGATTCCGTGCTGCCCACACGACGCTCCCATGTTTGATTTGATGCGGAAACCAAAGCTAGGAATATAGGATACCGACTCGGACCACGCAACGCTCAGGGCAGCACTGATAGATGCGGTTTGATACTTCAACTAACTGTTAAATCAAAGTTTAACTATCCATCATATTGGTCAACTTGACAGGTGATATCGCCTGTGTTATCTTCTCCAACCTCGGATTCAGCCGTACCGAGATGCAGAGAAGAATGTAAGTGCGGGGTAGTAGCTCAGTTCTGGTTAGAGTGACGGCCTGTCACGCCGTAGGTCGCGGGTTCGAGCCCCGTCTACCCCGCCATTTTCTTCTCCCTGCGCGATTACAGAGGCTCGATGCACTGTTGCGTCGGGCCTTTTTTGGTCCTCGCCATCCACCGCGGTTTGCGGAGGGTGGCTATTCGCATTGCCCCTTCGGAGGCTCCTTCGTTGCCCGCCAGACGCGTCTTTAAACGTCTTACCGAATCAGATTCCTTCCAGCAGCTCCGAGCAGGACTCGAGGGGAAAGCGACAGACCTGAAGCTGCGTGGTCTCCCTGGGTCGATGACCGCCTTCGCGATCGCTCAAGCCTCGAAAGCCCTGAGTCATCCTGTTCTCGTGGTGTGTTCCGACAGCGACCGGGCAGAGCACCTTCGGGACGACCTCGAGAAAATCCTCGATGACGAGCACGTGGGTCTGTTCCCGGCGCCGGATATGTCGCCCTACGATCGGCGTTCGCCACA
>PBWH01000022.1 GCA_002727195.1 Gemmatimonadota bacterium
ACNNNNCCAGGAACCAGGAACCAGGAACCAGGAACCAGGAACCAGGAACCAGGAACCAGGAACCAGGAACCAGGAACCAGGAACCTGAGCGTTCTAAGTAGGAGAAAAAGATGAACCTGATCTGCGTCATGATGGACACCCTCCGCACCGACCACGTCGGAGCATATAAAGACGGGAACGCGAAAGCACGCACCCCGAACATGGATCGCTTCGCCGAACAGTCGCTCCTGTTCGAGAACGCCTACGTCGGTTCTTTCCCAACCCTCCCGTGTCGACGCGACCTCTTCACCGGCCGATGGGGACACCCCTTCAACACGTGGGACCGCATGGAGCGAGACCTGCCGACGATAGCCGAGACGTTCCGGAAAGCCGGCTACACGACGGGCCTGGTCTATGACACGCCGATGTTTATGACGGAGGGGAACAACCTCGATCGTGGGTTCGGCTCGATCGAGTGGATTCGTGGGCAGGGAGGAGAACCGTGGATCGCGGACGACCTGATCGATATCCCACTGCCGGCTGCCGAGCACAAGGTCAAGGCGCCAGGTCTCCGTCGCTACCTGACCAACCAGTCCCGGCGGCGTTGGGAATCGGACTATCTCGTTGCCCGCACGATGACAGAGGCTGTTCACTGGCTGGAGCGCAACTACACGCGAGATCACTTCATTCTGTGGGTGGACAGCTGGGATCCGCACGAGCCCTGGGATCCGCCGCAGCATTACGTCGACCAGTATGACCCGGGCTACGAAGGNGACNAGATCCTCTATCCCTGCTACGGCTTCAGCGATTTCATGTCGGACGCCGAACTGAACCACGTGAAGGCGCTGTATGCCGCGGAGGTCACCATGGTCGACCGCTGGCTCGGCTACCTCCTCGATACGGTAGATGTCCTCGGCCTTAATGAGGACACCATGGTCGTGCTGATGTCGGATCACGGTCACTACTTTGGCGATCACGGTCTGCAGGGCAAGCCCTGGGGGGACTTCGGTCAGCTCTACGAGGAGATGACCCANCAGCCTTTGATCATCCGTCACCCCGACTGTAAACGACCCGGCAAGAGCACATCCGCAATGGTTCAGCCCTGTGATCTATTTCCAACGGTCGTGGAACTGGCTGGACTGAAGGCGCCGCAGGGGATACAGGGCACGTCGTACGCCGACGTGATCACGGGCTCCAATGATTCGCACCGGGATCTCGTCATCAGCGGACGCAACCTTAATGACAACTGGGGGACCGTGCCGGCCACCATCAGCGATGGGACGTGGTCCCTGATCTATTGGCCCAACAAGGACCTGGCCTACAAGCACAAGCCACCCCGTCAGGAAACGTATCCGTGTACCGGAATGTCGGAACGGCGGGTCGACGAGCTCTTCTATCTCCCCGATGATCCTGGTCAACAAAACAACGTGCTCGATGCGAACCTCGACGAAGCCAAACGCCTGCACCAGGCCCTGCTGGACCTGATTGCTGAGACCGACGTCGACCCGGACATCGCTGTGACCTACAAGTCCGTACCCGGCCAAGAGTAATNCTTAGCGTAGCGAAAGATCTCTATGCGTTCTGGACCATCTGCTCGAAGTTGCCTGACCATCTGTCTATCCGTCTTGTGGATATGCTATGGTGCAACCCACGCGCTGATGAACCCNGACTTCGAAACAGTCCCTAACCGTGTCTGGCTGACGGATGGACCAAACACACGCCGACTTGCCCAAGGCGATAAACCCTCGGTTGTGACGGGCGCCAGACAAAATCGATACGGACACATCGGAGACACAGACGGCCGGGGCGCGAATGGCGAGAACTTCAGCAGGATTTTCCAGGCGTTCGTCTGTCAGGACACCCTTACGACCGGTGAACACTGTACGGTGACGTTTAGATTCCGTTCCCTGCTCCTGAAGGGCGAACTGGCGTGGGTGCTAATGAAATCGAAGGCTCAACAACGCGCGTGGTTGATCCCGAACTCAAACAACCGGTGGGCCGCAGGGCGAAAAACCGTGACCTTGCCTGATGGCTGCAAGGAGCTCGAGTCCATCTACATCGAGTTTGGCATGATTAAGTTGACAGGGGCCCCCATCGGAGGTCGCCTTAGCATCGACGGCCTGAAACACCGATGTGATCAGCAGGTAGGCGCACCACAGACTCCGGACCAGGATTGGGAGTTTTTGCCCGCTTTCCCGAAACCTGAAAGCTCAAAGGCAATTATACAGGATGAGATTTCACTGGTGATCGTACCAAGCGAGGGGCGAACGGCAACTGCGGTTGTGGTTCTGCTGAGCTTCCTGGTGTTTTTCTGGAGGCAGAGGAGAAACGTGTGATGGCGAACCGCCAGCTGACAGAAGAAGAAGCCACTTTCTACGACGACAACGGCTATGCTGTAGTCGACGATCTCTTCCCACTCGAGGAGCTCGAGGAGGTAGACCGGGAGCTCGACCGGCTTGTCCAGGAGGCTGAGGCGGATGGCCAGACCGGGATCGGGCACACGGGGTCCAGCCGAAACAAAGGCTGGTTGCTCCAACTGGGGCTACGATCGGAGTTCACCCGACGGTTCGCCGAGGATGAGCGTGTTCTGGACCTGATCGAGAGCATTGTCCGTCCGGGGATCGCCATCTATTCGGCCAAGCTGACCGCCAAGATGCCCCGATCGACCGACATCTGTCACTGGCACCAGGACAACGCCTACTACAATGCGCACGTCCTGAGCGAAACCCGGATGTCCACGTGGATCCCCCTCGTGGATGTGGATGAAGAGAATGGCTGTCTGTGGGTCGTACCGGGATCACACAAAGGAGGGGTCAAGGAACACGGCCAGTATGGCGGCCAGTGCCCCAAGTCCATTGGCCCAGAAGATATGGAAGCCGAGGGCGCGACCCAGTGCCCGGTCAAAGCNGGATCCATCCTCCTCTTCCACTCCGACCTCTGGCATCACTCCAAAGGCAACGACACCGACCAGATCCGCCGCGCCTTCATCGTCTCCTACCAGGAAGCCACCGTCCCCCGCGGCAACGCCGACCAACACAAGATCCTCCGGACACCGTAACCGCGGACTTCACGTCCGCGCCGAGGTATAAGGCGCTCCTGACTCAATTGTCGCCAAACCGCTGTTTCTGACTCCCACGACCCCCTGACTCGCAACACGAGACCTTGAATACGCATTTCTCTCATCCACGCCACCCCAGTAGCCGTCGACCCCGTCGCAGGCGCTTTCCGCTGAGGCTGGCCCAACGCCTTCATCACCAACCTGCTCGAAGACTCGTTGTCACCGGACCTAAAGACCGCCGGTGAACTGACTCAAGAGATCGCGGACCGGTTCCTGGCGCTCGGCCGATACGCGAAGTCGACAGACGCTGACGCTATCCTGTTCACCTGCTCAGCCTTTGGCCCGGCGATCGAAGCCGTCGCTGCTGATCTTTCACCGTTGCTCGTTCTTAAGCCAAACGAGGCAATGCTCGAGGAAGCCATTGGTCTGAGAAATCGGATCGGGAAGCTGGCGACATTCCAGCCCAGTGTCCCTCCAATGGAGGCCGAATTCGAGAATGTGGCAGGGGACAGAGCTGTCTTTTGGACCATCTGCGTGGAAGCCGGGATGGACGCCCTTCTCGACGGGGATGCCGAGAAACACAACCGCCTCATCGCTGAAGCTGCTTCAGACCTGTCAGACTACGATGCCGTCATGCTCGCCGATTTCTCAATCGCCAAAGCCCAACCCGCCGTCTAAGATGTTTTGGACTGCCCTGTCCTGACGAGCCCCGACAGCGCTGTCCGAAAACTTATATGCCTCCTGTCCACATAGGGGTGAGGCGGAGTGGCTTTTTCATTTGTCACTGTTCATGCCCACCTGATCACCGCCCCTAACACAGTCGCCGCGCGTCCTCGGTTTACCGCATCAAACAACTGATGCGCATCCTCGAACGAACACCGATGCGTGATCGTGTGATGCCACGGCAACACGCCCGTCGCCATATTCTTCAGCACCGCTCTTCGACACATCTCCAGCCCGTCGTCACAGGGATAGAACATCGTCAGTCGCTTGCCGTGCGGGGGAAGAAAATGATACGAGATCGGTCTGGCGCCGTAGTTCCCCTGCAGGATTAACTTGCCTTCACGGCGACAGAGCGCGATCGCCGGGTCGATACAGTCCGGAATACCTGTCGCCTCGAACACCACGTCCGCTCCGCCAGGGGACAGGGCTTCTATCCGCTCGGCCGCGTCCTCCATCTCGAGGTTGATCGTGTGATCGGCCCCGAGCCGTTTCGCAATCTCCAGCCGATCACCCTCGATGTCCGCGGCCACGACCACACAGCCCCGGTGGCTGCACGCCGCGATCACACCCAGTCCGATCAGCCCTGAGCCGTAGACGACAACCGTATCACCCATCCTGGGGTTTGCTATGTCCACCCCGTTCAGCCCTACAGCCGGCATCACGAACATACTTGCCGACTCTTCGTCGATCCCTTCCGGCAAACGTTCAGCAGCGTGTGTCCCATCGACGTCGGTTACGGCGTGTGAACAGTGCACGCCTGACGCCCCCGTGATTGTTTGCCCGTCTATCGACTCGATCTGTCGATTCGCCCGGTAATAGACACGGTCATCGACNGNAAACTCGGTCACATCTGTGCCCACAGACTCCACGATTCCCACACCCTGATNCCCGGTCACGAGAGGGTAGGACCCCCAGTCCAGCTTGCCCTTGATGACGGCAAACTCCGTCCCGATGCTCACCCCTGAGTAGAGCGTCTGAACCTGAATCTGTCTCGGCCCCGGCTCAGGAAGCACCACATCCTGAATCGAGAACCGCTGATTCGCATCTGTAACGAGGGCCTTGGTCATGCCTTTCCCCTGGAACCTGAAACCTGGAGTCTGGAACCGAATTACCTGAGGTGAGCGTCTGCCGCGTGCTTCGTGTTCAAGCCGTGGGTCATTCGCATCAACTCCTTCTGCCGATCCGTCAGCTGATCGAACCAGGCCTCGGGAAAGTCGTCGTGTGGGTCGACCTGGAAAACGAGCATACGCTTCCGGTAATGGCCGAACAGCGCGTGTCTGTTCCGGTCTCCCGTGTTCTTCCCGCCCCCGTGCCAGGTCTGCCCGTTGAACACGAGCACACTCCCGATCGGCGCGATCGCTTCTGCCACGTGCTTCAGGTCCAATCCCTCAGGTGGATGTGCGAGTCCGCTCTTGTGTGATCCCGGTACGCACCGCGTCGCCCCAATCTCGGATGTGAACTCATCAAGCATCCACACCGTATTCATCATCACCGGAGACTCCATGTTCAGCATCTCGCCGGGGATGTCACTGTGCAGCCCCTGGTATCCGTCTCCTGGTCGAACGATCCGCGAGTTCAGACTGCCCAGGATCATGTTCTCACCGAGGTAGTGCTCCAGCACAGGCAGCACACGCGGATGGTCGATCGTCTTGAAGAACACGGGATCGAGCGTTGGCAGATTGGACACGTGTCGCGCCGTACCGCGATGCTTATGATCCGTCCCGACTTCCTCCTCACACCGGATCAACGCCTCCCGCATTTCGACCGCTCCCTCCTCGGTCAACACCCGCTCGAGAACCGTAAACCCGTATACATCAATCTCCAGTATCGCCTTCTCTGCTTCCGTCATTACAATCCCTCAGGTTATCCTGAGCGGAGTCGAAGGGCGGCCTGCGCCAATGCACACGGCCGCTCTGAATGCTCAGTAGTTTTTACAGCTCTACGGTGTCGCGCTTCGACTCCGCTCAGCGTGACACGTTTATTCTCCCAGGACCTCACTCACATCCACCAGATACACCTGCCGCCCGTCCCCTCCGTGAGTCGAATCAATCGTCACCAGTTTCCCACTCCGACTCGACCGTGGATGAAGGTCACAGCGTAACTCACCCTTATATTCGGGCGGTGAATCGAAAATCCCAAGATCGACGCGTCGATCCGTCGGAACGTGATACAGATACAGCGTCTGCTCGCGTCGATCACCCTGAGGATAGCAATCGTTCAGGATCCAGTCAGTGTCGGACAGGTAGGTGTTATGCCCGTTGAGCGTCATCTTGTTCTTTGCGATGACTTGCACCTCATCTGTCTGGTCCTTGTAAACGTAGAAGGCGTTCTCGTTCGACGGCTGCCACGACCACGCGGTGATCGTCTCCGAGTCGCGCCAGATGAAGTGCGACATCTTCCCGTAGTCATCCACNACGTGAAGATTGGATCCGTCTGCATTGGCTGTCATCATCCGGGTCTGGAAGCCACCATATCCAATCCTCCACCGATGCAGGAAGATGAAGCGGGAACCGTCGGCATTGAACAGCAGGTGGTTGAAGTAGTGCTTGGCTTCGCTCAGATCGCCATGACGGTAGGGGAGAGCAGCCACCTCTGCAATCGATACGATCAACTCGGACGCCCCGGTCTCGAGATCGACCGTGTAGATCCCGACATCCTCTGGGGCCAGTGAGTCGAAGTTCGGGTCCGGGATGCCCGCATACCCGTATCCCGGTCGCATATGATCGATTCGCCTGAAATCCGTTCCGATCGCCGTCCGCCCGTCAGGAGCGATCGTGTAAATCGCGTGCGGCAGATCCCGGCTCTGACCGGTTTCTACATTGTAGATCGTCGAGCCATACGCCGCATCACCACGCACATTCCAGATCACCTCATTGGGTGACTGCGGTATCCATTGCAGCATACACCCCTGCTGCCAGCACCAGGACGTGGTCGTGCCAATTTCGCGCCATCTATCCCCATCCTCGATGTCAATAACGCCGATCGCGATCTCATCGTTCGCCTCCGGCTGACGTCCTTCGAAGCCAACTCCCATCGCCAGTACATATCTGTCCGTTGGATCGAACTGAAACTTGTCGTAATACCCAAACCAATGATGCTCGGGCCTCGATGTGATCGCTCTGATGGCTAGGTCCATCATGTTTCTGGGTGCCTGCAACTTGATTGTTTTAGTGTGCCAGGACGATCCACGAACGCCTCGATCTATCTGACCACTGACTACTGACTGCCTCTCCTACCACTCACTCCCCTTGGACCCTTCCCACAAGTTCGCTTTCATCACATCCTCATCGATCTCCGTCCCCCAACCTGGACCAGACGGAATCGTTAACCGCCCATCCTTGATCTCTGGCTGAACCGTGACCAGTTCATCCTTCCACGACACGTCGTCGATGTCGATTTCCTGAATCCTGACGTTNGGAAGCGTCGCGCAAAGACTCGCGCTGATGAAGGTTGACAGATGACTGTAATAATTGTGTGGCGCGACGTTGAGTTGATAGACCTCGGCCAGGTCACCNACCTTCTTNGACTGGGAGAACCCCTGCCACGGCACGTCGATCATGAAGACGTCGGCGGCNCGGNACTCGAAGTAGGGGAGGTATTCCCGCATGTAGAACAGGTTCTCGCCCGTACAAATCTTCGTCGACGTTGAGTCCTTGATCTGACGGATCGCCTCGTGCTCATACATGTCGATCTCCAGCCAGAGGAGTTCGAACTGTTCGAGTACCTGCGCGATCCGGATGCAGGCTTCCGGCTTGAAGTTGAAGTTCAGGTCGAGGTTGATGTCGACATCGGGTCCGACCGCGTCCCTGAATGTGCCGATCAGCGTTTCGATATGCCGAAGCAACTGTTTGTTCGCAATCCCGTCGGTTGTCCCCGGGGGGCCGCCGAATCCGNCAAAGAGATTCTCGCCACGGTCGAAGAGGAGGATGTTAGTCTTCAGGGCAGTGAACCCCTTCTCGACCACTTCGCGCCCAAGGGCCGTCACGTCATCCATGGAGGAGATCGGGTCCGAGTCCAGATACTGGCTGTGTGATACGCGCGACGTGCCGCAGTGTGACCAGTAGAGCCGCACGTCATCTCGCGTCGACCCCCCAAACAGCTCGACAACGGAGATCCCGAGCGCCCTGGCCTTGATATCCACGAGAGCGAGTTCGATGCCGGCGATCGCTTTGGCCGCGATCCCGCTCGGACTTTGACGCGATCCCCGGATCATGTCCCAGAACCGCATCTCGAAGGCGCGAGGATCCTTCCCGAGCACGTGCCGTTTCAGGTCGTGAATTGTTCCACAGACCCCGTTTGGACTCCGCCCGTCACTGCACTCACCCCAGCCCGTGATCCCCTCGTCCGTGCTGACCTTCACAAAGATCCACGGCCGCCAGCCCCCGCTGACGATAAACGTCTTGATATCTGTGACCTTCATGCCCTCTCCTCGTTCCCTGGCTTCGCCAGGGAACACATAGTAAGATCCTGCGCGACCCTCGCCCCCAACCTGCGGTTGGGGATGGCCCATCTCTAGGGATAGGTCCAATCTCTGGGATTTGCGTTACCAGGCAGAGCCTGGTAACGAAGTCTCACCCTCTGCTCCTGAGGCCGCCTCGAAAACTTGTCACCAACGCTACGCGTTTCCCGGCGGCGCAACAAGCTTGTTGAACCCCATCCTGTCCTCACCGTGAAGCATAGGCAGCCCGTGTTCCGGACTGTCATACCGCAATACCGTCACAAACGGCAAGATCACCCGAACTGCAAGCCCGATCCGTCGCTTGTCCGACGAATTGGGGTGCGAATGGTGCAGGGTGCGCTCATTGAACAGGATGAACTCACCAGGCTGCATCTCCAGATCCACCGCATCGTTCGCGTCGTAGTACTTCTCGTCACCCATCTCCTGAAAAACCATGTCCTCATCGGCCTTCACGTGTGGAATCACCTTTCGGTGACTGCCAGGGATCACCTGAACACAGCTGTTCTCGACTGTGGACGGGTCGACGGCGATCCATGCTGAACAGATCACGGGAGGTTCCAGCGGCCAGTAGTTGAAGTCCTGGTGCCACGGAATTCGCTTCGATCCGGCGTATTTCACGAAGAAGTTGGTGCGCCAGAGGAGCAGGTCAGGACCATAGAGTGACACCATTCTCCCGATGATCTCGGGATGAGCAGCCAGGCTATAGATAACCCGCTTGTCCAGGTGACGGTTGTGTTCGCGTTTGTAACGTCGCTTGGAGGCATTGGGTGGGGCGTTTCCGCTTCCGGTGTCGACGAAGGGATCCGATTCGAGAACGGCCTCGATGTCTGGTGTCAGGGCGACCATCTCCTCTGGAGACATCATCGGGAACGGTCCCAGATAGCCCTGCTCCTTGAAGGTCGTGACCTCTTCAGCCGTCAATTGGGGAGACACAGTTTCTGTAATCATGGACGGATGATCCTTTTGCTGGGAATGGTGCGGAAAATAGCCTCGTTTTGGCCAGCGAACAACGCCAATGGGGGGCCTGACCCGTTTTTCGCACCGTGGCCTCCAGCGACAGCGTGTGAAGAACTTTCCTTCCGGCGACGGTGAACTTGGCCGGAATTTCAGGACCGACAATTCTGCAACGTGTGACCTAAGGTTTTGTAAATANTTGGTTTGTGTTCCCCGTTAGGGAGGGTCCAAGACGTGGCATAGGCCTTGCTCAAGCAGAACTTGACTAATCGTGTCATCGAACCCAGGTCGTGTGGATCCCGAGTCCGCACGTCCCACCCTTCACAATGGGCTGATAGATGATCCAAGGACTTCAAGATTCTGGCATCAGTATGCTGAACCGCTCGTCCCGACAGGACGTGATCGCGAACAACATCGCGAACTCTGAGGTGACGGGCTTCAAGCGCGACGG
Organism: Gemmatimonadota bacterium; assembly: GCA_002727195.1. GTDB lineage: Bacteria > Latescibacterota > UBA2968 > UBA2968 > UBA2968 > UBA2968. The sequence goes on from PBWH01000022.1 coordinate 9,625, forward strand.
ATTGTTCCTCCGGGAGATGGGGGAGGCACGCCGAAAAGGATCAGGCGCGCATCCGGTCTGGCGTAACGACCGGGTCGCCGGCGCCTTTGTCGATTTCGAACAGGGCAACATGCGGAAGACCAACAGCCCGGGTAACATGGCCATTCACGGTTCGGGATTCTTCCAGGTCCGCACGCCTCAGGGCGACGTCTACACCCGGAATGGCGAGTTCTCGGTGAACAGCCAGGGGACACTCGTTACGAACCTGGGTATGCCAGTCCTCGACGACCGCGGCGGTGAGATCACGCTCGCCGGTCCGGACTTCATCGTCAACGAGAACGGTGAAATCCTGGAGGACGGGGTGACCAAGGCGAAGATCGCCATACACGATTTCGAGAAAAATTCGGACGGCTTGTATCAGGACCCGGACGGTGNGNCCCGCCTCGAACGGAAGCCGAACGGGTTTTTCTTTCCCAAGCCNGGCGTCAACCGCCTCCCCGNAGACACNAACACGAAGATCCTACAGGGCTTCCTCGAGGAGTCCAACGTCAACCCCATCACAGAAATGGTCGACATGCTCGAGGTCTTCCGAGCCTTTGANGCCGACCAGCGCGCCATTCGAATCCAGAGCGAGACGATCGGTCGCGCAGTCAACGATGTCGGTAGTATCCGTGTCTAACGCTAACGAAATGACAGTCCATCCCACAGTCCACTCCCCCTAGCCAGGAGGTAGCCCTGTGTCCAGAGCACTCCGAACAGCTGCGACCGGAATGGTCGCCCAGCAACTGAACATCGACAACATCTCGAACAACCTGGCCAACGTGAACACGACCGGGTTCAAGAAGAGCAAAGCCGAGTTCCAGGATCTCCTGTATCAGACGATCCGAACAGCCGGTACGTCAGCCGCCCAAGGTGCGCTGGTGCCGGTCGAGATCCAGATCGGTTACGGAACACGCGTCGTGGCCACGAACCGCAGCTTCGAGCAAGGCCAGATCACGGCCACGAACAACCCGCTCGACATCGCGATCGAGAACGAAGGCATCAACGGTGACGGGTTCTTCCAGATCACGCTGCCCGATGGCACGACGGGCTACACGCGAGACGGCGCCTTCAAGCTGTCCTCCGAAGGTCAGGTTGTGACGTCAGACGGTTTCGTGCTCGACCCGCCGATCAACATCTCGGCCGACGCGGCCAGCGTGAATGTGTCCGCCGATGGGAACGTCGAGGTCCTCCAGGCTGGTGCTACGGCCGCCACGAACGTGGGGACGCTCGAACTCGCGAAGTTCATCAACCCGGCCGGTCTTCGCAGCATCGGTCGCAACCTATATCTCGAGACGGAAGCTTCCGGCGCCCCCGTTACGGGCCAGCCGAACACCGACGGATTCGGTCGCGTGTCCCAGGGCTTCCTCGAGTTGTCGAATGTGAGTGTCGTCGACGAACTGGTGAACATGATCATGGCCCAGCGCACCTATGAAGTGAACGCGCGAGCCGTCCGCTCCTCCGACGAGATGATGCAGGCCACAAATAACATCGCCGGCTAACCGTAACCGCGTGGCTTCACGCCGCGCGGAGTTCCACAACGCATAAGCTGACATAGGCACACCACCATGAACCTGATCAACACACACCGAGCAAAGAGGAGAGCAATGCGACGCCAGATCGGATACACGATTCTGATGGTCCTGTGGGGAATGCTCCTGACCGTCGGCGACAGTTCAGCAGACGTCACTGTCTCCGAGAACGAGGTTCAGACGGCCGTAGAAGCCTATGTGTCCGACATGCTCGCTGACTTCGGGGGAGACATCGAGGTCACCGTCCGCCGGTCCGGACCGATCGTGGTTGATGGCACGGGTCGTGTGAGCCTGAACGTCTCGCCATCGCCACGCCGGAGCAACGGGCGGATGATTCCAGTCGTCCTCGCGCTCAGCCGCGGTCCGGTGGTTGTGGAGAAGATCAACCTGGTTGCCAACGTGAAGTACTATGACGACGTGCTCGTCGCTTCGAGACCGATTCAGCGCGGTGAGCCGCTTGCGTCTAAAGCCTTCTCGATCGAACGCCGTCCCGTGACGACAATTCTGGGACGCTACGTGAACAACCCGGCCGTGCTGGAAGGTCAGCGGGCGAAGATGCGGATACCGTTCGGCCGTCACATCGACCCACGTTTCGTCGAACCGATCCCCGACATCAGCCGCGGTGATCGCGTGCTGATCGAGGTCCGTGTCGGCGGGATCCGGGCGTGTGCTGACGGCGTCGCATCACAGAATGGTGTTATCGGCCAAAAGATCGTCGTGCAGAATACGTCCTCGCGTGAGAAGCTACTTGCCGAGGTCGTCGAGCCGGGCCGCGTTCGAGTGGCCTTCTAAGGATAGACCCGCTTCTCTCGGGGATTGAGGAAACGATGAAAACACTGATGATCGCATCACTTCTAGCTGCTATGGCGATGCCTGCCGAGGGCCAGAGCTTGTTCGGCCAAAGAGGCAGCAACAACGAGTCTTCATCGATGTTCGAAGACCGGCGTGCACCGCGAGCCANNAAGGTCGGCGATATCCTGACCATCCTGGTGATGGAGTCGACGTCGGCGTCGAACACGTCGCAGGTCGACACGGAGAAGTCAGCGGCGATGAACTGGACGGGTCCGGGTGGCCTCAAGCTACCGGGGTTCAGCCTGTCTGCAGACGCGACGAACAATTATGAAGGTGAGGGGTCGACCTCACGCAGCCAGATGATTCAGGCCCGCGTGTCTGTGCAGGTCGTCGATGTGCGTCCGAATGGAGACCTCGTGATCGAGGGCAGTCGTGTGATCGACATCAACGGTGAGAGCGAAGTCATCTACCTCTCCGGCTCGATCAACCCGTTCGTGATCCCGGCGACCAACATCATCGAGTCGTTTCGGGTGGCGAACCTGCAGGTGTCCTACAAGGGCAAAGGTGTCCTGACTGAAGGATCTCGTCCTGGTTTCCTGGTCCGGTTTGTGAACTGGATATTTTAGGTCTTTTCCAGGCTCGGCCTGGGAGAGTAGTCATCGGCGGTCTCCCGTCGCTGCGCATCGATTGAGCACTTTAGACGTTCCCTGGCAGAGCCCGGGAACGAGCGAGACAAAACTTGGCCACGACATTTCGCACACTCACGTTCGCATTGACTGCCGCTTCGGTGCTCTTCGGGAAAGGCATCGAAGCGCAGTTCATGCCCGACTTTGAACCGCAATCGGTTCGCCTGAAGGACATCGGCGAGATCCGAACCATCCAGGACGTTCAGCTGATCGGTTACGGGCTGATCACGGGCCTGGAAGGGAACGGTGATGGNCGAGGCGCGCCCTTCACCGTGCAGAGCCTCGCAAACTTGATGCGGAACATGGGTGTTGAAGTCGACCCCGGAACGATTCGTGCCTCCAATGCGGCCTCCGTGATGGTTACGGCGCGAATCTCACCGACGAACCGCCAGGGTTCTACGATCGACATCACTGTATCGTCGCTCGGAGACGCGGCCAGCCTGCAGGGCGGCATCTTGCTGATGACGCCGTTACAGGCCGATCCGCCCAACGGGCCCATCGTGGCGATCGCCCAGGGACCCGTTTCGATCGGCGGATTCAACGCCGAAGGTGGGGGAGGTGCATCGATCTCAAAGAACCACCCCGTCGTGGGACGGATTCCGAATGGTGCGATCGTACAGCAGGAACTCGCGCCGGCGGGACAGGTCGCCCCGACGTTGACCGTCACGATTCGAGATCCTGATTACACGACATCCGCGCGTCTGGCTCATTCGATCGACGGTCGGTTCGGCCGCAACATCGCGACTGCGCTCGACGCAGGGACGATCAACGTCGATGTACCGCCGCATTTACAGAACCAAGTCGAGTTCATCGAGTTCATTGCCAAGCTGGAGAATGTAACCGTCGTTCCGGACCTGACGGCAAGGGTCGTCGTGAACGAGCGAACGGGAACGATCGTCGCAGGCGAGAACGTGATGATCGCCGAGGTCGCGATCGCGCACGGCAGCCTGAGTATTTCGATTGGTCCGGAGATTACGGCAGAGGCCGGAGCACCCGGTGGACCGCAGGCACAGTTGCAGCTTGGTGGTGCCGTCGAGGTGGACGAAGAGAAACCGCGTGTGCTGGCCCTTCCGCCGGCATCCAACGTCAGCGATGTGGCCAAGGCGCTGAATGCCCTGAAGGTCACGCCGAGAGATATCATCGCCATTTTTCAGGCGCTCAAACGTGCGGGTGCCTTGAAGTCTGAACTGATCATCATTTAACCGGTCGGAAATGCTCAACGACGTCATGCCTGCGGAAGCAGGCATCCAGCCTGAACAAGCAGATGGATTCCCGCTTTCGGGGGAATGATAACAAAGAAGGGCATTGGAAGGACGGACCACATGGACTTGAACATACCTGGAACCGACGCCTGGGGGATCCACCTCACGAAACCAAAGCACAACCTCTTGTCCTCGCAGCTGCGGCCTGAGAAGCAGGCGATCGACGTCGTCAACGCCAAGGCGGGACGGCTGACGTCGACGGAGAGCGCCAAGCCGCAGGACGAGCAGATTCGGGAAGCTGCCCAGGAATTCGAGTCGGTCTTCCTGTTTCAGATGCTGAAGCAGGTGCGGAACTCGATCCACCGTGAGGAAGGCATCATGAACGGTGGGATGGGTGAGGAGATGTTCACCGGTCTGCTGGACGAGGAGTATGCCAAGGTGATGGCGAAGTCGAACTCGACGGGCCTCGCCGACATGATCTACCAACAGATGAGTCGGGCCGAGGGAACCAAGCCGGAAGGCCCGATGCCTGTCGAGACGACCCAGACGGCTACAGTCGTCCAGGGTGCCGTCGAGCAGAAGATGCGCACGCTGGTGTCCGAGATTGAAGCCGCCAACCGCGCTGCTGTGGCTTCGGCGGCGGGAGGGAATCTGTAATGGAGACGCTGACTCAATCACCTCGGGGGGAGATGGAGGTAGCGACGATGGATTCCACGATGATGCAGTTGGTTGAAGTCGTTAAGAAAGAAATCGAGACATTCGAGGTCCTGNTGGATTCGATGGCGCAGGAGCAGCGCGCGCTGGTGTCGCAGNACGTGAGCGAGATCGAGAANGCCGTTGCCGATCAGCGTACGATCGCCGAACAGGCTGGGGCGCTCGAACGGGCCAGGACGAGACTTGTGACCGAAATCTCAGCCGAACTCGGTGAGACGGCATCGGACCTGACCCTCAAGCGATTGATCGACCGGATCCAGGGCCCACACTCCCAGCAGTTGAGTGAGATGCGTGAGACCCTCCTGGGGATCCACGACCGGATCCAGGCCGCAAACAGTCAAAACGCATTGCTGATCAAGCAGTCGATGAAGTACGTGGACAAGACCCTGCACATCCTGACCGGCGACGGACCGGAGACCGGTACCTATGCCCAGTCCGGGAAAGTGGCGAAGCAGAACAACAGGGCGGTTCTGAACCGCGTCATTTAGGCGCAGCCGATTATCCCGAGCCCCATCGGGACTGTCGGCCGATCGGAGTGAGGCTCACCCACCCCTGCTTCCTCCGGTCGGCCCGGCAAAACCAAAGAGGTCAACGTGGCAACCTTGTTGCAGACAGAACGTGGTGTTGCCCTTCCGACAAACGGGACAACCACATCCAGCACAGGGAAAGCGATGACCAATCAGGAGATCGCGGCGAGGATCTCGCCGTCTCGAAATCACGTGTGGCTGGTGGCTGCACCCAAAAGCGGATCGACATGGCTTGGCGCCATGCTCGAGGCTGTCTACGGGTGGCCGCGAGTGCCGATGCTCGATTGCTATGACCGTCGCGAGCAGGAGATCGACATCCGGATGCTGACGCTGCACCCGGACGAGGACATCTTCACGCCGCACCAGCACACGCGAGCGTCGCACCCGACACTCGGCATCATCCAGCAGTTCAAGATTCAGCCGATTGTCCTCGTTCGCGACCTGTATGACACGGTGATCAGCCTGCGCGATCACCTGTATCGCGAACACCACATCATGCCGTGGGCATACTTCGACGAGACCGTCTACACGCTCGATCCGGACGAACAGATCGACGCGCTGATCGATCTCGTCATCCCGTGGTATATCAACTTCTACGTCTCCTGGTTCTACGCAGAGAAGCAGGGGCTCTGCCGGTTCCTGTGGATGACCTACCAGGACCTGAAGAACGATCACGAAGCCTGTGTTCGGCGGGTGCTCGAGTTCACGGGTGTCGACCGGAGTGAAGCGCAGATTCAGGGAGCGATCCAGGGATCCTGGCAGTCGAACACGCGACGGAACGTGGGGATGCAGGGCAGGGGGCAGTCACAACTGACCGACGAACATCGAGCACGCATCCAGCGGCTCACGAAGTATTACCCGAAGGTCGATTTCGGCCGGCTCGGGTTATAGACGTCTAGGAGATATCAGTGTCTACACTCGGTAACATCGTCAACCTCGGCGTTAACGCACTCCGAGCGCAGCAGGTCGGTCTGAGCGTTACGGGCAACAACATCGCGAACGTCAACACGCCGGGCTACTCTCGACAACGAGCGGCTCTGACGACCAGTCTGACCATCAACGGGTTAGGGTCGGGCGTCGAACTCGGGGTCCTGACGAGGGCCCGCGACCTCGTTCTGGACAGGCAGCATCGATTCGAGTCAGGTCAGGTTGGGCGATTGGAGTTCCTGGAAAACGCGATGGCCACGATCGAAGCCATCTTTACCGAGGTGGCGGGGGGCGGGTCGACCGAGACGGGTGCTATCTTCAACCAAGCGTCAGGGGCGGCGCTCACTGGGGCGTTTAGTCGGTTTTTCAATGCCTTCCAGGACCTCGCGAACAACCCCGAGAGCCAGGCAACTCGAGCAGCGGTCCGGGAAGAGGGCTCCCTCCTGACCGAGCAATTCCATCGCATGGATGCCCAGTTGTCCCGTATGAGGGACGATCTTGAGGCAGAATTTTCAGACACAGTGGCCGCAGTCAATCGGTTGACTGATGAGATTGCTCGTCTGAATGCCCAGATTATGTCGGACAAGGAGAATACGACCGAAGTCGCCGGTAACCTGGACGACGAGCGTGACCGGTTAATCGACGAGCTGTCGACGCTCATAGGCGCGTCTGCAAAGCAACAATCGGACGGAACCATAACGATTCAGGCGGCGGTTGGTGAGGGAATCCTGCTGGTTCAGGGAGGGAGCCGCGAGGAGTTGGCCGTTTCTTCCCTGGTTAGGGATGGAGCGGTTGTCTCTGACCTAGTCTTCGCGTCTACCGGCGCTAGGGTAGAGGTCAACAGCGGCAAGTTGGCGGGTATCCTGGAAACGCGTGACGTGAAGTTGGTCGATTTCGAAGGCAAGCTGGATGAAACCGCCAGTGTGTTTGTGGAGCGATTCAACATCCAGCACGCGGCCGGGTTCGGTATCGATGGGTCCTCGAGTAACCTGTTCTTCGATCCGGGAAGCGTGTCTGCCCGCACGATCCAGGTGGCTGACAACATTCTGACGAATCTGGATACGGTTGCTACGGACGGTCCCAGTGCATCCAACGCTAACATCTCGGCGGGGACCGGCGATGGAACCAATGCCCTGGCCCTGTCAGATATCCGTTTGGAGAAGCTGTTTGGCGGTGGAACGCAAACTGTTGAAGAGTTCTACAGCGACTTTATCGGTGAAGTTGGCGCAGAGGCCAAAAGCGTTTTTATGCAGGCAGAGGGACAGCGTCTGGTCCTAGAACAGATCGACAACCGTCGCGAGAACCTGCGCGGTGTGTCCATCAATGAAGAGGCGTCTCAACTCATTGTTTTTCAACGTGCTTATCAGGCAGCTGCCCGTGCGGTCAGCGTTGCGGACGAGATGATGCAGGCCGTATTGAACATCTGATCGATGCGGCGGATATCGGTGCAGTTCTGGTGAACATAAAGGTCGCTATTACAACCNGTTAGNTCTTGAATTNGATTTNTCGGTGTCCTATAATCAGTCAGCANGAGGGGAGGTTGCCATGCGCATAGCAGATGCAGTGGCGACAGACACACTCATCGGAAATCTCAGAAGGTCCTTTGCGCGAATCGATCGATTCCAGAAGGACCTGTCCACGGGCGTCACAATTCACAAGGCCTCGGACAACCCGGTGGGNGCTTCACGCGCGCTGCTCCTGCGTTCCGATATCCGGAACAACGAGCAGTATCAGCGCAACATCGGCCAGGCCCTCGGGCAGATGGACTTCGTAGACTCGACTCTGGACAACATGGTCACCACGATCATCGATGTTCAGAGCATCGCCGTAGCTGGAGCCAGCGACACGGTCAACCCGAGAGATCGGGAGATCATGGCGAAGGAAGTCGACGAGATGCTGGAGCTGGTGATCAGCATGTCGCAAACGAAGTTCCGTGGTCGCTTTATTTTTTCCGGAACGGAAACGTTGGAAAAACCGTATCAGGAAGTGCGGGATGCAGCCGGGACAGTGACCCGCGTCGGTAACGCCGTCCGGTCCAGCATCAGCTTTGACGATACGACGACGGCGATTGGAACACTGCTCGGGCAATTGACGCCGCCGGCCGGCACCGTTCAGATCGGCGGACAGAACGTGGCTATCGACCTGGCGACCGATTCGCTCGACGACATCAAGGCCGCCATCGACGCCGCAGGGATCACAGGCGTGACGGCGGCGATCGAAGAAGCTCAGCGGAATGGGCAGTCCTCGTTCCGCCTGAATATTGAAGGCACCGATACCATCGTGGACAACAACAATGTCCTGCAGACGATGGGAATCGGGAATGTGGATACGACGAACGGCGTGTTGCGTGAAGTCGGCGACGGGATCCACGTTCAGATTAACGTCGCAGGGCAGGACCTGTTCGAAGGCGCGCAGAATGTGTTCACNGCGCTCCTCAACCTCCGCGACTCGCTNGAGTTGAACGATATCGANNGGATCCGGAGTTCGATCACGGATATGCAGGTCGCCCGAGACAAAATTTCGGAAGTTCGTGGTGTGCTGGGCGCGCGCACGGAGCGTGTTGAAGTCCAGCGTGCCTTGCTGGAGCGGTTCGAGGTCAACCTGACGGACGCCCTTTCGGACACGGAAGACGCGGACCTGTCGAAGACGGTCCTCGAGCTTCAGCAGGAACAGAACGTGTTTCAGTCAGCGTTGGTGGCCGGTCAGACGATCATCCAGCCGACGTTGATCGATTTCTTAAGGTAAGAGCGCCCCCCTTGGGATCCGCCTCGATGGCAGACGAAGTCGTCAGGTTCACACACACGCGTTTCGGCGAGCTGGAGACGACGCAGGACAAGATCATCTCCTTCCCGGACGGATTACCCGGATTCGAGTGTTTTAAGGAGTACGCGCTGTTCGAAGATCCGGCAAGTGAGCCCTTTCAGTGGTTTCTGTCGATCGAGAGCCAGGAACTCGGGTTTGTCGTCATCAACCCGCTGTATCTCTGGCCCGATTACGATCCCAAAATTTCGAAGGATGACCTCAAGAGTCTGGAGATTTCCAAACCGGAAGAGATCCTGATTTACTCGATCGTGACGCTTTCAGATGACCCGTCGCACGTGACGGTGAACCTGAGCGGACCGATCCTGATCAACACGACCAACCGCAGAGCTCGTCAGCTCGCATTGCTTGACGATCGGTATACCACCAAACACAAGATCCTGGACGCACAGAAGGTGTAGAGGCGTCGGGGGAGTCACACAGTGCTCGTATTAACACGGAAGTTAGGCGAGAGCATCGTTATCGGGAATCACGTCCGAGTCACTGTGCTCGATATGCAGGGCAAACAAATCCGCCTGGGTATCGAGGCCCCGACCGAAGTGTCCGTACACCGGGGTGAGGTCTACGAACGGATCGAGGCTGAGAACAAGGCCGCTGCAGAGACCGTGCACGCGGACCTCTCGAAGCTGACTCAGGTGGTAAAGACGAGAAAGCCGAACGGTTCCTAGCCGCTCGGACACCGGTCCGCCCTCCTGCCAGTCGCGAAAGCGACCGTTTCAGCAGTTCCCGTTCGATTCAAAACCCTTCAGGTTTTTCGGATTCAGCCGATAGCTGGAAGANAGGGGCAACACTCTGTGTTGCTTCAAAGGGCAACGCCTCGCGTTGCTTCTGCCATCCTCTAGCCTGATCGCCCACTGAGCGGCGATCCGTCGATCGGCATCCGCCACCGATAGCCGCCCGGCATCCAGAGATCTCAAATCGTTATTTATCAGGCATTCATTCGCCATGGTCCATCCTTCTCTGGAGTAGGCATGCAATCCCTCAAGATCCTGACGTTTAACTGGCACGACCCCTACATCTACCTGTTCGGTCAGACCGGGCACGACATCCACGTCGGTGACTGGATGCGTCGCGCCGACGGGACTACAGGCTGGGACTACCAGAAACGTAGCCTCCGCGACAATCTGACGCTAATCAAAGACCCTTCGGAGGCGACGTCCGGGCTTACGGCCGGGACATACGATCTCGCCGTAGCCCACACGCTCCAGGATCTCAAGTTNCTGAACGACTACGACGTTCCCTCCATCTTCCTTACCCACAATGCACTCCACAACGACGGCATGAACAATGTCGTCGCGATGAACCAGATCCGCAGTATGGTCGCTGAGTTCGTCGACCGACCCAACCGCCTATTCGCCGCCATCTCGCAGATGAAACTGAANAGCTGGGGGATCGACGGCGTCGTTATCCCGCCTGGCATAGACACGAACGACTACGGCGGATACACCGGCGAAACAGCCAAAGCACTCGCCGTTGGCAACCTATTCATCGAGCGTGATTTCATGCTCGGGTATTCGGATCTGTCCTTGGCACTGGAAGGGCTTCCCCATCAGTATGTCGGCGAGAATCCGAGCCTGCCCGACGCCTCGAAGGCGGAGAACTGGGAAGACCTAAAGGACTACTACCGCAGCCACCGGCTGTATGCGAACGCGACCGTCGAGGCATTCGAGGACGGCTACAACCTCGGGATGCTCGAGGCGATGGCGACGGGAATGCCCGTCGTGACGATGGCAAACGCGACGTCGCCGATCGAGGACGGGACAAACGGATANGTCTGCACCACGCCCGATCAGATGCGCGCGCGCGTATCGCAGCTTCTCAAGGATCGGAACCTGGCGTGTCGCCTCGGTGAGGCNGCTCGGCAGACTGTCGAGACAGCCTTTTCTGTTCCGGCGTTCGTGGATGCGTGGAACCTGGCATTCGAGCATTGTCTCGGAACGGGGGACGGGGCGAAGTCTGCCTTCCGACTGGATGTCTCACCGGCCGAGATGTATGCCTACGACGCCGATGACATCAGCCGCTTCCTGGAGAAGCCCGACCAGATCACGATCGCGAAGGCGAAGATTGACCGATATGGCGGTGCGCTGCTGATCGACTTCCTGCTGGTGGACACGGTGACAGGCGAGCAGTCTGTGTGGGCCGGGTTCCAGGCACAGGTGAACGGCGACAAGCTGAACGCCGAATTCCCACCGTATCTGAATAGGATCAACCACGACCTCAAGCAGCAGCTTGAGCAGGTTCTGCTCGCTGTCGTTCAGGAGGCCATGAAGCCTGAGCACGCAGAGATCCCGCAGTTCCACATCAATCTGGGTGAAGTCGAGGGGCTGGTGTCACGAGTTGGCAATGACCGGATCACGCCGGGTGACGTTCGCGCCGATGTCTACCTGCATCACGCCAAGCGGTACGGCTTTGTGTCCCAATTCTGTCAGGACAAGGACGTGGTCGACATCGCCTCGGGTACGGGATACGGGACGAAGATCCTGTCACGTCACGCCAACCGGGTCGTGGCGCTTGACCTGGAAGTGAATCCGCTTCGCTACGGTCGCCTGACGTTCGGCTCGGATAACATCCGGCGCGCCAATGCCGATATGCGGGCCCTGCCCGTATCCGATAGCAGTGCAGACACGATCGTCTGTTTCGAAGCAATCGAACATATCACCGAGCACGAGAACTTCGTGGGTGAGGTCCACCGCGTACTGCGTCCAGACGGTCAGTTCATCGTCAGCACGCCGAACTTCGAGATATATAGCCGACCCGAGAACGACAACCCCTATCACGTCGGGATGCTGAGCGAAGCGGACTTCACGAGCCTGCTGTCCCAGTTCTTCGAGGACGTCGTGTGCGTCCACCAGGAGCGTGCATCCGGCAACCGGAACTTCTACGACTACTTCAACTTCACCGACGACCCGAACGCCGACAAAGAGATCCACATCGCGGTTTGTTCGAAGCCGAAGAACATCGTGGGAGGCACCTCCGGCGTCGATACGTTGCACATACCGGCCACCGTTCGGTCCGAAACAAACGGTCGCCCGGGTATCGAGGTCGGCCAGGATCGTCCCCGGGCTCAGCCTAGGAACGAGGTGAATGGCGATCGTCTCAAGATCCTTTTCGCCCAGACCTCCAATCCCGTATCGGCCGGCCGATCCTACGTCGACGCACTCCGCACCGCACACGACGTCACGACGGTGGGCACGGCCCTCGATGCCGAACAGGTTGACGGGTGGCGCGAAGCCGAACAGAATCACGCGCTCAAGCGCGATCACGCCGGCGAGGTCGAGAAGCTGGACCTGATGCTCCGTCTGGCTGAGCCCTGCGACATTCCGATGGAGCCGGGCCAGACCGATGTCAACGAGATCCTGTCTCGTCTGCCCGAGGGCTGGACCCCCGACCTATTTGTGTGGGCCGACAACGGCGCGGCGTTCCTGCCGATCGGTCTCGACAAGCTGAACTGCCCGTCTGTTGCACTGATCGGTGACACGCATACGGGCCAGATGGACTGGCGGATCGACTACGCAAAGATGTTCTCGCACGCGTACCTGATGTTCACGCGTCACCACATCCCCGAATTCGAGCAGGCCGGTGTTACCAACATCGGCTGGCTGCCCGCCGCCTGCGACCCGCGCTTCCACGGCAAGTTCGACGTGGCGAAGTCATACGAGATCGGGTTCATAGGGCAGACGAACCCGCAGTGGCATCCTGATCGCGTTGCCCTGCTCGAGAGGCTGAGGGCCGCCGGTTTCGACTTGCAGGTCGACGGCAAGATTCTCGAGGAGATGAGCCTGTTCCACAGCCGGAGCAAGATCGTCTTCAACCGCAGCCTGAACCTCGACTTGAACCGGCGTGTGTTCGAGGCGCTGTGTTCCGGCAGCATGCTGCTGACCGATCGCCTGCCCGCCGAGTCCGGACTCGAGTCGCTGTTCGCGAGCCGGGAACACCTCGTCCTCTACAACGATGACGAAGTCGAAGAACTCGCTCGCTATTACGTCGACCACGATGAAGAGCGCGAAGCCATCGCAGCGGCCGGCCGAAAGCTCGCTATGGCTGAGCACACCTACGCTGTCCGTGCCAACCAACTCCTCTCGGACGTGATCGGCTCGACGGCCGCACAGTGCGTGGATCCGGGAAATTTGGAAGCCGGCGATTCATCGCCGGTGGATGCAGCTCAAGTTCTCTCCAGTCGCCCATCCACGAGTCCCCTCGACGTCGCCATCACGGAGCTCTCCGACTACACCGGCGAATCCACCCACACCATCCGCGCCCAGATGCACACCTCCGGCTCGGACCTCGCCACCGAATGGCGCTCGTCAGGACGAGACACTGCTGGCCAGATCGACGACTTCTACAAGCAGACCGATCGTTACCTCTACAACCTGACGAAGTTCAACTACGGCGAGATGTATCAGGGTTGGCGAGGCGCGATCAAGAACGTCTGTTGTCAGGTGAGCGAAGCCGTCGGCGACTGCGGGTTCGACGTCCTGGACTACGGTGCCGGCATCGGCACGAACCTGATCGACGTCGCTGACGTGCCGGGCATCCGTCTCCACTATGCCGACCTGCCCGGCAAGACTTTCGAGTATGCGCAGTGGCGGTTCGCTCAGCGCGGGCTGTCGGTGAACGCGCTGTCGGCTGAGGGAGCGGATCCGCTGAAGGGACGCACGTTCGACGTGATTTTCTGCATGGACGTGATCGAACATCTCGTCGATCCCGAGGCGGCAGTGCAGCGGCTGATCGATCACCTGAACCCCGGCGGCCTGCTCGTCCTCACGGTGACGTTCTACCAGAACGAAGACGGGCCCTATCACCTGAACTGTGACCGATACACGAACGAGGCTTTCTATGGGCTGGTCGAGAAGATGGGGATGAAGGAGCTCTCGAGCTTCAGCCCACGCGTCTTCCAGAAGACGGGTGCCATCGAGACCGTCTCCCAACCGGTCGACGCCTATGCTCCTGTGTTCAGCTCACAGACGGAGGTCGACGCTTTCCTGAATGCGTGGGAGGGTCCCGTCCGGCTGAACCTCGGCTGTGGACCGGACAACCGGGCCGGATACATCAATGTGGATGCCTACGTGGACAATGCGGACCTGAAGATGGACATCTTCAAGCTGCCGCTCGATGACGACTCGGTGGACGAGATCTTCTCGTCGCACATGCTGGAGCATCTCGGAAAGTCCGAAGTGCCGCAGGCATTGCAGGAGTGGTCACGCATCCTGAAGCCGTCGGGCAAGCTGCAACTGAACCTGCCCGATCTCGAGTGGTCCGCCCAACAGTGGCTGGATCTTCCAGAGGACTCGCGCTGGGGGTGGCCTCTCGATACGCTGTTCGGTCTACAGACCCATCCGGGTGAGTATCACAAAACCGGCTTTACGGCAGACCGGATCGAGAAGATTCTCCACCATATCGGGTTCCGGAGTGTTCAGACATCCTGGTCCTGGTCGCACGGGCTCCGATGTATCTGGGTCGAGGCCAGCAAGATAGAGCGTCCTGCGGGCGTGGACGTCGACCTAGATCGGTTCAAGGGGCAGTTCGTCACAGATCTCTCACAGATCGTCCCATATACCGCATCCGATGTGGATGCCTTCCTGAAAGCAGGGGAGTGGCGGGTCGGTTTCGTGAGCTTCGAACGCCTGCCGATGGAGGGAGACATCTTTACGATCAACGTGGCGCTCAAGCAGAACGACCGCCAGATGATCCTCCAGTGTCTGCGGCTGTTCAGTGCGGATACTAACCCCGTACTGTGGTTCCCCGCCTACTTGCAGGAGACGGACGCGTCCATCCAGTCGGCAATCGGCGAGAAGGTGAGCGCCGCTTTCCAGGCGATGCTGAACGATCCGGCATTCAGGGACGGTCAGTTCGTCTTCGCCCGGTTCGGCCAGGATGGTGACATCGTCCTCGAGCAGGATGGAGAACGCGTTATCCCGGGGATGACGGATATGTCTCTCTACATCCCGCACATCAAGCGATACCTGCTGGCCAGCGCTTTCTGCGAAGGCAAGCGTGTGCTGGATGCCGGATGCGGCACGGGATACGGCAGTAAGCTGCTGGCGAACACCGCCGCGGTTGTCGATGCCGTTGATATCGCCGAAGATGCGCTTGCCTTCTGCCAGAAGACATATATCAGTGAGAATCTGAACTGGGCACGGCAAGATGTGCGCAAGCTCGACGTCGAGAAGGATATTTACGACGTCGTCACGTCCTTCGAAGTGATTGAGCATCTTGAGCGGGAGGACATTCCAGGCTATCTGGAAGGCATCCGCAGCGCCCTCAAGCCGGACGGAGTCGCCCTGATCAGCACGCCGAATCGACTTGTCGCTCAGCAGTGGGACAACCCGCACCATCACACCGAGATGACACGCGAGGAGTTCGAACGGACCCTGAGCGAGTACTTCACCGTAGAGTCGATTCTGGGCCAGGTGGTTTGGGCGCCAGATCGCGAGGTGCCCGGTCAGTCCTACGTGACACGTCGCGTGACGGATGATGATGACATGTTCATCGCCGTCTGTCGGCCGCTTCCCGTCCCGTCCCTGCCATCCGCTGCCAGAGCGGGAACAGAAGAGCTTGTGAGAGCCGGAGACCCCACGGCCCAGCCCCAGAGCGAGTCGGCTGACCAGCCCAGCGCGTTCAAGGTGGATGTGGTGATTCCGCTCTACAACAAGATGGAGTATACACGCGCCTGTCTGGAGAGCCTCGAAGCGACGGCCGGCGACGTGCCGTTCCGCGTGATTCTCGTGGATAACGGTTCGACGGACGAGACGCCCGCTCTGCTGGATGAGTGGGCAGATCGCGCAGTTGTGATACGGCCTTGTGAGAACCTCGGGTTCTCACAAGGGAACAATCTGGGCGCGTCCCACGGAGACAGCCCGTATCTCTTGTTCCTCAACAATGACACAGTAGCCGAAGACGGATGGCTCGACCGCCTGTTCAGTGTGATCGATGGTGACCCGGGTATTGGGATCGTCGGTCCGAAGCTGCTGTATCCGGACCGGACGATCCAGCACGCCGGTCTGGAGGTCGTGAATGGGATTCCTGATCACGTCTTCCGGAACGCGCCGGAGGACGATCCTCAGGCCAACGTGTCGCGCGACCTCGACATGGTCACGGGCGCCTGCTTGATGATTCGACGCGATCTGTTCGCGTCGATGGACGGATTCGACCAAGCCTACGTGAACGGCGTCGAGGACGTAGACCTCTGTCTGCGGGCGCGAGATCGCGGATTCCGGGTTCGCTACGTTGCGGAGTCGGTCCTACAGCATCACGAGGGAATGAGCGACGGTCGTTACGACCACGTTCAGCCCAACCTGCAGAGGTTCGCCCACCGATTCCAGGGGCGGTTCGATGGGCAGGCTCGGTTCGTCCCCGTCGTGGATCGCGTGGTTGAAGACGAGACGGAAAATCGGCCGCTTCGCGGGATCTGGGAAGGCACACAGTTCGTCCGTCACAGCCTGTCGATCGTGAATGCGGCGATGGCAGGTGGTCTGCTGAAGGATGATCGGGTCGAGCTGCGGCTCGTGCCGTTCGAGACCCCGACATTCGGTCCGCAGGAAGATCCGGAACGATACGGGCCTATCGCCGAGGCGCTTCAGCATCAGCTGAGTGGGGCCCCGGACTTCCACATCCGTCACAAGTGGCCGCCTGATTTCGCGGCGCCCGCCTCCGGGCACTGGATCATGTTCCAGCCCTGGGAATTTGGTCGGATCCCTAAGGCGTGGGTGAAACCGATCCAAGAGCGCGTCGACGAGGTCTGGGCCTACAGCTTCTACGTCAAGCAATGCTACATCGACAGCGGAATCGACCCTGATCGGGTGCAGGTCGTTCCGCTCGGGGTGGATCACGACCGGTTCCGTCCCGATGCGAAACCGCTGAAGCTCGACACGGACAAAACGTTCAGGTTCCTGTTCGTCGGTGGAACAATTTACCGCAAGGGAATCGATGTTCTGCTGAAGGCCTATCGCCGGGCATACACGAAGGATGACGATGTCTGCCTCGTACTGAAGGGGATTGGCGAGAACACGTTCTACAAGGGCCAGTCCGCCGGTGACCTGATTCGTCAGATGCAAGACGATCTGGAAGCCCCGGAAATCCTGTATCTGACGGACGAGCTGTCTGACAGCGATATCGCCGGGCTCTACACGGCGTGTGATTGCCTCGTTCATCCCTATCGCGGTGAAGGCTTCGGGCTCCCGGTGGCTGAGGCGATGGCCTGCGATTTGCCTGTCATTGTGACGCGCGGTGGGTCTACAGACGACTTCTGCGTGGAAGAAACCGCCTATTTCGTGGAGGCGGACCGTCGAGATATCGCTTTCAACGAGGAGACGGCAGGCCAGACCTGGCTGTTCGAACCTCGTGTGGATTCCCTGATGGAGCAGATGAACCTCGTACTCAACAACCAGAAAGAAGCGGCCGAGAAGGGCAAGGTGGGCGGCGACCACGTCCGGGAGCATCTGACGTGGCAGCAGTCTTCCGACCGTGTGGTCGAGCGTCTCGAGGCGCTCCAGGATACACCGGTACGCCGTACGATCACGTTGCCCGGTTTGTCGACTTCGCTCGTGGAAGCGCCTGCTCCGGCCGTCAAGGACGGTCGTGTCGATTGCTTCCTGATCGCCCATGACTCGAACGATGCGAACCTGGCCAGCCACGCACGTGCCCGATTCAGCGAGGATGCCCTGAATGCGCGTTCGGTCGAGCTGGCCGGCGTGTCACCGGGACTCTGCCTGAACGAGCACGTGGGATCGGTGTCTTCGGACGTCGTGATGCTGCTCCGGGAAGACGCGATCGTCACCGAAGGATGGCTTGACGCACTCCTGACAGCTTTTGGTCAGGAGGATGTCGGCATCGTCGTCCCTTCGGTCCCCGATGGCAGGGGAGAGCAGGTGGTTCAGCCTCGCTACAAGAGCAAGAAGAAGGAGCTCCACAAGTTCGCCCGACGGCTGAAGGGCCGTGTCGGCGGTGAGACGGTGGATCTCGACTCGGTCAGCGCGTCCTGCGTGTTGATCCGTCGTGACGTGCTCCTCGAACTCGGTGGGTTCGAAACGAACTTCGAGACATCGGCCTTCATCGATGATTTCGTGCGTCGCGCCGGTCAGAAGGGATACCGGACGGTGTGTGTGAAGGAAGCCTTTGTGCACGTCGATTCTGGTGACCTGTCGATCGAGGAAGCGCGTGAGCGGAAGGCGATCTGGGCCCTGGCCGAGGGAGATTACCACCGGCAGGCAGGAGACCAGGAGGCGGCGCTGACCCACTACCGGGAAGCGATCGAGCACAAGCCGGATTTTGTAGAGGCGGTCCTGATCTGTTCGGCCGTGCTGTTGGAGCTCGACCGTCCCGAAGAGGCCGCGGAGCCGTTCCTTCCGCTTGTAGAGAAACACCCGGACAGTGCTCGGATCCAGAACTATCTGGGTCGCTGTCTGTTCAAGGCCGGTCAAACCGAAGCAGCACTGGAGCGGTTCGAGCGCGCACTGGCGCTGATGCCCGCCTTCGCGGAAGCAAGGGGCAATCTGGCCGTCCTGCTCTGGGAGCAAGGCAGGCTGGACGAGGCGGTTGAGCATGTGACCGCGGCAGCCGAACTTGCGCCGAACGATCCGGATACGCTTTTCAATATCGGGATGATCTATGCTCAGTTGGGCCAGGGCGAGCAGGCGATCGACGCCCTCTTGAGCTACCTGACCGTATCACCCGAAGACAACGACGCCCGGGTTCACCTGGCCGCGCTCCTGATCGACAACGAGCGGGAAAATGATGGCCTGGCTGAACTGGAACGCGTGCTGAGCGAAGCGCCCAAGCACGCCGATGCCATTCGCGTGCTGCGACAGCTCGAGATGTTGGTCGCGACGAACGAAGGCATACAGGAGTAAGGAGCAGTTCTATGAAGATCCCGATGGTAGACCTGCAAGTTCAGTATGAATCGCTCAAGGATGAGGTCGATGCGGCGATCGGAAACGTCCTCGATTCGTGCGCGTTTATTCTCGGTCCGGAAGTCGAGCAATTCGAGACGGCATTTGCCGCGTTCCACGGCGCTGAGGCGTGTGTGGCCGTCAGCAACGGAACTGACGCTTTGACGTTGACGCTGAGAGCCCTCGGGATCGGCAAGGGTGACGAGGTCATCACTACGCCTCAGACGTTTGGGGCCACATTGGAGGCCATTTGCTTGGTCGGAGCACGACCGGTGCTGGTCGACATCGATCCGGACTTCTATACGATGCGTGTCGATCAGGTCGAGTCTGTGGTGACCGAACGGACGCGGGTGATTCTTCCCGTGCACATCTACGGACACCCTGTGGACATGGGCCCGCTGATGGAGATCGCTGAGCGACACGATCTGTTCGTCATCGAGGATACGGCGCAGGCTCACGGAGCCGAGTATAAGGGGCGCCTTGTCGGGACGATCGGGACTGCGGGGACGTTCAGTTTCTATCCGGGCAAGAACCTGGGTGCTTACGGCGATGCAGGCGGCATCGTCACGAACGACACGGAGTTGGCCCAGCGCCTGAAGAGCTTGCGGAATCACGGCCAGCAGCCGGGTGCCAAATTTTACTACCACTTCATCGGCTATAACAACCGAATGGATGGTATTCAGGGTGCCGTGCTGAACGTGAAGCTGCCTCGCCTTCGTGCGTGGAACGACGCCCGCCGGTCGCACGCCGATGCCTACCGGGCAGGGCTGGGTGACCTGCCGAACCTGAAGATGCCAAAAGAGTCGGCAGACGCTCGCCACGTCTATCATCTGTTCGTGATGGAGACGGACGACCGCGATCGGCTGACCAAAGAACTCGGAAATGCGGGAATTGCGAGCGGTGTTCAGTATCCGCATCCGATTCAACTGACCCCGGCTTATGCCCACCTTGGCTATCGGTTGGGTGACTTCCCAGTCTACGAGGCTGCCTGTAGTCGAATCGTCTCGCTCCCGATGTATCCTGAGCTCACGTCCAAGCAGGTAGCCTACGTGATCGACGCGGTCCGCCGGGTGGCCGGCGGTGAGCTGACGGATCGCCTGGAAGCGGAGAAGACGTCTTCACCGGTCTTCGCCGCGGCCTGACATGGCAAACGGGACCCGAGTCGAATCCGGACGCGTGGTCCTGTGCCCGTTCAACGACGCCTTCTGGGCGCCTGGACGCAGGTGGTATAACGACCCGGAGATCATTACGCTGACCTCTGATGATCAGTCAGAGCTCACGGAGTCAGAGTTTCGTGCGACGATCGAAGCCGATCTAACGGCTGATCACTCTGTGGTGTTCGGCATCCGGGACGAGAACGAGGACCCCATCGGGATCGGCATCCTCAGGAACATCGATCCGGTTCACGGAGGGGGTGAGCTGCATATCACGATCGGTGAACGTCGTTGCTGGAATCAGGGCTACGGTGCCGAAGCGATCTCTGCCATGCGCGACTACGCTTTCGAAGTTGCCGGTTGCCACAAAGTTCTGTCCACGCCCTTTCTCGAGAATCCCCGCATGATCCGCTGCTTGGAGAAGTGCGGTTTCGAGCGTGAGGGCACGCTCAGAGAAGCCCTGAAGCAGGGCGATCAGTTCATCGACATCGTCCTGATGGGCCTGATCAATCCGAAAGACGTGACTGTCTCGTGACTCGCACCCAATCCCTCTCTCTTTGCATGATCGCCTGCGACGAGGCGCGCTTTCTCGAACGCTGCCTGGACAGCGCGAGCGAGTGTGTCGATCAACTGATCGTGGTCGATACCGGGTCGGAAGACGACACCCTGGATGTCGCTCAGAAAGCCGGAGCGATCGTGGCCGAATTCGAGTGGGTCGATGATTTCGCCGCCGCCCGAAACTGCAGCCTCGATATCGCGACGAGTGACTGGATTTTCGTGCTGGACTGTGACGAGGTCCTGGCCCCCCAGGATTGGGTGCAGATTCGCGCGGCAATCGATTCGGGCCAGGCTGACGCCTACCGGATGACGACGCGGAATTACTCGCTGAAGTCTAATCGGGTCGGGTGGACCCCTTGTGATGGGGCCTATGCTCGTGAGGAGTTGACCTACTCTGGGTGGTTCCCCACAACGAAGGTTCGTTTGTTCCGAAACGCCCCCGAAGTTCGGTTCGAGGGAGCCTTGCACGAGCTGGTCGAACATTCGGCGGAGCGTTCGGGATGGACCCTCGCCGACTGCGCGGTAGCCGTCCATCACTACGGCTATGTGGAGAAGGAACGTCAGGCGACGACCTACGCCGGTCTGGCATTGCGTAAAGCAGAAGGGAATCCGGAGGATGCGAGCGCCCAGTATGAGCTGGCGCTGGCCTACCGGGACTGCGGCCGGTACGAGGAGGCCCGATCGGCGATCGACGCGTGCATCGTGCTCGTCGAATCAGGGAAGGCGGCCGGACCGTATCTGGACCCGTCGCTCGTCTACCTGGTCAAGGGAGAGATCGCAGGCAAGCTCGACGATCGGGGAGCCGAGCGACGTGCTTACGAACAGTCGCTCGAACGTGACCCCAGCAGTTTCCAGGCAATGAACAACCTGGGTTCCGCCCTGATGCGGGCCGGAGACCTGGAAGGTGCGCTCGACCTGTATACGAGAGCGAACGCCGTTGCACCGAATATTCCGACGATTCAGGAGAACATCAGAAGAGTGAACCAGCGTATATCCAACCAGACCAAACCCGACGGCGGTCGTTTGACGCTCTGTATGATTGCGGGAAACGAAGAGGAACGTCTCGGCAAGTGTCTCGACAGCGTTCAGGGTCTCGTCGACGAGATTGTCGTTGTCGATACCGGCTCAACGGACCGAACGGTTGAGATCGCCGAATCCTACGGCGCGACGCTCGGCTTCTTCCCCTGGAATGACAACTTCTCTGATGCCAGGAACGAGTCCCTCAAGCTGGCGACGGGCGACTGGATCATGTGGCTCGATCCGGACGACCTCCTGCCAAGAGAAATGTTCCCGAAGATCCGGGAGGCCATGCGCCAGGGGCTCGGAAATAAGAAGGCCTATTTCTGGATCTTGGACGACCAGGGTTATGAGCCAGTGACGTGCCTCCAGCTCAGGTTGTTCCCGAACCTCAAGGGCGTCGAATTCAGCCAGCCGATCCATGAGCAACTCGCCCCGTCTCTGATCGACCTGGGTGTCGCCTGCGAGCCTACGGATATCCGGGTCGTCCATACCGGATACACTACACCGGACGTCGTCCGCGAGAAGCAGGAACGGTATCTGGGTATTATGGAGAAGTGGCTGGTGGATCACCCGAACGACTACATTGTTCGGTCGCACGCTGCCCAGACCCAGTATATCCAGGGAAATCTTGACGAGGCGATCGCCAATTACAGGCAGATCATCGAAAACAGCTCGTGCAATGCCGATCACAACCTGATCATCGAGACGACGGCGCGTCTCTTCCTGGGGCGATGCTTCATCCGTCAGGAGAAGTATGAAGAAGCGCTGGAGAACCTGCTGAGAGCCCAGGAGCTGGATGACGAATACGTCCTGACGAACCTGACGCTCGGTGAGTGCTACACCCGGATGGGCCGGAACGACGATGCCTTGGCTGTGCTCGATCAGGCCCGACGACAGGAGGACAAAGTCTCATTCACGGCGATCGATCCAAGGGCGACACGCTACTCGATCCGATATGCCATGGGTGAGAACTTCGAGGCCAAGGGATTGCTCTGTGAGGCGCTGGCCGCCTATCAAGAAGCCGCCGATACGGATCCAAAGAAGTCGCTTGCTCTAGGGGCGATGTCCACGGTCTACCGGAAACAGGGCAACCGTGACGAAGCGATCCGGCTGATCGATCGGGCGCGAGAAGTCGAACCCGGCAACCTGCAGCACGCGTTCAACCGGGGGACGTTCCACCTGGAAGACCGTGAGGACGAGCAGGCACGTGTCCTGTTCGAACAGGTGGTCGAAGGAGAGATCGATTTGTTCGAGCCGTACCTGAACCTGGGGTATCTCGCACGTAGAAGAGGGGACACGCCTGGAGCAGAGACCTACTACCGCAAAGCGGCGACCTACGAGAACGGGCGATTCGACTCCAACTGCAATCTCGGTCATCTGTTGATTGCCGATGCGCGCTACGCGGATGCGTTTGCGGCCTTCACCGAGGCGCGAACTGTGCGCCCGGAAGTTCTAGATGTGAACCTTGGCCTGTGCGTGGCGGCCTGTGGCTGCGATCGACCCAGCGACGGTGTGAATGCGCTCAAGGATGTCCTGTCCGCTGTCTACGAGAAAGGTCTCGCGGACAGCCTTCCGGAGCAGCTGAGTAAGCAGGCAATGGGGCAGCTCCTGTCCGAAAGCGGAAGAATGTTGATCGAGAAGAACCTGATCGCCTGCACCCAGCTCGCATTCATCGGGGCGTACCTGGTCGAGCCGGAGAACCTTCAGTATGGTCTGCAATTGGCCCAGGTCTACTGCGTGACTGGGGAACCGTGGAAAGCGGTGAAAGTCTACGAAGAGCAGATCAGGGCTTACCCGACCGAGCCGGAGCTCTTTAGAAAATTGCGGGAGGTCTACGTGGACCTGGGTGCGGAAGATGCTGTCCGTTTATGCGATGAACATCTCGCGCAGTGGAGCGGCGGTGGTGGGCAGGGCCTAACGACTCAGCAAGCGTGTTGATCTGCACCACACCCGGATGGTCCTCGTGCCGAGCACGGCGATCAGAGGACCTAGCCTATAATAAGAATGCCGGCGAGCTCAGCTCGCCGGCATTTTAGCTTTTCATACGCTTCTCGTCGCCTGGCTCAGTCTGGTGACGCCAGGCATTCCGGAGGCTTACTCGGTGATGATATCCTCGAACGTCATCCCGGATGGAATCATCGGGAGCACGTGCTCCTGGTAAGGCGTCACGACGTCGAGCAGATAGGGACCATCAGCGTCGATCATCCTCTGCAGCGCGGCATCCAGGTCCTTCTTGTGCTCGACCCGCTCGGCCGGAACCTTGAAGCCTTGGGCGATCGTGACAAAATCCGGGAACATCAGGTGTCCCGGAGGCGCTTTCATGTCGGACGGAGCACCGGACGCTTCGGGGTCACCGATATAGGTGTGGGCCCGATTCCCCTTGTAGAACCGATCCTCCCACTGTACCACCATCCCGAGATGCTGGTTGTTCAGAACGATCATCTTGACCGGGATCTTCTCAGCGTGCAGCGTCGCCAGTTCCTGGATGTTCATCACGAACGAGCCGTCGCCGTCGATGTCGACCACCAGGTCGTCCGGGCGTGCCAGTGCCGCACCGATCGCTGACGGAAGTCCGAATCCCATCGAGCCCAGCCCACCGCTCGTCAGCCAGTTTCTCGGCTCGTCGAACGAGTAGAACTGGGCCGCCCACATCTGGTGCTGACCTACTCCGGTGGAGATTACGGCTTTCCCGTCGGTCTTCTGGTAGAGCAGGTCGATCGCATACTGTGGGAGGATCGCGTCGTCCATGTCCTGGTATGAGAACGGGTGTTTCTCCTTCCACAGGTTGATATCGTCCCGCCACGCGGCATAGTCACCGCCCTCGACGACGCCGTTCAGCTCCTGCAGCGCATACTTGATGTCGCTCTCGATCGGCACGTGCGCTTCCTTGTTCTTGTTCAACTCGGAAGGATCGATGTCGATGTGGACGATCGTGCCGTGACGGGCGAAGGCCTCGAGCTTACCTGTCACTCGATCGTCGAAGCGGACACCGAACGCCAGCAGCAGGTCGGCGTGGTTGACAGCATAGTTGGCGTAGACCGACCCGTGCATCCCCAGCATCTGGAGCGAGAGAGGATTCGTCTCCGGATAGGCGCCCAGTCCCATGAGCGTCTGGGCGACGGGGATCTGGGTCTTCTCTACGAACTCGCGCAATTCCGCCGACGCATCACCGGTGATGATTCCGCCACCGGCGTAGACGATTGGTTTGCTGCTCGCCTGGACGAGGTCCGCGACCTTTTGGATCTCGTCTCGCGTTGCTCGCACCACGGGGTTGTAGCTCGTGATCTCAACCGCTTCCGGGAAGATTGGGATCGCACGTGCCTGCTGGACATCCTTGGGGATGTCGACCAGGACGGGCCCGGGCCGCCCGCTCGAAGCGAGGTAGAAGGCTTCCTTGACGATACGTGGGATGTCTTCGATCCGCTCGATCAGGTAGTTGTGCTTCGTGATCTGACGCGTGATCTCGATGATCGGCGTTTCCTGGAACGCATCGCGACCGATATTCGCGCTGGGCACCTGACCCGTGATGGAGACGAGTGGTACCGAGTCCATTTTGGCGTCAGCGAGGCCGGTAACGAGGTTAGTTGCCCCCGGACCGGATGTAGCCACGCATACGCCGACCTTCCCCGAGGACTTCGCATAGCCTTCGGCCGCGAAGATCTCACCCTGCTCGTGCCGGCACAACACATTGCGCAGTTTCGAGCGGGTGATGGCCTGGTGGATCTCCATGCTGGCGCCACCCGGATAGCCGAACACGACGTCTACTCCCTCGCGCACAAC
>PBWH01000023.1 GCA_002727195.1 Gemmatimonadota bacterium
CATCTTGTTCGGGAGTCTGTCAGTTTTTGATCGAGGGGAGGTGGTAGCCCATCGTGTTCAAACCGATTGAGTAGAGGCTCTTGCCAGCGGTGATATACAGGAGGTTGGCGTCTTTGCCGCGGCCGAAGCCGACGTTGGTGGGGATCTCGGTCGGGATGAACCCTAACTCCTGTCCCTCAGGATTACGGATGGCAATCCCGGGTCGCTTCACGCTTCGCTCGGCGACGTAGAGATTGCCCGCCTCATCGCAGACCAATCCATCGGGGCCGTCTTCCGGCCAATAGTCGACGAGTGTCTTACGGAAAGTGGCCGATCCGTTCTCGTGCAGATCATACGCGAGCAGCGCCATTCTGCCTTTGTGTGTCGACGCTCTTTCGGGGAGGCGATCGAGCCCCGTAGTGCCGTTGTCGTTGCTGACGACGTAGAGGGTCTTCTGATCGGGTGAGATCGCGATGCCGTTCGGCTTGCCGGCATCGACGATGATCCGGTGAACAGAACCATCCGGGTCGATCCGATAGACGGCCATGACCGGCTGATCGACTGGCTCGTGACCCAGATAGCGAGGATCGCTGAAGTAGATCCGGCCTTTCTTGTCAATGGTGATGTCGTTGCACGCGTTGAAGGGGCGGCCCTCGAAGAGACCGGCCACGATGTAGCTCTTGCCGGTCTTCATGTCCGTCCGGATAATCCGGCGTCCCCCGTAGTCCGCTCCTTCCGCCACGATCATGTCGCCGCGTGCGTCGAACTTGATGCCGTTGGACATGCCGCTGGGCGAACGGAAGATGCGCGTCTCTCTCGTCTTCGGGTCATAGTTCCAAATGTGCCCGGCCTGCTTCCCCTCTGGTCCGGCCAGAAACGTGAATGTGATATCGCTGAAGTAGACCTGACCGTTCGGAGCGACGGCAACGCCCTCCGTCAGGACCATTCCTTCAGTGAACAGCGTATCGATCCGTGCATCAGCTGGCACGATGGGCTGATCGGCAGGTGTGGTGCCGAGCAGGGATGTGCATACGAGAACGCATATCAAGGCGACACGCATCGCATTATCCTCCGAGAAGTTTTCCGAGTAATGACCAGCCGCTAACGCCACAGACGATCATCAACAAGAGCGCGGACAGGATCGATCCGATCAGCGTGACCATCCCGACACGGTAGCGAGGGGGCAGCTTGAAGTTGAGGTAGAGCGCTGCGATCATCGCGAGGGGAATGGCCAGGTTCGCCAGCAAGAAGCCTGCGATCTGGGTCAAGATGTCGAAGGGGATGTTGAGCCAGACGATGATCATGGTTGTCGCGAAGATGTAGAGACACACCTTCCGTTGTATGCGGCGGTAGTCCCACTTCTTGTCCGGCCAGACGGCCTCGAAGAACTCCTGCATGACGCGCGCATAGACCTCGGGGAGGGCCTGGAGTGTTCCCCACAGGGCAGCGAGGATACAGATGTAGTAGACCCACACAAGCGAGGCGTGAATGTTACTCCAGACGTGTGCCTGGTTCGTCAGGAGTGACCAGCCCTCGAACCGGGACTCGAGCGGATAGAGGACCGCTGCGCCGGAGACCATGAACCCTGCGGTGACGAAGAAGAGGACTACAGCGCCCATCGCCACGTCCCAGCGGAGCGGTTCGGCCAGTCTCTTGAGCTTGGAGGCGTCCTCGTCAGAGTCGGGCAGGTAGTCGATGTCGTCGCTCTGGAAGGCGTGTTTCTGGATCTGTTCGATATCCTTGTGGCCCGTCAGCCCCCACTTGTGGATTCCCACCCAGTTGGCATAGACGATGTAGGCCATCACGCTGCCTCCCACGTATCCGAAGGTGGTGGCCATGGTGAGCATAGGATGCTTGACGGCATCCTCGGGCGTCCAAGATGGGAATTCGGGAAGGTAGCCGACGTTAAAGGCGCCGATGACGGTTCTGGCGAAGTCCGGCTGGACCAGCAGTGTTCCTGTGAAGGTGCCGAAGACGAGGATGCCGCAGATGATGAGCTGTTGGCGTTCCAGTTTGTCGAAGGTCAGGCGGACGGCCATCATCAAGGCCCCGCCGATGAAGATGGAGGTGATCAGGTTTTCCCAGATATGCTCGGGGACGTTAGCGGGTAGCGTGTCGCGCAAGAGATGGTGGAACAGGTCACCACACGGCTTGGAAATCGGAACCCAGGCCAGCGGTGCGCCGATCATCTCGAGCAAGACAATGGCCATGAGCAGCCATCCGCGTGGTCCCGGGAGCCGGACCAGTCGATGGCCGATATACTCACCGCTGATCGCGGTGTATCGGCCGAGCATGTAGGTGACGAAGTAGGCTTTGGCGACGCAGCTGAGCATAACGAGCCAAAGGAGATCGTAGCCTGCCCACGCACCCGATCGCACGACGACGATCGTCTCTCCCGCCCCGATCGCCAGAGAAGCGACCATTGCGGCGGGACCGAACATTTTCATCAGGCCCACGATCTTCTGTATAGACCAGGGCTGGGCGTAGATACCCGATGGCTCGGGGATCGTTACCTTGTCCATCGACCCTCCTCGATAGTGTGATCACCGAGGAGGCATGATCTGGCCAGATGCGCGCACGAGCCAGTGATTTCTCACTTTATCGTACACAAAGATGGCACGGCCATTTCTGACCGTGCCGTGGCAGCCTGACTCTGAATCATTCTCGCTAGACGTCCAGCCCTCGATCGCGTGCGATGGTAATGCTCGCCTGCAACAGCGATTCGTGATTCTCACCCGCATCCANCCACCAGCCATCCAGCATGTCATACATCAGGTCGCCACGCTCGATATACGCATTGTTGACGTCGGTAATTTCGAGCTCGCCACGTGCCGACGGCTCCAGCGTGTCGACGATGTCGAACACCTCGGGCCCGTACATATACACCCCGATGACCGCAAGGTTAGTCGGCGGCTCCTTCGGCTTCTCAATGATCCGCTTGATACGATCGCCGTCCGTTTCGGCGATACCGTATTCCCAGGGATGGTCGACTTCCTTGAGGAAGATCCGCGCACCGCCTTCCTGCTGCTCGAAGGCCTCGACGGCAGGCTTGATACTCTGCTGGAGTATGTTGTCCCCGAGGACGNCGACCATCTTGTCATCACCGGTGAACTGTCGCGTCAATCCGAGTGCTTCTGCGATTCCTCCCTCGCCGCTCTGGTAGGCGTAATGAATCCTTGAGAGGCCGAAGTCTTCGCCGTTCCCGATGAGACGGAGGAAGTCTCCCGCGTAGTTGCCCCCGGTGAGGATGATGATGTCATCGATACCGGCTTCGACGAGCATCTGGATCGGGTAATAGACCATCGCCCGGTCGTAGACCGGAAGGAGGTGCTTGTTGGTGATTTTNGTGAGCGGCTGGAGTCTTGTACCCAGACCTCCGGCCAATACGACGCCCTTCATGTTCGATCTCCGTCAATGGGTGATGGATCCCTCTTGGATGAACCGAGGTCACCTGTCAGCGACTAAATATAGGCATACTCCCGTGCTTCGAGGCGTCGGTTCCAGACAAGTATACGTGCGTGCNAAGGCGGTGTTGAGGTCGGTTCCGAATGCTTGACCACGGGTTCTCGACAGACCTACAATTGGGCGATATCAGGGGGTACACGCTCACAAAGGAGCTGCTTTTGAAGAGAATGGCATCGATTATTGCGGCGATCGTGCTCACCGTTGTATTGGCAAGTCCGTCCCACGCCGGGATTGGCGTCGCAGGTCGAGCGGGTACGCTAGGCCTTGGTGTAGAGGTGACACAGTCTCTCATCCCGATGGTCAACGTTCGGGGTGGGCTGAACTGGTTCAACTACAGCTTCGATGGGACGGAGAGCGGCATCCGCTATAACATGGATCTCAAGCTGAAGTCCTTCACGGCGCTCCTGGACCTCCACCCAATCCCGCTTCTAGGCTTCCGCCTGAGCGGCGGCATCGTGTTCAATCAGAACGGGATCGATGGTGTGACGGACCAGATTGTCAGTTCCATCAATATTGGCGGTCAGGACTATACCGAGTCCGGCACGCTCGAATCCTCCATCGACTTCAAGTCGACGGCCCCCTACCTAGGTATCGGATGGGGCAACGCGGCAAACAGCAGGATCGGGATCGCGATCGACCTCGGCGTGGCGTTCCAGGGATCACCGCAAACGGACTTGAGAGTGACGGGATCCCTCGCCTCCGCTCCAGGCGTTCAGAGCAGCATTCAGCAGGAGGAGCGCGAACTTCAGGATGCGCTCGATGGCTTCAAGTATTATCCGGTCCTCTCCGTGGGGCTGAGTTTCAAGATCACGCCATAGGGAATCCTGACCATCGTACACACGAAGGGCCGTCTGGAGATTTCCAGGCGGCCTTTTCTTATCCAGCGTTGCGTCTTTCCAGAAGAACTCGTTCCATGAGGGAAGAAAAAGGCGAATGGTCGTTCGATCTGGTCTACTCTGAGTCGCTGCTCCCGCTGAGCAGATGGATGCCTATCGCGAGGAGCGCGAGGTTGGTGCTGGCTCTCGAAAAGCCTTCTGGCGGGATTGTTCCGACGTTTCCGGTAAAGGTGCCCACGGTTGCGATGACGAGCGCGATCGCCGACAGGACGAGGAGNCCTCTTGGGGCTCCGGACATAAGNAGNCTCNCCGGGGNGGCANGTGTGTGCCACGAAGNATGCCCANCGTCCGCCCGATCCNAGGCCATNGNANGCCTGGCGCTATGACCATTCGACTCACATAACTATAGGCTTTTCGCGGTCCCTTATGCGCACCATCGGTTCAGACAGAGGAGGATGACGTGGCGGATACAGACGATCATCTGACCCCGTGGGAGCCGGGTCAGATGGACATTCACCATATCAACACCGGGAGAGGGAACTGCACATACTGTGTCCTGCCCGATGGTACGACATTGCTGATCGATGCAGGCGAGATGGAGGTGGAGCCCCCTGTCGATGGCATTCAGCGTCGGACCGACGTCGTCCCCGATGATAGCAGACTGCCTTGGGAGTGGATCGTCCGCTATATCGAGACCGTCACCCGGCACCGTGATCCCGAGTTCGACTATGTGTGGCTGACCCATTTCCACAGTGATCATCTTGGGTATGTAAAGGAGTCGTCACCGACGTCCGATCACGGTGCCTACCGGTTGACCGGGCTGACCGGGGTCTGCGATCGCATTCCCTTCCACAAGCTTATCGATCGGGGGTGGCCTGACAACGGATACCCACTCTCAGCCGCCGAGACCCGGTTGGCGGATCGGTCCAGTGCACGAGAAGGTTTCGCCAACTCGCAGGCGACCGAGGACAACTACATCGCGTTTCTCGAGTGGCATCGATCCGAACGGGACGTCGTGGTCGAGCGGTTCGATCCGGGACGACGCGATCAGATTGCATTGAAGCGGAATGCGGATGCCTACCCCGAGGTCTACTTCCAGAACGTCTACTGCAACGGGGTGGTGTGGACGGGTAAGGGTCAGGAAACCCGGCAGGTCATCCCTGACGTCGCAACGCTGGGCGATTCTCTTCCGAACGAGAACACGTGCAGCTGCGCAGGCGTTCTGCACTCAGGGCCCTTCCGCTACTTTGCGGGAGGAGACATCACGGGTATCGTCGAGATGGGGAAGCCCGATTGGTTCGATATCGAGTCGCCCGTCGCCGATGCCATCGGGCGGGTCGACGTCGCGGTGCTGAACCATCACGGTCACCGCGATACGCATAACGAACACTTCGTGTCGACGGTCAGGCCGCGGGTCTGGATCGGGCACAGCTGGTCGGCCGATCATCCCGGGCAGGGCGTGTTTAGTCGATTGATCAGCCGCTTTCTGTATGACGAGGATCGAGACATGTTCGCGACCAACATGATGGACGCAAACCGGGCCGTGATCGGGCCGCGCCTGGATCAAGGCTACAGGAGTACGCAGGGACACATCGTCGTGCGCGTGGAACCGGGCGGCGAACGTTACAGCGTGATGATCTTGGATGAATCAACGATGTCCGTAAAGGATAGGTACGAGTACAATACCAGCAGTCATTTTGATTGAAGGACTCTGGATGTCTAGATTTTGGCAGGATATTGTCCTGAATGGAGTATACACTTCACGACCTGCAGAAGCTGGAAGTCTACGGGATATCAAGAGGAGAGGTAGACAGTGCCTTGGCTCAGCCTGATGCGAATCTCTTTGATGTTGTCGAGAGATCGAAGATAAAGGTTTTTTGATCAAAGTGCGGCACCACGCCCTGGTCATTAATCCAGATGACAGCAGGGCCGTGACAATCTATCGAACGGACTCACGAACAGTCGAGAATCGAAAAAGGGCCGGCAGATGGATCTGAAGATCATTTCCGAGTTGTTTGACAAGAAAGTTGATTCTGATGCGGGCAGTATCCTGTTTACGAGACCCGACATCACTGGACTACCTGACAAGGTCCTGCACAGTCAGGCGTTCACTGTGGAGATAAAGGATGAACGGGTCTACCTGATCGATATCTACAATTCTGACCTTGTTCTAGGGAACCTGATCAGCTCACTTGAAACAGAAGAACGAGCATAGGAAGAAGCACATTCTTCAAGGATAGGGTAGAGGTGGGCGATCTCATTCGTCTGCCTCTTTGCTTTTTGGGGGTATATGAAGCTCTGGTATGATCGACTTGCAGAGAAGTGGTAGGAAGCGCTGCCGATCGGGAATGGCCGTATGGGTGGGATGGTGTACGGTCATCCGGATCGTGAGCGGATCGCGTTGAACAAAGGCACCTTCTATTCGGGAGAGCCGCTCCCAGTCGGTGTGGTCGAAATGCAGTCCGCATAAGACCGCGTCCTCCAGTGGCTGAAGGAGGGAGCCTACGAGGAGGCGCACGAGTTTATCACAGCGAACTGTCTGGGACGGTGTCAGATCCGCTGGGCGATTTCTGGATCGACTACGGTTCGGCAGAGTCGACCGGATATCGGCGCGAACTGGATCTGGAATCGGCCGTCACGACAGCCAGCTGGGAGTGCGAAGGTAAGGTGGTCGAACAGGCGGTCTTTGCCTCGCGTGCCGCTGGCGCGATGATCGTTCTCCTGACGGGTAACCTCACCTCTGTTCGAGTCGGCCTCGAGTCACCTCACCCCATCGACACGTCTGCGCTGGACGAGCGAATACTGGCTATCAAAGGTTAGATGCCGGGCATCGTACTCCGGCGAGAGTTGGAGATTGTCGAGGAGAAGGGCGAGACAGACAAGCATCCGGAGATCTGGGACTCCGACGGCAACCGACACGCGTTCGCAAAACAGGTGCTGTATGGTGATGAGGTCGACGGACTGGGATGTGGTTCAGTTGCGCCGTTCGTGTGCTCGATACGGATGGGGCTGTGAATGTGACCGACAATGGCATCAGCCTTACGGATGCGACCGAAGTGACCCTCGCGCTGTATGCCCGAAGCAGCTACAACGGATACGACGCCAGTCCAAACCGTTCAGGGAAGGACGAGCAGATGCTGCTGATGGGTGACCTCGATCGGCTTGATGGCAAGACGTATGACGAACTGCTGTCCGAGCACGTGGCTGACTACAGTAAGCTCTATGGACGGGTCACGATCGATCTCGGTGGCTCGAGGGACGACGTTCCGACCGATCAACGGGTGCTCACGTATGACTTGGAGCAGGATCATGGTTTGGCTGGGTTGGTGTTCCTGTATGGGCGGTATCTGATGATCGCCGGGTCGAGGCCGGGTACGCAGCCGCTCAATCTGCAGGGGATCTGGAACGAGGAGGTGATCCCGCCGTGGTGTTGCGCGTATACGACGAATATTAACACGGAGATGAACTACTGGCCTGCTGAGCTGACGAACCTGTCAGAGTGTCACGAACTGCTGTTCGATCTGATCGAGGATTGCGCGGTAAATGGGGCTGTGACCGCCCGAGAGACGTATGGTCTGCCCGGATGGGTGACGCACCACAACGTGACGGCTTGGCGGAATACCGATCCCGTCGATGGAAACGATCAGGTGGCGATGTGGAATGTGTGCGCCGGCTGGTTCTGCCAGCATTTGTGGAGGTGTTCCTGCGTGATCGCGCCTATCCGTTGATGCGAGGTGCGGCCGAGTTCCTGCTCGCGTGGATGATCGAGGATGAGGATGGCCATCTGCTGACGCCTGTATCAAACTCGCCCGAGAACACGTTCGCTCCGGGATGCGCGATCAGTATGGGGTCACAGATGGATATGGCGATCATTCGGGAACTTTTCACGATAGTCGTTGCCGCGGCCGATATCCTGAGCGAGAGGGATGACCTAGTCGCTAGGATCGAAGCGGCGCTTCTCAGGCTTCTCCCGTTCCAGATTGGCCAGAACGGACACCTTCAAGAGTGGTCGCAGGACTGGGACGATCCCGAAGGCGAGCATCGGCACGTGTCCCACCGGTATGGTCTGCATCCGGGGGATCAGATCAAACCCCGGGGTACACCTGGCCTATGTGCGGCGGCCCAAAGTTCACTTGAGCTGAGAGGTTTCGAGGGAACTGGGTGGTCAATGCCGTGGAAGGTCAACTTTTGGGCTCGGTACGAGAGCGGAGACAACGCGTACCGGATGATCGAGAATATGCTGACTCTTGTTGGGGGGCAGGACACACGCACGAGGGGGTCTATCCAAAACTGTTCGATGCGCGTCCACCGTTCCAGATCGACGGGAACTTTGGGGTGACGGCAGGGATCGCAGAGATGCTTGTGCAGAGTCACGCGGGTGAGATACACCTGCTGCACGCGCTGCCGGCCTATTGGCCGAGTGGGAGTGTGACTGGGCTGAAGGCGAGAGGGAACGTCGAGGTGGATGTCACGTGGGATGAGGGACGCCTCGTGGAGGCGCGACTTCGGGCGGCGAAAGATCGGGAGGTAGAGGTGCGGTTTCAGGGAGGGGATGAAACCAAAGTCGTGAGTCTAAAGGCGAATGAAGAATATTGAAGGGGCTATGGGATCATGTTGAGGGATTGCAGGATCTCCAGGATCAGCCGCTTGCGTTTCTGAGGTAGCCACTCCTCCGAGACGCGTTCGCCCTCCAGGTTCACCGCCCCTGCTCTCGACGTAGCCGACCAGCCAGCCGAGTTCTCGTGTGGGTGTCACTTCCCCAGTACTCGTCTTTCCGAGTAGTAAATACGTCTCCGTTCGCTCCATCACCATGATCTCTTGCATGATGGTTGTCGTGCGTTCAGAGATGTCCAGACGTCCGTTACGGTATCGCTGAATAAAGTCGACCTGCTCTAGCGGAGAGATGCGCAGATCTCCGTAAAGCCAGAAGGTGCCGACTGCGGGTTCCAGGTTTCGCTTCCCGTAGCCCCAACAATTGACGTGCTGCTGGATACGCCTGCGACCGACCCCACGCGCGATTTCCTGGTAATACCAGGAGACAGAGTTGCGGAAGGCGGTGGTCAGTGTCTGATCGCGTTTCCAAGATCGGGGCCAGTAGCGGCCGGGTACCGCTTTGGTCGAGTCCCAGGCGATCGCGAAGCCCGCGCTGTCGGCGACACCCGTTTCCAAAGCGATGATGGTGTTCGGGATCTTGTAGGTCGAGGCGGGGATGAAGCGGGTTTGTGCCCAGTCGAGATTGTGGACGAGGATCGAGTCGTCGCCCTCTTGGGGAGGACGAACGTGTCTGGTCCCTCAACGGCGAGGAAGAAGCTGTCCAGTTGAACACCGATCGAACGGGAAGTGAGACGTCTGCGGATGCGGGTAGCTGGAGATAAGCGACGGCGAGCAGAACACCTATAAGGCGTGTCATTCGCGGCCGTGGGTGGTTCGGTTGTGTTCGACGGCGTCGGGGAAGGTTGCTCGAAGATGCTCGAGTACCGAGTTGATTCGGTCCTGACACCGGAGGGACGTATAGGGGAATTCGCCGGTCTCCCTGAATCGTGCACCGTTCTTCGCGTGGAAGTCTCCGTGTCTGGTCTCGAACTGACCCCAGTGACCGAGCGTGTAGCGGACGTTGTGCTCGGCATCGGCACTGTCCATCCAGGCTTGTGGGAACAACGCGCTGAACGTTGGCACCGAATTCAGCCAACTGCCGCATCCGACGTTCTCGGTTTCCGGCCTGGTGGATTGCGTGTCTTCGAGCAGCCGGATCAGGGCGGCGGCGAATTCGGTTCGCTTCTCGCTCAATGGAGATTCGGGCGCGTAGGCATTGGCGATGTGGATNTTGACCGTGTCCTTCCAGTAGTCGCGGGTCCACGACTCGTAGGGTCGCTCCTGGAGTGTCGGTCGCCAGGGTTTCTGTTCTTTGACCCTGGGCTCGATGATCGGCCAGAGGATCTCGAAGCTTTTCTGCTCGAGTTCGGTCGTGTTGTCATCAGTGATATGCGTGTCGAACACCGATTCCACACGCTCGAGCAGAGCGTTCCACTCCGGAATCTCTGCGCCCTCGGCAGGATGNCGCTTGCCTCCCTTGTAGAGCGACGTGTGCCTGAAGATATTCACGCGCTCGTTGATGGCGTTCTCGAAGTCGCTCATCCCGTCGAGGATGCGTTTCCTCGCATACCAGATGGACAGCTTGGTGAATTCGCGACAGTAGTTCGCGTAGATAGCCTGGTTCATCGCGCGCACGTGTCAGGCTTCGATGAGGTCGGGGTCGATTTCGATGCCCAGTCCCGGCGTCGTTGGGACCGACATCTTGCCGTCGACGACCTCGGGAGGATTCTGGAAGATCGAGAACTTGTGAGCGTAGTCGCCGATGGGTGGGTCGTGGAGGAGTTCCATATACGGGGCGTGGGGCCAGGAAGCGACCAGATGCAGGTGGGCCATCACCCCGATGTCTCCGCCCCCGTGATGGGGGACACACTTCTTGCCGAAGGCGGCGGCCATGGTGCCGATCTTGCGGAGTGTCGTGATTCCGCTCAGGACCATGCTTTCCGGCTGCAGGACATCGTAAACGTTTTCGCGGAGCATCCGCGTGAATTCGTGAAGGCCGACGTTGTTCTCGCCGCCGGCGATCGGGATGGATACGGCGTCATTCAGGCGGGCGATGTCGTCGAAGGCGTAGCGTGGGAGGGGTTCCTCGAGCCAGAAGACATCGAGGGCTTCCAGCTCACGAGCGGTCTTGAGGGCGCGGGCAAAGTCCCACTGGATACCGGGTTGCCAGTTGCTCGCCGACTGGGCTTGGTTGGCGTCGACCATGATGGCCATCCCGTCACCAACCGCCTCACGGACCCGGCGAACCGTTTCCACATCGTCGGCGATCGTGTCGTGATGGAGACGCAGCTTGATCGCCTGCCATCCTGCCTCACTCAGGGCGGCCGCCATCTCAGCGCGTTCAGACGGCTCGGACAGGCGGATCATGCTTGCATAGGGCACAACTTGAGACTTCCCGCCCCCTAATACACTGACCAGCGGCTGATCGCACGCCTTTCCTATCAGGTCCCAGAGGGCGACGTCGAAACCGGCCGCTCCGCTGTAGCCTCGCCCCCGGACGTGGTGAACGAGTTTCTCCGCGTGACGCTCGATATGGAAGGGATTTTCGCCAAGCAGCAGTTGTTTAGCGGGTTCAACGAGCCCCCGGCTTGGGCCAGGGCCAATCCCGACGAGCCCGTCGTCGGTTCGGATCTCGACGAAGGATCCCCCGCCTCGGCGGAAGGTCATCGATCGACCGGGCCANGCCGGCACGAGTTCTCCTACCTCCTCGATCAGCCGGAGCTGNCGGACTCTGATGTCGGTAATCTTCACGTCGACTTATAGCCGTTCGTTAGCGGTATGGACCGCGCGGTGGCAGTCGGCGCAGCGTCCCAGGCGTGCCGGAGCCTGTGCGTCCTGATATCACCCGTGTCATCAGGGGTCGGATACACCTTGATCGCCGGTGTCGTGGCTGTCATGTGATGGCAGTTCGCGCAAGCCGTCGCCAGGTCGGCGAACCCTGAAGCGGCCTTCGCCGTGCTGTATTCTCCGACCAGGCGCTTGGCGGCAGACCGCATGCCGTCCAGGTGCGGCGCCCAAGCGTCAGGCAGGTTCGATACCGGAATCGGGTTGGCGAGCTCCGTCGCGTGATCGTGCAGGCTCACGAAGTCGCCGTTGATGAGCGCGTCATAAATGTCCTGAGCGAGCGCGTAGTGGGTGTTCATCAACTCCGCGAGTGCGATCGGTTCAACCTGTGGCTGCGGCTCGGGGCTACACGCCAACAAGAACCTCGCCAGTAGGCAAGCTCTTGTCTTCATGCTCGACTCACTTGTTGGGGGATGGGCCCTGACCCGCGCCTATGATAGGCAGGGAATGTGGAGGGAGAAAATTCGGGACGGTCAAACCGAGCTCCGTGTGACGTCACAGACTGGACTCCGAGAGAGGTGTTACGTTCCCGTCGTTGATCGAGCCGACCTCAAAACAGATGAGTGGGCTTAGGCAGACTATTCGAATCGGATGGCCTTGAACTGCCTCATCTGCTCGGTGATGGCCGTCTCGACGGGAAGGCGCTCCATACTGCTCGCGCCGTAGAAACCGTTCACGCCTTTCGTGTTCTGGAGCACGTAGGCCGCGTCATTGGGCATCGATATCGGGCCGCCGTGGCAAAGCACAATGACGTCGGACTTCACGCCCCGGGCGGCATCACAGATCGCCTGTACAGAGGNGGGTGTCTCCTCCAGCGTNAGTGCGGTGGTCGCGCCGATCGAGCCCTTCGTGGTCAGCCCCATGTGCGCCACGACGATGTCCGCTCCCGCATCCGCCATCTGTTCGGCTTCTTTCGGGTTGAACGCGTAGGGGGTCGTGAGCAAGTCCATCTGGCTGGCCGTGCGAATCATCTCGACCTCGGGACCATAGCCCATGCCCGTTTCTTCCAGGTTCTTGCGATACAGACCGTCAATCAGTCCGACGGTCGGGAANTTCTGAACGCCAGCAAACCCGATGTCGCGAACCTCTTTCAGGAAGACAGGCATCTGGCGGAAGGGATCCGTGCCGCAGACGCCGGCGAGCACAGGCGTGTCCTTTACGATGGTCAAGACTTCTCCTGCCATCTGCATAACGATCGCGTTAGCATCCCCAAACGGCATCATTCCGGACAGGGATCCACGTCCTGCCATGCGGAATCGTCCGCTGTTGTAGATGACCATCAGGTCGACGCCGCCTTCCTCCTCGAATTTGGCACTGATGCCCGTTCCGGCACCTCCACCGATGATCGGGATTCCGTCGTCGATGAGACCGCTGAGGCGTGTGAGGACTTCCTGTCGTGTTTCAGGCATTCTTGTTCTCCAACGGTGGGTCTTGCGGGTGACAAACGCAGTTGAGCGTCATTGTCAGGGCAAACTAAGCACTTTAGTGATGACACGCCAGTAGACGCAGCTATTGGCCGAGCGAACGGAGCCTTTGGAGGGCGGTCCGGGCCTCTACCGCGCGAGATCGATCGTAGTGTTAGATCGCATTGGCAGGTTCGCCCTTGGCCTCGGGTATCAGGCCAAGGTAGTAGTGTGCGACTGAGTCTGCCGGATCGACATCAACGAGTTTGCGAAGGAGTTCCTCTGCAAGGCCGGTCTCGCCGGATTTCAGGAGGTCGACACACACGTTCGTCAGGAACTGGCGCCCTGCGAGCTGCGTGGATTTGTTTTCGCTCCGAATGAGGTGGAGCCCCGATTCGGCGGCCTCGGTGGATGCACCCAGCGCCTTAAAGGCGTTTCCCTTCCGCAGCCAGCCATCCGTGTTGGGAATAAAGGGAGGGGGTGCCTGAACCCCCGGAAGTTTCGCTCGTTGCCAGCCGATCTGGTTGAGCGTCTCGTCGAGTCCTTGCTGGAGGCTCGGGTCGAGCCCGATCGCCTTGAAAATCGCGATCTCCCCCTGGTGGATCTCACCGAAGTCAACAGAGCCAGTCCATGGCAGAGGCGGGCGAGGCGGAGAGGACAAGAAACCACAGCGGATGCGTATAGCACTGCACCCGTTCCACGACGTTCCAGGTCGGTCCGTGTCCCTGCAGGAAATTGTCTACGGTTCTGAGCGTAATGAAGGCGTCGTCACAAAGCCAGGCGACGTACGTGGTGTAGGCCACTTATGCAACGACAAGACCAGCTGTGAGGGTGCGCTCAAGTCTGATCGGCACTTTGGGGGTCTACCGGGGTGTCTTACTTCTTGTAGATGAGGTCGAGCATCATCTCAACGGCTTTGGTCGAGAAGGCTTCGTCGTTGATGTTGCAGTCGATTTCGACTACCTCGATGTCATCGCGGAGGTTGGACTTGAGGGCGTCGAACATGGCCTGATCCGCATCTCTGTCGCAGAACATCTCTCCCTCACCGTCAAGGATGGAGACGCCCTTGAGGGGGATGAGGGCGGCAACGGGCCCCGTCGCCGCATTTGCCTTCTCTGCGAAGATTTCACCCATCTGACGGTTTTCGTCAGCATTGGTGCGCATGAGTGTGACCGATGGGTTCCACTCGTAGAGGAGCCGGTCGTCGTATTTGGCCGGAACCGTGTCCCGTGGGCCGTAGTTGGCCATGTCGATACAGCCCGGTACGATGAGGTGGGGGATGCCGGCTTTACCCGGGGCGTCCAGACGGGTGGGTCCCGCCGAGAAGACGCCGTCGCAGATCTCGTCGGCCCACTCGGTGGTGGTGATATCGAGACACGCTTTGACAAGCCCGTCGTCGACAAGGCTCTCCATCGTCTTGCCGCCTGTTCCGGTGGCGTGGAAGACGAGGACCTCGTATCCCTTCTCGGTCAGTGCCTCACGGCAGCGGTCCACACACTCGGTCGTGTTGCCGAACATCGAGGCCGCAATGATCGGCTTTTCGTCCGCCGATGCCTCTGGCACGCTCTCGACCATACCGCAGATGGCCCCGGCTGCGCGGGTGAAGATCTGGCGGCTGATCCGGTTGANNCCTGCGACGTCGACGACAGAGGGGAACATGGCGATGTCGCGGGTGCCGACGTAGATGCTGGTGTCGCCTGAGGCGGCCGTAGACACCATCACTTTCGGAACCCCCAGCGGAAGCGACCGCAGACCTGTGGTAATGACCGACGTGCCCCCTGTGCCACCCAGCCCGATGGCACCGTCGAATCGGCCGTCCTCGTAGAGCTTGCGAACGACGACTGCGGCCCCGGCGCTCATGACCTTCATAGCTTCACCGCGATCCTTCTTGTCCTGAAGCTCACCGATCGGTGTCCCACCTACCTGCGCAACATCT
Source organism: Gemmatimonadota bacterium (assembly GCA_002727195.1). GTDB lineage: Bacteria > Latescibacterota > UBA2968 > UBA2968 > UBA2968 > UBA2968. The sequence continues at coordinate 15,057 of PBWH01000023.1, forward strand.
CCATTGGAGACATCGACGTGCACGTTCGGGTCCGCGTCGAACACGCCGGTGTGCAGGGCGAGTGTTTCGTGCCCGCGGGCGTGGATGATGTCGCGGACAAACGCGTACTCTTCGCCTTTGGTGTCGAAGGTGCCTATCATCAGGATGGTTTTGCCCATAGCGTTTCCTCTGAAGTGCGTTTTCGAGCCGACCGTCCAATATGCAAAACAGGTCGGACGAGGAGCAACGGTCTTTTACGAGACCTTGAGCGCCTGCTCAGCTGCCTTCCTTACCTGCCCCGATCGGTCGTTCAGGGCTGTCCGCACCAGCCCTACGGCACGACCAAATGGGATCCGGCCCAGAGCTTGCACCACGCGTTCCCGCATTCGTTTCCATCGCGTATCCATCGCCTGTTCGAGCAGGTCGATCCCGCGTACATCCCGGAGCCTTCCCAAAGCCTGAATCGCTCCCATACGCATCATCGGGTGGACCGCTCCCGTGATCCTCTCCAACGCCTCGTAGTGATCCTGANCGCTGCGCCCCAAGAGTTGCGCTCCCCAGTCGACAGCGGTCTCACCGTATCGGGCGTGGAAGATCCATTGGCCGTATTCGATGAAATACAGCGCGTGGTCGACCGTNTGAGGTCGCTCGCCCAACCACGCCTCCACTTTCTCGACGGACTCGGCGGACATCTTTGATCGGCGCATCACCCGTGTTTCCATGACGGCGAGTGTCAAGTCGGGGTCTGGAATCGATGGACAGATGTCGGCCAGATATCTCGCGACAGGATTCTGCCCGGGATCAGCGCGGTCACAGCAAATCGACACGACGCGATCGGGACCGATCCGTCTGGCAGCTGCAGTCAGGAGCGCGCGAGCGAGGAATCGCTCACCGTAGGTGAAGTAGTAGTCGCGGAGGAAGTGGTGGTAGTATCGGAAGTCGATGGATGCCAGGCGCCGCACCCATTCGCCGCTTACATCGATGTCGAATAACGGAAACGCTTCGGCAAACGCCCGGTCAGTGAGGGCATCAGTCTCATACCGGTCACGGCTCAGATACAGAAGCGTNCCAGCCGCTTCTGTTCGGGATGACCAGGGCAGGCTGTCATCCGCGCTATGGGCCGACAAGCGATCGAGGACATCTTCTGTATAGTGGCTCTGGATTGCCTGCAGCAATTGCTCGCGGCTACCCGCCTGATTGGCAGGGAACCGGCAGAGGATCGACTCGGGATCGACAGGTTGGAAGACGAGGAACTCGTTGGGGGCCTGACCCACCCAGGTATCATCCAGCGCATCATGAGACAAGGCGATAAGGAAACCGTCGAATTCCTCTGGTCGGCGATGTCTCGAGATCCGGTCGACTAAGCTGAACCCGCTGCGGAAGAACCAGATGGCTCGGCTGGCGTGTTCCTGCCGTGGCTCACCTTTGGGGAGGAAGCCCTGTTCGGCGATCTTGTCTGCCCTGACGGTGGACGTCGTGTGCCAGAGGAGGAAAGAGTCTTTCAATTGAGGATTTTTGATCAAGGATTGAGGATTGGGAATGCCGAAGCTCGAGTGTCGTGTTGACCGATGTCGCTTTGTGTGAGGTCCTTGCGCTACCTCATGGCTTGGAGCGTCTAGACTCCAAGGTGTGGGGGACTTACTCGACTTCCACCATGACCGTGTGCATCAGGCTGTCTCCCTGTGATGCTACGATGGGGAATCGGCCTGTCACCACGTGTCGCGGTACGCTGACGTTGTTGATGCGGGGACGCTTCAGTAATGTGACTTTGCCCCCGAACACGGGCTTTTCGATGGGCGCGTGGCGAAGGACAATGGCGTTGTCTCGATACGACGTGTAGACCGCCAGCAAAAGCTGCTGTGATTCATCGAGGACCATCACGCCACGCGAACCCTCATCGTCCACGTTGTAAAGCGGGTCCCACCGGTGATGGGGTCGGCGGACCAAGGCCGAGACCAGCGGCATGCCTTCTGTGTCGTAGCTCGACTTCACCGTCGCAAAGAGGGTCCCGTCTGACCCGATCGCAACGTTCAGATGGTCGTCTGACATCCCTTCGCCATGATCGATCGCGGAGGCTCCGGCCGGTATCTCGTCCGGAAACCAGTCTTCCGGGTCGGCCGTGGAGACGTGGCGTCTGAAGCCGTATCGCTGTGTGTTCTGGTTCGACCACAACACCCCGACAGATCCGTCTCCGAGTCTCGCGATGACGCAGATGTCGTCTTCCGAGATGTTGTCCGCCAGCGTGATGGGGCCGGACAGTGATGTGCTGTCCCGGTCCATCCACCGGACGTTCACCTCGTTTTGCCCGTCTGACGCAATCCAGAGTCTGCCGTCGTTGTCTCTAGCGATCGTGGCCGTCTCGACGCCCGGATCGAGCAGAACGGGAATACGAGGGCTATCCTCAGACAGGTGAAGCGTTCCGTAAACTCCTCCCTTTTGCGAGAAATAGCACCGGATAAGTTCGCTCGATTCGCCCCTGAACAAGAGGATCTCCACGAGCCCGCCGGAGGGCAGCACGTCGGCCCTCACATCCGTGTGCGACGTCATGGTGGTGGACTGGATCCATCGGTCGCCGCCGAGCCGCCAGATGTGCGTTCCGGTGCTGTCGGCGAAACATCCCCACCAGTGTCCGTCGTGTTTCCACAGCTTTGACTGTGGCTTCATTCCCGTGTGCGCTGTGATCGGGAGTGGGGCGATGCCTCCGGTCGTGACGGATATCTCCACAGCAGCAGATCGACCGGGATCGCATGTGAACAGCAGAGCCAGCACCAGGTGAGTGATATTCATGGCAGAATGTCTCCCATATCAGTCATGTCCAATGTGATCGCCGGATCGGCAAGCTTTCGATCCGGCGTGAGGTGGTCGGCGACTCGGTGCGTGAGGTCAGGGCCGTCGACGGAGGGGATGAAGGGACGGATGTGCATAGTCGAGCGGCAGAGCAGAAGAGCGGGCGAAGAGGCGGCTTGTGCCCACTCTCTTCCGCTCCCGCTCATCCGCTCAAGGGGTCTGGGCTCCCGTGGTTTCGACGTAGAGGGAGAAGAGGGATTGGCTGGTGGCCATGAAGAGACGGTTCTTTTTTGCGCCCCCAAAACAGAGGTTCGCGCACGGGCCAGGGAGGTGGATTTTGCCGATCAGGGTGCCGTCGGGCGCGAAACAGTGAACGCCGTCGAAGCCCTCGCCGGCCCAGCCAGCGCCCGACCAGACGTTCCCGTCCAGGTCACAACGGATGCCGTCCGACATGCCGGGATGCATGTCGGCGAAGACGCGACCGTTTTCGAGTCGATCGCCCACGACCTCGAAGACCTGGATGTTACCTGGGGCGTTTGGGTCGTGGGAGACGCCCGTGTCTACGATGTAGAGGAGGGATTCATCGGAGCTGAAGCAGAGGCCGTTCGGTCGGGAAAAGCTATCGGTAACGACCGTGGCTTCGCCCGTGTTCGGGTCGAGGCGATAGACGTTGGTGTCAAGTTCGAACTCGGCCTGGTGGCCCTCGTAATTCATGAGGATGCCGTAGCCGGGGTCGGAGAACCAGATCGAGTCGTCGCTCTTGACGACCACATCGTTCGGGGCGTTCAGCTTCTTACCACCGAAGGAGTCCATCAGGACGGTGATCGATCCGTCGTGCTCGGTGCGCGTCACCCGGCGCGTGGCGTGCTCGCAGGAAATCAGACGCCCCTGACGATCGCGCGTGTTGCCGTTCGTGTTGTTCGACGGCTTTCGGAAAACGGACATCTCGCCTGTTTCCTCCTCCCACTTCAGAATTCGGTTGTTCGGGATGTCGCTGACGAGCAGGTAGCGACCGTCACCGAACCAGACTGGTCCTTCCAACCATCTGCCACCGGTCCAGAGCATCTCCAGTGCGGCCGTGCCGAGCTTGTATTTGGTGAACCGATCGTCGAGGACTTCAACGCGGCAGTCGGGATAGCGTACGATGTCCAAACCCAATACACCCCTTTCTTGAGGTTCCTCCGTGGACGAAGTGAACCATGATAAGGGCCGTATGGCGTTCGGAAAAGCGTGAGGTCTTGGGGGACCGGCTGAGCGGGCGCGGATTCGGAAGGCTAAATCTGGACGCTTAACGCGAAAACGTAGCCGTTGTATGCGCCCTGGGGGTCGTTAATCGGGGACGCCTTGTGCTGGATGCTGATGCGATGTCTCGAGCGCGAGACCAAGAGCGTTCTGGCTGCTCGGCTGCGAAAAGGATCTGAGGCTGTGCTTTCGACGGGACGTCCTGTCTCCGCGTCGAAGGAGCGCAAAGCGCGTGGCGCTCAGCGCAGCCCGGTCTTTATAATCTTGCTTTGCGCTTCGCGCTATGCGACCACAGCCTTTTTTCCTACGTGCTCAGCGATCCATCCCTTCAGGGGGACATCCTCATCCCTCGGTGACGTAAAGCCGTGCCATCCCGTCGGACCAGGAGCGCCCAACAGCTGTTGGCGGATCGGATCAGCGTCTGGTAGATACTTGTCGATGGTCATGTTATCGCGGAATTTGAGCCATCGGTAGCTGTAGCCGTAGAAGAGCGCCTTCCGTTTCTGTGTCCAGCGATTCGGGCTCCCGCAGTGCCAGATTCGTCGGTCGAAGAAGACAGCCCCGCCTCTCGGCACGCAAATGTGGACTGCACTGCCCGGAAAGTCCTGACCTTCCTCTTTGCGGATCTTGTTGACCTTGTGGCTTCCCGGTACCGCGCAGAAGTTGCCGCGGCCTTCTTCGGAGACATCTGTCAGGAAGTAGGCGCACTTGATCGATACACGGGCTCTCGGCTCACCTTCTAGCTCGCGGTTCAGTCGCCCGCTGTCCTGGTGCCAGCCGTAGCGTTGTTTCGGGTTGTCCGGTTCGTCGGGCGGTGTGGTGATCAGGTGGGTATGGTAGATCTGGATGTTCCAGCCCAGGATACCGAACACTTTCGGAAAGGTCTTCGGGTAGTCGATCAGGTTGAGATAGGCCTCGTCGTAGCCCAGGAAGTCGAAGGTGTTCAGCGTGTCACCTGGGTTCTTACCTGTCTCAGCGCGCTTCTCGGCATCCAACCGATCAGTGACTTCCTCCAGGTGATCAGTTTCCTCTTCCGACAGGACTTCCGGCAGGACGAAGTAGCCGTCTTCCTCGAACTGAAGGGCTTCCTGTTCGGTCAGCAGATGGTTCAGGCAGGTGGGGTCCATGGTTTTTCCTGAGTTGGGAATCTGTCTTGTCGTTCGTAGAAGATAAAAGTTTCAGGGGGCAGGGGGCAAGAGGCTGAGAAAGGCGCAGGCAATCGTTGTGCTGCGAATCGGGGCCTACTTGTAGGAGAGTCCGTCGACGGATTTTGTGTCAAGGTGCGCCGGTTATTCCGGTTGTCGGTGGGTCGGGGCACGTGAGCGGGCGGCCCTCTTGAGTATGTGGTATGTCAGTGCCATCGAGATACAGTCACTCAGGGGCGTAGCTTGAACGTCCTCTTCGGGGCTGAATACGATCGCTCGATTGCCCTCGTACTGAAACTGTGTGGGGTACTTTTTTCTGAAGGTGGCCACCTGGTCGGTCGTGCATTTGAAATAGATCGCTTAGTGGCCCTTCTTCTCCTTCCAGTCGATCCTCACCGTGCTGCCACTCTTTGTTTCGGGCGTCAGGCAGCTTGGTTCGTCCCACTTGAGCGTCTCTTCGAACTCCCCGATACCNTCAGTGGCTGCGGCGGTTTCAAAGATCAATCCGCGAAGCGCTATCAGTTTTCGTCGGATGTCTCTCGGGTAAGACATGAAGACTGCAGCGATTTCAGGCTCGCCGATTCTGTGTTCCCTTCTGGTCCTCACGCGTCTCCTGTCTCCTCAGCATCTCGGCGCTGCACGTGGCTTGCGAGTTGCTGCGCAAACGCCAGCTACTTGTTGCGTGTCCCCAAGGTCACGAGGGTGAAGACAGCCGTATTCAGGAGCAATCCCCACGCACCGACGTCAATCATTTTCTTCATTGAGACGATGACGTCGCCCAAGGTGTTTCCCATCAACATCGGCCAGAAGGGGCTGAGGAAGAAGACGACGGCGAGTCCGGAGACGATCCCGGCGATGGCGCCCTGTCGATTACCGCGTTTCAGGAAGAGGATGTCGATCGCGACGGGGAGGATTTGGGTTGAGAAGGCGATCGCGAGGAGACCCAGGATGACGATCATGCCGAGCGGATTGCTCTCGCTGCGGTTCGCGATCAAAACTAGGGCGAGGGCGAATACGGTTGTGATCGCGATGAGGATGCGGCCCACCCACGTTCGTTCGCACTGCGACGCCTCCGGGCGGATGAAATGGTCGTAAATGTCGTGCGTGAGCAGGGCGCTCATGGCGTGGAGGTTACTGTCGGCCGTACTCATGGCGGCTGCCATGATCGCCACGAGGATGAGCGAAGCGAGGAATACCCCGATCGGTCCCAATAACTCCGGAAGGTGATTGTTCAAAACCACCACCAAAATCTGGTCGAACTGGTTGGCTGCGCTGCCGACGTCGGGGTGGGGCAAGACCCGGCCGGCTTCGTTCAGTCGATACGCGCCGCTCTCGTCGACGATCGGATACAGGACTTGACCGCCGAGTCCGACCAGCATGACGCCGAAGAAAAAGCAGGAGGTCAGGACAGCCGCGAAGATGAGCGCACTCTTGCGAAGGACGTCGCCCGATTTTGCGGCGTAGAAGCGCATCCATTGGGCCGGCTGAATCATAGACCCGAGAGCCGCGAAGGTGGATGCGGTAAAGAGCATCTCCGGCGTCCAGTGCCCGACCGTGCCGGGAACAGTCAACGATTTGGGCGGCAGTTCAGCGACGTGCCTGAAGAATTCGACCGGTCCACCGAGGACCGCTACAACGCAGAAGCCCCCGAGCAGCATCCCGCCAACCAGAAGGACGCCCTGTACGACGTCCGTCCAAGCGACGCTGCGCATACCACCGCCCATAATGTAGGCCATCGTAATGATGGCCAAGATGATGGCACCGGTCTCGAAGGCATGTTCTGAACCGAACATTTCGCGCGACAGAATACCGCCGGCCTGAATCTGGATGACAACGTAGGGAACGGCATACAGGACCCCGATCAGGACGACGAGGAGTCGGAGTGAGATGGAGCCGCCGTAATGGTCGGTGATCATGTCTGTCGGCGTGACGTAACCGCGTTCCTGTCCTAGCTTTCGGATCCGGGAACCGATGAGGTAGATCCCCGCACCGGCGATGGGAACGTTCAGGCTGAAGAGCGCGAAGACGGCTCCGTCACGGTAGACCATGCCCGGAGCGCCCAGCAGGGCGAACGAGCTGAAAAAGGTGGCCATGATNGTGAGCGAAGACACGATCCAGCCCTGGCCTCGGCCGGCGAGATAATAGTCGTCTTCCGTATCGGTTCCGCGGCGATAGCCGACGATGCCGAAGACGATGAGCATGATGAGATAGAGGGATAGGACGAGGAGATGCATATCAGTGTAAAATGGCGAATGTAGAATTCAACGTGGTCCCTCGATACGCCCGGACCTTTTCCGGGCTACTCGGGATGAACGGGGGTGTCTTCTCGCCACAGCTTCTTGTAGGCGATGATGATGGCGATGAGTTGGACGGCGTACCAGAAGAGGCCCCAGGCGTAGACCGTGGGGATGCCGGCGAACGTGAAGGTGGCATTCGGGTCGGAGGCATCCGGGTTGATGAGACGGAGGCCGGGGCCGGGCCCCATAGTCATCGCGAGGACGAAAACGGCGATGATCGTGTTTCTCAGAGATTTCCGGGACATGCTTCGGTTACCTTCGTGCTGCTCTGTAAACGCCGTTCTACAGCTACTTGATGCCTGCGTTCGCAGGCCCGACTNTTTAGATGCGCGTATATTGACGGAAGAAAGGGTTCACAAGCAAAGGGTCAGGCGTACTTTTCGCGTGCTTCGACGTCGATGATGTCGTCGTCTTCGAGGATCCAGGCGGTCAAGCGGCCGCCGTAGACGCAGCCGGTGTCCAAGCCGACGAGATAGGGCGGGACGTCTGGGTTCTCACGCTTGATCACGCGGCCGTTCGGGGCGTCGTGACCGAAGATGAGNGTTCGGCCATCGGGGGGCGTGTAGTGGTCGTGCCAGCGAGGTCCTTCGATGCCGTTCGTCGTCGGCCAGGTTCGGATGGCCAGGAACTCTTCGCGACGGGTTCGGTCGAAGCCTCGCTCCGGGTTGACGCCCGCGTGTACGAGTGTGAATCCCAGCTCCCGTATCGACAATGGGACGAACTCAAGCCACAGGATCAGGGCCGCCGCGACGGGATCGAGCTGGTCGAGGGTGTGCTTGTGCGATTCCTTCAGGTCGGATTCGTCCGCCCCTTCCTGTCTGGCCTGCAAACGTTCCAGTAGAGCGACGTCGTGATTGCCCAGGACCATCTGGGCGCCCGTGGTGCCGATTATCCTCCAGACTTCGAGGGGATCCGGACCCTTGGTAAAGGCGTCCCCTGTCAGGTAGAGCTTGTCCTCGCCCTGCATATAGCTGCTCGCCTTGAGCAGCTGGTCGAATTCCCGTGCGCAGCCGTGCACGTCGCCGATGAAAAAGTGTCTCACGTCGTCCCTTGGGTGGTCGATTCGCCGACCAATATACGAACGAATCCGAGGGGCAGGACAAAAGTCAAGCGTCAATCGTAGTCAGTGGAGGTTGCATCTTGAAAAAGGGTCTAAAAGCCGGAGCAGATGGACGGATCAGGTGCTGGTGGGGGTCGGACGACCGTGCCCAGGTTCAGATACAAATTCACGTAGCCGGAATGGCCGCACTTCACGACGAGCAGCATTGTTGGTTGGGAGCCCGTCTTCAGGCGCGAATCATTGGCGCGAGCTGTTCTTGGATCTCTAAGCTACCTTCAAGAGGAAGGCTCCCTGTCGCTGCACGCCTACGTTGTGATGGAGGATCACCTCCACCTGATCGTCTCTGGTGATCAGTTACAATCGACCATGAGGCGATTCCTCGCATTTACTGCAAAAGAGATCCTAGCGAACCTCCCCTCTTAGGATGATGTTCGCGTTCTTTCCACGTTCAAGCGGGCGTTTAGAGTGTTAAGCGTGCTAACCGAGTGCATCAGGTTTGGCAGCGTGGATTCCATCCGAAAGCAATCTGTACTCAACGGATGGTGGAATAGAAGGCCGAGTATATCCACTATAACCCGGTGAAGAAGTGGCTTGTTGTCCGGCCCGAGGACTGGCCCTACTCGAGTCTGCGGTTCCTTCTGGGTGATGGCAACCTGCCACGTGTCACGCCTATCTCGCTATAGTCGTTCCGGCGTAGCCAGAACGACCCCAAATATTAGTAACGTATTCTCGCCCCCAGCCTGTGGCTGGGGGTGCGCCGCTGGCTATGTGTTCTCGTATAAAGCTCTTGTAGCAGCGACCGAGGAGATAGGAACACCTACTAGTAGAGATCGACTAAGTTACCGCGTGTCTTGCGCGACTTGTGCTCGAACGAGAAACTGATCCGTCGGGCGCCGGATGGCAGGCCGGGGTTGCGGTAGGCGTAGACCACGCACCATCGGTTGTCGCTGTTTGGCTGACGGGGTGTGACGCCGTGAAGGGCGTGGGTCCACATCAAGGCGACTGTGCCGGGTGGGGCGGTCAACTCTTCTACCCGCCTTGGCTCTCCCGTTGCGGGATGGGTTCGGTCGTCACCCCAGGCTGCCCACATATCTTCGTCGTCGACGCTGGCCCGGATGCGGATACGCCGATACAGATGGCTGCCGGGAACGGCTTTCAGCCCGCCGTCATCCGGGGTGAATCCGTTGACGTAGAAGAAGATGCGGACGAAGCCGAGTTCCTGGATGTCTTCGGCATACCCGTGCGTGTGCCAGCCCGACCCTCTGTTGCCTCCCGGACGAATCAGTGAGACACAATGATCAAAGCGGAAGTCGTCTCCCAGAACGTGTCCCGCCAGCTGGAGCATTTCAGGGTGATCGATGATGCTCTCAAGATATCGGTCATACTCGGCTGCATACATCGATGTGGGTTTGGGGCCGGGGCCCGTACTCCGAGACAGCTCGTGGATTCTGCTGAGCGATTCGGTCAGCTTCTGCTGTGACTCCTCGGTTAGCNGACCGGGAAGGACTAGGTGGCCGTCGAGGTCCAGTTTGGCTTTCTGTTCGGGGGGCCAGGTGTAGTCGTTGAATAGTGGCATATGTAATTTATGATGTGAAAGGTAATGTCATGAATCGTTCCAGGGGAGGACCCTGGAAACGAGGTTACGAGTTACTCCAGGTGGGGGAGGGCAAGGGCGACGGCGGCGGCCCACGGGAGCGCTTTGAACTCGCCCCGCTTCAGGGCGTCCCGCATCTCGTCGAAGCTAAGGGTCAGGATCCGGTAGGCTTCCAGGTCGTCGGCATTCGGTTCAGCGACTTTCCGTGCGCCTCTGGCCAGGAATGGATAGGCTTTGGCAAAGCCCCGGTTCGCCCCGACGACATACTCGCCGAGGTCGATCCATTCCGGGGCCTCGTAGCCGGTCTCTTCGAGCATTTCTCGTTTGGCTGCCTCGAGCGGAATTTCTCCAGGTTCCAGATACCCGCCGACGATTGCATGGGACTCTTCCTCGATAGCATACTTCGTCTGCTGGTAGACGAGAAAGTCTTTTTCTTCGCGCTGCACGACAACGTTGATGAAGTCGGGCGTGATGACCCAGGGCCNGTCTTCGATGCGGGGACCGTTCTCGAACTCCACGTCATGATACTCGACTTTGAGAAATTTTCCTGCGTCGAGCACGGTCGATCGGCTATGTGTTTTCCAATTCTTNACGAATTCTCCGCGCTCAGTTGTTTGACGATCGGTAGATCCGCATCGCACCACGGGACNGACGTGAGCTCATCCGGTCCGAGCCAGGTGATTGCACGGTGCTCTCCTGCTTTGGGCTCACCGTTCACGAGATCACAGACGAACGGGATCAGGCGGATGGTTCGATCACTATAGTCGTGATGACTCTCGTCCAGCCGTCGGGTCGGCCGGACCTCGATCCCCAGCTCTTCCCTGATTTCCCGAACGATGCACGCCTCTTCCGTTTCCCCCTCATCGACCTTACCTCCGGGAAACTCCCACTGTCCTGCCAGATGATGGCCCTCGGCTCGCTGAGCGGCCAGGATCTTCCCGTTTCGGTAGATGATGGCANAGGTGACAGGGATCATGATCACAAGATAGGTCGCAGACCCGCTCAGGAAAGTGCGGTATCCTGTATCTGGACATCGGGCGATTCGATGTTACNCTTGTTAAGTATGATGAAGGCCGGCGCCGACGGGTGATCCTGGACCTGGACGTTCCCGTGAAAGCAGATACTGGCCTCCAGCATCGCCAGGTCGGCGGCCGCGCCACCGATCATGAACGCGCCGATGAATGCGAGGTCGGGATCGGCCTGAGACAGCCCCAGGATCACGGGCAAGCAACCGGTCGTGAACAACGGCAGAACCAGCGTCAGCCGGTAGCTGGACATCGGCACGGGAATCGCACAGTGTGCGACGAAGTCTCCCGTTTTCGTGCGACGATATTGCGGGACAGCTACACCTGCCGCTCGAACATGTTCCTGAACATCAGCTCGGGCGGCTTCGACCTCAAGGTCGTCTTCCGGGACCGTCTTGACGACAACAGGACCGGCGTCCGTCTCGACGCGCGTGTTGATCGACTCGTTGCTGTCGATGCCTTCAGCTGAGCCCGTCTGACTCAGGCCAAATGCCTCCAGGATCGTTGCTATGGGCTGGGACATCAGCGCACTGCTCAGGCGAATCGGAAGGAGTACAGGTCCGCGTCGCGCAGCGCGAATCTCAGGCGAACCCGGCGTCCGGCGAGAGAACTGAGATCAGACGATTCTTTCCACGATAGCACCTGGTCGATCGCATCACCGAAGAATTCATCGCTGTCTTCCAGTCCGTATCCTTCCCTCTCACGCTCGTCCTCGTCTAGGATCGCCACGCGAAGCGCGCCCGCCGCGGAGGTCGACACGTTGACTTCGAGGGTAGATCCCGAGAAGGTCAGCGGCTTTGTGGTCACTTCGCCGCCAGACATGCCCGCTCGCATCGAGACGAAGCCGTCCACTCGGATCGAGTGACGACGCGTTCCTACGGGCTGACCCGTGTAGTATTTTTCGTCGGTGAAGAGAGAGATCTCACGTGGCGCACCCTCGACATCCGACTCGGTTTCGATCAGGCCATACCAGGTATAGTTGCACCGGTTTCCCCACTTGTTCGGGTTCAGACCCGGTCGTATAAAGGCTTCCTCGAAACGGGTGAAGTGTTCGCCATCACGGCTGCTCATAAAGAGCCCTTCGGTAATTTGACCGCGTTCCTGAATGAAGCGGGTAGGGAAACCGAAGTAGATATGAGGCGCTCGGTAGTAAGGCGCGATCTGACTCGTATATAAATGCGTGTCCGCAGGCGAGCCTTCGTAGGTCAGGAATGGGGCGTCCGACCAGGTGACGAAGTCGGGTGAGGTCGCGGTCTTGATCGCGCGATGCCCCCGCTCCAAGTCACGGAAGTAGATTCGGTATGCGGAGGCGTTTGGGTCCCAGAACGACACATTTTGAGAGTCGAACTTCCCATCCAGCGCCATCCGGTGTTCGTAGGTCGATGCCCAGTTCAGTCCATCGTCTGAGTGCATCGCGAACAGGTCGTAGATCTGCTCACCGATGCCACGGCCGACACCCCGATACCGGTAGGAAGCGTCCGGGTTCGAATCGAGGAACGGCGCGAAGTTGTGCGTCAGGTGGTCGGTCTCAAGGATGATGTTGTTGTCCGTCGATCCATCTCGCTCGATGATGTCCAGGCTTAGTTTGGACCACGTGATGCCGTCCGCACTCTCGGCAACACACGAGCAGGCTTCAACGTCTTCCTTCTTGGAATGTTCGTCGAAGTTCCATCCCCGGTAGTACATCCGGAATCGATCGCCGTCCCGGATGGTCGTGTTGTATCCGCTGGTGGTCCCTTCCCACGGTGCATTGTGGTTGAGTACCAATCCTCGGTCGATCGGTTCGTGAAGATGCTGATGGATGTGGCCGGTCAGGCTGTCGACAAGGGTGGTGTCGACGAACAGTTCGCGTCTGGATCCGATATCGATGGCCATACGTCAGTCTCGCGGTAATCTGGATGCGCACGCTGGAAGCGGTGAGACACCAGCTGGCGTGCTCCCATACCAGTATGCGGTCGATGAGTAGTGGTCCGACCGGTGGTTGTCGTGACCGTGCTCGATGGTCACACGAATCGATTTCGAGAACGGGATGGGGTCGGGGACGTGGTAGCGATACATCGTCCACTGACCTTCCCAGTTCTCGTGGTCGTGGTTGAACAGTGACGTGCCGGCATACGGGTAGCAGTTGGCCTGCATGCCCCAGGCGTGGCAGAAGTAATCCTCGGATCCCGTACCGTGCAGGGATCCGGGGAATGCCTCGCCGTCGACGAAAATCATGTCGTCCCCTTCGCCCCACCATCCGCCAGCACGGTTGTCTACGCTCAGGTTACACCCGATGTAGGTACCGGATCCCTTGGCGTCGAGGATAACGTAGTTCTCATCGCCATCGAGGTTCGGACCTTCCTTGCCTTCCACAAGGGGTACGGCCTCACACGGGAACTCGCAACGCCACTCGCTTTGGAAGTACAGCGAGTCCTCCGGGAAGTCCTTCCACCTTTGCCAGTCGACGTAGTAGAAGATGCGCACGACCGAGTCGGACTGATTCTCCAGTTCGATCCGGGCTCTCTTCGCGAAGGGCATCGTCACCCAGCTGTTGAAGGCGCCACGATCTTCACCCGGGTTGATCGACATGTCGAACAGGGCTGACGTATAGCTCGACACACGGCCGTGGCCCACGCCAAAGAAGTCGCCGACGGGCACGTCGACACTGGGATCCGCGTGGTTGTCCCAATACATCCGCAGGACAGCCTTCCGGGGGAACCGCGGATCGGTGACGCCGTGGTCGTTGTCGATCGCGAACCAGAGATGCGTGATCGCGCCAGGGCCCTCGAGGTCGGCGAGTTCGATCGTGTCGCCCGGCTGCAGGATGCGCCAGTCCCGGTTGTATCCGTCATGGGACCAGGAGGCTGTGCGGTGGGCTGTAAAGGGCTGCTTACGGTGGAGGTCGTTCACCTTATACGTATCCTTATCATGAAAATCTTTAACCGCAGCTCCCTTCGCACTTCGGCGCGCCAGGGAGGACGCGGAGAACGCAGAGAAAAACAAGGGTCCAAGAATCCGGTGACCCAAGCATCCTCTCGCGTCGAGCGATTAGTAGAGACCCACCTAGAAGGCATTTGTAATTCTGGTGGTATGCACTGCAGCTACCAGAGTGTATACCCGCCGTCGACGATCAGGTCGTGACCACTCACGAAACAGGAGGCGTCTGAGGCGAGGTAGACAGCGGCGCCCTGGAGGTCAGAGGGATCGCCATTCCGGCCAGCCGGTGTGTTAGAGATCCAGGTCTGTTTACCCGCTTCGTCCATGAAGCGCGTCATTGGTGTCTTCATGTGACCGGGGCTGATGCTGTTGACGCGGACGCCTTGAGCCGTCCACTCGGTGGCAAGTGTGCGGGTCATCTGGACGACGCCGGCCTTCGCGGCGTTGTAGTGGACGTGCACCTGCGGGCGGTTGGTGATCTGGGCGGACATCGAGGCGATGTTGATGATCGAGCCGGATCCGGCCTCGAGCATGACACGGCCTTCTGCCTGCGCGCACAGNAAGACGCCCTTGAGGTCGACGTCGACGATGAAGTCCCAGTCTTCCTCCATGACGTCGACCGAGGGTTGCGCTTTGGCCACACCGGCATTGTTGACGCCGATGTCCAGCCGGCCCCATTCGGAGACGACTGTGCTGACGGCCTCGGCCACTTCGTCGGGCTTAGTCACGTCGGCTTGTACACTCAAGCTCCTCCGCCCAAGTGCCCGAATCGACTCTGCCGTCTCTTCGGCCGTATCCGCGTTGAGATCGAGGATGGCCACGTCGGCGCCTGCTTCGGCAAGCGCGATGGCAAGTGCTTCGCCAATGCCCTGACCTCCACCCGTGACGAGCGCCGTTCGGTCGTTCAGTGAAAATCGATCCAGTATTCCCACAGTCACCTCACATAAACGGAATGGTGTCGAGCCCAAGATACGTGCCGGTCGTGTCGACATGGACCTCGTTCTCCCCGATGAGCGTCCATCCGAGCGGATAGTTGTCGCCCTCGTTAAACGCCGTACCATCTCGCCCGATCAGACCATTCACAACGGCGAGTCGTGGGATCTCGAGACTGCGGAGCGCGAGCGTGTCGCACAGCTTGTGGTAAAATCGATCCTCGAACAGGCTGAATCCGCTGTCGGTCAACCGCCACAGATCGTCACCCAGCGGTTCGTCGATGTCCTGGATCGCGCACAGAGTCAGGAAGGTCGAAGGTCATCCTGGTCAGTGCGTCACTAGCAAGCGACCGATACTGACCGATCGAGGCGACGTTCGTGTTGATGTCGGTGCGGAAGAAGTAGACGGTGTCCGCGTCCATCTCGTTATCCTCGACTACAGCGTGAACCGAGCCAGGAAGACGTCGGAAGGGGTCGGTCTGTCCGGCGGCAACGGAAAACGTTCGTGTTGTGAGTAGTAGGTCATCAGGACTTCACCATCGAGCCCGTGGGCGAGTCCGCAGTAGGAGCAGTCGCCGGCACTGGGGACGGTCAGTAAGTGCTTGGCCGTGTGGTCGGTGATGTCCCACACGGATGTGTGATGACTTCGGCCGTCCGGATCGTTAGGGATGGAATCGATCGGCAAATGCGTTGCCTTGGACCGTCCGGCGCATATCCATCGGTCCTCGACCTGCAGGACCACCGGAGCGTGGATCATGACGCCGAGATCGGTCCACTCCCAGTGCTCGTATGGCGCCTGGCTGTTCCCGATCCACGAATGGTCGTCGGGCTGCTCGGTTCGGATGACACACTTAAGCGTATCCGGCGCCGTGCGGAACAGAACGGGTTCTCCCGGGCTCCCACCGATCCGGATCTGGCCGATGCGCTTCCACTCGAACAGGTCTTCGCTGAAGACGAGGTCGACCGAGCGCCGATCCCGTTCCGACCGGACTGGGAAGTGGTAGACGGCGCAGTAAAAGCCGTCGTTGTCGCTCAGGATGCGCCACATCCAGTAGTTCATCCCGTAGATNTGTCGCGGCGTGCCCCAGGTTGTCCCGTCCCGGGAGACGGCGACGTGGGAGATCAGGTCCGTTTCCGCGTTTCGGACGGTTCGGGTGCCGTCACCCCACCTTGGGACCCACGTACCGAACACGACTCCCAGACGGTCACCCGCGTCGATGAGCTTGGGGTCCCGGTCGTCACCGCCGGTGTCGAAGCGGCCGCATTCTTCCCACTCGACCAGATCGGCCGAGCGATGGAGAACGATGTCGCCGTTGGGGGGCAGATTGTGGTGCTGCGCGGCCCGGTACCCGACGTAGTAGTGTCTGTTCCACTTCAGAAAGTCCGTGAATGCGTTGTGGTAGCCGTCCCCGAACAGTCGGTCGACGGAAAGCAGTTCAGCCATTACGATGACGATGCTCCTAAGGCGATAAGCGGTCGTCCTGCGAGCGCTTGTGCGTATGTCCAGTAGACGAGTGCGGCATACCTGATCGTGATCACCCATACGGTGACTACCTGCCGGGACTCTGGCCAATCCGCACGCGTGACCAGATACCCGACCAGGGGCATCAGCTGGAGCGCGTGCAGGCCGAAAGCGTGAGCGACGCGCAGATCACCGGTTTCCACGCTCCAGTTCAGGATTGGCAAGCNGGGCCCGCCGTCTTCAGCCCCGAACGAGTGGGCGGCGTTGGTGACCATCACATCCCCGAAGTAGCCGGCCACGAGGAAAATGGCGATTCCGAGCTGGATACTGCGGATGTAGACCGTCGGTTTGACGGGGGACTGGCGAAACAGGAGGATGCCGAAGGCCAGCATGAGCAGCGAGTTGACGAGGATGGCGCCGCCCATCATCCCGAACGGCGCGGGGATAGTCCGGCAGGTAGGCGAGGAGCCAGGCCATCGTCCAGACGAAGATGGTGATCGAGATCGCGAACTTGGCCGGCTTGATCCTGGGGTTGATGCCCAGGATCGTCCGCGTGTCGATCAGCGTGCCCATGAGACNCCCCGCCAGCACGGCCAGGTGGATGAACCCCGTGACCGTGAGCGGCACGTTCCGACTGCGGATTTCACTCAGATAAGAGGTGATCATCGAGTATGGCGTTTCCGGTACGGACGAACCGAATCAGGAAGTAGGCGATCAGGCCGATGGGTCCGAACATGAACGTCAGGACGAGCGCGGGAAGGATCAGGATGATGCTGATGTCGTGTCGTCTCGCGTCGCGGACTTCCCAGCAGCCGACGAACAGGTCGAAGGCCAGGTAGTGTACCCATCCGGCCAGCAGGAGGGTCTGGTTCTGGAAAAGCAGCGACACGTTTGAGAGCGAGTCGAATCCACCCTCCCAGCCATCGAGCCCGCTGACGATCAGGTATCCGTAGAGCAGGCTCAACAACCCGACTGCGCCAACCGGCAGGATCACACGGGTGACGACCGGCTGTCGATGCAGAACGAGGAGTACGATCCAGCAGAGCATAGCCGCCCCATTGGCGATCTGGAACAGGGATTCGGGTGTCATCAGTCCTCCAGTGGACGGCTTTGATCGGTCCAGTGTCCGTCAGGGTCAGATCCGCGGACAACCATGCCCTTGTCGGCCCAACCCATGTGAGCCTGGACTTCGGCCGCACAGTATCGCAGGGTCAGCCCGCACCTCCGGCGCGTGGACTGATTAGCCTCAGATCCGTGAAGGATCAGGTCGGAATGTACCGATGCCTGACCGGCGTTGAGCTCGATATCCACCGGATCATCGCCGTAGGACTCGGCCTCATCCACCGTCTGGTTCAGAACGTTATCCTCGTCGTCNTCGCTCATCCGGTAGGTCAGGTGACCCTTGAGGTGCGATCGCGGGATCAGCCGCATGCAGGCGTTCTCCGTATCCGCGTCATCGATGGCGAGCCACATGGTCGCGGTTCGAGACGGTGTGAGCGGCCAGTAGCTGGCGTCCTGGTGCCAGGACACGCGTTTCCCGTCGCCTGGCATCTTGCAGAAGAAGTGGGCNCCCCAGCCGATCACCTCCTCCCCCAGCAGATCCGCCATGACATCCACGATCCGGGCGTCCTTCATCAGGTCGTAGACCCGGCCGTGTCGCAGGTGGGCGGAGCTGATCGCATAGCTGTCCTTGCCATCGTTCATATACTGTTGAAGCAGGTCGTCGAAGTAGGCTCGCAGATCATTTACGTCCGTCGGATCGAGGATGCCCAATCCTGTGACATACCCATTTGCGTTGTAGGAAGCGATCTGGTCGCTCGATAGCGTCGACCCTGCGAGGTCTGCAGGATGGAACTGAAGATCGCGTTCGAGCTCCTCGANATTCGAGATGTCGGCAATGATCTGGAAGTCGCGTTTGGCCAAGGCTGCCCTCTGGGCTGTGAGCGAGGCTGCGGTCGCCGTGAAAATGTTGCGTATATTCCGATCGCACAAGGCCTGTTGTGTCTGCTAGAAACCAAAGTCAAAAGCTTTAACCGCAGAGGACGGAGAGAGTCTTGTTGGAAGAGCCCTGTGAAGGGGCTCTGTCATATAACCCGGGGTAAGCCAAAGGCGCCACCCCGGGTGAACCACGTACTAGACGACAGGCGCCGCTGACTAGGTCTGAATCAGCATCAGCGTCGCCATCGGCGCCAACGCCTGACAACTGTCAACGCAACACAGTCTCACTCCGACCCGTTCGGCAATCCACGGAGTCACAATGTTCTTCACCATACTTGCCCTGCTGATCACCCTCACGTCTACCTCTTGGGCTGAAAAGAAACCGCTCGAACACGATTCCTACGAGATCTGGAACATGATTAACCAGCGCGCGATCTCAAACGACGGTGGCTGGGTCTTTCTCTCCTTTGGTCCCGACGAGAAGGATCGTGAACTCAGGATCAAACGGTTGAGCGACAATACGGTCTACCAGGTCGAACGGGGCCAATCCGCTGCCTTCTCCGCCGACTCGCGCAACGTGGTCGCCCTGATCAAGGCGTTTCGCGATTCCGTCAAGCAAGGCAAGCGAAACAGGCTCAAGGCGGAGAAGATGCCGAAGGATTCGCTGGCGATCGTGACCCTCGAGACTGGCGACGTGACGCGAATCGGACGGGTCAAATCCTTCAAGATGCCGAAGTCATCCGGTGGTTGGCTGGCCTACCTGAAAGAGAAGGCGGTTGAGCCCGATTCTTCGGCAGCGGACTCTTCGGCCACGGAAGAGAAGGAGGAAGAAGCGTCGGAGACTAAGGAAGGCGAGGAGGAGAAGAAGGCCGAGAAGCCGGGAGAGAAAGAGAAGAAGGTCGAGAAGCCGGAGGAAGAGGAGAAGGAAGGAGACAAGAAGAAGCTCAAGCGGGATACGCGGAAGAAGGCCGAGGGGACAGAACTGGTGCTCAGAAACCTGTCGACGGGTGACGAACGGACGTTCGCGGACGTCACGACCTACGTTTTCTCGCAGGTCGGGAACTGGCTCGTTTTCACCACGGCCAGCAAGGACAGTCTCTCGGATGCGCTGCGGGCGGTCGAACTGGCGTCAGGAGACAGCGTGACGATAATGGCCGGTCCGGGTGATTTCAAGCAGACGATTGTTGACTCAACCGGTACTCAGGTCGCTTTCGTAGCCAACCGGGACAGCTTTACGGCGGAGCAGCAGTCGTATCGCCTCTATCGCTGGGAGACGAGGTCGGAGCGACTCCAGGAATTGGCCAGCGAAGGCACTGAGGGCGTCCCGCCGGGTTGGTGGGTGAGCGAACACGGGAAGCTCACCTTCTCACCGAACGGCAGACGACTCTACTTCGGGACGGCCCCACGGCCGGCGCCCGACCCGGAAGAGGAGACACCGGACGACGAGCGCGTCGACCTGGACGTGTGGCACTGGAAAGATCCGCTCCTGCAGCCCCAACAGCTCGAAGACCTGGTGGATGAGCGGAAGCGGACGTGCACGGCCGTCGTACAGCTTCGGGATCGCGAGGTGGTGCAGCTGGGTACGATTGACATACCGGATGTGCGTCTTGGTGCCCGCGGAGACGCGGACGTCGCGCTCGGGATCACGAACGTGCCGTACCGCCAGGAAATTTCGTGGGATTCGCCACGTTTCTACGACACCTTCCTGCTCGATGTCAGAACAGGTGAGAACCGGCTCATCGCGACCGGGATTCGGGATCGCGCAAACCTGTCACCGGAGGCGAGGTATGCCTACTGGTGGGATCGGAACAAGCTCTCCTGGCAGGGCTACGACGTTCGCCGCAACCGAAGGCTGGATCTGTCAGCCGGCATCCCGCAGACCCTCCACTATGAAGACCATGACCTGCCGAGTAAACCCCGATCTCACGGGATCGGTGGATGGACGACGGATGACAGAGGATTATTGATTAACGATCGACACGACATCTGGCTGGTTGACCCACAGGGCAAGTCCCGCCCCGTGAACGTCACCGACGGCGCAGGCCGAGCGGACAGCTTGCGGTTCCGGTATGTCAGGACGAATCCGAACGAGCGATCTCGCAATCCTCGGCAGCCCGCGTTGCTCGCCGTTCACGACTACAAGACCAAGGCGAGCGGATTCTCTCGTGCGAAGCTTACAGAGAGCAAGCCCCCCGAACCTTTGATTGTCGACGATCGTCGATTCACCAACCCGACCAGGGCACTGGAAGCGGATCGCTTCCTCTTCACGCGTTCCCGTTTCGATGAATCGCCCGATCTCTACGTGTCGGATCCCGACTTTCAGGAGATCCGCAAAGTAAGCGACGTGAACCCGCAGCAGAAAGACTACCTGTGGGGGACGGCCGAACTGGTCGAATGGCGGTCACTCGACGGTGTGCCCTTGCAGGGTATTCTCTACAAGCCGGAGGACTTCGATCCGACCAAGAAGTATCCGATGATCGTCTACTTCTACGAGCGTCTCTCGCATATCGTGCATTACTACATGCGACCGCGTGCGATCCGCTCGGTGATCGTGCCTTCCGTCTACACCAGTCGTGGATACCTGGTGTTCATGCCGGATATCCGGTACAAGCGGGGCTATCCAGGCGAGAGTGCGGTGAACTGCGTGATCCCCGGCGTGACGCACCTGATCGATCAGGGCTACGTGAATGAAGACAAGATCGGTGTTCAGGGACAGAGCTGGGGCGGTTACCAGATCGCCTACATGGTGACGCGCTCGAACATCTTTGCCGCCGCCATGGCAGGCGCTCCGGTGTCGAACATGACGAGCGCCTATGGGGGGATCCGCTGGGGGTCAGGACGGAGCCGCATGATGCAGTATGAGAAGTCACAGAGCCGGATCGGTGGATCACTGTGGGANAAACCGGCCCGCTACATCGAGAATTCCCCGGTGTTCTGGGCGGACAAAGTGCAGACACCCTTGCTGATGATGCACAACGATNAGGACGGCGCCGTGCCGTGGTATCAGGGGATCGAGATGTTCGTGGCGCTCAGACGGCTCGGGAAGCCCGTCTGGATGCTGAACTACAATGGTGACGAACACAATTTGACCAAGTACCAGAACAGGAAGGACCTCACGCTTCGGATGCAGCAGTACTTCGATCACTACCTGATGGATGCGCCGGCTCCGGTGTGGTTGGCGAAGGGGATCCCGGCGATCGAGAAGGGTAAGACGCTGGGTTTGGAGCTGGTGGATTGAGTGAGTATGGGTAGAATACCTGGTTAAGCACGGCTGCTGCTCTCCCTCTCCTACGAAGTGGGAGAGGGATTCTTGCGGCAGGNTCGCCCGCCAGACAGGTGAGGGCCTGACTCGACAGACACTGGGTGTGCTGGCCCTCACCGGGTCCCACCTCCGCTGCGTTATGGCGCAACCGTCCCCGGCCTCAAGCTGCCGGGGCGGGCTCTCTCCCGCGAGCGGGAGAGGGGAGCCCTTCACCAAGTAGTCCTATTACTCCAAGTTGTTACCCGAAAGCCTCGATCTCCCCATACCAGTTGATCCGCTGCATATCGAGCGTAACCCCCATCGCCTCGAAAAACGGGCCCACCCATTCCTCACCGAGGTTGCGTTTGACGCTGTATCGCGCAGCCTTGTAGTCCCGGTATGGATCTCCCGACCCGGCATAGCCCAGGTCGATGAAGCCGCTGACGTCGTTGTCGTGGATCATGATGTTCGGCAGGCAGTAGTCGCCGTGTGTGAAGACCGGCCGATCGAGGTCAGGTCTGCGAGCCGCCAGACCGTCCAGGGCCTCTGACGGTGATCCACTCAGCCCTACTTCCACCACCATTTCCTCAGTAACAATTCCATCATCGATTCGTCGTCGTCCCTCGTCGAGGAGTGCGTCCGGTGTCTTGTCGATCGGGCAGTCGTCGATCGGAAGGGCGTGGATTGTCAGCAGTGCCTCGGCAAGCGATTCGACAAGATGCTGCTTGTTCCCGTGGCATTCATCGTTCTCCGAACTGATGCCCTCGATCGCTGTCGTGATGAGGTATTCCCTGTCACCATCACGATGGTAGGCCACGACTTCAGGGACTGAAAGTTTGTCCGCCAGCCAGACCATCGCGTTCCTTTCACGCGAGAGAGGAGGGCTCCACGTCTGTCCCTGGATCTTCAGGAAGACCGTTTGATCCGACGAGGTGTATCGGAAGACGTCGGACTCAGACGCGGTCTTGTAGTTCTCGCCGCTTGTCGTGAATCCCGATAAGGCACGCTCGATTTCTCCTGGAAGTTTCAACGGTCGCTCCGTTTCACGATACAAGCCATCCATCCTGCTTGATCAGGGCCAGGGCGTAACTTCGACCCCGATCTCCACACCCGTTCGCGTTTTCTTGTCGTGTCTCGGTACGAGACTGGTGATCCTCAGACGGGCCTTGCCGCGACTGAACCCCATGATCCGTTCCGTGCCGAGTGCACAGTTGAACGCGTTGAGCTCCAGTTCCAGCGGGGCCCTGGTCACCCGCTCACCCTTCGAATCAATGGCGATGACATACATGTTCTTCAGCTGAAAGGATCCGCCCTCGGTCACGCGGATCACCGATGGGTAGACGACCAGGGAGTCGATGTGTACGTCCGCTTTGACCAGGCTGTCGAGGTCAGATTTCGTGAACAGGTTGGGTCCGACCGTGAATCCGAGTGTGTCGACCGGTGTGTGCGCTTGGAGGATCGTTTGGGCGGAAGTCGATTGAGGGAGGAGAAGGATTACCACCCACGCACTCACACAAACAATCGACACGCTCCGGTTCAGTGGTATCACTCGAGGTCCTTCCGGCGATAGATCGTGATGTTCGGCCCGGGACGTGTCTCGTCCCCGAAAACGGCATAGGGTAGAAATTGGGCGTCGATGTGGTCGTATACCGCGGCTTCGGAAGTCAGTCCTTCGATTGCGTGTGTCTCGACGTAATGCTCAGACAGCCAGGCCGTCCACGCGTCCGACACGGAGGCGTAGACGAAAAACGGACTATCCTGGAGGATGGCGTAATCAGGGAGACGATCCCGATCCCAGACTGGATTCGACTCTGAGTGCTGGATCAGGTCGTAGCCGGCGTCAGGGCTCGTATGGTCCAGCTGAACTTGCAACCGTCGTCCGCGACGCCCCCGCTGCCTGCTTTCCTCGATGCGCGCTTCGAGCGTCGTCCGTGAGGGAGGGACCTCGACGCGAGCCCAGTCCGTACCCGATTGTACGATCGAATGTCCTTCGGGGATATTTTCCTGGATCCATTCGGCGGCGATCAGTCGACTGTCCGTCTCTGCGAGCAGCCGGTTGGCGTGGTAAATCCTGTAGAGAGAGGGCACGGAGATCACCGCTGACAGGGCGAGCACGTAGACGAGCGACTGTCGCCCCCATCGCCTCGCCAGGTCCATCACGCCGACAGCCGCGAACAGGCACAGATAGGGTGTCAGCGGGACCATATACCTCACGAAGACCGTTCGTCCTGCACCGGCGACCACGAAGTAGACGATCGGAAACGCCATGATCGTGAGGGTCGTGATCGGGTTCGAACGCCAGGCCGAGACGACACCGACCAGAGCAGCCAGCAGTACGGGCAGCCCGACGCCATAGTAGAGTGAGACACGAAGGTGATAGATCAGGCCGATCTCGCCGGTCAATCCCGCGTGGCCTGTTCGCAGGTGCTTGGATTCCGCACGGATGTCACTCAGGAAGGTAGAGAAGTCGAGAAGAGAGAACGGAGTGAAGGCCAGGAATCCGATTGCGGCGCCGATCGTGAACCGTCGCAGGACCGGGCTGCGGTATGCCTCGGAGAACAGGCAGCCGATGTTGCGACTCCCGTGCTGCCACGCTCGACCGATCCAGGCAATCGCCATCGAGAATCCGAGGAAGATGCCGGCGTACTTGGTCGAGGCGGCCAGACCCGTGAAAAGGCCACCGACGAGGCTGGCCCGTGCGTCAGGCTGCTTTTCTGTCTTCAACACCCACGTTGAGGCCATCACGATCCAGAAGGTCATGGTGANGTCGAGCAGGCCGAAGTGGGATTCCCTGGCGTGCAGGTAACAAGCGGCCATCAATGCTGCTGCGACGATACCCGTCANCCGGTCGNCGAATACGCGACCCANATTGTAAACAGCCAGAAGGGTGAAGGTTCCGAAAAGCGCGGATACCGCGCGTGAGATGAGGACATAGTTGCTCGGATCGACTGCGATCTCGGTGATGAGCTCGTCGACGGTCGATCCCAGCAGCAGGCGAATGGCGACGAACACGCCGTATATGCAGGCCAGGAGGTAGAAGTAGAGGCTCGGGTAGCGGAAGAAGTGCGGGTTGAGATCGCCGCTGAAGAAGCTGAGCGCAATGACCGTGATTCCCGTCTCGTCCGGGCGCGTGTTCAGGTGGGGGAGCCCGAAGTCGATGCCCCACAGGCGGATCGCCAGGCCGAGAATGAGGATCGTGCCCAGGACTGTCGTCTCTGTGCTTCGCGAGGGCACGCTAAGCGTTTCCTTTGAGCAGGTCGACAGCTGTCATACGCTTGCTTCGTCGAACACACTGTGCACGCGAGTGGAGATGTCGTTCAGCCTGGCGAACAAGCCACTGTGGGCTCCGGTTTGAAGCCGTCGCGGGAAGATCGTGTGGTTGCTGAGGGGCTTGTTGGTCGAATGCCCGAAGTAGATGTGGATCGTCCGCCGTTCCTGGTCGGTTGCCGCCCGACGCGCGTCGTGGACGTTGCTCGCGTTAAACAGGATCGCTGTGCCTGCTGGACCGTGGAGGTCGACGGCCCGATCTCCATCCCTATGATCCGGTCGCTCACGCTTTTCACCCAGCGTCTCCGGGACGATGCTGAAGCAGTGGGTGGTCTCGTCTACATCGGTAAGGTAGTAGATCAGCGACAGGTTCAAGATTGCCAGCGGACCGGTGCCGTGGCCGGTGTCACGATGCCAGCCCGGCTCCGGCNGGTCGGCCGTGACCGGTTCCCGGATCATGGCGGAGAATTCCTCGAAGCAGAGGTCCGGTCCAACGAGTTCCTCCACGATCGGGAGAACCGATGGNTGGGTGATCGTCGTGTCGAACGCATCGGTGGTCATNAGCAGATTTGCGTTCTGAATCCGACCGCCACCCCGGTTCACCCAGAGCCGGCTGGCCTCGNGGTCACTGTCGATGGCCTGGTTCAGCCGTGCGACTTCATCCGGTGAAAGCGCGTTCGCCACNGTTATATAGCCGTTACGGACGAAGTCGGCTGTGTAGTTAGTCAAGAGGACCCGCCAAGTGCTTTGGCCGCGGCAGGCAGCTGATCGACTGAGCGCTTTGTGCTGGTGCCCTCCACCAGTACGGCTGCGTTCCGAGCCCGTAACGTTCGCCCGCGGAAAGATGTCTCCGGGATGTTCACGGCTAACGCGGTATCGGCCTGGGTAGACGTGATCAGAAGCCGGGTCGGCTGGTCAGCGTCCATCTCGGCCTCAATCTTCCAACGTCCTACCCGACGCGATCCATCCTTGAGATGCCTAACAGCAGGCTGCCTGGCCCCCGCGGTCACGATCGACAGGAATCGAACGGATGAGATCGGCCTCGTCACAACCGATCCGTGCCACCGTTTGGGGAAGGCCTCGACTGTCTCGCCTCGGTATGTCTTGCCTCCCCAGTTGACGGCCGGCGGATCGAAGGCGTCGCCGACGACCACGTCAAAGGCGGATGAAGATGCGAATACGAGTGTGCCAGGGCCCTGAGCGTTCGATGTCTTGAACGTCTGCTGTCGACGGTTGTAGGTCAGTTTAAGGTGCGCGTGGAGCTGCCACGTCCATTCCGCTGCGTGGTCGGCTTCTAGGTCGTCGTATATGACGACGATATTCGGGTCGAGAAGAGCGATGTGCCTGCGGTATCTCGTGAGGCCTGCATCGCCGTATGCGTTCGAGGCATCGCCTGCCCAGTAGGTGACTCGGTCGCCATCGATATACCTGGGAATCCAACCGTATCCCTCCGGACTGCGCGTCTGGCTTTGGCCGTCCAGCCGGATCGTGTTGTGGCCTCGTGTGTCTCGATACCAGTTCTTCGCGTGCTCGTCAGCCATCGCCACATAGTATCCGGAGTTGGCGAAGAGCCGTTCACCCCCGTAGAAGAGGTTGAAGGCGTTCTGGCAGGAATGCATGTGGTTGAACGATCCGTACGGACTCGACCGAAAGGCGACGCGCAGCGTGTTGCTTCCCTCACAACCGGTCGTCCGAGCCATGATCAAGCCGGTGTCCTGGAAGCAGTGTGATCTGATTCCGGATACCGGCCGGGTCGTGCGCGGTTTCTTCCAGAAGAGGGCGTCGAGAGCCAGTCTTGGTGAAGCAGGGGCGGTCGCGCCCGAGGCTTCCCAGGCTTCGACATAATCAAGGGCTTCCCGGTCGGAGAATCGATGACCGAGGTAGCGCATCCAGTGGATGTGGTTCGCACTCGGGACGCGCTCCAGTTCCGTCCCGTCACCAAAGCCGTCGTTGGCCGCGTTCGGTGGCCAGGTACACTGGAGGAATTTGGAAGCGTTTCGGAACCAGGGGCGTCGGTCGAATTCGGTCGCACCGAGGTTGTCGAAGTATCGATTCATCAGGATGAGCGTTTCGACGTTTGTCCCGAAATATTTCGGTCCATTCGCCCACCCGCCGTCATTTCCCGCAATAAGTGGGAAACGGGCAACCCACAGCTCGTAAATATATCGGCACCAGGCGTGGGCCTCCGGTAGATCACCCAGCAGGCTCAGAGACGCCTCGAAAAACTCCGTCAACAGGTGCTGCCAGAGGTGGGCCCCGAACAGGCGCGCCTCGACGTTGTTGACAGATCCTTCGAAAAATCGTCNACAGCGTTTCGACATCGCCGCGGCCAGCGCCCGGCGATCCGAACCGGACAGCTGATCGTGACAGGTGTCGTAGACCAGCGCCATCGTCCGCATGGCAGAGGCATCGGNAAAGTCGCTGACGACNGGGTTNGTGAATCCGTCCGGATCCCAGGCGGCCACGTTCANGGCCCTCCTTATGGCCTCCTCGNCGNAGCGATCATCGNCGCTGAGCAGGCCGGCGCACAAGAGGGCTTCCACGGCGGATACCTCTTGGGCAGCCAGCCGCTTGCTGCCCCACCGGGCGAACTTCATCCGCTTGTATTCGTCGTCGCCTTGAGCCGGCGGTGCGGTATCGTTCGGCAGCTCCTGACCGATCAGATGGCTGGTGGTTCTGTAGAGCCTCTGGGCGAGAGCTTGCGAGTCGCTCGAACGGATCGCACGGACCGAGGCGGACGTCGGCATCAGGCGAGGTCGTTGTTTCGCCGCCTCTCGCAGCACCGTTTCGGCCGCCGGCGTGGTGAGACGTCGTGCTCGCGGCGGGATCTCGAACTCGTATACCTCGGACCACACGGTTTTTGAATGGCGCGTGATGCCGATTTGCCAATACCAGGTTCCGGGCTCGAGATCCGTCGTTGGCGTGAACATAGCCCACGGCAGGCCCGACTCGGTAGTCGTTTTGCTCTCCGGGAACCGGCGGCTTTGGCTCAAGCGAACGCTGTAGCGTAGCCCTGCCCCTTCAGCCGTTGGCCAGAGCAGAGCGGGGGGATTTCGGTCGACGCGGACACCGCCTTGCGGCGATGCTGTCTGTCGAGGGTTCGGGTGTATGGCTTTGCAAGGGAGCATCGTAAAGCCTCAGACGTTGACCCATTGGCCATCGAAGCCGACAGTGACCCCGTGTGGATGGGCGAATTCGACAGCTTCGTCGTAGGTGAGGCCGCCATTGTCTCCGATGTGAAGCGTNGACCAGGGCGTATCTTCCGCGATGCATCCCGTGTCGATAAGGCGTGCCCGCATATCGAGGAGCGTCGCAAAGTTGAGGTGACGGGAAGGTCTGTCGATCTCTGAGGGCCCGAGGTGTGTGCACTCCGAGATGACGGCATCGAAAGTGCGTCCCTCTACGGCCGACCAGGTCTCGTCGCTCCAGTAACCCGTATCCCAGGCCAACAGGACCGTCTTGCCACCGTAGGAGACGACGTGGTTGAGCACCGTTCCGGGATCGTGATTGCCCAGCAAGGTGCTGACCGATAGTTCTCCTGCCTGAAAGGCCGTAAAGGGGTCGACCTGATGGAAGGTCATGTCCAGCTTCTCGAGGTCGCAGGCGTCGGTGATCTTCTGGCCGACAGAATCGCTGCCATAGATGTTCAGAGCAGGCAAAGCGGTACGGTCGCTGAGGATCGTGGGACGGATGTTGAGCAGATGGGTCTCTAGGTGATCCATGTGGGCATGGGTGAAGATGACGTGCTCGAGCTGGTCAAGCGAACACCCGAAGCGGATCAGGTTGGACGAAAGGTCGGGACCAAAATCGATGGCGTAGCGCGGTCTTCCCTGCGGTTCGTCGTCGAGGTAGAGGTGGACGGCGCATCGGGTGCGGATGTCCCGGCCACCGTCGTGTCGGGCCTTCTCGCAGACGCGACAGGTGCAGAAGGGGCGGGGAACCGTTTTGCCGGCGGACGAGCCTAGGATGTGGAAGCGAAGTTTGGGCATTCTAGGGAACCTCGTAAAACACAGATAACACAGAAAATGTTGGCAACTATGCCAGTCCGGAGACCGGCCTAGCAAGATACTCACTACCTAAGCCCGGCTCCCCTCTCCCGCAGGCGGGAGAGGACGGTCGCTCCGGAGTGAAGCGGAGGACGGTCAGGTTAGAGCCTTTACGCCGGGCAGTACCTTTACTTATCCTCCTCGCGCACTACAACCGAATCCAACGTCACACCCCACCTATCCTCCCATTCCTGAAGCTCCTCCAGGATCAGATCGGGTACTTCGATGCCTTCTTCGAGTCGGCGCTTGCGGTTATGGATCTCGAAGTCGCCTGGAGCCCAGACTTCGTCGAATCCGTCGGCGGGATCGGTGGCCTTGATCGAGTCGAGGAAAGCGCGAACAGACTTCTGGTAGGTCTTGAGGTCCGTGAACCAGGCAACGTCGAGCATCATGACGAAGCACCCGTGCGCGCGTCCCGTTTCGAAATCGTAGTTTCCGCCGAGGGTGCCGAGCAGGCAAGGCAGCATCAGCAGAGCCGACCCCTTGTGCGCGCCGAACGGCAGCAGGGCGCCGCCCGGCTCGTAGAAGTCCCACGGATTGTTGGTCGGCTTACCATCCTTGTCGACGATTGTCCCGTCAGGTACCTCCAACCCTTTGCTTCTCGCCACACGGAGCTTTCCCTCGGCGACGACGCTGGTCGCGTAGTCGAGCACGAACGGGGTGTCATCTCCGGTGGGGATTCCCCAGGCCAGCGGGTTGGTGCCGACCGTCGGCCATGGTCTTCATATACATGGGGATCCGGAGCAGGCCGTGGGAGTCGTGGCCGACCAGGTTGGCCCCAACGAGTACCTCGGCGACTTCTTCGGCGATGTGTGCCGTGACGCCTGAGGCCGAGAGGATGTCGCGCNNGAAGGCNTGCAGATGTGGAGCGGAGTAGACAGAAGGCATCAGGGAGTNCAGGAGAACCNAGTTCAGAATGACGAGTAGTGAGCGCTGAGTGTTGAAGGGAAAAACAGAAGCATAGGTCAGCTTAAGTTGTGTGTTTTCAGGTGGCAGAAGAGGTGGCATGATAGATAGGTCATCGACAAAAGGAAATCGGATCTTCGGCTCTGGCCACGAACCCGTCCACAAACAGCGGCGGCAAACACACGCCGTCAGGCTGAGCGCGAGTCGAAGCCCGGCCGTAGCGCCGCGAAGCACTGAAACGAGGAAAGATGCTGAAGCAACGCCTTCAAAACTCAACACTCTGCACTCGTCACTCTCTACTCGCTCTTGCCCTTCCGTTGATGGGTTGCCTGCCAGCTGATACCGGTGAGACCGACGCTTCAGTGCGTCGAACTACGGACGACGTTCAGCAGACGCGAGCGCCGTTGGAGATCGCCCAAGAGCTACTGGAGAAGCGCTCGTTCGGGGAGGCGCCGATGCTTGCCGATCGGGTCTCGCGGGGTGAGCTGCCGCCGGTGTCGGAGCGTCTACCGGAGAATCCGCTGGTGATCGTGCCGATGGAGGAGATCGGGACGTATGGGGGAACACTGCGTCGTGCTCTGACCGGAGATGTTGTTCAGATCTGGGGGCCCAACAAGTCGCTCAGCGAGAACCTGATGGGCTACGGACGGCCCGATCACCGGATCATCGAGCATAACCTGGCCGAGGAACATTGGTTCGAGGATGAAGGACGGATCACGTACTTCCGGATTCGGGAAGGGATCAAGTGGTCTGACGGGCATCCCTACACGGTCGACGACGTCCTGTTCTGGTATCACGACATGACGATGGACGACAATGCGAGGGCGACATTGCTGCCGCCGTCCGTCTGGATGATTGCGAACGAGCCGGTGCAGATGGAGAAGGTGGATGACTATACCATCAGGCTCCAGGCCAAACTGCCGATGGGGCGGATCCTTCACGCGTTCTGCTCGGACTTCACGGCGTTCCCAAAGCATCGGCTGAAGCATCTCCATCCGAGATACAATTCTGAAGCAAACTACGAGACGTTCCGGGACAGCACGACGAACGCGCAGCTCGTCTTGCGGCCGGGTCTGCCACGCCTGTCGGCGTTTGTGCCGGTGGAATGGGAACGCGGACAGCGTGTGGTCTACGAGCGGAATCCCTACTACCACAAGATCGACAGTGCGGGCAATCAGCTGCCCTACGCGGATCGGCTGGAGTTCACCGTGATCCAGGATGAACAGGTGATCCTGCTCAAGTTCATCAACGGTGAGATCGATCTGTTCGGGCGGTATGCACAGATCAACATGTTCCCGACGATGAAGGCACAGGAACGGAACGGGAAGTTCAAGGTGAAGGTGGCGCCGATCGATCAGGGACCGGCGTTCTATGTGAACTGGGATGCCCCGGATCCGAGGGTGCGGGAGGCCTTCCGGGATATCCGGGTGCGGATCGCCATGTCACACGCGCTGAACCGTGAAGAGATCAGCGCAATCGCGTATCACAACCTGCTGGATCCGGGAGGATACTCGTTCGGACGGTCGACGCCGTGGTATGACCCAAAAGTGCATCGGACATATTCGGAATACGATCTGGGCAAAGCGATGGCCTTGCTGGATGAGGCGGGCTACCGGGATACGGACGGGGACGGGTATCGCGAGTTCCGAGACGGGTCGCCGTTCAGCATGACGATCGATGTGATGCCCGGGGCGTGGGCGGATATCTGTGAACTGGCGGCGGAGCAGTGGGAGACGATCGGGATTCGGACTCATTTAAATGTGGCGCTGAGAGACATCGTCTGGCCACGCCGTACGAACGGTGAGTTCGACATCCACTTCTGGAACCTGACCGGGCCAGATGATCCTTTGGTCAGGATGAACGAGTGGGCGATCATGGGAGAGAACCTCCCATACTGGCACCGCACGGCATCAGCCGAGGGGCCCGAGTGGCTGTGGGAGGCGACCCGGCATATCAAGGCTGCGCTGACCACGATCGATACGGCCGCGGTGAATTACCACATGCGGCTGGCGCGTGATCTGCATACGGACAACGTGCCCGTGATCGCGACGGGGTCCGGGCACGCGATCTGGGGGCACAGCTCGCGTCTTGGGAATGTGCCACACGATGCGAGCGCGGGGGATGTGCGGCGGGGGTGGAGTCGGGCGGTGTTTCACGAGCAGTTGTTCGTGAGGCCGTGAGGCTAGTCGANTGCCCTGCAGCTTCTGAGCCCNTTCCACCACGTCGAGAGGACGCCGTCCTGATCCTGAAGACAAACGTGGTCTTCTACAAGCATCAGTTCGCACCGGTCCAGGTCTTCCTCGATTTCGAAGTGCTCCTCGATGAACATCGAGGGGTCCGTCTCCGCGGCGCTGGCACGCTGGTTCGTGGGAACCGCGAATGTAGCGACCAGGAATACCGCCAGAAGTCCAGCAGGGATGCCGTAGGTTTTCAAGATGCGTGTGAGAGGCTTCATCTTTACACTCCGTTTTGAGCGATTGTCTTACCGTCGGAGAGTTATTGCGAACGCTGTGCCACAGTGTTCTGTGTCAGTGTAAAGCATTGATATTTAAATCTTTGTGCACGATACACATCGGCGACGGAAACCCCCAGTCTGTGACAAATTGGTTGTCGATGCGCCAATTTTATTGTCGGCGACAGTAATGGGGGCAGCGCGACCATTCGATCAAGG
Organism: Gemmatimonadota bacterium; assembly: GCA_002727195.1. Classification (GTDB taxonomy): domain Bacteria; phylum Latescibacterota; class UBA2968; order UBA2968; family UBA2968; genus UBA2968. The sequence continues at coordinate 47,568 of PBWH01000023.1, forward strand.
TCTTCCAATAATTTGAAAAACGCTTTCAGTTTCATGCGCGGGAACGTGCTCGTGCTCTCGATCTCCGGGGCGCTCGGGATGTTCTCGCGCGGTATGGTGTTCCCATACGTTCCACTCTACATCATGACGCTCGGTGGTCAACCGGCAGAGGTCGGGATCGTCTATGCCCTGGGGCCACTCGGCGGGCTGCTGATCTTCCCGATCGCGGGCTACCTGGCGGACCATCTGAATCGGGCAAAGTTGATCGCGGCGGCAGGGTTTGCGGCGAGTTTCATCATTCTGATCAATGTGTTTGCCCAGTCGTGGGAGTGGGTAGCGGTGTCCCGGTTCTTGTGGGGCTTTATCGTGTTTCACTTCCCGGCTCAGTCCGCGATCCTGGCCGATTCGCTCCCGCCCGAGAACCGGGGGCGTGGTCTGGCCACGATGAACACGGTTTCCGGTTCAGCCGGGATCCTGAGTCCGTACGTGGCAGGACTGGCTCTGGACTACTATGGGGTCGATTTCGGGATGCGGATCCTGTATAGCGTGATGTCCGTGGCCTATTTCGGCACAGCCCTGATCAACCTGTGGTTTATCCGCGAAACCCGCGATGCGATCGACAACGACATCAGCCTGGGCAACGCTTCGGAGACGCTGCAGAATGCTTACTCCGGGATCCCGGATATGCTGCGTCGGCTCCCGCGTTCGATGAAGGGGCTTGCGGTCATCATCATCCTGGCCTTCGTGGCCAACGGGATTTCGGGGCCATTCTGGGTCGTGTATGCGAAGGAGATCCTGGACCTCTCGTCTTCTCAGTGGGGTCTAATTCTGCTGATCGAGTCGATCGTTCGCAGCCTGATCGGTATTCCCGCGGGATTCGTGGTCGACCGGTTTGGTCGAACACGATTCATCATTCTCTCCCTGCTCCTAGGGGGTGCGGCGATCTATTCCTTTGGCCTGATTTCGGGGTTTGTCGCGGTTCTTGTCGTTCGGTGCCTGGTGGCGATCGTGACCGCCTTCATCAGTCCGGCCTGTGGCGCTCTGGTCGCGGATCTGGTGCCCAGAGATATCAGGGGCCGGACGATGGCGGCGATCGGTCGAGGCACGGTTCGGTTTGGGGCTGCGTCGGGCGGCACGGGCGGCCCTGGTATGGGGTTCCTGATAACGATTCCCCTGATTGTCGCTTCCTTCTGTGGCGGGATCCTTTTCGAGTCGGACCCCGTGTCTCCCTGGGTCCTGGTTCCGGGAATCATGACAATCGCCGCTTTTATCGCCATCTTCTTTGTCAAAGACCCTAAAGACGCGGAGATATAATCCCGCGTCTCTACCGAGTTGCAGCGAAACCGTCGGGAGGATCGCTATGGAACTCGCACACGAGGTCAAGGAAGGCGTCGCGGTCGTTCACGTGTCCGGGTAGGCGAATCGCGTACCCGATCGACATTCCTTTCACAACTATGTCAAAGCACTGGCGAAGGACGGACACTCGCTCATCGTGTTCGACTTCGCCGAGCTGTCCTGGATCGGGAGCAACCTGCTCGGCNCCCTGATCGNCTGCTACTGNAGNCTCCGCGCAACAGGCGGCGGGCTGCGCGTAACCGGGGNGTCGCAGAAGATCGTCGACGCGANCGCGTTCAATCAGCTGGCCGAGGTCGTCCCCGTAGAAAGCACNGTGGATGCCGCGATCCGGAGTCTCTGGGATCGACCTGCATCCGACCCCCCTGCCTGAAGCTCAACAGTTGAATCGTTCCGCCTGGCCACCATTGGCCAGTAGTGTGTGGCGGACAAAATCCCCAGAAGGGAGCGAGTATGTTTGACGCAATAGCCTGGAGCGCTTTTGGTTGGGGTGCGCTGGCCGCGGTTTCTCTACCGCTTGGTGCGGTTGTGGGCCTCCTCACCAGACCCACGCGTCGTGTGGCGTCATCGGCCATGGCTTTCGGAGGCGGCGCGCTGCTGTTCGCGTTGTCGATCGAGCTGTTTGGCCACGTGCTTCACCGAGCCGGTGACGGTCACGGCCATATCACTCAGCCCAAGCTGGTTTTCGCGGCGATCATCGCGGGGATCGTCGGCGGCCTCCTGTTCAACGGGCTGAACGCCATCCTCGAAGACCGGGGTGGGTTCCTGCGACGGCGCGGCATGATCCGCCGTCACGTGGTTCGTCGCCGTCGTGCGGAGGCTCGACAGCTGTTCGAGAGCCTCGCCAGAGTGGATTACTTCCGCGAGCTTCCAGTCGAAGAGGTGATCGCCCTCATGCCCGACGTCGAGACGGTGACGTTCGAACCCGATGCGACCGTGTTCAGCGAAGGAGATGAGGGAGATGGTCTGTATGTGATCGCGGACGGCGCGGTCCGGATCGAACGCGCGTCAGAGGGTGCGCAGGCGGAGATCGCCACGATCGGTCAGGGCGATGTGTTTGGTGAGATGTCGCTGGTGACGGAGAATCCACGGAGCGCGACAGCCGTAACCGTCAACGAGGTGAAGGCCTGGCGCATTTCGACCGACTCGTTCCATCGCCATATGGATGAGTCACCCAACCTCAAGGCTGCGATTCAGAAGGTAGTCACGGAGCGCATCCAGAATCTCCACGAGTCCGGGCACGTGACCGAAGAGACTGCTGGAGACTGGACGAACCTCACCTACAAACGGTTAGAGGATCACACGACGGTCGGCGTGACGACCGAGTTGGTGCAATCGGAGACGAGCCAGCACGGCCAAGCAGCGACGGCGATCTGGCTGGGGATCGCACTGGACGCGATTCCGGAATCCTTGGTCATCGGCATGCTGGTCGTAGCCGCCGCCGCGTCGGGAACGACGCTCAGCCTCGCCTTTATCGCAGGCGTATTCCTTGCCAACCTGCCAGAAGCGATGTCGAGCGCCGTGACCATGCAGAAGGGTGGCATGTCGACGCTCAGGATATTCCTGATGTGGTTCTCTCTCTGCGTGCTGACAGCGGTCGGCGCGTATGTGGGGGCAACGATCTTCCCCGCGAACCCGACCGGGTCGAGGCAGTACGTGATGTTCGCGATCGAAGGCCTGGCGGGCGGAGCGATGCTGACGATGATCGCGCAGACGATGTTGCCTGAGGCGTTCGAGCAGGGTGGTGGGCCGATCGTGGGGTTGTCGACGCTGTGCGGGTTTCTGGCGGCCCTGATGGTGAAAATGATCTAGGCAGGGTTAAAGGACAGATGTCAATTGTCAAACGATGTGTGGGAGCCGTCTCTCGACGGCGATCAGATGGTATGGTGTGAAGGTTACGACATTATAGCCCTATCCAGAAAGACGGACAGCACGAAGGCGCGAAGAAGCGAAGAAAACCATCCGGAGGTGCACAAACCTGGTCCCGGACGAGAATAGAAGCTCTCCTCTCCCGCAGGCGGGAGAGGACGGTTGTGTCTACGTCACAACCCGGTGAGGGCCAGTCATTGGATCCGATGCCGCGAATTCAAGCCCTCACCCTTCCTGCGGGCGATCAAGCGGGCCCTCAGGAATCCGCCTTCGTCAAGGCTTCGGCGCGAAGCTTTCCNCTTCCCACTTCGTAGGAGAGGTAAAGCATTGGATGGCATTGAAGTTTCCTGAACTTTGCTTCTCCCTGGCTTCATNCTGAACGCTTACAAGAGGCAATTCCATTACGGGAGGCTCCAATGGCAAACGGAACACTGCCCTTCTGGCAGAGCTGCGATACGATGGTCGCGACACCATCGGGGTCGAAACACGGACACACGGTGTTCGCTAAGAACAGCGATCGCCCTTGGGACGAGTGCCAGCCGCTCGAGTTGCACGGGAGGAAAGATCACTCTGGCGGATCAGCGGGTACCCAGTTCGTGGATGTGCCCCAGGTCGAGACGACGTTCAGGCACGTTGGATCGCGTCCGTGGTGGTGTTGGGGATACGAGCACGGGTTCAACGAGCATCAGGTGGTGATCGGGAATGAGGCGCTGCCCTCGAGGCTCGAGCCGTATACCGAAGGCAAATTGATCGGGATGGAGTTACTGCGCCTGGGTCTCGAGCGGGGAAGGACGGCTCGGGAAGCGGTCGAGGTGATGACGGCTCTGATCAGCGAATACGGACAGGGCAAGTTCGAGAACGATGCAGGCGTCAGGACGTATGACAACGGGTATATCGTCGCCGATCCGACCGAGGCCTATGTGATCGAGACGGCTGGTCATGAGTGGGCGGTCAAGCAGATGGATGGCGCACTGGGGATCAGCAATGTCTATAGCGTTGAGACGGACTATGTTTCGGTAGCGGAGACTGCGGAACCGCTGGCCAGGGAAGAGGGATGGTGGTCGTCGGATCAGCCGTTCAGTTTTGCCGATGCGTTCACGAAGAGCGATCGGACCGAGGGAAGCGGCGCGATGCGACGGAAGCGCTCGTGTGCGGTCCTGGGTCAGGCTTCGGGGACGGTTGATGTGCGCACGATGATGGCCACGCTGAGCGACCACTCGGACGCTTCTGAGCCCAACGAGCCCTTCCAGACGGGGATACACCCGGGAAGCGGGATCTGTGTTCACTTCGGGCACGACGAGGAGTGGAAGGTCAAAGGCGGGAACACGGCGGCCAGTCTTGTCGCGGATCTTTGTTCGGATGGATCTCGCCTACCCGTCTACTGGTGCAGCTTTTACTCGCCGTGTCTATCCGTCTTCTATCCTGTATTCATCGAGGCCGAACTCCCCGGTGTGCTAGGGAAGGGCGGTCAGCACGCTGAGGACGATCCGGAGAGTCCGTGGTGGCGAGTTCACGCGTTGAACATAGTGGTTCGCGAGGCGGGCGAAGATGCTNTTCGGCGGGTTCGTGAGCGCTGGCAGTCGATTCAGGAGGAGTGGATGGTGTCGGCGTCTGAGAAAGCTGTGGAGGCGAAGCGNCTGATCGACGCGGGTGATGCGGGGGTGGCTCAGCGCTTGCTGACGGAGTATGTGGGAACGAATGTTGAATTGATGCTTGGGGTTGTGGGGGAGATGATGGAGGAGGTTAGCGGGGTTGGGGTCTAGCTGAAGGGATCGACCAGGAGGTGTTATGCCCGCGAAAGCGGGCATCCAGATGAGCGAGCTTTCAGGATCATGAAAGCTGGATTCCCGCGTGCGCGGGAATGACTCCTACCGATGCTCCCCCGCCTCCCAATGACGTAGTGTCGGTAACAGTTGTTCCCAGAATGCCTCCGGGATTTCGATCTCGGAGGCGTTTGCGTTCTGGGTGGCCTCTTCCGGTGTACGTGCACCCGGGATCACGGCGGACACGCAGGGCTACCTGAGGATATACTGCAGCGAAACGGCTGCAAGCGGGAGGTCGTAGCGTTCGCACAGCGCCTCGATGTCGGTGACGTGGGCGAGGCACTCCGCGCTGAAATCACGACGGTGGAAAACGGCACCTGGCTTTGCCCCTAGTGCTAGCAGCCCTCAATCGAACTGACCGCCATCTTGTGATATCCGGAAAAGCAAACCGTTGGGTTGTGCCCTGAGCGACTTAGCCGTNCGTGCTCTTCACGCCGATGGGATAGTTCTTCGACGGCGTACGCGCCTCCTCTAGATAGGTCTGGATTTCGGCGATGACCTCAGTGTGCTGATCGGCGACGTCGGTTGTCTCACCCAGATCCGTTTCCAGGTCATAGAGTTCCAGGGGCTCGTCCAGAAGACGGTCGGTCGGTGGACGAACGGCTTTCCAGTGGCGCCAACGGACCGCTTGCTTGAAGCCACCGCCGGCGTGACGCTCCCAGTATAGGAATCGGTTCGCCGTGTCCTCGGTCTGATCCTCGCCCAGGAGGGTCGGCAGGATGCTGACGCCGTCGGGCTTGATCGGAAGTTCCTCACCGAGGATCTCGGCGACCGTGGGCATGAAGTCGGCGTAATACCAGACCTGTTCGCTGACGACGTTTCCTGAGATCGTTCCTGGCCAACTGACGATCATCGGTGTACGAAGGCCGCCCTCATACATGTCCCCCTTGCATCCTCGCAGCGGTCCGCAGGAGTCGAAAACGCCTTCCCATCGTCTGGCCGATCCATGATCGGATCCGAAGAAGATCAGCGTCTGCTCCGAGATGCCCAGCTCAGCCAGAAGATCAACGATCTGCCCGACCTGGCTGTCGATCTTCGTGACCATGGCCGCATAGACCTTCTCGTCATCTGTCCACTCACGGTCGGCGAATTCACCGACGGACGGGATCTCATACTTGCCGTGGGGGAGTGTCCAGGGGATGTGCAGATAGAACGGGCCGCCCTTGTTGTCCCGGATGAAGTCGAGGGCGAAGTCGACGAACTCGTCGTGGATGTAACGTTCCTTCTTCTCGTCTTCGTTCTCCGGGAGTTCGATCTTCTCTTCGTTCCGCCAGATGAAGTCGGGGTAGTAGGTGTGGGCACGGCGCTGGTTCAGGTAGCCGAACCATTCGTCGAACCCCTTCCGATTCGGCACACCGGTGGTGTCGGGCTCGCCCAACCCCCACTTGCCCGTCATGCCCGTTGTATATCCGACTGATTTGAACAGCTCCGCCACTGTGAAGTCATCCGGCTCGAGAGGTACGCGCTTCTGGTCGCCGACACCGCCGACGATCCCGAAGTTATCCCGGACGCGACAATGACCGCTGTGCAATCCCGTGTTCAGGACGCATCGGGATGGGGCGCATATCGATGATCCCGTGTAGCACTGGGTGAACCGCATACCGCCAGCGACCAGGGTGTCGAGGTTTGGTGTAGGAATGGTCGTCCCGCCATAGCACCCCAGATCGGTGTATCCGAGGTCGTCGCAGAGGATGAAAATGACGTTGGGTTTCATTTCTGCCTCACGTTAGGGAGTTCGTTCTTGTCTAAACGATACCCTATACAGCAAGAGCAACCACCCGCCTCGCTTCGCGAGGCTAGATGAACACAGGTGGAATCCAGGTCGATTTGCTGTGTGCCCTCAAGCAGATTGTGCGGTGCGGATGGTCAAGGACTCAGATGGTTTTTACGAGGAGATCGAGGGACAGCTGGATGGTTCGGTTGCCTCAAGCTCCCTGCGCTTTTGTTGCGCGCCTTTCGCTACAAGAATCTCGGCAGGTATTTCTCGTTCGCTTTCAGCGAGGCGTCCAGTACCTGCTTCGCAACCTCAAGTGACGTGATCTGATCGTCGAACAGAAGACCGCGGAGGGCGAGGTCTCGGTCGCCTGACAGAGCGGCGTCGATCTGGATTTCCTGCTGGGTAACGCGGCGGCTGAGGATTTCGCGTACGGCCATGGGGAGCGGGCCGATGGAGATGCCTTCGACGCCTCCCTTTACCACGCGGCCGGGGAGTTCGATGATGGCTTCGTGGGGGAGGTTATCGATCAGGCCGTTGTTCGGGATGTTGACCATCTCGTCGAGGGGATCACGGTAGCCCTCGAGAGCGGCGATGATTTCGACCGCGTTCTCACCTGACGGTCCAAGTAAGTGATGGATGGGGGCGTCGCTGGCCCAGGATTCCCGTTCCTCCCACCGCGCGTCCCACTGTTCCTCCGATGTATGCCGGATGCGCATTCCCAGATCAGCGCCTCCGTTGGTTTCCGGTGTCAGGAAGTAGTTGAAGAATTCCGCGATGTGCTCCTCGGTTCCCGTCGGCCAGACGCCGAAGGCCTTGTAGATTCGGGCGGAAACGGGGACCTCGCCAAGCAAGCACTTACGCTCCGGTCGATGCAGGTCCTCGATTGTCTCTTCCAGAATCTCTTTCCCGTTATGCTCCAGACCGATCGCCCACGTGAGGTGGTTGGTTCCTACCGAATTGAGTTCCAGTTCCTGTTCGTCGACATCCAGCGCCTTCGCGAAGAAACGTTTCGTGACGGCCCACTGTTCACACAGACCGACCACCGGCAGGCCTGACTCGCGGATCATCGAACGGCATACGGCGGCCAGGGGATTGGCCAGGTCGATGATCGTGGCGTTCGGACACGTTTCGGCCACGTCTTTCGCAATCTCCACGGCGTGAGGGATAACGCGAAGTCCTCGACAGTATCCGCCGGGTCCGACCGTCTGGGATGTGGGCTGATAGATTCCGTGTTCCTCGCCGATCGCCACATCCCGTTCGCGTGCGAACGGTTCGCCCACTGCGATCGAGTTGAGGACGTAATCCGTGCTGGGTAATACCTCATCGCGATAGCGTGACGAAATCACGTTCAGGTCCGCGCCTGATTCGGCGACCATCCGGTTCACGATGCGCGTGGAGGTGTCGAGCGCCCGTTCGTCCGGGTCGACAAGCGCGAGGGTGGAGCCGGTGAAGTATTCGTCGCGGATGAGGTCAGCCGTGATGCCGAAGGAGAAACGGGATCCGGCGCCGATGATGGTGATATTCAATGGCATGAGTAGTTCTGCGTGAACCACCCCCAGCCACAGGCTGGGAGCGAGGAGCCAAACTAGCTTTCCCACCGACCGGACCCGGTGAGGGCTTGGGTAGCTGGCGGATTGGCTAACCGCCTGCAATGTCTCCTGTAGCTCTCAACAAGGTTTCCTGAACGAGCAGCTCGTGTTCAGTCGGTCTGTCACGCTTCTTCGCTCCGGCGATCGTAGAGAGGAAGGACTGGAGCGCCAGTTCGTAGAGCGCCTGGCGAGACCGACCCTCGACTTCCACGATCTGTTCGCCCTCCAGGTAACCGTCGCGTGACTCGTCGAGCGCGAGGCGGATCTTGTCGCCCGGCTCGAAAGGTTCGTGGATGATGGCGCTGCCTTTTGTGCCGTAGACCTCGAAGCGGCGGGCGGCCGGGCGAGGCTCAAATGAAGAAATGTCGAGGAATGCGATGGCTTTGTCGAACTCGTAAACCGTGACCGAGTTGTCGATGACGTTCTCAGCGTCGCTGTCGTTGCGGAGGAACGAGGTGATGTTGTGTGGGCGACCAAGCAGCCAGCAGACCTGGTCCAGCATGTGGGCGCCCAGGTCGTAGAAGATGCCGGCGCGGAAGACGCCCAGCGCTTCACGCCGATCTTTGGGTAGACTCGTGGACATGTGGCCCCGGAGGGAGGTGATCTCGCCGAGGAAGCCGCTCTTGACCCACTCGTCGATCTGGTTGAAGGCGGCGTGGTAGCGGAACATGTAGCCCATCTGGATCAGCAGTTCCTTTTCTTCAGCCGTTGCGACGACCTTTTGCCACTGTTCCCAGTTGCATCCGGCGGGCTTGTCGTACCAGACGTGCTTTCCGCCGTCGACCAGGGCTTCCGTTTGGTCGAGGCTTTCGATGTTCGCTCCCTCGGAAGCGACGGCGACGATCGATTCGTCCTCGTTGATCTCTGAGGCGTCGCCGAACCAGTTGGCGTCTCTATACGGATCCTGGTCGGCGACTTCTGCGCGCCGCGTGTCGTCAGGCTCGTAGATACCGACGAGTTCGCAGTTGGGGTTGGTCAGGAGTGCGCGGTATTTTCCGGCGGCGTGGCCGTGTTTGGTTCCGATCTGCGCCCAGCGGATTTTTGACATTTGGTTACTCCGTTATCCTGAGCCTAAGGCGAAGGATCTCTCTGGGTTCCGGGCCATGTCCGAAAGAGGTGGAGAACCCGGAGGGATCCTTCGCTGCGCTCAGGATGACATTTCTTGATCTGACTCCATTCCTTCCCCCCGCAGGCGGAAGGCGCGAATTTCGTATTTGCCCGGTCGCTCGACCGGCAGCTGCCCTGACTCGACCATGACGTCCAACGGGTTCACGCGGGTTTGCAACGGCATTTCGACGCGCTCGTGACAGCGGGCGGATTCGTAGACAGCGTGAATCATCTGTAAGGCCTTGTATCCGTGGGTCGCTTCGCCACGGTGTGTCTCCGCCTCTCCCTCCAGCCAGTCGGCCAGCTCGACAGCCTGAGCGGTGCCCGCTTCCAGATACTCGAACTGCCGCTCGGACGGGTCGGCGTGTTGGGGATCAGGGGTGTGTTCTTCCCAGCCGTTCGTTGAGCTGTTCATCAAACGCAGATCCGTGGTGGTGACGTCGATCATCCCTTCGGATCCGTAAATTTTCGCGCCCTGATACCAGCTGTCTGTGACGTCGCATAGGATAGATGCTTTCGCGCCGCTCTCGAACATGAAGGTGGCGACCGCACGGTCCTCGATCCGCGTCTCCCGTTCGTAACGGTCGGTTTTACGCTCGACATTCCCCATGACCCAGACGCATTCCTCGTCGCCCAGCAGGTACCGGAACATGTCGGTCTGATGGGTGCAGAAGTTGGGCAGTCCCTGACCGCCAAGCGAATGGATCCACTCGACCTTTCCGATAGCGCCGTCAGCGATCAGGTTCTTCGCCAGCGTGTAAGCGGGAAGAAACCGACGCTGATGACCGATGACGAGCTTGACGTCGTTCCGCGTGCAGGCAACGAGCATCTGTTCCGCACGACCCGGTGTGTCGGCCATTGGTTTTTCACACAAGATGGCCTTGGGGCGGTAGGCTGACGCGGCAATGGTCCACTCGGCGTGACCCGAATGCCAGGTCCCGATCGAAACGACATCCGGTCGCTCCTTCTCCATCATCTCGCGGGCATCGCTGTAGTGAGTCGTCTGTAGATCGAACTCGCCGTCGTATTCCTGCATGGCGGCTTCGTGGAGGTCGGCGAGCGCGATGATCTCGTATCTGCCGGAGTGCTGGTAACCGATCAGGTGGCGTCTTGCCATTCCGCCGCAGCCTATTATTGCTGCTCTAAGTTTGGGCATACGTTTAGGTACTCTTCAGTTGCTTGATGAGGGTGAGGGCCTGATCTATGGGCAGATTCGATGCTAGCTCTCACCGGGTCCTTCGGACCGTTCTCTCCCACGCGTGGGAGAGGTGAGCTTCCTCTTTAGATGGTGGGACCTCCAGCATCCTCTGAATGACGTTGGGCGACATGATCAGGGCGACGGGAGGGGAGGGCAAGCAGAATGGATGGAGATCGGGGTTGGGGGACAGCCGCTGAAACCCTAGATTCAAAGGAGTCAACCAATCTGGAGATCTGATATGTCGCGAGTCGCCGGACCCTTCCGCGTTTCCAACGATATTCTCGACGATCCCGCCGCGCTGAGAGAGCGGATCGCCGACGAGGGTTACCTCTTCCTCAGGGGACTGCAAGACAAGGACAAGCTGCGCGCGTTGCGGCGCGATATGCTCGAGGTGATGATGGCGGGAGGATGGCTGGTGGCCGGGACCGATCCGTCCGATGGGATCGCCTCGATCGAGGCAAGGTGCGCGGAAGGAGACGTCGAGTATACCGGGGTCTACCACGATGTCTACAAGCTCGAGTCCTTCCATCGATCCGGGCACTGGGATGAGATTGTCGATGTGATCGCGAAGATCGTGGACGGTCACGTCCTGCCACATCCCTCCAAGATCGCCCGGCTGTGGTTCCCGCAGTATACCGAGCATACGACGCCGATCCATCAGGACTTCGTTCACTTCCAGGGCAGTTACGACACCTACACCGTCTGGACTCCCGTGGGTGATTGTCCGATCGAGTTGGGCCCCCTGGCTGTCATTCCCAGATCACACAAGATCGACACGGTAATGGAACATCACTTCTCGCTGGGGGCCGGGTCGCTCGCGATACACGAAGAGGACCTCTCAGGCGAGTGGCTGTCGAACGACTTCGAGGTTGGAGATACGCTGATTTTCCACAGTCTCGTGGTGCATCAGGCGTTGCCCAACGACACGGAGGATCGGATCCGGGTCTCCCTGGACAACCGGTATCAGGCGTTCGGAATCCCGATCGCTGAACAGATGCTGATCCCGCACTTGAGCAACCTGACGAAGACCTACGGCTGGGAAGACGTCTACCGGAACTGGGAGACGGAAGATCTGAAATACTACTGGAAAGACTATGACCTGGATGTGTCAGAGAAGATCACGACGTGGTCGCAAACCGGGTTCGATGAGGCGGTGGAGCTAGCGAAGCAGGGGGATGAGAGGGCCAGACATCAGCTCGAACGGATCGTGAAGCGGGATCTGGATGATGAGAATACCAGGACGGCGGTAGAGGTGCTAGCAACACTCTAGAGAACGTCCCAAGATACAGCCTCCTATGCCGAGGCTTCGGAGGTCAGGGGTAGTCATTCTTTGGTGTGGCGTGGCGTCCAGGTAATGGGGCGTGAAGTCGCGAGCAGGTAGCAGATCATGCTTCGGACGTAGCCATAGCCACCTGGATTCAGACGGTCGATTCGGGCTTTCCACATTTCCCGTATGCGGGGGCTGAATTGTGCCAACGACGTCCAGAGCGATCCTTGCCCCCAGCTTTGCTTCGACTTCTCCTCGTAGATCTTGTAGCTCCCGTCGATATTGGTGTATTCCGGGTCCGCATCCTCCCCGCGATACATGAACTCCACATTGGTCTGGATCAGCTTCTCGATGTCCGCGCGGGTAAACTGAATCCCGTGGTTGTAGCAGTCGACGACGTATCCGACGTCGGTCGAATAGTATCCCCCCTTCGGGTGGATATAGCCTTTGAAGTAGGTGTCCCCCTCACCCATCCTGCCGCTCTTGTAGTCCCAGGGACCCAGGATTTCCCGGTAGTACCATTCGGCGTGACGGTCGTCGACGCGCCAGTGTCGACGAAAGACCCGGGCGCACTTCTCGACCCGGTCCAGGAACGCTTCGTTTCCGGTGATGCGGTAGGCGATCAGGAATCCCTTCAGCATCTCGTGTAGCTTGTTGTAGGCGAAGGACGTTCCAGCGAGGCCATCGTCTTCCGGGATGAGCTCGTGGGACTCGGGATGCGGCTTTTGCGTGATCTTCACATACCAGCCTTCATCCTCGCTCATCTCTTTCCAGCATCCCCGTCGGTCCCAGCCGGGAATCGACACCTGGGTGATGTCTTCCAGCCAGATCTTCGCGAGCAGACCGTATTTCTCGTTGAGCGCAGGGTCTGATGTGACGAATTCCACGAACCGGAGAGCCGGTTGGTAGTACACGATGCCGGCGTGAATGACCATGTAAGAGTGTGTTTGGGTCTGGTAGTGATACCAGCCTGACCACGTCCCGGGATTCGTGGGGTGGATGTAACGCTCCTGGAGGATGCCGGTCATCCGCTCGACAAAGGCGTCTAGGAAGACGGTGTCACCCGAATACTCGTAGGCGTCCAGGAGCTGAGCGATTTTGTGTGAGTTGACCCAGAACCAGCTTTCGTTGCTCTCGGAGAGCGGTGGTACAGGCGTACGGGCTTCGGCTAGGAGAAGGGGATGGATCCGTTCGAACAGAGCGCTATTCTCAGGTGACGCCTGATCGAGGGGGAAGGTCGTTGCTTGAACGGTCGTCATCAGAGCGGTCAGGGCCAGCAGGAAGCGGATCATCGCCACGTGTCGAACGGGTTCTCTGATATGTCCTGCGGAAGGCTGACACGGGCACCCGACACGTGAGAGGCGTGTGCGGCCATCGCCCACGTGAGATGTTTTCGCGCCTGACGTCCTTCGAGCAGCGTGTATTCGGGGTCGCGACCTTCGATGCGGTCGATCATCGATCTGGCCATGCGATGGTGGGCGTTCACCCACTTGTGCTCGTCCGGCGGCGGCTCGGAGGGGAAGACCTCCCACCTGTCGTCGCTGTGGAGTGCGGGCGCGACGTGCGGGTGGTAGTAGATGTCGGGCTCACTGCTCATCGGGCCGGGGAGCGAGAGGGTGCCTTCCGTCCCGTGTATGTCGATACGGTACGGGAGCGGCTGCTTGTGGTCGCCCTCGTAGGCCTCGAAGTCCGCGGCGAACGTCTCGAACTGGTAGTAGGCGCGAATGCCGTTTCCGCCGACGAGACCCATGCCTTCGACGCCTTCCATCAGGTCTTCCGGTGTGGCATCTCGTCCATCGACCGTGATGTGCGCGTGTACCCACAGGGGATCGCCCCAGACCTGGTCGAGGAAGTCGAAGAAGTGCGGATAGAGATCGAGGAACATCTGGTCGCCGCCGTGCGCGCCGTTTCTCCCGTGGATCCGACCGAGACGCGGTTCGCCGATCTTGCCCTCCTTGATCAGGGGGATGGCCGCGTGCTGGATCGGGGGATGGCCTCGCCAGGGCGTCGCGACGATGAAGAGCTTGTCGTTCTTCTCGCAGGCGTCAGCCATTCGGTCGACTTCCGATGGTGTCGCCGCGACGGGCTTCTCGATGTAGATGTGCGTCCCGCTGCCGATGTCCTGAGCGGTTGTGACGAGTTCGAAGTGATCGCCAATCTCGCGCGATGCGAAGACGGTGATGTCCGGCTGCTCTTTCTCGAGCATCTCCCGGTAGTCCGCGTAGGCTGTCCTGGCACCCGTCTTTTCGGCTGTCTTGAGACGCCCCTCCTCGACCGGGTCTGCGAGCGCGATGATTTCGGCGCCTTTTACACCGACGAAGGCCATGTCCAGGTAGTGGCCGTAGCGGCCACGATCCGAGTTCCCAACGATGGCGACGGTTTGCATGAGCTACCTATCTCGTTTGCAGGGAGCGTGCGTCCCTCGATACGACCTCTGGATTTGATTCTGGTTTCGACACTCCGAATCCAAGCGTGCACGAGGTCACTCGGGATGAACGGTGTCCTACATCGCTACTGCTTTACGGGATTCGAAGGATTCATAGATGGCGTCGATGGTACGCATCTGCCCGATGCTGTTCTCCGGTGGGATGCGGTGTTCGGCTTTCCCTTCAACGACGTCGCACATGTGCTCCAGTTGGAGCGTAAACTGGTGGATGGGCGCGAACTCGTGCCGCTGCCGGAGCCTGTGAGAGACGTGTTCCAGCCAGGTCGGGCGGTTTTCGTTGTTCCAGGCGGCGTCGGTTCTGAGCGACCCCGTGGTCCCGTGGATGTCGAAGTCCTGATGGCTGTAGGTGTCGAATCCAACCGTGATCTGGGCGATGCCACCGTCAGGGAAAACGAGGTGAATGTTCGCGCCGTCGTCGACCTCTTGACCCGGTCGCTGGGTGGCGAAGACCTCTACGGGGTCGGCGCCGAAGGTCCACCGCGCGTGGTGGATGTTGTAGCAGGCGAGGTCATAGATGCTTCCGCCTCCCTTCGCCTTGTTCCAGCGCCAGTTCAGCTCGGGTTTGCGCTCGCTGACGGGCGCTCCTCGTGACGTGCAGAAGGTGGAGCGGACGGTCATCAGGTTCCCGAGCGCACCGGAGTCGATGATTTCGCGTGCCTTCAGGTGCAACGGGTGGTGCCGGAACTTGAAGGCCTCCGCGGTCAGGATCCCGTTCGACCTCGCTGACTCGACCAGGCCGACTGCTTCATCAGCGGTCTGGGTGAAGGGCTTCTCACACAGGATGGCCTTCACACTCCCCGATTCTGTCAGCTGTTTTCCGACTTCAGCGTGGAAGACGCCCCACGTGCAGATGACCGCGATGTCGATCGTCTCGTTTGCGAGCATCCGATCGAGTTCGAGATACATCCGCTCGACGGGGAACTGGTTGACGAAGTGGTCGATCGACTGCTGGGATACGTCCGTAACCGCGACGAGCTCAGCCCGATCCGTCTGGCTGCAGGCCGTGGCGTGTGCGCGGGCGATCCCGCCCGTACCGACGAGTGCAACGCGAAGCGGCGCGCTCATCACCGATCCTGCCACTTGTAGACGCGTCGAGCATTCTCGCTGAAGACTTTGGCCTCTGCAGACGCGGGTTTTGTTGACACGTAGTCCTGTGCCAGCTTGAGCACATCCGCATACGACCGGTCACTGCGATCCGATACCGGCCAATCACTGCCGAAGATCATGCGATCCTCGCTGAACGCATCCCACAGGATGTCCAGGTAGCGCGCGTAGTGATCGACCTCCGTCGGAGCCGGCCTGATCGTGCACCGCAGATCCATCATACCTGACAGCTTGCAGAACACGTTGGGGTGCTCGGCTGCACGCCGAACGAGATCGACCGCATCGGGCTCGGGATCGTCGCCATCCATCTTGATGCCCGCGCAGTGGTTGATGATGATGCGGAGGTCTGGAAGCTCTTTCGCGATCGACAGGGTCAGTTCGTTGAGGGAGAGATCCAGTGACAGGTCGAGATCCGACAGTTTGCGCAGTCCATCAAAGTCGTCGGGCTTCCACATATGCGCACGAATGCCACGGAAGACGGGATGTTTCGAGAAGCGATCGATGTGGTCGCCGAAGCGCTCGTCGTGTATGTCCAGGTTACCGACGAGGCCGAGGATAAACGGTTCGTTGTCGGCCAAGTCGAGCACCCACTGGTTGTCTTCCACCCATTCGCTGCATTCGACGACCACCGCGCCCTCTACGCCGACCGGTTTGGCCCGTTCGATACAACGGTCGGGGAGCGTGGTCAGGTAGATGACGGTGTCGTCGGGGTCCGGCCAGGGAGCGCCTTCGGGACGGCGTGGGTCGTAGAGGTGGATATGGGTGTCGACGATCATGGCAGCTTCAGTGTGAGGGTCGGATGGCAACGGAAGACGATACTCGTCTCCATGAATCAGGNAAAGTGAGGGCGTGTCAAGCGCGGGTAGGCAGGTGCGAAGAGTTCGGTATTGGCCGCAAACGGCTGGGGCCAGATGTGAGGAAGGGCTGCTGGATCAACTATGCGTGCGGAGATAGGTCTTCTGGATGACCACGGTGTCGAGGCTGGCGCGGTGGCGGTTGGCATCCATCTCCTTGAGAACCTCGTCCTTGGCCTCGTGCCGTTTCCGCATCTGGGCAGGCGACATGATCACCTCGATCGTACTGAAGCGGAACTGTTGCGGGATCTCGGCCTTCCAGAAGAGCGATGACAGCCAGGGTTTGTCGACCTCCCGGCCATCGCTATACGCGGTCTTGCCCTGGAGCAACTGGTTTAAGGTGTTGGCCACCTGCTGAATCGATCGACCGTAGGTTTCGAGAATGTCCCGCGCAACGCGATGGACCTTCTCGGCCTCATCGTCCCAGTGGGTCCAGTCTTCCGGCGGGGAGATGAGCGAGCAGAAGGTGGTGCCGTCATCGAGTGCCACCCCAACCTCGATGGGATATCCTTCAGACGAGAATCCCGATGCTTCAATGTCAATGATGATCCGTGCTTCCTAGTCCATGTCGATATCCTAACTGTCTATCCACGTGAATCCTGAGTATTCATCCAGGAACGCCGTTAGGTGAGCGGATTCGAACGTCCTGGAATCCCATGGCTCATCCGTCAGCAGGTGTTGGTAATCGTCTTTGAATATAAACGTATCAGCTTCGATTACAACTCCGTTGCCGGCGTCGACCGCGACAGAGGAACGACGGTAGTGCTCGCCTTCGAACCTGTCGAGAAGCCTGAACGCTCTGTTGCCCAGTCCCGAATAGAGCACGCCTTCGACGGTGCTTCCGACGCTCGGGATCAGACCCGGGTAGGTTGCCCCCTGAACGAGATACCTGGCGTGGTCGGGCAGGCGCGCGGGCCGGCCGTCATACCTTCTTCCTGTGACAGCGTACATCACCCGATTGAAGATCAACGACCCGTAAGCGAAGAGTTCCAATGTTTATTCCGGCCAGGGATAGGCATTGGATCCGGCGTTGTTGTCGAATGGTCCTTCGGGGAGATCGCCTTGCCACTCGACCACGCGTTTCGCGAGCCGTTCAACCACATCCTGATGATCNTACGCGACGTTGTTCAGTTCCATCGGGTCGGTCGGAATGTCGAACAGCTCGTGTCGAGAACCATCCGGATTGACGAGCAGCTTCCATTGCCCATCCCGGATCGCGAGGATCGGGCTGCGGTTGATCACGTGACCTGCGATCCGGAAACGCCATTCCCACAGAAGCGGGGTCTCTCGACCTCGGTCAGATCCCTTGAACACGTCCAGCATCGATTCGCCGTCCAGTGACCAGTCCTCGGGAACCGCTACGCCTGCTGCTTCGCAGAATGTCGGTAGAAGGTCGACGGCCGCGACGGGGCTCTCGTTGTTGACCTTGCCGGCGGGTGTGCCGCCATCCGGCCACCGCAGGATGAATGGTGTCCTGACGCCTCCCTCATACAGGCTGCGTTTCCTCCCGCGGAACGGTCCCGGACTGCCTACGCCGCTGTGAGCCGCGTTTCGAATGGCGATGTCTTCGGGACCATTGTCAGCGGAGAATATGACGATCGTGTTGTCCGCCAGCCCGGTTTCTTCGAGATGATCCATCAGGCGGCCGATGTGCCGGTCCGCGTTCGTGGCTGCGGCGAAGTAGATGGCATTCGCGCCCGCGTGTTTGCCCTGCAGGCCGACCGGGATGAAGTCGAGATACGGCTCCAGCTGTTTTTCGTTCGGATCCAGCGTGGCGTGCGTGTCGTTCAACCACACGTTGAGCATGAACGGCCGGTCCTTGTTGCGGTCGATGAAGCCGATCGTTTCGTCGACGATGATTTCGGAGGAACTGGCGCGCATCTCACCGACGTCATTCGTGATGAACCCGAGATACGGGCCGTTTCCGGTGTTCACACGGCACTCGTCGATTCCGTAGGCGAAGGGCTCGGGTGCGCCGTCGCCGTGACCCAGGTGCCACTTCCCGTAGTGACCGACGCGATACCCACCCGCCTGGAGCAGTCTCGTGTAGGTGGTGGCAGCATCGTCGAGCCAGTTGGGCATTCCCCGGCTGGCGTTCTGATCGTGGCCGGCAAAGTGACCGTGCACCCCGTGACGGGCCGGGAACTGACCCGTCATGACGGCCGTGCGGCTCGGGGAGCAGACGCCGGAGGAGACGTAGAACTGAGTGAAGAGTGTGCCGCCGGCGGCGAGGCGGTCGAGGTTGGGTGTTTTGAGATGATCGTGGCCATAACAACCGAGATCACCCCAGCCCCAGTCGTCGGCGAAGATGAAGATGATGTTGGGTCTGTTCATGTCGTCATCCTGAGCGCTAGCGAAGGATCTCTATGGGTTCTGGNCCAAGTCTCAAACTAGTCCGAAGCACCGTGTACACCCTGAGAGATCCTTCGCTTCGCTCAGGATGACAGGTCCACCTACCTCCAGATCGAGCGAATCTCCGAAATCACGAGGGACGCGACGAGCGTACTGCCCGCGTTGGTGAAGAACTCCAGGGGATGATCGCACGCCTCCGGCAGATACGTGCACGAGAAGACGACTGTCCCATTCTCGGCGAACAGCTCTAACGAGGTGCGGTCAATGATCAGCCTGAGGTCGATCCGCTTGTCGATCGGGCGGACGTGGGCAACGCGACCGAAACAGCTGATCTCACGTTCAACAGGACAGTACTCGATCGTGTGGCCTTGGACGATTACGCCAAACCGTTCGTCTCCGTCGGGTTCGAACGAGACGCGAACATCGAAGCAGTCGTGGCGCGAATCGGGGATCAGCGGCTGATTCGGGGTGATTTCGACATTCTGGTAGGACTCCGTTCTCTCGTAAAGGTCCTCCAGTTCGTGGATCGGGTTTCGCTGAAGGCGGACACCATCCGTGGTCGTACGCAGGCGTAGCTCCACAGGGATCGACATCTGCTGGTTGAACGGCATGGCTGGATACTTCCCGCCTCGCATCCACGAGATCTGGATCCAGCGGCCATCCTCCTCGGGAATGTCACTGTAGGTCTGCGCCGCATAGCCGTTCTTGCCAAACTCCGCCTTCAGGACATCCGTCTCGGGCTCGAATTGCTCCCCATCGAATGAACCGATCAGGTATCCTCCGTCCGCTCCCCAGTACACCCATTTCTTCTGATCCGTCTTGCCATCCACGGCGAGCTCGAAGAAGTCGGGGCACTCCGTGACACCAGGCAGTGTTAGATCCTGTAGATGGGTCCAGTCGACCAGGTTCGTGGACGCGAAGAGCGCGTAGTCATTGTCTTCGTAGTAGAGCGCGAGGATCCATCGCTCCGTCGGCGCGTGCCAGACCACCTTGGGATCCCGGTTGCTTGCGCGCAAGTGACCGATGACGGGATTGCCGTCGTATTTGGTCCAGGACCTGCCCCGGTCGTTGCTGTAGGCGATGCTCTGCGTAAACGGCTGAGGCGGATCCGCGTGGTGTCCTGCGGACGTGTAGAAGGCGATGAGCGGTTCGAGATCACCGGCCTTGAAGCCACCCGTGTTGTTCCAGTCGACGACAGCGGACCCTGAGAAAATCGTTCCGAGCTCGTCGGGCTCGAGTGCGTGATCCAGCTGTGTCCAGTGCAGCAGGTTTGTACTGACCGCGTGCCCCCACGTCATGTTGCCCCATTTGACGCTGGTCGGGTTGTGCTGGAAGAAGAGGTGATACTCTCCCTCGTAGTAGACCAGGCCGTTTGGGTCGTTGGTCCAGTTCTCGCGAGGGGAGAAGTGGAATTGGGGACGGTGAAGCTCGGAATAGGGCATTGAGGATCGAGGATTCAGGATGGAAAATTGAAAACCAAACCTACTGGGTGACGGTGGTCACCGGTTGTTATAGACGGTTACAGAGCGATACATATGGCCCGTAACCGGGCGGTACTTGCGCTCCTACAATTGCGGCGTGGGCAACCCAAAACACTAGCAAGGAGACGCGATATGTTCCATCCCAGAGCACCCATCGGTTCAGCCTCGATCATCGCCGCGATGATCAGCATGGCTTTGTTGACGACCGGCTGTGGCCGAGAACGACTCACGGCATCCAAAATCGCTGACTTCATCGATTCGAACCGTCCGAGTGACGAACAAGCCCCCCAGGATGCGCCCCCCAATCAAGGGAACAATGAGACGTCGGTCAACGTCGAGGCGCCGAAGTTGCCCTTGAGTACAGGAGGCATACCAACGCTGCCGGCCATTCTGTATGAATACGCGAACGTCCAGCTTCCCTCGCACTTCCGCGGGCCGGGACCGGGAGGTAGCGTGATCCAGACGGACAACACGCCGGCGAACAACCCGATGACCAACACCGATGCGACGCTCGGACGCGTGCTGTTTTACGATACCCGACTCTCGGCGAACAATACCGTCTCCTGCGCCTCCTGTCACCAGCAGTCACACGGGTTCGGGGATCCTCGTCCACTCAGCGAAGGTTTCCAGGGTGCCCTGACCGGGCGGCATTCGATGGGGCTGACGAATGCACAGTTTTACGATCGGGGACGTTTCTTCTGGGACGAGCGAGCAGGTTCACTGGAGGAGCAGGTGCTGATGCCGATCCAGGATCCCGTAGAGATGGGGATGTCGGTGCCGGACCTCAGGGAGAAGCTGTCCACCACCCCGTTCTACGCGTCATTGTTCGACGATGCCTTCGGATCAGCGGAGGTGACGGATGAGAGTGTTTCGCGCGCGCTCGCACAGTTTGTGCGGTCGCTCGTGTCGTTCGAGTCGAAGTTCGCCCGCGCGTTTACGAACGGTGACCGGCCGAACGTTTCGGCGGCCCTGACGCCGCAGGAAGATCGCGGTCGACGGATCTTCGATCGTAACTGTGCGAACTGCCACGAGACAAACGCACAGGTAGGGGATCGACCCAGGAACAACGGGTTAGACGCGACGATCACGGATTCTGGGGCTGGACGTGGGCAGTTTAAAACGCCGTCCCCGAGGAACGTCGCTGTTCGGGCGACTTACATGCACGACGGACGGTTCGCGACGCTGCGAGAGGTTGTTCAGTTCTACAACAACGAGATACAGGCGAACCCCGAACTGGACAATCGACTGGAGAATGATGGACTGCCGCGACGGCTTAACCTGAACGGTGCGGAGATTGATGCGCTGATCGCATTCCTGAACACACTGACGGATGGGGCGTTCTTGACGGACGTGAGGTTCAGCGATCCGTTTGAGTAGTGATTCCCGCGAAAGCGGGAATCCAGGGGCTGGTCTGTTGACGGTCGTCCTTCGATACGACGTTCATACCTGTCGCCGTTTCCGCCAGGCAATGCGATCGCTTAAGACGTCACTCCTGCCTTCGCCAAGGCTACGGCAAGGCAGGCAGGATGGCCGGTACGATCAGTCATAGTTGCTCGGTCTGTGGTTTCCCATCAGGCGGAGCTGTCGTTCTGTCGCTTTGTCGAGGATGTCGGGGTCGAACTGGAAGCGGTTGAGGTAGGGAGGATACTTCTGGGTGATCATGCGCATCGCGTAGTGCACCTGGAGCAGGTAACGCGTTTGGCTGCTGGTGTTGGCCGTCCCACGGTGCCACACCTCACACCGGAAGATGACGACGTCACCTGCCTGGCACATGATCGCCTTCTCCGACTTGCCTTTCCACGTGGTCTCCCCATCGGGGCGGCGTCCGGACAGATGGCTACCGGGCACGAAGTGGGTCGGCCCGAGTTCTTCAGTGAGGTCGTCCAGGTAGAAGTGCGCGGTGGTGATGAAGATCGGGAGGCGCACGCGCGGGTCTGCCAGGATGTCTTCCGGAAGGCTCAAGGCAAGCCAGTCACTGTGAAGCGTCTGGTCCGG
Organism: Gemmatimonadota bacterium; assembly: GCA_002727195.1. Classification (GTDB taxonomy): domain Bacteria; phylum Latescibacterota; class UBA2968; order UBA2968; family UBA2968; genus UBA2968. The sequence goes on from PBWH01000023.1 coordinate 69,702, forward strand.
GCGACCGGGACCGGTCATCCACGAGGTCATGCCGATGCAGTGGCAGTCCTCGCCGTGGACGGCTTCTTCGATCTCGATTACCCCGGGATGGTCGAGAAACCGCAGGAAGTGTTCGTGTCGGTTGAACACGTTGTTGATCGACTTGTTGAGGTAGCCGTGTTCAGCCGGATCTGTGTGCGTGTCGAAGCTCTCGGGGATGGCCGTAAGGGCGTCCATACGATCTCGTAGCTCACCGAGCTGATCGCGATTCAGCACGCCTGGCAAGTAGACATACCCGTCGCGATAGAGCGCTTTGACCTGGTCCTCCAGGCTGTCATGTGCAACGAGGGGGAGCGCGTCTGGCACTAATTCGTTACTCCGTCGACGTATCGGCTCAGACTCGCGAGTGAAATGACCGTGCACCCGCTGTCGTTCAGGTAGCGTATGTAGGCTTCGAAGTCTTCCGGGTCGGTATTCACCCACGCGTGATCCAGGTCCGGAACACCGTGTAGGGTCAACACACAGACTTTTCCGTCTACGGCCTGATCGACTGACCACTTGAAGTCATCCATCCCGTAGTTCGGTCCAGCGGCTCCCGTCGTCGGAATCAGTAAGGGGTCGTGACTCTCCGGATCGTAGGCTAGGCCACGGCCACCCTCACGGTCATACTCGACATCCGGTGCCGTTCCGCGCCGTGCGAACTGAAAGCCGTGGTTCCTGATCACGGTCACGGCACGCTCACCGTGTGCGTAGCCCGGGTAGCAGAAGGTCGTGGGTTTCCTGATTCCGTGTTCGGCGCACAGGCGATCGATGTAGAGGATGTCGTCGAGCAGCTCTTCGTCGGTCTGGTCGTTGACGTTCTTGTGGGCGCGCGTGTGATTCCCGATCTCGAATCCCTGACCATCCAGGTCCGCGATCTCTTCCCACGTCATATACCGTGTCTTGTCCTCTAGGAACCGCAATCCCTCGGAGATGTAGAAGGTCGCCCCATACCCGAGCTCTTTCAGGATGGGGGCGACGAAGGTGAGCTGAGATTTGACGCCGTCGTCGAAGGTCAGACAGACGAGTCCGTCCGGAATCGGTTCCGCCATCAGAAGGGCCACTCCTTGAGCGCGCGACTTGTTTCGTCGATCAGTTGATTCGCGTGTGCTTCTGTCATCGGGACGGAAGGCGCGCCGCCCTGCCGAATCGCGATTCCGTGGTTGAGCATCCACAGATGCAGCCAGCGATGCTTCTCCTTCGAGTCCGTCGCCGCCTGGCGGTAGTTGCTGGGCGGGCGATCCAGGAAGTAGATCCGGAAGATGGATCCAGCAACTACGGTGCACGCTTCGATACCGGCCTTGTGAAACGCCTCTTCCACCGCGATCCCCAGGTCACCCGTAAAGGCGTTGAGCTTCTCGTAGACGGTTTCCGTCATCTCCCGCAGCGCGGCCACGCCGGCGACGGCGGCGATCGGGTTGCCGTTGTAGGTGCCGGACTGAGCGATTCCCGGGCTGCCCGTCGTCGGGTCGTAAACGGCCATCACATCTTCCCGACCTCCGAATGCGCCCCCCGCTGTTCCGCCTGCGATCACTTTGGCGAGACAGGTGAGATCCGGCTTGATCCCGAAGGCGCCCTGAGTCCCACCTGAGGACAACCTGAAGGAGACGATCTCGTCGAAGATCAGGAGGATGCCGAGATTCGCGGTCAGCTTGCTCAGCATCTGCAGGAATTCAGGCGCGGGCAGGGTCAGGCCGGCTGCGGTGGACAGTGGGTCGACGATGACGGCGGCCAGGTCTGCCGCGTGTTCACGGATTAGGGCTTCGCATGTGGACAGGTCGTTGAAGGGGAGGACGACGACGGACTCGGCCGTCCCGGGAGCGAGTCCCTTCGATGACAGAACTGAATTGGGTCGGTCGGGTGGACCCAACTCGTCGCCGATCGGCGGAACGTAGCTGATCATTGCTGGATCGTCAATGCCGTGATACGCGCCTTCGAACTTGGCGACGTTGGGCTTGCCAGTAAAGGCGCGGGCAGCGCGCAGGCAGTTCATGACCGCTTCCGTGCCTGAGCTGCAGAAGCGCACCCGTTCCATCGACGGGATCCGTTCCTTGAGCAGTTCTGCCAGCTCGATCTCGAGCTCAGTCGGGCCGAAGAAGGCGGTGCCATAGGTGACACGGTCACGGATGGCGTCGACGATCGCCGGATGACCGTGACCGAGAATCAGAGCCGTGGCGTTGTTCACGAAGTCGAGACGTTCGTTCCCGTCGACGTCGGTGACGTGGACGCCGGCACCGGTTTTCGCGTATACAGGGAAGGGATCGAAGTAGATGCCCGTTCGCGTGTTTCCGCCGGGGAGCGAAGACTGCGCGCGTTGGAATAGCTGGTAGGACTTTCCGTTCTGGTCGCGGTAGTCCGAGACGAGTTGATCGATAGTTTTTGGCATGGAGGCAACGTACTAGGAGAGTGGTGGATAGGTCAACCCCGAAGGAGCTCAATAGCACCCCGGATTGTCGAGGCGCGCTGTTTGGTGGGATATAGAGGAATTGGCCATTTTCCATTCTCCAATGGCCATTGAAAGGTCGTCTTCATCTTGACGAAAATTCTGAAACAGATGTGCAAACGTGTGATTCCTTCTATGGACATAAGTGATTGTAGATACAAGAGAACCGAAAGCCGGGAGTGCTGGCAGGGGTTATGCAACAGCACGAAGGTGAACCCTTGCCAGGAGGAAGAATGGGCCCAGAGGAACTGCAGGAGAGACTGATTGATATGGCAGTTGCGGTGGGAGCGATCACCAATGCCCTGCCGAGGACCAAATTCGGCCGACAGATTGGCAACCAACTCGTGAGGTGTGGAACTTCACCTATGGCCAACTACGCTGAGGCGTGTGGGTCGGAGAGCAAGAAAGATTTCATCCACAAGCTCGGAATCTGTCTCAAGGAGCTCAGAGAAACGCGAGTCTGGTTGCGGATGGTCCTGAAATCGCAGCAGGTGACTGATTCGAAGGTTGGCGTCTTATACGATGAGGTCGATCAGCTGAGACGCATCATAGGCAAGTCCATCACGACAGCAAGAAGCCGAAGGTAACCAATGGGAATTGGCTAATGGCTATTGGGGAATGGTCAATGCTTCATTGCCTTACAAAGATCTGTTCGTGCGTGAGGGGGCGTCCCCATGCGCCGTGGGTTTCGCCGAACGAGACATCCTCGGGAATATTACCGAGCCGGTTGTTCGCCCCCCAGACTCGGTAGGCAGCGCCGAGTGGGATGGCGGGGATCTCGTTCGTGTGGAGATCCCGAGCTATGATCATGTATTTGCGGAGCGTATCCGGATCAGTGGTGGTTGCGGCGAGTTCCATGGCTCTCGTAGCCTCGTGAAGCCACGGTGGGCCTTCTTCGCCGGCTTTCGGATGCCAGTAGGGTTGGTTGGGACCCGTGATCGCCCACTCGAACCGATCCTGAAGCGGGTCGTCGGCGCCGTCATACCACCAGTAGTGCACCTCGAATTCACCGCTGTAACGGCGTGGTACGATGATGTCGCGGAGCGCCGCAAAGGTGTTCGCCTTGATGCCGATGTCGGCCCAGTGCTAGGTGACGAGTTCGGTGATGTCTCTCGTCCCGCCCGCACTTACGATGTCCATGGTGAATTCGAAAGGGCTGCCATCCGGGAACTCACGGACGCCATCGCCATCCGTATCGCGATATCCCGCTCCCTCTAGCAAATCACGGGCCCGATCGGGATCGTATTCCGAGTTTCGCTTGAAGTGTTTCTCCGAGTAAAATGGGCTGGGCGGGTAGAACGAATGGCCTGCGGGGACCATGAACCCGTAAAAAAGCAACTGGCTGATTTCCTCGCGATTCAGTCCGATCGACATGGCCACCCGGACGTCCCGGTTCCGGAAGGCCTGGCGGACCATCGGGTCGGGCGCGTCCCAATTCAGGTAGAAGACCTGCGCGGGGGTCGGTCCTGAGAGGTGTACCGTGAAGTTTCCGGTCTCCCGTTCCGCCTGCTTGAGGGTCTGGAACATGTCGATCTGGGAATAGCGCCCGAACAGATCGAGCTCGCCGTTCATGAACTTCAGCAGGATGACCTGTTTCTCGGGGATGACGGTGAACTCCAGGTTATCCACGTATGGCAGCTGGTTGCCCGCGGTATCCACCTTCCAGTAGTAAGGGTTCCTCTCGTAGACAACGCGTTGTCCACGAACCCACTGTACGGGACGCCATGCGGCGAGTGTCGGGTTGCCTTCCGTATACAGAAACTGCGCACGGGTGGCGCGCTGCCGAAACTCCTCGTAGGTCGCGTTCGGGTTGTGTCGTGGGTGCCACTTCCCGTAGACGTGAAGTGGCAGGGCGAAGATATCGTGGCTGGCCAACCCGTAGAGGATCCGACCCATGGGTTTGTCCGCCGAGAACTTTAAGGTCAGGTCGTCGACCTTTTCGAGCTCGATCGGTTTGCCCCCCACCTGGTAGGCCGATGGGATGACGGAGCGGTCGAGAGGGCGCCCATCGTCGTCGAACAGCAGATCGTTGTAGAAGAAGAGCACGTCGTCTGCCGTGAAGGGATGACCGTCTGACCATCGAATGCCTTCCCGGATGTAAACGTAGAGTTCTCTTCCACCGTCCTTGAATTCCCACCGTTCGGCCAGGTTCGGCTCGATCGAGTCACCCATCGGATGGGAGAAGGTGAGCAGACCCTCGTCCTTCGCCTTCATGGTGGCAGGGACCTGGACGATGTCGCCGGTGATCGCGCGACGGATGCGGCCGCCATACGTTCCGATTTCCTTGAACGGTATGATGACCCGGGGATTCGGCGGCAGTCGGTCCGATACGGGAGGCAGCAAGCCCGCGTTGACCTCCCGGTCCCACATAGGAGACTGGGTGAACGCGCGTGATGCGAGGATGGCCGGATCGATCGCCATCGGCGCTCGCGTCTGATTGATGTCGAAGGTGAGCGCGGTCGAGGATGGACCGGTCCTGTCGGTGTCCTCCGGGGGATCGGCGGGCATACAGCCCAGACCGAAGGCGAGGAGAAGGATGTTAGTCCTGTTTGCCAAAGCCCTGTGACTTGAGGAAGACGTCCAGGTCCGAACGCCCGTGGAAGCGGCCGACGCGGCCGGACATGACACGTGTCCATCGCGGATCGCGATTGTGCATGCCCTGCTCGTTGTAGAAATCGATCATGGCCTGGTCGTAGGTCTCCATGTGGACGTGCATCGCATCGTCGTTGAGGTAGCGATCCCGGTGGAGGATGGCAGCCTGTGGTAGCCTTGGCTTGATGGTCGTGGGGTGTTCGGGGTCGGGGTATCCGATACACAGACCCGATACAGCGAAGACGTGATCGGGGAGCTCGAGCAGTTCGCCGACCTGGATCGGGTTGTTGCGGATCGCCCCGATCATGCAGATGCCGAGTCCGTGCGATTCGGCGGCTATGGAGATATTCTGCATGACGAGCGCCGCATCAACAGCGGCGATCATAACGGCTTCGATGTAGGCATCATCGAATCGCTCGCCGTCGTGCATGTCGAAGGCCAGGCGATCGCGGTGCAGATCGGCGCACACGGCCAGGAATGCCGCACTCTGTTCGATCTGAAGCTGGTCCGCGCACAGTTCGACCATCTTCGCCTTCCTGTCAGGATCGGTGACGTGGATGATCGAGTAGGCCTGGAGGTTGCTCGAGGTGCTGGCCTTCTGACCGCAGGCGATCAGCTCTTCGAGCAGACCGTCCGGGAGCGGCTGATCGGTGTAGCGGCGGACAGAGCGATGGGAGAGGAGGAGGTCGGTGGTCGGGTTTGGCATCATCAACTCCAGAGTTGGCACAACGGTCCCTTGATACGCTTTCTGCCGCCTTTTGGCGACAGAAAGCACTCCTGCCTCCGCTGAAGCTGCGGCAAGGCAGGTGGGATGAACGGCCCCTCACCGTGAAACGTATATAGGTGAGGTCCAGGCGCGGTGGCGGTCGGTTTGGGTGATCCGGACCCAGTAGGCGTGTTCGCCTGCAAGGGGATCAGGGTCTGTGAATGTCTCGGATACAGATAGGGGCGTGTCGTCAGAAGGTGCAAGGGAGAGTTCGATACGGCGCTCAACTCCGCCCGCCTCGTGGACCCGGTGATCGTGAAAGTCGGCCGTGGTGCACGTGAAAGAGCAAATGTCCGTCGATACATCAATAGTCGCGTTGTCGTCGGCGAGGAAGGTGAAGCCCATGTCGTTGCCGGCTGTCGCGAGCGACCAGTCAGCACTCCTGGCGTTAGCCGTGACTGTGTTGAGCGGGCACTGAAACCCGACGGGCTGGACATCGCTGATCGTCCCACCTGATACGGCCATCCGGCCATCCCAGATCTGACGTTGTGCGGCAGCCGTGCCTTCTTCCCGTGAGCCGCCGAACAGGATGCGATAACGATTCAGGTCATCCTCGACCAGCCTTCTCGATTCAATCAACTCTGTATCCCTGAAGAAGTCGGTCCTCTCGATCCCGGTCGTTCCTTCGCACGACACTTCTAGGGCGATTGGCCCATCTCCTGACAGCTCGCTTCCCGCAGGAAGCCCACCGATCTTCACGTCCACGAGGATCCGGGCGCCCGTGGTGCCGTAGCAGTGCCGGGCGAAGAAGGCATCTCTTACCGCTCGTTGCGTCAGCGATGATGCGGATACGGCGGTCAGTCCGTTGCGGACATTTCGGGTAACGCGTCTGCCCGATCCGCACGCTCCGGGGCGTCCCATGACCCCGTCCGTCCCCGCTGTGACGCCGACCCTGTAGCCGCGACGAATGGCATCGAACAGGAACCATTCGGAGGTCGCGTGGGTGGAGTGTACTTCGAAGAGCGGTTCGATTTCGGGGGCGTGCCACTGGAGGTTTGTCGGGCGTCCACCGACGTGCAGGTTGAGAAGGACGTCTTCCTTTTTGAAGACGTCGAGGAACTCAGGAGCGCGATTGAGGTCCGGCTCGGGATCGGGCGCTGGTTCCAGGAAGAATCGATCGGAGCGCCGCATACGCGGTTCGTCACTCATATATGTGACGTTCCGATCACCGCCATCGTTCGTATATGGGCTCCACTCGCACCCGAGGTAGGCGAGAAATGATCCTTCCTCGTCGTATCGCGGGGTGACTTCGCGAACGTGTTCCCAGATGGCTGTCGTGACGTAGTGATCGTTCGCTTGCTGCGAGGCGAACTGCAGCCCGGCGACATCGCGGGCATAGGCGTAGTGGTGGTCGAGAGAACCGGCCCCGCAGCCGATCTCGCTCTGACCGGCGTGTAAATCACCCCAGTACGTCCTTTGTGCCGGTGCCGATTCGGTGACGCGCGTCGGGTTGGACAGGCAGGAGAATCCATCTCCGACGGCTGAGATGCGGTGGACCCCGGGGGCGGACCAGGTGACGGGATATTCCCAGACCGGGTAGCGCGGACACGCGACAGGCGCGCCGATGTTCACGCCGTCGCACTTGAGGTGTGGAGGCTCGATGGGTGTCGCGTTCTCCCACGCGTCAACGGCTCGAACCCTTACCGTCGCTTGTTCACCGACATATCCATCTGCTGGAGCAATCGCGATCAGCCGATCTGGCTCGCCCGGGAGAATCTTGAATCGGGGTGGGTCAACGAGCCGGATCCAGTCGTTCGTTCCTTCCGGGTTGATGGCTACGAGAAAGTAGCCGTCATTGGTCGCGAAGGTTGGGGACGCCCATTCGGAACAGGCGATCGAGAAGGCGTCACCCTCGCGGGGCGAGCCCGACGCGATCCGGACGTCGATATCGTGATGCCAAGGGTTCAGGTCGCCGCGGTGTTCGTAGACGGCCTCGCCTGTTACACCAGCTGGGAAATGCGCTACAAGGTGGTTTGGAGCCCCGGGGTCCTGCTGTTGCAGGTCGGCCCAGTCGAACGGCCATCGCCAGGCCAGGCGAATCCGGGCCCCGTCTCCCAGTGGCGTTTCTCCCACCGTGACCCTGAATCGGACGTTGACCGACTCGCCGGCGACAATGGTGTCGGGCATGTCGACAGCTACGGACCCGTGACTACTCAGTCGTTCGGGATCGGAGAGGTCGCTATGGTGGTGGACACGACCCTTGTCGGGCTCGCCCGTCCAGACCGAGGCTGCGATCAGGTCGCAATCGGGGCGATTCATACCAGGAGCGTCCCGGCTGGCACGCACATGACGTTGGTCCGGATCTCAGACCGCAATTCCTTACCGGGTTCGCCGTGCGTGTAGAGGATCATTGGTTGATCGACAGGATGGTGGGGGCCTGGTCTGGATATGGAGGGTAACCAGTTGGCCAGCGCCGGATCGGGTGTGCTGATCGGGCTGCCCTCGAACGATTGCCCCCCGTCGGTGGAACGCAGGTAGAAGACCTCACTCGATGCGTGTCCCCAGTGTCTCTCGTCCGCGATCTGTGACGGCTGGACGGTGGTGACGACCAGGTGCAGGTGGTCCTGCGTGTCGACCGTCATCATCGCCTCGACGGGACAGGCGTTCTCGGGAAGGTGCGTTTCCAATCGGATGGTGTCCCATCCCGTGTCCAGCCAGCGATTCAGCCAGATCCCGTCGTTCTCCAGGCCCGGGTTGAGCGTGACCGCCCAGAGCGTACCCACCGAGTCCAGCGTGATGTTGTACACGTAGATATTAGCGTCCAGCGGTGGAATCGCGATTCGGTGGTCATACATCGCGGGGGTGTGCACCTGCTCACCTGCCAGCGTTGTCCAGGTGTCGCCTAGGTCTGTCGATTTCAGGACGCCCGCACCATACGAGCGCATGCGTGACCGATCTCCCGTGACCGGTGTGTTGTCGGTCCCGCCGATGTTGTAGAAGTGCGTGGCGGTATAGAGCGTGTCGTCCGGTCCGCACGTGATGTGACCGTAGTGGTGGGTGTATTGTGGTGAGATGTCCTGACCGAACAGCGCCCTGGCAGAGGTCCATCCGCCGTTGGGTCGCTGGAGGTGGAACATCGTCTGGGGAGGATGCTCACCGCCACGACAAACGACGGCATCCAGACCCTGTCCCGTGTGGACGATCGATGCCCCGGTCGCGTTGTAGCCGAAAGCATACCGTGATGCGTCATAGCCATCACCGGGTTCCTGCCACGCGTCCAGGCAGTTCGGGTTCAGGGATCGCGTCCACTGTACGCGTGCCTGTTTCCAGTCTCCCGACCAACCGTGGGGTCCATAGGTCAGCCGGATGTGACCGTCTGCATCGGCGGTGATGCACGGGCAGGTATGGTTATCACAGCCGTCGCCGATCCGAATGATATCGGACCACGTATCGGATGCGTGGTCGTAGGTCCGCCCGCATACGGTGGTCACGGCGTCGAGCCAGACGATGTGGGTGCGATCCCCGAGGGTCAGCACTTTGTTCGACCACGTGTAGGCGGTCGCACGCGTGGAACCGGTGGTCGAGAGGCAGAATGAGTCTGGTTGTTTCACGCGTAGATGGCGAGTTCCCTTTCCCGGCGACCGGAATCGGGGTCCTTGTGTGTGGTCGTTGCTTCGATGGTTGAGATGTAGTCCGGGGGGAATCCTTGTTCCCGAGCGCCAATCAGAACGTGCTGGAGATACCAGGCATACGGTTTGATCGACGGATCAACGTCGAGGGCGATATAGGTGGTGGCATTAAGTGTTGATCTGTCGGCGAGCGTGACGACGACGTCTTCCTGGCGATAGCCGGAACCCAGTCCCTCGATGCGATCCAGGATTTCCTTTTCAGAATCGTCGATGTCGTAGACGACCCCGATCACCGTTTCGCCCGGCGAGGGACATACATCTCCCTTGCCGGATCCGTCTCGGCTCACCTTGTGGAAGGCGAGCCGATAGTCCTTCAGGCTGGCGACGCCAATGACATCGGCAGCAATGCGGGATCGAATCCTGCGGGTCGAGAGGTTGGACCCGTAGGCGAAGTAGCGGATCCCGATTGCCTATACCCCTTCGACCACAGTCGCGGCGGACGCCTTCTCGTTCGGAGACACGCGAGGAGCTTTGCCGCTTGCTGTGGTCAGGTGCTTCACGATGACCTTCTTGCACGGTTCATACGGATAGGGACGCTCATCAGGGAGTTCCTCCTCCGCGCCCGTGTCGGGATCCGCGAAGAAATACATGCCGTCGTAATCGTCGGGTGTGTTGGTGTCTTCCACGGTCAGGCCGTCAATGACGACCTCTTCGGGCATGAAGCAGGGATAGCCAAAGTCGTGCATGCCGTCATTGGTGGTGTTGATCATTTGTGGCGTGGTTTCTTCACCACACGCTGGGATCCACCGACAATTCTTGATCGCCACGTTCCCTTCCCACGTGCTGCCATAGTCACGGCGGAAGCTGATCAACGAGCCGCCGTATAGCGTCGAGTCTTCAAGTACGAGCTTGCCGCGCCCGATGGCGTTCAGACCCATGTGGCCGAGGTTGCAGCGCCGGATCACGTAGGTGCCAGAGACGCCCATGTGTGTGTCCATGCGGGAGAGCGTGCAGTCTTCGAGCAAGATGTCCTTGCAGAAGTTCGAGCCGATGACGCCCCATCGCGAGCGATCGGTGATCAGGTTCTGGCGGCATCCGATCATCGTGAATCCGACCACGTTGTTCGCGTTGTAGTCGTAGGTCCCCATGCTCACCGGCTTACCCGCCGCGCCAATCGTCTGGTAGATCTTGTGTCCGGACGCGAAACAGTCACGGAGGGTGATCCGGGCGCACTTCCGGGCGCTGATGAAGCCGGAGTACGGGCAGCCAACGTCCGTTTCGCCTACCACATAGTGGATCAGGCCGTTGACCTCGGTGTTCGACCGGTTGATGACGATGTTGCGCGACCAGTAGTTGTAGCCGTTCGGGTGATGCTCACGGTTGGCGTAGGTCGTGAAGACGCCGCCGCTGATGACCAGGGTTTCCGGATCGATGGCGTGCGCTTCGATGTTCGTGATTTCGGGGTACTCCCAGTCGATGTCTCCTTCGATCGAGCCGTCGGTCTGGAGGATGAAGGCATCGTGCTGAGGGGCGCCGCTGTTCTGGTTCAACCCGCGGCGGATATACACGCGCTTCTGATCATACTCAGCCACGACGAAGCAGTCCTGATGGGGACGCACGTCGAGCTGCTTCTGGTCGCGGGTCAGAGTGTCGAACTGGATGTCGACGGGGTCGAGGAGTGAGCGGACCTGAAACAGGGCTGCCTTGTGATCTTCAACCGCATCCTGGTCAGAATCGTCAATCGTGAATCGGGACGTGTTCCAGTCCGTACTGGTACTGATGATGGCTGTGAGCGCCCGGTATCCAAGGTGGTATGTGACGCCCGGCTTCGAACGCACCGGTAAGCCGTGCTCATTCGCGTAGGCGTGCGCGTCCACCATGGCCGGCAAGTCGTCGGCGACACCATCTCCCTTGGCGCCGAAGGACTCGTAATTCACTACTCCGTCTGGGAATTCCATGTCTTTCCTCTGATGGGTTTCGATTCTGCAAGAGCGACGAAGATACGCGCGCTCTGGCTGTGTGACAACCTGGCGCGACCGATCTCTGAATATCCTCCCGTTACCATCGCGACCTTGCCGTCCAGATTTGTCAGGAAGCCCTCATCACCTCACGAATTTTGGCAGCCTGATCCGCTCGGACCGCGTCCTCTACCCGCTGGCGTTTCGCCCCGTAAAGCCCATCCGAATCATACCTCGGAAAGACGTGTGTGTGGTAATGCCAGACGTCCTGGCCGCCGGCTGGCTCGTTGTGCTGGCGCGTGGAGATTTCCGGACAGTCGAATGCGATCAGCGCCTGCGCGATTACCTAGATGGCTTCCTGGATCGGGATGTCCAGACTCGAGGGCAACGAATACAGATTCTCGATGTGCTCGTTGGGGATGACGATAACGTGTCCCGGGTTGTTCGGCCACTGGTGGGATCCGACAAAGGCGGTGACGCTATCGGTCCTCAGGACGACGGCCGCTTTTTTGTACCGACATCCGGCCGCTCCTCGCCGCAGACAATCGCGCAGAATGGACACTTGTACGGATCTGGCGGGTGATGCCTCATCGACCTCTCCAAACGGGTTAGACCTGAACGCAAGCACATCAACCTTGTGATGTGGGAGCGACTCTCGCAAGCCGCAATACCCATTCCTAATCAGGATGCATTGCAACCGACAGGATGGTCCTCACACGATACCGTAAGAGACCGTCCTTGATTCGGGAACTGCATACACCGTGTTTATCATACTGAAAAACAGTTGGTTACGGGTTTTCAGGTGCTTGGGGTACGTAAATCAAAAACCTTGGTGGACGTCTGATCACTCACCATAGCGTGATAGCGTGAACTACAGGCGGTTTCCAGGGGGGTCAATGCCGGGTCAACCAACCACGGCTACCGACTACCGAAATAAGGTGCTCGTGCTCTGGTTTTTCGGCTAAGATTGTACTGGCTGTCTGGCTGCGGCTCCGGGGTTGGAGATCGAGATGCACCAGCGGAAACGCGACGAGGATCTCCAGATTCTCGGACTTGACATCTGGAACGGCTCCGCGGCTCAACTCACGACCTTCCAGACTACGACCGGTGCTACGATGCCGATGCTTCAGCAGGCCGGGAATCCCGTGTATCCGCTCGGGATGGACGTCTCCACGATCGCCGTCGTTGACAAGGAAGGGATTGTGCGTGGGCTCTATGGTGAAGAGGACCACGTCCAGGTTAACGCCAGGGTCGACTTGATCTTCGCGCAGGCGCCGCTGGCTGAAACCCGCCCACCTCACTCTATTACGGGATGAAGACAGAGGTCGGCGATCCCCGTGTCATCGTGTCAGCACGATCCGGATCGAGAACGAGGGAGTCGTGGATCTGGAGGTCAGTCACATCCAGACGGATGTGACTGACCTTACACTAGACCAGACCAGCTTGACGCTCGCTCCAGGGGCAACCGCCGACGCGATCGTGAAACTCGTTCCCTCGGCTGAGGGTACGGTCTCGGGCGAGGTGTCCTTCCAGGCAAACGATCCTGAGCAGCGCTCCGTGGTCATTCCCCTGACAGAGATCCTGGTCGAGGGTGGATTGCCCGTTGCTGTGACGGTGGCTGAATCGAACCTGTCGCTCGGTGACATCGACATCACGCGGACGGGTTCCGGGGTCTTGACGATCCGGAACGATGGTAAGGGTCCGCTCCTGATCAGTAGTATCGAGTCTGATCTGTCCGGGGTCAGCTTTTCGATGACCGTACTCGGCTTGCAGCCCGGTTCTACGCAGACTGTGACGGTGACCGTAGGTCCGAACGCAGAAGGCGCGTTCAACGGGACGATCAACGTGTTGAGCAATGACTCGAATCAGGCCTTGCTCTCGATTCCGTTTTTGGGAACTGGAATCGTGATATCCGTCGATCCTCGCGTCGACTTTGACGGGCCGACCGTGATCGACTTTGGAGACTTTCTTCGTGGGCAGATCCGGTGAGGGCCAGCGGTCAGCTAGAACTGCCAGCCGCTGTAGGTGAAGGCAGTGGCTACGGGCTCGTCGCCGTCGGATTCGATTTTGTCCAGCAGCGCAAGGAGGCGAGGCCTGTAGCTCTCTTCCACTTCGATTTCGTTCTCTAACTTCGCGCCTTCTTCCAGGAAGTGCTTGAGGTCTCGTCCCAGTTCACGTCCCTTGACCGTATGCTTGTCGATGGCAAAGTCAGGGATTTCGGGGAGACGGCCGTGGGCGAACTCGATCTTAACGATGTTCTTCAGGTTGTCACTCGTCCGGTCTTTTTTGGCAGCACTCAGGTAACGGATGGCGTGGACGAAGAAGAGCGGACGATCGCCGTCAGCATACGGGAAATTCTGACGCATCTGGTTGAGTGTGTTGATCAGGACTGGCGCGCTCAAGTCCCCGAATCCGACGTCCTCGACCGAGATGGCCTGCAGACGCCGCCAGAGCTTGTCCTCGAACTGCTCGCTCGTGATATACATCTCGTAGGCGAACGTGACCGCCTCTTCTGTCAGGCCACGTCGGATCGATTTCTGCAGGGCCGAGATGACCAGGTCACCCTCTAGGCCGTTTCGGGTGGTCGTCATCGCCCAGGGATCGTATACGTCTGCGCTCATTCCGTCCTCTCTATGCTTGGTTGGTTGCCGTGTCAGGTTTCGTTTAGGGATCGGGCATTTAGGTCTGCGCTTCAGGACTAATCTGAATTTTTTCTGTCTGCTCGAGAGATTGCCCCAGGAACGTGAAACGTCCCTACCTGAGCTCGAGCGAGGCCCACACTGGTGCGTGGTCCGACATTGGCCTGGACAGTTCGACAATGCCCTGGTCGGTAGTGGCTTTGACGAGAACCGTCTGGCTGTGGCCCTTGAAGCCGGAGGGACTGGCGTAGTCGAGCCGTGTGCCGATCCTGTCGCGATCGTAGGTCAGCCCCATCGGTGGCATCTCGATGAAGGCATCGGTGGGGTCCAGGCTGACAGGCGTGCGGATCCCGAGGGGTTCTACGCTCGTGATCTCGAGCGTGCCGACACCACGGGAGGCGTCCTCGACCAACCTGTCTTGTGCATCTGACATCGTACTCCCTTATGCGTAGACGGCCTGGATCATGGCGTTGATGTAGCCGAAGCAGTAAGCGTAGGACTGGTAATACCCTTTCGGATCCTCCTCCGTTCGCGGGACATGATCGGGATCGATGCCGTAGCAGTATCCCACACCTTTCAGGGCCTTGAGCACCTGGAAGAAGTCCATGTCGCCTTCGTCAGGCAGCGCCTCTCGGAAGCTGTATCGCTCGCCCATCAGGTTGCGGTAGTGGACGAGGAAGATGGTATCTCGGCTGCCGAAGTACTCGATGAACGGGAAAACTTCGGTCGCCGAATCCTCCAGCATCTCCGCGATCGAACCGACGCAGAAGTTCCAGCCATGGTAGGGGCTGCGCTGGATCTCGATGAATCGCTTCATCCCTTCGAAGTCATTCAGCACCTTGTCGACGCCCTTGTAACCGGGAGGCGTTGGTGGGTCCTCCTGCGAATTCCCCACGCGGACCTTGAACTCTTCGGCGACGGGAACCATCCGCTCGAGCAGGTATTCGATCCGCTCCCAATGCATTTCGGCAGTGACGCGTCCGGCATCGGTGAGCGCCTTCTGTTCTTCCTTGGAGATCTTGTCCAGCCGGAATGCCGTGTGGTAATAGCCGCCGCGGCCCTCCTCTGGCTCCGTCCGGTCTATCGGGAGGATACACGTGTTGTAACGCAGCGAGTCGATGCCTGCTCGTGCGGCGGTGCGGATCATCTCGCAGACGAGATCGATTTCGCGATCCCGTTCCGGGCTCTTGCCATAGTAGATGATGTTAGGGAGGTGCTCGTATATCGGGAGTGAGCTCATGTCGAGCGTCATCCCGAACGATTCGTGATGTTCCCGTTCCTTGATCAGCTCGTCGAGGTCCCAGCCTTTTCCTTCGTGGAACGGGAATCGGGCGGCCTTGTGCTTAACGCCGCATCGCTGCAGGAACCTAAGTTCCGCGTCGGTGGACCCGAATCCCTGCGTGCGTACATACATTCGACCTTCGGTAGATAATTCCGACGGAGTGCCCCCCGCAGCTGAAGCCGCAGCCTCTCCGGACGCCAACCCTTTCTCAAATTCAGATTCTGACATGTGCTCCTCCGTATCGTCGTTTGTGTCTCTTGTCTTTTTCGTCTGTGTTGCCCAGAGCTCGACGTCGGCGCAGGAAGGCGAGCTTCCTCAAGTCGACGACCTGATCCGTTTCGTCTACAATCTCGTGCCCGATGAGTTCCTCGAGCACGTCCTCCAACGTCACGAGGCTCGCGAAGACGCCGTATTCGTCGATGGCGATGAACATCTGCTCCTGAAGCCTGAGAAAGCGCCGGAATGGTCGTCGCTTACAGAGACCGAATACGCTCGTGGTTCGGGTAGAGTGCCTTGAGGCGCACGATGAATGCGTCCGCGTCCGGGTGCCCAAGGCCCTGCATCATCATCGCCTGAAGCGCCAGACCATCGATGTCATTCGGATGGGTCTCCACATATTTCGCGCTCAGCGGTAGCCCTCGCTCAAATTGACCCGATCCCCACAGTGCAACAAGCCAATTCTTGGTGGAGGTCTGGTCACTGTGTCCAGCCACAAGCTGCTCGAGAATGGTAGCTGCGAGTCCAAATTCGCCCCTGCGTATGGCCTCTTCAGCTAAGGCGTTCATCTGGTCGGGATCGTCAGTCGCTTCCAGGCCTCCGTGCGTTGCAATCGACAGGATGGCGGCTTTTGCCCGCGCTTTTATTACGTCGTCGGGACGATCCACGCGAGCAGCCGACTCTGCGTATTGGCCGTAGCGATAGATGGCCAGGGGGAGATCGCCGTTTTTTTCGGCATACGGCGCCGATCGAGAGAAGACCCAGAGGCGATCGATATCGACGAACCGTTTAGGCTCGAA
The DNA here is from genome assembly GCA_002727195.1 of Gemmatimonadota bacterium. Lineage (GTDB taxonomy): Bacteria > Latescibacterota > UBA2968 > UBA2968 > UBA2968 > UBA2968. The sequence continues at coordinate 85,985 of PBWH01000023.1, forward strand.
CATCGGGTCCTCTGCGTAGGTGGAGTCTGGGCGGATGACATAGAGCAGCTCGGCCTCCCCGGCGCGGACGATATGTACCGGTTCGCCCGGTATCACGAGGTGGTTGTGAAATCGTACCGATCCGAGGTAGAGATCGGGGTTCTGCCACGACAGGACGGGGAGATGAGTCTCTGATTGCTCCTGGTCGAAAACGCCACTTGGAAACAGGCCTGTGATCCGAAGCTTCCGTCCCTCAGGTACTGGGTAGTTCTGGGTGATCCACTGGATGCCCTGCTTGTAGCTCGTCATCCAGTAATCCGAATCGTATCGTGTCCAGTTCCTGTCCAGAGTGCCGGAGGCGTGGTTGAAGTAGGACGTTTGGAACGGATGGAGACGGATCATCTCGACCGCTGGCAGCGATAGCGCCAGTACGACCAGTGCACGGAACGCTAACCTCGAGCGAGGCACAACCAGCAGCCGGTCGAGGCTGACGAGGCCGATTCCTGACAGTATGACCAGGGGCGGGATGACGAACAGCATGTGGCGAAGTCCGTCGTAAAGCGGTGTCTTGTTAAACAGCGCGTAGGCGCAGGGGAAGGCGAATCCCACAACGAGCATCGACATCAGACCTGCGTTTTGGCTGCGACGTCCGAACCGATAGCGCGCGACGATCAGTGCGATCACGCCGATCCAGACTGCCTCGGGGAGCCCGATCAACAGCCAGGTCGGTATGTAGCTAACCGGAAGGTCCAGGCTGTCGATATACTCGCCCTCAAACAGACTGTGATGGTTCTCGTCGAACCGTGAGAACAACCTGATCGCGGTGATCGGACCCGAAAGTGGATTGACCTGTGCCCACGGCCAGAAAAGGACCATCGTCGTGTAGGCGACCCCGAATCCGGCGAGGCCCTGCAGGATGGTCCGAAGGGGGAGGCCACGGGACTTGAGAGTAGGGAGAAGCGTGATCGTGGATGCCACAAACCAGTAGGCGAACAGTATGACGCCGTTTACGCGGATGGCGAGGGTCAGTCCGATGGACAGCCCGGTCAGGAGCGTCGTCCGCAGCGAAGGGTGCGGCATCTCCTGGCCGTGACGAATGATGCAATACAGGCTCCACAGGTAACCGACGGCGAATGGCAGATCCTTCGGGTTGTTGAAGGTGTGTCCGTAGTATCGGGGCGTCAGGATCAGCATCAGGGCACAGAGCAGCCCTGCGGGCATCCCGCCGAACATCACGCCGAGACGATACGCGGCCAGGACGCCCAGGATGCCGATCACCGAATTGAGGAGATGACGGGTTTCGTAGTGGGGGAGCGGAGAGAGGTCGACAGCTGCGGTAGCCAGTGTCTCGAAAAGTCCGCCGTAGAGCCACGTCCGGCCCGGTGCCGAAAGGACACCGCGATCTTGGAAGCCAGAGCAATACCAATCGAGGAGATGGCGCCCGTACTCGGCCTGTGTAGGTTCGTCTATCGAGATGCCGTAGTCCTGGAAGGTACCGACGACGAGGATCGTATAGAGCAGGAAGAACAGAAGAACGCCTCTGCGGGCGTCGTCTGCGGAGGTGACGCGTTGTGTCGATTCTTTCATGTCGTCAGTTGGTGAAAAGCTCAGCCAGTTGTTTGCCTGGGAGAATCGCGTGGTCAGGGACGGTTCGAGTCACTAAATCAAAAGTAACAAACTTCAGTACGAGAGCCCGACCCGTCAACCTGGGAAGCGGATGTGCTTCGGAACCCGCGGGCTGACCGGTCGTCGAGTTTGCATTGGAATCGAACGCGGCATTACTTCCGAACGGAATCAGCAATCCGCGTGTGACCGCTCACCCGGCGTCAACGATGGATATCTTCTCGACGCTCGTCGACGTCTGCGGTCTCGATGCAACCTTCCCGATCGAGCCTCAGGATGGACGAAGTATTTTTCCTCTGTTCAGCGAGGAAATCGGTGAGCGAGAGACGTCGATTCCGTTCCGGTATTCGGGGTGGAGGCACGCTGATCGATAAAGATTTCGAAGTCGTGATGGAGAAGGTGAACGAGGATGCCGTCGAGTTCTACAACCTGGCCGTTTCACAGCCCGAGATTGCCGATCAAATGACGCAGACGCTGAAAGAGTGAAGTCTTTCGGTGGACCGAAGCCTGCAAGAGAAGGATTATCCCGAAGGGTCCATAACGATTCCGAGTCCGGAGCGCCGGCAGTGGATGCTCGACCCTCCGTATGCCGTCCTGATAGAGGAGTGGAAAGACCGTGCAGAGTTCCGGACACGTTACGAGGCCCTGAAAGGCTGAGGCGATGGGATTTGATCCGCTGACAGCGGTGCATTACCAGGAGACGGATCCGGGAATCACCTTCCGTAAGGACACGACGATCGCGGTGGATGTGGATCACTTACTTGATTCAGAGCGCATCCTGACGCCGAATGTTCTCCACCTCCCTGCAGGCGGGTATCGGATGTACTACACGGGGCTCGGTCCAGGTCGTCGTGACCCGGATGCGCTTGGATACATCCTGAGCGCGTTTTCCGAAGATGCCAAGATATGGCAGAAGGATTCGGGCGTACGGGTCGACCTGTTCCCGCCGCACGCATCTGCAAGAACGCTGTGTCCGGACGTGATCCCGTTGGTAGGGGGCGGGTATCGCATGTACTTCGAGGCAAGATCGCACGCACCCGATTCTACCGGCGACCGATCCTTTGGGCCGGCGAGCCAACCCACTGTCATCATGAGTGCCGTGTCAGAAGACGGTCTGGACTGGACGCCCGAAGCTGGTCTCCGTTTCGGTGACGGCAAGTGGTCATACGGCACGCCAAGGGTGATCTATGTCGAGCTTGGCGGGACCATCGGCTACCGGATGTACTTTCACCGTTACACGCACCCGTTGACGCTAGGGCTCGAGGCCGGGAACCACATCATCAGCGCCATGTCGTCAGATGGACTCACGTTCGAGGAAGAGTCGGGTGTTAGGGTTGCACAGGAGACGGAGCGAGAGACCTATTCGGTCTACGCACCCGAGGTCGTTCGGTTGGAAGACGGCAGCTATCGGATGTACTACTCGGGATGGAGCGAGACGGTTCGAGGTGGGATCTTTACGGCGACATCAGAAGATGGGCTGTCGTGGGATAAGCGTTCGGAGCCGGTGATCGATCTGGGCGCGGGAGGATGGGACAGTACGATGGTGTCGGAGCCGTGTGTGATCGACCTCGAAGATGGGCGGTCCCGATTGTTCTACGAGTGCGCCGATGAGAACGAGAATTATCGGATCGTGTCGGCCACGTCTGTGTAGATACAAGTGGCGGATTCTGACATCACCCAGGTCCGAGCCTGGCGACGAGAGCCCGCAGTATGTCAGAAGAGCCGACCTCTGTCGGCCCGGTGAGGGCCAGGATCGACTAGCGGCTCAGCCTGATGATTCGTGCTGCCCCTGTCCGCTTGCTACCAAGGAACAATCAGGGACCCTCGATCTCACCGAGTTTCGACTCGATCGCCTTGGCCGCTGGCGTGATCGACAAACCTCCCAGTGACGTGCACCGCAACTCCGGCACAATACTCGATCCCACCTTGTCCATCGTGTCGATGACCTGATCGAGCGGGATGAGGTGGTCATAGTCGGCCAGGGCCATGTTCGTGCAGGAGAGCGCATTGGTGGCCGCCTGTACGTTCCGCCCGAGGCAGGGCGCCTCGACGCGGTTGCCGATCGGGTCGCAGATCATACCGAGCGAGTTCTGGAGCGCCATAGAGGCCGCTGCCAGAGACTGTTCGAACGTGCCACCTGACAGGCTCGTGATCGCCGCCGCAGCCATCCCTGACCCAGATCCACATTCCGCCTGGCAGCCGCCGACCTCAGCCGCGAACGTGGCGTTGGTCGCGATGAACACGCCGATCAGGCCGGCGATCAGCATCGCCCGAACGATTTCCTCCCGGTCGTGTCCTTCACCCACGCCCAACACCGCTCCGGGCAGTGCGCCGCACGATCCGGCCGTCGGGGCCGCCACGATCACGCCCATCGAGCTCTTTACCTCCATGATTGCACTCGTGTACATGATCACCCGGTTGAATGTATCACCCTCTATCAACCGCTTCTCTTTCATCTGCCGCTCGAAGTTGGGGGACTGGCTGCCCAGGATTCGATCGGTATACGCAGTGCCCTCAAGCCCACGATCGACTGCTGCTCGCATGATGTAGACGATGTCTCCCATCTTTGCGACCACCTGGCCCACCGATAGACCGCTGCGCTCGCTTTCGTAAGCCGCCGCCAGTTCCCAAAGCGCCAACCCATGCTCCTCGTTGTAGGCGAGCATTTCATCGCAGGAGGTGAACGGGACGCTGAGGTCCTTGCGTGAAAGGACGGGTAGCACGGGAGACAGTTTTCGGATGGCTGTGACCCCCTCCAGATCGGCCAACGCGTCGAGCTGTGTGTCATCGGGGAAGTCGCGAGACTTGATCTCAAGGATGGGGGTTGGGCCGTCGCACGAGACGAGCTCGTCGAACGCAATCGTCTGCTCGATCGCCTCCCTTACACGAGCCGGAACGGTCACGAATACCAGCGTCTCACAGTAGTCACCGGCCATTGAGAGGGATGTGCCGTCGATCTCGATCACTTCAATCATTCCGCCGCCTGTAGAGATCGCGACGACCCGATGGCGCGTGTCATTGTTCTTCAGCGTGATCTTGTAGGTGTTGGGATGCGAGAACCCGATGTCGACGATGTCGATCTTCACGTCTATCCCGGCCTCTCGCAGGGCCTTCTCTGACTCGGGTAGCCGCTCGTCGTGTGCCTCCCACCCCAGGAACCCTCCAAACAGTCCTATGTCGGAGCCCTGACCGTCGTGCGTGGTCGCCAGCGATCCTTTTGGGTCGAACTCGATCAGGACCTCGTCGATCGTGCCTTCCATCAGGTCGCGGCACAGCCGACCGATCCTCAGCGCCGCCGCGCAATGCGAGCTGGATGGGCCGCGCATGACGGGACCAATCACATCGTTGAAAATGCTCGGGTAGCTCATGGGGTCTCCGGGCTCAGCTGGTGACGTAGTCCTTTCCGGACCAGTTAGCCGACCATCGCTTGAATCGTTCCAGTTGGGCCTGTGCCTCCAGCTTTTCGCCTTCGCTCAGCGTCGCACCAACTGGGCGCTGTTCTTGATACTTCTGCTCGCCGCAGAGGGTGAGTAAGTGCTTGTAGTAGAGGACGAGTCTGGGATCGGCGTCGTAGTCGGCCAGCGGAAGCAGACGTCGATCGAGTTCCTCGGCCAGTCTCCAGGCCTCGTCGTCGCCTGTGAGCTGAGCGCGTTCGCACAGCCGCCAAAGGTGCATGACCTCGTCGGGCAGGACGTTGCCGACGCCTGTGATGGCGCCGATCGCGCCGCAAACCAGGACCCCGTGGATGAGGGCGTTGTCGATCCCGACCACGAGGAAGCAGTCGTCTGAATGGGTGATCAGGCGAGCGGCCAGTGTGAGCGCCTCGGAGCCGCCGCTCTCCTTGAACCCTTTCAGATTCGGATGCTTCTCGCGGAGCTGGAAAAATTGATCGGCGCCCATCGAGTAGCGGTAGGCAGGCGGGTTGTTGTAGGCGACGGACGGCAGGTCGTCACCTGCGTCGAGAACACGGCTGAAGTGGTCATACTGCGCGCTGGCCACCGATCCCATATACAGGACCTCGGGGATGACCATCAGACCGGATGCGCCGGCCTCTTTCGCCTGTCGTGCGTAGTCCGCGGCCATATCCGTGTTCGGCGCGCCCGTTCCGACGATGAGCGGTCCCTCAGCGGCAAGGCGAGCGACGCCATCCTTACGCTCTTCCGGTGCCAGCTGCGACCAGTTTCCCATCGTGCCGGGCCATACCATCGTTTCCATACCTGCTTGGACCAGTCGCTTTCGCTTGTCCAGCAAGGCATCGAAGTTGATCGATCCGTCCTCGTTGAAGGGTGTCATGATCGCGGGAGCGACACCGGCAAAGGGATTCGTTTCGGTTGTCATGTCGTTGTCCTTTCGTCGTCACAGTTCCGGTGTTCGGTGTGCCTCAACCTGGTCCCAGTCCAGCTCCATACCGAGCCCCGGGCCATCCGGAATGTCCAGGTATCCATCCTTCAGTTCCAATTCTTCTTTCAGCAACAGGTCGTGGATCATGATCTCCGTAAACTCCACGACGGGGTCGGCGTTCTTGACCGCTGCTCCCAGGTGGAGCTTGGCGGCCACCTTTGACCCGACACCCCATTCGGTCCCGATCACGATCGGCAGATCGGCTGCCTCCGCAACGGCCGCCCACTGCTCGACGCCCCGGATGCCGCCGGCTTTTGCGCACTTCGTGTTGATGATGTCGGCCGCGTCCTGCTTCACGATCTGGTGTACCTGCGAGAGGCTGAACGCACTCTCGTCCGCCTCGACCGGAATCGAGGTGGACTCCCGAATCAGGCGATGGCCAGCCAGATCCATCGTCCCGACCGGCTGCTCCAGAATCTCGAGATCTACATCCGCCGCCTCCACGAGCCGACAGAATGTGATCGCTTCTTTGACCGTGTAGCCCTTGTTGGCGTCTACTCGCAGGCTGACGTCCGGTCCAAGCCGCTCCCGGATCGCCCGGATACACTCGGCATCGCGTATCGGGTCTGATCCGATCTTGGCTTTGATTCCCCGAATGCCCTGTTCGTAGTACTCGAAGCTGTGCTCGGCCATCTTCTCGGGCGTGTTGCGCGGCACCTCGATCCCGGCCAACACGCGATCCCTCCTCTGGCCACCGAGGAGCGTGTACACCGGCAAATCGAGGATTTTGCCCACAAGATCGTGAAGGGCGAGGTCGATTCCGGAGGTCGAGAACCGGGTGGCGCCTCTGTCGGGATCCCTGGTTGTGCGGTCGATCAGAGCACGCCAATCGAGCGGATCCTGTCCGATCAGTCGAGGACCCATGTAATGATCGATCATCGCCTTGACGACCTCGACCGGTTCTGACGCATCGCAAGCAGCTTCGCCGACTCCCGTCAAACCCTCATTTGTATGGATCTTCACGATCACGTTCGACAGGATGAGGTATTCGCTGTGGCCGTTCGAGACGTTCGTATTCGATCGTCCCTTTTCGACCGGGTACTTCGGGGGTGCATTCAGACCGTGAACCTTGTGTTCCCCGTCCGCGAACTTGCCGATCGGCAGGTTGACGGGAATCGTCTCGATCGCCGTGATTTTCACGCTTCCTCCACCGGGAGCACAAGGGGATACGCCTGGACCATGCCGTTGCTTCCGACGATAGCTTCGACGTCATCGAGTTCGAGCGGCGCATCCTCGGTTACGTTCTCGTACCCGTCCTCGGTGATCAGGAGCGTATCCTCCACGCGAATGTAGCGTCGCTCCTCGGGAACCCACAGCATCGGGTCGAGCGTGATGAGCAAACCGGGCCGGAGCGGTTCATCCTTGTAGTGACCCACGTCGTGTACGGCCATTCCAACCGGATGGGTCAGGTGCATCTTCTCTAGCGATCGTCGGGCGGAAGCCTCGTAGATCGGTTTGGACCACTCTGTGGCTTCCACGACCGACGCCATTCTCTCGGCAGACTCGGACGCGATCTGGTCAGGATGCACGCCGGGTCGGGTTAAGTCGAGCAGGACCTTGTGGTATTCGACGATGTACCCGTACAGCTCGCGCTGCACGTCCGAATAGCGACCGTTGACGGGCCACATTCTGCCGATGTCGCTCGTGTAGTAGCGGTAATCGGGTGCACAGTCGGCGAGGACGAGGTCGCCGTCGTGGAGGGGCTGGTCGTTGGCCATGTAGTGGCCATACCACGCATTCTCACCGCCCGCGATGATCGCTCGGTAGCCGGCGTCTCGCGAACCGTTGACAAGATAAACGTATCGCATGACGGCATCGAGCTGATACTCCGTCACGCCAGGCTGGGTCGATCGCATGGCTGCCACAACGGCCAGCGCGGTCAGCTTACCCGCTTTCTGGCACAGGTCTCCTTCTGCCTCGCTCTTGATCAGCCGGAGCGAATCGATCGCGGGGGACAGGTCGTGCAGCTCTGCCCGGGGCACTCGGGATCGGAGCAGGTCGATAAACGCACGTCCTCGTCCAGGCTGGCTGTCCCAGGGGTCGGCCATCGCTTCCTGGTGGGAACGTCGCAGGGTGTCCCAACTCATTCGGGGCCCCTCGGCCTCGCGCATGGGGACGTAGATGCTGGTGCTGTTCCCGATTGGCCCGCCCATCATCTCGATACCCGCCACTCGGTCCACGCCCGTCAGCTCACACGCAAACTCAGCGTTGGCCGGCGAGAGCATTTCGACTTCATTCTCGCGACGTTCCTGAGGCTGATGCGGAAGGAACAGCGTCGACGATCCGGATCCGCCCTGGATCACGAGATAGGCATGTGGGACTTCCACCCCAAACAGGTAGTAGAAGTCGTTGGTCTGACGGAACAGGTCGTGCGAGGGCTCTTTGGGTCCGCCTTGTATGACCGCCGTCGCCCCTTCGCCGATTGTTTCGGCGATCTGTTTCCGCCTGGTCACGAACTCCTGGCTAGTGAAATCAGTCTGATACACGCTTCTCGAACATTGTGCTTTGGTTACTAAGGATACAGGTCGTCCTGTGGAGCCTGACAGACCTGACAGGAACGCATATATATATCATCTTCGCTGCCGGCGATACCGCGGTGGTGCCTTTTGTCAAGGAGGTAAGGCGTCCCGAGCAGACCAGGTGATGGCGCTTTCGGCAGTATTCGACGGAGAACACGGATGAACGTGACTTTCTGAACAAAGTGTGTGTAACCCCCGGGCATACCCGGGCCTGAGGAGGCTGCTCAGGAGGTCGTGCAAGGCATCCTGGCCGCGACGTCGACGAGATCGGTATGCTCGTCAAGCGGATCGACGGCGACGGGTTTACCGGGATCGAGACCGTGGGCGGCCTGAATCCGCAGCTCATGGTCGGACAGCGGGTCATTGTCCATAGCCGCGAGTCCGTGAACGGCGTGATCGTGCCGTGGAAGCGGGGGCATCCGGTCCCAGAGCTGCACGAAATCCTGATCGATGTGGGTATGCCGGTCGATGACGTTCGCTCGGCCGTCGAGATCGGCGACGTCGTGATGTTCGCCCAGGACCTCAGTCTCCTGCACGAGAATGTCTATACCGGGCGGAACTTCGACGACCGGATCGGCATCTACTGTCTACTGGACGCGATGGCGAACGTGGGTCAAACGTCGGTGGACACCTATGCGGCCAGCACGGTACAGGAAGAGCTAGGTGTGCGCGGAATGCCGGCTGCTGCCTTTGCGATCGAGCCCGGTGTCGGTGTGGCACTCGACGGCAGCGCTATGGGTGGGGCGCACATCGCCGAACACGAATCGACCTGTGAGATGGGGCGGGGATAGGGATCTACCTGATGGATCGGCTGACTGTTGGAAACCCCAAGCTGGTCAAGTTCTTGATCGACCTGTGCTAGTCGGGGGGGATCCGCTACCAGCGGAACATCGGGGGAGGGACGGGCGTCTGCCATACAACGCAGTTGGGCGGGCGTCTGGGCGACGACAATCGGTGCGCCTGTCCGCTGCGTGCACTCGACCGTTCAGCTCGTACACAAAGATGACATCGATGCTACCGTCCAGTTGTTCGTGTGGCTCAAAGGGGTCGAGTCACAGCACCTGGAAGGTGTGAAGGAACGAACGCTGTCCACCTAGGCAGCCGCCTCTCATTATCGACAGAAGAAATATTACGGAGCAACAATGGACAGATCTTTGAAGCTGATGACCTACAACCTGAAATACGCGAGTCCCAAATTCGATCCATCGTGGGATGTCCGACGTGAGTGGCAAGTGGACCTGTTTCGCCAGTCCCTGCCCGACGTGATCGGTACACAGGAAGGTTTGAAAGGACAGGTTGACTACCTGGCGGATCAGCTTCCGGAGTACGTTGCCGTTGGTGAAGGACGAAAGGGGGGAGATGCCGATGAGCACATGGCGATCTTCATCAAACGGGACCGATTTCGTCTCCGAGAGATGGGGAGCTTTCAGCTATCGGAGACCCCGGCTGTCCCGGGAAGCGGTCCCCCGAACAATCCTCGAATGGTCACGTGGGTGCGGTTGGCCGAGATCGACGTTCCGGCAAAGGGTGAGTCAGGGTGGTATCCGATCGACTACAGGGGGCACTGGGAGCAAACGCGGGAGCTATACGTCTTCAACACCCACCTGGATGTGGGCAAGCACCGGCAGTTGGCGAGACTTAACAGCGCAAAATTGATCCTTGAGCGGATCAACGCGCTCGATCGGTTTGGTGAGTGGACCCAGCCACGTCCGGTGTTTCTGCTTGGAGACTTCAACGCGAGACCTGGAAGCGATCCTCATCGGGTCCTCGTTGGCGATGGGGATTCGGACGATCCGCGCCTGCTGGAGGACAGTGCCGACGGCGAAGACAGAATTGACTGGATTCTGTCGAAGGGAGACGTCGAGGTGCAATCGTACGAAGTGGTCGACTACAACGTCAACGGGGTCTATCCATCCGACCACAAGCCGATTCTCGTCGAGTATCAGGTTTCCTGACGGCGAGGGACAATCGCAGATGTTCAGGGGTGGGCGGTCGTCTTTACGCGTTCTACCGGCAGTGCGCCACGGTAGAGGCGCAAGTCGGCGATACATCCTGCAAAGCTCCCTTGGGCGCCTGAACCGATCGTCAACGGCTGAGCGTTTGTCAGGTCGAACGTGTGACCGGCGGGAGACTTCGACACGGCTGAACACGCACCGTTCACGTAGAGTCGAAGCTCCTTGCCCTGACGCACTGCAGCCAGGTGGGTCCACGCCCCGCCGATGTCGTGGTCGTGGCTGACGACCTGTCCCAATTCGCTCGAGTAGACGCGGCCAAGGGTTTCGTCGGGATCGACATCGATTGACCGGCTGATACAGGAACCTGTTGCGGCAAACAGGCGGTTCTGGAACGCCGCCATCGTCGGGACGCGACACCACGAGGCGGTTTCATCGACCGAGTAGTCCGGTCGGCTCGCAAGGCTGTTCATCAGGGTCCAAGCCCCATCGGTTTCGTAGCGCCATACCTGCGCCTTCGGGATCACACCTGCGTACAACTTGCCATTGTAGACGATCAGGTTGTTGATTTCGTTGATTTCCTGGTGCTCGCCCTCGGGGATCCCAAGTCGCCCGGTGTTGGTCCATTCCTCACCTTCCCACCGCAGGACGTATCCCTGTGGCCAGGTGCCTGCCCACAGCTTGCCCTGATGGGTCTGGAATACGTGCGTCTGCGTGATTCCGTGCGGCTCTCGTGACAGGCAGGTCCAGGTCTGGTCACCTTCGTATCGGTAGTGGTTTCTGTGTGTGGCGCCGTATAGAATCCCGTCAACGGGTAACAGGTTCTCGAAGTTGTCTCCGTCCGGTGCTCCGCAGTCGATCCAGTCCTGTCCGTCGTATCTGAAGCAGCGCCCCCCGCCGACTCAGTCCAGGCCGACATAGAGATCGTCGTCGAAACTCGCCATGGTCAGCACCCGCACGCTGGCCCCGACCTGTCCGAGGTCACGCCACTCCCGACCGCCCTCGTAGACGAACACGTGCGAGAGGGCAGGGTCGAAGCCGTCCCCCGAAGCCCGAACCCAGTCCCATACGCCCGTACCCGCGTAGAGTCGCCCGTCGTGTGCGATCATCGATTGAACCGACAGATGTCGGGGGTTGCTCCCCAGCCGACCACAATCTTCCCAGTCGGTGCCTCCGGCCCATCGGAAGACGCGTGCTGCATCCATCGGGTCGTCGGCGTCGGCGATACTCCCGTAGAGCTCACCGTCGAAGGCGACCAGAGCCGAGACCAGCGAATTGCTCGGCCACGGTTTACCGCAGTCTGTTCACCCGCCGACATAGCCGTCGTCGATGCCGAAATGGACGTGACGGGTGTCGGACATCGAGCTGTAACCGGCCGTGCTGCCAGCGATCTGCAGGTTGATCCCGCAGCGGCTGAACGGGTCGAATTTGGCCAGCACATCTCCGAACACCCCACGCATCGGCCTGTCACATCGCACCCATACCGTAATTGAGAAATCCTGGTTGCCTAGCTGCAGGTCGGGTGCGGCAGGGATTTCGATCTGGCTGTCAGATGATTTGAAGTGCGCCGACCCTGAGGCGTTGTCTCTGGGGCCGTCAACGAAATCGACGTGGTGTGCTGCCCCGTGATTCTCGCCAGCGATGTCGCGCGCACCCTCCGTGAGCGGCCAGTGTCCAGTTAGTTTGTGTTCTGCCACGTTCGCTCTCCGTTGACGTCTGGAATACTCACATAAGAGGCATGCATTAGCCACCATACCCTTCCGCGTAGCCCATTCCTGTCTGCCCAAACCCGTTTCCGGTGTACCAGCAGCGATAGGTGTCTCCTGATTTGATCACGGAGACGTAGCATCGCTGCTGGTCGTCGAAACATCCCTGTTTGCCGACGCCCAACTCACCGTCGATCCCGCTTTTCTGCCAGGTCCAGTGCATTCCGTCCCTGCTGAACAGGCTCCTGACACGGTAGGCCGTACCAAACGTGTGCAGCCACATCCGGTAGCCGTCTTCCTCCTCGAGCAGAAAGGGTTTCGAGCTGATGTATTCGTACGGCTCGGTCTCGAATCCCCTTGGGGATACCATCAGATCGTCCAGCGGCTTTGCCCAGGACACACCGTCATCCGAAACCGCATACCCGACGCCAATCCTCGGGATCACGTCGCCGTGGCCTGTTTCCACGCCTTCCGGTCTGTCGAAGTAGTCACCGATCGACGTGTAGTATATGTGGAAGCGGTCTGCATCGTGGCGGACGAACACGCTGCCCGTGCCCTCCCGGTCCCAGGGACGATCCGTTTCAAGGGTCGGCTTGTCGTGACGGTAATAGAAGCTTTGGCCTGCGTCGTCGCTGAACGCCATGCCCGTCGTGTTCGGGAGCTTGCCATCGGCACGGGGTATGCCCCAGCCGCAGATATACATCAGCCACGAACCATCGACTCGGGGAACGACGAACGGAAACCCGGGACCCTGGTCGTTGTATGCCGTTCCGGGTTGACGGTCCAGAACGCTCCCGCACGCCGTCCACTCGTTGGGGCGGTCAATGGGAGCCTCTGCCAGACAGATGTGGTGATACCCGTCCGCACCCGTTCCCCAATAGTACATTCGGTAGGCATCGCCGACCTGGATGACGTGTCCTGCGCCCGCCCTTTTGGCATCCAGGTCGCCGTGGAGCTGTCTCGGGCTGATAACGGGCTGTTCGTATGGAAAGGTCCAGTCGATGTTCTGCACAACGCCTCACTGACCATGTATGTGCTTTGACGAGGGTAAGTGTTCAATCGGAAATGAGGCCACTGTCGACGTCAGTTGTCAACGTATTCACCACCTGATGCCAAGAATCTGGTATCGTGTGCCGCACGAGCCTTCAACCTACCCAAACACTCCTGCCCAAGGGTGTAAATGTCTGACAAAACTCCCAACATTGTCATTATCTTCTGAAAGACGCTGGTTACAAGACGGGCATTTTCGGTAAATGACATCTCGCTCTTAATCCTAAATTCCACCCGCTGAATCGTGGTTTCGACGAGTTCTACGGTTTTTTGGGTCACGGGGCACACGACTCCTTCGACTTGACATCCAAACCGGATCAGGCACACAACGCGATGTACCGCAACGAAGAGATCATCAACGACACAGGTTATCTGACGAATACTCGGGTGGGAAGCGGTCTCGTTCATCGAACGGCAAAAAGAAGATCCCTTCTTCCTGTATCTACCGTTCAATGCCGTACACTGGCCACTACAGGCACCCCAGGATGACATCGCCTGCTACAACACGGACAATCCTGACCGAACCATTCAGCTGGCCATGGTCAAACGTATGGATATCGCCATCGGCGCTGTGATGGACGCGATCGAGGAAACAGGTGTTCGGGACAATACACCGGGTTTTTTCTGACAACGGAGGTACGAAGAAGAATCACGCGGACAACACGCCACCACGAGACTCCAAAGCGAGCGTCTATGAAGGGGGACTGCGGGTGCCCTTTGCCGTGAACTGGCCCGGGCACATCGAGGCGGGTAGTACTTGCAGCGAGCCGGTTCGTTCGATCTGATACCCACGATTTGCTCTTGCCTGTATTTACGGGCGAGAACAGCGATACCGTTCACGAGCATCTCTTCTTTGACGGTGACGATGGGTACTGGTCCGTGCGGGCAGGGGACTGGAAGCTGGTTTCGAACGAAGCTGGGGAGCTCGAACTCTACAACTTGAATGACGACATCGGAGAGTCTGTAGATCTGGCGGCACAGAACGAGGCAAAGGTGGTCGAATTGAACAGGGTATATTAGTCCTGGTGCGAGGAGATGGGGCCGAAAATCGCCGCCAAGGGAGGTTGACCAACACAGGATGGTACGAGACATCTCCGGCCGAGGGCAGTATCTTGCCGCCCTCAAAAGTCCCAACAACTGATCAAGGGTTCTACATGAAACCGAACATTGTATTCGCCTTCGCCGACGACTGGGGACGCTACGCCAGCGCCTACGCCGATCACGAAGGCCCGAACTCTCTGAACACATTGCTCGATACGCCCAACTTCGACCGCATCGCGCGGGAGGGCGCTCTCTTCACGAATACCTATGTGCCCGCACCCAGTTGTACGCCCTGTCGAAGCTCGATCCTGTCCGGCCAGTATTTTTGGCAGACGGGGATGGGAGCGATTCTGGCGGGCGCACGGTGGGACGAGTCGATTCCCACATATCCGCTCGAGCTCGAGAAGGCCGGGTATCACATCGGCTATACATACAAAGTCTGGTCGCCTGGCGAGACGAAAAACGCTCCTATCGGTGCGGAGCGAACGGCGTATGAGCCGGCGGGGACGAAGTTCAGCCGGTTCTCATATCGGGCAACGGAACGCGCTCCCGAGGTCGGGGTAGAAGCGGCGAAAGAGGAGCTGTATGACGAAACGCGTCAGAACTTCGATGCGTTCCTGGATGCGAGACCGGAAGGCTCACCGTTCTGCTATTGGTGGGGTCCGACGAACACGCACCGGAAGTGGCAGAAGGGGTCTGGAAAAGAGCTGTGGGGTATCGAGCCGGATGATCTGAAAGGGAAACTCCCCGAGTTCCTGCCGGACGTTCACGAGATCAGGGAGGATGTCGGCGATTATCTCGGCGAGTGTATGGCCTTTGATGGTGGGTTGGGAGTGATTCTCGAACGCCTGGAAGCGATCGGAGAACTGGAGAATACTCTGATCGTGGTGAGCGGCGACCACGGGATCCCCGGGTTCCCGCGCGGGAAGTGCAATCTCTACGATATAGGATGTGAGGTCGCTCTTGCAGCTCGGTGGCCCGGCCGAATCCAACCCGGTCGTGTCGTGGACGATTTCGTCAACCTGATGGACCTCGGGCCTACCTTCGTGGAAGCGGCGGATGTTCCTGTCCCCGAAACGATGACTGGTAAGAGTCTGCTTCCCGTAATGGAGAGCGATTCAAGCGGTCAGGTCGATCCCGATCGTACCTTCGTGGTCACCGGCCGCGAGCGACACGTCTCCATTGCACGAGAAGGGAATTTGCCCTATCCGCAGCGTGCCATTCGGACGAAGGAATTCCTCTACGTCCACAATTTTGCGCCTGATCGTTGGCCGGCAGGAGATGCGGCTGGGCTCGATGATCCAAACACCAAGCCTCCATCCTACGAGAGCCTGGAGCACGAGACCTACGTCGCGTATCCCGACATGGATGCCAGTCCAACCAAGGCCTGGATGATCTATCACCGGGCCGAAGACGAGGTGCAGCGTGCTTTTGATCTCGGGTTCGGGAAGCGCCCTGAGGTGGAGCTCTATGATCTCCGCATCGACCCGCACTACATGAACAACCTGGCGGATGACCCGGAGTACGATGCTCCCAGACAGGAACACCACGATCTACTGATGGCCGTGTTGAAGGAGGAGGAGGATCCTCGGGTGGTCGAGGAGCCGTGTCGGTTCGAGCACGAACCGTATACGGGCAGGGATCCGCATCGGGAGGCACGGCAGCGAAAGGCGTTGGGCTCCAGTTGAACCTGGACCAAAGTGAAAAGCCTTCACCGCAGTCCCCTTCGCTGAAGCTGCGGCGGGCCAGGGAGGACGCAGAGAATGGCTGGGTGTGGTGGGAGCTCGGTAGGTCGAGGCGCGAATAGCCGGGGGTGGAGTCGAAGCGCAGCGAAGACGGAACCCCGAGTAAAACACGCGAGGATCGCGGGTGTTCCGCCCCGAAATGGTTATTCGTTAGCCTGGGGCGGAAGCCCCAGTTCAAGCGATAGCATTGGAGAACGAGGCGCCGCTATCTGCGGCCAGAACACACGTGCGTATGCCCTCGGCGCGCCACCGTCAGAACTTGGCGTCGACGAGAACGTGCTGGGTGAGTTCGTCTTTCCTGGTTTGGGCCATACCAAGACTAGCCATAGCAAGGAGCCAGACGAAGAGGAAGAGTGATTTCAAATTCGAGCCATCGAAAGTTAGTGATTCGCCTTCCATTGCTTTGTCAGAACGTCGTCAGCGGATTCGTCCTTCGAGGTGATTCGCGTCGTCGCCCCGCCATTCTCGAGCTCGATATCCATATTTTTCGGATTCGATTCCCACGCGCCTGCCGTGAAGTCGGGAATGTCGATCGAGTTCGAACGGTTGAGCACCGACCACTGACTGAGCGGGACGATCGCGCTCCAACTGGCGGCGTCGTAGACGTCCTGATCGAGGGGCAGTCCGTTCCTGAGGCAGTCGATCAGGTGCCAGTCCATTAGCAGGTCCGATCCACCGTGACCGCTGCTTTTCGTGAGGTCGCCCATTTTCCGGAAGATCTCGGGCGTATACCGTTCCTCGATCTCTGCGAACTCATCTGCATCCACCCACTTATGATCGCCGTTCGCGATGCGCGGTGGGGCCGGATCGTATAGCGCGGCACCCTTCGTGCCGTAAACGCCGTGGATCATGTTGTGCGGCGACGGGGTGGTCGCATCGTGTTGGAGCACAATGGTGCGGCCTTCGACGGTCCGTAATACCGTCGTGTTCATGTTGCCACGATACTCGAGGCCGGCGAACTCCGCGAAATGCGAATCCTGTTCGGCCAGCCCGTTCGCTCTCTTCGCCATCAGGAAGTCGTTACTCTCGACAGAGACGAGGTAGTCCAGACGATCACCCCGGTTGATGTCCATGCACTGGCAGATCGGGCCGATGCCGTGGGTCGGGTAAATGTTGCCTCGCCGGTTTGCATACTGACGCAGCCACCACATGTCCGAGTACATCGTCTTGCCGAAGTTGTTCTTCATCTTGCTCGTGTTGTAGGCGCCATCGCCGTGCACGACCTCTCCGAAGAAGCCTTTCCTGGCCATGTTGATCATCCTTAGCTGGAAGGGCATGTAGGAGTAGTTCTCGAGCATCATCAGATGACGCTGAGTTGCTTCAGCCGTCTGCACGATCTCCCAACACTCTTCCATAGTCCCCGCGGCTGGTACCTCCGTGGCGACGTGCTTTCCCTGCGTCATCGCGTAAATGGACATCGGTGCGTGCATGAAGAACGGGGTCGTCACGACGACCAGATCGATGTCGTCCTGCTCGCACAGTTTCTTCCACTCTCCATCGGAGTAGAGCACGGGGTCGTGGTCGGTGTTCTCGAGGTAGTTGAGCGTCTCGTCGATCTTTGCGGGGTTCTTGTCGCAGAGGCCCCGAATCTCGACGTTCTCGATCTGGATCAGAGTTCGGAGATGGCTGGGTCCGCGATTACCCATCCCGATAATGCCGACCCGTACGGTGTCGATTTTGGGCGCCCTGAAGCCCGCCATGTTGTGATGCTGCTCGTGCGACTGCGCGTAGCTCGCGTTGATCTCGTTCAGGTCGGGCTGCTCGATCTCGTTCTTTGTTCCTGTCATGTAGGCTGCCTCGTTCTGATAATCCGGTTCAAGCGCTGAGGGTGGTGATCAAGTATTCTGTCGGTGTCTGGTGTTCGACGCCCGGAGCACCCGGATACACCAGCGCACATTCGACACCGAGTTCCATACACCGTTCCTGGAGCTTCACCCCGAAGTTGGCCGTGTGGGTCGGGTCCTTCTGGTCCTGGCCGATCGCCGGCGGCGCACCGTAGAACAGACACACGGGAGGCGCGGTCCCGTCGACCAGCGCATAGGGTGAGTATTCGCAGATCCAGGGCAGGATCTCATCGCGGTCTTCCAGATACTGCTTGAAGTCAACCTTTCCGAACGCGTGCGCACCATACCGGCTGTTCGGTGTCCATTCCTTCATCTGCGCAGGATCGAGTGTCGTCTGGGGACCCCTGACGGCAGCGCACCGCAGTCGCGTTGACTCTCGAGCAACCGGGTCGTCGCTCGTAGGATCCGCAAGGTCGCTGTGGTAGGCCAGCCAGAGAGACGAAGAGGCGCCCGCCGAACCACCGGCGGCGCCGATGTGTGCTTTGTCGATGTTCCATTCCTTCGCCTTACTGCGGACGAACTGCAACGCCCGGGCGGCATCGTGCAGCGGTGCCTTGACCGGGGGCACGACATCCTGAGCGTGGCTCATAAGGCGATAGTTGATGGCCACGACCGAGATTTCCGCATCGAGCAGCAGGTTCGCGTCGGCGAAACGGCTCATCCGTTCCTTGCTTCCGCCGCTCCATCCGCCACCGTGAATGACGAACACCAACGGAGTGGGATTTGGCGACGATGTCTGCCAGAAGTCCAGAATGTGACGGTGGTGGTCACCATAGCGAACGGCTGACAGCGTTGGTTCAGGGACATCGCCTTCGTATGGGATTGGTTCTTCCTCTTGTGGCACAGGCTGTTCTTTCAGTGTTGGATTGACTGGTCGGGGAGACCGGTGGATTACTCTTCTCATTTGGCGCCGGGTGTGACGAGAACAGCGAGCGTTGGCGTGTCGCGGCGCCTGGCGCCTGGTTCGCTTCTGTACCAGGGGCTTCCGTCCCTGGATAACGATCTGTCCCCCCCCATTCGGGGCTATAACTCGGTTTTCCCTTGGCGTTTCTCGGTGGGCTCCTGACCCGCCGTAGCTCGAAGAGCGAAGGGGGTTGCCGGTTGCATGATTTGCTGCAGCGAGGCCAGATCGCCCGGACCTCAAGACCTATCGGGAGTAGGGCACTTCGCCGGTCTTGTTAACCTCGTATCCCCATTTCTCCAGGTAATACTCCTTTTCCCTGAAAGGATCATCAATCCGATCGAGCTCGTTGGCCAGCGCCTGCTCGAGGCCAGACTTGATCTGTGCTGTCTCGGGGCTACCCGCCAGATTGGTCAGCTGATAGGGATCATCCACGTCGTCGAACAGATAGATGTCGTCATCTGCGGTCTTCACGAAGGTATGGCGTTGGGTGCGGAGGGCTCGATACGCAGGGTCCGTGTGGTTCTTCCCGCTGAACGGTGAAACGCTCATGTAGAGAGCCAAGTGATCTTCCAGTTCGATTCCCTGCCGAATACAGGCTGATAGGTCGGACCCTTCGACCGGTTTGGGAATGTCGAGACCACACAGGCTGAGCAGTGTTGGCATAATATCCACCGTACCCAGAGGCGTCGAAACCTTGCGTCCCTTCTGGTTGGCGGTCAGTGGTGGATAGCGCAACAGGTAGGGCACCCGACAGGATTCATCCCAGAAGATCTGCTTCTTGAACGGGGTGTGGCCGTGCGATCCCATCATTTCGCCGTGGTCCGAGGCAAAGATAAGAATCGTGTTTTCCTCGAGACCGGTGTCCTTCAACACGTCCACGACCTGCTGTATACAGCCATCGAGGGCGGCGATGTGCGCGTAGTATCCGGCCGCTTCCTTCCTGGCGAACGCCTCGGCTTCGGGATCGTCGAACACGGCATTCGGCGAGAACTTCACATCTTCAGGCTTGAACCGGTTCTGGAAATCCTCCGGCGCGTTGTTGTGCGGGAAGTGGGGCGGTCCGAGGGAAAGTATCAGGAAGAACGAGTTCTCGCGATCCCGGCGGATGTACTCACACGCATCGTCCGTTTGGGAGAAGGCGTCGTAGCCCGGCCAGACCTTCAATGTCGGATCATTACCGTCGTAGTATTCCGAATTCTGGTAGTCGTGCGTGCACTCAAGGACTTTCCAGTAATCGAAGCCCTGGCGGCGTTCGGGTGGGATGTAGCTGGCTCTGCCGTAACCGTCCACGTGCCATTTACCGATGTAGGCGGTGTCGTAACCACCGGCCTTGAACGCTTTGCCGATGCTTTGCTCGTCGGGAGAGAGCGGGATGTCATTCATGAACATCCCCGTGGTGGTCGGGAAACGGCCGGTGAGCAGTGCGGCGCGCGCAGGCGTGCAGACCGGGGACGTGCCGATCGCGTTGGTGAAGTCCAGCGACTCGGCAGCCAGCCTGTCGATGTTCGGCGTGACCGCATTAGGATCGCCGTTGTACCCGGTGGCTTTAGCCCGCCATTGATCGGTGAGGATGTAGACGACGTTTGGTTTCTCTGCCACAGTCATATCTCCGGTATTCAAGTGAAACACAGTTCTCCTAGGCGCTCGTGAAATCCAGCTGGAGCTTCTCGTCTCCGTATTCGATCCGAACCACACCGCTCTTGTATTCAGATGTCAGGAAGGGACTGTCAAAGGTCATGGGGTAGCTGTAGTCGACGGGATCACCACCGATCGTGGGGATTTCGGACACACCTGTATTGAAGGTGATCTCCTTCGCCCCTTCGGCGGCGCCCGTGTAGACGAGGATGTGATCGCCGGGTACAACCGTCTTGTAGAGCGCGACGGCATTGGCAAGCACCGCAGTCTTGAACGCATTCAGGTTCGAGTAGTCCGCGGCTCTACCCGCTTCGATGATGACGGGCGAATGCTTGTCCTCCAGACACATGATGGTGCCGTCCTCGGACCACGTGTAGCAATCCTCCCTCAGCTTGACCGTGGGCGCGTCCTCAGGGGCATTGAAGTAGACCTGATTGCCCTCCGTCTTCTGTTTGTGCTCCCGTTCGTGGTCTTCATCCCAGAGCACTGGCCGTATGGCGCCGTATGCGTTGCCTCGCTTAACAAAGAACCATCCTGCTTCCTCCTCACGGCGGTCCCAGTCGTTCCCGATCCAGATGCCGATGGGCTGATCGTAGTCCGCGTTCGTGGGGAACCATTCCGGATGTACGGCATACCAGCGACGAGATTGCTGCAGGATCAGCGTGCGCTCGTGGTGCACGGTCTGATACATCGCTTCCAGCTCGTAGGGATTCGTCTGGCCCTTCTTGTTCGGGCCCTCCGGGAGGCTGACGGGCACAATACGGGAATCCGGCGACTGTGAGAACGTCATGCCGAGCCAGCGACCCGAAATACTGAGATGCGAATGCACGGCAGATGGATGATCCATCTGCGTTCCCAGCGTGTAGTCCGGCGTCACGTAGGTGCTCTTCAGAAACCGGGCATCCGTGTCTACGACGAGTGAACGCTCTCTTCCGAGTGGACGCGGCAGCTCGTTCTCTTCTTCGCCGATCCCTCGTGAGCGGTAGGTGTAGCGTCCCATCCCTTCGCGGTCGAGCGCCATCTTCCAGACCACAGGTGGCAGCTTGTAGTCGTTGATCAGGTTCCAGTACCACCATACCCCGGCGTTCGCTGGGCCACCAAGGTGGAAGTCGATCAAACCCGCACCATCGTTTCGGTATACAGTGTGATGATGTCTCGTCTTGGGGCCTCCGCGTACTCCTGAGATGGAAACCTGCGCCCACTCTGCCCAGAAGAGGGTGAGGAAGTCGCCGACCAGACGTCTCAACTCGATGTCTCCTCCGTACTGATAGACGAGGTCGACCATGTTGAGCGTGTGTTTGGTGTAGCCGGGAGAGGCGCATTCGACGAAGAATCCCCGTTCCGCTCGCTCGCGGAAGTAGGTCTTCATGTAATCCAGCCACGCCTCGTAGTGATCGCTTGCGTTGTATTCCAACCCGTCCGCCAGGTTGGCACGCCCGCCGCCGTGGCGCGACGTTGGATCGACGTCGGGACCGTAATAGCCGGCGTGTCCATAGTGGTAGCTGCCGCCGAACCCGTAGTCCGGATAGATGCGGTCCTGGTAGTCTGGCTCATCCATGAAGATGCGGGAAGAGACGAGGTTACAGGCCTTGGCGTTGAGGTCGTGGTTCTCGCTGCCGTCGAGCCACCAGGTGCTCTGACGGGAAAGGGCGATGTCGTTCTTGACCTTTGTGCGATCCCAAAGCGTCTCGAGGAGCAGCGCTTCCGTGTCGGGGGTCATGCGACCGGGATGCTTCCCACAGCGATTGGAGAAGTGGTAGTAGAAGCGGCAATAAAGCGGGGTGTGCAGCAGGCTCCACACGTTGCTGTCGGAGCTCTTTCGGAGTTCCTCGACGATAATCCTGTTCGCCGTGTCCAAATCTTCGTCGAGCATCATCCGAGCAAACGCGCCCACAATGATGCTCGGCTCAGACCCCTCGTCAGCGGCGGCCTGACGAAAAGCGGTCGCGATACGAACGCAACGATTCTTCTCCGCTTCGTTGATACGTTGGGTAAGCGGTTTGTCGGTGACACCGATGACGGTCTCATCATCCTCGAAGCGAATATCGTCGAGATGGATGACGGCGCTTTCGCTGAATGTCGCGGCGAACTCGAGCATCGCCGTCCGGGACCAGTCAAACGTTGTCGGCGCGTCGAGCGTTTCGAGAGACAGTTCGAGCTGCTGCCATACCTCCGATGCGGTCACCGATAGCACTCCGGTGGCGGGTTGTCGGTCGTGGTCGACCAGCCTGACTTCCCACGTGTGATTCGCGTCGTCCTCAACTTTCACCCAGAGGCGGAGGATCGCGTCAGCCTACAGACGCCAACGCCCATCCCAGAGCCCGGCCACAAAGCCAAAGCGTTTCGGCATACCGGCGTCAGCCGGCGTATAGACCAGGCTCAAGTCTCCGACCATTCGGTCGGCGTAGTCTAGGGCGACGTAAGCTGGCTCGTAGCTAGGTTTCCTCCGCTCGTCCAGCGAGGCATCTACATACTGACCTTCGTGGGCGACGCCGAAGAGACGAATCTCTTCGGCCCAGAAGTCGAGCGGTTTGTCGTTTGTGTGATCCGGCATCTCTGTGTCTATAGAATTGTTGGCGGGCTACTCAGGCCAGTCATCGAAGTCCTTCGATGGTCTCTCGCTGACAACATTCGGATATTCGAGGTGCATGTCCGCGTCGACGAGGCGTCCGTCACCGAGGAGGATCTGGTTGGCTGTCTTCGGAGATACTGTCGCCGGGTAGGCCTGTGTGTAGGTCTGCCGCTGCTGATTCAGGTTCTCCAGGACACGATCGTAGTCGAAGCCGTCCTGGAGCGAAGACCTCAATCGCGCGACTTCCGAGGGGACGGATGAACCTTCCTTCAAGAGGTTGGTTTGCTCGTCGGGGTCATCGATCAGGTCGAAGGCAAGATCGTCACAGTCTCTGAAGGTGACCACCTTGTACCGCTCTGACCGGATCGATCGATACTCGGTTCCCGGTCCCGCGAATCCTGCCAGGTTCTCGGTGATGGCGCCATACCGATCGTCGAGTTCTGTTGATCGGCCTCCTGTGGCGACAGCAGACAGGTCGACGCCCTTCAGGCCCTCCGGTGGGGATACGTTGACGAAGCCACAGAATGTTGGGAATAGATCACCGAGATCCACGGGGGTCGTCACTTCGGACGCGCTTAGTGATCCGGATCGGTGTTCAGGGGTGGATATGATGAAGGGAACGCGTATCGACGCTTCGTGCCAGCTCCGCTTGAACCAGAGGCCGTGCTCGCCGGCCAGCTCGCCGTGGTCGGACGTGTATACGATGATCGTGTTGTCGAGGAATCCGTCCCGGTCCAGGATGGCGAGATAGTCGCCCAGAATTTCATCAAATTGATCGACACAGGCGAAGTAGGCGGCGCGGGCCTTCATCGTCTGTTCCTCGGTCACCGTTTCCAGGTAGATGCCTTGAGATTCTCCGGATTCCGATCGGAGTGCACCGAGGGTGAGCGGATGATCTACTGTGTCTCCCGTCCGGCCGATCCTGGGTGGGGTGACGTGATCCGGGTAGTAGCGGTCGAAGAAGCGACGAGCGGCGTTCATCGGGAAGTGTGGATGGGCGAACGAGTTCATCAGGAACCACGGCTGATCCGGATCCAGATGTCTATGCTCACGCAACCAGGCTATGGCTTCACGTGTAACAATCTGCTCCTGCATCAGGGACTCGGGGATGTCGCTGACCCCCGGGTCCCTCAGGACGGACGGCATGAAGATGTGATCTCTCGGTCGTTCGAGGTTCAGCGGATCCTTCTGGTGCGCAGGAGAAGGTGCCGTGAAATCGCCGTATGGGCGATGTTGGAAACCAGCCATCTGGCGGGATCCGATCAGGTGCATCTTGCCGGCCGTTGCGGTCGCGTATCCGTGCTCGCCCAGATGAGACGCGATCGTGGGGACGTCCGGGGCGAGGACGGCACATTCAGAAGACGGTCGGCCGGAGAGCATGGCCACACGGCTGGGGACACACAGCGGATACTGGCAGTAGGCGGTTTCGAAGTGAGCACCCCGTTCGATCAGACTGTCGAGGGTTGGTGTGTGGCAAGGCTCACCGCCACGCTCGGATGGCCGCGCGGAGAGGAACCGATAACTGTGTTCGTCACTCAAAAGGAAGAGAATATTCGGCCTACTCATCGTCGATCTCCAGTGCCGAACCCGCCGTCGAAGAAGGTCTTGAGGTTCGGGTTCTCCTGGATGTAGTTCTTCAGTTCAAGGACGATGTTCTCTTGCAGCTGGATGCTGAGGCCGCCGTCGACCGGGAGGACGACCCCCGTGATGAAGGCGGCTTCTTCGGAACACAGGAAGGCGACGGCGTTTCCGATGTCGTCAGGTGTGCCCGTGCGCCGGACGGGATACTGAAGCTCTTCCAGATGGAACCCTTCTTCGTTCCCGACTTCAGCCCACAGCTTCTCCAGGTTTTCCGTGACCATATGCCCGGGGGCGATCGCGTTCACGGTGATCCCCAGCGGTCCAAAGTCGATGGCCATCTGGCGGGTCAGGCCGTTGACGGCGGCTTTTCCGGTCTCGTAGACCATGGTGTTCGCCGCCTGGAGCAGCCCGTGGACGGAGGATATGTTGACGATCCGGCCGATTTCTCTGGGCGGCGGGTCACCGTGCCGGATCCCTTTGCCCGTCCACGGACCCGGGTCGTATTCGTCGGGTGACCCTGAGGCCCGCATCGCGGGCACGGCATACTTGGCTCCAAGGAAGTGCGCCATCACCAGCAGGTTCATCCCCTTGTGCCAGCTGTCGACGGTGGTCTCGAGCGCGCTGCCGTCCTGTAGCCCGATGACCCCGTAGGCGTTCTGAACCAGGATGTCCAACCGGCCGAACTCGTCGACGCCTCGATCCACCATGGCCTTCGCTACATCCTCCGTGGAGACATCCCCGACCATCGCCGATGCGAGCCCTCCCTTGTCGCGGATGGAAGCGGCTCGTGTGTTCGCTCCTGCATCGTCGATGTCCACGATCAGGACGCTGGCGCCTTCTGCTGCCAGCTTGTCTGCGATGCCACCCCCGATTCCTGTGGCGCCGCCCGTCACGATGGCCACCTTCCCGTTCAATCTTCCGTCGGCCACTCTGGCCCTCCTTGTCTCGGATTCATCCGTTCCCCGGTCATTTTGACATCGGGCGTGATCGCGTGCTATTTGTCCCGTGTCGACTCAACAACACTACGGAGCCAATTCGTGATAATATACAACGGCGGATCCTGCCAGCCTCTGGACCGGATCGTCCTCTTTCCTTTTGACGACCACAGCGTTCCGCTGCAAACCGGCCTGGACCTGCAACTCATCCCGCACCGCACCTATCCTGCCAAACCCTCGCGGATCGTGGTGCCTCTGGGAGATCCCGGTACGCCCGACTCTCGGGCCGTCTGCTACTACGGGACGGTGTGCCGGGTCGGGGAAGAGCTCTGGATGTGGTATCTGGGTCAGGACGATCGCGATGACACATGGTTTCAGCGGATTTGCTTCGCCAGGAGTACCGACGGGTATCACTGGGAGAAGCCGGACCTAGGTCTCGTATCGTACCACGGGGACACGCACAACAACCTGGTCGATCTGAATCAGGGCTCTCATCACGTACAGGCCTGCGTTGTCTTCCACGACCCTGATGACCCCGACCCGAGCCGTCGGTTCAAGATGGCGTATCAATGCCGCCACTACAACAATCACTTCGCCGTCGCGTTCAGCGAAGACGGTCTGACGTGGCGAGATTCGGCGAATAATCCCGTTGGCCCCCATCTGGAGATGGCTGGCGGTGTTCGGCACAACGGGGTATACGTGCTGTCCGGGCAGGGCGGCGCCCATCCGCGGCCGACTCGTCAGATGGTGAACCACATCTCGTACGATTTCGAGACCTGGTCCGAGGCCTTTCACATCGGCTTGACGCGTGGGAACAGTCATCTCGATCCGCATGGAACGAACGTCGGACCGCAGGTCCACCTGGGGGTAGCGATGTGGGATCGTGGGAACGTGCTCCTGGGCGTCTACGGCCAGTGGAACGGTCACCACACGAATGACCGTCGCTTCACCCATATGGATCTCGGACTGACCGTCAGCAACGATGCTATACACCACCGGGAGCCGATCCACGAGTTTCCGTTCGTGTCGGCGTCACAGGACGGTTGGTATCTGATGCCAGAGGGCAATCCCTCGATTAGCAAGTATCCGGCACTGATCCAGGGGCAGGGATTCGAAAATGTCGGTGAGGAGACGCTGTTCTGGTATGGTCCCTGGCCGGAGCAGATCAGCGACGGTGTACGCGTGGCTGCGTGGAAACGGGATCGATTGGGCTATTTTTGCGGGTATCTGAGACAAGGCTGGCAAGCAGACCTGTCTCATCATTTCGTGTCGGCACCGATTGACCTCCAGGGCAAACCGGCTCGCGTCTCTATCAACGCGGAAGGTCTCGGTGATCACGGCCAGGTGTCCGTGGAAATCCTGGACGAGACGCTCCTGCCCGTCGAGGCATATGGGAGAGAGCAGGCGACGCCGATCGTCGCTGCGGGATTCGACCAGACCGCCGAGTGGGGTGCAGTACACGATGTCCGGATGGCCGGATCGGGCAAGGTCAGGCTGCGTGTTCATATCGAGGGCGTGCGACCCGAGGATGCCCGGGTCTATGCCGTGTATTTGGACGCGGTACAGTGAATCACGGATGACGTTAGACAAGGGATGATTGTGAACATTCTGGTGCTTCCAGGGGACGGGATAGGCGAAGAGATCGTATCGGCCACGATGTCGGTACTGAACGCGATTGACGAGGTTAAGCCGCTCGGGCTTCAATACGAGTTCGAGGACATCGGGTTCAAAGCGCTCGAGAAGACGGGAACAACCTTCCCCGATCCGGTACTGGAAAAGGCGAGGATGAGCGACGGCATCATCCTGGGCCCGATTTCGCACATGGATTACCCGGATCGTAACAAGGGCGGGGTCAACGTATCCGCTGCGGTGCGCGTGAAGCTGGACCTGTATGCGAACGTGCGGCCAGCGCGCACCCGGAAGGGTATACCGGGGATCGCGGGCGAGTTCGATCTGGTGATCATGCGGGAATGCACAGAAGGCTTCTACCCGGATCGGAACATGCACAAGGGAACGGGCGAATTCATGCCCGATGAGAACATGGCGTTGTCGGTTCGGAAGATCACGGCAGGTGCGTGCAACCGGATCGCCCGGCGAGCCTTCGAACTGGCTGAGACCCGACGTAAGAAGGTGACGGCGATCCACAAGGCGAACAACTTCATCCTTTCAGACGGTCTCTTTCTCCGTGAGGTAAGGAAGGTGGCGGAAGACTTTCCGGATGTGGAACTGGACGAGATGATCGTCGACGCGTCCGCCGCGATGCTGATTCGAGATCCGGCGCAGTTCGACGTGATCTGCGCGACGAATTTCCACGCGGATATTCTCTCGGATCTCGCATCCGAACTTTCCGGAAGCCTCGGGCTCGCGGGATCGGTCAACGCGGGCGATGATCTGTGCTGCGCGCAGGCTCAACACGGGTCGGCTCCCGATATCGCGGGCCAGGACAAGGCGAACCCGACGTCGCTGATCCTGTCGGCGGCGATGCTGCTCGATTGGCTGGCCGACCGTCACGGGAAGCTCGATCTCGCTGAAGCGTCCAGATGGATCAACGAGGCGGTCGATCACTGTTTGCTGACGGCAGAGACTCGGACGGCGGATCTTGGTGGTGTCCTGGGGACCCAGGCATACGCCGATGCCGTGTGTCAGGCGATTCTGGGCGAAGGAGGGTAAGGCGATGCCAATCGAATATTCCGATCCCAAAGACTGGTCGCCGTGGGAACAGTTTCGTGAGCAAGTGGTGCATCCAGCGGGCACTATCAAGCGCGAAGACGTTGAACGCGCGCGTGAGAACATCGATCGCCACGGGTGGGCGAAGACCTACGCGCAGGAACTGGAAGAGAAGGCGCAACGAATCGCGGCCAGGGTCGACGACGCCTACCTCCAGACGCTGATCGGGCTTACGACACCGGGCGCGTATGCCCCGTGTCCAGCCTGCCGGGCAAAGGGACTGCCCTGGCACCCGAACGGTCAATGGTCATGGGACCCGGACGAGCCGAACCTCCTGACCTGCTCGTTCTGCAAGACGGTCTTCCCGAATGACGATCATCCGGAAGAGATCGCCATTCACTGCACTTGGGGGCGAGGTCAAACGTTCACGTTCGTCGGAGGGGACACCTTCGAGTGCTTTGGGTATCTGAAGGCGCGACCGAGTCTTTCGGGCGTCACGCGGGCACGGAAGATCAGCCACATCACCTGGGAGCTGCAAGAGCTTTCCCTGGCCTACGCCCTGACCAGCGATGTCGCGTTTGCTCGAGCGGCCAGGGCGATCCTGCTTCGTTTCGCCGAGGTCTTTCCCGAGTATCTCGTCCGGGCGGGCTATGGCTATGGCGAATACGCCGGTATGGACCCGAAGGTGGCTGCCGAGCACATCGACAATCTGCCTGAAGACGAGCTCGTCTATCCGCCGAACGAACCGGATCGCAAGCTGTGGACCGGCTACTGGTCAGCCAGTCGGATGGGGTCGAACGGGATGGACGGCAGGTGGGTGGTCCGGGTGTCCGACGCCTACAGTCTGACCTGCCTGGCCGACGACGAGAATGGACCGGTGTATTCGGACGACGATCGCATTCGGGTGGAGCGGGATGTGATCCTCGAGGGCAGCTACCTGGCCGCGTGCGACATTTTGATCAACAACAAGGCGGTCGGAAATCGGGCCGGGGCCGGGGTGGCCGGACTCGTCACGGGACATCCGGGGCTGACCCATTTTGGTCTCGACGGGTTCGCGCGGGCGGTGGACGACTGGTTCCTGCCGGATGGCGGGAGCTCGGAGTCTCCGGCCTACGCCATGATGACGATGAACGGGATCCGTCCCTTCGCGTTCGCCTTCCGCGACTACACCGATCCAGAAGGCTACGATGGACCCCAGCGACTCGAGCATTGGAACGCGTGCCGGGACACGCTGTATGGCGACTGCTGGCAGGATCTCGTCTGGACCCTCCAGGGCGACCTCCACTTTCCGCCATCGGCCGACTCGTATACCAGCACCACGATCAGTACCTCTTTCGCCGATCTTCTGGCCCTTGCCTATGGGACGGACGATCATGTCGCCACGCTTCAAGAGATCCTTCAACGCAGCGAACAGGCCGATCATACGGCTGTTTTCTATCGAGACCCGGCTGTCGCGGAGAAGACGCCGGCGCCGGTGCATCTGCCTGATGTGCTTTTTCCTTACCTGAAGATGGGGCACCTGCGGACTGGTGATCGTGGGCGCGACAGTCTACTGCTCCTGAATGCGGCCGATCACGGCGTGCATCACCATTTTGACGGTCTGGGGCTGTATTACTGGAAGGACGGCCACGAGTTGTTGTCGGACTTGGGCTATCTCTGGGATCACCAGGACAAGAACGAGACGATGCGTACGGCTGCGCACAACCTGGTGATGGTCGACGGCCAGAATCAGAGCGGGCGCAATGAACGGACGGGTGCGTTCGATCTGTTTATGGTCACCCCGACGATCTCGGCTATGGAAGCGTCTTCCAATGCCTATGGTGAAGGGGTTTACAGGCGAACGTGTGTCCAGATCGACCACGGGCTGGCTGGGTCGTATGTGCTCGACATCTTCCGGGCCGGCTACGGGGCCCGCGCCGACTTCATTTTCCACGGGCCGCATCACGACTACAAGGTAGAGAACTTAGACCTGGCGGAAGCGGCTGATCCATCCGAACGCGTGTCGCTCAATGAAGACGGCCCTGATCTGACCAAGCTGAAGTCAGGGCGAAGCGGTGAAAACTGGCAGTTCACCTGGTCGTGGGAAGACGGATACCAGTTCTGTGCACTCGTTCCAGGCACTGACAAGGAAGAGGTCTTTGTGGGAGATGGATGGGGGCAGCGCGACCACCGGAACTGCGATGTGGGTGCAACACTGCCGTATGTCATCCGTCGCGTCGAGGGCGATGGACGTCCTGAGGCATTCGTATCGGCGTTCATTGGTGGCGAGGGTGATCAAACACTCTTGCGATCTCTAAGAGTACTGCCGGCCCCCGAGGGCGCACCGAGGGGAATGGTCGCGGTTGCCATCGAGACGGAACACGGTACCGATGTCGTCCTGTCCATGCTCGAGCCGACGACGGTAACCGTGTCGTCCGACCTTGGCGAACTGACGGCGGACGGGAGGCTTGCCGTCATTCGGTCGGAGGGGGGCACGCCGGCGTCCGCCGTGCAGGTGGGGGGAACAGCGCTGTCGATTGGTGACGTGTCACATGAATCCGATGGGGTCCTGTCGGGCACGGTCGTTGCGAACGGATCCCAAGCGGGTTCATCGTGGTTCGACCTCGACATCGAGGCCGGAAGGATGGATGGGCTGACGGGGCAGGTTCTGTTCGCCATCGCAAAGGATGGTCCGCACGGGTATGAAATGCGCGAAATCCGGCCTCACGAGTCAGGTACGCGTGTCTTCACGAAGATCGACAACGTGGGTTTTGAAGCCCGGCGAGCGGAGCGATTCGAGATTCCCGTTGTCTCCTCCTGGGAGAGCAGACAAGACTCGAAGGGCGGCGAAATTGGGTAATCGTTAAGATTCTCAGGGATACCGAGCTGGTGGGCTGGGGAGAAGCGACGCTCGAAGGCAAGGAGCGGACGTGTCCTCGGGCGTCAACCAGGATGAGCTGGTAGTCTTCTGTCAGCGCCTCTACATATCCATAGTATCGCCAGTCTGAAAGCGTTCTGGAAAAGCCGTGCTGCAGGAGGATCGGCGGTTCGTTTCGCACGACCTCATAGTGAATTCGGACCGTGCCGTTTAGTGCGAATGGCATCGTACTCTGGGGCTAGTCGAGACTACCCTGGATACGAGCCCGGTTCCGATGATCATAGCTGGTGGGCCCTGGCGGCGTGTGGGTAGCCGAACCCTTCCCGTCTAGCGGACGTTCTCTGGCTGTATGAATTCGCAGGCCATCTGTGACTGCCCTCCCGTGGCGGTCTATCATATGTGGGCACGCATTGAGACTGCGATACGAGTTTACCGGAGAGGAGGCGGCGAAGTCAAGCTGCAGCACGTGACACGCATGCACAAGCCTCGTAGGTAACCTGTGTGCACATTCGTTCGGCTACAGGGGAGGAATCGGGTGAGAGGAAGACAATGGAGGGGTCTAAAAGATGAGTGATCGCAAGAAGCTGCTGGTGACCGGCTCGGCGGGCGAGGTCGGGACGGTGGTTGTCCGAGGGCTGAAGGATCGCTACGAAGTCAGAGGCTTCGACTGTAATCCGACGCCTGACTTGGTGGATACCGTCCAAGCAGATCTGTCCGATAACGATGCGCTGGCCAGGGCTTCGGAAGGAATGGACGCGGTCATACACCTGGCCGCTGTGCCCACTGGCGCGGCGCCCTGGGAGGACATCCTCGAGCAGAACATTGTGGGAACATACAACCTTATGGAAGCCGCAAGACAGAATAGCGTCCCCCGCGTTGTTCTGGCGAGCCGTGCAGGTCTGCTCGCGCCGTATCCAGAAAACATCAGGCGAACGATCGATCTCACTCCACGACCAAAGAGCTACTATTCGGTGAGCAAATTGTTCGCTGAGCAGCTGGGGTACATGTATGCCGCCCAATTCGATATGGCGGTCGTGTGCGTGAGGATCGGGAATTTACATCTGGACCGACCTGAGCCGTCACATCCTCATCATCTCGGCCACGACGATTGCGCCCAGGTGTTCGAGAAATCGGTGACCTGCCCGGATGTGGCGTATGAGGTCGTGTTCGGCGTGTCAGGCAGCCACATCCCGATGTATGACCTCGAGCACGGGAGGAAGGCGATCGGATACTTCCCGGAGCAGGGATTCGATGCTGATCAGGAGAGCTGAATCAGTCGGGCCTGGTTGGATCGGTTCGGTTCAGATATTCCTCGACATTTGTGTAGCCGTCACCGTCGTGGTCTAGGCCGCTCTGTAGTGACAGGTCGCCGTTCTCGCTGTGTTCGCGTTCCCACGTATCGGGCATTCCGTCGGCATCGCTGTCTTCAGGGGGCTGAGTGGACAGCAACTGAGGCCACCCCTCGACCTGGGTCTGGCTGGAAATGATTCCGTTGCCGAACGTGGTCTGGCCCGACCGGACCTCCTGAATGATCCGCTGATCAAGTGGGTCCCGCCGTGGCAGGCTCGCGCCGGCTGTCCGCAAAACGTCGGCGAATACGTCTTCGGCCGACCGCGTGACTATCGGCCCGTATTCAGCAGGCTCATCGACCATCACAGACTGGGCGGAAAGGTCAGACGCATCGATCACGATCATTCCGGCTGTCTTCCTTCCCGATCGATTCTCGAACACGTTTCCTGCGATATACCACTTGCCGAAGGTACCGTTGTGGAGTGACTGCATCTTCACGATGTGCAGACCTTCCCGCGAAGCCGGGCCTTCCTTGTAGTAGTTGTTGACGACGTTGATGCTGTGCGGCCGACCGTCCAGCGTCCGGTTCTCCCAGTTGAAGATGACGTTGTTCCGGAAGTCGAGGTTGATCGAGGGATCTTTCTCGTCTCCGCCGGCGATGCTCGGATTCCGTCCCGCATTGTTCGCGAACAGGTTGTGGTGGTATGACGTGTTGACGCCGCCGAGTGACGCGGCGAATCCGTGGCCTTTGCGAACGTTGGAGTCGTGGAGGGACTCCGAGATCAGGGACCACTGTATGGTGATGTTTTCGGTTCCGTGATAGGTGTTGATGGCTTCATCTAGCGTCCAGCTTACGGAGCAGTGGTCGACGATGACATTCCGTGCATCTCGAACACCGATGCCGTCTACCTTCCGACCACCCTCATCACCGAGGCGCACACGAAGGTAGCGGACCACTGTGTCGTCCGCGGAGATGATCAGGGCGCAGTTTCGCAGGCAGATGCCATCGCCTGGCGTGGTCTGACCGGCAATGGTGATCCGCGGATGGACGATCTTGAGATCCGACTCGAGCTGGATCGTTCCGGATACGCTGAAGACCACGGTCCTTGGACCTTCTGTCTCTATCGCTGCTCGCATGCTTCCCGGTCCACTGTCGTTCAGGTTCGTGACGAACAGGACCTTTCCGCCCCGGCCTCCCAGAGCGTAGCGGCCATATCCTTCAGCGCTTGGGAATGCGAGCTGCTGGGACTGCGTAGCTGATGTGGAGAGAAGGGCATAGATCAGAAGTGCGAGAGAGGTCATAAGATGTCCAGGTATCGTGGCGCCCACAACAGAAGCCAGCGTCTACTTCTCTGCGAGACTGGCGATGGCTTCGCGAAGGTCATCGACAAATCGTGGCCGTCGGGCGTGGTAGAACGCACGGAGTGTCTCCTCGTCCAGGCTTTGCGTGTGGAGCGTATCTGTGGCCAGGGGTTGGTCTCGCAGATACGCCTCACACGCGGCCAGGGCGGCTTCCGCCTCAGCTTGGTTAGATTCCGAGGGTGTGTTTCGATAGGCACGCAACCGGAAGTAGGCCGCGACCCATAGCGGTTTATCCTAGCCCGCTGTCTCGCCTCCTCGAAGTATCCCGTGTATTCCAGGTAATGCTCTGGTGACGTGGCGGATCGGAAGGGAGCGATCTCTACCAGGCTTTGCGCGGCCAGTCGCTCCGCCATCCGCTTTTCTGCGACACTTGCCGAAACGGCCTCGTCGCCTCCTGCTTTTAGAAGACTGTCGATTCGGGCAAACTCCGGATCATCCGACCAGATGGCCGATGAATGATGGATCAAATGGCTGTCGGTGTAACGGATGCAGGGAGCCAGCGTGCCCGTCCAAAATCCGAGCGTTTAGCTGTTGGCGCAGGTCATGTCGAAGGTCCGCTTGTAGCCCTCTATTGCGATTGCTGCGACTTTGGCATCGCCGTAATACGGCTTGAAGAAGGCATCCCACAGCGGATCGATGTCGGTATCGGGATCACCGATGAGGTGGTTGCAGACGAACAGGTTGAACTCACGTGCGGTACCCTGGTTTGTCGAGAAACCGTCGTCGATCCGGGGAACGACACCTACCAGCCCGAGGTCACGAGCGCGTTGGATTTCCCGCTGGTAGTACGTGGGGCAAGCAGGATCGACCTCCGGTTTCCGCCTGTTTCGTTGTAGAGGTCGAGCTTGAGGATCTATTTGCGTATGTCGAAATGTGAACTGGCCTGAAGGAGCACCCCGACCAGCCAGGCGATCATCCTGTTCTTTGTAAACCTCAATTGCCTGAACCTGTTTGCGCGGTCATTGCAGCTTCTCCCAGCGCGCCAACACCTGACGCGCTCGATCGACAACGGGCTTGTCGACCATCTTGCCGTCGTGGATGAAGACGCCCTGCCCTTCATGTTCGTATGTGGCCGCGGCTTCGACCAACAATCGATACGCCGCGATTTCCTCTTCCTTGGGTGTGAACCCTTCGTTGAGAATGTCGACCTGACGGGGATGAATGCAGAAGCCGCCAGAAAAGCCGAGCGAGGCCGCCTTCTGTATCCAGGCTCGGAACGTGTCGGGGTCGTCGTAGACGGCGATGGACCCCGGATAGCCAATCGGGACGACACCCGCTTCACGCGCGGCGTAGAGGATTTGCATGTTCGGGAAGTATAACGCGTTTTCAGTGACCTGCCCGCCAATTTCTGTGGCGAGATCCTCCATCCCGATACCCATCGCAGCGAGTCGTCCCGTTGACTGAGCGATCTCGCGGGCATTCAGGACACCGGCAGCAGATTCGATCTGGGCGATCAGCCGGATGCCCCCTAACTGCAGACCCCGGTCTGACTCCAGGGCAGTAACCCGCTCATCGATCGACAATAGTGAATCCGCGGAATCGACCTTGGGTATCGTGAGTGCAGCGGTGGCGTGTGTGACCGCGGCCTCGAGATCCTGTTCCAACAGGTCTGGATGCGTGTTCACTCGAACGGCCCCGACGCGACCTGCTGCGGAAATCCTCTGGATATCCTCTGCGGCTGAAGCCCTCGCATCCGCCTTCCCGTTGGGCGCAATCGCATCCTCCAGGTCGATTTGGAGGACGTCCGCGGGTCCACGGATCGCGCTGTCCAGGTATCGCGCGTTACCGGCGGGGACGAACAACAGGGATCGACAGACATCCGTGTCAAACATCCGTGTGCTCCTTGGGGGACGCGATCTCTGAAAGGATTTCGCTCAAGTGCTCTCCCATTTTGGGCTCCTGTCTCCTCAACCGCCCCGGTGTCTCTGACAGCCTGGGTGTGGCAGCTGCAACGGGACAGTCGGGGATATCGCTGTCGTCTGTCCGGTCGAACAGCCCGCGGCCCTCCGCATACGGGTGACCCACCAGATCTCCCACCCACAGCACGGGTGCCACGGTCACTTTCTTCTCGTCCATATGAGCAAGATGGTCGCCGAGAAGCGCGTTTGCGAAGTAGTCGGACAGGGTCTCGTCTCCTCAGGACCAGATCCCATTATTGGCTGGCCAACCGTGGTATCGGCCTTCCTTGACTGAAACGACAACGTTATCACTCACGACGTAACTTGAAAGCTTCCGTGCACTATTCCTGGATGACTACCGTGTCGAGAGCGAGAACCTCGACAGATGCGTCCCCGATCTCGATGGTCTTTTGGGTAGATGTGAAGTTTGCGACGACCACAGCGAATCCGGTGAGTGACCGGAAACGATAGGCGCGCAGGCCGTCGTCATCCGTCTTTACTCGCTCGACACCATCGCCCGCGCGACGGGCTCCCGCGCGTCCCTGACGAATCACGCACGCGTAGTCGCGGACAGTGCGACCAGCCGCCTGATGTCTGAGAAATATGCGGTCCTGGAGCAGGTTCTTCCATCGTTCGGGCGAGTTCCGTTCCGCGGCGTCCTCATACAGCAGTTGTAGACCGTCGGTCTCGATCCCCAGGCAGCCCGCTACCTTGATCCAGGTCGAATCGGTTTCGATCACACGCGCCTTGCCTCCTACGCCACGCACGACGCGACGTCCACCGTCGAACGAAATGGTGACCCGATTGTCGTTTACGAAATCGTTCATGATGTATAGGCCAAAGCCCTCGTTCACCGACAATTCGATGTCGGCAACGGTCCGGTCGATCACAATCGAAGTTTCGCCATCCTCGAGCGCGACGACGGCAATCGACTGCCGTACCGCGCCATCTGCGTACTCAATCACGCCGGTGGTCGAGAAGCCTCGATCCGTCGTGCGATCGTTGTGGTAGAGGGGATGCGGTTTCAGACGCTCACCTTCGACCTCGAATCGGCCGACGAACGCGTCCTGATCTGACCCGAGCGTATCCTCTCCGCCCGCGGGGACCACCATGCCCATCACCTGGCGCTTCAGGGATCGCCAGGCGAACGAGAACAGTCCCTGTTTGCTGCGGCGAACCTGAAGCCAGACGTAAGGATAGTCGTCCGTCCCAATCTGTTCGCGCCGGAACTCTGCCTCTGAGATGGGCTTGAAGTCGGGAATGCCGGCGATCACGAGAATGCCGAGCAGTCCCATGATGCCCGTCTCGAACTGGAAGTAACGTCCTCCGGCAGCGTAGGGCATCCGAGCGTTGAATCGGCCATCCCCGGCCGCCCGCATCGACTCGTCCAGATACTTGAGGTTCTGCCAGAGGATGTGTCCGGCAAAGCGATCGCCGAACTCCTCGAACATAACTGCGTGCTGAACCTGGATATCGGGCTCGTGGTAGGTCCAGTCCTGGCCGGACGGATACGCGGTGAACCCGTTGAACAGGAAGAAGCGACGGAGCACGTCGTAGGCATCCTCGATGTGGTGTAGGTAGTGGGGAGGTGGCTGCCGCCCGGTCAGCTGGAAGGCGAGTCGTCCTTGCAGCAGCAGGACGCCGCACCCGAGGTAGCCGGGATGGAATGAGCCGTGGTTTTCGACGGTCAGGTCGGGGTGTGCCGTCTGGGTGCAGATCCAGTCCTTGAGCGGCCGGCCATCAAACGGGCTGGTGTCGACCCGATCTCGGTCGGTCGTGAAGGTGTTCATGGCGAACAGTTTGCCGCGATACAGCCATTCTTCCGCGTTCGGGTGATCGGGCAGGAGACAGTATGACCACGCCAACAGGTAGGCGTCCCACGCGTTCTCCTCTTCCTTGGTGTCGATCCAACGACCGTCAGGCGGATCCACACCCACGAATCGGTCGCCTTCGAAGGCCAAGACGCGGTAGAAGGCCTCGAGCACGTTCTTGTCCAGACTCTCCGCCACCTGGTGTACCGCCATCGCGATGTCGGCAACCCAGAGCGACGATTCCCAATCATCCCCCCATTGACCGTCCCATTCGAACGGCTTTGTCCGTCGCGCCCCACTCACGTGATGCGCACAGATCCAGCGTATACATCTATTCAGCCTGTCGAGCAAGTGTGGCTTGTCGACGCCTGCAACGGATGCATCGTAGTGCTCGCTCTGATAGAGGACTGCGTACCCGCGGAGCTCATCGCCCAACGAGCGGATGATCATTTCGTTGATCGGGCCGCCGGCAGGCTTGAATTCGTTCTCGTCTAGGGTGCCGAAGTAGCCGTATTCATCGTCCTCGTCGACCCAATACTGTTCGATGTAGGGGACGTGTCGACACATCATCTGTACGAGATCGGCCTCGGACGGGAAGGATGGTGAATCTGTATCGAGCGGCGGGTATGCGATCATGACGATTCCTCACCGACGATCTCGTGAGGTTCGTCGCAACGGAACACGACGAGCCTCCCGCCGTCGACGCGATTCTTCACGTCACGGACGAATTCACGCGCGAGGTTGGTGTCGTAAAGGACCAGCGCTCCCGGTGACCGGGTGTGGGTCCGGAGTCGTTCCGACTTTGCATGCCAGGTAGCGTGCAACGCTTGGGACGCGTCTCCTTCGGCGATCAGTACAACGTATGCCACGCGGTTTCTCCTGCTGAGTAGCTTGAGGCGTTCAAGTAAGGTATTGCATCGGTGTTCGGAACTCGTGGGCTCGTTCGTATTCGCTTGAGGGGTTGGCGTTTCGGACAACCTCGGGGATCTCCCCATCCCACCAGCTGGGTGGGTTGGGAAAGTCAAAGACATCGTGCCAGGCGAGAAGGAGTGTTCGACGTTCAGCTGTCTGGTTGGGCCACGCTGCATGGAGGATCCGTGCATCGGCGATGATCAGGTCTCCCGCGTTCAGGGGGACGTCGATCGCTTCGGGAAAGTCACCGAAAGCAGGATGCGTCAGGTCCTCGATCGCCTGTATCTCTGGGCCGTGCGCTTTGGGCAGGATGTCGTGCAGCTCGTGACGTTTTCGGTGGCTGCCCGGGATCACGCGCAGACAGCCGTTCTCGCGAGTCGTGTCGGTCAGGTAGTAAGAGAGGAAGATTCGGATCGGCCACGGTGTCGCGGCTTCGGGGCTCTGCCACTTCATGAAGTCCTGATGCCAATAAAGGGGCGGTCCGTATCCGGGCTTGGACAGAATGATGATGGTTTCGTCCGATGACAGTTGCTCGAGGCCGATCTGGCTGCACGCGTCGAGCTGCGCCGGCTGATCGAGGATTTCCTCAGCGATCGGGTCGGGAAACCGATTCCGGTCGGTCGGCGTGCCTTTATTCCAGCTGCGCGGCGATTTGACGAAGATGTCGCTGCCTTGATACCTCACCTTGTGAGGGACGGTCACGCGTTCGAAGACGTCGTCAGACCACGATCTCAGTTTGATAAGCAGGTTAGGATCCATCACGCCTGGTATGATGGTGAATCCTGATTCGACAAGCTCTTGTGTTTTCGAGGCTGCCTCTATGTCCGTCACTTGCTCGCTCCCGTGTAACGCGTTGGCAGGCGTATCCGATCCAGCGGTTCATGGTCCTTCGGTGCTGTTCCCCATCAGGTGGGCGGACAGGTCGTATCGATCTGTTCCAGTACTGATTTGTCCAGTTTTCCTGTTCCGGCGGCCGCGTTCTGCTTGGCCTGATCGGGCGTTCTCATACCCGGGGACGTCCGGATTGGCGAGCGTAAACTTGAGCGCGAAGTCGACTACGTCCGATCCTTCAGGCACGAGGTCAAGCAGTGCCGCCACCTTTTTCCGGTTGGCTAGGAAGCTGTCGTGCTGGCTTTCACCTGAGTTCCACTTGTCGCGGACTTAGACCCTGTGATTTGCTTCGTCTCGTTTTTTCACGGTGGGCTCCTGTGCTTTGGATGAAGATAGCAAGGATCTACGGCCCTTGGTAGGGGAAGTCAAAATCCAAAATGTAAAAGGCAAATTGGGGGTGGTGCCTCCGGGGATGAGGCGGCTACGATACAAGGTAGCCGCGATTCTTTCGGGGGGCGTTGCGCGAGCCAAGCAGGCGGTTTAGCGGGTGTGGGTGAGGATGTATTGGGAGCTCGGTGGGGACCTTGACGGTTACTTGATCGAACACGGTAAGGGATACGGGGAGCAGGTGTTCCGATTGGTGGCTGTGGAGCACAACCTCACCCCAAGTCTCGTTTACGATGCGCTGAGATTCTATCGTCGTGTCCCAAATTCCCACATGTGTGGAAATTTAAGTTGGTCCCATTTTCGGCTGGTCCTGTCGGTCGAGGATGATGAGGCGCGAGAATACTATCTGGACCAGGCGGTCCTTCGATCCTGGAGTGTTCGGGAGTTGGCCCTGTAGGTTAGGTCTAAGGTTTACAGACAGCTCGGTCCTCTGTCGGACACACTGATGGTCGACTAGGGTTTCTCGGCTCTCGCCTGGTGGAAGCTGCGATTGCGTGGGATCGACTGCCCGGAGATGAATACGGTTGCCGGTTGGCTGGCTCGGTTGTTCCTTGTCGAGACCCTTTCGCCCGTGGCTCGGTTCGTGGTGACGACGCCGGATGTGGATCTCTACGATCGGTATTTGGCGGATGTGTTTGTGTTGGATAGAGAGACGGATCCGCGGGTGACCGCGATGGATGGGGTGTTTGTGAATCGGGAGATGATCGGGGAGGGTGTCGCGCGGGTGTGGACGGACGAGAAGCCGGAGTTCTAGGATGAACCACGAAGACACAAAGACACAAAGACACGAAGGGACAAAGAGCACCCACAGATGACCTACCTCAAAGCCGGCCTGCTGATCAACCATCCCGATGCCTCTCCCATCTCCGACGCCGTGGTCGAGATCAAGGGCGAGCGGATCGGGCGAGTGGGGGCGGCAGACGAGATCAGGATCCCTCCTGATGCGGATGTGATCGACCAGTCCAGCCGCACCGTGATGGCGGCGTTGGTGGACCCGCACACGCACATCACGATCAACAATGCCTACGGCATCCCTCTCAGCGAACATTTCGAGATTCCTTACACGACGGCCGTGCTGCGAGGCGCCGACAACCTGCGTCAGGACCTGGAGACGGGGGTGACAACGATGCGGGCGTGTGGTGACCGGATCGGGATTGAGGGGCAGTTTCGCGACGCGATCGAGCGAGGTGAGCTGGTAGCACCACGGATTCAGGCGTGTGTGCGCGCGCTTCGGCCGAGTCACGGGACGGCGCCGTTTATCGCGTTTCCCGCGGACGGGCCCGAGGAGTTGAAGCGGAAGATCGGTGAGAACATCAATGACGGGGCGGACTGGACGAAGCTGTTTGTCACTAACGTGCGGGACGGGGAGACGTACGAGGATTACCTGCGGGGTGATCTGACGGATGTGGCGGCGTACTCGAAGGTCGAGATCGAGACGGCGATCAAGTTCTCGCAGGATCGGGGTGTGCCCGTGTGTGCGCACGCGATCGGCGGGGACGCGATGCGGTGGGCGATGGAGGCGGGGATCGAGTCGGTTGAGCACGCGAACCTGCTGACCGAGCAGGACGTGGATCTGTTCGTGAAGAGCGGCGCGTATTTGAGCGACCCGAACCTGCAGCTGTTCTTCGACGCGGACACGGGGTTCGAATCGTTCGAGTCGTGGGCGTGGCACTGGTGGCGGGAGCGGGTCGGCGTCGCGCGGGAGCTGACGGCCAAGTGGCTGCCCGAGGCGGTGAGGGCGGGGGTGAAGGTCTGCCTGGCGACCGACAGTACTCACGCGACGCTGTGGCGGGATGCGAAGTGCTTTGTCGGGTTGGGCCTGCCCGAATCCGAGGCGCTGAAGGCGGTGACGGTGAACGGGGCCGAGATGCTGGGGCTGGCGGACCAGGTCGGGGATGTGGTGAGGGGCAAGCTGGCGGATCTGATCGCGGTGGACGGGAATCCGCTCGAAGAGATCACGTCACTGCGCGACGTGCGGATGGTGATGAAGGAAGGCACGATCGTCCACAGGGAGGCGGCGTGAGCGTCGACGTTCAGGCACTCGTGGACGAAGGGGTGGAGGCGTGGAACGCGTGGCGGGAAGCGAATCCGAACGCCGATCTGGATGTGTCCGATCTGTCGTTCGACTACCTGGATCTGTCGGGGATCAACTTCAGCAAGCTGAACTTCGATTACGTCGGCTTGAGCGCGGCGACGTTGATCGGGGCGAACTTCGACGGGGCGAGTCTGGATCATACGGATTTGAGTGACGCAATGTTGGATCGGGCGACGTTCCGGGATGCGGACGCGAAGTGCGTGAATATGTTCGGGGCGTCGCTGGTGGAAGCGAAGTTGATCAGGACCAACCTGGCGGAGTGCTCGTTGAGGGATGCGGATCTGAAGCGGGCGGATCTGTCGGGGGCGGATCTGACTGCGGGTTACCTGAAGGATTCGGATGTGGCGGGGGCGACCTTCAGTGGGGCCGATCTGACGAGGGCCTTCTTCGAGGGATCAAATGTGACGGAGGAGCAACTCAGAGGGGCGGCCCGGATGGAGGTGGTGCGGTTGTAATGGCATCCGAGGGTGTGTCAATAAAATCAGACATTTCTCTGTCTAGTATCTGTGACATGTATGCCACAGGGAGACATTTGAGAGTGCCCAGATATGTATTCAAGTCCTTATTTTATAGTATTTTATCGATATTTAAGGTAGCGCGAATGTTGTATATAGTTGTATCGCGACAATGTTCGCCTGAGGTGAGAATAAGGAATGTGGGGAGTTGTTAAGGAGGCTCGAACGCGGCTGAGTTGATTCTGATCGTGGATGATGAGGCCTCTGTCAGGGGCCTGATTCGACGGTTGCTGACCAGTGTGGGATATGACACGCGGGATGTGGGCTCCGGACAGGAAGCGCTCGAGGTTGCCCGGTCGGAGCAGGTCGACCTCGTGGTCACCGACGTGAAGATGCCGGGGATGAATGGCATCGAGCTGTCCAGGACGCGTCTGGAGGAGAATCCGGATCTTACG
The DNA here is from genome assembly GCA_002727195.1 of Gemmatimonadota bacterium. GTDB lineage: Bacteria > Latescibacterota > UBA2968 > UBA2968 > UBA2968 > UBA2968. The sequence goes on from PBWH01000023.1 coordinate 128,552, forward strand.
GTTCTGCTCGTGACCGCGTATGCAGATCTGAACAGCGCCCGTGAAGCGGTCACGGCCGGGATCTACGAGTATTTCACCAAACCGTTCGACACGTCGGATATGCTGAACAGCATCCGTCGTGGCCTGGACCACCGCAAATTGGCCAAAAAGAACGAGGCTTACAAGGACGGGCTGGAACAGAAGGCGGTGGAGCGGACGAGCGAGCTCAAGAAGGCCTAGGCTGAGCTGATCAAGAGTGAAAAACTCAGTGCGATCGGCCGTCTTGCGGCGGATATCGTGCGCGAGGCCCTGAATCCGTTGACCGTTGTCAAAGGCTGGGTCGTCGAGATGCTTCTGATGGTTGAAGGCCTGAGCGAGCGACAGAGGCTCTCTCTCGCCATCTGCGACGAGCAGATCAACCGCTCGATCCGGATCCCAACTTGCCCGTGGTCAAGATGAAGGGCTATTCCGATCGACATAAACTCGGCAGCGATCGCGACCGGGACGAAATCCTGATCCGCAAGCCAGTGATTGTTGACACACTGGCATCCGTGCTGGATCAGGCTTTGCGGTAGACGCAGACCCAGGCGCGGCATCATAGAGCGGGATGGCCCCGGTCTCTCTTTGCGGCCGGGGTTTTTCGTATCTTTACACGAACAATGGACTCCGTGTTTTCGAGTAGGCCCGGGACCGGGCCGTATCGAGAACCTCGGGAAACGAACAAGCCGTCTTCTCGATACGGCCTGCATTGGCAGGCCTACTTGAAGATGCGGCAGCTATGGCCTCAATGAGTGAACCAGCCAACAGAAGCCTGTTGATCCCCGCCCAGCGATGGACACTTCGCATCACGATCGGGCTCGGCGTGTTTATGATCGCGAACACGCTCTACCTGCTCGTAAACCGTCTGATCGACACGATGGGATGGCGGACGGTGACGGCTGGCGAGGCGTCGCTGCCAAAGTGGTTCCAGTTCCTGATCCTGTCGCACACCGGGATCGGGCTGGTGCTGGCGGCACTGGCGACGGCCTTCGCGTTGTGGCACCTGACGCGTGTGTGGGTTCGGCGACGGAACCGGACAGCGCTCGTCACGGGGGTCGTGGTTCTGACACTCGGGCTGGTGCTGACGGGGACGGGACTGTTGATCATCTCCGAGGCGAACAGCCGCGACAATCAGCTGGCATACTGGCTCCACGTGATCGCCGCCGTTCTGATGCCCCTCCTGTACATATGGCACCGGAGATCCTCGATCTGGCGCCCGACCGCTTTCGTCCAGAAGCGGGTGGTTCAGATGATCGCGGTGGCGACTGTCGTCTTTCTCGCCGGGCATTGGCTGTCGAGCGGCGAATCGGATCTGACGGTAGAGGCTGAAGAGGCGCTGGAACGGGGCGCGTACACCGGTCCCGGATCGAAACAGCGTGACCTCTCGGCGTTTGTCGGTGAGGCGGGCTTTGTGCCGGCGGCTTACGTGCCCGAGGGTAGCCCGTTCTTCCCCTCCGCGACCACGACCACCACAGGCGACTTCCTTCCTTCACGCATTATCACGCGTGGTGACCTCAGTGATCGCACCTTTCTCGAAAAGGACCTGGATTCGCTCGGGTTCGTCGTGAATACACGGATCGGGGCGGAGACCTGCGAACGCTGTCACCAGGACGTTACGGAGCAGTGGGCGTCGTCGGCGCATCGGTTCGCGTCGTTCAACAACCCGTTCTACGAAGCGACGATCAACTTGCTGCGCGAAACGGCCGATGACGGGATGGAGAAATCGAAATGGTGCAGCGGCTGTCACGATCCGTCGCTGATGCTGGCTGGACAGATGGACAAGCCGGTGGATCGGCGAACGCCCGAAGCGCAGGCGGGGCTGACCTGTCTGGCCTGTCACGCGATCGACAGAATCCACAATCAGACGGGGAATGCGAATTACAACATCGCCGACGAACGTGAGGACCCGTATGTGTTCCCGAATGCGAAGGACGGGCTCGGTCTGCTGATGCACGACACGGCGTTGAAGGCCCGTCCTCTCGTGCACAAGCAGCAACTACAGAAGCCGTTCTTCAAGGAGGCGGAGTTCTGCGGGACGTGTCACAAGGTCAGCCTGGATGCACCGGTGAACGCGTATCGCTGGTTGCGTGGTCAGAACGAGTACGACAACTGGCACGATAGCGGGGTCTCGCTGAACGCGTCGCGGACGTTCTACCTTCCGGAGACGAAGCGCGTCTGTCAGGATTGTCATATGCCGCTTGAACCGGCTCCGCTCGGGGATCTGGCGGCGAAGGACGGGCTCGTGAAGTCGCACCGGTTCGCGGCGGCGAATACGGCGTTGCCCTACCTGAGGGGCGACCGGAAGACGGTCGAGCGGATGGAGCTGTTTCTGAAGGACGAGAAGGTCACGGTCGATCTGTTCGCGCTGCGACGTGGCCCCCGGTTCGAACAGATCTTGGCACCGATCAACCGGGCTTCGGCGACGGTCGCCCCCGGGGAGAAGATTCAGATCGATGTGGTTGTCAGGAATAAGGGCGTCGGACACACCTTCCCGGGTGGAACGAATGACTCAAACCAGGGCTGGATCGAGTTTCGCGTCTGGAGCGAGTCGGGAGATTTGGTCGCGGCGAGCGGACTTCTGGATGAGAACGAGGTCGTGGATCCGGAGGCCAGGTTCTATCACGCTGTGCTGGTCGACAAGAATGGGAATCGGATCCAGCGACGGGACGTCCACAACATCCACACGTCCGTCTATACACGCGTGATTGGGCCAGGATCGGCCGACGTGGGTCGCTATCGCTTTACGGTCCCCGACACCTTGGCCGGACAGAGGCTGACGATTCAGGCGCGCCTGATGTGGCGGAAGTTCGATCGGGCGTACAGTGAGTTCGCCTACAAAGCGAATCCGGAAGGCTTCAAGGCCTTTGAGGATGCACCAATCCTGCCCATCACGGAGATGGATATCGATACGGAGATCCTTACCGTTCGATCGGCCAGTCCTCCGGTAACGTTGACCGATCAGGAGGACTGGGAACGGTTCAACGACTACGGTATCGGCTTGCTAATTCAAGGGGATACCCGCGGTGCGTCGATGGCGTTCGAAGCGGTGGCGGACGCGGACGCGAGTCGACTCGACGGGTATCGGAACCTGGCGCGGGTGGCGGTTCAAGACGGGAATATCCAAGCGGCCTACGAGAACCTGGAAAAGTGCGAGACACTGTTTCCCGGTGACGCGCAGACGGCGTGGGTGTGGGGGACGGCGCATCAGCGAGCAGGACGATACGACGAGGCGGCGGGCGCGTTTGAGCGGGTGCTGAAGACGTTCCCGGAAGATCGGGCAGCCTGGCGCAGTCTGGGACGGGTCTCATATCTGAACGGGGATTTCGAGAAGGCCGTGTCCGCCCTGGAACGCGTCCTGGAGATCGATCCCGAAGACCGGGCCGCACACTACCACCGGATGCTGGCGCTGAAGGCGTTGGGACGCGTGGAGGAGGCCGCCGCGGCCGAGCGTGCGTATCTCAAGTACCAGATCGACGAGTCGGCGCGCGAAGTGGTTCAGGCATTTCTGCTGGAGCATCCAGAAGTGGAGCGTGCCGCTCAAGCGATCCAGGTTCACTACCCACGGCCGCAGTAGCAACGCCTGTATCTCACCGAAACCACATCGTTCCCGTTGTGTCCAATCAGGCGTGCTCAGCAACTACCTAACAGTTGTCATCAGGAACCTGCGCCGTCACTGGGCTTACGCCCTGATCAACGTGCTCGGTCTGGCGATCGCCTTGACCTGTGCCCCGCAGATCCGAGCTACGTCCGTCACGCGCTGACTTACGATGCCCACCTTGACACAGCGAAACGCGTGCATCGCCTGGTACGCCTGGATTCGACAGGACCGGACGACGATCCGTACTGGACGGAGACCCACAGCGCGAGAGCGATGGTGGTCTCCGTCCGTGAGGTCCCCGGTATCGAGAGTGCAATCAAGATGTTCTCACGGGAGATGTGGGTGTATCACGGCGACCAGAGCCGTAAAGGGCTCGCGGCTTCGCCGACACGGCATATGTCGACTACCTGGGCTACGCGGCGGTCGAGGGCGATCCACGCGAGATCCTCAGGCGTCCGGGATCGGCGATGATCATGGACTGACTTTACCCTCACGTCACGTGCGGACGAAATCCAGCGCGTGTTTACGGCTTTGCCGGGCCTAATCGATGCGACGGCATGTCACCAACCCTTGGGCGGGTGGGCAAACGCAGAACGCCAAACTGTCTATCGAGAGAGTCGACCAGAAGAGTCCTACTACATCGCGTGCGACGAGCACTTTCTCGACACGTTCGGACCGGAGTTGATCGAATGGCCGACACTTAGACAGGGCGTCGAGGGCACCGAATGCATCATCAACGAGCGCGCCGCGGATCGGCTCGGATTCTATCTACCGGCAGGTTCAAGCCTCCCGAGAGTATCCCCCCTAGGGTCGCGCATAAGTGTCGAGTGGTCCGGGATGCGGGAAGTTGTAGGGGTCGTACGGAATTTCCAGCACGGAACGCTTCGACGGGGGATCGAACCGCTCATTGTGGTCTGATGTTAACCGCGGGATCGTCGTGAGCCTCGCGCTGGCCTTTGGTTCGGTCGCCTGGCAGGCGTGGTCCGCGTCCCGAATGAACCCCGTCGACGTCCTCCGAGCGGCATAACCCTACTTTCATCTTCCGATTCCCTCCCGTTCCACCTATCTTTCGTTTGGCGTGACGGTCATGCCGCCTTCATTCCAATTTCCAGAAGCTTTTGATCCATAGGATTCACCAGCTGTCTCGTCCTGCGCTCACTCTCTGCTGTACCCTCTTTCTGCTCCGTTGCAGTCAGGAACCGACCCCTGAACCCGTAGATACCTCGACGTATACCGGTACCGTGCCCTCGGTTGACAGTGCGGCAGGTCCACCTGCGATTCGGTTCACCGATGTCACCGAATCGTCAGGGATCGACTTTGTCCACGCGACAGGGGCATTCGGGGAGAAGCTAATGCCCGAAAGCCTGACCGGTGGCGCGGTGCTGTTCGACTATGACGGGGATGGCCGTCTGGATATTCTGTTCCTGAACGGCACTGACTGGCCCGGCCACGAGACCCCGGATCCGCCGACGGCCAGGCTGTATCGCAACCTGGGCGAGATGGGCTTCGCGGATGTGACGGCGAAGGCCGGACTCGATATCGCCTTCTACGGGATGGGGGGGACGGCCGCTGATTACGACGGCGATGGCGACACCGACCTTCACCTGACGAGTGTCGGAGACAACCTGCTGCTGCGGAACGATCAGGGACGGTTCGTCGACGTGACGTCCACAGCTGGTGTTGGCGGTGGACGTTGGAAAACCGAACAGGGCGTTTCACATCCTGAATGGTCGACGGCTGCTGCGTGGGTGGACGTCGATCGGGACGGATGGCTCGACCTGTTCGTCGGGAACTATGTACAGTGGTCGCCAGAGACAGACCTGTTCACGTCGGTCGACGGGGTGAACAAATCCTACGCGACGCCTTCGGAGTATCGGGGCCTGACGTCGCGACTTTATCGGAACCTGGGTGATGGACGGTTCGAAGAGGTAACGGATGGGGCCGGGGTCAACAACCCGGATGGGAAGACGCTCGGTGTTGCCATCGCCGACTACGACCGCGACGGCGATCCTGACATCATCGTGACAAATGACACACAGCCGAATTTCCTCTACAAGAACAGGGGAGACGGTACGTTCGAAGACATCGCGCTAACGGCGGGGGTGGCGTATGACGGGGCGGGACGGGCACGCGCGGGGATGGGCGTCGACGTCGCTAGCGTCGACGGCGAAGGCTCGATCGGCATCGCGATCGGCAACTTCTCCCGCGAGTCACTGTCGCTCTATGTCCAGTCGTTCGAGGATCTGTTCGTCGACTTCGCCGGTAAGAAACGAATCGCCACACCGACCCTTCTGCCGCTTACTTTCGGCGTGACGTTCAGCGACGTCGACCTCGATGGTTATCAGGATATCATCTGCGTGAACGGACACCTGGAACCGGAGATCAACCGGGTGTTGAAGGAGATCTCGTATCGCCAGTTGCCTCAGCTGTTCTGGAATCAGCGTGGAACGGGATACGTCGATGTCAGCGCCGAATCGGGTGATGCCTTTGGGCGACCGATCGTCGGTCGCGGGTTGGCGTATGGCGACCTGGACGGCGACGGGGATCTTGATCTCGTGATGACCGAGAACGGGGGGCCACCGATCATTGCCCGGAACGATACGGAGACAGGACACGCGATCCGTGTGCGACTCATCGGGGAGACCTCGAATCGGTCCGCGATCGGCGCGATTGTCCGGGTTGTGGCCGGGGAGATCGACCGAAGACAGATGGTCCGTACCGGGTCCTCCTACCTGAGTCAGAACGAGATCACCCTGACGTTTGGATTGGACACCCTTGCCTCAGCAGACTCCGTTATCGTGACCTGGAATGACGGCGCATCGATCGTGTTGCGCGACGTGATGGCGGACAGAACCCTGACGATCTCAGCCGATGGACTTACAAAGGAGGAGCCATTTGTTCCGTAGCCTGAATACTATTGCCCTGGTTGTCGGCCTCGCGGTGAACGCGAATGCGCAACTTCCGAGTCTGGACGCGGAGCGGTCCAAGAATCTGGGGATTGCCTACCTGGAACAGGAACAGCCCAGGACGGCGGCGGAGCAGTTCCGTCGTGTTTCTGAGCTGATGCCCCAGGAGGTGCTGGGCTACGCCAACCTGGCCGCAGCGTATTTACGGATGACAAAGATCGAAGCGGCTCTGATGTGGTTGGATGAGGCCGAGTCGTTGTCACCCGGTCATACTCACGTCCTGGCGCTCCGGGCCGAAGCAATGATCTCGTCCGGAAACTGGTCTGCCGCCACGGAAGCGCTTTCCCGGGCGATCGAAGCCTCGCCCGACAATCCCACGCTAAGATACGCCCGTCTGCTCGCGATCGAATCCGGGGGAGTGGACGATGCGGCGGAACGGATCGCGCAGGATGTGGCCACTCTGGTTCGTCTCGTGCCGGAGAATCCGGTCGTGCGACTCCGGGCGGCGAAGCTCTCTGCCGAGGATGGCGATTTCGCGGCGGCCCGCGATCACTACGGCACGGTCAGCGGTCTCGTCGAGGACGCCGGTGTGCCTCCCCGCGCGACGACGATCGTCGATCGTGGTCTTCAGGCGGAGAACGGGCCACTCGTCGTGCGAGGCTTGACGGTGATCGAGAACGTGCTGCGTCCCACGGAGCCCTACAAACAGGCGCTCCGCGCGATCAAAAGTCCCGTTGTTGGCCTGCCGATGCTGAAGTTCTCCGACGCCTTCTACGACCGTCTCAAGCAGGAGCGTCCGGGGTCTATTCCTGTGATCTGGGAGGTGCGGTCGGGCGTAGAGACGGACGCGAAAGGGACGTCCGGTCGACTAGATTTTGCGGATGTGAACGGTGATGGGATCGAAGATTGGCTGGTGTCCATCGACGGTGAGGGCGGGTCGACGGAACTCTTCCTGTCCGACCGGCTGGGGGACGAAAACGGCACCGAGCCAGCATTCCGGCACTCCCTCAAGCGTCCCCCTGGTCAGGCCCACTTTGTGGACTACGACAACGACGGATCGTTCGATCTCATCGGGACTGGACCGGATGGGGTCTGGCTGCAGAAGGGGATGCCGGACGGTTCATTCATCGGCGTGAATGATACCTCCGAACTTGCAGGAATCAACACAAGCCGGTTGGCCGTCCTCGATCTGGACAATGAAGGCGACCTGGATATCGTCCTCGCCGCCGACGATGACCTGCATTTCTGGCAGAATAGGCTGGACGGCCGGTTCCGACTGATCGACGATCGCGTAGACGTATTCGGACTACCGAACACTGAGAGCATCCTGCCGCTGGACGTTGATGACGACGGGGATACGGATCTGATCGTGCTGGATGCGAATGGTCGGCTCCGTCTGCTCGACAATCGCCGGCTGAGTCGCTTCGTTGAGATGCCGATCGATGATGATCGCATCTACGGATCGGCGACGGCTGCGGATGTCGACAACGACGGATGGGTGGACCTCGTGGCGATCGACGCCGATGGCGCGCTGGTCGTGAAACGGTCAAACCGGGGCACTTTTGGGCCGGCGGTGACGATCGATTCGGGCCCCGTATCGGTGGTCGAGCCGTTGGACTTCGACAATGACGGCTGGACCGATCTGGCAGTGGCATACGGCGAAGCGGTTTCCCTGCTGCGGAACGACTCGACCGGTGAGTGGTCTCCCTTATCCGTTGGCAATACGACGGCCGCGAATCTCGATCTTGGCGGAACCGACGTAGACGACGATGGTGATCTCGATCTAGTCGTTCTCGACGAGCTCGGTGTGGTGATCGTCTACGAGAATGACGGAGGGAACGCGAACAACTGGCTCCGCGTCAGCCTGGTCGGGCTTCAGTCGAGAGGGACGAAGAACAACCTGCACGGGGTCGGCAGCCGCGTGGAGGTTAAGGCCGGTCTGCACTACCAGGTCCAATATGCCTCCCGACCGGTGACGCACTTCGGACTCGGGAAGCGAGATCGCGCCGATCTGGTCCGCGTAACCTGGAGCAATGGCGTGCCCCAGAACGTCTTTCAGCCTGAGACGAACCAGACGATCCGGGAGAAGCAGGTGCTGAAAGGGTCGTGCCCCTATCTATATGTGTGGGATGGAAAGCAGTTCAGGTTCGCGACCGATCTGCTCGGAGCGGCGCCGCTGGGCCTCCAGCTGGCCGACGGGGTGATCGCCCCGGACAACCCGCGTGAAATCCTGAAGATCGACACAGATATGATCGCCGAACGGGACGGGCAGTTCGTGTTCCAGTTCACCGAAGAGCTTTGGGAGACGATTTACCTAGACGAGGTGGGTCTGTGGGTGGTCGATCACCCGGAGGGGACCGAGGTGTTTACGGACGAACGATTCCTGCCACCCCCGTATCCGGATCTAGAGGTGGTGACGACACGAGATCGTGTTTACGCCGAGAGCGTAACGAATACAGCCGGCGAGGACGTGACGGAGACCCTGCGCGAGTATGACTACACCTATCCGAACACTTTCGAGGCGACACGATACCAGGGGCTGGTCGAGCCGCACAGACTGACGATGTCGTTCGGCGATGTCTCAGGCCTGGCGAATCCGATGCTTGTGATGCGCGGCTGGATCTTCTGGACCGACACGAGCATCAACGTGAACCTGTCTCAGGGCGAAGCCGTCCGTCCCGACTTCCCGTTGATCGACGTCTGGAAGGACGGTGCGTGGACGACGATGCAGCAGCCGTTTGGACTCCCGAAAGGGAAGGACAAGTGGATCGTGCTCGACCTGGCCGGACACGTCGATCCTACCGATGCGCGCGTAAGGATCCGGACCAACTATCAGATTTACTACGACCTCGCGTTCCTGGCCGACGCGGTTGCCGAGACCGGCACACGTGTCACGCGTTTAAAAGCCTCGTCGGCTGACCTCCACTATGGCGGCTTCTCCGAGATGGTTCGCCCAGCACCCCTCGGCCCACACCATTACGACTACGGGAAGAAGGTCTCGCTCCCCGTCTGGAAGGATATGGCAGGTCTCGCCACGCGATACGGCGACGTAACCGATCTGCTGAAGACTACTGATGACTTGATGGTGGTGTTCACCGCCGGCGACGAGGTGACACTCACCTTCGACGTGAACGAGATCCCCGAACTGGCTGAAGGTATGACGCGAAGCTACTTTTTCCTGAGCGATGGCTGGGACAAGGACTCCGACCGCAATACCATTACCGGGGATACTGTTCTCCCACTCCCATTCCACGCGATGACCGCCTATCCGTATCCTGAAGGCGAATCCTTTCCGAACACCGAAGCCCACCAGCGCATGATCCGAGAAACGCTGACCCGAAAGATCGGCCCGGAAGCGTACCGAGATTTTGTAAAGGGAAAGACGTTCAGTGAACGTCCGGAGGCACTACCGTGGGAGGAAACCAAATACATCGTGGAAGGACCGGGGGGACTCTGATTCCTTCGTGGGACCGGCCTCAGGCCGGGAGCCTTTCGAATCGGAACCGAAGCAAATGGCACCTGCCCCGGGACGCAAAGGATACGCCTAGCCTGGATGGGATGGCGGGCAGTTCCCCTCTCCCACGAATGGGAGAGGACGGTCTCGACGAAGGCGGGACCCGGTGAGGGCCGGATAAAAGCAGCCCTGACTTCCCGTAGACGAGAGATAAAGCCAGCGCCCGCAGCACTACAAGCCCTCACCCCATTTGTGTCTGTCGACCAACCAGGGCGGACACAAATATCCCTCTCTCCCCACCAGGAGAGGGATAGCCTTCCTTAGTCGTGATCAATTGTCGAGTTCGCAAAGCGAACTCGCAAGCAACGCGCAGCGTTCCACTAGAAAATCCCAGTATTCTGCCAGAACGTCGTCCAGGCAAACCACATCGCCNGATGCGCCGGCAGCAGCCGCTGCCGCTGCCCCCTGAAGTGACCCTTTACCGCATTCCCCAACATATCCCACACAGTCTCCGTCTCCCGGTCCTTGATCCAGAAGGGCATGGCAGGATTTTTCGACTCGACCATATCGAAGGTGAGGGGTTGCACCTTGAAGACACCTGAGTAGGAGACGGCGAAGTCTTCTTCGGCTTAGAAGAGGAAGACCAAAGGGTTGCCCGCGACCGTATCGTTGATGACAGCCCGTTCACCCATATTTTTGAACGGATACGCCATCGCGATCTAGCCGAACCGGATGCCGAGGACCAGATCCTTTGCGCCGAAGAGCTGCGTGAGCGGTCTTGGAGTGCCGGGATGTTTTCGAAGGTGATGTCGTTGTGATCCTCGTGGTANTCTGACTGTCGTCTCTGGGCAGGCCCATAGGGGTAAGAGGTGTAGGTCCCGGGAGTGTACTCTATCCCCAGTCCGCTGATGACCCTCGTTTCCGGGTAGAGTTGCCGCCAGTAACGCCAGGCGGTCTCGACCATCGGGAGGTCTTCAGTTCCTGGTTTACGCGCGGACACTCATACCCTTTGAGAGCATCTGGGGATACAGCGTCGGCTCGTTCGCGTTATCCTGACGGTCATGCGTGATCAGGTTGTTGTTGAAGAGCAGGCNGGAGACACCCAGCTCGATGCGACCATCCTCTCCGCGACCGTCATACATCAGTCCCGTCGAGGTGAGCGGACAGAAGCTGACGACAACCTGCAGACCGCCGACCACATCGTTGATGATCCCGTGCCACCAGCCCACGTTGTGTGGGTAGGCGCGGATGTCTCCGTTGATGTTGACACCAAAGACTTTGTCATCGGAGAGCAGATACCTCGCCCATTCGTGACCGGGGCCGACGTGCGGACGATCGGTGACGGCGGGTATGTCGTCGCGGCTGACGATTTCGAAAATGAAGTCGGTGGGGATTTCAGCCGTGTTGGGCCAGTTGCCGCCCGTCGAGGCCTGTCGGTTCGTTACTGGATCCGGTGAGGCGCCGATCAGTAAGGGGGATCCGTCGCCGCCGGATCCGGCAAGAGCGACCAGGCTGAGTATCGAGGTGATCTGTTTGAGTCGGTTCAAGGCGTCTCCTTCGGCGAGAGCCCGCTGATGGACGTTCCGTCTGTCTACTGAGAACAGGACGGTTTCCCGCGCCCGAAGGAAATCGCAATTAACGTGCGGTCTGTATCGGAAGANGCTGGTTCAGTGTAAGTGTCTGATATATATTCAGTTAAATAATGCCTGGGTGCCGGAATCGATCCCTGGAGCCCTTCAGGTTTCGCGAGGATTCCAGTGGAAGATGAGGGAGCGCCTACCGCCGTCTCTTCCGTGCTCGAACCGAGTTGCCTACATTCTGTTCCTGATCGACTTAACGAACGGCCCTGATCGCATTGATTACTTACGTCACACTTATCATCCTGCCCTACATCGTCGTCCCGGTCTACGTCTTGCTGATCCTTCAGCGGGCCTGGTTCTGGATGAAGCTGTATAACCCCGCCCTGAAGCTGATCCCGGGTCCGGGCTCGACGTTTCGCGTCTGGTCCAGGCAGTATCGCCCGACGATCGACCTGTTCCCGCAGAACGAGATGTCGCTGGGCCGACGGCTATGGCACGATTTCAAAGGGCTGATCCTGTTCTCTGGGCTGTTCCGGCGGGATAAACCGCTGTGGTTGGGCTCGTGGCTGTTCCACGTCTCGCTCACGATCCTTTTCATCGTGCACCTGAAGTGGATCCTGCCGTTGACNATTTGGCTGGGTGACGAGACGCTCCGACAGGTCGGCATATACGCCGGTTGGGCGCTGATGGCCAGCGCCATCTACCTGCTGATCCGACGATTGCTCGTGGCCAGGGTCCGCCAGGTCACATCCCTGACCGACTACGTCTCTGAGATCCTGCTCGCCCTGACAGTGGCCACCGGTCTGTGGGTGGTAACAGAACGCCCCGATGCGTCAGAGGTCTCCCGGTATCTATCAGGCCTGGTCTCATTCTCCCCGGAGATGCCGACATTCCACCGAAGCCTGGTCCTGCATCTCCTCTCGATGCAACTCCTCCTGCTGGTCATGCCCTTCAGCCACCTCCTGCATTCAGGAGGCATATTAGTCAGCCGCCGCTTCCTTGCCTCCCCCAACACTTTCTCCGGCGACGTCGAATGAGGTCGGACTTCGGTATATTGTCTGCTGCGGTGATCCAGCGGATATTCCCCAAAGGGTCTCTCTGCGCTCGGAGTTTACCCCGAGCGGAGCCGAGGGGCGCTCTCTGCGTTGAAAGGTTCTAGCTTTTGGGCGAAGTGGATGTGAACACGGAACGTGACAAGAAATACATCCCCCCTGGAATGGTCGGCGCTTACTTCCGCCGCGTCGCTGACCCCGACCCATTCGTCCGTGACATCCAGGATGAACCTTCAGCCTTCATGCTGTACGCCGATATCTGCACCAAATGCGGCGTCTGCGCTGAAGAGTGCCCCGTCTATTACGGCCAGCCAAGTGCCCGGATGCACCCTGTCGAGCGGTCAAGACAGGTGGTCCAGTTGTATCGGAAGCACGCGACGTGGTGGGGACGGCTCAAGAACCTGATCTGGCCGAAGCCGGATTTCGAGGAGGAAGACGCCGAGTTGTTCGCCCAGCGGATGTACGAGTGTCTGACGTGCCGACGGTGCGCTGTCTACTGTCCGGTCGGCATCGACCACTCGGTGATCACGCGTGTTGGCCGTTCTCTCGTCGACTATATGGGGCTGACACCGCCAGCCCTCGCCCAGGGGACCGACAACTCGTTCGAGACCGGTAACCTGGAAGGTGCGTCGACCGAGGCGATGATCGACAGTGTCGAGTTTCTCGAAGAGGAGTTGAATGAGGAGACCGGTCTCGATATCCCGATCCCGATCGACAAGGAGGGTGCGGACATCTACTTCGTCCCGCCGTCGGGCGATGTACTGGTCTACGCAGAGAACCTTCTAGGGATGGCAAAGGTGTTCTACGCCGCCGGCGCCAACTGGACGATGAGCAGCCGCGCTTTTGACGGAGCCAACTTCGGATTCACGACCGGCAACAACTTCTCGATGCGCTTCGAAGCCAAGCACTACATCGACGAAGCCGAGAAGATCGGGTGCAAGACGATGGTGATGGGCGAGTGCGGCCACGCCTACCGGGTCATGAAGCATATGGCGGCAGCGGGCTTGTGGTGGGGAACCCTCCCGTTCGAGATTACAAGTGCGTTCGAGTACACCGCCGAACTGGTCGAAGCGGGTACGATCGAACTGGACCCGAACCGGAACGATGAAAAGGTGACCTATCACGACTCGTGTCAGTTCGCCGCCGGCTGCAACATCGTCGACGAACCCCGCACGATCCTGAAAGCCGCCTGCTCCGACTTCGAAGAAATGGACGGCGCCGGCGCCACCCAGTGGTGCTGCGGAGGCGGCGGCGGCCTGTCCGCCCTCCGCTCTGCCCACGACTTCCGAATGGACATCTCAGGGAAAAAGAAGCTCGAACAACTCCAGGCCACCGACGCCGAAGTCGTCTCGACCTCATGCCTGCAGTGCCGAACCCAACTCAAGGAGTTGGTACGTCACTACAAACTTCCCCAGAAAGTCACCGGGGTTCACGAAATGGTCTATTCATCGATCGTCCTAAAGGGCGAAAACCCTCTCAACGCAGAGGACGCCCCTCGGCTTCGCTCGGGGGAAACTCCGAGCGCAGAGGGATAAACTCTGGAGACACCATCGAATGGTGCCAGGGCCAACTATCTGACTACTGGCTCCCATATGTCTGTCCCGAAGACGCCCCTACACATACTCAACCGCATATGCCCAACCTGATCTACTGCGACAACGCCGCCACAACCTTCCCCAAACCTCCCGAGGTAATGGAGAAGGCGACGGCGTGGTATACCAAGTACGGCGTCAACCCAGGCCGCAGCGGAACCGACCTCGCCATCGAAGCCGAAGAGATGGTACGCAACACACGCACCCGACTGTCCCAATTCTTTGGCACATCCGGCGACCCGGATCGAACGGTGTTCACGCAGAACGCATCTGACTCGCTCAACATCGCGATCCAGGGGATGCTGACGGCAGGCGATCACGTGATCACGACCGACCTTGATCACAACTCGGTACTCCGCCCGGTCTATCACCTCACGCAATACGACGGCATCGAGTCGACATATCTCCCTTTCGATGAATCCGGACGGATCAGCCCCGACGATCTCAGGNCCGCGATCAAACCGAACACCAAACTGGTCGTGATGATTCACGGGTCGAACGCCCTTGGCACGGTCCAGCCTGTTGCCGACGTCGGCCGCATCTGTCGCGAACACGAGATCGACCTCGTACTCGACGTTGCCCAGACAGCAGGAATGATCCCGATCGAAATGGACGCGTGGAATGTCGACGTCGTCTGCTTCACGGGACACAAGTCGCTGATGGGACCCAGCGGGATCGGCGGAATGGTGGTACGGGATGGTGTGGAGATCGCGCCCCTGCGATACGGTGGTACCGGCGTCCGGTCGGATCACCCCGACCATCTGGAAGAGTATCCGTGGCGTCTCGAGTGCGGGACGATCAATCTGCTCGGAATCGCAGGCCTGCACGTTGCCCAGGATTGGTTGGAAGAACGCGGCCTGGATCAGATCGCCGCCGACGAACACGCCCTGACAAAGAAGCTGCTGGACGGAGCGCGCGACCTGGACGGCGTCACCCTGTATGGGGATGAGAACGCCGAGAACCATCTGCCCGTCGTGAGCGTTAACATAGACGGGATGACTGCAAACAACGTGGGCACCCTGCTCGACGTGAAGTTCGGCGTCGCTACTCGCACGGGCCTCCAATGCGCCCCCCGCGTCCACCAGCGACTCGAGACGGTCTCCCAGAAGGGAACCGTCCGCATCTCCCTCGGCCCCTTCAACACCGAGTCCCACGTCGACACGGTCCTTGAAGGGCTAGAAGACATCGTATCCCGTCATGCAAATTGACAGTCGCATACAGACGCGACGAGATGGACAGAACGAACAACAACGCCAACGCCTCGTCCCGAACCTGACGAGGGAGGGTTGCATCATCAGCCCAGTGTTCGGCCGGCGATCTTTGGCGGATGTAGTTTGGGTGTTAAAAAATCACGAATACAGAGTTAGCCGCCGCAATCCCCAGCCGGATTCGTCCCAATCATCACTCTCGGCGGCCCAACACGATTGGATAATCAAACATTGGCCGTAACTACCCAAACCCTCGGCGGTAAAGAAATCGAGGTCGACGACGAGGGATTCATTCAGCGACCCGAACTCTGGGATGAAGCCGTCGCACGTGACATCGCCTGCGGAATCGGAATCGATGACCTGACCGACGACCACTGGTCCATCGTGAACTACATCCGCGAGTATTACCTCAAGTTCGAGATCGCCCCCCTGATCCGCCGGCTCTGCAAGGTCACGGGGAAGGACATCGATACGATCTACGACCTGTTTCCCGATGGCCCCGCCGATGGCGCCTGCAAAGTGGCTGGTTTACCGACGCCTACGGGATGCACCTAGAAATACGCCATCTCAGCTATATCGTTTACATCATAGCCGCTCGTGTTCTGCGTCACATCCAGATCGGGCGGCTAAGTCGTTTATTTAGGCACGATACGACAATTCGGGCTTCAGAGTTCTTGCTCGGCAGGNAATTTGCATTCTTCCCGACAGCCCGTACTCGGGTATACTTCGACACATACTGCAAACAGCCGGAGGTAACATGAAACTCTGTTATCTGCTCACGCTTTTTCTGACCCTTTCCCTCGCAGCGCCAGCTGTTCAGGCGGAAGACACCGCACCCGACTTCAACCTGCGCTCCCCCGAGGGCAAACGCATCCATCTCAAGTCACTCCTCGAAGAGGGACCCGTCCTCCTCGACTTCTGGGCGACCTGGTGCAAGCCCTGCGTCAAGGCTATGCCCAAGCTCCAGAAGGTCTACGATAAGTACAAAGACCAGGGACTGACTGTCGTTGGCGTCAATGAGGATGGCCCGAGAGGTCAGGCGAAGGTGAAGCCTTTCCTGCGGTCCAAAAAACTGACGTTCCCGATCGCGCTCGACCTGGACAGCAGCGTCGCCAACCGGATGCGTGTCACGGCCTACCCGACAACGCTTCTGCTGGATCAGGACGGTATGATCGTGTATCGCCAGGCCGGCTTCACGAGCGGACAGGAAGCCAAGCTGATCGCTGAGATCGAGCAGATCCTCGGAGTGGCTGAGACGGATTCTGAATGATCGGACGACTCACTATTCTGGTCCTGCTGTTGACAGGATCGATGTCGGTCGACGCTCAGTTGTTTGTCACCGGTCTGACGGAGGTCCAGCGCGGGAAGGTGCCGAACGAGGACCCAGAGACGTTCTCGAACGTCTATCAGGCCTTCAACGTCGATTACAGCTCGGGCATCTTCCAGGCCGGCGGCCGGTTCGAAGTCTATAGGTCGACGGTCGACGATCGCAGCATGACCTTCCTTAGTCAGCGCTACGCATCGTGGACCCAAGGTGCGGCTCAGCTGATTGTCGGCAACTACTACGGCATTCTAGGTCGTGGACTGACGATGCGAGCCTTCGAGNTGCCTGGAGTTGTGCTCGAGAGCACGGCTTTCCGCCAGCGATACACGAACACCCAGGACATAGAAGGGGCGATGGCCACCTGGTCCGGCGACATCGTCGAGATCAAGGCACTCGCCGGTCGTCCCGTGGCGGGCGACATCCCGCCCGGGTATCCGGATTCGATCAGCGTGCTCTACAAGCTGACCGGACTGGGCAGTGAGCGTCGTAAGGACTGGATACTCGGGGGAGAAGCCAGCATCCGTCCAATCCAGGACCTGAAGGTTGGTGTTACCGGCGTGAATCTCCGATCGGACGGGTCGGACAACAGCTACGCCTGGACCGCGCTAGTCGGGCTCGAGCTCGGTACCGTGTTCGAACGTCTGGGGCTGCTGTCCGTGTATGGCGATGTCTACGGCGAGTTCGGCCGTCGGGAAGGCTTTCAGTCGGAAGGACACGGTCGATACGTCGCCGGGAATTTCGGGATCGGGTCGTTCGGCCTGAGCGCCGAGTACAAGGACTACGACAACTTCGACCTGCTCGCCAACGATCCGCCTCAGCTCGTCCGCGAACACACCGTGTATCTGATGAACCGGAATACGCACATCCTGCAGACCCTGAACGAGTCGGGCTACCAGTTCGAAGCCGTTTATCCGATTCCCGGTTTCGCGACCGTGACCGGAAACGTCAGCCGCGGCAAGAACCAGCTGTCTGCGCGCGTTTCCACCGTGTTCGAGGAGCGATATATCGGTCTCGACCTCGACTTCCTGCCTGACGCCTACACGGGATCGGTCTTCTTTGACTGGGGGAAGGACGAACTCGAAGCGATCACGGCACAGCGGACCGGGGGGGCGGTCCTGGGGACGACGACAGACGACGGTCACGACCTGGAAGCCATCTTCGAACTGCAGAAAGGTAAGCTGCCCTTCGGTGCGAATTCCCAGTATTGGGACACCTACAGCGTTCTCTCCTACCAGAATCCGAAGGGCTTTGGCGTCGCGCTCGTGATGGACCGCTCGACCAGTCCGTCCGAAACAGATCAGGCCGGCACGATCGAGGTTGAAACAGATCCCGTCCGTTTTTTCTCGGCGAACGCCAACGCGAGATACGGTTCCTATGAAGCCACCCTGTTCGCCGGCGAGCGCCGCGGCGGCACCGCCTGTACATCGGGAACCTGCTACGAGGTCCTGGCGTTCAAAGGAGTTGAGCTCCGCATCCAGACCAGCTTCTAAGGTCTGTGGGGTTTACGAGTCCCGGTGGGACGATCGCCAGTATCCAGGGGCTTTAGCCCATGGGAAAACGCAGGATGGAAAGCAGGCGCCGCCCTGATAGGACGAATCAACCTGCTCTTGGCCGTCGGAGCCCAGATGGCAACGAATGGATCCCACCCTTCTTGGCAAACCGGAACAGATGAAATGTTAACTTTCTGTGATACATTCACCCAACCAATCACCCATCTTCTTGATTGGAAGCACATCGCTTGATCGCCAAACTTTCGGAGGACGTATGAAAAAGCTGAGCCCTGTGGCTGCCCTGATGATCCTGGCGACAGCCGCGCCAGGCAACGCTCAGACCCTGGTCGGCCAGCCGATCCACAACTTTGGCCTGTTCGATCTGAACGGCACGCTGGTCTCCCCGAACGACTTTAAAGAAAGGTGTTCGGAATCTTCCTCTTGGGCCACGACTGAGCAGTCTGTTGGACGGCGGCGCCCATCCAGGANCAAGTTGTAGACGCATCGCGGGACAAGAATTTTGAGATGGTCGGGGTTAATCTGTGCAACGGAAACCCGTCACAGTTGAACGAGTTCAAGTTTGTGACNCAGGTGAAGTTCCAGCTTCTACAGATGGGAACGAACGACCTGCTCCCCCGGGGGCTTGGAGTCGAGAATGTCGTAGTCGACCCGGACGGCATCGTGCAGGGCATCCGAAGCATCGAGGATCGTGGCAGCATCGTCGATCTGATCAACACTCCGTCACCTGTCTCTGAGCTGAAGCCGAAGTCTCTGTACTATGGCCTGTCGTCAATAGTCGGGTATATGCTCTCGATCACGGAAACGGTCGAGAACTCGGGACTGCTGGGCCTCGAGGTGGCGTCGATTCAGTCATCGACCGATCAAGTTCAGGNCGACAGGTCATCGTTCACAGTCGCCCCGAAAGAATCCAAGACGTTCACGGTCGCGCTGAACCCGACGCAGGAAGGCAATCTCTCCGGCAACGTGACGGTGTCGACGAATGATCGAACGTGGACGCTACCATTCTCGAGCATTCTGATCGAGGGGGGACTGCCGCCGGCCATAACGCTGGTGACGGATNCGNTTGATTACGGAACGGTGGAGGTTCGTCGCTCCGGCTCTCAAAGCATCCAGATCAAGAATGACGGGCTGGGTCCGTTGACCGTGACGGGTATCGAGAGCGATCTCGCAGGCGTGGCGATCGCAGAAACGAGCTTCACCGTTGGAGCGGGCAGACGAAGTCGATCTCGATTACAATGCAGCCATCGATGGAAGGCCAGTTCGCCGGTACCCTGAACGTGTCGAGTGAGGATCCGGACAAGCTGACCACCGCAATCGCTTTCTCCGGAACGGTACAGATCATCTTGGCCAATCCCAAGACAGACTTCGACGGCAGCGGCACAGTCGACTTCGTTGATCTCCTGGTCTTTCTAGACAACTTCGGCCGATCCACTCAGTAAGGCCTGTTGCATAACGGCTTTCGGGGTGGGAGGCAGCCCCTGAAGGGGCGTCCGTTAGTTAGCCCGGGGCAAAGCCTCCTGGCAAGCCCAAGGTTGTTGCGGTCCTTGCTCGAGATGCTCCGCCGTTCAGAAACAGTTCACGATCACCTAACCCTCGGCGCGCGAAACCGGGCCGATAGACAAACGGATCTCTA
This sequence comes from Gemmatimonadota bacterium, assembly GCA_002727195.1. Classification (GTDB taxonomy): domain Bacteria; phylum Latescibacterota; class UBA2968; order UBA2968; family UBA2968; genus UBA2968. Next base: position 148,428 of record PBWH01000023.1, read on the forward strand.
TATTATGACCCATTACTGCCTAAATCTCCTGACAATCGCCACACTCCTTCTGCTCCCCCTGTCCAGCCACCGCGCCGAATCTCAAACGGTCGTCGGTGAACAGGTCATCCGCTTCTCCCTGACCGACCTAACCGGTAAGACACACCATCCCAACAACTACCTTGGGCAGACCCTCGGGATCTTCCTGACAGGGCACAACTGAGGCGCGTGCCGAGCGGCGGCGCCGTTTCTGCAGGAAGAGGTTGTCAACGCGGCACGGGACAAGAATTTCCAGATGATAGGTGTCGACCTCTGGAATGGGTCGTCCTCTCAACTCAGAGAGTTCCAGTTAGTCACTCAGGTGGACTTTCCGCTGCTGCAGCTGGGCGGTCGGACCCCCGAAATCCCGTGGGGTCTGGGACTCGAGAACGTGATCATTGTCGATCGGGATGGGATCGTTCGGGGCATCTACGGGATGGATGACCGGACCCAGATGATGGACATGATCGACCTGATCAACGATCCCGTTCCGCTGCCGAAGTTCAGCCCGCAGTCACTCTACTACGGCCTGACCGCTCAGGTCGGAGAGACTCGCCAGCTTCCGGTAACCGTCAGCAACATCGGCCTGAAGGATCTGGTGATCCAGAACATCAAGCCGTCGAACGATCAGGTTAGTGTCGACCAGACGAGCTTCACGATCCCACCCGGTGGGAGCGAGACGTTCACGGTTACCGTTCAGCCGACTGAAACCGGTACGCTGCGAGGCACGCTCGAGCTGACGACGAACGTCAGCGGAACCGTTCGCCTGGAAATCTCCCCGATAGAGGTGGAGGGTGTCTTGCCGCGGGCGATCGTTATGCCCGTGACATTGATCGACTACGGCACCGTCGAGGTCGGCCGGTCGAGAACATTACCCATCGAGATCCGGAATGATGGTGCCGGCCTGTTGACGGTCACGCGGATCGAGAGCGACCTGTCAGAGGTGTCGTTCTCGGATGCATCTTTGACGATCGCTTCCGGTGAGTCGTCGACCATCCTTGTTACTCTGGAGCCCGGCCTCAGCGGCAGCATTGCAGGTCAGATCGACATTTACAGCGACGACCCGGAGCGTTCTGTACTAAAGGTCAGCTTGGTTGGCGCAGGCGAAGTCATTCCCGCCGACACGCGCACCGACTTTGACAACAGCGGCGTGGTCGATTTCACGGACTTCCTCGGGTTCTCCGGGGCCTTCGGCACCTCTGACCCGACCCACGACGTCGATGGCAACGGCACCGTAGACTTCAGCGACTTCCTGATTTTCGTCGAAAACTTCGGCCGCTCCACACAGTAGGCTCGAAGGAATAGCCAAAAACGAAAAGGCCTCGCTCACGCAACGTTAAGGGGCCTTACTGTTTGTTCTGATTGAGCGGCTCCGGCGGGGGCCACGTCTGTTAGCCTGGGGTGGCAGCCCCAGGTCTGTTGATCACAGGCCGGAGAGAGTCTTCAGGCGCCGCAGTCCACGCACTGGAAGCAAAGCGAAGAACCTTCGGCATCCAACAACGACCCGAGTCAGAATACCTTCCTTTTCAGGGCTTCTTCCGCGTGTAATCCACAAAGAACATGATACTCCACACCGCCAGCACACCGGAGATCCCCACTATTACCCAGTGATCCTGATCCGGCTGGCGCCAGAACTGGATTCCTAGCGGAATCAGGGACAAAACGAAGAAGAATACGGTGCCGATCATCGCCATCTTCGCCCGCGTAATCGGGTCCAGATCATCAACAGTGGTCGGGCGTTCAGGCTCCCGTAGCGGGGAGGGGGCAGGCGTCGCCGGAGCAGTCGGTTTGGGCGACGGGGTCGAGGGCGTTTTGCTCGACTCGGCCTCGAGCCGTTCCAGGACCGCTTTCCGGAAATCGTCCTCGGCGTTGACAAAGATCCTCAGGAACGTCTCGATCTCCTGCGTCCCGGCCTCCGAGAACTGCTCGACATAGCTTTTCCGTTTCTTTGCGGCGATCGTGTCGCGCCCGCTGTCCGCGGCCGACTTCAGATCGTCGACGAGATTGGCCACATCGTGAATGTGTCCGATCAGCCACGGCCACGTCCCGTGCGCAAGTAGCTGCCAGTCGGGCGAGGTCTCATTCCGCTCCTTCAGGTAGGCCTGCATCAGCCGGCCGTGCGACAGCTTGCCGCCCGCCCCCAGAAAATACTTCGACCGAAGCTCGTCCGAAGTGCGAAACGGGTTGTTGAGATGCGCGTGGTTGGATGCCTTTAGAATCCGCTCAAACGGATCCTGCGCCTGTTCTTTTGCCATTCTTTCGAACCTGCTCTTGAGTTTCTTTGTTTCTTCGCGACCTCGTGCTGCCTGCTGTTCCGCGTTTCGGCAGCAGAACGATATTAACCGAGCGCCACACACAGGGCAAACTGGATTTGGCCGGAATCGGCGGCAGCCATCTTGACAAGGTTTGGAGCAGTGGGTTTCTTTTCCGCTCTATCCCATTGTGTTTTAGGGAGTAGTGAACACTCCCGTTCAGCAGACAAACCGTCCTGAAATTGAATGTCCGACGCCGCATCCAACGCTGACGAACTGTTTGAACGCGCGCTCCACTCCCGTGAGCAAGGGGACGCTGAAGGGGCGTTGTCAGGGCTTCGCGCCGTACTCGAGATCGACCCGAACCACATGCAAGCTGCGGGCGAACTGGCGATCACGCTCGGGCAGACCGGCCGGCTGGATGACGCGCTGGAGGTTCTGGATGAGGCGGTCGATAGATCTGGCGATGATGCGTGGCTGTTGGCCAACCGGGCAATCGCCCGCGGTCTCTCCGGGCAGTTCGAACAATCGATCGAAGATTTCGATCGCGCCGTCACACTGTCCCCGGATGATCCCCAACTCCTGGCAAGTCGCGCCGAGACCAAACGCGCGATGGGGCGGCTTGAAGAGGCGGCGGAAGACTTTACGAATGCCCTCCGGATGGACGAAGACGGGATGATTGGCGTGCTCGTCGGCCGGGGTGAAATCTTCAAGGAGATCGGGGATTTCGACCTAGCGATGGCCGACTTCAACGCGGTGATCTCGCGTGATCCGGACAATCCCGAAGCCTATGGCTGTCGTGGCGAAGTACACCGCATTCAAGGACGTCACGACGAAGCGATCGTGGATTTCTCCCAGGCGCTGACGATTTCCCATGAGTATGAAGGCGCACTGATGAGCCGGGGAATCGCCTACCGTCAGGCTGGTCGAGCGGACGACGCGCTTTCCGACTTCTCGAAACTGATCGATCAGTTTGGCGAGACGACCGCCGCTCTGGCGAGTCGGGGCGAGACCTACCGTCAGATGGGCCAGTATCAGTCCGCCCTCGACGATTTCAACCGAGCGCTGGAGATCGACCCGGAAGACGCGATTGTCTATGCGGGCCGAGGCGAAACCTACCGCCAGATGTATGAATACGAGAAAGCGCTGACTGATTTCGACCGCGCGATCACCATCCACGACCAGGATGGGTGGATTATCGCCCGCCGCGCCGAGACCTACCGTCAACTCGACCGCTGCGAAGAAGCGATCGCCGACTTCAATCGCGCCATCGAGATCGATCCCGAAGACACCTGGGCCATCTCCGGCCGAGGAGAGACCTACCGTCAGATGGGCCGATTCCTCGACGCCGTCGCAGACCTCGACCGAGCCGGAGGCCGATGAGGAAGCCTGCACCCAACGCTGTTTTTGTGCTCCCAGCGCTTTTGTATACGCGTCCTGACGGGTCGCTGGAAAAAGTTTAGTCGTCCGCTCATGGCCACCCAACCGCTCATCCCCGTCGACCACACGACGAGCCACATCGTCAACGCGGACCGGACCGTTCCCTTCGACGAGACGATCAGGAATTTCAGTGTTGCACTCAACAGACGATGCAACTTCAAGGTCCGACCCAGACGATTCTACGGGACCGTGTGGATCTCGGACTGCTACACCGACTACCGTAATCCCGATCAGTTCCGGAAGTATGAGGGACCGCTGAGCGAAGGCGAGGCGATGCGGACGATGGGGAAGGGGCTGAACCAGAGCCAGGTGTCCGCTGGCGCTCTGGCCGAGGCAATCGAGCGCCTGTCCGTGTTCCATCGCCTGGACGCGAACGAACCGACGCAGATTTATGAGTTGGCCGAAGACCTGACGCTGGTCCCGACGTCGCTGCCCGATGAGGTCGTTCACCATCTGAACGGGACCGTCGACGGCGTGTCGGCAGGCAACAACGTGCTCGAGTGCGTCCTCCACGGTCTGCTGGAGATGTATGAGCATCTCGACGTGTGTCTGCACCTCGGTCGGTTCGGTCTGGGCCACCGGGCGTTCATCGATCCTACGCTCACGGGTTTCCACCCCATGGTCGCAGAGAAGATGCTGGCTGTCGCCGTGCCAGGCGAGAATCCGAAAGTGACAACGATCCACGCGATCGTCTGTCCACGCGACATCGGACCGTTTGTCAGGTCCTGTGCTCACCTGGACGGAAAAATCGCCCTGCAGCGCGCGTTCAACGAGACCCTGCAGAGTCACAAGACACGGTCGGTTCACGACCTGCAGTCGTTCAGGCCGGAATACCACGTGACCGAACTGATGAACCACCACACGGACGATCTCGAGCAGAATATCCAGACGATCCTGGAGTCCCTGCCCGATACAGTCTACGTTCAGGACTGGACCGACCCTGTGATGCAGGTCCCCGTAATGCGCCCCTTCACGATGCGCATGCTTGAAACCAAACCCGACGAAGACCTCGTTGGCGCCTACGTACAATCCCTGATGACCGAGTCCGCCAAATACATCGACTGGGACGCCTGATGAATCAATTCCGATACACGACTCTCTCCTCTCCCATCCGATGGGAGAGGACGATCCCGCCCGCGGCGGGATCCGGTGAGGGCCCTACACGGAATTCTCGGATCTGAAACACCTACTCACCATACTGGCCCTCGCGGTCCTGACGGCCTGCACCACCGACCTGCCCGAGCCCCCCGCGATCCAACCATCAGAGGAGGCCCGCGCTCTCGCGGCCGAAGGCTATCTCGGCGCTGAATCGTGCAAGGAGTGCCACCAAGAGGAACACGGGCTCTGGTCAAAGACCGCCCACGCTCGCGCGATGACGCTGGCCACCCCTGAATTCGTCCGGGGCGACTTCGAACAGGACACCGTCCATACCTACCACGGGCAGACCTACACAATGTCCAGACGAGGGGACACCTACTACGTCCGCACGCCTGGCCGCGACGGCAAATTGACGGACTACCCCATCACCTACACGCTTGGGGCGCGTCAGCATGAGACGTATTTGACCCGGTTCCCCGATGGTCGTGTACAGATCCTGCCCGTCTACTGGGACCTGATCGAAAAACGCTGGTACGATGCGGCCGAGGGAACGCTGGAGTTCGGCCGGTCGTTCACGCCGAACGATTACCTGTTCTGGGCGAATCAGGGCCGCACCTGGAACGACCAATGCTTCGACTGCCACGCGTCGCAGATGCGGAAGAACTATGACCTGGAGACGAACACCTACGACACCCAGCTGGGCGACCTGTCGATCAATTGCGAGACCTGCCATGGCCCCGGTAAGGATCACGTTGTGTTCTGGCGGAAGGCGCTGTTGGATGTTGAGCTCGCCGCGAAAGGGGAAAAGAGCCTCGTGCGTGCGACGAGCTTGACCCCGGCGGAGCAGGTCGAGATCTGCGGTCAGTGTCACGCGACCAAGACATCGCTCCGGACCGGCTATAAACCGGGCGACGAATTCCTCGATTACTATGAGTTGAATCTCATCGATGATGAGGAGTCGTTCTGGCCGGATGGCCTGGTCAAGAAACTCGCCTATCCGCATTTGCAGTTCACCGGGAGTCAGTGTTTCCAGAAGGCGGATCTGACTTGCACTGGATGCCACGCCAACCACGGCAGCGACACGCCCGTCGAATTGATCGCCGATCCTGCTGGGGGAGCATTGTGCGCACGCTGTCATCCGAACGTGATGGTGGACATCCAGGCGCACACGTTCCACAAGCCCGCGGGTAAGGGCAGTGACTGCAAAGCCTGTCACATGCCCGAGATGTTTCTGAACTACCTGACCGTGACCGATCACCGACTGACCGTGCCTGTTCCCGAAGTGACGAGTCGGTTGGGGGTGCCGAACGCGTGCAATTCAGCTGGCTGTCACAGCGGTGAATCCGCTGAATGGGCTTCGGAGAAGGCGCAGGCGTGGTGGGGCGACTACCAGGACGAGCGTGTCGAACGTACGCAGGCGATCGCCTGGGGACGGGAGGGGGATGTGCGCAGCTTGCCTGTTCTGTCTGCGATCGTCCAGGATTTGGATGAGGATCTGCTGCTGAGAGGGGGGGCGGTCACGTTGATCGGGACCGTTGGCGAGTTGGCTTCGCTTCCAATCATCCTGGAGGCACTGACCGATTCCAGCCAGGTGGTCAGGTCGAGAGCTGCGATCGCCGCTGGACGCATCGGTCATCCCCGGGCAATCCCGTTGCTCAAGCGTCTCGTGACGGACCCTGTGTACAGCGTCCGCGTCCGGGCTGCGTTCTCGCTGGTAAAGCTCGAGTATGCGCCACCGACCGAGGTTGATAAGGAGGCGCTCAAAAAAGCCCTAGTAGAATACGAAGCATCGAGCCTGGGGATCCAGGCGGACAGCCCGAACGTGCACGCGACGATCGGGCAGGCACACGAAGCCCTTCGCCAACAGGAAGCGGCCGAGCTCGCCTACCGACGAGCGCTGCGCGTCAGCTCTGCTCACACCTTGAGCCTCCAGCGGATGGAGCTGATGGATGTCGCGACGGCGAAGTACGACAAATTGGTCGAGATGGTGACGCCGAATCTGGACAAGGACATCCGGCTGAAGGTTGCGCTCGGGATCGCAAAGATCCATCGTGGTCTGATCCCAGAGGGCGTTGGGCTTCTTCGAGAGGTTCAATCGCAGAAGATCGAATCGGAGCTGGTGGAAACCGGTCTCGGTGACGGCTACCGGATCGCTGGCGACGTGGGCAACGCCGAGCGTCACTACAGCCGTGCCATCGAGATCTTCGACAAGCACGCGAATGCTTACCGGGGTCTGGCGCTGATCGCTTATTCCCGAGGCGACGTGGATGCGGGAGACCGAAATTGGCGCATGTTCCAGGAGCACGAGTCGGACGACGCCAACGGCGGGAACCGGATGTTCTGATGGCCGGGTGGAGGATCCCAAATGGTTGACAGGAAATTCCTCAGATGGACGGTCATCGCTCTGGCTCTGACGGTGGCGGCTTGTGACGATGTTCCTTCCGTGGCGTTCGAACCCCAGGAGCAGGTGGTGCAGACGCCCGGTGCCGAACACACGATGGTGCTCGTGCCAGAAGGCGTGTTCACGATGGGGACAGAGAGTGGCCGCGACGATGAAAGCCCGATCCATCAGGTCCATATCGACGAGTTCTACATCGATAAGGTCGAGGTCACGAACGCCCAGTATGACCGGTTCGTTGAGGCGACCGGAAGCTCGTCACCCGTCTACTCGGTGAGCCCGCTGTTCAATGCGCCCACCCAGCCGGTTGTCGGGATTACGTGGGACGAGGCGCAGGCATACTGTGAGTGGGCAGGGCTGAGGCTGCCGACGGAGGCCGAATGGGAAAAGGCTGCGCGCGGTACCGAACAGCAGACGTTTCCATGGGGAGATGATCTGCCCTCACGGACGCGGGTCAGGTTTCTGTCCGAGGAAGGCCCTGTTTCCGTCGGGATTTTTCCCGACGGGGCAAGCCCATACGGCGCGCTCGACATGGCTGGGAACATATGGGAATACGTGAGAGATCACTACGTCGCCGACTTCTACTTCAGCAGCCCGGACAGGAATCCCGTTGCCATCGTCGATGACAGCGAGATTGATCACACGATTCGCGGAGGCGGGTGGGGCTCACAGCGCGATGATATTCGAACCACTGCGCGTGGTCGGGTGTTCCTGATAGAGGTCGATCAGCCTGATTCGCACGTCGGATTCCGCTGCGCCATGTAAACTTCGTTCCTAGGCTTTGTAGATCTCGTTCCCAGGCTCCAGTCTGGGAACGGTAAAGGACAATTTCATGAAACCTATCCAGACAATCTGCTCCCTCATCCTGTTTCTGGGCGCCTGCGCGGAGCCCTACGACAAGGGCCCCGCTTTGCGACGCGCGGACCGTGCCACACAAGACAAGCGGTTCGAGGATGCGCGCGAAGAGCTGAACGAGCTTCTCGAGCACGATCCGTCCGATATCGAGGCGCACTTCAAGCTCGGCCTGTCGTATGCCCTGGACAACCAGCCGATCCAGGCACGCCTGTCGTTCCTGGATGTGGTCGTACTCGATTCGACCCGCGCGGACGCACTTGAGCAGCTTGGTATGCTGGCCTTCGCAGCCGAGGAGCGCAAAGAGGCGATCGAGATGCTCGAGCGATCGGTCCGGGCAGGTACGCGGAAGGGTCACGTCTACGACACGCTCTCCTACCTACACTTCCAGGAAGGAACGATTGACAAGGCCAAACACTGGATCCGGAACGCCATTCGAGCGAACCCGGATGCCCGTTTCCGGATGAAGCTGGCGACCCTGGACCACTTTATCGGCTCGTTCGACGAGGCGAGGGATCAGCTGGAGTCTCTGGCGGCGGACTACCCCCAGTACTACGAAGGGAAACTGCTTCTCGGGCGGGTCTACAGGCAGCTTGGCGAGAACGAGAAGGCCCTCGCCACGCTGAACGAGGCGCTAGAGCACGCGAAGGGACATCCGGACCATTTCTTCGAACTCGGGATGGCACGGCTGAAGACAAACGATCCGGACGGCGCAATCGAAGCATTCGAGAAGGTGCTGCTTGTCGATCCCGGCCACACGGAAGCCCGATACGGGATGGGCCAGGCTTACACGCGAAAAGGGGATCGTCAGAAGGCCCGTCTTGCGCTGGATCGGTTCAAGGACCTTGAGGATGGGGAAAAGGAGCTCAAGGCGGATCAGGAGTCCTTTATCGCCCACTGGCAGGACGGGGTGCTCAAGGAGAAAGAGGGAGACCTAAAGGGCGCCTACCAGTCGTTGAAGCAAGCAGCAATTATCAAGGAAGGCGACATCGGAACACACGTGATGATGTGGATGCTCCAGAGACGCCTGAACGACCCGATGGGTGTCGCCCGTGAACGGGAAGCGATTCAGCGACAGCTGGCCCTGGAATCGACCACTTTCGACAAGGTTGCCCTTTCGCTCGCGGGGCGCTTGCGAAACCGCGGTTTCAAAGAGAAGGCCGGCGACGTCCTGCTGGCCGTGCTGGAAGACGACCCCACGCACGCCGGCGCCCGCTACCAGCTCGCCCGAGTCTACGAAAGCATGGGTAAGCTCGCCGAACGCGACGAGCAGTTCGTGATCCTGCGCCAGGCGCGCTAGGATTGGGCCAACCCCGGGTTACTTCACGGATCGTGCGAGGGCGCCGCCGTTCACAACCTACGTGCATACCAGTCACCCACGGCCCTGCGACCACGTCGTGGATCTGAAAACTCGGTTAACCCGCCACATGCCACTTTTCCATCCAACCTTCGAACCCGGCCAATCCATCCTCTACCGTGAACTCGACGAACACGGCGTCCTCGTCGACGTAAAACCCGTCACGGTCTTCGAAGACGCCGCCGAAACGATCGCACTCTGGCTCCCCCTGAATACCCGCTCCAAGAACCCCGTGTTCCTCGACCACACACCCGGCGCGCCACGCCGATGGCTTCCGGGCAACAAGGAGCTTCAGGATGCCGAGTGGCGCTGGGCCGAGATCCTGATCCTCATTCGACCCCGTCAACCGCGTGCGACGTGGGTGCGATGGTCCGATACACGCGAGTTCCTTGGTTTGTACGTCAATATGCAGAGCCCACTTTTCCGAACGCCGATCGGGTTCGACACGCGTGACCATCAACTTGACATCCTGGTCGATTCTGACCGGGCGTGGCGATGGAAGGACGAAGACGAGCTGGCATCGTGTGCCCGGCACGGTCGTCTGTCGCGGGAGGAAGCCTCGTCCATACGTGCGGAGGGTAAGCGGGCAGTCGAAGACATCGAGCAAGGTGTGGGGTATTTTTTGCAGGGATGGGCCAGATCTGAAACGAACGAACTAGATAAACCTGAAATGTCATCCCGATGGGATGATCTGACGATGTATGCCTGATTCAACCCCCTCCATCCGTCAGTTGCTCTGTCTATCGCTGGCGATCACGTTGGCGACGATTCTTCTCCTCACGCCCGACACAGCAGCGGACAAACCCGCGTTCAACTTCCTCAACGTCACGTCCGAATCGGGCATCGACTTCTGGCACGTCAACGGAGCGAGCGGCCGGAAGTATTCGATCGAAACGATGGGCGGCGGAGTCGGCCTGTTCGACTACGATAGCGACGGCGACCTGGACGTCTACTTCGTGAACGGGGCGTCACTCCCAGGATTCACGATCGATCACACGCCGATCAACCGGCTCTATAGAAACGACACCACCGAAGATGGGACTCGCTTTGTGGACGTCACGGAGGGTGCGGGCGTGGGGCATGCGGGCTACGGCATGGGGTGCGCAGTCGGTGATTACGACAACGACGGTGATGTCGATCTGTATGTGACCAACTTCGGCCCAAACGTCTTGTATCGGAACAACGGTGACGGGACGTTCAGCGACGTCACTGACGTTGCCGGCGTGGGTGATGCGCAGTGGACGTCGTCAGCTGGCTTCCTCGACTACGATGCGGACGGCGATCTCGATATCTACGCTGTCGGATACGTCCAGTTCACGCTCGAAGGAAACAAGCTGTGCCCCGGCAAGGACGGGAAACCCGGCTACTGTGCGCCGGACGTCTACGAGGGCGCACGAGATATCCTGTATCGCAACGAGGGAGAGGGTTCCTTCACCGACGTCTCGAAGACGACGGGGGTCGACCGGGAAGGCCGGGGGATGGGTCTCGTGGCAACGGACTTCGATCGGGACGGCGATCTGGACATCTACATCGCCAACGACGAGATGGAGAACTTCCTGTTCGACAACCAGGGAGATGAGGTGTTCGAGGAGGTCGGCCTGTTCTCGGGCGCAGCCTACAACGAACAGGGTGAACCGGAAGCCGGGATGGGAGTCGACTATTCCGACATCGATGGGGATGGACTCTACGATCTCCTGATCGGCCACTACGACGACGAGACGTCGACACTCTACCGGAATCTGGGCAACCAGATGTTCTCCGACGAGACCACAACCACCGGGATCGGCCCGCCCTCACGTTTGAAGGTGACGTTCGGTCTCGTGTTCGCCGACCTTGACAACGACGGAGATGAGGATGCCTTCGTGGTGAATGGGCACGTCGTCGACAACGTCGAGGTAGGCTCGGATGTGGCGACCTACAAGCAGCCGAATCAGCTGATGGAGAATCGAGGCGGTCGATTCGTCGATGCTTCTGACGAGGCCGGACCGGGCCTGGGAATCGTCAAGGCCAGCCGTGGACTGGCGGCCGGAGATCTGGATAACGACGGAGACATCGATCTGCTCGTCGGGAACGTGATGGATCGACCCGATCTGTTGATCAACCAGAGTGGTGGCGGGAACTGGTTGCTCGTGGATTTGGTGGGCGGTGCAGGTCGCTTGGAAAGGAAGGGCTGGTCGAACCGGGACGGCATCGGCGCGCGCATTACGGTCACTTCAGACGACCGCCGACAGGTCAAGGACCTGAAAGGTGCGGCCAGCTACCAGTCAGCCAACGACCTCCGCACCCACTTCGGCCTGGCTGATGCTGAGGTGTGCGACATCGAAGTCATCTGGCCATCTGGCCGTGTAACCAACCTGAAGTCGGTCACTCCCAATCAGATCCTGGTGATCAAAGAGGAAGAGTAGATTCCGGGCCAACCTACGATGCTAAGTCGGTAGGTTATCTCTTACCCGATAGGGCTACCATCGTGGGGATCCCCACGATGGTAGCCCTATCTTCTGTGTCCTCCGCGGTTCCCAGGTTGTGATCTGTTTCACCTGATCGCACCACGTGATGCCCTGATCGCATCTCGTATCGCCCGACGCTGAGGCGACCCCGGCACCTTCGCCAGATACCGCTCCAACCGCTCGATCGCCTCCCGGTGACGCCCTTCCTTCTGGTTCAGCAGACCGAGCTGTAAGTCCACCGGTGGATAGTCCATGTCCATCGACGCCACGCGCTCGAACAGACGACGCGCATCCTCGAGCTGGCCACCGTTCCCATACAGGATCCCCAGGTTGGTCGCCGCTTCCGCATCCTCGGGCAACCGGTCGACGGCGCGCTCCAACCACCGCAATCCGGCATCCGCCCGTCCCAGTTCCAGGAGCAAGCGTGCGCCATCGCGGAAGACCATCCCGTTTTCTGTTTCGAACCGCACCATCGGCATCCCCGGGTTCGCACGCAACGTCAGCAGGTAGTGTCGAAGTGCCCTCCTGGATTGACCGGCTCGCTCATATGCGTTTGCCGCGGCCAGTTGCAGCCCTGCATCCTGAGGNCGTTTGGCAGCCAGTCGCGCAAATTCGACGGCCCCCTCCGCGTAACGTCCGTCCTTCACGAGCGCCGGTGCCAGCCTGGCCCGCATCTGCGGGTTACCGAGCTGCCCACGAACACGTGTGATCTGTTCGTCCGAGGGCATGCCGCCGGACTCGCTGAAGAGTCGCAGGTCGAAGGCGGGCTGGTAGGCGAGATCCGGTAGATCCGCAGGCTGATCCCCGACTGCGTAGACACGGTAGTAGCTGTCCTGGTAGATCAGGTGGAAATGCTCCAACTGATCAGGGGCGAAGTGGAACGAGAAGAGCACAGCGTCGTGCGGGACCTGCGTGTAACCGGCGTTGTATCGGACGGACTCGAGGGACGTGTCCAATCCGGTTGACGCTTGGTAGACATAGTAGTCGGCTTTCCAGGATTTGGCGCGTTCATAGAAGCTCTTCTCGGGGCCGAACAATCCCTCCTGGAAGGACTGGTTCTTCTCACGGATGACGTGCGACTCGAATTTCGGGTGCAGGACGATCGGTCGATCCGTATAGGCTAGGATCGACGGGCTGACCTGGAACGCCGCCAGGATGACGTCGTCCGGTTTCGTGTGCTCGCGAACCCATCCGACGAGTCGGTCGAGTCCCGGGGTGCGGTGGACCGTGATATACAGTCGGGTGTCGTTATAGATCTCGTAGCCGATCAGGGCACAGAGGGCGGGGATCGCTATCCGCCGGTAGTCCCCCGCAACGATGAGCCAACGTCCCGTGATGAGGGCGGCGAAAAAGACGAAGAAAACCTGGAGTCGGTCAAACAGGATGTAGCCGCCGAGGAAGGCCACGAAGCAGTACAGTATGAATACATCCGTACGAGGGAGGACTCTCGCGCGGAGATCTCGGGCGGACAGAAAGGCTGCTCCGATCGAGACGAGCAGGAGTGTCGAGAGCATCGCCCAGACATTCCCGAGGCTCGGCGTCATGAACGAAGACGACCACATCCCGCGCGCATCGTGCGACATCAGCGTAGGATCCACGGGTTTGACCAGGCCGAACCTGAGTTTGGCTTCGATGACATCGAAGGCGTGGCTGTAGGCCCGGTAGTTCTCACCGACAGCGGCCGACAGGCCGAGATGGGCAAGCATGGGAAACCCGATGAGGATTGCGACGCGACCAGCGAGCGAAAGACGATACCGTTCACTGATGACGTGGGACAGAAGTATGCCGTATCCGATGAGCATGGTGGTCGACAGGACAAACCACTTGTTCCGGAGGAGGTCCGAGGCGAGTCCCGCGACGAAAAGCGTGGCAACGACCGGCCAGAGAGAATCGATAAGGGCTTGGCGGCCGTCCGCGTCCAGGAGCGAGACGGCGATCGAGTATGTGAACAGGATGGCGAGGACGAACCCGGAGATGTGCCAGCTGACGGCGGCGATAGACAGGGCGACCCCGGCCACCCACGGCATCCAGCGCTCGAGTTGCCGGCCGATGGAGAGTCCGAAACAGGACAATCCCGTGAACAGAAAGGTGAGGGCGAAGTCTTCGCGGCTGAACGAGGTAATCGATCGCATCCAGGCCGGCGGCATGACGACGTAGAAGGCGACTACAATCAGGCCGCCGATCGGGCCTCCGTACAACCGGGAGCCGATCAGGTAGAGCGGGATGACGGCCAGGGAAGACCAGAAGGCAATGAAGTAAACGCTGTAGGTGTGGAAAGGGGTGTCGTAGCCGGAAATTTGCAGAAACCGGTAAAGGGTGCCGGAGACGCGTTCGAGCGTGACGGTCAGTTCCTCGGCGACCCGAACACCCTCGGGATGCTGAAGGCGCGTGTCGACCTCGGGAATTCCGTCCCCCGTCCCGACGAGTTTGGCCAGCCGATACTGGATGGCGTTCTCGGTGAAGTGCAGGTTGGTTTCGTCATCCGCCCGGTAGTAAGGGCTGGCGAAGGTCAGGATCGCCTTCGTATGACCGATCGCGACATAGATGACCGCTAGGGCGATCAAGGGGAGCCATTTTCGCAGGACTTCAGGCACGTGGATTCATTGAGGGACGTGAGAAATGCAGAGATCCAGATNGTAATGGAATAAATCCTGACGGAATCGGTGGGTCAAGGCGCATCTGGAATCGGAGGTTGGCTTGACTCGCCCGATCCCATTGGGTTACTTTGCGCATTATGTTGTTGTTTTTCAAGGGTTATACGACATTTGGACGAGTTTGTGACAGCGACACGCTGTTCCTGTAGCGTGCGCACGACAGGTCTGCGCATCCGGATCTCTATGTTATGTAAAGTGGCATCTCGATTTGCATGGTCGAGGGGAGACAGGAAGACGGGGCAGTCAGCGGATGCCAAGCACAAAGATGGAGCTTGTGGATAAACGATGCTGGGGAGATTGAAAGCCGCACTGGGACGATACCGGAAGGAGCTGCTCGGTATTCTGGGATTGGCCACGCTTGCCGTGGCCGCCTTCGCGCTGTTCTACCCGAACGGGAGCGTCTACCTGGTGCGCGTGGCAGAGAAGCCGGCCTTTATCTACCGGACCACGGGCGATCAGACGTGCGAAGGCTGTCACCGGACGCTCGACCCGGGGATCGACCTGGCGTGGCGGAAGTCGGTCCACTACAAGGCTAACGTCGGCTGTGCCGACTGTCACGGCGATGATCACGAAGCGGTGTTCGCCGCGAAGGGGAAGGTGTCGGCCGCGCAGTGCGGGGTCTGTCACGCCAAGGAGGTCGAAGACTTTGCCGGGAGTGCCCACGCTCGGGCCGAAGTGGTGGCGCTGTCCGATGCGCGATTCATTGCTCAGTCCTCGGCGATGCAGGAAGAGGGCTGCATGATGTGCCATTCGACGGGGACGCGATTTCCTGACGGCAGCGTCGGCAGCTGCAACAAATGCCATCCCGGTCACGAGTTCAGCGCGGAGTTCGCGCGTCAACCCGAGGCGTGCGAGGTCTGCCACGGAGGCCCGGACCACCCGGTGAGCGAAGCATATCGCGCGAGCACTCACGGGATCCTCTACTTCCTCGATCGCGATGCGTCGAAGTATCCGACGTGCGCGAGCTGCCACATGCCGGAAGGTTTCCACGGTCACGTGGCCAACATGACTCTGGGTCAGGTCCTGAACGGGGCGGTGCTGGAGGATCAGTATTACCCGGCGATCCCGATGAAGCGGATCAGCCGCGAGGAGTTCGACGCCAACCGGAAAGAGATGCTGGAGGTGTGCGGTCGCTGCCACGGGACCCGGTTCAGCCGGGAGAGCCTGGAACGGGCGGATCAGATCAAAATGGACGCCGACCTGATCCTGGCGGAAGCGAAAGCGATCATNGATGCGCTATATAAGGGCAAGATGCTCGATCCGATGCCCGAAGATCGACCTCCGAACCCTGTGGTCGGGCACGCCCTTGAGCTAGGCGGACAGCAACTCTACGAAGACACCTCAGAAATCGAGCAGGCGTTCTTCCGCCTATTCAAGTTCTACCATCCCACCACGTTCAAAGGGGCTTATCACAACTCTCCCGACTACACCCATTGGAAGGGGATTGTCTTTATGAAGATNGAACTGGATAAGATCCGGAGTGAGGCCAAGAAGCTAAGGGCGGTGGGCAGGATGAAGCAAAATTAACGCACCTGGACGGTAGGCTACTTCGGCCGTTAGCGACCGGCAAGTGTGCTGAACCCAGAGAGTAAGTGAATCTCAACCCCGAATGGGTTGAGTAAAACAGCCCGCGGGGTGTCGCCCTGCCCGCCATAGCCTTGGCGCAGGCGGGAGCCTACCCCGGGTCACCGCGCTCGGTTCGAAATGTNGGCCGCTGTTTGCAAGCAGATAGGGTGGATGGACATCTAGGCGTCCTGAATCGCCCTCCCGTTTTGGAACTTTCGCGATCACACTTGCTATTCGCAATTTTCCTGAGTGGGGCGCAGTATTGAGGGACCAACAACCACGACCAGATGAGAGCCTCAAGTAACTTGATTAAGGATTGATTTCTGTGCCATTTATTTAACTCAGGCTAAATGCTGAGGTTGAAAAAATGTGTTGCGCGCCGCACCCTAGTTGACTTATTTTTCACCCTAGCCCGCCAGGAGCAGTATGCCCGCTCCCTTGGTCAAGGCCTATTTTCGTGAATCATTTCGAAATCANGTTGTGTATCGGCGTGCAGGACCAAGAGAAAGAGAAGGGCCNCGTCTAAACAGAAAGGAGATGCTTATCGACATAATCGATACAGCGTTTCATTCCCGCGATCTGTGACTAGGACGAGAAGAGGCCGAGGGCCTCGTAGTAGCAAAATCTGGCCGCGCCGACCGTCGGCACGGCTGACAATCAAAGGAGGGTTTCTTTGAAGTCATTCAAGGTACTGTGTCTTGCTTTGCTGGTTTGTGCCGCAGGCGTTACGACGTCTGACGCTCAGGATCTGCAGGGCAGGTGGGGTGTCGGTGGCTTCGTTGCTTACAACATCCCGATGTATGCGTTCGGTGAGCGCTGGGATGGAAGCACCGATAAGTGGGGTTTCAATCTCAACTATGTGTCGAGCAGTCGCTTGACGATGGAGATTGAGTACCACAACGCCAAACTGGATAACGGCATTCTGGAGACTCAGCCGTTTACCTGGGGTCCCACCGGCAAAGATTATGCGAGCGGTGCAATCAATACCGACTCGTCTTATGACATGAAGTTCAACAGCCTACTGCTCTCAGGCGTCGTGCACTTCCGCAAGGATCGCTCGATGGACGAGGGTAGCTACTCGCCGTATCTGGTTGTTGGCGCCGGTTTCTACGATCATCTGGCTGCCGCAGACAACATCGTGTGGCCGGGTCAGACCGAGGCCGATGCTGCCGCCGCCGGTGGTGGTGTTGACGCCGATGGCGACCGTATCCCGGCCGTGGTGATGGCGCGTCAGGAAGACACGCGCACGGCACTGACGGCGACGGTTGGTTTTGGTCTGGAGGCGTTTTTGACGCCGACGATCGCTCTCGATATCCGTGGTCGGTATCACTTTATGGTCACGGAGCTGCGTCCATATGATCAGTGGCTCCTGAACAAAGTGTTCCCGCTGCAGATGATCGATATCGCAGCCGGTTTCAAGCTGTATTTCTGGGACTGATCGCCTGATAGGCGTTGAGTCCTTGTTTGTTTGTCATAAATCAGAACGGTAAGAATGTTGATCTTTAAACTTTTCAGGAGGCTTGCTTTGATGCGCAAGAGCTACCTCTTCACGGCCATTTGCTTCGTGCTCGGCGCCGTTATGGCGTTCGGTGCGGCAGATGTCTACGCAGGAACGACGGGTAAGATCCAGGGTGTCGTTCGCGATGCACAGACGGGTGAGACCCTCCCCGGCGCCAACGTGGTGCTGGAAGGGACGAAGCGTGGTGCAACGACGGATGTGAACGGCTACTACGTGATCCTTCTCGTTGATCCGGGCAGTTACGCAATGTCCGCTTCGCTGATCGGTTATGACTCTCAGCGTAAGACGGACGTCCGCGTTCAGTCTGACTTTACATCCGAAGTCAACTTCCTGGTTCGGGAAGCGGCACTTCAGCTTGGTGAGATGGTTGTGGTTGCCGAGCGTCCGCCGGTGGAACCGGATCGCACTACGTCCAAGTATATCGTTGGCGCAGAAGATATCGAGAACGTGCCGATGGTGCGTTCAGCTTCTGAATTCATCGAGCTTCAGGCTGGCGTGTCGGTCGACGGTGAAGTGTCGATCCGCGCCGGTGACTCAGAGGATACCGCCTATTACGTGGACGGTGTTCGGATCGCGTCGTCAGATCACGCTGGAACGCGTGTTTATCGCGACGTGAACCGGTCGTCGATCCAGGAGATGACAGTGGTGACCGGCGGTATGGCCGCTGAGTATGGCAACGCTCAGGCCGGTGTTGTGAGCTTTGTGACCCGCGAAGGTGGTCAGGACTACAGCGGTATGGTTGACTACCAGTTCCAGCCTTCAGGCCAGAAGCACTGGGGTCCGAACGTGTATGACAGCAACATTCACCGTGGGAACAACCAGTGGGAGAACCCCGAGTGGATCGGTGAGACAGTGACGCTTCCCGATGGTTCGTCCGTTCCGGCGCATCAGCGTCTGGACTACACGGGCAATTTGGGTCACTTCATCGAGGGGAACCTGGGCGGGCCGCTATCGACCGGTCTCACGTTCTTTGCGAGTTCGAAGTGGCGTTCGGAATCCCGCGTCTTTCCCGGGCCGGATATGACGACCCCGTTCAACACGAACACGAACCTTAAGCTGTCGTATAGCGCCTCGCCGACGATCAAGCTTCGCGCTGGTGGCTTCTACGACAAGCGTGAAGGCGCGGCCCGCGGTCCGGAAGAGGGCGGGTTGTTGGACGTCCGGAACGACGGCAAGAATCTGTTCATGGTGGACTCGAACCCGGCTGGCAGCTACGAAGATGTCGACCAGTTGATGTGGGCCAGCGTGACGCACTCACTGTCGCCGAAGACTTTCTACGAACTGCGTCTGTCGCTGTCGAAGTCGTCGCGAGACACGACGGGTCTCAAGACGGGTGGCGGTGTCTCCACGCCGGAGACGACTGTGACGAGCAACTCGACCAAGGACGTGGCCGGTTACTACACGGTCTTCCGTCAGGTCGTCGATTGGCAGCGCTGGAACCGCGAGCGGGCGATCATCAAGGCCGACCTTTCGAGCCAGGTCAACAAGCAAAACTTCGTGAAGGCCGGGTTCGAGATCACACGCTACAACAACTGGTGGCAGTTTTACGAGTCGTCTGGACCGTCGAGCCGAACGGTTCGCTGGTATTCCAAGACGTATAACGACACGGACTTCTTCCCCGGGCAGTCAAACCAAGGCGTAAACCCGATCGAAATGGGCATCTACGTTCAGGATAAGATTGAGTTTGAGGGGATGATCGTGAACGCCGGTATCCGGGCTGACGCTCTGAATACCAAGGAATTTGTGACGGACGTCGATGCTTTCTACGGTGCCAAGTCGCCGATGTGGAAGAGCATGACGCGGAACAAGAATGCGCCGACGGTCGAGGGTGGCCGGATTTCCGGTCTGAGCCCTCGTGTCGGTATTTCGCATCCTATCACGTCGAAGTCCCTAATCCGGTTCTTCTACGGCAAGTTCGTGCAGATGCCGAACTTCGAGATGCTGTATCGGAACGAGTGGCGCAGCCAGTCTTCGAACGATACGGACCTTAACGGCAACGGTACGATCGACACGGGTGAGCGTTGGAACGCGTTCAACGACAACAGCGCCCGTCACCACAACATCTTCCTGCCGCCGGAAGAGACGGTCAACTTCGAGCTCGGGCTGGACTGGAATTTCCATTCCAACTACGTGCTCGGTCTGACGACGTATTACAAGAGCGCGGGACATCAGCTGCGTTCAGCATCGCAACAGTGGGTCGACCCGGCCGCTCCTGGCTATGTCGCAGGACAGCAGGGGTGGGCACACGGTATCTGGCGTGACACACGAGGGGTCGAGCTTAATCTGCGGAAGACCTTCTCGGACATGTTCGCGTTCAACCTCGGGTATAACCTGCAGTGGGCTGACCAGGGGCGGAATTCAGCACACCGTCGTGACGTTTGGCCGGACTCGGTCTTCGTGGCCAACGGACACTACTTTAACTCCTATACGATCGACCCGACCACGGGTGCCGAGATCCCGCAGGCGTTGAGCGCGTCGGATCGCGACAAGTTCGCGTCGGCAGCTAACACGGCGATCCGGAACCGTCAGGCTTCGCTTGACAATCGGTCGTCCTGGTCGTGGATCCCGTGGATGTCGCACTACTCGGCCGGGGGCCGTCCCCTCGCTGACGGGACGCTCGACGCTTCCGAGTATGGCAGCGACGACGCCGATTTCTGGCAGCGGATCAACTCGAACCCGAACTACCCTGGCACGGGCGAAGGCAACCTGCTCGTCGGTCACAACCAGGAAACGGGTGAGCGTGAGCCGCTGAGCCGTGACCGGCGTGCGTATGGTTCGATGACGTTTCTGTTCGCGACACCGGCCGATTTCGGTCCGTGGGCTGGGCAGGCACTCGGTAACCTGCGCGCCAACATGGTCTACCGGATCTTCACTGGTCAGCGGTTCGAGTTCACGGGTCTGGCAAAGGGTATCGATTCGTTCGAGTATGGCCCGATGCACACGCGTGTGGACCTGAACGCTGAGAAGCAGATCGGCGCCTCGCAGACGGCTACGGTGACGGTGGCTGTCGAGGTGTTTAACCTGTTCAACCAGAAGGATGTCCGACAGGATGTAGCCAGTTCGGGCCCGGCCGATGACCTTGACGTCGACATGGACGAGATCCGTTGGCAGCAGTATGGTATTTCGGGTCTTGAGCCGACGAGCGCTGATTTCAACACGTATGGCGAAGTCAATGATGTCTCGAACTGGCTGGACCGTCCGCGTGAGCTGAACTTTAGCGTACGCATCAAATTCTAGGGCAACCCTGACGGGTTGTTGCGAGTTTTGCTCGCGCAAAACTCGAGCTTTGAAAATCAAACTGCCGGTTAGCCTGAACAAGCACGAAGGGCAAGCCCGGCAGGAAAAGATTCGGTGGGTGTTGGGAGATGACAGTCTAATCTCCCAACACCGCCCACAAACTCGAGGAAGGAGGGCGTCAGTTTTTTCCCAGCAAAGCCTGAGTAACCAACACTGGGTGCACAAACGCATTTTCAGTCATGCTTAAGCATTTGCCGGGGATAACTCTCTAACGTCCACCTCAATAAGGAGTTGAACTCATGAAGTTCCGTAAGTCTCTGTTTTTGATCTCTGGGCTGTTTTCCGCAGTCGGGCTCGTTCTGGCCGGATTCGCGACCAAGGCAGCGGCTCAGTGGTCTCAGTCCTATCGCACGATGCATCGCGGCTCGATCGCGCATTCAATCGTGAACAAGGGTTGGGGCGGTCACCGTGACAACGGCAAGAAACAGGAGCCGCACGGTTTTTCGTATCCTGCGGCCCGTAACCTCAAGGTATACTCGGGTGGCCAGGTCCGTTCAGGCTGGAACCACAAGATCCACAGCGCCGGAGACGGAATCTGGGTGATGAGCAAGACGGGCGGAGCCGTCCAGATTGCTTATGGTGGAACGAACATCGAGCCACCTGATATCACAAGCCTTGCGCACGACCCGTCGACCTACCCTGAAGCCTATTTGGGGGCGGCACACCACCATAACTGGGCTCTCGCCCAGCGAAGTTCCAGCGGTGGTCGTCTGGCTTGGACGGATGGTCCGGCTCTCGCCGGTGTGGCCACGAATTATTGGCCCACCAAAGGTGAGTTGGATGGACAGAATCCGCCGGATGGACATGCAGCCATCATCTGGAACTATCACTGGAATGCGTACAAAAACGGAACATCTTTCGCCGACCGCGTCGCAGCGGGTGAGTTTGCTCAGATGAGCGAACCGGCTTGGGCTAGCGGCCTGTCGGAAGATGATTTCCCGGATGTTGTGGGCATCCAGAAAGCTTCCTCGTCGCTCCACAACTTGCAGTGGACTCGTCGCTGGGCGCAGTTCGGCCACGGTGACTACGATGATTTCCTCATTCAAGAGACAGTGCTAGAGAACGTCGGAGCGGCGGCACAAACCGACATCTACGTCTCGGTGAAGAACCGCTTCCTGCACGCTTCAGAAGACAGTTGGTACCAAGGGTCAACGACGTGGCACGCACTGCGTGGTGACCGTCTCGCCGCAGATGACTGGAATCGCTCGACTTTGGCTCCAGACTATCTTCAAGGTACGGCACCCTTGGGTGCTACGAAGCCAGCAGGAAGCCAGCGCGGTGCCGATCTGGCTGCGATGGGCCACGGGATGATTTACATGCACGACGGTGACCAGCAGAAGTCCGCCTGGCCCCACAACGATTGGGGCGGTCCCTTCGACTTCAAGCTCGGGCGTCGTCGCATCATCACAGATCAGGTCTGGATGAACGAAGGCTTCATCAACCACCCGACCTACTTCGGTGTCGGTGTTGTTGATGCATTCCCTCCGTTCATGACGTATGGCGGCCAGGATAGCGAGTCGTATGTCGCTCCGAAGGACAATGCTGCAACCGCTTTGGATGAGTCGGTCAGCCAGCCAGCCACGACGTCGATTTGGCAGTTCAACACACACGGTGAGTTCACACAGCCTGACCCCGGTAAGGACAGCGATGCGGCAATCTATGACATGCTGACCCTAGGCGGCCATCCTGCGGAGCCTACCATCAACGAGATGTACACGAACTTCATGACCTTCGGTCCTTGGGATCCCGCTCCGGGAGAAAAGGCCAAATTCGTGATCGCCTACGCAGGCGGTCACTCTGGAGATCTTGCGAAATATTCGGATCATACGAAGTTCGCTAAGCCCTTCCTGTTCGCTTATCAGAACTTGTATAACGGCAGAGGGTCGGGTATCACCACGTTCGAAGAACGCCAGCCGGAAATCCCGCTGGCCGAGGACATTATGTTTGAGCACTTCGAACGTGCCATCCAGGTCTACAACTGGGGCTACGACATCCCAAACCAGCCGCCGAACATCCGCGGTGCTTGGGATTCGAACCTCTCGGGCCAAGTGCTCTTGCGTTGGCCGGCCGTCGGTGAAGATTCAGCCGATCCGGACTACGATGGCGCTGAGGCACAGGACCTCGTAGGATATCGGATTTACAAGTCGTCGACTGAGACAGAAGGTCCCTTTGAGCTTCTGGCCGATTTCACATTCGCCGACGCACAGTCAGGTAACTTGCCGGCTGGAGTAACGTATAATGCCAGCGGAGTCTTTTCGACGGTGAAGAGTTCGGCATTCCCGCAGGGTATCCCGCTTCGCGCGCGTTCTGACATCGGTGGTGACGACGCTGCCGCCGGTAACGAAGTTCAGGGAATGTACAGCTACGTAGATGCCGTATCGAAGGCCGGATTCCCGAACTACTACTACATCCGTTACTACGACAGCGGACACGACGACTGGAAGGGCACGGGCGCCGTCCCGAGCTACGAAAGTTCGGCGGGTCCAACCGGTGCCGCGCAGCTCGGTCGCCGAACGGGTGTGGTGCCGGTGGTTCCCTCGGCCGACATCTTCAACCGGTTTGAGGAGAACGTAGCCGTCGTTCCGAACCCGTATAAGATCGACAGTCCCAACCACTCGTATCAGGGTCAGCAGAACGTCCGATTCATCAACCTGCCCGCGCGTTGTCAAATAGACATCTATGACATCACGGGGCAGCGGGTCTGGACGCAGTTCAACGACGATCTCACAAAGGGCGAGGTCACTTGGTTCCAGTTCACAGAGGGACGTCCGTCCAACTTCGGTCAGGCGGTCTTCCCGGGTGTCTACTTCTGGAAAGTCACCTCACTGATGCCTGAGAGCATGGAGAAGGTTCAGACTGGTACCGTGCTCATCATCAAGTAGCGACAGGCTTCAGCCTGTCGTCTGTTGACGAACTGTGTTCAAACTCTCTGAATCGGATTGTCTAAGGAGAAACGATATGTTTAGGAAGCTCTTTGCTGTCGCCCTGACTGCCGGTGTTCTCGGCACGGGTGTGGCAAATGCGCAGGACCTGGGTCCGTTCCCCGTAGACCGCATTCGCGAGTCTCCGGAGAAAGACCTGATTACGACCGCGCGGCTGACGACGACGTCGTTCGGCTTCGTAAAACTCACAACAAACGCCCGTGCGGTAGCGATGGGCGATGCGTACAGTGCCGTCGGAAACGACCTTTCGTCCATCTTCTACAACCCGGCTGGAATCACGCAACAGGAGACGGAACGGGCGGTACTGGGTGGTTATTCGAAGTGGATCGTGGGCTCGAGCCTAGGGACGTTCGCGCTGGGTATCAAGACCAGTGTGGCGACTTTCGGTGTCAGCGCCATCTACTTCCAGACGGAAGAGTTCGAAGAGCGCACTTCGCAGAATCCGGCCGGTACGGGTCGGATGGTGCGTGGTAGCGACATCGCTGTCGGCTTTACGGTCGCGAAGCAGCTGACCGACAAGCTGTCGTTCGGTGGTCAGATCCGCTACATCAAAGAGGATCTGGACCTGATCGACTTCACGACGGTAGACGTGAACTTCGGTACCGTGTTCTTCACGGGTTACCGGAGCACCCGCCTTGCGATGAGCCTGCGCAACCTGGGTTCGGACAAGGAGGTTGTCGCGCAGAAGGCCCGTGTTCCCACGGTGTTCTACCTCAGTGGTGCTGGCGAAATCGCTGGTAACCTGGGTGATCCGTTCTCACTCACGGTTGCTGTTGAGCAGGCATTCTTCACGGATTTCGCTGCTCGCTACTACTTCGGTGCTGAGGCGTGGATCAACAACATGCTCGCGCTGCGTGCCGGTTATAAGACTCGCCACGACTCAGAGTCCTGGAGCGTTGGTGCCGGTCTGAAGCAGGAAATCGGCAGCCAGAGCCTGTCAGTTGATATCGCGTTCTCGCGCGCTTCGGAATTCGACGAGAATCCTGTCCGGCTCACGGTTGGATACGGCTTCTAGTCAGAGCTACAGGCAACACGGAAAGGGCCTCGGTCATACGACCGCGGCCCTTTTTTTATCTCTTACCCGACTACCAATCCGGAGATGGATCGTTGCAGTCGAAGGTTTATTTCCGGGGCCCAAAAACGACGATCACCTCAGAGGTAGCTGTCCTATGTTGCTCTGCTGTATCCTGATCCTGCTGCTACCCGCATCAAACGTCTTTGCCCAACCCCGCACCATCCGGGTGGTTCATACGAACGACGTCGGTGGGGACCTGGCTGAGGACGGCTCGAGCGGAGGACTGGGACGTGTCGTGGCCGCGGTTAACAAGCTCCGTCAGGAGCATCCGGCTCTGGTACTCGACGCGGGTAACATTCTTGGTCCGGACGTGATCTCGTCCTGGGATGGCGGTCAGGCTGCCGTAGAGGCACTCACAGGGGCCGGCTACGCCGCAGTGGGCATCGGGAACCACGACTTAGACTACGGCGTCGATATGCTGAGCGCGCGCGTGAAGGAGGCCGGTTTTCCCTTCCTCGCGGGAAACGTGAAGCCCGTGAAGGGGAATGACGAGCTCCCCTTCAAACCTTATGTGATCAAGGAAGTGAACGGCGTACGTGTGGGCATCATTGGCTGCTTGGACGAGAACCTGGCATCGAGGATTAATCCCGAGAGTGCGAAGGTCATCGAGGTTACTGATCCCGCCCGGAGTGTGAAGGCGACCATGTCTGCTCTGACCTCATACGGTGTCGACCTGACGATCTTGCTGTTCCACGCCCCCCCGGCGGCAACCGTTAGCCTTGCTCGGTCACTCCCGGGTCTGGATCTGTTGATCACTGGTGGACAACGCGACGATTCGCCCGGCCACACAATGACCTACTACAAGCTCGCGAATGACGTTCACGTGGCGACGACACCTGCGGGCAATGGAATGGTCGGGTTCGTGGACCTGACCTTTGTGGGTGAACCGGGGGGACTCAGTCTGACGACGGTCGCATCCTCCACGTTCGACGCCAGACACCTGGAACCCGATGCGTCCGTGACGGCGGCGGTTAAGCGTGTGGCTGACGGTTTCGCGGAGGACAAGGGACGGAAACTCGGTCAGCTGGATGGTGTCAGCATCGCCCGCCGAGGAAGTGCAGTGGCAAACCTGATGCGTCTGCACACGGAGTCCGAGATCGGAATCGTATCACGGCGCACTTTCCGGGAGGTCGAGGTCGACGAGGAGGGGTTTTACGAGCGGGACGTGAATCGCCTGATTCGTTTCGATGATGTGCTCGTCAAGCTTGAGCTGATGGGGCGCGGGCTCCGAGACATCGCCAACCGGAGCAAGCGACTCAAGGATGGCCCCGACGGGCTCCTGTTCGCGGGTCTCGACGTGAAGACGATGTTGATCAACGGGCGTCCGTTGAGGAACAACGAGCCCTACAGGGTGGTGACGCTCAGGCGGCTGGTTCAGGGGGAGAGCGGGTACCGGCAGATCGAAAACGCGCTGTCCATCCACGACACGGGGATATCGCTCCGATCACTGACAGCATCCGGCCTGGAGGCGTGGGGAACGCTCAGCTCGTCCTCGTTCTGGCGACTCGATCTCAAGCCCGTATGGCGATCGTCCTGGTCACTTGAGGGCAGCTTCAACAGGAATTACGTCGATGATACTGCGACGAATTACCGCGTTTCATTCCTCAGAGGCGAAACGCGTTCAGCCTGGAAGACTTCTACGCGGTATCAGCTGGGGTATGAGACCTCGCGGTCGGCGACGACGCTGGAGAGCCTGGCGGATTACGGACGTGTCGCGGGGGAGACGACTTCGGATCAATTCGAGTCGGATGTGACACACCGGAGACGGGCCCCGAACCTGAGGGTAGACCCGTTCGTTTCGGCCGGTCTCGGTACGGCCTTTACGAAACGATCGTTCGGGAATGGGGGAGAATCCGGCCGGCCTCTGCAGATCCGCGCCAGTACCGGCTTCGAGAGAAAATTCTGGAAGCGATGGGTCGCCCAGTTCGCCTTCCGCGCCCAGCGGGACCTGGATGAAGACCAGAGCGACTACGGTGCTGAGGCAAAGGTCAACTATCAGGTCCATCTGAAGCAGGGCGGACGGTTCAGGACGCGGATCCGAACCTTCTACGGTCTATCCGACCGACGGGTCATCTCGGTCGAGAACTATAACACGCTGAATTTCCCTCTGGTCGGCGAACTCAGCTTGACGGTCCGGCAGAACAACTTCGCCTACCGCCTCGATCGCAAGGACGACACGGGTCAGAGCACTTCACCGGGATTCGGATTCCGGAGCGACCTTACCGTCGGCCTGACCTACGGCCTCGACTGGAAGTGGCTGTAGCCCCGCCCCCACACCGCCCTCTGAGCGGGAGATTGGGAGCAGGGGACCTGTCGGTGCCCCAGCCCTTCCCCAAAGTCAAAAGCGGTTGACCCGAAGTCCTGGGTCAACCGCCTCTTTGGGTGTCGGGTTAGAGCGCCCGGTCGGCGGCCGGTCCTAAGATGGGCTTTTGCCCTATCTCCCGCCTGCCGGGCCGAAGCCTTGGCGAAGGCCGTCTGACTCACTCTGGTTCAGTCGTTTTCTCGCTCAGCTTTTTTGACTTTTCTCCCCCTCATTCCCATAGCCTTGCTCCCCTGCAGAGGCCGTGACGGCCGGGGCTACTTCTGTCGCCAGATTTCCCACACCAGATGCGACAACTCGGGCACAATCAGCTTCTCCATCGCCAGCTTAACTGCCCCCGAAGAGCCGGGCATACAGAAGATCATCGTGTCCTTGTAGACGCCCGCTACGGCGCGTGAGAGCATAGCTCCCGAACCGATGTCCTCCCAGCTCAGAAACCGGAAAACCTCCCCAAACCCGTCAAGACGCTTCTCCAGGAGCGATGTGACCGCCTCATAGGTCGTGTCCCGGGCGGAAATTCCTGTCCCGCCGTTTGTGAGGATGACGTGGCAGTCTCTCTTTTCCGCGATGTCAACGATGAGCTGACGGATCAGGTCCGCCTCGTCTTTGACGACGGCATAGTGGCCGACCGAGTGGCCCCCCTCCGTCAGCAACTTCTGGATGATTTTACCGCTTTTGTCGTCAGCTTCGGTCCGGGTATCACTGATGGTCAGAACGGCGCACGTGACGGCATCTCTCGCTTCGGCAATGTGATCTTCGTAGGGCATGGTTGCTCTCTTGCTGAGTGGTTTGCGGTTCCGGGTCGAAAAACGTACAAGATTCGGCCGATTAACACAAAAAAAGCTCGAGTTCGGTAGGCTCGGTACACCTAATAACCGCACGAAGCACTGAAAGAAACGAAAAAGGCCGATCCATACCGGATCGGCCTTTTCTGTTTATTCCACCAGTTCCGCCACCGACTCCCCAAACACATTCTCGAAGACCTGCATCCGCTGCCTCCAGAACGTCACCCACTGCTTGAAGACAAAACCTCGACTCTTGTAGAGCAGGTGAGCAGCCTCCATGTTCGTCGCTGTGCACAGGATCGCCTTCTCGTATCCCACACCATGGGCGAACGCAAGAGCTTCGTCGAGTAGCCACGAGCCAATGCCCTGTCCCCGACAATCCCGACTCACGAAGATCCACTTGAGGGTGGCGGTGTCGTCCTTGTAACGATCGATCGCCGTAAGAGCGCACAGGGCGCCATCCTGCTTGAGGGAAAGGAAGAACCGGCGATCCGGCGAGAAGTCATCGAAAAACTTCCTAACGGATCTCTTGAGCTCTCGATGCGAATCCTTACGACAATCATCCTGAAGGATGCCGTCGACAAATGCGACGACCTGCTCAGCCGTGAAGGCGTCGATGCCTGATACCTCGAAACCGGCATCGGCAAGGTGGTCTGGGAGTGTGACCGGCGGCACGCTAACTGAGACCCATGCCGCCGAGGTTCTTGTAGCTAATGGCTAGGCTCTCAAACGGGTCGCGCTGACAGCGGTCCTGCTCGACGATATACCAACGCGTCCCGGCCTCGCGGCACGCCTCCAGGATGGAAGGCCAGTTCAGGTTCCCTTCGCCCACCTCTGAGAACAACTGCTCACGACCCTTCATCTCCATGTCCTTCACGTGGACCAGGTCGCCACGCCCTTTGACCTTACGAATCCACGCGGCCGGGTCGGCCCCACCGTGCTGGATCCAGTAGACGTCGATTTCGAACTGAAAGACTTCCGAATCGCTCTCCTCGAACAGAATCTGGAGCGCCGTACGGCCATCGAACTTCTCGAGCTCAAAGCTGTGGTTGTGGTAACCGAAGGTCATCCCGGCGTCCGACAATTTACGGGCAACCTGCGATGCTTCTTTGGCGAAGTCGATATACCCCTGGGCGCCGTTCTCGCGGCAATCCTTGGGCAGTCCCCCGATCGCCGGATACTTGCACTCGAAGATGTTGTGCTGCTCGATCACTGCGTCGGTTTCGTCCCGCAGTTTGTCGTAACCGGTGTGAGTCGCGCAGATGGTCAGGCCTTCCCCGTCGCACACGTTCTTCAGCTCTTTGTCGTCCATCGGTCCCAATCCCGACAGCTGGACGGCCTGGTAACCGATTTCGGCAACGCGTTTGAGAGATGACGTGATGTCTGCGGGGGTCTTGCAAAAGTCTCGGAGGGTATACATCTGGGCGGCGACGACGGTGTCCGGCATCCTGGAATCCTCTCGATGGGGTATAGTTGAAGATGGACATCAAAAATACCAAACGCCTATCCGGCGAACCAGAGAATTGTCCGAAAATGCCGTGCTGACAGCCGTTTTGAGGCTGTTTCGTCTGGCCTTTTGCAGGCAAAGGCGTATTTTAGTGCCCGACACGGACGGACAGCTGAACCGGATTACGGAAGGGATGGAGGGACGCGATGCGTAACGCGCAACAAGCCTTGGATCGCCAGCAACAGCGGAACCGCGACCTGATCGCCGGGTCGACCTACATGCGCTCATCGGTGACCTCCGAGGTGATCGACTTCCAGCTGGACCTGGGGTCGGGGAACGGCCTGTCTGATCAGGATGTCAACCTGCTGCGTGCGCTCGAGAAGGACGCGGCGCGCACAGCACTCGCTTCACTCGCCTCTCTCGCCGAGATCGGCGAACTCGACCACCTGGGTGGTGGTCTCGAACTGATTCCCTCGCTG
The DNA here is from genome assembly GCA_002727195.1 of Gemmatimonadota bacterium. Taxonomy (GTDB): domain Bacteria; phylum Latescibacterota; class UBA2968; order UBA2968; family UBA2968; genus UBA2968. Next base: position 178,374 of record PBWH01000023.1, read on the forward strand.
AACATGACGATGGCTGTGTCGAGCAGCGACGCGGTGCGTTATACGATCGAGCACGCCCACACGAGCATCGGGTATTTCTCGGCGCTCGCGTCGTGGGGCTACGTCGATCCGCAGATCGTGATCGACTCGTTCCGGCGTGGCCTGGACATCACCGGTCACGTGTCTTGGTTACCCGGCGGGACCGAGTTGAGTGGCGGACGACTGGGTGTGATGGTTCCCGTCGCAGTCGGTCTTGCCCTCGGTCTACGCGCCCATCACGGGGATGAGGGTCTGGTGTTCTGCCACTGCGGAGACGCCGGGTGGGTGTCCGGCCAGGCGATGAACGGATTTATGGGGGCTGACCTGCACGGAGCCCCGATCGTGTTCGTGATGAACCGGAACGGGATCCAGCTGTCGAACACGACAGACAAGATCGTCGACAAAGATCCGCGTCAGCTGGTGTCTGCGATGGGTGTCGAGATTCTCGAGATACCGACGCTTCACGATCAGGCCGCACTCTTCGACGCGTATCGCACGGCTGCCACGTCCGCGCGCGGCGGGAAGCCGGTGATGATCTACCCGACGGGCGAAGAGGGCGTGACGCTAGCCGACTTCGGGGCCTCTCTAGGTGTGTCGTCGGAACTCGAGGCGTTCGCGTCGGGCCACGGAGTCGCCACGGACACGAAGGTGTGGGTGCCCGGTTCGATGATGAGCTTCCGTGACCTGGTCCCGATGCTTGAGTGCCTCTTCCACGTGAACGACCTGCCCGGGGGCGAGGGTCATCACGACGGCCACATGAAAGGTCGAAACCTGGACGAGGTTCTGTCGACACCACTGTTTGCCGAGGTCGACGGCGAGGTGAGTGCGCTGAACGAGGCTCGTAACGGTCGCCGGTTGGCCACGACGAACGCACGACCGAAGCCGGGAAGCAAGAACCTGGAGATTCCGGCTTCGGCGCTTGCCGCGGTCGAGTTGCCCGCTCCGGGAGAGTCGGTGTCGGCGCGAAACGGCTCGCAGGTGGGATACGAGGTCGTGGCCAAAACGCATCCGGACCGGTTCTTTACCGTGTCCTGCGATCTCGACCCGTCGACCAAGTTCGACAAGGCAAAGGCCGCGATCGATGATCGCCACAAGTTCGAGATGGGGATCACGGAGCAGGCGTCGTCGCTGATGGCCAACGGGCTGGCGATGAGCAGTGCGGAGCCCCAGATGTCGGTGTTCGCGACGTTTGCTGCTTTCTTCGAGGGGATCGCTCGAGAGGGCTTTGAACTCTGGCGGTATCACCGGAACCTGGACGGCGTGAACGAGGGTCTGAACGTGGCGATGCACCTGTCGCACGTCGGGGCCTGCACGGGACGCGATCATTTCTCCGGCTGGAGCCTCGACTGGATCACGCTGGCGATGGGGTATCTCCCATACCTGCACCGGTTCTATGCGCCGGCAGATGCGCGGTCGGCCTTCGTGGCCGTGCGTGACATGGCGGAGAACTACGGTGGACACATCATCGGGATTCCACGTGACAATCTGCCCGTGCTGGACAAGCAGGACGGGTCGGGTGCGTTGTGGGAAGCGGATTCGGCGTGGGAAGATGTGACGGCTTATCGGGCGTATGATGGGGCGAAGAAGGCGATTCTGGCGCTCGGTGCGCCCGCATTCCTCGCCGGTGAAGCGGCGGAGACGTTGAAGGGCAGCGATCCGGTCGACGTATACGTCGTGAACGCGCTGCCGCTCGGCGACGGCGTGCTGGCGGACCTGCTCGGGAAGTATCCCGGTGGGGTCGTCACGATCGAAGACGGCATCATTGGCAACCCGGCGGTCGGTGTGCGCGGGTTCGCGTCTCTCGTGCAGTCAGCTGCAGTCGGGACGTCGACACCGGTCGCCCACGTCGGGATTGTCGACCCCACGATCGCCCCGTCGGAGGGACACATGCCGACGTGGGATCACTTCGGGATCACGGCTGACGCACTGGTCGAGGCTGTCGGAACGCTGTAAGACGAACCTGAACCCGGATGACTCAGGCGCGTGGGAACTCGTTTCCCGCGCGCTTTTTGTTTAGAAGATCCGGTAGCTGAGTCCCGTCGTGAAACTGATCCGCCAGGGATCGGTCTCGCTCTTCCGCGCCACGAACGCCGCGTTCAGGTTGATCTTGTTCTCGATGAAGAAGTTGAACCCGGCGGATCCGATGTTGTTATGCCTCGCCCGCTGTCCCTTGACCTTGCTGAGGTTCAGCAGGTGGATGAGATTCATGTTGATCTTGTTCGTGATCTCATAGATGAAGTCTGTCTGCCAGCCAATCTCGTATCGCTTCCCGAAATCCTCGTTGAACGGCGTGTTGATGCTGAAGTCCGTGTTAATCTGCGTGCTCCAGCTGATCGGGCGTGAATACCGGAGCCCGAGCGAGAAGGCGGGATCGTTCCGGGATACGCCACGGATCGGTTTCAGGACTTCGAGCTCCACTCCGGCGGAGACATCCCACCCGTAGAACCGCTCGTTGATCCGCTCCTTCTCGAGGACCTCCTGCATCCTCAGCACGCCGATCGCGCCGATGCTTCCCAGGACCTTGCGAGACTTCTGGATCTCGTTCTGCATGTCCTCATACCAGTAGTTCTGGTAGCGATCGCCGTAGAGCTCCCGATACTCGGCCTCTTTCTCGATGATGTGTCCCAGCTCGATCATCGTCTCCTTGGGCAGCCGCTCGGAGATGATCCCCTCGTCGAGCATGAAGTCCTCGATCCGCACTGCTTTCCGGAGCGCGGTCGCGTTGATGAACCGCCCCCATCCGATGCCGATCGTGGCGTCCAACCCGGGACGATCGTTGTTCTCATCCAGATCGAGATCGGTCTCCCCGAAGACGAAAAAGTTGCCTTCGTCCCGTCTGTACTTCTTCACGCGCGTCAGCAGGTTCGACTGGGCATCGCCGACAAGCTCGTCCTTGACCGCGTCCCGCCGGAACGAGGCTGATCCGATCAGGTCGATCGAGTAGGCGAACGGGAGTGACTCGTAGAACTTCTTGTATACGAGCACCAGATTGCCCGTCTGGGAGACGATCGAGTCGCCCACCGACTGGTAGTCGAGACTGAGCGCATCGATCCGCAGGTTGTCCGCCCGACTCACAGGAACACTGTAGTCGCTGACAGAGACGTTCTGCGCGGTGGTGTCCGACACGGCAAACAGGAGCCCAACGAAGACGGCGAGCCACCGCCCAATGGGGCCTGATCTTGCGAGCTGTCCTCTCGGCGGCCGCCACAAGGGCCTCCGGCAGGTCTGCGTGCGTAGGGTCATGTCCCTCCTCCTTGGTTTTCCGCTATTCATCTGTTTTGTCATCGGTCGATTAGAGCCCCGCTTCCGAGGTCTCGTCTGGTTCGGGTTCAGGCGGCGGCGACTTGATAAACGTGAAGTCGTCGTAGTCCGCCTTCGAAAGTGTCTTGGTGTTGTTCGCATCGGTGATGACGCCCAGGATGCGGACCGGACGGGGCTCACCGCCGAACACCCGTTTGTAGTCCGCGTAAGCGTCGACCTCTTCCCACAGCCATTTGCCCAGATCCTGGGTGCCGCTCCTCAGAACGACCACCTTGATCTTACTGTTCCCCGCGCTCTCGGTTTCTGTCCCCTTCGGCAGGGAAGAACTCCAGACATACTTCAGCATCCGGGCTCTCAGGCCGCCGTGGAAGATGATCCGGACCGCCGCGCCGCTGTCGTTCTTGTCAGAGATTTCCTCGTCACCACCGACGGGAAGACTCCAGACGCGCCATCGCCAGCGCATTCTGTTGTGTACACGCAGGTTGACGGCCGCCGGTCTCCCCGCGTCGATCGCCTTGCTTGACGTCTCGGCGCTGAGATACTGGTTGCCGTCTTCTTCGGTCAGCGTGTAGTAGATGTCCGTGGTTGCGGCCTTCCCCCAGATACCCTTGTGCGCTTCCCAGGGAGCGGGAAGACCGGTTTGCATGTCCGGGTAGTCGAAGAGTTCGAGATAGACCGTCGAGTCACCTGGAGGAGTGTGGAACCCTTCAGGTACGGGGGTTGGATCCCCGAGGGCGGGCACCTTGAGCGTCCACCAGATCGCCAGGACGGCGAGGCTCAGGCGGAACAGGGTATACCCGCAATGTGGGTGAGACCGTCGCACAGTGGAAAAATACCTGATCGGCGAGGTGCCGTAAGGTCAGTCGGTTTCTGAGAAGAGCCTGAAGCCCTCGCGGACTTCGTTAACGCCTTCGGTGGTTACGGCATAGGGAAACGCTCGTACGGCCGCGCCGCCAACGTTGCCGTCCTTGTCGATTGCCGCGTAGGCCATCTGGTGTTCCGCCGAGGAAGGGACGCGGTCGACCAGGTGCCGTACGACGGTTTCGCAGGCTTCCTGAGGCGTTTGTCCCTGACGGATCAGAGTGACGATCTGGAAGGCACCGCAGGTGCGGGCGATCTCTTCGCCGCGACCGGTTGCCACGGCGGCGCCGACATCATTGTCTGCGTAGAGGCCGCAGCCGATCAAAGGGGAGTCGCCCACGCGGCCGGGCAGCTTATAGGCGATCCCGCTGGTCGTGCAGACGGCAGCCAGATCGCCGTTCCCGTCCAGGGCGAGGGCGCCGATGGTGTCGTGGCTGTCCGCAGGGAGAGTATCGTGGTCTTCGCCCTGTTTGCGCCAGTCTTCCCACGCGCTCCGGGCGTCGGGTGTGAGCATCTCCTGAGGCTCGAAGCCCTGATCGATCGCGAAATCTCTCGCGCCGTTCCCGACCAGCAACACGTGGTCCGTCGCCTCCATCACGCTTCTCGCGACGGCGGTCGGCGTCGCGATCCCTTCCAGGCCGGCCACGGCGCCGTATCCGAGGGTGCGTCCATCCATGACTGCGGCATCGACCTGGACGAACCCGGCCGCATTCGGGTGGCCGCCGTATCCGACGCTGCGGACAGCCGTGTCCAGTTCGGTGACCGTGACCCCGGCGACAGCAGCGTCCATCGCCGATCCGCCGTCCTGTAGGACGGACCAGGCCTTCTGGTTGGCGTCGTAGCCGAATTTCCAGGTCGAGACGACGAGCATATCAGGCACTGGCCGAGGCGATGTGGGAACGGGTCCCCGGGATGTCGAAACAGGCGTAGGCATTGTCATACATGATGCGCGTGGCGACGTCGATCGCCTGGCGTTCGGTCAGCAGACCTTCCGCGACCTCTGCCTCGAGCGCACGGGTGAACCATCGGCGCATCTGGATCGCATAGGCCATCGCGCTGGTCGGCCAGCCCGTGTCTCCGCCAAAGCCGAACAGTTTGTTCGAGGGAACGGTGTGGATAAAGCGGCGGACGAAGTCGGCCGAGCTGTAGGGGTCGATCGACCACGCCCAGCAGAGGTCCACCCACACGTTCCCGTAGTGCTTGGCCAGGGCGATCAATTCCTGACTGTACGGGTAGGCGATGTGCATCAGGACGAAACGGGCCTTCGGATAGGCGGCCAGCAGCGCGCACATGTTCCCGGCCTTGATCCGGCTGACCGGCATGCGATCGTTCCCGGCGTAGTAGCCGGTGTGAATCTTGAATGGAAGGTTGTGGTCGATCGCGTGTTCCACGCCGCGTGCCCAGCACCAGTCGCCGATACAGAGTTGTTCGTCCAGGGAGGCAGATCCGGCCAGGGTGGCCTCGAGCGCACGCGCAGCGTCGTCGTCCGATCGCTCGTGCCAGTCGAGGGTTCGGCTGTAGGCGTGCTGGGCCTTCACAGCGATCGCACAGCCAGCGTGTTTCGCGAAAATGGCCGCCATCGCCTCGCGTAGGGACTCGAGGTTCGTGACGTCGATCCCGGTTTCCTCCGAGATGGTCGCCGGGTCGATCGTGCCGTTGCAGAAGTCTTTCCAGGAAAGGTCGTAGAAGAAGAAGTCTGGTCCGCTGGCGTCTGGCTCACAGGGCCAGCAGAAGTCATCCGTCTGGATATGGTCCAGGTTCGCCCGATTCTTCAGGATGTCGAAGCGCTGTCCGCCCTGCCTGAGCGCCGAGAGGTGGTCCTGAGCTGAGACCAGGCCGTCTGCGGTCAGTTCATCCATCCCGTAGAACGTGGACGCGACCAGGCTAACAGCCTCGCCGTACCCGGTCAACTGCGCCGCTTCCCAGGCGGATCGGATGCCCTCGAATCGGGGCCCGATTTCCTTCGCGGGATCCATCAAGTCTCGCATCGCCTCTGGGCTCGCTCCGGCGGTCTTCAAGTCCGCAGGCACATAGTTGCCGAACAGATCCTGAAGAATGTCCGGCCCGTTCTCCACCCACTCGGGCTCTTTCCGCAGATGCTCGTGCGTGTCCACCAGGGGCTGTTGCTCGATGTGGGCAGCCAGATCCGTCATGACGTGTCTCCTCGGATGAATGGACACCCAAGATAGCCGGTCAAGAAGGTCGGGACAACGTATCCCGACCCTTCACGGGTCGGCAACTGGAGCAAGCGTTCATAGATGTGACAGGTTGTGTGGGGAGCAACATTCCCCGCCTTTGTTTGCCCCTGAAGGTTCTCCCTCTCCTGCATAGCGGGAGAGGGATGCTTGCGGGCCGGCAGGTTCGCCCACAAGGTGGGTGAGGGCAAGAATCGTCCCGTCCGGTTGGGCCTGGTTGTATCCATCCCGGCATTTATTCACCGTACATAAAAAAGGCCGAGCCCGTAAGGGCTCGGCCTTTCCTCTACTCTACCGCCGGAAGCGGGTCTATTCGAACGCCTTGGCGTTTATCTCGATATACTCTTTCCACTCGTCCGGCGTGTCTTCCTCGGCGAAAATGGCTTCAACCGGGCATTCGGGCTCGCAGGCTCCGCAGTCGATGCACTCTTCCGGGTGGATGTAGAGCATCGGTTTGCGATCTCCCTCAGCGAGGTTCGTCGCATCCGCTTCATAGATGCAGTCAACGGGACAGACTTCAACACACGCCCGGTCCATCACATCTACGCACGGCTCTGCGATGATATAGGCCATACTCGTTCACCCCTTTCCCGTAGATCTCTTTGATTGATTGACTGCCTGATGATTGGTCAAAAAAGCCCGAAAATCAAGCCTCAATCCCTGATTTTCCACGGGGAATATATAGTTTCTGCCCTTTTTGTCAACGATCGGGCCGGTTTTACACTAACCGCTTAGATTTTCAAGCAGTTGGGCGGGGCTGAAGCCGCTGGAAGCCTTGATATCAACCGTGAGCGGTCGCTTCGGGTCGGAATCCTGGCTGACCTCGTAGTCCGTACCCCCGAACAGCTTGGCCAGCACGGGGTCCAGCTCAGCCTTGAGTGCCGCAAAGCCGTCCGCATCGTTCGCGGCCCCCAGACGATCGTTGAGGCTGATCTGAAGGGATTCGCCGTTGAAGTTGACCTTGCCCTGAAGACTTGCGTCGCTTGCCAGACGATCAGCGGCCTTCAAGCCGGCGCCGATCACCGCCTCGAGGTTCCCTGAGAGCGAGCTGTTGAGGTCACGCTTCCGGGCGTAGAGGAAGCCGAAGCGACCTCCCGTGGTGTCGAGGGCATAGTTGGCTCGGTGGCCCACCAGGATGGTCTGGGGACCATTCTTGACGTGCGTGTAGTCCGCCACGTCGACGAGAACGTCGTCCTCGGGGGCCGGAATCCAGGTGTTGAAGACTTCGAACCAGGTATCGGTGGGGACGTCTTCGCCCTGATCCATGAAGATTTTGAAGCTGATTCTGGAGATATCCATTGTGCGTTCTCTTCGGTCAGGCGGTGACGACGTTCATCCGGCCGTAGCACGCGTGCGCGGCTTCGATGAACAGCTGGGCTTCTTCGATGATCTGGTGAGCGACTTCGGACGACGGGTTCTCGACACGTTCCTCGTGATGACGGAACAGGTAGTTCGCGAACTTGGCCCCGGCGGCGCGATCGTTGAAGAGTTCCGTTTCGATGAATCGGGTGCGGAACTCGCTGACGATCTGATCCGGGTCTTCGGGGATGTCCAGGAACTGCGTTTTGACGAGCGCTTTCGCCGAGTGTAGCATCGCTTTGAAGGCGCTGTCGTAGGCCGCTGCGTGGTCACCCGCGTCCATATGGATCTGGGCTTCGAACGACTCGCGCTCACTGCCCTGGAGTTCGACCTCGATGAGCGGAACGATTTCACCGGCGCACTCACCCTTGCCCATATCACCGGTCGTGAACTCACGCGTGTCGCTCCAGTCCGTGTATAGCGTCGCGTCGTCGTCGTGGTCCGGGATTTCGGTCAGGTCGTCGAGCATGCCTTTCACAGCCGCTTTGCCGACACGCCCGATGTAATCCTGGAACGATTCGTCACCCTGACGCTGGTCCACGTATGTCTGCGTCATACGGTTGACCACTTCCGGGATCCGCTTCGAGGGAACGGCGCCGATGGCGAGCCCATACGAGCCGCCGTTCTCCATCCATTGACCACCCAGGATGACCTGGAAGTGCGGAACGTGATACTCGCCGACTTTGCGGCTGATGCCGTAGAAACCGAGGTCGGCGACGTGGTGCTGGCCGCAGGAGTTGAAGCAGCCGCTGATCTTGATTCGCAGACTCTTGACGGCCTGATCCAGGTTGGCGCTTTTCTCGGCGAGTTGTGTCCGCAGTTCTGCGGCGAGCCCCCGCGACGAAGCGATTCCGAGCTTGCAGGTGTCCGTGCCCGGGCAAGCGGTCACGTCGACGATCGAGCTCGCGCCAGGCGCGCCGAGACCGGCTGCGTCGAGTTCGGAGTAGAGCTCGGGGATGTCGGCCTCACTGACCCAGCGGAAGACGATGTTCTGCTCGACCGTCGTCCGGATCGTGTCCTTCACATACTTGCGTCCCAGGTTGGCCATCAGGCGGAACTGATCGGCCGTCGCGTCGCCGAGGGGAAGGGTGACACTGACGACGGCATAGCCGGTCTGACGCTGCGCGTAGACATTCGTCTCATACCAGGCGCTGAAGGCCTCCGACATGGCCGTGCCGTTCAGCGAAACCGCGTCCTTGAGCGGGCTCTCGTCGTACTTTTCGATGTCGGCGAGGTAGGCGGTCCAGCCATCGTCGTGGGGGAGGATTTTGCGTTCCTCTTCGACGAGCTTGATGAATTCGTCGAGCCCGAGCTTGGCGATCAGGAATTTGAGCCGGGCACGCGCGCGGTTGTTCTTTTCGCCGAGACGGGCGAACACACGGGCGATCGCCTGGATCATCGGGTTCAGTTCCTCGACGGGGAGGAAGTCATACATCAGCTTGGCCTGATGAGGGACCGCGCCCAAGCCGCCGCCGACGTAGAACTCGAATCCTCGTTTGCCGTCCTGCTCCTTGGCGATAACTCCGACGTCGTGCATCGACGTGAGACCGCAGGCTTCGTGCGCGCAGCCCGAGAAGGCGATCTTGAACTTGCGGCCGAAGTCCTGGCAGTCCGGATGGCCGAGCAGGAACTGCGTGGCACCGTCAGCATACGGCGTGACGTCGAAGGTCTCCGTGCGGCAGACGCCGGAGAGGGGGCAGGCGGTGACGTTTCGGATCGAGTTGCCGCAGGCTTCCTGCGTGGTGATGCCGACTGCGGCGAGGCGGCGCATGATCGTCGGTGTGTCGTCGATATGGACGTAGTGGAGCTGGATGTCCTGGCGCGTCGTGATGTGGAGGATGCCGTCCGAGTACTCTTCTGCGAGTTCGGCGAGCACGTCCATCTGATCGGCTGTCATCCCACCGAACGGAATCTTGATCCGCTGCATCCCGGGAGCGTCATAGACGGTCGTGACGCCCTTCTCCATGTCCCCACAGGGATACTCCAGGATCTGCGTCTTCTGTCCGTCGAAACGCTGGCCGTTGTCGTAGCGCTGACCGTAAACGCCGCGGCGGAGCCGTGTTTCCCCGAACAACTCGTTCGTGACCTTGCCCTGCCGTTTCAGCTCGATCTGCGTCTCGTAGATGTCGATGTCACGGCCGAGGTCCTCGGGAATGCTGTCTCCGAGCCGATCCTTCCACGCCTGTGCGTCACTCATAACCCGTCACCTGTGGTTTACCCCGCGAACACGAGGCTATTGTTAACTATCCTGATCAATAATAGATTGTATGTACATAAAGTAAGGGATAAACTGGACTTGTCAACGGGATCTGTCAAGCCATTCCCGCAGCCTAACCGCCGATTTGGTACATCTCGACCTTGCGGAGGGAGTCCGTCTGGCTCGTTCTGAGCTCCGAGTAACGATCCTCTCGCTCCGTCCAGATCTGGGCGATACGGTCTACCAGTTCCGCGTCCGTCGCCCCGCCTCTCAGGGTCGGCCTTAGATCCGTTCCGGACGAGGCGAACAGACACGTGAAGAGCTGGCCGTCTGTCGACAGGCGCAGCCGCGTGCAATCGCCGCAGAATGGCTGGGTGACCGAGGCGATGACCCCGATCTCACCCCCGCCGTCGACGTATCGGTATCGTCTGGCGACCTCGCTCGGGTAGTTGGCCTTGGCGGGTTCGAGAGGCAGGACCTCGTTGATCCGGGAGACGATTTCCTCAGCAGGAACGACGTGATCGAGCTGCCAGTCGTTGCGATTGCCGACGTCCATATACTCGATAAACCGGACGATGTGACCGGTTCCGTGGAAGTGCCTGGCCAGGTCGACGAATGTGTGGTCGTTGACGCCTCGCTTGATGACGGCGTTGATCTTGATCGGAGACAGACTCGCCTGCTCGGCGGCGTCGATTGCGTCGAGGACCACGTCTGGCGAGACATCACGGCCAGCCATCTCACGGAACACAACGGGGTCGAGGGAGTCGAGTGAGATCGTGATCCGGTTGAGACCGGCGGCTTTGAGACGATCGACCTGATCTCTCAGCAGGACACCGTTGGTGGTCAGGGTGAGGTCGGCGACCTCGGGCACAGCGGCCAGGGCGCGGATCAAGGTGTCGAGCTTTCGACGGAGCAAGGGCTCACCACCCGTGATCCGTATCTTGCTCACACCGAGTGCGGTTGTCGCACGGGCGACACGCTCGATCTCTTCGAAGGATAGAATCTGATCACGGGGCAGGAACTCGTAGCGCTCACCGAAGATTTCGGCGGGCATACAGTAAGGACAGCGGAAGTTACACCGATCCGTGACGGAGATTCGAAGGTCGTGAAGGGGTCGAGAGAGACGATCGCTGGGGAACATCGTGTGATCGGCCCGGGGAGGGCCGCAACGATCAGTAGGTTTCGGCCATGGTGATCGCACCGTCGAACTGAGCTTTGTCGACGATGGCACCACGGATTTTGGCTTCGTAGAGGTAGGTTCCGGAGAGGTTGGCGCCCCGGAGGTCGACCCCGCGGAAGTCGGTCGCGTTGACGACCGCGTTCGACAGGTTGGCGTTCCTGAAAGAGGTGGCTCGCCCGGATTCGTTCGGGAACGACGCCTCGACGACGCCCAAACGCGCCGTGGACAGGTCAGCACCCTCGAAATCTGCACCGCCGACGTTTGCTCCGGACAGGAAGGCGAACACCATGGTCGCGCCCTTGAGGTTCGCACCCAGCATGTCGGAAGCGACGAGGTAGGCCTTTGTCAGGTCGGCACCCGACAGGTTGGCGCCCCTCAGGTTGGCCTCGTGCAGCCGGGTCTCCACCATTCTGCAGTTCGACAGGTTGGCGCCGGACAGATCCGCCCGCGAAAGGTCGTAGCCCGAAAGGTCCGAACCGGACAGATCCAGCCCTTTGAGGTCCTCTCCAGCAAGGGTCGAGGTCTCAGCGAGACGAGCGAGCACCTGCTCCTTCGACAGGATGGATTCAGCCATCCGATCCTCCGTGAAAACAGTAAAAAAGCGCTATTGCCGAACCGAAGCTGAATATATAGTACTGCGCATACCCGTCAACGCTAAATGCGTGATTTTAAAGGCCGAAAGCGGATAATCAAAGGCAAACCACTAAAGCACGAAGACACGAAGAAGCGAAGGAAAGCAAAGGCAGGAATACGACGCGATGTAACAACCCCGAAGGGGTTGCGAAATACAGCCCGGGGTTGCCGCAGGCTACCCCGGGACATCGCGGCCGGTTCTACATTTGGCGCCGCTGTCTGCAGGAGGGAACTCCCTGATCGTGGGCCCCGGCGCCCCTTCACACCGTCGAATATAGCCACCCACACGGAGCACAAATGCCAACCAACCCATACCTCGACATCGACCGCCTCATGCTCGGCGACATCCATACCTCGTCCGAGACCATGGACAACCTGACAGTCCTCTGTGACGACTTCGGATCTCGCTTTGGGGGTACACCAGGTGAGCGTCAGGCGGCCGATTTCTTCCGCGACAAGTTCAAGGAATACGGGCTCAAGAAGTCCCGTAAGGAGCCCTACCGATACGCCTCGTGGCGTCGCGGCCAGACGACCCTCGAGATTACGTCGCCGATCAAGCGCGAGATTTCCTGCATCGCCCTCCCATACTGCCCCAGCGCCAACCTGACCGCCGAGCTCGTGTCGGTCGGTGACGGGATGCCGAGAGATTTCGAGGCCGCTGGACGGAAACTGCGTGGCAAGATCGTGATGGCCACAAGCGGATCGGCGACCGGCCATCGCTTCGTTCACCGGTCGGAGAAATACGCGAGGAGCGCGCTGGCCGGGGCGGTCGGGTTCGTGTTCATGAACCACTACGATGGGCTGGGACCCGCCACGGGGAGCATCGCGGACAACCAGGAGGCGATTATCCCGGGGATCTCGGTATCTAAGGAGGATGGGTCGTTCCTGCAGCGACTGATGGCCCGGAAGGGGTCGGTCACGATCCGGATCAAGGCGCGGAATAGGACTTCAGAGAAGACGTCTTGGAACGTGGTGGCTGAGCTGCCGGGAAATACGCATCCCGATGAGTGGATACTCGCCGGCTGCCACTACGACGGCCACGACATCTCGCAGGGCGCGATGGACCCCGTATCCGGAATGGTGTGCGTGCAGGAGGCTGCTCGCGTACTCCAGAAATACGCGGGCGATCAGCTTGGATGTGGCATACGGTTTATCGCGTTCGGTACTGAGGAGATCGGGCTGATCGGTGCGAAGAACTACGTTGCGCAGCACGCGGACGAGCTCGACCAGATTCGCCTCTACATCAACATGGATTCTGCCGGTGGCGGTGGGCGCAAGGGGATCGTGATGCACAGACGCCCTGAACTGGATGCCTTCTTCGCGAACGCTCGCGCAGAGATGAAATACGACATGCCCTACGGCCAGGGCATGTCAGCCTTCTCCGACCATTTCCCGTTCTTCGAAGCCGGCGTCGCGACCTGCGGGATGGGGGACGTTGAAGGCGTCTTCACCGGTCGCGGATACGGTCACACCGCCCACGACACCCTCGACAAGATCAAGCTCGCCGATTTACGCGAAGCCTCATCCGTCCTGTCGCGGCTGCTGCTCAGGATCTCGTGCACGAAGGAATGGCCAACAAAACGCTGGACCGAAAAGCAGGCGGAGCGAATGATGAAGAAAGACGCGAGCCTGGAGATCGTGAAAGTCGAAGCGGATCTGGTGAAACTGTATAGAAGAAGGAACCGCAGAGGACGCAGAGAAAAGAACCACGGATAACACGGAATACACGGAAAGAGATGACAAAGGAGCCCCGGACGGGGCGACCGCCAGTAGCCCAGGGTGATGCCGAAGCGCCAGCGAAGGTGGAACCCTGGGTACACGAGCAAGTGAGAGTGAGGAGCCGCACTGAGCAGTCAGTCTGCAGGAGAATAGCCCTCGGCGCCAGCTGACCGACCTCTTAGACACAGGATTCCCGATATGCCCGACCAACCCAACTTCATCCTGTTCATGACCGACCAGCAGCGAGGCGACTGCCTCTCGGCCGACGGTCATCCCTGTCTGCTGACCCCCGTGATGGACAGCATCGGCGGTGGGGGAACCCGTTTCCGACGTGCCTACACGACCTGTCCATCCTGCGTCCCTGCCCGACGCACGCTACTGTCCGGCCAGAAGCCGTTCAACAACCAGATGGTGGGGATGACCTCATCGCCCTGGGAACCCCCGACCACAATGGGTCACGAGCTGCAGAAAGCCGGCTACCAGACCGCGATCGTGGGGCGACAGATGCATCAGTATCGGCCCGACAGCCACTACGGGTTCGAATACATGCGGGAGGACTACGGACAGTATCTGAACGAGAACCAACCGAACGGGGGAGGCGGCATCCGCGGAGGCGGGATCTCGTCGAACGGGTGGACCGCGGCGCCCTGGCACCTGGACGACCACCTGCACATGTCGCACTACGTCGTCAACGAGGCGCTCGAGTTCCTGCAGAACAGGGACCGGTCCCGGCCCTTCTTCCTGTGCGTGTCATTCGCTGCCCCCCATCCGCCGCTGACCCCGCCAGCGTTCTACATGGATCGTTATCTGCGGATGGACCTGCCCGGGCCGTATATCGGAGACTGGGCCACGCCGCCTGAGAACGGCGGAATTGGGCTCGATATCGAGCGGCCTACAGTCGACCTAAAAGGGGAGGCCTTCCGGTCAGCAGCAGCCGGATACTTCGGGCTGATCAACCACGTGGACGATCAGATCTACCGCGTGATCGATGTGTTGAAGCGAGGCCGCCGTGAATTCGGTGATACGGTGACCATGCATTGCGCCGATCACGGTGAGATGCTCGGCGATCACTACCTGTTCCGTAAGACGTTCGCCTACGAAGCATCAGCACGCGTGCCGCTGCTCATGTCGATGCCTGCCTCGTTCGGTTTTCCACGCGATCAGGTGAGCAATACGCCCGTCTGTCTCGAGGACATCATGCCTACGGTCCTGGACCTCGCAGGATGCGAGATTCCCGAGAACGTGGACGGCAAGAGCCTGGTCCCGATTCTGCGCGGCGACGATTCACCGAATGTGCGTGACGTCCTGCACGGCGAACATGCCCGCTGCTACGACGACGTCTTCAACAATCACTTCCTGACCGATGGGCGTGAGAAGTTCATCTGGCTGTCGCACACGGGCCAGGAACTCCTGTTCGATCTCGAGAACGATCCGCAGGAGATGCACAACCTGGCGACGGATTCGAATGAATCGCGCGTGAAGGTCTGGCGCGACCGGATGGTCGACGAGCTGAAGGATCGCCCGGAGGGATTCGTAGAAGGGGGCAAACTGGTCGCAGGAAAGACCCACGTCCCGATCCCACCGTCCGTCTGATTAAACGTCATCTCGGGCCTGACCAGGAATCCAGTCGCCTGCTTCGTTTTCTGCTATGGCGACGCCATAGACAACAAGAGCCCCCGATTGATTCGGGGGCTCTTTACCTGTCCGTCCTCCAGGTCCTTGGAGCCAGCCACTCATACCTGTTCCTCGAACAGGTTCTTCACCGAGTCGTTCCCTGTAAGACCTTCAGCCGTGACTTGGTCTCATCGTTCTCCGGATCTAGTTCAAGAGCCTGTCGATAGGCCCGTTCCGCCTCCACCAGCTGCCCGAACTTCTCATGAGCCTGACCCATTCCAAGTAGTGCCTCCGCTGTAGGCGCTATCCGGACCGCGTTCGAAAACGCATTGGCTGCCTCTTCGAATCGGCTTGTCGCGTAAAGCAGGATCCCAAGGTTGTGCCAGCCTCGATCGGATTCCGGTGATCGGTCGAGGAATGTCTTGTAGATCTGCTCGGCCTTCGTCAAGTCGCCCGCCTGATGCAACATCGATCCTACGCTCAGATACTCCTCCAGGATCAGCGGGTCTACGGAAGGTCTCGCGATCAGACGCGTCAGTACCTTGTGGGCTTCCTCGGTGTTCTCCGTTCTGCGCAAAGTGGTGACATAAAGCAGCCAGGCGTCGCTGCGATCGAGGTCCCGGACCGAAGGACGGAGATGCGTCAGCGCCTCTTGATACTCACCAACCGCATAGTGCACGCGGGCCCTCAGATACCGGTGCGCGGTGGAGTCCGATTCTGTGATCAGACGATCGAGGATCGGAACGGCTTCGTCGAACCGCTCCTGCTCGACATACAGCTGAGCGAGTCGTTCCCTAGCATCCACCAGGCCTGGGTGATAGCGCAACGCCTGCCTGTAGGCGTGCTCCGCCTCCTCGAGCCGGCGCTGACCGCCGAGACTGCCACCGAGGTTCAACCACGCCCACTCACTGTCGAACCGGATTGCGATCGCACGCTGGTAGTGGTCGATCGCCTCCGCGAACCGTCCGACCTTCTGGTAACACGACGCCAGGTGAAAATGGCTGGCGTAGGTGGGAAGGATCGCGACAGCCTGCTCCAGCTCCGGGATCGCTTCTGACCAGCGTTCAGAATCGATGAGGAGTCGTCCAAACTTGTAGTGCCAGACGGTTTGCCCCGGCCGGGCGTCGATCGCTTTGCGATACAGGTCCACTGCTCGATCCACATCCCCCTCGTATCCGTGCGTGCCGGCGAGACTCGCGTAGTGTCCCGCTGATTCCGGCCCGTGATACAGGGGCTCCCCCCGCCACGCCGGATCTCGACGAATGATGTTCAGCATGGGGACGCCCATCGTGCGGACCACGTGGACGACATCGCCGCCCACTTCCAGACGACCATCGGTCCTCACGCTTCTGAGCACGTAGTCTGCGTGCCAGGGGATGCCCTTGTGCTCTAGGGACGTGCCTGATGTGATCCCGGGAGACCCCGAGTGGACAGTCGTTCCCGGATCGGTGTTCGCATCGAGCCACTTGATGCCCGCTCCGTGACTGTTCCCGAAGTAGTCGGTGTCGTAGCGTGAGGCCGCTGAGGCGAGTCCTCCGCCGAGCAGTCGGTTGAAGTAGACATACTGGTTCGGGTGCAGGCGTATTGAATCAACGAGCGTCAGGAGCGCGGAGAGGACGACGATGGCCAGCGTGACGTGTGAGGACTGTTGGCCACGATCGATCAGCCGGTCTGTTGCGATCGCAGCGACAGCGCACAGCGGCGGGACAACCAGGAGTAGGTGACGCATGCCGTTGTACAGCGCGGCATCGGTGAGGACCACGTAAACGACGGGGAAGAGCGCGCCGAAGAGCCCGAAGATGAGATACCGATCGGCTGTCTTCCTCCGAAGCGCTTCGATCCCTGCCAGGACCACGCCTACGAGCAGGAACTCGGGAAGCCCAATGAGGAGCCACTTCGGGGCATAGTACCACGGGACGTCGGACGAGAGGTAGACCTGACCCTCGAACAGCGCGGAGATGTTGAAGGGGAAGTCGGAGATCATCGACAGCGCGAGGAATGGGCGTATGAGCGGGTTCGCGTGGACCCAGGGCCAGCACACGATCATCAGAGCCCAGACGACGACCCCGGTGATAGCAAGGGTTCGGCAGCAGGCTCGCCAATCGAGGGAGCGCCAATCGGGTCGAACGATGAATACGACGGCCAGCAGGTAGTAGAGCCCGAGGACGGCGCCGGCGATCCGGATTCCACAGGTCGCCCCGATCGCAACACCGGTCAGCACTGCCGTCTTCAGAGGCACGCGTGGAAAGGTGCCCATCGACTTCAGGATCAGGCAAAGGCTCCACACATAGCCGACGGCGAACGGAATGTCCTTGTGGTTGAACAGGACGTGGCCGTAGTAGCGGGGAACGAGCAGGAGCATGCAGGCGGCGATCAGGCCAGCCCGTGGAGACTTCCCGATCGTTTTCGCCAGTTCGTATGCGCCGAGGACACCGACGAACCCGACAGCGGCGTTGACCAGGTGACGCGTGTGGTAGAGGTCGTAGGGGACCAGGAGGGTGATCAGGTGGACGATCGTGTCGTAGAGTCCACCGTAGAGCCAGATGTTCGTGTAGGAGAAGATGTGCCGGACGGTGAATCCGGAGAGATACCAATCGACGACGCTCCGCCCGTAGTCTACGTGGAGCATTTCGTCCAGGTTGATGCCATAGTCGCGATGGGTGACGGCGACGATGACAGCGTAGACGAGGCCGAGTGCAGCGATGATCCTGCAGGCCAGACGATCGGTCATGTCAGATTATGCCCCCACACCAGGCGGTGTGGGGGTACTGAACCGAGTTGCGATGTCTCAGACGAAGATGGTCTCTTCGCGATCCGGGCCGACCGAGACGATCGAGATGGTGACGCCCGACAGCTCCTGAATACGTGCCAGGTAAGCCATTGCGTTCTCCGGAAGAGATTCGTAGGTACGGCACTGGGTCGTGTCGGACTGCCAGCCCGGGAGTGTCTCGTAGACAGGCTCGCATTCGGCCAGGACGTTGAGGTCCGCCGGGAAGTGGTCGACCCGTTCACCGTTCCGCGTGTAGTGCGTGCAGATCTTGAGTTCCTCGATCTGGTCGAGAATATCGAGTCGCGTGACGGCAATCGATGTGAGACCGTTGATCCGCTCAGCCATCCGGAGGATGACGGCGTCCAGCCAACCGCATCGGCGGGGCCGTCCCGTGGTCGCACCGTATTCGTGACCAATGTCTCGGATCCGGTCGCCCATCTCGTCGTTGAGCTCGGTGGGAAAGGGACCGTTGCCGACGCGAGTCGTATACGCCTTTACGACGCCGACGACTTCGTCGATTCGGGTGGGCCCGATACCCGCTCCCGTAGCCGCGCCGCCAGCCGTGGTGTTCGAGGAGGTGACGTAGGGATACGATCCGTGGTCGACGTCGAGGAGTGTGCCTTGCGACCCTTCGAACAGAATCCCCTTACCCGCTTTGATCGCATCGTTCAGGTAGACAGACGTGTCGGTGACATAGGGCTTCAGGCGCTCCCCGTGCGCCACGTAGGCCTCGATAATCGGACCTTCCTCGAGTGGCTCCGCTCCGTAGACCTTGGTCAGGACTTCATTCTTCTCCCGCAGGTTCGCCCGGATCTTGGTGGCCAGCACATCTGCGTCGAGGACGTCGAGGACCCGGACACCGGATGAGCGGTTGATTTTGTCTCCATAGGTGGGTCCGATCCCGCGGAGCGTCGTCCCGATGGCGCCGTCGCCGATCTTCTCCTCGCTCGCACGCTCGAGCGCCTTGTGGTAGGGGAGGACCAGATGGGCGCGTTCGCTGATAAACAGGCGCCCCTCCGTCGCGATACCCTTCTCTTCCAGTTCGTCGAGTTCTGCGAACAGGGCTTCCGGTTCGAGAACCACACCGTTCCCGACGACGCACGTCTTGTCCGGATGGACAATACCTGCCGGTATGAGGTGGAAGACGAACTCGAGGTCACCCACCTTGATCGTGTGCCCTGCGTTCGCGCCTCCCTGGTATCGGACGACGATATCGGCATCGGTCGTCAGGAAGTCGACGATTTTGGCTTTTCCTTCATCGCCCCACTGGGCGCCCAGTACAATTCGAACAGACATGACAAAACCTTTGGAACCACAGAGGACGCGGAGGACACGGAAGGAATCGATCAGATTTCCGGGATCGCGCAACCGCCGTAGGGTTGATTTCCTCCTGGGCTCCTGCCCAGGAGTTACAAGCTATGATTGTGTTTCTCGTCCCTGTGCTTCGCACGGGGACGTCGCTAAAGCTATTCTAAAACACCGCGTGCTTGGCCCAGAAGACTAGCGGATCCGCCTCGATCCTTCGCAGCACTTCGCTCGATACCGGGGCGTCGACATTGAAGACCATGATCGCGCGCCCGCCGCGGCTCTCTCGACCGAGGGCCATATCCGCGATGTTGATGCCGTTCTCCGCGAGCAGCGTACCCATCGTGCCGACGACACCCGGCGCATCCTTGTTGCAGCAAATCAGGACATCGCCTTCGATCTTGGCTTTGACCTCGAACTGATCGATGCGCAAGAGCCTGGGGTCGTTCCGGCCGAACACCGTACCGATGACGGTCGTCGACTCTTTCGACGTCTCGCAGTTGACCGTGATCAGGTTGACGTAGTCCGGGTTGCTCGTCGTGCGCGTCTCTTCAATCTTTACGCCCCGCTCGCGGGCGAAGATCGGCGCGTTGACGAAGCTGACCGGCTCATCCGTGAGGCTGGATACGGCGCCCTTGAGGACGGCGGCGGTCATCGGCGACGTCGCATACTCGAGGACCTCGCCCTGATACTCGATGTTCATCTTCTCGAGGCTGCCGTCACTCAATTGCGACACGAGCGCGCCCATCCGCTCACCGAGCAACAGATACGGCTGAATGGCCTCGAAGATGGTGGGATCGACGGATGGCAGGTTGATCGCGCCCTGTACCGGTTTCTCCAGGATGCCATCCACAACGCTGATCATGATCTGGCGAGCCACCTTTTCCTGTGCCTCTGCCGTCGATGCGGCCAGATGAGGCGTGCAGATGACGTCCCCCCGTCCGATCAGCGGGTGATCCTCCGGTGGCGGCTCCTGGTGATACACATCGATGGCCGCACCGGCCACCTTGCCCGCATCGAGCGCTCGCGCGAGCGCGGCGTCATCGATCAGTTCTCCACGTGCACAGTTCACGATCCGCACGCCATCCTTGCACTGAGCGAGGGTGTCGTCGTTGATCAGATGGTGCGTTTCTTTGAGTAGCGGCGCGTGAAGCGAGATGTAGTCCGCTTTGCTGAAGATCTCTTCTTTGCTGGCAAGGATGATGTTGTTCTTCTCCGCCATCTCCTCAGCGAAGAAGGGGTCGTTTGCCATGACCGTCATACCGAAAGCGCGTGCTCGAGCGCAGACCTGCAAGCCGACGCGACCAACGCCCATGACACCCAGAACTTTGCCGTCGAGTTCGACCCCGGTGTAGCTCTTCCGGTCCCAGCGGCCCTCGTTCATCGATTGAGCGGCCTGAGGGATGTTCCGGGAGAGGGAAAGGAGCATCGCCATCGTGTGATCTGCCGTGGAGATCGTGTTCCCGCCAGGCGCGTTCACGACGATGATCCCGCGCTGTGTCGCGGCATCGATGTTGATGTTGTCGACCCCGGCTCCTGCACGACCGATGATGCGCAGGTTCTTGCCCGCTTCGATGATCGGGGCCGTGACGGTCGACGTACTCCGGACGATCACGCCGGCATATTCCGGGATGAGGGCGACGAGCTCCTCTTCGGAATGTCCGGTGTCGACATCGACCTCTATTCCGGTACCTTCGACGATTTCCTGCCAGCCGTCCGCCATGGAGTCGGCGATTAGTATTTTCTGCATAGCGTAAAACCCAGAACCAGAATCAATGGAAGACCACGAACCGCCGTCGCCAAGTCTATGGCGGTCAGGAATCCACGAAAAACACGAAAGGAAAGACAACCCCAGCTCGGCGGGTGGGCTATCCTAACGCCTTGTCAGCTGCTGCGATGGCTGATCCGCGGTCGAAGCGGTAGCCCATCCAGGCCAGCGTTTCCTCGAGCGCCTGGACGATGAACCGGATGTCGTCGTCGGTGACGAAGCCCAGGTTCGAGATGCGGACGACACGCCCTCGGAGATGAGCCAGACCGCCACCGATGACGGCACCGTAGCTCTGGCTGAGTCGCTGCATCAATTCCACGCCGTCGATCGACTCCGGCAACGACACGGCCGTCAGCGCGTTCGACGGCGAATCGGCGAAACATTCGAGCCCGATCGACCAGATGGCTTCCCGAACCGCACCGGCCTGTCGTGCGTGCCGATTCCACACCTCGGCGATACCCTCATTCTCGACCAGGTCCAGCGCGGCTCTCAGCCCGCTGATCAGCGTAACCGGGAGCGTCGAAGGGCCACGTCCTTCGGACAGCGACGCTCGGTATCTGCTGATGTCGAAGTAGAACCTCGGACACTTCGCGTTCTCAGCGGCAGCGGCTGCTCGCTGACTTAACGTCATCACAGCGAGTCCTGGCGGAAGCCCGAGTCCCTTCTGGGAACCCGTCAGCGCAACGTCGACGCCATATGCCGCCGTATCCAGCGGATGCGCGCACACGCTCGAAATCCCGTCAACGATCAGCAGGGCTTCGTGATCTGCAACTGCCTGACCGATAGCCGGAATGTCGTGCATCGCGCCTGTCGAGGTCTCGCTCTGCGTCGTCAGGACGGCCTTGATGCTCGCGTCGGCCGTGAGCTCGCCCGCAATCCGCTCGGCACCGATCGACGTGCCCCATTCACCATCTACTGAGACGACCTCGATCCCGTATGCGTTGCAGATGTCCGTCCAGCGCGCGCCGAAATTGCCGGCCTGCGCCACGATGACCCGGTCGCCGGGCGAGAGCGTGTTCACAACCGCCGCTTCCATCACTCCGCTGCCGGACGACGACAACAGAAACAACTCATCCTGTGTCGGGAACAGCTTCTTCGCGTCCTCAACGACTCCCGTCAGCAGCTCGGGGAAGTCAGGCCCCCGGTGATACACGATCGGCCCCGCCATCGCATCCTGAACGGCTTGCGGAATCGGCGTCGGACCAGGGATAAAGAGACGACTCTTCATATCGAGAATTGAGGATGGAATATTGAGGATCGGTTCTGCCTACAGGTTTTCAATCTTCCATCCTCAATCTTCGATTCTCAATCCCTAATGTCCTCGCGCGTCGATTGACCACGTTTCCGTCCAGTTGCCATCGCTGTCGATCACGTAAGCCTCGTCATACAGATTCACCGTCGTGCAGACGTGCTTGGGAATCAGGTAGATGACGTCGCCCACGTTGGGACGCTTGACGCCCGGCTCGAGACGGATCAGCTGGTGTTCCTCGTTGCGAACCAGGAATTCGAGCTCGCCGTCCAGGTTTAGGGCGCGAAAGTGAGGTACCGGCACGTCGGGGTTGATGCCCTTGTTCCCTGCATCCAATGTGATCAGGTCGTCGGCCGGCGTGCTGATGACGCGAGAGACGACGAGGGCCGCCCAGCTGAACGGGAACGCTAGCGCCTCGCCGTAGCCCGTATCCCAGAAGATCCACGTGCCCGGTGACACTTCGGTGACGCCGTCGACTTCGTCGGTCGCGTCGAAGCCTTTCGACCCGGAGGCGACCACGTAGGGACAGTCGATCCCGACCGCCTCGATCTGCTTTCGAGTATCCACCGCGAGCTGTACGGATTCTTTGGCTTTTGTCTGACGCGGTTCGCCATCTCCCTTGACGTGACCGTCGTAGGCGTGAAGGCCGTCAAACGTCAAACCATCGAGGCTGTCGATCAGCTTGGCGAGCGCGACACTTGGCTCACCCGGTGGAGCGCCTGTACGATTCATACCCGTATTGACGTCGATCAGGACGCCAATCGAAACGTCCGCATCCACGCACGCCTCACTGAGCAAACGAATCGACGGCGCGTCGTCGCCGATGACGCGGAACGTGACGTTCGAATGGATCTGGGCCAGGTCCACAACGCGACGGGTCTGCGGACCGACCGGGGGGTAGGCGATCATGACATCCGTGGCGCCGTTCGCCGCGAGGAGAGCGGCCTCTTTGGGCGTCGCACACTTGAACTTCGTGATGCCGGCGTCCATTTCCATCTTCGCGACGGCGGACATCTTGTGCGTCTTGATGTGCGGACGGAGGCGGTCATAGCCGTCGAGGAGACCGCCGATCGTCTGGATGTTTCGGGCGACGATGTCCTTGTAGACGACGAGGGCCGGACTGGGAATCTCGTCGACGTTCTTGATGGTGTAGTCGATGTCAGATGACATGCGCGATCCAGTTGATCAACTCGGGTCGGCCCCGCCCCGTCTCGGAGGAGAACGGCAGAAAGTCGACCTCGGCGATATCGGCGAGGATCGACATGGACCGGTCCAGTTGTTTACGAGCTTTGTTTGGTGACAGCTTGTCGACTTTCGTGGCCACGATCACGAACGGCAGTTCGGCCTGACCGAGCCACTCGATCATCTCGAGGTCATCACGGCTGGGGTCGTGTCGCGCGTCGATGAGCTGAACGATGCCGCGAAGCTGTTCGCTCGAACGGAGATACGCGTCGATCAGTTCCGCCCACGACTTCTGTTCCTTCTTCGACCGTTTGGCGAACCCGTATCCCGGCAGGTCGACGAAATGCAGGTTCCGGTTGATCAGATAGAAGTTGAGCAACCGGGTCTTGCCGGGGGTGTTACTCGTCTGAGCCAGGTTCCGCCGGTTCATCAGCCGGTTGATCAGCGATGATTTCCCGACGTTCGACCGTCCGGAGAAGGCGATCTGGGGGAATCCTTCGGTCGGAACCTGAGAGGGGTGGGCGACGCTCTTGATGAATTCAGTTTGCTTGATCTGCAAGGGCCCCCTCCCTTCCTCCCGGAATGCAACCACGGAAGACACGGAGGACACGGAGAAAACCCAAAAGCCTCATTCCAGGTTCTCACACAAGTCGAACACTAGACGCACATCGGACTCTCTCCTCTCCTGCCTGCGGGAGAGGACGGTCTCGCCGAATGGCGGGACCCGGTGAGGGCTAGCAACGAAAGGGCCTCCCGAGTACGCATCGCTACATCTCCCCACCACCGTACAAGGAAGAAGGGCACGGCGGACCGTGCCCCAGGACCTGCGGCGAACCTGACTGTTGTGTCAGGCCCGCTTCTTCTGTTCCAGCTGGAGGAACGCGGATTGCGGGTTGTTGATGATCTCCTCGGTGACGTGGATTTCCTTCGGTCCACCTTCCGAGGGCAGCAGATACATCAGGTCGAGCATCGATGATTCGAGAACGGCCCGCAGTCCACGAGCGCCTGTTCCCTTGGTCATCGTCTTCTGAACGATCAACTTCAGAGCTGATTCGTCGAAGGTGAGCTCGATCCCGTCCATCTCGAATAGTTTCTTGAACTGTTTCGTGATCGCGTTCTTCGGTTCGGTCAGGATGCGCAGTAACGCGTCTTCGTCGAGGCTGTCGAGGGCGCAGGCGACGGGGAGACGGCCGACGAGTTCCGGGATCAGACCATACTTGATCATATCCTCCGGCTCGACTTCGGCGAAAAGCTCGCCGATCGACATCTCTTCCTGCTTCTCGGCCTCCGAGCTGAACCCCATCCCCTTGCGGCCAATCCGCGCGCTGACGATGTCGTCGAGGCTGTCGAAGGCGCCACCGCAGATGAAGAGGATGTTCTTCGTGTTCACCTGGATCAGCGGCTGCTCCGGATGCTTGCGGCCGCCCTTGGGGGGGATGCTCGCCACTGTGCCTTCGAGCATCTTGAGCAATGCCTGCTGGACGCCCTCACCGGATACGTCGCGTGTGATCGACGGGTTGGCCGATTTCCGGGAGATCTTGTCGATCTCGTCGATGTAGAGGATGCCCATCTCGGCGCGCTCGACGTCGTAGTCGGCGGCCTGGAGCAAGCGGACCAGGATGTTCTCGACATCCTCACCCACATAGCCGGCCTCGGTCAGGATAGTCGCGTCGGCGATCGAGAACGGGACCTGGAGGATCCGGGCGAGGGTCTTGGCGAGTTCCGTCTTGCCGGTACCGGTCGGGCCGAGTAGCAGGATGTTGCTCTTCTCGAGCTCGACATCGTTGGTCGTGACGTTGCTCTGGATCCGCTTGTAGTGATTGTAAACGGCGACGGACAACGAACGCTTGGCCCGATCCTGGCCGATGACGTAGTCGTCGAGCTGTTCCTTGATCTCCGACGGCTTCGGCAGATCTTTGTGGAGGTGCACCGGCTTCTGCTTGACGTCCTCCATGAGGACCTCGTTGCACAGCTTGATGCACTCGTTGCAGATGTGGACGCCAGGACCGGTGACGATTTTCTCCACCTGGTCGGCGCGCTTCCCACAGAAGGAACAGCGGATTTCGGCTTTGGATGAGCGTCGTTTCACGTCAGTGCCCTTTATCAGGACTCGTCGTCTCCGGCGGCCTTCTGATTCGGCTCCAGTACCTGGTCGATCAACCCGTATTCAACGGCTTCTACGGATGACATAAAGAAGTCACGATCCGAGTCTTTCGCAATCTGGTCCATGTCCTGCCCCGTTGTCTCCGCAAGGATGTTGTTGAGGCGGTCACGATACTGCAGGATTTCCTGGGCGTGGCGCTCCACGTCCGAAGCCTGTCCACCGGCGCCACCCATCGGCTGATGGATCAGGATCCGCGAGTTCGGCAGCGCGCTCCGGTGGCCTTTTGTCCCGCCCGCGAGCAGGATGGCGCCCATGCTGAAGGCCTGGCCCACGCAGATCGTCTCCACGTCGTTCGACACATACTGCATGGTGTCGTAGATCGCGAGGCCGGCCGTGATGCTGCCCCCGGGACTGTTGATATACAGCGAAATACGGCGATCGGGCGTCTCGGCCGTGCAGTAGAGCATTTGCGCGATCACGAGGTTGGCGATCGTGTCATTGATCGGCGTCCCGATAAAGATGATGTTGTCGCGGAGCAGTCTCGAGAAGATGTCGTAGGTGCGCTCACCTCGACCTGTCTGCTCGAGGACCATCGGTACTAGTGCCATCTGGCTATTCCGTTCCTTGTGAGGCTGTGGTAAACCCTGCGTGTTCACGAACGCCGACGTGAAGTCGGCGGTTACGGGGAGGCTGTCGGGTTCTTCTCGACGACGTCCTCGACCTTGCCGTTTTCGATCAGGAAGTCGAAGACTTTCTCGTCCATCAGGTCCGATTTGATCCGATCAAGCTGACCCGATCGTCCTAGTATCTGGCGAAGTCGGGGCCCCTCGACGTTATGTTGTTCGGACATCGACTCGAGGTGCTTGTCCATGTCCTCGTCGGTGACCTCGACGCTTTCCATCTCTGCAATCTTCTCGAGGAGCAGGTAACGCTTTACGCCTCGTAGCGCGCCCGGCTGGGCATTCTCCCGGACTTCCTCCTCATTCTCGACTTCTTCCGTCTGGCGCTCGCGCTTCATCTGCGCGATGAAGTTGTCGAGATACGTCTGCACCATACTCTCGGGGACTTCAAACTCGTTCTGCGCGATCAGTTCTTCGACGATGTTCTCGACGAGACGGCTGCGTGACGCACCGTCCGCCTGCGTCTGGATGTCGTCCTGGATCCGCGTCTTGAGGTCGTCGAGCGAATCGAAGGGTCCCAAGTCCTTGGCGAACTCGTCGTCCAGCTCGGGGAGTTCACGTTCCCGAATTTCCTTGGCCGTTACGCGGAAGCGAACCTCGTGCTCGTGGGTCTCGCCATCCGGCGTCGAGTGCGAATGCGTGTAATTGACGTCCCGGGTCTCGCCGACTTCGATCCCGACGAGCTGGTTGTCGAGGTCGTGATTCGCGTTGGGACCTCCGATCAGGAAGGTGCTGTCCTCCTGGCGCCGATCGGGCATCTCGTTTCCATCCTCATCCAGCCCGATGTAGTCCGCCTGGATCACGTCACCGAGTTCGG
The DNA here is from genome assembly GCA_002727195.1 of Gemmatimonadota bacterium. GTDB lineage: Bacteria > Latescibacterota > UBA2968 > UBA2968 > UBA2968 > UBA2968. Next base: position 205,286 of record PBWH01000023.1, read on the forward strand.
CCTTCCGATCTACCTGGGATTCCGTGGCGTTCTGCTCACGCATTCCCTGCAACTGGTTGTCGACATAGTCGTCCTCGATCTCGAAGACCGGACGGACGACTTTGAGACCCTTGTAGGTCTTGACCTCGATCTCCGGTTTGACGTCCATCGACGCCTTGAACCGAAGCGGCTCGCCGTCCTCGAAGCTGCTTTCTTCGATCGTCGCCTGCGACACCGGGTGCAAGCCCTGCTCTTCGCTCGCCTCCCGGTAATACTCCTCCTCGGTCTTGGCGATGACCTCGTCCAGGATGGCAGGGCCGAACCGGGCCTTGACCACGCTGACGGGAACCTTGCCTTTCCGGAATCCGGGCAGATTCAGCGACTTGCTATAGCTCTTATAAGCTTCCTTCAGGCGCTCGTCTATATCTTCGCGGGGAACTTCGATCTCGAGCGTGCGGCGCCAGGCGCCCGAGTCTGTGACTTCGACATTCATCGGGACGATTGCCCCTCCTACAAACACATTTAAAGAGCCTCAAGGGCTCTCGGAAGTTGGAGAAAACACAAGGATTTATGCGGTATTTCGCAAGAGGGAACAATACATAAATGACAAAATGATGTCAATTTGATAAAGGAGAGAGGCGACAAGCCCCCCACCGCCAGCCTGAGCTTGCGTGAAGCCAAAAGATACCGCATTTAGGGGGCGGGAAAACCCCTTCTACTGGTCCTGGAGCGATAATCTGGGGAATCAGGGCGCAATCCTGTCAGGTATCCCCGACGCATCGGAGGAGATCACGTGAAGATTAGCGAAGTCATCCACTACAGCCTTTCCTATCCGGTTAAGAAACCCTATGCGAACTCGCGTACGTACAATCGATCGCGCAGGATCACGATGGTCGAGGTGAAGACCGACTCGGGTCTGGTTGGATGGGGCGAATCGAGCGGCACGGTTTCAGACGCTGATATCGAACAGTTCGTGATCGGGAAGAGCCCGTTCGACTACGAGACGATCTACGACAACCTCGGTCGAGGCGGGGCAAACTGTCGCGCGGCGTGCGGAGTCGAAATCGCGCTCTGGGATCTGATTGGGAAAGCGCTGGATCAGCCCGTGTGGCAGCTGCTTGGCGGAAAGCATCGGGACCGGGTGCTGGCCTATGCCAGCGGATTGTTCAAACCCGAGGGCGAGGATCACGCGAAAGGCCTATCCGAGGAGGCGACACGCTATCGCGACATGGGCTTCCAGGCGGTGAAGATGAAGATGGGATTCGGGCCGGATATCGATGAGGAGATCGTGTCGGCCGTGCGAGCGTCGATCGGAGACGATGTCGAGCTGGCGGTGGACGCAAACTGCGCATACGACCCGGCACGTGCGATCGAGAGCGGCCGCCGTATGATGGCGTACGACCTTCTGTGGTATGAAGAACCGATCGTTCCGACGGACGTGGACGGGTATGCGATGATCAAGCAGGCATTACCAACGTGCCGGCTGGCCGGGGCAGAGGGACTGGCCAGCAGCCGGGCCTTTCGGGAGGTGATCCAGTCCCGTGCCATGGACGTCATCCAGCCGGATATCAGCATTGCCGGTGGGTTTACGGAGATGAAACGGGTCGCTGCGATGGCGCAGGCCGATCACGTCCGTGTCATTCCCCATATGTGGGGCGGATGTGTCAGACTTGCCGCGACGCTGCACTATCAGGCCACCATGCAGCCGGACTACCCCGCGCCGCTGAATCCGTTCCCGTGTTACTGCGAGTATGACATGACGGAAAACGGGCTGCGGACGGAGCTAGGGACACGTTACCCGATGGAGGATGGTTGGGTGGCGATCCCGGATGGGCCAGGATTGGGCGTGGAGATCAACCGAGAGAAGCTGGAAGAATACACGCGGTAGGTCAGACGCTTTGTTTCTGTTTGAAGCTGTCGAGCTCCTGGACGCGGTCCAGCTCGGCTCTCACGTTCTTTGCCGCTTCGATCAGGACGGGAGACGGATCATCCAGAAGTTCCTGAGCCAACACGGCATCGGGTGCTGATTTCGATCTGGATGCTCGCTCTCTTCCTGCTGACGCAGAAGGATCCCGTGTCCGCTCAAACGAACGATCAGATCGTAAGCATCGGGAAAGATGGCCGCTTGATCTACGCGGCTGACGATCAGGGCAATCAGATCCCCGACTTCTCCAATTGTGGATACATGGGAGGCGGCGTCGAGCTCCCGGATGTGAATGTCGTCGAGATTCTGTTCCCGGAGGAGATTGGCGACGATACCCACCGGATCCAGGCCGCGATCAACCACGTGGCGGTGCTGCCCGAGGACGAGGATGGATTCCGAGGGGCCCTTCTCCTTAAGCACGGCATCTACCGGATGGCCCGGTCAATCCATATTCGGGCGAGCGGGATCGTCCTCAAGGGAGAGGGGCAGGGCGAGGACGGAACGACGCTGATCGCGACCGGCACCGGGAAACGGACACTCATCGAGATCGGAAACCCCACCGTCAGGAGGCAGGGCGAGGGGTTCCGCGAAGAGAGTGGGGGGACGGTTGGTCTCGAGGTCCTGGAGGACACGCGCACGTCGATCACCGACGAATATGTACCGGTGGGGTCACGCACGTTCCGTGTTGCTTCGACGAGCGGTTTCGCGGTGGGTGACGAGGTGATCGTCCATCGTCCCAGTGCGACGGATTGGATCCACGCGATCGGGATGGACCGAATCGAGGCGAAGGAGAATACCCGTCAGTGGGAGCCGGGCACCTACGATATGCGATTTCGGAGAGAGGTGGTCGCGATCGATGGGGATACCCTCACGATCGACGCACCACTGGTCCAGGCAATCGAAAAGCATTATGGGGGCGGCACGGTGTATCGATACGGGGACCACGTACGGATCGAACGGGTAGCTGTCGAGAATCTTAGAGCGATCAGCGAGTTCGACGAGTCGATCCCGGATCCTCGTCGGGAAGGGGAATACGCGGACGAGGACCACGCCTGGACGCTGATCGCAGTGAATAACGCGCGTGACGGATGGGTCCGAAACGTAACTTCCATACACTTCGGTTACAGCTGTGTGTATCTTCAGAGGGGCGCGCACCGGTTTACGGTGCAGGACAGTGAGTGTCTGGACCCGGTTTCGGAGGTCAAGGGCAGCCGTCGTTACTCGTTCGCGATCGAGGGACAAATGAACCTCGTTCAGCGATGTAGGACAAGGAGGGGACGGCACGACTACGTGATGCACGCCAGGGCCCCGGGCCCAAATGCTTTTGTGGATTGCGTTGCGGAGCAGGCCTTCAGTGATACGGGTCCCCATCACCGCTGGGCCGTCGGCACGCTGTATGACAACGTCCGCGTCGAAGGAAACGCGATCAACGTGCAGGATCGTCAGGCGTCAGGCACCGGTCACGGATGGGCAGGTGCCCTGATGGTGCTGTGGAACTGCACGGCCGAGTCCTTCGTCGTCCAGAAACCGCCGACGTCACAGAATTACGCGATCGGATGTATCGGCGAGAAGCGGGACGGCTGGCACATGCGAAAAGACGGGCATTGGGCATCGCACGGAGAACACGTGGAGCCTAGGAGTCTGTATGAGGCCCAGTTGAAGGCGCGCCTGGAAAAGTGAAAAATGCAAATTGGAAAATGTAAAATGGGGTCGCCTCCCGTCGTGGGAGCGGCCTCCGGCGGCGAGGTTCTTGTAAACGCTAGTCACCAGTCTTACAGCAGTGCAGACCTCAGGTTTCGTGAACTCTGGCTTGATCCCTAGCCTCTCTCTGAACTCTAGCAGCTAACCATGCCAAGACTATCCATCTCCAGTTGGAGCCTTCATCGGCTGCTCGGGAAAGCCTGGTACGATCCTGACGGCAATGGCGGATACACCAACCGAAGCGACGAAACGCCTCAGATCGAACTGCTCGATGTACCTGGGCAGGCCGCGGCACACGGGATCGGAACACTTGAACTGTGTCATTTCCATTTCCCTTCGACCGATGACGCCTACCTCGAGCGATTGAAGCAGGCCATCCGCGATGCCGGTGTAGAGCTTTTCAGCATCCTGATCGACACGGGCGATATTACTGCTGACGACGAAGCGACGCGGACAGCTGACACCGAGACGGTCCGCTTCTGGGTCGACATCGCGGCGAAAATGGGGGCGGGGCACGTCCGGATCATCGCGGGCGATGCTGAAGCTGACGAGAACGCGATCGCGCAGTCAGTGGATGGGCTGAGATCCCTGGCTTCGTATGCGAAGGACCGCGGTGTGATCGCACTGACCGAGAATTTTCGCCGGTTGGCGGCTCGACCCGAAACGTGTGTCGCAATTCTGGAAGGTTGTGAAGGCGAGGTCGGACTGTGTGCGGATTTCGGTAACTTTCCACAGGATACCCGGTCGACCGATCTGGCGGCGGTTCTGCTGCACGCGAACTCGATCCACGCCAAGGCCGACTATGCTGATGGCGAAATGGATCGGGTCGCTTATCAAGCGAATGTGAAGCTGGCGGTCGATGCCGGCTTTGACGGACCGATGTCTTTGATCTACCAGGATGGTGACGACGTCTGGGAAAGCCTGGACGAGATGCGAGATGTGACGCTCGAGGTGATCGGATCGTGAGAGCCAGGAACAGGAGAGGTGCTGTTGCCCGATAAACCAAAACACGAATGTGGTCTGGCGGCGATGTGCTGGCTGGACGAGCCATACAACGGGAACGGACAGGCAGTCAAGAAGATCGACAACGTGGCCGGACCGATGACGTCGATGCTGCTCGACCTGCAGAACCGTGGTCAACTGGCCGCAGGGTTCACGAGCTACGATCTGGACCGCACCCTCATTCTGAAGACCTATAAAGATGTCGGTACCGTGTCGGAGGCGATGCGAGTCTCGCACACGGGGAAGCACGAATCGATCCTGAACGAGTACGCGGGGCGGGCAGCGATCGGGCATACGCGCTACGCCACGAGTGGCGAAGAGGATGACGAGCAATACGCACAGCCCTTCGAGAGGCAGCACGGCCGGCTGGCGAAATGGTTCGCCTTCGCCTTCAACGGAAACATCGCCAACTACTCGCAGCTGAGAGAGCGATTGCTGTCGAAGCGGGGCTATCACTTCACGCTGAATACCGATACCGAGATCATCATGCACACGCTCGCATACCGTTTGCGCGGTGAGGGACGACCGGACCTGGTTAAGGTGATGGCAGGTCTGAATCGCGATTTCGACGGTGCGTTCAACATCGCGTTCATGGATGCGATGGGCCGGATGTTCGTGTCCCGCGATCCTGTCGGATTCCGGCCGATGGCGTGGGCGGTTAAGGGACGGTTGTTTGCCGCCGCGAATGAGTCGGTGGCGTTGCGGAACCTCGGGTTCCAAGAGATCGACCACCTCGAACCCGGTCAGATGGCAATCGTCGAGGATGGCAAGCTGCGGATCGAGCGTTTCGCGAAGAGTGAGAAAAAGGCGCGTTGCTTCTTCGAGTGGGTCTACTTCTCGAACGTTGCCAGCGAGATCGATTACAGAGGGATCTACCACGCGCGAGCGCGGTCGGGTCGTATCCTGGCGGAGATGGAGGATCAGGAGGTCGACGATACCTGTATTGTCGTCCCTGTGCCGGATACGGCGAAGGCCGCGGCCGATGCCTACGCGTTCAACATGGGCATGCCGTGTATGGAAGGCGTGATCCGAAACCGCTACGTCGGGCGTACATTCATCCAGCCCGTCAGCACGCGCGAGAAGAGCGCGAAGAGCAAGTATACGACGGTACGATCACTGCTCAATGGCCAGCGCGTGTTCTTAATTGAGGACTCGATCGTGCGATCGACGACGCTGAAAACGCTGGTGAAGCAGGTGTACGAGGAAGGGGCGGAAGAGGTCCACGTACGGGTCGCGTGTCCGCCGATCGTGGGCCCGTGCTTCTATGGGATCGACATGTCGACGCTCGACGAACTGCACGCATCCAAGTTCACGTCGCAGAGATACAAGGGCGATCCCACGCCCGAGATGCTGAAAAAGATGGCGCGATCTCTCAGCGTTGACAGCATCAAGTATCTGCCGGTGTCCGCCCTTGGCCCGGCAATCGATGTGGATAAGGATTCGCTCTGCTACGGATGCGTGACCAGCAAGTATCCGACCCCGTGGGGCAACCGGTTGATTCGCCGAGCTAGAAAGAACCAGGAGGAAGGTGTCAAAGGTAGAACCTACGCGTAGCGCGGGAGCCGTCTCTCGGTGGCCAGATCTGTCGTGTCGGCCGACTTACTGCTTCAGAAACGCCTCACATCGCTGTAAACAATCCCGCGCATCTCCCTCGTACAGGAATATCCTCCCGTTTCTCGTGACCGACTCATCCGGCGCGAGCGCACCGATCCGCAAACTCAGATGCATGCACGTCCACGGGTTTTGTCCCTGCGCGGACAGGAACTCGTCCCATACGAAGCCCGCCTCGTGTGCCCCGTCATCCGCCTCCCGAATGATGGCGCCGATCTCAGAATTGGCTGGATCCGTCGGCCACTTCTCCGAGAACACATACTCACCACCTTCATCCGCCCCATCATCGATCTGCCCACGATAGCGATCGTTGAAGTGTATCTCCCGCGCTGTTTCAACAGCGACAGCCCATTCTTCCCGACGAAGTAGGTCCGCCTTTTGACTTCGGCTTTAGCCGGGGCCGTTCTGTTTGCTACCAGTGATGGACCGAGTGCCCCTCACCGGGGAACCAAATTACGTCGACCGTCGCAGATATGGCGACGCCGATGACGAAGCCGGCGAGGATGCCCAGGAAAAACGGTTGCCCTTTCCGATACAGCGCGATCCCTCCAATCCGGAAGATGAGCGATTTGGCGATCCAGACGATGAAGATGGTGAAGATCGTTCCGCGTACGGCGAAGGTTTCCATGATCGCGAATCCGATCGGGTGGATAGGCCACCAGGGGAACTGGTAGCGAGCGAGGGTGAGCAAGGCCATGACGACCAGGCCGATCCCGTAGAACCCGAGGCGTTTCCAGTCAGGTGGGAGGTAGGTCTCCATCTGACGGACGTAGTAGTTGAAGATGTTGGGGTGGGTGCGGAACTCGAAGGCGCGGAAGTTGTAGGCCCCGTGCTCGTAGCCGAGATACAGCGTGAATGCGATCGACGTGACGGCCGCGGTGAGTCCGGCCACAACAAGCGCTCCCGCGAAAGGTTTCTTGCTTCCTCGTACGGCGGCGGCCAGCCACGAGATGTGCGCGGAACTGGCCATGGCGAGGCTCTTGGCGTCGGTGAAGTAGCCGAAGGAATTGGCGAAGGTGACCATGGTTGACGGGCGGATGGCCGCGGATCCGACGGTGAAAAGAGCAAAGGAGGGCGGCATGATCGATCCCCGAAGGTAGACCAAACCTGTTTCCGCGATGACGCGGGCGATCCCGACGTATAAGACGAACATACCGAACAGGAAGGGGAGGATAATGAGCAGCTGCATGCCCGACGCGTATAGCCAGCCTACGATGAAGCACAAGCCAGCCCCCAGACCGATCGCCGCCGTGCGATAAGTGAACAGTTCCTCGCTGTCGTCGATCCGGTCGACTTGTTTGCCCGTGACCGTGTGCCATACGGCCAGCAGATGCCGGCGTCCGATCCACAGTGACCAGAAGAGCATGAAGGTGAGCGCGCCGAAGGCCTGCCAGGCGTTGGCGGCGTGCGCGGACGACCACAACCCGGGAGCACCGATCGAGAACCCGAATCGGTTGAAGAGACCGACCTCGATACAGACGAGCAGGTAGAACACCCAGATCGAGAAGAGGACCTCGAGGCTCGTCCAGTAGGCGAACCCCATGATGAAGAAGTTGATCCCGATGTAGAAGTATCGATCTGGGATGTACCGGCTGACGTGCAGGTAGGTGACTCCTCCACCGGCTCGGGTGATCGGTATGGTGGGCAGGTCGGGGACGAAATAACCGATAGAGTTCCAAGAGATGATGAACACGGGAATGGCCAGCCCGATCCAGAAGGCACGATGCCTGACGAGCGGTGGCCAGATGCTGTCCTCGGACTCGCGTGACATTTCCAACGCGACCTGCACGGCAGGGAAGGGCAGGCGCTCTGTGACCGCCCACTGTCGACGCAGGAGGACGGCGATACAGAGACAGGTCCCCGTGATCGCCGCTGCAAAGGCGAACCACCAGAATAACGGTGCGATCCAGACGTCCCACGGGATCGGTCGATCGTGCGGCATGCCCTCGAAGAACAACCGCATGGCACCGTCCACATCCTGGGGGAAAAGCCAACCCGGTAGGTGCGGATGCAGCATCTCCGCCCACCGGTTCTCGGGGGAGGCGAAGTAGTAAGGCGTTGCCATGTGGCCCATGATGAGTCCGGTGAAGTTCATCAACGGGAACAGCGCCCCGACCAGCCCCATCGAAAAGACGACGACCATTTCGAGCGCGCTGAGCGACCACGCGGGGCGTATCCGGCGTAGCCCGACGTTCACGCCAAGGGCGAGGAGGACAAACGGGATCATCAACGCCATGGCCATGTAGCTGAAGACCATCTGGTTGATGTGGATGACGTAGAGACCGTAGGTCGGCCACGTATTTACAGAGATGACCACCAGCGTGCCGACCAGCACAGATCTGAGGGTGACTCGGTCCCGAACTGATGATGCCGGTTGATGGAGGCTCGCCATAACGACCAAGATAACAATTAGGTGCGCGAATTTCGATCGAGAATCCACGTCGCGTTGGAACCGGCAGATACGTCTTCTTGCCTTCGGCATTCGAGTGGCTGGTGGCCTGCTTTGGGTAGGGTAAATGGCTGTAAAAATGGCGATTATGCCTCATTTGTTATAACGATAGATAATCTTTTGTCGTTAAAATTATCACTAAAACTATTTTATATTGTATGCGAATTGATTATGTTATCGTGCTTATATCACCACAGTACCTAATAATTCCTCCGTCGGGATTGACATTATGGCAGACAAGAAACGAGTGTATTTCACGCTGAGCGCGCCGGACGCCAAAGACGTTCAGGTTCTCGGTAGCTTCAGTGAGTGGGCCGGACGTTCCTGGAGCCGGAAACCTGCGAGTATCTCTACCAGGTCGACGGTCGGTGGACGAATGCACCGGACGCAGAAGTGATCGGGAATCCCTACGGGACGACGGCCTCTTTTGCGTCTGGCCTTTCTTGCCGGCGCTTCCCTCCCGATCTATCTTGCCCGTATGCCAGCACTTTCACCAGGGGATCGGTTTCCCGACGTCGTCCTTACCCGGTCCAGCGATAACCGCCAGGCCCATTTATACGGCCAGATCGGGGGCAATCCCGTTCAGCTGATTATTGTCCGTGAGTTCGATGGGTCCGACGGTCTCGGCGAGTCAGCCGATTACGATGTGGTCCGCATTGTCGGATCGACGGCACAGCCGAGTCCGAATGTCTATGTTGATCCTGACGGGACGACTATCGACCATCATCTGTCGGATGCACCGTCGGTGTGCTACCTGTTGGATCCAAATCTCCGCGTCATCGAGGTCACAGGTGATTCCGCCGAGCTCCATCCAGATCAGATCAGTGTCCAGCACGCAGACACACAAGGATCGATTCGGCATCAGGCTCCCGTTCTGATGATCGACCGTGTGCTCGAGCCGGATCGCTGCCAGTTTCTTCAACACCTGTGGGAACAGGATTCCAGGGAGACGGGCGTCGAACAGCAAACTTCTGCAGGTGGTCGAGAGGTCATCTCGGATCACCATAAGTCACGACGCGACCATACGGTTCAGGATCCCAAGCTGGTTCAGCTGTTGACGCAGTCGATCGGCAAACGCGTCCTGCCCGAGATCGAGCGCGCGTTCATCTACCGCCCGGCTCGCTTCGAAGGATTCAAGATTGCCTGCTACGAATCCACTTCGTCTGGCTTCTTCCACGCGCATCGAGACAACCTGAGCCCGTCGACTGCCCACCGTCGGCTTGCAGTCAGCCTGAACCTCAACGACGGCTACGCTGGTGGCGAACTCCGTTTTCCCGAGTTCGGACGCGAACGGTATAAGCCGGACGCGGGGTCTGCGCTGGTGTTTTCGTGTGCGCATCTCCACGAAGTCCTTCCGGTTACGGAGGGACGTCGGTTCACGCTGTTGACCTTTCTCTACGACGAGTCCGTTCAGCGAGCGATGGAAGTCGATCCGTTCGCCCTCTGAGGGCAGAGGTAACCCATGAAGATTGTCGATATCCAGGTCTGTTCGCTCCAGCCACCCGATCCCTCGGAGCCCGGCACACCCGCCACGCGCGAGCCTTGGAATCGACTGTTCCGTCAGGCCTCTCCGAGAGACAGGTATGATCCGCCGCTGGAGCGGCATGAACCGGGCGGACAGTATTTCGTGAAGGCGATTGCCGAGGACGGAACGTGGGGGCTTGGTTCTGGTGACACGGGGAATACGGCCTCGGTGATCATCGATGAGGTTCTGAGGCATATGGTGGTAGGTCAGGAGGTCGGCGCGATCGATACCTGTAACGACCGGATGTGGCGAGGATGTCTGTCGTTCGGTCAGGAAGGTCTGACGGCTCGAGCCGTTGCCGGCGTGGACCTTGCATTATGGGATCTGTGGGGCAAGGTGACGGGCCAGCCGGTCTATCGCCTCGCCGGAGGCCCGACCCGCTCGTCGATGGACTGCTACGTGACCGGGAACGATGTCGACTGGGGGCTAGAGGTCGGGTTCCGGAAATTCAAGCTCGCCCGGCCGCACGGATTCGAGAAGGGGCAGGCCGGGATCGACGGGACGGTTGACCTGATCGCAAAGACGCGCGAGCAGATCGGCGAAGATGCCGACCTGATGCTGGACTGTTGGATGGCCTACGACGTCGACTACACGGTGCGGATGTGCGAGGCGCTCAGGCCCTATCGCATGCGGTGGATGGAAGAGATGCTGATGCCGCACGACTTCGCCGGGTATCGCGAACTGCGCAAACGGCTCCCGTGGCAGACTTTGGCGACAGGCGAACACTGGGCGACCCGCCATCCCGGGATCCGAGCACTGGAAGAGTGCATCGTGGACCTGATTCAGGCTGACATCACCTGGATTGGTGGTTTTACCGAGGCAATGAAGCTGGCTCACTACGCCGACACGAAAGGGGTACAACTGGCCCTGCACACGGGGGTGAACGATCTGTATGGTCAGCACTTCACGGCCGCGATGCCGAATACGCCGCTGATCGAGTTCTATCAGGGGACGCGACCGGGTGTGCCGTTGGATGAATGCTATCTCGGTTCGCCGTCCGAGAGTGGAAGGCTGTGCTATCGGACTACGCCAGGCACGCCGATGCCGAAGGATGGTGTGCTCGGGTTGCCGCCGGGACCCGGGTTCGGTCAACAGGTGCCGGAGGCGTGGCTCGTTCCGTATGACCCGAGGGTTGTGGTCAGTCACTGGCTGCATGTGCAGAAGTCTGGGAATTGAGAATTGATGACAGAAGATTGATGATTGAATTGTCGGCTGCATCTGATGCGAGCCTTCACTTACCCCAGTTAGGATTGCGGGGCTTCCGTCCTCTTCCGGTTTGCGGGGGAGGGCTTTTGCGTGACGACTTCAACCGTCGAGACGGCGAGGCAGTTTGAGCGAGGCAAGGACCGACACGGCAGCGACGAGCGCGGAACTAGAAAAGAGCATGGTGTACCCCATCCAGCCGCCGATCTGCCCCGCGACGAGAGGGCCCAGGAACATGCCGGCAGAGTAGACGGCCTGGAAGAAGCCCATGGCCGTTGCCTTGTCTCGCTCGGAAATCCCGTGGATTGCGAGAGACATCATGATCGGATAGGCCGTGCCTCGGCATAGTCCACTCAGCGCCTGCAGCACGAAGAGTTGCCAGACCTCTGTGGCGTGTGGAATAGTGGCCGTAACGAGCGTGACGACCCCATAGGCGACCACGATGGCGTATCTCGGTCCCAGCAGGGGAAGGGCCAGCCGGCTGGCGGAGAGTCCGGCGACCGACCCGCACAAGAGGGTAAGCGCCGAAAGCATGCCTAGGTCTGTCTTGGTCGCTCCGAGCGTTAGCGCGAAGTTCGGCAGGAAGCCGAAGCTTGAAGTAAAGACCGTATACATGCCGAGGGAGGCTGCGATCGACGACCAGATCAGAGTTGGATGACGGAGGATCTCTCGAGACGCGTTCAGCGAGAGCGTTCCGTGGGCAGGCACTCGTGATTCGGACGTGCCGAGCGAGACGAAGGTGCCCAGCACACCAAATCCGGCCGAAGCCCAGAATGGGGCGAGCCAACCGTAGTGGTCGGCGAGCCAACCGCCGAGGTATGTCGAGGACATGATCGACAGGCCGTTGACGAAAGAGATATGGCCCATCGCTCGCGTGGTCTGTCCGGGTGGGTAGTACCCCGAGTAGAGAACGGTGAAGGCGACCCATGAACACGCCGAAATCCCGGAGACAAATCGGGCGACGATCATCCACTCTGGAGACGGCGAGAGAGCCAGAACCATGCCTGCCACTCCCGCTGATAGTAGTCCAAGTGTGATGAACGGCTTTCGGCGACCGATGCGGTCGGAGTAGAGGCCGAGGGGGAGTCGGAAAAGGAGTTGGGCAAAACCGTAGGCGCTGACCACGATGCCGATGAGGCTGAAAGATCCGCCTTGGTGTTCAGCGTAAGGTGCGAGTATGGGGACGTAGGTGTAGTGCGAGAACCAGAAGATCGCCGTAGAGGTTAGGAACCAGACACGGACGGATGTGTGAGGGGAGGATGTTGTGTCCGAAGCGTTGACTGGTCTATTCCTGTTGCGGGGTCCGTATGCAGGTGAGGGCCGACGTGGTTGAAGTGTCAGGTGGAGGGTCCAGAACTAATAGAGATGCTTCGCAAGCTCAGCACGACTTATTCGAAGTCGGTGGGCAGCGCTTAACCGACGACCTCGGCGATCCGCTCAGCGATCGCGTCAGCCAGCCGTTCCAGACAGCCCTTTGCTAGTGCAGACGGCTCCTCCTGATACAACCCCTTCCCGTAATCCTCTTCGCGCAGCAGATAGGCGACCTGCGTGTCGCCACTCAGTGACGAGACCATGATTGTCAGGTCTGGAAAGCGACTCCGCAGTTCGCTCTGAAGCCAACTGTAGGGCTCTCCACCGCACGTTACCCACACCGCATCGCCGAGCTGGAACACGGTGAATCGGTAGGCGAACGCTTTCCCCTCGGGAAGCGCCTCGATACGCGCTAGCCATCGTCGACACCGCTCCGCCATAGCACCGGTATCCCTCGCCTTGATTTTGTCGCCGTCCTGGTCGGCTGTCTCCTGTTCCTCTGCATACCGCTTCATGTCGGCCTGAAGCGTCTCCTGCGTCGGAAGGTCTATCAAGGGGAGGGCGACTTCGAAGCACCCTCCGCGGAATACAGCTGTCTCTTCTGCACGGTCGTTCTCCTGCATTTCCCACGTCCACGTTCCGATCGTCGCTCCAGAGACCACCGGACCGGCATACGCGAAGTCGTGATACGGCGCCCCCATACCGTAGAGTGCGGAGAGTGCGGCGTGGCCGACCTGTTTACCGTTTCGGTCCGCGACCGCCGTATCGCCGACGAACCCATCTCGTGGGCCGAGGTCACCGCTGGGGGCCTGAAGAAAGCAACACGGTGCTCCCGTGTTTGTCTCGATGACCTCACGCAAAGCACCCACGTAGTCGGGGCTGATCAACGTGTTGTCCCACGCGAGAGTCGTCGGGTGGCAGGCGTAGTTGACGATGACGAGTCGGACCTCACCCGATGCGTTGGTCACGCGTCCGACAAGAACGGTGTCCTCACCCGATCGGTCCGGGTTGTATCCAGTCGCATAGATGCCGTTGGCTTCGTCGCAATAGTCGCGGTTCTGAGCCATGTCGCATCTGCCGAAGGCATAGGTAATGGCTGTCTCCTCAACAGACGATAATGCGCTCTCGGCAAGGGATGTCACTTTGGCGTTCAGGTCGTCGAGGAAAGGCCCTATGAGGTCACCCCCTGGAAGTCCTCTCCGTCCGGGCGCGTAGTTCCCCGATGCGTGCGAATGGGAGAAGGTGAAGAGCACACGTTCTGCCGGCGTGCCCGTCGCTTCGCCGACGTTGGCGGCAAGTCTGTCCATCTGCTCGCCGGTCAGGTTTACGAGTTCGAGCTGAACGCGAACGAAGCGGGTGTCGTTGTCGCCGGAGAGGGGTTCGAGCACGATGACGTTTGCCTGAAGGGGCCGGTGAACGCCGGTGGCTGCATCGTGACGTGCGGCGCCCCACATTCTGTGGTAGATCCCGACGGGTGGCGTGGTGTCTCCGTGGGCGTGTCCAAGCCGGAGGAGAGATGTGGGGGACTTAACGAAGGTCGTAGACATTGGGCGTCTCCGCTAGCGGTTTAGGATCCCTGTTTCGTAGAGGTACTCCAGTGTGCGCACACAGAAGGCATCCCAGTCGGGTGGACAATCGACGTGCGCGACGTGCTCGTAGGTCCACAGCGTTCCGTCGGCTGCAGCCTCTGCAAGGGCCACGCCGTGGCTGTATGGTATGACCAGATCCTCAGGGCCGTGGAGAACGAGAACGGGGTTCGGATATCGCCGAAGGACATCGATGTTGTTCAGCGGGCTTCGGACCAGGAAACTGGGCACGAGATACCGTCTACTCATTTTAAGCATGCTTTGATACGTGGAGATCAGGATCAGGGCTTTGGATGGACGTCGGTCGGCGAGGAGGCACGCTGCGCCGCCCCCCATGGACCGGCCCACGAGGATGACGTTCTGGCCGTCCACGTCATCACGCGCCAGGAGCACATCGTAGGCTTTCGTGAATGTGTCGATCAACGTCCTCTCCGAGGCGCTCCCCTTGCTCCTTCCGTATCCGGGGTATCCAACGAGGGCGACCGCCAGGCCGCTGTCTCGGAACGTTTGAAAGCGATCCTTGAAGAAGTCGATAAGCTCCGCGTTCCCGTGTGCAAAGATGACCAGCGGCGACCGTTTGATCTCCTGCGTCGGCGGTAGCAGCCAGCCCTCGACGGGTTTGTCATCCACACGCACCCAGAAACGCTCCGCCCCGTCCGGCAGGTCGGGTGGCTCGACCCCTTCGAGCGTGCGCATACCGGGAAACATGATCGCGTGCTGGAAGGTGTAGAGGCACACCGCGTAGACGAGATAGAAGCCTACAAGGACCAGAATCATTGCAAGGGTGGGGTTGATTTGCGGCATCATGAGCAGTTTAAGGGCAGCCGGCACGTGAGGAAATGAAAATCGGCCCGCAAACGAGGCATAAGTCTAACAAAACGGATGATTTGTCTAGTTTTGGTGTGCGCTGGATCACACCGCAGGAACGTTTTGTTCTATGTGGCCAGATTCACGTGTATCAACTCGATCCGTCTACAGGATTAAGTGTATGAATTTCCTGCAGATACATTTTGTAGTGGTTCAGTCCGATACGTGGCACAAGCATTGCATTCTATATAGGCAGGCCAGCGCAATATGCAAGATCCCCACCCCCACCCCGGAATCCCGCTGGCCAAGGAGGAAGAAGATGGCTATCAGAAACACAGACAGCGGATTACTCGACCAGTATTTTCTAGATATCTCGAACTCCACCCCTCTGGATTCTAAGCAGGAGTGCGATCTCGCACGCCGGATCCAGCAGGGCGATCAGTGTGCCCGGAACGAGCTGGTCAACGCGAATCTGAGGTTTGTGGTCCGACTGGCCAGTGAGTTTCAGGGCTGCGGCATGGACCTCGAGGACCTTATCAGCGCAGGGAACGTCGGCCTGATCACGGCCTCCGAACGGTTCGATCCCAAACGCGGGGTCAAATTCATTACCTACGCGCTGTGGTGGATCCGTCAAGCGATCCTGAACAGCCTTTCACAGGATACAAGAACCGTTCGTCTTCCGGCGAACCGGGTCAAGCTCCTGAACAGCATCACCCAGATTGCGCGCGAGATTCACCAGAAGACCGGACTCGAGGCGGAATCGGCCGAGATTGCTGACATTCTGAGTGTCCCCGTTGATCGGGTCCGTGAGATGCAGATGTGGTCACGGGACCTCGCATCCCTGGATCAGCCGACATCGGCAGACGAGACGCAGATGCCGCTCAACGTGATCGCAGACGATCGCCAGGAGTTGCCCGACTACGAAGTGAGCGATGCCTCGGATCAGATTCAGCTCGAGGCCGCGCTTGCATCCCTAGAGGAGCGAGAGGCGCTGGTCCTGTGCGAACATTACGGACTGGTCGATGACAACCCGAAGACGCTCGAGGCGATCGGGAAGAACGTCGGACTGACCAAGGAGCGGATCCGACAGATCAAAGAAAAAGCGCTGCGGAAGCTGCGTCATCCGAGACATCGGGAGTGGCTGGATCCGCTGCGGGAGTCGATTGCCTGAAACAATGGCACGGAACCACAGAGGATACGGAAGATACGGAGGGCTGTTGCTAGACCCCGACCCAGGCGGCCCTATCGGGGACTGGGTTGGGGAGAGCACGGAACTCCTGCTCCGGCTGTAGAGGGGGAACAGTAGAGGCGAGGTCGAGTATTCGACCTCGCTTTTTTTTGCGAACTCGAAGGAGAAGTAGAAGAGGCGGCCGTCCCGTTCGATCTGGAAGACGACCGGGTCGTCGGCTTTGAGCGTGGCGAGTCGCTTGCGCAGCGTCTGGATCGTTGCTGGATCACGAGGTCGCCCGTGCTACGGACAAGTCCCGACTGCGGTGCGTAACCGGATACGAGGATCTGGACCACGGATGGGCCGACACGCTGGACAAGTGATTCGATGGACTGATTCAACCGGTCCAGTTCAGTCTGTTGTGAGGCGACGGACAGAGGAATGTGCGCGACAAGAAGCGCAAATGCGAGGCGAAGCAAGGTCATCACGTTCTTTTCGATTCAGTTCGGCCCTAACATAGCCGAATTCGGATCCCGATCTGCCTGGCACACTTCCCCGCGCGTTGACAGCCCTACAGCCGCCGCTATCTTGGGGCTGTGAACACAGCATTTCATACAAGAGGGAAAGTGGCTCGTGCTTGACGCGATCGTTATCGGTGGCGGTATTGTGGGGATTGCCACGGCGTATCAGCTCGTGCGGCAGGGCGCATCGACCCTCTTGATCGATCGACGTGATCCCGGCCGAGCGACAGACGCAGGTGCTGGTATCATCTCGTCCGGAGGAGATCCCAACCATCACGATCCCTATTACCGGTTTGTGGGGTTGGCCGAGCATCACTATCGCGATCTCGTAACAGACCTGGAGGGGGATGGCTGCGAAGATACCGGTTACTCAGTCTGCGGGTCGTTGTGGGTGGCCGTCGATGAGCGAGAGGGGGCCGAGTTCAAACGGAGTACGGTCGGTATTCCTGAAGGAAATGGTCGGGGTGGTTTGGCCGTCGTCACACCCGCTCGCGCTCGGGAAATCTTCCCGCCTCTTGATACGGTTACGGGCGCGCTGTATGCGCCATCCACGGCTCGCGTAGATGGACGTCAACTGGCGTCGTCGATCGAGAAGGCCGCGGTGTCTCGTGGTCTCAAAATCAGGACTGAATCGGTTGACTCTGTCCAGTCAAGAGATGGATCGGTCGAAGTGACCGCCAACGGTGAGTTAATCTCCGCAGGCCATCTGGTGATCGCCGGGGGAGCGTGGTCGCAGTCGTTCTCAGACGCGCTCAATGTGCAGATTCCCGTTGGCCCGCAACGTGGACAGATTATCCACCTGGATGTGGGCGACGTGGACACGTCCGAGTGGCCGATTATCACGGGGATGACGGAGCACTATATGGTGTGCTGGCCGGACCAGCGTGTCGTCGTCGGGGCCACACGCGAGGCGAGCGCTGGCTTTAATCCGGTCACGACCGTCGAGGGACTGATGGAAGTGATGTATGAAGCGATCCGGGTAGCCCCTGGTCTCCGGACGGCAAGCATTCGCGAGATCCGGGTCGGGCTGCGCCCATTGAGTCAGGATGGCATGCCTGTCGTCGGGTCGGTGCCGGGGCATCCTCGTGTTCACGTGGTGACCGGACACGGGCCCGTGGGCCTTCATTTGGGGCCATACAGCGGCAAAGTCGCTGCCGATGCGATTACAACGGGTACGTGGTCGTCCGAGATGACCGCGTTCGGTGTTGAACGGTTTATGTAGTCGAGCAAAGGATCAGCAAGGAGGAGCAATGGAGTATCGTCAACTCGGCAGGAGTGGACTGAAGGTGTCCGAGGTGTGTCTCGGCACGATGACCTTCGGTCACGGTACGGACGAACAGGAAGCACAACGGATGGTCGATCACGCGATCGGTGCGGGGATCAACTTCTTCGATTCGGCCAATTCATACGCAGACGCTCAGTCGGAAGTCTTCCTGGGTAAGGCGCTGAAGGGGAAGCGAAAGGACGTCGTGGTCGCGACGAAATTCTACAACCCGATGGGATCGGGGCCGAACGATTCCGGGATGTCTCGATACCACATCATGAACACGGTCGAGGACAGTCTGAAGCGTCTGGACATGGATCACATCGATCTGTTCTACATCCATCACGTCGATCAGGAAACCCCGCTTGAGGAGGCGCTGCGCGCGTTGGATGATCTCGTTCGCCAGGGGAAAGTGCGGTATATCGCGTGCAGTAACTTCGAGGCGTGGCGGCTGATGGAGGCACTGTGGATCAGCGACTCGAACGGGCTCGAGCGGTTCATCGCTTATCAACCTCAGTACAGCCTCCTCGTGCGCGACATCGAGATCGATCTGGTGCCGGCCTGTCAGTTCAAGGATGTCGGGATCGTCACCTGGAGCCCGCTCGGCGGGGGCTTCCTGTCCGGGAAATACAAGCCGGGTGAGACATCCAAGGAAGGGACACGGTCTGCGGAAGGCTGGGCGTATCCGGGCAAACACTTCCATCCGAATACGAATGCCATCCTGACCGCGGTGTTAGAAACGGCGGAGCAGCTCGGAAAGTCGCCCGCTCAGGTCGCGATCCAGTGGATTCTGGAGCAGTCGCACATTACGTCGGTGTTGGTCGGTGCGCGTACGGTCGAGCACTTTGACGACAATGTGCGTGGCTCAGGCTGGACGATGGATTCTGATACGCTCGCCAGGCTGAACGAGCTGTCCGAGCCGATCGACAAGTATCCGGAACGGATGGAGCGACCACGAGATGGGGCGCGGTTGAGCGCGATCGATATGCCGTCGCTGGATTAGGTCCGCCTGAGCACAAAGGCGACCTGTCGCCGTAGCCCTGGCATAGTTGAGGAGATCCCTGGGGCTCCGCACACCCCCAGTCACTGGCTGGGGGCGAGAATACGCATTTGAGTGGATGCCTCGACCAACCGCCTTCGCTGCAGCTTCGGCGGCCAAGGAGGCCGGCCGATGGATGACAACTCTCCCGGCAGACGTTATATTAGGCACGCTAATTGGTGAGACTCTCAAGGAGGAAGAATGGCAGATCTTACAGTGCAGGTGTTGGATGATGGGCCGCTCCTGATCACGGGCGGATTCCAGCTGCAGGATGGTTCCGGAGCTGAAATGTCCAAGGATGAGGGGCGCCCGCTTGCTTTTTGCCGTTGCGGCGCGTCTGAAAACAAGCCCTACTGCGACGGTGCCCACAGGAATTGCGGGTTCTCGTCCAGCGTGAAGGCTTAGCGATTCTGAATCGTGTGTTTCGCGACCCCCTGGGGCACTGCCTCGGGGGGCGTGTTGCCTTTAGAGATCGACGGGCAGTGAACCAGTTTGAGAGGAGCTGGGCGAGAGATGTGCTCAGCAAGAGACAAGACTAGGAGAGGATGAGTATGGGTCTTCTGTTTGGTGGTTCCAACATTCAGGGTACAGCAGCAAACATCGGGCTGGCGATCCTGAGGATCTTTTCGGGACTCGCAATGGCACTTGCTCACGGGATCGAGAAAGTCCCACCATCAGAGCGCATGATCACGAATCTTGGGAATATGGGATTCCCCCTCCCTAACCTGTTCGCCTGGGCCGCGGGTAGCGCGGAGCTCTTTGGTGGCGTGTTCCTGGCCGCCGGGTTCATGACGAGGATATCGGCGTTCTTTGTGAGCTTTACGATGTTTATCGCCGCTTTCGTTGCACACGCGGGCGATCCGTTTGGCCGTAAGGAAAAGGCCCTTCTCTTTTTGTGCATTGGCGTGATGTATTTGCTCGTTGGCGCAGGGAAATACAGCATCGATGCGCTGATCAAAAAACAGGACGAGATTGCCAATCAGGATTCTTGGTAGAGAAGTCAGTCAATGATAGGCGATGACTTCGATTGGTGGGACTTTCCCACTACGTTCTCGGCGCGTTACTTGGCGGAGTGGGCATCAACGCTTTGACGCGTGAAAGCGAAGGGGTAGATGAAGTTTCGTAAGTTGGGTAGGACCGGCATTGATGTCTCGGTGTTTGCCCTGGGGTGCTGGCCGTTTGCGGGCGGTGCGGTTTGGGGCGATCAGGACGACGATGTGTCGATCGCGACCGTACACGCGGCGCTGGATGCAGGGATCAACTTCTTCGACACGGCTGAGGGATACGAGAAGGGACACTCGGAGCGCGTTCTGGGTCGTGGCCTCGAAGGTCGACGAGATGAGGCTGTGATCGCGACGAAGGTGAACGCCGGTCACTTGAAGCCTGATGACATCGTCAAGGCTTGCGAGCAGAGTCTCGAAAACCTTCGGACAGACTACATCGATCTCTACCAGATCCACTGGCCGAACTGGGAAGTACCGATCGAGGTGTCCTGGCACGCCTTGGAAACGCTCAAGTCCTCTGGGAAGGTTCGCGCCCTTGGCGTCAGCAACTTCGGGGTGCAGGATCTGGGCGAGCTTCTGGATCAGGGTCATTGTGAGACCAACCAGCTGAACTACGGGCTGCTCTGGCGCGTGGTCGAACACGAAATCCAGCCCCTGTGTAAGGCGAACGATGTCGGGCTGATCTGCTACAGCCCGCTTGCCCAGGGTCTGCTGACCGGACGTTACGCTTCAGCGGACGAGGTACCGGATGGTCTGGCCAGGACACGTTGGTATAACAAGGACCGCGCGATGGCCAAGCACGGTGAGGAGGGGTGTGAGGAGGAGGTCTTCGAGGCACTTGGAACGATCCGGGAAATCTCGGAAGGTCTGGGGCAGCAGATGGCCACGGTTTCGCTTGCTTGGGTGCGGCAACAACTGGGTGTGACCTCGGTGCTCGTCGGGGCACGCAGTCCGGAAGAGCTGGCGTGGAACACGCCAGTGTATGACCTGACCTTGCCCGATGATGTCATCGCTCAGCTCAATGCAGCAACCGAAGTTGTGAAGTCGACGATTGGCTTGAATCCGGATCCTTGGATGGTTCCTTCGCGGATGCGTTAGGGAACCACGGATCACACGGAGTTGAGATGGTGCAGGTCCTGAGCGTGCGCTCGAGTGAGAAGTAGGTGTTGAAGACCAGGGTCAGCGGTCGCGTGTATTGTGTGGGAGCACTGAGGGCTCTCATCTTGGCGGCGACACTGACAGGCAATGCTCTCGGCGAGGCCCAGGTCGTCCGAGAGGTCGAGATTACAGGGAACACAAGGACGAAGGCAGAAGTCATTCGACGCGAGCTGCTGTTCGAGCCTGGAGATACGCTGACGGTCGATCTGATCGAAGAGACTGAGCGAAATCTTCGGGCTTTTCTGTTTCTTGGCGACGTCGAATTGGGAATGACACAAGAGGGCAACTGGGTCGATGTGCTCATTCGGGTTCGAGATCTGTATGCACGTGCGATCACGCCGCTTCTGTCGGGTGAGCCTGACGAACTGAGCTACGGTGCTGTCGGACTCGACTACAATTTCCTTGGGCGGGGCCAGATCCTCGAGGTAACGGCAGAGCACGATCCCATCACGGGTGATCGTGCTCGAGTGTTCTATCGAGCGCCCCGTCTGTCAGGCTCCCGTCTGCGCCTGGATCTGGATGGCGAGATCTCCTCTGACGGTCACCACGCCTCTATCGCCGTTGCCCGACCGTTCTTCAGGCTGGCCGAATGCTGGTCAGTAGGTGCGTCTGTTCTGAATCAGGAATCTGTAGTGCGATTGAACTCGGGCGAGTCTCTTGCGGAGCAGTATGACGTCAGGACGTGGAGCGCGACCGCTTCAGTCCGGCGGTCCTACGGGGAGGACGTCAAGGCTCGTACTGGGGTCTTCCTTGCAATTTCGGATCGGTCGTTCGAACCTGAGACAGGGTTCACATACGCTCCGGCAGATCGTAGGCGGGTGCTTCCTAGCCTAGGCCTTACCGTGTGGCGCCCTCAGTATGACACCACTCGGTTTCTCCGTCGTCTGGGTCGAAAAGAGGACGTTCAGACCGGTAGCTGGGCTACGGTTCGGGTAGGTGCATCGCTAGAAGCGATCGGGTCCGATCGTGACTATCAATTCTTCACCATGGATCTGAACCCAAGGCTTAAGTCCGGAAATCGGGCCTACCTGTTCTCCCGCTTCACGCTGAGAGGGAGGATGAGTCAGGGACGGATCTGGAATGTGTTCGGGAGCGCGGAGGCAATGGGGATCGTCAAGATTAGAGAGACGCATTCGTTCGCTGCAAGAGCCCGGTATGATGGTCTTGGTCGGACGGAGGACGCGACGCAATACCTGCTGGGAACGGCACGGGGGCTGAGAGGATATGCACTCCGCCGGTTTGATGGATCACGACGGCTGATCTTCAATGTGGAAGCGAGACCGACCCTCTTGAGGCGGAGGGACTATACGCTCGCGGGGGTGGTGTTTGTGGATGGCGGGTCGGCCTGGACGCCGGGACAAGGAGGGCAGGTGTTCGCTATCGCTGTTGGGATCGGGGGACGGGTTGGGTTGACCCGTGTGTACAACTCACCTATTCTGCGGGCTGATGTTGGGTATGGGTTCGAGGATCGGGCTTGGGTGCTGTATATGGGGCTGGGGCAGTATTTTTGAGTGATGACCAAGGATCGAGTGCCGGTCACCCTGAGCAGGCGTCCTGACGATCAGAGTGCGTGGTGCTGTTGGCGAGCTGAAGCCACGTCGTATCGAAGGACGTCCCCAACAGATTGGGTCCCTCGATACGTCCTCGACTTTGTCGAGGCCTACTCGGGATGAAAGGGTTTCGCTTCGCTTCGCGTGTCCCAGTCTTCCTTGTAAGCATCGATGTAGGCCTGGTAGAACGACTTTGCCTGTTTGGACAGTCCGTTGAGGTAGCCGTCGAGCATGAACCAGGGCTGATCGGTGAAGTAGTCGAAGTTGAGGCTGGATGAGGCGGCGTAGGTGAGCATCAGCGTGCGACGTCGTTTGTCTACGTGGTATCGACCTCGATGCAGACCAAGCGGGTTGAATGCGAGGGCGTCGCCTGGCTCCAGTGCGATCCTCTGGGCGCCAGGCATGTCGTTCGAGCGGTTGTTCGCCTGGTCGTCCGCCTTCCGGATGTGATACTCCTCATCGGTGTCCCACCGAAGATGTGACTTCGGAACATATTCCACGTCATCGCTCGGGTCGAGAGCGACCTGAAGTTGCACCCCTTTCGCGGGATGTGCTCTCACCCGCATCAACTCCTTTTCTGCCTCGTCATTCTCCGATCTGAACTGTGAGTCCCGGTGCCAATTTCCGTCGCGGGGGTCGATCAGCGGGTTAAAGAAGAGACTCGTGCACTTGAACAGTGGGGGCTCCGCGAGGATTTCCTCGACCACGTTCAGAACCGCAGGATTGGATGCGGCTTCGAGGATGGTGGATGGACCTTCCGGTAGCGGCTTGGCGTAGCCCGGGTGGTTCAGGTGACGCATGACGTTTGATTCAGGACCGCCACCTGGCTCACCCTTCTCGGGGTTCTCCACGCGCCAGTGCTCGAGGATGGACTCGCAGACGGGCTTCAGTTTGTCGACCAGCGCATCGTCGAAGAGGTTGCGGACGACGATGTAGCCTTCTGTTGACCAGTGGTCGGCGAAGGATGTGGTGGTGTCTGTCATAGAGCTGGCTCTGTGCTAAGGAATGATCCCCTAGAAAAGGCTGCGACCCGTGAAGCCGGCCCTCACCTGATCGACCTTCGCTTCGCTGCGGTGCGATCTGCCCTCTCCCGCAGTGCAGGAGCGGATTCTCGTGTACGAAATCTGTCAGATCCCAGGTAGTACGATACGGGATCTCGCACCGCTAGCGTGAATCGGTGCGGAGATCGAGCCAGTCGATTTCCGCAGGCGTCAGTTTGACCTCGAGAGCGCGGATGTTTTCGGAGAACTCGTCTACCGTGAAGGTGCCAATCAGGGCGTAGACATCGAGGCCCGGGTTCTGGAGCGTATAGGCTAGAGCCAGCTGCGGCACGGACATATCCTTCTCTTTGGCCAGCTCTTCCACACGGCCCATTCGATCCCAGTTCTCGCCGCGAGCATAGCAGCGTGCGACTGGCTCGGGGAAGTCGTCCTTTACGTCCTCCCAGTTTGCCCGCGTGATCCTTCCGGAGAAGAAGCCCTGGGCCAGAGAGGACCACGTGAAGAGTGGCATCTTTTGGTCGACATACCACTCACGATCCTTGGTGTTCTGAGGGCCGCTG
Organism: Gemmatimonadota bacterium; assembly: GCA_002727195.1. GTDB lineage: Bacteria > Latescibacterota > UBA2968 > UBA2968 > UBA2968 > UBA2968. The sequence goes on from PBWH01000023.1 coordinate 229,649, forward strand.
ATGGTGAAGCAGTCCGGCCAGGGTTCGTCATACTGTTCGGCGAGGCTGAAGTTGGGGCTGCTGACGGTAAACGGCTTGAGACCGTGCTTGTCAGCATACTCGTTGGCCTCGGCGATGCGGTATGGCTTCCAGTTTGAACCGCCGAATGCGCCGATGCGCCCGGCTTCGTGCAACTCGTTCAGCTTCTCGACGATCGGGCCGACCGGTACGTCGGGGTCGTCGCGATGCAGCACATAGACGTCGATGTAGTCGGTACGGAGCCGGGCGAAGGAGGTGTGGATGTCCGTGTCGATGTCGAACGGGGTGACGCGACGGCGATCGCCTGTGTGATGACAGCCCTTGGTGAGGATGACTATGTCGTCGCGGTTACCGCGAGCGTCCATCCACATGCCGAGGACACGTTCGCTGTCGCCGCCCGCGTAGATGTGGGCGCTGTCCCAGGCGCGGCATCCGGTGGTATAGATGTCGTCGAGGACGGTGAACCAGTGTTCGGCTTCTTCAACGCGGAGCATGATCGCACCGTGTACGAGGCGGCTGACAGGTTTGTCTACGTATTGGATGTTGCCGAATTCCATTTTTTCTCCGGGTGTGAAGCGTGGTTCGGGACGTGCGATAGCGAAGGGATGGTGCTGAGAATACCGCGCACCTGAAAGGCACGCGGTTACGACTCCATCGGATATTTGAGGCCCCATTGGGCACGGATCGTATCGAGCGTGCCCATGATGGTGATGGATTCATCGTGCGGCATGGCCGGGCTCTCGATCAGACCTTCCGCGACACAGCGGGCGACTTCCTCGGCCTCGTAATTGTAGCCGTTGCCGACAGTCGGTGTTTCCAAGGGCTCGCTGTCGTTTCCGCGGACGAGTGTGCCCTTTGACCCGTTCCACCAGGACGAGTGCAGTCGGATGTAGCCATCGGTGCCGAGGATGGTGGCTTCGTGCGGGGTTCTCGTTCGAACTCCCGCGGCAAGAAGCGCCATCTGACCTGAGTCATACTTGAAGATGATTGCCGCTTGTTCGTCCACACCTGTTTCGCCGATCTCGGCCGTACTCAGGATATCGTCCGGCGTACCCAGAATCATCGATGCGAGCGACACGGTGTAAACACCGACGTCGAGTAGGCCGCCGCCACCCAGATCGAGATTAAACAGGCGACCATCGGGGTTGACGTTCGCGCGGAAACCGAAGTCGGCCTGCAGCATGCGGACCTCACCGATCGCACCGTCGGCGATCAGTTCTCGGACGCGGACCAGCAACGGGAGGAAGCGCGACCACATGGCCTCCATCAAGAAGACTTTCTCGTCCAGGGAGACAGCGACGAGCTCTTCGGCCTGTGCTCTGTTGATGGTGAAAGGCTTTTCACACAGGACGGATTTCTTGTTCCTCAGACACAGGACGCTGTTTTCGAGATGGAACGGGTGCGGGGTGGCGACGTAGATGGCATCGACGTCCGGGTCGGCTGCGAGCGCCTCATAGCTGGCGTGACGTCGGTCGGCGGGGAACTCGTCAGCGAAGCGATCGGCATTCTCCTGTGAGCGAGACCCGACGGCTGCAAGCGTGGCGTTGTCGAGTGACTGCAGACCGGTGGCGAACTTTTTGGAGATGTTTCCGCATCCGAGGATGCCCCAGCGAAATGGGTCTGGCATGCTTCCTTACCTGAAAAGTGTCAAAAGCTGTAACCGCAGCCGCCGTCGCCGAGGCTTTGGCGGGCCATGGAGGACGCAGAGAAGCCTTGGTAGACAGGATCCTGCCGAAACCTGGCTTTGGCGCGCACACCGAGGTTCAGGTAGACCCTCCTGTCTCTCAGTTTCCTTTTGGGGTGTTGATCGCCCTCCGGTTGTCGGCGAAGGGGAAGGTGCCCTGGTAGCCGCGGGCTTGAGAGACGAACCAGGCGCCCTCGTGCATCGGGGTCATCTGGTAGTGGCAGACGATATTGCTGCGCTCGACGCTGTCATCCTCCTTGACGCCCTGATGCGGGATATGGCTTAGGAAGACGACGCAGTCGCCGGCCTTGGGATAGATGACGACGTGTTCCTGTGCCTCACACCAGGCCTCGAACTTCGGACGGTCCATCGGGTACAGGTGCTCCGGCTCGAAGGTGTGGCCGCGCTTGATGAACTTGAGATGCGCGATCCCTGGGCCGTTGTCTTGGAAATAGAACGTCGTGTTGATGCCGACCGGCGGGGGGGTTAGGCGGTGCTGTTCGGCACGGCGCTTCTCTTCCCAATAACCGTAGAAGTCGAGGTGCCATTCCTGGTGATACGGGCCCGGATTGATATGTGCCCGGAAGCTTCGCAGCTGTGTTTGCGGTCCCATCATGCCCTCGAGGACGGGTCGGATACGCTCCTGGCCGACCAGCGGCTCGAAGGGCTCGGGCTCGCGGTCGAGCAGGCTGTCGAACCACATGTTGCCGACGGCGTTGAGACCCTCTTCCCAGCCCTTCTCGCGGGCGGCGTTGATGTGCTGGCGGACGTCTTCGACCTGATCGGGGTTGAGGGCGCCCGAGATGGTGACGAAGCCTTCGGTTTCTAGCTCGTCGAGTATGGTGTCTACGTTGTCCATGGTCGACCAGACCTCCCTGTTCTCGACTGCCAGTCGAGAAGGTCCCTCCTAAAGGAGGGAATTAGTCGTTCAGGTTTCTCTTTTCCCAGCCGCCTTTGCCGAACATGTCGAGGAAGTGGGATTCGTCATACGGGTATTTCGCCATTTCTTCTTCGTCGAGGTCCAGACCCAGACCGGGGCGATCGGGGATGATGATGTGGCCATCGACGATCTCCGTCGGATAGTCCGTGATCTTGGACGCGAAAGGTGTGGCGAAGTCCTCGAAGATCTCCTGAATCATGATGTTTGGTGTCGATGCGTCAACGTGAAAACACGCGGCCGTGCAGACAGGGCCTTGGGCGTTGTGGGGGGCGACCTGGATATGATGTGCCTGTGCGATCGCGCAGATTTTCTTGAGTTCTGAAATCCCGCCACACGTTACCGGATCGGGCTGGATGATCTGGGCCGCTCGCGCTTGCATAAAACGGAGAAAGTCGTCGATCCCGTCCAGCCCCTCGTCACCGGCGACCGGGAAAGTGAGCTTCGCGTTGAGCGCGGCCATGTTTTCGATCTGAGCTGATCGCACAGGTTCCTCGAACCAGCCGGGATCGTAAGGCTCCATCAGCTTGCCTATTTTCGCGCCGACCAGTGGGTCGAACCGACCGTGGCATTCGATGAAGAGTTCCACGTTTGGGCCGACGGCTTCCCGCACGGCAGCCACGATGGCAACGGACAGGCCGATCTCTTCCTTGGTGATGCGCTCAAAGGCGACGCCGAAGGGGTCGAATTTCATGGCCCGATAGCCCTTCGCGATGACCGCTTGAGCGCGTTCGGCAAACTCCTCAGGCACCCGGTCGACCTGATACCACCCGTTCGCGTATGCCGGTACTCGATCCCGGAACTTCCCGCCGATCAGGTTGTAGACCGGTTGGTCCAACACCTTCCCTATGATGTCCCAGCACGCGATGTCGATCGCCGCCCTCACCTTGGCCGGCGCACCCGCCTTGATAAGCTCGTAGTTCACGTCCTCGATGTTGAAGGGGCTCTTACCAAGGTAGTAGCGACGGTATTCGAGGACGGCAGCTTCGATCATCTTCGCCTTGCGGTGGGCTGTCGCCTCGCCGATGCCGTAGACGCCCTCATCCGTGTGGAGTTTGATGAAGACCCAGTTCTTCCAAGGGTTACCGACGATGAAGGTTTGGATGTCAGTTAGTTTCATCTGTTCAGTGTTCCTCTATGAGAGTCAAGAGCAACCGCGGAGACGCAGAGGCGCGGAGAAGGGTGGTGTGGAAGACGTTCTTGCACATGAACGATGGCCTCACTGAAGTCGCTCTCGATTCTTCCCGGCCTCTCTCTGTTTCCCAAGTATCCCTCTGCGATCTCTGCGCCTCTGCGGTTAAGGTTTTGATTCTTCACAGTAGCGGAAGAAATCAACATTGGAGGCGGAGAAGCCGAATTTTTGCTCGACCTCCCGAATGGATAGCTCGGTGGCGAACAGGTTGTCTAGCGTGTCGGGGAACTCGACGCCGGTTGTGGCATCACGGAGGAGGATGGTGTTGTAGCCCCGATTCCGCATCGCTCGTATACCGTAGTCGCGGTTGATAATACACCAGTTGGTCGCGAACCCTGCGTAGATCAGGTGGAGGATCTTCTGTGACTCGAGATACTTGTGTAACTGTTCCCCCGTAGCGATGACGATGTCGTCGTCGCGAACCTCAACGAGATCGGACATACGGCGCTCTTCACGGATGTCGCGGATGCCCGGTTCCTGTTCACGGGGTCCCCGATAGGCGTGGTACTCGCCTGTTCGGTTGCGGAACTCGGGAGGGGGCCAGGCTGGCGGATTCCCACGAGATGGATCAGGCTCATGGTGTTTGAGCTGCTCGTATTGTTCAGCAACTTCGGGACACGGACCGTGGATGATGGTCAAGCTGGCACTTCGGGCGGCTTCTATGCCCGGAAGCACGTGATCGCGCAACACTTGGCCTGCACGTTCGATCCAGCTGTCGATGAAGTGGTGCTGCCACAGGTCGACGAGCACGAGCGCGGTCTGGCCGACGGGGAGATCCATGTCGATCTCACGACGCTCGAAATTTTCCTCCCGGCAGGGTACACCGACGAGTGTGCTGTCCTGGTAGTATCTGACTTTCAAAAGCTAGAGAACCACGGAGGACACGGAGGACACGGAGAGTGATTTCATCTGGATCGCGGCGACAATCGTAGCGCCACGGTCCCTCTCAGGTCCTCGAGCGTTACCCTTCCGTGTTTTCCGGGTCCTCCGTGGTTAAGGTTTCCGGAAGTATGGCCTGAAGTTGGGCGAGTGGCTCCTCGAGGGTACGGATGGCGCGGACCCAGATATCCGGCTGTTCGAGGTTTTCGCCGATGCTGCGTTTGGCGACGCCTTCTGCTGTGTCGCTGCCGGTGAGCCTCAGGAACTCTTCGTATCTGGGGAGGAAGGATGGGCCCTCTTCTTTGAAGACGGCGAAGAGGCCACGGCTCAAGAGGAAGCCGAACGTATATGGGAAGTTGTAGAACGAGACGCCGGTGATATAGAAGTGGAGTTTGGAGGCCCAGAAATAGGGGTCTTCGCACCCTTTGAGCAGGACGTCGCCGAAGACATCGCGCTGCGTCTGGACCATGAGATCCTTGAACTGCGTAACCGAGAGTTCGCCGGATTTGCGCTCCTCGTAAACGGCTTTCTCGAACTGGAAGCGCACGGGGATGTCCATCAGGAAGATGGCCCCGTGAGCGACTTCCTGGTCGAGGGTTAGGGCCTTCTGGACGTCGGTGACGTTCGGGTCTTCGAGGATGCCCTCAGCGAGAATCATTTCGCCGAAGGTGGAGGCGGATTCGGCGAGTGTCATCGGGTAGCCGCTCTGATAGGGGCGGAGGTCGCGCATGACCCACGAGTGGAACGCGTGACCGGCCTCGTGAGCGAGAGTACGGACATCGCCGATCGACTCGTTGTAGGTCATGAAGATGCGAGACTCTCGGATCATCCTGGAGCCCGTGCAGAAGGCCCCAGGTCGCTTGCCGGCTCTCGGCTCCCACTCGATCCAGTCCCTGTCATACATCATTTTCTGGAACTCACCGAGCGCGGGATAGGCCTTCTCGAACGCGCTCTGGACCATGTCCTTTGCCACATCCCAGGAAAGCTTGTCCTGCTCGGGGAAGGGGAGTGGCGCCCCGAGATCATACCATGCCACGCCTCCCGTCCCCATCGCGTCTGCTTTCACCTTGAGGATGCGCTGTGCCAGTTCGCCCTCGCTCTGAATCGCGTCGAACATTGCATCGATCGTCTTATGCGATACGCCGGCATCGAACAAGGCCTTGTCGAGGAAGTGGTCGACGCCCCGATACTCGTAGAGTGTGTGACGGGTGCCTGAGATTGCGTTCAGGGCTGCGGCCGTTATGTCCTCGACTGTTTCCCACGCCTTGTTGCCACACTCGAAGGCGGCCTTCCGCACCTCCCGATCGGGACCTTCAATGAGAGAGCGGCGCTGGGCCATCGGGATCTCTTCGGTGCGACCGTCCGGCCAGTCCATCGTGAAGGTCAGCTTGCCTGAGACCGTGTCGTAGAGCCTGCCCCACGCATCCAGACCATCAACGTTGAGGTCGGCTGCCAGGCCTTCCCGTTCGGGCGACATCGTGAACTGTGACTCTTTTCTCGTATGTTCGATGTTGAAGCGAGCCGAGGACAACTTCTCGCGAGAAACGAACGCGTCGAACACCTCATCAGAGGTCTCCTTGAGACCGCGCTCTATTTCGATACCGACCTTCTGGCCCGCGGTGGCCAGTTTCGAGAAGGCAGCTTCTTCACGCTTGTAGTCCTCGTTCGCTGCGTCGGCGGCGGTCAGGCATCCAAGGTAAGAGCCGATGTGCGAGTAGCGGGTCATCAGCTCTTCCGCTGCCAGCCAAACAGCTTCCCAATCAGATGCGTTTTCACCGGAAAGGGTGTCCAGGCTCGATGCCTTTTCGAGAAGCGCTTCCGAATCGGACTCGAGCTTCTGCTTGAAGACCGTCATGTCCTTCCCATCGAAATCAGGGAAGTATGGGGTTAGATCCCAGTTCATCCCGGTCGCCCCCATCCGCCCTGAGCGGGAGCGTGGGGGAGCGGGAGGGCCGGAGACCGCCCAACCCAACCATATGCTCTGTTGTCTTTTGTCATCTCAGTTCTCGATCAGCGTTTCGAACCAGTCGCGGATGCGGATCTTATCGGCCTCGTCGCCGAAGCCGAGGTTGTACCAGCCTTTGTAGCCGCCACCCTCCAAAGCCTTGAAAAGCGCAGGAAAGTCGATCGTGCCTTCGCCTGGGACCAGGTGGATTTCGTAGTCGCCGCTGTTGTCGTTGACGCGAACCTGACCGATGTTGTCGGTTCCGAACGCGTCGAGGAAGCCAGCCCAACCTTCCGGGACGAGATGGCCGTGAGCGACGTTGAAGGCCCACTTGAAGTGCGGCGCATCGATCTCGTCGAGGAACCAGCGTGTCTCCTCCACATTGTGGGGGATGTAGTGCATCTCCGAGTGTTCGGGCTCTTTGTTGTGGTTCTCGAAGTAGACCATCTTCCCGAGCTTGACCGCTCGATCCGTCAGCCGCTTGATCCGGTCGACGGCCGCTTGCTGGCGCTTGTCCGTATCTCCGAAGTGATACCCGCCGTGTCCGACAATCCATCCAGCTCCGATCCTGTCCGCGAGTTCCAGGTTTGCTTGCAGGTAATCATCGACTGCTTCCGACATGATCGGGACATACTCGGCATTGTTGATCGCGGATACCGGGTGAACGCCGATCTGAATGCCGGTGTCTTCGAGCAGCGATCGAATCCGTGAGGCTCTAGGCTTGTCGAAGGATGCAAGGTCGTTCGGTGCGTTGTCCGCGTTGAAGTCTATGAACTTGAAGCCGTTTTGGGCTCCCCACGCGATTGATTTTTCGATGGGAATGTTCTTGGGGGCGTCGAATCCGAATCGGTCAGACATAATCAGGTTCCAGGTTCCAGGTTCCAGGCGTCAGGCCGTCTGGTGCTGCTCCTGCCCGCGTTTCATGGCGGTGTGTTTGCGGACGGCGCGTTCGTCCAGGTAGTCACGGTATGCCGGTGTGCCGCAGAAATCGTGGATGGTGGCGCGTTTGCGGTAGGGGACGTAGTTGCCGAGGTGCCATCCGCTCGATCGATAGAGGGCGAAATCGCCGGCGTTCAGACGGAGTTGGACGGCGCCAGGCATTGTGTGACAGTAGGCGAGGCAATCGCGCTCCTGCTGCTCGGGCGAATTGGCTGCATTGCGATGCGTGGAGCGATCATACTGGTCTCGTGCCGCAACCTCACCGGGCGTGTTCTCTTGTCGGTAGTGACTACCGGGCACATACCAGGTTGACGGGTCCTCGTAGAGAGCGCAGTTGATCTGGTTCATGTAGTCGATGTGATGCGTCTGGTTGTCCCAATCCTCCCGGAATTCAGATTCGAAAATTTCCTCCGGCATGTGGTCGCGCCAGTCACGATGCCAGTTCGTGCACCAGGGATGGTCGGCGGGTTCGAGGAGTACGCCGGTTCGTGTGAGGTCGGCGTGATAGTGGTTGGGTGTGAGGACTCGGTGAATCGCGTCGTTCAACTCGGGTAGTTCGCCATAGTCCTTTAACGGCTGGAGGTCGAGGTCGTAATTCGCGAGCGGCTGGAGTCGCTGTGCCTGACGTCCAGTAACTTCGTAGGCGATCTCGCGAGCTTTGTCAGTCACGCGGCGGAGGTCGCCGAGCAGGCTGTCCGGAAGAATCGACTCGAAGACCGTGTACCCGAGCGTGTGATAGTCGGTGATGTGTTTGTCGTTGAATGTGAAGGGCATAGTGATTGCCTCATTCAGTGGCGATCAGATCGAGAAGTAGTCGACGTCGTGATCGCGGAGGATTTCGTCGACGAACTCTTCCCAGACGCCGTTGGGGGTCCAGATTTCCTCCATCAGCCCTTTGGCTTCGGCCGGATCGGCGTCCTGGTGGGCGACGCGATACAAGAAGGTGAACGCCGATACGCGCATGTTGACGACGCAGTGCGTGTGTGTCTTCCGGTCGCTCGTGTTCAACAGGGCGCAGTACTGATCCCAGTCCGATCGCTTGGGTTCGGACCAGACGACCGGGATGTGCACGTAGGTCAATCCCAACTCGGATGCGATCTCGCCCTCGTTGGGGATTGCGTTCTTCGAGTCGGGGGTGATCAAATTGATCAGTGTCAGGCAACCGTCTTCGACGATTTCCGGAACCTGTTCAGCGGTTGGCTGACCGGAGGTACTCAGTCGGTCGTCGATCCGAAGATAGTGGTCGATTTCTTCCAACGACATCAGGGTAACTCCAGGACGATCGTCGCTTTCAAGATCATTCTGACTGCCAGCAAGGTGATGAGCGCCTTGATGCCTTTTCGGAACAGTTCCTCCGAGATCTTTCCACGAAGTTTTGTGCCCAGCCACGACCCGGCCGCTGCGGCCAGGATCATGCCGAGCATCAGCTTCCAGTAGGGCCCGAACGAGAAACCCAGGATGCCGAGGGTAACGACTTTGAGCGAATGCATCGCGGTCATCTGAACGGAGTGCGTGATGACCGTTCGATCCCGTCCCAGATTCTCCCGGAGAAGGAAGGGCATGTTCAGCGGCCCAGCGATACCGATGAACAAGGACAGGCTCGTCTGAAAGATCCCGAGCACCGTGAACTTGCCCGGTATGCTTGGCGCATTCCCGATCCGGGGCATCCAGGTGAAGACGAGGATGAAGGCGCCCAGGATCAAGGGCATGTTGTCCCATGCGATATATGGGACGATCTGGGCGCCGATCAGCGCGCCGATGATCGTACCTGCCGCGTAAGTCCAGAAGATCCGCCACTCGACATGTCGGATGCCGAAGGCTGCCCGGCTGACGTTACTCGCGATCTGAACGATCCCGTGCACCGGGACGATTGCCGCGGCGGGCAGGAAGCCCGGCATCACCGAGATGAGGATGACGCCTCCGGCTATGCCGCCGATCGCTGCGGTCAACGAGGTCAGGAAGGCGAACGGGATTAGCGTAAGCTCGGCCAATCTAAGCTCCTGTGGTAGAGGTGCGCAAATGACAATGGGGGCAAGCTAGGTCGACCGATAGCGCGTCAAAAGGGAATTGTTCGAATTCATCTGATTCCGAGGTGGAATAAAAGATCCATAGCCAACTCGTGATTCGAGAATGTGCGAAGGGTTGTTCTTGCTATTTAATCGCCGAATATGCTTGTTCAGTCTCGCTGAAAACCGACCTAACGCCGCACAGAGATGGAGTTAAGGATGGACCTACGCGTGACGCTCCTAGAAGAGCAAGCGCTCAAGCCGATCCCGGACGTCGCCACACTCGAGTTCGGGAAGCAGACGACCGACCACATGGTCCGGATCGAATACACGACAGGTCAGGGATGGAGCGATGCTCAGATCGTCCCATATGGTCCGGTGGACCTGGATCCGTCCGCCCTTGTGCTCCATTACAATCAGCAGATCTTCGAGGGACTGAAGGCTTTTCGTCAGCCTGACGGCTCGGTTTCCCTGTTCAGACCGGACCGCTATGCGAACCGTTTCCGCAGGTCAGCGAGGCGGATGGCCATGCCCGAGCTCGAGCCTGAGACGTTCATCCAGGTGGTCAAGGCCCTGGTTCAAACGGATGAACGCTGGGTTCCGAGCGAGCCCGGAACATCGCTCTATATCCGCCCGACGGTGATCGCGACGGAGCCGGGGCTGGGTGTCCGCGCATCGGAGACATATCTCTTCTATGTGATCGCCTGCCCGGTGGGGGCGTATTACAAGGAAGGGGCACGACCGACGCGGATTACGGTCGAGGAGGACAGCGCTCGAGCGGCTGCGGGTGGGGCGGGAGAAGCGAAGACGTCGGGAAACTATGCCCCCACGCTCCTGGCGACACAGCAGGCTGTCGAGGATGGGTTTTCACAGGTGCTGTGGCTGGATGCGAAAGAGCATCGTTACGTGGAGGAAGTCGGGACGAGCAACATCTTCTTCCGGTTCGGAGAAGAGCTGGTGACGCCGCCGCTTGGAGGAACCATTCTGCCGGGTGTGACGCGCGATTCCGTGCTCGAGCTTGCAGAGCGGTGGGATCTCAAGATGACAGAGAGACGGGTGAGTATCCACGAAGTGATGGATGCGTGCACGTCCGGGCTGCTCAAGGAGGCGTTCGCGACCGGTACGGCCGCGGTCGTTTCGCCGATCGGGGAGCTGTCCTACAAGTCAGAGTGCGTGACAGTAGACAGCGGTGAACCGGGTGATCTGTCGTGTCGGTTCTACGACGAGATTACCGACGTGCAGTATGGGCGGAAGGATGATGTGATGGGGTGGATGGTCCCGGTGGGGGAGTAAGCACCGGGCAAATTCATTGCATCACCAGGTGGAGCCTGGCGACGAGAGATCGCTCATTGTGTAAAGGGGCCGACACTAGGTCGGCCGATACTAGCCGCTCATAACCTCGTGGGTGCGGTCGTCACCTCGCAGCGGAAAATCGACGAACTGGCCGTCCTTGTGGTGTGAGGCGTGCATCGCGACGATCGCCTCGAACGTATGACGGCCCTCTTCCGAGGGATACGGGAAGGGGGCTGTTCCGTCCAGGTGCTGCACGATCTCGTCCACAGCGATGTCCATTCCCGACGGTGTCTTCGTTGTCGGCCAGCTATCCACGGACCGTTCGCGTTCCACGATGCCCTGCAGCTGGTTCGCGTGACCATACATCTCGACGGTCGCTTCCAGGGGGGTGGCAATCACCCGGCCCAGCGTACCGTTGATGCTGATCGAAGGTGGAGTCGTCGCGTAGTCCCCGGCATCCACCGTGACGTGTAGTCCGCCCTCCATAATCAGAGTCCCCCATCCTCCGGGGTCCGTAAACGCATCCCCTCGGCAGTCCGGCTTTCCAGCCAGGTCGAGGTGAGCGGAGACGCGTTCGATCTTCCTTCCCGTCAGCATGATCAAGCCGTCGATCATGTGCGTGCCGACATTGCCCAGTCGACCGTTTCCCCACTGCAGGTTACACGACGTCAATTCGCCTAGGTCACCTGATGCGATCAGGTCGCGAAGCTTTCGGTGGTTGCCGTTGAATCGTTTCTGGTGGTTCAGGACGAGTAATACACCCGCCTTGTCGCAGGCTTCTACCATCCGATCCGCATCATCGATCGTCACGGCGATCGGCTTCTCGCAGTAGACGGCTTTGACGCCCGCATCGACACAGGCCAATGTGATTTCGGCGTGATACGGCGTGTAGGTGGCGACGCTGACGATGTCGAAGGATTCCTTCTCCAGCAGGTCCGACCACAACTCATAGGTCCGTGCATTGGTTCGCTGTTCAAAGCGCTCACGTCTGCCCGGATCACGACTGCTTCCAGCGATCAAATCCACTCTTGGATGGTTTTCGTAAGCCGCGGAATGCGTTCCGTCCAGGTTCTCGACTTTCTGTCCGAGGGCGTCTCCTGATACCTGGTCGGCGGCGCCGATGAATCCGAGTCCGATGATGCCTGCGCTATACTGAGCCACTTGAGATCTCCGCCTAGGTGAACTGACCGGTCAACACATCCGACACGACCGGGTCGGTGAATCCGAGCTTTTTGGCAACCCGTGCAGACGCCGGGTTCGCCCCGTCACATTCCCAATGAGGTACACACTGGCGCTCCAGCGCCATCTGAATGAAGCGCGAAGCCGTCGCCGTGGCCAAGCCCTTTCCGTGATGGTCCTTTGCTGTCTCGATCCCGATGCCACACATCCCAGGGCTGACATATTCGGCCGTGCACCAGCAGATCACCTCGTCTCCGATGGTCGCCGCGTACCCGAAACCGTTCGCCCTTCGATACGACGTGTTTTTCTCCTGCTGTAGTCCAGATTCCTCATCCAGTGACTGACGACGTCTACTCAGGATGAACGGTGCTAATCCTTCGGGATCACGCGGATCTCGAAGAGTTTGGGCCAGAGTTTGCCCGTGACAAAGATGCGGTCGTTTTCGGCGTCGTAGGCGATGCCGTTCATGACGGCATCCGGTTCGTCGCCTCGGTCCTCGGCCGGCAGTATGCCTGTGAGGTCGACCCATCCCACCACGCGACCTGTGAGGGCGTTGATTCGGGCGATTTGATCGGTGCCCCAGATGTTTGCCCAAACCTCGCCCTTGATGAACTCCAGCTCGTTCAGACGGAAGACGAGCCCCCGGTTGTCACGAACGTCCACGCGGGCAGCCTCATTCAGCGACTGGCTGTCCCGGAGGTAGAGGGTGCTCGTGCCATCGCTCATGACGAACCGAGCGCCGTCGTGAGTGATGCCCCACCCTTCGCTGGTGTAGACGAACTCCCGCTTGAGTTGGAATGTGGTGAGGTCGTAAACGAAGCCGATCTGTGACCGCCAGGTCAGCTGGACGATCTCGTCACCAAGAATGGCGATCCCTTCGCCGAAGTACGGGCGGTCCAGTTGCAGGGACTGGATCACCTCACCCGTTTCGAGGGCCACCTTGCGCAGGGTCGAGATTCCGTTGGCCGAACTCCCGGGACCGAAGTAGGGCTGCTGCCCCGTTCCCTCGTACAGAAACCCGTTGTGGTAGACGAGGCCCTGGGTGAACGCTTCCGAATCGTGATCGAAGGTGTTGACGATCTCGTAGGTGTAGACGGGAATGTCGATAGACGCCGTCGAATCTGTGGGCGAGAAGGAGTTGCCCAGCTCGTCCGGTGACAGGTGAGGGTAGCGCTCACAGGAGGCGCACAACAGGCACGCCAGCGCGAAGACCCGTATGGTCCAGACGCCCATCACTTACTCCTGTTCGACTCGTACGGTTTTATGTACGCAGACGGGCTCGACAGGGACGTCCTCGTAGTGGCTGACTGAGGTCGTTTCCACCTGGGCGATCTCGTCGACCACGTCCATTCCCTCCATCACTTTCGCGAAGACCGCGTAGCCGAAGTTGGCCTCGCTGTGGTCGAGGTTCGTGTTGTCGCGGAGGTTCACGAAGAACTGTGACGTCGCACTGTCGATCTCATTCGTACGTGCCATCGAGAGGGTTCCCCGCTCGTTGTTCAGGCCGTTGTCCGCTTCGTTCTTGATCTTGTCGCGTGTCGGCTTCTGTTTCATTTCCATCGTGAAGCCGCCGCCCTGGATGACGAAGTTGGGGATCACACGATGAAACACCGTCCCATCGAAGTGGCCGTCGTCGACATACTGGAGGAAATTCTCGACGGTGATGGGGGCTTTGTCGGGATAGAGTTCGAGGGTGATGTCACCGTGGGTTGTTTCGAGTTTTACCATCGTTTCTCCAAAGTCAAAAGAAGACCACGAAAAGACACGAAATACACGAAATGGGCGTTGCTAGTAGATCAGTTTGATAATCGGAGCTGTTGCGTCTCCGGAAGATGGAAAAATCAGGGGAAGACCACGAAATACACGAAAAGGGTGCAGCAAGAGGGCCCAGTCCGAAAATCGGGACGCCGCGTTCTCCCTAGATACGAGGAGTCGGTGGTTCTGCACACTGTTCGAGTCTGAGTGTCCTTTCGTGTATTTCGTGGTCTTCTTTAGGTTTGATTTTTCAGTATCTCTCGTCGACCAGCCAGGCTTCTTCGGGATGATCTTCCCAACGTTTACGTAGGATCTGTTCGTTCGGGCAGAATTCTTTCTGATAAGCGATGCCGCCGTGAGAGATGTTCAGGCTTACGGCCATCTCGTCCTCAGAGTCGACCCAGTGCGGCGTCAGGAGCTGATTCCACAGGATGTCGCCCGGTTCCATGCGGTAGGTGAGGATCAGGTCTGGGTCGAACCCCGGTGGGACCTCGACACGGTAGTCACCGCGGTTGTCGACGATGTCCTGTACTGCGGCGTGTCCTTCAGGATCCCTGAAGCCGTTGAAGACCTTTACACCGTGGACCTGCCAAGCGACCACGTGAGAGACGTCGACGTGGTAGGTCGAACTGCAGTTCTTTCCGGAGATGAAGAAGATCGGGTAGCAGCGTTGCCACGTCAGACCGACGCTGGACAGGAAAGTCCGCCAGGGGATCATCACATCCTTTTGGAAATCGTGGAGGAATCCGCCCTTGCCGTAGAAGTTGTGGAGGAAGAAGTTCGCGAGGCTGAAGGGCAGGTCAACGATCTCTTCCAGCGGTGCTGTCTTGAACTTCTCGATCAGCTTGTCCTTCTCGTCACCGTCGTCCATTCCCAGAAACTGCACGCGTGAATCCGGATTCTTGCGCAGGATGTCGACGATCTCTTCAGCCGATGGCATCGGTGTGTCGAACGCGATGAGCTTCGGTCCGATCAGGAAGTTTCGGCGGTCGCTCCACACGGAGAGGAAATCTTCGGGGGTGCGGGCTGTGAAGGGGAATTCGGGCATTGGAATATGTAGGCTTAAGACCGTCCCTCGATATACCACGCCTTCGCGCCAAAGCGCTCGACGCGGTTACTCGGGATGAACGGTGAGTATTCGTTCGCGGATGTCATCGGGGCCTTTGGCGATCTGGGCCTGGAGGTCGCACGTTCGGGCGGCGGAAACGTTGATCTCGTTGTCGTCGAAGAACAGGATGCGATTTGGCTCTACTTGAAGCTCACGGATCACGTTCTCGAAGGCTTCGCGATCAGGTTTCAGCAGGCCGGTCTGGTGCGAGGGGAAGTGGGTGTCGATCAGACGCCCCAACCCCATTTCCTCCGTCAGCTTTGGCCAATGGGTGGCGTTGGTGTTGCTCATCGTGGCCAGCCTGTAGTCGGGCCGAAGGTCCACGAGCAGATCTTCCACGCCATCGAACAAGCCATCGATCCAGGTTTCGAATGCCTTTAGAAACGTATTGGCGTCGATCGACAGGCCGAATTCGGCGATGGTCGCGTCAGCGAACGCCTGGCTGTCAATCCTCCCGCTCTCGAATGCGCGAACAGACTCTGAGGTCAGCCACTTCTCCCACAATGCCTGTTCGGAGAGGTCACCAGGTGTCCAATCAAGCATTGTCTGGACGCCGGTCAGCCGGACCAGAACGCCTCCCAGGTCGAACAGGATGACGTCGGCTATGCGTCCGATTTCAGTCCCGCCTCGAGATGGGGCCGGAAGTGCTCGAAGTCGGGGGTGATCATCTCCGGGTCCTTTGCCCGCTCATCGTATCGTCTCAGTTGTACCGCATCGGCGTAGTGCGGGTTCTCTTCGAACGCGCGCGCCTGGACGTCGGTGAACGGCCCGCCTTGCAGTTCAAGGCTTCTCACGGATACGGGGGACAGGGTTGCGAAGTAGTCCGACTCGGTGGCGCACAAGTATCGCTTCGCGGCGACGTGCAGCTTTCCGGGCTCCGTGACGGCCGGGATGAAGTGCTCTTCGAGAATACGAGATCCCACCAGTTCGTGTCGGCCATCCGCTTCTCGGTCTACCGAGTCTTCCGACTCGTCCGAGACGTGACCGTAATCGTGGAGCAGGGATGCGGCGATCAAGGTCGCAGGTTTGCCCTCCTGTTCGGTCAGGTGGGCGGCCTGGAGCGCGTGCTGGGACTGCGTGACGGCCTCGCCGCCGTCGTATAGCGCGTCGCCGTTGCGGTGAAAGGCGTCGAATATGGTGTCGATGATGTTCATGTGGGTTCCTTGCGTTCACTTCCGCCCGGGCCCTCACCCGCCTTGCGGACGCTAAACCAGGTCCGCAAGAATCCCTCTCCCGCTCGAAGGAGAGGGATTCTTGCGGGTTCTCCTGTGGTCAGCCTCTAGTATCCTCTGTGGCGTACCGGTTGAATATAACAAGGACGACAAGGCCGACAAAGACGACGGCTAGGACGATGTTGAAGGTCCAGGCAGGGCTGACGGGCTCGAAGAGTTGCCCGATGATGAAGGGGATCGACATGCCTCCCGCGCTCGAGCCGACGAAGAACCAGCCGGTGACGCGGCCGGATATCGGCATTCGACGTTCGGCGAGCGATACGACGGTAGCGAACATCGGGGCAACGGCGAGTCCGGCAAGACAGGTGCACACCCACAGGACGGTCACGCTTTCCGGGTAGAGAAGGATGGCGACCGAGGCGACGATCGTGCCGGCGAAACAGAGCAGAAGGATCGCGGGGGGTGGTGTGCGGGCGGCCAGCGGTATGCCAAGCAGTCTTCCCACCGTAAATGCGCCCCAGTAGGCGCTCGTGAGTCCGGCCGCGGATTCGGGCGACGCGAGCTCGAGCGTGACTGCGTAGGTGTAAATCCAGTTCCCGTAGCCGACCTCGATGCCGACCGCAGAAAACAACAGCGCGGCGACTAGGATGATCGTGAATCGATGTTCTGAGATCGTTTCAGCGTGACTATCGACGTGGTCGGCGATCTGCGGGCTCCTCAGGCTGCCCACGAACAGGATGAAGGGCACGAGGAGCGCGGCCAGAACCCAGTATGCTGACATCACCGATCCTTCACGAGCCAGGATTTCGGCGATGATCAGTGGCCCGATGAACGACCCGATGCCGAAGGCGAAGTGCAGGCCATTCATCCACGGTCCGAGGCCGGTGGGGTAGAGCCAGACGAGAAGTGTGTTCCCCCCCGCGTCCACAGATCCCTCCCCGAAGCCGAGTGCATACAGGAGCGCAATAAGAGGCAAGATCGACGGGGAGAGCGGCACGAGCGCCATACAGATCGCCATCAGCGAGAGCATGCCCGCCATCAGGGCGTTGCCGGCGTAGCGGTCGAAGAATCGACCCCCGAGCAGGACTCCTGTGAGGTATCCCGCCGATCGGGCGACGAAGATGGAGCTGAGTGCGTTGAGCGGAGCGCCGGTCAGTTCGGCGAGGCCGGGAAGGGTGGGCCCCAAGGACGCCAGGACCAATCCCAGGCCAATAAAGGCGCCGTAGTAGGAAAGCGTGGTGGCAAGACGGCCCGGATGGGCCGAAGAAGACGGGTCGGTCACTCGAAGGTGATCTTCCAGTAGTTGCTGAGCGTGATCGCTTTTTCGATCGTCGCGAAGAACTTGGTGTAGGGGAAGTTGTTGAGCATCGCACGCGTGAAGAGGGTCACCTTCGCGGGATACCAGGCCTGCTCGGCCCCGGATTCGTAAGTCACGTTCAAGACGACCTCTTTGATCTCGTCCTTGACATTTTTCCGGGGCAGGCCCGTCAGGCGTGCGTTGATCTCGAGCGGCATGCCTGTGCTCTCGTCGATCCAGGCCGTTCCTCGCCACCGACCGTCATCGGTCTTCTGGCTGTAGTCATAGGCGATGTGGGTGACCTCGCCATCCCGTCGTGACCGACCATTGGGACGGGCGGAAATGTCTGACTGGTGTGCAGGCAAAAACGGATTGTACTGCGCCTTCATCCGGTAGGTCGGACGTTTCTGCTCGAACACATCGCCACGTATTTCCTCCGTCACATCCATCCCGTTCGTCCTCGACTCGACGAGGCTTACATCGATGCTGCTCCCGATCTTGCGAAAAGCGACGGTGGTTTGGGTGACGATGTGACTTTTGTCCTCCGCCGCGTCGAACGTTTCCTCGCGCTCGACCCATGTACCGGGAACCATGTCTCGATTATACGCTGCGATGGCGACCGCTCTCTGCCAGAGCGCGTCGCTGGCGGAGAGCGATGTCTGCAGAAACAGGATCGCGATCAGAATGGTGGTCTTTCTCATTCGCGTCGCTCGTAGATAACCGGACAAACCTCTGTGTCGTCGATGAATGACGTCAGCCCCTGTCGTCGGTTGTCGACAGGGCGACTGTTCTGTGTTCTCAGGTGAATCGCGAAATTGCGACGAGGCGCGTCCGACCGGTTCTCCCCGCTCCCGTGCACCGTGAAGCAGTCGTGTAGACTGAGTCCTCCGGCCGACATCAGGGCAGCCTCTTCCTGCCACTGAGCACCAGACCGCAGGCTCAACCGTGCGCGTGTCGCGTCCAGGTCGCCACTGTGAAAGTCACTCCCTTTCAGGAGACCCCACCTGTGGGACCCCCGAACGAACCGCATTGGTCCGGATGCCTCATGAACGTCGGTCAGAGCGACCCATGCGGTCAAGAGTTCGCTTCCTTCTTCCCACGCCCCCCAATAGTTGCAGTCCTGATGCCAGCCAATGTTGATGCGCGTGGATTCTGTCTCTCTTCCGACAGGCTTGTAAAGCAGTTGAACCCACCAGACCTGTATTCGGTCGGCACCCGTAACCTCCGCGGCCAGTTCGCCGATTCGGGAATGGCTGATGAGATCGAGCACGCCCTGGCTGGCGAATTGGGGTTGTTCGATCTTGCAGAGGGTGTCGTCCGGGTCACCTGGATTCCAGGGGGATTTGTTGGGTGGGCGGCCGCGGTCGTAGTCGCCACGACGAATGGCGTCCATCCCGTCGAGGGCGTTCTGGACGATGTCGGCCGGGAGGACGGGGGTGGGGTAGACGATGTAACCGTTCTGGTTGTACTGTTCGGAGGTGGGCATTTACACGCGAATTCTCATCGGGATGGGCCACCCCGAGCGGCACGCTCGGGGCGAGGGAGGCGACATTGGCATCGTAGCAAACCTTAAGTCTCGAAGCGGTCGACGGTGTCCTGGCCGACTTCGTTGGCGATGACGTAGTAGACCAGATCTTCGCTGTCGTTGGCGTTGTAGATGCGGTGGCGGGTGCCTCCGGGCTGCATGAAACAGTCTCCCCCTTTGACGTCGACGACTTCGCCATTTCTGTAGACGTGCCCTGATCCGGACACGACGATGAAGAACTCCCATCGTTTGCCGTGGGCGTGGACTGGACAGGGCTTCGATCCGGGAGGGATGCGGGTCAGCTCGACGTCGAACGGGTGTTGTTCGTCGGTGTTCCCCAGAGCGACGGAGATGTGTTTGCGGAAGCGCTCGTAGTTTCCGGATTCCCAGGACCATTCCTGGTGTTCTTCTGGAATGTTATTTTGGTTGATGATCCAATCAGGCAAGGTAGATCCAGGGTTCAGGGTGAAGCCAGGGGTCAGGGAACCAAACCTTCATACAGGGTGCGTTACGATTTTGCCGTGGCGGGCCAGGGGGAGACCGGCGAAGGCGCATTTGTTGCCCCACTGATCAACAGCCGCCTGGGTTTTGTATTCGTTGATGATTTTGTGACGCGACGTGCTAGTGTAGTTGTGGCCGGCCGTGTGAACGACCAGCACGTGTATAATGAGGACGTCGCCGCATTGTGCCTCGACGGTCACGGCTTCGCTCTCGTCGATTGCGTCTTCCCGCAGCGTGTGTGAGGAATCTACGGTTGGGTATTCGCCCTTGAGGTGGCTGCCCGGGATGACGGAAGTGGCGCCGGCGTCGGTGCCGTTCTCTTCGAGATAGGTGATCGCGGCAGCGAGCTCGGGGAGAGAATGCCGTTCGTACGGCCAGTCCTGATGCCAGCTCTGGTCGTTCGTGAAGCCGGGCGGGTTGTTGCGGACCTTGCCGTTGTGGAAGTCGATGTTCGGGCCGAAGAGGTCGATGAAGGCACCGACGATACGGGGCTCGACGAACTGGTTGTACCAGTAGTCGTTGGCCAGCGTCTGATCCATGATCCCGCGGACGTTCTTCGGGTTGTAGGGGTCGATCTCGTAGCCTTCGACGGGATCCATGAAGCTGTATCGAAGGGCAGCGTGTCGACCGTCCGTGTTCGAGATAAGGTCGTGGAACTGGTCGCGCATTTGGGCCATCTCATCGACGTCGTAGAAACCGGGGAGATGGACGTAGCCGTTTTCGTCGAAGAACTGTTTCTGTTCAGTCGTCAGGGTGTGCATGTCGGTTCTCTCGGGCTGGCCTAACCATCGTTGGTGCATATCATGCAGTATCGGACTTGCGAACGATACTCAAAAAGATTGAGGATTGGACGTCGAGGAATTGAGAATCCAGGATCGAGGACTGAGGATGGGTGATCGAGGATTGGTTTGTATGGTGATGCTTGCTCTGATCTGCTCAGCGGCCAACGTTGACGGGCAGCTAACGAACGCTCAAGGCAGTATGGCGGGGGAGGTGACGGCGACCAGCGTGATCCTGCAGACGCGGCTGACCGGGGGAGTCTGGATGAACGATGTGCTGGGAGCCGAGGGGGTTGCGCGATTCGAGATTTCCGAGTCTCTGGAGTTCGAGCCGGTGATACGGACGGCGTGGCAGACGGCGGTTGGATCGTATGACCATATCGTCAAGGTGGTGGTCGACGGCTTGAAACCGGGGATGCGATACTATTACCGGCCGATCTATGGAGCCAAGGCGAAGGATGTTTCGATCGGGAATGCGGGTACGTTTCGAACCCTCGACCCGGACGGAACGTTGCCGGTCAAGTTGGCGGTCGTGACCGGCATGAATTACAACAAATTTCACAATGGTACCCGCACCAAGGCAGCCTACGCTGGAGACGACAAGGATTTGGGGTTTCCGGCGCTTGACGCTATTCGGCGGAAGCGACCGACCTTCTTTGTGGGGACTGGGGACAACGTCTATTACGATCATCCCCGTGAGCCGGCGGCCGTCGATCGTACGGGGATGCGTCAGAAATGGCACGAGCAGTTTGTGCAGCCGCGGTTTGTCTCATTGTTCGCGGATGTAGCCACGTACTGGCTCAAGGACGATCACGACCATCGGTATGACGATTCCGATCGAAGCGGCGATCGGTTGCCGTCACACGAACTGGGTGTCGAGCTCTTCCGCGAGCAGGTTCCGATAGTCGACCCGACGGATCCCAGCGCCGTTACCTACCGAACTCATCGCCTGAGCCGTCACCTACAGGTGTGGTTTCCCGAGGGTCGAGACTACCGGAGCAACAACCGTATGGCCGACGGACCGGAGAAGACGATCTGGGGCGCCGAGCAGATGGCGTGGTTCAAGCGGACGCTTCTGGCGAGCGATGCAACCTTCAAGATTCTGATCTCGGCCACGCCTATGGTAGGGCCGGATGACGCCCGCAAACGGGACAACCACGTGAATCAGAAAGGGTTCCGGCACGAGGGGGATGCGATTTTCGCGTGGCTGTCGGAACAGGGATTTCTGGAGCGGAACTTCTACTTTGTCTGCGGTGACCGACACTGGCAGTATCACGCCCGCCACCCGTCCGGATTCGAGGAGTTTTCGACGGGTGCCCTCGTCGATGCGAATTCGAGGCACGGACGGAGGCCCGGCGATGCGAAGTCGACGGACCCGGAGGCCGAGATTACCCAACTCTATACGTATGATGAGCCGACAGGCGGATTTTTGATGGTGACCGTTTCGGAGACAGAAGACGGGAAAGGGGCGTTTGCGGATTTCTCGTTCTATGACGAAAAGGGCGCGAAGCTGTATGGGGTGCGGAGGGAGGCTGGGGACAACGACCAATAGTAAGTAACCCATGGCCAAAACGAGCTCGCCGCCATACGTCTCTATGGCACAAGGGTAGGGAGTTGCAGTCCCGTTTCTGTCTCGACGGTCTTCAGGATTGCCAGGTGTTCGTCTGGGATCGGGATGCCGTCGTGTTGCCAGTCCTGTTCGCGTATCCATTCGCGGCTGCCCGGGAGTTCGGCGGCGTCGGTTCCCGGTATCGGGTCGAGTTCACGGCTCGCCTCAATGATACGCCCGATCTCCTGCTTGAAAGCTTCCGCATCGCCTACTTCGGAGGGATTGATCGCGACAAACATGAACCCTCTGGACGCCCCTCTGTATTGACGCTCCGTTTGCTCGACGGATCCAGCGAGCATTCCGCCCAGCATCGTGGACACGAACTTCATCCCCAGACTCGCGAATAGGGCCTTCGGGTAGTTCTCCAGCGCAGACGTCGCGTGATCCGAGCCCTGGAAGAAGTTGGCGTTCATGTCGACGACGAGGGGCGGTCCCTCGACGGACGGGATGCCGAAGCACATGGGGGGTGCCTTCATCGCATCCCATACCGTCGCGCCTTCCTCTTTCGGTTTTCCCCATCCGGCTCCACCCGCTACTCCCCAGGACACGAGGCCGTGGGTGAGCGCTCGCCGCGCGTAGATGCCCATACTACCGACGTGCCCGTGATTGCACGTGGTGGCCAGAGCGATCCCGTTCTCCAGGGCCTTCTGGAAAGCCGTGTCGACGGCCTGCGTGGCGGCGAGATAGCCCGCTCCGCCATCACCGTCCAGGCGGATCGAGACTTCAGTCCCGTTGAGGATTTTGATGTCGGGATGCGTGTTGATCAGCCCGTCGCGAAACTCGGCTACATATCTGCGCAGCTGTCGCGTGCCGTGGCTCACGATGCCGCGGAGATCCACGTCAACGAGACAGCGTGCTATGTGAGCGGCGTCCTCATCTCGCACGTTCAGGTGGACGAGGACGCGGGTGGTCCAGTCGAGGAGTTCGTCGGCGTGGATTCTCAAAGTCGTAACCCCAAAGTGGAAACCACGGAAGACACGGATAACACGGATAACACGGAGAGTCTTCTCGTCGGGTAGTCTTGAACAGTTGCTTCAGCACGCTCCCAGGATCGGTGGGTCACCCGACGCACAGGTGTGCGCGGTTGGCGGCGGCGTCCTCCGGGAGAAACTGAATGTGATCCAGGTAGGACGGGTCGTTGAAGCCGATGGCGGCACGTTTGAGCAGAGGGACCAGCGACGTCTGGTCGAAGTCGGTGATCTGCTGCCAGGTCCACCGTTCGCCGTTCACCACGTAAGGCACAAGGAAGTCCATGGCCTTACGAATGCCACGACCGTCGTTGGTCTCATACGACCAGAGGTCGATGTCGGTGGCCTCGGCGTAGCGAGCGATCGTCATAAAGCCGATCGTGTTCATCGTTGTGTAACTCTGCGATAGTGTGCGGGCGAGTTCCTTCGGCTGCGACCCGTCCGGCTCGATCTGGGTGGCGATCCGGTGTTCTTTCGCCTCTTCGGCCACTTTGGCCACGATGCGTGGATCGCCCGTGTAGTGTGCCAGAGCACACAGCTGGGCGTCATACCAGGTGCCGTGATTGTTACATGCGCGAGCCTCGTCCCGACCCTTGTCGCTGGCCACCAGCCAGTCCCTATACGCCTTCATCCACATCAGCAGGTCCGAGCGATCCATATCCGTGATGGCGCCGGAGACCTCCAGTAGTCCGATCGCTTCGATCAATCGACAATATGAGGCTGTATCGATGATTCCGATACCCCGGCCGTCGCAGTGTCCCGGGATGCCCTGCCCATATTCCAGGTGCGGGTTCATTCTATTTTCGGGGTCGATGAACCAGGTCCGGATCAGCTGTGTACCCCGGTCAGCCGCCTTTGCGTTGTCGAAGAAATACCAGCCAAGGGCGAGCGTTTCTAAGGCCGCGATCATTCGGCCCTGTTTTCGTGAGTCGAGGGATTCGACCTCCGGGTTGACTTCGCCGTCTCTGCGGATGTAAGGCAGTCCGTCCGGCTGATCAGGATCCGGCCACCAGTAGGGCCCCTGGCTCATGTAGTCGTGTTTGTCGCCGCTTGGGGGGACAAGTTCCTTCGACATGACCGTGACGGGCTCGAACTCGAGCGCGTTGTTCACCTCGGACTGAAGCCTGTCGATCGCCGGCTGGACCGACGGATCACCATCGGCGGCGAGGGACTTGGCGTTCTGGAGGGCTGTCCAGGACCAGAGGAAAAGACGAGGATCTGACATTGAGGATTGAGGATCGAGCATTGATGATTGAAAAGGCGGGGCATCCTGAGCCCGGAGAAAGATGGATCCCTATGGCATCTGGACTATCCCTGGGGCCGCATCCCGGGCCTGGTTCAGAGCCCTGAGAGATCCTTCGCTGCGCTCAGGATGACTAGGCCCCCGACACACGTGGCATCGGTAGCGACTCTTTCCCCATCTCGGCGAACAGGAGCTTGTTGATCAACTCCGACTTCAGACCTGTAGCGTCCTTGGCATACCAGAGGTTGTTGACCTCTTTCGGGTCTTCCTTCAAGTCGAACAGCTCGCCGTAGTCGCGCTGGTAGTAAACTGTCAGCTTGTAACGGTCTTCGACATACGTCTTCATGTGCACGGTCAGCGGATCGTGATGGTTCTCGACAATGCAGTGGTCGCGAACCGTTTCCCGTTCACCATACCACACATCCGTCTGGTCGACACCCGTCATCGGGTGCGGGATGTCGATGTCGCAGGCACTCAGGAACGAGGGGGCGTAGTCGACGAGAGACTGGAGCGAGTCAGAGACCTTCCCTTCGGGCACCTTGCCGGGCTGACTGACGATCATCGGGACGCGTACCATATCCTCATAGTGGAAGGCGCCCTTCGCCGTCAGACCGTGATGTCCGTAAAAGTGGCCGTGATCGGAAGTGAAGATGACCAGTGTGTTTTCGGCGAGTCCCAGCGCCTCCAGTTTGCCGACGATCTGCCCGATATGCTTGTCCATAAGGCTTATCATACCGTAGTAGCAAGCGATGTCCTTGGCCAGCTCCTGTTTGTCGTGCAGGTGTGAGCCGAATCCGTGCAGGCCCTGGCCACTTGACTTGTAGGAGCCGAAGTCCGGGTTCTTCGTTTGTGTCAGCTTGAAGTGCGGTGGGTTGTTCTCGTGTTCCCCTTCGACGATCGACGGGACGGTCACGTCGGACGGGTTATACATCGTGTCCCACGGCTCCGGCGCCAGATACCTGGGGTGCGGATCGAAGAAGCTGGACCAGAGGAAGAAGGGCTCGTCGTTATCCTTGTATTGCTCGAGGAGCTCGCAGGAGCGCTCGGCGATCCACGTTCCGTAGTGGAACTCTTCCGGGATCTCCCATTTCCGTTTCTGATCGGCGTTGTTACCTGTCGGCGGACGGTAGTAATCCTTCCAGTTGTCGCACGCCTTCTCTTCAAGCCAGATCGCGTAGTGCTGTCCGACGTGTGCCTCGTCGGTGTGGTTGCGGGCGAGCTCGATATGGTCGAACCCGTAGAACGGCTCATCGAATTCGCGCCAGAAGTCGAGATCCTGGAGGGTTGGGTAAGATTCCAGGGATGGGAACTCGTCTGTGCCGTGGAGCGGCTGGAAGTGGGCTTTGCCGATAAGGGCGGTTCGGTAGCCCGCGGCCGTGAAGTCCTCACCGACGGTGTGCTCCGACTCAAGGAGCTTGGTGCCCAGCGAGTAGGCGCCGTGCTGACTAGGGTATTTCCCGGTGATGATCGAAGCGCGGGTCGGCGTGCACGTCGGGTTCGGGCAGTAGGTGCGGCGATACAGCGTACCCCTGGAGGCGAGTCGGTCCAGGTTGGGCGTCTTGACCTCAGAGCCGATGCAACTGAGGGTGTTCCAGTGCTGCTGGTCACTCGTGATCAGGAGGATGTTGGTCTTGTCGGGCATCTTCTAATCCCTGTTGTAGATCCATGAAAGCGCCAATTGGCGAAGGCCAAATCTAACGGGGGCGTGCACCGGCGGCAATTGAAACTCATTTGAGTGACGCTGGTCCGGCTGCTCGGGCAGACTTCGACTATAGGGGCAGGGAAGAACTGGACGAAAGGACAGGAGAGGCAATAGCGAATGACAAATATCGAATGTCGAATGCCGGAGGAAATCCTTCTACATTCGAGATTCGCTTCTATTCGACGTACCAGCCGTCAGCCTGAAGGCGTGCCTGCGTCTTCCTGTACTCTTCGGACCCATCATCCGCCCAGGCCTCGAAGCGGGAACCACGGAGGTCGCCTTCTTCGAAACCGGACATGGCGGAGAAGCCTTCGGAGGCGCCGACGGATTTCTGTGAGGTGTCCAGGGCGAAGAGGCGTTTGCCGTCGGGCAGGTGGTAGATGGCGATGTGTTCGTGACGCTCCAGAGCCCTCCGTTCGGCGGCGGCTTTGAGAGCAGCCTCGTCGATGTCGATGCCCAGACCGGGCGCTTCTGGGACGCGGGAGAATCCGCCCGTGACCGGGATACGCTCCGCCGTGATGTCCTCGTCGAACTGATCGTCGAGGGTCATCAGGTGGCAGGTGGCGGTCGGGAGGACGGCGGCTTCGTGGAGACTGAGCGCTTTCATCAGGGTGGAGCCGGATTGTTGGATCAGGACCTGGACGTTGGCCCTTCCGTATGCGAACCCTTCCTGGAGGACACGGCCGATCGAGCCACCCGTCATATAGATGTCGGCGCATCCGTGGATGACTTCGGACATCCCACCGAGCTGCGGGTTGTGCATGATCATCGGAAGCTTCGTTTTCGCACGAAGCGCTCGCCAGCCTTCGATGTCGGTCCAAGGGAGGGGATCCTCGATGAAACCGACGACGGAATAGGTCTCGAGTTCGGCAACCAGTGGACCGATCACGCCGGGTGTGCGGCTGTGGTTTAGATCCCAGTGCAGCTTGAAACCTTCAGGCGCGACGTCTTGAGCGGTTTTGGTCTGCTCTACGACGTCGTACCGGGGGTCGCTGTGCATCTTGAATACACGGTAGCCGGCATCGGCCGCTCGTTTCACTTCTCCCGCGAAGACCTCGGGCGAACAAGGACGGGTCCAAGCACCGACTGGGACGGCGTCGCGCACTTTCTGTCCCATGAGCTTATAAGCCGGCACCTCGAGGTGCTTGCCCATCACGTCGTAGAGCGCCATCCCGAGCGCTGAGTTCAGCACGTTCTGGATGTAGTCGAACGGATCGCGGTCGATGACTTGCGCGATGTGTTCCTCGTCCAGGACCGGCTTGCCCTCCTCGTGACTCCCGTAGCCTACGATCCCGTTGTCCGTGGTGACCCGAACCGCCTCGTGCTGGTCGATGTCATACATTCGGAGCTGACCCGCTTCGTTGTCATACCGGCTCGACAGGGGAATCGTGATCGGGATGATTTCGACGTTCGTGATCTTCATAGGGGTCTCCACCGTGTCTTCGAGTAGGTCACCGCAGGTGACTGCATCGAGAACCCGGTATTAAGGGATCACCTCAAGTACTATGAGCGTAGCTTCGCGACACAACCCTCAATCCGCCGGATCGCTTCCTCGATGTTCTCCAGAGAATTTGCATACGAGAACCTCAGATAGCCTTCACCATACTGCCCGAATCCTGTTCCTGACAGCGAGGCGACGCCACCCTCCTCGAGCAGGAAGTCCGCGACCTCCTGGGTATCGCGACCCAGGCCGGTGATGTTTGGGAACAGGTAGAAGGCGCCCCCGGGAAGGCGGCAGGTAATCCCGTCGATCGCGTTCAGCCCGGCGTGGAAGACGTCACGACGCTTTCGGAACTCTTCCATCATCGCAGCAGGTGCATCCTGCGGGCCCGTCAGCGCCGCGATCCCCGCCATCTGCGTGAAGGCCGCCGTGCAGGAGTTGCTGTTGACCATCAGGCGGGCGACGCGCTGAGCCGTTTCCTCGGGCATCACTCCGTAGCCCATCCGCCAGCCGGTCATTGCGTAGGTCTTCGAGAAGCCGTCCAGGATGATCAACTTGTCAGCCATCCCGTCGAAAGCAGAGATGCTGGCGAACTCACCTTCGTAGATCATCCGAGAATAGATCTCGTCAGCAAGCATAGGAATATTGTGTTTGACGGCGACCTCAGCGATGACCTCCAGATCTTCTGCAGGGACGATGCCGCCTGTCGGGTTCTGCGGCGAGTTGATGATGATCAGGCGGGTCTTGTCTGTCACCAGATCAGCCAGTTGGGCGACGTCCAAGGTGAAGTCCTTCTCCTCGATAAGCGGCGCCGGTACAGGCGTCGCTCCCGAAAATTTGATGACCGACTCGTAGATCGGGAAGCCCGGGTTGGGATAGATGACCTCCGTACCCTCTTCGGCGAGTGCCAGTATCGTGAAGAACATGATCGGCTTCGCGCCAGGGCAGACCACGACTTGATTCGGATGTAGATCGATGTTTCGGCTCGTGGCGACGTCGCTGGCGATCGCCTCCCGTAACTCAGGGAGCCCGGCCGGTGGTCCGTAGTGCGTATACCCGTCTCCCAGCGCCTTCTGACCTGCCTCAATAATGTGAGGCGGTGTGTCGAAGTCAGGTTCACCGATTTCGAGATGGATGACGTCCTTGCCCTGCGCTTCGAGCGCTCGCGCCTTGACGAGGACGTCGAAGGCTGACTCCGTACCAAGCAAATCCATTCGGGATGCGTAGTTCATCGTCTCTAAGAGCGTTCAGCTCTTCTCCAGCTTGGGTCGAACCGTTCCATTGACGAGATCGCCTTGTTTGTAGGATCCCAGTATTCTTAACGTTGCCGCGTGCCTGGCAAGCTCGTCAAGGGCCGCCAGACAGTCGTGGTCCTGCCGGCTTCCCTCAAAGTCGAGATAGAACGTGTACTCGAAGGGTTTCCCGGCGATCGGTCGGGATTCGATTTTCTGCAGATTGATGCCGCTCTCCGCGAAGGCTCCCATAGAGCGATACAACGATCCCGGCTCGTTCTTGAGGCTGAAAATGATCGACGTCTTCGACGGCGCTTCAGCCTCTAAAGCTGTTTTCGAGACGACCACGAATCGCGTGTAGTTCTGGTGGTTGTCCTCGATCCCTTCCTTCAGAATCTTTAATTCATAGTCGATCGCGGCCTGCTTGCTCGCGATGGCCGCAACATCGCGTGCCCCCGACGCTTTCAGATCGCGGACAGATCCGGCGGTGTCGTTGGTGGGAACGGCCGTTGCCTTCGTCAGGCTCTTGATGAGCTGCGTGCACTGCGCCAGCGCAGGCGTCTGGGAGTGGATCTCGCGAACGTCATCGATGGTGACGCCGGGGTTGACGATCAGGTTGTGTACGATCCTGAGTTTGGTCTCGCCGACGATGTTGAGCGTTCTCTCGAGCAGAAGGTCGTAGTTGTCTAGGATGCCGCCCATCAGGGTGTTCTCGATCGGAACCATCCCGTGCGTGGCCTGGCCCGATTCGACCGCTTCGAACAGCTCGTGGAAGTTCGGCCTAGGCAGGACGTTGACCGCTTCGCCGAAATACGATCGTGCGGCCATTTCGCTGTATGCACCGTAGTCGCCCTGGAAGGCGACAAGCGTTTCATTCGAGATCATTTTAGAGACTTCACCAAGAGTCTGTTTCGCTATAGCAATCCGCCACCCCCCCTTCGCGCTTCGGGCTACGGCGGGTCGAGAGTCCGCCAAGAAACGCCAAGGTGGTGTTTTCAGCCCCGAAGGGGCGATCGATAGTTAGCCTGGGGCGGAAGCCCCTGGTAGCAAAGGGCACTACAAGCAGGCGCCCCCCTCAACAGATTCGTCTAGTCACAGTTAGTTCCCGGCGCCGGAACGGCAGCCAGAACGGCCGCCAATAATGCCTACCCTTTCCTCAGCCCTGTTTCAATCAGTGTTCTAGAAACGTCTTCAAGTGTGATTCGACGCTGAGTGAGAGTCCTTCGAGGTCGTAACCGCCTTCGAGTACGGAGATCAAGCGACCGTCGGCGTGGTCTGAGGCAATCGACAGGGCGCGGTCGGTCATCTGCGCGAAGCCCCCTTCCGTGACGGTGGTTGCTGAGAGCGGGTCGCGCACGTGCGCGTCAAACCCGGCGGATACGATGACGAATTGTGGTTTGAACGCGTCCATTGCAGGGTTGAGCTCTTCGTCGAAGATGCGAAGATAGTCGTCGTCTCCTGTTCCGGCGATGACGGGTGCGTTGAGGGTAGCCCCGGTGCCTTGGCTGTGTCCCTTCTCTTCGCGCGCACCGGTGCCTGGGTAGTGCGGGTATTGATGGACGCTGAAGTAGAAGACGCTCGGATCATCCTCGAGGATGTGCTGTGTTCCGTTCCCGTGATGGACGTCCCAGTCGAGGATCAGCACCCGTTCGACGCCGTGCGTCTCTTGCGCATAACGCGCGGCGATGACGACGGTGTTGAACAGACAGAATCCCATCGCGCAGCTGTACTCGGCGTGATGGCCAGGAGGACGAACGGCGCAGAAGGCGCGATCCGCCTCGCCCATGAAGACCTGGTCCGTCGCCTTGAAGGAGGCGCCGACAGCGAGACGTGCGATGTCGAAGGACCTGGGACACAACATCGTCTCGTAGTCCTCCATACACGGGGCGCCCTGCTCGCAACGCGCCTTGACGTGCTGGATGTGCCCCTCGGCGTGCCCTCGCGTCAGCCACGAGTCGCCGACGTGGAAAGGTTCGGTCAGGAGGAGGTCCGACTCCAGGCCTGATTCAGACAGGCGAGCGTGCACCGCTCGGAGACGATCCGGCCGTTCGGGGTGACCTTGCCCGGTGTCGTGGGCCAGGTAGTCGGGATGGCCTATGAATGAGACTGCTTTCAAGGAGAACCGTGTTCAGATTTTTGGTCAGAGGACAGTTGTCAGCGATCCTATGCGAATATCGCTCGCAATATAGGAAGACCACCTTTCCGTGTCCCTCGCTTTCGTGGGGGCAGCTTCCGTGTTTTCCGTGGTCCAGCCTTTCGGTGCGGTGTTACTGTCTCTGAAAGACGGCGCCGAAGTCGGATGGGTTTGGGATCTCGTTGGCGTTGAAGCTGCGGCTTTCGGCGTACTCGGAGATATCGACGAACTGGGCACCCTTCTCGCTCGACTCGTAAGAAGCCATCAGGACAGCCATTGTATCCCAAGCCATCATCGCGCCAGACTGGGGGAAGCGATCGTCGTTGAGCGCACAGTCGACGGCGNCGTTCATTTCATTCACGTAGCCGTGTGCGTGGAATTGGTTGGGCATCGGGAATGAGGTGCCGCGTGCGGTCGGGAGCTTCTCGCGGAAGAGGATATCGCCGGAGGGCATCTCGTCGGGGAGGAAGATCTCGTTGCTGTTGTTCGGGTTGATGCGGACGTCATACTGGCCGAAGTCGGAAATGATCGATAGTTCGTTCCGGATGCCGCTGATGCTCAGGTCATAGCCGAGCACTTCGGCCACAGTGTCGTCATCAAAGACGATCGTCACGCGGCCGAAATCGTCGACGTTCTGCATGACGCGGAAGTGTTCGCGGGCAGACTCGGGCTGGTGTTTAAGGATCTGGAGGGCGACGGCTGAAATTTTCTTCGGACGGATTGGGATGCCGTTCTTGAGGATGCCCTCGACCTGTTTGATGTAGAGGATCGGCCCCAGCGGGTGACAGGCTTTGTTGAAGAGGGCGCCGCCACCTGATTTTGAGGGGGTGTCATAGGCCGGCGCGTGCGAGCCCTGGTGCGCACAGATGCCTCGCTGATAGAGAATCTTGCCCTTGTCGCGATCGGTGGCCTCAACCATCACCTCGACAAGCCCCTTTACACCGTCGAAATAGACGAAGTCCTCGGCATACAGCAGTTTGGATCCTGCTTCCCGGACCGCATCCAGGACGGTGGCGAGGTAGTCCATCGTCTCCCGTTTCTTGGTTTCTCCGTCTGTCTGCCTCTCCTCACCGTGCCCGGGCCAGATGACGGGCGGCTTCTCGAGCACAATCACTTTTGCGCCCGCCTTCGCCGCTTCGATCGTATACGGACCGTGGGCATAGTTCGCGCAGGCGATGTTATCGATATCCGGTCGGACCTGCTGAACCATCTCGGCGTGGTTGGCGAACGCGTCGCCGATCCCGTGTTTGGCCGCGAAGGCTTCTGCGTTCTCCAGATGTCCCGAACAGACACCGGCGAGATCGATTTCTACTCCGTTTTTGTGAGGGATCATCCCGTAAACCTGGGCGGTGTAGTCGCCTGCGAATCCGGTTCCGTTGATCGTGACTTTGAGCTTGTTCATCGGTGTGTGCTCATCTCCTGCGTATCAGTCTGTGGATATTGCCGGGATCGGTCGTTCGCCGATCACCGTGGTGCGATGCAGATACCGGTCGGCGTCGTAGTCGACGATGGCGTAGTGCATCGTGCAGCGGTTGTCCCAGATGACGAGGTCGTGCGGTCGCCAGCTGTGTCGGTATATGAATTCGGGCTGGGTACAGCGCTTGTAGAGAAACGCGAGCAACATCCGGCTTTCACCTTCGTGAAGGCCGAGGATGTGCGACGTGTTGCCCGGGTTGACGAAGAGGCCTTTGCGACCCGAGTCAGGGTGCCGTCTAACTACGGGGTGGATCGCCGCATTCTGACCGGCCAGGTCATCGGTTTCGATCTGCTCGTGAGAGAACCCGACCTGGGTGTTGATGGCGAAGTCGTGCCTGGCTTCGAGCCGATCGAGGAAGAACCGCATTTCCTTGGACAGGCTGTCGTAAGCGAGAGTAGTGCTACAGAAGAGTGTGTCGCCACCGATGCGTGGAAGCTCGATAGCGTAGAGCAGAGAGACCGAGGCCGGACGCAACCGGAACGAGACGTCCGAGTGCCAGTAGTTGCCTGCCCGCGAACGCCCGAGCGGCTGACCATCCGCGTTTTTGTTCGATACGCGGAAAATCTGAGGATGGTCCGGATGCAGGTAGCGCGTGACCGTGTTCTGAAGGGGCTCCGCCTCTCCGAACAGGTCGCCGAACCTCCGGCTAAACGCGATGTGTTGTTCCGGTTCCAGCGTCTGGTCGCGCAGGACCAGGACACCGGCGCCCTCGACCAGATACTCGTGGATCTGTCCGAAGTCGTCGTCGGAGGGTTCACGAGCGTCGAAACCAACGATCTCGACGCCAAGGGCGGGGCTGAGACGCTGGCTGTTCATATTCAGACGCTAGCGGCACGTGGCGCTAGCGCGCGCGATTATCCCGGCCACGGCGTCGGGACGCTCCAGGTACAGGAAATGTCCACATCCGTCGATCCACTCGACGCGGATGTTCGGACGATCAGGGATCAGGAAATGCTCCTTCGTGTCGTCTTTGGCCTGCCCGCATCCGTCGACTTCCCATACGGGAACATCGATCGACCCCAGAATGGGCAGCCCGTCGAATTCGGTCACCGTGTGCCAGAATCCGGGCAATTGATCTCCGAAAAACCGAGCCTGCGTCCGTTCCCGTTTCTGGTCGATCAACGAGGTCTGTTCTTCTGTGAGTTTACCGAATCGTTGTCGTTTTACGAATGCGTTCCGGGCAACACTAAGCCGGGTCCAACCCTCCAGAAATACGATGCCTTCGAGCGACCGACGGGAGGCCAGCTCGATGGCTACAATCCCGCCCAAGCTGTGGCCGAGGGTCACGGGACGGTCGATCGCCAGGAGCTCCATTGCGAGATTGATGTCCGCTGCCAGGTCGGAAAATTGGAAGTCTTCATCCGGCACCGAGCTGCCACCGTGCCCGAGGAAGTTGATCGCGACGCGAGCGATCTCTTCAGGCAAGTGGTCGAGGACGCCGTTCCAGTCAGCGGAATCGCACCCTGTCCCGTGGAGAAGGACAAGCGCAGGAAGGGAATCACCCCCTCGCTCGTATCCGACTGTGCCCCAGGAGGTCTGAAGCGTCTCCATCATGCGATTACGCCTCCTCCAAGACAGTAGTCGCCATCGTAAATCNCCGCCCACTGGCCAGGCGCGATTCCCGAATCCCCCTGATCGAGGGCGATGTGCGTCTCTGTCTCCGTCCCGACCGTTACCGTTGCATCCGACGTTTTCGGGCCGTGGCGAACCTTGACGGTCAAGCGTTCGCGCTGGGGCAGGCCGTTTATCCAGTTCGTGTAGGAAAGCGAGAAACGGTCGCGTGACCGCTCTTCCCGTTCATCCGAGTTGGTGACATAGATCGTGTTCGACTCGACGTCCTTTCCGGTGACATACCAGGGGCCACCACCGAGTCCGAGTCCCTGACGCTGTCCGATCGTGTGATACCAGTATCCTTTGTGCTTCCCGAGCACCTTGCCAGTGGCGATGTCGACGATGTCGCCTTCCCGCTCGCCCAGGTGGAAGCGAACGAAATCCGGATACCGGATCTTGCCGAGGAAGCAGATGCCTTGGCTGTCCTTTCGGTCCTTGTTCGGCAGGTCGAGCGTCGAGGCGAGTTGCCGCACGTGCTCCTTGTGCAGACTGC
Source organism: Gemmatimonadota bacterium (assembly GCA_002727195.1). GTDB lineage: Bacteria > Latescibacterota > UBA2968 > UBA2968 > UBA2968 > UBA2968. The sequence continues at coordinate 263,768 of PBWH01000023.1, forward strand.
CGATCGGGAAGTCCAGGCGGGCGACCAGGTCTTCGGACAGGGTGCAGAGGAAGTAGGTCTGATCCTTAACGGGATCGGGCGAGCGTTTCAGTCTCGTCACAGTGTTTGATCGTTCTATCTGCGCGTAGTGGCCGGAGACGATCCGGTCGAAGTCTCTGCCGATCCAGTCGACAAATGCGCCGAATTTGATTCGCTGGTTACAGAAGATGTCCGGGCTCGGTGTACGGCCTGCCTTGAGCTCGTCAAGCGCCACGCTGACGACCTTGTCCAGGTACTCGGCCTGTAACGGTAGGATTTCGAGCGGTACCCCGTAGCGCTCACAAACGGATCGGGCGCAGGCGAGATCTTCCTCCCAGGGACACTCGCCCAGATGTGCGACCTCATCCTCGAGCCAGATCTTCAGGTAGAATGCCGTGACGTCGTCACCCCGCTCGCAGGCGCGGTGGAGGGCGACCGAACTGTCCACGCCTCCTGATAGGAGTATGGCATTTCTCAAACCGTAGACACCGCGTGAACGCGCGGACAGCGGCTCACAAGCGCTCCTGATGGTCGAGGGAGAGCGAGTTGATGCAGTACCGGAGGCCCGTGGGCTGTGGGCCGTCCGGGAAAAGATGGCCGAGATGCGCGTCGCACTTCTTGCAGTGGATTTCGATGCGCTTCATCCCGTAGCTGTTGTCTTCCTCCTCTTCCACGACCTTAGAGTCGATCGGTTGGAAGAAGCTGGGCCATCCCGAGCCGGAGTCATACTTGGCGGTCGAGTCGAAGAGTGGCTCGCCACAACAGACACACGAGTAAACGCCGTCGACCTTGTGATCGTTGTATTCGCCCGTGAAGGCACGTTCGGTGGCGTGTTGACGCGTGACCTGATACTGCTTGGGCGTGAGCTGCCCCTGCCACTCCTCGTCGGTCTTCTGGATCTTGTCCGCCATCGCTACTCCGGAAAATCTAAGGGGAGGGGAAGGGCCGGTACGTTGTGACCTTCCGCCTTCTCGGGTGTCTTGTGGAGGTGGCCTGTTCGACCACCCTCGGGGGTTGTGTCCTCGAAGTAGAAGGCCTCGAGGTCCTCGTAGATCTCGGTCATGTCGTGTTCGTCACCCGCCATCGTACAGACGATGTCACCGGGCTTGACGTAGAACGCCTGCCCTTCGGTGACGACTTTGGCTTTTCCCTTGTAGATCAGCCAGTATTCGTGACAGTCGTGGTAGTGGCAGTCGAAGCGACCACCCTCGGTCGAGACGCGGAACACTCCAGCAGCTGTCACGCCGCTCCATTCGGGGCGGTTTCCGGCCTTCATCGAACCTTCTGATGTTCGGATCACGGGCATACCCAAAGCCTCCAGATTTTAGGAACCTAAAGTTACCCTTGGATGCGTATGCGGGTCAAGGACAGGGAGAGAATCGCGGACAGACCCTAACGAATACTGTCCGCAGGCGATCGCCGTTTCGTAGAGCGCGACGATGTTTTCCGTGAGCGAGTTGTCCTGGAGTTGGTGCGTGGGAGCCAGAGCGTAGCCGCCACCAGGCTTCATCGTTTCCACCGTCTGGACGCCACGCGAGCACTTTCCCGTACTGTTCGGCCGTTCCACGGGCCACAAAGCGGTTGCAGTCTAACTCCTGCCAGTCCGGCTCCAGACCGATCTAGTCGTTATCTCCGTAGTATCAGGCTGCGAATCGGCCTTCACCAACCCACAGTTTGTCGAGCATTTCGTCGACCTTCGCCTAGATGACGGCCCGATCCTTGGTTTGGAGGGTCGTCTGGATGTCGATGGGACACCAGAAGGTGATATTGTCATTCTCCTGATACGCCGCCAGTGCATCGATGCCGTGCAGGTCGGGCTGGTCGGATTGGAGCAGGTCGATACCCGTCTCGATCAGATCGGGCACGATGGGTTCGATCTTCCCGAACGAGTGCACGAAGACGAAGAGGTCGCGGTCGTGGGCGAGTGCACAGAGCCGTTCGAACCGGGGGTAGAACTCCTCGTGCCAGAGCTCGGGGCTGATGAGGGTCACGTTCTGTGTGCCCCAATCCTCAGGGAACATCGTGGCATCCGCACCCGCATCAGCGTAGTTCCGGATAGCGTTTTCGAGGAGGTTATCGATCCGGTCATGAAGCTTGATGATGCGATCTCGTTTCAGTAGCAGGTCCATCAGATACTGCTCCAGACGACGCATCTTGCGTGCGATGTTGAAGGCGAATCCGGGCAGGCCCCCGATCAGCCAATTGTCGGGATGCTCGGCACGGCGTCGACGGACCGGGACATAGCTTTCTGGATTGTTGAAGTCGGGAAGGCGTATGTATCCAGGTCTGAGAACTCTTCCAACATACCTCGCTCGACCTCTCCCTTCGAGGTTGGGTCGATTCGATTCCAAGTGTTTCCCCACCCGTCTTTGCGTTCCCAGCGCGACGGGCTGATTTCCTTCCAGTCTGTGGCGTGAGAGTCGATGTTAGGCCGGGAGGAGACGAAGTCGCTGTTCTGGTATGATCGGGCGACACGCTCGGGGTAATCGCAGGCGAGCGTACGGCGAACGATCTGTCGGGAATCCATTGGGCCCTCCGTTGTGAGCGCCTATTGGAACGCTACCACGAGGGCTCAATTGGGGTCAAAGCTTCGTGAGTTGGCGGACCAGCGAAGGAGGCTGTACCGAGAAACGGGTATGCGATTCGTGATCGCTCATACGACCGCCTTCACCGTGTAGGGCCGGCGTTTACAAATTCGAGCCGCTCCCGGACCTTTGTCCCATCGAGCTGTCCGAGTTCGTCGTTTGCCTCGACGGCCAGCGCTGCCGCCGTTCCCGCCGCTTCACCCATCGCCATCGCCGTGACATTGACGCGCGTCGAACTGGCGGCCAATGCGGTTGCGGAATGACAGCGGCCGGCAACGGCCAGGTTGGACACATCCTTGGACAGCAACGCGCGATAGGGGATGTCGTATGGAGATGGCTGGACACGTTCTGTGTCATTGGCGGATCCGAGCGTGGTGGTGTTGGGATGCACGTCGAGATACCAGCATCCTGTCGCCACAGCATCGTCGAAGTGGCGAGATGTCAGGGCGTCGTCTTCGGTCATCACATACTGGCCGACAAGTCGCCGCGTTTCCCGGATCCCGATGAAGGGGCCACTCCCGATGAAGTACGAATCGGCGAACTCAGGAAGGTTTGTCTTGAGGATTCGGAAGATGGTCCAGGCATCCTTTCGGCCCTGGATCTCTGCCCGGGTCAGATCTGCCGCATCCGTGCCATCTCCGGCAACCCGGATGGCGTGGAAATAGGCTTCGTCCTTGGCAAAGGCGAACATAATTGCCGGGCCATAGAACATCGGGAGTTCGCCTCGATCCTGGGCACGGAGCAGGTGCTCGCGAGCTTCGGACCCCAACCCCTTCCGCGCGTGAACGTGGCCGACCCTGAAGTGCATCGTCATCGGCATCAGCGGATCGTTCTTGTCGACTTCAGATCCGGACCAGGCTGCTACGTCGCCGTCGCCGGTCGCGTCGATGATCTGTTTGGCCTCGACGGTGACGAGGCCATCCTTGTTCGCGATCATCACGTGCCTGATCCGTCCACCATCGGCTTTGACGTCGCACACACTCGTATGGTAGAGGACCTGCAGGTTTGGGCGCGAGGTGAGTAGCTCATCGGTCAGGAGCTTGAACTTTTCGATGTTCCTGATCCGCGGGTTGTGCGGTCGGATGTGTGTGTCGCCTGGCTGACAGAGTCCCATCCTTACCCCGATTTCGAACGGGATGCCGCGAACAACGACTTCATGGGTCTCGGCGTGAGCGATTCCGTCGAAGAAGGGCAGGCCCGTGGCTGTGATGATCCCCCCGGCGAAGGGTGCCTTCTCTACAACGAGCGTCTCGGCCCCGTTTCTCGCGGCGGCAAGCGCCGCCACAATGCCAGCACTTCCGCCACCGCAGACCAGCACGTCCACAATCAGTTTTCTAGACACTTAAGTACCCTCCGTGCACCAGGCATAGGGACCGGGACCCGTACGGCTGACCATCTCACCAATTCGGTCGCGCATCTCGGCGACAAGGGATGCGTGGTCAGCCAGGGGGGCGAGATTCTTCAATTCGGACGGGTCGGATGAGAGATCGTATAGCTCATCCGTGTCGAACCGGTTCCACACATACTTCCAATTGTCGTCCAGCATCATGACGTGCCCGGCAAAGAGGTCGCGGTCTTCTTCACCCCGGTAGATGACATCCTGCGTCGCGATCTCGGCAAACAGGGGTTCCGTTGACGGCTCTCTCGTTTCCAGCAGGTCCTGTGCGACGGATCGGCCATCGATTCCCCCGGGAACCGGTCGTCCGGCCCATTCGACGAGCGTGGGCATCAGGTCGACACCGCCGAACGGCGTCGAGATGCGAATTCCGGACAGCCGAGCGGGCCAGGAGACAAGCATCGGGACCCGGATGGAGGCTTCATACAGGAAGCATTTTTCGGTGTAACCGTGATCGCCGAGCAGTTCGCCGTGATCACTCATAAATATGAGAATCGTGTTGTCGAGCTGGTCCAGACGGTCGAGCGCTTCGATCAGGCGACCGACCTGGGTGTCGATATGTGTGATCAGCGCGAAGTAATAGGCCGTCATCTCCTGGATCTGGCGGTCCGTTACGTNAGCCGGAATCCGGAATTTGCCGTGNTGATGATACGCTGGCTTGCCTTCAAACGAATCCCGTAGCGTTTCTGGGACGGGCATATCGTCTATTGTGTAGTGTTCGAGGCATTCGGGCGGAACGGCAATCAGCGGGTGGGGGTCCTTGACGCTGACAAACAGGAAAAAGGGACCGTCGTGGGGCTCATCCAGGAAGTCGAGCGAACGGTCCACCGTCCAGGTGGTTCGCTGCTGCCTGGGGTCAGAAGTGGTGACGAATTCGAGCGTGTTGCCGTGCTGGGTCGACCCCTCCGGGTTTGTGTAGATGTTGTCGATGCCTTCGGACTCGAAGTGCTCGTAGAGGGGATCCGGGTGGTCGGGACCCAAATAGCGGTAAGGTCGCCAGAAGTCGAACCCGTGTTGGGGCTGATGGTCATCGCCCAGATGCCACGGGCCGACGAGTCCGCACCGATATCCGGCATCCTTCAGGTGATCACCGATCGTAACGGTGTCGGTCGGCAGGTGAGACCCGTATGTGCGACCCCGGCGGGGACCGTAGTTTCGAAGCTGCGTGTGCGCGTGCGGATANAGTCCGGTCAGCCAGCTCGCNCGAGCAGGTGAACAGACGGGTGANGCACAATAGGCATTCTCGAAAACGACACCNTNCTCTGCGATGCGATCGAGGTTTGGCGTGCGAACGTAGGGGCTTCCCATAAANCCGGCGGCGTCCCAGCGCATNTGATCGCACATCACCCATATGATGTTCGGCCGTTCGTCGGTCGGCATATCTCCTCAAGCCTTTTCCGGATGTCGCATCNAGACGTTTGGCTCCTCGCAGACGCAGCTGTCCCGATCGATGTCGATCGTAACAGGAGCAAGTGTGCCCTCGATTTCGTTGGACCCGGAGGTTGGGAAGGATTGATCGGTCCAGGACGCCCAGTCAGCAATGGTTCCTTCCGTTTGCTCAAGGGCGGCCGCAAAGGCATCCGGAAGGTTCTCGCAGATGTCCTCGCGCTCGTGGGCGGCATCCCACTGGTCAGATGCTTTGCCGGCATCGATGAGGGCCTGACCTTGGGGCGTCATCAAGCCCTGATCGATCATCCCCGCGACGCGCTTCTTGTTGATGGCCGACCAATTACTGTTGTGCTATCGCGGGGCGAATTTTCGGCAATACGATTCTTCGTCGATCCTGCGAATGATGCTTTCGATCCAGCCGAAGCAGAGCGCCTCTCCAACGGACTCGTCATACTGAAGCGATGGCTTGGTCGACGGCTTCTTGCAATAAACGAGCTAGATGCCGTCGGAGACCTTGTCGTGATTCTTCGACAGCCACAGTCGCCACGCCGGTCTGTCCTTGCAGTAGACNTGCTCGAGTGTCTTTGCTTTGGCCATTTCCTGAGGATTGCTCTCCTCTCCCACGTGTGGGAGAGGAAGATCGAGCTCTGCTCGCTCTGGTGAGGGCCTGATCAACGCAGGTGATGTTCTCTCACGGTAACTCTACTACAACATCCAACTGCTTGACATACACCGGATAGGTCTCCGCCCTAAACGGTCCCTTCACGTAGCCTGTCTGGGGATCCACCTCCGCGTCGACCGCATCCGGCGCTGTCACGCCTGCCTCGTAACTTCGTACCCGAACGTTGTCAGGGCTGACCCACGATTGCCCGGTCTGAACGTCGAATTCCCACCCGTGCCATGGACAGCGAACGATCTCACCCTTACGGGTGTACTCGTAAACACCACCCGGCCTGTCTGTGCGAAGGAATCCCGCCGTTCGTCCTAGACATAGCGGCCCACCTTGATGGGGGCAGCGATTCAGGATCGCGCAAAAGTTGCCGTTAACGTTGTAGACTCCGATCGACCGCCCGTCGATGTCGACCACCTTCTTCTCACCCGGCGGTATCTCACTCACTTTACAAATGACGTGCCGTGTCATAAGCCCGAACGCAGTTTACAGCCCATACAGCCCCCTGGCATTCTCCGACAGGATGGCCTGCTTCACATCCGAGTCCATCCCGGCCGGGAAACACTGATCTGGTGCGTCGAAATCCCAGTGTGGATAGTCGGTCGCGAACATCAGGCGATCGTTCATATCCAGCTGGGCGAGCAGTTGATGGAAGTGCTCGGGCTTGTCCGGCTCCTCGACTGGCTGGGTGGTCATCCAGATGTGCTTGCGGATGGTGTCCGAAGGTCGCTGTTCACACTGCGGGATCTCGTCACCCATCAGCTCCCAGGCCCGATCCAGCCGCCACATCAACGGGGGCATAAACCCGAACCCACCTTCGATCATCACGAACTTGAGGTTCGGAAAGCGTTCGAAGACCCCCTCGTAGATGAGGCTGGCGATCTGAGGCTGGAATGATTGTGGCATCCCGCCGTGATCTTCGATGTAGTGGGAGGGCCATCCGGATCCCGTGATCGGACCGCCGCCGGCACCCCCGAAGTGAACGCCGATCGGGAGGTCGTTCCGTTGTGCTGCTTCGTAGATCGGCCAGTATTTGCGACGGCCCATCGGTTCGCTCGTGCGCACGGCGAACAGAACCTGGACGTATCCCGGATGCCGGGCGACACGGTCGATCTCTTCGGCCGCCAGATCGCCGGTCTCGTAGGGAACGATGATTGAGCCTTTGAGTCGCGGCTCAGGATCGAGCCATTCGGCGATCTGCCAGTCGTTAACGGCGCGAGAGAAAGCGCCGCCGAATTCCTGATTGAGCTGTGCGCCCGCGCCGATCAGGCAGTTCAGAACACCGTATTCGAAGCCCCACTCGTCGAGCAACTGT
>PBWH01000035.1 GCA_002727195.1 Gemmatimonadota bacterium
CCAGACACGCGGGTCTTTGTTGCCAACATTCTTGCCGGCGGAGTTGGGTTGAACCTCACCGCCGCACGCCAGGTCGTCTTCAATGACCTCGATTGGGTTCCTGCCAACCACTGGCAGGCAGAAGACCGCTCCTACCGAATCGGCCAAAGCGGCACTGTACAGGTCAGCTACATGGTTGCTGAGGGCACCGTCGACGAATTCGTCCGGACGGTTCTGGAAACCAAGGCCGCCCTCGCAAGTGCAGTGGTCGATGGAGAGGCACTAGGGTCTTGGGTAGATCGTGATGTCCTCGAAGAACTTGCCCAACTGGTGAGCAATCTCTCACCTCGTTTGGCCGATACTGACACGCCCGTTACCGAACACAACGTCGGTGACCTCCTCCGGGAGGCATCTGACAGTTTCCGTGGGGAAACCGCTGTTGATCTCTCGCAGATCGAAGTGAATCCGAATCCTCAGCTCCCGCCTGAGGCTCTTCAGGCCCTCGTGGCCGCCTTATCCGGTCCAAAGTCTATCGCCTACAGTGTCGAGAGCAATTCCAAATCTCGTAAGGGCACCTTGTACAGGGTCGAACAGTCAGGGAACGATTTTGTCTGCTCCTGCCTTGGCTTCGAATACCGCGGCACCTGCTCTCACGTAAGGGCCGTCAAATCAGCAGTCACATCGGACAGGCCGCTCCCTCCGACGATCACTTGCTTGGAGGAGGATAATTAAGCAGGGCTGCTAAACTGCTACCTCAGAAAGATCGTTACACTAATTTGCGCAGATATATAAGGCGCGCGATATTTCCATGCAGGGATGCTTATGGTGAAATTGCGGCTCCACAAGGCGGGTTGGGTGTACAGATTGCCTGTCCTATTCGACCTTCTAATTGCGGTTTTCGTTGGACGAGATGAATCTCGACAATCCTCACGTACTCAAACTTATCCACGCGATCAAGGGGCAGTATGTACTTGAGTGGCGGGGCATTCACGGGATTGCGCACTGGGAACGGGTCTGGGAAAACGGGATGCAATTGGCTGAACAAACGGGGGCAGATAGGGAAGTGGTTGGGTATTTTGCGCTTTTTCACGATGCTCGGCGATTTAACGAAGGCCGGGATCCTGATCATGGTCGGCGAGGTGCAGAGCTTGCAGCTCAATGGCGAGGCGAATTGTTTCATCTGCACGACGAGGCGTTTGATCAGCTCTGGTTCGCGTGTGTCCACCATACAGATGGCATGACCGAGGGGGACCTGAGCGTCCAGGTTTGCTGGGATGCCGATCGCCTGGACCTCCCACGGGTGGGGATTCAGCCGGAGCCCCACCGATTGTGTACGGAAGCAGCCAAACAAAGAATCCGGTCGGATGCATCGAGGGCTGGTAAGGCCAGTCATTAATCGGGGCTTGGAAGACTAGCGAGTTGACCTGCTGATCTGCCCTGGACTGCCCACATTTTAGAGTTAGGATATTGGACGACAGAAAGGAGGCCAGTTGGCCAGAGTGTGTATACTTTGCGGCGGGTGCATCAAATCCGTGAACTGCTTGGGGTTGGGGTCTCCAAAAAGCCTCCATCCTGAAAAGGTGGTTGGGTTTCCAAAGCCTAAGAGCAAGAAGCAGGAAATTTAGGATAATGTGTTAAGCACAAGAAAATGCTACGTAAAAAAGGATGAAAACGCCTTTGAGACTGAGTCCGAAAGGGAAACTATTATCTCTTAGGAAAAGTTGGAGATTGAAGGCAAAGAGTTCACAATGGTAATATTCGATCTAGAAACCACCGGGTTAAGTCCAACAAGCAATAGGATTGTAGAGATAGGTGCTATAAAAACTCGCGATGATGCGATAGTTGGCCAGTTTAATCACTTAGTTAATCCGGAATGTAACATCCCAAGCGATGCCACTTCCGTGCATCACATAACTGATGAGATGGTGGAAAATGAGAGGACCATTGAACAGATATTGCCTGAATTTATTGAGTTTTGTGGTCAGGACACCCTGGTCGCCCACAATGCCTCATTTGATATGGGCTTCATTAATGTTTGGACAGAAAAGCTGGCGTTGCCAAAACCTCAAAACCCAGTGATTTGCACTTTGCAATTATCCATCAAGTTATTCCCAAGTCTGAAGAGCCATAAACTGGGTGAATTGGCAAGGGAGTTTGATATTCGCGCCACAATTCAGCACAGAGCATTGGCTGATGTGGAAACCACTTGGCGAATCTATCAAGTTCTCGCCTCAAAATCCGGTCCAAAGGGTATCGCCTACAATGTCGAGAGCAATTCCAAGTCTCGTCAGGGCACTTTTTACAGGGTTGAACAGTCAGGGAAAGATTTTGTCTGCTCCTGCCCAGGTTTCAAATACGGCGGTAACTGCACCCACGCCAGGGCTGTCAAATCCGCAGTCACCTCGGATAAGCCCTTCCCTCCGTCGATCACTCGGTCGGATGAAGCTAATTAACCAAGGCCGCTAAACAGCAAACTCTCAAAGATCGTCAAGTTATATGCGCAGGTATATAAGGCGCATGATGTTTTCATACAGGTATGCTTATAGTGAATCTGCGACTCTCGTAAGGTCTATAGGAGGCACCTTGAACAAATTTATCATTGCGTGTCCGTCGTGTGAAAATCGTGACGAATATAAGATCCAGCTTGGGAAAGGGAAGAGGTGGAATTGTAAAAGCTGCCGCCATGAGATTGTTCAGTACGATGGCTTCGAAGGCATCATCTACATCTTTTCTAATCCAGATCATGACCTTCTGAAGATTGGCCAGACCACGCGAACCGCTAGGGAAAGGTGCGCTGACTTAAGTAGAGGAACTGGCGTAGCTTCCAAGTTTGATATAGAGGCCTTTTTCCCCTCACATTCGCTAGACAGACACGAAAGGACAGTCCACCGGCGGCTGAGTAAGTACAGACGTCCAGGTAAGGAGTTTTTCAGCGTCCCTATCAAGAAGGCCATCGAGGTAATTGAGCGCGTCTGCGGTCTGCCCGCGATGTATGTGAATCCTTCCATTAGTGAAGCGGAGGAAGCCAAGCTTCCAGAAGAGAAGGAGGTTGACCGAAAGACCTCAAGGGAACTAGCCAATAAACCCTCAGCCAAGAAGACGAAAACGTTGATAACGAAAGCAGAAAAGGTGAGTGAGAGACCCCGGAAGACCGCTCCCAAGAAGCTATCCTCGGCTAGGTCGGTTGCAGGTGCAGGCACTCGTACTAGCCGGCCAGTACGACCGAGGTCACCTGAGATCGCTGAAAACTATTATAAGAGAGCAAAAGGCTACGAAAGAAGTGGAAATGCGCACCAAGGAGTGAGGCATCTGATCAAGGCCGCACAGTTGGGTCACGAGAAGGCCCAGAGAGTGTTGGCCGATCGAGGAGTTAGATGGAGCACGAACTCGGACAAGTGGTCCTAAATCATTGCGTTTTCCAACAACAGACCTTCTTCACGCGTTCTGTAGAATAGGTCTCTGAATTAGTAATAGAAACTGAGGAAAACTTCCGTGCTCAGTAAATCCAAGTACCTCAGAGGTCTTCAGTGCGAAAAGCGCTTGTGGATGGAGAAACACCAACCCGAGCTGCGTGATGAATACACAGAAGCACAAAAGGCTGTGTTCGCCCAAGGGACTTGCGTGGGAGAGCTAGCCCAAAAGCTATTTCCGGATGGGGTCGATTGCACTCCTGACTTTGAACGACCGGATGGAAAGAGGATCACCATTGGTTTGAACATGACCAAGGATGCGGTCACGAATGGCGCGGATGTGATCTATGAAGCGGCCTTTGTTGCGATGATGTCTACATTTGAATCAAGCTAAAGTATCCAATGGCAGTCCGCAGGGCCTGATCTCGACAGCCGCCAGTTTGCACCTGAGCCTGGCAAGAGCGCCCGTCGGAGTTCAGGAACTCCCTCGGGCCCTGATGTCACAGTTCGTTGACGATTTTGCTGTACAGATGTCGTCTGAAGACGGATACCTATTGGTGCCGGATGCACCCGGGTTGGGTATCGAAGTGAACGAAGACGCGATGGTCGAGGATATCTCGAAGGACTATGGTCCAGGGACTGGATTTCTCAGAGATGATGGATCGTATGCGAACTGGTAGACCCAAGAGTGTTCCTGATGGGCAAGTTTCCAGGTGCCAAGATAAGCCCTGGAGCGTGGAACCTGGGGCCTAATTCCCTGAACTCTCGAAGACGAACGGATGATTGAGGTCAATAGTGCCTGAGCATTTCGCCAAACATGGTGTTGAAAAGATGTTGTATGATGTTCGGATGGGGCCGCAGGCGGTGTTTCATGAGGGCGTGATCTATGCCGTTTACCCGGCCAATCCGGATGGACCAGAGGGTCATCCTCATATCCGGGAATACGACGTCGCAAGGGGCAGTTGGTCAGACGAGGTGCAGTTGGGTACGGTTCCGCACTACGACCACCACTTCGCCCCGATCGTCTGGGTGGATCCCACAGAGCATCTGCACGTTCTGTACGGGTGTCACGGCCGAAACGGGGGGACGCATCTTCGTTCGACCACCTCGCGAAGTATCCAGGAGTGGGAATCGGTTCCAGAGGTCGGGAAGTCCGTCAGCTATCCACGTGTCCTGCCTTTGCCGGAGGGTCGCCACCTGATGTACTCCCGGACATTCGGCCACCTGGGCTACTGGACGTTCAGGCTATCCGAGGACGGGAATGCCTGGACGGAGACGGAGCCGTTGATCGATTTCGATCAGATTCCAAAGGAACGGAAGGACGTCTGGGCGTGCACTTACCAGAGCGTTGCCGTTGATGCGGAAGGGACGGGGCTGCACATCGGGTTTGTTACGTTCGATGAACAGGCCGGCGTCAGGAAGCGTCCAAACCCGCTCTACGGTCGCTATGTCTCGCACTACTCCCGTCACAACCTCTACTATGTTCACGTCGATATCGACACCCGTCGGGTAACCACTGTCGATGGTGAAGAGTTGCCCAAGCCGATCACGCGATCGGTGGCCGAGCGCTGCAAGCTTCTCGATACGGGTCTTCGTGCGACCAACCCACCGAGTGTCGTGGATGATGGTTCCGGTAACCCGATGATGATGCTTCCTTATGCCGGAGAGGCCAGCCCGTGGGAGGGTGAGCACGTCTTTGTGCGGAGAGAGAATGACGCGTGGGCGTTCACGAGTGTTGCGTCGCTGAACAACACGTGGAGCGGCAACTGGCTGATTCCAGGTCCGGACGGATTGAACGCACTACTGACGAGGGGAGAAGCGGATGGCGAATTGCTTAGCTATGGCGGTGGCCGTGTGGAGCGCTGGCGCTCAGGTGACGGGGGACAGACTTGGGCAAAGGAAGCTGACTGGGAGCCCTGTGAAGGGTTAATCTGCAACAATCCCCGTCCGGTACCGACGTCACGAGGTGGGATTCTGGATGGCTATTACACGCAATTCGGCTGGGAAGGGCCGAATAGCCTGGCGGTGGCGTCGGGCAAGCAGCTCAGGGACAACGGTGGTTACGCCTTCCTGCATCTCGAGGGCGAATGGCTCGGGCTTTGAGCCCGTTTGACATGAGTGAGATCAGATGAGAGCTCGACCGAATATCGTTGTCTTCTTTGTCGACGACATGGGCTACGGGGACGTTTCGTGCCTGAACCCTAACGGGCGGATCCCTACGCCCAACTTTGATCGGTTGGCCGCGGAGGGGATGACTTTCACCGACGCGCACTCGACGTCTGCCGTTTGTTCTCCATCCCGGTACGGTCTGCTTTGTGGACGTTACAACTGGCGCACCAGCCTGCAGTCCGGCATCGTGCGCCACTACGGGGATCCGCTCATCGACGAAGACCGGATGACCGTGGCATCATTCCTGAAGAGCCACGGTTACCACACGGGCTGCATCGGTAAGTGGCACCTGGGGATGGGATGGGACTTCGAGGTAACGACCGAGTTCAAGCCTGATGAAGACAGGTTCAATAATCGTCCATACCCGGGGAACCTGGACGCCACAGACGAGACGCTCGAGACCTGGAAGGAGGCGTTCTCGAAGCCCACGACCGGTGGACCCACCACGCGAGGGTTTGACACCTACTTCGGGGTGGATGTCCCGAACTGGCCGCCATACTGCTATATCGACAACGATCGTACGGTCGGTATCCCATCAGAGTATCTGCCGGCAAGACTGCTCGGGAACAATCAGGCGAGCACGCCAGGGCCAGCTATGCCTTACTGGCACTTCGAGCAACTCCTACCGAAGTGGGCCGAGAAAGCGGATGCCTATATCCGTGAGCGGGCGGCCAACGAGGAGCCCTTCTTCCTGTATCTGCCAATGACGTCGCCGCACACACCGCTCTCCGTGAACGCGGAGTGGATCGGGAAGAGCAGGCTCAACAATCTGTATGCGGACCTGGTGATGGAGACGGATGACGTTTTCGGGCAGGTCTTGGCGTCACTCGACGAGAACGGTGTAGCGGACGATACGATCGTGCTGTTCACCTCGGACAACGGCTGCGCCCATTACATCGGGGTGGAGATGATGGAAGAACAGGGCCACTATCCGAGCGCTCACCTGAGAGGTTATAAGTCGGATGCCTGGGATGGCGGTCACCGGATCCCGTGCATCGTCCGGTGGCCAGGTGTGGTGGAGGCGGGGAAGACCTGCGATCAGTTGGTGTGCCTGTCCGATTTGATGGCGACGTGTGCTGACGTCGTCGGTAGCGAACTCCCGGATAAGGCCGGAGAGGACAGCGTGAGTTGGCTGTCTCTGTTTGAGGGGCGGGACGAACCGGTGCGGTCACACGTCGTCCATCACTCGATTCGGGGGAAGTTCGCGGTTCGTGACGGGCGGTGGAAGCTTGTCCTGTGTCCAGGATCGGGGGGATGGGCAAAGCAGGATGCCGAGGCTGCGGAGGAAGGGCTTCCAATCGTCCAGCTTTACGATATGGTGGGCGACCCCGGGGAGCAGAACAACCTCGAGGCCACGCATCGCGAGAAGGTCAAGGAGATGGTCGCCTTGCTCGAGCGGATTGTGGATGACGGGCGGAGTACGCCGGGGGAGAAGCAAACGAATGATGTCGATGTGGACATCTGGAAACTGGATACGGTGCCGGCGATGGATGCGTCGGTGCTGGATGATTATTAGAAGCGAACCGATCCGAGTCTCGAGTGATCCGAGCAAGGACCGGATTGTATCGAGGGGCGCACCCTTGCCATACGACCGACCCTCGATACGGTCCGGACGTTGCCCCGGACCTACTCGGGATGAACGGTGACTATCCTCGTGAGGACTATGCCTGACAACCCGAACATCCTTCTTTTCATCAGCGATCAGCAGCGCACAGATACGATGGCTTGCTACGGGAACGACTGGATTCAGTCGCCGCATCAGGATGCGCTCGCCGATCGCAGCTTCGTGTTTGACAATACGTATGTGACACAAGCGGTCTGCACGCCGTCTCGTGCCTCACTGTATACCGGCCTGCATCCGCATACACACGGCTGCATGATCAACCGGACGAAGCTGCGCGACGAGATCCCGACGATCGCAGAGATGCTGCCTGCATCCTATCGCAAAGCTCACTTTGGGAAGTGGCATCTGGGGAACGATACGGTTCGCCAGCACGGGTTCGACGAATGGATCAGCACGGAGGATAATCACCGTGTCAACTACTCGAGCCCTGATCTTCCGTATACCGACTACTACCACTGGATGAAGGAGAAGGGCTACGAGCCGAGCGGCAAGCTACCGAACGGCGACCAGATTTTCTCCGCACGACAGCGCTACGAATGCCCACCCGAATGCCAGATGGCCGCTTTTGTGGCCGATCACTCCGAGCGATTCATCCGCGAGACCGTGGACAATCCGTGGTTGCTCGTGTTCAGTACGTTTGAGCCGCATCCGCCGATGACTGGCCCTTACGACGACATGTATGACCCGGCGGAGATCCCTGTCGGTCCGGGATTCCTGAAACATCCGGAGGGGCACTCCTACTTCGACCGCGCGCGAGCTGAGCACTATCCCCGTGTGACGGTGGACGGTGAGGAGCTGAAGGACGAGGAAGGGTGGCGGAAGTTGCGAGCGCAGTACTTCGGGCTTGTCAAGATCATTGATGATGCGGTCGGTCGAATGGTGGAGGTACTGGAGGAAACCGGTCAGTTCGAGAGCACGATCTTCGCGTTTACGAGTGATCACGGAGAGATGGCCGGCGATCACTGTATGCTCGAGAAACGTGCGTTTTACGAGGAGTCGGCCCGTGTCCCGTTTATCCTGAGCGTTCCCTGGATGACAAAGGAGCAGCGCCGGGTGAAAGGAAACTTCGGCCACGTGGACATGGTGCCCACCCTGGTTGAACTGGCAGGACATCAGGTGCCGCCAAGCGTAGAAGGTCGGGGACGTGCGCGTGAGATCGAGGCGGGCGATATGGGGGATGGGGCAGCGGTAATGGAATGGAACGGGGTTGGCGATCGAAACCTGGGAAACCCGACCATCAATACTTTGGCCACCCTGCCGTGGCGATCAATTGTGACGGTGGACCGGTGGAAGCTGAATCTATGCGCAGGTGATCAGTGTGAACTGTTCGACCTGAACACGGATCCCTATGAGCTGACGAATTTGTATAACGAACCCGAACACGCGGATCGGATTCGGGTGATGGCGGCGGAAGTGAGACTGTGGCAGCACGAGACAGGGGATACGGCTCCGCTTCCCAACAACTAACCGATACAAGCTCCAGGCTTCAAGCTCCAAGGGCTGTGCGTGGAGTCTGAAGCTTGGAACCTGGAACCAAGCCAGAGGATTCATGAGCAAACAACACTTACCTGAGAAGAACGCGGACGGCATCGATATCGCGCCGATGACGGAGGAGCAGAAGTATGTCTTCGACTTGAAAGGGTGGATCGCCGTGCCAGACCTGCTGACCGAAGAGCAACTCAGTCCGATACGCGAACATCAACTCGCGTTTCTGGGTGATCGGGAGTCGCTTCCACCGGATCAGCGGGACAATCACGGGGGACCGTCGCAGATCCTGTTGGATCATCCTGTGGTCGTAGGGATCCTGAATGAGATTCTCTCGCATCAGGGTCTGGCCAGTGAGGAGTGCTACGGTTTCAGGTATGACCATACCTACACGAGCCACCGTCCGGCCGGACACGACAACTTCAACCCTCATGGCGGCGGCGGATACTTCAGCTTTGGTGGGAGTTCACACAAGTATCAGATGCATAAGGGTGAGATGCACGCCGGGTTGACGCGTGTGGTCTGGGAACTGAACGAGGTGCGACACGGTGATGGCACGCACTTCCTGTCCGGCAGTCACAAGTCGGCGTATACGCGACCCGATTCACTGAGCGGGAGAGAGAGCGAACTCTGGGAGACATACAGTTGTCCCGCAGGATCTGTCGTCATCTTCACGGAGGCGCTCTGCCATACGGGCGTGACGTGGACGAACATGGAGTGGAATCGCCTCAGCCTGTTTACCTGCTACAACACGGTGAGTGCAAAGTGGGGGAAGCACTGTCCTCCGCAGGAAGTGATCGCGTCGTTGCCACCGTTGAGGCAATCGCTGTTCCGAGGGGTGTGGCATGGGATGAGAGAAGTGCCGGGGATCAACAAGTACTATGACGAAGCGAACACGGGACGGTTTGGGTAACGATTCAAGGAAAAGGCCAGGGCAAACCAGAAGGTGGACTCTCATGAGTCCACTGGTGTCCGAATATCGTCCCTACCTGTGTGATGCCCAACCAGTGACACGCAGGGCAGAGGTCCCGGCCTCCTGTACAATCAAACGGCTCTTCCTCGTTGCCATTTTCTTCGTGGCGACGGCCTGTCTACCTGGAGACCGGAAGACAGGGAGCGAAGACGAGGTCCAGGGAATCGTCCTGGCGGACGTGCCGACGTCGAAGGCGCCGGCAGAGATCGATCCTCATATTCTGGCATCCCGGTCGTTCAGCGAAGCACCGGCTCTGGCAGAACAGGTTCGCGCGAGGCAGCTCCCGCCAGTTGCTGACCGTTTGCCAGAGAGCCCGCTCGTCGTGGTCCCTTTCGAGGAAATCGGTCACTACGGAGGCGAGATTCGGCGTGCACTGACCGGCGACATCGTGCAGACGCCTGGCGTGAGCAAAACGCTGGGTGAAAACCTGATGGGGTATGAGCGCCCCATCCCGAAGAGCATTCTCCTGAATCTGGCCGAGCGGTATGATTTCTCAGACGATGGCCGCTCGGTCGTTTTTACGATCCGGAAGGGCACCCGGTGGTCGGATGGGGTCGAGTTTACCGTCGACGATATCCTCTTTTGGTATGAGGACATGGTCAAGGACGACAATGCCCGAACAGCGACGGCTTTCCCCTCGTCGCTGCTTTCGAATGGCAAGCAAATCCTCGCCGAGAAGGTCGACCATTACCGGATTCGCTTCACAGGCGAACGACCTCTTGGCAGAATCCTGCAGGCATTCGGCGGCGATCTCGGCGCGATGCCGAAACACTTCTTCGCGAAGTATCATCCTCGCTACAACCCGGATACGACCTATGAGGCTTGTCGTGACAGCACGTCGAATGCGATGCGCCTCTACCGCCCGGGGACTCCGGTTCTCTCCGCCTGGATGCCTGTCGAGTGGTCGCGAGGCCAGCGGATCGTCTTCAAGCGCAATCCTTATTATTGGAAGGTCGATTCCGAGGGCAATCAGCTTCCATACGTCGACCGGCTGATCTTCAACGTGATTCAGGATCAGCAGGTGATCCTCCTGAAATTCATCAACGGTGAGCTGGATCTGATCGGCCGGTATGCTCAGATCAACATGTATCCGACGCTCAAACGGGCGGAATCACAGGGCAAGATTCGCGTGCTCTACGGGACACCGATGCCGGAGTCGCATCTGAGGCTGAACTGGGATACGCCTCGCCCGGAGCTGCGCACGGCCATCCGGGATCGACGGGTTCGGCTCGCCGTCAACTACGCGATCAATCGGGAGGAGATCAGTCAGATCGTCTACCACGGTCTGATGACCCCGGGCGCGCACTCATTCGGACCGGCCAGTGCGTTCTACTCGGAGGAAGCTGGTAGGCGGCACGCCATCTATGACCCGCAGCGGTCGAAGGAACTGCTGGATGAGGCCGGATACCGTGATTCTGACGGCGATGGCGTACGTGAGTTTCTCAACGGCGAGCCTTTCGCTGTCACGCTCAACGTAACACCCGGGCTCGGGGTCGATGTCTGTCAGCTGATGATCGAGTATCTGGCCGCCATCGGGATCCAGGTGCACCTGAACGTCGCCCTTCGCGACATCGTGTTTCCGCAATGGAACAACGGTGAGTTCGAATTCTTCTGGTGGGGTGGGTGGTCTGAAGACCCGATTGCGCGTCCGCAGGACTGGGGATCGATCGGTGACAACCGGCCGACGTTCCACCGGACCGCTGCGACGGAGGGGCCTGATTGGATGAAGGAGTCGACCCGCCTAATCCTCAAAACGCACGAGACGCTCGATCCCACGAAGCTGAGGGCGAATATGGAGCGTGTAAGAGAACTCCATACGCATAACGTGCCGACGATCATCACAGGGTTCTCGTTCCGAGTGTGGGCAGCAAATCCAAGGGTAGGGAACGTTCCCGTGACCGTCACGTCTTCCGATGGGTATCGGGGGTGGAGCAGGCCGATCTTTCACGAACAACTGTATATCAAGGACCAGTGACCAATGACAGACGACCAAAGAAGAGGCGGACTCATCAGGCTGATTCTGAGCGGTCTCCTCCTAGTCGGTTCGGCTGGGGCTGAGGAGGCGAGGCATATGGCAGTGAATCTCGGAGAATTAGGTGACGAGGCCGAATCAAGTCTGGCCGAGAAACGTGCTCGCAGGCTAAGGTCTTCTGCAGGGATCTGGAAAAATCGAGACGACCTGCCGGATTGCGATTCTTTGCGCCGAAGCTGGAATCGTGAATACACGAAGCCTGATGAAATACGTGGCTGAGCTTGGTTTAGAATCTGCCGTGTCTCCCGACCTGGATTCCGGCCTGCAGAAGCTCGGCTTCGGGTCCTTTCGCCCGGGCCAGCGTGAAGCTGTCGAGACGCTTCTGTCCGAAGGGCGCCTGCTTCTCGTGGCGCCAACGGGCGGGGGTAAGAGCCTGACCTACCAGCTTCCCGCAGCACTCCTTCCTGGCACGACCATCGTGGTTTCGCCGTTGATCGCCCTGATGCACGACCAGGTGCTTGCGCTCGAGTCACGCGGCGTGCCGTCGACCTACCTGGCAGGGACACTCGATGGCGACGAGATGCGGCGCCGTATGTCCGAGGCATCACGCGGCGCTTACAAGCTGATCTACGTGGCCCCCGAACGACTCAACTTCGACGGTTTCAGGGGAATGATCGAGGGTCTCAACTGTCCGCTGGTTGCTGTGGACGAGGCGCACTGTATCAGCGAGTGGGGGCACGACTTCAGGCCAGACTATATGCGGATCGGTGAGCTGATCTCCGATCTCCCCGATGCGCGTGTGCTGGCTTGCACGGCAACGGCAACCCCGATCGTCCGTGATGAAATTCTCGAGCAACTCGGGCTCTCCGTTGACACACCACAGCTGGTGCACGGCTTCGCACGTCCCAATCTGGCGTTGCGGGTTCGCGAGATCCAGAGTCGGGCGGAAGGGAATACGCACGTTGATCTGTTGCTGAAGGAGTTCCTGGACTGCCCGGGTAGCGAGCAGGGAACGGCAATCGTCTACAGCCCGACGCGGAAGCGGACGGAGTCAGAAGCTGAGCGGCTGTCGGCGAGTGGGTGGAGTGCCGAACCGTATCACGCGGGGATGGAAGCGGGGGAGCGAGACCGCGTTCAGACGGCATTCGCGAACGGTGATCTCGAGGTTGTCGTTGCGACGAACGCCTTCGGGATGGGGATCGACCGACACGATGTACGCTGTATCGCTCACCTTGCACCGCCGAGTTCTGTAGAAGCGTATTACCAAGAAGCGGGACGAGCAGGTCGTGACGGTGAGGATGCGGCCTGTCTACTGTTGGTTTCACCTGGCGATATGGCGATGCGGCGCCACCTGATCGAGAGCGATACCGATGGTCGTCGTCCGGATGAGAGCACCATCAAGCATAAATGGAACCTGTTCCTCGAGCTGATGCGGTGGGCGGAGGGGGGCAGTTGCCGGCACGATGCGATCCTCAGGTATTTCGGCGACGAGGCAGAAACGCTGTCAGGGTGTGGCCGGTGTGATGTCTGCCAACAGATGGAGGATGGGGGCGGCATCGAGACCTCTGAAGTCTCGACGATCGTCCGTAAGGCGTTGTGCGGGGTGGCCCGTGTCCACGGTCGATTCGGGATCCAGGCAGCCGCAAAGCTGTTGAAGGGTGCCGAGGACGATCGGCTGAATTGGTCCGGTCTCGCGCAGACACCGACTCACGGCACGCTCGCGGAACACAGTGAGGACTGGATCCTGACCCTGTTGCGGCGGTGTGTGACCGCGGGTTGGGTCGACTTTTTCGGGGGCCAGCGTCCCGTCGTGGTGGTGACGGAGGAAGGTCAGGACGTCATCCACGAGCGAAGACCTACGCGGATCTTGCTCCCGCCGGTTCGTGCGGCTCGTGTGAAAGGGACGCCGACTCGATCCAGGAAGCTAGCGGCATCTGCGGAGATTGATCTGGATGAAGACGCCCGTAACCTGTTTGAGGCACTCCGAGCGTGGCGGGTTGAAATGGCAAGAAAGGAACACGTTCCCCCGTATGTGATCGGGAGTGACCGGACGCTCAGGGAGATCGCTGCGATTCAGCCGAAGACGGATCAGGATCTGGCGCTTGTTCACGGGATTGGACCAGCCAAGATCGAGAAGTACGGGGAGGCGATTCTGCAGGTGGTCAAGGATTCGGGCTGATGACGCCTATTCGAGCGGCGTTTTGGCGGACACCAATGTCGGTGGTCGCTTTTTTTTATCGGCGAAGTATGTGTGCCTAAGTGATTGGGAATACGCTGTTTAACGAGTCTGTGAGGGGTTTCCGATGTACAATTGAAATGTAGCAATCCGCCAACGTGAGTAGATGGAGGAGTTCTCCTTGGCACCTATGCTCACCCTGGCCACCGCGTCGATTGCGGCCTGTGTGGTCGCGAAGTTCGTGGTTTCACTGCGGGTCAAAGTGTTCTAGAAGGATCTGAAGCAGGGGAGAGCGACTTCCAAATAGGCACGTCGTACGCGCAACCAGGCGAACGATGCGCTGATGGCGCTCAAGCGCGGGGCCAGCAAGCTCGAGAATAAGCAATCGGGGCTGGAGAAGGGATTGTATGAGCTGGCGATGGCCCTTGCCGATCTCGAACGGGCCGAAGCCGTGCTGGAAGCCGCGTGATGACAACCGAGATCGAAGAGATCCTGATCAGACTGATTCTGGTCGGCGCCCTGCTGACCGGGAAGGTCATCCGTGACGGCTTGCGTGAGATCGAACGCTTCCGGGGCGTCATCGCCTACACGGCAAAGGAGACCGCCCGCTACTCTCGGGAACGAGAGGAGGCCGAGACCCAGGCGGACGCCACGCGGGACCTGGTTTCGGACCTGAAGCAGAAGGTCCTGTCACTCGAGCAGCGAACGACGACGTTGTGGCGAGGAAGAAAAGGCGGCTTTAGAGAAGGAGCGGGAGACGGCGCAGAGTCGGTTGGGTGGGTAGGGGGCTGTACGCCAGAAGTCTGGCGATGGGTTCTCCTCTCCCACATTGTGGGTGATAGCCCGTCTCGGTAAGCCCGATGCTGGGGACGGTTGTGTCATAGACACAACACCGTGAGGGCCAGGGCGGACCTGCATCACCAATCAGGCTCTCATCCGTCTTGCGGGCGGACAAACAGTTCCGAAAGAATCCCTCTCCCGCCAGCAGGAGAGGGGTGCGCAATAGAGGTTGGGCTTTAGTGAGGGTTACCTGAACTCTGGCTTCATCCTGAAAACTACGACGAGTAGGTGCCCAATCCTAACCCTTGAAGATCCGCCACCGTATTGTCCTCCTCCGCCTCGTAGAGCTTCCATATCACCTGTAACCCCTCCAGACTTCCTGGCCCGTCGGTCAGCGGTTGGTCTCCCGATTCGATGCATTCGATGAAGTGAGCCATCTCGAGTTCCGTGTGCTTGGCGTTCGGTGCTTCAAAGATGACCTCTTCCTGCTGGCGTGCGATCAGCTTGCCGGAGTCGTGTTCCTCTGCACGGGTGTGAGCGATTAGCTTCCCCGCTCTCAGGTCGATCTCGAGCATGCCTCGCTCACAGTGCGCGTGGAACGAATACTTGAGCCGTGTGCCCCGCGCCCCCCAAGTGCCGAAGTGATACCCGAGCACGCCCCCTTCGAACTCGATCGTGACGTTGCTCGTTCCTTCCTTTTCCATCCACGGGGTGCATAGGTTGGTACCGTAGTGGTTGCCCCGTACCGGTTTGCCCAGCATCCACAGCATCAGGTCGACATAGTGACACCCGTGGCTGAAGAACTGACCGCCACCCAGGGTCGCCGGGCTTCGTGACCAGTGCCCCTCGTCTCGCCGAGTGAGTTGCTCGGTCCAGATTGACAGCTGGAAGACGGGGCCGTAAGCCTCCGCATCCAGAAGTTCTTTCATCTTGGCCACGAGTGGGTGGAATCGCATACAGTAGGCAACCATCAGTACGCGATCCTGCCGCACGGACTCTTCGATCATCTC
Organism: Gemmatimonadota bacterium; assembly: GCA_002727195.1. Classification (GTDB taxonomy): domain Bacteria; phylum Latescibacterota; class UBA2968; order UBA2968; family UBA2968; genus UBA2968. The sequence goes on from PBWH01000035.1 coordinate 15,579, forward strand.
GACGCACTCAGACTCGTTCAGCGCCATCGGTTTTTCCACGAGGACGTGCTTGCCCGCCTTGAGGCTGTCCATCGACACGGGATGGTGCAGGTGATGGGGAACGACCACTAGTAGCGCGTCGACGTGGTCGTAGATCTGTTTGTAGTCCGTCTCTACGATCGGGTTACCACTCAGGAGATCGGCGACGGACTGCGCTTTCTGGCGATCGATATCCACCACCGCCGTGACCTCGATCCGGTCCAGAACCTCTTGGAATCGTGAGGCGTGTGATCTGGCCATGCCCCCGCAGCCGATGATTCCGAGTCGCGTCTTGCTCATTGCTTCTCCGTGTTATTCTTCGGGCGGAGCCTGTCTGCGATGCCGGGGTAGCGTTTGCCCGGGATGAGCTTCTGTCCGTCCGAGAACCCTTCGTCCCTGGATGCCAGAACGGTGATCAGCTCGGAGCGCCACCAGGCCGTTCGTTCGGTGTGGGCCTCTGAGGCGATGAGGTTACGTTCCTCTCGTGGATCCTGTGTCAGGTCGAAGAATTCTTCACGGCCGTCCGCCACATACCAGATGAACTTCTCTTTTCCGTCCGTGAGACACTGGTAGGTAGGTGCTGTTTCGATCTGGAGATACGGGCGATCAATCTCGGACCGCCCCTGCATCCTCGGGAGCAGGCTGTGCCCGTCGACGCCCGCCGGACAGTCGACATCCGCCATGTCGAGAATCGTGGGCATCAGGTCCTCGATGCATACAGGCGTGTCGTCCACCTGGCTGGGCCGGATGCCGAATTGGTCTGGGGCCTGGATCAGGAAAGGAATGTGTGCTGACCCTTCATAGGGAAGTGACTTTCTCCAACGGTAGTGGTCACCCAACATCTCGCCGTGGTCCGAGAAGAAGATTACGACCGTGTTCCGGTTTGTTCGGCGCGGGATGCCGTCGACGGGATTGAGCAGTCGTCTGATCTGATCGTCGATGTGGTTGATGAGACCGAAATAGCCTGCCTGAGCCGACTGGAGCATCTCGCCACGGAGATGGACGCGGTCAGCGCTGGAGTCGCTGCCGATCCCGTCGTCTGGAGGGGGAGAGGACCAATCTCCGTAAGCCGGTGCCGGCAAGTCCTGCCGAAGATAGCGATCGAAGTAGAAAGCCGGTGGTACGAGAGGTGGGTGAGGGGCGAGGATCGACGTCACGAGGAAGAAGGGGCACGACGTGTCACGCCGATCCAGGAAACGCAGCGATTCCGTGACGGCCCAGTTTGTCGCGTGGAGCGACTCGCCCAGATGCCAGGTCCGAGCAGTCCAGTCATTGTGCATCACGCCCGTGCCGTAGTAGCCGCCCGATCCCTCAGGCGCATTCCGGGCGACAAAGGCGTCGTAGTCGTCGGGCACGCGGTGATCCTTGTAGACCGTGTGCTCGAACCCGTAGCGTTTTTCTGGAGGGGTCTGGTGCATCCCACGGCCCACCCACTCGGTTTGGTATCCGGCGTCCCTTAATGCGCCGGGAAGCGAGGGACCCTCCCACTCGATGCCGCCATTGTTGAATACCCCGTGTGTCGATGGGTGCTGCCCGGTGAGAAACGTTCTGCGAGCGGGCACGCACACGGGGCACGTCGAGTATGCTCTGGAGAACCGGACACCGGTGCTACCGATGGCATCCATGTTGGGCGTCAACAGGCAAGGATGTCCCGCGGCACTCAGGCAGTCGCCGCGCTGCTGGTCGGTCATGATGATCAGGAAGTTGGGTCGGGCGTCCATCACGTCTCTTCCTCTGGTTCCGATTCGCCTGCGATTCCACGGGACTTCTCTCCCATATCCACCCGGTGACTCGGCTCTGCCTCCATCTGAGATTGATCTCTAAGGGTGCCACCCAGCCCGCGCCGGCTGAGGATGAGCCTCGGATCTCCCAACTCGTCGTCCACCAAAACCTCGAGCAGCCGGTTGATCAATCGCTGCTTCAGGTCCTGGTGATCCAGACTGTCCCACAGGTTGGTGAGATCCTCCGGGTCGTTCTTGACGTCGTAGAGCTCCCCGTAAGGGGCTGAGCCGTAGTGGAGGAGCTTCCAGTATTCCGTTATCAGCATCTTGACCTTCATCGGCTCTTCTGAACCCAGCGCCGAAATTCGTTCGACAACGACAGCGTCCCGATGCGTGTCGGTTTCACCGCTGAGCAGTCTTGCGAACGATCGTCCTTCCGCACCAGGAAGCGGGTCGGCTCCTGCGAGCTCGAGGAATGTAGGCGTGAGGTCGAGATGGGTGCTGACACCATCGTGCACGCTGCCCGGAGCTATTGTGGGGTGATGCCAGAACATCGGCACCCGGTTAACGCACTCGTATGACATCATCGGCTTGGCCGCGACGCCGTGGTCTTTGAGGCCTTCGCCATGATCGGAGGTGAACACGATGTGGGTGTTTTGCCACAAGCCCTGTCGATCGAGTTCGTCAAAGATGCGGCCCATCGCGTCGTCGATGAAGGTGGTCAAACCATAGTAGTGCGCGACAATCTCCCGGTATCGGTCCCCCTGCCAATCCTCCTGTGTTGTGTTGTAACCGCCATAGGGCTTCCCTTCCCGAGCCCACCCGTAGTGGGGCGGTTTCTGGCTCACGTCCTCCGCCGGTACGGGGTCGGGCATCTCGGCTAGATCATACATTTCGCAGTAGGGCCAGGGCGGCGCGAACGGCTTGTGGGGATCGGCGAACGAGGCCCAGAGGAAGAATGGCTGATCGGGACGGTGTTGCAGCCAGTCGATCGTGCGGTCGGCCGTCCAGTTTGTGTAGTGCCACTCCGCGGGGATCGCATTCTTCCAAGATTCGTAGCCGCCGATTCCTTCTATCAGGGCGTTTTCCTTGCGCCAGAGCTTGATTCCCTCCGGATGGTTGCGTTCCAGCCAGACGCGATGATGGCCGGCAGGATAAGCGTGACCGGTCTGGATCTCGGCGTAGTTGAACCCGTAGTAGGGGCCGTGCCATAGACCATCTTCATGGAGCGACGCACCATCGGGAGGATGGTCGGGAAGCGCGTCTTCGAGGTCCGACGTCTTGAAGTGCGCCTTACCGATCAGCGCAGTCGTGTAGCCGGCGTTCCCAAGACTGTCCCCCAGCACGGGGATGGCTTCGCTCAGGTTGACATCGTGATTGAAAACCTGATGGCCCCGCTGGCTCCGTCCGGTGATCATGCTGGCCCGGGCGGGCATACAGATCGCGTTGGTCGGGTAGGCGCGGTCGAACAGCATCCCCTGTGTGGCTAGGCGATCCATGTTCGGGGTGCGCAGGAGCGGGTTGTGGATGCCGACTGCATCCCAGCGCTGCTGGTCGGTTGTGATGAAGAGAAAGTTGGGTCTGGATTCCGGCACGTCTTCGCTACTCGGGTGAGAGAACAATTGAATACGCGATATGTCGGATGTCAACGGATATGGAGTAGCGTCAGTTTTGCGAGGCTTCGAGTACCCGCCGGATGCTGGCCGAGAGTTCACGATCAACCTGGGTCTTCTGGATGCGCTGCACGAACTCGACATCGTCGTTCGGTTCGGCAAACTGCCCAAAACCGGTGGCGAGGCTGACCGGAATATTCGGGAGCGGAACTTTCAGGACTATGTGGGGTGGGTGGAAGCGGCAGAGGATTACTCAATGACAAATGCGAAGGGACAAATGTAAAATGGCAAAAGCACGACTGCTATAGGGGGCGCTCGAAGGTTCGGTCTCTGGCGCGGCCCTGGGCGAAGGTTTGATTCCAGTTGTATTCTGCTTTGAAGTCGACTCGGTCATTCAGGTTGTGGGTGGTCATACGGATCGTGTCGGAGTCGACCTCGAACAACTTAAATTCGAAGGGTGTTTCTACAAAAGAGCTGACGGTGATGTAGTGGGTGCCGTTCAGCTCTTTGTGCATGTTGGCGTGAGAGTGTGCGCCCAATACGGCTGAGATGTTGTAGCGTTGGGCGATGTTCGTGACCGTCTTCGTGAAGTCGGCTGGGGGTTTGTGGAAGGGCTCTTCTCGCCCGGTCTGGCCGACGTCGATCGCGTGTATGGGGGAGTGGGTGAGGATGATCTGACATCGGTCGTCTCCTGACGACAGACGGGTCTCGAGTTCGGCTACCTGATCGGGGAGGAAGTGGGCGGTCTGCTCCTCCTCCCAGCAATAGGGCTCCGGGCCATACTGGTTCGGGATGACGTGGATGACACAGTCGGGTGTTTCGATCGCATAGTTTGGCGAGTCGTCCCTGAAGAATCGGCTGCAATGCTCCATCCACAGCTTCAGACCGTTCGGCCTCGTGAGGTCGTGGTTTCCAAGGCAGAGCCAGACCGGAACGCGTCGGTTGAACAGCGACGAAACAGCTTCCAGACCCGCCAGATCAAGGGTGTGGACCATATCGCCACCGTGGAGGATGAAGTCAACCGTCCCGTGCTCGTCCACCCCCCCGTCCAGCGCGTCGAGAATGTTGTGCAGATGATGGTCATACTTCGGCTGGAGCGTGTACCCCTTCTCACCTGAACCCCAATGGGTGTCCGCGATGAATAGGAATCGGGTCGACATATGGTTTCCGATCGTAACAGGTTTACGGTGCGGAGACCCAAGATCGCTTCGCAGCCATCCCTGGACAAGGGACCTCGTGTGCGTGCTCTTCATCCTTAACGTGTCTGTGCCCACAGTGTGTGAAGTGCCGGGGGGGAGAGAAGTCGTGGCACTGGGACCTGAAAAGCGAATCTCAAGCGGAGCTTTATCGCGTGGACGTCGCTCGCTCACGCCGGTGCCCTCGCCGCGACCTGGGGCGTTACGGTTTCTATATTCGTAGTCCACCAGGGGTAGGGCAGGGAGCGACGGTCCTGTGTGCTTGCATAGGTGGCCAGAAGATCCCCTGAAGTAGCACCGTCGAACCGATCCATCTGGTGTTCCCGGATCACATATTCTCTCATCTCGCGTACCGGCACGAGACTACGGACCTGGTGACTTCGGCCACGCACTGCGCCGTTTCCCTGGTCCTCAGGTAAGGAGAGCTATAAATCGGCCCGTGAATCCGGTTGATTCGAGGCGCTCTCCGAGCCGTTTCGTCTGGGTCCTCCCGAGGTCGGTGAGCCTTGGGTCTCCGGGGAGATGAATGCTGCAGACGCCGGTCTGGGCGTGTCGGGTGACGTGTAAGATCAAGTTTGACCTTTCGTGGATGTTCCGGTTGTTTTTGCCTTTCAGGATACTGCCCACCCCTTCTCAAGGCCAAATGATGTCATCATCGACTGTTTACACAAGCCCATACGAAAATCTGACCGGGACGTGGATACGCGGGAGCTTCCACGGACATTGCAGCGAGAACAGCAGTTGTGGGCGTATTCCGCTCGCAGAGGGCGTCCAGATGTATCACGAGGTCGGGGCCGGGTTCGTCACGCTCACGGACCACGACTATATCACTGACCTGACCGATATCGCCCTGCAGTATCCAGACATGATGTTCATTCAGGGATTCGAATACAGCACTCGTGAGAACGTTGTGTTTGCCGGGCCTGGAGTGAAACCACTGTATGAGGTATCTCTCGAGGCTGCGTTACAAGAGGCGAAGGATTTATTGACCTTCGTCGCGCATCCAAAGCGGTGGGTCGACCGGGAGTACTGGACCCTGCCTATGCTGGAGGCGCTCGGAACGTGGCCGGATGGCTTGGAAGTGTATAACGGACACTACGGAATCGAGCGTGCGTTGGCCGAGGGTCGGTGGCCGCTTTACAACGATTTCTGGGATGAAGTGCTCACGGCCGGACATCGTGTGTGGGGCTACGCGAACGATGACTTCCACGAACTGGACGACTTCTCGAATGCCTTCAACATGGTAAACGTCCTCGAGCGAACACCGGAAGGCGTGATTGCCGCGGCTAAGGCGGGGAGGTGCTACGCGACGACCGGTCCATTGGTCGCGCAGGTGACGGTCGCAGAAAACACGTACAGCGTAGATCTCGAGAAGCCAGCATCTGGCCGGTTCGTCGGGCTCGGTGGTGTGGTACTGGAGGCATCGGAGGGGACCGCTTTTTCCTATTTAGCAACAGACGAACCGTATGTCCGGTTCGAGGCTGAAGGCTCAGACGGGCGGGTGTTCCTGCAACCGATGTATGGGGAGTCGTTTGGTGGCTGACGATCTCCTAGACAGCCTGCTCGGGGTAGACCTCGAAGTGGACGAGCTATGGGCGCTTGCGGATCCTCCTACGTACGAATTGAACGGTTCAGCAACCGATTCGATCGGAGACGGAGTGATCGCCCATCGGAAGCGGATCGCGGTGCGCGCCGGCGCTGAGATCCCCTTCAACCGACAGGAAGCGAACCCCAAACAGGCGTTTCGCGTGGTCCTGTGTCGCCTGATGGAGGATCCGGAAGACGAGATCGCTCTCCAGTATATTCCGATCGGTCTGCGGTTCCGTGATAAGGGGGACACGTTCGGGAAGAGTGCGTTGTCCCGGATCTACTGCCAGTTCGGGGATGTCCTGCCGGAGTCGACCCGCGAGCAGATCTTCGACGAGGTAACCACCTACGAAGGTTGGCTGACCGGCGGGACCGAGAATCATATCGCCATGCGCCGGACAGCGGGTTTCCTGTTCGGAGAGGCCTTCCCCAAGGCTTCCTTTGCCCAAGGACTGACCGGAGCGGAGCTGGCCGCAGAATGTTTCAGGTACTTCAAGGAGTACGGTCGACTCCTGTATCAGAGTTCGATGACGGAGTTTTTGTCTCCGATCTACCATTCCTGCCACACCGCCACCTGGCTGAACGTCTACGACTTCGCGAAGGACCCTCAGGCAAAGCTGTGCGCTCGCGCCATCCTGGACTGGATGTTCGCTGATCTGGCGACGAACAGCCACCACGGGATCATCATTCCGCCGGCGACACGCGCGAAAGGCCTGATGACGGACTCGTATCAGCTCTCGACCGTACGGTCGAACACGCAATGGTCGGCGTGGCTGTATTGGGGTGCCGGAAATGTCAAGGAAACCTACGAGGCGGTTGCCGGGACGACGACGTGGAAGCAGTCACCCTTCACGCTTCACGCGGTTTCTGACTATGTCCCTGAGCGGATTGTCAGAAACCTGGGAGCAAAGCGAGTGGACACGCCTTACCGTCTGTTCCAGTCCCGGGCAAACAAGGCTGCGATCGATCCACCCTCGATCAACCCGTACGGGAAGACGGCTAGTCCCTACCCGCAGCAGCCGGATGTTCGCTATGCGACGCGAAGCGTCTATGTTCACAAGAACTACGCGATCGGGGCGGGGACTCGTAAGGCCGAGATCGACGAACCGACCGTACGACACGCCCACACGTTCGGGGTCATCTGGAAGGATACTCACCCGAGAAACTGGTTGTTCGTCGTCCATCCCTACTGGTATGTGAACCGACCGGATGAAGAGTCCGGTGAGCTGTTGGGTGCAGACGACTGGTCAGGGACGAGCCCGTTCCTGCAGATGGTACACTGGGAAAACGCAGCATTGCTTCTGGCAGATCTGCCCGAGAAGGATCCATATCACGGTCAGGCGGTTGGGAGCAACCCGAAGTGGATCAGCGATCGGCCGGCGGAACTGCATCGACAGCTGAATGTGTTTGTTCCTGCGACGGTCGAGCAGGCACTCGGCCCCGGTGGCGGGGTCTTCCTGCGCACGGATGATGTCTATATCTCGCTTCGTCCGATCGGTGGAGAGGCCATTTGGGAGGAGACCTGTCGGGAGGGGTATCGACGCCTGGCTGTTCACGGCAAATGTGTGGGGTATACCGTTGAAGTCGGGGATGCTGACGAATACGGGACGTTCGACGCCTTTCGAGAGCAGATCGCCTCGTGTGAGCTGGATGTGACCGAACTGAGCCGTGACAAACACGTCCGCTACCATAGCTCGCGGGGACACGCGCTCGATCTCCACTACGACGAATCGTCCTGGCGCCCGAACGCCCACGTGAACGGAACACGGGTGGACTACGACCGGTGGCCGATCTGCGAGAGCCCTTATCTGACCTGTCGTGACGGTGTCATGCACGTGAACGATGGCCAGCACGGGATGCGAGTCGATTGGAGTTGTGCGCTGCCTGAGTACACGTACTATTCATCAACCCAACCCCGAAGCTGACGCGAACTGATCGAGTTTAAGAGTTCGCAAGTCCGCTGAACTTGAACCACACCTGGATCAAACACCGGCGACGCGAGCCGTCACACCGAGGAGTCTGATCGCCTCTGGTGTGATCGTTATTATCAGCGTGATCTGGGACGAGTGGATGTCCTACTACACGTCCGGCTCGAACATTAGCCGAAGCCATTTCCCGCTCGCCTTTTTCCTCCCGTACTTCACACTTTGCGTCGCCAATACGGTCTGTGCGCGTACAGTCCTTTCGGTTTCCCTCAGTCGCCCTGAACTGCTCGTAGTTCCGTCTGCTGGCCTGGTCGGAATCTCCGTTGCATACGGGGTGACCGGGCAGATGGTCAGCCTGGTGTCCAGCCCTTACTACTTTGCGACCTCTGAGAACCGGTGGGCGATCTATGTCCACGATTACCTCCCGCCGTATCGGGTAGCGTTGTTCGGGTTGCTGGGTTTTCTGGTATTCGCGGCCGCCTGGTTGTCCGCGGCGAGCATGGATTTCTGGGTCCTGTGCGTCTACCCACCGCTCGCCTTTCTCACGTTCCTCGGGCTGGCTCGCCTCGTCGCCGAGCTGGGACTCGTCTACGTCTATTACCGTGTTCATCTTAGTGAGTTCGTCCTCAAAATTTTCGGGGGACGGATACTGGGGTAGGCCAGCGTTGCCGTCCTCTATTTGGTCTGTGGGTTCTAGGGGGTCGGGAAGGGGTTTGTGATGCCGGCATTCAGCCAGGCGGTCAATTCGGTGGACCGGGTGGCCAGCCCCCGCCAGATCGAGATCGTCATCTGGCTCGCGTTCGGCCTAGGCTATGTCACCTCGATCGCTGACACAATCTACCTGGGCTATGACAAGGGCGCCTACAACCTCGGGGACATGGGGCTCCGCAAGGCCGGACCGAACGCCTACAACCAGGCGGTGTCCGCTTTCCTGAACCCGACTCCGTTCGGCGGGAAAGGACGGGCAAACTGGGTCGGAATCGGGGCTGTCGTCATGGCTGTGCTGACGGTCATCCGCTACCGCCTACCAGGCTGGCCGCTCCATCCGATCGGGTTGACCCTGCAAGGCAGCTACGGGTTAACCAAGACGTGGATGTCGATTTTCTTCGCGTGGGCTATCAAGGGGGCGTTGATGCGGATCGGAGGTCAGGCCCCGTATGAGCGCGGGAAACCCTTCTTTGTTGGGCTGATCGCCGCCCAGGCCGTCAGTACGTTCATCGTCTTCGTGGTCGACTGGCTCTGATTCCCCGGGCAGGGACACAACGTCCACAACTACTAGTCCGCTACCTCGTCTCGCAAAGGCGCGTAACCCTTCTGGACGTGTCTCGCTGGGCTTGGACTTCCCGGCGGGTATCGTTTTCTTAGCAAGGTCTGAATAGAACCGACTATCCAACTGACCGGAGGCGCACCATGCAGATGTATATCGACAGCAAATGGGTCGACGGCGAAGGGCCGATCGACGTGATCAACCCGTATGACGGATCTGTGGTCGATACCGTCCCGCGCGCTGGCGACAGCGACATCGAAGCGGCGCTGGCCTCGGCCGAGCGAGGCGCTCGGGTGATGGCAGAGATGACAGGCTTCGAGCGATACGCGATCCTGAAGAAGGCCGCTGACCTGATGCAGGAACGGATCGAGGATTTTGGCAGAACAATCACGCTCGAGGAAGGCAAAGTCATCGAGGAGGGGCTGGGAGAGGCTGCACGGGCGATCGAAACGATGACGCTGTCGGCGGAAGAGGCCAAGCGGCTGTATGGCGAGACGATCCCGCTCGACGGTTCGACCGGTGGGAAGGGGAAGTTCGGGTTTACACTCCGTGTCCCCTGTGGTGTCGTCCTTGCGATCACACCGTTCAACTTTCCCCTGAACCTGGTTTGCCACAAGGTCGGGCCAGCGCTGGCCGCGGGGAACGCAGTCATCGTCAAGCCCGCGACGGACACCCCTCTGTCTGCACTTAAGCTAACCGAAGTGCTGATCGAAGCAGGTGCACCGCCAGAAGCGATTCAGTGTATTACCGGCCCCGGCGGAAGCGTGGGATCCAAGCTAAGCAGCGACGCACGCGTGCGTAAGATCAGCTTCACGGGGAGCCGTGACGTCGGTGAAACTATCTGCAATGTGGCAGGGCTCAAGAAGGTGACGATGGAGCTGGGATCGAATTCTCCACTGATCGTCATGCCTGATGCCGATCTCGAGAAGGTGGCGGCTGCGACCGCCTCGACCGGATTCGCGAACGCCGGACAGGTTTGCATTTCGGCTCAGCGCGTGATGGCCCACGACGCCGTGTATGATGACTTCATCGATGCCCTGACACCCAAGGTCGAAGCACTCAACACCGGAAACCCGATCGAAGAGGGGGTGGCGCTGGGACCGATGGTGCGCGAGTCGGATGCCATTCGTGTCGGTGAGTGGATCGAGGAAGCCATGAGCGGAGGGGCGAGGCTTGTGACCGGGGGCAGCCGAGAAGGCACGATGCACGCGCCGACGATTCTAGCGGACGTCGACCCGAAGATGCGGATTTCCTGTGATGAGCTATTCGGTCCGGCCGTGGGGATCACAAGATTCGACAACATCGACGACGCGATCACGATGGCGAACGACACGAACTACGGCCTGAGCGCGGCCCTGTTCACGCAGAACATCGATTGGGCTATGCAGTTCGCTCGCCAGGTCCATTCCGGGAACATCAACATCAACTGGGGCCCACAATGGCGGGCGGACCTGATGCCATATGGCGGCTTGAAGGATAGCGGGATGGGGAAGGAAGGTCCGAAGTATACGGTCGAGGAGATGACCGAGACGAAAATGGTCATCTTTCATTGACCTCGAACTACTCCTAAGACCAGACATCTAGGAAGGCGAGGACAGCCCGGGAGCAGCAATGGCCATCGGGCTTGGGCCCGGGATCTGATCGTGTGATCCCGGGTCTTCTACTTGCAACTGAAAGTTACACATCAATATGCCTGAACGACCAAACATCATCCTGATCCTCGCAGACGATCTCGGGTTCTCCGACATCGGGGCGTATGGATCGGAGATCGAGACGCCTAGTCTGGATCGGCTGGCAGATGGCGGGCTGCGGTTCAGCCAGTTCTACAACTGTGCGCGGTGCTGCCCGACCAGAGCGTCGCTCTTGACTGGGCTGTATCCGCATCGGGCCGGGGTTGGGCATATGGTCGTGAACATGGGGGTGCCCGAGTATCAGGGATACCTGAACGACCAGTGTGTCACGATCGCGGAAGTACTTGGTGATGCGGGATATCGGACGTTGATGTCGGGGAAGTGGCACGTCGGTGGGGAGCAGGCGAATCTTCCATCCGACTGGGTGCCAAATATGCCGGAGTATCCGACACCAATCGGGCGAGGGTTTGACCGGTTCTACGGGATCCTGTCGGGTGGTGGCAGTTACTTCAATCCCAATATGCTGATGGACGGGAATACCCGGATCGCGATCGAGACCAGCGACTACCACCTGACTGATGCGATCAGTAACAAGGCGGCGCAGTTCGTGGAAGACGCGTCACATCGTGAGGAACCCTTCTTCCTGTACCTCGCCTATACGGCGCCGCACTGGCCGCTCCACGCACTCGAGGAAGATGTAGAGAGATATAGGGGGCGGTATGCGAAGGGTTGGGACGCACTGCGGAACGAGCGGAGCGAGCGGCTCCGTGAATCTGGGATCCTCGGATCCGATTTCGACCTGACGCCGCGTACGGCGGAGGTGTCCGAGTGGGACTCGGCTGGCGATCCGGCGTGGCGCGATCTGCAGATGGCGGTGTATGCCGCTCAGATCGACCAGATGGATCGAGGGATCGGACGTGTCCTGAATGTGCTCGACCAACGTGGCATTTTAGACGATACGCTCATCATCTTCATGTCGGACAACGGTGGCTGCGCAGAGTTTCTGCACGAGGATGGTGACGCGCCTGAGCCGTCGCGCTACCGGCGCCCGACGGTAGATGGCCGTGTAGTGCGGGTGGGGAATACTCCCGGCATCGAACCCGGGCCAGCCGACACGTTCGCGAGCCTGGACATCGGGTGGGCGAACGCGAGCAACACACCCTTCCGGCTGTTCAAGCGATACACGCACGAGGGCGGTATCGCGACGCCGTGTATCGCACATTGGGGTAACGCGAATGTCACACCCGGTGTTGTCGACGAACCGACGCACGTGATCGATGTTCTGCCCACACTGCTCGAGCTTGCCGGTGGGGCATATCCCGCGGAAAGAGACGGTCACGAGATTCGCTATTTCGATGGGGAATCGTTTGCCGGCACCTTCACCGGCGAAGGGTGGTCCAGGCGGGAGCCGATCTATTGGGAGCACGAGGGGAACCGGGCCGTGAGAGTCGGGGATTGGAAACTGGTGAGCGAGATCCAGGACCCGACCGATGCGTCATCCAGGGCGGTGTGGGAGCTCTACGAGATAGGGGATGATCGCACGGAGCTCAAGGATAGAGTTTCGGGCGAGCCGGACAGAGCGGATGAGTTGGTCGGGCTCTATCGTGATTGGGCCGAACGATGTGGCGTTCGGAACTGGCCGCTCGAAGGGGCGCCTGTCCCCGCAGGGATGGACGCGAAGACACGACATAATCACGTGTTCGTGGTCCCGGATGTGAGGTTGGGACCTGAGCGGCCCCCCGCAGAGGTTAGCGTGCCCAAACTGGTGGTGCAATAGCAGGTATCCTCATAGGTTGGTCTTGGTATACAATGTGCCACCTTAACCGTGGACAACCATTGAATGTTAGACAGGCTGATTCTTGTGGCTCTTTCTGCCTCCATCGTCAGTCGCATCGCTGCGGCGTCTGAACCGGTTGTCTATCCTGGTACGCGTGATCGATCTGAGCCGAAGTCAGGATGTGACGGTCGCGAACTGTGAGGTCGCAAGGAATGGACTGCACGGCATTCGTATTACGGAATCTGTGGATGTCGTAGTATAGGACAGCCTGATCGAGGGAACGCTGGGAGCGGGGTCGCCCTGGCCTTCCGGATGGATGGCAGCCGGGACGTTCAGGTGAACGGGAACAAGGTCCGGAACAATGCTGGGAAGGGGATCGAGGTGGCAGATGGTGTGGAAGCGCAGCTGAGTGGAAATGTGCTGCGTGATAATGGCAAATAGCTCGCGGTCCTCGACGTAACTTCTTGATAGGTCTTCTGGGGGCCTACTCGAAGACCCGGCAGAATTCGATCATCAACCTTCCATCCTGAATCCTCAATCCAAATGATTGTTGAATACATCACACTCACGGTCTACCTGATCCTTCTTCTGGTCCTGGGCGCTTACTTCTCGCGCTACAACCGCGACCTGAGCGACTTCGTTCGTGGAGGTGCACAGGGTACGTGGTGGATCGTCGGGATGAGCATGTTCATCTCTGGCATCAGCGCCTTCACCTTCACGGGCAATGCGTCTGCCGCCTACGAGGCGGGGCCCACGTTGCTCGTGATCTATCTCGCGAACGTCATAGGGTTCGCTCTGTCGGGGCTGTTCCTCGGGCGATGGTTCAGACAGACACGCGCGCTCACACTGGCCGACATCATTCGCGATCGGTTCGGCGTGGCGATGGAGCAGTTCAGCGCCTATATCGGTGTGGTGATGGCCCCGATCGCAGGATCGATTCAGCTCTGGGCGCTTGCGGGCTTTGCAAGTTCCACGTTCGGCTTTCCGCTCAAAACGACGATTGTCGTCATCGGCGCTATTGTGGTCCTGTACTCGACGACGGGTGGGAAATGGGCAGTGATGGCGACCGACTTCGTGCAGGGCCTGATCATGATGGTGATCACGGTCGTGATCGCCGTGCTCGCACTGGATCATATCGGTGGGGTCGGTTCGTTCCTCAGCTACTTCTCCGATCCGCAGTTTGCCGACGACTTTCAGTTCGTCAAGGATTCGGGGCAATTCCCAAGCGACAAGTTCACCTGGCACTGGATCATCGTCATTTTCGTGATGCAGCTCTACGGTCAGATTAGTCTCTCGTCAGCCGGCAGGTTCCTGGTCGCAAAGGATGGTGAGGCTGCTTCTCGTGGTTCGTGGTTTGCGATGATCCTGATGGCCGGTGGTTCGTTGATCTGGTTCCTCCCTCCGATGGTCAGCCGTTTTATGTATGAGGCCGAGGTGAATGCGATGGATGTGGACAACCCGTCAAACGGATCCTACGCGTTTATTGCCCTGAAGCTTCTGCCGGATGGCCTCGTGGGAATCATGATCGCCGCCATGTTCGCCGCCAAGATGAGCAGCATGGATACGGCCCTCAACGGCCAGGTCGGGGTGATCGTCCGGAACGTGATCCCTCGTCTGAGGGAGAAGCTGGGCAAGCCGCCGCTCGAGCCGGCCTCCGAAATGTGGTTGTGTCGCGCCCTGACGGTCGTACTCGGGGCAATTGTGATCTGCTACAGCTTGCTCTGGGTCCTGCAGAAGGACATCGTGCTCTTCGATGCCTATCTGGCGATCAGCTCGATTATTGGCATTCCGCTCGGGTTCCCGATGCTGGCCGGTCTGTGGGTCAAACGGCTATGGAAGGGGTCATACTTCCTGATCATCGGCGCCTGTTTGCTTCCCTCCGCATACGCCTTCTACGACAGCAGCGTGAATGAGACGACCTGGACGATCCAGGACCGCGCGATGTGGATCCTGCTGTTCGGATGTATCTCGACCGCCATCTGTGTCGTGCTATCCCGTCTGAACAACGCAGAATATGAGGAGAAGGAGCGCGTCTTCTTCGAGACCATGGCTCGCCCGGTCAACTATGTGTCCGAGATCGGTGAATCGTTTGATGGGCGGCAGTTAATCGTGATGGGGAACGCGTCACTTATGCTCGGTGGCTTGTTGGGCCTACTCATCTTGATACCGAATCCGCTGTCGGGACGACTCATTTGCGGAGCTGTCGCTGGAACAATCGCTCTGATAGGTTTCCTCCTTCGGCGACGGGGGCAGGCAGTCGGGACATTGGATCTGCCTGAGTGAAGGAGAAGTCATGCCGCTGATTGGTTAGCTTACGTCCGCTTTGCCTGGTTTGGATAGCACAGTTCTAGGAAGCGAGCGAAGAGACCCTCCCGACGGAATGGAAAGGTGATGGACCTAACCCGATCGTGTTCTTCAACGGGGGAGTTGGCGGTCCGAACCAGTACTACTTCGGAGGAAAAGGTGGGCGGGGAACGGTCAGCCACGGAAACATGGACGGCGGGTCTTTAGTGTTCGAGCTCGATGGGGTGAGGTGGAGCGTCGACCCGGGCATGACCGGACGGTATGGTCGTATCGAGAGAATGGGATTCGGGCTCTGGGACCGACGGCAGGGAGGAGACCGATGGAAACTGCTGAACAAGGGCAACTTCGGTCACAGCACCCTCTGTAAACAACCGACTGCACGACGTCGACGGGAAGGCAGAGATCATTGACTACAAACCGGGTGAACGGCCTGAAGCGACCATCGACGTGACCGCGGCTTTCTTGGGAAAATTGAAGCGGGCGAGACGAACCTTTACAAAGGACGGGAACCGATCACTGGTGATCGAGGATGAGATCGAGGCAACGGATCAGATCGATCTGGTGACGTGGCAGTTGGTCACGCAGGCTGACATCAGTGTCAGAAGCGGTGGCGCGACTCTCGAATAGGCGGGTTAGCGTTTATCGCTGGAAGTCATCTCTCATCTCGGGGTAACGCCTTCCGTTGTCTCATTTAATCCACCACCGATTGAGTTGGACACCGTGAAGGATGGTCTGAAACGACTGGAACTCAGGTTTCCCTCGTGGACCATTGAGAATGACGAACTATCAATTTTAGTAAGGTTGGCGGGGGAGTAGCACGTCAGCCCGAGTCGCGTTGAACACAGGAGACAGAAACGATGATTCAGATCGCAGAAGCCCTTGGACCCAACCCGTCACCTCTCTGGAAGATGGTCAAGCAGAGTGGCGTGGACTACGTCGTTGGCGGTATGGACTTGAGCATGATCAAGACTGCCCGGAGCAAGGAGGAACTGCCTTGGGGGTATATGTCGCTCATGCGGCTGAAGACGCGCTACGAGGATGCCGGTTTCAAGTTCAATGTGCTGGAGAGCCGTCCGCCGTTGACGAAGGCCAAACTGGGACTTCCGGGCCGCGACGAGGAGATCGAGACGGTGATCGACCTGCTCACCAACATGGGGAAGCTGGGCATCGGAGTTTGGTGCTACGAGTGGATGCCGGTGATGAATTGGCTGCGTACGTCTTCGACAATCCAGGCTAGGGGCGGTGCTCTTGTAACGGGATACGACCACGAGTTGATGAAAGATGCGCCTTTGACGGAATACGGTGAAGTCTCCGAGGAGCAATTGTGGGAGAACCTCGAATACTTCCTGAAGGCTACTCTGCCCGCCGCAGAGAAAGCGGGTGTGAAGATGTCGATGCATCCGGACGATCCGCCCCTTTCGCCGATCAGAGGTCTGGGCAGGATCATGCGCAGCGTCGAGAACTATCAGCGCCTGATCGACCTGGTGGACAGCCCGTGCAATACTATCACTATGTGCCAAGGAAACTTCACGCTAATGACCGAGGATCTGCCGTCTGTTATTCGTGACTTTGGGGCGCAGGACAAAATCACTTTCGTTCACTTCCGCGACGTCCAAGGCACGGTTACGAAGTATCAGGAGACCTTCCACGATGAAGGTAAAACAAACATGTTGGCTTGTATGGAGGCCTATCGAGACATCGGATTCGACGGCGTGTTGCGCCCGGACCACGTGCCGACGATGGAAGGGGACAGCAACGAACGTGCGGGCTACTCATCGATTGGGAGATTATATGCGATCGGATATATCAAGGGGCTTCGGGAATCTGTTTACGCTAATTGAAAGGGTTTTGCCCACCAATTACTCCACCCCGGCGATAGTCGTCAGACTGCAACAACTGGGTCAGTATTACGGTGCCTATCGCTCGGCTGATCCCGCAAAGAGATCGAAAGGGAAACATGCTTGTTGATAGATACACGGTCGACGACATAAAAGGGGCTCTGATACCTCGCGAGGACTGGCATCCTTTTCCGACACGGGACGAGCGTGAACCCTGGAGGAGATTGGATGCGGAGACGCGACGGACGCTGATATCGGGCGGCGAGAAGTATCTTGGTCACGAGTGGACGGTGTTCAGGGCGACCCAGTTCATGGAGATGGCTCGAACGGGGCTACGTTCGCTCTACGGGAAGTTTCGTGCGACGCACCGGAACGCCCTGTCTGCACTTGTTATGGCTGAGTGCGCGGAGGGGCAGGGCCGATTCATCGACGATATTATTGACGGCATTTGGGCCGTGTGCGAGGAATCGTGGTGGGGGAAGCCCTGGCACCTGGTGCAACAGAAGGTTGGGGTCAATCTGTCAAATATCAACGATCCGCATATCGACCTGTTCGTTGCGGAAACGGCGAGTCTGCTGTCATGGACGTGCTACCTCCTCGAGACGCAGATAAACGAATGGTCGACAATGATCATGCCCCGTGTGGATCACGAGATGCAGGAGAGGATGCTCACACCGCTCCTGGAGCGTGAAGACTATCACTGGATGGGGTTCAGCCATCTGGATAAGAACCTTCATCGGGTCAACAACTGGAATCCCTGGATCATCTCGAACTGGATCACGACGATCCTTCTGATGGAACGGGATCCTGAGAGAAGAGCCGCAGGACTGCACAAGACGATGCGGGCGCTGGACAACTTCATCGACCCTTATCCGAAGGACGGAGGTTGTGACGAAGGCCCCGGATACTGGGGGCGTGCCGGTGCTTCGATGTTCGAGTGTCTGGAATCCTACTACGGGGCGACGGACGGGAAGGTCAACGTCTACGGAGAGCCGTTGATCAAGAACATCGGGACGTTTATCACCAAAGTGCAAATATACGAAAACTGGTTCGTGAACTTTGCCGATGCCTCGCCCCTGGTCAACCCTGCACCGTTTCTCGTCTATCGATATGGCAAACGTATTGGTGATGCAGAGCTGATGAGTGCGGGCGTCTACTTTTCAACAAAGGGGAAGGGCTGGGACGGTAATGATTTCAGCATAGCCAGGCAGCTTCCAACCCTGTTCCACGGTTCTGAGATGTCAGATGTGGAGCTGACGCAGCCGCTACCAGCGTATTCTTGGCTATCGGAAATCGAGGTGATGACGGCTCGGGACAAGAGAGGTTCGGGTGAGGGATTCTTTGTCGCAGCAAAGGGCGGGCACAATCAGGAGAGCCACAACCACAACGACGTCGGACACTACATCGTCTATGTGGATGGGGAGCCCGTGATCATCGATGCCGGGGTCGAGGCCTACACGGGGAAGACGTTCAGCTCAGAGCGATACACCATCTGGACGATGCAATCCGCCTACCACAGCTTGCCGACGATCAACGGCGTGATGCAGGATCCCGGGATCGAGTTCACGGCGAAAGACGTGTCGAGCGAGGAAGACGCTGATAAGGCGACCATAATGCTGGATATCTCCGATGCCTATCCGCCTGAAGCGAACCTCAAAACGTGGCAACGCAGCCTGACGCTGTTCCGGGGGAAGGAGATTCGTGTCGTCGATCAGTATGAGTTGTCGGAAGCGGCAGACTCCATCCAACTCAGTTTGCTGACGCCCTGTGTGGCCGATGTATCGGAGGGTAAGATTCGTCTAGGTAAACGGGAGCTTTCAGAGGGGCGCTCGGCCGGCGAAGCCTACATCCACTACGATGCCGGCCAGATGACGGTTGAGGTGGAGCGACGAGATCTGACGGACGGAAAGTCGCTCCGGTATTGGGGCGAATACGTGAGCCGAATCCTACTTACGCTGAGTGCCCCCGGGAGCAGTGGCGTTGTTGAGCTGAGGATCACCCGCGCTGGGTGATGGAGTGTGCGTTCAGACGAAGGGCTGGGCGGAATCATTTGCCCTGATCATCTCATCAGCGGAAAGACCACCGGTTTGTCGCCCGATGAGATGGCCAGACAATTATTCGCGCGCCTCGAGGCTGGTGAGGCGTAGCTGTCGAGGTGGTCAGGCCTGGCTACAGTGACTTGTAGACCTTCACTGCGGCCTTGAATCCAGACCGCGGACTTGTCAACACAGGGATTTCCGATTCCAGTTTTTCCGCAGCCCCCGCCATGCTCGCTTGAGCCAACACAATGACGTCCGCATCTGACGCTGCTGAATCGAGCACCCTCACGATCTCGGCTTCGTAACCCGCGGTATCACCAGCCTCGAAAGCTCTCCAAGCTTTATCGCACAGAATATCGGCGAGTTCGATCTCCTTGCCTACTGCCTGAGCGGATCGCTCGACGATTTCTTTGGTCGGTGTCAACGTCGTCTGTAGCGTTGCGGCGACAATGATCCTGGATCCGATCTTCACCGCCTCATTCGCCATGGGGTCGTCTACCCGCAGGATCGGACGGTCGGTAAATGACCTGATGACCTCTGCGCAGGGCCCGATCGACGAGCACGTGCACAGGAGCGCGGGGGCGCCCCCGTCGAGCGCGTTCAGGGCGGCTGTGGCCACTCGACGATTCAAGTCGGGCGTGATGCCTCCGTTTGCTCGTGCTTCGGCGAGCAGGCCGTCATCGACGACGTGCTGGAGTGGCACATCAGGCGCGATCTCCGCGCCCAGTTTGGCGAATACGGATGCGTTAGACGCAGCGGTGTGGAGGAGTGCCAGTTTTCTGTCCAAGTGATTGCCTCATTCGTGGGCGTTCCTAGAATCGCTCTTCGCTCCAAAGCTACAGGATTGCCGTGGAGAATGCCAAATATCCGTGGTCACCAAACCCCGGGCACAATGTTTAGTCTCGTCTAAAAATTCTGTTGCCATGCATAGGCATACCTTTTAGTATTGATTCTGGTGCATATAAAGAAAGGTAATCATGCATTTCGTCCAGTTTGGATATCGGTTCTTTGCCGGGGCTGCTGCATTGATCCTTCTGGGGATGTCTGCGTCGACATACGCCGCCGATCAGATCGGAGGGGTTGTGGTCGATGCGAGGACAGAAGACCCCCTTCCCGGAGCAAACGTTGTCATCGTAGGGACCCGCATCGGCGCGGTCGTCGATTCCGAGGGGCGATTCACGCTCAAGAAGATATGCTCGGGATCGATCACGATCCGGGCATCAATGGTGGGCTACCTGTCGACGACTTCCGAACTCGATCTCGATGGGGATAGGGAGAAGGTCGTGATTCGTCTCGATCCTGCCGATCTCCGAGGCAGGGAAATGGTCGTGACGGCAACGCGTACGGAAAAGCACCGGCGCGATGTGCCCGTCATCGTGAACATCGTCGACGAGAAAATCTTCGAGGATACCCAGTCCGAGACTCTGGCAGATGGTGTCGTTTTCCAGCCCGGTTTGCGCGTCGAGAACAACTGTCAGAACTGTGGGTTCACTCAGCTCAGGATCAACGGCCTGGAGGGGGGATATTCGCAGATCCTGATCGACGGTCGCCCGATCTTCAGTGCGCTCGACGGGGTCTACGGTCTCGAACAAATTCCAACCTCGATGGTCGAGCAGATCGAGGTCGTGCGCGGCGGTGGGTCCGCACTCTACGGTGGCAACGCGATCGCCGGGACCGTGAATGTGATCACTCGAGAGGCGGTCAACACGGGCTTCGACATCACCGCCTCGAACGCGTTCGTCAACGGAGGGACAGATGACCAGAAGGTTAGCGTTTCCACTTCCTATGTATCCGACGATCAGAAGGCTGGCATCTCGCTGTTCGGTCTCGCTCGCTTCCGCTCTCCATACGATCACGATGGGGACGGTTTTTCCGAGATCGTGAAGGTCCGTAACGGCTCTTTCGGGATGCGCAGTCATTTGCGACCCGATCCGCTCAGCAAACTCACGTTCGAATTCCACACGCTGAACGAAGATCGACGAGGTGGGAACCGGTTCGAATTCGAGCCGCACGAGGCGGACATCGCGGAGTGGCTGGAGCACAAAGTGGTCGGGGGAAGCCTGGCCTACGAGAGCGTGCTCTCTACGGAGGAGCTCCACGAATTCGAATTCTACGTGTCTGCAAAACGAACAGCAAGGGACAGCTACTACGGTGCCGGCCGCGATCCGAACGCCTATGGCGAGTCTCTGGATCGCACCGTGGCAGTCGGTGGCCGATATTCGAAGTCGCTCGCCGCGACCAACGACCTCACGGTCGGGATGGACATCAAGTTCAGCCGACTGGAAGACGAGATCGTCGGCTATCAGCGATTCACCGATCAGTCGATCACCACGGTCGGAGCCTACGCTCAGTCTGATTGGAAGCCGGCCGACCGCGTCAACTTCCTGCTCGGGGCACGTGTGGATAAACACTCCCTTGTGGAAGATCCGATTCTCAGCCCGCGCGCGAACCTGCTGCTCAGCCTGAGCGAGCAGAGTCAGATCCGACTCTCGGGTTCGTCCGGCTATCGGGCACCGCAGACGTTTGATGAAGACCTCCATATCGAGTCTGTATCGGGTGAGGCGCTTCTGATTGAGTTCGACCCAAATCTCGACACCGAGCGATCGTGGAGTGGCTCGGGATCTTTCGATTACTCCTTCAGCAATCCTGATTACTACTGGGGCTTCACACTTGAGGGGTTCTATACCCGAGTGACTGACGCATTTGTGTTGGAAGACAACGGTCAGGATGCGGCCGGGAATTTCCTGCTGCTGAAGAAGAACGGCGACGGGACCGTTGTGGCGGGAGCGACGCTGGACCTGCGTGCGTCTACGTGGAAGACGTCCTTTCAGGCCGGTCTGACGCTTCAGTCGAGTCGTTACGACAGCCCGGTGGAGTGGGCAGACGGTCTGTTCTCGGATCGCATTCTTCGGACGCCCGGTTTCTACGGGTACTATACCGCGTCCTGGAAACTGACGCCGGTTGCGAGTGTGGCCCTTTCTGGCACGTATACAGGCCCTATGGATCTCCCTCACTACGCAGGGTTTATCGCGGAAGATCGGCTCGAGAGATCGGACGCGTTCTGTGAAGCCAACGCGACTCTGGATCTGGATTTGGAGTTGGGGGGACAGCTACCTGAGCTGGAACTGAAGGTCGGGATCAAGAACCTCTTCAACAGCTACCAGAACGACTTCGATCGGGGAATCGATCGGGACGCTGGGTATATATACGGTCCGAGACAACCCAGAACGATTGCCGCATCCCTGAAGGTAGTATACTGATGACCGCGATCAGGAAGTGGCTGACCATCAGCCTGTGTGCCGCGGTTGCTTGCGTTGACTGTGCCCTCAGTTGACCGACGACGAGACTTCACACGAGGATGACCACCACGAGACCATTACGGTGCTTGGTATCTTGTTGGGGTATGTCAGGCCCAAGGGCGAGAACGCGATTGGCGGCCACGTCGACACCCTGCGGCGGCAGAGTCACGCCGGCTTTGGACGTCACGTTTCTATTGGCGCGAGTGTCAGCACCATTGCCGGACACGATCACTACAGCGTGATGGCTCCTGTGGCCTGCATCCGTGGCGAGGCGTCGAGTTGACCGCGGCACCGGGCTGGGAGTGGGAGCGCCACGAATCGGAATTGGCACGTCATCCGACCGTTCACTTCTCGGCCGCCTACGTTATCGAGCGCGGAACATTGGAGGCGGGACCGTCCCTGGAGTTCTCGAAGTCGGCGGAAGGTCAGCACTTCGCTCTGAACCTGCACTGCTTACTCCATCTGTGATGAGAATTGTATTCGCACACGTGCGCTTTGCCCTGCTCGCGGTCGTGATGCTGACCCTTGACGAGGGATCGGCGAGGGGAGAGTGGCTAACCTATCCCGAAGGGCTCGCACAGGCAGACAGCACCGGGAAGCTCGTGTTCGTCGAGGTCTACACCGACTGGTGTGCCTACTGCACGAAGCTCGAGCGACGCGTCCTCAAGCGCGACGACGTGAGACGCGTGCTGGACAAACACTTCGCGATGGTCAAGCTGGACGCTGAAGACGACACGCCGATCGTGCGAGTCGGAGACGGTGTACTCGACTCCCGCAAGCTGGCGCGGAAGTATGGCGCGACCGCGTATCCGACGTGCTTGATCCTGAGGGCTGACGGTCGCATCGTGAAGAAGCTGGTCGGATACCATCCGCCGGAGGACTTCCTCGCTTTCCTCCAGTCAGGACTGGCATCTCGAAAGGATTGAGCAAGGGGATCTTTCGAATATCGAAAGTTTTGGGGCAAACGGGCCGCGACTATCGTCGGGGTCCGTTCTGTGTCCAGGAGGCTGGTCTCGGGCCCCTTCGGGTCTCATTATAGATTGACTCCCAAAGTCAAAGGCCAAACTGAATTCAAGCGGGACGAACGCATTAAGCTCGCTGTCGCATCTCAAGACAAGAGCTTGGTCGGTAGAGCATCGAGCGTGATCCCAACTGACCTGTCCCCCTGGTTTTTCCTGTGTCTCACAGTAAACGTGCCATCTGCCTGTCTCCCAGCCACAAGACCGCACTAGTTTAAATCTGGCCACTGACCAGGGAAGCGAACGACGAAAAGGGCGTCTTTCTCAACAAACACTGGAGAGTATAGGTTCAGGTAGTACTCCATCAGTTCGTCTTGCCCCTCTTCCCTAGGTCTCTGACTTTCTCCAGGATTTTTGGTGCACCAGCCATATCTGACCTAACCGGGGTTTTCAGATTTAACCATTTTCAGGTGAATCCTCTTATCGTGATCCCAGATTGCTCCTGTCAACCAATCGATTAATGAACCACCAGTGGAGAGAATAAGAGCACCCCCAAACTCCTTCTCCATACCGCCCGCGAGTATGCTTCCATAAGCCAACCACAAGAGATATATGCGCAAATTTTTATTCAGTTTTCTGCTTAGTTGTAGAGTGACGTCCTCAAAGCCATCCTTACTGAACGTTAGCTTGGGAGTCTCCCTTTTTCTGATGGTTATGTAACCAGGTGTGGTTGTGAGATGGAGCCCCGATTCGTCAGTCACTTTCGCGCCCGAAGGTGTTGTTTCCACAATTACTCGGTCCGACATCCCGGATGTTAACGTGGCACAACCCGTAAAAACGAATAAAGAGAGGTAAAGGAATACCGTTCCTCCCATGCTACTCATACTTACTCCATTCGACTGAAATGTTCGCAGTTGGTTGCCTCGAGTTGCCCCAAAATCTCAGAAGAGGTGACCTCGTGACCGGTGTGAGCACGGGGGGGAATCTTATGTGACACAGAACTACCTAAACAACCTCATACTAGAAACCAAAGTCCTGAAATCCGCTCGACTTTAACCCAAAAAGGGGAGGTGATATCTAGCGTCCTTCCGCACTATATGTGAGCAGTTGCTACCGCTCCATTACCAAATAGAACAACTCCAGAATATCCGACGGACAACAACGATGGGTTTTGAGATTAAACCCGAACAAGGTCAGCCCTAATCATAACCGCAACATGTGTGCTATTTTTAACAGTAGCGTCCGGTTTTTTTCTTGGAATCCATCAGCGGTTGTGTAACCATTATCGTAAACAAGAAAAACATCGCTTCCAGGTCTGTATCTATAGTTAAGGAGAAAGTTGATGCCTGCTTTTTCCCTGTCATTGTTCCACTGAGTAAACAGCTTGACAAAAAAATCCGTTGTAAACGAGTACAGAACCCGTGCCGACAATGTTGTGATATTGAAATTAGCTTCTGGTAGTCGAATCCAGTTGGAATTGACGTTCGCCTGAACTAGCAAGCTACCTGACGGACTAAACCGGGATTTAGCGATCAGGGACGTCTTCCTACCCGTGTAATAGCTACCTAGCTTCAGATAGATGTCACTCGCAAGTCTTCGCTTTGAACTGAAGTTTGGTCCGATTTCAAGCGTTACAAATCTGTGCGTCGCCTGAGGTATCTTTGTTTCTGGGAGCTTTCTGGAAGGCGCGAAAGGTTTGTTGACCGTATCCTCAGTAAACACCAGATGTGATCTGAACCAGTCTCCTTGCCTAAAACGCCAGAATCCTCTCCATTTGATGTTGAAGAACTGTAAGTTGTTGTCAAGATCGGTCAGGACCTGTGCGACCGGACCAGAAAACAGCAACCCCAGCCTGTGGCTTAATTTGCCCCACGTATTCAAATCATAACGCCGGAAAGCTTTCAGATCGCCTCGTCTGTTAACGAAGCCTACTCCAGGATAAAACTCACTATCCATTTGAAGGTATTTTGCCCGAAAGTTCAATTTCTTTCCGGAAAATCTCAGATCCACGTAACCAGCATCACCAGACAAATTCTCTGCCGAATCCCACGTGCGGGCTCCGAAACCGCTCAACGTCAGATTGCTTCTGCCGTGGCCGAAGGTGAAGTCAAGCCCTGCTGCTCGATTGTATCCTGACCAATTACCCCCGGCATTTGCAGACTGCTTATTGACTAGGATCAGCCCCAGCGCGGATTTTTGTAGCAGATCTCTCTTGATGCGAGTAACTGAATAGTTCTTTCGGAACGCCGTTACAGTGTCACCATCAACCGCGAGGAACGCTTCGTCTGTAAGAACGTTCAGCACACCGACGCCCGTCTTCCCAACCTTTCCTGTAAGCTTGGCTCCCAAGATTACTGGCGTCTGGATTCCCTCCTCCACCCCGATTTGCCTTGAATAGAACAAAGCAGTAGGAGGGCGGTTGCCTTGATTCTCAGCTTCCTCACCAAACTGAAAAAGTGTGCTCCCTTCCAGGAAGAATTCCCTTTTCTCCGGCACAAAGGTTCTGAACTGGGTAAGGTTGACCTGTTCCTGATCTCCTTCTACTTGTGCGAAATCGGTGTTGTAGGAAAGATCGAGAGTCAGGTTGCTGGTGATACCGTACCGGATGTCTGCACCAGATTCGAACTTTCGGCTCGCCTGACTGATCTCCGCGCCAAAGCTCTTGGCTACACCTGGCAGAAGGTATGGCTTTATTGTCCGTACGCGGCCTGGACTAATTGAGTCTAAACCATGAAGCTCGCCTATCTCCCTTGTCCATCTTCGAGCAAAGAAATTGGCTGATCTATCCACAACGAACTGGGACCATTCGTTATTGTCTGCCTGCCTTCTAGTAATATTCAGACCCCAGATCATCTTTTGTTTAGGCTTAAATCTCAACTGGTCGAAAGGAATGGCGATTTCTGCCGTCCAACGATCTTCGTATACCTTCGTCCTGGATCTCCATATGCAATTCCAGTCCGCGTTGAAAGATCGGCCAGCATTGGATAGCAATTGGTCACGTTGAGCGCCCTTTAAATTGCAAATGAAGTGGAAACCATTCTGCCTGTTGTTATAGGTATCCAAAATTATGGCAACGTGGTCATCACTGTTGAGGTCGGCATCTCGACGCATATTGTTGCCGATCAATCGTGCACCTTCGCCCACATAGCAGGTGATCCCAAAGTAGATGTTGTTGTCGTCAAACAAAATGCGAGCGGTCGTGCGTTCTCGACTAGGGCGATAGTGATCTGGATCCAACTGTGAAAAACCATCAATAATTCGACTTTGACTCCAAACAGCATCATTCAGGTCCCCGTCAATCTCAGGGCCCTGCACTACTCGAGTCGCGTAGGCGCGTCTGCGATGCCACATCTGTCCTCGTTTGTCCGTGCTGTTTTCGACTCTGAAAGAACCGCCAACGGTGATGTCGCCCAGGGGATCGACCTTTACTGCAACAGCCAAACCTGCGCTGTTACCAACAACCTCCAACTGGACCGATGAACTGGAAAATGATGTGAGAGTCGATCCTTCTGTCAGGAATCCTGTGGGGTCTTCCATATACACCAGGTCTCCACGTACATCTGAGACTCTGAAACTGAGCTCGTCCTCTGCGCAATCCGTTCGCGAGAGAAGAGACGCTACCATCCCGATAACTAGGAACACTTTAGTCATTAACTGTATTCTGCTGAACTATGGGTTGATGGGTAAGTATGTGTAGCGACTGTAATCACCTGACAGTTTGATCGAAAAGCGGTAGTCAAACCGCCTCAGCTTGGATTAGAAGTTACCCTCAAGCGGAGAGGTAGGCGGGGGTTGGATATACGCGGTTTTATAAGCACTAAGCGTCCAGAAATGTCCGAGATGTGGATGAAATTTTGGGTGAAATTGAGTGAAATTTGCTCCCGTAGCTCAGTTGGATAGAGCGACTGCCTCCGGAGCAGTAGGTTGCAGGTTCGAATCCTGTCGGGAGTACCATCTTCGATTCCAGTCTCAGGCACCACAAAACCGGGAGAGGGTCCTGCATCATAGCGGGGCCCTCTTTTTGTTTCCCGCTTCTCATACCACCTCCGAGAAAATTTGATCAGACCAGGCCATTCTCTTGCTGATCTCGTAGGGCAGGGGCACGAGCATACTTGGATCGTTTTCCGGTGTAGGTCCGCCCAGGATTCGCGCAGAGACCCTCTCAGGGCCGCTCCAAGCGCCAATGGTCTCGCCTATGTAGGGTCCCACTCCAGGGGCCGAGTGGCTAGGAAAAATACTCTGAACGAACGTATCCTACACCGGTGTTTTTAAAGTGAACTAAAGGGATTCCTAGTTTTTCTATTTTGTCTATTACGGCGCACGATACGTTACCGTAAATTTCTATCGAAAAATGATCAGCTAATTCCGCATGCTTATTGACGTAGTCTTGCACGGGTGGATTGTCCGCATGGAATAAAAAGTCTGCACTGTTTCGATAAACTTCCGTCCATACAAACTTGTGTTTATCGTTTGGGTCGGCATCGAAGTTATGCAGAAGCATGCCAGGTTCGGATTTGTTGACAGCATTATCAGCGTCTTTTGCTATTACCATGTACTCGGAAACTTTTCCCTCTGTAACAGTAATACGCGCAATCAAAACAAAAGGGTTATGTTGGTAATCCATGACGGTTTAGTCCCCTACGTTAATCGTTTTCATCGCTGTCGCCGATAGCCAACGTCGCCTATATGTTTTGTTGATGGTGGTGGTTAACATCGAGCAACCAGCCCGCATCTATCTTTCTCTCAATGACTGGCGTATAAACTCGATCACGGCGACGCGGGTCTTCCAAGCCGCATCGTTGATCATCCGCATCAGGACAGAAGGCTAGCCGCCGTCTGCGTATCATCAAAGGCGTGGAAGTACACTAACTTACCGCCTGCTATCTTGAGCAAATGCGCGCCTCCAAAACGGCCCTGCACGCTTTCTGCCACAAATGTAGTCCAAACAGAATTACCGCTTTCCCACCATTCGACGGGCGTTACGACGAGATCTGTATAGTTGGCAGCAATGGCGGAAAAGCAGTTCTCAATGACGTCGTCAGGCCCTTTAAACGTGCCTGAATACGGCAACTTTCCCTGTGTTACAAAGACTAGTTCGTCGCTGCACAAAGCCTTCCAAGCCTCGACATCTCCCTCGTTAAAAGTCGCATACAAGGCTTCTCCTACTTCTCTTGGTGTCATAAGGGCTTCCCTCCCTTTTTATTCTATCCAACCTAGTAGATAACAACTCCATCCCCGCGCCACTCGAGATCTGAAAAATGCCTCACCAAAACCCGCCGCATCTATCGAAAAATCCGGCAGTGACGCCGCCAGGAACTGATTACACGTCTATTGACTTGAGTATCTTGAATTCGACCTTACTAAATAGATGTTCGTGTCCCCAGTCTGTCTCGACCCAAGGCGTATTGTTCGGTGGTGTTTCCATTTCTATTTCCGCGAAGAAACGATGAACATCCCCTGTCAAGGCAATGAACCGCCTCACTTCCGAGTGGCTCCTTTGCTCTTGTTTAGCTCTTATCCATTCGAGCACTTCCTGATACTTTCCTGGTTTGATCGTATGCTCTATAACCACCTTGTAGGACATCTTCGCACCCTCCTGAACTGGACCACGTTAGAACTACTGAGAGTTAATAGACTCTCAATTCAAGCTGTTCTCTAATCTCAAACTAAGCATCATCCCAGCACTTCTCCGCCCACCCACGTGTCGTACCAAAGTCCACCTGATGACTTTCAAACTTTATCTCTCGCATAAGGCCGCGATCTATGAGTCCTACATCATCATAGTTGTTGACCTCAAGCAAAAGTTCGTGAGCATAGCCGCCAGGGTGGGCTGAATTTCCAAACGTGCCGATAAGACGGATTCCGGCTTTTTGCCACTCCTGAGCCAAAACTTTGAATTTTTCTACATTAGTAGCTCGCTCATCTTCCGTAAGTGATCGTCCAACCTGGCCGAACGAAATACGCACCATGCACCTGTAAGGCATATCATCTCCCGGATTCTATACTCTCGAAAATGTATTTACGTGCTACATCTCAATGGCGAATATAGCGGGGACCGTTTGGCTTGCAACGGAGACCGGAGCACAAAAAACAAGGGTTTAGTTGCTATCATTGATACCAAATCTGGAAATTTCCCGAATTGGTGTCAGTTTGAAACAGGGGGCGAGGTCATTGTTGGCACCGATTCGGAATAAGTGGCTGAGTGCTACCGCACAGGTGGCGATCGACGTCACCGCAACCAGTGACCGCGAGGGGCCACCTACCAATATCTGGCGATGGCGCTGATGACGGCTCTGCGGCTGCGCAGCTGTCCGGGCATGTATGTCTTCTGCAACGACCCTGTCGCTTTCTACGAGCAGGTTACGGCACGGGGTATCGAAGCCAATGAACCCTTCGTTGGCAACGGCACGCACGTTGTCCAGATGACGGATCCCGACGGATACCAGATCGCTTTCGAGAATCCCACCGACGAACCCGACACCGAATGAGCCAGGAGGAGAACGTGATGACAATCAACGGGTTGAAGCCGCTCTTCCAAGTCTACGACGTTCGGAAGTCGGTCGCCTTTTACACGGAAAAGCTGGGATTCAAACTGGACGGAACCTACGAACCAGATGGCCATCTATACTGGGCAAGTCTCGTAAAGGATGGTGTCGAGGTCATGCTCAACGCGTGCTGGGAAGACAACGAGCGGCCGGATAGCGTCGACCCACAACGGGTGCGCGGGCACGGGGATTTGGAGCTCTACTTCCAGTGCGACGATGTCGATGCCATCTACGAGGCGTTCAAGTCGAACGGACTGGACCTAAATCCACCGAGCGAACAACACGGACGTCGTGAAGTCATCGTCACGGATCCTGACGGCTTCCGACTTTCGTTCCACACGTAGTACACGAAAAAGCGGAGCGAGTCACTGTCTGTCGACCGTGCTCGACTCCGCTTCGTTTTTCTTGCAGGCCCTGTTTCTATCTGGATGCTTGGGACATCGTCCCGACACGGAACTCGAACCGTGCGGGCGTTGCATCAAGGTTTAGATTTCAACCTCGAGCGACCACATACAGGCGATACACCCAGTCCGCGAGGTTCCGGAACAGGTGTCGCGGTGAAAGAAACTCCTGGACTCGACGCATCGACGGAAGGCGGTCGTGCACGTTCGCGAGACGCTGTTCGTTTCCGAACGTCGGGCTTGTCGTGTACTTGGGCAGTTGCGGCGCACCCAGTGGGATACGCCGAAGGTTGCCGATGATGATGAGGCGCTGACCGATAACATTGTCTCGCTGGCGACCGAGTATGGCCGGTATGGCTACCGGCGTATCACGGCACTCTTGAAGACCGATGGCAGGCGGGTGAACCACAAGCGGGTGGAGAGGATCTGGCGTCAGGAGGGGCTGAAGGTGCCGGCGGCAGCCGAAGAGAGAGCGGCTGTGGTTCAACGACAGGTTCTGTATCCGGCTTCGACCGGAGCATCACAACCACGTCTGGGCTTATGACTTCGTATTCGACAGGACGCGTGAAGGTCCAGACTTGGCCTCGAGACGCTCTTTGTCGAACGAGGCAGCCCCTAGGAAAATGGCTACATCGAGAGCTTTAATGGGACGGTCAGAGACGAATTGCTCAAAGGTGAGATCTTTACCACTCTGCAGGAGGCCAAAGTGTTGGTGGCCCGGTGGAGAAGGCTGTACAATCACGTCCGACCACATAGCGCGTTGGGCTACAGCCTACCTGCACCAGTGCTCATCAAGCCATCCGTTGCAGCCGCATCCTAACTCTGGATGTGGATACATAGATGGGGGCAGGTCATGGGTTTAAACCACTACGGACGGTCCACGTCAAATACCCCTCCATAAAGACAACTGACTATGCCATTCTGAGCATTGGCGCTGCCAACTGAGCCATATTCTCAGCTGTATTTATGAATGGGACATGTTCAGGCTTCCAAAGCTTTGCCTTTTATCCTTCATCAGGTAGCGCTTTGACTAATTAAAGGTGTTCCGTAGACAATTGTACTGGGTGCGCGGTCGGCCAGTCACCTTCGGAGCGTCCACCTAGGAACTTCTTTGCATCTCCGATTCGGCTCGGATTGGATAACCCATCTACGCGCGTGCCGTCTGGGTAGTAGGTCAGGATTAAGGCCTCTCTCATTACTGGCGAGCGATTGGCGGACGCTCCCTGGACGGTCCAGCCAAGGTGGAAGCTACAGTCGGCGGCCGCAATGTGGTGCACTTGATGGACCTGCAAGCCTTCTTCCTGAACTCGTGGCCCTTATGCAGTTGCGCAAGTAGCATCAGACCAGTCCTTGGCCCTCTATTCAACGAGTTGGCCGAAGACAGCTGCAAACGATAGGAAGTCACTGAAACCAACAAACCCGTCTTTATCCAGATCCAGCCGGGAATCGTAACGACTGTCTCCTTCTACGCCTCCGAAGCCGCTGGCAAACTGCAGGAAGTCCCCAAAACCGACGATGCCATCCCCATCGAAATCTGAGGCCTGCTGAGGCGTTAAAGACACATCCTTATTCCCACCAATCACCACATACGCCGCACCTGGACCAATGGTCACGTCGTTGGGTCCCAACTTTCCTGAATACAACGTAATCTGAGCCTCGCCGCTAAAGGTCTCAACAACTTCGAACGTAGCCACACCCGCAGAACCACTATCCTTACTCGCAAGCCCCCCGAGGATCACATTCGAAAGCGTCATCTTTCCATCACCGGCAGTCTCAAGTGTCATCGCTCCAGAAAAAACATCCTGAGTACTGAATGCCGAGTAAGACAATTCCTGAACATCCCAAGTCAATTCGGCAAGAAAACCGCCCTCGCCATTCGCACCTTCCGTGACGAAGATCTCCACTTCAATCTTATCACCCGAAACTGGGTTCTCTGGTGTCTGACGAAGACCTTGATCACCAAACGTTGGATCAAGGTCTAGACCCATGGGTCCCACTTCGCCAGATGGTAATGCTACAGTATCACCATCGCCGCCTTCATCTTCACCTTCACCATCGTCGCCGTTATCACTGTCGTCATCATCGCCTTCATTAGCGAAATATTCAATGCCCTCGACCATGCGAATGCGCTGGTTTCCAGTCGAAATGTATAAACTACCAGTCGAATCCAAGGCGAGACCATAGATGCTGCCAAATACAGCTTCTATTGAACTACCTCCGTCACCAGAAAACCCTTCGTAGGTCTCACCGGCTTCATTGATAACACCTCCAGCAGCAGTCATGATATAACCGTCTTGAACGCCTCGTACGCAGTAGTTGCTTGATTCACCAATGTATACATTGCCAGCATCCGAGACAGCCAACGCCCTTACACCGTTAAGGACAGCCTCGGTAGCAGGGCCATTGTCACCCGAAAAATGGTTTCCAGACTTGTAGTCACCCGTTTCACCGCTGCCCGCGAAGGTCGTAATCGTACCATTACTATCAACCACACGGACTCGATGATTCAGATAGTCGGCAATGTATACCGAGCCACCAGGGCCGATGACAACGTCCTTTGGTTCATTCAGAAGCGCTTCAGTTGCAGGCCCACCATCGCCATCGAATCCAGCAGTCCCAGCACCCGCGAAAACCGAGACCGAACCATCTGAATCCACACGCACTATCTGGTGATATTCTGGGTCCTCGTAAGAATAGGGGAATGTTCCGATATACATCGTTCCATCGGTGTCAACAGCCACACAGTAAGGCGCTATTGACAAATCTAAGGCTGAACCACCGTCAGACGGTCGGTTCTTCCCACCTCCGGCAACTGTACTGATACCGCCTGACGTATCGATTTTTCGGATTCGCCCATTCCCCTGGTCTGCGATATAGATATCACCACTGTGGTGCGCGAACACATCCGTTGGATAATTAAGTATCGCTTCAGTTGCAGGACCATCATCCCCACCAAACGAACCCTCACTAACTTCACCAATTCCCGCTACGGTGCTGATATTGCCATCCGTGTCAATCCTGCGAATCCGATGATTCGTATTGTCAGCAATGAATAGATTCCCATCGCTGTCGAAAGACAAACCATAGGGCTCATCCAAAGCTGACTCAGAAGCCGGACCACCATCCCCTTCAAACCCGTACGCTTCCCAAGTGGTTAAACCATTCACACCACCAGCGATGGTCTGAACGATGGGGGCATCTCCAGCAAACGGGTCCGCACTGTCATCACTATCTGCATCATCGTCACCATCATCACCTTCTCCATCATCGCCGTCACCCACTGAAGTGGATTCGACCCCCGCGACCATACGAATGCGCTCATTATCTGTGGATATATAGAGGTTCCCGCTCGAATCCAGGGCAAGACCGTATGGTTGCCCAAAAAGGGCGGCTGTTGCGGCTCCCCCGTCCCCAGAAAATCCACTAGTAGTGGAACCGTAATCATTAAGAACTCCGCCGGCGACGGTGCTAATGACTCCGTCAGTCCCAACGGCTCGCACACAATGATTGTCTGAGTCTGCTATATATACCGTCCCTTTATCAGAAACAGCCAGCGCCCTGACTTCATCCAATTCTGCCTCTGTAGCTGGTCCTCCGTCACCAGAATAATTCGTCCCCCACTTGGTTTTTCCAGCATCGCCGCTTCCGGCAAAGGTTGTGATCACGCCGTCCGTATCAACCTTACGGACCCGGTGATTCATCAGGTCGGCTATGTATATCGAACCATCCGGACCAATGGCAACGTCCTTCGGCTCATTTAACTGCGCTTCGGTTGCTGGTCCGCCATCCCCACTAAACCCTGCAGTACCTGAGGCAGTTCCAGCAAAGACAGTGATCGACCCCTTGGTGTCCACGCGCAGAATCTGATGGTATGGTGCGTCATCATCATATACCGGGTATGTGCCGATGTACATCGTTCCATCGTCATCGACTGCAACACAATAGGGGGTAAAGAAGGCTTCTAGGGCAGAACCACCGTCAGATGGTGGGTTGGTGCCTCCGCCTGCTACCGTGCGGATAACACCGGACGTGTCAATTTTTCGGATACGATTATTACCCCAGTCGGCGATGTAAATCTCCCCACTGGAATGAGCAAAAACATCCGTCGCGCCAAACAGCCTTGCATCCACTGCGGGACCATCGTCTCCTGCAAAATCGTCAAAACCAACAAGTCCAATTCCAGCAATCGTACTGATGTTGCCATCCTTATCAATTTTTCGTATCCGATGATTCTGTTGGTCGGCAATGAACAGATTGCCATCATTATCAACCGACAAGCCATAAGGTTGATCTACGGTTGATTCACTAGCCGGACCACCATCTCCAGAAAAACCGCTAGCTTCCCACCCGGTTTTACCGTTAACACCCCCAGCAATGGTCGTCACGATAGGTGCATCGGCGGTTGTCGCGTTACCCGTGAAAGCAAGAACAAAACAGAGAAAGAATGTAAGCTTGCAAAGCATCTGAATCCCTTTGATGTCGCGTGTCATGGTTTCAACCGTCCGTGGAAAGTTCGCTCAAATGCCTACTGATCCAGATGGTCCAGGTTTGCCCTGCGTTAGGGATTGGATCTTATTTAGAGCGATTACTAACGACCGTCCATCTCACGATGGATCGTCTTGTTTGCCTCTTGATCAAGCAAGTGCATCCTGCGGTGGCAGTTGCGACAAAGTACCAACGTGTTCTCGATGTCATCCTCACCACCCTTGGCAGTCCGCACAATATGTTCAGAAACGACGACCAGAGAAAGGAGTGTTTTTTCCACATCGCGTTGTCCTGCGCCTGATCGGCCACCAGACGTTTCAAACGCGCGTGCTCCTGCCCCAGCTCCTTGAGCCGGCGCAGCTACTCGACCCCTATACCGCCGTATTCCTTCCGCCAACGATAGTAGGTCTGTTGACTCACACCCATTTCACGCACGACTTCTGCAACCGTCTTTCCTTCGGAGATGCGTATCTCGGTCTGTCGGAGATGACAATGATCTGTTCTGCCGTGTAACGCTTCCTGGCCGTATGGCCCCCTTCTGCCCTAGA
>PBWH01000036.1 GCA_002727195.1 Gemmatimonadota bacterium
CCGGAAGTCATACTGGGCGTCACCCGAGGCGGTGCCAAACGCGCCTGCGAAGGCCACGAAGTCGTTGAAGTCGACCACGGGATCCTGATCCGCGAGGATCAGACCGAGGACGCGCTCACCGTCTGCGTCGTGGTAGGCGATCGGGTCGCTCGACAGGACGATCATCCCCGCGCCATCCAGCTGCGGCGTGGCGGAAGCGTGCTCGACGTCGATCAACATCGCGTCGGTCAGAGCCAGCTGCGTCTCCGCAGACCGGTTGATGGCGCGGAACCGGATCGTGGCCAGCGTGGCCTCACCGGAGCCGCCCGTCGGTGTCTGACCGAGGATCGAGTTGACCAGGCCGAGTTCACCATTCTCGTTCTTCCCACCCAGATCGGCGCGGAAGTTCTCGAACAGCGTGCCCTGCGACACAAGGTCAGCGACTTCGATCATCTCAGGATCGTAAGACAGGTGGAACTCATACGTTCTGACCTGGACCGCGCCGTCGACTGCGACCGTGACGTCGAACGTCTCGCCCGGCGCAACCTCGGTCTCCGGCAGCCCCTTCAGCATGATCGTCGCCTCGTTATTGTTGCCCGAGATGACGGCCTGCTTGAAGTGCGGGAAGACCGGCTTGATACCGGAGGTGGCCAAGTCATTCGTCTGGTTCAGCGTGACGAAGTCCTTGTCCGTCGCGTTAACGATGCTGTCCTGGTTCAGATCGGCGAACGTGTTGTAAGCCGAGTCACCCAGCTGCGCGAACAGCGCGGCGTTGACCGAACTCACGTCCGATGCGTCAATCTGGTTGTCCGGTATGCTCGTCCCCGTGCTGTCGAGATATCCGGAGATATCACCGGCCTGCAGGAAGGAACGATCGACACCCGAACCGTCCAGTGTCGGCTCGAACCCGGCGATGTCAAGACCACCTAGAACGTTGAGCGTGTCGTGACCCGTCAGGAACCGCTCGCGACCCGCCGTCAGGACGAAACGTCCGGAAGGCACGTTCGAGAGCGTGTAACTACCGTTGACACCCGTCGTCTGGACCTGGACACCGACCTTGGCTGCATCGATATCCTGGGCCTCGAACGTTGGGTCTGAAATCGGCGTCAGACCACCCACCTCGCGGAGGACGAACGTGATCGTGTCAGCCGACGTGACACGGCCCTGGAGAGGCACCGTTCCCGTCACCTGTGCGCGACGCACGATATTGACTTGCGTTGGGGCCGGAATCGCGACACCGACCGGGGACGTCCCCGTCACCATTTTAGTAACACGGGTGCCGGAGTTGTCCAGCCTGATAGTTGAGGCCACTGTCGAACCGCCGGACAGCGCTTTTGCTCTCAGGTTGGCCGTGACAAGCACCTGCTCGCCATCGAAGAACGTAAGGCGATTCGTCTGACCCACACCCGTGTTGTAGATGAAGTCGAGACGGAGTTCGCCCGTGTTGATGTCGATGTAAGCAAGCTGGCTCACCTGAGCTGCCGCAATCTGCGTGTTGTTACCGAGCGAGAAGGGCTGGATACCGGGCAGACTGGCATCAACGTCAACCGCTTCCCACTGATTTGCGTCAACCGTCATGAAGATGTCAACGATGTCGATGTTCGTCGCACCCGAGGCGTCACCTTCATCAGGGACGATCGGGAACTTTATGACTTCGTTGGACACCGCGGTCATACGCCTCGGCATCGTGAATCGACCGCTCGTCGTCGGGTTCGCGGGAACCGTACCGGTGAAGGTAATACGTCCCGGAGCCCTGACAACGGGCGACAGAGCGCTGAGGTTGACCGGCTGGTCGCCGACCGTTCCGTCGCTACCCTGATCGACCGCAACGTAGACAAAGTACGTCACACCCAGTCCGTCATTCGTCTGCAACTCGGTGGCGCCGTTTGTAGTTGAAGCACCGATGGCCGCATGGGCGAAAAGGTTGTCCCGCATCCGATTACCCTGGATCACGAAAGCCGTGTCAACACCCTCGTTCAGCTCGATCTCACCGCCAAGCTGGCCGTTCGACGAGTTGGCCAACCACCAGCGGTCCAGGTTCGTCGCTGCCGTCGAGGCCAGCGATCCCCAGGTGGTCACCTCACCAAAGTCCGCGGACGTCAGCAGAATGCGAATGTTCGGTGAATCGTTCCGGCTGTTCGGAGCCGAACGACCACTGTTTCCGGACGGAACGACGGAGGCCGTGGTCGCGGCACGTGCGTTGTCGACGTCGACGGCTTCCCAGATCACGTTGACCGGCTCATCGACCGTCACCGTGATATCCCTGGACGGCTCGATGACACGCGCATACGGCGGATGCTCGAAGTTGATAGCACCGCTGCTCGTGAACGACTCGAGCCGGCGGGTTTTACCATCGTCGAGGATACCGTAGATGTAGTAGCGCGTCCCCGTCAGCGTAATGGTACCCTCTGGCGATACGTAGTTCCAGATGTCCCACTGATAGCCGTCGTCGAACAGACCGTCCGGATCCTCCTGAATGCCGTTCATGATCAGGTGGGTATCGTTGTTCCCCTGAGTGATGGCTCCGAGAAGGTCGCTACCGTCGGAGTTACCCGACGTGTAGCCGAAGCTGGCACCAGCAGCGCGGAAATCAGACCGCGTGCTGTAGTAGAGAGCGATCGTTGCGTTGTCGTCGACATCCAGGTCGGCTTCGAGACCGGCCTGTCCCCAGAAGAGGTTCACGATCCGCTGGGCAGGACCAGGGTTCAGGTTCTTCCCATCGGGGTCCGTAATCATCTGGGAAATGTCGATACCCGTGATGACATCAAGGTCACCGTCACCCGTCCCGTCGAAGTTGTCGATGGAGAAGGCGCTCATGCTGACGATGTCCGGCGAGTGACGCACGGTCAGTGTGGCGTCCGTCGGAGAGGTCTTATATGGATCGTCCACGACCTGATAGACCGTCCTGTGCGTTCCGTCTGTAGCCACGTAGTAGACGCTGTATGTCCCTTCGGGCACAAACGAGGTGATCAGGTTCGTTACCGGATCCCGCACAACTGGATCGAACACATACCGCTGCTTACCAGCAAAGAGGGTGTCCGTTCCGGGGATTCGGATCGAGCTGGCCACGTTGAAGGAGTCGATCCCGCTACCGACCAGGTCAGCGACACCCAGACCACTATTCGTGGACAGGATGACATTCATCTGGAAGTCCTGCGGGTTGTCGACGTCTTCTGCGACGTAGATCAGGTCCATGGTGTTGATCGCCTTCGGGACGTTGCCGCCGTCGAGCGAGCGAACCGCCGCACCCTTGCTGAAGAAGTTACCAGAGTCGACCGTGATGTTCACGTTGTCCTTGAGCGTGCTAGCCGCGGTCATACCAATGATGTCACTCGGAATCTGTACAACACCGGTGTTCGTGAACGAGTCATCCGTATCGTCGTCGTAGTCCCAACCGGCGACCACGAACTCAGGCGGATGCTGGACGAACAAGGGACCGCTACGGCCGAGGAACACACCACCCGAGAAGGCACCGCGCACGGAACTATCGGTTCCCTTCTTACCCGAGCTAGGCTGCAAACGCTCTGGCGCTGGATCGGCCAACACATACACATAGTATGTTGTGTTGTCCGTTGTCCCTGCGAGCGAGATAACGCCGGCAACACTGTCACCAGCCGCGGTTGCCCACTTTGTTGAGAAATCTTCGCGGATGAACGTGCGGTCGACGACACGAGGGTTCTGACGAGTACCAAGCAGCGGCACCTGCGAACCCGTTGGCAGTGCAGCCAGCGAGGTGAAGAACGACCCCTCACCCAACGTCAGCGGACGCTCGATCAAAGACGAGTCCTGTGAAATGTAGAATGAATACACAACGTCTGATTGAGCGTCTGCCAGAGCAGTCGTTGACTTGCTAAGCCTGGAGATCGCGCGGTGGCTCAGATCGGGCAAGCTCGAGAACGCCAGCTTGTAAAAGCGTCCACCGGCGGTCGTAGTGTCACCCTGCGTGGCATCGGGTGCAGTGAAGACGATATCACGGATAGCCATGTTCTGGTGCTTTGCCACCGCTACCGACTGCTGGGAACCGACTGCGGGAGCGAAGTCGAAGGTATAGACCGTATCGACCTTCGTGCCGGTCGGTATCCCGGTGAACGACGTCGGCGTCGTCACGTCGAACTCAATCGTAACTGTCTGGCTCGCCCCGGTTCCGGAGACAGAAAATACGAACTGGTTCCCAGCCCGGCTGCCGATGTAGCCTGAGTTCGCCGAACTTCCGCCGCCTGTCGCGGTAATGGAATTTGTCAGGACGGTCAACTCCGACGGAACTGTGATCGTGATTCCGTCGGCGCTCCTCGTCGCTGCACCACCGAAGGTAATGTCGAATCGCTGGTGATACTGTTCGCCCGAAGACAGCGAAATCCCGTTCGGGACGGCCGCCGGCCTCAGGTTGATCGTCTGACCCATCGATGTTCCTGGAGCGAGGAACAGGGTCACAACGATCGCAATGAAACTCAAGAGCCTCTGTTTCATCGTTGAGCTCCTTCCTTGGACTATTGAACGACTACCTTGAAGCGTTAATCGTTAACTGCTTCGTTGTTGGGTCGACTAACATCCGTATTAGCCGTTCCCGGTTAGAATCCTTCGACACGCCACTTCAAAATCTCCCACTTGACTCCGAATGACGCGTTACATCTCAACCTTCTCTTGGTCATCACCTCCGTTTTCTGTTTGGTATTGTCCTTCTACGTTTTGACTTCTATTTTTCTTTTTAAAGAGGAAAAAATCGCTTGTATCCAAGGTTTTTCCTGCCTCAAACTTGGTTCTTGGGCATGGATCTGCCTTGGTTACTTAGTCCTACTATCGGCAGGCGGATCGGAAACCTTAAGCGATAATTGCCGAGAATTCCGCGTCCTTCCTGCGTTATCCGGCGACCGGTCATGGCCGTACGTCGTCCAATGAACCCGTCGGTTTTCTGTCGACGAAGGTCACATTGTTCAGATTGCCTCCTTTCCCGCACAGACGGGTTGGTGTCGTTTCGGGACGGATTCCGACTCAGGCGGACGGATCCCTCGCTTAAACACAAAATCTCCCAGGTGCTCAAGTCCGGCTGGTTGGCCGCACTGAGCGGTGTGGTCGGTACAGGCTTGGCCTGCACGACTCTCACCCCTGAGAGATTGTGATCTGGTGTCAGTCCCGATCCGACCGGACCGGCCCTGCACCGTGTATAGTCTTCGCTTTCACAAGGAGTGCCCCATGCCCTCCCTACCGCGATGCGCTGGATTTTGACTTAACACATAGACTTCACCTCTGCGCTTACAGACCTTGCCTTCAACAACTCCCCCTTCCGTACAAGATGCTGTACGAGGGTAAGTGCTTTGTACAAGATGCTGTACATTTGAGCCTACTGATGCCTTCTCAGCCGCTTATTCACACGTTCTGAGCGAGACTGAACCGCTCTCGCCCATAGTCGTCTGTTCTTTGTAGACCGGACAGTGCTAAGGATCTATCGGGAGCCCGGCCCCACAGGCTCTGTGGCCCGACTGGGCCACATTAGCAGCCAGAAGCTGTTGCTCTGCTGAGCCTATGCCGCACTTTACTCTGTCTTCTCTCTTCCACATCTGCAGGAGCGAGCACCTCGCCGTCAAGAGGCGGCTCCTACGAACTGAAGACTGACCATTGTCTTCTGTCTTACTTAAGCAGCATCAACTTCTTAACGGAGCTAAACTGCCTCGTATTTAGACGGTAGAAGTAGACGCCACTGGCCACGCTCCGGCCAATCGCATCCGAACCGTCCCAAACCACACGGTAACGGCCGGCAGACTGCTCCTCTGCCACC
>PBWH01000037.1 GCA_002727195.1 Gemmatimonadota bacterium
ACAGTTCGCGATGCATAGCACAAAAATGGGGATCCTCAGGCCGGAGGTTCCCCTTATGCTTTAGGGGGCATCCCTGACCGCACGGCATCCCTTGTGGAGGTCTGGTCGGTGTAGCCGGCGAGTTTCCGGCTTAGTAGATAAACGACGAACGTGGCCGCCTGGCTGCCCGCGAGATAGACCAGGCTGATCGGGTAGCCGGACCAGGTGATCGTGCTTTCCGAGGCGAGGCCGAAGACCCATCCGCCCCCAACGCCTCCGACGATTCCGCCTAGTGACCCCGCATACATGATGGCGTTGAACCCGGCGACCTGATTCTCTTCGGTCACCGCGTCCATCATCGCCTGGGTGCGGCCCATGTTCTGGCCGCTGTCCAGGATTCCCCAGGCCAGGTAGAAGAGGGCGCTCCAGACGTGGAGGATGGTGAATTCGGTGGGGAGGAACAGCCAGGTCAGTCCGAGCCATGCCTTGAGCAGGAGGGTGGTGGAGAGGGTGCTGCGGGGACCGTAGCCGTCGACAAGCCGACCCCACCACGTGAGGCTGATCATTTGGCCGAGCGCAGCGATCGACCCCATCCACACGAAGGCCATTGCGCCGACGCCCTGATTCCTGAGGGCGACTACCCACATCGATCCCGTTGCCGAGTAGATCAGCTGATACGTCGCCATGAAGATCGACAGCCAGGCGACGGCCGGTGTGCGAATGGCAGACCTCAGCTGACCGAACGCTCCTTCCTCCTGCTCGGCCAGCGGACCCTCCCGGATGCCTAACGCCCACCAGACACTCAGCAGTGATACCAGGATTCCTGCCGCGAAGGGCCAGCCGAATCGACCGGGCGAGGGTGAGGTTCCAAGATACCAGCCGACGATGAGTGGGACGACCAGACTCGCTGCGCGTTGTCGGATCCGCAGCCGGGCCATGAATGCGCCAAAAGCGTCGCCGGCGGTGTTGTCCTGTATCATCGCCCACCAGACTGTGTTGCCTGCCTGACGGATAAACTCCCGTCCCGCGAAGAGGAGCAGCGAGACGACAACGGGTGTCGTCCCGATAGTACCTTGCCACGCGAGATGGCACAGGCCGAGGACAGGGAGGATGGCAAGGGCTCTACTGCCGGCCATGAGCCGCGCCTTACCTGTGTGGACGACGAGATGAATGCCGATGATCCGGGCGATCTTCTGGACGTGTTCCGTCGTTGTGAGGAGGCCGATGTAGAAGGGGGTAGACCCGAGGGACAGCATAAAGAGTGGCGCGACCGATGCGATGAAGGTATCGCCGACCGATCCCATGACCGCCATGCCGATCAGGTTCCGCTGACCCGTTCGACGTTCGCCTTCCGGCAGGATGGGCAGCCTGGGCGCTTCCGACGTCTTGTCAGTGTCTTGTGAGATAGGGCTCTCTCAGAGAAAGCAAAGGCCCGCGTCTCGGAAGACGCGGGCCTCGTTCGAACCATCAGACAGGTTATTTCGCCTTGGCTTTCTTTGCCCTGCGCTTCATCACTTTGCTGGCGTCGCGGACGGCCTCGGTGATTTTGGTGTAGCCGGTGCATCGACACAGGTTCCCCGAGAGCCCGACTTTTATTTCGTCATCCGTCGGGTCCGGGTTCTCGTCCAGTAGGGCGGCCGATGAGACAATGAGTCCTGCAGTACAGAACCCACACTGCAGACCGCCCTTCTTGACAAAGGCGTCCTGAACCGGGTGCAGCTTGTCGCCTTCCGCAATACCCTCTACGGTGGTGATGTCCCGGCCATCGGCCTCCACACCCAGTACAAGACAGGATGTGTAGGTGGCCCCGTCTATGATGATCGTGCACGCACCGCAATCGCCGGTGCTGCACCCTTCTTTCGTTCCCGTCAGCTGAAGCTGATCCCTGAGGACAGCCAGAAGCGTCTTCCGCGGCTCGACGGCGATGTCATACTGCTGTCCGTTGACCGTGAATGAGATGTCGTGTTTCACGCGGCCCTCCTTTTGGCGATCGGCGTTTGTGCGCTGTCTGATGCGGCCGACACCATTCGTTGGGTCAATACACGCACGAGCTCACGGCGGAATTCTTCGGATGCACGGATGTCGCTGATCGGCTTCGTTTCTGCGGCGGCGGCTTCGCCTGCTTCGGCCAGTAGCTGAGGAGTCAGTTCGTTTCCTCGCAGGATCGCTTCAGCCTCCACCGCTCGCATCGGAACGGGGGCGACCGCCCCGAGGACGATCTTGACGTCCTTGCAGACGTTCTTGGAACCGAGTGTCACGGCAGCCCCAACCCCGACCACGGCGATGTCCATCGCGAAACGCGGTGTATGTCGGACGTAGGCGGAACCCGTTCGGGCCGGTGGGGTCGGGATCTGGATACTCGACACGAACTCGCCTCGCTTGAGGTCACGCTTTCCCGGACCCGTGATGAAGTCCTCACAGAGCATCGATCGGCGCCCCTTGGGGCCGGCGATGTTTACTTTTCCGCCGTGGACGATCACTCCGGGAGCCGTGTCCGCCGAGGGCGCAGCGTTCACGATGTTCCCTATCACGGTCGCCCGATTTCGGATTTGAGGCGAGCCGATGAAGCCGGCGCCCTGAGACAGCGCGGGATACCGGTCGATAACCGTTTGGGACAGTTCAACCTGGCGAACGCTGGTGGCCGTTCCGAGGGTGAGGCCACCCTTGGTGGAGTATCGGATCTCGTCTGCCTTCGGGAGCCGCTTGATGTCGATGACGACGGACGGTTGGTAGACCCTCACCTTCATGCGAACGAGGAGGTCAGTTCCGCCGGCCAGGACCATCGCTTTCGGATACTTGTGCAACAGTTGCGCCGCTTCCTTCGCCGACGTCGGGAGGAAGTATTCAAAGGCGTTCATTCTGCTTCCTTTTCTTTGAGTGCTTTGACGAGTCGCTCGGGCGTGATCGGAATCTCGGTCACGCGGACACCGACGGCGTTGTAGATCGCGTTCATAATGGCGGCGGCGCCCGGGATGATCGGCGGCTCACCAACGCCCTTGGCCCCGTAAGGACCGTGAGGACTCTCCTGCTCGACGAGGACCGTCTTG
This sequence comes from Gemmatimonadota bacterium, assembly GCA_002727195.1. GTDB lineage: Bacteria > Latescibacterota > UBA2968 > UBA2968 > UBA2968 > UBA2968. Next base: position 3,027 of record PBWH01000037.1, read on the forward strand.
ACCTCGGGCACGTCACCGATCGTCGGGATCGCGTAGTCCAGCAGGTTCGGGTTCCCGACTCGGCCTTCTTTGTCGTAAACCATCCCTTCCATCAGACCGTAAGCGACCGACTGTACCGCTCCACCCTCGACCTGACCCTCGACCAGCATCGGGTTGAGCGCGCGACCGACATCCTGGGCGGCCACGAGCTCCAGCAGCTCGACCCGTCCCGTGTCGGGATCCACTTCTACGGTGGCAACGTTGACGGCGTAAGATGGATAGCTTGGGATCGAACCGACCACTGACGTCCCGAGGATCGGACCCGTCGCGGATCCGTTCGCGTAGTCGGCGATCTCGGCGAGGTCCACGTTCTTGTCCGGCGACCCGAAGACGAAGACCTTTTCGTCACCGATCTCGACATCGTCCTCAGAGGCTTCCAGCAACTGGGCACCCAGCTTCAAGACTTGCTCGCGGGCACTGATACCTGCCTTCTTCGCAGCCGTACCCGCGGAGTATGCGGCCTTGCTTCCTGCGCTGAGCGACGTATACGGGACCTTGTCCGTATCGCCCAGCGTAACGGTCACCTTCTCGACAGGAACGTGGAGCTCTTCTGCGACGATCTGCGCCATTACGGTGTGCAGCCCCGTGATGTCGACCTGACCGGTCAGACAGGTGACGGATCCATCGCCCGCGATCGTGATAAAGGCGTTGGTCGCGCCTGAACCGTTTCGCCAGTCTCCGGCTGCGATCCCCTTGCCCTGGTTCTTCTTAAGCTTCTTCTTGCCCCACTTCGCTTCATCCGCCGCGGCGTCCAGGGTGTTCTTGAGCCACTCTTCTGGAATTGGCGCGCCTGTCGGTGACAGGTTGCCGGGACCGACGGCGTTCTTCTTGCGGAGTTCCAGCGAATCGATGCCGAGCTTCTCGGCTAGCATGTCCAGGTTGCTCTCACGGGCGACCGCCATCTGGGGGGCGCCGGGTGCGCGGAAAGCGCCGGGAGCCGGTTTGTTCGTGCGAACACCAAAGGCCTCAAGCTTGGCGTTGGCGATCGCGTAGGGACCGATCAGACGGTTGACGGCTCCGCTTCTTCCGGAGATTCCGCCATCCCAGGCGATCCGGCCCTCAACGGCCGTGATAGTCCCATCCTTCTTGCCGGCCGTCTTGAGACGGACCCAGCAGCCTGGGGCTGGACGGCCATCGAAGAATTCCTCTTCCCGGGTCATGAGCATCTTGACGGGACGGCCGGTTCGCTGGGCGGCCAATACCGCGTGGGGTTCGACGAAGGTTCCGTTCTTGGCCCCGAACCCGCCGCCCATTTCGAGGGGGATGACGCGGATGTCGCCCTCGGACATCTTCAGGGCGCCCGCAACGGCGTCCCGGATGTTGAAGGAGCCTTGGCACGATGTCCATAACGTGATACGGCCATCGGGCTCGACACGTGCCGTGCACGAGTTGGGCTCCATATACGTCTGATGCCAGAATGGCGTCCGGTAGGTGGCCTCGACGACTGCGTCGGCTTCGGCGAAGGCTTTCTCGACATCCCCGTCGATGTGCTCGCTACGAGCCGCGATATTCTGCAGTTTGCTGCCGTCCGGCTCCACGATGTCCTCGCATGGCGCGTCCAGCAGGACGGGAGGGGCACCGGGCTGCATCGCTTCGAAGGGTTCGGTTGAGGAGGGGAGGACCTTATAGTCCACCTCGATCAACTCGACGCCGTCCTCGGCGATATCCGGATCTTCAGCCACGACGACGGCGATCCGGTCACCCTGGTAACGACATTCCTTGGCGACCAGAAGGGGCGTGTCCTTCGTATCTCTGGCGGTGAAGACATCGACGACGCCGGGGAGGGTGAGCGCCTTTGACGTATCGATCGACTTGATCGTCGCGTGGGCGTGCGGACTGTGCAGCACGCGTGCGTGCAGCATCCCGGGCAGATGGATGTCATCCGCGTAGGTCGTTCGCCCCGTGACGATGTCGGGACCGTTGAGCCGTCCTGTTCGCTGGCCAACGGTAGTCAGAGTCTCTTCAGACATGCATTTGGCTCCATAGAGAGAGTGTGCGGTTGAGCCCAGGTGGATAAACAAGCATTTATCTTTGTGACTGCTGTAAATAGGCTTCTGGCACCAGATTGTCAACCAATCGCTTCAATTATAGTGGCTGGCAGATCGTCCGATAGTAGGAGAGAGCGCGGCCTGAAAGCTGGCGATCCGATTAAAAAAACATAACTAATTGTTTTTTAATACTATTTGAATCGTTTTTTTGAGGTGTGGCGGCGCGCACGGCAACGCGCCGAGGTCTCCCTGTATTATGTGTGCACCATCACTTCAACCTGAGATACGGACCCGCAGTGCGCCTACGCCTGACCACATTCCTCCCTTTGTTGGCCCCCTGAGCGGCGCTGCCACGTCCCAGGATTGTGCCATCCAGGGCCAGATCGTGCTCCAGACCAGGCGTGACGGCAATGACGAGATCTATTTCACGGAGGCCGACGGGTCCGGTCAGATACGGCTGACTTCGAATGCGAGCGGCGAGCAGAATCCTGCCTGGTCGCCCGACGGTTACCAGATCGTCTACCAGACCGACCGCGATGGCAACTGGAACATCTAGGTGATGGACCCCGACGGATCGAACGAGACCCAATTGACCACGGGTGCCGGGCTCGATTGGACGCCCTGGTGGTCCCCGGACGGGACTCTGATCGCATTCCAGACGAACCGGGACGGCAACTTTAACATGGATGCCGACGGGGGCAACCAAACCCAGCAGACCACAGACGCAGCCGATGATCTGACTCCTCGCTGGTCGCTCGACGGCTCACAGATCGCGTTCCAGTCCCTGCGGGACTGAGACTACACTCACATTGCAGTGGTTGCAGCTGAGCTCGATTTCCCTCTCAGCCCCACACGATGAGCAGAAGTTGGCCAGGCGGGTGATCCGTGTTTGGCACCTTCGACAGCGGGTCTAGGGTGAGTAGATCATCGCTCTGCTGATTCTCTTCAGGCCGTATCCCAATCCAGCGATCAGCAGCGGAATGTGCAGGAGGTAGAGTCCGTCCACGGTGAGCACGAAGTTGTAGGTGCCTTGGAGAGTAACGGCTGCCCCCAGCCCCAGGAGTATCCGCTCTTTTTCCTGCAGGATCCTCCTGACTTCCCTGGCACGTCCCAGGAAGAATCCCTGACCACCCCGGTGCAGAGGTGCAGGGGACGGCGCTGTAGGCGCGTAGAGTTCTCACCAGCGCCGCATCCTCTCCCGCTGTGAGTACATAGAAGATGTTTTCGTTCGACGCGAATCCGAGTGCCGAAATCGCCGTGAACAGCACACCGTCATAGACCTGCCCGAACTGCCTGTAGGCCAGCACCCAAACAACCATCAACTTGATGAGCTTCTCGTTCAGCGCCACCACACAGAAGTAGTAGATGAAAGCGTGTGTAGCGCTTTCGTGCGGGTCCACGAGGTGTTCGCCGATCTCGTTGGGAATAATGGCGAGCGTGGTCGCAAAGAAGCTCCACGAAAACAATCGAGCGAGTTTCGACCAGGATTCGTCGTAGAGGTTGTCGCGGTAGTAGAGATACAGGCCGATTGCCAGGCCGGGCGCGAGGGCAAGGCACAGGAGGCCCACGAGGTGACCTTGCCACTCTGTTCTAGACCCGGGCAAATCCCAGCCGGTGATCGCAACGTTCAGGAGGAACAGCAGGACGAGCGCGCCAAAGAACGTGTGTCGAGGGGTGATCCAACCTACTGCTCTGGTCTGATTCAGGCTTATCGGCGTATCAATACGCGAGATGGATCTCGTGCCCCTGGCCGGGGAACCAGATGGTATCGATGACGATCCCCAGCGCGACACCGGTCAGCCATCCTGCCGTGATCCCCAGGAACAGGGGTGCCGTCTCGCGGTACTTCTCCAGACCACCGATCTTCAGGATGAGCGTCTTGATCGCCCAAACGATGAAGATGGTGAGGCCCGTGTTCTGGAGCGGGGCAGCGGCGGAGATGGTGAAGCCGATCGGGTGGATGGGGAAGCCCGGAAACTGATACCGCAGCCAGAACATCAGGCCGGTGAACCCGGCACCCACGCCGAGGAACGCGATCCGCATCCAGTCCGTGCCGACGGTGCCTTGCTGGATCCGCGAAGCCGTGAACTTGAAGACACCGAACGCGTTCAGGTTACCGGTCCCCATGAAGCTCACTGTGCCGAAGTTAAACCCTCCCGTCGCGTGGTAGCCCTGGTATACCACGTAGGTTCCGACCGTCAGCGCGCCGACAAGAGATGCGAGCAGCACTGCGGGCCCCAACGGTCTGCGGCTGATCTGGTTCATAGCGGCGCCGAGTCTCGGTACGTGAGCCATCATCGTCATCCCGAAGGTTTTGGCGTCACACGACCAGGCGAAGCTCAGGGCCAACGCGGCGGCACTGGCTGGTCCCATCCCGGTGATGCCGAACAGATGCCAGGTGAAGGCCTGAGCCGTGATGGGTCCGCGCAGGAAGACGAGACCGCTCTCGATGATGATCCGTGACAGACCGAGATAGAGCACGACTGTCCCGAAGCCGAAGGCAAAGACCTGTGCCCAACCCATTCCAGATCGATTCAGCCAGATAGCGGCGAATACCACGCTGATCCCGAGCAGAAAGGTGGCCGCTCTGTAGCTGAGCATCTCCTCTGTGTCTTCTCCCGCTTCCTGACCCAACGCGTGTTCGAACACACGTCTCAGGTGATCTCGCGCGATCCAGGCACCCCAGCCGACGAGAACGATCATTCCTCCGAAGCTCTGCCAGCCGACGGCGGGGTGGAAGGAGCACCAGATGTCCGAACTCCCCATGTCGAAGCCGAACCGGTTGAGGATTCCCGCCTGGGCGATCGCCAGGAAGTGGAAGAACCAGATGCTGAAGAGAATCTCAGATCGGGTGAAGTAACCGAACGTCAGCGTCAGGATGCTGAAGGTGAGAACGAAGTTTGGGAACCCACGCCCCAGAGACAGCAGGTGTTTGCCGCCCGGGCCTTTAAGGATCGGGAATTGGAGCCATCCCTCGACAAACCACGAGATGATGTTCCACCCAATGATGAGTAGCGTCACCGCAAATCCGATTCTGAACAGGTGGTTCCGGATGAGGTCGTTGATCCGGCCTCTCTCGTCGGAGGCTCCGGTCAGCTGGAGCAGAACGGTTGCGATCGGGAAGGCGAGCTTCTCGTGTTCCATCCACTGCTTGCGGAACAGAACACTGAGACACAAGTTAGCCGTGAACAGCGCGCCGAGGAAGAAGCCCCACCAGATGACGGGCGTGAGCCAGGCGCCCCAGGGTACGGGTTCGCCCGGAGGAAGACCTTCGTAGAAGCCGCGAACGAGTTCACGGTCAGGAATGACCGCCCAATTGGGGATATACTGGAGGAGGAGTTCATCCCAGCGATTCTCGGGGGCGGCGAAGTAGTAGGGCGCGGTAATGATCCCGAGCAGGTAGCCCGATAGCCATTCGCCCTGCACGCAGGCCGCGACCATGCTCATGCAGCAGATGGTCAGCAGTTCGGACGCGGACAGGCCACGTCCTCTCTTGCCCAGCCACCCGTTGACGACGATCAAGGCGACGAAGGGGATCAACATCGCTACGGGCAGGTGCGCGTGGTCCGCTCGACTCGAGTGAACGACGAGGCTGATGTATGCCGGCCACAGGTTTGCCCAGGCCGACAGGACGATGCCGATTATGAATGCGCGCTGCGTCAATCGTAGATCCTGATTTTGGATTGGAAGGCCACGTCAAAGGAATGACCGATCGTGCAGGGTCGCAAGCGCTCGGTCAGTAGGAAGAGACAAGATGACTTTGCCCAGGGTGTCGCCGGCAGAGGCCGGACTGAATCAGGATCATCTCGATCGCGCAGGTGATCTGCTAAAGCAGGCGATTGACGCCGGCCAGATCAGTGCCGCTTCGCTGACCGTCTCAAGGCACGGCTCGATCGGATATGCTCGCGGATTCGGGAAGGAACACCCTGACAGAGACGCCGTACACGCCGACTCGATATTCCTGCTGGCCTCGATCTCGAAGCCGATCAGCGTCCTTGCGCTCGTTCAGCTCATCGAGCGAGGGCGCGTTGTCCTGAACGATCCCGTCCAGACATATCTGCCCGGATTTGTCGGTGAGCACAAGGAACGTGTGCTGGTCAGGCATCTGCTTTCCCATACGTCCGGTATGCCTGATATGCTGCCGGAGAATATCGAGCTGCGTCAGCGGCATACGCCTATGTCCGGGTTTGTCGACGCCGCACTCAAGACGCCTCTTCTGTTCGAGCCTGAAACTGACTTCCGATACCAGAGTAAGGGGATCCTCCTTGCGTCGGAAATCGTTGAGCGTGCCGTGGGTAAACCGTTCAGGAACATCCTGCAAGAAGAGCTGTTCGGGCCACTCGAGATGAACCGGACGGCGCTCGGATTGGGGGGACGCGCGATCGACGAGACTGTGTGGTGTGGTGCGGACGCGGAAGCCGAGCAGTCGGATTACGGGCCGAACAGCCCTTACTGGCGGGATGCCGGTCATCCGTGGGGTGGCGTGCACAGCACCGGGCCGGACTTGATTCGTCTGCTGGAGACGATGCAGCAGGGGGGAGGGCGGCTCTTCAGCGCAAACGCAGTTCGCGAGATGACCCGGGATCAGAACGGATCGCTGCGTGCGCCCTGGGGATTGGGCTGGGGATTTCGGGACTCTCGTGTTTGGGCCTACTTCGGCGATCTCTGTTCGGCCCGAACGTTTGGCCACACGGGAGCCACCGGCACGGTTGCGTGGGCAGATCCAGAGACCGGCGTATGTTGCGCGGTTCTGACGAACGAGATGGTGGAAGAGGTGTTGAGGCGCGTTTCGAATGTCGTTGCGTCGGCAGTCTCGTAGGAGCCGTCTCCCGTCGGCGAGGTTCAGGCAGTCAGGTAGTCAATATTCAGTTAGAGAGAAGGCGACACCGTTGAATGATGCATTGCCAGGGCTGGAGCGAGATCTTTCGTTCCAGCCTATAGAGAATCCGAACCCGAACATCTTGAGTGCGCAGCAGATCGCGCAGTACAATGGGCTCGGCTACATCTTTCCGATCGATGTGTTCAGTCAGCCTGAGATCGCGACACATCGAGCGTATTTCGATGATCTGATGAACCGGGCTGTAGCGAAGGGGTGGTCGTCGTATTCGATCAATGGATGGCACCGCCACTGTGCGGAGATCTGGGATCTTGTAACCGAGCCCAGGATCCTTGATTGCGTGCAGGACCTGCTGGGCGAGGACCTGATCTGTTGGGGCACCCATTACTTCGCTAAGATGCCAGGAGACGGGAAACGGGTGTCGTTCCATCAGGACGCGTCTTACTGGCCGTTGACACCGAGCCGCACGGTTACGGTGTGGTTGGCGATCGACGATGCGGATGCTGCGAACGGGGCGATGCAGCTCATCCCGAGGTCTCACGTTCACGGCCAGATCGATTTCGAGCGGAGTACGATTGAAGAGCAGAATGTGCTCAACCAGACGGTACGCGATCCGCTCACCTATGGCGATGCGCCGGTGACGGTCGCGTTGAGAGCCGGGCAGATGTCGCTGCACACGGATCTGCTGTTGCACGGTTCTGATGCGAACGCTTCGAACCGACGTCGTTGCGGGTTGACGATGCGGTTCGTGTCGCCGGAAGTGCGCGCCTACATAGGATGGAACCTGAAGAGTGCGGTGGTCTGCCGTGGCAAGGATCCGTCAGCTCACTGGGTACACCATCCGCGGCCCACGTTCGAACGGATACCGAGTCCCGAATAGCTGGTGAAGGAGGTCAAGTGATCATTCTGGGTGCCATAGGGTGCGGCGGCATCAGCCAACGCGCGCACATGCCATCGATCGAGCACTTACGTGACCGAGTCGCGGTGGACGCGATTGCCGATGTCTCCGGGGAAAACCTCGCCGCCGTGGGCGCACAGATGGATGTGCGGCCGGAACGCCGGTTCGCGGACTACAGGGATATGCTCGGCTCGGGCGGACTGGACGCCGTTCTGATTGCGACGCCCCACCACCTGCACGCGGAACAGGCGATCGCCTGTGCGGAAGCAGGGGTAACGATCGTCGCTGAAAAGCCGATGGCGATGTCGCTCGATGAAGCGGACCGGATCGTAGAGGCCGTTGAGTCGGCATCGGTGGACTACACTGTGTCGCATAACTTCCTGTTCGCGCCAGGCACCCAGATGGCGCTCGATCGACTGGATCAGGCTGACTTCGGCGAGAGGGTTTACGGCAGAACGAAGTCGCTGTTCTGCAAGTCGCACGAACAGTTGGATCCTGAGACGGTGTGGCGGAGTCGCGCATCTGCGGGAGGTGGGTGCATCAGTGATACCGCCTACCACGAGATCTATACGCTCGAACGGATGATGGGCTCGCCGATTCGGTATGTTGAAGGGCGACTCCGCAGCAACCTGCTCAGTCTCGACGTCGACGACCTGGCCGCCTTGCTGTTCGAACACGAGAACGGCGCCGTATCCACGTTGTCGACGTCCTGGGGGACCACGACGGTCGGTCCTGACGAGACGAACAATCTCGCGGAAGTACACAGCCAGGATCGCGCGATCCGCATCGATCGACGAGGTCGACGGGTCTTCGAACGGGGACGCGAGGATGACGGATGGACCGAGTATGAGATCCCATCATATGACGGGTTGTCGAACGAGGAGATCAGCCGTGTCGGTCACGCCGGCTACTTCGCGCAGGTCTTCCAGGCGATGGATGAGGGTCATCCTCTTCCCACGACGGTCGATGACGCGAGGCATAATCTCGCGATCATTGAGGGTGCGAGACGGGCGAGCGAGACACGCTCGGCTATAGATGTGACGAAGCTTTAGGAAGAGACGTTGACGGGAGGTGGATCAGTGAGACCGTATATCGATTGCCATAACCATATCGGGCAGACGATCGACAGGGTACCGAAGGTAGGGCAGAACACGAACATGTGCCTGGCTCGTTTTGCGGAGACGGGCATCTACGCGGCGATCAGCGCACCGACAGCCGTGGGAAGTCCTATTACGAGGGGCATCGAAGATCTCCGCCATCAAAACGAGGTGATCGGGCGTGCGATCCAGGATTTCCCAGGCCGGTTTCCGGTCGGGCTGGCGCTGATCGAATCGCGTTTTGGCGATCTCGGTATCGAGGAGGCGGAAAAGGCGATGGGCGACTACGGGCTTTGCGGGTTGATGGGGCATCCCCCGATCGGACCGTGGTGTATCCCGTTTGTCGAGGTTGCCGCCGCTCGCGACGGTCTGGTCAACCTACACATGCACAACCCGCTGATGGTGGACATCGCCGAAATGTTTCCGCATACCCAGTTCATATGCCACGCCAGCAGCTATGCGATGGAGCATCTCGCTCGATTCGACAATATCTGGTTTGAGGTCGTGCAGTATCCGGACGGCCAGGGGACTGAATGGGACTTCAACCTGGCTGCGGATAAGCTGGGGAGTGATCGACTGATCTTTGGCGCGGACCTACCGTACTACGATTATCGCGTGCTTCAGAAGACGATCGAGGAAGCGAAGGTTTCGGACGAGCTGAAGGACAAGATTGCCTACAAGAACGTCATCCCTCTGATTCAGAAGTACAACCCATCCTGGACGCTTCCTGACGATCCTGTAAAGCAGCATCGGATCTGGGATCCTGAGGAACTCTGGGCCGGCGATCCGAAGAATCCTGTGCGTCTGACGGTACTGAGTTGACCTTTTCTAGCTCAGAGCTTGCTGGAACGGCTCGAGACGCGGTTGCGTCTCATCAGGTGGACACAACCACCCAGGAGAGACAGATGAACGGTTCAGATGCACCATATTGGGAAGACCCTGTCTTCCGGTATCTCTCGCGACTTCAGCGGGACGGTCGAGAAGAGACCGTTCCGGATATGGATGAGGTTCTGCAGGGGCTGATCGATGGCACGCTCGACGAGGACCGATCCGCCGAGTTGGCTGCCGAGGCCAGCGCGGAACGCAAGCAGATGAAGGTTGAGCGGAAGAAGAAGCTGCGAATCCCGCCGGATGGCACCAGAGCGCAGTTGAACGCGGCAGAACTTAAGAAGCGGATCTACAATCAGCTGGTGTCGAAGGAAAACACGATCAAAGCGATCGAAGCGCTCCCTCCCTTCGGACGCGAAGCCCTGCTCGAAGGTCTGTCCCCGGGCCTCAAGCGCAAGCTGGGGAAGTATCTCACCAGCTTAAACGGCGCAAACCACGAAGACACAAAAACACGAAGTGCATCAACGGGCTTGAGAAGAAGCAACGGCTCACACCCACGATTCTGTTAGACGTGCTTGGCGGATTCCGGATTCTTCCATTGGTTCTTCGTGTCTTCGGTCCTTTGGGGTTCAGGTTTCCGAATCCAGGCTAGCCCTGAGCCGTGACGTGGTTGATCACCTCGATCAGCCGATCCCGCACGGCAATGGCGTGTTCCTCGCTCTCATACCCGTTCCTCGGCCAAAAGAACCCACGCAGGCCATCTTTCCGGTTGCGCGGAGCGACGTGCACGTGTAAATGTGGAACGCTCTGACTGACCTTGTTGTTGATGGCGACGAAGCTGCCCTCTGCCTCCAAAGCCAGGGGAACGGCTTTCGACAGCATCTGGACGTTCGCGAACAGGTTGGCGACCTGATCGGAAGGCAGGTCCGGAAGCGTGGGCACGTGTATTCGTGGGACGAGCAGAACGTGACCGGGAAACAGCGGACGGGTGTCGAGGAAGCCGATGGAGATGTCGTCCTCGAAGACGATGTGGGCCGGGCTTTCGCCTGAGACAATGCTGCAGAAGACGCAATCTGGCATACGATAAACAGTGGAGCGTTTGGCGATGGATGTGTTGAGTGATGAAGATAAGGCGTTCTGGGACGAGAACGGGTATGTGATCGTCAAGGACGCTGTGACGCAGGAGAATCTGGACGCGATGATCCAGGCGATCTGGGATTTCCTCGAGGTCGATGGATCAGACCCGGAGAACTGGTATCGGCACGCGCCCCGCAATCGGAAAGACGAGAACGACCCGTCGCCGATCTCGATCGCGGGAATGGTCGAAATGTATCAGCATCAGGCGATTTGGGACAACCGGCAGCACCCACGAGTCTACGGCGCTTTTCGGGACATCTGGGAACGTGACGATCTGTGGGTGACGTTGGATCGGACGAACATGAAGCCGCCGACCCGTCCCCAGAACCCTGAGTGGGACCATCCCGGGATGATCCATTGGGACCTGGATACCTCGCAGGATCCGATTCCGTTTGGTGTCCAGGGCGTGCTGTATCTGACTGACACGGCTGAGGATCAGGGTGGCTTTCAATGCGTGCCTGGGTTCCATTCGCTCTTTCCCGAATGGGTGAAGACGCAGCCTGTCGATCGAAATCCTCGCAGCCCAGATCTGGAGGGACTGACCGTCGAGGCGATACCCGGCAAGGCCGGAGATCTCTTGATCTGGCATCATTTGCTGGCCCACGGTAACGGACACAACCGGTCTGATGTGCCAAGGCTGGCACAATACATCTCCATGGCCCCGGCGCGGTTCCAGGACGAGGAGACTCGAGAAGCGCGCGTTTCGTCTTGGCGTGAAGTCCGACCGGAAGCGCGCTGGCCTGGCGATCGTCGAGGATGGGAGGCCAACCATTACGGCCCGGCGGAATTGACGTCGCTGGGTGAGAAACTGCTCGGGGTGACCTCGTGGAACTAGGTGTCCAAAGTGTCTGATCCGATTCGCGTCGGGGTGATCGGGATGGGGTGGATGGGGGAGGTCCATGCCCGCTCCCACGCGCAGACGCGCGCCCGATTTGGAGAGGACGCGCCAGACAGTCGCCTTGTGGTTTGCGTGGACGATGTCGAGGCTCGCGCGGAGTCGTCGAGGTCGCGGTTCGGGTTCGAGCGGTCTGAGACCGACTGGCGGAAGGTGGTGGACGCGGCCGACGTCGATGTTGTGGTCGTCACGACGCCGAACGTGACGCATCGAGAAATTTGTGAGGCGGCCGCGGCCAACGGGAAACACATCTTCTGTGAGAAACCGGTCGGACGTGGCGAGTCCGAAACCCGCGCCATCCACGATGCCGCAGCACAGGCAGGCGTGATCAGTGGTGTCGGATACAACTACCGACAGGTGCCTGTCGTCGCCCATATCAGGTCGATGATTGCGGCAGGAGATCTTGGTGACATCACCCACTACCGAGGGCGATTCCACGTGGGATACGGCGGCAATCCGGACGGCGCCCTTTCCTGGCGGTTCCAGCGCGACCTGTCTGGGTCAGGCGCCCTGGGTGACCTGATGTCCCACGTGATCGATATGTCGCACTCGCTCATCGGGCCCCTCCGGGATCTCGTGAGTCGGTCCCATACGTTCATCGCTTCACGCCCGATCGTCCAACCGGGGGAGGGGACTCACTTTTCGACGGGGGGCGGAGGAACGAGAGGGTCGGTCACCAACGAGGATTACGTCTCCGCACTGGTGATGTTCCAAAACGGTGCCCGTGGCACGTTCGAGGCTTGCCGGGTGATCAAGGGGCCGGGCTGCGACATGGCTTTCGAGGTTCACGGTACGGCGGGGGCAGTCAAGTGGTCGTTCGAGCGGATGAACGAATACGAGCTGTTTGTGGACTCGGAGGATGAGAGAGGGTACCGGACCGTGAATGCCGGCCCCGGACACCCGCACTACGCGAGTTGGTATCCCGGTCCGGCCAACAGCATGGGGTATGAAGACCTGAAGGTGATCGAGGCGTTCGAGTTCGCTTCGCAGGTGTCACGCGGTGAACAAGGAGAGCCTGGTTTCGCGGACGCCCTGCGTGTGGCTGAAGTGGAATCGGCGATGGAGCGATCCTGGGAAAGCGGGAGTACCGAGGCTGTGGTGCGATCTGAATCTTGAGGTTGCTGAGACGTCGCCTCTTACTCCGTGGTAGAACAGAAAAGGGGACCCACGCGTTTGCGTCGGGTCTCCCTTGTTCGTTCCATCACTGTTCCGGTCAGCCGCCCAGATCCTCTTTCCGCTCGATCTGCTCCTCCAGGTCGAGCTTGGTGTCCTCCAGATTTTTTTCCAGATCGATGATCTCGGCTTCGACCTGTTTGGTATGCTCTTCCGAGGCCTTGCGTTTTTCGAACAGGGCGTTGTAGTCGTTGCGCATTTTGTGGTACTCGTTCTCCAACTCCGTCTTCTCGCGGACCATCCCCTGCGCAGAGCGACTGGTCGCCCACTTGGTCACGAGGGCGGTGCCGAGCACACAGAGTGTCACGATCTCCAGGAACACGTCAGCTCTTCCTCTTGAACTCTTTCTTGTAGCGCCTCATCTCCAGTTGCTCTTCCTGCTGCTACTCTTCCGGGAGATGACTCTGGAAGTTGGAGATCTCCCTCTTCAGGTCGGAAACCTTGGCCTTGGCGTCCTCGACTCGGAACCTGGCAGACCGCGCCAGCTTGGTCTTTGACTCGATCCCGTCCGTCAGTTTGCCGATCCGGTCTTTGAGCTGCTTGACGACCGGCTGATTCTCGTCGGCGATCTTGGTATACCGCTTGACGATGACCGTCAGGTAGACCAAGGCCAGCAGGATGATGGATCCGAGTGTGTAGGAAAGTATCGCGGCTCGACTCAGATTAGTGAGCTAAAACTATCCTTATTAAGGACGTGAGCAAATTGTCATGTGACGCCCTGACGGCGATGCAGTGCCGGAAACGCTACTGTTTGACGTAAATCTGCTCGTGATATACCGGTCGGCTCCACCCGAGGAAGGCATTGTCGGCGACGTTTTGCTCGGGAACGTTGCCCAGTCGTGTGCTTGCCCCCCAGACATTATAGACCGATCCGACCGTCAACAGAGGGACGTTTTCCGTGTGCAGGTCCCTGACCCGCGTCATGTGTTGCCTTAGTTTCGCCGGGTCCGTTGTGGTCATCGCCTGCTCGATCTCCTGTGTCGCATCCCACAGCCAGTCCGGACCCTCTTTCGACGCGTTTTGATGCCAGTAAGGTACGTTGGACCCGAGGATGCCCCATCCGATCGCGTAGGTCAGGGGGTCGTTCGGTCCCTCGAGACCCCAGAAGTGAACCTCGAATTCGTTGTTGTATCGCCTGGGGACGATGATGTCCCTGAGCGCACCGTTCAGGTGGACCTTGATGCCGATGTCCTTCCAGTGATCGGCGACGAGTTCGGATACCGGCCCCCCGTTGAAGAATCCGCCAGGATGAACGAAGTCGATCGTGATCTGGAAGATGGATCCGTCTTTGAACTCACGGTATCCGTCACCGTCACGGTCCAGATAGCCAGCGTCGTCGAGGAGGCTGTTGGCGAGTTGTGGATCATACCAAGCGTACTTCTGGTAGGCCTCCGGGTCGAAGTACGGGCTCAGGGGGCCGAAGGAGTAGCCTGACGGTTCGAGCAGGCCGTAGTAGACGATCTGATTTATTTCCTCTCGGTTCATGCCGTGGGAGAGCGCTTTCCGGACCCGCAAGTCACGGAACGCCTCCCGCAGTTGCGGGTTCTGTGCGTCCCAGTTCGGGTGGAAGGTCGGACCCCTGTTCGGTCCCGTGATTCGCAGCTTGAACTTCCCGTTGGCTTCCTCCGCTTTGAGCACGGGAAACATGTCGATCCGAGTGTAGCGTCCGAAGAGGTCGATCTCCCCGTTGATGAACTTCAACAGGATGACCTGCGGGTCCTGGATGACGTTGAACACGATCCGGTCGGCATAGGGGAGCTGATTGCCCTCGGTGTCCACCTTCCAGTAATAGGGATTGCGTTCGTAGACGATTCGTTGACCTCGGATCCACTCGACCGGCATCCAGGCAGACATCGTCGGGCGTCCAGGTTTGAGCAAGCGCATCGCACTGGTGGAACTGTCCCGGAAGGTCTCGTAGTTCGCTTTCACATTATATCGTGGATGCAGATGCCCGAGCACGTGTTTGGGGGCGCCCGTCAGTTCACGGGCAAGCTGATGGAGCAACCTCCCCATCGGCTTGGTTGCCGAGACCCTGAGCGTACGATCGTCAACGGCCTCGAAGACCATGGGTTTCCCATCGACTAGCCATCCGGCTGGCGGGGCCACACCTTCCCGGGCATCCTCATTGTGGACGATGTCGTCGTAGTAGAACAGAATGTCGTCGACGGTAAAGGGATGGCCGTCCGACCACTTGAGACCCTCCCTCAGTTTGAAAACCGCCACACGTCCGCTGTCGGAGAAGGCATAGCTTTGAGCCAGACCGAGGACCAGACTATCTGGCATCGGACGGCTGTAGCCCATGAGGTTTTCGGACATCGTCTTGTTCGGGCCGGGGGTCTGGACGATGTCCCCGGTCAATCCCCGGCGGATCGTTCCACCATAGACGCCGATCTCGTTGATTGGTCGGATCACCAGAGGATTCGTTGGGAGACGATCGGACACCGGAGGAAGCCAACCGTCTTCGACGCGCTCCTTTAGCATCGGAGCCTCGCCAAAGCTGCGCGCTGCCATCACGTCTGGAGACAGCGTCACCGGTGCGGTCGAAACGGCGCGATCAGGCCCCTTTTCGGCATCAGGCGCGATATCCGGGCCGCCGCCCTCAGGATCCGGGGCCAGGCAGCCCAGCAAACAGATAAGCAGCAAGAACCGGGACCGTCTTGTCCTCGCACTCCTGGCTGAAGACGCAGGCGGGTCAGGATTTGGCATTGTCAATGGGATAGAATTCACGACCTTGGTGTCTCCGAAAATCAAATATCCACCTCAAGGATACATCTTGAGTCGACGGAACCCACATCCTTTCAGGGAGGCTCGTACAGGTGAATGCTAGAGACCGATATTTCTGGGATCTGACGGGATATCTGGTTCTAAAAAGTGTGCTCGACCCGGGAGAGGCCGAAGAGGCCAACCAGGCAATCGACGCTTATGCGGAACAGCTTCTGGCCGCGGGGGCATCTGATGAGGTTCAGGGGAAGGAGCAGGTGTTCGACGGTCAGCTGGTTCGGACGACCAACGCCTACCCGTTCTTTCTTCAGATTCCGGAACCGCTCTCGACGCCTTTCCGCAAAATGTTGGTTCATCCCCGCATCGTTTCGTGTCTGAACGAGATGTGCGGTCCGGGGTTCCGATTGGACCACGGGCCTGAATTGATCGCCCATACACGAGGCGTGAAGGGACTTCGCCTGCATGGATCGGGAGACCGACATAAGCCATACGTGGCCTATCATCACCAGGGCAAAGGGTCCTATTGCGGCGGTGTGACTGTGTCGTGGCAGTTCGCCGATTCGGGGCCCGGAGATGGTGGGTTCGCTTACGTGACCGGCAGCCACAAGTCGAACTACAACATGCCCGAAGACCTGAGGAACAAACGGGACCATGCATTTGCCGTTCGTCAGGCCGAGGTCAGCGCTGGTGATGTTCTGTTGTTTATGGACGGGGCCCAGACGCACGGGACCATCCCGTGGCAGGCTCGCCACCAGCGTCGATCCCTCCTGTTCAAGTATACGTCCCGTTCCACCACGCGATCCGGCATCGCGGAAACGCTTGCGCCTCCGGAGATTTACTGCGACAGGGATGTGGTGGACGGGATGTCCGAGGCAGAACGGGCCGTGATGTGGGGGCCCTACTCCAACTATCACGAGGAGTTGCCCTATCTCGACGTTTCGGCTGACGGACAGGTGAAAGCTGTGACGTGCACAGACCCATCGGATATTTGGAGTGATCGACGCGGCTAGTCTCACTAAGGTTGGGGCCCTTGGGCCTATCGCAGGAGGATGGCTATGGAGATTGAAGCGTGCAGGCCACCCGGGGGACTTCGCCCGTATGAGGGTCCGGCCGATTGGCTCGGCGAGGATCTGGTGGATGATGAGTCCTGGATTCGCGTGTTCTCGCCCGAGGAGATCGAAACGATCGAGTCCGCAGGGAAGAGAGCTCCCCGAGGCCTTCCTGGATGTCTATCACGAGAATATTGAGGCAGGATCCGCGCGGGGTGGGATTCCGCCTCTGGGCTGCACGGGTGCAGGCGCTGGTGGATAAGGAGGGTTAAGCCTGTAAGGGTTTGTTTTTAGGCGTGTTTATAGATTTTTTTCAGTTTTCGTGGAAATTTAGCCACACGTAAGGCTTGAAATTTGGTATGTTTCGTCCTCGGAAGCCGCGCCCCCGATCGTCACTTGACATCTGACCTGGCATTGAGCATCCTATGTGGGTCCCAGGGTAGCCTCTGTTAGCGCGGTTTCCGGTTCATTCACTGATCAGGAGGGGACTTCATGATTGTAGAGGTCTACGGCAACAACGTTGAAAAGGCGCTTAAAATCCTCAAGCGCCAGATGCAGAAGCAGGGCATCACGAAAGACGTCAAGAAGAGCCGTTTTTACGAAAAGCCTTCCCTCAAGCGGAAGCGCAAGCGCGAAGAAGCGATGCGACGTCGGGCCAAGGCAGAACGCCTCGCCATGAGAGGATAGGTTTCGTTCCAATAAGCGAAGCTGTCAAAAACCCCCGCAGATAGCCTCTGCGGGGTTTTTTTGTGTCTATTCCCGTGGATTACGGTCCAAGGGGTTTTCTTTAGCGGCCATGATTTGCATAGTGCACCCAAGCTGGGCATAAGAACGGCCCCGAATGAATATCCTCCAGGGCCGCCACTTTACTTTAAATGGTGGGCCCATCAAGCATCTCTTGT
Source organism: Gemmatimonadota bacterium (assembly GCA_002727195.1). Lineage (GTDB taxonomy): Bacteria > Latescibacterota > UBA2968 > UBA2968 > UBA2968 > UBA2968. The sequence goes on from PBWH01000037.1 coordinate 20,591, forward strand.
ATTAGTATTCCTGAAACCCAAAACTATATTCCTAATGCAGTAGCGCAAGCAGGGTGAGACCTTCAAAACTCAAAGACGTGAGGGATTGAATGGGAATCGAAGACCGTCTACGGAATCAGAAGGTGGTGATTAACGTTCTTGCCTTGCTTGTCTTGGTCTTAGCAGGTATCCGGGTGTGGGAGCAGTTTAGCGGCTACGGAGAGATGACGGTCAGAAAGCTTACGGTGGTTGATGACGAAGGGAAGGAGCTGGTGGCCTTGGGTGTGACCACGGGCGGTGACGGCGGAGTATGGACCACCACAAAGTCTGGGAGAAAGAAGAGACTCGACTGAATCCTTGGGAGGACTGAATGGCCGAGACGAATGACAATCAGGTAAATCAGAAAAGGTCAATCAAAGGATGACCAGTTCAACTCTGCTCTTGCTGTTGTTTTTGCTCAGTGGCTCGGGAGGCAACGCTGAGCCGCCGGTTTTCTCTGAACTCGCTCCTCACCCCGTATCCCGCGTTGTGGATGGCGACACCGTGGAACTTCTAGTAGATGGGGTTCCCTTAAAGGTGCGGCTTATTGGTCTAGACACGCCGGAAACAGTACATCCTCAGCAACCAGTCGAACACTATGGGAAGGAAGCATCTACCTTTACCCGGAACCTGTTGCGTGGTGAGTCTGTCTATCTCATTCGCGGCCAAGAAAAGGTGGACCGGTATGGTCGAACGCTGGGCTACCTGTATCGTGCGCCTGATGGCCTTTTCGTCAATGCAGAGATAATCAGACAAGGCTATGGACACGCCTACACGATGTATTCCTTCCGCGAAGACCTGATGGTGCGGTTCAAAGACCTAGAGAATCGAGCCAGGAAGGCAGGCAAGGGGCTCTGGGCAGTCACCGATAAACTGTCAGGGATTAACGGAAGACCTTTTGGGGCCAAGTTGGATATCCCTTTAAGGACCAAAACGGATGTCGGCGAGGTTGTCGTTTATGCCACCAAAACGGGTAATAAGTATCACAAGGGTAGTTGTCGTTATCTCAAGAAGAGCAGGATTCCCATGATGCTGGCTGACGCAAAAAAGGTGCTCACGCCCTGCGGAGCCTGCAAACCTCTCAAGGCCAGTCCATAGCTGACTGCTGGGCCTCTTGGACCTACTGCCGATAGGTCACGATCTTCCTAATCCGTTGGTCGCGTGTTCGAATCTCGCCAGGGGTACCATTTCATTGGTTGCCAGACAGTTCTTTACGGGAGTTTCCCTTCGGGGAGGCTCCTGTTTTATTTAGCCCAGTATCCAAATATCATCCATTCGATAGGGCTTGCGGAAGTCAGGTCCGACGGTGGGAGGTGGAGATGAGAGAAGAAAAGCACTACCTCGATGAGACGGAGAAACTACCGGAGAAATTACTTGAGAAGTTTCAGAAGACCGCTTCGTTTACGTGTTTTTCTAGACCAATCAATACTAGTCTTTTTTATAGATTGACAGGCTGTGTTAGGCCGCTGAGGCACAGCAATTATAGAATCGATTGATGCGTCGGACACGGAACCTGTTGATGATTGGTAGCTTAGTTTTGAAAACCAGAAATAGAAATTTCACAGTCACATCAGTTCAGTAGGAGGAAGCTATGTATGTAGGTTGCCAAGGAATTGGAACATCGAAGATGGAACTGCAATTTCTGAAGCGACACGGTGTCAGCAACATGGACACCACCCTCGACCCAGACGATCTCGACCAGATGTTAAGGCAGTGTGAAGAAGCTGAAGCTGAGGGTGTCACCCTTGAGATGATTCACATTTTCCCGTCTGACAGCATTGCCTTGGCCGAAGATCCCCAGCGTGATCGTGACATTGATGCCGTTTGCGGATGGATTGAGAATGCTGGAAAGGCAGGGCTTCGGGGGCTGAACTACAATTTCACCGCCGTCGGTTACCAGCGGACGAAGCCTCGATTTGGAAGGGCTGGATCTCAGTTTAGCTCTTTCGAATTTGACAAGTATGACAATGGTGAGCCGCACAAGGCGGGACGTATTGACAGAGACGAAGGGTTCGACAGGCTACAGTACTGGCTGGACCGCGTGATTCCTGTAGCAGAGGAGCACAAGGTGCAGATGGCCTGTCACTTGCCCGATCCGCCAGCTCCAGTCCTGCGTGGCGAGGACCGCTGGAATTATCCGGTGTTCGAAGGGCTCAAGCGGTTCATTGAACTTCGTGACAGCGATTATCACGGATTTAATTTTTGTTGTGGCGTCGCTGCGCAGGGGCTGGAGGATCCAGGGAAAGAATTGCCCCCGATTGTCGAGTATTTTTCGGACCGAAAGAAGATTTTCAATGTCCACTTCCGAAACATCAGGGGAGGACTGCACGACTTCATGGAAGTCTGGCCTGATGAGGGCGATGTTGACATGCACGAACTGGCCCAAATTTTTCATCGAACTGGTTATCCCTACATGTTGATGCCAGACCATTCTCCGCATCATCCGGATGATGTGGCCCCCAAAGGGGTTTCCGGAAAAGTGAAACAGGGATTCGCATTCCAATTCGGCTACATCAAAGCAATGATCCAGGCTGTGACGAATGAAGCGAAGAAACACTCAGACAAAGCTGACGAAAATAAACGAAGTTAAGAAAACAGAGAGGCGCAAAGTTGATTGAGGTGGCCGACCCGGGATGGAAAACAGTGATCGATATGAGAGTGTCCGAACCAGCCGTATGCAATCAACCGGAAAGCAGTCCTTGCAGGTGCATGTCCACAAAATCAGGATTTCAAAAACAGGATCGTAACGTTTAATGGCAAACTCTTGCCGGGCACGTGGTAATGGTTTTAGAGAACCACGTGCTTTTTGAAAGCCAGTGGATCTTGGTGGCGTGAATTTTAAAACGGCTTGTCATAGAAAATCGGACAGCTTCGATGAATCGTATTGAGAGAAGGCTACAGATGGGCGCTACTCGATTATTACCGACTACTTCAGGCGGACGATCTCTTGCTGAACTTCGGTCAGACAATCATTGATGTTAGCACTGAATTCGAGATGCTGCCCTCCCCAGTCCCGCATCCATCCGATACTGTAGCAGTAGTATAGGCTGCGGCGCGGTCGACACGAGGTGTTAACCATGGATCCGTGCGTCAGGGCCTCTGTGAAGATGATACAATCACCCGCCGTGGCTGGAATCGGAACAATCGCCGGATTCTCCTCTGGATGGTTGCCCCAGGGCCTCGCGAAGTTGGATTTGTGTGACCCCGGAATTACTGCAAAGCACCCGTCTTCCGCCTTTGCATCCAACATCGGAAAGACGGCCTTCGTCAGTGTAGAGACGAACTGGCCGTTCTCACAACGATACTGACACTTGTCGATAATCGGAGTGCCGTGCATATGCAGTCCAGTGAACCCTCCGCCCCATCGATAGATTGTGTAGGTGTGGTTGAGGCGGAAAGTAGATCCGCTGACTGCTCCGATAATATCGATGACTTGTGGTATGTCGACCAATGAACTAAATGCAGAATCGCCCTCGAGGATGTTTGAGATATAGAGACTATCCTCCGATCGGTCCTGACCGAGACACAATGGTGCCGGATACTCGGATTCTGGCATTGACTCGTAGCGGTCAAGCGCGGCGTTGCAAGCGTCAATAACCTCCACGGGAACGACCTGGTCAACGACTAGGTATCCGTTGAGGTCAAAGAGGTATTTCTGTTCGTCTGTCAAACTATCCTAAGCCTCATAATGTTCCTGAAAAATTGACCGAAGTAGCTTCGTCCAGTTTGCACACTAATGTCGTTTGATGAATCTGCTTAATGCGTAACCCAAGGTTAGTCCTTGGCTTTCTAGATCGCAGCCGCCGCGAGATATACAGAATGGCTCATTCCTCCCTTGGACGTAACCATCGTAATGCGACCCTGCTAATTGTGCTGGAGAATGAACTCAACACCTTTCTGTGGCGCATTTGCCTCATTTTATATACAACATCCTCGACCGGAAGGTGGAGGATGTGAAGATCCTGAGGGCACTTGGAAGAGATTTCAAATAAGAAACAGATCTGGATGTGGTTAAGGGATTTTTTTTCAAAACGACAACCCGCAGACTATGCCTTCTGGCCCCTCCCCAAAAGGACGAACTGCCGGGGTTCGTTATGTCCCAACCGGATAAACCTACTATTTCAGGTTCTTCGGAACCCACTCAATTTCAATCGGTTTCGCATCTCCTTTATACTCGATCTTGAGTGCCTCAAGCTCAGGAATTAACCTGCCACTGGGTGGACGACCGCGTTTCTCTAATTTGGAGACGGTTGCCTGAGTTCGTTCGGGTAAGTTTACATAATCAGGATAGTACCACATCGTTAGCACTGTGCGTCTTACATCCGACTGATTGGCGTGGGCAGCGTGGAGCAAACTACCGTACCCAATGACGAGATCTCCGGCTTTCACGGGTAGGTCGATTTCGTCTTCAACTTGGCTGAAGGCAGGATCGTCTGGATTGGCATAAGTCCTTAGCTCGTTCGTATGGTGTTCAGAGATCTTATCGTGGAGAAAATGCCGCTTCAAATGCGAGCCGGGAATGACCCGAAGACAGCCGTTCTGTGAAGTCGTGTCGACAAGATAAAACATTAGAAACACTTGAATTGGCTGAGTCGTATAGCTGACTGGGTCGTTCCAAAAACGACCGTCTTCGTGCCAGAAAAGGGGGGGACTCTTGGGAGGCTTAGTAATAATCCGCCCGTGACCAAATTTTGGGTCATCGAAGCCCAGTTGACCCAGTGCGCGCAGAATAGCGTGATTTGTGATGAAATCACTCATCACACTATTCTGGTAGGCCATCTCATAGTCGATTAGAACCATGCTGCCAGTCGTGCGGTGCAGTTTTAGATGCTCAGGATCTTGAACCTTCAGGATTCCGTCACAGAGTTCGTTGAGATCGTCGACCATTTTCGGATCTAGGATTTTCTCGAAAACGCAGAACCCATCTCGTTCGAACTGTTTTCGCTTCGTGCTATTTTCCTGGTTCACGGATTAGTTCCTATTTGAAAACACTCAGTGCTGATCTCTGTTCAATTTGTCGTATCCTAGAGGATCCCACGTGAAGTATGTAGTGGCAGAAGAATTGATTCGCTTAAATCAGAATTGAAGTATTTGCATCCGTATCGGTGGCTATTAATGTCTTGAATATCGATCGATTAAGAGGTGGATTGAAACAGACAGCTAAATAGCTGTTAAGAGTATTCAGAGATGACTATAGGGTGAGATTTTGCCACCTTGGCCCAGCCGGATAGCGCACGCGATTTAAAAAATCGCGAGGCCACGTATTTGAGGCACGCCGGGAGCACCATTCACCATCATCCCACCTTCGCAAAAACCTCCCCCATTGTATCAGTACCTTTAGCCTCTGCTGAGATCTATCGTTGTTTTTGCGGGCACTGACTGCCGTGGTTGGGTTTTTTTTGTGATCGGGCCAAACTTTACGTCGCCGTAGAAAGCGCCAGCGGTGTCACAACGGCCCCCTGACCGTTGTGACACCGGTTGCCTTCAGGGGCAGGCCCCTACAAAACTGTGAATTAGAAGGTTGTTCGCGATCGCGTAATTGAGACCAGGGTTAGGTAGAGACAGAGAATTGCATTGCGGGTTGGGATTCCGGCGATAGGGGTAGCCGGTTAACCGGTAGCCACAGAAAAGTCGCATTTACCGAGGGAGTCCGGCTTCATTCTGTAACGTGCTCAGGCGGTGGTGACTATCCTGCGCCGTTTAACAGCTTCGCCTTGGTCTCGTCCGACAAACGGATTCGAGGGGCCGACATGCCCGGCATCAACACACTGGTGTCGCTCTCGATACGTACATCCGGATGGAGTTGGGTAAGCGCTGGGTTCCCTGAGTAGTCCTTGTCCTCGCGGGGCTCGTTGAACCAATTCGGTGAGAATTCCAGGATGCTTTTCTGCCGCCGGGTGAGTTCCGGATCATTCGTGTCGTAGGCGACGTCTCCGTGGTGCATGCCATAGGGCACATACTTATAGAAGAGCGTGCGGCGCTCCCCGGTCCCTGACCACGGTATCGTTCCGTGTTTTAGCTTTTCTGTAAACAGGATGCAGTCTCCGGCCTTGGCTTCCACGCGGTGCACCGGAACATCCTTATCCCAGTTTGAGAGTTGAGACGTCCACTCTGTGTTGACCCAGTTTGACTTCCAGTCATCACCGATGTCCAGAAGTTTCTGTTCGTTCTCCGGCTTGTGCGTGCCGACCACACAACCGAAGCCCCCTTCACCTGGCCCGACGTTTTTGAGTTCATACACACACGTAATGTGCCAGGCAGTCGGGTTGCCGTGAAGGGTCCCCCCGGGATCATCCCCGTCGGTCTGTTTCCGACCGGGCTTGTAGTGCACGTTATCGTGGTCGAGGCGGAACTGAGGTCGAAGTTCTTTGGGCAGGTGCGCTGGCGCGTGGCCCCAGGCTGGATCCCCGAGGACCTCTTCCAGAATGGGGTGCATCGTCTCGTTGTCGATCAGATCCCTGTAAGCCTTGCTCCAGAGCCGTCGGCCCCAATAGGTGTTCCCGTAGCGGTCTGTTGTTTCTTGTGATTCGCGCCCCCTGACCGAGAAGCGGATCCGATTCTCCGTATTGGCTCTCGCCTGCAAATCTTTCTGCTCAACGATGTGCTGATCGTAAACCTTGTTGAGCTCATCCAACTGATCCTGGTCGAGCACGTCAGGTATAACGACATAACCCTGTCGTGCGAACGTCTCACGCGTTTTGTCATCCCACATACTCTTTCTCCATCGAGTTTGCTATGGCAGGAGCCTCAGATGACGAAAAGAAAAAACTTCACAATGTAGGTGTCAAGGCGGGCAGGTCACCTTGGTCTTTGTGCCAAACGGGACATACCTCTCTCTACGTCCCTTGCCTCTCACACGTATCAACCCTTCCGGCCACTCCACGTCCGCGACATCGATACCTGACAACTCCATCAGCCTGATTCCCGAGTGAAAGAGCCGTCTGACCATGGCCTGGTTGCGGAGTCCTGTGAAGCGATGCGGATTTAGATGACGCAGCAGTTGGGTGACGTTGGCCGGAGACATCGGACGAATAACGGTCTTGGGTGGGCTGACTCTGGGCAGCCTGATCGCAGACTTCACGTAACCCTCTGCTTCAAGGAAGCGACAGATGACCTGCCCCCATCTATGTGTCCACATCCAAAGTTAGGATGCGGCTGCAACGGATGGCTTGATGGCCACTGGTGCAGGTGGGCGGTAGCCTAACGCGCTATGTGGTCGAAATAGTCGGGAATTAAGTCCTGGAGGCTATCAGAATCCACACGCTTACAGTACTCTACGAACTTGCCCGCCGAGTACTTGTAGAACTCTAACGTTGCTTCTGTGTGCTGATTGATCCGTTGCTCTTGGATAAACAGGTCATAGGCACGAGACAATCTCACGGCTCACTTCCAAGATTAGCTCAGGTGGTTAGTGGGATTGCGCCTGGTCGGAACGACCCCTTGCCTGGGTGCATGAGAAACGGCCTCAGGAATGACATCCCAAGGCCGTAACACATTGTATTTAAGGAAAATGGTGGGCGATACTGGAATTGAACCAGTGACCTCTTGCATGTCAAGCAAGCACTCTAACCATCTGAGCTAATCGCCCACATCAGTGACTGTGCGGAAGAATATACCAAAGGCGTTTTGGAGGGTCAAGAACTATACCCGGGGGCTGAAGCCTAGGAAAAACAGTCTGTTAAGCTGGTTTGGGTGATTCGGAGAGTGCGTCCGATATCACACCATTTTGGTGACTGCGCTTACGGCTGATCCTCCTGCGGGAGACGATATTTCAGGTAGTCAAAGGCGCCAACTCGGGGATTGGCGCCAACAATACACCCATTCAGTCGGGGTGAGTCAGTGCAGATGTCGGACATTATCAAGTTCGTCAAGAAGATCCCCCTGTTCCAGGGGCTCCAGCCCAGTCAGGTCCGTGAGCTGATCGCCGAAGGGGAGGTCCAGGCCCTTTCGCGGGACGATGTTCTTTGCCGGGAAGGAGACGAGACCCGGTTCCTGTTCATCCTGTTGCGTGGGAAATTAGTCGTCGAACGAAAGGGCACAACGATCGCCCACACGGAAGCGGTCGATATCGTCGGGGAGATGGGGGTCACCACGGACTCTCCCAGATGCGCGACGCTGATCGCAGAGGGCGACGTCGTCACCGTGACGATCGCCAAGAATCGGTTCAACTACGCGATCGGGTTGGATGCTGAGTTTGCGGCAAGGATTTACCGGAATGTGCTTCAGTCCAGCTTCGCCAAGCTCTTGGCCATGAACGATCACTTTTTGGATCACCTGTCGGGAGGCGGCTTCGGTCTGGCAACATCGGTTTAAAATGCAATGCCCTAGATACCCGATGATGCTACCCCAGTCGGGAAGCTGATGGAGTCACCGGAGTCGCCTCTCTTTCAAGAGATGGAAGACGGAAGAAGCAAGACAGGAATTGCCGGGGTATTAATGAGAGGGTGGCCTTTCATACGTAAGGGGGCAGGGAAGGTGGGACTGGCTTGGCTGTTCGGTTGGTCTAAATTATTCGGACGGGTTTCGAACGGATACGGACAGGAGGATGGCATGGCGAAGTATACGGCGAGCGTTGAGAAACGGTTCCAGAGTCCCGGACCACAACCGAACGGTTTGCAGGCAGCGGATGATGGGCTCTGGGTGATCGATCAGGTCAATCTGAAGGTACACAAGTTGGATTGGGACTCGGGTGAGGTGCTTAACGAGTTCGATACGGAGACCGAGCACTCAAGCGGGATCACGCTGGGGGACGACGCGGTGTGGATCACGTCGACATACCAACTCGAGGTGGTCAAGATCGATACAAAGGACGGGACGACACTTCAGCGGTTCCCTGATCCCGGCGCGGGACTGATCTCGGGGCGGGAATCGATGGCTGACGCCAGGCAGACAGGCTCACACGGGATCGAATACCGTGATGGTAAGGTCTACGTGGCCGGGCCGCCGACGCAGAAGATCCACATTATGGATGCGGCCACTTGGGAAGAGGTCGGGCAGTTTGCGACCGGTGGGCTGCGCGTTCACGGCATCGGGTGGGGGGAGAACGGGATGCTGTGGGTTTCGGATACGTCGGCGGGGACGGTGCTGCTGATGGATCCCGAGCAGGATGGGCGGGTGTACGATGTGTTTCGGGTCGATGAGCCCGATGAGGTGCACGGGATGACGGTGCGGTCGAACGGTGAGATCTGGTATTGTGATGCAGGGACGCGGGATATCGGGATACTGAACCGGTAAGAGCAACGGCGAGTGCTGAGTGCTGAGTTCTGAGTGTTGAGGGGACGCCCCCTGGATAAACCTGGAGGCGTTTTGCTGTGCTAACCCGTCGTGACTTTGCCGTCGGGGGTGACGTCGAGCAGGGGAACCTCGCCAAGGTGGTTGGAGTAGGGGACGAACATGACGGCGCGCTGTTCGGGTGTCATATCTGCGACGGTGTCTCTGTCCCAGTAGGTTTCCGGTGGGGCGACCTCTTTACTGGGGCCGCTGCGGGAGCTCGTTCGGGACGCGTATTTGAAGAGGATCGATCGACGTCCCGTGTCGAGTTTCCAAGGCCAGGCGTCGTGTGCCTGGGCGCTGTCCATGAAGAACATGACATCGCCAGCTTCCACGACGGGTTGCATCGTGACGCCCAGGTCAGCGTCTCCCGTACGAACACCATCTGGCATCCGATAGGTTGGCCTTGTGGCTGGTCGGGACGCAGGCGAATCCGCCCATGTCTGCCTTGCAATCGTGGAGCTGCCAGGCCACGGTGACGCCACCGACGTAAGGCATCCGATTCTGGTGACCGTAGGCGACGTGTGGACGATGGGGTTCGCCGTTCCCGTGCATCGTGTGCCCGGCCGTGCCTTTGACGCTGACGATGAACATCGGGCCGTGGTCCAGACGGAAGCCCTTCTCGCACATGACGCGTAGCCTGGATACGACAGCGGGGTGGGCGAGCATCCGGCGGAACGGATCACAGTCTGGCTCAGGAAATTCGAGGATTCCGTGCAGCATAGGACGACCGGTGCCGGCATACGCCTTCGAGTCCTTCGCAGTTGACCCGCCGACCTAAATGCGTCCGCTGTATCGGTCAACGATTTCGTTTGCTTCATCGATCTCGGCGGGGGACATCACGCCCTTCGCGACGAGATAGCCGTTCAGGTCCCAGAAGTATCGCTCTTTGGCGTCCATTTCATCCTCGTCCTGATTGTCTGGAGCCACACCTGCCTGTCGAACGCGGAACTGCGACAGCTCATCTCCAGAGTGGTCCCGTTACTTCGTTCCCGGAATGTAAAAGGTCTAGCCCGTGGACGGCCAGTTTCTTCCAGACCCTTGGCGTCTTGTTGGGGCGAGCAGTACGGGATGCAGTGCGCATCCAGGGATTCCAGGTCGACTATCCTTGCGATGCCTACAGACAGGACGTCGGCAACCCGTCGGAGGGTATCCTGCTGCTCCTCAGGGTCAGGACGCCGTGGGGATGCGAGATCGTGATGAGGCTCTACACTCGCAGACCGTAGCCTCTGTAGGCCGTCTCGCAGTAGTCGTGGGAGAGCCGGCCTGGATTCCCCGGTAAGTCCGGCCAATACTACGTCTTGCCACTCCTCCATCGTATCAGGCGAGGGACGCCCGACGTATCGATACTGACCATCAGGCTGTAGATGATGGCTTTCGACGACCTTTGAGGCTTCGTCGACGGCTCGATGGATGTTCATCCCGGCAAAATCGATCCCCAGTCCACGGAGGATGTGCACAATACCACCACGGACTCGATCAGGACATCGAGGAGTTCCTCCAGATCCGTGGTTGGCAGGATGGGCCGACTGATCTCGCGGAAGGAGCGGACCAGCTGTTCCTGATCCGGGCCCTCGAGGTTTGTTCCCAGGGATCTGTTGTCGATCGATTTGGCCAATGTCTCACCTGAGACGTTAGCTTTCCAGCCCTTCGAGGATGCCCTTCAGGTATCCGATACTGCGGGAGGCAATCGTCTGCGGGTCGGGTTTGAAGTCGAACACTTCTACTGATACATATCCGTCATAGGCTCTGTCTTTGAGCGACCGGAGGATGGACCCGAAGTCCAGTTCGCCGAATCCGGGTCCCCGCAGGTTCGGGTCGTTGACGTGGACGTGCCGCATGGCCTTGCCTGCCTCGGCGATCACATCCACGTGCGGCTTGTCCTCGGCCGACGCTGCCTTGGTGTCGACCATGGTCTGGAAGTTCGGGTGACCGACATCGGCGATCATCCGTTTCGCTTCGGCAATGCTGTTCAGGATGTTCGTCTCTTTGCCCGTCAACGCCTCTATGCAGTAGGTGACGCCGTTCTTCTTCATCTCGGATGTGCATCCGGCGAACACATCCACGGCGTACTTCCAGCATTCCCCGGGGTCCCAGCCCCTCTGGATATTCCGTTGGGCGGGAGAGCCATGGATCATGACGGTGCCCCCCAGGTCGCCGCAAAAGTTGATCAATGCCTTGATGTAGTCCTGTGTCTTCTTTCGGATCGAGGCATCCGGGTGTGTCAGGTAGAGCCCTTTGGGGCTGGCGAGCAGCCAGTGAAGGCCGACAATCTCCACCCCGGCTTTCTCGGCCGCTTTACGGATGTTGCGTCGTCGCGCCGCGGAGATCCGGGTGACGCTCTCTGCGAGTGTGAACGGGGCGATCTCGACGCCGTCGCATCCGATCTCCGCCGCGTAGTTGAATACTTTTTCGATTTTCCAGCCTTCGAAGAACTCGTTACAGACAGCGAGTTTCATCCTGTTCCTTTCTCTTCGCTCGTGGCACTGATCAGGTGCATAAAACCTTGATTTTCTGAGGGAAATCTGACTTGACACCCTGAATTCATTTCAATAACATAAGTTGCACTTTTTGAGGCTTTTGGCAAGTTATACGAGGTTCTCACAGGAGCGGTCCATGGCTGAAGCGGCGCGTTCAGAGAAACACATTATCGAGATCCGGGAAGTCTGGAAGACTTATCGGATGGGGGATGAAGAGGTCCACGCGCTCAGAGGGGTCACGCTGGACGTGATCCGTGGCGAGTATCTGTCGATCATGGGGCCGTCGGGCAGTGGGAAGACGACCCTGTTTAATATGATCGGGGCCCTGGACAGCCCGTCCAAAGGGCACGTCCTGGTGAACGGCCACGACATGGGCTCACTCAGCCAGGAGCAGGTTGCCTACCTGCGATGCCACAGCGTCGGGTACATCTTCCAGTCCTTCAACCTGATTCCTGTGATGACGGCGCTCGAGAATGTGTCCCTGCCGATGGTGTTCGCCGGCATGGGGCGGAAGGAATACGAGGACAAGGCTGCGGCCAAGTTGGAGATGGTCGGGCTGCAGGATCGCCTGCATCACAAACCCTACGAGCTTTCGGGCGGTCAGCAGCAGCGCGTCGCGATCGCGAGGGCGATGGCGAACGATCCGGCTCTCATCCTGGCTGACGAGCCGACGGGGAACCTAGATCTGAAGACCGGTCAGGATATCATCGAGATCTGTATGCGACTGCGTGAAGAGTCGGGTGTGACGATCGTGTCGAACACTCACGATCACAAGATGCTCGGCGCCAGCGATCGTGTCGTCGATCTTCGGGACGGCCAGGTCGAACGGATCAGGCGAAGTGACGAGATCGACATCCAGGAAGGTCACATCGAAGGTATCGAAGGCGTCGAGGTCTAGATCCGTCGGATCGAAAGACTGGAAACGAAAAAGGGCGCTCATCCTCGGGATGGGCGCCCTTTCTGCGTTTGTGAGAAGCCTGCCTACTTCTGCGGGTGGAGCAGGTCGTAATACCCGTTCTGCTCGAGACGATGAATCATGTCCCGGATGATGGAGCCATCCACTCTGAACATCTCGGCTATCTGCTCTGGGGTGTTGCCCTGCCGAACGAGTTCGATCAATCGGTCTCGGTCGACGACTTTTTCAGGAACGGACATAGTAGATTCCACACGATGTGATTGGCGTTGACGATCGGGCAGAAGTTAACCCATTTGCGAGAGTTCAGTCAACCGATAGCCAACGAAGGGCCGCCGGCTTTCGCCGACGGCCCTTCGTTGCATCTGCACTGGAATCTACGGGTGGTCTATGAAACTCACCGTGACTCGCACACCTGGATCGCTCT
>PBWH01000034.1 GCA_002727195.1 Gemmatimonadota bacterium
CGATGATCTGTTCTGCCGTGTAACGCTTCCTGGCCATATGGCCCCCTTTCTGTCCCAATCCTAACTCCAGGAATGGGAACAATCCAGGGGGGCAGGGCAGTTGTTCGGAGAAACTACGCGACTTTAGACCTGGTAGTTGTCAGCTTGAGCTGGATACCCTTCGCTTGCTGGTGAATTTTGGCATCTTCACGTGCTTGGTGGATACCGAGGGCAACGATGCCCGTAATCAGGAGGCCGAAGGCGAACAGAACGAGTAGTGAGGCTGTAGTAAGCATTATGTTACTCCTATGTGGGATTTCAAGGTTTGGCGGCCAGATCCGCAAGTGCGGAACGGACTCCCGACCAAAGACTCAGGATGCTGGGGACCCAGATCCCGACATACACGCCGTAGTCCTTGTCAAATAAAAACCAGAGAGCCACGCTGACTACAAAACTGGCGAAAGCTGCGATGAGAAAGTAATAGTCGGTTTTAGTGAACATCGGTTCCTCCACGCTGGTGAATTTTGGCGTCCTCCCGAGCCTGGTGGATACCAAGGGCGACAATGCCCGTGATCACGAGACCGAAGGCGAACAGAACGAGTAGTGAGGATGTGGTCATCATTGCACGGCTCCTATAGTGGCCAGTCGCGAAGAATGCGCTCTGTCTCTTCAGAATGCCGGCTCTCGTCACGCACCATACCCTCCAGTTCGACCGCGAGACCCTTATCGCCAAACGCCTCGGCGTGCGCTTCTCGCGCGGTGTAGTTCCGAGTGGCCAGACGCTCCGCGTCCAGGACGGCTTCGAGCATGTCGCGATTCGACGATGCGCTTGGAACAAGAGCAGCTTCCGTGGTCGGCTCCTCGCCGAGGGCTACGATCTTGTTGGCGAGGAATTGAGCGTGAACCTGCTCATCGGCAACCTCTGCCAGATAAAAGGCAGTCAGTTGCGGGCGATAAGGTCCGGTGGCTTTAGCCGCGTAGACGATATACTGCGTGATCGCGCTTAATTCATTCGCGAGATCATCATTCAAACGATCGATGAGTTCGCTTTTGTCCATAGTTCCCTCCCGAAAAACGATAGTGGCCATTCCCCCGACACGGCAGCGCAGTAGACAAATGGCGGTAGAGTACTCCTCCATACCACTGCAAGTCTATCACCGGAGAAGCTAATGTCAAGTATATGTCTATGTTTTGTCCATAAAAGAAAATTAGAATATATAGTACATAAAAACAAATGGTTATATCGTTTTCAGGATGATTTCGGCCCAAAAAAAGAGGGATGTCCACATTGGACATCCCTCTTGTTGTCTAAGCTGGTAGCGGGACCTGATTCAGTCGCCCCGCTGGTTGTCACCCACCGTTAAGCATCGTGTGGTCATCGCACGACTACTCTTCAGAAAGCCTTACTGCAATTTCGATCGCGTGACCGGACGTCGATGTTCCCGACACCGTGATCTCCAGCCGCTTCAGGCCATCCATCTGCTTGTCGAGTTCGTGTGGGGGCGGATCGAGCGACACGACAGACACTTCGACGTCCGGGTGAGACAGGTTCTCGAGTTTCAACTGTTTGCCATCCTGACGCAGCATTGCACCGCCCTCCACCACGTCCACATCTGCCACCGTCAGCATTTGCCAGGTGACGGTTTCTGTCCTGTCAGATTCGACCACCGTGTCGGTGACCACAGCGGAACGGTCGCTGTCCTTTGTCCACGTACGCGTGGCCTTCGAGACGAGGTCTCCGAAAAGCGCTGTCAGGTCGTAGGATACCTCGGGCCTGTCGCCTTGGTTGCAGTTCAGCAGCGTGGCGGCGCCATCCACCAGATGATGCGCCCCGTTGATCGTGATCGTGTTGTGACCCAGGTTATTCTTCGACAGGAGTTCCCAGCGCTGTGCGTCTTGCTCCCGACCCCACAGGCGGAAGCCCGTCGCTTCGATCTCGTGATACGACTGGTTCCCTATTTCGATCGCCCAGCGCACGCCGTTCAGCTCGAAGATGAAGGAGCCGGCGTCCATGCTTCCGTGACTGATGTTGGCGCGCCCTCCCTTTGTTCCCAGGTAGTAGTCGCGGGCGTCGTCTGATCCGCCCTGGAAGATCGCGACCGGGTTGATCCCACGGCCATACCAGACCGGCGGTACCGAACTGGTCTTTGTGCTATCAAATCCGGCCAGCCAGACCATACCGAGGCCGATGTGGCGATCCAGCTTACCCATGTCGTCAGCCGGTAGCAGGAAGCCTTCCCGTTCGAAGTAACTCGCTTCACCCGTCTTCGACGCGAACCAGGCGAGCGTGACGTCTCCACGTTTGCCTCGCCGGTCTCCGCAGTCTCCGTAGTTGTAGTACTGTCCTGACGGCGCGTTCATGACGACCCGAAACATCGCGCTCTCCGCCAGTCCGGGTACGTCGAAGATCCCGAAGTCGGTACCCAGAGCGGTTTCCAGGATCGACGACGTCATTGCTGTATACATCGTGCCGTAGCCCCAGTAGGTGGACCCTTCGGGGTACGCGCCATCCGGTGCGTAGTGTGACAGGGCGATCGGAATCGCGTCGAGCGCGCCGCTGATCGCTTTGGCCGCCAGTTCGGGCTCGGACTCAGCGACGGTCAGCGCAGCAGCGATCATCCCACCGTTGCAGACCTGGTTCCAGTTGTTCTCCTTGTTGTTGATCTGGGTCTCACCGTCGTCGGTTCTAAGTCCCTTCTCGATCAGGGCCGACGAGATCGTCTGGAAGTCGTCCTCAGACAGATCGCCCCACGTCCAGTCCAGCCCGAGAGATACGGCCATCGAAATTTCGGCAACGTCGAGAAAGTGGCTCGGGTTCCAGTCGCTGAACGCGGCGACGGCCAGGAGTTCGTCTTTGATTCTGGCGAGGATTTCAGGCGACCTCTCCATCCGGTAAACGAATCCCAGAACGTTGACCCGCCAGAGCATTTCGCGAGCGACTCTCAGCAGTCGTCGGCCCGTCTGCTTCCGTTCGATCGGGTCCTCTCTGAGGACCCGATCGACGTTCTGCTTCATGGCCGCATACATATTCTTGAGGACAGGGTCTGTCTCCAGACGGGCCTTGATGTCGGCTTCGAGCGAGGGTGTGAGGCCGAGACGAGGGTGCTCGGCAGACAGGTTGTCCTTGAGGTATTCGACGGATATGGGATTCTCGAGCTTGGTCATCGGTTTCTCTGCTGCGTGTGTGGTTGAGAACGTCAGGGCAGCGATCAGGGTGATCGTGCTCGCGAAAGGTGCTCGCATTTCTCTCCTCTTGTTACAGACAGGCGGAAACGGTCAGGCATTGGATCGCAGTCGCTTCCTGTCCTGCGAATCGTTGATCGTCCAATCATCGTTCGCAATGTATTATACCTTGTCAATTGAGTGAAGGTGTCCGAAATGGGAGACACGAGAGAAGACCTATGCCGACAGCAAGAGCCATTGCGGACGTGTTCGAGCAGATCGCGCCCATCGAGACGGGGCTGAAGAGAGACGAGCTCGGGTTCATTCACGGAAACCCCGAACAGGAGGTGTCGGGACTGGCGTGTCTGTGGAACATCCACTCGGGTAGCCTGCAGACGTGCGTGGACCTCGGGGTGAACATGATCATCTGCCACGAGGGGATCTGGATGGGCGAGCAGCAGCACAGCGGCTGGTATGACGGTCCGTCCGTCGAGGAGATTCACTCGAATCGTGTGCGCCGTGAGATGCTGGATGAACACCGGATGGTCGTGTATCGGAGTCACTCGAACTGGGATGCGCTTGAGAGGGATGGTGTTCCGGATCAGGCGATCAAGGCGCTCGGGATCGACGGACTGGAGACGATCGCGCGACAGAAGTTCTTCTCGGTGACACGTCTGCCAGAGGAGATGGCCGTTCGCACGTTGTATGAGCAGGTCGGAGCGGGTCTCGGGTTCGAGCACTGTCGGCTCTTTGGCGATGGTGAGCGGCGGATCAGAACATTCGCGTTTCTGATCGGAGGTTTTGGGGAGAATCAGTATCACATGCCGCAAGCGGCGAGAGATATGGGCGCGGAGGCGATCATCATCGGGGAGATGAGCGAGTTTATTGTGATTGCCTGTCTGGAGATGGGGTTGCCGGTGATCGAGAGCCTGCACAGTGTGAGCGAGATGCCGGCGATCAGGAGGCAGGCGGATATGATGGGGGAGCGGGTGGAGGCGCCGGTGTATTTTGTGGAGAGTGGGGCGCTGTCCTTTGGGGAGTGAAAAGATTGGAACCACCCGCTTCGCTAGATGGACACAGATCAACACGGATGGAAATCGGATGTAGGGGCGCTCTGCTACGCGCCGTGATTTGCTGTTCCAGATCGACGAGATCGAAGGCCAGCACGTGTTCGACCGTCTGATGGAGGTGCACGGGAATTACGAACGAGCAAGGCAAATGCGAACGCGGGCGATGGAGATCGCGTGGGAGCGGTTCGAGGCTGTTGCCGTGGCGACACGCCGAGGGCTGGATGAAAACCCGTAGGACCTGTCGATGTCCGAAATGACGCATAAATGACTGGAGGGCGTATGTGGTCGATGGCACTGACGTATCAGCTCAAGCCAGGAAAGTACGCGGAATATAAGAAGGCACACGACGAGCTGTGGCCGGAGCTGGCACAGGCGATGACCGAAAACGACGTCAACATGGTCATCCACCATCACGAGGAACGCCTGTATCTCTACATGACCGCGCCGACAGAAGAGCACTTCACCTGGAGCCACACCGGCGAGGTCGCCGATCGGTGGCTGGAATACATGGCGACCATGATGATCACCGACGAGAACGGGAAGACGGTCATGGAGGAGATGGATATGGCGTTCGCATTCGGGAGGTACAAGGACGAGCTCGACGAGTAGGGGAAACCGGAACCACAGGCTTTCCACCTACGCCTGGCAGGCTACGGCGGACGGGGTCGCCAAGGTCTCGGCCCGGCAAGCCCGCCCACCTACCCTACTCGACCTTCACATAAACCTCTGCCTCATTCATTAGAATTACTCCACCCGTCGCATCGCCCTTGACCAGAGTCAGACCGAGCTCGTTGTCCCCGGATACCGCGGTTGCCGACGTGAGGGGCATCCGGAACGCCTCAAGACCCCCATCCAGGGCAGCTTCACGCTCGATCTGATCCGGTTCCACGACGTTTCCGTTCACGTCGACGGTGAGTTGGTCGCCGGGCAACGTGTTCGCCTGGAACGTGAGATGAGCGACTGCGCCTGACGACCGGTCTTCGCACATCCTGAAGCGGAAGGTTTGACGTTCACCAGCTGAACTGCGATCCAGCCGGATCTCCTCGGGCGAATAGGGAAAGTCTCCACCGTATCCGACCTGTCCACCGTCTGACGGACCCCACAGCGCGTAGTAGACATAGTGACGATCCCCTGAGTCAAGCTGGTTGGGATCGCGAATGGACTTCAGCGTCTCGTACTGATCCACGCTGAAGATGTTCTGAGTCGAGTAGCCGTCCGCGCCCGCGCCGTAGAAGTTCTGGATAGCTGCGCGACAGTGGGCGGGAGTCTGCTCGATGTCGCGATGATGGTAGCCGAGCTTGGCCTGGATCTGGGGATACACGAGGCAGTCGTGTTCGCGGGCGAGGTTCACGAACTCGTCGAAGGGGGCATTCATGTCCGTGAAGCCGAGGTCTCCGGGAGCCACATAGTCGATAAGCCGGTCCTCGATCCATACGGGCACGTTCAAGCCCATGGTTCGACAGCCTTTGAGGTCGATCAAGACGCGAGCGCCCAGCAGCAGATGACGTCCCTTCGCCTTGCCGGCTTCATCCAGCATCGCTCGAACCCGTCGGACGAACCCAGTCATGATCTCGTGTGAGGATTCGGCCTGGCCTTTCGGGAAACAGGCGGGCAGTCGGTGCCAGTTGAGCTCGATCCCGTCGACGTCGAAGCGGTTGGCTGCCTCCTCCATGAACGAGAAGATGAAGTCACGGACGGCATCGACCGTGTAGTCGAGCGCACACCCGATGTCGAAACTTCGCTTATCGGCCGTACGAGGTGACGACGGTTTGTAACCCTTCAGGATCCACTCGGGATGTGTCTTCGAAAGCGACTCGAACCAATCCGCATTGTGGCCGTGACGATCGTTCATCCGGAATCCGGCCAGAAAGGTCATCCCACGACGGTGACACTCGTCGATGTAGACCTCGACGGGCATCGTTCCCGCATCCATCATCGGGATCAGTCGCTGATGCTGGGGCCTCGTGTCATATACGCACAGATCCGATCGCCAGAACTGCGTCCAGCCCTGGTGACAGATCTCCTGGACGAGGATGTCGACGTGTGCGAGTTCGTCGTAGCTTCGGACGATCTCCCGAAGCTCTTCTGGCGTCGCAGGATCGCTCAACTGTCCGGTCGTGTTTGACGGATCGCTGACGTAAATCAGGCGGTGGTTACCGCGTGGCGTCTGTCCCGGTCTCATGTCTTCCTCTGTGCCGAGGGTCGTCACCTACAATTCGTGCTCCTGAACGATGAACGGGGCATGGTCCTTCTTGTCGATGAAGTCCTTCTCGTCTTCGAGAAGCAAGGCACCCAACTCCTGGCAATTCCTTCCATCAAGTCCTGTTGACTCGAGTCAGGACCTCCGTTACACCGTCGTACTCTTCCTGGGCAAGTAGTCCTCATCTCCGAGATGTCGCAAGTCGTTGGACCGACTACCACGGGCTGTAACCCAACCGTCCCAACTAAGCGCGGCTATTGAGTACTCCCACTGCAGTTGTCACCTGATCGTCACGCCACTGTAAACCAACCTCAACATTGCGCGCCTACTTTCGTCACAGTCTCCTCCAACGGGGATCAGCCCGGGGATCCCGAGACGATCATTCGCCACAAGAGGCTATCGATGAGATTGAGCGCGCTGTTTGCACTTCTACTCCTACTTGCCGGCACCGTGCTCGCCGATGAATCCGGTCAGATCGAGGGGGTCATTGTCGACGCGGAGACCGCCGAACCCTTGATCGGCGCCAACGTGGTGATTTACGATGCCGCCGGTCTGCCCCAATACGGCGCCAGCACGGACCTGGACGGACGTTATGTCCTGGGCGTTCCGGTCCGGGAGGGCGATCGGGTGGGGCTTATCCTCTGCAGTACCGACTACCCACGTATTCTGCCGAATACCCATACGCTCGATCCGCCGTGTTCAGGTGTTGTCCCTGAGAAAGCGTCCATCTCCGTAATGCACGAATCCTCTGCGCTAACTCTGTTCTGTAGGGAATAGGCGTAAGATCACCTGTAATCGGTGCTGCGTGTACACCGTTCATCCCGAGTGCGCTCCGCAACCGAAGGCGAAGGAGGGTGTATCGAGGGACGGTCGTAAACCACCAGATGGCGAAACGGGTTCTTGGGTAACCGCTCTTGCCTTTCATTTCTGCCGGTCCGGCACCCATGCCGTCGTTCGCCCCCCAACCTCATCAAACACAACCTTCTCACCCTTCCTCGTCTCCACGCCCTCCGGCTTGCCCCAACGAATGTGAAACAACCATCCCTTCGGGAACCGATCAGAGTCCGCGTCGACGGAGACGGCCTTCCTGATCACGCCAACGATCGCCGACCGTAGACGCTTCACTTCATCGTAGTCGAGCGATTGCGCCTGTCGCCGGGGCGCGATGCCCGCTGCGTAAAGCACGTCATCGGCGATCCAGTTGCCTACGCCCGCTATAAACGACTGGTCGAGAAGCAGCGCTTTGATCGGACCGCATCGACCCACAAGGCGATCGGCGAGTGCGCGGGAGGAAATCGGTTCGAGCAGTGGGTCGAAGCCGAGTTTGCTGATCGGGGGCTCGGTGAGGGGATCATCGAGGAGCCGGATGCGACCGAGGCGTCGCCGGTTGTCGTAGACGAGGCGGCCGTCACGAGTCGTCAGGTCCAGCTTGATGTATTTACCTCGAGGCGAGTCCTGGTCGATCGCCTCGAAGTGACCAGTCATCCCGAAGTGAAAGACTGGATGCGGTGGGCGGTCAAGTATCAGCCAGGCTTGTTTTCCGCGTCTATCTGTCCCGATGACTTCCCGCCCTTTGAGCTTGGTAGCGAGTGTCCGAGGGGCAACGTCGGAGATAACAATGTCATCCTGGGCGGCCCAGACGTTCTCGATCCGTTGACCAGTGAGGACACGGTCGGCGATCTTGCGGAAGGCTTCGACTTCAGGGAGTTCGGGCATTGTTACTCACGGCTAAACAGGTCGGCAACAGGCTGATAATCCTTGATCTCATCCAACGGGAACATGGGTCGCTCACAGATGGTATGACCAAGGCTGTGCAGGTTCGCGCTGGTCGCCCCGGGTGCATCGACGTCGATCAGACTGGCGCACCAGTCGGCAAACATGTGGGGTTCGCAGTGCGGAGACTTGACCACGACCAGGTCGAACTGCTGCGGATCCTGGCCGTTGGCGTAGAACCACGAACGGTCGAACAGGCTGACTGGTCGTGTGCCGACAACGAGTGTCACGTTGTCGACTTCCAGAACCGCCGTATCGCCTGAGTCCCAGTCCCACCCGAAAGACTCGCTCTTGAACCTGCCGTCGGACAGCATCCTGACACGTCCGGTCACGTTCAGGGGCTGGTATCTCTCCGTGTCGAAGGCGCCGCCCACCGAGGTCTCGATCGTGGCCCCCACGCCGGCCTCGAACGCGGCTCGAACCGCCGCTGGATCGACGACAGGGATGAGTGCTCGGCCCGGATATCCCTGCCGGACGAGCTCGCACAGGATCGCGTTGCTGTCGCCCGATGCCCCGGAGCTGGTCGCATCGGCGGCGTCCATCAAGACCACCGTACCAGTCTCGACCGTGCTGGCGATCAGGATGCTTTCCTCGAGGGAGGTCAACGGCACCTGCATCTTCTCGTGATGGGCCCAGAACTTGTCTGCCAGCTGGAGGGCATAGGACTTCGCTGCCTCCGCATCCGCATCCATGACCACCACACTGTTCGTCCTAAGCTCGGGTACGTCCGTAAACGGATTCCCCCACATCACACCGGCCGACAGCCCGGCATCGCTGGCCTCGATCTCTTTGGACAGCTCGATACACGCGCTTACGGCACCACTCTCGGTGATCATCTCGTTGCCGCGAACGAGTGCTGGAATCTTCACCCGCGCAGTCACGGGCTGAACGCCGTCGTTCAGGATCCTAGACAGCACGGTCGCCGCCCGCTGCCCGGTCTCGACGAAGTCGACATGCGGATACGTATGGTAGGTGACGATCGCGTCGCTGTGCTCGAACATGCGGTCCGTCAGAATCCCGTGCAGGTCGAGTGAGATGACGATGGGAACCTGGTCGCCAAGCAGGTTCCGCGCCTCCTGAAGCAGGAACCCCTCAGGATCATTCTCATTCTCCGCCTGCATCGCTCCATGAAGCGAGAAGTAGACCCCGTCTACGTCAACGTGACCGGTCAAAGCCTCTAGAAGCGACCCGCTCAGCCGATCCCAACCTGATGCCGACAGAACGCCCCCCGATGTGTTCGCCTTCGCTCCGAACGTCGGAACCAACTCGATCGAGTCATCCTGGTCGAACACGGTCAGCGCCCCGCTGATCTCCTGCCCCACGCCCCGGAAATACGGTAGCATCTTCGCCCCCTGTTCGATCCGGAAATCCTCATACTCGCTGGGGACTGGATTAAAGGTCGATACTTCCTGCTTGCACTCGGCGAGGATGATTTTAGGCATCGATGAACTCGTTGTTGGGCAATTGGAGCGTTCATGCCGGCCCGATCAGGCGGGAGAATTCGGCTTCAGAGAAGTGGGTCTCAGGCGTGATACGCCGTCCTTATTCCGGGACTAGCAGGCGTTCGATAGACAACCGGAATCCAAGACTGTGCAGGATCTTCTCAATCTTGTCAAGGTTTGGGTTGCCATCCTCGGACAAGGCGCGGTAGACACGACCTCTGTTCAGTTCCGTCTGCTCGGCCAGCTTTCCGAGTCCACCGAGCACTTGCGCAACGTCACGCAGGGCCAGCAGGAATGCGTCGGAGTTCTTGTCGTTCTCATACTCCTCAAGTGCGACCGAGAGGTAGGCGTTTGTCCGCTCCGGATCGCGAAGAAATTCCTGGTGATGAGACTCAAATGGAACCGATCTGTCCATCAGGTTCGCTCCATGTAGTCGGATAAATAGCGTCTGGCTCTGTCGACATCTCGGCGCTGGCTGCTATTGTTGACACCTATTAAAAGGACGAGCGTAATCTCTCCTACACGGGTGCAATAGACCCGGTAGCCAGGGCCGAAATCGAGTCGAAGTTCGATTAGCCCTCCACCCAGGTTCTTGTGATCTCCCCCCATGACGAGGACGGCGCTCCGGCGTGAGAACCTCTAAGGACGACAACCGTCCGTCTCTGTGAGAACGTGGCGCGTAACCCGTTGCCAGAACCTCACATCAGCTTATATCCGTGTTCATCTTGTTCATCTAGCCTTGCTGGAGCGCAGCGCAGGCAGGGGGGCCTGCCGGACCGTAGCTTTCCTGGCCATAGCCTTGGCGAGGACGGCAGCGAAGGTCGGATCGTTTCTCTATTGACGCTTCCCGTAATCAAACGGCGACATCTGCTCGAGACTGATCTCCACCCCAAACCCGTGCCCATCCGACGGCACCATCCTTCCATCCTTCGGCGCCGCCATTCCCGGCAATCTCGCCGCCTCATCCGGCGATACCCCAGGCGGCGTAGCCACAAAACACTCGGTCCAGGGAATAGCGGGTAACGCGTAACAGGCGTGCTGACCGTAGGGCGTATTCCCCCCGCCGTGCGGGATGACCGAGATGTCGGCCGCTTCGGCGATCGCGCAGATCTTGGTCAAGGCGGTCAGGCCGCCGACCCAGTTGATGTCGGGCTGGAAGATGTCGACCAGGTGGCGGCTGGCGGCGTGTTGGAAGGGGACAGTCGTATACCAGTGCTCGCCGGTGGACAGGGTCTGCCAGGGCACCCGCTGACGCAGTTTGGCGTGGGCGTCCATGTTCTCCGAGCGCAGCATCTCTTCCATCCACTTCAGCTTGTAAGGCCGCAGCTCCTCGGCCAGGCGAACGGCATACTCGATGTCGAACGCCATCCAGCAGTCTAGCATCAGCTCGACGTCGTCACCGACCAGCTCACGGGTGCGGGCAACCAGATCGACATTCCGCTTGAGGCCGTCTAGCCCGTCGGCCGGTCCACACGGGCAGGGGAGCTTGGTGGCCTGGAAGCCCAGTTCCATATACCAGTCGGTGTCCCCGCCGGTCGAGTAGCAGAAGAGTTCGTCACGCGTCGGGCCGCCAAGCAGCTCGTAGACGGGCCGCTGCAGCAGCTTGCCCTTCAGATCCCACAGCGCGAGGTCGATGGCGCTGACCGCGTAGGCGTGCAGGCCGGTGGCGCCATAAGGGGCACCCATCCGGACCATCATGTCGTAGCACTTCTCGGTGGCCAGGCAGGACTCGCCTTCCAGAAGCGGTCCCAGGTGATCGTCGATGATCGCGGCAACGGGACGGCCGTGGTTGGCGATCGCGAATCCCCACGTCCCGTCCTCCGCTTCGACGACACAGCCGTGGTTGCTCCACTTCGGCGTCCACGAGGGTCGGTACTCGGCATAGCGCGGGTAACGCGTCATCGGGTTGGCCACGGGGCCGCTCTCGACCCAGGACGGTCGGCGGGCGGTCTTGTACTCGACGGAGGAGGGCCGGGCTCGGGCGCTTGTTTCGGGGAACGCTACGTCGACAGCACGGATGGATTTGATCTTCATGGTCGTCTTTCTAGGTATGGTTCATTGTGCGGTTGGAAAGAAGAAGGGAACCACCCGCTTCGCTAAATGGACACAGATTAACACAGATGGAAACAAGGGGCACGGGCGGCGTGCCACGCTCCACGATCTCGGCGATACGGATGCTCGGGGGCCGCGGAGTACTGACCATCCGTATCTCTGCGGCCTTGGCGCGTACCTGTGAGCCCCTAACCTTGGATTTCATCCGTGTTCATCGGTGTTCATCGAGCCGAGCGAAGCGAGGCGGGTGGTTGTTTATGTCTTTACCTCCCAGGATGCAGAACAGGCTCCTTCCGTCCATCCGCTGCCACTTCCGTGTAGAACATCCGCTGAGAGGGCGTCATCTGATCGAGTGCTTCCTTCGTCGGCCAGAAGTGACGCCACTTCATCCCGGCGTGGTTGTATTTGTAGAACAGGTTCACGCGATCGTCGTCCGAGTGCCAGGGGAGGGCGCCGTGGGCGAGCGCCTCGGTGAAAATGACGACGGATCCTACTTTGCAAGGCACGGAGCGAAGAACCGAGGCGTCGTATGTGCCGTCGCTGAAGTCGGTGAGGTCGTGCGGGGTAGGGAACTGGTTGTTGTGGCTGCCGGGGATACAGACGAACCCACCCTCTTCCTCGGTGACGTCGGTGAGGTTGAAGGAGACGACGGTGTGGCCGGCGAAGATCCGCCCGTTCTTTGACGTATACGTGAAGTTTGGGTCGATCTCGTCCCTTGCGCCGCCGTGCAGGTGCAGGCCTTCGTACCCCTTCTTGCGGATGCGCGCGTAGGCGACCTCGAGACGCAGGCGCGGGCTGATGATTTCGGTGAGGATGTCGACGACGGGAGCCAAGTCGATCAGGTCCGTAAAGAGCGGCCCGATGCTGGTCAGGTCACCGATGCTGTCTTCACCGTCGGAAATCGCGGTGCACCGTACTCCTGTGGGGAGATCGTCCTCGGGGGTGTCGCGCACGGTGTGCAGGGCGTCGGTCAGGAGTTTGCATTGGTCGGATGTAAGGATGTCGTCGAGGACAAGATATCCAGAGACATCAAAGAGGTATTTCTGTCTGTCCGTCATCGGTCTTCCTTCGGCAGGGTTCGTTAGGGAGTCCACACAATCCGGTGCACAGCATACGGGATGGACAACACAATGTCCACTGCCCGCGATCACTTGCCAGAACGCGGGCATTCTCATTGGCAATCGGTTACTGGGCTAAGTAGATTCCCACCATGCCTGACAGTTGTTTCCAGGGGGCCTCATCCTCCGACCAGAGAGTTTCGAACGCGATCAAATGGCTGCTGTCGAAAGACACATCCAGTGGCGCCCTGGTTATCGGTGCGTCTCGCACTTCAGCGGACGAACTCGTCCGCGGCGTCTCCATCTCCGGAAAGGCCATATTCGGCTGGTACCGCCTTACACTCCTCCAAGTTGCTCGGTCAATCGCCTCGTGGGCGGTCGTCGAACCTGCTCCCAGCGTCGGCCACCTGGGACAGAAGGCGATCCTGTCCCGAGCCGTCGCCTCTCTGCGCTCTGAATCAGCCTTGGGGCGATTCGTCAAAGTCGCTGATTCACCTGGCTTTGTTCAGGCCGCCCGTGACGCGATCGAGGAGGTCGGGCTTCAGGACGTATCCGATGATCAGCTACAGAGCGGGACGCCGGATTTCGGGCTGCTGGTTTCTGCTTACCGTGCCCAGCTTCGCGAATCGGGGATGGTGGATCGGGTGGATGTCTACCGGACGGCGACCGAGGCCCTGGTGAATGACGCATTCACCCATCCGTTCCTGTCGCTGCCGACGGTGTTGCTCGATGTGCCGGTTTGGACGCGGGCTGAAATCGAACTGATTCGTCAGCTGGCGCAGCGGTCCAGCGGCGTATGCGCGACTGTTCAGGAAGGTGATACGCGATCGGCTGAGGGTCTGTCTGCGGCGCTCGGCAGCGAAGTAACTGTAGACGAGAGTGATGAAGATCGACCGCTGTCCCGTATGCGGCGACGGCTGTTCGATACGACGTCGGCCATAGCTGATGATCCGCCTTCGCCAAGGTTACGGCGCGATGCGCGCGAGGCGCTCAAGGTCTTCTCCGAAGCGGGAGAGCATCTGGAATGTGTCGAGGTGGCGCGGCGCGTCCATCGACTGGCGAATAACGGTGTCCCGTTCGACAAGATCGCGATTCTGCTTCATTCGCCCGAGTTGTATCGGCCGCATCTCGAGGACCCGCTCGATCGGGCGGGGATTCCGGCGTATTTCTCGCACGGGGTGACGCGGCCGGATCCGTCGGGGCGGGCGTTTATCAGTTTGCTGCTGTGCGCGGCGGAGGGGTTGTCGGCGCGGCGGTTTGCGGAGTATCTGTCGCTCGGGCAGGTGCCGGATGCGACGGCGGAGGGGGAGCCGCCGGCGGAGGCGGATGAGGGGGATCGGTGGGTGTCGCCCGATGACGATCTGCTGGCGGATGGGGAACCGGAGGAGACGCCGCAGCTGGATCTGTTTGCGCAGATGCCTGCGGTCGAGCCGGCGGCACCGGTGGTGTCGGGGACGCTGCGGGCGCCGCGGCGGTGGGAGCGGCTGCTGGTGGAGGCGTCGGTGATCGGCGGGCTCGATCGGTGGTGGCGACGGCTGGGCGGGCTGGAGCAGGAGCTGGCGCTGAAGCTGGACGATCGGGACGATCTGGATGAGGCGACGGAGGAGCGGCTGAATCGCGAGCTCGAACACCTGAAGAGTCTGCGGGCGTATGCGCTGCCGATTTTGACGGATCTCGACCGGTTGAGGAAGCCGCGGCAGTGGGGCGTCTGGATTCAGCGGCTGACGGCGCTGGCGACCCGGTGTTTGCGTGAGCCGGCGCGTGTGCTTTCGGTGCTGTCAGAGCTGGCGCCGATGGCGTCGGTCGGGCCGGTCGGGATCGACGAGGTGTATCGGGTGCTCGCGCCGAACCTGCTGGAATTGACGGAGCGTCCCGAGTCGGACCGGTATGGGCGCGTGTTCGTGGCCCCGATCGAAGCGGCGCGCGGGCTGGCGTTCGATGCCGTGTTTATCCCGGGGCTGGCGGAGCGACTGTTCCCGAGCAAGATCGTGCAGGACCCGATCCTGGGGGACCGGGTGCGCGAACGGCTCGATCCCGTGCTAGCGACGAACGAGGATCGCGTGCAGGAGGAGCGTCTGGCCCTGCGGATCGCGATGGGGGCGGCGCGAGACCAGGTGTTCCTGTCGTATCCGCGCGTCGACCTGGAACACGGGCGTCAACGGGTGTCGTCGTTCTACGCGCTCGAGTCGCTGCGCGCGATGACGGGAACGCTGCCGTCGATTTCGGAGCTGGACCGGGAGGCGCAGAAGGACCGGTCGACGCGTCCCGGATGGCCGGCGCCGAAGGAAGCGAATGACGCGATCGATCACTCGGAGTTCGACCTGTCGATCATCGATGCGCTGCTGGATGCGGACCCGGATGAGGCGGCGGGATCGGCGCGGTATCTGATCGAGTCGAACGACCATCTGGCGCGGTCGCTCCGGTGGCGGTATCGGCGGTATTCGAACGCGTGGACCGTCGCGGACGGGTTGATGATCCGGAAAGAGTCGGAGCGTGAAGCGATCGAACAGCATCGGCTGAAGACGCGAGCCTATTCCCCGACGGCGCTGCAGGCGTATGCGGCGTGTCCCTACCAATTCTTTCTCAAAGCCATACAGCGACTGTCTCCGAGAGAAGAAGCGGAGGCGATCGAGCGTCTGGATCCGATGCAACGCGGTGCGTTGATCCACGACATCCAGTATGCCGCGCTGTCGCTCCTGCGGGATCGCCGAGTGCTGCCAGTGACGGAGCTGAACCTGGGTCAGGCGTATGCCGTGCTGGAGGAGGCGGTGAACGGGGTCGCTGAAGACTTCCGCGATCGGCTGGCACCGGCGATCGACCGTGTGTGGCGAGACGCGGTCGCAGCCATCCACGCGGATCTGCGCGAGTGGCTGTATAGAATGAGCCAGGACGAAACGGGCTTCGTGCCGTGGCGGTTCGAGCTCTCCTTCGGCCTGCGCGACATGGAAAAAGCCGACCCGCATTCGACAGCCGATCCGATCGAGGTGGAATCCGGCTTCCGCCTGCGTGGCTGCATCGACCTCCTCGAACGGAACGCCAAGGGCGAACTGCGCGTGGTCGACCACAAAACGGGCCGCGTGCGCATCCCGGACGGCGCCATCATCGGCGGCGGCGAATCGCTTCAGCCGCTGCTGTATGGTCTGGTCACCAAGGTCCTGTTCGAAGACGCCCCGAACGTGTTTGGCGAACTGTATTACTGCACCACAGCCGGCGGTTTCGAGAAACGCGGCTTCGAACTCCGCGACAACGCCCTGATGATCGCCGATCGCCTCGCGGAAACTATCGACGCCTCGATCGAGCGGGGTCAATTGCCCGCCGCGCCGAAAGAGGACGCGTGCCGGCTGTGTGATTTCAAGTCGATCTGCGGGCACTACGAGGAACAGCGAACCGAGAGGAAGCCGGATATCCCTCAGCTGACGTGGCTCCGTTCGCTTACATAGAGCATGGGAACCACGGAAAACACGGATGACACGGAAGGGCGATTAGAGGGGGCTGGTACTCGTGGGAGGGGCGTCCACGCCCCGAGGTTTTGCTCCGGACAAAAGGCAATGGAACCACAGATGAACACCAATGAACACAGATGGGGTTGCCAGCGACGACTCCGGTCGAGATCACGTAGCTTGGATCTTTCAAAGGGTCTACTCCAGACTTGCGCCGGAGACGATGCGGCCGAGGACCGGCAGGATCCTGTGATAATGCCCTTCTCCGTGTTTTCCACGTCCTTCGTGGTTGCTTTTGATTTTCGATAGACCAACCAATATGCCACGACTCCCAGACCAACCTGCACGCGATACCATCGCCAACGACCTCGACAAGACCCTCTTTGTCGAAGCTGCGGCGGGTACGGGGAAGACCACCGAGCTTGTGAACCGGATGGTTGCTCTCGTGGCGTCTGGGCGGGCGGAGTTGGAGAATATGGTCGCGGTCACGTTTACGGAGGCGGCGGCCGGGGAGCTGAAGCTGCGGCTGCGGGAGAAGATCGAGGAGGCGCGACGAGATCCTGACTCGGACGACGAAGCTTTGAAGCATTTCGATACGGCGTTGTCGCAGCTGGAGCTGGCGCACATCGGGACGATTCACGGGTTCTGTGGGGATCTCCTGCGTGAGTATCCGATCGAAGCGGGCATCGATCCGATTTTTCAGGTGGCGGCGACGGATGAGTCGGGGGCGCTGCTGGATCGAGCGTTTGATCACTGGTTTCAGGCGATCTTGGCAGATCCGCCGGAAGGGGTTCGACGGGCGCTGAGGCGGAAGCCGTTCCGACACGATGAGGCGTCGTCGAAGCAGTTGAGGTTCGCGGCGCGGTCGCTGGCGGAGCATCGGGATTTTCCGGCGAAGTGGACGCAGACCGAGTTCGATCGGGAAGTGCGGATCGATGCAGTGATGTCGCAGCTCGAGGAGCTTGGCGAGCTAGGCGAGAATGCGTATCGGCCGTCGTCGCGGCTGGCGCAGCATTTTCAGGATGTGCAGCGATTCGTCGAGGAGATCCTGCTTCGGGAGCGCGCTATGGAGGAGCGGGATTACGATGGCGTGGAGGCGGAGCTGAAGGATTTCGCAAGATGGCGCAGCTGGACCTACAAGGGGTTTGGCGACGACTATGCGGAGGGGATCAGCCGGGACGAGGCGCTCGAGCAGCGCGACGAGGTGAAGGCGGATCTCGAAGCGTTTATAGAGGATGCCGATGCCGATCTGGCGGCGCGCCTGCAGGAGGATCTCGGTCCGGCGATTGAGGGATTCGAGCAGCTGAAGGAAAGAGAGGGAAAGCTCGACTTTCTCGACCTGTTGATCCGGGTGCGGGATATGATCCGCGATCACGACGACGTGCGTGTGCAGCTTCAAGAGCGCTTCACCCACTTTTTTGTGGACGAATTCCAGGATACGGATCCGCTGCAGGTGGAGATCCTGATGCTCCTGGCGTCATCGGATGCGGAAACGATCGACTACAGCGTGGTCGAGCCTGTGGCGGGGAAGCTGTTCATCGTCGGCGATCCGAAGCAGTCGATCTACCGGTTCCGGCGCGCGGACGTGATGCTCTACGAGCAGACGAAAGCTCATCTTGAGAAGTACGGCGCAGGGCTGCTGTATCTGACCACGAGCTTCCGAAGCCTGCCGCCCATCCAGGATTGCGTGAATGCGGCATTCGAACCGCATATGCGCGGCGCTGACGACGGCAGTCAGGCAACGTATGTGGCGCTGGAGCCGAACCGTGAACACCGAGCAGATCAGCCTAGCATCGTGGCGCTGCCTGTGCCTCGACCGTATAGCCGATTTGGACAGGTCAGGAACTATGCGATCGAGCAGTCATATCCGGACGCTGTTGGCGCGTTCGTTGAGTGGATGTTGAACGAGTCCGGGTGGACGGTGACAGAGCGGGATTCACCTGATACACCGAAGCCGATCGAGCCGCGCCATATCTGCATCCTGTTCCGACGGTATCAGACGTTCTTCTCGGATGTGACGCGGAACTATGTTCGTGCCCTCGAAGCGCGACACGTGCCGCACGTGCTGGTCGGCGGTCGCTCGTTCCACGAGCAGGAGGAGATCCAGGCGATCCGAAATGCGCTCGCGGCAATCGAGTGGCCGGATGACACGCTCCGCACCTACGCAACTTTGCGAGGGCCGTTGTTCGCGTTCCAGGACGACGTGCTGCTGAACTTCCGGCATCAGAGCGGTGGATCGCTCCATCCTCTGCGTGAATACGATCGGGAAGAGCTGGACGAGTCGTCGCTGCTGGTGGCGGATGCGCTCGAGACGTTGGGACGATTGCACGCGGGTCGGAACCGGAAGGCGATCTCGTCGACGCTGTCAGAGCTGCTCGAGAACGTGCGGGCTCAGGCGGGGATGGCGATCGGGGCAAATGGTGATCAGTCGTTGGCGAACCTGTTCCGGATGATCGAACGGGCGCATCGATTTGAGCGGAGGGGCGCATCCTCATTCCGCGCCTTTGTCGAACTGCTGGAGGATGAAGCGGAGAGCGGTGCGGCTCAGGTTGCGGCGTTGATCGAAGAGGGTACGGAAGGTGTGCGGATGATGACCGCGCATCGTGCGAAGGGTCTGGAGTTCCCGGTCGTGATTCTGGCGGACCCAACGTGTGGCGCGACAAGGGCGCCAAACCGCTATACGGATGTCGAGAAGCGGTTGTGGGCTGAGCCTCTATGTGGTGCGGCGCCTCGGGATCTTCTCGAGAACCGGGAGCTGGAAGCGTCGAGGGATTCGGCTGAGGCCGTTCGGGTTGCGTATGTGGCGGCTACCCGCGCGAGAGATTTGCTGGTCGTGCCGGTGGTGGGAGATGACGAACTGGAGGGGTGGCTCGAGGTGCTGAACCCGGCGATGTATCCGCAGCCTGACGAGAAACGTGCCGCTCAGCCTGCGAAAGGATGTCCGAAGTTCGGGACCGACAGCGTTCGAATGCGCCCTCGATCGAAGGATGGTGAGGAGGTCGAGTCAGTCGTTCCCGGGTTGCATCGGCCCGCGTTGGGCGCGCACGAAGTCGTGTGGTGGGACCCCCATCTGCTCGAGTTGGACAAGGAGCCGCGAGCGGGTCTCCGGCATCAGAAAATCCTGGAAGCGGATGAAACTGCGAAACAGGACACGCGATACGATGAATGGCGACGTCAGCGGGACAAGGCGATCGACGCGGGGAAGGTGCCGACGATTCGTATCCATACGCCGTCAGGATCGGGGGTGAAGCTCGAGGACAGCGATCTGGCGCTCGAGGTCTTCAAGCTGCGCGAGGATGGGGAGGTGGATCGTCCGAGCGGAGCACGCTTTGGGTCACTTGTCCACACGATCGTGTCACGTGTCGACTTGAAGGGATCCGTGGACGACCTGCGAATGGTTGTCGATCGCCAGGCCAGGCAGTTTGGCGCGCCACCGGCTGAGCGGGATGCCGCCTATACCGTCGTCCAGCGCGCCTTGAAGCATCCTGTTATGGTCGAGGCTGCCGGATCCTCTGACGTGAAGCGGGAGACGCCGGTGATGTATATGAACGATGACGGAGAACTCGTTGAGGGCATCGTCGATATGGCGTTTCGCACGGATGCCGGATGGACCGTCGTCGATTTCAAGACAGACGAGGATCTGGACAAGCAGATGAAGGAGTATTCGGATCAGATCCGGCTGTATGTCGAGGGCGTGGGGAAGGCGACGGGGGAGGATGTGAAGGGGGTGTTGTTAGCGGTTTGAGGATTGATGATGTGGAGATGTGGAGATGTGGAGAAAGAAGATGTAACCCCCGTGTCAGCGCAGGGCGTATCGAGAAGCCTGGACACGCCAAACACCAATCTGCTTATGCCGGGTTCTCGATACGCGCCACCTGCGGCGCCGCTACTCGAACACACGGCACCTACATCTCCACATCTTCTTTCTTCACATCCTCAATCTCCCCGAGCACTGCCCCCAACCCAGCCCCGAAAAAGATCCCATGCGCAATCCCCCACGAGAGCATCCCCACGGGCCCCCCGAACAGGCTGTTTAGAATCGACCCCAGGAAATACCCCACCGAATTCGCCGCAAACAGATACACGAACAGTTGTGGCGTCGACGACAGTCGCCCGAAAGCAGAGGCGAACACGACGGCTATCAGCAAACACCCCGCGAACGATCCAACCCATTCACCGACGCTCCCACGTAAAACGAAGTAGGCGACGATCCAGCCGATGGCGTAACCCAGGAAGGCGAGGGTGAAGATGGTGGCGAAGCGGGGACGGGATACGCTTGGCGCAAGGGGGGCGAGAGTGACGGAACCCAAGAGGATGAAGAGGATCGTCCACAGGGCGTAGGCGCCGGCGCGGCCGAGTGTGGCGTAGAGCCAGCCCTCACCGAAGGCGACGGTGGCGTAGACAATGAGGCTGGCGATACAGAAGCGGATGGCGCCTAGGCGGATGGCTGTGCGTTGTGATGGTGTCATATTCAGCCTGCGGTGTGACCTCCATGTCTTCGAGTAGCCCGAAGGGCGTATCGATAAGCCGGACCATACTGAGCCATATGTCGTGTTCTCGATATGACCTGTGCTACGCGCAGTCCTACTCCTTTGGTTCAGTATGATGGATCTCCGGTTTGCATTTGTCCGTTGGACGAACGGGCCGATGGGGCGGTTCCTTAGGAAAGAAGACGCAAATCTTCGGAGCAATCAAGGCAGTGCCGGACCCACACAACACAAAAAGCCGACCCTCCGCAGAGGATCGACTTTCTATACTCAATGAGTCGCCTGTAGAACTGCTATTTTCGGTCGTCTGACTGCAGTTTTCTAAGCGACTTGGCTGCCTTGTCGAAGCAGTGGACGCTCTCGGCGGCCGTATCGGAATCCTCGCCGAGATAGGGGCGGAGCTTTTCGGCCAACTCGGGTGAATTCTCGCCGGCGATCGAACGGGCGATGAGACTCGGCAATGCCGGGACACCGTCCTCACTGTAGAGGTCGGCTACGGTCGTTCCGAGTGCTTGAGCGATGCCTTCCAAATACTGGACGGAAAGCCTGCGGGTTCCACCTTCGAGCTGGGTGTAGAAGGGACGAGAGATGCCCATTTTTTCGGACACGGTCTTGGCGGACATGCCCTTGGCCTTCCTCAAATCCCGAATCCGCTTGCGAATGTCGACAGCCATGTAGTTTTTCCTAATCGATGCTCGTCACCGCAGAATGCAACATCAAGTGAAGAATCGCAAGAGTGCGTGTCTCTGTCAATCGATTTCAGGGTACACGACGCCTGACGTTTTCTAAGTGTATGGAAAATAATATGTTGGTGAAGGTTCTGGAGCGGCCATTTATCAGGCTAACAGTTGTGGGGTTGGCCTGGATCCTGGTCGACTGCCTGGACGTTCAGGTTGCCTATCAAGCGGATCGGTTCGCGGCCTGGATCAGCGTCTCAGGCTTTCCGGCTGCGGGTGTCCCTTGGGCCGCTTGGCTATTTGGCGCCATCGGTGTTGTCGTTTGTGCCAGATTCCGTGTCGACGGTGACGGTGACGGTGACGGCGACTCATCCAGGATAGGCAGGATCACCGGCTTTATCGTCGTGATGACGGCGATGCGACTTGTCTCGTTGATCCCGTCCGTCGGGGGCCTCTTCCCTCCGATCGGGGTGATCTGGTCGCCGCACGTGGCGTGGTCTGTGCCACTGGTCATTCTGCTGATTGGCTCGTTCGATCAGGTCTCGCGACTGATCTCCGGCAGGTCACGGTTGGTCGGCGGCGTTATGTGCGCGGTCTTCCTCCTGCTCTACACGCTTTATGCTTTGTTCTTCGTCAGGACCACGATCCTTCACGGTGATGAGTCTCAGTACATGATGATCGCCCAGAGCCTCGTGGAAGACGGCGACATGGATCTGGCGAACACGGGGCCCGAAGACCACAAGGCGTATCACCAGGTAAGCGCTGTTGAGGCGCACAAAGCACCCGGTTCTCCCGAAGGCAAAGTCCACAACATTCATCCTGTCGGAACGCCGCTGATCCTTGCCCCCGGCTATTGGCTCGGTGACTGGCTGTGGGGCCATTCCCGGCTGGGATCCGTCCTGATGCTGGCCGTCGCCGCGGCCGTCGTTGTATGGATGATGTTCCGCCTGCTGTCGATGGGTGGGTTCGACTCCGTCACGTCGGGAGTGGTGGCGGCGATTGTTGGTGTCAGCCCCCCACTCTTCACATACAGTAATCAGATCTATCCCGACGTTCTCGCCCTGCTGTTTTCTCTTCCCGCTTTAGCGGTGGTGTTCGGACGGTCGACGTTCCCTTCCGGTTACGTCCTCTGTGCTTTTGCGCCCACGCTCGTGCTGCCGATCCTGCACCCGCGGCTGGTCACGATGTTAGGAACGCTCGCACTGCTGATGCTGCTCCGCTTACGGAAGGAAGAAGCGGCCATCTGGATGCTGAAACGAGCGGGGATTCTCTCGGGCATCGCGTTCGTCTGCTACGTAGGTTACCACCTGAACTACACCGGGGACATCTGGGGCGCCTACAAGCCTGGCAATGCATGGAAGGCGTATACACCGACGTTTCGAGGAACGGTCAAGGCGATCACAGGACAGTGGCTCGACGTGAAGGTGGGGCTGCTGCACAATGCACCGGTGTTCGCATTCGTCGTTCCGGGTCTGTGGGTGATGTGGCGCGATGGTCGTCGATGGGACGTGCTCGCCGTCGTCGGGCTGTTCGTTTCCACGGCAGGCATCAACGCGCTTTCGGACGACTGGCGTTTCGGTTTCTGCTACGCGTCGAGATTCATGGTGTCGTCTCTGCCCGTTCTCATCATTCCTGTGGCCCACTTTCTGCGACGCGGGCTGCCTGGTTCGCCAGTGACGCTGTTTCTCTTCCTGCTGGCCGCTTCAGTCGGTGTGGATACGACGGTGGAGACAATGGCGTTACCCGAAGCGGCATACAGGGGCGATCACCTGAACGATCGGCTGTTCGCCTCGTTCTATCCGCTTGGTGTCCACTTTCCGAATCTTGCGAACCTTGCTCCCATTCCCTGGACCGACATGGCGATGTGGGCCATCGGGATCGGCTTGGGCTGTGCAGTCGGGAAGACATTCCGGACGAATCGGGTCGTGTCACTGGCCGCCTGCATCGCGATCGTAGGGCTCTCACACGCGACGGTGGACTACGCCCGAAGGATGAGGGTACAGACGACGGTCAGGCTGCCACTGATGAAGGCGAATGGTACTGCGGAACCAAAGGTAAACAGGATGGTCAGGCGGTTGACGGCGCGGAACGGAGCCACCAGCGAGGGGCACACGGTTTCTGTCCGTTCCGGGGCAACACAACCGGGTGTCGTTGGGTATGGTGCTTTGCCGACGATGGTGCCTTCTGCGTATACCGTGCGGCTGCCGTACCGGGCCGAGGGGGGTGGTGACGAGACGGTTGGTCACTACGTCATCGTACTACGGAAGAGTGTGCGCGCCTTTGGCAATCACGAGGTCCGCCACTCAGCGCCGTTGCGCGCTGGGAGCGAGGTGGCGCCGATTCGCTTTGTGAGCACATCCGGGAAACGGGTGGTCCATCACATGGTGAGTACGGCAGGTCAGGATGAATTCACACTGAATCGTGCGGAACTGGTGATCAACCTTAAGGAGATCCAGGAAGAGGTCGAGGTGATCCTGGATGAAGCGGTCAACCTGCCGAAGCCGGGTGAGAAGCGTATCATCACGTCGTTGGAGGCGACGAATCTGCCGAAAGGGCACTATCGTGTGCGAGTGGATGTTTCAGGCGTGGATCCCGCGATCTGGTTTCGCCGCCGTTCCGATCCGATCATGTTCGCCGTGTTCAAAGCGTCAGGGGACGAGGGGGTCCGGAAGGCTACCCGATGGAAGCCGAACAGGGGGAGAGCGATGGAGACACCGCCTCCCCCCGGAGACTCCCGTCCACTTGTCGAGGCCTATCTGGTGCCGTACTGGTCGATGGTCCCCGTACTCGGTGAACAGGAAATGCAGTTCACGTTCGAGAACGAGCGAGACGGACACCTGTTTATCGTGGGGGTCTACTCGGGTGAGTTCGATCTGCGGATGGACCGGATTCGTCTGGAGCGACGGATGTTCAAGATTCGCGAGGGCGATTCTTATGTCGATCTTGAGCTATCCGACCACCCTGACTAAGGTCAGAGGCTGTAACGGTCTCGGTAGCAATTGGCGAGGTCGTCTTCCGTCGTGACCATCCATTCGTGAAGCATCTTGCGGAACTCGGACACTCGGGACTGCTGATCGGGGTCGTCGATCAGGTTGTTCAGTCCATCAGGATCATTCCGGAAGGCATACAACTCCTCAGGCGTCCGATACTGGAATTGGCGGGCGCGCGCTTCGACATCTTCATCCTCTTTCGCAGCGGCTTCCATCGTCTTCCAGGTGAGGCCGGACTGTGACTCGTTCTTGAACACCGTCTTCCCATCCGACCACGCGTTGTAGATGTAACCAAACCGCTCCGTCTGAACCGCCCGCATCGGATAAGCATTTCCGGCCGACGTCTTGTGGAACACCGTAAAGACCCGGTCTCTTGTTGCATCCTTCTCAGCACGCAGCACGTTCGCGAACGATGACCCGTCGGCTTCCTCGATCGGGTCCAGTCCGGCGATGTCCAGGACGGTCGGCGTGAGATCGATTCCCGACACGAAGTGACACTCGTCGTAGACACCCGGCTCGGTCACCCCGGGCCAGCGTGCGATCAAAGGTGTTCGGGTGCTGTTCAGGTAACAGTTGGTCTTTGAGAATGGGAAGGCCATGCCGTTGTCCGAGAGGAACAGGACCAGGGTCGTGTCGGCCAGTCCGGCGTGGTCCAATTCGCGCAACACGGCGCCGACCGTGTCGTCGCATCGGCGGCAGCTGTTGTAGTATTGCGAGATTTCGAGGCGGATTTCGGGCAGGTCTGGGAGGAAGCCGGGGATGACGATATCCTCGGGAGAGTAGATGGTGGATGGCGCGGGCAGGTCGCGCACCTCGTCACCAAACTTGGCCGCCTCCTGTTCGCTCCCCACGAACGGCCGATGCGGATCGTGGGCGTTGGCCATCAGGAAGAACGGTCGGTCCTCCTCCTTCGCGCGGGCAAGGAATCGCCGAGCATACGATGCATAGAGATCCGGATTCCGTCCGTGACCCAGGTCACCCGCGTCCTGCTGCTCATCCCATTGGAATCGTTCGACGGGGGCGAGGTGGGTGACCTTGCCAAGGATGCCGTTCAGATAGCCGGCACCGCGTAACCGGTCCTGGAGTGTTTCAACGTGATCCCAGATCGGCTCGAAGCCCATGCCTCCATTCTGATGCGGGTAGCGACCGGTCATCAGGACTTCCCGGCTGGGTTGGCAAACGGCGGCGGTGACGTGGGCGTGACGGAAGCGGATGCCCTGGG
Source organism: Gemmatimonadota bacterium (assembly GCA_002727195.1). Classification (GTDB taxonomy): domain Bacteria; phylum Latescibacterota; class UBA2968; order UBA2968; family UBA2968; genus UBA2968. The sequence goes on from PBWH01000034.1 coordinate 25,553, forward strand.
AGGCGAGTCGATCGAGGTTGGGCGTGACATCCTCGACCGGGGCGCCGAAAGCACCGACGGCGTCCCAGTTCATGTCGTCCGCTGTGATGAGAAGGAAGTTCACACGGCCAAGTAACCGCGCGAACGGGCGACCGTCAAGGAGCCTGGGCCACTCGAGACACGAAGAAAGAGCAGGCAGAGGCGAAGCCACTAGCCGAAAGAGGGTTTCCTGAACTCGGAACCCTGGCTTAGCCTAACCCCGGAGACGTCTAGCGTCGTGGACCTGAAGACACCGGGCCACCACGTTCTGAAGATCCTCCCGGCTCGACAGCGGCTTGGGGACGTGATCGTCGAAGGGGACACGTCGAGGATCGTCGTCGTTCAGGTCCCAGCAGGTCGTGAGGACGGTGGCCACGGTGGGCGACCTCCGGCGGATCCGTCGAGCGAACTGGTCGCCCGACACATACGGCAGGCTGAGATCGACCAGGGCGATTTCGAACGATTCGCTCACGGAAACCGACTCCCAGGACCGTGGCAACTCAATGGCGAAAGTAGATCCCAAGCCGTGTTCACTTTCAACCGAGATGTCGCCACCTCATCTGCGAACGGTCCCGTGGACCGTGGCCAGTCCGAGCCGGGCACCGATGGTCGCTTTGTTCGTGAAGAAAGGTTCGAAGACGCGTTGTTGCGTCTCGAGGTCCATTCCGGTCCCGTCATCCGTAACGACCAGAAGGATACGACCCTCCCTGTCCTGAGTCGAGACGCGGATCGTTCCGCATTCCGGCAGAGCATCGATCGCGTTCAGCAGCAAGTTCACGACGTCGTCCTGCAGTTCGTCCCGGGTAGCCTGGATCGTAAGCGTTGCGTCGAGCGATTTCACGAGTTCGATCTGTATCCCACGGCCCTGTGCTTCGTCCTGCCACCTGGGCCGAACCGTCTCGATCGTCTGTGATACGGTGTCGTTCGCATCCACGGCGCGTGACCGAACAGGCGTTCCGTGTCGCACGGCCTAGCTGAAACGGGCGACGAGATCCCGTGCCTTGATCGCTGCACGATGGATTCGACTGGCTTCGATCAGGAGTTCCTGGTCCTGGACGTTCTGTTCGAGATACTCGGACGGGCCGAGGATGCCCGTCAGGATGTTGTTCAGGTTGTGGCTTACGCCGGCTGCCAGGTCACCGGCCACGCGCACGCGTTCGGTACGGATCAGGTCCGATTCGGATCGACGGATTCTGCTCAGCATTTCATTCACGCGATCGGCGACCTGAACGAGCTCTCCCTCCGCTTCGAACCGAACGGGCGTGGAACCGTCGTGCGGGGTGACTTCAGAGAGTCTGGCACACAGTCGATCGATGGGCGCGAGCATCGATCGTCTCACCGATGTCACGATCAGAAAACCCGTGGTGAGGACGAAGGTCCCGAACAACAGCAGCATCACATTCCGGGTATGGAGTCCGGAGGCATAGAGCGTTCGGGGCAGGCCACGCGGAGCAGGGCCGCGGGCTGTCCGAGGATGTTGTTGATCGCCCCGTAGCCGGTGATGGTCTTCTCGTCTGAGGTCTCGACGACCGTGTCCACGGGATCCGTGACGGAGAAGAAGGTAGACTGCCACTCGGCAGCGTCGTAGAGCAGGCTGATCGCCCCGTTCCCACACCTGATGTCGTGACGGATTGTGTCGCCGACTCGAGTCAGTTGACGAGCAGCATGGAAGAGTCATCGGTCGTAGCTGGACGGGAAACCGCAAGCATGGGACCGTCGGACACGGACAGGATGCCCTTGACCGGTTTGCCGATCAGGCCTGCTTTCGAGAGCTGATGGGTGAGTCTTTCCGGATGGATGTCGGTGGAATCGCCGAATCGACGGGAGGACAGGATTCTGCCCGTTCGTCGAGCATTACGACGAGGACCGGAATGGCTGGTGTGGCTGTGTCGATCGCACCCGGCCGGTTCGACCAGTCGATCGCGAATCGATCGAGGTCGTCCAGGCCGCGCTCGTAAGCGTTTACGCTACGTTCGATACGAATCCTGACCGCCTCCTGTTCGAGCGAGGAGAGTTCACCCTCGAGGAGGAAATCAGAGGTGACATACAAACAGCCGATAAATGTGATGCCCGTGAGGGAGGCGACTACACAGATTGTCTGACGCAAGGTCATGGCGCCCTTTCGCGCTTAGACCCCGACCGGAGGGTGATGTTTCCACCTCCCGACAGCAGAACAGGGGACCCCACCACCGGGCCCGATACCCGGCGTATCGGTAGCGTCCGACCCAAGGATGCACACATCCGTGTCATCTCCCAGTGACCCAAATCACAGGGGCGAATTTTGGTTTTCAGGACGCTTTTTCGAGCTCGCACCAGTGACTGAGCGCATTGCCCAGTTTGGCGGCCGGCTTCGAGATCGCGGAGACTGAACCGTTGAGGACGTTCCACCGTAAGGAGAGGTCAAAAGCCAGTGTATATGGGCGTTTTGAGGCATCTTCGGTTTCGATATCGCCCACGGAGACACCTGTCAGAAGGTCGTCCTCGAAGGTGATATCCTCGAGGACGGCACGGTGTCCATCTCCGATTCGGACAGTGGGCGTATCCTGATCGGAGAGAGTGATTTCGATCGGGAGATCACCATTGTAGGTGTGGATGCGCCCCTTCCATAGACCGGAAAGTGCTGAATTTGAAACAAAGGTCATTTTTTTGTTTAGGGTATTGTTATCGATCATTTCCGCCGATGGGGCGAAGTCCGGGAGACACTCAGCCATCACCGTATCGGCGATCTCGACGGGCAGCTCGTTGCTGGCGTTACACATGACCGCGACGGCCAGCCGCTCTTCGGGGACGAACATAAGTCGGGTGCGCACACCGCCCATGCTTCCGTCGTGGTTAACCGTGCGGTATCCGTGGTTGTCGCTGGTGATCCGCCATCCGATCCCGTATCCGTCTGGCGAATCAGCCTCGCTTGTCGGGGTCTGCATCTCGTCGACCGACGCATCGGACAGGATCGGACGCTGGTCGATCCACGAGGTCTTCAAATGCTGCATGGCGAACCGGATCAGGTCGTGGGGGGAGCAGTAGACGGCGCTGGCCCCGGGGTGGTCGAAATCATAGAACGAGATCGGATGCCCGTTCTGGTCGTATCGCTCAGCCGTGTATGGCGCCAGGTGCGGCCCAATCCCGACGCTGGCGTGTGTCATGCCGAGGGGATCGAAGACTTCGCGTTTGAGGTAGGTGGCGAAGGGCACGCCGGACACCCGCTCGATGATGTAGTCTAGCAGGCCGTATCCGAAGTTGGCGTAGACATATCGCTCGCCAGGGAATCGGACGAGATGGCCGTAGCGGGCGATGGAGAGATCCATGGGAGGGCGTCGCCAGGGCTCATCTTCATGGAAGAAGTGGTAATGGAGAGGGAGTCCCGAGGTGTGGTTTGCGACCATCCGAACCGTCGCTTTGTCTGCTGCCTCCTTCGGGTCGAGTCCGGCCTGGCCGTCTAAAGCGACACCTACGTGTGCCGTGACCTTCGCATCACTGAGATACGCATTGATGGGCGCGTCCAGGTCGATATTGCCCTGTTCGACAAGCGTCATCAGAGCGGTGGCCGTGACCGGTTTGCTGATCGACGCTAGCGAGTAGGCGATGTGTGGGTTCGATCGAACCTGTCTCTCACGATTCGCCCATCCGAAGCCGTCCTCCCAGACAATTTCACCGTCCTTCGCGACGGCAAGGGCGAGAGAGGCAATGCTGCGATCGCGGAGCGCGTCGCGGATCTGTTGTTTGATGTGTGAGAAAGCCATTTAGAACCCCAAAACGAACCACGAAGGCACAAAGACACAAAATCAGACGGCTAGGAACTGCTCCCCCTATCCTGCCAGCGGGAGAGGATTCCGTCATACAGCTACTCAGACATCCCTATAGCTCAGGCAATGGGAATTCGTCGCCGGTGCGGTCTATCCAGCCCTGTAACTCAGCCTGTAACTCCTCACGCTTCTCGTTGTGCGTGTCCAGAAATGCGAGGTTGAGCGTCTCGTAGGGGTCCTCGTTCAGGTCGAACAGGACAAGGGGTTGTCCTTCGAGACAAACATACTTCCAACCATCATTCGTTCGTACGCCGCGCCAGGTCCGATTGACGCTCTGGAAACGCTTGCGGACACACTGCTGGATGTAGGCAGATGTCGGTTCCTTCTCCAGGCTCGGCCGATCGGAGATGATGTGTGACGAATAGTCGGTGCCGTCCATCCAGTCGGGGATGTCGATGCCGCACAGGCCCAGCGATGTCGGCGCGAAGTCGACGTGGTTGAACGGGGCGTCACTGAATTCCTGAGAGCGTGCGCCTCCGGCGGGGAGGACGATACACGGTATCCGAAGGGCCTCTTCATATGGATTGCTCTTCCTGAAGTGACCGTGCGAACCGTGTGAGTCGCCGTGATCGCTGAAGAAGAAAACGTGGGTTTCGTCCGAAAGGCCCTGTTCTTCGAGTGTCTGGAGCACGCGGCCGACGTTCCAGTCCAGGTTCTCGATCATCGCATAGTAGCCGGCCAGGTCCTTGCGAGCTGGCTCTTCGATCCGAGGGATCTTCGGGACATTCGGCCGTAGCTCCAACGTTTCAGGGCAGTATTTCTCGAGGTATTTCGGTGGTGCGACATATGGGTCGTGGGGTGGTTGAACGGAGAGCACGCTGAAGAACGGTTCCCCGGGCTTCTGCTCCTTGATGTAGCTGAGGAGCTTGTCGGTCAGGGCGTCGGTCTCGTAGGTCTGCAGTTTCTCTGTGAGTGGCTCTTTGTCGTCGCGGCCGTGGTGATTGTGACCGTGCACCCAACAATCGTACTGTGCGTTGTTGTTCTCGTAGCCGATCCAGGTCTTGAAGCGACCGCGAGCCTCCCGTGGGACATACTCCATCTTGTTGCTTCCGACCAGATGCCATTTGCCGAACCAGGCGGTGTCGTAGCCTGCCTCGTTGAAGGCATCAGCAATTGTCGGTAGGGACGTGTCGAGCGTCTGAGGTGTACGTTGAGTTGCCTGATGGGTGTAGCGGCTGGTGATCAGAGATCCCCTGAAAGGCGTGCACCACGGGCAGCCCGAAATGGCGTGCCGGAACGGGACACCTTGCGCGGCTATGCTGTCCAGATTTGGGGTGTTGGCGTTTGGGTCGCCCATATGCCCCATCGCGTGGGCGCGGTGCTGGTCTCCGAATATCCAGATTACGTTTTGCATGGTTCTCCATGGCTGAACTCCGACGTTTGATCGACAGCCATCAATTTGGGCGGCGATCACCAAATTCGCAACGGTTGCAGGATCAATCACGTTACAGTGCAATAGCTAACGGATACCTTTAAAACAGACTAGGATCGCAGTACTTCGTCGACCGCCTGAACGGTTCCGTCTATGTCCTCCTCCGTATGCGTGAGTGAGAGGAACCAGGGATGAGTCGGATGCAGGTAGTGACCGAGTCCCAGGCATCTCTCTAGGATTTTGAAACAGCGATCCCGGTCGGTATCATCAACCGTCGGTGACGGCATAGGGCCACAGCCGACGAGTTTGTAGGAGAGACCCACGCGACCAAAGGCGTCGTTCAGTCCGGTGATCAACCGATCACCGAGTCGCCACTGGTAGGCGATCCCCTTCTTTCGTTGGAGCTCGGAGAGGGTTGTTCGTATAGCGGTGAGAATCAGCAGGTCAGACTGGAACGTGGCGGTCATCCAGGTGGATCGCGTCTCGGCCGAGCGGAGGATCTCCTGTTTACCGACGAGGAAACTTCCGGCGTAGCCGTTGCTGATGGCCTTGCCGAAGGTGGAGATATCGGGCGTCACGCCAAAGTGATCACCCGCGCCACCCAGGGCGACCCGGAATCCCACCTTGGTTTCGTCGAACACGCACAGCGCCCCATAGTCCTGCGCCAGGCCTACACATCCTTCCAGATATCCCTCCAGAAGGCCGCCCTGCTGAATGGTCTCTAAGAACACACACGCAGTACGACCATTTGATTCCTTTAGCTGATCTTCTAGTTGATCCAGATCACCATAGTCGATCGTGGATGTCAGTGCGCACACCGATTCAGGCACGCCCGGATTCCCTGGTCGGGTCCAGTCGTGCCACCCGTGATACCCGCATTTGATGATCCTGTCTCTGCCAGTGTATGCGCGTGCAATGCGTACCGCGCCTGATGTGGCGTTGCTACCCCCACATATAAAAGGCGACAATTTCCGCCGACGGGATCGCATCGACCAGAAGCTCTGCGACCTCGACCTCCAACGGATGGGTAAGGGGGTAGACGGTTTCCGACGCCATCTGGGCGCGAGCGGCTTCCCTTACAGCGGGCTCATTATGGCCCAGAACGATCGGTTCGAACCCCATCAGGTAATCGAGATAGATGTTACCTTCGACGTCGGTGAATCGCGCACCGGCCTCGGTATTCACATAATCCGGGTATCTCAACTCACGCACGATGTCGAACTGGCGGTGGGTCTGGCAGGCCAGGGCCTGAACTTGGTCCGCACGCCGAAATGTAGACTCTTATTTCTCTCTCACGGGTTGCCTCCGAGGGCGAACCTAACTCAGATTCTGCGGAATCGAAAGGGCTTTTGGTGCGACGCCCTGTTGCGAATCATATCGACTGCGCCTATGCTAGATATCGCTGATCGATTGTATTCGAGAGAGTACAAAGACATACTGCTCGCACGTAGGTGCGCCGTTAGCAGGATGACACTTGCCTCTTCTACGAAGTGGGAGAGAGATATCAGTCGACTGGGGTTTGTGCCCGCTGATGCAGTCAGGGCCTGGCGGTTGATGGCGTTACCATCAACATTATCCAGTATTCATTAGAGATTCTTCGCTTTACTCAGGATGACGGAGGGGCGAGGGTACAACGGGGGCAACTGTGAAAATCAAATCGATACGCGCGGTACAGCCAGGCATGGATGCAGGTCCGAAGGACTGGCGGGGATGGTTGGGGCAAATTCTGGTCATTATCGAAACAGAGGACGGGCTGATAGGGTATGGCGTCGGAGGTGGCGGGAAGGCTGGTATCCACGTGGTCGAGACGGTGATCCGGCACGCGCTGGTCGGCGAGGATGCGACCGACGTGGAGGAGATCTGGGAGCACATGTACTCCCTCACGCTTCCATACGGGCAGAAGGGTCTCGCGATCATGGCGATAAGTGGTGTGGACCTGGCGTTATGGGATCTGCGGGCGAAGCGGGTGGACAAGCCGCTTGCCCACGTCCTTAGCGAGGATGTGAAGATGTCTGTGCCGACTTATAAAACTGGCTGGTCACCCGATGAGGTGATTGCCGACGGGACACAGGGGTTTGCCGCGCTGAAGCTCCATGTCGGGATCCGGCCAAGTCAGGATATCGGTGATGTAGTGGGGCAGATTCGGAAGGTGCGTAATAAGCTTGGTCCGGACGTGCAACTGATGGGTGACGCGTTCATGAAGCTCGATGTCGAGAAGACCTTGAAGATTGCGGACGAGCTTAAGGATGTGAATTTGGGATGGCTCGAGGAGCCCCTGCCTGCGGATGATCTTGAAGGCTACGCACGACTTCGTGATGAATGTCCGATACCAATTTCAGGTGGTGAGCACGAGTATACGGCGAAAGCCTTCGAGGTGCTGATGCGGGATCGTCTGCACGTAATCGTTCAGCCCGACGTGAACTGGTGCGGTGGGCTGACCGAACTCGTGAAGATCTACGAGATGGGCCAGAAGTATGACATCAAGGTCTGTCCGCATCGAGGTTGCGAGATCTGGTCGCTCCACGCGATTTGCACGATCGATCCGGACCCGCTGGCGGAATCAGGGCGTCCTTGGATCACGTGGGTGAAGGATCAGCCGGAGATCGTGGAAGGGAAGATCGGCTTGGGTGATGCACCCGGGTTTGGGGTACGGTTTGACGAAGCGGATATTGGGGGCTAGGGGCTGTCTGTTGGCAAGGATGACTAGATCAACCGCCGAAATGACTGATGCTCACACGGTCGCCAAAACCGCACCTGCATCGATTCGATAAGTGGCGTGATGGGAACATCGTTTGGTAGGGCTGGCCGGTCCCACGCCGTCGAAGTCACACCATCCGCTGATAGGCCGGCTACGCGTTCGGTTCTCCAAGCGCGAGCTTGAATGTGGCCATTTCCTGGGCATTAGGGACCAGCATCGTTTCGTGGACCACGATGGGATGGTTCCACGTTTTTTTGATGCCCGATGGTTCGGGAGATCCTTGAAGCCATTAGGATATGCAGAGACCAGCGAGAGGCCCTGATCTCCAAGAAACACGAGCGTTCCTCCTCCGTAACGGCCACCCTTCCACCTTCGCTTGCCCGTCGTGATGTCGATACAGGCGAGATGGCGTCCGTCGACTGAGGAATGTTACGGCGTGACCTCTCTGCTCTGGATTCCTCCGGAGACCGTTTTCAAGGCAGTGAACGGTTTACTGTCCACCGATCTCAGTGAGCTTGTGTCTTACTGGTTCGGATTGTGCGGATTCCCCGTGTAGGGACGTTCGTCCACCTATCAGCCTAAGGAATCGGGTATGAACGACTTCACCGCTTCGTAGGCCTCTGCAGTCTCCTCAGCCGACAACGTAGGTTTTGGAGGTGCTGCCCATGGCTCCATCAGCCCGATTTTGCTGAGAATAGCCTTTGCAGCCGAGATCAGGAAGGGGTGCAAGGGTCGGAAAATGTCCGTAAAGGTGTTGGACCGGTGCTGGGCTGCGAACGCCTCCTTGTAATCTCCCGCTTCCCAAGCGTCGTGGATCGCGGGGGTCAGTTGCGGACAGACGTTCGGCATCAAGCTGGTCGAGGCGCAGACGCCGGCGTCAAGGAGATGTACGAAGAAGGCATCGCCGCCGACGGTGACGCGAAAGTCGGAATCTGGTTCGAGGGCTGCGAGATAGGCGAGTGTGTTCGAGGGAGATCCAGAGCTGTCCTTGCAGCCCTGAACCCCAACATCTGCCAGTTTTGGGATCGTGGCCGGTTCGACACTAACCTTGGTCATCGAAGGGATGTTGTAAAGCATCACGGGAACAGGTGACGCTTCCACCAAGTTGGCGAAGAACGAGACCACCTCATCCTGAGTCATGGGGAAATAGAATGGTGGATTTACTAGGATGCCTTCTGCTCCCAGGTCACCGGCTTGCCGCGCTTGTTCGTGTGTCCGCTTTACGTTGGGTTGTCCGCAGCCGACGACTACGGGGACGCGTCCACAGACCTCCTCGACGACTGACGTGATCGCAGCCGGACGTTGGTCGTCATTGATGCCTGCGAACTCACCGGATGTGCCCATCACCACCACGCCCCTTGAACCGTGTTCGAGCAGGCGGGATGCGGTCCGTTTCATGGCATCGGCATCGACTGAGAAGTCTTCTCGCATGGCTGTCACCATTGCTGGGATACTGCCTTTAAGCTTCTGTTGGAATGGCGTCATTCGATTTTCCTCACGATCTGTTTATCGATTCACATTACCCGGTGCGTCGAGCCCAACATCTATCAACTTGCCAAATATTGATTCGATTTTCTGAACGTCCGTTCCCGGAAGGGGAGGGGACAGGATAGAGTCAATGTTGGCGTTGAGGTGGTCGGGGTTACCGGTGCCGAACAGAACGACGTCGATGCCTGCCGTATGTCGACAGTATCGGTAGGCGGCGTCGATCACGCTGGATGCGCCGCGCTCATGGATTAGGAAGCCTAGCGGATTGTCTTGCCCTTTGAGTTCGTCGGGGAGTTGCCCATCGTCTACGAGTTGGTCGACGATGCGCTTAAGCCGGCCCTGCTCGCTGAACAACAGGCGAACGGCGAACATGTCGAGAACACCGATTCCCTTCTCTCGCGTTACAGGGAAGATCGATCGCCGGGCAGATTGGTGGAGCATGTGGTAGGCGACCATTATAACGTCGAAGCTGTCGTGGTGGATCGCCTGCTCGAGACTTTCGTGATGGGTGTCGTGCGGAGGCACCTCTGTCATGCCGAGGTGCTTGAACTTACCCTTGTTACGCTCCCTTATTAGTGGCTCGACGATCACATCTACTGCGTGGATGTAGGCGTCGGGCGCAACCCCGTGAAGATGGAAGATGTCGATGCAGTCTGTTTTCAGGTCGACGAGGGAGTTGTCTAGACTGGCGATGACGTCCTCGGGTGAAAGAAGGTCATCTCCCCGACCGATCGAAGCTTTGGTCGAGATGACCAACTCGTGCCGACGATCGGCGATCGCTTTGCCAACAATCTTTTCGGTGCCGTAGTTGGCACTTGTATCGATGAAGTTGACTCCGCGATCGAGGGCCATCCGGACCAGATCCACGGAATCGGACTCAGGCTTGCCAACACGCTTCCCTATGGCGCTGAAGCCGCCGCATCCCAGACCTGCCACGCTGACCTTCAGGCCAGTTCGGCCGAGAGTAGTGTATTTCATTCTGTCTCCCTTCTGGTGCTAGCAGCACGTTCAGCCTGGTTCCGCCTGCAGCGGTCGTTAATTTCATCGGGGTCGATCAAAGCTCGTAACTCACGGTTAAGATCGGCGAGTGTCACAACGTGTCCCGGGTCGTTTGCCAGATCATGATTCTCGTCAGGATCTGTGCTCAGGTCGAACAGTTGCGGAGGGTTGTCCACGTAGTGGCAGAGCTTGTGATCACCCTTCTTGAGCATGAAGCCGGCGTTGAGCATGCCCATATGGTGATATTCCGCGAAGACCTTGCGTGGTGTCTCGTCGGGCACACGGGCGGTTTCCAGCAGGCTGCGTCCAGGAAGGTCGGGGGGGATTTCGCTTCCCGCAATGTCGAGCAAGGTGGGCAGGACGTCGATGAGGCTGACGTTCTGGCGGAGTCGTGCCGACGAACCTCCGGGTTGACGGACCATCAGCGGCACGCGAACAGCGTCCTCGTAGAAGCACTGCTTCTGCCAGATCCCATGGTGGCCGCGCATCTCCCCATGGTCGCTCGTGTAGATGACGACGGTGTCATCTTTGAGGGATGAGCTATTGATCGCGTCCAGAATCCGACCGATCTCGTTGTCTATATAAGTGATCAGTGCGTAGTAGGATGCCGTCGCGCGGCGGACAATTTCCTCTGGCGGGGGGACCTCGTTGCGCCACGACCATCGATGATGCTGGATAATCGGATGCTGATCCTCAAGCGGTTCGTCCCAGGTGTCCGGCAGTTCTAGTGTCTCGGGATCATAGAGCGTGTAGTAGTCCGGGTGCGCGATAAGCGGGAAGTGGGGAAGCATGAATCCGCAGTAGAGCAGGAAGGGCTTGTCTGACGACCCGCTCTCCCGAGCATTCAGATACTCGATCGCTGTATCTGCGGCCAGAGTGTCGTAGCTGCTGTTGCTGTGGTGGCCCGGGCCACATTCTGAGACGTGTGAGTTGGATGCCCGTCGTGCATCAGGTCCCCGTCTCGGAGCGCCACCGCTCTGGATCCATCGGGGAAGGTCGTCCAGAAGTCGTTGACCGAACCCGTTCAGACGGTCTGGCCCGTTGAAGTGTGTGCGCCCGCAGAGGATGGTCTCGTAATCGGACAGGTGGTGACCCCAGGTGGGGTATTTGTCGGGGTCGAGGACGGCGCCAAGATCCCACGCTTCGATCTGGTGCGGATACCTGCCCGTTAGCATGGACAGCCGTGATGGCGTGCAGATCGGGTAGTTACAATAGGCGTTGTCGAACACAAGGCTCTGTTCAGCCAGGCAATCCAGGTTGGGCGTCTGGACTAGAGGGTGACCGCTGTTGCCCATCGCGGACCCGCTATGCTCGTCGGAGAACAGGTAGACAACGTTCACAGTCGGTCTTCTCTTTCCGTTACGTAGTCGGAGGCGGCGAGTATCTTCCGCCCCGCGGGCACAGGTCGATGCCTGTGCAGACGAGGTCGGTCGAGACGAGTTCTAGGATGCCCCCTTCCCAGATCGCGATTTCCTCGATTTCCTTAAGGTGGACGAGCGAATGGGAGCGGTCTTGTGGACAGCCCTGCGTGGGTTCCTCCCGATCCTCTCGCGTGATGATTCCCAAGTCGTAAAACTACGCTGGAGTCACGTACTTGCTGTGCCAACCGTCCAGGCTGTCGAGCGGGTAAACTGGGGCATCGAGAGACGATGATCCCGCTTCCTGCCACGTGGAGATTTCATCGATGCGGCCAAGCCGCCTGGCTGCGCTCCACTCGGGGCCATAGTGGGCCATCGAGCCGGTGTCTCCCCACCAAAAGAAGAAGGCGTCGACTCCCTGTTGAGCGAGGCCCGCGGCCGTGTTCCGGTAGTCTTCTGCACCCATTTCTGAGGTGTGGAAACACGGTGCTAACTCGCACGACGAGGTCTGCGTCAGGCTGATAAACGGCTTGATGGCATCAGACTGCTGCCAAGAGAAGGCCGAGTGATTCCACTCGGGGTGGTCCGTATATGGGACCAGCGTGTCGACCACGCCCGCCGCAATCCATCCCTCCGGGTCGAGCGATTGACGCAGGTTTTCCTCTGGCGTGCTCATGACGATCGCTGTCACCGGAAGCTGGAGTGCTTCTTTCAACTCGCGCATGAAGCCAGTCAGGATGCTTGAGCGGTAGCGCAGCCAGGTCGGATCGTCTTCGTCCAGCGTGCGTGGGTCGGCTCCGTACTGTTCGCGATAGCCATCTACGAGAGGTGCCTCGTACTCGAGCAGCGGATGACGCCGATTGTAGAGTAGGCAGAGGCCGTCGATCTCGTAGGCGGCCATTTCGCGGTAGGTTTCGATCACGTGTTCGCGCACTTTGGGATAGGCGAAGGATAGCCGGACGGATTCCGCTCCGTCGCGATCTCGGCCTCGTAACTCGGGATGGCGCTTGCAGAAAGTGTCGCCGTGGTCCCAGTAGTCGTGCACTGGGGCCTGCCTGAAACCGCCGAGTCGGTGGGTGACATGAAACTCGAGACCGAGGTGGCGTGTCACCTCACTGGCGATCGCAAGCGGGTCGTTACCCGATGCTCTCCACCGACGCCAGCAAGCAGCCTCGTTTCGAGCGTGGGTATGGAAGAATACGTCTCGGCCAATTGCCTCAGGCGTCCGGTTGCGCGTCCGGAAATAGGAGGACAAGTCTCCCATCGCCCCTTCCCAGTAGATTCGTGTGAAGTCTGTGTCGCCGAACGGAAGGATGTGCCGCCTTAGCATCTCCGGAGATTCCGCCCGGGTTAGCGTGACGTCGTTGTGCGCGTAGAGGGGGATCTGGGCCGGATCTGCCTGCTGGTAGACCCGCACGTCCTTTTCCGTCAGCGGAAGCAGCTTCACGTAGGCGACATTCGTCAGGCAACATTTGATGCTCTGGACGCCGTCGCGTCCCGTCTCGATCCAGGTGGGCTGAGCGAACTCGAGATCCTCTCCGTGGAGTTCGACGATTTGCCAGAAGCATTCGCTGAGCTCCTCTTCACCGGTCCAGTGGTGCCAGCCTGAAACCGGGTCTGTCGGCTGTGGACGTGTCGGCAGCTGCAGCGACGTGTAGGTGTCGTCTCCTGCTATCCTGACCAGCAACTGGGGCTTCCCGTCTCCGGCAAGATACCAGTCTTTGAGACGCCAGCACCCGATCGAAATAGCGTACCATCCGTGGGCGTCCAGTGGAAGCGCGATCGGCGGCGCCTCGGTCTCCACGCCCGCGACCAGCGCTTTACCAGACAGGTGCTGACCGCGGTACTCCATCACACGCCATCGTCGGTGTCTGTCATCAGGTGCGAGCGACGAGTCGGGGATGCATTGATCCATCGCCGTATGGTAGGTCGGCCGGCTGGAAAGCCAGCGATCGGCGAAAAGGTCGACTGCTTCAGGCATTCATCCCGAGTAGATCGTGTGCGTGAAAGTAAGGGTGTTGTCTCATCTGGTGGGTGCTCTTCTTCCCGATTGTATCGAGAAGTGAACGCCCGTCTCGTACCTGACCTGGTCCCTCGATACGGTCCTGGCTTTTGGCGGAACCTACTCGGGATGAAACGGTTACCGAGAGCTTAGCGGCTCGGTGATGGCGGCGACTTTGTCCTCGTCGAGTTCTATACCCAGGCCGGGACCGTCGGGAAGCAGGACGTATCCGTTCTCGTATTGGATCGGGTTTCTCGCGACGTCGCTTTCGTAAAGCATTCCGCCTGTGCAGTCGCCGGGGAAGTCCTGGTTGGTGGTGATACAGCCGAAGGTAGCCTGGGCCGCCACGCCTACAGAAAGTTCCTGGGTTGTTCCGACCAGAACGGACAAGCCCGCTGAATCCGCGACTTGCGCCACGTGGATTGCGTTGGTGAACCCGCCTGCACCGCACAGGCTGATGTTGTAGATGTCCACGTATCGGTGTTTGGCGAACTCATAGGCCTGGTTCAGCGAACTGACGTGCTCGCTGATCGGGAAGTCGATTCTCCGCCGGACTTCCTTCTGGCCTTCCAGGTCCTTTCGGTCCGACACGGACTCGCAGAGGATGGGCGGGTAGTAACGACTCAGAATCTCGATCGTTTTGACGACGTGCTTCCAATTGTGGACCCCGCTGAAGTCGAGCGATTTAAGCTCGAAGCCGTCGCCGTGGTTCGATTTGACACCGTCTAGGAAGACCTCGTCCGCCTCGATGTTCCCGCCGTGATACAAACGGAAGAGGTCCTGGCCCTCTCCCATCCTGCGATCCACCCGCTTGATATTGGCTTCGGCATCCTCACGCGAGTAGTTGCGGAAGATGGGGTAGCAAACTCGCATCTTGTCCGTAAATGCCCCACCGAACACCCCGGCGACAGATCTTCCCTGGATCTTACCGACCAGGTCGAAAATCGCGATTTCGAGACCCGCCCGGATCGCCCCTCCCATCCGCAAGCGGCCCCGAGCCCTTTCCGTCAGGAGATGCCAGTCGAGTGGATCTTGATCCATGACGATCGATTCATAGGCGCCCTTGATGTCCTCGAGATCATACATAACGCCCCAGTCGTGGACGTCGGACATCTCTCCAAGTCCTACAAGCTCTTCATCCGTGCCCAACTGAACGATCACGTGCTGGGAGATCTGTCCGGTTTCTCGTCGGGTCGAGACCGGAGTAAGGGTGACGCTGGTCATTTTCATGGTCTGCTCCTTCTGTAGGTGAGTCCACGAAGTTCGGCCCTGTCCTAGCCTACGGATTTGGGGGTGAGGTGCAGATCAGGACGACGAGGGTATCGCTTCCAGTGTTTTCGATCCCGTTTACACACCAGGGAGGGAGGTAAACAAAGTCACCCTTCTTGATCTTTCGCTTCGACAGTTCGAAGGCGCATCTCGCCTTCGCCCGCCATCATGACGTAGGTTTCCTCTGTCGAGTGAGAGCCGGGCTCGAGGACGACGTGTGGGGGGACGTAAAACAGAACGAGTCCGAGGTTCTTCGCCGGCGCTTTGTCGTTTGCGGGATGAATGCTCGCACCCCTACCCCGTGGCAGCCAGGATACACCACCGGCACTCCGGTGGAGGCATCGACGACCATCGGGTTCGGCGCGACATCCGGTTTGAGTGGGAGTCCTTCGGGGAGGGGACCGTCGTATCCTTTGAACTCGGTAATTTTTGCCACGTCTTCTTCTTCTGCTGCTTGTTTGTAAGGTGCTAGAATTCCCGGACGTAACCCGCCGTCCAGCCGCCATCTACCACCAGAACGTGTCCATTGATGTAGCTGCTTTCGGGGGCCGCAAGGAAGAGGACGGCGTTCGCGATCTCTTCGACTTCAGCGGGCCGACCCAACGGAATGTGATCGAGCAGGCTCTGAACGTTCGCCGAGAATTTCCCATCCTCGCCATAGAAGAGCTTTCTGGTCCCGTCCGTCAGGGTCGAACCGGGCGCCACGGCATTCACCAGTATGCCTGCCGACCCGAGTTCGATGGCCATTGCCCTGGTCAGGCCGACGACGCCGGCTTTCGCCGCCACGAACGCGCTCTGCAGCCTGAGCGGGACGATCCCCGCAATGGAGGCGATGTTGATGATCCGGCCTTCGCCCTGCTTGCGCATGTGAGGAACGACCGAGTGGCTTACGGTATAGGGCCCGTCCAGGTCGACCTTCAGGATGCGATCCCACTCGTCCTGCGGGAACCGGTCGATGGGCTCTCGATGGTTGAGCGTGTTGACGCCCGCATTGTTGACGAGGATATCGATTCTGCCAAAATCAGCGAGGATCCCGTTGATGCTGTCTTCCACGTCGTCGGGGTCGGTCACATCCATTCGACGTGAGGGTGCGCCCGCTTCCGATGCGGTCACCTCCAGCACGTTGCCAGCAATGTCGGTGTAAATGACCTGCGCCCCGTTCGACCGCAAAGTGTCGGCGATCGATCGTCCGATTCCCTGAGCCGCCCCTGTGACCAGGGCCGTCTTGCCTTCCAGTTCTACCTTCATTGTGCGATCGAGCTAGTTTGCATCAACTGCCTGCAGCATCGCGTGGATGTATCCGAAAGTGAACGCGAATCCGACTTTGCCGGGTTCCGGTCCTGAGATACGCGGGACATGATCCGGCATGACCATGTAGGGGTAGTCGACCTCTTTCAATGTCTGCATGACTTTGAGCATGTCGACGTCTCCCTCGTCTGGGAAGACTTCCACGAATTTTCTTAGTCCGCCGCGGATATTCCGGTAGTGGATGTTGAAGATTTTCTTCCGCTCGCCAAAGTAGCGGATAACATCATAGACATCCTCGCCGGGGTTCTCCAGCGCTTCTGACATACAGCCGACGCAGAAATTGATCCCGTTGTAGGGACTGTCATACAGGTCGACCAGCTTCTTGAACCCTTCGACCATTCCCATCACGCGATCGACGCCGCGATAGGTCGTGCCCACGCCGATTCCCGGGTCTGACGGATGACAGGCCATCTGGACCTTGTATTCCTCGGCGACGGGGATGACCCGCTGGAGCCAGTGATCCAGGCGTTCCCACATCTCGTCGGCATCGGCTGCGCCGCCTTCGAAGTCCGTCAGCCTCGACTCGGGCGGATCTCCGGCTCGGCCCCGGTCGAGCAGTTCGGCATAGTCGAACGTCGACAGCGTCGCGCCCCCTCGACCGGTGGTGCTGGTCGTACGCATGTGACCCAGCGGTGTCGCGTTGTAGTTGAGCCCTCTGAGTCCGGCTTTGCTCGCCATCCGGATGATGTCGATCACCAGGTCGATCTGGCGCTCCCGCTCGTCGCTCGGCCCGTGGAAGACCTTTCCCGTGTGCGGGTCATTCAGCGAATTGCCTGAACTGATGACGTGTGCCATCTCCATCTCGATCCCGAACTTCGCGCACCGTTCCCGGTAGCTGGTCAGCAGATCGGTCGTCCATTCACTGACCGGCTCTGACGGGGTCGTGTCGATGTTGTTGACGCCAAGCTGAGAGAGCTGTTGAAGATCGTGGTCTTCGGGAAAGGAACCCTGCGTGCCGATGTACATCGCTACCTCCGGGAGACGAACTGATAAGGGTAAGGAACGGGTGCATGCTGCTGATGACCTGAAGGAACGGCAAGTGGAAACGGGAGGGGGTGGAAAGGGCGAAGCCAGTGAGGAGACAGGAAAAGTCCAGGGCGCAGGAACTACATGAATCTGAGTCCGCGCTGACCCATCAGTCCCCTGTTGTCCCGGGGCTTGAAGGGGGGCGCCTCCATCCCCACCAGCTTCCCATCCACGACCCACGCTTCGTCCGATCCATGAAGGCAGGGGATCAGGCGATCGATAAGGGCCTGTTTAGCGCCCTGATGGCCCGGGTCATCGCTCAGGTCAGTCGTCTCTCGAGGGTCCTTCTCGACGTCGAACAGCTGTGTCACGTTCCCGGCCGGATAGTAGATTAGCTTGTAAGGTCCCCACCTCATCGCACGCATGGATGTAGCCCCTTCGTCGTGCTCGCTGTAGAGCTCTTCACGTGAGTCCCGGTCGAGAACGATCCCGTCTACAGACTCGGGAACAGGTAGACCGCACATATCGAGGAGCGTCGGCATGATATCACCAAATTCGGTCAGCCCGTCCTCGACGTGTCCTGGCGCGAATCGATCGCTGCTTTTGTTCGGGACGATGAAGAGTGGGATCTTCGCGGACATCTCGTAGAGCAACCGCATGCACCACAAACCGTGTTCGCCGACCATGTGCCCGTGGTCGCTCGTGAAGACGATGATGGTGTCGTTCAGGAGTCCTTCCTCACGCAGCGTACCGATGACCAGACGGATCTGGTGGTCGATGTGCGTTAGCGTCGCATAGTAGGCGCGTCGTGCGAGTTCGACTTCTCGCCAGGGAGCGTCGACGAGAGACGCGTTGTTTTTGTGTCTCGTGCGGACGGCATGGGGGAGACCTCCAGGTTCGGCCAACCAATTACCGTGGGTGGGCGCATCGATCTCGACGTGGCGATACAGATCGAGATAAGCCTGCAGCGGCGTCATCGGCGGATGGGGTGACGAGAAGGAGAGATACCAGAAGCCCGGCTTGCGAGGGTCGCGACGGCGGATGGTCTTGCACATCTCGCGGGTCGCCCAGTTGATCGGGTGCTCGTATTCGTCGAGATGCCACGGTCGAGCGATGAAGTCGTTGTGACACATGCCACCCGCATACTCCTGACCGGCGTGACCCCGTTCCTGGAGGAAGAGCTCGTAGTCGTCGGCCTTGCCGTCGAACTGGTGGCGTCCCTGTTCCTCGAGTAGTACGTCGTCAAAGCCGATCCGGTCCCGCTGGGGAGAGACGTGCAGCTTACCGACGGCGAACGTCTGGTAGCCGCCGTCGCTGAAACAGTCGGCCATCGTCGGCACATCAGGCATGGGCATCCCGTTCGTATACACGCGATCGCCGTGCGAGCGGGCCGTCATGCCCGTCATGAGCGTTCGCCGAGCGGGAACGCAGGACGGACATGCGGAGTATGCGTTCCGGAACGAGACGCCGTTGCGGGCGAGTTGCTCGATGGTGGGCGTGATAACGGCAGGATGACCGGCGGGTCGGGTGTTCAGGCCGCTCCAGTGATCCGTGCAGATCAGCAAGACATTGGGGCTGTCAGCTGCTTCAGGCACTGGACGTTTCCTCTATGAGATCCACTGTCTACTCTGTGCACTGTTGGCATACCAGAAGAGGAATCCTGCAACGATCAGGGGCATCGCTGCATACATCACGAGCTGAGGTAGGCCGAAGTGCTCCGACCCCAACAATCCGATGTAAGCGAGCATCTGAACGACAACACCCACGAGCGACGCGCCGAAGGCGTGGATGGCGGCCGCCCGACGTAACAGCAGCAGGATCGCGCCGGCTGTCCCTCCGAACACCGCCAGCGCGAACGCCGCGGTCGCCCACGCCGGACGCCCTTCGATAATCACCCGCTGGGCGTCCGGCATGGATGCGACGACCTCAGGGTTCATCTGCACGATGAAGTTCAGGACTCCCATGACATTCCAAACCAAGGCAACGATGGCGATGACCTTGAAGCTCGGTGGGACGGTCGGACCCGCTTCGGATTCACTCATGTTCTCTCCTTCTATTGCGCAACAGCGCTACTCGACGACCGCCTCACGATACGCGTCTCGTCCCAAACTGTCCAGCCACTCAATTTTGTCTTGTTCGTAGAAGTGGTCGCCGGATCCCCGTTCATAGAACCACAGGCAGTCGATCAGGATTGAGAGCTTGTAGACGTCGAACAGATAGCGGCGTTCCACCGCCGTCAGCCGACGGTGTTCCTGATATGCTGACACGATCTTCCGGGCCTGCTTCAGGTCAAATGGCTCTTCAAATCTCCACGCCCAACCATCCACGAGACCGACGATGTCGAAGACCTGATAGGTGTAGTTGGCATCGTCGAAGTCCAGCAGGGCCGACAGCTTGATCCCGCGATACAGGATGTTCGTGTAGTGTAAGTCGGTGTGGCAGATCCCCTTCCGAAGGGAGGCCGGTAGTACCAGATCCTTCAGGGCACGACGATACCAGCGCAGCTTGTCTAATGCGTCGCGAGTCCCGATATGCCGTGTTCGTCCGATTGCCTGTAGTAGACAGAAGTCTGGGCCGTAGTTCCATCGATGCGCGACCTTACTCGGGCTGAAACGATGGGTGATTCGGTGGAGCTCAGCCAGCCAGCGGAAGAGTTCATGTCTCTGGAGCCGGTTTGGGGCCTCGACGTGCCTGCCTTCCAGAAAGGTGAACAGGACCAACGGTTTACCGGCGTGCTCTTGCAGGATCGTACCCGAGCGATCGCGGAGGGGAGCCGGGTACGGGTAGTCATTGCTCACGAGGCGGTCTACGACCGCCAGCTCGAAGCGCACGGATTCGGCGGATCGGTTCTCGTAGAGGCGGAGGACGACGCGTGTCTGGGTGGTCGTGACGAGGAGATTCGTCTGTACGGAGCCTGCCGTCAGCGGTTTGGCGTTGACTAGGTCGCCGAGGTCGTAACGAGCCACGAGGCCGCGGAGGGTGTGTCTGGAGATTCGAGTGTTTGGCATTAATGTTGATGTAGGAGCTCTGCTGCGCGCCAATGCCTATCGGAGCCCGCGTGGACTTTTCTGCAGCCCGCGCTGATTTGCCTATAACCGGTCACCTAGGGCCCCCAGGCCGTGTGCTACTCCCTTCCAGGGCGTTTCAATCTGTCTGGATTTCCTTGTTGAAGGGGATCGTGAACTGGTAGGCCAGACCGAGGTCCCTGGTCGCGTCGAGGACGTCAAGCCCGTAGCGGACTTCCTTGTGGTCGCCGTAGGTGAACGCGCCGAAAAGTCGGTCCCAGATGGAGAGTACGCCGCCGTAGTTGCTGTTGGTACAGGGCTTAGACTCGTGATGGTGGAACTTGTGCATGTTGGGCGTAACGAATACCCACGACAGCGGACGGTCGAGCCACTCAGGAACGTGGACGTTGGCGTGGGTGACGTAGGTGAAGAAGGGGGTGACGAGGATGCGATATAGCTTGTAGAAGGCGAAGGGCATGCCGGTCACGATGATGGCGAGGATCAAGAACAGTTCACGCCAGAGGAAGTTACCGGGGTGATGACGGGTGCCGCTGGTGGCATCGAGGGTCGTGTCGTTGTGGTGGATCATGTGCCGCTTCCACTGGTAGCCGACGCGGTGGAGGATGGCCTGTGATACGTATTGGGCGAGGGCGATGTTAACGAGCATGGACGTCAGCAGGAAGACGATGCTGACGCTTGCGTGTTTCAGCTTGTGGTAGCCGAACTGGATCAGCGGAACGAACGTTTCGAGTAGCCAAGCGATGGCCAGACTGCTCAGAACAACCGTCAACCTCAGCCAGAGCGGCATCTCGGCGAAGGAGTCGATGACCTCGAAAATTAATGGAGCGCTAACCTTGGGGGGATTCCCCTCGGGCGAGACGGGTATTGATGTCCTCGATCACGGGCTCGAGGTCCGTGATGCTGTCGATCACATAATGCGCGCCTGTTTGCCTGAGTATCTCTCGCGTCTTCTCCACTCGGCGCTCGATTTCCTCTTCAGGCAGCGATTCCGCCTCTTCCATCGAATTGATGTCCATGTAATTGCTGTAACGCGCGACCCCCACTCCCCAGCATCCCGCTTCCAGCGCCTCTCCGACGCCCGACACGGTGTCATCGACCTTGATCACGGCCTGTATCGGGTGAATGTCCATCAGGTCCAGGTTACGGTAGACCATAAACGGTTTGGGACGGGCCCCGTTCTCGACTTCATCCCCTGCAACAGATGCGTCGGGGACAAAGCCCTGCTTCTTCGCGTCCGCTTCCAGGACGTCGACCATCGATCGGACAAAGCCAGTCGAGATACCGATCTTGATCCCGCTCTGCTGTATGCGCTTGCAGACATCGGCCACACCAGGCAGCAACGTCGTGTACTCGCGTAAACACTCGATCTGGAGCGGAACGAAATTCTCAAACATCGTATCCACATCTGCATCTGTTGGATACGTCCCGTGCACGCCCTTCCATCGCTCCCGAATGTCCGGGTCTTCGGTCAGTTTTCGGATGTGCAGGTCCTTCCGCAGCCCCATCGGGCCACGTGCTTCAGTCATCGAGATATCGACGCCTTTGTTCTTGAAGACCTCGACGAATACGACGGCTGGAGCGATCACGTATGCATCCGCGGTGGTACCGCTCCAATCCAGGACCACACCCTTGATCCGGCCGCGATACGATCTCGAGTACATATAGTCAGCTTGTGAACTCACGATACCATCCTTCCCAGTTGTTGAGTCGGTCCGTAGTGTACTTGTCCCGAGTCCGTGCAGCAAGTACCGGTTCCTGTTCGTCCAAGGGCGGAAAGGTGGGTCGTCGGATCGAGGAAAAAAGAAAGGGCGATCCCACTTCCATGACGTCGCCCTGTTAGTCCGTATGTTGTATGGCCCTACTCGTCGCCGCGGAGAACGCTCTTGAGAAGCTCGACCACTGATCGATGGCCTCGTTTCTTGGCGACCCTAAGCGCCATCTCGTGGCCCTTGGGATGACGTTCCCCGGCTCTGAGCAATACTTTCACCGTGTCTGAATGGCCGTCACGGGCAGCTGCGATCAGTGGCGTCATCTGAGCAAGTCCGCGGACCTCGTAGTCCGCGCCGTTCTTGATGAGAAGTACGAGGATGACCGCGTGGCTCTTGGCCGCGGCGTAGAGGACGGGTGAGTTGCCCGAGGTGTTCTTGCGGTTGACGTCGGCGCCTAGGTTGAGCAGAACTCGGACGACGTCTGTGTGTCCATTGTAGGTCGCCCAGTCTAGGCGTAGGGCCACGAAGGGATCGTGGCGAAGGATCCTGGGTCGATTTACGAGGCCGGGCGACGGGGCCAGTCCTGGCTGAAGATCAAGCCGGCGAATACGCTGGATCTGGTCGCGCTGGCCGTTGGGCGGTCGTCGATCGAAGTGGCTCAGCAACATCCATCGGGTGCGCTGGATCCGGAGTCAGGCCAATATGTGATGCTTGGAAAGACGTTCAAGGGGATGACGGACGAGACCCTGCAATGGCAGACTGATACATTCCAAGACTATGCGACTCGGGATGATAGTTATGTGACGTATCTCCGGCCGCACTTCGTTGCGTAGATCGCATTCAACGAGATCCAGCGAAGCCCGAGGTATCCGGCCGGTTTGGCGCTGCGCTTCGCCAGGCTGAAGGGATATCGTGACGACAAATCACCGGAGGAAGCAGACACGATCGACACCTTTCGAGCTTTGTTCGAACGAATGACCGGCTAGGCGCTTTAGGGCGGGGGTAGGAATGCTTGACGCGCCTTTCCGGCCAGTTTAGTGTAAGGGGCATATGGCGAACAGCGAAGACATGGTCAGGCGAGACGACGGGACAGAGACCCGTGACGCGAAGGGACAGTGGACGCCCCGCATTTTGGGGAAGGCGATGCCATTCGCGTGGCCGATCCAGCCGAAGAAGCTGGCCCGGTTTTTTCTTGGATTTCCTGGTTTCTTGTGGCCGTTTGGGACTGCGCTCTACTATGGCCTCGGATATCTGACGTGGACCTACCTACAGCTGGGCGCGCACGATATCGGCACGTTCGGAGAACTCAAGGTCGACTGGATCTGGCCGATGTTCGTCCGCAACTACGTGATGCTGGCGATCGTGGGCTGCACGCTGCACGGGATCCTGTATTGGCGGCGTGTCCAGGGCACCAGGTTCAAATACAACTCCCGCTGGCCGAGCACGAACAGTAGTGCGTTTCTGTTCAAGGATCAGGTGAAGGACAATATCTTCTGGTCCATGGTCAGCGGCGCCACGTTCTGGAGCGTCTACGAGGTCTTCATGCTGTGGGCATATGGGAACGGATGGGTGACGTTCTGGACGTTCGCGGATAACCCAATCTGGTTTGTGGCGCTGGCCTTTGTGCTCCCGTTCTGGCAGGACCTGCACTTCTATATCGTTCACCGCATCTCGCACTGGCCGTGGCTCTACGAGAACGCGCATTACCTGCATCATCGCAACACGAACGTCGGTCCGTGGTCGGGTCTGTCGATGCACCCGATCGAGCACCTGCTCTACTTCACGCGATGGGTGATCTTTTTCGTGGTTCCGTCACACCCGATACACATGTTTTACGTCATGCAGAGACCCGCGCTCAACCCCGCACTGGGACACACGGGCTTCGATCGGCTGGTCCTAAAGGACAAGAGCGACGGCATCAGTATCGATACCTTCTTCCACTACCTCCATCACCGCTACTTCGAGTGCAATTACGGGACGGCTACCGTTCCGCTGGACCGGTGGTTCGGCACGTTGCACGACGGCTCGCCCGAGTCGTATGAGCAGATGCGCAAGAAGCGCCGTCTGCAGAAGGAAGCGGACGGCGCTCCCGCCAACGTCTAGTCAGACGTCAGTTGGACGCTTTCGCAGAGCCTGTCGCTTAGTGAGAGCTTGGGCGACTGCCCGCTGGCGGTTTCCACATTCGTCACAGCAAGTGTCTTCGTCGTCGCGTACGGGGATACACGGTCTTCTGTCAGGGCGACTTCGTTCACGCCGTCGTAGAAGTCGTCGGGGTCGGCGAGGTAGTACATCCCTTCGTAGCCTTCCGGCGTGTTCGAATCCTCCACGTGGAGTCCGTCGACAGTGATTTTTTCGGGCATGTAGCACTTGTAGCCGAAGTCGTGCATACCGTCGTTGGCGACGTTGATCATCCGGGGTTCACATTCGTCTCCGCAGGCCGGAATCCACTTGCAGTTCCTGATGTCCACGTTGCCTTCCCACGTGCTGCCGTAGTCCGACCGGAAGTTGATCAGCGCTCGACCGTAGAGGGTCGAGTCTTCGACTGTCAGTTGGCCCCGGCCGATGGCGTTGAGGCCCACGTGACCGAGCGTGCAGCGTCGGATCGTGTAGTTACCGGATACGCCCATATGCGTGTCCATCCTGGACAGGTAGCAGTCCTCGAGCAGGATGTTCTTGCAGTTGTTCGTGCCGATCACGCCCCACCGCGTGCGGTCGGTGATATGGTTTTGCCGGCAGTTGGACATGGTGAAGCCGACGACGCTGTTGGCACCGTAGTCGTAGGTGCCGACGCTGACCGGTTTGCCGGCTCGCCCCATGGCCTCGTAGGTCCGGTGGCCCGTCGCCCAGCAATCCTTGAAGGTGATGTGGGCGCAGCGGCTCGCGCTGAGGAAGCCGCTGTAGGCGCTCCCGATGTCCGTCTCGCCGACGACGTAGTGGGTAAAGCCATCGACGATCGTGTTGGACCGAGAGATCACGATGTTCCGATCCCAGTACTCGTACCCCTCTTCCTTCTGCCATCGGTTCGCGAAGGTGGTGAAGATCCCGCCCCGGATCGACAGTGTTTCATTCTCAATCGGGAGGGCCTCAACGCCGGTGACTTCGTCGTATTCCCAGTCGATGTCTCCCTCGATCGTGCCGTCCCTCCGCAGGACGAAACAGTCACTCTGGGAGACGCCCTGATTGGCGTTGCGTCCACGCCTCAGATAGAGCCTCTTGTTCTCGTTCTCGACTCTGACCCAACAGTTTCGCTCAGGCCTGACGTTGGTCTGCCGCTGATCGCGTGTCAGGCTCTTGAACGAGAGTTCCTCGGGCTCGAGAAGGGATTGTATTTCGAATACACTGAGCCGGTGGTTTTCGACGCCGGCAGCATCGTCAATCGTGAATCGTGATGTGCTCCAGTCCGTATTCGTCGCTATGATCGTGGTCAGGGGCTTCCCGCCCATGTAGTAAGTCCCGCGAGGGTCCGTCCGGACGTCCAGGGCGTGCTCATTCGCGTAGGCGTGTGCGTCGCAGATGGCCTGCATGTCGTCGGTGACGCCGTCTCCCTTGGCGCCGAAAGCTTCGTAGTTGACCAGGTTGTTCTCGAATTCCACCGTGTATCCTTTATCTGTTTTCTGGCCTGAATTGCTCCTTCTGTTGGACCAAAGTCAGAAGCTGGAACGCAGAGAGCACAGAGGGTTGAGTGTTGCTGGTGGACAAGATTGGGGTATCGAAATGTGTCTGCTTTCCCGGGCCCTTAAGGCGAGGAAGGACGTCCACTTGTGTTGCAGTTGTTGATGACCGACGGATTAGGGTTTTGTAAACCAATCCTCGTAGCCGAGTTCGATCAGGTGATCGCGGCTGTCTGTGATGCAATCGAAAGAGTCGCGTCCATAGACGTCGTCCTGCTCGACGAGGAAGAACTCGCTCCCACACTCGAGGCCGGTGTCGATGATCTCCTTGATCGGGAGGCTGCCCTGACCGACCTCTGCGAACTGTACGGCGCTGTTAAATGCGTTGACAACTTTCTCAAGGGTGATCTCACCGGCCAGGGCGTTCAGGTCGAGCTTGATGCGGTAGTCCTTCAGGTGGATCAGCTTGATTCGGCCGGCGAACTGGCGAATGTAGGTGACCGGGTTCTCGCCGCCGCGCTGGATCCAGAAGACATCGAGCTCGAACCCGAGGCGCTCGGTGCTGTCCCTGATGATGTCCATCAAATACTTGCCGTCGTACTTCTCGAACTCGTGATGGTGGTTGTGGTAGTAGAGCTCGATGTCGTACTCGGCGAGTCGGTGTGCCATGTCTTCGGCGCGGGATACGAAGTCGAGGGCCTTCTGCCGATTCCCCAGATAATCGAAAGGGAGCATCGGGATTCGCAGCAGGCGTGTCCCCAGCGTCTTGCAATCGTCGATGATCTTGTCGAAGTCGCTCGCCAGCGCGTCTCCCCCTCGAGGCAGGGGCTCCAGGCCCGCTGAACAGGCGGCTACCTGAATATCGAAGCGCTCACACGCGTCCTTGATCCCGGCCACGTTTTCCGGCGTCATCGGGATCTGGGAGATCTCGACGCAGTGGTAGCCGATCTCGGCGATTTTCTCAAGGACCGCACTCGCTCCGATCTCCTGCACCTTGCCCCCGAACATCATCATCTGCACACCCATCAGTCCTCTGGCCAAGCGATCGTTCCTTCCCGTCGTGTGGTTTGATGCTGAGTTCTTGTAATCGAAAGTTGCCTCAAGACGGTCACTCTGCCAGCAATTTCTGCAGTGCTAGGGGGCGCCCGCGGCCGATTGCCCGAACCCCGGGGGTCGCGTATACTGGCCACCGGTCCGTTGCCCGGACCGCATCAGCCCAGTCACACTCGATCGAAAGGAAGTCAGTATGGTAGCAGATCTGGCAGAGAACGAAAGAGGACGCCAGAAGATTCAGGACATCAAGGTGATGATCCTTCAAGGCCCTTCGCGGAACTACACGCTGGTCAAGATCATCGCGGATGGCGGAGTCTACGGTATCGGTGAGGCGTATGGGAGCCCGGGGGTGGGGATCAAGGATCAGATCGAGGCGATCGCTCCGTCCTTGATCGGAATGGACCCGCTGGCGATCGACGTGATCTACACGCAGATGGGCCAGAACAAGAATCCCGGTACCGGATGGGCGGGGTCCTCTCGGACCGACGGTTCGGCACACGCCCTGATGCGAGCGGCCAGCGGGATCGAGATGGCCTTGTGGGATCTGGCCGGAAAGATCCTAGGAGTCCCCTCGACGTCTCTGCTCGGTGGTGCCTTCCGGGACAAGGTGCGCGTCTACGATCACGCCAGGCCGGACGACATCCTCGATCGGTCCTCCTGTGAGGAGTGGGCAGCTAGGGTGAAAGAAGATCCGGCTGGATTTACGTGCCACAAGTTCGGCTTCCCCCACACGACGCCAGATGAGGACAAGGGACGCGACCTGTCCAACCGGCTGCTGACCGTCCGGGAACTGCGCCAGATCGAGGAGGGGTTCGCGAACTGTCGAGAGGCACTTGGGTGGGATCACGACATCATGGTCCACTGCCACTGGGAATACGACGTGAGGACGGCGATCCAGATCGCCGAAGCCGTCGCGCCGATCAAGCCTGTGTGGCTGGAGGATGCGATGATCGTGAACTACACGGACAGCTGGAAGCGGCTGACGGCCAGTTCACCAGTCCCGATCTGCACGGGCGAGAACCTGTGGCGGCGTCAGGAGTTTGCCGACTTCATGGTGAACCAGGGCTGCGACATCTTCCATCCCGACCTCCGCAACAGCGGAGGGTTCCTCGAGAACAAACGCATCGCCGACATGGCCGAGGTCTTTGGCATGCCGATGGCCACGCACAACACCGGCAGTCAGCTGAACACGTGGGCAACCTGTCAGTGGGCGGGATCGATCCGCGACTTCCTGGCCTGCGAGACGGTCACGGGTAAAGGCGAATGGATGGACGATGTTCTGGTCCTCGACGGCCCGTATATCGAAGGCGGTTGCCTGAGGATCACCGAGAAGCCCGGGTTGGGCGTCGACCTGAATCCGGATGTCGTCCAAGCTCACCTGGCTGACGGGGAGACCTGGTGGGGATGATGGCGCCTACAGGAGAGCAGAAACAAGACCTTTAACCGCCAACCTCCTACGCGCTGCGCGCTACGGCGGTCAAGAGGGCGCCAAGGTGGTGCCCAGACATAGGCGGGCTGGCGCTGCTGTTGAGAGACGGCTCGCTAATCACAAACCACCCCGGCGCCTAATATTGATGTCCCAATGGTAGCGCTCGATACACCCACGTGAAC